>NZ_PYMA01000001.1 GCF_003026495.1 Photobacterium sanctipauli
TTGCCAGCACGATACCGGCTTAATGGCATTCCTTTTGCCGTAACGATACCTGCGATAGTTCGGGCACCCGCAGAGCCATTACTGATGCGGTGCGCGGCTTTAACTTCGCTACACAACTCGACATAATCAGGATTAATCGCCTTAGGGCGGCCAGACCAATACTTGTAACTGCTTCGATGGATGCTGAATACATCACAAAGTGTAGAGACACTGTGGCTCTGCTTGAGCTTCTCGACTAGCGAGAACTGTTCAGCGAGTCGGACATCAAGAGAGCGGTAGCCTTTTTTAATATTTCATTATGCTCTTCGAGGCGAGCCAGCTTCTTCTTTAACTCACGGATCTCGATTTGCTCTGGGGTCATCGGAGAAGCTTTAGGTGAAATGCCTTGCCGTTCTTCTTTAAGTTGGCGTACCCACTTATCCATGGTGGATTTACCTACATTCATTGCCTTGGCGGCTTCAGTTACCGAGTAGCCTTGGTCAAGAACCAACTGCGCGGCTTCAAGTTTAAACTCTGGACTAAATGTTCTTCTGGTTCGTTTTGTCATTGTGTCACCTGTTAACTTCCGAGGTGATGATATCACCTCTAATCAGGTGGCCAAATTAACTATGCCACTTCACTCCCACCTACTAATTGAAACCACATCGACGCCACAAAATTCAGCGTCTGCTTTTTGCAGCCACATGGCCAATTTTCCTTGCGTCCACTTAAGCTCTTTACGTCTTGCTTTAAGAAGTTTAGGAAACGAGTTAATTTCTATAGTGCCCTGAAAAAACCTTTATTGATTACTTAAACAATAACTGGAATTCAGCTGTTTTGTAAACCTCTCCCAGTAACAGACATTCTTAACGCTAAAATAGAAAAAAGCCAGCTACAAAAGTGCCGGCTTAGTTGTTTAACATGTCCCGTCCTGAGATAAGTTGACACATTGGAGACTTATCAATGAACTCATCAAGTGAATCAAAGATCAAACGAACCCAGCGTGATTACACATTGGGCTTTAAACTCGCAGTTGTTGCTCAGGTTGAAAAAGGAGAGATGACCTACAAACAAACCCAAGATCACTATGGCATTCAGGGACGAAGTACTGTTCTTGTATGGCTAAGAAAGCATGGTAAGTTAGATTGGTCGAAGCCAATTGAGCACTTTCTTACTATGTCTAAGTCAAAAGAAACGCCAGCACAAAAGATTAAGCGCCTAGAAAAGGCCCTTGCCGACGCCGAGTTAAAGAACATGATTTACGGCGATATGGTGGATATCCTTAAAAAAGAGCACGGGATAGACTTGGAAAAAAAGTACTTAGCCGAGCGCTCTGGCTTGCCAAAGAGCAAGGAAAAGTAAAGCTTGCAACTGCATGTAGGCAGTTCAACTTATCCCGGCAAGCTGTGCATCAATGGAAGCAGCGCCTTGAAGCGCGTGCTGAGGAACTATTGCCTGTAAAAGAGATGGTAAGGTACTGGCGCCAATTTATGCCTCGGGTTGGTACTCGAAAGCTATACCAGTTGATTAAGCCCCAGCTAGAGAAACACGGAATAAAGCTGGGACGAGATGGGCTATTTAGATACTTAAAAAACGAGAACCTGTTGGTCAAGCCAAGGAAGAACTACACCAAGACCACGAACAGTAAACACTGGCTCAGGAAGCATCCGAACCTTTTGAAAGATAGAGTTGTTCATCATGTAGAACAGGTGGTTGTGAGCGATATTACCTATGTCAAAACAGATGAAGGGACACATTATCTCTCACTCGTTACAGACGCTTACTCCCGGAAAATATTAGGCTATGAGCTGAGTAATGAAATGAAGGCTAGCGATGTGGTAAAAGCGCTGGAGATGACCATAACGAACCGCCAAACAGATGCAGCAACAATCCACCACTCAGATCGAGGGCTACAGTACTGCTCATCGGAATACCAGGAAAAGTTGAGTGCCAATAGCATGATACCTTCAATGACAGACGGTTATGACTGCTACCAGAATACGTTGGCTGAGCGGGTTAATGGAATACTAAAGAGTGAGTTCCTACTCTACCAGTGCAATACCCTAAAGGAACTGATGGTGTTGGTGAAAGAGTCGATATCGATATATAACGACTTGAGACCGCATACTAGCTTGGGGATGAGAACGCCAAGTGAAGTGCATGAAAAAGCCAGTAGGGAATACCTACTGGCTACATAAAAAGCGTCAACCTATTTTAGGACTAGACAACAAGTAAAGCTGCTAGTTATCCGATTTCATGATACTGCTGCCAACAATCATCACTATCCAGAGTAAAATTAGCCTACAATAGTGTCTGATTTTTCATAGAAGATAATTTGTTAGCCACTCTCTCATACCCCATCCCCCATTCCATTAGGGGAGTAATTGGCTTACCAACACTTCAACTCAGTTTTTACTTACAGACAATATACTTAAGAATATCGACGACCTGAGCGGGTGTGGTTGCCCATGCCTGAGCTTCTGCATCGACTTCTTTAAGGGGATGAATAAGTTCTTCGCTGTGCAAGGTAATGTAAGGCTTGCCCAATGCCGCACAGTAGCCCGCATCAAATGCTGCATTCCACTGTTTATACTTATCACCAAAGCGAACAACGGCCACGTCGCATTTTTCAATCATGGTACGAGTACGGATTGCATTCACTTTTGATGATTTATGATCACGCCAATATGACTTTTCTTCCGCGCCCAACACGTCGCCCGCGGCGTCACTCTTATCATGGTCGGTAACAGCAGAATAGAACGAGATGTTTAAGTCATTCGCTTGGCAGCCCTGGATGATTTGCTCGCGCCAGTCGGTATGGATTTCACCAGAAAGGTATACTTTTAATTCCATTTTAGTGCCTTATTTTTTATGTAGGGGCACCTAAAGTAATACACTTTTCATTTATAGCCAAGCGACTTCAAGATGCAGCTTGGGGATATATTGTCATTAGTGAATGTTGGGCATTTTCTAATGTTCGACAAAAATAAGCTCATCGGTATTAAAACCACGATCTTTTACTGTTGTAATAAATGCATCAATCACTTGTTGATCAACCGTTGGCGTTCGGGCCAACAGCCATAAGTATTCGAGGTTAGGTCCAGAAATGAATGCGTATTGGTAGTCATCATCTAACTCAAAGACCACGTAAGAGCCGTAGAAAGGCCCAAAGAAAGACACCTTGAGATAGCCTTTATCAGATGATTCAACAAAGTATGCCTTGCCGTCAGCCTGTTTCCACCTTTGGTTGGGTACGAAATAACCGCGATTTATGACAGACACACCGCCATCATCACGTAAGAAATATTCCGCCGTGACTTTCGTCATCCCTTTTTCAAACGAGTGGTCAAGGCGAGCTATTTCATACCATTTACCAAGGTAGCGTTCTAATTCGAAGTTTTTGACTGGGGCCACTTCCCTTGGCATGCCAAGACAGCCGGATAAAAATAATGTACTTATCACGAATATCCAGCTCTTCATCTTGGCAGCCCTCAACTCTATTGCGCTTAATTTACTATATACGCTTTTCCATCAATGCCAGATCCCAACTATCCCCATTAGGTACAACCCGGCCGACTTCTTGATCATAGGTTTCAAAGCCCAGTTCTTCATAACACTTCTTCGCGGCTTTATTGTGCTCAAACACTGCAAGGCTGATCTCGGCACAATCAAACTGGCTTTTGGCTTTAAGCATGACTTCTTCAAGCATGTTATTGGCTAAACCACGGCCACGAAATGCTTCATCGATAAAGACACGGCATAAGCGATATTGTGTATTAGACACTTTTAGTAACTCAACAAAACCGACATTGTCACCGTTAACTTTGAATAAGTAAGGGGTGATATCTGGGTTGGCGCAATGAGTGGCAATTTGCTCTGTGGTTAAGGGAAAGTCGTATGCTGGCCCACCCCATTGGTAATTTAGTTCAGGTGAATCAATCCATTTGATCAACTGAGCAAAGTCTTTCTCTTTAAACTGTTCTAGTACCATAAAGTCCCTTTCCTTTCCCTAGCTGTTACTACTATGAACAACTATTTATATATCCTTATATATTATCTTTAACTCAATTCCCCCTACTCTGACAAGTATAATTCCATAAATAAGCTATTTGGGTCATAACTATAGTCGCCAAAGGGCTCACAGTAAGTAAAACCATGCTTTTGATATAAACGACGTGCAGGCTTGAAGAAGTCCATTGAGCCTGTTTCTAAGCTCAATTTCTGATAGCCACGCGCCTTCGCCTCTACAATGAGATGCGCCAGAAGTTGAGTAGCTACCCCTTGCCCACGACTACTTGTACTCGTTCGCATCGACTTGATTTCAGCCTGCTTATCATCAAGCTGCTTCATGGCAATACACCCAAGAGGGACGTTATCAACACGGGCTGACCAAAACGTAATTGATGGCGCTTTCAAGCCCTCGACATCTAAAGCATGAACACTTTCCGGAGGTGATGTCGCGTACATATCGGCTAAATGTTCTTCTAGTAGTGTAAGTACACCTTCATCTTCAAACTTATCAATTGCGATATCCATATCGTTATATCCTATTTGTTAATCAGCCATTTACTGGGCTTCAAATTCTTCCTTAGTAATCTTATACAGGCAATGACGCGCTAATGCATGATCTTTTGGCAACTTAGGATGGTCAAAATCATTGCCGGTATTTGCCATTCCAATCTTTTCCATTACTCGCTTGGAAGGTATATTAGGTAATGCAGTAAATGCATATACCGCAGGTAATGCCAGTGTATTGAAAGCAAATGCTAGCGCTGCCCTAGCCGCTTCTGGCGCAAAGCCCTGCCCCCAGTATTTTGAACTTAACCGCCAACCAATTTCTACCAATGGTGCATTGGGAATACCACAGTCTTCATCTTGATGGTGAAGTCCGACAAAGCCAATAAACTGCCCGGTCGCTTTTTCTTCAACGGCCCAAAAGCCCCATCCCCGCTTTTCAATATAAGCATGAACACGCTGAGCCTGAGCCATAGTTTCTTCTGTTGTTAATGTCGAAGGGAAAAATCGCATCACTTGAGGATCTGCATTTATCTCCGAAAAAGGAACAAAGTCCGATTCCCGCCATTGACGTATAATCAATCTTTTTGTTTCAAACATGTCTGTTCCTCGCTAACCTAAATTCGCTTAGCATAGCTAGCTCAATGAATAAACCCAAGCTATTTCAAGCATACCCTAACTAAATCTATTCAATTCATAATGTTAAAACAAAAATAACGCGATATTCTTCACTCTAAAAGTCATTCGATTTAGTGCTGCAACGCGTGTTCAATAAGATTGTGAATCCTTCCGCTTAGACGTGTGACTGTTATTTCGACTCAATAACTAACTTGGTCATCAATTTACAATCCCACGTGATATTCATCGCATAAATGTATGGCCACTGATAATTTTTCAGATAAAGCAATTCTGAGCTGCTACTTTTTTTTAGAAGATAATTTATACAAATTATTAACCTCCAATAAAACGTGAAACAACAAATATAAAATCAGCTAAAAGGAAGATTTATGTTTAGGATGAGCAAGATAGCGACCACCTTGGCTTGTATCGTATTAAGCAGCCATTTGTATGCTGCTGAACCCTATGATTCAACCAAAACCTATTCGGGCGGCTCACAAGTCACAGTTGATGGAAATGTCTATGAAGCGAAATGGTGGGTCAACGCAGGGCAAAGCCCAACAGATAGCTATGCCAATGAGTGGGATTCACCATGGAAATTAGTCAGTGGCGCGACACCAGATCCAGACCCAACGCCTGACCCGGATCCTACACCTGACCCGGATCCAACGCCTGACCCAGACCCAACACCAGATCCGGACCCAACACCTGACCCAGATCCTGCACCGGGTCCTGCCGATGACCTGTGTATTGACTTCAATGTTTACCCGAATTGGACGCGTGGTGATCATGCAACGGGCGGCGATATCATGGTCAATGACAACATCGCCTATGAGGCGAAGTGGTGGACTTCGTCTGTTCCTGGCAGCGACGATAGCTGGGCTCACCACCTAAACTGTGATAGTACGCCTCCGGGAACCGCACCACTCCTTTCTTTGCCAAACCCTATGGATCCTGTAAGGCTAGAAGTTAATGGCTGGCCGAGTCATTTTGTTGTCACAAGCCCTGCAAGCTTAGGTGCACCATCGACGACAGTGGTTGAGACGATTAACAGCCAAGATCTTTCTGATGCCACCAAGCTAACCAATGCCTTCGTTTCATTGATTGAAGCTGCCGAGCTAGCGGGTTCTACTTCGATCATTATCAACAGTGATGTGCTAGACAGCGCAACAGCGGATAAGGGCCAAGCATTGGGCACTATCGCAGTAAAACAAGCCCTAACAGCAGCCGTTGACGCGACCGGTAGCAGCATCGATATCAATGACATCAATGCACTCAGTGATGATGTCAAAGGCTGGGCTCAAGCATATAACCTTGTTATTTCAACGCTTGCACCTCAAGCCACATTCGGCTGGACACTCAGTATTGGCGATTTTGCTTACGATACCCACTCAGGTAGAAGAGCGGTATGGAATGCTGCATCTGGCGCAACATCGGATCTGCTATTTAGTTTTGAGCTATATAGCGCTGAGTCCCTTACCAAGGCAGACTTTGTGGCTTTCACCAAGTCGAGCACTTCACCTGCCTTAACCGATGACCAATGGCACTATGCATTGGAATACGTCAAGCAGGTAACAGATTACCTTCAAACCCCAGCACTCTTATCCTCGTTCCCTACATCGCAAGCCGCAGCGTATTTCATGGGGAATACCGCAGGTGAGAACAATATCCGTAAAGCGGCACACAGCAACGTTTTTGCTATTCAGTTCGACACTGAAACGGCAGATTTAAATGCAAAAATCGCCCGCTATCAAAACGCGACCGTACCGTTGTACTACGTGGGTGAGAGTGTCACAAATGGGCCATTAACTCGCATTGCGTCACTTAACAGTGAGCTAGCAAATGCGGAGTCAGCAATGAACAACCAAGCGTTCCTGTTTGAAACCCCTCAATCACAGTGGATTCCGTCGACAGTGTATAAATGGAACGATTTCTTAGCAGGTCTAAATTCCATGCACAATGTCGGCGTGGCGGGCAATACCTTCTGGCTACTGGATGACACAGCAGATGATGCAACCAATGCTATTTACGCGAAAGTCGCTATCGCTGCGTTCTTATCACAAAGTATGCAAGAAACAATTCGCTACAATGCCTGTGATGAAAACAACTGGTCTGAAGTAAGATACGGCGCGCCTGTCGACTACCCTATGACAGCCAGTTGTGGTCAGCTCGGTCAGAAATATGCCGACTATGGAAAGGACCCGGTAACAGGCGTCGATCACCCATATTCTTGCCCTCGTGATGCCAAAATGGAAGTAAGCGCACTAACCAATGCTAAATGGTACGGCGCTCCAGCACCTATCTTTGCCGCGCCCGATGCCGTACTCGAAGAGCTTGGCCTGCTGGTTAATGGTAACGTGGGTCGATGGACAAACAATGGTCACTGTAATGAAGTACCTACTGCAATCGACACTTCTAAGCAGGTTTGGGAACGTGACGACTGTAAAGTCTACGAAGATCAAAAGGCGGGTAAATTCATTTGGGATGGCTCTGATACGAACGGCTCAGTTGAAGGCTGTGGTTGGTGGGGGCGTGGTGTAATTCAAACCACTGGCCGTCAAAACTTCGGGACATTGAACCACTTCATGGGTCGCTCGCATGTGGATCCGGATACTATCGGCACAACCGTGAATGGGGTAACTGTTGAAGCGCCACCAGCAAACCCACTCTACGCTGATCTTGATTTCTGTTCTAACCCTGGACTGATTTGTAGCTCTGAGGAAAATCGGGAAATCAAGTGGATTGCCGGCTTGTTCTATTGGGTAACGTCAGTGCAAGCTTACAATGATGAAGGTGGTCCATACGCTGATTGGAACTACTACACAGAATTGAAAAAGTACGTGGACGGCGGCCTGAAAGGTACTGAGTTCGTCGATGCCGTCTCTGGTATCGTTAACCGAGGTTGTCCTGACCATACCTGCCCGGTAAGTGGCGAGGTTCATGCGGTGAAAGAACGTCAAGATAACTTCAAGCTGGTCTTGAAAACACTTGGCCTTAACCCTCAATAAGCTTTTCAAGATGCTGACTAGCAACAATTGCAGCCCTCAAACACGGTAATAAATAAGGCTCCCTATCACGGGAGCCTTAAAAGATCCTGAACGTTAAGGTTATCCCTCTTTCCCACACCTTGTCATATTTCGTCACCTAACTTGGCATAAATAACCGTATTGCTAAGCTGACCTGAAGGCAGCCGACAAGCATTCTGCAAGGTTAATTCGAACTGATAGCCACAGCGTTCCGCCACTGCCCGGCTCTTAATATTCGACTCAGCAGCGCGAATTTCCACACGCTTTGCATCCAACTCGGCAAAAGCATATTGCTCAAGTAAACCGATTGCTTCCGTAATATAGCCTTTGCCTACTTCTGATGTTCGCAGCCAATACCCTATCTCAAAATACGGCACTGACTTGTCGGTAATCATTAAGCCAATTACGCCGAGCAACCGCTCAGTGTGCTTGCAAATAATGCTAAAGCGTAACTCTTCTTTAAAACTTTCAAAGTTCTCTATCGCTTTTTCTGCATTGGTTTTGACGGCATCTTCAGTGAGCGAGAATGGCACCCAAGGCAAATAAACCGAAAGCTCTTTCTGGCTTTCGATGATAGCCTCAAACATTTGAGGGACAATTGTTAGAGAAGGTTTAACTAACTTAATCCTTTTACTTTCCATACCTTTTTGTTCCCTATAAAGCTCACTTGTAAACGCTAACTTCAATCAAATTACTGTCTGGGTAGAGAAAATACACCGAAGTAATATCTCCCTTTGCGCCGGACCTCGTCACTGGGCCATTCCGATATTAGACAAAGGTCTCCGGAGCCGGTATTTGTACGGATAATACAACATGATCGATATGAGTTATCATATTCATTCCTCACTATCAGCAATAACAACTAAGTTTGGCCATTGCTTCAACCAACCTTTAGATTCAACTCTAAAACGAAATAAATCATAAGGCCGTTTCGGGTTATAGGTTATCTTGCCCTCAAACAGGGAATCAAAGCCATAGGCAGAAATGCATTCGTAGCGATGGCTCCCGATTTTTCTTATCGCAACCGCCGTTTCTTTCTCAGGCCAAAAGCTCATCGCATCAAGACAACTTTGATAAGGCTCATCACCATTTCGACTATGCATATAAGCCTGATTACGAACCTGCCAATTCACGTTAGGCATTTTCGCTATGAGCTCCGCTTCAAATAACAGATACTTGTCGCTTTCTAACTCATTGGTATCAAAATAAATGACATCCACATCATTGAGAGATGTTGGAGTCACCTTATGATGCAAGTGATCCCAAACCAAATTTCTAACAAACCCAGCAGCAACATAGCCCTGCGGTAGATTAAGTTGCCAAACACATTCAAGGATCTTCTGTCTGTACCGATCAGACACTACCAGTTGTACGATTTCATCCATTGCTAACCATGCCTAATGCTCGTTCTTATCGTTTGACCTTTCATTAGAAAGCCATCAATTGCTTGGTTAGCTCAATTGCTGATATTTCTTTGCAACTTGCGTTATTTTGCCCAGACCATAGCGGAGAAAAATCATCAATGTTATGTTTTTCCGCCACACTACGTAACTGAGTCATTTCGATAGACGCATAAGGAAATGCTGGGGCTGACATGTGTATATACCCGAGATCTTTCATTACTCGGTTAACGATGCCCCGGGCCGGACGCCCCGAGAAAATATTGGTTAATGCAGTATGCTCGGCATTAGCACTTTTCAATGCCTGCCGATGTAGAGGCGATGTTTTCGCTTCATGGCAAAGCATGTAGGCAGTACCAACTTGAACAGCACTTGCGCCAAGTGCTAAAGCGGCCTGAACACCCCGACTGTCCGCAATGCCGCCAGCAGCAATGACGGGAACGTTTACCCTATCGACAACCTGCGGGAGCAGCGCAGCGAGACCGATTTGAGTCGTGATATCTTCCGTCAGGAACATGCCTCGATGCCCACCCGCTTCCACCCCTTGGGCGATAATGGCATCCACACCGTGAGATTCTAACCACAGCGCTTCCTTCACAGTGGTCGCCGATGATATTACTTTCGTCCCCCAACTTTTCACCCTTTGCAGCAATGCTTTCTCCGGCAGACCAAAGTGAAAACTGATCACTGGCGGTGATACCGGTTCTAATGCGTCAGCAATATCATGATTAAAAGGCATTCGGCTGGCACCGTTAGGCTGGCTACTACATTGCAGTGCAAACTCATCGAAAAAAGGTTGGAGTAATTGCTGCCACTTATCATGAGTTTCTTGCTGATAGCTTGGCATTTGGTGGCAAAAGAAGTTGAGGTTATAGGGCTTGTCAGTAGCGGCCTTAATTCGTGCCACTTCTTTCAACAAGGTGTCGATTGTTAGCATCCCGCAAGGTAAAGAGCCTAACCCGCCCGCCTGACATACTGCGATAGCCAAAGCACTATCTTGTACACCAGCCATTGGCGATTGAATAATTGGTAGCTCTGTACCTAATAGCTCTTTAACTAGGGGATCTTTACCAAAAAACAAACTGCCCTGCTGCATCACTGACTCCCTTCCATTCTCTTGTATGGCGTAATTAGCACTCCTGCCAACGATACTCCATTTGACGCGCTGTATTTTCCGCTAATTCGCGAGATATTAGTTGTGATACTAAATACAGGCTCATATCAATGCCAGCCGAGATACCGCCAGATGTGATGTATTTACCACTGTCGACCCATCGCTGCTGAGCAACCACGTTCAGTGATGGATAAGTTTCTGCTAATTCTTGAATATCTTCCCTGTGGGTAGTAACAGTTAACTCATCAAGCAAGCCAGCTTTGGCCAATAGAAATGCCCCTGTACAAACCGAAGCGACTTTCGCCGCTGATTGGTCGACTTGCTTTATCCAGCGTATGACATTTTCTTTCTTAACCTCACCACTTTGGACGCCACCAACCACCACCAGCAAATCAATCGCAGGGTGATCCTCGATGGTATAATGGGCATTGACCATAAAACCGCCCCGAGCTTTCACTGGTTGCAAGTTTTCCGCAACCAAAAAGACATTCCAATCGTGACTAGTTAAACGCTTAGCGGTACTGAACACTTCAAATGGGCCTGATAAATCCAACACTTCGGCATCATCATAAATGTAAATGGCAATATTCATCGTTCAGCATTCCTTGCTTCGAGATTTCAGGTAATCGCTATGTGGTTTTATACACTATTCCCTTATAGCACTGGCCAGACAAATTAAAGTCTTTAGTGTATCTAAACCCTACTTTTACGGTGTGCGCGGCAAAAGAGCGTAAGTTATCGCAATGAACATAGGAATACACCAATGGGTAGTTCTTAGACAGAACCGCTTTGCTTGATAGGAATAATTGTTCAAAAACACCTTTACCGCGGTGACCTTTACTAACGCAAACAGGCCCCCAAAAGTAAGAGTTGTTGCGATTGAATACCATGCCATCATATTCAACCTCAGATAACCGAGAAGCTAGCTCAGTCAAACTTGGTGAGAAAGACCAATATTGCCAAGAGGCACAAACAGCTAAGCCAATCACCACCCCCTCTTCTACCGCAACAAAAACCGCACTCTCTTGCTCAATGGCACGGGCTATTAACTGTTCATCAAGCACGGTATTGAGGAAGCCTTCCTGCTTTTCGTCTGAATTTAAGTTTCCCACATAACATTGCTGTTGCAACGCAATGATCCCTTCAAGGTCTGCAACAGCAGCTTGCCTCACTTCCATTTATCACCTCCATGGCTATTTTACGGTTTCACCACATATCGTACACCATACCATTATATTGGTAAATGCCATGACTAAAACCAGCGTTATCCCGATTTAACACGGATTAAATTATCAGCTTGAACCGAGGAACTTAGCACAATTGGGATCGCTTTCGAGATTGGGGTATCGCTCAGATCGCCTTTGCCATCGATAGCGACTAGCGGGTTCGTCTCAGGGAAGTAAGCAGCAATATTGCCTTCAGGAATATCATAGGCAACCAATTTAAAGCCGTAGATTTTACGCTCAACCTTATCAGGCCACAGTGACTCAACGTCGACTAAATCACCGTCATTCATTCCTAAAGCAGCTATATCGGCCGCATTAACAAAAAGCACTTTCCGCTCACCGGAGATACCTCGGTAACGGTCTTCAAACCCATATATGGTGGTATTGTACTGATCGTGCGATCGCATGGTCTGAAGAACAAATACCGGATCTTGGCTCAACTCACGCAAGTTCGCTGGTAACAAGTGAACCGGTAGCTCATGGGCAAAAAAATTCGCCTTATTGGTCGAAGTGTTCCAACGCCGCTCACCGGCACTGTTACCCAGATAGAAGCCCCCCGGATTTGTAATTTTCTCGTTGAAGTCTCCAAAGCCCGGAATAGCCTTGGCTATCAAGTCACGAATTCGGCCGTAATCTTCTGTCAGGTAGTGCCAATCAACCAGCGAGTTGCCAACCGTCGCTGCCGCTATACCCGCAATGATCGCGGGCTCAGAACGCATCTCGGCGGTATCGCTTTCAACCACACCAGCAGAAGCATGCACCATACTAAACGAGTCTTCTACGGTCACACTTTGCGGTCCGGCTTTCTGAATATCTATGTCAGTTCGTCCCAAGCAAGGAAGAATAAGTGAATCATAACCGGTAATTAGATGGCTGCGATTGAGCTTGGTGGCAATATTCACCGTCAGGTTACAGTTGCTTAATGCCTGTTGTGTCAATGAGGTATCTGGACTTGCGGCGGCAAAGTTGCCCCCAAGGCCAATGAATACCTTGCTCTCACCGGCCAACATCGCCTTAATAGCCTCAACCGTGTTATGGCCTGCCTCGCGTGGAGGTTCAAAATCGAACACCTTAGCCAAGTTATCAAGAAAAGCCTCCGTAGGCTTTTCATCAATGCCCATGGTTCTGTCACCCTGAACATTACTGTGCCCGCGAACCGGGCACAGCCCTGCTCCCGGCTTACCGATCTGGCCAAACAGCAGCTGTAGGTTAACAATTTCCTGAATCGTATTCACCGAGTGCTTGTGCTGGGTGATCCCCATTGCCCACGTTGTGATAACATTTTTGGACTGACGATAGACTTCAGCCGCTTGGCGAATCTCGGCTTCTGTCAGCCCAGACTGTTCGACAATGTCCTGCCAACTGGTAGCTTCTACTCTCGCAAGGTAATCATTAACACCTTGGGTATGGCAAGCAATAAAGTCTTGGTCAAAAATACTGCGACGGCCTTCACTTTGCTGTTGTTGATCATATTCACACAAAGCCTTGACCATACCGCGCACTACAGCCATATCACCGCCTAGTTTAGGCGTGAAATAACGCTGGCTGATCTCGGTACCCTTGCCTGTCAGCATCTCAGCCGGGGATTGCGGGTTGGTAAACCGTTCTAAGCCACGTTCTTTCAGGGTATTAAAGCTTACGACCGCAGCACCACGTCGGGTCGCTTGCCTTAACGTGTCCAACATTCTCGGATGGTTAGTGCCCGGGTTTTGGCCAAACACGAAGATAGCATCAGCATACTCAAAATCATCGATAGTCACTGTCCCCTTACCGATGCCGACCGCTTGCTTCAGCGCGACACCACTGGCTTCATGGCACATGTTGGAACAGTCGGGGAAGTTGTTGGTACCAAACTGGCGAACAAACAGCTGGTATAAGAATGCCGCTTCGTTGCTAGCTCGGCCCGAGGTATAGAATTCAGCCTGATGTGGACTTTCTAACGCATTCAAGTGCTGACCAATCAATGCAAACGCGTCGTCCCAAGTCATTTCTTCATAGCAATCAGTTTCAGCATTGTATTTCACCGGGTGACTTAGGCGACCTTGGTACTCCAAGAAGTAATCACTCTGCTTCATTAGCCACGACACTGAGTGTTGCCTAAAAAACTCGGGAGTCACCCGGCGGCTGGTTGCTTCCCAGTTAACCGCTTTGGCGCCGTTTTCACAGAATTTAAACCGCCCTTTCTCGTCGTTTTCACCCCAAGCACACCCCGGGCAATCAAAGCCATGGTCTTGGTTGGTTTTAAGTAGGTTGCGGATATTTTTGCTGACGTTTTCACTTTTGACTAAGTGTTTTGTCGTACTGAGCAGCGCGCCCCATCCGCCTGCTGAGCCATCATATTGCTTTACTGTCATCACTATTCCCTGTTACTTGTTTGTTTTGTGCAAGCGTAATCGGAACGCGCCATGATAGACGTTGAATCGTCCTTGCTGGTTGAAGCCAATGAGCGTGAGGTTAAATCGCTTTGCCATATTCAAAGCCAGGTTAGAAGGCGCACCTGCAGCCACTAATACCGGTACTCCTGCAACCAGTACTTTTTGCACCAGTTCAAAGCTGATGCGGCTCGTCAGCATGACGACCTTGCCCAGTTCGGTGAGGCTGTTATCCCTAGCACGCGCACCCAGTAATTTATCCAAAGCATTGTGGCGGCCGATATCTTCGCTAATGGCTAAAAGCTGTCCGTCTTCATCGAAAAGGCCGCCACCATGTACACCACCCGTCGTTTCAAATAACGCCTGTTGCTGGCGTAAGTTATTGGAAAGCGCCAGTACAGTTTGATCGGTTAACCAATGCGATTGTGTGTCTAGCGAGGGAATGTCACGCAACTCTAGGGATTTCATTGAGGATTTACCGCAAACCCCGCAGCTGGAAAATGAGGATGTTTCACGACTTATTTTCGACCAGTCAACACGTAACCTTGGCGATAACCTGACTGTGATTTCATTAGGCGCTAATTCATCCAGGTCGAGGTGATCATTCATGCCGACAATATCGGAGGCGTATTGGATCACCCCTTCGGCCAATAACAACCCTGTGACCAAATTGCGATCATCACCAGGCGTACGCATGGTCACCAGATATTCACGTTCTTTTGGTATACCATCCAAATCAAGGTAATTTAGAATAATTTGCAGCGGCTCTTCAACAACCACAGAGTCGATCGATAAGCTAACATCGCAGCCGATGATTTGCTGACGAGAGCAGGCCATTACGCTGCTAGCCTCTGTATATAATTGAAACGACTCCGATGAGCCATACTCATCAACCCCTGCTTCAAGTGCCTTTATCTCTTGACTTTCACCACTTTTTCGATGACTTACCCCTAATGCCATAACAATTAACCACTCCGTGTTTTAGTCCTTTTTACCGGAGGATCAACTGCCTCCCTTTACATCACCAAAACACACAATAACAAAACATTTTTGCAACATCTAGTTTATTATCTATTCTTACTAAGCAGCAAAACATCGCTCACATTTCTGGTATACCAGAATAATTTATCAATTGATAAATTATTCTTAATTTCCCTACCTGAAAGTATCGTTCACCCCTTCAATAAAGGCACCGAGGGACATCGCTAATAAAACTCATTTATCACTGATATAGAAACAAGTAATTATATCAATCAGGGCTATCATGATAAAAAACACCGTATCTTTAATGGGTTAGATATGCACATTTAATCCGTCATTTTTATGGTGAGACAAATGAAGAAAGTCACTAGCGTACTAATGATCGCGTTACTTGCTGGTTGTAATTCATCAAGCAACGATACCGATGGGAAAATACTGCCTCCAAATACACATCTGCCAGAAACAGAAGTGCCAAATAAACCCCAACCACAATTACCGCCATCCCACTTACCCGATGAGCTCTTACCGGAAAGGCCTACTCCAGATAATTGGTATACTGAAGTATCTGAACGTTTTGGTATGACTGTTGCCGATCTGCATCAAGCATGTAGTTTTAAGGGCAGCCACCCGCAAATTTCAGTCGCTACAGCTTGTGAATGGCAAAATGAAACCCTAACCATTACCTATTACGCAGAAAAAGAAACGGGTGATAATGATCCTGGCCACAGCAGTACAGACTTCAAACATAGCTACCAATGGGTTGTGAACGATGCAAATATTGCTGCTGGTAAAATTTGGCCACAATCCAATCACCTAGCCAAGGGACTTCCGGACGGAGACACACACATTGAGTATGGTGATGTAATTTATTCATTGGGATTCTGTGAAGAAGAACAATGCACTGAAGATGATTACAAAGTGATCACTCACCCAGTCAGCATTATCGTAAACGGAAAACACATTATTTCAGATGGCACACCACTTGAAGGCGGTGAGACAGAGTTCGTTATTGACTCATATAGAACAGTTGATCGATTTTTCTTTTATGCCAATTTCACGCACTCAAACAATGGCAAGGAACAAGATAGTCTATTTATGATGGAGCAAGCTTACCCTGCCATTATTTACAAAGTGCTAAGTCCAGCCTTTGGCTACTAGGCCATCTTCATGAGGGAAGCATCTCCTTCCCTCATCCTCATCACTGGCCTAACGCCAATCCCATTAAATATCTGGTCAGATTTTTGCCAAGGCAAATGACTAGATGAAGTTGGTATCATCACCCAAGCTATTTAAGCAATTCATATTTTGTTATGTAATTCATCTCTCTCTGATATTGAGTTGGCTGATATACTTATACCCAAGTTACTTCAAGGTTCAGGGTTCAGAAGGCAAATTTTCTAACCTTGAAATAGCTTGGTATATTAAAAACAATATGGAAAAAGTGATGCCGCAACGTGACGCCAACACCTTAGATCTGAACATGCTCAGGCTATTCGTAGTGCTATACCAAGAGAAGAATATGCGCAAAGCCGCGAGTCGTTTGCATGTGACTCAGCCTGCAATTAGCCACAGTTTGAAAAAACTGCGTGAACATTTTTCCGATCAGCTATTTGTCAAGGTACCACAGGGTTTAGAGCCGACCCCACTCGCGCACCAAATCGCCACGGTTGCCACCGCTTATATTGAAGGGTTATCGAGGGAGTTAGACAGCCTAACTGAATTTAACCCTGCTGAAATTGAGCAAACATTACGTATTGCTGTTGCCTCGCCGATTCTTCCTTGTATAGCTGGCAACCTTTATAACCGAGTAAAACATCATGCACCCAAGGCGAGCTTGGAAATCATTACTTGGACCCAGCAAACCTTTGATGATTTGAGCCAAAACAAGGTCATTCTTGGCATCAATTACAATACAGCCGAGCATGGCAAGCACATCATTAGTAAAGTTCTCACAGAAATCACCCCTACTTACATTGCAAGGAAGGATCACCATTACTTCAAAAAGAAGATCTCGAACTCGCTGACTTTGGCAAGTATGAGCTTGCATCTTTGATTGTCCCAAACTGGAATGAGAATAGTGCCATCGCTATCGATATTTTGAAAAAGTACAACATCGATGCCAATTTAGGCATGCGTACACATGAGTTAATGGCGCTTATTGATGCAACCAGCAAGAGTGATATGTACTTACCGCATAATCTTCTTTTCCCTATTCAATACTTCCCACAACTAGGCATGAAATCGGTTGCTCCACTGCTTCCACTTGAAGATTATCACTTATCTGTAAATAGCTTTGTGCATGTCAAAGATCGCCACAGCAACATCGCCAATTGGCTCGCCGGGATCATTAAAGAGTGCCTGCTCGAGCAAATTGACTGCTCCAAAAAATACCTTCAGCCCTAACAGAAAAAAGCCAGAATATGCATTGGCTATTCTGGCTTTAAATCGCTATTTAGCAGTATCGCTTTAGTCCATCGTCGGCATCACGAAACTACTGCTATGCTGCTCTAAACGGACGCTGGCTGGCCAACGGCTAGTAACAGTCTTCATGCGGGTATAGAAGCGAACACCGTCATTACCATGTACGTTTAGCGGCCCAAATACCGAACGTTTCCAGCCACCAAAGCTATGGAACGCCATCGGCACAGGGATTGGTACATTTACACCCACCATTCCTGCCAACACATCTTCGCTAAACTGACGGGCTGTTTCACCATCGCGAGTAAAGATAGCCGTTCCGTTACCATATTCATGGCGGTTGATGAGCTCTAAACCAGTTTGGTAATCAGGCACACGAACCACCGCCAATACTGGACCAAAGATCTCTTCTTGATAGATAGTCATGTCAGGCGAAACATTATCGAACAAGGTAGGGCCGACAAAGAACCCATTTTCGTGGCCCTCAATCTTGATATCACGCCCATCGACAACCAAAGATGCGCCCTGCTCTACCCCGGAGTTGATGTAGTCGCAGATCTTCTTTTTATGCTGGGCTGAAATGACAGGCCCCATGTCGTTCTCTTGGCCTTCAACAATGCCTGGGCCAACATTCATAACATTGATTTGCTCTTTCAGCTTGGCAATGGTTTCATCAGCCGTTTCATCACCAACAGCCACCACAACCGATAATGCCATGCAGCGTTCGCCAGCTGCCCCATAAGCGGCGCCCATTATCGCATTGGTTGCCATGTCTAAATCAGCATCAGGCATCAAGATACAATGGTTCTTCGCACCGCCAAGTGCCTGACAACGTTTGCCGTGCGCTGAAGCGGTAGAGTAAATGTACTCAGCAATCGGTGTTGAACCTACAAAGCTTACAGCCTGTACTCTTGGGTCAGTTAGCAGGACGTCCACAGCTTCTTTGTCGCCATTCACCACATTGAAAACGCCATCAGGCAGGCCAGCTTCTTTAAGCAGCTCCGCCATCACGATACCCATAGAAGGATCTTTTTCAGATGGTTTCAGCACAAAGGTGTTACCCGTCGCCAATGCAATCGGGAACATCCACATTGGTACCATTGCAGGGAAGTTAAATGGCGAAATACCCGCACACACACCCAGTGGCTGCATCAGCGAATGGCTATCAACACCCGTACCGACATTTGCCGAGTGCTCACCTTTTTGTAGGTGAGGAATACCACATGCAAACTCAACCACTTCAAGACCACGGGTCACTTCACCGACAGCATCCGAATATACCTTGCCGTGTTCATTTGAAATAAGACGAGCAAGCCTATCCATGTTTTGCTCAAGCAGGGCTTTGAACTTGAACATGACACGGGCGCGTTTTAGCGGCGATGTTTTCGCCCATGCCGGAAATGCCTTGTCGGCAGCGGCAATGGCTTCTGCCGTTTCTGCTGCAGAGCTTAATACCACCTGGCGAGTCTGCTCACCCGTGGCTGGATTATAAACAGGTGCAAAGCGTTGGCTATGGCTTTCGCTGATCTGACCCTGAATGAAGTTTTGTACTGTTTCCATTTCTTGCTCCTGTTATTACGCTTGGCCTGCGCCAGTCAATAGCTCGGCCTCGCGAGCCATTTTTTGCAAATTATTAAAACCTAATGTGGCATAAGTCAGTGGGTGAGCGACGGCGGGATCTTGCTCTGCTTCCACCACAAGCCAACCTTGGTAGTTCGCTTGCTTTAACTGCTCGAATACCGCCGGATAATTCACGCAACCATCGCCAGGCACGGTAAATACCCCGTCCAGCACCGCATTTAAGAAGCTGTCTTTGCGGTTTTTCACTGCCGCCAACACGTCGGCACGCACATCTTTAGTGTGAACATGGTTAATTCGATGCGCCCAGCGCGAAGCAACCGCCACAGGGTCTGCCCCCGCAAAGGTTAGGTGCCCGGTATCTAGCAGCAGACCCACATCTTCTGTGGTGTATTCCATCAGGTTATCAATGTCTTCGGCACTCTCGATAACCGTTCCCATATGGTGATGGTAAGCAACCTGTACGCCTTGGCTTTTGGTGTAGGCAGCGAACTCACTTAACTTTTTGCCGTATTCCTGCCACTTCTCGGCTGGGAATTTAGGACGCAAGTAAACCGGTGTATCTTGCTGGCCATGAATACAATCTGTCACTTCGGCAAACACCATCACATTCGCACCCAGTTCACGCAGCAAAGTAAGGTGGGGCTGAACCGCTTCAATTTCTTCTTCAACCGAACGCGTTAGCAGCTCACCTGAATACCAACCCGAGACCAGTTTCAAATCATGCTTAGCCAAAATAGGGCCTAGTACACTCGCCTCACGAGGGAACTTATTACCAAGTTCGAAGCCCGCAAACCCCGCTTGACGACCTTCTGTTAGGCAAGTGGCCAGCGGCGTTTCAGCACCTAGAGATGGCAGGTCATCATTCGTCCATGTCAGTGGGTTAATACCTAATTGAACAGTCATACTACTTCTCCTTAAATAACTTGCTGCTGTTTGGCGAGTTCGTAACGCTTTCTTGCCTCACGGACTTGCTCTCGCTCAGAAACTTCAGGTACAGCGACTTCCCACCATGAACCACCCGATTCGGTGGTACTCAACGGATCAGTATCGAGGGTAATGACATAGGTAGATGTCGCCTGCTTGGCGCGAACCAAGGCTTGCTCTAGTTCCGCAATGTTGCCAACTTTCTCAGCCTGTGCCCCCAACGAACGAGCATGAGCTGCGAAATCAGTTTTCGGCGCGCCTTCTTCGATGGTGTTGCAGTCTTGCAATAGGTTGTTGAACCCGGCACCGCCACAGGCTTGCTGTAGGCGGTTGATACAGCCAAAACCACGGTTATCAAGCACCACAAGCACCAACTTATGGCCAAGCATCACTGAGGTAGAGATTTCGGAGTTCAACATCAGATAAGAGCCATCTCCGATCATCACAAACACATCAGAGTCAGGCTTCGCCATTTTTACGCCCAGCCCACCGGCAATCTCATAACCCATGCAAGAGAAGCCATATTCAAGGTGGTAGCCTTTGTCGTATCGGGTACGCCATAGCTTGTGCAACTCTCCAGGCAAGCCGCCCGCTGCACATACCACAATGTCTTTGTCACTGGCTGCGCGGTTGACCGCACCAATCACTTCGGCATCTGTCGGAAGCTCGGTACCGCGATCGGTCATTGCAATAGACACGGTTTCATTCCACTGCTGACGCAATGTTTCAGCCTTGTCTTTCCAACTTCCGTCGGTCTGCCAACCCGCCAACTCAGCGGTTAGTTTCGGCAGTGTTACCTTGGCATCTGCGACCAATGGCGTGCCGTAGTGTTTGGTGGCATCAAATCCATTGACGTTCAGCGATACAATCTTGGCATCTTGTTTAAATAACGCTCTTGAACTCGATGTGAAGTCTTGCAAACGGCTACCGACCGCAATAATCACGTCAGCTTCAGCAGCCAAGGTATTTACCGCTGCCGACCCCGTCACACCAATCGAGCCAAGGTTGCAACTATGATCCCACGGCAAGGCACCTTTGCCCGCTTGGGTCTCACCGACAGGCAGTTGATAAGTTTCGACAAAGTCACGGAACTGACTTAAAGCACCGGCGTAATGGATACCACCGCCCGCAATGACCAGTGGCTGCTTGGCATTTTTAATGAGTTCGATAACTTGGGCCAACTCGTGCTCATCGGCCCCCGGTCGACGCACGCGATGCACGGTTTCTTTAAAGAAGTGCAACGGGTAGTCAAACGCCATGGTTTGAACGTCTTGCGGTAGTGCTATTGTTGCAGGCCCGCACTCGACTGGGTCAGTCAGCACACGCATGGCCTGTGGCAAGCTATTCAATAATTGCTCAGGGCGAGTAATGCGGTCAAAGAAGCGGCTTACCGGCTTGAAACAATCATTAGGCGTAATGGTGGCATCGCTCCAGTCTTCCACTTGCTGCAACACCGGATCCGGTTCACGTGTTGCAAAGGTGTCGCCCGGTAGCAGAAGAACAGGCAAGCGGTTTACATGCGCTAGTGCAGCAGCAGTAACCATATTCAATGCGCCCGGCCCTACCGATGTCGTTGCTGCCATCATCTGCTGGCGGTTATTGGCCTTGGCGAAGGCAATGGCACTGTGCGCCATTGCTTGCTCATTATGGGCCCGGTAAGTCGGTAATTCATCGTTGGCGTGATATAGCGCTTCACCCAGGCCAGCAACATTGCCGTGGCCGAAGATAGCGAACACACCCGCGAACATCGGCTTAATGTCGCCGTCAATGTCAACTTTCTGCGCTTGCAGGTATTTCACCAACGCTTGCGCCATTGTTAGACGAATCGTATTAGTACTCATTTTTACTCTCCCTAACCGCGCTGACGCCATAACGAAATGAGGTTGTGGTAGTTTTGCTTGATTTGTGCAATCAAACCCGCGTCATCAATTTCATTTGCCAACCAAAGCCGTGATGGCTGACCGAAAATAGTCCTGCCAATAGCAAAGCCTTTCACAGTGCCGTTGCGAGCTGCAGCATTAAAGCCCGCTTTCAGCTCATCCTCTGGCGCATCGAGACCAAGCAAGACAACTCCGCGGCAATGGCTATCACGCTCTTGGATTAAATCGTCAACTGCTTGCCAAGACGCTTCAGCCATTGGCGGCAACTTCCACCAGTCAGGTTTCACGCCTAGGTTATAGAAGCGCTGCATTGCACGAAGATACAAGGCATCGGTACGTTCCATATCGGCAGGAAGGATGACTTCAAGCAACAATTCATGACCGGTTTTACAGCAAGCTTGATAAACTTCCTTCACTTGCCTTTCTTGCTCTAGGCGAAGTGAATGCTGATCTTCCGGGTGGAAGAACACCAAGCACTTAACAACATGTTCTAGTGGCCAATCAATTAACTGAGAGCCGATGTTGCCATGCTCAAGCTGAAGTGGACGGGAAGCCGGCAGCTCAATTGGGCGGCCTATCCACCAGCCTTCACCGGTAATCTCATTCAATACGTCTTGACCAAATGTACTATCGCAAAGCAGACCTGCCTTGCCGTTCAAGCCCGCTTCTTCAGCCACTTCTCGGCTAGCCTGTAGAATCAGCTTTTTCAATGGCTTAACGCGCGCAATATCGGCACCTGCTTCTCGGGCCATATCGACAAATTGGATACGGTGGTCGAAAGCCAGCACACACAGCTCATCCCATTCTTTATCTCGGGTCGTCACACGGTGTAGATGGTTCAAGCGAACATCCAAGTCGGGACGTGGTACTTCATGAGCACGTGCAAGATAGTCGTCCAACTCTTCTTTTGATGGCATCGCCGGTGCACAACCATGACGAGACACCACCAGTGCGCCACACGCATTGGCATAAGCACACGCTTTTTCCCAACCTTCTTCGTTCAAATAACCTCGAAGAAGACCAGACATAAAGGCATCACCCGCACCAAGGACATTGAGTACATCAACGCGCACACCTTGAACAGTGATCCCTTCATCTAAATCATTAGGAATATCACCTGTGAATACTGAGCACCCTAGTGGACCGCGTTTGCATACCAGCTCAGCATTACTTACCTCACGGACCGCTTTCAACGCTTCTACTGTGTCGGTAGGGCCACCCGCAATATGGAACTCCTCTTCCGTTCCCACGATGAGGTCAAACAACCCCAGTACTTCAAGCAGCTGCTCAGTCACCTTGCCCGATTCGATAAAACGGGTTTCCCCATCGCCTAGGCTAGTTAAGCCCCACAGCACCGGGCGATAATCAATATCAATGGCTGTTTTAACGCCATGCTTGCGGGCATAGCGCAATGCGGTCAGTACTGCTTCACGGGTATTTGGGTGTGATAAGTGAGTACCAGTAATTGCCAAGCAACGTGCTGACGCAATGTAGTCTTCATCTATATCATCCGCTGTGATAGCCATATCGGCACAGTTGTCACGGTAGAATATCAGTGGAAAGGTATCTTCATCTTTAATACCAAGGATCACCAATGCAGTCAGGCGCTCTTTATCAGTGATCAGGTTACTGGTATCAACACCAACCCTTTGCAGCTCTTCACGGAGAAAGCGTCCCATATGCTCATCGCCCACTCGCGCTAGCATAGAAGACTTCAGCCCCTGCCTGGCGGTACCGTAGGCGACATTACCCGATGAGCCGCCAAGGTACTTAGAGAAAGTGCCCATATCTTCAAGGCGTGCACCAATTTGCTGCCCATACAAGTCGACGGCCACTCGCCCCATACAAATAAGATCCAATTTCTTATTGCTGGTATTCATCCTTTCCACTCCTTTCTATAACTACATCAAGTAGTTAAGAACCATTCTGATAGTGACTGAACTGATTATCACATAGCGTGTTAAACCGAACTGTTTCAGCACTCACCGTTTCGATAAGTCGACTATACGAAATATTTATTTCATTTAAAATGAAAAACGAAACAAGCATATTTATTTGTGATCTAGGTAGAACTTTTAATTTCCATGCCAATCTTTGAATCACCCTGATGCAAATGAAAAATATTTTTCATATGTGTACAACACTATTTTCACATTTCATTTTTAAGCAAACAAACCAATAAAGATCAATGGCTTAGCTTAAAGCACAAATAAACACCAAAAATAAAATCTTAAAAATCAATACTTTAAACATCAAGCGTGATATGAAACATAAATTTCAATGAGACCCAGTTAACAATTTTGTTATTTCAATTCAATCAGGGGTGGTCATTAATTAATCCGAGGCATATAGTTTGTTACATAAAAATAATAAATTTATTCCAACTCAACGTGAAACAGCTTTCTGAACAAATTTTCCGTTCAAGAAAGCAAATAGCACTAAAACGTCAATTTTTATGAAACATACATTCCGCCCAAGATGACGTTTTGGTACACAATAATAAAGGAGGCAACAATGCCATCACTGATGCATGGATTTACTTCTCTACTCACACACTGTATTTCGACGACAAAAACATTATCCAAAGGCTTACTGCGCAAGTTTGCCGTAGTGGGTGCAGTTCTTTTACTTGCTGCCTGTGGCGGTGAAGAAGATGAAGGCAAAACAAGGATTGGGGTCGCTATCCCGAACTTTGACGATACCTTCATGGTTTATATGAAAGACTCAATGGCGAAATACGCCGAGGAGCTTGGTGATGTCGAGTTAATTTTCGTTGACGCCAAAGAGGATACTGTTAAGCAGCTTGGCCAAATCCAAAACTTCATTGTCCAACAAGTTGACGGCATTATCTTGGTACCGGTAAATACCGATGCAACCCAACCAATGACAGATAGTATCCAAAAAGCTGGCATCGAATTGGTCTTCCTAAACCGTCGCCCTTCTTACCTACCTGAGAATGTCTACTACGTGGGTTCTGATGAAGTTAAATTTGGTGAAACCCAAGCTGAGTTTGCGGCTAGCAAACTAAAAGAAGGCGGCAATGTCGGTATCATTATGGGTATGCTTACCCAAGAAGCAGCACTTGGTCGTACTAAGGGTGCAGAAGAATTCTTCTCTGATAAACCTGAATTCCAAGTTGTTCGTAAACAAACAGGCCTATGGCAGCGTTCTCAGGGCATGATTGTTATGGAAAACTGGATCAACTCAGGCGACAAAATCGACATCATCCTTGCAAACAACGATGACATGGCGCTGGGTGCAATCCAAGCCCTACAAGCGGCAGGCAAACTTGACGAGACCATTGTTGTCGGTGTTGATGCAACACCAGATGGCATCATGGCGATTAAAAGCGGCAGCCTAAATGGCACCGTATTCCAGGATGGTAACGCGCAAGCACGTGGCGCTATTGATGCAACGTTGAACGCCATCAACGACAAGCCAAACGAAAAAGTCACTTGGATCCCTGCTGAACTTGTCACTCAAGACAACCTAGCTGAATTTCAAGCGAAAAACGGCTAACCACCTCCCTCACTAACATCCTAATAATCCGGCTCTGCATACTGTGACTACGTTGCAGAGCCCATTCTGGAGCAAATCAGTATGAGCCAAGTAATACTTGAGATGCGCGGTATTACCAAAACCTTTCCCGGTGTAAAGGCACTCGATAATGTGCAGCTGACCCTAAAGAAAGGCCGCGTAATGGCACTCATGGGTGAAAATGGGGCAGGAAAATCAACCCTAATGAAGGTGCTGTTTGGCACATACCATAGGGATGCAGGCACGATACGCTATCAGGGTGAGCTTGTTGACTTCTCGGGCGCTAAAGAATCACTTGAAAGTGGTATTTCAATGATTCACCAGGAGTTATCACCTGTGCTGCACCGTAATATTGCAGAAAATATCTGGCTTGGTCGTGAGCCGCTAAAAGGCCCGCTGCGCTTAATCGACCATACCAAAATGTATGCCGACACCGAGGCACTGCTAAAACGCCTCGATTTGGACCTCGACCCTCGCACTTTAATGAGCGATCTAACGGTTGCTACCATGCAGATGGTCGAAATTGCCAAAGCAATTTCTTTCGATTCGAAAATCATCATTATGGATGAGCCAACATCTGCATTGACTGATAAAGAGGTTGCCCATCTATTTGAAATTATCGAGATGCTTAAATCTCAAGGTGTAGCAATGGTCTACATCAGCCACAAAATGGATGAAATCTTCAAAATTTGTGATGACATCACCGTATTCCGGGATGGCTGCTATATCGGTGAACGTGAGGCCAAAGATACCAATAATGAAGAGTTGGTACAGATGATGGTAGGCCGAGACTTAGGCGATGTGTTCCCTCCCCCAACAGCGAAGCCGGGCAAAATCCGCCTTGAAGTGAAAAACCTTGCCGTTGAAGGCGCATTTGAAGATATTAGCTTCAAACTGCATGAAGGTGAGATCCTCGGTATCGCCGGCCTGGTGGGCGCTGGGCGTACCGAACTTATCGAAACTCTATTCGGTGTTCGCGATAAAGACGTCGGTGAAATCTGGATCAATGGCGAAGAAGTGGAGATCCGCACCCCGCAAGATGCCATCAGCCACAAAATGGCCTTCCTCACCGAAGACCGCCGCCATTCAGGGCTGTACCTGATGCTGGATATCTTCGCTAACACTTCTATTGCCCACTTAGACGCTTACAAAAGTCGCGTGACCAATGTGCTCGACGTGCGCAAAATGCGCTCAGACAGTGAAGACCATTGTAAAAAGCTGAAAGTGAAAACCCCTCACATGAGCGAAGCCATCGACAACCTCAGCGGCGGCAACCAGCAAAAAGTGCTGCTGGCGCGGTGGATGCTAACAAAACCCGACATTTTGTTCCTTGATGAGCCAACCCGAGGTATCGACGTCGGGGCTAAATCGGAAATCTATAAGCTGATGCGCCTGCTTACCGGTATGGGTAAGAGCTTGGTGATGATCTCATCAGAGCTACCTGAAGTGATTGGTATGAGTGACCGCGTCTTGGTGATGCACGAAGGTAAATTGAAAGGACATCTCGAAGGTAGTGACGCTACCCAAGAAAAGATCATGTCGATGGCCCTAGCCTAGCACCACATAAAAACAGAACAGTTAACAGTCTCCCTATAGCACAGGGTGACGCAATAAAATTATTCAAGGAAAGTCATTATGATTGCGAAGTTAATTGAAGCAACGTCTGATTCGAAATCGCCACATAATTACAAACGATTTATTTCGAAGTATGCGATCTATTTTGTCTTCATTGCCATGTGTGTGGTGATGTCGATTCTATCACCGGTATTCCTCACCGTTGCCAACTTGCTTAACGTTGTCACCCAAATGGCCAGTATCGGCCTATTGGCATTGGGTGTCACCATCATCATTATTACCCGAGGTATCGACCTGTCGTCCGGTTCGGTTCTTGCGGTCGCCGCGGTTGCATCAGCCAGTATGGCGCAGACCCTAGATTGGGGAATGCGGATGTACCCGAACATGCCAGAACTGCCGATTATTGTGCCAATTCTTGTGGCATTAGCCGTAGGTGCACTTTGTGGTTATATCAATGGTGCTTTGATTGCCTACACAGGTATTCCCCCGTTCATCGCAACACTGGGGATGATGATCATCGCCCGTGGTGCTGCCCTACTCTACTCTGACGGGCGCCCAGTCAGTAGCCTGATTGATTCTTACCAGTGGATAGGCCAAGGCACGGTTGCGGGTATTCCTGTTCCGGTGATTATATTCATAGTCATGGCAATCGTGTCTTATATCCTGCTTAACTACACCCGATTCGGTAAATATGCCTACGCCATTGGTGGCAACGAAACAGCAGCCTATGTGTCAGGTATTAATGTTAAGAAATACAAAATCTTAGTTTATACCTATGCGGGTCTTCTCGCCGGTATCGCTGCCCTTATCCTATCGGCACGTATCAACTCTGGTCAGCCTGGTCTGGGTGTCATGTACGAGCTTGATGCCATCGCCTCTGCAACCGTTGGTGGCGTCTCGCACGCCGGTGGTATCGGCACCATTCAAGGCACCATCATCGGTACCATGATAATGGGTGTACTCCAAAACGGACTCGACCTACTGAACGTTTCCGCCTACTGGCAGCAAGTCGTTAAGGGCTTGGTCATCGTCGTCGCTGTGGTCTTCGATATGAAACGCCAGAAGAAGAGTAAATAGGTTTATCAGTAATTGAAAAATACAAAAACGAATTAACTTTACTGTAGGGCTTCACGTTGAAGTGGCCACGTTTCCCCCCTAGGTGCGTGGCTTTTTTTTCGCACAAATGCTCATCTCTCTGCCAGAGAAGCGACTTGCTATAGGAAAGAAAACCTTTAAAATGCGCGCGGTTTAACACGTAATCAGGCGCTTCATAGTGAAACTCAGTAAAAGATTAAAGCAGATAGAACAAATGGTAACACCTGGCTATACCCACATTTGGGATTGCTGCTGCGACCATGGGCTTATCGGTGCCGCCCTATTGTCGCGACTATCTGCAGAATGTGTTCATTTCGTTGATATTGTTCCTGAGCTAATGTTGACAGTAGAAAGCAACCTACAACGCTTCTATCCGGAAGGCGCTTGGGAAGTGCACTGCCAAGATGTTTCGGCTCTCCCTCTTAGTCAATTTGAGGGCAAACAGCTTGTTATCATCGCCGGCGTAGGCGGCGACTTAATGGCCGAACTGGTTGAATCGATTTACCATCACCACCAAAACAGGAATATTGATTTCTTGCTGTGTCCGGTAAACAACCCATTTACGCTACGCCAAAAGTTAATCGAATTAGATTTTGGCCTAAAGCAAGAAGTGCTAATTGAGGATAACCAACGCTTTTACGAAATTATGCTCGTCTCATCGATGATTGAGAAAAATGACCCCATTGATGCCGTTGGCAGCCAAATTTGGCAAACAAATTGCGCCAAACAAGAAGATGTCATCGCAAGGTACATCACCAAAACGCTAAACCACTATCGTCGCCTCCAGCGGGGAAATACCGGCAATGTGGCAGAAATCATCAACGGTTATAGCGCGGTCGTCGTTTAAAGCCTCATACAGATGACATTCTAGAGTACATACCGATTAGAAAGTGCCGGGGTGCTGGCTATGCTTTACTGCCCGCACGCTTTGGAATGTATATTCTAATAATGAATATATGTGTCAATTTATGAAAAAAACATTTCACACTTAAGCTCAACACCTTACAATGAATAGTGGTACACGCTAAGGGAGTTTTATAATGTCTGTTGCTACCAACCTTACTGAATTGCAAGATCAGATCCGTACTCGTTACGGTGATCTGAGCAAGCGCTTGCAACAAGTCGCACGCTATGTGCTTGATAATACTAATAGCGTGGCCTTCGATACGGTTGCAGTTATTGCCAACCAAGCCGATGTACCGCCATCCACCCTCATTCGATTTGCCAATGCCTTTGGTTTTAGCGGCTTTAACGACATGAAGCAGCTATTTAGGCGTAATTTGGTGGAGGAAACCACCAGCTATACCGAACGTGCCAAACTATTCAAAGAGCTGGAAACCGAGCAAAACTCACCCGAAAAGCCTGCGATGATTTTGCAAGAGTTTGCCCGTGCCAATACACAGGCAATGAATCACCTGGCTTCACAAACACCAGAAGACAAACTAGAAGAAGCGGTGGAGATATTAAGTAAGGCCGATAACATCTATCTCATCGGCCTGAGACGCTCATTTAGCGTGGCATCGTACCTGACTTATGCCCTACGTCACCTTGAGCGCCGCGCCTTTCTCATCGATGGTTTGGGCGGCATGTTCAAAGAACAACTGTCAATGATCGGTCCAAACGATGCGGTACTCTCTATTAGTTTCAGCCCATATGCGCAGGAAACCGTCACCCTGAGTGAAGTTGCCTCTCAAGCCGGTGCAAAACAAATTGTTATCACCGATAGTCAAATCAGCCCACTCGCTTCGTTCAGCGATGTTTGCTTTGTAGTAAAAGAAGCCCAAGTGGATGCATTCCGCTCTCAGTCGGCTTCATTATGCTTGGCACAAACACTGGCGGTATCATTGGCTTACAGGCAAGGGGCGAGTACGAGTGCTCCCATAGTGGCTGATAGCTGATCCAGCCTGATCCACTTTGCGGTATCCAGTTACTCTCGAAGACCTGCTGCAATCCAAAACCAGCTGCAATAAAAATAGTATTCACAATGCCGTTGTTTAGCGTTTTGCTACAACGGCATTTTTGGCGCTAAATAAAGCACCTAAAAGAAAAAACGATTAAAGAAAAAGATTGTAGATATAAGAAAGCCCCGCATTCGCGAGGCTTAAAGAGTGAACAGTGTAGGTTAGTTGACGATATCGGGGGTACGATTCAATTAAGCCCACCGTCACTCAGGAGCAGGTTATCTCGATTTAAAAACCGAGAAGCTAAAGCTTAATGGTTTTACCTTGCTTCATCGACTCAAGGGCAGCATCTGCCAGTACTAAAGCGAACTCACCATCGGCACCGCCACATTCAGGCTCTTGGCCTTCCAGTACATCGACAAAGTCTTGCCATTCAGCAATGTAAGCCGCTTCATAGCGCTCTAGGAAGAAATGTTGAGGCTTAGCAGCAACACAACCGTCATCACCCCAGTTCTGTACCAAGTTCTCTTTCACATTGTCAGCTTGTAGCAAGCCCTTAGAACCATGCAACTCGATACGCTGATCATAGCCATAGCCTGAGCGTCGGCTGTTATTAATGGTCGCAATTGCACCAGATGGGAAATTAAGTACCAATACCGCCGTATCAATATCACCAGCTTCGCCAATGGCAGGATCAACCATGCAGCTGCCGTGTGCCGTGATCGACACAGGATCCTCGCCCATAATAAAGCGAGCCATGTCCAAATCATGGATTGTCATATCACGGAACATACCACCAGACACCTTAGTGTACTCAGCTGGCGGTGGCGACGGATCGCGAGAAGTGATCACCAAGGATTCAGGCTGGCCAACTACCCCCGCATTGAGCTGATTTTTGATAGTGCGGAACTGAGGGTCGTAACGACGGTTGAAGCCAACCATCATCGGTACACTATGCTTTCTTACCGTTGCCAAACAATCGCGAACACGACTGATATCAAGATCAATTGGCTTTTCACAGAAGATCACTTTGCCATTTTGAGCCGCCAGTTCTATCAGGTCGGCATGAGTGTGGGTCGCAGAACAAATACATACCGCATGAACATTCGGATCAGCCATTGCTTGCTCGATACTTTGCACTTGCGCATCGTATTCTGCTGCTAGCTTATTTGCACCTTCAACATAGGGGTCAATAATTGAGTACAACTTCGTTTTGGGATGCTTTGCAATATTTACAGCATGCACTTGGCCAATCCTGCCAGCGCCGAATAACGCAATATTAAACATGACTCACTCCTTTGCCGGAATTAAATTATTGGTGTTTTTCTGAGTATTGCTCTTCGTTGATCCACTGATGATCATCTTCCCAAGTGAACAACCACTTGCGAGTAGGCCCAGCCATTACGTTTAGGTAATAGCTGTCATACCCCGCAATCGTTGCAACCGGGTGATAACCTTTTGGTACTTGCACGACATCTTTGTCGTATACCGCCATGCATTCATCCAGTGACCTGTCATCGGTATAAACACGCTGCATACAGAACCCTTGTGAAGGGTTCAGACGGTGGTAATACGTTTCTTCAAGGTAAGTTTCGTTTGGCTCTGCATCCTGATCATGCTTATGGCTTGGGTACGAGCTCGTGCAGCCCTCATCGGTATACACTTCAACCACAAGCAGGCTGTCAGCTTCTTTGTAATCAGGCAGAATGCTATGTACATAGCGCTTGTTGTTACCCACCCCACGCTGCTCAGCGTCAATGTTCTCAGGCGCAATCAATCGAGTCTGGTAATTACCCTCACCCGGCGCCTGACACACGGCAAGTTCTAGCTGGGTATTAGCAACAACAGTGATTGGCTCGCCTTTTGCGACATAAACGGCATAAGGCTTCTTTCTTTCAAACGGCCCCATGCGATCACCAATGTTCTCGAACGTTTCATTGGCGGTTGTGATAGTGGCAAACCCACCCACTAGCACAAGGCAAACCTCATTGTCACTAGCAGGCAGTTCCAATTTTTGTCCCGTTTCTAATTCATACGCCTGGAAGCCTACGTAGCCCCACTCAGCCGACTCTGGTGTGATGTTTTGAGTGTTTCCGTACTGATCTGGTGCATGGTATTTTGAAAGCAACTTAGACATGAACCGCCCCCGAGAAAGAAATTGCCGAAATTTATTTTTCAAAAATCATATAGAAATAAAAAAACCTTTTCAAAGCAATTATGAAACAAATGATTCACTTTGTGGACGAGGTAACATGCGCAAAACTTGATCAATAATGATGAAATAATTGGCATAAAAAATGGCCCGCCTCATCAAGGCGAGCCATTCAAAATGATGCTTTCGCATACTATCTAAGGCTAAGGCGCTCTTTGGTAATAACCAACACCCACCAATTTATTATCAAGGATACGGTAATAAGTGTGTTTTTTCTCAACTTTGCCCGATGTCGGATTCAGCCACGGGTAACTAATTTCACCTCGGCCTGTGTCCTCTGCCAGTTTTAACATGTCTTCGACCATTGGCTTACCTTCAATATTGAAAACCTTTCCAACCAAATAAGGTGTTGCCCCATGAGCGAGAAATACCCCTGTACGCTTATCTAAAACAAACACATACAAGTCGTTCTTCACGAATGGACTTTCATGATGATTGAACTCAGTAAGTGCATCTTTTTCATCAGTGATCAGTGCTTTGGTCGCTTCATCCAAAAACGCCCTTGCTTGATAGTCCGTTGATCGTGACGGGTAGTAACCTACCGCCACTATCACCTCACCCACTCGCTTGAACAAGGTCCTTTTGGGTTCACCCCGACTATCTACCGGGTTAGTCCAGTAATACTCCACAATCCCTTCACCGTGTTCTTTTGCTAACGCGATCATATCGCGAAAGAAAAGCTTACCGTGGGTATCAGGTGTATTTGTTACATTGTCACCTATTAGTCCAGCCGACGAACCACCACTGGCGAGAAACATCCCCTCCGTATCGAGGGCAAACACATAAAGTTCGTTATCGGTGAATCGGGACTGGGTGGCAAAATCAGACACCCCGTCCTTACCTCGCTCTTTAATATGGTTTACCGCCTTATCCAGTAAACTTATCGTCCGCTGAGCGTCTTCAGTAATAATAGGCAAGTCAGCAACCAATGAACCTTCATCCGATTGAGCGGTATCATCAAATGCCCCCACCCTGCCAATTAACAAAATTAAGAGGGCAATAATGACCAAACTACTCACTTTCTTCATAGACCTATTATTCACAACACTGTTTTTCTTAAAGCGATTATTCATAAATCTATTTTTCATAAAGCTATACCAAACCAATTAGTGGCCAACCTATTAGTAGCCAATCTATTATTAATAGCCAACTAACGACGGTAGCCACAGGCTAAGTTGAGGGAAAAAGGCCACCACGAATACCCCTATAACGGAAGCAATCACAAATGGGTGTATACGTGCGGTAATTTGCTCAACGGTGGAGCCACCAATACCGGATGCGACAAAAATATTCTCTCCCAGTGGTGGGGTCGCAAAGCCAATGGACAACGCACACACCACCACGATACCAACATGGGTTGGATCGGCACCCAGCATGTACATAATCGGTAATAACACCGGAACGATAATCATGATTGCCGCCAATGTTTCCATGAACATCCCGATAAACAACAGCAACATAATGGTCAGCGCCCACACCATATACATATTGTCGGTAAGGCTTAGCAATGAATCGGCAACCACTACCGGTATTTTCTGTTCGATAAGCAAGCGACCAAATACCGTAGCGGCGAATAAGATCAGTAAGACACGGCCAGTGATCCAAGTTGTTGTCGTCAGCGATTTAATGATGTTATTAAATGCCAGCTCGCGGTGAATAACAAAGCCCACAAACAGCGAATAGAAAATTGCCACAATGGCCGACTCTGTCGGGGTGAACATACCGCTATAGATCCCGCCAAGAATCAAAAACGGTGCCAATATAGACCAAATCCCGCGTCGAAATGCACCTCTAATATCACCAAAAGACCAATCTTCAGTGAGCCCTTTATAGCCACGCTTCTTAGCAATAAAGTAATTGGTGAACACCAAGGTCGACGCCATGATAAGCCCAGGCACAACACCTGCAACAAACAGTTTAGGGATAGATAAAGAGGCAAACTGCCCATGCTGTGCAATCGCTTCAGGAGGTGGCATTAAGCCCATTGCCGAGATACCAAAAATAACCACGGGTATCGACGGCGGAATAATGATCCCCAACCCTCCGGAGGCAGCCGTGACAGCCGAAGCATAGCTGCGCTCATAATCGCGTTTCACCATCGCTGGCACCATCAACATACCCACCGCAGCGGTGGTCGCTGGCCCCGAGCCTGAAATCGCACCAAAGAATAGGCAAGCGACAACGGTTGCCGCGCCTAAGCCACCGGTTACCGGCCCTGCGAGACTTTCTGCGATATCAACCAACCGCTTTGAGATACCAGCCGCTTCCATTAACGCGCCTGCAAGCACAAATGCCGGCAGCGCCATCAGCGGAAAGTTTCCCACTGACGTAAAAGCAATTTGTACTAACGCAATGGGGTTTTTATCAAGCACCAAGTAGGCCGCCATCGACGCGCCTGCTAGCGATACCGTGATAGGCGCACCTAAGATCAACATGACCAGGAAGCCGCCAAATAATATCAGTGTTAAATAATCTTCCATGAGTAATTCCCTCGCCTCTATTTATACTGGCGACTTTTGAACATTGAGTTTTTGCATTTTCTTCAATTCTTTGGCTTCGGGATCTTCAGCTTCAACCCCTTTAAACAAACGTTCGTAGTTATTCCATAGAATTCGAATTGTCATCAAAGTAAATGCCAGAGGGAGGATCATGTAGAAATACTTCATCGGGATCCCTGTCGTTTGGGATTTCCAGAATAGGTTCATCTTGTTGAAAACAAAGTCGTAGCTGAGGTAAACAAAGTAGGCGTTAAACGCAACCCAAAGCATATCAGCAATGGTTTCACAAACAGTTTTGACGATGGGCGGGAAGAATTTGAAATGAAAACTTACTCGGTTATGGGCTGACATTTTTGCGGCAACGACTGCGCCTAAATAAGCAAACCAAACAAACATGTAAGTGGCAACTTCATCACCCCAAGGTATAGAGTATTGGAAAAATTGACGAAGTAAGATTTGAGCAAATAAAAGTAAAACAAAAACAGCAAGTAGCAAGCAACACGTATATTCTTCAATATTATTCAGGTGCTTTCGAATGGTTTGCGTGACAGTCATATAGCCTCCAGTCAACTTCAATTCCCCTGTTGTTATTGCTGTAATTGCGTTGTTTATTGACTTAAGGGGAACAAGTGGCCTCATGCTTTATCCAGATGCCGACCACCTGAATAAAGCATGTCTTCATTGATGGGCAGTAGTATTAACGCCCCAGTAACTTCAATGTTTCATCAAGCTTTTCTTTACCACCGATGCTAGCGTAGAACTTAGGCCATACCGCTGTCGTGACTTTTTCGATCCACTCTTTTTCATCATTAGCAGGATCGGTGAATACCATGCCCTTCTCTTCTAGATCCTTGCGGATCTTGCCTTCTGTTTGAGCGAGATAAGCAAAGCTGTGATCGGTTGCTTCTTGACCCGCTTCCAGAATAGTGGCCTGCATTTCAGGTGACTGCTGCTGGAAAATCGATTCGCTGATAATGAGTGGCTCAAGTGAGAAGATATAGCGAATATTGGTAACGTACTTCTGAACCTCGTTAAACTTCATCGCATAAACAGTGATATATGGATTATCCTGCCCATCAACAACACCTTGCTGTAGGCCAGTGAATGTTTCAGACCATGCCATTGGGGTTGGGTTAACGCCCCATGCTTGATATGACGAAATCATGATTTCATTACGTGGAACACGGATGACCAAACCTTTAAGATCTTCAGGTGATTTAACAGGACGCTTAGAGTTGGTCAGTACACGGAAGCCTGAATATGCCCAGCCGATGATCCTGACACCCGCATCGCGCAATGTATTGTCAACGAGCTCTTGCCCTACTTCACCCTGGGTGAGCAATTTTGCTTCATCCGCACTTTGGATAACGTAAGGCATGGTTAGCAGCCCTACCGTTGGTGAGAACGGTGTGACGTTGTTAATTGCCAAAATCGAAAAGTCGAGTAAGCCAATCGCGGCGTTATTCACTGTATCTTGTTCATTACCCAACTGGCCATTTGGGAATAAGTCGACCTTCACTTCCCCATTTGTTTTTTCTTCTAGCAGCTCGGTAAATTTAGTGCCCAATTCCCATTGTGTGCCGCCAGCGGCGTCACCAATTGCCATTTTAAAATTCTTTGCCATTACAAACGGTGATGAAACGGCAAGGCTGACAGCAGTAACAAAGGGTAATAGTTTGCTTTTCGTGAACATAATAGTCGTGACCTTTTCTATTTTATCGCTGTGATTGCGAAGTATTTAAAGGTGACCACGGAACAACGTGCGAAGACATCCTGGTCAAAGTTTATGTGTGTTACGTACAGCAGGTGTTTCTAATTGGCGTGTTACAAGACTTCGTCTTTCAGGTGATACCAACGGTACAAAAACCGCTGACCAAATCGCCTGAATGGCGCAAAAGCTTCTGATTCGACAACCTCTCTTACATTAGGGAAAGGCAATTTAGATTGGAAAATAGGGAGATCGAGCTCCTTACCCTCGCCAGCAATCCACTGTGCGAGGCGTTTACCGGCTTGGGCTGAGTACATCACCCCATTACCGCCATAACCTAGCGCGTAATAAATAGACTCTTTGGCATTTGGTTGATAGATACGAGGCATCATGTCGTGGCTAACATCCACCCAGCCCCACCATGAATAATCAACTTGGATCCCGTCAAGTGTTGGGAATTTTCTGGCCAGATCAGCCTTTAGCATTTGCTCATACTTGGCCTCTGGGGCCGCTTTCCCGGTTATCGCACTGCGTGTGCCAATCTGAACCCTGTTATCAGGGAGCAAGCGATAGTAATGACGCAATACTCGGGTATCGGTGATCACTTGATTGGTTTTGAAATTACACGCAGCTAACTCTTCAGCCGTTAACGGACGCGTGACCAGAGAGTTTGACAATATGGGTAGTAGGCGATTTTTCAGCTGGGTGTGTAGCCCTTGCGATGTATACCCACCCGTGGCAATGCCGACCGAGCGAGCACGAACAATACCGCCAGGGGTGCGCAGATGATGGACGCCATTTTTGGTTTCCCAGCCAATAACAGGGCTAGCAGGATGAACGGTAGCGCCCAGTGCACGGGCTTTTTTCAAATAGCCAAAGGCTAATTTTCCCGCATGAATACCAATGCCTTCTGGCTCATGCATGGCACCAGCCGCTTCTTGATCCCCAACATAAAGTCGCTTAACAGTATCAGCATCAAGTATTTGGGCATCATAGTTAAAGGTTTGACGCAGCAACTTGGCTTCTTTTTCCAGCGTCGGCATGACTTTCGCTCGGTGGGCAACATAAAGGTGCCCTCCATGCTGGGGTTCACAGTCGATATCTTTGATTAAACCTTTGAAGGTTTCCATCCCGTCAAGGCACTCTTCATGCATCTTCAATGCAGTGTCTAGTCCCCAACGTTGTATCCACTGTGACCGCTTCAAGCGTCCCGACGCACATTGTGCTTGGCCACCGTTACGGGTGCTGCACCCCCAGCTGGCTCGGTTAGCCTCTAATACGGTCGCTTTAATACCGTATTGCTCAGCGAGGTGGATAGCTGTGGTTAATCCTGTGAAACCTGATCCGATAATCGCGACATCCACATCCACATCACTGAGGATCGGCCCATCATCCGCTGGCGGTTCGCCCGCTGTTCCCACCCAGTAGGTAGGCGCATATTCACTACCGTGGCCTGGCGTTTTCGCGGTTAGAGGGTCATACGATGGATCATATTTATTGAACGGTTTAGTGGCCGTTTGTGTTGAATTTGGTGACTGCTCCTGTTGCGGAGAGCGTATCTTTTCAGCAAGAGAGTTCATTGTCAGCTCCTTCGTGTCAACGTCTTAAGTTCAGTCTCTACTCAGGTGCTTTAGTTAGATTCAAAAAAGGCTGGGCGATCTTTGCGGAACGCATTTTTCACTTGGATTTTGCCGCCTTTAAGTGTGAAGACATCCACCATACGAGCTTCTATTTTACTGCCGTCAGGCTTTGTAGCGCTGAAGGTGGATTCAGAGACGGCACGATCACCACTAATAAAATGTTCACCATCAAGCCAAGCTGCATCCGGGAAGTTTTTCCATACTTGCTGAAAGCTATCTCGAACCGCATCGCGACCAGAAATAGTACTACCTTGGAGTTCCGGCCCCGCTACTGTGTGAAAAACACAGTCATCTGTGACAAAACTCATCAATGCATCAATGTCATGGTTGTTCCACGCATCATTGAAGGCCTGTAAAAATTCGACATTGACTTCATTTTGAGTGTTTTCAACAGACTGAGTATTCATTTTTCTATCCTTTTAAAAGTAAGTATTACTAAGACCTATCAACCAACTACGAAACTCAAATGTTAAATTTTGGTTAAGTTATATTCCTGTAAATAACACGTCAATGAGACTTATTGATAAACGAGACATTGATACTATTTCATCCCAAATCAGCAATCTTATTCGCCTATATTTGAAAATTCAGATGAAACCTTCCCAGGTTACGGTTACGATGGAACTTATCGCTATTCGCTACGAGCTAACCGTCAAGGTTGGCTTATGTGTACGCTGGCTGATAAATTCTCGAACCCACCATTTCATTAACAAATATTTAACTTAACTTTAGTCTCGACCTATTGTTTGGTCAATATAATTTCCACTTAATGAAACGAATTATTCCAATAAATTGCTTCAGAGTTTAATCAAAGTCAAAATCATCGGTATAGGTATGGCGGTACTGCTGCAAACCACCATTGATTTCGCGTTGATTTAATTGCTGCAATGACTCATTCGCCAACACCGAAGAAGAAGGCGTATGGTGGTATTCAACCAAGTTAGACGCCAGCAAAGCCTCATTGTCCTCACCAACCCCATCGTTGGATGGGTTGTCCTCACTGGAACTCAAGGTCGATGGCTGCTCGAATAGCTTATTGATGTGTAAACATAAGCCCGTCAAGTCTGGATAAATGAGGCGTTCATTCACTCCGCACTTATTGAGGTCAATCAGCAACTGCTCTTTCATCTCGGGCAGGATGGGAATTTCATACACTTCATCACTACTGGCAATCTCGTGCTCAAACGGCGTGAAGCGCTCTTTATTGCCCGAATCGGTAACGGAAGGGTGAATGCTATACCAACCACTTTGCGCCTTGACCCTTGGGTGTATGACAGGAGGCTGGAACACTTTGGTTTCACTAAATTCAAACGGGTCAGAGGAAAAGTTATCAACTTGTCGACCGCCAGCTTTCAAAATATAGACATGAGGATGGTTGCCCGGCGTTTGGCAAGCAAACCACAAAGCCACCAATGGGTTACTACTCCAGTCCAGCAGGCGTGTTTTCAAACCATGGTGGTGGGCTTCAGACAATAAATGCCAATAGTCCACTCTCTCTGTTTCAAGCTTGTTTCGGCCCAAGCGATAAAGACAGTCGAGCATATCCTTTTCTTTCGCGATCGTGCTGATATATTCACTTTCCCGCGCAATAGATGGTAGTAACGACTTTCTTTTATTTGGTTGGCCTCTAAACAAGACCAATTCATCGCCTTGGCTGATTTCATCAATCAACGTAAGATACTTTGTTAACGAGCCTATATATGGTAAAGAATTCATACTTCCCCCGGCTAATATGTGTAAGCATATATTCAATGGCACAGCAAAATAAAATACGATTGCGCTGCCATTAATAGTGATGGTTATTCGACTTACTGGATAACTAACTAATAAAACGCCACATGAACACAACGGCTAACATATAAGCGGCAATAAATACCGCGTTGCCCATTAAAAGAATGATTGGCTTCCAGCCTAATTCTGATAATTTTTCAAATGACGTCTTCACTCCTAGTGCGGCAATAGAAATCACCAAACACCACTTAGAAAGATCTGAGCTAAAGGTAACAACCTCCGTTGGAATAAGGCCAATACTGTTAATCACCACCAGCAAGATGAATACAACCAAAAACAGTGGCACTAACGGTTGTTTCGCGGCCGCCTTATCACTGCCAGCTTCACGGGCTGAGCGAAATGTAAAGGCGAAGAAAACCACCACAGGCATCAGCATCGCCACCCTGAACATCTTCGACAACGTTGCTGCATCGCCGACTTCCGATGACACCATGAACCCCGCCCCTACGACCTGGGCAACGTCATGAATAGAGCCCCCGAGGAACAATCCGGCCTCAAAGGTGTTCAACCCTAACACCGTCACCACTAATGGGTATAGCACCATGGCTACAGTTGAAAAACTCGCCACCCCAATGGCAGTTAACAATGTATAGTGTTCATTTTCCCGGTTCTGGGGCAAGGTTGATGAGATAGCCATTGCCGCTGAAATACCGCATATTCCCGTAGCACCGCCAGACAAAATCCCAAGCATGGAAGGCAGCTTTAATAGTCGAGCTAATAACAAACTAAAGCTAATGGTTAATATCACCGCCCCTGCTAAGGCAACAACACCAGCCGCTCCAATGGCATTCACATCACTAATTGCAATTCTTACTCCTAATAAAGCCACCCCTATTCTGACTAATTTCTTTGCTGACATTTCAATACCAGGAATGCATTTATGATTGTCTGATAAGAAATGAAAAGCGATCCCGATTAATAACGCATACAGAAATGTTGGCCCGCCATATTGCGCCGAAACAAATGAGGCTGCTGCTGCAATGACACTACAAAGTAAAAAGCCCGGTAGCCATTTTTTCGCCTCATTAAAAATAGGCTTTGAATCATTTGAGTGTTTTATTTTCGACGAGCTGATCTTCGACGTACGCGTAGTCATAGCCATCCCTCGCTTGGCTTACACCCTAGGTTGTTAATAAGTAGTACAATCAATTTTTGGGTGCTTAGGTAGCCTGACCAATACTGGTCAGGCTAAGTGGGTTACGTAGAGTTAGCTACGAAATTAAACGTAATCTTTGTACTTATCTAAGTGACGAACAGGCTTAGACAGTGCATCGCGGCGGAACGGGTCGCCCAACTCTTGGGTACACATGACTTCGATGACTGTTGTCTTACCTTCGTTCATCTGCATATCAATCGCTTTCTGCAAGGTTGGACCTACATCTTCCAAGCGGTCGACAGTAATACCCTCAGCTCCCATCGCACGTGCAATCTCAGCGAAGCTCTGGTTGTCCAACTCACCCGCAACAAAGCGACGGTTGTAGAAATCGACCTGGTTCTTCTTCTCTGCTCCCCACTGGCGGTTATGGAACACCACAGCAGTCACCGGGATGTTGTGGCGCACACAGGTCATGGTTTCCATCAAGCTCATGCCCCATGCACCGTCACCCGCATACGAGATGGCCGGGCGATGAGGTGCCGCTGCTTTCGCACCAATAATGGTTGGGAACGCATAGCCACAGTTACCAAAGCTCATTGCGGCAAAGAAGCTGCGTGGTTTTTCAAAGCGTAGGTAGCTATTGGCAATCGAGTTAATATTACCAATGTCCGTTGAGACCATGACATCTTCCGGCATCGCTTTTTCAAGCTCACGAAGCACTTGGCGAGGGTGTAGGTATTCACCACCTGAGAACGGTTTTTCCTGCGCATTTTGCTCAATCATATCCAAGCTGAATTGATCGCGTTCGTGCGTCCACTCATCCAGCTCTTTTTCCCAGATTTCTTTTTCAGCCTGTACCTTGTTAAAGCGCTCATCTTTCGTAGCGTCACAAGATAGGCTGCGACCTTCTAGTCGCTCGGTTAATGCCACCGCCGACGCTTTCGCATCACCGCAAATACCAACTGAAATCTTCTTCACTAGGCCCAGCATCTTGTGGTCAGCATCAATTTGGATAATCTTGGCATCTTTAGGCCAATACTCCATACCATGCTGCGGTAGTGTACCGAATGGACCCAAGCGAGAACCCAGTGCAATGACGACATCAGCTTGAGAAATCAACTTCATTGCCGCTTTTGATCCTTGATAGCCAAGTGGACCACACCACAAAGGGTGACTAGCAGGGAAAGAGTCATTATGAAGGTAGCTATTCACAACTGGCGCGCCAAGACGCTCTGCCAGTGCCTTACACTCTTCTACGGCATCACCCATGACCACGCCGCCACCGGAAATAATGACAGGGAATTTAGCTTCAGCTAGCAATTCAACCGCATCATTCAAGCTCTGATCACCACCTGGTCCGCGATCCAACCGAGCTGGTTTAGGGATTTCACAAGTCACTTCGCCATAAAAATAGTCACGAGGGATGTTCAGCTGGGTTGGGCCCATCTCACTCATGGCACGATCGAAACAACGACCAGTGTATTCAGCCATACGTGATGGGTGAGTAACGTGTCCTTGGTACTTGGTAAATTCTTGGAACATCGGCAGCTGGTTACATTCTTGGAAGCCCCCCAAGCCCATTGTATTCGTACCCGTTTCAGGCGTAACAATGACAACCGGGCTGTGTGCCCAGTAAGCCGCTGCAATGGCTGTCACACAGTTACTGATACCCGGTCCGTTTTGCCCGATCACAACGCCGTGGTTACCAGATACTCGCGAGTATCCATCTGCCATATGGGCTGCGCCCTGCTCATGTACGACTGGAATAAGTCGGATGCCTGCCGGCGCGAAGATATCCATCGCATCCATAAATGCAGACCCCATAATGCCGAACATATCGGTTACGCCATTCGCAACCATGGTTTCAACAAAGGCTTCTGAAGGGGTCATTTTCGTTGGGCCACTTACTACAGTACGTGCATCTAGTTCGCTCATTCTCTGTATCTCCTTGGTGATGGATGACGCATCCATTAAATGGAATATTTCGTCTCGATTTCCTAAATTCAATTAAACCCTAGTCGGTCGAATTTTATACGTCAAACAAAAATCAATATTCGATACAAATTATTCCGAAAAGTGATATCAGTGTGGCATTTTTACCATTTTGGCGTTTCCGTTTTGTACAAAATGACAAAAAATGAATAAATCTTGAGCAAAAAGACAGCTCAAAATGGAACCTTGCTAAGAAAGGAAGAGAAGGAATGGCGGATAAAATGATGAGCGGACCCGATAAAATGGTATCCGTAAGGCAGTTATTTGGTATCGATACCGATCTCCAAGTGCCTGCCTTTAGCTACCGAGATGATCATGTTCCAGAAATTGATCATGCGTACCGATTTAACCCTGAAGTGACCCTTGCCATACTCGCGGGCTTTGCCCAAGACCGCCGGACAATGATCCAAGGTATGCACGGTACCGGTAAATCCACCCACATAGAACAAGTCGCCGCCCGGCTGAATTGGCCCTGTGTACGAGTCAACCTTGACGGGCATTTAAGCCGCCTTGATCTCGTCGGCAAAGATGCCATTGTCGTTCGCGATGGTAAGCAGGTGACTGAATTTCAAGAAGGCATTGTACCGTGGGCTCTGCAACGCCCGGTGGCGTTAATATTCGACGAATATGACGCAGGCCGCCCGGACGTTATGTTCGTGATCCAGCGAATACTGGAGCGAGATGGCAAGTTTACTTTGCTTGATCAGAACAAGGTGATCCAGCCTCACCCAGCATTTAGGCTATTTGCCACCGCCAATACCATTGGCCTTGGCAACCTCTCTGGCCTCTACCACGGCACGCAATCTCTAAACCATGCCCAAATGGATCGCTGGAATATCATTGCCACACTCAACTACCTAGAAGCCCACGAAGAAGCCGCCATCGTTTTATCACGCGTGCCCAGCAAAGATACCGAGAACGGTAGGGTATTAATCGAACGTATGGTCACATTGGCCGATCTTACCCGCAAAGGCTTTGCTGCTGGCGATCTCTCTACCCTAATGTCCCCCCGTACCGTGATTACTTGGGCTGAGAACTGCGAGATCTTCAATAACCCGGCCCTCGCCTTCCGGCTGTCCTTCCTCAATAAATGCGATGAATATGAACGCCCTCTCGTCGCGGAATACTACCAACGCTGCTTTAACGAAGAACTTAATGAGTCTTGGTTAGTACAAACGAAAGTAGGAGCAACCGAATGAAGCCGCTCAAGCGTGAACATCAAAAGCGCCGAGAACTTTGCGTTTCTACACTCAGGGCATTAAGTAATGAGCAAAAATTGCATTATCGTGGGGATCACCTCTATATAAAAAACGAGATAGTACCGGTTCATGCTCCCCATCTTAGAGAGCAAGAAGCAGCCTCGATAGCAGCAACTGATTTTATTATTCAGCGAGGTAAAGCTGATGCGATCTCGCTGCGTCTGCGCTATTCAGATCCAGAATTACATCGCCAACTGTGCCCGCAAGCACCAATAGCACGTTTAATCTTTGAAATACTGGAACAACTGAGATGCGAAAGTTATGCCGCCCATCCCTCAACCACTTTGCTCGGCATGAAAACCAATATCGAAGCCAATTTCGACTCATGGGCGATGGCGTTCTATCACTCGGGAATGGCAGATACCCATCTCGGAAACCTGTTGTTCACCGTGGTACAAATCAGCCGTTCCAGGTTAAACGCAATACCTGTTTCCCCCCATATTGAAGACTTTATCGAAGCAACACGAGCTGGCATCGTACCTATCATTGGTTCGGAATTGGCTGGGCTGCGAAGACACCGACAGCACCAAAGCCAATATGCCCAATATGCGCTTTCTCTTGCTGCCATTATTGATGGCATGATTGAAGCTGAGCAAAAAACCAAAGATGAAACCGAAGAGAATGAAACCAAAAAGATCATCTCATCGTTTTCATTGCTCCTTGACTTCGAGAACCCAGCGAATGAATCCATAGCCACTGCAGCCACCGGCGTAAGCCACGCTTACCGTGAAAACCATAGTCGCTACCAGATTTTTACCACGGCATACGACCGCGAGGTACATGCTGCCAAATTAGTTCGTCAAGCATTGCTCACACAGCTAAGAGAGCAACTAGATAGCCAACTACAGCACCAAGGGATCAACGTAAGGCAACTTTCCCGCCAGCTAGCAAATTGTTTATACCAGCCCCAGCGAGATGGCTTGCAATACGGTGAAGAAGAGGGTTACATTGACGGCCGGCGGTTGAGCCAGCTGCTTAGCTCACCCAACGAGAGGCGACTATTTTGCCAAGAGCAGTATCGCCCCTCGCCCAACAGCACGGTGAGTTTTCTCATTGATTGCTCCGGCTCGATGCGTGAGCACGTGAACCAAATCGCGATGTTAATAGACACTATGGTTAAAGCACTGGGCATGGCCAATATTGATAGCGAAGTGTTGGGATTTACCACCAACAGCTGGAATGGCGGCAAAGCACATGGCGACTGGCTAAAACAACGGCGTCCACGTTTTCCCGGTAGGCTAAACGAGCGTTGCCACCTTATATTCAAAGAAGCTGATCGTCACTGGCGCCATGCCCGCAAAGATATCGCCGCGCTGTTGAAAGCTGATTTGTTTAAGGAAGGGATAGATGGTGAAGCAGTCGATTGGGCATGCAAGCGGCTTATCCAGCGAAGTGAACAGAGGCGCATTCTTTTTGTCATCTCTGACGGTTGCCCGATGGACACCGCAACCAACCTGACCAACGATAAATACTATTTGGATAACCACCTAAAAGAAGTCGTCAGCCAGTACCAAGACCAAGTCGAAATTTACGGGCTGGGCGTAGGGCTGGATCTCAGCCCCTACTACCGTTACAACCTTGCCCTTGATGCCGATAAGCTTGTTAGCCAAGTGCACATTAACGACATAATCAGATTATTGGCATCTCGGGCTCGATACTAAGCCACCATGCCCATGATAGCTGTGACAATGAGATAGACGCCAATAACCATCAACAGGCTAAATACCGCCCGTCGCATGGTTGTTGCGCTGAACGGAGGCGGAAACCGTCGACCTAAAAACGTCGTGATTGTCACTACTGGCAATGCGACAGCCGTTAATATCAAAATTTCCTGACTCAATTGCCCTTGCACACCAATAAACATACTGCGTGATGCCGAAGTGCAGGCAAATACCACCAGCAGCATGTTACGAATAATACCGATATCAAACGGCTGGCGATAAAACTGATAAACCAACGGAGGCCCAGCCATGCCAAACAGGCCACCCGTTAACCCTGAACCAAAACCACTCACAAAGAAGCTGGTATCCCCTGAACGCTCTGACTGCTGCGCCGGACGGAGCATGAAATTAACGCCACTATAAACGATCATAATCCCGACCAAACACTGCAATGCACTGGCGGCAGAGTAGCTAAGAAACTCCAGCAGCATGACCCCAACCACAACACCAGGCAATACCCCGATGACCACCGCCCTCACCGCCTTCCAATCCAGCTTTCTCGTCGCACCCGGCAAAGCAAATGCGCAATTTGCCAATGTCACAAGGCTGACCACGGCGGCCATAATCGCCACCGTGGTCAACTCAAAAGCCGTCGCTGCCCCAATGGCAATGATCCCCAAACCAAATCCGGTGACGGTCTGAAAGTAGGTGCCCACCATTATCACGGCGAGCAACAGGAAAAGGTTTTCTATTGCCACGTTTTGCGTCCTTACGTTTGAATGAATACTTCTTTTGGCTGGTGCTGTTCAAGCTTGGCCGCTTGTTGTGCTTGTACCACTGTCACAGCAATAACATGGTATATATCCTCAACACTACATCCTCGTGACAAATCATTGGCTGGTTTGGCTAATCCTTGCAGGAGTGGGCCAATGGCGATAGCACCGCCAACACGTTCAGCCAGTTTGTAGCCAATGTTTCCCGCTTCCAGGTTTGGGAAAATCAGCACGTTCGATTGCCCTTTTACCTTGGAATTCGGCAGTTTTTTCTGGGCGATCTCAGCCACAATTGCCGCATCAAGCTGTACATCATTATCAATGGCCAAGTTCGGTTGCTGCTGCTTAACGTATTCGGATGCCTCGACTACTTTATCAACCGCCATATGCTTCGCGCTACCATTGGTTGAAAAAGACAACATGGCCACTTTCGGCTCTTCCATCAACAAACTTTTCGCGCTTTCAGCAGCCGATAGCGCAATATTGGCGAGCTGCTTAGCATTGGGATCCACCACTAGGCCGCAGTCCGAGAAGATCATGCCGCCTTTAAGGTGATGAAAAGGCTGGCATAACATCATCAAGAAAAAGCTCGACACCAGCTCGCTGTTTGGGCTCATACCGATGACCTGAATCGCATTCCTGACAACATCGCCAGTGGTGTGAACAGCACCTGCAACTGAGCCATCCGCTCTCCCCTGCCTCACCAGCATATTAGCAAAGCAGAGCGGCTTAAGTACCTCCTGCTCTGCTTGCGATAATGTCATTCCCTTCTTCGCACGTAGCTCATATAAAGCATCAGCAAAACCTTGTGTGTGAGGCGACATTCTGGGGTCGATAAGCTCAATACCATCGAGTGGCATCGCCATTTGCTCTAGATCCCTTTTGATCCTTTGCGCATCGCCAACCAGTATGATTTCCGCCAATCCTTGCGCAGCCACTTTTTGTGCAGCAAGCAATACCCGCTTGTCTTCGGCTTCGCACAATACAATGCGTTTAGGGTGTTTCTTTGCTTGCTCTATGATTCTATTAATTGCTTTCATTCTGCCTGCCTTAATCGGCCTCACAATACAAACAACAAATAATGAGACAAATAATTCCATTTAATGATACATGTGCAAATATTAATCACTATATCGCAAATCGTCAACGCAGATTCAAATAAATGATATAATCAATGGACATAAGTGAGTTCGAGATGACTTGGGTATAGTATTAAGTTGATAATATTATGTTGAAAGGAATCAAACAGATATGACAATTGCAGAAATAGTGAAAAACACAGAGCCTACCCGTATTGAAGGGGATACCCCAACGCTTCGCCTTTTCTCTTTGCTCGAAGTAATTGCAGAGAAAGACGAATTTTTCTCCCTACAGGGGCTAGTTGAAGAAACCGGATTACCAAAGCCTACCTTGCACCGCATGCTCCAACAACTCGAGAATGCAGGCATTATCCAGCGTGATGGCGATGACCGCCACTACAGCTCAGGCGTACGTTTGCGTAACCTCGCAGAGAAGCTCTTGCTCAATAGCACCACGCACAGTGCTAGGCACACTGTACTGACTCAGCTAAAAGAAGAGGTGGGCGAAAGCTGTAACTTAACCGCACTATCGGGTGGCGAGATCATTTATGTCGACCGAGTCGAGACCGAAGCCCCGCTGCGTTTTTACCTGCATCCAGGATCACGAGTACCAGTCCACTGCTCTGCTACAGGAAAACTCTTTTTGGCGAATATGAGCCCATCACAACGCCGCCGCCTGTTAAACAATGTGCCCCTCACCCAGTATACGAAAAAAACCATTATCGACTTCGAGGCACTTGAAGAAGAGCTAGCCCTCGTCAAAGCCAATGGCTATGCCATTGATAATGAGGAATTCCTACCAGGTTTATTCTGTGTCGCAGTTTTGGTGCCAGCTAAAAACGGCCGTTCGAACTTGGGTATCGCTATCCAAGCGCCAATTATGCGCTTAAAGCCAGAACAAGCTTTGCACTTCCTTCCAGCCTTGCAACGCGCCGCTGCTGCCTTGGCAAAAATTGAAGAAGAAAGCTGGCCGAAATAATGAGTGGTCATATACCCAAGTTACTGCATCTTGAAGTAGCTTGGGTATATATAAATCCGCGTTATTACACGCGGATTTTTATATCGAAGATTTAAAGTCACTTGCTGCTACAAATCGGATAAACTCATGACACAGCTAATGTATTCATCTTACGCATTCTTTTCTGTTGGTAGAGTTTTACATCGGCGTTTTTTAATGATGCATCAAAATCTGCATGGTTACTCATTGCATCCAAGCCAAAGCTAAATGAAACACCTTTGAACCTTTCACTCCGCTCAACATACGATCGGGCTTCTACCAGAATATTCTCTGCTTGTTGAATTGATGCACAGTCAAAAACAATGACAAATTCATCGCCACCTATCCGATAAACACAGTCGTGTCGACTTAATGCTTGCTGCATATACTGAGTAAAGAGAATTAAGACTTCATCACCAACACTATGCCCGAAGTGATCATTAACCTGCTTAAAATTATCGAGATCTAAATAAGCAATAGTTTGATTTTCTTGGTAGGTACGCATCAGCAATGCGTGTTTGTTTAATGCTCCCGTTAAACCATCACGTTCGAGTTGAAACTTAAGTTTCTTCTCAACCTTCACCCGGTCGGTGATATCCCAAGCCATCAAAGCAACGTGCGGTTGATTATCGATTTCAAGAAAGTACCTAACTGACTCAAAATAGCTTGAGCCCATTGACTCAATCAAGACAAGAATGGACTCTTCGCTTTCAAAAAGCTGCTCGTCATTATGCTGACACTGGATCAGCAAATCAATCACATCGCTATCGTCAACTAACTCTGAGATATCCTTAAGGGTCTTTCCCATGACTTCAAAAGGGAAAAAGCTTTTATAGATTTGATTATAAGCAACATGCTCACCGCTCATCTTTCTAACGGTGAAAAAGCCTGGAAAGCTTTCGGATATTAAATTAACTATTTCATTCTTCTGATAGTTATCTGTATCTATATATATCATTCAACCACCACTATCAAACTTCTTCCTTTTGGGCTACCAACCATTCATGCTGATAATATGTTGAGCGATTTATACTTTTATTAATAATACCTATATGATTAAGACTTATCTTATATATAGGTAATACCAGCAATCACTAAAACGAGTTAGCTTACTCAATTAAGAATAAACACCTTACCCCTCTTTGTATAGTTAAATAGCCACCTATTAGGTATATGAGTCAAATTTTGTTATGACAATTAGACATAGTTGTACATTAAAAAGCCTACACAGATAGTTAAATAAAATTTGCAAATACAATACCGACTTATATTTAGCATAGAAATAAAAAGCAGTTATCTAATAAAAAAGCATTTGCCGAAATAAACAAATGCTTTCTTGGTACTTTTTATTATTTATCTGTATAACAAACTTTCCAACACGGCCTATTACAGCAACCTTTCCATCCGCGATTTTCTGTACTGTTTGAACTTGCCGACCACTAAGCCACTGCCACGGTATATCAATAGTGAAAACAAAATCATCAGACAACCAAGCACCTTGTGGGCTGGCATCTCCTCACCGTACCACAACACACTGAGTACCACCGTCCACACGGGTTCTAATAACATGATAATGGCGGCATTCGCGGCCGTTGAATGCTTCTGACCTGATGTTTGCATTACGTAGCGGATACTGGTTGCGACCACCACACTGAGGAAGAACCACATCCAAATATCACTGCCTACCGATTCCGGTCGGGTCTCAAATAGTAGGGAGGCAATTAAGCCCATGGAGCCTGTGACAAACAGCTGTAAGCACGTTAATAACAAGGTGGGAATACGACGGGCATATTTGCCATTGAAGTTAAAATGGACTGCCAGCAAAACAGCGGATGCTAAAAACCATACCTGGCTGGCAGACGCTTGCCATCCATTCCCGCCCCCCAATGACAGCATCAATAGCCCAGCGATAGCAATAGGCAACGAAATCCAAAACAAGCGTGATGGAGCTTGCTTAAACAGCGGCCATGCCACTAACGGGACAAACAGCATGGAGAGGCTCATGATGAACGCCCCCTCTCCTAGCGTATCGCTAATTGAAATGGCATAGATCCACACCAAGAGCGCAGTTGCAAGAATACACCCGACCCCCATAGCCTTGACCATATCGCTGTTTTTTACTTGGCGAATACTGCGAAAGCAAAATGGCAATAGTAACAGCGACGCTAGAAGGAACCGCAAACCAACAAAACCAAATGCTGGTAAGCCTTGTATCGCCTCCTTGGAAAAAATCCAACCGGCAGCTGCAAGCATGGTGGTGGCTACCAATATAAAATCGGCACGTCGCTCTAGTTTCATGGTGTTCCTATAAAAAGTGCGGGTATTGTATGACAATTAATAAGTCATTATATCCTAGCCGAAGGCGAAATGGTGAATAAATGTCATTTACCGACATTTCGACTAATGGAATAAAGATGACACACATAAAAAAACTGGCCGAAGCCAGTTTTATGTAGTCTGAGTTTGCTAAGGAGCCTAAATTAATCAGGCCAGATAGCACTATTCGGTTTCACGACACATCAAACTGACTGCCAAGGTTTGAGCTAAGTACATCGAGCAGCTCAATGAGCGGAAGCCCATAATTTCGCCTTCTTGCACTTCGAAGCACACGTCCATTTTGCTGCCATGGGCGGTCATCTGGTTATCTGTAATCGCCACCACTGGTACCCCTTTTTCGTAAGCCGATTCAATCAACTCACTGGTTTCAGGCGCATAAGGTGCAAAAGTGACGGTGAACAATACGTCATTCTTATTCATTCGACGTGTCATCGGTGTCAGCATACCACCGTGGTCATCGAGCAACACCACGTTATTATCTGACTTCATCAAGGCATACCACATATAGAAGGCAACAGGGTAAGCACGGCGCATGCCTTGGATATAAATCGTGTCTGCCGCATCCATCAAGGCAACAGCACGTTCAAGCTTCTGCGGCGATACCCGCATTTGCAATTGCTCTAGCGCATCGACATTGGCTGTACCAAAATCTTCAAAAATAGCCGTTGGCGACTCGGGGCGAACTTCTTCACCCTCACGCGCTTTTCTTACTCGCTCTTTATAATCACGAGGGCGGTTCAGGTATTGGTCACGGAACAGCGCCTGCATAGAGCTGAAACCAGAAAAACCCATCGCATTAGAAAAGCGGCTTAATGTTGAAAGTGGCACATTGGCTTGCTCAGCAATAGTTGCCATCGTTTCAACAGCCACGAGCATAGGCTGAGCCATTACGAAGTCAGCAACCTGCTGTAGTCGGCCACTTAGTGTATCGTACCGCTTAACAATCAGTTCTCGTAATGTGTCTAAATCAGCAGGTACGTGTTCTGCAACTTCCATACTTCGCCGACCTCCTAGAATGCAATAATAACAATAAATTATACCCCAGCCTGAATTAAGCTGGGGTATGTTTTTTTCACGATAGTAGCTTAAAGTTGCGTATCGCTTCTTCCTTCACAAACGGCATCGCCTTCTTCATGAAGTAAATACGGTCGAACTTGTTCGGCTCTTCGTTCATAAAGTCGCGCAGGTTGTGACCTAGCGCCTGACGCAAGCAGGTACCAATGTTGAATTTAGAGACACGGGTACGTTTTAGCACCTGCATATCTTCATCACGAATGCCGCTTGTACCGTGAATCACCAATGGAATAGATACTTCGTTCGCGATTTTATCCAGCAAACCAAAGTTGATCGTACAAGTTGGTTCAGTTAAACGGTGTACGTTACCCACTGAGATTGCCACACAATCGGCACCACTTTCTTCAGCAAAGCGCGCTGCATCAGCAGGGCTAGTGTCAATGGTCTTAATGTGGTCACGACCTTCATCATAAGGGACAGAACCAATTTCACCTTCAACCGACGCGCCTAGTGCGTGGGCGACATCCGCCACTTTTCGAGTTCGCGCAATGTTCTCTTCCAGCGGTAGCTGAGATCCGTCGAACATAACCGAGCTAAAGCCAGCTTTCAATGCGCGGAATACGATCTCTTCTTCGTATGTATGATCCAGATGCAAACAGACCGGAACTGAGCTATTTTTCGCCAAGGTTAGGAACATTGCAGCGGCCGTTTCTACCCCGTAGAAATCAACAACGTCTTTGTTACAGGCCAAAATAACTGGCTTATTCACTTCCTCAGCCGCTTCAACTACTGCGCGTGCATCTTCATAGCCAAATACATTGAAACATGGGACTGAGTAATCTGACGCTGCTGCGTGCGGCAATAAATCATTTAAGTTTACGAGCATATTATTGCCCTCCGTGTTATTTGAATTTGGCGATCATGTCCTTGATGCCAGGAATAGTTTCTACTTGGTACTCATGATGCGGGTCGAAGTGCTGAATCAGTGACTTCTCTGTTTTCCCCACAATGATGGTGAAGTAGTACATCTCGTAACCCGGAGCAGCAACGCTTGGGTGGTAACCTTTATCAATGGCAATCACAGAGCCGGTACGTACGTGGTATACAGGGCCGAAGTCGTCTTCATGCTCATACAAGAACTGAGCGCCGAAACCGAAATCAGGGTTGAAGCGGAACTGGTAAACCTCTTCGTATAGCGTTTCTTTGCTACCGTCAGGCTTAACACGGTCTTCATCGTGCTTGTGAGGAGGGAAACCAGACCAACCACCCGCACCAACGGTGAACAGTTCGCTGACCAACAGGCGGCCACGGTTATCGGCATTAGATTGGCCAAGTACGTGCTTGATCTTACGGTGTGTTTTGGTGTCATCAGAACCGTACTGAACAATATCGACGTTCTCTTCTCGTACGCAGAATGGTTCTAGCGACTCTTCGAACTTACCACCGGCAATCATGACATCGGCATTTTCACTCACACATTCGATTTCAGCTTTGTAGCCCAGTGGCACATACACCGCTTCTGGGTTGCCGTCCCATACTGATTTACGCTTACCAATGTTGTCGAAAACTTCTGTTTTTTCACCGTTAGTGACTGTGATTGAACAAGTACCGCCGGCTAGCACAATAACTGACTCATAGCCTTCTACAACATGCTGATGCGACTCACCCTGTGCTAGGCGAACTTGGTTGAAATAACATAGTGGTGTTACTTCATCGTTCACATCAATGATTGGCTGGTTTTTATTATCAAATGGTGGGATATGCTTACCCATGATTCTCTCTCCTCACTGCCCTGCTTTTTCTTAGCGACATTCAGTTCAGCGTTATTATTCTTACAGTTATGTTTATTCGATGCTTTTTGAAATAAAAAAGCCGGGTCTCGATGGTTTGTACCTGTGGCAGACTGATTGAGCCATGGGCACCGACCCGGCTGACCTTAATTACCCTTGTCTCGCCGCGAAATGGCGACCATTACAGGTTTTTTTCTCTGGTCTCAATAAAGTCAAACAGTTGTTCTTTGGTTGGCATTGCTTCTGTACAGCTATTGCCGCTTACGTTAATCGCCGCAGCTGCAGTACCGTGCTTCACGCCGTCTTCCAGTTCACCACCGTTTACTAGTGTCCAAATCAGGCCACCAGCAAACGAGTCACCTGAGCCAAATGGCTTCTGGACTTCAACCCGGAAGATACCTTGTTCAAACTTGTAACCGTCGCGGCAGTAAACCTTAGAGCCATACTCACCCGCTTTAATCACAACAACCTGGGTGTTTGCTCGCAGGAAGCGCTCGGCAGTGGCATCGTCATCTTTATTGCCCGGCGCCAACACGGTTTCCATCATGTCGAACTCTTCGCGGTTACCGATAACGATGTCTGATAACCCTGCTGCGATGCCGTAGTAGATAGATGCATCCACATCGGTACGCCATGAATATGGGCGGTAGTCCACATCCAATACAACTAGCGTGTTGCTGCGACGCGCATGTTCCATTGCGATTAGGGTTGCTTCACGGCTCGGGCTTTCAGAAAGCGCGGTGCCGGTTACGACTAATACTTTCGAACTTGCGATGTACTCTGGGTCTACTTGCTCTGGCTTGATGGTCAAGTCAGACGCTTTGTTGCGGTAAATCAACACTGTACAGTCGCTTGGCTTCATCTCGGTAAACGCGACAGAAGTGCGAGAGCCCGAGTCGTCTGTCATCATGCCGTCAAGGTTGATACCTTGGCCTGACATGTACTGCTTCACATAGCCGCCGAATGCATCATCAGCGACACAACCTATAAATCCGACCTTGCCGCCTAATTTGCTCACTGCCACTGCGATGTTGGCTGCCGAGCCGCCGACGAACTTGTTGAAGCCTGAAATATCTGCCATATCCGTGTTTGATTCACGGGCGTAAAGATCTACGCCCGCACGTCCCAACACGATGGCATCCAGCTTACGGTCTTGCTGAAGTGCAATCTTTGTCATGGTCCGTTCCTATTACTTGTATTCAACCCAAGCTGCGTTTTGGTCTGCTGACTCAACGCACTTCTCACATAGGCGTACGCCTTCGATACCCGCATCGATACCTGGGAACCAGATACCTGCTAGCGCTTCTTGGTCGTCACGGTCAGCCGCATCGAACGCAAGCGCAAAGCGGTGGTATAAGTTTGCCCAAGACTCGAAGTAACCCTCAGCATGGCCACCACCAACGCGGTTAGAGGCAACGCCTGCAGCATCTTGGTGTAGGTAACCCATACCACGCTCAAGTACGCGTGCTGGTTCGCCCTGAACTTCGTAACGTAGTTGGTTTGGCTGCTCATCCCACCATTCGATTGACGCTTTAGAGCCAACGATGCGGATCTTCTGCTGGTGCATCGAGCCTGAGTTAACTGCTGATGCCCATAGAGTACCTACGGCACCCCCCTTGAATTCCATCATCACGTGCGCGTTATCTTCTAGCGGTGCACGAGACTTAATGAAGCTCTGGCGCATACAAGACAGGCGGTCAACTTCAAGGCCAGTCATAACTTCACATAGGTAGAATGCGTGAGTACCGATATCACCCAGTACGTAAGTTGGGCCAGAAACTTCTGGGCTTACACGCCACTTCAGACCTGGATCGTTTAGCTCGTATTCTTCGTTGTGGAAACCGTGAGCAAACTGCATGTTAATGACACGAATTTCACCCAGGTCGCCACGCTGAACCATTTCACGTGCCTGCTGCACCATTGGGAAGCCGGTGTAGCCGTACATCACGCCGATAACACGGTTGTTCTTCGCAGCAATAGCTTTTAGCTCTTCTGCTTCTTCGGTGGTGAAAGTGATTGGTTTTTCACAGACCACATGTAGGCTTGCTTCTAGTGCCGCTTTGCAGATTTCGTAGTGAGTAGAGTTTGGTGTTGCGATAGACACTGCCTGAATACCGTCTTCACGCTGTGCTTCTTTCTCGAACATCTCTTTGTAGTTGGCGTAGCAACGGTCGCCTTCAAGGCCCAAGTTGATACCGAAATCACGGCAACGCTCAGGATCAAGGTCGAATGCACCAGCTACCAATTTAAACAGACCATCACGCTGTGCAGCATTACGGTGCGAGTAACCAATCTGACTACCACGGCCACCACCTACCATTGCCCAACGAATCGGCTGCTCAAAATGACGTTCTTCATTAAACATAGCTTTACTCCTTGTCAGGTATCCCCACCGCTTATTACGAGAGATACCTGCGTTTCAGATATTGGAAATAATGTGTTCTTGTTTACAGAGATTCTTATTCACTAAGATGGGTTACACGCCACGACGCTGTGTTGCTCGGCCTTCTTCCCACTCAGCCACTTTCTGGGCTGTGTGGTCGTTGCGAGTGACCTCAGGCAGACCAACTTCCCACCAGCAATCACACTTAGACCATGCCGCAGGTGACACAGGGTCGATATCAACCACGATTACATAAGTACGGTCAGCTTCTTTCGCGCGGGCAAAGGCAGCGTCAAACTCATCGATTGACGTCAGTTTTTCTGAAATCGCGCCTTGTGCTTCTGCATGCTTAGCAAAGTCAACGCGAGCTAGCTCGCCATCTGGGCGGCGGCAATCTTCAAGCAGGTTGTTGAAAGACTCATTACCTGTGTTGTTCTGTAGTTTGTTGATAACCGCGAAACCGCCGTTGTCACACACCACCACAATCATCTTGTGGCCTGTTAGTACAGAAGAGTAGATATCTGAGTTCTGGATTAGGTATGAACCGTCACCAACAAGGACAACCACATCGTTGTCTGGGTTGGCAATCTTCGCGCCCCAGCCACCCGCAATCTCGTAGCCCATGCAAGAGTAACCAAAGTCGATATCGAACTTACCGATTTGGTAGTTCTGCCAGTTCATTGATAGCTCAGCCGGTAGGCCGCCTGCTGCTGTCAGTACGGTATCGCCTTCTTCCATTGACTTATTTAGCTTGCCAATCACTTCTGCGTATGAAGACATACCAGGTAGCAGCTCGCCTTCTTGCGGGTTTGTACGGCGATGAACCAAAGCTTTCCACTCATCAGCCAGTGTTTTAGCACGGCCTGACCAGTCATCTCCCGAGCGCCAGTCACCAAGAATGCCTGACAGCTTGGTCATACAACTTTTCGCATCACCCAATACTGGGTAAGACATGTGCTTAACGGCGTCGAATTTCGCGACGTTGATGCTAATAAGCTTCATTTCAGGGTTCTTAAATACCGACCATGAACCTGTGGTGAAGTCTTGCAAGCGAGTACCAATAGCCAGTACCACATCGGCATCATTGGCTAGGTAATTTGCAGAGTTAGAACCCGTTACACCGATAGGGCCAGCATTTAGCGGGTTGTCTTGTAGCATGGTTGCACGACCAGCAATGGTCTCAACAACTGGGATATTGTGCTTCGCTGCGAACTGAGCAAGCTCGTCTGTTGCTAGCGAGTAATGAACACCACCACCAGAGATGATCAGCGGCTTTTTCGCTTTGATCAGGATGTCTTTCGCTTCTTCCAGTACGATCATTTCAGGCTCTGGGCGGCGAATACGGTGTACTTTTTCTTCGAAGAATACCTCTGGGAAGTCGTAAGCCACACCTTGGATGTCTTGCGGCAGGCCAAGGAATACTGGGCCACAAGTTGCCGGGTCAAGCATGGTATCTAGTGCTTGAGGCAGCGTATGCATTAACTGAGATGGTGACAGTACACGGTCCCAGTAGCGCGTTAACGGCTTAAATGCATCATTTGAAGTTACAGACGGATCTTCAAAGTTCTCCGGCTGCTGTAAAACTGGATCCGGTAGACGGCTAACGTAAGCGTCACCAGCAATAAGTAGTAGTGGTAAACGGTTGGTGTGCGCAATGCCTGCAGCCGTTACCATGTTGGTTGCACCTGGGCCAATTGAGCTGGTTGCAATACCAATACGACGACGCTGATTTGCCTTGGCATAAGCAATGGCTGCTGTCGCCATCGACTGTTCGTTCTGACCACGCCAAGTTGGAATTTTATCTTCAATGTTTTTCAGTTGCTGGCCAAAACACGTCACATTACCGTGACCAAAGATGGCAAAGGCACTACCAAATAGCTGCTCTTTCTTTCCATCAATTTCAATCATTTGTGCTGCAAGGTATTTTGCTAGTGCTTCAGCAACAGTCAGGCGTACAGTATTCATTGTCTTCCTCAATATTCAGTACCCAAGCGGGCGTCCCAGCACCGACTGCACGTTGTCCCCTACCCCGTGCAGCCGTGGTGTTATAGGGGGGCTGGCGCCCCCGGGGTGTCCTTATTACAGGCCGTATTTAGTGGCGTAACCTGTGATGTTTTCGTAGGCAGTTTTTGCGTAAGTTAGTGGGTGCGCTTTTGCAGGATCCTGCTCAGCTTCAACCAGTAGCCAACCTTTGTAGTCACGCTCTTTCAGTGCAGCGAATACGTCGTCGTAATCAACATCGCCAGTACCAGGAACGGTGAATACACCATCAAGAACTGCGTTAAGGAATGATTTGTCTGCATCGCGAGCCGCCTTCATTACGTCTAGACGTAGATCTTTAAAGTGCATGTGGCCGATACGGTGGCCCCAGCGCTTGATCATGGTGACTGGGTTACCACCACCGTAAGTGATGTGGCCAGTGTCTAGCGTTAGGTGAACAGCATCGCCAGTCAGTTCCATCATTAGGTTGATGTCATCTTCTGTTTCACAGATGGTGCCAACGTGGTGGTGGAATGAAAGCTTGATGCCGTGCTCGTTCAGTAGGTACTCAGCCACAGTGGTTAGCTTTTCACAGTACACCTTCCACTCGTCCATGCTTAGGATGACACGCTGAGAAAGTGGTGTGTTGATATCGCCGTGAACCGTGTTGCTCACTTCACCAAATACCATTGCGTTACAACCTGCAGCCTTAAGTAGCTTGATATGTTCCTGCATTGCTGCAATTTCTTCTTCAGCTGATAGCGTCATTAGGTTGCCGCTGTACCAGCCAGAAGCTAGAACCAAACCGTGCTCTTTTAGTAGAGGAATAAGTACCTCTGGCTCGCGTGGGTATTTAGTACCAAGCTCAGTACCAGTGAAACCAGCTTCTGCCATCTCACTCAAACATGTCTCCAATGGGATTTCGCCACCGAGTTCTGGCATATCGTCATTAGTCCAAGTAAGCGGGCTGATTCCATATTGAACGTTGCTCATGTTTGTTCTCCAACTTTGTGATTATTAAATTCCGGTTTGATGTGATTGAGGACAGTCCGTAAAACTATGCTGTATTCAAATCCATGAAATTTATTTTTCAATCATCACCATTTGCTTCACTGGAAATCACTATAAACGAAAAAAACGAAATGAAAAATATTTTTCGAACGATAAACGTGTTTTTCATTTTTATGCTCGCAGTTGAAAAAAGCCAGTAAGAATGCGGCCTGCAGGCATTTTATGAGCAAGATCACAAATATTTTAATCAATTAAAAACAATGGCTTATAGTGAAAAATCAATTTGAAAAATATTTTTCGCAATTTGAGCTGGATAACATTTCTGACGAAAAGGCTTTTTCAGGTGTAGCCGGACAGGAATTGAAAGCATATGATTTGAATCACCGCCAAATGGAAAAAAATTTCCAAAGCATAATATAACTATTAAACATAATAGGCGGAAAACGATAACCGATACATATACCCTACAGTACTAGTAGTATCGGACGACTACCCAACTCAAACTTATTCGATGGTTGAGTACGAGACGGGAATCTCAACAAGGAGTAGAACATGTCACCCACTTCAGGGACTGTGTCCCATAAACATAATATTGCCTACATCGTACGAATTTGTTGTATTGCCGCACTAGGGGGGATTTTATTAGGTTACGATACCGCGGTTATTTCAGGCGCTATCGGACCAATTAGAGAGCACTTCGGACTCACCCCGGCACAAACCGGCTGGGCAGTATCAAGTGTGGTACTTGGTAGTATTATCGGTGCAGTAAGTGCTGGTTGGGCAGCGCTTCAATACGGCCGACGCAAAACCCTCTTCATTGCAGCAATCCTCTTTATTATTTCCGCTATCGGCTCTGCACTGGCTGAAACCTTTACCTTCTACGTATTACTTCGCATTGTCGGTGGTGTCGCAGTTGGTCTGGCCTGTGTTGTTTCGCCTATGTACATGTCGGAAGTTGCACCAAAAGACTTCCGTGGTCGTGCCGTCAGTATGTTCCAGCAATCTGCTGTTATCGGCCAGACCGGTGTATTTTATGTTAACTACCTGATTGCTAAGGGTATGTCAGAAGCTTGGTTGGTTGATTTAGGTTGGCGTTGGATGCTTGGCTCAGAAGTCATTCCTGCCGCGCTATTTGCAATGCTACTGTTCTTGATCCCTGAGTCGCCACGCTGGCTGGTACTTAAAGGCCAACTGGGCAAAGCAAAAGAGACGCTATCTCGCATTTCTAACCCAGAACACGCCGATCGCCTGATTGGTGAAATCCAAGACTCGCTGGTTGACTCACGCTCTGCAGGTAAGAGCAAAGTTAGCCTACGTTCACCGCTTCTGTTCGCAATCCTAGTCATTGGTACCTTTGTTGCCGCCGCCCAGCAGCTAACCGGTATCAACGTTATCATGTACTACACACCTGAAATCTTGAAGCCTATTACAGGTAGTACAGAAAACGCCCTATTCCAGACCACATTCGTCGGTATCGTATTTATCCTAGGTAACGCACTAGGTATGTACCTGATTGATAAAGTTGGCCGCCTACCACTGATGAAATACGGTACGTTTGGCTGTGCGGTAGGTATGACTGTTGTGGGCTATGTGCTGTACACCGGTACTGAAGGCTATGCTGCGCTATTCGCTCTGTGTCTATATGTTGTTTCCTACGCAACATCTTGGGGCTGTGCATGTTGGACGATGATTTCTGAAATCTTCCCGAACAGCATCCGCTCTCGTGCAATGGCAATCGCGGTTGGTGCTCAGTGGTTCACTGGCTTTATCGTCACGCAGTCCTTCCCGATGCTAAACGAAAACGCCTTCCTAAAAGAGCACTTCAACGGCGCATTCAGCTTCTGGCTATTTGCAGCCCTATCGCTAATCTGTATGTTCGTGGTAGTGAAATACGTTCCTGAAACAAAAGGTGTTAGCCTTGAGAAGATGGAAGAAGCGATGGCTAAGAAATTGGGCAAAAAGGTACCTGCTAAAACTGCAGCAGCCACCGCTTAATTTAAATAACTAAAACAGCAGGCTTTCTTTAATTAATAAGGAAGCCTGCTTTTGCATTATCAGGAACTTTTGACCATCAGGAATAAATAATGCTCGATAAAATGGCCTTCTTTGTGTATGTCATCCGCACTGGCTCTATTTCAGCTGCGGCACGTAAGTTCAATATTTCTGTATCGGCAGGTAGTCGCTGGTTGCAGGATCTTGAACAGAGCTTTGGTATTACCCTATGTCGCCGCACCAATCGCTTGCTAACTGCAACACCTGCAGGTCAAAAGTTGGTTGACGAATTTTCACCGCTGGTCGATAACGCCGAGCAGCTATGCCGCACCATGCAAGATTACCAAGAGCACGATAAAGGCCACATCAACATTGCATGTACGCCTGTATACGCCAATAACTACTTGATGGACAAAATAAGCAATTACTTAATTGACCACCCAGAAGTGACTTTCAATGTGAATGTGACGCCTTGGGCGCTTGATCACGCCAGCGATGCAGACTTGGTGATCAGTGCCAACGCCTGCTACCAAGGCTACCGAGAAAAAGATCTTCACCTTGTACGTCGGGAGCTGATGCAAAGCCCATTTATCACGGTGGCCTCGCCTGATTATTTAGCCAGAAACCCAGCCCCAACACTGCCGAACGAAGTTGCCCGTCATCAATGCCTATTCGCTACTACCCTCACCGGCAGCAATGATTGGATTTTCAAAAAGCAGGGTGAAACCCAGATGGTCAAAGTGCCGAAGTCGCTGGAGGTCAATGACAGCGACCTGTTGTTACAAGCCGCCCTTAATGGCGCAGGTATAGCCTACCTGCCGAGTTTCATCGTTGAAAAATATTTATCATCGGGGGAGTTGGTGTCACTTCTGGACGATTATGAAACCAGCATTTGGAGCCTTAACCTCTATTACCACCCGCCAGCCAAGGCGTCAGCGGTTGCCAGCCACTTCAAGGCATTCTTACTGAACTAGATAGCCGAAACCTGGAACCTGGAACCTGGAACCTGAATAGCATTCATGCCAGCAAAGCAGTGATATACCTACAATGCCTGCTCCACAGCCACGGTCTATAACCCTACTGCTTTGTTGGCGACCATTTCGCCAACGCTTTGATATCAACCGGGCGACTGTGATAAAACCCTTGGCTATAATCTACCCCTAAACTACTGACAAAATTAAGCTGTTCGCTGGTTTCTACCCCTTCAGCCACAATCGCCAATTTCAGTACCTTCGCAATACTTACAATGTGCTCAACGAGCTTTTGGCCCAGTGACTCTTGTTCAGCCTGCCAGATAAAACTTTTATCAATCTTTAAAGCATCGATTTTTAATTCACGCAGCCCATCAAAATTAGAAAATCCAGTGCCAAAATCATCAATGGCAACTTTAAACCCTAGGGTACGCAACTGCCTCACCCCTTCGCTCAACGCAGGCAAATCGTTAATTTTCTGCTCAGTCAATTCGATGGTAAAGGTAGAAAAGTGGCAAAGCGACAAATGCTGTTTAAACACCTGCAAGATACGACCAGAAGCAATGTCATCCGGAAAAGCATTAATTGAAATGCGGTATCGCCCGAGTAAGCCGTTTTCCGTCAAATCCTTGATCACTGTTTTGATCACCGCTTCGGTCAGCTCGATGGTTTGGTTATTTTTTTCAACTTGCTGAACAAACTGGCAGGTAGAGATGTAGCGACCATTAATGGTTTTCCATCGGCACAACGCCTCAGCACCCGCCATTTGCTGAGTGTCCAAGTCAATAATCGGCTGGTACCTCACCTGCAGCTGCTTGCCATTGATGCCGTAAAACACTTGCCGCGAAAGGCTATACATAGATTGATGCAGGCGTAAGCCCAGCTGGGTAAACAACCAGAAGAAAATCACGAAAAAAGACGAAAGAAAAATAACCGCAGCAGGCTCTGTTTTAAAGTAACTAAGCACATTCACGCCAATGACTTTACATTCCGATGGGCGAGTGCAATCTAGGTAATTCCAGTAACCATCTTCAAACCACCGTTTACCGGTTACGAGCTCGAACGGGTGTTCAGGCTTATATTCAATGGTGCCGTAGTTATAAGTGATTTTGCCATCGACAAGGCCAAAGGTTCGGTATTTTAGCCATGGTATTGCCGGGCGGCTTTGAGCCTGTTGATAATCGAGAAACGCGATGAAAGGGCCAGCTTGTACCGTTATCCCTTTCTCTTCACCATCAAATAGCGGGATCGGCTGCTGTAAAGTCACCGTCACATCATCTGCCGTCACCCAGCTGGCTGGCTCAACCTTCATTGGCGTCTGAAGTTTTCCACTATCTGAAGTACAAGTTATATTACCATCCCGAACATAGCCGATAGTGGTAAGAAACTTGGCGTGATAATCAAACTTCTTCATTTGGTGAATCAGCTTTTCATTACAATCCAGCCCTTTCGGATACATTGAATTCAACGCGACCAAACTGATTTCGATATCATGGTTAAAGCCATCACTTAGGCTGTCTAGCTGTTCAATCAAGGTATGTTTGTGATTGCCCCACCCGTTATCTAACACAATAAAAACCAATGGGAAGAAAAGGAAGGACGCGAGTACCCACATTACAATCAGTAGTTGGTATTTTTTTAAGTAAATGGGTGTTTTCCGCATTGTTCTATCGCGCACTTGCTGGTGAAGCGCAGCATATTACTGCAATCAGCCATACCATTCACGCCTTTTATGCTGGTCTAACTAGTATCACCTGTACAGATATGATTGCATTTTTTACAGATGCTTCACGAAGCATGAATTAACTTATTGCGGACAAAAGAAAATTCCAATTTTGTGATAGTAACGAGCACTTAATCCCAAGACTTAGCGCACTATAGCAGTTGGCTATTTTTTTAGTGAGTAAACCATGACTGTGACGTATAACCACCTCGACCAAGCTGTCGGCTATCCCATGCCTGAATGGCATGGCGCACAGCCCCCTGCTGCATTAACTATAGACGGCCAATATTGCCGGCTTGAGCCGCTAAGTTGCCGCCAGCATGGCGATGATCTCTTCGAGGCATTCCAACTCGATACCGATAACCGCACTTGGACTTATCTGTTCATGGGACCGTTTGATAACCAAGCAGACTTTAACCAGTAGCTAGAGAGTATCGAGAATAAACATGACCCTGTATTTTTCGCCATTATTGACCCCGCCAGTAATAAAGCGATTGGCGTGGTTTCTTACATGCGCATCGATCCTAAAAATGGCGTAATAGAAGTCGGCAACCTCATCTTTTCACCTTTGCTGAAGCAAACCCCTATCGCCACCGAAACCATGCATTTGTTAATCAAGCATGCCTTTGAAGGTCTCGGCTATCGGCGCTGCGAATGGAAGTGCGATTCACTCAATGCCCCCTCGCGCCGCGCAGCAGAGCGCTTAGGGTTTAGTTTCGAGGGGCTATTTCGACAAGCTATCGTTTATAACGGACGCAATCGCGATACCTCTTGGTACGCCATCATAGATAAGGATTGGCAGTCAATCTCTCAAGCACACCAGAGATGGTTATCCAGCGATAATTTTGATCAAAATGGAAAGCAGAAACTGCGCCTCAGTGATCTCACCGCACAAGTCATTACAGATGCCATGACATGAACAACAGGCTCTATTTAGTCATAGAGCCTGTTTGTTTAAATTAAAATGGCGAACGGCTATTCACTTCAGTAAATCGCTGGTAAAGCTCTGCCACCTCAACGGGGTTGAATATTTCGCTGTAGGTAAGTTCACTTAGGCGATGGGTAATGTTCTGCAACTCATGGGAACGCTGCTGGGCGCGGTGCTGGTAGCGTGCAAACGCGGCAGGTACATCATAGAAATTAGATGCCAAGCTTTGGGCAAGAATAAACGCGTTTTCGATGCCTAGACTAAAGCCAATTCCCATCGTGGGTAGCACTGCACAACAAGCATCGCCTAGCAGTACGACATTATCACGTGACCAATTATCGAAAGGTGCGACATCGACTAATGGTGAAGGCATGATTTGTTCTTCAGGCGTTTGCTTAATCATTTCAAGCAAATACGGTGAGTAACCATTGAACTTAGCTAGTATAGACGCCTTATCTAGCTTTTCACCTGGCTCAACAGCGCATGCCGCAAACCAGTATTTGCCGTGCGTTGCCCTATCATAGGTATAAGTAACGATACGTGAATGTAATCCAGCAAACACGTAACATGCTTCATCACTGATACCAGGGTGTTCATAATCCACGATGCCGCGACAACAATACACGTTAGGTTGGCGCAGATTCACCTCTGGGGCTACAAACTTCCTGACCTGAGAAAACACACCATCGACACCCACAATAACGTCTGCCTCGAGCGGCTTCCCGTTAATCAGTACCGTGTCATTTTCAACAGTACAATGCTGCTCTGTACGAATATTGCTTTCGCCATAGGCATTTAATAATAATTGATACAGATCGCTGCGATGGAATAAGCCAATCTCGGCATTGACTTTACTGCCCGCCTCTCGCATAGAGAGCTGGTTAAGCACTTCAGAAGTAAAAGTCGCCGTGGTAATGACATCGACGGTATTACCAATCGCCTTCACCTTCGCAGCATCAGTCAGTGCTGCGAGTACCTGCATTCCCTCGGGCCACATAATGATGCCTGTACCGTCAATACGGGGCTTGTCAGACTTTTCATATACTGTAGCTTCAATGCCAAACATCCTAAGTGACAATGCTAGCGCTAAACCATTCAGTCCAGCGCCAACAATGGCCACATTGAGCGACTTCTTATCCATTACCTTCACCAAGTGTTATTAGTATTTTGCGCTAAGGTAACAGTAAGTTAGACAGTTTAATACACTAAGGTATGATTTTCTGGTCAAAGATCGCTATGAAGCAGTGACAATCTGTTCTCTATCAAGACAGTGGGCGGTACGGTTCTTCTCGTACACCGTGTGATAACACTAATTTAATCATGTAAATCGGTGCCAACCATTCAAGCCCAACAGGCGCAGTAAAGACGACTTGCCCCACCATCAAAGAAAGCATCACAATCAACAGCGCGACTGGGCGGTGCAGATACAGCGGCAAGAAATGAATAACGACTATCGACACCATCATTATGCTGTACCAAAAGAATGCGTAACTCCAGGCCACATCAAAGCAGAGCGGTGCGGCGAAAATTTGAATATGGATCAAAGGAAACAAAAACTTACTTCTAACGAGCTTTGCCAGCCATGTTAATTCCATAGCTTGGTTAGAATGCAAGAATCGCTTCATTGAACCCAATGAGTTAGTGATAACCCCACCCACCATATCAAGCACAAGGACACTTGCTACCACTAACTGCAATAGGCTCCAGTCAAGGCTATGCCAAGAAAGGAAGTACATCAGTGCCGGCGCTAAAAATGCCGCATAGTTTGCCAGCATACTTTCTGCTCGGGTCGCACCATAGCCAGTTGTGAAGTTGAACTTCCCCTCACAACGCCAATCGATAGGGGCATCTTTCATCATATTGTCACTTAATTTCATTGTTTCATCCTACATGTCTACTTTTGAAGCCATACACCCTCCCGCCTTGAAAATTGAGATTAGGTGTAAAACATCTTTTTTGGACCACTTGGTCTAAAACAATATAGATCAGCAAATCCTGAGCCGTTAATCCTTTTTAGACCGAACGGTCTAAAATAAAATCAAGCTAGACATGCACGGCCAACTTGCATATAGTCCGATCGGTCTAAAATAGGAGAAGCAAATGCCAAAGATCATTGACCATGATGCATACCGACAAGAACTGGCAACTAAAGCCATCGATGTGTTTATTGAACATGGCTACCATGGTTTAGGCATGCGAGGTATCGCAGATGCTATCGGTGTCTCCAAAAGCGCCCTGTACCACTACTTTCCAAGCAAGCAGGAGCTTTTTGCCGCCTCTACTGCTCTCATCACCCAACCTCGTGGTATTTACGGCACGTCAGAAGACACACAAGTGCCTGTAACGAAAGATGAATCAGTCAAAGCTATGCTAGATACGCTGTACCAACGGTTTCAGGGAGAAATGCTGCTACTGCTGGATTACATTCGTGGAAAAACAACCAGTGATATCGCCAGCGATCCACTAATGAAATTGGCAAACCAGCAGTATCTAAACGAACTAAAAAACAGTGTGGGTGATAGCAGTGCAAATCAGGCTTATGCACTCATGCTTGGTGGGTTATTGATGAGATTGTTTGATGGCAACCAGACAGAAATTGATGAAGTCGCCGCTTGGATCACGTCACTGCCAAGCGATCCTAACACCTAGTTAGAAATCAAATGCTATTACAGATTGAATACTATTTTAGGTTGAATTCTGTTTTGGCTAAAGAACATAGCAGATTGAATTCTATGGCAGGAGGTAGTTAAGTACCTCCCGTCACTTCTTATGCTTTTTCTATCAAGGCATCATGACCTGAGTATATTATTGCGACTGACTATCTTCTAAGTCTTTCATATATTTCCGATAAGCTGGTGCGGTGTACCCAGTCCATTTCTTAAATGCACGGTTGAAATTACTCAAGTCGTCGTAACCTACCCGCCAAGCAACTTCTTGAGCACTCAATTCTGGCTCCTTTAATAATTCAATCGCTAAGTCACGCCTTGCAGCATCGTGCATTTCCCGAAAGGTCATTCCCTCTGCAATTAAGTTTCTTTGCAACGTGCGAGATGTCATACCTAATAGTTGGGCAAACCACTCGATGTTAAACCACGGCAGTGGTGCATAGGTTTGAATTAAGCTATTCACCGACTCATGCCAATTGACTTTCAATGCCTGCTCAGGAATTTGGTGAAAGTCATTGGGTAGTGGCACCGTCATCGCACCGAAAGATTGACCAAACTCAATCTACGTTTTTCTAAAACTTTCAGGTAATTTATTGGCATTCGCATCGGTTGAAACTAACTTGGCCTTTTCCGGCTGCCAAAAACCTTCGATAAATCGACGGCAAAAATTCACCATGGTTAGCGTTCGAAACCACTCTGCTTGCTCAAAGCCTGGCGTTTGTTCGCGATAAGCACTGCGGTGGCATAACCACCATTGGCCATCAATCCATTCCGTCCAAATTATGACATGGTTACTTAGCTTGGTAATTTCGCTAGACAGTAACTGCACCCCCTCAGCCAAGGATTGGCAGCTTAGGCTCTTTTTATCAAACTCTGGTGATAACTGACGAATTGTCACGAACCTGCCAATTTCAATACCAACAAGATAACCATACCGACGCTCTAACCCATATAGAAAAAGCATCAGATCCTTAGTCGGTAGCCAATGCTGCTTGATCATTACCTCAACCGGTAAGTTGCACTCAGCGGCAACGCCCTTCCAGTCCAAACCATTTTTTTCACAATACTCAATATATGGCCGTATGTTGCCAGCAGAGGATAAGAGAATATCAGTCGTAGAGGATGTAGATTTCATATTATTTGGTCGTGCTATGCATACTTTCTTATATATAGAGATTATATATTAATCGAGTACCTCACCCACAGCTTGTTTAAGCTCATAATCCTGCTCTTATGTCGCCAACTGACCTATCTGATGTCGCCAAGTGACCTACCCCAGAAAACGCGTTGTTTTAACCTTGCTGCCGCTAAAGCAAGGAAGCTCGGCAAAATAAAACATTGATGTTACTTACATTAAATAAATGTGTTCTCTTTACTTGGCAGCACGAAATGAATAAACAATTATGTACACTACTTCTCGGTGTGCTTTCTTTGGGCGTTAACGCCCAACAGTATGAAAGTACAGATCTCGAGAACCTCTACCAATTAGCACTGCAGAATGACTCGCTACTCAATATTGCCGTTCTCACCGAACAGCAATCAGGCTATGCGATTGATGGTCAAAAAGGTCAGCTGCTTCCCCAGATCAACGCCTACTTTAATGCCACCGCTTTCTTTGATTCAGATGAGATTGAATCAACTTATGGCGGTAGCGGCACCATGGGGAATGTTGGCATTAATCTACGACAAGCGATCTATACGCCGGCGGTCCAAGCTGGTATTGCTATTGCGGATAAAAATAACGAAAGCGCCTCGGTACTTGTTACCAAAGCACATGAGGCACTTATTTACCGCACCACCAAAGCCTATTTTGATGTCCTGAGTACCAAGTCATTATTAGATAATGCCAAGGCGAATGAAAAAGCACTTATCGAGTACCTCGAGATCACGCAGCGCCGCAACAAAGCCGGTATTTCTTCTGAGATAGACTTGCTGCAAGCCCAAGCTCGCCGTGATCAGTCGGAAGTGGCTGTTATCAATGCAGAAACGGCATACCAATTATCGTTAGATTCGCTGCAAACCCTGTCTGGCCATGAGTTTGCGAAGGTTCAGCCGTTAAAGGTAAATAGTTTCTCGCCACAACTCCCTGTTTCAAATACGGGTGCTTCTTGGCTAGATGCCGCGATGAAAAACAACCGCGATATCCAACTTGCGGGTATTACGATTGAAAAATCCAAGCTAGAAGTCACCCGCGCCCAAGCCGGTCACAAGCCGCAGCTTTCTTTGGTTGCAAGGCTAAACCAGCGTTTTAACGGCGATGTTGAATCGACAGCAACAGGTTTGCCTATTGAAGCAAATGAAAGCCTGACTTCTGGTGAAGTGGCCTTGGTCATGAATGTGCCAATCTACAGCGGCTCTACCCTTTCTGCCTTCGTTGATATTGCCAACACCGAATTGGATATTGCTTATCAAATCCAAGAAGAGTCCCGACGCCAAACCTACCAAAACGTCAGGTTTGCAGTAAGGCAAGCGGAATCAGCCAAGATGCAAATCGATGCGTTTGAAAAAACCGTGAGCTCCCAGAGCAAAGCGTTGGTTTCAGTTCAGCGTGGGTACGAGCTTGGCGCAAGAAACATGAGTGAAGTGCTGGATGCGACCCGTGATTACTACGCATCAGAGTCTGAGCTGTTCAACGCTTACTTCACCTTTATTGAAAGTGCCCTACTCATCAAATTCTTAGCTGGTGAAATTTCTGAGCAAGACATCACTGCGCTGAACGCCAGTATTGTAAATACAAAAACAATTCAAAATACAAAAGTCAACGAGGTAACAAATGGCTAAAAAAGTCCACGCATTGTGCATTATCGCAATGGCAGTATCAGGCGCAGTTAGTGCACAAGGTGTTGCGGTAAATGCTATCGAGGCCCAATTAACAAGTGTTAACCCAACAAGAAACTATGTGGCCAAGTTTGAACCTCAAGCCCACACCCAAATTACACCGCGGGTGACAGGCTATATTGTTAAACAAAAAGCAGAAGATGGCGCCTTGGTTGCCAAAGGCGATGTGCTATTTAAGCTTGATGATACGATTTACCGTCACAACCATAATCTTGCACAAGCCAATGTCAACCAAGCCAAGGCAGGCCATAGAAGTGCAGAGCTTCACTACGATCGTGTTGTACAACTGCAAGGGCCAGGTGGCTCAACGCAGTCAGATTTAGAGCTTGCTCAGTCCCAACTAGATTCAGCTAAAGCGGCCCTGAGTGCAGCTGAAGTGAATGTTGAAAAAGCAGCCTACGATCTGGCTTCAACGGTGGTTGTTGCCCCCTATGATGGCAAGTTAGGCAAAGCACGTTTCTCCGAAGGTGATTTGGTTTCACCTGCCACTGGTGCCTTGACGGATATTGTTCAACTTTCGCCAATGAACGTAACGTTCAATATGGATTACAACGCTTACAAAGCGTATGGCTTGAATAATCCTGAAAGTCAGAGCGTACGTCTACGAGACACCAATACGCCAACGCAAGTTAACTATGTCGCCAACAAGGTGAACCCAACTGCGGGCACGATTCAGATCTCGGCAAGCTTTGATAATAGTGAATATGACTTCAAACCACATAAAGTTACCCACGTTACCGTCGAACATGCCGAACCACAGCAAGGATTTTGGATTCCAGAATCGGCCTTGGTTCAGGATCTCACAATCCAATATGTCTATGTAATCAACGAACACAACAGCACCGCCCTTCGTCGTGACATTAAAATCACACAGCGCGATCAAGGCCGTGTATTTGTGACTGAAGGCATTGAGGATGGCAACCAAGTAATTACCGATGGACTGATGCGTGTTCGTCCTAACGCATTTGTTCACGTGCAAAAAGAGAAGTAAGCATGTTAAGCCGATTTTTCATTTATAGACCTAAATTTGCATTGGTGATTTCTATTGTGCTGACCTTGATTGGTGCCATAGCAATTAAACTTATGCCTATTTCCGAATACCCGGAAATCACCCCTCCAGTCATTAACGCTGTGGGGTTATATCCTGGTGCCAGTGCTGAAACCATCGAGCAAGTGATTGCCGCACCGATTGAAAAAGAAGTCAATGGTGTCGATGGCATGCTCTACATGGATTCGCGTTCCGCCAACGATGGTACCTACATCCTTAAAGTGACGTTTGAAATTGGTACCGATCCTGATTTGGCTCAGGTTAACGTTCAGAACCGTGTGGCAGCAGCCCTACCCGCACTTCCGCCAATCGTTAACAACCTGGGTGTACGTGTTAAGAAAGCATCGTCTGATACCCTAATGGCAATTGCGTTGTATTCGCCAGAGCAAACCTATGACCGCCAGTACCTTGATAACTGGATGACGCTCAATATGGTAGATCGCTTGTCGCGTATCGATGGTGTGGGTGATATGACACCACTGGGTACCGAGTACGCGATGCGTGTTTGGCTGGATGTCGATCAAATGACAGCATTGAACATCACGCCAGCTGAAGTACGCCAAGCGATTGCCGACCAAAATAGTCAATTCCCCGTGGGTAAACTAGGCGCTGGTCCGCTAAACGAACACAGCATGTTGCAAATCCCACTGTTAAGCCAAGGTCGTCTGGAAACAGTTGAAGATTTCAACAATATCGTTGTTCGCACTGAAGCAGATGGATCCAATATCTACCTTCGTGATATTGCTGATATCGAGCTGGGTGATAACCGTTACGAAACAACCACTATGTTGAACGGCCAACCGGCAGCACTGATGACGATTTCCCTTGCCCCTGGCGCCAACGCACTAGAGACAGGCCAAGCGGTTAAAGCACTATTATCATCGCTGCAACTGCCTGAAGATGTTGCTTTTGCTTACCCGTTTGACATCACCGAGTTCGTGTCTGATTCTATTTCGACAGTAACAGAAACCCTGATCATTGCGGTTATTCTGGTTATCCTAGTGACTTACCTGTTCCTGGGTAGTATCCGTGCGACCATTGCACCAGCGGTTGCAATTCCTGTATCGCTTGTTGGCTCTTTCTTCTTCATGGACGCCTTTGGCTTCACCATCAATACCATCACCATGTTTGGTATGATCCTCGCCATCAGAATCGTGGTCGATAACGCCATTTTGGTTATCGAAAACGTTGAACGTGTCATGAAGGAAAACCCTGAGTTTTCGGCGCCAAAGGCCACTTACATTGCAATGCAAGAAGTGACGGGGCCTATCGTGGCGTCTACCTTGGTCATGCTGGCGGTATTCGTGCCGATTAGCTTATTGCCAGGTATTACGGGTGTGATGTTCTCACAGTTCAGTATTACGCTGTGTATCTCGCTGATCATCTCTGCCATTAACGCCTTAACCCTTTCTCCGGCAATCTGTTCGCTGGTAATGAAAGTTGAAAAACCTGCTAAATGGTTCATCGCCTTCAACCGCGGGTTAGATAAAGTCACCCATGCATACGGTAAGGCCGTCAGCCTGGTTGTTCGCAAAACCTCGGTTCTGCTGATTATTTTCGGCGGTACAATTGCAGCAACTTATGTTCTCAACAGCTATGTGCCAAATGCCTTCGTAGAGCCTGAAGATAAAGGCGCTATGCTGGCGTTGGTCCAGTTACCAGACGGCGCTTCTCTTAACCGTACGGATGCTGTTGTTGACCAAGCCGTTGAAATCATCTCGTCAGATCCAGCAGTCGAGCTTGTGGGTGGTGCCAGTGGCTTTAGTGCAATCACGCTTTCAATCCAACCAAACAACGCAACAATGTTTATTGCATTGAAGCCTTGGGAAGAGCGTAAAGAGTTAGAAGGTGACAACACGGTATTTGCTGTTCAAAAACGTTTGAACGCAGCATTGAGCGGTATTGTTGAAGGTATTGCAATGACCATTGCACCACCAGCAATTTCGGGGATTGGTTCAGGCACCAACCTAGAATACATGCTGCAAAACAGCACCGGTGTCCCACAAACCGAACTCGCACAATCAGCAAACAACCTGATTGCAGAACTGAATGCCGCACCTGAAATTGCAGCGGCGTACACCCTATTCCGTGCCAACGTACCGCATTACTTCATTGATGTGGATCGTGAAAAAGCCCGCCAATACGGTGTATCGGTAACGGCTATTAACGACACCATCATGACTTACCTTGCAACCTCCCGTGGTGGTGATTTCTCCCTTTGGGGCAACACTTTCTACGTAACCCTGCAAGCCAAAGCAGAACAGCGTGTTGATGTTAGCGATCTGACAAATATTCATGTGAAGTCAGCCTCTGGTGAAATGTTGCCATTGTCGGCTGTTGTTGATGTGGAGACGCGCCTTGAAGCCGATGTTACCTCTAAGTACAACATGCTATCAGCGGTGAAGATCTTCATTGCACCTGCTCCTGGTTACTCGTCTGGTCAGGCAATGGCAGCCGTTGAAGCAATCTCAGCCGAAACGCTGTCGACTGGCTACAGCTACGAGTGGACAACCATGGCACTGCAAGAAAAACTGGCAGGTAACGCCATTGTTTATGCCTTTGCGTTTGCAATGATCTTTATCTACTTATTCCTAGTGGCACAATACGAGTCATGGGCATTGCCTGCTGCCATCATTATTGCAGCGCCAACAGCAGCATTAGGTGCTTACATTGCTCTGGTATCAACAGGCCTGGCGATGACGCTTTACGGCCAAATTGGTTTGATCCTACTGATCACCATTGGCGCGAAGAACGCGATCCTAATTGTTGAATTTGCCAAAATGCAACGTGAAGAGAAAGGGCTATCGATTGAAGAAGCTGCAGAGAAAGGCGGTACCATGCGTTTCCGTGCGGTTAACATGACGTCTTGGTCTTTCATTCTAGGTATCGTGCCACTTGCGTTTGCGTCTGGTCCTGGCTCGGTTGCCCAAACAGGTACGGGGTTAACCCTACTTGGCGGTATTTTATGTGTGCTTGTGCTGGGTACCGTTATCACTCCGGGCTTCTACGCGTTATTCCAACGAATTCGCGAAAAAGTGAATGGTGATAAACCGCGTGAAATTTGCCTAGACTAAATAAACTCATCACAATGGTGATAAAAACAACCGAATTAATATTCAGCTAACGTTAAGCTAAATAATAAATTCATTAAGGTTATATACAGCCACTAAAATAAAAAGCCACTCCCTTTTTTGGGGTGGCTTTTTTATATTTGTGACTGATTAAACAAACACTCAATATATCGGAAGTCGTGCTATCTAATGTCGTTATCTGACCTATAGGCAATTTTTAAGAAAAATATAATCTCCCCCATCTAAACAAGGAGATACCTATGAAACTTAAAGCCATCGCACTATTGGCCTCCACGTTAATGCTTCCAGCTTCTTATGCATTTAGCTCTAGCGACGCTGTTGCAGAAAACCCTGTTGAAGCAGCGCTGAAAGCTGAAGGGGCATTAGTGACTCTACCAGTAGAAGCAGCGAAAGACGGTTTCGCACCTGAGTTTGTTGATGCGGCTCGTGCCAATTTCAATAACTTCCACTGGCAAATGGGTGGCGATCACGCGCTTTATTACCACAAGAGCATGAATGAATTCATGCCAACGGCTATCGCTTCGCCAAATGAAATGTACAAGCCACTTGTCAAAGCTATTAACCCTGAGCTGAGCAAACTAACGGTTAACAAGCAGGCCAAAGGCGAGTTAACAATGGATGAGTACCTCGCGGACCCCGCTTTCCGTACTCAAGGCTTCATGTTGATCCACGAAGGAAAAATCGTATACGAAGCCTACCCAGGTATGAAGCCAACGGATCGCCACGTTTGGGCATCTGCCGCGAAAACAACGGTTGGCCTTATCGTGGCTCAGCTGGTTGAAGAAGGCAAAGTAGACCCAAGCAAGCCAATGACGGCTTACGTTCCTGAGCTTAAAAACACCGTTTGGGATGACGTCACTGTCCTTGATGTTCTGAACCATACTACCGGTTTCGATAACGAAGAAACCCTCGAGTCGGTATTAAACCCAGACTCACCTGTTGTGCGCTTCTTCGCATCGGCATTTGGTTCTCCACGCTTCAGCACAGGTAAACTTGAGAGCTGGGCTGATGTGGCGAAAGATACAGAGAAGAAAGCGGACGAGCCTGCTGGCACACGCTTTAGCTACGCTTCAATGAACACCATCGTGCTAACCAAAATGATCGAAAACCTAGAAGGCACAACCTTCTCCCAGGTGTTTGAAGATCGCGTTTGGGGCAAGATGACTGCACGTCAGCCTGCCCTATTCAACCAAACCCCAGACGGCATGGCGATTGCAGTAGGCCTAATGCTTACCACAGTAGAAGATATGGCGCGCTACGGCATGCTATACACACCTAGCTGGGAAGCAGCGGCAACTGAGCCTGTCGTTTCACAAGCAGTGATTGATCGTATCCTAACTAGTGGTGACCCTAAAACTCACACCAATACCACTAAACAAAAGAGTTCGGTAAGCGCAGCTGGTGAAGCTTCTGTATCTCAGTCATACCAGTTTGACTTCATCTTTGAAGATGGTGCAATGGCGAAAAGCGGCAACTTAGGTCAGTACATCTATGTTGATCCTAACCGTGACTTCGTGGGCGTGGTGTTCTCAACCAACCCATACCATTCAGGTTACGGTGAATTCAAAGCACCAACCTTCATGCGCCAGGCAGCAAAACTTCTAGCCGACAAATAATAACGGGCAAAGAAGTTCCTCCTTAATACCCAGTAGCGGCTGGCTTTACGTCGCTACTGAATATTCACCCTAATGTAAAATCGCTTCAAGGACGAAGCAAACTCAGAGAATAAAATGAAAAAGTTTGCTTTATTAGCACCTCTTGCAGCATGCCTTGCTGCACCTGTTATGGCAGAAGAAGAACAAGTTATCGATCCGGCTGACGTTACCAAAGTGTATACACAATCGGCATTAATGTTCAGCGGTAACTCTGAAGTTCAATGGCAAGGTCAAATTGCAGGCGGCCTAGAAAACGGCCAGCAGTTCGCTCTATTGAGTGAAGCGACATTTGACAACAAAGACAACGACGAAAATAAGTTTGGCTTGGATTACCAAACATCACGTACCCAATACTTCCATGTATTCAATACGGGCTCGTCAACACTACCAAAATTGGGTGCTTCGTTAGATTACGTGAATACCCGCACCAACTCAGTGAAAAATGATTTGCTGTCAATCGGCGCTGTAGCCGCTATTAACCCAGCCTACACCGGCGGCCTATTGGTCTTCCCTCGTGCTGGTGTGATGACCGGTAGCATGGAAGTGCTAGATGCTGGTATGAACGGTAAAGATGACCTAACCGGTTATAGCCTAGGGCTAATTACTGCCGTTTACTTGGGCGATGGCGGTTCTTACCTTTCAGTGATGCCTGAGTGGCAAGATTTATCGGGTGATGAAATCGAGATGCAAAACCTATCGATTAAAGCATCCATTAACGTCCCACTGAACAGTGCCCGTACTTGGTGGCTAAACACCCGGTACGACTTTACTAAATCAGATCTTGAAGTTAACGGTACTGACTTAAGCGGTGATTGGGAAACCCAAGCATGGCTAGGTGTTCGCCATTACTTCTAAGTAACAATAATTAACGTACCCAAGCCACCTCTAATTAGCGGTGGCTTTTTAGCATATCAATATTTATGAAAATTAAACAACTTCCCCTTATTTGCAGTCTTGCTCTAGCAAGTGCGTCTGGCTACGCCTCTACCCCAGCATCCGATATAGATTTTAATTTTGGTGGCTCTATTATAACCATCATCGTTCACGATACGGATACTGCTGGGGCCGGCATCAATATTCCTGGCAACAGCCTATTCAATAAAAGCACCAACAGTGACACCAAGATAGATGCATCACTCTCGCAAATTAAATTTGGTGCATCGCAAGCCTTTGATGATGGCTCAAACCTGAGCTCACAAGTTGTACTGGATTTTAACGCCAATAACGATGGCGGTATGTCACCACGCCTACGTGAAGCTTATGTCACCTGGTCAACAGAACATGGTCAACTGCTTGCTGGTCAAACATGGTCGACCTTTATGGACATGCGTAATATCCCTCAATCTTTAGCGGAAGCGACATTGAGTGGTGCTGTATTTAAACGTCAGCCACTCATTAGATGGTCGCAAGAGTTTGGGGAATTTAAATACGACATCGCGCTAGAAAGCAGCACCAACGATGATATTCAAAACCAGTTCAAAGATAAGCTAGATACATCAGGCGCCATCCCTGATATCGCCCTAGCCGGTGAATGGGCAAATGAAAGTGCTTGGTTCAGAGCAACGGCTCTGTTCAACCAATTGAGACTCACATACCAAGACAAAGAGCAAAAAGAATCCGGTTATGGCGTTCAGCTATCGGCTGGCTGGGACTTAACCAACAATGACCGCATTTCATTCTTAACCTACCGGGGAGAAGGCACCGACCGCTACCTACTGGGTTTGAACAGCACAGGCCCAACATGGAATACCAAAACTCAAACCATTGACCTTCGCGAAGCAGAAAGCGCGATGGTGTCTTACACCCGTAAATGGCAGCCTAGCTTAAAATCTGTGTTGGCTTACGGCAAAGTATCGACAGAAGCGCTAGATTGGCAGGATGAGTTGCGCCACGACACCTTTACTTCTACCCAATATGCCATGGCCAACTTACTTTGGACGGTAAAGCCCAACCTAACACTAGGTGTTGAGTACAACTACTCCCAATATGAACGAAGCCAAGCAGAAGAACGCGATAACCATCGCATTATGCTTGGCATGGATTGGAAGTACTAAGCCCATTAAACTCAAAAGCCTCTTAAGAATATCTCAAGAGGCTTGCTTCAATATCTTTGCGCCGTGACTTAGCTTTCAGTGAGGAATCGGTTTGCCATTTCGGCTTCTTGCTGTTTCATTAATTGATGGGCAGTAAGCATATGCTGCTCCATCACTTGCTTAGCTTTAACCGCATCCCCTTTTTGCAAAGCATCGACTAATGCTCTCTGGCTTTGGACCCCTGTATGCCACAGTTTATGATTACCTGGCTCATAGAGTTTTTTGTATATCGTCAACTCCGTTAGCATTTGCGCCGTAAATCTCACCACAAATTTAAGCAACTCATTCCCTGAATAGCTAGCAAGCAAGCTATGAAATTCAATCGATGCAATATGGTGCTCGCGCTCTTGATAAACATCCTCAGGAGGTAGCATGTACTTATCAATTTGGTTATGCAGCTGAGCAACCTGATCGTCATTCAATGTGCCAGCAAGAGATGCCGCAATCTCAGGCTCTAAAGTAAGCCTGATTTGATACAGGTCAGATATCGAAAACTTCTTAAAGAATAAATAATTACTCAAAAGTGCCTGGGCCTTTCCCTCACTCATTTCAGTAACAAATGCGCCTCCTTTCGGGCCCGTCTTGGTTATCAGGATTCCTTGAGCTTCAAGTATACGCATACTCTCTCGTACAGTACTTTTGGAAGCATCAAAAATTTCCATAACTTGCTGCTCACTTGGCAGACGATCACCTGGTTGTAATGCTTGCTGCACAATCCAAGCTTTGATTGACTCTGCAAGTTGCTGGGTCCTTCTTCCTTTCGAACTGCCTGCCACAATATCCTCAATATTCTTTAATCTAACTTACAACCTGAATTCTGAAGTAATCTCATCAGATGTCACCATTTTTCTGCGCTTTAAACGACTAAAGCAGCATAAAACTAAGCTATGAAACTTGCAGACTATGAGTTTACTCTCTGTGTACTTTAAACCACATTTATCATGATAAATAGCCTCCATTTGATATTTATCATGATAAATTAAAGCGCACATGGATAAGAATAGAACGATTTATGATGGAAAAATTCGAAAGTATCGCTAACTTAGCTTGGGAATGGCTTGAAGATATTGCCCAGTGCAGTCAAACAAGTCGCCCTGATACAGAAGGCGTAACTCGTTTGTGTGCCAGTAAAGAACATGCTCATGCAAATGAAAAGCTGAAGACATGGATGAGCTTATCTGGCATGCAGGTACGCCTAGATAACGCAGCAAACTTAATCGGCCGTTATCAAAGCTCAAACCCCAATGCTAAGACATTAATTTTTGGCTCACATCAAGACACAGTGCCAAATGGCGGTAAATATGACGGCATCTTAGGGGTTATTTTACCCATCGCGCTTATTCATCATTTTCACCAGAAAGAAATTGAACTCCCTTTCCATATTGATGTGATTGCGTTCAGTGACGAGGAAGGAACACGCTTTCAATCTACGCTTCTAGGCTCTAAGGCCATTGCAGGTACATTTGATCCAGCAGTATTGGAAGCTCAAGATATCAACGGCATCAGCATGCGTGATGCACTGACATCATTTGGCTGCAAACCAGAGTTAATTCATCATGATGCTTACGATAAGGCTTCAGTTATTGGCTTTGTCGAGCTACATATTGAGCAAGGACCACAATTAGAGCAAGCAAACTTACCTGTTGGCATCGTAACGGCAATTACAGGTATAGAACGTCACACCTTGTCAATAACAGGAAAAGCAGGCCACGCCGGGACAGTCCCTATGAACCTCCGGCAGGATGCACTGGTTGGAGCATCTCAGATTATCCACATGTTTGATCAATTGTGTAAGCGTGAAGATGACTTAGTTGGTGTCGTGGGAAAAATTACCAACCTTCCTAACGGAGTGAATGTTATTCCTCAGCAAACCGATATCACGATTGAACTGCGCTCGCCCAATGATGAGTCGCGCATCGCTGCAAGACAAGAGCTCTTGGAAAATATCGAAAAATTACTTACTCAGTACAATCTGACATACAAACATAAGCAGACATATGAGCAGCCAGCAGTAACATGCTCAAACTCACTATCATCAGCACTAACAGAAGCTGTCAGTTTGGCTGGTATTAAGCCCACACACTTATTTAGTGGCGCGGGACACGATGGATTAGCGGTATGCGAATTAACTGATATCGCCATGTTATTCATGCGTTGCACCGATGGGATCAGCCACCATCCTGACGAGGCTATCCTACGTGAAGACTTAATGGCAGCAGCTGAAGTACTGAACCACTTTTGCCTAAACATGAAAGAAGAGTAAGCTAACCCATTAAATATAAATACATTATTAACAACCTATAAAACAAAATTTAGGTTTTGGCGTGTATATACGGTTCTGAAATTGAATCGGTAACCCTAAGTTATGGAGTGATTTTGTTATGGATACGACAAAAATAATTCAGCCTACAGAAAAGAAGGCATGGTATAGAAACATGCCCGATCCAATGGTACTAATCTTTATGATTCTAGTAGCCACTTACCTATTAACCTTCGTTGTACCTGCTGGGGTATTTGAACGTGTCACAGTAGATGGGAAAATATCTGTCGTCCCGGGCTCGTTTAACTACTTAACAGACGTTCCTTCTGTGCACTTCTTTGACATTTTTGTCGCCATACCAAAAGGGCTCATTAGTGCAGCACCATACTTATTCATTGTCTTCATCGCTGGCGGACTATTTCACATCCTACAGCGTACAGGTGCACTAGAAAATGCAATTGGTGTCGCCGTAAATAAAGCTGGTGTTAAGAATCGCAATCTAATCATCACCATCAGTACGTTCATCTATGGCTTCTTCGGAGTTGCCGTTGGTTTCGAAAATAATATAGCTCTCGTTCCTGTTGCCGTATTAATCTCTGCCGCTGTAGGCTATTCAAGCCTCGTTGGTACCGTTATGGCCGTTGGGGGTATTGGCATCGGTTTCGCTTTATCACCTATTAACCCATACACCGTTGGTGTCGCCCAAGGTATCGCAGAGCTGCCTACATTCTCCGGCGCTTGGCTACGGGCAGTCATGGTTATCACCTCTCTGGCGTTACTTTCATACTACATCTGTACACGCGTTACCAAAATGGAATATAGCGAGTCGGGCTCAAACCAAGCCTTGAGCAAAGATCTCTCGGAGTACCAGCTCGGAAAAAAAGACAAGCTGACGCTTGGCGTATTCTTGGCTGGTTTAGGGGTAATGCTGTACGGTGTCTTTGCAAATAATTGGTATATCAATGAAATTGCAGGCTTATTCTTACTAATGGCAATAATCATTGGTGCCGTAAACGGTTTGACCGCCAATGGAATTGTAAAGCAAATGATGGAAGGTGCATCAGGTGTTACAGCAGGTGCATTAGTTATCGGTGTCGCGGCTTCTATTCAAATTATTCTTGACCAAGCCCAAATCATCGACACTATCGTCAATGCCCTTAGCTCCCTTATTCAAGACATGCCTATCGCTATTTCAGCGATTGTTGCTAGTGTAGTGCAAGGCATCATTAATTTGTTTGTCCCTTCAGGTTCTGGACAAGCTATGGTGACAATGCCGATCCTCATTCCTGTCGCGGATCTCATCGGAATGAGCCGCCAACTAATGATCACCGCCTTCCAAGTGGGTGATGGCCTGACTAACTTAATCGTTCCTACATCGGGTGGTACACTCGCAATGCTTGCACTCGGTCGAGTATCTTATGAACAATGGCTGAAAGCGATTCTACCATTCATGGTATTTGTATACGCACTATGCTGGGTCGCACTGTTCATTGGGCACTTGGTTGGATACTAGGCCCAGTTTAATATTGAGTACCTATGACAATTTCACTCATCCATTTTAATCCAGATACAGGACTAGCGGCTTCAGTTACGGCAACAGGTGGTGTTGCCGTAGGTGGGTATGTTAATCACAGTTGGCGTGGTCTTGGTGCGTGCGCCACTCAAGGTTTATATACCAACCCATGGTATGCAGAAAAAGCAAAAGCGTATCTGGCACAAGGTTTAAGCGCCAAGGAAGTCATTGAACACCTAAAAAAGGACGACTCTGACTATGCTAAAAGGCAATGCGCTATAGTCGATGAGCATGGAAACGCAGCATTCATCAATGGTGATGAGAACATAGCTCATGTTGAGTCTTTAGCGGTTCCCCATCTTGCTGTTGCTGGTAATATGCTTGAAAACAGCACCGTTATTACTGCTTTTGCTGATACATTTTTACAACTAACCACCACCAACCCAACTCAGGTAAAGACAGGAGAAAAACCTAAATACCAAGAGGGCTACGAGCAGCGATTACCTGAAATATTAATTGACTCATTGGAACAAGCATTGGAAGCAGGCGGGGATAAACGTGGTACTTATTCAGCCTCTCTTCGAGTTGAAAGTTTCAGCAAGGCGCCAATAGATATCCGGGTCGATTGGGCTAACAATAACCTAATCGAACATATGCGAAAGGTACTAAGCCACGTAAAAGAAGAAGGATTCCAAACCTTTCTTAAGCATTTGCCTAACCATTAAGCCCAATCAGGTAATTTTTATAGTCAGGCATCATTTATTCATTTGATGCCTGGCTTTTCGCCTTAAAGTCTTTTTCAACTCTTGGACAGCCGTTGATAGCTTAATTCCACTCGCAATCAACCCATGCTCATGGAAAAGAATAGACGGAATGCGCTTCAAATTATATTTGCCGCATTCTGCCGCTGTAGTTAACACAATCTCTAACTCGCTTAGTTCAGTGTCTTGTAACCAAACCAGTTGATGCTCAGAACAAACAATAGTGACACGCCCTACATTTTCTTTCTGTCGCTCACCATCATAAGCTGAATATTGAGGCTGTAAGTTCGACATGTCATCCCTTAAAAAATAGTAAACCCATAGTTATTCTACTTATTTAAAGAAAGTGCAAAGTTAGAGTTGTGTAATTTGATGGCACTTTTCAAAAAATATTTAACCCGTAAACCGCTTTTACATCATCGAGCACTTCACTTGCAGTCTGGTTAGCTGACTCGGTGCCTTGACGAAGAATATTGATTAATTCTTGCTTATCCGCTAAAAAACTTTCTCGTTTGTGCCTTATCGGCGCAAGTATTTCTTGTAAGCATTCTTCCAAGATTTTCTTTGTGACCCCATCACCAAGCCCACCAGCCGCATAATGCGCTTTCAGGTTAGCAACATATTGCTTGTCGTCGCAAAAAGCATCGAGATAGGTGAAAACAACATTCCCTTCAATTTGACCGGGGGCTTCGACTTTTAGATGATTGGGATCTGTATACATCGACTTCACGGCTTGAGATATTTCCTTCACTGATGCCCCTAAGTTAATTGCGTTACCCATTGATTTTGACATTTTGTTCTTGCCATCAGTGCTAGGTAATCTCGGTACGTGGCTAAGTATTGGCTTACACTCCACCAAAATATCTTTACCCGCTAGCCGATTTATTTTTCTAACAATTTCATTGGTTTGCTCCAACATAGGCAGTTGATCATCACCTACAGGAACAAGGTTGGCCCTAAACGCAGTGATATCCGCCGCCTGTGAAATGGGATAAGTCAGGAATCCTGCAGGAATAGAGCGCCCAAATTGCTTAGATTGAATTTCACTTTTCACCGTCGGGTTTCTTTCCAAGCGAGAAACTGACACCAAATTACTATAGAACATCGTCAGCTCAGCAAGTGGCGGGATTTTTGATTGTAGGCATATTGTCGTCAAAGTTGGGTCAATACCAACCGCGAGATAATCAGCGACAACATTCAGGATATTGCTAGACACTTTATCGGGTGTGAGGCCATTGTCAGTCAGCCCCTGCATATCCGCCACCAAAATGGTTTGATTATGTGTATGCTGCAACTCCACCCTTTGCTGTAAAGAACCAATATAATGCCCCAGATGAAGCGGGCCCGTAGCGCGATCACCGGTTAGAATTGTTTGTTTTACTGATGTCATATTTATATCTCCAAAATGATGTACCACCGGAGATATACAAAGAATACTTGGACTGTTCTTAGCAACCTACCGGCGGCTAATGAACACAAAGATTCGATGCCGCTCTATTTAGAACGCCACCAAGAATTTAGAAGTGAGGAAACGCAAAGTACTGTATTCATACCCTGAAACTAACAACTTACTTTCGGCTCGTCAATATAGTCTTTTTGGGGATACTGGCAGTAAAAGCGTTATCGTAACGCTTTTACTAATCAGCCTATACATGCCATTACTGTTCGCAAGCAACCTGCTGTGTACGATTGAGCTTTGGCATAAAGTATGCGGCTAAGACGGCTAAAACCATCAAACTTGCCAATAACCCATACAAGTAAGTGAAATTGCCATTATTGGCATAAATTGTCGCTATCAACCAATAAGCGACAGGGCCAGTGCTAAAGCTCAATAAATATTTAACCGCATAAACCCGAGAACGCCACTGACTACTGGCGTATTTACCTATCAACCAATCATTGATAGGGATTTGAGCGTACATGCTAAACACTAAACCAATCAGGCAAACGACCAACCACCATGCTGATGAAAAAGCCGACATCAACAAAAATGCTGCTTGGGCTGACACTACACAGATCAACAAGGTTCTTGCTTCTACCTTATCCAATAACTCTCCAATCACTAACTGCGCTAACGCCGCAACAGCAAAAATGGTCGTCGCCAATAAGCCTACAGCCGATAGCGATATATCAAACGTTCCTTGTAAAATCTTTGGCAACACCGTTGTGAGGCTTTGAAATACCAAACCACCGAATGTCGCAATAACCGCAATGGATATAAACAGCCTCAGCCATACTGGCTCCTGGATATAAGCGCTATTACCAGAGGCGTTTCTTTCACGAGTTGATACCGACTGTTGGTCAGCATCATCACTCAGGTAATCCAAGCCCCTTGCGACTTGATGATAAATACCACCGGCAGCTAGACACACTACCCCAGGGATCAGAAAGGCTGCCTGCCACCCCATTGACTGGGTAAGAAATGAAGTGACTAAAGCTGCGCAGGCTAAACCTAAATTACCCGCTAAACCGTTAATGGCAATCGCCCTGCCCGTTTTGGTTGCGGTTGTAAACACAATGGCCAAACCGACGGGGTGATAGATAGAGGCGAATAGCCCAATCAGTGCGACACCGAGTGATAACTGTAATGGTGTCTGTGCAAAAGCGGTCAATATGCTCGCCCCGCCCATTCCAAAGAAAAAGAGATACATCATCCCTTTTCTACTCCAGTGATCACCCAACCACCCCGAGGGTAAGGCGCCAACGCCATAAGCCAATACACCCAATGTGCCTAACTGTATAAGCTCGGAGTAAGCCATGCCCCACTCATGTTGCAGGCCAAGCACCGCCGTTGGAAAAATGAGTATCAAGAAATGATTTAAGGCATGACCAAAGTTCATGATTTGAAAGTGGTGGTTATTCATTCGTTTCATCGCTATTTTGCATAGATTATCAATGAAACCAGTTTACAAACCTCACCATTGTCTCATAGTCTTCTTAAGGACGACCTTTTGCCCAAATGAGCCAAATGACGAACCTGCCTTTTCAAGAAAACACGGCATTACCCGCGGTGGTGATTCCCAAAACATACCCTGACGGCCATACCATTGATTGGCATAACCACGAATTTGCTCAACTTGTTTATGCCTGCCAGGGCGTCATGATTGTCGAGAGTCAGCAAAACCTATGGGTTATCCCCCCACAGAGAGCAGTATGGATACCAGCGAAAGTAAAGCATAAGGTGTCGATGCATGGACAGGCACAGATGCAAAACGTCTATATCCAAGACACGCTTGGTCGCACATTCCCAGACCAAAGCTGCGTATTCAATATCTCGCCATTAATGAAAGAGTTGCTTCAGCATTTGGCAACCATTGATTTAGACCAAATCAGCCAAGCTGAGGTCGAAAGGCTAATCTGGGTAACACTTGATCAGTTACAGCATGCCGATCAAACAAGTTTGTATTTACCTGTTGCGAGCGATAAAAGGCTATCCGCTCTTTGTCAGGCATTACTCGATAAACCCGCCAACAACGATTCACTATCTGATTGGGCAACATCAATGAACATCAGCAGCCGTACACTGAGCCGGTTATTTCGCAAGGAAATGGGTGTGTCATTTGTCGAATATCGACAACAAGCTCGGCTACTCTATGCCTTGAAACAACTGGCTCAAGGCATGCCAGTAACCACCGTTGCTTTGGAAGTCGGGTTTACCAGCCTCAGTGCATTTAATCGGTTATTCAAACGCACCTTCGGTACGACACCGAGTGATTTTTTTAAATAGATAAATCTTAGTCATATATATTACTAAGATTTAAGTTCACGAAGGTAAATAGACTCTTCTGTTTTCCTAACCGTGCCATCATTAAAATAAGCAGTAACATACGCCTTTATAAATGAAAAGCCTTGGCCTGTTTCCTTAAAATTTATATTAGGAAGATCTTTTAAGTTTTCGATGCCAGTGAGTTTCTTACTTTCGATATGCACATTGTGACTACTGGCAAACTCGACATCAATATGATGAAGAGGCTTTGGTGCAGTCACTTTAATTGACACCTGGCTTTTGTTAGCAAACGCTAACTCCACTGACGCAGCACCTTTGGCGAGGTAAGCTTCGAACATTTGTCTTTGCATCAACTTGGCATGCAACCTTTCATCATTACACGCCAGCACGACAGCAGGCACTAAACCGAGCAGTAACAGTAGATATTTCATTTTAACTCCTTATCAAAGGAATAAAACACAACTTAAATGACAGCCATATTACAAAAATAAAACAGTATTAAGATATGCGATAAAGACTTCATCAACAAAAATAAAATAATAAAATTTATATCAATCTTATTGACTGAAATGTTAACCAACAAAAACTGTCACATTTCTCCCTAATAATTCACGCCTTTGAAATCCATTACATTCTTAGGTTATTCAGTGTTCAAGAAAAGTGATCTCTCCGTTGCCGTAATCACATCCATTTTTATTTTATCTGGCTGTAATTCTTCCGATTCAGACTCCAAAAGTGGCTCGACTGCACCCAACGGTAAATGGACGACAGGTGACTTACATGTTCATTCCATTCAATCTGATGATGCTCAGCGCGATCTTAAAGACGTGCTTGATTATAGCTTTGACCAATATGGCCTTGATTGGGTTTTCTTAACCAATCACCTTAGAGACTCAACCCGTGACCATAGAGGTAGCGATATTGCAGAGGGACCGATTCCCTTTTCTGTCGGCATGGAAAAGTATGAAGTCCCTTTCACTCAAATGGCCCAGTTAGTTGGCCATTATGAAGAAAAGACAATTTTCTCGGCCTTCGAATGGGACATGCCAACCCATGAGCACTTTAATATCGCGATCTTAGGAGAAGACCCGCAATCTATTGATTCACTCAAAGCAATCCAACAATTCGAGTATTACTTTACCGACCGTGACCCTGCTATGTTTAATCCTGAAGACGTTTCTCAATGGGATGAACAAGGTGAGCGTGCTTTCACAACCCATGAAGATGCACTTAAAGCATTAGCATGGTTACAAGCAAACTATCCGACCAGTAGCTTTGGCTTAATTAACCACCCTTCCCGTTATAGCGATAGCTATGTCATTTCCGATTTTCGTGAATTTAACGATATTGCACCAGATGTCGTCTTTTCACTTGAAGGCATGATGGGTGGCCAGATGGAGCCTGACCGCGGTAGTTACATGGAACCCTATACCGAAGAGTTTTTACCTTATCGTTCTTACGGCGGTGCCGATTACATCATTGCCCAAGTTGGCGGTCAGTGGGATGCTCTGTTGGGTGAAGGCCGACGTATTTGGAATTTTGCCAATTCTGACTACCACTTTAAAACCAATGATGGCCTATACAGTAGTGGCTACCGTCCTGGGGAATATGCCAAGAACCACCTATGGGTACCGGAGAATGCTGAAGAAGGCGTAAAAGGATTGTTGCAATCACTTCGTTCAGGTAAATCATTCAGTACCTATGGCGATATCATTAACGCCCTTGATTTCAACGTTAGCAACCAAAACAGCACCGCTTATATGGGCAGCGATTTAAACGTGAGCCAAGGTGAGGAAGTGACTATCACCATCCGCTTCAAAAGCCCAGAATCAAACAACTATGAATATGAAGTCGGAAGCGGACAAACCGGTGGTATGAAGCCATTTGTTCATCATGTCGATCTCATTGCTGGAGACGTCTATCAAAAAGCTGAACCAGGCACGCCAGAGTATGACCAAGCGACTAACCCAACCACTAAAGTCATTGCTCGCTTCACCCAAGATGACTGGACAGTCGATGATGAAGGCTTCGCAACGATGACATTCAGCTTCACCGCTGAAAAAGATCAATATTTCCGATTAAGAGGGACTAACTTGGCACCGAATACCCCGTACCAAACGGATGAAAACGGTAACCCACTTCCGGATGAGTTAGTAAATATTGATGATCACCAATCGCGCTTCAATGCCATTAACGATCGCAACTACTATGACTTGTGGTTCTATTCGAACCCTATCTTCGTCGTAATAAGTGAATAGTTCGGATTAAAACAGTAATACCTGAAGTGTGGGGCCTATGCCCCACACTTCTTGTTTTATAAGCTCTTGTTTTATAATCTATTGTTTCTAAGCGGAACTGTATATTCTGCTATACCTTCAGGTCTAGCCAGAGAAGCTATCAACAAACAACTTCAATCCCGATACAAACAAGAAGAAGTAGCACAACCGATATACCACATCTTGGCTGACACGATGTAATAGCCAGACACCAAGGTAGACGCCAACGGGTGCCAAGGGCATCAGGATCATCGCTGTCATTAAATTGGTGGTATCAAACTCGCCCAATAGGGTATACGGTACCAATTTGGCCAAGTTAATGATCGCGAACAACACTGCCATCGTGGCGATCAAGGTGACCTTTTCCAGTTTCAACGGCAACAAATAGATACTGGCAGGCCCGCCACCAGCATGGATTGCCGTACTAGAAAAACCGCCCAGTCCGCTCCACCACCAAGCCCCTGCTTTACCCGCTGGCTCACCTGCATCACCTTGTTTGATGACATACTGTAAACAGAAAAGCAGTGATAGGGAGCCAATTAACAGTTTCAAGCCTGCCTCTGGGGTGATACTCAAAAACAGCCCGGCAAGAACGACACCTAGCAAGGAGCCTGGCAGCATAGTTCTCAGCACCGAATAATCCGCATTTTTATAGTGTTGCTTTACCGCAAAGGCATCCATCACACACAAAATAGGGAGCAAAATAGCAGCGGCCTGAGTGGGCGATACCACGAGCGCCATTAAAGGCACGGCAATAATACCCAGTGCGCCACCCAAGCCGCCTTTACCGATCCCATAGATCAAAACTGCGGGTACTGCGGTAATATAGAACCAAGGATCGGTAACGATCATGAAGCTAAACTCCCAGCTCGGCTAAGTAAGCACGACTTTTTGCAAGATCGGCTTGAACCTTACCAGCCTGAATAACCGGCCTTTCCTGCTCTACGACAATCCAGCCATCATATTGGATATCTTCAAGCGCTTGGAAAACCTCTGCGTAATGGATATCACCTTGGCCTAGCGGTCGGGTTAAGCCTTTTGTGTAGGCCTGACTGATCCCACAGCGATCACGCAAGGCATTGTGGAGCTGCTGCCCATCGATATCCTTAACGTGCAGGTGCTCTAGCCGGTCGGCATAGCGGCGGATATATTCCTCAGGGTTCATGCCATCTATAAACAAATGACCAACATCCAGACACAGCCCCAGTAGCTCAGGTGGCGTCGCGTTCATCACCGCAGCAATTTCATCTGAAAAAGCCACATACCCACCAGAGCTTGGGTGAAGTAAGGTACGGATCCCCTGCTCTTTAGCTAGCGAAGCAACCGCCACCATGGTTTCTATCATGGCATTTTGCTGCTGGTAGCTTAAACGCGGTGCGATCACGCTATGGCCAACATAGGCATCTCTGACGGCGTTGGCCTTATCCATCATGATAAGCTTTTCGGCACCAATGGCTTTTAATTGCTTAATCACTAACTCGGCTTCTTGAAGGATGGTGTCCTTTTCCGAAGGCTTACTAAACTCTCCGTGCAAATTCCCCGCACATGCCTGTACACCCCGTATTTTCAAGGCACTACGCAGCATATCCGTATCTGACGGGAAAAAGCCAACCGGCCCCAACTCAATCCCCCGATAGCCCGCAGACTGAGCTTCAAATAAAATTTTTCCCCAACTCGGGTTTTGCTCCAGTTTTGCTTGCTCTATCCCCCAGCAACAAGGGGCACACGCCACTTTCATTGTCATCAATACGTCCTTACACGACAAACTACAAAAACTTGGCATGGGGTGCCCTATTACCCTAGTTGCAGGGGTACCGGGCACCACCAATAAAATAATTTAAAGCGCAAAGCCATGATCTAATAAGTATTCTCGGCTTTTTTTGATATCTGGAAACGTGGTTTCACAATGGCGAGGATCGCGTTCCTGCTCGATGGTGATCCAGCCTTTATAACCAATTGCTTCTAGCGCCTGAGACACCTGCTCATAGTTAACAGCGCCTTCGCCGATGGGGCACATCACCCCCTCAGCACATGCTTGCCAAAAACCCACTTTCCTTTGAATGGCACTTGCTAGCTTGGCCTGGTTAACATCTTTGAAATGCACGTACTCAAGGCGATCTGAATACTCAATTAGGCTTTGTGCGGGATCCATACCTGCATAGTACAGATGGCCGGTATCCAAGCACAGCCCGGCACATTCGGCCGGAATATCCTTGAGCATTCTATCGAGTTCATCTTGGTACTCGATATAACCACCAGCATGCGGGTGAACCACAGCACGAACTTGGTATTTCGCCGCAATATCACTGATCATCTTGATGGTGTTCATCATGACACCCCAACGCTGATCATCTAGGCGCGGCGCCTGTTCTGATATCCCGGCATAATGGCTACGGATATCGTTGACACAATCAATAACCACTAATTTTGAGGTACCAATCTCTTGCAGCAATGCGCACAAACGCTCGGTTTTCTCCAAAATCTCAGTGCGCATTTCAAGTTCTGACAGAGGTTCAAAAATGGTGCCTGCGCATACCTCGAGCTCTTTAAGGTAAAGCGCGGTATTCACGGTATCGGCATCAAGTGGCAAAAAGCCATAAGGCCCCAGCTCTAAACCAACAAACCCAGCCAGGCGAGACTCCGATAATACCGTCATCCAATTTGGGTTATGCGGATTATCGCTAGATTCAACACCCCAGCAACATGGGGCACACGCAAGTAAATTAACCATAATTAAACCCTCTACAAATACACAAAAGACCAAGTTAATTCGCTATTTGCAATACAGCCTATAGATAATTACCCATGAATTTCGTGATGCCTCCCCCATCTTATTTTTGCATTTTCGCAAATCAGATTTGAATCTTTGGCTATAACACCTCGCAGGCCGCTCCCCGTACACTGAAATCAAGTTATTCAGCAGTCATAGGAAATGAGCAGTATGGAACCTATTTATATCGTTGCCGCCAAGCGTACACCTATCGGTAGCTTTAATGGCGCACTGGCCCCTGTTTCAGCACCACAGCTAGGCGCAACCGCCATTAAAGGCGCGTTAAACCAATGCCACCTTGATCCAAGCTTCATTGATGAAGTGATTGTGGGAAATGTACTGAGTGCGGGAATGGGAATGGGACCAGGACGCCAAGCCGCGATTGCAGCAGGCATCCCTGAAACCGTACCGGCCTATACACTGAATATGATTTGCGGTAGCGGCATGAAGACGGTGATGGACGCGGTTAGCCATATCCGTGCCGGCGAAGCCGAAGTTGTTCTGGCATGTGGTACTGAGAGCATGTCACAAGCCCCATTCATCAGTTCAAACCAACTGCGTAGCGGTGTACGGATGGGCCACCAGACGCTTGAAGATAGCATCATCAAAGACGGCCTGACTGATGTGTTTAACCAATACCATATGGGTATCACGGCAGAAAACATTGCCGAGCAACACGCTATCAGCCGCGAAGAGCAAGACGCCTTTGCCTTAGCCAGCCAACAAAAAGCGGTTGCCGCCATTGAGGAGCATGGCTTTAACAGTGAAATCGAGCCTGTGTGTGCCACACACCGCCGCAAGGAGTATTACGTTAGCACCGATGAATACCCAAAAGCCGACGCAACACTAGAAAAACTGCAAAGCCTGCGCCCTGCATTTAAAAAAGAGGGCACAGTAACAGCTGGCAATGCTTCAGGAATAAACGATGGTGCATCCGCTATTATCCTTGCGTCCAAATCAGCGGTTGAGCGCTACCAACTTGAGCCTTTAGCTGAAATTGTAGCTTGCGGCCAAGCAGGTTTATCGCCGAAAGTCATGGGGTTGGGTCCGGTTCCGGCTATCGCCAATGCATTGGACAAAGCCCAGCTTTCACTTTCTGACATTGATTGCTTCGAACTGAATGAAGCCTTCGCCGCTCAAGCGCTTGGCGTGGTGAAAGAGTTGGCCGAGCAACATAATGTTGAACCTGAGTGGATCCAATCGCGTACCAACCTAACTGGCGGTGCCATCGCCTTAGGCCACCCTTTGGGCGCATCGGGTAACCGTATTCTCACCACCTTGGTTTACCAACTTCAACGTAAAGAATTCAATTACGGCCTAGCATCACTTTGTATTGGTGGTGGCATGGGTACCGCTGTGATTATCCGCCGTTATCAAGGCTAATGAAGGAGTACGCAATGAAAAAATCTATTACTGAAGCAGCCATTGCCGAGCTGCTGCATGACAACATGACCATCATGATTGGTGGCTTCATGGCAAACGGCGCGCCAGAGGGGCTCATTGATATCATCTTACAATCTGGCGTTAAGAATATTACCTTGATTAGCACAGATACCGGTACCCCTGAAACCGGCTCAGGCCGCCTTATTCAGGCTAAGCGTATCGGTAAACTGTTTGCTTCTCATATCGGTACTAACCCTGAAACTGGCGCCCAAATGAACAGTGGCGAACTTGAAGTTGAGCTGGTGCCACAAGGTACACTTGCAGAGCGTATCCGAGCAGCTGGCGCAGGCTTAGGGGGAGTATTAACCCCAACCGGTTTGGGTACGGTTGTAGCCGAAGGCAAAGAAGTTATCACTATTGATGGCAAAGACTTCCTGCTTGAGAAGCCGCTACATGCCGACTTGGCACTTATCCGCGGCTCGGTCGTTGATACCAAAGGCAACGTGTTCTACAAGCGCACCACGCAAAACTTCAACCCCCTAATGGCCACTGCTGCGAAGACGGTCATCGTGGAAGCTGAGACGGTTGTTGAGATTGGCGGTATTGAACCAGAAGCCGTCCACACCCCTAGCCTATTTGTTGATCACATCTATCAAGGAGCAAAAGCATGAGTATCAAACGCGAAAGACAGCAGATCCGTCGTATGATTGCATGGCGTGTGGCACAAGAGCTCAATGATGGTGATGTGGTTAACCTAGGTATTGGCCTGCCTTCTTTGGTTGCCAACGAAACAAACAGCGATATCGAAATCCTGCTGCAATCTGAAAACGGCTTGGTGGGCATCGGTGAAATGCCTGACGAAGATCATATCGACCCAGACTTGGTCAATGCTGGCGGCCAACCCATTACCGCAACGACAGATGCCTGCTACTTCAACAGTGCAGACTCGTTCACCATTATTCGTGGCGGCCACGTCGACGTCACCGTACTCGGTGCATTGCAAGTCGACCAACAGGGCAACCTCGCCAACTGGATCATCCCAGGCAAAATGGTACCCGGCATGGGAGGGGCAATGGATTTGGTTGTTGGCGCCAAGAAAGTGATCGTTGCCATGGAGCACACAGTAAAAGGCAAACCGAAACTACTGAAACACTGCTCATTGCCTCTGACCGCCGCCAACCAGGTTAACCAAATCATTACTGAACTGGGTGTGATTGAACTCAACGACAAGGGCATGGAGCTAAAAGAGATAGCACCGGGTGTGACTGTCGAAGAAGTGCAAGCCGCAACCGAAGCAACACTTCATATTTCACCAAACCTTATCGAGATGCCGATCCCTTCGGATCTGTAAGCAGTAGTTCAACTAAGTTTATCCTCTCTACAAACCGCCAGCCCTGAAAAACAGGGCTGGCGGGTTATCTTGACTTGAAGAAGCTCTCATACCTATAATCACGCCATCATATCTCAAGAGTTTAACGCCATAATGAAGTACTAACGTCCTGACATCCAATTTATACAAATACATTTGGACACTCGGGGTTAGTAGGCGTTACTTCGTCTTTTCTATCTTGCAGAATATCTCAGCACCATCCCATCAGGATTAGATCTATTTCTTTTTTATGATGGAGTGCGCATAAGTAACGGCTTTACCGCTCTATTTGAAATAGAGCTATGTAACCCCTTTTACACATTAACGTAAAGGGAGGTATTTCTATGCCTGCATTATTTACACACCAACTGTCATTCCAGCTAGATAATGGGGATTGGCTATTTAAAAACTTAAACTTTAGCCTCAATGATCGGTTAACCGGAATGGTCGGACGCAACGGTGCCGGAAAATCCGTATTTCTTTCGTTGCTACTCGGAAGACTTTCTCCGACCCAAGGAAATGCCACTCGTCAGGGTAAGATTTTATCCTACTCTCAACTCCCCTCTTCACTTTTACACGAGGATACAAGCATTGCTGATTATTTGGGAATTAACAAAAAACTCGATGCACTAAAAGCGATTGAGCAAGGCCGTTGTGACCCAAAGGACTTTGAGGTGATTGGTGATGACTGGGACATTATTCCACGTACCGAGCAAACATTAAAAACACTAAGGATCAAACCAGATCTCAATGCATACTGCCGTACCTTAAGTGGCGGTCAGTTAGCAATGCTGCAGTTGCATGTACTTTTCGAATCCAACGCAGAGATATTACTACTTGATGAACCATCTAACCACTTAGACTCAATAGCCAAGCAGTGGCTAATTAAGAAGCTCAGCCATTTTGAGGGACAAGTATTGCTTATCAGCCATGACAGGGCATTGTTAAGGCATGTCGATGCAATCTACCAGCTAACAAGTTTGGGGCTTCTTTACTTCAAAGGAAACTATGATACATACCTTGCCCAGTCTACGGCTCAAACAGAGGCCTTGGACAGGCAAATCATCCATGCAAAGTCTGAGCAAAAACGGCTTGAGCGCCAAGCTCAAACTAACAAAGAGAAGGCCCAACAACGTGAGGCTCAGGGGAATCGAAAAAGAAAGTCGGGCAGCCAACCCAAAATTTTGATGGACGCCATGAAAGAAAGTGCTGGACAAAGCCTTGGGGCAAAAGTGACTAATCAAGATAACTTGATGGCTTCAAATCAGGCAAAGTTGCAACGATTAAAGCAGCAAAAAGAAATACTGAAACCCCAAGCTATGTACCTACAACAAACAGAGAGCTCAAAGAAAAAGACCTTATTGCAGGTTGAGAACTGTCAACTAGCACATAGCTCAGGCAAGCCTATGTCATTCACTATCAACCAAACAGAACGCTGGTACATAAGTGGTCCAAACGGGTGCGGAAAGTCTACCCTGCTAAAAGCCATCCATGGCGCACATGCAAACTATGAAGGATCAATAAGAGTAAACGGCAGTACTAGTACTGTTTATCTCGATCAGCATTTTGGTTTACTGAAGCTTGAATCAACCATACTAGACAGCTTGATGACAACCTGTCATGAACTGGCAGAAAGTGATGCCCGCATCCTACTGGCGGGTATTGGCTTCCGTCGAGATTCAGTCTATCGCAAGGTTGCATATTTAAGTGGCGGCGAGAAAATGAAGCTAGCAATGCTGATGGTGAGCCATATAAAAGGCCCCCCTTTGCTCCTTCTCGATGAGCCTGACAACCATCTGGATATTGAATCAAAGCAGATATTAGCAACTGCGTTAAACAACTACAGAGGGGCATTTATTCTGATCAGCCATGACCAAGATTTTGTCCGTGAAACCGAGCTTAATAAAGTAGTCACTATGACCTAAAAAAGAGTAATAGTAATACAAGCAAGGTGTTTTAACTCATTCGTTGCCTGTTTTCGATATCACCATTTCATTAATAGCCAGCAGTAATATTACTGCTGGCTATTAATCTCAGAGATCCCTAGAAATAACAGCCATGAACAAATCAGCTACTTCAATCTACCAAACACAAGGTTTGTATACTCAACGTGTTGCATCTACCATTATCAATGGCCTCACGTATTGAGTAAGTATTAGATAACGGCTTTAGCCTGTGACGAAGGAATTGTATGGATACAGACTTTAGCAATGGATTTTTTCAGAATGCTTTCAACTCGCTTTTAGAGCAAATCACCATCATCAACAAGCAAGGTGATATTGTTTTTGTAAACAATAGCTGGAAATCCTTTGGTGAATACAATAATGGCGCCGTTGAACATAACTGGATTGGAACAAATTACATCAGCGCATGCCAAGCAGCTGCCCTCACCGGCGATCACGATGCGAAAATCGTAATTGATGGTATCCAACGCGTTGTTAGCAATACTTGCAGCCATTTCAGCCATGAATACCCCTGCCACAGCCCGACAGAGCAGCGTTGGTTTTTGATGCGTTTCGCCCCATTCGAGTATGACAGCACTCCCTACTTCATCGTCACCCACCACAATATTACCCAGCGAAAGCTAGCAGAAGATAAAGTACTCGATCTAGCGAATAAGGACGGGCTGACAAAAATCGCCAATCGACGACGGTTCGATAGTTTTATTGCTGAGCAGTGGCACAATGCCATCAAACACAAGCGTCCTCTTGGGATTGCCTTGGTCGATATCGACTACTTCAAGAAAATCAACGATAGCTATGGCCATCAATTTGGCGATGAATGCCTAAAGCTGACAGCTGAAACACTGCAAACCTTCGCCAAGCGATCGAGTGATTTATGTGCTCGCTTTGGTGGTGAAGAATTTATCATCTTGCTAACTGAGGCCGATTTATCTGCCACAATTCAAATGGCTCAACGAGCAATGGAAGGTATCCAACAGCTCAATAGCACAAGGTTGCTCTCTCAACTCAAAAAACCCTTTACGGTCAGTATTGGCATTTGCTCTATATACCCTGACAAGGAAAAAACTATCGACGACTTCATTGCAGAAGCAGACAAACAACTATACCTAGCCAAGAAAATGGGAAGAAACCAAATATGCCACCCTCACCTTTAAAGCACATTATTGCTTTATTTTCACTAGGTTACCTTCATAAAAGTGCTAAACTCGCTGAATTGAGTCAGAGTTCTGTCAAGATAGTCCATTCAAGAAACTAATCATTTCCCACCCTGTCAATTAATCTGCAAATAATCTTAGCATTCAACATTGTTTGCTAGATCAACCATACTCATAAAGCAAAATTCTGGTCAAACGGAGACTATTATGCGCCTGCTGTCCCTATCACTCTGTTTAATTTCAACGGTAGGTTATGCCGCAAAGCCCGCCCCATTTCCTGTCACCCCGAACAATACCGGTGAATCCTTCATGGTCAGTGCGACCAACCCTTATGTTTCTAGCACCGGCTATACCATTCTCAAGCAAGGTGGGAATGCCATCGACGCCATGGTCGCAATGCAAATGGTTATGTCGGTCGTTGAACCCGATATGACAGGCATCGGCGGTGGCACATTTGCCTTGTATTTTGATAATAAGACAAACCAATTCCATGCCCTAGATGGGCGTGATGAAGCTCCTGCCAGTGCCTCTCCTGATATGTTTGTCGAAAATGGCAAAGCGATTAGCCGAGACGAAATACTCGGCCCAAGATCTGTTGCTGTTCCGGGTACATTGCGACTGATGTATAGCGCTCACCAAGAATACGGTTCAATGCCTTGGGCTGAGCTATTGAAACCTGCTATTGATCTGGCAAAAAACGGGTATGCGATGAACAGCTATACCTACGATATTGTGGTAAGAGAGCAAGCGCGTTTAATCAATGACCCAGAAATTAAGGCACTGTACTGGAAAGATGGCGAAATTCAGCCAACCGGAACCTTGATGAAAAACCCCGCCATAGCCCACACCCTTGAAATGATTGCCCAAAAAGGGGACAGCTACCTGTATGGCGGCGAGTTTGGAAAAAATATCGTTGAAACGGTTAACAGCCGCATTGAAGGTGATAAACCGAAGCTATCTATTGATGACTTCAAAAACTACCAAATGAAAAAGCGTGAGGTGGTAGAAACTGACTATCGCGGCAATACCGTGATTTCCTTCGGTTACCCAGCATCTGGCGGCATGATGGTGTCCCAAACCCTCGAGTTACTTGAACCTTATAACATAGCCAAGATGCCAATTACCGATGCTGAGCCGTGGCGACTAATGGCCGAAGCCATGCGCGTTAGCCGGGCTGATCGCATTACTTACGCAGGGGACCCTGACTATGTTGAAGTGCCTGCCGACGAAATGCTGTCAAAAGGTTACATTGATGAACGAAGAAAATTGATCCCCAAAGAAGGCTCAGCAGATAAGAATCCAAAAGCCGGTGAGCTTTCAGAAGAACAACCAGCACAACATCAAGAGTTTGAAAGTAAAGACACCGGGCATATCTCTATCCTTGATAGCGCAGGAAATGCCATTGCGATGACCAGTACCATCGGTACAGGTATGGGCTCTGGTGTCATGGTCGACGGCGTCATCATGAATGCCCAAATGGCGAATTTCTCTGCCTCCCCTACTTTCAAGGGCAAACCCGTACAAAACACCATTGAACCTGGCAAACGTCCCCGCTCAGCCATCACACCCTTGATGGTACTCGATAAGAATGATGAATTGCGGCTCATTGTCGGTTCACCGGGGAGCTCACAGATCCCCGGCTATGTGCTAAAAACACTGGTTGGTATTATTGATTGGAACCTATCGGCACAAGAAGCAATCGATCTTCCGAATATCCAATACGGAACCAAAATTGATCGTACCAAAGCCAAAGATCCAACCGGCTTGTTGGTCGAAAAGAAAACCTTTGCTGAAATGCTAGTGCCCGAACTTATCCAGCAGGGTTATCCTGTTCATGTCATCCCAGTGGTGAGCGGGTTAAATGCTATCGAAATTAAAGATGGCAAGGTATATGGCGCCTCTGATCGACGAAGAGCATCAAGCTCTATGGGTGAGTAGTAACAAAAAATAGATATAAAAAAACCAGCGACGCATCGCTGGTTTTTTATTGAGAGGCAAAGTTACAAACTATGTTACAAGCTATGCTTCTTCGGCTGTCTCTTTCTGGCTATCAAGTGCATTAGACACTTCAATAGGCAGTTTTTGCATCACATAAGCGCCAGGCGCTTTAGCGATAACCGGGTAATTATTACTACCCGCTTCACGTGCCTGAACAGGTTCTGCTGCTTCAAAATCGGCTAACCAGTTATTCCAGTGCCCCCACCAAGAACCTTCCTGACGTTTTGCACCGCTTAGCCAAGACTCGGCATCAGCCGCCTTCTTGCCGTTGGTGTAGTAGCCATACTTGTTCTTGGCTGGGTGGTTAACAATGCCAGCAATGTGGCCTGATTCACCAAGCACAAACGTCGACTTGCCGCCCAGGTTCTGTGCACCACGGAAGGTACCCTGCCAAAGTGCAATGTGGTCTTCCTGAGTGGAGATAAAGTAAGTCGGTATCTTGATCTTCGACAGATCAATATACACACCACCCACTTTAAAGCCCTTAGGATCAACCAGCTTATTCTCAAGGTAGAACTGGCGCAGCAACGTACTGTGACAAGCCACTGCAACATTGGTGCTATCACCATTCCAGTACAGCAGATCAAAGTCGATCGGGCTATTACCCTTCAGGTAGTTGTTGATGTAGTAGTTCCAGTACAGGCTGTTTTCACGCAGCAAGCTGAAAGTAACGCTCAACGAACGACCGTCCATGTAACCCTTGGCTTCGTTCTGTGCTTCAATGGCCGAAATAATCGGATCATTGATATATGCACCGATTTCACCAGGCTGTGAGAAATCAAGCAAGGTGGTGAAGAATGTCGCTGACTTAATACGGTTGCGCATACGCTTACCGGCATAGTAAGCCAGAGCCGTCGCTAGCAAAGTACCACCAATACAGTAACCTGCCGCGTTAATTTGCTTCTCGCCAGTGATGTCTTCAACCACATCAACCGCTTTCACTACCCCATCGACAACATAATTGTCGAAGTCCACATCAAACATGCTGGCATCTGGATTACGCCAAGACATCATGAACACCGTGTGTCCCTGCTCGACTAACCAACGTACCATTGAGTTCTTCTCACGAAGATCAAGAATGTAGTACTTGTTGATGAACGGCGGCACGATCAATAGCGGTGTCGCATTCACGTTTTCAGTCAGAGGCTTATATTGGATAAGCTCGAATAGGTGGTTTTTGAATACAACATCACCGGCTGTATTCGCCACATTTTCACCTAGTTGGAAAGCACCGTCGTTTGTCATTCTGATTTTCAGGACATCGGCACTTGACTGAATATCTTGCTGTAACAACTCCATGCCTTTCACTAAGTTCTCACCGTTGGTTTCGACGGTCAGCTTGGCCAGTTCAGGGTTAGTTGTTACAAAGTTAGTTGGAGACAATGCGTTAATAGCTTGACGAGAGAAGAAGCCGAGACGCTCTTTCGCTTTCTCGTCTACCCCTTCAATTGATTCAATTGTCTCTTTCATCGTGTTGCTAAATAGCAAGTACGATTGCTTAATATAGTTGTAAAACGCCTCGTTCTCCCATGCAGGATCAACGAAGCGCTTATCATCTTTTTCAGGCTTAACTAGATCAGACTCGTCACCGGTTTTCATGGTCACGTTCTGCCAGATCTTCATCTGGTTCTCCCACCACTCCATTTGCACTTTTGCAAGAACGGCTGGCTGCGTCGATGCCTTTTCGATCAACTTAGTCGTATCTTCTAGGCTGATTTCATTTAACGCTTTATTTAAGGGAGTATTCATGGCTGCCTTGCCAGAATCCAGCTCCTTCCACCACATTTCATTCATGTCTTGGAGCTTGGCAAAGTAGTCCGTAAAGAAGTTATGGTTCATTGCAATGACCTCTATATCTGGACTAAAAATGCCGCCCGCGGACGGGGCGGCAGAGTGGTCATTTAAGCTTAAGCTGGTGTTGCTTGCTTTACATTTTCAGCCACTAGCTCTTCAACTTCAGTTTTGAATGTCTGCGCAACTGCGTTGAACTTGTTGCTGTCTTCGATTAGCTGCTGAGAAAGCTTAGTTAGCGTTTCTAGCTGCTGGCTGTTGAACTCAGCGAAAGACTGAACGTCTTTTACTTCGCTCACAGCTTTAAGCTGAGAAAGGCCTAGGTCGCTGTATGCGCGAACTGCAGCAAGTTGAAGCTCAGTTAATTCTTCAACGTTCTTAGTGAACATTTTGTTGAACTTAACGTATGGTGCTAGTGATTTTTCAGTCTGCTCTGAGAAAGATTTAAACATTTCCGTGTACATAGCTGTTTCCTTCATATCAAGTATGTGTTGAGTGTCTGAGCCATGAGTTTTCAGACACAATTTAAAATCAAATCGATTAAACGTTTTTCAGTACAATTGCCGTACCCATACCGCCACCTACACAAAGTGTAGCAAGGCCATGCTCTGTGCCACGGCGGCGCATTTCATGAAGAAGGCTGACAATAATACGGTTACCCGATGCACCTAGAGGGTGACCCAGTGCAATCGCGCCACCATTTACATTTGAGCGCTCTGCTAGATCTTCAACTGGTGTTTTCAGTTCATCAGCAAGCTCGTGCAGAACACCTAGTGCCTGACCAGCAAACGCTTCGTTGAACTCGAACAAACCAACAGACTCGATTGAAAGCTCGGCTTTATCCAGTGCTTTAACAACCGCAGGAACAGGACCTAGGCCCATGATTTCCGGTGCGATGCCAGCCTGTGCGTAACTTTCAATTTCAGCCAATGGGGTTAGGCCATACTTCTCAACGGCAGCTTCAGAAGCAACGATGATTGCAGAGCCGCCATCGTTAATGCCTGATGCATTACCCGCAGTTACAGAACCACCTTCACGCTTGAACGCAGGGCGTAGTTTCGCCAAGCCTTCAATTGAAGCATCTGCTTTAGGGTATTCATCAGTATCGACAACGCTTGTCTTACGACGAACAGTCACTTCAACTGGCGCAATTTCTTCAGCGAAAACGCCCTGCTCTACAGCAGCAACCGCTTTTTGCTGGCTCGCCAGTGCAAAGTTATCTTGCTGTTCGCGAGTAAGGCCAACTTTCGCTACCACATTTTCAGCTGTAACGCCCATGTGGTAGTTGTTGAACACATCAGTCAAACCATCAGAAATTAATAGGTCAGCCATTTCTAGGCTACCCATCTTTTGACCATCACGAAGTGAAGATGGCAGGCAGAATGGAATCTGAGACATATTTTCAGCACCCGCTGCGACCACTAGGTCTGCATCGCCTGCTTTAATGTGTGCCGCAGCATCCATCACTGTTTTCATACCAGAGCCACACACCATGTTTAGGGTGTAAGCTGGCACTTCTTGCGGGATGTCAGCATATAGTGCTGCTTGGCGACCTGGCCCCATGCCTTGACCAGCACCGATGACATTACCTAGGATAACTTCATCAAGGTTTGCAGGGTCAATGTTAGCTTCCTTAATCGCTGCTTTAATCGCAACAGCTGCTAATTGAGCCGCTGATACGGATTTAAGTGAGCCATTAAAGCTGCCAAGAGGAGTACGCTTTGCAGCAACAATATAAACTTTAGACATAATTTCTAGCGTCCTTTCAAACTACAAAATTCAAGAATTAGTGCATGTACAAACCGCCGTTCACAGACAAGGTTTCGCCTGTGATATAAGCTGCCGCATCGCTTGCAAGGAAAGTAACCGCCGCTGCAACTTCTGCTGGAGCTGCAAGACGCTTCATTGGAATTTCTGCTTTAATGCTGTCAAGCACTTCAGGCTTGATAGCTTCTACCATCGGTGTGCCTGTGTAGCCTGGGGCAATTGCGTTTACTGTTACACCTGAGCGTGCACCCTCTGCCGCTAGTGCTTTAGTGAAACCAATCATGCCAGCTTTAGCCGCCGAGTAGTTCGCCTGACCAAACTGACCTTTAAGGCCGTTAACCGATGAAATATTAATAATGCGAGCATTACCTTGCTCACACATTGCAGCAAATAGTGGCTGAGTCACATTAAACAAGCTATTTAAGTTTGTATTAATAACGTCATTCCACTGTTCTTTTTTCATTCTCTTGAAGGTTGTGTCTTTGGTAATACCTGCGTTATTTACCAAAACATCAATGTTACCTTCTTCTTGCAATAATGTTGCAAGCGCCTCTTCACAATACGCCGCATCAGTAACATCTAAAGGAAACAGGCGAACCTGTTCTTCTGAATAATTATTCTCTTCAAACCATTCTTTTGCTTTGGCTTCACCACTCGGGTAATAAGTCGCGATTACTCGATAACCCGCTTCAACTAATCCTTTAGTGATTGATGAACCAATACCACCTTTCGCACCAGTTACTAATGCTTTCTTACTCATTACTGAAGACTCCATTCCATCGTTTTATCATTTTGACCTTAGATATCAATTAGTTAAAACCAACATCAAAATCACTAACCAACATTAACTGTTAAAACAGCTTGAATTATTATGTTTAAAGCATCCTAGCTAATGAAAAAGACACTTAGGTGTCTTTTACGTTGCACAATTATTATAAGAACATAGGCACATACTAATATCAACACACAGCATCAATGGTCGTACCAATATACCTGCATAGAATCACAAACCAACCGATGCAACAGGTTTAACAAACAAATGTGTCAACATTGTTATAATTAACAGGCCTCGCTGTTAATTCAGATAAAAGCCAATAAAAACAACAATATAAAACTAAGCTCATAACAAAAATAGTGCGTTCAGTACTTCGCAATAATGAACGCAATATAATGCACGTACGAATCTCTTCCCCATAAAAATAAAGTTGAGGGATATAAGATTTTAAGAATTTGTTAAAAATAGCGGTTATTGATCGAGCATTCCCTGAGTGACAATAAAATCAATTATTTCATTCAGTCCTTTACCCTCTTTAAGGTTGGTAAATACATATGGCCTGTCTGGGCGCATTCTTGCCGTATCCTGATCCATCACCTCAAGAGAAGCACCGACATAAGGCGCTAGATCGATCTTATTAATGACTAACAAGTCAGAACGTGTGATACCAGGCCCACCTTTGCGGGGAATCTTCTCGCCCTCTGCCACATCAATAACATAAATAGTAAGATCAGCCAGCTCAGGGCTGAACGTTGCACTAAGGTTATCGCCGCCACTTTCAACAAACACAACATCAAGGGTTTTATGCCGCTGCGCCAGCTCCTCAACTGCCGCCAGGTTCATCGAAGCATCTTCTCTAATTGCGGTATGGGGACAGCCCCCGGTTTCCACCCCAATAATACGGTCTGCATCCAGCGCTTCTGCCCGGGTTAAGATCTTTGCATCTTCTTGGGTGTAGATATCATTTGTCACAACGGCAATGTTGTATTTATCGCGTATCGCTTTACATAGCACTTCAAGTAGCGCCGTTTTTCCCGAGCCGACCGGCCCACCGATACCAATCCGTAGTGGTGATTTATAAGTCATTTTCTTTATCCTTAAGATCGATAGAGTCTTGTGTATTGAGTTTCATGTCGGCTGCTGGCGATAGCCTGTGCCGGAGTAAAGCTGCCTACTTCATGGTCTTGTACTTGATAGGAAGCCTTAATGGCATTTGGTAGCTGCTCAGATACCGACATCATTAACTTTTGCCCATCGGTTTGCCCTAATGGCACCAACTTCACCCCTGCGGTAGTGGCGTTTTCTAGCCAACTCCAAAGGTAACCAGCACATAAATTATTGAGAGAGATATTCCATTTATTTGCCGCAAGGGCAAAGCACGCCAACTGATTGGCTTCTACTTGCTGGATAGTTTCTGGTGATAAGCCAATATCGATTTCTTTTAATAATCGAGCGGTTGCCTTTCCACGCTGGACTTCTTCCAACCGAAGCTCTTTCGTTTCCCTACTGGCGAAAAGCCATTGGTTCCAATATTCAATTAACGAAGCATTATCAGAATCAATTGCACTATATAGCCGCTGTAATATAGGAAGCTCCAAAGTAACCAAACTATGGTGCAGAATATCCACCAGCCATTGTTCTAAGCTAACCCTGTCTTTCACCCAGCCCTTTTCTATCGCCCACTCTAAACCCTGCGAATAGGTAAACGCACCAATAGGTAAAGAGGGGCTAATCAGTTGGTAGAGTCGAAAGTCAGGCAGCGTTGGTATTTCTGCCTGCATATTCACACCGTATTTAGCTAGCGACTAAAAGTGCCGTACCACTAATAAGCAGCATCGCGCTTTGCCATTTAGGGCTGATATAAGCCGCCAAACGGTAGCCGAACGAAGCTAATACTGTTGCAGCAATCACCATACCAGCAGCGAAGGCAATCAAACTTGCACCCGATGCTTCCAACCCGTGTGCCCAGCCATGGAACAACACTAACCCAACAGCCAGTGCCGATACCCAACCTGAAAACTGACTTTGCTTCATATAAAGTGCAATTGCCGCCATGAAAATCGAAGCAACAATTAACATCTCAATACCAGTAACAAACCCAGTTGCAGCACCCAACCCTAGTCCAACAGCCATACAAACAATAGCGAGTGACACATAACGGCGTTGCTGGCCTTGCTTTTTATATCGCATTGCAATAAATCCAACCGCAAGCAACATAACTAAATGATCAAAACCTGTTAGAGGATGAGTAAAACCCGCCCATAGTGAATCAAGCATTCCCGCATGGTGATGTTCATGGCCTGGGTGTGCAAATGCAGAACTAGAGGCTACTAGGCCAATCAATACCATTGATGATTTAACCAATGCCTTGACCTGTTGTGGCAATTTAAATAGTTGTTGAATCATGGAACATCCTTATAGTTGTAGCGGCTTCGTGCCTAGGGTCTGTTGAACTTGATAGTTTCTAAAACAAAAACGAACTAATGTACGAGAGAATATTTATTAATGTGAATGGCTGTGTTGGTGATCATGTGAATGACTATGACCCCCTTGTGTTCCACCGTATGCGCCATCTTCGGGTTCAAAAGGTGCCATCTCTGTTGTCACCTTGGCCCCAAGGCCTTCCACCATGTCATCAAGCACGTGATCATGCTGATAACGCACCCATTCGGGTGTAATTTGCAACGGCACATGGCGATTACCCAAGTGGTAACAAACCCGAGCCAATAGATGTTTATCTTCGCAGTAAATTGTGGATACTTGTTCGTCGGCTGCCCGTACCTGTACTTCAATACCGTGCTCGCTAACTAAAATATCACCGTGGCGAAGCGTCTTACCTCGGGGTAAAAATAAGCCGGCATCTGAACCATCATCCAACGTCACTTTTAAGCGACTCTTAATTCTGGCGTGAATAGGCAAACTTAATGTCAGCGGTAATTCTTTTTGCTTGGCATCATCAGCCAAAATTATTTGAGTTAATACAATCATTGCTGCTCCCTAAAATAAAAAATATCGCTGTGCCATTGGTAACACTTCCGCAGGCTCGCAAACCAAGAGTTCACCGTTCGCCCTTACTTGATAGGTTTGGGAGTCGACCTCTATTTTCGGCTGCCAATCATTGAGCAGCATGTCGGCTTTTCGGATGTTGCGGCAATTTTTAGCGACACCAATCAAGCTTTGTAATCCCAACTCCTGATCAACGCCTCGCGACTTCGCTTCTCCCGACAAGAAAAGCATGGACGTGTTTTGTGATGCCTTTCCGTAACTGCCGAACATTGGTCGATAATGAACAGGCTGCGGCGTTGGAATCGATGCATTAGGATCACCCATTGGCGCTGCAGCAATCATGCCACCTTTGATAATCGCGCTTGGCTTAACCCCAAAGAATGCGGGTTTCCAAAGCACTAAATCCGCTAGCTTCCCGATTTCGACCGAACCGACCTCATGACCAATCCCGTGAGTGATCGCCGGATTTATGGTGTATTTCGCAACATATCGCTTCAACCGGAAGTTATCGCTGTAACTAGAATCTTCAGGCAAACTGCCACGCTGAACTTTCATCTTATGCGCCGTTTGCCAAGTCCGCGTGACCACTTCTCCCACTCGTCCCATGGCTTGAGAATCCGAAGCGATCATCGAAAATGCACCGAGATCATGCAAAATATCCTCTGCTGCGATGGTTTCGCGACGAATACGGGATTCAGCAAACGCAACATCTTCGGCGATGGAGGGCGATAAGTGATGACAAACCATCAACATATCAAGGTGTTCGTCAACGGTGTTTATCGTGTATGGGCGTGTTGGGTTAGTCGACGACGGCAGTACGTTCGACTCGCCACAAGCGCGAATAATGTCTGGCGCATGCCCGCCACCAGCCCCTTCGGTGTGATAGGTATGGATAACCCGATCACCGATTGCTGCCAGCGTCGATTCGACAAAGCCAGATTCATTTAGCGTATCGGTATGAATAGCAACTTGCACATCGGTCTCGTCAGCGACAGTCATGCAGTTATCAATCGACGCCGGTGCCGTTCCCCAGTCTTCATGCAGCTTTAGGCCAATCGCCCCTGCTGCGACTTGCTCGTGCAGAGATTCGGGCAAGCTAGCATTGCCTTTTCCAAGCAAGCCAAAATTCATCGGCATGGCATCGAGCGACTCTAGCATGCGATGAATATTCCACGGCCCCGGCGTACAAGTTGTTGCATTCGATCCGGTTGCAGGCCCGGTACCACCACCGATCATGGTCGTTACACCGGAACACAAAGCCTCTTCCACCTGCTGCGGGCATATATAGTGGATGTGCGAATCAATCCCGCCAGCGGTAATAATCGAACCTTCACCGGCCATGATTTCGGTGCCAGGTCCAATAATAATGTCTACGCCTGATTGCACATCAGGGTTACCCGCTTTACCAATCGCGCAAATACGGCCATGCTTGATGCCAATATCTGCTTTAACAATTCCCCAGTAATCAAGAATAACAGCATTGGTGATCACCATATCCGGCGTATGCTCAGAGGCTAACTGACTCTGTCCCATGCCATCACGGATCACCTTGCCGCCGCCAAACTTCACTTCATCACCGTAGCGGGTGTAATCCTTCTCGACTTCTAACCACAGCTCGGTGTCAGCCAGTCTTAACCTGTCACCCACTGTGGGGCCAAACATTTCGCCATAAGCCTGACGCGATATTGTTGCCATCTAACGCTCCACATCCTTGTTTAAGCCATTTGTTTGTTTAAATGCTGCAACGCTACCCATCACCTTGCCTTGAAAGCCGTAAATGGTTTGCGTCCCGCCGAAACTCACTAATTCAACCGTTCGGCTTTGGCCTGGCTCAAAGCGTGTTGCTGTTCCGGCTGCAATGTTTAAGCGAAAGCCAAGAGTGGCATCCCGGTCGAAATGCAATGCGTCATTCACTTCATAGAAGTGGTAGTGAGACCCAATTTGAATTGGGCGGTCGCCATGGTTTTCAACTTTTACTGACACTGTCGGCATACCGACATTTAATTCAATGTCCCCAACCGCAGACTGCAATTCGCCAGGAATCATTGGGCACGTTTGTTCACTTGTCCTTGTCATCGTTATGTCCTTAGCAGCTATACAATGGGATCGTGGACAGTAACGAGCTTGGTGCCATCGGGAAAAGTAGCTTCCACTTGCACATCGTGGATCATGGCAGGTACGCCTTCCATGACATCATCAACCCCGAGAATAGTCCGACCTAAATCCATCAGTTCAACCACGGTCTTCCCTTCCCGCGCACCTTCCATAATGGCAGCGCTAATCAAGGCGACCGACTCGGGGTAGTTCAGTTTTAGTCCTTTCTCTTTTCTTCTTTCAGCCAACAACGCTGCCGTAAATAGCAACAGCTTATCTTTTTCTCTCGGTGTTAATTCCATTTACTCTTTTGCTCCTTCAGCACCGTATTCTTATGTTGCCCATATCCGTGGGGCACTTGGCTCTTCATCGAACCATTCTTGCCTTGCGGCTTGCCATACTTGGGTAAACAACTGCATGATTTCCTCGCTGTTATTTGCCAAAGCCCGTACCGCCAGTACGCGATGCTTGCCTGATAACGAGGTGATTTCACTCACCCCTGCCACGCCATGTGCACTGTTTAGGAATGTTTTATTCCTATTAAGCAACTCCTGTACCAAAGTGCATAGGTTTTCAGATCCACCTGTAATAAAAAGCGAACCAATCATTGAATAACCGCGTAATCCGGCGCTTCCTTGGTGTAAATCTCCACCTTGAACATTTAATTGTTCCGCCAATACCAGCTCATTACCTACCTTTAATCGGGTACAACCGACAACGCTCCCCATTTTGAAGCCCTCTTTTAGTGCAGGCCGTCCAAAACAGTGCATTTCCCAACCGATAAATCGGCCACCCTCTTCTATCTCAATCTCCGTATCCATTCGCACATTGGCATCGGGAAAATAGATGTTTTCTTGAGGGAGCCACTCCAGCATCGCACCTGTGGCAACATGAAGTTGTTGTTTTTGATAGGCATAAACACCTTCCGAGCGATAGAACTTTGTTGCCCCCGGCGTTGTCACCAAGGCTTGTGCTTCGGCCTCCACCTTGGTACTAATCAGCAATTTGTCACCACCAACCACGCCACCAGGTGGGTGCAATAAGTACACATGACAAATGCCACCTTCAGGGTACAGCGGCCGTTGCACCGCTAAGGGCCCGTGCTGTTTGCGGTGCTTAAGGTGGGTCTTATTGCTAGTGCCATTACCCGCAGGGGCAAAACCCAGCTCTAGCGATGCACGCCAGCCGGACTGCTGTTCTAAGTCAGCAGCTTCCGGCTTGCTTGTTACCGCAGCAATTTTAGGTTCGGAGGTAGGGCTAATTGGTCGTTCAACATCAAGGGCAACATCAACACTCATACCGTGAGGTACTCCTTTACTAACTGGTCAGAAAGATCATCCATTTCACCGTTGGCAACAACCCTTCCCCGATCCATCAGGCAAAAGTTATCGCCAACCTTTCTAGCAAAAGGCAATTTCTGTTCCACAAGTAACACGGTCAGCCCTAATTCTTGATTGAGCTTACGAATAATATCCCCTATTTCTTGCACGATATTGGGCTGGATCCCCTCTGTTGGCTCATCAAGAATTAACAAGCTTGGGTTAATCACCAATGCCCTTCCGATAGCCAGCTGCTGTTGCTGACCACCAGAAAGATCCCCCCCACGACGGTGACGCATTTCTTTCAGCACGGGAAACAACGAATAGATCAGTTCAGGGATCTTGCGATCCCCTCTTTTACGAATCGGCAGGCCAATCTGTAAGTTTTCTTCAACGGTGAGCAAAGGGAAAATTTGCCGGCCCTGGGGGACATAGCCAATGCCATGCCGAGGACGACTCTCTGCCGAATGAGACGCGATATTCTCGCCATTAACGACAATCTCCCCATCCTTTATAGTTTGCAGCCCCATGATGCACTGTAACAACGTTGTTTTACCGACTCCGTTGCGACCCATAAGTACGGTGCATTTCCCTTCATGTATTGATAAATCCAAGTCCCACAAAGTATGGCTCTGCCCGTAAAATTGATTCAGTCCTTTGATTGCTAACATGATTATTCTCCGAGATAGACTTCTTTAACTTTTGGGTTGGATTGAATGTCGCTCATATTGCCTTCAGCCAATACATGTCCTTGGTGAAGTACGGTGACGGTAGAAGCGATTGAACGGACGAAGTCCATATCATGTTCAACTACCACCACAGAATGCTCCCCGGTCAAAGAGTTAAGCAACTCGGCCGTGCGATCCATTTCTTGGTGAGTCATACCAGCAACAGGCTCATCCACCAGCAAAAGCTTTGGCTTTTGCATCAAGAGCATGCCAATTTCCAGCCACTGCTTTTGGCCATGAGATAAATTGCCGGCCATCAATTGGGCATGGTCTTGCAAGCCGATCAATGCCATTACTCGTTGGATTTCATCTTGCTGCTCGCCATTGAGCGTGGCGCGGAATACCCCCCAGACACTGCGTACCCCGGTCATTGCCAATTCCAGGTTATGCCAAACCGACAGGCACTCGAATACCGTTGGCTTTTGGAACTTACGCCCTATGCCGATATTCGCAATCTCGGCCTCATCCATCTTCAACAAATTGATCTTTGACCCTAACCAAACTTGGCCCGTGTCTGGGCGTGTTTTGCCTGTAATGATGTCCATCATGGTGGTTTTACCCGCCCCATTCGGACCAATGATGCAGCGCAGCTCGCCTTCACGAATATAGAGATTCAAGTCGTTGATGGCTTTAAAGCCATCAAAGGTTTTATTGACCCCTTCTAAATACAACAACACGTTGTGGCGAGTATCTATCAAAGGGTTTTCTTGCGGCTTAAGAAAATCAAACACCTGCTCACGATTAACAAACTGACTTACAGAATGGCTTATTGCGTTCATGCTGTGGCCTCCTTCTCTTCAGCCCTATCCTTTTTGATACTTTCAAACAGCCCAATCACACCTTTAGGCAAGAAGATGGTGGCCAAGACAAACAAGCTGCCCAACACAAACAGCCAAACTTCGGGAAATTCGATAGTGAACCAGCTCTTGGCATAATTGATAAGCAAGGCACCAACCACTGCACCGAACAAGGTTGCACGCCCTCCTAGTGCTACCCACACCACCACTTCAATGGAGTTAAGCGGCGCAAATTCCCCAGGGTTGATAATGCCTACTTGCGGGACATACAAGGCACCAGCAATACCTGCAATCACTGCCGATAACACAAAGATCCACAGCTTGAATTTATCAACGTTATAGCCAATAAACCGTACTCGCGATTCAGCATCACGGGTTGCCACCGCCACTTTACCCAACCGGCTGGCAATCACTGCCCGGCATACTAAATAGCTCGCCATGAGTGCGATAACAGTGGCAACGAACAGGCCAATGCGAGTCGACTGTGCTTGCAAGCTAAAACCAATAATTTCCTTAAAATCGGTTAAGCCGTTATTTCCTCCAAAGCCCATCTCATTTCGGAAGAAAGCCAGCATCAGCGCAAACGTCAACGCCTGCGTCATAATCGACAAATACACGCCTGAAACACGGGAGCGGAATGCAAGATAACCAAACACCCAAGCCAGCACGCCCGGCACTAGCACTACCATAAGGCAAGCAAACCAGAACAGATCAAAGCCATGCCAAAACCAAGGCAGCTCTTTCCAATTCAAGAACACCATAAAGTCAGGTAAGAGTGGATCGCCATACACCCCACGATCGCCGACTTGGCGCATCAGGTACATGCCCATGGCATAGCCGCCCAAGGCGAAAAAGGCACCATGACCCAAACTTAGAATCCCCAAGTATCCCCAAACAAGATCAACCGCCATCGCCAGCAAGGCATAGGTCAGGTATTTCCCCAATAACGAGATAGTGTAAGTTTCGACATGCAGGAAATGCCCTTGCGGTACCAGCAAGTTAAGTGCAGGAATAAGAAAGCCTGCGACCAATAGCAGTGACAACATGACTTGGCCGCCACGATCATCTTTTAAAATTGAGCGGAACATCGGTTAGCCCTCCACCGCACGGCCACGCTGTGGGAATAGTCCACGGGGGCGTTTTTGAATAAAGAGAATAATGAAAACCAGCACCAGTATTTTTGCCAACACCGCACCAGCCCATGGTTCAAGTAGTTTGTTGAACATGCCTAGGCTCAAGCCTGCCACCAGGGTTCCCCATAAATTGCCAACACCACCGAACACCACAACCATGAAAGAGTCGATAATATAGCTTTGCCCCATATTCGGACCGACGTTGGTCAATTGTGATAAAGCCACACCAGCAACACCCGCCACACCAGAGCCCAAGCCAAATGTCATCGCATCGACCCACTCAGAACGTACGCCCATCGCTTTCGCCATCGCACGGTTTTGCGACACGGCACGCACCTGCAAACCCAGAGGTGTTTTCTTCAATACCAATACCAAGGCAGTAAATACAAACAGGCAAAAAATGATGATGTAGAGTCGGTTATAGGTTAGGGACAACATTGGATTAATCTCCAACATCCCCGTCATCCAATCAGGTGTGCTTACCGAACGGTTTAATGGCGAGAAAATGGTTCGAACGGCTTGCTGCAAAATGAGGCTGATACCAAATGTAGCCAATAAGGTTTCCAACGGACGGCCATATAAGAAGCGGATCACCCCTCGCTCAATCGCTATCCCCACCAAGCCTGAGACCACAAACGCCACGGGAATCGAAAGCACCAAAGAAAGGCCGATTTGGTTAGGGAGTAACTGCTGCATAACATAGGTGGTATACGCCCCTAGCATGATCAGCTCTCCGTGCGCCATATTGATCACGCCCATCACACCAAAGGTAATCGCCAAGCCTATTCCCGCGAGCACCAACACCGATCCCAAGCTCAAGCCAAAAAACAGGGTTTCAGCAACGTTATACACCCGCTGACTCTGCTCGTAACTTGCAACCGCTTGTTCAAGCTCTTTAACCAAAACGGTATCAGGGCTTGCTTTGGCCAGCTCCACATCCAGCGCCGAGTTGATTGCCCTGAATACACTAGGCTCCAATGAATCTGACAGGGTTTCGATGGCTTGGAGTCGTAGCGTCGAGTCATCAGATTCCAACGGCTCCCTTGTTAACCGATCCATTGCAAGTATCAACGCCAAATAGTCTTTTACTTGTTCGGAAGTCTCTTTTGGGTAAGCCTCTTCAACAAGGCTAATCACGGCATCACTACTATTCCCCAGCAAGCGCTTTGCAGCGCTTAACCGCTCAGCGTCCGATTCAGCACTCAGCTCGATCTTGGCAATACCGATACGGATAGTTGAGCGCAGGCGGTTATTCAGCCCGACTTTACGAAAATCACGTTTATTGTCGATAACCACCTGGCTGTTGTCGAACAACCGAGTAGCAGTGTCGCCTTGTTTCAATTGCTCAATAAAAAATAGCTGGTTGTTTTTTCGGTGATAAAAAACGTCCCCAGCTATCAAACCTTTAAGCAAAGTAGCAGTTTGCGATGGTTGAGCGTGGATCACCCACTCAATCGCTTGCTGCTTTTTGGTGAAGTTGCGTTGAGAAAGTTGTTTTTCAACGCTTTGAAAATCGTTAACAGCGGCATAAGAAAAGAAAGGAAATAAACCAACCATACAAAGCGCAGCTAGCAATAGTGCAGGAAACTGCAAGGTCTTTATTGCCCTGCGATATTTTGGCATCACCCCAAAAAGGCAGTACCAATTATTCATTATCATCATTTATCTTCCATGAAAGCAGGTAACGGAAACACCCTTTCGCGGCGCTTACAGCAATACCATTTAAAACAGTATTAGATGCAGCGCCGAAAGTGGTTTACATAACTAATTCACATTCAACCGATTAAGGTATATTCGATCGACCTTGGTAAACTCGATCTATCTTGATAGTTTCTACCTATTTAGCGCCGGCACACTTACCCGTCACAACGTTAAAGCTGCCGCACTCTAGGGGCTTAAGCCAGCTTGCGTACAAGTCTTTTGACCCTGGTAGATAGCTAGACCAAGCGTCACCGGCCACAACGCCGGTTGTTTCCCAAACTACGTCAAACTGGCCGTCTTCCTGAATTTCGCCCAACAAGACAGGCTTGGTGATATGGTGGTTTGGCATCATGGTTGCGTAGCCACCGGTTAGGTTGGGTACGGTCACACCAATAATGGCTTGCTGAATAGCATCGGAATCTGTCGTCCCGGCCTTCTCAACGGCTTGCGCCCACATGTTAAAGCCAATGTAGCTGGCTTCCATCGGGTCGTTGGTGACTCGGTTGTCGTCTTTGATAAACGTCTGCCACTTCTCGACAAAGTCTAGGTTCTCGTCGGTATCGACGCTCATGAAGTAGTTCCATGCGGCCAGGTGCCCCACCAAGGCCGAGGTATCCATACCTGATAGTTCTTCTTCACCCACCGAGAACGCGACGACAGGAATGTCTTCAGCCGAGACCCCTTGAGAAGCGAGTTCTTTATAGAAAGGGACATTGGCATCACCATTGATGGTCGATACCACAGCGGTCTTCTTACCTGTCGCACCAAACTTCTTGATATCAGATACAATTGACTGCCAATCTGAATGACCAAATGGCGTGTAGTTAATCATGATGTCGCTCTTCGCAACACCTTTAGACTCGAGATAGGCTTCTAGGATCTTGTTGGTAGTACGCGGATAGACATAATCCGTCCCCGCTAATACCCAACGTTCTACTTCCAACTCATTCATGAGGTAATCAACGGCAGGGATGGCCTGTTGGTTTGGCGCTGCACCGGTGTAGAACACGTTCTTGGAAGATTCTTCCCCTTCGTACTGCACCGGATAGAACAACAAGCCGTTCAGTTCCTCAAACACAGGCAACATGGATTTACGTGATACCGAGGTCCAGCCACCGAAAACCACATCCACTTTTTCTTTCTCAATGAGCTCTCGGGCTTTTTCAGCAAATAGCGGCCAATTAGAAGCCGGGTCGACCACCACGGCCTCCAATTTCTTACCTAGCAGGCCGCCTTTTTCATTTTGATCTTCAACCAGCATAAGAATGGTATCTTTCAACGTGGTTTCACTGATTGCCATGGTGCCAGAAAGGGAATGAAGTACCCCAACCTTAATTGTTTCTTCAGCGGCGTAAGCCGGCAGCGTGCCCATTAACGATGCTACCGCACCCACCAAAACACCTTTAAAAGCCTTTTTAGACATACCTGTATGCTCCTTGCAAATAACTAAGTCGTTGTTTGTATACAGAGCAAGCATCGCGCCAAGTCATTAATTAATTCCTCACTGCTTCAATAATGATTAAGTTTCAATTAGTTAAGATAGCCAGCAGCAAAAAGACGATGATATTGAAGAAGGCAGCCCAGTAAACATGAAGGTGCAGGCTCATTAATTTGGTGCATATCTTAGTAGACACGCTGCACACATTTAAGGCGTGGCATGAGTGCAATGCACTAGATCGGGCCAAACATCACCACCTATACCCAAAGTAGCTTGGGTATATAACCCGGATTAATCGTGGCTATCACGCCTCTTCAACCCTGATCAGCTAATATTGCTTACAGAGCTAATACCAATTTGGATAAGTACAACAATTAGCCAACTGTGTAGCAATGCTGAACTATTGCGCTTTTTTTAAGTCAGAATTTCATATTCTGTTTTTGACTGTTTGTATTTAAAGGACAAAACCCATGTTGACGTCGACCTTCCAACAACTTCAAACTTACCTGAATAGTCAGGTAATTGGTCAGCCTGCACTTGTTAAACAGTTAATGATTGCCCTACTTGCTGACGGCCACATCCTTGTAGAAGGCCCGCCAGGACTTGCCAAAACCCGTGCTGTTAAAGTGCTATCCGACTGTATCGAGGGGAGCTTCCACCGTATTCAATTTACCCCTGACCTTCTACCTGCCGACTTAACCGGTACGGATATATTCCGTCCAGAAACCGGCGAGTTTTCTTTCCAGCCAGGTCCGATTTTCAATGCCTTGATCCTGGCCGATGAAATCAACCGTGCGCCGGCCAAGGTCCAAGCCGCCATGCTTGAAGCCATGGCTGAAAAACAGATCACCGCAGGGCGTAAAACCTACCCACTGCCGGATTTATTCTTGGTAATGGCAACACAAAACCCAATTGAGCAAGAAGGGACTTACCCACTCCCTGAAGCCCAGCTTGACCGCTTCCTGCTTCAACTCAACGTGGAATACCCTGATGCAAGCAGCGAGCTTGAAATCCTTCGCTTGAACCGCGGTGAAGCGCTGGGTGTCGAAAAAGCCGAAGCGGTACAAATTTCACAGCAAAATATCTTTGCCGCACGCAAGGCAATCCTTAACATCCATATGGCCGAAGATGTCGAGCAGTACATTATCCGACTCACCATGGCGACCCGCGAACCAACCCGTTACAGCGATGAGCTGGCTAGTTGGCTGCAAATGGGTGTCAGCCCGCGTGCAACGTTGGCGTTAGACCGTTGTGCCCGAGCCCATGCATGGCTTGATGGCCGTGATTATGTCGTGCCGGAAGACATTCAGCAGATGGCCTACCCTGTGTTGCGTCACCGCCTATTGCTTAGCTATGAAGCCCAAGCAGAAGGCATCGCTGCCGACACTATCATTTCGACTCTGATTGCTCAGGTGGCTTGCGCATGACAGAAACAACGATAACGTCGCTGCTTCCTGCACACAGTGATGGCGTTAATCTTTGTCTGGCTGAGTTGCTTCTATACAAGAATCAGTCTGTGCGTTGGCTGCCGCCGGCACAGAGTGTTTGGTCACAATTAAACGGGCAACACCAAAGCCGCAAGAAAGGCAGAGGGATGAACTTCTCTGAGGTTCGCCCGTACCAAGCGGGTGATGATATCCGCGCTATTGACTGGCGCGTCACCGCAAGGACAGGAAAGACCCATACCAAGCTGTTTGATGAAGAGCGCGAACAACCGGTGATGATTTTGGTTGATCTCAGTGCCAGTATGAATTTTGGTACCCAGCTCATGTTGAAATCGGTACAAGCCGCGCATTTTACTAGCCTATTAAGCTGGTTAGCCGTGAGCGAGCAAGATCGTATCGGTGCCATAGTCTATAACGGCCACCGCCTATTTGAATGTAAGCCAACTGCCCGCCAACAGGGTCCGCTTTCAGTGATCAATGCACTGCTTGAAGCGCATCAGTATGAAAATAGCAGTCAAACCATGCCATTCTCTCACGCACTCAAGCACTTGCACCATCTTTGCCCTAAAGGCAGCGAGATCGTGATCATCAGCGACTTCTACCAGTTACAAGAAGCGGATAAGCGCCGCTTGAGCCAGCTGCGCCAACACAACCGCATCCAGTTTGTGCAAGTATCCGATCCGCTTGAGCAAGGTCAAACCCAATTCAACGGTGTCGAATTTGTTGCCGACAGCACCCAATCTGCTTGGTTAGACTTCTCGGCCAAGAAAACCCGTGATGGGCTTAGCGAACAGTACCAACACCACCAGCAATTTATACAACGCATGTGTAAAAGCCTCGCGATGCCGCTACACCTACTCTCGGCAGCAACGCCATTGATGTCGCAGTTGGGTCACAAAGCACAAGGAGGTCGTCATGACGAATGAACAAGCCACGCCTCTGTTGCCTTTGGCTGATTTGCATCTGCCCGAAGCACCCGGTGTTTGGCCACTGGCGTGGGGTTGGTGGGCCGTGATTATCCTAGGGCTAGTTATAGCCGCCTTTGTCTTGGTAAGGATAAGAAAAGCCAATGCGGCAAATAAAGCACGCAAGGAAGCGCTAAACCAACTTAAGCAATTGAAGCAGGCGGGATCGTTTAATCAGCTGAACTTGCTGCTGCGCCAAGTGGCGATGTCTTACTACCCTCGCCAGGATGTAGCCGGTTTAACGGGCACCCAGTGGCTCGCCTTTCTTGATAGCTCGCTGCCCGCTCCTCAGCGAGGGTTCGAAGCACTGGCCAAACAGTGGCAACAGGGATTATTTTCCAATCAAGCCTTGTCAGAAAGTGACTTCAATGCCTGCTACAAACAAGCAGAGTTGTGGATGAAAAAAGCCAAATTCAATCAAGAGGTAAGCGATGTTTGAGTTTCTATGGCTTTGGGCGTTTGCTATGCTGCCGCTTCCTTGGTTTGTCTATCGGTTTAGCAAACCTGCGGTAGAACCTTCCGCCATACGTCTACCCAAATTACCGGAAGGCTTAGGCCAAAAACAGCAAAAAAGCCGCTGGCTAGCAGGGCTCATGGCGGTTGCTTGGATCAGCCTGATTGCGGCCATTGCACGCCCCGTTTGGTACGGCGATCCTATTGAGATCAGCCCCGATCACCGCGATATGATGCTGGCGGTAGATCTATCAGGCTCAATGTCGATTGAAGATATGATCACCAACAATGGTGACAGCATCGATCGTCTTACCGCAGTAAAACAAGTGCTGCACGACTTCATTGGTAACCGTAAAGGGGATCGCCTTGGTCTGGTGCTATTTGCCAACCACGCCTACTTGCAAACCCCACTGACTTTTGACCGCAATACCGTACAACAACAGCTTGACCGCACCGTGTTGGGCCTTATTGGGCAGAGTACGGCCATCGGTGAGGGGCTGGGTATTGCAACCAAGACTTTCATTAACAGCGAAGCCCCGCAGCGGGTGATTATCTTGCTCAGTGATGGTGCGAATACCGCAGGGGTGATTGATCCTATTGAGGCCGCAGAACTCGCTGCCCGAAGTGATGTCACCATCTATACGGTGGGTGTGGGTGCAGAAGAAATGGAGCAACGCACCTTCTTCTCAACCCGTACTGTTAACCCGTCACAAGATCTCGACGAGCGCATGCTAACCCGTATTGCTGAAATGACGGGCGGCCAGTACTTTCGCGCCCGCAACCCGCAAGAGCTAAACAACATTTATCAACTTATCGATCAAATGGAACCTATCAACACCGCCCAACAAACTTGGCGCCCGCAGCAAGAGCTTTTCCGCTTCCCGCTAGCCTTGGCTGTTTTGCTTTCTGTTGTCATCATGGTTATGAGGAAGCGACATGGCTAATTTTACATTTCTATACCCGCTCTGGCTCATTGCCTTGCTGCCGTTGGCACTCCTTGTACCTTGGCTGAGTCGAGGTAAATCAAAGCAGGGGCTGATAGCCCCCCACCTCGCCGAGCGACTTGGCATCAGCCAAAGCAAGCAAGTAAATAAACTGCCTTGGCTTGGCACCTTCTGGGCAATTGCTGTCATCGCCATGGCTGGCCCTAGTTGGCAGACCAACACCCTACCCGCCTACAGCATTTCTGGTGCTAGGGTACTGGTAATGGATATGTCGCGCTCGATGTATGCCACCGACATCACGCCAAATCGCCTAACCCAAGCCAGGTTCAAAGCGCTGGATATGCTGCCGGGCTGGAAAGAAGGTACAACAGGGCTAGTTACCTACGCCGCCGATGGTTACACCATCAGCCCATTGACCCAAGATAGCAGCACCCTATCGAACCTGATCCCACACCTGTCTCCGGAAACCATGCCAATTCAGGGCAGCAATGCCGCGGCGGGTATCGAGGAAGCGATCAACCTGCTGAAACAAGCAGGCCACCAGCAAGGTGACATCATCTTGATCAGCGATGGCTTGAGCGACAGGGAATCTAACGCAGTCAATGCATTGCTTGCCGGTAGCCAATACCGACTCTCTATCTTGGCGGTAGGCACTACCCAAGGAGCCCCGGTTAAGCTGCCAGACGGGCGCCTACTAACCAACAGCCAAGGAAAAACGGTGGTCGCAAAAGTCGATCTTGATACCCTGCTACCACTTACACGCACTACAGGCGGTCAGCTAGAACTGTCACGAGCAAACAATGCGGATGTTGACCGTATTGTGGCGCTGACAGCAACACCTCGCGAAGCGGCTAACGAAAGCAAGGAAAAAGAGCTCAACGAACGATTGAATAACGGCTTTTGGCTCCTAATTCCTTTGGTCGTCATTGCCTTGTTTGGCTTTCGACGCGGCATTGTGCTCGCCGTGCTTGTTACTGTTATGCCTTTTGATCCAGCCTATGCGGCTTCATGGCAAACACCCTTTAAAAACAGTGATACCCGAGGGTTTGAACTCTACGAACAAGGGAATTTTGCTGAAGCTGCAGATCAATTTGAGTCTCCGGCTTGGAAAGGAGCAGCCCAATACAAGGCCGGCGAGTTTGAACAGAGTATCGAGACATTGTCGCCACTTGATGATCTAAACTCCCGCTATAACCTCGCCAATGCTTATGCGCAAACACAGCAGTTTGACCAAGCAATTGACCTGTATCAGTCCATTCTTGAGCAAGATCCTACCAATGGCGATGCGAAGCGAAATCTTGAGCTAGTCAAGCAGCTAAAGGATCAGCAAGAGCAGCAGTCTGATCAAGACCAAGAATCGGGTGATCAGAGCCAGGAGGACCAGCAAACAGGTGACAGCTCAGATCAGAACCAACAAGGGCAAGATCAGCAGTCCCCTTCAGATGGTCAGCAAGAAAATAGCTCCCAAAGCGATTCTCAGCAACAAAATCAGGAAGGCAAGGATTCTGAGCAGTCTGACGCTGCACAGCAAAACTCTGAACAACAGGGCTCGAGTCAAGAAGGTTCGCAGCAGTCTGGATCAGAGCAACAAAATGCGGATCAGCAAGGGGCTGAGCAGAGCGATTCCCAGCAACAAGCATCTGCACAGCAAAACTCAGCCCAAGAACAGGAAACTCTAGAAAATGATGCGGCCCAAAACGATGGTGATGAACAAGATAGCAGCCAAACTGACGCTAACTCGCTAGCCAGCGAACAGCAAGCGGATCGCGACGGCGACGAAGAAGCTCAGGCTGTGCAAGCCGCTGGAGAGGATGGGAGCAGTGGTATTTCTGCCAGTGACCCTGTTCTCAAGAAGCTGGAACAAATCCCCGATGATACTGCAGCGCTAATCCGCGCACAGATGATTTTGCAAGCAAGACAAAAACAAGCTCCTGAAGCGACGGAAAACTCATGGTAACAGCAATGACACCACAACTTACTCAACCACAGCGCTCACTCTTGCCTCGAAGAGTCAGCCTATTCGTGCGCTATTTCCTTTGTCTACTGATGTTCACCTTTAGTTTGCAAAGCTATGCTGCACAGGCAATCGCCACCGTTTCAAAAAATGTGGTCGGCGTTAATGAAGTCTTTCAGCTAAAAGTTTCGATAGACGACAACGTTAATACCAGTTCACTGGATCTCTCGCCGCTAGGCGAGCACTTCAACTATGGGACTCCTTCGGTAAGTAGCGGTACCTCGATAGTTAATGGCGTCGTCACGCGCAGTACCGAGTGGACTGTTGCCGTTGCCGCTAAAGAAATTGGTGAATGGACTATCCCGAGCTTTCGCATCGGGGCAACCGAGACGGATCCTATTACCATTACTTCGCTTAAATCCGCAAACAGCACTAATGGCGGTACAGCAAAGCCTGATATTCATCTCGATTTTGATATTGATAAAGACAGCTTGTACATCGGCGAAAGTATCCGCTACACAGTACGCATTCGTATTGGCGAACAACTCAGCCAACCAACCCTCATCGCGCCATCTGGCGAAGGGCTTGAAGTAAAGCAAAATGGTGATGACCGCCAAACCGAAACCGTACTCAACGGTAAGCGCTACATTATTATCACTCGCGACTACCAAATTACGGCAAATAAAGCAGGGGACATCCTTCTGCGCGGTGCCCAGTTCAAAGGCAATGTGATTAAAGGAAGCCGTGGTTTCGGCTCGACCTTACGGGTACCACTTGACCTTCAAACCCAAGACATCACGCTGGCAGTGACAGACAAGCCAGCCGATTACAAAGGGTTATGGCTACCAACTGAAGACTTGGTGCTTGAGCAAGACTGGCAGCCACAGACTGAGACGGTCAAAGTCGGCGAGCCAATCAGCCGTACCATTACGCTGAAAATTAAAAATGCTGAACAAAGTACGATGCCGAATCTCAGCCTGAACTACCCAAGCAATGTTCGGGTTTATGATGAGAAGCCAATTTATGGTAGCGATGCTGGTTATACCACAATGACAGTAAAGCAGGTGATCATTGCTCGTAACGAAGGGAATGTCAGCTTACCGCCGTTAACGATTAACTGGTGGAATACATCAACCAACCGTCAAGAGAGCAGCAAAATTGAAGGGTTTGAGCTAAGCGTACAGGCAGGGGAAACCGGTAATAACGCCCTACCTTTACAGCCTGCTCCTGATGTAGCACCAACGGCTAACCAGCCAACCCCTCAACCTGTTTCGACAGAGACCAGCAGCAACTGGTGGCCGTGGTTGAGTTTGGTGCTATTCATTCTTTGGGTTGGGACGATCAAATTGTGGCTCAACGAACGTAAGAAGCACCCTGTAGAGGTAGCCGACAAAGGGATGAAGGCAAACAACACTATCACGCCTGTGGCGGGTATGCTAAAAGCGGCAAAAGACGATCAGCCTATCCAGTTTCAGGCTTATTTTGACCAATGGCGAGCTGCCAACCCTGAGCATCCATCAACGACAGAAGTTAAGGCTGCCATCGAGCGATACATGCAACAGCAATACAGTAAAAGTGGTCTCGATAATGAATCAACATCTACGCTGATTACCTTGCTTGAATCACTCGAAAAGCAAAACAAAGTGCATAAAAATACGCAACAGAGTGCACTCTCACCACTTGTACCTGATGCCTAGCTGAACAAAATGTAACTTACACTAAAACCACAAAGCCCATGACATCATGGGCTTTTTTAACATTTGTACGACATTAACCACTACTTTCTCGCCCCACAGCAGTCCTGAATACTAGAGCCAGCAATGGCTTGAAAAGACACCACAAACAATTGTTAATTGCGCGTTAACCAATAGTTTCTAAAAACAAAGATAGAAATAGCCAGTAATTTCTGTTACAAAACATGACCGAAGCGAATTTAAATGCTTCACTATATAAATACAAATTATTCATATTCAGGATGTACCATGAATCAAACACAACCTTTCCTAGCCCGAATTGCGAATGGAAGTCTCGTAATCCAGATACTCATAGGTATCGTTGCAGGTATCCTTATCGCAACTGTCTCACCAGAAAACGCCATGAAAGTAGGCTTTCTTGGTGGACTTTTTGTTAGTGCCTTGAAAGCCGTCGCGCCAATTTTAGTCTTTATTTTGGTTGCGTCATCTATCGCCAACCAGAAGAAAGGCGCCCATACCAACATGAAGCCAATCATTGTGCTGTATATGTTTGGTACGCTAATGGCAGCATTAACCGCGGTAACCATGAGTTTCCTTTTCCCAACCACTTTGACTCTTGTTGCCAACACCGCAAGCGCGACCCCGCCAGAAGGCATCGCTGAAGTTTTGAATACCTTGTTATTCAAGATCGTTGATAACCCAGTAAATGCCCTAATGACAGGTAACTTCATTGGTATTCTTGCTTGGGCGATTGCACTTGGTTTTGCCCTACACCAAGCTAGCGATGCAACCAAGCAGGTATTCCACGACGTATCGAACGGTATCACTATGATTGTTCGTTTCGTGATCCGCCTAGCACCAATTGGTATTTTCGGCCTTGTTGCCAACACCTTCGCCGAAACTGGCTTTGATGCTCTGTTTGCTTACGGTCACCTACTAGCAGTACTACTTGGCTCAATGCTAATCATCGCGCTGGTTGTAAACCCAATCATTGTATTTGTGAAAACCAAAGAAAACCCATACCCATTGGTTCTTCGCTGTATCCGCGAAAGTGGTATCACCGCATTCTTTACCCGTAGTTCTGCTGCCAACATTCCGGTGAACATGCAGCTATGTAAAGATCTGGATCTTCACGAAGACACTTACTCGGTATCTATTCCTCTGGGCGCAACCATCAATATGGCGGGTGCTGCGATCACCATTACTGTACTAACACTTGCTGCAGTGCACACCATGGGCATTGAAGTTGATATTGCGACAGCTGTCCTACTGAGTGTTGTAGCAGCCGTATCGGCCTGTGGTGCATCAGGTGTCGCCGGTGGCTCGCTACTGCTTATCCCGCTGGCTTGTAGCTTGTTTGGTATCCCAAATGAAGTCGCAATGCAGGTTGTTGCGGTAGGCTTCATTATCGGGGTGATTCAAGACTCAGCCGAAACAGCACTAAACAGCTCTACTGACGTTATCTTTACGGCAGCAGCTTGTAAGGGTGCCGAAGCGAAATTGACCTCTGCGGAAACTGCATAACGTCAGTATTCGTTATTAAGAGCCAGTAACGTCGTTGATAGCAGTTCCGCTCTTAATATCAATTCGTGATGTTTTACGACTAATATAAAAAAATCCAGCCTTCAAAGGCTGGATTTTTTATTTGGTAGAAAGAGAGAACAACGAATTACCCTTCCCTATCGAACTTATTTCGTCATTTCAAAGCCAGGTACAAACACTTCTACACGACGGTTCTTCGCTCGACCTTCTTCCGTATCGTTTGGTGCAACAGGCTCAAGCTCACCTTTACCTTGCGCGACAATACGTGATTTATCGATACCAAAGTGTGTACCCACATACCCAGCAACCACTGCTGCACGTTCTTCAGACAGTGTCTGGTTATACTCTTCAGAACCACGGCTATCAGTGTGGCCTACAACATATAGCTGAGTATTTGGGTAATCAACCAATTGCTGGGCAACTGGCTGTAGCAAGTCAATATCAGCCTGAGTCAATGCGTCACTATCAAAGGCAAATGGCAAAGTTGCGCTGACTGCTTCAATTTGTACCACCTGTGGCTGCGGAGCCGGCTCTGGCATTGGCTCTGGCTCAGGTTCAATGATTGCCACCGGTGCTGGGGCTCCCCAATGGTAAACCAAGCCTAGACCATAGAAGTGAACATCACTTTCGCCCGGCTTATTTGCACCCTTGTCACCCACTTGGTTGTAATATTGATATTCCAATCGTGCGGAAAGATTATCGCTAAAATAGTACTCGGCACCGACACCCGCCGTTGCTGAAACACCGCTCTCATCTTGGTTGTTCACACCATTATCAGCATCGAAAATAAAACCACCGGCTTTGGCGTAAATGTCGAAAGACTTAGAAACTTCGTAAGTAAACTTACCGACAAAATCTAGCCCTTGGACTTCGAAACCATCATTTGCATAATCAGCCTGGCCAAGGTAGGTGTAACCACCTTCCAAGCCAAACCAAGAATTCACGTTGTAACCAATAAATACGCCGCCACCCCAATCGTCTTTATCTAGGTCTTGACCTTTTAATGGCTCCTCAACACTATCAAAGCTTGTTCCACCAATACGCGCACCGACGTACCATGGATTATCCGTTGCTGCTTGAAGAGTGCCTGAAATTAAAATAGCAAGTGGAAGCAATTTAACTACGTTATTCATAACTTACTGTCCCTATTTATTATATCGATCCAAGTCTTTTAGACATGCCACTACATAAATAGGTGTAGAACAAGAATTACCACTTTCCAAATATTTGGACTAAATATGATTGAAAAATAAGCAGCAAGTTCAAAATATTTGCTGCCTAACTTTGGAATGATGTTTATTAACCAGCTTGTCAGTATTATTTGCCAGTTATTTAATTATCAGTTCAACCTACTGTTCAGCCATTGCCTCTGCGGTTGCGTCTTCTACCGCTAAAAACAAATAGTCGACTTCGCCTTTTGGTGACGTCATCGGGTTGAGCGTGACATTCTGGTACATATATGGCGCTTGCTGAGTAATAGGGCGAACATTCCGGCACTTAAACAGGTACGGTCTCTGTCGCCAAATCAGGAAGCTGCGGCACCCTAATTCAAATACAGGTTTGGTTTTGGCTTCAAACCACGGCTGGGGGATTTCAGGGAAAAGCTCAAATATACTTTTGCCTATCGCCTCATGGGATTGCTTGCCGCTATGGTGGGTCATAAACCCATTCCAGACATGAACGGTATAGTTTCGATCTAAGACAACCAGGCCAACATCAACGTGCTGAACCATATCCACCATCCAATGAAACTGTTCGAATTCTGCTGGTAATGACAACATGATTAATCCCCATCCATTAAATAAGCCAATTTGTTATCCAATAAAGGCAGCGACTCATCGACGAACATCAACAATAAGTCACATTTAATCTCGGTGCCTTCAATGCCGTAACTGACTTCAAATGTCATGGTGCGACGCCAATTTCCTTCGGTTTTTTCAATCATGTTTTCTATCGGGGTATGTTGCCCCAATACTACCGGGTGGCTTTGGAAGAATTTCACCTCAGCTTGCTGGCCTAACCCTTTCAAAAAAGAGCCAACCAAAATATTGCTCACGTCCATTAACAGCTCAAGTTCGGTATCACTGCCTTCAACCGTTGGGTAATTCATCAACCCCACCAAGTCATGCACACTGGCATCGCTAAGCAATACCAATGCCTCGCCAGCAATCCCTTCCCCACTAAAGCCCTGACAAACACCCGACATCGTGCTGCTTGTCGCTAAGTGGCGCATCGTCATGTGCAGTTCGCTAACCTCAAACACATTTACGTTTGGCAATGGTAAATTAACGAAGACGTCGAAATGGCGGGCAAGTGAGTCTGCCGCACGACCAATCGCCACGTTAGCCACTTCCAGATAGACATCGCGCCTTCTTAGCGCAGGGGTAGTGACACGTTGGATTACCGCGTCAAAATTTGGCTCTGCCGGCGTAAGTAACGATTGCAGCAACGTTTTTAGGTGGGCTTTATCAACCGGCTTTTTAAGGAATTCGATGGCACCCAATGCTTTCACACGGGCTTGAGCCTGTGGCTGAATGTCGCCAGACACAACAATCACTTTGGTGTCATGGCTATATTGACCGCTTAGGCGCTGCTGTAATGCTTCCAGTGTTTGGTAGCCATCCATCTCTGGCATGGTCAAATCCAAAAACATCAAGTCGATGGGCTTACTGCCAAGCACCTCAAGTGCTTCCCGCCCGTTAACCGCAAAAGTCACCTCGGCTTCAATAGAAGACGGCAAGGCTCTTGCCATCTGCTTTCTTGCCAATGCTGAGTCATCACAAATAAGTATCGATGTCGCCATTATTTCCCCAATCAAGCTTGTGACAAATGAATCCGATATACCTAAGTTATTCCTAATAACCTTGGCTTATACGTTTTTGTAGTAAGGATCCATTCCTAGCACATCATAACAGCAGAACAGTGCACGGTCTGTACAAAATGCATCAAACCCACGTTTTGTAAGGGTTAGTGGCGAATAATTGACTCTTTTCGTAACAAAAAAATTCACCGAAATGCGGTTTCAAATACCGTGAATGAACAGTAGAATGCAAAGCATTATCAAATATTGTTTTATAGCGGCCCGAAACACTTATGAAAGCGCATGGCTTAAACCCAGACAGCCACTCTCAGCCAACTGTCGGCATTATTGGCGGTGGCATCGCCGGCTCAACAATTGCTCTACGATTAGCGGAGCTTGGGATTAAAGTCGAACTCTTTGAGGAAGGAACAAGCTTGGTCAATGGGCCGCCGATTTGCCACCTGCATGCTGGGGGTAACCTTTACCGCGAAATTTCTGATGAGCAATGCATCACTCTGCTAAAGCAGTCTATTGATACTTTGCGCGTGTTTCCGCATACCGCAAATATCCGGCCAACTGTCATTGCAATCCCGAGCCATGATAAAGGCTGTCCAGATGCTATTCTGCCACGCCTGAATCAACTACAAACGGTTTACCAGCAGTTGATTGATGACGACCCGGCAAATGAAGTACTGGGCAAACCTGAGCACTACTTTAAGCTGTATGAGCGTGAAGCCCTTGAGTCTCTGGCAACCAAAGCAAATCCCCAATCTCCGAGCTCACTTGATGACTGGATGATCCCCGTTGCGAAAAATTTGGATTTCGACAAGTTCAAGTTCCCGCTGGTACTCGTTCAAGAGTATGGCTTAAGCGTATTCAGACTCGCCGCCACGGCTAATCTTGCCCTGGAACAGTTAGCCAGCTGCCGTGTGAATACCCAAAGCAAGGTGCTGGATGTCAGCTTCTCGGACGACACGATGTGGGACATCGAATACCAAGCCTACGACAATGAAAAAAGTGATCATGTCACCCGCCGTTGTCAGGTTGATTACTTGGTCAATGCGTGTGGTTTCCAAACCGGTACTATCGATGATATGGCCGATCTCAAGCGTTCGCGCCTTGTTGAGTTCAAAGCCGCTTATGTTACCCATTGGCAGGAATGTGATGGAATTTGGCCTGAGGTGATTTTCCATGGTGAACGTGGCACGCCCGATGGCATGGCGCAGCTCACGCCTTATGCCGATGACTACTTCCAACTTCATGGCATGACGGAAGACATTACGCTATTCAAGCAAGGCTTGGTTGGCTCCACCAGCTGCAGTGCTCAACCTAAGCTAGAGCAGCGCTTTATTAAGAAAATTAAGCAGGGATGGGATCAATCACTGATTTCACAACGCTCGGAGCGTGCTATCTCTCATATGTCTCGCTTTTTGCCTGCATACCAAACAGCCACCGTTGGAGGCAAACCGCTATTTGGCGCGCAACAAATCCCAGGCGATGATCCGACACTTCGTGCCGCAGATGTCTCTTTCGACGGTAAGCACTATGCCCGCACCGAAATCGTAAAAGCGTCTTCAGCCCTTTCGGCCGCTGACAGTGTTCTTGAGCAATTAGTACAACACGGACTTGTCACTCATTCAGGCTTGCCTCAAACCCTTGGGGATAGCTTCAAGGTGACGGCGTCACTTAGTTCTAAAATGGTCGAGAGTAAAGCAATCTCCCTTACCCAAGAGCGCCAATACCCGGCAGCACTGGCAAAAGTGGTGGCTTACCCTCATTTATAAAATACAGCCAGCCAGATAGTTTCGCTATCTGGCTTGGTCCAGCTCACCTGATGGCGTTGGTGAGCTGAAATAATAATATGGTCACCCGCTTTCATCTCAACTTCACGCATCCCCTCTTCGAATAACAACTTTGCTTCTCCTTGCAACACCATTACCCATTCATGCTCTTCTTGGTCATACCATTCATCACTGGGTGTCGTATGCCCTTTTGAAACGATACGCTCAATACGAACACTGCCCGTTGAAACGATATCCTCAAACAGCTCCTGTGGTAATTGGCTAGGTATATTGGCAAAGATGTTATTCGTCATTTCAGCTTCTCATTTAAATAAATGCGAGGTTAAGTAAAATAAAAGCAACGCATATCACTGCATCGCTTTAAATACCTAAGTCTAATGCATAATTTGCTTATACGATGACTTCAGTTACCACTTCTGTCTTAACAGAGTTAGCGATAAAGCAATTGGTATGGGAAAGATGGTGCATTTTCTCTAGCTGCGTTAATGTCGGTTGGCGGTCACCAGAGAACGTTATTGTTGGTCGAAGGATCACCTTGGTGATCGACGATTTACCATCGTCTCCTTCCTCCAGAAAACCAACAGCATGATCAATGTACTCATCAATGACATATTTCTGTTTTGCCGCAATAGAAAGAAAAACCAACATGTGACAACTAGAAAGCGCTGCGATAAAGGCTTCCTCTGGGTCGACATTTTGCTCGACCGAATACGGCATCGGCACAACATGTGGCGATGGCGAAGCAGGCACCGTTAGCCCACCATCAAATTCCCAAACATGCGCACGGCTGTATTTGTTATCACTAAACGTCTCATTTTCGTTTCGATTCCAACGAATCATGGCAGTGTGTTGTGACATCCTTCATCCCTCAATTTATTCACCGTTTACTAAACAAATATCTTTCCATGTAGATACATGACACCAAACCCCGATACCACAACCCGATCTTCCACTAAGTTGCAATAAAGAACACCACCACGCTGGGAGGCCTGATAGGCAATTAATTCTGTTTTATTCAGTTTTTCAGACCAATACGGTGCAAGGCCTGAGTGAATAGAGCCCGTTACCGGGTCTTCATCTCCCCCGCTGGCAGGCCAAAAATAGCGAGAGACGAAATCGTACTCCTCTGATTTCGCGGTAACCACTACATCAAAAGGAGCCAGTTGCTTAAGTTGCTCAGACTGATAACGGACATCCAGCACTTCATGCTCTGATGCCATCACAGCAAAATAGGCTTGGCGATTCTTCAACACCTGCACAGGTTTTATCGATAAGCCTTCAAGTAGCGGCGATGGTAATTCGGCTACAGGCTCTGGGCATTGATTAGGGAAGCTCATCTCTATCCTGCCATCTTCCAACTGATTGACGGTTAGGGTACCAACTTCCAAAGTAGAAAATTCGATTTCTCCTTGGTAACCAAGGTGGTTGAACAGCACAAATGAAGACGCCAATGTAGCATGACCACAGAAGTCAATTTCAGTCAGTGGTGAAAACCAACGAATCTCATACTTGCCAAGCTCAGTCTGCTTAATAAAAGCCGTTTCAGAGAGGTTATTCTCCGATGCAATTTTCTGCATCAAACTTGGCGCTAACCACTCTTTTAGCGGCACCACTGCAGCAGAGTTACCTTTAAACTGCTGCTGGGTAAATGTATCAATGACAAATATCTCTAATTCCATGAGGATGCTCTCTCCCTAACGAAGGTTATTTAATTCTATGATGCATTTCTATTAGCTGATGAGACCCAACAGTCTCGGCATCTTTAATATACTGATAGCCGAGCCTCTCATAATAACAGCGTAAATAATGATGAGCATAAATGTGAATTGACTCGACATTTTTCTCTCGCGCAAAAGCCATCATCGCCTTTATCACCCAAGTTGCCACCGAAGCGCCTCTGTATGGTGCCAATACCGCGACTCTTGCCATATGGGCTTGGTTACTGTCGTCAATGGTAAGGCGTGCTGTCGCGACTAGCGAATCTTGGTCTGTCACCAATGCATGGTAGGAGCCTTGATCTAAACCATCAAGGTCGAGCTCTAAGGGGATTGCTTGCTCCTTTACAAATACCTGGCGGCGTATCATCTGAGATTTTGTAATCAGCGCTTCGCTATTTCCTATTTCAATATCCATCTGTCATTAATGTTCCATCATTGTTTGTAACTTCGTCAGCGATGTGTTCGCTTATCCATCTCATTAGAAATAATGAGAAATGGTTAAATAACGAGTTCTGATATGCTCAATCAGCAGCTTTACCTTCTGTGGTGGCTGACGCGTAAACGGGTACACAGCGTAAATCCCGAGCTTTTTGCCGACAAGCTCGGGAAATATATCCACCAGCTGGCCATTGCGAAAGTCGTGATACACCAAGCAACGGGGAACATAGGCAATACCATGTCCACCTAATGCCGCCTTACGTAGCGCGGTCGCATTATCCGTAGAAAAGCTACCTGTGACTTTGACGATATAGTTTCCTTCTTCGCCTTTAAACTCCCAATCGGTCGCCCCCGTCGTCTGATAGGCATATTTCAAACAGTTATGTTGAGTGAGATCTTCCGGGTTTAACGGCTTACCGTTGCGGGCGATATAAGAAGGTGAGGCACATACCACCCATTGAGAGTCCAGGATATGGCGGGCAATCAAGCTAGAGTCTTCTAGATAACCAGTCCGGATCACCAGGTCATAGCCACCATCAACCAGATCCACGAAACGGTTATCGAGTGACATATCTACCGTCAGCCCCGGGTGCATGTTGCAAAACTCGGCCACAGCATCGGCTAAGATCAAGTCTCCCGAAATAGTCGGCACCGACATTTTAATATGACCGCTAACATTCTCACCAAAGCCTGAAACAGCATCCATAGCTTCCTGCGTGGCTTGCTTCACATTTTTGGCACCATGCATTAACGCCTTACCTGCCTCCGTCAAGGTTAATTTACGCGTTGTTCGATATAATAGCTGAACGCCTATCTCCTCCTCTAACCTCGCAATTCTTTTGCTAACCACTGAGTTTGTAAGGCTATTTTGCTCCGCAACCTTACTGAAACTGCCCAGTTCTACCACCTGTGAAAACAAAATTAAGTCATCTGCACGCATTATATTATGTCATTTTTGGAATTAATCATTTTCATTATTTCCCTATATTAATAAAAATGAAAGGAGTAAATTCACACCCTGTTAACACCGAGATCACAAACACAATAATTAGAAAAACTTCATCAGCCCCTTTTTAAAGGATGAATGAACAATACCTGTACGAGGATGTACCAATGAGTGAAACAATACTGGCCTTAGTGGCTTTCTCTCCAATTGTGGTGGCAGCAATTTTGCTGGTCGGCCTCAATTGGCCGGCAAAAAAAGCCATGCCTGTCGCCTTTGGCCTTACCGTTGTTATCGCACTAACTTTCTGGGATATGTCAGCTAATCGCGTATTAGCTTCCGTCTTCCAAGGGTTAGGGATCACGGTATCTGTGCTTTGGATCGTGTTCGGCGCAATCTTCTTGCTCAACACGCTTAAACACACCGGCGCGATAACAACTATCCGCAACGGGTTCACCAATATTTCCCCTGACCGCCGTGTTCAGGCCATCATCATTGCATGGTGTTTTGGCTCGTTCATTGAAGGCGCATCAGGTTTTGGTACCCCAGCAGCTATCGCCGCCCCGCTACTGGTGGCTATCGGCTTCCCTGCGCTTGCTGCGGTATTAATGGGCATGATGATCCAATCGACCCCGGTTTCTTTTGGTGCAGTTGGCACACCAATCATTGTTGGCGTCAACAAAGGCCTTGATACCCACAACATCACCGAAACCCTGATTGCCAATGGCTCATCTTGGGAAGCATACCTACAACAAATCACGTCGAGTGTGGCGCTGATCCATGCTTCTGTGGGTACGCTCATCCCTGTATTGATGGCAATGATGCTGACCCGCTTCTTCGGCAAGAACAAGAGTTGGACCGAAGGACTGGACATCCTGCCATTCGCCTTATTTGCCGGTATCTCTTTTACTATCCCTTATGCATTAACCGGTGTATTCCTTGGTGCCGAGTTCCCGTCACTCATTGGTGGGCTGGTAGGTTTAGCCATTGTGGTTTCAGCAGCCAAACGCGGCTTCCTCGTACCTAAGTCAACATGGGACTTCGAGGCAGAAGACAAGTGGCCAGCAGAGTGGTTAGGTTCGCTGAAAATCAACCTTGATGAAAGCAAAGCCAAACCAATGAGCATGGCTTTAGCTTGGGCGCCTTACGTACTGCTTGCGGTCATTCTGGTTGCTAGCCGTGTGAGCGCTGATTTCAAAGGCATGCTGGTTAGCGTTAGCCTATCTTTCAGCAACATTCTTGGAGAAACAGGTATCAGTACAGCTATTCAGCCACTGTACCTACCGGGCGGTATTCTGGTGTTCGTTGCTCTGCTTGCTGTTGTACTTCAGTCACGCAATGTTGCACCACTGGCCAAAGCCTTTGGCGAATCGAGTAAAACCCTGATTGGCGCTGGCTTTGTATTGGTGTTCACCATCCCTATGGTGCGCATCTTCATCAACTCAGGTGTGAACAGTGCAGATCTGGCCAGTATGCCTGTAACCACAGCGAACTTTGCCGCAGGCCTTGTGGGCGATGCTTTCCCTGCCCTCAGTGCCACTGTCGGTGCCCTAGGTGCGTTCATCGCGGGTTCGAACACAGTATCAAACATGATGTTTAGCCAGTTTCAGTTTGAAGTGGCACAAACACTGACTATCTCAAGTGCGGTTATCGTCGCCCTGCAAGCGGTTGGTGCCGCTGCCGGTAACATGATTGCTATCCACAACGTGGTTGCAGCTTCTGCGACAGTAGGCCTGCTGGGGCGCGAAGGGGCAACGCTGCGTAAGACGGTCATCCCAACGTTCTACTACCTACTCATGACTGGTGTAATTGGTTTGGTTGTTATTTACGGCTTCCATTTCACTGATGCCCTTATGAAGTAAAAACCATGAAAGAAGGGCTAATAACCGGATTCATTCGAGAGCTATTCCGAATGCTGGTTATTAGCCCCAGCAGCTAAATCAGAACACCTAAAAACAATAACTAAAAAGCCACCACCTAAAAAAACTGACTAAAAGCAATAAGTTAACTTCTTACCAGGATTAGATTTATGATTATTTCAGCCTCAACTGATTACCGTGCAGCCGCAAAGTCAAAGCTACCGCCGTTCCTTTTCCACTACATCGATGGTGGCTCGTATAACGAACATACGCTAGATCGCAATACCGACGATCTCTCAAGTATCGCTCTTCGTCAGCGCGTATTGAACAACATGTCTGAGCTAAGCCTGGAAAGTGAATTGTTTGGTGAAAAGCTCGCACTGCCAATCGCCCTCGCACCGGTTGGTCTAACTGGCATGTACGCCCGACGCGGTGAAGTACAGGCTGCACAAGCCGCAGCGAATAAAGGGATCCCTTTTACTATGTCGACGGTATCGGTATGCCCGATTGAAGAGGTTGCCCCTGCCATCGATCGTCCTATGTGGTTCCAGTTATACGTACTAAAAGACCGTGGTTTTATGAAGAACGTCCTTGAGCGTGCGAAAGCCGCTGGCGTCACCACACTCGTCTTTACCGTAGATATGCCAGTACCCGGCGCTCGTTATCGAGATATGCATTCTGGAATGAGTGGGCCTAACGCCGCCTTCCGCCGCATTTTCCAATCAATGCGCCATCCAAGCTGGGCACTTGATGTCGGCCTTTTGGGCAAACCTCACGATTTGGGCAATATTTCGACCTACAGAGGTTCCCCAACCAAGCTAGAAGATTATATTGGATGGCTGGGTGAAAACTTCGACCCTTCAATCAGCTGGAAAGATCTGGAGTGGATCCGCGATTTCTGGGACGGCCCAATGATCATCAAGGGTATTCTTGATGAAGAGGACGCCAAAGATGCTGTCCGTTTCGGTGCCGATGGTATTGTGGTGTCTAACCACGGTGGCCGCCAGCTCGACGGTGTGCTGTCTACGGCAAGGGCGCTACCTAATATTGCCGATGCCGTGAAGGGCGACTTAAAAATTCTGGTCGACTCGGGTATCCGTACGGGGCTTGATGTCGTGAGAATGCTAGCACTGGGTGCGGACTGCACCCTACTTGGCCGCTCGTTTGTCTATGCACTAGCAGCGCAAGGCGGCAAGGGGGTCGAAAACCTACTTGACCTGTATGAAAAAGAAATGCGAGTCGCTATGACGCTTACCGGCGCCAAAACGATTTCTGACTTATCCCATGAGTCACTGGTAAAAATGGGTTAAGCCATACAACAATGATACCGCAGGCACTAAAAACAATATTAACCAACAATTTTCGCCTGCGGTTCAACAAAAGGAAGCAATAGATGGCAAATGCAATAACCAATGCCACTTATCAACAATTGGAAGGTATGCTTGCAGAGCGTATCGACCCAGCACGTATCATTACCCAAGAAGCAAAGCGCCTTGCCTACGGCACCGATGCGAGTTTTTATCGCTTGGTGCCGAAAATCGTTCTACGCCTTAAGAGTCTGGATGAGGTGATCTTTGCCATCCAATGCTGCCGTGAGCTAGGCATTCATTTTACCTTCCGCGCGGCTGGCACCAGCCTATCTGGTCAGGCAGTATCTGATTCGGTGCTTATTACCCTTACTGACGATTGGCGCGGGCACCAAATTATCGAAGACGGCAATAAGATTATTCTCCAACCCGGTGTTATTGGTGCCGATGCCAATAAATACCTTGCCCCTTTCCAACGAAAAATTGGCCCTGATCCAGCCTCCATCAATACCTGCAAAATAGGTGGCATTGCGGCCAATAACGCCAGCGGTATGTGCTGTGGTACAGCACAAAACTCATACCGTACCGTTGATAGCATGAAAATCGTCTTTAGCGATGGTACCTTGCTTGATACAGCCAGTAGCGAAAGTATCGACGCATTCAAGACAACTCGCCCCGAGCTACTGCAAGGCATTCAGTCACTTTGCCAAGAAACAGCAGATAATGCAGCGCTTACCGAACGCATCCGCCATAAGTACCGCCTGAAAAACACTACCGGCTATGCCCTCAATGCCTTGGTCGACTACCAAGATCCTATCGAAGTACTAGAGCACTTAATAATTGGCTCTGAAGGTACACTCGGGTTTATAGCAGAAATCACTTACAACACGGTCGTTGAGCATGCGCATAAAGCCTCAGCGCTCTTGGTCTTTGCTGATATCGAAGAAGCCAGTAAAGCGGTAACCACCTTATCCAAAACGCCAGTGGCTGCGGTTGAGTTGATGGATGGCCGTGCCATGCGCTCTGTGGCCGATAAACCGGGTATGCCTGCATTCATCCAATCCTTAGATCTTGAAGCAGCGGCACTATTGGTTGAATCTCATGCATGTTCTCAATCGGGCCTAGACGGTCAATGCGAACAAATTATGGATGCCTTGGCTGACTACACCATCATCGAGTCAGTGCCTTTCACTTCAAACCCAGCGACCGTTGCCAGCCTTTGGGGGATCCGTAAGGGGATGTTCCCTGCGGTAGGAGCAGTACGCGAGGTGGGTACCACAGTGATCATTGAGGATGTGGCCTTTCCCGTCGAAAACCTGGCAAATGGCGTCCGCGACCTACAAGCACTGTTCGATAAATACCAATACAGCGAAGCCATTATTTTCGGCCATGCGCTTGAAGGTAACCTGCACTTCGTCTTTACCCAAGGTTTCGAATCACAAAGTGAAATAGAGCGCTACGGCGGATTTATGGATGACGTAGCCGATTTGGTTGCAGTGAAATATCAAGGCTCATTGAAAGCCGAGCACGGCACTGGCCGAAACATGGCACCGTATGTTGAGCTCGAATGGGGCAAAGACGGCTATGCCTTGATGCAAAAAATCAAAGTCTTGTTCGACCCAGAAGGCTTACTAAATCCTGGTGTGATTATCAATGACAATCCCCACTCCCATATTGAAAACCTTAAACCCATGCCCGCAGCAGATGAGTTAGTAGACCGCTGTATCGAGTGTGGTTTCTGTGAGCCTGTTTGCCCTTCTCGCACCCTCACCCTATCTCCTCGCCAACGCATCGTATTGTATCGTGAGCTGCAACGCCGACGTGCTGCCGGTGAGAAAGTTGAAGCCACAGAGCTAGAGAAGATCTTCGAGTACCAAGGGCTCGATACCTGCGCAGCAACTGGGCTATGTGCCGACCGCTGTCCTGTAGGTATTAATACTGGCGACTTGGTGAAACAGCTGCGCACGGCGAAGTACCAAAAGTTTACCCCGATAGCGAAATGGACCGCCGACCATTTCTCTACCACCACTGCGATTGCGCGAACTGGCCTTAAAGCTAACCAGCTGGTTGTCAAAGCATTGGGAGGAAACTGCATTGGCAAAGTGACCAATGGCATGCGTAACCTCACTAAAGGGGCGACACCACAATGGATCCCAGAGTTACCGCAGGCCAATTCACAGGATCTAAAAGACCTAACAGCCTACCAACCGCAACAGGTGAAAAAAGTGGTTTACATGCCATCTTGTGCCAGCCGCAATATGGGACAACAAGCCGATGCCACTGATCAACGCCCGTTAACGGAAGTAACGCTTTCGCTGCTTGATAAAGCCGGTTATGAAGTCATTATCCCTGACTTGCTCAAAGACCAGTGTTGCGGGATGCCATATGACAGCAAGGGCATGAACAATATTGCCAAGACTAAGGCACAACAGCTTGAAGATGCCCTTTGGCAGGCATCACAACAGGGCAAGCACCCAATACTGATGGATACCAGCCCGTGTGCCAAACGCAGTATCGAGCAATTTAGCCAGCCTTTGGACATTTACGAACCCACCGGTTTTGTCAGCAAGTTCCTACTATCGCATCTCGCTATCTCTCCTGTCGAAGAGACCGTCATGTTACACATTACATGCAGCTCACGTCGTATGGGCTTGGAAGGCGATATGCTTAAACTCGCGGAGCAATGCGCGACGGATGTGGTGGTGCCTGAGCACATCCAATGCTGTGGTTGGGCTGGTGACAAGGGCTTCACCACCCCTGAATTAAATGCCGCCGCTGTGCACCCTCTAAAAGCGCAAGTGCCCGATAACTGCCAACGCGGGTTCAGTAATAGCCGGACATGCGAAATAGGCTTATCGCACCACAGTGGGGTGCCATATCAGTCCATTCTTTATTTGGTTGATGAAGTGTCTAGTGCAGTGAAGTAATTAAGCATCGTTAGATACCCTGCCACTAAACTGAGTGGCAGGACTTTCCTTCAATACTGTTCAAAATTTAAACCAAAAGAAAAACAGCAACACAAAAAGACAAGTAAGCCTTTGTAATTTAACAATAAAAATAAATTTGAAACGCCTTTTTCAAGCTCTTAGTATATCTCGCATAGCAAAACGAGGTCACTATGAAGTATTCAAAAGTATCTAAAATTTGGGCAGTAGGCACAGGTAAGAAAAATAACGGACGTGAGTTTACGGCCAAGCATGATGCCAATAAGCGGTATGTACTTAACAAGAAAATACCAACCGCAGACAAGAGCAGCCAAACCAACTACGCCGAAAATAAAGTCTATGTCGAGACCCTCACCGAAGCTGCCAACCTACTAGCAACTAACGAGTATGTTATCAACTTAACGTGCGAAGAAGGGACTCGAGCTTTAAGAAGTTATAATAAAGTTATCATTGAAGAATAAGCTTGCTCCAATAGATATCATATTTGATATCTATTGGATTTAATTTAGATTATTTCGACCACTTCCCTCTATGGATTAAGTGGTTGATATCTTCCCTTGCCAGCCAACCGAACTCTTCCAGTTCTGGTTTATCGTTAAACTTTTCAACGTAACCCAGACACAAGTAGCCGATGATATCGATATGCTCTGGAATAGCTAACGCTTCTCGCAAAACGTCATCATGGATAATACTCACCCACCCCAAACCGATATTTTCCGCTCGAGCAGCCAACCACATGTTCTGAATGGCGCATACTGTGCTGTACAAATCCATTTCAGGTTTTATAGTGCGACCTATTACTACCGGGCCATTTCTTTCACGATCGCAGGTTACACAGATCCCCAAAGGTGCTTCCATTATGCCTTCAAGCTTAAAGCGCTTGTAGTCCGCTTGCTTGTCTTCGGCAAACTGATTAATGGATTCAAGTCGAGCGGCTTCATAGCCTTTTTTAATCGTGCTTTTTGTCTCATCATCAGTCACTAGAATAAAGTCCCAAGGCTGCATAAAGCCGACACTTGGCGCATGATGGCCAGCCTGAAGGATCCGTCCAATAACATCATCTGGTATAGGCGTTGAAATAAAATCTTTTCGTACATCCCGACGCGAGAAAATCACTTTATATAGCGCCTCTCTTTCTACTTCACTTACTTTCATATCCATCTTCGCCTAACAACAGAACTGACAAGTTTGTTATCAACAAGCATAGTTGTCTATAGGCTTAGGTAAAGACTTTGTAATTTCAGCGCTTATACTAAGTCGAATTCAGCCGACATGCTTCGCATAGCTGTCTCGGTCTATATCAACCACTTCAACCGTGATGGATATACCGGAAAGAGTTAGCGATTTTAATGAATCTAACACCAACGCTGACAACTTACTTTTTTGAATGCCTGTTCGCCCCGACAGGATCTTTAGAGTCACATGAATAAACTCAGACTTCTCGGTGCCTATTCGAAAGTTTGTATAAGATAAAGTTCGCAGCTTTATATCACTACCATCAGGCTCAAAGAGTGACGAACTAACTACCCCCTGATAAACGTGCTCCAATAACACGGTATCATCAATCGTTGATGAGTGTTCAATAATACAATGTGGCAAAAGTAGTCCTTCACATATCCATTCGATTCTTCACTAAACTAATCAAACTGATTAGCTCTCAATATTCTTCAAGTAGTACTGAGTCAGCTCTAAGCTAACTCTCATCACTGACGTGATATGCTAACGAACACTTATTCATAAATCCATGTTTATAAGGCGCTTTCACCAACGTATTCACTTCATTTGTCTATGATTAGAGGTAAAACAACACTTGAGGTTATAACGCATTGAAGGTACTAATTATTGGAGGTAACGGGGGGATAGGCACAGCTTTAGTAGAGCATTATTTGTCTTCTCGCCCAAAAACAACGGTATATGCCACTTATCGAACCCACAAGCCTCATATCAACAATGCACAAGTTAACTGGTTCAAGTTAGATGCATCGAGCGAAGCCGATATACGTACTTTAGCCGAGCGTATACCGCCAATTGACATATTGATCAATGCGATAGGTGTATTACAACTGGCAAAAGATCAATCAGAACTAGGCTTACCAAGTAATGTAAACGACGCACCTAAAGCCTCTGAGTTGGCCAATCCTGAAAAGTCGGTCAGCGAGTTTGATCCCAACTTTTTTAATCAAAACCTACTGAGCAATACCCTACCTTCAATCCTACTGGCCAAGCACTTTGCCCGTCATTTAAAAGCCAAACAAAATACCTATTTCATCGTGCTCTCAGCAAGAATTGGCAGCATAGCAGACAATAGGATCGGAGGTTGGATCAGCTACCGCTGCTCGAAAGCGGCGCTGAATATGGCAATAAAGACCATCAGTATTGAATGGAAATACAAGCAGCCAAACTGTTGCGTGTTGGCCTTTCACCCAGGCACTACCGATACCAACCTATCCAAACAATTTCAAAAGAACGTGCCTGAAGGGAAGTTGTTCACGCCTCAATATGTTGCAACCTGCTTAGCTGACTTGATTGATAACTCTTCGTCAGAAAACACTGGTACATTCTATAGCTACGACGGTAAAGAAATCCCTTGGTAGCAAAATGACAGACAAGAGTTAAGGTAAATCGCGCAATTTCTTTGCCGGATTCCCTGCGTAAATGCCTTTTTCAGTAATATCTTTCGTTACAACGCTCCCCGCGCCAATCACGGTGCCCGAGCAGATTCTGACAGACAGTATGGTCACATTTGAGCCAATAGTGACATTATCGCCAATATTCGTTCTCCCCCAACTATCTGGATTAGGGTCTGGCTTACCGTCTTTAAACAAGTCATTGGCAAACATTACACCGTGCCCAATGAAGCAGTCCTGGCCTATGTTTACAAACTCACAGATAAAAGTATGGGATTGAACCTTGGTTCTCGCCCCGATGACCGTATTTTTTTGCACCTCGACAAATGGCCCTATGAAAACATCATCATCTAGCGTGCAGCCATAAACATTCGCAGGCTCAATGATCGTTACATTCTCGCCGCAACTCACATCCACAACCTGTGCTTTTAATATCCTTGGTACGGCCATTTTCCCCTCAAAATACAAATGTTAAGGCCAATAATCTGACATCAGCCCACTCTATACTTTTCGTGCAAATAAATGAATAGCTTTACTTATATGGCCCGTCATTGTTTTGTTTTCGACCACTGTGGAGTTGGTTACTTTGAAACCTTCCAGCATTTGTTCAATTTCACTTGGTGCTCCATGCCACATCGGCACGCCGACACCTGAGATAAAGGTTTTACCTTCATCAGAACAAAACTCCGCCAAATAAAGCACACCGTCGGATTTTAATACTCGATAAAGTTCACTCAATACTTTATTTCTTGCTTCTGAGTGTGGGATACAAGTGAACACTGCGCAAGTAACCACAACGTCAAACTCATCATCACCAAAAGGTAACGGTGAGCCAGGTAAGTATCGCAAGTCTAAGTAGGGATATTGATTTAAACCTCTGTGGATCATCTCCTTCGACGTATCAATACCAAGCACATTATAAAAGCCTAATTGGAATAGTTGGTGAGTGATTCGACCATAACCACAGCCAAAGTCTAAAATCTTTGCTTTACTGGAAACAGCGTCTATAAATTCCTTTTCAGCTATTTGGAGGTTGAAGTTAACCTCTTCCGCGACATCATCCCACTTATTCAAAGTCCACTCCCTTATTCCCAATATTTCTCTTAGCCTTTACAGAAACAACCCAAAAATAATAAAAAAACAATCATAGTCCTATTTAATTGCCACCTTAGTATAACAACTAAAATTAAAGTAAACACTCTATTGTGCGGCGAATTGTTCCCATTACATATAAAATTAAATTATATTTATCTTTAATTTTCCACCACAATAAAAAAATTAATATATTTTACATATAAAAACGATAAACATCATCAACTTAGAGAAACTTACACCAAGTAACACTTACCACCCAATCATCACCGAAATTCCATCAGAGTCTAAGAGGATGATTAGAGAAACCTGAGATCCACAACCAAAACTAACCAATAAACACAAATAAAAATAAAAAATTAATCATAAAAAATATATGAATAACACCCTGTTAATCGCTCAGTTGTCAAATTCCTTTCCGTCATGAATAGTATCTCCGCGTCTACTAAGGAATGAATTGCATAAGTGAAGTAAATCACATGCATGGCTCATTAGTCATAACGAGCCTGAACAATAATAATGATGGAGAACAATAACGATGAAACACAGTCGTCTAGCCAAAGCTATATATATAGCACTGCCCCTTACGCTATTAGCCGGGTGTAATGAACAGAACACAGTAGAACCACAACCTCATGTTCTACAATTTGACCCAGCGAATGGCTTAGTGCCCTACCCTAACGATATCGTTGGATTTGATGCCGACGGTACACTTAGCATTCCAGGTGAGACTGACTGGGCAAATATTGAAGGCGATAGTGCCAATACATATTGGAACTTTCTTGGCTCTCAAAAAGGTTGGGGTACATCTGTCCCAATTATTCTGCAGTTTGATCAAGAACCATTTACCTTTATCGACGAAACGACCCTTCAAAGCGGCGTTAAGATGTTCAAAGAGGTTGACGGCAATTTAACCGAGCTTGAATGGAACACCGACTACCGTGCCATTATTAGCCAATCAGGCACGCTTAATATCGAGCCGTTGAAGCCATTTGATGAAGCTAGTCGCTATTTTTTTGCTGTTACCACAAATGTAAAAGACGGAGAAGGCAACCCCCTTCTTAGCTCAGATTCTTTTCTTGGCCTAATGAGCAGTGATGATGAAATGGGCGAGCACCTTCAGCAAGTCATCTCAAGCTTAGGGACTGTCGGCATAGAAGAAGATAGCCTTGTTTATGCCGCTGATTTCACCACAGGCAGCAGCATTAGCATGCTAAGACCTATCGTGGATAAATACCTTGATGAATACTCGAGCAACACCCGTATCACCTTAGACAGGCCTGTTGTTCCATATAATGCAAATGAAGTTATTGCTAGCAACCCATTAGTGAAACAGTTCACTGAGATGTTCGAACAGCAAGGCGTCGACGTGCCAAAGCCCGAGCCAACAACCTTGGAGCCAGATTACATTACCTATGTGGGTACCGTTAATCTACCTAGTTATATGGATAGTCCAGAGCAAGGCGTGAATTGCGACTATAACCCTTATGTCGAAAGCATGCAGGGCGATGCGCCTGAAAACATGAATGAATACAGGGTAGCCCCACAAAAATTCTGCCCAGGAGCGTATAGCTTCTTCCAAACAGATGTGGACGGCCAACCTTCAGGTAAACCTATTTCAGCCGATACGGCAGAAAACATCCATGTTTTCAAAGAACCAAGAAACAACCCAATGAGTATCGTAGTCCATATCCCGACAGGTGAAATGCCTGAAGGCGGTTGGCCTGTCATCATGCTTAGCCATGGCTTTGGCGGTAAAAAAGAAGATTCAGCCATGACAGCTGAAACGCTAGCACCAGAAGGGTATGTCGTCGTCGCTATTGACACCCCGATGCATGGTGAGCGAATGCCTGATATCGACCATGATGGTGAAGCCGATCTCACCGCAACCAAACGCCGAACTGATTACGCTAGCCCAGAGAACCTACTAACCACGTCAGGGTTTATGTGGCAGCTTTCATTGGATTACCTTGCCATCCGTATGGCAATTACCAATGGTATAGAGCTTGATGACGGCAGCATTCTTCAAGTTAATAACCAAGACGTGCATATGTCTGGCGGCTCGCTAGGCGGTATTCACAGTACGATTATCTCAAGCCTTATTCGAGATACTCAAGAGCGTCACTCATTCTTTGCGAACGCACTAGATATTCGAACCACCACGCTAAACGTACCAGGCGGTGGTGTAGCTTCAGTATTGATGCAATCTCCAGGCCTCAAGCCTGAACTAAAAGCCGATATTTTGGATAGTGCCGCATTCCGCCTCTTCATGGCTGAGCAGTTAGGCTACTACAACCCAGTCACCCAGCTAAGCTTTGAAGAAAAAGTGGCCGCACTGGATGAAGTCGATAAATACCGCGCATCCTTTAGTAGCGAAGAAGAATTCGCAGCCTATGAGGAAGAGATCTGGCAGAAGTTTGAAAAACCGGCTGAGGTTGTTTATCAATCAATTACAGATCCAAACGATCCGATTAACTTTGCTAAAGAGCTAGCTAAATATAAAGATGAGCCAATCTTGCTCAATGAAGGGGTTGGTGATGGTTCTAACGAAATCAAACTCCCTGATGTTGCACTCGCGCTGGCAACAGACGGCAATGAGTTTAACCCAGGTGACTTTATCATTGTTAACCAAACCCAAGAGATGCCACTAGGAGGGACAGATCCACTCATCCGAGTCTTGGAATTAGACCTTCTTACTGGAGACATGAACGAAGATGATGTAGCAGTGAGAGGAGCCGGACGATACGGTTACGCCAACCACCTTACGCCATTTATTCCGCTGCCACTGGCTTTAGTTGACCCAGACTTGCTGCCTAATGATGCGGCTTCTCATAGGAGTATGATGCATGGGATGACGACATTCTTAAACTCAAAAGGTAAATCTGTCGAGGTTAAAAATGTTGGCACGACCAATGGCGATGCACTGATACTTGCCCCTGAAATGCTCCCTGAGCAGCCTGAATACAAAGATGGAGGCTTGTTCGGAGGCTAAACTCAACGATAAAAACAGGGCAGATTCTGCCCTGTTTTCCTTATCTAACCATCACAGCTAAGTATTATTCGCAGTCAGGATCGACGGCGATACGCCATACATCCCACTCATTGCCAGTCGACCCTGGTTCATTATTTTGTGTCCACCAATGGGCCTCCCATAGCTCATCTGCCCATCTAACAACTTCACCACCATAGTAGATCTTATTTGGCTCCCAGCTAGGACAAAGGTTCCCACTTGACTCAGGAAGATGACTGATACTCAGCTCAACGCTGTCATTTAACGAGCCATCTGATACAACTAGGCCAAAAACATAATCTATCGGCTCTTGTGTTGAAGAAAACTGTACCAAGGTATCAATACTATTTGCATTAACAATCACTGCTTGCGGGGTTGAAGGTGATACCTGCTGCCAGTGATAGCTCAATGGGTCGCCATCTGCATCAGACGACTGATGCGCCGATAAAGTGATGTTACCCTCACCAACGAGCTCAGTCGCACTTGCCGTTGCTACCGCAATAGGCGCAGACTGCGAACCTGAATCAGGGCTGTGAAGAATAGCGACTTCATCGGTATCGTTAAGCTCGCCATCAGAAACTTGCAAGCTGAAGCGATAATTCACAGGCTCAGTTGTAGAATCAAAATGAACAAAAGTGTTTTGTGAACTGGCTACCTCAATGTTGGCAACGGGCGATATTGGTGACACCTGCTGCCAGAGATATGTTAGGGCATCACCATCAGGATCTGTCGACTGATTGCCAACAAGGCTTACCGTACCAGCCCCAATGACTTCGGAGACACTTGCACTCGCAACAGCATCCGGCGCACCTTGTTGAGGGCCAGCATCATAGTTTACGTACAATAAACGATTAGGTGAGCCCGCACCGATATCCTTTAACACCCCTTGTGTTGCGTCACTAAGTAATGCCTGTTTGACTTCACTGGCCATCGCATGGGGGTGCTTTTCAAGATAGAGCGCCACAGCGCCAGCCACAAGCGGTGTGGCCATCGATGTACCTCCCATATATGTATAACCGCCACCATTTCTTGCCGACTTGATGTTAGAACCCGGTGCAAAAATATCGACACAATCGCCATAATTCGACGCCCATGAACCATTACTACGATAATCACTGCTATCGGTAGAACCAACAGTTATGGCTGCTGGGGCCTTAGGTGAAGGGATACAAGCATCTTTACCGTTATTACCCGCAGAATTGGCAAACTGAATATTCTGCTGCGTGACCAAATTTTGAACTGCCACATCAAGCGGAGGAAAACTAGAGTTGCCTATGCTGTAATTAACGACAGCAGGCTTACTTGCATTCTCCATCACCCACTCCACAGCATCTAAGGAAAGAGCACCTGTTGTTTTGTTATTGCAATCGAGTATTTTAACGGAATAAATATCAGCATCAGGGGCGAGCCCCACCGTTTTACCCGCGGCAGTACCAGCGACATGCGTTCCGTGACCATGGCAATCAGAAGCATTGCCATCGTCATCAACAAAGTCATACGCAGAAAAGGCTCGACCATTAAACTCGGGATGATCAAAGTCGATACCAGAGTCAATCACATAAATAGACACACCTTTCCCTGTACTATTAGCATTGAATAAGTCATCAAGGGGAAGGTATCGCTGGTCTACCCTATCAATTCCCAACGGGATATCATTATCACCATAAAAGTAAACATCGGGATACACCGCTTTCACCCCTGCCAATTTAGACAAGCGGCTAGCTTCTTCCTCTGTTAGATTCGCTGAAAATCCTTCCAACACCTTTTCATAAACAGTTGAGAGTGACTGGCGAGCTTCAATATCGCGTTTTTCTATTGTTCTTTGGTAGGCACCTGATTCAGTTTGTTGTGCTTCACTAATTAGGCTAAGTGCGATGTCTTCAATATTACGACTTCCCCTTGCCATCACTGCTGGTTGCGGCTCAAGTAAAATGATGTACGAGCCCTCGACAATCTCCTGACCAGCCAATGACTGTACTTCTGCTGATATATTTGGCACAACCAAATTGGAAGCGGCAAACAATAACGACATTAACTTTAAGCGCATTTTCTTTTCCTTAAGATAAGTTAGTTAACAAGTTACGTGTGATAGTGAAGTTCAATAGCAACTATTGAAATCATGAGTGTATTTATATCCACCACCACCTTTTACAGGTGGTGGTGGATATTTACTCCATTTCTATATGGTTACTAATTAGAAATTAATTAATGCTTATATATTCAAAACTCGGTCCTTCCTCTTGATTAAATTTAACCTGTAAATATTGATTATCATCATAAGGAATACGAACGGTATTATTCGTACTAGAGTGGTTATCAACACTAATGCCGTTGATAAAAGCGTCTAAATTCTTGTCACTATAAATAGGGATAATGAGTGAAATCATCGTAAAGGTTTCGCCGGGCACCAACGGTTTCGACGCACTTAGCCATTCCCGATTAGCCGGGTCATCGGGGTTTTCAGCAAGGTTAATATTTGTATTGTCGGGAACAGAAGCAAATATAACGAGTGTATCTAACGTTTCTTTTTCACCAGCAGGCAACGAATGAGGTAGCATCTTACTTTGCCCGCGAAGCAATACCCAATTTTCACCGACTAAAGATTTTTGTTGCGGTAAAACCTGATATAAAGCACCGCCATTATGACCGCCTGGATAAGTCGTAGCTGATGATATGGTATCTGACACTACGGTAATACCATTATGTAATAATACCACTTGGCGCTTAGCCCCAACGCCTGAGTATTGGTACCTGTGATAATCGGCAAAGCCATAGGCTGCTTCTGCCGAAAGAGATTGAACACCATAGCTATCTATCACATAACCTGACTGTTGGTTATATTGCATGACCTCCTCAAACTCGACAGGATACCCAGGTGCAGAAATTTCTTTGGCTGGATAAGGCGCATTAGGGTATGTGTATTCCGAAGGGTTAATATAAATCCCATTATTTTTATTCGCTTCCGACCAGCGCTTAATTCTCGATATTGTATGAGCACCATTATAGTTATGGACATCTATACCTAAGCGAAGGTCCTGACCCGCTTTATGTTGGGTATAACTTAGGTTCATCATCAGAAAAGGGGCTCTAGGATGGTGGCCCGTCGAAACCATAAGCTTATCTTGCACTTCTACATAGTTTGTATCACCACGGCCTAATAACAAACCATCATAGGCACAGCAAGATGTGATACGCTTTGTAACTCTTGCTACCGTGTCTTCTGCGCTTGGCTTCGCTAAGGTTATCTCAGCTGCATCAATACCCATCGGCCAAATATCCGCTTTATAAGAGTCGGCGGCGAATGGACCTTGCTGATGGAGATAAAACGCCTCATATTTTCTCGCCACATATAAGTAAAATGGGTTATTCCACAATTGGTAACCTAGCTTTAAATCCCAATGCAATGCTCTACCAGCGGATATACGCATCTGTCCATTAGAGTTTTTCTCCATCGACTTGCCCCATTTGGCAGACTGACCACTATTCATTACGGTACGAGCCATTCGATCCATATTCCGCTCAAGGTGTTCTGAATCGATGACTTCACTCTCTCTTCCGTGTCTCAAAGCAATATTCAGAATGATATGGAATCCGGTTCCAGCACCATAGTGTGGGGAGTTGTCATTTTCATAGGATATCTGAGTAACATTTTCCCAAAATGCATCAAAGGCTGTTTTTACTTTAGGGAATAGGCTGCTCTCTTGATACAGTAAGCTGATTGTCGAAGCCACATCCATGGCAAAGACTTCTTTATTATAACCAGTCGTATAGTACGCATTATCATAATAAGGTGCTGTACCTTCTATATAGTTACTCACGAACTCTTCGAATTGAGTACGGAAGCTAATAGCTTCAGGTGAATCACTATGAAACGTATCCAACACATACAGCCCCCAGGCATAGTCCATATACCTCCTGATTGGCGTAACCTGCTTTAGATCATTTATCTTACCGTTACTGGCTTCAATAACGTCTATTGCTTCCAGACGTTTTCGCTCTCCTTCTTCATGAAAACGTTGAACAACCTCTGCCTTCCACTCAGGGTAATAAGCATCTTCAGTAATCAAAGTAATGAGAGTACGGAGAGCACTTTTTGCATCGTCTTGGCTATTATTTTCTGAAATTAACTCGTCAATAACTAGCGAGGCATTGCCAACCGCATTTTGCTGTTCTACATAGTCAAGGTAACCGCTATAAACTTCTAATAGCCCCTCTTCCCTAGCTAAAACTTCATCATCACTTTCCGAGCTAGGAACATAGTCCATAGGAAAGATCGATCCAGTGATGGCTTCAGCTTCTGTGTCCGAGTTAGGAAGCTCATCAAGATCGTTGCTATCACCATCTTTTCCTATTTCAGCAACATCAAGGTTGTGAACATGACTAAAAACAAAACGATCGATCGCATAACCTTTTTCACGGTCTTGGATAGTAAAGCTGAGCTTTTTTCCAACATCATCTTCCGATACCTCAAAGTTATGCTTCGTATTAAACCAGAAAAATTTCCCCTCAGAAGGATTGGTGACTGGATTTGACCCCACACTGCTGTTTTGATCGGTGCGTGTCCCATGCTTCTTATAAGTTTCGCCACCAAAACCTGTCACGAAAAAAAAAGAGTCCTCACCACCATATGACTCTGCCCCTCCTTTTTCAAACATCGAGCGGCGATAGTACAACCGATAGGTACCCGGAGCATTAAACACGAGCTTATATTCAACCGTCGATCTTTTTTGTCCTAAGTCATAACGCATATCAGCTAACAATGCACTGCCATTTGATGCCAAAAACTCACCGTTTTCAGGCAGAACATCACTGCCAAAGTCAGAAATAAATTCATTAACGGAGACAATATTAAAACCATCACTCTCTCCCTTATGCCTAATAATACTGCTATATCCCTCAGCTTCGAAAGCAATATGGCTTTGTTCAACCCCTTGGTAGTAAGCCGCATTTGCTGTAACACTACAAGACATAAAACTAAAAACTAATAATACTGAACAACTATTTATTCCACGCATAATTAAGTCCAAACTCCTTTTTAATATATTTAACATAGCACTCAGTCAGTACTACAAACAAAATTAAATCACTTTATTTAACAAAACAAACAGCCATTTAATTGACACAAAAATAGGAAGTGAGACAAAAAATCAATAAAATAGTGAAATAACCCAACTGTTATTTGCTAGTTAGTACAAACACACGTAAAACAACCATCACAGATATAATAAAAGAAAACAAATAAAAGTTAAAACTGACAAATAACACTCCAGATCTAATAGCAAACAAAATGAGTCCGCCTCATAAAACTTATAAAAAACATAAAAAATCAAACATTGATTACTGAAATACCATTATTAAATTTAAAAGTGTGAACCCTCATGATTTTCGACACTTCATTTACTTTTATGACGGTATAACTGAACTATCAACAACTGAGGAGGTAATATGAAGCAATCAATTATGTGCATCATGGCCATTTATACAATCGTGCCATGGTAGCAAAGGCCTTGGTAACGGCATCATGTCGAACAACCTTGCCGTTACACCAGATAATATTTACGAAGAAGTGACCAGCCCAATGCGCTTAAAAATGGCGTTGATCGGGTATGTACGTGATGGCGGCATCTAAATCACTATGCTCCATACTCATCTTTGCGGCGAAGCCAGTACATATTTCGACCGGCTTCGTCCCTACCCTTCGGCACCATATCCAGCAGGTCGTATGCCGTCATAACTTTTTCAAGCCCACGCCCATAAACAGAATAGGTGTGGTAGATATCACCATTGTCATCACGCACAAATGCACTCATTCCAGGCGCTTCTTTGCATGGAAAAGCAGTATGATCTTTATAATTGTATGTAGCTGATTGATTGGCTAACTCTTCATCAGAAAAAGAGACATCAAAATCTCTATTGAACGTTGAACCGTGCGAAGACACCCACTCAAATTGCCATTTCATTCGCTGCTTGTAACTTAGCAATTTCTCAATCGGTGCAATAGAGACCGCAGCGAATACCGTATCTCGCTCAGCCAAGTGTACAACGGCGGGATCAATATGATCGGCCATAAATGAGCATGACTTACACCCTGCCTCCCAGTCTTCCTGAAACATGAAATGTTGCACAATTAACTGGGACTTAGAACCGAAAAGCTCTAACAATGTTACTGCCCCATTTTCACCGGTGAAAACATAGTCTTTTTCAACTTTCACCCAAGGTAAAGCCTGCCGTTCGCGAGTAATTTCATCACGTAATCGTGAATATTGCTTTTCCTTTATTAACAATGCTTTTCGTGCTTCCAGCCAAGCTTTTCTCGTTACCACGTTGCTACTCATACTTTACCTCTACCACATCATTATCTATGACAAAACTCATGATCAAAACTCTAGTAACCCAGATAAGTATGGCAAATGACGAGACGCTCACTTTCATGTTGAAGTAGCAGCGCGTATTTAAGCAAACCTAAGTACTCGGTGGCAGCTCGATCCCATACTCTAGCAGTCCTTCGTAAACCTCTTGTTCACCACAAGCATGAATACCAAAAATCCCCACACTCTTAGCTGCATTAATATTATCGATGTTATCATCGATAAAAAGCACCTTCTCAGCCTCAATCTTCAACTTGGATAACACATACTGATATATCTTTGGATCAGGCTTAGCTAGATGGATAAGGTGTGACGCAAATATTTGATCAAAATAGGCCTCTAGCTCGAACTCGTCCATTAAGCGAGGGTAATGCAACTCGTTAGTATTGGTTAGTACGACAAGCTTGTATTTTTCTCGTAGTGATTGAAGTATCGATGGCATCATCGGATACATTCCAATTGGCCACTTAGCAAAAGCACTCTTTATCTCATCATGACTAACAGTCAACCCAAGTTCTTGCTTCACTTGCTTAGCAAACTCTTCGGCAGATATTTCTCCTTTCTCAAATAGCAGCGCAGTATCAGATTTAAACCATTCCTTTAAAGTAAACTGAGTTCGATCTTCTATCCACTCATTTGGTAAAGGCTCTTTTCCTAACTCAATGACTACTCCACCGAGATCAAAAATAATCAATTCAATCATCATTTTCCTTTAAATATCAGTATTGAAAGTTACCGCTGATTCACCAAATACCTCGAATAGTAAATATCAGCGTCAATACAGTGCTTGTTGTCCTTTTTCTCAAGCATTTTAACGACAGTTGCAAAAGTGTCATCAGGGCCGAATAGCTCAACTAAGCTCGCATAGCGCTTGGAAGATGAAAATAATACATGCGCCAACTCTTCAGAAGTCATATTGAGCTGCAATCTAGTTTGATGAGCAGCCTGCTCCACCAGCCCATTGTAATCATTGAAGTTTACTGCATGATCGTAACTTGAAGGACGAGGTTTTTGGGTAATCCCTAGATACTTCATCGTGTCAGTTAACAACACTTCAAAATCATAAACCAATACCAAAGCATCAACACCGCATACTCGCTTGATTTCAGCAACTAAAGCATCTGACTTGGCATAAGAGAGGGAACCCGCAAAGGTCACAATATCGACTGTGTTATCGGCTAAAGGGATAGACTCGCCAAAGCCGACGCGATAATGAATTCGATCATCGCTCTTTGTCTGACGAATCATTGCATCACTTGGGTCAACACCAAGAACGGAGTGGCAGTATTCTGCTAATGCGATCGTTGATACACCTGTGCCACAGCCTATATCTAACCCGTATTGGAAACTGTCATTCTTGGCTAAATTGGCTGAAAGGATCATTTGATGAAGCGGTGGCCTATAAGTAGCATAGTGTTTTGAAACTTCATCATTATAATGATCACTCATCGGCTTCTCCTATTAGATGGGCAAGGCTCCAGGCGCCTCATTATCGGGCATACTTTATACGCCCTCAAAACCGACTTAAATCTAACTCAACGGCATCACCCAGCCAGTATGCGTTGGTGGTGTGGTCTGCCAAGTCATCGCCGGTAGAGCCATGAACCAGAATGCTGAGGTCACCTCTATGCTTATCAAGCCAAGGGATCAGTTCCTCAAATTCACCACGAGAGAATAAGATTTGGCAACTCCACTGAGTGTGTGGGCCTACCGGCTTTTGGTGGATACGACCCACCTTTAGGCCAAACTTATCGCCTACCGTTGTACAAAGATCAGTTGCAAAAGCCAGTGTTTCATTATCAAAGTACACATGGGCATGATATTGGTCATGTGCATTTACAGGTCTTTTGGGATGTTCCATATATAGATAACCTTCACTTAGAGAACAAACACTAGCTTCAATGTTAATTTCGCGAAGATCTTAGGCTTTCTTCACGTACATAGCTGTAACCATCATATCGCTAGCACCGTCTACCTTGCAGTCTAGTTGGTGATCCTTACCTTCAACAATACGTCGAATCACCGCCTTGGTGCCGATTTTTAGCACGGTAGAGCTGCCTTTAACTTTAAGGTCCTTAATGAAGGTGACCTTATCGCCTTCTTTCAAAACGGCGCCGTTAGAATCTTTAACAGCCTTGGCTTCTTGCTCTGCAAGCAGCTCTTCAGGGTTCCATTCGTAAGCACATTCAGGGCAAACCAGGTTATTTTGATCTTGATAAACGTATTCAGAATTACAGTTTGGGCAAGGAGGAAGAGACATACACAATTACTTTTTAAATGAATTTGGTGTGTATGGTAATAGGTCAGCTATGCCTAAGCGAGTAGAATCTCACTTGTTTGAGTTTTTTCTAGCAACATTTCAAGTCACACTCCACAAAGTCGTTTGATCAAAGCGTAGTGCTTTGATCACCACCTACATATTGAAGCCAACATTCAGGCTAGCTTGACGGCTGGAGCGGATGAACCTGAATATGAATTTGTTGTTGAGAGTCGCATTGCTCGCTCACTGTTGCGCTGAACATTCCTGATTCTTCAACAAGTTGTGGGAGCTTAAGGTAAACATCCCCCCTGATAAAGAGTGATACCGGTGCAACTTGCTGCCCTCTGTCATCAAAGCAGTGCTTAATGTGATCAGAAAGAATATAAACAATGTTATTTCCTTGTGCTGGGTCTTCATCTACACCAAATAGCTCGGACTCGATACCGTGCTCGTTATATAACCAGTTCACTAAGTCAAATAACTTTTGTCCATCATTCATATTCTCAGCATAGAGTGCTGCCATTAAGCGAAGTTCTTCTAGCTGGCGTTCTAAGTCTCCTAACTTCTCTCTGCCAATCATGATCATACGCTTGAGTTCATTTTTGATTGGCTTATAGGCCGGATGTTTAATTTTAGGTTTCAACCACTTAATTAGTATTGCATTACGCTGAACCCTAGGAGTAAAGCGCTTTGAAGCTGCAATATTACAATATAAATGAAGTAAGCTATTTTCGGTCACCTGGCTAATTTTCTGATGATAAATGATATTTTTCAATGTAACCAACCCTGTGCATCAATTACGTATATGATGCGAATTTAACATATTCAAAGTTATCGAAATTAATCATCTATACTACGTGTTGGTTACAATGATTAAATTAGCAAAACAAAATTAAATAACAGCGAAAATGCTATGCATAAGTAATTCACTTATTTTCAATCGTTCACATTTCAAAGCTGCGGGGCTTCGCTCGCCCCGCAGTATAATTAAATATGTTGAATCTAATTGATTTAAATACTTTCTTCCACTTGGTATTTGAACTCTGGAATCGTCACTTCTACACGTCGATTCAGCATACGCCCCTCACGAGTTTCATTAGTTGCAACCGGGGTTTCTTCACCTTCACCACGCGTCACGATACGAGACGGGGCAATACCTTGTGCTTCTAGCACATCAGTCACAGCCTGCGCTCGTTGCTCAGAAATAACCTGGTTATAAGTCGTTGTGCCCGAGGTATCCGTGTGACCAACCACCTCCACTGTTGCTTGCGGGTTTACTTTCAAGAAGTCGATTAGTTTACCTAATTTGCTCACACTTTCTCGATTTAGCTCGGTACTGTTCAGTTCAAACAGACCTGACCCAACCATCTGAGTTTCAAATGTTTTATTTACTATCACCGGTGCTTTAACTGGCTCTGGTTTCTCTTCAACAATTTGAGGAGGCGCTATGATCGCTGCCTGATATGGCTCATCATCATTGCCAAACTTATATACGACCCCGAGTGTTGCAGTGTTGGCTTTCACACGATTAACGTCGGTATCAATGCCGGTGATAGATTGATACTCAAGCCGAAAAGTTAAGTTTTTGCTAGCTTCAAGCTCTATACCACCCGCGGCTAACGTCGAATAATCATCATCATCTCCGAACTTTACAAAAGCGCCACCTAGCTTCCCATACAACGAGAAGTAATTATTGAGTGGAATATTGAACTTGGGGCCAATGGTAATTGCTTCAACAGAGTCATCATCTATTCCAACACCTGTCACTTTGCCAAGGTAATCATAGCCGCCTTCAATAGAGAAGAAATCTAAAAACTCATACCCAAAGAAAACACCAAAACTATATGGTTCATCATCACAAGCTTGACCTGATACACATGCATCATCGAACCAAGTTTGACCTGCTTTTGCTCCGATGTATGGCTCTGCAATAGCTGATGTGGATATAAGAAGATATAGTGCTGGTAATACCGCTGCTAATGGTTTCATTATATATTCCTGTCTGATTTTTATTTTATTAGTTAATTAAAAATATTTCACAGGAATGAAATTATGTCATAAGAGCAAACTGCTGCCTTTACCATTTTCTATTTATTCATTGAATAAAATGCTAATTGTATGAATCATGTGTACAGCTTGGATGTCATATTAATTACAGAGCTATCAATAATATTATTCTTTACAGTTTAACATTAATAATTTTCTCTTGATTAAGCGCTGATAGGGAAACAGTCAGTTTAGATATAATAAAATCAGCACATAAAAGAAAGACTTTTTCATTCTATGTGCTGATAGTAACCAGTAAAGGCGAAGCTTTTATACGTAGTACGCTTCAACAGTGCCTTTTAGCTTGATAAGAATTGGTTGGCCACGGCGGTCAAGCGCTTTAGGTGACGGGATTTTTACCCAACCTTCACTGATGCAGTATTCTTCAACGTCAGTACGCTCTTTACCATTAAGGCGAATACCAATTTCGTGCTCGAAACACTCAGCTACATGGTGAGGGCTGCGAGGGTTGGCAGCAAGATGATCCGGAAGAGCTGGCTTTGAGTTGTTATCGCTCATGTTAATTACCTAAAGTAAATAAAAAGTGCGTCATTGTAGTCAATGCCAGCTTAACCCTCAAGGTTTGTGGTGACTTTGGTATTGTATGAGCCATATCGGATAAATCCACATGAATGGAAGTCCGATACCCGGTACAGAAGCTTAATCATGGCCACTATCACTGAACCCCACTGAGTCGTCAGTTTTATCATAAGCAGAACCGCAAACAGTACATATATCGGCACTTGTTTCAGTGAACTTTTTATCTAGAGGCTCACCAAAACATAAATTGATAAACCGACGAAAAGAAGTGATGTAACCATTCTCCATCTCTGGGCTTACCTTATCAGTTCTATCAATCACTTGGCGCTTGTGGAGTGTCACACGTCGGCAGTTTCGACAATATAGCTGATATTCAAAATTACTCATCTAGCACCTCCCTCTAAACCGCTGAGTCTCTTTTGATAGTAGGCGAATTGTTTAAAAATCATTGAGTTCGCCTTCTTAGAAATGGCATGAATCACGATTGTTTTTACGCTTTACAACAATATACAACCATTTTGCGGTGCATCTATCCATCATGTACTTTCAGAAGCAGTTGTGAGTGCTGATTAGTTTGCAATACTAATGGAGCTCAAGGGCTAAACCCATGCCAAAGAAGGTAAATCAAGGTATGATATAGGTAATCAATGCAATGAACTGATGCCATCGACTGGTGGTGGCTTTGGATGACTAGGTTGGATAACAAGAAAATTACACTAGACACGTTAGCAACTCTTGCTGGTGTATCAAAAGCGACTGTCTCTCGCGTCCTGAATGGTAACGCCTTTGTTAGTGAAGACATAAAAAGCAAAGTGCAGCTCGTCATCGCTGAAACTGGTTATAAGTCAAAGACTAAAAGCTTGAACTTTGGCCTTGATATAAAAAAAGTCACGATCATCAGCGGTGATTTTCTTGGAAATGCGCATAGCTTTTATAACGAAATACTTTCTGGTGTCAAAAAAGAGTCGCACCGACTGGCACTTGATCTAGATATGTTTCTAATCAAGCAAAAGACAACACTTGAGCAAATAGAGAATAAAGTATCCAACTCCAGTGCTATATTGCTGATTGGTGTAGATAATAAAGATGTTCTAGGCCTCATTAAAAAACACAACACACCAACTGTGATTATTAATGGTAATGACTTTGGTATGGGGATCTCTAGCATTTCTCCCGACTATACCTTAGGTGGCCAGCTGGTCACGAATGAGTTAATTCACTTAGGCCATAAGAAGATCAAACTGGTCACTAGCCAGCACCGCTATTCATTAGTACAAAGAACAGATGGCTTTAGGCACGCCTTAGATCTAAACCAAATCCCATACGACATTAATACCGACGTCCTTGATTTATCCAGTTATGCACGTGATATTCTCGGGAATGAAGCGCTTCAGAAACGGATTATAACCGGTCAAGCAGGCATGGACTTTGGTGCTAGCGAGATACTCGACCATGCCGTTGAAAATGGGGAGTTTGATGGTTACTCCGCCGTATTTTGTGTATGCGATATGGTCGCCTACGCCCTGCTAGATGCATTCGAGAATCACTCGATAGCAGTACCTGAACAAAAATCGGTTGTTGGTTTTGACAACCTAGAAATGTCGACAATGACATCACCGTCTTTAACCACAATCAGTACTAATTTCCCTGATCTCGCAAAAGCGGCATTACACATGTTGATCAAAGAAATAAATCAAACTCATGCATTTACATCACGGTTATCTGTTGGTGTGAGTCTGATTAAGCGTGATTCAAGTGCGCCATGTCCAATATAAGCAAGCGGCAAAACGCCCCTACTCTATTGCAGCTGCAACTAGCAGCTGCATTCTCTTCTGTCCCTTACCTATACAAACATCATCAATAACGCGACAGAAATAACAACCATTGTCGACAAATAAATTTGCTTATCAGAAAACCTTTTCAGCAACCTAATTGCAATGGGAACACCAATGACGGCACCGGCTGACATTAATACAGCAGTCATGACATCGCTTTGGCCGCCTTTACTGTAGTTCAACGCAGTAAGCCCCGATAGCACCAACGCCATAACCAAAGATGATCCAATTGACTTTTTAATACTGACCCCAAGTAAAGTATTAAACGCGGGTAGTAATAAAACACCCCCACCTACTCCCGTTGACCCCAATAAAGAGCCACAAGTAACACCTGCTGAAACTGCGACTTTATTACTGTATTGCTTCGCCTCAATAGCCGATTCTGAAGAACGATATTTTTGATACATAGTAAAAAGTGCAAACAGCATGATTGCGATGATGACCGCTTCAATCACAAACGTTACTACGTTTTGTAAGCTGGCACTGTTGTTTAAGTGTACAATTAGCTCGGTCATCAGCAACGTTGCGGGAATGGATCCAAGCAACATCCACTTCAGCGCATTCCATTCAACGTTACCTGCTTTTATATGGCTATACCCAGCATTCACTTTGACGATTGTCGATATCAAACTGGCAGTACCCACCGCCATCACAATTTGCATTCCAAATACAACTTGTAATATCGGAATAATAAGGACGCCACCACCGACACCAGTTAGCCCCAAACAGATACCAATCAAAGAGCCAAATCCTACTTTTAAAAAGGTATCGACAGTAAAAAGAGTTGTAATTAGGTCCATAATCACACGACATTGGTTAGAAAAAATGTACCACCAAAGATCAGCCTTAGTGAGTACAATAAAAAAGGCACTCATTGCAGTGCCTTTGATAATTTAAAGTGGCTTCAACATTTGCATATCGGAGTCGTTAATCGGCAGGTAACGCGCATTATGCAATCGGTATGATGCCCAATACCCAGACCAACGCGGATCTGACTGTAGTAAAGCCGCCGCCTTTTCAACGATGAATGCTTTATGTTCCATGTATTCAGGCAGTTCGAACAGGTTGTTTTGCTCATCGACATTAACATCGTACAGCTCTTCATAACCCGTGGTGACGTTATAGCCGTAGAACAACTGCTGGCCATTAATCACAACCTGAAAAGCAAAGCCATAATTGGTACCGACGTGCACACCGGTTTGATAAACTTGCGTTAGTTCTCGCCGCTCACCACCCGTCATGATTTTCGTCAGATCATCCCCTTCCATTGCATCAGGGGTTGATATGCCGGCAAAGCCAATGATCGTTGGCGCTAAATCAATCGATGACACCAGTACGTCACTGTCTTTAACTTGTATCTCAAGTGATTTAGGCGCTTTAACATATAATGGCACACGGTAAATATCAGGTTGGAAGTAAGAACCTTTATCGGCCATGGCTAGGCGACCATTCATGTCTCCATGATCCGCAGAGAAAACAACAGCCATGTCATCCCACATACCTTCCTCTTTCAGGTATCTCACCATATGCCCGATGGCATGATCTACCACTTCAACCTGAAGTAAGTGACAGGCGATATAATCCTTCACCAGTTCTTCGTCGTACATACCCCAATATTGCTTATAAAGGTCATACGTTTTATTTCGATTAGGGTCATTTTCATCAAAAGGTTCGAAGCTCGAAGGAGGTACGATAACACTTCTGATTTGCTCATAACGCGCTTCCAAGCCGGACGGGATAGAGTACGGCTGGTGTGGATCAAAGAAATCTATCTGGCTGAATATTGGCTTGTTTGGTGATTGAATTTTTGCCGCCTTAATTTGCTCAATCGCCAACTTCGCTAGGAATACTGAATAATGTGCTTCCAAAGGAAAGTCTTCACCATCCGACTGCTCAATCCAACCACCGAACGAGTTAGCTGGCGACATCTTATCTATCTGAAGCCCACGAAGCTCTCGACGGTAACGCGGCAACTTGACACCCATATTGGCTAAATACGCAAGATAGCGATCATCATCTTCTGTTGGTGGGCCCCAACGATCCCAAGCATGAATATTTTCACCAAAAGTTCGAATGAATTTTTCAATACCAACATGGCACTTACCAGTGTGCTTAAGTGTATATCCAATGCGCTTTAAATAGTCTTGGAAGATAGTATCTTCAAGCTCTAAATCAACCTTCATACCAACTGGCGTACGTTCACCGTTTGAAAGGTAAGGAGGGTGCATACCCGTAAACATTGCCGCTCTAGCTGGGCCACATAATGGGCTCGGGGTAAAAGCATTGCTAAATGAGGTGCCTTCCTGGGCTATGGTATCAATATTGGGGGTATTGATAACCTGGGACAACGGGCGATCTTTGTGATAGCAATCAGCAGAAATCATATCTACTGTAATAAATAAAATATTGGGAGCTTGATCACCATTTCGATAAAAGCTACCAAGACGTTCTTTAGGATTTAAAAAATCTTGTTTCATGTCCAATCTCTAATTATCAATATTTTCTTCTATTCCTTAACAATAAATTTATCGAATACTGTTATAGTAAACCATAGAAAAAAAGCCATCCTAATGAAGAAAACGAAACTATGATCAACGCACCACTGCTACTCAATGAAAACATAGATTCATCAGGCGTTTCTTTACGTTCGATGTGGGAAATTCAAGGTGACAGCAACTACAACGTGCTTTGGCCGCAAGATAGAAAGTTGCCATTGATACCTAACGCCATTGTTGCCATCTGCACTTTCCAGGGCAGCGGCACAGTTAGGATGAAAAATGGGAAACAAATCACTGTCAATGCACCAAGTGTGGTTTTTCTCGATAGCATGATGATTAAAAGTTACAGTACCAATGGTGTGGTATGGAATTTAAATTGGTTTGAGTTTGTGACTCATGGGGTAATCAACATTCCCATGGAGTATCAAATCCCTATTCACTTAGATGACTATAAAAGTACTTTATCTGATATTAAGCACCTTATTAAAGGAAAGGAGTCTCATCTCAAAGCGGCCAATGCAGGTTTCAGCTTCGTGGTATATAAATGGTTAACCCTCGCCGACGATATTGATTCTGTTTCTAGCCAAGAAAAAGTGGTGATGAATGTTGTTTCCATGATGAGCAGCCGGATAGGTGAAAACGTTCAAATTAGAGAATTCGCGCAAGCCGTTGGGTATTCTGAACAATACTTAAGAAAGATATTCCTTAAACAATTAGGCTGTACACCTAAGCAATACTATTTACAGTTAAAGCTCGATGCGAGCCATATGATGCTAAAACGAAATGGTGCGAGTGTAAAACAAGTCGCTTATGACCTTGGTTTTAGCGATAGTTTTCATTTCAGTCGAGCTTTCAAAAAGCAATTCTACTACTCACCTTCTGAAGTTGAAAAGCAATCATAAATAAAGCCAGCATACGCTGGCTTTTTATTAAGCATTCAATTTAATAATAAAGAATACGGTTAAACAAGTTTACTTGTCACTTTAGTGGTAACACCGTTGCGTCGTTGGAAGTAGATTGCCCCACCAACCACCATGATGAATAGCCCACAGATAGCAAAGTAAAAACTATTCTCATTTGGCAGCACCGCGAAAGCGGTAATAACGCCACCAAAGACCAGTGTTAAGCGACCAAGCACTGTAAACTGCATCACATCTGACTGCTCCATCCCATTTGGCGAAACAATCGGTGTGCTCTGGTTTCTGAAGAACAACTCAACCTGCTCTTTACGCTCGCCAACAGGTTCTTTGTAGAACAGCATCGTCGCGAAGAAAAAGCCTACCGTCAGTATCGCGTGCATAAACTGGGTGATCACTACGCCCAAGTCACCAAGCTCACGGCCTGTCATTGGTACAGCGATGGTTTCTGATACCCATTGAGCATTAAATACATTGTTACTGATAATACTCACACAGAAGCCAAAGATAACTGTTGCCCAACCTGCCCAGTCAGGGACACGTTTTACAAACATACAGAATGTTTGAGGGATCATCATTGGAATGTTTACCAAACCTGCAAACAAAATCATCATTGAAAACAGGCTGATGCCACGTAGTTCATTCAAGAATAACGCACAGCCAATAACAATCAGCCCCATCACAGCGGTAGCAATTTTACTTGCCCTTAATTCTTGTGCCTCTGTCGCTTTCTTATTAAGGATTGGCTTATAAATAGACTTAATAAAAGAAGCCGTTACGAAATTAATACGGGAGTCCAGTGTCGACATGGTTGCAGCAAACATTGCCGAAACCACAAGGCCAACCATACCTGCCGGAAGCAAAGTCTGTACAACAGATAGATAAGCTGCCTGATTTGCCTTATCACCGAGCTGCGGGTACATCTCACTCAATGGCCCTAGCGAGCCTGCTGCCCACATCGGCGGCAAGAACCACATGATGCTACCCATCGCAAACAATGCAGCAGTAAAGTATGCGGCTTTGCGAGCATGAGCAGAGTCTTTCACACATAGGAAGCGTACCGACTGACCGATGTTATTCATATCAATCACACGCTGAATCAAGATTGCACCAACCCACAGTAGGAATACTTCGTGGATTTCAATCCCCATCCCTGTCCAAAGGGTGTCCCCTTCCCAATGTGAAGTAATGGTCTCAACACTATCCACATTATTCAAAACAGCGATGAAGGTTACAATACTGATCCCTACGATAAGCATCGCCTGCAGGAAATCACTCGATACCACCGCCCACGAGCCACCGGTCACCGTCATCAGGACAACCGCTAAGCCGGTAATGATTATCGAAAATTGAATATCCCAGCCCAATACCGCCGAAATGAAGATAGATACAGCGTAAAGCGTAATCGCCCCGCCCATCAATCCCGTTACGGTATAGATGGTTGTATAGAAACGCTCAGTCTTGGCACCAAAACGTTGGCGAATCGCCTCCATCGGGGTCACTACATCCATTTGGCGAAAACGGGGTGCGAAAATACGCGCACACAGTAAATAGCCCACGATGTTAAATACGAAGAGCCAAACCACAGCAAAGCCATCAATATATGCCTTGCCGGCCGCACCTGTGAATGTCCAGGCACTGAACGTGGTCATAAATGCACTGGCACCGCCCATCCACCAGACCATCTTACCGCCCCCGCGGAAGTACTCACTGGTATTAGACACTTGCTTACGAAAAACAAGCCCAAGCAGAACCATAAAGATGAAATAAAAAACGATGGCGCCTAAATCATACGAAGAAACCATTTTTACCCCCTTTACCAGAAATAACGTTTATGACCACAGATTCTCATCAAGGCTTCTAAGTAGTAGTAATCTCCGTATGGCAACATGTTATCGCACATATCGCGTGCGACAAATGATGCACCATTTTTCAAGACACCTAAAGCTTCACTGCTATCTGTTAAATCACATTGATCCATCAAACCTTTCACTAAGTGCATTCCCCACTGCTCGAAAAAGTCACGCTCCTTTTCGTCTTCGCATAGACTTGCAATCAGTAAGAAACCTGCTGCTGTTACAGCCCCGGCAGAGCTGTCTTTGTACTGCGGCTCAGATTCTGGTAATCGATAGTCCCAAATTGGTACAGGGTCATCTTTTAAGTGTTCCATAGCAAAATACGAAAGCTTTTTCGCAAGTTCTAAGAACTTCTTATCACCAGTATATGCGTAAGTTTGGGCAAAGCCATGAATCGCCCAAGACTGTCCACGCGCCCAGCATGAATCGTCGGCGTACCCTTGGAAAGTTTCGCCTTTGATTGGTGCTTGCGTCAGTGGGTCAAAATTAAACGTATGGAAAGTCGAGAAGTCATCTCGCACAATATGCTTAGCGAGTGTTTCTGAATGATCGATAGCCGCTTGTTTAAGCAAGTCAGACCCCGTCTGCTGTGACGCCCAAAACATCAAGGCTGTGTTCTGAAGTGAGTCAATGATTGTCTTACCCTGAGTTTTTTCTGGTCCCAGGATATGGGTTTCATTCCACGCCACAATGTATTTGCCAATACGACGGAAGCGCAGATATAGACTGTGCGCGGCCTCGATTGCCATTTGACGGTACTCTTCATCTTCTGTCAGCATGTGCCCAGCAACACAACTCAAAGAAAACTGGAACCCTAAATCATGGTCATGCCAATCTGGGTTCGCTATCATCTCTTTGAAGTATGCCTTTCTGAAGTTAGCGCTATTCTTGAATTCCTCTTCGCCAGTCAGCTGATAACACAACCAAAGTTGACCAGTCCAAAATGATGACACCCAGTCAGAAGGGCCACAGTAAAGCCACTGGTTATCTGCTGTGCCAATCTTAGGGTTATTGATACCTATTTTTCTTATATTGCCTTTGGTGAAATCCACCACTTTCAACAGGTGGTTTTGAAACTCTTGATGCTCATACCGTGTTTCTGGGTACATCTTCTCATCTATCATGTCGTTACTCTTGTCACACTCAGGATAAATCTCACACCCCAAGAAACGTTTCTTGTGATGATATTATTTCTCGCCCTGATTATTGTTTTTTCCTCAAAGAGAAACAATGTGCAAAAGTCACAGATAATGAAGAAAAAGAAACAAAACGCTTACTCAACGATAGTAATTGGTAGATCTGTGAGATCTATCAACATCGTTAGCACTCCCAGGAAAAATGAAAAGTAGCACTCTAAAAAGCCTTAAATATCAAGTCATTGCACACATGATGACAATAAAAACAGTGACTTACATTGACACCCATAAAAATGACAAGGTGAGTGAATAGTACGTATGAAATACCTATAAGCTTTACCAAGAATAGCTAGAAGATAAGTTAATGGCAGAAGAGCGGAAAAAAGAAGAGAAAGAAGGCGGATAAAAACACTAGCCGCCGTGGCTCATCACTCGGTTTCTCACCAAGAAACAACCTCACACAAGAAACAAGTCATGGTTGATTACTTTTTAATGCCTGGTAAGTTTTAGAACAGGCTACCACCTAACTATTCGGTTTAAACTTTTTCGTCATCCCTTGACTGGCAGGAGAGACTAACCTGTACCCTAGCTTTTCATAAAAGACAGGCTCATCTGCAATCATTGATACATAAGAGCCTTCTAGGGCAACTGAAGATAAATAGTTATCGATATATTCCATCACTTCTCTGCCAAGCCCTCTCCCCTGATAACGAGGATCTACGGCAACATCAACAACTTCAAAATTACATGCTCCATCACCTACAACCCGCCCCATAGCGACTAACGTTTCTCCATCTCTGATGGAAACTCCGTATAGACTGTTAGGCAATGCTATCATCGCCGCTTTCAAAGATTTAGGCGATAAGCCTGCTTTAACACGCATCTCGCAAAACTCTCTAGGGCTAGGTACTTTTTCTTGGTATTTGATGGTCATGGTCTACTACTCCTGGTGGAAAACTGAAGCATACACATTAGCACTGTATAAATAAACAGTTATAAAAAAACGGAAGCAACCACGTTGCTTCCGTTTTTCTAAACCATTTAAAAGTTAAGATTAATTTGCCTTCGGCACTTCAATCTCAATTTTCTTGTTTAGCGCTTCAAGCTCAGACTCCAGCGCGACAAGCTGGGCTTGCTTCTCATCAACAATATCAAGTTTGGCTTCGTATTTATCACAGTCCGCTTGTGATACCCAGTTCCAGCTAGTACCCGACTTGAATTCATCACAAGCTTGCTTGAATTCGCCCGCAACGCCTTCAGCCTCAGTCACGGCTTTCTTGGCTTTTTCTACATCTTTTTGCAAACGCAGTTGCTGCTGGTAAAGTTCTTTGGAATTATCGAGCACCACTTTCTGCTGCTCTGCTGTTGTTTTCAGCTCGACCACTTTGGTATCTAACTTTTTAGTTTCAACCACCAAGGTCTTCTGCTCTTTCTTCATACCCGCAAGTTTCTTCTCGAAATCCGCTTTTTGCTTTTCCAGCTCTGCTTGCTTTTCTTCAAGCTTCAGCGTCATTTCCTGAAGATCAATGGCTGACTGAGTCTCAAGCTGCTCGAAACGGGCTTGCTCGGCTTGTTTTTGCTCCACCAGCACAGCATTTTTCTGCACTAATGCGTCGTATTCTTCTTGGCTCGGGCCGGGGTTGCGATTCCATACCGCTGTTGCCAATAAACCACCAATAACGAGTCCAGCAACTAAAGAAACTTTCCAAGATCTCATATCTATCTTCCACTTAAGTCGGTCATGCAACAACGATGATACAAGGCAAGTTTTGCCCCTATCACGATGCTACACCTAAACCTGAATGCTATGTCATGGTTATATCAAAAATGTCGATAAAACAGTAGTTAGCGACTTGATAAGTTCAGGGTAAGATCACCTGATTTGATCCAACCCAGCTTTCTCATGATTTCCGAAAACAGTAATGTTAACAAAGCTGGTAGCACAAGGTGCATTAATAAGATGGTGAGATAAATATCATTTGTCTGCCAACCGCTTGTTTCCATTGCGACAAAAGACTGAATCTGCCCGACAAGTCCGGATGTGCCCATGCCCGCGCCCAATGGCGTATTTTCCATTTTAAAAACGACTGTTGAAATGGGCCCAAGAATGGCGGAGGTGAGAATCGTCGGGAGCCATATTTTGCGATTCTTAATGATATTTGGCATTTGCAGCATCGATGTACCTAAACCTTGGGCAAAAACACCAGCCCAGCGGTTTTCCCTGAAGCTCATTACAGCAAAGCCAACCATTTGCGCACAACACCCGACGGTTGCTGCGCCAGCAGCCAGACCATTCAAGCTCAGCATAATTGCAATAGCAGCACTACTGATAGGTAAGGTCAGTGCCATTCCCATCAACACAGCAACCAGCATGCCCATTAGTAGCGGCTGCAACTGGGTGGAATACATAATGACATCACCCAATGATGTCATCATGCCGCCAATGTATGGCCCGATAAAGCTCCCTACAGCAACACCGGAAATGACAGTTACCGCCGGAGTAACCAGAATGTCGACCTTGGTTTCATTGGCGACAAACTTACCAAATTCGGTCGCGATGATTGCAGCAACAAACGCCCCGACAGGCCCACCAAGTGCAGCTCCGGCTGCGCCTACGGTAGTGACGGAGAACATGACTAATGCTGGCGCTTTCAACGCATACGCAACCGCAACAGCAATGGCTGGCCCCGTCATTTGTTTTGCGAGCGGCCATAGAGTATCGGTAAAAAGCGGAATGCCAAATTTAATGCCAATCGTGTTAAGGATTGAGCCAATTAATAAAGATGAAAACAGACCAAGAGCCATAAAACTCATGGCATGGATAAAATAGGTTTTGGCTGAAATCTGGATATGTTTACGTGCTAAAAAGTCACTTAAACGAACAGCAAGTGATGAAGGTTGTGTAGAAGACATAAATCGTTTTAATAATATGCTAGCAAGCTGAAGAGCAGAATTCTAACGTAGCCCTATGCAACAACCAAGCACTCTCTCGCACCTAACGAGCCTTAGTCTTTGCTCAATTACATATTTCTTCAAACATATTCCCAATAAAGTATCGTATTACAGACAGACGGTTTACTCTCATCATTTTCGATGCCAGCGTTGCTAGTAACTACTTACAAAGCGACCATAAGCCATGATACGAAATCACTTACTTTCAGCAGCTTCGGTGGAAGCGGCAGCAAACATTCATTGCTCTAGCCAACCTAAGATGAAAATAAGCCGCCTTGCTGGGCTGATTGTCATACTGCTAAGCCCATTTCATGGCCAAGCGGGCTCTGCACCAGTCGTCATGCAGTCATCCTCACTCTCTGCCACTGAACTGGGAGAAGTTGACGGTCACCTTAATGATATTCATATGTACTTAGTCAGCGAAAAATTGGATGGTATTCGTGCCCACTGGGATGGTAAGCAACTACTGACACGTAGAGGAAACCTCATTCATGCGCCCAAGTGGTTTACCCAAAGCTTTCCGCCAAACATAGCATTAGAAGGCGAACTCTGGCTTGGTCGAGGCCAGTTTCAACAAGCGAGCCGCATCGTGCTAGACGATACCCCAAACCACCAGCAATGGCGGAAAGTTAAATTTCAAGTGTTTGATTCACCGTCAATTGAAGGCGGATTCGAAACGCGTTATCAAGTCCTTGCTAAGAATATAGATATGATCACCAGCACTAACCCTGCTCCCCATTACCTAGCACTGATCCCTCATACTAAAGTTGCCAGCCTTGATTCACTAAGCAAACAACTTAACCAAATAGAATCAAACGGTGGCGAAGGGGTCATGCTTCACCATCAAGATAACCGATACCAAGCAGGAACCAGCCAGCGGTTATTCAAGCTAAAAAGTTACCAAGATAGTGAAGCAACGGTGGTTGGGTATAGCGAGGGGCAAGGCAAGTACCAGGGGAAAATGGGGGCAGTCTGGGTGTTAACCGCGAATAACATCAAATTTAAAATCGGCTCAGGATTTAGTGACGAGGACAGGCAATCCCCTCCCCCGCTCGGCAGCATCATTCAATATCGCTACAACGGATACACCGACAGTGGTATTCCCCGCTTCGCCAGATACATGCGCATGCGGGAAACGCCGGAGTCCTGAATACTATCAAAGCGATAAAGGCATAAAAAAGCCGCCCCAAATGGGGCGGCTGAAATCGGCATTATAAGCGAGAATTACAGCTTATAGCGCTTCACTTCTAGTTCTAGTTGGTCAGCCAATGACTTCAAACTCTCAGCTTGTTGAGCCGCTTCTTGGGCTTCAACTGCCATTTGGTTTGCCACTTCTTGAACACCTTCAGTATTACGGCTAATTTCGGCAGTCACACTTGATTGCTCTTCCGCAGCTGATGCGATTTGAGTCGCCATATCACTGATCACATTAATTTCGCTGGCAATGTTATTGATACTTTCGCCCGCGCCATCAACATCATGTACGCTTGTTTCTGCTAGCTTATGGCTATCATTCATCACCGATACCGCTTGCTTGGTCGTTGACTGCAGCGTCTCAATCATGGTTTGAATTTCTTCAGTTGATGTATGGGTACGCTGAGATAGCACACGTACTTCATCTGCAACCACGGCAAAGCCACGCCCCTGTTCACCCGCACGTGCTGCCTCAATCGCCGCATTTAGTGCCAACAGGTTGGTTTGCTCCGCAATATCACGAATTGTTGCCAGGATCATACTGATCTTCAGCGCGTGCTCGTTCAGATCTTCAATAATGCCAACGGCACTATCAACTTCGCCCGCAAGGTTACCGATCGATTGCTGGCTTTGACCGACCTGACCATGGCCAGCTGCCGTCAGCGTCACTGCTTGTTCCGCGGTTTTAGCGGTATTTTCAGCGTTACCAGCAATTTCTTGGGTTGCACTTGCCATCTCGGTCACAGCAGTGGCCACCATGGTGATCTCATCTTGCTGCTGACGGATATTATGGCTACGTTGAGTCGCCGAGGCAGCTGCATCTGCAGCGCTACGGTTCAACTCAATGGTGATATCACGCAGCTTACTAGCCATCACATGCTGGCGCGCCACAAACTGGTTAAAGTTCTCAGCAAGCTTGCCTACTTCATCTTGGGTATTCACATCAATGCGTACAGTAAGGTCACCTTCACCATTGGCAATATCAGCCAAAGCCAAAGACACTTTGTTCAGTTCGCGCAACTGGCGGGTAACCAACCAGCCAATGAAGCCACAAACAATCACCAAAATAACGAAGCCAATCATTAGCTGGTCAAGCAGAGACTCAACAATGGGTGCTTCTAGGGTTGCTTGGTCCATTACCATCACAACAGCCCAGCCCGAGCCCGGCACCACCTGAACAGCTACCGCACGGTCTTGGCCATCGAAATCACTGAAGAAGAAGCCATCACCGCCGTTTATCTCACCCTGCAAGGCTTGCACGGTGATCCCCAGCTCAGAAATAGGTTTAAGCTGGAACTTCTCGTTAGGGTGCGCTACCACTACCTGATTACCCATATCCAGCAACATCGCATAGCCGTTGCCCAATACAGGGACGTTCAACACATCTTCCATCAGATCACCCAGTGCCAAGTCAGCACCAACCACACCTGCCAATGAGCCCCCTTTCATTACGGGTTCAGCCAATGTTACAACCAGCGTCTGCATGGTATGGCTCATATAAGGCGCAGTCACAATCGCACTGCGCGCTGCTTGTGCTTCCTTATACCAACCTCGGGTACGAGGGTCATAACCCGCACGGTTCAGCGATGGATCTTGACGATACATTTCACCTTGCTGGTTACCGTAAAAACTTAAACTAAAGTTACCCGACGTATGGGTTTGCTTCAGGTGACCAACAATATCCGGTGACACGCTATAGCGCATCGTATTTGCCATACCAGTAATTGCTGATTGCTTATCACTAAGCCAATCACCAATGCCCTTGGTTACCGCAATCGATGTGTTGGTACTTTCACTTTGAATAGACTGCCATGCTTGAGTTTTCATTGATTGGTATGAAAAACCACCTAGCGCAACAGCAGTAATGGAAATCGCGGCGAAACTAGAAAGAAGTAGTTTCGCTTTCAGAGATAACTGCATAATAATCCTTGTAATGCTTTATTTTTACGCAGATTATAGTGATAAGGTATTAGTCACTTTGTGATCAAGAATAAATTTTATATGTGCTACACATCAACTGAGCATTTTATAAACAATCAAATTCATTTTCGGTTCATCAACAATGCATTACAATTATCGTTATGAATAAGATCAGTACTCTCCCTATTGCCATCATATTGTCACTCTTGCTCATCAATAATGCGCAAGCTCATCATCATGACCAAGATAAGATGCTCGACCTCCCCCAAGGTAGCATTGAAGTTGAAATCGAAGAAGACCACGATGATGTGATGCATGCTGTACAGCAAGGGCTGATCCAACCCTACTCCGAGCTACAGAAGGTTGTTGCTAAGCAATTAAATGGTCGAATTATTCGAGTTGAATTAGAAGAAGACGATGACGTCTGGATTTATGAATTAAAACTCATCGACCCTAACAACAACATTGTAAAAGTAGACTATGAAGCCAAGACCCTCACCATTGTTGAAATTAAAGGTCGCGGGCTAGAGAACGTAATCAAGGTATCTGAATGAAAATTCTTGTCGTAGAAGATGAAGTCACACTTGGCGAACAAATTGTCGCGGGGTTAGAAAACAATGGATGGGTAGCTGAGTTATCCTGCGATGGTATCGATGCCTTATACCGTGCGACGTCAGAGCCTTGGGACGGCATCGTGCTTGATCTCGGCTTGCCAAAGCTTGACGGCTTAACGGTATTGAAAGGGATCCGCGATGAAAATGTCTCGACACCAGTCATTATTCTTAGCGCCAGGAATGAACTGACCCAACGTGTTGAGGGCTTAAATGCCGGTGCTGATGATTACCTGACCAAACCGTTTCAAATGGTTGAGTTGGTTGCTCGCCTACGTGCACAACTTCGCCGCTCAACCGGAAATGCGTCCCCTGTTATCCAAATCGGTGGGCTAAGCCTAGATACCCGTACATCTAAAGTGATGCATAATGGTGAGAACATTGAACTAACCGCATTGGAGTTCAAGGTAATTTCTTACATGATGCACAATGCCGATAAAGTGATTTCACGTACCGAGTTGGTTGAGCATATCTATAAGCAAGACTTTGACCGAGATTCCAACACCATCGAAGTATTTATTGGCCGCATCCGCCGTAAAATTGGCAGCGATGTGATCAAAACCGTTCGTGGTCTTGGGTATCGCATTAATGCCGAATAAGCCACAGCTCACCACCCACTCAAGTTTACGCAGCCACCTACTGATTGCCTCATCAGTGTGGCTGTTGTTGATCACCCTTGCTGCTGGCTATATCGTCCCAACCTTCATTAAAGATTACCTTGTAGAGCAAGAACAGCAGCGCCTCTACTTATACCTTGACGAGCTAACCGCAGTCGCAGATGTAGATAGCGAAGGCAAACTAGCCCTCCCCCAACAACTATCGAACCCGCGCTTTCAGCAACCATACAGCGGCCTATACTGGAGCCTGAATGTAGGTAATACCCAAATTCGTTCCCGTTCACTTTGGGACACGCAAATCACGGGGAATGAAGATAAAGGCTATCTTGGTCCAAATGAACAATCGCTAATTACGGTTAAGCGGCAATTCTTCCTGCCCGAGGTAGATGAGCCCATCGAGCTGACTGTCGCAGCTAGCCAAGAACATCTGCTAGGTACACTAAAACAACTGACAAAAAGCTTCTGGTTCATACTGGGAATCATGTCAGGCGGGATCTTAATACTCATTTGGCTACAGGTTAGCTGGTCGCTTTGGCCATTGCGTCGCCTGCAACAAAAGCTAAAACAAGTACGCAACGGTGAGCAAAACGAGCTTTCAGGTCAGTATCCAAAAGAGATCCGCCCGGTAGTGGATGATCTCAACGCTTTGCTATTCCATTACCAAGAAATCCTTGACCGTGCCCGCAACCATGCTGGTAACTTGTCCCATGCGCTAAAAACCCCCATTGCGGTGCTAAATAATGAAGTCGCCGAGTTACCACAGGAGGCTCAAGCGAAGCTTCAACCAACCCTCGCGCAGCTCCAACAGCAAATTGAATACCACCTCGGCCGCGCCCGCATGGCTGGCGCGGCCAATATCCTGGCCGCGAAAACCGCACCGAGCCAGAGAGTTGATGCCATCTCGATGGCGATGGATAAAGTTTACGCCCATCGTGATGTTGTGTTGGTTAACGAGCTAGATAGCGAACTCATGGTGGCAATTGAGAAAAGGGACCTCGACGAAATTGTCGGCAACCTAATCGAAAACGGCTACAAATGGGCGAACAACTTAGTGCGAGTGCACCAAAAAGAAAGTGATCAGCAAAGCATCAAGCTAATCATTGAAGATGATGGGCCCGGCATTAGTGATGATGCCTACGAGTCTGTGATCCAGCGCGGAGTCCGATTAGATGAGACGACCCCGGGCACCGGGTTAGGGCTAAACATTGTGAGTGAATTGGCCCACAGTTATCGAGGTGATCTAAAGCTATCGAGAAGTGCATTGGGTGGCCTTTGTGCCGAATTAACCTTGCCCTTACCTAGAGAATAAAGCACCTCTCGAATAGCGATGCTCGGCTTAACTTAATCAAAACAAGGTTAGACCGGCCAAAACGTTAAGTTAACAATACGAACCACAACACCAAGTACAAACAATGCCACCCCTAAGCGGTAACTTTTGTACTCTGAGGTCGTCATTTCGACTCGCTTATAAAACATCTTCACAACACCCGCCCAGTCATGCGTGCGTTTGCCATACTGGGCGATACTCGCCCCAACCATAGCAAGACCAACAACCAACAGTGCCATTTGAAGCGTAAACATTCCTGTGGCTAACATAGATATCATCCTTACCGCTCTCTATTTAGCTAGATTCAAGCGTAAATACCCTATGCCTGCAATTAGACTTAGGTCGCAGCCCATCCGTTTTCAACACGCAGTGGCTCTCCAGCACAAAATACATTCACCATAAAAATGCAGGAATATGTTAATTGGATAGATGTAATAAAGTGTTTCATCATTAATTTATCTGTATTTATTTGTTGGAACTGATTAGCCAGACACATGTGTACAGATAACAGTTAAAGTGAACAACTTACATACATCACAGTGTGATATTTGAACAATTTGTATACCACCCTCCTACATCGCAAAAGCACTCACACACAAAATTGTTTATTTAATAACCCAATTTTAGCTTTTTTATATAAATTGAATATATAACCCTGACTTATAGCTCCTATTGGTCGATTCAAGCGCTAAAGATTATGGGTAAAATGCCGCTCTCAATAAATACCGATAATTCATCACTTTTAGGCATGTTTTCTGCGATAAGTTCTGAATTGGTATTAATAACTCATATATTTTATGTCAGATCCAAATACAGGAGTAAGATTTGAAAAGTCTCGGCCAATGGTTAGGCAATATTTCGCTAAAGGTGCAGATATTACTGCCCATCTTTTTCGCACTAATCCTTTTTGCCGGTGCATCTTGGATGGTAATGGGCAGTCTTAAACAAGCAGAACAAAATACATCCCTGACAGACGATAGCATTAGCTACAACATGCAAATTGTCGAAGCTCAGCGTCAAATGTACCGCTTACGCATGGATGTCATTCGTGGCCTAGGTAAAATCATGCCTTGGGATGAAGTGGAATCTTCATACCAATCATATAACCAAGAAATCCAATCTTTACTATCGGCTGCAGCCAAAAGCAGTGCCTACACCACAGAGCATGGTGCGATCATTCGTAATATTGAAGGTATCCTGAGCAGCTATGGGCAAGGTATCAGCCGTTCAAATACACTCAACCAAGAAAACGAACGTCTGTACATGTCGCTGCCTTGGATTTCTGACGTAATTAATGACACCAACGTTGAAGTTCTTGATAGTGAACAAATCTACGAAGAAAAAGCCGCATGGCGTAAAGCCCGTGCTGCACTGTTCGACAGCGCTATCCGAGTTCAAACCCACTTAAGTATTGTTTACACCAGTTTCAGTGAAGAACGCCTGCAAATGTTCCATGACGAAATGGCAGTGATGACTTCAACACTAAACCAACTGGGGAACCCAATCGCAAACCGTATCTTGGGTGAAGAGCTTAAGCACTACCTAGCAGTAACTAGCGACATTGTTGATACCGCACTTGAAATTAACAAACAAGAAGCGCAATTATCGCAGCAAGGCGCTGATATTCGGATTGCACTGTATGACCTAGCAGAGCTGATCAACGAGAAAACGGAAGCACTGGCAACTGACAGTACCAACCTGATCGGTAACAGCACCCAAACGCTAATTAGTGCGCTACTTGTTTGCCTTGTCGTATCGATTGCCTTCGGTTGGATCATCGCCAATGTTATTCTTGTGAGCATCAGCAAGCTTCAAGACGTGATGCAAGAGCTAGCCAAAGGTCGACTCAATGTGACAACGGGTGTTCAATCTAACAATGAAATCGGCCAACTGTGTGCCAATACCGACACAACTATCGACTCGCTACGTAATATCGTTACCCAACTAAGCAAAGTGGGCGATGAAGTTTCTTCGGCATCAACTGAACTTGCCGCCGTCATGACCCAAAGCGAAGCGAATGCTAACGATCAAAAAGCCCAGGTTGAGCTTATTGCATCAGCAGTGACCGAGCTTTCATCAAGTGCAACCCAAGTCGATGCGTCAGCAAACCAAGCCGATGACAGTGCGCGCGAAGCATTGAAAATCACCCACGAAGGCTCTAATACCGCTCACGAAAGTGCTCGACTAAGCCACGAGCTGGGTAGCCAGTTGAACAACACGTCTGCAGTTGTCACTTCGCTCAAAGATCAAACTGACAGCATCAGTGAAGTCATCACCGTTATCGAGAACATCTCTGAGCAAACCAACCTACTGGCACTAAACGCAGCTATTGAAGCAGCGCGTGCAGGTGAGTCTGGTCGTGGATTTGCCGTAGTTGCTGATGAAGTGCGTATGCTTGCGGCGAAAACGCAAGAATCAACGCAAAACATCCAGAGCATTATCGATATGCTGCAAGGCAAATCAAATGATGTGGTTGAATCGGTCACTCAATGTCTAGACATGGTAACGTCAACAACTGAAATGAGTGAGCGTACCAACCAGCAGCTTGAGAATATTTCAACGGCTATCGAGCTGATTTCACAAAACAACAGCGAAATGGCAAGTGCAGCAAACGAGCAAAATCGTGCGATTGCGGCTATTAGCGAAAACGTTGCAACCATTGATGAAATCATCAGCCAGAATGTTGCGGGTATTGGTCAAACAGCACAAGCAAGTAACCACCTGTCTGAGATGTCTGAGACTCAGAAGCAACAACTTGGTCGTTTCTCGCTATAGCTTCTCGCCGGAAATAGCTGTATCAGCCTTCGATTGATACTCAACACGATATAGCCTCAAGGCGCTGATAATTTCAGCGCCTTTTTTCCATCTTAACTTCTGCTTTGAGCTTATTCTTTTACTTGGCCCGTTCCCCTTCCCCCTCATTGCCTTTCACAACAGTGAAATAAGTGGTTCTAAGCTGTAAACTTTATATGCTTAATGATGGGGTTTGGTGTAGAATCCGCTCCCGGATTTACAATGAAGATATCGAGGCAACATGCAACTACTCGAAGCAAAATTACAAAAAATTGATCGTCACAACTACCGCAGCTACTCAAGCCTTCGCGGTGAGTATCACTTCGTTGACTTCGATTTTTTCATTGATATTACTCAAGCAGACCCTTTCGCGCCGGCATCACGTGTGCGTGCTCGCCGCAAGTGGTCGCTAACGGATCTTGAGTGGCTAAAAGACCAATCTGAAGACTACCAGCGCGCAGCCCGTGACTTTATTGCCCGTCAATTTGCTGAGCTGGCCCAGCAGGTGAATGAAATCCAGATTGATCGTCCGGGTCAAACTATCCTAGATCGTACTGCCGTTGTTTTCGATGATGATGCCCTTGAGCTTCGCTTTCGCGTCGACCTGCCATCTGATGGCCGTACGATTATCGCGAAGAAAACCGCAAACCTGCTGACCTTTACCATGCCAAAAATCATTCGCCGTGCCACCATCGCACGCGAACTGCCAATGGATGAGCTGAAACGTCACTGTGAAACGGTTGAAGATCAGGTAGCCCTTCGCAAGCAGCTGGCCGGCAAGAACCTCATGGCCTTTGTGGCTGACGAAAGTATCTTGCCACGTTTAGCGGGTAACAGCGATTTGCCAATGGCTGATGCTATACCGTTTGTGAGCCCTGAAAACCTGGCTGTCGAACTTGAAGCACCGCACAAAGGCAAGGTTCGCGGCATGGGTATCCCGAAAGGCATCACCATGATTGTTGGTGGTGGCTTCCACGGTAAGTCTACCCTATTGAATGCGATTGAAAGCTCTGTGTACGACCACGTACCAGGTGATGGCCGAGAGTACATCGTTGCCGACGAAACAGCCTCGAAGATCCGTGCTGAAGACGGTCGCTGCGTTCACAATGTTGACCTGACACCTTACATCAGCAACCTGCCTATGGGTAAAGACACCAGCATGTTTGCTACCCAAAACGCATCGGGTTCAACGTCCCAGGCATCTTGGCTGCAGGAATCTATCGAAGCAGGGGCTAATGCCCTATTGATTGACGAAGATACCTCTGCGTCAAACTTCATGATCCGCGATGAGCGCATGCAGGCATTGATTACCAAGAACGATGAGCCTATCACACCGTTGGTAGACCGCATCTCATTACTTCGTGATCAGCTGAACCTGTCGGTATTGCTAGTGATGGGCGGCTCTGGCGACTACCTGGATGTTGCCGACACGGTTATTCAGATGCACAACTACCAGGCCATTGACGTTACTGCGAAAGCGAAAGAGGTAGTAGCCTCCCACCCTACCCGCCGTCAGCTCGAAGGGACAGAAGTGATCACTCGACCACGTACCCGAAAGTTAAACCGTGCAGCACTAAAAACCTTGCTAGAAGACGGTAAGTTCCGTATTCAAGTTAAGAGCAAGACATCGATGCGATTCGGCCGTGAGTTTGTTGATTTGCAAGCCTTGGAGCAAGTCGCTGATTCAAGCCAGTTACATGCTATTGGTTGGTTGTGGTTCCAACTAGCACAAGGCAAAGGTTGGGAAAAAACACCAAGCAAAGCTTTCAATATGATGCTTGCTAATGGTGACTGGTTCCGCGCTATGCCTAACTATGGTGATATTGCTAAGCCTCGCGTGATTGAGGTAATGGCGGTACTGAACCGTATGCGCAAGGCTGAGTTCAAATAATCAACTTAGACTGACCCGTAAGGTTAGCTCGCTAAATGCGTTAAGCATTCATAGCGAAGCCTATATAGTAAAGCCCACAGCACATTAAGTACTGTGGGCTTTTTGCATCATCAGCCAGCCATTGTTTTAGGTAGCTAGTAAATGGGTAGAAAATTGGTAAAGTTGGTATCAGTATTATTTACAGGATCAATGCCGCCGCTGAAATTGCTCCATCAGCCTTTGTAGTCCTTCCAATCGCTCCACCAGCCTACAGGTGTTATCGACGGAGGTATCACTGGTTTCAGCTGTTTTGCCCGCAAGTTGGTTAATCTTTTGGATATGCTCAGCAATATTGGCACTCACGCCAGCTTGCTGTTCTACTGCCGCCGCAATTTGCAAACTGCTATCAGTCACATCATCCAACACATGGTTTATTTCTTGAAGCTGCTCGCCCATCATCAACGCCTGCTGACGGCAATGCTCCGATTGCTCACCGCCACGTTCAACAGCTGCCACTGCACGACCCGCAATATCTTGCAGTTCGGAAATCATTTTATGGATTTCACCGGTTGATGACTGGGTCTTTTGCGCCAATGAACGTACTTCATCCGCCACCACAGCAAAACCTCTGCCCGCCTCACCGGCACGCGCGGCTTCAATGGCTGCATTTAGCGCCAACAAATTGGTTTGATCGGCAATGGTGCCAATCACATCAAGAATACCTTCAATTTGGCGGCTACTTTCAGAAAGCGCATTAATCACTTGTTTTGAATCGTCTAGCTCTTTATGCAACGCACTCACCGACGAAATGGTCTCTTCAACCCTTATCTGGCCACTGTTGGCAACATTCTGCGCCTTCACGGTCATCTCCGAGGCATTCGTCGCATTATCAGCCACTTCCTTCACGGTTGCCGACATCTGATCAATGGCTACACCAACCTGTTCCGTCGCCAGCGTCTGCTGTTGCAAGTTAGTTTTCACCTGCTGGGCATTGGCGAACTCATCCTCGGCTGAAAGTAGGATATCGGCTGAGGTTTCACTTGCTCGCCCAACAATTGCACGCAGCTCGGCCTGTCGCATTCTTAAAGCCAATTCGATGCCAGAATAATCATCCAGCTTACCGGTATAGATAGGCTCCATCAGCTTGTTGTCATAAGCCTCTTGGGCCAATGTTGTGACAACGGATAAGCGTTTTTGGCCATAGCTATTAACCGCCAGCCCCACAAACAACAACGCGGCAGCAACCATGGAAATAACCGAGGCTGAAGTGACAGCATTATACAAAGCGCATAGTGTTGCGAGAGTGATCGTCGTATTAACGAGCACTCCGCACTTGAATCGAAAACGCTGAGTACCTGCTTTACCCTGCTCAAGTGCCTGGTAGGCGGTTTCAGCGCGATTAACTTCATCCTTGTTGGGGCGACTACGAACCGATTGGTATTCTACGACTTGGCCATTGCTATCTAAAATTGGCGTAACAAAAGCAGAAACCCAATAGTAATTTCCGTCTTTACACTTGTTTTTAACCAGCCCCATCCAACTTTTCCCCTGTTTTACATACTGCCAAAGCTGGGCAAACGCAGCTTTAGGCATATCAGGGTGCCTAACGATATTGTGGGGATTATCGGTCAATTCTTGGCTGTTGTAGCCCGCTACATCACAAAAGTGATTGTTGGCGTAGGTTATGGTGCTGGTAGGATCCGTGGTTGAGATTAAATTTAGAGAAGCGGAATACTCGACTTCCCGTCCTTGGGCCGACGTATTCTTAAAAGATGTATTTTCAACTGTCATTATTGTCACTTGTTATTTTTATACCAGTTCAAATGAAAGATGCTTTTACGAGCAACTTATTGCTACTCGCCGCGAGCTATTGTGACATTCATTCCAAATCATCAACTTGATTTATATTAAATAACGATGAGAGATTAAATAAAAAACGACGAGGTCAATGCCTCGTCGTTTTAATCATGCTGGTAAACAATGTTGCTTTTTACTGACCCATCATTGACCCAATTTAGCCTTGAGTGCTGGCAATGCCTGTTTCATGGCCTCGTAGCCAACATTCATTGCGGCAGTACGCTCAACTGAACCGCCAAAGTTCACAAGGCTCGGATCAGGCGAGACAGGGGCCAGTACGATATCCGCACTATCAATCTCTTCTTTGGTCGCTATGCAACTTTGCATCCAGAAGGTATTCGCCATGGTATCTACCGCGGTGTATTTTAGCGGTGGCGGCAAGCTGCAGAACACATCAACCGCAATGACGATATCGGCACCGAGCTGTCGAGCTGCGTAAACCGGCACCAATGACAACACGCCCCCATCCACAAGGATATCTTCGTTATGGTAAATAGGGACGAAAACCCCAGGTACACTTGATGACGTTTGTACCGCTTCACCAATATCGCCTGCAGTGAACATCACCGCTTTCTGTTGCGTCAAATTCGTCGCAACGATACCGGTAGTGACAGGCAGATCACTGATATCGTCATAGCCCGTGTGCTTGTTCACCCACTTCGCCAAGGCTTTGCCTTTTATCAACCCTTTGCGCGAAAGGTTAATATCGACTATCTCACGCTCAGCAAACTCGAACATCTTGCGCTCAACATCATGATATTCATGACTACTATATAGCGCGGCTGCAATGGAGCCCACCGATGTACCGGTAACGATATCAGCCTTAATACCCGCTTCTTCCAGCGCTTTCATGACCCCAAGGTGCATCATGCCGCGAGAAGCACCACCGCCGAAAGCAATAGCCAGCTTGGGGTTATCCGTGCTTAGAGAACTAACTTGCTCGACTTGCGCAGCTTCTGCCGTTGGCATCATGGCAATGTCTACCGCGGTAAGGTCGTCGTATTCATTCACGGTTGAGCAACCGTATAAGCCAACGAGCATCAATAAGGTAATGAGACGGTGAGGCTTAGTTTTTATGGTGATACTTTTCATAACCAGACTTTTTATAACCAGACTAGTCATTACCAACTCCTAGTGCTTCAAGATCTTTGCTGTCTTGCTGCTCAGCATATTGAGCAATCATTGGAAATTCTGTGTGATCAATACGATCAGACCAAATCTGCGCTGGGATATGGCTAAATGTCGCTGCATAACGCGGCTCAATTTCCAGCACCAACTTAGCGACTTGATCCAGCTCTAGTGATTCCGCATAGGCAGGCAGCGAAATGACGGTTGCTGACGATCGTGCCAATGGCTGTAAGTGCGCAAACTGATCGCCCAATAACTCAGGTGTCAGCAGGTGCGGTGTTTGTTGATCGCCCAGATCGTAATGGCGCTTTAATACCATGTACTTGCTTGGAATAGACGCCTGCGAACTCCACCATTTGCCATCGACTGCGGCAAGCACCTCTTTCGCTTGCGCCTTATCGACAATGCCCAACTCTTGCAAACTTGCATTCAACCATAAGCTTACATTCTGATTGTATTCCACTTCACTCAGCACCTTACGCTGCTGGATCAAGTTAAGTACAATCTTCGCCCCCAGCATGTTGGAGTAAAGATCTTCCAGCGAGTAAGCAGAAATGGTTTCTGGCCAACCAGAAAAACTGGTGTAACCATGCCACTGCGCAATCTCATGAGATTCAGCTTTAAAGTAAGCCAAACGCGCCGCCAAATGCGCCGCAACCGACCACTTCTGCTCATCATTCAACGCCGATACATCGAAGGCCTTCATTTCAATGTAGCGAGGTCCAAGCTCGGCTGGCAACTCAATGCGATGGGCCTTACCCAAGTTAGCCAAAATTTCGAAGAACAAGCCAATGGTGTCATCGGCGGTGTCGCGTACATGGGCGAGATCGATAAACCCACCTTGCTTGGTGTACAGAATACCGTTATTTTCACTCCCCCCATGATCCAGCACCGACGAAGATGATGGCGTGTAGTGGTAAATACCACTGGCGAATTTGTGCGGACCAATATCACTCAGGCCAACAACGTTATTCAAGCGGAAAAATGGCACCGGGACAGGGCCTAACTTTACCTTTTGCATATCGCCAAAGGCACAGCACGGCCGCACATTCTGCGGCACGGTAAACTGCGGGTAGCTTGCTTCATCCAGCTGCCATGGTTGGCTTACCGGTTGGCCACCCGCCAGCATGTCAGCCACTTCCGCATTGCTTGGCACTGCATGGGTCTGCCACGTATTGGACGTACACCCAGACACCAAGGTGAGTAGCGCAACCGCATAAAGCGGTCGTAATAAAGTACGGCTCATATCAGTTAAAACGCTTCATTGATTGCAAAGTAAAAACCACTTTGATCGTTGCCAAAGCCCATATCCAAACGTAGGTTGACGCGCTGCTTGATTTCAAAGCGATAGCCTACCCCCACCGAGTAAAGCCATTTCTCGTCGCCCAGCTGGTCAAACTCTTCCGCCAGCGTACCGGCACCAACCCAATACACCATGCCATGGCGGCCTGATAAGGGTTGGCGATACTCCGCTTGGGAAATAAGCATATTCCTGTCACGGTAATGGCCTTGCTCATAACCGCGCAGTGCATCGGCGCCACCGAGCAATGCCATTTGGTCCCAATTCACATCACCGAAGTTAGATTCGATCCGGGCTTGCCAGGCAAGAACACCCGGGATAGCAGACAAGGAGTGATAGTCGCTGTAGTTCAGGCTCACCCGCTCAAAGTCATTGTCTGAGCTCAATGCTGTATTGAAGTTGTGGTATTCAAGCTGAATCAAACGCCCTTTTGACGCATTCAGGGCAAAGTCCCGGGAGTCATACGTCAGGCTAACCATCCCGCCAACATTGCGCTGAGTCTCAGGGAAGTTGGCAATATCTGCCCCGATCCACGGGGTGCTTGTCTGCGCTTGTTCAACGTTCGACGCTTCGTGACGGGAAAGTTCGAACCCCATACCAAGATAGGTGTATGGCAGTACCCGCACCATGCCCGTTACCGAGCCTGAATAAGTCCGGCGGTTATAGTCAACACGCTCGTTATTCATACCAGCGTCAACCCCGACGCCGTAAAAGATGTCCGGTGAGTCCATTAACTCGGCATCGACGAACAAGCGGTATTTGTCATTCTTTAGGTAGTTGGCATTACGTATCGCGACACCGTAGGCACCATTTATCGAACCAAAACCATTAAGGCTGATGGAGCTTGGCTGCGAAACCGTATCCTTGATATCGGGCATGTATAAACCCACCGCCGAGACACCAATACCGAACTTTTTCTCCGGGGTATAGAACGGCCCCGGCATCACGCTCCAATCGATCCCCTTTTCAGGGTTAAAATCGCCATCCGCTCCCAACTCAAGCAGCATACCATCGAGCCACTGTTGGTAACGTTGGTACGCGGTCAATTCTGGATCCTGCTGAACGCGCCCTTGCTCGGCCTGCTGGGCGAAACTGGCACCAGACAAAACCAAGCAAACTAAAAGAAGTATTTTTTTCATTGTTTATTAAATTGTTAGAATCGACGACCTAAGGCAAAGAAGAGGGTTTCACGTTGGCCAAACCCAGCCTCCATCAAAATATCCCAGTCACGGTTGAAGGCATATTGGAAGCCCACGACACCGTTCCACTTCTCTTCAGCACTCTGGCTCACCTCAAACCCTGCATCTGGCGCAAGGGCATCAACAGCCTTAGCAAGCTCGGACGGTAACCCTAAACTCTTCAGATCGCCAGATAGGTACTGTTCGACATCCTGATACATGGCGCCGACAAACACGCGCAATTCACGCCCTCCATCGTATTCCCAACGGTGGCCGACACGGGGGGCTGCCACAAAGGTTTTAATGTTGCCGTCAATCGCGGAAATGCTGGTGTAGGTGTAATTCATGTCGAGTAGTGCAAACCAATTCCCCACCCCACCTGCGATGGTGGTACCAATGCCATAGGTGCCACCATCCATATCCAAGGTGAACATGGCATTGTCCGGTAAATTGCTCCCTACCTGATCGATTGCAGAGCACAAGGCATTATTGACAATGCCGTTTACTGCTCCGCGATCACAGCTCACTGAATTGATTCTGGCCTTACTCTGGCCTTGGGTATAACCAATGATGCCGTAAACGTTAAGAAACGGAAAAACCCACACATCGCCACGTAATGTAATGTTTGAGCCTTTAAAATCAGCTTGATTCGCATCAACATCTATGGCTTCCAATACTGGGTGGCCAGTTAAATCAATGCTGTTAACCGTAATAGGGTTACTCATATCCATGTATGAGATTGAAAAGCCATATGGCTTAGGGAGTGTGTAGCCTAGCTTTTCTGCTTCATCGCCCCAGATGGGAAAAAAGGATTGCTGTGCAAATGTAAGCGGTGCAAAAATGCCTGCTATGAGCAGTAAAGCTGTCTTCTTCAAAATAATATCTCTGTCATTTAATACGACACCTTCCTTGGTTTCATCTCCCGTAAATAATCACATCACATATCTTAATGGGCACTTAATTTAACTGGCGTGCTAATAAGCACAACTCTATTTATGCTTATCCAAAATGCCTAATAGATATATCTGGGGCGTGAATAATATAGATCTAACGATGGTTTGACCAGTAGGCAATTTTAAGCTTTTATGCGACCCATATCTCGGTTTTCACTATGCCATTAAGCACACATTAAGCTTTCTCGCAAAATGTCGATTCAAAGTGATAATTCACAGTTCATTAGACGTCGGTAAGCCAAAAAAGACGAGATAAAAACAAAAAACCCACCACTTAATAAGCGATGGGTTTTCATTTAAATAAAAAGCTTAAAATTGTTAGCCTTTATATCGCATGAACACCGTCGAGAGAGGAGGAAGATCAAGGCTAATGGACTGCTCTAGCCCGTGGGCTTCAACCGCTTCGGTCTTGATTACCGATTTAACCTCTGCACCGCTACCCCAGTACTTGCTATCGTCGGTATTGAGCAACAGCTCATATTCACCTGCGGTAGGGACGCCCAAGGTATAGCCCTGTCGTGGTACTGGTGTGAAGTTAGATACTACGAGTACCTTGTCACCATTTAGCGCAATACGCTCGTGGGCAAGAATGCTGTTTTCAGCATCATCTTGTACCCGCCACTCAAAGCCAGCAGGGTCGCAATCTTGCTCATGCATTGCAGGCTCGGAAGTGTAAAGGTGGTTCAAGTCTTTCACCAATGCCTGCATACCGCTATGACGTGGGTATTGCAGCCAGTGCCATTCCAACTGCCCTTCATGCGCCCACTCTGCACTTTGTGCAATCTCTGCACCCATAAAGTTCAGCTTCTTACCCGGCTGCCCATACATGTAACCCATGTAAGCACGCAAATTGGCTGTTTTCTGCCACTCATCACCCGGCATTTTATCAAGCAAAGAACCTTTACCGTACACTACCTCATCGTGGGACAGAGACAGCACATAGTTCTCGCTAAAGGCATACACCATTGGGAAGGTGATCGTATCGTGGTGGTACTTACGGTGTACCGACTCTTCCTTAATATAAGAAAGGCTATCGTGCATCCAACCCATGTTCCACTTGAAGCCGAAGCCCAAGCCACCCATGTCTGTTGGCTTAGTGACACCAGGGTACGCCGTTGACTCCTCAGCAATGGTCATTGCATTCGGGTACAGACGGTACACTTCTTCGTTCATCCAACGCAACAGGCTCGCCGCATCGAAGTTGACATTGCCGCCTTCGTGGTTCGGGATCCACTGGTCATGCTCGCGGGAGTAATCCAAGTACAGCATGGATGCCACGGCATCAACACGCAGGCCGTCAATGTGGTAATGCTCGAACCAGAATAGTGCGTTCGATACTAGGAAGCGGCGAACATGATCACGGCCATAGTCGTAAATGTAGCTCTGCCAATCTTGGTGCCAACCACGACGAGGATCCGGATCATTAAACAATGACGTACCGTCAAAGTCTGCCAAGCCGTGATCGTCCGACGGAAAGTGCGCAGGCACCCAGTCCAGTACCACACCAAGATTGGCTTGGTGGCACTTATCGACGAAGTATTTGAAATCATCTGGCGAACCGTAGCGGCTTGTTGGCGAGAACAGGCCAATCGGCTGGTAACCCCAAGAGCCAAAGAACGGGTGCTCCGATACCGGCATTAACTCAACGTGGGTGTAACCCATTTCAGTAAGGTACGGGACTAGCTCATCCGCCAGCTCACGGTAGTTGAGGAACTCGCCCTGCTCGTTCAGCTTCCAAGATCCGGCATGCAACTCATAGAACGAAAGTGCTTGCTGGTGCTTTGGCGTTACCGGACGGCTCTGCCACTGGCTATCATTCCACTGGTAGCGGCTTTGGTCATATACCTTCGATGCAAACGACGGGTACTGCTCAGAGTAGTAGCCCCATGGATCTGCCTTGTGCGGTAGCCCTTCGCCGTTGCTGTCTTTCAGTTCGAACTTATACAACTCGTCGGCTTCTAGTTCAGGTACAAACAAGCCCCATAGCCCATCGTCCAAACGCTGCATTGGGTGACGGCGACCGTCCCAAGCATTGAAATGGCCAACGACACTTACGGCAGCAGCATGGGGTGCAAAAATAAGAAAGCGTACACCTGAAATCGGCTGGCTGCCGCGGTTCAATGTGATGAGCTGAGCACCCATTTCGCTGTGCATTTGCGACGGGTCTTTCAGTGCATCGTAGGATTGAACCAAGTTGTGGAATTGGTATGGGTCGTAGAACGTCTGCTCACCTTGCGGCCAAGAAACGTTTAGTTGATATAGTGCAGTGGTAAAATCGGTGTCACCCTCAAGAATAAAACCGCTATCTCCTTCGCGGCCGAGGGTAAAACGCTCACCGTTTTCAGTAATTGCTACAACATGGTCAGCCCCAGGCAGATACACACGGAGTGCAGCATCTTGGGACTGATATTGCGGGCCTAAAAATGAAAATGGGTCTGAAAATGCAGCCCTTTCGAGCTGCATGTATTCCTTATCACTGCGGGTCACTTTCAATGTGTCCAACGCATTACTCCTGATATTATGATTTTTGTGATGCTTGTTCTCGTGTTTCTGTTAAACGGCGAGTCAAGTCAACAATGTTCTGACGGGTAAAGATGTCATCCAGCGTGGTCGACAGCTTACGGCGCCAGTTCGGGTATTCATCTACCGTACCCGGAATGTTGACTGGTTTATCCATTTCTAACCAGTCTTCAAGCTGAAGACTTAGCAGCGCACTTGAGCCAGCCGCCAAATGCAATTGCATAGCTTCACTTAGGTATCGGTCCATTGGTACATATGCAGCATCATGCCCAACACCTTCAGGAAGATAACCATGCCAAGCCAAACTATCAAGGATTTTTTGTTTGCTTTCAGCACGGCTGTCGAATAAGCCTTCAAGCTGTTCTTTGTTAGGGTACAGGCCCAACTCTTCACCCATTTTCAGGTCATCACAGTGCCAGAAACCACGTAGGGTTGGCATATCGTGAGTACACAGCGCAGCCATTGATTGGTCTGCATAGTGCTTCGGCGAGTAGAAACCACCATCTTCAGCTGTTTCGAAGAAGAACACCTTGTATGAGTGAATACCTGCGGTTGCCAGCTTATCGACAATTTCATCTGGCACGGTGCCTAAGTCTTCACCAATCACAGTACACTGATAACGGTGACTTTCCAATGCAAGGATGGCCATCATGTCTTCAACTGGGTAGTACATGTACGCGCCGCTTTCTGCTGACTCGCCCTTAGGGATCCACCATAGTCGAAGCAGGCCAAGAACGTGGTCGATACGAAGCGCACCACAATTACGCATATTGGCACGTAGCAGCTGGATAAACGGTTCGTAGGCACGCTCTTTCAGCACTTCAGGGTTAAGCGGAGGCAAGCCCCAGTTTTGGCCTAGAGGACCAAGGATATCTGGCGGCGCACCTACACTCACGTCTTGGCATAGCGCACCATGGTCGGCCCAAGTCTCAGAACCCGAATCACACACGCCGACAGCTAGGTCACGGTAAAGACCCATTACCATGCCTTTTTCTTCAGCAAGTTCGTGTACTTCTGCCAACTGAGTATCGGCTAGCCATTGCAGGTACATAAATAGCTGTACTTGCTCATAGTGTTTCTTAATGAATGTTTGAACAGCCGCATTATCAAAGTGGCGGTATTCTTCAGGGAAGACAGGCCAACCCCATACGTTGTCATCTTCTTTTTTCAGTTCTGCATGCAGCGCATCAAAGGCTGCTTGGTGCAACAGGCTATCGCCACCTTCTTCAACAAACTGAAGGAACTTCTGTGCACGGGCAGTATTTTTGTCTAGGTGACGCTCTGTGAAAGTCTTGAACAGTAGTGGCAGCACAGCCATTTTCAGACAAGACACTTCGCTGTAATTTACCCAGTTCGCATCACGGGCGTCGCTTAGACGCTGCTGGAATTCCGGGCTACCAACTAGTTGCTGGGCTTCATCACACTGAGCAAATTCGCTAACCGAGCTCACGTCGATGTACATCAGATTCAGCCAACGGCGTGAAGATGGGCTGTATGGGCTTGCACCTTCAGGGTTTGCTGGAAATAGAGAGTGGATTGGGTTTAGGCCGACAAAGTCACCGCCACGGGCAGCGACGTCTGCAACCAACTGCTTCAGGTCACCGAAGTCACCAATACCCCAGTTATGGTTAGTACGAATTGAGTACAGCTGTACACTTGTACCCCACAATTTCTTGTCATTCAGCAGGGCATCCTGCTTGTAACAAGAGGTTGGAGTCACAATCAAAGTCATTTCAAACGGAGATTTACGACGCTTACGGAAAACTTCAAGCTTGTGGTAGCCAAGTTCCAGATCGTTTGGTAGAGCAAATGTTAGCGTTCCACCGTCAGCACGGGTATCGGATACCAGTTGAGACTGTAACCAGCCCTCTAGCATCTCGCCCTGTTCGGTTTCCAAACGCCAGCTAAAGTCACTAATTCGCGCACTCTGGCCAAGGTGCATTTCAATATGCATTGGTTCGCCGGTGCGAATAACTTTAACTGGCGCCAAGACATCTGGTCGCTGCTTTTTATTCGCCGACTCTAATAAAGCTTCATCACTTTTGGTGTCGTATCCCAAAGCAGCCAACAAGCGACGGATAGTATCACTATCAACAGTAGCGTCATCGCCCCAAGCACTTACATAGCTATCTGCAATACCAGCCATGTCAGCAACTTGTTTTAATACTTGATTATCTTTCATCGTTCTCTCCGATAGCAGCCTTACGGCAACTACGATGTTAGGGGTTTTGCTGATATCAATTCAGAGCTTGATACCAACCTGGACCGTGCCAGCCAATCCAGGTCGGTATGTTTCACCTTTAGGGTGAGTTCTTATTTTCTAATCAATGATTAGATTTTTACTGGCTCAAGTTTCCAGATGTTATTGGCGTAATCGCGAATACTGCGGTCTGAGCTGAACTTGCTCATCAATGCTGTGTTCAGAATCGCTTTACGTGCCCAAGTCTTCTGATCACGGTATTCCGCATCAATCTTCTCTTGAGTTTTCACGTAATCAGCAAAATCGGCCAATACAAGGTATGGGTCACCACCGTCTAGCAGGTTGTGGCGGATAGCGGCCAACTGACCTGGGTTGCCTGGGGTGAACTCATCTGTTTCCAGTAGGTCCAGCGCTGCACGTAGCAGGCTATCAGCATGGTAGTAGCGGTAAGGGTCGTAACCCTCTTGCTTCAGTTTCTGTACTTCATCAACCAATAGGCCAAAGATGAAGATGTTCTCGTCACCCACTTCTTCACGCATCTCAACATTCGCGCCGTCCATCGTACCGATAGTCAGTGCACCGTTCATGGCGAACTTCATGTTACCTGTACCCGATGCTTCCTTACCGGCAGTTGAAATCTGCTCAGATACGTCTGCCGCTGGGAATAGGATTTCAGCTAGGCTTACGCGGTAGTCAGGGATGAATACCACTTTCAGCTTGCCACCTAGACGTGGGTCGTTGTTCACCTTCTCTGCCACTTTGTTGATGGCAAAGATGATATCTTTCGCCAGTGCGTAACCAGGTGCTGCTTTCGCACCGAAGAAGAATACGCGTGGCTGCATGTCGAACGTAGGGTCGTTCAGCAGGCGATGGTATAGCGACAGGATGTGAAGCAAGTTCAGGTGCTGACGCTTGTATTCGTGCAGACGCTTGATCTGGATGTCGAAGATAGCGTTGGTATCTAGCTCGATACCCATGTTCTCTTCAACCCAGTCAGCCAAACGCTGCTTGTTCTCTTTCTTCACTGCCATATAGCGCTTCTGGAACGCTTCGTCTTCAGCGAATTTCTCTAGGCCTGCAATCTTCTCTAGGTTTGCCGGCCAGTCATCACCCACTTTCTCGCTGATCAGCGCAGAAAGACCAGGGTTACAGTATTTGATCCAGCGGCGCGGTGTGACACCGTTCGTCACGTTCGTCAAACGGCCAGGGAACAGCTCGTTGAACTCAGGGAACAAATCGCGCTTAACCAGCTCTGAGTGAAGTGCTGCCACGCCGTTTACTGCGTAAGTACTTACCACACATAGGTTAGCCATGCGAACCATGCGCTGCGGGCCTTCTTGAATGATTGATAGCTTGCGCTTCACTTCATTGTTGCCAGGCCATGTTTGCTCAACCAACTTCATGAAGCGGTGGTTGATTTCAAAGATGATTTCCATGTGACGAGGCAGCATCTGCTGGATCAGTGCTTCGCTCCATGTTTCTAGTGCTTCAGGCAGTAGCGTGTGGTTGGTGTAAGCAAAGGTCTTCGATGAGATTTCCCATGCCTTGTCCCAGCCAAGCTTGTACTCATCCAATAGGATGCGCATTAGTTCAGGGATCGCGATAGTTGGGTGGGTGTCGTTCAGCTGGATAGTTTCCAACTCAGACAGAGACTCGATAGTGTTACCCGCCGCTTCGTGACGACGCAGAATATCTGCGATTGAACATGCACAGTGGAAGTACTGCTGCATTAGACGAAGTGCTTTACCTTGGTCGTGGTTATCGTTCGGGTATAGCACCTTAGTCACGTTACCCGCTTCTAGTGCTGAGTACTGTGCACCCACGTAGTCGCCATCGTTGAAGCGCGCTAGGTTGAATGGCGCATTTGAACGACACTCCCACAAACGTAGTGGGTAAACGCTGTTGTTGTCGTAACCAACGATAGGTAGGTCCCAAGCAATACCTTCAACAGTCATTGCCGGTACCCAACGGCGGCATGCAACGCCATTTTCGTCGGTGTAAGCTTCAACGTGGCCGTACAGGCTAACTTCTTGTGTTAGCTCAGGGCGAATCACTTCCCAAGGGTAGCCTTCAATGCCACGCCATGCATCAGGTGCTTCAACCTGACGGCCGTCAACAAATGACTGGCGGAACAGACCGTATTCGTAGTGTAGGCCGTAACCTACTGCTGGGTATTCTTGTGCTGCCAGTGAGTCCATGAAACATGCAGCTAGACGACCAAGACCACCGTTACCCAATGCCGGGTCGCGCTCTTCTTCAAGCAGGTCAGTTAGGTTCTGACCCATTTCTTCCATTGCAGAGGCAACGTTTTCGTATAGGCCCATGCTGATCAGGTTGTTACCTGTCAGGCGACCGATTAGGAATTCAAGAGAAAGGTAGTTAATGCTACGGGCTTTGTCTTCTGCAAGTTTCTGCTCAGTGGCAAGTAGGTTACCTGTACTGATTTCGGCTAGGGCTTTACCCATTGCCAGGTACCAGCTACGTGGTGATGCCGTTTCTACTGTGTTTGCATAAGTAGTAGTAAGGTGATTTTCTACAGCCGCTTTAAAAGCAGTTTTATCAAATTGTTGTGTCTGACCATTTTTAGACATGGTTCAATCTCGCTCTAGGATTATTTCCAACTGGTGACTATCTTGCCCATGTTTATCAGCTAAAACATCCTCCTGACAAACAGGGGTAGAGGGATGAGTAATAGGGGCGTAGCTACGCCTCTCCCCCTCTTTCTGTGACCACCTGCAAAAAAACGAGGTGTAGAAACACACGTCGAATACATCAAATGCAACCTGATTCACAAATTAAGACTACATTTCGATGTGCAAATAGGGACTTAAATATTTATGAAAGATCTTATATATGTGATCTAACTCATAAATATGGGGATGAGAGGATAAGAATTGCTGATTTCAAAATTTTCGAATGTAAAGTTATGGACAAGATCAAATGCTGTGAGATGATTTTCAGGCAAGATAATCATCACTTGAAAGCATAAAAGCTCCAATAACAAAGCGTAGGCATATTAGTGCTTTACCAACAAATAACCGAGCATAATGGACATAACCTTACAATAAGTAGCTAGACTATGTGGATACCATCTAAACTGACTCGCCCTGCTCGCTTACACAATGCGATAATTCGCCCGCGATTGCTGGAAACTCTTGATCAGGCCCCTTTCTATCGTCTTGTTCTGTTCCGCTCCCCTGCTGGTTTTGGCAAAACGACCATGGCAGCTCAATGGTTAAACGAACACCAACATACGGGTTGGTTTAACATCGACGAAAACGACAACGACACTTTCCGCTTCGCTAACTACCTGCTTCAATCCATCAACAAAGCCACCAATAACGCTTGCCCAAAAACACAAGCCATGGCAGAAAGACGTCAATTTGCCTGCTTATCAACTCTATTTAGTGAGCTTTTCGGCGAACTTAGCGAATATCACGAACAAACCTATTTGGTGCTGGATGATTACCATGTAATAAACAATGATGACATCCACGATGGGATGCGCTTCTTCCTGAAGAACATGCCCGACAACATCACGCTGGTTGTTACGAGCCGGACGCTACCACCATTGGGCACTGCAAACTTGAGGATCCGCGACCTTCTCATCGAAGTTGATAACGATCGCCTTGCTTTCGACGAAGAAGAAACCGAACGCTTCTTTAGCAAACGCGTCAATGAAAGCATTGAAAGTACGGTGCTTCGCAACCTTCACCAGCAGGTGGAGGGCTGGCCTTCTGCATTGCAGCTTATCGCGCTTCACGCCCAACAGCGCCCGAACATGCTAGAAGAGTCTGCGGAATCAATGGCAAGTTTCAACCGAGGCCACTTATGGGACTACCTAGCCGAAGAAGTTTTCGACCAGTTAGATAACGAAACACAGCAGTTTCTTCTGCAGTGCTCGGTATTGGACATTTTCAATGCACAATTGGTGACAGAGCTCACAGGGCGTAGTGATGCTTTGGCGATGCTAGAATCACTCAACCGCTTTGGTTTATTCCTCAATACCCTTGAGGGTGATAGCAATTGGTATCGCTTCCATAACCTGTTTGCCGAATTCCTCCGCCACCAACGCTATTCGCAAATTCCGCAACAGCGAGGCGAACTCCACGCGTTGGCAGCGAAAGCTTGGCTGAAACAAGACTCACCGCAGCAAGCACTACTTCACGCGCAAAAATGTGAAGATGAATCACTGATCATTCAAATTCTATGTGATTACGGCTGGGAAATGTACCACCATGGTGAAATCAAGCTATTGGAAGACTGCATTGACTCGCTCGATAAGTCTCACTTGGTCAATAACCCTCGCCTTGGCTTACTGCGCATGTGGCTAACTCAGAGCCAGCATCGCTACAATGATGTGGGCGATATGATCGCTGAAGCCGAACAAGCGATGAAACAACACGATATCGTACTGGATGATGCGATTCAGGGTGAGTTCAACGCACTCAGGGCACAAGTTGCAATCAACCAAAGTAAGCCTGAAGAGGCCCTCATCCTGTCAGAACAAGCACTGGGGCAACTGCCATCGACCACCTACCGTAGCCGTATCGTCGCCACCTCTGTTGTGGGTGAGGTTCACCACTGCTTGGGTAATTTGAGCCGTGCATTACCGATGATGCAACAAACCGAGAAAATGGCTCGTCAGTATCATGTTTACCACCAAGCATTGTGGGCACTGCTTCAGCAAAGTGAAATCCTGTTAGCTCAAGGCTATGTACAAACTGCGTATGAGCTACTAGATCAAGCATTTAAGCTAGTAAAAGAGCAGCACTTACAACAAGTACCTCTACACGAGTTCCTCCTACGCCTTCGCGCGCAAATCCTTTGGTGCTGGAACCGTCTTGATGAGGCAGAAGAGTCGGCACTGAAGAGCCTTGAAGTGCTAGCGCCTTATGATGAAACCAAGTCATTGCACGCCTACTCGATGCTTGCTCGTATTGCCATCACCCGAGGTGAACAAGACAAAGCGGCTCGCTATCTTGAGCTTTGCAACAGTATGATGGATCGTTCTAGCTACCATATCGACTGGCGCGCAAACACCGATTTGGCAAATTTGCTGTACTGGCAAAACACCGACGATATCAGCAGTATCCAGCAGTGGCTAAACCAAGCAGAGCAGCCAGAAGCCGCTTGCAACCACTTCCAGCAGTTGCAATGGCGCAATATTGGCCGTGCTTGCGTCAATGTTGGTGACTATGCTCGCGCCGAGCAAATCTTTAAAATGCTTGAAGAAAGCTGTGTGAAGCATAACCTGATCACAGACAAAAACCGCAACCTTGTGGTACAAGCGATGTTAAGCAAGAAGCAAGGCATGCGTGATAAAGCCCTTTCTGAGCTAAAAGAAGCGCTGATGCTAACCAATAGCACAGGAATGGTGGGTATTTTCCTTTGTGATGGCAGTGAAATTAACGATCTATTACAAGAGTTGGTAGATACCAAGGCGCTGAGTGAGTTAGAAATGCACCGCGCGAGGCAGCTGCTGCGAGAGATGACCAGCAAGGAACGCCACCGCTCAGTACACTTCGATGAAAACTTTGTTGAGAAGTTGCTCAACCTACCTGACGTACCCGAGCTTATCCGTACCAGCCCACTGACCCAGCGTGAGTGGCAGGTGCTTGGGCTGATCTACACCGGTTACAGCAACGAGCAAATTGCTTCGGAGCTTGATGTGGCCTCGACAACCATTAAGACCCACATTCGTAACTTGTACCAAAAGCTCAATATCGCAAACCGTCAGCAGGCGATTGAAACAGCTGAAAACTTATTAAAACTCATGGGCTTCTAAACTAAAGCTGCTATAGGTTGGTATAGATTGCTCATCACTGGTTAAGGACAACCAATGATTGAATGGAGCAAGGACAGAGTTTGGTATCAAGATATGCCGCTCAAGATGAGCGGCATTCCAGTGGGTGCCAGAATGACGGTCATCAAGTTGGATGAGCAAAAGCTGCTTATCCACTCCCCTATCCAGCTCACCACCAAACTACAGCTTGAACTGAGTAAGCTTGGCCAGGTTCATGCCATCGTGACCCCGAACATGAACCACCATCTCTTTCTCTCCGAATGGTGGTTAGCTTACCCCGATGCCTATTTCTTTGCCCCTCCCGGTTTGCAAAACAAACGCACCGATCTGGCCTTCGATGATGCATTAAGCGCACATAGCCCAAAGATTTGGCAGCACCAACTGTATCAAACCCTACTCCGAGGCAGTGATCGCATGGAAGAAGTCATCTTCTGCGATCCAGAGTCGAAAACCCTCATCGTGGGCGACACCCTGGCATGGCTAAAGCCTTCAACCAACATTTGCACCCAAATGCTTGGCTTGATCAATGGCTGCTACCTCAACCCCGCTATGCCCTATTACTGGCGCAGAACCTTTAACGATAAAACACGGCTACGCCAATCATTGCAGGAAATCCTAACCTGGCCCTTTGAGCGCATTATTTTATCTCACGGGCAAGTTATCGACAGAGGTGGTAAGGACTCTTTTCACCATGCGTTTAGATGGGCTCTCAACCAGTAGCAGCGCTACTTTTTTGCTTTAAATCAAGAAAGGTTTTCTTAGCTTTCAACCAACATTAATCTGTGATGCATTTCACAACTTAACCCCTATTTAGGCGTATATTGATACACGTTCCTACCGCTACAACGCACTCAGGGTTAAGACAATGACAGCAACAAAATTGTATTTCAGAGATATGCTGGGCTTAGTACTGATCATTTCTGCCACCATGGTAATGATGGGGCTAATTTTTGGCGTACTTGCAGTATTAAACTTCGTTTCACATGAGGATGCCTTGGCATCAACTTATCTTCATGAAGCCGCACCGCTATTTTTCTTCGCTATCCCCTGCTTATTGCTTGGGAAGTACATAAACCGCCCGCAATGGGTGCACGATGTAGAAGAATACCTGCTCGCCAAAGCTAAAGAGCTAAAACAAAACTAAACCAGAGCTAACTAAAGCGCCGACCTAGACGCTCGCTAGCCTCCCCACTCCTTCGCCTCCAAAAAAACGCTATTACCAATGATCAGTAATAGCGGGAGGTGGAGTATGGACAAAACAAGAAGCTCTATCAATCAAATTAACGCTAAAGCTATCGTTCCATTACTTCTACTTCCCTCTTCGGACTGTTCTAACCCATTCATTTCGTTTCAGTTAAATGAATGGAACATGAACAACTACCGTCATCAATAGTTCAAACTTGGGTACGTACTATAGAGCCATACTATCAACAACAAGAGAATCCAGTATGACGCCTATTAGTATTATCATCATCACCCTGAACGAAGAGAAACGTATCGGACGCCTACTTGATGACTTAAGTAAGCAAAGCCACCAACAGTTTGAAGTGATTGTGGTGGATTCCAACAGCGACGACAACACCTGTGAGGTCGCCCGAGGATTTGAGCAAGCGTTACCATCACTCACCGTCCATAAAATGGAACAACGCGGTACCAGCCTTGGCCGAAATACGGGTGCTGAAATCGCCAAGCATGAACGTCTATTGTTCCTCGATGCGGATGTTCGGCTACCACCAACATTTATCGCAAACGCACTTCACCAGTTGGAATCGAAGAAACTTGAAGTTGCGGGTGCCTACATGAACGCCGATAACCTCTCTGTCGGTTATCGACTTGGCTATATCGCCTTTAATGCCGGCTTATTTGCAACGTCATTCTTTTTCCCAACTGCTGTTGGGGCTTGTATGTTCTCGACCAAACGCGCCCACAATGAAATTGGCGGCTTTGATACTGACATCACCTTATGTGAAGACTGTGACTACGCCAAACGCGCAGCCCAAACCTGGCGCTACCGTATGATCCCAGTCAGCTTCTGGTTTGATCCGCGTCGCCTAGAGCAAGACGGCTTCTTTAAGATGGGCTGGACTTACTTTAAAGCCAATGTTCGCCGCTTCTTCTTCGGCGAGATGCGTAAAAATGAAATGGAATACAAATTTGATCACTACAAGGATGCAAACTAAACAATGTCTGAACATGCGTGGTGGTGGTTCTTCGGGGGGAGCCTATTAGACGCATTAATTGGTCCTAACTTAGTCGTCCCCGGCGAGCCCTTCTTGCTCGCAGCCGGCTATCTATTGGCGAGCGGCGCACTCTATGGCGTCATCGCTGTATTCATCGGTGGCTTTATCGGTGATCAACTCAGCTTCTTTATTGGCTCGAAGTACGGTGCCGATGGCTGTCGAAAACTAAGGAAACGGTTTAGCAAAACACGCCGTCCAATGGCAAAAACGCGCCTGTTGTTTCGCCAAAAAGGGCCATGGTTTATCGCTTTTGCACGCTTGCTCGGCCCCGTGGCTTGGATCATGCCATTTTTGGCTGGCAGTTATGCTATCCCTTGGTACAAATTCACCTTTTATTCTCTAATTGGGCTGATTGTCGGTATCGGCCAATTCGTCGCAGCTGGCTACCTACTCGGTATGGGTATTGAGTTTTTGCCTAGCTGGGACAGTATCTCGCTCTTCCTAATTGAACACAGTATTCTGTTCAGTGCGATTTTTGTTGCTTCACTTGTTTGCGTTGTTCTGTACCGTATTTATGGTTGGAAAAAGTGGCTCACAATGAGCATGTGTTGGTTTGCCACCCTAGGGGGAGCGAACTATTACCACTTCTTCCATAGTGATGCATACAGTATTGAGTGGATTTCCTCTGCCAATGCCGAATCCACTGCGCAAACACAACCCGTATCGCTGGAGCAACTCGATTACAAAGTCTACCCAGGGTTAGCACCGGTCTATAAACCGCAGCCCATCAATGTAGTCGTTATTGGAGAAAACCCGAGTGTTCTGATGAAAGAGCAAGGTTGGGTTGAGAATAAAACCTTCTCAAATGATAGGTTGGATCTATCGCAGTATTTAGACCTGATGTCAGAAGCGCTTCCACCTATTTCCGATCTTTATTGGGCACAGCAGCCACAGCTACTGGCTTATCAACACAAAGGGGACATTGTAAACCGACGCCACATTCGTTGGTGGTATGCAGGAAAAGAAGAAACAAGCCAGAAAGAGATTTGGGTTGGGTCTGTCAGCTACGACAATGATCTAAAAATCGCGCACTACAAGGGCATGATTACTATTTTACATGCCATCGACCCAGATATTGATGAAGAACGAGATAGACTAGCAGAGCCTCTTAATCACGAAAAGTGGTCAGTTAGCTATCAACGTTTGGGCGAGCCTAAAGCTTATTCTAAATCCAACCACTACTTCAGTGATGGGCGCGTTCTGATTTTGGAAAAACAAACATAAGCCATGTATAAAATAAAACCCCAAATAACATAAACCCCAAACATTATATTTGGGGTTTACTGGCCTTGGGCCTGACTCTAAGTGATGCTACGCCGTATTAACGTGGACGAGCAAACACCTGCGTCCAGTAGTAACTGTAACCTACACCCGGGTTTTCAACAAGAGAAGCCCCCATCTCGGTCACATTGGCACTCATGATATTTTTACAGTGGCCAGGACTGTTCATCCAAGCTGTCATCACTTCGTCAATATCACGCTGACCTGCCGCAACGTTTTCCGCCCATGCACTAGACTGATAGCCTGTATCTGCGATGCGATCACCTGGTGAGCTGCCATCAGAGCCAGTGTGATCCATAAAGCCTAGGTTTGCCATATCACTTGAATGACGGTAAGCCGCTGCTTCCAAATCGAGATCCCACTCAAGCGCAGGTACGGCTGGCATCATTTCGCCACCACAATTTTGCGCTTCAGAACGAGCCAGATTCACTGCATACAACATCTGATCTGCAAACTCATCACTTGGTGGCGGTGGTGGAGAAGGCTCAGGCCAGTTCCCGCCACCATTTTGATCGTCGTCGTTCCCATCATCACCATTATTTCCGTTGTCACCGTTGTTACCGGAGCCATCGGAAACATCGCCACCATTGTTGCCTGAATTTGTACCAGAAGAGTCGGAGCCGCCAGAACCACAGCCAACTAATAGTAATGAAGATAATAGAATAATTGGAACTACTCGCATGATGTACCTAACCGTTGAATACATTAGATATGCTTTATTCCCCTAAAAATAGGCAAAAGCTAAAAGTAAGCTTAGGCTAAAATAAAGCAAGATTAATATTTCCGCTAATTGTCTGTCAGCGATTTCGTGGAACACACTATACTGACTCGCAGCTTAACCCTTCAATATGCAACGGTTATTTTTTGCTCTTCCTGACATAAAATTAACACCTCACATGACCTACCTGAATACTAATAAAACCATAAGCCGATGATATTTAATCATTAAAACTCAATTCTCACTCTTGATACATTGCGTTAGCGTTTATTGGCACACGCGTATGTTAAGCTAGTCAAAATTGACAGTTCGCTGACTTTAATTTGAATCTAATTCATTTTAAGAAAAAATAATGACGACTATTTAAGTCATATTTATTACTAACATCACTTTTTTGACTTAATAGTACAATAAAAAAGTCCAACATTATTATTAGCAATAATGCTGGACTTTTTTATATTATATTTCGGATGAATCAGCGGTAATAAAGTAACACTTTAAGCCAAATCATCTTGGGTAACGCTCACACCCTTAATTTGGGCATACACGTGATCCCCTACCTGTAAGTTCAACTCTTCGGCGGCCCATAAGGTAATGTTCGCCCACAGCTGCGCCTCACCAACCCTTAAGCGCACTTCCACCTTCTGCTGCTCATCTACCGGGTGGATCTTGTCAATTCTAGCCGACAAGATATTACGAATACTGGTTTGCTCAGGCATTACCTTGGTGATCGACACATCATTAGAGTGGATCCTTACCCTCACCCACTCACCGCGAGCACGGCTTAGCTTATTCACCCATAGAAATGAATCATGGTTCAGCATCACCTGCGTTAAGGCGTACCGGGCATGATCGTAATTCACGCGTGCACTTAATAGCGAGCTTTGCTCTTTAGCCGGTAACCAAGGCCGCATCTCAGGTGCCCCCCATACACTGTTCACATGGCCAGATACCACCACCTCGCCTTGGTTGATCATCACCATGTGATCTGCCAATCGTAAGATCTCATCCAAACTGTGCGTCACATACACAATCGGGATCTGCACTTCTTTAGCAAGCTTTTCCAAATAAGGCATCAGCTCTTGTTTACGGGGCAAATCAAGCGAAGCCAGTGGCTCATCCATTAACAGCAAATCAGGGTTAGATAATAAGGCACGGCCTATGGCTACCCGCTGCTTCTCACCACCCGACAAGGACGCAGGGTAACGCTCTAATAAGTGGTCAATGCCCAACATGGTGATAATGGTTGTAAACTGCTGTGGATCGTCTTGCTTGCAGCCATAGCGTAAGTTTCCGGCCACGGTATAGTGCGGGAACAAACGGGCATCTTGGAAAACATAGCCAATGTCACGCTTCTCTGGCGGCAAATTAACCTGAGTCTCACTGTTATACAAAACATGTTCCCCCACAGAGATCACGCCGCTATCAGGCACACTTAAGCCACTAAGAATGTTGATTAGCGATGTCTTTCCCGCCCCCGAGCGGCCAAAGATTGCGGTAATGCCCTGCATCGGCAACTCAAGCTGCATATTCAGCTGAAGCGCTCCCAACGCCTTCTTGACGTTTATGGTGATCATAGGGCGTTCAACCTTCTGCGTGCTTTGCGGGTTAGCCACTCAGAAGCCAATAAGGATGACAAAGCAATGAGCACCGCAATCACACAAAGCCGAGCGGCTTCTTGCTCAGCCCCAGGCGTTTGAATAAATGAAAACATGGCCAAAGGAATAGTTTGTGTTTCACCGGGAATATTTGAAACAAAGGTGATGGTTGCACCAAATTCGCCTAACGCACGAGCAAAAGACAAAATGGCACCGGTTAAGACACCGGGAATCGTCAACGGCAAGGTAATGGTAAAGAACACTTTCAACGGACTTGCGCCCAATGTACGGGCGGCTTGCTCTAATTTGGGGTCAACGCTTTCTAACGCCAACCGAATAGAACGTACCATCAAGGGAAAAGAAACAACGGCCACGGCAATCACCGCACCACGCCAACTAAAACTGACTGAAATACCAAACCAGTCATACAAGGCTTTACCTATGACACCCTGACGCCCCATCAGTACTAATAGTAGATAACCGATAACAACGGGAGGCAACACCAAAGGCAGATGGACAATACCATCTAGCAGTGACTTGCCAACAAAACGAACCCGGGCCAATAGCCACGCGCAAAGTACCCCCAACGGTAAACTGACCAAAACGGCGACGCTAGATATTTTCAAGCTCAGCAGCAATGCCTGAAGCTCGTACTCCGATAACACTATTCCACTTCCCCAAATCCATATTGCGCAAAAATAGCGGCCGCTTCATCGGATACCAGATAATCGTAGAACCCTTGCACCTTACTATTTGATTTATCTTTAACAATAGCAACTGGGTATGAGATTGGACTATGGGTTTGCTGTGGAATTTCAGCCACCACTTTCACATTTTTCGAAATCAAGGCATCGGTTTTATACACAATCCCCAGCATGGCTTCCTGCCGTTCAACCAAGAGCAGCGCGGAGCGTACATTGTTCGCGCGAGCCATCACCCGCTCGGCTTGCTGCCATAATGCCAACGCCTTCAGTGACTCTTTGGTATAAATACCAGCCGGTACATGGTTCGGATCCCCAACAGCAAGGCGAGTCCCTTGCAAGGCATCGGCAATATTCCACGAGGCAGACAGGGTAATTTCATCTTGCGGGTAGCTGTTCGGAGCCACCAGCACCAAGCTGTTGTTCAGCAATGTCTTTCGGGTATCCGGCTCTATCGCTTGTTGCTGCTCGACATAGTCCATCCACTTTTCATTGGCTGAAATATAGATATCCGCCGGTGCGCCTTGGGAAATTTGTCTGGCGAGCGAAGAAGAAGACGCATAAGAGAAAATGGCTTTTACACCAGATTTTTGCTGATAGGCTGCTGCTACGTCGTTAAGGGCGTTGGTCAATGATGCGGCAGCAAAAACAGTGACTCGCTCTCCTGCCTGAATAGCACTCGAAAAACAAAGTACCCCCGCCAAAGCCCCATATGCCCACCATCGCTTCATCGCTACAACCTTAGATATAAACAACACCGTTATATACTAAAGTATATAACGGTGTTGAGGAATACCCATTAGTGGTATTTGCTATTCAAGTTCAAGAAAACTCAAGGTATCAACACTAGCTTCCCGGTGTACTGCTTCGCCATGAATGCCTGCTGGGCCGTTTTGATTTCGCTTAGCGGATACTGCTTAGAAACTAGCGGTTTAATTTCACCGCGTTCGATATAACTGACCAGATTTTCAAATACCTCACGCTGCTGGTAGGTACAACCAAAGAAAGTAAGATCTTTTAAATACAAGGTACGAACATCAAGCTCAACCATAGGGCCTGCGATGGCACCAGCTACCGCGTAACGCCCTCCACGGCGCAAGACAGTCAGTAAGCTCCCCCATTGGCCACCCGCAACCAGGTCAATCACGACATCTACCGACTCTTCACCCAGTACTTTTACAACATCTTGATCGCGAGCGATAACCTCGTCTGCACCTAATGCTAATACTTGCTCGCGTTTCGATTGGCTACAAATGGCAATAACCCTAGCACCTCGACGCTTAGCCAGCTGGATAGCCGCCGAGCCTACCCCACCCGAGGCCCCCGTGATCATCACGGTATCTGTCGCTTTAACATTGGCGCGTTCAATCATATTTTCCGCGGTTGAGTAAGCACACGGGAACGACGCCAATTCACTATCTGTCAGCTCACTTTTCACGGTGAAAGCCTCAACCGCATCAGCCTTGGCATACTCAGCAAAACCACCATTCACTTCAGAGCCAAAAGTCCGGCATAAGTGGTCAGCGGCATCCCCCACCTGCTGCATCGACCGGATGATCACTCGCTCACCAATTCGGCTCTCATCAACATTGCCGCCAACAGCTACAATGATGCCGCAGCAATCAGCCCCTTGGATCAGTGGAAAGCTCAGCGCGCTGCCGGCCCAACTCGCGTCATCATCAACGCTAGCGTCAAACCCATCAAGGGCGCCGTTATTGGTTTGCGAAGTCACCTGCTTTGAATACCAACCAATACGGGTATTAATGTCAGTATTATTAATGGCACTCGCTCCAACTTTAATGACAACCTCATTATCACCCGGTGTAGGGACTGGCAAGTCATCACGGTACGCCAATTTATCCAAGCCACCGTGGCCGTTTAGCACCACACCAGACATCATTTTCGGTAGCGACGTTGATTGAGTTCGCATAATTACCTCTCACCAATTGCCTTAGATTCACTTTGTACAATAGTAAAAAAGGCTTATACTTCAGCCAAACTAATAATAATGAAGCATCAATTTAGTTTTTCTAAATTAAGTTCTCATATTGAAACCACGGTGGTACCACGATGACAGCAACCCAACTAAAAGTAGACCGCTTATTGGATCTTGACCTGTTGCGCACCTTCAACGCCGTCGCCGAAACCGGCGAGCTTAAAAAAGCCGCAGAGATCGTCTGCCGCTCACAAGCAGCAATCAGTATGCAAATGAAAAAGTTAGAGCAATTGGTTGGTAGCCAAATCATGGTACGGAGCAACCGGGGAATCCAACTCACCGAAACAGGTAAAACCCTATTAGGCTATAGCGAGCAGTTCTTGAAGCTCAATAACCTGACATTCTCAGCGCTAAAGGAAGATACGGTATCCGGGCATTTTAATTTCGGGGTGCCAACCGACTACACCCAGCATTTTTTAACCGGGTTCATGCCGATCCTAAGCGAAGAGATCCCAAATCTTGAGGCCACAATCACCTGTGATAGAAGCCGTGAGCTACGCCGTAAAGTAATGTCAGGCGAGCTTGATATCGCGATTGTTTCAGGAGAGGCCGATTATCAGGATAAACTCACACTATGGAGTGAGCGGTTACTATGGGTGGGTGCCAATCAATTAAACTATGAACTGCTTTCTAGCTTGCCAGTCGCCATCTATCAAGATAACTGCATACTCAGCGATCTTTACCACCAAGGCATAGAGCAAGCAAACTTTGAGCAACATACCGTGCTTACCAGTTCGATCTTAGAGAATATTGCAACGGCTGTGCATACCGGGTTTGCTATCGGGTTATTACCAGAATCCATAATCGATCCGAACCGAGTTAAGCCGCTGCCAAGTTCGATTATCGAGAGCAACCAGACCTTGAACATCAATATGATCCACTCTCCTCACCTCGATGATCAAACCGTGGAGAAAATTGCCCACTGCCTAAAGCTTGCCGAGCAAAAGTGATATTCAATATCAGGGCTAAAATATCTGGCGATAGAATAGCGACAAGAAAACACCCACAAACCAAGGCGAATGTGGGCGTTTACCCGAGATGGGATTGGTTTAGAGATGAGATTGGTATGATTAAGCGATACTCTGGATTGCAGGACGCTCAGCAATACGCGTTTTCCACGCTTGCATATTAGGATATTCATCAATGGCGACTTCAAGTGCCGCAAGCATTCCCATCAACACGAAAGCAGTAATGTCTGCCACGCTGAAATGCTCACCCGCGACGTAAGGTTGCTCAGCCAACTGCTTCTCTAGTGTTGGTAAAAAATCGATGACACGCTGGCGAGATTCATGCCCCCAGGCCTCAATGCACGTCTCACGATCGCTATAAATCGCCGTGATATTACGAAATGCCTGAAATGCCACAAACAATCCTTGTAACTCTACGATGCGCTGCCACATTTCAACTTGTGCTTTTTCTAGGGCAGTTGCACCAAACAACGGAGCCTTTTCCGGATAAAGCTCTTCGAAGTAACGGCAGATGGCAATCGACTCGCAAATCGTAGTGCCGTCATCGAGCGCCAAAACAGGAATGCGACCATTCACACTCAAAGATTGAAACGCTTCGGTTAAGTTCTCCCCCTCACGGACATTCACGCTTTCTCGCTCTACTTCAATACCTTTTTCGGCGAGGAAAAAACTAACACGCTTCGCACTCGGGGTCGGGGCCAGTTCATAGATTTTCATTACACTTCCTTTTATTGAACGATCGTTATTTAATTCAATGTAACCATAATTGAACGATTGGTCAAGAAAGCAAATCCTTGCTAGAAATATAAGCAATCAACCGCCAAGCCTACGTACACGTCGCCCCTTGTCCTGACTTCATGTTAGAATAGTTCTATGACTTAACGGCTATTGCTAAGGCAATAGCCGTCTTTTTTGATTTTTACCTGAGACTTCACATGCCATTTTCCAAGCTTGGATTAAGCGATCCGATTGTCAAAGCCATTTCCGAACTCGGCTACTCTGCCCCAACCGCCATTCAAGAAAAGGCGATCCCGACGGTATTGACGGGCCGTAACCTCTTGGCAGCAGCACAAACGGGCACAGGTAAAACCGCTAGCTTTGTCCTGCCTATTTTGCAGATGTTAAGCGATGCACAACGCAAGGTACGCCCAAAACGTGTTCATGCCTTAATCCTGACGCCAACCCGTGAACTGGCTGTTCAGGTTGAAAAAAGCATTGTGCAATACAGCAAGCACCTATCGCTAAACTCCTTGGCCATGTACGGTGGGGTTGATTCGAAATATCAAAAGCAAAAGCTCATTGAGGGTGTTGATGTTTTGGTTGCCACTCCGGGCCGACTATTGGATATGTGCACCCAGCGTGCTATCCACCTTGATGAACTCGAGGTTGTCGTGCTCGATGAAGCCGACCGCATGCTTGATATGGGCTTTATTGAAGACATCAACAAAATCATGGATCGCACCCCTGTTGATGCGCAAAGCCTACTGTTTTCAGCCACCCTGTCTCCGCAGGTTCGCTCGCTGGCTAAAACCGCTGTCGAGAATCCGGTTGAAATTGCCATCACCCCTGATGAGAACAATAAACCTCAGATTGACCAGTGGTTAGTAACTGTCGATAAAGATAAAAAATCAGCCCTATTAAGCCACCTGATCACTGAAAACCAGTGGGATCAGGCCTTGATCTTTATCGAAACCAAACACGGCGCAGCCAAACTGGTTAGCCAACTTGAAAAGCGCGGTATTGCTGCTGAGTCGTTCCACAGCGGCCGTAGCCAAGCGATTCGCGAGCAGTTATTGGAAGATTTCAAAGCAGGTAAGATTAAATACCTCGTCGCTACTGGTGTGGCCTCTCGCGGTATTGATATCGTGGAATTGACCCGCGTGGTTAACTACGACCTGCCTTATCCGCCGGAAGACTATATCCACCGCATCGGGCGTACAGGCCGTGCTGGTGCATCAGGCGAAGCGATTTCTTTTGTCTCGAAAGACAACTTCAAGAACCTTTGCACGATTGAAAGCCGCCTAGGCCACCTGCTTACCCGTAAGGTGGTGGAAGGGTTCGAGCCACGCAAAGAGGTGCCAATCTCGATCCTCAACTACGTACCTAAAAACAAGCGTAACAACGATGATCGTAAGGCTTCCCAAGGCGATAGCGATAAGCGCTCAACCAAGCCGCAAAACAAACGCCGCCGACCATCGAGCGGCAATCGCAGCCGTTCAGGCAATAAGCCGGCGCCAAAGCGTGATGCCTAAGTCCTATTAGCGACTAGCAATGTTGGAAACTGAAAAAGCGAGCCGAATGGCTCGCTTTATTCTTCCCGTTCCTGCTCGGCTAATCGCCGCTCTTATCTAGCACTGTTATCGTTAAACAGTCAGTGATTCTTCTGCTGTTGGATAATCGATATAGCCTTTTTCGTCTCCGCCATATAGAGATAAACGCGCATCGGCATCAAAATCAGTCAACGCTATGTTGTGCTCGATACGGTGCACAAAGTCCGGGTTAGTCACAAACGGTGTGCCAAATGCCACTAAATCCGCATACTTTTTGCTAAGCAATGCTTCCGCCTTTGCCTTGTCCAACTTACCCGCCACCATAATGGTGTTAGGGTAAACTTGCCGCGCAGCCTGACGGAACGACTCCGGTGCTTCCACATACTTAGAGATGTTCTCTGAAAAATGCAGGTAGGCCAAATTAAGCGGCGCAAGCTGCTCAAGCACTTTCAGCGTTAGTGCCTCAATTTCCGGATCAAAGTCTGCAAAGCCTTCAACCACATGCGGCGAAACTCGAATAGCGACTTTATCTGCGCCAATCGCATCAACCACCGCCTCTACTGTTTCAAGCAAAAAGCGCATGCGGTTTTCTTGGCTACCGCCATACTGATCATCACGTTGGTTGCTGGCAAGACGCATGAACTGATCAAGCAGATAACCGTGAGCAGCGTGGATCTCCACACCATCAAAGCCTGCTTCCATCGCGTTTTTTGCCGCTTGCACAAAATCAGCAATCGTCTGTTGAATATCCGCGATACTCATTGCACGTGGTACGCCAGTTTCAATCATACCGAACCCACCGTCTGGCAACGGGCCAAAGACTTTGTCCGCTTCCTTAATAGCAGATGCCGATACGATTTCCTCACCAGTAATACTTTCATGGCTGCGGCGACCAACATGCCACAACTGGATAAAGACTTTCCCGCCCTTGTCATGGATAGCTTGTGTTGTCTTTTTCCATCCATCGATGTGCGCTTGAGTATAGATACCCGGCGTTAACGAATAACCACGACCGACAGCCGAAATTGGCGCCCCTTCGGTAATGATTAGACCTGCAGTCGCCCGCTGACCGTAATACGTGGCCATCATGTCGTTTGGCACATCACCCGGCTGGGTCGTACGAGAACGCGTCATCGGTGCCATGGCGATACGGTTATTGATTGAAAACTGGCCAAGCTGAGTTGGCTGAAATAAAGAAGCCGTCATGATTATACGTCCTACAAAATTAACTTGATGGCGATATTAGCAACCAAATTAATTTGCACTAATAGCACAAATAACAAATGACTTTTGTTAAAAATGAAACAGTTCAACTTGGTAAATCCAGATTGGCTTAGCGACTGGCCGAAAATCGTTTTCTAAAGTCACCCGGGGTTAAGCCCATAGTACGAAAAAATACCTTACGACAGGCGCTTGCGTCGTCATAACCCACCTGATTGGCAATCCATTCAAACGAATGGTTGGTGGACTCAAGCATGTCGCATACCTTTTGGATCCGTACGCGTTGAATGTATTGGGTAGGTTTGATACCTGTCGCTTTAACGAAACGCCTAAGGAAAGTACGCTCTGTCAGGTTTACCTGCTTCGCTAGCGCAGACACACTCAAACTTTGGCTGTAACTGTCGTTAATTTCATGCTGGATCGCAACGATTGCCTCATCCCCATGCTGGTAGTTGGGGGAAAATTGTTGGTAGTAACGTTGCTCCCGCGCACCGGTATCAACCACTAGCATTTTGCCCACCATTCGCATCACACTGGGGTTTGAGAATTGAGCGACCAACTCAAAACCCAAATCAAGCCATGACATCATTCCACCCGCGGTGATCACATCACCTTGGTTAATTAAGATTTGCTCTACCGACAGATGGTGCTGAGGATATTGCTGCTTAAACAAGTCCGCTAAGCCCCAATGGGTCGTGACAGCTTTGTTATCCAAACATCCGGTTGCCGCAAGAATAAACGCCCCGGCACAGGCCGAGGTGAGTACCGCGCCCCTTTGGTGATGGTGATGAAGCCAGGCCATTAATATCTGTTCGGGAGCTAGGTAATAGTCACTCTGCAGGCTCGGAGGCAGGATAATCGCGGCATAGGACGGCGCTTGATCACCTTTCCCATCGATATGTTTATAATGGTTTTGATTAACAATATCACACTGAAACTCAAGGGAAATCGCTAAATCGCGACATGCCAAATTCGCCATTTGGAACAACTCTTCCAAACCATACAGTGCTGACTTCAAACTATTTGGATAATCGACTATCGCTATCTTTATGATTGTCTTTGGTTGTCTCTCGCTCATGATGATGCTTTTCAACTTTGTCAGTTTTGACCTTGTTTATGTCATTTTAGACTCTGAATAATTCACTTTACAGTACCTATACTCACATCATCAAAATCAACTTGACGGAGTCAACCATGAGCCAGAAAGCCCTACTCGTTATCGATCTACAAAATGACTATTTCCCAGCCGGTAAGTTTCCGCTTTGGAATACCGAACAAACACTAGCGAACATTAAAACCGCGATTGATAACGCCAACCAACATAATATTCCAGTCATCCACATCCAGCACATTGCTGATGCAGCAATGGGGATCGCCCCATTCTTTAATGAAGGGACAACCGGGGCTGATATTCACCCAGAGATCTTTGCTGCAGCGCCTAACGCAGAAGTGGTGGTGAAAGCGTTTGCCGATGGTTTTGAAAAAACGGAGCTAGAAAACGTACTCCAGCGCCATGGTGTTACAGAATTACTGGTTTGCGGCATGATGACCCAGAACTGTGTAACCCACACCGCCATTTCCAAAGCCGCTGAAAAGTATGATGTTTCAATCTTGATGGATTGCTGTACCACTGTGGATGAGATGATCCACAATATCGCACTTCACGCCGTATCCACCCGAGTGCCTTTGGTTAACTCTGAACAGGCTTTTGTCTAAACGCCGTTAAATCCAGACGCCGTTAATTCCAGGCGCCTTAAAGCTAAGAGCAAGAAGTCCAGTCACGACTCACCATCGTAACTGGGCTTGCTCTCGCATGACAAAATCAGAGCGACAGTTGTGGCTTGATAAAATCGATGAAAGCTGAAATACGCCGCGCCACATTGGAAGACTTGTAGTACACCGCATTAACTTGCTCACGCCCGGTATTCAATAGTTTATGACTCTCCAAGACAGGCACTAACCGCCCTGCTGAAATATCTTTCTTCACCATAAACCCAGATAAACAAGCAATTCCATTGCCTTGTATGGCAAGTTGTCGAACAGTTTCGCCATTACTGCATGTAATGGTGGGCTTTATTTCCCCAACACCCTTTAACGGCCAACTGTTCAATACCTTCGCACCAGTGAAACCAATCAACTCATGGCTTGTCAGTTCATCGGGCTTTTGCGGTAAACCACGCTTGGCAAGGTATTCAGGGGCAGCAACAAGGTAGAGCGCACTTTCTCCCAGCGGACGGGCATGCAACGTAGAATCGGTAAGCTTACCTATGCGAATCGCCACATCGGTGCGTTTCTCCAGTAAATCGACGAAGCCTTCATTCGACGTCAGCTCAAGCTCGATGTCGGGATAAGCTTGCTTAAATGCACCGACCAGAGGCACTAATTGGTGAAAAACAAACGGACTGGCAGCATCGACCCTTAGGCGGCCTTTTGGTAGCTCCCCTCTCGATACGATTTCTTCCTCGGCCAGTTGGATGTGCTGCAACCCCACCCGAACAGATTCAACAAACATCCGCCCTTCGTCAGTTAGCTCCGTGCGTCTCGTGGTACGGTTCAAAATCGTCACACCTAGTTGCTTCTCGATTTTACTGACCGCCCTGGACACCCTCGCGACTTGGATATCGAGTGCTTCGGCGGCGGCTGAAAAACCACCGCTATCAATGACGGCGAGCAAGATTTCCAAGTCATCAGAACGAGTAAGCATATTTTCTTCCAAATGAAGTGAGCAGTTATTATTTCAATAATAACAAAAGTAATTTGCCAATAGTGCTGTTTTTCACAAATCACTTTTCTCGAATAATACACGCCATCAAGTGAGGGCGACACTCCTTACAACCTAACACGAAGAGAAAAGCATTATGCCATTAGCACTTTTAGCGTTAACCCTCAGTGCCTTTGCCATCGGCACCACTGAGTTCGTCATCGTTGGCCTTATCCCAACCATGGCGCAAGACCTCAACGTATCACTTCCTTCTGCCGGCCTACTGGTGGTTTGTATGCCCTGGGTGTGGCCATTGGTGCACCTGTCCTTACTGCCTTAACCGGTAAGTGGAACCGCAAGCATGTGTTGCTAGCCGTGATGTCACTATTTGTTGCCGGAAACCTATTGGCCTGGCAGGCGCCGGGCTACAACACGCTGATCACCGCCCGTATTCTGACCGGCTTGGCGCACGGTGTGTTCTTCTCAATAGGTTCAACAATCGCCACCGGCTTAGTCGCCAAAGACAAGGCCGCCAGCGCCATCGCGATTATGTTCACGGGCCTAACCGTATCTCTGGTGACTGGTGTGCCTATCGGTACTTACATCGGCCAACTGTTCGGCTGGCAAACAACCTTCTTGATTGTGGCTATCCTTGGCATTATTGCCCTAATCGGCAGTGCGCTATTGATACCATCGAACCTCAAGCAACCTGCGGCAACTAAGCTGTCATCGCAATTAAAGGTACTGACCCAGCCTCGTCTATTATTGGTATATGCCATCACAGCCATTGGATATGGCGGCTCATTCACAGCTTTCACCTACTTAGCTTCAATCCTAGAAGAGGTTGCCGGGTTTAATGCCAGCGCCATTGGCCTAATCATGCTGGTTTACGGCGTATCGGTTGCTGTTGGTAACATCTGGGGCGGTAAAATGGCCGATAAAAAAGGGCCGATTAGTGCATTAACATTAATTTTCATCGGCTTGGCTGCAGTACTGTTCACCTTTACTTTCACTGCCGTTAACCCAATTCTGGCGGTAGCTACCATCTTAGTATGGGGTGCGTTTGCCTTCGGTAATGTACCTGGCCTGCAAGTCTATGTTGTAAAACTGGCTGAAAAGCACACCCCAGATGCTGTGGATGTGGCTTCAGGTTTGAACATTGCGGCATTCAATGTGGGTATTGCCTTTGGTTCATGGGGTGGCGGCATGATTGTTTCAAAAGCTGGCTTAATGCACACCCCTTGGGTAGGCGGCATCATTGTCTTGTTTGCCTTGGCACTGACTCGCCTAAGCGGGGCGCTAGATAAGCGCACAGCAACAAGATCAACAGCGCAGGCACTCAACCAAGCCGCATGAACAAAGTAGCCTTTAAATTAAGTATCGCTTGAAATAACTTGCTTAAAATAACGCGCTAAAACCAAAATGCCGCTCACTTAACGTGAGCGGCATTGTTATTTCTGGGGTTCCAGTCGGTATTCGCAAGCGGCCAAGATCATGGAAGCGAATAGCGGGCAATGCGCTTGACTACCGAAGCATATTGGCTGAAGAAATGGCCAGTGTTATAGGGGATACCATAGCGAGCAAAGACAGCTTGGACCTGAGGGGCAACTTCTTGATAGCGCGATGAGGGCATATCCGGGAACAGGTGATGTTCAATTTGCAAACTCAGATGCCCACTCAGAATATGAAACCATGGCTTGCCGTTAATGTTGGCTGAACCCAAGGCTTGGCGATAATACCATTGTCCCTTAGACTCATTTTCGCACTCTTCTGTGGTAAATGTGCGGGTCTGTTGAGGAAAGTGACCACAAAAGATAATGGTCGATGTCCATAAATTGCGCAGTACGTTGGCAGACAGGTTTGCCAGTAAAACAGTCACAAAGAACGGTCCAGCAAGGGCCGGAAACAACAGATAATCTTTGAATATTTGTCGGGCACCTTTAGCGAAGAAGGCTTTTTTCAGTTCACTATGTGAGACTGCTGATTCACGTCCCTCTTTCTTTTTACCGAAGAATACCCGCTCTCCAGCCAACTCATGGTAGGACACTCCCCACTGAAAAAGCAGGCTCAAGGCCGCATAGGTTAGCAGTTGCCAGAGGTTTTTAACTCGCCAACGAAAATCATTGGATAGGCGTAGCAAGCCATAGCCGAAATCACGATCTTTGCCGACGATATTCGTGTAGGTATGGTGCTCATAGTTGTGAACCCGTTTCCAGCTGCCACTGTCACCAGCAATATCCCATTCGAACTTATCGGAGTTGATATTGGCATCGTTCATCCAATCATACTGGCCATGGAGCACATTATGGCCGATTTCCATATTGTCGAGGATCTTGGCCAGTGCAAGCAGCACAATACCGGGGATCAACATCCATGGCACGAAGCAACCGGCAAAGATCAGAACGCGGCCGGCGATGGCAGCCGCTCGGTGTACCAGGATGACTTTGCGGATATATTGAGCATCAGTTTGGCCGACCTTTTTCTGGGTGTCAGCTTTAATTTGGTCTAAATCACGGGCCAGATTATCGAAATCGGCAGGCGTTAATTGCTTCATGTTGGATCCTAAAGGCTAAGTTCGATCTGGGTCTGTGCTTGAGAGATGCAAGCTTGGATACGCTCTTCACCGGGGCCGGATGTCTTCCCGGTAAGCAAATTGACGACAGTGCCGGACTTTTTAAGGCAACTGCATTGGTGGCAGACCCCCATGCGGCACCCGGAGCGTATTGCGACGCCTGCTGATTCCAATTGATTCAGTAGCGTATCGGCTTGGGCTGGTTGTACCCGCTGGCTGATGCCATTCTGGCTGACAGCGATAGCTGGCGCTGCACCTGATTCAAGACTATCAATGGTGAGCGAGAAGGCTTCAGTGACGACGTTGTCTGCGGCAATGCCTGCTGCTTCAGCCAATTTCCGAGCCTGCTTCATTAACCCATCAGGGCCACAGACCATGATACGGTCATTACCATTTGGGCTGAGGTGTTGTCGCAATATTTCGCTACTCAGATAGCCATGTTCCTGAGTACTTAGCGGTAAGTAACGAAACTGCGGGGAACGTTGCGCAAGTTCAGTGAACTGTTGGCTAAACAGATGGTTACCTGCGGTCGGCGCAAAATGTAACAAGGTGACCGGGGCTGCGCTTTTCACTTGGTCGTTAAGAAAACTGGCAAATGGCGTAATGCCAGTACCACCGGCGATTAACAATAGAGGGGTACTGTCGGCGTTGGGGAAAAATGTTCCCTTGGCTTCGCTAATGTATAACCGATCACCAGGCGAAACGGCCGATAACAGGTGCGGAGTAAATTTGCCATCTTGATGACACCTGATGGTGAGTTGTATCTCACCCTCTTGATGCCACAGAGACAATGAGCTCGAGATGGTAAAAGTGCGGCTTTGTTGGCGACCCTCTATTTCCGTATTGAGCTCGATGTGCTGACCTGGCGTAAAACCTGGCCAGTTTGCTGCTGGCTTGAGGCGCAATTGCAGCACTTGTTGGTTGATAAGTTGTTTACTTTTGACGTCACAGCGAAATAGCCCAGGTTGCCATCCGGGCCGTCGTAATTGAATAACCGGCGCTAACCAATCGGTAGCTGAAGAGTTATTGAACAGCGAAGCATTTACAAAATGCTTCAAAGGGTTGAGCGTTGTTTTCATTATTTTAGCTTACACTTGTTAGCTGACTGAGCGAACAAGTGTAAGCCTAAAGTTTTAAAAAGCAAGCTCTAGAATGTCAAAAAGCTATCAATTTTCATGGGTTGAAATAGTGATAAATTGTCGCTGAACAGTTAGAATTGCCCGCCTTTAACCATGCCCATGAAGCGTTGTGCTCAGCGGGCCCAACGTTGTATTTAGATCTGCCTATGCACAGCCCGAAACATTGCTTTACACCGTTCAAGTCATCCATTGATGGCTATACACTGCCGGAAAAGTTCACCTATCCGTTTTATTACGAGCCGCACCCAATCAGCATCTTGGCGGCGGAAGAATTGCAGCAGCACTTGCTAACGCAGACTGACTGGCAACATAACTTCGGTTTGAACGGTGATACTGAAAGTGCCATCGGCAAAATGTTTGGTGTACTTGTTGTTGAGAACTGTCAAGGCGAAATCGGCTACCTGTCTGCCTTTTCCGGCAAAATAGCCGATCAAAACCTACTGCCAGGCTTTGTCCCGCCTGTATTTGATATGCTGGCTGAAGACAGCTTCTACTTAGTAGAACAGGCTGAGATCAACCAGATTACCGCTGAAATTGAAGCCCTGGAATCCAATCCAGTTCTCAACCGACTTGCTATCACCCTCAAACAAGAGCGCGAAGCGGGTGAAGAAGCCCTCAAAGCCCACCGCAGTAACATGGTGGAAGGCCGCAAGGTACGTAAAGCCAAACGAGCGGCCGCGGCGACACTCACAGAAGATGCACGCAATGCATTGAAGAAGCAGCTTAGCAAAGAGAGTGTGATTGAAAAACTCCAGCTTCGTGATTTGAAGCTCCACTGGGAAGAGCGTATTGGCACTATCCAACAAGAGTTAGATACGCTTGTTGGAGAAATCACCCCGCTGAAAGAGCAACGCAAGGCACGCTCAAACGCACTGCAACAAAAACTGTTTGCCCAATACCGCTTCCTCAACGCCAATGGGGAAAATAAAAACCTGGGCGAATTGTTTGCAAAAACGACCCAAGGTGTTCCGCCAGCTGCTGCCGGAGAGTGCGCCGCACCCAAGCTATTACAATACGCTTACCTGTGGGGGCTGAAGCCTATTGCCCTTGCCGAGTTCTGGTGGGGATTACCGCCTAAATCTGAAATTAGGCAACACAAGAACTACTACCCGGCTTGTCAGGGTAAGTGCCAGCCAATATTGACCCATATGCTTGAAGGTTTGGTCGTGGATGAAAACCCATTGCTATCAAACCCAGCAGAAGGCAAGCACGTCGATATTATCTATCAAGATGAAGACATGGCAGTGGTAAATAAACCTGCCGAGTTTCTGTCTGTTCCGGGCAAGACCATCGAAGACTCGGTGTACCATCGCATGAAGCTGTTGTTCCCAAATGCAACGGGTCCATTGATTGTCCACCGTTTGGACATGTCGACATCTGGCCTGATGGTTATCGCGATTAGCAAGCGGGCAAATAAGAGCCTACAGAAGCAGTTCATCCAACGTACGGTCGAAAAACGCTACGTTGCCCTCATTGATGGCCTACTTGAAAACGAGCAAGGGACAATCAACCTACCAATGCGCGGTGATCTTGATGACCGCCCACGCCAGTTGATTTGTTACGAGCACGGAAAACCTGCGGAAACCACTTGGCAGGTGATTGAACGTAAAGACAACCGTACCAAAGTGTATCTCTCGCCGAAAACAGGACGTACCCACCAGTTAAGGGTTCACTGCGCCCACCCCCTCGGCTTGCAAATGCCAATTATCGGCGACGACCTGTATGGCAAAAAGGAAAACCGCCTGCACCTGCATGCTGAAACCTTAGTTTTGGACCATCCGATTACCCATGAGCGGATGACATTTCGAGTCGATGCCGAGTTCTAACTCGTTATACCCAAACGACTTAAAGATGCCCATCTTGAACTAACTTGGGTATATCCAAATGGCCAGTACTTTTCAGTGCTGGCTTTTTTATTTTAAATACAACACGCAAAGCAAAATAGCGCCACCACCACCCCAAAAAAAGAATAACTAAATACCTAAGTCACGTCCGATACTAGCCGATAGCATTAAGTCAGAGTTATTCAACCCTATGTTATAAAATAAGGCTGTTTCTTATTTATTCTGCATTAACTTCACAGTTCGCTAAATAAGTTTATATGAAACTTAAAACACATACTTTTATTAAGGTAACCGATATTCTTTTCGATCTAATTTTTAGTGTATAAAAAGATCAGGCTAATTTGTTGATTAAACAACATGCAAGATCGTGAGAACCAATCGGCCAAAGCTTTATTTATCAATAACTTTCACTTCAATCCGGAGTAAACACGATGTTTTTCAAAACCGTCAATATTTTGAAAAAGGCTATCGTTTTCTTACTCTTTCAAATTATTGCAATAAATGCATACGCTGTTGATTTGATTGACAATGGTAGCATCAAGCGAGCAATAAACTACAGCTACTTTCCATATTCCGTCAATGTCTCCGTCGTTAGCGACGGTAATATTGTTGAAACCTTTGAATGCCAAATAAATAAAAAAGGACACAACCGAAAAGCACAGTGGCCGTACCATATTGGCCAGTGTATCAATAATAACAGTCTCAGGGTTACCATCGGTCAACTACAGCCTGATGACACCATCGTTCCAATAAAGTCCAAGACTGAAAACCATCTCTGGGCTGAGGATAACAGCTACAGTTTACAATTCGAACGCATCGACACCCCACTTATACTCGATTATCAAAATGCCGCACGATTATTAGAACGGGGAACTTTCGGCCCAACCCCATCGACGGTTAATGCCTTAGTCGGCCAAACCGCAGAACAATGGGTAGATGAACAAATGGCTTTGCCCGCCTCCTACCACCACGACGAATATGTCCGGATCCAAACTATTCGGGGCGAGATAAACGGCAGTATTAGCGAGCACCGCAACTACCGCAGTAACGCTTGGTGGGGCATAGCGTTAAACAGCGAGGATCAACTTCGCCAACGGGTGGCATTCGCCTTGAGCCAGATGCTGGTCGTCTCACAAAATGATGCGGGGCTTTCCGGCAACAATCGCGCCAAAGGGCTTGCCATCTACTACGATCTCTTAGTGCAACACGCCTTCGGCAATTATAAAGATCTCTTGCGTGATGTTACCTATTCACCCGCGATGGGACGCTTCCTAACCATGGCAGGCAACTTACCGCCTGATCCCGAGCAGAACCGTTACCCTGATGAGAACTACGCCCGAGAACTGCTCCAACTGTTTTCCCTTGGCGAATGGAAAACTAACTATCGTGGCATAGTTAAAAAGGACAGTGAAACCGGCGCCCCTATTCCGGCTTATACCGAGGAGGATGTCCAAGAGTTAGCTCGGCTTTTTACCGGGTGGGATGAAGCCAATGGGCTATTAGCGCCAATGGTGGTTACCGCTGCCAATCATGATACTGATCCTAAACGTATTCTCGGCAAGAATTACCCCGGTAACGAAAGCGCTGATGAAGAGCTGGAAAGGCTACTCAATATCTTGATTGGCAAGCGTGAAACCGCCGTGTTTGTTAGTAAGCACCTGATTAAACAATTGGTGACCTCCAACCCGAATAAGTTCTATGTCGAGCGGGTAGCAAGGGTTTTCAACAACACCCAAGGTGATTTAGCAGCAGTCGTCAAAGCCATTTTAACCGACCCCCAACCTTATGAGTTCAACCCTATTTCAGTATCCAAAGCGCGCGAACCCATACTCACTACAGCAGCCCTCTATCGGGCGTTTAATAGCCAGATGGGTGATAGCTATCCGCATCACCGTGATACCAGCCTTGGCTACGGCTACGATGGCGAATACTCACCGGAAAAGCACCGATTTTCTCAAGGCCCATTAAGTGCGCCATCCGTTTTCAATTTCTTCCCTGCTAATTTCACCCCTAGCGGTCCTTTGGAAGATAACAACTTGATTGGGCCTGAATTCGCATTATATACCTCGGCAGAGATCCCTAACTTTGCCAATCTCATTTACCGTAAGCTAAAAAGCGATACCACTCTCGATGGCGATGTCACCGGGTTAGCCGATGATCGTCTGATCCTTGATTACTCTGCCTTCACCCCACTCTGGACCGCCAATGACAGGCAAGGCTTTTTGGATCAGCTCGCCGATACGTTGTTCGACGGTACGCTTACTCCGCAGCTCGAACAACGGCTGGGGGATGTCTATGACGCCATGCCAAAATCTAATCACGACAATATGTACAAAGTCTTCTGGGTGGCAGCCATGTCACCAGAATTCCAGATTCAGGAGTAACTCATGATGAAATTATCGCGACGTCGATTTTTACAACATAGCGCCCTGATGACGGGGGCAAGCTCACTACCGATGGCGTTCACGCTCAGCAATAAAGCCTACGCAGCCACCGACTATAAGGCCATGGTCTGTGTATTCCTTCGCGGCGGCAATGACTCTTTTAATATGCTCATGGCTGGCGATGATGACCTGTATGGCAAGTACGCCACCAGACGCCCGAATATTGCCATAGAAAAAACCTCACTGTTAATGACAGGCAAAACCGATAACAACGGGGTACCCATAGGACTACACCCCAATATGCCCGGTGTGCAATCGCTGTTTCAGAATGGGCTGGCAGCCGGACTCATCAATATAGGTACACTGGTTGGCCCTGCCGGCAGCGGAGCCCCAAACCCAACGGGGTTATTCAACCACTCCAAGCAGCAATATGCCTGGGAAAGTGCCTGGCAGAGTAGTGGTTATGCCGCATATGGCTGGGGCGGATTATTGATGGACCTACTTGCGCAAGGCGGAGCCATACCCGAACTGGTTTCCCTCGGCGGTAATAGTTGGTTATCAGGGGTGAATGTCGGTGATGTGCGTACTAACACTCAAGGCTCGGTGTCTGAAGTCAGTACCTTTAGCGACTCATCAACACTGGAAGCGGAATACAACGAGATGGTCAACGAGGTTTACCTTTCCCCTTTCCACCAGCAATACCTAAAACAGCATGAAGGCTTCCTCACCCCCTATAACAACTTCCGCTCTTTGATCGAGTCTACGCCTTTAGATCCGAACATCAGCCGTAACAGCTCTCTGAGCTCCCAACTATCTGCTGTAAAGCGCATCATTGACGCGTCTGTCGCATCGGGGAGTGTGGGACGTCAGGTGTTCATCGTTAACCAAGGCGGGTACGACACCCACTCCAACCAACTACCAAGGCATGAATCGCTGTATAGCCAACTTGATACCGCGCTTACTGAGTTCACGCTAGCCTTAGAAAGTCTGCAACCGAATGTCACCACTTTCACGATGTCAGATTTTGGCCGTACCATGCACAACAATAGCAATAACGGTACCGACCATGGTTGGGGCAGCAACCAATTGGTGATTGGCGGTAGCGTTATGGGCGGTTGTTATGGCGCCTACCCTGACTTTAGTGTGGGTAGTCCGGATGATAACGGCAGGGGACGCTTGATCCCTACCCTCGCTCATGAGCAAATGGCCGCCACGTTAGCCACTTGGTTTGGCGTCAGCAGTTCGGGGATCGAGACGGTATTCCCCACCACCTCTGCCAATTTTGGCACCATGAACCTCGGTTTCATGGGCTAGCTATGTTGGCATAACCCTTCACAGACGGGCGACACTGCTCCTTCCGTGTCCCGCCCTCACAGCTAGTCCTAGCCTCTATAAGGCGGTGCCTCTTTGATGCACCGCCTTCTTTTTAGTCGTTATATTTTTGGTAGACAAAACTCGCAATCAATACCGTCAATGGCACAGTCATGATCAAACCAATGCTGCCTGCAAGGCCATGGATCATCGCCAGTGACAGAGCGGGAATATTCATAAATTGCATCACTGGCATTTGGAAGCCCCAAACCATCATGATGGTCGTGAGTGCGCTTCCAACAAACGCCAAAACCAAGGTGTTGGTCATGGTGCCAAGAATATCGCGGCCAATGCGTATTGTTGCCATCAAACGCTCTTTTTCCGTTTGCTCTGGCGAAGCATCACGAAGTTCATGGTAAGAAGAAACCATCGAGATTGCGACATCCATAACTGCACCAAGGGCCGAGATCATAATGGCGACAAACAGCAACCAGCGTACCTGGATCTGCCCTGTGCCACCTAAATAAAGGAGGTCTTCCCCCTTGTCGAGATACAAGCCATTCAATTGCGCCATCTCACCAAATATCTGTGCCATCACCCCGGCAACTATAACGCCGGCCAGCGTACCTAGCATGGCGACAATGGACTTCTTGTTGTACCCCGCAACCAGCAAGAAATTGACGATAATTTTTATCGCCATAAGGCCAATAGTCACAATAACAGGGTTAAATCCTGCGAATAACGCTGGTACCAATACGCCAATCAATAACGCGCCTGTGAAATACAATGAGACCACAGAGTTAACACCTTGGATCCCGGCCAACAAGATAGTCAGTAACACTATGATGCCAATCATCCAATACACTGCTGAAGAGCGATCATGGTTGAATGGCCAGTAAATGGTTCGCCCTGCCTGTTCGCGAATAAGCATGATGAACCTATCGCCTTCTTGCACATAGACGTTATGAAGTCGGCTAAGTTGGTTCTCGACTTCAACTTGCTTACCCTGCTCCTCACTATCTAATAATTTCACCAACAAACGTTGGCGGCCCGTTTTAATTGAAGGTACTAAATGATCCGATTGAGTACTTTCAGTTAAAACCTCTATGACTTCCGCCTTAACAAAAACTTGGTTGCTATAGGCTGTGGGGCGAAAACTATCGCTAACCATTGGCGAAAGCCACAAAATAGCCGTAGAAATAATAAAGATAACGGTCGGAAAAATTAATCGGTTAAACATTTCGGTATCCTAAACAAGAAGGCGCTAATGCGCCTTCTTAATTTAAATCAATAGCTTATTACTGAATCTGATTGGTATAAGTACAACCGTTATACACTTCAGTTAAATCGTCACTATCTTTGTTCGGGTTTTCAAACCAAGAATTGGCATTTTTAGTGCTCAGCGACACGTTAATAGAATCACGATCACTTGGGCCTGAACGCATAACACAAATTTCTTTACTGACCAGACGGTTCCAAAGTGCCTCACCTTCAGCACCATCTTCACGTAGGGTCAAAATAGCACCTTTGTGTTCGTCGGCTACTACGCCATCAGTATCAGATGGTCCGTATTGCTTGATGTACCAGTTGGTATTTTCAAACTTAACGCGATCAAGTACACCCGTTTTGGCGACGTAATCTGTTAGCATGTCACGCACCGCGTAAATCGGCTCGGCTGAAGAGTCCCAGATAACGTCTTCATCAGTTACCCAGCCCACTTCTTTCATTGGCGAACCAAAGCGGTAGTCATTGATAGCCAGCACGTAGGTTTGCTCATCTTCTAATTCAACACCACGGATCTTGATATCCTGAATTCGGTTACCTTTCTTCTCACTTAAATCAACCACGTATTCGATATGACCATCGAAAATGTCGTAGTTAAACGATGGTACTTCTGGATCGAAAGAGACGGTGATATCGCCATCTTGGTATTGATTAAAGTAACCATATGACCATTCCATGTACTCCTTCAGGTTCTTACCCGTGATATTCACGGCAACCAGCTGGTTGTCGTACATGTAAAGGTTGGCACTGTCTTTCTTGCGGTACTCTTGGTCGTGGAATAGATTTGAACCATCAGAGAACAGCGCAGCGGCAGACACATCTACTTCTACGCCAGCTTTATCTTCAACATTCATGATTTGGATCTGGTTAATCAAATCAGTTAATGGCATGTCAGAAAGCTTCGCACTATGGATAGTCGTATACAGACGCAAGCCTTCGTCGGTTAGGTGCTGATTATCATGAACCGCTTCATCAGCTCGACCGTTTGGCGTGTTGGTGAAGTTACCTTTTACTTTACCAATCATGATATTAGCGTCAGCAACTGATGCATCGTGAATATGCTGCATCTCGTTTTGCAGAGCAGGATCTTCTTCAACGTCGGCAACAGTACGGTTCGACAGTGTGGTATCAACGATCTGCCACTTACCGTTTTCATCTTTCTCAAGTTCGATTTCTGCTTTTGCCAAAGCCCAGCCCCAGTTACCCGGCTCGATAACTTTCACTTTCTCATGGCGGTTTTCGGCGTTGTATACGCCTGATTTATTTTTGTCTTCTACTTCATTTTTGTTATCAGCAGAAATATTTGGCATTTCTGCCGTGAAGTCTGCGCCTTTCTCAACTTGCTCAATAAACCGTGCATGCTCGTGGCCCATAAAGATCACGTCAAACTTATCCGCAAGATCAGAAGCGATTTCATGAACACCGCGATCGTGTTCTTTACGTCCGTAGTGAAGCGCGCCAATCACCACATCTGGCTGGTATTGATCTATCACAGCATTGACGGTTTGCTCAATCGCAACATGCTCATCTTTGAAATCAAGATTACGGAAGTTTTCCGGGTTAGATGCATTCCACACTTTCACCCAAGATGGTGTTAAGCCAATAACAGCCACTTTGGCACCATTAACTTGGAAGATTTGGTAGCCACGCAGGAATGGTTCCTCGCCATTAGATTTACAGTCAGTTGAATCTTTGTCCCAAACAATGTTTGATGAGATCACTGAACCATTAAATCCTTCAAGGCTTCGCTCTAGGAAAGCACGCTCAAAGTCAAATTCATGGTTACCCGGGACCCAAAGGTCGTAATCCATGAAGTTCATGGTCTCAACGACTGGGTGAACAGGCTCGTTGTTGAATAGCTCAGCTGAGTTACCTTGCACCGTATCGCCAAGATCAATCATTAAGAAGTTATCATTATTGGCACGCTCTTCATTAAGCAACGTGGCAATTTTTGTAAAGCCAGCATTCACATCGACGCCATCAAGCGCGTAGTCGTAGGCGAAGATACGCCCATGCATATCGCCTGTTGCACCGATGGTAATTGTTTGATGTGTCAATTCGTTATTGTTGCCCTTGACGATAACCGAAGGGGTCGGCTCATACATCTTGCACTCTTGGATAATTCTGGCGTTATCTTTCGTACTGCTATTACACCCAGCAAGTGAAGCAATAATCGCAGCACTTAGTGCAGCATGTTTGATAGTTGTTTTTTTCATTTCTCGAAAACCAATAAAAAGGAGGAATAAAAGCACGAGAAATATACATGTAGAAAATAGAACAAATACTCGAAAATCAACCTAAATGTTTCAAGCTGTAAATTCAGTAAGTTTGATGAATCAAGGGTTAATTGTAATCCTTTGCATGATGCTTAAACGTTAAAACAAAACATTCCGCCAACAAAAGATCGCTCAATAAACAACCACGCAAACGTTTGTTGGTGTGATATTGATCTCAAATGAATTCAACTTAAGAGCCAACAAACCAGACAAAAATGTGACAATAATCACACTTGAATATACTAAAGACAATGATCATTCTTGTTGTACGTTGTAAATTTGAAACGTTACACACTGAAAAGAAATGGTGGCTTTTTATACTATAACGAGTCAGGTTCAATTAAATTTCTATCTGATATCTTATGGTAGAGGAGCAGGAAACATGTCATCAACTTAGGAGCAAATACATTGGCATCACCGACTTTTTTCAACCGCAAGCCCTATAAATTTGGTCTCACGTTATCAGGTGGCGGCGCTAAATGCATGGCGCATATCGGCATGCTCAAGTACCTTGAAGAGCAAGGCATCAAGCCTGACATCATTTCAGGGGCAAGTGGCGGTGCGCTTGTGGGGGCCCTTTATGCGGCGGGGCATACGCCGGACAACATCTTCTCCTTCTTTGTTGAAAACCAAATGTTCAAGATTGATAACTTCTCTTTCAACAAGCTAGGCATTATCAATTCCGAACGGCTCAAGAAGCACTTCAAAGGCTGGATCAAACGCGATAACTTTGATGCGTTAGACATCCCACTCTATGTTGCCACCACCGATCTCAACACCGCCCATCAGGTGGTATTTAACGAAGGTCCATTGCTTCCTGCCCTGCTCGCTTCGGCGGCCTATCCGGGCATGTTCACCCCGGTGGAGATCGACGGTAAATTATTCTCTGATGGTGGGATCACCAACAACTTCCCTACCGATCTCATCAATGATCAATGCCAAGCACACCTCGGGATGTACCTCAGCCCGCTTGAGCACAAAGAGAGTGATGAGTTTGCTAACGCCTTTGACGTGCTGGATCGGGTATTTGAGATTTACAGCTCAGCACACCTATTAAAAAGCATGAAGTTGCCTGATGTGTGCATCGCCCCTGAAGGCATCGATAAGTGGGGCGCGTTTAATGTTGATAACGAGAGCCTCCAGCAGTTATATGATCTAGGTTATGACGCAACGAAAAGCCACTTTGAGCACAAAGATGCTGAGTGGCTAGCCGATGTGAAGCAATCGCTAGATAAGAAGTCCTTTCTTGAGTATTTGACCAGCTAAGCCTGATACCAGCCAGTAAGTGCTGTTCAGGCTTATACCCAAGTAAAAAACTACGATAAAAAACAAAGATAAAAAAATCCCTTTCAGGCGACTGAAAGGGATTTTGTTTATTGACTCAAAAGACCTTAAATCGCGTTATCGACGGTGTGGCCTTTTGGCAGCTGGTGGGCGATGCCCTTATGACAATCAATACAAGTGTTGCCATCCAGCTCGGCTTGGCTGTGGATAGAAGCCGCCACGGTTTTCTGGGTACTGAAGTCCATGTATTCAAAGTTGTGGCAGTTACGGCACTCCTGTGAATCGTTGGCTTTCATTCGTGCCCACTCGCGTGAGGCCATCTCAAACCGGTGCTCCTCGAACTTCTTCGGGGTATCGATCTTGCCAAACACTTTACCGTAAAGCTCTTTGCTGGCCTGGATCTTACGCACCATCTTGGCACCCCAGTCTTTCGGCACGTGACAGTCAGAGCATGTCGCCCTCACCCCACTACTGTTGGTGTAGTGGATGGTGCCCATGTACTCTTGGTACACGGTATTTTCCATCTCATGACAGCCGATACAGAAGCCCTCGCTGTTACTTGCTTCCATGGCAGTATTAAACCCACCCCACAAGATCACACCCGCGATGACACCAACCGATAAGATACTACCAATGGCAAAGTGGCTAGGTTTACGAAACCACTGCCAAAAGCGCCTGAGCAAGCCTGGTCGTTTTCCTTCCATACCCCCTCCTATTGGCCAAACTTACCGACTGGCTCGAAAGTGTTTTCGACAATCGGCTCAGCATCAACTTGTGGTACATGGCACTGCAAACAGAAGTAACGGCGAGGGGCAACCTCGGCCAAAATCTTGTTATTACCATCCATGTAGTGAGTTGGGCTGACACGCGGCGCACCAGTGCGACGGGTTTTGTCAACATCGTGACACGCTAAACACCCGTTGTTGCTGGCATTAATTTGCACATGTTCAGTCGAATGCGGAACAAGTGGTGGTTGGTGAACGAAATCAAGCGCCAAGCGACCTTGCATCTTAGGTACTTGCTTAATCGTTGCAACTTCATTGTTATCACCAATAGGTTGATCACCTCGAAGCGAGGTAACCTCAGCGAATGCTGCAACACTTACCACTGCGGCGAGCAGTGCAGATACAACATACTTACCCTTCATTTTTGGCTCCAATTCTTATTTTAAATTCCAATACCTTTTCAGGACAGACGTCGATGCAGCGTCCACAGCTAATGCACTCTTGACTCATCACTTTACGATCACCAGCTTTCAGCGGTTGGCGGAGTACCTCTGGTTCTGGACACACGTTGAAGCAATCCATGCACTTGGTGCATGCCTCACGATCCGTTGCCGTTACCCTGATCAAGCCATAACGGCCAATCACACCATAGGTAGCGCCCAAGGGGCATAAATGCCCACACCAGCCATGCTCAACCAACAGCAGATCCAGCAGGAACACCAGCAAGATCAAAATCCAGCTCGCCCCCATGCCAAAGATCAAACCACGGTGCAATGCCGCCACCGGATCAATCCAGTTCCACAACACAGTGCCAGAAATCGCGCTGCCCAACAGCAATACCGGGATTAACCAGTAGCGCAAGTTAGACGGCCAGCGATAGCTCGCTTTGATGCTGAGTTTACGTCTTAGCCATGCGGCTAAATCCGTCACCATATTCAGCGGGCATACCCAAGCACAGAATGCACGCGGGGCAACCACGGCATAGCAAACCACCACAATTAGCGCGCCTACAATCGCCATGAGCTCTGGCATATGCCCAGCGGCCATGGTTTGCAACAAGATCAGCGGATCGGTCAGTGGCACGGTGCCAAACAAGCTGCTTGACGACAGGTTTCCCCTAAGCACACCCCATGTAGGGCCAATCATGAACAAGCCAATGATCATCAACTGGCAGCTCCGGCGCAGTAAAAGGAATCGATGGGCTTTCCACCAGCCCAAAGTCGCGGTGGCAGCTTTGCCTGCGTCTTTTGCACGGTTCTTAGCCATTACAAATCTCCTCCCTTCACAGGTTCCCTAACCGGCAGCGAGAGTTCATCAGCCACAAGGCTTTCACCTTGTTTGGCCTTTTCCTCCCAACCCAACCGGTAATGCTGGCCCAGTTGCCCCTTCGCCAACGCCGTTGGCACCACCTTGATCGCCGCTTCTTCTAACACACAGGCTTGCTCGCATTTACCGCACCCGGTACAAACATCGGAATGCACCGTCGGGATAAACTTGGCATGGTAGCCAGTACGCTGGTTTCGAATTGGCTCAAGGGTGATGGCCTCGTCAATTAAGGGGCAAACCCGGTGGCACACATCGCACCGCAACCCTTGCCAGTTCAAGCAAGTTTCATGGTCTATCAGCACGGCTGTGCCCATTCTGGCGTCGTCAATGTTGGTTAACGCCTGATCGAGAGCACCGCTCGGGCAGTCCACCACACATGGAATGTCTTCGCACATTTCGCACGGGATCGTTCTTGCCGTGAAGTACGGCGTTCCCGTTGCGACTGGCGAAAGCAATGTAGCTAGTTTCAATGTGTCGTAAGGGCATGCCTGCACACACAACCCGCAACGCAAACAAGCTTGAAGAAATTCAGGTTCTTCCAATGCGCCCGGCGGACGAATAGGTACCCCTGCTTCAGCCTTGCTTTGCTTGCTCTGCAACCCCAAGATGGTGGCGGCAGTACCGACACCGACGGCGGTGCGCATCGAATCGCGCAAAAAGCGTCGGCGACTCTCTGATGTTGGCGTGCGTGACGTTTTCATCGCTCTGTACCTGTTTGTTAGGCTTTAACCACTTTCACCGCACATTTCTTAAAGTCGGTTTCTTTAGAAATTGGGTCAGTGGCATCCAGTGTTAGCTTGTTGGTAAGCTGCCCTGCATCAAAAAACGGCATATATACCAGCCCTTGCGGTACTCGGTTTCGACCACGGGTTTCAACATGGCTCAATACCTCGCCTCGGCGTGAGACCAGCTTAATCGCATCGCCACGGCGTAAACCGCGCTTCTTCGCATCCAATGGATGCATGTAAACAACCGCATCAGGGAATGAACGGTATAGCTCAGGCACACGGCGGGTCATCGAACCGGTATGCCAGTGCTCCAAGACTCGACCTGTTGATAGCCATAGGTCATATTCTTCATCTGGCGCTTCTGCTGGCGGCTCATAAGGCAGTGCAAAGATCACCGCTTTCTTGTCTGGCTTGCCATAGAACGAGAATGACTCCCCTTTCTTGACATAAGGGTCATAACCTTCCGAGTAACGCCATACGGTTTCTTTACCATCCACTACCGGCCAACGCAGGCCGCGAGACTGGTGGTACATATCAAACGGCGCCAAGTCATGCGCGTGGCCACGACCAAAGTAGGCGTATTCTTCGAACAAGCCTTTTTGTACGTAGTAGCCAAAATCACGCGACTCATCGTTTAACTGGCCTTCCGTTAGCTCATCCAAGCTGTACTTGTCGATCTCGCCGTTCTTAAATAGAACGTCATATAGCGTTTTGCCTTTGTGCTCAGGCTTTTTGGCAAGCAACTCTTCAGGCCACACTGCTTCAACCTTGAAGCGCTTGGAAAATTCCATTAGCTGCCACAAGTCAGATTTTGACTCACCCGGTGGTGAAATTTGCTGATGCCAGAACTGGGTACGACGCTCGGCATTACCATAGGCACCCTCTTTCTCTACCCACATCGCTGTCGGCAAGATCAGATCCGATGCCATGGCTGTTAACGTAGGGTAAGGATCGGAAGTGATGATGAAGTTGGCAGGATCGCGGTAACCCGGCAGACGATCTTCATTGATATTCGGACCAGCTTGCATGTTGTTATTACACATCACCCAAAGCACATTGAGCTTACGATCCTTCAACATGCGATCTTGCAATACGGCGTGGTAGCCCGGCTTCGGTGGAATGGTGCCTGCCGGAATATTCCAGTGGGTTTCACACATTTCACGGTGTTTCGGGTTCATTACCACCATGTCGGCAGGCAGACGGTGCGCAAAGGTACCCACTTCTCGTGCTGTACCACACGCCGAAGGCTGACCTGTTAGCGAGAACGGACCACAACCTGGCTTTGAGATTTTGCCAGTAAGAAGGTGAATGTTGTAAATCAGGTTGTTGGCCCAAACGCCACGGGTATGCTGGTTAATACCCATCGTCCAGTACGATACCACCTTGACGTCTGGGTTGGCGTATAGCTCGGCCAGCTCATTTAGCTGATCGACCGGCACACCGGATAGCTCAGAAACATACTCTGCGGTATAGGTAGAAACAAACTTAGCGTAATCCTCAAAGCTCATTGGCGTAGAGTCACCACTGCCCGGGTTGGCTGCAGCTTTCTCTAGCGGGTGAGAAGGACGAAGACCGTAGCCGATATCTGTTACACCCTTACGGATATTAACGTGCTTATCGAGGAAGTCTTGGTTCACCTTATTATTGGAAATAATGTAGTGAGCAACAAAGTTCAAGATAGCCAAATCGGTTTGCGGGCTGAAGATCATGGCATTGTCTGCCAGCTCGTAGCTACGGTGGGTATACGTTGATAGCACCGCCACTTTCACTTTGTCGTTCGACAGGCGGCGATCCGTCAGTCGAGTCCAAAGAATTGGGTGCATCTCAGCCATGTTCGCGCCCCAAAGCACAAACGCATCGGCTTTTTCCAGATCGTCATAGCTACCCATAGGCTCGTCCATACCAAAGGTACGGCCAAAACCAACGACGGCCGAAGCCATACAGTGACGCGCATTCGGATCAATATTGTTGGAACGGAAGCCGGCTTTGTATAGCTTGGCAGCGGCATAGCCTTCCCATACTGTCCACTGACCAGAGCCGAACATGCCCACCCCGCTTGGGCCTTTGTCTTTCATGGCTTGCTTGTATTTATCCGCCATTACATCGAAGGCTTCATCCCAGCTAACTGGCGTAAACTCACCCTCTTTGTGATACACGCCATCTCGTTTTCTAAGCAATGGCTGTGTTAGGCGGTCTTTCCCGTACATGATCTTGGGTAGGAAGTACCCCTTGATACAGTTTAGGCCTTTATTGACCGGTGAATCAGGATCCCCTTGTGCGGCAACCACACGACCGTTTTGCGTACCTACCAGTACGCTACAACCGGTACCACAGAAACGACAAGGTGCTTTATCCCATTTAACCTCTTTATCCTCTCCGGCTGCATGGGATACAGACACGGGGATGGTCAGCCCTGCGGCAGCTGCGGCGGCAACGGCAGCATTCGCCTTTAAGAAACTACGTCTAGTGACTGTCATTTTATGCTTCCTTAAGCTCAGATTGTTCATCCATTTGGTGGAAAACCAGTGTGGTATCTAGAACGCCGGGCATGGCCTTTATGTCATTAAAGCTGTCCACCAGCCCGTCTTTGCTGCTTCCTTCCAGCGTGACTACCATCTTTCCTGATTCACTGTGTATTGGTACTTCCGCCCCTTTTAGGTTTTCAATTGCTGTTTTAACCTGCCCACTCTGGTTCGCGACTGCATATACAATCAAGCTACAGACATGGTATTCATCCACTGCTAAGTCCTCCTAAACAGGCACACCTCCACCATCCACACCAAGCGGCATTGCACCTACACTTAGAGTGGTTATAATCAATTTATTCCTAATGGATAGACAAGACATACCCCCAAAGAGGTAACAGGTACTACTATTGAGTTAGATCAAGAAAGGAACAGCACCAAGTTCACAGTTATTAAAATCAGTAACTTGAAGCTAAAATACGCAATTAATGAAAGATTATGAAAAGATAAGACAAGTTATGAATTCAGTTGCCTGATATTAAACCAGCCTCGTAGGTAGTTTAATCAAGGCTTATCGTGGAATACGTACGAGGCTTAATGTTCAGTTTTAACATGGTGAATAGGCTTGCTGGCCATGAGAAGTAATAACCAACAAGCATCTATATTAGGGGAACCCCATCAGTAACGAGAAAAACTAACCAGCCCGCATGGCTAATATGGCTTCAACATCTATCTCACCACTGTATTGGTGAAACTCTGTATCGCACTGATCGACAGCGTAAACAGACATCCTATCGGCAAGTTCGTTACCCTCAATACCAGCGTGCCCCTTCACATGTGACAGCGTCACCTTGTTTTTTAGCTTCTCATACAACTCATGTGCGGCCTGGATGATCTCAAGGTTCTTAATATCGCCCGGCTCATTACGTTGCCAACCCTTTCTTTTCCAGCTGTATGCCCAAACAGAAATACAGTTAATCGAATATTGGGAGTCACTCAACACGTGAACCGACTTGCCTTGCTCCAAAGCAGCTTCTGCCAATAGTAGTGCTTGATGTAATGCATTCAACTCAGCCGAGTTATTGGTGCCATTGGGGTTATATAATCCATACCATAGCGCCGCCAACTGCTCGCGGTGATAAACAGCAATACCTGATCCAGCTTTGCCCGGGTTAGGATCGCAAGCACCATCACTGAAAATATTCACATCAAAATCAGCCAATGGCTTGATGGTCGGCTTAGGTTTTGCGGATGCAGACGATACTGGCTTCGCGCTTTTTGCCGAAGGAGCTGCTGCACCCGCACCAGACTTAAATGCACTCTCTGCTTCTTCTCGTGAAGGAAACGACTTATATCTGGCCTTGGGAAACTTGTCGACAAGCTGCTTGGTTTTGTCCCAGCTTGTAAACACACCCGTTTCGCGTCCTACCCAGACAACATAAAATTTTTTAGCCATTGGTTTTCCTTATTATGATCAGCGGAGTGATCTATACCCCCAGCTAAAAACTTAATCAAGGTCAAACTCTTGTCAATTGGAAATGATAGCTGGTAAATGCTTGTCTAGGCTTAAGGTAAATCAAGGTAGAGGGGCGCGAATTATGGACTTTACAGACAAGATGAAACTTCGCGGCAAAGCAGAAGAAGATCTGTATTTTGCAGAAAGGGATCGTAAGCTGATTGAGGCATATCACGCACTAAAAAAACAAGTGCCTGAGGAGCTATTAAATAAGGAAAAACAAGATCTTAATACCATAAAATAATATCGCTATTGGGGTGAAACATTTAGTAATACAATTACTTGCTCCCAAAGCAATAAACATCGTTTATATGTGATAAATTATTCACCAAACAGACATATAAATTGAGTGTTGCAAAAGGAATAGCCGCTCACAACAGATGAGACTGCTAGTCCTTGGGAAGTAATGCCTTGAAAAGCGATACCTTAAGAAGCACAAACCTAAATACCAATAACTTAAATACCGCCAAGAACCTAAAGTGCCAGACCTTACACGGCAAGACATCATCGCGCGCAGCAAATATGCAGCCAAATACGAAAAGCCATGGTATTAATGCGCTGCCTCTCAGTAGAGCAGTTTTAGGTCTGCCTTTTTTGAACTTCCTCGATGACAGCGGTATTGACCCCGCTCGCGTATTGACGGTATTTGAAGTCGACAAACAGGTTATCAGCAACCCAAACATTTACGTACCAAGCCATATGATTGGGCAGATGGTTGATATGGTTGCAACCATGACCAACCAACAAGACATCAGCTACTTTGCCAGTGAGTACCAATGCTGTGCGCCCGTTCACCCTTCGCTAGCAAAACAGCTTGAGCAAAACGACAACATTGGTGGTTTATTATCCGCATTGTTATCACATCAGAAACTACAAGGTTCACACTTTAAATTGTGGGCGGAGTCGAACCAACACGAATTGCGTATATACCACCGCAGTGCTTTACATAAAAACAGTCGAGGCTTTGACTATGCCAATGACTACACCACCTTCCTTTTATTGAGTGTTTTAAGAAAGCACTTAGGTGAAAGCTGGAAACCTGATTATCTCGTGATGGAGAACGTATCAGCCCCGTATAACAAGGTAGTCGCCCAAACGAAGTACCGTAAGGTAATCACAGGGCAAAAGAGTAATTACATTCCAATTAACTACACCATTAACGATGTGAGCTTTCACCTAACGGCTGAAAACGAACAACACGCCATCGATCGTCTTAAAAGCGTCATCGATATTTTCTGGCAAGAGGAGTCATTCAGTCTAGACTTTGTTGCCCACCTATTCGGCGTATCTGAAAGGACGTTGCAGCGGTTGTTTCTGGAGCAAGGCAGTTCGTTCCGCCATTACTTGAACGAGAAGAAGATCAATAAATCAATGGAGCTACTTCGCTCTGGTATGAACGTCAGCGATGTCGCTTTCAAACTAGGATATTCCGATCCTTCCAACTTTACTCGAGCAATGAAAAAGCAAATCAATATGTCTCCAACCCAGTACCTTAAGTATTATCAGGCGGGTAAGATTGCTTCTTAATTCGTAGTGGCGATGATCAGTAGATATAAAAAAGCCCTCACATAGTGAGGGCAAACATACCTCTATCAAACACTAGCACAGTCTTCTCTTCGACTATTTTTCTTTTGTAATTTTGATTGGAGCAGAATGCAGCGATTCATCGATACTGTTATTCATTTCAATCCAAGTTTCAGTCTCGGTATCAAAAATGTGGGCATTGCCATTAATTGGGTTTGATCCGGTCCAAAACTCCAAGGAGTTCAACACCAAGTAATCGGCCGCAACTGTCACACCATATAGTGGCGACATCGCAATGTTCAGGCCACCACGCGCATAACGGTTGTCAACGGCTTCGATGTTGTATTCCATCAATTTGTTTGTTGCCACGTTACTACCTACACACCCGCTCAGTAATGTCGCAGCGACAGTAACCAAGGTTACTTTTTTTAAAAGCTTCAGCTTATTAATGTTCATTATTAATTTATCCAAACCCCAACAGGATAAGTATTTAATTGCTATTAAACCGTTATTACCGATTAAACCAGTGCTTTTATTCCGGTTTTCTTACAAGTAAAAGAAAAAATGCCCCAAGTTTCGGGGCAAGTATTCCTAATATAGGTTTTATTAGCTTGCCTAGCTAGGCAAATGTATTTAAACACTCCACGTCGGGATAAAGAAGGTCATATTGCGACAAGCAGTATCGTATGTATGACTATTTATAAATCACATGAACAGCCTGAAACACCAGTAAAAAAGCCCCCAATTCTGGAGAAAAGGGGGGAAATACATACCTCAATCAAACAATCACGTCGTTATAAGTTTGTTGCTCTTCTATTTATTCCTTGGTTACTTTGATCGGTGCCGAGCGCAGCGATTCATCAATGTTTTCGTTTACGTCAATCCACGTCTCTGTTTTTGTATCAAAGACATGCGGGCTACCAGTAACTGGGTTGCTGCCTGTCCAGAACTCTAAGGAGTTCAGTACTAGGTAGTCTGCCGCGACAGTAACGCCATAAACAGGCGACATCAGCATGTTCAAACCACCACGGGCATAACGGTTATCAACCGCTTTAACGTTGTACTCCATGAGTTTATTCGTAGCCACATTACTACCAACACAACCACTCAACATCACACCTGCCACTACGGCAATTGCTACTTTACTAAACAGCGTAACCTTCATTTTAAATTTTCCAGTTATTGAAACACTAAAGCAAATAACCTGTGTCACTCACACCTTGCTTTGCATGGCGCTAATTTTGCCTGTATTTCCCCTCCAGCTCATTAGCATCCCAAAACATAAAACAAGCATACCTGCCTAATAATCAGTACTCACTTTACTCTCATCTATCTACAACTGATTCGTAATTTAAACCTTTAACTAAACACAAAAGGCACTTGAAGAATATTCAAGTGCCTCTATTGTTAGTTGCCTTTAGCGCTTATCTAATTACTGTAATTTCATATTCACTAGTATTTATTTCGTACATATTCGACCGAGCGATCCACAATTTGCACCGATGAGCCAAGGTAATTACTCGGCTCCATAATCTCGGCAATTTCCTGCTCACTTAGGTGCTGATTAATGGAGGGATTATTTTCAATCACGTCTAGCAACGTATCTTCTGGGCTTGACGTTTTAATTGCGCTTTTTACCAATTTGTACGCTTCAGAGCGACCAAGCTCGTCAGTAAGGTGGTTCATCAATGATTCTGACATCGCATAATGGTTAGCCGTGCCGAAATTCTCTCGCATTTGCGCTTCGTTGACGATCAGCTTGGCAAACATACGCTGGGCACGATCAATCGAAGCCGATGTCACCATAAAGCTTTCAGGCACTACCGACCATTCTAGTATCCAAGGTGATCCCTGACGCGCATCGGTATGGCTCATCATATCGAGTGCGGCAGCGTTATACATCTTACCCATGCGGTAAAAGCCCCCCATAAACTCCGACGCGCGAGGATTACGTTTTTGAGGCATGGTACTACTCGCACCGCCCTCACCTTCCTGCAGTTCATTGACCTGGGTACGGCTTAGGTTATTCACATCGTCTGCAACACGGCCCAATGTGGCATTCACCATTGCTAGCGTCTGCACAGCTTCTGCAAAGACGTCACGGCTTGGGTTCCAAGGGGCAATTGGCGCATTCAAGCCAATTTCGTCCGCATACGCTTGTTGTAGTGCCAGCCCTTTATCACCATATGGCGCCAAGGTACCAACGGTACTGCCTACCTGTACGGTAATACGGGAGGCGGCTTCATCTAACCTGTCGATATTACGCGCCAGCTCCATCATGTAAGTGGTAAGGTGTAAGCCAAAAGTTGTTGGGATTGCATCCTGACCATTGGAACGCGCAAGCATCACGGTTTGTTTATGCTCGTCGGCCATATCTGCCAGTTGGTTGACCAACTTAACCAAATCAGCACGGATCAACTGTATCCCTTCGTGTACCTGAACCGCTGTCGCGGTATCCATAATGTCTTGGGTGGTACTACCAAAGTGCAAATAGTCCGACACATTCTCATCGCCAGCTTGCTTAAATTGGGCGACAAGCGAGCTGATCCCACGACCTACCTTGTTCGTGCCAGCTTTAAGTTCAGCATAATCAATGGTGAGATTGTCGCCCGCTTTGGCGATAGACTCATACGCTTCTACCGGAATAATGCCGACCTCTGCCTGCGCCTTAGCCAGTGCCACTTCTGCCTTTATCCATTGATTCACCATGGCTTTGTCACTGAAGATACTGCGCATCTCAGGCGTACCGAACAAATCGCCATAAACCGCAGATTCGAACACACTGACACTTTCCGACTGATGATCAGATATTAGTGGTTGTTCTTGTGTCGCTGATTTAATATTTTCGCTTACGGCCGTGGCTGAAAATAAAGCACACAACACAACAAAAGCCGTTTTCTTCATTTGAAATTTCATTTGTTTGCCTCTCATTAGGGTGCACGAAGCCGCGAACCTCTCTGCAAGATCCACATTATCGAGAACACCTAAGGTCATTAACTATTTGCCTTTTATCAGGCTTTAATTTTTAAATTTAAATATGGCTTGATTTAATTTCACTTAAATAATGCCGAGCAGGTTCCACCAAATTAAACCCACAAACATAAAGACAACGAAGCCAGTAATTGCGATAACCAGACCAACTTTCATCCATTCGCTATCGGTATGGAATCCATACCCCATCAATAGTGGGTTACGAGCATGGCTATAGGTACTGAGGTTACAACCCAGATTGGTAATACCGGCTACCGCCAGTACCGCCACCAGCGGCGATACCCCAAGCGTCATTAACGCCCCGATAATCACTGGCGCCAGGGCAACCACTTTCGCCGTCGCAGAGGCAAAGAAGTAAGCCGTAAACAGATAAAACGCCATCATCGCGGTAAGGAACATGGTCGCACTTGCCCCGCTCATGCCGGCAGACAGCAGATCGGATACCCAATCCCCCACCCAGGCGGTGAAACCCAGAGTTTTAAGCTGGCTCGCCATCCCCATAAGTACGGCAAACCAAATCAGCGTGTCCCATGCCCCCTTTTCGGATTTGATGTCGTTCCAAGAAAGTACGCCCATCAATAGAAGGGCAGCAAGGCCAATGAACGCGGCAGAGGTGGAATGCAAGCCAAGCGTTTTACCACCTACCCACATCACAATCAGCGAAATAAACACCCCAACCAGTTTCCACTCACCCAATGACATGCCGCCCATGGCTTTCAGCTCTTTCTTGGCAAAAACGGGAGCCTCGGGTGTCTGTTTGGTTTCTGGCGAAATGACGCGGTACAACACAAACGGCATCACGACCAACAGTGCCAGCGCAGGCAATAGCAGGTAGAAAGCCCAATCAGCAAAACTAAGGGTGATACCTGCTACGGTTGAGGCGATGCCTACCAGCGCCAGGTTACCCGCAAAGCCTGTTTGGAAACCTACCGCCGAGGCATCGTTCATCGCACTGGAACTAGAAATGAGATACTTGCCCAGCTTCTTGTCAGACTCATTAATGGTTTTGGCAAGTGAGTTGGCGATTGGCGATACAATGGCTGCACGCGCGGTGTTACTTGGCGTGGCTGGGGCAATAAGAAAATCGGCAATACCCAAGCAGTACGCGACTCGCAATGAAGAATGACCAAATTTGCTCAGCAACAATAAGGCAATACGGCGACCTAAGCCTGTTTTGGCGAAGGCTCGGGCAATCATAAAAGCAATAATAATGAGCCAAATTAACGAGTGGTTAAAGTTACTCAGTGCCGTTTCAATGGCCGCTTTCGCTGTTGTTTCACCGCCCGGTCTTAATAGGGTGTAAATGGCTAAACTAATAATCGCCACTGAACCCGTTGGTAATACGTTTGCGACAATGGCTGCGATGGTCGCAATAAAAACTATCGCTGTTTGATAGGCGGCAACATCGAGGCCGCTGGGTGGGTTAAATTGCCATAAAACGGTACTGACTAATAAGATCAGGCTCAGCGGTAAGACTTTCGCAACTATGAATGGTTCAGAGTTAACGGTTTTACCGGCCAACCCTTCGGATTCTGGGTTTGCGGTTATGTGGCTCATGTTTATCCCTCGATGTTATTTTCACCAGCTAGGCAATGTGCGGTGTGCTGCCATTGCCCATCAAAATAACGCTCGAGTTTTCTTTCAACAATCGCAATTAAAACAAGTACTCTTGCACTTGTTGCAACTGTTATTTGTCTTTCACTGCCATAAGCGATACCACATCAACCTAAACCCACTAAGTAACTGATAAATAATAGATTTAGCGTAACAAAAAGAACTAATAAAATTAGAACTACACCCAAGTTTCACTAGGCGCTAACAGAGGCAGGAGGGAAGAAATATATGGAAATGAGAGCTAGCGCAAACTAGCCCTTAATGGTTAGGACTAACCCAGTTACTTGGGTATACGTTAAAAACCATGGCTCAGCTTGTATTCGGCAGCAACCGTTTTGATATTTTGCTTAAATAACTGAGCCGCCTTAGATAACTCAAAGTTATTCGGTTCAAAGAACGCAAAATCAAACATAAAGTCTGTTTTAAGCGGCACAATGGATACGCTCTTTTCACCTAAGCTATGGGCGGCTAATGGATCGCCAATGGTATAGCCGTAGCCGGATGCCACAATGCTACAGGCGTTATAAGAGGTCGCGACTTCAATCACAGGGTCGCTCTCCCTTCCCTCAGCGTGATAGAGACCCTCGATGTCTTTTGCCAACAAGGTGTCTTTAATCATCGAGACCATCGGCATACTATCCAGATCAGACAGGGTGAGCTCAGAGCGCTTCGATAAGGGGTGGTTATATGGCAACACGACCACGGTTGGCAATGAGCAAAACGTTTCAGTCACTATAGCTGGGTGCTCAGCTGGCACGCGCCCCAAGCCAATATTAAACTGGAAGCCCGCCACCCACTTCTCCAACGTCCTCATTGCTTGTATATCGACGTGCACTCGCAAGTCTTTATCTTGCTGGCAAGTGCGGGCGATTGCAGGTGACAGGATATGCCTGACCAAGCGCGGAATACCCACCACCCGCAATTTGGCATTCTCGGTACGCTTGATGTCTTCGATAATGTCGGGGATTTCATCAAACCCGTATAAAATACGGCGCACTTCTTTATAAAAAACCTCGCCTTTTACCGTTGGTTTTAAGCTGCGCTTTTCACGGGAAAAGAGCGCGAAACCGACTTCCGCCTCTAGCTGGCTAAGCTGACGACTTGCCGCCGACTCGCTCAAACAATGCTTGTCGGCCGCTTTGGCTAGCGAACCCTGCTCCATGATTGTCGCGAAAATCTGTAATGACTTCAGATTCATATATCCATGCTCAGTGACTTTTAACGGTTTTAGAATAAACGAAATCGAAAACTAAAGGCAGTTCACTTTTATCAACCAGTTAAATAACTGACAGACAGCAAGCTTTATCTTTATTTAAATAATGCATATAAGCACATATCACATTATTAAAAATATTCATTTAGGCAATGGTGATAATGTTTGCTAGCTTAGTATTTGAAACAGGAAAAGTTGGATTGTTGAAGTAATAGGAAGTAAGGGAGTACTTATGGACCTAAAACAAGATCCTCGATGCTATACCGATGTGTGCATCAACGGAAAGTGGTATCACTACGACCACTGCGGTACAACGGTTTACCAACTCAAAGGCGGTGCTTCGCCCTACTATGAGCTAAACAAAGAACCCAAAACCGAAGCCGAGCTCATAGCTATGCTAGAGAGTTTTTCGCATTAAGGTCGGTGGTTAATTCGATGCAAATGAGTGTAGCTAATTGATTATCCAGTAACCCTCAACTCTGAATAGCTCAAGTGATTTATTAATAGTGAATCACCTAAATATCAGGGTTGAGGTTCAATCTTCTGTTCCATCCACTTTTTACTCTTTTAAATAAAGCGCCTTATCAAAGTGGAATGCCAGCCTGTCGCTGATTACCGACGCATACTTTGCCTTTTCTGCTTTAGTGGTGGCATCCTCAAGTTGTTTCTGCAGTGCTTCTAAGTCTTTTTGTATACGCTCTTGCTCTGATACTGGGGGGATGCTTAAAGTCCACGTCAATTTGATTTCCTACCTAAAAAAGAGCATGAATATGTAGGATAACAAAACGGGCTACATATAAAACTACCATCAAGGCTAATCACACCGAAACAGTTTATGTCTCCCCCCCGTTACGGTAAACTTCAGCCCAAGTTCTATCATCACTCAAAGCAAGAGCTGGCAAGGTTATGATTAATAATGCACATGTTGCATGGCTTTCATCTGCGGCTTTTGCTGAGCGTTTCGGTTTTGGTGTGGTTTGCACGCCGAATACAATTGCCGAATAATTAAAGAGTTAAATCTAATGAGCAACGCTATCCAGTGGTTTCCGGGCCACATGCACAAAGCCCGTAAAGAAATCGAAGAAGTACTTCCTAAAATTGATGTGATCATCGAAGTACTCGATGCCCGTATCCCGTTCAGTAGTGAAAACCCGCTGATCAAAACCTTCCGCGAGAAAAACGCCAAACCCGTTGTGAAGGTACTGAACAAGCGCGACTTGGCTGATCCGGAAATGACCCAACTGTGGATTGACCACCTTGAGCAAGAGCAAGGGGTTAAGGCTATCGCGATCACCACTGAAAACCTAAATGAAGTGAAAATGATCACTGAGCTTTGCCGCAAGCTTGCCCCGCACCGTGAAGACATGGGCAAGAACATTCGTACCATGATCATGGGTATTCCGAATGTGGGCAAGTCAACCATCATCAACTCGCTAGCAGGCCGTACGGTAGCCGTCACGGGTAACCAACCGGCGGTGACTCGCCAGCAACAGCGTATCAACCTGCAAAACGGCATTGTCCTGTCTGATACCCCAGGGATCTTGTGGCCGAAAGTAGAAAACCCACACAGTGGTTTCCGCTTGGCTGCAACCGGGGCGGTAAAAGACACCGCGATGGATTACATCGACGTGGCTTTCTTTACCATTGAGTACTTGATCCAAGCTTACCCTGAGCTGATCAAAGCCCGTTACGACTTGGATGACGATCTGCCTGAATCTGAAATCGAGCTGATGGAAGAAATTGGTCGCAAGCGTGGTTGCCTAAGATCTGGCGGCCGTGTTGATTTACACAAAGCCTCTGAAATTCTGATTAACGAACTACGCAACGGTACGCTAGGCCACATCACCATGGAACGCCCAGAAATGATCACCGAAGAGTTGGTCAAGGTTGCTGCCGATAACGAGCGTAAAGCGGAAGAAAAAGCGAAGAAGAAAGAGGAGCGTCGCAAGCGCTACCTACGTAACAAGCGCTAACAATTGGTATCATGTTTAACCACCTACCCGAAGATACCACAGTATTTTTTCTGGTATGGTGGTTAATACCAACCGACATATGAAACTTTCTGTCACAAGCACGGTCTGAATGTCGTTGAAAGCTTATCTTCAAGCAGTCCTTGAAGATAAATAGAATCAAACGGTTGTTGAGTACATTAATGAGCAATTGGGTAAATCGTTACCAAAACGCTAAATATTCACTGATGCTAGTTATGCTAGTCATTTTTGTCTGCTCGGGACAAAACATGGGCTGGGTAACTTCATGCAGTGTGCCTAGTAATGGGACCCAAGCAACCGATAGCTACTTCAACGCGCCAACCCTTTCATCACTATTCCAGCAAACTGAAAGTAGTGAAACGGGAGCCACCAGCGAACAATGCTCGTTGACAGATCACCTGCTACAACAACACCAGCACTCAATTGAGCACGCGATTGTCACGCTACTGTTCATTGTATTGACCTTTGCTATGTTCGCAGGTGTGAGCCGCATTGTGCCGGTACTCACCGAACCTATTCCCCCCACGCAACGGCGACACCTCACTTTTTGTGTATTCCGAGAATAAAACCAGCTTGTTCCACCAGGTTTTTACCTGCGCTTTCTGCTGCTTTATTTTTGGAGTTATTACATTGAAGACTATGCTTTTAAAACGATTTTCCTTTATCACAACGTTCATTGCGTTAGTGAGTACTCTCTTTACGCTTTCAGTTTCAGCGACTGAATATTCGACTGGCTGGTTGAGCAACCCAGACCACCCGCCTGTGCAGCTAAGGTATATGCTGACAGGCCAGCAAGATCCCGAGTCCAAAACCATTGAAGCTTTAATGGAAGTAAAGCTAGATACCGACTGGAAAACCTACTGGCGAAGCCCAGGTGAAGGGGGCGTTGCGCCGTCTATCGACTGGGAGCTATCCAGCAACCTGAAAGACGTGGATTGGCACTGGCCAATGCCAGCCCGTTATGAGTTCCTCGGTGTCGAGACCCTCGGGTATAAAAACACCATCGTATTTCCGATGACATTGCATATCGAAGACATGACCAAGCCGGTTTTCCTATCCGGTATGCTTACCATGTCTTCGTGTACCAATATCTGTGTACTGACAGATTACGAGATCTCGCTAAGCTTCGACCCAACCAAGCTGACTTCGTCGGAAGAGGCGATGCACCTGTACAACCAGGGCATGAGCCAAGTGCCAAAAGCACAACCAACGGTGAGCATCGATGCCCTTTCTTGGAACAAAGATAAGCGTGTACTGACTGTTGTGGCGAAAAACACCCTTGGTTGGAGCAAACCTGACGTATTCATCGATGGTGAATCACAAAATGTTCAGGATGCATCCTTCGTTAAACCAAGTGTGCAAGTCAACGGCAATACCCTCACTGCACAGATGAAGGTAAGCAGCTGGTTCGGCGAACCTCAGCTATTGGGCGAAACACTCAATGTCACCATCAGCGATACCGACTTCTCGGTAGAAACCCAAGCTGTTGCCAATGATATCCCTGTGGCTATCACATCATCCGGTAACAGCATGATTGAAATTATCGGTATCGCCCTGCTTGGCGGTCTGATTTTGAACATCATGCCATGTGTATTGCCGGTGTTGGGCATGAAGCTTAGCAGCGTAATTTCCGCGCAAGGCCTGCAACAACGTCAAATCCGCTTCCAGTTCTTGTCCTCCGCAGCGGGGATCTTATTCTCATTCTGGTTACTCGCTGGCTTCCTGGTGGTATTGAAGCTATCAGGCCAAGCGTTGGGCTGGGGTGTGCAATTCCAAAGCCCGTACTTTATCGGTGCAATGGTTGTCATCACCCTGCTATTTGCAGCCAACATGCTAGGCCTGTTTGAAATTCGTCTATCAAGCAATGCCAATACCTGGATGGCCACCAAGGGCGATGACTCTTACGCTGGCCACTTCGTACAAGGCATGTTTGCTACCTTGCTGGCAACACCATGCAGCGCACCATTCCTAGGCACTGCGGTTGCCTTTGCCCTAGGTGCCGATAACCTGACACTGGTTGCCGTATTCACCGCACTGGCAGTCGGTATGGCTGCACCATGGTTGCTTATCGCCCTATCCCCTCGCTTGGCAAATGTGCTACCCAAACCGGGCCTGTGGATGGACAAGGTGAAAACCCTGTTCGGCTTTATGATGCTGGCCACCAGCCTGTGGTTGCTTAGCCTGATGACCAACTTCTTTGGTACCGCAGCCGTTGTGGTTACAGGTATTGTGATGATAATTGCCCTGCTATGGCGCTTGGGCAAGGTGAAGGGTCGCAAGCCGGTCATTTTAGCCTTGGCATTTATTGTTGTTGGCTCTGGCGGCGGCTTGATTGCAGGCAGCATGACAGCAGATAACTGGGCAACGCCCCTACCGCAAGACCACCCTTGGCAGCCGTTGGATGTAGATGCCATCCAGCAGCATGTTAACCAAGGCAAAACCGTGTTCGTCGATGTCACTGCAGACTGGTGTATTACCTGTAAAGTCAACAAAGTCAGCGTATTGCTTCAAGATCCGGTGTATTCCGCCCTTGGCGCAGAAAACATCGTATTGATGAAGGGGGACTGGACTAAGCCATCGGATTACGTGACAGGCTACCTTCGTTCTAATGGCCGTTTTGGTGTGCCATTCAATATTGTCTACGGGCCAAATGCGCCAATGGGCATTGAACTACCCGTGATTTTGAACAGCAATGACGTGATCACTGCCATTGAGGCCGCCGGTGGTAAAGGTGGTCAATAATGGCAGAGCAATCAACATCAACGAAACAAAAAGCAAGTGAAGGTAAAAAGTCTTCTCGGCTTGTCCGTTTTGCCAGAGAAGCAGTATTAATGATGCTGATTTTTATCTTCTTCAGCACTGCGGTCGATATCTGGCGCAGCCAAGATATGCCCAAGGGGGATGTACCGCCACTGGTAATGCAAACTATTCAGGGCGAAACGGTCGACTTGATAGCGCGTAGTTATGAAAAACCGGTATTGGTCTACTTTTGGGGAACTTGGTGCGCGGTATGCCGCTTTGTTACTCCAACCATCAACTGGCTGAACGATGACTTCGACGTTGTGTCGATAGCGGTTACTTCTGGCGATGACAGGCGCTTGTTGGGCTACCTGAACCACCATGGCTATGACATTGCGACCATCAACGACAACAAGGCTAAATTGATGAAGCAATGGGGCGTGTCTGCGGTACCGTCAGTGGTGATTGTTAAAGACGGCGAAGTCTCATCAATCACTACAGGCTTTAGCACCCCACCGGGGCTGTGGCTTCGAATGAAGCTGGCAAGCTAATCACCACGCCAAACCAAAAATCAAACAGCCCGGCCGTTGATGGTCGGGCTGTTTCGTTTTCGACTCTTGTGAACGCTTATACTGATACCTAGCTATTCCCACTCCCAGTGGCGCCCGTCATGGGCTTGAGAGAATATCATCCGGTAGCCGCTAATATTCTGATGCGGTACATCTTGTATGATTTTGTGGAATTGCTTGTTTTCCAAGTGGATCAAGTTTTCATGATCGCCAGATTCAATATAAAGCTCATCCTGCTCGAGCAAGAGATCATCAACAATCATATCAATTTGATAAGCCGGTCCCATTGAAGGCACAGCTCCTGGTTCGCAGTCTTGGAAGATAGATGCAAGCTCGTGCTCGCCAACAAGGAAGTACTGTTTACCCATCATGCGGCTGATCTTGTCGATCATCACCCGTCGATTTGAAGGCACCACCGCCATCAAAAACTCGTTGTTTTGATCTTTCAACATCACCGCTTTGGCGACTTGAGATGTAGGAACGTGCGCTGAAATAGCCGAACTGAATGAAGTATCGGTATGACGATGTTTCATCAAGCTATAGTCAACATGATGACTGGTAAGGAATTGGCCTACCGTTAATGCCATAGCCATAGGATCACCTCCAGAGATAGCCCAGTCAGAGTACAACTGGGTAATTATCCTATAGCCTCAGTATGGTGGGAGATCGCTAATTTCGCGACCTGAACTTGTGCTACCGGGCGCTAAGTTTCCGGTTGAATGCGTAAAGATTTGTTGTCTTGATATGCCAAGATCAATTGGTTACCCGCCTGGCTTGCCAGTATACACTGCGCCAATACGGATTCTTCAGGCTTGATATCATAACGCCTTGAGAAGTCGAGGCATGTAAGAACTGTGACTCGCCCACATAAATGCCAACATGGCGCAAGTTACGCCCTGTTTTAAAAAAGACCAAGTCGCCTTCTTGCACATCGTTTAATGCAACCCATTTGCCCAGCTTCGCCTGCTGGGAAGTTGTTCTCGGCAAATGAAGGTTATGGACATCGGCATAGCCCACTTGGACAAAGGCGGAGCAATCAATCCCAGAACGCGTGGTGCCACCAAGGCGGTATGGTGTCCCCTTCCACTGACGATAAACAGTATCAAACGAAGCTTGTTGGTTAAATGGTACATTTAACGGCACGTACTGGTATTGTTTGCCTACCTCGTTGTTCGCTGTCGGTTCAGGTTCGATGCTATCTGGTGACGAACTACACCCCGCCAGTCCAACGATAGCGAGAAACGACACCAAACTTGTTTTCTTCATCAAGTGCTCCACACCCGTCCATGCTTTGGGCTTAAGCATAGTTTGAGCGGTTGAATAATTTTATTGCATTTTTATGCGGTCATCTTCAAATAGTACCAATACACAGCCGCAACAACCACGTGGTTGCAAAAGAATTGACAATAGGTGATGAAAAAATCGACGGTAGGCTGAAAAAAAGGAGGCTAACCAACATTAGCCTCGAAATTCCACACAACAGAAGAGGTAGGTACTAATACCAACTCCATCAATTATCTGATCAGATACTTAATGGTCTTGGTATTATGGTCTGACTAAAAACCATCGCTACTATCAGGAATAGTGTTTGCACCTACCGAAGGCATTTATCGCGTGAATCCCATTCGTTTTCCAGCGATTTTATAAATTTACCACCTTCGCTGCGATCCATTTCACGCCTGTAGTAAGAACAATGTTGAAAAGAGTTGTCGAAGATGGAAGCTTTTCACAAGGTGTTGAACTTTCAATCTTTACAATGATTGCTTTAATTCTTCTGCCTCATAAACCACTTTCCCTTGATAGAGCGTCATTAGTATCACAGCATCGGCAATTGCTTCATGGGCAAATTCATCCAGTGTCCTTTCCATCACGACAAAGTCTGCTGATTTGCCTAATACAATACTCCCGGTGATCCCTTCTATCCCCAATGCCCGTGCTGGCTCAATGGTATAGCTATCGATGGCCTCACTCACACTGCCGAAGCCGTGCTCACCCAACTGCAAAGACTGGCTAATCTGCGCCAATGGGGACTGATGCCCCCCGTTATACCCCTTGCTGCTTAACGCCGTGCTAATACCATGACGAGACAAGCTCGCCAGTGTCACTTTTTCAGAGACAGAGCCGGGCAATTCTTTCGCCATTTGGCGCGACAAGTATCGCCTATCATGAAGCTCAGTGAAATTTACGCTCACATCATATTTGTGTATTAACTGCAGCACATTTGGCTCAACAAAATGCATGTCGGTCAAGGTAAACCGTTGATCTTGGCTCATGCGACGGGCGTTTTGAATGGAATATACCGCCGCTTCTACAGCAGCATCCCCCTCCGTAATGAGATAAGCGCCATAACCAAGCGCCTGCAGCCGCTGCAGCCACGTATTCAGCTCCGTCGGCGAGAAATAAAATAATCCCTTCTCTTCACTGGCTATCGCGGGTGATAAATAAGGGGAGTTCAACCGCGCGGTACCTAAGTGATATTGCCCATCAACACTTATCTTGACTTGGTTGATAATCAGCGATGAAGCAAAATCATTACGCAAAATGCTTTTCAGCTGCACCAGCTGCTCGTTCACCCCGCGGTAGGGTGACAGCCTGGGTCGTACCGACACCCGCACATCAAGCTGGCCGCTATCCAGTACCGCCAGCCAAAAATCAATGCTGCCAACTTGCCATAAGCTGCCGCCCTCAGCCAAACTGGTTATCCCCTGTTGGTGAAAGGCCGTTTGTATCTCTTGCATACTCGTTAAGCTCGATGCAAACGTCATGGGGTGGGATTGGACGGCTTCCATTAGTGCTTGCTCTGCAATCGCCCCCACCACTATACCATTAGGGTAGTGCTGACTGTCTCGCAGTACTCTTCCCCCTTTGGCATCAAGACTGTACCGTGTCACTTTTAAGCGCTCGAGGGCGCGGGTGTTAAGCCATGCAATCAACGAGTGCGGCTCACTCACCACAACGGGGCGATCAGGAAAGTGCTTATCTAACCATTGCCGTGGATGGCTGTTTTTAGGTAGCGTATCGAGCAACCCATGTGAATACCCCATCACCCAACGCTCCTTGGGCCATTGCTCCGCCATGGCAACACAATTGGCGATCGCTAGCGAGTTCCCCAGTCGTTGCAGTGGGCAAATTCGATGACTAAACATAATGTTATCGAAAACATGGGCGTGTAATTCAATAAAACCGGGATAAAGAGCCGCCCCCTCAAGATCAATCACTTGGGTGGTGTCCCCTAGCAAGGGCTGTATTTTTTCTAACGTTCCAAGGTAGCTGATTTTGCCCCGCGTCACGCCGACCACTGTATCATCAGGTGCCTGATGAACCTGTCCGTTGATAATCAACGTATCGATATTCGGAGCGGCTGCCACTGGCGGTAGAAATAGGAATGAGGCGAAAAAACAGAAAGCCCTGAGTAGGTACACGGTCACCTGCAACTAAGTATCTGATTGTGTTTATGTAATTATATTTGTCCCTCTTATAAGCACACTATTGCACTTAATTATTGAGCAGCGGATGTGAAGTCGGTTTAAGTTTTTTCGCTTACCACCTGATTTTGGGTCAAAAAATGACTCCTAATAGAGAAAATCAGCGCGCCAGGCCATGTTCTTACTGGTCATCGCTCCAAAAAAATCCCATAATGAACACAGTTTTGTATTTGAACAAAGGAATGCACGTGCTTTCATTAATTCGCATAATGCTTGCAACCATCTTCATCGTCTTTACCACGCTTTTCGCCTTGGTATATTGCTGCATTTTCAGCCCAAGGAACCCTAAGCACGTTCACTTTTTCTGCCGTTGGTTCAACCAACTCCATAAGATAGTTGGCCTTGAACTAATACACCGTGGCCAAGAAAAAGCTAATGGTATTCCGAAGGCTGTATACATCTCTAATCACCAAAACACTTATGACTTCGTGACTTCTCCGGGCATGTTGCCGCCGCGTACTGTATCGATTGGTAAAAAGAGCCTGCTATGGATCCCGTTTTTCGGCCAGCTTTACTGGATCACCGGTAATATCCTGATCGACCGTGAAAACAAGTCAAAGGCGCGCAATACAATCCAGCAGGTGTCTGAAGCCATCCACAAACGCAACCTGTCGGTATGGATGTACCCTGAAGGCACGCGAAGCAAGGGCCGTGGTTTATTACCATTTAAAACCGGTGCTTTTCGCATGGCCATCGAAGCTGGCGTGCCTATTATTCCTATGTGCGTAAGCTCTATTCACGGCAAGATTTCCCTCAACGCGCGTGACAACGGTATTGTCATCGCGGAAATGCTTGACCCTATCGATGTATCTGGCTATGAATTGCAGGATGCTCGCAAGCTGGCCGACCATTGCCACCAGCTGATGAAAGAAAAGATTGCAGAGCTTGATGCTGAAGTGGAACGCCTTGAGCAAGCAAAAGCCCACAAGGAACTGAGTACAAACTAGCTCCTTGTATCAAAAGGCAAAAATTAGTAAATAAAACAAAGGGCTTACCTCAACGAGGTAAGCCCTTTTGCTATATTGGTTAACAGCCTCTAGCCTTATGAGGCTTTCGCCAATAAATCAAAACCTTGGCGCAGCTGCTCGCTTTTCAAGATACGACCATGGCCTAGCCCTTCTGTCGCAATCAAGGTGACATGATCAAACTCTGTGCTCGCCTGCTCTGATGCCGAAAACGATGCAAAGCGATCGCCAGTATCATGGACAATGACGGCCTTGGCTTGGCGTTGCGACAATCGCTTTATCGGATCAATACTATCAAGCGGATACTGGTAAGCCTCGGCAATGTCATCAACCACTTCGTTAAATAGCCTCATTGAGTAGCCGGAGCTGGCCACCGTTGATAGCAAGTTCTCGGTATAATTCAGCACCGGCGCCACTAGCAGCACCGGCTTATTCTCTAAACATTGGTGGCGACTTTCCAATACCATCGCGCCCCCCATGCTATGGGCCACAACACCGGCAATACTTTCTTGTTGCTCTAAGACAGAATCCAACGCTGATACGAATCCCGGCAGGTGGCCAAACCGTCCTTCACTCTCACCATGGGCTGGATTGTCAAACGCCAACGCAGTGAAACCCGCTTCGGCGATATATTCCATCAGAGGGAAAAACTGACTCGATGAGCCAGACCAACCATGGCCTAGCACCCATGTCGGGCCTGAACCAAGGCGGTAGGTCATCATTTTGCCCTCGGCAGTTTCAACCGCTTCACGGATCAAGCCTTCTGGCTCGGCAACATTACGCGTACTGCGCACAGGTGTTAACAACAGCTTCTTTGCAAACTTCTTGGCATGAGTTGGTGCAAGACGGTGATGAAGACGAGAAGTCAGGTTTACCATACTCTTACGGAAGCTGAAGCCTTGTTTTTGTTGAAAGTATATTTTGCTACTCATGCTGTTCTCTTCCTCAAAAAATAGAACGGTCGTGCTTTTTATTCTTAATAAAAAGGGCGCCAAGTACACCCGGCTTATTACCGGGCTATACGCGCCACTCTGTAAACATATCTTCGATGCCTTGCCAAAAACGCTGGCGGTCATCGGTTTCCAATGCCAGCGAATGGAATAGGTGGCAACTCAGGTAATTGCCATACAGGCGATACACGCCCTGCCAGGTATCCAAGCTAGGCTTAAACTCACCCTGCGACTTTGCCTTGTCTATTTGGACAGCAAGGTATTCAAGCCAATGCCGCGTCAAAGCTTGCAGTGCAGATTGTAATGGTGAATCAGCATTGGCTTTATCTTTCCACGCATCCAAAAACATACAACTGCCCTGAAACGACTGGTTCCACTCTAACCAGTGCTTGAGCAAAACCCGAAGCTTCTTCTCGATACTGTCAGGTGCTTCGATACGTGCCGGCTGAATCACCCGCTCGACGAACAGCTGCCCAGCAAACTCTATGACCGCAACCTGCAAGTTCTCTTTCGAGTTAAAATGCGAAAACACACCGCTCTTCGACATGCCCGCCGCTTTAGCCAGCTGGCCGATCGTCAGGCTATCTAGCCCTTCGGTACTGGCAACGTCAAACGCCGTTGTCAAAATGTGCTCACGAGTTGTCTGTCTTTTGCTCATAGGGTTGCAATTACTTGGTCAGTGACGAACAACCTATTTTTAGCACGATCGTACTTTTATTGGCAAGACAAAATTGCCAATACGCTTCGCTGCTTTAGTCAGACGCTGCTCTAGCGTTCTGAAAAGCGGAATAAACTATCGACGTAAACAGGGCAATCCCCCACTTGATGCACAATATTCTCGGCTTGTTTCAATGAATCATAACTACAAGGTATGCCGTAAGTATCAGTGATCGGATACTCGTTACCCTCAGCATCAATGAAGTTTATGCCCCAACCAGCACTAAAGAAGTCATGGACCAAACGGGCTTCGATAATTGTTTTGTCAGCAAGTAGCTGACGACATTCTGACAGTACCATCATCGCACTCCTAGTGACAATCCAGTCAATTAGATTATAGCAATGACGAATTACCTCCATTAAAAAAGCCACAGCGCAGGGGCTGTGGCTTTCAAATCTATTCGAAAATACCCAATAAAATTATAGGTATAGTTTCGCTACATCTGTTGGCTCAAGCTCTGAACCTTCTAGTTGTGCGTTCCAGTTAAGGCCCACAAGTACGCCATCTTCTGACAGGGTAATCATCCAGTCTTCAACAAACACATCCAGTGGGATCATTACAGCAGAAAACTCAGCCCACTCGTCAGCACAGTGCTCACTCGCATCGGCTTCAGCAGACCAGAATGGCATCACTTCTGAATCTTCAAACTCGCTTGATGCAACAGAAAGCCAGTCACCCTCTTCGTTACAAAGACCCCAAACAACTTGAGATTCTTTCGTATCAGTCACAAACACATCAATGTTTGCTTTAGTATCAGCGGTCAACTTAGTCATTCTATTCTCTCTTAAATTTAACTTTTCCCAACCAAAGCAATACCATCAATTTTAGATGAAACCACAATTTGCTATGGTGGTGGTATATCGCATCAAGCGACTGCTCGAATAAACGCTTTTACTCAAACTACTTGGGTATAGTACCAAAACTTAACGCTTTTCATGCAATTTTTTCTTTGGTTTCCCTACATTCACAGGCAGATAAGCACCAATTTCAAGAGGTATTCTCCCTTAACAATTATGAGGTTAAATAAAGGCGCTATAATTACTCACAGATAGCGGCCCAACCACAGTTTATTTTGATTCAAGCCGTTCAAGTCACTATGAGGGTATCTGCATGGCAACCATTGACTGGCTAACCAACCTAAATAACCAAACGGTTCTCACTCCCCGCTCCCACCTTGTCGAGGCCATTGAGTTTTTAGGTAGCCGATCAGGTAAAAAAGTGGCGGTCGACATTGCCTGCGGTACAGGCCGCGACACCTTATACCTATTAGAGAATGGTTACCAAGTTTATGCCTTCGATAATGATATCCCCAGACTTGAAACCCTGTCGCAGCACCCACTCACCGGGGACAACCCTGATCTCGATATCCAAATTAGCAGCTTTGCCGAATACGAATTTCCCCGGGCAAACCTGATTAATGCCAGTGCTTGTTTGTTTTTCAGTACCGAAACCGATTTCAATATCCTATGGAACAACATCCAAAACAGCTTGTGCCATGACGGTATTTTTTGTGGCCACTTTTTGGGCAATGAAACGCTGGAAGAAAATGAACAACTCCCCATTCTTACCCATAGCCAGCGGGAACTTGAGCATCTGTTAAATGAGTACTACATCATCTCGTGGAAGAAAAAGCAGGAATACTCTGCCCACCTCACTGGCAAAAAACGGTTGTGGCTGATCCATACAATCATTGCGATGAAAAAGTAAGGATTAAAGCCAGCACACTCCTATACCCAAGCTGCTTCAACATATAACTTGAAGTAACTGGGTATATTAATCCCGCCTGTTGAAATAACTTAAACTTATTTCTATATGCACCTTTTCCCGCATTCACTTTAATGCGAGAATGCACGCAATTTCGTCACTCTTCACTTAGGTTGCTGTATATGCAAACTCATCGTGCGGGGAATGCACTGGCTGCGTTCTCTTTTGTGCTTTGGGGCATTTTGCCACTGTATTACCAATTTCTGCCACAAGCAGATATTAATGAGCTTTTGTCATTCCGAATTATTTTTTCGGTGCCCTTTATGCTTTTGGCGATCATGCTATTGCGTCGCCCGATGCCTTCATTCTCTGCACTATGGCAAGATAAGCGCTCGTTAGCCATGTGCGGCTTGGCGGGTTTAATCATGTGCGTATCTTGGTATGCGTTTACATGGGCGCTAACCCAAGGAAATGTGCTTGAAGCCAGCCTGGGCTTTTTTATCAACCCGTTGTTTGCCATTGCGCTTGGGGTGCTTTTTCTTAAAGAACGCCTGAGCTCTGCCCAGTTAATCGCTTCTATTCTCGGTATTGTCGGTATTGGGTACCAAGTATGGCACTACGGGGAATTGCCTTGGATTTCGCTGATCATGGGTAGCTTCTTTGCCCTATATGGCCTGTGCAAGAAACATATCAAGTACGATGCCTTAACCTCGGTGACCGTTGAGTCTATGCTCTTAGCGCCAGTAGCGTTGACTTATCTGCTGTATACGATCAGCACAGGCAGCAGTACCGTGTTTGCTTCGGATGTGTCTACGCTATTGCTTTATATTGGCTCGGCTCCGGTTACGTTAGCACCGCTGATTTTCTTTGCCCTCGCCATTAGCCGAACCAGCTTAACCATGGTGGGTTTAATGCAATACATAGAGCCTACCTTGCAATTTTTGCTGGCTGTATTTTTGTTTGGTGAAGTGTTCGATGAAGTCAAAGCTGTCAGCTTCGGGTTTATCTGGCTTGGCCTTATCCTGTGCAGCCTAGAAGCAATCGCGGGTATGCTACGCCAGCGTCATCGCGCAGCATAATTTCGCTACTTATCATATAGATGCCCGCTATTTATGCGGGCATTTTTCGCTGTTGCCTCACAGTTTTCCCGTCACATTTTGTTATTCCGAACCGGCATAACCATACTTATGTTGCGCCTTACTCTATCTCTTCCTTGCTGAACGGAGCAGAAATGGATTTTCACGAACAATTCAATGACAGCTACGAGCGCTGTTTAAGACACAGTAATTTCTTTGAGGTTTTTTACGATCTGTTTTTCAAAAGAGATGAAAAATTCCGCCAAATGTTTGATGGGGTTGATATGCAAAAGCAGATCAAAATGATCAAAGCCTCAATTGTGATGATCTTATTGGCATCCACCTCAGAACAAGCAAGGGAATCTATTCGGGTATTCGGTCAACGGCACGGACCAAAGGGTATTGGGGTAAACCCTGTTGATTTCGATATTTGGCTTGAGTGCTTATTGGAAGCGGTCAGTATGTGTGACCCTAGATATAACGAGGCAGTTAAACAAGCTTGGACCACATGCTTTAAAGAAGGTATCGCTATAATGAAAGAGGAATGCTCAAGCTAGGAACAACATGACGGTGAAACCATACAAGAGAGACCTTTATGACTGGCGGTATGGCCTACTGGTTAGTATCGCCATTTTTCTCGCCGCCCTTGCCATCTACTTTTCCCCTATTCATCAAAGCCGCAACTTTTACAATTATGCTGACCAGCGCCTTATATTAGGCGTGCCACATTTCTGGAATGTGGTTTCTAACTTAGGGTTTCTGCTCGTCGGTATTTTAGGCCTCTTACGATCAATACGCCATTATCAGCATGTTGCAAAAGTCCGCCCAGCCTATCCTCTTTTTTTTATTAGCTTAATCGGCGCTTTTATTGGATCTTCCTATTACCATTATACGCCTGATGCATTTTCATTAATGGTGGATCGCATACCGATCACAACGGGCTTTGTTTGCCTATATTGTATCGTGATTGCCGAGTGCCTATCGCCTGAGCTGGGGCGGCGAATGCTATTTCTCCTCATTGGCTACGGTATTTTGTCCGTGCTCTATTGGTACATGACTGATGTCACCACAGGCAGGGGAAATATGGCCGCCTATGTGTTAGTACAGCTTCTGCCCATCATACACCTGCCACTGATTATTAAACTTTACCCTTCTCGCTATACCCATTCGCATTACTATATCTACGCTCTATTTTGGTATGTGCTCGCTAAGGGAGCTGAATCTTACGATGATGAAATTTACCAGCTACTGGGAGGCACGATGAGCGGCCACCCGATTAAGCACGTGTTTGCAGCGATTGCGGGCTATTGTGTCTATTTAGGTTGGATGAAGCGAAAAGAAAAGCCCCACCAAGAGGCAGGGCTATAAAGATTATTTCTGGCCAACGCCACGGTTTTCTTTCTTGGCAAGCGAGATTTTGCCAAAGCCAAGTTTGCGGAAGTGGCTATCTCGAAAATCTCGAACCGCCTTGCTACCCGAAGAAACGGCCTCGACCTGCTGCTCCATTTGCAGGTACTGGGTTAAGTCGATACCTTCCGCTGCTGCAACCGCCTCGTGGATGGTGCGGTACTGAGAATAGGAAAACGTCATAGTTTTCTCTTGCTTCTTATATGTATAAATAATGGTGCGTGACATAACGCCTCCTACAGCAAAATTGAGGGAGGAATTTACCCTAGTTCGCCCTCAGATGAAACCCTATTCACCGAAGATAGGATAATTCCATCAGCTTCTAGCGCTTCCAATGACATAGGCCGATAGTAGTAATAGCCCTGCACATACCGTACACCCAACTCAGCGATAAAGGCGAGATCCTTATCCGTCTCGATGCCTTCCACCAAAATTTGCGCGTTGGTAATTCTACTGAGCTGTACAACAACACCAAACAAGCTCTTTCCTCGTTCAGTATCCAGGTTCAGCACTAGCGAGCGATCAATCTTAATTTTATCAAAGTCAAAGCGTGATAAATAAGCCAATGAAGAGTAGCCAGTACCAAAATCATCCAATGCGACAGATAGCCCCAGGGCCTGTAGCTCATTAATGATTTTAGCGGTTTTAGCTTCATCTTTGACCAATAGCTCTTCGGTGATCTCAATTTCAACCTGTTCAAAACTAAGTTCGCTTTGAGCCACAATCCGCTTCAGGGATTTAACAAACCCTTTCGTTAACACCGTCTCAGGCGAGACATTAATGGAGATACAAAAGCCCGGGCTATTAGCATAGGGGGCGGCAGCTTTCACGGCATGGTCTATCACCCAAAAGTCCAACTCTGGCATTAAGCCAAGCTGTGAAAATGACTTCAAAAAGTAAGGCGGTTTTATTTTTCCATCTTTAGTTTGATAGCGAATAAGTACTTCAAACCCTACAACATCCTGTGTATTTACATCTACTTGTGGCTGGTAGTGCAAAACGAACGATCCATTCGACTGTAGCGACTCCACTTCTTTTTGAGCTTCAAGATTGCTCTGTAATGACGGAATGAAGCTGGTTAACCGAGAACGGGTCTGGATTTCTTCGTCGTTAAAGAAACGGTTATTGAAAATAGACGATAAATCCAATCCAGTTGAACGCTTGTCCATAAAACGGAAAAACGGGTAATACAACGCCATACCAAATGCTATCAAAGCGATTTGAAACAGCGGCGTCACTAGCGAGCCTTCTGTTGCCAAATACCCACTAATTACCGGTGGTACTATCCAGCTTTGCACCACGCTCAATGGTGGTATTAAACCGATATAAGTTGCGCCATAGGCCAACAGGAAGCTCGACAAAGGCACCAATAGAAACGGGACGATCATAATGGGATTAAAGATAACCGGTACACCGAAAAGCACAGGTTCGTTTATATTGAACAAACTTAGGATCAGTACTGCCTTGGCCAGCATGCGGTAGTTTTTGTTCTTTGAAAAAAACAGCATGCAAAGAACGAGGCTAATGGTGTTCCCACTTCCTCCCATGCCCGTATAGAAGTCATAGAAGTTCGTACTAATGATGTTGAGTTCGGTACCAAAGTTATGCCAATCCGCCATATTGGCGACAGTAATGTCATAGAGCTCTGTCTTGAACATATGAAGCACATTGTGCCCGTTAACCCCTACACTCCATAATACCCCCCGAATGAACTCATAAAGCAGACCGTCATAAAATGACGATGGGTCAAGTGACGGCAATTGGACCAAGGGTAAAATATAAGCTTCAAAAAACAGCTCGGCAATAAAGAAAAAGGAAAGAACACTGCCTAATGACAATATACATATCATGATCATGTTCGCTGAATTATCAACAACACTATTAAAATCTGACAGCGAAAAATAACGAACTTGTTTTATATACCCAATAACAATACAAGTGATATAAGCCGAGAGCAAAGAGAGCGCGAAATTATTAGGAAGAGGTATAACCGGAGAGATCAAATTCCATTTTTGAGAAACAATAAAAAACACGGCTAACGAGCATGAGATAGCAGCGGCTTTTGGTAGGCGCCGAGTTGAAGCAACATACGTTGCCAAGTAGATGTTGAGCAAGATCGGGAACATGTGCCCCGTCATCTGACCCACGTAGCCAACAGTGAGGCTAACGCTGCTATAGCCGCCCTCTGCAGCCAGAAACGCAATCAAGTTACAAAACGTAGCGATCAGTGATACAGGCAACGCCATGATAAAGACGTTACTCACCGCAATAAGATAAGGATTTGAAGAAAGCCTTGATAAAAAACTCGTCAACCTGTGCGACCCAATAAAAAACACTCTATTTAAATGATATTCCTACCCCTAAAAAGGTAATCCTTTATCCTTTTTTCTTAATCAAACCACTTAAAGAAACCGTGATTTGGCCACATCATATCAAATATTATTAAATAGCACACATTAATTAAAAATATCCACAGCGGTGTTGTAAATAACTATTTACCACAAGAAATACCATTACATTAAATAAGCATTTTCTATTGTAGTTAGATTTATTGAATTAACCGAATCAAATGATAAATAAATTAAATAAAACCAAACCAGGAAACAAATGAAGCATATAAAACCATATGCATTATAGAATCACAGATGAAATCATCTGAGTAGATTGTAGAAGGACGGGAAGAAATTCATGCACCTGCTTTTCCCAAAGTTATACACAGAAACAGTGGATAACTTAGTTAAACAGGTGTTCTGTTTACAAAAACTCAACAACTAACAAGGGGTTTTGTCTGTTTTATGTACAGCACACATGGAAGCCTAGCACTTAAAATAGTGGATAACCTGATTGCTACTGCCCTTCCACACTAACGAAGGGTCATGTAACTCTTTCTCAAACTTGCCATCAATCATGACATCGACAAGGTCAATCACTGCCTTTTGCTCTATCGTGAGTTCAGCCAATAGGTAACCGGACCAAAGCCAGATATCCTTACCTGGGCACTCTTCGCGCACACGCTGCACTAACTGCAGCACACTCGACACGTTTGCTGGATGCAGTGGGTCACCACCAGAAAGTGATAACCCACGACGCTTAATACGGCTATCGTTTAGGTCGGCAATGATCTGATCTTCCATTTCTTGGGTAAACGCATGGCCCGCATCAGGGCGCCAAGTGCTCTTGTTATAACAACCACGGCATTGATGCTCGCAACCTGAAACGAATAAGGTACAACGGGTGCCTGGGCCGTTAACAACATCAACTGGGTAGTAATTGTGATAATTCATAACGTTTACCAAAGAAAAAAGTGCCGCTATCGGCACTTTTGAAAATACAGTCGGGTTTTATTGCACTAGTCATTTACCAGTGCAACTTTAGCCATGTTCAAACGCAACTTACATATGCTTAACGCGGCGTTTCACTTCTTCTTGCTTACCGAAGTTGAATGGACGTGCATCAGGGCTACCAAGATAACCACACACACGGCGAGTTACGGATACCTTTGAAGGATCATGGTTGCCACACTTAGGGCAGGTAAAGCCTTTGCTTGTACAATCGAATTCACCAGTAAAACCGCAGTCGTAGCACTCATCGATCGGGGTATTCGTCCCGTAGTATGGGACGCGAGAGTAGCTGTAATCCCACACATTCTCCAACGCTTCAACATTATGCTGAATGTTCGGGTATTCACCGTAACAAATGAAGCCACCATTGGCGATTTCCGGATAAGGCAGTTCGAAATCAATCTTATCGTAAGGGTTCACCTGCTTCTCAACATCCAAGTGGAAGCTATTGGTGTAGTAACCCTTGTCAGTTACCCCTTCAACCACACCGAACTCTTTCGCATCAATAGCACAGAAGCGACTACACAAGTTCTCGCTTGGGGTACTGTACAAGCTAAAGCCGTAACCCGTTTCTTGCTTCCAAAGCTCTGTCGCATCCTTCAGGCGCTTAACGATCGCAATGGCTTTATCTCGCAGTGCTTCGCTGTCGTAAACATGTGTGCCAGTGCCGTAAAGTGCATTGATTGTTTCATGGATACCAATGTAGCCCAATGAAATCGACGCACGGCCATTTTTGAAGATTTCAGATACATCATCATCAGGCTTCAAGCGAACACCACACGCCCCTTCCATGTATAGAATTGGCGCAACACGGGCTTTAACACCCTCAAGGCGGCTGATCCGGGTTTCTAGTGCACGGCGTGCTAGCACCAGCTTCTCATCCAGCATAGCGAAAAAGCGTGCTTCATCACCTTTAGCTTTAAGGGCAATACGTGGTAGATTCAAACTCACCACACCGATGTTGTTACGGCCTTCGTGGATAAGCTCGCCATTTTCTTCGTATGCACCAAGGAAGCTACGACAGCCCATTGGCGTTTTGAACGAGCCCGTGACTTCAACCACTTTGTCGTAGTTAAGAATATCTGGGTACATGCGCTTGGAAGCACACTCTAGTGCCAACTTCTTAATATCGTAGTTAGCATCTTCCGGCTTGTGGTTCAGGCCGTCTTTAATCGCAAACACCAGTTTCGGGAATACGGCTGTCTTGTGGTTCTTGCCCAAACCCGCAATACGGTTTCTCAAGATAGACGACTGAATCAGGCGAGATTCCCAAGAGGTACCAAGACCAAAGCCGAAGGTCACAAATGGGGTTTGGCCGTTTGCCGTGTGCAATGTGTTTACTTCGTACTCAAGCGACTGGAATGCGTCATAGCACTCTTTCTCTGTACGAGCTTTGGCAAACGCTTCTGGCTCAGGGACATCCCACTCTTTCGCCACTTTCAGGTGCTTTTCATAGCTAACTGTTACATACGGAGCCAGTACTTCGTCAATACGGTTAATCGTAGTACCACCGTAAATATGGCTAGCTACCTGTGCAATAATCTGAGCTGTCACAGCTGTCGCTGTCGAAATTGATTTTGGCGTATCAATTTCTGCATTACCCATTTTGAAACCATGGGTCAGCATACCGTTCAAGTCGATCAGCATGCAGTTAAACATCGGGAAGAAGGGTGAGTAGTCCAAATCATGGAAATGGATATCGCCGTCTTCATGTGCCGATACAATGTCACGAGGTAGCAGGTGCTGCTTCGCATAGTGTTTCGCCACAATACCAGCAAGCAGATCACGTTGAGTTGGGATCACCTTGCCATCTTTGTTCGCATTCTCGTTTAGCAACGAAGCATTGCTTTGATCAATCAAGCCACGAATTTCACCATTAAGGTGGCTTTTCTTCTCTCGAGCAAGATCGCGGTCATGACGATATTCGATATAGGCACGAGCAACTTCTTTGTGTGGACCATTCATCAGGTGATCTTCAACCGCATCTTGGATTGCATGGATTTCCACCTGAGCTTGGTTTTCAAACTGAGAAAGCACTTCCTCAGCAATAGATTCAGCATACGCCGCATCCATTGACTCTACAGACTCGGCAGCACTGAGTACCGCTTCTTTAATACGCTTGGTATTAAACGGTACTTGGCATCCATCACGCTTGATCACAACAGGGTTCACACAAAGCTCCTAAAAAATGACACTGTCACTAAACCACTAAATATAGGGTCTAGTAATGGGGCTGGTACTAGATGTGGGGTATTAAGCGAGAATTCAGGAATAGAAACATTGATCTAAATCAGTATTTTACTAAGAGAGTACAGGTTGCAACCGATGTTTTCGGTGAACTCTCAAAAACGAAATTTTCGCGTGAAACAGCTTCATTTTGTCAACCGATTTATTTGGCTCAAAGCTAAGAAAATTAAAAAAAATTACTTGATTTTATTCTGTGACATAGAGTGAAAAACTAGACTCGCCATGAACGCATTTTCTCGCCCAATTTTACCTCTTCCATCAAAGCGTGAGGCTACTCGCAAACCATGTGAGAGATTAGGATTAACTCATATTTTTGTCATCTCGTTAGCTTGCCTAGCAATCTCCTATACTCAAATACATTGCAGTAAAGGTATCCGCTATGCGTACTATCTGGTTTTTCATGCTCATCATCGGGATAGGGTTTTCTTCACTGGCACCGGCCTTCGAGGTGTCGCCCATTCCGCAAGATAAATACACCGGTGATCTCCCTACCCTCACAGAGAAAAAAGTGATTCGCGTCCTGGTTGCCGCCGATCTTGGGTTTTATTATCTGGACAGAGGCCAGCCCAAGGGGATGATCTCCGAGATGCTGCTGTTATTTGAAAAACACATACTACTCGAAACGCAGCAACGCCACCGGCTGCAAATCATTCCCGTACACCGAGATCAGCTTTTTCCAGCCCTCATCGCAGGTGTAGGGGATATCGCAGCGGCAAATCTCACTATTACCAAACGGCGAAAGAAACATGTCGATTTTAGTACTCCAATCCTTACCGACATCAATGAACTGCTGATCACGCATACTACCCGAAACCCTATCACCAAGCTCAGCGACTTGTCTGAAAAAAGCGTCTGGGTTCGCGCTAGTTCAAGTTATTACCAAAGTATCAGAAAGATAAACAAACGCCTCACCGATAAGGGGCTAGAGCCAATGTTTGTCCACTTTTTGGAGGAAACATTACAAGACTATGAGCTATTGCAAATGATCCAAGATGGGCTCATCCCCATGACGGTACTTGACTCGCACAAAGCTGAATTCTGGGATCTGGTGACTGACGATTTACAAATCCACTACGACTACCCTATCAGGAAAAATGCCAGCATTGGCTGGAGCTACCGTAAAGACAGCCCTAAGCTTGGGGAGCTCATTAACAGCTTCATTAAAGAGAACCGTAGAGGGACACTCAACGGCAATGTTATTTTCAACCGTTACCTCAATAGCAAGGTCTGGTTTAAGAAAGTGGTCAGTACCAAGAACATCGAAAAATTTAAATCGCTTGAAGAAAGGTTCATCCGCTACTCAAACATGTACGATATGAACTGGCTGATCATCGCAGCCCAAGCCTTTCAGGAGTCGCAATTTGATCAATCCAAACGTTCCCATGCCGGGGCTGTCGGTATCATGCAGGTGTTGCCACAAACAGCCAGAGAGCCCTATATCAATATTAGCAACATTCAGAATATAGATAACAACATCCATGCCGGGGTAAAATATATGGACTTCATCCGAGAGCAATATATTGCCGATGATGAAACGGATGAGATCAACCAACTCTACTTTGCCCTAGCAAGCTATAACGCTGGTCCAAACCGTATACGCCGCCTGCGCAAAGTAGCCGAAGAAAGAGGCTTTGACCCAACCAAGTGGTTCAACAATGTTGAAGTGGTGGTACGCGAAGAAGTCGGCCTTGAACCCATCACTTATGTGGGTAACATCAACCGTTATTACACCATCTATAAGCAGATCTTTTCGCTTCAGAATGCTGCTGGCCAACGGACAGCATCCAGGGAGCACCTACGTTTCATGCTTCGCAGATAAGCAAGCATTGCGCAAAGAATGTACAGGGCAACATTGGATTTGAGAGCTACATCTAACTTTCATCACGCTGTCATTTATCAAAGCTAGCCTCAAGAATAAAACTGAAGACATATGCTCAGCTTCTTGAATATCAACAGTTAGCCAAGTATGCGTTGCAACAGAACAAGGAATATATGAATGGATACATTGAATATGGCGACGTTTGTTGCCCCGACAGAAGAAGAGTTACTGGCAGAGTGTCCAGATCAGCTATTTCTCAATGATGCTGATGACGCACTCGCTAACGATATTATCTTGCTATAAACCCAAATAGCATAGACAACAAAAAAGCCCTTATTAGGGCTTTTTTGTTGTCTATCGAAGAACCGTAGTTACTTTGGTGATTTACTCTCTAGCATAACCACCGTTATTGTAATGCCTAACATCAGGTACAATGTTGTGCTTGTTCAATAAGCGGTACATGGTTGCTCGTGACACACCAAGATCTTTAGCCGCTGAAGCAACCTGACCACGATGCGTTTCAAGCACAGCCACCAACACATCCTTCTCAGCTTCATCTTTGATATTACGTAAGCTCTGCTTAAGGTTTGCTTTACTTGGTAAATCAAAATGTTCAGCCTTCACTTCATTACCTTCAGCCAATAGCGCTGCACGCTTAACCTGATTGATGAGCTCTCTCACATTACCAGGCCAGCTATAGCGTAATAGCAACTGTTTAGAATCTTCAGAGAAGGTCGATGCCATCGTGCTATATTCTCTGGCGAACTTGGTCAAGAAGGTTTCAGCTAATAAGAAAATGTCAGACCCACGTTCGCGAAGTGTTGGTACTTTAATGTGGAACACATTTAACCGATAGAAGAGCTCCTTACTGAACTCACCATTAGCAACAGCGGCTTCCAGATCGGCACTTGACGATGCGACAACCCTAACATCACAACCAGAGTCGTCATCTAAGCTATCGTTACTCGGTGCTTGTAGGTAAGCTAATAAATCATCCTGAAGATCACGCGATAACTCTTCAACATTATCAAGCATGATGGTGCCGTTGAACGCAGAGCCATCTTCGTTGCGATGGGTACCGTTTAGCAACGCCATCTTGTCATCATCACGCGTTAACGATGCGCAATTGATAGTGATAAATGGTGAGTTTTTACGCTTAGACAAGTTATGGATTGATTTAGCAATCAACTCTTTACCTGTACCATTTTCACCTGTCAAAAAGACATTTACCTCTGTCATGGCTACTCGGCGCACCATATCTCGCAATTGCTTAATCGATTTGGATTCACCAAATAACCCCATGTCATGCTGAGAGGTAATCTCAACCCAAGAGCTTGCTTCAATCTCAAGCATACCAAGTTGATGCCCGACGGTATCAAGCAAATGGCTGCCAGGAATAGGAACAGAGAAGTAATCGACACAGAAGTTATTGATAAACTGACAAATAGCATCAGTTTTCAACTGTTCCTTTTTAATTATCGCAATCCATTTAACTTGTTTGGTTTTATTTGCCCTTAAAGAAATGCTATTTAAGCTAAAATCATTATTGCTTAAATCAACAACACATATACAAGGACTGTATTCTTCCAAGATTGAATCAGCCGTGCGGAGGTCATAACAGCAATGAGTTTTCCAACCTGATTGTTCTAACAGCGCAATCCAAGGTTCATAGTTACATCCAATTGCAACTAAACGACCATTAATTGATTTATTTTGACATTGAGCCACCATCGAAGTCACCTTCTAAACAATGTGCATTTTATTATTGTGTAATAAAAATATAGGCAATAACCAGATAGTTTGCACCGTATCACAAGTAAGAAATCTTCTATAAGAATAATACTTTCTCATTCAATACTGACAATAAACAACATTATCAACAACTTAAATAAATTAAGAAAAGAAAAATAAAATTGAACTTTTTATAGGTCGACTTTAAACAATAGCAAACAAAAAGGGCATTGTTAATAACAATGCCCTTTAAATGACAAAAAAGTACAACTGAATGTGATAATAGATATGCTCACATATTAATATCCATTGTAAAGGATAGAGTTTTCTAAACGGCTTCTAAATAGAGTCTGATGATTAAAGCTGTCAACATCCGCTTCAATATCGAGAATAGTTTCCGTGTTAATTATTTTGCCATTAACATCATTTTGAATAACAACGCCAACAGCATCACCACTCAATGGTTTCGTTACGACACTATTAGAGCTAACCTGAACTAAATTCAAAGGGTTAATATCTTCATATGTTGTACCGTCTTTTCCCGTCAACACGCCATTATTTATTGTTAGATCAGCAATATGTGTTGAAAGGATTGGCTGCCCATCAATTGCTGTATTAATAGATAGCCCTATATTGATGATACTTTCATCGTTGATGGTAACAAACCCACCACGTAGCGTTGACATCTCATCGTCAGACAGCGAGGTCAACTTTGTATCATCGACTGTCATGAAGGAAATGGAAGCTTGTGCTATCACAGCAGAACAGCTTATTGCTGACACAACTAATAGCTGAGTTAACTTTTTCATACTAGCCTCTAATAATCATTCGGACCAGGTAAAGTAATGCTAAATGTTGATAATGAATCTCTGACTATCGCTTCTGAGGTTGGGGAAGGTGTATATATATTATAGTTATCCGCAGTTATAAAGCTTTCACGCCCCACTCTCGCATTACTTTTAACCAAAAGAACGGCACCTTTATAATAAGTTTCAAAATCCTTAATTGGCATCATCATTGTGCCTCTTGATGGATCACCCAATATTACATCTGTTGAATTCATTCCTTTTATAACAACAAAATGCATATAGCCATCAAAGTTAACAATGGTAATCGCCGGAATTCGTAATTTTTTAAATTTATCCAGAGGAATATTGTAGCCATTAGCATCAAGCCCAAGTGACATTAAATAGTTCCTCATATCCAACATGGAAAAGCCTTGTTGTTCAATCTTTTCCTTATTTCCATGTTCGAACATATATTCAAATATTTGCTGTTCTGTTTTATCAATTTTGTAGTGAAATTTTAAGAGAGAAGCTACAGCGGCTGATCCGCAACTAAAATCATATTGCTGACGATAAACATCACCAAACAACTTTTCCTGGTAACTTTTCACCTCAACGTTAAAACCACCACGATTGGGGAAGTAATCTAATGCAAGTGAACTACTTGAAAATAATAGGCTAATGAGCATTAAAGACTGCTTATTCATACTCTTCACCCTTCCTATAATTATCATCTATCAATTAATACTATACAAAACTTGTCACTAAAAAATATCAATTATGATAATTTTAAGAATAAAGGGCCTTGCGGCCCTTTTCGATATTAGTATGAGCCACCACCGATTGGTGATGTTGCTCCACCTGAGCCAACAAGCGCTGCGTTAGTACTTGTAGTTTGTTGTACAAGTGAGTTATTACCCACGTTCTGACCCGCAATGTTGATACCAGAGGCGTCAACGAATGAGCCGCCCATGTAGTTTGCGTGATCAACTTCAACCACTGAAGATGACGACTTGCCTTTACAACATGCACCGCCATAGGTTACTGATGTACCCATTACAGCACCATGTAGCTTAGACTTCGCAAGATAAGTATTGATTTCTTTATCGATATCAATATCTTTCGTTGCTGTCCACTTCGAGTTATCTTCGTCATGCACTTTATAGGTATTACCTACATTTTTCATACCTAAGAAGTCGTTATCTTTGGTGATGTAGTAGTCTTTGTCAGTTTTATAGGTAGAATCATAATCTACTTTGATACCAACATCTTTGTTACCACTATTTTGAATGTTATAAGTTGGATCATCATGATAGTAATCATCGTAGTAGTAATCATCGTCTGCAAAAGCCATAGGTGATGCAATAATAGCTGCTAATAGCATAATTTTAGTTTTACGCATGATAATACTCCAAATATAATATTTTTTTTGCACATCCGTTTGAACATGATACTTATTAGTCTGAGTATCACTAACCAGAAGCATAGTTGTTACCCCTGCGAAACCAATTCAATATATCTTTATTGTTATTGGTCGCTGGCGCTAAGCCAGCATAGATAGACTAACAATTACTTCAATGTCAGGTTTACCACGGTTGCATTTTGTATCAACACATTATTACCGGTGTTTTGTACAATATTAAACACCCCAGATGAATCGCTTAACGCAGCGTTATCAATGATATTATCACCTGTTGTGTTGTTATATGCACTATTACCACCAACATTGCCGTGCATATCTGAACTCGCATGAATATTATCGAGTTTTAACTCGTATTCTCCACCACGCGTTGTGGTCATATAATCTTCATGTAGTAATTCAGAATTTGCTAGAATATCCAACTCATCAGCAGCATAGAGGTTAAACGAAACCAGGGTTGCAGCTATCAGTGTTAAATATTTCATGACATCCTCCTGAGGGCTGTTAACCAGCCCTCAGTTATGTGTTAATTTCCTGCAAGAGTCGCGTTGGTGCTAGCTGTTTGCTGTAGTAACGAGTTATTACCTGCGTTCTGACCAGCAAGGTTAACACCTGACGCTCCAGAGAATGCGCCCGACATATCATTAGTGTGGTTAACTGTTAGCATTGATGGATCTGACGATGAGTAACCGTGACCGCCTTTACCGTAGTAACCATGGCCACCACCACAACAACCCGCGCCGTATTCAACTTTACTGTAAGTAACCATACCATCAAGATATGAAGAAGCTACATTGTAGGTATCTTTAATTGTAACATCCCAGTCTTGGCTGTAATCATGCATGCTATTATCGATGTACTTATGCTCATCTGTATTATTTACATCGTACATAAGTAGTTTGTCGCTATCATCGCTATACGATACTTTCTTAGTGTATTCGTTATTCTTAGTTACATATAGATCTGCATCTAATGTTTTATTAAATGAGTCTGAAATTGTGTTCTCTTTATCGTCATAACCGTAAGGGTTATAGTATGAATTTGCTAGCGCTACTGGAGAAGCTACTACTGCTATAAATAGTGCGATACTTGTTTTACGCATGGTCATACTCCAAATATAATTGAGCAGTTATTTTTTATAATCACTCGCATGTGTTTGCGAGATAACTTAACTATAGGCTTGGCAAGTTTTATGTTTGTATTATTTTTAATAAATTTCGAACTCACTTAAATATCATTTTTGTTATTTAAATCATAATATTTACAACGCACAATATATGATAATCCCGTCTCATCAATTCAACTTTCAGAATATGGCTTAATAATAAGATTATTTATCCTTTTCATCTCATATTAGAGAACAGTAATAAGCTGTCTCATGAATAAGACCAGATCTGAGATTCTCAAGTACCAAGATATTCTTACCTCTACTATCATTTTCTTATTAAAAAATGTCAGTACTTTTTTGTCATATAGATACGATGCTGATTCTTTGGGGCAACACTTATAGCTAAGTGAGGAAATCGTGAGTAATATCAATAACATAAGCTATATCGCGCTTCTTGCTTTATTATCAGGGCCAGTTCTGGCTGATGAGACAAACAACTCAACAACTCAAAATGAAAAGCCTAAACGAGTGCAAACCTTCGGGGACTTACTTGACCCAGACCTTCCTGGGGTTCTGACCCCTAAAGGATCGTTTGTTCTCGATACCAGTTTCTCTTTTACTCAAAACTCCTCTAACACGGTTAACGTTGTAGGTTATACCGTCTTACCCGCCCTTATCGTCGGCCTGATTGAAGCCAGCGATACCGACAGAACCACATTAACATTCGGCTTAACTGGGCGTTATGGTATCACCAATCGATTAGAGGTGGAGGCAAGGATCCCGTGGGTTTACCGCTATGACTCTATTTCCAGACGTGCTAATGATGGTCAACCAAGTACCGCGCCAGAAACTCAAACCTTCTCTGATAGTGACCTTGGTGATTTAGAAGCTGCCTTTAAATACCAAATTAATATGACAGGGGCCCCTTATTGGATTGCAGGGGTACGCTTTAAGTCAACAACAGGCCGTTCTCCATTCGAGACAAGTGGCGATGAACTATCAACAGGCTCAGGTTTCCCAAGTATCGAACCTAACCTCACCATGATTATGCCGTTAGACCCTGCTGTTATCTACGCCAACTTGAGCTATATCTGGAATATTAAAGATGATGTTTCCTTTGATGATGCTGATGGAAATCGCCAATCTGTTGAACTTGACCTTGGTGATACGATTGGTTTCAGCGCCGGTATGGGTTTTTCGGTCAACCCTAAATTCTCGTTCAGCTTAGGGCTTAGCCACAAAACCATTTTTAAAACCAAACAAGATGGTCAGAACGTCGACAATGCGAAATTGCTGCAACTCAGCTCTATGTCAATGGGCGCCAACTATGCGATTAACCCAGAAACCACACTAAATGTTGGTATCAATGCAGGCCTTACAGCTGACGCCCCTGATTTCCAGCTCACCGTCAGGGTGCCTTACACGCTTAAATAATGCCTTAGCTATTTTTAAAAGCACTTTCAAATACCAGAGCCCCGCCACTTGCGGGGCTTTTTTATCGCCTTCATACCCTCATCAGATCGGGATAACACAATGACTAAAGTCTAATTTTCCTCTATGCTATGTCGGAATTAGAATGTGTTACAGGAAAATAGACATGTCCACGCCGCTTGAAGCAAATCAAGTTGAAGCCATTCAGGGCTATGACGCTGAAAAACGTTACAAATACTTGGTTAAAGAAGTTGTTGCTAACCGCGAAATTTGGATTCTGACCGATGAGCACGGTTGTGTGATGCTTAATACCGACTATGAAGATTGCGTACCGGTATGGCCAAACAAAGAATTCGCTGAATCTTGGGCAACTGGCGAGTGGGAAGATTGCAAAGCAGAATCAATCTCACTAAATAAATGGCACAGCCGCTGGACTCATGGCCTTGAAGATGATGAGTTGGCAGTGGTTATTTTCCCAAATCAAGATGAAGACGGGCTTGTCGTTTACCCTGATGAACTTGATTTTGAGCTGAAACAACAGGCTCGCAAGCAAAACCAACGCTAATCATAGCGAGGTTCATGCTAGATTTTCATCACTTATTATTTACTCAGGGGTCATTGTGGCCCCTTCTAGGAGCTAAACAGCCATGGATGCGCTACTGGATCAAATCAAGAACAGCATAGAAACCGTCTGCTTCAAAGATGTTATCCAAACCATTGAACAGCATTACACCTATACACCGACTGCATTTACTAACGGTTTAGGTAAAGAAACCCTGCGAAATGAGGCCGGTCAAAATGAAGGCTCATGTAAGATCTTCGCTTTTGCAAAAGCCAATCAGCTCAATGAAGCCGAAACGCTGGCCTGCTTTGGTGATTTTTACCGGGTTGACGTGTTACAGCACCCGGAAAACACCGACCATCAAAATATTCGCCACTTTATGAAGTATGGTTGGCAAGGTATCCAATTTGCCAATGCGGCATTAGCCCCTAAGCTGAATGCCCCTGCCTAATCGGCACCGCATAAGATTTAATCACTTGGTTGCTTTTAGGCAATGTAAAGCAACCAAGTTCAATTTCTATTTTGGCCAGTTAGTCTAGCGGCTTTTGGCAGTGTGAGCACTTTGTCGGTGGCTTCATAAAGAAAGGCGATCGTGACGGGTTACCACAAGCACTACAGAACTTTGTTGAACGAATAGTCAGCCAAGTTAGCGGCACCATAAAGGCAAGCAGGCCCAACATCATCATTAAAGGTGGCTGCATATAGACAATCACAGCACCTATCACCACATTGCTACAAATGGTATAGATTGGCCATAGCTTCCGCTTTCTCTCAACATCTGAACCACGTTGGAACAGCATGAAGCTGCCAACGGACAAACCGAGCCAAACGGCGACAAAAATAATCAATAAATCCTGTTGCAAAACGAGTCCTTCTCAATGCTAGTTGAGCAAGCAGTTTAGCATTAAGCCGATCGTAGTTAAATCCGATTCACGGCCTCAAACCGCTGTCTTTCCCCCCTATATTGCCATTGATAATCCATGGTGCCTGAGGCTAATAATACCCACCAGGATAAGCCATTGGTCTAAGTATTACGCTGGAATAATGGTTGGCATAATATGCACCTTGGCTGAAAAGAGCGCAGGTTATGCCGCCATCGCTTAAGACACGACAACAAAAGAAAGATTTGAAAGACGCGCAAGATCACAACATCAATTACCATCTTTTAAAGAAAAAGCAGAATATCAGACCAGTAACATGGTGGTTGCTGTTCAATTTTCCAGCTAAAGTGCCCATGAATAAGTTCATTATTTGATGCAAAGTTATAACTCGATCACACCGCAAATTTCCTGATTGCGAATCTAATCACACGCCTGACATTTCCCTGCTTATTTTCACCTTGATTCATATTGAAACTCGCCCCTCTGCCCTTATATCTTAAGCAGGCCACTTGGAAGATTAAGTGGTGTTATTAAGGAGTTTCAATGATCTCGAAGTCTTTATTCAGAACGTGTTTTGTTCTGCTTTGTATTCTCGGCCGTGGGCCTGTTGCCAATGCAACCATCCCTCAATTTACCGATTCAGATATCGAACATCCTGCACCAACACAAGATACAAAGAATAAGTTGCAACGCTCGCTCAGCGGTTTGTTCTCGGTCCAAAGCTTTAGGGCCCATAACTTGTATCAACCCCATGACCAATTCGATGAACTCTACGCCCAAGCAGAGCCTGCTCAAAAAGAACTGGAACAGCTTCTAACAGAAATTAGCCTTCACTCATCCACGACTCCACAGCTACCCGGCGTAAAATCAGAGCAACGAGCCAAAGACAAAATTGCCACCGAGTTGGATGGCCACGTTGAGCACCTTACAGACATGGCTCGCGGTACTTTAATTGCCAAAGACATTCCTTCGCTTGTTCACGCCTTCGAGCAAATTAGCAAAGAGGCAACCGTGGTTGAGGTTAAAAACCGTTTCAAGCAGCCAGCACCGTCAGGCTATCGTGACCTGAAACTACTAGTGCAATTGCCACAAACCAACATCATTGCAGAAGTTCAGCTTCACCTAGACAGTATTGCGGCACTTAAAAGTGGCCCTGAACACGTTATCTACGAGCAAATTCAACAAACAGAGCGTACAGCCCAAGCTGAGAATAGAGATCTAAACGATATCGAGACGGCACGAATTAGCCAGCTACGCAAACAAACTCAAGAGATGTACCAGCAGGCCTGGCATCAGTACCTGCAACCAGAGACCGTCGCTCAAACGGCATTAAAACTGGCTAGCTAGTTTAATCGCCTAACAACCACACCAGAGGCCCTATTCGAAAGATTAGGGCCTTTTTTCTACTCTATTCATTACTCACTAAGCCCCTCAATCGATACATTCACCGGATTTATGCATTATTTCCTGCAATTCATCCTGCGTTCAGATAAAACTGGTAATCTGTTCACATACCCTAAGTTACTTAGGTATAAAAAGTGTAGCTAGCAACACACCTGATACGTCACCTTTACTAAGCAAAGCGCTTAGAGATACCGTTTCACGTATAGTACTGGCCTAACCGGCCGGTATGACAGGAGTTGTTCAATGGATATTAAATCTGTACTTCGCACTGGCTTTATTCTTCTTATGGTGTTTGGTCGAGGCCCGGTTGTAGCTTCGCCAATCACAGATTTCCCAGAGCTAGACTATGAGGTACCGTCTAAGCAATCTGAAACAAGCAAAAAGACGTTTCAGCGAAGCTTAAGTGGTTTATACAGCATTGATAGTTGGAAGCAGGCTGCACTTCAACAGCCTTATAGTGACTTTGAATCTATGTACCATGCTGCGCCAGCTGCCCAGCATGAACTGGCTAACCTGATTAATGAAATTAGCTTGGTTACCGAAACAGCATCAGTGGTTCCTCCAGTAAAAAGTAAGGAGCGCGCTGAAGTAAAAATTAACACTGAGCTAAACGGCCAGGTCGATAAAATTACCGATTTAGCCCGTGCCTCGATTGTGGCAGACGACATTCCGAGCTTAGTTCAAGCCTTTGAGCTGATGAACAAAGAAGTGGAAATTGTCGCGATTAAGAACCGCTTTAAGTCACCAACCGAGTCAGGTTACCGTGACCTTAAGATGCTGGTTCAACTGCCTAAATCAAAGATGATCGCAGAAGTTCAGTTACACCTTTCTGCTATCTCTACCGTTAAAAACGGCGAAGAGCATGAGATTTACGAGCAGGTACAGCACATCGAACGTAATGCACTTGCAGAGAAACGTGATATTACCGAGTTTGAAAAAGCCCAGATTGCCAAACTGCGCGCAACCTCGAAAAACCTTTATCATGACGCCTGGCAGCAATATTTACAGCCAGTTTCTATCGCAAGCTAACAGTTAATCATTCCCCCTTGAGGCTGCAACAGCATGAACGTGGCAGCCTCAAACCCCAACACAGCATTACCTAAAACCATTACCTAAGCTTAAACTTAATGTCATAGCGCTTGAAAATGACTGCCGACGACATGAGGGATAACCATGAGTAACCGCTATCAGCCAATTGACTGTCATCTTTATGACTACTTCGAAATAGCTTGCATGTACCACTATGACGTAAAGCTTGATTTGCTGGATGACAGTACATTGGAAGGCAAGTGTATTAATACAGAAACCCAGCCCGACAAGTCTGAGTGGTTGATTTTTAAAACCGAATTCCAGTACACCAAAATCCGGTTAGACTTCATCACCCGGATGTCTTCTATCACACCCGGCGCAAAGTTTTCGGTGATAGAATGTGAAAAGAGCACCTCGTAAGGTGCTCTTTTTCGTGTCATTGCTGTATTAGCGGTGATGAATAGCCATCACTTATTTATGAACCATGATATCCAAAATCTGCACATCTGTTTGCGTCATAGCGCCATTCGCCAGTGATGCCATGTTACGGATGGTTGCATCGACATCATCACACACAATGCCCTCACAGCCCGTCACACGGATGCCATCAAGCGCCATCAAGGCTGCTTTTAATGCCGCACTTGCCGACGAGGATACTTTCATTGCACAACTGGTTTTCGCCCCGTCACAAATAATGCCGGTGATATCGCCAATCATGCTGCAAATTGCTGAACTCACTTGCTTAAAGTTACCCCCCAGCAACCAAGTCATTCCCGCTACAGCACCCATAGAAGCTGTTGTTGCACCACACAACGCTGATAACTTGTTTTGGTAACTCTTAATGTAAATAGCCATTAAATGCGACATCATTAGCGCACGTGTCGTTGTTTCAGGATCGGCTTTTACATGCTCAGCCACCACAACCACAGGCATGGTTGCCGCAATACCTTGGTTACCCGAACCCGAATTACTCATTGCAGGCTTCATGGCGCCATCCATCCGCGCATCAGACGCTGCAGATGTACGACGTAGGATATCGGTCATCAACCCACCAGCTAGCAGGCCACGGTCGACATTGCGCTGGAACGTAGCACCAATTTGCAAACCATACTTACCGGTCAACCCTTCTTGCGACAAGGCATCATTTAGCTCGAGCGACTGGTTGATAAAAGCAATATCTTCAAGCGGCGCATGCAAGGCAAAATCATAGATATCCTGCGCCGTCGCTTCTTCAAAAATATTCACTTTTGCCGGCGCTTGCGCGGCTGGTGCTTTTTGATCTGCAATAAAGCGCGTTTCACCATTTACCTCAATCGATACAACTTCGGTATGGCTGTCTGCAATCATCACTGTGGCAGTGTTGGTACCGTCCGATACCGTCGCCTTAGCAAATAGGATGTTGCTCACTTCAGCAACGCCAACGTTAACAGAACCTGCATCTAGCATCGCTTTTGCTGCTTCAACATCAGCTTTAGTGATGCTCTTTAGCACTTCCAAACCAGCTTCAGGCTCACCCGCAAGCGCACCCACTGCAGCTGCAACAGGCAAACCAACCATACCCGTGCCCGGCACCCCTACACCCATGCCATTTTTCATTAGGTTAGGTGATACAAATGCATCTATTTTTACTGGTTTACCCGTAAGCTGCTGAGTCGCAATGGAAGCAGCCAGTGCAACAGAGACAGGCTCTGTACATCCTAAAGCAGGAACAACTTCACGTTTTACCGTCGTAATAAAATCAGCCCATAGATGCTTTTTCATTGTTATACCTTTGTGCAGAATATTTGGTGTAGGGAAATGGGTTCAAACTATGCTGTCGCACATAGACCCTTCATTCTATAAGGATTAATTTACACCTATTCTTGGGGAATGTTTTCCTAATATTTGCTACCAAAAAGACCATAAGTAGAAAAATTTCCCACAAAATAAAGTCATGTGGAATTTACAGCCTACCAAATAGTCAAATTTGAAAAGAGAGTATCTGCATTCATTCTATAAAATGCGAAGAAGGGTATAAGAGGGTATAAAGCAGGTATAAAAAAGGCGAGATTGAACTCGCCCTCTATGTCTCTATTTTTCCGATGATAAAGCAAGTTTACCGGTGATAATGCTAGCTCGCGGCTTTCAACGCTGGCTGGGAAGCGGTCAGCAGCTCTTCAACAATGCGCCTTAGCAAGAAGGTTTCACGTTCAATCGACATGCCCTTTTTCTCACTGTTTGCCATTGTGTGCTCGTTGTGGGCAATCGCATCGTAGATATTCATCCACACGGGCTTCATGCCGTTTTTCACTTCATAGTCTTCTAGCTTTGTCTCACCCAGTTTTTCATCGATAGTACAAACGTAGCAGTAAGACTCCATGTGCATAATATCGAAATCTGGCTTGTACCATGGGCGATATTCTTCATACATACCAAATTCAGTGATGTCACGGATATTCTGGGCGCCGGTTTCTTCTTCTAGCTCACGAATCAACCCTTCAACGGCATCTTCACCTTGGTCTATTCCACCACCCGGTAACGTATAGTCATGGTAACGCTCTGTATAGAGCATCAAGATATTGTCACCATTTAGGATGATGCCTCGCGCCGCCTTGCGGTGGAACATGGTTCCTTCAAGGTTTTTTAGATCAGGGTGAACGGTTGATTTCAATAAACGCATGACAAAGGTGGTCTCGTAGCCAGTTTCAAAGCGGTGCATTGTATCTATCTGGTCGCCCCCAAGCAAATTTCACCTTTTGGGCGACCAGCCATGTATCTACTGACTACCAGGTAAATAGCCGTTTAATGAACGTACCGACCTTCTTGGCACAACCTTGCTTTAGCGAGCCTTGAGGGTCCCATGCGGGTAGGTGAGTCTGGCCAACGCAGCTTTGTGAAAGTACGCCGTATTGGTCGCGGTAATAATCAAACTCAACCACTTGGTTAGGCTTTTTCATTACCAGCGGCTCAGGATCGCGGTGCTGAATATAGTCGGCATACAAGCGCAATGGTCCAGAAGAGCCTGTCAGCTTCACTGCCTTGTTATCATCTCGTCCCATCCATACCGTGACCACCTCACGGCCATCAACACCGACATACCAGCTATCGCGGCCTTTATCAGACGTACCGGTTTTTCCTGCCAAGCGCGACGACGGCAAGACTGAATTCAAATAACGGCCTGTCCCCTCGGTCACGACTTTTTGCATACCGTACATGGTTAGCCACGCTGCTTGTTCAGATACCGCAGGCGTTGAGACCGGTAAGCTTTGGTAAACAATGTTCCCTTGCTTATCAACGACTGCGCCAAGCGCACTCAGCTCACTTCGGTGACCGCCGCTGGCGATGGTTTGGTACATTTGGGTTACCTCAACTGGCGTCAAGGTAAACGCCCCAAGCAACATGGATGGCAGCTTTGGCACTTCATCAGGGTTGACGCCAAGCTTCTCCATTGTCTCGGTTACTTGATCAAGGCCAACCGCCATCCCTAGGTTAACTGTCGGTATGTTGTAAGACTTCGCTAACGCTTGGTATAAAGGCACTTCACCCCGGAATTGGCGGTCATAGTTGCGAGGTGACCAATTCTCACCATTTTCGCCTTTTAACGTGATCGGCTTATCTTGCAAACTCGTCGCTAACGAAAAGCGCTTTGGCATTTCGAGCGCAGCCAGATAAATTGCCGGCTTCACCACCGAACCAATCTGCCTTTTTGCATCCAAGGCTCGGTTAAAGCCGTCATAGCCGGTACGTGAGCCTCCGACCATGGCACGTATTTCACCGGTCATGCGGTCAGCAACCACCACCGCAGTTTCAAGCTCATCACCGGCATTGGCTTCCAGCTTAGGCACAGTATTTCGAACAGACTGCTCCACCATAGCCTGCGAGCGCGGGTCAAGCGTGGTAAACAAACGTAAGCCTTGCCCTGCTTGGTAACCATCCACTTTTTGCTCAAGTTCGCGCTGCAGCTGGCCGAAGTACGCGGGCTGACGATTGGCAATTTTGCCCTTGGCTTGAATATCTAACGGCTTTTCAATCGCCGCTAAATAGTCGGCTTGCTCCAAGGTGCCGTTTTCCACCATCAGTTGGAGTACTAGATCGCGGCGTCGCTTAGCTCTTTCTTCATATCGCCACGGGTTGTAATACGAAGGCCCCTTCACCAAGCCAACCAGTAATGCTTGCTGATCCACCCGAAGTTCGCGCAACGGCAAGCCGAAGTAATAACGGGAGCCTAGCTCAAACCCGTGAACGGCATCTCGACCACTTTGTGCCAAGTACACCTGGTTTAAATACGCATCGAGGATCTGGTCTTTGCTGTAGCGATAGTCGATGATTAGCGCCATGTAGGCTTCTTTAAACTTTCGCCACAAACTACGTTCGCTGGTTAAGAACATGTTTTTCGCCAGCTGCTGGGTCAGGGTACTTCCCCCCTGTACCGTACGGCCCGCTTGCATGTTGGCAAGAAATGCACGGGCAATGGCCGTAGGCGATACCCCGTCATGCTGGTAGAAATCGCGATCTTCCGTTGCTATCAGCGCATCAATCAGCGGCTGAGGCATTTCATCTTTTGGACGATAAATACGCTGCTCTTCCGTTTGCGCTTCCAGCATGCCGAGCAACTTAGGTTCGACCCTCGCAATACCGAGTTCTCGCTGGCTATCGGCTTCATAAATTCGGCGTATCTTGGAATAATCAAACTCAACCACAAGGTGACGAGCATCTTTCAGTCCATCCCTAAATTCAAACGGACGGCGGATGAACTCTACCTTCAAACGGCTAGTGGTGTACTCGCCCGCTTTAGTTGGTTTGCCCTCAACCTTGCGATACTTGAGTACTTCCAGCTCATTGATCAGATCTTCATAGCGGATCACCGCCCCAGGCTGGAGGGTTAGCTCGCGTGCATAGACCACCGAAGGCAGTTGCCATAACTGCCCTTCGAATTTTTCCGTGATTTCTTCGTTAATGGTCATGCCCATTTTGACCATGCCCGCCCCGAACAGTAATGTGCCGCCGATTAAGGTATAGGCAACGGCTTTGTAGCGTCGCTTCTTCACCGGTGGTTGCTGCTCTTGTGATATGGAAGGCTTGCCTGCCTCTTTAGGTTTCGATGAGTTAGGCTTTTGTTGATCGGTCATAATGGTCTTGCTGGTTACGAATTCGTGCAGACCTTATCCGAACTGCTGCCCTCAGGTGTCATCGTTTTGTCAAACAGGCGCTGGCTTTTATCGGCAAAATCACTCAAAATACGCCCCCTTTTATTGGGTAATGACAAGACAGAAACGACCGCTTTCTCACAGCAATATCGTGGCTCTGTTTACGTCATTTCCTATGTTGTTAATAAGTCAGATAAAAGCCGAGATAAAATGGAACGCGATTACAAACTTGAATGCCTACTAACGATGCCACGCCACGAACTGGAAGAGTTTAGCCTGCGCGTTATCGGCCGTATGGTTCCAGAAGATGTCATGCAAGAATTGTTTACCTTCGAGCAAGAAGAAGTAGACAGCGAAGAGCGTATGAAGTCGGCGCAATTCGATGCAATGCTACGAATGACAGCCATTGCCTTGGGTGAAGTCAGTGTGGCGTTCTCAGAATCTGACAATGCGGCGCAAAATACTGAGCGTATGACCCGCTTGATCCTATGGCATTTCTACGCCATGTCGTTCAATCTTGAAGAGGCCGTCAGCCTAGAGCAACACTGCCAACAGGTGGAAGCGATTCTGACAAAAGCACCCAAAGATGCATTTGGTTGGGTGAAAGTTCTTACTGACCTGTTGCACAAATACGCCGAGCTTAGCGAGAAGAAAAGCAGCTAGCAGTACTTAAGCTAGAAGCAAAACAGCTAGCAGTACTTGAGCCAGAAGCAAAAAAACAGCCAGATAACTCTGGCTGTTTTTATATGTGCAGAAAGTTATAACGAAGCCTGGTGCTTAGCAATAAGATCGGCCATCGCCTCTTCAGCCCGTTGCTGAGCATGTTCGATAGTATCTTCATGGCTCATGGCTTCAATCACCTCATAATAACACTTGAGTTTCGGCTCTGTCCCTGACGGCCTAACCACAACGCGGGAATCATCATCCAGATGGTAAATCAGCACATCACTTGGCGGTAAATCAATGGCTTCAACCTTGCCATCGTCATGGATCTTCTGGGAGGTTTTCAGATCATCAACGATCATCACCTTGCGTCCTGCAATACATTGGGGTGGATCGGCACGCAGGGTATCGCCTATCGGCGGCGCACCTGGCTCTAGGGCGATACTCCGCTGGGCATTGAGGTATAAGCCATGTTCACGATAAATCGCTTCCAAACGGTCCCAAATAGTATGGTCACTGGCTGCCAACTCGGCGGTAAGCTGAGCAAAAGCGACCAAAGCAGATAAGCCATCTTTATCCCACACCGTATTACCCACGGTGTAACCGAGCGCTTCTTCGTAGGCAAATAGGAATTGGCTTTGCTCCGTTTGTTGCTGCATGGCCACGTTCGTTAACCACTTAAAACCGGTTAAGGTCTGGAAATAACCCGCGTCGACCGACTTGGCCACTTGCTCCAGCAGGCTTGAAGACACAATCGTCGTTCCCACTAAGCATTGCTCCGGCACTGCATGGGTCAGTAGGTAATGGCCAAGCAGTACCCCTACCTGATCCCCTGTCAGCATTTTGTAATCACCGTTCTCGGTTTTTACCGCAACAGCAAAACGGTCGGCATCGGGATCATTGGCACAAGCAAGTACGGCACCATGCTTTTCGGCTTCGGCAATTACCAAATCCATCGCCCCTTCTTCTTCTGGATTAGGGAAGTTAACCGTAGGGAAAGCGCCATCAGGTTCACGTTGGGCTTTTACACTGTAAACTTGGTTAAATCCTGCATCTTTCAATAATGTTTCTGCCATATCCGCCCCAACACCGTGCATTGAGGTATAAGCAAGGCTAATGCCTTGGGGCTCTGTATGATTAGACAGGTACCGACTCGTATTCAACGCATCACGGTATTGGTTGTAATAGTCATCAGTTAACCAAACCAATAGTCCCTGCTGCTCCCCTGCCTCAAGGCTCATCGACGGCAAAGCTTCGGTGGCAGCAATATCAATTTGTGCTGCGATGCCTGCATCATGAGGCGGAATAATTTGTGCCCCGTTGCCCCAGTACACCTTAAAGCCGTTATAAACTGGAGGGTTATGGCTTGCCGTCACCACAACACCCGCCGCCGTACCGAGTTGGCGAATACCAAAGGCCACCACTGGCGTCGGGGCCACTTTGGCAGTTAAGAAAACCTTAATGCCCTTTGCCATCAGCATACAAGCTGCATCTTCCGCAAACTGCTTCGAGTCAGGACGGCCGTCATAGCCGATAATCACCCCTTTCATTGCGGCATTTTCAGCTGCAGTCAGCAAGTACTGACCTAATCCCAGTGCAGTCTCCTGTATAACCAGCCGATTCATCCTGTTAGGACCAGCACCAACTATTCCCCTCAAACCAGCAGTACCGAATGCCAAGCGGGATGAAAAACGGTCTTCGAGTTCAGCCTGATTATCACCCTCAAGGAGTTGTTTTAATTCTTCTCGGGTAACCGGATCGGGGTCTCGTGCCAACCATTGTGATACTTCGTTTTTCATTTTTGGTATTCCCTAACATCAAACAAACCTACTGCATGAAGTATAGAGCTTGTATAGGAAGTTATGTCTTTGTGCCGATATTCATATCGATAACAAAGTGTTAAGGCTCTTTTGATGGTGGGATGAAAAGGTATAGACGAAAAAAACCAGCTCCCAAGGGAGCTGGTTTCTTATTTAAGCTTTGTCAGCGACGAAGGATTAATCTTCGAAGCGTGGCTTACGGTCGCGGCGCGGAGCACCATGGTTACGCTCACCACGGTAACTACCACGGTTGTCGCCACCACGGTTACGGTCGAAACGGCGTTCACCGTCACGACGACCACGGCCACCATCACGATTGCCGTCACGGTTACCACGGTAACCACCACGACCACCATCACGGTTACCGCCACGGCGGTGTTCGCGTAGTACTTCACCTTCAACAACAACCGCTTTCACTTCGTTCTGGCGGATGCGTAGTTTCTTAAGCTGAGAAGCTACTTCTGCAGTCATCTTCTTAGGAAGCTGAACATAAGTGTGCTCTGGTGCAAGCTTGATAGCACCGATGAACTCTTTGCTTAGGCCAAGTTCGTTCGCGATTGCACCAACGATATCTTTAACCTGAACACCTTGCTCACGGCCAACCTGTAGCTGGTAAGTATCCCAGTCAGCGTTGTTGTAAGTGCGACGTTCACGACGCTCGCCACGCTCACCGCCACGGTCTTCACGACGGCGCTCACGACGCTGCTTGTCACGCTCGATAGCAGCAATCATTGGGTCTGGGCCTTTGTAGAACAGAGGACGGTTACCCTGCTGGCGCTGAAGAAGCATTGCAGCCAATGTTGCAGCATCAACATCGATAGTTTCTTGTAGCTTTTCAACCAGCTCAACAAACGCTTCAACGTTAGTTTGTTCTTTCTGAGCTTCAAGCTCTTCGCCTAGACGAGTTAGACGAGCCTGAGCAACAACGTCACGTAGAGGAAGTTGGATTTCTTCCATACGAGACTTAGTTACGCGCTCGATAGTACGTAGCATGCGGATCTGGTTAGTGCGAACCAATAGGATTGCTTTACCAGTACGACCAGCACGGCCAGTACGACCAATACGGTGGATGTAAGACTCAACATCGAACGGGATGTCGTAGTTGAATACGTGTGTAATGCGTGGCACGTCAAGACCACGAGCAACAACGTCAGTAGCAACTAGGATATCAATAACACCGCGCTTGATGTGCTCAACCGTACGCTCACGTAGCGACTGAGGGATATCACCGTGTAGTGCAGCAGCCTTGAAGCCACGAGCAGATAGCCAATCAGCTAGGCGCTCAGTATCTTGACGAGTACGTACGAATACGATTGACGCGTCAGTTTCTTCAGTTTCAAGAAGACGGCTCATTGCTTCGTCTTTTTCAACACCTTTCACTACCCAGAACTGCTGCTCAACCTGAGAAACAGTACGGTTCTCACCAGCAACGTCAATGCGTGCAGGTTCGCGTAGGAAGCGGTCAACGATTTCTTTAACCATTGGAGGCATAGTTGCAGAGAACAGTACGCGCTGTGCTGATTCTGGTGCTTGCTCCATGATCCAAGTTACGTCATCAACGAAGCCCATTTTTAGCATTTCATCGGCTTCATCAAGTACAAACGTGTGTACTTCGTCAAGGTGTAGACGATCACGAGTGATCAGGTCTTTAACACGGCCAGGAGTACCAACAACAATGTGAGCACCTGCTTTAAGTGCACGCATCTGGTCAACGATAGAAGCACCACCGTAGATTTCTAGTACTTTAAGACCCTTGATGTTTTGACCAAGTGTTTTAATTTCAGCAGCAACCTGGATAGCAAGCTCACGTGTTGGCGCCATAACGATCGCCTGTGGCTTATGCTGTTTTAGGTTTAGCTTGTTAAGCAGTGGCAATGAGAATGCCGCTGTTTTACCTGTTCCTGTTTGCGCTTTACCAAGTGCATCAGTACCAGTAAGAAGTAGAGGAATAGACGCCGCCTGAATAGGTGTAGGCGCTACGAAGCCCATTGAGTCTAGTGCGGATAGTAGTGTGTCGGCCAGGTCTAACTGGCGAAATTCTGTAACAGATTCTTGCATTGGGATCCCAATAAATGATCTAACGTAAAACGGGGCCCCTAAAGCTAAAAAACGGTTCTGCAACAGCAACCACAAGCTTGGGCCTCGACTATAGAGGCGCGCATTGTGCGCTATTACTCGATAAAATGCCAGAAAAAATTGAGCAATGTCACAAAATAACTTTCAAGCACCTATTATTTAAACAATAAGGCTGTGTCATGAACCATTTAGCCTCAAAATAATACTCAAACCGTGATGTTTCCCACATTTTGTATAAGGAAAATGAGAGCGGAAATTAGTGATAATTCAAATATTAACCACGATTTGAATCCAGATCAGTTTACAGCCGTGGTTTGGAACATCTGGTTACGTCCACGCATTTTTGCCTGATATAACGCTTTATCTGCGCTATCAATAAGCATCTTCTCTTTGCTTTGAGAGTTGGGTTGTAACGAATGACAGCCCAAACTAATGGTTACCCGGCCTTTTTTAGAACCTATATGCCTGATTGATAAGTCAAATACTGCTTCCAGCATCTCGCCGGCGATAGTTTTTATCACTTCGCTATCACTCTTTGGTATTAAACACGCGAATTCTTCCCCACCAAAGCGACTTACCAGCATACTTTTATGGCGCTTAGCAACTTTCTCAAGTGTAGCGGCAATTTTTCTAAGACATGTGTCCCCCGCCATGTGCCCGTATTGGTCATTGAAACTTTTAAAGTAATCTACATCGACCATTATCACACTCAACGGCACTTGCTTCTTTATTGCCTTATTCCAATATCGCTTGAGGGTTAAATCAAAAAAGCGCCGATTAGCGATACCTGTCAGGCCATCTTGCATCGACCACCGCTCTAACTGCTGGTTGGCTTTTGCCAATGCCTGGTTGGATGCCAACAACTCTTGAGTCCGTTCGCTTACCCTAGCCTCTAGCTGAGCGTTCAACTGACTCAGCTCCTCATGATTACGCTTAATCACAATTTGTTGGCCAAGCGCGGCGCCGAATAGCTTGAGGATTTCCCGCTGGTGTTCTGTCAGGGTTCGCTGGTTAATTAAATTGTCAGCAGCAACCCAGCCGATACAATTATCACCATTCCACATGGCAATCATGGCATTCCATCCGGTCCCGACTTGGTTAGTACCGTAATATAGAGGTGCATTTTCTTTTACGACTACATGATCCTTGCGGCTAAGGGCTTCATTAACAAGTGGGTGGTCGGGAATCGAGCTGCTAAAGCTTCGCCTCGATACCAGATTGCCATCGGGGTCAGTACCATAAGTGCCTGTCATTTCATTCTTGGCAAAGTCAGTAAGAAACACAGCCATTCGGTCAATTTCAAGGTACTGGCGGCCAAGCGCCACCGCATTTTTATACAGCTCCTCTAAAGACTCAGCTTTGGACAGTTGTAACGTCACGTCGTGTAAACGCTGTAGTAAAGATAGATACGCATTAATAGAGTGATTGCGCACTTCCAACTCAGCCTCAACACTGCGCCGAGTCAGGTGCTGATCGAGTACTTCTTGCTGCAATACCCTGACACTCAAATCAGAGGCTATTTTATCTAGCACCTGCTCGACATTACCTAACTTGTCATCAATGCATTCAGGGCGCTGAGTTTCAATATACAAATAGCCGACTTGGCGATTATTCATCTTGATAGGAAGGAGCAGTTGGCACCAAGCACAGCTTGCTTCATGCCAAATCGCTTTATAAGGCTTATCGGTAAAAGTACAAACAGTCTGACCGGATTGCTTGACCTGCGCTAAGGTTTCATAAGGCACGCCGTTGTAATCGTCAAAACGTAGCGAATTGAAGTAAAACTTAAAGTCGGTGTTCACCCAACTGGCTAACACGCTGGTTTCATCTTTGTGTTCCACCATAAAGGTGATGTAATCGAGCTTGAGCTCTTTCTGCAGCGTCGACAACAAACAATGGCACCAACGCTCCATGTTGGCTTGATTCGTCAGCTCAGCAACCAACTGCTCCAACCCGGTTTCAAACTCTGTGTTCATTCCTTTACCTAGCTAGCTTCTTTTCAGCAATTTTTAGAGTGATTTTTTTTCACTTTTACCAAAGCATTGAGAATTTATAAATCTTGATCACCAATAGTGTGACAAGTGATACCCATTAATTTAAAGAAGCCACTGTGTGTCGCTATTTATTCCTTTACTCCTTCATTTACTTGTCATTTTTGCCCCATCCCCACACCAGTGCCAATAAACAAATAAGTCATAGACTATGACAATCCGGTGATACTCATTGGGTTAAACTTGGTTTTAACCGCTGAAGGCCTTATTATGTGCCTGTTAACTACCTGAGAACGGGCATAATGTTTCAAGATAATCCTCTATTAGCACAGCTAAAAAAACAGATTCAGGAAACTCTTCCTAAGAAAGAAGGCAATATCAAAGCGACGGATCGTGGCTTCGGCTTTCTGGAAATCGACAATAAAGAGAGCATTTTCATCCCACCTAACTATATGAAGAACGTCATGCACGGTGACCGTGTTGTGGCTGTTATTCGTACAGAGAAGGAACGTGAAGTTGCTGAGCCGCAAGAGCTTGTTGAACAGTTTATTACTCGCTTTATCGGCCGAGTGAAGCTGATCCGTGACCGCTTGCATGTTGTTCCTGATCATCCTCAGCTAAAAGATGCGATTAAAGCCCGTCCAGTAAAAGGGTTGAATCCGGAGCTACTGAAAGAGGGTGACTGGGTTGTTGCTAACCTTACTCGTCACCCGCTTGTTGGTGATAACAAAACCTTCTTTTGTGAAATCAAAGAGAAGATCACCGACAGTAACGACAAGATTGCTCCATGGTGGGTTACTCTGGCTCATCACGACTTGCCTAACGCCGAGCCAGCACCACAAGAAAGCTGGTCGATGCTGGACGAAGGGCTAGAGCGTGAAGACTTAACGGCACTGCCTTTCATTACTATCGACGGTGAATCGACCAAAGACATGGACGATGCTATCTACACCGTGAAAAAAGATGACGGCAGCTTCGAAATTACGATTGCGATTGCCGATCCAACCTCATATATCGCCGTTGGCGATAAGATGGACGACGAAGCACGCCAACGCGGCTTCACTATCTACCTGCCGGGTCGCAATATCCCAATGCTACCTCGCGAATTGAGCGATGAGCTTTGTTCATTGCTTGAAGACGAGAAGCGCCCAACACTATGCTGCCGTGTAAGCATCGATAGCGACGGCGTTATTCAAGACGACATCCACTTCTTTGCCGCTTGGATTAAATCTCAGGGCCGTTTGGCATATAACAATGTGTCAGACCTGCTTGAGCACGGCCAGTGCGAAGGTTGGGAACCAAACGCGGTGATCCTTGAGCAAATTACGGCGCTAAAAGGCTTTGCCGACGCGCGCAGTCACTGGCGTGCAAACAACGCTGTTGTTTTCCCGGACCGCCCTGACTACCGCTTTGAGCTTAGCGAAGATAACGATGTTATCGCTATTCATACCGATCCTCGCCGTACAGCGAACCGCATGATTGAAGAAGCGATGATCACAGCAAACATCTGTGCCGGCCGTGCGCTTCAAGCTAAGTTTGGTATGGGTGTGTTCAACTACCACAATGGTTTCAACCCAGAGAAGCTGGACACGGCAATGGAGTTTCTGACCAATGCAGAAGCGCCGTTTGAAAAAGAGCAGCTGTTGACGCTAGAAGGCTTCAGTGCGCTTCGCCGTTGGTTGAACGACCAAGACTCCACTTATCTAGACAACCGTCTGCGTAAGTTCCAAGCATATAGCGAAGTGGGCAACAAGCCAGCTGCGCACTACGCCATGGGTCTGGATGTCTACGCAACTTGGACGTCTCCAATCCGTAAGTACGGTGATATGATTAACCACCGTTTGCTAAAAGCATTGATTTCAGGCCAAGAGCCAAGCCAAACACCGGACGATAACGTTGGTGAAGAAATCGCAACTCACCGCCGTAGCCACCGCATGGCCGAGCGTGACGTGGCAGATTGGCTATACGTTCGCCTGCTTAAAGATGCAGTGAAGCAAGAAACCGTATTTACCGCCGAAGTGTTTGATATCAACCGCGCGGGTATGCGTGTTCGCCTACTTGAAAATGGTGCGGCAGCGTTTATTCCTGCACCGCTGATTGTTAGCGAGAAATCACGCATTGAGTGCAGCGGCGATTTGGGTATTATCAATATTGATAAGATCAAAGAATTCCAGCTAGGCGACAGCTTTGAAGTGAAGCTCGCTGAAATTCGTTCTGCCACTCGTCAGTTGATCGCCAAGCCTGTTAAGCAGTTCCCTGCAACAGAAGCGGCAGCAGCAGACGCGACGAACGAAGCAGAAAAAGCCTAAGTTAACTCGATATTGGGTTACAATCTCAAGAGCCAGCATGCGCTGGCTCTTTTTATATCTATACAAAAAATAATTACTACTAAGTCAGCTATGTCAGAACAAAACCACATCGCCATCGAGCAAGAAGTACAACAATGGCTAGAGAATGTCGTGATAGGCCTAAACCTTTGCCCATTCGCAGCAAAGCCCAACCGCAACAAGCAAATCAAAATCCATTTGCATACTAGCCAATCTGAAGAAGCATTACTGGAAGATATCTACCAACAACTGAAAATGCTGGATGACACACCGGTCGAGCAACTTGAAACAACACTTGTTGTCGCCACCGAGTTATTTGGTGAGTTCGATGACTACAACCAGTTCCTTGATTTGGTGGATGCGCTTGTTTTCCAATGTGGCTATGAAGGCACCTACCAAGTGGCTAGCTTCCATCCGAACTACTGCTTCCAAGGTACCCACCCAGAGGATGCAGAGAACCTGACCAACCGATCCCCATACCCTATCTTTCACCTTATTCGTGAAGCCAGTATGGAAAAGGTGCTCAAGCACTACCCTGATCCTGAGGGTATTCCAGAGCGCAATATCGAGTGCGTGGAAAACCTCAGTGAAGACGAAGTAAAAAAGTTGTTTCCTTTCCTAAAGTAATTAATCGCTTTGTCGATAACTTTGAATAGTGTTCAATAACGCCGTTTGGACTATGCAGCCTGTATCATTTTCTATTTTTAGACACGCTAGTTTGCGCTTCGGGCTGCCTATTTTCCTTGCTGTCAGTTTATTGATTGGCTTCTTGCCATTTATACAAGAATGGGAACTCGCATACAAAAAGGCGATGGCACTGCAGCCGTATATCCTTTTTGCATTGGTCATCTTACTGAGCCAATCATTTTCTCAAGGGCGCACATCGCTTGCCGCCATTGCCATGCAGATAGCCTACAGCTTGGCAGATAATTTCTTATCTGACCCACTGCCAGACAACTTCATGACGCTTGGCTACTGGCTTTTGGCTGCCCTTTTACCGCTCAACCTGCTTCAGATACAACTGCAGCCCGATCGCAGGCTGCTGTCGCGCCACGGTAGCGGGTTTATTGCCTTTTTGTTGCTGCAGTTGAGTTGGTCCTGCCTTGTCGTTTATCACTTTCAGAGCAGTGACTTCAAATGGTTAACACACTCTCTGCTTTTCAATCTCCAGGCTTGGTCACCGCTGCCAATCATATTAATCGTACTGTCAGTCATGACGATTGCATATCAGGCACGGTTGGTTCTAAAACGTAACCACAGCCATGATCAGGCGCTTTTCGTCTGTAGCCTCTTTGCCTTTATTAGCTTTATTCTCATCGATATTCCGTATGTCACCAGTAGTGCTTTCTCGCTCGCAGGGTTACTGATATTGCTCAACCTGATCAGCAATAGTCATGAACAAGCGTACATTGACCAACTGACAGGCATTTCAGGGCGGAGAGCGCTTGAGACTGAACTGAAGCACCTAGGGCGAACGTACACCATTGCTATGCTGGATATTGACCATTTCAAGCAGTTTAACGACAAATACGGCCACGATACCGGTGACGATGTGCTTCGCCTTGTCGCCAGCTTAATGTCTGAAGTGGACGGCGGCGCCGAAGTATTCCGCTATGGCGGAGAAGAATTCACGATTCTATTTAAGGGACGGGAGCAGCGGGAGTGTATGGCATCATTGGAAAGCTTACGCCGCCGGGTTGAAACATACCCGTTAGTGCTACGGCACTACTCTGATAGGCCACGCAGCGATACCGAAGGTAAAAACAGCCGAAACCAGCCCAGCCATCATGAGAGGCAGCAAGTTCAGGTAACCATCAGTATCGGTGTCGCTGACAGTTATTTAGAGCCCAAGCCTGAGCGGGTTATGAAGACGGCAGACAAAGCCCTTTACCATGCCAAGGCAACAGGCCGAAACCGCATTAGCAACAAAACGTCTTAACCCCAAATAGCCTAGAGTTGTAGACATAAAAAAACCCGATGAATAATCGGGTTTCGGTTACCAATAAAACTTATCATCTTCGTCGAAGAGTAAGCCCAGCTATGCAGCAACGCCAATTAAGTGTAAGCGCAGAGGTTTCCTAGCAGACCGGCGGCCAAACCAATGCTAGGTTCTGAGCTTGGGAGTCGCTTGCCTAAGTGAAAAACAAGCGTTGTTATTATCATTATCTCTGTGAGTATTTCACATACCCTATACGTATTATAGTAACAGCCGAGCAGAATATTGGGAACAAAAAAACAGTGATTTAAGAAATTCAGTCAGATCCAATTCAGTATTTCCTATCATTTATAAACTGTTGTTACCAAAGATAAATCTACTAACTTTATTGTAAATAGCATTATTGAAAAGCAGCTGGATGCATATATTCACGGCATCTATATTCACTTGAACTCATTAAACTGTTTAGCAATATTCCATTCTCGCGCTATCGGACATCGCCCATCAATGAAAATAAAGTATAAAAAGGCCTGCATATAGCAGGCCTTTGGTTAGGTGTCATTGACCAAGGGGAATTAGCCTTTCACACCACCGGAGGTTAAGCCACCAACAAGGAATTTCTGTGCAAGCAGGAAGACCGTTGTAATTGGAATTGCTGATAGTACCGCTGCCGCTGCAAAGTCACCCCATAGGTAGTTCTGAGGGTATAGGTACTGCTGCATACCTACAGCTAGGGTGTAGTTGTTCACATCCGTCAATAGTAGCGATGCAACTGGCACCTCAGTGACTACACCGATGAACGACAGGATGAATACTACCGCTAGGATTGGCACTGACAGTGGCAGAAGAACCAAGCGGAATGCCTGCCACGGCGTTGCACCATCCAATGCTGCTGCTTCCTCAAGCGAACCATCAATGGTTTCGAAGTAACCCTTAATCGTCCATACGTGCAGTGCAATACCGCCAAGGTAAGAGAAGATCAAACCACCGTGGGTATTAAGCCCCAAGAATGGGATGTACTGACCAAGGCGATCGAACAAGGCATACAATGCTACCAGTGCTAGTACGGCAGGGAACATCTGGAAGATCATCATCCCTTTTAGGATGGTGCTCTTACCCTTGAAGCGCAGGCGCGCAAACGCATAAGCACTGGTGGTTGATAGCGCTACGATAATAATCGACGTAATACCCGCAACTTTTACCGTGTTCCACAGCCACAGCAGTACTGGGAACGGTGGCGGGGTTACGCTGCCATCACTGTTGGTTACCGAGAAGCCTAACGCTAGACGCCAGTGATCTAGCGTTGGGTTACTTGGGATAAGCTCACCGCTTGCAAAGTTACCTTCACGCAGGGAGATAGCAACAATCATCAACAACGGGAAGATGGTTGCCGCTAGGAACAAACACAAGCCGATGTGCGTTGCCCATACCCGATACTTTAATGATTTAGGTTGAACCATTGGCATGACGTCTCTCCTTAGTCCTGCTCAAGCTTAGTGTTGGTGAATTTCAGGTTAAGTAGTGCCATACCACCGACCAATAGGAAGATAATCGTTGCGATTGCACCCGCCAGACCAAAGTCCTGGCCGCCGCCACCTTCGAACGCGATACGGTAGGTGTAGCTTACTAGCAAGTCGGTGTAACCAGCTGGCTCTGAAGTACCAACCATATTAGGACCACCAGACGTCAAGAGCTGGATCATTACAAAGTTGTTGAAGTTAAACGCGAAGCTTGCAATCAGTAGCGGCGTTAGCGGCTTAATCAACATAGGCAGTGTAATGTTGAAGAAGTTCTGGATTGGGCCTGCACCATCAATGGCAGACGCTTCATAGAGGTCATCCGGAATCGACTTCAATAGGCCCATACATAGGATCATCATGTAAGGGAAACCAAGCCAGGTGTTAACCAGTACAACCATCACTCGCGCCATGATTGGGTCAGAGAACCAAGATGGCTTAATGCCGAACATCGCCTCAAGTAGCATGTTGATCTCACCAAAGCTCTGGTTAAACAGGCCCTTAAAGATCAAGATTGAGATAAAGGATGGTACCGCATATGGTAAGATAAGCAGTACGCGGTAGATGCCGCTACCTTTTAGTGGCTCCCACTGTACGATACAAGCCAGTACCATACCCAGTGCCAATGTAAGTGCTACGGCAAGGAAGGCAAATACCACCGTCCAAACAAAGATACCGAAGAAAGGCTCTTTGATGCCGTCATCAGTCATTACACGTTCAAAGTTAGCCGCGCCAACACCAACGACGAATCCTGGAGAAATTGGTTTGTCGGTAAACGCACCGTTTTCATCAACAGGCTGGTAGAAACCGATTTCCATGTTTGGTTTAAATAGTTGCTGGGTCTGGTTGTTCAGCAACGTCTCGCCGTCTTCTTGAAGCGTGAATAGCGGCGACTCAGCAGCAAACTTACGTAGGCCGCTCATGCGGATATCGTCACCGTTTGGCATTTCAAACTCGATTTTGCTCAAGTTTGCACGGTTTTGGACGATCGCACGGATCTTTTCTTTCTCACCCTGAACACTATCAACCAAGCGAAGATCCATTTGTTCTTCCGCCGGCGGATTAGAGATGTCAAAAACGTCTGATGCCAGCAAATCACCGTTAGCCTTGATTATTATTTGGTGACCATTTTCAACCTTATACAGATCAAAGCCATAGCTTTCGCCCGCAAGGAAAGTTCGCTGTTGTAGCACCGACTGCGCACGCTCTATGGAGAGCTGGTTAGATGCGCTGTAGTTAGTAAATGCCAGTCCCACGGTATAAATTAGCGGGAAGATGACGAAAATTAGCATCCCGGCAATGCCCGGATAAATATAGCGATGAGCGTATGTTTTCTTACTACCGAAGATATAAAGAGCAAGAGCTGTGAGGACAACGGTAAGAAGTGCAAAAGGAATTTCACCTTGAGCATACATCAATACGGTGGCATAACCGTTGATCGTACCGATCATGCCAAGTAGTGACCACTTCAACCACTTACGATAATTTAATTTTGGACTTTCATTTGGTGTTTCTAAAAGTCCGGCACCTTGAACTGACTGCATCTCAGCTCCTTGCTAGCAAAATGACAATAAAAAGTGGGGAGAGTTGCCCCTCCCCGCAAAACGTATTACTTAAGAATGTGACCAGCTGCTGCGTCTAGTGCGTCATCAACGCCCTGGCGACCATCAACAACATTCTGGATTGCGTTACCTTGTGCGTACCAGAAAGCAGTCATCTGCGGTACGTTAGGCATGATTTCACCGTTCATTGCGTTATCCATTGTCGCAGCGATACGGGCATCTTTATCAAGCTTCTGCTGGAAAGATTTCAGCGCAACCGCGCCCAGTGGCTTATCAGCGTCAACCTTCGCCAGACCTTCGTTGGTTAGTAGGTAGTTTTCGATGAACTCAACCGCTAGGTCTTTGTTAGGAGACACTGCGCTGATACCGGCAGTTAGAACACCAACAAATGGCTTAGAAGGGTTGCCGTTTAGCTTAGGCAGAAGAGTAACGCCGTAGTTGATGCCAGATTTCTCGATGTTGCCCCAAGACCAAGGACCGTTGATGGTCATTGCTACATTACCTTGGTTGAACTCAGCTTCTGCGATGCTGTAATCCATATCTGGAGAGATAACTTTCTTATCAACCAAAGACTTGATGAAGTTCATGCCGTTCTTGGCACCTTGGTTGTTCACACCAACATCTTTAACGTCGTAACCGTTAGCAGTGAACTTGAACGCGTAGCCACCATCAGCAGTTAGTACAGGCCATGTGAAGAACGGTTCTTTTAGGTTCCACATGATCGCTTTCTTGCCATCTTTTTGAAGCTCTTTATCTAGCGCTTCAATGTCTTCCCAGTTCTTAGGTGGGTTAGGCACTAGGTCCTTGTTGTAAATAAGTGAAAGTGCTTCAACTGCAACAGGGTAACCTACGTACTTGCCGTCGTATGATACTGCATCCCAAGTGAAGTCGATGATCTTGTCCTTCATTTCCTGAGATGGGTTGATTTCAGTTAGTAGACCCGCTTTTGCGTAGCCACCGAAACGGTCGTGCGCCCAGAATACGATATCAGGACCATCGCCAGCCGCGGCTACTTGTGGGAAACGCTCAGCTAGGTTATCAGGGAAAGCCACTGTTACTTTAACGCCAGTGTCTTCTTCGAACTGTTTACCTACTTCTGCCAAGCCGTTGTAACCTTTGTCACCATTAATCCAAATGGTTAGTTGACCTTCTTCAATGGCTGCGTGCGCAGAAACAGAACCAAGAGCAGCAAGGGTACAAAAAGCGACTGTGCTGAGGACTTTCTTCATTTTTAACATCCTTCATGATTGTTATCGGTTGTAATACAGAGTTGACTCTGCAACACAATTTGCAGGGTGTATCATCCACCAGTATCAAGCACATGGCATCATCCTGTGTTCTACGCCCCCACCCCCCAAGTATGAAAAGCGTGATCTATGTCGTTTCGATTAGTGATGCAGATCTAATAACGACGATCGATTGTGATACAGCGCACATAGTACTTGTAATAAATGTTCCGTTCAGCCCCACGTACGACAAAGTGTGATCTAAGCACTCCTCCCCCCCTCATCCCCCTTTTAATTTCTATAAAAGGAGGATGTTTTACTGGCTTTCGTAGGCAAAAATACGACCATACCCAACGGGGTAGTTGAAGATGCTGTTACTGTTCAAGCTAATAGTTTTTTCTCAGTAACCACTTTTTAAGACGACAGCACCGTTTTATTTCTTGGGGAAGTAAATAAAGCGAATTTAGTCCGGGTAGTCGTCTGTTCTCTCCAATGAATAGACGACTACCCGTTTTTTCTTCAGCTGCGCTGAAAAATTCTTTACCCGCAAGGCGCTGGACACATATGATGTGGCCTTGCTGGCAACAACAACTTAGAGGAATAGGCTCGATGACGAGTGTTACTTTACGAAATGTGTGTAAAGCATATGGAGATAACCTGATTTCAAAGAATGTCGATCTCGATATTGCTGAAGGCGAGTTCGTTGTCTTTGTCGGTCCATCAGGCTGTGGTAAATCAACTCTTCTACGTTGTATCGCAGGTCTGGAAGACATTACTTCTGGCGATTTATACATCGGCGAAGAACGCATGAACGATGTGCCACCATCAGAGCGTGGCGTTGGTATGGTGTTCCAGTCATACGCACTTTACCCACACCTTAACCTATTCGACAACATGTCGTTTGGTATGAAGCTGGCGAAAGCCGATAAAGAAGAAACCAAGCGCCGTGTCGACCACGCAGCAGAAATCCTTCAACTAGGCCATCTACTAGAGCGTAAGCCGAAAGCCCTTTCAGGTGGTCAGCGTCAGCGTGTGGCTATCGGTCGTACCTTGGTTTCTCAGCCTAACGTCTTCCTTTTGGATGAACCACTGTCTAACCTTGATGCCGCCCTGCGTGTACAGATGCGCATCGAGATTGCCAAACTGCACAAGCAACTTGGCTGCACCATGATTTACGTTACCCACGACCAGATCGAAGCGATGACCATGGCTCAGAAGATCGTGGTACTTGATGGCGGTTATGTTTCTCAGGTTGGTAAGCCACTTGAGCTATACCACTACCCACAAAACCGCTTTGTTGCAGGCTTCATCGGTTCACCGAAGATGAACTTCATGAGCGTATTCATTGAGCAAGTAGAAGATGAGCGTGTCATGGTACAAATGGCAGACGGTAATGCGTTCTGGATCCCGGTTGACGGTACAACTGTGACCAAGGGCGACCGCATGTCGCTGGGTATCCGTCCGGAGCACCTCGTGCCAGCGGATGAAGGTGATGCATGCATCGAAGGGACAATCCAAGTCGTTGAGAAGCTAGGTTACGAAACCCAGGCTTACATCCACCTCGACCACATGGATGCTGACTTCATCTACCGCCGTCCAGATACACTCAATGTTGAAGCAGGCGACACATTTAAAGTTGGCATTCCAGCCCACCGCTGTCACCTGTTCCACAGCGATGGCCGTGCTTGCCAGCGTTTGTACAAAGAACCAGGGGCGTAATCCAGCACTTTGTTTCAAGCAGCTAATACCATAAGCACTAGCAACACATGTACTAACACCACTAGCACCTAGTGCCAAAGGCGCTGTTGATAATATCAACGGCGCCTTTTTATTCTTTCTTGCCGAGATTCACTATGCCGACTTCTGCCTTTGAAAAGAATTACGACAATAGCCGTATGGTCATTATTGAAAACATGGCTATCCCGCAACTTGACCGTGAACGCACAGTTCGAATTTACCTTCCAGCAAACTACCATGCCGGCCATCAATCCTACCCGGTACTGTATATGCATGACGGCCAAAATGTATTTGAACCATCACTGTGCCTATCCGGCGCCAGTTGGCAAGCTGCTGAGCATCTCGATGCTTGCCAGAAGCAAGGTCATACCGATGGGATCATTATTGTCGCCGTTGATTGCAGCCAAGCACGGGAAAGTTTAGGTCGTCGTGACGAATACTCCCCTTGGCCCCATGCGTTTACTGGGGCGCTCACACACTGGGAGCAAGCACAGCAGTCACAGGGCGGCGAAGGCAGAGCCTATTGCGACTTCCTGGTTCATACCCTTAAGCCTTATATCGATAGCCAATACCGTACCTTGCCTTCGCGCGAGCATACCAGCATCGCGGGCAGCTCCATGGGCGGCTTCATCAGCCTCTATGCGGCATTAAGCCACCCTCACGTTTTTGCCAAAGCCGGCGTCTTCTCACCCGCTTTTTGGTTCGCCGCCGAGCCAATGAAAGAGTTTGTTGAGCAGGTGGACACCCCACTGCCAATTGAGATCTACATGGATATTGGTACTAACGAAACCAGCGATCATGCCATACCCGAATTTCCCGCTATCTATCACGATCTCGCTTGCGAGTTCGCCCAGCAGCTTCAAGCGAAGTCAGCAAAGATCCAATGTTGCTTTGATATAGAGGAAGGTGCCATCCATAGTGAAACTGCATGGGCCAAGCGCTTTCCTAACATGGTCAAACAATTTTACTTCAAGTGATCCATATTAGGCTGCGCTACGTATGACACGCTAGCCACCCGTTATCTGGGTGGAACATAAAACCGTCAACTTCTAAACTCAAACTATGCCAGTACGCAACTGGGCTGTTCTTAACACAGATTAGAACGGATGCCAGTACGAATTCTCTGGTTAGTATTCGCTTCAAGATGGAGGATCATGATATGAGCAGCCATGACAGAATCGAAGATATCGAACAACGTATTGATTTAGCTTACAAAGAGGGAAATTATCAAGAGGCAAAAGCACTCGAGGCCAAGCTCAACCGGCTGAGAGGCCAACATACCATGTACGATAGAAACGAGCCCTACTCCCTAGAGGGGCGTACTTTCATGGACTATGACTAATTTAAGTTGAAACCAACATTGCTGCTCTGATTCCGACGACCTTTATGAAAAAAGTGCTGCCCCCGGCAGCACTTTTTATGTTTTTCGTTAGGTCAACCTAGCGACCAGCTTAGCGCTACTCGACCGCGTTAAGCTTTGCCAATTCATCAAGCGGTAGCCAGTTTACCTTTACCCCTGCTTGAGTGAACATATCTTGGCTCACTTTAATTTTGTCACCCCAACGAGAAAGGAAATCTTCGGTTTGCTCTGGGCAATGTACCGTTGAAATACCTGTTTGGATGATCTTGGCTGCACAGTTCGGGCAAGGGAAGTGAGTAACCCAAATATCACAATCAGCCAAATCACGCTTAGCAAACAAAATCGCATTCTCTTCAGCGTGAAGGGTTTTTAGCAACTTCATTTCACGGTCATCAATATCAGCACTATCGGAGATACCGTGCGGGTAGCCATTGAAGCCAACCGAAACAATGCGATTCCCCTTAGTGATAACCGCGCCTACCTGCGTTGATGGATCCTTGCTCCAAGAACCGACCAATTCAGCCATTTGAAAGAAGCGCACTGCCCACTTTGAAATCATGCTCTTTACCTTTTCTTATTGATATTCACTATTTTGCAAAAGTTCGCAAATTAGCTCAAGCCTGTTCCTTAACAATATGGTAAGTATTGTTAACGCCAAGCCAGTATTCTTACTTCATTGCCCTCTTCAGGCTTCTCTGGGATATTCAACGAAAGCAGCAATGAAACACCGGCCATGGCGGCCCCCGCCAAGAAGACGCTTGCCGGTGATGTTAACCATAACAATCCGAATGTCACAGGGATCACTACAGCAGCGATATGGTTGATAGTAAACGATACCCCTGCGGTAGAAGCCATATCAGCAGGATCGGCAATTTTTTGCAGGTAAGTTTTCATTGCCAGCGCCAAGGCAAAGAACAAGTGATCGATAATGTATAGGGCAGCGGCATATTCAGCTTGCTCAACAAACGCGTACCCGGCAAAAACAAAGATCAGGCCAACATACTCAAACACCAAGGCTTTGCGCTCGCCCACTCGTCCGATAAATCGGCCGATTTTCTTGGCAAATAGCCAGTTGAACAGGTAGTTAACCAAGAACAGCAAGGTAATATCGGCTGCAGAATAACCGAATTTTTCAACCATCAAGAAGCCGGCAAATACAACGAAGATCTGGCGGCGGGCACCACTCATAAAAGTAAGGGCGTAGTAAAGCCAATAACGCTTACGCAAGACTAATTTTTTATTTTGGGTTGTTTCAGTTTTGAACTGTGGGAAGGCCAAGGCAATAAAAGCGACCAATGTAAAGGCCACTGCGCCCGTTATAAGGTATACCCACTTAAATTCAAGATGGAGCTGCTCCAGCATCACCCACAGCACACCATAGGTACATAATGCCGCAAAGGCGCCCACCGAAATAAGCTTACCCAGCACTTCCGGGGCTTCTTCTTTACTGAGCCATTGCAGTGACAGTGATTGTTTTAGGGTTTCAAAATAATGGAAACCTGTCGACATCAACATAGTGGTCATCAGCAAGCCCCATACCGATGGGAAAAAGCCGGTAATAGCGACACCAATGGTGAGCATCGCCAGTGACAACAACATGAAGCGTTGCTCGCGAATAAACAGCAAGACAAAAACAACAGTAAATGCCAAGAACCCTGGAATTTCACGTACGCTTTGTAGCAGGCCAATATCAGCACCGGTAAATGCTGCCTCTTCGATAACGAAATTATTCAACAACGCCTGCCAGCTAGAAAAGGCAATCGGGACGATTATCGAAATAAGAATGAGAAAGTTTTGTGGCGTTCGCCAATCATTGGCCTTTAATTTGGAAAGCATCAGGGAACCCTAAATGTAAGCGTATCCCTATAGGTTAACGGATAATTACAAAATTCTTAATAATTAAATTAAATAACTCGCATTACCCGCCCCACTCATTCTACTTCTGTGCTTACCAAAGTGAACGATATTGACGGTGGCAAGCCCGGCACGTTGACTCGGCTTGCTTTAACCCCTGCTGGGCTTGGGAAGTATTTTTTTGCTGACTAGCTTGGTTCGTTAGGGTGTACCCTGCCACCATGTCATTAAGCAGCCGATCAAATTGGCTTTTGCTCTGCCAAATTTTCTCTTTTGACTTACTGCCCGCACCACTCCCCTCGGGGAATAACGCCATTAGATTCGTAGAGTGAGATTGCAACTCTTCAGCAACTAGCGATGCGTTTTGCCAGTCAGTCTCACTCTTTTTCAACTCTCGCTTTAGCGTTTTCGTTTTTTTGTCTATGGCCCTGAAGGCGCCTTGCCTTTCTGCAATCACCGATTCGGCATCCAGCTTTGCTTCGCTCGACTGCCCGTTACTGTCCTGAGCAGAGCTTGCTAGAGCAGTACCCACTCCCCAAATCACCATAACAACAGCTTTAGTCAAGGTTGCTTTTTTCATTGTGTATTCCTCTTAATTCACGTCACCACCGTGGTGATTTGATCTTAATTTACACAACAACCATTGCGTGTGCAACAGTTGTTGTGTAAATTGATTGCGTTCAAGATTATCAACACAGGAGATGACCAATGAAAACACAAATCTGGGATTTACCTACACGCCTCTATCACTGGCTTCAAGCAATATTGTTCATTGGGTTAGCGGCATCTGGCTTTTCAGGTCATGGGCCTCACTTATTGCTTGGGCTCGGATTGTTCTGCTTGCTGGTTTGGCGATTGGGCTGGGGGATCATTGGCAGTGAGACTAGTCGGTTCAAACAATTTGTCCGGTCACCAAAAACAGTCATTAACTACTTTCGTGGTAAAGCCAATACCAAAGTTGGGCACAACCCAGCTGGCGGCTGGATGGTAGTCGCCCTGCTCACAACACTGCTGCTGCAATGTTTATCAGGAATGCTAATCGCCGGCCTATTCGATTCGCTGCCATTAGCCAGTACCTTGCTAACAGATGACATGTATACCCTCGCGGGTACAATCCATGGCTTGCTTGCCCGGCTTCTTCCGATGCTGGTCATCGCTCACTTAGTTGCTATTGCAGCCTATAAGGTCATGAAAAAGCCGATGGTGATGGCAATGATCACAGGTAAACAATTCCTACCCGCACCAAGTGCCGTTAAGCTTGCCTCTAACCGCAAAGCGTTGATGCTGTTTATTGCATCGGTATCAGTTACAATGGCAATAATTGCTTAAATGCACTTCTGATGCAGGGAAATAACCGATGAGTGAAGAGTTTGATCGTCAATCGAGCTTCGGGTGGATGATTAATGTCGTTGCCAACCGTGCAGCGAAAGTATTCGATACCGAGTTAAAAAAGCACGGACTTACCATCGCCTTATGGCCAACGTTAATGTGCCTATGGGAAGAAGAAGGGGTGACACAAACAGAGATTTCGCAAAAATCAAAAGTTGAAAACTCAACCACTACACGCACCCTGGATAAGCTTGAAAAAATGGGGCTGGTTGAGCGCCAAGCCGACCCTAATAGTCGCCGTTCATTTCGCATTTACCTAACAGAAAAAGGACGAGACTTAGAGCAAGCATTGCTGCCTATTCCAATTGCAATAAACAAAGAAATGCTTAGTAGCCTTGAAGAAAACGAACAGCAAGAGATGATTCGCTTATTGCAAAAAATGGTGGCATCCATCTAGGCCATATTCGCGCTCTTATCGGCACAATCGGTAAGAGCCCTTTTCTTTTCGCCCCTGCCCACGTCTACCCCATCCTATACTATGCTTTCGCTGTAAGTTCTAATCTACCTAGGCAATGATTATGACAAAAGCGCTTATCGTCGTTACCAGCCACGCCGCGCTGGGAAACACTGGCACAGCAACAGGTTTTTGGCTAACCGAGCTCACTCATCCGTATTACGCTTTAGTGGATAGCGGGATCCCCACAGATATCGTTTCTATTGCTGGCGGAGAAGCCCCTGTCGATCCAAAAAGCTGGGAAGAGGAAGATCCTGGTAATGCTCGCTTCCTTGCCACCCCAGAACTTGTCGAGCAACTCAAAAATAGTCACCCGCTTTCAGCTATTACTCCTTCAGACTACCAGGCCATTATTTTTGCAGGCGGTCATGGCACCATGTGGGACTTCCCGGATGACGAGCATGTGCAGCGCGCGGCGGTGAGTATTTTCGAACAAAACGGTGTCGTTGCCGCTATCTGTCATGGGCCAGCTGCTCTCGTTAACATGTGTTATCACAATGGTGATCACCTCATCACCAATAAAAAAGTAACCGGCTTTACCAACGAAGAAGAGGACGCCGTCGGCTTAACCGGGATCGTCCCTTTTTTACTGGAAGACAAGTTAAAGGCAGCCAACGCTCATTTCGTCGCCGCAGAGGCATGGGCAAAGAATGTGGTCGTCGATGGTAAGTTAGTTACAGGACAAAACCCACAATCAGCGGCAGGGGTAGGTGAAGCAGTGGCGGAATTACTGTTAGAATGATCACCTAGTAACCTAGATATAAAAACATAAGCATAGGAATAGCAATGGAATTTTTACACACAATGGTACGTGTGCACGACCTGGATGCATCACTCGACTTCTACTGCAACAAACTTGGCCTGATTGAAACAAGCCGTAAGGAAAGTGAAAAAGGCCGCTTTACTTTGGTTTTCCTTGCCGCCCCTGGTGACGAAGAGCACGCCCGCGCTAACAGCGCCCCTCTTATTGAGTTGACCTACAACTGGGATTCGGAAGAGTACACTGGCGGCCGTAACTTCGGCCACCTCGCTTTTCGCGTTGATAACATCTACAGCCTATGTGCCCACCTTCAAGATAATGGTGTCACCATTAACCGCCCGCCTCGCTGCGGTCACATGGCATTTGTTCGCTCGCCTGATGGAATTTCTATCGAACTACTACAACGTGGTGAAGCACTACCACCAGCTGAGCCATGGGTATCGATGCCAAACACAGGTGAATGGTAATTACCTAAACGGTCACCACCTCAATAATTGCAATCACCATTAACGACAGCCGTCCTATATAGGGGCGGCTTTTTCTTTTGCTCGTAACGCCTCGTCAGAATGAGAAATACCTAACAAAGAAATAAGCCAACTCTAAGCTTTGCAAGTTGCAATTTTTTGATATTCGAATCCCAATTTTCGTCTCAAAATAAAACGGGCTTTACTGACAATAATGTAAGTATTTTTTATTTCAGTCACTTACAAACTCTCATTCATGCCCCGCAAAATGGTCACCTCCTTGCATATGTAAAAGCAGACACCAAGGAGGAAAAATGAATACATTACGATATGCCACGATTGCAATAGGGACATTGGGGCTGATTGGCTGCCAACTGACCCAATCGCAATATACAAACCACAGCTTTAACGACCCGGTTAATGTCCATGACTACCAACTCCCGGTTTATCCCGATGGTATTGAGGTGATTGCTAATTATCGTCAAAACCGAAATCAAGAAACCTGGTACTGGTCAGAGCTAGAGAACAAGACATTTCAACGTGGCGAGAACATGATTGTTCAAGTCATCGGTAAAGCGCCGCTCAAGCAGCCGCCCCCCCTATTTGCCTTTACCGTTCCGGTTGAAAAAGGCGAACACCAATACAATGCGGTTGGTCCTTACCAGCGCTGGGTAAAAGTGATGCCCAATGGCGATGCCTGCCTATATGCCCAGCAGCACACCCGCAAAGATAAGCACTGGCTGTCAGTGTTTGTCCACTATTGCACCCCAGATAACAAGCCCAGCACCATGGCTTGGCTAAACCAACTGAAACCGAGCTTTTATCTAGAGGACTTTTAACATGAGAAACTCTCATACTGTCACATGGATGAAGTGGCTACTGGCCTGTATTCTCATCTTCGCCATCATCAGCATCGCAACGATCAAAGTAACGGTTGAGACCCAAATCTGGTTAACCTCATCCGCTTTTGTCATCGTTATGTTCAGTATGTTGATGAAAGAGAAAAAATTCCTGCAGTTAGCCATGCTGCTGACCGGTGCCCTTATCTCTATACGCTATATTTGGTGGCGATATACTGAGACTCTGCCTTGGGAGAGTAACCTCGATATTCCGTTTGCTGTTGCGCTGTTGGTCACTGAAATTTACGGCATCACCATCTACTTACTCGGCATGTTCGTTAATGTGCAGCAGAAAGAGCGTAACATCGTCCCAATTGATGACAGCAAACCATTACCTAGCATTGATGTCTTCATTCCAACCTACAACGAACCAATTCGGGTTGTTAGCCCCACCCTGACGGCCGCCATGCAACTAAAATACCCTGGGGAGGTCAATGTATGGATTCTGGATGATGGGGGTACTGCCAATAAACTCAACAATCCAGACCTGCACCTTGCAGAAGCAGCCCGCAAGCGCACTAATGAGCTAAAGGCACTTTGCCAATCACTAGGCGCAAACTATATTTCTCGCCCTGATAACATCCAAGCCAAGGCGGGTAATATCAATAACGCGATGAAGCATAGCAAGGGTAAGCTGATCCTGATCCTCGATGCTGACCATGTTCCCACTCAAGACTTCTTATTAAACACTGTTGGTATGTTCCAACAACAGCCAAACCTTGGCTTTGTCCAAACGCCACACTTTTTCGCCACCCCAAACCCCATTGAGCGTAACCTAGGTATTCAGGATAAAGTGCCAGCCGAGAACGAAATGTTCTATAACCGAATATTGAAGGGGATGGATTTTTGGAACGCCAGCTTTTTCTGTGGTTCGGCTGCGGTGATCCGTCGCTCAGCACTTGAAGAAGTCGGTGGCATTTCGACCAAAACCATAACCGAAGATGCCGATACCGCTTTGAACATGCATGCCAAAGGCTGGGATAGCGCCTATTTGAATATCGCCATGATTGCAGGCTTGTCCCCAGATACCTTTGGCAATTACGTCACGCAGCGCTCTCGCTGGGCACAGGGTATGATACAAATCTTCATGCTCAATAACCCGCTGCTAAAACGAGGCTTGAGCTTACCGCAAAAGCTCTGCTACATAAATTCAACCTTGTTCTGGTTCTTCCCTATCTTCCGTACCGTCTATTTGCTGGCGCCATTGTGTTACTTGTTGTTCGACCTGCAAATCTTCGTCGGTAATGGTAGTGATTTCCTTGCTTTTGCCGTGCCCCACCTTTTGATCAGCTTAGCTATCAACCAACATCTATTCGGCAAAACCCGTAATGCACTCTTCTCGGAGTTCTACGAAACCATACTATCACTGTACTTGGTGCTGCCAACGCTCTCAGCGATTGTTAACCCACGTAAACCGAGCTTCACAGTCACACCCAAAGGGGAAACCACCGAGCAAGCGCACTTCTCACCATTGGCCCCCGTTCTCTTCGGGCTGCTGTGTATTATCTCGATTGCTGAAGTCTGGGGTATTTACCGGGTCTTCAATTACCCAATCGAGCAAGGCCAGCTCACTGTGGTACTGGTATTCAATACCCTTAACCTGATCTTGTGTTTGGCCTGCCTTGGCGCGACAGCCGAGCGCAGACAACGTCGCATCGAGCCCCGAACGCAATGCCAATCGCCCGCCTACCTGTCAGCAAATAACATGGGCGCCAGCGCAGTCATCAATGATGCCTCGGTCAACGGCGCGCGAGTGACGGTTCAATCGCTAGAATCACCTTTGGCTGCGGGTGATGTGGTCGAATTGACTTGCTATATCAAACACCCACCCAAACAAGGTGAGAGCAAATCTCGTATCAAGCCCTATACCTTTGCGATGAAGGTTCACCACAGCCAGTTGCTAGCATCAGGTCAAATGCTCAGCTGCGAATTACTCGAAAGCAACGTTCAATCGGCAAAAGTCCTGACCTCATTAGCTTTCTCAAATAGCCAGTTGTGGTCTAAACGAAGAGAGTTTGAAGAGCAGCAAGAAAAAGGCATTTTGCGAGCAATGATCAGCTTCTTCAAGCTGGCGATACAAAGCTGCGCACTGGTTAGCTCAACCGCAAAACAGCAACCAACACCTTCAGAGGTAAAAGGTATTTCCCACGGCTCAACACAGGATGTACGCTAATGAAACGGTTTATAACAATGCTAATGCTGCTGGTTGCCAGCGGGTTCAGTCAAGCAGAAGTCACCAAAGTACCACTAAACTTTATTCTGCCCGACGGGCAAGATGCGATGCTTCGCGGTCAATGGGATAAAATCAGCTTCCCACTGACGATTCTGGAAAACCAGCAAGCCAATAGCCTGAAAGTGACACTTAAGTTAGCGCACTCAGGAAATATCGATACTGCAACACTATGGCTGCAGCTAGGTGAGAAGCCTTTGGCCAACATCCAGCTGCAACCAAGAACGGAGTCGCAACAAGTTGTTGCGACCCTAACGCCTGATTTGTTGCAGCGATACGGTAATGTGATGACGCTATCCGTCCGCCACCAGCTTCCACCGTCGCTGAGTTTGACCCAGCAAAGAATGGAAGCGTCGGAAGCGGTAACCCAAGTCCTGACTGAGCAATCATTTTACGAGATTGATTATCACTATACTCGGGAGCAGCCATCGCTTAGCAGTTTCGCTGCACTGATGCGTAGCGGCCAGCTTCACCAAGAAAGCATTATGCTTACCAACCTATTAGAAACCAACAGTGATACCGCGCTGTCTGTAGCTGGGTTATTGGTGCAAGGTTGGACACTGCGTAGCGGCACTGATGCTTATCAATTTCAACTCAACCAAGCTCAAGACTCTGAAAATCATGTGGCACCTAGCAGTAAAGTTAACCTTATTTTCGGGTTACCTGAGTCAATCTTAAACGCCAGTGTTTTGCCGAAAAACTTCACTGCCGCCATTAACGGTCCCTATCTTGGCTTCCACTTTGCCCCGGAAAAGCAGCAGTGGGTGTTTGTGGTGTCTGGCCGAAACAACTTGGAATTAATGCAGGCTGCCCAATTCTTTGCCAACCCTGCCAACCTACTTCCTAACCAATCCTATGCCTTGGTTGAAGCAAAAGATCACCAAGCGCAAGCGGTGCTGGCAAGTAATAAGCAATACCCACTCAATACGTTTACGCTTCAACAAGCCTTTGGTGATTCACCCTTAGTGCTACCTATGATGATGCCCGCCAATACCCTGGTAAACAAAGGCGATACGGCACACATCAACCTCATGCTAAGCCACCCCAAGGTACAGCCAGGTGAAGCAGCCATGGTGTTACGTGTGAACGGCGAATATGCCAACAGCATGCCATTGCGTTCAAGTTACTGGCGAAACGCCCAGCACTACCGCCTGTCTTTCCCGATGGAAAAACTACACGCTGGATTAAACACCGTCAGTATTGAGCTGTATGGCCCGGAGCAAATGAGTGAATTCGGGCAAGGGAAAAACTACCAACCTTTCATTGCCCAAATTGATTCTACCTCTACCCTGAAAATGGGCGCTTGGGTTAACTATTACTCAGTCAATGAGCAAAAGCTGCACGCAGACCAACTGCTGTTTACGACTACAGAGCAAGGGGCTAAAACTCAACTCAGCCTTAACTATGATCAGCACAGTGACTTAGCCGCTGTATGGGAGCTACTGAGTCATGTTTCATTGCAAGCACGCAAACCAATGGAGCAGTTGTTAATCACGACATCGCCAACAGCCAAGCGACCAATACAATTGGTGTTTAATGTCGGCAATACCGCGATCCCAAACTCACTTTCAGCCCCAAAAAGTGACAATATGATGGATGAATTACGCCATCAGCTGCTTGCATCGATGGTGGAGTCGTCAGGGGCATCAACAGTGACGACTGCCGCAACGCCGGCTGGGCAATACGGCAGCTTTACGCCAACCTGGCAAACCGTCGCACCAAGCGACAGCCTAGCAAGGCTATCAACCGATGGTGCTGGTTGGCATAAAATTGAATTTAATGCGAGGGATGAAGCCAGCCTGAACAAAGACATGGCTATCTACCTCTCTGATAAGTCACCGCAAACACAAGGCACAATTGCTTTAGCTACACCTAGCCACGAAAGTGATGTCCAGTTAGCTCGAGCTGGTTTTATCACTCACCCTTATTCGCTACCGCTGATTTTATTTGCCCTGCTGGCACCACTTGCCCTCATGGTGCAGCGTGCTTTGGAGGCAAAAAAATGAAATGGCTTCCAATATTAGCCATGACCTTGCCGCTGCTGAGCCACTCATCGGTGCAAGCCAAGGTACATGGCTGCAACATACAGGATGACCAGCAGCTCTGGTCATTCTACAAAACTCAATTCGTCCTACCTGAAGGGCGAGTAGTCGACAACGGCAATGACAGCATCAGCCATAGTGAAAGCCAAGGCTATGGCATGCTGATGGCTGCTTACTTCAGTGACCACGCAACATTCAAATCCTTATGGCACTGGACGAAGCAGACCCTTCAACGCCGAGAAGATGGTTTGTTTTCATGGAAGTGGCAACCCCAGCCACCGCATATTCCAGATCCAAATAATGCCAGTGACGGCGATATCTTTATCGCCTGGGCATTACTCAAAGCCGATAAGCTATGGCCTGAGCAGCAATACGGTAAAGAAGCGAAGAAAATTATCGATGCGCTATCAGACAGCCATATCATCCAGCTTGACGGTGAATATGCCCTACTGCCAGCGCAATACGGTTTTGATAAGTCATACAGCACTGTCATAAACCCTTCCTACTGGGTTTATCCGGCATTCAATGACTTTGCCCGCTTCGACGATAGCTGGAAACAGCTGTCTCAAGGCGGTATCAACATCTTGAATAAAAACCAATTTGGCAGCTTTAAACTGCCTTCAGATTGGCTCGAGTACAGAAACGACACTTGGCAACCGGCGCAGCAGTTTCCTGCCCAGTTCAGCTATGCCAGCTACCGGATCCCGCTCTATTTAATATGGGGTGGATACAACAGCGTGATTAACGACCACTACCAAAGCTGGATCAGCGAATACAATCGCGCTTGGGTCAATATCAGTAATAACCAAATGGCCAACTACGCCGCGCCCAGAGGGGCTAATGCCGTCGCGACACTGGTTCAACTCAGTCAGGAAAAATACAAGCACCGCAGTGCATTACCCCACCCTACCAAGGCGGATGACTACTATTCTGCCAGCTTGATTATCTTTTCCCATATTGCATTTCATGAGAGGTACTGCCAATGAAACCTTTATACCTTGCGCTGCTCGTTTCTAGCAGTGCCTTTGCCAATGACCAAGCACATATCCAACTTCTTGACCGCCAAGTGTCGGTAGAGGTGAATTCGCCAACCAATGCCTACTACGATGAAACACCGATATGGAAGATCCTCGAAAACAAAGGCTGGCAAGCCGCCCAGGCAGCGGCCGAAAACCAGCAGATTTCCGATAAGCTCGATGACGAAATTCAATACCAATCGACACTTAACAGCCTTGATCAAGCGGTGCAAAATAAACAAAGTTCAACCGCCAATGCCTTGCTAGCAGCCCACCCTGACTGGATGAGCTGCCAGCGTATTCAATGGATGTGGCTAGACCTGCAAAACGAAGTCGCGACAGGCTATGGCCCTAACGCCAAAGCGAAGTTCAGCAACATTTTGCAGAGCTGCCCTGAGTTCAGTCTGAGCACCACCCAGAAGCTACTTGGCTGGACGCGCGCAGCAGCTGGCCCTGATATCCTCACAAAATACAAGCAAAGCAGCGGGTTCAATCAAGCGGAATACGACAAGCTGGCGTATCAAGTTCAACTATCGCAACTTGGCAACCAGCGTGTCAGCAGTGCCACTGCTAAAACCGCCAGTAAACAAATTCAACAAGTGAAAGACCCTAAAGGTGCTGAGTTACTCGGCTGGCAGTACCTGAAAACCAAGAACTACCCGCAGGCCTTATCTTGGTTTGATCAATCGATTAACTGGACGGAAACCCCAACCAGGAAACAAATTGAAGGCAAGTTGCTGAGCCTTCAAGGGCTAAATAAAACAGCAGAGTACGATAGATTCAAGTCGCTATGGTCTTCACGCTACCCGTCGCTGAAAAAACTCCATACGGGCTCTGGCTCACCAGAGCTGGCAAAAGCATGCGAAACCAACCCTCAACGCTGCCTGACGCTATTGAACAAAGAGAAAAGCCTCACCCCGCAACAACATGCCCTTGCGGGTTGGCAATGGTACAAGCTGGATCGCCCCCTTACTGCGAAGCGCTCATTTGAACAGGCCCTAGATGGTATGGCATCCAGCGACAAGCAGTATGAATCAACTCAATATGGTTATACCTTGGCACTCAATAAATCGGGCTTTGAGCAACACGCAGAATTTCTCGCCCACAAGCTATCAGACCCAACCCAGAAAAGCCTTTATGCCAAACAGCGGGAATCAAAAGCAATCCTCAATGCCTATGAAAAGCAGGATTACCAATATGTCATTAACAGGAGTGAACAGTTTGAACACCAGTACGGCCAAGATATCGGCCTAATGGAAATTCGAGGCTGGGCTTATTATAACAATAAGCAAACGACCAAAGCGGTTGAAACCTTCCAGCAACTGGTTGATGCCTACCCGCATGATGAGCAGTACCAAGAGGCACTCAAAATCGCAGATTGTGCCCAGAAGAAAAGCTATAAGATGATGTGCTTCTAGCGGCCGGTTCAAGCCGGCTAAAACCAGACAAGACCATACGAAATAGAAGGAGCCTCTAAATGAGGCTCCTTCTATTTATCGGCTATCTATCGACTAAGGCACACCGTGGCCTTTTGACGCGACCCAAACCCGATACCATTGCTCACGGGTAAGCGTAATATCCAGCGCGTCGACCGCTGCTTGCACACGTTCGATTTTACCCGAGCCAATGATTGGCAGCGGGTTAGAAGGCAAGCGGCGTACCCAAGCATAAATCACTTGGTCTATGCTCTGCGCGCCCACTTCCTCGCGAATGGCTTCAAGCTCATTACGGACGCGGATCTGCTGTTCAGATTGACCTGAGAAAATCGCGCCGCCACCCAGGCATGACCACGCCATAGGTTTAACACGCTTCATCTGTAGTTGGTCCAGGGTACCGTCATGAGCCACTTCAAAGTTAAGCGGGTTAATTTCCACTTGGTTGGTCACTAATGGTGCATCAAGGCGTGATTGCAATAGCTCAAACTGCGAAGGTGTGAAATTAGACACACCAAAATGGTTAACCTTGCCCTGCTGTTTCAATTGCGCAAATGCCTCTGCGACTTCATCCGCTTCCATCAATACATCCGGACGGTGGATAAGCAACACATCAATATTTTCCACCTGAAGGCGAGACAGCGAGTTGTTCACCGAATTCACGATGTGTTGTTTGCTGGTATCGTAATGGTTGATCTTGCGCTCTGGCACCAGATCAGTACACAGGTTGATGTCGCACTTGGTCACGATTTCAATCTGGTCGCGCACACTTGGGTCAATGGCTAGCGCTTCACCAAACAACTGCTCGCAAGTGTAACCGCCGTAAATATCGGCGTGATCCACTGTTGTGATGCCCATTTCTATATGCTGCTTCAAAAAGCTCAAGCGCGCCTGCGGGTTCATGTGCCAATCAGCTAGACGCCAATATCCTTGAACCAACTCAGAAAACTGCTGCCCGTTCGGGGTGAGTTCAACTTTTGCCACCATCTGGACTTAACTCCGTTTACTCAAAAATCGCATCCATCCTAGGCTTGTTCTGCCCAGTTCGCAATGCTATAAATCGAAAGCCTCGAACTGGAGTACGAACTATGTCATTTGCCGATCGGTTGAAGTCTTTAATTGGTGAAGAAAGTATCAGTGGGTTTGCCCGCCGGGTAGACATCAGCGAAGCGCTGATCAGAAAGTATCTCAAGGGGAGCGAGCCAAGCCTGACCAAAGCCAACCAAATTGCCATGCGCGCCAATTGCTCTCTTGAATGGCTGGCAACAGGCTGTGGCTACCTATACCGTCAGGCTGAAGTGGTCGATAAATCAGCCCTGTTTACCGCTTATGAACATGTAAGTGGCAAAAAAATCAGCAATACTGAATCAGACGAACTGTTAAAAATTATTACGGGATACCAATACCTACGTACCCATAAAAAAGCGGATGGTTATTTAGATATCAGTGGGATGGCAGCATTTCTGGCACTGGCGAAGCAGGATGAACCTGAATGACTCCTGTATTTCTTTGTAACTAACTATCTGGCAGGAGTAGTGTTTTGGTATTTGGGCTGTAGAATCCTCGCCATCGAATGTTAAGAAGTATTGCTATGCCAAAGCTAAACCTGCATCGCCGTGACTATACAACATCACTAGTTACACATCTTTCATCAGAAGAACTACAACAAAAACTGGGTCCAAACCACGATAAGCCAGAAAAAAAACAGCCACGTACTCCCTATCTCACCCCGAAAGCGGTAGAGAAACGCTGGGCAACCCTCGACAACGCAGAAGCCAAAGCACAGCTGCTCGATGAACACACCCACCAGCAAATGGCGTGTTACAACAAAAACATCGAGAACTTTATCGGCACCATCAAAATGCCTATCGGTATTGCCGGCCCATTACGGGTTAACGGCCTATTTGCCGAGGATGATTACCATGTCCCGCTTGCCACTACCGAAGCCGCACTGGTTGCATCGTATAACCGTGGCTCGCAGCTCATCACCAAAGCGGGCGGTGCCAGTGTCATGCTCCTGAACGAAGGGGTAACCCGAACACCATGTTTCGCCTTCTATGACCTCGCAGAAGCGGGCCAATTCGTCGCATGGGTGGTCACCCAGTACGATGAATTCCGCGCCATTGCCGAATCAACCACCCGCCACGGCAAACTCTCCGACATCAACGTCAACATTGAGGGCAACCACGTATACCTGGTATTCGAGTACCTGACAGGCGATGCATCGGGCCAGAACATGGTGACCATTTCCACCAACGCGGTATTCGAGCATATTTTGCACCATACGCCGATCAAACCACAGCAGGCTTTCTTGGATGGCAACCTTTCAGGTGACAAGAAAGCAACGGCCCAAACCCTGCGTGGTGTTCGAGGCAAGAAAGTCACAGCCGAAGTGAACATCGAAAAAGCCTTGGTTGAGAAAATGCTACATACCACGCCAGAGAAAATGGCTGAGTTTGCCCGCATGAATACCATCGGTGGCACCCTAAGCGGCAGTATCGGGATCAACGCCCATTATGCCAACGCGCTTGCGGCTTTCTACATTGCCTGTGGCCAAGACGCCGCTTGCGTAGCCGAATCTGCCGTTGGCATGACCCGTATAGAAGTCAACAAAGATGGCGGCTTGTACGCCTCGGTCACCCTACCCAACCTCATGGTGGGTACTGTTGGCGGCGGTACCTCGCTACCAAGCCAGAAGGCCTGTTTGGATCTGATGGGGCTGCATGGTGCCGGCAAGTCGCAAGCCTTGGCCGAAGTCTGTGCCGCCCTTTGCTTGGCGGGTGAGCTATCCATCGTTGGTGCATTCTGCGCTGGCCATTTCTCCCGAGCACACCATAAGTTGGCGCGTTAAGTCATACTTAACAAACCTAACAGTGATGCCGCTATCTTCATTTTATCCATGAGGGAAGCGGCACTTTCTATCCATTCAAACTCTTCATTCAAAGCGTTACTGTCATAACAACTCTATATCTATCAATAACTGCTTGGCCCGCTGCAATACCGCTTGCTGGTTTTCATCCGGTTGGTTATCCCAATTGCGATACACCATCCCGACTCTTGGGTTGCGCTCAAATTGCTCTCGATGATGCGTCATGAAATGCCAATATAAGCTGTTTAATGGGCAAGCATTCTCGGTTGTCTTCTCTTTCACCTGATAATGACAATGCTGGCAGTAATCACTCATCTTATTGATATAGTTTCCACTCGCGGCATAGGCCTTGCTACCCACTATCCCACCATCGGCGTACTGGCTCATGCCACGGGTATTTGGCATTTCCACCCACTCAATTGCATCAACATAAATGCCCAGATACCACGCATCGACCTCTGCAGGGTCAATTCCAGCTATCAGGCAAAAGTTACCTGTAACCATTAAGCGCTGAATATGGTGGGCATAGCCATATTCAAGCGATTGAGTGATAGCATGGTGTAAACAATTCATCCTGGTTTTACCGCTCCAAAACCAAGATGGTAAAGCCTGCCGAGCATTGAGGTGATTCTGCGCCGCATAGCCAGGCATATGGGTCCAATAGATTCCGCGGACAAACTCCCGCCAACCAAGAATTTGCCTAACGAAGCCTTCTATCTGGGCGATATTAATCGCCTCATTGGCCCTGTAATGGGCGATCGCACATTCAATCACCTCCAAGGGATTAAGTATCTTGCTATTCAAGGCGAATGACAGCCGCGAATGGTAAAGACTCCATTGTTTATTGCATAGCAAGTCGTCAGCTTGGCAGGTCATCGCATCTTGAAAGCGACCAAAATTGGGCAAGCAATGGGTGCAAAAGAAGTCCAATAACTGTAATGACTGCGCTCGGGTCACCGGCCAAATTAACTTATCGCGGCTTATGCCAATACTTTTCACCTGATGTCGCTGCAAACGCAAATTGATCTCAGCGATATCATTGTCAAAAATCAGGGGTTCAGGTAATTCGGCAATATCACTGGGCTTGAGCTTATCCCTATTCGCTTTGTCAAAGTTCCACTTGCCGCCTTCTGGCTGTCCCTCTTCCGTCATCAAAATGGCATGCTTTTTCCGCAATTTGCGATAGAAGGTTTCTAAGCGCCCTGATTTCTCTTGGCAGAAATACAAACTAATTTGATCGTGAGGAACAATAAAATGCTCGGTGTCGGCACAGACTGTTTCGATGGCCAGCTGCTGGCACAACAAGGCTAACTGCTGGTGAAGCCGGAATTCATCAGGCTGCTGGTATTCAAATCGTTGGCAGTCAAAACGTACAATCAAATGTTGAATCAAATCAGGCAGATTAGCGTAACAACTAGTGTCATCTAAGGTTAGGTGCAACACCGAATGGCCAGAGGCTGACAGGGCATCAGCCGTATTTGCCATTGCCAAGAAGAAGGCTTGGATCTTTTGGATATGATGCGAGGCATAATCCATTTCTTGCGGTAGTTCAGCGATAACATACAGTGTGTCATCATCAACTTGGTTAAACCATGAATGACTCAAGTTCAGCTGATCGCCGAGTATCAACCTCAGGCAGCGGTAATGTTTATCCATGCTTCACCTTCCTTTGCATTCGGCACCGATTCGAGCAATATTTCACGTCATGCCACACCTTTTCCCACTTTTTACGCCAAGTAAAAGGTAAGCCGCACACCTTACATTGCTTACTAGGTAACTGGGATTTCTTCATTGCCGATAATCACTCTTCATCCAAGTCACTGAACTTAAACGTGCTCAATAGCTACTTCGATCATAGGCATGCAATAACAATAGGGTGGAAATATCTAATGCCAAACGAAGAAAGGAGCCAACGGCTCCTTTCATTTAATTAATAGTTCAAAGCTTCTGCTACGTACTATGAAAGCTCTTGCTTCATCTCCTTGCGAGTGAGCTTAGGCACATAAACTAACCCGGCTAGCACAGTCAGTACTGCGATTACACGTACAACCAGATTAAGTTCAGAGTATAGTGCTAAGAACAAGCCAACCAAGATCAGCGCACCACGCATCACCATATTCAGCCTACCACCCAAATAGCCGGTAATGGCACCAGCGACAAGGGTCAGACCGCCAATAATGGCAATCAAGTGACCAATAATATTGTGTACTTCCCCTTCCATCCGCATCTCAGGGACGAATAGATAGCTCAAGCCAACGATGTAACCTGCGATAGCCATTCGAGATGCATGCAAGCCTGTTACCAGTGGATTACAACGAGCAATCGAAGCGGCAGCATAGGAAGCTATCGATACCGGCGGTGTGGCATCGGCCAAAATCGCAAAGTAGAACACGAACATGTGTGCGGCAAGTACCGGTACCCCAAACTCATTGATTAACATTGGCGCACCAATCGCAGAAGTAATGACATAAGCTGCAGTGGTCGGCACGCCCATTCCCATGACTAAGGTAACAAACATCAGTATTAAAGCAGCCAGCCAAAGGCTACCGCCAGATACATCAGAGATGATGCCACCAATAGATACAACCAAACCTGTTTTGGTTAGCACGCCAACAATGATCCCCGCGCCAGCACAAGCAATGGCTATTGGAGCGGTATTCACCCCTGCCTTATACATCACGTTCACCAGCTTTTTCAGATCAAAGCGGCTGCTTCTTCTCAGAGAGGTGATCACCAATGTCGCCACAATGGAATACAAGGCGGCAGTATGCGGCGAATAACGCATCATCAACAAGGCAACCAGCACGACGATTGGTAGCAAGAGGTGAAGATCTTTGGCGATATCTTTGAGGGTCGGAAGATCCGCCGGATCCATTCCCTTCAGATTGTTTTTCTTCGCCTCCAAGTGAACCGAAATAAACACCAAAGAGAAGAAGCAGAACGAGCCCAGTACCGCCGCAACAATAATGTCGGAGTATGGCGTATTGGTCATCTCCGCCATGATGAAAGCACCCGCCCCCATAATAGGCGGTGCACTCTGCCCACCGACACTGGCTGCCGTTTCAATACCCGCAGCCACTTGAGGGCGATAGCCGATGCGCTTCATCATCGGAATGGTAAATGATCCTGTGGTAAAGACATTCGATGACGCTGAACCACTCATGGTACCGAAGAAAGCCGAAGTCACGACCGATACCTTAGCTGGGCCGCCCGCATAACGGCCGGCAATCATCTCACCGCCATTGGTGAAGAGTCGCCCGGTACCACTGGCTTCCATAAATGCCCCGAAAGCAATAAAGATAGCGACCATGGTGGCAGCAATGCCCGTGATTGAGCCTAAGATCCCCTGCCCATTCATCAAAAACAAGGTTTCGACAATTTCATCAAAACCTATCGGGCGATAATGCAGCACCCCGGGCATATAATCAGTAACGAACAGGTAGCCAATACTCACCGCTACGAGTCCGGCAAGCACAGGCGAGACAGCACGGCGAATTGCTTCAACGATCAACACCGTTGCCACCGTTCCCATCAGCATTTCTATTGGCAGGATTTCATCGACCCCTTCAAGACGATAGTTGATCCTCTCCGCATCCATCCAGGAATAGGCAAAAGGCACGATGGCGACAAGGAACAGCAACATTCCTGACCAGCTTGGTAAATAAAAATCACCTCTGCCTGCATTAGACTTTCGGCCCGGCGTCACAAGAAAAATAAGAGGGAGTAAAAATAATAAATGGATTGAACGCTGGGTTCTTGGCTCTAGATAACCAATGAATGCGCTGTAGAAGTGGAAGCATGTACCCACTACTGCCCAGCCCATGATGAACAGCATTAGCAGTCGTTGAAAGTCGGTCTGCTGCGGTTGAGGTTCCTTAACATCAGTAGCCATGATAAGACTCCATTTCGGGCTATTGAATAAGATTTACTCATGAAAAGCACAAGCAGCCTTGCTTGTGCTTTTCATTACGCTAATGAAACTAGAATTACAGGTAGCCCTTTTCCTTGAAGTATTGCTCAGCACCAGGGTGGATAGGTGCTGGTGCATCCTGCATGGAGGTTGCACAGTCAAATACAGACATGCTGTCATGGATTGATGGCAATTGCGCTTGGTTCTCACACAGCGATTTGGTGATCTTATAAACCGTGTCATTAGATACCGATTTATTCACCATTAGTGTGGTTGCCATCTTGATGGTATGGGCCTGTTGGGAGACACCTTGGTAAGTATCAGCCGGAATCGCTGTTGGCAATAAACCGTAGTTCTTGTTTAGCTTCTCAAGCTGCTGCTCAGAGAAATCAACAAATGCCAAATCGCGAGATTGGCTCATCTCGATAACAACCGCGCCCGGTAACCCTAGGTTGCCAAAGACATAATCAATCTGCCCGTCTTTGAACTGCGAACTTAGCTCAGAAAAGCTTCCGTGGTTGATTTTAAAGCCTTGCTTCTTACGCAGAGTGTTGTAGTCAGTACCATTAGCTTCCATGATCCAACGAAATGCCTGCTCACCTGACGAGCCACGCTGAATGATACCAATCTTCACGTTTTTCCCTTTCAAGATTTCCTCAACTGATTGATAAGGCGCATCTTCGGCACGGATAAAATGGCTGTATACGTCAGAAAAGCTCATGCCGATAGTATTCAAATCATTATGCGGCTTACCGTTGAACAACACCGTACCTGTGTATGCTTGGTACGTGAAAGTATCTAGGCCCCAACCGATCTGGCTGCGACCACGGTTAACTTTGGTTGGGTTTGCCGTGCCACCTCCCGGTACCACTTTGAGGTTAAACTCTGGGTTATCCTTCTTGATCAAATTCGCCAAGCCAGAAGACATACTGTACCAGCCCCCGCCCAGCTGGCCAGACGTCCACTCGATGGTCTCAGCATGACTGGCAACAGGAAGCAGCATTGAAGCAGATAAAAGCACGACTTTATTGAGCATTTTCATTGTTTTCCCTCACTATTTTTATGAATCCCTTGCGCTGTAATCGTTATGGTTACGCAGGCCACATTCTTTTCTGTATTCTAAATTGTATACAGAACAGAATATCAAAGGTCAAACAACAGTGATAAAAATGTGATTAAAATGTAAAACCATCATCAACAAAAACGGCCTACTTTCCTCTTCTCTTCAAGGAAAGTAGGCCGAAGCAACCGCAATGCCTAAGCGAATATACCCAAGCAACTTCAAGGTACAGGTTCAGCGAGAATTTATATGCTTGAATTACTTAACAATATTGGGCGTATTCCCGGTGTAAATATGGCCGTAGCCTTCTCTAATATAGTTTGAGATTTGTTCTTTACGCTTTTCAACATGGTTACCCATAATGGCCATCGCCTTCTGGGCATCACGGGCAATCAACGCCTCAATAATATGAATATGCTCCGACTCATTCCCTGTCGGTCGATCGGTCAAGTTAACCCAGCGAATGAAATAAATACGCTGGTTGATCTTCTTCAACGCTTCCGCCAGTTCCTGGTTTCCCGATAACATGACCAACTGCTGATGCAACTTTTGGTCGAAGTCCAACAACACTTCCTTTGGTGTATCTTCACCCAGTTGCGAGTACTCAATCGCAGAGGCTTTTAATGCTTGTAGTTCTTCATCACTGGCACGCTCGGCAGCCAAATGTGTCGCCTGCTGCTCGATGATCTTGCGGAATTCATACAAGTCGAACACTTCTTTCTCGTCGAGCATATGGCAAAAGAAGCCTTTGTTTCTTTCCCAGCGCAACAGTTTATCAGAGACCAATTTCTGCATAGCCTCTCGCAGAGGAGTTCGGCTTACCCCAAGAAGCGTGGCGAGTTTACCTTCATTAATTCGCTCCCCTGGCTTGAAGTGAAACGAAATCGCCATATCCCTAACGGTTTGGTATACGTCGATATCTTCGCTTGAATTTGCTGTTTTTTTCATAGGCTTATCAATGGTTGAGCTAGGCATTCTTATTAATCTTTTTTCATAAATTCTCGATGAACTGTATTCAGTTTGCTTCATCGGAGTCAAGATTTATCCCCTGCAAATGCTTAAAAATTGGTGCTGGCTTATGAAATCGATGAATATTTCGATGCCTTCATCAAAGCAATACCCTGCATTCAAACCGTTAGCCGATCACAGTTTGGTAACAAAATGGCTACACATTTTCTTTTCGATCGCTAAACTGTATACAACCTTGAATAAAGTTAAGAATACAAAACTTAAGTCACATGCCACCACCAACAGCTAGATAACGGATTAACTAAGTCGAGAGGAAAATTATGGCTACCGATACCCTTGCCCCAACCGCTCCAATGAACAAAGCTGCGCAGATAGAAGTCATCAAACAAGCTGAATATGCCGTGGCAAGAACCATTACGACTGACGATATTCCCGTTATCGACATCGCGCCTTTAATTGCGGGCGATAATATTGAAGCTGTGGCTAAGCAAATTCTTGACGCCGTTACTCATAAGGGCTTTTTCTATATCGCCAACCACGGTATCCCACAGCAAGTCATTGACGCTGCAGGCTCTGCAATGCGAGGTTTCTTTGCCAAGCCACAAGAGGCGAAGGGCGAAATTCCGGTTAATACTAGCCAGCGAGGTTGGCTTGCTCCGGGAATGGCAACATTGGAAGGCAACAAAACCCATGACTTAAAGGAGATTTTCTTCTGGGGACCCGAGCAATGGACAGACGAGCTTAATCAAAAACGTGAAGAGCTTCCCTTAATTGCCGATAACCTCTGGCCTGATAACTCTACCCCAGAGCTAAAAACAGACCTGCTTCCATACTATGACGCAGCTTGCCAAGTCGGCCATAAAATTCTTGCAGCTATCGCCTTAGCACTGGGTTTAGAGCAAGATTTCTTCGCCAAGCGTTACCAAACACCGCTTGCGCGCGGCCAGCTGGTTTACTACCCAGTATCAACTGCACAGGATGAAGCGGAAGAGCGTTACGGCTCGGCCCCTCATACCGACTACGGTGTCTTGACCCTACTACTCCAAGATATGAATGGTGGGTTAGAGGTACTCACTAAAGACAACGAGTGGGTCACGGCAGTCCCTATTCCGGGTACCCTAGTTTGCAACGTGGGGGATCTTTTGCACCGCTGGTCAAACGATCGATTCAGCTCCAACCTGCATCGCGTCATCAACCGCTCGGGCAATGAACGCCACTCAATTGCCATTTTCTTCGATCCAACCCCAGACTCGGTGATCGACCCTCGCGACATGGGCTTAACAGAAAGTGATGAGGTTCGCTATGAACCAGTGATCACGGCTGAGTACATCAATGCGCAAAACAAGAAGTCTTTTGCACAATATGCGGACGGTGAGTAGCAGGCGAAATAACCTACCTCAGTACAGTCTGAGGTAGGTGTTATTTCTAAATAGTATTGCCAATCACTGGCTTTTTAAGAAAAACAGAATAAAAGCTTAAAGATAATATAAAAGTAATAAATATATAAATAAAACTTGGTTCAGGTACAGAACTATACAAAGAGGTAAGTGTAATTCCACATTGAGTACAACCACCTGTAGGTGAAAGTACAAAAAAGCGTCCACCTGTGAAGCTAGCTAAAGAAAAGTCAGGTAAGTTGCTTACTTGATTTCCATCAATTATATCGGCACCATTAGCATTACTATCTCGTAAGTCTAACTGTAAAAAGTTAAACCCTCCAGCATTTGGTGGTGTATATGCTACATCTCCTAAAGTAACTATATATAAGTCACCAAAAGTAGAGTTATTTCCTATAGTTAAGTTACCAAAAGTAGAACTTGAAAAGCTTGAGTGGGAAAACGTTCCAATCAATGAAGAAAATATTGTAAAGTCCCACTTTGTACCGATTAATGTATCATCAATAATCCTACCTACATTATCAATAGCTGGATCTGGCCCATTGTAAGTCATCAATGAAGAATTAGATTCAAAAGTATATGAACCACTGATTCTATCACCTGCATTGAATAAGTCATTTGATTGCCCACTATTAAAAAAGCCCTCAAATGAATACGTAATTAATTCTGCATTTACACTTGGAATGAAAAATAAGATTTTCGACATAAAAAGAAGAAAATAAAATTTCATGGTCATTTTTTTAAACTTGAACAACATTGCATAATCCTTATACATCAAGAAAATCCATATAAAGCAATAATTGTTCCATATTAACAATTACAACCACTTAACCTCGCAAAGGCCAAAGATTGTAAAATTTTTTGACACTATTACATCCTTTCTTAACTTAAGTTTTTATTCATCACACAATTCCCGTGCACAACTCGTGCTTTTCAGGCACACTCTGTCGCAGTATTTTTGATGCCCGCTCATCGCTATTTGAGCTTGTGGGCCTGCATTCGCGACAGAGGTTTTGATTAGAACGATGACCAAAGAACTGAACCCATCCTTGCCCAGCGGTAACAACCTAATGCCAGCTGGTCTAAAGTTCATGCTACTTTCGGCTCTCGGCTTTGCCTTAATGGCAGCTTGCGTGAAGCTGGTCAGTGCTTCCGGTATGCCTATTTTCCAAATCGTGGCAGCAAGGGCGCTGGTCTCGCTATTGATCAGTTACGCTGATATTAAACGTAAGAAAATCCCGGTATGGGGCAACAACAAACCACTACTAATAGCTCGCGGTACCGTCGGCACTATCGGTCTCATTTGTGTTTACTACGCTATTGCCAACTTACCTTTGGCCGAGGCAACCATCTTGCAATACCTGCATCCGGTTTTCACTGCGGTACTTGCTCTGCTATTTCTTAAGGAGCGCATTCATCTATCGACCATAGCCTGTATCGTGCTAAGCATTATTGGCCTAGTGATCACGGTGAAACCAAACATGATCACCAGCACTGCGGTTGATCTTCCTACACTGAGCGTTGGCGTTGCGATCCTTGGTGCTTTCTTTAGTGCCGTTGCCTATACCATCGTCAAACGTCTAAGCCGCAGTGAAGACAGTTCAGTCATTGTATTCTACTTCCCGTTTATCGCCCTACCGCTGTCGCTTATTTTGCTGGGTGATAACTTCCAAATGCCAACGCTGTTCGAAGGCGTATTGCTCATTTTAGTGGGTATCTTCACCCAAATTGGGCAGGTATGCCTTACTAAAGCGATGCAAACAGAAGCAGCAAGCAAGGCTACGGCATACTCCTACATTCAGGTGGTATTCTCGATTATCTTGGGTGCTGTGTTGTTCAGCGAACTACCATCAGTGTGGACCCTGATCGGTGGTGGATTGATTATCGCGGGTACGCTCATCAATATTTTTGGTAGCAAAAGAGGCCTTGCTAAGTAAAAATCATAGTGCCCAATGTGAATAGGCAAGTACATTGCCTATTCACTCATTTTAGTTTAACCGAAGCTCAAACTAAGTAAGTTAGTCTATATTTATGATTACTATACTTATTTTGAGACTGTACAATGAAAATTGTTATCACATTGATTGCCTTGTTTAGTTTAAGCTTCTATTTTTTAACCAATGATATTAATAAACAAACAGTGCAATATTTGATTGATGATTTAATAAATACTAATAATAACGTGAATTTGCTCATTGGTAGCTCATCGATTAAAAAAATTAAAAACACCGACTCTCTATCATGTGTTAAATGGCTAAACAGGGGAATGGGTAATTCAACGATAACAAACCTAACAAATTATTTAAGCCTTTCTCCTGCTTTAACTAAAACAAATCATGTAATTATATATGCTGGTGAGAATGATATTGCCTTTGGGAATTCCGTCGATACGACATTGGAAAGGATGAAGAGTTTAACTCAACAACTCATTCAATCAAATAGTCATGATATCAGTATAATCAAGATTAAGCTGTCCCCTGCAAGAGAAAGATTCCATGATGATTTTACTGAATTTAATCAACAGCTTGAAGCTACGTTCTCCAATATAAATAATGTTCGAGTTTTAGAAAATAATTTGGATAAATTTACGGCTACATCCTACACTAGTGATGGTATACATTTAACAGATAAAGGTTATGATTTATTTACTCAGGGAGTGAGTGACATATGCCAGGACATAGCAATATAGAACGTTTCCATTACCTGGATGCGATGAGAGCCATCCTCATGATGCTAGGTGTTGTCATTCATTCAGCCAACGTATATTCCCCAATTCAAGGATGGTTGATTTATAATCCAGAAACACTTTACCTTGCAGGTTTATCCGCAGATATAATTACTTCTTTTCGAATGCCCGCATTTTTTGTTGTTGCTGGTTTCTTTTGCTATTTAACGCTGACTAAATACAGCGCCACAAAATTTTTAAAATTCAGACTAAAAAGAATAATAATACCCTTTATTGCAACTGCAATTATCCTTAACTCCGTCCAAGCATTCATTTTATTTAAAACAGGTTGGCTTGATACAAACATAAAAAATTATGTATTAAATGGAGAATACATATCACACCTATGGTTTCTCGTTAATCTGACGTCATATTTTATTTTTTCAGCCTTCTTCTACAGCATTAGACACATTTTCCCTGCCCGAAAATCAATTAACATTACAATTAGTCCAGTTTTAATTTTCTTTACATTGCCATTTTTACACATTATTATTTTATCATTAAATAAAACAGGCATACCCATTTATGATGACATAATGGGGTTAACTTCAATATACTCATTATTGAAATATCTTCCATTTTTTATTTTTGGTATCTACATCTGCTATAATAAGAAAATTATAGATGTAATTATAAAAACAAAAACACAAACATACTTATTCACTGTTACTGCCATAACAACTATTAATATTTTATTTATAAGAGAAGCTGACAGCCTCATAAACAATATAACAAGTACTTATTTTGGTTATTTGCTGCAATGGGCGCTTGTCTTTTTATGCTTTAAACTGTTCTATATAGCATTTAATAAACAATCCAACACTTTTTTATACTTATCAAATGCATCATATACTGTTTATCTTTTTCATCATATTATTGTAGTCATACTCGGTTTAATGTTTATTCAATACAATGTTCCACCTATGATCGGCTTCCCCACCCTAATTTTATCGACTATTGCTATTACGTTATGGATACACAGCAACATTATATCTAAGAACAAGTATGCCTCTTTAGCATTTAATGGTCGATAAGGTGCTATTAAAAAAGCTTTGGGCTTGCACCCAAAGCTTTTGTTCATAAGGTTAACTAGCACTGTAATTCTCTTGGCTACCGGCGCAGCGCGTTCAGCTTCACTTGTGCTTTACCAAATACTGATTCGGTTGGGTAGATACCATCAGGGCTGACTTCACCAGCAGTGATACCGGTCAGAATTTCAATCGCCTCAGTCACATGGCCAATTGCCCAAATGTGGAATTCGCCTTTCTCTACTGCATCCACAATGTCTTTACGAAGCATCAGGTTATGAACGTTCGATTTCGGAATAATCACACCTTGTGTTGGCTGACGTCCCTTGATACTACAAACATCAAAGAAGCCCTCGATTTTCTGGTTTACCCCGCCGATAGGCTGAGCTTCACCAAACTGGTTCATCGAACCTGTGATGGCCACATCCTGACGCAATGGCAAATGTGAAAAGGCAGAGACAATGGCGCATAGTTCAGCCATTGAGGCACTGTCGCCATCAACGCCACCGTAAGACTGCTCGAAAGTCAGGTGGGTCGTTAACGGGATACGGCTCGTTTTACCAAAAATAGACGCCAAGTATGCCGATAAGATCATCACCCCTTTCGAGTGGATACGGCCACCCAGCTTCACATTGCGCTCGATATCAAACACCTCGCCCTCACCAAAGGCGGTTGTTGCGGTAATTCGGTTAGGGGCGCCGAACTGGTAATCCGACGTCGAAATAACCGATAGACCATTGATCTGCCCAGCCACCACGCCTTCGGTATCGATAAGGGTGGTGCCGTTGGTGAAGGTTTGCATGACATGATCTTTTAAGCGGCTCACGCGTTTCTCTTGGCTTTGCAGCGCTTGTTCAACGTGGTTAGCACGGATCATGGTTGCATTTGAAGACTTCGCCACATAGTTAGTTTCACGCAGCAAGTTGGCAATATCTGCCGAATGAAGCGATAACTTATTCTGATCATCCGCCTGTCGAGAGCTGTATTCAATAATTCGTGCTATCGCCTTGCGGTCGCAGTGCAACATGCCGTTATCGTTAACAATGCTGGAAATAAACTGCGCATACTGAGCCTCAGACTCATCGCTGCGGTTCATTTCATCTTCGAAATCAGCGGTAACACGGAATAACTCGCTGAATTCCGGGTCGTAGTGCTGCAACAGCTGATAGGTTTGGTAATCACCAAACAAGATGATTTTTACATTAAGCGGAATATCTTCCGGATCGAGCGAGATGGTGCCCGACAAGGTCACTTCTTTTTCCAGCGAGCTAACGTTCAGCTTACGGGCCCGTAAAGCACGCTTGAGGCCATCCCAAACATAAGGGCGTTCAAGCACCTTCACCGCATCCATCAGCAGCACACCACCATTGGCACGGTGCAAACTCCCCGGACGAATCAAAGAAAAATCGGTAAATACCGTGCCCTTATAGGTCGCGTTTTCGACATAACCAAAAATAGAGTGATAGTTTGGACTTTCTTCCACCACAATAGGAAATTTATGATCCGGTTGGCTGACCAACACATTCACTTGATAGCGACGGGGCATCTTCTTATCCAGTGCAGCGTAAGCCAGTGCCACCTGCTCTTCACTCTCTTCAAGGAAGATATCGAGGTTATCAAGAATATCTTCCTGCATGGCTTTCAGGTAAGCCACCACTTCTTGTAGGCCTTTGTAATCGGCTTTCAGGCTCTTGATAAAGTGAGCCACGACATCAAGGGCCACTTCTTCATTTAGCTTCTGGATTTTATCGGAGAATTCTTCTTCCAGCTCGGTCAGCTGGCGGACGATACCCCGCAGCTTACGCTCAAGATCGTTAATGGTATCTTCAAACCCTTGCTGCTCTTCCTCGGAAAGCTCGGCGAAAGTCTGCTCAGTGTGTGGCTCTTCGCCATTTAGTGCCACCAGCTGATACTCACCGGTTGTGGTGACCGATAGGCTGACACTGTGCTCTTTGGCTTCGGTGGTTAAGGTAATGAGCGCGCTTTCTTGCTTCTGGGTGAGCTGGTTTTTCAGCTTTTCTGAGCGGCTGTAGTACATCTCATTATCGAAGGCCAACGGCAAGGCTTTTACCAAACGTGTCATTAGCTTTTCGATATCTTTTTTAAACTTTTGCCCACTGCCTGCAGGCAGCTTCAGGACTTTCGGGCTACGTGTTTCTTCAAAATTGGCTACATAACACCAGTCATATAGCATATGCCCACTACCGTTAGGATCGTGGCGATTGAGGTAGCGCAACACCATGGTGCGTTTACCCAAACCATTACGGCCAATCGCGTAGATGTTATAACCCTTCTCCTTGATGGACATGGCGAACTCGACCGCCTTTTGGGCACGTTCTTGCCCGACAATCTCATCAAGCGGGGTGAGGTTTTTCGTCGACTTACAATCTTCAGGCAAGCCATTTAGTTCTGAGGCGCGGTACAGTTTGTCACTGCTAAGCGATTGAATAGTCATATGGCTCCCTCCATAAACAACCAGTTACATCCAGTGTAGACAGTAAAGCATTATGTTTTAGTGACTTAGCTACCGTTTAGACTCGAATTGCCATTATTTGTGTTCTTTTGCTGATTTTGTGAACAAAAACCATACACAAATAAGTGTTATTTTTCTCATGATTTGTGTCTGTTGCACTTCACTACCCCAATGACGGCCACTCTGCTAATATACCGCGCCTTGTATCTGGTCAGCGGAAAGTATCAATGAAAAATAGTCGAATCAGTATTGGATTAAGCAACCCTAAAAGCCCAACAAATGTTGGCGCTGTCATGCGTGCTGCGGGTTGCTATCGCGTCGACTCTGTCAGGTATACGGGGAGTCGCTATGGTTACGCAGCCAAGTTTCACACCGACACCCAAAGCATTACAGATAAGATCCCGCTGACAAACGTACAGTCGCTGCTTGATGATCTCCCTGCCGAAACCAAAATTGTTTGTGTTGAACTGGCAGAAGGTGCAACGCCATTGCCTGCATTCAAACACCCGGAAAATGCCTTATACGTATTCGGCCCGGAAGACGGCACGATTGCCCAAGAAGTTGTCGACCAAGCCGACGCGGTTGTTTATGTCCCGACTGTCGGGTGCATGAACCTTGCTGCAACTGTTAATGTGCTGCTTTATGACCGCTTGGCAAAAGCCGATGATGTGATCATGGGTGATGAGTTAATCCGACAAAGTCGAGATAACCGCAACAACTTAGTAGTGAAAACAGCGGATTGACAGGTTTAGCACTTATTGGCTAAACCCTGCCAAAATCTCACGTACAGCCGCTGCATTATTTTCGTAAGCCGCAATGGCTTGGAGCACCGTTAAGCACGCTTCAGATAAACGTGATTGGTTGTTTTCTATCACGTCGTTATATATCGAATGGGGGAAGTCTTCGGCGATCCCCTTAGGTTCCATGTAGCTAACCACCTGATCTTGGTAATCACGATGGTACTTCAAGCATGGCCAACTGATGGCCTCAACAGCCGCTTTAGCAATCCCCCGTTGCCATTCTTCGCGAACTTCTTCTGGTGATTGTTCTATATGGATTTCATCGTGGCTCTCAGTATCTAGCCACCCGCGAACAGAAGCGAGGTAATGTTGATGGTCATAATCTTGAACCAGCTCGATGGCAGAAGATGACGAATATGAAAAGCACACACTCAATATATACAGCTCAGACAGCGGCATGTTATCGAGCGCGGCCATCGCCTGAGTATAGGCTTTCTCATGAAGCCCCTTCTCTACTGCTTCCCGTTGTCTTTCTTCCTGTTGGCGCTTTTCCTTCAAACACTGAACTCGGGTCTTTCCCCCCTCTATCAGTTGCTGCGCTTGTTGCAGCAACTCGACTTCGGCTGGCGAGTACAGCTCGACCAGATCCCCCAAAATCACATCTTTGATGATATTCGAAGCCGTTGTTGCCTTGGCTTGCTTGGCTTTAAGAACCCGACTATTGGCAAAATCCAGCATGGTATCCCCCTCAGAATCGAAACACAGGTGCTAAGCACCAAAATAGTTAAAATGATTGGAAGGTTTAAGGAACTGTTGAAAAGATAGTGGGTGAAGAAGGTGGTTGAATACTATCAGTATAGCCAATACTTCAGTATTGTTAGTGACTTAGGTTGTATTTAGAAAAATGCCGCACCGTAAAGCGTGGCATTATTTCCTTTTTTAGCTGCTAAACGGTTGCGACTTCAATGCCGCGTTCAGACAAGTCATCAATACAGCTTGCCGGGAAATCGCTATCGGTAATGACCTTATCAAAGCTATCAATATCTACCGCATGAAAGGTAGCAACCTTGCCATATTTAGAGGAATCGCTCACCAAATAGCACTGCTGTGCTGAAGTAATAATAGCCTTTTTCACCAAGACCTTATCTTCACTTGGTGTCGAGATCCCCCGCTGATTCCATGATGATGTCGAAACAAAAGCCAAGTCGATATTCATTTCCCGAAGCAAATGCGCAGCCTTCTGGCCGACACAAGACTGGTTACTTTTATCAACCTTGCCACCGGTATGGTAAATATCGCATTCTGAATGGTTCATCAAATAGCAAGCAATCGCAAAATCATTGGTGATCACCAACAAATCATCACGATGATTCAGCTGATGGGCGATCTCCAGTGTTGTTGTACCTGCATCAAGGTATACCGTCATATTCGGCTTAATAAGTTGTGCCGCATACATACCGATTTCTGCTTTTTCATTACGATGCTGGTTAATTTTCACATCATGTGACAGTTCGGTGTGAATCGTTTCTGTTAGCTGTACTCCACCCGATACCGACATGACTCGTCCGTCAGACTCTAGCTTGGCGATATCACGGCGAATAGTCATATGTGATACATCAAGTTGGTGGGTCAATTCACTAATGCTAATGACTTCCTGATTACCCAACAAAGTCAGGATCGTTCGTTGTCGTTCTGCCGGAATCATAATGGTTCTTCTATATCGAGTTATCTTGCACACATCTTAACACCACCAATCACCAACTGTGAATATATGTGAGTATTTGATAAGGCAGAATTTGATTATTCTCCAATTTTTCAGCTTATTAGTCTGTGTCAGGGTGAGTTATTCACTTTAAACGGCAAGTTTCACATCAAAAATTCACATTATTTATCACACCCCATGTTAAAAAGTGTGAAGTCACGCCTAGAACAATCGAAAAAAGCAGCATAGAATCACAAACAAGAACACAAATTCACAAAAGTTAACATGGAGAGGCAAATGGAAAGTCAACAATTACAATCAGTTGCCGTAATTGGTCTAGGTTCTATGGGCATGGGTGCTGCTAAATCTTGCATTCGTGCAGGCCTTGACACTTATGGTGTCGACCTAAGCACCGACGCACTGAAAGAGCTTGAACAAGCCGGTGCAAAAGGCATATCACATAACTGTGCTGACTTCGCCAACGTACTCGATGCAGTCTTGCTACTGGTTGTGAATGCCCGTCAAGCTAAAGCAGTACTCTTTGATAATCAACTAGCCGCACAACTAAAGCCAGGCACTGCCGTGATGGTCTCTGCAACTATCTCTGCAGAAGACGCGAAAAGTATTGAAGCCGGCCTTAAAGAACACCAACTACTTATGCTTGATGCACCAGTTTCTGGCGGGGCTGCGAAAGCCAATGTCGGTGAGATGACTATCATGGCGTCAGGCTCACAAGAAGCCTTCGCCAAACTAAAACCGGTACTCGATGCAACCGCAGGTAAGGTTTACAACATTGGCACCGAAATCGGCATGGGTGCCACGGTGAAAATTATCCATCAGCTGCTTGCGGGCGTTCACATTGCTGCGGGAGCTGAAGCCATGGCGCTTGCCGCTCGTGCCAATATTCCTCTGGATTTGATGTACGACGTAGTAACCAACGCCGCGGGCAACTCTTGGATGTTCGAAAACCGCATGAAGCACGTAGTCGATGGCGACTATACCCCAACGTCAATGGTCGACATCTTTGTTAAGGATCTCAACCTCGTTTCTGATACTGCCAAGGTTCTGAAATTCCCACTCCCGCTCGCCTCTACAGCACTGAACATGTTCACCAGTGCTAGCAATGCCGGTTTTGGCCAAGAAGACGACAGTGCCGTCATTAAAATTTTCGATGGCATCGAACTGCCTAAGAAGGAGCAATAATCATGCTACTAGGAGTTATTGCCGACGATTTCACCGGCGCAACCGACATTGCAGGCTTTCTGGTTGAAAACGGCATGCGTACCATTCAACTAAATGGTGTCCCAGAGACCAACCTCGATATCGACGCTGATGCCGTCGTCATCAGCCTAAAATCACGCTCTTGCCCCGTGGAAGAAGCGATTGATACATCGGTTGCAGCCCTTAATTGGTTGCAACAACAAGGTTGCCAGCAGTTCTACTTTAAATACTGCTCGACATTCGACAGTACTAGCAAAGGCAACATTGGGCCTGTCACCGATGCACTGCTTGAAGCCCTAAACGAAGACTTCACTATCGTTTGCCCTGCATTACCCGTTAACGGACGCACTGTGTTCAACGGCCACCTGTTTGTCATGGGTGAATTACTCTCTGACTCGGGGATGCGTAACCACCCGGTTACCCCGATGACAGACTCCAGCCTTGTTCGCCTGATGGATGCGCAATCAAAAGGCACAACTGGCTTGGTGAACTACCAGTCAATAGAGCTTGGTGCTCAGGCTGTTACAGAACGCTTCGCCGCCATCGCCCAAGAAGGCAAGCAATATGCGGTTGTTGATGCCTTCAACCAGTCCCATCTTGAGACAGTCGGTAAGGCTGTTAAATCCCTCAAACTGGTTACAGGCGGTTCTGGTTTAGCGTCGGGGATTGCGAAAAACTGGACCGAACATTTGACCGACCAGTCATCGGCTAAAGAAGCGGGTAAACCGCAGCAAGCCAAAACCGTGGTGCTTTCAGGTTCATGCTCAGTCATGACCAATCAGCAAGTGGCCACTTATGCGCAAAAGGCGCCACACCTGGCGTTGGATATAAAAGCGTGTCTTGAGCAGCAAGATTACTGTGAATCGGTGTTCCAGTGGGTAATTGAAAACCTGGATGCTGACCTTGCACCCATGGTTTATGCCACAGCAGAGCCGGAAGTACTAAAGGCTATCCAAGCGCAATATGGCGCTCAAGCATCCAGCCATGCGGTTGAACAGTTCTTCAGCCAACTGGCCCACCAGCTAAAAGAAAATGGTGTGCAGAACTTCATCGTTGCGGGCGGCGAAACCTCCGGAGTCGTGACCCAGAGCCTTGATGTAAAAGGTTTCCACATTGGCCCTCAAATCGCACCGGGTGTGCCTTGGGTAAAAGCCGTCGACAACAAGCTGTCACTGGCGCTGAAATCCGGCAACTTTGGTGACGTTAACTTCTTCGAAACGGCACAAGGGTTCTACCATGACTGAACAACAACTTAGAGAGCAAATGGTAACGCTTGCCCGTTCAATGTTCGAGCGAGGTTACGCGACCGGCGGCGCGGGTAACCTATCGCTCAAACTGCCTAACGGGCACTTTCTCGCCACACCGACAGGCTCTTCGTTTGGCCGACTGGACGCAGAACGTTTATCGGTCGTTGATATTGATGGCAACCACATTTCAGGTGACCGCCCTTCGAAAGAAGTCGCATTTCACTTGGCAATTTACCGTAACAACAGTGAATGCAATGCCATCGTGCATTTGCACTCCACATACCTAACGGCGTTGTCCTGTTTGGAAGGGCTGGATACCGACAATGCCATTAAACCGTTCACGCCATATTTTGTTATGCGTATCGGTAAGTTGCCGGTGATCCCTTACCTACGCCCGGGAGACCCGCGCATCGCTGAAGAGCTTGCCAAACGCGCTGCAGACTACCGTGCCTTCCTGCTCGCCAACCACGGTCCGGTCGTGACAGGCAGCGACCTCATTGATGCGATCGACAATGCCGAGGAGCTGGAAGAAACCGCAAAGCTTGCGCTGATGCTCGATGGCAAATCAATCCGATACCTGAGCGATGAAGAAATCACAGATCTACAAGGGAGAGGCAAGTAATGGCCAAGTTCGCAGCAAACCTCACAATGCTATTTACCGAAGTGCCGTTCCTAGAGCGCTTCGAGCAAGCTCACCAAGCCGGTTTCAAGGCCGTGGAATACCTTTTCCCGTATGCCTATGACGCAGAAGTACTGGCTGGCGAGCTAAAGAAATATGACTTCGAGCAAGCGCTATTCAATATGCCTCCGGGTAATTGGGATGCCGGCGAGCGTGGCTTTGCCGCAATCCCTGGCCGTGAGGGTGAGTTCCGTTCCAGTGTCGATACAGCACTGAACTACGCGCTCACCTTAGACTGCAAAAAAGTGCATGCGATGTCGGGCATTGTTGATAGCAATTACAGCCACCAACAACATGTCGACACCTTCATCAACAACATCCGTTTTGCTGCCGATGTATTTTCTGCCCACGGCATTGAGTTGATGATTGAACCGCTGAACAACCGTGATGTGCCGGGATACTTTATTTCTCGCCAGCGTGATGCGGTTGAGCTAATCAAACTGGTTGATCGCCCGAATGTGAAGCTGCAGCTAGATCTCTACCACGCGCAAATTATGGATGGCGACTTATCGGTGCTTATCCGCGACTTGGCTGACTACACCGGCCACATTCAAATTGCCTCGGTACCTGAGCGCCATGAACCAAGCGAAGGTGAGCTGAACTACCCTCACCTGTTCAATGTGCTGGACGAGTCTGGTTACACCGGCTGGATTGGTTGTGAATACAACCCTAGAACAAACACAGTCGACGGACTGGGTTGGGTGAAGGCTTACCTTTAGCGCTTTAGCAACGAAAACGTAGAACAGCTTGTGGCACTTGTTCTTCCAAGTGCCCAATTCAAAAATCGTATAAACGACGTGAAATTAAATAACTCATAGAGCCTGCTCAGCAGGCCAACAAAAGGAATGAAAAGATGGATGGAGCAATTCTAGGCATTATTGTTGGTATTACCGCAATGATGGTCATGATCATCAAGACCCGTATCCCTGTCGCACTGGCAATGGTGCTTTCATGTTTAATCATGGGCCTATTTGCAGGTATGGCGCCAACTGAGTTGGTAAATGCAATCAAATCAGGCTTCGGTGGTGTACTCGGCGGTATCGGCCTAATCATCGCTTTCGGTGTCATCATGGGTGCCTGTTTCGAGAAATCGGGCGCAGCCGTGAGAATGGCAAAAACCTTTGTCAAAATTTGCGGTAAGGGACGTGAGGATCTCGCGCTTGGCTTTACCGGCGTATTAGTGGCGATCCCTGTTTTCTGTGACTCTGCTTATGTACTGCTGCACTCGCTGGTTCGCGCTATTTCACGCAACACCGGTAAGTCTGCAGTTGGCTTGGGTGTCACACTGGCGCTTGGCCTATTGATCACCCACGCACTTGTGCCGCCAACGCCAGGACCAGTTGCGGTATCGGGTATTCTTGGTGTTGACCTAGGTGTCTACATGCTTTGGGGCTTGGCAGTGTCTATCCCTATGATGATGCTATCGCTAATCTACATCCGCAAAGTGGGCCAGCAGTACTACCGAGTACCAAATGGTGACAACTGGATCACGAACCAAGCGGACTGGGCAAATCTAGAAAACGTTAAAGAAACCAAAGACGAAGATTTACCAAGCAACTTCCTGTCATTCGGCCCAATCCTAGTGCCAATCGCGCTTATCCTTGCAAACACAATGATTGGCGAAGGTAACAGCTTCTTCCACACTTTCCTCCAGCTAGTGGGTAACCCTGTCGTTGCAGTCGGTATCGGTGTTCTTATGGCACTTTACGGCCTAACTACGCAAATCGACCGCAAAGAAATGGTCGGCTCAATGGACGATGCGCTGTCAACAACCGGTCTAATCCTTGTGGTAACAGGTTGTGGTGGTGCGATGGGTGCCGTACTAAAAGCTTCTGGTGCAGGCCCGCAGGTCGCAGAAGTCATTGCAAGCAGTGGTATCCCACCACTACTAGTACCACTTGCTATCGCTTCAATGCTTCGCCTAATCCAGGGCTCAGCGACGGCGTCAATGATGGTTGCTGCGACAATGACGCTACCACTAGTAGAAACACTGGGCCTTGACCCTGTATTTGTCGCACTAGCTTGTGCTGTTGGCCCAGTCGGCTTCTCACACCTAAACGACTCATACTTCCACATCATCAGCCGTACGCTGGGTATCACTGAGCTTTCTGACCAACTTAAGATTTGGAGCATGACTTCGACTATCGCATGGGCGATTGGCGCAAGCATCATCATGACGCTGAACTTGTTCTTCGGAAAAGGCGGTACGCTAATCGACCCAATCATTCCACTGGCTGTACTTGGCGCCATCGTGGTTTGGATGAAGTCTCGCAAAGCAACCCCAGTAGTAAACGCAACCGCATCATAAGCGGAAGTTCGACAACCCTTCACTCAAGCAGCCTACTTCGGTAGGCTGTTTTTTTCTTACTCTAACCTTAACAATGTCGCCTTTTACCTAGGTAATGGTATTGCTATCTGGGTAAAATGCTGCGTAATAAAGCATAAAAACACAGTTAAGGTTTCAACGTTGAGTTCAAGCAATCCGTCACTGTCGACATCCCCCCTGTCGCCACCTAGCATTACCACGCTGGTTCTGTTAACTGGCCTATCGGCAATGTCGATCAGTATCTTCCTGCCTTCATTGCCACAAATGGCCGAGTTCTTTAACGTTGAATACGGCATCATGCAACTTTCCATTTCAGGCTATATCGCCATGAATGCCGTCGTGCAGTTCGTCATTGGGCCGCTGTCTGATCGCTACGGCCGACGTACCATGATGTTGTGGTCTTGTGTCATATTCTCGCTTGCTACCCTTGGATGCCTCCTTACCGATAATGCCTATGTTTTTCTCTTTTTCAGGACAGTCCAAGCCGTCGTCATTAGTGCAGGGGTGATCGCCCGTGCCGTGGTGCGAGACATTGCCGATGAGCGTGATGCCGCCAGCATGATTGGCTATATCATGATGGGCATGTCGATGGTGCCAATGATCGGGCCAACGCTTGGCGGCTTCCTTGGTGAATGGTTCGGCTGGCAGGCCAGTTTCGTACTACTGCTTATTTCCGGTGTTGCCATTACCATTCTGACTTTTGTCGATATGGGTGAAACCGCCCCCCAAAGCCGCTCATCCTTAATTGAACAAATCAAAAACTACCCTAGCATCCTAAAAAATCAGTCATTCTGGGCCTATTGCCTGATCACCATGTTTGCCAACGGTACTTTCTTCTTGTTCCTCACCGGCGGTCCGTTAATCGGCTCCGCGGTGTTTGAGATGACACCATCCGTTTTCGGGCTGTACTTTGCCTTCACCCCATTGGGGTATCTCATCGGTAACTACTTATCAGGCCGTTTTTCGAAACACCTAGGTATGCAAAAAATGATTGGGGCAGGCATTGCCCTGTGCTTTGTCGGCCTCATTGCCATCCTCGCGATGAAATACGCAGGGCTGACTACCCCGCTTATTTTCTTTGGCTTAATGGCGTTTGTTGGGCTTGGCAATGGCTTGATCTTGCCCAATGCAACGGTGGGAATGCTTTCGGTCAAACCTGAACTTGTCGGCTCAGCATCCGGTCTGGGTGCCGCTATCATGACAGGCGGTGGGGCGCTACTCTCTACCTGCGCCAGTTTGGTGGTGTATCCTGGATCAGGGGTTGTCCCTATGGTCTGGCTGATGACAGCCACTTTCGTGCTAGTCACCATACTCTACTTTTGGTGTCAGCGCCTGAAAGGCAAACGCTAGCTCCAAAAATCAATTCAGTTGCACCCCATAATACAAAGCCCCACAACATCAATGCTGTGGGGCTTTGCTTATTGGCTATCAATAATATGTCTTGCACAACCGATTATCTTGGTCGCTCAACATATTCATAGCGATCACCGCGACGTTTGTAGAAGTGGTTATCGATAATGGCATAAGTTGCCCCAGCCACAATCGCAAAAGTTGCGATTTCGGGTAATCGACTATGGTGGTAGTGCTTGTGCTTTGGTTTATGTTTCACGACCACCACCTTCTTATGATGGTGGTGATGGTGGTGATGCTTATGGTGTTTGTGTTTGTGCTTATGATGTTTTTTATGCTTATGGTAGTACTTATGACCATGTGCTTCAGCCACAGTCGGGATTGCTAGTCCAAAAGATAAAACCAGTGTTGCAACCACACCGTTAACCAATGCTTTCTTTTTCCAGTTAGCTGGATTTAACCATTGTTTCATGGCTTTTCTCCTCGTTTATTCTGCAAACTAGGATATGTTCCGCCATTAAAAACAATGTTCGATAAATGTCAATTTCTGGTCTGACCAAAGCAAGTATCCATAAAGATATTAATGGATAGTGCTAACTCACTGAAAAGTGGGTGATCACTTACATAGTTTGTTACAGCCTAAGAATTAGCCACCGCCCTGTTTTGATTAAAATTCAATCAAATAGCGCACTATCATGCTTTATCCTCAAACAAGTCAATGATGTCTTGGTAGTAAAACTCATGTGCCAATTCCAGCGGGGTTTTGCCGTCGTACCCTTTCAAGTCAATACGTGCCCCTGCATTCAACAACACGGCAGCAGCTTCTGTATGACCATGCCAAATAGCATCGTGCAGTGGGGTATATCCATTGTTAGGCCCCTGAGCATTCAACGTTTCTTGGAACCCTGGGTAATCTGCCAATACGGTAATGACATCGGCATGGCCGTTGTAAGCCGCTTTGTGCAATGGTATTGCCTTCATGTAATGGTCAGGGATAGTCTGATCGCCTCCTAACGCCATCAACTGGCGCAGGCTTTGCGTAAGTCCGTCCCGCGCCGCTACCATCACCGCCGTGTGCTCATCATTGCCCGAGCTCGTTACTGGCGATGTAGTATTGATTTCTGCAAGGCTAGCCAGCTGCCTAACCTGTGTGATTTTTTCTTCATCAGCCAACTCTGTGTCCAACATCAGGTTATACGCTGCTAACTTGGCTTGCCTTTCAGCTAAGCCCTGCTTGTATTGATCGAACAGCTGATGCATTAATTGGCCTTGCTCGTTGGCAAATGCGTCATCATCAACAGCACCAAAGTCGATTAGCTGCTCAGCTTTCAGACCAAAAGTTGATACGATTTCGATATTGGTATTTACCTGCTGCAATAAAAACTCAACCATTGCGGGCTTGCGATGCCAAACTGCCACCATCAATGGGGTTACACCATGCTTTGGTGTTTGAAGGTTGATAAACGCCCTCGATTCAATCAAGGCTTTAGCAAAAGCAATATCACTTTGCTGGGCGGCAATATGCAACGGTGAATTGCCCATGACTGGGTCAAGCTGATTCACATCGGCGCCAGCTGTCATTGCCTGAGCAAAAGCCGTTTTATCGCCGTTGACAATCATTTGATGAAGGTGAGGTAATGCCATTTGATACTCCAATACTTGCGGGATATTTGTGTGTGCCCTTACCACTGACTATAGTATTGAACAAGTAGTCATTAACCTGTAGTGTGCGATTGGGCAAGACATCATCCTGCCACTGATCATCACGTTTATGAGCAACCACCCTGAGATCAGCGTCGATCTTCATTTTGACGATCGCAGTGTTGACTTGATCGAGCACGGTTTTGATATTGGTATCGGAACGTCTATCAATGAAGACTCTCGCCTGATCGCTCGTCAGTTATTCTCAACGGGTGTAGGGGTGTATGCAGCCCCAAGCTACTTGGAGCATTATGGTGAGCCGCAGTCATTAACGGTGCCGGCATCGGGTGCTTGGGTCAGTGGATGTTTGAACAAGAAATCAAAACTAGGCAAGTTGTTCCTATCTTAAAAGGGCATTGGGGGAAAGCTATCCCTGTATGGCTTTACTACTCTTCGCGGCAATTTCTCCCTGTCCGCATTCGACTGCTCATTGACTATTTAGTGGCCGAGGTTTCACAGCAATAATAACGGCAATTTACATCGCACTTTTAACGTTTTGTGTTCGGTGCTTCTCTACCTCCAAACATGCTTGGTGATCTTTGGCGCTAAAGCATTTCAGTAAATGTTCAAGGTGAGATTTGCTCATCGGCTTCGCGAAATAATGCCCCTGTGCAACCAGGCACCCTTCGCTTTTGAGGAAAGCTTCGCTTTCTTCTGACTCGACCCCGTTAGCGATAACGCCTATCCCCAACTTGCTAGCAATAGAAATCAAGGCTGACACAATCAGCTCGTTTTCTTGGCTGGGCTGGGTGAAGAAGGAACGGTCTATCTTAAAGCCACTTAGTTTCAACTCTGAAACCAGCTTCAAAGAGGTTTGGCTGGCCCCAACATTATCAAGCCAAACATCGATACCATTTTGCTTTAGCGTATTAATAGCCGCTTTCACATCATCGGCGTCATGAACAAAGCTGGCCTCGGGGATCTCCACTCGAAATAGCGATGGCCTGATGGCCTGCGTGTTTAAGTAACGTAGCGTTCTATCTATCCTCGGGTGTTCAATGACTTGCTTAGTTCCCATATTGATTGAAAAATAAAAGCTGTCGCTGACATAATCACGTACCCCATCGTAAAACTTTATCAACTCCGAAACTTGCCAGCGGGTTAACTCATTCAAGATATTCAGCTCTTCACATATCTTCACAAGCTCTGCCGAGTCTATTTCACCAAACTCGTCGTCATGCCATCGCAGCAGTACCTCCACGCCGGCCATTTCATAATCTGCCAATTTGAACTGGGGCTGAAACTCAAGGTAATAGCCAGTGAGCGTTTTTAAGCTACTTTGCAACTTATTTTCAAGCCGATAGCGTTCGTGGAGCCCCTTCTCCATTTCATTGTCAAAATGAATAAAGCGCCCTTTACCACGACGCTTGGCCTCGTAGAGTGCGATATCCGCATTCTTAATGGACTGCTCAATTTCTGTGGTTTCAAGGCCATGAAAAATGCCAATGCTGGTATTCACGTACAGCTCGTTATCCTCAATAGCAATCGGCTGTTTGATTGCAGCAATGAGGCGGTTAGCGACCGACTCTACATCGCATTCACTCATGCTATCGTCTAGATAGATAACGAACTCATCCCCGCCGACCCTTGCAGCCATATTTTTTGCCGTTGGAGATAGCAGTCGATCAGATAAGCGAAGTGAGGCTCGGATCCGTGAGGCGACAACTTTTAGCACCTCATCACCAATCTGGTGACCATAATTATCATTGATTGACTTGAAGCCATCTAAATCCATAAAAAGCACATAATATTGGCCATTGGCGCTACTATTTACCGTCTTTTTTAGCATCCTGCGGTTAGGAAGAAACGTGAGGGCATCATAATAGGCTATTTCACTTAGCTTCTGATCATGTCGTTTTAGTTGGTAACATAAGCCATTGAACTTATTTATCATTAAGCCGACTTCATCATCCACTTTTTTTATTTTTAATGGCTTATATTCCCCCTCCCTCATGCTCCCAATATGCCGAGTGAGGTGATAAATCGGGGAAATCAGTTTCCGGCTAAGTATGAACACACAGATTGATGAAAACAGTACAGTAACAATAAAATAGATAATGCTTTGTCGAGTATGTGTTGCTCTGCTCTCTTCTAGCTGGTTGACAATTTTATGGTTCACTGAGGCAGCAATCTGGTTAACATTGCTAAGCGGCATACTCATAAAAATACCCGCAATCACACTGCCATCAATTTGTATCGGGTAACTAATATTAAAGTCATTTTTTCCCAAATACTGATAAGTCTGACCGTGCAGCGCACGTTCAACCACAACCGCATTGGCAAAACTTCGACCCATGTTGATATTTTCATCGGTGCCATCATGAATAATGACCCCGTTTCTATCAAAAATAATCGCTTCATCAATGATGTCTGAAGATCGAAGATGTTCGACGACTAAATTGATATGTTCGTAATCAAGCAGATAAATTGAGTCTGTTAACTCTTTCTCCAAATAGCCCGAAAGTAACTCACCGTTGTTTTGCACGATATCTCTATAACTATCATCAATGGTTAACTGTATTGCCTGAACGGATAGCTCCGCATCCTTGGCTAATCGGTTAAGATGGACAATCAATAATGCCGCCATCGACAACGTAATAATGGTTGCAGTTAGAATTACATTTTTTGTCGCCCATCCTATCCTCATCGTATACCTCTAAACACACAACAACTTACAATGGGTCTATGCTATCGAGCCAACTGATATCAGTCTCAGTCAACTGGCTAAAACGGCTGGTTTTTTGATATGCCTTAAGCGCTTTCAAACCTGGTTCCGATTCATGGGCACTCAGTAATACCGCCTGCAAAGCCGCTTTATGTGCTTCAGGCAAACTGGCGCGAATTAGCAAGTACGCTCGGGGAACTTCTGGTGTTTTATGAATGACTTTAAGATCCCCCTTGATTCGGTCTGGTACATCTTCGTTGTCATTCCAGTTAACGTTACTGATAACGCCAACATCCACCTTTTTATGAAAGACCCAAGTCGAAATATTCACTTCATTGTGCTTGCGAGTGAAGTCTGATGAAAATACGGAGTTCACCACTCCCTCTAACCTGTCAGAATCCAATGATGGCATCGGATTTACTGATAGACTATTTCGCTCAAGCGCCATCATTGGCAGGTAGTAACCACTCGTCGAGCCTGGATCTTCAAAAACCAGGGTTTTTCCCTTTATATCTTTAATCGTATTTATTTCGTTGTCTTTATGAGTAATAAAGTAAGTATTATAACGAGCTACACGTTTCTTCCACCGAACAAGTGCAGGCTCCATCTCTGTTTTATGGTATAAAATACTCGATCCGTACAAGGTTTCCGAAATAATATCCACCTTCCCTTGATTAACCGCTTCCACCATTTCATTGACATTTCTTTTGACTATTACCTCATAGTTTTTATAGCCAAAGTGTTCAAGATTTTGCTGTAAATAAGCCGCAATAGGCTTGGTTTTCTTGATATGCTTCGAGGGATGGTTGCTGATAACCCCAATCGATAATGTGGTTGGCTGTGGCTTCTTAGCTAATGTAGGCCAACTCAGTGCCATTAATATTATTATGGCTATTACACAACGCATCAGACAGTCCTTATTAAACACCTTGTATATAAGGCTAGACAAAGAACAAATTTTTTGGGGCGCATTAAACTTTTGTATTAGTTAATAAAAACACTAGCGGTGCCCTAACTGTCAGCATTTTTAGGCAGGTTACTTTACATATCACGCAGTTATACTGATAAAAGTAGCAATTAACTATTGATTTAAATAAGGAAGCATGAATTCTCAATTAACCACTTAGGGTTAATTAGCCGTCACCTGTCATGTAGATTAAACAATTAACAAGTTTAATAAAATGCGACCTGGATCACACTAATAGAATCACAAAAAAGTGATATCACTTCAGTTTTTTTTAAAATTTCACGTATCTGAGCTAAATTTTTTACAGCAGAGATTCTCATTTTTAAATATAGCTATTTGCATAACTACTCAGTTGCGACTACTATCGCGAGCACTTGTATGACTTATTACCAAGTTAACCCAGTCAATCATTCCAAACAGCCTTTTTTCGATAATTATTTTCAAACAACTATAAAATGAAACGTACACTTTCTTTATTAGCCGCTGGTATTTTGCTAACCGGTTGCTCAGCGCTTGCTCCCCAGACAAACTATAACGCATCGATGATCATCACCAATGGTCAGATTCTCACTATCAATGATCACAAAAAAGTCATTAACGATGGCGTGATTGTTATCCAAGATGACACCATCATAGCGGTGGGTGACGAAAGCCTGTTGAGCCGATACCAAGCGCCCAAAGTGATTGATGCAGAAGATGGCATCGTTATGCCAGGCATGATCAACACCCATAACCACCTGCCTATGATTGCCTTTCGCGGCCTTGGTGAAGAAGGGATCTCAAACCGCTTGTTTGCTTATTTCTTCCCATTAGAAAAAGAAAAATTGAGTCGAGAGCTAATATACGAAGCCACTAAACTAGGCGCCGTCGACCTTGCCCAAAGCGGTGTCACCACCTATGCCGACATGTACTACCACATGGATGACATGGCACGAGCGACCAAAGAAGTGGGCCTGCGTGCAGTACTGGGCGAAACGGTGATTAAGTTCCCTGTGGTTGATGCACCAGAGCCCTATGGCGGTATTGAATATGCCAAAGACTTTATTGCGGAATACCAAAATGATCCGCTGATCACCCCCGCTTTCGCGCCACACGCGGTATACACGGTTTCAAAAGAGAAACTGCAAGAAATCAATCAACTATCCCAGCAGCTAGCTGCACCTGTACTTATCCATGTTGGAGAATTCGGTAACGAGGCAGAGCGAATTGAGGGGAACACTGAACAATTGAGCCCAGTAGCCTGGCTGAAAGAAATCGGTGTACTCGATAGCCGTATGGTGCTGGCACACGGTATTCATTTGAGCCAAGATGATATCGACTTGATCAAAGCCGCTGACGCGAGTGTTGCCTATAACCCGATGGCTAACGCCAAAGGCGCCACAGGTATTGCCCCAGCCTGGGATATGTACCAACAAGATATTCGCCTAGGCTTAGGCACTGACGGGCCGATGAGCTCGAATCAAGTCGACCTATGGCGCACCTTGAGCTATGCCGCTAATATGCAGCGCCTCAAACATGAAGACCGTACCATTATGATTCCTGAGCAGGTCATTGAACTTGCGACCATTGGCGGTGCTCGCGCCCTGCATATGGAAGATGAAATTGGCTCCATCGAAGTCGGAAAAAAAGCCGACATCATTATTGTAGAGACCCAGTCTCCGAACATGATGCCCAATTACAACCCATACGCGACTTTGGTTTACCAAGCCAACCCAAGCAATGTCGCTATCACGATCGTGAATGGCGATATCGTTATGGAAAACCGCCAAATCCAAAACATCGATATGACAGAGATGCAAAAATCCGTCAAAGTCATCGAAGACGATATTGCAGCGTTCGCGAAAGAGTTATCGAAGAAAGCGATTAAGTCACCAAGCTTGATGAAATAATACGAATAAGCTGTTGGCATCGGTAAAAACGACAAGGCCGAGATATAAATCTCGGCCTTGTTTATTGCAAGCTCAATCCCGTTATCCCGTCATTAACAAATAACAGCGCTTTATTTAGGGCTTAAGGCTCAAGCTAGCTTTTGGCACTTGATGAAGATAAAGTTCGGGTTCTTCGATAGATACTCATAACGATCCGCATCCATCTCTTTCACTTCTTCAGCCACTTCACCTTCTGAAATCTGCGTGATAACCAAACCATTTTGGGTCAAAGCGTTGGTGATCTCGGTTAATGAACGACGGTAGAAACTCACCTCAACTGGCTTACCGACTGTATTCCACTGTTCTGTAATTAGCTCGCGTCCGAAGTAATTACCTGAAATTGTGCATTCAAAATCAGCAAACGGGTGGTGGGTCGAAAATACAAATGAACCACCCGCTCGCAACACACGGTGTACATCGCTAAACAGCGGATTCAAATCTTCAAGGTAGTGAACCATCAGTGGCGAAATCACCAAATCCGCACTGGCATCAGCCTCATTTGGCAACCCTTTAGAAAGATCTTGCGCATAGGCCACCACCTTATCGGTTACACCTGCTTTCTCAGCCTTATCAGAAACCAATTTCACCATATCTTCTGAGTAATCGATACAGGTCACTTTGCTGGCACCTTCCGCCAACAGGTACTGGGCATAAACACCAGAGCCACAACCTAAATCAACTACCTCACGACCCACCACGGTTGGCAGCATGGCTTGTAGAGTCGGACGCTCTAAATATGCATTGTAAATGTTGTCTTGAATGACTTCGTCATATTCGCTAGCGAACGTTGAGTACATCTTTGATTTCATAATACCTTCTCATAAAACTTGCTGTTTAAAGAATGCCGCGGTACGGGTGCGTATTCTATACCCAAGCCACTTCAAGGTGTAGCTCTATGGTCTGAGTTCAAGGTCTGAACTCAAGGTCTGAACTCAAGGTATAACTTCAGCAAATTTAACCAGCAAAAATAAGTAGGTATATAACACTACCCCAACTCGAAAGTCGTCACGCCGAAGGTGCGATCTACCGAGATTTCAGGTATCTGTTTGGTATACATTCTGGCTGTCGTAAATACCGGTTCAAGTTGGTACTTTTGGGCGAGTGCCACGGCGGGCAGGTTCACTTCGGGCACATCAAGATAAATATTTTCCGACGATTTTGCCAAAGCCTTAAGCGCCAGAAAAATATCTTCCGCCACCAGTGCATCATTGGCAAACAGCGGGCCAATCTTGTAACCATTACGACACGGACGCATAACCCCATACCCCACCAACAGGCCTTGCTGCTTGATACCCACCGCAGTGGAGCCAGTTTGCATCAGCCAAGCACGTAAAAATGCGGTACGAGCCGTAGGGAAAAAGCCTTGATCATAGCTTTCGACATCATCAAAAGGCACGGTTTCTAAATTGACCAAATCGCCATCTTTGGGCTCGGGTACAGGCCCTCCCCCATTACCTTCAAACCGGATATTGCCATAAGCCAGTGCGAAGCCGGATTTACGGTAATTGGCTTGCTGCTCTGCCACCCCATCAAGACCTATATTGCACCCATCAAGGTACTTCAACCCAGCCTGCCATAATGCCCAGCCATACCCTTGGCCCCGGTATTCCGGCTTCACGATATAGAAGCCAAGAAATCCGTAGCTATGGTCATATTTCACCACTGAAATAGAAGCGATGGGCTCATCCCCTAAATACCCCACGAGAAAACCATTGGGATCAGCCGCATAGAAGGACTCTATATCATGCAATCCCGGGTTCCATCCTTCTGCTGCGGCCCAATCGATAGCCAACAGCAAATCAGACTGACTCATGACCTTAATGTGATAATCGCGTTCAGACATAGGCAACTCCTTAAAATCAATGTTTTAAGCGTAGCCGACAAATAGCAAACACAGAGACAGAATAAGCGTGATCTGTGCCGGAATTGCATCACGGTACCAGCGGCAATCTATTTCGATACTAACCTTTCATAATCAGCAGCAGACAATCCATAGTAAAGTCGGTCATCGAAGCCGTTCTCCAGCTTGTAATAATCAACCGAACGGCCTTCTTGTTGGTAACCGCACTTTTCGAGTGTTTTATATGAGCCCACATTTCCTGCATAGCAGTCTGCAGCAACTTTATGGGCATTCAGGCTTTCAAAAGCCAGTTGGGTTAACGTTTTACAAACCGCAGTCGCGATCCCCTTACCCCATGCATGCTCAGGTAGCTGATGGCCGACTTCGAAGTTCCCCTCAAGCAACATAACCTGAGTTAACCCGCCCATTCCCATATAACGACCGCTCTTATCGCGAATAATCACCGTTGGGTGCTCGGGCCATCGACCTTCGTTAACCGCCACTTGGGTATCATCAATAATTGGCTGAAAGAAGCCACGATAAAGCGATTCGGGTGCCGGGGCAAAAAACAGGTACTCTGTCACTTTGGGGTTTTCCAACATAACGAGGATATCGGCTAAGTCATCCTGAACAATTAATTGGATGTCGTACTCTGATGTTAAAGGGATAGATTGACCTTGTTTTAGTGGTTCAAAGCGCATTGTGCTTTCTCTCTTTGGTGTTCATGCGACTATGTTAAGAGAGTATCAGCATGAGAGATTGAACAAATCCGACAACTTCCCCAAAGCGCCTCTCACTGATTTCTGACAGGCAGAAATAGAAAAACAGCAAGCCGATAAACGACTTGCTGTTTATTTATTACATAGGCCTTAAGCTTTATTCATATCTTCTAGTTGCTGCACTAGCCGATTTAGGCTCATTGATAAATCTTTGTACTCCGCCGCAGACAGCGCATTAAGAAGCTCTGCTTCCCATTCGGTGGCTTTTGGGATCAATTTACCAAACAGTTGCTCACCTTCCTCTGTCAGCATCACCAGCACACTGCGCTGATCGAATTCAGCCGATTGCTTTTCAATCAGGTTTTTCTGTTCCATTTTCTGCAAACCACGAGAAACCTTTACCTTATCCATATAGGTGATCTCGACCAATTCTTTTGCCGCAACCGGTTGGTGCTCGCCAATCGCGGCAATCAAACGCCATTCCGCACGGGTAATATCAAACTCTTTGGTATAGATCTCCGAAAAGCCTCGGCTAACCAAATCAGCAACTTTCACCAATTTATAGGGAAAGAATTCCTGTAACTCAAAGCTGGAATTATTTTTCATCCCTGTCAGCCTCCTTCTACTTCTTGATACCTCCCTAATATAACTAATCTGAATAGGTGGTACAGCCTAATTATTACTTATGAATTCAAATATCTATTAGTATACCGATAGCTTCCGTCAGCTATACATTATTTGGGGCAGAAGTAACGCAACCCCTGGGATCAACACGATAATCGCAAGTCGAACCATATCCGCTACCCAGAAAGGAACAACCCCTTTGAAAATGGTCGACGTTTTGATGTCTTTTATCACCCCTGAGAGAACAAACACATTCAGTCCCACCGGCGGTGTTATCAAGCTGATTTCGGTCACGACAACCACAACGATACCAAACCAAATTGGGTCGAAGCCCATTTGCACCACAACGGGGAAGAAAATTGGCACGGTCAGCAGCATCATCGACATACTTTCGAAAACACAGCCAAGCAAGATGTAAATCATCAAGATCACTGCCATTGCCAAATATGGTGACATCTCGACGGCCACAATCATCTCGATAAGTGCATCAGGCAAGCCTGCTCGGTTGACAAAGTTCGATAAAATCAAGGCAGAGATCACCACCGCAAACAACGCTGCAGACGTTTTGGCAGTATCCAACAAGATTTCACGCATCACTTGATAATTCAGCGCCCCTCGGAAAAACGCTAATGCGAATGCACCACATGCACCGATCCCAGCGGCCTCCGTTGGCGTGAACGCACCAATGTAAATCCCGCCCATCACTAAAACAAACAGCATGATGGTTGACGCTATGCCTTTCAGGGCAATCAAGCGCTCTTTCCAGCTCATGCGCTCGCCCGGAGGAGCTGATGTAGGATCACGGTAAACCACCCAACGAACAGCCATCAAGTAAAGTACAATACCCAATACGCCCGGTATAAAGCCAGCAGCGAACAATTCGCGAATACTGCTCTCGGTAAGTAGACCGTATATCACCAGCATGACACTTGGCGGGATCAAAATCCCCAGGGTGCCACCAGCGGCAATCGATGCCGATGCCAAGCCATCTGAGTAACCGTATTTACGCATGGGTGGCATTGCTACCTTCGACATGGTTGCCGATGTCGCAAGGCTCGAACCACAAATAGCCGAGAAACCGCCACAAGCCAGAATGGTCGACATCGACAAGCCGCCCTTGCGGTGACCAACAAAGGCATTACACGCTTGGTAAAGCTCTTTAGACAGGCCCGCCTTGGTGACAAAGTTACCCATCAAGATAAATAGCGGTATCACCGACAAGCTGTAATCCTGCCCGGTATCAATGATACGGCGCGCCGCCATTGACATGGCCGCCATCCAATTATAATCAACCAGATACCAGAAGCCGAAGAAGCCAACGACGCCCATTGCAAATGCCAACGGCAGCCGAAGAAATACCATGATAAGCAGGCAAGCAAAGCCAATAATTGAAGCAATCATCCATTATTTCCTTCAGTTATTTCAGTGTTCGCGACAACGTCACCTGTCGCAGCGCGGCCGGAAAACATCTTCCTCGTGTATACACCCGCATTCGCCAGTGTCAGTACCCCGCCAACAAAGCCAGTCACTGCGATTAAGTAAGTCACATAGCCCGTTGGGATCTCCAGGATTTCTGACACTTCTTCATACTCCAATGAACGACCCGCTAATTTCCAGTTGGTCATCGCCACCAGAATCAGTGCCACTGAACACACTAGGTTAATGACAACCTGGCGAATGTTAATCCAGCGCTTCGGGAAGTAGCTATCGAGCAAATCGACACTAATATGCTCTTCATCCCAAGAAACAAGCGGAAATGCCATAAACACCATGACGGCCAGCAAAACCTCTATCAACTCCGTCGCGCCAGTAATGGGCATATCAAAGAAATATCGGCCGAAGACATCAACGAAAGTGATCACCATCATTAACACTAAGCTGAGGGCGGCGAGGGCTTCTAGCCCTCGCTTAATGCCCGTTGAAATACGAGCATTCATCATCATTCACCTAATGCGGTAAGTTGGTCTTGGTAGAAGTCGTAAGCGGCTGGGCCATCAACCTTGCGCTTTTTCGCTGTTTTGTACCAATCGGTCTGAAGATCTTTGCCTAGTACCTTCAATTCAGCGACCATCGAGTCTGGGGCGTAGCTAAACTGGTTACCGGCAGCTTTCGCGGCTTCAACAGCGGCGATGTCAGCATCATCCATCATTTTACCGAACAAACGCGACAACTTTTCACCTGATACCGCCATGATCGCTTCACGGTCTTCTTTCGAAACACCACGCAATGTATCTTTGTTCATCACAATGGCGAAACTCCCGCGGTATAGACCACCCGGCACCACCATGGTGTAAGGCGCTACTTCATTTAGGCGGAAGCTACTGAGTGACTCAAGGGTGAGGAAGGTACCGTCAACAACACCTTGTGAAAGGGATTCATACACCTTGGTGGTTGGGATAGAAACAGAGGTGACTTTCATTTCTTTGGCCAACTGGCCAATCACACCGCCGCCGATACGGATTTTCTGACCACGAAGGTCATCCAAAGATTTCACTTCTTCGCGGGTAATGATCTGCCCCGGTCCATGAACGGCAACCGCCATAACATCTAAGCCCCGGTGCTCCTTGCCTTTGCTCAAGTATTTGTCATAGGTACGCCAGTAGGCAACAGACGAAATCTCAGAACTTGCCCCTTCGGTGAAGGTAGGAATCTCTGGCATTTGAGTCAGTTTGAATCGACCCGGCTTATGACCATGGAAAATCCAGCTTACCTCGCCAATGCCGTCGGTGACCAAGTCAACCTGAGACTGCGGTGGACCTAAATCATACTCCACTTTAACCGTTACACGACCGTCGGTTGCTTCTTCGATCCACTCCCCCCATGTCGGCCAGATAACCTTGTTCACACCGTGATTAGGCGATCCCCAAGTACTGATTCGAATGACTTTCTCTGGTGCGGCAAAAACGTTCCATGACGCGGACAGCATAGCAGTGGCACCAAGCAGTAGCGCCGTTTTTGAAACTGACATACATCCTTCCTTTTGTTTCACTTGTAACAATATGTTACTAGAGCCATTGTTGTTTGATTATTTATTTTTTAACCATCCATTAACAATAAAACATGCTCTTAAAGAACTATCAACGCCAATTTTATTAGACTTTAGTCTAATTGCGCTCAAGGTTTGTTAGCAATATTGTTAATGAAAATTTAGTTTCATTTGCAACTAATAAGCAATGGAACTACTGTTAACCATAAATGAATCTCTGTTGTACTCAGCCACATCAAAGAAACGGCTAAACAGGTTCAATCACCGTTTGAAAGGATGCTCAAAATGACTAAGAAGTTTGCTTCACATGCTGACGTTGAAATCAAGAAAGTCAGCTTTGATAAATTAGCCGAAGGGGTTTACGCCTATACCGCAGAGGGCGATCCGAACACGGGTATCATCATTGGCGATGACAGCGTCATGGTCATCGATACACAAGCAACCCCTGCCATGGCCGAGGACGTTATCAACCGCATCCGCGAAGTAACAGACAAGCCAATCAAGCACATCGTCCTAAGCCACTACCATGCTGTACGCGTATTGGGTGCATCTGCTTATGGCGCTGAAAACATCATTGCCAGCCAAAACACCTACGACCTGATTGTTGAGCGTGGCCAACAAGACTATGAATCAGAAGTTGGTCGCTTCCCTCGCCTATTCGCCGGTGTAGAAACGGTACCGGGCCTAACTTGGCCAACCGTTGTGTTCGACAAGAAGATGACCCTATACATGGGTAAACGCAAAGTGGAAATCATGCACCTAGGTGCAGGCCACACCAAAGGCGATACCGTGGTATGGCTTCCTGAAGAGAAAATCCTATTCGCTGGCGACTTGGTTGAATACGGTGCTACCCCATACTCAGGTGACGCCTACCACAAAGAATGGCCAAACACGCTGGACAAGCTGCTAGCGCTTGAGCCTCAGCAACTCGTACCAGGTCGTGGTGAGGCACTAACAACACCTCGCCTATGTCAGGACGCTATCGAAGGCACCCGCGCATTCGTAAGCACCATGTTTGAATCGGTGAAGGCAGGTAAAGAAGCCGGTAAATCACTGGCTGATTGCTACCGCGATACCTACCAAATCCTTGCACCTAAATATGCGGAATGGGTGATCTTCGAGCATTGCCTACCGTTCGATATTACACGCTGTTACGACGAAGCAGGCGACTACGAGAATCCTCGCATCTGGACAGCAGAGCGTGATACTGAAATGTGGCACTCACTACAAGACGCACTGTAAACCGCCAAGGAATGGAGGATACATAAATGCACTCAACCTATACCAACCCTGTTTATGACTACGTGAAGCACGCAGATCAAGCGGGGACACATACCGCTCACCACCCTGTCATCATCGTTGGTGCAGGGCCAATCGGTCTTGCTGCTGCATTGGATTGCGCCACGCATAACCAGCCTGTTGTGGTACTTGACGACAACAATACCGTGAGTGTGGGCTCGCGAGCAGTATGCTACGCCAAGCGATTCCTTGAAGTCGTTGACCGCGTAGCCGGTGAAGCTGGCCAGCGTATGGTAGACAAAGGCGTGACATGGAATACAGGTAAAGTTTTCCTTGAGGAAGAACAGGTTTACCAATTCAACATGTTGCCTGAAGCGCACCATCGCCGCCCAGGCTTTATCAACCTACAGCAATACTACATGGAAGAGTATTTGGTTGATGAAACACAAAAGCACCCAGAAACGGTTGATCTTCGCTGGAAAAACAAAGTCACCGCTATCGAAGATTGCAAAGACAAAGTTTTCCTCACCATCGATACGCCTGATGGCGAATACCGTCTAAGTTGCGATTACCTGATTGTTGCCGATGGCGCAAACAGCGATATCCGCACCATGATGGGCTTGGAAAGCAAAGGACAGATCTTCAAAGATCGCTTCCTGATTGCTGACGTGGTCATGAAAGCAGACTTCCCGTCTGAGCGTTGGTTCTGGTTTAAGCCTCCATTCCACAAAGGCCACTCAACCTTGCTTCACAAGCAAGCAGACAACGTGTGGCGTATCGACTTCGACTTGGGTTGGGACGCCGATCCTGAAGAAGAGAAGAAGCCCGAGAATGTGATCCCTCGCGTGGCCGCCATGTTGGGCCATGAAGACTTCGAGCTTGAGTGGTGCAGTGTGTATACCTTCCGCTGCCGCCGTATGGATAAGTTCCGTCACGGCCGCGTGCTGTTCACTGGCGATGCCGCACACCAAGTCAGCCCGTTTGGCGCCCGCGGTGCCAATTCCGGCATCCAAGATACAGATAACCTGATCTGGAAACTGAAGCTGGTTCTTGACGGCAAAGCCCCGACGCAACTTCTCGATACTTACAGTGATGAGCGTGTTTACGCGGCGGATGAAAACATCATGAACTCAACCCGTTCAACCGATTTCATTACACCAAAAAACAACATCAGCCTGATGTTCCGTGACACGGTATTGGATCTTGCGGATCAATACGAGTTCGCTCGCCCAATGGTGAATTCTGGTCGCCTGTCTGTGCCGGCTCGCTTGTCAGGCTCAGCGTTGAATACCGAAGACAACGAGACATTCTGCAGCGAAATGCTACCGGGCACGGTATCGACCGATGCACCTGTCACGTTGGCAGACGGCTCGCAGCATTGGTTGCTAAACCAAATCGGTAACGCCTTCACCGCCATTTATTTTGCCGACAGCAACAGCGATATCCCAACGGAAGCGCTTCAGGCATTAACCAAGCAAGCCATCCCGGTTAAGCCACTCGTGCTGTTTAGCAAAGAGGCCGAGTTGATTGAGCTACCAGAAGGTATCACTACCCTTCAAGATGAATCTAACGTGTTGTTTGATCGCTTTGATGCCCAGCCATCAACGACTTACCTCTTCCGCCCCGATCAGCACGTAACGGCACGCTGGCGTGAATTCAATCCTGAGAATATTAATCAGGCCATCGCTAAAGCAACGTGTAACGGATAGGAGAGATTGTGATGACAACGCCGAACACCAACAACCAGCTGATCTTAACGCCGAACCTGGACGATACCGATGGCTTTTATAACCGCCTGATTGATCTTCATCGCCACGGTGACGAGCAGCTAAGCCAAAAAATCAATGCCCGACTCATTTTGACTCTGGCAAACCATATTGGAAATAACGACATTCTGCAGCAAGCCCTTGATATTGCCGCACCAACTGAGGAGAGCAACAATGCGTAAGTGGTTCCAGTTTCCTATCAAAGAAGGAAAAGCCTCAAACCAAGCCCACTGCGACTTACCAGAGCAGAGCTTTGAGCGCGAAATTGGCAAAGAAGGCTTCTTCGGTCCGGCAACCCACATGTACCACACCCATGCGCCAACGGGTTGGACTGAGTGGCAAGGCCCGCTTAAGCCGCGAGCATTTGATACCAACAAGCTGGAAGAAAAAACCAACCAGCCTTTCAACGCGACCGAGCTGTTGAGCAATGCTAACGTCAAGGTACGCATGTGGCACTGTGACAGCAACATGACCGAACTTGCACGCAATGGCGACGGTGATGATGTGCTGTTTATCCACCAAGGTAGTGGTGACCTGTACTGTGACTACGGCCACATCAGCTTCACCGATGGTGATTACCTGATGATCCCACGCTCAACCAACTGGCGTATCGAAATCAACGAGCCGGTATCGGTATTGATGATTGAAGCGACCAATGGCTCATACATGAGTGCTGAGCGCGGTATCGTTGGTGACCACGCCATCTTTGATCCGGCAGTGTTGGAATACCCAACCATCAACGACAAGTTTGACGCCCAGCGTAGCAGCAGCGACAACTGGACGGTACTGCTTAAGAGCCGCAACCAGATGAACCAAATCAGCTACCCATTCAACCCGCTCGATGCGCAAGGCTGGAAAGGCAACCTGACTGTATTCAAGCTGAACTGGCGTGATATTCGCCCGTTGATGAGCCACCGCTACCACCTGCCGCCATCAGCACACATCACCTTTGTTGCCAATGGTTTTGTTATCTGTACGTTTGTGCCACGCCCTATCGAATCGGATCCAGGCGCGTTGAAAGTACCGTTCTACCACAACAACGATGACTACGATGAAGTGCTGTTCTACCACAAAGGCGACTTCTTCAGCCGCGACAACATTGAAGCAGGCATGGTAACGCTTCACCCTTGTGGCTTCCCGCATGGCCCACACCCGAAAGCTGCCGCTGCGGGCGCCAAGCATGCCAAGAAAGAAACCGACGAGGTTGCGGTCATGATCGATACTCGCATGCCGCTAGATGTACCTGAATTACCACAAGGTGTCGAGAACACCGACTACGTGAATTCATGGATTGAAAAATAAGTTAGTAAAGGAATAACACAATGAAACTCGCTTCTCTTAAAAACGGCCTTGATGGTCAGCTGATCCTTGTCTCGCGTGACTTAACCACCGCCGTTAGTGCCAGTGACCTTGCGCCTACATTGCAACATGCACTGGACAGCTGGGCACAAGTTGAAGGCAAGCTGGAAGAACGCTACCAACAACTCAACGACAAACAGTGTGCAGATACCTTTGCTTTTGATCCAGCAGCATGTGCATCGCCACTGCCTCGCGCCTACCAGTGGGCAGACGGCAGTGCTTATGTGAACCACGTTGAACTGGTTCGTAAGGCCCGTAATGCCGAAATGCCAGCTTCATTCTGGACTGATCCGCTCATGTACCAAGGTATGAGTGATGGCTTTATCGGCCCTCGCGACGATATCAGCGTTCGTGAAGAAAGCTACGGTATCGACTTCGAAGCAGAGATTGCCGCGATCACTGACACCGTACCTATGGGCTCAACACCTGAGCAGTCGGCGTCTCACATCAAGCTGCTGATGTTGGTAAACGATGTATCACTACGTAACCTCATCCCATCAGAACTGGGCAAAGGCTTCGGCTTCTTCCAGTCTAAGCCTGCGTCGGCCTTCTCGCCTGTGGCTATCACACCAGACGAGCTTGGTGATAACTGGCGTGACTCGACGGTTCACCACCCGCTAACCGTTCACCTAAACGATGAGCTGTTTGGTAACCCGAATGCCGGTGTTGATATGACCTTCAACTTCGCCCAGCTGGTTAGCCACGTCGCGAAAACCCGCCATGTTGGCAACGGTACCATTGTTGGCTCAGGAACGGTGTCAAACGTTAACCGCTCAAGTGGTTCATGCTGTCTAGCTGAAAAGCGCATGCTGGAAATCATCGAGTTCGGTGAAGCAAAAACACCATTCATGCAGTTCGGTGACCAGGTACGCATCGAGATGTTCGATGACCAGGGCAACAGCATCTTTGGTGCTATCGACCAAACCGTCGTCCAGTACCCAGTATCTCAATAACAACCGAAAAGGGGTAACTCATGAAGCTCTATGACTATTTCCGCTCATCGGCCGCTTACCGTGTGCGTATCACCTTAAACCTAAAGCAAATTGGCTGGGAGAGCGTACCGGTATCGTTGCTGAAAGGCGAGCAGTCAGACCCTTCATATACCGACATTGCCCCTGCCGGGCTGGTACCGGCATTGGACACGGGTGAGCATATCCTCACCCAGTCGCTGGCCATTTGTGAGTACTTGGACGAAGCGTTCCCAGACACCCCCTCCGTCCTACCCGCAGGTAGCCTTGCGCGGGCCCAATGCCGGTCGCTGGCCTACCAAGTAGGTTGCGATATCCATCCACTCAACAACCTTCGGGTACTCAAGTATCTCACCAATGAACTTGGGGTCTATGAAGAGCAAAAGCAGCAATGGTACCACCACTGGTTGCACAAAGGATTCGCTGCATTAGAACAGCAACTAAAGCACCAGGGAACGCCATTCTGTTGCGGTGACACACCAACGTTGGCCGACATTTGTCTCGTCCCGCAAATGTACAACGCTAAGCGGTTCAACCTTCCGCTGAGCGACTACCCAACCTTGGTGGCTATCGACAAGGCGTGTAATGAATTGGAGGCATTCATTGCCGCCCACCCAGATAACGCACCGCAAGCATAACAATAGTCGACATAACAAGATAACAGCGTGAGTGGCAATATTTAGCCGGGCCGTCATCGCCCGGCCCTCTTTTTCAATCTCAAGATTCAATATCCACCCAATAAAAACAGACAGCTCCCAATACGGGAACATCATCAGGCTTTAGAAGGAATAGAACCATGGCAGGATTTAACAAAGTCGTCGACAGCTATGAAGCAGCACTGGACGGCCTTGAAGACGGCATGGCCGTGATTGCAGGCGGTTTCGGTTTATGTGGTATACCGGAAGGGCTAATTGCCAACATTAAACAACGTGGTACCCGTGATTTAACCGTGGTGTCCAACAACTGTGGAATCGATGAATTCGGCCTTGGTATTTTGCTTGAAGATCGCCAGATCAAAAAAATGGTTGCCTCTTATGTGGGCGAGAACAAATTGTTTGAAGAGCAACTGCTATCTGGCGTACTGGAAGTTGAATTAACACCGCAGGGTACACTGGCCGAAAAAATGCGAGCAGGCGGTGCGGGTATTCCAGCTTTCTATACTGCTACAGGCTACGGCACCCCGATTGCTGAAGGTAAGCCTGTTGCCGAGTTCGACGGGAAACAATACATTCAGGAGCGCTCAATCACAGGCGACTTCGCCATTGTTAAGGCCTGGAAAGCCGACCGTTACGGCAATGCTATCTATCGCCATACCGCACAAAACTTCAACCCGCTTGCTGCAACCGCAGGCAAGATCACCGTATTGGAAGTCGAAGAAATTGTTGAGCCTAGTGAGTTAGACCCAACTCAAATCCACACGCCGGGGATCTACGTTAACCGTGTCATCAAAGGCACTTTTGAGAAGCGTATCGAGCAGCGCACGACACGCTAACCGGTTAATAAAACATTCCACAGAACAACAATTTCAATAGGGCACAGCATCATTAGTGCTTGCCCAGCAAGGAGCAAAAAATGGCTTTAACTCGTGAGCAAATGGCACAGCGCGTTGCGCGTGAACTTCAAGATGGCTACTACGTCAACCTTGGTATTGGTATTCCTACTCTGGTTGCCAACTATGTTCCCGACGGCATGGAAGTCATGCTGCAATCTGAAAACGGTCTATTGGGCATGGGCGCATTTCCGACTGAAGACGAAATCGATGCCGATATGATCAACGCAGGTAAGCAGACCGTCACAACTGTTACTGGCGCCTCAATCTTCTCATCAGCCGAATCGTTCGCCATGATCCGCGGCGGCCACGTTGATTTAACCGTACTCGGCGCCTTCGAAGTCGATGTTTGGGGCAATATCGCGTCATGGATGATCCCGGGCAAACTGGTTAAAGGCATGGGCGGTGCCATGGATCTGGTTACCGGCGCCGACAACATCATTGTCACCATGACCCACGCCTCGAAAAATGGTGACTCAAAGCTACTCCCAAGCTGTACCCTTCCGCTTACTGGCGCAGGCTGCATCAAGAAAGTCCTGACTGACCTGGCCTACCTGGAAATCAAAGATGGCGCATTCTGGCTCAAAGAGCGCGCGCCGGGTGTCAGCGTTGAAGAAATTAAACAAAAAACCGCAGGAGAGCTCGTTGTTCAGGGAGAGATCCCTGAGATGCAATTCTAACTTCCACAACCGAAGCACCCCGGCCATACAACAACAATAAGATCAGTATGGCTGGGCTTCCTATGTACTTGGACAACAACTTCAAAAGGAACAGCAACATGCCAACAAAGCTACACTCTTTTTTGTTAATGCTACCCGTGTTGATCTTTTCGTTTTTTATGCCGCATTTGGTGAATGCGAATACAGATAGCAACGCATACCAACCTTCTGACATCACCAAGGTGGTAATGCTGGGTACCGGGACTCCCTTCAACGATGCCAAACACTCTGGCCAATCTATCGCGATTGTAGTTAACGACCAGGTCTATCTTGTCGACTTCGGCCCTGGCGCCGTCAGACAAATGGACGCGGCTAGGCAGCTCGGTTTCGCCGGATTCCCAGGCAATACCATGCGCCCAACCTTTCTGAAAACCGCTTTCCTAACCCACCTCGACTCTGACCATACTACAGGCCTACCCGATATCATTCTGACCCCATGGGTACTTGGCCGAAAAGAACCGCTACAACTGTTTGGCCCGCCAAACACCAAATTCATGGTCAACAATGTGCTCGCTGCTTACTCTACTGATATTGAACACCGCATGAAGGGCAAGCAGCCAGCGACCCCGGAAGGCTATAAAGTCAATACCACCACCATCAAGCAAGAGGGCGTGGTATATCAGGATGACAACGTAAAAGTTGAAGCCTTCAATGCACGCCACGGCGACTGGCCTGATGGTTATGCGTTAGGCTTTCGTTTCACCACCCCTGATCGTGTGATTGTCATCTCTGGTGATACCGCCTACGACGAAAACGTGATTAAGCATTACGAAGGGGCAGATATTCTTATCCATGAAGTTTACAGCATGGAAGGGCTTGCCAAGCGTACTCCTGATTGGCAGAAATACCACCAAGCCGCCCACACCTCGACCGAGGAGCTGGCTAAAATTGGCGACCGAATAAAACCAAAGCTATTAGTGCTAAACCACGTGCTTTACTTCGGCGCCGGGGAAGAATCAATTGATCAAGAATTCCGTAGCTTCTACAACGGAAAGTACGTCATGGCGCAAGATCTCGACGTTTATTAACATTCGTCCTTGAGCACAAAAATAAAAACCTTGGGCCATATTACAGCCCAAGGTTTTATCATTTTACTTCAGTATCCCGGTTCTATCGGCGTCGAGAAAAGCTCGGGCGTGAATGCCTAGGGTCAACTGGCTGTTCAACAGAATGAGAAGGTTCCTCATGCTGCTGCTCTTCACCATACTTATTGACTAAACGGCCTTCATTATACATTTCTGCCATATACTGAGATGGTGCTTTCACGTCAGACAGATCCGTCAATGTCTTCAGGTAGGCAACAACAGCAAGCTCTTCCAGTTCAGTGAGTTTCAAGTCACCAACAGCAAACGTTGCTATGTTATGGTCAAACTCAGGCTCTGGCCAACAATTTTGATCCATCGCCTCTTCAACACTCACGTCAGAACCAGTACAACGTGTTTTGCCAAAGAAACATGCAGTCGATATCGCCATTTTCGCATCGTCATCGACAGCATTATCACAAGCCTCATGATCGTAATCTACATTTGACGAGTTATAAAAATGAACCAACTGTTCTAATGTTTTAAACCAACCATTATGGGTGTATGCCTTGGCAAAACCTTCATATGGTCGTTTATCTACATTACGTACCGTCGGTACTTTATGTTGGCCCATATGGTTAAAGTTACCCGTCATCGCAAAGACACCTTCATTAGGCTCTGGGTTTTCAGGGATTTCATGGTTACGAGGTACACCAATATTAAAATATCTATCATTGGTATAGCGTTGCCCTGGCGTTACACCAAATGTATCACCATCACTCACATGACAAGCATTACATGCCGCTTTGGTATAGAACATAAAGCGACCAAAGTTCTCTTGAGGTGAGAAATCCTCAAAAGCTAAAGAGATTGGTTCATTATTTTCTTCGGCCTTCTTAATTTCTTTCGCAAGAGCATGATCTCGTTTTGTATGAAATGGGTTATTATCCTTCGACATTTGCCATGCAGCTAATGAGACAGCAAATCGACCAAAGGCTTGCTTAACATCTTTGTCACTACTACAACGTAATTTTTTACCCCAAGAATATTGATAAAGCTGCGGCCCCCAAAGTGATTTTTTTACTTGTTTACAGACCTCATACATATTAGGTAAAGCCTGCTCAACAGGGTTAATAAATGGGCTAGCATGCGCCTGATCAGTCATTGGACCTAAATACTTGCTATACATACTATGATATTTGTGATCAATGCCCTCGAATACATCAACGTGTTTTTCTAGCTCAAACCCTGTTGCTCGACCATTCCAAAAGGCACCACCACATGGAAGAATAATTCGAGGCCCATTTGGAATTTGGAAGAAGCATCGTCCTTCATTATCAAAGTTTTCTAAACCCCGAATCTTGCCATCTTTATAGTCCAAAAACTGGACATATTTATTTGTTGGCGGCTTTAGTGTACCCACACTAAAACCATCAGACCCCGTCACGGCAACCTGCCCTAAGTTAACCTCAGAGTCACCACCCGTACCACCAGTATCGGAAGTATGGCACGATGCACATGATTGGTTTCGATTAATCGAAATTTCAGTAAAAAATAGCCTTTTCCCAAACTCCTCAATATAAGTCATATCTTCAGGGTTAGATGTTGGAAACCCTGGAAAAGAAGGAAATGCATCATTCGCATAAGCATTAAATGAAAATAGACTTAGCCCTATAATTACTCCTTTAGTAGTATTAAACTTTAATTCATTATTATTTTTTAACTTAGTATTTCTTATTTTATATAGCATACAGCCCACCAACTTCTCACCTAGACAAGAACGTAGTTTTAATACCGCATCTTCTTAAACAACGGGAAGATAGAATAAATTTAGCATGGTGGGTAAATTTTTATTTCTCAACAACGGAAATTATCAAATAAAAGAATGCTAATAAATTTCATTTCCAAATGAGTACAACAAAAAATTAAAACCAATAAAATAATCAAAGTTAAAATTCACTCTCAATAGTGAAATATCAGACAATAAAAACGACAATTATATTTTTTAGTGACACTTTATTACTGCAAAAAACAAATTAATTACAAGAGTCATAAAAAAGTAATATGAAATATTCATAAGACGAGTATCACCACCTTTATGCGTCTTAAAATACAAGCAAGATTGTCCAATATTTTAGTATTATGCAACCGTGATAGTTAGCAATGCCCAATCATTGCTGCTCTTGCTACTTTAGTCATAACAAAACCATGCAACTAATAGCAATAGCCATTACAATTGAGTAAGGCGCTTACTGGCTCTTTGAGCATGAAACTAACAATAAGAGGCACTATGGCTCATCTCATCAAAGCCAGTTGGATCGGATTATGTATGGCTTTGGTATCACCAGCGTTAGCCGACAACACCGCTGATACCATTATCATCAACGCAAATATCTACAACCAAGCAGCTACTGCCATCGCTATTGATGAAGGGATCATCACCCACATTGGCAGTGACAATGCTGTATTGAAGCACCAAGAGGAAGCAACAGAAATTATCGATATGGATGGCGCGTTCATCATGCCAGGATTTATCGATAATCATAACCATGTGTTTGAAGCAGCCTCTGAAGCCGGCGGTAGCTGTGAACTCGCAGCGGATGGTAACTTAGATGCTCAAATTCCCTACCTTAAACAGTGCCAGCAACATGCAGTTAAAGGGAAATGGGTTACGGGTTATGGCTTTTCTATCGATCGTATTCTAGAGCAACAAGAAGAGGATCCAGAGGCACTGTCACCCCGCCAAGTACTGGATGCGATCTTCCCGAACCAACCCGTTGTCATCATGGAGCAAACTTCCCACTCAATGTGGGTGAATTCAACCGCATTAGATCTTGCCGGTATTAACGAGAGTTCGCCTGAACCTCAAGGTGGGAAACTGTTAAGGAACCCGCTGACCGGCGATCTTAATGGCATCCTGCTCGATAATGCGGGTGACATAGTGATGGAACTCGCTTGGAACAGCCTAGATGACCAATTCAATTTAAGTTACGACGGCCTGCTAGCGGGACTTGAAGAAGCGGCAAGCCACGGCATTACCACCATAGGTGATGGTCGCATGTACTGGAAACGGGGCTGGTATGAAGTATGGCAACAAGCAGAGAAAGACCAAACACTAACTGCCCGAGTATCGCTACGCCCTTGGATATACCCCCAAGATGCCATGGAGCCGCAACTCCAATACTTAAATAATATTCGCAGCAACAAGCAGGGCTCAAAGATTATCGTCGACCAGGTGAAAATGTATAGCGACGGCATTTTCATTAACGGGACTGCGAAAACCCTCGCCCCGTATTTATCCACCTATATTGAAGATGAGCCTAATGGCATCAATTACATCCCACCAGAGCAAATGCAATCATGGTTGCAAAAACTCGATAGTATCGGTTTCGGTGCCCATATCCATGCCATTGGCGATAGCGCAATTCGGGAATCCCTCAATGCGGTTGAATCCAGGCGTAAAGCAGGTTCAAACCAAGACTATACCCTTACCCATGTTGAATTGGTAAGCAGTCGAGATGTACCTCGATTCAAGCAACTCAATGTCACCGCTGATTTTCAAGTCGGCTCAGATTACGTGGCCTATCACGATCATCGCTGGGCTGAAGCCTTTCTGGGGGCAAAACGAACACGTTCGCTGATGCAAATTCGTCGCCTAGTCGATACCGGCGCAAATATCACCTTGAGCAGCGACTGGAATGTGCACGACATCAACCCGCTAGTCGGTATTCGCAATAGCCTGATCATGGGCAAGACAGGTATGCCAGATATTAATGCCGCCATTGATGCCTATACCATTAATGCAGCCAAAAGCCTTGGGCTAGACGACATTACCGGCACTATCACGGTCGGAAAGTCAGCCGACTTGGTTGTATTAGATGAAGACCTCACCCAGCTGGCTATCGAAGAGATAGCCGAAACGCAGGTGCTGATTACCATACTGGAAGGCGAGATTGTTTACGATAGCAGTGCCGGCAACTAATTATATTTACCGTTAACGCCAATACTGCATTCATATACGTCTGCCAGCAGAGTTTAATTGTCACTGGCAGACAAACCGTTAATCGTTGATATTTTCTTTTACGACTCGGGCTGGGTTACCAACGACGACGGTATCAGCCGGTACATCCTTGGTCACCACACTGCCGCCCCCAACGACCGCGCCATCACCAATGGTCACGCCCGGCAATACCAATACATTGGCGCCAATCCACACCTTATCGCCAATTGTGATAGGTTTAGCGAATTCTTCATAGGTGTAACGTGTTTTAGCATCAAGCGGATGGCCTGCGGTACACAAGGTAACGTTCGGCCCAATCATCACATAATCGCCAATGGTCACTTTGCCACAATCGAGGATCACGCCATTGGCATTCATATAGAAATTTTTGCCAACCGTGATGTTATAGCCATAGTCACAGAAAAAGTTGCCATTCAGGGCGGTGGTGTCATCTGCCTTGCCAAACAAACGCTTGATAAGCTCGGTTTTCTCTTGTTTATCAAAGCAATTGGAGATCTCATGACTCAGCTTTCTTGCCACTGCTCTATCATCTGGCAACCCATCATTGTCCGGGTGGTACAGCATCCCGCTGATTAAACTTTTTTCTCTGTCTGTTAGTGCCATTACTGCTCGCTCCTACACGATTAGGCGTAAATCTGGTAACGCATAGTAGCAGTCTTATTCCCTTTTTCATGCACTCACGTGTAATAATGTGCCATACACAGCACTTTGTAATAAGCAATCACTGGTTGCGTTATCCATGCTTGTCCTAAAATATAAAACCCAGCTAAATAATTATAAACAAGCCTGATTGATATATTGAATTCACGTTATTATCGTAAAAATAAAACAACTAATTAAGTTACATCTTCGTTATTGAATTAATGTCACGTCAATATTCATGACAAAGCATATTTCCGTTGCTAGCTTGAAATAACAAATATAATATCTTGGCTAGGAACCACCATGAAAACAGTAAATTATGACCGAGCAACCCGATATTTACATTGGCTAATGGCGATTATCATCATATACGCAACCTGTGCAGGTTATGCCATGCACTTAGTCATTGATAGCCACCCGAACATTTTTCAATTCTTATCAGTATTGAATATGTCCTTAGCAACCATTGGAAGTATTGCTTTTATAATACGCTGGATTTGGAAATATTTTCGTCCAGTCAAATCATTTAATGAAAAAGGTATCCCCCAGTGGCAATCAAGCCTGGCTCACCTCATTCATAGTGTCATCTACCAATTGATGTTGGTCGTGTTTATCAGTGGCTTTTTGATGCTTGAAACAAGCTACGAATTATTTTGGCTCATCACTATCCCCAACCCGATAACTTCTCCGGATATCAATAGCTTCTTTTTTACGGTGCACCGCATCAGTTGCGCGGCACTGGCCCTGGTTGTTTTGCTTCATGCATCTGCGGCACTTAAACATCACTTTGTCACCAAAAACCTAGTACTCAAGCGTATGTTGGGGCAAGCAAAAGTGATATAAGCGGCTGACTAAAAAATGCCCCAGGAAGGGGCATTCATTCGTTATATTATAGCTCAATACCTTGCGGACTTATTCAGCCAACTTGCCACCATCATAACGTGAAATCACCACTGTGCTGGAGCGAGGGCGCCAGCTGCGGCCATCATCCGGCGTTTCAACCGAAGCATTGAGTGCAGAATGCGGCCAGTTGCTTGGGTGCTGAACATTGGTAAACATGTGCATGTAATCTGGCGAGAAGGTGATCCCGGTCGATTCCGACCCTGTCGGCGCCACCGCAAACCGCTTAACCTGCTCTTGATTACTCATATTAACCACTGGCTCACCCGTATTTGTTTCGTCCAAATTGGATGGGATCACCGCCAAGATCTGGTTATCAACCTGAATGTCTTTCTTGGCACCGGAATCGGTCTGCATCCACAAGATCCCACGTTGGTCGAAGGTAATACCGTCAGCCGATGAAAATTCATTATCTTCCGTCAGGCCAGACAAATTTATGCTAGCCGCGTCGCTTTCAGAGGCAGAGCCGAAAATGAAGATCTCCCACTCAAACTCAGTATCATCTGCACCTTCTTGCCAGCGAATGATATGGCCGTATTCATTATCAGGACGCGGGTTTGCCGCATTCACGTCATCCTCAGTTCGGTCGGTGTTATTCGTCAAAGCGAGGTAGACCAACCCGGTATCGTAATCCACCGCTGTCCATTCAGGACGATCCATCGGGGTTGCCCCCATTTCATCGGCTGCCCCAAGGGTATTACGGATAATTTCAGCTTGGTTTCCAATAAGAACCCCTAACCGCACGCCGGATTCAGTCACGCCGTCTTGTGTCAATGGCAACCATACACCTTTACCATTTTCATCAAACCGGGCCACATACAGCGTGCCTTCATCCATGTACTTGGCACCGATAGCCATGCGATCAGTACCTTGTGGCAAGTTTTCACTGGCATCGCTTTCATCCCACAGGGCGTCTGAGACAAACTTATAGACATACTCAAATCTTCCGTCATGACCGCTATAAAACACCACAGGTTTACCCGGTTCTAATGCACCAAAGGTACAATCTTCATGGCGGAAGCGCCCCATAGAAGAGCGTTTTGCAGGCTTGGCATTTGGGGAAAACGGATCGATTTCAACAATATAGCCAAAACCATTATCGTAGTTTTGGAAATCATCCTCAGGGTTATCCGATGTCTTGCTAATATCCCAGCGCTTGAATTCACCAGTAAATTGCTCATCATAAGCGAAAGGCGTATCCCAACCGTTAAAGGCTTTATCACTTTTAGTGCCGTATCGCTCTCTAACAGGATCCACTTCCGATGTGATCTTAAAATGGCCCGGCCAATTTTCTTCACATGTCAGGTATGTCCCCCAAGGAGTAAAGCCATTACCACAGTTGTTGTAAGTACCATGAGTGACGTTTGGTCTTCCCTTCTCGGCGGTAAATTTGGTCGTTAATAAACCGCTGCCAGCAATAGCGCCAGTCACATCCATCTCGGTCGAAAGGTGGATCCGTCGGTTATACGGGCTATCTACCACCACCTGCCATATTCCTTGAGACAGTTGGATGTGCACAACGGAAACACCGTGGGCATAGTATTCTTTTCTTACTTTATCTACTTGGCGAATAACTTCATCGTTTGGGGAGTAACCCTCTTCGTGAAGTGTGCCATTGGAAATAAATTCATGATTGATACACAAAATACCTTGGGTATCATCCAAAGGATAATAGTGCATCCCATCATTCATCTGCCCAACAGAATGCAGCTGGTCGATATCGGTGTTGGTTCCATCTTGCTTGAACGGTTGAATAGGCTCGCCATCTACCGAAACAGAAAATAGGTTTGTCCCCCAAGGAGCAAGTACTTGAGCGAAATATCCTTCCGGCACCACAAATGCGTCTTTTCCTTGGGCGCTGACAGATTCAAACCCCAGCGAAGAGATACCTTGGGTTTTATCGCTGGTAGAAGAATCCGAGCTATTACACCCCGTCAAACCCAAGCTGGTCATGGCACCGAACGCCGCCGCTCTGCCAGTACCTTTAAGCATCGTTCGACGTGACATTGCCTTGGCCATAATGTCAGAAAGTGGCTTTTTCGTACTTTTATTAAATATTTCGTTTGTGGTAGTACATCGACTCATAACGCAACCTTGTAAACTGAATAAAAATAATTTGAGTAGTGGCTCTAGATAGTTCGGCAATTTTTATAACAGCGAAATGTTAAAGTTATGTGTAATTTTTTACATGTAATCTTGATACTGTGCCGTTTTGGAAGGAGTATAAATATCTAAGATAAAACAGAGTGATAGCTCAAACCCCAATAAATAAACCAATAAATAAACCAATAAAATGCAATGCCAACCAAGCATTCGCGAAGAATATACTTTAGCTGGTATTACAAATAACGAGTAATGGTTACTGATGAGAAGAACAACAAAAAAGGCCCAGCAAGAGATGCTGAGCCTGTATATTCAAAAGGGTTAATTAGCACTCGCGATTAACCATCGAGTGATATGGGCATTAGCCAAGAAATGCACTCATCGCCACCAATGCAACCAAGCCACCCATCATCGGGATCGCAGTGCGTTTCACCAGTTCAATTGGCGATACACCCGCCGCGCCAGCACAAGCGATAACAACCCCTGCAACTGGTGAGAATGAACGGAAGATACCGGCTGATAACTGCATTGGCAGTGCAAATGCAGCCGTTGATACGCCTAGCGTTGCAGCAACTTCTGGTGCAAGGTTAGAGAAGCTAAAGAATGGCGCATTACCAGAGCCTGACAGCAATGCCGTCGCACCAATAATCGAAACCATTACAATCACCATCGGCAAATACCCCAGGCCAGCCGTCGACGTTGCACCTAGCAGCATGCTGATAAACCCAATGGTGCTTAGGCCCACAACAAAGGTTTGTGCGGCGATAATCAAGGAAACAACGCTTGCAAACGCCTTGCCCATACCATCGAGGAACACTTTCAGTGACGCCGCCACTTTCTTGCCGTTACGGTTAACAATAAAGTCACACACCATGGCAATAAACAAGCTTGTGAACATGGCCGTCACTACGTCAACCTTAATGGTATCAATCGCGAAGCTGCTAAAGGTCAGCAGCATAAACAGTGGTAGAACTGGCAGAATAGCGAACCACTTCGGTGCCTGGGCCTCTTCTTTATCTTCCACTTTCAGCTCGTGAGTAATCCCCTTCTCCGCATCTTTCTTATCAAACCAGCGTTGGCAGAAATAGTGCAGGACAGCAATCGTACCCATTACAACAGGGGCAACGATCATCTGGTGGCTAACAAAATAAGCAGCAGCGTCTATACCAATCACTTCAGCAGCTTTCAGTGAGTTACCCGATGCTGGTCCCAAGTCAAGACACGCGGTTGTTGCCAGTACTGCCGCTGTTGACGCTGGGGTACAACCAATACGTACCAATACCGGGTACATGGCTACCAACAACAGCATGGCTAGGCCAACCGCTGACGGAATAAAGATATTTAACACCTGGCCAAGAATGTAAGTCAGCGCTAACACCACATATGGGCTCTTAAACAATGACAATGGCTTGGTTGAAACCTGCACCATCGCATTCGCGGCACCGATGTGGTTCATGTAGCTAGAAAAACCCGCCACACTCATGATGATAAGACCAAGATTGGCCACGGTAGAGGAAGAAATCGCTTTGATCACCAAGAAGAAATCAAAAACGATAGCACCAGAAGAACTTGTTCCCGACGGTAGGAATTCAGTATTACCTGAAATAACACCAATCAAGATCATCAACAAGCCCGCGCCAAATAGCGCAGCTTGAGTATTGTATTTTTTAACGATCAGATAACCTGCACCAAATATAATTGGCAGCGATAGCAAAGGGACGATCATAAATCACTCACTTAAGTAGCATGGGAATACAAAAAGCGTGGTGAATCAACGGCTACATCCCTGTTTGTACCGAGCGATTTGAAACACAGCAGCTAATAGTTGTCTTAAATAAAGACTGAAATAATCTTTACATAATTAATGATTAAACTGACTTTTATTAGCGGCTTATTGCGATCTGTATCATAGCGCTATTTGTAACAAGCTGTTGCCATTAATATCCGTGCTACATATTTTTGCAAATATCTTTATTATTCAAAAGGTAAGAACAACAAATCACTAGACAATCTTTCTTACTTATTAGAAACCAACCCCTAATAAATAAAGATTAACCCACAACAGTTAAATAAACACATTCACACCAAACATCACAGCTGTTAAATATAAATCAATGTAGAAAACCACCACAACAACCAAGCAATAAATTCACACAAATATTAACCAGCACCTTTTTGTTACTATACCATTTGGCAAGGCGTAGGAAGTGATTCCCTAAGAAAGGGAGAGTTTCATATTTGTGAGTAATAAACATGAGATATAGAAACGGAAGCACCATCAGTTATTAGCGTCAAGTGCTTCTTCTATCAGGACATGACACGGTTAATTGGCACCGAGAATCACAACGTCATATGCAGGATTGGAAATGGTTTTCCCATACCATCGAGCGGCGAGCGTGACGCAACTTTAAAGCCCATACGTTGGTAAAAGCCAACTGCCTGAGGGTTTTGTTCGTTTACATCCACCTCCGCTACATCAAACTCAGTAAGCGCGTATTGCAATAGCGCCTTACCCACCCCTTGTCCTCTTGCCTCATTCAAGACAAATAGCATTTCAATCTTCTTTTCGTGAACACCGATAAATCCGATGATCTCGCCTGCATCATTCTTGGTGCAGCGAAGTGAAACCGCAGGAAAGGCTTGTTCAATGATAATAGGTTTAAAAAACTCAATATCCTCATCTGTGATGAAGTCATGGGTTGCTCGGACTGAATTTTCCCAGACAACCAGCATCTCTGCATAATCGCTAGGAAGCACATTTTCGACAATCATATTAATCTCTATAAATACATTGATGAACTGTGCAGCCGCGAACCCGTATATTAGTCATTTAGCCCCCAAAAGCCAGTAATAAGTCATCATTTCAAACACTGCCTATCGTTATCCCACACATTGCATCACTACTTCCAACCCACTCGCCAAAGTGTAGCGTCTTTAAGCTCATGCCAATCTAAAGGGTACTGGTGATGGTTTATCACGGCCTCAATCACACAGTGGATCACTTTCTGGTTCTCATCAAACTCAACGTCAGTGATCACAAAGTGCTTCTCTTTATTTTGCACTGCCACCTTAGTCCACTTGCTTTGCAGCAGACCTTTGGGGTGTATTCGGTTCATCACTCACCTCTGGGTTCAAATATAACCTATTAGTCCAAACGTAGTAATTAAGGGTTTAGTTCAACCTATTGAGGCAATTGCACTATTTACTGTGAGAATTCTGTGAGAGTTTTGCGATGAAGTTATGAATCCTGTGCGAGGGGTCTGCAAGATTTACCCGCCATAGTAATAACGTGATTCATTACTAAACGGACAGAACAATGAAAAAGACCCTAGCATCAGTTGCCATTACCAGTGCATTCTTAGGTTCAATCGCCATCAGCAGCGTTCATGCCGCTGAGATTGATGTCACTATCACCAACGCCACCAAAAATATCTACTTCACCCCACTCTTAGTCGCCGCGCACAGCAGCGATGTTTATCTTTTCCGTACCGGTGAAAGCGCCTCACCCGAAGTAGAAGCAATGGCTGAAGGCGGCGATATTTCAGGGCTTGCGTCACTGGCAAGCAACGCGGGTGCTGTCGTCGCCTCAGATCCTGCCAGCGGTATCCTTGACCCGGGTGTATCCGCAACGGCCAGCATGGATACCGGTGATGCCAACCGCTTGTCGATCACCGCCATGTTACTGCCAACCAACGATGGCTTCGTTGGCCTTGATAGCTGGGAGATACCATCAACACCGGGCACCTATACCTTCTCCTTGAATAGCTATGATGCAGGCACCGAAGCCAATGACGAACTCGCTGGCAGTATGCCTAACCCACCGTTTATTAACTTTGGTAGTGGCGGGACAGGAGTAGAAACAACCGTGACCAATGATAAAGTCCATATCCACCCTGGTAATCTCGGTGACAGCGATCCCAATGGCGGTTTAAGTGATATCAACAGCGCAACCTATCGCTGGCTAAACCCAGTTGCCATTGTGACAGTAACGGTGAAGTAAGGAGGCTGCGATGAAATACCGTTTATTACTTATAGCAACCAGCGCCACCCTTCTCGCGGGCTGTCCTATCTTTGATGAGGACGATGATACGCCGCCCCCAGCAGATACCATGGTGAGCTATACCGTTGAGGTAAGAAACTTAACCTCTAACCAGCCGCTGTCACCGCTTGCGGTATTGGCACACGATGCCGACTACCAAATGTTTGAAATTGGCCAGCCAGCTTCGAACGCGCTGGAACTGATGGCCGAAAGTGGCGATAACAGCGAACTTCTCAATGATGCTGCCGTCGCTTACAGTTTTTCAGGCGCTGGCGTGATCCTCCCCTCACAAAGTGACAGCGTCACCATGACATTCAACCCTGATCAAGCGCAATATGTCTCGGTAGGCAGTATGTTGGTGAATACCAATGATGGATTCGTTGGCGAAACACAAATTTCACTCTCCAGCTTAGCCGTTGGTGACAGCATGAGTATCAACATGGCGGTTTGGGATTCAGGAACCGAAGCCAATGATGAAGCTGCAGCAACCGTGCCCGGACCCGCTGCTGGCGGTGAAGGCTTCAATAGCAACCGAGATGATAACGATAGGGTTTCGTTTCACGCGGGCGTCATTAGCCAAGATGATGGACTGGCAACTTCAGCCCTCAATGCAACCCACCGTTTTCTCAATCCGGGGGCACGATTAACCATTACTCGCACCGAGTAAAATTTTAACCCGTCACCCGGGAAAACTTCCCAATGTGATGAAAGAAATATCAGTACATCCGGTCGTTAGCTAGGAAGTATGTGGATTGTATCTAGGTACCCTACTAGGTACAGCTTGCTAACTATGTCGATGATTGGGATGTACTGATGACAACACTAACAAACCAGGTTGATCCTGCCATGATCCTCATCGTGGAAGATGACAATGACTTAGCTGATTTAATTTCCATGCACCTGAGCTTTCAGGGGCATGAAGTCACGCGAGTAACCAGTCTAGAGCAAGCAAGAAGCTCAATCACCAACGCCAGTCATGCAGGCCAGCTGTTTGATTTATTGGTCCTTGATCGCGGCCTAGAAGATGGTGACGGCTTAACCCTATGTCAAGAACTACGCCAACAAGATAATTGGTTACCCGTACTTATGCTCACCGCCCGGGATACTGAGAAAGATAAAGTTGATGGCCTTGAGTCGGGGGCTGACGATTACCTCACTAAGCCCTTTAGCGTGTTGGAGTTTCAAGCCAGGGTGCGTTCAATCTTACGGCGTAAGAGTCATCCCCAGCAAAATCATGATCAGCCAAATCAAAAGGCACAAAACGATAGTGAGCAACCACTGACAATTCAGGCCAACGAAGAGACGATTCTCTCCTTTGAAGGGCTGACGATTCGCCCCCAATCCCATCAAGTTGAATTGGATGATCAGCCTATTGCCCTGACCGCAACAGAATTTACTCTGCTGCATTTTCTTGCCAGTAAACCTGGTCGGGTATATAGCAAAGATGAGTTGTTAGACCAAGTATGGCAAACCAATTTCAGCGGCTACCACCACACTGTTTGCAGCACGATCAACCGTCTGCGTACCAAGCTAGAGCCGCCTACCACGCAGCATAAATATATCCATACTGTTTGGGGCGTTGGATACAAATTCCAGGCAAGATCCGATGCCGCGTAAGGAGTCGATATGAATTTTAAACACCGATTACTCCTACTAACCGGCTTTTGGTTTTTGCTCTCGGCGTTGTTGCTCGGCGGTCTCTTTGTTTACCAACAGCAATTGGTTGAACAGCGAACCCAGCAAGCGTTACACAAGGAACTTGCTGCCCATATGCGGGACGATAGTCCGCTCATGCAAGGCACCGACTTTAACCCAGCGGCATTAAAATCTTTATTCCACACCTTAATGCTGCTTGGTCCTGATTTTGAAATTTACTTTCTTGACCAACAAGGCACCATCCGCACCCATGCCGCCCCTGAAGGCAAAGTACTACTCGGCAGTGTCAGTCTCTCCCCTATCCAACAATTTCTCGACAACCAGCCCTTCCCGATTCTCGGTGATGACCCACGCAATCCGAGCGTAAAGAAAGTCTTTTCCGTCGCCCCCATCACCGAATTCGGTTCTGTTATTGGTTATTTATATGTAGTGATTGGCAGTGAACAGCGCGCCTTGTTAGCCGAGCAAGAACAACTCACGACGCTATTCTATCTAATCGGTGTCTCTCTCTTACTGGTTATCGGCTTTAGCTACTTAACCTATCGGTTAGTCAAACGCACTTTGCTTAAACCGATTGAGCATGTCACGGGGGATCTACAAGATCAGGCTGGCAACGATTTTCGTCTTAAACCCGAATTTGTAAACCAAGTTCCTGAGCTGAAACCTGTTGCCAAGCAACTGTATTTAATGGCGCAACAAATCCAACAGCAGTTTCTTCAGTTACAGCAAGAAGAAGCGCGTCGACGCGAACTATTAATGCAGCTCAGCCATGATTTGAAAACACCGCTCTCTAGTATCTTGGGCTATTTAGAAACATGGAAAATCCAGAATAAAGAGCCCAATGCACTGATAGATACAGCCCATCGCAATGCAGAAAAACTATCAGAGCAGCTCAGCGAACAGTTGGCTTTGGCTAGAAACCAGCAACAAGCTCCCCAACCTAAGTTTGAGCAAATTGCACTTTATGAAGTGATAGAGGAGATACAAGAAAGCCTTGCACCGGAAGCGAATAAAAAAGCGTTGTCACTGGCGGTTTCGATACCGGAGCAAGAAGTGGTGTTTGGCGATAGACAGCTATTGCTCAGGCTATTTGCCAACTTGTTCGAAAATGCGATTCGCCATGCGCCTAGCAATAGCCGCATCGCGTTAGAGGTTATCCACCAGCATCCTAACCTAACCATTAAGCTGTGCAATGATATCGACCCAAGCGCCCCATCAGGCTCGATGGGGCTTGGAACCAAAATCATTCAATCAATTTTGATGCTTCACCACAGTCAATTGATAACCAAGCAAGAGGAAAACCATTTCTTGCAACAGTTCCACTTACCCGCCAGCTCTGGCTAAAGCCACTGTTACTCAACCTACTCTTCCAGCAACAAGCTGCCCAATCGTCGGGCAGCTGCATCATCGACAACGGGTTGAACCGAGATATCCATTTCTGAGTTCCAAGCCAATGCATAGGCCGCCACCGCCTCAGCACTATCCGACTCAACAATGGCCACCCCGCTACCACTCACCAAATCATGCCAACGGCCAACCATGGTTACTTCATCGCCCATCATGTCTTTATCAAGCGACTCGCTCATTTGAGCAAAGTGTGCCAACACCGGGTGTAATCGGCCTTCATGAAGCTGCCAAGAAACTAGAAATAACATGATGCTATCCTCGTTAGAAAATCAGCCTTATAACGAATCCATACTGTTCCGTAATAAGTCGTTAAGAGTATAGATGACTCACACTAACCCTAGCTGCTGAAGCATCCCCATTTGATCCCACTGCTCCCAGCGCTCAACAACTTGACCGTCTACCACGTCATCGATAATTAACCCATGGAACGTTGCCGTGTTGCCCGTTGGCGCATTATCACCCAACATGCCGGTATTCGTACCTTGCGCCGACCAACGTGTTGCCACCTTATCGCCAGAAACAATTTGATCTTCTACGGTTAGCTTTAAATCTGGAAAGGCAGCCAGCAACCCACCGACTAACCCCTTGAACTCGTCAACCGACAAGTCAGGACTTGGCGCCCCTGCAATATGAATAACACAATGCGGCGCAAACGCTTCGTCTGCTCCCGATACATCGCCACGATTCAACCCGTCAATCCAAACTTGCTCATATTTGGTGATGACTAAGCCCATGGTTACCTCCCGCCATCGTGAAATGGCCATAGTGAGAAGACATGGCTATCTGAGACAGCCAGCGCTCGAGCCTAGGCATAGGCTCAAGCACTCTAAAGGTATAGTTGATGTCCGGTAATCTAGTCAGATATTAATCCAAGCGACGTGCTTCTTTCTTCCGCTTGCGTAACTTGTATAGCGTTAGGATCAATACCGAGCTCACGACAACAGCCAGTACGACAAACAGGTAAATAATAAGGTTATTGCTAAGATTGGTATGGATAAAGATATGATAGAGCCCCATGAAACCGGCAAAATACAGTGCGAGCACGGTAAACAACTTAAAGAACTCAAAGTCACTGACCTTCCTAAACATCGCTTCCCCCTACCGACAACAAGATTAACTACAGTATGGTGCTGCTTGCTTGAAACTGCATTTTCGAGCGACTTCAAGATACCCCATATGCAACAAAGATTCTTTGCTAGGCCCGGCTAGAATACAAAATAGAACAAACTGTTATATTTCATCATGGTGTAACCAATCATTTCCTGACACCCAATGACAATACGCGCAAACTCAAGTCACAAAACAACCAACAACCAACAACCAACAACCAACAACTGTAAACCTAACATACTTTACAGCCTATAAGGTCAACACGTAAATAAGAAAAATCTATCAACAATCATAAAAAACACCAGCACACAAGACCATCGATATTACATCATCTCAATTCTAACTATTGAGACAACAGTAATGAAACATTTAACTAAAGTTTAAATTCTGTAGGAAAAAGCAAACCTTACAGCCTAGTTAAATTATCATTTTGTTATATAAAGTGGTGATTATATGTCTTTCTTTAAAAATAGTGTTTTTTTACTTATTATTTTCATTATCATTACTTTCATTGGATGTGGTGGAGGAAGTGGTAGTAATGAAGGAAGCGATGGTGGAAGTGATGGTGGAGGAAATACTCCAGTATCAGAAAACAAATTATCAACTCAAGGCTCTATTGCAATTATAGGACTTGGTAGCTCTATAAAAGTAACAAATAACAGAAACGTAAAAATATCAGGAGTAGCCTCTTCAAACATACCTATTAAGGAAATAAAATATAGTAATTCATCAACATCAGAGCAAGGAAAAGTCTCTGGAATAAGTGAGTGGAGTATTGATTTAATACTTACTGAAGGAGACAACTCACTTACTTTTAATATGATTTTAGATAATAATGAATCAATTTCAATAAGCACTATAATTACATATTATGAGAGTTTAGACTTTACAACCCCGTTGCAACTTGATAAATCAGTAGCTTATATCGGAGATAATCCACTACAGATAACAGCAATGGTTGGAACTAGTAACAGTAACTCACCAATTTTAGAACTCCATCGCGAATCTAAAAATGGAACCACATCTGATATTATGGAAGTAGTTCTCTTTGATAACGGTATATTACCAGATGAGATTGAAGGCGATGGCATATATACAGCAGTTTTCAATTTCTCCGGACATAAAATCGGCTACGAGTGCTTTAGAGTTAAAGTCGATGACTCTATAGGTAGTTTCTATCAGTCGGAAAAGAAATGTCTGTGGGTCGGTGAGCATTATACAAATGATGAGATAAGAAAGTCCATAAACCTTTCAAATCAAGTCGCTGAGATTTATCAAGCTAAATTAACTAACTCTGATACTGGTGCTGCTGAAAAAGCTGTAAAAATGTTACAGAGTGAAAGTATTGTTGCACATGCTGCTACTACAATAGATGGGGGCGTTTGGTGGATAACAAATAGTGGCCTGCTGAATCTCCATCATAACTCTTTAGAGGGGAAAAAAGTTTACTCTAAATCTAGACCAAATACCACTCATAATCCCCCTGTAGAAAACACTAAACTTACACCTAGTTATTATCATAAAAACAATATATCTCGACAGACACTCGACTTAAACAGTAAAGCATCAAATAGTTTAGAAAACAGAATAAAAAGTAGCAAAGCAATAATCATCAGCCCATATATTGATAATCCAATCGTTGATGCAGAAAATAACTTCTTTGGAGAAGATGATTATTATGGCGCATGGAAAGTAATAGAAGATAAAAATAATTGCAGCCTATATCCAGCTACAGAGAAAGTAAATAATAAAAACATGGGAGTTTCTATTAATGATTTTAAAAACATAGAAGAATATGGCTACATCCATTTATCAACTCATGCTGACAACTACTATAGTGGTCTTTTAAATTTATGGCAAAACTCTTGGGGGCCAAATGACTTTCTCCAGGGAAATCTATCTTTAATTACTATTGATACAGGACTATACCTACCAATCGACCAAAATGGAGATTTCATCTTAACAGGATATGAAGATGACCTTCAAAGTAAACGACTCGCTCTAAGCTCAGATGGTGGTTTACACGCATTACCTTCATTTTTCAATCATTATGTTAAGCAACTTCCAAATAGCCTAGTAACACTTTCAGCTTGTCGTTCCATGTACAATAATTCACTAGCGTACGTTTTATTATCAAAAGGAGCAGGAGCTACTATTGGATTTGATGATTATGTGATCTCCAAATATGCCCAAGATGCAACAAAAACGATAATAAGTGAGATGCTAACGAATGATCTGCAGTTATCAGAAGCTGTAAAAATAGCACAGGACCTATACGGTGTTAATGATAGCTTATACCATAAAGAAAAAGGTGATGACAGTGTTGCCTATCTCTTAACATTAGGTTCAGATAACCTTCAACTATCAAATGGAATGCTTAATAACCTCAAATTCGAAAATGGAAACCTTGCACCTTGGAATAAAGAAGGTGATGGGCGAATCATAACCCAGTTAGGTCCAGATAAACCAACTGATGGAAAATATATGAGCATCATCTCAACTGGTTTAGGCTTTACTACCCAATCCGGTAAGTTAACCCAACAAGGTTGTTTAGGTAACGATGTGAATACAATTAGCTTTAATTGGAATTTTTACTCTGAAGAGTTTATCGAGTACTGTAACACGCAATTTGACGATAAGTTTTTTGTAGAGATTTGCGAAGTTGATAGCGATCTAACTAACTGCTCTATTCTCTTAGAAACCAGTGTCAATGAACTTTGTACTAATCCAGCTTCACTTTCTAAGTCAAACATTAGTTTCGACCAAGGGGACGTTTATACAACTAATTGGCAGAATGCAACTTTTGATATTAGTGCGTTTTCAGGAAAAAGAATCAATCTAAGCCTGTACGTAACTGATGTTGGTGATAGTATTTACGATAGTGCCATACTTGTTGATAGTATTACATTCAAATAATTTACACTTAAAGTAGAGCATAGAAGAGGGGACACTCCTTCCTATGCTCTAAAATTCACAATAACATCTCCTATAATTTTCAATATGCACAAACTGTTATATTTCATCATGGTGTAACCAATCATTTCCTGACACCCAATGACATTACGCGCAAACTCAAGTCACAAAACCACCATCGAATGCCGACAACTTCGATTTCTTTAGCCAAAATTAACCGACCAATTTGTGCAAACATCACTGAGTCCTAAACAGTGGCAATCGCCTCGCCTTCAATCAAATTACAAGGAGTTGATCATGGAAAAGATATACGACTACATCATTGTGGGTGGGGGCATTGTCGGCATATCAACGGCTTGGCAGCTTAAGCAACGCTGTCCCAACAAAAGTGTGTTGGTCGTAGAGAAAGAAGATCACCTTGCCGCGCACCAAACGGGCCACAACAGCGGGGTGATCCATGCGGGTGTTTACTATGCGCCGGGAAGCCTCAAAGCCGAATTTTGTAAAGCAGGCGTCGAAGCAACCAAGGCCTTTTGCCAACAACATGGTATTGCGGTAGAAAACTGCGGCAAGTTATTGGTTGCAACCAACGATACCGAAGTCGAGCGTATGCATGCCTTGTTTGAAAGGTGCCAGCAAAATGGTATCGACGTTGAACTACTCGATAAGGCAGGCTTACAACAAAAGGAGCCTAACATTACGGGGCTCGGGGCGATTCTCGTCCATGCCACCAGCATTGTTGACTACCGCTTGGTGACCGAAAAAATGGCCGGCGCATTTATCGCCCTCGGGGGACAGATTGCCAAACGTACTGAAGTCGTGGCAATGAATGAAACGAGTGATAGGGTTAGCATCCATGCTAAAAGTGACGGCCAGCCCGTCCACCTTGCTGCTCGCTTTATCGTTAGTTGCTCAGGGCTAATGGCCGATAGGCTGGCCAAAATGCTGGGAATCGAGACCGACTTTCAGATCGTGCCATATAGGGGGGAATACTATCGATTAAAGCCCGAGCATAACCACATCGTCAATCACCTTATCTACCCGATCCCCGATCCGGAGTTGCCCTTCCTTGGCGTCCACCTAACGAGGATGATTGATGGCTCAGTCACTGTCGGCCCTAATGCCGTTCAAGGCTGGAAGCGCGAAGGTTACGGCAAGGTCAACTTCAGCCTGAGAGATACCGCCGAGATGTTGCGTTTCAAAGGCTTCTGGAAAGTCACCGCCAACAACCTGAAAACAGGGTTAGTTGAAACCAAAAACTCATGGTGGAAGCCCGGCTACCTGAAGCTGGTCAATAAATATTGCCCGCAACTCGCGACCAAGGATTTACTCCCCTACCCGGCAGGCATCCGCGCCCAAGCGGTTCTAAAAGACGGGAGTTTGGTACATGATTTTCTCTTTGCCGAAAGCCCGAGAAGCCTTCACGTTTGTAACGCGCCTTCACCAGCCGCCACGTCAGCCATCCCGATTGGCAACTACATCTGCGATAAGCTATTAACCTCTAATACCGAGGCAACCAAAGACGAGCTTACTACCCATACGGATGATCAACCCCAAGCAGAGAAGGCTCAATCAGGCCAACACCTTGAAACTACAACTTAAAGATCCGATGACTGAATCCATATAAAGTCGACTAAAGCGTAAGGTGTTGCTTGGCTTGCTTGCGTGACTCGCTGGCAGCCAAGTCCTGTTCAAGTTCATCCTTGCTTTGGTAGCCAAGCGCTTGCCAGTGTCCGCGATAATCTGCCTTATAGCCGTTAACAATGGTTGCCAAGCAATCACGACGTGTCGTTTCAACCAATGACTGAATAGTACTTTTTAACTTGCTCATACGCCCTCCTCTCTTTGCGTTTGAGCTCAATGTAAGGTTCACACGTATTGGATTTAGCCTGATCTTGCCAACTATCAATACTATTCCGTCATTTACTTAAAATACCGAGAAATCCAAGTACTATATTGTTATCAATAAGTACTATTTCGCACATTCAGCGCAACCATAATAAGGCTCTAGCCATGAAGAAAGCTAACATCGAGAAAGTGATGCAAAGGGAGGGATTTTCATGGCGCTACCGGCAAGTAGAAGAGCCTCACAAGCATTACGACTGGCACTTTCATCAAGAATATGAGTTAGTTATCCACCGCCACTTTCACGGTGTCGCGGAAGTCGGCCATTATCAGGGCGATTTTTCTGGTGATAACATGATGCTGATAGGCCCGCACATCCCCCACCGCTTTTACTCTCACCCAGCGCAGCAAGACGGAGCCACCGGGGATAACACGCTATGCGAGACCCATGTCATCTGGTTCAAAAAAGAGTGGGTAGCCAACATGATGTTCAGCTGCGTTGAAATGCGAAAGCTCGAATCTCTACTCAAACGGGCAGAGAAAGGCGTACAGTTTTCACCACAAGCTAGCATTCATGTACTGGCGCTTCTCGATGGCGTCGGTAGCAATACGCCGATGCACCAATTAGGTGTATTGATTCAAGTCTTGTCCATATTGGTCGCTGATAAAGACACCAGCACCCTACTCTCTTTCGCCTCCAAGCAAGAAAAAGCCAGCGACACAACCAACAAGGAAAAAATCGAAAAGGTCTGCCAATTTATGGATGATAACTTCCAGCACGCTATTACCTTGGGGGATCTCGCCAAGCACATGAATACGTATTCACCGCCTGTTTTCGGTTAATTTCAAAGAGAACTTCAGCCAATACCTGAAAAAGCTGCGTTTAAACCATGCCGCAGAGCTACTGCAAACCACCTCGCAGCCCATCAACTTGATTGCCGAAAGCGTTGGCTACCGTAACCAAGTTAACTTTAACCGCCAGTTCAAACAATATAAGCAACTAACCCCAAGCCAGTACCGCAAAAAATACAAGGTAGCCGCCGCAGTTTAGGCATCAAGAATTACACACATAAAAAAGGCCGCAATTGCGGCCTTTAGTTTAGGTGCGATTGATTAGAAACTAGAAATACACTCGCTTTTCAACAGGCTGAATACCGTATTCTTCTTGCAGCAATAACAGCCACTGCTCGGCAATCGCCGCTAGCATTTGGTAAATTTCGGTATCAGCATGCTTTTGCACTAGCTCAAGGTAACGAGAAGACCAAGGCAAGATATGCTCGCCCAGCATCACTTTCACGGCTTCAAGATCTTGCTTTTCCTCAAGCAACTGCGCCATTGCCAGCAACATCAGGCCAAACTGATCTTCTGGCTCACGCATCCCGGTATCAAGCGACATCTCATGCTGAGTTAAAAAAGCGCGAAAGCTGATCGTCGACTCACCGAAAATAACCTGTTCTTTATCGAGGTAGACCGAGCCCCAAGGCGGAGCCGGCATTACCTCACAGCCTTCGAACAATGTTTGGAAGTCACTGCTGATAGCTTCCGCCGACGTTTGATCCATCAGTGCTAGCACTGGCGTAAACACCGTTTCTTGGTCGTCTTGCGCCAGTACTTCTCGAAGCTGAAGGTTAGCCTCATGGTTCACAGGGTAGTAAAAAAAGCTGCCCAAAATTCGGGCGATGGTTGCCATGTGCTCAGTGGTCACACTGTCCTCCAGCATATTCATTAACTGCAATATTTTTTCATATCGCCAACGCCAATTAGCGACTGAAAACATGTTTATTCAATTTGTGAATAAAACCTTAGCTGATTTCTGACACAGAAAACTTGTTCGAGAACAAATATTTTTGCTATTAAACCTTTGTTGATATTAATTATCAATTACATTTCAACGATATAGAATCATTTAGTTACAAAATGAAACGGCATTCATTACACAATTAATAACTCATAACAGTGATGAATAATTTGCGCATTTCTATTTGATCGAAAGCAAAGTTAACCACTTCGCCGATGCGGAAAATACGTGTCAGAAACCTACCCACTAAGTGTAGGACGAGTAAGTCAATACAGAGAATGTCGTGCAATGAAAACACAACTCAAAAAGCTATTTGCACCTAAATTCACCCGCAGGGATTTTATCAAATCAAGCTCTGCTGTAGGTGGGCTAGCTGCAGTTGCAGGCAGTATGACGCTGCCATTTAAATCAAGTAAAGTCGAAGCCGCTACACCAAAAGATGAAAAAGTCGTCTGGAGTGCATGTACCGTAAACTGCGGTAGCCGTTGCCCGCTACGTATGCACGTTGTCGATGGTGAAATCAAATGGGTTGAAACCGATAACACCGGTAAAGACCAATACGGCGATCACCAAGTACGCGCTTGTCTGCGTGGCCGTTCAATGCGCCGCCGGGTATACAATCCAGATCGTTTGAAATACCCAATGAAGCGAGTGGGTAAACGCGGCGAAGGCAAATTCAAGCGTATTAGCTGGGATGAAGCCTTTGACGACATCACCAATAACCTAAACCGTATTCGCAAAGACTACGGTAGCGAAGCCATCTACCTCAACTACGGTACAGGTACCCTTGGCGGCACGGTAACCAAATCATGGCCACCTGGCGCTACCTTGATTGCCCGTTTGATGAACCTAAGCGGCGGCTATCTCAACCACTACGGCGACTACTCAACCGCTCAGATTGCCGCAGGTATGCCATACACCTACGGTAACGGTGCCAACAACTCATTCTCTGATCTTGAAAACACCAAGCTGATTGTTCAGTTCGGCAACAACCCAGCCGAGACGCGCATGTCAGGCGGTGGCCAGATCCACCACCTAATGGAAGGCAAAGCTCGTTCAAACGCGAAAATGATCGTTATCGATCCTCGCTATACCGATACAGCCGGTGGCCGTGAAGATCAATGGATACCGATCCGTCCGGGTACCGATGCGGCGCTTGTCGCCGGTATGGCTCACGTCATGATCACAGAAAATTTGGTTGATCAGCCATTCTTGGACAAATACTGCGTAGGCTACGACGAGAAAACCCTACCAGCATCAGCACCTGCAAACTCTGACTACAAGTCTTACATTCTTGGTAACGGTGAAGACCAAACTGAGAAGTCACCCGCTTGGGCGGCGGATATCACCGGTATTCCTGCTGATATCATCATCAAACTTGCCCGTGAAATTGGCTCAACCAAGCCATGTGCTATTTTCCAAGGCTGGGGCCCACAACGTCACGCCAATGGTGAGCTAACAGCACGTGCTATCGCTATGCTGGCCATCCTAACAGGCAACGTAGGCATCAATGGTGGTGGTACTGGTTCTCGTGAAGGTAACCAAGCGATTCCATTCGTGCGCTTCCCTATCCCAGAGAACCCAATCAAAACGGCTATCTCTATGTTCCTATGGACTGATGCGATTGTTCGCGGTCCAGAAATGACAGCCAAAGCTGACGGTGTTCGCGGTAAAGACAAGCTGGATGTGCCAATCAAGTTCATTTGGAACTACGCGGGCAACTGTTTGATCAACCAGCACTCAGACATCAACCGTACCCACGACATTCTACAAGACGATAAGGCCTGTGAAATGATTGTCGTGGTTGATAACCATATGACGTCTTCTGCCAAATACGCAGACATCGTCCTGCCTGATCTGACAACCTCTGAGCAGTCCGACTTCTGTATGGATGGTGCTGCAGCCAATATGCCTTACTTCATCTTCGCAAGTCAGGCGATTAAGCCCGTGTTCGAAGCGCGTAGCATTTACGACATCTGTACAGAGATTGCTAAGCGTCTTGGTATCGAAAAAGAATTTACTGAAGGCCGAGATCAGGAAGGTTGGCTACGCCACCTTTACGCTGAAACCCGTAAGCTTGATCCAACCCTGCCGGGTTTTGATGCCATGCGCGAGCAAGGTATCTACAAGCGTAAGGCAGAGCACTTCGTTGCCCATGCTGAGTTCCGTAAAGATCCTGAAAACAACCCTCTGGCGACGCCATCGGGTAAAATCGAGATCTACTCTGAGCGCCTTGCCAACATTGCCGAGGAGTGGGAATTACCTGAAGGCGATGTTATCCACGCCCTGCCTGTGTATGCCAATACCTTTAACGGCTGGAATGATCCTAAACGCTCGACATACCCACTTCAGCTAACGGGCTTCCACTACAAGTCTCGTACCCACTCCACCTACGGCAACGTAGAGCAGATCATGGAAGCAGCGCCACAGCAAATGTGGATGAGCCCAATGGATGCCGATCATCGCGGGATCAAGAACGATGATCCTATCCGTATCTTCAACGAACACGGTGAAATCCAACTGACTGCCAAAGTGACCCCTCGCATGATGCCGGGTGTTGTCGCCCTGGGCGAAGGTGCATGGTACGCACCAGACAAGAAAGGGGTTGATCACGGCGGTAGCATCAACGTGCTCACTACCCAGCGTCCAAGCCCGCTGGCAAAAGGTAACCCGCAACACACCAACCTAGTCGACGTGCAACTGCTGAAAAAAGCATAAGGTTTAAACCATGAAACAATACGGTTTTTATATTGATTCAAGCAAATGCACCGGCTGTAAAACGTGTCAGCTGTCGTGCAAAGATAACAAGGACTCAGACATCGGCGTGAACTACCGCCGCGTCTACGAGTACACCGGGGGTAACTGGGTGAAGGAAGGGGAAACTTTCCGTCAGGACGTCTTCTCTTACTACCTATCCATCGCCTGTAACCACTGTGATGAGCCGGCGTGTGCCAAAGTGTGCCCATCAGGCGCGATGCACAAGCGTAAGGAAGATGGCTTGGTGGTGGTAGATACTGATACTTGCATCGGTTGTCAGTACTGCTCAATGGCTTGCCCTTACGGCGCACCTCAATACAACGCCGAGAAAGGCCACATGACCAAGTGCGACGGCTGCTTTGAGCGCGTTGGCCAAGGTCTTGAGCCTATTTGTGTCGGTTCGTGCCCGCTACGTGCGCTTGAATTTGGCCCTATCGACGAGCTTCGTGCGAAATACGGCACCAATGCCGATGTTGCGCCTTTGCCATCATCACTGAAAACCAAGCCTAACTTGGTTATCAAAGCAAACCGCCATGCTCGCCCAACTGGCGATCGCACCGGTTTCCTAGCAAACCCTAAGGAGGTATAAGATGGCTTGGCATGAATGGCCTCTGATCCTATTTACAGTATTGGCGCAAACAGCGGTCGGTGCCTTTATCCTACTTGGTGCAGTGATCCTGAGCGGTAAGCTTTGTATTGGCGTGAATGACCGCCTGCACAAAGCCATGTTCTTTATCTGGGTGATCATGGGCATGGGCTTTATGGCTTCAACCATGCACTTAGGTAGTCCGCTACGTGCGTTCAATGCACTTAACCAAGTGGGTAGCTCTTGGCTATCGAATGAAATCTTCACCGGCAGTGCTTTCTTTGCCCTCGGTGGCGGTTACTGGTTACTTGAAATGCTGGATAAAGGTAGCGAGAAAATTCGCAAGGCGCTGCTTGTTGCTGGCATGGTTGTTGGCATGAGCTTTATGTTCTCGATGACCAAGCTTTACTTGCTAGACACAGTGCCGACTTGGAATACGGTGTATACACCAATTGCCTTCCTAAGCACGATGGTTATCTCTGGCCTGATTTTCGGTCACCTACTGCTAACAGGCGCTCAGCACAAAATGGCAAATCTTGACCGCGTATTGCCATACATCGGTGCCGTTGCCATTGTAATCAGTCTGGTGGCATTGGTTAGCCAGCTGATTGGCCTTGCTGAGATCCAAACGTCAGTGATCACAGCAGCGGAACTTATCCCCAATATGGCGCAACTGCAGATCATCCGTATTGGCCTTCTGCTTGCAGCCCTTGCTGTTTGGTTCATCCCTAACTTGATGAACAGCCGCCCGGGAATGCCCGTGATGGCATTGAGCTTCGGCCTAGTGCTACTTTCCGAACTGGTGGGCCGTGGCGTGTTCTATGGCTTGCACATGACAGTAGGCGTCTAGTCACTTACTGATGAGTTATTGGCAATAACCTATAAAGGAGAAGTGGTTGCTACCACTTCTCCTTTACTTCACTAATTTTCCATTATCTTCTTCGCCCTGCCTCAACATACCTCCTCGGTATAGCCCATCAGGTAACTCGTCTCTACCCCTTCCAAGTTGTAATAAGAACCATTTACAAAACATTTGTAATTCAATGAGATGAAACAGCAACATGCAGCGACATATTTGTATGATGAATCTCACATTATCTTACATTCTATTCATTCAGCGCATGTATATGCGCCGTTTATTGATAGAAAACAAAACATACAGACGGCAGCCAACTGATTATCACAGTAGAACCCTACCTCTAAAGTAGTGTGGATAACTAAAAATCAAGAGAATGTCGTGCTATGAAGAATAAGCTCAAACAGCTACTGGCACCTAAGTTCACTCGCAGAGACTTCATTAAATCGAGCTCTGCTGTCGGTGGACTAGCTGCAGTTGCAGGCAGTATGACACTGCCATTTAAATCAACAAAAGTAGAAGCCGCTACGCCAAAAGACGAAAAGGTTGTTTGGAGTGCGTGTACTGTAAACTGTGGTAGCCGTTGCCCGCTTCGCATGCACGTTGTTGATGGCGAAATCAAATGGGTAGAAACCGATAATACCGGTGATGACCAATACGGAAACCACCAAATTCGTGCCTGTTTACGCGGCCGTTCAATGCGTCGCCGGGTCTACAACCCTGACCGCTTAAAATACCCAATGAAGCGAGTCGGCAAACGTGGCGAAGGTAATTTCAAACGTATCACTTGGGATGAAGCCTTTGACGAAATCGCTGACAACCTAATTCGTATCCGTAAAGAGTATGGCAGTGAAGCGGTATACCTAAACTATGGCACGGGTACGTTAGGCGGCACGGTGACAAAATCGTGGCCTCCGGGTTCAAGTCTGCTTGCCCGCCTAATGAGCCTCAGCGGTGGCTACCTAAACCACTACGGTACGTATTCAACCGCCCAGATCGCAGCAAGCTTGCCCTATACCTTCGGCAGTGGTGCCAACAATTCATTTTCTGATCTCGAAAATACCAAGCTCATTGTGCAGTTTGGTAACAACCCTGCAGAAACCCGTATGTCGGGCGGCGGTCAGATCCATCACCTCATGGAAGGCAAAACACGCTCTAACGCTAAGATGATCGTGATCGATCCACGCTACACCGATACTGCAGGCGGCCGTGAAGATCAGTGGATCCCAATTCGCCCTGGCACCGATGCCGCACTTGTCGCAGGTATGGCGCACGTGATGATCACTGAAGACTTGGTAGACCAACCCTTCCTCGATAAATACTGCGTCGGCTACGATGAAAAGACCCTACCGGCCTCAGCCCCAGCAAACTCTGACTATAAGTCTTATATCTTGGGGCAAAGCACCGATAGTCTTGAGAAAACACCTGCTTGGGCGGCAGACATCACGGGTATTCCTGCCGATATTATTATCAAACTGGCCCGTGAAATAGCATCGACCAAGCCGTGTGCCATCTTCCAAGGTTGGGGGCCACAACGTCATGCAAATGGTGAGCTGTCAGCTCGCGCCATTTCAATGCTCTCAATTTTAACCGGTAATGTCGGTATAGCAGGTGGCGGCACCGGCGCACGCGAGGGCAATACTTCAATCCCGTTCGTGCGCTTCCCAATGCCGGAAAATCCTGTAAAAACATCCATTTCTTTCTTCCTATGGACAGATGCAATCTATCGCGGAACAGACATGACCGCCAAAGCCGATGGTGTGCGCGGTAAAGATAAACTGGATGTACCGATCAAGTTTATCTGGAACTATGCCGGTAACAGCTTGGTGAACCAGCACTCTGATATCAATCGCACCCACGAAATCCTTCAAGATGACAAAGCTTGCGAGATGATCGTGGTTATCGACAACCACATGACGTCATCAGCTAAGTATGCCGATATTATCCTGCCGGATCTGACTACCTCTGAGCAATCAGACTTCTGTATGGATGGCGCTTCTGCCAACATGCCGTACTTCATCTTCGCCAGCCAAGCCATCGAACCTGTGTTTGAAGCACGTAGCATTTACGATATTTGTACTGAAGTTGCCAAGCGTTTGGGTATCGAAAAAGCGTTTACCGAAGGCCGTGATCAGGAAGGATGGCTACGCCACCTATACGCAGAAACCCGCAAAGCCGACCCTAGCCTGCCTGATTTTGAAACCATGCGGGAACAAGGTATCTACAAGCGCAAGACATCGCACTTTGTTGCCCATGAAGGCTTCCGCAAAGACCCGGACAACAATCCGCTTGCGACACCTTCGGGCAAAATTGAGATTTACTCAGAGCGCCTTGCCGAAATCGCAGCAGAATGGGAGCTACCAAAAGACGATGTGATCCACCCGCTACCAGTTTACACCTCAACGCACGATGGTTGGGATGACCCGAAACGCTCGACATACCCACTTCAGCTAACGGGCTTCCACTACAAGTCCCGTACCCACTCAACGTATGGCAACGTTGAGCAAATCATGGAGGCGGCTCCGCAACAAATGTGGATGAGCCCTATGGATGCGGAGCAACGTGGTATCAAGAACGATGATCCTATCCGTATCTTCAACGAGCGTGGCGAAATTCACCTGACAGCAAAAGTGACGCCGCGCATGATGCCGGGGGTTGTCGCTATGGGCGAAGGTGCTTGGTACGCACCGGATAAAAATGGCGTTGATCACGGCGGCAGTATGAACGTACTCACCACCCTTCGTCCTAGCCCGCTGGCAAAAGGTAACCCGCAGCACACCAATCTTGTCGACGTGCAACTGCTGAAAAAAGCATAAGGTTTAAACCATGAAACAATACGGTTTTTATATCGATTCAAGCAAATGCACCGGCTGCAAAACCTGTCAGCTGTCGTGCAAAGATAACAAAGACAGTGATATTGGCGTGAACTACCGCCGCGTCTACGAGTACACAGGAGGCAATTGGGTAAAAGAAGGAGCCACCTTCCGCCAAGATGTATTCTCTTACTACTTGTCTATCGCCTGTAACCACTGTGATGAGCCAGCGTGTGCCAAAGTATGCCCATCGGGTGCGATGCACAAGCGCAAGGAAGATGGTTTGGTGGTGGTGGATACCGACACCTGCATTGGCTGTCAGTACTGCTCAATGGCGTGCCCTTACGGCGCACCGCAATATGATGCCGATAAGGGTCATATGACCAAATGTGACGGCTGTTTTGAGCGCGTTGGCCAAGGTCTTGAGCCAATTTGTGTCGGCTCCTGCCCACTGCGCGCGTTGGAGTTTGGCCCTATTGATGAGCTGCGTGCGAAATACGGCACCAATGCGGATGTGGCACCATTGCCATCATCGCTGAAAACCAAACCGAATATTGTCATTAAAGCGAACCGTCACGCCCGTCCAACAGGCGACCGTAGCGGCTTCCTAGCAAACCCGAAGGAGGTATAAGATGGCTTTGCATGAATGGCCTCTGATCTTGTTCACCGTGCTGGCGCAAACTGCGGTAGGTGCATTTATCCTACTTGGTGCAGTCGTGCTAAGGGGCAAACTTTGTGTGGGTGTCAACGATCGCCTCCATAAGGCAATGTTCTTTATCTGGGTACTGATGGGTATCGGCTTTGCCGCTTCAACCATGCACCTTGGTAGTCCGCTGCGTGCTTTCAATGCACTTAACCAAGTGGGAAGCTCTTGGCTTTCCAACGAAATATTCACTGGTAGCCTTTTCTTTGCACTAGGTGGTGGTTACTGGCTACTCGAAGTGCTGGATAAAGGCCCTGAAGCAGTACGCAAACTGCTGCTCGCTGCCGCAATTGTGGTTGCTGGTAGCTTTATGTACTCAATGACCAAGCTGTACCTGCTAGATACAGTACCGACTTGGAATACGGTATATACCCCAATCGCGTTCATGAGTACCATGGTCATTTCCGGCTTGATCTTCGGCCACCTACTGCTCACCAGTTCGCAGCATAAAATGGCAACCCTAGATCGTACACTGCCATTTATTGGTGCACTTGCTGTTGTCGTTAGCTTAGCGGCCTTGATTAGCCAAATGATTGGCTTGGGCGAAATCCAAACCTCGGTCACCACGGCAGTCGAGCTTATCCCCAACCTAGCTCAACTTCAGATCATCCGCATTGGCCTGCTGTTGGCGGCCCTAGCGGTCTGGTTCATCCCGAACCTAATGGATAGCCGCCCTGGCGTACCGGTGATGGCACTAAGCTTTGTACTGGTCCTACTCTCCGAGCTGGTTGGCCGCGGTGTGTTCTATGGCTTACACATGACGGTAGGTATTTAAAATAAGCTGATATCTATAAAGTACAAACAACAATAAGACAAACGGGAGCCAGCGGCTCCCGTTTTTGTATAGAATTCAGGCTATTACTGCCGAATATCTATGGTCGGTTTAATTTACACCTTACCAGACACCAGACTATAAAGACGCTTAAAATCAGCAATATAAAAATTGGTCCATTCATTGCTTATCCAAACTTTTAACTTAACTGGATGAAATGCAATGTTCAAAGTAGTACAGCTAGTATGCATTTTTTTACTGATGGCTATTAAGGCCAATGCTTCACCATTATTAACTACCCAACCTCTTTTTGACCCTCAATGCCCAATTACGGACCTTAGCAGTCCTGAAATCAGCATCCCTTTAATCGGATGTATTGGCAGCCCTCCTGGTCCTATTGCTATAGATGATAACAACCCAAATACTGATGATTTTTACGACCCGTTGACTCATACAGCTTTCCATATTAGTGCAGATCCCAACGAATCAACGTCCTATACCGCTTACCTTCTAGGAAGCATTTTTCCAGATAACCAAATGACAGTGTTAGGGATGGATCTACAGCTAAACTACAACCTTCCCGCGCCACATTTAGATTTATACCTTGACTTAATGCCTACCGATTTTGGACTTGGTACTGACATATCAAACTTCCATGCAGATGTCCTCATTAACCCTCTAAACCCATTTGTGAGTTGGGTGGATCTTGTTGCGAATGGCGTTGATGCAGTCGGGACTTATACCGTCAAAGCTCTACTTTTAGACAACTCGTGGCCATATGGATTTGCTTTGCCAGCTGAAGTAGGTAGCTTCGATATTGAAGTAAAAGCAGCTGAAGTACCTGAGCCATCAAGTTTTTTTCTCATTTTCCTCGGCTTAACTATCGCCTCAATCGGCTATTTTAAACCACTACGAATACTCGCCTCGCGTAGCCGATAAAATGTTTTTATCTAGAAATGAAAAAGCGCCCATATCGGCGCTTTTCACATTTTTAGTCATTAATAATATTCTTATACTTCAATCAAATGAGAACATTAAATACTTCGCCTCGCCTGAATTAATGCCGATGCATTGATCATGGCATCTTTGGTGCTGACATCGATAACCCGCATTTTTTTAAATCGCTCAGGCTCTTTTATCGCCACATCATGAGCAAAAATCACAAACTTGGCTCTCGCAATGTCTGCGGCAGTAATTCGGTTAATGATGCCGTTAGCCCCTTGGGTTTCTACTTTGATCTTAATACCCAACGCGCACGCCGCTTTTTCCAAAGATTTCGCCGCCAGGAAAGTATGCGCCACGCCTGATGGGCATGATGTCACCGCAAGAATATCGGCTTCACCCTCACCTTTTACTGATGAATAAGCTTGAGACTGGCCTACAAGGCTCTCGTCTTCTGTCACGGTTTTCTTCAATGCAATCACTATCAGAGCCGTTGTCAGCGAACCTGCAATCGTGCCAATAACATAGCCAATCTTTCCGTCGACGACAGGCAAGACAATCCAGCCGCCCCAAGGCGCATGATTAATCACATGGAATATAAAGCCAACTACATTCCCCACAATGCCACCAGCAACAATCGCAGGTAGCACTCGTGCAGGGTCGCCAGCGGCAAAAGGAATCGCACCTTCGCTGATCCCGATCATCCCCATAATGCCCGCCGCCTTTCCAGCTTCTCGTTCGTCACGCTTGAACTTACTCGGCGACAAAAACGTCGCCAATGCCATACCCAATGGTGGGGTACAAATGGCAATGCCCACCCCGCCCATCAACCACGGTTGGGTATTTACTTGGGTTTGAGCAAACAATGTCGCGACCTTATTGATAGGCCCGCCCATATCAAAGGCTGTCATGGCACCTAACACGGTACCCAACATGATCTTGCCTGAACCCGCCATCCCCGTGAGTACATCATTCATCACCGTCATGGCGGTGGCAATTGGCGAGCCGATCACCCACATCACCGCCCCGCAGGTGACAAACGTCCCAACCAAGGGGTAAATAAAAATAGAACCCAGCGAGCTCATGCTATCTGGCAGCTGAATTTTCTTTAGCAACCAAACCACAAAGCCAGCAAAAAACCCGACAACAATCGCTCCCAAAAAACCGGTGTTGTAATGGCCCACTGCAATCCAAGCGCCTATCATCCCCGGCGCTAGACCAGGCTTATCCGCGATAGAGTAAGCGATATAACCCCCAAGCACCGCAGTAAAGAGCGTAAGGCCAGCAATCCCCATTTCAGCAATATCGGCAAGTACCCCCTCTTCAGGCACACCACCATGCCCTGATAGCATCACCGAAAGAGATAACAGCACCCCGCCCGCAACGATAAACGGGATCATGTGAGAGGTACCAAACAACAAGTGTTCTTTCATACGGCTGAGTTTTTGCGCCCACGGACTCAATGGCTCCGACACAAACTCTGGGGGAGTAAATACGCTGTCATTTGATGTCTGTTGGATGCCGGTAAGCAGCTCAAGTGCCTCTTCAACCGTTGCAACCGCCTTGAGCTGGTCGACAAAGCCATCTTCGATGATCTTGGTGGAGATTTGCGCCAACACTTCTATATGGTGGTGGTCATCGCCATTTGGCGATGCCAACATGAAGAAAACATCTGACAGTTCGCCATCATCAGCACCGTAATCGATCCCTTTGCGACTGATACCTACAGCCACAGCTGGCTGGACTACCGCATCACTTTTGGCATGGGGAATGGCGATCCCCTCATCAAAGCCGGTATTGCCAATCTCTTCTCGCTTCCAAACATCGGCCAAAAACTGATCCTTGCTGACAAGCTTGCCCGCAGCATCCAGCATGCCGACAAGCTCCTTGAGCACTTCATCTTTGGTTTGGGACTTAAGATCTAAGCAAATTGTATCTGGCTTGATCAGGTTGGTTATGTCCATGATTGGTACCTTGAAACGTTCCACGCGGTATATACCCTAGCGATCCAGCATCACCTGATATACAGGACAGAAAATGCATTTACTGGATTAATGTAACATGAGATTTAAACTGTGATAGAGCTCTTGTGTTTATCGCTTTTAAATCAATTTATTCCTAAACCGCTGTGATAATATTCCCCAAAAATAATATGGATAGAATATGAAAATCGTAGCAGTGACAGCGTGCCCTACAGGCATCGCTCATACTTACATGGCAGCGGATGCACTCATTAAAGCTGCGCCAAAGCATAACGTACAAATTAAAGTTGAGACCCAAGGCGCGATGGGTATTGAGAATCAGCTCACTCCCCATGATATTGCCCAAGCCGATCGCGTATTAATTGTGTCCGATATCGAGATTGAACAACCTGCCCGCTTTGACGGCATCAGCAAAGTCCAAATCTCAATCGAAAGTGTGTTACTGAATGTCGATAAAGTGTTCCTAGTACACTGCCGCGACTAAGCCTGCTGATGAACGAATACCAAATCACCTTTTTTGTCGATGATAGCAATGCAAGTGCCCGCGTGGGCCAACCGCTGCACCGGGTGGCAAAAAAGTTTAAAAGTACCTTAAATATCATCAACATAACGCAAAACCGCAGTGCCGAACTCACCAAGTCTGTCGCCATGCTGCAAGTTGGGCTACAGCAAGGTGATCTTTGCCAGATCACAGCCATTGGCATTGATGCAGAGCTGGCGTGTTTCGTCATCAAAGATATCATTGCCGAGCACTTTATTGTGGTTGGTTCCCATATCGACCATCAGTTCTGCAGCCAACTGGCTGAACGTATTCCCCAAATCTGCCCACCCTGTGAGATCCAGTGGCACTATGCCAAGGCCCATACCGAGCTCAACAAGTTCGAATGCCTTAAAGGGTTGGCCCAACTCATATACCCAACCCATGCCGATAAACTCGTTCTCGATCTCATTAAGCGAGAAGAACGCTCATCCACTTGCGTAACCCCGGGGATCGCCCTCCCCCATGTCATGTTTGCCGAAGCCGAACACATTTCTGTGGCCGTTATAGCCAGTGAAACGCCGATGGATTGGGCTTCTAAGATGGGGGAAGTGAACCTTGCAATAGCACTGGTGATGCCAACGAAGCCAACCCGCGAACAAATCATAACGGCAACAAATCTCACCCGTAACCTGCTAACAGGCCAAATCGCAGAACGATTGCTGCTCACAAGAAGCAGCGTCGACTTACAAGCGCTCCTGATGTACGCCATGTCGAGGCTGCTAGCTTAGTTTCAATTAGATGGAAGCCCGATACTCGGTTGGGGTTCGACCGGTTCGATTCTTAAAGACACGGCAAAAATAGTTCACGTCTTTGAATCCGCAGCGGATAGATACCTCATTAAGCTTGAAGTTGTACTTTTTCAACATGAACTTAGCGCGGTCAACCCTTACCCAGGTAATGTAGTCGGCAAGTGTCATGTGCCCTTGCTGGCGGAACAGCCGTGATAGGTGATTGGAAGAAATACTGAATCGGGACGCGATACTGTCTCGGTTAATAGGACGATGGAAGTTCTCTTGGATATAGATACAAATGCCCTGGTAAAGATCCTGAACCCGACTGTGGGACTTCTGCTCAACCGGTGCATCCAGCATGCTTTTTGAGTACTGCAACAGCGCCTGTAGCAACAGCTCATCCATTGGCTTCTTATTACTTTCTCGGGCCAAAGAGCTGAGCGCTTCTAAGATGTTATCAATGGCAAAGCCTGAGCGAGTTTGAATACTGTGCTTTTGGATATCATAGAAACTCGCTTCACTCTTTCGCTTACTGACCAAGCTCAAACCAAGTTGACGGCGGCCAAACAGAATACTTAACACAGAGCAATCTGTATCCCAATCAGGCTTATTCCAACTATTGGGTGGAATAAATATCGCGTCCCCTTTTTTGGCAACAACATGGGTCACTTTTCGATCGTGACTTTCCATTTCATTAATGTATTCCCCATCAAGCACTAATTCTAAACGCGGAAAATTAACCTGATAGCTAAATTCAGGTGGCGTATGAAAATCACCAGCAAACCATATGTTGTGAAATGGTTCTCGCTCGCTTAATACCGATGAAATTAAGTCATGAAAAATCATTGAATGTACTCTACATATGCACACATGCTGTTATAAACATAGCCCGTTAAATCAAGATAAAATCACTTTTGAAATAACTGTGCATATAGATATACACCGGACTGATATTTTGTGCTACTGAGCAATCTCACACTTTCATTTTAAGGTTACAAAAATCCAGTCAACGCACCAATTTTACAGTTAAGGTTTAAGCTAAAGCCTGTCTACAAGACTGATAATTGGGAGTAATCGCACATTTATCAGTTAGATACAGTACCTTGAAGGAATGTCACACTTATACAGCTATGACCACCGCTCAATCGATCTGAATCACACTCCCGTGAGGCAGTTACAATCCTCCAGCAAATGCATTTTTTCTTCACTTCAGTCTCTTTCTCGCTCATTTAAAAATAACCCTGAAACAAAACTATATTTATAAGGGTTCAACCATGATCACCAAACTCATAAATAAAGATCTTATTAAGCTTGATCTTCAAGCGACATCTAAAGAAGAGGTGTTTAAGGAATTAGTTGCTGTTCTGTATGACCAAGGACGTATTTCCGACAGCGAACAATTTCTCCAAGATATTCTAGCTCGAGAAGCATTAGGGAATACTGGATTCGAAGAAGGCGTCGCAATACCACATGCCAAAAGTGCCCATGTAACTACACCTGCTGTGGTGATTGGCGTCAGCCAATCTGGTATCGAATACGGCGCTGAAGACGGCTTACCATCAAAACTATTTTTTATGATCGCCTCCCCAAACGGAGGGGATAACCATCACATTGAAGTGCTTGCGGAGCTGTCTTCCAAATTAATTGAAGAAGGCTTTATCGATGCCTTCTTAAATGCCCCTAATAGCGAGGAAGCGCTGACACTACTGCTAGCAAAAGAAACACAACAACCTGTAGCAGCAACACCTGCCAACCAGGGCTTCATCATCGGCGTGACGGGTTGTCCAGCCGGCGTGGCACACACTTATCTGGCAGCAGAGGCGCTAGAGAAAGGGGCTACCGCCATGGGTTTTGATATCAAGGTAGAAACCAACGGTTCAATCGGGGTGAAAAACAGCCCAACAGCAGAAGAAATTGAACGAGCCGATGCCATCATCGTTGCCTGTGACAAGCAAGTTGATATGAGCCGCTTCGCGGGCAAGCGAGTAGTAAAAACGAATGTAAAAGCGCCTATACGCGATGCGCAAGGGTTGATTAACGAAGCATTAGCCGCACCGACTTACCAAGCAGAAGCAAGCAGCAACGCCCCTAACTCTATCGCCAACAAAGCCTCTCAAACGCGCTCTGACTTGTACCGCTACTTAATGAATGGCGTATCGCACATGATCCCTTTCGTGGTGACCGGCGGCTTATTAATCGCACTGGCCCTCGCAGTTGGTGGCGAGCCAAGCGAAGCCGGCATGGCGATTCCCGATGGCAGTGTGTGGAACCAAATCCTAGAGGTGGGTGTGGTTGCCTTCACGCTGATGATCCCGATCCTTGCAGGCTATATCGCCTATGCCATCGCTGATCGCCCCGCGCTAGCACCAGGCCTGATTGGCGGCTGGATTGCCAACAACGGTTCGTTCTACGGTGCCGAAGCCGGAACAGGCTTTATCGGTGCCATTATCGCGGGTTTGCTGGTGGGTTACTTCGTGAAATGGATCACCTCGATCAACTTCCATAAGTTTGTGCAACCTTTGGTGCCAATCATGATTGCCCCTATCACAGGCTCTCTGTTTATTGCGGGATTGTTTATCTTTGTCATTGGCGCCCCGATTGCGAGCCTCATGGACGGCCTTACAGCCATGCTAACCAGCATGAGTACAGGTAATGTGGTACTGCTGGGTATAGTACTTGGGGGCATGGCAGGCTTCGATATGGGAGGCCCGTTCAACAAAGTGGCCTTCCTGTTCTCTGTCGGCATGATTGCCAGCGGTCAAACCCAATTCATGGGCGCAATGGCCTGTGCTATCCCTGTAGCGCCACTTGGTATGGCACTAGCCACAGCGTTAGGCCGTAAATTCGAACTCTTCGAGCCTTCAGAATTGGAAGCAGGTAAAGCTGCCGGGGCCATGGGTTTGGTGGGTATCTCCGAAGGTGCTATCCCGTTTGCAGCTCAGGATCCTATGTCTGTCATTCCAGCCAACGTGCTTGGCTCGATGGTGGCGGCAGTGATGGCCTTCTCATTTGGGATCACCAATAGCGTTGCACACGGTGGCCCAGTGGTTGCCCTGCTTGGTGCCATGAACCAGCCAGTATTGGCGCTCATTTGCATGGCAGCTGGCGCAGCGGTAACGGCACTAACCTGTGTAACGCTGAAGAAAATGCGCAAAGCCAAAATGGTCGCAGCAATGGCTTAATCTGGTTTTTGCCTCCCCCTAAAATCCCCACAAAAAATGGCTTGGACGATATCGTCCAAGCCATTTTTTTATATACCCATTTTTCTTATACAGCCAAGTTACTTCAAAGTGAACGGTTCAGAAGTCGAGCTTCCTAAGCATGGGCATATTCGTTAAAGTTTTGTAAAGTCGCGGAAATCAAACACGCCAGCTAGGCATTTTGTTTTATAGCTATTAGCGAAAGCTGGGCTAACCATCAGCCGCATTTCAGAGGTTGTAACGACATCGTGGTCTTGATAAGCCTCGATAATAATCTCGGATATCACATCACTAAATCCTACTTCTTTAATAACTTGGTAAACGGGCACTTCATTCTGCCTCATTTCCATCACTGTCAATGCGATCTCTTCTATGCCATGGCACTGCTTTTCTCGCATATCATACAAAGCATCACCTGCGACTGGGTGGCTCGAGAGCAATAGCACAAGCGTTAATATGCTGAATTTTTTCAATTTATACCCCAGTTGCTGGTAAATATATTATATATTTAGGTCAATTTTAGTGTGCGAATTTTAATAAAAGCTTCGTTAAATAGAAATTATTTAATTTCTGAATGCTTGTGCTTTATTGCCGGGGGCGGCTTAATTACTGTTCCATAGCATTGACAATTTTGTAAAAAAAAGGGACTAAAAAGTCCCCTGTTGTTATTTTGAAGAGTGAGAATTACTGCGCTTGCATCGCCTCAGATTTATCGGACGTCATCACGAAGTGCAGCTCACCACCGTCCTTCAGCTCACTGTGGTCAAAGGTGAAGTTTGCCCCCAGCTCTTTACCGTTAATCGTGGCTGACTTGATATACATATTGTCATCCGCATTATTTTCGGTAGTGATGGTAAACGTTCCATCTTTCACTGGAATCACCGCTTTATCAAACAAAGGGCGGCCTATGGTGTAAGTCGGATCTGCAGCATTCACCTGATAAAAGCCCAGCGCAGACATAACATACCAAGCAGACATTGCACCTACATCTTCGTTGCCAATCACACCTTCTGGTGCCGCAAAATACATGTCATCCAGAATATGGTCGACCACTTGTTGCGTCTTCCAAGGCTCTGCCGTCCAGTTAAACAAGTAAGGAATATGGTGTGATGGCTCGTTCCCAAACGCCACTTGCCCAATCAAACCAGACATATCTGGCGTTTCAGTACCTTGGCTTTCTGCGGTGAAGGTGGCTTCAAGGTTTTTCTGAAATGCTACTTCGCCCCCCATCAATGCCTTCAAACCAGCAATGTCATGTGGCACAAACCACGTCCATTGCCACGCATTACCCTCGGTATAGTTACCCGTCTCATGCTCGGTGCCGTACGGGTCGAATGGGGTCATAAAGGTTTCATCAATCAAAACAGGCCGCATAAAACCTGTTACGTCGTACTCGGCATATTCCGCTGGGTTATAATCGAAGTACTTTTGGTAACCTTTAGCACGCTCAAGATAAGTTTCTTCTACTTGAGTATCGCCAGCAGCTTTCGCTATTTGAGCAATTGCCCAGTCATAAAAGGCATTTTCGAGGCCGTAAGAAACAGACTCAACCGTGTAGTCATCAAAAACCGGCTCACCGTCAATACGTTGAATCGCAGGCGCAAAGCCTTCTTTCTCAATGTAATCTATATGGTTGGTTAAAGTGCGATCCAATACCGCTTGATCCCATTCAGCTTGCAGCATTGGGTAATTATCATAAGTGGATGAGTCTACCGCGGCTTTCAAAGCCAACGCTTTCTCCTCTTGAGTGAACTGATCCGAAAACTTGATCATCGCATCAGCAATGACCACGACCGCTGGATAGCCCACCATGGTTCCCGTCTCGTCGCCTAAATGTTCCCATTTCGGCAGCAAACCACTCTCGTTGTACTTCTGTACAAGGTTTTTGGCATATTGCACGGCGCGTACGGGTTCGGTAATGGTCTTTAATGGATGCAACGCCCTGTGCGTGTCCCACAATGAATATACCGAGAAGTTTGGCTGTTCATCAGTGGCTTGGCCGTAAGCAATTGAGTACTCCCCTTCGCCTTCACGAATTGAGCCTTTGCCCATACCACGGAAACGGCCATCAACATCTTGATGAACAATAGGGGCTATCTTAGTGTGGTAAAGCGCGGTATAGAAAATCTCCTTTTGCGACTCGGTGCCACCTTCGATAGAGATATTGAGTGCATTCGCCCATTTCTCGCGAGCATTGCTTTGTGCGATATCAAACGAAATATTCGCTTCCGCTTCATGGTTGCTTTCAGCCCCTTCGGCATCAACAGCCGACAATGCCACTTTCGCATTCAGCTGTTGCGAGCCCTCATCTTCAAACTCCACATATGCCGTAACGTCTGCTGTTACCCGCTTGATTGGCGTGTCGTTCTCATCGTAAATCAACTCAGAAACGTGTTCGGCAGTTAGGCCATCAACCGGTTCGCCATTGGCAAGAATGTAAACATCTTTGATCTTCTTATCGAAAGTCGCATGGAAAAAGATTTTTTGGTTCTTCGCCCAGCCAGAGAAATGCGCCGCGTCACGCTCGCCAACTATCGTGTAGCCATCTTCACTTACCGTCAGCTTGTTACGTAAAGAGGTCGCCCCCCAATCACTGTTGAGGATAGAGTTCAGATCAATCTTCAACCGCTGTGGCTGGCCTTGGGGATAGGTGTAGCGATGGAAACCCACACGCTCAGATGATGTCAGCTCAGCTTTGATGCCGTTTTCAGCAATTGTAACCGAGTAATAGCCAGCCTCTGCCACCTCGGATGTTTTATCCATTTTGACCGAGATAGCTTCGGTATAATCATCGCTTTCTTCAATGTACTTAGATTTATCTTCTGTAAACGGCAGAAACAAAATATCACCCAAGCCGCCCATCCCTGTTCCAGAAAGGTGAGTATGGGAAAATCCAAACAGCGTCTTCTTATCGAAGTGATAGCCCGATGATGAATGCCAGCCGATCAGCTCGGTATCCGGGGAAAGCTGGACCATTCCTTCGGGTACAACAGGCCCCGGAAAAGTATGGCCGTTAAAGCCAGTACCAATTAATGGGTCGACGTACTCTAGATTGCCTGTAAGGCCACTTCTGGGGTCAGCATCATCGCTATTACAACCAACGAGGCCAACCAAACCAGCCACCACAGCGATAGTGGTCGCAGTTTTATTAAAGTTCATAATTTTAATTCCTTATTAAGGGAGCAAACGCTCCCCCATCTGCACTGATTCCTGAATACTTCAGTTCATATTTACTGAGCTTGTAGTGCTTCCTGTTTATCGCCTGTCATTACAAAGCGCAGAACGCCGCCAGCCATAATTTCGCTGTGCTTAAAGGTGAAGTTCTTATCTAGTGGCTGATCATTGATGGTCACTGATTTCACATACTTATTATGTGGGCTGTTGTTATCTGCAATGATCTTGAACTCACCACCTTCGACAGGGATAGTAATTTCATCAAAGATAGGACGACCGATAGTGTAAATCGGATCCGCTGGTGTTACTTGATAGAAACCCATTGCCGACATTAGGTACCAAGCACTCATCTGCCCCACATCTTCGTTACCAATCAAACCGGTAGGCTCGGTGGTATACATTTCAGACATGATTCGGTCGAGGTACTCTTGTGTTTTCCATGGTTCATCCGTTAATGCATACAGGTAAGGAATATGATGCGATGGTTCGTTCCCATGCATGTATTGGCCGATGTAGCCGGTTAGATCAGGCAGTTCTTCACCCGTATTCGATGAATCTGCGTTGAATAACTCATCCAAGTCTTCTCGGAACGCTATCTCTGGCGTAGTGTCTTTGCCTTTTGCTAAATCCGCTTGGTAGATCTCTTCTTTCAAGCGGTTGTAGTCGTGCATTGGCTGGAACTTCCACTGCCACGCGTTACCTTCCGTATAGGCAAACTCGTCCACGTAGTAAGGGTCGAAAGGCAATAGCGGACATTGCGGTTTCATCTCACCAGAACCTTCTGGGTATTCCACCATCACACACTCATCCAATCGCTCTTCATCAACCGGTTGGTTGAACTCCAACGGAGGCTTATTCGGCGATGTACTCTCTGGGTGGTTCTTAGGGCGTAAAAAGCCCGTTTTTGCATCCCAATGATTGAGCCAGTTGTCAGCACGAGTAAGGAATTCTTCTTGCAGCTTCACATCACCTGCCATGCGCGCGATTTCTGACATTGCCCAGTCGCCGTAGGCAAACTCAAGGGTATATGATGCGCTGTTCCAGTAGCCATGGTGAACAAAGCCGTTTTCCTCGTACACTTGCACCTGTACGACACTTGCCGCGCCAATATTGTTGTCTTCTGTCCAATCCGGGAACTCGGATGGTTCATGGTAACGGACAGTAAACTCAGCCGCCTCTTTCGCAAGTTGTGGATCAACATCCAAGCCTTTTGCCATTGCATCCGCAATAATAGACACGGCTGGGAAACCTATCATTGTTCCGGTGTAATGACTGTGTAGCTCCCATTTAGGCAAGATACCGCCGTCCTGATATTTACGGATCAGGTCATTGGCAAACTCTTCTGCACGCACTGGGTCAATGATTGTTTTCAGGGGGTGCGCCGCACGGAAGGTATCCCACATTGAGTACACCGAATAGTTAGGTGTCTCTTCTGCATCTTTTTGAATGCGGGTTCGCATTGCAGGGTATTGCCCATCAACATCTTGGAAAATCATCGGGGCGATGGAGGCATGATAAAGCGCGGTGTAGAAGATTTCTTTCTGATCTTCTGTACCCCCCGAAACGATCATTCGACTTAGCTCTTGATGCCACGCTTCGTTGGCGTTGGCACGCGCCGTATCAAACGATATGTCTTGCGCTTCGGCTTCTAGGTTTTTCTGTGCGCCTTCCGTGCCGGTAGGTGATAGGCCGACTTGGATTTCAAGTGGTGACGCTGATGGGTCAAACTCTAGGTAAGCGATGGTTTTGGTGGCATCAATGTTGTCGTTTTCTACATCAACCTCAGTTTCAACACCATCGACCAACGCGACCGCTTTTACGATAGGCTGGTTAAACTTGGCATAGAAGTAAACATGCTGGTTATTCGCCCAACCATTTGAGCTGCGTAAACCACGAATCGTGTAGGCGTCGATAAACTCAAGATCGCCCTTCATGGTACGGTTATCAAAGTGCCCCTTGTTAAGGGTGTGGTCTAAGTCAAATTTGATCTGTGGTTTAGTGCCTTCTTTGAAAGTGTATCGATGAAAGCCAACCCGCGATGAGGTGGTAAGCTCGGCTTTTATTTCCCCCTTGTTTAGCTCCACTGCGTAATAGCCGGCTTCAGCCGTTTCATTCTCTTTATCAAAGGTATTAAAGACCGCGCTTTCTTTCTCAGTGAACGGCAGCACTAAGATATCGCCAAGATCAGTAATACCTGTTCCGGAAAGGTGGGTATGGGAAAAACCGTACACGGGAATTTCGGTCAACTTACCATGATCAAAATAACCTGCCGCCGATCCCCAGCCTTCCATTTCTGTATCGGGTGACAATTGCACCAAACCATAGGGCACGACGGCGCCAGGAAAAGTATGACCATCGGCGCCAGTACCAATGAACGGATTGACGTATTGGGTTAGAGACGTTTCTAAGGGTGGTGTTCCAGACTTGCTGTCGCTGTCATTATTACAGCCAACAAGCCCAAACATGACCGCAACAATAGCGGTAGAGATAAGGGTTCTTTTTAGTTTCATATTACTGTTCCATAGCGTTGACGTTTCTGTAGAAATAAAGGGGACGAGGGTGTCCCCCTTTTTGTTATTTTGGAGAGCATGATTTACTGCGAGCGAGTTACTGGGCGTGAACTGCTGTGCATAGCTTACTGCGCATGGTTTATTGCGCGTGGACTACTGCGCTTGCATCGCTTCAGATTTATCGGACGTCATCACGAAGTGCAGTTCACCACCGTCTTTTAGATCACTGTGGGCAAAGCTGAAATTGTCCCCCAGCGCCTGGCCGTTGATAGTCACTGACTTAACGTAAATGCTCTCTTCACTGTTGTTTTGCGATGTAATGGTGAATTTGCCGCCATCAACAGGGATCACAGCTTTGTCGAACAGAGGACGGCCAATGGTATAGGTGGCATCCCCCGGCGTGACTTGATAGAAACCCAGTGCAGACATCACATACCAAGCCGACATTTGGCCGACATCTTCGTTACCGATCAGGCCTTCAAGCGTTGGGTGGTAGAACTCGTTCATGGCTTGGTCGACCACTTCTTGGGTCTTCCAAGGCTCTGCCGTCCAGTTGTATAGGTAAGGGACGTGGTGATCCGGCTCGTTACCCATCACAAACTGGCCTATGTAGCCCGACATGTCATGGGATTGGCTGGTGTCTGCATTAGGATCGGCATTAAACAATGCGTTCAGGTTGGTCAGGAATGCGGCTTTGCCCTGTTCAGTCACGCTTTCAGGCAGTGAGAAGTCCGTCCGTTCAATGAATTCGCCCGCCATCACATTGGCGAGGCCATTCAAGCTATGGGGCGCGAACCATGTCCATTGCCATGTATTGCCCTCGGTAAAGTCTTCGCCACGGTGCTCGGCGCGGTATGGCCAAAATACATCGCTTTCAGTGAGCGCAGAACGATCTTTACACGCGTCGTAGTCCATACCATCGGGAATCGACAACGCCATATTCTCATCCAAGCATTCCGCTTTGAGGTTGTTCGCCCAAACTTTGTTACCACTGTTCATGTAAGCTGGGCGCATAAAGCCTGTCACACCCAATGCGTTACCGTTGGGATCTTGCAATTTGCCGTATTGAGTTGGGTTGTAATCAAAGTAGTTTTTGAACGACTCAGAGCGAGCCATGTAACGTTGGTACTGCTGATCGTTACCAGCCAGTTTGGCTATTTGCGCAATACACCAGTCGTAGTAGGCATTTTCCAAACCATAAGAAACCGACTCGCTCACTAGCTCATCGTATTTATCCACTCTCAAGCCTTCAACATAGCCCGGCTTGTCACCTGCGTCTGGTGCCCATTTGGTATTTGCTGGAATGAAACCGATGTCTTCTTGGTAGTCGTTATGGCGCGTCATTACCGTAAAGCGCTTGTCACCATTCCACGCGTCTTGGTACGGCACCCAACTTTCGGTTTTGGCGAGGTCAAAGTTCACCGTTTCTTCCGCCGCTTGGAGCGCCAAGTCAAACTCGTCGGTGGTAAAGGCATCTGGGTGTTTCACCATAATATCGGCAATCACAGACACCGCAGGATGGCCTACCATTTCCCCGGTATAGTCTGAGTGCAGCTCCCATTTCGGTAACACACCGCCGGTTCGGTATTTATTTAGCAAGTCGCGGGCATGCTCGATGGCACGGTCTTTGTCGATGATGGTTTTCAGTGGGTGGGCAGCGCGGAAGGTATCCCACATCGAGTACACAGAATAGTTAACTAAGCCGTCTTCGGCCTGATGCACCTTGCCATCCATGCCACGGTATTTGCCATCGACATCTTGGTACAAGAATGGCGCGATGAAGGTGCGGTATAGCGAGGTATAGAACATGGTTTTATCCGCTGCATTTCCCCCCTCCAGCTCGAACTCACCCAGTAGGTTTTGCCACGACATGCGGTTTTGCTCCACCACATCATCGAAATCCCAACCGTTAGCATCTGCCTGTAAGTTCTTTAATGCGCCGTCAACACCCGTACCAGACACCGCCACTTTGACAACAAGTGGTTCGTCATTCTTGCCAAAGTTCAAGTGGGTCATCACGTCGTTGACACGTCGAGCCAAACGCTCTGGATCCGGCTCTGGTTCACCCGGCATTGACTCATGCTCGGCATAACCCCGGTAGTCCTCCAGGCCAACTTCGGTCGCATCGGTTGGACTCAAGTTGCTTTCTGAAGCGAGCTTTGAATACAGGTTCTCTTCGACAATTGGCTCAGAAAATTCTGCGGCGAAGAAAACGGTCTGCCATTGCCCCCACTCATTGGATGTTCGCGCACCCACAACCGTCGTGTCATTAACTCGCTTGTAGTAGATACTGCGTGAGTGGTTGCCATATTGCTCAAGCAGCTCGTGCTGGAGATCGATACGTACTTTGCGGTCTTCACCCGGCTTAAAGGTGTAGCGTTGAAATGCCACGCGATCGGTGGTCGATAACTCAACCTTGACGCCCGTTTCCATTAAGTCCACCGCGTAATAGCCCACTTCAGCTACTTCGGCAGTCTTATCCATGGTGACGGGATCCGTGTTGAAACCGGTGTAAGGCAAAAAAGCAAAATCATTTAAGTCGCCCTTACCCGCACCGGAAATATGCGTCATGGAAAAACCAGAGATCAAGCTATGCACGGGATCATACTCAACCGGCGAGCCCTTCCCTTCCCACCCCGTAGGGTCAAAGTTATCAGGCGACGGCTGGATCATGCCTTCAGGCATAACCGGTGACGGATTAACGTTACCTAACCCCTGTGTACCAATAAGGGTGTCAACGTATTCCAAAATAGGCGTCGAGGTGAAAGGCGTTTCCGAGTTTGAATCGCTGTTGCAGCCAACAAGACCAAGCAGGACGGAAAGCACTGCCGTAGAAAGAAGTGTTCTTTTTAGTTTCATTATTTTATCCACGATTGGTTTATACACGTAAAAAAAGGGGACACGAGGTCCCCTAAAAAATGAAGTTACTTGGCTAAGTTGGCTTGCATCGCCTCGAACTTGTTTGCAGTCATGACAAAATGCAGTTCACCACCCGCTTTAAATTCACTGTGCTGGAAGGTGTTGTACACATCCAAAGGCTTACCATTGATGGTGACCTCTTTGATGTACATATTGTCTGGGCCATTATTTTCAGCAGTCACCGTAAATGAGCCGGAACCAATATCTACCGTTGCCTTATCAAAGATTGGGCGACCGATACTGTAGGTAGGGTCGGTCGGCGAGATTTGGTAGAAGCCCAGCGCAGACATCAAGTACCAGGCAGACATCTGCCCCACATCCTCGTTACCGATAATGCCGTCAGGCGTAGGCTTGTAGAACTGGTCGTAAACCTGATCGAGGTATTCCTGCGCCTTGTAAGATTCTTCGGTGCGGTTGTACAGGTAAATCACATGGTGTGATGGCTCGTTGCCGTGGATATACTGGCCGATGTAGCCTGTCATATCTTGGTGGGCTTCACCCCCCTCAGGATCGGCATTAAACAAGTTGTTTAGCTTGTCGTTTAACCCTTGGGTTCCCCCCATGATTTCCGTGAGCTTGTCCAAATCTTGCATAAATGCCCACTGCCACTGCCACGCGTTGCCTTCGGTGTAGTAGTAAGCATCGGACTGATAAGGGTCGAAATCAGCCGACGCGTATTTCAGCTCACATGGATCAACGCCATCCTCTTTCAGCTCGGTAGGTACAAAGAAGCCGGTACCATCCGCATTACCTGCATCAGCATCCCAGTGGTTAAGCGAGTTGTAGGAGCGTGCTTTAAACTCTTCGTAGCCGTCCATATCGCCTGCGGCTTTGGCCATTTCGGCGATAGTCCAATCGTAGAATGAAAACTCCAGCGAGTAAGACACTGAGTTCCAGTTCGGATAACGAACACATTTTTCACTTTCGTGATAGCTCAATTGACCCGCCATTAGCGAGCTGAGAATGTCATCATGAATTTGCGGGTATTCATGCGGGGTATAGCGAGCAGACTTCACCGATGCCTTGTACGCAGTTTCCGCATCAATCAAACCTTTGGTGACAGCATCGCCCAAAATCGCGGCGGATGGGTAACCGATCATGGTGCCCGTTTCTGAACCGTGGCCTTCCCACTTCGGTAACAAGCCAAATTCATCATTCGATTTACGGATCAAATCTTTCGCATACAATGTGGCTTGATCAGGGTCGATAATGGTCCACATCGGGTGAACCGCACGGAAGGTATCCCAGGTTGAGTAAATCGAGTAGTTAGGGACATCGCCTTCCTCTAGCCTGCGTGTAGCGCCAAGCATATCCACATACTGGCCATCGACATCATAGAACTCGATTGGCGCAATCATCATATGGTACATGCCAGTGTAGAAGTTGGTTTTCTCGGCGTCACTTCCCCCTTCAACCTGGATTTTCGCCAGCTTCTCAGCCCACGCATACTCGGCAGCCTCTTTTACTTTTTCCAGCTCAAAACTTGGGGCTTCAGCTTCTAAGTTTTTCTGCGCCCCTTGCCAGTTCACAGGCGAAATGCCGACACGGATTTCAATGGCCTCTTCACCCGCGCCAAAGCTTAGGTAGGCGGTGAGATCATTCCCTTCATAAACCGACTTCGGCTCCATGTCCAAATTAGGTAGGCTACCGTCTTCACCCAGCATAGCCTTGGCGATTGGCTGGCTGAATTTGGCATAGAAGAAGATATCGTGACCTTGGTGATCTTGGCCTTGGAACCAGCCAGTGGATTTCTTGCTGCCACGAATGGTGTAGTCATCCACCACCTCGAGTTTGTTATTTAGTGACTCACCGTTGTTGTTCATTAGGGTGTGGCCTAAATCGAACTTCACATTTCGCTCGGCACCCTCAGCAAAAACGTATCGATGTAAGCCAACGCGCTTGGTTGCGCTAAGCTCAACCTCGATTTGACCTTGGTTTAGTTTGGTTCGGTAGTAGCCCGCACTGGCTTCTTCGTTGGCTTTATCGAAGGTATTCAACTGCTTGTTCGCTAAATCCGAGTATGGCAACACCAGCACATCGCCTAAATCGGTCGCGCCGGTGCCTGATAGGTGGGTATGAGAAAAACCATAAAGCGGCACATCTGTATCAACCACCTCGCCTGTTTCATAATTCGAGGAATCCCAATAGCCAGATGCCGAGTGCCAAGGGTTCAGGCCAGACTCGTGATCGGTACCAGAGCCAATAAACGTATCCGGCGATAGCTGAACCATACCTGCGGGTACTGTTGCCCCAGGGAATGTATGGCCTGAAGCAGCGGTACCGATCATCGGGTCGACATATTCCAGCACAGCGAGATCCACCACCGGATCGCCAGACCCTTTACCTGACGAATCATCGTCACTATTGCAGCCGACTAAACCACCAGAAAGACCAACCAAGATAGCCAAAGAGAGGAAGTTGCGTTTATACATTTGCATACCGTTTTGTCGTTATTTTTTGTAGGGAAATAGAGCCCTTAGGGGGAAGGGCTCTTAAGGGAGGAGCATTTATTTAAGGGTTCGGATTTAAGCGTTAATCAAGGTTGCGGCCTTGCGCATCGCTTCTTTGGTTGAACACTCAACCACCTTTGCGTTAGCAAAACGGTGAGCGTCTTTCACTTGGATATCGTGGGCCAAAATAACCAGCTTCGCATTGGCAACATCCAGGTCGGTGATACGGTTCTGAATACCGTTTTGGCCTTGGGTTTCAACTTTGATTTTGATGCCAGCCGCGGCGCCTGCTTTTTCCAGTGCTTTTGCTGCCATGAAAGTGTGTGCAACGCCTGATGGGCAGCAAGTTACAGCAACAATGTCGTACTCGCCTTCGCCAGCTGCTGGTGCAACCTGTGCTTGAACAGGTTCAGCGTCTACCATGTCATCTTCCGTTTCTTCTGCAACTGGCTTCCAGAAACCGACAATCAGTGCTGTGGTGATCGAGCCTAGTGCGATGCCAACAACGTACATAGGAATGTTGCTCGATACTGGCGCAGTGATCAGGCCACCCCATGGTGCATGTAGTAATACATCTGTTAGGAAGCCAAACACACAACCAACGATACCACCAACCACAATCGAAGGTAGAACACGCAGCGGGTCGTTGGCAGCAAACGGGATCGCGCCTTCAGAGATACCAATTGAGCCCATGATTGCAGCGGCTTTACCTGCTTCTTGCTCTTGCTTGGTGAACTTCTTCTTAAATAGGAAGGTCGCCAGTGCCATACCCAGCGGTGGAGTACAGATTGCAATACCCACACCACCCATTAGCCAAGGCTGGGTGTCCACTTGTGTTTGAGCAAACAAGGTCGCCACTTTGTTGATAGGGCCACCCATGTCAAATGCTGTCATACCACCAAGAATCGTACCCAACACCACTTTCGAAGCACCGGCCATTGAAGCCAAAAACTCATTCATTGATGCCATGAAAAGCTTAATCGGCTCACCAATACCCCATAGCACAATACCTGCTGAGATCAGCGTACCGATAAGCGGGTAAATGAAGTAAGCACCCAATGCGGTCAAGTTAGCCGATAGCGGGATCTTCTTCAGTTGAAGTACCACGCCACCCGCAATGAAACCCGCCACGATACAACCGAGGAAACCGCCTCCCATATCAGCCATGATGCCAGAAGCAATCATCGCAGGAGCCAATGCTGGTTTATCGGCAATGGAGTAACCGATAAAACCACCTAAAATAATAGGGAATAACACCAAGCCTTTAATTCCGATATTCGAAATGTCAGCTAATAAGCCATCAGCAGGCACCGCACCTTTACCGGAGGCCATTACCGCGAGGGCAAGTAATACACCACCGGCAACAATAAATGGCAACATATGGGAAGTACCAAATAAAAGGTGGCCTTTCATGGTACTTAAGATTTTTTTATAATCGCTATTATTATTTGCTTGAGCTGTAATTGTAGTCATGTTTCACGCCTTAAGAATTAATTAAAACATTTAGTATTTGATGCTCGTCTTTTGCGTTGTGGATATCTCCGATGAATTCTTCGCTAAACTTCCCGAATAACTCTTGAAGAACATAAATATGATGGTCAGCGCCGTTATCCGGTGAGGCAATCATGAAAAACACTGTGGGTTCAATGCCTTCCTCATCGCCATACTCAATACCTTCGCGCTTAACGCCAACGGCGATTGCAGGTTCAACCACCGCTTTGCTTTTAGAATGGGGGTAAGCAATGCCATCCATAGAAGTCACGCTGAGTGATTCACGCGCTTCAATGTCCGTTAAGAATGCCTCTTTACTATTAATTCTATTATTTTCAAATAGCATATTAGAAAGCTCTTCAAAGACTTCTTTTTTATTGTTAGCTTGAAGATTGCCTTTAATTAAATTTACGTTGGTTAATTCGGTGATCATTATTTAACTCTTTGGTACTGAAGTAATGAGTTAAATTTAGAGAATGTCGAATATTTCTTAAATAGCAAAAAAAAACCAATAACTATATTTTTGTATCACTCGATCTCGATTGTGAGCAATGTCATATACCTCCGATGCCATATATAGCCAATTTACTTCAAGGTACAGAGTGTTGAGATTGAAGATCACTTCAATAAAAGCAAAGCAAAGCAAAGCAAAGCAAAGCAAAGCAAAGCAAAGCAATACTAAACCTTACTTTAACCAAGGGATTTATTGTAAAGATTGTAAATTTACATATATTTTCGGCCCTATTCATGAGTAACATCAATAAAAATAATTCTCATTTGTGATTAGATTGCACTTATTAGCTTTTAATCAGCTTCAAAACAGACAAGGTTAGTTATGACACGCTTCACCACGGCTCTAAAATCAGCACTGATCATGGGTGCTTTGGCGTTTAATGCCCCTGCAATGGCAGACACAATTACTGTTGAACATCCTCTTGGTACTGCAACCTTCGAGCAAACACCGCAGCGCGTGGTGGTTGTCGGCGGCCATGGCAGCCTAGATACCTTAAACCGTTTGGGGATTGAACCTGTTGGTACTGTTACCACAATGCTGCCGGAATACCTTGCGGACTACAGCGAGAAAGCCACTTCTATTGGCAGCATGAAAGAAGCAAACTTCGAGCAAATCTTCACGCTTCAGCCTGATGTGATTATTGCCGAAAGCCGTATGGTCGACGCCTACCCGACGTTATCGTCTATTGCACCGACCGTCATGCACGTTGTTGAAAACGGTAGCTACTGGGAAGACACCAAGAAAAACTGGCGCATGCTAGGTAAGATCTTCGACAAAGAAGCGGAAGCCGAAAACCTAATCCAAGAAACCGAAGCCGAATTTGCCGAGGTGCGTGAAATGGTTCAGGCTGAAGGTCTGAAAACACTGGCTGTGATGAACAGCGGTAACAACATTTCAATGTTCGGTGAAGTGAGTCGTTTCTCAGTATTGTTTGACGAGCTTGGCTTTGAACCAGCACGTACGTCTGATACCCAAAACCCGCACGGCAACCTGATCTCATTCGAGTTCATCGCTGATGCCGCGCCGGACGTACTATTCATCCTTGATCGCGAAAGTGCTATCGGCCAAAGCTCAGGGAAAGCACAACAGCTATTTGATAACCCGCTTATCAAGAGCACGCCCGCGTACAAGAACAATCGCATTGTCTTCCTAAACCCAAGTGCTTGGTACCTCACCATTGCCGGGGCTAACGCGACAGAAATCATGATTGAAGATGCCCGCAAGGCAGCCACTTCAACGCAATAACCAATACCAGCCCGGCATTTGCCGGGCTTCTCTCTATATCCATGATGAATAATGCGTAATAAAAAATTATTCTGGGCCATCATCGCCCTACTTCCGGTAGCCGCTATCTCGCTTTTCATTGGCGTAGCTAACGTCAACCTGCACAGCCTACTTGCTGGTGACGAACACACTCTTTCTATCCTTTTCGGTAGCCGCCTACCCCGTTTGCTTGCGATCTGCTTAGCCGGTGCCGGGCTCAGTGTCGCCGGCTTGATCATGCAGCAAGTCTGTCAGAACCGCTTTGCCTCACCATCAACCACAGGCACCATTGACTGCGCCATGCTGGGTTATGTCTTGGGGATCGTGTTCTTTGCCGGTGCCAACCGCTGGATCAGCTTAGGGGTCATCCTCATCTTTGCATTGGTTGGTACGCTGCTATTTGTGCAATTCCTGCAACGATTGCAGTTCAAGAATGCCGTGTTGGTGCCACTGATCGGTATTATGTATGGTAACGTCATCTCGGCGATGACTACTTTTATAGCTTACCGCTACGATTTGGTTCAAACCATGTCGGCCTGGACGGTGGCCAACTTTGCCTCGGTACTCCAAGGCAACTACGAATTCCTCTACCTTGCCTTACCGGCTTGCATGGTTGCCTACTACTACGCCAGCCAATTCAGCGCGGCGAGTGTTGGTGAGAGCTTCGCCAAAAACATTGGTTTAGACTTCCAGAAAATCGTGTTTATTGGTGTGCTGATCGTCGCCATCCTATCTTCGACCGTGGTGATGATTGTCGGTGTTATCCCGTTCCTTGGGTTAATCGTGCCTAACCTTGTCGCTATCTTCATGGGCGATAACATGCGTCGTAACCTGCCATGGACAGCTTATTGGGGCGTGGTGATGGTATTGGGATGCGATATTCTTGGCCGCCTAATTATCTTCCCTTATGAAATGCCTATCTCGATGATCATTAGTATCTTCGGTGGGGCTGTGTTTATCGCCCTTGTTCTGAAGGATAAATCCAATGCGTGACAGTATTAAAGTTTCCCTGCTTGCCGTACTGGGGTTGCTCATTACTGGCTACTTCATTGGTCAGGGCTTGAATGCCCAAAACTACCAGTTCTTCCTATCACTGCGACTGCCTAAGGTCATGGCGATTGTGCTGGCCGCCATCGCAATCTCAACCTCGTCACTGGTATTCCAAACCATTACCAACAACCGGATCCTGACCCCGTCGATCCTTGGCTTTGACTCGCTCTACGTGATGATTCAAGTCATTATCGTGGTGATGTTTGGCAGTATGAGCGTGTGGTTCTCCGATCCGAAAATCAACTTCGTACTGACAACCGTGGCCATGAGCGGCTTCGCAATGCTGCTGTTCTCGCTCTACTTCCGCCGAGCCAATAGCAACGTCTTTACCCTGCTGCTAATAGGTATTGTTTGCGGCAGCCTGTTTAGCAGCGTGTCCAACTTCTTCACCATGATTTTGGATCCGAACGAATTCGCCAACTTGCAAAACACCATGTTTGCCAGCTTCAACAACGTCAACGGCGAGTTGGTGTACTGGTCTATGATCCCGCTGGCTATTTGCCTGGCTTACTTATACACCCTATCGAACAAGCTCGATGTATTCTGGCTGGGTACCGACAATGCCAAGAGCTTGGGCGTGGACACCCACAAAGTCACGATGCAGGTGATGATGGTGATCACCGTGATGGTTTCGATTTCAACCGCCTTGGTTGGTCCTGTTTTATTCTTTGGCTTGATTGTGGTTAGCCTGACTCGCCAGCTATTTCGCAGTTACCACCACCGCTTCCTGATGCTAGCGGCCAGCACTATGTCGATTGTACTACTGGTTGGCGGCCAGTGGTTGATTGAAAAAGTATTTACTTTCGATACCACCATCAGCGTCATCATCAACTTTGTTGGTGGCAGCTACTTCCTTTATCTTCTAATGCGCAACAAGTTTTGATTTATCATGATTAAATTAACAGGACTATCTAAGAAATATAACGACACCTTGGTGGTTAGCGAGGCAAGTGCCCTGTTCCCATTAGGAGAGGTAACATCCATTATCGGCCCCAACGGGGCTGGTAAGAGTACCTTGCTATCGATGGCAAGCCGCCTGACAGAAAGCGATGCCGGAGAGGTGTTGATTGCAGGCAAGCCCCTATCACAGTGGGACACCCAGGAATTGTCTAAGCGCTTGGCGGTATTGCGCCAGTCGAACAACATCAATATGCGCTTCACAATCCGTGAGTTGGTTGCTTTTGGCCGCTTTCCGCACAGTAAAGGGCGCTTAACCGATGAAGACAACCGCATCATCGACGAAGCTCTGACCCACCTAGATATTACCCATATCCAAGACAAATTTTTGGATCAACTCAGCGGTGGGCAGCGCCAGATGGCTTTCATTGCCATGGTCGTTGCCCAAGATACGGATTATATTTTTCTGGATGAGCCGCTAAACAACCTTGATATCAAGCACTCGGTTGAGATCATGCAAACCATTCGTCGTCTTGCCCATGAGATGAACAAGGCGGTGGTTATCGTGATCCATGATATCAACTTCGCCTCTTGCTACTCCGACAACATCGTTGCCATGCGCAAAGGGGAAGTCATCAAGAGCGGCAAGGTTGACGATGTCATTCAAAAGCCAATTATGGAAGATATTTACAGTATCGAGTTCAATATCCAAGAAGTGAACGGCAGCCGCATCTGCATGTATTACGGTAGCTAGCCCCATCAAAACCCGGCGACAAAAAAGCGGCGAGTGCCATGCTGTCAAAACATTGGTTGTTTAAACAGTGCACTCGCCGCTTTTGTATAGATGGACCTGGTTGGTTAAATTCTTATCAATTAAGCCTGAACAGGTACAGGTTGAATCACGGTTAACTCAAAGCTGATCGCCCCCATCGGGCATGACATCCGGCACTGACCGCAACCCGTGCAGTTCGCTTTTATCACTGCTGGGCGCTTATCAGTTAAATCGATAGCCTGCTTCGGGCAATCTTCGGCACACATATCGCAATAGCCATGCAGTACTCGACGGCATGCACCGCTAAAGACAGGGATCATGCCGGTTGAAGCAATATTGTTGGAGAGCGCCTGAGTTGGACAGGCCTTTTGGCATTCGCCGCAGTCGGTGCAGTAGTTACAGTCCAAGTGAAGTTCTGGCTTGCCTTCAATCATACTGATCACTTGTTGTGGGCAGGCTTTTTCGCACTCGCCACAACCGTCACACAACTTAGCCAGCAAGTCTTCATCAACGGCTTGCGGCGGGCGGGCCACTTTGCGGGTAAACGGCTCGGCAATCGCGGCTTGCTGGGTTTTCTTTGCCCCCGATAGCAATCCACGGAACAGGCCGCGACGGCTCACCTGCTTGTGCTCAAGCACTGCTTTGTAATACTTTTCGCTTTTTTCTACCATACCGCTAACCCTTTTTACCCTGCCAACCCGATCCGTTATCGGTACAAACGAACGATTCGGTAATCCGCTTTAACCAAATGGGCAAACTGACGCAATGTACCTTCTGCCGCCAAGCTGATCCCTTTATAGAAATCCGTCTCGGCTTGTTCACGCATGATATGGAGCATACGCGGAGCCCATGGTAACACATGCTCAGTCAGGAATTTTTCCAATGCACAAAGTAAAGGTGATGGTTTGTCATCATCAATGTCCTGTTGCAATGCCATTTCTGTAAGGTGCGCTAGGAAAGTGAAAATTAAACCAATGTGATCTTCAGGCTCTCGCTCACCGGTATCAATTTCAACGCCAAACTGTGCATAGAACTCCTTGATTGCCAGCGTTGGCTTACCGAAGATAGTTTGTTCTTCTGTTAGGTATACCGATGCCCATGGGGCGGCTTTCAAAGCATCAGGGCCAATAAACAAGTCCTGGAAATCAGCGGACAGTGCTTTTAAGTCCGGCTTATTCCTAAGCAGTGCCAGGCCTTGCGCTAGTGAGTCATTATCAGCATCCAGCGGCCATTGCTCAACCAGGGCATCTTGGTAGATGGCATCAATAAATTCTGCCGATGGCGCTTGGTGAAAGGCTTGATAGAAAAAGCGGCTCACTAACGACAAGCCTGCGACAGTTTGAAATTGTTGTTCAGTCATATTTTTTCCAAAAAAGAAGGCTGAATAATCAGCCTTCCTTGCTTAATCAAATAGTGAATTAGCGTTAACGCCTAAAACACTGACAATTACATGCCAGCACTTGCGCTGATATAAACATCGTAGAAGAAGGCGCGTCCCATAAATTCAGACACTAACACCAAAACAAAGCTGGCAATCACAACATGCTTGGCATTGCAGGCGCCCTTCATTGCACTCACTAGCCAGAATAATACACCAGCCAGTAGCAAACCTACACGCATCATTGCCAAACGGAATGAGTAATCCACCACTTCAAACGGGTTTACGTGGACATCCAATTGACCTAGCCATACCAGGTATGCGGCATAGCCCATCAATGCCACAAGGCCAAAGCCCGCCGCAGACACAGCCAGTGTGCGATCCGCTTTTTCGCCCAACTCGCCCATACCAGTAGACTGAGCACGCAGCATCACTGCCGCTGCGATTGGACCAAGAACGGCTGCTGTCATTAGGAACTGAAATGACGTAAATGGCGTATTCCATGTCGGTACAGTCGCCAAGGTATAGACATTGGCAATGGCCATAATAAAGACCACACCAAGCACCATCGCAACCGGTAGCAATAGCTTACGAGCGGCTGGCATTAGGTTGAACATACGCATACCCGTGTAGGCCGCACCTGCTCCGCCAAATAGGCTCAAGCCTACAATCTCAAGGCTCAATGCACTACCGTGCGCCAAGCCAAACATGACATTGAACATGCGCAGCGGGTGACCCAGGTGGGTGACTGACGCAATTGCACCAATACCCAACAACACGAATACCGCAATAAAGCTACGGGTCATGCTTTTTTCGTTTGGCTTAAACAGCATTTCAACCAAACCAAGGGCGATGAACATACCCACGGCACTTTGTGCCAGCACGGTAAAGAAGACTAACGATAACTGGCTCATGCGCCCACCTCCGTTGGGTTTTGAATGCTACCCTTGGTGTCGCCGCTTAGCTTGCTGTTCGAGCAAGTGCTAACGATCAGGTTCGGGCTGGTCAAGCGTGGATCCGGCAACGGTGCAATATCAGCACGCGCACCGTACTTCTGGCGAAGCTCTTGGATCGGGCCAAAATCAATCGCACGAAGCGGGCAAGATTCGACACAAACAGGCTGCTGACCCGTGCCGATACGCTCGTAGCAACCGTCACACTTGGTCATGTTTTTCTTTTCAGGGTTGTACTGAGGCGCGCCGTAAGGACATGCCATTTCACAATAGCGACAACCCACGCACACATCTTCATCGACAACCACCAAGCCGTCTTCTTTACGCTTGTGCATCGCGCCGGTCGGACATGCTTTGGTACATGCCGGGTTGCTACAGTGGTTACAACTGATAGACATGTAATAAGCGAATACATCATTGGTAAAGGTGCCGTCTTCGTGCTGCACCCAATCACCACCAGCGTACTCGTATACACGGCGCCAGTTAACGCCTACTGGTAGATCACTTTTGTCTTTACAAGATACTTGGCACGTTTTGCAGCCAGTACACTTACTGGTATCAACGTGGAAACCATATTGAGTCATTTACGCTTCTCCTTAGGCCTTGGCTACTTCAACTAGAATGGTGTGCTGCGGGTTACCTTTCGATAACGGCGTGGCACGCTGCGACGTTAGCGAGTTGATACAACCGCCTTGGTCTACACCTTTCTTGTCAGGGCTATACCAAGCACCTTGGCCTAGCGCCGTTACGCCCGGCATGATGCGCGGTGTTACCTTGATAGCAACACGAATTTCACCACGGTCGTTCCATACCTTCACGAAATCGCCACTCTTCAGGTTGCGCTTCTGGGCATCAATAGGGTTCATCCAAATACCGTCAAATACCGCTTCACGGAGCCACGGGATATTGTGGTACGTCGAGTGGGTACGGCCTTTGGTGTGGTAGCCAAATAGCTGCAGCGGGAATGACTTGGTTTTCGGATCCAAGTGGCTTTCCCATGTTGTCACGTACTGTGGCAACGGCGTGATCACATCACCCTCTTTTAGCTCCCACTCTTTAGCAATGGTTTCTAGCTTGGTTGAATAGATCTCAATACGGCCTGACGGCGTGCCAACCGGGTTCGCTTCTGGGTCTTTGCGGAAGTCTTCCAGGGCAATGCGGCCTTCTTTCGGTGCCACAACCGTGTATGGGCCGTCTTTACGAAGTTGTTCCAATGAAGGAATATTCGGGTCTTGCTTCATGCGCTCGGCATACAAGTATTCCAGCCACTCATCACGGTTACGACCTTCGGTATACTGGTCATACAGGTCAAAGCGCTTAGATAGCTCGGCACACATCTGGTAGGCACTGCGTGTTTCGTATAGTGGTTCAATGGCGCGAACCAGCGGCCACAGACCAGCCATTGAGCCAGATGAATAGCCATCAGAGCTCACTTCGTTGTTTTCGATAGTGGTAACGTCAGGTAGCAGCAAATCAGCATAACGGGCAGAAGCGGTCATGTGGTTGTCGCACACGACAATAAACTCGGCCAACGATTCATCTTTGATGATTTCTGCATGGCGATTAAGGTCGGAATGCTGATTCATCAACATATTGCCTGAGTATGAGAGGATGAACTTAATCGGCGTGTGAAGGCGCTCGTCACCTTGAATACCATCTGTTCTGTTGGTCATTTCCTCGTGGCGCCAAATGGCATCGCTCCACTTAAAGAACGGCACTTTGACTTTCACAGGGTTAGGATCAACCGGAATACGTGGCGCTGGGTAGCCGTAGTTTGCAGGCATGTCACCCGTGTTTGTTCCCGGCAAGCCGATATTACCAGTCAAAATTGGTAGCATCACGATTGAGCGAGACGTTTGCTCACCGTTAGCCTGACGCTGAATACCTGTACCCTGAGTGATGAAGCAAGGCTTGGCTGTACCGATTTCGCGAGCCAGCTGGATGATTTTCTTCTCAGGAATACCTGTGATCTCTGCCGCCCACTTCGGTGTTTTCTCGATACCGTCCGGGCCTTGGCCTAGGATGTGAGCTTTGTAGTGACCATTAGCAGGCGCGCTCGCCGGCAATGTCTTCTCATCAAAACCTTGGCAGTACTTATCTAGAAACGCCTGATCAACCAAATCTTCGGTGATCAGCACATGGGCAATCGCTTCTACCAATGCCGCATCAGTGCCCGGGCGGATAGCCAACCACTCATCTTCTTTACCCAACATAGTGTCGGTGTATCGAGGGTCGATAATAATAGTACGTACATTCTTCTTGCGTTGCGCCGCAATATACTCGTGAATTTCACCACCGCCACTCATACGAGTTTCAGCCGGGTTGTAACCGAACATTACCAACAATTCAGCATTTTCGATTTCAGTTGTATATGAGCCGAATGCCGATGCCTTCTTATCACCGTAAGTAAATGGCAATGCAAACTGGATTTGGCCCCAGCTGTAGTTACCGTAGTAATCTAGGAAACCACCCATCATGTTAAATAGTCGCTTGAAGCAATCTTTACCGTCGGTACGGTAGCCCTGAGTACCCGAGCCATAAGTAATGAAGATAGAGTCATTACCGTACTCTTTAATGGTGTACTTCAGTTTGTCAGCCATTAAATCCAGCGCTTCGTCCCAGGTAATACGCTCGAAACGACCTTCACCACGCTCGCCCACTCGCTTCATAGGGTATTTCAGGCGATCTGGGTTATATACGCGATGCTTAATAGAGCGACCACGTAGACACGCTCGAATTTGGTGTTTGCCGAACTCAGTGTCATCACCACGGTTATCCGTTTCAATCTGGGTGATTACGCCATCTTTGGTATGAACGCGTAGCGCGCAGCGGCTACCACAGTTAACCATACATGCTGACCAAACCGTATCGGTTTCACCAGCAACCTCTTCTGTCTTAGCCACAGCCTTTAAAGGAAGGCCAGTACCCACAGTTGCAGCAGCGCCACCCACAGCTGCACCCCATTTAATGAAGGTACGACGCTTGATCGGCGATAGGATTGCTTCATTTATCCAGTTTTTCATATTGCGACCATTATGATGTGATGGAAGAACTCGCAAAGCACAATCAAATGTACTCTGATTTTGCAAATCGCTAAGTTCTTTAACATATTATTTTTTCGATGATACTAAAGTAGTAATCGTGGAAAATTAATGATCAATATCAATTTAAGAAGCTATGTATAAATAAATTTCACTGAAAATAAATTTATTTAATAGAAAAAACAAAGCATGGAAATAATAAATTACTACAAGCTTATTACCGCCTGCAATCAAGCCGACAAATAACTGAATTTAAAGGATTTTATTATTGATAACCGCTCGCAAATGAGAAATGAAAACACCATTAATTAGCTGTTAATAATTTTACACAACCATTCATTTATTGTCTTTTATAGAAATAATTTAGCGTTTATTAAGATTAATAAAAAAGCACTCTAAATACATGGGTTATGGTTACACCCAAGCTTAATAAAGTCAGAGCGACGAAATTAACTTGGGTATAAACTTTATAGGTAGGACTAGTCGTGTTTTATGTTTACTGTGTAAGCAACGCTATCAATTTCTTCATCAGTTAATGGCACAAACTCCACAAAGTTGGTAATACTTGGCAGTGCATCCTCTACATGGTGTGAGACATACAATAGCTGGCTTAAATTCTCCCGCGCAACCATCTCTAAGGCGTTATAAACCAGCTTCCTGTTAAGAAAGTCCAACCCTTGATATGGCTCGTCTAAAATCAGCAACACTGGCTTTTTGATAAGTGCCCGCGCGATCAACAGCAATCGCTGTTGGCCATACTCCAATTGGCGGAAAGACACCGAAGCCAACTCAGACATATGGAAAATCGCCAGCCAGGCTTTTGCCTGCTCTATCTCATTCTGGCTAGGTTGCTGGTACAACCCAATGGAGTCGTAGAAACCCGATAACACCACATCTAATGCGCTACACGACACCCTGTACTGCAAGTGAAGCGCAGACGACACCATGCCGATATGTTGCTTAATATCCCAAACGGTTTCGCCACTGCCCCGCTTCATACCAAAGATCGTAATGTCATTGCTGTAACACTGTGGATGATCACCAAAAATCAACCCAAGTAAGGTGCTCTTGCCGCAACCATTCGGCCCGCGAACCTGCCAATGTTCACCATGATTGATTTGCCAATTCACGCTCTCAAAAATGAGCTTATCAATGTATTCTACTTTGCCATTTTTCAAATCCACCAGCGGATCGGGCATGGCGGCTTGATGTCGATTCTGGCGAATAAGGGCAAGTACTTCCTCACTGCGCTCAGCCGATTGCGCCTTTAACTGCTGCAATACAGGGTGGTGATACCACTTTTCATGGCTCATTGTTTGGCTGAGCTTGCCACCATCAAACAACGCAATATGACTAATACAATCAGGTAGCTCATCTTCACGCGAGGTCACAAGCAATAGCAGAACAGTTGTACTGAGTTTATTGAGTAATGCAGACAAGTCCTGCTGGTGTTGAATATCGAGCCCAGCATAAGGTTCATCCAGCACAAGCAATGCGGGTTTTGAGGCTAGGGCTCTGGCCAACATTAAACGCCGCGTTTCACCGGTCGAAAGCATACGGAAGCCACGTTCTCGCAATGCCACTAGATCAACCTGTTGTAAAATCGCTTCCAGTTCGCCGGCATCTTCGCAGCATTCGCGAACCAGCTGCTCCACCGTTGAACCCGTATCGATTCTATCGAGAAAATCCGTATCGTCTTTTTTTATCTCTGCTTCTAACAAGGCTTGCTGGCGAGCAAGCGACACCACACCCAGCTTCTCAGGCAAACCGTGGATGCTGCCTGAGCTAGGTTCAAGATCACCACCAATAAGATCAACAAGCAGCGTACCAGCTTGACCGTAACTGGAAAAAATCGCCCAATGTTGGTTTGGTTGAACTTGCCACTCAGGAATCGATAGATCGGTCGTTGCACTTTGGTAATGGAGTTGGGTAAACGTAATGGACATAAGTTAGCATTCCTTGCTGGTATGGAGGCGAAGAGTCGCAACCTTCTATCCTATGCTCTGCTAACTTTTTGCTCAATAGGTTATCGGCCGGTTGAGTTACGAATGATCAACTCTGGCTCAACCTGGAGCACAACCGGCCCTTTCGCCAACCCTGCCATCTCACTCAGCAAACGCTCGACACCAACCTGCCCCATCTTGCGGTAAGGGGTGCTCATAGTGGTTAGCTTGGGCGTGAGTTGCTCGCAAATGAGCATGTCATCATAGCCGATGACGGCCATGTCTTCCGGCACCTTCAGCTGCTTCTCGATAAACGCAAAGTACGCGCCAACCGCACTCATGTCGTTACTGCAAAAAATGGCATCCGGCTTAGGCTCGCGCTCCAGCATTTTCAGCACAGCCTCATAACCATCTTTAACGGTCCACTTACCGGGGCTGATCCATTCCTCATTCAGCAATACATCGTGATCGGCCAATGCCGACTTGAATCCCCTCAGGCGGTTTATGGATGCAGGTGAGCTAATATCCCCGGTAACATGAGCAATTCGGCTAAAGCCTTGCTGAATCAGGTGCTGGGTTGCCAAATACCCGCCTTTTTCGTCACAGGGCAGCACTGTGGTAAACCGATGGTGGCTTGTTCGGCAATTTAGCAACACTGTGGGCAAGTTAATTTTTTCCAGCATTTCAGAAGGCAGTCCCCCCGTACGCTGGGTCGCGATAATCAAACCAGCATAATGGCCGTATTTGACATCATCCAGGACGATTCTTGCTAACTCATAATTGTGGTGGAAGTCGAAAATCACCGGAATGTGGTCATGGGTCCAACACGCCTCTTTCATTGATTGCAAGGACGCAATAAACGGGTCATCATGCAAGATGGCGTCAACCAGAATCGCGATTTTCTTGCGCTCTGCTTGGTTAGCCTTTGGTGGCTTAGGTGTTGAGAAGTAGCCTAGCTCTTTTGCAGCCTCGATGATTTTTGCTTTGGTTTCGGCACTGATTTGAATGCCTTCTGAACCACGCAGCACTACTGAGATCGTTGTTGGCGAGAAGCCCGTATGGGCGGCAATATCTTTGAGCGTTACTTTTTTCATCACTTACTCACTAAAAATCTTCAGTAGATAAACTAAATTTTAGTTAGGTGTACAGCATGACTCACAGATGAAAAACCCGAAAAGAGCAATAAAGAATTTCTGTGATGGATGTGGCAAAAACACACCTGAGGCACGACTAACATCACGCCATCAATTAACTATGTGGAAGAGTAACATGAATAGAAAGATATACATACTTTCTTGTATGGCATTATTTATGGCTGTATTTACAGTCTCCTCACTTGCCTCTTTATACGGTAACTGGTTGGAATTTGGGGTTGGTTTAAGCCGAACTGAAATTGGTATTGTACAATCAAGAAATGCCCTTTTATCCTTATTAGTCTTGCCTCTATTTGGCGTTATTTCCGATAAGCTTGGCAGCCGTAAAAATCTTATTTATACAATTGGTTTACTATTTGCGGCATCTTACCCATTTGTACTTTATGTATATAAGCCGCTACTACAAAGTAACTTTACTTTGGGTGCCCTTGTCGGTGCTTTATATATTGCCTCTGTTTGGCTGGCCGGCTTAGCCACCATTGACTCTTTCTTTGAAAAAGTCAGCCGTCGCCAAGGCTTTGAGTTTGGGCAAGCCCGAGTATTTGCCTCATTTGGCTGGGCCGTTGCAGCCATTGTTGCCGGTTACGTGATCGCCATTGATCCTGATTATATCTTTGTCGTGAGTTCCATTTCAGGCTTGTTATTTATCGTTGTTGCCTCACTGATCAAAGAAGAGACAGCCACCAACTCACAAGGGTCGAGCTTTAACCTAGCAACACTGAAGGAAGTCTCAAAGACCAAAGACTTCTGGGGGATCTGCTTCTTTAGCGCCTTCGTTATCTCTATCTACAACATGTACGACCTACAGTTCTCCGTATTCTTCACCAGCCTATTCGATAAATACGAGAGTGGCGTGCAGTTCGCAAGCTTTGTTATCGGCATCCAAACCTTTTTTGAAGGTATCATGATGTTCATCTGCGCCGGTTTGATTGTGAAGTTTGGTGCTAAAAACTGCCTGATTTTCGCGGGTGTGCTTACTGCTTTTCGCATGATCATGACGGGTGTGGCTCCTTACCCGACTCCAGTTACCATCAGTAAGTTACTCCACGCGGTCGAGTGGACCTTGATCCTGCTTTCGATGTTCAAGTACATCGCATCCATGATCACTGAAAAAGCCTGCTCTACCGTTTACCTCGTTGGCTCGGTATTCGTTGTTCAATTCTTTACTTTCTTATTCAGCGGTGCTGTTGGCGGCCTGTATGACGAATATGGGTTTGAGCAAACCTACATCTGGATGGGTATCGCCATTTTCATCTTTACCTGTATTACCGCACTGATCTTAACCAACGATAAAAAAGGAGCGAACAATGCAACGCTACACCCTGCAAAATAACCAATTCACTGTTCGCTGTAATGCACAAGGAATACTAACCGAATTATTAATTAACAAGGATACAAGTAAAACCAACTGGGTTGTTAATCACGACTATTTAAATACCTTAAGCTATCAAGACTGCGACAAATTATTTGGTAATTTCTCTGTTGTTGCAAATAACTTGGAATTTTCCAGCCAAGATATTCAGCCAATAATTTCAAATGATAATAATAGCATCGTGGCTTTATATTCATTTGATTGCTTTGATATTAAAATCAGTTACCAGTTCGATGACCATGGCCATTTTATAGCGGGCTTGTGCTGCGAAAACACCAGCAATAGCACGATAGACATTAAAGGGCTGCACCTTTGGCTATCCCTAGCCAATGTGATGTACCGCGATCTCGACGTTGAACGCAATATGGCGCAGTCTTGCGCAGTGTTCAACCACCTGTCAGGTGAATTTAGTAAGTTTGCAGCCATTAAGCGCAGCAATTTGGCCCCGCATCTTGGCGTGTACCAGCACACAGGCCGTACTGAGTTTATGGGCACATATTGCCGTTACACCAACCGCTTTTTTGAGCAGGTATCCCCATCATTGGACGGCGTAATTTACCACCGTGCTTCACTGGTAGAAGATGGTGAAACCATGCCTGAACTAAAGCAATGTGATTGGCTATACCAAGAATGCTACCAGAGCAAAACCCTCGCTGTTGGCGAACGCTTGAGTGCATCTTACCTGATCACCCCGATCCAAGATCAGCAGGCGTTTTACACCAAAGCGGGCGAGTTGGGTCAGCCGGTATGGGACTACTCACCGGTTATCACCTCAAAGGGCGAGTTCAACGCCAAGATCAGCCTGATTAGCGATGTCGTTATCGACAAGGCCGAAGTGTCTTACTGGCAGGGTGATAAGCTGACGACCACCCCGCTTGATATCACTACGCATAATGCCAACAATCAGTTTGGCCTCACGTTCAAGCCAAATAGCGAAGGCGAGCACAAGCTTGAAATTACCCTTAATAACGGGCTAAAAGACAAGGTTATTTTCAATGTTCTGCCTGAAATCGCCCATTTGCTTGAGCAACGTGCCGATTGGCTGGTGAGAAAGAGCTACAGTCCGGACGATACCACCCGCCCTAATGCTTTCCTGCCATTGTCGAATCAAGGGGAGTCTTTGGGTAAGGTAGCCTTCGTACTAATCAAGAACGTGCTTGGCAGCAGTGATATAGAGCAGATCCGCAGCGCCGAGCACTGTGCCGCCTATGATATTCGCCCACATTGGTTCACCGATGGCGACTTTACCCAGCCTGCTCGCTTGTATGATGGCTTCTATCGCATCTTTGACCTCGACTTCATTGGTCAAATTTACTTCCTGCTTTCGCAGCTAGACGAAGTCATCCTTAATGACAAAGTGACCTACCTAGACTGGGCATACCAAGTACTTCGCCTACGCCTCGATCCCGAGTTGCATCATTCGCAGCGCGAGAAAGAGGAAACCGAAATCAACGGGCCATTCGTCTACTATGCCCAAGATGTTATTGATGCGCTAGCTAGCAACAACATGGCCGCCGAATCACAGCATCTTGCCAAGCTATGGCAACAGTTCGGTGAAAAAATGGTCGCTAACAGCAATGGAATGAAAGGGGCAATCACCGAGCACTTTTATGATAACGCCGGTTTCGGCCCAACTTGCAAAACCCTACTGCTACACGGCCACACGAAAGAAGCCAAGGCCTATGCCGAGCTGATGAAGGCAAATATCGGCTTCTCAAACGACTACCGGATGCAAAGCCCAGACCGTTGGTGGGAAGCACTTGCACCAATGAACCACTCACTTTGGGGTGGGTTGGTTGCCAGCGCCTCGCTTGCAGCTTACGAGGGCTTACTTGACCGCCAATGCTTGCATCAGGCTTATGCAGCCTCCATGGCAATGTTCAATTGCTATGACTACAACGTAAAATCCTCACCCAAGCCGCTGGCAGCGGGTGAAGCAGCCTCCACATTCTGCTGCACCGCACCAAACTTGAATGACCACAAACTATCTCGCAGCCGCTTCGGACAAGATGCTTTTGGTGATGACCTGCTATTTGCCAATGCCAGCGGTATCGATTGGGATATGGGGCAAGAGTTGGTGACCTACTGCCAAGGATTCGGTATTTCCACCTACCTATTGGTAGACGAGCATGGCATCCAGTGTGTCAACGGCATGATTGATCACTCAGGATCAGAAGCCCAAGTCATCAGCTATGCTGCATGGCCGCGTCGTTTCGTCATCGAAGATAATGGTCAATTGCGTATCGTTCACTTTGATAACGACCAACCGATGATTCCGCTCTCGGAGCTTCTCAAGTAATCGAATCAAAAAAGCAAACCCCGCAGCACTCTCATGCTGCGGGGTTACAGGTTTTTAACGCACTCTACAAATACTCACTAGTGGCTAAGGATATTAAAAAAACAAAGATTGAGCCTTAAAACCAACAATACATGTCAGCATGTTTTACACCTTTAAGCTAGCGCATCCAAGCAATCACCATAAAAACCTGATTTTATTAATAAAATCAAACCTGACATGAAATATGCTGATATTGAACATTCGGTTATTCATTGTTGAGGTTTTCTATGTTGACCAGATTGATTTTCTCTATATTTTTATTAATTCAAGTAACATCAGTACATGCTGCCCTCATTTGGGATAATAATCTAACTCCTGATGGATTTAATGGCAGAGCAACATCGCCTCCAGTTTTCCCCAATATTAGAACTACTGATGATGTTACCTTTACCCAAGCAGTGACTATCAATGAATTCCATTTCACTACCGTTGATGACAATGGATTAACCCCTGGTAGCCTAATCGAGTTTTTTATTTATAGTAATCAAACAGGCCAACCTGGTAGTTTACTCAATACAATTAGTACTTCTAATTTTACCCGGACAGTAACAGGTGGAACCCTATTCAATCGCTCTGTCTATAACTATTCAGTATTCGGATTAAGCATCGAGTTAGCCCCCGAAACCTATTGGATTGGCTCTCGACTTCCTAACGCAGCAGGTAGCGGTACAAGCTTCTGGATGACTTCAGACGGTGGTTCAGATGGAAGCTCATCATCAACAGGCTTCTATTCATTAGATGCTGGGAGCTCATGGATGGCGGAAGGAAATAACTGGCACCATGCATTTACTTTATATGGCGAGGTACCCGCTCCCTCAACCATACCTCTTATTGCCAGCTTTCTTGCAGCAATGGCACTAATACGCAAGGTCCAGCGCCGAAAAGAAAATTGAACAGTTACTCCTCACCTCCAGCAATTAGGCTTGCCTGGAGGTGAGCTTGTCCACTATTGGCCTTCCTGCTCCAACGCAGCGTTGTCTTCACGCTTAAGTACCTTGTGGCCATCTTCCGTCACGCCCTGCTTCCAGTAGCTGCTCAGGTAACATAGCTTGCGATCCACGCCTTTATCCGAGTTGATATAACGACGAATTTCTCGCATTTGGCTAAATTCACATGCACACCATACCGCGATATCGCTGTTCTCTTGCCAAGGTAATGCTTTTATCGCATCAGAAAGGGATTGCTTGGATGACACATTCACAACCAGCTCCATACCTTCCGGGCGGGGTAACGGCTGCGCATCTTGTTCTGAAGGGACATCAATTACGACATGGCCCTTTGCATGCGTAGGCAACTCTGCCAATTTAGCCGCCATGGCTGTTAGCGAGGTCATATCGGCAATCAGAAGATAATGCTCCCCCTCAAGCGGGATACCTTGAATGGCTTTAGGCCCAACCACTGAAATGGTATCGCCAGCCTTGGCGTTCAGTGCCCATACCGAGGCATAACCGCCAATTCCAGGCTCAACACTAACCGAGGCATCAACATCATGCAGCGCCATATCGATGGTGACCGCTTTTGCTTTTTCATCATAGCCAGAGATGGTAAAGGTACGCATCATTGGCTTTTGGCCTTGGGCAAAAAGCGCTTCGACATCAGTAGAGCCAGAAGGAGTAAAAAGAAACTTGATGTACTGGCCTACGCTCTCGGTTGAGAACTGATCGATATCACCACCACCCAAGGTAATTCGCAACATGTTTGGTGTCACTTTATCTGTGTTTTGAACTACCAAGGTTTTACGACTGACCGCTTGTTTCATGATTGACTCCCTATAACTATAGAGGGTGATAATAAATCTTATTATCACCCTCCGCAAACCATTTCAGGTTCAATTTAACTTTGGTTAAGAAACTGAATGAAATTGAAATTAACTCAGCTTAAAGTTAGCCACCATGCCATTTAGCTGGCTGTTCGTGACGGCTAACTTCTCACTACTTGCAACAGTATCTTCAGCATTGTTGTTTAACTCGCGGATCATGTCATGAATGGCAATCATGTTTTGATTCACTTCTTCCGTTACTACACTTTGCTCTTTGGCAGAATTGGCTATCTGGGCGGTCAGATCATTAATCTGACTAATCGAGCCAGTCATTGCATCCAATGAACCCATCACTGCCGCTGTATGTTCAACCGTCTGTGAACAGCTGCCCTTGGTCGTTTCCATCGACTGCACCACCACAGACGTGGCCTTGCGTAACTCTGACAACATGGCATCAATTTCAGAGGTACTCTGCTGCGTTCGGGCTGCCAAAGCACGTACCTCATCTGCCACCACCGCAAAGCCACGGCCTTGCTCACCAGCCCTTGCCGCCTCAATGGCTGCATTTAGCGCTAGCAGATTAGTTTGCTCGGCTATTTCACCAATAACATGCAGCACCGTATCGATTTTCTCAAAGTCTTGGCTCATGGTTTGGATTGAGCTCGACATACCGTCAACTTCTTCGGCCAAAGCATTGACGCTATCAGCAGCAATACGTACCACTTCTTTTGACTTTTCAGCCTCAACGTTTGTCTGCTGGGTAAACTCCGACGCCTGAACCCCGCTTTGCGCGACGGTATCTGCCGTTGCGCTCATTTCATTGATGGCAGTAACCACTTTTTCGGTTTCTTGGGTATGGCTGTTTAACAGCAACTTATTAGAATCGGCCTTATCTTTTAGCGCCTCCACTTCGGTTTGGATCGCATTGCTCGACTGGGCGACATCCAGCATCATACGTTGCAGATTCGCGATGAAGTCGTTGATCCCTGCTGCAATCTTACCAAGATCATCATTGCTGTATACCGCCAGTCTATGAGTAAGATCAGCGTCCCCGCTAGACAAGCCGACAATAACATTACGAAGAGAGCTAAGGTGTTTGAAAATACTGTTAATGATGTAGATACTCAGCGGAATAATCACAAAAGACACCAGCAGTAGCGCCATCGTGATACTTTGGCTTAGTGCATTAGTATTTTTCTGAATAAAGCCTTGGTCGATATAACCTGTTAGCTGCCACTCTTTCCCACCGATGTTGAACTGGTTGGTATAAGGGATCAAATCGCCTTCGATACGGTTCGAGAATACCAACTCACCTTGCGGATCGCGCAACTCAATGTAGCTACCTTCAACCGATGACTGAGAAAGCAATTGCTGCGTACTTCTTAAATCCACATAAAAAATATCACCGCTATTACCATCACGAGGAATCGTGATACTCAGTAACGGTGTATCGCCGTCGTAAAACACGTCGCTGATTGTCACGCCGTTTGCTGAAGCGACCTGATCAATGCGCTGCTGTGCCAAGCTTTCGTCATCAATGCGACCTTGGTCGGTGACCACCAAATCAGAAATGACTTTGGTTACAGCGTAAAACCCACTACGTTGCTTTATGTCATCCAACCCCGTCAAACCAAGTGATAAATTCTCGGCAAGCACAACCTTGCTATTAATATCTTCTGCTAGTTTCTCGTTAACCAAGGTAATTTGTGCATTGATATTTTTAGCGTCACTGTCAAAAATATAACGGCTAACGAAGTAATTAACACTAAAAAATGACGTTAATACTGTTACAATTAATATAAGTATTAAAATTGAAATGATTTTTATCTTAAACGAAGTTTTGCTTGCCATTTTCATTCCCTGCTGGCCATCAACTATTATTCTAAATATAGATAAGAGAGTTAGATTACAGCGATAATGAGTAAATAAATGTCGATGTGATCGAGAAATACGAAAAAAGGCCCATATTTGGGCCTTTCATTAAGTAAGGGCTAGATAGTTTTATTTTTTAAAGAATGATCGCTTTAGCGCCAATTCCAAACCACGTACTTCTGCCAAACCTTTCAAGCGACCGATTGCCGAGTAGCCCGGGTTGGTCTTCTTTTTGAGGTCATCTAGCATCTGATGGCCGTGGTCTGGGCGCATAGGGATCAAGCGTGTGTTGCCCTCTTGCTCACGTCGTTGCTCTTCTTCCAAAATCGCCATCACAACATTGTACATGTCGACATCACCTTCTAGGTGAGCGGCTTCATGGAAGCTTAACTGGTTTTCCTCACGCTGGGTCGAGCGGAGGTGGGTAAAGTAAACGCGATCGCCATGCTGCTTGATCATATTAACGAGGTCGTTATCACCACGAACACCGTAAGATCCCGTACACATAGTGATACCGTTCATCTTGCTCGGTACTTCATTTGTCAGCCAATCAATATCTTCAATCGTCGATACGATACGTGGCAGACCAAGGATAGGGCGCGGTGGATCATCAGGGTGAACCGCCATTTTAAGTCCATTCGCATCGCACGTAGGCATGAGCTCTTTTAAGAAGTAGGCCATGTGCTGACGAAGCTTATCTTTATTAATGCCCGCATAACGGTCTAGCTGAGCTTGGAACTCTTCTAGGGTGTAACCTTCTTCGGCGCCCGGCAAACCTGCAATAATATTGCCAGTCAGCTTAGCCACTTCTTGCTCAGACATATTGTTAAAATACGCCAGTGCTTGTTCTTGCTCTTCAGCCGAATAGTCATTTTCAGCACCAGGGCGCTTAAGGATATGCAATTCAAATGCTGCAAATGCAATTTGGTCAAAGCGAAGTGCTTTAGAGCCATCCGGCATTTCAAACTCAAGATCGGTTCGCGTCCAATCCAATACCGGCATAAAGTTATAGCAAACCGTATCGATGCCGCACTCAGCTAGGTTACGAAGTGTTTGCTTGTAATTATCAATCCACTGTTGGTAGTTACCGGTTTGTGTTTTTATTTCTTCATGTACAGGTACACTTTCAACAACAGACCAAGTTAATCCTTTCGCTTCAATAATTTCTTTGCGTTTTAGAATTTCTTCTTTCGTCCATACTTCACCATTTGGAATATGGTGTAGAGCATTAACGATACCTGTTGCACCAGCCTGACGAATATCATCAAGAGAAACAGGATCATTTGGGCCATACCAGCGCCAGGTTTGTTCCATGACAATCACCTTAATATAGACATACCTAACCCGCTTGAATTAAATCAAGTTAGATACTTAAATCGACTTTAAAAATACAGCTTAATATTTACTGTAGAGAAAGTGGCCAATAAAAATATATTGGCCATCGATATTGCGGTTTATTTTTCCCCTAAGAGAACAACCGGATTCGAACTGAATAAATAACCATCAAAGTTCGGATCATCAATATCAGAAAGTTCTAATAATCGTTGCTTTACATTTTCAAGGTGTTGCCACATAGCGTTTTTAGCCGCAATCGGATCCTTCCTCTGCATGGCAGCTAGGATTCGAGCGTGATCTTCCAGCCACTCCTCGCGGTAAGCCATATCATTAATATGAGTATGAAGCTTTTTCCACATCGGGCTTTGCTCACGGCGATCCCAGGAATGCTTAAGCATATCTACCAAGACAGAGTTTTGTGTTGCTTCGGCAATGCAAAGGTGGAATTGTTCGTCACCGGTGCAGTTCTCAGAACCGCTCGCGATTTCATTTCGTTCCAGCTCCAATGCAGCGCGCATTTTTACGATATCACTTGGCGTCACCTGAATTGCAGCAAACTCAGCAATATTGCTTTCCAGCAACTGCCTTGCTTGCAGCATTTCAAATGGGCCGGCATCATCGCTAATCACGTTTTCGCGGCTATTAGGATGGCTCGGAATATTGAGCACATACACGCCAGAGCCTTTTTTCACCTCTACCAAATTTTCCAACTCAAGCATAATGATCGCTTCGCGCACAACCGTTCGGCTGACGTTCAATCGCTCTGCGATGTCACGCTCAGGCGGCAGACGGTCACCGACTTGATATCGGCCGTCAATTAGCTCTTGTCTTAGTATCAACCCTAACTCTTGATAAGGTCGTTTCGGTTCAAAAGGCATCATGATGATATTGTCACTATATTCCATTGCATTCTTACGCCATCATAATGACCAATTATAATTGGTCAACCTCTATGTCTCAAAGTGTGGCAACACTCTGTTTTACTTGTTTTTCTCTTGAGCGTTATCGCTTATTGTACCGCTTTGATGCGCTCTACAATTTCACTTAGCTCTGGGTTCGTTTTCTCTAGCTCGTCATACATAGGCTGAACAGCTTCGACGAATGCTGTTTTGTTTGGCTTAACGAACTCAACACCCATTTTTTCAGCCTTCGCACGTTCTTCCGCTTCTGACTCAGCCCATAGCTTTTTCATCAGTTCCATCGAGCTATCCGCTGCAGTTTTCAGTGCGTCTTTATGCTCGTCAGATAGTGCATCGTAAGCCTTCGTTGAAATCACAAGAACATCAGGCACCATGGTGTGCTCGTCCAGGCTGAAGTACTTAGATACTTCGCTATGGCGGCTTAGGCTGAATGACGGAATGTTGTTTTCTGCTGCATCAACAACGCCTTGCTGAAGTGCTGTATATAGCTCACCGTAAGCCAATGGTGTTGGGCTACCACCCAATGCGTTCACCATTGCGATAGCAGATGGGCTTGGCTGAACACGGATTTTCAGGCCTTTTAGATCTTCAGGCGTGTTAATTGGTTTCGATGTGTAGAAGCTACGTGCACCTGCATCGTAGTAAGTTACACCAATGAAGCCGCTGTCGCGTGAAGACGCTAGGATCTCTTCGCCCACTTCACCTTCCTTAACATTGTAGTAGTGTGACTTATCACGGAAAAGGTATGGAAGGTTAAAGGCTGCGTATGCTGGCGCAAACGCTTCTAGTTCTGCCGCATTGGTTTTCACCATTTCTAGTGCGCCATTCTGCATTAGCTCCATCGACTCACGCTGAGTACCAAGCTGTGCATCAGGGTAAATACGGATACGCACTTCACCATCAGTCAGTTTACGTACTTCTTTCGCCATGTGATCCATTGCTTGATGTACCGCATGGTCACGTGGGTGGTTGTGGCTTAATTTGAATGTCGTTGCTGCATAAACAGAAGCTGTTGCACCAAAGGTTAAAGCTGCGCCGATTACTGCTGTTAACACATTTTTGCGTGTCATCATTATTGTTATCTCCGTGAGATTGGTAATCCATTTATGTAGGGTATGTTTGCTTACGGGGCCAATATTGTCGCCAATCGAACAAATCGTCAAACCCAAAAGTCAAATTGGTTGACCCAAATCACAATAACCACCCTATAATTGGTCAACCAATACAAGTGTGATGTCCCTCACATGACTTTTCATACCCCTTTCTTATAATCCCAACCAGAAATAAGCGTCTGTCCCCATAGAAAGCATTAATACTTTCTTACATTGGTTAACCAAACCTAACGGACGCTTCACATTGAAAGGAACTGAAGATGAACAAACTGGTTGGTTATATCAATAGAGGGTTGGCGGTATTCACTGTTTCACTCTCTACTTTCTTGGTTTTCTGTGTGATCTGGCAGGTGATCTCCCGCTATGTGATTGGTAAACCAAGTACTATTACCGATGAACTTGCCCGCTACCTCTTTATGTGGGTTGCCTTGATTGGCGCCGCCTACACTACCGGCTTGAAGCGCCACCTTGCTATCGACCTACTAACAATGAAGCTAAGTGGCAAGCGTAAGCTAATCAACGAAATCATTATCCAGATGGCCATCGCCACCTTTGCTTTTGTGGTACTGGTTTACGGCGGTAGTAACCTCGCCATCAAAACATTGGCTACCGGACAGGTAACACCGGCCCTTGGATTGGAAATGGGTTACATCTATTTCTGTCTACCAATTAGCGGTGCCTTAATGATCTTCTACTCCTTTGTTTTCGCTGCTGAAAAAATTGGCCAACTCATTTCTGGCAACATCCCGACATCTGAAGCCCAACAGAATTAATTTTATAAAGGACTACAACTATGGAATGGCAAGTCATTCTCACTCTATTTGGTAGCTTTGCAGTTCTCCTGACTTTGGGGATCCCTGTTTCTTTTGCTATCGGTCTTTCATCGCTTGCAACTATCATGATGAGCCTGCCGCTTGAGCCCGCGATTGCCGTGGTTGCCCAACGTATGGCAGCAGGCCTTGATAACTTTGCCCTACTCGCTATCCCGTTCTTTATTTTGGCGGGTAACATCATGAACCAAGGCGGTATTGCAATTCGTCTGATCAACTTTGCCAAAGTACTGGGTGGCCGCCTGCCTGGCTCCCTTGCGCACGTAAACGTGATGGCAAATATGATGTTCGGCTCGATTTCTGGCTCTGCGGTTGCATCGGCAGCGGCGGTAGGTGGCACCATGTCACCACTACAAAAGAAGGACGGCTACGACGAGCACTTCTCGGCTGCCGTTAACATCACTTCATGCCCAACAGGCCTGTTGATCCCGCCAAGTAACACCCTGATCGTATTCTCTTTGGTCTCTGGCGGTACTTCAATTGCAGCCTTGTTCTTGGGTGGCTACATCCCAGGTATTATCATGGGCCTGAGCTTAATGTGTGTGGCAGGTTTCATCGCCAAACGCCGTGGCTACCCGCTTGCACCTAAGCCGACGTTGGCTGAGGTGTGGGATACATTGATCAAAGCTCTGCCATCACTGATGCTTATCGTGATCATCATGGGCGGTATCATCGGTGGTATCTTCACCGCAACCGAAGCATCGGCCATTGCGGTTGTCTACACCTTTATACTCGCGGTATTGGTTTACCGTGAAGTGAAGTTCCGCGATCTACCGAAAATCATCTTGGAATCAGCCGTAACGACTTCAATCGTACTGCTTCTGGTTGGTGCTTCTATGGGGATGTCTTGGGCGATGGCCAATGCCGATATCCCTTACATGATTGCGGACGCGCTACTTGCAGTATCTGAAAACCCGCTAGTTATCCTACTGATCATCAACTTGATTCTATTGATTGTTGGTATCTTCATGGATATGACTCCAGCGGTTCTGATCTTTACCCCAATCTTCTTGCCAATCGCGCTTGACCTAGGTATCGACCCAGTTCACTTCGGCATCATGATGACCTTCAACTTGGCTATCGGTATCTGTACACCGCCTGTAGGTAGTGCGCTATTTATCGGCTGTTCAGTCGCGAAGGTTTCAATCGACAAGATCATCAAACCACTACTGCCATTCTATGCGGCGCTCATTGCTGCTCTACTGGCTGTAACCTTTATTCCTCAGCTAAGCCTGTTCCTACCGGGCCTAGTACTAGGTTACTAATTCAGATTTTGGCAACACATTAAAAACACAATGATTTCACCCGCCGCCAGCTTATGCTGGCGGACTCAAGGACACGACAATGGATAATATTGCAAACGCAAACCTCAACCCTCAAGTCATTCGCCCACAGTACGATCGCAAAGCGCTACAGAGCCGTATCGTCCACCTAGGCTTTGGCGCCTTCCACCGTGCACACCAAGCCCTGTTTACCAATGAGATGCTGGAGAAAACGGGTAGCAACTGGGGTATTTGCGAAATTAACCTGTTTGGTGGTGAAGCGCTGATCAACCAGCTGCGCGAGCAAGACCACCTATATACGGTGGCTGAGAAAGGTGCACAAAGCACCGCAGTTAAAATGATTGGCTCAGTCACGGAGTCGCTTCACCCTAACTTTGACGGTAAAGAAGCGATCCTGAGTAAAATGGCCGAAGAGCAAGTCGCTATTGTATCGATGACCATTACCGAGAAAGGCTACTGTGCCGACCCAGCAACAGGCCGCCTAGACAAAAACAATCCGCTAATCAAAGCAGATTTGGCCAACCCTCGCGAGCCAGATTCAGCCATTGGTTACATCGTTGAAGCATTGCGCATCCGCCGAGAGCTAAGCATCAAGCCATTCACCGTTATGTCGTGCGATAACGTACAGGAAAACGGCCACGTTGCACGTGCGGCGGTTCTTGACTTCGCTAGCCTAGTCGACCAAGAGCTAGCAAGCTGGATTGAAGCCAATGTCACTTTCCCGTGCACTATGGTTGACCGTATTGTACCGGCGGCAACGGCTGAAACCCTGGCGGAAATTACCGAATTAGTCGGCATTGAAGACCCATGCGGCATTGCTTGCGAACCATTCCGCCAGTGGGTAATTGAAGACAACTTTGTGAACGGCCGCCCTGAGTGGGATGTGGCGGGCGCTGAGTTTGTTGAAGACGTTGTGCCGTTTGAAGAAATGAAGCTTCGTATGCTTAACGGCAGCCACTCATTTCTTGCTTACCTAGGCTACCTTGGTGGTTACCCGCATATCTCCGATACCATGACCAATGAGCACTACCGCCAAGCCGCTTTCGATATGATGATGAAAGCACAGGCACCGACCCTTACCATGCCAGAAGGTACTGACTTAGAAGGGTATGCCAAACTGCTTATCGACCGTTTCACCAACCCAAGCCTGAAGCACCAAACGTGGCAGATCGCAATGGATGGCAGCCAGAAGATTCCACAGCGTATGGGCGGCTCGCTACGTCATCACCTTGCCAACGGCAGTGATTACAAATGGCTAGCGATGGGCATTGCAGGATGGATGAGATACATCAGCGCACAGGACGAGAAAGGCGACGCTATTGATGTCAGAGACCCTATGGTTGACCAGTTCAAAGCCATTTACAAAGAACACGGTATCAACCCTACCGCCGTTAGAGCTTTGCTGGGTATTGAATCCATCTTCGGGACCGATCTGATTGAAAATGAAAGCTTTATCAATGAAGTGACTAACGCTTATCAGTTGATCATCACCAAGGGTGCCCGCGCTGCCGTTGCATCTCTGTAATTCGTCTTCTTGTCATCAATTCTTCCCTCTGAATGCTGTGCGTTTTCAGAGGGGAAACCGGAGTTAAAAATGAAAACATTCTTGTGTGACGATTTCCTACTGACCAACGATATCGCTCGTCAGCTATACCATGACTTTGCCAAAGACATGCCCATTTATGACTACCACTGCCACCTCAACCCACAAGAAGTAGCAGAAAACCGCCGTTTCGATAACATCGGCCAAATGTGGCTTGAAGGCGACCACTATAAGTGGCGTGGTATGCGTGCAGCGGGCATCCAAGAAGCCCTTATTACCGGGAAATCTACATCAGACTTCCACAAGTACATGGCTTGGGCCAAAACCGTACCGCAAACCCTTGGCAACCCGCTATACCATTGGACCCACCTTGAGCTTCGCCGTCCTTTTGGGATCACCGGTAAACTATTTGGCCCTAAAACAGCAGAAGACATCTGGCACGAGTGTAATGAGATGTTAGCAAGCCCTGAGTTTTCAGCTCGTGGCATCATGAAGCAAATGAACGTGGTCATGGCCGGTACGACAGATGATCCAATCCATACCCTGGAACACCACAAGGCAATTGCCGAAGATGAGAGCTGTGATATCGAGGTTGCGCCTAGCTGGCGACCTGACCGTGCCTTCAAGATCGAGTTAGATGGCTTTGCTGAATACATGCAGCTTCTTGGCGAAACGGCAGATGTAAATATCAGCCGCTTCGACGATCTGCTAACCGCCCTTGACCGCCGCCTTGATCACTTTGCCGCCCACGGCTGTCGCGCTGCTGACCACGGCATCGAAATTGTACGCTACGGTAAGATCCCGGCAGAATCAGAGCTGGATAATATGCTAGCCCGTCGATTGGCTGGTGAAGTTCTGTCCGAAGACGAGATCGATCAATTCAGCACTGCCGTTCAAGTATGGCTTGGCAAGCAATACGCCAAGCGCGGTTGGGTCATGCAATTGCACATTGGCGCCCAGCGCAATAACAGTACTCGCATGTTCCAGCTGCTCGGCCCTGATAGTGGCTTTGACTCAATTGGTGATCGTCCATTTGCTTTCCAGCTGGCCTCTCTGCTGAACGACATGGATCTCACCGACGAGCTACCAAAGACAATCTTGTACTGCCTAAACCCACGCGATAATGAAATGATGGCGACCATGATTGGTAACTTCCAAGGTGGTGGTGTTGCAGGCAAAATCCAGTTTGGTTCGGGTTGGTGGTTCAACGACCAGAAAGACGGTATGCAACGCCAGATCGAGCAGTTATCGCAACTTGGCCTGCTTAGCCAATTCGTCGGCATGTTGACTGATTCGCGCAGCTTCCTATCTTATACCCGCCACGAGTATTTCCGTCGTATTCTATGTGACATGATTGGTCGCTGGGTGGTTAATGGCGAAGTACCAAACGACATCAATATGCTTGGTAAACTGGTTCAGGATATCTGCTTCAACAATGCCAAAACCTATTTCAAGCTACCATCTGAAATCGCAGGAGCCTAAAGCATGAAGCGTATCGCATTGCTTGGCGAATGCATGATTGAGCTCAATGGCGCCCCGTTCGGCGCCATGGAGCAAACTTACGGCGGTGATTCACTCAATACCGCCGTATACCTTGCTCGCTGCGCTGGCCAATCTATCAATATCGACTACATTTCAGCTCTGGGCACCGATGCCATCAGTGACGGAATGCTTTCTCGCTGGCAACAGGAAGGAGTAGGTACTCACTACGTTTTGCGCGATGCACAACGCCAGCCAGGGCTTTATTTGATCCAACTCGACGATCAGGGCGAGCGCACTTTCCTTTATTGGCGAAACCAGTCTGCTGCACGTTACATGTTGCAGCACCCTAAATTCGACAAAGTTAGCACGCATTTGAAGCAAGTCGACTGGGTGTATCTAAGTGGGATAAGCATAGCGATTTTGCCGCAAGAAGATCGACAACAACTCATCGACTTACTCGCTGAATTGACTCAGTCAGGCGTTAAAGTCGCGTTTGATTCCAACTACCGCCCTGCCCTATGGGAGTCGGTAGAACAGGCACAACGCTGCTACCAACAAATATTTAGCTTCACTGACCTTGCGCTTGTCACTAATGATGACGAAGAAGCGCTATGGGGTGATAGCTGTGAAGAAGCCACATTGGCTCGCTTGCAGCAAGCTGGCGTTCGAAAAGCAGTGGTAAAAATGGGCGCTAAAGGAAACTTCTACCAAGACTTCAGTACAGATGATCGCATGTTCATTGCCACCAACCCAGTTCAAACCGTCATTGATACAACGTCTGCTGGCGACTCTTTCAACGCTGGGTTTCTTGCAGGTGTACTAACCGAAAAAGATCCTATCGAGTGCTCGCAACAAGGTCACCGCTTAGCGGGCACAGTGATCCAGCATAAAGGGGCAATCATTCCCCATGTCGCAACGCAAGATATTGATTTTAACCAAGCTCAGTAAGCAGGCACTTAATTCATATAACCAAACAGCGCAAAAGGACACCAGACAATGAGCAACATCGCACAACAACTTGCCGATATCAAAGTGATTCCAGTGATTGCTATCGATCGTGCACAAGACATTATCCCCCTTGGCAAAGCATTGGCTGAAAACGGCTTACCAGCAGCTGAAATTACTTTCCGCTCCGACGCGGCTGCCGAGGCTATTCGCTTGCTACGCGAAGCACAACCTGACATGCTGATTGGTGCAGGTACCGTGCTTAACAAAGAGCAAGCCATTGCTGCCAAAGAAGCCGGTGCCACTTTTGTCGTCTCTCCGGGTTTTAACCCAAATACGGTCAAGGCTTGCCAAGAGCTGGGCATTGATATCGTACCAGGCGTCAACAATCCAAGTGCGGTAGAAGCGGCTATCGAGATGGGTATCACCACGTTGAAGTTTTTCCCTGCCGAAGCGTCTGGCGGTATTAACATGGTGAAATCCTTGCTGGGCCCTTACACCCAGATCCAGTTCATGCCGACTGGCGGGGTCAACACCAAGAATGTGAAAGATTACCTTGCCATTGATCGCGTATTCGCTTGTGGTGGTACTTGGATGGTTGATAAAAAACTCATCAACGAAGGCCGTTGGGACGAAATTGGCCGTTTGGCAAAAGAAGCGGCTGACCTTGTAAAGTAAGCAGCTCGCAGCATCACTTTTGAGGCTTCCTTTCGGAAGCCTTTTTACTGGCCCAGCACTTTAATGCGCCAGTACTTCCATGGCCTTAATTTAACGCCCTTATTCATTAATCTAGGAAGCCAAGCATGCACGTCGCTTTTCTCTATACACTCGAAGCCAATGTTGCCCTGTTTCGCCCTTATATCAACCGATACTTAGGCCAAGCTGACGTGACTATTAGCCACCATGTTAACGAGGCATTACTTCAACAAGCCATCGAACTTGGCGAAGTCGCTGAGGTCACAGAATCGGTACAGGATGCAGTGAAACAATTGAGCGCTAACGGGGCTGATTGGGTAATTTGTACTTGTTCGAGCATCGGCGATATGGCAGAGCAAACACCCAATATCCAAGCATTGGTTACCCGAGTCGACCGTCCAATGGCCATGAAGGCAACGACATATAAAAAAGTGCTGGTGCTGGCCGCTTTAGAAAGCACGATTCAACCAACAATGGCCTTGCTTGAACAATGTGGGCAAGAACAACAGCAAGCGCCAGTGATTGAAACGGCCATCGTGCCTAACGCATGGTCATCTTTCACCTCTGGCGACATTACTACCTATGCCAAGGTCATCGCAGACTATATCAATCGCATCAGCGGGTTTGATGCCATCATCTTGGCTCAAGCCTCCATGGCCCCCGCCCTCGAGCATGACATAACGACTACAACACCTGTACTGACAAGCCCTGCGCTTTGCCTGACACATATTGCGGATAAGCTTGCTCAAGCAAAGCACTCAACGTAAGGATGAACCATGCCTGAACTCGATTTCGCCCAATCTATTGGTATTGTTGCCTTTCTTATCGGAGCAACCGCATTCTTACACCAAGACGGCAATAAATTTCGTCTTCACCTTACATTTTTCCAGATTGTACTTTGCAGCCACTTTATCTTGATGGGTGCGATTACCGCCGCTATTGGTTGTGGGATCAGCGCACTGAGAAGTTATGCATCAACAAAAACCCAGTCTGGCTACGTCATGGGACTCTTCATTGCATTGTTATGGATAATGGGACTACCGAACTTACAATACAGTTATGAGCTACTGACTATTTTTGGTGCTTCGGTTGCGACGTACGGCCTATTTAAAACCGACGGGCTCACCTTACGCTTTCTTATCTTATTCAACTCATTCTGCTGGTTAACCAATAACCTGCTGCTCGGCTCTATCGGCGGAACAATGATGGAGGCAACATTTATTGTTGTGAACCTATATACCATTACAAATTTAATTAAACAGGCAAGAGAAACATAGAAAAACACCAAGCTCATGCTTGGTGCTATCATCGATTAAATTATGCGTTATAGTTTATACCCTAACAATATTAAATTAAACAAACCAACTAAATTAATAATATTTTCATAAGAAGATGTGTATTAGTTATGCGTCAACTTTAGATAATAGAATACCATTTTGGTAGTTCATATTTGGGATTAACGTTAGCTTGTCTGCTGACATTTTATTGCCACATGGTAGTTGAATATGATTGACCATCCAAACCACACAGCCACTATCCAAGTTAAACAACCCCCTCACCTGTGTGTATAAAGTGCCATCATTAAACTCATCAGAAACTGCGAATGCTTTTCCTTGCCATGCACCTAGCACCTTTTCCTGGCTAACTGGCAAATCCAAATAGAGCATTTCAGGCTCAACATCTTTTACAACCTTCATACATAGCCGAGTACGGCTATCACTTTGTTTTTCCACCCAAAGTCGATGAGGGATATCACTATCCTCCCAACCTAATACATTCATATATGAGTTCATCATTCATTCCTTAAATCAAACTCTTATCGATTTTCACAACCGCTTTTTTAACTGGCATTGGGTTATCAACGGCAACCAAAGGACGATGCGGCTGCAAAGTGTCGAAAACAACAAAGTCACCGGCCTGCAGACAGGTAAACTTTTCATCAACAATATCTTCGCTAAACGCTACGTCTTTTTCTAACAGGCAGTCTTCGGATATTGATAAAAATGGCTCAAGGCTATAGCCAAAGCATTCATGCCCGGCTAATAAAATTTGTACATCAATATAGCGTTTATGGATTTCACATCGCCTCTCGGCTAATAACTGGGTATGATCATCAACAACAAAGAAAAAAGCTTTATCACCAATGATAGAATAATGACCACAATCGTCATTTTCAACCAAGCGTTTTTTTACCACTTTTATGATATCAATTATTTTCTCATCGAGGTAACGATGATTATCTATGCTATTTAAATTACCTTTAATCATGCAGAATTTCACTCACCAATATAAAACAATAATATTATACATCAAACCCACAATTGGTTGACCAAAGCTTATTGATATATTGACATTGATCGAATAATAAAAAGGCCAGGTAAAATACCTAGCCTTTTTTATTCGCATAAATCAATTAATATGAAAGTCCATCACCGAATGTCCAACGAAGCTGCATTTTACTATCCATATGTCCCGGTACATCCGAGTCATTATTATCGGCATCAACCTGTCTCATTGGTATTGATATTGGCATTTTACCGCTAGGGTTAAACTCACCCGTTAGCACATCAAGAATCGCAGCATCAGAGGTGCCAAAAGTCGCCACTACTGAATGTAAATTAGCACTATCAACCTCTTCTAAAGACCATGGACTGGTAAAGTTAACCACCAGTACCGTATCTTTATTTCCTGCAACATCATTGATGTAGTCAATATCGATGTTGTTCTCAGACAGTTTCAGCGAAATTGGATCTTCGGAAGCAGAAAACAGGCCACAGTTATTCGGTATCACAACTAGCACTGCTGTATCTGCATCATCGATGTCATCCACAATGTTAATTGTTTCAGCGCTATTTAACCCTAATGAACGAGCCAAATTGGTTTCGACAACCTCGTTACTCGCTGGCAACAAGGTATTTTTTGCCGCAACTGTAGCAGCACTTTCGGCTCCCATTGACATAATACCACCACTACATTGCGCATCAGACCACATCTTCTCAATGTATACATTACTGTTTTGGCGAAGTGGCAGAATAGACTTATCATTCTCTAGCAATACGATAGACTTACGTTGAGCAATATCCGCTTTCTTCTGAAACTCCTCGTTTCCAGCTACTTCACTTGCATATTGCGGATCAACATAAGGGTTTTCAAAAATACCCAGCTCAAACTTCTCACGTAGGAGGCGTCGAACAGATTGATCAATCCTGTCTTCACTCACCATGCCTGACTCAACCGTTTCTAGCAAATACTCAGGGTTGGCGTTACCAGAAAACAGGTCAATACCTGACTCTAATGCCTTTTGGTAGCGTTCATTCAAGTTATAGCTTTCAACACCCCATGGTTGCCAAAAAATTGGTCCGGTGTCAGAGTTTACAATTCCATCAAAGCCCATTTCTTTTCGTAGTAAGTCAGTAATAATGGCTTTGTTATAAGCAAACGCCACTTCTTCGAAATCAAAGTCAAGGTCGCTGGTACTATTAATCGGCATAGCATAATAAGGCATTATCGAAGAGGTGCCTGAATCAATAGCAGCCTGGAAAGGTATTAGGTGGTAATCAAACATTCCTCCAGGATAATGCTGTTCTTGACCCCAATGAAAATGTGGGTCTTCCCCATCAACTTGTGGGCCACCGCCAGGGAAGTGCTTAGTCGTTAAGGCGACTGAGTGAGTGCCTAACTTATCACCTTGGAAACCTTCGGTAATGGCTTTTATCATATCGGCAGCTAGATGGGCGTCTTCACCAAAAGTCCCTTCCACTCGCTCCCATCTCGGCTCAGTACCAATATCAGCCATATACTGATAGCCTTTCCTTAAGCCAACCGACACCCATTCTTGGGCCGCAATTTCTGCAAACTCCTTCACCAACTCAGCATCTCGCGTTGCAGCTAAGCCTAACTCACCCGGCCATGCCGAAAATGCGGTTTCACCCACACTCACCCCAATGCCTGCATCTGCTGCAATGTGATTTCGTGGGTTGGACGTGATAAGTGCTGGAATACCGAGACGGGTATCTTCTGCAACTTCTTGTAAATTGTTTGCCCAAAGGGCGGAGATAAAGGCAGACTCATTATCTCGTGCAATAAATCGACGTAAGTGCCTTTCCTGAATACCTTTCGTTGCACCAGACTCAGACATCATTGGTGCTAGCGTAGGCACAGCAGGGTTAAATGGGTTGAAAGAACTTACAGAGTCGTTCTCATTAAGCCGACCATCGGCTTTACCAAGCTTATCTCTGCCCATATTATGGGTTGAGATAAGCATCAAGCCGACTTTTTCTCCAAGCGTCATGCGGCTTAACAGATCTTCGACGCGTTGATTGACAGGCAATCGCCAATCTTCATACGGTGCTAAGCTTCCATCCCCATCTAAGTCTCGGAATCGGTAGCCATCAACCTCAAGCAACGCATGGACGCGAGATTGTACAACGGGCTGAATTAAATCATCCTTTCCGTCGTTGGAGTTTGATGAGGAGTTACAACCGGCCAACACAAGTGCCACTGCTATTGGTGCTAGGGTAAAGAATTTGCTGTTCATACTGTGCCTTTTAATTTTTTATGTCATTGAAACAACAGCTCCATCATAATCCCCGATAATAATTGGTTAACCAAAACAAATTGAAAACTCGATCAAAATCAACCAATTTATATTTTTGGTTAACATTGCTCACAATTCACTAAATGTTAGAAATTTTTTCACCGTATCTAATAAGCCCATCACAGAAACAGGCCATAGATATTGGTACTTGCTCAAGCAAAAAAATATTTGCAGTATAGGTACTCAACGCCCCTCAGTGATGAATTCTGATTTAAAGGACTATTTGTGAACATAACCCCTGCCACAATCAATGATGCTGAAAATATCGCTCACCTCCACGCCACCAGCTGGCAAGGGATTTACCAAGGCTTACTTAACAGCGATTACCTCAAAGACGGTGTGTTTTCCGAAAGGGGCGAGCTATGGCAAACACGTTTTACATCGCCGCAGCCTAATCAACGGGTGTATATTGCCACTCTAAATAACCAGTTGTGCGGCTTTATCTGCATCTACCTTGATCAAGATAAGGCATGGGGAACACTGATTGAGAACCTGCATGTTAACCCAAGCTTCAAAGGCCAGGGCATAGGCCGAACGCTGCTACACCACGCCGCAAAGCAGGCTTCTGCACAAGCAAATATTGATGGGATGTATCTAGAAGTATTGGCGGGTAATACCAGTGCCCAAGCATTTTACCAATACTTAGGGGCGTATGAGGCGAAGGCCCAGCAATGGCAAGCCCCCGAAGGCAGTACCGTCGATGAGTTTGTGTATCGTTGGGACAGCATTACTACGCTGCTCAATGCCTAACACATAGTTAAGCGAATCGACTAGGAGAATAAGCCAAGCAAATGGCATAGCCATCATCGCTCAAGGCGAACAAATAAAATATCGCAGGGCATCTTGCGTAACAATGGCTCACTCGCTGACATTGTAAGCTGATGGAAGAGGGTTGATTCATGGTGGCCAATAATTAACAGATCAATCTCATACTCACCCACCGCTTTTATGATTTGATCTTCCACATACCCTGCATAAAACAAGTGTTTATATACAGGGTAATCAGCCCCTTTAAGTAAGTTTTTCATGGCGATTACAGACTGGCTGTGTACCTTGTCATCAAACCTTTCAGGATTAAATTCACGCACACCCTCATAGATCTTAGAGAAGTCAGGATCAATGTGGATCACACTAAACTGTGCTTGATTTAGCCGCGCTTGCTGCGCCGATTTCATCACCAATTGTTCAGCATCTTCATTGAAGTTCACTGCTAGCATCATATGCTTATAGTTCATGACAACACCCAGCTGGCTGTGGTTTCTCCCTTTCAAGTATATCCAACCACACTGCAAGTCGCTGACTTTCACATTCCTTCCACAAGATGCCACCATAAATACGGTGTTTATTGCAGCCGCTATACTGTTATCAGCAACCGAATAACCATAACCAAAAATCAAGGTCGTTATATGTTTCAGGAAGCCTTCTTTGATTCGCTATCCATCTATGCCATTCTGGCTTTGATCTTTATCGTCATCGCCTTAATGTTCGAGTTCGGATACCGTTTAGCCCTTGGTACCCCCTCGAAGCAAATCACCCAATCAATCAGCCCTATGGCAACAGGCCTTGCTAGCCTGCTCGCGTTTATTCTTGCTTTTACCTTTAGTATGGCGGCGTCAAAATCAGCCGATCGCAAAGAGTTGGTATTGAAGGAAGCCAATGCTGTGGGGACGGCGATCCTCCGTACATCGCTACTTGATGAGCCCTACCGCTCAAGAAGCCGCGAGCTATTTAGAGAATATGTCACCATCAGGGTTGTTGAAGACAAGAGAAAGCAAAAACGGGTTGTTAATTCAGTCATCAAACAAAGTGAGGCTCTCCAACTCCAGCTCTGGAACGAAGCGATGAAAGCCCATGAATCTACCTCCCCTCAGCAATTACTGCTCTATATAAATTCTTTAAACGAAGTCATTGATATACATACAGAAAGAATCAATAAAGGGATCCGTGGCCGTATCCCTGTCAGCATTTGGTTTACTTTGGGTTTTCTCACTTTTCTAACGATTGGGCTCAATGGCCTCCAAGTCGGATCGCAAAACAAAGGCCGTGCACTGGTGGCCGCAGTGCCTTTTGCACTGGCTTTTTCTATCGTTCTTACCTTAATTGTCGAACTCGACAGGCCTTCGAGAAGTATCATCGATATCAGCCAGCAGCCTCTCATTGATTTGCGTGACAGTTTGGACGTAATGTTAAAGCCAAAGTAATAAAACCGCCCCAAAAAATACCCACTAAGTATTAGGTTATTTCCTGTACACACGTAATAACTAATTTGTCGACATAAAAGAAGGGAGGTTGATGGGGATCAAATTTGTAGATTTTTTCTTATAATCGCAATCAAAAGTTAATATGAAACCCTAACCTTATCATGTATATTCACACCACTTTATGAGATGGATATCACATTTACATATCTATCAGTAATAAAATATATTAAAAATGATAAGGCTAGGTAATGAGTAAGGATGCGAAGCAACTTCGGCAAAAGCTAAAAATACAAAGTCGTGATGCAATCAACAAGACAAGGTTGTCTTTTCTTGAAAAGTACAATAAGCAATCAAAAAACCGCTAAAAGCACCTCTGATCCAAATTTAGAACGGTTAACATAAAGAAGCCACTCATAATCATGAATGGCTCCTTAATTTACTCGCCTGGACATTGGATTAATACTCAGCAGGCACAACAAGATTGCCCAAAACCACCTTTTTTATTGCAGGCGACATGCTTTGCTCATAATATTCAGCAAGCTTTTTTTCATGCAAAGCCACCTTGGTATCGGGTACGACCGCCTTCTCGTGCTGTTCATCCATAAACACAATTGACGGTTCAAACTGCGGTACGTTCGCATATTCAGTCACGCTATCATCAAACCATGACAACTTATCGACGGCCACAATCCCCAAGGCAAAAATCATCACGATAAGATTAAGCTGCATAGATCCTCCTTTTTCAATGCATCGCCTTAGTTGTAAACCAATTGTTAAAAACGATCAAGATCACATTAACATCAATTGATTACTTTCTCTATCTCGCTGAGGCTCGAAGGATCATCAATCGTCGATGGCACAACATACTGCTCACCATCTGCTATCTGCCGAATTACCCTACGCAATATCTTACCTGAGCGCGTTTTAGGTAGCCTATCGACCACCAGCGCACGGTTGAAGCAGGCTACCGCACCGATTTCGCTTCGCACTTTCTGCAGTAGTTCTTTTTCTATGGCACCATTCTCCGAATAGTAGCCATCTTTTAAAACCACCAGACCCAACGGTAACTGACCTTTCAAGTCATCATGGATACCAATCACCGCACACTCGGCAACGGCTTCATGGCCGCCTACCACTTCCTCCATCTCACCCGTTGATAAACGGTGACCCGCCACATTGATGACATCGTCTATGCGTCCCATCACGAATAAATACCCTTCATCATCAAGGTAGCCCCCATCCCCTGAAACGTAATACCCTGGGAATTGACTTAAATAGCCTGACTGGAACCTATCGTGGTTGCGCCACACCGTGGGTAGGCAGCCGGGTGGTAGTGGCCTTTTAATCGCAATATAGCCTTGCTGATTGGCTTGTTTTTCTTCTCCGGTTTCATCTAAAACAACCACGCCATAACCCGGTATAGGTATAGTGGCCGAGCCTGGTTTAATCGCAAAACTTTCTAGCCCAACCGGGTTACCCGCGATAGCCCAGCCTGTTTCTGTCTGCCACCAATGATCGATCACTGGGCGCTGGGTTTTCTCTTGCACCCATTCCAGTGTTGGCGGATCTAACCTTTCGCCCGCCATATAAATCGCTTTTAGCTTCGGCATCGGGTAATCCACCAACATTGCCCCTTCGGGATCTTCTTTCTTAATCGCTCGGAAGGTTGTAGGGGCGGAAAACAGCACCTTCACCCCGTAGTCATTACATACTCGCCAAAACGCCGCAGGATCAGGTGTTTTAACCGGTTTCCCCTCAAACATAACCGTGGTGCAACCATGAATGAGTGGACCATAAACAATATAAGAATGGCCAACGACCCAACCAACGTCAGACGCAGCCCAAAATACATCACCGGGATCCACGGCATAGACCGTCTCCATACTGTATTTCATCGCTACGGCATGGCCGCCATTGTCCCTCACCACTCCTTTCGGTTTGCCCGTTGTGCCAGAGGTATACAAAATATAAAGTGGGTCGGTGGCTTTGACGGGCACACAGGGATACATGTCTGCTTTTTGCTTTAGCATCTGCCAGTCACGATCCCTTTCTTCGGTTAATTCTGCACGGCAGGCATTACGTTGGAATACCACCACATGCTCTGGCTTCCAACGGCTGTCCATAATGGCTAGATCAACCAAAGGCTTATAAGGGATAACCTTGTTTACTTCGATGCCGCAGCTAGCAGTCAGTACCAGTTTGGGCTCGGCGTCTTCGATACGCACAGCCAGCTCATTGGGCGCAAAGCCCCCGAATACCACTGAGTGAATGGCACCGATCCGAGCGCATGCCAACATGGCCATTGCAGCTTCGGGGATCATCGGCATATATATCACCACGCGATCCCCTTTCACTACCCCAAGCTCAGCCAACATACCCGCCGTTTTGGCGACTTGGTCTCGCAATACCTGATAACTGTATTGAACCTTGGTGCCTGTTACTGGTGAGTCATAAATAAGGGCAGTTTGATCGCCCCTCCCCGCTTCCACATGCTGATCTAACGCCAAGTAACAGGTATTCAATTCACCGTCAGCAAACCAGCGTTCGATACCATTTTCATCTTTGCTTAAAATCGTTTGCGGAAATTGATACCACGGAAGTTTTTGTGCTTGCTGTTGCCAAAAATCTTGCGGCGCAGTTTGTGCCAACTGATATTCTTTCTGATATACAGACATAGTGCTTCCTCCAGTATGTCCTGACATTGCTCAATCAAAGTGCTTTAAACGTTTTAGTTAATAACGTTATTCAAAATGCCGTTATACAAAGACATCAGATGGAACACGGACAAAGCCCTCCATCAATATGCGCGCGCTGCGACTCATCATCACTTTCTCAACCTGCCAACCTTGCGGTGCTGGTTTTGCACGCGCCCCCACCCTCAGCGTTCCCGATGGGTGGCCGAAAGTGACAGACTCTTTATTCCCGCCACCAGCAGCCAAGTTAACCAAGGTTCCCGGTACACACGCTGCAGAAGCGATGGCCACTGCCGCAGTGCCCATCATGGCATGGTGCAACTTCCCCATCGACAAGGCTCGCACCAGTACATCAACATCCTCTTCATTCACGGCTTTACCACTTGATGATAGGTAGGTGTTGGGTTTGGCGACAAAAGCCACTTTAGGCGTGTGCTGACGAGTTTCAGCTTCTTCAAGGCTCGTTATCAGCCCCATTTTCAATGCACCATGGGCCCGGATACGCTCGAACATCGCCAACGCCTTTTCATCGCTGTTAATGTCTTCCTGCAATTCAGTGCCGGTATAGCCCAGCGCGTCGGCATCGATGAAGATCGTCGGTATCCCAGCGTTGATCATTGTGGCATTGAAGGTTCCCACATCAGGCACTTCGAGATCATCGATCAAGTTACCGGTTGGGAACATCGCGCCATCGCCGTCGGCAGGATCCATAAAATCCACCTGGATCTCAGCGGCAGGGAATGTCACGCCATCGAGTTCGAAGTCGCCGGTTTCCTGCACAAAACCATTCACCACCGGCACATGGATTTCGATGGTTTTCTCGATATTAACCTGCCAAACACGCACGGTAACGCTGCCATTTTGTGGAATACGCTCTTTCGCAATGAGCCCGGCATGAATCGCGAACGGCCCAACAGCTGCCGAAAGGTTTCCGCAATTGCCACTCCAATCCACAAAAGGTTTATCAATCGATACTTGGCCAAACAAATAATCGACATCGTGATCTGCTTTGTCGCTTTTTGACACAATCACGGTTTTGCTGGTACTCGAAGTGGCGCCCCCCATCCCATCAATTTGCTTGGCATAAGGGTCTGGGCTACCAATGACGCGCATCAGCAACTTATCTCGACTTTCACCTGCCACCTGAGCTTCGGGGGGTAAGTCAGCAAGGTTGAAAAACACCCCTTTGCTGGTGCCACCACGGATATAAGTGGCTGGCACTTTTAATTGTGGCTGGGACTTAAATTGAAGCTGAGAAGATAAATTTGTCATGATTATCTCTCCTATTGTGCCAAGAAGTCTTGGGCGAAGCGCTGGAGTACACCGCCCGCCTGGTACACTGCCACTTCATCCGCCGTATCGAGGCGGCATGTTACTGGCACATCGAACTTTTCACCGTTAGCACGCGTCACCACCAAGGCCAAGTCAGCACCTGATTTTATGTCACCAACCACGTCATAAAGCTCGGTTCCGTCCAGCCCCAAGGTGTTACGATCAGTGCCTTGCTTAAACTGCAATGGCAATACCCCCATTCCCACCAAATTAGTACGGTGGATACGCTCAAATCCTTCAGCCACAATCGCTTCAACACCTGCTAAACGCACCCCTTTTGCCGCCCAATCACGCGATGAGCCCTGCCCATAGTCAGCACCGGCCACCACTATTAGAGGCTGCTTGCGTTCCATATAGGTCTCAATGGCTTCCCACATACGAACGACCTTGCCTTCAGGTTCAATTCGCGCCAACGAACCTTGCACAACCTCGCCTTCTTTCTTCACCATTTCATTAAACAGTTTCGGGTTGGCAAATGTTGCCCGCTGCGCGGTGAGATGGTCTCCCCTATGGGTAGCATAAGAGTTGAAGTCTTCTTCAGGCACGCCCATCTTCGCCAAATACTCACCCGCCGCGCTAGATGCCAGAATGGCATTCGATGGTGATAGATGATCGGTAGTGATATTGTCCCCCAATACTGCCAAAGGGCGCATCCCTGATAGGGTTCGTTTGCCAGCCAGCGCCCCTTCCCAATAAGGCGGCCTGCGAATATAGGTGCTCATTGGACGCCAATCGTAAAGCGGATTGTTGTTACGCTGCTCATCATGCAGTTTAAACATCTGGATATACACCTGATTAAACTGCTCAGGCTTCACATGCTCACCGACAACCGCATCAATCTCCTCGTCAGTGGGCCACAGATCATTGAGGTAAATTGGATTGCCTTGCTGGTCGTTACCAAGAGAGTCACGCTCAATATCAAAGCGTATAGAGCCTGCTAGCGCATAGGCAACGACCAAAGGTGGCGATGCCAGAAAGGCTTGTTTTGCATACGGATGGATACGACCATCAAAGTTTCGGTTACCCGACAGTACTGCGGTGGCATAGAGATCGCGGTCGATGATCTCCTGCTGAATATCAGGATCCAATGCCCCGCTCATGCCGTTACAGGTGGTGCAGGCATAAGCCACGATACCAAAGCCCAGCTTCTCTAATTCTGGCAACAGTCCGGCTTCTTCCAAATACAATTTGGCGACTTTGGATCCGGGTGCAAACGAGGATTTCACCCATGGCTTGCGCACCAAGCCTAGCTCATTGGCCTTCTTGGCAAGTAAGCCCGCTGCGACCACATTTCGCGGGTTGCTGGTATTGGTACAAGACGTAATGGCCGCAATAATAACGGCACCATCAGGCAACTCGCCGTCTTTTTCTTGCCATTCACCCGATATCCCGCGCGAGGCAAGCTCAGAGGTCGGTAAACGACGGTGGGGGTTTGACGGCCCAGCCATATTGCGGGACACACTCGACAAGTCGAATTCCAACACCCGCTCATATTGAGCCGTTTCCAAATCGTCTGCCCACAAACCGGTATGCTTGGCGTATTGTTCAACCAGCTCGACCTGCTGCTCGTCCCGTCCGGTCAGTTTGAGGTAGTTAATGGTCTGTTCGTCGATATAAAACATACCCGCCGTTGCACCGTATTCCGGCGTCATATTGGAGATAGTTGCACGGTCGCCAATAGTAAGGTCACGCGCCCCTTCGCCAAAGAACTCAAGATAAGACGACACCACACGCTCGTTACGAAGAAACTCGGTGATAGCCAACACGATATCGGTTGCGGTAATACCTAGTTGACGCTTGCCTGTGAGGTTTACGCCAACAATATCGGGCAATCGCATCATGGATGGCCGGCCTAACATCACCGTCTCGGCTTCGAGTCCGCCCACACCTATCGCAATGACACCCAGCGCATCAACATGGGGAGTGTGGCTATCCGTCCCCACGCAGGTATCTGGGTAGGCGACACCGTTCTTGGCTTGAACCACCGGTGACATTTTCTCCAGATTGATCTGGTGCATAATGCCGTTACCAGCCGGTATCACGCTGACATTTTCAAAAGCCGTTTTACACCACTCGATAAAATGAAAGCGATCCTCGTTGCGGCGCTCTTCTATTGCCCGGTTTTTGTCGAACGCTTCCGGATCAAAACCGGCATGTTCTACGGCAAGGGAGTGATCAACAATAAGCTGGGTTTCCACCACCGGATTCACTTTAGCCGGATCGCCACCTTGTTCGGCAATCGCATCACGCAATCCCGCGAGATCAACCAAGGCCGTCTGCCCAAGAATGTCGTGACAAACCACACGCGCTGGATACCAAGGAAAGTCAAGATCCCGCTTTCGATCGATGATCTGCTTCAAGCAGTCAGTCAAAGATTCAGGATCGCAGCACCTCACCAGTTGCTCAGCCAACACCCGAGACGTATATGGGAGGTTTTCATAAGCACCGGGCGATATATCATTGACGGCCTCGCGGGTATCAAAGAAATCAAGCCCGCTACCTGCCAGTGGTTTACGGTATTGAGTATTCATGTTCATAAATTACATCCGTAAATTGTGGTATTAACGACGCTCTTCAATCGGCAGCCAATCCTGATGCTCAGGGCCTTCATAGTCAGCACTTGGGCGAATAATACGGTTATTGTCACGTTGCTCGAATACATGTGCTGCCCAGCCCGTGACACGGCTCATCACAAAAATAGGGGTGAAGAGCTTGGTAGGGATCCCCATAAAGTGATAGGCCGAAGCATGGAAAAAGTCGGCATTACAGAACAACCCTTTCTCGCGCTTCATTACTTGCTCAACCCGCTCAGAAACCGCGTATAAGTGCGTGTCACCAACATCAGCGGACAATTTTTCTGACCATGCTTTAATTAAAGCATTCCGGGGGTCGGATTCACGGTAAATCGCATGACCAAAGCCCATGATTTTGTCTTTATTCGCCAACATTTCCATAATGCCAGCTTCAGCTTCATCGGGAGTTTGCCACTGCTCAATCATCGCCATCGCCGCCTCATTGGCACCTCCATGCAACGGGCCACGCAAACTACCAATGGCTGCAGTGATGCAAGAGTGCAGATCTGACAAGGTTGAGGCGCAAACCCGGGCGGTAAACGTTGAAGCATTAAACTCATGCTCGGCATACAGCACCAATGAACAATGCATCACTTGCTTATGGAGTGCCGATGGTGACTTGTCAGTGAGCATTTCAAGGAAGTAGCCACCGATACTATCCTCGCGGCTATTAGCCGTATCGATACGGACTCCGTCGTGGCTATAGCGATACCAGTAGCAAATAATGGCAGGCAACATGGCGAGCAGTTGGTCAGTTTTTTCATCCTGCTGCGAGAAATCAAGCTCCTGCTCAAGATTACCAAGCATTGAACAACCCGTTCGCATTACATCCATTGGGTGGGCATCGGCCGGGATAGTTTCGAGTACCAACCTTAATGCTTCAGGTAGCCCCCGAAATTCAACCAGTGCTTGTTTGTAATTTTGTAATTCTTGCTTATTTGGCAGTTTGCCTTTTAATAATAAATAGGCCACTTCTTCAAACTCAGCATAATTAGCCAAGTCGGTAATATCGTAACCTCGGTAGGTCAGCCCTGTGCCTGATTTACCGACCGTACACAGCGCTGTTACCCCAGCGCTTTGGCCTCTCAAGCCAGCGCCCCCAAGGGCTGGTGATTTCTTTTCGCTCTCGTCCTTCTTTACATCAGCTACGGCTATCGCAGTCATAGCAGACTCCTTCTTAAGTTGTATTCACGTTATTTTAAATAAGTTGGGCTTCCTCTTTATTTATTGGATAAATGGATACACTTATCCCCAGAGGTTATTTCCACCCTGTACTTGTTTGCGATTTTTATTGTTTTAATAAGCCTTAGAGATAATTTCGATTAAGGCTTTTTGAATAGTTTATCGAGTGTTTGCTCGTAATCGTGATAGCCCAAGTAGTGGTAGAGCTCCTCACGGGTTTGCATTTGATCAACCACGTTGCGCTGATGGCCATCTTTCAATAGATGTTGGTAGACATTCAATGCTGCCTGATTCATTGCCCTGAATGCCGACAGTGGATAAAGCACCATATCTACGCCGCACTCCGCCAGCTCATCGGTACTGAACAATGGGGTTTGGCCAAACTCGGTAATGTTAGCCAGAATCGGCACTTTTACCGCATCGGAAAACTGCTTGTATTGCTCCAGCGTATTGATGGCTTCCGGAAAGATCATATCTGCCCCGGCCTCAACACAAGCCTGCGCTCGCTCAATTGCCGAGTCCATCCCCTCCACAGCGAGTGCATCGGTGCGCGCCATTATCACGAAATCATCATCGACTCTGGCATCGACAGCCGCTTTGATCCTATCAACCATTTCTTGTTGGCTAACAATCGCCTTGTTGGGTCGATGCCCGCAGCGCTTTTGAGCGACCTGATCTTCCATATGAACAGCAGCAGCCCCACTTCGTTCCACCTCTTTGATGGTTCGAGCTATGTTGAACGCCCCGCCAAAGCCCGTATCAATATCAACCATCAAGGGTAGTTTTGTCACGGCGGTAATTCGTCGGACATCTTCAAGCACATCGTTCAAGGTTGTAATACCTAAATCAGGCAACCCATATGAGGCGTTAGCAATGCCTCCCCCCGATAGGTACACCGCTTGGTGGCCAACCTGCTCCGCCATCATGGCACAGTAGGGGTTGACGGTCCCGACAATTTGCAACGGGTTGTTATTGGCTACCGCTTGGCGGAAGCGTTTCCCTGGACTCATGAGGCTGTCTCCTTATCCTTCATCAGCTGTTGTTCGATTAATTGACGGCTTCTCATTATGTGCCGCCGCATCAACATTTCTGCCAACTCTCCATCGCGCTCTTTTAATGCGCTAAGTAGGTGAAAGTGTTCTTTGAGTGCCTGCTCCGGACGGGAATGAGAACGCTGCGATTGGTAGCGGTACATACGCAACAAATGATAAAGCTCGTCACAAAGTAGGCTAATTAACTTGGTATTCCGGCTCGCCTTTATCACCCGGTAATGAAAGTCAAAATCACCTTGCTGGTGAAAATATGAGGCCCCTTCCACTTGTTCTATATGTTGGTGGTGGGCGTCTAGCAAGGTTTCCAATCCAGCGATTTCTTCGTCGGTAATGTGCGCACAAGCAAGCCTTGCCGCCATTCCTTCAAGCGCTTCGCGAACTGCATAGATTTCAATCAGTTTTTCTTGGCTGAGAGCAACCACTCGTGCCCCTACATGGGGAACCCGCTCAACAAGTCCCATGGATTCCAATCTCATCATCGCCTCACGCAAAGGGCCACGGCTGACGCCATAATACTTGGCCAATTCCGGCTCCGAGATCTTACTGCCAGCGGGATAGCTACCTTTTACAATCTGATCAATTAGCTGCTCGGTGAGGTTTTCTGACTTGGTGCCTTCTTTCTCACCTTGGCTGTCGACACTTTTCAATTTCAAACCTTGCTCGCTCATTAAATTGTCAACAATTGGTTAAGTTACGAACAAATTTAGCGCTAAAAATCGGCTTTTACAACCTAATTGTTAACAATATGTATTAGACCTTAGTCTAGATTGTCGACAATAAAAAACGGCAGTGGCTTCTCACCACTGCCGTTTCATCAATCAGGTATGCTTCGTTATGCCGTTGGTTTGGCACTGCCAGCCAGCGGTTCGGTAGGCATTTCCAACTTCGGTTTACGTTGCGCCAGAATCACACCCGCAAGCACCATGCTGCCGCCAATATAATGGTAAATAGCCAACTGCTCGCTCAAGGTAATGCTCGCAATGAACGCCGTTAATACCGGCATCAAGTTCATGAACATCGCGGTGCGGTCTGCCCCCAAGATCTCAATGCCTTTCAACCAGCACCACGGTGCGAGTACAGAAGCAGGGATTGCGGCATAAGCAATAAGTGGTAACGACTCACTGGTAATGGCCATTCGCTCACTGCTAAATAGCAGCGGCAACAACATGACAATCGCGAACAAACCTTGTACATACACAGACTGCCAGTTATTGATTGGCATCTGCCAACGCTTTAGCAATACACAATATAGTGCGTAGACCACGGCAGCCAACATCACCAAACCATCACCTTGGGTGATCCCTTGCGATACTAGATTGCTGATGTCACCGTGCCCCAACATAAATACCAAACCAGCCAGCGATAACACGGCCCCTACTACCGCCGTAGGTAACAAGCGTTGGCCCAGTAGCGGTACACTCAAGAACATACTGATCAAAGGTACCAGCGAAATAATCAACGACATGTTGGTTGCCGTTGTCGTCGCAGCAGCAAAGTAGCCTAACGACTGGTTAAGCACCATGCCCAACAGCGCCAAGAAGGCCAACTTTGATAGATGCGGCTTGATGATATGGCGCTTTCGCCACACCGATGGCAAAACAAAAGGTGTTAACACCGCCATGGCAAAAAACCAGCGATAAAAAGAGATTGCCCCCGGATCAATAACGCTATACGACAGCTTATTGACGATAGCATTCCCCGCCCAAATGCAAACGGTCAATAAAGGAAATAAGTAAAACATTGCGTGCCTTTCAAATAGAAGAAGTTGATGAATTATTCATCTACTGCATATTTTGGCAGGTCATCTGGCAAATAAATATCTCTAAAAAGACATCGTGACTTTATTGTCGGACATTTAATCTGGGCGACATGAAAAATTAAGAAAAACGAGATTCAATAAACAATGTAAAGCACTGATTTTTAAAATATAAATGAAAATCAACCCAACTCATTCCCAATAAGAAAGAGTGATAAAGCTCACAGGAACGGGATTGCAGAAGCTACTTTTTAGAGTTTGCCAAAAATAATCGGTCATTTTTTGTCCCTTAACTTTATTCTTCATCTATGAGCAAAAACGAAAAAAACCTCTTAAATTCCGCCACAGACACATTATGTTACAAACATAAAAGTCAGGATTTAACCCCATATAAGCACATAAAAACAATAATTTCTCACAGCCAACTCATACTCCAAAGTTATATATCCCTAAGTAAACATCATTATTTTACGAATAAAAATTAACTAGTAAATCAACAAAGTAAATTACTTTCATATTTATAAAAAGCACATTTATTTCATGGTTTATTGCTCACATTCAAGCAATTCCTTGTCTAAAAAGTACATATGCGAACACTCTTATGCTTATTTGATCATCAGCACAAAAGCTTAAAAACCAAATGGAAATAACTTTATCTTCTACGCAAAATAACCGCGTTCACTACCTCGAAGGGCCCAGATGTAGTGTTACATGCTACCTCTATGCATACTTTAGGACTTTATAACGATGAAACATAAGATCGCCGCAGTATTGGTTGCATCAGCACTGGTTGCTGGATGCCAAAGTGACAACTCAACAGAAAATGCAGATCTCATTATTGGCCTTGGCTTACAGGTTAACTACGAATCTTGTAATGCGCGTTTGCTTCTAGAGCAACGTGTTGATCGCGCTTATGCCGTTTCGCTTGAAAAAGAAAATCCGTTTTTCGCCTTTGCTGGTAAGGGTAACCCAACGTCTCTAGAAACATGTTTCGAAAATGGCGAAGGCTTAACTGAAGCCCAAGCGATGAAAGATTACTTAATGGCTGAATACGGTGTTGCCGAAGATCGCATCGTACTTGAAGAAGAATCTATTTCTACAGATACCAATGCCCAAAACCTACTGCCGATCTTGGATGAAATCAGCCGTACGCGTAACATCAACTTTGTTTCTGAATCACTCGTTACCTCGGCTTATCACAACCACCGTCAGAGCTGGCAAGACGGTAGCGATAACTCATCGGTTTACTACTTCAATCGTGACTTCGGCGAAGGTACTTTTGTTGATGGTGAGAACGTTTACTCCTCGAGCGAACTTGCAGAGGAAAAAGTTTGGAGTGAGAGCACTGTTCTAACTTCGGCAACTGGTAGTGATCACTATAACTCTGCTCGTATTATCGGCGATGTTTCTGGCAATAAACTGCAAGATGCCGTAAAAGTTGATTTCGCTACAGGTCAGGTTTTTTTAGCGACCTCAACAGGCGAAGGCTTCAATGAGCCACAGCTGCTTCCAACAACTTTCACCGCTACCCACCTTGTTCAGTTAATTGACCTTACTGGTAATGGTTTAGCTGACCTTGTAGGTATGAATGATAATGGCGATATCCTAGTTGCAGTTAATGATGGTAAGCAAGGCTTCTTGGATGAAGTAAGCTGGGGCAAAGCGAATGGCGGTGTTGACCCACTTGAATCAGCTCAAGAAGAGAACGAAGAACCATCAAACCCATTCCCACCAGTCAAGCCTTCAGACTACAACATTGCCTTTGGTAAAGTGCTAGGTAATGACGCAGCTGATCTGGTTGTCTTCGCTGTAGACGGCACTTATGTTGGACAAAACCAAGGGGATAGCTTTGGCCCACTAACGAAAATTGTTGGTGATTTCGGTTCAGAGAACCTTGTAGATATCGAAAGTGGTGAAAAATTTGAAGGCAACGATTCGAATTACCCACGCTTTGTCGCCGATGTAACAGGTAACGGCGCGGCTGATATCATCGCCTTCGGCCACACAGAGATTTACGTTTCGGTGAATGATGGCAAAGGTAACTTCAGCGAACGTCAAACTTGGCTAAGTGACGATGCAGAGGGCAATGGCGCAAACTTTGTAGCCGGTACTGCGTTCGCTGAACTAGTTCTTGGTGTCGGCTGGGGACCAGATAGCTACTGGGGTGCACAGTACCCTCGCGGGGTTGCTGATGTGAACGGTAACGGCCGTGCTGATATCTGGGCTATCGGCGAGCATGGTGTTTATGTAGCTTGGTCTGCGGATATCAATGACGATGGTGCAGGTGACCACTTCGAAAACCTAAACAGTGTTTGGGTATACGAATCTAAATGGCGCCATAACAATGAAAATGATACGGCCTACCAGCAATTCACTCCGTACCGTAATTGGGAGCGAGGAGTGCACCCACGTATGTTTGGTGACGTAAACGGCAACGGCCGTGCTGACCTAGTTGGCTTTGGCGAGAATGAAGTGTTTGTTGCGGTTTCTGAAAACCCATAATTAACACCACTTTTTAACACCATCAAAGGGCTCTCTTCAGAGCCCTTTTTGCATTATGAGAACCAACAAATGGGTTGAACACTCTAATTTCAACTTGCATAGTGGTCAGACCAGACTATAACTTGAATAATGAATGGTTATTGCAAATTAGTTGGAAAAGGAAGTTTCAATGCGTAAAAACCTCAAGATATATAAGCAGCTTTCCCGTTTGCCTTTTGGCAACAGCCTTTTTTCGTTCGTTGTTTGTCGTATGGCACCCTACTTCGGCTCCATTAAGCCCAAAGTCACCGATCTCAAGCCCGGCTATGCGGAAGTCACAATCAAAAAACGCCGCAAAGTGACCAACCACCTCAATACCGTTCACGCTATCGCAATGTGTAATATGGCAGAGCTTGCCGGCGGCATGATGACCGATGTATCGGTGCCGGTAAAAAGCCGCTGGATCCCCGTCGGCATGACCGTGGAATACCTAAAAAAAGCAAAGTCAGACCTAACGGCAAAAGCCATCGGGGACAACATTGACTGGGCGACAGAAGGTGACAAGCTCGTGCCGGTTGAAGTGACTGATACTGAGGGCAATATGGTCTTTCGGGCCGAGATAACCATGAATGTCAGGTTAGCCTAAGCCTAAACTCTTCACACAAAAACGCCAAACATAGCTTGTTTGGCGTTTTTTCTTCATCATGCCAGCTAAGGCAAAACTTACCGATTAGAAGATCAACAAGCCTAATCCTATGATGGTGCCCGATGCGAACAAGGATATGATACAGAAGCCCATAATATCCTTCGCGTTCAAACCGGCGATGCTCAATGCGGGTAATGCCCAGAACGGCTGGATCATATTAGTCCATGCATCACCCCAGGCAATTGCCATGGCTGTTTTGGCAGCGGGTACACCCAGCTCTGCACCGGCAGGCATCATGATCGGCGCCTGAACCGCCCATTGACCACCACCAGAGGGCACAAAGAAGTTAACGATACCAGCACTGATAAAGGTAAATAGCGGGAAAGTGTACTCATTGGAAATACTGACGAACATGTCCGACATCGCGCCAGCAAGTGACACACCTTCAGGGCCTTTGGCAACCATCATGCCCATGATCCCGGCATAGAATGGGAACTGCAATAAGATACCTGCGGTATTCTTGGTGCCCTCAGCCACCGCTTTCAATAAACGCTTTGGTGTTCCGTGCAACAAAATAGCTGTGAACAGGAAGATAAAGTTCACGATGTTTAAGTTCAGGGCAAAGCCGTTGTCGCTGAAATAGCTCACGATGTAGGTAAAGCCCAGCAGTGCCAACAAACGGTTAACCCAAGGGCTTTGCTCTAGCCTTTCTGCAGGGGTCAGTTTGCTTTTATCTACTTCCTCTTCTTCTTTGTCATCTTGCAATAAATCAGGCGAAATAGAGACCACCTGATCGGCGGCAGGGTGCATAGAGCGATTCAATAAAGGGATAACAACCAGCATGGCCAATACAATGATCAGGTTCATGCTAGAAAAAAGGGTTTCGCTCGTTGGGATAGGCGAAGTAACGGCACCTGAGGTCACGGCTTCTAAATTGCTACCTGAAGCAATGGCAAGCGGCACAGAGCCAGATAAGCCGGCATGCCAGAATAAGAAGCCGGTATAAGCCGAAGCAATCAACAGACGGTAGTCGACACCTTTTACTTTAGCTGCCAACTCACGGGCAAAAATTGCCCCGACAACCAGACCGAATCCCCAATTGATCCAGCAGGCAATCGCCGACACAACCGTCACTATCAAAATCGCATGGCCCGGTGTCTTGGCCGTCATCGCTAAGTAAGAGAGTCCACGGCGAAATACTGGTGCTGACGCCATCGCATGGCCTGTCACCACCACCAGTGCCATCTGCATGGCAAAGGTTAACAGCTTCCAAAAACCACCCGAGAATGCATCGACCATCTGCATTGGGCTCTGCTGAGTAACCGGCATTGCAATAAGGAATACAACAAACGTCAGTATTGCAGCAAAAAGAAATGGATCAGGTAAATAGCGCTGTACGATTGCAGTACATACCGATGAAAAGCGCTGAAGCAAGGTGGGTTTCTGATAGGGGAGCGTTTCAGTGGACATATCTATCTCCTTGATGTTCCTTTGAAATACATGGCAGCTAATGATGCTTTGTAATTAATTTGTTAATTAGCTTAGGACGATTGCAACTGAATCAAGTAATAATTGATAGATCTATTTTCAGGAAGTCGCTTTGCAAATATAGGAAGCAAAAATGAGAGGAAACAAATGTGCCAACCGAATGGCTGGCACTAGAATATGTCATTAATGGGGGAATAGACTCCCTGCTAGCTCAACACAAAGCTATCAAGCCGTTCGCTCCAACTCCGCCTCGGCAGGCGGTAACCAATGGAACATATAATCAAACAGCTCCTGCTCGGTTGGACGCCCCATTTTACCTCGAATTAACGAACTCATATCAAGTAAGTGATCAACCTTTGCGGTTGGTTGATATGTCTCATGGTAACGCCTTAAAAGCGGGGAGTGCTTGATATAAAAATTGGCCGCAGACACTGCCTCTTCAAAGCTGTCATGTTCAGATATCTTTCGCGGGCAATCCCAAGTTGCACCGTCAAGAACGTAAACGCCAATCAAGCCGCTTTCTTCATAGACCAGTTCATCAATGTAAGGGACATTCCACCATTCGATAATTTCATGATGGGTGCGGTTCTCGTTCAGAACATCTGCGCAAGGAAATAGGTGCTCAGTATCCCGCTGTTTTATCGGGATACGACAATTTGTAAAGTTCATAGCCAACCAGTGTAAAATGTCTTTCTTTTTATATGCCACTAGTTTATTAAAAGCGTTATCTGTGTCAAATCCACAGCAATAATTTTCTTTTATAGATCAAATAACAATGCAAAAAGTTGGAAAAGCATCACGTATTGGCATGATACCGTATGGAAAAGTTAAGGTATGAAAAGCTGTACAGTTTGAGAGGTTATTAGATGATAGGGCTTTAAGGGCTTTTTAACAAAAGAGAATCATGGGGCACAGCAGGTAGGGTGCCCCAAATTAGTATCGATACGTTACTCGGAACCTTCACTTGGCAAAAACATGGTTCTAGCAAGGCGTGCCAAATTATAGGCATCATCGTAGCCCGAGTGCTGACGACCTTCCCACTCAATACCAGCCACTTCCATCGCATAACGCTGACCACAGCGTTTGTTCTTCACATGGCGCTGGAGCTTAAACAAGGTGGCTAAGTTCAAAAACTCATTGAACGGTACCTTGATCCCCTTCTCTTTGCATTCTTGGCGCAAGATGAGGTCATCTCGTCCCCAAGCCGCATAGATCTTATGGCGACCACCAAACTTTTGTTCAACCGACTTTAGGATGGTTGCCAATGGCTTACCGTTCTTCTCGATAACTTCCGGCTTGATGCCCGTCAACTCGGTACAAAATTGCGACACTTCATCATGCTCGGGTTTTACAAAGTGCTGAGCACGTCGGACAATTTCACCGTTTGTCAGATCAAGTTCGGCGACCCCGATTTCTATGATCTCGCCTGTTCTTGACTCCCGACCATCGTTCCAACAGCACATTTCGAGATCAAAACAGACAATACGATTAAAATTCATCTTACTTCCGGACTTAACACTAAAACGAGCGGTGAAGCATAGCACTTAGCAGCGGATTCAACAAAGGGAAGCGCGGGGTAAACCCGCCCCTAGCGCTCTCTCGTTGTGGTTTCATCAGCAAAGATAACGGTAAACATCGCCCCTTGCCCCAATGCCGACTCCACTTGGATGTTGGCTTTTAGCGAAGACACCATGACCTTCACCATCGCCAGTCCCAACCCATACCCCGACTTAGTCCGGCTTTGGTCGACCCTGTACAAGCGCTTGAAAATCAATTCATGGTGCTCTGGCGCGATACCGACGCCGTTATCACCCACGCTAAGCATTGCCTCTTCCCCCTCAGATCCGCAGGTTAAGTAAATCGTGCCGCCTGACGAGGTATATTTGAAGCTATTATCAATGAGGTTCACAACCACCTGCATTAGTCGACTCGGCTCAGTGAGTACCTTGCATGGTTTAAGTCCTGACACATCTATCTGCATCGCTCTATCCTCAGCGAGCTCTTCATACCAGGAGGCAACATCCAGCATCAATTGTTGTAAATCCACCGCTTCGAATGCCACCGATGACTTGCTGGCTGCTTCATCATTAATTTTCATTAATGTGTTGAGCATTCCGCTCACCTGCTGAGCCGACTCGGCACAATCAGATAAGGCGCTAGTTAGCTGTTCATTGGAAGGAGGGTGGCTTGACGCCAATGTTTTTTCCGTCGTCAGTGCAATGCGAGACAGTGGTGTTCGCAGATCGTGGGCAATGGCATCCAGGGTGTTGTCCATACTATTAATGGTTGCTTCCAGTCGCCCGTGAACCAATTCCAAGCTTTGGTTCAGTACCGCTAAGCGATTTTCTCCTTTCCCACCTTTACCATGGGCTATATTGCTATCATCGTCTTGTGGCAAGCTCACCGACCATTCGCTCGCCTGATCCAAGGTTCTCGCCAAGCGGTGGACCGGAGAAAGTGTTGTTGCCAGTAGCCGCCAAACAATTAAGGAAATCACTGCACACAGTAGCGCTAACGCCCCCACCATAATGAGCCACTGCATAAACAGTAGGTGCAAGCGTGGGTGAACATTTAACACCAACCAGAAGTCCTGATGCTGGCCGTTGAGTTTTAGCGTCAAGTAATGCGGTTCGAGCAACAATTGATACCAACCACGATTATCAGCTTGATAATATTCTAGGGCGATATCGGCATTGCCATGCTTGGTGCCGGCAATATATTGCGGTTTGCCCTCAACGTTTGGGCTGACGGAGACGGCTGTAATTGCATTTTCGATCAAACGCTCAGGGTTGCCTTCAAGCACGTGGATCAATTTTTCATCCGATTCGTACTTTAAGATCCGCTGATACTCCGCCCCCATCGACTTAAGCAATTTTTTGTCGACCCCATCAAGGGAGTACACCTGCATCAGGCCAATACCCAGCAAGATGACCACAAAGCACAGGGTCACGGTGGCGACAAATCGTCTAAACAACCATTTTTGTGCCAGGCGGGTTGATTGCTCAGCTCTCATATTTAAGGACATACCCCACCCCACGAATGGTATGGATCAAGGGTTGTTCAAAGCCTTTATCGACCTGCGCCCTTAAACGGCACACCAGCACATCAACCACATTGGTTTGCGGATTAAACTGATAGCCCCAAATTTTTTCTAGAATAATGGTTTTGGAAAATACCCGTTCCGGCTGCTGCATCAATAATTGTAATAAGTCGAACTCACGCTGCTTGAGTGATATCTCCTTCTCCCGGCGAAAAAGCTTACGGCTCAATAGGTCGAGCTTAAGATCGCTATACACCAACTGGCTCTGGCTATTGGTGGGCATCTGCCGCCGCAACAAGGTCTGGCAACGGGCAGCCAATTCAGCAAAAGCAAACGGCTTCACCAAATAATCATCAGCCCCAGATTGCAGCCCTTGCACCTTCTCTTCAACCAAGTGGCGGGCGCTCAGGATAATAATGGGCACTTGATAACCTTCGCCCCTTAACCGACGCAGCACATCCATGCCGTCCCAGGTTGGCAACATAAGATCCAAAATAACCAAATCAAACTCATCTTGCGTTGCCAACTGATAACCCTGTTTGCCATCGGCAATGCAGCTGACATTGAACCCCATTTCCTCAAAACCTTGTTGAAGGAAATTACTTATATGGCTGTCATCCTCAATCACTAAAATATTCATCTTGCATCCTGCTTACCATCATTCCCTGATGTCGATATTACATGATGACAACATTTCACTTCATTACAAACATGTAATGTTCCGACAAGGTTGCAGCAATTCTGGCTGGATATTGTTATCCCATCGCAACAACACGGGCACCGAGAGCGAAACAACTATCTCGTGATACATCGCCCAAATACATCACTGAATTACTGAACCGATTAAGGAAAGATCATGAAATTGAATATTGTACTTGCCGCCACATTACTCGCCGCTTCAAGCTCTGTTTTAGCTGATGATAAAGTATCGACGGTTACCCAACTATCATCAGCAGCCGCTTTCGAGCTAGCAAATGCAGCAGTAGGCCAATGCGCCAAAGACGGCTACAACGTGTCTGCTACGGTTGTCGATATTTCCGGCCGAGTACAAGCGCAACTGCGTTACGACAACGCCAGCCCGCACACATTGGATAGCTCGCGCCAAAAGGCCTTCACCGCTGTTAGCATGAAGCAGCCAACCGCAAACTTGATGAAGTTGGTCGCAGAGAAGCCGTTGATGGATCCGCTGCGTGATATGGACGACAACCTTCTCTTCCTGGCAGGTGGCCTACCAATTGAGTACAAAGGCCAGATTGTTGGTGCCATCGGTGTTGGCGGCGCGCCAGGCGGCCACCTTGACGTCATCTGTGCCGAAGCCGCGATTAAAACCGTGATGAAATAAGTTTTCTGGACATCGAACGAAATCATACCCGTCATACAACTAAGCCCAGCACTTGCTGGGCTTTGTTCTACTGCTGTTTCTATTCCCCACCCGACCACTTTCTATCACACATTATTTCACGTAACCTGAAAGCCCAAGCAGCAACAAGTAGCCATCATGACAAAGAAAATCTACCAGCCCCTTTTCGATAACGATAATCCACCCAGTGAGATTTTCTTCGGCCATGAAGTGTTCCTTCCCAATACCACCACGCCTAGCCACAGCCATCCTTGGGGGCAGTTGCAATTGATTACTGGCGGTATTTTGGAGCTGCGGGCAGAGAAGAAGCGTTTTCTGTCACCATCGCAGTACGCGGTATGGGTACCTGCAGGCATCGAGCATGAGAGTTTTATTCGCCGCAGCTTGAATTACTGCTCGATGAACATTGTCCAACCGCTTGCCGAGCCGCTTCCCGACTACCCTTGCCTGCTGGAAGTCACCCCGATCATGGAAGCGATCATCAATGATCTTAAGCAACGTCGCATTTCGGTGCCTGAAACCGAAGAAGATCACAGGCTGGTGAAAGTGCTACTCGATCAAGTCTATAAAGCCCAAGAGCACGAACAATTTCTTCCGAATACCACCGACAAGATGCTCAAGCCTATTCTCAAGGATCTTGAGCTTAATCCGACTACGGAGAAAAGCCTAAAAGACTGGGCACAAGAACTCCACACGACGGAACGCACATTGGCTCGCCATTGCCAAGACAAGCTCGGCATGAGCTTCACTGAATGGCGGCAACGACGCAAGTTCGTTTATTCACTGCATTTATTGCGTAAAGGTATGTCGGTAAAAGAGATTGCATTAACGCTGGGCTACCATCAGGCATCGCCGTTCATTACCTTGTTCAAGAAACATGCTCACTGCACACCAGAGCAATACCGACAGAAGTTTTCATCAGCTATAGAATAAAACATGAAAGATCCCTGCCCGAGCGCGGTCTGTATGTATGAAGCGCGATGGAGGGGTAAATGAAGCTACTCATAATCATTTTATATGGACTTATCTTCACTCTGCCGTTAGGCATGCAGGCAGCATCGCTTAACGGCTTTTCCTTAGAGAGAAGCACCATTCCCGCACACGAAATCCTATCCGGTGGTCCCGGTAAAGATGGCATCCCAGCCCTGCTTAAGCCCAAATTTGTAACAGCTAAAAATGCTAACTTTCTCAATGCACGGGATCCGGTTCTGGGGATTTCGGTAAATGGCGAGCACCGCGCCTACCCCATCAAGATCCTCAACTGGCACGAAGTTGTTAACGATACAATCCAAGGCAAGAAGGTTGTCATTACCTATTGCCCGCTCTGCGGTTCGGGCATGGCGTTTTCTGCTACCTTGAATGGCCGAACATTAACGTTTGGTGTGTCGGGCCTGCTCTATAACTCAGATGTTTTGCTGTACGATCACCAAACCGAATCACTGTGGTCACAAATCAAAGGCAAGGCAGTGACTGGTGTTGCTGCAGGGCAATCTCTCACTCAATACCCACTTACCCTAACCCGCTGGCAACAATGGCAAGCCCAATACCCATCAACCAAGGTACTTTCAACCGATACCGGGTTTAGCCGCAACTACCAACAAGACCCTTATGCAGGGTACCAGCGCTCTCCTCGCTTGTTCTTTCCTGTTGCCAACAAGGCACCAAGTATTTACTCAAGCAAAGAAACCGTTATGGGGTTCAAGGGCAAGCAAAGTGTCATCGCCTTCCCGTTCACAGAATTACGGAAACAAGGAAAATCACAATTTAACTTTGATTTTGAGGGACTAGCTTTGGTGGTTCATTATGACCAAGATAACCAATCGGCATGGATAACAGACAACCAAGGAAACCAATTATCTTCCACTTTGCTTTATTGGTTTGCATGGTACGCGTTTTACCCTGACACCCATATTTTCAAGGCAAACCGTATTCAATATGAAAAGTGACAAAGGCAAAAAGTCATCACGTTAAAAGTGCTCTGGCTAGATAGCTTTTAATATTTACGGCAAGAAAAAAGGAGGCGATGACGCCTCCTTAGAATATCGAAATTTGGACTAGATTACTTAGTCGCGATTACTTCGATTTCAACTTTTGCGTCTAGCGGTAGACGAGCAACTTCAACACAGCTACGTGCTGGGCAGTTGTCACCGAAGAACTCAGCATAAACAGCGTTTACTGTTGCGAAGTCGTTCAGATCTTTAACGAATACTGTCGCTTTAACGATATCAGCTTTAGTCATACCCGCTTCGTTAACGATAGCTTCAACGTTAGCTAGAGACTGCTTAGCCTGCTCTGCAACGTCTTCTGGCATTTTACCTGTTTCAGGGTTTAGAGGTAGCTGACCAGAAGTGATTAGCATGTTGCCAAAAAGCTTAGCTTGAACGTAAGGACCAACAGCAGCAGGGGCATTCACAGTATTGATAGTTTGAGTCATTTTATTACCTATATTACTCGTCTTTTAGTGGCAGCAATATAACGCAATATTCAGAGAAAAACCTTACTTACCCCCCTATAAAAACCCACTTAATTGGAATATTTTTCCACTTAAATTCAAGTTTTAAACATTAAGTTAAAGAAGGATTACGCACAGCAGAGTAAATCGCCACGAATGTAAAATAGTGTCAAAACAGGCGACTAATTTGTTTCATTCGTTACAATGAGCATGAGGTCATTTTCTGCATAAGGAAAAGCAATAATGAAGACGCAAGAACTGGTTTGGCGAGTGGCATGTTTTATCATTTGCACACCAACGATTGCTGTCGGGGTTGGCTTTATCGCCTGCCACCTTACCGATGTTAACGGTATTTAAGCGCCAATTCGCCCATAAACCAACAACGCCAGAGCCATACCAATAACAAGGTAAGCACTCTGGCGGTTATGTTTTTTACTTGGCAAGTTCTGCTTTGTTTTCGCTGATATCCAAAGTACGGATAGGCTTGGCCGGAGAGCCCACACAAACCGTGTTCGCTGGCAAGTCTTTAGTCACAACACTACCAGCACCAATAACCACGTTATCGCCAATTGTCACACCTGGGCAAACTGTCACGTTTGCACCCAGCCATACATCGTTACCAATAGTAATCGCGTAAGCAAACTCATCGCCCGATGCTCGCTCGACAGGATCAAGCGGGTGACCCGCAGTAGCAATAACCACACCCGGTGCCAGCAAGCAGTTATCACCAATGGTAATTGGTGCACAGTCTAGAATGGTACAACCGTGGTTAGCATAAAAACCCTTACCTGCTTTAATGTTGTAACCGTAGTCGCAGTTGAATGGCGACTCAATCCAAGCATCACTTTCACGCTCTAGCAAATCATTGATGATCGCCTGACGCGCTTCTTGCTCTGTTGGGCAAGTTTGATTAAGTGCAAAGCACAGTTTCTTCGCTTTCTGACGCTCATTAACCAGCTCTTCATCCCAAGCCTGATAAACCTGGCCAGAAATCATCTTTTCTTTTTCAGTTAATGCCATTTTTCTTTCCTATACACCTTAAAACCAGTACCCAATGGGCACCTAAAAAATACAGCAAGTATTATGAATTTTGCCCTGCAAAAATCTCTCTTTATCTGCTTCGAATTTACAAAACGGTTATACAGATCACAGTCGGTACAAGCGTTGCAAGGCCGTGCCAAAAAGAAAAATAAAACGATACGTAACATCAGTAAATAGAATGTCAGCTTTTTTTACAACTCAAGGACATTAACGCAAACAGCTCTGTTTATTTATTTGATAAATAAGATTAATAAATTTAGGCGTAACATTTGCTTGCCTTGGTAAATCACAGAAAAAAACAGAGCAAGCATATGAATCAAGGCAGGCATTTTCATTTAACCCTAAGGTCAATTGTTTATCTCTTTGGCTGTTTATGGCTACTTCTCACTACCTCCACAGTACATGCTTACATACTGTCTGGGGACTTATCTGAAATTGCTCCACCAACATCAGCCGATCACATGCAATTGGAATCTAATGACCATGCATTTTTCTGGCAAGAACAACAAAACGTTCAACTCACCATGCCACTTACCGTTGATGTTGCCCCTTTCATTAATAACCCGTCAGGGTTCTATGACAGTGGCGTAGCAAGTGTTGAAGCAACATGGAACGGGCAACTACAACCGGGTATTTACAGCAGCTTTTTCATCCATGGTGATAAGAACGGGCCAAATCAAACGTTTGAAGGCAGCGTAACCTTTGATAATGAAATCATTGTCGGCATTGCCTACAAACAACCTAATTTAAACCTAACTGAAGATAAGTTTGGCGCAATTGGTACGACTTACGCCACAGGCCCCAATGCAATATTTGAACTAGACGGTCCAAACAACCACTTTACCATCTCGCAAGATCAGAAGACCTTTTCATTTAAAATGGTTGTCGCCCATAACCTCGATAACATAAGGATCATCACTGCATCATCTGTTCACGAGCCTTCGATACTGGCACTGATTGGCTTTGGACTATTGCTGCTTCGCTTCCGCTTACCTAAAAGAAAATATTAATGAATCAGCCCCCTAATAACAGCATCATACTTCTTCGCTTCTTGTAAGAAAATTCTGAATTGATGGGCATCACTCGCAATGAATAACATACACCGAGCTAATAACAATCGTTATCATTTACATTCATTGCAGTGGTCCTCAAATGAAAAAAATAATTCCTCTTTCAAGTATCTTCTTGATCCCTTTAGCCAATGCGCAACAACCTATTGAAGTAGACGATGTTATCGTCACTACGGCAACCGCTAGCCAAAGCGCCACGGTTGCAATGGCACCCGCAACAGTTAGCGTGATCGACCCTGAGCAAGCCGACCAACTTCAACTCTCACAAGATTTAGGTGATGTATTGGTTGGCACCCCAGGGGTAACCGTCACATCGAACGCCAATGGTACACGTGGTGTCGCCATACGCGGCCTTAATAGTGGCTACACGCAGGTACTAATGAATGGTTACCGCAACTACAGCAGTGAAGCGATGTTCCGTGGTAATGATAGCGGGTTAAGCTTTATTCCAACCATCGCCATGGAGAGTGTTGAGGTTATACGCGGCCCAATGTCATCGCTATACGGTGCCGATGCAATGGGCGGCGTAGTCAGCGTTACCACCAGAAAAAACAGCGGTGTTACAGAAGGTGCCATCAGTGTCGAAGGCCAATATAACGCCGAAGATGAAGGCGGAAATGGCCAGCAGATCGGCGTATATTTCTCTACCCCATTTACCGATCAGCTAAGCTGGACCGTTTTTGGCAACTACTTGCATGTTGACCAAACCTTCTATGACCAAGCCCCTGAGTTTACCAAGCTCCGTGAACGTGATAATTACAATATTTTCAACCAGCTGGATTATCAAGTTAATGATCGAAACACGCTTGGTTTAGAGCTTCAAGTGTCCCGCGAAGATCAAAAAGGTGACCGAGTATTCAACAGCCGAGAATTCGAACAGCAACGAGAGACACAAAAACTCAGCGCAAGGCATCAACTCGATTTAGATAACGGCTTTGTTAAAACGAATGTCTTTTACGATGACTACGATATTCAATACATAGACAACCCGAACTCCGATATAGCCGAAAAGACATACGGTATTGATTCACAAGCATCACTTGATGTCGGCGAGCACACGGTATCGTTTGGGTTTGATGCAAGAAATACTGAGCTAACGGGGGCTGCCCGTTTCTTTGAGAACCAAAATCTGGACCGTACTCAATGGGGCGCATTTACAGAGGCGAACCTTAGCTTAACCGATGCAACGGTGCTGACACTGAGTGGACGTTATGACGACGATGAAATCTACGGCAGCGAGTTCACCTACCGCGCCTATGTTGCCAGTGAAGTGAATGATCAATGGACATTAAAAGGCGGCCACAGCACAGCATTCAAGGCACCGCAAATGGTACAGACCTTCGATGATTATTCAGCGCCTGTTGCAGGCGGAGGAACCATCTACGGTAATTCCGACCTCAAGGCCGAAACCGGAGACTTTACCGAGTTAGGTGCTTATTTCAATCATGGCGATACTTCAGCAAACCTCACTGTATTTTACAATGAAATCGACAACCTGATCCAAAATGAGTCTATAGGCGGCAACGACTTCCGCTATGGCAATATTGGCAGCGCCACCATCAAAGGCGCCGAGTTTGTTCTATCTCAAAACTTCGAGCAAGCTTTGCTTAACTTGTCTTACACCTACTTGGATGCCATTGATAACGATACTGACGAAGTACTCCGAGGAACGTCGAAGCATCAAGCAACGGCAGATGTAACATGGTTTGCAACCAGCGAACTCGATATCTTCGCCCGCGCCCACTACCGAGGTGAACACGTGGGTGAGCTTGGCCGAGACCTAACGCCTAACGATGCTTACACGACTATCGACGCAGGCCTACGCTACAGCGTAAACCCTGCAACCTATATCAAGTTTGGGGTGAACAACATTACCAACGAAGATATTTCGGATCCAAATACCCCGGCCTATTCAGAGGTTATCAGAGGTACAACCTACTACGCTGGCTTAGTGTATGACTTCTAAGGCACACACCATGCCAAACAAGTGTGGGCAATCGTGCTTTGACAAGATTGAACGTTGGGGCAACAAGTTGCCCCACCCAGTTTCATTGTTCGTTTTGCTCACCTTTTTTGTCATGTTCCTCTCCTGCATAGGCCACTATGCAGGGTGGAGCTACCAACTCCCCGGCCAAGAGCTTCAATTTGTTCAAAACCTCCTCTCTCCTAGCGCGATTCGCCAATGGCTAGGAGGCGCAGTTTATGAATTCATTCGCTTCCCACCGCTCGGGATCATTGTTGTTGCCATGGTTGGTATCGGCCTTGCCGACTCCTCAGGGCTCATTAGCTATAGCGTCCAACGCGCGGTAAAGCAGGCTGGTACGTGGCAGCTCACCGCCACTATTTTACTGCTCGGTGTGCTATCGAATGTAATAGGTTCGGTTGGCTATATTGTTCTCATCCCGTTAGCCTGCCGTACATACCAAGCTGCCGGCAGGCCACCATTAGCAGGCCTGGCTACGGCATTCGCGGGTGTGGCGGGCGGTACTCACGCAACCGTATTCATGACAACCTATGATGTTGTTATTGCGGGTATCAGCACTTCGGCTGCAAGCTTAATTTCGCCCGACATTGTGGTCAGCCCCCTTGCTAACTATTACTTCCTCGCTTCCAGCGTCTTTTTGTTAATTGCTGTCGGCTCTGTGGTCTCGATAAAGTTTGTAGAGCCAAGGCTTAGCAAGCATTACGTCCAACAAAAAAGCGATGAGGTGTCACCCAACAGAAAAAACGATCGCGCCCTTTTCTGGTCGACTTTCGTTTTCTTGGGGACACTAGCAGCAATTCTTATCGCAGCCATCCACCCTGACGGTTGGCTGAGACCGGAAGAAGGCACCCTGTTTGCCCATAGTGAAATTGTAAAGGGGTTGCCCATTCTCGTTTCCATCACCTTCGGGTTAAGCGGCCTGACTTTTGGTTGGCTATCGGGAGCATTTAGCAGTGAGAAGGACATTATTGAGGCCTGTCAGAAAAGCCTAAGTCAACTAGGCCTATTCCTACTACTGATCTTTTTCGCATCCCAGCTCATTTATATGTTTAAGCTAAGCCAAATATCTGGCTATCTCGCCGTCAATTTTGGAAATTTGGTATCAAGCTTTGCCGTCAGCCCCATACTACTGGTCATTGCGGTGATTACCATTAGCGCCATTTTAAACATATTCATGGGATCACCCGTTGTACAATGGAGCATGATGGCCCCAGTATTTATTCCTACCATGTTAATGGCCGGGATCCCTATTGAGCTCACTCAGGTTGCTTTTCGTATTGGTGATTCGGTTACCAATATTATCAGCCCGCTGTTTGGCTATTTAGGCATCATATTAGCCACAGCGCAGCAATATAGTTCAAAGGCTAAAATCGGTACCCTAGTATCGATGATGTTACCTTTCAGCCTCTCCTTCCTAGTCATGTGGAGTAGCTTCCTATTGCTATGGGTATTTTACTTCGAGCTTCCTTTGGGAATTCAGTAGCCATCAATGAATAAAATCACCTTGTAGGAAAAATCCTACAAGGTGATTTATTGCACTAGACTGTATTATAGTTGCCACCCAAACACCCCTTGATATCAATCAACCCTAAGCTCATTGGCACAATACACAGGCGATATTCCATTCATGATTCGACTTATCTTGCTTGTGCTCACGCTATGTGGCCCATCGCTTTTTACTCTGCCCGCGAGCGCTGAAAACTCAGCGATTAACCAATCGACGAATACCGACGAAAATACACTGAGGTACACGGTTGGCAATCACCTCTACCCGGCCATTTTTCTCGATAAAGCCACGCTAGCACCATCAGGGTATGTTGTTGATCTATTTAAGTTGATCGAGTCGCAAACGGGCTTAAGGTTTGAGTACATCCCGCTGGCTGATGGGGGCTCAGAAGCAAGTATGTTTGCTAATAAAGAAATTGATATCATACCTTTTGAGAACCCAAGAAAAGCCCGCCAGAACTTTGGTTCAGGGCTTTCAACCATTCCCTACAATTCACAGCGTTTTTTATTAATTGAGCTGAATAATGTAGCAATGAAAATTGGTATCGTTGCCCGAACTCAAAGGGCCAAAACATACCTAGGCGATTTCATTGCGCCATACCAACAACCTGTTTTCTACAATTCAATCGAATCCCTTGAAGCTGATTTAAAAGCCAATAAACTTGACGGTATCTTTTTATCAGAAGAACTTATTACCCCAGAATTTCTAATCGCCAACCACCAAAATATTACCCTCAGCAACGCCCGAAGCATCACAACGCTAACATCAGCAATGCTGTTTCAAGAAGAGCATATTGCTCAATACCTGAAAGTTAACCACTTCTTAACCCAGCTAGATAGCAACACGGTGACAAACCTAGCGAAAAAATACAGCCGTTCTGAAATAAACATTGGCTACCAACCGAAAACAATGGCAATCATTTTATTTATCAGCCTACTCATTTCACTGGCTGTATGGTTGATATACCAGAAAAAACATCGTTCTCTCGAAGGCGCACTGTCAAACGAGCGAGCAAGAAAGCGCAAGGCTGATCTGGCGGTTGATTGGTTCTCATCTTTACTAGAAGGGCTCCCTGTAGGCATGCTGCTTACAGATAAAAACGGTAATGAGCTCATTAGCAATAAGCTATTTCGCAACAAATACAACCAATATCCGCTTCCTAACTTAGACAACTTGGCTAGCAAAGGGGTTTGGTCACCTGAAGATCAATCGGTGCACTTCAATTTTTACAAAACGGATATTCTCCACCCGGAATCAAAGGAACTTTGCCACCTGATTTTATGGGATGATGTGCCTCAGCTCGAAAAGCAAAAATCTGAACTCGCCTCTGCCCACCGTGTGGCAACTGATGCACTAGCAGCCCGTGCGCGATTTACTGCAATGATTTCTCACGAGCTAAAAACGCCAATTTCTGGCATGCAAGGATCGCTGGAACTACTGCATAGAAAAATTCATCTGGAGCCGGAAAATCAAGTTTTAATTGAGAGTGTCATCCAATCGGCTGAACAACTAGAGCGCCAACTAAGCGAGATTTTGGACTTCTCTAAAGCTGATTCAGGCACGATGACGCTAGATAACGCCCCATGCAACTTAGTGCTCGAGCTCGATCAGACATTGAGGCTCTACCACTCGGCGTGTGCCGAAAAAGGCTTGCAATTCCAGTTAGATTGGCAGCCAACTGAATACATTTTAGCTAACACTGATATTGATAAAATTAAGCAAGTACTGGCTAATTTGCTGTCAAATGCCATCAAATTTACCCACTGTGAGAGGATCTCAGTCGCTATATCGCTGACGAAAGACGTGTTCCAGCTAAAGGTAAAAGACAGTGGTATCGGCATGACACCAGAACAACTGGTACAAATCTATACCCCATATATGCAGGCAGATAGTTCAATATCCCGTCAATTTGGTGGCACCGGGTTAGGCATGTCGATCGTTAAAAGTATCGTCGAATTGTTTAACGGAGAGATAGCGATTCAGTCGGAGTCAGGTATCGGCACCGAGATAACGGTCCGACTCCCTATAGCCACCTCACCATTCAGCATTAACGAGCCCGTCGGTATTCACTTTACATCGTTAATTGCGCAGCAATGGTTAGTATGCTGGAAGGTGAAAACCACTGATAATATTCCCCTGCCCACCGCACAGCTCGATAGCGATGAAGAATGTTACCCCAGTTTGATATTGGAGCGGCTCGGCCAGAACAGCCTAGTTCTTGATAAGCATGACTTCTTTCCCCCGCTCCAGGGCCATATTCTCGTGGCAGAAGACAATGACATAATACGCACAGTGATCAAGCGGCAGCTAGAGGCTTTAGGATTGAGCTTTGTCATTTTACCCAACGGGTCCGATGCCTATGAACAATTTGAAAGCCAACCCGATGATTTTCAGCTCATATTAACCGACTGCCACATGCCTCGACTGTCAGGCTATGAGCTCTGCAGTCAAGTACGCCATCGCGCCCCAGAGCTCCCGATCATTGGCTACACCGCCTATGCAACGGAAGCATCACATACCAAGGCCAAAGTGGCAGGGATGAATGAGCTACTTATAAAGCCATATAGCCTAACGCAGCTTTACCAAACGTTATCAAAATACCTCCCGCAATCGAATCATACCGAAAGCCCGGTGGCATGGTTGGATAAAATAAGCGCGGCAGAAAAAAATGAGTTGCTACCTGTTGTTGTTGAATCCTACCTCAAAGACATCAGTTACCTTCAAGCGCCAGACAAGAGGCTAAAGCAGCAGTTACATCGAATAAAAGGTTCAGCCAACATTCTCAAGCTAGATACGCTCGCATCAGCAATTTGCCAATTAGAAAAAATGGATGCCGTCCCCCAGAAGGAACTCGATAAAGTGATTAAGCAATTAGCGCTGATTATCGAGCAAGGGCAAGCATTTTTAGATAAAGAAAAGCGAAAATAATATGAAAACCTTGATTGTAGAAGATGACCTGATTCAAGCATCAAAGCTAAAAATCGACCTAAGAGAGCTTGGAGTAAGCCAAATAGCGATTGCCTCAACCTATGCGGGAGCATTAGAGCTTAGCCAACAAAGTCGGTTCGATATCATTTTCTGCGATATTAACCTGCCTGATTCAGATGGTATTCACCTTCTCGCTCAACTATCGCCACTCTGCGGTCAAGCACATATTGTTATTCTTAGTGGCTGCGACAATGCTGTTTTATCCCTTACCGAGAAAGTGGCGCAAGTATTAGGGTTCAAATCAGTACACCGAATTGACAAGCCATATGATAACGCACAATTGTCATCCCTTTTATCTAGCCTAAACCAAGCTAAACTGATGACAAAAGCCGACAATAATAAGAAATGGCCGCAGCCAAGTATCACCCACTCCGACTTTATAACGGCTATTGAACAACAGCAGCTGGTTAACTTCTATCAACCACAAGTGAACACACGCACCGGGGAAACTCTGGGGATCGAGGCGCTAGTTAGATGGATACATCCTGACGCGGGGCTTCTTTTACCCAACCAGTTTTTAGAGTTTGCATCGGATCAACATACCTCTGTGTCATTATTTAAAGCGGTACTGAAGTCTGCACTACGCGCGATGCAGCAACTCCCCAATAACCTACAGCTTTCTGTTAACCTCACCAGTCAAGATCTAGCTTACCCCTCGTTTTATGACGATATTGTCTTGATATGCGATAAATACGGATTCAACTACCAGCGCCTTACTCTCGAATTGAATGAGAAACAGCTTTACCTTTCAGAAAGCAGCGCGCTAGTGTGCCTTGCCCGATTCAAGTTAATTGGCGTCAAATTAGCCATTGATGATATAGGCTGCGGCTACTCGTCGCTATCCCGCTTAACCCAAATCCCGTTTGATGAAGTCAAAATCGATAAAAGTTTAGTGCAAGGGGTCAGCAAACACTCCCATCAGCAAGCGATCACCCAATTACTGATCAATTTGTCTCAGCAACTCAACCTAAAATGCGTAGTTGAAGGTGTAGAAGATGAAGACGACTTACAATACCTGCAACATCAAGGTGCCAACCTATTTCAGGGCTACCTAACAGGTAAACCCATGCCAACCGATGAACTGGCGGCCTATCTCAATACACCAATAAAACCGGTTAATCAGCCTGTGCATTCATGCCTTATCGTCGACGACCACCCTATCGTATGCATTGCACTTAAGCAGGCATTTAACCAACATCCCGATGTTATCAGGGCAATAAGCGTAGAGACGGCCAACGAGGCAATGTCTGCAATACGTGCGGAGCACTTTAGCTTGCTCATCGTGGATATTAACTTGAAGTCAGAGAGTGGGTTTAGCCTCATAGAGCGAGCAAAGGAACAAGGCTTTCAAGGCAAAATCATTGCCATGTCGTCCAGTGAAAACCCAAGTTACCCCATGCTGTCCGACCACAAAGGAGCCGATGGTTTTATTAACAAAACCTTAGAAGTTGATCAAATAGTCCAAACAGCCATCAACTTATCTAAACAAACCGGGGAGCAGTCTAATACCAAATCGGCAGGGTCCCATTGCAACGATGATCCATTTAAAGCGTTGTCTCAACGCGAGCTAGAAGTATTGGATCACCTTATCAACGGACAAAACAACAAAAGTATTGCGGCTTTACTATCGATAAACGAGAAAACAGTAAGCACTTATAAAACGCGCATTCTGCAAAAGCTCAATGCCTCTTCCGTCATTGAGCTCAGCAAAAAATACAGTCTACGATAAATTCATGACACCATGATCTTCACACCGAGAATGGTAAACAAGCCACCAGTCAAATAATCAATAAAAGCGGAGACTTTTTGGTAGGCCTGTTTTGCCAGCGGATGGGAAAAGGAGTAAGCCAAGAACAGGTGCCAGATGAGGGTGATGGTCGCCATGATCACCATAATATTGAGCATCATCGCCACGCTAATGTCTTTGGGGACCGACACACTGAATAAGCTCACAATGAAAAAGCCCGTCTTCGGGTTGAGGATACTGGTGAGAAAGGCAGTGCAAGTAAGCTTTAACTTAGTTGGGGACGACTGGTAATCAAACTGCTCCCCTGCCTCAAGCAGATTACGTTGTTTCTGGGTTAGAGTACGTTGTTTTCGGGTACGGTACAGCTGACCAAGCCCAAGGTAAACCAGATAGCAACCACCAACCACTTTCATCACGGTAAATAATTGCGGGTATAAAGTCAGCAACACCATTAAGCCCGAGGCACCAAAGAACGCCCAAAGCAAAATAGCCAGGCTTACGCCCAGTGCCGAATACCGCGCCAAACTTCTATCATGGTTCAGCGCAGTATTGATCGTTAACAAGACATTGGCCCCCGGCGTCATGACAGCCAAAACCCAAATAACCACCACGTGCGCGATAACTACCCAGTAATCCATTTCCTACCACACCCTATTCTTGTATGTTGCTATCACTTTTTTGATTAGCCTAACGGGTCAATACTAGCCCTAAACGTCCTTTATCACGCTTACCATCGGGCTCGTTCACCATTACCCTTTTAACGAGAGTAAAACCCATTTCCTCGCAAGTCTTCACCAATTGCGCCATCGGTAAGGCATCGTAATAAAACTCAATGTCGAACATGTAATCGGTGAAAGCCGGAATATCCTCATCGCTTCCACCGCTCGACAAGATCACGACACCTTGCTCTGGCAACGCCTTAAAGACCTGCTCCAGTATCGGGCGATGGTAATCTCTAGGTAAATGGAATAACGAGTCCCAAATCACAACGCCGTGATATTGTTCGGTAATTGAATACTCTTCCAGCTCACAATGGATCCACTGCTGATCCGGTAGTTTCTGCTTTGCCTGGGCTAATAGTTGCTGTGAACGGTCAACGCCCACAATCTGGTGTCCAAGCTCAGAAAGCCAAGTCGCAATCGGGCTGCCATGCCCACAGCCTAGATCAAGAATGGAAGCCTTATTGGGTAGCCGCGAGGCAAAAAGCTCGAAGAGCGCGGCATCTTTTTCGGGTAATGTGTGCCGGGCTTGCTGCCACTGGGTGGCAATAGCATCATAGTTTGCTTTCAAGAACATTAACGTCCCCCGGCTAAATCAATAAAAGTACCAGTGGCATAGCTGGCCTCATCGGACAATAACCAATCAATTGCGTTGGCGACTTCTTCAGACGTGCCGCCTCTGCGCAACGGAATTTGGGCACTAAGGCGTTCGACCCTATTAGGTTCGCCGCCATCGGCATGCATTTCAGTATGAATAAAGCCAGGACGAACACCGTTGACCCGAATGTTCCTTGGCGCCAATTCGAGAGATAACCCTTTAGTCAGGCTGTCCATTGCTCCTTTTGAAGCAGCGTAATCCACGTATTCATTGGGGGCGCCAGTTCTGGATGCAGCCGACGATACATTCACAATCGCCCCGCCGTCCGGCATACGCCTAATGGCCTCACGGCAACATAGAAAACAACTGGTCACATTGGTCGTGAGTATCTCGGTGAAGCGCTCAAGGCTAATATCAACTAACGGTGACTGCGTACGCACAATACCGGCGTTATTCACCAAATGCGTAACCCTGCCCAATTGCTGTTCGGTTTGATCGAAAAGGCGAATTACATCCTCTTCATTCGCCACATCAGCAGCACAAGCAATAGCACGGCCACCAGCCGCGATGATAGCGGCAACCACCGCCTGTGCTTCAGCCTCACGAGCCCGGTAATTAACACAAACAGCATAGCCTTTTGACGCTAAAGATTTTGCCGTCGCCGCCCCGATCCCTCGACCGCCGCCAGTAACAATGACTACCTTGCCCATACGATTATTTCCTTTTCAGATGTTTCGATTTAGCACGCTATGCTATGCATTTAAGCACTGTTAGCGAAGAAGATCACCCCCGGATTATTAATTCCAGCAATATCACTAAATTATTATTAAATATAACGAATACGCACTTTTTGCATGGCTTTTCCCACCAGCACGATGATAACAGCACCTAGCAATACAGGAGTAAACAAGAAGCCCCAGCTTTGGCCTGCCAGCATAATCAAAATAGGGTTGGCGCCAGCTGGCGGGTGCGTCGTTTTCGTCATTAGCATTGCCGTGACTCCCAACCCCGTCGCCGCAGCCAAACTCAACTGTGTTACACCAATGAACTCAACAAAGCACACACCGATAAATGCTGTTAAAACATGGCCTGCAATCACATTCTTCGGTTGCGCTAACGGGCTATCCGGTACACCAAATACCAGTACAGTCGTTGCACCAAAGGGCGCCATCAGGAACAACCATTCCGGTTGAAAACTCTGCGCACCAGCTAGAATACCAATAGCAATTGCCGCCCCTAGACCTGACACCATGGGAAACACAAACTTATTCATCCATCACCTCAACGTAATCTGCATATTTGTCTTTAATTACCGCCTAGCTCACTAGCGCTTGCTGTAAGTAGACCACTCTGTCTACCTAACATGGTAGACAAGTCTGTCTCTTAATGTCAAGATGAAGGTCTAAGCCATGGGGAAAGCAATGAAAGACAAAAAACAGTTACTGACCGATACCGCACTGACGCTGTTCTACGAGCAAGGTGTTAATTCAGTTGGCATAAATGAGGTGCTGAAAGTCTCTGGCGTGGCAAAGAAAACCCTGTATAACCACTTTGCCAGCAAAGAAGCACTGGTGATTGCAACGCTTGAAGTTAGGGATGCCGTATTTCTAAACTGGCTAGACAGGGAGCTTTCAGGGGCAAAAACAAACCGTGAGCTCATCGAAGCCCTGTTTAACTCGCTTACGGCTTGGTTCAATGATGAGGTCGCTGAGCTCAGCCCGTTTAGAGGCTGCTATTTCATCAATACTTCGGCAGAGTACCGAGATAAAGCATCGCCAGTCTCACATTACTGCCGACAGCACAAAGACAGTGTCAGGGCACTGATTGAACAGCACATGCCCGTTAAGAATGAGGCGTTGCTGACCATGATTTGCATGCTAAAAGAGGGCGCGATCGTGTCGGCATACACCAGCCACGATCTTGACGCGGCGAACAAGTGTATACCTCTGTTATTGAAGCTATCTTAGTAATTTTGGTAGATCAAATCGGCATATCGCTTGCCACCAATCTCATAGGCATCGGGTATGCGCTCGGCTAACTTAAAGTTTGCCTTCGCGAGTATTTTTTCGCAGGCAATATTACCTTCAGTAACGGCGGCTTGGTACTGGGTGATCCCTAGTTGCTCTTTAGACCAATGAAGCAAAGAGGCTAATTGCTCAGTCCCATACCCTTGTCCGTGGAAGTTTGAATGCAACAAATAGCCTAATTCAGCCACCTTACCATCGAACTTAAAGCCGGTGACGCCGACACATTGTTCACTGGATTTTTCTTTGATCAACAAGCATAGCCACTCATCAGAGTTCAAATCCCAAGGCAAAAGGCGGGACTGGAAGCGCTCTAGTACAACGTCATCCGGTAGCGGATCAAAGCACAAGGCTATCACGGCAGGGTCACGAAAGAGAGATAGGAAGAAAGGCCAATCAGATTGGGATAATGGGCAATATTTTAAGTTGTCGCTTTCAAATTCCATATTCAGTTCCACTACGTTTTAATTATCCTCCAACATAGCAAACCACTCACTTCTAAGTACACCGTATCTTACCGAATCATAATACTCCCCTTGATAATAACGCACTTTTCGAAGTCGGGCTTCCTGTATCATTCCTAACCTTTCGGCGCAAGCCATCATTCGTGGGTTACCAGACCATGTGGTTAGACCCACACGTTCAATTTCCAGCGATTTGAATAGGTGGGAAACCCAAGGCGCCAGTGCTTTTCGACCAATACTCTGCCCCCAGCAAGTCGAGTCATAAATCACGATCCCGACTTCCAACCACCGTGTCGACTCACACTCCCAGTAATAGCTCACCATACCAACCGGGCGATTTTCATACTCAATCAATAACGCAGTGTCACCCTCGCACAGTCGCTTGAACTGGCCTGCTGCAAACTCATCAAGTGTTGGGGTTTGATAGGGAAAATAAGGACCGTTAAAAGCCGTCCAAGCCTCATCGTCAGTGACAAGCGCATACAATGACTCCAGCTCTGTATTACGGGCTTTGCGCAGAATAATTTCTTTATCACTCAACATCGTTCACCAACTAAGCACATTTACTAATGGCAATATTGATAGCATGAACAAACGGGTGTTACGCGAACAGAAATCACTTTTTCGCTTCCACCTAATACGATTTCAAACGATTAATCGAGTTGTTCATTGAATTGCGCCTTGAGCCAGCTGCGCAAAGTAAGTATTGGCTCCATCTTCAACTTTTCCGGTTGGCAAACAAAATAGAAGCTTTGATTGGGATTGAGCACTGGCTCACCAATTTGTACCAGCATCCCGTGCTTTATATCATCCCGAACAAATTGCTTATGGGTGATAAGTACTCCCAAGCGACGAATGGTCGCCTGCACGGCTTGTACCGATGCCGTGAACGTTAAATTACGTTGCTGACTGGGCACAGCGAGTTGGTTTGCATCACACCATACTTGCCAGTCATATTTTCGCCTCGGGTTCGTTGCAAAAATAGCAGGGAATTGAGCCAACAGCTCAGCTGGCGAGCCCCCTTCTGGCCCTTCAAGCAAATGCGGGCTACACACCATAATTAACTCATCATCGCCCAACATTTCACAATGGTAATCCTGCCAATCATCGGCATGACCGTGAATCAATGCCACATCGACACCTTCACGCTCTAAGTCGAACACATGAATAATGTTAGAAATTCGCACATCAATATGCGGGGCATGATGTTGAAAGTCCGTCACCCGCGGGATCCACCAATGAAGTGCCAGCGAGTTCACCATATTCAAGGTGAGGCGGTTTCCCCCGCCTTGGTTAGAGAGTGACTCACTGGCCTCAACGATTTGGGTAAGGGCAGGGGCAACCTTGCTGTAATAACGCCTTCCGTCTTGATTTAGCTCGACTCGTCGACCCACCCGGCGGAACAGCCGCACATTAAGCTGGCTTTCTAGCGACTTAATGGCCTGGCTCACCGCAGAGTGGCTGACATTCAAATGCTCTGCGGCATCAGTCATGCTGCCGCTCTCGGCCACCGCAACAAAAGCATAAATTGACTTTAATGGGACTAGCTTTCTCATTGTTAAGTTTTTCTAACAGTTTTGGTTAGTATTATTCGCTTTTTATACTGTCGCAAGGCACTTACACTTTTATCATCAAAAACCCGATCTTCATCCGGTTTCAATCACCATTACAACCCGCTAAGGAACCTCAATGTCCACTGATTTTCGCCCTGTCGCCTTTATGCTGATCTCAACCTTCACGCTGTCTTTCAACGGACTTATCATGAAGTTTTTGAGCGGCAGCTTCAGCACTGAAGTGCTTGGTGCATTGCGTTTTATCTTTCCGGCGTTGATCATGCTAACAATTTTGAAGTTTTCAGGTTGGGTGGTGCCAGATAAAACCAATCGTCGTCCAATCATTATCCGCTCCTTGTGCGTTGTCGGCAGCCAACTTTCCTTTATCACAGCCTTAAACTCCCTCACCCTAGTAGAAAGTGTGGTGCTGTTCAGTACCGGGCCACTGTTCATCCCGTTGTTAGAAAAACTGTTTTATAAAACACCCATTCAGGCAATGACGATTTTTAATCTCGGGCTCACTTTTACAGGTGTATTGCTACAAGCTGGCAGCACTGAAGGAGTTAACCTGCGCCCTGAGTTATTGATTGGTCTGGCAGCTGGCGGGTTCAATGCCATGTCCCAGGTGAGCTTATTCAAGGGCGCGAAATCCACCTTGCCTGCTGCAGCAGTGAACGGTTGGTGCTTCTTGCTGGCAGCATTGATCTTGGCCCCTGTCGCTACCCTTAATGTTGTACAATCAGGCGGGCAAGTCTTGCATCACAACCTGCTGCTACCCGATGCCTCCGCATTGCTTATTGCCGCTTTGCTTCTATTACTTGCAACCTGTACTGCTGGCACCCAAATGTTTCGTGCCAAGGCCTATAAGCTAGCCACGTCCAGTTCTGAGTTGGCGCCTTTAATATTCACCAACTTCCTGTTTGCAATTATTTGGCAAGTCATGTTTTTCAACGAAGAGATGGCATGGAACAATGTACTGGGGATCAGCCTGATCATTCTCGCCACCTTAATTAACACCTTCTATCCAAGATGGGTGCAACGCCAGCACGCTGCCAAGCAAGGTCCAATTACCCAGTCGTAATATTTAATGCATAAAGAGGCTATATTCCCATTAGCCTCTTTATTCTCATTACGCTACATTAGCAATATCAGCAACGACAAGGATGTAGCGATGAAAAATCAATTAACTACCGCTGTTCAACTCATACTAGCCATTGCTATCTTTTATTTGGGCTATACGATTTACACTTTTACCAACACCATCAACAAAGTAGTCGATACCTACCCGCAAATGATGGCAGATATTAATGCCACGGCCGACAAGCTTGAAATTGAACAATGGCTACTCGTCGCAAAAACCATTGAAGAATTAACACCACAAGCCCTGCTTTTGGCTGACGATATAAAAGCGACCATTAATGACGTCAACCAAACTGTTGCTTCCGTTGATCAAAAAATTCCACTGATATTAGACGAAATCAAAGTCATTCGCGGGGAAACTGTCCCAGCCGTTATTCAAACGGTGGAGACAGTAAACAGCACCACCCTGCCTGATGCCTTAACCGAGCTGAAGCATTACCGGACAGATATTCTTCCCGCCGTCATTGTCGAGAGCACCGGCTATAGGGAGGCTACCATACCTGCCGTTATAACTGAGTCAGAGCACCTTCGCCGTGATGTGCCTATCATGTTGGCTAAAACCGATGAGATTGTCGATAAGAGTGAGCAAATCACCCAGCAGGCCACGCAAGGTGCGGTGAAAGGCGTTATCCTCTCGCCAGTCAACCTAATACGAGATGCGGGAACGGGGCTAAAATCAAAGATTCAGGAATAAATTGTACCATTCGAATACCGACCTAGTACGAAAATAATGTGCCAATTGTACTTTGTGATACAAAAAATAAAGCGTGTTATTTACGTACTAGCGTCGGCTTAATATTTTATAATTTCGTACCACCCAATCTGGCCAAAATAAACAACCATAAATTACACTCCCGCCGATTTATTATTTCAATAAAGCATCACTTCACAATCCGGCATTCTATTCAAGCTTACTTCTTTTAACTTACTATCAACTCTGACAATATATCTGGCATAAAAAATATATCTGGCGCTCCATCTCATTAGCTTAAGGAAAAGAAAGTATGCGCTTTATTATTCATGGCTTGACCATCCGGCAGCAAATGCTTGGGATGATCTCAGCCTTGCTTATTTCACTATTAGCAGTGTTAAGTTTCACCCTCATCCAGGTTGGTAATACCAATACTCAAGCCAACATAGCCGTAGAAAATCTGGTGCAACGCAGTGAAGGTGTTACCCATGTCCAGCTTGCCGCATTTTCGGACATCCGAATGCTATTTAACCAAGCGGTTTATTCAACACCGGCAAGAAACGAGCTTAATGCCGCGCTCCTAAAGTGGCGTGACGAAACCATTTCGCACATCCAAGCCTCGGGCGACTCGGAGTCATCCCGCAAGGCCCAGCAGCTAGTCAATGACTATTACGACCACCATGCCAAAGCTGCCGCACTGTTCAACGCCTTCGATAACGGTGAAGTGAGCGTTGCCGAGCGTGATCGCTTTATGACGCAAGGTGTCCAGCTCGCCACGGCTTACAACAGTTCAGTAATGAGCTACCTTGGTGTGCTTGCCAATGAAACTAACGCCGCCGCCCAAAATAGCGCCCAACAAACCAACCAATCCCTATGGTTTGTCATCCAGCTTTTTGGCATCACGACAGTGATAGGGCTTGCGATAAGCTACTGGTTGGCCAAGAACATTTCATCGCAAACCCGTAAAGTCTGCAATGCCCTTGAGAAGCTATCCCATGGCGACCTCACCGCTACCCTTCCGGTAGAAAAAGGCAATAATGAAATGGTTGAGCTATCCAACTATTTCAACCAGTCCTCGGCCAACCTGCGTAAAACAGTGGGCGATCTTTCGGCCATTGCGACCAATGTCGCCTCGGCAGCCACTGAGCTCAGCGCGGTAATGACCCAGTCGGAAGCCAACGCCAAAGAAGAAAGCAATCAAATCACCCAAATCGCAACCGCTATTAGCCAGATGTCGGCAACAGCCAAAGAAGTCAGCAATAATGCCGTACAGGCTGAACAATGTGCTGGCACGGCAATGGCATCGGTTTCGAGCGGCCATACTGCGGTAAACGAGCTGGAAAATGCCTCGAACCAGATTTCAGACTCGGTTCAAACCACGGCCGCAGTTCTGGAAGAACTCAAATCTTACTCGCTTGATATCAACTCGGTGATTGAAGTCATTGGCAATGTATCAGAGCAGACCAACCTGCTCGCCCTCAATGCGGCGATTGAAGCTGCGCGAGCTGGCGAACAAGGCCGTGGTTTTGCCGTGGTCGCCGATGAGGTTCGCAACCTTGCTGCCAAGACCCAACAGTCGACAGAGAGTATCAAAGAGCTGATCGAACGCTTGCAAGACAAGGTTGAGCAAACCAATAATGAGATGACCAATAATCTTGCCTTGGTCGAACAGTCACGGAGCAGCGTGGTGGCAGTCAGTAGCGTGTTCTCGTCAATCAACGACGCCGTTAACTCGATAACCGAAGTCAACACCATGATGGCAACGGCTTCTGAAGAGCAGTCGGCGGTAAGCAACGATATATCAAATAACGTCGAGACGGTTTCGGATGTCGTCGGGCAGAATGTGGCGGGTATCGGTCAAAGCTCAATGGCAACCGAAGAACTTGCCCGGCTTGCCGCAGAGCAGCAGCAGAGGCTTCAACAGTTTCGTGTTTGACCCAGCCTAGAGCAAACACAACTGGCATAAAATACGTTCCCCCCCAGCTACCACCTGAGCCTCTGGGCTTGACGGATAGCAGGGGGGACTTTATTTAACCCTTACCTTATATAACATCACCTTAATCTATCTGTACTCGTTTAGATCTGATCGACGGCCGCTTTTAGGCGCTCGAAAGAAGCTTGAAGCTGCTCAAGAGGCGATGCAACATTAATCCGGTAGTAATTCTCATTGGGCTCACCAAACCAAGTTCCTGGTGTCAGACCAATCTTGGCCTCTTTTGCTAATAATGACTTGAGCGGCTCTGGCGCCAAGCCAAGCCCCGAAAAATCGAACCAAATTTGGTTGGTCCCTTCCGGCTTAAAGACTTTGATTTGCGGCATGTGTTCAGCTACATAGCCAACAACCCAGTCAACATTGTTTTGGGTGTAGGTAAGAAAGCCCTCAAACCATTCCTGCCCCTTCTCGTAGGCGGCTATAGTTGCGAAAGTGGTAAATGCATTGCCGTGATCCAATGCCATCGAGCTAGATGCCGCTTTAATTTTGGCTATGTAAGCTTCGTTATCACTATAGATATAGCCATTGGAGATACTATTTAAGCCAAAGTTCTTCGCCGGAGAGCCAATAATCGAAATGGCACTCTCATAGCCAGTAGCAAGAATGCTATTGAATTGATGGTCATCAAACACGATGTCAGCATGCACCTCATCACTGATCACCACAACATCATACTTGGCTGCAATTTCCGCCATTTGGCGCAGCTCATCTGCCGTCCACACTCGCCCAACTGGATTATGGGGGTTACACAGCAGAACAATCTTCACACTGTCGTTTTTCAGCTTTTGTTCAAAATCGGCAAAATCCATTTCATAACGCTCTCCCGCCAGCTTAAGGGTATTGTTCACCGCTTTTCTGCCTGCGGATTCAATTAAACGGCGGAATTGGTGATATACCGGCGTTTGTATTAACACCCCTTCCCCTTCATTAGAGAACTCGCGAATAAGCAAAGCGATAGCACTAAGAACGCCTGGCACTTGGGCAAAGTTTTCCGGATTAAGTTGCAAACCATGACGGTCACGGTTCCAGTTTGAAATAGCTTGGAAAATATTCGATGAATTAAATTCGTAAGAATACACCTCGCGCTCGACGAGTCGCGCCAACTCGTTAGTGATAGGGTTTGCAATCGGAAAATCCATATCGGCAACCCAATAAGGTACCAGATCATCTGTCCCATAGATCTGATTCAACATATTGCTGTCATGCTTAATAAACTTATTGCTAATACCTTCGACTTGCGGTGATACCTTAAACATACGGTTTAATCCAACGTTATTGAATGACTAATACTGTTTAAGACGAAGGAATGAAAGGATAGACGAAAAGATTTGTTGTTTTTATGGGAAATTAAGAGAAAGATGCATCGAAAGAAATCATTAGCCGCACTTAATAGTACGGCCAATTACTTGTTTTTTATTGCTTATTCACCATGCTCTTTTGCATAACGGTTGGCCAAAATGGCACAGTAAAAAATCTGGATTTGGTGATAAAACATGATTGGCAGCAGCATCATGCCTATCATTGGGTTGGCACCGAAAATCACCTTCGCCATTGGTACGCCAGCCGCTAGGGTTTTCTTGGTGCCGCAAAATACAGCTGCAATTTCATCTTCACGACTAAAGCCTGCACGGCGGGCAAACCACTGCATACTATGGACCACAACAAGCAAGATTACCGTAGTGAGTGCTAACGTCAGTAGCAATGTCGACAAAGCAAAGTCTTGCCAAATGCCATCAACCACGGAGTCGCTGAAGGCATTGAATACAATCATCAAGATCACCCACTTGTCGATTTTATTGATGATGGCTTTATGCTTATTCAGTACGCCTAGCAGCATCGGTCGAGCCAGCTGGCCCAACACCATAGGTAATAACAACATGGTCGCAATAGACTGAACGGTATCCATTACGTCCATCTTCACCCCATCCATCCCCATAAACAGCTGGATTAGCATCGGGGTGATCACCACACCCAGCAAACTAGACAGCGAGGCATTGAAAATGGCACCGGGTATATTGCCTTTGGCCACACTTGTCATCGCCACCGACGATGAAATCGTGCTGGGCAGGACAAACAAATAGCAGAAGCCAAACGCCAATGCAGCTGGCATCATGGCATGGAAAGCCGAACCGAAAATCAACCACAACAGCGGGTAGGCAACAAAAGTAGCGCTTTGGACAAACAAGTGCAGTTTCCAATTTTTCAGCCCCTGCTTGATGGCCTCTGGCGATAGCCCTACCCCATGTAAGAAGAACACCAATGCGATGCCCAATGCGGTCACTTTATCTAAGTGCAATAAACCTTCGGTCTGACCGACGGTCGGCATAATCGCTGCCAATACCACGGCCCCTAACATCCCTGTTAAAAACCATTCTTTCTTAAAATAGTTAATTACCTTTGTTATCACTTGCTACCCACTTCTACTTTTTGTTGGCGATCCGTTTATGTCCTAGGTAGGCATCACCATACCAAGGCATTTATCTACCAATAGATTACGCGAATCATTGCTTCCGGCTATCGCAAGTAGGCCACACTATGTCGCATACCAGACAAAAGAAAAGATGGCGACAGCAACACGCTATCGCCATTAGTAGGTCAACGAATTACAGAACTTCAAGCGTCAGTGATGATGGGTGTGCTGAAGAAAGGTGAATGGTATTTTTTGCAACAGTCATTAACTGTGCCGAGCCTTCTGGTTCACCGCTATTTGGGTTTACATCAAACTTAGGGAAGTTGCTGCTAGAAATATCCAGGCGGATACGATGCCCTTTTTTGAACATATTGCAGGTAGCAAATGCTTCGATGCTAATTTCATAAACCTGCCCACGCGACAACAATTCTGGTTGCTCGAATGATTTATGGTAGCGGCAGCGAAAAATGCCGTCTGAAATATTCATGGCAAACCCTTGCGGGTAGTCTTCTGATGGCGGATAGACATCAATAAGCTTGGCGGTAAAGTCCGTATCGAGCGCATCACTTTCGATAAATAGTTTAATGGTGACTTTACCCGCGGCGACTAAGTCCTGAGCCAATTTAGACGTTTCAAACACCAACACATCTTTTCGAGCAGACAGCGGAAGGCCATTGCCTTTAGTGCCAAAGAAACGCGGGTCTTCTTTTTGGTCAAAAGCCCCCCCCACAAAAACGGGCTTGCCTGATGTTAACGCTCCCCCGACTGTCGGCATTGGCGACGTTGGATCAAACAAATAGCTTAATGCCCGAGGTTCAGGCTCCGGTTGATCGTCCAATTGACCACCAGCCCTCAAAAACCATTGCTGCACTCTGGTTTGCGGTAAGGGCCATTCAGTACCGTGAATCCAGTGCCCGCCATGATTTAGCCTGCCCTGGGCATTCTTTTGCCCATCGCCGCCACCCATTTGAAACACCCGAACCGTCGGCTGATCCTGCACTTGCGCATCCAACAACCAAAGCCGGAACCAATCAATACGCTGCTGCAACCAGTTCTCGGCAACATTGTTATCAAATGATGCCGCTTCACCAAACTCCACATCGCCACTGTGTGTAATATTGCGATCACCATGAAGCCAAGGGCCCATGATGAGAGAAACAGGGGCGGTATTCTGCTCACTCAAAACACGATAGTTATCTAATGTGCTTTTTACATAAACATCGTACCAACTGGACATCAACAAAATAGGGATATCCGGAATATTTTGATAACTATCAAGGGAGTAAATCCCTGACTTCTTCCAAAACTCATTGAAAGTGCCAGCTTCCCATTGTTCCAGCAAATACGACTCGTAATCAGGAATATGCCTTAGTGGAGAATGGCCTCGCTTCCACGGCATTTCCTTGAACCACTCAATGATATCCTCGTTTTCCAGCGCTTTTTTCAAGATAGGATCAGCTTTCGCTTCCGGGCTTACCAAAGCTTGGCGGTAAGCCCATGTTGCTTGCTTCAGCTCAAAAGCGCCGCCTTGGCGAATCCCACATTCGTAGGCACTGGAAAAACCACCGGAGTCCAATGCCATACATGCCAAACCCGGCGGGTTCAAGCAAGCCATCGCCATCTGAGTATGCGCGGCATAAGAGAGCCCCATACTGCCGATTGAACCATTGCACCAAGGTCGCTGATGGATCCATTCACACGTATCAAACCCATCTTCGGCTTCATTAACATACTTAGTGAACGTACCCGTGGAGTTATAACGCCCTCGACAATCTTGGAACACGCATGCAAACCCAGCGTCGGTAAATGCTTTCGCCATTTCTTCACGGGTGAGTAAGTGCCCGGATAAATCGAGCTCCGACCGTGATGGCGCCGATTTGTTATACGGGGTTCTTTCTATAATGACCGGAAAAGCGTGTACTGTACTCTCTACGGTTGATGCTTCCTGCCAGCTATCGGGTAGGTAAACATCAGTCGCGAGAAGTATCCCATCACGGCTTTTCACCATAATGTCTTTTAAGATTTTCATCACTTTTTCCTTATCCGTAAACAGACAAACTGATTGATAAGAAAAGCAATGCAAACAACACTGTAATTAAAAAGAACGGGAAGATATAGCGAGCCCACTGCCCCCAGCCAACTTGTGCCGTTGCGAGGAAAATCAATAAGCCACTTGAGGTTGGGGTTATAATGTTCGTTGCCCCGTTACCCATCAAGAATGCCAATACCGTTGTATGAGGATCGACGCCAGCCAGCTGCCCCAGCGGACCTAAAATTGGCATCGTCACAGCGGCTTGGCCAGACGTTGACGGGATGGCGACATCAATCACCAACTGAGCGAAGAACATACCGTAAGCCGCAATGGTCGAGTTATTTTCACCCACCACAGAGGATAGCGCGAAAATAATACTATCAAGCACTTGGCCCTGAGCCAGTAGTAGCGAAACCGATGTAGCAAGACCAATCAGTACACCTGCTATCAGTACCTTCTTCATTCCAGAAACAAAGGCATCCACGGTCTCATTGGTGTTGAGGCCGCCTACAACAGCAAAAATCACACCTAGAGCAAGGTAGTAGGCAGAAAGCTCGTTATATTTCCAATGCCATGTTTGCGAGGCATAAACCAGGAAGCCGATGCCCAAACCAAGGATCAACAACACCAAAGCATGACGTTTCGGTAGTGGCGATGCATCCCAGCTCGCTTCCATCATCACATTTTTTACTTCTTTGCGAATACTGTGCAGGACATACAAAATACCCACAATCATGAGTACGACGTATACCATCACCCGCATACCCATTCCGCTGAAAACGGGCACATCAACGAGCGGTTGGGCAATTGATAATGCGTAAGGGTTGGTAATAGAGGCTAAGTAACCCACTTTAACCGGGATTGCCACAATGGCGAGGCCAATCAGGTTAGACAGCCCCATCCGGTGTGCCATCGCCACAACCATAGGGATCACCAGCAAGTATTCTTTTGCCATCCCCATGAACGTGCTTCCCATAGAGAAGACAATCATCATCGCAGGCACCAGCAGGTAAACATTCCCCTTGGTGACCGACAGCATACGCTCAAGGCCCGTTTCGATAGCCCCAACCTTGTTGAGCACCCCAAACATACCGCCGATAAACAGAACCATAAAAATCATGCCTGATTGTTTATTAATGGCTTGAGGAATACTTACCAGCGCATCCAATAAACTCACGGCTTTCGCTTCGGTATCGACAGAATAGAAGCCAAACAGATTGGTTACCGACACTTCTTTTTCCAAAACCTGGTATGTGCCGGGAACAATCAACTTACCGTCACGCTCAAACGAACCAGAATCTAAAAAGTAAGTCATTAGCATCGCTGCAAGTACAACAAAAAGCAGGATGATCACCGGGTTCATTGATTTCTTTTTTCTCGGGGCACTCTCGGCCCCAGGCGACAATTGACTTGGCATCGTCGATTCTTTTATTGTCATGTTCAAATTCCTTATCAACACATTTACAGATTCTCAACATAACAATCAACAGAAATTCCCAACAAGGGTATGACGTATCATCATACCCCTATGCAGACAAGGCATTATGAACACAAAACAGCTAACCACTTTACGAGCAATCATCGCGACAGGCTCAGCCAGTGCAGCGGCATTACAGCTCGGTATCTCCCAATCTGGCGTTAGCCGATTGCTCGCCCAGTTGGAACAAGAACTTGATCTCGCGTTGTTTGAGCGAGAAAAAGGACGCTTGGTGATTAAGCCTGAAAATAAAAATTTGTTAACACACGCGTTAAAAACGCTCGAGCAACTGGAGCACCTATATGAAGAAGCTGAAGAGATCAAAAACGGTTATCTGAGCAAAGAAACCATAAAAATCGCTGTCCCCTATACGTTTTCTTCATCGTTGATTCCGCAACTCATTCTCAGGCTACGGGAAGACTACCCGTATTTGCTTGTCGAGCTCATTACAGGCAGCTATTCATTCATTGAAGAATGTGTTGAATCAGGCCGGGCTGATATCGGCTTCACCCGTATTTACAACAATCCCCGATTTAGCTACTCCCCAGTCGCCTCTGGCGCTTCCATTTGCGTGCTCCCCAAATCGCACCCTTTGGCCGAACAGCACACAATTAATGCTAACCACCTCAATAACGAACCGTTAATTTTACTGGGCAAGAAAAGTGGCTCCCGAAAAGATATCGACAGTTTCTTCCAACGCCATAAAATCACCCCCAACATTATTGTCGAAGCCCATTCCGTTGATGTTGCCTGCGAGTTGGTTTCGGCCGAAGTTGGCATTTCAATCGTCAACAGCGTGTTACTGCAAGGCGGTCAGTACACCAATATTGTCGCTCGTCCTATTATTGACTTGCCTCGCTACCAATATGGGTTGATCACATCAGTCACCCATACTTTTGATGCTTTCAATCAAGCGATATATTCCCAAATTGGAGAATTAATGCGTGAACACCTCACTAAAGGCTAATAGGATGGCGCCCTAACTTTACGTTAGATTGGCATTCACTAAACAATCAGTTACGCTGACAATACCTCCGGCTAGCACAAACACATCTCACTATGTCGCATACCAGACAAAACAGACCAATCCCCGCCCTCTCCGAGCTGCCTCGGCCGGTTTATGCCAGGGTGGAAAATTGGGATGCATCGGGTAGCCAAACTCGATGGCATACCCACGACTGGGGGCAGTGGTCCTATGCGGTGGAAGGGATTTTGATTGTGCACACCGAAGACGGGCATTATGTTGCCCCACCGCAATACGCGATTTGGATTCCAGAAGGGGTAAATCACAAAGTGATTTCCAATGGCGCGGCCCAAATGCGCAGTTTATATATCTCCTCCCAATTACTTCCCGGTATTGACTGGCTCCAGCCGAGGGTTTGCAGCATTGCCCCACTGGTAAAAGAACTCGTATTGCAGTTCTGCCAATTCGATATCGAATATCCACTCAATAGCCCAGAAAGCCGGCTGGTTCAGGTACTGGTCGATCAGATCTCACAATTACCTGCAGCTACCACCCAACTTGTCATGCCCAGTGACAAACGCCTGCTTACCATTGTTAAAAAATTACAACAAAACCTCGCCCAGCCAACCGATATCGAACAATTTGGCGAACAAGTTGGCCTTTCAGGTCGCAGTATCAGCCGCCTATTCAAGCAACAAACCGGGTTGAGCTTTCAGCAATGGCGCCAGAGGCTAAGACTTCTTGAAGCACTAAGCCAGCTCGAGAAGGGTGACCCTGTCACCAAAGTATCGTTAGACTGTGGCTATGAGTCGGTTTCAGCCTTTGTCGCCGTCTTCAAGAAACAGTTCGGCGCGACACCAGGCAAATATTTCCAACTCTCTTAGCATCTAAATCTTCTTAAATTTCAGTTTGGTAGTTTTGTTTCCTAATTCCTGCCAGAGCTTCTTTGAACGTTCACTCAAAAACAGCTTGAGCAAGTGTTCAAGTCACTCTATAGTTACTTCATCATAGCGAGCACCACAGAACAAGAGACCTAATCAATGACTGATAAGATTAAACTGGACATCATCTCCGACGTCGTTTGCCCATGGTGCGCGGTTGGCTATAAACACCTAGAGGCGGCGATAAACGAACTGGGCCTGCAAGACAAAGTCGAAATTGAATGGCAGCCATTCGAACTCAACCCAGATATGCCGTTAGAAGGCGAAAACCTTCGCGAGCATATTATGAAAAAGTATGGCTCTACCTCGGATGAAAGTGTGCAAGCACGCCAAAGGCTCACCCAGATCGGCGCAGAACATGGCTTCGCGTTCAACTTCTTTGATGAAATGAAAATGGTGAACACATTGGATGCCCACGTATTACTGGATTATGCCAAGCAAGCTGGTAAACAAACCGAACTAAAACTAAGGCTTTTCGCTGCCTATTTTAGCAATCAGCAAGATGTCTCCAACCATGAAGTATTGCTACAAGTGGTTGAAGATACTGGCCTTGATCGCCAAGAGGCTTTGGCAAGGCTGAACGATAAGGTATTTGGCGAAGAAATACGAAGCCAAGAAGCCTACTGGCACCAGCTCGGTGTCAGCGCGGTACCGACTGTGGTGTTTAATCGCACCAGCGCCCTAACCGGTGCACAAGCGGTCGATACCTATAAGCAAGTGCTTACTGAGCTGGCTTCTCAGCAATGACATTCAGCTAGATCGGAACAGCCGCCCGGGATATACTTGAACGGCTGTTCATAGTTGCTCTAAAGGAAACCTGCGTCATGGCAAAAACTGCAAAATTCGACCGCGATGAAGTCATTCAGAAAGCCACCAACTTGTATTGGGAGAAAGGCTTTCACGGCACTTCAATGAGAAACCTGCAGGATGTGATCGACATGCGCCCAGGGAGCATCTATGCCGCCTTTGGCAGCAAAGAGAACTTGTTCAAGGAATCCATTCAGCACTACGCCAATAACGGCCGCAATTACCTTATCCAATGCAGAGCACATGCTGACTCACCGCTAGAGGCGCTCAAGGCATTTATCAAGCGCGCCGTCCTCGACAGTCAGCAAACCGCACCAAGCGGCATGTGCATGCTGGTAAAAGCCATTGCAGAGCTAACCGAGGAGCAAGAAGAGCTTCTGATTGAAGCCAAGCACTTGCTTGCCAAAATGGAAAGCGAATTTGCTATCACGCTGCAAGCTGCCATCGATAAAGGTGAACTTGATAGCTCAAAAGACCCAGCCCAGCTCGCAAAATACGTCCAAATCCAAATCATGGGGCTTCGCACCTACGCACGCACAACGGGCAACATCACCTACGTCGAGCAACAAATCGAAAGCATGTTTAGCTGTGAGCTCAAAAGCTAAGTCTCACTGCTCGGCCCCACCAGCCCCACCAATCGAATACGGCTATTTATGCTGTTTGATTCAGCATAAATAGCGCAACCAAAGCTAGACTTCCGCCTAAACAACGGTTGACCAACACCATTTGTCTGGGAGACTGAAGCAAACGCTTTAGCATCGTGCCAAAGTATGCCCACACGAACATACTCATCACACCGGTGACTATCATAATCGTGATAATCGTCATGACTTGAACAAGGTAATTACCCGATGTAGAGACAAACTGGGAAAACACCGTTAACGACGCGACCCAACTTTTGGGATTCAAGATTTGAATCAATACCCCCGCGCTAAACCCTGAACGGCTAACAGAGACATCACTGCCTACTTCTAGCGTTGCGATGCTCCACGCCAGATACAGCAAATAGGCTGCGCCCACCAGTTTCATGGCAAAATATAGATCAGGGTAAACCGTCAACAACGTGACCAAGCCCACACTAGAACCCGCAAGCACAACGATCACCCCAAATGCATTGCCAAAAACAAAGGGGACTGTTGCTGAAAAACCGTATCGGCTTGAAATACCTAGCAATGCAATATTCCCTGCCCCGGGGGTAATTGAAATGGATATCGAAAACAATATAAACGCCACCATTAGTTCGGCACTCATGACTTACTCCACAAAAAAAGATCTGATAGCGAAATAGTCTATAGAACCGAGTAGGAATAGGATTGCTATATACGTTAGGATAAAAGGCAATTTGAGCAGAATATTTCCAAGAGCAATATGATTAAGAAAGAATCCCCTCAAGAGGTGTTGGATGACACTGATCTCTCTATCCTTAGGCACATTCAAAATGAAGGCCGGATCAGCAACAGTAAGTTAGCTGAGAAAGTGCACCTCAGTGAAACACCTTGCTGGCGACGCTGGAAACGAATGGAAGAAGCAGGGTATATCGATGGCTATAACGCTGTACTCAATCGTAAAAAACTCGGCTTTCAGGTATCAGGTTTTACCTTCGTCACTTTAGGCAACCACGAGGTTGAAAATACCGAGCCTTTTGAAGAGTATGCCGCTGCTACGGACTGGATTTTAATGTGCCATTGCATCGCGGGTAGCGCTGATTACCTCGTACAAGTGGTTGCAAAAGACTTGGAAGAGTACTTCGAACACATAAGCGCAATTCGACGTGTCAAAGGGGTAAGTGCAATACAGTCAAACATCTCGGTCAAGCAGATAAAGAACAGCTTTCAGCTTCCGTTGAAATAGAAGCAGGTACAAGATAGCCCGTTAAACTTGCATACTAACTTCTAAGCACGAGACTAAAGAACTTTTTTATAGTTTTTATATAAATAAAGTTCTTTATATACAACAAATTAAGCTTAGCCCTCCTCAAGCAAATAAAATATATATGAAGCATCTTGTTCTCAGTAGGCATCAATAGAATTTTGGATAGAATGGCAGCTAGACTCCGAGTGTAGACACCGCAATATCAAAATGAAAAAATCACTGACCGCCCTAACCATTTCAATTACTTTAAGCGCATGTTCATCAACCCAGGTTGAACCTACAGAGCCAACAAGCTACATAATTGATCGACAAATTATCAGCATTTATAACCCTCTCCCTGATGGTAAATACGCCAATTTTTCTGACTGGGGAAGAGAGTACGCCAGAATGCATTCACAGTTATCTCGCTGCGCGAACTCCAATGTATTAACTGGTAAATTCATGGAGCGCATCAAACTGTCTTCGATGGTATTGGGCAAGGATAAGTACAATCAAGTTATGTTTGCCATCCGTGACCAATCTAGCCAGATGATGTCCCATTTGAATCAACTGCCTAATGATCTGCTCAATGAATATTACGCACCGCTTCCAGCAAGTATATGTACTGAAGTAAAGCGAACTGCAGACCTTATGATCTTTGATGCTCTAGACTATGGCATGAAGTGGCGAGAAGCGGTAAATGAACCTGTAAAGCTGAGTGATTGGAAGGTATATCCTGAATTCGCTCAAGCTCTTGGCAACGTCGAGTACGACAGTAACGGCTATGTCGTTCGTGATCCACAGGGAAATGTTATCTTCCTGCCAGAGCAGTAATATTGCGGATGACAACACATCCTCAAGCAGATATCTAATACCAGTAATCTTGAAGGAAAGTGGTCTATGCCGAAGTTAAAAATCATATCGCTGTTAATGGGTGCCACTTTGCTGGTCGGCTGCTCCTCGCTGTCAGATGATTCATCCTCCGCCGGCTACTCACCAGTAGCAGGCTATTACGATCCTTTTTGGTACGATCATGATGATTACTGGTATTACTATTATCCAGGATGCTGTGATGACGATGACGAGCACAGGGAAAAACTGGAAGAATGGTGGAACCAACTCGACGAAGATCAGCAGCAAGCCATCAAAGACAAGGTCGATGACTGGAAAGATGGCGAGATGTCACTCAACCTCGATAACTTAAAAAAGCAACTTGATGAACGCTGGCAGGCATTGCCACAAGATCAGCAACAAGCGATCAAGGATAATTGGCAACAACAACATCAACAACAGGCTAATGAGCCGAAGGCACTATCGACCTCCCAAGCAGAAACCCTACAGCAAGAACAAATACAAGCTGCAGAGACCAAACCACAAGAGAAGAAGCAGCCTGTAAAACAAGCTAAGCCGCCGAGTACTAAGCCTCAAGTGACCAGGCCCCAGATACAACGCCCAAGCTTTAGTACCAGGCCGAAAGCTAAGCCAAGGGTCAAGCTCTTGCCTAAGCGAGGTTAAAATCGCAGTCCTCTACATTAGCAAATTTGTCATTAGCGCCATCAGATACTTTTCCTAACTAAATTCAGCCCTTAACTATCAAGGTCTTGTTTTTTGATATAGCTTTAACACTAGCGGTCTAATTGTGATTTATGGGATTTTGTCATGCTGAGTAACAAAATCAACGCACTGGTCGATAAAGCAATCATGGAAGGGGATATAAAGGCAAAGGCGGCGATTGAAAAAATACGTCGAAATGCAACTTTTGAAGATGAGCCTCTCCCTGCGGTTAAGCCATCAAAGTCATTGAACCAAATGATGGCTACCATTGATTTTCAATCAAGCCAACTGGCACAAAAAGCCAAAAGAACCGCCACCCTAATAGCTTTACTGCCCTTCCTGCTCTTTTTACTCAGTTTGCTAACCACATAGCCTGAGTATCACCGAGTCCCAACAAATAGCGCAGTTGTAGTATTCATCACCCTACTCTTTTTGGCAGCATATCCCTTGACACATCTACTCACAACCATTAAGTTAACACTATTAACTTAATGACGTTAACTTATTAAAGTTCGATAAGGGTTAGGTATGAAAGCTAAAGCCAATAAAGGCCGTCCCGCACAGATTTCAAAAGAAGAGATCATTGAATGCGCTTTAAAGATAGGGCTTCAAACAGTCAGCATGCATTCTCTTGGCAAGCAACTGGGGGTCAGTGCGACAGCGCTCTATCGCCATGTCAGCTCAAAAGATGAGCTCATCATACTTTGCTGTGATTACGTGATGGAAAAGGTCGCGCTTCCCAAAGAGACGGAATGGGATCAATACCTCTATACGTTTGCCAGAAACTTTAGAATGGCGCTGCTATCCCTACCAGGCTCTGTAGAGTTTATTCGCTATAACCAGCAGTTCACCCCGAAGACCAGCATTTTGGCGAATGATGCACTCGGCGTATTTCGCCAAGCGCAGTTTGACGCTGAAGTCGGCTTTATGGCCTTCGCGAGTGTCTTCACCAAAGTCACTGACATTGTGCAGCACCAAGAACAAGCACAACAGCGCCACACGGATTCTGAACAGCAGATGCTCCCCTCGGTGGATGCCGAAAAACTGCCTAATTTGGCATGGCTACTAAGCCAAACAAAGCCAGTGGATTACGACAGGTACTTTGAAGACGGGATCAAGATAACCATTGAAGGTCTCAAAGCGGTATACCGCTAGATCTTAACAAGACAGAAAATTTAAGAGGCAACTATGTCATTATTTATCGACAATGCTATCGCAGGTTGGATTCGTAAAGCTGAAAAAACAGGCGAGTTGAAAGACAACCCATACCGGGGAAAACAGTTAGATTTAGAGGAGTATTTCAGAACGCCAGCGGAACACCGACTTGGGATGAAAATACTCAAAGACGCGAACTGCCTTCCTCCAGCAGTGCAAATGATGAAGGATATAGAAGAGAAAAAACAAGTGCTCGAAACAATTGAAGATCCGCAACAAAGGGAAGAGCTGAAAAAAGAAATTATGGCACTTGAGCTTAAAAAAGAACTGCTAATAGAAAGCATGTAATCACTTTTGGTTGGCTTTGCCTGCATTCTTATAAAGACTCATAAATGGCTCACGGGAATCATGTATACGACTGATTAACAATTAATTCCCTAAGCCATTTATGGCTAGGATCACAATCTAGCTGTTTGTTCCATAGCAAGAACAGCCCACCGGGGGACAGCGCTAAGGGTAAATGCTTTAACTCGATGCCAGGGTTAGATTCGAATTCGCGCAAGCATCGATTCGGATAGCTCAAAATCAGATCGCTGCTCTCACACAACCTTACAGCACTGGCGATATTTGACATATTTACCGCATAATCAAGCTTGAGTCTTTTTTGTTCCAATATCTCATGCAGTAGCCAACGAGATATTCCCCCTGTCATCACTTGAATATGGCGATACTTCAAAAAGGTCTCAAGGTTCCACTCTTCTTGCAAAGCTGGGTGACCTTTTCTTACTACACAAGTTGTCGTATCTTGTAATAGCTCAGCGTAACTCAGTGAGTCAGGGATAGTCTTGATATGAGCTCTTGCTCGTTCGTCCCATTCAAAAATACCAATACCAAAGTCGACTTCTCTTCTCTGCAATCGATCAATACTGTCTTCACTCCAATCAAGGTTTTCAATTGTGATATTGGGTGCTTTCTCCAACATATCAGGAAAGAAGTTTTCGAAAACCATGGAATAAGCCGTTTCGACCAAATCAAACTTGAATGTGCGGTGACTGTTTTCGGGCTCAAATTGTTCGGGATCACTTAACTGGTCAACTCGAAGCAAAATTGCCTCTAGTTTAGTTTCAAGAGACAAGGCTTTGGGGGTCGGAAGTAAGCCTTTTGACTGTCTTTCAAACAATGGATCATCAAACACTTGGCGCAATTTAGATAACTGCTTACTCACTGCAGATTGGGATAGATAGAGCTTGCTTGCCGCTCGCTTGACGTTGCGTTCTTGCAAAAGGACATACAGGCAAATCAGCAAATTCAAATCATATTTCAGTAATCGCGAAAGCTCTATCATGATATTCCTAGTGCTCAATACATTGGTGAAAAGAAGTCACTTCTTATCATATCACTATTGGATTAAATTTCTTACAGCAGATTAACTTGGGGCAAGCTAACAGACTCTTACTGGCCCCTTATTACGCATGGCTTGGAATGACAATGACCGAATTTGAAAAGATGATGGCAGGCAAAGACTTTAATGGAGGCGATCAAAGCATTAATAGCATCCGCGATAACGCTTCTAGCTTGTTGCAAACCCTAAACCAAACGATTGATGGAGCCCAGCGTAACGAGTTACTCCCTCAATTGATGGGTGAGATTCCCGCTTCCAGTATCATCCGATCGCCGTTTTACTGCGAGTTTGGTAAAACGATCTTTATTGGTGAGGGTACATTCATCAATATGAACGTTACTATGTTAGATGGGGCAAAAATTAGCATAGGAAACAATGTTTTAATTGGTCCTAACACTCAATTCTATACGGCCAGTCATTCACTAAACTACCTAGAACGTCGCAATTGGGAAACTTATTGCAAGCCGATCACCGTTGAAGATGATGTTTGGATTGGTGGTAATGTTGTTATCAACCAAGGTGTTACTATCGGCGCTCGTTCAGTGATTGCAGCCAACTCAGTTGTTAATTCAGACGTCCCACCAGACAGCCTATTCGGGGGCACGCCAGCAAAATTAATTCGTCGCATCGACGAGAATAAATAAAGCGAAAGCAAGAAAGCAAGAAAGCAATATTGAAGCTCAGGAAGTTGTGTTTAAAGCAACTTCCTGTGGGAGACGACTGTGCCTAAAAAAGATAAATATATAGGATATTTAATTTTGCTAGTGGTTTTTTGGCCGTTAGCTGTAGATATCTACCTACCCGCTTTTCCCGATATCGGAATTGCGCTGTCTGCATCCGCAAAACAACTAAAAGATACTGTGACATTTTTTGCTGTTGGTTTTGGGGTAGGACAATTACTACTAGGTAACCTTATCGATAGGTATGGCAGAAGACCCATCGCTTTAATTGGCGTTGCATTCTATTTACTTTGCTCTTTAGCACAGATGTTTATCTCGACAATTGAAGCGTTAACATTGCTTAGAGTCTTTCAAGGCGTTGCCGCAGCAGCAACGGCTACCACAGTGATAGCCATTGCTAAAGACGTCTATGATGATAAGGCTATGCCTAAAATGCTGAGTATTTTGAATGGCGTTGTCTGTTGTGTACCTGCATTAGCCCCAGTATTAGGCGCACTTCTAACCGAACTACTGGGCTATAAAGCAACGTTTGCTTTCATGGCTGGCTACGCCTTGCTCGGCTTTTTCCTTCTCTTATTCGGGTTACCAGAAACGGGTCGACAACAAAAGCAGGCGGCGAATGTTAGCTCATACATCGCCATTCTATCTGATCGGCATTTTCTATTTTATGCATCGATCACAATGTGCTCAATGGCGGTCATCATAAGCTATGTTTCTAGCTCTCCAATATGGCTACTCGACACCTTGTCACTATCAATGCGTGAGTTCAGCTTTTGGTTTAGTGTTAATGCCGTTGTGAGTATCACTGGTGGCTTGTTTATTGCCACATATCTCATTGGCAAACTGGGTACGGAACGTACTCTGGTGGTCGGATTGTGCCTAATTGCCGCCAGTGGGATCGTAATGCTTAATGCACAAGAGACTGCCTTCGATTTTATGTTGCCTATTTTTATTAACGCGGCTGGCTCATCGTTAGTGCTAGGGACATCTTCAAGTAAAGCTCTCAGTCGAATCAGTCATAATACGGGAGCAGCATCAGCCTTATTAGGCTTTATCCAGATGGCAGGCGCAGGCTTGCTGGTATCACTGATTCAAAATTTGGCTCTGGAAATCCCTACCCAGCTATCTGCTCATATGTTCATGCTGATACCTGCTTTGTTGATGCTCACAGTTATCAAGCGCAGCGTTGCTCAACAATCTCTATCTTAGTCTTTGTATTTTAATTTGAAGGCGAGCGAATTCCCCCACCAACTGCTTACTAAAAGCCAGCCAGTGGGGTAATTCGAGCTCTAATCTAAAAGCCCGAACCTTGCTACTCTGCCTGCCAATTCACCTCTTCGCCGTTCGCCAATGCGGCTTTAATTGACTTGGCAGGGATTGTCACTTCATCAAGTGTCACTGAGTCGTTTTTGAAGTTGGCAATGATAGTCGAGCCGTCACTATAGGTTGTTTGTTGCAATAAACCATCGTCGCTCAACCATTCAAACTTCACCAACGCCTTATTCCAGAGCTGGTTATGGATAGGCTGGAAGCCTTGCTGGTAATGCTGGAGGGCTTTAATTCGTGGACTGTCTTTCGACGTCACCTCACTACGTGCAAGGTGGACCATGGCTGGGGTGTTATACAGCATCCCGACCAAATCCCGATCTGCTTTTACGTCACTGAACTTCAAGCTATCACTGTGCCAGTGGTGGCTATTGATCACCTCATCATGAAACACTGCTTGATACAAAGGTATACGATACTGCGGGTCGAAGAACAGTGTCTTATAAGGCTCTTTAACCTCGGCACTTTTGAAAAAGAAATCTGGCTTATGATCCGGATACCAGCGACCTAAATAATACGGGGAGTCCTTATTCTCTTTCATGTCCTTGTCGAGCCAGCCAAAGCCAACGGTCTCCATCCCATGGGCAAACGCGATACCAGCAGTGGTAAGGCTATTGCCATCCTCCGAGCCAAGCACAACCGGAAGATTGTCCGGGATCCATTGCAACCTTGAATTGTAAGCATCAAGCAGCGCTTGCTCACTGGTGCCGTCGCGGTAATCTTCACGTGCCATAGCAACGGCATCGACATCGAGAAATAAGCTGTCGAAGCGGCCAAACTTCACAATATCTTTGATTCGTTGCTCAACATAATCTCGCTGGCAGTTCGGGTTTAGGTAGTAACCATTGCCGCGAAAACCCGATTGCAGGCTGCCATCGGCTAGTTCAATTGCGCAGCCCATGCGAATCTCGTCAGGCAGTTGCGCTGTCATCCAGTTATCATTAACGCCTTGGGCAATGGCAGTATTGTATGAATCATAGGTACCAACTAAGTAGCCCGCCGATTTTGCCTGCTCGACCGCATCCGGCTGATAAAATGCCGGCATCCAATTATCAAACCCAAGCCACATTTTACTCAACCCGGCATCTTGCAGTGTATCTACCATATCTTGGGTCAGTGCCTGCCCCCAACGTTGCTCATTTATCAAGAAGCGACCAGCATGCTGCGCAAGCCATGCCTTTCTTTCTTGGGCTGCCATGAATTGAGCCTCGATACCATTGTTTTTCATCTGCGGCCGCGGTGTCGGAGATTCGCTGACCAACGCACTATTGATACTATCGACTAATAGCTGTTTTTCATATTTGCTGAACCAGCCCGCGCCTTTTTTCAGGGCGGCTAATTGCTTTTTATCTTGTTCCGGTACATGCAAGCCTGAATCGTTAAGGTACCAGTCTTTCAGCCCCCACCAGTCTTGAACATCCGCAACATCAATCAGCCCGCGGCCAAATAAGTAGACATGGCTGGCACCCACCAACTTTTCCAGCCTCGGGGTTGCTTGCATCTTTTCAACCAATGGCGTTGCCAAACCGTTATCCAATCGCCACTGCCGGTACGTTCTCGCTCCCGCTAGGTTGTCTTCACCCAAGCTGATACGCACGACAAATGGCTGCGCCTTGTTGAGCTTGGTAAAGTCATGGGATGCCAGCATATTTAACTTGTTGTTCTCATACTGGCTTGATTCGAAGTCCAATTGATTATTAGTGGGAGTCACCAAATGATAGGTAATGTAAGTGCCATTCTGCCGGGTACTCCAAAATGGCATCTTAAGCTCTTGGGTGGTATTTGCGCCCGAATACGAACGAGTCAGGTATTGTGCCCAAACCGGATGATCGGTTGGCACCTTCATCCCTTCGCTGAAAGGCAGATAGAGCGTATCGGTTGTTTGCTCTGGCAAGTCAAACCAAGCAAGTGACCACGGCTCGCCCCGCTTTATAGTTCGCGATGAATTGGCGGTGAAAGTGAGCGTGAGCACATCTGTTAACTGCGCAGTGACATCAATATCAGCGGGCTGTAAAGTCCATGTCGACTCAGTAGAAGAAACACGAGTGAGATTGGTGACTTGCTGCTTCTCACCATTGACTAACAGGTTGGCTTGGTTAACTTCCAACTCGTTCCATGTAATGGCTAGCGTTTCGGCGCTAATTGATACCGCCTCATTGTGCTTGGCTAGGTTAACTTGCTCGTCGGCATTGGCTGATAGGCTGAAGATACTTGCAGCGGCAACCAGCCATGGTACCGATTTATTGTATAAAGACATCACTTGCTCCAAATCAACTTCAATCGATATTTCATCACGTTGTCGAGCGCTGAATGTCACAGCAATGTCTTTATTTTGATCGTAGAAGCGTTTTTTTACGCCAAATCGTCTTTTGCTTCGACCAGAGCATGGTGGCTAACTGAACCCGCTGTACGGGCTTTCAAGTGCGGCACATATTCAGGGTCATTCATGAAATTGACTGCCGCTTCCCTTGAGGGCCATTCGATAATAATGCGAAGCGCTGGGTTTTCACCCTCGCCCTCCAACCTTTCATGGCTGTCGGTGCGGGCTAGGTATTTGCCGCCGTATTGTGCAACCAATTTGTTGGCGGGACCAATGTAATCGGCCACCCATGCATCTGTCGTCGGTGTCACTTCAAGAACTGAGTAGTAGGTAGACATAGTGCTTTCTCCAGTATCACTTTAATCCGTCGCTTACTTGCTGGATCAAGGTTATCACCACAGAATAAAATGATAATACTCAGAGAAAGCTAATCAGTTTATAGATTATTTTGATAATGAATGGCAAAAATTCAGCTAGCTATCGAGAGCCACACACGGATCCCGATAGCAGCGTTGAGTTAATCAAGTAGCTCACGTTTAATCACTGTCATTACCCCCGCCTCTCTATGGCTAGGCGCTGAAAAGCGAGCTGTTTGCTTCACTGTTGGGTGGGCATTCTCCATAGCATACGAGTGATAACTCGCCTTCAGCATTTCCAAATCATTAAGGTAATCCCCAAAACTCATCGTCTGCTCATGGCTAAAGCCAAGTGTGTTTTGCAAGTGTTCAATCGCCGCCCCTTTGGAGGCTTCGGCATTCATGACATCAAGCCAGATTTTGGCACTTACCACCACTTGGTGGCTTTGGCCAAACTCGCGGTCAAAACTTGGGAACACTAACTCCTCAGTGCCATCGAAGTGACAAATGGCAACTTTAATAAAGTCATCGTCAACCGCGAGAAGATCATCAACATACTCACAGCGGTGGTAGTACTTAGCAAACTCTTCTAGCGCCTTCGGATCCTGAGTTTCAATGTAGGCCGACTTAGTACCACACAAAACAATATGTGTACCATTGATTGCACGAGCCTGCTTAATGATCGCTTCAATAGAAGGTTTGTCGATTTCACAACGGTACAACTCTTTGCCTTGGTGCATCACCATGGTGCCATTTTCGGCAATGAACATCATACGCTCTCGAATTGGAGCGAACGTTTCCATTAAGCTGTAGTACTGGCGACCCGATGCGGCGGCGAAAATGATGTCACGCTGCTCTAGCTGCTGGTATACCGAGTAAAAGTCTTCTGGTAACAGGCTATGTTGATCAAGCAGGGTCCCGTCCATATCGACGGCAATGAATTTGATGTCTTTATTTGGCATAGTTGACCGTGTTATTGACAATAGTAATGAATCACACGAAAGAACTTACATGAGTCACTTTTTGCTGCAAGTGATTTCAATCAAGTTAAGGGGAAAAACATCAGCTAATGACCAGCCAGCGATTGCCGCCAGCTGATCACTTAGCCTCATCGCCTGCCAGTGACTAAGGCTTTAGTGCCAGCACCTTGTCGATATCTTCCGCGCTGTGGCGCTCCGGCACCATTTCCCACTCTTCGCCCCAGCTACGGTTTACAATACGGCCGCGCTGTACGGCTGGTCGTTTAGCTATGGCTTTCGCCCAACGCTGTAAATGGGTGTACTCTTCAACTTGAAGGAATTCAGCCGCATCATAAAGATTGCCGAGTACAAGGTTGCCGTACCAAGGCCAAATTGCCATATCAGCAATACTGTATTCTTCGCCTGCGATAAAGGTATTCGAGGCCAATTGCTTGTCTAGCACATCCAGCTGGCGCTTGGCTTCCATCGAAAAACGATCAATCGGGTATTCGAACTTCTCTGGCGCGTAGGCATAGAAATGGCCAAAGCCACCACCCAAGTAGGGTGCAGCCCCCTGTAGCCAGAACAACCAGTTCATCACTTGGGTTTTCGCCGCTACGTCTTGCGGTAGGAAATGGCCAAACTTCTCGGCAAGGTAGAGCAAGATCGCACCAGATTCGAATACATTGGTCACTGAATTTGCCGAGTTATCAACAAGTGCCGGAATTTTTGAGTTCGGATTGACCGCAACAAACCCCGTTGAGAACTGATCACCGTCGCCAATTTTAATGATATGGGCGTCATACTCAGCTTCTTTCACTCCTGCCGCCAGAAGCTCCTCAAGCAGGATAGTCACTTTCTGCCCATTGGGCGTACCCAATGAATACAACTGGATCGGGTGCGAACCGACTGGCAGCGCCTGTTCGTGTCTTGCACCAGAATCTGGACGGTTAATGCTCGCCCATTCGCCGCCATTTTCGCTGTCGTAAGTCCAAACTTTTGGTGGTGTATACTCAGTTCCCATTGCTCTCTCCTAGTCACGCCGGATTTTTGAACGGTCGCTCAATAACTCAGATATTAATACCAACCTCAGCAATACACAAGGGCTGACCACCACTTAATTTGAACGACTATTCAAGATGCAAGGCCCTAGATCACTTCCCACCGCATCGCTTTTGTTACTTGCTCAGAGATATTTTTCGACACCGAGGTATCGTCACTGATCACCACGAGACTTTGGCTCTGATAGGGTGTTTGTACCCCTCCTACAAAACCTTGATCATAAATCTTTTTCCCTTCACTCTGCTTTGGTACAAGATACACATTAACCCGCTTTCCCTGCTCGGTTCCTACAATCATCTGAAAAACTGTTTCAGGGCCAAAATTACAGTGGTTAACGTAATAAACACGGCCAGGAAGCTGCTCAAAACGGGAACCAAATGGCGCGAGCTTCATGTTCACTTGCGCTAGGCTAACTTGCTCATCAATACCATCGAGAAAACCGTTCTGGTTCGCGATATGATCCATCGCCAGCGGAATGAAATTATCCGGTTCAAACTCTGTTTCGCGTCCCAAATCACTTTGGTAAGCCACAAATCCAAACACCATAAGCACGACACCGGCAGCCCAAGATAAATTATGCCTTGGCCTGACTTTTGACGCTTCATGAGGGATGTCCAGCAATCTTTTTGACAGCCCCTTGGGTACATCCACCTTGGCCGCCGACTGTATTGCTGTGTCATGGGCATCTTGCTCGGCTCGATACTGTCGAAACGAAGTCACTTTATGCTTCACGGCTGACTCCTGTTACACACCTGGCCGCACTAGCGCTTAAATCCAAATCAGCCTGTTTTTCCTTTAACTGTTTTTTAGCCCGTGCCAACCGAGTAAGCACTGTGTTGACATTCAAGTTTAATATTTGGGCAACTTCCTCGGCTGTAAAGCCCATTAGCACTTGCAGCAATAGGGGTTCGCGATAAGTTGAACTGAGGTTGGCAATTTTCTCTTGCAGTAATTGTTTATTATCAACATATTGCTCTTCGGCAAAAAGATGGCAGTCATCAATATCAACATATTCAATTGGCTTGTTTCTAAACCGTCGGGCATTTTCTCGGCGTAAAATCGTAATTAACCACGATTTTGCCACCTTATCATCGGCAAGGTCATCAATGAATCGCCATGCCCGTAAATAAGTCTCTTGTACTAAATCTTCTGCATCATGCTGGTCTTTGCATAACCAAAATGCATAACGATATAAATCATCGCTATATAGGCTGACCAATGACTCATAACGCTGTTTTCGCGTTAATTTGCTTGATCGTATCAGTGTAGTTTTAATAAATTCAGTGATCATATAAGTGGGCTTATCAGATAGTTTTGTCGAGTTACCTGTTAAGACAACATAACAAAAACTAATTCACATTTACCACAGTGATACTTGTTTCAAATGATTAATTTCCATAATAATCAACAAAATAAACAGAAAAATCACTCAAAAAAGAAATCAGAGTAACAACACAACAAAGAAAAACATCAAAAAATCCAATATTTTTGAAATAATTTTTATTGCGATGTGGTCTAGTCACAAGAGAGCATTCTTCACAACAGGAAAAGATGAATCTTTATGATAAATAAACACCTTAACGTCTGATTGATTAAAGTAGGAAAACAAAAGATAACGCTAAATCACCTTTATTCTAGGTGGTTAAGTTTATCGTGCCTTTAACTTTATATTTAAGCCAGCCGCTATTCTATGAATAAAAACATATAAACCCCACACTATTAACCTAAATAATTGAGCATTTACAATGGACGCAAAATTTCAATCTAAACTATCAATTAGTTTATTATCACTACGTATTGGTATCTTTCTCGTTTTCCTTGTATGGGGGTTAGATAAAATTGTACTGACCGAACATGCTATAAAAGTCTTTTCCGGCTTTTATGGTTTAAATGTTTCGCCAACTATTATGATTTCATTGGGGATTGGTCAGTTGCTGTTCCTTGTTGCTTTCGTACTGGGTATGTGGCGTAACGTTACCTACCTTGCCATTTTTGTGTTGCACCTTTTCTCAACCCTGTCATCGTTTGGCAAGTACTTAGACCCGTTCAATAACCTACTTTTCTTCGCCGCATGGCCAATGCTTGCCGCTTGTTTGGCACTGTATCTACTCCGTGATTTTGATACCTATACCGTGAAGATTAAAAAGTAACCACCAGCCTCAGCCAAGACTTAATTGGCTGAGGCTTATTATTGAAGTTAAGTATGGTTGAGGCCCTTTTATGATATACTTTCAGTCCTTTAGCAAACCGAATAAGCAAGTTGCACCATGGCAAATATTAGAGATGTCGCAAAAGAAGCCAATGTTTCCGTCGCTACTGTTTCTAGGGTAATCAATCGGCTGCCGCATACGAGCAAAACCGCAATCAAAGCGGTCAACGAGGCAATGAAGAAGCTGGGTTATAACCCGACAGAGAAAAGTAAATCTTCCAATGCCCACTCTGCGCACTCCATTGGTGTTCTCGTCGCTGATGTATCGAACTCATTTTATGATTTGATGGTGAAGGCCGTTGATAAAGTGGCAAGAGAGCAAAAGCGTCAAATACTGATAAGCCATGGCTACCATAATGCAGAATACGAGCGTGAAGCCATCGATTTGCTGGTCAAGAACCGTTGCGAGTCGCTAGTGGTGCATGCAAAGGGCTTAAGCGACGAAGAGCTCATAAAATTTGCAGAGCAAATCCCAGGCTTGGTGTTAATCAACCGCCATATTCCAGCCATTGCCGATCGCTGCATCTCCCTTGATAACATCAAGGGCAGTTATCAGGCTGTCAGCCACCTGATCCAGCAAGGCCATGAAAACATAGGTTACCTTGCCTCTAGCCATAACATTGATGACTCCGTGGATAGAAAAGCCGGATTTAAGCAGGCACTCACTGAAAATGGCCTTAACTACTCAGATTCGTTAGTTGTATCCGCAGAGCCCGACGAAGCCGGTGGTGCAGAAGCAATGAGTAATTTGCTTGCCAAAAACTTGCCTATTACCGCCGTAGCAACCTACAACGACTTTATGGCCGCGGGTGCCATTTCAGTACTTCGAGCAAATAATATCCGGGTACCGGAGGATGTTTCCGTCATCGGCTACGATGATGCAGGTATCGCGACTTACCTCCAGCCGCAACTGACTACTGTGCGTTATCCCATTCAAATCATGGCAGAGCAAGCTGCAATGTTAGCGATCGAGTTAGGCTCGATACAGACACCGGATGAAAGTGCGAGCAATATCTATGTCCCGACCTTGGTGCCTCGCGACTCCGTTATCAAGCGATAAGCCCACAAGCCATAAAAAAGTCCGCCATTGGGCGGACTTTCTAATCACCTATTTATAATCCTAGAGTGTAGCGACGAAAGTCACCGTTGATTGCGGTGGAACAATGTATTTATCGCCTTGCTGCTCTAATGGCACGCTCTCGAGATCATGATCTTTGTTAGTGACATAAGTGGCCAATTGGCTGATCTTGGCTGCATCACCCACATCCAAATTGACACTTTCTGATGAATCACCCGCATTCACCATCACAACAACCAATTCCTTTCCTTCAGGCGCAATGTATGCCGATGCCATCAGTCCCTTCAGATCATCATGGCCATTGAGCTCTACACGCTGATACCCTGGTCGGATAAAGCGGCTATAGTTGCCTACTGTCCACATCATTTTCGAGTCCTGAACAGTATCAGCCTCTAGCGATGGGGCGATTTTCACCATACCATCTTTGTAATCATACGGCGTTAAGCCCAGCCACCAGTGCCATGCAGAAGCGTTTAATCGAGTAAGATCACGATGGATAATACGACCAATATGTAGGGCATACTCCATGTCATTAACATCAAAGCCATGGCCGTCAAACTGACGAACACCACCCGCGCCACCCAGAATACTCATCTCGCTCATCCAGATTTGCGCATCCGGCGATACCGTTTTGACATTATCGTATGTCATATCGCGTAACTTACCGAGACGGTCTGACCAACCATCAGAGAAGTAGCCATGTAGTGAGATCTGGTTACCAATGATGTCCCGGATTTCCTCGTCACCCAGCAATTCATCGATGTAATTACGGTATAGGCCCACGCCACGAGAGTTCATGCCATTGGTTTGCGAAGCACCATCAAAGTTACGCTTGTACGAATCACGTAGCGCTGCGGTGTACTCAACCACCTCGCCGCCATCGATATGAATATCATACCTCAGGCCAGCATCGACAAGCTTCTTATCCAAACTACGATACACGGCCTTCACTTCTTCCATGTTATAGCGGTTACCCTCTTGGGTTTGTCCTTCCCATTCCCAAGTTGGCTCATTGATCGGGCTAATGTAATTAACCGGTACCCCAACCTCTTCACTGCGAAGATAGCTTAAAACAGAAACAAGAAAGTCTGAGAACTGATCAACACTGGCTGCCTTCAGGTTGGACGAGCCCACACCATCCGCCGCAGTTGGATGAGCCAAACCATTTTTCGTTAAATAGTGCGGTGGGCTATTTGAAAAGGCCACGAAGTTATTCACCCCACGCTTATGGGCTTCTTGCATAAAGCGGATTTGCCCACGCTGCTTGGTGGTATCAATCTCGCCGCCCATTTCAGGCACTAACAATTCAGCACGACGTAGTGGATCACGAATAAAACTATCAGCACCCTGCTCTGCACTGCCCGCACCAATATTAAAACGCCAAGCAGAAAGGCCAATACCATTATCTGTGGAAAATAATAAATCGGCTAAGTTAGCAATGGCTTCTTCATTTCCCTCGGCCTGCCATTTATTAATGGTTGGGTTAATTGACCAAGCATCCGAAGCACCAAAACTATGAATAGTTTGTTTAGTTTCATTTATATCAACATCAATAGTGACGGCAATAGCCGGGCTAGACAGTATCGATGATACTGCCAAAGACAAGAGTAGTTTTTTCATTGTTTTTCTCGATGAATATATTTTAAATATGCGCAGTACGGTAATTAAAAGTCGCGACGGTAAGCTAACTTCCAGAAGAAGTAATCATCAGTCCACTGCTGCTGATTCCAATCATCTTCGAAGTTCTCTTTGTCTTCGGTCTGGTAATAGGTTTCAAACACGATTTTTGACTTATCATCTAGCTTGTAGTCACCCCATAAGCCCGCACGTATCCGCAACTCATCCTTATTGCCATAACCCACACTCTCTGCCTCACGGTGGAAGGTATAGCGAACAAATGGAGTAAGCGTTAAATCATTGAATCGCTGGGTGTAGTTAATACGCAACTGCCACTCTACCCGTTTGTTCTCTTCCCAATCTCGGTTATCGCCACCAAAGCCGTTTTGTTTACTTACCTCACTGTATAGGGTGGTTTGTAGTGTCTTATCCCATGCCAGTTGGGTACGGAGGCCAAAATCTAACTCATGGTAGTAATCCCAGTAGTTCTCGCGGCGGTCGTTATTCGCCGAGTCCTGGCAACCATTTTCACCAACACAGTCTTCGCCTCGAGGACGATTCTTAGTCCCAACTGGCGCAATAAAGCCATCTAAAATCAGTTCATAATCTTCAGCAAGGCGATAGGCTAAATTGTTATAAAAACGGTATTCTGTTCGTCGGGTATCGTTGGCATACATTTCATTTCGAATTTGAAGTTTCGGTCCCCACCATAAACCGATATCTTCATACCACTCAGAAAATCCGAGTGCGAGATCCTGACGTGCACGGTTATTCCAAGTACGCTCGTCGCTTAAATCCATATGCCTATAACTAAAGTTGGCATATAAAAACAAAGAAGAGTCATCCAAAGGGTTAAATTCAAAAGCAACATACGGCATTGTATTGGTGCGCTGAGGTTGGTCCCCCCAATCTTCATATTCATTACCAATTTCTACATAAGCCGCCATTGCCGATGACGAAGCGAGCAAAGAAGCACACGCTATTAATTTAGGGCTAGAGAGGTGTTTCATGATTATCCTTATATTTTGTTATTTATACTGCTGCAATTTTTTCCATTACCATGCGCTGGTATTCGCCGTTTAATTTATATGTTTTGACGTAGATATAAGCGCTCATGGCGACCAACAATGTCGGAATACCAATCATTAATATGCGCAAACCAAGAATGGTTTCTGGCGATTGTTCAACATTCGGCACATAGCCAATCAGGGTCAGGCCGATACCAACGAAGAAGCCTGATAATGCACCGGCAAACTTCACCAACATTGTTTGAACCGAGAAGATAATGCTTTCACTGCGATGGCCCGTTTTGTACTCACCGTAATCCACCACGTCCGCTAGCATAACGGTAGAAAGACCATTGGACAGGCCACCACCAAATTTCAATGCAGCCCCGGCAACACCAACCAAGATGCCGTTTTCTGGCGCAAAAACACCGGTAAAGATCAGCACCACACTACATAGCATCGGGAAGCCACATGCCACCAGCCACATATATTTGCGATTAATGAGGTTACACAACCGAGGGAACAAGAAGACACCGGCAATCTCAGCGATACCAGATAGCAAAGCGAACATCGGGAATAAGTCTTCACGGCCAATCGCATAAGTGAAGTAATAAATGGCGAAGCCGCCAACTAACTGAATAGCAATATTAAAACTTAACACCACACCAATCAGCGATTTCAGCTGGTCGTTTTCACTGATAATTTTCTTCACGTCCTGCAGACTGAACTTTTCAGTGGTGACTTTTTTATCCTTAATGACTTCCTTGACGTTGAAGAAGGTGATCAAGGCACTGGCAATAAAGGAAACCACAATGGCGAGGCTGAAGTAGAAAAAGCCGCTTCCCTTATCTTCACCACCGAAGAAGCCGACCATGTACAAGCCGTAAGTTCCCATGAGTGTCCACGCGAAGCTGGCAAACAAACGTGGCCATACGACCAATCGCTCCCGTTGTACACGGTCTTGCGACATTGACGGGATCATCGACCAGTAAGGGATGTCCATGATGGTGTAGGTAATACCCCAAAGGATATAAGTCACAGTGGCATAGACATACAACGCCACCCCTTCGAAGTAATGGGTATTAAATACCAATACCAAGAACACCGAGTTAATTAAGGTACCGATTACGATCCAAGGGCGAAACTTACCGAAGCGAGAGCGGGTATTATCCACGATCATCCCCATAATGGGATCTGTCACCGCATCAACAAACCTGGCCACCAAAAACAACGTACCCACAAATGCTGCCGAAATGCCAGCAACATCGGTGTAATAGAACATCAAGAAGATATAAATAATTGAACAAGCAAAGTCTTTACCTAAAGCACCTAAACCATAAGACACTTTAGTTTTTAAAGATATTACGCCTTCAGACATAACATGATCCTTGTTGATTGGATTTTAAATTCGCCTGCCTAATTAAAGGCAGGCAAGTGATATATTTATTATTTAAGGCTTATTGCCCACTGGTACTCTGACTGCTCAAGACGGTATTTAGGCAGTACACTTGGCGTCCACGAGTCATCCCCGCCCAGACCCATGTGGTAACCATCGATATAGACATACAAGCCATCATGAGGCACCAAATCATTGGTATGCTTGGCTGCCGCCAGTTGCTGTTGCCCATACTGCGACACACTGAAATGGAACTGACCACCAATTTCAATTGCACCAACCTGCAGGCTTGAACAGTCACAGCGCAACCCGTTATCTGTAGGGAAAATATATGGGGTATGCATCTGCGGTAGTGGCTGTAACCACCGGCCAATATCAGCACTTGCCTTACGGTCGGGATAGTTTTCATGAGGGCCACGGCCTTGCCACATCACTTGTTCAGGGGCTGACTGCAAACGCATGGCTGCGCCAATACGTGGCATTGGAGGCAATGCAGGATCCAACTTCACATCAATAGCGACAGTCACTTCACCATCTCCTGAGAAATGCCATTTCCAACACGTTGTTATCAGTACCTTGCCATCATTGGAATAGCCGTGAAGTGCAATTACCTCACCACGTTCTGGCAATACATCCAACGACAAACAACGGTGGGTTAGGTCAAACAGCCCAGCTTGCTGCCATCGCACCGCCCATGCATTTGGATCTTGGTAATCCACCTCACTCACACCGATATCATTATCTAGCGGTGCGCGGAAGAAATTGTCAGCCAGCGGTGAAGTCAGCTGCTGCTCTTGATCTTTTTCCCACTGGATTAACAGACCCGTCGATTTACAAATGTCCCAGCTTTGCCCCGCCGCCATCACTCGCCAACTGGTGTTGGATTCAGCAAAAACAGCACTCTCAGACGGCTGTGTGGTCACAGTTTCACTCACCAACTGCTTCGGAAGTGCAAATTGCTGCTGACCAACCGTGTGGTTTGCAGGCGACCAGCTCGTTTCGCAGCGCTGAATCACTGACACATCCAGATACGCTTGTTCGGCGAAGTCACCCAGCCGCTCAAGCAATACGTATTCACCCTGGCTATTTGGTGCAAGCAGCAACGCCTGCTCACCAGCTTCTACCAACTCGCCTTCACAATGGATTTTCCATGATAGGTAGTGTTCATCCGATGCCATAAACAGGTGCTCGCTGCTCACCTTAAGTGTCAGCGGCTTATAACTAACCACCTCGAACTGGAAAGGTTGATGAACGCGCTTGGCTTCTAGCAATGCTGGGTGTGGCGTACGGTCTGGGAATACCAGGCCATTAATGCAGAACTGACGGTCATTAATCTCATCGCCGAAATCCCCCCCGTAGGCCCAAAAATGCGTACCATCGGCATCATATTTATCCAAGCCCTGATCGACCCAGTCCCAGATAAACCCACCCTGTAAACGCTTATGCTTTCTGAAGCAGTCCCAGTACTCTCTATAACCACCAAGGCTATTGCCCATGGCATGGGAGTACTCACACAAAATAATTGGGCGATTCTCGTTCGGCAGGCCGACCCATTTCTCTAGCGACCACTTAGGATCGTCACTATGTCCCTGCTCCTGATCACGGTCGGTTCTCGCGTACATCGGACAGATAATATCTGTTGCGGCAGTGTCAGAACCGCCACCTTCGTATTGGATCGGACGAGAGGGATCGCGACGCTTGGTCCATTGGTACATGGCATCATGGGCAGCGCCATAGCCAGACTCATTACCAAGCGACCAGATGATGATACTCGGGTGGTTATAATCACGCTGTACCATGCGTGTCATACGCTCTAGAAAAGCGTTAGTCCAAAGCGGATCATCCGCTAATCGCCTCATTGGAGTAACGCCGTGGGTTTCAATATTGGCTTCATCAACCACATATAGGCCAAGGCGGTCACACAGGGTATAAAAACCAGGCTGATTAGGGTAATGCGAACAGCGAACGGCATTAAAGTTGTGCTGCTTCATCAGCTTAAGATCATGTTCCACCATGGCAAGTGGCTCTGCATGGCCCAAGGCTGGGTGGTGCTCATGTTTATTAACCCCACGGATCACCAGTGGCTTGCCGTTCAGGCATAGCTGCCCATTAAGCACTTCAACCTTACGGAAACCCACGTCGTATGCTTCACTTTCAACATCACCATGGTCGGGGTCTACCAATGTTACAACCAAGCGATACAAGTTAGGTTGTTCTGCGCTCCACTTAAGTGGCGAGCTCACAGGTAAATCGATAATACAGCGGTCATGGTAAGCCCCTCTTTCATCGATTGGCTGAGTCCCCATCGGCTGGTTAATACTGACGACAACACTATCGCTGCTGTCGTAAAGCGTCGCACGCACTGCGTGGTCATCGGCTTGGTGAGCGAATACCTCAACCTTCAGGTTGCCATCTTGGTAATTTGCATCTAAATCGGGGGTAAGGTTGACATCAGAGATGTGTGCTGAAGGTTTGTTCAGTAGTCTGACGGAACGGAAGATACCGCTCAACCACCACATATCTTGCCCTTCCATGTAACTGCCGTCACACCAACGCAATACCATTACCGCAAGGGTATTTTTACCTTCAACAAGGAAAGGAGATAAATCAAATTCAGCCGGTAATCGGCTATCTTGAGAATAACCCACCCACTGACCATTACACCAAAGTGAAAATGCACTGTTCACCCCATCGAAGATGATGCGAGTTTGTGATTCTTTATCCCAAGCAGGGCTCAACTCAAAATGGCGAAAGTAACAACCTGTCGGGTTATCTTCCGGCACAAACGGTGGATTACATGGAAATGGGTATTTCACATTGGTATAAATTGGGCGGTCATAGCCCTGCATTTGCCAATTACCAGGCACAGTGATCTTGTTGTTATCCTCTAGCCCCTGCTTGTACCAGTGTTCCGGAACAACCTCTGGAGAATCAAACAGAGTAAAGTCCCACTCACCATCAAGAAGTAATACTGACGAGCTAGCCTGTTCTTCTAGTGCTGCCTGTTCAGTTCGCCAGCTAGATAGCGGTGTATGCGCTTTCAGGCGGTTAACTCCCGTCACTTGGGGCGATTGCCAAATTTTATGTCCTGTCGTGTTTAACATCATGCTGCCTAATTTCTGCCGTATGGAACTTGCATGAATACTAAACAGTTACAGAAACAAATGAAGTGATCCAACGCACAATACTGTAACAGTTACAAAAACAATGTAATTAGCAATCTGAGGTAAAAAGAGTATTTAAGAACCAATAACTTACAACAAAATCATTGTTTTTACTGACTTTTTAAACATACAAAATATTGATCAACTTCAAACTACTCTTATTCACAATATTGATGATAATTGTCGTAACACAGAAACAGACCAGCTGTTACAGGCTTTGTTACAACAAAGTATTACAGAAGCCATGACAGAGGCTAATACAAAAACCTCGTATACCCTTATCCAAGGCGTTCATGCCAACCGGGGACTTTTTAGATTAAATGCAACGGTCAAATCTCCTTAATCAAAGCAATAACTTAGCTAGAAATGAAATATTTATTTACATTTGCGCATAGTGACGCAAACGTTTGCGCCATGTATATTCCCGCCCAGTTACTGACTGGCCACTCAATAACACAATCTGTTCTGACACCAATCTAGGAATATGTGTTCGTATGTTTACTCTGTCTAAAAAAGCGTTGATTGCTGCTGGTGCAATCTTCTTTGCTTCATTCGCTTCTGCAACTACGGTCAAAAGCGTCACCGTGCCATCGCACGATGCGCCTAAGCAACCAATCTTGATCCAAGGCCCAATGCCAATCGAAGCAGAGTACTTCGCAGGCCTGCTTAAGGATGTACGAGTAGAACACACGGGCAACTTTGATTTTTACATCGGTACATTGAACGATTACCCAATCGTTGTTGCAAAAACCAGTAAGGGTGTTGAGAACACAGCTGCAGCAACAGCCATTGCTATCGAGCGCTACAACCCACGCGCCATCATCAACCAAGGCACATCTGGCGGTCACGACAAAGATCTGAATGTTGGTGATATTGTTCTTGGAAAGCGCTCTTTCAACGCAGGTAACTTCAAGACACCAAAACTAGCAGAAGGTGAAGGCTCGCACCCAATGAACTGGATTCCAATGGATGTAATGGCATCTGAAGGCAGTGCCGGTGAAGGTGATGCGGCCGCTGATGCAGAAAAAGTTCGCTACTACGCAGGTAACAAAGATCTTCTTGCTTCTGCACACGCAGTAAAAGAGACCCACAAGCGCGGCAAAGTTGTAGAAGGCACCATCGCTTCAGCGAATTTCTGGAACAACGAAATCGACCGTATGAACTGGCTACACGAGAACTACGGCACAAGCGTTGAAGAAATGGAAACCGCTTCTGCAGCAATGATGGCTGAAGCGTACAAGGTACCTTTCCTAGGTATTCGCATCCTATCGAACAACCTAACCAACGGTGGCAAATACGACCCATCGACCGCCGAAGACAACCAAAAGTTTGTTAAGAACGTTGTGTTGCACTACATCTCTACGCTGTAATCGCTAGTAGATAAAACGCATTAAAAAACCCGCTATAACATGTGTTATAGCGGGTTTGTTTTTATTCGTCATATAACTTAACTGAGGCCTTTGATGTGAAGCTTTCTTCTCAGACCAAGCCCTAATACGCCTACCAAGAATAGTGCCATTGAGGCAGGTTCTGGTATCCGGCGTTCAGCACCACCAGCTACTTCCAACCCTTCCCACTCTAAAATATAAGTGCCAGCCGCAACATCATTAAATGTTCGATCAATCATAAATTCACCCAAGTCACCGAAGACGCTATTAAATGCTCCGCCCATCCCAAATGCAGAACCTGACGGCTCATCACCAGCGGCAGCACTCGCAACCGCATTAAACATTGAATCACCGAAAATAATTGAGCTAATTTCATCCAAAATGATAGTAATGGTTAGACCAAAGCTCACACTTGACTCCACTTGGCCATTGGTCACTTCACCCTCAGTACTGGCTGACGCAGTAATATCAACACTGTTAGAGCCGCCACCAACTGCTTCCCACTCATACTCGGATCTAAAACGGCTATCGCCCATTGCTGTGCCTTCTAATGTCGCGCCTGGAGTTTCAACCACTGAAATCGAACCACTTTCATCGGATATAAATATTGAAAATTCAGCATCAGCGCCTCACGAATATGACGCAGGCATCGGAACTGCAAATATCTTTACAGGCAAAAGTAGCAACAGCATAGCTAAACACTTTATCGAGATGGGCATCTTCAGAACCTCTATGACTACATCAGATACCACTTTAGTAGCAATAAAAATGCCATGCTCGCTGCCCTTTATTTTCAGGCGCTTACATGGCACTACTTTTTATGCTGTTAAATTTGCTGACAGCTGTCGACGACAATATGCCTAGCTAGGTATGATTATCACAGCGCATTAAACGCATCGACGTAGGCTTTTGCGTTAGCGCGAACTTCATCGCAAGTCATGCCCGGCTTGTACAATGCCGCGCCCAGGCCGAAGCCTTGAGCACCGATATCGGTATAGGGCTTCATGCTTTCAACCGAAGGGCTAATACCACCAACAGGTAGGCAGATAGCCTCTGGTGGCAATACTGATTTCAATGCTTTAAAGCCCGACGTACCCAGCATAGTAACTGGGAACAACTTAATGCCTGTCGCACCGGCGGCAAGGGCCGCAAAAGCTTCAGTTGGCGTCACAACACCCGGGAAGGTGATGCAGCCAGCTGCTGCTGATAACTTCACAACTTCCTCGTTGAAGTTCGGCGTTACCACCAAGTTAGCACCCGTTTCGATCACTTGCTTGGCAAGTTCTGGTGTTGTGACGGTGCCTGCACCAATGTAGTAGCCACTACCAAAATGGTCCACCAGCTTTTTAATGCTCACCAGTGCATCAGGGCTGTTAAGCGGGACTTCAATCATCGTAAAGCCTTCATCGATCAATACTTGAGTAATGTCGATAACCTCATCAGGGGTCACACCGCGGATGATTGCCACAAGAGGCAGGTTGTCAGCTAGATTAAATGGTTTAGTTGTCATTGTTCATTACCTCTTGGATTGCAGCCATGCCAGCAAGAAAACAGTCATCGCCGTTGATGTAAGTTGATTCAATACCCAATGCCTGACACGCCACTTGGTAACGGGCACAGAGTTTTTGTCCACCAACCAAGTAAACTTGCTTGGCTTGCAAGGCTTTTAGCTCATTACCAATCAGCACGCCTGACAAGTAATCCAGCACATCGCTTTCTGAAATATGGTTAAACAGGCGGTGGGTTCTCGCCATAAATAGGGTATTGGTAAGCTGGTCGGTTTGACCTTCTTGGACCCCTTTTAGGAAGGCACGGTCATCGCCGCTAGCGCTTGGCTCGGGAAGCCCGCGTCCCAAAATGGTGTGGTTCGATACCACAGAGAACAGCTCGCCGGTCATATAAGAGGCGAACGCCGTCAGCTCGCCATTGGCGAACTCCGCGTGTTTGCTGTGGGTGCCCGGCATAACGGCGACCATGTCGCTATCACCGGTAAGCTTAGCCAAACCAAATAGCTGAACTTCCTCACCGCGCATCACATCAAAACAACCGGCATCGGTTTGATGGCTGACACCCGGAATGATCGTTGCCGAGGCGCCCCATGGCAGCTCAAAGCGATAGGCTTGATGAGCCAGCTGCTCAACACCAACCGCTGTCGTGACGTACTCGACATTGGCCCAACCTTGCTGAGAGCCCACCATGCCCGCCATATAGATAGGCAAGTGTTGATACTCGGTTAGCCAACCTGACAGTACATTTTCCAGCTCTTGGGCAAACTCACCTTCTTTAACTTGCAATAGCCCCAGCGACAGTTCGATGTTGTCTAACACCTCCCCTTGTTGGCTCATCGCAAATGCACGGAAGTTGGTGGTACCCCAATCAATCACTAGCCAATGTGCATTCAATTGTTTTTTATTCATTCGATAAGATCCGTCCTAAAGCCCCGCTAATGCAGGGCTGGAAAAGATAAGAGTCACTGAATTAGTTGATCTTATAGCGGTCGATAATTTCGCGATTCACGTCAACGCCGATGCCTGGCTTGGTCGAGATCTGCACCTTGCCATCCACCATCTTGATGCCGTCGCAAATCAAGTCTTTGCGGAACGGGTGTGACGACTGGTCATATTCCAGCATCGGCTCGATTGGGCTGAGCGATAGCGGCGCCGCTGGCAATGACGCGATAAACTGCAACGAAGCCGCGATACCAATTCCCGATCCCCATACGTGCGGGATCATGCGGGTATTGTTGGCCTGTGCCATGGCCGCGATTTTCTTACACTCGGTGATCCCGCCCGACGAACATAAGTCTGGTTGGATAATGTCGAGTGCATTGCCTTCTAACCAAGGGCGGTAGCCCGTCTTGCCAAACACCTGCTCGCCAGCTGCAATATAGGTTTTCGACAGGTTCTTAATCTGCTGATAACCGTCAAGATCTTCCGGCGCCAATAGCTCTTCCAAGAAGTACGGGCTGTATTCCTCAGTTTCCTTGATGATGCGACGGGCAGCACCCACGCTGTAAGCCCCATTGGCATCCGCCATGATCTTCACATCATCACCGACTGCTTCGCGGATAGCGCGGATCAGCGCAACGTCTTCTTCAATGCCGAAGCCAATTTTCAGCTTGAATGCGCCAAAGCCCGACTCAACGTGGCGATGGGCTTCTTCGATAGAATCTTCAGGGTATTTCGCCCCAGCAACACGGTAGAATCCCGTCGCATAAGGGGTCACTTCCTTGCGGAACGCACCACCAATCAGCTTGTGGATTGGCTGGTTCAGCGCTTTGCCCATGATGTCCCATAGGGCAATATCAACACCGCTGATGGCGTTAACCGCCGAGCCACCCTGACCATAAGGGCGGGTCAGGTTGTACATTTCTTCCCAAAGCACTTCTACATCAAACGGGTCGCGGTTTAGCAGCAATGGCTTGAACGCATGCTCGATGAAGGCAGCCGCAATATGAGGCGGTTGCAAACCATGACATAGCGCCTCACCAAAACCGGTAATGCCTTCGTCGGTCACAATCTCGACAATCAGCGAGCTGCGGTTATGTACCCAGCCCTGCGAGAAATAAAACGGCTGCTCTAGCGGAACAGATATCGCGTGAGGAATGACGTCAATAATTTTCATAATCAGGACTACCTTATTAAATCAGTGCCAGAGACAGTTGTGGAATGAAGATGACAAACATCAGTGCAATCAGCATTGCCACGAAGAATGGGATAATTGCCTTAGAGAGCTTCTCTACCGAGATACCCGACACACTCGAGCCCACGAACAGGTTCAGGCCAAGTGGTGGCGTAATGAAGCCAATCGCCAGTGTCACAACCATGATGATACCTACATGGACTGGGTTGAAGCCGAACAGCACAGCAACCGGAACCAGAATCGGCGTCAAGATGATGATGGCGGCAACGGTTTCCATGAAACAACCCACCACCAATAGCAAGGCTACCATCAGTAGGATGAACACCGCTTTGCTATCAGAGAATGCCAGCATCGCATTCGCAATTTGTGTTGGAATTTGCTCTAGTGCCAAGTACTTACCGAACGCTGTCGCAGTACCAACAATCAACAGAACAATCACAGAAGTCAGTACCGACTTGGTCATGATTTGCGGTAGCTGCTTAAAGCTAATTTCTTTATAAACAAACAGGCTCACCACCAAGCTGTATACCACTGCAACCACACTTGCCTCGGTTGGAGTAAAGAAGCCGCCGTAAATACCACCCAGAATAATGACCGGAATGAGCAGGGCTAGCTGTGCATGGTTCAGCTGAGTCAACACCTCTTTTAGCGAGAATGGTTCGTCAGAGCCTTTGTAGCCTTTCTTCTTCGAGTAGATGTACGCCCAAACAATCAAGCAGAAGGTCACTAACAGGCCAGGGATCACACCCGCGATAAACAGATCACCAATCGAGGTGCTCGCCGATACGCCGTACATCACCATTGGGATACTAGGCGGGATCATCACACCAATCGCACCCGCCGCTGTGACGACCGCGGTAGCAAAGCCTTTATCGTAGCCGTACTTGATCATCGCCGGGATCATGATGCCGCCCACTGCCGCAACCGTTGCTGGGCCCGAACCCGAAATCGCCGCAAAGAACATACACGTGATGATAGAAGCGATAGCAAAGCCGCCGGTGATGTTCTTCACTAGCGAGTTAGCAAAATTCACCAAGCGCTGAGAGATACCGCCGCTTGCCATGATGTCACCCGCCAGGATGAAAAACGGCACCGCCATGATAGGGAACGAATCTACCGAGGTGATCAAGGTGCTTACCAAGAAATCGACACTCAAGTTACCCGTCGACAGGATAGTCACCAATGTTGCGATGCCCAGTGCAATGGCAATCGGCACGGTATAAACGACTAAGAACGCAAAGGTTGAAAATAGAATAAATACAGACATGTTTCCCTACCTTATTTGCTAGCTTTCAGTTCATCGAACTTGATGGCTTCAAGCTCATCAAAGGTGATAATCATCTGTTGCAGTAAACGGAATGCAGTAAGCGCAAAACCAACCGGGCCTGCCAGATACACAATCCACATAGGTAACCCCAATGCTGGCGATGTTTGACCTAGGTAAAGTAGGTTCATTACCATTTGCGTTGAGTGGAATAGAATGAAGCAAGAGAAAGCAAAAAATACTAAGTCAGACAGTAGTGACAGGTATTTTTTTTCTTTCGGGTCAAGCAACATCGCTACCGCGTCGATTTTAATATGGCTCTTACGTGATGCCGCGAAACTGACACCAATATAAACCAACCAAATAAAGCAGTAGCGCGCTAATTCTTCAGTCCAAGACAATGAAATATCTAAAGTACGAGTAACCACTTGAAGAAATATTGCAGTTACCATTACAGCTAGCAAAATACAGGCAATCGTATTTTCTAAATATTTATCTAACCATTTAATCATAAAGGTTTCCTTACTCCGCTTGGCTTATTTCCTTGCCAAGCGGAGGATTCGGTAATTACTACAGTGTCGATTTATTGAGTGGCAGTTTCTTTTTCAGCTTTCGCGATTTCATTGGTGAAAGAATCAATAATGTCAGAGCCAATCACGTCACGGTATTTATCAACAACCGACTCTGTTGCCTGACGGAATTCATTGCGTGCTTCCGGCGTAAGCTCGGTCACCTGCATATTGGCTTTGATGGTATCGAGACTGTCGTTATTCACTCGGCGGTTAACTTCACGCTGGTAATCACCTGCTTCGGTTGCTGCTTTACGGATAGCCGCCTGATCGCTTGCACTTAGCTTATTCCATGTTGCTTCACTGAAGATCAGTACCAGCGGGGTGTATACGTGGCCTGTATCTGTCATTTGCTTCTGTACTTCATACAGGTTGTTTAGCGCGATGTTCGGGTACGGGTTTTCCTGGCCATCTACCGTGCCTTGCTGCAGTGCAGTAAACAGCTCATTGAATGCCATCGGCGTAGGTGTTGCGCCCAGCGCCTTCCACGCATCCAGGTGAAGCGGGCTTTCCATGGTACGTACTTTCAAGCCTTTCACGTCTTCGACATTGGTCACGGTACGCTTGGAGTTGGTTAGGTGACGGAAACCATTTTCCCAGAAGTCCAACCCGATCAAACGACGAGACTGCAGCATTTCCAGCATGTCAGATGCGAACGGGCTGCGAAGTACCTTATCGGCAACGGCTTCGTTCGGGATCATAAACGGCAAGTCAAACACGTTATATTCTGGGTAGAAGTTTGCCAGCGGTGCCGTCGATGGAATAGAAACATCGAGGGTACCCAACTGCAACATTTCAATGGCCGCGCGGTCATCACCCAATTGTGCTGAAGGATAAATATCTACTGTTAAGTTAGTATTTTTTTCTACCAACTCTTTAAACTTACTTGCACCATCATATATTGGGTGTTGAGTATTAGAGCTCATACTAAATCGCAATGTTTGCACCTGCGATTCACCTGCGATAGTAGAGTTAGTGGTTGATTTACTGCCATTTGTAACAATTGCGGTACCAATTATTGAGGCGATAAAAAGCCCACCAATGGCTAGAATTTTTCCGGCTCTAGACATAGTATTTCCTATGAGTTTAATTTTATATAACGATATTTCGTTATGAGTAGGGATTAATTAAGTTGTTCTGAAATTTTCTGGCTATAAACTTTCATTAATGAAATTAATTCCTGCATTCGTGTGTCAGGCATATATTCTTTTATGCTTGTCACTGAAATTGCAGCAATAATGTTGTTATGTTTGTTTCTAATTGGCACAGCTACACAACGAACCAGATCTTCGTTATCTTCTAGATCAAAACTATAGTCGTGTTGGGAATACTCTTCCATTCGGGCCAACATGGCTTCAAGGTTATGGTTTGTCTGCTTGGTGATTAAGCGTTGCCACTCCATTTTCGGCATATCTATCATCAATGCCTTGCCGACACCGGTTGCTGCCAGTGGCAGCCTATCACCCACTTGTGAGCGCAACTGGATGGCTCGCTCGCCGGGAATCTTATCCAGATAGAAGATTTCATCTTCATCTTTGATCCCCAAGTGCACCGTGTCTTTGGTTTTATCGGCCAACTCTCGTAAATAAGGTTGGGCAATCTCTTTGAGTGGCATGTCTTTTTGTGCCCGGATCCCAAGCTGGATCATCTTGGTTCCTAGCACCAAGCCAATGCCTTTCACCTCGCGGATGTACCTCGCTTCAATCAATCCCTGCAAAATACGGTGCACGGTTGACTTAGGTAAATCCAATGTATCGCAAATGTCTTTCAGTTGGCGGTGACCATCTGCAATTGCATCAATCACATCGATTGCTTTATTCAGTGCTTGGTTGCCTTGCTTGGAGCTCATGATCACTCTCCTCTCTGTTGATGCTAAATATACCTGCCTGCGATATGTGAAAATGTGACGGCGCTCAATGTTCCATTTTGTGGAAAGTGATTCCCACATAGTGGAATTTTGTCTCAATTCATTATAGCCAATAACAGCCTGCCTACTTTTATCGACACCAGTTAACAATTACCCCTTTCACAAGCAAGCAACTAAGATTAATTCCATAAGATAAGTGATTGAGATAAGGGACTATCATGACAACAACCAATCTATTCCCTCGTTTCTATAAAATGAAAAATGTTATTCAGGATTATGCTTGGGGCAGTAAAACGGCCATGGGTTCCTTGTTCGGACTCAAAAACCCGGAAGGAAAGCCGCAAGCAGAGATCTGGATGGGGGCACACCAAAATGGTTGCTCGCAGGTAATTGTTGATGATCGGCCCATGCCGCTATCGGCATTCATTGAAAGTAACAAAGCCGCCTTGCTTGGTGAGAAAGAGGGAAGCCAGTTTGATGGCCTGCCCTATTTGTTCAAAGTATTAGCTGCCGATAAAGCGCTCTCAATACAAGTGCACCCCAGCAAAGAACAAGCCCAAGTCGGGTATGCCTTCGAGGAGGCCATGGGGATCCCGCAATCTGATAGCCACCGCAACTACAAAGATCCCAACCACAAACCCGAGCTTATCTACGCGCTGACCCGCTACCAAGCAATGAACGGGTTTCGCGACTACGACGAAATCGTTCGCCTGTTTAATGCAATCGGTATAGACGAGATTTCGGGATTGGTCGATTTACTGGCCGCCAACCAAAACCCTACCGGCTTGCAGCGTTTTTTTGAGACCATGCTGTCACTTGATGGCGAAGTTAAACAGGCAGTGGTCAGCCAGCTGCTCCAGCATGCGGACGCCCACCAGCATGATCCCCTATTTTCATTGATCCATGAACTGGCCGAGCAGTACCCCGGTGATATCGGGCTCTTTTCACCATTGATGCTCAACACCCTGACCCTGGAGCAGGGCGAGGCGATGTACCTTCATGCCTGCACGCCCCATGCCTACATCAAAGGCACGGGATTGGAGATCATGGCCAATTCAGATAACGTCCTTCGCGCAGGGCTCACGCCAAAGCACATGGACATCAAAGAGTTAGTCGCCTGCACCTGCTTCCGGCCTACGAAAGCAGACGATCTAAAACTAACACCAAAGCATTTCGAAGGGGTCGACAACTACCCTATCCCTGTACCAGATTTCAAGTTCACCGTTTACCACAACCCACCCAGCAGGCTGCTCAACGTAAACAGTGCCGAGATATTACTGGCTGTCGATGCGCCACTGACATTGACCCACCCCGACGGTGAAACCATGACGGTAGAGAAAGGGCAGTCGATTTTCATTGCCGCCAGCAGCAAGCATTATCTTGCCGAATCAGCAGGCACCTTCGCCCGGGCCTATAACTAAACTTAACGTCGCTTCGCTATCGCAAGCTTATTGCTGCATAAGGCAAATGACAGGATCACGGCATAACCGATCATTGGCACAGCAAAGGACAATACCAACCCCCTGCTGTCGGCTAACAATGCTTGGATAAGCGGGACAGCGCCCCCCCCTACACCGCACATGATCAATACGGCCGATGCCTTTCCAGCCAATGCGCCTAGCCCTTTTACCGCCATTGAAAAGATAACCGGATACATCACCGAGTTACACAACCCTACCAACGTCAGGCACCAAGCGCCAAGGACGCCGGGAAACACAATCGCCGATATCACCAACCCGATCGCGACCACAGCATTGAGCATGAGGATCTTCGTCGCATTGACCTTCTTCAAAACAACGCTGCCAAATAAACGGCCAATCAATGCGCCGCCCCAATACAGGGAAACAAACACCCCGGCATTTGATGAAGCTAGCGATAACACTTCGCCACTAGTGAGGTAACTGATCAGGAAAGTCCCTAACGCCACTTCGACCCCAACATAGCAAAATATCGCCAACGCCCCGAAAACAAACGTACGGTGGGAAAGCAAATCTTGCCAATGGCTATCGGCCAAGGTGCTCTTATCATCGGCTTGCTTAGGCAACAGCCGAAATAACACAGCCAATAGCAGTGCCCCACCGCCCATCACCATATAGGGCAACTGAACCGCTCCCACCGCCTCTTCAGCCCCTCTCACCAAAGCTGCCATGAATACCCCCATGCCAAGGGCAGATGCCAATGTCGTCCCAACAGAGTTCACCGATGAGCAAAAGGTTAACCTCGATGCAGCCGTATCAGCCGAGCCAAGCGAAACAGCAAAAGGGTTTGCTGCAACTTGCAGTGCGGCTATCCCCGAAGCCAATACAAAAATAGCCAGCAAAAATAGCGGATATGAGAACAGCGAAGCCGCGGGCACAAAAAGAAAACACCCCAGGGTTAATAGCCCTAGGCTCAATTGAATTACGCTGACATATCCCTTTTTCCCCATTATGTATGCCGTTGGCAAACACACTAAAAATGGCGCAATATAAAATGCCAACTGTATGTACATTGACTCAACATGATTTAATAAGAAAGCTTCTCTTAAAAAAGGCACCAGCATACTATTTAATGAGGTTAACAGCCCCCAAATAAAAAACACCAAGCTCAGCAAAGTAATCGGCATAATACTTTGCCGAGGTAATTTAGAGGTTAATTCCATATCTTCGTTTTCATTACTTTATCTAGAAACCGGTAACCATGCGGCACCACGTACCCCGCTGCTGTCACCATACTGTGCCGGTAGAATCTTAGTACGGCACTCATGATCCATGACATAGCGCGTCAGTTGTTTGGGAATATCATCAAACAGCGAAGCAACATTGGATAAGCCGCCACCAATGACAATAACATCAGGGTCAATCATATTGACGATCGTCGCGAAGCTGCGGGCAATTTGATCCACCAACTGATAGTAGGCCAACCGGCAGCTCATCTCACCAGATTGCATACCCGAAATAATTTCTGCCGCGGGCAAAGCCTGACCAAAGCGTTGCAGGTACTGCATTTCTAGCCCAGTACCTGAAATGTAGCGTTCGATACAATTACGCTTACCGCAATAACACTGCTGCTCTTGCCCGTCGCTCGATTCACTATAACCAGGTAAAGGGTTATGCCCCCATTCACCGCTAATACCGTTGGGGCCAGTTAACACCTGCTGATTGACGACTAAGCCGCCGCCACACCCCGTCCCCAAGATGACCCCAAACACGACCTGCCCGTCACTGCCCGCACCGTCAACCGCTTCAGAAAGTGCGAAGCAGTTGGCATCGTTGGCAATAAAAACATCACGATCTAACTTCTGCTGTAAGTCACTTTTTAGATCATGGCCATTAATGAAGGTGCAGTTGGCATTTTTTACCAGCCCGGTATGGGTGCAAATCGTGCCAGGAATACCAATTCCGACGCTGCCCGTGCAGCTTAAATACTTTTCGGCATCACACACTAAGTGGTAAACAGCAGCGACAAAATTTTGGTAATTATCCGGTGTCTTTATTCTCTGGTTATAAATACTTTCGCCTTCAGCGTTGAAGGCAACAATTTCTATTTTGGTTCCACCAATATCCAAGCCAAACCTAATCATGATTAACACCCACTATTATCATCATGCGATTAAAAAAGGGCAGGAAACCCTGCCCTATACCTTTTCTGTTTTTGGAAAGTTAAAGCTATTTAATTAGCAGGTTCCAACATGCCTTTTTTAGCCTTCTTTTTTGCGGCCTTATTACCCCAAATGTATTCGTATTCCCAGCCAGTCAGCATTTCCACCACTTGCTTCGCTTCTGCTGGTGCATCTTCCTTCGAGCCACCCGCTTTCAAACGATTTACCTCAGTAACTAGTACCTCGTGGTTTTCCTTGTTCAGCTTGAATCGAATTGCCCCGTACAGTGCTAGCAATGCCAGTACCGTTGGTGCCAGTAGGAACAGCCAGTAGATACCATTAATGGTGTCGAGTGTTTGTACTTCTGCGCCAGATTCGAAGCCAAGGTATTGCAGGCCGATACTTGCAATCAACATGGCAGTGGCTTGACAGATCTTGCGTCCCAGCGTCATCACACCAGAGAAGATACCCGCACGGCGCTTACCAGATAGGGCTTCGTCCACATCTGGGATAGAGTTGAACACCACCCAAGGAATAAGATAAATACCACCGCGAGCCAGGCCCATAATGACCGCACCCACCAGCACCAATACCGCCATCTCACCATCTAGTCCTGGGAGCAAGCCAAAGAACGCAAGGCTAGTTAACATAAACACAATGGCGATTTTGAACGCGTTAGAGTTGCCCGATTTCAACGCAACCCAAGTAAACAAGGTTACACCGACAAACTGCATGGCTGTCATCACACTCAGTGCAGTACCGCCCTGGGTTGGGGTAAGGCCAATCACCATGGTCATGTAGTGCATGAATAGCGAGCCGAAAATATCAAGTGCTACTGAACCGCCGATGTACATCATCAGGTGGAAGCGGAACGCCTTGAGTTGGAATGTCGTTGCCATCTCTTTGTAAAGATGAATTAGCGTATCTTTGAAGCCGCCAACCTCTTCTTTAGGTGGCAACGATGCCGGATCGCACTCCCACGTATAGCGATAGATGAACACCCAAGGAAGGGTAAACAGCACCGCAAATAGCGCACCGATATACATGAAGGCTTCAGCCTGATCGGTAACCCGCGCCATGATTAGCCCAGGAATGAAGGTAACAACAAAAGCCGTAATTTGGCCAAATGTCATTCGGCAGCTGCTCATTTTGGTACGGGTCTGATAATCGTCCGTCATTTCATTTGGCAGCGTGCTGTATGGTGTCATCACGATCGTATTCATTGTATTGAACAATAAATACGTTGCTAGATAATAACCAAAGCCAAAGCCTGAAATAAACATTAACCCGAATACAAGCAAGAATGGCGCGCCAAACAGGATAAATACACGGCGGCGACCAAATCGGGTTCTTATATTATCCGTAATATAAGCCACAATCGGATCGGTAAAACCATCCCATACTTTGGCGATTGCAAAAATCAAACCTGCTTCTATCGGTGAAAGACCAGCGACTTGAGTATAGAAATAAAGCATCCACAAGCCGATAATAGTACCAGCGCCGCTACCGAATATATCTCCGGAGCCCCATGCTATTATATTTTTCCATCCTACTTGTCGTTTCTGTGTGGTTGTTGTCATCACGTTGCCTTTTTAAATTATTATTTAATAAGTTGTTGTAGGGTGAGCTGTTATTATTTAATCCATTCTCCTTGAATTAGCTCAGTAATACACATCATGGCCAAAGCTTGCCCATAGGGAACCGGGGTATTGGGAATATCAAAATAATATTGAATATCATGGCCCATCGCCGTGCCATCTGATGCTTCTAACAAAATACCTTTACTATCAATTCTTGAGATTACGGCATCTAATGCCGCTAACCCTGATTGGGTTACCCGCGGCATCTCTGGTTCTTCAATCAACCCTGCCCGGCAGCCTCGCAGCATGCCGTAAGCAAACCCTGCAACAGCTGAGGACTCTTGGGGGGAGCTGTCATCATCAAGTACCGTATGCCACATGCCGTTGTCACTTTGGTAACCCACCAAGGCATCTACTTGCCTTCTGAACAGCGACGTTAGGTGCTGTTTCACTGCCGGGTTGATTTGTTCACCCACCAAGGCGAAAAGCTCAGGGATCGCCACTGTTATCCACGCATTGCCGCGAGCCCAAAATACCTCGGCAAAATTATGATTCCCCTCTGAGGTCCAACCGTGGAACCATAAGCCCGATTGCTTATCGGCCAGGTATTGGCTGTGGGTTAAAAACTGCAGCTCGGCTTCATGAATCAGCTCTTTTCGGTTTAACAACCGCCCGGCTTGGGCAAGAAATAAACCTGTCATAAAGAGCGTATCATCCCACAACTGCCCTTCATTCAGCCTTTCCTTTACCACATGCTGAAATCCACCGTCATAAACCCGAGGCAAAGAGTGAATGAGATAATCTGCCCAATCACTGATTAATTGATACCAATCTTGTCTATCGCTCTTTTCCGCTAATAAAGCCAAGGTGATCATTGGTGCGGTTGTATTTATTTGCGCTTCAGGCAGACCTTTATTAATTTGGTACTCAAACCATTTTTCTAGTGCGCTAAATAAGTTTTTATTGTTGGTATAGTCTGCATATTGGTATAAGCCATATATACCAACACCAATTTCCCACTCCCACTCTTCGAATTCAATTTTAATCTCATTTTCAGAACATGGATTAAAGTCACCAATGCCTTTTAATCCACACAGACCAGAACTCAACTGCTTAAGAAGTTCAACATGGTTGTTATTCATTTTACTGCTTACCATTATTTTACAATCGGATTAACATCGGCATTTTCAGGAAATAACCATGGCTTATCATTGATATAGCATTCACCAGACCAAGACAGGGTGAATGTTTGCTCTTGTGGAGAGGCCACAGTGGCGGTTAAGTCTGTACCTTCGTCACTGAGCACAATCGTTTGCTGCTTCCACTTCTCGATAATTGACTCGAAGTCGCCATTCAAGGTACCAACCGATACATGCCAGGCCGTCTTAGCCCCATAGCAACGCACTTCCCTTCCGCGGGTAATGCCGCTTTCCACCAGTTCTATTGGGCTTGAAGCCCCAATGACCGCATAGGCTTGCCCTGACCGCACAAAGCACCAATGTGAATCCACCACGATCTCATCAAGACTTTCCGCAGGTAAGTACAGGTGGGTATACGCTAAACGCGGGGCATCGCCCAAGTCATACACCATCATGGCACTATGCTGGTGCTGCATCACCCTTGGCAAAATACCATTACCCGCCCAGTAGGATGGTCGGCCATCGCCACCGGGTACGTCCTCGCCCGGGTGGTTAATCCAAAGGCGCGCTTTCGGGTTATGGGCAAATTGAACATCCAGTACATGTTGTTGGTGCCCCGGTTGCCCTGTATGGTGGTCTACCACACATGACAGCGTTACGCCCTGCTGTTTCCATGCCGTGACTTTGGCACAGCGATCCATCCCCTGAGTGTAATAAGCTTCCACCGTCTCACGCCCCGTCAAGGTTGCCACTTCATGGGTCAATGCCGATGGTTGGTACTGGCTGAGGCAAAACATCGGCAATGATGCACACATGCGGGTATGCCAACCCTGACCCCATGCAACATGACCAAACCCGGCCAGTTCTGTCATCTCATTCGCCATGAGCTCTTTTTCGTATACCCGGCCCATGGTGCCACCCGCTACACCATCCTGATAATGAAGCGCCCCCATTAGCATCAGCCGATCGATCACGACTTTCGCCTTCTCACGAATAGACGCGCACTCGGCCAGCTCGTAAAGCGCGAATAGTCCGATGTAGTCAATCGGGTAGTAACAAGATGAATTCCACTCAGTTAAACCGTGCTCAAGAATATGGTCGAACCAACAATGCAGGCGCTCGGTGGCTATTTTCTGTTGCTGCTGACCAGTACGGCCTGAACACAGGAACTGTTCGCGAGGGAAAAACTGTCCTGCTAATAGCTGAGACACATGGAAGCAAAGCACATGGTTCTCACTCCAAAACCACATTGAATCGTTGCCCGGCTCGTCTAGCCAATAGCGATAACCCAAAATGGACGAACGGGTCCGATCCCACAGTTTCTCCGGCAGCTGGGTATAGCGATGCTTATGCCAAGCCCAAAGCACAGAGACCATCCAAAAATCGGAGCAGTCTTCGCGCACACTGATCTTTTGCAGCGTGCGGTTCAATATCGAAGCGGCTTTATCGGGGTGCTGGTCCAGCTCCAACAATGCCAATAACTTGCCAGTAATATCCATACCGTCATTAGCGGTATAGTAAAGCGCATCCATTTTTCGCTTAGATAGCGAGATGCTAGAAGGGGCCTTCTCGCCTGGCATGATGTTGATGCCAAAGTGGCGTGTGATTTCAACCCCCTGCCAAAGGAAGGTCAATGCCACAGAATAATGCGCCGGTTTCAATGACGTCGGTAAGTTGACACTGAAATGTGCTTCACCTTCCTCAATGACTTGAGGTGAAACTCGCTCATGGGTTTCTTCCTCGTTAGACATCCCGGTTACCACCCCCGATATATCCAGTTGCCCTTGCAGCTGGCTCGCGCAATCAAAGTACAGCTTATGGTCGGCAACATTCATCTCAAATGCCAACTGCGAGACAAAGGACTCAAGCGTTGCAACGTTTTCACTATCAAGCTTGGCTAGGCTCGCATCGATGGTACGCGGATCTAAAGAAGTCAGCTCAAATAAGAATTGGGTATCGCGCTCATAGAGCTCTTCGGCATGAACAACAATTTCGTTTGTCCCCGCATTCAGAGGCAAAGCCACTTCCGTTTGTTGCTCAGTATTTCTTTGAAAAGGCGTAAACGTGCTAGCCAACTTGCCATTTACCCAAATTCGCACCCCACCACAGGTAGATAGCCTAAAGCGATACTCACCTGCTTCAGCAACAGTCAGCAAGGTTTCGGCCCAGCGTTGCTCATGGGTTGGAATATGAATAAAGCCAGAGAAATCAACTTTGTGGCTACCATTGGCAAAATAAACCAGCTCAGTCGGGGCCTTATCAGCCAAATTCACGGTCCGGTTCGCCATCGACTGCCAGAACACTTTGCGGCAAGGTAAATCACCAACATCAACAAAGCCGTTCTTGAACTTATATTGCACACGGTCAACCATGGTTTCATGATCTTCAAACTGACCGAAGCGGCGTTGTATTGGCTGAGAAACCAAAAATCGAGTCAAGGTATCGCCTTGATTTATCTTCCAGCTAGCGTTCTGCATCGTTACTACTCAATATCAAAATGTTGTTTCATTTTACAACCGCAGAGCCTGAGTGCAATATTTGCATTTGTTGCACAATTTAATTTCGAGATTACTGTCTCACACACCGTATTAAACCAGCCAAAACCAGTGAGACCGATCACATAAAAGGACTAGTTTTAGTGCAAAAAGGCGGAGATACATCATAAAACCATCCCCGCCAATGCAAAATTTGCACTAAGTGAGCAATCAATGCAAAAAGTCTAATTTTCATGGTAAACTGCCGACAATAACGTCAAATAATGAGAATAGATTCAGCGTGACTTTAAAAGATATTGCACAGCAGGCAGGTGTTTCTGTCAGTACGGTTTCGCGGGTGCTAAACGGGACGGCAACCATTAGCCAACCGGTCAAAACTCAGATTATGGATATCGCGCAGGCAACGGGGTATCTAGATAAAGTAAGAAAAAACAAAGCTGTTGAAGCCCCCTCCCTGGCAGGCAAAAAGCTGCTACTGGTTACTCCCCGCGATGCAATATTGAATCGCAGCGGTAATATGATTTCCTACGCCTTGGTAGAGTCGATCAAAAAAGCATGCAATGAGCAGAATATCGCGCTAACCTCATTCTTGACCGAAGCTAACCGCCTGTCAGTGCAAAAGTTGCATCAGCTTCTCAACAAGCAACAGTACGATGGCATCGTAGTGGTATGGGCAGATCAGTCTGAACTGCTTGCGGTCATTAGTGATCATCACATCCCTACTGTCTTGATCAATGGTGAGGACAGGGCCATGAATGTTGACTCGGTTGGGGTCAGCAACCGCTACGGTGCGATGGCGGCGGTGAATCACTTACTGGATAAAGGCCACCACAATATTGGCTTGCTTAGCTATTCTGGCCGCCAAACCATTTACCTTCGTGAAAACGGTTACCGTGATAGCTTGTATAATGCCAAGCAGCCGATTAACCCCAATCACCATATTACCGCCGAAAACTTTAGCGATGATGCCGCTGAAGCCGCTGTCGAAGCATGGTTGGCTAATCACGACACCCTGCCGGTGAGCGCGCTATTTTGCGTTACAGACGGCCTTGCGCTCGGTGCCATGTCAGCATTACAAAAACACGGTTATCGTATCCCTGAAGACATCTCCATCGTTGGCATGGATGGCATTCTGCCGCTTGATTTGATCGAGCCGCAGTTGACTACAGTCAAGCTACCTTTTGAACCCCTACCCGCTGAAGCCCTACGCATACTGGAAAGGCAAATCTGCTTTGGTGAAAAGCGTGAATACCATATTCACCTAGAGCTGAGTTGTGAGTTGATAGAGCGAGATAGCGTTAGGGCAATTGATGGCTAAGTATTAATTAGCTATGCCATACTCCAATACAAAGAAAGAGCCAAAGGGCTCTTTCTTTTTACTAAATTTCATCTAAATAGGTTAAGAATCGCTGCCACGATTTATAGTCAGCATCTTGGCGGTAATTATTAGAGCCATACACAGTGAATGCATGGGGGGCACCACTGTAGACAATCATCTCGTTACTTACCCCAGCTTGCTCAAGCTCTTGTGATAATCCGGCAAAATCAGCCATCGGAATGGCTGCGTCAGCGGCACCATGAAGGACCAAGATATTGCCTTTCGACTTGGTGTAATCCTGCCCATCAGGGGTCTTTAGGCCGCCGTGGAAGGTAACAAAACCCTTCATATCCGCCCCCGAGCGAGCCAGCTCCAGTACCGCAGCCCCGCCGAAACAGTAACCCATCGCAACGGTATTATCGGTATTAGCCCCAAGCGAATCAGCCATCGTTATGGCACCTTCCATTAAATCACGCATTTTCTGGCGGTCTTTATACAGCTCACCGGTATGCTGGCGCTTGTCTTTCATTTCGGTTGGGCGAACCCCAGCTCCGAATAGGTCAGCGGCAAAAACGGCATAACCTTCCTCAGCCAGCATTTGGGCCCGCTTAACTTCATAATCGGTGAGTCCATCCCAATCATGGATCAATAAGATCAGCGGGGCATCTTTCTCGGCAGGGGTAATATAGTACCCTTCATAATTTTCGCCATTCACCTTGTACTCAACGTCTCGGCCTTGTTCTGCCCACGCTGCGGTAGATAGGGTCGTTGAGATAGAAGCCAACGCGATCACTGCACCTGCTGCCAGTCTGCTTTTCATTACACTCTCCCATGTATATTGCGACATAACTGCATAGGTAAGTGTAGGCAAACTCAGCAAGAGTTTGTGACAGTACGAAATTTTTTAGTCGAGATCCGCCAAGGCAAGATCCAACTCAGGGCTTGGATGCCAATCATCAGCGACGACATCACCGTGTTTAACGGTATGCAAGTCAGTACCCGGACGAACAAATACATTGTGGGGTACGCCAACTTTGGCTGTCACGATCTCACCGGAGGTATATTGCTTCACGACAGGAACGCCATCGTGCAACTCGGCAAACAAGATCGAACCCGACTGCACGATATAGGTCTCGAGTGTACTGAGGTGATAATGGCTATTTTGCCACGCCCCTCTATCGCCACAGCCCGCTCCCTGATAGACAGTACGGATATAGCCGGAGCCATCATTGGCTTTCATGCGGTAACGGATTTCCCCATTCCCCATCACTTCTTTGCTGGTCTCTAACAACGGATGTGGCTCCAACTGGGTTAACTACTTATCGGCATTGAGCTTTTCAAGCAATGTGCTGACCTGCTCCACACCTTTGGCAGAGTCGCATAAACTGATGGGGGTGACTAGCCCTAGCTCAATGTTTTCAGTATTAAACCATGATTCAGTTTGTTGCTGATCATCAAAGTAATCGTTGGCAAGATCCAACAATGTTTGGGGAATGGCTGGCTTTTCCATAAGCGTTCTCCTTATTCACTTCCTCACTCTCATTAAGCTACCGATAAACCACACACTTAGCCACTACCAAGCTCACATTTGCTGTGCTGATTGTGTGAGCTAAAAAACAAAAACGCCAAAGTGCCTATTTAACGTACTTTGGCGCCGCTTAATCGGGTCATTCGCGATTAATGCACCCTACTCAGGGCAATGGCTTCGCTGGGGGGCGCGATAAACCATTTAGTTAAATGCCCGGACAGCTTTACCTATCCCGGAATACTGGTATGTCGCACACCACTCGGGGATCATGGCAGATTCACCGGTTCTCAATGTCAGTGTTGAGTCAGCCGTCTTTAGTGTTAGTTCGCCTTGCAGGCACAGCAAAATTTCAGCACTTCGCACATATTCAGTGTGCGTGTCTTCGGTGAGGGTCAATACTTCAAAGCCAAAGTCATCGACAGGCACCAAGTAGCGTTCCTTATGCCCTTGTACCTGAGGTTTCAGCTTCAAGAATTCGTATGGAATTGGCTCAAAACGGGTATTCTTCAATAACTCTTCGACATCCATATGTTTTGGCGTTAAGCCAGCACGCAACACGTTGTCTGAACTCGCCATGATTTCAATGCCTGTTCCCTTAATGTAGGCATGGGGGGTTTCTGCATCGAGAAACATCGCCTCGCCGGCGGTCAGCTCAATCACATTCAGCATCAGCGGCGCGAACAAGCCCACATCATCAGGGTACTCCTGCGCAAATTCAGCTATCAATCCAAAAGCTTCGCGCGCCTTACCGCTCGCGCCCTTGTTGTCGATACCCGTCATCAATTGTGAAATCGCCAATGTTTTCTCATCACCCGACAAAGAGATAAACCGGCGGAAAAACATCCCGAGTTGGATGGGTGTTGGGTATGCCTTCAGCTCTTCGACATCTTGCTTGAGAGCGATACAGCCAGATTGTTCGAACAGCTCGACCATTTCAGAAATAACGCGAAAGCCGTTCATCGCCTTGTAATTGGTTAGGGCGTAAACCATCTCCGGCTTGTGGTTTGGATCTTTGTAATTGCGCTCTGGCGCATCTAACGGAATACCCGCCTCGTTTTCACGCGCAAAGCCCTGCATCGCCTTTGATTTTTCAGGGTGAACCTGAATAGACAATGGCTTATCCGCCGACAGCACTTTCATTAAGAAAGGTAATTCGCCATATCGCGCTTGGGTATAGCGTCCCAGGATATGCTCTGGTGACTGGTCTATGTAGGTTGAAAGCAATTGGCTTTCGCCTTGGTTACTGATCTGAGAGCAACCATTGGGATGTGCTCCCATCCATAATTCGGCCTGTGGTAAATTGCCTGGGTTATTAATACCAAACAACGCATTCATTGCTGTTTTACTGCCCCAAGCATAATTCTGGATAACATTCGACAATTTAAACATATTTAATTTGCTCTTTTATTTCAGGTATGAGAAATAACTGCCGAGCTTTCACCCGGCAGAATATGAATGAATTCCACGTACAGTTGGAAATACCTCATGTAAAAGAGGTGATGCTTAAATTAAGTTCGGTGCTTATTTATTATCAATTTTCACTTAAATAAAATTGATGGATAAATAATGAAGTTACCAGTGTTTACTGTACGGCAGCGGAAATTAAAGGTTCATGACAAAACCGAAACGGATAGCGTAGTCATTCTCACGCTCACCATTTGAATTAACATAGGTTTCATCCAGCGATACCAATTCCATGTATGGCGTCCAAGTGTCGTTCAACTTGTAGTTCACCATGACAGTGTGCTCCCAGTAATCGTCACGGCCAGTACCCTGATCAACTCCGTCTTGGAAACGGTAGCGCGGGTTATACATCAGGCCAACATCACCCACTGATTTGGAGAACCAAATGTCGAACTGGTTTGAAGAGCCGCGAGTGTTACCACTGCCGTCTAGGTAGGTTTTGCCATTGGCATCGTTCGACCAGTTGTAGCGGTAACGACCCGTTACAGACAAGCCATTGTCAAAGCTCGTACCCAGTTTCAAATATGGACGGTATTCCGTCCAGTTTGGCGCAGTCACCAATACCAAACCCGGTGACCAGTAAGTGCTGTCGTTAATCTGGAACTTATAGGTTGCTTCAAACTCTTGCGCAGCCGCTTTTAGGCCGTTTTTATCTTCATCGTTTGAATCATTACCGCCAAAGTAACTGTCGTTGTGGATCTGGGCTGCTTCCGCACTGAAATAAAAGCCATTATCAAAGGTGTGCATAAACTTTACGCGGCTATCTTTATTTTCAGAAGTGGTGTTGTAACCCAAACGAACGTCTAACTTTGTCTCGCCGGCAAATGTAGGATAAGCCGTACTTGCTAATAAAGCAGCACAGATCAGGGCGTGTTTTTTCATTATTAAGCCTATTTTAAATAGTGGTATTTTGTTTCGAGGTCACTATAAAAGGCGATGAAAGGGAGGTAAAAGGTATGGTCATACATTTGATGTATGAAGGTTCATGTGGAAGTTTGGTCACAGAATAAATAACCATAATGACATGCTATTATGAACTTTAACCTCAAGCAGTTTCATAATAGCATCGCCATTATTTATCCGTATATTCTGATTGGTATATTAATTATTAGTTCCCCAAAATACGTCCGGATTTTTATTGCCATTCAAACCCATTCAAATTGCATTAGTTTCGATATTAACCAACTCGTAGCTTGCCCCTTGCTGTTCATCAAACGTAACCTGAATCACCTTCTGCTTGCTATAAGGGATGCGGATAATCGAGTCGGTTTCATTTATCTGTTCAACATCAATCCCGTCAGCGAAGGATTCAACATCATTTGCGTTTAGCAAAGGGATCACCAACGAGATCAGGGTGAACTTTTGTCCAGGCTGTAAGGGCTTATAAGCACTAAACCACTCCCTTTTTTCAGGATCAAAATGGTTATTGGTTAACGTGATATCGCTATCTTCTGGGGTTGAAGCAAATACAATTAAGGTATCGCTGCCTAGCTTCTCCTCAAGAGGCAGTGGGTGCGGCAACATTCGCTGCTGCCCCCGTAATAACACCCAATTGTCACCCTTCGCCGCTTTAAACTGTGGCAATACCTGGTAGATAGCCCCACCATTATGGCTCCCCCAATAAGTGGTTGTCGCCGAAATCGTATCGGATACCACCGCAATACCATTGTGCAACAACACGACTTGGCGCTTTGCTTCTACGCCGCTGTATTGGTGGCGACGATAATCGACATAACCGTAAGCCGCGTTTTTACCCATCGCCATCGCGCCGTAACTCTCGACCACATAACCGTGCGAGGGTTTATAGCCCATTACTTGGTAAAACTGCTCTTTATCCCCCGGGGCTGACACCTCTTTAGACGTGTAGGGCGCACTTGGGTAACGATAGGCAGTCGGATTGATGTATATACCGTTATTTTTGTTGGCTTCCGCCCAGCGCTTCATCCTCGTGACAGTATGTGCCCCATTGAAGTTATAAGCATCAAGGCCGGTACGATGATCCGACGCTGCCTTATGCTGGGTATAGCTTAAGTCCATCAGCAAATAAGGGGCGCGGGGATGATGCCCCGTCGAGAGCACCAGCTTATCTTGGACATCGACATATTCAGTATCTCCCCTGTTCAGCAACAAACCATCGTATGCACAGCAAGAAGTGATTCTCTGTGTCGCCCTAGATGGAACATCAACCGGCGCAGGCTCGGCCAGCACCACATCCGTCGCATCAATGCCCAGCGGCCATAAGTCAGCCTCATACGCGTTCGCTGCTATCTTGCCGTGCTGCTGGCGATAAAATGCCTCATACTTTCTTGCCACATATAGGTAGAATGGGTTCTGCCACAAGCGATACCCCATTTTCAAATCCCACGGCAAACTGCCACCAGCCGATATCCTTATCTGGCCCTCGGAAATCGTCTCCATCGACTTGCCCCACTTGGCCGACTGCCCGCTACTCATCACGGTTCGCGCCATACGATCCATCATGCGCAGCAAGTGGTCTGAATCGGCGACATCAGCTTCAAAGCCGTGGCGAAGGGCAATGTTCAAAATAATATGAAAGCCGGTATTCGCGTCATAATGGGGAGAGTTATCGCCGTCATAAGACATCTGGGTGACATTTTCCCAGAAGGCTTCAAAGGCCTCTTTGACTTTTGGAAAGCGTGGACTGTCTTGGTATAGAAGACTAATGGTTGAGGCCACATCCATGGCAAAGACTTCTTTATTGTACCCCGTGGTGTAATAAGCATTGTCATAATAGGGCTCGGTTCCTTCAATGTACGTCGAGATGAAGGTTTCCAAGTTTTGTTTGAACGCCTCAGCTTCTGGGGTGCCGTTATCGAAGGCATCAAGCATGTATAGCCCCCAAGCATAATCCGTATAGAAGCGGATAGGTGTAACTTGCTTTAAATCGTTGATGCTACCATCGCTTTGTTCAATGATCTGCTGAGCATACAGCCTTGCTTTTTCCCCTTCTTGGCGAAAGCGAGTGATGACTTCCGTCTTCCACTCTGGGTAATAAGCACTTTCTGTGGTTAGCATCACCAAAGTGCGCAAAGCGCTCTTGGCATCACTTTGCTTATTAATTTTATCAATAAACTCATCAATCAGTTGTGACGCATTACCGGCAGCATTTTGCTGGGCTAGATAGGCAAAGTAATCATCGTACACGGCCTGCAATTCCCGCTCACGAAGTATGATTTCATTCTCGCTCTCGTTATGGGGAGCATAATTCATCGGATAAACATAACTGCCTTCTGGCGCCACATTGCCCACTGAGTTCTCAAGTTGGTCAAGCTCATTCCCGTCTCCGTCCTTGCCCTCTTCTTCAACATCAAGACCATGGTTTAAGCTAAATACAAATCGGTCGAGCGTCATCCCCTTCTCCCGATCTTGAACTTTGAAAGTGAGCGTCTCACCCACATCTTCTTCGGTCACGACAAAGTGGTTATTAATACCGTACCAAAAGAACTTTCCTTCCTGTGGGTTACTCAGCGGGCTCGACTCGATATCGCTATCTTGGGGAAAGCGCGAACCCAACTGTTTGGTGGGCTCGCCTCCAAATTCTGCCGAGATATAGAAGGAGTCTTCGCCACCGTAGGAGTCTGTGCCTCCTCTTTCGAACATTGAGCTGCGGAAATAGAATCGATAAGTCCCCGGCGTATTGAACACAAGGTCGTACTCAACCGTTGAGCGCTTCTCATTGGTGTTGTAGCGTATATCGGCCAACAAAGCGCTATCACCGGATGCCGGAAACTCGCTGATCTCCGGCAGCACATCCGAATCAAAATCCGAAGTAAATTCATTGATGCCAACAACATTAAAGCCATCGTTATCGCCATGGTGGCGGATAATGCGATGATATTTTTCGGCTTCAAAAGCAATATAGCTGCTATCCACCCCCTGCACGAAAGCACCTTGGGCCGGTAACGTTTCATTAAAATGGCTAGCGGGTTTATCGGCAAAACTAGCAACTTTCGCCACGGCGTAACCGGAGATAAAAGGCGTGAGTATTAGCAAAGCGTATGATGCTAAGTGACGGAAAGTACCCATGAATGGCCCAAGATTAAAAGGAATAATCCGCCATTAAATCTTTTGCTATTTAGTTAGGCAATATGCTTGTTTTTCAAAGACTTTATATAAACAGCCGCCACCAGCGGTAGCGGGTAAAACATAAAATATAAAATATATATTTAGGCTATTTTATTAGCTAAATACTGCCTAAGTTCTGGGCTCCGGGTTAAACGAACACATAACAAGATTCGATAAACAAAAAAGCTGCTCACGTTAAGTGCGCGCTTTGTACTAGCTCTTGCTCCTCCCCTTTTCAAGGCCGGGAGGGGTTAAATCCACCACATCTCACCACCAACCCCAACTACCTGACACCTACCTTCAATTTTCAACAAACCAACCCCATCTAACTTCCCCTTGTTTTAACAACCCCGCTCTCATAACCAATGGCGAACAAGGGGAAGAACTAGTTCAACGATGACGGTTAAAACAATACACAATAAGGTAGTCAGCTTGGCTCGCAATCGCTAAGTGTAAAACCAAAAAAAGGGTGTGGACTGAAGTCCACACCCTTTTATCTGATCATCTACCTTAGCGGTAGTTCAGCTGGTTTTGATTGTTTAATCTAAAGCAACAAGAACAAAAACGCTGAAATCAATACCCCGGCGCCAAGCACCAATGGGTAGGCCATTTTGCTGATGTCCTTACCGGCTTCATCTTCCAGTTGTTCTTGCTCAGATGCAGCCACTGAAGAGGCTTGCTCAAGCTCTTCTTCCTCGGCACCAAACATCTTCATGACTTCTTTCGCCGTTTTAGCTTTAAGCAGCTCATCACGGAAGTCATCATCCACCAACGACGAGGTTAGCGTCGTTAGCACTTCCATGTGGGTAGAGCCTGCTTGTGCAGGCGGAATAGCCAGCAGGAAGATCATGTTGACTGGCTCGTCACCGTCCAGGCCTTGCCACATCAGTTCGTCTTTAACGAAAGCGCAAGCAAACACCGGCTCGGTCACCGCGTCAGATTTACCATGAGGAACAGCCAGGTATTCACCCAATGCCGTAGGCCCCTCTTCCTCGCGCTTCAATACCGCATCAAGGAATCGTTGCTTATCGGTCAGCTTGCCGGTGAGCTCCAGCTTGTCAGTCAGGGCATTGATCGCCGCAAGACGATCATCAAACACAGCATCAAGTAAAATAAGGTTTTCTGAAGTAAGTTGTGCAAGTTTCATTGTGATTTCCTATTGCTGTGTCAACCAAACAAACTGATAAGGTTGCAGGGCAAAACCTGCCTCAAGCGATTGCTGCGAGACCAAATCAAAGCCCGCTAGCGATGCCGTCGCCTGTGGTTGTGATGACAAGTTAACAACCAAGGTCACCGCCGCTTCACCTTCACCACGCACAAGGCCAAACAGGCCATTGCCAAGCTCGAGCACTTTCTGAGCCGACGCCGGAGAGAAGGCTTTGTGCTGCTGGCGCAGTTCAAGCAAGCGGATCATTTCCCCGTAAACTTGTTGGCGCAAGCTGCCTGGTAGCGCAAGCTCGGTTTCAAGGCTATCGATATCAAACTTCTCGCGGTTGATGCGGCGATTGATACCCGATGACTCCATCCCCGCAATATCATTCTCACTACCCAAGAAGCTATGGTAGTAAATTGCCGGCACGCCGATAAACGACAGTAAGATAGATTGCGCCGCCAAGAACTTCTTCGCCTTGGTGTCAGCATCATCTTCTGGCTCGGTGATCGCGCTCAGGTAGTTGATGTTCAGTTCATAAGGCGACTGGGTACCATCACTGTTGTTCTTGAAGTTAACGCGTCCGCCCTTACGCTGAACCTGTTCGCACATCATCATGCGATCTTCATCGCTCAGGATGCCTTCTGTCGGACGAACACCGATACCATCATGGCTTGCCAGGAAGTTAAAGTAGGTTGTCTTGCGCCCTTCAGCCAGCGATGCCATGGCTTCTTCGGTTAACCCTTTCGCCCACTGGGTTAGCACGCTGCTGTTTTCGCTCATGAAAGCATGCAAGGTTAGCGGTGGTAGCGGGAACTGATACACCATGTGTGCTTCGTCGCCATTACCGAAGTAAGAGATATTCTCTTTGTGCGGTACGTTGGTTTCGGTGATCAGTAGCGAGCCCGGCATCACCTCATCCATGACAATGCGCCACAGCTTAATAATTTCGTGGGCTTCCGGCAGGTGGATACAAGTGGTATTCAATACCTTCCAAATAAAGCCAATCGCATCCAAGCGGATTGAGCGGCCACCGTTGGCAGCATACATCAGCAAAATATCGATACTTTCCAGCAGCACTTTCGGGCTCTTGAAGTTGATATCAATCTGGTCATCCGAGAAGGTCGTCCATACATGGGCCACGTCGCCCGATGCCTTGGTAAATGGCGTCAGCAACGGCAACGCTCGCGGGCGTGTCACACTTGAGTAATCCAGCGCCGGATCTGATACGACAAAGTAATCCTGGTAGGCTTCATCACCAGCAAGGAAACGCTGGAACCAGTCGCTGCTTTGCGAGATGTGGTTAATCACGCAGTCGTACATCAAGTCGAAGTTATCTGCCAGCGCATTCAGCTCTTTCCAGTCACCCAGGTTAGGGTCAACTTGGCGGTAGTCCACCACGCTGAAACCATCATCCGAAGTGTAAGGGAACATCGGCAAAATATGAATATTGCTGATGGCACCTTTCAGGTACTTATCGGCAAAGTGCTTCATGGTTTGCAGCGTTACTTCGCCTTCGCGCTGGAAGCTGTCGCCATACGTAATTAAGTAAGAGGTGGTTTCATCAACCCATTGTGGGTATTGCGGCGCTTTGCCACGCCACTTTTCAACCAACGCCAGAATGTCCGTGGTAATCGCTTGTGCTTGCTCTTCACCGTAAAGGTGCGCCACTTTGCGGTAGATTTTTTCGTTCATCATGATTATTTCCCAGACCAACTTAAATTTTGAACGTCAAACGAAGATCGATGCTGTTATTCGGCTGCACCACCCAGTCACCTGCCTGCGGTTGCTCGCGGTAGTTCACTCGCTCCACATCGGCAAAATGCGCAAACGAAGTCATGTCGAGCAGCTGCTCGTGCTCGGTGGCGTTAAACAAGCGCACAATCACTGAGTTTTCTTTGTAGAAGGCATGGCCGATACTCGATAGCTCCAATGCTTGGTCAATGTCAAACAAGCTGTAGCACTTCTTACTGTCACGCTTATCAAAACGCACTTGGAAACGCTCCAAACGGTTTTCGAAGCTGTTCAAGTTCTGCTTCTGGTAGCTAAACGGCATATCAAGATATTCACGCTCAAGCTGACGGACTGTTGCATGGTCGGCATTCGCCGTCAGTGCCAATGAGAAACTGAACACCATGGACTTCTGCAGCTGGGCATCTGGGGTATATACCACGGTATTGTTAATGCCTGATGCACGGCCCGGGCGCCATAGCAGATCATCCTTACCCAAGCGTCCAGTGGCTTTAAACAGGGTAAGGGCAATCTTATCGTTGTGCTCACCCTTTAGGATTTGGAACTCTTTAAGGCCGCGGCCATTAATCACCAATGCCTTGGACTCACCATTGCCTTGCTCGGCAATCGCAACGGCACCATCGGTGGTCTCGATATCGATTGGGCATTCGCGGTATTTCTCTCGCCAGCCTTCAATACTTGGCGCCACCGGACGTGTCATGAGTGCAAACGGCTGGGTACTGATAGATTCACCAGTTTGTAGATCGGAGTTGATCAGCACGCGTACACGGTGATCATCAACCTGGTTAACGGTTTCGATATCAACCTGAAGCGCCGCATTGCCGGCTAGTAGCGTCAGGGTCACATCAAAGCTTGCCTGTGCATTTTGCTCACCCTCAACACGGGCTTGCAAGTCGCCCGGTACGGCCACGGCGGCGCGCACTGTCATCGACTGTTGCAGTTCACCCACACTTGTCGCTTGCCAGCTGAGGTCACCACTCAAGATTGGGCTATCGCCCTCCAGTGGCGAGAAGTCATATGAGTCGCCATCATCGGCCTGCTCTTCAAACGACAGCAACTGAGAAATCACACGTCCAGATTGCTTGTCTTCGAGCAGCAGCTGGCCATCGACCAAGCTCAATTTCAACGCTGAGTTTTCGATGGTCGTTTGCGCCGTCGCCGACATATGGCTACTGATTTGCTCGCTCGAGGCTTGAGAATCGGTTTCAGCACCTACCAACTGGAATACCTGGTAGCCCATGGCTGGAAGTGCATCGACTTCAACATTAAGTTCAAAGCGGTAGTACGGCGGTACAGCCACTTCCTTCTCGCCATCTTTGGTGACTTCAATCACCTTGCCACCATCCAAGGTTTCACGCTTGATCACCTCAGACTTAAGCACCGTCTCACCGTCCGTCAGTGCCACGTTCGCACTTTTTGAGAACGCCACAACCTTGACCAAACCACTGTATGGCTGGATCTGACCATTGAAGATCATCACCTCGTTATCATCACAAGCATTGGTCGCAATTTCTTTCACTACCAAGTTGTACAAGCCATGGCAGATTTCCTCTGCCTGCTTAAGGCGGTGCATGATATCGGCATTGGTCGCATCACTGTTACAGCCACCCATGCTATCGTGGGCATGACATTCCAAGATCTTCTTCCAAGCAATGTCAACCAGCTCGGTATGTACGGTAATACCTTGCGCCTTAGCGATGGCAATCACCACTTCAAGCTTCTTCAGCAAGAACTGCTCAATCTCGAAGTTCAGTTTCTTGATGTCGTAACGCACCGAGCCGATGGTCTTATGGATACGGGTGTAACGAGGGGCTTTGAATTCGCCTAGGTAGGTCTCGAAGCCTTCGCTGTTACCTCGTAGAAAATCAACAAAGCTCTCCATCGACGAAATCGCATACACATCACCCTGCGGCGAACGCTCGCTCGCAGCAGCCAAGGTGGCTGGCAAATTAGGGTCGATGTTGACCTGATCGCCACCCGACGGAATAAGCACTTCATCCAGACCAGAAAGGGATTTGATTTTCTCGATCATCGGGAAGATTTTCTTATCCAGATGATCGGCATCCGGCACGATATTCTTCGCCGCACCATAGCCGTGGACCAGGTTGTAAGCGTAGATCTGATCGCCGCCCGCAGACTGCCAGAAGAAGTGGGATTTCTCGACTTGATCGTCGTAGTCAATACCGCGCCAGAACACGATATTGTCGATTCCCATGCCCTTAAACAAGGTTGGCATTTGAGCATTATGACCGAAAGTATCCGGCAGGTAGCCCACCTTCATGCTGTGGCCTAGCTCCTCGGCAATGTGCATTCCGTATTTCAAGTTACGGATAATCGACTCACCCGCAACATTGTAGGTATCTGTTTGGGTGTACCAAGGACCAATAAACAGCTTTTTATCGGCAACCAGTTTAGCCATGCGCTCACGCATATGCGGTAGCACCTTCAGGTAATCTTCAACGATGGCTGACTGACCATCTAGGTGGTAACAGCTGTAATCCTGCTGGTTTTCTAACGTTTCGATTACTTTAGTGAAGTTATAAGTAGCCAAGACATCGCTGTCTTGCTGAGTGAAATACCACTCGCGATCCCAGTGGGTGTGGGGAATGACATGCACTTTAGCCATGTGGAAACTCTCAATCTTTATTTCATTGGGAGGGCGGCCATCGCCGCCCGAGTGGTGGAATTAAGCACTGGCCTTTTGGCCAACTGGCTTAGTACATAGCAGCAATGCCACTGCGATGAACGCCGAACCAGCAATCACCGAGATGGTGTAGCTCACTGGATCTGATGATAGGAACCAACCCCATACCGCAGGAAGCGGCAGGCTCTGCCATACATCCAATACCACAGCCAGCTGGGTACCGATGATGGAGCCAAGAATCATGATAGGGATCATCTTAGGGTTCTTAAGGATGAATGGGATTGCACCTTCGGAAATACCGATCAAGCCAAGCATCAGCGAGGTTTTACCCACGGTGCGCTCTTCGCTTGAGAACACCGGTTTGCGGAACTTACCGTCGAGCATTGCGGCCAAGCCCACGCCGATAGGCGGGATAACAATACCCAGCTCACGTGCAACCAAATCGAAGCCTTCGCCCATACCGTTAAGGCCAAGGGCAACCGAGCCAGCGGCTTTGTTGATTGGGCCACCAAGGTCAAACGCAGTACCCGCGGCAATCACCATGGAGTAAATACCACGTCCTGCATCACCGGCCTGGGTAAACAGGTCAATCATCGCTAGGTTAAGCGCACCAAAGAACGGGTTGATGGCATATTCCATGGTCAGGACCATGACAACACCGGTGACAGCCGGTACCAGCAACATGGTTTTTAACGTGGTCAGCTCCGATTTCACCTTGATAGTATTATTGAGGTAACGTACCAAGTAACCCACCAAGAAACCGATGGCAATGGCACCGAAGAAGCCTGATGGCGCCCATTCTTCGAGCCCGAAGAAGCGCTTGTAGACTTCATCACTCATGATGCCGCCGATAAAGGCAGGGATCAGCGCGGGTTTACCGGCAATGGAATACGCCAAGTAAGCGGCAAAAATCGGGTACATGAACTTGATTGTCATGAAACCGAGCTTGTCTAGGGTTTCAATTGGCGTGCCGGAGATATCAATGAACTCACCGGTGATCTTGGCAACGGCCATCAACAAGCCGCCCAGTACCACAACCGGCAGCATGTAGCTGATACCCGTCATGATATGGCCAATCGCCACTTGATAAGCTGAACGTTTTTCTTCAACCACGTCTACGGTGTCCGTTTTTTCTTTACCACGAGAGAAAACAGTCGGCAGCAGCTCATCAACACGCTTGATCAACTCTTGCGTGCGAACTTTCAGCGGGTTGGCATTATCGAAGCGCTCCATGTCCATGATTGGCACATCCACTGCCAGCACCACGCCGTCAGCCGTCGCGATGTCATGGGCAGTCAGCTTATTCTTCACGCCGTCGCTGCCTTGGGTTTCAACCTTAACTTCATACCCCTGCTTTTCGGCCCAGCTCTGAATCTTCTTCGCCGCCATAAAAGTATGTGCAATGCCGGTAGGGCAAGCGGTCACTGCAACAAGCTTTTTCTTACTCATGGTTGTTCACCGTTATCTTTATAAACTGCAGTCAGTATATTGAGCAGCCAAGTATCTCTATACTGTTTCGTAGTACAACCCACGTATGACGGTACTTTTGTGATAGTTATCAAGGAAAAAATCGCTAATTTCGCGCCTAATATGACACATTCATTACCTATTTAAGTGTATGCGATGAACACCTTTAAAGGCATCGAACGTGTCATCTACGAGTACCTGATCAGCCATGCTCGTGATCTCGGCACCATTTCAGCAAAAACCATAGCAAACAAGGCGTTAACTACAACGACGTCAGTAAACCGCGTTTGCAAGAAAATGGGCTATGCCAGCTATACCGAACTTAGGTACCGCTTGTTCGATGACCTGCAAAAACAAACCACCAGTTTGGTCACTAACGATGATCAAACCCAACAAATCAGTGGGATAGCCAAAACATTGAACAGCTCACCGGTGGTATACCTCTACTCGCGAGGCGCGTCGATTGTCAGTGTTACCTACCTGTCGCGTTTTTTGTCGTTAGCCAATATCCCCCACTTGGTGATCACCGACGTCCACCAGCTGACCCGCGCGGAGCAAGGCACGGTCTTGCTGGTCAGCAAATCGGGGGAAACCCAAGCGGTGATCGATATGGCGCACAATGCCAAGCGCAAAGGGCTGAAAGTACTGGCTATTAGCCATAAGGGGTCGACACTGGATCAAATATCCCACCTGAATATCGAGCTTGAAGAGCAAGTGGACGGCATCTCACCCTACCGCCGGGAATCACAGCTGAGTATCCTGGAAATTGTCGACGGCATTGGTAAGGAGCTGCTCGATTTCTAGCTTCTCGTTCTAGGTAGAAAAAGAGCCTCAAATGAGGCTCTTTTTGATCTGCCCGCTACCCTAGGGGGAATCGGGTAACCGCCTTTGTTTAACGAGCCGCGAATACTCGAGTACTAGTTAAAAGCACGCACGGCTTTACCAATACCTGAATAGCTATAGGTCGCACTGCTTTCAGGGATCAGGGCTGATTCACCCGTTTTTAGCACCAAGGTTGAGTCAGCCGTTTCAATCGTAATTTCGCCTTGCAAACACATGACAATTTCAGCGCTGCGCACATACTCGGTATGCTTGGTTGCCGACAGGGTTAATACCTCAAAGCGGAAATCGTCAACTGGTACCAAGTAACGCTCTTTATGGCCTTGTACCTGAGGCTTTAGCCGTAAGAAATCATAAGGAATAGGTTCGAAGCGGGTATTTTTCAGCAGCTCTTCCACATCCATGTACTTCGGAGTAAGGCCAGCACGGAGCACGTTGTCTGAGCTCGCCATGATTTCAACGCCAGTCCCTTTCACATAGGCATGCGGTGTTTCCGCATCCAAGTACATGGCCTCGCCCGCTGCCAGTTCAATCACATTCAGCATCAAGGGGGCAAACAAACCGACATCATCAGGGTAGTCTTTGGCACACTCGGCAATCAGTTCAAACGCTTCACGCGCCTTACCACTGGTCCCTTTGTTATCGATACCCGACATTAGTTGGGAAATGGCCAAGGTTTTCTCTTCACCAGTCAGCGAAATAACACGGCGGAAAAACATGCCTAGCTGGATTGGGGTTGGATACGCCTTAAGTTCTTCCACATCTTGCTTTAGCACTCTGCAGCCAGACTGCTCGAACAGCTCGACCATCTCAGAAATCACGCGAAAACCGTTCATTGCCTTGTAGTTAGTGAGGGCGTACACCATCTCTGGCTTATGGTTTGGATCTTTATAATTACGCTCAGGTGAATCTAGCGGAATACCTGCCTCATTCTCACGAATAAATCCTTGTATTGCCTTTGATTTTTCAGGGTGAACCTGAATAGACAGAGGCTTATCCGCCGACAAGATTTTCATCAAGAAAGGCAGCTCGCCAAATCGGTCTTGAGTATAGCGGCCTAACACCTGCTCTGGCGCTTGTTCGATATAGGCTGAAAGTAACTGGCTTTCGCCATCATTGATAATACGAGAACACCCATTTGGGTGTGCCCCCATCCACAATTCAGCCTGCGGTAAACCGTCCGAGTTGTTGATACCGAACAGTGCATTCATTGCTGTTTTACTGCCCCAAGCATAGTTCTGAATGACATTACCTAATTTGTACATCGCTATCTCACCTGTAATTAACGATTAAATTCAAAAGCGCTGCAAATGCAGCTCATAGTTGTATTAATACAAGGATGATACGTATCAAACCAAACCCAACCGTGACAGCCATCACACAAACAAAAACATATGTATTGCTTTTGTATTAACAAATAAATGAAAAACCAAAAGACAAATGCACAACAATATGATTTAAAGAGAAAAAAACCTTAGATCCGGTCTATTAGAAGGAAGCAAAAATTTTTGGCGAGAAACGAGTAGCAGAGGCCAAATAAATGGGGAGCGAGGGGTGAAGAGCACATAAAATGACCAATAAGTTCAAAAATGCCGAGCATCTGCTCGGCATTTCTCGCTATAGCAACAAAATTAACTGATTAAGTTCTTTTGAGGTTTGGTATTAAAAACGCACACGGAATGTTTTTGCCTGACAAGGTCGCAACTCACCAAACTGATTGTCCTGCGCTGATTGCTGCTTTAGCACAACTTCATCCATTCGCGTTTCTACCCACTCAGTGACCGGACGGCTAAACTGGACTCCATCAGTGATCGTCTCGGCTTCAGACGGGTTGTAAACACGCAAGATAAGCGCATCGGCATCCTCGGCTTTTTTCAGCACGCTGATCACCGCACCAGCCATGTCTTTTTCAAGCAATGAGAAAGTCATTGGCAAGTCTTGCTCACCCACATTCAGTTTCATCGCGTTGTAAGGGATCTTGTTGTAACACTGGATTGGCGTGACGTTATCACGTGCCGCCGCCATAACATTGGCTTCAATGTGGTTACCAGCGAAACCATACAAGGTAAAGTCACAAACCAACTTACCGCGTACTTGCGAATCAGGGGTTGGGATCTTGATGCCAGAAGGTCGGCCAGGACGAAGCAGCAACTCTTCCTTACCAAGCACACCCACACCGCGCAGTAGCGTCAGGGCAAGGGTATCTTTTTCTTCGTTGCCTTGGGATGAAATCACCTCAAACTCGCGCAAGCCATTACTCATTACCGCCATGCCAGCCTTGCCGTTCTCCAAGGCCGCAAAGTTCATCAACTGGTAAACCGGTACAGGCGCCTCTTTCCAGCCGTCTTGTTCCCAGTTTTCCATTTCAGGATCGTTAACCGGGCGGGTGATCACACCAAATTGGTTGTCCGCGACAACGGTTTCCGATACAAATGGCGTTGGCAACAGCACACGAACACGGTGGTCGTCAGCTTGGTTGTCCAACTCCATACGTACCTCGATACGGCGAGATCCCGCTTTCAATACCACTTGGCAATCGACATCGACATAGCCGTACTGGTTCGAGCGTGATTCACGGGCCTGAAGGTTAGCCGGTACGTCCATACATAGCTTGATGTTCGCCACCGATTGGAAGCCCTCGTGTTTGATGCTCGTTTCCGCCTTAAACTCATCCGAGTAAAACAACCACTCTTTACGCGATGGCGAGTAGTCGTACTCATCACCGTCGTCGGAGCCGTCTTCCAAGCGCAGGACTTGGTCAAAGGTTTGCTCGGTTTCCTTGTCAAAGATAGTCAAGGTACCGTTGTCATTCACATTGATCCGGTAGAACTCGTTCTCCATCACGTAGTCTTTCTGCTCGGCAACCTTCACCTTGCCTTTGCAGTTGCCTTCAATGTGCAAAGTGGTAAAGCCCATTGCCGGCACAGTGGTCTTCAGTTGGATATCGTATTCAACAAATGGGTCGTAGTTACCGTAGTGCACGATCTGGCGGTCAATCTTACCTGGGTCGATTTCGCGCTGATCTTGGATGAAGTACTCAACATCGTTGCCGTTTTCATCGAAGATTTTGAATGCTTTCGCACGGATAGTAATGGTGGTATTGACCACTTCCTCGCGAGCGTATGGCGATAGGTTAAAGAACGCCAACTTGTCGCAGCCTTCGCGAGTCGGCATATGGTCAACAATTTTACGCTTGTAGAAATTAATAAGGTTGGTCGCCATATCATCGGCCAGGATATAGCGGTTAAGGATCTCCGCATGAACCTTATCAGAACAGCAGCAACCAATTGAGTCGTGGGCATGGTTCTTCATGCTTTCTTTCCACATTTTCTCAATCAGGCCGTGGTGGTACTCAAAGCCCAGAGACCAAGCGATTGCCGCCAGTGGCTCTAGGATGTTCACTATTTTGTTCTCAACTTCAGCATGGATCAGCTTGATGTCCATACGGGTTGAAGAAATGGTACGGTGAACACGCATGTATTTACCGTCGTTAAATTCACCCTTCACGGTATCGAGCTGGTCGCGCAGCGCTTCAATTCGCTCGAAGACGTCTTCATAACGGCTCATCATAAATTCGCGATCAGGGTAGATCTCGCGCAGCTTGTCCATGACCTCAAAGATGTCTTTTTGAATAGGCATCTGATCGTGGCCGTTTGGCAGCAAGATATCTTTGGTGACCGATGGCTTTTCAAGCACAGGGAAGTATTTATCGAGACGAGCACGCAAGCCGGCTTCGTCTTGTGGTAGGTATTTGCCTATCGCGTAGCCAAGCGGCAGCACTTGAGCCGTGACTTCGCTGCCGTCGTTGCTCTGCCACAAAAATTCGGTTTTGCTGGTGCCGTGACGTTCTGAACAACCACGCCAGAACATCGCTCGATTAATGCCAAAGCCGTTGTAAATCATCGGCAACTGCGAGCTCATCGAAAATGAGTCTGGCAGGTAGCCAATTTTCATCGGCTCGCCAAACTTCAAGCAGTCGCGAATACCATACATCATGTTACGGGCAATAGACTCGCCGGCAACTTGCATGGTATCGGTTTGTGAATACCACGGGCCGATGATCAGCTTGCCCGCCTGTACCAGCTCACGTACGCGCTGCTCGTTTTCAGGCTTGATTGCAAAATAGTCTTCAAGCACAGCGGTTTGGCCATCAAGTACATAGTATTTGTAGTTTGGATCCGACTCTAGGCGAGCCATGATTTCTTCCATGTTGTTAACTAACAGAATTCGCGATTCTTCTGTTGTGAAATACCATTCACGATCCCAGTGCATGTGCGGAGTAATATGAACGCGAGATGTAGTCATAATTGTGTACCTGATATATTTTCTAGCTCTGTCGGGTGCAGAAGCCCGCACCCGACATATTTCATGGGTGTCAGCAATGAAGTGACATAAATTGAATTTGTGGTTTAAATTACGCTTCAGCGGTCACTTTAAATGTGCCCTTTTTTGCTGAATGCGCTCGCCAGCTGATTAGCATCAGTGTAGAGATAGCAGCACCAAGCAGTGCAGCGCCCAACCAGATAGCAGCGGCCATGAAGCTACCGATACCGGCATCGTGAAGTAGGAACATTGAGAAGATACCCGCCCCCGGCGTTGATAGGCCAATGCCTGCCGCGCCCACGATTGCGCCTGTGACCATTGAGCCTGCCAAGAATGAGCCAATCACACGAATTGGGTCTTCGATAGCCATTGGAATCGCACCTTCGGTAATGCCCGCCAGGCCTAGCAGCCAAGTCGATTTACCCGTTTCGATTTCAAAGTCTTTAAATAGGCGTGGTGCCATCATGGTTGAAGCGGTTACCGTGAATGCGGATACCATTTTCACCGAGCCAAAGATGGCATATGGACCATACACACCGTTTGCCATCGCACCCAGACAGAAAGCATAAGCCGCTTTGTTGACCGGACCACCTAAGTCGAACGAGACAAAAATACCGATGATGGCACCCAACAGTAGGGCGTTAGAGCCAGACAGGCCGTTTAGCCAATCGGTCAAACCTTGGTTTAGGAATGCAACCGGCTTACCAATAACGAACAGCATCAAGCTACCGGCTACCAAAGTACCGATAACCGGGTAGAGGTAGAAAGTCAGGAAGCCATTGAAGGCAGGGCTTAGGCGAATGTTTTCCTTCACCCAACGCATAACGTAGCCGGCAATCAAACCACCGACGACACCACCGAGGAAACCCGAACCAATCATGTTTGCCGCAAGACCCGCCGCAAAACCTGGGCCCAATGCCGGTTTATCTGCCAAGGAATACGCCGTGTAAGCCGCCAGTACCGGTACCATCAGCGTGCCAAGCAGGCCACCGCCCAGCTTGCGGTACATGTATAGCCAGGAGTTTTCTGTTGCATACAGCTCTTGAAGATCAAAGATTTGGGCAATCAGTACGGCGACAGCCAATACCGTACCACCCGCAACAATCAAAGGTACCGCAAAAGAAATACCGCTGAGCAAAGCCTGCTTAAGTTCGGTTTTGAACGGCAGTTTCTTAGGTTTGTCATCAGTTGCGGCAACACGTGCTTCCGTTGTTCCTTTCTTGGCTGCTTCCATTGCGTCATTAAGAATGCGTTCGGCATGGCGGATAGGCTCTGCCACAGGGGTTTCGACGCGAGGAATGCCATTGAAACGCTCGATTTCTTTGATTGCCACTTCCGCAGCAAATACGCAGGCATCGGCTTTATTCAGTTGCTCAGCTGTCAGGCGGCCTTCGATGCCGTTCGCCCCCTGCTTTTCAACATGAACATTAATGCCTAATTTCTTGCCCGCTTTCTCTAAATATTCTGCCGCCATGTAGGTATGAGCGATACCTGCAGGGCATGCGGTAACACAAACGATGGTTGGGCGTGCTTGATTTGTATCATCAGACTCCAATACATCTTCTTGTTCATCAGAACCATCAAGCAAAGCCATGACTTCTTCAGCGGTTGAAGCATTCAATACCGCTTCACGGACATCATCATCCACCAAGGTGGTGGTCAACTCGGTTAGCAGGTGCATATGTGTTGAGCCTGCTTCCGCATTAGGAATGGCAATCAGGAAGACCAAATTAACATCTTCATCTTCGTCTTCATCGATCCCCTTCCATTTCAGGTCTTGCTTAAGCGTTGCCACAGCAAAACCGGCTTCTTTAACCGCATCTGTCTTGCCGTGCGGGACTGCTAGGCCCTCGCCAAGCGCCGTCGGCCCTTGCTCTTCTCGAGCAAAAACAGCCTCGAGGTAAGCTTGTTTATCGTGAAGTTTGCCTTGTTGATCGAGCTTGTCTGCCAATGCATAAATTGCCGCCTCCCTGCTCTCAAACGAAGTCTGGAGCGAAATCAGCGACTTATGGGTAAGGGTGGTCAGTTTCATTGTAATCCTCTGTACCGTCGTCTCACCGGCGTGTATCGCCCTTAGTTGTATTAATACAAATATAATACGTATTTCACTCAGGACATCCGTAATCGTTCTCACACAAACACTAAAATATGTATCATTACTTTCATTGCTTGTTTTTTGCCTTGTATATGACAACTTTTCAGATTGATCTATTACAGGTAAAATGCAGACATACTTGTACCGTTCTTCAACTCATTGGTACTAAATATAATTAAGGGTGAGGCTTTTTGCCTTGCCGGAGGAGATTTACGTGGCACGCCTTCCTATGTACCGTCAGATTGCTGATGCAATAAGGGAAAAAATAAAATCTGGTGAATACAAGCCGGGTGAAGCCTTGCCGACCGAAGCGCAACTAAGGGAAGAGTTCTCGGTAAGTCGAGTGACCGTGCGCCAAGCACTCAAGCTGCTGATCGAGCAAGATGTACTCAACAGTGTTCAAGGCAGTGGGACGTACGTTAAAGAAAACAAGGTCAACTACGACATGTACCAGTACACCAGCTTTTATGAAAAGCTGAGCCACCTGAATGTCGAAACCCACAGTGAGATTTTGGCCTTTGAAATCAAGTCACCTTCCCTAACCATTGCCGAGGCACTGCAAATTGCCGACGATGAGCGTGTCTTCTACGTTAAGCGTGTCCGCTACATCGACGACAACCCAGCGACACTAGAAGAAACTTGGATGCCGCTATCCTTGTTCCCCGATCTTACCTATGAGGTGATGCGTGGTTCGAAATACGAATACGTCGAGGGGCAGAAAAAAATGGTTATCGACCGTAGCGAGCAGGAAATCATCCCAGTCTTGCCACCGGAAGAAGTCGTTGAACAACTGGGGATCGCCGCGGATCAACCGATCATCAAGAAGATCACCCGAGGCTACCTTAACGATGGTACCGTCTTCGAGTTCAGCCGAAACTACTTTAAGTCATCGGACTACAAATTCACCCTCGTTGCGAAGCGCTCGCAGCACTTCTAGTGAAGCATAAATCTTATTGACGGCAGCCCAATGGCTGCCGTCTTTAATTGCGCCCAATCAAGTATGATTCAGCAACCACGCAATAAAATACGCTTTCAACCTACTACCATGAGCAAAATATGACTGAATTCGAAAAAATGGTCAGTGGTGAACCGTTTGACGGTATCGACCCAAGTATTAGCGCCGTTCGCAAGCAAGCCGACATATTGAAGCACAAGATCAATAACAGTATGGGTGAGCCCGTAGATGGCTACTGCCGCGAGTTGTTTGGTTCATTTGGCGAAGAAAGCTGGGTTACCCCACCTTTCTTGTGCGAGTTCGGTAAAACTATCCATATTGGTAGCAAGACTTTCCTGAACATGGGCGTCACTATGCTCGACAATGCCGAAATCCATATCGGTGATAACGTGCTGATTGGCCCAAATACCCAATTTTACACCGCATCCCACTCCCTCGATCACCGCAGCCGCCGCCGCTGGGAAACCTACAGCAAACCTATCGTTATCGAAGATGATGTTTGGGTGGGCGGTCAAGTGGTGATCTGCCAAGGGGTGACAATTGGTGCCCGCTCTGTAGTTGCCGCCAACTCAACCGTGACGAAAGACGTCCCGCCCGATTGTTTGGTTGCCGGATCGCCAGCCAAGGTGGTCAAGCAAATTCCGAATGAATCGGAATAAAACACGCCGTTACGACTAGATACAGCAAAGGCGCGAAACCGCGCCTTTGTTATAAGAGGTCACCTTAGGTTAACCGCTTTAAATCATCAAAAAACCAACGCTTGTAGATAGAGCTTCTATAGTTATTACACATCCCATAGGAAAGGATTCGCAATGGCGACAGGATTGTTTCTATTTCAAAATGACTTGAGGCTTCATGATAATCCTGCCCTTCGACTTGCTGTTGAAGAAGTCGACAAACTTATCTGTGTTTACTGTATACCCAGTGCCCGAGCCAACCGTTACCCCTATACAATCAGTATCCCAGCCAAGGCTCGTTGGCAGTTTTTACTACACTCACTGAAAGCACTATCGGACCAGCTGCTGCTGCGAAACCAACAGTTACTCATCGCCCTAGAGCATCCTTTGAACATATTGCCAGAGCTCATCACACGGCATAATGTGTCGGCTATCTACTCCAGTGAACATGTCGGCACTTACGAACAAAGAAACTGGCAGACCTTAATGGGCCGCTATCCGTATATTCAATTTAGGGCAATCACGACCCATACCTTGTTTGACCGTGCTGAACTCCCATTTGAATTAAACGAACTGCCATCGACCTTTTCTAAGTTTCATAAATTGGTAAAAGATACCCCAATTGAAAAACCGATTGGTGATATTACAAAGATGCCACCGCGGCCAAAAGATGTTGCGATATTTGATGTGTTATCCCCTTTGCTTAGTAAGAAATTCACCTCAGAGTTTAATGGCGGAGAAACAGCGGGTTTAGAACAAATGGCGAATTACTTTGCCAGTTCAGCACCGAGTAATTATAAGGAAACCCGTAATGGGCTTGATGGTTGGGATTATTCTACCAAGTTTTCCCCCTGGCTAGCCTTGGGTTGCTTGTCTGCCAAGTCAGTTCTGGCGGCTTTGGCGCAATATCAACAAGCTCAGTGTGAGCAAAGCGGTTCATCCGACTGGATAAAATACGAATTAATGTGGCGAGAGTATTTCCAATGGTACGGCCACAAATACGGTCATCGTTTATTCCAGTTTAGAGGTATTAAAGATAGCTCACCAAACACCGCATTTTATCCTGAACGCTTTCGCCGCTGGTGTGAAGGAAACACCCCGTACCCCTTGGTCAATGCATTAATGAACCAACTACGGCAAACTGGGTACATGTCGAACCGCGGACGACAGATCGCAGCCAGTTGTTTAACCAATGAACTGAGTTTGGATTGGCGCTACGGCGCCAGTTACTTTGAAGAACATTTAATTGACTACGATATCGCATCCAACTGGGGTAATTGGCAATACCTTGCGGGTGTAGGTGCTGACCCCCAAGGCCATCGACATTTCAATATCGAAAAACAAACCGATGATTATGATCCAGACCGAACGTTTATTAATAAATGGGGCGGGGATAAATTTGATGGCGGATTAGATTCTGTTGATGCCGCCGACTGGCCTATATATTAATAGTTATACATTAATGCTTATATATACAAAATACTGCCATTAACAGCAAATAATCATTCATTTATCAGTGAGTTTAGGTGTAAATTATATTTCAATATAGTTTGCATCTGTAACAAAAAATGTATCCTCAACCCGAAGGCGCATAGAAAAACATACAATGAATGAGCTAAAACAAAAACACTGGCTAAAATTACATACATCTAATATTACTGTCACGTTTGATTAATGCTATCACTTGAACATACAGACAAAACCTGAACAGAGATCACATTTTCACACCCTGTAAACCCGCATAATATTTGCCGATTAAATACTTATATGGAAGTGAAACATGCATTGTAAATGCCAAGGAAATAACTACCAACGAATTAAACGCCGAGGAATAGATAAGCTATTTTACTCTTCGGTATATCGTTGTAGTAGTTGTAGAGCTAAAGTAAAAATACGCTCATAGAAATTAATTTCTATTTAATCTATTCTATCTAACCAAGACTAAATAACAATGCCAAAATCACACGACGGACCGCTAGCAAGTAATATAACTAAATTTGCCCAATCAAACTTTAAAGATACTTCAGATCTGTATCTTTCAACTCGATTAAAGCGAATGGCAGGTAAGCTAAACGCAGAGTTTAACCACAAAAAAGTAGAATTACCGCATTAGCTAACCACTAAATAGTAGTGTGCTAGCCGTTACTGCACACTACTATTCTTAATTACATAGATAACTATGAAATATTATCGTTTGTTTGTTGCCAATACTGATCGACTTCCTTCTGATCTTGAAGGCGCATATGCTGGGCTGACTCACAGTCTTGCTTGAAGTCATGGCTACTTACCGTTCCCGTCACCAAAGGAACAATGGCTGCCACCGGGTGTACTGCAGCGAAAGCCGCTGTAAAACCGACTGTTGCCATGCCGTTACCGGTCAATACGTCCGAACAGGCTTGTTCTGAAAATTGAGCATAGCGACCTTCTCGAATTTCATCCTCTGATGCTGCAGTTGCATTAAAAGACATAGAAGCAGCGAATAGAGCTAAAGCTAGATACTTTTTCATAAGACTCTCTCGATTGGATAAAGTTAATGGCGTACTGCCGTTATTTGCAATCAAGCTTCCCTTTGGGTGCAGCGCTATTATGCTTCTCTCAATTCCCTTTGACTTACCATTTTATGCCAACCAATACATTTAACGTACGACGAGTATTCGATTGCCCTTAAAAATAACTTTGTGTCAGCCGCTTATGGCTGCCGACATTGCTTCCAATTTTTTTCTTATCTCATAACAAGCATCAAAAATCTTACAAAATAGGACACTCTTTTCATTTATCGTGAAGAAATAGCCGATCTCAGCATGTAAAGATATGACCTGCTCCAACGAATGAAGGGAACCATGAAAATAAGAATGCCCTCATTTCCTACACCCTATTTCACATCCAATACACGAGGCTAATAATGAAAAAGCACCTTTTGGCGGCGGTAGTCACTAGTCTGTTGATCTCAGGAACCGGATACGCAAACCCTACGCAACACAACATTATCAATAACCCAGGCTTTGAAGATAAAGGCTTAGGATGGAACTACCACTTTGCCAATATCCGCAGCGACGGCGCCTATGATGGCACTTACCGTGGACGCATTGCAGTGGGTACAGACCACCACATTAGCCAAGACGTCATCATCCCAGAAACCGCTTACTATGATTTAACAGCGTACGTTAAAAGCGAAAAATCAGGCGCGAAATTTGGCCTCAAGAACTTACATGATGATGTACTGATTCAGAAAAAAATCCCAAGCAACAAGAAATACAAACAAGTAAAACTAAAAAATATTGCCCTTGAACAAGGTGAATCCTTGCAGGTTTTCTTCTCTGGCGCCAAAAAGAGTGCCGTTAGTATTGATAACGTCGAACTCGTTAAATCAAAGAAAAACAAAGAGCCTAAATTTAATCAAATAGTCAGCTTTGGTGTTGAAGGGCAATCAGGTGTATCCGGCGTTCACCGTGACAAGCGCACTATCGAGTTCTCAGTACCTTTTGGCAGTGAGACAAGCAAACTTGCCGTCAGTGAGATGCGAATTTCACCAGACAGCTACGCCTCAATCAGAGCGGGTGACATTATCGATTTTAGTGAGCCTGTCACAGCCTTTGTCACTGACCACAGGGGAAATACAGAACGCTGGAAACTCACTGCGATAGTGGAAAATAAAGAAGTCACCATTACATCTTCAAACCAAGCCTTAGAGCAGTCTTTTATCTGGGCGATTGATAAAACCAAGCAATTTGTCATGACAGGCAAGAATGGCTTGGTAAACCGAGATGAAAATAATAATGACGGAACTGGCCGGGCTGACTATATCCCCTCATACTGGGCAGGCTATTTTGACCGAACAGCCTTTTATTCCCGCGATTTCCTGCACCAGTCAGCAGGAGCCTGGCTAGCCGGGCTCGCGCCAGAAAACTACTCAATGTTCAAAACATTTGCCCGCCACTCAACCGAGCCACGGAAATGGTACACCTTGTGGGCCATTAACTTCGATGGCACGCCGCATGTTATCGATTACCACCATGATGAGTACTTTGTCCGTGAAGTGCCTGCACAATTTGAATTTATTGAAAAAGCTTACGAGCAGTTCTTATGGACTGGCGACCGTCGCTATATCGAAGACGAGGAGCTTTGGCACTTTTACACCAAGGTGCTCACCGATTACATCGCACTGCATGATGATCAAGATCCCAATGGCATAGCGGAAGGGTATGGCGGTATCTTTGAAGGATCAGCGACCTATAACGAACGCGGCGAGTTCCCCATTGAGGCGGGTGATGGCATCGGTTCGCAATACCAAGCAACTCTATCCTACGCAAAAATGCTCCAAGCTCGAGGAGAGCATGCCAATGCACAGGAGTGGCAACAAAAGGCAGACGATCTAAAAACCTTCTTCAATGAAGATTGGAGTATCAAAGATCCGAACAAACCACTTGATAACTACGTCAATATCGTTCAGAAAGATGGCTTACGCCTCAATGATTTCGGCAAGGAAAACAGTTGGTTCATGCCGATGAAGCTCATCACTGAGCCTGGCGTTCGCAACAACCGTTACCTTGACTTCATTTCCGCTAACTTGGGCGAGGGAATTGGTTCAACCCCTGAGGCACCTAACAATATAGAAGCCTACACCTATATTCCGGAAACCTATTTCCCATACAACCAAAATGAGGAGGCTTGGAAATGGATGAACTACATCATCAACCAAAAAGATCTGCCTCATGAACGCCCAACACAAGGCACCAATGGTGACTACCCGGAAATATCCTTCACCTTTATTTCAAATACCATTGAGGGCCTGATGGGCGTTGAGCCTAATGCAGCAGGACATCAAGTCACCACCGCCTCACACTTGCCACATGATGTCGAATGGCTAGAGGTCGAGTATCTACCTATGGGAGAGCATGAGCTCAAAATACGTCATGAAGGCTTAAGTTATTCAACAGTAACCAACACTTCTGAGCATGCTTTGACTTGGGAGGCGCGTTTCTACGGTGATCATTCACAAATTTTAATTGATGGTGTCGCTAAACAGGCACAGCAAAAAGAAGTGAATGGTGTTGTAGTCAGCTACGTTACCCATGATATCGCCCCGAATGGCGTCGCAATCGCTCAACTGCTTCTGCAATAATAAGTCGTCCAATTAGGCTGCATAAGACAAGAAAGCACAGTTAAGGCTGTGCTTTCTTATTTCATTCTCAAACCAATAACCCCTGCAGGCAGTATCTCGCTATATACTTAACACTGTTTGGCGCTATTTTGGTGCGTTTTGCTATGGTCGAGAGGTGAAGTGATTTATGCGGATTCAGTCAAAAAAAGCACTCCTGTTAGCATCTAGCCTTACGTTCATCATTTCAGGTTGTAGTTCTACACCTGAAACGATACGAAAAACCGGCGAATACAGTTTTTATGACTCAACCCTCAGCTTTATTTCTCTTAACGATACCCGCAGCAACGGTGCCGTGGTCGACAAAGGCGTTTTCTATCCGAAAAGCGCTTATTCTTTTACCTACCGCTATTGCTCTACTAGCGAACAAAACGCCCAAAATGATATTGCTGAGTACCAAGATCTTGCCAAGCGCGTATGCGATGCCAATGCAGGACAGCTGATCCACCAGCCAAGTGGGACTTGGTGCGTGAGTAATGCCAATACGTTTGATGAGCGCCCTATTTTCTCGGCGCGGATCAGCAGCACTGCCTTGTGGGCCGATCTCTGCCTTGACGGGCCTTTCGTTACCTTGAAAGTCACTGAAAATACCACCGCGCCACAAGACGAGTGGTATCAATCAGCGCAAATTCTTGGCTACCAGCCTTACCACCCGCAGCGGCAATTGGTTTCGCCAGCCGTGGTCAGCTCCACCCTCTACCAGGCACCGACAACGTCTGGTAGCAGCAATACTTGGAGCGATGAAAGCCAGTTCATCTATTCCAACGTCGGTGCCACGGTGTGTATTTATGATCACCCCCAAGGCGCGCCAAGCGGCTATACCTACCGGGGACAAGTTCACAGCGTCAACAGTGGCATGGTAAAGGTACTTGCAACAGAAAAGCTTCAGGGCGACATTCGTACAGCACCGGCATTTAAGCGGCTTGAATGGCACCGTGAAGCTTATATCACCGCGTCGGCTAGCTCTTGGTTTGTGTGCTCTTAATAAAATAAAAAAGCCCCAACTCTGGAAAAGTTGGGGCAAAGGTCCGAATAAAACACTCAGCAACATTCATTCAATCATTTATTAATTGGCTAGATTGACGTAAAAGATGGGGGAATTTACGCCAAACTAGCCAAGATAAGGTACAGAGGGCATACCTTATCTATTCGCGTATGCGCTTACAGTTTACCTGCGCTGCCACACACGTTGATTTTTTCCATCACCACTTTTTTCATCGCTTCTTTACCAGGTACGATATAGTGACGAGGGTCATTCGCTTTTGGATTTTCGATAAAGTACTGCTTAACCGCATCAGAGAACGCAATCTTCAACTCGGTTGCGACATTTACCTTAGTAATACCTAATTCGATACAGCGGCGCACATCAGCATCAGGCACACCAGAAGCACCGTGGAGTACCAATGGCACTTCCACTTTACTGCGGATCATACCTAGGCGATCAAAGTCTAGGCGTGGCTCTTCTTTGTACATGCCGTGGGCAGTACCAATCGCGATGGCCAATGAATCGATACCGGTACGGTTAACGAATTCAACAGCCGCATCAGGATCGGTATACATTGCGTCTTTTTCGTCAACAATCAGATCATCTTCCTGACCACCTAAGCGGCCAAGCTCTGCTTCTACCGAGCAATCCCAACCATGACAGAAAGACACCACTTTTTTCACCAAGTCGATGTTTTCTTCAAAGTTGAAATGGGAGCCATCAATCATTGCCGACTTGATGCCCGTTTCCACTTTCTTCTGGATATCAGAAAAAGATTCATGGTGATCCAAGTGAAGTGCAATCGGCGTTTTGTAACGCTTGGCAGCTTCTTGGCAAATACCAACCAAATAGTCTGTACCCGCATAGGAATAGGTGCCAGGCGTACCAGCAAGGATGACCGGCGAGGCCATTTCTGTTGCTGTTTCAAGTACGACTTGGACTGTTTCCAAGTTATGAATATTAAACGCAGGCACAGCATAACCACCTAACTGCGCCTTATGGAGCATTTCACGAGAAGAAACCAGAAACATATAAAACCTCAAAACCTTCGTTAGCTTTCGGTTTGATCATATTCGAAAACAAAAACAAAAGAAAAGATCTAGATCACATAAATACCTTCAAATCGAAAACATGCGAAATCAAAAGAAATGAGACATTTTCGATGTGTAACAGGTGATCCCTTTTCGCAACAGGTTATTCTTCGGCCTTTCAGCCCTTGATGTCAGCAACTCCAGGACTTTATTCTGTACTTTTTGCTTTTCCAAACAACGGGAAGCAGGTGTTTGCTGTTGAATATAATCCGAATGAAACACAACCACGACCTCTTTCGTTTTGAAAGTACCCATCACTGTGGCATCAATTGCCGGGATCTTGAAAGAAAAGTCATCCTTTTCCACTTCGAAAGGTTGTTGTTCTGCTTGCCATAATCCGTTTTTATCACCGCTAAAGAGCGCAATATTCAGCGCCCTCAATGACCAAAAGCTGCTCGCAGGGCCACTGTAATTATCGATAAGACGAGGATCTTCTTCGAACAAGCCTTGAGTCGGAGCCCCGTTTTTTAATGCCCCGTTGGCAATAAAGTATCTGAGGCTACTTTCCAAAGCATATTTTGCTTCGCCGACCGACAATAAGGATGGGATTGTTTGGTCTCGTCCGATCCCCAAGTCAAGTGCAGCCAACTGCGGGACTGAGGCTGCCAAGCGATAACAGGCGCTGCGACCGAAAAATGGCAGGCCTTCGGGAGTGAAAAAGTAGCGGTAGCCATGGATAAACTCGGCTAACGACTCACGAATAAATGCCGAATCAAACTCAGGATCAATACGATCAAGCCAATAAAGGGAGTAATAAAAACCCCACGCGTTGTAATAATCATAATTCCCTTTCGCGCCATCACGGAACCAGCCGTCACCAACGTAAAACTCCTTGACCCTTTCATAACGTTGCTGCTCAACACAGTCCTCACCAGTTAGCGCCTTGATAACTAACTGCACCGTCAGCGGAAACAAGTGCCAGTTATTATCGACGGTTTGACAATGATTTACCTGCTTGAACCAGCCAACAACCTGTTGTTGCTCTGACGGGGAAAATTGCCGCCATACCCAATCACGGCTTAGCCAAAGTGCCAGTGCCAAGTCAGCACTTTCACATATACGCTGATCATAATCATGAAGGGTCCCCCAGTACCCTTTATGGTTAGGATCGGTCCCTGCAAGAAATGCCTTCGATAAAATGGCAGTGACATCAATCGGCTTACCATTAAGGCCAGCGATAGACGACTGTCCGTTTCGTTGATTCAACCAAGCCGCCAAGGTCGGCAGTACTCGGCTACACCCCTCCATCGCATCGGTTCTGGCGTTTTGCTGGCTTGGCCGTCCCGGATAATAAGCGTGGGTGTAATCCCAAACAGCATAATGTTCAAATGCCTCTGCGACGTACTGGACTAAGGTTTCGCAGAGCTGGGATAGCGACTGCTCACTATCGCTAAATTGCTGGCGAATAAGCTCGTCATGCTGATTGTATGCCGCCTTCTTATAACGCTGTCGCACGAGGTTTTCTTTGCATAATTTCATATACATCGAAAGGTCTGGATGCTCGTAAGGTATCGTCGGGCGCGGCTTGGATGTGATTGTTTTTTGCATAAGATTCGGCTCAAAAGAAAACGAAAGGCCTCCGAAGAGGCCTAATAAGATGGAAAGTTATTTAGCAGAGTCAGTGATGATCTCGTAGCGGTCCTGTCCCCATGCCAAAGGCGCAGGCTTGTCTTTAACCCAGTTGTAAAATGCTGCTTTTAGCTCTTTCACTTTTTCTGGGTGCTTATCTGCTAGGTTGATAGACTCGGCGGGATCTTCTGCATAGTGGTATAGCTCATACTCTGCGTTGCCGTCATCGTAGTAGTGCAGCGACCAGCTCTGATCCTTGATCGCCCACTCACCTTTCGAGTGGCGCTCAATGTATGGGCTTGGAATGAACTCGCCTTCCTCGTAGGTGATCCACTTCCAGTAATGGTTCCAGAAGTCGGCACTCTCTGGTGAGTAGTGCAATGCACGCGGGCCTGCCCAGTACAGGTACTTATGCGGTTCTTGTTGTTCACCCATGAACAACGGCATGATGTTTTGGCCATTCACTTTCATTTCTTCAGGAATATCAATACCCGCCGCATTCAACGCCGTCGGTAAGATATCCATCGCCGAGATCATGGTGTTATTCACTTGGCCTTCAGGTAGTTGCCCCTTCCAGTGAACAACAAACGGCACATGCACACCGCCGCGGTAGCGTGTTCCCTTGAACGCACGATCCATGCCGTTCATTGGCATCGGCGACTCAAATACCGCACCGTTATCCGATAGGAAGAAAATCAGGGTGTTTTCATATTCCCCCATTTCTTTTAGCTTATCGATGATTTGGCCAATGCCTTCATCCGATGCATTCACGTGGGCATAGTATTTATCGACTTCAACATTCCCGGTGTTGAACTTATCCATGTATTTCGCAGGCGCTGGTTGCTCAAGCGGAATATGCGGCACGCTGTAAGCCAAATTCACGAAAAATGGCTTATCTTCCTCATTGGCTTGTTCAATGAACTTAACGGTTTCATCCGTCAGGTTATGGGTGATGTAACCCGGTGCTGGGACATTTTCGCCATTGCGGAAAATGGCCGGTGAGTTGTACAAGGCAACCCCTGATGCGTAATAGCTGTAGGAGTAGTCAAAACCACGCTCTTCAGCACCAAAACCTTCGCCGGCAAACGGAATTTCATTTTCATGATAATCACGGGTGCGATTTTCTTCCGGCACCAGCTGCTTGGTCACGCGAGCATTGTGCCACTTACCAATATTTGCCGTCGCATAGCCATTTTCGGTAAACAACTCAGGCAACAGTTTGATATCTAACGGGATACCTAGCTTCGCATCATCGTTACTGTAGGTACCAAAGCTATGCGGATTTCGACCTGTCATCATTCCCGCCCGTGAAGGGCCACATACCGGTGTTGCCACATAGGCATTGGTCATGCGTATGCCTTCATTTGCCAACTTGGTAATGGTCGGCATTGAACGTTTCGCCGCATCGTACAATTTATCAAAGTCACCATCGTAACGAGCCGGCACAGGGCGTTTAACTAGCTCAGCCTTGTTGATATCGTCCATTGCAAAGTCAAGTTGGGCGGTACCTAAATCATCCATCACAATCAATAGCACATTTGGCTGTTCTACTTTCTCGGCGGCGACAGATACCGTTGGGGCAGCGCAGGCAGCGGCGACAAAGCCGGCCAATATCGTCTTCTTGGCTGAGGACAGTTTCATTATTCACTCCTTGTTATGTAGGGATATTAGGCCGGCATACCGGCCAATAGAGGCATTACATTCGCAGCATGGCCGCCACGTTGTATTTCTTGCGCCATTAAATGCATCGCAGGTGCGGTATGGCGGAAAATCTGTTGGTAGGATGCACAAAGGTAATTGTGCTTATGGCGCTCATCAGCCACGGTCTCGATTCGGTGTTTTGGGCAACCGCCAAAACACAAAGCATGGAAGTCGCACTGCTGGCAGCGCTGGGTGAGCTTGGCTGATTTCGCACTGCCAAACCGACGCTGCTGCTTGCTGGTCGCCAAGGTGGCAATGTTGGTTTGGCTGATATTACCGAGCTTATTGGCGGGGTAAACATAATGGTCGCACGAATAGACATCACCGTTGGCTTCAATCACCATAGCCTGGCCACACTCGCGAGATTGAACGCATACCGACGCTGGATACCCAAGCCAAGTGGCCAAGATGCTGTCGAACATGCGTACGAAAACCTGGCCAACATCTTCTTTGATCCACTCATCAAAAACATCCGCCATGAAGCGCCCATAGCCATGAGCGGGCACCGAGAATGGCGCTAACTCCAACTCTTCGCTGGCGCCAGCGGGAACATAGTGTCCCTTTTGGATACTCTGGCATTGGGGCTGTAGCTCGACAATTGGAATAAACTGCAAGTGCTGCGAGCCCAGCGCCTTGAGCGCCCGGTAGGTTTCCCGGCCTTGGTGCCAGTTCTGATCGTTGATAACCGTAAGGGTGTTGAACTCAACCCCATGACTTTTTAACAACTCTATGGCGTGCTTTACCCGCTCAAAGGTAGGGCGGCCATTGACCGAAATACGGTACTTGTCATGCACTTCGGCAATACCGTCAATCGATACTCCAATTAAAAATTGGTGTTCGGCAAAGAACTCGGCCCACTGCTTATTGATTGCAATCGCATTGGTTTGAAAACTGTTGGTGATGCGCTTCCCTTCGGCATATTGCTGCTGGTATTTAACAACTTGCTTATAAAAGTCCAGCCCAGCAAGGGTTGGCTCTCCCCCCTGCCATGCAAAGTCGATCTCATCACTGTCTTGCGAGCGAATATAATCACGCACGTAGCGTTTAAGCGTACCATCGCCCATATAGTTCGTTCGTGGGTCTGTTGCAGGCGAGAAGGTGTCTTCTTTTTCAAGGTAGAAACAATAGTCGCACTTCAAATTACAGTGAAAACTGGTTGGCTTCGCCATCATATGAAAACGGGCTTTGTGTGCAGGGCTCATTGCTTACCTTTACGTTTACGAAGAACTACGAAAGATGATATGAAAGCAAACGAAAAATAATAGTGACAGGCATCACAAGCCATGAAGAAGATATACAGCTAGAAAGTGTTTAAGTTAAAAACTTTGATAAAGAACCAACTCGAAACAATTAATACGCAACAAATGAAAATTCGAAAGAAAAAACACTCAAACACACTTTCACTAGTGAGTTTAAGCCCACAAACAATAAGATAATAATTGTCAGCAGCCTTCGATATAAAACAGTGTGAACATGGTCAACAACCCTTTATTTCATTTTCGATAGCCTTCACTGAAAAAACAAACACAACCAAAAGGTAAATAAATGAAATATGGTATTCTAACTTTAAGCATCATGCTGGCCTTAACGGGCTGTAATTCCAATCAAAATAATGAGGAAGGAAAAGCGAATGAGCCTGGTGGATATATGTACTTCTTTGAAGATGGTATTCCACAAACAATATCCACTAACAGTCCGCATGCTTTAGCTATATCTAACCAACAATCCAAAGATGGCGACCACTCATTACAATGGCAGTTTGAATCAACAAACACACTGAAATTTAGTAATGACATTGGTTACAGCGCTGATGAAGACCCAGCAACTCCCTTAACCTTCATGGCTTGGGTATATAACTCGACCCCAATCAATGACTCACTGCGTTTTTCTTTCAAAACCAACGAGCAAGAAAATGTATTTTTCCAATATTCCCTTAACTTTACCGGCTGGCGAGGTATCGCGGTTCCATTTAGGGATATGAACGGTGCACCGGCGGAAAGCATGAACCAGCTCAAATTACTTCTCCTAGCACTGCCGGTACCATTTTATTAGACCAAGTAATGATGGCTGTGCCCGTCGATAATCGTTGGCCGACCCCAGACTACCAGCAACCGTTTGTAAACCCGGATATTCCAACATCGGCAAATAAGCATTGGAGTGCTGTGCTGATGTATGACCAAATGCTTCGAGAAGAAAACCCGAATTTTAATTTCGAAGTAGAATTTGATGATACAAGTGGTGAGACAGCCACATTGTATTCAAATTTCGACCAGCATCTGGGAGTGAAGCCCAATAGCGTTATAAGCCAAGAAAAAATTGACCAAAACCTTGCTAAATACCAACCATTTAAAATCCAAACTCTCGCCGATGGCAGTATTTCGGGAGAGCCACTAGACCACCCCAATAGACAGAAATTTTTAAAAACAGGCATTCTCAACGAGCATACTGAAGAAATGCTTCTGGATACCCAACAAGTAAGGGATCTCGGCAAGGCCATGCTAGAGACGGCGAAGTTTCTTCGTACCAACTCACTCTCGTCTGAAAACAGGCATGCATTGGAAAGTGCGTTTATAGACGCCACTCAATACGCGATTTCTCAAGGTTTTACTAACGGCTCTGGCTACCAAATTGTCTCCCACCTTGGCTACCAAACTCGTGAGCTATTTGATTCGCTTTTCATCATGAGACAGCTGATCAGTGAGCACGGTTTACTAAAAGAATCCCAGCAATTAATGATGTGGTTTAACGCATCAGGCCGTATTTATGAGAAAGATGAAGACATCATCGATTCAAATGTCGATATCTTAAATACCCAATTACAATGGATGGTAAAAAGCTTCCTGCTGCTACCCGATCATAATGAACGTGTGGCCATGTTAAACCAGCTACAACAGTGGTTAAGCCAAACCCTTCTTACATCAGATGGACTAGGCGGCGGCTTCAAACCTGATGGTTCCACTTTCCATCACTCTCAGCATTATCCAGCCTATGGCAAAGATGCATTTAATGGCTTATCCGCAACAATATTTGGTCTTGGTGGAAGCCCTTATCAAATTACGCAACCGGCACATGAATACACTAAAGATGCATTGCTGAAAATGCGTATTTACACCAAAGAAATGGTAACGCCGATAGTGCTCAGTGGACGCCATCCTACAGGTGAACAAAAAATATCCGCAACACCTTACAAATGGATGGCACTTGCAGGATCACCATCAGGCGACTCAATAGACCAAGAGTTAGCTGCCGCGTATGCAAATTTGGCAAAGATGCCAGAATTTGAAGAGATTCCAGCAGAAGATGAGCCAGTTGGTGTTTGGGCTATGAATTACTCGTCAACGGCTATATCAAGGGGAACCAGCTTCCAGGATCCTTCACTTTCATGGTTAGCGATGGCCAGGGGCTTCAGCCGATACCTGGTTGGCAATGAAACTTATGAAGCGAACAACCTATATGGTCGCTACTTGCAATACGGCCAACTTGAATTGACACCATCGGATCTAAGCAAGCGACCCTTTAGCCATGATGGGTGGGATTGGAACCGCTTCCCTGGTACCACCACCATTCATTTGCCCAATGACGAGCTAAAGGCAACACTGTCTCAGTTACCAGCCGCTGGTATCGAAGAAATGCTGCTATCGACAGAAAGCTATTCGGGTGCCAATGCATTGGGAGACGATAATGCTATGTTCGCGATGAAGTTACATGGACATAAGAAATATGAGCAACAAAGCCTAAGAGCCAGAAAGTCTTATTTTTTCTTTGACGATACCATCGTCGCGCTTGGTTCTGGCGTTGTAAATAACGAAAGTCGCTACCCAACAGAAACCACCTTGTTTCAGCATAGTGTGCCTAACCTTGAGCCTATTGAAATCAATAACTCACCAGAAAACCAACTAGGCACAGATACGACTTTCTCTAGCGACACCAAGTTCAAAGATCCCGCTGGCAACTTGTATTTTGTTCAAGTTAAAGGGGATGAAACCATCCGTTTCCTATACCAAGACCAACATTCAAATGCACAAAATGATGGCAGTCCAACACAGGGGCAATTCGCAACAGCCCTGATTAACCATGGCATCGCCCCTGAGGATAGCCAATATGAATATGCCGTTCGTGTAGAACCGGCAGATGAGATTGAACCTAACTACACCGTCATTCAGCATGACAATAAAGTGCATGCCGTAAGGGGGGGCTCAGGCGTCGAGAGTTTTGCATTTTTTGAAGCCGCAACTACGACAGGGACTCACGTTTTAGCAGCCGATACCCCCTCCCAGGTGATGACTCAAATCACAAATGGCCGAAACTTATCACTGAGTATCGTGAACCCAGATTTAGCGATATATACAGGAACAGATCCGGATCAGGTTGATGAAAACGGGGAGCAAGTTGAAGTAAGTATCTATAGCAGACCATGGCGCTATAGCTTATCTCAACCCGTCCAAACCACTATCACGGTGAAAGGTCATTGGCAGCTTAATCAACCAGGTAGCCAAGCAACAATCAGACATACAGGAGAAAATACAGAGGTCACGGTAAAAACTACCCATGCAACACCTGAAAGGTTAAGCCTGACCCCATCTACATAAATTAATACTCAAAGGGCAAAGCTAGGTTAGCTTTGCCCGACAGCACTCAACAAAAAAGGATAGCTTTACAACTGACATAGCCGGTTACCGACTTCTCCAGAAACTCACTGATAAACACAGTCAGTTACAAGATTTTTTTATATGTTGTAGAAATATTTGAGTTTCAATTATTAAAACACATATAAACTCTAAGGAGAATAGTCATGTCTAACTTTAAGCTCACACACAGGACTGCAACATCGATATCCGAACGCATTGCCTATCGTATCACCCAACTACTTAAGCTGGCCCTGAACGTGTTCTATGGTAAAAAATACGCCAAAAGAGCCGTCATTCTTGAAACCATCGCGGCAGTGCCGGGCATGGTGGCAGGCATGTTCAACCATCTAAAATCGCTACGCAGAATGAAAGATGACGAAGGCTGGATAAGGCAGCTGCTCGACGAGGCTGAAAACGAGCGTATGCATTTGATGATCTTTTTAGATATCGCCAAGCCAAGCTGGGTAGAAAGACTGCTGGTGTTACTGGGGCAAGGAGTATTCATCCTTGTTTATAGCGTTATCTATTTGCTGTCTTCTAGAATTGCGCATCGCGTTGTGGGCTATTTTGAGGAAGAAGCCTGTAAAAGCTACTCTGAATACCTCGATAAAATCGATGCCGGCGAAGTAGAAAACACACCCGCGCCAGACATCGCCATTAGTTACTATAAGCTGCCAGCCAATGCGAAGCTAAGGGACGTAATTTTACGTATCCGCGAAGATGAAGCAGGCCACCGGGATAGAAACCACGGCTTTGCTGACGCTTACGAAAGCAAAACCTTACCCGCTCATCAAAACTAAGACTTAAGCGAGCCTCAATGCCCCCAATGTGAGAGAGAAATATTGGGGGCTTTCACAACCAACGACTATTGCATACTAGAATCACGAACAATAAGTTCTGTATTCACGCAAACCTTCACGGCCTTTTCTGGTTTAAGCAAAGACTCAACCGTGTCATTTGCCATCTGCTGATAATCAATTGCCACCGAGGAAAGGCTTGGGTTCTGGTAATCGTTGAATGCGATATTTTCAAAGCCGATCAGCCCAATACCATCTAGTCGATTGCTATCAATCTCCCTCATCTTGCCAATAAAGCCATGAGCAATAGCGTCTGATGCGCAAACCAAGGCATCAATTTCCGATAATTCAACAAATCGATTGACTGCCAGCGAGCCAAGTTTTTCAGAATAGCCACAACCGATCACAACAGGGGTCATTCCGTACTCTGTCGCTGCTCGTTTATAACCGTCTTCTCGGCTCCTTGCCGATAGCTTAGTTTCGTCGCCGCCGATAAACGCGATATGGGAAAACCCATTCTCTGCCAAATGCTTAGCTGCGCGATAAGCACCACCTTCATCATCAGTCGTGACATTGATTGCGGCATGCTCTTGCGACACATTCCTGTCTATCGAAGCAATGTTGTAGCCTGACTCAACCAAGTTATCGATAAACAATGAATTATCAGTGAGTCCAACAAAAACGGCTGCGCATATGGACTTTGAATTGAAGTTGTCCCTGATCCTAGATTCGACTTCAGCAGCATCTTCATCTTCATGGATCATTTCCACCAACAGCGAATGGTCATGCTGCTTTGTAGCCATGATGAAATTAGAGACAACCCCCATCATATAAGCAGAATCAAGATTATTCATATGACCATCAGCGGTATCATTCGACGTGGTATGTATATATAACGCGATGACTTTTTGCGGAATCCCCTTTAGAACCGACGCAAAACGGTTTGGCTTGTAATTATGGTCAGATATCGCATCGAGAACCTTTTTTCGGGTCTTTTCCGGAATATCAGGGTAATTATTGATGACTTTAGAGACGGTGCTTCTTGAAACCCCAGCAATTTTCGCAATCTCACTACTATTGATGTTTCTATTACTGCTCATGGTCGATCTTTTTGTGAAGTGTGCCAGTAGAATACCGAATTTACCCCCTATTTAAAATTCAAATTATCGGATTGATCACAAAACACGAACAGCTGTTAGTGATAACCTCAAGCCCAACGAACAGCTGTTCGTATATTTTTGAGATGTTACGAACAGCTGTTCTAAGAAGAATATTTAAATCCAATAACGAAGGTTCTCAATGAGCAAGCAATTTAGTGTAGAAAATTTCAAAGTCACTTTCGAGTGTGCCTCCCCAGCAGAAAACCTGAGCTGCGAAGTCTCACACCAACAGAGCGATGATGCTATTTTCATCAACCTCTCGATAAAATCGGATACCCCTATTGTGTTTCCCGAATGCAAACTAGATGTCTCATTTCCATTTGATGACTTGCACTCACTGTGGACACCTTGCTTACACGGCCACCCCAAATCGCTTCGAAACAAGGGGATTCCTGAAATCTGGACTAGTTTCTCCAGCCATATTAGCCATGTATCACCCGTTGGTTGTTTCTATAACCTCAACGGTGACAACAAGGTCGCTTTTGCATTTTCTGACATGAAGAACATTGTGAAAGTCCAAGCTGGTGCATACGAAGAAGACAAAGCCGCAAAAATCATCATGAGCCTTTTCACTATCAAGGCTGAGCCGATGACAGAGTACACCGCGACACTCCGACTGGATAAAAGCCCGGTTGGGTACCATGAAGCGATAGCAAGAATGACCCAGTGGCATGAAAGCCTGCTCGAAAACGGCCAAATGCCTGTTCCACCAGCAGCATTAGAACCTGTCTATTCAACCTGGTATTCATTCCACCAAAACCTTGATCAAAAGGAAATTGAAGATCAATGCGAGATCGCCGCTAGCCTAGGGTGCAAAACCATTATCTTGGATGATGGTTGGCAAACAGACGACAACAACCGCGGCTACATGTTCTGTGGCGATTGGGATGTATCTAACAAGCGGTTCCCTGATATGGCTGAGCATGTGGCGAAAGTGCAGTCGATGGGAATGAAATACATGCTTTGGCTCAGCGTTCCCTTCGTTGGCAAGGGCTGCAAGGTGTGGGATGAATTCAAAGACAACTTACTGTTCTACAGCGAGCAAAATGCCACCGGCACCTTGGATCCTAGATACCCGAAAGTTAGGGAATTCCTTGTCTCAACCTACTGTCGAGTGGTTTCAGACTATGGCCTAGATGGCCTTAAGCTTGATTTTATCGATGAATTCGATATGACCTACGCCACGGGCCAAGCGCTATTACCCGATCCAACAAGAGACACCGAATCACTGCCTGAAGCCGTTGACCGCTTGATGATGAGCATTCGACAAGAGCTGACCAAACTAAAAAGCGACATCCTAATCGAGTTCAGGCAGCGTTACATCGGTTCGATGATCCGCAAATACGGTAACATTTTCCGCGTACATGACTGCCCGCACGACTCTATTACCAACCGTGCAGGCATCATGGATCTGCGCTTATTTTCCGGAGACACTGCTATCCACTCAGATATGTTCATTTGGTCAGAGTCTGAGGCCGTTGAAAGTGCCAGCTTGCAGTTCATCAATACATTATTTTCTGTCCCGCAAATATCACCCAACCTGAAAACATTGCCGCAAGAACACTTGGCAATGACCAAGCATTGGCTGTCTTTCTGGAATGACAACAAGCAAGTTTTGCTAAACGGGAAACTCAGCTCTCGCTACCCAGAAATGCAATACCCGATCATCGAATCAACGTTGGGCAACGTGAAGATCATGTCTGTACACGCCGACATGGTTTGCGATGTCTTCACCGATGGCGAAGAGAAAATCACCATCGTCAACGGCGCAATGGAGGAATCTCTGACCCTACGTTGTGACGAGCCTATCAAGGTTGAACTTTCGGTTTATGACTGCCTAGGGAAAAAGGTTAGTTATATCACCAACCATACCGTTGAGAAGCTAAGCACCATCATTGTTCCAAAGTCTGGATACGTCACCTTAGACGCAATAGCAGCTGATAAATAACGATAAGGAATCGGTACATTATGAGTAATGCATTAACAAAGAAAGTAGATTTAGGCACCAAAATTAGCTTTGGTCTCGGTGGTTTTGGCAAAGACTTTGGCCTGAACGTGATCAACGTTTTTTTATTTTTTTACTACACCGACGTAGTTGGTGTTTCAGCGGCATTCATTGGTACAGTTTTCTTAATCGCACGTATTTGGGATACCGTCAATGACCCGATGCTCGGTTTCATTGTTGCCAAGACCAAATCCAAATGGGGGCGCTATAAACCATGGATCCTGATTGGTAACATTCTCAATGCTGTTACCATTGTTGCGCTGTTTTCCGCCCACCTGTTCGAAGGGACGGCACAGCTTGTCTTCATCGCTACGACGTACATCTTGTGGGGTATGACCTATACCATGCTGGATGCCCCTTTCTGGTCGCTTGTTCCGACGATCACGCTGGATAAAACCGAGCGCGAAGGCTTGATGCCATACCCTCGCTTGTGTGCAACAGCTGCAAGCTATCTAGCAGGTGGTGCCGGCGTTTATCTGGTCAAGATACTTGGCGGGGGTGATGACGGTCAGGGCTATATGATGTTTGGCGTTATTGCGGCAGTGCTAGCTGTAGCCAGTGCGGTTATCACCTGTATTTGGACTAAACAGAACTTTGAGGAAGATCCAAAAGCTGCCGACACATTTAATATCGCAGCGGCACGCAGGGCCATATTCAAGAACGAACAGTTCCTTGCCCTTGTCATCATGTCGTTGTTCTATAACGTCGCGGTTAACTTCATGGGTGGCCTCAACCTGTACTACTTCACGTACGTGCTAGGGGACGCAAAATTGTTTGCGAAATCCATGTTGTTTGGCGGCATTGTTGGCGTAGGCTCATTGATTGTATTCAAACCACTGGTAATGAAAGTCGGCCGAAAAGCCCTATTCAATGTGGCATTGATCCTCCCGCTGCTTGCTGCAATTACCCTGTATTTTGCAGCTGGCGTGTCGGCAGATCTCAAAATGGTTCTTGCTAGCCTAGCGGGCATTTTCCACGGCCTATCTTCCGCGATGTTCTGGCTGATCCTGCTGATCATGGTTGCCGATACTGTCGATTACGGCGACGCCAAAAACGACGTTCGCTCCGAAAGTATTCTGTATTCGGTCAACACCCTAGTCTGTAAATGTTCCGGTGCACTAACAGGTTTCCTTGTCGGTATTTCGCTAACGGCAATTAACTACATACCAAACCAAGAACAAACAGCTGAAACACTCACAGGGCTACAGTTTATTTATGTTGCCCCTGCTTTCCTCTGCCTGATTGCTTATTTTATCTACAACAGAAAATATAAGTTGAATGGCACCGAGCTAGACAATGTCCAAGAAAACTTGAAGCTGAAATACAGCTAGCAAATAACCGGAAACGAGCAAGCCTCTTCGGAGGCTTTTTTTATGAAGGCGACACAATGAAAACCAAATCAATTACCGCATTATCGTTATTGAGTTGCGTATTTTTCTTCTGGGGGTTTTTAACCGCCATAAACACGGTATTGGTTCCCTATGCCAAGGAAGCATTCGGGCTTTCAATTACACAGTCGATGCTGATCCAAACGGTCTTTTTCTCAAGCCCTCTTCTCGTATGCTTGCCAACTGTCAGGCTAATACGACGAGTTGGTTATAAACTGGCCTTGCTTAGTGGGCTGGGGGCCATTTCAATCGGTGCGCTAAGTATCATACCTGCCTTATACATTGAGTCTTTTTTAGCACTGCTTGGGGCTATCTTGGTCATTGCTAGCGGTGTGGCAATGTTGCAGGTAATCGCAAACCCTTACGTTGTCGCCATTGGGCCAGTAGAGTCAGCTTCCCAGCGCCTAACCTTTGCTTCTTCAATCAATTCGCTAGGTACAACCGTTGGGCCATATATTGGTGCTTATGCGCTATTCTCTTCATCGTCATTCGAGCTTCCCACAGTTATGTATCTCGCGGTTGCATCTGCCATCATCCTTGTCGCATTGGCGATAGCAACAATGAATATGGATGAACCGAAAGTTAACCAACAGCCAATAGAAGAGGAAAGTGCTGGTAATATTCTGGCTCACCGCCATTTAGTTTTCGGTATTGTGGCAATTTTTTGCTATACGGGAGCTGAAACAAGCATTGGTAGCTTCTTGGTCAGCTATTTAACCAATTACGCCGGGTATCCGCAGATGGCAGCAGCCAAAATGGTGACGCTTTATTGGGGCGGAGCCATGATTGGCAGAATTATCGGCAGCTTGATTTTCGGCAAGCTCAATCCGCGTAAGATATTGGCGAGTAACACAGTACTTGCCATATTAGTTACCCTCACAGCAATGCTGAAGCCTGGCTCTGCAAGCGCAATCGCTTTAGTTGCCTTAGGTTTATTAAACTCAATCATGTATCCGGTTATCTTCTCGTTGGCACTAGCCAAAGTTGGTCATCTTAAAGAACGCGCATCAGGCATGTTGGTAATGGCAGGTGCAGGTGGTGCTATTGTGCCTCTGATACAGACCTATATTTCCGAAACAACCAATATGGCGCATTCGTTTTTAATTCCGGCCGGTTGCTATCTGTTTATTTTAATTTATTCCGCCCTCCTCTATCGCCCGAAAGCAAAACCAGAAGGCAATAGACAAGCGATTTCTAACCTAGTTTGATTGAAGTTTAAATCCCAGATAACAATAACTCGGCGACTAAAATGAATCAGCCGCCGAGTTATACATAGCAATTACATCAGTTCAGTAAACGTTATTTCACCGTAAATTGGTAACTCATACCTTGCAAGCCGGAAACATCAACCACAAACTCGGTACCTGATTGCTGCTGCACCCGTCCTTGAGGGTCGGACTTTATCTGGGCTCCATGACCAAGCTTAAAGCGAACAAAGGTTTGAGTTTGCAATGGATCAGTTACAGCAACTTGCAGCTCATCATCCTCGCCACCTTGAAGCATAATCGCCATGGGGCTGTATGTGGTGAGCAATGGGCTAATAACCACTTCCTGCTCACTCCATACGTTAGCTGCCAGTAACTCCAGCGAGTGATCAAAAATTGCGTGGGCTTGATGATCATTATGCAAAATATCTAGCTGTGGATTTTCCGAAAATTGTTCCAAACTCTGACTATTTGCATTTGGCAACAATACATAAGCGTAACTATTTTGTTCACTCTCATGCTTCTGCTCGGCTGAAATAAACGTCGCAGATGCCTCCCCATCCCGGGTACCGATATCTGACCAGTCGCCTAATCGCTGCTCACGTTTCAACTCTATATCAGTAGGGGATAGGAAAACATAACTTAAGTCGCTACCTGCTAGCTCAGCATTGCGGATACTTAAGCTCAACACATTCTCCAAACTGCCCTGGCTATTTTCCCACAGCTCACCATTGACATAGATATTCGTAAGCCCTTCGTCAGAGACCTTGCGGTTAGCAATAACGGTTGATAATCCAGCACCAATAGAAGACTGAATATCGGAGCCTAACATCACTACTCCATCATCCAACATAAACCAGGATTTTTTTGCCGTTAGCGTTTCATCCCAGTTATAGAAGTCCATTCCGGCAACACCGTAATCACCTAATTTCAGGGTACCAACCCAATCCATATCAGCTTTACGACCGCCTTTAATTTCGTTGCGCTGGCCTTCACATTCCTGCATCTGCTGATCATCAACCGTTGTGCCTTCCAACTTATAGCTATCAACGACTGGCCAAAAATCAGTGTAATGCCCTAGTTGGGTATTGTAGAGGTAAGTCATACCATCACCGGTATACCATCCCTTGCGGTTTTCCTCATTCATACACTCATAGTTACCTAAACGGCTAGAGTGCATTGCAACACTGAATAACCAACCATCCCTGCGATGAATAGCCCGTTCCATGGATGGATAGCTGTAGTGGCCAATCAACTCGCCACGATCAGGAATGGTATCGTCATTCACTAGCGCGACCGATTTCTGGTAGTTCACAACATTACTGGTTGAAGAAAAGAAATCTTGGAAGGTATCTTCATTAATTAAAGTTTTGAGCATAGATTCTAGGCGAGATTTATCTTCCGGGGTTGCCCCATCTATGTAATGCAGTATCGAGCGCATAACTTGGTGACCAACATCATGGCCTTGCTCCTGCGGCCTCGAAATAGCACGCCCATTAACAAACTCAAGCATTGTCCCTTTGTACAATAGTGGTTCGAAGCTCTTGTAAATAATCGGGTAAATTTCTTGTAGCGCGGGATCCGTTGCTTCCCATGGCGAGCCTGCCACTAAGTTAAGCTGAAGCCCTAGCCCATTCAGCAGTACATTGCCGTATGTTCCGTTATAAGCAATATCATAATGCTGTAAAAATGAACCATCGTGGTAGAAACCATCACTGGTTGTCACATACTCCAATACAGGAGGTAATGCGGCTATGGCTTCTTCAATTTCAGCAGCATTATTTCCAAGCACCCCACGCAATAGCACTACATGGGTATTATCCGTTCTATTACCACCAGTCGATTCCCTATAATTCGGGTTGGTTGACCACGCGGCACCAGGACCTGCACCTAAATGCGTTGCTTCAGGTGTAAAGTAATCGGTCGCATCCAAATGATTCGTCACCAAAGATTGCGGTACGTCGTCATAGATTAAACTCAGAATATTATGAACATCACGCGGGGTGCCTAACTCCCAGTTCCACCAATTTCCCCACTCTTTTGCGCCCACTTTATAATAATGGGTATTAAGAAAATCCATACCGTCAACAATTGCCGCCAGAAGGTCGGGATCATTCTGATACTGACCATCTCTCAAACGGTAGGCTTTTGCCATCGTAAAAATACGCTGGTAAGACGCCCGAATATTTTGTCCGAGAACTGCACGTCCTTCCTCTGTACTTTCATTCAACCATAAATCATCCCACAGGCTTTCACGGTCGACATTGGTATTCATCGCCTGCCACTGGCTATAGGCATTGTTGTTAGTACTGACCACCATCTGATTTAGCCTATCATCGAAAGGGATATCAGGATCGCCAAGATAGTTTTCGGCCCAACGAATTCTTAATTCCTGAAAGTCGTGCTGGATCGCGCCAGTTAGTTCTGTTCGGCTTTGTGAGTTAGTGCCAGCTGTTGTTGCCCATACGGGCAATGAAGCCATTGCTAATGCTGCTGTAATTGAAACAACTAAGGGGAGCGTTCTCATTTATACCTCCGATATTGCGTAATAATTAGACAATAACGTTAGCAAAAGAGAAGAATTGAAAGACAACGAAGATCACAAAGGAGCCCAATGAAAGCAAATAACATTCATTAACCCCAAGAATATCACCATCGAAAGTTAATATAGATTTTAAATGAAAGTACTGGAAGAAACAGCGAGGTAGCTGCTGCTACCTCGCTGTCAGTTTTTATAGCCTAAACTTCGAAAGATCCGCCTTGATCCCCGCGCTTATCTCCTCAAGTCGGCTACTCAGCTCTCCAACATGGGCGGCATTGCTCGTGACCGAGGTGGTAATACTATTGATCGCTACCACCTTCTCGCTCACTTCCCCAGCGACCGCATTCTGCTCTTCCGTTGCAGTGGCCACCTGAGTATTCATATCGTTGATTTGTCGAATATCGGTAATGATTTCTTCCAATGCCTGTATGGCTTGGCCAGACTCCTCAAGCGTCTGTGCCAAAGTGGAGCGGGTCGTATTCATCTGCTGGCTCGCCTCAGTGGAGCTTGCCTGGAGGTCATTAATAATTCCTTCAATTTCCTCCGTTGAGTTCTGGGTGCGTTGAGCCAGTGCGCGTACTTCATCAGCAACCACGGCAAATCCACGTCCTTGTTCACCAGCTCGTGCTGCTTCAATCGCTGCATTCAAGGCCAGCAAGTTGGTTTGCTCTGCAATCCCCTTAATCACTTCCAATACAGTATTAATATGTTCACTTTTCTCTTTCAACTCAGCGATAGTGGATGATGTCGTCGTCACTTCATCGCCAAGGTTATGGATTTCATCTACCGTCTTTTGCACGCTAGTGTTACCGCGAAGGGCGAGATCATTACAGCTCGCTGTCTTATCTGCAGTCACCGTCGCATTATTTGATACTTCTTGTGTTGCCGACGCCATTTCGTTTAGTGCTGTCGCGACCTGTTCGATCTCGCTTAACTGCTGCTGTGTTGCACTCGCATTGTTACTCGCACTGGCTTTAATTTGCTCTGCACACTTACCCAGCTCTTCTGCCGATGTCACAATACGGCTAACCAGCTGATGAAGGTTTAAAATAAAGGTGTCAAAACCTTTAGCAAGCATCCCCACTTCATCATTGGTCTTGATGTTCAAGCGGCTGGTTAAATCACCGCCGCCTTGGGCTATTTCTGACATGGCTTTGGCAACCACCTGTATCGGATTGATCACCAACTTACTGATCACCACCCAGTTGGTAATTTGCAATGCTAGCAATAGTACAATGCCGATAAGAACAAACATGGTACGTGTTGTCGCCAGCAATTCTTCATTCGCATCAAGGCGGTAGCTGATCTCTATGTGGCCAATCTTTTGTCCATCATCCCAAATAATATCAACACTGTTTGTTTGCAAGTTGGCTTCATCAGGCTTTGGGCCTTTATCTTGTGCTGCACCAATAGTTTTACCACGATGATCAAAAGCATTAACGCCGTAGATATATGGAAATTCAACGAAAGAACCCAGGATATTCTTAGTTAGTGTGGTATCGTAGGCAAAAATCGGCTCTTTCAAAACAATAGAAAGCGTCTGATCGGAGTCCTTCATTTGCTTAGTGAGTTCGCCTTCAAAGTACTGCTTTGCTGTAAAATAACTTCCGGAGAAAATCACGACCATGACCAATAGTGATACCCCTGAAAGGAACAACATAGATTTTTGTTTTATCGAGTTCATTGTATAACCTTTTCGAATCCGTTCTTTACTTATAAGTTGTTAATATCTAGCCAAAACTCTGAGCGCTCAAAGGGCGTATCTTCATGCATATGAGGGTTATCGATTCTCAACACAGTCCTATCCTGAAGGTTTGCCTGCTCCAGTACATCCTTAATCATCGGATGGTTAAAGAATAAATCATCGAAGCTGCCATCTTGGATTGCCAGCTCAAACCCTTGAGAGATCTTGCTATGGAGATCGCGATTCGATTTATTGACGAAGAAATACATTGCATAGGGGTAAACCAGCATGACATCTTTTTCAACCACCAAATTGAGATCGGCATGGTTTTGTACTTCTACCCATGGCTCATGCACTGCCCGTGGGAAATAGTCGAACCGGCCACCTTCTAGCATTGGGAATAAATTGTCATACTTAATTGTGGTAACGGTGGGAATATTGGCATCCATCAACACTTTGGTATCCCCCCAAAACCGTCCCTGTCCAGCTTCAAATTGCTTCAACGCTGTTAAGCTGGTTATTTGAGAAAACTTCGGTTGGTCTTCGCTACGTATGATGAAAAGGCGATGGCCTAATAACCCCTTAAACATCGGGATCCTTACCGTATGCAATCGGCTTTCCCATTCAGGAGAGGTACCAGCCCAAACAACATCAATATTATTATCTTCAACTTCATTAATTAAACGAGCTTCATTGAAAAACTCTGAATGCTGTTGAATTTTAATATTTGGATCAGATTTGCTTAGTGCCAGTTTAAGAATTTCGTAGGAAAGTTCTTCTTTATCGCCTATTACCTTATTTATTTGTATTGTTTCTGCATTTAGAATATTTGCACTAAATAAAAACACTAGGCTTATGGGGAATAGTAGCCACTTTATCATTTCAATCAATACCTTACTATCATTACATCTTACTTTTTTATTCAAAAATACCAAGATTAGAATACATAAGTAAGTATAAAATAGCTTTGATATCAGCCGGATTTATCAGTAAAGTTTATGAGCTATCACACTTTCAATTATTGTTTGTAAAAATAGCTTAAGTTATAAGTCAAGTGGTTTTAATTTTGAAAAAAGTGGAAAAACTCCAGTTTATATTTTTCAATTCAATAGCATTCCAGAAGTAAAAGATATCTGAACCGCATTATCAAACCAATAGAATCCCCCCATGAATACCTCAAGCAATTTTAAACCATACTAAGCGCGGGCTTCAGATGCGGAGATACACTGTCATTCTTATTGAGTAACATATAACACCAGTAAAAAATAAAATATAAATATTAAACACATTTATAATCAAACACTTAATTATTTACATCGCCAATCCCCTCCCTGATAAACATTACTGTCATATTTCCACTCTATATTCCCTGACAATTTTGTTAATAGGGAAGTCCAATGAAATATCCATTACACATTTACGGTACTGCACTTCTGGTACTAGGAATGCTCAGCGGCTGTAACTCATCTGATGATTCAAGCGATGACAAATCATTACCTGTAGAACCTAAAGGACGTTGGGTACAAGGTGATATGCACGTTCACTCCACGGCTTCTGATGGACATAATTTGGTTTCTTCTATTCTTGATATCGGCTATTCAAAATTTGGCTTAGACTTTATTGCCAGCACTGAGCATAGTGGGTTTAAGCGTTATGAAATTAATGAAGGTTTATGGCGAATGCGAGTAACGGGCTTACCCATTCTCAACCCGAACCCAACGGAAGAATTGCACAGCCATGACTATGCCAAAGATCAGTATCCAGATGATAAGGTATATACATCACGTGCCGCAGATAACAATAAGCTCTACCAACACCTAGTGGCGTACCGAGAACAAAAGCTAATTGATGACAACGCAGATAAGTACTTATTGACTGGGATGGAATATACCATGCCATATATCAAAGAACATACAACGTTAGTATTGTTGGATGATGGTGATGTTGATGAAATTAATGAGTTCCATTACCTATATGGTGAGGGTGACCGCTTTGAAGACGATCCTCGAAAACAAGATATGGATGATCTATTAGAAGCGGTGACATTCTTAGAGGACAATTACGCTGATCGTGCCTTTTTATCATTCAATCACCCATCAAGAAAGCATGAAGTAACCATTGAATATATTCGCGAACTTCATAACGCAGCGCCGAATATTATCATTGGTATGGAAGGTGCACCAGGTCACCAACGTAATCCTGCTGCTCGTGGTTCTTATGAAATGGAAGAACCGATTTACCTCGACGAATTCAGTGACTACCAAGGGCCTGCCTATAATGGTCGTACTTATGGAGGCTTTGATTATATGACTGCCCGAATAGGTGGTGTTTGGGATGCGCTTTTAAGTGAAGGTCGCCGAATTTCTGTCTTTGCCCATAGTGACTTTCACAGCATGATAAAAGACTTCTGGCCTGGTGAATATAGTAAATCAAATATCTACTTAGAAGAAGAAAACCAGCAGGGATTATTACAGGCAATTAAAGATGGCAAGAGCTTTGTTACCCATGGTGATTTGATTAGTGATTTATATTTCACAGCCCACGAGGCGGAAAACAGTAACAATCATGCTTGGATGGGTGATGAGCTTAAAGTACCAGCGGGAAAAAATGTTGATGTCACTATTTCAATGAATCTACCGCTACAAAATAACAATGGTGATAAGCCCGATCTGGCTTTTGTCGATGTTATCGCCGGTAGAGTGACAGGCCCCGTGGAACCAGGGGATCCAAACTTCACCAAACCATTTGCAGATAATGTCGAAATTTTAACATCATTTGAAAAGGACGATCCTAGCTGGTCTTTAGAAGGTCAAACCCTAACGCTAGAATTTGTTATTCCCGAAGTAACTGAAGATATGTATATACGGTTACGCGGAAGTAACAATCCCAAAGGGACTCCGAACTTCGTTGATGAACAGGGCAATCCAATTATCGATACTCAAAAAGACAATTACGACCCAGCAGCATTAGCATGGTCAGATTTATGGTTTTACTCTAACCCGATATTCATTTCAGCTAACTAATCAAGACTCGCAATTTAAATTTAAGCAAACTGTTGGGGAGGCTTGATAGACAAGCCTCCCTCCCACTACAAATAGGCCGCAATGTAGTTGGCAACGGCTTCATCGGCACAGCTGCCAATCACCTCATGGCGATGCAAGCATTGCTTCAATCGCTCTTGTGCTGTAGCCATAATCAACCCTTTCCCCGCATACTCCAGCATCTCTTTATCATTCATGGCATCACCAAAGGCCAAGGTTTGCTCCCGTGCAATACCGAGCTTTGCCGTGACCACTTCAAGGGCGTCACCTTTGGTCGCCTTCGGGGCTGTTACTTCTAAGCAAAACGGACTGGAAAACATGACATTTGCCACGCCTTCAAGCATCGGAGAGAGGATCTGCTCATATTGCACCAGATATTGATGATCTGGATGAGTCAGCGACAATTTGGCAATGTTCTCTGATTTCAAGGTGGCATGATGAAATAGCGAGTAACCAAAACCGCTAATGCGGTGGTATTTCTCAATATCTTCGTTCTTTCGACTCGACAGCCAGCCTGTATCTTGGAACAAGTGAACGGTTAGTGATTTATCGTCCCAGACCTTGGCGAGTACTCGCTCAATGATATCACCGGGTACATCATGGCCCAGCACAAGATTGCCATCTGGGTCATGAACACGGGCGCCATTGGCGCTGATAACATAGGCAGGTAACCCTAGGTACTCACGAATGCCAAATACATCAAGATGGTGACGCCCTGAAGCAAATACAAAATGGCATCCCTTTTCTACCCACTGCTCCAAGATACTTTTTGTATAACCGCCGATGACATGATCTGGCGTTAACAAGGTACCATCTAAATCTGATACTACTAATTGATACATCACGCTCTCCCCTATGATAAAAAAACACCCAGCATAGCTGGGCGTTAATCATTGTTCTTCTATCAGCCCTTAGGCTTAAGTTTAGTCAGCTAGCTTGGCAATTTCTGTGGCCGCAAGCATAAAGGCACCTGCACCATAATCGATATTATGCTCAAACTTCACATCCCTAGGATTGAATGCCGGCAACTGGACCCAACCAATCATGCCGTTGTCATGAATACAGCCTTGTAGCGCTTGCCATGCTTTTTCAACGACTGGCAGATAAGTGTCGCGGTCAAGGTGGCCGGTATTGATCCCCCAAGCTAAGCCGTAACAAAAGAGTGCCGTCGCACTGCTTTCTGGTGCCGGGAAGTTTTCAGGATCCAGCAAGCTGGTTCGCCAGAAGCCATCAGCCTGCTGGTACTTGATCACTTCCTCTGCCAAGTTTGTGAACAGGTCTAAGTATGGTTGCTGCTGGTCAAATCCATCAGGGAAATGCGCCATCAGTCGTGGAATAGCTGCCAACATCCAGCCAATACCACGTGACCAGAATACTTTCTCGCCATTGGCTTCACGAAGCTCTTCCCCGCCGTCACCGAACTCATTGCGGTATTTTTGACCCACTTCTGTCGGCATGTAACGGTAATCACGATAAAACAGCTTGGTATCCGGATCATAGAGATGATCAACTGAATCCCAGAACGCCGTATGCATGTATTCAACATACTTAGACTCACCTGTCACCTTTGACAATGCTACAAACGCAGGCGGCGCCATGAACAATGAATCAACCCACCACCAGTCTCGGTGCCCAGGTTTCGGATCATCAAGCATGATATCAAACGCGTTAATGGTCGATTCCAGCGCTTCCGGGGTATTGATTTCCGGGTAAACATCCAAATAAGCTTGGGCACAAACATGGTCATCAGCAAAACGTGGAAATGCGCCCGTTCTAAAGCCGGTATGAAGGGTGTAGTTCATCACGCCATCAAGGTATTCCTTGTCTTCTGTCGCCTTCCAAGCAGCCGACACACAAGACCAAAATACACCGCGTTCCCAGTCGGTATCTTTAATAAAACGGATCTTACCGCTGCGGCGTACCACACTGCGGGTTTGGTTTGCAGCCTGATAACGATACACACGCTTCATTGCATCAAGGGCTTGCTGCTTAGTGCCTAAAGATGTTGTTCCTAAAGTCATTTTTTATTCCTAATTCGAGCGTAAGCCAACCGTTTTTAGTCAGCCAGCTAGGCGAACTCTGGGCTGCGATATGCCCACTCGCCTCTAATTAATGTGCCTTGCACCTCTAATGCACTGTTCATGATAGTCAGGCTGGCTTCTTTCTCTGGGCTGATACTACCAAGGCGCTTTTCGATACCAAGGTATCTTGCCGGTACCAACGAAGCCATTTGCACCGCTTCCCAGGCTGGCACTTGGGTCTCAAATACCATATTGCGAACAGCTTGATCCAAGCTACAGGTACTGCCGGCCAATGAGCCGCAAGGACTGCGAGCCTCACCGTTGGCCACCGTAATGGTCTGGGCACCAAGTTGGTACTCACCATCGTCAAGTCCACCAGCCCGCATACAGTCTGTGATAAGGGCAATGCCTTGATAGCCTTTCATGCGGTAAGCCAATTGCATCATGACTGGGTTCACATGCACACCGTCTGCGATAAGCTCGGCCAACATGTCATGATAGAGAACAGCACCGCAGCAACCTGGCTCACGATGATGCAGGCCACGCATGCCATTGAACAAATGAACACCACAGTCAGCACCTCGCTGATGGGCCTCGGTCACTTGCTCAAATGTCGCATCGGTATGAGCTACGGAGGTTTTGATATGGTGTGCTTTTAGCCAACTAATTGCCTCCATCGCCCCTTCCGCTTCTGGCGCGACTGCAGCACGAATGAGCGATGAGCCACCAGCTTCACGCAGTTGGTGCAATTCATCCAAGGTCGGCGCTTTCAAGTATGCAGGAGGGTGGGAGCCGCGGTGAGGTTCTGTAAAGTAAGGGCCTTCAAGAAAGCTACCAAGCAATTCAGCCCCACATCCCTGTGGTTGCTGGACATAAGAATTTACGTGCTTGAGTGCCTGTAAGATATCGTCCCACGGGGCGGTAACGGTTGTTCCTACCCAGCCAACCACACCTGTTTGGGGTAATGCCTTGCTAATGGTCTGAAGTGCTTCATCTGTTGCATCCATCACATCAGCACCATGGCGGCCATGAATATGGATATCAATGAACCCCGGCATCAAAGACTGCCCAGGAAGGCGGATAACATCGCAATCCGTTGGGAGCGTGGTCGTTAATGATTCAATTTTTCCATCTGAAATCACGACAGCGGTGTCTGTTTCAATCCCTTCCGGGGTAAAAACCTGATCAGCAAGCAAGGCATAGCGCATAATTATAGTCCGTCTTCACACTCAAGTTCTGGCGTAGGTGCCATCACGTTTTCTAATTCTTTGCGCATGTCTTGCATGCATGAGCCGCCAATTTCCAGCAGCGTCTCAACTAATTCTTTTAACTCTGCGCCATCACGCTCAAACGCTGCGTTGGCAATCATCGGTAAGTTAACACCAGCAATCAGCTCGACATTCTCGGTGTCCATCATGATAGCTAGCGCACGGTTGCACGGTGAACCACCTGGAATATCGGTCAGGAACAACACGCCTTCACCGCTATCGACACGCTTAGCGGCCTGACGCAGTTCAACTTCCAGTTCATCCGTCGACATTGACTCTACAAAATCAATGAACTCAAGTTGGTCTTGATCGCCAGCAATGGCTTTTACTGCCGAGCCCATGCCCGTTGCGAAGTTGATGTGACCTGAAACTACAATACCAATCATTTGAAAATCCTTGCGAAGGGGCATGAAATGCCCCTTATTGTTACTTATTTCTATATGTCTCGAGTGCGCTTGTTACAGGATGCCTAAAGCATGTCCGATAACACCGCCAGCCAACGTTGCGAAAATCAACACCGGCGGTTTAGCCCAGAAGCCTGTGCCTTTCACCATCTTGAACATGAAGAACACTAAACACAGCGGTAGCAGGTTGGGCATGATCTTGTCGAACAGCGCCTCTTGCAGTTCGACCGTTTTACCCCCGAGCTCAATGGATGCCGTCGTTTGCACCCGTATAAAGGTGGCCGAGAGTGCACCGATTACGAAGATACCCATGATATTCGCCGCTTTGGCCAGGCGCTCAGTGGCATCACTGAGGTTAACCATTGCCGCGGTACCCGCTTTGTAACCCATGAACATCAGTGCGAAGTAAACAAAGAAGTGCACAACTTGGTACAGAGCAAAGAACACGAACGGACCAGCAATTGAGCCTTCAATCGCAATCGATGCACCCAGTGCCAAGGTTAGTGGCATCAGGGTCATGTGGTCGATGGCATCACCGATACCACCTGTCGGGCCCATACCGGCAACTTTCATTACGTTGACAGTTGAAGGCTTCTCTTTGTTTTCTTCCATTGCAATGGCAGTACCTAGCAAGAAAGTAAACAGCTTCGGACTCGCATTGAAGAACTGTAGGTGGTTTTTCAATGACTTAGCGAAATCTCGCTTGTTGTTGCCGTGGATCTTTTTCAGCGCAGGGATGATGGAGTAAGCAAAACCACCCGCCTGCATACGTTCGAAGTTAAAGTTACCTTCCATGAACAGGCCACGGATGGAACACAACCATAGATCCTTTTTGGTAATAACCTTGCGAACTTCGGTATCTTCGTATGAATCAATACCATCAACTAGGTTTTCATGCTCGTCAGCTTTTTTGTCGGCCAGCTTGCCCGCAGTGATATCAGATGCCATCTTCAAATTCCTCTACTTGGTTATTGCCATTTCCGTTGCCATTGTTGCCGCTGAAGAAGTAGTACAGTGCCGCAGCTGACGCACCCAGTACTGCGACAGCCATAACTGGTAGGTGCAAGTACGTTGTCATTACAAAGCCAATAAAGAACACACCCGCCACTTCTTTCGACCACATGATCTTAAGCAGCATTGCAAAACCAATCGCCGGTACCATACGAGCACCAATACCTAGGCCTTCCAGTAGAACCTTCGGTGCATTTTCATCAATCCAGCTTGCGGCATGCTCACCGAAGTAAACGGTAACGAAAGCAACAACAGAATATAAAAGTGCACGGAGCGAGATAGTGGTTATCAGTAGTCTGTCGATACCGTCGGAATCTCCTCGCTCTGCAAAGCGGTCCGCTTTACCCATGGTGAATGCAGTCAGGGCAAAGAAACCAATCACAAGCATTTGCATTAGTACTGCAATCGGCATACCCACACCCATTGCAACTTCTGCTGATTGACCCGTCATTACCGCAAAGGCAACAGCAGCAATGGTACCCAGTGTCACATCAGGCGGCTGAGCACCCGCGTTAGGCACTAGGCCCAACCATGCAAGTTCAAGGGTTGCACCTGCAATCAGACCAATTTGCATATCACCCATGATCAGGCCAACAACGGGACCGGTGATCAGCGGGCGGTGGATGTTCAACGCGACATCGTATTTATCGATACCACAGAAGAACGCCCATATTGCGACCAGCGTAGCTTCAAAAAACATGATTTATTCCTTGTTTAAATCTCTGTTTGTAGGGAATCAGGATTAAAAATTAAGCAGACTCTTTCGCCAGCTCCAGCACATTAACTGGTGCTTGATCTGGTGTGTTCTGGATAGTACAAGTCACACCGCGAGCAACCATGGCTTCAAAAGCTTGGATATCTTTGTCATCCACCGATACGGTTTTCGCGATTTGCTTTTTACCTTCGTGGAAGTGCATGTTGCCAACATTACAGTGAGTAATTGGCACACCACCTTCAACTAGGCGGGCAACGTCAGTTGGGTTGTTACACAAAACGAAGATTTGCTGCTTTGGTGATGCTTTGTGGATCACGTCGATTGTCTTCTGGATAGAGAAGAAACGAACCGCGTACTCACCGCCCGCAGAGGCTTTCATGCCCGCTTGCATGAAGGCCGCATTTGGTCCTTCCGCGGCTTCATCGTTAGCAACCAAAATCAAGTTAGCTTCAGTGTGCTTACCCCAGGTGATACGGATTTGACCATGAAGTAAACGTTCATCGATACGAGTCCAGACAATGTTAGGTGCAGTCATAATTGTTTACCTGTTCTACTTATTGTTTAAATAATCATATGAGTAATAGATACTCACGCCTTGTACAACACGGTTTACCTCACCGGTCGGACATGGGTTATCAGGAGTGTTACCCAGAGCTAAAGCACGATGGAATGAGTAAATCTGGGCAAAGATAATGTATGGGAAGAGCAATTCCGCGTCAGTGGCCTTATCCATCATCGGCACGTGCCAATAGTGGCCATCTGTAACGCGCTCATCAAGCTGTGCTGTTACCGCAATCACTTGGCCGGCAATATTGTCGCGGCGAAGCTCTGCAAGTAAATCAAGATCGTATTTACGAGTATGCGGATCATTAGAAATGAAAACGACAATCAGAGTTTTAGGATCAACGATTGATTTTGGTCCGTGGCGAAAGCCAAGAGGTGAATCAAATGTCGCCACTACCTTGCCAGCTGTCAGCTCAAGAAGCTTCAATGCGGACTCCTGAGCAAGCCCTTGCAAACCACCACTACCAAGATAAATCACTCTTTCAAAATCATGAGATGCAATATCACTTATTTTTACATTGAATTCCTTGATCACAGCCTCAGAACAGTGGCTAATATTTTCAATTGCTTTCGTGTAATCGATCTTTTCACCCAAAATCGAAAGGGCTGATAACATCATCGAAGAAAAGCTCGATGTCATCGCAAATGATTGATCATTAGTCTCTTTTGGCAGTAATACGGACAGTGACTTCTCGTCATTCAGGCTGTTTTTATATAGCTGGCCATCAGCATTACAGGTCAGCACCAAATGGTAACAATTTGTTAAGTGTTGATTGCCTAGCTCAACGGATGCAACACTTTCAGGACTGTTACCTGAGCGGGCGAACGATACCAACAGTGTTGGAACATCTTCAGCAAAGTACTGAGTCGGGTTCGATACGATATCTGTGGTGGCAATCGCTTCAACACGACGCTCAATTTTTTCAGAAAGCAGCGGAGCCAGTGCTCGGCCAGCAAACGCTGATGTGCCTGCGCCAGTCATAATGATGCGCAAGTCCGGCTGTGCCAGCACTGGTGCCAAAAACTCACGAATTGCAGCGTCACACTCGGTTAAAATGGCATTGGTCTTTAGCCAGCAGTTTGGCTGCTGCTCAATCTCTTTTGCAGTCCAGAAACCTTTAAGGCTTTCTAGCTCTTGCTCTGAGTAACCCAGATAATGGTTCATACTTTTCCTCTTAAGCCTTATTTAGTTTGCAAGCCTTCGCATAGCTACGAAGAACCTGACGAATTTTGTCTAGCACGAGTGCCTCAGGGGCAGACTCAACCATGCCCTCTCGAACAGCGTGGAACTGCTCTGGCAGATATTGGCTAAGTAACGGTAATGGGATACCCGAGCGTGAAAGGTTGCCAAAGAGCTTGTCTTGGGCCTGGTTAATTTGTTGGTTTGGCCAGTAGTAACGAATACGGTCACTGAAGCTGTAGCTGCGTGCAAAGCGCTGCTGCGACTCATCGCCGTGGTAGTATTTGTTCCAATACTCTGGTGCCTGGCACATGGTCTGCTCGATCATTTCACGCAGGTTCGAACAATGTGCTTTCGGTGTGATTTGCTCTTCAATTTCACACAAGTTGAATAAGGCTTCACGCATCGCAAATGTTAAAGCTGGTCCCACTTTCAAGATGGCAAAGTGGTCTCTAACCAACGCGTTGTATGCTTTGTCGGTTTGGTAATCCGTTGAGTGCGCTTCAAAAATAAGGTGCGGGTAATCATCGACTACGCGACTAAGTGCTTGCGCTTTTTCAGGGCGGTAATCAATAACGCCGGTGTGATCGAACTCAACGCCTGGCTGAACAACCAGGCCAATGACACGCTCCCAACAGCTAACCACACCCGCTTTCTCAAACGCATCACGGTGGCAATCTATGGTTTTGCGCGCAGCAGCTGGCGCAGTCACTTCCAGTTCATCCAGCTCTTCAGCTGCACCGCCCGGTACTGGCACCTCGGTACCAATCACATAGGTAATGTCACTGGCGCCAAAACACGCTACTGCCGTCTTTTCTGCAATCACTGCCAAGCGTGCTGCTCGCGCTGCCACCACTTCGTCAGAAAGAGGCACAGGTTCGCCTTGGCAAGACATGCTGCAATCTAAGTGGATCTTCTTAAATCCAGCGGCAACATAAGCGGCGATGAGATCATCGGCTTTTGCCATCGCTTCTTCAGCGGGTAGCGCTTGCCAACGGTTAGGGCCGAGATGGTCGCCACCTAAAATGAGCTTTTCGGTAGGAAATTGTAGGCTTTCAGCCTTGTTTAATACGAAGTCGCGGAAATCAGCAGGAGTCATTCCTGTGTAACCGCCAAACTGATCAACCTGATTGGAGGTAGCTTCGATTAATAATAAAGAATCATCGCTCAACGCTTGCATCAGCGCAGCTTCAATCACCAGAGGGTGTGCCGAGCAAACTGAGTAAATACCAGTTTGTTCGCCCGCCTTATGGCGCTGAACGAGATTAAGAAGGGTGTTCATTGACTAACTCCACAATCAACATCTGATATGTTGCTATGGAGTTAGTGCTTAACTGTCTTTTTCTACGATGATAACGTCAACTTTCATTTCGCGAAGACCCTGTAGGTAATCTTCAGGAATATCAGAATCTGTTACCAGGATATCAATATTTCCGAACTCTCGAATCATGTGGCAGCTACGCTTACCAAACTTGCTCGAGTCAGCGACCGCAATCACTTGCTCAGAAATTTCGCACATTAAGCGGTTCAAACTTGCTTCCTGCTCATTGTGCGTGGTGATACCTGCTCGCAAATCAAAACCATCAACGCCAAGAAAAACCTTATCGAAACGATAGTTTTTCAAGCTACTTTCGGCTTGCGAGCCAGAGAAAGACAGTGCATTCTTACGAAGCACACCGCCTGACATCAATACCTCAACACCAGGTGCTGATGCCAGCTCCATTGCAACATCCAGACCGTTGGTCATTACTACTACATCTTCCAGTGACTTAACGCTGGTTGCGATTTCTCGCGTTGTAGTACCCGAATCCAGAATAACTGTGTCACCATTTTCAATTAGCTTGGCTGCAGCTTGTCCAATCAACGATTTAATGCCCGCATTTTGGCGACGTTTCTCTTGGACAGTTAACTCAGCTATTACCCCAGTGTTAGGTATGGCCGCACCGTGCGAACGCACAACATAACCATTCTTTTCCAAAAAACTCAGGTCGCTACGAATAGTGACACTTGAGACATCAAACTGTGCAGCAAGGTCTTCGACACGGGCTTTACCTTCTCGGTTAACCACGTTTACGATTTCCATGCGCCTTTCGACAGCACTTTTCACTTTATTTGTCTCCTTACGAAACCAGCAAAATCTCTTTCGCTTGATTTCGAATACAGCTTACACCTAAAAACGAAAGCAACAATGCGGGAATTTAAAACTTTTGATCTCTTTCACAATCTTTCGCATTATTGCGTTTTACTTGCGTAACCTTACGCATTGGCACCTATATTACCCTTCGAAAGGGTGAAAGCCAAACAGAAAGCCGTAAATACTCCACTGTCATCACCTTTGTTTTCCCTTCTAAGCCTTTTTTTACTTTCGCTATCCTCGCTATTTTTCTTTCGTTTTATTTTTTGTGATCAAATACACAGCCATACAACTTTCGATAACTTACGATTCGCAACAACACGTAGAAACAAAAAGCCCACAAACAACAAAACACAACAAAATGACAACCAATGACTTTCGGTTTTCTTCTGATAGTCGTTGCTAGCTTGGAGTCTGAAATGTCCATTACAAGACGTAATTTATTGAAAGGGATGGCGGCAACCAGTGCTGTCGCTGCCACTGCAGCAACAACGGGGTGCAGCTCGCTTCAAACGGCATCAACAGAGCAAGAAACAGCCACCCAGCCGCTGAAGAAGCCAAACCTGCTTATCGTTTTTCCCGATGAAATGCGTACCCAGTCTTTGGGCTTTATGAAGCAAGACCCTTCTGATACCCCCAACATCAACCGCTTTGCTAAGCAAGGGGTTTTTCTTCGTCAGGCCGTTTCAAACTTTCCTCTGTGCACCCCGTTTCGCGGCATGCTAATGACGGGTCAATACCCTTACCGCAACGGCATTCAAGGCAATAGCCATACCGCGATGGCAGGCAATTTTGGTGGCAAAGACTTTGGCATTGAGCTGAAAAAGAACACTGTCACTTGGTCAGACATCCTTAAGCGCAACGGCTATAGCATGGGCTACATCGGCAAATGGCACCTTGATACGCCAGAAGCGCCGTTCGTACCCAGCTATAACAACCCAATGGAAGGCCGCTATTGGAATGATTGGACGGCCCCTGATCGCCGGCACGGTTTTGACTTCTGGTATGCCTACGGCACCTATGATTTGCACATGAAGCCAATCTATTGGACCAACGACACACCAAGGGATAAGCCTTTGGTGATCGACCAGTGGAGCCCAGAGCACGAGGCAGATATTGCCATCAAGTACCTGCGCAACGAAGGGGGTAGCTACCGCGATAGCGACCAGCCATTTACGCTGGTTATTTCAATGAACCCACCCCATTCGCCGTACGATCAGGTTCCGCAAAAGTACTTGGATCGCTATCAGGACGAGACATCTGAAAGCCTAAATACCCGCCCGAATGTGGATTGGGAAAAAGACTACCTCGACGGCTACGGTCCGAAGTACTTCAAAGAATATATGGCGATGGTCAATGGTGTTGATGAGCAATTCGGGCGCATCCTTGATGAACTTGCTCGGTTAGATCTTGAAGAAGATACCTTAGTGGTCTTTTTCTCCGATCATGGCTGTTGCATGGGCTCAAACGGTAACCCAACCAAAAATGTGCATTACGAGGAATCGATGCGTATTCCTATGATTTTCCGTTGGCCGGGCAAACTGTCACCACGCACTGATGACTTGCTATTTTCAGCACCGGATATTTACCCAACGATATTTGGCTTGATGGGAATGGCAGATCAAATTCCCGATACCGTTGAAGGGTTCAACTATGCCAATACTGTCTCTGGTATAGAGGGCGATGAAAAACCCACCTCGCAAATTTACACCTTCATGCCCTATGGCGGTCAGTCCTACGGCCGCCGTGGGGTAAGAACCGACCGTTACACCTTGATGATCGACCGAAAAGTCGGCAAGCCGCTGACCTTCGTCCTTCACGATAACGTCAACGATCCGTACCAGATGGAAAACATCGCGGAACAAAACGAAACCCTTATTCAACAGCTAGTTGAGGAAGAACTGCTTCCTTGGCTTGAGCATACCGGCGACCCATGGCGACCAACGGAAGTGCCCGCCAGTGCCGCTAATGCTTACACCTAATTTTTTACACAGTCCTATACACAATTAGAAAGGTTATTATGAAAACGACAATCAAATTTGTTGCTGCTTCTATTTTATTAGCAACTGCTTCTCACGCTGTCGCCAACGACTACAAAACAACAATTGAGTACCGTCACCAGTATACCGATGAGTCTAAAAAGCACGGTGATCGCGTAAAAGTATTCCTAGACACAGGCAAGAACATTGGTTTCGAGCTTGATGCACGCTACTCAAATGACGACGGTGCATTCGACTCAATGACCATGGGCGGCTCAGAGCTATCTGCCTTCTACTACGACAAACTAAACGACAACACCGTTTACCTACTTGGTTCATCTGTCGACTTCACCGATGCGGGTATTGTGTATGTACCTTACGCCCGTTTGAACTATGCGTTCGACAACGGCTTCCGTATTCAAGGTCGATACAAGTGGAAACTATGGGATTACGGCCAAACTGGTGTGAACGGCGACAGCTACCACTCTAAAATCCAGCAGTTCGATACTTGGCTAGGCTACAACACCGGTAAGTGGGACTTCCAATACGAGTTCAACATTTGGCGCGAGATGGAAAGCAACGGTCAGGACTTGTTCGACAACGGCAAAACTGACTACCTGCACAACTTCCGTCTACTGTACGCCTACAAGGCAGAAAACGGCGACCTATGGCGCCCATTCATCGAGTTCGGTAACGTGAAGGTTAACAACACCACAGACGAGCGCCAAAACCGCTACCGCGTGGGCATCAAATACACTTGGTAATTGACCTATGTAATTGACCTATATTGATAATAAAGGCCGCAAACGCGGCCTTTTTCTTCTATGCAGCCACACCCAGCACACTACCCAATCTTGATCTCGCCACTTCTTACCTTCTTACAAAACTGCGAATAGTCATGGCTATAAACGCAGAATGCTTGCGGCAGGGTTGAACCTGTCAGGAACTCACTGAATGCTATCCGGGTATCTTCAGGCAGGCCAGTGGGGTCAATGACTTTGAAAGGGACATCAGGTATGGAAAATTCAGCTAGCTCGGGAAGCATCGCATCAAAATCTGTAGCCATAGTTCATCACCTTCGATAATTACGCGCATGATGCTTCATTATTATAGCTACACAGAGCAAAGCGGAGGGATTCGAGGGGATTGCGGATTTACTTCGCCCTGCGGGCCGTTGCTTTAAAGCGCCTTCGGCTAGCAACGTTGTCTCGCTTCGCTCGGCTGAACCCTAGATTCCGACGTAAAGAAGCCCAGCATTTCTGCTGGGCTTCTTTGAATATGGCGGAGCTGGTTTGGTATAGGGGGATTTTCAAATCCCTATTTATTACCCCGTAAAACGACGAAAGCCTCGTCATTCGACGAGGCTTTCTAAATGTGGCGGAGAGATAGGGATTTGAACCCTAGATACGCTACAAACGTATGCCGGTTTTCAAGACCGGTGCTTTCAACCACTCAGCCATCTCTCCGTAAGTGCGGCGAATAATACGGGCTTCCCGACAAGCTGTAAACCCCTACCAGACTCAACTGGCGATGAATTGTACACACCAATAAGCCAGTTGCTCCCTCAACACACAAACCGGCCAATAACCATGCAGTATTTTATGAGTTTGTCGTTGCGATCAGGTTTTTGTTACCCGCATGCCAATATGCTATTGCCAGTCGATTTATCCCTTAAATTATCTGCACTTATCTTGAGGTCGTCCATGTCTACATTGTTACTCGACGGTAATTGGCAACTTAGCTCCTCACAACACCCCGCCATTGCTGTTGCTTGCCCTATTCCCGGCGATGTCCATTCTGCGCTCATCGCAGCAGAACAACTCCCTCCACCCTACTTCGGTTGCAATGAAAATGAGGTACAGTGGGTGGGCGAAAGCGAGTGGACGCTTTCGCGCTCTTTCGTGGTTGAGGACGATTTTCTAAACGGGCAAGCGGTCGATCTCAAGCTGGCGTTTGTCGATACCATGGCGACAATCGCCATCAATGGCAATGTCGTGCTGCATTGCAGCAATATGTTCCGCCAATACCAAGCGAATGTATTACCCTATCTGCAAGGGGGTGAGAACACCATCGAAATCACCCTGCACCGAAATGACCTGGAAGCGGCAAAGCGAGCTGAACGCTTGCCATTCCCCGTACCTTGGGCGGTAGGCAACAACCAAATTCCGCACATGAACACCCTACGTAAAACCCAATGTCATGCAGGATGGGATTGGGGGATCTGCTTGCTGGTCAGTGGTATCTACCAGTCGATATCATTAACCAAGGTTGAGCAAGTGCGCCTTAGCCAAGTTCGCACAGAGCAACATTGGCAAAGCGATGGCAGTTGCCAGCTTGATGTTATTGTTGATTTTGAGCAGCTAACCACGACCAACTCACCAACCACGCTTGCCATTACCTTCGACGGGAATGCCTATAACCTGCCGCTGCCTATCAGTGATATTGGCTCTCGCCAATACCGGCATTCCATTGCCATCGCCCAACCGAGGCGTTGGTGGCCAGCAGGCTATGGCGAGCAAGCGCTGTACTCATTAGATGTTCAGCTTTATGGCGCAATCGGCCATAGCCAAACAATTAGCCATAGCCAAGCAGTCAGCAAGCAAATTGGCTTGCGCGAGCTTGAACTCGACACCCAAACCGACGCCATAGGGAGCGCCATGACCTTCAAGGTGAATGGCAAGGCTATCATGGCAAAAGGTGCTAATTGGATCCCACTCGATGCCCTGCCTTCATCCCATACCCCAGAGCGGTACCGCCAGTTGCTGGAAAACGCGGTGGCCGCCAACATGAACATGCTCCGCGTTTGGGGCGGTGGCATGTACGAGCAAGATATTTTCTATGAGCTCTGTGACAAGCTGGGCTTGCTGGTCTGGCAAGATTTAATGTTTGCCTGTGCCCTTTACCCTTCGACACCCGAATTTTTGGCCGATGTCGAAGCCGAAGTATGCGATCAAGTCCAGCGCTTGAACGACCACCCCTCAATCGCTTTATGGTGCGGCGACAATGAAGTGATTGGTGCCATAGGCTGGTACCCAGAATCCCGCGCGAACCGCGAGCGCTATGTGGTGAATTACGACCGGCTCAACCGCACCTTGGCGCAAGTCGTTAAGCGAGAAGATCCTAGCCGCCGCTTTTGGGCCAGCTCCCCTTGCAATGGCGAGCTGGATTTCGGCGATGCATGGCATAACGATAACAAAGGGGACATGCACTTTTGGGATGTATGGCACTCGGGTAAATCATTCGATGCCTACCACAGCGTCAAGCCCCGGTTCTGCTCCGAGTTTGGTTACCAATCATGGCCTTCGCTACCGACAGTCAAGACCTTTGCCAAGCCCGACGAGTGGAATGTCACCTCGCCAACCTTCGAACAACACCAGAAAAACGGCCGTGGCAATAGCATCATCACCGAAATGTTTACCCGCTACTTCCGCTTTCCGAGCAGCTTCGACAATATGCTTTACCTCAGCCAGGTTCAACAAGCGCTAGCCATTAAAACCGCCAGCGAATATTGGCGGGCACACAAAGCGCACTGTCGTGGCATTTTATATTGGCAACTCAACGACTGCTGGCCGGTCAGCTCTTGGTCGAGCATCGAATACAATGGTCGCTGGAAGCAACTCCACTACCATGCCAAACGCTTCTTTGCCCCTCAACTGGCCACCTTCATCGCGCAAGACGGCCAATTGAGCCTGCACCTCATCAACGATCAGCACCGGGAAAAACGCATCGAAGGCCGTATTTTGAAAGTCGGCTGGGATGGCAACGTTATCCAACAATGGCCTTTCAACAGCGCATTAGCCGCCGACCAAGCCATGGTGGCTTGGCAAACTTGCCTCAATGACACTGTCGAAGAAAGCCGTAACACCTTTTACCATGTCGAATTGCAATGTGATGATGCGATCATTGAAAACGACTATTTCCCTGTCCTGTTTAAGCAAATGAACCTACCAAACACAACCATCCATACTGAAATAGGCAGTGATGAGCAAGGAGTCTATATCGAATTGGATTGCGGGCATCCGGCGCTGTTTGTCCACTTAGAAATAGAGGGGACAGGCCGCTTTGATGATTCCAGCTTTACCCTATTACCTTCAGACATCACAGGAAAAGTAAAACGCGTTCGCTATATTGGCAATGAAAGCAAGGAGGCCATTGCCAGTACGTTGCGGGTTTACCATTTGCGGGATAGTTATTAGTGATGAGGCTGTGTGGTATGGCTATAGTGGCATGCCTTGCTCAATAACCGGTTTAGATAGATCCGCCTAATTCGACCGATTAATATGGGTTCAGGCACTCGCAATTTTGGGGTTGGCTTTACTTTATCGCCCCCTCAAAAAGCACATTAAAGGGAAGTGACATATGCTGCTGTACAAAACCATGGTTGGTGTTAACAAGCATCTGAATAAGCTCATCTCCATTGGCTTCCCTCAACTGGAAGTCGGGTCAGACACGCTATTAAAAGCTGGTGAGCTGATGGCTGCGGCCGGGGCAACCAAGGTACTGATCGTCACCGATGCTATCATTGGCTCGATGCCGATGACCGAAACATTGTGTGCATCGCTCAGCCAGTCAAAGATAGATTATTTCATTTATGACGAAGTCAAGCCCAACCCGACCATAGCGGCAGTCGCCATTGGTGCTGACCTCTTCCACCAGCACAGCTGCGATGCCATTATTGCCATTGGTGGCGGCTCCCCGATTGATTGTGCCAAGGCTATTGGTGCAAAAATCGTGACTAATCGTCCTGTCCGTAAGTTGGCGGGCAAGCTCAAAGTACGCAAAAAACTGCCGCTGTTTATGGCCATTCCCACCACCGCGGGTACAGGCTCTGAGGCCACCGTTGCTGCGGTCATTTCTGATCCCTCTGCCAAACAAAAGTTTGCCATCGTCGATCCGAATTTGATCCCGGATTATGCGCTGATAGATCCAAGCCTAATGACAGGCTTACCACCCCATATCACCGCCGCAACCGGTATGGATGCGCTGACCCATGCCATTGAAGCCTATATCGGCACCTATCAAAATCCGCTCACTAATAAATTCGCGGTTCAAGCCATCGAAGCCATTTTTGCCTATTTGCCCACCGCTTATCAGAACGGCGAAAATATTGAAGCTCGTGAAAGAATGGCCATGGCTTCTTACGAGGCAGGTTGTGCTTTCACCCGAGCTTATGTGGGATACGTCCATGCCTTCGCCCACCAGCTGGGTGGGATGTACCATATCCCCCACGGGTTAGCGAATGCCGTATTACTGCCACGGGTTCTCGAACTGCTATACCCGTCCAGCAAAAAGCGTTTTGCCCAACTGGCGCGCATTGTGGGGTTGGAAGATGGCCAGCAATTTATCGACGCGGTCGATGAACTCAACCAGCAACTCAATATTCCGAAGGCATTCCCAGAGCTGATAGTCAGCGATATACCGTTGCTTACCCAACGCGCATTAGCTGAGGCCCATGGCACCTACCCGGTGCCGAGCTACATCAACCAGCAACAAGGGGAAGAGTTGCTCAAGTTGTTTCTAGTTTGAGCGACAGCCAAAAAACCCAACGTTAATGGCCCGGTCTGTACAACCCCCTCTAACTCCCCCTTGAAAAGGGGGAGAACTCGCTAACTGCTAACTGCTAACTGCTAGCTAACCCAGGCTTTTATTCGTTTAAAAGCACTAACGGCAATAAGCACGATTGCGCCGCACGCGAGGCCAACAGCGGCGTTGATCACTGCCGGTAATAGCATCAAGCTACCCGGTATCATCGATAGCCTGATCACAAAGTGCTCTATCATGATGTGGGAGTGGGGAATACTGTGCACCACAATACCGCCGCCAACCAAGAACATGGCAATGGTGCCGACCACCGCGAGGGTTTTCATTAAATAGGGAGCAGATTTTATCAAGCCATTGCCAATGGTGCGCTTTGGGGATTCCGCAATGCTATTGCGAACCAAGTACAAGCCAAGATCATCCAGCTTCACGATGCCAGCCACCAAACCGTATACCCCGATTGTCATCAGCAAGGCGATCACACTTACCACCAGCACTTGGGTCAGCATGGGTGCCGACTGCACGGTTCCCAACGCGATAACAATGATTTCGGCGGATAAGATGAAGTCAGTCCTTATCGCTCCCTTTATTTTGATCCGCTCAAATTCGACCAAGTCTTCGACGGCATCCATTTCCTCAAGCACATGGGATTCTTCCAGCTTAGGTGGATGCAGCAGCTTATCGACGACCTTTTCGAATCCCTCATAGCAAAGAAAGAGGCCGCCAAGCAACAACAGGGGGGTAATTAGCCAAGGCGCGATAGCACTGATCAGCAGTGCCGCCGGCACAAGGATCAACTTATTGCGAAACGAGCCTTTCGCCACCGCCCATACAACGGGGATTTCACGCTCAGCCCGCACGCCTGACACCTGTTGGGCATTCAGCGCCAAATCATCGCCCAGCACCCCGGCGGTTTTGCGCGCGGCCACCTTGCTCATCACGGCAACATCATCCAGCACGGTAGCGATATCGTCGAGTAATGTCAGTAAGCTTGCCCCAGCCAAAGCACCTCCGGTTGATTTAGTCTTGCTGATACCCAAGCTACTTGGGTTACTTGGGTATAGCGACTTTGGTATATATAACCTTAGTGAAAGAAAGCACTTTTGCAGACTTACAACATAGAAAAAGCTGACGAGACTCGCGGGCAAGGCAATCCTCCACTAAGCTATTTAACGTGATTAACAACAAGCGAAGCGGCCCAGATCGCCAGATTACCTGTTCGAATACAGGTGCTTTGGGAACAATTTGAACCAATATAGCCCAGTGACTTCAAGTAACTCGGCTATATGCACCTATCACGGAAGCGACCAAAACAACAATAAGGCGCGAACGTATGGCAATCGCCATAGCCCTGATAGTCATCGTTATTGGATCCATTGCTTTCCACTTCCTCAGCCCGTGGTGGTTAACCCCTGCCGCGTCCAATTGGGGTGAAATTGACGACGCCTTTACCCTCACCCTAGTGATAACTGGTGCATTCTTTGTGGTGATCAACGTGATGATCGCTTGGTTCGTGATCCGCTACCGCCACAAGAAGGGCCGAAAATCCGTATACCAGCCCGACAACAAAAAGCTTGAGGCGTGGCTGATCGGGCTGACCACCGTTGCCATCATTGGCTTGCTCGCTCCCGGACTGGTGGTATACGGCAAATTTGTTGCCGTCCCGGAAGATGCCAAAGTCTTCGAGGTGGTTGGCGAGCAATGGAAGTGGAGCTACCGCTTCCCAGGCGAAGATAACCAGCTAGGCCAAAGCCATGTTCGTTTTATCAGCAGCACCAACCCGCTGGGCCTCGACCCAGAAGACCCGGCCTCCCAAGACGATAAAATCATTTTAAGCCCAGAACTGCACTTGCCGCTCTACACCCCTTTGAAGGTGCTGCTTCGCTCCAAAGACGTACTGCATGATTTCAACGTGCCCCAGTTTCGCGCCAAGATGGACATGGTGCCGGGCTCGGTGACCTATTTCTGGTTCACCCCAACCCAACGTGGCACCTTCGATATTCTCTGTGCCGAGCTATGCGGTATAGGCCATTTCAATATGCGAGGACGGGTGGTGGTCGAGGATGACGCGGCGTTTGGTCGCTGGCTGGCCACCCAGCCCACATTTGCCCAAACCCAGCAGCCGCAAGAAGCAGGCTCAATGGATTTGGTGAGCTTGGGTAAGACCCTATCTGAAGTGAATGGCTGCATTGCCTGCCACAGTCTTGATGGTAAACCGGGCGTGGGTCCGACTTGGCTCGGGCTCTATGGCAAAACCGAAATCATGTCTGATGATACTGAAAAGCTTGTCGATGACGAATACCTGAAAGTTGCCATTCTTAACGCCAATGCCGAAGTGGTAAAAGGCTATCCGGCCATCATGCCGGTTTACCAATTCAACGACCAAGAAGTCGAGGCAATCATCGCCTACATCAAGGCGGTTTCCCATCCAGATCAGAACCAAGCCGGCGAACAACCTGATGACAGCGGGGAAAATAAATAATGTTTGATACCAGCCCGTATGCCAGAAAAAGCAAAGCAGAATCGATTTGGACCAAATATATTTGGAGCCAAGACCATAAAGTGATCGCGATTCAATACTCGCTAACAGCTATCTTTATGGGGCTGATTGCCTTGGTGCTGTCTTGGATCATACGGCTGCAAATCGGCTTCCCCGGTCAATTCGATTTTATTGACGTGAACACTTACTACCAGTCTATGACCCTGCACGGCATGATCATGGTGGTCTACCTGCTCACCGCCTTGTTCCTTGGCGGCTTTGGCAACTACCTTATTCCCTTGATGGTCGGCGCGCGGGATATGGTGTTCCCGTTCTTAAATATGCTGAGTTTTTGGTTTTACCTTCTCGCCTCGCTGATCTTAATTGCGAGCTTCTTTGTTGCCGGCGGCCCTACCGGCGCCGGCTGGACCTTATACCCGCCACAGGCCATCTTACCCGGCACCCCCGGCACCGACTGGGGCATTGTGTTAATGCTGATCTCACTGGCTGTCTTTATTGTCGCGGCCACCATGGGTGGTTTGAACTATGTCACCACCGTTTTGCAGGCACGTACCCGGGGAATGACCTTGCTCCGAATGCCGCTCACCGTATGGGGGATTTTCACCGCCTCGGCCATGGCGCTGCTCGCCTTCCCGGCCTTATTGGTTAGCGCCATCATGATGCTGTTTGATAAATTGCTCGGCTCCAGTTTCTTTATGCCCGCCATCATTTCGATGGGGCAGCAGGCCGATTACGGTGGTGGTAGCCCGATATTGTTCCAGCACTTGTTTTGGTTCTTCGGTCACCCCGAAGTCTATATTGTCGCCCTGCCCGCCTTCGGGATTGTGTCTGATCTCATCAGTATCCATGCTCGCAAGAATATCTTCGGCTACAAGATGATGGTATGGGCGATTATCGGGATTGCCGCCCTCAGCTTCATCGTCTGGGCGCACCATATGTATGTCAGCGGCATGAATCCGTACTTTGGCTTCTTCTTTGCCACAACGACCTTGGTCATTGCCGTCCCGACGGCAATCAAAGTTTATAATTGGCTATTCACGCTATGGCGCGGCGATATTCACCTCAGTCTGCCGATGCTTTTCGCTATCGCCTTTATGAGTAGTTTTATCATCGGCGGGCTAACCGGCTTATTCCTCGGCAATGTGGTTGTCGATATTCCGCTCTCCGACACCTATTTCGTAGTGGCCCATTTCCATATGGTGATGGGCGTTTCGCCTATATTGGTGATCTTCGGCGGGATCTACCATTGGTACCCTAAAATTACCGGACGCATGATGAACCAAGCCATGGGGCATATCCACTTCTGGGTCACTTTCTTGGGCACTTACGCTATTTACTTTCCGATGCACTACCTCGGGGTTCTCGGCATGCCAAGGCGCTACTACGCCTATGACGATTACAGCTTCATTCCCGAATCGGCGCAGAGCCTCAATGCCTTTATTACCATCGCCGCGCTGATCGTTGGCGCCGCGCAGCTGCTGTTCCTGTTCAACCTATTTTGGAGCTGGAAACGGGGCAAAGTTGCCGACGGCAATCCTTGGAAAGCCACCTCACTGGAATGGCAAACACCGGATACCCCGCCCAAGCACGGCAATTGGGGGGAAGAGCTTCCCGTGGTGTACCGCTGGGCCTACGACTTTAGCGTCCCTGGCCATGACACAGATTATATCCCGCAAAATGTACCGCCTAGCCCATCGCCTGATGCTGCATCCGATAATAAGCCCAATGCATCGGGCGATTCGGGGAGCGGCGGGGGCAGCGACCCAACAGTGAAAGCCGATAAGGAGCGGTCATGAGCAAACCATCCCATCAGCAGGCGTATTCGACCCTGACAACCGATCCCAATGCTCGGCACCTGCCGCCGGCAACCACAACCCCGGCCTCAACCGGCGTGTGGCTCTTACTGGCGGTGATCACCATGCTGTTTTTCTTATTTACCGTGGCTTACCGAATACGGATGTCGCTGCCTGACTGGCAACCGCTCAATGAGCCATGGCAGTTAAGTATCAGCACCGCCCTGCTGGTCATGAGCTGCGTGACCATGCACTTGTGCTACAAAAAATCTGCCCTGCTGCCTTCACTGGCAGCCAGCAAGGCATTGTTGCGCCTAACCGTTTTTTTCACTCTCGCGTTCATTGCCACCCAGTTGTGGGCATGGGAATACCTCTATGCACTCAACAAGGGCGTCGGCAGCAACCCTGCCAACAGCTTCTTTTATCTGCTTACCGGGCTACATGGCGTACATGTGGTTGGTGGACTCATAGCATTGGGCTGGGTGGTTATCAATGCTTGGCGCGGTAATCAAAATACGCTCTATCCCGCCTTGCGGTTATGCAGCCGGTATTGGCATTTTCTGTTATTCGTCTGGCTCTTTTTACTTGGATTATTGAGGTTTACTTAACACCATTTTATCGACTCACACTGATCTAAAACCAACAAGGACAAGCACATGACCTAGAAGGTATGGCTTATGGCAAATTTATCATCCCGTTCATCCCAATCCTATCAACCGCCGCCAGCCACTGGTTGGCCGTCGGTCGTCAACGATTATGCCGGTGACAAGGCCGTTTTCAATGTGTCATCAAACAAGGCAATGATGTGGCTATTCCTGCTCAGTGATATTTTCGTGTTTGGCTGCTTTCTGGTTGGCTACATGTCGGTGCGCATGACAACCACCGAGCCTTGGCCACTGCCAACAGAAGTGTTTGCCTTAACCATCGCTGGCCAATCCATTCCATTGGTACTCATTGCCATCATGACTTTCATTTTGATCACCAGTAGCGGCACCATGGCAATGGCCGTCAATTTTGGTTACCAGCGCCGGCGGGGGCTGACCGCGTTCTTTATCATACTCACCGCCTTGTTCGGGCTAAGCTTCGTCGGCATGCAGGCTTTTGAGTGGAGCAAGCTCATTGAAGACGGCTTCCGACCATGGGGCAACGAAACCGGGGCGGCGCAGTTTGGCGCGAGCTTTTTCATGATCACCGGCTTCCACGGCCTGCATGTCAGCGTCGGTGTGTTGTACTTGCTCATCATTGCCTACAAGGTACTCAAAGGCACTTACGATCGCAGCGGCAGCTACGAAAATGTTGAAATTGCCGGACTCTATTGGCACTTCGTCGATTTGGTCTGGGTGTTTATATTCGCGTTTTTCTATCTCTGGTAGGAAGGTGTTCTCATGGCTTATTCCACAAGTTCATCCCCTAAGCAAGCAACCCTAAAAGCAAAACCGCAGCAGCACCCTATCAGTCTGTATCTCAAGATCTGGGTCTTGCTCTTTGTGCTTAGTACGCTGTCATACCTGGTGGATTACTATCATCTTGAAGGGCTACTGAGATGGAGCCTGATCCTGATTTTCATGGCACTCAAAGCCGGGCTCATCGCCGCCGTCTTCATGCACATGAAATGGGAACGACTGGCCTTGGTTTACACCATCTTCTTGCCGCCTTTGGTATTGCTGGTTTTGGTCGCCTTAATGGCAAGTGAAGCAGATTATATTTTCCAGCTCAGGGAGGTTTTCTTTAGCTCTGCTGACTCAGGCTAAAGCAAGAGAAAGCGAGATATAGCAAAGAGACGGATAGAATTGAAAAGGAAATTAGAGCGCCAGCGTTTAGCTGGCGCTCTAAGGATACTAGATGAAGGTTACTAGCTGAGAGGCACTAGCTGAGGATTTGTTTAAGGTAAGCCAGCGATAGCTTTTCAGCGGTATGGTTGCACTCCACGCCTTCGATGTTGGCACGTAGTTCACGGTAAATATCGACACAACGGTAGACCGCCTCACCCAACGACTCAGCATTGTTGGTGGCAATTGTCGCCTCCAGCTTTTGGGCAAAGTCAGGGATCAGGTGCTCAATCTTGCGTACCCCCTCAGGTGTTTCTCCCGCCTGCGCCAAAGCCAATGGCGATAGTGCGTTCTGGCGCAAGAACGAAATAAACTCTAAGGTTTCAAAGTACTCGCCACGGGCGATTTTGGTGGCGGCATAATGCACCCAAACCCAAAAACGATCTTCAATCCATTGCGGGTTTGGCTGCGGGTATTGCGACTCAGACTGCGCCAATACATCAGACAAGCAACTGCCTCTTTGCCATAGTACAACCGGGTCATCCACTCGCTGAGCCGCATCTGGCAAAGACACAAACTTAAAATCAACATGCACAATCACCGCCCCTTCATACAGGGCTATCACCAAACGGGGCTCGCCAACATGCTCGCCGGTAAAGTGCGCAACCAATCCATCGATTTGATTGACGATCGTACTTCTTGATGCCATGACATCATCAAAGGCCGCAGGGTCGACCGCAACAACCAAATCCAGATCGCTGTAATCATCCATGGTGTTTGAGGCATAAGAGCCTGCCGCAGAAAGACCGACAAATCGTTCGTCAGACGAGACCATCGCAATGATCTTCTCAAGTAGAGCTTGGTGGGTGCTTGGCAGCGAAGTTGGGAATTTCATATTTTACCTTTTAATAAAGTGAGAATTGCTTGGCAATTAGTGCGGTAAAATCAACGCAGCATTATAGAATCACACTGACGTCAGAAAAATTCAAGCAGAAAAAAGCCCTTTTTGAAAAGGGCTTTCTAAACAAGGGAATATATGGATCGTTAACCATCAAGGCAAAGTATGCATCGCCTTTTCCCAACGGTTTTGAAATGCAACCAACCAACGGGGAGGCGACTTACCCGTCCCAGCAGGTTTGAGCTTTTCATGGGCTAGCACCACATTGGCAAGGGTGATCTCTTGCTCAGGCTCGACGTCCACCATTAGCACATGGCGGCCAGACTTGAGCACTTGCTTGAAGCGCCGGAACTGGTAATGAAGCTCCTGGAAACCAAACAACCCGCCTTCCCAGGTAATAAAGCCCATCATGATGATGGCCAGCATGATGAAGGGCAACCACCCGACGGTATCTGTTACCCCCGAGGCATAGGCAAAAAACAGTACCAATGCCGCAACCACGATGCCAATAACCGCGCCTATTTCGGTTGAATGGATCACATCATTGCGCATGAACGATTTCACCGGATGTAGGTGATGATGGCTGGCAACCTCGGCATCCTTATCGGTGAGCACGTGGATTTGCGGAGCTGAAATACCACTTAACTCCAGCTCATATTCCACCAGCTCTAGGTCGTCTAAGTCATCGCTAATGTAAAAGACCCGCACCATCACGGCCTCCTGACATTTCGATTTGACAGCTGTAATTCAATTTTACTACAAGCCAGAGATTACGCTGCCCTATGCGCAATTTTTTCCTTAACTGGCATAGCGATAGACGTCCAAACCACTCGGGTCGATGTCGGTCGCCTGCTCGCTCACCACATCGGCAAGCAACTTGGCCGAGCCGCAAGCCATGGTCCAACCCAAAGTGCCATGCCCTGTGTTGGTGAACAGGTTACGGATCGGGGTTTTGCCCACAATGGGGGTACCGTCCGGGGTCATTGGCCGCAAGCCAGTCCAATATTCTGCCAGCTCAACCTTACCGCCTTCAGGGAACAAATCGCGGATCACCATTGAAATGGTTTCCTTACGCTTTTTAGCCAAGCTAAAGTCAAAACCAGCCAGCTCAGCGGTGCCCGCTACCCTGATCCTATCGTCGAAGCGTGTCATTGCCACCTTATAGGTCTCATCCATCACGGTAGACACCGGCGCTGCGGCAGCATCGGCAACGGGCATGGTAAGCGAGTAGCCCTTAACAGGATAGATAGGCAACTGGATCCCAACTTGGGACAGTAACTGAGGTGTATAACTTCCCATTGCAACGACATAGGCATCCGCGCGTAACTCACCCTTGTTCGTTTTCACCGAAGCCAGCGTGTTACCTTGGTAGTTTAACTGCTCGACTGACGTATCAAATAGGAAGCGAACACCCGCTTGCTCGGCCAGCTGGGTCAACTGCTGGCAGAACAAATAGCAATCGCCGGTTTCATCATCCGGCAAGCGTAATCCGCCCACTAGCTTCTCTTTTACTCTGGCAAGGGCTGGCTCGGCAGCAATACAGCCCGCCACATCCAGCTGCTCATAGCGGGTACCGCTCGCAGCCAGCACTTCAATATCTTTGGCAACGGCCTCAAGTTGCGCTTCGGTCCGAAACACTTGCAGCGTGCCTTGTTGGCGGCCTTCGTAATTCAGTGGTTGTTGTTGGCGCAAGTCAGCCAAACACTCGCGGCTATAGTTGGCGATCCTGAGCATTCTCGCCTTGTTAACTTGGTACCTGTCGTTGGTGCAATTGGCCAACATTTTTGTGGCCCATGCATAAAGCTCGGGGGAGGCCGATGGCTTGATCTTCAACGGCGCATGCTTTTGCGTTAACCATTTCATCGCTTTTAATGGAATACCCGGTGCCGCCCACGGGGAAGAATAGCCGTAAGAAATTTGCCCTGCGTTGGCAAAACTGGTTTCCTCAGCGCTTCGTGGCTGACGCTCAACCACGGTGACATCGTGGCCGGCCTGCTTGAGATACCATGCCGACGTTAGCCCAACCACGCCGCTACCCAATACAATCACTTCCATCCGCTTTCTCCGCTTTGCCTCTATCCTGACTGGAATTCGATACTTGTTATTTTTGTATTTAATAGTGAGCAGAATGCAGTATTTACATTTCAGCAACAATCGATAAGAATTAACAGCTGTGTTTAGCCTTGCTAAACACCGGCATTAAGAAACTCGGGTGTTTCCGGGCACCAATATCACTATTCATTTTCTGTTTGCAAGGATTGCGATGAAAGGCAGCACATTGGCAGGATTGGCCACCTTTGAAGTGGTGGCAAAATACGGCAACTTAACCCAAGCAGCGAAACAGTTACACCTTACGCCGGGTGCACTCAGCCAGCAAATCAAACAACTCGAGCAACGGTTGGCGCTAATCCTGTTCGAGCGCCACTCTCGCGGCCTTACCCTCACCGAAGAAGGTAAAGCCTTATACCAAGTGGTCAGCCAAAGCCTCGAAGCTATCGAGACGGTATTAGCCAAACTAAAACAGCCTGCCGATAGTCAAGAGATCCACCTGAAACTCACTCCTTCTTTCGCTTACAAGTGGTTGGTGCCTAAACTGCATGATTTCTATCGCCAATACCCAGATATAAAAGTACTGACCTTTGCTGACGGTGCGTTGGTGGATCACCAATGCGACGATGTCGACTTGGTGATTGATTACTGCCAGTTCGGGACAGATACAAGTGACGGAAAGCTGTTACTCGAAGAACACCTTATCCCGGTCATGAGCCCAGCGTATTACCAAAAATATGATTGGCAATCAGAAGGTAGCTGGAAAACCGTCACCTTGCTGCATGACGCAATGCCTTGCCGGGAGGCGCAGAAAGATCAGGAGTGGCGCTACTGGTTTGACTCGATGGGAAAGAAATTCATCCATTCGCCAGAAGGGCATTATTTCAACCGAACCGATATGGCGATGGCAGCAGCGGAAGCCGGACTCGGTGTGGCCCTTGCCCGGCAGGCATTGTTGGGCAATGAAATTGAGCAAAACCGGCTTGTGGCCCCCTACCCTGCCATCAAAGCCCAGGCTGGGTATTTCCTTTTCCGCCAACGTAGTACACCCGCGATAGAGTGTTTTTGTCAGTGGTTGAATCAAACTATCTCTCAATCAGCCAGTGGCTAAAAGAGTAAGAATAAAGCGGATAGTAAAAAGCCACCGCCTCAGCGCCAAGTAAGGGGCTGTAGCGGTGGCTCATTGAACGACAAGGCAATTAAGTTGCTCGTCTATTAAATTGCTATTCGATTAAGTTGCCATGCCGCCAAATTAATAGGCGACGGGCAACTCATTCAGTTATACCGAGAAAGCAGAAAAAAGCACGCCCAAGGTACCGATGATAAATACAGCCATAACCGCCCTGCTCGCCATCGGGCCATTGTTCTCTGCCGCTTTACCAAACAAGCCAAACACCAGCGGGTGAACCAAGAATGGCGTCGCAAAGATAAAGGTGATCATGCTCGCCGCTTCGGCACCAAACATACCGCCCTGGGTGGCAGCAAACAAACCGAAGTGAGACAGGCCTGAAGCCGCTGCCATAGACGCATTCTCGATAGGCATGCCAGCAAAGTGCAAGATGGTAAAACTACCGAATACAGCGGTGATCTGCCAGCCAAATGAGAACTGCATCAAGCCCTTGATTTCCATCTCATCGTTGCCATTCGCCTTACGCAGATTCTTCGTTGCCAGATACACGCAGCCCAAGCCAACAAGCACAAGCGGTAGCACCCATTTAACCAACAGCACGCCGCTTTCTGCACTCGCAGCCAAGATGGTAAAGACAAAGATATGGCCAAGGAAAGGAACGTTAATCATGATCGGAGCACGACCTGCGGCAGTTGCACCGAGATCACCCGCCGTACATGCCCCGGTCAAGCCTGAGTGTGACAGGCCACCCGCCATACCAGGTGCCAAGTTGCGAACGTGATTTGCTTTCGCCAGGAAGATAAGAATCGCCAGGCCACCAAACATCCAGAACATCTGCCCCGCAAAACCGTATACGATCACGCTTTGGAGACCCGGAATGCTGAACGCTTCCATCATGTGTGAGCCACCCACCAAGAAGCTACCGGTCAGTACTACAGGAATACCGGCAAAAAGTAGCGCGTTCATTGTTGGGCCCAGCTTCCACTTCGGCATAGCCATACCTAGGCCTGAAGACAGCACCATGGCAAAGAAGATCTGTGGCAGACCAATAAAGCCCGAAATCAACTGGGAGATACGTAGTGAAATAATCAATACCGCAATGATGGCAACCACTTCAATCACACCGCGCATCAGGTAATTGCGCTTATTGACGATTTTCGCCTTGCTATCGATCAGGATCAGGGAGATGGTCATGCCGACATACGCCAGTGCCATGTATGACTCACCGAGAGGGTGGGCGCCACTGCGACCTGAAATCAGCGCCGAGACCATTTCGATACTCATGAGCAGCACGAAAGCTCGGATCACATAAACCAGTTGCGTGCTTGTGGTACCGACAAAAACTTCATGTTTGCCCGGTTCAACCAAACTTTCCACGCTGCCCAATTGTTTCATCAACAAGCGGCGGATTTCCTGCCCACCGACAAAGAATGAAGCGATCAGAGCAATTACTGTGGTCTGCCCCAGCAAAACGATGACCGGGAAGTCATTCAAACCGGGTTGAGCAAGCCCACTTTCTACAAATAGCGTACCCATTAACAGACCAAAGACAACGATCATCAATACTGCTGAGTACTTAGTGCCCGCAACAACAGTACGAGCAAGCAATACCATGATAACCACAGCTACCATGGAGAAAAACAAGTGATTGAAAGCCACTAGATAGGATAAGTTTTCCATCAACACTCCAATTACAACCGCCCAGAAATAAACGGTAATTAAACTTATTTACCAGTAAGCATCCATGCTTGCTTATTGAGCTTTAGCTCAAAAAAAAGGCACCGAACATACGTCCGGAGCCTTGCTATATTCTGGAATAACTAGAGCCGTAACCACCATGACAAAAGTGTTACATTACAATTCAATCGTGAATGTTTTACCGGAAATAATTAACATTAGCTTATAAAAACCTTGGCCCGCCCTATACTGGTCTTATTCAAAAATAACCGGCGTTAGTCTGTGTTTTTAGACGAAAATTACCATATCCGCCTATCTCACCAACCACCGCTATTCATGTGGAGTGCGCTTCTGCCGCTGACTGAAACCGTAAGCACGGAGCCATTTGAATTAACATTTGGACATATTTATATCAGCACTGCCGAGATCAAAACCGTTTTCTTGTTCGAGTTCCTGCTTGAGCCAGCGATAAAACGCCTGAAACTTTGGCCGCTTCTGCATCCCGTCAGGGCATACCAAGTCATAGCCCAAGCCCGTATTTATCGACGGAAAGGGGGCAACTAACTCCCCAGAAAGAATAAAGGGCATTGCGAACCTTTGCCTTCCCATCGCAATACCCAACGATTGACGGGCGGCATTCACATCAAAATCAGAGAAATTGAAAATATACTGCCGCTTGGTAGGATCAATATCGGTCACCCCCATTTCTTTTAGCCAACGTTGCCAAATTGACGAGCGAGAACCGTGGATAAAAGTCGCATCACGCAAACCATCCATTTTTCCCTCAGCGAGTCCAAGGCGCTTGGCATATTCCGGGGAACAAACCGGTATCCGCCTTTCATCAAATAATCGGTAGCAATAGAAACCCGGATAATCGTCATCGCTGTAGTATATGGCGGCATCGAGAGGTTCGTATTGAAAATCAATTTTGTCCTCTTTTGCCAACAATCGAACATTCAAATTAGGAAACTGTTGCTGAAATGCTCCCAATCTCGGCATCAACCAACCATTGGCAAAACCCGGGGAAGTGCCAATGTATAGCTCACCACTCAACTCATTGGTTCGGATGTCTTCAAGCTCGGTAAAAATACTGTCGAACGACTGGTTCAATGTAACTAACAAGCGCTCGCCTTCCGGTGTCAACTCCATCCGTCTGGTCAAGCGGACAAACAGCGGGAACCCCAATTGCTTCTCGAGGTTTTTGATCCGGTGGCTAACCGCCCCTTGGGTTAAGTTCAGCTCTTGAGCAGCCTTGGTAAAGCTCAAATACTTGGCGACCACACTGAATGAGTGCATGTTGGCTAACAACTGCTGTTTTCTGTCCATTACCACTACGCATTAAAATTTTTAATAGATTATACCTTTTAATTCGTTTGTCGGCTTCCCTAATTTCATTTTAAATTGTTCGCCATAGAACTAAGCCTCGCCAGTTAACTTAGGCCAACTGGAAAGCAAACCACACCTTAAAAAGTTTCTAATTGCTGCGAAATAACAAGGACATACATGAACATACTGGGTTATTTACAAAAAGTGGGTAAAGCACTCATGGTGCCGGTTGCCACTCTGCCTGCTGCTGCTATCTTGATGGGTATTGGCTACTGGATGGATCCCGTTGGCTGGGGTTCAGAAAGTGTCATTGCTGCCCTACTCATTAAATCTGGTGCAGCCATCATCGATAATATGGCCGTTCTATTTGCTATCGGTGTCGCCTTCGGCCTCAGTAAAGATAAAAGCGGTGCCGCCGCCCTGTCTGGCTTCGTCTGCTTTACGGTGCTCACAACCCTGCTTTCTCCGGCAGTGGTTGCCCAACTGCAAGGTGTCGCACTAGAGAACGTGCCTGCTGCATTTGGCAAAATATCCAACCAGTTCATCGGTATCCTTGTTGGTATCCTCTCGGCCGAAATTTATAACCGTTTCCACGAGGTGGAACTGCCAAAAGCCCTAGCCTTCTTTAGCGGTAAGCGCTTGGTTCCGATCCTAACCTCGATTGCCGGTATCGCCCTTGCAGCCGTGCTACTTTACGTATGGCCTGTTATCTATGACGCGTTGATTGCATTTGGTACTCAGCTACAATCAATGGGCGCACTAGGCGCTGGCTTATTCGGCTTCTTCAACCGCCTAATGCTCACTATCGGCATGCACCACGCTCTGTACCCAGTATTTTGGTTTGATGTTGTGGGTATCAACGATATCCCTAATTTCTTGGGCGGCGCACAATCGATTGCCAACGGCACCGCTGTTGTCGGCCAAACTGGTATGTACCAAGCAGGCTTCTTCCCTATCATGATGTTCGGCCTTCCTGGTGCAGCATTGGCTATCTATCGTAGTGCGGATAAGAAAAACAAAGACAAAGTTTTCTCTATCATGCTGGCTGCAGCCATGGCTTCATTCTTCACCGGCATTACTGAGCCGCTAGAATTCAGCTTTATGTTCGTTGCACCGGTACTGTACCTGATCCACGCCGTACTGACGGGGATCTCAATGTACATCGCTGCAAGCATGGAGTGGATGGCAGGCTTTGGTTTCTCGGCAGGCTTGGTCGACCTAGTACTATCCAGCCAGAACCCGCTCGCCACCAAGTGGTACATGCTTATTGTGCAAGGTCTGGTGTTCTTCGGACTTTACTACACCATCTTCCGTATCACTATTACGAAGTTCAACCTGATGACCCCAGGACGCGGTGAAAGCAACGAAGAGGCAGTCAACGAAGATAACATAGATGAAATCGCCCATGCCTATATCAAAGCCATTGGCGGTGAAGAGAATATTCTTGAGGTAGATAACTGTATTACGCGCTTGCGCCTAACGGTGAAAGATTCATCCATTGCAGATAAAGAAGCGATGAAAGCCCTTGGCGCCGCTGGCGTGGTGACAATCGGCTCTGGCGGCCTGCAAGTTATCGTCGGTATCGGCAAGGTGGACAAGGTCGCGACTGAAATGAAGAAGATCCTAGGCTAAGCCCTAAACAAAACAATTAGTACTTAACCTAACGATTCCCCCGAGAGCGAGGCCACGTAAGAAACTAAAGTAGCCCCCCTGCTATTGACCCATTAATGGCAGCTAAAGCTAACACCGACTTTTGTTTCCCGTGCTTCGCTCTCACCCTCCAATATTCTTACTCCAATTAGCGCTACTTCGTTACTCTGTTGCCACCAGCTGGCACAGCTGCAACACTTCCTCGCTTGCCAAGCCCGATGTGTATGCCACGCCTTTATGGTTCATGAAGTTTGAATCGGATCGGTTCAGATCAAGCGGATCCCCAAAAATATCACTCACCGAGTACCCCGTTGCCTGACATAACGCGGCACTGAAAATAGCTGCCGTTGCCGAGAAATCCCATAAACTGCCACCTCCCTTACCCGCCTTTGGTAGTTTCAAATAACAGGCTGGCGCTAGCTCCAAGGTACCGATGGCATTCATCACAGCACCAAACCGGGAAAATACGCGCACACCTTCAAACCCACGCTCATGGGCATAGGTAGCCAACTTCTGCTCTAGTAACTTGAACCGGGGATCGTTAAGAAAACTGCGATCGACGAAAAAGGTCAGGTAGGTGGAACCAAGTCCAGATTCGGTAGGCTTTGGCTGAGACACCCAAGGTAGGCCATTTTTGAGCAGCGATGCCTTGCCTTCACAGCAATAGGCTTGGTAGCAATCACAGGTATTTGGGTTGGCTACCACGCCCAGTAGAGGATCACCCGCTTTTGATACCAAGGCAATCGAAATGGCGAAGCCGTCGATACCTTCGATAAACGGCAAGGTGCCATCAAGGGGGTCGATGCACCAGAAGTAATCAGCCTGGTGGCGAGGGTGATCATAGGCTTGCTCTTCGAGGGCATTTTCTTCCGACAACACCGCAAAACCATATTGAGAGCTATAGGGCTCCAGCACTGATAGGATCAACGTTTGGCAGTCGATGTCCACCTGAGTAACCACTTGCGAGCTCAAGCTATTGCCAGCCACTTTCTGGTCAACAACTAAGGCATCGCGGTCAAACTGCTGGATATACTCGGCAGCTTGCTGAGCAGCTTCGGTGGCAGCATCAAGCAGCTGTTTGATCTGCGCTGTGGTTAGCATCATCGTTTTCCTTCTAGCTGTGCCAGTGCATGTTGGGTTAATGCCTCTGTATACGCATTTATTTTCCAATGCCCGGGGCTCCAACCTTTAATGAAGCGCTGAAAGTCAGCCCACGCCACACAATAGAGCGGACGCCAGGCATGTTCGACATCATCGGCATTGATTGAAGGGCAGTACGCCGCCAACCCACGCTGTAATTCAGAAAAGTAGTGATCGAGATATGTATCAATCGCTTGCTGTGATTCATCACCTTTCACCAACTCATCAAAGTCCAGTACGCTACTCAAGTACAAGATGACATCTTTCATCCCGCAACCTTTACCCACATACTGAAAATCGACCGCTGCCGCCTTGCTGCCATCAGCCGAAAAACAGAAATTAGCGAGCTTGGCATCACCATGCACCAGGGTTTGATAACGACACTGGCTGAGTGCCAAATCAATGGTACCAGCAGCCGCTTTTAGCGCACTATCTTGCAGGGCAGCAAGTTCATCGGGGCGGGTTGCCAAATGCCAATATGTTCCCGTATGCCAAAGCCCGGCAGGTTCTACCCCCATATGCTTAGCATGGAACGAAGCCAGCCAAGAAAGGCAGGCCAATATTGCGGCCTGGCTTGCCTCTTTTCGCACCTCGCTAAAGCCACAAGTTGAAAGATCTTCCAGAATAAGCAGTATTTCATTGTCGATTTGCTCGACATACAAACACGCGGGCACGGGGCAATACGAATCGCAATGGTTGGCATAGTCACGATACCAATTCACTTCCACTTGGTATGAGTCGAGTTTGCGCTGATGCGACAACGACGTATTCCAACCACGGGGATGGTTTTCTGGCTGAGGGAGCTTGATATGTTTCACTATAACCGAGCGATACTGGCTACCTATCAAAAAGGCACGAAACAACTCCCCATAACCACCCCATAGCGGCTGAATAACCTCTGTACGCTCAATGCCTTGCGCACCAAGCTCTGCCACAATTTTATCTAATACAACCGCTGGTATTGTCATCACTTTCCCACCACTGTCTGAACCGCGGTATTGTGCCAGAAGTAAGGGTGGCTTTCGAATGGGTAGAGCCTATGACCTAAACAGTCTCAGAATTCACCTATATTCCAAAGCCCACCTATATAGGTGGGCTCATCACTTAAAAGAACTCTTCGTCGTCAAATTCGAACGTTATGTCGCTAAAGATGAAGAGCCTTGAGACTTCTTTATAATTGAAGCCCTCGCATTGTCGTATACCCAGTTGAAAGTGAAAGCATAGATAGTGATGAACACCGTCACACCAACATCCATCACAAAGGCTTCCCAAAACGACACGCCCAAGATGATTGCCATTACCGGTATCGTCAAAATAAGTAACCCGGCCTCAAACAAAACTACATGAAAAATCCGCAAGCCTAATGATCGCTTCTCCTTCGGTGCACTAAAGACCATGTCGAATACCCAGTTAAAAATGAAATTCCATGCCATCGCGATGGTCGCGATAAGTATCATGGTTCCTGATAGTGCACCAGTATCATGATCCGTGAACATCACCAAACCCGCTATCGCTAAGCCAACCGCAAGAACTTCAAATAATACAGCGTGGAACACGCGCTCTACAGCACCCATCTAACTAATAACTCCATAAATATAAGTAAAAAGGAGCCGGCATTCTGTCATGCAGAGCGCTAACAGCAAGATAGCCACCATCATGCATCGTGATAGCTAAGGGTGTAAAAATCAGAATAGCGAATCATTAAAGCTGGTCGGGCAGGCGGAGCTGGTTGGGGGGAGGGATTTTCAAATCCCTATTTATTACCCCGTAAAACGACGAAAGCCTCGTCATTCGACGAGGCTTTCTAATGTGGCGGAGAGATAGGGATTTGAACCCTAGATACGCTACAAACGTATGCCGGTTTTCAAGACCGGTGCTTTCAACCACTCAGCCATCTCTCCGTATGTGCGGTGGATAATACGGAGTTAGTGAAAAGCTGTAAAGGCCTTAGCGTGTTAACTGGTTACAGTTCAGACAAATCCGACCTGATTTTACCTAACCAATACTTTCATGCCTCCAAACATTAACAACCATCCCCATTAAACAACAAACTCAGACGACTTAAATCATTGGGTTGCCACTGATACCAGAACCCCAAAACGCCTGCTGAGAACTACCATTTTGCTTAATCAGCTCCCTTAGCGCTACCGGATACAGGTTCCACTGTTCGATGTCGGCACAAGGCACCCAGAAAAACTCAAGGTGAGGTTCATTAGAGATAACCATTTCATGATGGGAGAGCTGGGTTTCCACCTCAAACAATAAATTGATCTCGGCCTGGCGCTCTTCGCCTTCGAACCACTCATTTTCTGCCGCGCCAATAAACCGTTCGGCCTTACCCACAATGGTGGCTTCCTCAAATAATTCACGCTCTAGCGCTTGCTTTGCTGGCTCACCAAACTCGATGTGTCCACCGGGTAGAAAAGTGATGGCGTCGCCGATAGCACGAACTAGCAGCACATGATCGTCTGAGCGGATAATGCCGCGAGCCAAATAATGAAAAGCCATAACGGGTCCCTTGTAATGAATTGCAATAGGCCACCAGCACCTTAGCGTAACTTGGGTATAAACCTTCTGTAACAGACAATTTCTCGCTAGCAGCTATAGTTATGCTAACCTATTTTCCTTTGATGCAAGTAGATAACAACAATGAAAATTTTTAGTAATTTTGAAAGCGGCAACATCCATGTCGTAAAAGCAGAGTCGCCAGAGAATATTCAGCTGACAATTCCAGCTGATAACCAGTCTGATATTGCCCAGTGGTTCCATTTCCGCCTTGAAAGCCAGCCTCAGGTTCAGCACCAGTTCCAAATCAACAAGCTTGCCAAGTCCGCTTACCCGGAAGGATGGCAAGACTACGATGTAGTTGCTTCCTATGATCGCGAAGAGTGGTTCCGTATCCCAGCCGAGTTTGACGGTGACACCCTCACCTTCAAAGTGATCCCTGAGCACGGCTCGATGTACTTTGCCTACTTTGCGCCATACAGCTACGACCGCCACCAAGATTTATTGCATCAAGCTCAAATGCACTTCCATTGCCAGCTGGAAACCCTAGGCCAGACCCTAGATGGCAACGACATGAGCTTGCTTACCATCGGCGAACCAGCCGAAGGCAAGAAAAACATCTGGATCATCGGACGCCAGCACCCGGGTGAAACCATGGCAGAATGGTTCATCGAAGGTCTGCTTCAACGCCTGCTCGATGACACCGATACCGTGGCGCGCGCGCTGCTCGATAAAGCCGTGTTCCGCGTTGTTCCGAACATGAACCCGGACGGCAGTATTCGCGGCCACCTGCGCACCAACGCCATTGGCGTTAACCTTAACCGTGAATGGCAAACGCCTTCGATGGAAAAGAGCCCGGAGGTCTTCCTTGTGCGTGAGCGCATGCTAGAAACCGGCGTCGACATGTTCCTCGACATTCACGGTGACGAGGCCATTCCTTTCAACTTTGTTGCGGGTAGCGAGGGTATCCCTTCTTACGACAAGCGCTTGGCATCGCTAGAAAATGCATTCAAGCAAGCCCTGCTGACCATCACGCCTGAATTCCAAGATGAACACGGCTATGACAAAGACGAGCCGGGCAAGGCGAACCTGACTATTGGTTCGAGCTGGGTGGGTGAGCAATTCAAGTGCCTGTCTTACACCGTTGAAATGCCATTCAAAGATCACAACAACCAGCCAGACGAGTTCTACGGCTGGTCACCAGAGCGTAGTGTGGCATTCGGTCAAGACGTGCTTGCCGCTGTTTGGGCTGTTGTCGACGAGATCTAATCGCAATAGTGATGGGGCAACGCCCCTAAAGCGCGGATAAAACAAAGGCCAGCCCCAAACGGGGCTGGCCTTATTCATTTCATTTTTTGCTTAGCGCATGATCATCTGTTCGCGGCCCGGGCCAACCGATACCATTTTCACCGGCACACCCATCAGCGCTTCGATACGCAAGACGTAGGCTTGCGCCGCTTTGGGCAATTCTTCAAACTGGCGGCAACCTGTAATGTCTTCGCTCCACCCTTCCATCTGCTCATAAACCGGAGCCAATGCCGCCGTTTGTGGCCAAATTGGGTTTTCGCTGTGATCGCCATCGTAGTCGACACAAATTTTCAGATCCGCCATACCGCCTAGACAGTCTAGTTTTGTCAGGGCAATTTCGGTCGCCGCTTGGATCTCAACGCCATTGCGCGTCGCAACCGCATCGAAGTATCCCATATCACGCGGGCGGCCTGTGGTTGCACCAAACTCATTGGCTGACTCACGGAAAGCATCTTGCTCTTCCATTGCGGTAATGAGTGTCCCCGTGCCCACCGATGAGCTAAATGCCTTAGCAACGGCGATAACACGCTCAGGGCGAAGTGCTGGTAAACCACTGCCAATACCGGCATAGGTTGAGATAACATTCGACGACGTCGTCCAAGGGTATTCACCGTAAACCAAATCGCGTCCGGCCCCCAACTGCGCTTCGAACAGTAAGTTTTCGCCTTTGCTTTGAATGCCTTTTAGCGGCACAGTCACATTGCAAATAGCATCACGCCATGGTGCAGACACCTCTAGCAACCACTCGGTCATTTCTTCTGCGGTTTGCTCGAATTCAAACGATGGGTACAGTGCCTTTAGCTGTGGCAGTTTCCAGTCCATCATGAACTGGATGCGCTCGCAAAGCACTTCAGGTTGCTTCAGCCAACCTACCAAGATGCCTTTTTTCATCACACGGTCGCCGTAAGCAGGCGCAATACCCTGACGGGTTGAACCGTATGCACCATCGCCCAAACGCTCTTCTTCCAACGTGTCTTCAAGGGCATGGATAGGCAGGCACAGTGTCGCGCGGTCTGAAATACATAGGTTTACTTCAACACCGGCGGCTTTCACTTCTTCAATTTCTTTGCTCAATGGCTCAGGGCTGATCACCATACCTGGGCCAAGTACCGCAAGGCAGCCAGAGTTAAATACGCCGCTTGGCAGCTGGTGTAGTTTGAATGTACCCAGATCATTCACCACGGTGTGACCCGCATTGTTACCACCTTGAAAGCGGATGCTTGCCGATGCTTGTTCTGCTAGAAAATCGACAATACGGCCTTTACCTTCATCACCCCAGTTTGCACCAACTACAACGATAGACGACATAATTAACTCTCCTTAAAAGCGAAGCCACTATGCTATGCCCACGTTGGTGATATGAGAAATTAATTATCATTATTGGCTTGATAAGAATTCCATATGGGATTTATATGAAAATCCGGTACACTTATCGAGCGAAAGCGCGCCGAACCCGTTTTCTCTTGTCGCTGCTCATTGTTTCAAGGATGCACTATGCTCGATCTCAACTGGCTCAATACCTTTGTTACCCTTGCCCGACTTGAGCATTTCGGTAAAACAGCCACTGAGCTGCATATGACCCAACCCAATGTCAGCCTGCATATCAAGCAACTGGAGCAAACCACGCGGGTTAAGCTTATCGAACGCAATCCTTTCCGCCTTACCCAAGCGGGCGAGCGCTTGCTGCTCAGTGCCAAGCGCTCCCTGCAAGAACTGCAGGTTTGCCAAGCCGATCTCAATGCGCTTAACGACATGCACCAAGGCACGGTCTCCATCGCTGCCAGCGACATTATTTCTCGCCTGTTGCTCATTAAGCCTTTTCAATCCTTCAAGCATGAGTTTCCCGGTATTGACCTGTCCTTGTTCAACACAACATCGAGCCAGGCGGCTGAATTGGTTAAAAGCGCCAAGGCCGATCTGGGCTTTGTGATTGCGCAGAAGGAAAGCCAACCCTTGCACTTCACCGAGCTAAGGCAAGTAAAATGGTGTGCGCTAGGGGAAGGGCTGGAGAAGTGGCAACGACTAGCCAAACAAAGCAAGGAGCCTAAAAAAGGCGAAGAGCCGACGCTGATCTTGCTCGGTCATGATACCCGTACCCGCGATCTCATCGATCTGGCGTTGCCTAGCTTGAATTTACCCAAATACCGGGTGATGGAGGTCGGCAGTGTTGATGCCCAAATCGACTGGGCCGAGGCCGGATTTGGTATCGCCATCGTGCCAGCCTTCTCGCTACATCCCAAGCTCAATTTAACCAGCGCCATTACCCCACTACCGGATTTCCCCACCACCAGCCTTGGTTATATCGTCCGCCAGAATCAGGTGCTGTCACGGGCTATCAAACAGCTGCTGCAATGGGTGAGCGAAGAAATTGCCAATTCGCCGCATAGCTAAAACAATACAGCTCAAGCATAAACTTGAGCTGTCATCAAATAAAGGAATGAGATTAAGCAGTAATATTTGCCACTGAGCCGCGGGTTATCAAACGCCCGGCAATAGCAGTAGGGCGATCATTTACCTGAGGCTTGTCTGAAATGACACAACGCACACGATCAATGCAATCATCAACCAGCTGCTCGGTTGGATAACTGATACAAGTTAACGGCGGGTATAACAAAGCAGCCAATGGTGAATCTTCAAGGCTGATAATAGACACTTCCTGAGGAACTGCGATATTAAATTCACGCATTAGCCGCATCGCTTCTGCTGCGTGACTATCACGCTTAACAACAAGCGCTGTGTATTTGGTAAAACTGTTGATGAGTGTCAGTAGTCCCTGTTCAACATCGTTTTTCGCTTCTACAACTAATTGGCGATTAAATGGGATCGAAAGGTTCTGCAAAGCATTGCGATAACCTTCAAGCATCTGCTCACTTGCCATCTCCTTAGCTTCATCTATCAACAATGCAATTTGGCGGTGCCCCTTACCTAGGACATAACGGCAAGCACTTTCTGTTGCAAAAGCATAGTTGTAACCACTCACCGTATCGCCTTCTACCTGAATAGAGTCGAAGTGGACAACATTCGGGAGTGTAGGGCCCGTTGTGTGAGCCCCCATTACAATAATTGCTTCACACTGCTCTTGAAGTTCATCGATAACCCGACGTTGATCTTCGATATCAGTGGCGTAATGCACCAACATAAACTTATTGAGGGACTTTAGGCCTTTCGCAAGCAGGGGTAAATAAGTGGCAACGTTCGTTGCTTCAACCGAAGGCAGGATAACACCAATGTAGTTAGTTGCCTGTTTAGCGAGGTTCTGGGCAGCAACATTCGGGCGGTAGTTGAGCTCATCAACGGCCTTTAGCACTGCAAGCCGACTTTCTTCTCTCACACCACGTGTTCCACTAAGCACACGGGAAACCGTTGCTTTCGAAACATTTGCCAGCTTTGAAACATCAGTTATTGTTGCCATTTTCCGTAACTACATCGTTGTTTTTAAATCATCATACCATACTTCACGATTGACGATTCCTGCTGTCGGAAAAAAATTGCCTCACGCTTATTTGTTTCCCTTCCGTTTCCTTATTTTGCCGAATGCATTGCTGGCAGCCATGAAGCACCACGCACTCCACTACTATCTCCGTAGGCCGCTTTCACTATTTTGGTACAACAATGTTCAGAGAAAACATACCGCGACACTGCAACGGGAAGATCCCGGTAAATACTTTCTGCATTAGATAGCCCCCCACCAAGTACGATCACATGCGGATCGATGGTATTAATCACCGAAGCCAAACTTCTAGCAAAAGCATCAATAAAATGGCGGTAATGCCCTAAGGCTTCACTATCACCCAGCTCCGCAGCAGCAATAATCTCAGCAGCAGTCAGGCTACACCCAAGACGGTTATTAAATCGCTCAGTAAAGCCCGTACCAGATATGAATTTCTCTACACAGTTACTTTTCCCACAATAGCAAGGCTGGCTAACACCATCTTCTGATGCATGATATCCAGGCAAAGTATTATGCCCCCACTCGCCTGCAATCGCATTAGGCCCAGATAACAACTGCTTGTTAACAACCACTCCCCCACCGCACCCAGTGCCAATAATTACGCCAAAAACCGTCTTTTCCTCAGCCCCTGCTCCGTCCATTGCTTCAGATAGAGCAAAACAATCGGCATCATTAGCGATGAAAACCGCCTGATCTAAGGCTACCGCTAAGTCATGCTTCAAGTCGTGGCCGTTTAGCACTAAACAGTTGCAGTTTTTAATCTTCCCTGTCGTTGGATCAATAGCTCCCGGTAATCCGATACCAATCGAGAATGGTGCATTCACTGCCACTTTTATTTCCATAATAAAAGAAAGCAAATTATCCAAAAATTCGCCGTAGCTCGCTTTTAGTGTTGGGATACGCTTTTGGAAAATAACTTTGTTCATTTCATTTACCACGACTCCTTCTACTTTTGTACCACCGACATCCAAGCCAAGTCTTAGCATACTTACATCTCCAATCATGCTAACTACCCAAAGCAATACTAAACAACGTACTGGGCAATATAGATAAAACAAAAAAGGAGGGAGACCACCCCCTCCAACACCCCACTACCGCAAGGTACTCAGGAACGACATTATTTTTTCTAGGCCGTTTTACGATGCAGCTCAATGAGCTCGGCCACTAACTCTTTAGCCAACATAGATGTCATGAGGTGATCTTGCGCATGAACCATGACTAACGTCATCTTGGTTTTTCCTTCACCCTCATCAGCTTCAATCAACTGTGTTTGTACCAAATGTGCTTTATTGGCAAATGCCTGCGCTTCTTTCATCAAGCCTTCGGCTTCAGCAAACTGGCCGTGCTTTGCGTGACGGAGTGCCTCATAGCACAGGCTACGTGACTGGCCTGCATTGATAATGATGCCCATTACCTGCTCTTCTAAATCCATTATTTTCTCCAAGGTATTGCTGCCCTGCCGCCATTCCGACAGGGCATATTTTCAAAATAAAGAGGGTTACGCGGTTACTGGTTCACCTTTTGGTGCCTCAGACTCGCTGTTGTTGGCAGCTTCTTGCTCTAGCAACTGCTTTTCATATGCTTTGAGGAATGGCAAGTACATGATTGCAGCTGTCACCATACAGATTAAGCACATGATCACTGGGCTAAATGACCAGTTGGCTGCCCATGAAGCACCGATAGGGCCCGGTGTCGTCCATGGTGTCATCGAAACTACGCGAGCAACCAAGTTCAAATCGAGAGCAATGTACGCGAAGGTAGCGTTGATCATTGGTACTAATACAAACGGTAGGAAAAACAGAGGGTTCATGATGATCGGCGCACCAAAAAGAATTGGTTCGTTGATATTGAACACACCTGGCACCACACCCATTTTACCGATAGTACGTAAGTGGATAGCCTTACTGCGCATCAGAAGAAATGCCAATGGTAACGTTGAGCCCACACCACCGATCAATAAGTAATGATCCCAAAAGCCCTGAACATAAATGTGTGGAATAGCTTCGCCTGCAGCCATAGCCGCTTGGTTGACGGATAGGTTTGCCATCCAAAATGGGTTCATAATTCCGGTAACTATCAAAGCTCCGTGAATACCGGCAAACCAAAGGATTTGGCAAATCATGACCGAAAGTAATAAAGCAGGTAAGGAGTCTGAGGCCGCAACCAATGGTTCAACCAAGGACATAATCGCTTGCGGGATAATCATGCCCGTTTGCGCTTCGATAAATAGGTTCAACGGATGTAATGTCAGGATAAGTACCATTACAGGAATAAGGATCTCGAAAGAGCGAGCAACACCTGTCGGTACCTGAGGAGGCAAACGTATCGTAATATTATTGCGTTTTAGGAAGGCATAAACTTCAGTTGCATAGATTGCGATAATCAACGCAGTAAAAATCCCTTGCCCTGAAAAGTATGCCGTTGAAATTTGGCCATTTTCTAATGGTGCGGCCACCAGCATAAATGACATAAACGACAACATACCTGTCGTTAACGGGTCCAAATCATGGTGTCGAGCCAAGCTCGCGGCAATACCAACCGAGATGAACAGCGTCATAATGCCCATACTGAAATTGAACGGCAGCATAAGCGTTTCACGATGCACCTCAGAGAAATTTAACCAAGCTTGGGCAAATCCCCAGGTTGTTTCTTGCGAGAAAGGTGGAAAGATAAAAACCAACATGAAAGAGCCGACAATCATGAATGGCAGTGCGGCAATAAATCCATCTCGAATGGAAGTCACATATTTCTGCTGACCAATTGCACCAGCCATAGGGGTGATTTTTTGCTCAATAACGCCGATGAGCTTGTTATATAGGGCACTCATTGCTTTTCCTTTTTATTATTGTGATATCCATTAGCCATCAATTAACGACAATGCAAAATCCAGTACCTTGTCACCCTTTTGCATGCCGTAATCCATCATATTGATTGGCTCAACCTTAATGCCATGGCTATCCGCTTTCTTTTGAAGATCTTGCTGCATGTATTTCACCTGTGGACCCAATAGCACTACCTGGTAATTCCCCACATGCTGGTCAAATTCAGCGGCACCAAAAGCCTTTATTTCAGCTTCTAGACCTCGCTTATCCGCTTCTTCAACCATTTTCTTAACTAACAAACTAGTCGACATGCCTGCAGAGCAGCACAACATAATTTTTTTCATCTCAGTTTCTCCATCGAGTGATTTCGGAATGAAATATACGCTCGCGGATATTTTTTGGAAACCGGTTTCCATCAAGGTGATACTTATTTGTGATAATGATCACCAGAATTCATGTTTTGTTCTGGCAAAATGTGATCCGTTAAAGATTGATACCGGAAACTTTTCCAAAAGGTCAGGAAAAACTATGAACATTCAACTGATGAATGTCGCCACGAATGTAATTGAGCAACGCATTTCGCCTTTGGCAAATTGGCTAACCCGCAGTAAACACATCACCGCACTTAGAGATGGTTTTTCACTTGCCATGCCGTTTGTCATTGTCGGTAGCCTTTTAGTCCCAATGATTTTTCCACCATTTGCTGTCAATACAACCAGCAACTTTGGCCAAATCTACCTCATCATAAAGCCATTATTGACACCAACCTTTGAACTAACGATTGGCCTGATAGCACTTATTGTTGCGTTCGGAACCAGTGCCAGTTTGGCGAAACAATATCAACTGCCTGAACGGTTATCTGGACTAACTGGTTGCCTCGCCTTCCTGCTATTCATAGGTTTTAACGGTAATGTGGGACCGAATATATTTCTTGGGGGGATGGGGATTTTCACTGCGCTGATATCGAGTGCCTTTGCTATTGAAACTATTCGCTTTTTTTACAAAAAAGGGTGGTATATAAAGCTGCCTGAAGAAGTGCCAATCATGACGAGAAATGGCTTCCAGCTTATCATTCCATTATTGGTCGTCTTACTTTCAATTAGTATCATCAATGCAAGCTTGCAATACCATACTGGACTCATTCTTCCAGAGTTAGTTGCCGCCGCCTTCAAACCGCTGATCATCGCATCTGATACCCTTACGGCAGTATTACTCTCACTGCTTATCTGCCACTTACTTTGGTTTATAGGCATTCATGGCGCGCTCATTATCACAGGAATAATGAACCCATTCTGGATGACCTATCTCATTGAAAACCAACAAGCATTAGCAAGCGGTGCTGATGTGTTACCGCACATATATTTACAAGGCTTCTGGGACTTTTACCTGCTTATAGGCGGTATAGGCTCAACCCTTCCTCTTGTATTCATGGCAATAAAAAGCAAATCTAAACAATTGAAATCAGTTGGTAAGGTTGGGCTAATACCTTCTTTATTCAACATTAATGAGCCACTATTATTTGGCTTTCCAATTATCATGAATCCCCTGTTCCTCATCCCATTCATTGCCGTTCCATTAATAAATGCCACGATAGCCTGGTACCTAACTGACATTGGGGTGCTCGACCGAGTAGTGGCCTTGTTACCATGGTCAATGCCTTCCCCTCTCGGCGCAGCATGGGCTGGCAATGGTAGCTGGAGAAACCTCTGCATGTGCTTATTTGCTATTTTCAATTCTTGGATGTTATACAGGCCATTCTTTAAAGTGCATGAAAATCAACTCCTAAGCCAAGAAGCGCTCCGCCAACGCTAAACGCCTATTTTCCGCTAAGTAAGCCGCCATAACAGGCGGCTTTTTTATACCGATCAAAATCACAATATTCCTTTTTCAAACCCTGAAATTTGTGACATCACTCATTAATTGGAAACCGGTTTCCAATTTGATCTATATTTTTCCGTTTTTTATCCGTAGATTCCACCCCCATAAAAATTACGCATAAAAAAGGATGAAACAAAATGAAAGCAAGCAAGGCATTAACCCTCTCAGTCCTTACACTCGCCATTAGCAGTAGCTATGCAGTCGCTACAGAGTACGACTTCTCTATGAATGGCTACATTAAGGCAGGGATCATTGGTAACAGTGATGGTAACCGAGTCGACTCAGTCGGCTTAATGCCAGATGGTAAATGGCGCCTAGGTAACGAACAAAACACAAAAATTGAACTGTTGCCGACAATACAAATGAAAGCAGAAAACGGCACCATCGCTCGTATTCGAGCCAACATTACCCATGAAACAACCTGTACTGCAGATTGGAACTGTGAAGATGGCGACGGAAAAGATGTTCAGTTTCGTGAAGGCTATGCCGAGCTGACTAACCTTGATTTTGCACCTGATGTCACCTTCTGGGCAGGTAAGCGATACAGTAGTTCGAATTACAGTAGCCATCAGTATGATTGGGAATTCATTCAATATAACGGAACTGGCGGCGGCTTTGATAACGTCGACTTAGGTTTCGCTCGCTTGGATGCTGGTATCTATGCCTTTACCCCAACCTCTGAAGGTAGCCAACCACCAGCTGATATCTCAGATCAAGGCTACCCAGAAGATTACTCAATCAAGCTTTGGCTTAAACAAATAGCTGACACCCCCATTGACTTACAAGTTGTTGCCCACCACATGAACAACAACGTCAATCGAGTCGGTGCTGCTGAAAGTGGTATTGGTCTAACAGGCGTATATACCCTCGGTAGCTTTTACGGTGTTGCCGACGGATTTAGCAAATTTGTATTCCAATACGGTGAAGGCTTGGCTGCAGGTGATTCTTTAGGCAAAAACGGTTGGGGCTGGGCCAACCTAGACGACACTCGATCATGGCGGGTTGCCCTTGATGGCGTGGCCTCAAAAGGAAACTGGGACTTTGCGACCTTCGCTTTTTATCAATCTGATGAAAACTACCGTTGGTGGTCCAGTGACAATAACGGATGGGAGCGCAGCAGCTGGGCAGCGGGTATCCGTCCGTACCACCAGATTACAAAAAACTTCGCCATGCAGTATGAACTTGGTTACGAATACCTCGATGATGAAAACTTCATGGGCCAAAACGGTAACGGCAAAGGTGGTCTAACCAAATTAACAATTGCACCAACACTTACCTTCGACACTGGCTACTGGAACCGCCCACAACTTCGTTTCTTCGCAACTTATGCAACGTGGGATGAAGGCGTATCTGATGCACTGGACGCCAATTACGACTGGGGCAGCAATGCGATTATGCCAGGTAATTACACAGCAAGTGGAAAAACCGACACCCTGAACTTTGGCATTCAGGCTGAAGTGTGGTTCTAAGGAGCGGAGCATGAAAACGAATTTATCAAAAGCTGCCACTTTAATGGCATTGGCGTTAGGCACCAGTATGGTCAGCGCGGCTTCACCATCAGGCTTTGAACATTTCATTACCCGAGACGGCCACCAGTTGCTCGACGGCAGCCAACCATTTCGTTTTGCGGGAATCCATGCACCTGAACTGCATAGGATCGAGGACGATGCTAAAGGGATCTGCCAAGAAGATCCTCGTGGATGGGGACAGTACTTCAAATGGCCAACCCATGAGGAGCAAGAAAACTGGATCAAGGCGATGGTGCGAACCGGCCATAAGGCACAACGTGTCTATGTCTTGTCCATTGAACAAGAACACGACAAAGTTTGTGATCGTGAAACCCATATCCTCGCGCCCGAAACCAAAGGTGAGATGCCAAGGCTAAACGAAGAAGCAATGCGTGTTTATGACAACATGATTGCATTGGCAGACAAGCATGGCCTGCGTTTAATCCTACCTTTTATTGACCATTGGTGGTGGTGGGGAGGCCGTGAGCAACTCGCAGCCTTCTATGACGAGGCTGCGGATGACTTCTACGATGTCAATAGCAAAACCTATGCGGCCTACAAAGACATTATCCGCCAGGTTATCACGCGCACGAATACTGTGACGGGCAGGCCTTATTTCGAAGAAAAAGCCATCATGGCGTGGGAAACGGGAAATGAGCTGGAATATACCAATGCGCCTTTCCTGAAAGAAACAGCAGCGCTAATCAAACAGCTAGCTCCCCACCAGCTCGTCATGGATGGCACCTACAAAGCTGTGAATGAGTTTGCCTTAGATGATCCGAATATCGATATCATCAGCAACCATTACTATACCAACGCCGGTAACAACCACCCGGATCAAGTACGTAAAGACTTAGCTGCTATCCAAGGCAAAAAAGTCTACTACGTTGGTGAATTTGGCCTTCGGGACCACACTGAATTGAACGATATCATGCAGGCGATCGTTCACACTGAAGTTGACGGGGCGCAAGCAGCCGGTGGGTTTGTATGGGGCTTTCGCGGCCATCGCCATGATGGGGGCTTTTACTGGCACAAGGAATATACCGGCCACTATAGCTACCACCTACCGGGCTTTCCGGTTGAAGGCGAAGCAAATCAAGAAATTGAAGTCGTTGATCTTGTTCGTCTTGCGGCAGCTCAAATGGATGGACAGGAAACAGTCCCAGCGCTGCCAGTACCTGAATCGCCAGTACTACGTGAAACAAGCTCTCCCTTTGCCATCAACTGGATGGGCGCTCCTGTAGGGCGATACTACGATGTTGAGCGTGCAACGAATATTAGCGGTCCATGGCAAACTGTTGGTGAGAACATTTCTGATGGGATTAACGAATGGGATCCAGCCACCATGGATCTGTTCAGCGACGATTATCACTCGCTTCAACTAGGAGAAACCTACTTCTATAGAGTCATTGCTAAAAATGAATCTGGAGAGTCTTCACCATCCAACGTCATTACTGTGAAACATTCGCAAGCTAACCAAGCCCCAGCAATCACCATGGACAAGCAATTGTCTACCACACTGGAGGCTGGTGTTTTACTAGAAGTCACAGTCAAAGATGACGGTCTTCCAACTTCCGAAGTAACGACTCAATGGCAAAGCTCAGGCGAAAGTGGGGCTCGTTTCTGTCAACCAAATTCAGTCACCACCCGTGCCTACTTTGCTGAGCCAGGACAGTATCAACTGACATTAACTGCCGACGATGGTTTGCTGAAGTCCAGCAAAACCGTAACGGTGGATGTTGATGAAGCACAAGGCGCCGTTCCGGACGATTACTGCCATTACCAGTCGGAAACCCACGGCCTTGATCGAGGCGCCATCACCCGCATCGACGCCGAACAAGAGCAGCTATCCATTGATGAAGATGGCTTCCTCGGCCCATTTGCTCAGGAAGGAGACAGTGTCGCTTGGACAATTGAAGCACCATGGCAGGGTGACTTTACTCTCAATCTGCACTACAGCGGAAAGTGGGGCAACAAAATGAATTCAATCCAAATAAACGATGGCCATCCACAACAATTCGAGTTTATCGCAACCGACGATAAAGGCGGTGTGCTATCCGTCCCTGTGCGATTAGCCAAAGGGGACAACCAACTCATCTTTGGCAAATTCCCTGGTGATTGGGGCTATATGTTCGTCAAAGAAATCTCAATCTCGACCTTGTAACCCAGTAGGCAGCGCACAATGGTGTGCTGCCTCTTCAACCGCAACACTATTTGCAAGACAACAGCAGGAATATCTATGCGCACGCAACATTATCTGGTGCTAGACATTGGTGGGACCGCAGTGAAGTACGCGGTCATGGACGACTCGGCAGCTATCCTTCTAAAAGGCGCCTTTCCAAGCCCCAAAAGCCAATTAGACGATTTCTGGGCAGCCTTAGACCAAGTGGTAGAGCCTACTCGCCAAAAATTCAATATTACCGCGATTGCCATTAGCACATGCGGTGCTGTCGACTGTGAAACTGGTGTGATCCATGGTGCCAGCGCCTTACCTTACATCCATGGACCAAACTTCAAGCAGCTAATACAGGCACGATACCAGTTACCATCAGAATTAGAAAATGATGCCTGCTGTGCTGCCCTCGCCGAACTCTGGAAGGGGGCTGCACAGCAAACCCAAGACTGCTGTCTTGCCGTCATCGGTAGCGGCATTGGTGGTGCAATCGTACAAAACCGCTCTATTCATCATGGTCACCAAAGGCATGGCGGCGAATTCGGCTATATGATTGCCGGGCATGATCATGATCTCCCCCTTACTTTCAGCGACCTTGCCTCGACTCGAGGGCTAGTCGAGGCGGCAGCCAAAGCACTCAACGAGCCAGTAGAAACGCTAAATGGAAAAGTAGTATTCGAGCGAAACGAGCAGGGAGAAAGCAGGCTAACGACAGTGATCGATAACTGGTATCGCATGCTCGCGATTGGCTTGTTCAATATCCAATACTGCATTGACCCGGAAAAGATCATTCTCGGTGGGGCAATTAGCGCCCGCCCAGAGCTCCTCATCAAATTAAATCAGCATATTGACGAGCTGATGAGAAAAATGCCTTTCGCAAAAATTCGCCCCCAATTGGCTGTTTGCCAAGCAGGTAATGACGCGAACTTAATCGGCGCTCTTTATCACTACCTAAATCGTCAATCTCAACATCTTTCGTTTTAACACATGACCACACACGAGGTTCTAATGACTACTTATACATTCCCTGAAGGCTTCTTATGGGGCGCTGCTGCATCAGGTATTCAAACAGAAGGCACAACAAATAAAGTACACCCTTCAATTTGGGACACTTGGCATCAAACTAACCCTGAGCGTTTTTTTAAAGAAATCGGCCCAGCCAAAGTAAACCAAACTTATGAGCGCTATCAGGAAGATGTCGCCCTAATGAAAGAAATTGGCTTCAATTCATTCCGTACCTCAATCCAGTGGTCACGCCTAATCAAAAACTTTGAAACCGGTGAGGCCTGCCCAGATGCAGTAGCCTTCTACGATGCCTATCTAGATGAAATGATCGAAAATGGCATTACACCGATGATCAACCTTTACCACTTCGATATGCCAGCCGCTTTACAACAGCAATATGGCGGCTTCGAATCCAAACACGTAATCGACTTATTTGAGAAGTTTGCCCGTACCGCATTCAAACTTTTTGGCCACAAGGTAAAACATTGGATCACCTTCAATGAACCCATAGTTCCGGTTGAAGGTGGCTACCTGTACGACTTCCATTTCCCATGTAAAAAGGACGGTAAGCTAGCCGCGCAGGTAGCATTCAACATAATGGTTGCCCATGCCAAGGCTGTCATGACTTTTCGGGAAATGAATATCGATGGTGAAATAGGTGTCGTGCTTAACCTTACACCATCATATACTCGTAACGACAGCGACGAAGACAAACAAGCTGCATGGTATGCAGACTTACTGTTCAACCGAAGCTTTCTTGACCCAATGGTAAAAAACAGCTTCCCGAAAGAACTTTGCCAGTTACTCGACAAACACGGCCTAATGCCTGAAGTTCGCGATAGTGAATTAACGGCGATAACCACAGCCAAGGTCGACTTCCTTGGCGTCAACTACTATGTTCCACGCCGTGTTAAAGCTCGAGAAACAGAGTACACCCTCGATTACTTCACGCCTGAAGTCTATTTTGAGAACTATATAAACCCTGAAGGCCGTTTCAATCCTTACCGAGATAACAATGAAATTTTACCAACGGCCATTTATGACATAGCCAAGAACATTCAGGACAATTACGGCAACATCAAATGGTACTTAGCGGAAATTGGTATTGCGATGGATCTTGAATCGGAAGGCCCTGTGCAAGGTGATGGGTATATTGATGACAGCTTCCGCACCGAGCTCATGAAAGAGCATTTCATTCAACTTAACCGTGCTATGGAAGAAGGTGCAAACTGCTTTGGCGTCCACCAGTGGACTTTCATCGATAACTGGTCTTGGATTAATTCATTCAAGCGTCGATATGGATTTTATCGTTTAGATTTAGAAACGGGTAATCGCATCCCGAAACGTCATTCCCAGTGGTTTAAATCATTGGCAGAAACTAATCAGTTTAGTGTTTAAATAACGAATCAGCGACCTTCAGCTATATAGGAAAGAAGGTCGCTAAACCTGTTTACACCAACACAATCACGGGTCAATTTTGACTCAATAAATCAATAACTTAAACAAATAAGTAGTAGTAACTCCGCCCAAAAAGATCAATATACAGGCAACCCGAACAATATTCACCCTAGCAAGTTGTTCCTCGCAACTATACAAAGTCATTCAATGCACCTGAGTGCTATCATTCCCCGCCTTTTAATTTTTACAATCAATAATATAAATGAAAAAAATACTTTATCCGACATTAGCAATGATTGCGCTTTCTGGCTGTGGTGGCGGCAGCGGAGATGGTTCCGGCTCAGCGTCAAAAAAAGCCTCAGAAGATCATGTGCGAACGGTTTTGAATAAGCTCACCGACGAAACGTTCATCGAATCATATGCCGAAAATATCTATCCGCTAAGCGATTCAAATGATCAACACCTTATCGACAAAAATAACCTTTGGTACTGTGCTGGTGGTTACCTACCCGACAACACATCTTGGTCTAGCCTTTGTGCTGAAAACAACGGTCTAGCATCAACTGGCGGGCTAAGCATTCGCTTCCACGCAACACCCGAAGATCCTATTCACTACTACTTCAATAACTCTGATGAAATGACATCAGCCAATGAGGATCTCATTAAGCAATCACTTAATGAACTGGAAGCGGTGATGGGGACCCCTGGCGCCTTCAAGTTTATGGGTTATACCGATATCGATACAAGCGCTGAACACCCTTGGAAACACGAGATCGACTACTCAACAATTGCAGGTGAAGGTGGCGTCATATTCTCGGTTGGTACAACCATCAAGATGTATAATGACCAACAAACCTGCGGCACGGTTTCTGGCGGGCCAAACATGTCGACCGGTGCAAACCTGATCATCGATGAGAATAACTACCTCAACGGACAGAAAGGGTTCAACTGGATTAACCTCGGCGATAAGAGCAGTGAATGTTGGTTTGACAAAGGGATTGTCATGCACGAGGTCGCCCATTACCTTGGCTTTATGATCAACTCAGGTGGTGGCGATGGCCACTGGCCGGGCTTTGGTGAAGATGGCGGTACGTTCGATGATCGAGCTAAGGCTGTACTTCGTACGCTATACCAAAACCCAGCCCAAAGCGAACCACAAAACATGCAGGTCTACCTCTGGCCAAAACAGTAAGTTAGCTACAGCGACTTAAACTCAAAAAGCCACCCTCAGCTAAAACCAATAGCAAAGGGTGGCTTAATTTTACCAAAGACAACTTTGTAACAACGTTATTTGTAGTTATAACAGCTCAAGGCGCTAAATAGCTTAGGTTCAAGCAGCTCAAAGCTACTCTTTATTCTCAATCAACATGGTACCCGCTCCCGTATTGGAAATCGGGATGTGGTAGTTGCTGTGCAAGACGTTCAACTCGCCGCGAAGTGTGCCGCGCATACCCAGCCACATGATCAGCTCTGGCCCCTGGGCCCCCGCTTCTTCCACCAAGTCACGAATTGTCAGGGATGTTAATGCTTCTGGCTCGCTGATGATCTTATCCATGCAGTACAAGTCGAATTCTTTGTTGATAAAGCCGGCACGCTCGCCATCCAGTTGGTGAGACAAACCGCCAGTACCTAGCACCACCACCTTGAGATCTTTATCGTATGACTCGACTGCTTCGCCAATCGCCTTGCCTAAATCAAAACAACGCTTTGGTGATGGCATTGGGTGCTGCTCAACATTGATACACACCGGGATCACCTTCATATGCTCATACTGGTTGCCCGGCCACATTAGCTGCATAGGTACCGTCAGGCCGTGATCAACACGCATTTCTTGGCAGATGGTGATGTCGAATTCTTTCTCCACCAATTCGTTACAGATATGCCACGACAGCTCCTGATCACCGTTGATCGGCGGGATCGGCTTGATGCCCCAACCCTCATCGGCATTGTGATACTGCGCGGCAGCACCAATAGCAAAAGTTGGCTTCTTGTCGATAAAGAACTCTAACCCGTGGTCGTTATAGAAAATAATGGCCACATCCGGCTTTTCTTCTTCGAGCCAATCATGAATAGGCGGATAAGCATCAAAGAATGTTTTCCAGTACGGTGTTTGCTGTAGCCCCTGATCAATCGCCTTGCCAATCAGTGGAATATGAGATGTGGTGATACCGCCAATAATCTTTGCCATGTGCTTATTCTCCTGCCGCAACCAGCTTCTGTTGGAACTCTTCTACCGTGACACCCGTTTGCAGTGCCCCAATGTCCTGCATATTCAGCCCCAGCATCCCGACGAATTTAGCCAGGTAGTAAATACTGCCACCTTCTTCGAGTAACTTGAGTACATCGCGGTCGCGGATCGCCGCTTTTTGGGCATCGGTTAAACCAAACTGATCGCAGTAGGCCATCTCGTCCTGCTGGAAAGCATTGCGTGCCGATGCTTCATTAAGCGAATAGCACATTTTATTTAGCCCGTAACCTTTCATCGCCATCTTGCTATCGAACATGGTGGTGCCTGAAATCGGGTTGGGGTTATTTAGGTATGACATAGCGGGCTCCCTTATTCTGACCAGTACAGTTTCATCGGATTATCAACCAGTAGCGCTTGCTGGCTATCGGCTGTCGGTGCGATCTGCGGGATCACATCCACCAGCTTGCCATCATCTGGCACGTGAGATTTCATATTCGGGTGCGGCCAATCTGTTCCCCACAACACGCGGCTAGGAAAGCGTTCAACCAAGTACTTGGCAAACGGCACCACATCGCTGTAATCCGGCGCGGTATTGGTTAGGCGCTCAGGGCAGCTCACCTTCGTCCAGATATTCGGGTTTTCATCCAGCAATGATACAAAGCGCTGGAAGTCAGGGTGCTCAACACCATTGGCAACATCTGGACGCCCCATGTGATCAACAACAATCGTCATATCCAGCTCAACCAAGAATGGCGCTATCTCTTCAAGATCGGGGGCTTCGAAATACACCACTACATGCCAACCCAATGGACGGATCTTATTGGCAATGTTCTTGAACACAGATTTTGGGGTGGTATCCACCAAACGCTTAACGAAGTTAAAACGTACCGCACGCACACCGCGCTCATGCATATCTTGCAACTCGGCTTCAGTGATGTCTTCCGACACAACCGCGACACCTCGCGCCAAATCGCCAGCACTATCTAGCGCATCCAATAGCGCCGCATTATCGGTACCGTGGCAAGAAGCCTGAACAATCACGTTACGGCTAAAACCTAAGTAATCACGCAAGGCAAATAGCTGCGACTTGGGTGCATCGCAAGGGGTATATTTGCGCTTCGGTGAATACGGGAAAGTCTCGGCAGGGCCAAATACATGGCAGTGGGCATCAACTGCGCCTGCCGGGGCCTTAAATTCAGGTTTTGCAGGGTTATCGTGAAATGGTAGGTAATCTGCGTCCATCTTTAATTATCCTTTTAAATCTCTTCCGTTAGTGTCCAAACACGACACCGTCGTACAACTTACGTGTGGTTCGTAAAATGGCTGAGTTCTCGACATTGTTATTTTGATCTGTCGTCAGCAGTACAGTTAGGTTGCCGATAGGATGCTCTATAGCCAGTGTTTTCAGCTCACCTTCTGGGATGTTAGCCAAGCCATATGCCGGTGACTCCGGCAACATGCAAGCAGTGGCAACACTGACCGCGCCCAACACGCCGATAGAGGCGTGGCAGCGGTGGGGAATAAAGGTGCGGGTAGAAATGGCGCCACCTTGCTGCGCTGCACTCACCATGGTCATTTTTGGTACCGAGCGCTCGGTCACATCACCCAGATTCATCAGGGGGCCAGCCTGCAAGCGGATGCTCTCCAGCTTTTTGCGCAGTTCGGCATTTTCCTCAAGTTCGGCTCTCGACTCGGTACCCGTGATCCCCATGTCTTCTGCTCGAAACACAACCACGGGCATGCCGTTATCAATCATGGTGACGGGCACACCGTCGATGTTGTCGAACTCCCGCCCGGTCGGTAATAGAGCACCGCAACTTGAGCCCGCCGTATCTTTAAACGTCACTGCAACCGGGCTTGCCGTACCGACAACCCCGTCAATAGCGGCCCCACCGCGATAAGACACCACGCCATTCGGGGTTTGAATGACACATGAAGCCACTTGGCCGGTGTTTTCCATGAAAATATTGACCGTCGTCTCACCGTCGTTGGCGACAACCAAGCCGCGTTCAATAGCAAACGCACCAACGCCAGCCAAAATGTTGCCGCAGTTCTGGCCGTCACTGACGATGGCCTCATCGACAAATACCTGCAAAAACAAGTAATCAACATCAATACCCGGGCGCGATGACGGCTCAACCACCGCCACTTTCGAGGTCAGCGGATCACCTCCGCCCATACCGTCGATCTGACGCGGGTCTGGTGATCCCATGATGCTCAGCAGGAATGCGTCACGCTCGGCTGTATCCTGCGGCAGATCTTGTTTCAGGAAGTACGCCCCTTTGGACGTCCCCCCTCGCATCCACATACAAGGGGCAGATAGCGGCGCATTAGACATATTTCAGTCCTTTTTCAGCCAGGCGACCACGCATATTGTAGATATCCAGCCCAAGCTCGCCATTTGCCAAACGAACACGCTTTTCTTCTTCACGTGCCATACGGGCACGGGCTTCAGCCAACACGGCCTCTGCTTCATCACGGCGAACAACACAAACACCGTCGTCATCGGCCACAATCACATCACCTGGGTTGATCAACTCATCGGCGCAGACCATTGGCACGTTCACCGAACCCAGGGTTTCTTTAATCGTACCCTGGCTGAAAATGTGCTTTGACCACACCGGGAAATTCATTTCCCTTAGGTCACGGGTGTCACGCACACCGCCTTCAATGATCAAGCCAACCACACCACGCGCCTGGGCAGACGTTGCCAGCAGATCACCGAAGAAACCAAAGTTAGAGGGTGATGTCGGGGCGAATACCAGCATGTCACCTTCGCGTGCCTGCTCAATCGCCACGTGCATCATCCAGTTGTCGCCTGCCGCACCAGAAATGGTCAGAGCCGAGCCTGCTACCGCCTTGCCTGAATAAATCGGGCGCATGTAATCAGCCAGCAAACCACGACGACCTTGGGCTTCGTGTACGGTTGCCACCCCACATTCAGCCAACCCTTGAATGATTTCCGGGTTCGCTCGCTCGATATTTTGTACAACAACGTTCTTGTTCATGATCACTCCTTGATTACGCGATGTTTAGGCGGCTGAATACACGGCGAGCATTGCCTTCAAAAATCATCGATTTTTCTTCTGCCGTTAGCTTGGTGTTCGCGTCGATGTAGCGTTTGGTATCATCAAAGTAATGGCCTGTTTCCGGGTCAACACCACGCACCGCACCGATCATTTCTGAAGCAAACAAGATGTTCTCTTTCGGCAAGATATCCAATAACAGATCGATGCCTTTTTGATGGTAAACACAAGTGTCGAAGTAGATATTCTTCAGTACCAGCTCTTCCAGCGGTGGCAAACCCATGTCTTGAGCGATACCACGGAAACGCCCCCAGTGGTAAGGCACGGCACCACCACCATGAGGAATGATGATTTTCAGATCGGGGAAGTCTTTGAATACATCAGAAGTCATCAACTGCTGAAAAGCGGTGGTATCAGCACCCAGGTAATACGACGTCGTCGTATGCAAACATGAGTTACAAGAGCCACTTACGTGGATCATTGCAGGCACATCAAGCTCAACCAACTTTTCGTATAGCGGGTAGAATGAGCGATCGCCCAACGATGCATCTTTCCAGAAGCCACCGGTTGTATCCGGGTTCAGGTTACAGCCGATAAAGTCCATTTCTTCTACACAGCGCACCAACTCAGGAATTGATTTGGACGGTGTCACACCCGGTGACTGGGGCAGCTGGGCAACCGGCGCGAAATTATTTGGGAAAAGATCGCAAACGCGGCGGATAAGGTCATTCTGATGTTCGGTCCAGAAACGACTAGTATGCTCATTACCAATGTGGTGGCCCATCCAACTAGCACGCGGCGAGAAAATCGTTAAGTCAGTACCACGCTCTTTTTGCAAGCGCAGCTGGTTGTTCTCGATACTCTCGCGAATTTCATCATCAGAAATATTGATCTGGCCTTTGCTACCAATGTGGTTCGGATCTTTTGCTAATGCAGCTTTCTGTGACTCGCGATAATCGCCAACTTGAGGAGGCGTGGTGGTGTAATGTCCGTGACAGTCGATAATCATACTAGGCATCCTGCTTGAAATTTTTATGTTACTAAAATGTTTCTCTCAATGACGAAATACAGTATTCATACCTAGCTGGATTTTTACCATTCCATTTTCATGCAATGATATTGAGTTTTGATATAACGAACCGAAATAGCTTCATCTAAAAAGTAAGATGAAGTGCAGCTAAAAACCGCCAGAACAGCCCGAAACCACGCTATTTAGTGCCATCTATTCAAATCCCCTCTATTACGCCACCTGCGACTACCAATTCAGCAATACCAAAATAAACTATTCAAAAAATGAATAACCTCTCGAATTAATCAATTATCACTTTCGCAATTGTGCTGATAGATTGACACCATACGCATTACACAAATGCAACAAATCAAACGCACTTCACTGGCGTTATAGAACGATTTGTTAACTACTGAATAGCAAAGGAGCTGTATTATGAACGTATGTGTCGTTGGTGCATCGGGCGCATTTGGTACCAAACACCTGGAAGCAATTAGCAATATTGAAGATGCTAACGTGGTTGCGCTGGTTTCCCCGCAATTAGACAAGCTTGAAGAGATTGCGGCGCAATATGACACGCCTCCTTTCATCACCAGCGAACTGGAGCAAGCTCTTGCTCGTGAAGACGTTGAAGCAGTGATCCTTGCAACCCCAACCCAAATGCACGCAAGCCAAGCAATCCAGTGCCTTGAAGCCGGCAAGCACGTATTAGTTGAAATCCCAATGGCCGATAACATTGAGGACGCCCGCCGCCTTGTCGACCTTCAGCAATCAACTGGACTGGTTGCAATGGCTGGCCATACTCGTCGCTTTAACCCAAGCCACCAGTGGATCCACAATAAAATCAAAGCAGGCGAACTCAACATCCAGCAGATGGATGTACAAACTTACTTCTTCCGTCGCACCAACACCAACGCCAAGGGCGAGCCGCGCACTTGGACCGATCACCTGCTATGGCACCACGCTTGCCACACGGTGGATCTGTTCCAATACCAAACTGGCGAAACTGCATCGAAGGTACAAGCGCTACAAGGTCCAATCCACCCTGAACTCGGCATTGCCATGGACATGAGCATTGGCATGAAAGTGCCATCTGGCGCGATTTGTACCCTATCGCTCTCGTTCAACAACGACGGTCCATTCGGCACCTTCTTCCGCTATATCTGTGATGAAGGTACATACATTGCCCGTTACGATGATTTGTTTGACGGCAAAGAAAACCCGATCGACCTAAGCGGTGTCGCGGTTTCAAACAATGGTATCGAGCTTATCGATCGTGAATTCTTCGATGCTATCAAAACTGGCCGCGAACCAAACTCAAGCGTAGCGCAGTGCCTGCCAGCAATGGAAACACTGAACAAAATCGAGCAACTATTAGATTAATTGCAACAGCAATCGCTAAGCCACCGAGGTGAATAATGCAGAAACTATCGCTTGTGGGTGCCAACATTGATAAGTCCGGCTCGCCGGGCTTTCATAACCACTTGGCCAAAATCAAAGGGATCGATCTGAACTACAGCCTATCGCCGGTTGATTCAGGGGATAAGGATGACTTTGTCGCCCAGATCAACGCACTAAAAGGTAGCCAGCACCGCGGCGTCAATGTCACTTACCCTTTCAAAGAATGTGCATTGATGGTGTCTGATAAGCTGGATCCTTCGGTTGAAAGAACCCTTGCGGCCAACACCCTGCTCTTTACCGAGCAAGGTACCCTTGCCTACAACACCGACTACACAGGCTTCATCAAGGCCTACAAGAATAAGTTCTCATCACAACCGCCAGGCAAAGTTGTGCTATTTGGTACTGGCGGAGTAGGCAAAGCCATTGCCTTTGCCCTCGGCGAGCTCGGTGCCAAAGAGATTGCGCTATATGACATCAACGATGAACGCGCCTCAGCCCTGGCAAGCGAACTAAAACAAGCAGGCTTCAAGGGTATCGCCCTAAGCAAGCCATCGCTTGAGCAGTACGTCATGCAAGCTGAAGGGCTAGTGAACTGTACCCCTATCGGCCACTACAAAACGCCGGGATGTGTTATCGATACAACATGGCTAGGCGCACAAAAATGGGCGTTTGATGCGGTATACACGCCACTGAACACCACATTCATGGCAGCAGCAGAAACCGCAGGGTTGCAAATCTTATCTGGCTTTGAGTTGTTCTTCTATCAAGCGATTGATGCTTACGAGCTGTTCAACAACACCAAGCTCGATAACGACACGATAAACGCTTACCGCCAGACCTGTTATTTCCGTCAAATCGCCCAGCACTAATTTAGGAAACCTTATGTCTCAAATCATGGTCTTAAATGGCCCCAACCTTAACCTTTTAGGCACTCGCGAACCTGATCAGTACGGCAACGAAACGCTTGCCGATGTTGAAAACAACTGCCGCGCGACAGCCCAGCAATATGATCACACAATCGATTTCCGCCAATCAAACCATGAAGGATCCTTGGTCGATTACCTTCATGAGGCCAATGAAAAGTTCAAGCAAGGTGAGCTGATCGGTGTCATCATCAACCCTGGCGCCTATACGCATACCTCAGTTGCCATTCACGATGCGATTAAAGGTATCGAACCACCGGTGATTGAAGTGCATATTTCGAATGTGCATGCGCGAGAGTCATTCCGTCACCACTCCTATGTTTCTCCTGTTGCGGCAGGCACACTGATCGGCTTTGGCACAAAAGGCTATGATCTTGCTATTCATTCCTTGTTAATGAAATAAGGCGTAAATATTGCGCATGGCGACACATAGCCAAACTGCGAGATAAAGCTGTCATTTATCACGCTTTAACCCGGAGCTTTAACCGATAAAAAAATCAACCTGCCAAACACAGCCAGTACATTTGGCAGGTTGAATTAACAATACATAGCCACTTTATTTCCCACATTTAAAAACCCTTTTATCATCATTCATCTTTATCAAGCAATTACCTAAGCATTATTAAAAATAAATTATAAATTAATAAGGCCGGATATTTTATGCACCAATACATGCATAAAAACCTGATCATATAATGTTATTGGCATAACCATACAGCCATTAATGTGAGCAAGCTATCAAATTATAAATAAATCATATCGCGCTTCCGATAATTTGATTGAAATCCTATTCACTTTCAATGAGCCAAATAAAAACTTAACACCCTGTATTTTAATGATTATTAAATCATCCATGGATAAATACTCACAAACTGATTATTTATCCTGAATTATCTGGAATTTGGTAAAAAGAATGTTTTGAAATAAGTCACATTTACCCCTCATACTTTCACTTACCATGTCGCCTCTTTAATTATTCTTTCCAATAAAAATACTAAAGATAAAAAACCTCTTCTGTACTACATCAAAGGATTAAATTCGACATGACTAGCAGTATCATTAAAGTTTCAAGAAACACTGACAACGCACCAAGCTGTGCATTCTCTTCTCAAACAGTGGCTTTTTCTCACTACAATAATATTTCGGCTCAGCTACCTATTGACCCTAATACCAACCAGATTGTGGCGGGTGACGTTAAAGCACAAGCCAAACAGTGCCTTAGCAATATCAAAGCTATCGTAGAGAGCATAAACCATGTGATGGATGACGTGGTTAAAATCAATGTTTTTGTTAAAAATATTAATGATATTAGTGCTATAGACGAAGTCTACGCGACCTTCTTTGATACCCAGTTACCCGTTCGCACATCAGTACAAGTGTCTTCGCTACCACTCAGCGATGCATTAGTACAAATGGATGCTTTGATTTCTAACGGTGAAGGCACGGCCCCGCAAGATCCATGCGATCTTATCAAGCTTTCACGCAACACCGAAAATGCACCAATCCAAGCTGTATCAACTCAAACCGTTGCATTTTCTCACTACAACAATATCTCGGCTCAGCTGCCAGTCGATCCAATGACAGGTGAGCTTGTAGCAGCAGATGTACAAACGCAGGCTGCACAGTGCTTTAAAAACATCAAGGCGATTATGGAAAGCATCGATGTGCCTTTTGATGACATCGTCAAAGTCACTATCTTCGTTAAGCACTTGGCCGATATGGATGCAATCAACGAGGTTTACTCAACCTTCTTCCCTGATTCAGCCATTGCCAGGGCCGTAGCCTATGTGCCGGCACGGACCATTGTTGCCGCCTCTGAGCTTCCTATGGGTGCCTTGGTACAGGTTGATGCCGTCGTATCACATGGCGATGGCACACCACCGCAGGAAGTAGAAGATCGCCACGGTATCGTCATTCGAGCCAACAATACTGACAATGCGCCGCGCAGTGCCCTGCATACTCAAACCGTCGCCTTCTCCCACTACAATCACATCGCCGCTCAGTTGCCTGTTGATACCAATACTAACCAAGTCGTCGCGGGTAGTGTGAAAGAGCAAGCACAGCAATGCCTTAACAACATCAAAGGCATCGTCGAGAGCGTTAACCATGTGATGGACGATATCGTTAAGATCAACATTCAGCTGAAAGATATGGCAGATCTTGACGCGATCAACGAAATCTACCCGTCATTCTTCCAGGGCGAACTACCAGCACGCACCGTCGTGGGCGTTTCAGACATTGAAATGGATGCCTTAGTAAAAATCGATGCCGTTGTGTCCAATGGTGAAGGCACACCACCGCTGGCTTAATCGCAACCCTTGCTTGGCTTAGATTCACCTGAATCAGCTAAGTTTGAAAGCTAGGATTAAGGCGAATTAGAGCACGATAGCTAGGCAGGCGATATACTTTATTGCCTGCCTTTTATCTTTGCACACGAGATAATTTCGATCCTGACGAACCAGTAATAATAACTCTCATTATCATTAACATCCAGAAATACAAGCCAAAGACAGCCACCTATTCACACTTTCAAAATAACCATTAAAAATCATAACCTTAAACATGTAACATTCAACCTCCAGCAAGTAATATACTGCTAGCAAGCTTTTCAGCCTTATCGAAGTAGACCATGAATTAAGGAGTAAGACATGATTAGAATGGCGTTAGCAATATTGATGCTATTTCCTACCGCCGTATTTGCAGAACATGAAGATGCTCAATACGTTGCACAAAACTGGTTAACATTAATAGACGAAAAAAAGCTATGAACAAAGCTGGGATGAAAGCGCACCGTACTTCCAAGCAGAGCTGACAAAAGATGACTGGGTTAATGCAGTTGGAAACGCAAGAAATTCAGTAGGAGAAGTGCAATCCCGCTCAATACACCAAAGTACAGAATCCCCCTCTATCCCAAACTTACCTGAGGGACAATACACCATCCTCAGGTACAACACAGTGTTTGATAATAAGTCAGAAGCTATGGAGGTGATCACCCTCAAAGAAGGTAACAGCAAATGGGAGGTTATCGGCTATTACATTCACTAACACTCTATCGGGAGCATGTTTTGCTGTCGCACCGGGAGGTGCCAGTTAGCCAAAAAGAAATTCGATATCGGTTATTGGCAAAATAGAGGTAGCACTTATCAGCCAGGGGCTTGATTAGACGCCATCTCAATGGCGCATACAGCCAGCCCCTCCCGACCAACTGCCAAGCTCGATATGTGACATCCAACCCTAGCAATAACCGCCCATGATCATCGAGCGCGTGCAAAATCGTATTGGCTCGCCCAGCATCTATATTAGGGTATTGTGTGAACTTATCACTGTATATATCCACCGTTTGGATACACTGCTTTTGGTCTCGGCTTTTCAGAGCCTGCATTTCCCTTGCACAAAGCGGTCAAGTGCCATCATAAAATATTGTCAGTTTTGCCATCGCCTCTCCCCCTCTATGCTGTCACAAAATACCAGTGTAATGCTGTTGGAACGCTATCACCCTACATTTAGATCACCCACCTTCAGCAATTAAGCCCTCAGTCACATTAAGTTACAAAGCCTGCAAGAAGGGGCATGAAATAATTGCTCCCCAACTGGGTCTTCTTTATGGAGTGAGACAACAACAATGCATAAACATCGCATAAACAATGCATATCAAAGGAAGTATTTATCATGAAAAAACTTATTGCACCTATATGTTTGATGCTTTCTATCGCTAGCTTTCAATCTGTGGCTGCGATAACACAAGAAGTGAATAACCACCGTATATTTGGTGATCACTTTGATACGAAAGAGAAAGCATTCTCTCAGGCGAAAACAGTAATGAATGAAGTCGGTATGTATAGCGCCAAAGATATTAGGAATAACTTTGGCTATAAGCACAACTTCAGAACATTGCCATCAAGTTTTACTATTCTCGATATAAGCTCAAGGGTAAATGAGATAATGAACCAAGACGGAGAGATTCATTTCCAACCAGTGACCACAATAAAATACAAATATAAGTATAATGACAGCTAATTAGCTGTGACCAGCAAATCCATGATTATCCTTATATAACAAAGGATAAGTGATGAATATTATTATCTAGAAACCGCATCAGCCCTAGATTATATTAACACTGCTGTATGACAATTTACCGCGATTCCTCCTAGTTGTCTGCAGCATGCCTAAGGTACGCACATCGCTGTGTAACAAACGAGCTATGAAATTTTAGGGTAGATAATGTCTACCCTTTTTTCTTTGCTCTTTGTAGCCTGTATTCATAGCAGACACTCGCTTTTACTGACCTAATGTTATTCCATTAAGATAGGTGACTTGAAGCTGTCTGGCTTGAGCGTAATAACCGAGCAATCTAACTTATTTACCATGGACTCAGCGGTATTTCCCATCAAGAACCCGGCAATACCGCTACGAGATAGCGAGCCGAGCACCACCAAACTAGCGTTACTGTTTGCAATATAAGTAGGCAGCATGACTCGCGCCTCACCTTCCAGCACTTTGATTTGTGTTGGTACAGCGCTATTTTCGTAGGGTAGCAATAAAGATTTCAACCTTTCTATCCGCTCTTCCCGCATTTTTGCTGCCAACAGGGAAATATCAACATCAGAATAACCACTCCATTTTCTCAAAAAGCCTTCTGATTCAAGACGCCAAACATGGCTCAGGGTTAATTCGGCACCCATTATTGAGCAATACTCAACCGCAAGAGAGACAATCTTCTCATTGAATGCTTGATACTCCTGATTGGCCAAGTCTATTGCCGCAACGACGCGAGAAACTTTTGCAATACTGTCAGTTGTCGAGCTTACCGACCAAATCGGCACCTCTGACTTGCGCATTAGGTTTAAAGTATTGCTACCTCGCTTGCACACCACACTCCTTTCTTTTCGATGAGAGTCAATAACCACCATACTTACGCTTGATTCTTCGGCCTCTTTGATAATTTCAATAGAAGGGATACCAACCCTCACTTTGGTGTCGAATTGAATATTTGGGTATTGTTGTTGAATTTGCTTAATATGGTTTGTTAGCGCGTCATGGTATACCTCCGTCGCCTTATCGAGTAAATCGAGTGTAGAACACGAATGGCGAGACACTTCTCTTAGCTCATTAAAGTCCTTAATCACGGTCAGTAACGTCACTTTAGCTGAACAGTTATTTGCAAATTCAAAGGCTTGATGAAAATAATCATTGAGTGGCTGCTCGGGTGCGATAGGGACAAGTAGATGACTTAATTTCATAACGCCTCCTGTAAAAATCAACTGATAACTGGGCAGGTACGGCTACGGTGTCATTTACTCACCCAAGCTGCCGCTTCACTCGATAAGTATAGCCATGAGAGATTTGGGTCAGGCAGCGCAGATAAAAAAAGGCAGCACACCGGTGCTGCCAAAAGGATTTAAACGTGAACTCAAAAGCTAGGACAAAACAAATAAAAACTAAAGACTCTTAATCGGTGTTCCTTGCCATCGACTGGGCCGATAGGCGAATAAAGGCATTCTCTTCACCGTAGCGAGAGTACTCACCCACACGTTGAACAACCTCGAAGAAAATGCCATTGAACTCTTGGGTGTAAAAGTGGAAGAATGCGCCCTTCTCATCCTGATCATACATAATATTATTGCTTGCCAGTTTCGCTAATAACTCAGGCTCAAGACCAAAACGGGCTTCCAAGTCACGGTAATAGTTGGCTGGGATATCAAGCAAGTAATCACGATCCACCTTCTCTGCCTCCACAAAGATATCGCGGCATTCAAAGGCAATCTGGTTAACGCTGGCACCATTCGACTGCTTCAGGAAGTGCTGCGATGATGTCTGCGATGCATTGGTGGTATTAAGTGCAATCTTCACCTTGTTGTTCGGGCTGGTAACCGTACGGCTGGTGATCAACCCGTTGGTATCTGGCAGATCGTAGCTCTTCTCGGTCTCAAAGCCAAACATTGACTTATAGAAGAAGATGGTCGATAGCATCTCGGTATTCGACACGGTTTGGCCCACATGGTCGATACGGACCAAGTTATCATCCTCCGCCGAATGCTTATCACTAAGCGGCTCAAAGTCGGCCTCATAGAATTTCAGCGGCGACTTCTCATCCAGGAAGTACACCAAGGTATCACCGGCCCCTACTGCGGCTGGAATGCTCAGCTCAGTATCGGCATTGGCTTCAAGGATCACATCCGAATGGTAGCGCTGAGCAAACGCCATGCTCTTGGTGCTATCTTTCGACAGCAAACCGATAGCACACACCGACTCACCGTGCTTGTTCAAGAACTCATGGGCATTACTGTTGCGCTCTTTATTCAAGACAATGTTTACATTGCCTTTTTTCATTAGCTCAACATCTTTTGATTTATGAACGTGGGTTGTCTCAAAGCCCAACGAGCTCAGCACCTTCACCACGGGGTTATTGGCTTTATCTGCTACCGAAAACTCGATAAATTCAATATCGGTCACTTCAGGCGGCGTATGCTTTTTCTCTTTGGCTTGATCTTCTAGCCATTTCAATGAGCGGATACCATCAACCGCCTTCTCGTAAGGTGACGAAGCCCTGAATTCATCGTTGAAGATTTCATGGGATAGGTAGTCGTCAAACCCCTTGGCTTTAAGGGCTTGCAAAAACTCAACAACCGGTAGATCGCCCTGGCCTGGGAAGCAACGGAAGTGGCGGCTGTATTGCAAGACATCCATATTCAGCTTAGGTGCATCCGCGACCTGAACTAAGGCGATTTTCTCCAGTGGAATATCGTTGATTAACGTATCAAGGGTATTGCCACGGGCGAACATATGGAAGGTATCGAGCACAATACCGAGGTTATCGTGGTTAACCAAGTTCACCAGTTTCCACGCATCATCATAATCGGCGATATGGCGACCCCATGCCAAGGCCTCATACCCCAACATGATATTCTCTTGCTTGGCCAGCTGGGCGACCGCATGCAAGTCTTCGGCGCACTGCTGCAAGTCAGGTGATGAATACGGCTGGACGTTGCTGCACATCATCATGCGCTTGGTACCAAGCTCATGGGCAAGTGCCATTTTTTTCTCAAGCATGTCGTACTTTTGCTGGCGTAATGGTGCAGGCATTCCTTCCATATCGCGAAACGGCTGCAACGCCAAGATTTCCAGCCCATAATCGCCCGCCATGCGCTTCACATCAGCCGGAGTGCCAGTGAATTTTGTTAAGTCCTGCTCGAAAATTTCAATCCCATGGAAACCGGCTTTATGGGCGGCTTCCATCTTTTCAGCAAGGGTTCCGGAAAGACAAACAGTTGCGATTGAATACTTCATTGTAATACCTCTATTAATCCATTACTGCCAGCGTGTTTAGCGACATTCAGCCTTACTTAACTTCAACATAATCCGATGTTTCACATGCCTTGATGACGGCATCGATAACCTTCAGGTTCTGCAAACCGTCTTTAATGCTCACGCGTGGCTCAACATCGTTATTAATCACATCACAGAAGTGTTGCAGCTGAAGTTTCAGAGGGTCTTCGCGATCAATATTCGCTACCGACTCTTGCAACGGCTTCCACCACGATTGCGCTTCCCCTTGAGCAAATGACTTCAGGCGCATGGTCGGAATCGACAGTGAGCCATGCGTACCCGCTACGTGGTAGCAGTCTTCGTCTTCATAAGTCGCATAGGATTTATTTTCTTGCGAGGTTTGCTCCCAGCTCTTTGGGCTACTTGCGGCATCGGACAGCAAGAATGTCCCTAGCGCACCGCTCTCAAACTTCAGGGTGATAGCCGTGGTATCTTCTACTTCAAAGTGACGGGTCGCGTTAGAGCTGATGGCCTGCACACCGACAATCTCACCCATTAGGTAGCGTAGGTTGCCGATTTCATGGATAAGGTTGATGAGGATGGGACCGCCGCCTTTTTTCGTGCGCCACGCGCCAATTTCAAAGTAGTCATCTGGCTTGTAGAAGATCGCACTGCCCATGATAGCCACCAACTTACCCAATTGGTTACTTTCAATAACCTGCTTAGCCGTCTCTAGTACCGGGCTGTACGCACGGTGGTGACCCACAAGCACTTTGCTATTCAAGCGTTGTGCTTCGCGATAGACACGCTCACCATCTTCAATCGATTCTGTTACCGGTTTTTCGACAATCGCTGGCACGTTTTCATAAATACATTGCAGTGTTTGTTCGGCATGAAGCTTGTTGGGTGTTGCCAGGATAACGCCATCCGGCTTATTTGCTGCGAACAATTCATTTAGGCTTGCATACAGTGGCACCTGGTATTGTTCGGCAATTTCGTTGGCTTCTGGCGATGGGTCAACAATAGCAGCAAGGTTACACTCCGTGCTTTCACTCACTAGTTTCAAGTGAGTTTTACCAATAAGGCCGGCACCTGCGACCGCAATGTTTAATTTTGTCATCGTTTTATTCCGTTAAGCAGATTATTAATACAAGCGTTAAAAAGTCACGCTTCCAGCATATAAGGTGTAAAAATAAATCGTCGTTGTAATCGTGATACTCGAAAGCACCGTCGTTATCAGTAAGGTACTGGCACAAAATACTTGTTGGCCATATTTCCCACCAATAACGGGATAAATACTCATCATTGGCGCGGCAGTAAATATAATGATCGCCAGCTTTAAATCACCATCAAGCGGTAAGAACAACATCAGTACAATGGCAATCACCGGGCAAGCAATAAGTTTAATAAACGAAACAAACAGTGTCCGGCTTAAATCATCCATTATCTTAGAGCGGGCTAATGCCCCACCGATAAAGAACAGGGCTAAGCCCATTGAGGTATTGGCCAAAATATCCAATGTTTCCACTAAGTAGCTCGGTACTGTTAAGCCTGATAGGTTAATCACCACACCGACAATGATCGCGATGATGATTGGGCTCTTCATTGTCTTCGACAGTATTGCCAACGCCGTCTTGCCTGCATTGACCTTGGTCTTCACATTCGTCGACTCAATAAAAATCAATGATAGCGGTATTAGGATCAGGTTCTCGATTAAGATACACATTAAGAAAGCTTCAACAACATTGCTTTCAAATATTTGCATCGCAATCGGCAAGCCGATAAATGCGCTATTTGGCATGCCGCACCCAAGGCTATTGACCGCTGTTTCCCCCCAAGAGTGCTTGAATATCAGGCGACTGCCTAACATACCAAACAGCATGGCAGTTAACCCCGTTAAGGTATAAACGGTCAAGTAATTCGTGTTTAACCCGGAAAAGAAATCCATGTCGATAATATTGACGACAATAATCGACGGCATGGCTATATATAAGACAAACACACTGCATTCATTAATAAACTTCTTACTGAAGAAACCAATATGCACGGTGTAGTAACCGATACCAATTAATATAATTATTGGTAGCAGTATGCTTATAATAGACACGCAATATTTCCTTATCTGCGATTAAATTTTTTATTTTAATTATTAGGTATAGCTATTTGTATTTGGTTATTCGGCTGGGCAATTCCAGCCGAATATTACCTTTTATTTCGTTCTTACTGTTTGTCTTTCGTTAATACCCAAAGAGTCTTGGTAACATCAGTACAGAACTAGGGACGAAAGTAATAAACATCAGTACCAATACTTCCAGTAAGAACAGTGGAATAACCTGACGGGAAATCGCCGCAATTCCAACCTTTGATATGGTGTTGGCAACAAACAAGCACATGCCCATTGGCGGTGTGATCAAACCAATCATCAAGTTGAAGATAACAATCACCCCGAAGTGCACCGGATCAATACCAAAGCTCATCGCTATTGGGTGCAGGATAGGGATCAAAATCAGCATCGCGGCAATGCCCTCAAGGAATAGGCCGACAGCCAATAGGATCAAGTTAACCAATAACAAGAACACAATCGGGTTAGTGATGTTATCCAGCACCTGCTGGCTGATCATCTGAGGTACTTGAGAGAAAGTCAGCAACCAGTTCGCGACCGATACCACTGCAATCAAGATCAGCACAATTGAAGAGTCGCGCATCGAGGTAATAAATACTTCAGGCAAGTCTTTGATCTTCAATGTTCTAAAAATAAACATACCGATAATCAGTGCGTAGAAGGCAGCAAACGCAGCCGCTTCCGTCGGGGTAACAATCCCCATCAAGATGGCACCGATAATAAAGACTGGCATTGTCAGCGGTACTATCGCACTGATAAACGCATTGAACCTTTCTTTTAGGCTCTGCTTGGCCGTATTACACTTGATGTTCTTATTGCGTGACGCATAGATATAAACAAATACAGACAAGCAAACGGCTGAGAGTACGCCCGGTACAATCCCTGCCAAGAACAATGCCGGCACCGATACGCCACTGGCAATCAAGGCATAGATGATCACCGGAATACTTGGTGGGATCATCGGGCCGATCACCGATGAAGCCGCGGTTAGCGCCGAAGAAAACTCTCGAGAGTAGCCTTCTTTTTCCATCTCAGGAATGAACACGCGACCCAGTGCAGAGGTATCTGCAACAGCAGAGCCCGACAGGCCGGCAAACATCACCGACGACCACACGTTTACCTGTGCCAGACCACCTCGGAATGCACCCACTAGCGAGTTGGCAAAGGTAATAATACGGTTGGTAATGCCACTTTTATTCATTAATTCACCGGCAAGCACAAACAATGGAATTGCCAGAATGGAAAATGAATCGAGGCCGCCAAAGATCCTTTGGCCAATAAGACTAATAGAAATAGGCGTTTCGCCAAGATACAACGTCATCGACATGATAATGGCGAAGACTAGCGGAATACCGAGTATTAAAAAGAAAGATAAAACAGCCAAAGAAAACATACTAAATCCCTTTAATCGTTTTGTTCTTGTAAAACTGCAGTGTTATGCGTCACCGACTTTTGACGGTAGCTCAACAAACGCAGGACAGCGGCGATAATCAGGCCAACACCACCAACAATAATGGCTGATTGGAAGTAGTACATTTCAATACCAGTCCCCGGAGAAACGATACTCCCCCGACGCTGGGTAAATAAATAACCTGAGTAAGCAATAATGAAGCCACAGCCCAACACTGAAATGTCAGTAATAAAATCAATTTTCTTTTGCAGGCTTTCTTTAATGAAGCCATTTAGGACAGAGAATTTGATATGTGTGCCGTCCAAGTAACAGATGATCATCCCGAACATCACACCATAGATCATGGAGTACTTGGCGAGCTCTTCACTCCACATAATCGAGTAGTTGAAAAAGTAGCGGCTGATACTTGCCACCAACATAACAACGAACAAGTTGAACAGTGACAGCCCTGTCAGTGCAGCTAGCACCTTGCGATAATTTTCTATCATACCCACCTCGACACTGGCATGGCATCAGCTACCTATCGCCAAGCAATAGGTAGCTAACGTATGCCGTTTAGATTTTAGCCTGAGACTTCGCTACAGCAGCCTGTGCATCAACCACCCACTTAGAGTCGATTGACTTGTTCAACCACTCAATAACGCCAGGCTGAGAAGATTCACGGAATTTCTCTAGCTGCTCTCTGTTAAGCGTGGTGATTTCCATGCCGTTTTTCGACAGTGTTTCAAGGCCTTGTGCAGAGTTAACCTGCTGGATAGCGCGACCTACGGTACCTGCCACTTTCGCAGCACGATCGATAATGGCGCGATCTTCGTCAGACAGTGACTTGTAGAAGTGGTCGTTCATCAGCAGGAAGTCAGTACTGTAGACGTGGCCATCAAGCGTGATGTACTTCTGGAACTCATAGAACTTGTTGGCAGTGATAACACTGATAGGGTTTTCTTGGCCGTCAATAACGCCCGTGGTCAATGCGGTTGGTACTTCAGGGAACGCGATTGGCGTTGGCTCGGCACCCATTGACTTCATCATTTCAATGTATAGCGGTACCGTCATCACACGAATTTTCAAACCACTTAGGTTCTCAGGGGTGGTGATCGTGCGCTTTGAGTTCGTGAAGTGACGGAAGCCAGTTTCACCGTAAGCTAGCGTACGAAGGCCGGTTGTTTTCAAACAGTGATCGCTAAGCTTCTTACCAAACTCACCATCTAGCACATCCCACGCCACTGGCGCTGACGGGAACAGGTATGGAATTTCCAATACCGCCGCTTCTTTACAGACTTTGGTAAACGGCCCTGAAACCATTGCCATGGTTACCATGCCTTCCTGTGCTGACTGAACCAGCTCTGTCTCGCTACCTAGCTGACCAGCTGGATATACATTGACTTTAATTCGGCCACCGGACTCTGCTTCCACTAAGTTTTTGAAGACCTGAGTCGCGGCACCTTTTTTAGAAATTGTCCAATCCTGGGAGTCTACGTGACCAATAGTAATAGATATGTCTTTGGCGTATGCACCAGTAGCGGTTCCCAGTGATAATGCCAGCACTAAAGATTTAATCATATTCACAGCGTGTTACCTCCTATTAACATCACCAAAACATTAGCATTGAATGTTTAGTCGCTGTAATTGATATAGTGCAAGGTGTATTCAATATTGATATAGACATGCTCTTAATTGGTATAAAGCACTAAGCAGGCAATATACTGATTAAAAAATGGCAAGAGCCTAATTTATAAGGGCTACAGCCTCTATAGAGAACCATAAGGACAAGGGTAGAGAGCTTAAATGCCTATTACTTTCCTTATAAAACCGACCACTAAGCAAAGCCTTTGCTCGCTTACCCACAAAACAAGAAACGAAAATACAATAAATGCGTTTAAGTACATGTTTTATAAAACATTAAATCAGGAATAATCATTCAAGTGATTGACTAAAATTCATTCGAAATCGCGATTAAAACATGACATGGCTCACCATTTATGAATAAAACTGCATCATTTTTGAATAGCCCAACCAAAAAACTGGTGCGACCAGAAAGTTAATTTTTCGCTTTTTGATAGTTATCACAATATCAAAAAGTTAACATTTCATTTTCAACCCATGGTATTTGTTTTTGGTATAGTCGCCTTAATTTGATAGTTAAGGAGGACTTGATGATTGATATCCCAAACCTACGGCATTTAAATGCATTCGTTGAAGTCGCTAACACCCAAAGCATCAGCAAAGCGTCAGAACGCATTTTTTTATCCCAGCCAGCCATTACTCAAGCGATCTCGAAGCTAGAGAAGAGTATAAAGACGAATCTATTTGAAAGGCGCTCTGATGGCATGTACCTGACCGATGCCGGTGAGGGGTTCTCTTTTCGGGTCCAGCGCGCCCTTGAGCAAATCAACAATGGCATCAAGGATGCGGTACGTATCGGCAAAGGCGACAAGAAAACCCTCGCCAATAGCCGGGTGATCGCCGTAACAACCACTCAGCTTCGTGCTTTGCTGGCTGTTTCCGAAGCGCAAAACTATACCGAGGCGGGTCGTCGCATTGGGGTTTCCCAATCATCACTCTACCGTGCATCGCGAGAGCTGGAAGACTGCCTAGATTTGGTACTATTTGAAAAAACCAGTATTGGCATTTGTATAAGCAAGGCGGGACAATCACTGGTTAGGGCAACCAAGCTGGCTTTCAGTGAAATCCGGCAAGGACTGGATGAAATCACCAGCAACAACAATACCAGCTCCGGCAATATCGTGGTTGGCAGTATGCCACTGGCACGAACTTGTATTTTGCCTGATGCGATCAATGAATTTACCGACCAATACCCCGACTGCACTATCCAAATCATCGACGGCCCATACCAAGATCTGCTCTACCACCTTAGAAATGGCGAAATCGATGTCTTGATTGGTGCGCTGCGTTTCCCCACCCCGGTGTGTGATATTAAGCAAGAGACCTTATTCGCCTCCCCCAACAGCATACTGGTTCGAAAAGACCACCCGTTGGCAAGCCAAAACGAAGTATCGCTGGAAGAATTGGCCAAGCAAAGTTGGATTGTGCCACGGCAAAATACCCCGGCACGGGAAATGTTCGACGATATCTTCATTGAGAATAACTGCGCCCAGCCGACACAAATCATCGAGGCAAGCTCTCAGGCACTGATCCGTGAATTGCTATTAGGAAGTGACAAACTCGCGCTGCTTTCTAAGCACCAAGCCTATCGTGAAATTGAAGAAAATACCCTAACCGTGATCCCTTTTCCGCTAGCCAACAAAGAGCGACCTATCGGTATCACCTTGAGGAAAAACTGGCAAGCCACCACCCCGCAAGAGCACTTTATTCACCTGCTAAGGGAAAAGGGTTTGGCATTTTCAGGTATTCAATAACCGCCAAAGCGCTATTCAATAAATGAATAGGTACTGACTTTTTTCAATTTACGCTTTGTTTTGCGCAGTGCTAAATTCTCAAAATGCTATTTACATAGCTTTAACATTTTTTTTGAATTTACCCTCCGCAAAGGATAGCGTTATGGCAAAAGTATCTAGGCTTGCCTTCATCGGCTTTGGTGAAGCCGCTAAAGCATTTCTTACTGGCTGGGCCGATGCCGCTCCGCCAGTTATTACAGCCTATGACCAAAAGACGAATCACCTAAGTCTTCGCAAAGATAAATTACAAGATTACATCCAGCAAGACGTGCAAGGTTGCTTCAATCTTCACGAGGCCATCGACAGCGCAAAGGTGGTATTCTCGCTTGTCACCGCAGACCAGGCTTATGAGGCAGCGGCAGCAGCGGCAAAACACATCAAGCCAGGCCAGTTCTATTTCGATTGTAATTCGTGCTCTCCCGATACCAAGCGCGAGAATGCAAAACTCATCAATGCCGCTGGCGGCTGTTATGTCGACGTGGCTGTTATGTCACCTGTTCACCCTAAGCTTCACCGCACCCCACTATTGATTTGCGGCTCTCATGCCGAGCAAGCAAAACCATTATTCGACTCTCTTGGCATGAACGCCCAAATCATTGAGGGCGACGTTGGTGTGGCTTCATCAATCAAAATGGTCCGTAGCATCATGGTTAAAGGGCTTGAGGCACTCACAGCCGAATGCTTGCTAGCCGCCAGAAAAGCACAGATTGATACCCGCATTTTGGCCTCGCTCGATAATAGCTACCCTGAGTTCAATTGGTATGAAAAAGCGGGCTACAACCTCGAGCGAATGATGCTTCATGGTGTACGCCGTGCAGCAGAGATGCGTGAAGTGGCGTTAACCGTTGAGCAGTTGGGACTGAACAACGGGATGGCAAAAGCCACCACAGACTGGCAACAACAGATTGGTGATTTAGCGCTAAATGCCGAAAGCGAAGACTTCGCAGAACTGGCCGACGCCCTGCTCAATGAGTTGGAAGCACAGCAGGCAGTCACAGCCGCACCAATCGCTGATAAGAAAATAGTGTAAGGATGATGTAATGAGCGACAGTGCGAATCAGCAAAAACACATGCGCCGTATTGGTCGGTTTTCAACCCCGACCGTTGCATTTGGCTGTATGAATGTCTCCCACGCCTATGGCAACCCGCCATCAGAAAAACAAGCCATTGAGTTACTGAACCAAGCCCTGGATCAGGGCTATAGCATGTTGGACTCAGCAGCCTTGTATGGCTTTGGGGCGAATGAGTCCCTGCTTGCCAAGGCCGTGGGGCACCGCCGTGATGAATACCTGCTTGCCAGTAAGTGCGGTATGTTCAAAGGACCTGATGGTAAAAAAGCCATTGATGGACGCCCGGAAACCATCCGCAAAACTTGCGAAGATAGCCTGCGTCGCCTTGATACTGAGGTGGTTGACCTCTACTACCTTCACCGTTGGGACAAGTCAGTTCCGATTGAAGAGAGCATTGGCGAGCTTTCTCGCTTGGTTGAGGAAGGCAAAATTCTAGAAGTCGGTTTATCTGAAGTCTCAGCCACCACCCTTGAAAAAGCCCATCGCATCCACCCTATCGCAGCCGTCCAATCTGAGTACTCACTTTGGACCCGTAACCCTGAAATTGCCTTACTTGATAAGTGTGAAGAAGTCGGTGCTACAATGGTGGCTTTCAGCCCATTGGGAAGAGGCATCTTGACCGGTAAGTTACGCGAAGTCGATAACTTCGCCGCCAATGATATCCGCCGGGCAATGCCGCGCTTTAACCAAGAGAATTTTGCTCAAAACCTCGCGCTTATCGACCAGCTCTTCGACGTAGCCAAATCGGCTTCGACAACAGGCGAGCCACTGTCACTAGCCCAAATGACCATGGCATGGGCCATCGCCCAAAGAGACAACATCATCGCGCTGCCTGGCACCACCAGCTACGAACACATGGTCGAAAACTTCTCAGCACGAGAAATACAACTCAGTAACACCGCCCTGGATGCACTCGATCGCATCATTAATCAACACACCGTTATCGGGCCGAGGTACAACGCAACAACCCAACAGGAAATTGATACCGAAGAATTTTAAATACCGACAATCAATAACCAATCATCTATAAGCAAAAAGCAACAACACAGCAAGAAATCGATACAAAAGAGTTTTAATACAACATAAACAACCGGACGTTTATCTATGAAAACTATTTTAAAAAAAACGAGTACCGCTGTTCTAACTTCTCTACTGCTAAGTTCTACCGCTATGGCTGCCGATGTTACCCTACGCTTCGGCCACTTCTGGCCTGCGGTTTCCGACATTCACAAAGAGATCTACCAAGCATGGGCCGATGAAGTGGAAGCGGATTCCAACGGCCGCATCAAGGTAGAACTATACCCCGCGTCTATGCTGGCCAAGCCACCCGCCCAATATGATGCGGTAAAACACCGTATTTTAGATGTCACGGCAACCGTACAAGGCTACTCGGCTAACCGTTTCCCGCTCACCCAAGTATTAGAGCTGCCAGGTGTTGTACAAAACGCGACCCAAGGCTCTTGTGTTGCGCAGAAACTGTATGATGAGGGCGCATTCGGCAAAGAGTACAAAGACTCCAAGCCACTCTTTTTGTTCACCCACGGACCAGGCGTCTTGCATGTTAAGGGTAAGAGTATAGAAGAGCCGTCAGATCTCGAAGGGCTTCGCATTCGCCGCCCTACCGCCGTGATCGGCAGCCTGCTTGAAGAGCTGGGCGCATTACCCATCGGGATGCCAGCACCGCAGTCGTACCAGTCGCTTCAACGTGGTGTCATCGATGGTGTTGCACTACCTTGGGAAGGCGCAAAGGGCTTCAAGCTGAACGAGCTGGCTGACAACCATACCGAGGTTGGTGGCCTTTACTCCCTCGCATTCATCGTGACGATGAACCAAAACGTCTACAACAAATTGGATGACGAACTAAAAGCCGTTATCGACAACAACTCCGGCGAAAAGTGGTCGAGCATCGCTGCCACCGTGTTTGACCGCCTAGACAAAGAAGGTCTTGCCGACGCCAAAGCCGCCAACCACAGCATCTACCGAGTTGATGCATCCAGCAACCAAGAAACTTGGCAGCCAGTATTTGAAAAGGTAACCGAAAACTACCTATCTGAACTGGACGCAAAAGGCCTTCCGGGTAGAACGGTCTACAAACGAGCAATGGAATTATCTGCCACCTGTAGCTAACTCACCCCACTTGCTAATAAAGGCCTCAAGTCTATAAGGAAGCTCGATCATGAAAGGATTCGTCAGCCTCGTTAACCGCTGTGCCTACGGATTACACCTCGTCAGCGGTGCCATTTTGGTGTCGATGATGTTCATCACCCTTAGCGATGTCATCACCCGCGCCGTCTTTAACTTCACTGGCGGCAATATCGATTTCACCTTCATCGGTGGCGTGGAATTAATTAAATATGGCCTGCTGTTTGCCATTTTATTCACCCTGCCACACTCGGTCACCAAGTCTCAGGTTATTGTTGACTTGTTTACCGAGAAAATGAACCAACGGCTAAAAATATACCTTGAGGCCTTCTATACCCTCGGCTTCTCCCTGCTGGGTGCAGGTATGTCAGTGCGCTTCTACGAAGCGATTGGCTCTGCCCAAATGACCGGAGAGACAACCCAAGATCTTCTCATCCCAATGCATTACCTCTACAGCACTGTGCTTGTGGCAACGTCGATGTTAACGCTTCGCTCCTTCATCTTGGCACTTGAGTTGGTGTTCGCGAAAAACGACCCAGCTCCAGACACCACGCCTCAAAGTGATTCAAGCGAAAAAGCAGAAGCTGCAACAGCGCCAGGCGCTCGCCAACAATCACAGCACAAAGAGGAGCTTGCATAATGGATGCTTCAACCATAGGTTTAATTTGTATTGGCTTAATGTTGGTCATGATCGCCTTCCGAGCCCCTATCGCCTTATCAATGGCCGTCACCGGCTTTGTTGGCTTCGGTTCGATAGTTGCCTTTCCTTCAGCCGTTGCAATTTTAGACAGCGGCCCATTTGAGACCCTGTCGAACTATAGCTACAGCCCAATCCCAATGTTCATCCTGATGGGTGTCTTTGCCTCGAAGGCGCAAATGTCGCAAGAACTTTTCTATGGCGCACGTACCCTGTTTGGACGATGGCGCGGCGGCATGGCCTTGGCAGCCGTGACGTCCTGCGGCGTATTCTCAGCCATCTCGGGTTCTTCACTGGCGACGGCAGCCAGTATGTCCCGTGTCGCCCTACCGGAGATGGAAAAGAATGGCTATTCGATGTCCCTCGCCACCGGCACCCTTGCCGCTGGCGGTACATTAGGCATTATGATCCCGCCTTCCATCGCCCTGTTGCTCTATGCACTGATCACCGAACAATCGGTCGGTGATATGTTCATTGCAGGGGTGATCCCCGGGTTGCTTGGCCTCTTCCTGTACTGTGCCACGATCGCCATTACAGTATGGCTCTACCCTGATCTTGCCACCCCAGGGCAAGAAACCAGCTTTATGGAAAAAATCAAAGGGCTAAAAGGCTTAGTGCCATTTACCGGCATCTTTGCCTTTATCATCTGCGGGATCTACTTTGGTTTATTCACCCCGACCGAAGCAGCAGCTGTTGGTGCGGCCGGTACCTTGTTCATCGCCATCTTCCGTGGCATGACATGGAAACAGTTTATCGAATCCATCGAAGAGACCTTGGCGATATCATCAATGATCTTCTTTATGATCATCGGTGCCGAAATCTTTGGCTACTTCCTGTCGGTTTCGCGTATTTCCTACTCGTTGGTCGACTTTGTTGATAGCTTGCAACTATCGCCTTACATGGTGCTGTTCGCGGTACTCTTGTTATTCATGCTATTAGGCTGTGTCATGGACAGCATTGCAATGCTGCTGCTTACGGTACCGGTGGTCTACCCATTGATCGAAGCAGCCGGATTCGACCCAATTTGGTTCGGTATCGTTGCTGTTATCACCGTTGAGCTCGGCCTGATCACCCCGCCTGTGGGTATGAACGTATTCGTCATCAAATCCCTCGCCCCGGGAGTATCCATCAAAGACATGTTCAAGGGGGTATTCCCATTTGTGCTGTCAGATATCACCCGCCTGCTGCTTATCATCGGCTTCCCTTCCCTCGCACTGGGTTTGCTCTAGCACTTCCACCCCCACAGCTATTGCGGCTGTGGGGGGTAGCGACAAACGCACTACAACCAACAATAAAACCTACCCTACGGAGAAAAAGATGAAATATCTGTCTTCGCGTACGCTTGTGCGCGCAATTCCTGTCATGCTTGGTGCATTGCTCTCATTCACCGCCATGGCAAAAACCGACGTCATCCTGCTAGGCACGGGAACGCCTGTCCCCGACGCCTCCCGATCGGGTCCATCAACCGCTGTCGTTTATAACGATAGGGCCTTTGTCTTCGATGCTGGCGGCGGCATGGTGCAGCGAGCCATTGAAGCTGCCCAACATAAAGGGATCAAAGCGCTATATCCAACCAATATCCAACATGTGTTTCTCACCCACCTACACAGCGACCATATTCTCGACGTTTCGGAATTGGCCGCCACTTACTGGTGGCGCAGGGATGAAAAGCTGTCTGTATATGGCCCTATAGGAACAAAGAAGTTCATCACCGGATACTACGATATGCTGTCGGCCGACATTCGCTTACGTACCAGTGGCAAGCAGCCAGTGAAAAACCCGACGCTATACCAAGTTAATGTCACCGAATACACCACCGGCAACGTAGTCTATAACCAAGGCGGGGTGACTATCGAAGCATTCAAGGTTCCCCATGGCGATATCCGCCCAGCGTTTGGCTACAAGATCACAACGCCAGACCGCGTGGTGGTGATCAGCGGGGATACCGCTTACTCAGAGGCAATGAAGGACATTGCCAAAAATGCTGATGTACTGGTTCATGAAGTGATCAGCGACGAAGGCTTGGCAAAACTACCCCCGTTCTGGCAGAAATATCACTCTAGTAGCCACACCAAGACCGATGAACTCGCAAAGATAGCCAATGCCGCTCAGCCTAAGCTGTTGGTATTAAGCCATATCCTTCACTACAGTGCTTCTGTCGACTCGGTATTGGAAGAGGTGCAAGCCAGTTACGATGGTGACGTCGTGATCGGCAATGATCTGGATGTCTTCTAAAACTCAGTATCAAACGGATTCAATTGGCGAAACTGCTTCGGACTCAGCCCAGATTTGTTCTTAAAGAAGCGGGAAAAATAGGCCGGATCGTCATACCCCAAGTTGTAGGCGATCTGGTCAATATTGAGCTGGGTATAGAGCAAGCTTCGCTTGGCCTCAATAAACAGCCTATCGGAAATGATTGCTTTGGCCCCCACTCCTTTGACCGTTTTGCATATCCGATTCAAGGTTGAAAGCGACATTTGAAGCTGGTTGGCATATCGGGCAACCGTCCATTGCTGGCGAAAATGCTTCTCTACCAACTGTTGAAACACATAATACCCTTGGTTTGGCTGATTTGCCCCCAAGCCTTGATGGTTGCAGTGCTCGATTTCCCGGTACAGGGTCATCAGAATAAGTTTGGCGAGCCACTCAACCGTATGTCGCTTACCTGAATAGCTCGAATCTGACTCTGCTGATAATAAATCAAAATAGTTCTTGAGCTGTTGCGGGTGGTGAGAGTTGGATGAGAAACGCAATATCCTCGGGCTATGGATAACAGTATCAAACAGCCCCATTGCCCTTGAACCTGCCGCTTGGTTGATAAGCGGCTCGGCAATAGTCAGTACATGACCTAAGGTTTCGGGCGAAAAAACAAACCCGTGGACAACCCCGGTTGGGACTACCACCGCCCCTCCCCCATCAAAGCTTAGCTCTTTGTTATCTAATAATATTTTAGCCTCACCTTGATATATGATCAGCAACTGGAACAACTTTCCATGCCGATGTGGCTTGATTTTCCACCCCTGCTTTTCGCTTCTTGCTGCTATTGACTCGATATGAACAAATTCAGAATCATCGCTGTCATTTTCTTCGCCATACAAGAAGAAACGGGGTATGGCTGCTTCGCTTTCCATCGCTATGCCTTTCAATATCCATCATGACTAAAAAGTACAAGAATTTGGTCGGTAATTGAATGGAGAAGATCACAACCTTTTAACACAATGAATACATCTTCATTATTCAGGAGCGTTGAAATGGAAGTCATCAATACCCAGGTAGCCATTATTGGCTCAGGTCCTTCTGGTCTGCTGCTTGGCCAATTATTGGCAAAACAAGGCATCAGCAATGTCATCATCGAACGATCTTCTGCCGTCCATGTGTTATCCCGGATTCGAGCCGGTATTCTGGAGCAAGGTTTTGTCGATTTGATTCGTGAAGCAGGCTGCAACGCCCGCATGGATGCAGAAGGGCATACCCATGACGGCTTTCAAATTAGTGTTAACGGAAAAGGTACCCGCATTGACTTAAAAGCGCTAACCAACGGCAAGGTCGTGACTTGCTACGGTCAAACCGAGATCACCCGAGACTTGATGGATGCTCGCCAAGCAGCTTGCCTGCCTACCTACTACAACGCGCCCGTGTCTGAAATTACCGATGCCAACTCTGCGGCTCCCTCAGTGTACTTTGAACAAGATGGTCGGCAGTACGAAGTGAACTGCGATTTCATCGCTGGCTGCGATGGCTTCCATGGTATTTCACGCCCCACCATTCCCAATCACATTCGAAAAGAATACGAGCGTGTTTACCCGTTCGGTTGGCTTGGGCTATTGAGTGATACCCCACCGGTCGATGATGAGTTGATCTACTGTAAGCATCCCCGTGGCTTTGCCTTGGCCAGCCAACGCTCCGCGACTCGCTCACGCTATTACCTGCAGGTTCCTCTCACCGACAAGGTGGAAGAGTGGAGCGACGAGCGCTTTTGGGATGAACTGAAAAAACGCTTACCGGAAGATGCCTCACAGCGACTGCAAACTGGCCCAAGTATCGAGAAAAGCATTGCCCCACTGCGCTCATTCGTCTGTGAGCCGATGCAATACGGCCGTTTATTCTTGGTGGGAGATGCCGCCCATATCGTGCCACCTACGGGGGCGAAGGGCCTAAACCTCGCCGCTTCAGACGTCGCCACCTTGTATCAAGTGCTAACCCGCGTCTACAAGCACGACGACATGGGCTGTATTGAGCAGTACTCAGAAATTTGCCTGCGTCGAGTGTGGCACGGCGAGCGTTTCTCATGGTGGATGACCAACATGCTGCATGACTTCGGCGAGCTCAATGTCGATAATACCGACGGTGCAATCTTCAACAAGCTAATGGGCTCAGAACTCGATTATTTCCTTAATACGCCAGCCGGCAAAGTTACCATTGCCGAGCAATACGTCGGCCTGCCGTACGAGTCGCTTAAAGATTAAGGTTAGATGTACGCAGTACTTTCTGGAGCGTTAAAAGCAAAAAAGCCTTGTCTTTCGACAAGGCTTTTAAACAGTGGCGGAGCGGACGGGACTCGAACCCGCGACCCCCGGCGTGACAGGCCGGTATTCTAACCAACTGAACTACCGCTCCAATTCTGTACAAAAGCAGTATATATACTGCTCTTTAGAATGTGGCGGAGAGATAGGGATTTGAACCCTAGATACGCTACAAACGTATGCCGGTTTTCAAGACCGGTGCTTTCAACCACTCAGCCATCTCTCCGTAAGTGCGGCGAATAATACCGAGCATCAGAAAAGTTGTAAACCCTTAAATTAACCAAAAACAACCGTTTGGACACATTTTCAGCAATAGCATGTTATATCGCACAATATATCAATTTAATTCTTTTCTCTCAGCCGCTTAGGGTAATCATAGAAAAAGATTGTCGCATCCGTTTCAGCCACTGCCTGCCAACAGTCAACTTCAAACCCAACCACCAATACCCCGCAGGTGGGGATGTTCTCGGTCTGGAATCCAAGCATATTGGCCAAGTCCGTCATGGCCGGATTGTGGCCGACCACCATCAACCTATCAACCACGTCATTACAATCACGAATAATATCGAGCAGCTCAAACGGTGATTCCGAATACAGCTCGGTTCTCGACTCTAGCTTAGGCTTGCTGTGCAGCGCTTTTGCCATCAAGTACGCCGTTTCCGATGCCCGCAAAGCCGAACTGGTTAATATCAACTGAGGGCTGGCTTGCCAAGCATTGAGCTGTTGCGCCATTTTAGGTGCATTCTTCATCCCCCTGCTATTAAGCGGCCGCTCATGATCATCCAACGTTGGATCATCCCATGATGACTTGGCATGTCGAACCAAAAACAACAGTTTCATCGCATCCCCCTAAAACCCAATCACTCGCACGCCTGCAGGCGGCATGAATAGTCAAACAGCCATCAAGGCATAATAGCTAAAGTATAAGAAAGATAAGACGTTGCAGTTTGTAGAAAGCGATACTGATGAGATAACGAAGGCGAAGGTCGTTGCTTTAAAAAATAGTAATTAAGGGCAAAAGGAGGAAAGTGGCGCCATTAACGCCACTTCATGGCATTACTTCTGGTAAGAGTCAGCAATGTTATCGATACGCTGGTTTGCACGCATTGCTTCCTGGTATGCCGCATCAGATGCTGCACGCGAGTCATTTACCGCGCCTGCCAATTGATCTTGCTGGCCTTGTAGTGAGCTAACCTGATCAGAAAGCATATCAACTTTGTTGGTTAGCTGGCTTAGCTGATCCACTTCTTCACTGCTTGAACAACCCATTAGGGTTACACTCAAAATTAGACCGGTGAAAAGAGCTGCAGAACGTTTCATCATTATTCTCCATTTTAATATCGAATATTATTTACCACATCAAGCAAAGGTTACATAACCTCAAAGCCGCTCACGAGAGAATTTATAACTTTGTGGCATGAGTGTCTCTTTTTCTTCCGAATTTTGACAGCTAATTGACATTCAGCTAAATATTTAATGGATTTAAGTATTTGAGTTTTAACATCTTATGTAGAAATAATCTCGATATTGCTAAAATAGAATTAAAGAATAATAGAAGCTTATTGCCCACCTATCGTCACCTAGCAACTTCCCAACAAATCACGCGCGTTAATAAAATATATATCAATAAGCATAGAGCTTCCCTGAGAGAAAGCCCCACTGAAGCACGTATTATTCCGCCAATCTCATATTCCATTTTTAGCAGGTGCCAGATATCAGAATAAGTATTAGCTTTTTAGTTATGCGTTCACAACACCAATAAGAGAGCTAGCTATGAAAGTACTAATTGAATACACCGAAATGGGCAAATACAGAGATAATGTATGGGAAGGAGCAACGACAAAAACTAAAGGCCAAACTCAAGCTGTTACACCATCATTCGCCGCACAACTGATCGAAAACAATAAGGCAAAACTAGTCACAACCGAATGTGATCACATCATAATCGAAAACTAAATGTAGAATTCACCCAGATACATCTAACATGACCGAAAACCAAAGTAGTTCTCATTAGGCAATAGAATTTGCCTAATGAGAATTAAACCCTACATCGCCGCCTTAACAGCCCGAGCCAAACGATGTGCCGCTTGCTTAGGATCAGCCGTTTTGGCATTGAAGAAATTACTCACCACATCAAAAATAGCCGCTTGGACATAGCTGGTTGTTGCCAAGCCCTGGGACACACTCGGCACCAATCCGCCATTTTCAGCGGTATCTTTAAAGGTTGCCATTGAATCTTTGGCGCACTGATCAAAGCTGTCCAGCGCCATATCCATACGAATTGGGATAGACCCTTTATTCAAATTAAATGATGTCTGGAAACCTTCATCCAAAATGGCGCGAGCAAGATCTTCCTGCGCTTTGCGATTCTCTTCGTCACTGAGCTTAAAGAAGGCAAAGCTATCAATGTTGTAAGTGAACTGGCCATGCGTGCCCGGGGCGGCGACGCAAATATAATCTTGGCCTGCCACTTTGCCATCGGCTGCAAACTCACCCTTGGCCCAATCCCCCATGATTTGCATCGCCGCTTCACCATTGCTGACCATGGCTGTCGCGGTGTTCCAGCTGTTGCCACGGTATTTAGGGTCAACGTACTCTTTCATACGGCGGAACTGAGTGAAAACTTCCACCATCTTCGGGCTATTTAGTATCGACATATCAAGCTCGACAAAGGCTTTTTGATAGTCTTCAGGGCCAAGAACTGCCAGGGCGACAGCTTCAAACAAGGTGACGTTTTGCCATGGCTGACCGCCACCATGAGCCAATGGGATATAGCCCGCCTGCTTGATTTTTTCGGCGGCGGCAAAAAAGTCATCCAGTGTCACGGGAATTGCCACACCCACTTCGGCAAACACCTTCGGGTTCGCCCATAGCCAGTTAACTCGGTGAATATTCACCGGCACCGCAACATAGTCATCTTCATGCATGATGATCTGCTGGGCGACCTTGGGCAAAAACTGCTGCCAATGATCTTGCTCGGCAACGTTATTCAAGTCGGCCAAAAAGCCCAACCGACCCCACTCTTGGATATCATCGCCTTTGATCTGCGCTGCCGACGGCGGGTTGCCCGATACCGCACGGGTTTTCAACACCGTCATGGCACTTTCGCCACCGCCACCAGCAATGGCAAAATCTTTCCATTGGTTGCCTTGGGCTTCAATGGTGTCTTTTAGCAGTTGTACCGACTTGGCTTCACCGCCTGATGTCCACCAGTGCAACACTTCTACTTCACCGGCGTGGGCAATCACTGACGATGCCGCCATACCCAAACCACAAGCAAGAGACAGCAAGGAGTGTTTCATTATTCCGACCTTTATTTTTCTTTTATCAAACGAGGGATAAAGACCTTAACTTCCAGTCCACCGTCAACCGAGTTATGAATTGCCATATCGCCGCCGTGGGCATGGATAATATTACGCGCAATCCCCATGCCGAGCCCGTGACCTTCATCGTCTTTTGCGATACGTACATAGGGTTCAAATACCGCCTCTAGCGAGGCCTCGGGGATCCCCGGCCCACTATCTTTAATGATCACAATGAGCGAGCCCTTCTCGTCCACAATGATCAAGCGTACTTCATCACCATATTTCACGCCGTTTTCAATCAAGTTGCTAAAGCAGCGTTTCAGTGCCAGCGGCTTGCCCGTCAGCGGGGCTATCTTGATATCAGGAATATGTACTTTCACCAGCTCTTGGTTGTGCTGCTCAGCAATGCTGCGCAACATCTCGGCAATATCAACTTGGGTCAGGTTTTCATGCAGGTCCGTATCTTTTACGGTCTGCAACGCCCCCTTCACCATCATCTCAAGCTCGTCGAGATCATTGTTGAATTTCTCGATCTTGCTTTCGTCATCGATCAGCTCGGCACGCAAACGTAGGCGGGTGATCGGGGTTTTCAAGTCATGGGAAATAGCCGAGAACAAGTGCTCGCGGTCATCAATATAGCGCCGTACCCTGAGTTGCATCCGGTTAAAGGCACGGGTTGCGGTCACCAGCTCGCTCGCCCCCTCTTCCTTGAGTGGCGGTTGGTAAATATCAAAGCTCAAGGCATTCGCCGCGTTTGCCAGGCGCTTAAGTGGCTTGGTCTGGCGACGGATCATGAAATAGGTAAACAACAACAGCAAGGTGGTGATAAAGCCCATAAAAATCACTTGCTGGCTGGTAATGATCTCATCTTCCAGGCTGACATAAGGCGACGGCAGCAAACCGGCAATGTATAACCATTCGTTTTCGGCCAACTCCAACTGCACCACCAAAATAGGCGGATTCAAAGGCTCAAGGCTAAGGGTATAGTGCGCCCAAGAACGGGGGAGATCGCTCAGCAGGATATCATTTTTGAGCACATGCAGGGTTTCAGGGCGGGAGAACTCAACCCGAATCACATCCAGGCTCGGCAGCTTGTCGCTCAACACTTCTTCAAACACCCTAACCGCCGTGTTTTTCATCTGTGATGAAGGGATAGGATCAATCAAAATTTCTTCTTCGTTAAAGGAGACGAAAAAGCGGGTTCCCCCCATATTTCGTAGCTGATCCAAGACAATATGGCGGTATTCAAGGGGAAGGGATTGAAAGAACGTCACCGTGGAAGCAAACATGTTTGCCATGCTTGCCGAAGCAGATTCCAAACCTTGGAGATCACGCTGCTTGGATTGGCCATACCAAATGGTGGTGGCAATCATCTGAGCGAGAAACACCGCCAGCAACGTGAACCAGAGGGTACGAGCCAACAGAGACTTTGGCAGCCATTTTTGAATATTCATGTTTTCTCACTCAAAACCGGCGCTGCCAAGCAACGCCAGATTTCAGGTATTAATCTTCGTAGGTGACTTCAGCATTGAACGAGTAACCATTACCACGGATGGTTTTGATTAATCGTTGCTGGTTACCCTTATCACCTAGGCGTTGGCGTAGGCGGCTAAGCTGAACGTCAATGCTACGTGCCGATGGTTTTGCCTCATGGCCACGGGTAGCAAATGAGATAGTATCCCGATCTAACACTTCGTTGGGGCGAGTCAAAAACAACATCAACAAAGCATAGTCTCCGCCGCTTAGCTCGTAATCTTTCTCTTTGTCGAGATCATACAGTCGCTGGGCTGCGGTATCTAAGCGCCAGTGGGCAAAACGAATCGATTTCGGTGCCGACGGCATCTGCTGTGCTTCGGTCGGCTTAACCCGTCGTAACAAGGCTTTGATACGCGCCATCAACTGGCGTGGGCTAAATGGCTTGGCGATGTAATCGTCGGCACCCAGTTCAAGGCCGATAACCTGATCCATTTCATCCGAAACGGCAGTCAACATAATGATCGGCACATCGGACGTTTTACGAATGTATTGGCAGAGGGTAAACCCATCGTCACCTGGCATCATGACATCCAGCAAGATCAGATCAGGGTAGCCCGAAGCCAGACGGCGCTTCATTTCTTCGCCTTCCGCAGCCGTTGTTACAGTGAAGCCCGCTTTGGTCAGAAACTCATCCAGCAGTTCACGAATTTCCTGATCGTCATCGACAACAAGAACTTTCTTGCTTGTGCTCATTCTCTATTCCTTTTCTGCCCTTACGAGCAGTTTACAACCCGTCTGTCACTGCATGGATTATGCAGGCAGACAAAAATAGCAAACCCAAACAAAAAAGGCGCGTACTGCGCCTTAGAATCATGATCTGAGCCTACTATCGGATACGGAATTGCCTATTTGTTCAGTATCCGTTTACTCAAGCACAATGAATATTATGCAACACCCATTTGCGCTTTGTATTTGGTGACGGCACGTTCAAAGAACTCACGCTCATCATCATCGCTGATATTATTGGCGATCTCGGCAAATACCTCATACCCCTTCTTGGCATTCTTTACTTGCCAAACGGAGTAAGCCGCCTGCTTATCCAATTCCACTCGATTTTTTTCAGCATCTGAAAGCAGCGCTAAGTTATGCATTGCCGTTATCCAATATCTCTATCCAGTACTATTTTAATTTTACCGAATATTGGTGGCTGATACCAACATGCTAAAAGCCAAGTAGCCACTTAAAGGTAATAAAGAACCCGGCAACCACCACCATGGTTAAGGCCACACTCATTACCGGGCTCAGCGTCGATGCACACGGGTTGGTAATCGCGTCCATTAATTTGGGCTCGTCGAACTCCCGCTGTTTTTGGCCTTCGATCAGCTCATTCACATAGTGCTGAATAGTGTCGATAGACTCTTCTACTGAGTCGATCACCTGGGCACCCAACCAGCGCTCGCGGTCCACCAGCTGAGTAGGGGCAACATTGCGGGGCTCGGCAAATTGGCCGGTTCGGCGGTCGATAACCGACACTGTCATTTTGTCTTCTTCTTGGTACCAAACCCAGCATGGCAGGTAAGTACCGCCAACTTTAACGTTACTTGGGAACGGGAACAGCGGATCTTTCATCACAGACAGCAATTTATCTTTGGAGTCGATAAGGAAGTGAAGTTGCTGCAAGCAACGCTCTAGCCAGTGGGGGAAGTTGTTACGAAATGCACTTTGACGAAGTGGAGCAAGACGGGCGGCGCCACGGACCACATACTCGGTAACCAGCTGGCTGACTGAGGAGTTGTCAGGCCAAAGGTGCTGTGCCGATTGCGAAGGTAGCGTTATGCGCTGGCAAACCGTCCCGCGGGGAGACACCAATGCGACCGCTTGCTGGGCTTGATCTGCGCCAGCCAAAGCTGGCTGGTGCTGAATGTGCCACGGTCTTGATACTTCCTGTAAGATAGACCGGTAAACTTGATCAACCGTTGACTCATAATGTTGGTAGTTAGTCATGGCTTTCCTCCGGAAATATCACTGATTTTGTTGGCTACATTGTAATCAATTCATGACAAAACTACTTTGATCGAAATCTTATTTTCAAACGATGTTTTTTTCGACAAAATAGCCTCATTCGGTTTTATCTACCAATCAATCATTTGCTTACTTAGGAATTCACCATATTTCATGCCAGCATTGACCATTATTTCAACAACAGCGGAAAACGCGCCTATGCCTTTGTTGCTAGAGGCCGATCCCAGCGAAAAGCAAGTACGTACTTACTTGGCAAGCTCCCATATCTATGTGGCTAAGCAAGGTGACAAGGACGTCGGTGTCTGTGTCATTAAGCCGCTTGAAAATAACAGCGCAGAACTGATGAATATTGCGGTTTGCCCTCACCTTCAAGCCGGAGGGATCGGACGCCAGTTACTTGAACACGTGATTGAGCAAAGCCGCCAACAAGGATTAAAAAACCTCACCCTTGGCACAGGCACATTCGGCTACCAGCTCACCTTCTACCAGCGGGCGGGATTCAGGGTAACGAGCATAGATAAAGACTTTTTCCTCATTCACTATGACGAGCCAATTTTCGAGAACGGCATTCAACATAAAGACATGCTGCGCTTAACGCTAGCGCTATAAGCATAAAATGGGCGCTGAAATACAGTCATGCCGTCCACCATAAGTGAACGGCATTAGGGTATATTGATCTTTTGAGCTGGTTTTTAGCTAATAACTCGCATGTAAGCCTCTAGCTTGGCAGCACAATGATCCCCAGAGGTTCCAGCAGCTGCGCTTGCTGCCAATCGCAAATGGTGACGCCATCAAGGCTCACTCGACGAGGATCGAGTCCCGTTAAATCAACATGGCTCAAGTTAGCACCCGTTAAGTCAAACTGCCCCCATGCCTCTTGCGAAAACTCACCGTTGGTAAGGTCTGATCCCTTAAACGAGGCTCCAACTAAATTCGCCCCGGTCCAGCGGTTTTCGAACAGCTCGCACTCTTCTAGCTTCACATCTTCAAAGTCGGCATAGGCCAAGTTACAGCGGGTAATATACGCCGAACAAAAGAAGGTATTGTGGGTAATGTAATTGGCAAACCGGGCGCGGGACAAAACCACCCCTTTAAGCTGGCTGTCACGGATCTCAATGCCGAACATTTCCGCTCCGGTAAAATCAGCCATGCTCAAGTCGCACTCTTTAAAGCTGGCCTCTTTCAGCTTGGTGTATTGAAACACACAGCCTTCATGCTCACCCCGTTCTACGAACTGGCAATGTTCAAAGCTCGCCTCGGTCAAATCAGCCCGGCTGAAGTCACAGCGAATAAACTGGCAATGCTCAAAGGTAGCCTGCTGCAACTGCTCTTTGGCAAAGCTATGGTCGGTAAAGGTTTGGTTGGTGAAGTGCATAATCACATATCTGACAGTTGTTTATGGTTAGGGTAAAAGTAATCGGTGCAAATAGAAATGGGGAAACTCACTTTTCTGGCAAACAATTATTTAGGGCAACATCTCATTTCTTCCATGACTCACCAACAAAAAAGTGAAGCAAAGCTACATTTCACTCAAAACTTATTGAAGCATAACTCCACCCCCCCGCATAATGAAGCCACGCTCACAACAACAATAAAATTTTGGAGATTTACTCCCCAAATACTGTTTAGTAATTTTATTGGGAGAGTTTGTGCTGAGGGATTACGGCATATAAAAAAGAATAAACATTAATGTTGGTGAAAAATAAATGCGGTCAATCATTAAAGTATTCAAATAAACAAGAAGATTAAAAACCACTAATTACCTATAAGACAGCCAGAAATAGTGATGGCTGTCTAAATCATTGCGTCATTTTGTTATATATCAGGAGAAACAATGAAGTTACATAAATTGATAATGCTGCTGCTGTTTTTACCACAGGTCACTTTGGCAAGTGTGAAAGATATCCAGCCACCACAAATTGTGGGCGTCCCTCCCGCTGATGCAGGAAGAGGCCTAGTACGAGTCAATGACCATGAAATTCGCCACTATAATGGTGGGGAGGGTTACGCTGGCCGTAAAATGCTGGTAAGTAGCGATAATGGCCTTACATGGCAAGAAAGCTTGGCGCCATCATCATACCCGCCTAACTTTGGGGGAATTCCAATTGAGTCACCAGCAATTTCCCCTAACCCAATTACTGGGGAATATATACGAGTACAGCCAATTGATGGTTACGTTTTTATTTCCAATGGCGGACTTGATGGCGAATGGGCCGCGGTGACAAAAGATGGCCAACTTGACTATAACTGGGAGCAAAATGACAAAGAGAACTACCTGACTCTTAGTGGCATTATGCGTAATCCAACTTTCGTGAATAACGGTAAACGAATTTTAATTCCGTCACATGAAATGCGCGAAGGTACAACAATACATATTTCAGATGATGGCGGGCTAACTTGGCGCACTTCTAAAGACATAATCTCAGCCCCTCCGCATGAAAAAGATGAAATCCACCAAGGTGTACGATGGCGCAATAGCGGCGTTGAAGGATCAATTGTAGAGCTAAAAGACGGGCGCCTTTGGATTCTTGTTCGCACCTCACAAGATCAATACTACGAAGCATTCTCCTCAGATTTTGGTGATACATGGACTGAATCACAACCTTCGCGTTTTTTCGGTACATTAACTATGCCAACCATTGGCCGCTTGAAGGATGGACGCCTACTTGCTCTATGGACAAATACGATGCCATTGCCTGAGCACCAAGGTACCCAAGATGACATGTGGGAAGACGTTTTTACTAATCGCGACTCCCATCATGCTGCAATCTCTGACAATGACGGTAAAACATGGATTGGATTTCGTGAGATCATCCTAGATGAACATCGCAATAGTGATGATTATGCCCTCTTTGAAGGCAAAGGTGACCGGGGTAAACAGCAAAGTGAGTTTATCCAACTGGACAAGCATCGCGTGCTTGTTTCTATTGGACAGCATAAAGAACATCGCCGTTTGATGATCTTGGATACGCGTTGGCTTTATCAAAACAAACGCAGAGAGAACTTTAACAACGGCCTAGAAGATTGGACCATTCATAGCTATATCCCAGAGGTTAGAGGGCATGTCAGCTATGATCGTAAACCATCCGCTCAACTTGTAAATCTTAAAGATAAGCCGAAGCAAAAAGCACTCCAAGTACGACGAGTGAGTGACGGCGAACTCATTAATATTGATAACAACCTTAACTATGAAAAAGGTGGTGCAACCTGGAACTTCCCGAATGGGAAAAAAGGCCGAGTTGATGTTCGCTTTAAGTTAAATAAACACAGTGGTGGCACTCAAGTTAGCCTCACTGATCGCCTGTTCAATGCTGTTGACGAAACAACTGCACACTATGCTGTATATACTTTGAATCTGGCACCTGGAGAAAAGCTTGGTAAGCATAAACTCAAAGCTAACCGTTGGTATACCCTTGGCTTAGATTGGAACGGGGTAAAGAAAAACTCATCTGTTCGAGTCTTACTTGATGGGAAGCCAGTGGATAGGCTCAAAATTAAAAATACCAGCCCTAATGGCATCAGCTATCTTCACTTTATCTCAACAAGCCAAGACGCTGATGATGGGATGTTAGTTAAATCGGTAAAAGCGTCGGTTAAATAACAAAGGCCTCACCTTAAGATACGTTTGCAATCATTTCTAAGCCAGCAGCTTCTGTTACTGGCTTTTTTGAGCACTTTGTTGGGTGATTTTAACTTTACTTTAAACAAGGCCCCCTACCGAGCTTTATACCAGATTTAAAGAACCTCTGATTAAGCAAGGTGTGCAATTTTCTAGCCCCCAGACAAAGTCTTTATCGCTTAACTTCAAAGTTATACTTATTGGAGCCATTAACCCAAGCTTTCACAACCTTACTTGCTTTTCAAGTTATAAACATGTTTCAGGGGTGATGCCCCATGTACACAACCAAGCACCTATAGCCATCATATATGCTTGAGGTTATTTATATCACTTATTTATCTTTATTAGCATTAACTTCTGATGGTGAATAGCCAAATTTATGCTTAAATGCCTTACTAAAGTGAAAACTGTCATAAAAGCCCAATTGTTCGGCTACACGATGAACGCTTTTATTTTCTTTTAATAACGAGTAGGAATAATGGAGTTTCGTGTTTAAATAATACTCTTTAGGTGACTGATTCGTATGCTTAAGGAATATTTTTCGTAAATGCTGCTCGCTACATTTTACATAGCTCGCCATTTCTTTTACCGTCCACTTCCGACCAAGGTTGCTACACAACTCATCTATTACCAACTGCACCTTTTTTTCATACACGCTTAACCTGCGACAGCCATTCGTACAAAACCGTCGTGATAATCGAAACCGCCAGTGGCTCTTGGCCAGCGTTTTGCGACGAGAACAAGCGTGATGCCCTTTCAAGTTGCTGACTAACATCGACATCGTCAGGCAGATTAATCAATTGGTTATAGGGCAAATCCCAGAACCCGTTCGGGACGAACTCCAACAAAAACAAATCCCATATTTCACCAACACAGCGATAACCCTCTATAAGTAAAGGGTTTATAAAGATAACGCTCGCCTCTGGCAAGGCAATCACCTCGCCATTAGATAAGCTCACCACACCGCTGCCGTATCGCGTATACAGTGCAATTGTCGAATGGGGGTTCAGTGGCAGGTGCTTATCCCTTGGCCACTTCACATCATAGGATGCATCCGCTTTGGTATCCCATAAGGCGATAAGACGGATCCCGCTCGACATCACATTTCCGTCAAGAACTACCGGAATATTGTGCTGCGTTTCGTTTTTTACATGCTTTTTATCAGTAAATCCATTCATTCTGTAAGCCTACAGGTGAACAATAAATCTGGTTCAATCATTTAATAATGACTTTATCCTAATAATTAAAGCGTTATTGAAGACGAATAAAACTATGACATAACGTGAGTATACAATAAATGTTCACCCTACTATCCTTTATATTCTTTACAGCACTCGTTGCGGTCATTTCTTATATAAAAACAAGAAATGATAACCTAAACAGTGAAACTGGTTACTTCCTTGCAGGCCGAAGTTTGCCATGGTTTGTTATCGCCGGTTCGCTATTTCTTACTAATATTTCAGCCGAGCAGCTAACAGGATTAAATGCCAATGCATTTATGAATGGTGCCAACGTAATGGCATGGGAAACCACATCTGCTCTTACCCTGATTGTTCTAGCCTTTGTTTTTCTACCTCGTTATCTAAAATCAGGCGTGACCACCATTCCGCAATTTCTTGAAAACCGCTACGGCAAGAAAATGCGTATTGTTGCCTCGTTCATTTTCCTCTACGCCATTGTGATTGGCTTCCTGCCATTCGTACTTTACGCCGGCGCCATCACCCTAGGTAAGCTGTTTGATGTTAGCAACCTACTCGGCACCACTGACAACACCACGACGTGGATCATGGTCATTGCCATCGGCGTCATCGGCGGGTTCTACGCGGTATTCGGAGGCCTGAAAGCAGTCGCGGTATCAGACACCATCAACGGCATCGGACTGCTGATTGCAGGTATGCTGGTGCCAGCGATTGGCTTGTACGAACTGGGTTCCGGTAGCATGACCGAAGGCTTTTCTATCTTGCTGTCAGAAGCCCCTGAGCGCATGAACGCAGCTGGCCTGACGGCCGATGCCAACATCCCTTGGCATGGTATGATCTCCGGCGTCATCATTATCAACCTGTTCTTCTGGTGTACTAACCAAGCCATTATCCAGCGTACCCTTGCCGCCAAGAACTTGGCTGAAGGCCAAAAAGGTGTGCTGGCTGCCGGTGCGATGAAAATTGTCGGCATCCTGATGCTGGTGCTACCGGGTATCATTGCATGGCACATGCACCAGCGCGGCATGCTGGATATCCCATTCAAGATGGCGGATGGCAACCTGACAGACGTACTGAACGCTGACATGTCTTACCCTATTCTGGTGCGTGAAGTGCTGCCTGGCTGGCTAACCGGCTTCTTCGGTGCTGCTTTGTTTGGTGCCGTATTGAGCTCATTCAACAGTGGTGTAAACAGCCTCTCGACCCTGATCAGCTTGGATATCTACAAGCAGCTGATCAAGCCTAAGGCGACAGATTTGGAAACGGTAAAAGTTGGCCGCGTATTCGGTATTGCGACCATCGTGATCTGTATCTGTATCGCGCCATCCATCTCAACCTCTGATAGCCTTTACACCCTAATGCGTACCATTATGGCGGTGATCAACGTGCCAATCCTGGCCGTGATTGTGATGGGCGTACTCTCAAAGCGCGCACCTGCAATCGCAGCTTATGTGGGCTTGGTGTTCGGTATGATCTTCTTCTATACCACGCACTTTGTCATGGGCGGCGACCTTGGCTTTATCCAGTTCCACTGGCTTCACCTTGTTGGCCTGAACTTCGTGCTGATGCTAAGTATCATGACGGTGATCCGCTACTTGAAACCACAAGAAAAAGCGTTTGTTCAGCACTATACCCAAGAGGTTGAAATCAAGCCTTGGAAACATGCCAAGCTTGCTAGTGGCCTACTGGTTCTTAGCTTTGTTGCCCTATACGCCGCCTTCTCGCCACTTGGCCTGACATCACCGGACGGCTCGCTGCTGAAGGTAATGGCAGCTATCATCGGCAGCATGCTGGGTATCTACGCGGTGATCCATATCGTGTCTAAAGTCATCAAAAACCGAATGGCACAAGAAGCCAACGGTGAAAGCCAGCCGCAATAACCGCAAACCCACCTAAACAAATGGCGACCCACCTGGTCGCCATTTTTATTTATCCCTTCCCAATGTATTCCCAACATAAAAGCGAGTTTCATAATCAATTGAAAATAAAAGCAGTATTCAGTATAAGAAGATCAGTGTGAGAAGGAGTTCGCCTTGGATTATTTCTGTTTCGAAGCCATTAAAGACCAGCTTAGCCCCCGCTTTATCGCATTCGATGACACCGAATGCGTCCAGCATGTTGGCAACAACCTTCGGCAGTTCAGGACGGCGACTCAGCTGACACAGCAATCCCAAGCAAACGCCATGCAAGTGTCGATAGCCCAGTATCGAAAATATGAACGGGGTATCGATTTACCCAAAATGCACTCGGCAGCAAGATGGTCGGTGCTATTTGGCGCGCCAATTTCATTGTTGTTTCGAAATACCTGCTACCAGGCCACCTTTGACGAACAACCCGCACCGTATTTTTTCGGCGTTTATCATGCCATCACCCATGCCAGCCCAAACACCTTTCAGGCATTGCTGCAACTCACCAATGAGATCACCGGCCAGCCGCTGGAACATTGCTTTCGCGAGACTCCCGAAAGTGATATTCAGCAGGTACTCGGCAATATCGATGAGCACTACTACACCAGCGTCGCCAAAAACCTGCTGCTCATAAGGCAATCGCTGAGTTTCTCGCAAGAGAAAATGGCCGAACTGCTGGGCCTTTCGCTATCCACCTACAAGCAATACGAAAAACTGAGCAATACGCCCAAGATCCCGGTCACCTTCAGTGCCCGTACCCATGCTATCCTTGGCCTTGAGAGCCAATGGGCAGAAACCGGATCGTCACCCTTTGCGATCTTTAGCCGAAGACGCCGCCAGCGGTTGGATTTGCTGCGTCCGGTATTTTCGCAGGCATCGGCAGAGCAACAGCAGCGCCTATGCCAGCTCTACCAATCAGTCTTCCATTTAACTCGTGGGTAGCATACTCATGCGCTGCCAACGCCGTGCCGACCAACGACCTAGGATCATAATGCAGCGAAAGTACTCATCGAGCAGTAGGGCAATCCACACCCCGTAAAGGCCGTATTCGAGCACCACCCCGAAGACATACACCAACGGCAAGCAGATCAACCACATGCTGGCAATGGAGATCACCACCGGATATCGAACATCGCCGGCTACAACCAAACTGTTCACTACCACCATGTTTGTCGCGCCAGCTGGGTGGCGCAGCATATCAATGCCAATGAGCACCGCACCGAGGGCTAGAATATCTTCGGCATCGGTAAAAATGCCAAACGCATAGTCCGAAAAGAACCAGATCAACAGCAGCATAGCACTGCTGCCCAATACACTGGCCTTGATGCTTTCTTTTATCTGGGCCTCAATCGCTGCCGCGTCCCCTTTGCCAAGCAGGTAAGACACCAAAATTCGATTACCCACACCAATTGCCTGGGAGAAAATCACCGGCACCAAGATCAGGTTCAAGCTATAGATACGGGTAGAAACCGCCAATGTGCCAAGGCCTATCACCACGATGGTGATAAAGAAGCGGTTCAGCTCATAAGACATCGGTTCCATGGTGGCCGGCACCCCGATTTTCAGCGTTTGGCGCATAAACGCCGTAAAGGAATACTGCTGTTTTACGCAAGCTTCCCCACCCGATTGGAACCCTATTTTCTTGTAGCCGTGGACAAAATACATCGCCACCAGCAAGCCAACCAAGAACGACAATGTCGAAGCCACGGCGACATTTTCTACCCCAGATAACCCCGTGTTGATCCACCCGCTGATAAACAAACCATTTAGGACGATGTTACAACTATTGGCCGTCAAGGTTGCCCATAGATTCAGCTTGGTCCAGCCGTTGACATTCAAGATGGAGCTATAGCCGATCTGCACGGACTTGATCAACAAAGCAGGCAAAAACATAAACAAATAGGCCGAGGTAAGCTGTGCCATTTCGGTGTCCAGCCCCATCCAGCGGCCAATATGCTGGTAACACAGCCAATAGACCAGCATCACCGCAACCCCGACCCCAGTATTGAAGACAACAGTGTGGCGGTAATTGCGCGGCAACCCTTCCGTTTCTCCCGCTCCCAACATCCTGCCCAGCACCGCAGTCGTACCAATCGACAAAGAATGGAGGATCACAATGGGGATCACGATAACGGGCATCAAGGTACCCACCGCCGCAGCCGAGGCTTCAGAGACATAATTCAGAAAAAGCACATCGGTAAAGTTGATCAGGTAGGTCAGCAGAATCTCTAAAAACAGTGGCAAGCTTATCGCAAGCAAGCCCCTTTCAAGCGCGTCGTTGGCGTTGGTAGCAGACATAGTTAACTTATTCATGAACTTATCAAGGAGTAACGAGGATACGTATCGCAGGCAAGAAAAACAGAGGATAAGGTGCCAAATTCCCCACGCCAGATAACACCTTTTTACCTATCTGCTTTTGTTCGCTACACCAAAAGCGCAAGATTGAAACACTCAATTGTTAAAATTATCACCAGCAAAGCCCCAAAACAGGTCACAAAAAAACAACAAACCTAGCGTTTTAAATGGGTATTTACTGCAATTAACCCCATAATTAAAGGACATTTTTCGTACAGCCCATAACCGAGGACGACATCAAAATGACTTGGCAACTCGCGGAACTGACTCCCATTTTATCCAGCCATGAGGGCTGGCGCGTCACCGAAAACGACTCGGTGCTGACTATCCACAACGAAGACGGAATCGAGGCTTACCTTGCGGTTTCCGGCGAACAGATTCTGGTTGAAATACTGCTTTTCCCGGCTGGGCAGGTTGCCGACACCGCTAAGCTCAACGAGGAAATTCTTCGCACCCACAAAATGTTCCCGCTATCGACTATCGGTATCAATACCCTCGATGGCGAAAGCTACTATGTGGCTTTCGGCTCGCTATCATCACAATCCAAGGCGGAGAGTATTGTCATTGAAGTCGCGACCTTGTTCCGCAACGTCGAAGCCTTTATTGAGCTTTATCAGGATCACCTTAAGGAGCTTGCATAATGAGTGTCTGGAAGAAGCTATTTACCGCCATTAAAGGCGGAGTCAATGAAACAGCCGAATCAGTGGCTGACAGCCAAGCATTGCGCATCCTTGACCAAGAGATCCGCGAAGCAAAACAAGAATTGCGCCGCTCTGATGAAGCCCTTGTGGGTATTGTCGCCAAGCGCAAGCTTTCCCAACAAAAAGTCGATGGCTTCAACCAAGGTATTGAAGAATACGAAGGCCATGCCCGCAGCGCGATGGAAAAAGGGGCGCAAGAGCTGGCACTGGAGTGTGCGCAAAAGGTGGCCAACCTGCGCAATGAGCAACAAGCCGAGCAAGCCTACCTCGATCAATTCATCGCTTCCGAGCAGCGTATGCGCACCAACATCAGCCAAGCCAAAGACAAGCTACGCCAGCTGGAGCAACAAGTCGATGTGGTAAAAGCCAACGAGGCGGTGCAAAAAGCCCAATCGGCTGTGTCGGCCACCAATGTCGGTGCCAATGCGAAAATGCATACCGCGGTTGAATCATTGGAGCGCATCAAGCAACGCCAAGCCGAAAAGTCTGCCCAGCTGGAAGCCGCTGCTGAAATGGCCGAAGAGCAATCCGGTTCAAGCTTGGATAAAAAGTTGGCGCAAGCGGGGATCACCGCAGGTCAGTCGTCATCAGCGGAAGATGAACTAAAACGGATCCTCGGCAAGTAACCATTGGCTAATGTTTTAAATTCAAGGAGGTAACAATGTCACTGTGGCTGATGTTTCGTCGCTGGGCAGCAACCCAATTCAATGCACTTACGGGCAAGAACCTCCTTATGCTTACCCTTGGCTATGCGGTGGTCAGCTTCATCCTACTGCTGATTGTCGGTGAAAGCGCACTCATCCACTCCCCCACGGATTTTATCTACTACCTCATCGTCACCGCCTCGACTGTCGGCTATGGCGATATGTCACCCACTACAGTCGCTGGAAAATGGATCGTCATGCTCTTTGTGATCCCCGGCGGGTTGGGGTTATTTGCCCTTGGTGTTGGACGGGTCGCTAGCTTGTTTATCGATTATTGGAAGCGCGGCCTGCTGGGAAAAAGGAAAATCACTGTGAACAACCATATATTAGTGTTGGGCTGGAATGAGCAGCGCACCCTTCACCTAATAAAAATGCTGCAACACGAAGAAGCGGGCCACCGGCCAATCGTACTTTGCGTGCGCCCGGAAATAGAAAACCCGCTCCCCGGTGAAATCGAATTCGTCCGAGTCGCCAGTTTTACCGATAGCGAGGGCATGACCCGCGCAGGCATCGAATCGGCCAGCTGTATCGTGATTGATAACAGCGAGGATGATATTACGCTCTCGGCGGCCCTTTATTGCGCCAGCCGCAACCCCGACGCCCACCTGCTCGCCTACTTCAATGATGAGTCGCTAAGCAAGCTACTTAAACGCCATTGCCCCAACGCAGAATGCATTCCGTCCGTTGCGGTGGAAATGCTGGCCAAGGCAGCGGTCGACCCCGGCTCAAGCGAATTGCACCATGAACTGCTGAGTACCCACAAGGGCATGACCCAATACTCGGTGGTTTATCCCGCCGATGCGCAGCCAACCACCATCTCCCCCTTGTTCAGCGCCTTCAAGCAGCATTACGAGGCCATCCTCATTGCGATTGATAACGGCAACGGGGTTGAGCTTAACCCGACGCTTGAGCACCCCGTTACTGCCGGTGCCAAACTGTTCTATATCGCCGACGAACGGGTAAATGATTTCAATTGGCAGCAACACTAACCCAGCAGGCCGATGCCAATATCAAGACAGGAGCCATTATGTTTGATTGGTTTAAGCGAAAAACGACAACGGAGCCGACCACTCCGCCAAGCCCTGAGATCTTGGGGCTCAGGCTTGGTGGCGCGTTCGAGCTCGACGATCTCAAGCTGCGCCTTATCGAGCCAGACTTGATCATCGAGGGGGCAGCCAGAACCCAGCTAATAAAAGCGGTGGGCGAGGTTAAGCTTGATGAGCAAACCCGCCTATTGCGCTACTACACCGACGATGACGGCTTTATCCAAGTACTGCTGCATGGCGAATCCGAAGCGGATATCAGCGAAGTGAAGCTGTACTACTTCTACGAAACCAAGCCCATCGACAGCCAAGACCAATGGCAGCAATTGCTGGATAACACCTTGGTCCAAGACAACTGGCAACTTGAAGGCCACGACTTTGCCAAGGCTTGGGATAACACTCGCCCTGTGGCGATGACCGAAAAGACTTGGCACGAGAATGGCAAAGTCAGCGAAACCGATCAGTTCGTCATGATTTACGAACGTGAAGCTGCAGACAACCAGTTCGAGTTTTTGCTTGTGGCGGGAGAAGAAAAGATCCGCCATCAGCAAGCCGAGCGGTGCGTGGCCATCAGCACCGGCTTTGACCTGTCACCAACCGACTTCAAGCTTATCGGTTAGCTCGAATTATTTTGTTTTCAATTACCTAGATAAAACGGAACTCGCATGGACGTATTTAGCAATTCATTGGCGGGCCTTGGGGCCTTCATCCTCTACTTTTCGCTATCACTGGCTTTTCTGCTGCTGTTTAAATTTGTGTATGTGCGCTTCACCCCGCACGACGAATGGAAGCTAGTCAAAGAAGAACAAAACGTGGCCGCCTCCATTGGCCTGTCGGGATCCATCATTGGTTACTGCCTTGCCATTGCGGGGGCCGCCAGTAACTCCGTCAATATTATCGATTTCATGATCTGGGGCGTCGTAGCCCTCATCGCCCAGCTCATCGCCTTTGCCATCTTGCGCTTTGGCTTCATGCCAAAGATTGTCGAGCGCATTGAAGCCGGGGAAATCCCAGCAGGTATCGTCATGGCAGCAACAGCCATATCTGTTGGCTTGCTCAATGCCGCCTGTATGACTTACTAGGGGGAAACAAGATGAAGCGCAGTAAGCAAGTGGTACTCGCCAGTATGCGTAAAAACTGGCGCCCCCTAACCTACACCCCAATCACGGCGGCATTTGCCTCTATCGCCCTCAGCGGATGTAGCGACAATGACCAAGATGCCGTTATCTACCAGTCGCTGGATGACTGCCTTGATGACAACCCCAGTTATAGCGAAGAGTGCCGCAGTGCTTACCAGTTTGCCCTGCAGGAATCTTCTCGAACCGCCCCCAAGTACAACAGCGAATATGACTGTGAGGCCGAGTTTGGTGACAATGCCTGTATCCAACCTCGCGGCCAAAACTGGTTCATGCCTGCCATGGCCGGTTTCATGTTTGCCCGAATGCTCAATAACAATAACTACTATTCACAACCGATGTACTACTCAAGGTACCCTGGGAGTATTTTCTATGACCGCTGGACCACTGCCGACGGCCGCGACTACGGCAACCGGTATAAGAAAGCCAAGGTAAGGGTAAACCGTGATTCAATGAAACCTAAGCCCACGGTAAGCCGCACCATTTCACGGGGCGGGTTCGGCTCGACTGTTTCCGCCAAATCCAGCTGGGGCAGCAGCCGTTCATCAAGCGGTAGCAAGGGCTGGGGCGGTTAATGATCATTTATCCATTGAGAAGTGATCCGAACTGTCACCCACTACGTTAGACACTATGACAAGTTCGTATCTCGTCAATTTGTTCTAAAACACATTTGCCTACCATACGGTGGGCATTTTTTTTCGTCTCTCACATTTCCTTCACCCCACCGACAGGGCCCACCTTATCTTTTAATAAAACTGTCAATTTGTGACCATTGAAAATTTATTCACTGTTAGTTTGTTTTATTCTGCACTAGCCCACGCAGTATGACGATGTAAGCATGAACCAGTTTGAACTCGCACTAGCAAAATACATTCAAGAATTCGCCCCTATTCCTGTTGTTGATATCGAGCAACATTTTAATAAGTCCAAGTCCACGATTTCTAGAAGCATAAATAAGATCAACAACCTAATTGAAAATAAAGATTTTATTCACTTCGATAAGCAAATAATTAACACAAATTTTTCTTATTTTGGCTATACCCGTTTACTCAATAAGCTTACGCTTACCCAGTACCATACCAATAGCAATGAGAGGATCCGCGCCCTACTCGTCGAAATGACCTTGAACGACGTGGTAAACCGGAAGCAATTTTACTACCGCTTTGGAACCAGTGATACCACCCAGAAAAATGACCGCCAGCAGTTCAATGCCACCTTGGCCCAGCTTGGCTTGGGTTACGAAGTAGTCGCCCGCATAGGCAGCCGCTTGACAGGCAGCGAGCGCCACATCAGGGTGCAAGCAACCAAAGCATTGCTCAATACACTTGAGCTAGACAAGGACAACCAACTGACCGAGCATATATCCAATACCCCGGTTAATCGATTAATGGCCAGTCAGTTCCTTGAGTATTGCCAGCAGCATCTTGCGCCTGCTGTCACGCTATTTAACAAAATAGAGAACCACTACCATTTAAAGCTTTCTTATAATTCAAAAAAATTCATTCTTATTTACTTTGCTATTTCTTTAAGGCGAATAAGTATCAACCACCTTAATGTATCCCACCTTGAGGTGATTGATTTTTCGGCTCAAGAGCTCTCAATACTTGAGAATAAAAATGAAAATAGATTAGCCAACCAAATTATTTCATCGCTGACATTTCATGCGGGTAAATATAATTGCTATGATCTGATGCTTACCCCACTTGTGGAGCAATTCACCCACCAGCTTAAGCAAAACATTCGTACTCAAATACACAACGAACAGGATTTTTATGCCGATGTTTATAGCGTAATCACCCGCTGCCTCTATCAAGCCACTTTAGATATCACGTTCCCCGATAAGAAATTGCTAAACGTCGCCAACAAGCATGCCTATGTTTACGGATTGGTAAAAACACATATCACCCAGGTTGAAAAAACAGCAGGGATCCGCCTTGATGATAATCACCTCGCCACCATTACCATGGTGATCAAAAAGTATGTTGTCCAAAATAAAGCCGTCACCCGCGAACGCGCCCGTATCTACCTCATCAGCAACTCATCGGAAAGTAAACTTGGCTATTTCATCGAAAAGTTAAAGACCCGATTCCACGTCGAAGTAAAAGGCATTGTTAACAGCAATGAGATCATCCATATCCCCGACGACGAGTATGACTTGCTCATCACCTTTACCAACAAGATTTCGCGCTACCTGTCTTTCCATGGCAAAACCTCGGTAAAACTCGGCTACCAACTTAAAGAAAGCGACTTTCGCCAGTTACAAGCACTGGGGCTATCCCGCTCGGCACGTAAGATCCCAGCCGATGAATTCGTCAACCAAATTCAAGGGCTCACCCCACACGAAATTCGCCACCTGTTAAAAAGCCATTTCCCAGAACACTTTATCTAGGGTCACTTTTTGCAACGATTTAAGCCGATTTTCTTGCCTTGATGACCCATAACAAAATTTTATCATTAGTCGCGTTCAACCAATAAGAATAGGTATCCTACAATGCGCTCTAACTTCAAAAATGAAGTCCAAACATTCGGGCGCTCCCTGCTGCTACCGATAGCCGTTTTGGCCCCTGTCGGTATGATCATGGGAGTCTCAAGTGCTCTTGGACAATCCTACATGATTGAAAAATTTCCCATGTTGGGGAATGAGTTTTTTACCATCCTGTTCCAATCACTACGTGAAATCGCCAGTGTTGTCTTTGCCAATATCCCACTACTATTCGCAATGGGTGTCGCCTATGGCATGTCGAAAAAAGAAAAGGGGATTGCCGTCTTTGCTTCGGTGATCGCTTATTTGACGCTGCTCATTTCCATGAAGGTCAGCCTTCAGCTCACTGGTACATTGAACACCGAAACCCCGAGCCTAGTCGGTCAAGGTGTGGTGCTAGGGGTTCACACATTGAAGATCGAAGCCCTTGGCGGGATCATCGCCGGCCTTGTCGCCGCGCTCACCACTGACCGCTTCTATCGTTTGCAGTTACCATTAGCCTTTGCCTTCTTCAGTGGCAAAAAGTCGGTTGCTATTATCTCCATCGCCCTGATGATCCCGATCGGCTTAGGCATCCCGTTCGTATGGAACCTATTCACTACGGCAATGATCAGCTTATCAAGCGTATTCATGGCGGAGGGTTTTGGCTCGGGCTTATATTGGACTCTAAACCGGCTGCTTATCCCATTCGGCCTACACCACGTATTTAGTTCCGCGATGCGTTTCACCGAAGCGGGCGGTATCTATGTTATTGATGGCGTAACCTATACCGGTATTTTGCCAGCGATGAACCAAATCCTGTTCGAGCTAGGCCCAGATCATCCGGCGTGGGAACAATACATGCCAACCCTATCGTCATACCTTGCCCCAGGGCAAATGCTAACAACGCTGTTCCGTATTCCTGCTATCGGCCTTGCAATGTACCACACCGCATTTGCCAAAAATAAAACCATTGCCAAAGGCTTAATCCTGACTGTGGTGCTAACCGCATTCTTGGGTAACGTTACCGAACCGCTCGAGTTCTCATTCTTGTTCATTGCACCCAAGTTGTTCGCTGTCTACGCCCTACTTTGTGGCCTATTGACCATACCGATGTATTACCTAGATATTTCAATGGGCTACATCCGAGGCACTATCTTCGACTTCGGCATCTTTGGCTTGATGTACGAAAACACCCAATGGCTAAACCTAGTACTGCTTGGCTTGGTGAACTTCGTGGTGTTCTACTTCGTGTTCCGCTACGCCATTGTACGCTTCAACATTGCCACGCCAGGACGTGAGAAAGACGTGGGTGATAACACCCTACTCATTAACAAGGAATACGACAAAATCGCAGATATCGTTGTTGAAGCACTGGGTGGTAAAAACAACATCAAGCGTGTTGAAAACTGCGTCACTCGACTGCGTATAGACGTTAAAGATCAAAAGATTATCGATGTAAAACGATTCAAGGAAGCCGGTTCATCAGGCACCTTTATACCTTCCAGTAACCATGTCCATGTTGTTTTCGGTCCTCATGTCGAGTTTGTCCGTAACGCCGTTGACGATAACCTGACAGCCGGAGCTTAACCATGCGCGCTTTATATGATTCCAAGAGCCTGACGATTAACCACGAAGGGATGAAAGATCTCTTCAGCAACGAGGCTCGAATCCAATCTTGGCTCGACCTCGAATCGGCGCTTGCCCAAGCTCAAGCAGAATTTGGCATGATCCCAGCCTCTGCAGCTGCCAACATCAGTGAAAACAGCCACCTCGACCGAATCGATCTGGTGAGAATGAATGAAATCTACCAGAAAATCGGCCATGGCTTTGTACCGCTGATCAAGGTGCTAGTGGAAGCTTGCGATGAAGAGAGTGGCAAATATGTACACTATGGTGTGACAACCCAGAACATCCAACAAAGTGCTCACCTCTTAGTGGTAAAGCGCTTCCACGACAAGCTGATGGATTTTGTCCAGCGCACTATCGAAAACCTTGGCCGTTTGGCAGCCGAGCACAAAGATACCGTGATGCCGGGCAGAACCCATGGTAAACATGCCTTGCCAATCACCTATGGCTATAAGGTGTCGGTGTGGATCAACGAACTGCTTGCCGCCAAAGAGCGTATGCAAGAAGCGGAAAAACGCGTATTTACCGTGATGATGGGCGGCGCTGTTGGTGCCTTCCATGCCACCGGTGAAACGGGACGCAAAATCCAAGATCGCATTGCCGAGCAACTGGGCATGCACTCAATGCCTATCCCGTCGCGCAATACCCGTATTTTCCGCGCCGAATACATTACCAACCTATGCTTGCTGGCGTCGACTTACCATAAAATCGCCGAAGAGGTTTACCAAACGTCCAGCGAGGAGTTTGCCGAAGTATCGGAAGCCTTTGCCAAAGGAACGGTTGGCAGCAGCACCATGCCACAGAAGGTCAACCCTAAGCTAGCCAAAGGGATCATTGCCAACGCCCAAAAGCTATATTCAGTACAAACAGCAAGCATGTACGTTGCACCTCGCCCATTCGAGGCCGACAGCTCAGCTTACTTCATCTACGATGCCAGCTTACAAGAGAGTATCGAACTGATGGCTGAGATTGTCCTTCGCGCCGAAGAGCTGACCCGTACCATCGTCATCAACCCTGACAAAATGTTCCGCAATGTGATGATCACCAAGGGACTGATCAACAGTGAAAAAATCATGATGAAATTGGTCGATAGGCTGGGGAAAGATCCGGCACACGAGTTGGTTTACGAGCTGGCGATGGAAAGCACCCACCAGGGTATCGATTACAACGAAGTGCTGGCAAATAACCCGGTCATCACTGACAACTTTAGCCCGCAGGAAATCACTGATATGCTCGACCCGCGTCAATATACCGGTTTATGCTCGGTGATTGCAGAAGAGTTTGCCCAGCGCGCATTGGGGGGCCAGTAATGTCTCAGCTCGTATTAAAATCCGACCGCATTATTACCCCACAAGGGGAAGTCTCAGGCTTTGTTGAGATCCGCGATGGTAAAATCCATGCCATTACCGAAAGCTACCTAGGCGATTACCTGGACTACACTGGCAAAACCTTGATGCCAGGATTTATCGATATCCATATCCATGGCTGGGGGCGCGGTTCATACGCCTACAAGGGAAACATCGAGTCATTACGCTACATGTCCGAAGATTTGCCAAAAGTTGGTGTTACCGCTTACCTACCAACAACAAGCACCATGCCAAACGACTTCTTGGAATCTTCGCTGCTGGCAGCCAAGGAACACATAGGGGAATACCGACCAGATATGGGTGCAGAGCCTATCGGTATCCATATGGAAGGCCCGTACATCAACAAAGCGTATTTGGGCCTGCAGCGTGAGGACAGCATCCAACAACCCAGCATCGAAGGATTCGACCACTTCAACCAGCTGGCTGGCAACCAAGTGAAGTTAATGACACTGGCCCCCGAAATCGAGGGCAGCCTACCGTTAATCAGCCACCTGAGAGACAAGGGGATCACGGCTTCAGCGGGCCATACCGCAGCAACGTTTGATGAAATTACGGCAGCCATTGAAGCAGGCTTGCAGCATTTCACTCATGCTTACAGCGGTATGCGCGGATTCCACCACCGCGAACTCGGGGTGGTTGGCGCTCTGATGTATTACCAGGACACCTTTGCCGAAGTGGCCAAGCAAACCGGCATCACCGTCAAACCCGAAGCGTTCGACATCTTGTACCGCTTGAAAACCGACAACCGCATGGTAATGATGAGCGATTGCATGGGCTACGCCGACTTCCCGGACGGTTACGAGTTCTACCATTATCTGCGCAAAGAAACCTTTATCGTCGAGGGGGGTAAACTCCACCTGAAGCATGATGACGGCAGCGTGAAAACAGTCGACCCATGCTGCTACCAGGAAGTCGCGGGGCTTGAAATGAACTACCTTGAGTCAGTGCGAGCCGTTGTCGACCGCCTCGATCATGGGCTTTGCTCTGTCGCTAAAATTGCCTGTGAAAACCCGGCAATCCTAGCTGGGGCTTCAGATCGCAAAGGCAAACTGGCAACAGGGATGGATGCCGATATTCTGGTTTTAGATGATGAACTCAACCTGGTTGACGTCTATTGCCACGGAGTTAAACAACCCTTGTAACGTCCTAGTACAAACCCGCAAGATACCCCTATCTTGCGGGTTTTCTGTACCGAGAGGCTAACCCGGCCTAGGGGGTTTGATCGCCCTGCGGTGCATCATTATCCCCTGTTTCTTTAGCCCGCTCTTCAAACGGCGATTCGAAAATCGGGTTCGCCAAGAACGCCTCGTCGGTCAGGGTTTTCATAAACGCCACCAGCGCCGCTTTCTCTTCTTCGTTGAGCCCCATCCGGATAGCTGGCCCGCCGGGTTGTCCGTTTGAGGTTAAATCGGGGCTCAAGCTTGGATGCCGTTTGATGCCGCTGTTATAGAATTCAACAACATCTTCCAATGTTGCCAGGCTACCGTCGTGCATATACGGTGCCCCCACTTCGATGTTACGTAATGACGGTGATTTAAAGAAGCCGTTACCCGCCCCCTGATCGGCGGCATTGCGATCAATAAGCCCGTTCACATGGGCCTGATCCATGCTGTGCGCTGTGGTGGTATGACAGGCCACACAACCCAAGGAATCACGCTCAGGGCCCGGAAAGCCTGAGAACAATTTAAGTCCCAGCATCTCCTGCTCAGTAAACACCGACTCGAAGTCAGGCTCATTCCAATCAGCATCGAACGCTTGATCGTATTTGGATTCATAGCTCACCATGGTGCGAATAAATTGCGCCATCGCAAGGGCTATCCGCTCGCTGGTAATCGCATCATCACCGAAGACTTGCTCGAACAAGGGGCCATAGAAGCTGGTTTCAGCCATTTTGACTTCTAGATCAAACAAGTTCATTCCCATCTCGACAGGATCCTGAATCGGCATCAATACCTGGTCTTCTAACGTATCCGCCCTTTCATCCCAAAAGAACTTGCCGTTTCGATAGTAGGTTGCGTTAGATAGGCTCATCGAGTGGCGACCAGTTTTTCCCCCATCAAAGCCATCACTGAACACTTTAGGGTCGGTGAAACCGTGCTTTTGAATATGGCAATCGGCACAAGCTACAGTGTTGTTTGCCGACAGTCGAACATCATAGAAAATAACTCGGCCTAGGTTCGCCCCTTCGTTGGTCACCGGGTTTCCAAAAGGCGTGTTATCTTGCCCATCAACACTGCCAAATGGCGCAGAGAGGCGAGTGTAATAATTTGGCCTTGCCGCCAGATACGCTTCATAGTCATGGGTGACTGATAAATCAGGCATCGGCAAGCCATCAATATCCAATTTAGGTTCTGGTTCGGGCTCCGGTTCAGGCTCGGGCGTTGGCTCAGGTGCAGGTGGATTACCATCACCATCAGGCGCTTCTGGCTCTGGTGATGCTTCAGGTTCGTTTGTCGACTCTGCCACTTGCTCACCATCACCAGAGGCGGCAGCAACAGAACTAATTTCGTCGTCGCTAGAATCGTCACGACAAGCGGTAACGGACGCCAAAATGACGACCGCCAATAAATAGCGAGAAGTATTCATTCAAACACTCCATACCTAGCCAAAATAGGTATCTTTAGGGGTTATAATTTATGGCAGTAAGTTAAATTATTATTTTTCCTGCCTATTTCTATCTTCACCAGCGTACATAGGCCAATACCTAGCAACTTCACACTGGTTGCACTACCAAACCTAATACTGCTACGGCGCAATTCATCCCCAATGAAAAAAGGCGTATTTAGGTTGATAGTAAAAAACTAGCAATGAAATTAAGGTCTTGTTTCTGACTACTGAGATATGATGGAGCTAGACCACCAAAAGCAATAACCCAAATCAAAGCGGTGAGTAGGGCGTGTAGGAAGAACTTGGGCCAGCAAACTGCCAATAATCGCTAAACCTGTCCGCTCTGACTAAAACAAAAGCCAGTCACGAAGACTGGCTTTGTAGCAGTTTAAGTTTGTGTAATAGATTAAAGCTGAGCTTCAATCCATACCATACGGTGATCGGATGAAATTGATTTCCCATCACCAAAACCAACATCTTGATCGTTAAATAGCTTGCGCCCTTCTTCATATGAAGCAGACCAATAAACACCAGTTGCTTTTACGTCAAGTGTTGCCGAAGGCATCGCATAGTCGACCCCCAAACCAAATGTTGATGTAATACGGTTTGGATAAGGATGCTCAATCGATTCATCTACAGCATGCTCAGCAGCACCATAGCTAACAGGGTACAGAGCACCATTCGCTACACTTTGGTTTACCAATGGGTCACTATGAAGTGCTTCCATTACATCTGTAATACCATCCCCTGACCAACGTTCAAGGTTAAGATCGCCCATAATGACAAACTTAGCCTCTTCCCCTAAACCGCCAGAAGTCCCATTATCATCATAAATCGAGTCTGAGCCGTTAATGTAGTGCTGCCAAAACTCAACTTCAGCCGCATTCATTTGCATGTTCTTACCTGGGTCGAAAACTGGAGGGGTTGGGTGAGACATCAATAAGTGTACGGTTTCTTCCCCGCTCTCAGTTGGAACAATAATTGGTGCATCCACATGGTTTTTAGATGACAATCGGACAACTTCCCACTCTTCATCAGAGTACCACTCATCGCCGCACTGCATACCATCAGGGATAGCTTCTGAGCCATCACAGATAGTAATCGTCGGGTTCTTGGCGCCTTCTAAGTCCTTCCACTTAAACTCTTGGAAAGTACGAGTATTAGCTGTATCGATTTCATACTGAGACATCAAGGCAAAAGCATATTGCCCATGGTAATTTCCAAACCCCCATGAGTCACCAGGTGCAGTACCATCTGAACCGTCATTATCTAAATCATATCCTGATACAAGCCCGGTATTGGTCGCATATGACTCAAGAAATGGATACTCAATTGGTTCAAGATTTGGTTCACCACCAGCACCATCTATACTTTGCGGCACAGAAAGGTAGTTAATTTGGAAACCTTGAAGTGCAGTTAAATCCTCACCAACACCATCATTATTAAATTCAGCCATCATCAACACATGTGGACGATTTTTCTGAACGATAGCGGCGACATTACGAATTTGAATAATATGCTCTGCTAGCACTTTATCTTGTTCATCAATAGAATTGTCCAAGTATGCAATAACCAGTTCACTTTGTTTTTCAGGTGAAACCTGCATCTCATCCGCGAGTTCTTCAAATGTCGCCCGGTCAAAAGATAAATTGAATGTTGCTAATTTCACTCTTTCTGTTGGCTCAACATATTTGATGGTTTCATCATTACAACCTGTAATTAATGCAGTCCCAACTAGCAATGCTAGTGAAGATTTCAATAACTTCATTTCAAACCTTTCTCAATTTACGGTTATTAATTTCAAGTTTCACCCTATTATAAACAGTAGAAATAAAGTGCTCCTGAATTAGCAATATTGAATAATCGAAAGCAGCAGCCCTTCCACAAAGTCCAGACTTAAAAAGAACAATATGGCTAAACTAATTCAAATTACAAGGTTCCTGTCCATCGATAAATTTTTGTGATGATACACAACATAATCATGAAAACCATACAAAAATATAGAGATCACTCGAGACTTATATCACAAATATAAAAATATTCATGCTACTTGATAAATCACTTTATATTTTTTATAAATATATAAAACATAAGTTATATTGATTTAGCTCAGGCTTTAAACCTTCATAAAAAGCCTCTAAAACTAAATATAAGTTACATTAACAACGTATAACGCATAACAAACTAGAGTAGTGATTGATTAATTAACTTCATCACCACCATAAAATACCCGATTAGTTGATATCGTTACCCTCTGCTTAAATACCGCCCTAAATGTTTGTCATTGTCCGTTGTTTGTATTTAAGGTAATAAAAATGTTCTCAATTGATGATCGCGTAGTCGCAACCAAAGGTGTGGATATAGGCGAGATGGTAGTCACAGGGCTAAGCAGCGATGGTTTCTACGTCCATGTTAAAGCCGGTGATATCACTTTGACTTACCCTGCGCAGGACTTACAAAAAGCCTAATCCTTGCAGGTTCGATAGCCGAAATAGTTGATACTATTTGGCTATCTTCCTGTCATGCTAATCGTGACGACAACCTTCCATTCAAAACAGCGATAACCTCACTGGCACAATATGATAAGTTCCCTGCTCTTAATTGCTATATCCTTCGCGCTCTATTTAACCAAGCAATAAGGCGCTTCGTGATTATCCAATATACCTCAGTTTCGACCATAGCTGGCTTGATCTTGTTTGCCAATTTGAATACCGAGCACTTGAATACCAAGCAACAACAGCCCGAGACCATCTCAACCTATACCCTGTGCTACGACGTTGGCTTCCAAACCACTGAAGAACTTTATGACACCTACAGCGGCGGATTTGAGGCCATATCCCAAACCCTCACCCAGCGGCAGCTGAGTCGTAGTGAATTAATCGAGTGCACCAAAGTTACCCACCACGCGGTGCGCGACAGGCAGAGCATAACTACCGAGCGCGAGGCATAACCTCCTTGCGCCTACCCTACATCTAGGCTCGCTTTTAAAATCAATGACTATCAGGTTGTATAGTCTGGTATAGACAACCCCGCTAAGTCATAAAACCATAACCATTTGATTAAAAACAATTTGTTCAGTTCTATCGTGATCAAACTCATAAAACAAATTAAGTTGTATAGACAACTATACAATCAAGATTGTTTAATAGCCTTACTATTAGAAAAGAGCACTATTACAACAAACAACGGTAGAAGGAACATCTCATGAAACAGCTTGGAGCCAAGCTTCAAGATCTCGGGAAAGCACTGATGATGCCGATCTCTGTGATCGCCGCCGCCGGTATCTTTCTGGGACTCGCTGCAGCAATGCAGAACCCTGCCATCATGGGCCAGAGCTTTGTCCAGATGGAAGCCCTACAGCTATTCATTGGCTTTATCCGTAAAGTAGCAGGCTCGCTGTTTGCTAACCTGCCACTATTTTTCGCTGTCGCAGCGGCTATCGGCCTCGCCAAGGAAGAAAAACCAACAGCGGCATTTGCAGCGGTTATTGGCTTTATCGCCATGCATGTCGGGGTTAACTACAGCCTGCTTGCCCAAGGGTTGACACCTGCCACCACCTCGGTTGAATACCTGGTATCACAAGGTATGAGCCAAACCGAGGCCATGATGTACTCGGCCGAGTTTGGCAACACGCTAGGGATTTTTTCCTACCACATGAGCGTGCTGGGTGGTGTTATCGCGGGTCTCATTACTGTTGCCCTACACAACCGCTATTACACCATCGTACTGCCGACCGCGATCAACTTCTTTGGTGGCCGCCGTTTTGTACCAATCATTACCGTTATCGTACTACCGCTTGTGGGTGTCGGCCTATCGCTAATCTGGCCAACTATCGGTGCCGCCATCGTCAAAATCGGTGAGTTTATCGGCCACTCAGGCAGCTTCGGTACATTCCTATATGCCTTTGCTGAGCGACTACTGATCCCAACTGGTTTGCACCACATCTTGAATGAAACCGTTCGCTTTACGCCAATTGGTGGGATCACAACAGTCGATGGCGAAAGCATTGTTGGCGCACTGACTATTTTCAACACCGCGCTGGCCAACCCAGGCTTGATAGCCGACGAAATTGTCCGTGAAGCCACCCGCTTCCTGGCCCAAGGTAAGATCCCAGTCATGATGTTTGGCCTGCCGGGTGCGGCACTGGCGATGTATCACTGCGCCAAGCCTGAACATAAAAACCGTGTAAAGGCGCTGGTTATCGCCGGTGCACTGGCCTCGTTTACCACAGGTATTACCGAGCCACTGGAATTTAGCTTCATCTTTGTATCGCCAATCTTGTTTTTCTTCCATGCGGTAATGACAGGCTTGTCGTTCGCGATGGCACACATCTTCGGTGTGATGATAGGTAACGTTCAGGGCGGTGTGATTGATCTATTGGTGTTCGGCATCCTAGGTGGGAGCCAAACGGCTTGGTGGTACACGGTAATTATTGGCGCGGCCTACTTCCCGCTTTATTACTTCGCCTTCCGCTTTGTGATCACCCGTATGAATGTGAAAACGCCGGGTCGCGAAGAAGAATCCCAGAACAATGATGAGGCAGCTGCCATGCCAGCTTCCGAGAAAACCGCAAAAATCATCGAAGGCCTCGGGGGTAGCGACAACATCCAAATCGTCGACTGCTGCTTCACCCGCCTTCGCGTCAAAGTGGCTGACATGAGTGCCATCCACAAAGACGCACTACTTGCTTCAGGTGCCAGCGGCATCAAGCAAGCCAGTGATGTCGATATCCAGGTTATTTACGGCCCGCAGGTCGAAAAGATTGCCAATGACGTTAAGCGCGCCCTTACCGCTTAATCCAAACAACGAATTTAAATTTACCGAGTAAAAGAGACACATTATGACTAAAGCATTCAATATCGTATTGGTTGGTGGTGGTTCTACATGGACACCGGGTCTACTAAAAGCACTGTGCAAGCGTAAAGAGAGCTTCCCACTAAAACGCCTAGTGATGTTTGATGTGAAGGCAGAGCGACAGGAAGTGATTGGTGAATACGCCAAGCTACTATTCCAAGAGGAATACCCAGAGCTTGAGTTTGAATACACCACCGACAAAGACGTGGCTTACAAAGACATGGATTTCGTACTGTGCCAGATGCGTACCGGCGGCTACGAAATGCGTGAAAAAGACGAAAAAATCCCACTATCTATGGGTGTAATTGGTCAGGAAACCTGCGGCCCAGGTGGTTTTGCCTACGGTATGCGCTCTATCGGCGACATGATTGAAATGGTAGAAGATGTGCGTGAGCGCGCACCAGAAGCTTGGATCCTAAACTACACCAACCCGGCAGCTATCGTGGCGGACGCACTGAAGAAGCGCTTCCCGCACGATGACAAGATCCTCAACATCTGTGATCAGCCAGTTAACCTACTTCGCTCATACGGCCGCCTGCTGGATGTAAACCCAGACGACTTCGATCCGGTTTACTTCGGCCTCAACCACTTCGGTTGGTTCACTCACCTGTACAACCAAGAAGGTGAAGATTTGGCACCGAAGCTAAAAGCCTTCATCTCAGAGAACGGCTTTAAGCCAGTCGATGCCGAGCAGCGTGACCAATCTTGGCTAGATACCTACTCTGCAGTGGCTGATATGTTGCGTGATTTCCCGGATTACCTGCCGAACACTTACTTGCAGTACTACCTGTACCCAGAGTACAAGCTGTCTAAGCTTGACCCTGAGTTCACCCGTGCCAACGAAGTCATGAACGGCCGTGAAAAACGTGTATTTGATGAGTGCCGCGAAGCAGTAGCAGCAGGCACCACCCAAAACGCAACCGTGGTTCACAACGATGCCCACGGCGACATGATTGTTGAAGTTGCAGAGTCTATCGTCTTCAACCAACGCCGTAAGTTCGTGGTTATCCTTGAAAACAATGGCCTGGTTGCCAACCTTGATAACGACGTAATGGTAGAGGTAACTGCTGAGCTTGGCATTAACGGCCCGCGCCCGTACGGTGTTGGTAAGATCCCAACATTCTACAAAGGCATGATCGAACAACAATTTGCCTATGAGCGCCTAACTGTAGAAGCATGGTTCGAAGGTTCGTACACCAAAGCACTGCAAGCGCTCACGCTAAACCGCACGATTGTTGATGCCAAGAAAGCACGCAAGGTACTTGATGCGCTTATCGAAGCCAACAAAGATTACTGGCCAGAACTGAAATAAATCCTGTCGGCTGATCCGGTTTAAGCAAGCCTCATCCATGGCGCTTCAAACCACCTAAAGAAAAGCTCTGGCGCAATGCCAGAGCTTTTTGTTTCCGCACAATCCTTTGATTCATCTTACTCTGCGAGATACCCCTAACCCTACCCGCTAGCGATCTGCTTCTAGGGTGAAGGTGTAGTGCTCTTGGTTATAGTAGATATCCGACACCTCAAACGGGGTCTTGTCATCAAGGTAGGCAACCGAGCGGGCAAACAGAACCGGCTCGTCACGGCGTAAGCCTAGCAGCTCGCGCACATCCTGCATTGGCAGTTCAGCCCGGATTTCCTTCTTACTGCCGCCAACGGCATAACCCTTGTCGGCCAGGTAGCCGTACTTTGAGTTATTAAGGTCGTCTTCGGTCAAATCGGAAAAAGGCTCGGCCAGCATAAAGGTGCGCTCAAATACAAACGGGGTATTACCCACCAAGCGCAGTCGCTTCATATGCCAAACTTCATCGCCCTCGCTGATCCCCAATATCTCGGCAATTTCACGCTCTACCGGTTGCTTCGATAGATGGAGCAGTTGGTTGGTGATAGGGCTATTGAGAAAGTCCGCGACTTCGCTCGAAGTCAGGTGCTTGTCCAGCGGCAGGGCAATTTTAAGTTGCTGCTCGCGCTCGCAAACAAACGTGCCCTTGCCGCGAATACGCTCCACCACGCCTTGTCTCACCAGGTAATCGACCGCTTTGCGCGCCGTCATACGCGATACGCCGAATTGCTCGCACATACTCGGCTCCGACGGGATTGAATCACCCGGCTTAAGCATACCGTTATCAATCTGCTCTGTGAGGATTTGTTCTATTTGCAGATAAATGGGCACCGACGAGTGCTTATCAATCATGGTTCTCTCCTTAAAACGATACTCAATCTTACATCGCCATAGTTGTATAGACAACATTAGCCAACTAACAAGCTCTCCTTAAAGCACCTTGCTATCAAGTCACAGCACGTTTCGCGCTATTTTTCTTTCAGATGACGCTCATTTTAAATCCTTAATTATCAATACAATAAAAATAACTTCAAAATTATTTCGATATTTTTGGAAATGACGTATTGACAGACAATCGTCAGGACACTATATTTCGACACATATCGAAACGTTAGAGAAAACGAGGCAAAACGATGAGCCCAGAATTCGTAACCATGTTCAAAGAAGCAGCAGGCATGTTCCTGTTCCTAGCAGCCGAACTCACCGTGCTGTTTTTAGTGATTAGCTACCTTGTTGGCGTATTGCAGGAGTTCCTAACTCCAGAAAAGATCCAGTCGATCCTGAGCTCGCGTAACGGCAAGGGGTATGTGATTGCAGCGCTACTTGGCTCGATCACCCCATTCTGCTCATGCTCGACGATTCCTTTCTTGAAAGGTCTACTGCGAGCCCGAGCCGGCTTCGGCCCAATGATGGTGTTCTTGTTCGCAAGCCCACTGCTTAACCCGGTGATCATCGGCTTGTTTGTGGTGACCTTTGGGATCCAAGTTGCGGCATTCTACTTCATCGTGGCAATGGCAGTATCGGTAATTGCCGGCTACGTGCTGGAGAAACTTGGCTTTGAACGTTATGTCCGCCAAGAGGCATATCAAGTTGCCGATTCAGGTTCGAGCTGCGGTAGCACTTGCGGTGATTCGGCACCGAAGAAAGCAGAAGCGTCATCTTGCGGGGTAAAACCAGCACCAGCGGCATCTTGCTGCGCGGCAACTGAACCTCAGCCTGCGCCAGCTGCCAGTACATGCTGTGACAGCAAAGAAGAAGTGAATGTTAAAATCAGTGGTTGTGGGGAAGCCGTCATGACTGTGAAAGAAGAAAGCCGTTGGGTTCGTATTTGGCGCTCAACTTGGAAAGACTTCAAGCAAGTACTTCCTTACCTAATGCTGGGTATTTTGATTGGCTCTTTCATCTACGGTTTTATCCCGACTGATTTGATTGCCAAGTATGCAGGCGAAGGTATGTGGTATGCCATTCCGGTTGCGGCAGTTATCGGTATTCCACTGTACATCCGAGCTGAAGCCGTTATTCCGCTCAGTGCAGCGTTGGTAAAAAAAGGCATGGCAATGGGTTCGGTAATGGCATTAATCATTGGTAGTGCTGGTGCTAGCCTTACTGAAGTGATTCTTCTGAAGTCTATCTTCAAGAACCAAATGATTGCCGCTTTCCTTGCTGTGATTCTAGGTATGGCAATCAGCGCGGGCTACATGTACACCTACTTGTTTGGCTAAGCCAGAACGTAATGCAACCAACAAAGCGCTGGGATTTATCCCGGCGCTTTTTCTTTTCCGCTCCCTTTTTGGCAGCCATCGCCAGGGGTATCACAAACCGTGATAGCAGCTAACTTTCCCTCTGTTTTTCTGCTGCTATGCTGGCTCGCCTTGAGTTCAACGTTATCAATAAAGGAGCGAATACGATGTCGACTATCGAGCGAGTATTTCACGCCGTATTATTTGAAGTATTGGCCATTTCACTGTCCATTATTGGCTTAACGATCTTCACCCATCATCCGGTTTCGAGCCTATCGGGGACAATGATAGCTGTCGCCACTATCGCGATGATCTGGAACATGATCTTTAATGCCATTTTCGACCGCTTCTTTACCGGTAAACGCGAAGAACGCAGCTTAAAAGCGCGCTGTGTTCAAGTCATCGGTTTTGAAGGTGGGTTATTGCTTTTCACCGTGCCGATAATGGCTTGGCTGCTCAGTGTCGGTCTATGGGAAGCGTTTATTATGGATATTGGCGTCACCTTGTTTATTACCGCCTATGCGTTTGTTTTCAACTATTGCTACGACCATCTGCGTGCCGCCTTGCTCCGCAGGCGCCAACTCGCAACCGTACAAGCCCAATAGCAGCACGATAAACAGCACAACAGTAATTCCCTGCCGAGTCAGTGAAAAAGAAGAGTAAGACATAATGAAAGACGAAAACCTAGCGCGCAGCCTTGCCGTAATTAAACGTGGTGTCGATAACATCACCCCCGAAGCCGCACTGACTGAAAAACTTGGATTAAACCGACCACTGCGGATCAAGTTGGGTGCCGATCCTACCGCGCCAGACATTCACCTTGGCCACACCGTGATCCTAAACAAGCTGCGCCAGTTCCAGGATCTTGGCCACCATGTGATGTTCCTGATTGGCGACTTCACCGGAAAGATTGGCGACCCGTCGGGCAAGAATACCACTCGACCGCCGCTAACCACCGAGCAAGTATTGGCAAACGCCAAAACCTACCAACAGCAGGTGTTTAAGATCCTCGATCCGGCCAAGACCGAGATTGTGTTTAACTCGCATTGGCTATCGCAATTAGGGGCTGAAGGCATGCTCAAGCTTGCCGCCAGCCAGACCGTTGCCCGTATGTTGGAGCGAGAGGATTTCAAAAACCGCTTTGCCAACCAACAGGCCATCGGGATCCATGAATTCATTTACCCGCTGCTGCAAGGCTACGATTCGGTCGAGCTAAAGGCCGACATTGAATTGGGCGGCACCGACCAAACCTTTAACCTGTTGATGGGCCGCGAGCTACAAAAGCAGCACCAAATGTCACCTCAGGTTGTGATCACCATGCCGTTGCTGGTCGGCCTTGATGGCGAGAAGAAAATGTCGAAATCAGCCCATAACTACATCGGCGTGACCGAAGCGCCCGACGAGATGTTTGGTAAGTTAATGTCGATTTCAGACCAACTAATGTGGAACTACTTCGAGCTACTGTCATTCCGCCCGATGGAAGAGGTTGAACAGTTCAAGCAAGACATTGCAGCGGGTCGCAACCCAAAAGAGGTGAAAGTGCTACTGGCAAAAGAGATTGTTGCCCGCTTCCACTCAACACAAGCAGCAGATGCCGCCAGCGAAGCGTTCGACAACCGCTTCAAACACAATGTTGTACCGGACGACATCGCCGAAGTCGAACTGGCACAAGGCATGACTATCAGCCAACTGCTCAAAGAAGCGGGTTTGGTCGCTTCCACGTCTGAGGCACTGAGGATGATCAAGCAAGGGGCTCTAAAGGTGGATGGGACAAAGCTGGAAGATAAAGCATGGGTACCTGAAACGGGGACGGCCGTTTACCAGGTTGGTAAGCGCCGTATTGCCAAAGTAAATATCAGCTAAGGAAATAACGCCCGAGCGGGTGCCCGAGCGTTCTCTATCAACTCAAGGTAAAACCTTAGCGTCTGTTACTTATCAAGGAATTTCAAGAATTCTTTTGAGAACTGCCAAGATTCGGTTTGGAACGGCACGCCGTCTTTCGAGCTTGAACACGTTGGCGAAGCCCAAGCATCGTCACAAGAGTGATCTCGGTTAATTGACCAGAATGACAGGTACTTCAAGTTCTTTTCTTTCGACCAAGACGCGATACGCTCTGCTTGTTCTAGGCTGATCGAGTCAACCGTTAGATCATTTAAGCCCTGCATCGGGATCATACCCAACTTCTGGTAAAGCTCGCTGTCGCTTAGTTCAGGGTAAAGCGGCTGCATCAGCGTTTTCAGGTACTCAACCGTCAAGATTGAAAGCTCTGCCGTATCGGCAACATAGTTATCGTGGTACCACTGACCAAAACTCATGGTCATCGGGTTCACGCTATCGATTTCAATACCGGCTTCCACCGAAGGAACCACCACCTCGTTGAAGCCACGAACAATGTCCGGTGCCGCAGCAAGGGTATAGCTAACCTTCAGTTGTGGGTACTCAGTTTGCAGGCGCTTCAACGCTTCAATCATGCGGGCCATTGCTGGCGCATCATTTTCGCGTCCCATCTCCACATCGAAGTCCAAGTGGTAGACCTGGTAAGTATCAATAACGGCCTTGTATTCGCGGTAAAGCTCATCAACCGTACCACACGCTTGCGATAGGTAACGTCCATTAGCACCGCCAAATGAAATCATTACATCACCGCCGATAGCACGAAGATCGTCGATTTGCTTCTTGCCCCACTGATCGGCAACCGTCATTTCTGGTTGACCACCCCACAACGCTTTACACTCATTCGGGTTCCACTCACTACCCAGGATGAAAGCCAAGGTGAAGTGCTTGTTGCCCGAATTATTGGCCAAGTCCACTAGGCTTTCCATGCCACCGTTGGCCCAATCGGCATTGATGCTGGTGTCTTTATATGGCGCCAGAATATTCGCTTGCTCGCCACCTTGCTTCGCAAAAGCAAGGGTATAGGTCGCGGAATCATTGACAGTGATCGATGTGGTCGTCAGCTCATAGCGGCCATCTTCAGCATCAATTGCCGGTGCTTTTACAGTGTAAACTCCCGGGCGAAGCTGGTCGTACACCTGCGCATCGCCAGTGCTCACTTGGTGTTGGTACATATCACCACCGCTGTGGATCAAGGTAACCGCTACCTCTGCCGACTCGGCCAACCCTTCAAGCGCCATGCGGCTTTCAAAGAAGCCATCGGTATCGATAGCCGTGCTACTTTGGGCAACTAACGGCGACTCAACCTGATCTTTATCAGCCGTGAATGTATGAACAAGTTCGCCATCCATGGTTAGCTGGAACATCACATTATTCAGGGTATAGCTGGCAAGTTCAGCTGAATAACCAATTTGATGAACCAAGTCATCAATTTGCGTTGTTTGACCATACGGCAAGGTATAGAAGCTCTGCTCGCCAGATTGCTGATTGGTCAGTGTCAGCGTGGTTTGCTCTACCAACTCGTCGCTTGGCAACTGCAACTTGAAGCTTGCCGGCAACACGGCTTCGCCATAACCCCAAGTGAAAGAGACATTATCTTGTTCTTCAGTCAGGGATTTCTCTTGCTCAGCCGGATCAGCCGGGTAGCCCCCCACCGGGTTAACATGCAATGTATAAGCACCGTAGAGCAAATCTTCGATGGTTTCGGTTTGCTGCCAATCCATTGATACGGTTTTCTGGTAGCCGTTCGGGCCGCTCAAGGTGACGACCGCTTGCTCATTTGCTACATCGCTTCCCGGTGCCTGCGGAGCATATAAGGTAATGGCCCCTTCCGGTGCATCCACACCATCAAGGTAAACCTTCACGTCACTCAGGATGTCTGGTGTCGCGTTTACGCCCAGGCCAAACTGCAAGGCAATCGAGCCAGCCGTTGCCAACTCACTGTTCACCCAGCTATCGGTGCCAAATGTCGTCGTGATTTGAACTAAGTAGTCACCGTTACCGGTTGCCGTTGAACTTGCCGTAATAGCATCGGGGTAGCTCACACCGGTAAAGTTACCCCATGCAGAAGTCACTTCCTGGGGCGACACAAAGGTCACCACCATTCCATTCAAGTCGATAGGATTGGGCAAGGTGTTGGTGATTTTCACTGATAAGTTAGACCAATGCTCAGAAGCACTATCGACAATCACTTCCGTCTGCACTGGTGCAGGTTGCGGTGCCTGATAGCGGCTCTGTTGAACATCAATCATGGCTGCCGCTAATGCAGAGGGCGCAAACAGCCCACTCGCACAGCCTAACAAGCCATACCTAGCCAAAGTAATTATTTTATTTTTCATTTTGATAACCAAATTTATAGAACAGCCCATGAAAGAAAGTCAGAATTAAGCCATGCTTAACTGCCTACTTTTCCATACATATTGCAGGGCTATTTTTTGTTATCAATAAAGCAATTTCCAAAAGAAAGAATGCTTTTGAGATCGTGCTTCAGCGAATAAGCTCGATTTTTTGATGCTTATTCCATAATTTCACCAGAAGTATAAATCTTAATTTTTATAAATATATCAACCATATACATACCATATGGCATATGTAATTTTTTTATAAATACTTAAATCTATAATTATGCCTTCTTTACTTCAATCTAGAGCAAGCAACTTATTTTGAGAGGTAACTCGAAGACCTCTACCCATATAAAAGCGACTTTAAAAAATGCGTCTAAGATTGTAAGACAATATTCATAAGCAGATGATAAACAAGGCATCAATGGAAATGAGCGCCTCAACACACCTACACCAGAAACCTAAAGTTTGGCTTAAACCCGGCATCTTGCTGGTTTATGGTTCAAGCCTTGATGCAGAAGAGCATAGCCACCACGCTATTCAGATAATATTCCCGAAGAAGAAAGCAGTGTGCCATGCTGAAAACCGCGCTTATAACGGCAATTTGATTATTGGCTCGCAAGTCCTACATCGACTGGCTTTAGAAGAGGGCTGGATCATCTTGATTGAACCCCACAGTAAATTAGGGCAGCGGCTTAACCAATACCTTGACGACCAACCCATACGTGTCTTTTCCTCTATTACTGGACATGATGTTCACCCCGACAACGATGAAAATGCGCCATTACGCTTATTCTCGCCCTACCTCAGCATGCTGAAATACCAAACCAACATCGAGCATGACGAACCGGAAACTATGGACTCGCGTATTGAGCAGCTTATCGCCCAGTTGGATATGTGCTTATCTGGCCAATGCCAAAAACCGAGTTCATGGCGCGCATCGGATGTCGCAGAGCAACTAGGCATGTCAGAAAGCCGCTTCCTTCACCTATTCAAACAGCATATCGGTATCGCCTGGCGCCCATACTTACGTTGGCGTCGCCTAATTTGCGCCGTTTACTCTTTGATGAAAGGTGAAGACGCGACAAGTGCTGCCCATATCGCAGGATTCTCAGACAGTGCCCACCTCAGCCGCACTTTCCGGGAGATGTTTGGGGTCTCTATACGGCAGGTCAAGCAGATGCTTGGGTAAAAAGTACACCCAATAAATGCCTGATGCCTCGCATTTTCCCCCGGTGAGCATCATCGCGCAGCAGGTTTGTTCAATTTTTTAATCCCAAAGCCCACTAAGGTGTCCATGTAAATAAACGTGTAGAACCTCAGTTGGCTAAAGGACTAAAAAACAATGAGCGATTCAATCAACTCACTATGTCAGCAATTTGGGCTCGACCCGCTGAAAGTTGCCCTTTCATCAGTAGGTGAGCTCTATAACCTGCCTGAACAGCAGTTGCTGAATTTCAAGTTTTCTATCATCAAGGATGCGTTTGAATTTCACTACCAGAACAACGCTTTTTATCGCCAATCATGTGATGAAAAAGGCGTCACACCAGATTCAGTAACCCAGGCAGATCACCTGCTCAATATCCCAGTGATGCCTATCCACCTGTTTAAGGCACAGGACAACTATAAACTACTGTCGAAGTCACTGAATGACGTAGAGCTTGAAATGCGCAGTACCGGTACATCTGGCATCCCAAGTGTATCCCGCCGTTGTAAAGATACCGTCGATAATGCCGTGCTTGGTATCTACGCTATGTACCGCGAGTTTTTGCACATATCAAAAGGGGCAGGCTTATACCTTTGTCCATCGACAGAAGAAATCCCAGAAATGGGGATGATAAAAGCCTTAAATATGCTGGCTGGCCTTTTAGACACCCATCGCTTTATGGTGAAAAACGAGCAAATGATCCCCGAAGATGCCCAAGCGCAGCTTGATGAGTGGGCTGGAAAATTCGACCGCCATATCATCGGGCCTCCGTTTCTCATCAATCGGTTTATCCGCTTTTTGAAGGCGACCAACACCAAGTTAAAGCTCGACAAAAACAGCTATGTGGTCACCCTTGGCGGATGGAAACGCTTTAGCGGTGAAATGCTATCCCGTGCTGAATTCAACCAAGAGTGTATTGAATACCTTGGCGTCGAACCAAAGAACATCCGCGATATCTATGCACTGGTAGAGTCCAATGTGGTGGCCATCGATGATGAAAAGGGCGTAAAGCATGTGTCACCCTTCATCCACTTCTCGGTGCGCGATCCGAAGCAGCTCGATAAAGAAGTCCCCTTAGGTACCACTGGCCAACTCGCTATTCTCGACCCGCTATCCCGCTCCACCCCCGGCTTTATCCTGACCGAAGACCTTGTACGTTTATTGCCGAAGGAAGAAGGCGACCACCGTTCAGGCCAACGCATGCAATATGTCATGCGCCTCCCCGAGTCCAAAGAGTTTGGCTGCTGCGCCGTTAATCTCGACAAACGTCTTGATGATCTTGAAGCAGAGCAAACCCAAGCCGAAAGCTGCCCAATTGTAAGCTAGTGAACTATTACTAAACGGAATCGAAACAAGGAAGACTTGGGATGTACAACGACATCATTATCGATAACTTTACCCACCCTCAGTTCAGCGGTGAGCTAGCATCGCCAGATTTCACCTTTATGGTTGGCAACGCTGTTTGTGGTGACCGCATCGAGATCGCGCTAGCAACGGAAAACGGCCTAATTACAGAAGCCAAATTTCAGGCTTGGGGGTGCGCAACATCCGTGGCAACAGCCAATATTTTTTGCAGCAATATCAATGGCAAATCATTCCAGAATGTACAGCAAATAGCCGCAACAGATATTGCACCTATGCTGGGTGAACTAGAGCCCGCCCAACAACACTGCATTGCGATTCTAGAAGCGCTGTTTGAGCAATACCTACAAACAGCCTGCAACCACCAGCAAACTATAAAAACTGAACATGCGGAGGCGCGCCATGTCTCTGCATCCTGACACAAACACGCTCAACAGCTACTTCGATTACAATGCGACTACGCCAATGGCGGGAGAAACCATGGCGGCCATTCAGGCCGCACTGCCACTCTTTGCCAACCCATCAAGCAATACGCTATTGGCCAAAAACACCAAGCATATCGTAAGCACTGCCAGACAAAATATGGCAGCACTATTGGGTGCTAAACCCGAGCAAATCTTTTTCACCTCGGGCGGCTCTGAATCCAATAACTGGGCAATAAAAGGGGTGTTATACCCACAGCTGCCAAAGCCCGGCCATATAATCACTACGGCAATAGAGCACCCTTCGGTGCTCTCTACCCTCGGCTATTTCGAACAAGAGCACGGTTTTTCTGTCACTTATTTAAAGCCCGACCATTCTGGCGCTATCTCTACCTCCCAAGTCGAGAATGCTATCAAGCCAAACACCCAGCTGATAAGCATCATGACGGCAAACAACGAAACGGGCCGTTTGCAGCCAATAGAATCGATAGCCAAGCTGGCGCAACAACGGGCAATCCCTTTTCATGTCGATGCTGTGCAGCAAGTGGGAAAAACACCATTTAGTTGCACCGAACTGGGTGTCGACTTTGCTTCTGTGTCTGCCCACAAGTTCTATGGCCCCAAAGGGATCGGTTGCCTCTATATCAAGGAGCCTCACAACCTTAACCCACTTATCCATGGTGGTGGTCAAGAAGATGGCATGCGCTCAGGTACCGAAAACCTACTCGCATTATCAGGCCTTGCCGCCGCGGCCGAGCAAGCCTCAATTCACATTGAGCAATGGCATGGTAAAGCATGGCAGCAAAAACAGTTACTGATGCAGCTGCTTGATCAATCATGGCTACCCGTTTCATTCAATGGCGCGTTATCTAACCAGGACGCACTAACCAATTGCCTTAATGCATCCATCAATGGGCTCAGGGGCGAAGCACTGGCACTCAGGTTGGAGCTCAACCACGGCATTCAGGTGTCAATCGGCTCGGCTTGCAGCAACAACAAACAAAAGCAGCTCTCCCATGTACTTAGCGCGATGCAGATCAGCGAGCAAACAATCCAAAGTGCAATTCGTATCAGCTTCGGCCAATTCACCACAGAGCAAGATATTCGTTATCTGGTGGCAGCGCTGGAAGCTGAAGCCAGTGCGTTGCTTGGCATTGGAGGAAAAATAGCAAATGGCTAACAACTGCTTTTCAACGCCTTACAAGCCAGAGTCATCAACAGGCTTATACCTGGCCCAGGTTCTTTCCCATGCTGAAAAACACCCTGAAAAACTGGCCTGTGTATTCCAACCTCGCGGACCAGAAACCGCCGAGACACTAAGCTACGGTGAACTTAACAAGCAAGTGGTTACCCGGGCAAAGCTTTTAGTTGAAAGCGGGTTATCGGGCCAACACGTTGGTCTGTTATTTCCAACCGGTATCGAGTTTGTGGTTGATTTCCTTGCCTGCCTTGCCGCGGGAGCGTATGCGGTTCCCATGAACTTAACCAAGAACGCCAAGCAACTGGAGCGTACCCTGACTATTTTGCGCGATACGGGCGTAAAAACGATACTCACAACACAAGAGACACAGGTACTGCTGCATGCTGAGTTACGGGACATTCAAGCCCTATCCGGCTTTCGTTGGCTTGATGAGCGCCACGCGGCAACACAGAACCGCACTCTGCCCAGCATCCAACTCGATGACACCGCTTTTATCCAATATACCTCCGGCTCCACCAGTGCCCCCAAGGGGGTCATTGTCACCCACCGCAATATCATTGATAACCAGCTGGCGATCCAGAAAGCGTGTGATCACCAACCAGGGTTGATTGCGGGCGGCTGGCTGCCGCAATTTCACGACATGGGCCTTATTGGCCACATGTTGCAGCCGCTGTTTTTAGGCGGCACATACGTGTTCATGCCACCGCTCAACTTTATCCAGCGCCCTCTACGTTGGCTGCAGCTCATCGACCAATACCGTATCCACAGCTCGGCGGCCCCCAACTTTGGCTATGAGCACTGCATGAAAATGATCAGGGACGACAAGCAAATTCAACAATTGGATTTAAGTTGCTGGAAAGTGGCTCTCAATGGTTCAGAACCGGTCAAAGCCTCAACCATGCACACCTTTGCCGAGCGTTTTGCTTGCGCTGGCTTTGAGCATGGCTCGTTTTTCCCCTGCTACGGTATGGCGGAAACCACCCTGTTTGTCAGTGGCGGTCCCAAGTCGACGGGGATACGAAGCCTAAAGCTCAACCGCAACGCACTCGCGCAGGGAAAAATCACCACTGCCGATAATGAGCCAGACGCATTGCCCTTGACCATCGTCAACTGTGGCGAGCTCAGCCCACATTTTGCCTGTGCCATTGTTGACCCTATTACAGGCTCACGCTGCCAAGACAGCACCGTTGGTGAAATCTGGCTTAAAGGACGCTCAGTTGCCAAGGGTTACCTCAACCAACCTGACATCAGCCAAGAAGTCTTCGCAGCCAAAATCGCTGGTGAACACGATGGGCAGTATCTGCGTACCGGTGATCTTGGTTTTGTCCACGGTGGCTGCCTGTTTGTTACCGGCAGGCACAAAGAGCTAATGATAGTGCGCGGTAAGAATATCTACCCCTATGACCTTGAGCAGATCTGCAATAGCTATGAGCACGCAACAGGCGGAAACGGGGCCTCTGTCTTTACCGTTTCCGACGGAGATAAAACCGCCATTGCCGCCGTGGTTGAAATCAAAAAGCGCTCGCTGCGCGATCAATGCCATGACGTGATGAACCAGGATCTTAAACACGCGCTCAGCTCCGAAGCAGGGATCACCCTCGATCACCTGTTGCTCGTTCCCCCGGGCAGCCTTCCCAAAACAACCAGCGGCAAAGTAAGGCGAGGCGAATGCCACCGGCTTCTGAACTTAGACCAAGCCTAACGAAGCGAAAGTAAATTCGCCAAGCAGGAAAAAGTAAATTCGCCAAGCAGGAAAAAGTAAATGAAAGGACTCAACATGAACCACATAGACAAAAACGCGATGCTCGATGACATATGCGCCTTTCTTGAAAGCGAAGTCGAAGACTTTTGCCGAAACAGCCACCTCGACACCTCATTTTCCCGTCTAGGACTGGATTCAATGGGGCACGTCCAGCTCAGCAGCATTGTTGAAAAGCATACTGGCCAAGAGATAGACCCAACCTTGGCGTTTGATTACCCAACGATTAACTCGATGCTGGAGCACCTTCAAGCCCAACTGAAGGAGAACGCAGATGCAATATGATTCAGTCATTATCGGCGCCGGCCAAAGCGGCCTATATGCAGCCAAAGCCCTTGCAGAACGCAATAAACATTATGTCGTGCTTGAGCGCAACCAAATCGGTCAGCAATGGCAACAACGCCTAAATGGCATGAGGCTATTCACCTCCCGCCAGTTTTGCGCATTGCCCGGGCTTCATTTTCCTGGCGACCCGCAAGGTTTCCCGCTTACCACCGAAGTGGCCGAGTATCTCAAACTATACGCGAAGACCTTCTCGCTCAACGTCAAAACCAATACGCAAGTGCTCTCAGTTACTCGCGAAGGCAGCCTCTATGTCATCAAAACCAACAACACCGACCGCATAGAAGCCAAAACCATCATCAATGCAACTGGCTCAAACCAGTTGCCGCAAATACCGACGATAAGCCACCAGTTATCCCGTGCTGTCATCCAGTTGCCAGCCGATATACCCAATTTGGACGCCATCAAAAATGGCCATCGGGTCGCTGTCATCGGTGACGGAGCCAGCGGCCGCCAGATTGCAGCGCAACTGGCTTCACGTTGCGAGGTAAGCTTGGCTTGCGGCCAGCGCCGAGGGATGCCACCCAACAAGGTATTTGGCAAAGATATCTTCTGGTGGCTTTCCAAACTTGGCATCCTATCGGCTGGCAATGGCACGATCGTCAGCAAAATCCTCAAGAAGCGAAACCCAGTACCGCTGGGCGAGTTCACCAACCCAAAGCTGGCAAAGCAAGGTGTCACAATTTTTGAGCGGCTAGTAAGTTGTAATGGTGACACCCTGTTATTTGTCGATGGCCGCCAAGCCGCCATTGATGTCGTGATTTGGGCAACGGGCTACCAAGACGACACCCGCTGGTTGAAGGTTGAGCACTGCATTGACCAACAGGGCTTTGTTCAAGACAACGGGCTCACCCCCGCCTCGGGGCTATTTGTGGTAGGGCGAAAATGGCTGAGCTGCCGTGCTTCCGAGCTTATCATGGGGGTAGAGCGCGACGTCGACCATGTAATGACATTGGTTGATAACCACCTTGGCAACAAGCACAAGGTGGATGTATGAGCAAAACGTTTATCGACAAGCTCCTCGACAAGTCATGGTCTCGCCCATTGCTGTTCATCAGTCTGGTATTGGCCGCAATCGCCGGGGTGGGGCTTAGCAAGCTGGGGCTGGCAACCGACTACAAAATATTCTTCGATGATGATAGCCGTGACCTCGCGGTATTAGAGCAAATGGAAGCGGAATACACCGCATCTGACAATGTTTTCATCATGGTGAAAGCACCAGAGGATATCTACACCCCAACATCGCTATCATTGCTGCATGGTCTGACCGAAACACTCTGGACCCTTCCCCATGTTTCGCGCGTCAACTCGTTAACTAACTACCCGTATAGCAGTGCCATTGAAGATGACATCGTTATCGACAATTTCATTTATGAGCCAACGCAAATTACCCCTGAGTTTGCCCGTTGGATTGCCCAAATAGCGCCTAAAGAGAAAAATTTGTTCGGCTCCCTGATCAACGATGATCCAAGCTATGCCGGTATCAATATCACGGTACAGCTGCCGGGTTTATCACCTCAGGAGGAAATCCTCGCTGTCAGTAATACCGTGGACACTCTCTTGGAGAGTTGGCGTGCCGACTACCCGGACTATCGCTTTTACGCAACCGGTGTGGTTGCCATGAATAGCGCATTTATCAAGGCGGCAAAAAAGGATTTCATCACGCTTATTCCATTGATGATAGTGGTGATCTTGGTGATGTCCGCGATCATTCTCGGCTCGTTCAAAGCATCGCTATCCATTCTGGTGCTAATGCTACTGACCTTTGCCGGCGCATTGGGTAGTGCGGGCTGGCTGGGTATTCAATTATCCGCCCCTTCCATTTCGGCACCAATTATTATGTTCACCGTGATTGTTGCCTCCACCATCCATATCATCAATGCGGTCAAGCGCGGTCTCATACAGGGCTTGGCTCAACACCAAGCGGTTACCACCGCCTACCAACAGCATGGCCGTCCAATATTGGTTAGCCACCTCACCACCATTGCCGGATTTTTAGCAATGAACGTCAGTGACTCCCCCCCCTTTCGTGACCTTGGCAATATCGTGGCGCTAGGAGTTGCTTTCTCACTACTGCTTTGTTTCTTTGTCCTGCCTACCTTACTGCTAACGCTCAGGTTCAATAAACACTCAGGCAAAGTGGCAGGGGTCATGGCCCGTGTCACGGCTTTAGCCAAGTGGGTTATTCTCTACCAAGCGAGGATCCGGCGCTGGATGGTGCCCGCCGCAATACTATTTGCGGCAACAGGTTTACTTAACCAACCCAATGACGACTTGGTAAAGTACTTCAGCAAAGACGTGCCATTTAGAACCGAGACCGAAACCATCGACCGTCAGTTCTCTGCCATCTATAACATCGGCTATGCCTTCGACAGCGGCAAAGACAATGGTGTGTTCGAGCCTCGCTTCCTTCGCTTTATCGAACAATTTACCGCCTGGCTAAGCCAGCAGCCGGAGGTGACGGTCACCGACAGCCCGCTATTTCGCATCAAGGATCTCAACCAGCTGCTCAACGGCGACCTCCCCGAGTATTACGCCATTCCCGCAACAGCAGAACTTGCCGCCCAATATTTTCTGCTGTACGAAATGTCGCTGCCCTTCGGCCAAGACATCACCCATCAACTGACCTTCAATAAATCGGCCTTGAAACTGACTGCGCGGCTGACCAATATGAGTTCGGTAGAAGTGATTAATTTCGAGCAGCGGGCTGCAGAATGGTTGGATATCCATGCTCCGGCGTTTGTTCACTACCAGTATTCAAGCCCTGCTTTAATATTTGCCCATATCGGCCAAAGCAATGTGATCAGCCTGCTTGAAGGGGCTTTCATCGCCTTTATCGTGATCACCCTGACGATGACCAGCCTATTCAGATCGGCCTACATCGGCGCCCTAACACTCCTCCCCAACTTGCTTCCTATCGGGGCCGCATTTGGCTGCTGGTATTGGCTCAACGGGCAAATTTCAATGGGGCTGGCAGGAGTGACCGCAATGGCCATCGGCATCATTGTCGACGACACCGTTCACTTTCTTCACCAATACATCAACGGCCTAAAGCGCGGCCTAACCCCAGAGCAAAGCATTACTCACACCTTTGAAACCACCATGAGCGCTATCGTCATCAGCTCCTTGCTACTGGTCATAGGCTTCTTGCTGCTTGCCAGTTCCTCGTTCGAGAAAAATGCCCAAATGGGCCTGCTCACTGGGCTGACTATCTTATTGGCCTTGATCTTCGATTTGCTGGTACTACCCGCCATCGTGCTGAAGTACCTACGCCAATTGCCAATGAAAAAACGCATCAGCAAGACCGAAACCACCCGTTCAATCACACACAGCAATACCTGACACACAACAATACCTGAAAAAGGGGGACATATGATATTCACTAGCAAACCCAGCCACCTGTTAATTTCAGCCGCCTTGTTCGCCTTGCTGCCATCACCATGGGCTTTGGCCGATGCTGCTGGCAAAGGCAGGGCCATCGCGACCGAAATAGAAATGCGGGATCGGGGCTTTCTTGATAGCTCGGCCGAAGTAGAGATGATCCTCACCAATAACACCGGCAACGAAACATTGCGCAAGCTCGCCTTCAAAAGGTTGGAAAATCAAGATGGTGGCGACAAATCACTAATAAGCTTTAACTTTCCTGCAGATATCAAGGGAACAGCGTTACTGACTCACCCCCAGCCAAACGCCTCAGATGAGCAATGGCTTTATCTGCCAAGCCTCAACCGGGTCAAGCGAATTTCATCGCGGAACAAATCCGGCGCGTTTGTTGGCAGCGAGTTTTCTTTCGAGGACATGACCGACAAAGTTGTCGATGATTTCACCTACCAATACATCGACACAGCCCCGTGCCTGGAAGCTAATAACACACTGGGTAACGAGGCCATTTGCGATATCGTCGATCGCTTCCCGGTCGATAAGCAATCCGGCTATACCAAGCAACGGGTATGGGTTGACCAAGCCCACCGCCGGATCGTTCGCATCGATTTTTACGACCGCAAACAAGCACACCTAAAAACCATGCTCGCCAAAGCGTTCACACTATTCGACAACCAATACTGGCGACCAATGAACGTGGAGATGACCAACTGGCTAACCCAGCGCAAAACCCGACTGGTGTATTCCAGCATCGCATTTAAACAAGGCTTATCCGACAATGAGCTGAACCGGCGCGCACTGCAGCGGGGAGGCCGTTAATGACATCCCCTCGGCTCTGGCTACTGCCCTGCTGGTTCTTTATCGCTTCATCCTATGCCGCTATCGATAATAGCCGGTATGATCTGTCTGTGAATGGCCTTTGGTTTGCTGAGCAGAAAATTCTCGGCCCCACCCCCAGCTATCGCCACGAAGAGCGCCTATACCAAACCTCCTATGGCGTTCAAGGGCAAGCAGAATGGCAAGGCAGCTTAGCCAACTTGCCGTGGCGGGTTGCCATCTTCGGTAACTGGGACGAGCAAGATCCGGAGCGAAGGTACTGGGACATCAGGGAAGCCCATGCCACTAAGATCTGGCAGGATTTTGAACTGACAGCGGGGATCAGCCGGGTATTTTGGGGCGTGTCTGAATCCATCAATGTCGTCAATGTGATTAACCAAGCCGATCTCACTGAAAGTTTCGATGGCAAAGTAAAACTCGGCCAGCCAATGATTTCTCTGTTTTACGCTGCGAGCGAGGCCGATATCACCCTAATCTACATGCCAGTGTTCAGGGAGCGCCTATATCCACTCCGCCCCAATACCGGGATGAAACTGGCTGATAACGCCGTGTTTGAAGATGGCAAAGAAGATGGCGGATGGGCAACTCGGGCAAAGTTCTATACCGATAACGGGGAATGGGCGATAGGTGCTTTCACGGGTACCCGGCGTGTACCAATACTTCGTCCATCCCCAAGCTCCGGTCGCCTGATGCCCTATTACATTCAGACCCACAATTTACTCTTTGACGGGCTCTATTTGGGTGAAGTGCTCACGCCGAAGATCGAAGTAAAAGCCGGCCGTGAGCTTGATGACAACTTCGTCGCTATTAATGCTGGCGTCGAATACCGTACCTATCCCAATATTAGCAACCTCAACGAGGTCACCTTGATTGGCGAATACCTTTATGACAGCCGAAAAGAGACCGTGGAAAACCACGGCCAAAACGATGTATTCATTGGCATGCGGGCAGAGATCGGCACAGATAGCGACATGAAGCTGCTCTTTAGCCATGATTTAAGCTATGCCAGCCAATATCTAGAGCTTAGTCTGCAGTATCGAATAAACGACTATGTCAGGCTAATGGGCAAAGCCACCAGCATCATGAACGCTTCACCCGACGACATGTCGCTCTACCCATACAAAGATGAAGACTTTGTTAGAGCCAGCTTACATGTCGCTTTTTAATACCCTTTCTTGCGGTGGCGAGATTGGCTTTGCACATTGTGGATCATCTTGCCGAACGCTTTATCTTTGGCACGCTTCTCGGCAAGAGTTGCACTATTCAACGCTTGTTCGCGCATCAGCTTTTGATAGCTCACCAGGCGCCTTGGCGCGAGGGTACCGTCGGCAATGGCTTGTTGCACCACGCATCCCGGTTCGCTCTCGTGGCTACAATCACCAAAGCGGCATTGTTGTGCCAGCTCTGTGATTTCACTGAAGGTATCACTCACCCCTTGCTCGCAATCGCTTAGCTGCAATTCGCGCATGCCCGGGGTATCCATCAGCAATCCACCTTGTGGCAACCACTTCAGAGCACGGGAAGTCGTCGTATGTCGTCCCTTGCTATCGTCTTCTCGAATCGCCGCCGTTGACTGGACTTCTGCGCCCATCAACCCATTGACCAAGGTCGACTTGCCAACACCGGATGATCCCAGCAAGGCCAAGGTTTTACCCTGAGTGCAATAGCCAGCAAGCTCTTGCAAGTACTCGGGATCTAACCCATTGATTGCATGCACCATCAGCAGCGGATCCAACGCCTGTACTTGCTGGCGCTTATCTTCCACATCCTCGCATTGGTCTGCCTTGGTCAGCACAATAATCGGTTCCACTTCCGCTTCTTTTGCTAGTGCCAAATAACGCTCGATACGGCTTAGGTTAAAGTCGTTATTCAACGAACACACCACCAGCAAACTATCGATATTGGCAGCAATTAACTGGGTATCCACTTTGGTGCCCGGCGCTTTGCGTTTGAACAGAGACTGGCGTTCCAAGCAGCGATGTAGCTTAAGGTTATCGTCAAACAGTACCCAATCCCCGACACAAACACGCTCGCCATTGGGCGATTGGGTTAGGCTCTGCTGGCCTTGCTCGCCCATTACCACCACACCGCTTCGATGCTGTTCAACCACGCGACCAACCTGGTACTCGCCTAGCTCATCGAGGGTCAACTGCTGCTGAAAAAAAGGACGCCAACCTAGCTGAGGTAGTGACGGTATTGAATTCATAATAAATATACTCAAATAATTTCAGGCTTATCAAACATGCTAACAACCTCTGGTTAGCATAGTGGAAGTTTACCCCGGCCAACCCCGTAAAGATTGAAGAAATCCGACAGTTTTTAGCAAATAATCGCGTTACACTAAGCACTTATCAGGATAATACGAGCACAGGTAAATGATGGAGTTGATGGCACTAATAATACCAGATGCACTGAGCACCTCTCAGTTCAGCATCTTAATTATTTGTAGTTTCATGACTTCAGCCATTACCTCTGTCATGGGCGTGGGCGGTGGCGCGCTGCTGATTGCAGTCATGGCCAGCATCATACCAGCCAGCGCCATCATTCCGGTTCATGCCGTGGTGCAGCTCAGTTCGAACAGCAGCCGCTGTTGGTTGTTACGCCAGCACGTGAGGCGCGCTATTATTTTGTGGTTCGTGGTCGGCAGTGTTTTAGGCGCCGCCCTCGGCGGCCATCTGGTGCTCAACCTCCCCGCAGAAGCGATCACCTTGATCCTCGGCTGCTTCATTCTGTCGAGCTGCTGGCTCCCGATCACCCGCGGCTTAGGTGGCAAGAAAAGTATCGCCGCCCTTGGTAGCATCACCACTTTTCTGACCATGTTCATCGGCGCAACGGGCCCGTTTGTTATTGCCAGCTTGAAGCATATGATCACCGAGCGTAAAGAGTTGGTCAGTACTACCGCCGCCCTTATGACCATCCAGCATTCAATCAAAGCGTTAGTATTCGGCCTGTTTGGTTTTGCCTTTATGGAGTGGATTGGTGTAATTGGCCTTATGATAGCAACAGGTTTTTTGGGCACTCTGGCAGGCCAATACCTCCTCGACCGCTTCCCCAACCATCAATACCACAAAGCGCTTAAAATCCTGCTGAGCCTGATTGCCCTTCGCTTAATTTGGTCATCGTTAATGGTATTGATATAGCCCCGTTGGGTGATCCCCCCTACAGCTGAATGCTTCCCCTTCAAGCAGCGCTTTGGCATACTGAGCCTGCATCTTGAAGTAGCTTGGGTAAAAATAGGAGATTCATATGATGCTATTTTCCAAACTTCGTCGAAAGCGTGCGCTAAGGGCTTACATCAGCAAACTGGCTCCGGTTTTGGTGGCCGACTATGGCCCGCAAGAGTCCTTTTCCCTCGGCCAGATAGAGCAAGCCGCTAAGAAGACCAAGGTCTCAAAACACTTCTTCCGCTATGCCATTGCCTTGTACCTTGAACAAGCTACAGAGCAAACCCAACAACGCTACCAGCTCGACCAAACAGAATTAAACGCATTAAGGCAAACCCTTTCTACGCTGATCTTTGGCGGCGAGCCATACCAAGTCAAAGACATCCTCGCATTAACCACGTCATCAGGCTGGAAGGGCGGGAGCAATCGCGACAACCTATCCAACTACTACGGTCAAAACAGCCGCTACTGAGCACTAGTGTGCTTGCGCAAGAAAACAATGCCCAAGCCATTCATCAACCCTATTTGTCATGCAGCATCTATATCAGCCAATAATCCTTAGCTGTAGAAGCAATATTGTGAGCCAACCACCGAAATCTTAGAAAATGGGACACAAAGGCAAACTATAGGGAAGATAGCCGCACCGGATTCATTGATGATGTAACCATCAAAATGAAAGTAAAAAGGAACGGCTATGAAACACCCTAAAATCACCTTCATCGGTGCCGGTTCAACCATTTTCGTAAAGAACATTCTTGGTGATGTTTTCCACAAGCCCGCGCTAAAAAGTGCCAATATCGCGCTGATGGACATCGACCCTGTGCGTTTGGAAGAGTCACAAATTGTGGTCGGTAAGCTGATGGAATCGGCTGGCGCAACCGGTCAAATCGACTGCTACACCGACCAAAAAGCCGCACTCGATGGCGCAGACTTTGTTGTGGTCGCTTTCCAAATCGGTGGTTATGAGCCATGTACCGTGACTGATTTTGAGGTGTGCAAGAAACATGGGCTGGAGCAAACCATTGCTGATACCCTTGGCCCTGGCGGCATTATGCGCTCCCTGCGTACCATTCCCCACCTATGGCAAATATGTGAAGACATGACAGACGTTTGTCCTAATGCCACCATGCTGAACTACGTCAACCCGATGGCAATGAACACCTGGGCAATGTACGAGAAATACCCGCACATCAAGCAAGTCGGCTTGTGCCACTCCGTCCAGGGCACCGCAGAAGAGCTCGCACGCGATCTTGAAATTGACTACAACGACCTGCGCTATACCTGTGCCGGTATCAACCACATGGCGTACTACCTCACCCTTGAGCAAAAAGACGCAGACGGCAATTACCGCAGTATCTACCCTGATCTATTAGCAGCTTACGAAATGGGACAGGCACCAAAACCCAACCCGCACAACGCGCGCTGCCAAAACGTTGTTCGCTATGAGATGTTCAAGAAGCTAGGCTACTTCGTGACTGAATCTTCGGAGCACTTTGCCGAATATACCCCTTACTTCATCAAGCCAAACCGCCCTGACTTGATAGAGCGCTACCAAGTGCCGCTAGACGAATATCCAAAGCGTTGCGTCGAGCAAATTGCCAGCTGGAAGCAAGATCTTGAAGAGTACAAGAATGCCGATCGCATCGACATCAAAGAGTCCCATGAATATGCCAGCACCATCATGAATGCGATTTGGACCAATACCCCTAGCGTGATTTACGGCAACGTGAAAAACGAAGGCCTGATTGATAACTTGCCAGCGGGTTGTTGTGTCGAAGTGGCGTGCCTGGTTGATGCCAACGGTATCCAACCAACAGCGGTGGGCTCCCTACCTAGCCACTTGGCAGCCTTGATGCAAACCAACATCAATGTCCAAACCTTGCTGACCGAGGCTATCTTGACCGAAAACCGCGAGCGCATCTACCACGCGGCAATGCTAGACCCGCACACAGCAGCGGTATTGGGTATCGAAGAAATCTATGCCTTGGTCGATGAACTCATCGACGCACACCAAGGCTGGCTACCAGAGTGGATTTATCAATAAGCCACACAGCTTGATAAAACAAAACTCGATAAAGCAAAGCCAGATATAACAAAAAGTTTAAGAACAAGAAGCAGTTAAACGATATAGACAATAACGTGAAACAATAACGATAAAATGCCCGCAGACCCCATGCGGGCATAAGGAGCTTTTCATGAGCGTTTCAATGAACACCAAGCTGAGTTACGGCTTCGGCGCCTTTGGCAAGGATTTCGCCATCGGTGTTGTATATATGTACCTGATGTATTACTACACCGATGTGGTCGGGATCTCCGCCAGTGTCGTCGGTACCATCTTCCTGGTTGCCCGCATCTGGGATGCCGTCAACGACCCTATCATGGGCTGGATGGTCAACAATACTCGCACCCGCTGGGGTAAGTTCAAGCCTTGGATCCTCATTGGTACATTGGCCAACTCCGTTGTGCTGTACATGGTCTTTAGCGCCCACCATTTTGAAGGCACTGCGCTTATCGCCTATGTTGCCGTCACCTATATTTTATGGGGCATGACCTACACCCTGATGGACATCCCATTCTGGTCGCTGGTACCAACCCTGACGCTGGACAAGCGTGAACGTGAAGAATTAGTGCCATACCCTCGCTTTTTTGCCAGCCTTTCTTGGAGCCTAACCGCAGCGGTTGCCCTACCGTTCGTCAACTATGTCGGCGGTGATGACAAAGGCTACGGCTTCCAGATGTTCACCTTGGTACTTATTGTCTTCTTCTGTATTTCGACTTTCATTACGCTGCGCAATGTTAAAGAGCGCTATTCTTCCGACAAGCAAACCAAACCACAAGCCAATGCCGCCCAGCAGGCAGCACCGGAACGTATCGGCCTGAAAAAACTACTTTCACTGATTTACAAAAACGACCAGCTATCTAGCATGTTGGGTATGTCGCTGGCCTACAACCTAGCAACCAATGTGATCACCGCTTTTGCCATTTACTACTTCACCTATGTCATTGGCCGTGAAGACTTGTTCCCGTACTACATGGCCTATGCCGGTATTGCCAACCTGATCACCCTTGTGCTGTTCCCGAAACTCTCGCAGTACTTCTCGCGCCGCGTGCTTTGGGCTGGGGCGTCTATATTCCCAATCATCAGTAGCTTAACGCTGGTTTATATCGCTATCGCCAGTTCGCAAAGCGTATTCCTTATCACTCTGGCAGGTATTTTCCTCAACATCGGTACGGCATTCTTCTGGGTGTTGCAGGTAATTATGGTGGCCGACACCGTCGACTACGGCGAGTACAAGCTTGGCGTACGCTGTGAAAGTGTCGCTTACTCAGTACAAACCTTGGTGGTTAAGGCAGGCTCGGCATTCGCAGGCTTCTTGATTGGCATCGTATTAACCGCGGTGAACTACGTACCAAACGTAGAGCAGACACCTGAAACCATCTTTGGTATGCAATGCATCATGATTGCCCTGCCAAGTATCTTCTTCTTCATTTGCTTGTTCATCTACTTCAAGTTCTACAAGCTAAATGGCGAGCTACAACAAAAAGTGCAGCGCAGCCTGATGGAGAAATACGGCGACGACGAATCCGACAACCAAGAAAAACCTCTGGTAGCGGAGCCGCAGCTGGCAACAGAGACACGCTAGTTTCAACATCTCTAATCGATATACAAATCATACGCCCCTTCGCTATCGCAAGGGGCGTTGTCAATCACCTTAAACACCTACGAGTTGCCCGTCTTACAAGCTAGTGCTAACATATGTACGCACACCAATAAAGGAGCACACCATGGACACTAGAATTCAATTCCGTGTTGATGAGGAAACAAAACGTCTTGCTCAACAAATGGCTGAAAGCCAAGGTCGCACACTGAGTGATGCTTGCCGAGAACTTACCGAGCAACTTGCTGAACAACAAAGAAAAGCCTTATCTCATGATGCATGGCTAACTGAGCAAGTGAACCTTGCATTTGATAAGTTTGACTCAGGAAAAGCAGTTTTCGTTGAACACCAATCCGCTAAATCTCGAATGGAAGAGCGTAAAGCCAGAATCCGTAACCGAGGTAAGCAATGATTCTATGGGAAGAAGAATCTCTTAACGATCGAGAAAAGATTTTTGAATTTCTCTATGACTTCAACCCTGATGCTGCCGAGAAAACCGATACCCTTATAGAGACGAAAGTAGAAAATCTACTCGAACAACCTCTCATGGGTGTACAACGAGATGGCATACGAGGGCGTTTACTCATCATTCCTGAAATTTCGATGGTTGTATCGTACTGGGTTGAAGGCGATCTCATCCGCATTATGCGTGTACTCCATCAGAAACAAAAGTTCCCGATGGATTGATTACTTTCTCTGGGCTACTAACGCTTGCCCCGCAGGTCGAGTAAAATACACCAATCCCAAACAAAAACAAATCAGTAATCGTAACTCCCAAAGGTGCAAAGTTAGCAGAAAAGCTCTTCAATTAGAGTTTAAGATTTTATATCCGGTATTATTTAGGGGGAGTATTACTTTTATTAACTGTTATATAGATTCTTCTTAACGCTTCAAATATCGAAAACGCAACTATTACCAAAAAGACAGTATTTCGCCCTAATAGCTTTGAAAGCAATACAATTATAAATACGATAAAAATCGCTAATACAACTAACTTCAATCTATCGAACACTTAATAGCTCCGGATACCTAGCGAATGTAGTTTGTAGCCAACTTCCGGTCACACCGATATTTTTGGCAAATGCGACAATTTGACTTTGTGTACAATCAGTATTTCTGTAAATTGCTCGAGCAGTACTCCCAATCACAGCTCCCGCCCAAAATGAAGCATATAATCCCGCGCCTACTGTACCAGTTCTCGCGACTGCTGACATTTTTATAGGCTGAGCGATACCTCCAGATAAAGCCATCGCTTTATCAATTCTATCAATCATTGCCCAAGTAAGAGCAGCTGAGCCTGCTACAGTCTTTGTCATTGGCAAGTTCATCAATTTCAAATTATCATCTACTTCTTTTTGTATCGCTGTTATGTTTATTTTGCATGAAACCATCATGAGCCCTCTTGAAAAAGAAAACCCTAACAGCTCAATATTTATAAACAAAATGCAAAGATAAATTTCTCGATATAATTCTAACTAATTTGAAAATGACAACGCACTCAGAAACATTGTTCTACACAAAAAAAATGTTAATCCTCCACATAATTTAAATGCCTTTGTGATAATCATTTAAGCAATTATTCTAACCTCACCCCGCCTGATCAATCCGATCAGCCCATTTGGCGATCATGCCAATAAGCTCGGCCTTTTTCACTGGCTTGGTTAGGTAATCATTCATCCCGCACGCCATGCTTTTATGACGCTCTTCTACCATGGCGTGGGCAGACAAGGCTACAATCGGACACCAGCAGGATAACCCACTTTGTTGCAGTGCACGTATGGCTGTCGTCACCCCGTAACCGTCCTTCTTGGGCATAGAGATATCGGTGATAACAATATCGGGCGCATACCGTTGGTACTGCTCAACCGCATGCTCACCGTCGTTGGCAAGGATCAGCTCCACCCCAGTGCCGACTAGCATCTTTTCCACCAGCAGCCGATTGACTTGGCTGTCTTCGGCGACGAGCACTCGAATGTTATTAATGTTTGGCTGGTGACCTGATTCATTAAGCCCCCTACTTGGTATTTTCGTACTCTCTCCGCCAAGCGATAGCACAGGGAGTTCACTCGACCAGGGTTCCTTACTAGATATAGGTTCATCACTAGGTATAGATTCCTCACCCAGCAGCGGTTGCTCATCCAATAGCACCGAGAACATAAACTGCGAGCCTTGCCCTTCTTGCGAGGTCACCGATAAGGTCCCGCCCAGCATCATTATCAGGTGCTTACTGATGGCAAGCCCCAGCCCGGTTCCTTCGTATTCCCGCGTAGCCGAGTTATCGACCTGCTCAAACTTTTCCATAATAAACGGCAGTCTATCGGCAGGAATGCCAATACCGGTATCTTCAACACAAAAACCAAACTTGGTTTGCCCGTGCTGTTCCTCTGCCGTCACTGACACCTTCACATGCCCGGAATTGGTAAACTTCACCGCATTACCGACAATATTGAGTAGTACCTGATTCAAGCGCCCTTTATCACCGCAGATCCGGGTGTTTATGTTGTCAGGTAATTCGAGCATAACCGGTAAGCCTTTTTCATTGGCTTGGTAACGACATAGTGACATTGCGCCTTCGACGGTTTCGCGTAGGTCAAACGGTTCATTGACCAGGGTTAGCTTGCCAGCTTCAATCTTGCTGTAATCGAGAATATCGTTAATAACGGTTACCAGGTTCTCAGCGGAGCGGTTGATTAACGTTAACTGCTTGCGATGCTCTTCATCGTCGATTTGCTCAAGCAGCAGTTCGCTCATTCCCATAATTGCATTCATTGGGGTTCTGATCTCATGGCTCATGTTGGCAAGAAACTCCGACTTGGCTTGCGTAGCCTTGTTGGCCTCAGTAACCGCTGACTGCAATTTCTGCTGAGTGTATTCCAACGATGACGACATGGTATTGAAGGCCTCGCAGACCCTTGTCACCTCATCGTTCCCGCGAATGTGGATCTGTGCGCCTGGCCCTTTCTGGGCGACCTGATCCACTCCCTTACGGAGCATATCCAACCGACGCATCAAATATGTTCCGAGTCCTAGAGAAAACAGCGCCACTAAGGTCATCTCGGCAGCTGCAATCATAAAGCTGGCACTGGTTGCTTGGCTGAGCAATGTATGCAGATCGCTCACTCGAACGCCCATCTCAACATTGCCGTAATATTGGTCGTCAACCATGATGTTACTTTGCACATCAAATACGCCGTCCGATACGCTTGCGGGGGACTGGGCGGTATCAACCTCGGTATAAAGCCCATGCAACGTCAGTTCGGTATTATCTCTATCACTGATACGGATGTAGGCTAGGTTATGTTCGCTGACGATGGAACGGGCAAAGCTATCGAGATAAGCCAAATCGGTCGCCAGTACCGCATCGCGCGCGGCCTTGGCAAACACACTCACCAGTTGCTGGCTCCCCTGCTCTAACCGTTGCTCATTCGAGGCTTTAAGCCAATGCAGCCCACTGATAATCAGCAACGCCAAGGCAAAGGCTTCAATCAGTGCAATACCTAGGATTGTTTTTGAACGCAACGTCATCACATCCCCCTCCCTAAGCGTTATAGCTGGATACCCAGCGCAACCACATCATCCCAATCACTATCTACCGCCAGCTCAAAGCCCTTTATGTTTAACGCCTTGAACATGCCTTTTGCTTGCTCGTGATGGTTAAGCTGGCCGATACTCTGGTGAAGCAGCGCTACCGTTTCATCATCAAGTGAGTGCTTGTAGGCGATCGCATGGGGGGTGTAACTTTGGGTTTTATAGATAACCGTTAGTTGCTCCCTCAAGCTGTCTGGAATACTGTTAAAGGTGCGCATCACGCCGCCGCCAGCGGGGTAAATTCCCTTGGCAACCGCCATATACACCGAATCATGGGAGCCAACATAATTCGGCGTGATCTCTAGCCCTTTCTGGCGCAGCTCAGACTGAGTCAAAATAGACGCCGCAAAGGCGCGAGGGGCAGGGAACGCCAAAGATTGGGCATCTAATGCCGACAGTTCTTTATCCCAGCCTTTTTTGGCCACCATCACACCGGTAATGCGCTTGTCTTTCGCATGGGCAAGGGCGCTATACCCTTGCGGATGGTTAACCAAGGTAAAGTGATAGGGGTTCATGTAGGCAATATCGTATTCGCCCTCAGCCAAGCGTTGCTCGAAGGTAGGAATATCCCGTGCCGTCGCAAAGCGGAATTTAACCCCAGTCACCTCACTCCAAGCAGAAAGCAATGGCCCCCACTGTTGAGCCAGCTTCGCCGCCGATTGCTGAGGTACAACACCAAAAACCAACTCCTTTTGCTCTGCATAGGCAAGTTGCGAACCGCACAACAATGGCAACGCCAGCACCGCCGTTTTTATTGTGCGTTGTATTTTTATTGTGCGTTGTATTTTGATTCGCATCTTGGCGAAGACCATCTCTCGATTCATCGCTCATCTCCTTGGATTAGGGCTAACCATGCAGTTATGCATCCATATGCTAATCACAAAGCAACGAATGCACTTCTTCCAATATCACGGCTAATACCAAGGGTAGATACAAGTTTGATGCCATCAGAGGCAGGAGTAGATAGCTGTCGGCGCCAACTGAGCATCGCTTAGCCAGCATTTATAGCTGATTGTTCTTGCGGCTCAATTCGCGGAACTGGGTAGGCGTCATATTCATATAGCGTTGAAAGGTATCGTAAAAGCGGCTGCTTGAGTTAAAGCCAACCGTCAGGGCAATATCCAAAATTGTCCGGTTAGAGTCGGTAAGCAATGCCCGGGCATGGTAGAGGCGCATTGAGGTAATGTATTCCTTGATGGTCATCTTCATCACGCTCTGGAACAGGTTCATCACGTAATTGGCATGCAACCCGACATGATCCGCGATGGCCTTGACGGTGAGCGATGAGTCATGGTTGCGGGCAATGTACTCTAAGATTTTCTGCACATGGAACTGGGAGTGCTTGGATAACCCCTTCACGCTTTGCTTGCAATCCATGGTTGAAGTGAGCTGTTGCCACCCTGTCAGGCACACCCGCTTGAGCATCAATGCCATCTCATCCAGCGCCAGCTGGCGCATCCCCACTTCCTCATTTCGGCTTTCCTGCATCCAAAGTTCAACTTGGCGCTCAGTCACCAGATCGGGCAAAGAAGATTGGATAACCACACCGTGGGTGATCTGATTAAGCAGTGCTTGCTCCAGCGGCCAAGCCAAAAAGTAGTGGATAGGGATATTCAAAATCCCCATGTTGCTGGCGTCTCCCGGTTCGAGCAGCTGGTGCGGAGTGGTTGCCCAGAACACACCGACATGGCCACTTTTGATGGTAAATGGCTGATCGTTAATTTGATAATCGACATCACCACCAAAAGGGATATTCACCTCTATTTGTCCATGCCAATGGTAGCACGGCATATGGTGGGGCTTGCGCAATTCTATATGTACCAGTTCATCAGCAGAAAATAAGCTCAATGGCCCGACAGCTTGCGAATCTGAGGCATCTTGTGAGTTTTCATTGCTAAAAAACATGCAGGTACATCCTTGAGACTATGCGATGTAGGAATAACAGCTAGGAAGAAAAGACTATACCTCAGCCTTTTTAACAGTCACCGGGCTAGAAGTAGAAATGTGAGGCAAAGCGAAATCCACAACTGCTCCTACCACTCGACCTTACCATCATAATCTTCCAACTTTTCAGAAAATGACAGATTGATAAGCCGTAGCATGACGCCCCGAACGCACACAACCGAATCTAACGCATTCTAAAGAAGTGGTTTCATCCAATTCTCAATAAATCGTGCCTGATAACAGGCCAACACATAAAAAATATTATGACCAAGAAGCAATTATTATCAGCAGCAATCATTGTGGCGCTATCGGGTGCATCTACCGCCGTTCATGCCGCAGGTTTCCAACTCAATAGCCAATCTGCCACGGGGCTGGGCCGCGCCTTTGCCGGCGATGCCGTGATTGCCGACAACGCATCGGTAGCCGCCCGTAACCCGGCAGCAATGGCACTGTTCAAAGAGGCCAACTTCTCGTTGGGCTTTAACTTTATTGATACTGATGTTCGAGTGAAGTCAGGCACCTATCACCAGCCCAAAATCACAACAAGTATCTTTCCACCGTCAGTAGACTTTGATTCTAACGCTTTTGACATCGGCGGCACCGACGGCATTGGTGCCAGCTCCTTCGTTCCGAATATGCACCTTGTCATGCCTATCAACGAACAATGGGCATGGGGACTATCGGCCTATTCGAACTTTGGTACCGGTACCGAGTTTGACGATGACTTCGCCGCATCGCTGTTTGGCGGTACCACCAGCGTGAAAAGCATGAACTTTGCCGCTAATGTGTCATACCTCATCAACGAACAATGGAGCGTGGGTGCTGGCCTTGATCTTATCTACGGTATGGGCGATCTCAAACGTGGGTTCGATGCGGAGTTATGTAATAAGCCCCTGTTTGGTGAAGAAGAATGCCGCACCGTCAAAGAGGATGTGATTGATGTTGAAGCTACCGGTTTTGCCGTTGGCTGGAACATCGGTGCCGTTTATGAGCTCAACGAAAACCACCGCTTCGGCTTAAGTTACCGCTACAGCCCAACGGTTAAAGCCGATGGCGATGATCCAACCGACAAAATAGATTTACCGCTGCCTGATATGGCAGAGTTTTCCGGTTACCACCGCCTTACCGACAAATTCGCAGCCCACTATAGCCTGCAATGGGTACAGTGGAGTGCATTCAACTCGCTACAATTGCAAACACAAAGCGATCTATTCGGTATCCTGCCGTCAATGGCAATCGACAAGGCTTACGAGTGGAAAGATGCCGGCCACATTTCTATCGGTGGTACCTACTACCTTAACGATAGCTGGACACTGCGCACCGGCTACATGTACGACATTGCCGCCACGGATGAGTTGATGTCCATTTCGATCCCTGATTCTAACCGCCACTGGTTCTCGGCAGGCTTTACCTACCACCCAGATAGCAAGCAAAGCATCGATTTTGGTTTCACCTATTTGATGGGTGAAGACGTGACCTTTGATGAATCCTTGAGCCCGTCACTGCCTGCGCCATCAATTACCGGCGCGACTACCCGCTCCGATGCGATCTTGGTGGGTTTGCAGTATAGCCGCTCGTTTTAACACTTTGCAGATGTATATCTAGTCCGAGCAACCAAGGAGGTGTACAAGAATTGACGAAGCTTTTCGTCATTAACTGAAATACAGACGTTATCCGTGCCTTTTAGGCATCATCGCTTTTATATATTAATTTCGGGGTGCGTTGCCCCGTCCCTTTTTCTGTTGCCTCAATTGCGGCTATCGAGCGTTAAACCTCGGTCGCGGGTTGGGGCTTTTTTCATTTCAGCATGACACCAATATTCGCCCCAAAATAAAAATGCCTACCTGGTTTTCACCAGATAGGCAAAGCCTAGATAGAGTCTTGTTATAATAAGCTAAAGGTACGATTCATGCCGTTGAGCAACGGTGCTAGTTATATCCCGTTGGCTTACTGGCGTACAACGAAATGATTTTATCGACAGTATCGAACCTACTTATTTTATTAGCGCCAATTGCGCTCGCCAGTGCCAAATCGATACACCAACCTACCCGATAACAAGTCGTCGTGGGAAGAAAGCTTGCCGCTGTAATAATGCGTCCAGTCAAGCTGAACACCCCAGTTATCATGGAACTGGTAATGCAAGCCCAATCCCGCATTGGCTTGGAATGTGGTGGTATCGCGATCGAGATCCAATAAGGTTTCACCGATACCGCCAGTTACATACGGGCGTAGTTTTTGATCGCTCATGAAATAATACTGGGCATCGACGCTGTAGTTTTCATAGGTGACGCGCTCGCCAGTGGCGATGCTGTCGGTATCAATCCGCGCATAGCTCAAACGGGCAGAGAAACTTGGCGTGAAGTAGAGGCCCAGCGTCATGCTAGGTGCCCATGCGTTTTCGACACCCCAGGCTTTGTCCAGATTCAGGTAACGGGCACCCGCACTGATCCCGACGATGCTGTAGTCCACCGGATCGTACGTCGTCATCATCGTGGTATGGGTGTAGCGACGCGACATCGCAGGGCTGGTATCCCCCTCACCGATGCTATACGTCAGGTTGAAATTCACCTGAGTGTCAACATCGCCGTTTGGCAACGTACGTTCTTGGAAACCGATATAACCGGTACCGGCTTTCACCACATCACGCCCCATCATGTTATTGATACCGCGACCAATACTGTCTACTGGGTCTAACAGGAACAGGGCGGTATTACCCATGCCTTTTGAGCCCCATACGGTACCACCGCGCTTGATGATTTCACGCTCTTTGTTAAACGCCCATTCACCGTATACCCAGCCCAAGACCGGCGTCACCACCAAGTCTTGTATCGCCGGCACTTCCGCAAATGCCTCGACACCGTACTCCCAGTAAAACGTCGACATCATAAAGGAGTAAACAAAGGCATCCCACTGGCGGTAGCCTGACTTACGGGCAATTTGGTAATACACACCACCAAAATAGGGGTGGCCGATATAGTTGATATACCAAACATCCCTATCCCAAACCGGGCCTTGGCGAACATTGTCCCACCATTTTTCGATCAAGCGATCGTCACTGGTATCCCAGTTGGAAATATCTTCCGGCAGCAAGGCAATAAACCCTGCCACACCCACGCCGTACCAAAAGATAGACTTGGTTTGCGACCACAAACGATCTTTATCCTCGCCGTTCTCGGCGGAAAACAACGCAACGTTATAGGGGGAATCATAAGTCGAAAGCGGCCGGGGCGTATTCTCCCAAGTGGTATTGGTTATTTTGGCCCGTTGCTCGAAAGTCGATTCAAGAGAATCAGCCGTGACTGACTGCTCCAGTGGCGTGACCTGGCCAAAGGTCGAAGGTTGTTCTGCTATTACCGTTTGATTAGAAACAGCCGCTTGATTAGAAAAATCTATCTGCTCAGTAGTCGGCGCTTGATCAGCTGTTGAAGAAGACGCTAAATCCGTCGTTTGCTCAGCCAGAGCAACTGATGCACCCAGTAATGCCGGGGCATAAACGAGGCCCAACAAAGGTGATCGTATTACTTTGTAAACCTGGCTTCCTATAAAAGGCTTTTTAAAACTCATTGCGAACGGATCCTTGCCCTAGTAACTTCTACAACAATTAACTGATATTTCATTTAGTTGCAGTATTGTACTCGAAGTATAGACAAGGGTTATAGATAGGAAATAAAAGCTACTACGCAATTGTGAGAATAAGACAGGAAGTCACGTAAAATTAAGCTCGCACAGGAAGTTGCACTAAAAATCGGAGAAAATAACCATTATTCACAATAAAAAACACTGTTCATGATTTTTTAGTCTTTCTGATCCGACCAGAAAACTGCGAATAAACTGTTTATTCTGCCAAACACTGTAACAATTTCCTGTAAGAAAGTTTCGTTGCAGCATAATTATCCCCCCATGCCACTCTCACCAACCTTCGTCTAGGGTTGAATGGGCTGATGGCCCTCTGAATACTGTTGCTTCAAGGAACTTGGGTATATAAAAAATAAACCCTCTGAGATCCCCGTTTTACTCTCAAAGGGTTTATCGATTAATGCTTTGTAGCGCTAGACTTTCAAACTAACTCGCCCGCACCTCTTGCTGACGTTTCGCTGTTTTCCACCAAGAAAACAGTGGCAGCCTGCTTGAGCTTTTGCCATTCGCTATCATCAACCACAATCCCGTTTTGCCAGGCACTATTTTGGGCATCGCGCAATGTTGATGAGTCAAGCTGAACCACCCCAACCGTGTTTGCCGAAGGCAGCGCAAAATTGGTTGTTGAGATTTCAATTGTCATGTCGTGTTTGGCTTGGCTATTTTCGTTGCCACAACCTGATTGGAATAATTCAGGATAGATGCAACCTTTGTTAAGCACATAAAGCGTTTGTTTGGCATCCGAGCCATTTGACCATTGTGCTTTGCACGCCAATCCTTTCGCCGACAACTTGACCAGCTCGCTATAGGCTAGCCAGCGGTTGTGGCAGTTGCGCACCTCAATTGCCAGTGCTTTTGTCTCAACCAATTGCTCAACGGCATAATCAATGATACTTGGCAAATGACAAGCCAGGCTCGCCCCGCCCATATCGACGGCAATCTTATCAGCAGCAGGCTTTGACAGTGTAATTGGGCCGTCCTTTTCGTTTGCCAAAAACGGCACGGCCTTATTGAAATGGCCAACCCCGTTAAGGCCAACCATCTGCAAGTCGGCAACCATATTGGCCACAACATCAGCTTCACCACAGCTGCGGCGCAAGCCTAAGAAGGCTTTGTAAACGGCAGCGACCAGTTCGTTATGAGATACAATCATTTTGCTTCTCCTACTAGTGCTTGTCCTGCTAATTCCTCGCTTGATGGCAAAATTGGGAATAGCCACTCACCATCATGAATTTCATCCAACAACGGTGCCCCTTGGAAGAAGGTCACCTGTACCCAACGATCCGAACGCGGGTCGAACTTGGTCGCCCCAAACACCGCAAGCTTGCAGCGCAACAGGTGCATAGGCAGCGAACCTTGATGCAAAACGTTCATCTGGATATCGCCCATGACTTTGTTCCCCAACGTCCAAGCTCGCTTGGCAATGCCGCGATGCTGCGGGTTCAACAACAAGAACTCAGCCAATGTTTGTTGCGACTCACTTTTCAGCAGAGCACCATACAAGCGATATACCTGACGACCAACATCCAGCGGTAGCTCCCGCTCTTCCCCTGCTTCTTCACCGCGCACACCCAGTCGAGGCTCTTCTTTGTCTTGCGAGCGGTACCAGAACCAGTAGTTGTTCTCGGGCTGTTGAAAATCGGTATCAATGGCCCAGCGGTAACGACTTTCCAGCAGCAGCATCAAGTCTTTCACTTTTTTGCCGCTGGCCAGCGCCAAGGTCTCATCACAGTTCATTTGCTCTTGGTAGCTGTCTGCGATCTCGGGATAAAGCTCCATCACGCAAGAGAGAACGATTTCTTGCGTTTCTAAGCTCATTTTCTGCGACTGCTCAACCACTACCTGCCAGTTGTGCGTTTGCTCTGGTGCCAAGCTAACAACGTCATGGCTGAAGGCTGCCAGTTCTTCTACTGCCTGCTTGTTCAGTTCACGCTGGTGATCGTTGATGGTCACCACTTGCTTTAGGTGGGTCACTGCCTGAGTAAGCAAATGGGTTAACTGAGGCAGTTTCGCTGAGTCAAATGGTTGGCTCAGGATCTCACCCAGCGCTTGCTCGCGAGTCGTCATCCACTGGTCAACAATACAAGGGTGGTTGATCAGATAAGGAGCCATGCCAAGCCCTGTCGCGTTACCGACACCCAAATAGCGCTGCAACGAGCGGTGCAAGGTCGCGGCCTTATCGCCTCCACGCTGCTTGGCAAGGTAGTGCACCCAATCAAGGCTAAATTCACGTAGCAGGTAAACAGCGCACATCTGGGCACTAAACGATTGGTGGAAATCAGGGTTGTCTTCCAGCAATTTGAAATCTGCAATACCGAACTTACCGTTCCCATATACCGCAGTCGTACGCAGGATATAACCCACATTTGCCAACTGTTGCGGGTCCGGCTGTTCGCCTTGGGCAAGGCTTGAAACTAAGTGATCAAACACCCGCACGCTCTTATTGGCACGGGCCAACACCAAGGCACTATTAGGGTTACGGCCCGCTTCCTGCAGTGGTACATTGGCACGTAATCTTTCAAGTAGCGCTTGGTCTACCTCCCCTTGGATCAGGGCAAAGGTAACATCCCACTTCTCGGCAATAACGCGGTCGTTACGCTCTTCATCGCTGATTTCGTCACAGAACACCACCAAGTGATATTGGTGCTGTTGGGTTTCAAGCCGGTAAATGGCATGGCCATACCCTTCTGGCGATAGCTGCCAGTCATGTTGGCTTACCTGCCAGTTTTTCTGGGCCATCTGGCGAATCAAGTAGCGTACGAAGCTCACTCGGTTCTGGTGCATAGCACCAAGTCTTTCCGGGGCCATCACCACTTCAGGCTGGCGTAGGGTGTTATCAGATTTCAGGGAACGATGTGCATCCATATTGCTCACCACCAATTTTATAATTATGTTTCTGGTTTAAGGCGGCCAACTACCGCCCGGATATGTTGTTCATATTTCGCTTGGTTTATTCGTACTTTCGGTTTACTCGTACTGGTTTTTGTTGCTGCTCCACGGTGCGTTTACACTGTAAAGCAGCCACAAGGTGTTGCTGTTCAGTTCAAGGTGTTGCTGCTCAAGATATTGTTTTTCATGTCCCTTGCGGGGCATGCGGTTTACAACCCATTGGGCTATGCCTGGTTATACCCCTTGCTCTTTTGCCATCTTCATTGCGATTTTTGGTGCATCCCATAGCGACGGCAGCAAAATAAGCGACACAGGTACCGCAGTAATCACGATGAAGGACTGCAGTGCCGATACGCCACCTGAGCCTAGAGAAATCAAGATCAGTGCTGTTAGGCCCATCATCACGCCCCAGAAGGTACGGATGAAAGCATTTGGCTCGGTTTCACCACTGATCACCACACTGATGGTGTACGTCATCGAGTCGCCCGTGGTCACAATGAAGATCGTGGTCAGGATCAGGAACAGAATCGACACAATCAGCGGAAACGGTAGTTGCTGGGTAATTGCCAGCAGTGCACCAGGGAAGTTAAAGCCCTCAAATGCTTGGCTTACCGAGCCCGGAGCGGCAATCTCGAATGCCACACCCGTACCACCAACGATGGTGAACCAGAAGCAGGTCACAAGCGGTGCCATCACACTGTGGGTCATCACCAACTGGCGTATGGTACGGCCGCGGGAAATACGCGAAATGAAGATTGCCATCATTGGGCCATAGCCTAGGAACCAGCCCCAGAAAAATACCGTCCACCAGCTTAGCCAGCCTTCATCACCACGGTAAGTAGACATTGGTATGAAATTATCCAGCATGGTGCCAACACCTTGCAGGTAGCCATTAATGACAAAGTTAGTTGGGCCAACCAGCAAGATATAAACCATCAAGCCAACGGCTAGGATAATGTTCCAACGGCTCAAGATCTGGATACCACGATTCAAACCGCTCAAGGCAGAAATGGTATAGATAGCAATGGCGAACAAAATAATGATCAGCTGGGTTGTGAAGCCATCTGGAATGGCAAACAACGCATTCAAGGCATAGCTGATCTGCAGGCCAAGGAAGCCGATAGGACCGATGGTCCCCGCCGCCACGGCAATAATGCAACAGGCGTCAATAGTGGCTCCAATACCGCCTTTAAGCGCACGCTCTCCCAACAACGGGTACAGCAAGGTACGTGGCTTGAGTGGTAGCCCCTTGTCATAGTGCAAGTGCATCAACACGATGGAGGTCAGGCAGCCGGTAATGGCCCATGCCAAGAAGCCCCAGTGCATGAATGACTGCGATAAGCTGTTTATCGCCTTCTGCCACGGCGTTGTTGCTTCACCATAGAGCGGTGGCACACTCACGTAATGGGCAATAGGTTCGGCTGCGGCCCAAAATACACCGCCACCGGCAAGCAGGGTACAAAGCATGACGGCAATCCAGCGGAAGGCATCAATTTCAGGCTTGTCTAGGTTGCCAAGTTTTACGTGCCCGGTTCTGCCAGCTGCCAAAGCGAGGCCAATCAAAAAGGTAAGTAGCAGCAGTATTTGCCAGTAGGGGCCAAAATACTTCACCGACCAAGCAAAACCGGCATTAACGAAAGACGACAGTAATTCTTGGTCGTATAACGCGAGGGTAACGAACAGCGCAATAAAGCCGCCGCTAAGCCATAGCACAGGGTTATTGACGCCAAGCTTGTCAGTTAAGGTCTCTGTCGTAGGGTGTGCTGTTGTGTGCGAAGGCTCGGTTGTAATTGCTTCAGCCTTTGCCGTATTCATAATGTCAGACATGATTGTCTCCAGCGGTTAGTGGATTAGTCTGGGCAAAAAGAAAATTGGCGGCCTGCTAGAAATTATTGGAATGGCAGGCCGTTTTTTTGGTGCTTTCGGTTACAGCTCTGCTGGCTGTATACCGCTGTGCAGGAAGTTGAACCAGTTGCCGCCAATAACCTGGCCGGCTTCTGCTTCACTAAACCCTGTCTTGACCAGTCCGTTGTAGATGTTTTCCATCCCACGGCTACCGCTAAACCAAGGTAGGGCATCAGGCCAACCTGAGTTACTTGCCGAACCTTCACCGTAATCCATCGCTTTCGACCAGCGACCATTACGCATCCACTCCAATACCGATTGTGGTTGGTTCAGGCACAGATCACTGCCGATACCCAAGTGCTCAACCCCAACCATATCGGCGGTACGCGCCACCATCTGGCAAAAGTCTTCCAAGGTGCACTGACTGCCATTTGGCAAGTGGAACGGATAGAGGCTAAAGCCCAACAAACCACCTCGGGCCGTCAGTGCTTTAATCACCGTGTCCGACTTATTGCGCAATGCATCATGGGCGAAACTCGGATTGGCATGGCTGATACAAATCGGCCGGGCCGACAGGTCAATCGCTTCAAGGGTTGAGCGCTCGGCACTGTGCGACATATCGATGATCATGCCAACGCGGTTCATCTCTTCGATCACCTGCTTGCCAAAGCGGGTTACGCCGTTATCGTTTTGCTCGTAGCAACCTGTCGCCAGCAGGCTTTGGTTGTTGTAGGTCAACTGCATGATCAGTAGACCCTGACGACGCATCACCTCAACCAAGCCAATTTCATCATCAATTGGCGAGCAGTTCTGCGCCCCGAACATGATCCCAACCTTGCCTTGCGCCTTGGCTGTCTCGACATCCGCCATCGATAGCACCGGCATGATCAAGTCGGCATTGCGCTCGAACAACAGGTTCCACTCGGCAAAGCGGGTCAAGGTTTCACGGGCATTCTCGTGGTACACCAAGGTCGCGTGCACAGCGTGTATGCCACTGGCTTTCAAGGTTTGGAAGTACTCACGATCCCAATGGCAGTACTGCAAGCCGTCGATCACTATTTCCTGCTGGTACATAGGCCACTCCTTAGTAAGGACGCTGGTAGGCAGTTTTTACTACGGTGTAAAACTCTTTGGCGTATTGGCCTTGCTCGCGCGGGCCAAAGCTCGACTCTTTGCGACCACCAAACGGTACGTGGTAATCCGTCCCCGCCGTCGGCAGGTTGACCATGGCACAACCGGTTTGGATCTGCTCTTTGAATAGCGCGCTGGTACGCAGGCTTTGGGTGATGATGCCGCCGGTCAAACCAAAGCGCGTATCGTTGGCAGTGGCAATTGCCTCATCCAAGTCAGACACCTTGATAACGCAAGCCATCGGGGCGAAGACTTCTTCTTGGTTCACTTCCCAGCTGTTCTGGGTGTTCAAGAACAGGGTTGGCGACATGTAGTAGCCTTCGTGCTGCAGGTTCAAGCGCTCGCCACCAAATGCTAGCTCGGCACCGCTCTGGCGGGCTTTCTCTACCCAACCGAAGTTTGCTTCAAGCTGCTTACCGTCAACCACTGGCCCCATGAAAACGCCATCTTCCAATGCGTGGCCAACTTTTAGCTCGCTCATACGCTTGATTAACGCTTCAACGTAGGCGTCATGAATACCGTCCATCACCACCAAGCGCGATGAAGCAGTACATTTTTGACCTGCACCTGAGAACGAACCCGCAATGGTGGCTTCAACAGCCGTTTGAATGTCAGCATCATCGGCGACAATCAGGGCATTCTTACTACCCATTTCAAGCTGGCAGCGCACGAAATTAGGTGCCGTTGCCGCAGCGACTTTACGACCGGTATCCACCGAGCCAGTGAAGCTGACAGCTTGGATTTGCTTAGAGTTAATCAGCGTATCACCTACTTCGGCACCGCTGCCCAATACCAAGTTGAACGTGCCTGCTGGCAGCCCTTGGCGGGCAATGATTTCAGTCAGGGCCACCGCACTGGCAGGCGTTAAGTTGGCCGGTTTCCAAATCACACTGTTACCAAAGGCCAATGCCGGGGCAATCTTCCATGCCGCTGTCGCTGTCGGGAAATTCCAAGGCGAGATAATAGCAACCGTGCCCACGGCTTCGCGGGTCACTTCCACCGACACACCCGGGCGAACGGAATCGGCGGTATCACCAACCTGGCGCAGCACTTCAGCAGCGTAGTATTGGAAGAACTGGCCAGCACGGTAAATCTCGCCACGCCCTTCTGCGAACGGCTTACCTTCCTCGCTTGATAGCAAGCGACCCAATTCGTCACAACGCGCGATTAGCTCGTCACCAATGGCTTGTAGGACTGCCAGCTTGCGCTCCATCGGGGTTTTCTCCCACTCAGGCTGCGCCGCATTGGCCGCATCAATTGCCTGTTGAACCTGGGCTTGGCTCGCTTGGGCGAAATCACCCAAGTTTTCACTGATGTCTGATGGGTTGATGTTTGCTACAGTGCGTTGGCCTGACTGCCACTCACCTGCGATATAAAGGGACTGTTCTGCTTGAATTGTCATTGTCATTTCCTTATTCCTTCACCGCGGCGTAAACCACTAGCTCAACTAACATTTCTTCTCGTGCCAAACCCGCAACCACCATGGCTGCACGGTTTGGGAATGGGGCATTGAAGTACTCAGCGTAAACCTTGTTGACGGTGGCAAGGTACTCTCGGTCTGTCACATAAATCAGCACCTGCAATACCGAATCCAGCGACTCACCCGCGCACTCCAAGGTGTGGACTAGGTTGTCCAACGTCTTGCGGGTCTGGGCTTCGATACCGCCCTCCACCACAACACCGTTTTGGTCGATAGGGATCTGCGCGGTGTAAAGCGTCCCGTTATGGGTGATTGCCCACTCAAGCGGGGCTTTCGATGCGAATAGAGAGGTTTTAACTGCTTGCTTATTGTCTTGAAGGCTCACGCTCAACTCCAGCTTGTAATCAATTTGTTTCAAGTTGGTTAAATCATGCACTAACTGTACTGATATATCTAACGGTTAATTTTTTACAATTGATAAATTTTATTTAACACTTGATTTCAGGCATGATGGATAAAGGGCTCAAAGGGAGATGGCCATGAATATCAAACTGCAGCAAATGATCCATTTTGTGATGGTGGTCGAGGAAGGCGGGTTTCGTGCCGCCGCCAAACGGGCAAACCGCTCGCAAGCCGCACTATCTACTTCGGTAAAAGAGTTGGAGCGCACACTGGGGCAGACGCTATTTGAAACCGGGCATAAGGCGCAACTCACCCCGTTCGGGAAAGTCTGCTACCCCAAAATCACTCAGTTCTTAAGTATTTATCACGACTTGGATAACGATTTAAAAGCCATTGCGGCTGGCCAACAGGGCAAAGTGCGAATTGCCTGCGTGCCTTCGGTAGCAGCCAAGCTAATTCCCAGCGTGTTGGCCGCCTTCTGCGAGCGCTACCCCAAGGTTGAAGTAAGCCTGATTGATGACAATGCCGCCGGAGTCGAAGCGCGACTGCTCGCAGGCGAAGTGGATTTGGCGCTTGGAAACTGCTCCCACTTTGACGACGAGGCGATTACTTTCACCCCGTTGCTTTCCGATCCCCTTGGCGTGGTATGCCTGCAAGATAACCCATTGGCCGACGACCAAAAAGGTATTCATTGGGAGGCATTGCTCAAGCAACCTTTTATCCGCAATGGCACCTGCACCCTGCTTGAGCCGACTCCCGCTCGCGCCTTGAGTGAAAAGGCACTCTATTCGGTGGAGAACATTACCTCGTTGTTTTCGGTACTGGAGCTGGGTATTGGCATCACGACATTGCCCAAATTGGCCTTTCCCACCAACGAAACCAAGCTAGTGTGGCGCCCGTTGCTCGATCCTCCTCTCAAGCGGGACATCGGTATTTTCCGTCTCGCGGATAGGACCATTTCACCGCAGGCCAATGCGTTCTATGAGCTGTGTATAGAATATTTAACTTATACTGGTGAGTAAGGCGAAATAAAGCAGAATAAAAAAGTGCAATATGAAAATAATCATCATAATGGCCGATTCTCATCATTAAGCTTTTCTATCATTGATGAAATTATCAACTAAAATAATAATTCCATCAGTGATAAAGGTCGATGTAGTTATGTTCAGGGCGTATGCGATTTTTTCATCTAATCACTCTAAAATTCATATATTTAACCTAGTTGTCGTAATGATGGTTTTTGCCTTTAGCTGCTACCAGTTACTTGCCAATGAGAATTTGATCTTCTCTAACGGGTTACTCTTTTCTGCCTTGATGATTGGCTTTTTTGCAAGATCGTCTAGCTACAAACGCAAATATTTCGCTAAATTGTGACAAATAAAATAATCATACCTAAAGCTTAAATTAACTAGGCTAATAAACTGTTATTAAACAAGATATTCACTCAGTACAATTCATATTTGTACTGAGTGGCATGCTCTTCTCTGTTGCCCCCACAACACACTTGCCACTATCTCAATCTTTCCCTAAGTTGATCCGGCCATAGCCAGTAATTCCTACTCGTCCTGCGTTTCACCACGTTCATTTAAAAGCGCGATATAGATCACCACCGCCTTATTGACTTAAAGTTAACTTTAACTACTAGACTCATCAATATCGCAACAGAAAGCCAGCACGAATCAATCTTATACATTGAAATATAAGCAATAAGACAAAAGGGAATGATTATGAAAAGCTACGTTGAACATGCCAATATCACGGTTTCCGATACCGACCATACCATCAAGCTACTGCTAACAGCACTGCCGGATTGGTCTATCAGGGGAGAAGGGGTCAATCAGGATTGGTTCGGTAAATCGATAAACTGGTACCACGTCGGAAATGAAAATAGCTACATTGCCATCCAAAGTGGTGGGGAAGAAAAAAGTGGCCATTGGTCTGAGCACTGGACAGGCGTAAAGCACATCGGCATCGCAGTACCTGATCTCGAGGCACTGATTACCCGATTAGAAAATGCAGGATTCCCCATCGATCATAGAGGTGCCGACCACCCACACCGTAAAAATGTCTACTTCCTCGACCAGCACAATATCCAGTTCGAGTTTGTCGAATACCTCTCTAGCGAACCAACCAAAAGGAATGATTACTCGCTCTAACAGCCCAGCTGTTTTGCCCACCGTGAAGACTCAGCCATGGTGGGCAAAGGGAGCAGCTGGCTAAAACGAATAACAAAAGTGGTGGCTTGCTATCACAAAATCTTCTTTGAGATAGAACTTGTGGGCGCCGAACCGGTGAACGCCAGAATCTAAATGAATTTGATCGAACTGGTTAAGGTGGGCATAGTCTTTAAACCAATCCACCAGCATCTGCCCTGCCCCTTTCGAGCGGTGGGCTTCTGCGGTAACCAGATCATCGATGTAAATATACTTTCCCCAAGAGAGCTTTTGCCCCGTCACAAAGCCAGCAGCACAAAGCACCTTTTCATCTTCGGTGACATAGACAATTTGGTAACCACTTTTTTGTTGCGATTTTATCTGGCTGATCAGGTTATCCAGCGTGTACTGGGGGCGCAGCTCTAACAGCACCTCGGCGACCTCGGTCAACGCTTGCTTATTGGATGATAATAACCTTACTTCCATCTTCACTCTCTCCTACGGGCAACCCACAATAAACAGCCCGTAAGCATAACGTCCTATTATGACAACATGCCGACATAACGGGGATGGCCTTCGATTTGTTTTATCCAGCGGCTAATAGCCGGGTATTGCGCCAAAGAAAAGCCCCCTTCGTGAGCAACATGGGTATAGGCATAAAGCGAAATATCAGCAATGGTCAGCTGATCGCCGGCTAGGTAAGGCGTTTGAGCCAACTGCTTCTCCATGACCGCCAACGCCTTGTTGCCCCCTTCTTGCAAGCTATGGTATTCCTCACGGCGCGCTTCTGGCATGCCAAGGTATTTATTAATGAACCGAGCTACCGCGATGAACGGCTCATGGCTGTACTGCTCGAAGAACAGCCACTCCATTACCTTGGCTTTTTGGAAACTGTCTTGCGGTAACAGTGTTGTTTGCTCGGCCAAGAAGCCTAGGATAGCATTGGACTCCGCCAAGCATCGGCCGTCATCCAGTTCAACCGTGGGGATCTTGCCATTAGGATTTTTCAGCAGAAACTCGTCGCTGCGGCTTTCACCGTCAAGGATATTGATATGCTGCCACTGGTATTCTAATCCCAACAGTTCAAGCACCAGCTTCACCTTGAAACAGTTGCCCGATTGGATATCACCGTACACTTTCATTATCTGCCCTCCGTTGGCACCTATGGGAACTCAAGCCACTCCTTAGGCTTGGTGAAAAAACATACTAACGGATAAATACAATCAGCGTAACCAGTTAACTATCAAAGAGTGGATACATAAAGTAGGGTGAGGCGTTACCGCCTCATCCCTCTTACAGAACCGTACGTACGGACCTCGTATACGGCTCATGCACGTTTCCATTCAGCGTAATTGCTGAACACATACCCTGTCTTTACATGTTCAAGATTCACCAGACCACGTTCATTGAACCATTGGTTCGGCATCGCATAG
>NZ_PYMA01000010.1 GCF_003026495.1 Photobacterium sanctipauli
AACATGTAAAGACAGGGTATGTGTTCAGCAATTACGCTGAATGGAAACGTGCATGAGCCGTATACGAGGTCCGTACGTACGGTTCTGTAAGAGGGATGAGGCGGTAACGCCTCACCCTACTTTATGTGCTCTGTTTTTGGCAACGGTTGCCTTGGGCGACACTGAACCTAAACCAAAAAGACCGTAGCCAGGCCCAAGAACACCGACAGGCCGACAATATCGGTAATGGTGGTCAGGGCCATACCGCCGGCCAAGGCTGGGTCGATATTCATTTTCTTGAGGAAGATAGGCACGCAAACCCCGGCGATACCGGCCACCAACAAGTTGGTGAGCATGGCGCCTGCGATGATGGCGCCCAGCAACAGGTTTCCTTTCCAGAGTACCACCACACCGCCAATGATCATGGCCCAAAGGATACCGTTGATCAGGCCGACGCGCGCTTCTTTGCTCAATAGCCAGCGGGTATTGGTTTCACCGATGTGGCCCACGGCCAAGCCACGGATCACCAGTGCGACGGTCTGGTTGCCGGCTACCCCGCCCATCGACGGCACGATGGTCATCAGGATCGCAATCGCTGCCATTTGCTCCAGGGTGTCTTCGAACAAGTTCGAGACCGAAGCCGCTGCCAGCGCTGCCAGTACGTTAACCCCAAGCCAGATGCTACGTCGCTTGGCCGATTTGACCACCGGGGCAAAGGTATCTTCGTCATCGTCCATACCGGCCATACTCATCATGGTATGTTCGGCGTCCTCACGGATGATATCGACCACGTCATCGATGGTGATACGGCCGACCAGCTGCTCGTTGGCATCGACCACCGGGGCCGACAACCAGTTACGACGCTCGAACAGGGTCGCGACTTCACCGTCGTCCATATCAACCGGGATCGCCTCGTCGGCATCGTCCATCACATCGTGGATTTCGATGTCCGGCTGGGTGGTGATCAGGGTTGCCAGAGACAGGTGGCCAATCAGCTTTTCGTTTTGGTCGACAACATACAGGGCATCGGTTGCTTCGGGAAGTTCGCCTTTCATACGCAGGTAACGCAGTACCACGTCGGCCGTCACATCACCACGGATGGTGATGAAGTCGGTGCTCATGATACCGCCGGCAGATTCTTCCGGGTAGGCGAGTGCCTTTTCAACCCGGTGCCTGTCGGTGGCGTCCATTTGCGCCAGTACTTCCTGGTACTTTTCATCAGGCAGGCTACGCAGGACGTAGGCGACGTCATCGGTTTCCATGCCCTCGGTGACGGCTGCCAGTTTCTCTGGTGCCATCTGGTCGACAATGCCGTCTTTTACGTCTTCCGAAAGTTCGTCAAGGATCTCACCTTGCTCTTCGGGATCGGTTAGTTGCCATAGGACTTGGCGTTCTTTGGGGGGCGAGGCTTCAAGCAGGTGCGCAATGTCCTCCGGCTCCATATCTTGGAGCATTCGGCGGACATGGACAAACATGCCGTTTTCCAGTGCTTGATTGACTTCTTGCAGCGTCTGATGGGTTTGGTCTTGTTCTATTACATCCGCCATTGCTTGCGATACCCCAAATAACCGTGATGCAGATATACCTCATGGTATTGATGGCAGTGTCACAGGCCAGCAATACCATGAGGTATAACAATGCAATAAGCTGAATTTTAACGCAATAGTGACACGGTTGTCTCACCAGAACTGAGAGGAAATAAAGATTTAATTATTTTGCGCAATGATTGAGCTAGTTTTCTTCGTCAAAGCCCGCTTCGATAAGCTCGCTGACGGCATTTAGCGCGGTTTCGGCGTCATTGCCCTCAGCATGGACACAAATCTGCTGGCCTTGGGCTGACTCGAGCATCAGCAGTCCCATGACGCTATCGGCCGTGGCGCTCTTCTCACCGTTGCTGATGGTGATGCTTGATTCGAAGCTCTGTGCCAGTTCAACCAGCTTAATGGCCGCCCGGGCATGCAAGCCCAAGCGGTTTTTTATAAATAGCTCGCGTGATAGTAGCGTCATTTCTTCGCTTCCAGCGTACGGTGACGGACTTGGATTTGGTGGCCCTCGTACTTGAAGTGCTCAGCCAGTTTTTGCGCGACATAGACCGAGCGGTGCTGGCCGCCGGTACAGCCAATGGCCACCGTGAGGTAGCTGCGGTTGTTTTTCTCCAGCATCGGTAGCCAAGTCTCGATAAAGTTACGCACTTGGTAGATCAGCTGGTTAACTTCCGGTTGGGCCGCGAGGTACTCCTTCACTTCTTGGTCGAGGCCGGTTTGCGGCTTCAGCTCGGGGATCCAATGCGGGTTAGGCAAAAAGCGCACGTCGAAGACGTAGTCGGCATCGGTAGGCAAGCCGTGCTTAAAGCCAAACGACTCAAATACCATGATCAGCTCTCGGGCATCACGGCCCAACACGCGCGAGCGTACTGTCTCGCTCAGATCATGGATCGACTTGCTAGTGGTGTCGATCACCAGATCGGCGTGTTCTTTCAGCTCCGCCAAGTGATCGCTTTCCGATAGGATAGCTTGTTCCAATGTCATGTCGTTGCGTGATAGCGGGTGCAAGCGGCGGGTTTCACTGTAGCGCTTGATCAGCTCCTTGTCTTCGGCATCAAGGAACAGGACATTGACATCGACATCATCACCCAGGGAATCCAGCGTCTCGCGGATCACTTCCGGGTTGGAGGGCATATTGCGCACATCAATGCTGACGGCAACGTTTTGCTGGTTACCTTCCAGGGTTTTGATGAACTGCGGGAGTAGGGTGACCGGCAGATTATCGACACAGTAGTACCCGAGATCTTCAAGCACACGCAGGGCGATGGATTTACCAGAGCCTGAGCGCCCGCTCACGACCATTAACATCATGGCTGATATACCTCAACAATCGGAAAGGGTGTGATGTTCATTATGAATCACAGGTAAGAATTTGATAAAGCTCTTCGTCGCTTTTTGCGGTGCGTAGCTGCTTACAAACCTGCTTGTTGCTGAGCTTCTCAGCCATGCAGGATAGGGTTTGCAAGTGCTCTTTACATTGCGCGTCAGGCACCAGCAAGGCAAAAAGGAGATCGACAGGTTGGTTGTCGATAGCATCAAACTGAATTGGGTCCTGGCACTGGATCAATACCGCAATGGCTTGCTCGCTGTTGTTGATGCGGCCGTGGGGGATAGCGATGCCGTTACCGATACCGGTACTGCCCATCTTTTCCCGGCTCAGCATACATTCAAAAAGGGGCTGGGGATTTTGGTCTAGGTGCTTGGCAGCGATTTCGCTGATAATTTCCAGAGCACGCTTTTTGCTGGAGCAAGGGACTGCACTTTTAGTGCAGTCCAGGCTCAATACATTACTCAGTTGCATGATTAGTGGCTATTGAGTTTATCTTTATGTTTGTTTAGTTGACGCACCAGTTTATCAGTTAATGCATCAATAGCGGCATACATATTTTCAGAATCCGCCTTGGCGTGGATTTCACCAGCGTTAATATGTAGCGTGGCTTCGGCAACCTGCTGAAGCTTCTCGACGTTGAGGACAACGTGGACATTATTTATTTTATCGAAAAAGCGCTCTAGCTTATCGAACTTCGTCATCACGTATTCGCGCATTGACGGGGTAATTTCGACATGGTGCCCGGTTAGGTTAATTTGCATAGACATCTTCCTTCTGTTGGCGCCTGTTAGAGCAGACGTTTTCGCTGATTAGACGGCGGGATACCCAGGGACTCTCGGTATTTGGCAATGGTCCGTCTTGCCACCATGATCCCTTGCTCCGCCAGTAATGTCGCTATTTTACTGTCACTCAGTGGCTTGACTTGGTTTTCAGCTGCTACCAGCTTTTTCACCAAGGCGCGGATAGCGGTTGACGAGCATTCGCCGCCGTTATCGGTACTTACGTGACTTGAGAAGAAGTATTTCAGTTCAAAAATACCACGAGGGGTGTGCATGTATTTCTGCGTCGTCACCCGTGATATCGTGGATTCATGCATATCAACCGCCAGCGCGATATCGTTGAGTACCATGGGTTTCATGGCTTCTTCACCGTATTCGAAGAAGTCTTGCTGGTGCTCGACGATACAGCGGGCGACTTTCAATAGGGTTTCGTTGCGGCTTTCCAGGCTCTTGATTAACCATTTCGCATCTTGCAGATGGGTACGGATAAACTGGCTGTCGGCCGAGGAGTTGCGGGTGCTTTTGCCCAGCGCGGCGTACTGCTCGTTCACGCGGATGCGCGGTACGCTGTCTGGGTTGATGGTAACCACCCATTTGCCGTGGTCTTTGAATACCGAGACATCCGGCACGACATATTCGGTCTCAGAGGCCACCACACGGTTGCCAGGCCTTGGGTCCAAGCCATGAATAAGCTGCATGGCTGCCTTTAGCTCCGGCTCTTTTAGCTTGGTGTCGCGCATGAGTTGGCGATAGTCGCGGTTTGCCAGGAGGTCGATACCATCGGTTAGCAGCATGCGGGCTTCGCTCAGCCACGGTGTGTCTTCCGGGAAGGTAGCGAGCTGCAGCAACAAGCACTCTTGCAAATTGCGCGAAGCGACGCCTAGCGGATCGAACTGCTGAACGCGCTTGAGCACGGCTTCGACTTCGTCCAGCTCGACCTCTTCGGAGCCCAAGCTCTCAAGGATCTCTTCGGTAGAGCAAGTCAGGTAGCCCTTCTCATCAATGGCGTCGATGATGGCTGTGGCAATGGTGTGGTCGGTATCGCTGAACGGCGTGAGTTCAACCTGCCACATCAGGTAATCCTGCAGGCTTTCGGTGGTCTCGCCTTGGTAGACGGGCATGTCGTCGTCTAGGGCAATGCCGGTACTGCCGGTACCTGCGCTATAGACATCATCCCAAGTGGTATCAACCGGTAGTTCTTCCGGCATTTCTTGCTGTTCGATAACCTCGGAGGTATCGAAAGGCTCTGGCTCTACAGCCTCGGTTTCTTGAGCCGACGCTTCAGGCTGTTCGCTGCTGTCAGCTTTGTGCTCTTCACCGGTTAGGGTTTCATGGGCACTTTCTTCTAGCTCCAGCAACGGGTTGGCATCTAAGGCTTCTTGAATTTCTTGCTGAAGATCCAAGGTCGACAATTGCAACAGCCGAATGGCTTGCTGCAGTTGCGGCGTCATTGCCAATTGTTGGCCAAGTTTAAGCTGGAGCGAGGTTTTCATATATATGTATGTACCTTGTTGTTATCTTTGGTGTTGGCTGCATAGCACCACTGTGTGATACGGGATCCATCATCCGCTTCTCGGTGCTAGCTCCTGGTACGTCCTTATTTATAACTATAGACGGAACTGGTCACCCAGATAGACTCGTTTTACATGTTCATCATTTAACACTTCGCTTGGGCTACCGTGGGCAATCAATTGCCCTTGGCTCACAATGTAGGCTTGTTCACACACATCCAGTGTTTCCCTTACATTGTGGTCGGTAATTAATACGCCAAGCCCTCGGTCACGAAGGTGTTCGATGATCTTCTTGATATCAATGACCGATATTGGGTCCACCCCGGCAAAAGGTTCGTCCAACAGGATGAATTTTGGGTTTGCCGCCAGCGCGCGGGCGATCTCAACTCGACGTCGCTCACCCCCTGATAGTGCCATACCTAAACTGTTACGAATGTGCTGAATGTTAAATTCATCCAATAATTCTTCGAGTTTATCTTGGCGTTCGGCTTTGCTTAGCTCTTTTCGAGTCTGCAACACCGCCATCAGGTTGTCGTGTACGGAGAGTTTCCGGAAAATAGAAGCTTCCTGCGGCAGGTAGCCGATACCCATGCGGGAGCGGTTATGCATCGGCTGTAAGCTGATGTCTTCACCGTCGATGGTAATGGTGCCTTCATCACGCGCCACGAGACCGACAATCATGTAGAACGACGTGGTTTTGCCTGCACCGTTAGGGCCGAGCAAGCCAACGATTTTGCCGGATTGCACTTCGAGGCTAACGTCAGACACCACTTTGCGGCCGTTATAGCTTTTTGCGAGATGTTGGGCTTTTAGCGTTGCCATGTCGTGGTTACTTCTTCTTCTGGTTCATTTGGTTTGGCTGCAAAATGGTGGTCACGCGCTTTTTCTCGCCGCTCTCTGCAACCAACTTTTGCTCGTCGATCTTGTAGCTGATCACCTTGCCCTGGATCTCGCTGCCGTCTTGGATCAAGATGGCCTCATCGGTCATCTTCAAAAACTCGATCGCGGTTTCATAGCGCATTTTCTTCGCCGCACCATCAATTGGCTTACCGTCATCCATCAGCTGGTGGAAAGTCGCCGGGTTGCCGTAGGCATCAATGGTCTCCTGGCCTTCGTTGCCACCGGGACGGGTAACAACCACTTTGTCTGCACGGATATCAATACTGCCCTGACGCAGGATAACATTGCCAGTAAAAGTGACGATATTTTTTTGAATATCAAGTTCTTGGTTGTCAGAGTCGATGTAAATCGGCTGCTCGGTATCGGTGCTAAGTGCCCAGCTAGGTGCGCTTAGGCAAAGGCAGAGCAGGGTAGTCAGTTTATAAAGCTTCATATCTACCTTTCACATTTTCTAATAAGGTGGCGATGCTGCGATCCATGTTCCCTTTCATCCCGGTTCCTTCATTTTGGAAGGCGTCACCGGTGATGGTCACGTGATCCGGGGTGTCAAAATCTTTGCTCACTAGGTCTAGACGCAGGGTATCTGTCTGGATAACTTTGACTGCAGACTCAGGTAATAAGTTGAAAATACGGACATTACCGGTCATTTGCAATACATGGTCTTTATCTAATCGCGCAGTGTTAGAGCTGATCCGCCATTCGGTTTCAGTCCCGTCGCGGTATACCCATAGCACGGGCTCTACAAAGTCAGTATTGCCACTATTGCTAAAGTGCTCAAGGTAGTCGGCGTCAATCTGGTAGCTGCGCAAGCCGGATTCATTGAATGCCGTATTCACAACACTGCTACCAGTAAACAGCGGCTTTTCCGCATCCGGCGCCACTTGAACATCTTCCTGCCAGTGCTTATCCAGCAGGTAGTAGCCAGTCCATGCACAAATTGCGATTAGCAGTACATAGAGTAGCCTCTGTAAGGTCATATACTTAAGCCTTTATGTTTATCAAGCTCGCCACGTGCCTCAAGAATAAGATCACACACTTCACGAACGGCACCGTATCCACCTTGGATGCGGGTGACGAAGTCGGCGCGGCGGGCGAGTAGCGGGTGGCCATCAGCCACACAAACAGACAGGCCGATTTTCTCCATGACTGGCCAGTCAATTAAGTCGTCGCCGATGTAGGCGGTATGTTCTGGCGCAATCGCCAGATTGGATAAAATGTCTTCGTAGGCGGCAAGCTTGTTGTCCTGCCCCTGGTAGATATGCTTGATGCCCAGCGCGGTCATGCGATTTTCAACGATGGCAGATTGACGGCCGGTGATGATGGCGATTTCGATACCTGCCCCCATCAAAGACTTAATGCCGTAGCCGTCACGGGTGTGGAAGGTTTTTAGCTCTTCGCCGGCATTGCCCATGTAAATTCGGCCATCGGAAAACACACCGTCAACATCGCATATTAGCAGCTTGATCTCTTTTGCCTTGGCAAAGTTACTGGCGCAGACCGGGCCATATAGCGTATCTACCTGCATTACATGACTCCTGCTTTCAGTAGGTCGTGCATATTGAGCGCTCCCACCAGTTTGCCATTGTCGGTAACCAGTAGACCATTGATTTTTTTATCTTCCATTAGCTTTAAGCCTTCTGCGGCCAATAGCTGCGGCGCGATAGTGGCCGGGTTGCGGGTCATGACCTCACCAATGCTAGTGCTATGGATATCGACACGGTTATCCAGCAGGCGGCGAAGGTCACCGTCGGTGAAAATGCCAAGCAATTGCTGGTCATTATCAATGATAGCCGTCATTCCCAAGCCTTTGCGAGAGACTTCGAGCAATGCGTCTTTAATAGAAGCCTCTTCGGTGATGACTGGCAGCAGCTCACCGCTGTGCATCACATCGCTAATGCGCATCAGTAATTTACGGCCTAAAGCACCGCCCGGGTGGGACAGGGCAAAGTCATCCGCGGTAAAGCCGCGTGATTCCATCAAGGCAATTGCAAGGGCATCACCCATCGCCAAGGTTGCCGTGGTACTGGAGGTTGGCGCCAAGTTCAATGGGCAAGCTTCTTTCTTGACCGTAATTTGCAAGTGGATTTGAGACAGCTTGGCCATGCTCGATTCAGGCTTGCCGGTCATGCTGATCATCGGGATGCCTAAACGTTTGATAACTGGCAGTAGCGCCAATACTTCTGAGGCTTCACCAGAGTTTGAAATGGCGAGTACCACATCGCCTTGCTTGATCATACCCAGATCACCATGGCTGGCTTCGCCGGGATGAACAAAAAATGCCGGTGTGCCGGTACTGGCGAGTGAAGCCGCAATTTTATTGCCGATATGGCCGGATTTACCCATCCCCATCACGATCACCTTACCCGGGCAGCGGGCGATAAGCTCACAAGCTTCGGTAAAGCTTCCATTGATGTACTGGGTCAGGTTTTGCAGTGCTTCTGCTTCAATTTCAATAACTTTGCGGCCATGGGCGCAATAGTCAAACGTATTAGACATAGTTCGGGTCTCCGTTAAGCCGCCATATTATAAAACAGATAAGCTTGATAGGCGATAAAGCAGAGAACAAGTACGCCACCTTCTAGGCGGTTGATAACACGGCGCTTTCCAAGAGCCATCAGTACAAGCAGCACAGAGACGGCCAGCATGACATAATAATCACGCCCCATTGCTAGCGGGCTAAGCGCGGACGGGTTGAGCAATCCTGGGATACCCATCACCGCCAGGATGTTGAATACGTTCGAGCCAATGATGTTACCCACGGCCATGTCGTCCTCACCCTTGTATAGGCTGGCAATAGAAGCCGCCAACTCTGGCAAGCTGGTACCGATAGCGATAATGGTCAGGCCGATCACCAAATCACTCATACCGAAGTATTTGGCGATTGTGACAGCCGAGTCGACCAGCATGCTGGCAGCGTAGGGAAGCAGGACAAGGCCAATCGCCACCCAGATTAGCGCGGCAGGGTTGCTGACGCCGTCTGGAATCTCCGACTCCTGTTCTTCAACCAAGGGATCGTTGCCCTCGGCCTTGGCGTTGCGGCTGATCTTAAGCATGGTCAGCAGGAAAGCGACGAATAGAACAACTAGCAATACCCCTTCGTAGAAACCAAGGTAGCTATCCCACAGCAAGACACCGGCTACTAGGGTGACACCCATCATCAATGGTAGCTCTCGGCGGATGATCCCCGAGCTAACCGCAAGCGGCTTGAGTATCGCAGTAAGGCCTAAGATAAGGGCAATGTTGGCAATGTTTGAGCCCAGTACATTACCGACGGCGGTGTCGGTCTTGCCTTCTAGGGCAGCGGTGGCTGAGACCATCATTTCAGGTGCTGATGAGCCCATCGCCAATATGGTCATACCAATCACCAATGGTGTTACACCGAGGTTTTTTGCCAGTGCCGCGGCACCATAAACAAGTCTGTCTGCACTCCACACCAGTAACGCCAAACCGATACAAAGCAACACGATGGCTTCGAGCATTGTTTTCCCTTATCTCTAGTTATATTGATTGAATCAAATGCTATGGTACAGACACCAGATGACAATTGATCCAATGGGGTTAATCGCAAGTTAAGAGACTAATTTTGACGGTTCAGCCATGAAAAAGAAAGCAAAAGGCGTGATTAATTCACGAGAGCGATAAGTTTTTTATTTATTGATTTTTTTTATATAGAAAGTGGCCTTTAGTGACCCGAAAATAGCAGGATATCGGGTGAAACAGGTGTATCTTGGCGGTGCCCGGTAAGCGGTGTTTCGCACCTGAACAAGAAATAACAGAGTTCTTACAGTCAGTGCCTTGAGTTGGTTGCATAATCTACCTATGATCAATAAAAAACTGATAACATATTAATTCTATTAATTATTCCTTTCCTTTAGCTTTTGGGGCTGGAGGAAGTGCCGAAAAGGCGATTTAGGGGGACTATGAAGCATACGGATGCGCTGGTATCGATTCGCCACGTAACGTTTTCCCGTGGCGAGCGAAAAATATTTGATGATGTCTCGCTTGACGTGCCGAAGGGAAAAGTCACTGCCATTATGGGGCCTTCCGGTATTGGCAAAACAACTTTGCTACGCCTGATAGGCGGCCAAATTCCGCCAGATAAGGGAGAGGTTTGGTTCGATGGCGACAATATACCTACCTTGAGCCGGTCCGAGCTTTATCGAGCGCGCAAAAAGATGAGCATGCTATTCCAGTCTGGTGCATTGTTCACTGATATGAATGTGTTCGACAACGTCGCGTTTCCGCTGCGCGAACATACCAACTTGCCAGAAGACCTACTAAGGACCCTCGTTCTATTGAAGCTGGAATCAGTTGGCTTGCGCGGCGCGGCAGCGCTGATGCCCAACGAGCTGTCTGGTGGTATGGCGCGGCGGGCGGCCCTTGCCCGGGCGATTGCCCTCGATCCCGATTTAATCATGTACGACGAGCCTTTCGTTGGCCAAGACCCGATCACCATGGGGGTGTTGGTGAAGCTTATCAGGGATATGAACCAAGCTCTGGGGATCACCTCGGTGATTGTTTCACACGATGTCCCCGAAGTCATGAGTATTGCCGATCATGTGTACCTGCTTTCGGGCGGCAAAATTATCGGCCAGGGCTCGCCTGATGAGTTAAGGCAAAACCCTGATCCGCAAATTCGCCAGTTTCTGGATGGGGATGCCGACGGCCCTGTGCCGTTTAAGTTCCCGGCCCAGCCTATCGAGCAGGATTTGTTTGGCTTAGGAAAGGAAAGTGGTGCAGTGCCGGTCTCCCAAAGCAAGGAAGTAGAATCATGATAGCGGACTTTATTGCCCGACAAGGGCGGCGGGGGATTGAAAAGTGCCAAGCCATGGGGCGGGCAAGCTTGCTGTTATACGGGGCCTTGGTGAGCCGCCCCCAGCCAGGCAAGATGTTTCCCTTGCTAATGAAGCAGCTCTATTCGGTAGGCGTACTATCGGTAGCAATTATTTTGGTGTCGGGCTTGTTTATCGGCATGGTGCTTAGCCTGCAAGGCTACATCGTATTGGTGGATTTCGGCGCCGAGACTAGCCTTGGCCAGATGGTGGCATTGTCGCTGTTACGTGAACTCGGCCCGGTTGTGACGGCGTTGTTGTTCGCCGGGCGGGCGGGGTCGGCCCTGACCGCTGAAATTGGTTTGATGAAAGCCACCGAGCAACTTTCCAGTATGGAGATGATGGCCGTCGATCCGTTGCGCCGGGTGATTGCGCCACGTTTTTGGGCGGGGGTGATCTCCATGCCGTTGCTGGCCCTGCTGTTCTGCGCCGTGGGTATTTGGGGCGGCCAGTTGGTTGGCGTCGACTGGAAAGGGATTGACCATGGCAGCTTTTGGTCGGTCATGCAGTCATCGGTTGAGCTGGGCTACGATATCGGCAATAGCATCATTAAGTCTGTTGTTTTTGCCATTACCGTTACTTGGATTGCAGTATTTAACGGCTATGACGCGGTGCCTACCTCGGAAGGGATCAGCCGTGCGACAACGCGAACTGTTGTGAATTCATCGTTGGCAGTTTTGGGGTTGGACTTTGTCCTGACGGCCCTGATGTTTGGTAATTAATTGGCCGTCAGGCTTTGTAAACAGGAATGTTCAAATGCAGCAAACAAAGAAACTAGAATTATGGGTGGGCAGCTTTATCTTGGCTGGTGTCGCTGCGCTGCTGGTATTGGTGTTCAAGGTCGCTGATGTCCAGAACCTTGGCGGGGCAGAATCTTATAACTTGAAGGCCCAGTTCGACAATATCGGCGGCTTGAAGGTACGTTCACCGATTAAGGTGGGTGGTGTCACGGTGGGTAAAATTTCTGATATCACCCTCGATACCGAAACTTATGTGCCGGTCGTGACATTGGCCATCGAGAAAAAGTATGGCTATTTTCCCGAAACCAGTTCGGCAGCGATTTTGACATCGGGCTTGCTGGGTGAGCAGTACTTGGGGATCGAACCCGGCTTTGTCGATGAGGATATTGATATGTTGGGCAACGGTGATTTTATCGAAGACACCCGTTCAGCGTTGGTATTGGAAGATATGATAGGCCAAGTGCTCTATAGCATTGGCGGTGATAGCGAATAGGGGATAAACCATGAAGTTATTTCGTTTTGTAATTGCGCTGTTGGCTTGCTTACCGTTGTTGTCGGTGGCGGCAATCAATAAAACCGATCCTTACCTGATGATCCAGGGCGTATCGAAGGAGACATTTTCTCGCATCAAGGCAGAGCAACCAAGGATCCAGCAAAACCCCGAGGTATTGCGCCAAATAGTAAAAGAAGAGCTGCTGCCTTATATCAATGTCCGATATGCCGCCTATAAGGTGCTTGGCCCCCACTTGAAAAAAACCAGTAAAGAGCAGCGCAATAGCTTTGTGGCGGCATTTACCGATTACCTGGTGGCATCGTATGCACAGGTACTGACCCAATACACGGATCAGGATATCAAGGTCGAGTCGGCGAAGTCGGTACCCGCTGATCGTACGATTGTTTCGGTACGAGTTGATATACTTGATACCAAGCGTCCGCCAATTCGGCTGGACTTCAAGCTAAGAAAGAATAAAAAGACCAAAGAATGGCAGGGATTTGACATGGTGGCCGAAGGGGTCAGTATGATCTCTACCAAGCAAAGCGAGTGGAGCGGCCAACTTCGAAGCCAAGGTGTCGATGCCGTTACTGCCGATCTTAAAAAGCTAGCAGCGAAGCCGATCCGCCGTGAGGCAGAAAATCAATGATTAAGCCAAATATTGAGTGGCGAGTTCAGGAAAATGGCTATTATTGCTTGTCAGGGGTATTGGAACGTGACACAGTTCCAGCTTTTTGGCAGCGAAAGCATGAGTGGATGCCACAGGAGCCCAAGGTAAAGCTGGATCTTGCCGCTTTAACCCGGGTCGATTCTGCCGGCATGGTGATGCTGCTGCATGTATACCAACAGCTCCGCCAAAATGGCGCTGAGCTGACATTATTGAATGTGCCAGAACAACTAAAAACCTTGTTGCGCCTGAGCCATATCGAAACAATGTTAGCTGCTTGTGTTGATTGAGCAGCAAAGAGGATAGCTTGTGGAAATCTCTGAAATTAAAGAAATTCTGGAAAATGCTCTAGAACTTGATGAAGTTATTGTAAAAAGCGACGGCAGCCACTATGAAGTGATCGCTGTAGGCGCCATTTTCGAAGGCATGAACCGTGTTAAGAAGCAGCAGGCCATCTACGGCCCGCTAATGGGACAGATTGCAGCCAACGAGATCCATGCGTTGAGCATCAAGACTTTCACGCCAGACGAGTGGGCGCGTGATAAAAAGTTGATGTCGCTGTCCTAAGAGGTTGATGATGCAGAAGTTTCGAATCCAGGGCGGTGGCCCATTAAGTGGCGAAGTCTCCATTTCTGGTGCTAAAAATGCAGCATTGCCTATTCTTTTTGCTTCGCTATTGGCTGAAGAGCCGGTTGAGGTAGCAAATGTACCTAAGCTACGTGATATCGACACCACTATGGAGCTACTGAGCCGCCTTGGCGCAAAAGTATCCCGTAATGGTTCGGTGCATGTCGACGCGGGCCCGGTAAACGAGTTCTGTGCGCCGTACGATCTGGTTAAAACCATGCGTGCCTCGATTTGGGCGCTGGGTCCTTTGGTGGCTCGTTTTGGCCAAGGCCAAGTGTCGCTACCTGGCGGTTGTGCAATCGGTGCTCGCCCGGTTGACCTGCACATCCATGGCCTAGAGCAGCTGGGTGCGGAAATCACGCTGGAAGAAGGTTATGTCAAAGCCACTGTCGATGGCCGCCTGAAAGGTGCGCATATTGTCATGGACAAAGTGAGCGTTGGCGCGACTGTGACTATCATGTCGGCGGCAACCCTGGCGGAAGGCACAACGGTTATCGAGAATGCAGCACGTGAGCCTGAAATTCTTGATACTGCAGACTTCCTGAACACCCTTGGTGCAAAAATCAGCGGCGCTGGTACTGACACGATCACTATCGAAGGCGTTGAGCGCCTAGGTGGCGGCTACCACGAAGTGGTTGCCGATCGTATCGAGACAGGTACCTTCCTTGTTGCGGCAGCGGTTTCGGGCGGCAAGATCATGTGCCGTAACACCCGCCCTTCGCTGCTTGAAGCAGCACTGGCAAAGCTTGAAGAAGCGGGTGCCGAGATTGAGACGGGTGAAGACTGGATCAGCCTAGATATGACTGATCGCGAGTTGAAGGCGGTAAACATCCGCACGGCTCCGCACCCGGGCTTCCCAACAGACATGCAGGCTCAATTCTCGCTATTGAACCTGATTGCTAAAGGGACTGGGATCATCACCGAAACGATCTTTGAAAATCGTTTCATGCACATCCCTGAGCTGATCCGTATGGGCGCTCACGCTGAAATCGAAGGTAACACGGTGATTTGCGGTGATACCGAGGGTTTGAGCGGTGCTCAGGTAATGGCGACGGATTTGCGTGCGTCCGCAAGCTTGGTGATTGCCGGTAGCATTGCCGAAGGCGAAACCATTGTTGACCGTATCTATCACATCGACCGCGGCTACGAGCATATCGAAGATAAGTTCAGCGCCCTGGGCATGAAGATTGAGCGTTTCAGCGAGTAATTGCTAACTCGTTATAGAAACAATAAAAAAACCTCGCCATGCGAGGTTTTTTTGTATGGGGCGGCGCAAATTATCGCCTTTGTCTGGCATGTTGGGCGGATGCCGATTAATAGTCGGCGGGCTCGTCGCCGATGAGCACGTTGAGGGAGGTCGGTTGGCCGTTGCGCAGCACTTTCATTTCGACTTCGGTACCTGGGCGAAGCTCCGTAACAATATCAAGCACGTTGCGGCGGTCGGTCACACGCTTGCCTGCCACCTCAATCAGGATATCCTGCACCTTGAAGCCAGCCTTGGCGGCGGGGCCGTTTGGATCCATCCCCATCACAATGATCCCGCTGATCTGCTCTGCGTCGTACAAGCGGGCCATGACCGGATTAATATCCCGCGCTTCGATACCAATGTAACCACGGATCACCCGGCCGTCGGCAATGAGCTTGTTCATGATCTTATGGGTTAGCTCGTAAGGGATGGCAAACGAGATACCGTAGGTTTCGATATCCGTGGCCTGCTGGAAGGAGGCGGTGTTAATTCCCACCAACTCACCGCGGGTGTTGACCAAGGCACCGCCCGAGTTGCCCTCGTTAATCGCCGCATCGGTTTGCAAGAAGTCCTGTCGGCCGTAGAAGCTCATCCCCGCACGGCCCGTGGCAGAAATAATGCCGTAAGTGGTGGTTTGGCCGAGGTTGTACGGGTTGCCGATAGCCAGCACAACATCGCCCACCGCGGGCTTGTATTGCGGGCTAAGCGGGATCACCGGCAGGTTTTCCGCCTGAATCTTCAAGACTGCCAGATCAGTGCGCTGATCCTTACCTATCAGTTGGGCGGTTAAAATCCGGCCATCTTGAAGGGCGACAATGACTTGATCCGCTTCTGCCACCACATGGTAGTTGGTGACGATATAGCCCTTGTCGCTCATTATTACCCCGGAGCCAAGCCCTTGGGTACTGAGCTTGAGGCGGTCTTCAGCGTTATAGCGACGATTGTAGATGTTGACGACGGCTGGGGAGGCACGTCTTACGGCGTAGTTAAAGGAGACCTGGGCCTGGGTTGATGGTTCTAACGGCACCAAGTTAACCGGGGTATCAATCATCTGGGTACGGAGATCGGGAAACAGGGCGAGCAGGGCGACGGCTGTGACGACACCAATAATGATGGATCGACGAAAAAAAGCCAGCATGAACGCACCCCTAAATAAACCACCCAGTATCGCCGTTGAGGGTACCATTACCGTCGCCAGATACCAAATTTCGGCTGTATTTTGTTGAATATAGGGGAAGGTTGGGGATATGGGCAAAATAACCGGGCCAAATGGCCCGGTTTACGCCGAAAATTAGCGGATGATCAGATACAGGATGTTGTCATTGCGCTGTATTTCAAGGGCCAGTACATTCGGCTTGGCTTCAAGGGCTTTTCGCAGTTCGCCAAGGTTGCGTACCCCTTGGCGGTTAACCCCCAGGATAATGTCGTCTTTTTGCAGACCGTAGCGGGCAGCCATTGAGTTCTCCTCAATGTTGGTCACCTTGATGCCTTTGGCGCTGTCATTGGACGTGGTGTTGGCAAACTCGGCACCGGCAAGGCCTGGGTGGAGGCTGTCGGCCTTAACTTTGTTCTGGGTGGCTTCTTGCAACGTCACTGTCACTGTTTTCTTCTCGTTGCCATCACGCACCAGCCCCAAGGTTGCCTGCTTACCCGCGCCGAGGGTAGCTATCTTGGCACGCAGCTCACCGAAGGTTCTGATCTGCTTGCCGTTGACCGAGACAATAATATCGCCGGCTTTCAGCCCGGCTTTTTCTGCTGCCGAGTCTGGCATTACCTGGTTAACAAAGGCGCCGTGGTTGGTCTCATAGCCAAAGGCATCGGCCAGCTCGGAAGTGAGCTCGCCGCCTTGGACACCGAGGACGCCACGCTTCACTTCGCCAAACTCCAGGATTTGCTCAGTTAGGTTGCGCACCATGTTGACTGGGATAGCGAAGCCGATACCGACATTGCCCCCGTTAGGCCCCAAGATAGCGGTATTGATACCAACCAACTCGCCATTGAGGTTAACCAAGGCGCCGCCCGAGTTACCGCTGTTGATGGCGGCATCGGTTTGGATAAAGTTTTCGAAGTTTTCGATATTGAGCCCGCTGCGTCCCAGTGCCGAGATGATGCCGGACGTGACGGTTTGGCCGAGGCCAAACGGGTTGCCGATAGCGACCGCGAAGTCACCGACGCGCAGTTGGTCTGAGTCGGCAAGCTTGATTTCGGTTAGGTTGTCGGTGTCTTTGAGTTGCAACAGGGCAATATCTGACATTTGATCGCTGCCAATCAACTCGGCGGTTAACTCGCGGCCATCATGAAGCTGGACCATGATTTTATCCGCGCCGCCAATAACGTGGTGGTTAGTGACGATATATCCCTTATCGGCATCGACGATGACACCGGAGCCGAGGCCACGGAATGGGCGTTCACGAACTTGTTCTTCAGGAAAGTCTGGGCCGAAAAAGAAACGGAATGAATCGGGCAAGCGCTGCTTTGAGACTTGTTTGCCTTCGACTGCAATACTCACAACGGCAGGCGTCACTTGTTCTAGCATTGGGGCAAGGCTAGGAAGCTGTTGGTTATTGACTGTTTGAGGAAGGGCGGCTGTCGCTGTCACTGGGGTAATAACAGAACTGATGCCGAGTGCGAGGGCACTTAAAACAAGCAAAGGTTTTTTCATTATTACTAAACTCCGGTTTTCAAGTCATAAAGCAGTCTGGAGATTATTCCTTGTCTGCATTAGGTCTGACTTGAAAACCAGTGTTTAGTTCATAAGAAATGAGATATTCGCTATCTACTAGCTGGCTTTTGGTGCTTCAACTACTTGTTCTGGTTCATCTTTAAGAAGACCAGTTGCACCGTTAGCGTAATCGCGTGGTTGACCCTGAACATCGTCGGCCACTTCTTTCACAGCGGTTAGCTTGCTAACGCGAGGCGAGAACGGGTTGTCTTGCTCAGGTAGGTTAGGCATAAGCTCCGTCGAGGTCTTCGACATGTGATCGTAGAGCTTGCTGTAGTCTTTGGCGATATTTTCCAGTAGCTCAGAGCTTTGTGCGAAGTGATCGACCAGCTCTTGGCGGAATTGCTCAAGTTCGTACTTAGACTTGTCCAAGTCTTTTTGTAGTTCTTTCTGCTGCTTAAGGCTCTTGTTGCCTAGGCGAGCAGCGAAAGCGCCGATAGCCGCCCCCGCGATGAAGATAAGAAGCGCATAAAACCAAGTCATGAAAAACTCCTTTTGACTCAATAAAACAAGGGTGGCTAAAACCCCGGTATTCGCCGGAGGGGAAGTAGTAGCCGAGTATGTTGTACCCTTGTTGTATACCATTGAGATTTAATTGATGCTGAATAATCACCAAATAAATCGTATTTGTTTAGTTACTATACATGCTCTGTCGCGGCCGTGGTACTATCAAAAATAAGGAAGGGAGAATAATGAGGCACGAGTAGGGATGACGCCGCAACAAAAATACCAACAAGATCTCCAGCGCCCGGATTTTTATGCCGACTCAGCGCAAGCAATGGCGGTAGGCCACCTAGAGGATTTGTACCAACGTTTGTTGTCTGCACCCAAGCAGGCGGCCGAGCCGGAGAAGTCGCTTTTCTCACGGTTTTTTAAGCGATCAAAGCCAACCCCCAATGCGCCGGTAAAAGGGCTCTATTTCTGGGGCGGGGTCGGGCGAGGCAAAACCTATTTGGTCGATACCTTCTTCGACTGCCTGTCAACAGAACGTAAAATGCGGGTGCACTTTCACCGCTTTATGCACCGGGTTCACGATGAGCTCAAGCAACTCGAGCAGCAAGTCGACCCGCTGCAAGTGGTTGCCGACCGCTTCAAGGCGGAAGCAGATATTATTTGCTTTGATGAGTTTTTTGTTTCGGATATTACCGATGCAATGCTGCTTGGCACGTTATTCGAGGCACTATTCGAACGAGGGATCACGCTGGTAGCGACCTCGAACATTCCGCCGGATGAGCTTTACCGCAATGGTTTGCAACGGGCCCGTTTCCTGCCCGCCATCGAGCTGATTAACACCCACTGCGAGGTCGTGAATGTGGACTCGGGCGTCGACTACCGCTTGCGTACCTTGGAGCAGGCCGAAATCTATCATTCCCCGCTCGATAGTGCCGCTGAGCAGAACATGTTGCGTTATTTCGAGCAACTGACGGTTGAACCGAGAACAACCGGGAAAGAAATCGAAATTAACCACCGGATGCTGCCCACCCGGCACGAAGCCGATGGGGTGGTGCATTTTGATTTTGCCACCCTGTGCCAAAGTGCGCGCAGCCAGTCGGACTACATGGAAATAGCCCAGCTTTACCATACGGTCCTACTGTCAGACGTCAGGCAGATGGGCGAGGACGAAAGCGATGCCGCACGGCGCTTTATCGCCATGGTCGACGAATTTTATGAGCGCAATGTCAAACTGATTATTTCGGCAGAGACACACTGGGAGCCGTTATATAACGGCCAGCGTTTGGCATTTGAATACAAGCGCTGTTGCTCGCGTATTGTTGAGATGCAAAGCCATGATTATCTGGCATTGCCGCATTTGGCCTGATGATGGCTTTCCCGGCCGTTTCCTAAGGGAAAATGGCCGGGAAAACAGTTTTTTTTAGCCAGAAGCGGCTGAAAAGAAAAAATCGCATTTTTTTTTGAAAAAAAGGTGATTTTTTCTCCACCCTTCCCTATAATCTTGCGACCCACCGTACCTGTAACGGCAGAAGCCGGGAGTGCCAACCACTCGAAGGGGTGATGACTGGGGCTCTGTACAGATGGAACATTTATTGTTCTTGTAAAGTGAAACTATTTAATTTTGGGTAAGAATTAGCATGAAAACTTTCGTTGCTAAACCAGAAACTGTAAAACGTGACTGGTACGTTGTTGACGCTGAAGGTAAAACTCTTGGTCGTCTAGCAACTGAAATCGCATCTCGTCTACGTGGTAAGCACAAGCCGGAGTACACTCCGCACGTTGACACTGGTGACTACATCGTAGTTATCAACGCTGAAAAAGTTGCTGTAACTGGCGCTAAGAAGACTGACAAAATGTACCACCACCACACTGGTTACATCGGCGGTCTGAAGTCAATCAGCTTCGAGAAGCTTATCGATAAGAAGCCAGAAATGGTTATCGAAACTGCTGTTAAAGGCATGCTTCCTAAAGGTCCTCTAGGCCGTGCTATGTACCGTAAGCTAAAAGTTTACGCAGGTACTGAGCACAACCATGCTGCACAGCAGCCTAAAGTTCTAGACATCTAATTGGGGAAGATGACAATGGCAGAGAATCAATACTACGGCACTGGTCGCCGCAAAAGCTCAGCTGCTCGCGTTTTCATTAAACCGGGTACTGGCAACATCGTAATCAACAAGCGCAGCATCGAAGAATACTTCGGCCGCGAAACTGCTCGCATGGTTGTTCGTCAGCCACTAGAGCTAGTTGAAATGACTGAGAAACTAGACCTATACATCACTGTTAAAGGTGGTGGTATCACTGGTCAGTCTGGTGCTATCCGTCACGGTATCACTCGCGCTCTAATGGAGTACGATGAAACTCTACGTCCTGCTCTACGTGCAGCTGGCTACGTTACTCGTGACGCTCGTCGCGTTGAACGTAAGAAAGTTGGTCTACGTAAAGCACGTCGTCGTCCACAGTTCTCTAAGCGTTAATTTCAACGCTCCAGATTTTTATCTGGTTACTGTGTGCAAAAAGCTCAACCTTCGGGTTGGGCTTTTTTTATGCCTGTGCCAACGGGTAGGCCGGCCAATCCAACGGCTGGTAGGGGAGACGCCTTAATATCCAGAGCTGCTTAAGTTTGCTTTTATGGCAAATACTGGGCGCAATACCTGACTGGGCGCTGCTGTGTTACAAAAAAGTAACAACTCCGGTGATTCTCCTTCCTAGTTTCCTGTACTCACTTGCCGTTAATTATCCTGAAAACACATTAATTAACCCTGTGTTTGATGGATAAAAATAACAAAAAGAACATACCTCTCACATTTGTTGCGAAAAGGTAGCTTTATCTTGTCATAAAGTGGCGTTTTCTTTATCATTTGGCGTGATAAACAATAGGTTTAGAATGACCTAGATCTGTTGTTTCTTTCCGTTGAAAGTTAGCCGTAAGCTCCAGGGACGCACAAGGACATAATAATAATGCCAGAGCGGGAGCACATGGGAGAATGTTGGATGAGCAATGCGCCAGTAAGTAACGGCCGACGCCGCTTCCTGACTGCGACGACTTCGGTTGTTGGAGGCTTAGGTGCAGCCGCTGTAGCCGTACCTTTTATCAAATCTTGGAACCCGAGCGCGAAAGCAAAAGCCGCCGGTGCGCCAGTAGAAGTTGATATTAGCAAATTAGAAGACGGCCAGATGGTTCGCGTCGAGTGGCGAGGGAAACCTGTTTGGGTCGTCCGCCGTAGTGATGCTGTTTTAAAAGAATTGGGTGGCCATGATGGCCAGCTTCGTGATCCGTCGTCGGCGGAACCGCAGCAACCCGAATATGCCCAAAATGAATTTCGTTCAGTTAAACCTGAAATCTTTCTAGCCGTAGGTATTTGTACCCATTTAGGCTGTTCCCCTACCTATTTACCGAACACCTTTAACGAGCAGGTAAGTGGCATTTCGGCAGGTTTCTTCTGCCCATGTCATGGTTCCAAGTTCGATATGGCTGGTCGTGTATTTGCAGGGGTGCCGGCGCCACTAAACCTAGTTGTGCCGCCTCATACATTCCTGGATGACAATACCATTCTGGTTGGTGTAGACGAGGAGGCCGCATAATGGAAGCGCTACTCGGTTGGATTGAAAAACGTCTGCCAGCGATGAATGCTTATAAAAAGCATTTGTCGGAATACCCGATGCCGAAGAACTTTAACTTCTGGTATCTGTTTGGCTCACTGGCCATGCTGGTTCTGGTGAACCAGATTGTGACCGGTATCTGGCTGACCATGAACTACGTACCATCGGGTGATGGGGCTTTTGCCTCCATCGAATACATCATGCGTGATGTAGAGTACGGTTGGTTGCTCCGTTATATGCACTCAACAGGGGCGTCTGCCTTCTTCGTTGTGGTGTACCTGCATATGTTCCGTGGTTTGATCTACGGTTCTTACCAGAAGCCACGCGAACTGCTTTGGCTGTTCGGTATGCTGATCTTCTTGGTATTGATGGCTGAAGCCTTCATGGGCTACCTGCTACCATGGGGCCAGATGTCATACTGGGGTGCACAGGTAATCATCTCGCTATTTGGCGCGATCCCTGTGATTGGTGACGACCTAACACTTTGGATCCGTGGTGACTACGTGATCTCTGGTGCAACGTTGAACCGCTTCTTTGCCCTGCACGTTATTGCGTTGCCGATTGTCCTATTGCTACTTGTCGTACTGCACGTATTGGCGTTGCACGAAGTTGGCTCGAACAACCCGGATGGTATCGAAACCAAGCTGCCTAAGGGCACCAAGGGTGAAGGCTACAAGACCCAGTTCCCGTTCCATGAGTACTACAGCAAGAAATACGACATCATCGACTCTATCCCGTTCCACCCATACGGTACGGTGAAAGACATGGTGGGTGTTGCCGTCTTCCTGTTCTTCTTCTGTTACGTGTTGTTCTTCAACCCGGAGATGGGCGGTTTCTTCCTTGAGCCACCTAACTTCGAGGCGGCCAACCCGCTGAAGACACCTGAGCACATCGCGCCGGTTTGGTACTTTACTCCGTTTTACGCGATCCTGCGTGCGGTACCAGACAAGCTGTTGGGCGTTGTCGCCATGGGCGCGTCGATTGTGGTGCTATTCCTGCTACCTTGGCTTGATCGCTGTAAAGTGCGTTCATACCGCTACCGTAGCAAGCTGCACCTGGCAAACATCATCCAGTTTACTATCAGCTTTATTGCATTGGGTATTTTGGGTGCGTTGCCGGCAACACCGACCTACACCATTTTGGCTCAGATTTTCAGCCTGGGTTACTTCATGTTCTTCGTACTGCTGTATTTCTACAGTAAGAACGAGGCGACGAAACCATTACCAGAGAGGGTGACATTCAAATGAAGAAGTTGATTGTAATGCTATTCGCCCTGCTGCCGTCTCTGGCTATGGCAGCGGGTCCTGCTGTGCCACTGGATGCAGCCAACAATGACCTGTCTGATAAGGCCTCGTTGCAGCGTGGTGCCCAGACGTTCATGAACTACTGCTTCGGCTGTCACGCGACCCAATACCAACGCTATGAGCGTGTGGCGACGGATCTCGGTATTCCTGCGGACCTGATGAAAGAGCATATGCTGTTTGATCCGGAAGGGAAGATCGGTGATCTGATGGTGAATGCTATCCCGACTGAATACGCGGCGGCGTCATTCGGTGCGCCTGCGCCGGATCTGACCATGGTGGCCCGTGTTCGCGGTACTGATTGGCTTTATACCTACCTGCGCTCTTTCTATGCTGACCCAAGCCGCCCGTTTGGTGTTAACAACGTCGTATTCCCAAGTGTGGGTATGCCGCATGTGCTAGAAGAGCTTCAGGGTGTACCAACCAAAGTGTACGAAACTCGCCTGATCGACGGTGAAGAAGTGCAGGAATACGTTGGTATCAAGTCTGATGGTACGGGTGAGTTGAACGATGAAGAATACGACGAAGTCGTGCGTGATCTGGTCAACTTCCTCGAGTATTCGGGCGAGCCGATGAAGCTTGAGCGTCAGCGCTTGGGTTACTGGGTGATGGGCTTTATTGCGGTATTCTTTGTACTAACATTACTGTTGAAGAAAGAATATTGGCGTGATGTCCACTGATCAGGTAATCTAGTGGGTTAGGATCTCGCAATGGGGGCAGGCGCCCCCGTTGCTTTTTGTGTATTTAAGTATACTGGAGGGGTTAATGGCTGTTGCTGCCAATAAACGCTCTGTGATGACTCTGTATTCTGATGCTTCGGATATCTACAGCCATCAGGTGCGTATCGTACTAGCAGAAAAAGGTGTAAGCGTTGAAATCGAGCTGGTTGATCCAAACAACCTGCCAGAAGATCTGCTTGACCTGAATCCGTACAACTCAGTGCCAACCCTGGTTGACCGTGAGCTTGCACTTTACCAAGCAAGTATCATTATGGAGTACTTGGATGAGCGTTTCCCTCATCCGCCGCTGATGCCTGTTTACCCGGTTGCTCGTGGTAACAGCCGTCTGATGATGTACCGTGTTGAGCGCAACTGGTACACCCTTGCTGAGAAAGTAAACAAGGGTAATGCTGAAGAAGCAGAGAAAGCACGCAAGCAGCTTCGTGAAGAGCTATTGGCTCTAGCACCTGTGTTTGCTGAGTTCCCATACTTCATGAGCGATGAGTTCAGCCTGGTTGATTGCTACCTGGCACCGCTACTATGGCGTTTGCCTGAAATGGGTATCGAGCTAACTGGTGCTGGCGCGAAAGAAGTGAAAGCATACATGACTCGTGTATTCGAGCGTGATTCATTCCTAGCATCATTGACTGAAGCAGAGCGCGAAATGCGCTTGGCTGGCAAGTAATGGATATGGAAAAAATGACGCCGCGCCGCCCTTATTTGCTGCGCGCGTTTTACGACTGGCTGGTGGATAACGACTTGACGCCACACCTTGTGGTGGATGCCACTTTGCCTGGCGTAAAAGTGCCGATGGAGTTTGTTAGCGACGGCCAGATCGTGCTAAACATTGCCCCACGTGCGGTTGGTAACCTAGAGCTGGGTAACGAGGCGGTTAGCTTCAACGCCCGCTTTAGTGGCCGCCCACATTCGGTGATCGTCCCTCTGTATGCTGCGCTGGCTATCTATGCCCGTGAAAACGGTGCCGGTACCATGTTTGAACCTGAGCCTGCCTATGCGACAGATATGTCGGATATCGTAGAGCTGGAAGGTGATGACGAAGCCTTCGAAGCAGAAACTGTAGAAGTGCTGTCGCCGGTAGCCGAAGTGACGGAAGCGTCCACGGAGCCGACACCGGATGACGAGCCGCCTCGTCCTCGTGGCCGACCAAGCCTGCGAGTGGTGAAGTAACTCTCGCTTCAAGCATAAAAAAACGCAGCCTTGGCTGCGTTTTTTCTTATCTGCGTTGCCTATTAGCTGGTGCTTATTGTTGCGGGTATTCGAATACCCGAACCACCTTCTTAACGCCTGAAACATTGCGGGCTATCTCGGTGGCAATATCCGCTTGCTCGCGGGTGATGTAGCCGAGCAGGTATACTTCCCCACCTTCGGTGATCACCTTAATCGTCGCATCGTTTAGTTGCTTGCTGCCGATCAGCTGGGTTTTCACCTTGGTGGTAAGCCAACCGTCCTTGCTGACGTCGCCAAGTTGCGGCAGTGACCTAATTTGCAACTGGTTATAGACGGTGTTGACATTTTTGAGCTCCCTTACCTGCTTTTCTATTTGCTGGCTGGTGCTGCGATCCACGGCTTGGCCAACAAGCAGTACCTTGCCTTCGGTCGAGACGGCATTAACCCGTGCCTGCTGGCGGAAAGGTGGTTTGCTGGCAAGCCCTGCGATCTCCATTTCGATTTGCTGATCATGCCATTGCTGGGTCGTGGAACGCGGATCGTCCGGGTTGACCAGCGAGCATGCCTGAAGTGTCAGGGTCAAAAATAGAATAACAAAAAGTTGGCTGACCGCCTTCATGCTTACTGTCCTTGTAAAATTAACCTTCGTGTTGAGGGAAGAGCACCTTGTCAATCAGATCACACAGGCAGTGTACCGTCAGTAGGTGGCCTTCTTGAATGCGTGCGGTACGTTGTGAAGGAATGCGGATTTCAACATCCTGGATCCCAAGCAACCCCGCCATTTCACCACCATCTTTACCTGTCAGGGCAATGATGGTCATATCGCGTGTCAGCGCTGCTTCCATCGCCTTGATGATGTTTTTGCTGTTGCCGCTGGTTGATAGAACGAAAAGAATATCGCCGGCCTGGCCGAGTGCACGTACTTGCTTCGAGAACACTTCGTCGTGGTGGTAGTCATTGGCTACCGCCGTTAACGTGGTGGTGTCGGCTGTCAGCGCCAGCGCTGGCAGGCTAGGGCGTTCGGTCTCAAAGCGGTTGATCAGGCAAGAAGCGAAGTGTTGGGAGTTCGCCGCTGAGCCGCCGTTACCGCAGCAAAGGATTTTATTGCCGTTGAGCAGGCTTTGCACCATCACCTGAGCTGCCTGCGAAATCGCGTCGGGCAGTGCCTCTGCGGCGGCAATTTGGGTTTGGATGCTTTCGGTGAAACTTTCTTTGATGCTCTCTAGCATGGATTAACCTTCAACTAGGGTATTGGTAAACCATTCGATTTTCGGTGGTTGGGCCCCTTCGATAGAGACAACGTCAAATCGAAATTCTGTATGTTCAATGGCATGGCCATTTTTTTGTAGCCAAAACAACGCCGCACGTTTAAGCCGTTGTTGCTTTCGCCAGTTTACCGCTTCTGCGGCGGAACCGTAATGGTTGTTTTTGCGGAATTTGACTTCGATAAAGACCCAGCAGGTTTTATCGCGCATGATGAGGTCGATTTCACCACTGCGGCATTGGAAGTTTCTGGTACAGGGCAACAAGCCATGGCGGCAGAGAAACTGCTCGGCCATGGCTTCGTAGGCTTGCCCCTTGAGGCGCTTATTGGGCTGGTTCAACACCATTGCCCGAGAAGATAGCCCAGCTTAGCTGGCGTTGGATAACACATTGATCATCCAGGCTTAGCTGACCGGTCTTGCCCTGGGTGGTGTAGTTATCCACGACACGCATCTGCGGCAATTCGGCAATCATTTTGTAAGCGTCCATACCGAAGGCATGCAAGCGCAGGTCGGTATTTTTAGCCTGAGGCCACAGCTCGTCAAAACGGGTCATGAAATTATGGTTCGCATCCACCAACAACGGGATATCGCTAAACTCAATACCGCGCAACTCGCTGGTGTCGCCCTCTCTATCAGGGTAGCTGCGTGAGCTGGCGTACAATTTCGGCGGCTGGACGTCTGGGTTGATAGCCACATCGATAAACGGCTTAAGCAGCGTCAGTTCGTTCATGTTGGCAATCAGGTAGACCGCATCGGTATCGCGGCGGCTACGCGGCTGGCCTTCCAGCTCAATGCCAAGCAACTGCTGCATTTGGTCAATGCGCGCCTGGCTTTCGGTCAGGCCAAATACCGCTGCGACCTCTTGCTGGATTTGCTTGCGCGAGCTGAATTGGCGGGTTGTCGGCGAGTCGCCAGTCAGCTGCTGCCACTGCTCGGTAAACGCATCTGTCACGCGGCGGCCAAAGCTGTTGCCCGGCGCCAGTACCATTGGGGATTGGTGCCCCTTGGCAAACAGGTGGCGGGCGGCTTGCTCGGCTTCCTGCTCTGGTGACAGCGAGAAATAGCAGGCATTGCCTTGCGTCATGCTGCTTTGCTCAGGCTCGTTGAGTGCCAGCAAGGTGATGTTACCCTGGTTGGCGCGCTGGAATTCGGTGATCTTGTTTTTGCGCAACGGACCAATAACCAACTCCACCCCGTCCTGCTCTAGCTGGCTGACGATGGCTGACATTGGCTCGGCCTCGGTGTCGTATACCGCAAGCTCGGTACTGGCATCGCGACCGGTGTCATCCAGCATGGCGTTGATAAAACCATCGCGCACGGCCTTGCCTGATTTTTCATAGCGGCCAGAAAGCGGCAGTAGCAAGGCAACATTGTTGAGCTGGGCAATCTCCAGCTCCATGATGGCTTGCAGCTCGGCTGGCAGGTACTGGTTTGCCGGGTGGTACGGGTTGCTTGCCAGCCAGTCTTCTACCATTCCCTTCAATTTCGCAGGGCGCTGCGAGTAGGTGTTTTTCAGGATGCTAAGCTGGATCCAACCACGCAGTACCGTGTCACTGTCGCTGAGGGTCACGGTTTGCAGCTGGTTGTTGTTATAATTGGCCAGATCGCGCCACAAGTTTTGCCAGTTGGCGGCTTTCTGCTCGTTGGTCAGGTACTGGTCCAGTGCCGTTCTTTCCCTCGCCGCCTGAAGAGGTTGGGCTGTTTGGGCGTAGAGTTCAGCACGCAGCATGTGGTAGCGCAGGTATTGGCTGTCGGCCAATGTCCACCACGGCTGGAAGTTCAGGGTTTCGAGTGCCGACTTAGGCTGGCCCTGTTGGTAGCGCAGGGTCGCGCGCGCCAGCTGCCACTCGGCCATCTGGAGCGAGTCCATCGACATGCGGCCCAGGCGGTTTGCCTGCTGCTCGGCTTGTGCCCAGCGTCCTTCTTTGATGAAGGCCTTCAGGGCAAGGATATGCCAGTTGACGCTTTCGGCACCTTCGCTTGCTTCGGCTTTGATGAGATAATCAGCCGCACTCTGGGTGGCAGCTGCTGTTATATCAGTGGCCACGACCTGCTGTTGGTTAGTTGTACTACAGCCGGCCAAAATCACAGCAAGGGCTACAGGTGCTAACAGTCGTGATACACTTTTACGCTTATGGGTAAAATTGAGCATTGAATTCATTCAACTGTGACAAATTACTCTCTATATTAATTGCAGATGAGATCTTAGACAAATGAGTGAGACCAATTCATGCACGGTAGATGTCGCAACTTTGTACATCGTACCTACACCAATCGGTAATTTAGCGGACATCACGCAGCGTGCATTGGATGTATTAGCAAATGTGGACTTAATCGCCGCAGAAGATACTCGCCATACATCGCGCTTGCTAACCCACTTCTCGATCTCGACCCGCACCTTTGCGCTTCACGATCATAACGAGCAGCAAAAAGCTGACTACCTAATCGAAAAACTTCAGGCTGGTACCAGCATCGCATTGGTATCAGATGCCGGTACACCGCTGATCAGCGATCCAGGATACCATCTTGTGAACCGCTGTCGTCAGGCGGGTGTCAAAGTTGTCCCGCTGCCAGGGCCATGCGCGGTGGTTACTGCCCTGAGTGGGGCCGGCTTGCCATCGGACCGATTTAGCTTCGAAGGCTTTCTGCCGCCGAAAAGCAAAGGGCGCCGCGACCGCTTCCAGGCGCTGGCCAATGATGAGCGCACCATGATTTTCTACGAGTCGCCACACCGTATTATGGACTCACTTGCCGATATGCTGGTTGTGCTTGGCCCCGAGCGCCAAGTGGTGTTGGCACGTGAGCTGACCAAAACCTACGAGACGATCCACGGCGCGCCGCTGGGCGAGCTGGTTGACTGGCTGGGCGAAGACAGCAATCGTACCCGTGGTGAAATGGTGTTGTTGGTGGCAGGCCACCGTGCCGAAAAAGAAGAGTTGCCGGCGGATGCGCTGCGCACTGTGACGCTGCTGGTTAAGGAGCTGCCATTGAAAAAGGCTTCAGCGTTGGCTGCCGAGATCCACGGGGTGAAGAAAAATGCCCTCTACAAGTGGGGCTTGGCCAACTTAGACTAGGCCGGGGCGGGGAATCGTTGCCTTTTTGACCGCTCTTGTCGCTTGGCTGATTTTTCACTGGCAACTGTGACCTGAGTCGGATAAACTCTGCCCCCGGAGTTGGCTAAGGTAACCGCTGCCTCGTTGATGTCCTTTGGGAGACTGACGGGGGGGAGGAAAGTCCGGGCTCCATAGGGCAGGGTGCCAGATAACGTCTGGGGGGCGCGAGCCCACGACCAGTGCAGCAGAGAGTAAACCGCCGATGGCTCGCTTGCGAGAACAGGTAAGGGTGAAAGGGTGCGGTAAGAGCGCACCGCGCGGCTAGTAATAGTCCGTGGCACGGTAAACTCCACCCGGAGCAAGACCAAATAGGTCCCTAATGGCGTGGCCCGCGTTGGGGACGGGTAGGTTGCTTGAGCCTGTGAGCGATTGCAGGCCTAGATGAATGGTTACCACCGCGTAAGCGGGACAGAACCCGGCTCATCAGCCAACTCCCCTCTTTAAGTACAGAAGGTGATGTGGTGCTACATATTTGTAGCCTGCATCGCCTTTTGTCGTTTCTGGGCTGCTATCCTACTATCAATTGATTGTTAGAAATGTAGGCTGTGGCTTGACATCTTTTTTACCGAATACGTACACTTTGCGGTGGGATTTTGCGGGAAATGCTGTAAAAACATCGTTTTAATAGCGTAAGTCGATGAATTTCCTTTCTATTATATTTTTATGTTGAAATGCTCGCATGTTTTGTCGAGGGTTTTGGCAAGCTTCTACAAGAGCTGAATTAATCGTTATGTCTGAACAGTTTGAGCACGTCTCAGTTTTACTCCATGAGTCAGTTGATGGCCTCGCCATCAAACCTGACGGTATTTATATTGATGGTACTTTCGGCCGTGGTGGCCATAGCCGCCTGATCCTGTCTCAGCTCGGGGAAAATGGGCGTCTTTACAGTATCGACCGTGATCCACAGGCGATTGCTGAAGCCCAGAAGATTGACGATCCTCGCTTTACTATTATCCACGGCCCTTTCTCGGGAATGGAAAAGTACATGGAAGAGCGCGATCTGATTGGCCGTGTGGATGGCGTATTGCTTGATCTTGGCGTGTCATCGCCGCAGCTTGACGATGCCGAGCGTGGCTTTAGCTTTATGCGCGACGGTCCGCTGGATATGCGTATGGATCCAACGTCGGGCATCCCCGCCTCAGAATGGTTGGCCGAAGCCGAAGCCGACGACATTGCATGGGTACTGAAAGAGTTTGGCGAAGAGCGCTTTGCCAAGCGCATCGCCCGTGGCATTGTGGCTTATCGTGAAGATCCGGAGAATGAGCCGCTGACGCGCACCACCCAGCTGGCTAAGCTGATCTCGGATGTTTCTCCGTTTAAAGATCGCCACAAGCACCCGGCGACCCGTAGCTTCCAAGCTATCCGAATTTATATCAACAGTGAATTGGAAGAGATCGAAACCGCGCTGAACGGTGCCGTGAACGTCTTGGCTCCTGAAGGCCGCTTGTCGGTGATCAGCTTCCACTCGCTAGAAGATCGCATGGTGAAGCGCTTTATCCGCAAGCAGAGCAAGGGGCCGGAAGTGCCTGCTGGCCTGCCGCTAACGGAAGAGCAGATCAAGGCGCTTGGCTCGGCGGCGCTGAAAACTGTCGGCAAGGCCATCAAGCCATCGAAAAACGAAGTGAGCGACAACGCTCGCTCGCGCAGTTCCGTATTACGCTTGGCTGAGCGCGTATGAGTCAGGCACCAGAGCCATCCGATAACCTTGCCCGCCTGATCGGGCAAGATCTGCTGTCGGTCGGGCGTGTTCCGCTTGTCCTAATGGTTCTGGTGTTGGTTTCAGCGTTGGGGGTGGTGTTGATCACCCACCACTCCCGTCAACTTATCGCCCAGCAGGAGCAATTGTTAATCGAGCGGGATCAGCTTGATATTGAATGGCGTAACCAAATCCTCGAAGAAAACTCCCTTGCCGAACATAGCCGCATCGAGCGCCTGGCAGAAAAGGAGCTCGAAATGCGCCGCCCGTCTAGAGACAGTGAAGTCATAGTGCAGTAATTGAATTTGATGAATTTATTTAAGCGTTCAGCCAAGCAGAATCAGCGTCGCCAAAAAGCGCCACCGGCATTTATCCCGTGGCGCTTTGGTGTTATATGCGGCTGTGTTGTTTTGGCTTTGCTGGCCCTGATTGGCCGCGCTGCCTACATTCAGGTGCTTGAGCCGGGCAAGTTGATCCAAGAAGGGGATATGCGCTCGCTGCGGGTGAAGGCGATGCCGTCTGCCCGGGGCATTATTTCCGATCGCAACGATGAGCAGCTGGCTGTCAGCGTGCCTGTTCAGGCGGTCTGGGCCGATCCGGTTCAGATCTATAAAAACGGCGGGATTGTTCAACGCGAGCGTTGGTATGCGTTGGCCGATGTGCTCGGTATTGATCGCGACGGTTTGCTAGAACGCTTAGAAAAGAACAAAAAACGTCGCTTTATTTATTTGCAGCGCCAGGTCAGCCCGGCAATGGCAACCTATGTCAGTCGGCTCAAGCTGCCAGGCGTTGGCTTGAAAGACGAATCCCGCCGCTTTTACCCATCCGGTGAGGTTAGTGCTCACTTAATCGGGGTGACGGGGATCGACAGTCACGGCTTGGAAGGCGTGGAGCGGACCTATGACGGTTGGCTGACCGGGGAGCCGGGGCGCCGCACGGTGCGAAAAGATCGCTATGGCCGCGTGGTTGAGAATATCTCGCTGAAAAAGCGCGAGCCGGGCCAGCCTTTGAGCCTGAGTATCGACCAGCGCCTACAGGCCGTTGCCTACCGGGCCGTGAAGCAGGCGGTGGCAGATTATCAAGCGACCTCCGCCACCGTGATTATGGCCGATGTTCGCACCGGTGAAATATTGGCGATGGTCAACGCGCCTTCCTACAACCCGAACAACCGCGAGCAACTGCAAAGCTTCCGGATGCGTAACCGCTCGATTACCGATGCGATGGAGCCGGGCTCGACCATTAAGCCGTTTATTGTACTGGCGGCCATGGAAAACGGGGTGGCGGACGAGAATACCATTATCGATACCGGTAACGGCCTGATGCAGGTGGGCGGCAGCCGTGTCCGTGACGTCTCTCGAGTCGGCAAGGCTGACCTGACCAAGATCCTGCAGAAGTCGAGTAATATCGGGGTGAGTAAACTCTCGCTGGCGATGCCGATCGATGCGGTGCTCGGTATGTATAGCAGTGTCGGGCTGGGGGATGCCTCGGGTATCAACCTGATCGGTGAAGCGCAGGGCTTCTTCCCCGACCGCCGTCGCTGGTCTGATTTTGAGCGCGCCACCCTTTCTTTTGGCTACGGTATTTCGGTGACGCCTATCCAGTTAGTACGTGCTTACGCTACGCTGGGCGCGATGGGGGTCAACCGCCCGCTGTCGATCTTGAAAACAGAAGATGTGGTGCCGGGACGCCAGGTCGTCTCGGCGGACAACACCCGCAAGCTGCTTAACATGATGGAAACCGTGACCCACAAAGGTGGTAGTGCGGTAAGGGCCGCAGTGCCCGGGTATCGAGTCGGTGCGAAGACCGGTACGGCGGTTAAGGCCGCAGCTGGCGGATACAGTGATGAATATATTGCGATGACAGCCGGCCTGGCACCGATTAGCGATCCGCGTTTGGCCATGGTGGTGGTGGTGAACGAGCCACAGGGCGACAAGTATTATGGTGGTGCGATTGCGGCGCCTATTTTCTCCGAAGTGATGGAGAGTGCGCTGCAAATTCTGAATATCCCGCCTGACGCGGGCACCCGCGAAGAATTAAATATTGTGAATCGTAGAGACAAGGCAGATGCCGGTACTTAAACAACATAACAAGCTGGGTGAACTGCTTTCACCATGGTTGGAGCAACAGCAATTACCCGACGCTCTAGCTGAACTATCTATTCAGGGCATGTCCCTCGATAGCCGCCACATTGAAGGTGGGGATCTTTTTGTCGCGGTCAGTGGCCATAGCGTTGATGGTCGCCGCTTTATTCCCAATGCCATTGCAGCAGGGGCGAGCGCTGTTTTGGCCCAGGGCGAGCACTTTGCCATCGCAGAGCAAGATGGCGTGCCGGTGATCACCCTGCCAGCACTATCATTGCACTTATCGGCTATCGCCAAGCGTTTCTATGGCTCGCCAGATCAGGCTTTGAGCCTGGTTGCCGTCACGGGGACCAATGGCAAAACCACCATTAGCCAAATTTTGGCCCAGTGGGCACAGTTGATCGGTTACCGTGCGGGGGTGATGGGCACAACGGGCAATGGCTTGTTGGCTAATATCAAGCCTGCGCTCAATACCACTGGCAGCGCGCTTGAAATTCCGCAGGTGCTGGCTTCAATGGTCGAAGCCGGGGCGGATTATGCCGCGATGGAAGTTTCCTCCCACGGCTTGGTTCAAGGCCGGGTGAAGTCGTTGCAGTTTGCAGCCAGTATTTTTACCAACCTTAGCCGGGATCACCTTGATTACCATGGTGATATGGCCAGTTACGCCGATGCCAAGAAAACCCTTTTCACTGAACACCACTCTGGTATCGCCGTGATTAATGCCGATGATACGGTTGGCAGAAGTTGGTTGGCCGAACTGCCCCAGGCGGTGGCGGTTGCCACTGATGGCAGCAACCTTATTGATCACCAAGGCCAGAAGCTTTGGCTTGAGCAGGTCGAATACAGCACCCAAGGCGTGACGGTTGGTTTCGACTCCAGCTGGGGCAAGGGGCAATTTACTGCACCCTTGGTCGGTGCATTCAACGTGGTGAACCTGATGCTGGCGTTGGCGACCTTGTTGGCGACGGGGCATTCGTTCGCGGCATTGCTGGAGGTTGCCCCGCGATTGCAGGCGGTGACTGGCCGAATGGAAGTTTTTCAAGCACCTGACAAACCCATGATGGTTGTTGACTATGCTCATACGCCAGATGCGTTGGAGAAGGCATTGCAGGCGCTCCAAGTGCATTGCAGCGGCAACCTATGGTGTATTTTCGGCTGTGGCGGTGACAGGGACACCGGCAAGCGACCAATGATGGCGCGGATTGCCGAGCAACTGGCCGATCATGTGATTTTGACCGACGACAACCCAAGGACCGAAGATCCGGCGATTATCGTTAAAGACATGCTGGCTGGCCTAGAGCAGCCGGAACACGCCGTTGTTCACCACGATCGTTACCAGGCCTGCCAGTGGGCTGCAAGCCATGCCGCCCCGGATGACATCGTACTGGTTGCCGGTAAAGGCCACGAAGATTATCAAGTGCTGGCCGATCGCACGATCCATTATTCTGATCGCGAGACGGTGCAGGCACTATTGGAGACAAGCGTATGATACAGGTTCAGTTGTCGCAACTCGCCGAGATACTTGGCGCAGAGCTGGTGGGTAATGATACGTCTGTCGCAGATGTGTCGACCGACACCCGTGCCATTGCCGCAGAGACCTTGTTCGTTGCGCTGATCGGCGAGCGATTTGATGCCCATGACTTTTGCCAAAACGCGATGGATAACGGTGCTAAGGCGCTGTTGGTAAGTAGGCACTTACCCATTGGGCTACCTCAGCTGGTGGTTGACGATACCCTGCATGCCCTTGGCCTGCTTGGGGCTTGGCTAAAGGCTGAAATGGAAACCAAGCATGGTTTGCAGACGCTGGCGCTAACGGGTAGCTGCGGCAAAACCACGGTCAAGGAGATGGCCGCGGCCATCCTAAGCCAGAAAGGCAATGTGCTGGCAACGGGGGGCAACTTCAATAATGACATTGGTGTACCGCTGACCCTGTTACGCCTTCAGCCTGAGCATGAGTTTGCCGTTATCGAGCTGGGGGCTAACCACCAGGGCGAGATCGCTTATACCACCAATTTGGTTAAACCCCAGGTGGCGTTGATTAACAACCTGGCAGCCGCGCACTTGGAAGGCTTTGGCTCTTTGGCCGGGGTGGCAAAAGCCAAGGGTGAGATTTTTGAAGGGTTGACCCCGCTCCACGGCGAGACGGTGGCGATTGTGAACCTCGATTCGAATTCGCTGGATACTTGGCAGCCTTTGCTGGCCAACCACCAAGTCGTAACTTTCTCGGCAACCCAGAAAAGCGCGGATTACTCTGCCGATGACATTATTATTAACGATCAGGGCCTCGCTTGTTTTACAATGCGAACCCCTCACGGTGCATTCCCGGTTAAATTGACCATGGCGGGTGGCCATAATGTGGCGAACGCCTTGGCGGCTGCAGCTTTGACGATGGCATTCGGGGCAACTGAAGAGCAAGTGATTGCTGGGCTTGGTTGTGCCAAGAACGTGAAGGGACGGGTTGATGTGACCCAGCCGCGACCTCATTTGCGCCTGATTGACGACACCTATAACGCTAGCGTTGCCTCGGTAAAAGCGGCCATTGATTTATTGGCAAGCTTTAGTGGCCAACGTTGGTTTGTGCTGGGCGATATGGCGGAGTTGGGCGATGATAGTGCATCGCTGCACCGCGAAGTGGCAGAATATGCCCAAAACAAAGCACTCGACAAGGTGCTGACCTTCGGTTCTGCCAGCCAAGTGGTGAGCGAATTGAACAATGGCCAGCACTTCGAAGATAAAACGGTTTTGATCGCGCTGCTCAAGCAGCTGCTAGATCAACCGCAATACAATGAAAACGATACCCAAGTGACAGTATTGGCAAAGGGCGCGCGTAGCTCCCGAATGGAAGATGTCATTGCTGCACTGCAGGAAAATAACTAATGATTTACTGGCTTGCCGACTTACTAGAATCTACATTCCCATTTTTTCGTCTGTTTGAGTACCTGACGTTCCGCGCCATTATCAGCATTTTGACCGCGTTGTTGCTGTCACTGTGGATGGGGCCGCGTCTGATTGCTCGCTTGCAAATGCTGCAAATTGGCCAGGTGGTTCGCCACGATGGCCCAGAGTCGCATTTTAGCAAGCGTGGTACGCCAACCATGGGCGGTATCATGATCTTGGCAGCGATCACGATTACGGTCTTGCTGTGGGCCGATCTCACCAACCCTTATGTTTGGGCGGTGCTGACGGTGATGCTGGGCTACGGCGCCGTGGGTTTTGTTGATGACTACCGTAAGGTTGTTCGCAAAAATACCGACGGCCTGATTGCGCGCTGGAAGTATTTTTGGCAGTCGGTGATCGCGCTGGGCGTCGCTTTTGCGCTATACGTCCATGGCCAGGATACCGTGGCAACCCAGCTTGTGGTGCCGTTCTTCAAAGACGTGATGCCGCAACTTGGCTTGTTTTATATTATTTTTACTTATTTTGTGATTGTCGGTACCAGTAATGCCGTCAACCTCACCGACGGCCTGGATGGCTTGGCCATCATGCCGACCGTGATGGTTGCTGGTGGTATGGCTTTCATTGCCTGGGCGACGGGTAATGTGAACTTCGCGAACTACCTGCACATTCCTTACTTGAAGGATGCCAGCGAATTGGTGGTGGTGTGTACCGCGATTGTGGGTGCCGGCCTTGGCTTCTTGTGGTTTAACACCTACCCGGCACAAGTGTTTATGGGCGATGTAGGCTCGTTGGCACTGGGCGGCGCGCTCGGCACGATTGCGGTTTTGGTGCGCCAAGAGCTGCTGTTGGTGATCATGGGCGGTGTGTTCGTGATGGAAACGGTATCGGTGATCTTGCAGGTGGGCTCGTACAAGCTCCGTGGTCAGCGTATTTTCCGTATGGCGCCAATCCACCACCACTATGAATTGAAGGGCTGGCCTGAGCCGCGCGTGATTGTGCGTTTCTGGATCATTACCTTGATGCTAGTATTGATTGCATTGGCGACACTAAAGGTTCGATAAATGAAAGGCTTGGAAGGCGTAGAAAAGGTTGTTGTAATCGGTCTGGGAATGACCGGCTTATCCGTGGTTAATCACCTGTTGCGTTTGCCGCAGGTGCTAGATATCAAGGTGATCGACACCAGAGATGCGCCTCCGGGACGTGAACAGCTACCGGCCAGCGTCGAGCTGTGCAGTGGCGAGTGGCAGATGGCATGGTTGCTATCTGCCGATTTGATTGTGGCTAGCCCGGGGATCGCCCTTGCCACGCCGCAATTGGTCGAGGCAGCCAATGCCGGGGTCGATATTGTCGGCGACATCGAGCTTTTTGCGCGCGCGGTCTCCAAGCCGGTGGTTGCTATAACGGGCTCCAACGGCAAGAGCACGGTGACCAGCCTGGTGGGCGAAATGGCCAAGGAGGCAGGCATTGATGTTGGCGTGGGTGGTAATATCGGCTTTGCCGCGCTTGATATGCTCGCTCAACAGCATGACCTCTACGTCCTTGAATTGTCGAGCTTTCAGCTTGAAACGACCGCATCGCTGCAGCTGAAAGCGGCGGTATACCTAAACTTGTCCGAAGATCACATGGATCGCTACCCTGGCGGTATTGAGCAATACAGCCAAGCCAAGATGCGGATCTTCGACCATGCCGAGCTGGCGGTTTACAACCGCGATGACTTGGCGACCCGCCCTGAATTTTCCGGCGCGATGGCCAGTTTTGGCTTCGACTCGGCGCAGTATGGCTTGATCACCTTTGGTGATGAAGAATGGCTCGCGGTGGATGGCGAGGCTGTGATGCCGAGTAATGATATTGCCTTGGTTGGCCGCCATAACGTCGCCAACAGCCTGGCGGCACTTGCTTTGGCCGATGCTGCGGGCATTGGCCGCGAAGCAGCCTGCCGTGCATTGCGCCGCTATAACGGCCTGGCCCATCGCTGCCAGTTGGTCGCAAGCCAGCACGGGGTGAAATGGGTCAACGACTCCAAGGCGACGAACCTCGCGAGTACCCTGGCGGCACTGAACGGCTTGGCGTTGCCGGGCAAGCTTCACTTGCTGGTGGGTGGCGATGGCAAGGGGGCCGATTTTTCCGAATTGCAGCCAGTGCTCCGCCAGTTGGATGTGCGGCTCTATTGCTACGGCCGCGATGGTTTTCTTTTCCAGCCGCTGGCCGATGATGCCCTGGCGGTTGAGACCATGGCGGAAGCGATGGCCATCGCTGCGGATGATGCGCGCAGCGGCGATATGGTGTTGCTCTCTCCGGCTTGTGCTAGCTTTGATCAGTTCCCGAACTTCATGGCGCGAGGGGATGCCTTCGTCGAATTGGCCCAGCAGCTACAACACCGCGTGGGTAAGGGGAGCTGATGTTCGGCGCACTGCGTGAAGGAGTATCGTCAACCGCGGGCTGGTTAACCAGGCCATCCACGCCAAGCCTTTATGATAGGCAGCTGGTTTGGATTGCTTTTGCGTTGATGGTAACGGGCTTGGTGATGGTAACATCGGCATCGGTGCCGATTGCCACGCGCCTGACGGATATGCCGTTCTACTTCGCCTTCCGCCATGGTTTCTTCTTAGTGTGCGCCCTGGTTATTGCCAGCTTTGTGGTGATGATCCCGCTAGAAAAGTGGCGGCAATACAGCGTGCCAATGCTGCTGGTCTCCTTGCTCCTGCTGGTGGTGGTGCTGGTTGCCGGTCGTTCGGTTAACGGTGCGGCCCGTTGGATCCCGCTGGGAATCTTTAACTTGCAGCCAGCCGAAGTCGCGAAGCTATCACTGTTTATTTTCCTTTCCGGCTACCTTGTCCGCCAGTACGAGCAGGTGAGGGAAAGTTTTGTTGGTTTCTTAAAGCCACTGGTCGTACTCGGCCTAATGGCAATTTTGCTCTTGGCCCAGCCCGATCTCGGCTCCTTTGTGGTGATGTTCGTGACCACGGTGGGGATGCTGTTTATTGCCGGTGCTAAATTATGGCAATTTTTGGTGATGCTGGTGACCGCCGTTGCCGGCATTATCTTGCTGATCATTTTCGAGCCCTACCGACTGCGGCGGGTTACGTCGTTCATGGATCCTTGGGAGGATCCCTTCGGCAGTGGCTACCAGCTTACCCAGTCCCTGATGGCATTTGGCCGGGGCGATTGGTTTGGTCAGGGGCTCGGCAACTCAATCCAAAAATTAGAGTACCTACCCGAGGCCCATACCGACTTTGTTTTTGCGGTGCTCGCCGAAGAGGTCGGGTTGATTGGGGTTACCGTGGTGCTGCTGTTGATCTTTGCCTTGGTGTTCAAGGCGATGTTCATTGGCCGCCGTTGTTTGGAAAGCCAGCAGCTGTTTGGCGGCTTCCTCGCGTTTGGTTTTTCTTTTTGGTTTGCATTCCAAACCTTGGTCAATGTCGGGGCAGCCGCAGGGATCGTACCGACCAAGGGCCTTACTTTGCCACTGATCAGTTATGGTGGCTCCAGTTTATTTATTATGGCAACGGCAGTTGCCATCTTGCTCCGGATTGACTACGAGCAGCGGTATGCCGTGAAGTACGGTCTGGTGAACGATGCAGAAGATGACACAGATGAACAAGAATAAGCGCTTGCTGGTGATGGCTGGCGGTACTGGCGGCCATGTTTTCCCCGGTTTGGCTGTTGCGAAAAAACTGCAGCAGGAAGGCTGGGAAATCCGCTGGTTAGGTACCGCGGATCGAATGGAAGCAGAGTTGGTGCCTAAACACGGCATCGATATCGACTTTATTAAAGTAAAAGGCCTTCGCGGGCAGGGTGTTGCGCGCTTGTTGGCTGCGCCATTCAAAATTTTCAATGCTATCTTGCAGGCCAGAAAGTATATCAAGGCTTGGCAGCCCGATGCCGTGCTTGGCATGGGCGGTTATGTGAGCGGGCCGGGCGGCGTGGCGGCATGGCTATCTGGCGTGCCGGTTATCTTGCATGAGCAAAATGCCGTGGCTGGCCTGACTAACCAGTGGCTGTCAAAAATTGCCGCCCGCGTACTGCAAGCCTTCCCGGGGGCCTTCAAAGACAGTGAGGTCGTGGGTAACCCGGTACGCCAAGACGTGGTGGCACTGGCAGAGCCAACGGCCCGCTTCGACGGCCGCGAGGGGGCGATTCGCGTGTTGGTGATGGGCGGTAGCCAAGGTGCCCGTATTCTAAATCAGACAATGCCTAAAGTAGCGGCTATCTTGGGTGATAAAGTGACAGTTTGGCACCAGGCCGGCAAGGGCGCCCAAGCTGATACCGAGCAAGCCTACCGAGAGAATACTGCCGCTGGGCATAAGGTAACTGAGTTTATCGACGATGTGGCCTCTGCCTATGCGTGGGCTGACGTCGTCGTTTGCCGCTCTGGCGCATTAACCGTATCGGAGTTGTCTGCCGCGGGCGTTGGCGCGATTTTCGTACCGTTTATGCACAAAGATCGCCAGCAGGCACTCAATGCCGACCACCTGGTTCAGTGTGGCGCGGCAAAAATGATTGAGCAGCCGGACCTTACCCCGGAAGGGCTGGCTAACGAATTAGAACAGATGAACCGTGGCAAATTAGCCGAGATGGCTGTTGCTGCACGGGATGCCGCGATACTTGATGCCGACAGCCGGGTGGCTGAGGTGATTAAGTCGTTGGCGAAACAATAAGACGAGACAAAGTGATGAGTAAACTGGATAACCAGCAATTAGCAAAAATCAGAACCATGGTCCCAGAGATGCGCCGCGTTGAGCGTATTCACTTTGTTGGTATCGGCGGTGCCGGCATGAGCGGTATTGCTGAAGTTTTGGTTAACGAAGGCTACCGTATCAGTGGCTCCGATATTGTGCCCAACGCGGTGACGAACCGCCTAGAAAGCAAGGGGGCCGAAATCTTCTTTGGCCACCAAAGCCAAAATGTTGAGCAGGCAAGTGTGGTTGTGGTATCTACCGCCATTGCTCAGGATAACCCTGAGCTGGTTGCCGCGCGTGAATTGCGGATTCCCGTGGTGCGCCGGGCCGAAATGCTCGCTGAATTGATGCGCTACCGCCACGGCATCGCGATTGCCGGCACCCATGGCAAAACCACCACCACGGCCTTGATGACGCAAATTTATTCTGAAGCGGGCCTGGATCCCACTTTTGTTAACGGTGGCTTGGTAAAGAGTGCCGGCACTAATGCTCGCCTGGGATCGAGTCGCTATCTTATCGCTGAGGCGGATGAGAGCGATGCGTCGTTCTTGCACCTGCAGCCGATGGTGTGTGTGGTCACCAATATCGAAGCCGACCATATGGATACCTATGGCGGTGATTTCGAAGTGCTTAAGCAGACTTTCATCGACTTCCTGCACAACTTGCCGTTCTACGGTTTGGCTATATTGTGTATCGATGATCCTGTGGTTCGCGAGTTGCTACCAAAAATTGGCCGCCAGGTTATTACTTACGGCTTCTCGGAAGATGCGGATGTACGTTTGGCTAACTACCATCAGCACGGCCAGCAAGGGCACTTCTCTATCCTGCGCAAAGGCAAGCCTGCGCTGGATGTGAAACTGAATATTCCGGGCAAGCACAATGCGCTGAATGCAACGGCTGCGGTGGCGGCGGCAACCGAAGAAGGTGTGGCTGACGAGGCAATTGTGCGTGCGCTTCTGGAATTTGAAGGCACAGGCCGTCGATTTGACCACCTGGGCGAATTTGAAACCGGCAATGGCAAGGTGATGCTGGTGGACGATTATGGTCACCACCCGAGTGAAGTGGACGTGACTATCCAGGCGGCGCGAGCGGGTTGGGACGACAAGCGCCTGGTGATGATTTTCCAGCCGCACCGTTACAGCCGTACCCGTGATCTGTACGATGATTTCGCCAATGTGCTTGAGCAGGTCGATGTGCTGGTGATGCTGGATGTGTACTCTGCCGGGGAGGCACCGATTGCCGGGGCGGATGGCCGCGCACTTTGCCGCACCATCCGCGGACGCGGCAAGATCGATCCGATTTTTGTGCCCAACAGCGAGGCATTGCCGTCTGCCCTTGCTAATATTTTACAAGATGACGACTTGCTTTTGACACAAGGTGCCGGTGATGTAGGCAAAATTGCACGACAATTAGCCGATCTAAAGCTAAATATTGCTGAAATGCGTCAAAGTTAATAGCGATTGCAAAATGCCATGCCTATGGCGTGAAAATTGCATAAAAACTAGGCTGGTTACAGAGTTAGCGATTTATTTGGCTTGTTAGTAACCGGTCAGTTTTACGGGCATGGCTCTCAGGAAGTGTAAGGAATCGAGTCTCAGGTGTTGGAGAGCCGCTACTTGGTCGGTATAATCGATCAACTTTACTCAGTAAGCGGCGAGCTTCCAGAGGCGAAAAAGTCGGATAACAACACTTTTTCTGGGTAGATATCGGCTATTTTGGTAAAGGTTAAAACTATTTATGGCTGATAGTGTCCTAAAAAGAATACCCCGAACTCCTTCAATTGCGACTGGGCATTGGGGGGGATTGGCATTTTTTGTTTTTGTGATTGGTTTTGTTGCATGGCTTTTCAGTGCTGCAATAAACTGGATGACAGATGCTAACCGCTTGCCCCTGTCGCAACTGGTTATACAGGGTGAGCTGGATTACCTCTCGCCGGATGATGTGCGAGATGGCATCTTGCAGCTTGACCGGCTCGGCAGCTTCATGACCCAAGATGTCGATGCTATCCAGCATGTGCTTGAGGCCATGCCTTGGGTGGCCAGGGCCGCGGTCCGTAAGCAGTGGCCGGATACCTTGAAGGTATTTTTGGTTGAGCATGAACCGGCGGCATTCTGGAATGGACAATATCTGGTTAATACCGAGGGAGCCGTATTTTATGCGCCCCGGGAGCAGGCCGGTAAGCCCTTGGTTGGCTTGGCGGGACCTGAAGGCTCCAGCCAACAAGTTTTGGCTGCCTTGCATGAAATGCAACCAAGATTACAGCTTGCGGGCTTTGAAATTGCTACGCTGGCATTAAACGAACGTCGGGCCTGGCGCGTTTGGTTAACCAACGGGATCAGGCTTGAGCTGGGGCGTGAAGCGAGAATGGAGCGGCTCAACCGCTTTATTGGCTTATACCCAGAATTGGAGCAGCACGGAAAAGCCATCGAGTACGTAGATCTTCGCTACGACACCGGGGCTGCTGTAGGCTGGACAGATGATCCAGAGCAAAGCGAAGCCAGCTAGTGCTACACAGTGGTGCGGCTTGGTCGAGTAGAACAATAAGAGCAAGCGCTAATGACGAAGGCGGCAGATAAAAAACTGATAGTAGGCCTGGATATTGGCACTTCCAAAGTCTGTGCTTTGGTCGGGGAAGTGTTGCCTGATGGCGGTGTAAACGTCATTGGTGAGGGCAGTAGCCCATCGGGCGGTATGGATAAAGGCGGGGTCAATGATCTTGAGTCCGTCGTAAAGTCAGTTCAGAGTGCGGTTTACAAAGCTGAGCTGATGGCCGACTGCCAGATTTCCTCGGTATTTTTGTCATTATCCGGCAAGCATATACGTTGCCAAAACGAGAAAGGCATGGTGCCAATCTCGGATAAAGAGGTGACGCAGGACGACGTTGATAGTGTTATTCACACAGCGAAGTCAGTAAAAATTAGCGATGAACATAAAACTTTGCATGTTATTCCTCAGGAATTTGCTATTGATTATCAAGAGGGGATCAAAAACCCTGTTGGTTTATCTGGGGTACGCATGGAGGCGAGTGTTCATCTTATTACCTGCCATAACGACATGGCACGCAATATCGTCAAGGCGGTAGAGCGGTGTGACTTGAAAGTCGACCACCTGATATTTTCAGGCTTGGCAGCCAGTCATGCGGTGTTAACGGCCGATGAGCGAGAGCTTGGGGTTTGTGTGGTCGATATTGGTGGTGGCACCATGGATTTGGCCATATGGACGGGTGGAGCCTTGCGCCACGCCGAAGTGATCCCTTATGCCGGCAATGTGGTAACTAGCGATATCGCTTATGCCTTCGGCACGCCACCGAGCGATGCCGAAGAAATTAAAGTGAAATACGGTTGCGCGTTGAGCGAATTGGTAAGCAAGGATGCGAAGGTTGACGTACCAAGCGTTGGTGGTCGCCCTTCTCGCAGCTTGCAAAGCCAAACATTGGCGGAAGTGATAGAGCCCCGCTATAGCGAACTGCTTGGGCTGGTTAATCAGAAGCTAATAGAAAAACAAGAACAATTGCGTAACGCGGGTGTCAAACACCAGTTGGCTGCAGGTATTGTCCTGACTGGTGGTGCCGCACAGATGGAAGGTTTGGTAGAATGCGCAGAGCGTGTCTTCCGTAACCAGGTCCGGGTCGGGCTTCCACTGGAAGTATCGGGCTTGACTGAACATGTTCAGTCTCCGCGTTATGCGACTGCAGTAGGATTACTGCATTACGGAAAGGACAGTCAGACATTTGATGATAGTGACCTGGAGCCGAAGCGTTCGGTAACGGGAATCTTCACTAAGATTAGTGGTTGGCTAAGAAAAGAATTTTAAAACCTGATGCGAACAGGATGAACGGAGAGAACAAATGTTTGAACCGATGATGGAAATGTCTGATGAAGCTGTAATTAAGGTCATTGGCGTTGGCGGCGGCGGCGGTAATGCTGTCGATCACATGGTACGTGAGTCGATTGAAGGCGTAGAGTTCATCAGTGTTAACACTGATGCCCAAGCCCTTCGTAAAAGCAGTGTAGGTACAGTGATCCAGATTGGTGGTGATATCACCAAAGGTCTGGGTGCTGGTGCAAACCCACAAGTGGGTCGTGACTCTGCACTGGAAGATCGTGAAGCTATCAAGGCTGAGCTACAGGGCTCGGACATGATCTTCATCGCTGCTGGTATGGGCGGTGGTACTGGTACAGGTGCTGCACCAATCATCGCGGAAGTAGCGAAAGAGCTTGGTATCTTAACAGTGGCTGTTGTCACCAAGCCGTTTAGCTTTGAAGGTAAAAAGCGTATGGCTTTTGCCGAGCAGGGCATTGAAGAGCTTTCTAAGCATGTTGATTCTCTGATCACCATTCCAAACGAGAAGCTACTTAAAGTACTTGGCCGTGGTATCACTCTTCTTGACGCTTTTGCTAAAGCGAACGATGTACTGCGTAATGCGGTACAGGGTATCGCTGAGCTAATCACACGTCCGGGTATGATCAACGTCGACTTTGCCGACGTTCGTACTGTGATGTCTGAAATGGGCCACGCGATGATGGGTAGCGGCATGGCTACTGGTGATGACCGTGCAGAAGAAGCAGCTGAAATGGCGATTTCTAGCCCGCTGCTAGAAGATATCGACCTTGCGGGTGCGCGTGGTGTGTTGGTTAATATCACTGCGGGTATGGACATGCGTCTGGACGAATTTGAGACTGTGGGTAACACAGTGAAGGCGTTTGCTTCTGATAACGCGACAGTGGTTATCGGTACCTCGCTTGACCCAGAAATGTCTGACGAACTGCGTGTAACGGTTGTTGCAACGGGTATCGGCAAAGAAACGAAGCCAGATATCACCTTGGTGACAACATCTAAGCCGGTTCAGGCGGTGGCTCAGGAAAAACCTGCGGCTCCGGCAGCACCAGCAATGGAAGAGGCTAAGCCTGCGCCGCTAACGCAGTCTGCACCAGCGGCAGAGCCAAGTGCTCAGCAGCCTGCAGCAAGTTCGGCAGCAACAAAATCTAAGCCTCAGGCTGATCACGACTACCTAGATATCCCAGCGTTTTTACGCAAGCAAGCTGACTAACAATTAGTTAAATTTGGGATATAGGTCAAAAAGTGATACACTGGTAGACCCTTTTGCTTAAACTTTTAGGTAAAGGGGTCGACATAATGGCAAAACAATAGTTGAGAAAAGCAGATGATCAGACAACGTACTTTGAAAAGCATTGTGCAAACGACCGGGGTGGGACTTCACTCGGGGCGTAAAGTCACGCTTATTCTACGTCCGGCTGCTGCCAATACGGGTGTCATTTACCGCCGTACCGACATGAATCCACCGGTTGACTTCCAAGCGGACGCCGATTCTGTACGCGACACCATGTTATGTACCGCCTTGGTTAACGAGGACGGTGTACGTATCTCAACTGTTGAGCACCTGAACGCAGCATTGGCAGGTATGGGTATCGATAACGTGATTATCGAAGTGGACGCGCCAGAAATTCCGATTATGGATGGTAGTGCCAGCCCGTTTATCTACCTGCTTCAGTCTGCCGGTATTGATACCCTGAACGCGCCTAAGCGATTCTTGCGTATCAAGAAAACTGTTCGCGTCGAAGATGGCGACAAATGGGCAGAACTCCGTCCTCATAACGGTTTCCGCCTGGACTTTGCTATCGATTTTAATCACCCGGCGATTGAATCAGAGCAGCAGCGTTTGGTGTTGGACTTCTCGAGCCAGTCTTTCGTGAAGGACATTAGCCGTGCCCGTACTTTCGGCTTCATGCGTGACATCGAATACCTTCAGTCGCAAAACCTTGCACTGGGCGGTAGCTTCGATAACGCTATCGTACTGGATGACTACCGCATCCTGAACGACGACGGCCTGCGTTTCGATAATGAGCTTGTGACACACAAGGTACTCGATGCTATCGGTGACCTTTACATGTGTGGTCACAACATCATTGGTGAAATGGTGGCATATAAGTCGGGCCATGCCCTGAACAACAAATTGCTACGTGCAGTATTGGCGGATCAGGAAGCTTACGAGTGGTCAACGTTCAACGAAGAGCACGAAGTACCAGTGACGTTTGCCCAGCCAGGCATGGTACTTGCCTAACTAGGCTTGCTTACCAGCAGAATTAAAAAACGCCGGACTCTGTCCGGCGTTTTTGTTTCTGATCACCCAGCACTAGGCTAGCCTTTCTTTGCCGACAAAGCGGCAATCCGCTCCAGTCGCTTCTTGATTTTATCCGGCGCATCTTGCGCTGTGTGCAGCAGGTAGCCGGCCGCCTTTTGTGAAATGGGCTTGCGCACAATGTCCGGGGTCTTGTCTTTCTTTTCCACCTTCACCGCAGCCAGTTCGGGGTTCACCTTGATGTCAATCTTCACCAGGTTGGGGAGCAACTTTTCCCTCAGTTTGCTGATCAGGCTATTGCGCTCATAGTTCAGCCGCATCGACCACGCAGCGGAGGCGGTTTCGATGATTAGCGTGCCTTGGCGGTAGTTGCTGACCCGGCAATACTCGGCGCAATCGAGGTGTTGCTTGACCGCTTTGTTGAGCTTGCTTAGAGCGATGGCACGTTGCTGGATGTTGCCAAGCTGGCTGTCATCGAGCAGGTCGGCAGTGGTTTGGGGGCGATGATCGCGCATTGCTAATCGTTCCTGGGCAAAAAGTAGGGGTTAAGTTCTAATTTTTCGCATATGGTAAGTATACCTAGGGGATTTGCCGTAGGCGACACTGACAATATGGCTTATTATACCCAAGCTACCTCAAGATGCGTGTTTCTGCTTAAACTTGTATGTTGAGGTTGTTTGGGTATTACTCAATAAGGGAGTGCCTTCTGTAAGCAAGCATAGATGGCCTGGTTGGGCAGCAACTTTAAGCTAATTCTGATCTTGTTTACATACTCCCCTTGAAATTGTCGGTTAAGGCCACAATATCATTATTAACCACTGTTTTTCGGGTCGGCTTCCGTTGTCACCTTAGTGACGGATTTAGACGGGACAGGGATGAAAAATGTTCACGCTGGCACTTGCTTGGTACGGACAATCCCGGTTGAAAAATTCTGATTTACGCGATTCAGCCATTTATGTAGCTGAAATAACAAAGAGAAAACGGCATCGCCATGTTATCAAAACTACTGACCAAAGTTATCGGTAGCCGTAACGACCGCACACTGCGTCGTATGCGCAAAATTGTTGACCAAATCAACAAACTAGAGCCTCAATTCGAAAGCCTGCAAGACGAAGAGCTAAAAGCCAAAACGGTTGAGTTCCGTGAGCGTCTAGACCAAGGTGAAAACCTTGACCAGCTACTACCTGAAGCTTTTGCCACGGTACGTGAAGCGTCCAAGCGTGTGTTTGGTATGCGTCACTTCGACGTGCAGCTTATCGGCGGTATGGTGTTGAACAACTGCCAGATCGCAGAGATGCGTACCGGTGAAGGTAAAACCCTGACAGCAACGCTACCTGCCTACCTGAACGCACTGACTGGCAAGGGTGTTCACATCGTTACTGTGAATGACTACCTGGCTGCGCGTGATGCCGAAACCAACCGTGCACTGTTTGAATTCCTGGGTATGACTGTTGGCGTGAACGTGCCAAACATGCCACCGCAGGCAAAGAAAGAAGCCTACCAAGCCGACGTACTTTACGGTACGAACAACGAATTCGGTTTCGACTACCTACGTGACAACATGGCATTCCGTGCCGAAGACCGCGTACAACGCGAGCGATTCTTCGCGGTAGTCGATGAGGTTGACTCCATCCTAATCGATGAAGCCCGTACCCCTTTGATTATCTCAGGCCCTGCCGAAGACAGCTCTGAGCTATACACCAAGATCAATACCCTGATCCCGCAACTGGTGAAGCAAGATCAGGAAGACAGCGAAGAATACCGCGGTGAAGGCCACTATACGGTGGATGAGAAGTCGAAGCAGGCCCACTTGACCGAGAACGGCCAGGAGTTTGTGGAAGACTTGCTCAAGCAAAACGGCATGATGGAAGAAGCGGATACGCTTTACTCGCCAGCTAACATCAGCTTGCTTCACCATGTGAATGCCGCGCTGCGTGCCCATGTTCTGTTTGAGCGCGATGTGGACTACATCGTCAAAGACAACGAAGTGGTTATCGTCGATGAGCACACTGGCCGTACTATGCCGGGTCGTCGCTGGTCTGAAGGTCTTCACCAGGCTGTTGAAGCCAAAGAAGGCGTTAAGATCCAGAATGAGAACCAGACGCTGGCTTCGATTACCTTCCAGAACTACTTCCGTCTCTACAACAAACTGTCGGGCATGACAGGTACTGCGGATACCGAAGCATTCGAATTCCAGTCTATCTACGGCTTGGAAACCGTGGTATTGCCAACCAACAAGCCGATGATCCGTGATGATATGGGTGATCTGGTTTACATGACAGAGCTTGAGAAGTTTGCTGCCATCAGCGAAGACATCAAGGAACGCGTAGGCAACGGCCAGCCTGTATTGGTGGGTACGGTTTCTATCGAGAAGTCAGAACTGCTTTCTAACGCGCTGAAAAAACAAGGCATCAAGCACGAAGTACTGAACGCCAAGTTCCACGAGCGTGAAGCTGACATCGTTGCCCAGGCGGGTGCGCCAAGCGCGGTGACCATCGCAACCAACATGGCAGGCCGTGGTACCGATATTGTATTGGGTGGTTCATGGCAGACCGAAGTGGCGGCGATCGAGAATCCAACCGACGATCAAATTGCTGGTATCAAGGCGAAGTGGCAAGAGCGTCACGATGCAGTATTGGCGTCTGGTGGTCTACACATCATTGGTACCGAGCGTCACGAATCCCGTCGTATCGACAACCAGCTGCGTGGCCGTTCTGGCCGTCAGGGTGATGCCGGTTCATCTCGCTTCTATCTATCGATGGAAGATGGCCTGATGCGTATCTTCGCTTCTGATCGTGTGTCTAACATGATGAAGAAGCTGGGGATGGAAGAAGGCGAAGCGATTGAGCACCCATGGGTAACCAAGGCTATCGAGAATGCCCAGCGTAAAGTTGAGGGCCGTAACTTCGATATCCGTAAGCAGCTACTTGAATTTGATGACGTGGCAAACGACCAGCGCAAGGTGGTCTACGAGCTGCGTGACGAACTGATGATTGCTGAAGACATCAGCGAGATGATCGAGCAAAACCGTGAAGACGTGATCCAAGCGGTGATCGATGCGTACATTCCTCAGCAGTCGCTAGAAGAAATGTGGGACATCCCAGGCCTTGAAGAGCGCCTGAAAGCCGACTTCGATATGGAGCTGCCTATCCAAGAGTGGCTGGATACCGAAGAGAAGCTATACGAAGAAGCACTGCGTGAGCGTATCTACGAGCAAGCAGTAGAAATTTACCGTCAGAAAGAAGAAGTGGTGGGTGCGGAAGTACTGCGCAACTTCGAGAAGACGGTAATGCTGCAAAACCTTGATACGCTGTGGAAAGAACACCTTGCGGCGATGGACCACCTACGCCAGGGTATCCACCTGCGTGGCTACGCACAGAAGAACCCGAAACAGGAATACAAGCGCGAGTCGTTTGAGCTGTTCGAAGAGATGCTTGAGAGCTTGAAGTCTGATGTAATCATGATTTTGAGTAAAGTCCGTGTTCAGCAGCAGGAAGAAGTTGAGCGTGTCGAGGAAGAGCGCCGCCGCCAAGCGGAAGAGCTAGCCCGTCGCCAGCAGTTCCAGCACCAGAATGCCGAAAACCAGATCGCCGATGAAAGCTCAGAGCAAGAAGGCGAAGCGGCACCATACCAGCGCGAAGAGCGCAAGGTTGGCCGTAACGAACCTTGCCCATGTGGCTCTGGTAAGAAGTACAAGCAGTGTCACGGTAAGATCAACTAATTGATCGACCCTTGATATTTGTTACAGTGAAAGGCCGCGTAAGCGGCCTTTTTTATACCAATCTGGATTAGTAATTGATTTAAGTAGAACGCACAGGTACGGCATTGGAAAAGAAACAAGTATGGATATCGGCAGGGATCATTCTCAATGCCGAGCAGGATAAGGTGTTTATCACCCAGCGCGCAGCCAAGGCCCACAAGGGGGGCTTTTGGGAATTTGCGGGCGGTAAAGTGGAAGATGGCGAAACAGCCGAGCAGGCCGTGATCCGCGAGCTTGAAGAAGAGGTGGGGATCCATGCGACGGCGTTGGAACACTTCATGGCGCTAGAGCATGATTACCCGGAGAAGGCGCTGAAGTTCGACTTTTTTCTGGTAAAGGGGTTTGAAGGAGAAGCGTTTGGCAAGGAAGGGCAGCCGGGCGAGTGGGTGCGATTGGACGAGCTGGCCAACTATGCCTTCCCGGAAGCGAACGATGTCGTGCTTGAAAAGCTGATGAGCCTGTAACTCGTTTTGGGGTTCTGCAGTGGCTATGGTATTTGGGTACCATAGCACTGCAGTGCAACGGGGCGTTATTAGTACCCCATATCTTCAGACCACCCATCGGCATCAGACATATCTGGTGCGCCAGGGATCGCCTTCTCTTCTTCAGCCCATTCACCCAAGTCAATCAACTGGCAGCGTTTGCTGCAAAATGGACGGAAAGGGCTCTGCTCTCCCCACTCAACCTCGGCCTGGCAGGTCGGGCATTTCACAATGGTGATTTGGGCAGATGGCGTATGTGATTGCGTCACGGTAAACCTCAGCAAATGGCTATTTTAAATTCAATCGCTTCCGCAATGGCCGCTCCTTCTTCGAAAGGCAAGAAGCGAACAGCAAAGCGGCTGCGGTGGCCCGATATCATAGGGTAAACGCCATGGCTTGGGCAAATATCTAAGCGAAGCAGGCAGGCGTCGTCAGCATCATGCTGGAAAAAGCCCCCTCGTGCCACTTGTGGCTGGAAATGGCTCGACTCGCGTACCAGTCTTAACCATAAGTTTAGCGCGGTGGTTAGCTCGTGAATATGCTGTAGCCACCCCTTCATATTGCTTTGCTTATGCGCTAACGGCAGGTGCAGCCAGTGGTGCAATGCCGGTAGATCGAAACAGCAGCTGCCGCCGGGGATCGAGAAGCGTTGCTTGATACTGCCAAGAAAGCGATCTTCCCGTAATGCCTGGCCCAACCGGCTGGCCGTTAGTAGCTGGTGGTGGGTCGCTTCCAGTTGGTCGAGAAGCTCAAGCAGTGCCGCTTGATCCACGCCTTCGATATTGAGCCAGCTCTTGAGCTTGTCGCGCTGCTTATCAAGATCTTTGGCGAGTTCGCCCTTGAGTTGAATTTGATCGAGGATCTCCAGCAGATCAAACAAGGCTCGGAAAAAGACCTGGTGCTGCCATTGATCATTAAGTTGGCTGGCATGGGTCATCTGGCGGATCAAATACTCCAGACGTAGGTAAATGCGAACCTTCTCATTCAGTGGGTGCTCATAGCGGTTAATTTGCATAACGATTTACCTGAGTGTCAGTCGGCGCGGCTAAATATTCGCTGGGCGTAGCGGCGCATTGTTAAGATGGTTGCTGCTGGCACATGGCCAGGTATTGCTGGTGTAGTGTGGCGACCTGACTGCTTAACTGGGCACCGTCATTGTTGTTATTGATGATGTCGTCGGCAGCATCAAGGCGCTCCTGGCGGGAGGCTTGCGCTGCTAAAATACTTTTTACCTGCTCGGCATCAACCCCGTCGCGCTGGGTGGTTCGGGCGATTTGGGTCTGTTCGTCGACATCGACGACCAACAGGCGATCCGTCATGGCCTGCAAGTTGTTTTCAACCATCAGCGGTACCACCAATAGGCAATACGGCGAGGTGGCTTGCTGGATATCAGCCTGCATTTTTTCCCTGATCATAGGGTGGAGCAGGCCATTTAGCCAATCTTTCAATGTGTTATCACTGAATATTGCTGCTCTTAGCTTACTGCGGTCAAGGTTGCCGTCTGTCAGTAGGATGTCAGAACCCAGTTTGTCCTCGATGGCCTTCAGTCCGGCGGAGCCGGGGGCGACCACTTCCCTTGCGACGATATCGGCATCGATGATGTCGATGTGATAGTCAGCAAACAAGTTGGCAACTGTTGTTTTACCGCTGCCGATACCGCCGGTTAGGCCGATGACCATTGTCATAATTTATAATCCTAAGTAAGCCGTCAGATACCAGTTGAGCAGTGGCTCGCCCCACAAGATGGCTACCCAGCCGGCAATGGCAAGGTAAGGGCCGAAAGAGAAAGGAGTTTGGCTGTCTGACTGTTGGACGCGCATCAAGATGATGCCACAGATAGCCCCCACCAATGAAGACAGTAGCACAACAAAAGGCAATAATTGCCAGCCTAGCCATGCGCCAAGTGCCGCCAGCAGCTTGAAATCACCATAGCCCATGCCTTCCTTGCCTGTCAGAAGCTTGAAAGCCCAGTAGACACTCCAAAGGGCCAGGTAGCCCGCCATTGCACCGATGACTGCATCTTGAAGCGAAACCGGCGACCAGCCAAGCGTGGCGGTTAGCAGGCCAGCCCAGAGCAAGGGCAGGGTGATTTGGTCTGGCAGCAGCATTTTATCGATATCGATAAAGGTCAGGGCGATCAGGGCAAAGCTAAACAGGATAACCGCCACTGACCATTCAGAGGCCGGGATCATGATGGCAACGGTGGCGGCAACGACCGCCGTGAGTATTTCTACTGCGGGGTAGCGGGCACTGATTTTTGCCTGGCAATTTTTACAGCGCCCCTTGAGTAATAGCCAGCTGATCACCGGAATGTTTTCCCACATGCTGATTGGGTGCTCACAATGCGGGCAACGGGAGCGGGGAACACTGAGGTTGAAGGTGGGTGTGGCTTCGGCACTGCCAAACTCCGGGAAGCATTCCGCGCAGTCTGACTTCCATTGCCTTTCCATCATGATTGGCAGGCGATAAATCACCACATTAAGAAAACTACCGACCAGCAGGCCAAAAACAGCAGCGAAAACGGGAAATAGCCAAGGGTAGTATGTCAGTAGTTCCATGAAAAACATCTCATATCATTCGTTGCGATTATTGTAGGGGAATTGACTATGAGATCCTAGATGCACACCTGTCTTCAATGGGCTGTAACTAGCCGATGACGCTCATTAGCTTGAAGATGGGCATATACATAGCGATCAGCAATCCGCCGATCAAGCCGCCGAGAAAAAGAATGATCAGCGGCTCAAGGATTTTGCCAAGGTTGTCGACGGTATTGTCGACATCATTTTCGTACAGGGCCGCCATCTTGTTGAGCATTTCATCTAGCGAGCCGGATTCTTCACCAATCATGGTCATCTGTAGCATGAGCTCGGGAAAAACATCACTTTGGCGCAGGGCTATATGCAGGGGCATGCCCGCAGCCGTGTTGGCATGGGCTTCCATCATGGCAGTTTCGATATATTGGTTGCCCGCTGTTTTGCCCGCGGCGTGCAGGCCGTCGAGTAGCGGGATCCCGGCGCTGAATGTGGTTGCCAGCGTACGGGCAAAGCGGGCGATGGTGGCTTTGAGGATCACCGAGCCAACGATTGGCAGTTTGAGGTTAAGCCGATGGATGCCAAATTTTGCTCGTGCCGATTTCTTGTAACTGTAGGTTAGGCAAAACAAGGCCAAGACAATCGCGGCAGACAGGTAGGCCCCATGATTGAGTACCCAGTCGGACAGGATAATGACTTGGCGGGTAAACCAAGGCAGCTCGGCACCAAAACTGCTAAATATGTTGGAAAATTGCGGGATCACAAAAACCAGCATCATGATGGTCACACCGATGGCGGTGATAGTGACCATGGCGGGGTATATCATGGCCTTGATCACCTTCTTGCGCATCGCTTCGTTTTTTTCCCGGTAGGTCGCAATACGATCAAAGACTTCGGCGAGGTGGCCGGTTTGCTCGCCCGTGCTGACCAAATCACAATAAAAATTATCGAACATCGGTGAGCTATTGCGCATCGCCCGGGAGAGCGATGCCCCGGCTTCTACCTGAATCGTAACCTGTGACAGGATGGCACGCCCTTCGGCCTTATGGTGGCTGTCGGCCATCAGCTTTAGTGCCTGTACCACAGGCACGCCGGAAGCGATCATGGTGCATAACTGGCGGGTTAGGGCAGTGATATCGGTTGGCTTGAGCTGGTTTTTCAGCTTACTCAGGGTAGAAGGCTTGCGGTGCTTGATCTTCTTTACCTGGATCATCTGCTCGGTCAGCTTGGCCCTGACCTCTTGCTCCTGGAAGCCGAGGATCACACCTGAGAGCTTTTTTCCTGCCTGGTTGACACCACGCCAGTGGTAATAGCGAATTTTACTGGCTTGTGCCATAGGGGTCGTCCTCAATAGTGGTTGATGTAGCTGGTATTGATAGTGCTACGGGTTGTGTATCAGTTGCTGAAATGGAGTACCCGTTGCAACTCGCTGAGGCTGGTGATCCCCTCGCACAGCTTTTCAATGCCAGATTGTTGCAGGGTTTGCATTCCCTGCTGGCAGGCGATGTCTTGTAATTCGATGGTGCTCGCCCCGCGCATCAGCGCTTCGGCCAAAGGGCGGGTGAAGGGCATCACTTCATATATCCCCACTCGCCCGATATAGCCTTTGTTGCACTCATCGCAGCCAAGATCACTGGCTTGGTATAGGTTGGCGTCAGCTGGGATCGACTGGCTGTGGCGAAGGTAGTGGTCGATATGATGGGGAGCCTTGCAGCCGGGGCATAAACGGCGCGCCAGGCGCTGGGCAATGATCAAGCTTAGGGAAGAGGCAAGGTTGAAATCCTCGATCCCCATATTGGTTAAACGGGTAATGGTTTCTGCCGCGGAGTTGGTGTGGAGTGTCGAGAGTACCAAGTGGCCGGTTTGTGCGGCTTTGACTGCAATGCCGCCGGTTTCCAAATCACGGATTTCGCCAACCATGACAACGTCCGGATCCTGGCGGAGGAAGGCTCGCAGGGCTTCGGCGAAGCCAACCCCGATAGCGCTGTTGATCTGGACTTGGTTGATCCCCGGCAGGTTGATTTCAACCGGATCCTCGGCCGTTGAGATATTGCGCTCGTCGGTATTGAGTATGCTCAACCCGGTATAGAGCGAGACGGTTTTACCACTGCCGGTTGGCCCGGTCATTAAGATCATGCCTTGCGGCTGCTGCAAGGCGGCAAGGTAGTCGCTTTTCTGCTTTTCGTTATAGCCCAAGATATCGATATCCAGGCTGCCCCCCGAGCTATCAAGCAATCGCAATACGACTTTCTCGCCCCACAGGGTTGGCAGGGTGGATACCCGCAAGTCTATGGCCAGTGCTGCCGAAAGCTTGAGCTTGATCCGGCCGTCCTGCGGCTGGCGGCGCTCGGCAATATCGAGCCGCGACATTACCTTTAAGCGGGTTGAAAGCCGCCGGGACAAGTGGGCGGGCGGGGTCGCATGCTGGTGCAAGATCCCGTCGCAGCGAAAGCGGATACGAAAGGTCTCTTCATAGGGCTCAAAGTGGATATCCGAGGCTTTCTTGCGCACGGCATCCATCAGCACTTGGTTAATGTAGCGGGTGACAGGCGCACTGTCTTGGCTGAGATCGGTGGCATCATCCAAAAGCTCGCCGTCGCTCAAGTCGACCAGCTCGACCAAGTCGGCATCGCTGACACTGCGCTGGCTTTGCTCCGCCCCTTTGATATCGCTGCCGTACACCCGGCGGATGGCTGCCTCCAACTGCTTGTTATCCAGCAGCAATGGCTCGATATTCTTGCCGCTGGCAAAGCGGAGCTCGTCGAGCGCATGCATCTGGGTGGGATCGCTCAAGCCCAGGAAGATAGTGCTGTCGTTGCTGTGCAGGGGCAGCACTTTGTGCTGAAGCACCAAGTCGCGTAGGTTGAGGTGCTTGCAGCATGCGCCGTAATCGTATTGGTGAACATCCACCAAGGCTATCGCGAAGATCAACTCAAGCTGGCGGGCCAGCTCGGTACTGCCGATGATCCCGAGCTGCACCAAGGCTGCAGGCACCGAGGCACCTTCCGCCTGGGCAAAATCCACCACCTGTTGTTGCTGCACCGCACTGATCAAGTCAGCTTGGTGCAGGATTGAGGCAAGGTTGGTGTGCATTGATTATGAGCAGCCGTCGACATCGGGCATAGTTGCTGATGCTGTACATCCCCAACCAGTATCAGGGTCTCTTTCTAAAGTAAATGTTTCGCCATTAATTGAACTAGTTGCATTAAATTCAAACATTAATGTGTTCTGAGCTGAAATTGTTACTGCTCCTAATGAGTTTGCTTGACCTGTTGTTCCAATATTATCGAGAGTAGTTGTCGTTTCTAGATCCCCACTTTCTTGAATGAACAATTCTGCTGGTGTAATTAGCGCTTTAAGTGTTCCTAAACCAGAAGCGGCTTCACTTCGGCTTACATAGTTTTGATAAGCAGGAATGGCTATTGCGCTTAAAGTGCCAATAATCGCCACCACTATCATCAACTCTATTAACGTAAAACCTTTTTGCTTTTTCATCGAATTTTCCTTATTAAGTCAATCACTAACCACTGTGAAAAATGTTGTGGGGCCAGAATAAGGTTTTGCTGCAACTGTCTGAATTAGCGGGAAATCATTGCTCGGCGCAGTGTTGATTAAATGTGTTGTTGTTGCAGTGGTTGCATGGTTGGTTGCGAGCCATTACCCGCTTTTATACTAAGGGAATGGTTAATAAAGGGAGAAAAGAGTAGTAAGAAAAAGTCAGTAGCCGATGGCTGGTTATTCGGTGCCAGAGTTGTCTGTTTGGGGGAAGTGGCAAGCTTGGCGCTAGAGCCGATTAGTTGGTTGCGGCTTCGATGGATACAAAAACGCGATAGCCTTGGCTATCGCGTTTTGTTTGCAGCAAAGACGGCTTATTTAAAGCGCATCGAAAGATCCATGGCTTTTAGGTGCTTGGTTAGCGCACCAACCGAAATGTAGTCAACGCCAGTTGCCGCAAACTCGCGGATGGTTGCCAGCGTCACGTTGCCTGAATTTTCCAGTGCGGCGCGGCCAGCATTGATGGCAACGGCTTCGCGCATCATCTCGGTGGTGAAGTTGTCGAGCATGATGATGTCCGCCCCGGCAGCAATTGCCTGCTGCAGCTCGTCCAATGATTCGGTTTCAACCTCTACCGGCTTGCCCGGGTTGAGCTGCTTGGCTGTGCTAATGGCTTGCTCAATGCCGCCGCAGGCGATGATGTGGTTTTCCTTGATAAGGTAGGCGTCGAACACGCCGATACGGTGGTTGAAACCACCGCCGCAGGTGACGGCGTATTTCAGCGCGCTGCGAAGGCCCGGAATGGTTTTGCGGGTATCAAGCAAGCGGCACTGGGTGCCTTCCAGTTGCTTGGCGTACTCAGCGACGGTGGTTGCGCAGCCAGAGAGGGTCTGGATGAAGTTCATCGCATTGCGCTCGCCGGTAAGCAAGATGCGCGATGGGCCTGTCAGGGTACACAGGGTCTGGTTTGGTTCAACCTGATCGCCGTCTTGTACGTGCCACTCAATGTTGACTTCACCGCCTAGCTGCTTGAAGACTTCCTCGGCCCAAAGCTGGCCGCAGAAAATACCGTGTTCGCGGGTAATAATAGTCGCAACGCCTTGGCTGTCAGCCGGGATCAGGCTGGCTGTGATATCGCGGCTAGGGTCAATTTCACCGCCTAGATCTTCACGCAGGGTGTCGGCGACGGCACGGGTAATTTCAAGGGGAAGTTGCTGTTTTAGGTAGTTCAAGCGCGATTCGCTGTCGTGCTTCTTTTCCATCTGAGTCATGACATTTCCGTAGCATTGGTTGGGCTGCTTTGTCATTGCAATCGCAAGGCTGCTGCTTGCTCGCAATGGGATTGCAGCGATCATACATTGAGACGGGGTGAGATCCTAGGCGTGAGTAGGAAAAGAGCGGGTGATGGGGGGAGGAGCGGTGCTAAGGTACTAGGGTACTAAGGCCCTATCACCCAATAGAGCAGGACTGGTTCTATGAACAAAGCAGAATGGTGGAAAGGTTGTTGCCGTACCATAGTGGGATCAGACAAGATTATTGCTTTATGATAATAGTTTGACAGGTTGCTGTCGCTTTTTGAAACTCCTAACAGGACCACAGGACCACAGGACCACAGGACCACAGGACCACAGGACCACAGGACCACAGGACCACAGGACCACAGGACCACAGGACCACAGGACCACAGGACCACAGGACCACAGGACCACAGGACCACGCTTCTAGGATCGAAATGAAATGTTAACCATAAACCACAACCATTGGCTTGAAGGGGTGAAGCATGTCCCTTCCCCTTTTTATGACCAACGCCCTGATGATAATGATATTTCGTTGCTGGTGGTCCATAACATCAGCTTGCCGCCGGGTGAGTTTGGCGGCCCGTACATCGAACAGCTGTTTACGGGCCAGCTTAACCCCGATGATCATCCCTATTTCGAGTTAATTTCCGAATTTCGTGTGTCAGCGCACTGTTTAATAAGACGAAATGGCGATATTATTCAGTTTGTGCCACTTAATTGCCGTGCTTGGCATGCCGGCGTATCGCAATTTGCCGGGCGCGAGAAGTGCAATGACTATTCGATTGGCATCGAATTGGAAGGAACGGACACCTTGCCTTACACCGAGGCGCAGTACCAAGTGCTGTCCGAGTTGACCCAGGCGATTATCGGCAAGTACCCGAATGTCACGCCGAGCAGGATCACGGGCCATGAATTCATTGCTCCGGGGCGAAAAACCGATCCGGGTTTTGCCTTTGATTGGTACGCCTATAAGTCATTAATTGCTAAGTCTTGAATAAAAATTCGCCATTCCCTCACCGAATATGCGATGGAAAAGTGTAAATAAATTGGTCAGACCATTGAGTGCTTTTCCATCGAAATAACCCCTAAACCCCTGTTGTTTTCTAATGTTGAACATGTTTTAACAAGTTTTCATAAGTTGAAATTTTTGTTAAATCACCCCTCGTTCTATGATTTCGGTCAAGTTGTCGGTGGACATCCTCAATTATTTCTGTAAACTTTCCTTGTATCGTTAAATTGGTAATACCAATTATCCGCACTCCGGACCATTAAAGAACGCTATAAGTGTAAGAAGCATAATAAAAATGACTTATAAACGAATTCGCCAACCTAAGCTCTCTGATGCTATCGAGCAAGAACTGGAGCGCCTGATCCTTGAGGGAATCCTGTCCCCGGGTCAGCAGTTGCCGCCAGAACGCGAGCTGGCCAAGCAATTCGATGTTTCTCGCCCTTCTGTTCGTGAAGCTATCCAACGCCTAGAAGCCAAGCAGTTGCTGACACGCCGTCAGGGCGGCGGCACGTTCGTGACCGAAAAGCTATGGCAGAGCTTTTCCGATCCGCTGTTGGATTTATTAGCTGCCCATTCGGAGACCCAGCTAGATTTGCTGGAATCGCGCCACGCCCTCGAGGGCCTGGCTGCATACTACGCCGCCCTTCGCGGCAACGAAGAAGATTTCAACCGTATTCGTGACTGCCATACACGGATACAGGACGCTCAGCAGCAAGGTGATTTAAAGGCCGAAGCAAGTGCCGTTATGCAATACCTGATCGCAGTGACAGAGTCTGCGCACAATGTGGTATTGCTCCATATCATCCGTAGCCTTGCCCCATTGCTAGAGCAAAACGTATTACAAAACTTTGAACTCCTAAACCGCCGTACTGATGTGGTGGAAAGAGTCAGGAAGCATCGAGCCAATATTGTCCAGGCGATCGTTTCGGGTGAGCCCGAAAAGGCACGTGAAGCGTCGCATGCACATTTGGCTTATATCGAGGAAACCCTGTTGGATTTAACGCGTGAAGATAGCAGACGTGAACGCTCTCTTCGTCGGATTCAACAACGCAAGGACGGGCTGGATTAGTAACCCTCATATAAGCCGAGGGTGGTAAGCAGTCGCGACACAATACCTGTCGTCATCATAAGTTAAAGTTGAAAGCACGATGGCGGTGGATAGTAAGTTTTGTAGATTATCAACGAAAGGATAGATCGCATGTCTGAAGTCATTAAGAATGACGTGGATGTACTGGAAACTCAAGAATGGCTAGCAGCCCTTGAATCAGTCGTTCGTGAAGAAGGTGTAGAACGTGCCCAGTTCCTACTTGAGCAAGTACTGGACAAAGCACGCCTTGACGGTGTAGATATGCCAACCGGCATCACTACCAACTACATCAACACCATCCCATCAGATCAAGAGCCAGCTTACCCAGGTGACACAACGCTTGAGCGCCGTATTCGTTCCATCATCCGTTGGAACGCAATCATGATCGTTCTACGTGCATCTAAGAAAGACTTAGAGCTAGGCGGCCACATGGCGTCTTTCCAGTCTTCTGCTGCATTCTACGAAGTATGTTTCAACCACTTCTTCCGCGCTCCAAACGAGACGGACGGTGGCGATCTAGTATACTACCAAGGTCATATCTCACCGGGTATCTACTCTCGTGCATTCGTTGAAGGTCGTCTAACTGAAGAGCAGCTAGATAACTTCCGCCAAGAAGTAGACGGTAAAGGTATCCCATCATACCCGCACCCTAAACTGATGCCTGAGTTCTGGCAGTTCCCAACAGTTTCAATGGGTCTAGGTCCAATTTCTGCGATCTACCAAGCGCGTTTCCTTAAGTACCTAGACGGCCGCGGTATGAAAGATACTTCGGCTCAACGTGTATATGCGTTCCTAGGTGACGGTGAAATGGATGAGCCAGAATCACGTGGTTCACTATCTTTCGCTGCGCGTGAGAAGCTAGACAACCTATGTTTCCTAGTTAACTGTAACCTACAGCGTCTAGATGGCCCTGTAATGGGTAACGGTAGCATCATCCAAGAGCTAGAAGGCCTATTCAAAGGTGCTGGTTGGAATGTTGTTAAAGTTATCTGGGGTAGCAACTGGGATGCACTACTTGCTAAAGATACGTCTGGCAAGCTTCTACAGCTAATGAACGAAACTGTAGATGGTGACTACCAAACATTTAAATCTAAAGACGGTGCTTACGTACGTGAACACTTCTTTGGTAAGTACCCAGAGACAGCTGCACTAGTTGCAGACATGACTGATGACGAAATCTTCGCACTTAAGCGTGGTGGTCACGAGTCTTCTAAGCTGTACGCAGCATACAAAAACGCGGCAGAAACTAAAGGTCGTCCAACAGTAATCCTAGCTAAGACTGTTAAAGGTTACGGCATGGGTGAAGCGGCTGAAGGTAAGAACATCGCGCACCAAGTTAAGAAGATGGACATGACTCACGTACTACACCTACGTGATCGTCTAGGTCTTCAAGACATCCTAACTGACGAAGCAGTTAAAGAGCTTCCGTACCTGAAACTTGAAGAAGGTTCTGCGGAATACGAATACCTACACGCTCGTCGTAAAGAACTAAAAGGTTACACGCCACAGCGTCTACCTAAGTTCACTCAAGAATTCAAAGTACCTGAGCTAGAAGAGTTCGCGCCGCTACTAAGTGAGCAAAAGCGTGATATCTCTACAACTATGGCTTACGTTCGTACGCTTAACATCCTGCTTAAGAACAAGAACATTGGTAAGAACATCGTTCCTATCATCTGTGACGAAGCACGTACGTTTGGTATGGAAGGTCTATTCCGTCAGATCGGTATCTACAACCCGCACGGTCAGGAATACACACCAGAAGATAAAGGCATTGTTTCTTACTACAAAGAAGCGACATCTGGTCAGGTGCTACAAGAAGGTATCAACGAGCTAGGCTCAATGGCTTCTTGGGTTGCAGCTGCAACGTCATACAGCACTAACGATCTACCAATGATCCCGTTCTACATCTACTACTCAATGTTTGGTTTCCAACGTGTAGGTGATATGGCGTGGATGGCTGGTGACCAACAAGCTCGTGGTTTCCTACTAGGTGCTACTGCTGGTCGTACAACGCTAAATGGTGAAGGTCTACAGCACGAAGATGGTCACTCGCACATCATGGCGAACACTGTACCTAACTGTATTTCTTACGACCCAACGTTCGCTTACGAAGTTGCAGTTATCATGCAAGACGGTATCCGTCGCATGTACGGTGAGAACCAAGAGAACGTGTTCTACTACCTAACTGTGATGAACGAAAACTACGCAATGCCAGCAATGCCAGAAGGTGCTGAAGAAGGCATCCGTAAGGGTATCTACAAGCTTGAGTCTTACGCAGGTGACAAGTCTAAAGTTCAGCTAATGGGCTCTGGTACTATCATGAACGAAGTACGTAAAGCAGCAACTATCCTAAGCGAAGAATACGGCATCGCTTCTGACGTGTTCTCTGTAACATCGTTCAACGAGCTAACTCGTGACGGTCAAGATGTAGAACGTTACAACATGCTTCACCCAGAAGGCGAAGCAAAAGTACCTTACATTGCACAAGTAATGGGTACTGAGCCAGCTATCGCAGCGACTGACTACATGAAGAACTACTCTGAGCAAGTTCGCGCGTTCATGCCTTCTGAGTCATACAAAGTACTGGGTACAGATGGTTACGGCCGTTCTGATAGCCGTGAGAACCTACGTCGTCACTTCGAAGTTAACGCAGGCTACGTGGTAGTTGCAGCGCTAACTGAACTAGCTAAGCGTGGTGATGTTGAGAAGTCAGTAGTAACTGAAGCTATTGCTAAGTTCGACATCGACACTGAAAAAACTAACCCGCTATACGCTTAATTGAGAAGGTAAATAAGAAATGGCAATCGAAATTAATGTACCTGACATCGGTGCAGATGAGGTTGAAGTTACTGAAATTCTTGTAAGCGTTGGCGACAAGGTTGAAGAAGAGCAGTCTCTTATCACAGTTGAAGGCGATAAAGCTTCTATGGAAGTTCCTGCTTCTCAAGCGGGTATCGTTAAAGAAATCAAAGTTGCGGAAGGTGACTCTGTTTCTACTGGTTCTCTAATCATGATTTTCGAAGCCGAGGGTGCAGCAGCTGCTGCACCTGCTCCTGCGGCAGAAGCAGCTCCAGCAGCAGCTCCAGCTCCAGCAGCAGCGGCAGAGCTTAAAGAAGTTCACGTACCAGATATCGGTGGCGACGAAGTAGAAGTAACCGAAATCATGGTTGCAGTTGGCGACAGCATCGAAGAAGAGCAATCGCTTCTGACTGTTGAAGGCGACAAGGCTTCAATGGAAGTACCAGCACCATTTGCCGGTACCCTAAAAGAAATCAAAGTAGCGGCAGGCGATAAAGTATCGACTGGCTCACTGATTATGATTTTCGAAACTGCAGGCTCTGCACCTGCAGCAGCTGCCCCAGCAGCACAAGCGCCAGCGGCGGCTCCAGCAGCATCTGCAGCGAAAGAAGTTAACGTTCCAGATATCGGTGGCGACGAAGTAGAAGTAACCGAAATCATGGTAGCGGTAGGCGACACCATCGAAGAAGAGCAGTCTCTAATCACTGTTGAAGGTGACAAGGCCTCAATGGAAGTACCAGCACCGTTTGCGGGTACAGTTAAGGAAATCAAGATCGCAGCTGGCGACAAGGTTTCTACTGGCTCCCTTATCATGGTATTTGAAGTAGCGGGTGCAGCACCGGCAGCAGCTCCTGCTCCTGCGGCAGCAGCGCCAGCCCCTGCGGCGGCTCCAGCAGCAGCGCCTGCGGCATCAGCTCCTGCTTCTAGCGGCGACTTCCAGGAAAATAACGAGTACGCTCACGCGTCTCCAGTTGTTCGCCGTCTTGCTCGCGAGTTCGGTGTTAACCTATCTAAGGTTAAAGGTACTGGCCGTAAGAACCGTATCCTGAAAGAAGACGTACAGAACTTCGTTAAAGAAGCACTTAAGCGTCTAGAGTCTGGTGCTGCGGCATCTGGCAAAGGCGACGGCGCTGCTCTTGGCCTACTACCATGGCCGAAAGTTGATTTCAGCAAGTTCGGTGAGACTGAAGTTAAGCCACTGTCTCGCATCAAGAAGATCTCTGGTGCCAACCTACACCGTAACTGGGTAATGATCCCTCACGTTACACAGTGGGACAACGCTGATATCACTGCGCTAGAAGCATTCCGCAAAGAGCAGAACGCTATCGAAGCGAAGAAAGACACTGGCATGAAGATCACCCCACTAGTGTTCATCATGAAAGCGGCAGCGAAAGCGCTTGAAGCATTCCCAGCGTTCAACTCTTCACTATCAGAAGACGGTGAGAGCCTGATCCTGAAGAAGTACGTGAACATTGGTATCGCGGTAGACACGCCAAACGGCCTTGTTGTTCCTGTATTCAAGGACGTAAACAAGAAAGGCATCTACGAGCTATCTAACGAGCTGAAAGAAGTATCGAAGAAAGCACGTGCTGGCAAGCTAACTGCTGCAGATATGCAAGGTGGCTGTTTCACTATCTCAAGCCTTGGCGGTATCGGCGGTACTGCGTTCACACCAATCGTGAATGCACCAGAAGTTGGTATCCTGGGTGTTTCTAAGTCTGAAATGAAGCCTGTATGGAACGGTAAAGAGTTCGAACCGCGCCTACAGCTACCACTTTCTCTATCTTACGATCACCGCGTGATCGATGGTGCTGAAGGTGCACGCTTCATTACATACCTAAACGGTTGTCTATCTGATATCCGCCGTTTGGTGCTTTAAATCTTCCTTGCGCCATGCCCATGCCTGCAAAAGCAGGCATGGAATTGTTGCGCAGCTCACAGGCTATAGCAATTTACTTTTCAGTTTGTTAACACCTCTGTAAAATCGTTGGCTAACTGAAACAAGAAAGTAGAACTTACCTGATAGCCTGTTAGGGATATAAGACTTACAACGAGGTCATAATGAGTAAAGAAATTAAAGCCCAGGTAGTGGTGTTGGGTTCAGGCCCTGCTGGTTACTCTGCGGCGTTCCGTTGCGCTGACTTAGGTCTGGATACAGTCCTAATCGAAAAATACAGCACGCTTGGTGGTGTTTGTCTAAACGTGGGTTGTATCCCATCAAAAGCACTGCTTCACGTAGCTAAGGTTATCGAAGAAGCAAAAGCGATGGCTGAGCACGGCGTAGTATTCGGCGAGCCACAAACAGACATCAACAAGATCCGTGTCTGGAAAGAAAAAGTTATCACCCAGCTTACTGGCGGTCTTGGCGGCATGGCTAAGATGCGTAAAGTTAACGTTGTTAACGGCTACGGTAAGTTCACTGGCCCTAACACTATCGTTGTTGAAGGCGAAGAAGGCCAGACAACCGTTAACTTTGACAACGCCATCGTTGCGGCGGGCTCTCGTCCAATCGAGCTGCCATTCATTCCGCACGAAGATCCACGTATCTGGGACTCGACTGACGCGCTTGAGCTGAAAGAAGTACCAGAAAAGCTACTTGTAATGGGTGGCGGTATCATCGGCCTGGAAATGGGTACAGTATACCACGCGTTGGGTTCTCAGGTTGACGTTGTTGAGATGTTCGACCAGGTTATCCCTGCAGCGGATAAAGACATCATTAAAGTCTTCACTAAGCGCATCAAGAAGAAGTTCAACCTGATGCTAGAGACTAAAGTAACGGCAGTTGAAGCGAAAGAAGATGGTATCTACGTTTCAATGGAAGGCAAGAAAGCACCTGCTGAAGCCGTACGTTACGATGCGGTACTTGTTGCTATCGGCCGTGTACCAAACGGTAAGCTGATCGACGCTGAAAAAGCAGGTATCGAAGTTGACGAGCGCGGCTTCATCAACGTTGATAAGCAAATGCGTACCAACGTCCCTCACATCCACGCTATCGGTGACATCGTTGGCCAGCCAATGCTTGCTCACAAAGGTGTGCATGAAGGCCACGTAGCGGCTGAAGTTATCTCTGGTAAGAAGCACTACTTCGATCCTAAGGTTATTCCTTCAATTGCTTACACCGAGCCAGAAGTGGCATGGGTTGGTAAGACTGAGAAAGAAGCGAAAGCGGAAGGCATCAACTACGAAGTTGCGACTTTCCCATGGGCAGCATCTGGCCGTGCAATCGCCTCTGACTGTGCCGACGGTATGACCAAGATGATCTTCGACAAAGACACTCACCGCGTTATCGGTGGTGCTATCGTGGGTACTAACGGTGGTGAGCTACTGGGTGAAATCGGTCTGGCGATCGAGATGGGCTGTGATGCAGAGGATATCGCTCTGACTATCCACGCTCACCCAACGCTACACGAATCTGTTGGTTTGGCTGCAGAGGTATTCGAAGGCTCAATCACTGACCTTCCAAACCCGAAAGCGGTTAAGCGTAAGAAGTAATTCTTGCTACGACAGTTGATATAAAACAGCGCCCCAGGGCGCTGTTTTTGTTTCTGGTGGCTTAATAGCCAAAGCCTGCGCTTAAGGGTACTGATATCCATTGCCATCCACCTCAAACACTTCGGTGATAGGGAAGAGCGAGGTGTCGGTGAACATGACGACCATGAGCAGTGATTGCTGCTGCTTGCCAATAACCAGGCTCTGGTTGAGCAGGCCGTCATCGGTCACGAACAGTAGCAACTGTGAATCAGGATCCGGTGTCGATGACTGGCCTTTTCCGCTCCACTGTTGGTAAAAGCCGATGTAAGCGCGCTGGTCGGTGATATCGCGCAAGTCGACATTGACTTCAAGCCGCTGGCTGGTGGTGAAGTCGAAGTCGGGGGCGACCTTGATGTCCTTCATGGTGGTGGTTTGCTCTGTGCCGCCAGCCACGCTACCGGGCGTGTCTCCGGATACGGCGCTATCGCCGTCGCCACCGCCGCAGGCAACCAGTCCTAGAGCTAGCATCATGTTGATAAGCGTGTGCTTGTATAGTTTCATCACGAAATCCTTCTTGTTATTCCATACCATAGAGGTGCTGGCTAACTCGCTTGGCTTTGGTGTACCAGTCGGTATGGGTGCCTTGGGTACAAAAGTCGAAAAAGCGGGGGTAGGCTTGCAGCATGTCGACCCGCTCTGTTGGGTGTGACCAGTTTTCGGCAATAATAAAGCCCCAGGGCAGGCCGTTCTCGGTCCGGTACTGGCTGCCGAGGCCGCTGTTGCTTCGATCGTCATAGTCTCCCATCAGCCCTAAGCTGGCATTGGCCAAGTCTGTCGGTGGGTGATCATCAAGGTGGATTTCGAGCCCGCGGCCAATGGAGGTCTCCTCGCCATGGTACATACCGTCAACGGCGAAAATAAAAGGATCGAAAGGGGCGTCGGGTAGGCTAGCGGTGCTGACGCCATCGACTAGCGGCAAGGTGACAGAGAAGCTAAATCGCTCTGCTTCTTGGCAGTTTTCCAGTGTCCGGTGGAACCGGCAATTCGTCTCGGTATCGGCGGTGAGGTTGTCGGAGATGATCAACACCACATTCCCTTGCCCAGCCTCGAGCGGTGAGTCGATAACAGGCTCACCGTTTTTGATGAAAATGATATTGCTTTCGTCGGCGACGCTTCGGCTCAGAGAGGGAAGGTGGATACCAAAACCGTTTTTATAGTCGGCTCCCAGCGCCTGCAGTGTGCCTGAGATTTTGACTTGCGCGGCGTTGTTGTTTTGATCGGATTTGACCTCGATGCGGTAGCGCATCACCACGTCATTGAGATCGTAATCCCCGGCTCTTGGCCAGCTGTCTTCAAAGGCTGCGGTATACGGACCATAGTTGGCTGTGCTGAACTGCGCGCTTTCGAGTGTGACTTGGTAATCTTCCACCTCGCCGTCGGGAGCACCACCAAAGGCCGGAAGCTCCTCGATGCTGCTAAAGCGAAAGCGTGCCCAAGTCTCGCCCGCGGTGACTGAGTTGGGGACATTAATGACCAAGGATGTCATTCCCGCCCCCAACGCATTCGCACTGATGACTTTTTCATTGCTATCGGCAAAATCCCCGTCTTGGTTCCAGTCTATCCATCCATTGAGAAAACCGGGCTGGCTGGCCGTCACAGTCACCAAGGCGGATTCCCCACCTTGCAGGGTGGTAATGATTACGCCGTTTTCGTCATCGATACCCGTTTCGTCATCGCTACTTTCTTGGTTGGTTTCTGAATCTGGTGCAACCCCGCCTAGGTAGAGCGTATTGCCGCTTTGGTCGTGGCGAGGCCCGTTGTTATCCACCGAAGTTTGATAGCTCTCTGGGGCATCCCCCAAGTCAAGGGCTTGGATTTCGATGGGGGCTGAAGCACAGCGCACGCCGTCATTGAGGTTCGAGTTGGGGCCTGCGGCAAACTGGGTGGCCGTGGGATCAATATTGTCGGGATCGGAGATATCGATAGTAAAAATGATACCGTCCTTGTTGCGGCTGAAGTAGAACTTACCGCTGGCTTCAAAATAGGCGGCACCGAACGTGCCGGTGACCCCGGCATCACCCAAGGTCGTCTTTTGGCCGTTATCGGGGTTGATACGGTACAGCAGTCCCAGCTTGTTATCGATGGCGTAGATATTGCCGTCTTCGGGGTGGAAAGCAAAATCCGTCAGCTTCATGTTGCCATCACTGCCCTCGACTTTGCTTGCCTTGAGGTAGTTGGGGTCGCTTTCGTCAAGCGGGATGGTGTATAGCCCAGAGCGGTATAGATAGTAGGTATTGTTGGCAACATCGCCGACATAGAAAGGTGTGTTTGGTAGCCCGCTGACCGAGAGGTCGGTGGCGGTAAAATCATTGCCCACCTTGACCACCTTTTTTCTGGTGGTGTTGAAGGCATAAATAAAATTATCTGCTTCGTTGTAGCCGGCTGCATTGAGGTTGCCCTGTTGACCAATATCCGTTTGTAGGGTCTGGTAGGCGCCGGTCAGCAGGTTGACGCCATACACGTTGGTTTGTGAGTCTTGCATTAAAAACGCGGTGTATGGGCAGGTGTCAAAAGCAGCGCCGCTGACGTTGTGAGCCCACAACAAAGGCACTAATGAAAGTATAACTTTTCGATCCATTGTCTATTCCCCCTATGAGTCATTAGCAACAGTCAAAATTAATGCCATGTTTTTATGTGGTTGATTTTATAGTATTAAGTTGCGGCTTTTATGTTTTGTACTTTCTGGTTTTGCAAATGGCAAGTCGCTAATACTGGCGCCCAGTCGTATCTTGCAATGCAATCTGTTGGGTTGTTAAAAAGAAATTGGGGCGGACAAAATAAGGAGAGCACGTGGCTCTCCTTGGGGAGCAGGTTTCAGTGGGCCTGAGCGTTGATGTGCCAGATCGTTGCTAAGGCCGGCCGCTAAAGCTTAAAGGTGCCGACCATGCCGTCGAGGCGGGCCGATAGGTCGCGCAAGGCCTGGCTGGCATGTGCCAGCTCGGTGGCGGTGTCGGCAGTACGCTGGGTGGTTTCGTTGATCTCTTCGATGTTGCAGTTGATGTCGGTCACCACAGTCGACTGCTCTTCGGTTGCCGTCGCCACTTGGGTATTCATGTCCGAAATCAGGGTAATGCGATCGGAAATCGACACTAGCGCCCCCGAAGCCTCATCGGCAGCAGACACGCCGTCGGAGCTAAGCTGTCGGCTTTGCACCATGGCATTCACCGCATTGCTGGCTTCTTCCTGCAGGCGGTTGATCATCGACTGTATTTCATCGGTCGAGTCGGCTGTGCGGCTGGCGAGGCTGCGCACTTCGTCGGCCACCACGGCAAAGCCGCGGCCTTGCTCGCCGGCACGGGCGGCTTCGATAGCGGCATTGAGAGCCAGCAAGTTGGTTTGCTCGGAGATCCCGCGGATCACATCGAGGATACTGCCAATCGCCTGGGTGTTGTTCGCCAGCGACTCAATCACTTCGCTAACTTGGGCAACGTCGCTAGAGAGTTGGCTAATCGTATCACGGGCCTGGCCGACAACCTGCTGGCCACTTTGGGTTTCCGACTCTGCATTGTGGGCAGCTTCGGCGGCATGGGCGGCATTGTTGGCTATCTCATTGACGGTTGCCCCCATCTCGTTGATCGCGGTAACGACTTGAATGGTACGGTCACGCTGGCTATGGCTGTTATCCAAAGTCAGCTGTGCCTGGCTTGCGACCGATTCGGCGGCTTCGCGTAATGAATTGCCGGTTTCGGCTACTTCTTTGACCGAGTAGTGGATTTTACTGATAAAGCTATTGAAGCCCGCCGAGAGTTGGGCTATCTCATCGTTGCCTTGGATATCGATGCGATGGCGCAAGTCGCCTTCGCCTTCACCGAGATCTTTAAACACGGCGGCCAGGCGCTCGATAGGGCGGGTGATGTTGGTGCCAAGCCAGATTGCCAGCATGACAAAGACAGCGGCAATGGCGGCTGTCCATACCATGATATGCTGGCGGGCACTGTTTAGTTCGGCAAAGGCCTCTTCCAACGGCAGCTCGGCAACGACGTACCATTGCATCGAAGGAATGTAAGTGGTCGCTACCAGGGTTGCCTTGCCATTCAACTCTGCTTGGATGACGTTGAAGTCATCTTTATACAGCAAGGTTCGGGCATGGGAGGAGCCGTACAGCGCGGAGAGATCCTGCTTGCCCATCAGGGCATTGTCTTTGTGCAGGCGAACCATACCTTGCTCGTCGGCCAGATAAACAAACCCGGTATCTTCCAGCTTGAACTGGTTGATGAAGCGCACCATGTCGTCCATCGACTTAGATAGCCCCGCCATGCCCTTGCCGTTCAGTTGCTGGTAGTTGATGAACAACTTCACATCGCCGTTAGCTTCGCGGAAAACACTGAGCGAGCGCGCGTTGCCACTTTGGGTAAAGTTATAGAACCATGCGTCTTGCTGGTGGTTTAGGCGGCGAAGGAAGCCATTCTGGTTCCAGTAGTCGCCCGTTGAGCGATCGGCAACCGAGGCATCAAATAAGCGATATTGCTCTTTGACGTCGTTAAGCTGCTGGACAATTTGGGCTTCTTCATCAAGAGTGCGGACGGCATGGTACTTTTCGGTGATAAACCGGTTGGTAGCCAGCTGCTCTGCCGCAGCCTGCATCAACGAGACTTCCTTATCGATATTGTTACGGATCTGCATCAAGGTGGCAGGGAGTTCGGATTCAAGCAAGCGATTTTCGACCACTTCCCTTGCTTGTTTTTGGCTGATCACACCAACCAACAAGGTCGATGCAAGTACAGCGAGCACAATCGCGAGGATCAGCTTCTGCTTAATTGTAAATTGCGTGAGTTTCATAATTCTTTGCTGCTAATAAGAGTGATAGTTGAACGTGTAACCCGTTCTTCAGTTGTCCTGTAATGGCTCGTGGGAATGATAATTTGATCGAGCTATTATTTGCTATGTTATCTGCCAATTAGTTGCATAACTTTAGTGATTAACGTCACTCTTTTGTGACCATTTGAAATGTAAGGGATTTTGTTGTGCTACTCAGAAGCCTGCTTATTAATAGGGTGTAAGGGGGGATTAAGTTTTTTGTTCGTTTTGTGAATGTTGTAAAAATCGAGCGGATTTTAATTTTAAGTTAAAAATGGTATGATGCTTGAACGGTTTTGGTCGCCAACGTCTTATTTTGCTGCGAATTTGTAGGATAACAACTTATCACGCGTACAAATTGCGGTTGTTGGGGATCAATCACTTCCAAGGATGTTTGGTGATGATAGCCAAACCTAAAATGAGGAATATGTCGTGCTTGAAGCCTACCGTAAACACGTCGAAGAACGTGCTGCAGAAGGAATTGTTCCAAAGCCGCTCGATGCTGAGCAAGTTGCCGCTTTAGTTGAACTATTAAAGACCCCGCCAGCAGGCGAAGAAGCCTTTCTGCTAGATCTGTTAGAAAACCGTATTCCCCCAGGCGTTGACGAAGCCGCTTATGTTAAAGCAGGTTTCTTGGCAGCCCTGACCACAGGTGAAGCACAGTCCCCGATTGTTAGCAAAGAAAAAGCTGCCGAGTTGCTAGGTACCATGCAGGGTGGCTACAACATCGAGCCGCTTATTTCGCTGCTAGATGATGCTGAACTTGCACCGATTGCCGTGAAAGCCCTGTCGCACACCTTACTGATGTTCGATGCTTTCTACGATGTAGAAGAGAAAGCAAAGGCAGGCAACGCGTTTGCCAAGCAAGTGATCCAATCTTGGGCTGATGCCGAGTGGTTCCTGTCTAAGCCTGAACTGGCTGAAAAAATCACCCTGACCGTATTCAAAGTGACCGGTGAAACCAACACCGATGACTTGTCTCCAGCACCGGATGCTTGGTCCCGTCCTGATATTCCGCTGCATGCCCTGGCGATGCTGAAAAACAGCCGCGAAGGTATCGAGCCGGAGCAACCAGGCTCAATTGGCCCGGTGAAACAAATTGAAGCGCTGAAAGAAAAGGGCCACCAGCTTGTTTATGTTGGCGATGTTGTGGGTACCGGTTCTTCGCGTAAATCTGCGACTAACTCCGTACTGTGGTTCATGGGCGATGATATCCCTAATGTGCCAAACAAGCGCGCAGGTGGTTATGTGTTGGGTGGCAAGATTGCCCCAATCTTCTTTAACACCATGGAAGATGCCGGTGCACTGCCGATTGAAGTTGACGTGACTGCCCTAAACATGGGTGATGTTATCGACGTTTACCCATACAAGGGTGAAGTTCGCCACCACGGTAGCGAAGACGTGGTATCAACCTTCGAGCTTAAAACCGACGTTCTGATTGACGAAGTCCGTGCTGGTGGTCGTATTCCACTGATCATCGGCCGTGGCTTGACTGATCGTGCCCGTCAATCTCTTGGCTTGCCGTCATCTGATGTCTTCCGTCGCCCAGTTGCGGTCGAAGATTCTGGCAAAGGCTACACCCTGGCCCAGAAGATGGTGGGTAAGGCTTGTGGCGTGGAAGGCATTCGCCCTGGCACGTACTGTGAGCCTAAGATGACCACGGTGGGGTCTCAGGATACCACTGGTCCTATGACGCGAGATGAGCTGAAAGACTTGGCATGTCTTGGCTTCTCGGCCGAGCTAACGATGCAGTCGTTCTGTCACACCTCGGCTTATCCTAAGCCGGTGGATGTGAATACGCACCACACGCTACCAGATTTCATCATGAACCGCGGCGGTGTATCACTTCGCCCAGGCGATGGTGTTATCCACTCATGGCTAAACCGCATGCTACTGCCTGATACTGTTGGTACTGGTGGTGACTCGCATACCCGCTTCCCGCTAGGTATTTCGTTCCCGGCCGGTTCTGGCCTGGTGGCATTTGCCGCTGCAACGGGTGTTATGCCGCTGGATATGCCTGAGTCTATCCTGGTTCGCTTTAAAGGTGAGATGCAAGAAGGGATCACGCTGCGTGATTTGGTTCATGCCATTCCTTACTACGGTATCAAGCAGGGCCTGCTAACGGTTGAGAAAGCCGGTAAGATCAACGAATTCTCAGGCCGTGTACTGGAAATCGAAGGTGTCGAGCACCTGACTGTCGAGCAGGCATTTGAGCTATCTGATGCCTCAGCCGAGCGTAGTGCCGCGGGCTGTACCGTGAAGCTGTCGCAAGAGTCGATTGCTGAGTATCTAAACTCGAACATCGTGATGCTGAAGTGGATGATTGCCGAAGGCTACGGCGACCGTCGCACTATCGAGCGTCGTATTACCGCGATGGAAGAGTGGTTGGCTAACCCAGAGCTGATGGAAGCGGATGGCGATGCCGAGTACGCGCATGTTATCGAAATCGATCTGGCTGAAATCAATGAGCCAATCCTGTGTGCGCCGAACGACCCTGATGATGCGCGCTTGCTATCAGACGTGCAGGGCACATCTATCGATGAAGTCTTTATCGGTTCGTGCATGACCAACATCGGTCACTTCCGTGCGGCTGGCAAATTGCTCGATAAGTTCGGTGGCACGCTTGATACCCGCCTATGGGTTGCGCCGCCAACGAAGATGGATAAAGACCAGCTAACCGAAGAAGGCTACTACGGTATCTTCGGCCGTGCGGGCGTGCGTATCGAAACACCAGGGTGTTCGCTGTGTATGGGTAACCAAGCCCGTGTGGCAGACGAAGCAACCGTGATGTCGACATCAACGCGTAACTTCCCGAACCGCCTGGGTACGGGGGCGAATGTTTACCTGTCTTCAGCCGAGCTGGCTGCGGTGGGCGCTATTCTTGGCCGAATCCCGACCAAGGAAGAGTACCTTGAGTACGCGAAGCAAATCGACGCAACAGCGGCCGATACCTATCGCTACCTCAACTTCCACCGTATGGAGCAGTACACCAAGAAAGCGGATGATGTGATTGTTCAGCAGCCGGCGTAAGTCCCGCTGAATCCAGCTTACTGGTTAGATGAAAACGCCTCCATCGGAGGCGTTTTTTATTGCGGTTTATTTGCTTAGTCAGGCTAAGGCTAATCGGCCTTTAATGCCTGCTTTTTGGCAATCCGCTTTTTGAGCCAGATGTGTTCGAGGCTGAATCGGCCGCCGCCCTGGATGAGCAGGGTTAGGTACACCAGCGAGTAGATAAAGGCCAGCTCAACCCCAGCCCAGCCTTTGATCATGCCAATGGCGTAAACCGCCACGCCCATAGTGAACAGCAGCACCAAGGCACTTAGTCGGGTCATGGCACCTAGCAGCAAGGCGATCGAGCCGATCACTTCGGCCAGCATCGCCAGCACTAGGCTTGGGGTACTACCGATACCCAGCGGGTCGATAAAGGTCGGGGCAAGTTCGCTGAAGTTCATGATTTTGCCAACCCCGTGGGTTAGCATTGCGCCGCCGATAGCCAGGCGGAGCAAGAGCAAAAGAAGATCTTCAAGTCGGTGCGAGCCATTTCGGCCAGTTAGCAAAGCAAGGATTTTGTTCATGGCAGCACTCCTGTTGGCAGTCTTTGAGCATGAGTGAAATAAGGGTGACTTTAGCTAACCATAATTAGACGGCGGCGAAGATGACTCTAGCCTGAATAATGGGGTTTATTTGGCGTCCGGCGGTCAGAACGTGATGTTGATCGAGGGTTGGCAGGGTGGTGAAAGTTGGCAAGGTGGTATGGATACAAAAAGAGGCGGCAAAGCCACCTCTTTGAATACTGGGTTACAGCGGGCTAGAAGCTAGCGCTTGCCTAGCATCATGGTTGCTGCAACATTGCGTGCCGTGGCCTGGACATTGAACGCCGCGCCATCGAGGGCGTCTTGTAGGCTCATGGCACCCGATACCACGCTAAAGGCGGCATCAATGCCGTGATCGTAAACCACGTCGCAGTCATTTGACAGGCTACCGGCGATGCCGATCACTGGCACATTGTATCGCTTGGCTGTGCGGGCGACACCGATAGGGGTCTTGCCGTGGATGGTCTGGCTGTCGATACGGCCTTCGCCGGTGATCACCAGATCGGCGTCAGCGACAACCTCTTTCAGGTTAACCGCGTCCATCACGATCTCGATGCCGGGACGCAAGCTTGCCTCAAACAAGCCCAATAGGGCGGCGCCAAGGCCACCAGCGGCACCTGCGCCAGCCGTGTCTTTGATGTCCCTGCCAAGCTGAGCCTTGATAAGTTCTGCGTAGTGGGCAAGGTTGGTATCCAGTTGCGCCACCATCTCTGGCGTTGCGCCTTTTTGCGGGCCGAAAACATGGGAAGCCCCTTTCGGGCCGCATAGCGGGTTGTCTACATCGCATGCCACTTCAAGCTTGATATCGGCAAGGCGAGGATCGACCTTGCTGGTATCAATCGTGCGGATTTGTGCCAGCGCCTCGCCACCGAAGCCGACCTCGTTGCCGTTTTCGTCCAATAGGCGAATACCCAGGGCTTGCGCCATGCCGATACCGCCATCGTTGGTCGAGCTGCCGCCGATCCCCACGATAATGTGTTGGGCGCCCTTATCTAGCGCGTCGAGGATCAGCTCACCAGTACCGAAGGTGGTGGTTTTCATTGGGTTGCGTAATTCAGGCGTAACCAAGTGGAGGCCGGATGCCGCCGCCATTTCGATAATGGCGGTTTTGCCGTGGCCCATAACGCCGTAGAAACCATTGACTTGCTCCCCAAGCGGCCCGGTTACCCGGCACTCAACGAGATCGCCACCGGTGGCGTCAACCAAAGATTGCACCGTGCCCTCACCGCCGTCGGCCATCGGTAGCTTGATGTATTCTGCATCAGGCAGCACTTGGCGAAAGCCTGCCTCAATCGCTGTTGCCACTTCCATGGCGGTTAAACTTTCTTTGTATGAGTCTGGAGCGATTACAATTTTCATAGTTCTGTTCCTTAAACGAAGAAGCCAAATACACCGAAGATAAGGGTCGAAACCACAGCGATCATCAGACCGACAGCGGATTCATACGGGATGAGCTTTAGGCGCTCTTTAATGTCCATATGCACCGCGCCACCCGTGGCATGGAAGAAGCTGCCGTGAGGCATATGGTCAAGCACCGTGGCACCGGCGTGGATCATGGCGGCACCAGCCAGTGCAGGCACACCCAGCTCAAGAATGGTGGTACTAAATACGCTGGCGGCAACAGCAGTACCTGCTGTGGTCGATGCGGTTGCCAGCGCCATCATCGAGCCTGAAATAGGGGCAAGCAGGTATGACGGTAGTCCCGATACGGTCAAGAGATCGATTAGGCCGTCCTTCAGGCCGGAGTTGGCGATGATCCCCGCCAAGGTACCGGTACCCAGTAGCATTACTGCAACGGGAGCCATACGGGTCAGGCCGGAAACTGCGAAGTGGTTGGTATCGCGGAATCGGCCCATTACCATGGCACCGGCAAGGCCGCCAAGCGGTAAGGCGATCAATGGATCAACATTGATACCGGCAATTGGGCGAAGCGCCAGCAGGGCGATGGCAACCAGCGGCGCGACGATCGCCGCCTTGAATTTTGGTAGTCGGCTATGATCTACAGCGACTACCTCGTGTCCTTGTACTTTGCTGCCTTTGTTTACCAACTTTTTGGCAATGAAGTAGGCGAATGCCATGCCGAATAAGCCTGGAATAATACCTGCGGCCATTACCGATGTTAGCGGTACGTTGAATGCATCAGCGGCAGCGATGGCATTGGGGTTTGGCGACATGATATTACCGGCCTTACCGCCGCCAACCATGGCAAGTAGGATCGCCATTTTCGAAAGATCGGCACGGTGGGCGATGGCAAGCGCAATAGGTGCGACCGTGATAACAGCCACATCAACAAAAACGCCCACGGCTGTTAGGATCATGGTCGCGACAGCAAGCGCCAATAATGCTCGGGTCTCACCCACTTTTTTAACAATCGTTTCGGCAATAGAAGTAGCAGCACCGGATTCAATCAACACGCCTGCCAGCACACCTGCGGCGAGGATACGTAATACCGCTGTGACGATCCCCTGGGCACCGCCAATCATTAGATCAACGGTGTCTGTTAACGATACGCCGCCAACAATACCACCGACTAAGGCACCAATAATCATGCCATAGGCTGGCGGGACTTTTTTGAGGATAAGGCTAATGGCCACGACTAGGGCGGCAAGGGCACCTAGGGTTGATACTTCTACCATGGTTTTATTCCGTACTTCAGAAAGTAAATACAACTTAACTTTTACTAAGATGAAATGTACTTCGAACGGTGGGGTTTCGCTTTAGGCGCAGCGACAAAAAAACATGGGGAAGGGAACAATAAATTGTGCAAATGCACAATTTATTGTTTTTATCTTTGGTTTATCAATGCCAAATAAAGCAAGGTGGTATCACTTATGTTATTGAAATTTAAGCGTGTTTCTTGCTCGATACGCTCTAGCCGGTAACGCAGGGTATTGCGGTGGATATGCAGCGCCTGGCAAGTTTGAGCCAAGTCACAATTTTGCGCAAAATATGTCTTGAGGGTTTTTAGCAATATGCCACGGGGGTCACTTTTCTTGAGTAGTACAAGCGGCTGCTGGAGCTGTTCATGGCGCCAAGGGTCTTGTTTGAGCCCGCTGAGCATTACAGGCAGGATGCAATCTTGGTAGAACAAGACAGAATCATCGCTGGTGGCTGATTCCAAGGTTGCCTGGGCGGTTTGATAAGAGCGGGCAAGGCCGTGAAGGTTGGGAAAGTATTCGCCAAGGGCGATTTGAATCGAAAATTCGCTTTCCTTGGCCACTCGGCGCATCAGTTTATTGACCCGTTTTTGCTCGAGGTCGCGCGACCAGCCTTCCTTGGTGAGGTTGATTGGTTTGAGTACGACTATCTCGTTCATTGAAACCGAGGTAATACCAACCAGGTTGTCGCGCTCTGGGTACTCGAGCAGATGCACCATTTTTTGTAGGTGCTCAAGCGAAAGGCTTTCGCCCTTAGAGGGCAGGACTTTTACAATGGCGGCTATACGCGGTTGATCGAGATCGAGGCTGAGTTTTTGGGCGATCGACAGCAACTGGGCTTCGTTCAGCTCACTGCCGCGGATCAACTGCAACACCAATTCTTCGCGGTGGCGCTTGTTCCATTGGATCTGCGACATTAAGGCTTCCTGCTCGACGATCAACTCCGCCGTCATCTTCACCAATTCGCCATAGCTGCGCACAAGGGCCGGATCGCCGGATACCCCCACCACACCGATTGTTTGCTGCTGGAAGCGGATCGGCAAGTTGATCCCGGGTTTTACCCCCTTGAGCTGCTGCGCGGTGGCATGGTCTATCTCGACCACCCGGTTGTCGTTGATGGCCAGGATAGCACCTTCATGGCGTTCGTTGAGCCGTGAAGGATCGCCGGAGCCGATAATACGGCCGTATTCATCCATGACATTGACGGAATGGTGAATGATTTTCATTGCCCGCTCGACGATTTGTCGGGCGATGGTCCCATTAAGTTGCATTTCTGTCCTAGATCCTGAAAATGTGCGCTTCGCTTATGCTAACTAGTAATACCCAGTATTGATTCGGGGTGGTATTGCAGTAACAGTATGCCCTGAGCCAGTTTATCACCATCGGCTTTTGTATGTTCGGTATTAATCAAGAGGATAGCTATGGATTACGATTTTAAGAAGAATACCTTGGATGGTAGCTATCATGCCACGTTCTCGATGGGCCATGAGGCATTGGGCCGTTGGCTGGTCGAGGAGGTTGGCAAGAACTTCGAGCGCATGGACGAGGTGGTGTTCCAGCTTGGTGCACTAAAAAACAGCACCCAGGAGTGGCGTTTGGTCGGCGATGAACTGACCTTGAGCCTGCAGGACAATGAGGCGCTTATTCAAGCTAATTTCTTGTTTTCACAAGATGATACCGAGCTTGAAGAAGATATGGATTTCTACGATGAGGAGTCGGTCTCCTTGTGTGGGTTTGAAGATTTCGAACAGGTTTTGCAAGCTTGGCGGGCATTTGTCACCCGTTTCTGAGCATGGGTAACCATTCTTGACCTGAATGCTTCTTTTCGGTGAAAGGGCTGCACCTTATTGGTGCGGCCCTTTTTTGCTTTTTACGTCCCGCAAATCTAAGTGGCTGATAAATAAAGACTAAAAAAGTTGGCATGTTGCTTGTTTGTTAACTTACCAAGATGGGAAGGAAATCCGACTTTTAGGAGCAGGCAATGAAACTAATCAACGCAATAATCAAACCTTTCAAATTAGACGATGTTCGCGAAGCCTTAGCTGATGTAGGGGTCGAGGGGATGACAGTCTCGGAGGTCAAGGGATTTGGCCGCCAAAAAGGCCATACAGAACTTTACCGCGGTGCGGAGTATCAGGTGGATTTCCTACCAAAGGTCAAGCTGGAGATTGCGACCCAGGCAGACAACCTGGATGCGATTGTAGACGCCATCTCGAAAGCGGCGCAAACCGGCAAGATTGGTGACGGCAAGATTTTTGTTTACGACCTGGACCATGCCGTGCGTATCCGTACCGGTGAAACAGATTTAGAAGCCTTATAAGAATGAATGAGTAGGGGAAAAAGATTATGGAATTGATGACAACCGTTACCGAGCTGCGTTATGCACTCGATACATTTTTCTTTTTGATGTCTGGTGCGCTGGTGATGTGGATGGCTGCTGGATTTGCCATGCTTGAGGCGGGGTTGGTACGCTCAAAGAATACCACTGAAATTTTAACCAAGAACATTTGTTTGTACGCTATCGCCTGTACCACTTACCTTATTGTGGGCTACAACATTATGTACGTCGATAACAGCGAAGGTGGCTGGCTACCGTCGATTGGCGCACTGATTGGCACCCAAGCCGAAGGGGCCGACCACTCGCTGGAATCTGACTTCTTCTTCCAGGTGGTGTTTGTGGCAACGGCAATGTCGGTGGTATCCGGTGCGGTGGCTGAGCGTATGAAGCTATGGTCGTTCCTGATCTTCTCGGTTGTATTGACGGCATTCATCTACCCGATGGAAGGTTACTGGACTTGGGGCGGTGGCTTCCTGGCTGAAGCGGGCTTTAGCGATTTTGCGGGTTCGGGTATTGTTCACATGGCTGGTGCGGCTGCGGCATTGGCGGGTGTACTGCTACTGGGCGCGCGTAAGGGTAAATACGGTAAAAACGGTGCTATCTACCCAATTCCAGGTTCGAACATGCCACTGGCAACCTTGGGTACCTTCATCTTGTGGTTCGGTTGGTTCGGCTTCAACGGCGGCTCTCAGCTAATGGTATCTGACTTTGAGAACGCGACGGCGGTTGGCCAAATCTTCCTGAACACCAATGCGGCGGCAGCAGCGGGTGCCATTGCAGCGTTGGCTGTGTGTAAAACCACTTGGGGTAAAGCTGACCTGACCATGATCCTCAACGGTGCGTTGGCTGGCTTGGTTGCTATCACTGCCGACCCGCTATCACCATCCCCGCTAGCCGCTGTGGTTATCGGTGCGGTAGCAGGTAACTTGGTTGTATTTAGCATCATCGCGCTAGACAAGCTGAAAATCGATGATCCGGTTGGTGCTATCTCAGTTCACGGTGTGTGTGGCTTCCTTGGCTTGATGGCAGTACCGCTAAGCAATGCAGATGCTAGCTTTGGCGCGCAGCTGCTAGGTGCGGCAGTTATCTTCGCTTGGGTATTCGGCGCAAGCTTGGCGGTATGGGCTGTACTGAAGTACACAATCGGTATCCGAGTAACAGAGGAAGAAGAGTTGGCGGGCATGGACCTGCACGACTGCGGCATCGATGCCTATCCAGAGTTTGTGAGTGTGAAATAAGCTTATTGACCGATTAGAAATTTCCTTAGGGTATAAGGAAATGCAGTTAAGAAATCAGTAACATATATCTAGTTCACATCTTTAAAAAACGTTACAAGTTTGTAGCGTTTTTTCTTTTTTGTGCATTGTTTTACATAGCTGCTACAGTATAATCACTGTGTTATTGATAACCGTTATCATTAATTTTTGCATTTAAGGGAAATTATAATGAAAAAGCTGTTGGCATCGGCAATTCTATTTGGTCTAGCTGCTCCACAAGCGGCTACCGCGGCAGAAGAAGTAAACGTTTATTCATACCGTCAGCCATTCTTGGTAGAACCTATGTTCAAGGAATTTACCGATGAAACTGGTATCAAGGTGAATGTTAAGTTTGCTAAAGAAGGCTTGGCTGAGAAACTACAACAAGAAGGCCAGTACAGCCCAGCAGACGTTATCTTGACTACTGATATTAGTCGCCTAGTTGAGCTATCAGACAAAGAGCTTGTACAGGCTGTTGACAGCAAAGTTATTGACCAAAATGTACCAGCACAATTCCGTGATGACGAAGATGAGTGGTTTGCTCTAACGCTACGTACGCGTAACGTTTACTCTTCACGTGATCGTGTTGGCGAGCTTCCTGCAGAGTTTGATTATGCTGATCTGGCTGATCCTGAGTGGAAAGGTAAGATTTGTACCCGCTCTGGTAAGCACCCGTACAACATCTCTCTAGTGTCTTCGATGATTGCTCACCACGGTGAAGCTGAAGCGAAAGAGTGGTTGGAAGGCGTTAAGGCTAACCTAGCGCGTAAGCCACAGGGTAACGACCGTGCTCAGGTTAAAGCCGTGAAAGAAGGCCTATGTGATCTGGCTATCGGTAACAGCTACTACCTAGGTAAGATGGTTAACGATGAGAAGCAGAAGTCTTGGGCTGAAGCGGTTTACATCAACTTCCCAGGCCAGAAAGCAAACGGCACTCACGTAAACGTCAGTGGCATGGCGATGGCGAAATACGCGCCTAACCAAGAAAACGCGCTTAAGCTGATGGAATTCCTAACGGCTGATAAAGCACAGCAAATGTACGCGGAAGTGAACTTCGAGTACCCGGTTAAAGAGGGTGTTAAGCGCTCTGAGCTAGTGGCATCTTGGGGTGATTTCGATGCCGATGATGTTTCTCTAGACAAAATCGCAGAGTACCACAGCACGGCTATCAAGCTTCTAGACGAAGTGAAGTTTGATCTATAAGTTGTTACAAAAAAAGGGGCTTCGTGCCCCTTTTTTGCTTAAGGCTTAGTACTTTTTCCAATGACTTATGGTAGCTTCACCCTTCGAGTTTAAAGGGTTTTATTGTGCTTCTGGTTTTTAGAAGCCGTAGTGCCACAGGTTGATTGTAAAAGGTACTAAGTAGTAAGCAATGAAAGAAAAATACACATTCTGGCAGACCAGCGGCTGGGGGCTTTCCCTACTGCTGGTTTTGCCGATCTTAGCTATTTTCTATACCGCGATAGGTGAAACCGATGAGGTGTTCTCACACCTGATGGGCACCGTCATGTCGACTTATGCCAGTAATACCTTCTTATTGGTTGCTGGCACGATGTTGCTGGCGGCGTTGTTTGGCTTGCCTGCCGCTTGGTTGATGGCGATGTGCCGTTTGCCTGGCGAAAAAATATTACAGTGGGCTTTGGTACTGCCGCTGGCAATGCCGGGCTATATCATTGGCTATATCTATACCGACTGGTTTGACTATGCCGGCCCAATCCAAATCCTGTTGCGGGACATTTTTGGCTGGCAGACGATGCAAGACTACTGGTTCCCGAATATTCGCTCGCTAGGCGGCGCCTGCTTTGTCTTGGCCCTTGTGCTTTATCCTTATATCTATTTATTGGTGCGTGCTGCCTTTATGGAGCAAAGCACCAGCTTGCTGCAATCCGCCCGCTTGCTGCGATGCTCACCGTGGGAGAGTTTCCGCCGTATCTCGCTGCCGCTGGCAAGGCCGGCAATAGCCGTTGGTGCCTCTTTGGTGGCGATGGAGACCATCGGTGACTTTGGTACGGTTAAGTATTTTGCGGTCAATACACTGACGACTGCGGTTTACGATACTTGGTTGGGCTACTCCAACTTGAATGCGGCGGCCAAAATTTCAGCCATTATGCTGATGGTGATCTTCTTGCTGATCAGCGCCGAGCGCTTTAGCCGTCGCAAGCAGAAGTTGTTCCAGCAAGAATTCGAGCATGGCGATGATATTCGCTATACCTTGACCGGCGGTAAGAAAATTGCGGCCTTGGTTTGGTGCTGGGGCTTGATTGCACTGGCATTCTTGTTCCCGCTCATGCAGCTGGGCTATTATGCCTGGCACTATTTTGGTGACAGCTGGACGAGCCAATTCCAGCAGTACAGCGTCAATAGCCTCAAGGTGTCGTTGATTGCCGCGCTATGTGCGGTGATTTTGGCGCTGATTGTGAACTTCTATCGCCGCCTTGATGGCCGTAGCGTTACTGCGGTACCAGTGCGTATTTCTTCGATGGGCTACGCGGTGCCGGGTACGGTACTGGCGATTGGCGTGATGATCCCGCTGACCAGCGCCGATCACCTGCTAAACGATTTCACCATAGCCAATGGCTTGGGTCGCCCGGGTTTGATTTTCTCCGGCACCATGTTTGCCATTATCTTCGCCTTTGTGGTGCGCTTCGCAGCGGTTGCCATTGGCAGTATCGAAAGTAGCCTGGCCAAGATCCCGCCGTCGCTGGATATGGCTTCCAAGACCATGGGCTACGCGTCGCTGCCAATGCTGCGCCGGGTCCACTTGCCGTTGATCCGCCGTGGGTGCTTGATCGCTGGTTTACTGGTCTTTATCGAATCGATGAAGGAGCTGAATGCGGCATTGCTACTGCGCCCTTTCAACTTTGAAACCTTGGCAACCTATGTTTTCAACTTCGCATCGGATGAGCAGCTCGAGCTGGCTGCCCTGCCTGCGATCTTACTGGTTATCGTTGGCCTGATCCCTTTGGTCATGGTTAACCGTTCTCTGGAGCAGAAACACTGATGAACCATGCATTATCTGTCACTAACCTGACCTGTAAATACAATGGTCTGGCGGTACTGGAAAACTTGTCGTTACCAGTGAAGGACAATGAAATCGTCTGCTTACTGGGGGCGAGTGGCTGTGGTAAAACCACCTTGCTAAAGGCGATTGCCGGTTTGCTGCCACTGGAAAACGGCGAGATCCATATCAATGGCCGCACCATTGCCGATGAAACAACCTGGCTGCCGCCCGAGAAGCGCAATATCGGGATGATCTTCCAAGACTATGCGCTGTTCCCCCATCTGACGGTGGCGGAAAACATCGCCTTTGGCTTGCGCGATTGGGACAAGGCCCGTGTTGAAGCCAAAATCCAGGAGATGCTGACGCTGGTCCATTTGACCGGCCTCGATAAGCGCTATCCTCACCAGTTATCGGGCGGCCAGCAGCAGCGTGTCGCCATTGCCCGTGCGCTGGCTTGCGAGCCGGACTTGATTTTGCTTGACGAGCCGTTTTCCAACATCGATACCCAGGTTCGCCACGGGTTGATTAAAGAAATCCGCCGTATCTTCAAGGCGCAGGGCGTTACCGCTATTTTCGTCACCCACAGCCGTGAGGAAGCCTTTGCATTTGCTGATCGTATGGCGGTGATGAACAATGGTGTTATCGAGCAGTTTGGCAGTGCGACCGAGCTTTACTACCAGCCGAGCAGCCGCTTTGTGGCCGAGTTTCTGGGAACTGGCTCCTACTTGCCGGCCAAGGTCGCCAACAACGGGGTGATGGCCACGCCGTTTGGCAACATCCATATTGCCAATGGCGCCTCGTACGAGTCTGAAGCCGACGTGGAGTGGATGCTACGCCCGCAAAACTTGAAAGTAACGCCGCAGAGCTGCGGGGTGGGGACGATCACCGAGCAATTGTTCATGGGGGATAGTTGCCGTTATACCGTCGACTTCCAGGGCCACAGCCTGATCGTGAACTCGCACCTGATCCTTAATATCGGCGACAAGGTCGAGGTAGAGCTGGAGCCGCACGAGCCCGTTGTCTTTGCTGCGGCAAGCTAGCTTAGTTAGTTTTAGTTTGTTGAAAAAAGAAAAGGCCAGCATTTGCTGGCCTTTGTTGTTGATAAAGGAGGCAAGCTTAGCTATTGCTAAATAGCGTACGAATTTGAATATCGGCCTGCTGCTGCATCTGCTCGCGGTTAGGCGAGATGTTGGTTTGTAGGTACAGCACATAACATAGCCCTTGGAACTGCCAAGCTTGCTCTTTGGCCGACAATGGCGAGTCCAACTCGGCTTGCTCGAACAGTTTTGCGAACAGCTCAAAACTTTTCTTGTTGCTGCTGACAAACAAGGGCCAGATTTCATCGCGTACCGATGTACTCCATTCGAACCAGACTTTTACCCAATCTTGTTGCTCAATCACATCATCAATCAACTGGTAGCAGAGCGCCGTGAGCTGGATATCGACTGGCTGAGCGCTGTCGAGGTTGTCTTTTAGCAATAGGTGAAAGCGACTTTCCACTTGGGCCAGCACTTGTTCAACCAAGGCTTCACGGGTTGGAAAGTAATTGAATACCGTTGCTACAGAGACGTTTGCCATATCTGCTATATCAGCATGGCCAGCTCGGCCAATGCCGCGCCTGGCGAACACTTCAAGAGCAAAATCAAGAAGTTGCTGTTTCCTTTTCTCAGGTGATAGGCGGGTTCGAGTTTTCTTTACGATCGTATCCATATGGCTTATTCCCTAGCTTTAAAGTATTTGTTTTGCTTATGATTAGTAGTTGTCAGATAACTTTACAGGAGCAATTGAGTGTATTCAAACTGCTTTTACTCAATGTGTGTCATATAATTGACAGGATCGATAAAATAACTATTCCCATCAATGGATGGTAGAATAGGCTTCCGTTTTACCGTAAGCCGACAGGCGGCTGGTGCAGTCGTTCTGATGGAGATAAAGATGAAGCATACAGTTGAAGTAATGATTTCTGAGCAGGATGTTCAGGCACGAGTAAAAGAGCTAGGACAGCAAATTACCGAGTGTTACAAAGATTCGGAAAATCTAGTAATGGTAGGCCTACTACGTGGTTCATTCGTGTTTATGGCTGATCTAGCGCGTGCAATTGACCTTCCTCATGAAGTCGACTTCATGACTGCATCGAGCTATGGCAACACCATGGAAAGCAACCGTGATGTTCGTATCCTGAAAGACCTGGATGATGACATCAAGGGTAAAGATGTACTTTTGGTTGAAGATATCATCGACACGGGCAATACCCTGAACAAGGTGCGTGAGATCCTATCCCTACGCGAACCAAACTCGATCCGCATTTGTACGCTGCTTGATAAGCCAGAGCGCCGTGAAGTGCATGTTGATGTTGATTGGTATGGTTTTGAAATCCCGGATGAGTTCGTGGTTGGCGTGGGCATCGACTATGCGCAGAAATACCGTCACCTGCCATACATCGGTAAGGTTGTGCCGCTAGAAGGTTAATTGCTTCTCGGGCAATAAAAAAGCGACCAGGGGTCGCTTTTTTTATATGAGCTTAGGTATAAAATCAGCGCTCTAGCTCTTTTTCAAGGCTAGGCAGGATCTCTGTCATTGCTGATTGGAAACTGACTTCCAGTGACTCTCGGCTCGTTGCGGTAACCCCTAGGTCACGCAGCTTGCCGTCACCGATACCGTAGATCCAACCGTGGATTTTAACCTGCTGCCCACGCTCCCACGCTTGCTGCATGATGGTTGAGTTGCCAAGGTTGTATACCTGAGAGGCGACATTGATTTCGCAAAGCTTGTTGTCCCACTCTTCGCGTGGCATCTGGCCAAGATCGGAGCGGTGCTTGAGGAACAAATCACGGATATGCAGTAGCCAGTTGTTGATCAGGCCAAGTTGCGGGTTTTCGATGGCAGCGGTAACACCGCCACAGCCATAGTGGCCACAGACGATAATGTGTCTGACTTTTAGTACGTCGACGGCGTATTGGACAACGGACAAGCAGTTGAGATCGGTGTGGATCACTTGGTTTGCCACGTTTCGGTGTACGAATAGCTCACCTGAGTCTAGCCCGGTCAGGCGCTCGGCCGGTACGCGGCTGTCTGCACAACCAATCCATAGGTATTCGGGGTGCTGTGCCTTAGCAAGGTGGGTGAAAAACTCAGGCTTTTCTTCCTTGATGTTTTCGGACCAAGAAACGTTGTTTGCGAATAGCTGTTTAATATCTGCCATGATAATGCCTTTCTTTGATACATTCGTATACCTACGAAGCAAGTGCCTGGAATTGAATTACAGGTTGCCCGTTCGGTACTACCAATTCACATATGTATCAGGGCTATTGATAATTCTGATAGATATGAAAACTGGCTTTACTATACACAAGCTGGTTCGATAGCAAATCGGATTAGTTGTCCGATGAAAGTTTCTAACATAAAGATCGCATTTTATGAACGCATTGGAAATAAAAAATTTAAACAAAACCTATAAAGGTGGCGTTAATGCACTGAAAAACATGAGCCTATGTGTTAAAGAGGGCGATTTTTTCGCGCTATTAGGCCCTAACGGTGCAGGAAAATCGACCACAATAGGCATTATTAGCTCATTAGTTAACAAGTCGTCGGGTGAGGTTAGCGTGTTTGGCTACGATCTCGATCGCCAGAAAGTGGATGCCAAGAAGCAGTTGGGCTTGGTACCGCAGGAATTTAACTTCAACCAGTTCGAGACCGTCGAGCAGATTGTGGTGAACCAGGCCGGCTATTATGGCGTTGAGCGCCCATTGGCCAAGGAGCGGGCCAAGAAGTACCTATCCCAGCTCGACTTGTGGGAAAAGCGCAACGAGCGCGCCCGTAACCTGTCGGGTGGTATGAAGCGCCGCCTGATGATTGCCCGTGCCTTGATGCACGAGCCCAAGCTATTGATTTTGGATGAGCCAACCGCAGGGGTCGATATCGAATTGCGCCGCTCGATGTGGGAGTTCCTGCGCAAGATCAATGGTGAGGGCGTCACTATCATCCTGACGACCCATTATCTGGAAGAAGCCGAAATGCTATGCCGCAATATCGGTATCATCAACCATGGTGAGCTGGTCGAGAACACCTCAATGAAAGCGCTGCTGAGCAAGCTCGAGGTTGAAACCTTCATCCTTGATGTGAAGCTGAACGGCAACAAGCCGGAGCTTGACGGTGTGCAGTGGAAGCTACCTGATAACCATACCCTCGAAGTCGACATCAGCAAGGGCGACAGCCTCAACCATGTCTTCGCCCAGCTGACCCAGCAAGGTATCGATGTGATTTCGATGAGGAACAAAGCCAACCGCCTTGAAGAATTGTTTGTCACCTTGGTGGCAAATGCCAAAGCCGCGAAACAGCCTACAGGAGCGCAATCATGAATCGGCAGTATTGGATTGCCTTCAAAAGCCTGATCACCAAGGAAGTGAACCGCTTTGCCCGTATCTGGGTGCAAACCATGGTACCGCCTGCGATCACCATGACACTGTATTTTATTATCTTCGGTAATCTGATTGGCAGCCGGATTGGCGAGATGGGTGGCTTCACCTACATGGAATACATCGTGCCGGGCCTTATCATGATGTCGGTGATCACAAATTCCTATTCGAATGTGGCATCGTCGTTTTTCAGCGCCAAGTTCCAGCATAACATCGAGGAGTTGCTGGTCGCCCCGGTGCCCAACTACATCATTATCGCTGGCTTTGTTGGCGGCGGGGTCTTGCGCGGGCTGGGTGTTGGCCTGATTGTCTCTGTGGTGTCGCTGCTGTTCGTCGACTTGCAAGTGGCCCACCTAGGAGTAGTGGTAGCAACCGTGTTTATGACCTCGGTGGTGTTCTCGTTGGGCGGCCTGATCAACGCCGTTTTCGCCAAAACCTTTGACGATATCAGTATTATTCCGACTTTCGTGCTGACACCGCTAACCTACCTTGGCGGCGTGTTCTACTCGCTAGCGCTGTTGCCGGAGTTTTGGCAGGCAGTATCCAAGCTGAACCCTATTGTTTATATGGTCAACGCTTTCCGCTACGGTTTCCTGGGCGTGTCTGATGTGGGTATCGGTACCTCGTTTGCGGTGCTTGGCGTGTTCACTGTGGCGCTTTATAGTATCGTTTATTTCTTGATTTCGCGTGGTATCGGGCTTCGTTCCTAGTTCCTAGCCCGATTGCTAGCTAAATAAAAATCCCGGCCATCGAGCCGGGATTTTTTATGGGTATTTAGATGTGCGCCGGGGTCTGCTTGGCGTGGTAAGCATTGGCAAAGCCATGGTTGCGGTCGCGGTGATGCATTTCATCTTCACGAACCGCGACAACAACTTCCCTTAGCGTGGCATCGGCTGGCAGTTTCCAGTAATCAAGGGCGATTTGCGGCGCTGGGGTGTTGGCGATAGTGCCGTTGTCGATATAGCTAAGAAAATTGTCATAGCTACGGACCGCTTCTTCTTCGAAGTAACCGACGATGCGGTGGGCAGTTTTGGCTGAAAGTAGGTAAATCAAGGTGTACACGCACAGGAAGATCACCTGGGTAACACGGATCAAGCCGCGCTCGAACAATGATGGCTGGGCGATCTCGATAAAGGTCATCAGGTGCATGCGCTCGTTCTCTGCTTCTGCCAGTAGCTCCTTGATCCAGCCCTCGTCGTCACGGATCCGGCGCAGGGCTTTAAGGTGGTTGAAAAAGCCACCGACCATGCCGGGTACTGCGGCGACGGTTTCTAGTACGATTGCGCGATGGGCGTAGCGCTTGCCAAACAAGAGATCAGCACAAGTGCGTAGCAACAGAACAAAGTACCATGCCAGGCGGTCGGCTATGGTCTGTGGTTGAAAGTGGGTGTTATGCGATTGAGGCTGCTGTGACATGACTTTACCTATAATTGTATGATGATTTTTTTAGGCATCATAACGGCACAATTTTAAAGTTGCAATTAAAATGCATCTTTAAAATTGAAATATCTCGACATGTGATTTTATGGTTCTTGGGAGGTTAAATGGCTGTAAATAAAAAGGCCATGCATCAATGATGCATGGCCTTGGGTGCTTGGTCGTTATGAACTCTTATTCAGCAGCGGGTGCCGGTGGAGTCAGGTCGATAACCTGGTTGTCGATCAGGCGGGCCTTACCCAGGAATGCCGACATCAGGATCACCGCCTGCTGGCTTTCTTCGGTTAGCGGTTGCAGGCTGGCTGCATCGCGAATGTAGATTTCATCCGGTTGAAGGCCTGCTGCACGCAGTTGATCGTTGGCATCGACAATGATCTCTGAGTAGTCGTTGCGGCCGCCGCGGATTTGGCTGCTGATCCAGCGCATGGTGCGGGCTAGAACAGGGGCGCGCTGGCGCTCATCGACAGTCAGGTAGCCATTGCGGGAGCTCATGGCCAGGCCGTCCATTTCACGGACTGTCGGCACACCGATAACCTCGGTGTCCATCGCCATGTCAGCCACCATTTGGCGGATCAACGCCAATTGCTGGTAGTCTTTCTCGCCGAAGCAGGCAGCGTCAGGCTGGACGATGTTGAATAGCTTGGTGACGACGGTTGCCACGCCACGGAAGTGGCTAGGGCGCAATGCGCCTTCCAGCATGGTAGAAAGCCCCGGCACGTCAACGAATGTTTGGCGGTCCAAACCATCCGGATACATGATCTCCGGTGTTGGGGTAAACACGGCCTCGACAGACTCACCATTTAGCTTCGCAAGATCATCTTCCATCGTGCGAGGGTAGTTGTTTAGATCGTCGGCCTTGTCGAACTGCATCGGGTTAACAAAAATACTGACGACAACCACATCGGCATGTTCGCGGGCCTTGCGAACCAACGTCAGGTGGCCTTCGTGCAGGTTGCCCATGGTCGGAACAAAGGCAATCCGGCGGCCTTCGCGGCGCCAAACGCGGATCTGTTCTCTTAGCGGGGCAATCTCGGCGTATGTTTGCATCTTTATTCCTTATTCAAAGGTATGTTCTGGGCCCGGGAAGGTACCGGCCTCGACATCTTCTAGGTATTTGGTTACGGCTGCACGCATCTCGCCAGTCTCTGCCAGGTAGTTTTTGGAGAAACGAGGCATGTAGTTTGCCGAGATCCCGAACATGTCATGCATGACCAAAATTTGTCCGTCGGTCACGTTACCAGCACCGATACCGATAACAGGTACTTCGACGGCTTTCGTGATGCGCTCTGCAAGGCTAGCTGGCACGCATTCAAGCAAAATGATCTGGGCACCCGCATTTTTCAACAGGATAGCATCTTTTACCATCTGCTCTGCGTGGTCAGAGTCACGTCCTTGCACTTTATAGCCGCCAAAAATATTGACGGATTGCGGCGTCAGGCCCAAGTGGGCACAAACCGGTACAGCACGCTCGGTGAGTTTGGTGACGGTTTCTGCCAGCCAGGCCCCGCCTTCAAGCTTGACCATGTTGGCACCGGCACGCATTAGCTCTGCCGCGTTCTCACAAGCCTGCTCTGGGGTGCTGTAACTCATGAATGGCATATCTGCCATCAAAAGTGAGTTCGGGCTGCCAGCACGCACACAACGCGTGTGGTAGGCAACATCGGCAACACTGACCGGCAGTGTATCCGGTTTGCCCTGAAGCACCATTCCCAATGAATCGCCTACCAGCATTACAGGCATGCCCTGCTGCTCGAAAAGCTGGGAAAAACTCGCATCATAGGCGGTAACAGACGCAAACTTACGACCTTCTTGCTTCCACTTCATCAGGTCGTTAATTGTGATTTTTTTCATTTTCTCTCCCTCAACTCCTGAGCTGCGGTTAGCTTGACCAGATGGTCAAGCCATTGCGGTCTACCTCTGCCAGCAAGCTTTGCAGGGCAGTGTTGTCGGGTAGAACCAACTCAGGTGCAATTTCAGCAAGTGGATAAAGCACGAATTCACGTACTTTCATGCCGTAATGCGGCACAGTGAGGCGCTCGCACTGGTGCACGAGATCGCCGTAAAGGACGATATCGAGATCCAAGGTGCGCGGGCCCCAGCGCTCGGCTTTGCGAACGCGGCCATGTTCTTGTTCGATTGACTGGGTACAGTCGAGTAGCGCCAGCGGCGCGAGCTCGGTCTCGACAGCGACAACAGCATTGATGTAGTCAGGCTGGTCCTGGGGACCCATCGGCGTGCTGCTGTACAGTGATGACACCCCGACCACCTTGAGATCGGGATGTTGTTTTAAGGCTTCAATGGCGCTTTGGGCCTGAGTGACGGGATCACTCAGGTTGCTGCCAACGGCGATATAGGCTCTGATCATGAGGATTTCGCCTGTGGTTTCTTGCGGCGCTGTTGCGGGCGGCGGCGACGGCGGCGGGTGGTGCCTGTGCTTCCACCATTGATTTCCTGCACCATCTTACCGCGCTGGTTGCGATCGGCGGCCTGGAAATCGTTCCACCACTTGGCGAGCTCGGCAATCTCATCGTCTTCAAACTTGCCGCGCATCTCCAGGAAGTCGTACGCCGCACGGAACTTCGGGTGCTCCATCATCTTGAAGGCACGCTTGCCGGAACGGCGGCTAAAGCGCATTTGCTGCTGCCAAATATCACGTACCGTAGTGGTAAAGCGGCGCGGAATCGCAATGGTCTTTACTTGCTCATCGAGGATGTCGTTCGAGGCCACCATGAAGGCGTCGTAGTATGACAGGCCGCTGGCAAATGAAATTTCCTCGGCGCGGGTAACCATCGGGTACCACAGCATCGCGGCAAACATAAAGGCCGGATTGACGCGCTTGTCTTCAGCCAGGCGCTTATCGGTCGCTTTAAGGATATGTTCGATCATCTGCTCGGTTTGGCTGTCCTGCTCTTCGGTGAAGTGCTCGGATAGCAGCGGGAACAGTTGCTGGAACAAGTTGTATTCGCGTAGCAGCTTGTAGGTGTCGAAACCATTGCCCGACTGCAGCAGCTTCAGGCTTTCTTCGAACAGGCGCGCAGGCGGGATGTCCTGCAGCAGGTTCGACAGCGGGACAATCGGCTCGGCCGTTTTCTCTTCGATGTCCATATCCAGCTTGGCCGCGAAGCGAACAGCACGCAGCATGCGAACCGGGTCTTCGCGGTAGCGGGTTTCCGGATCGCCGATCAGGCGAATGATACGGTTGTCGAGATCCTCAACGCCGTTGACATAGTCGGTAACGCTGAAGTCTTTGATGCTGTAGTAAAGCGCGTTGATAGTGAAGTCGCGGCGCTCGGCATCTTCTTCGATGGTGCCATACACGTTGTCGCGCAGCAGCATGCCTTCTTGGCTCTGGGCCGAGACCTGCTTCTTGTCTTTAAGCGCGGGCTTGGCATCGGCATGGTGGCCGCGGAATGTCGCGACTTCAATGACATCACGGCCAAACAAAATGTGGGCCAGGCGGAAACGGCGGCCAATCAGGCGGCAGTTACGGAAGAGCTGCTTAATTTCTTCCGGCGTGGCGTTGGTCGCAATGTCGAAATCTTTCGGTTGTTTGTCCAGAAGGAGATCGCGAACCCCCCCGCCGACCAAATAGGCGTCATAACCGGCCTTATTTAGGCGATACAGGACCTTCAGCGCGTTTTCGCTGATATCTTTACGTGAAATACCGTGCTCTTGGCGCTGATAAACTTGCAAGGCCAGTTCCTCGTTGTCGAGAGTACTATTATCGCGATTCAATACCTTACGGCAAAAGCTGGCTACTCGATTAAAGATAATACACCTCATTTATGTGGTTCGGGTTCAACAAACAGCCGCATATCATATATCACAGCAACGCATTTTAGAATCCTAGCGTCACTGCTGTGGAATCGGGCAGGCTTTCTAGCTGCCAATTTTCGCTGCCCCAGCGCAGGATATCGTCGATATTTGACGCCAATAAGTCATCGGGTGGCGTCATGCCGAGAAAGCGCATCGCTGCCATCAGGGCGGGCTTGGGGGCCGTCTTGTCGATTGCCGGGGCGTGGTTTTGCTTCGATAGCTTGTTGCCGTTTTCTGTGACTGCCAGCGGCAGGTGGAGGTAGCTGACCTCGGTTTGGCCCAATAGGCGGTACAAGCCGATTTGGCGGCCGGTCGGCTCGATGAGATCGGCACCGCGCACGACCTCGGTCACCCCTTGCTCGATATCGTCAAGCACCACAGCCAAATTATAGGCATACAGCCCATCGCGGCGGCGGATGATGAAGTCTTCTTGTGCCAGCGCGGCCGGGATCTCGATACGGCCATGGCGGCGGTCAACGAAGTAGGTGACCGGCTCATCGACTTTTAGCCTGATGGCGCTGTTGGCTGCCGGTTGCTGCAACTCACGGCAGGTGCCGGGGTAGAAGCCGCCCGCTTCCTTAATTTGCTTACGAGTACATTGGCAATAATAGGCCTGCCCGTGCGCCAGCCATTGCTCAATTTGGGCCTGGTAGGCCTCATGGCGTTGGCTTTGGTACATCACGCTCCCGTCCCAATGCAAGCCGTAGGCTTCCAGGGTATGGAGGATGTCATCGGCGGCACCGGCCATTTCGCGCGGCGGGTCGAGATCTTCCATCCGCACGAGCCAGCTGCCTTGCTGCGACTGTGCTTGGAGGTAACTACCGAGCGCGGCGACAAGGGAGCCAAAATGCAGCGGGCCTGAAGGCGAAGGGGCAAAGCGGCCAATATAATGTTTGTTTGTACTCATAAGCTAACTAATACGGCGGTTGGGGAAGGGCTCCCGGTTGGCTGCAAATGATAACGTGGAAAAATGAAAAAGGGAGCCGACGCTCCCTCTTGATACAGTAGTCAGTGAATACCTTGGGGTATTAGCCTGCCATCTGCTTTTCTTTGATTTCAGCAAGCGTTTTACAATCGATACATAGATCGGCTGTAGGACGTGCTTCTAGACGGCGAATACCGATTTCGATACCGCACGAGTCACAAAAACCAAAGTCGTCGTCTTCGATGCGCTGCAGTGTCTTCTCAATTTTCTTGATCAGTTTGCGTTCGCGATCGCGGTTGCGAAGTTCAAGGCTGAACTCTTCCTCTTGCGCTGCACGGTCAACAGGATCCGGGAAGTTTGCGGCTTCGTCCTGCATGTGGTTAACGGTGCGATCAACTTCTTCGCGAAGCTGGTTACGCCAAGCGCCAAGAATCTTGCGGAAGTGCTCAAGTTGCGCTTCACCCATATACTCTTCGCCAGCTTTCTCTTGATATGGCTCAAGCCCAGCAATAGCCAGGATGCCTAGCGATTTTTTAACTTTGCTCTCTGGCATATAGCATCTCCTAATATACCTAATAACCGTCACTGGTTAAATTTGGGCGGTATCTATAGCAGAAAGGGGGTAGTGTGGCAATTGCTGCATATATCCAATTGTATACCAATGTGAAGAAAGCATCACTTTGGGGGATCTACTGGTTGAATTTTATGCAACTGTCTAGGTAAATCTCGTGTTGGTTCAATACCGCCTTGTAACACACGATTTCTACGCCTTCCTGTTCTGCCTGTTGGATTAAAGTGTGATAGTCCGGGTCTATATGGTGTGCCGCGGCAACATTTTCAATCCCTGAATGCAAAATTGCGAAAAAAAGTATGGCACGTTGTCCGCTTTGTGCCACTTCTATTAATTCGCGGATGTGCTTTTGCCCCCTTGTGGTGACAGCATCAGGGAAATATCCCCTTCCATTTTCAAGCAACGTAACGCTTTTTACTTCAATATAGCAGGCAGGTTTGTTTTCTGCCTCTAGAAGCACGTCTATCCTGCTGTTTTCACTACCATACTTTACTTCGGTTCGAAGTGACGTATAGCCTGCTAATTCTGTGATGGCGCCTTGATTTATCGCCTCTACCACCAGGCGGTTGGCCTGCGCGGTGTTGACACAAATCATGTCCCCCGCCGGGGTCTGTGATATTTCCCAACTATTTGGGTACTTACGCTTTGGGTTGTCGGAGGTCGAGTACCAAACGGTGTTGCCGGGCTCGGCACAGCCTGTCATGGCGCCGGTGTTGGCGCAGTGGATGGTTTTCACTGTGCCGTCGGGCAGTTCAATGTCGGCTAGAAAGCGCTTATAGCGCTTAATTAACGTTGCAGATTGCAATGTCGGATCAAATTTCATCTCATTCCTTGGCGGCTGACGGGAATACTTATGCCTTCGTTGTTGTCGTTTTATCGGGTGCCAGTCGGTTGCAGCGGCCATTGTTCGAGGCAGGTATAACGCACGCCTTGGCGGCCGGCGCAAACAACCGACTCTGAAATATACAGGCCGAAGTGGTCGAAGTGAAAGCTAAATTTGGGGTTGTCGGGAAGCGATGCCGGGCGTTGGATCACCGACTTGGCCAATGTGATATGGGGTCGGTAGGGACGGCTTTCCTGGTTGATACCGTTTTGGATAGCCAGCGACTTCAACTGCTCGGCGAGCTGAAGGATTGCGGGCGGTGGCGACTCGGTGCCGAGCCAAAGTACCTTGCTTCGCTTCCAATAGCCGAGGGTATCGAGGTTTAGGGTAAAGGCGGGTGGTGGGTTGAGCCTAGTAGTTGCCCGCCTTATCGCCTCGGTTTGCTGGCTAGAAACCCCGCCGAGAAAAGCCAGGGTCACATGCACGTTGCTCGTTGGTACGGGGCGGCCAAACACCGATAGGCGTTGTGATAGCTGGCACAAGGGTTTGAAGTCTTGCGCGTTGCGCGACGGGGAAATGGCGAAGAATAGGCGTTGTTTTTTCTCTTTCATGGCGGTGATGTACAATGGCAGAGCTTAGTTTGAATATGACACAAGGTGTTCCCATTGTCACAGCTGCCTATCGAAGACGTTCTTCCCATGCTTCTCGAGCAACTCGCATCCTGCTCGCAATTGATCCTCAAGGCCCCGCCCGGGGCGGGTAAGTCAACCCGCTTGCCATTGGCTGTGTTACAGCAGGCCGGCTTGGACGGCCGGATTGTGATGCTGGAGCCCCGCCGCCTTGCTGCCCGCAATATCGCGGCCTACTTGGCTTCCCAACTGGGAGAGAAGGTGGGGCAGACAGTCGGCTTGCGCGTACGCGGTGAGACCAAGGTCAGCAAGCAGACCAAACTAGAAATCGTCACCGAAGGGGTGATGACCCGCATGTTGCAGCAAGATCCCGAACTTGATGGGATCTCGTTGCTAATCTTCGATGAATTCCATGAGCGCAGTATCCATGCTGACACCTCTTTGGCGCTGGCCTTGGAGGTGCAGGAAGCGCTGCGTGACGACCTCAAGCTATTGGTGATGTCAGCCACCTTGGACGAGCAGGCATTGGGTGAGCTGTTGCCCGAAGCTGGCTATGTCGAGTCGCAGGGGCGCAGTTTCCCGGTCGAGCACCGTTACAAGCGCCTGGCGGACTCGGTTAACCTGATTGAAGCCACTTGTCGCGAAGTCACCTCGCTACTTGCGCACGAGTCGGGTTCGATATTGGTGTTCTTGCCGGGAGCGGGGGAGATACGCCGCTTGGCAGAGCAACTGGAACCAGTTGTTGGCAATGATGTTCTGCTCAGCCCGCTTTATGGCCAGCTTTCCGGTAGCCAGCAGCAGCAAGCGATAGAGCCTGCGCCCAAGGGCAAGCGCAAGGTGGTATTGGCGACCAATATTGCCGAGACCAGCTTGACGATTGAGGGGATCCGTTTGGTGGTCGACTGCGGGCTAGAGCGTATTGCCCAATGGGACCCGAAGACCGGCATAAGCAAGCTGGAGTCGGTCAGGATTGCCCAATCTTCCGCCGAGCAGCGGGCGGGGCGTGCCGGTCGCCTTGAACCGGGGATCTGCTTGCGGCTCTACAGCGAGGAACAACTCAGCCGCCAACCGGCAACACCGCAACCTGAAATTTTACGCGCAGATCTCACCGCATTGGCGATGGAGCTGGCGCAATGGGGCTGTAGTGATGCCGCTGAGCTGAAGTGGTTAGATGTGCCCCCTGCCATCGCGCTAGGCCAGTCACGCCGTCTGCTGCGCTCGCTGGACGCGATGGATGAGCGCAACCAGTTGACCGAGAAGGGCAAGGCAATCCAGTCGCTCGGTGCCGACCCCCGCCATGCCGCGATGCTGCTGATGGGGCAAGACAACGACGCGGGGGCAGGCGCGACGGCGGCGATGCTGGTTGCTTTGCTGGAGGAGCCGCCGCGGGGAATGAATAATCCGGATTTGCACTTCCAGCTGAGCATGCTGGAAAGCGGTAAATTACCGAAAAGCAGACATTACTTACAACGGGCGAAACAGCACTTAGGTAAACTGGACGGCCATTCCTCAACAACATTGGTTGTGGCGCGGGAGTGGATAGCGCCACTGATGGCGGCGGGCTTTCCCGATCGGATTGCACTGTCCCGCGGCAGGGATAGCCGCTACCAGCTGGCCAACGGCCAAGGGGCGATGTTGATGCCGGACGAGCCGCTTGCCGATGAAAACCTCTTGGTGGTGGCTGATATCGTCAAGACCCGCCAAGGGGATAGCCGTATCTTCTCGGCGGTGGCTGCCGATGCCGCCACACTGCAACAAGCCCTGCCACACTTGTTCTGCGAACGGGAATGGCTGGACTGGGATGACAAAAAGGGCCGCCTGACTGCCGAGAAGCAGCTTTGCTGCGGGAAGTTGGTGCTGGAACGCCGTAGTATGGGAGAGCCAGATCCCGCGAAGGCCAGCGAGGCACTGCTCAATGCGGTGGTTCGCAAGGGGCTGAAGGTGTTACCGTGGCAGCGGTCTGCCGAAAACCTGCTCGAAAGGGCGCGCTGTGCCAATGAGTGGTTGCCGGAGTTGGTATTGCCGGCGATGGATGATGAGGCTTTGCTGGCAACGGCCGAGGAGTGGCTGTTGCCTTATATGAATGGCATGAAAACCCTCAAGGCGCTTGATAAGCTGGATCTGATAGCGGCATTGGAGGCCAAGCTTGGTTGGGACAAGAAGCAAGCGCTGGATGAAGCCTTGCCGACCCATTACCAGGTGCCCACCGGTTCGCGTTATCCTATTCGCTACCAGGTGGGACAGGCGCCTGTATTGGCGGTGAAGCTGCAGGAAATGTTTGGTGAGCAATCTTCGCCGCTGATTGCCAATGGCAAGGTGGCGGTAGTGCTAGAATTGTTGTCGCCAGCGCAAAGGCCGCTTCAGATCACCCGAGATCTGGCCGCTTTTTGGCAGGGATCCTACAAAGATGTCCAGAAGGAAATGAAAGGGCGCTACCCGAAACACCCGTGGCCGGATGATCCGGCAACCCATGCCCCGACCCGAAAAACGAAGAAGTATATGTAGGGCAGGGAAGAGCAGAAGCATCAACCTTTTGCGCTTTGTTAAACTCGAATTGCCCCGGCTGGCAATAAGCTGGGATTTAGGGAACACAGAATTTTGCCATTGAGTCAATTATTGGGGTTGCGTTCGGCGGCGCAGGCTCCAAAGAAGCCGGGGCCAAAGCCCGGAACGAAAAAAACAACCACGCGCCGCAAGGCGGCATCGACGGCCAAGAAAAAACTGGCCAAGTCCAGCCGGAGCCGGAAGAAACCAAGCAAGAAGCCATCTCGCTTGCCGCGCTGGCTCAAGTGGCTGATTGGCTTTGGTGTCAAGGTGGCCATTGTGGTGTTCGCCGTGTTGCTGGTGGTGGGGATCTACCTCGACAATGTGGTGAGAGACAAGTTTGATGGCCAGCTTTGGAACTTACCTGCGGTGGTATACGGGCGGGTGCTTAACCTGCAACCGGGACAGGCGATCACCCTCAACGAGGTCAAGCGCGAGCTTGATTTGCTGAAATACCACAAGGTGCATACCCCGCAACGCAATGGCGAGTACTCGTCATCGTCAACCCGCATTGAGCTGATCCGCCGGCCGTTTGAATTTGACGACGGCCACGAGGGCGCACGCCATATCATGCTGACGTTTTCCGATAACGAGCTGAAAAGCATCCATGAAGTGGGCAGCAAGCGCCAGCTGGGCTACTTGCGTATCGAGCCAAAGATGCTGGGGATGCTGGGCACGACCGAGGGTGAGCAGCGTATTTTTATGCCGCGCGAGCAATTCCCCGAAGTGCTGGTTGAAGCCTTGCTGGTAACGGAAGATCGGGATTTCTACCACCACGACGGGGTATCCCCGCTGGCGATAGCCCGTGCCTTGGTGGTCAACCTCAAGGCCGGACGCACCGTCCAGGGCGGTAGTACCCTGACCCAGCAGTTGGCAAAGAATATCTTCCTGACCCGCGAGCGTACCCTGTGGCGTAAGCTGAGCGAGGCCTATATCGCGCTGATCATCGATTATCGCTACAACAAGGATCGGATCCTCGAGGCTTACCTCAACGAGATCTACCTGGGGCAAAACGGCGGCAAGGAAGTCCACGGCTTTGCGCTGGGGGCACGTTTGTACTTTGGCCGTCCTTTGCAGGAGCTACGTATTGACCAGCAGGCGTTGCTGGTGGCTATGGCAAAGGGGCCGTCCTACTACAATCCTTGGCGCAACCCGGATCGGGCCCGCCAGCGCCGTGATTTGATCCTGCGCCTGATGATGGACAACGGCATCCTTAACGGGGACCAATACGAGCAAGCGGCTTCCCGCCCGCTGGATGTGCAGAGCCGACCGCGTATTGCCAGCCGCCAGCCTGCTTACTTCCAGCAGTTGCAGCGAGAGCTGAAGCAAAAAGTCGGTGATAACTTTACCCCGGGCGTTGGTCTGAGGGTATTCAGCACCCTTGATCCCTTGTCCCAGCAGGAGGCCGAGCAAGCGGTGCTGGGCATGATCCCGCAACTCGACAAGAAGGCGGGGACCAAGGTTGAAACTGCAATGGTGGCCGCCGATCGTCGCTCCGGGGAAATTCGTGCCATGATTGGTGGCAGCCGCCCTGGTTATGCTGGCTTTAACCGCGCGCTGGATGCCAGTAGGCAGATAGGCTCTTTGGTCAAGCCAGCGGTTTATTTGGCAGCATTGCGCGAGCCTGAGTCGTTTGACTTGGCGACGACCATCGAGGATAAGCCAATCAAACTCTCCGGTAGCCGCGGCAACAGCTGGCAGCCGAGGAACTATGACCGTAAGTTCAGGGGCGAAGTGCCGCTGTACTACGCCTTGGCGAAATCGTTGAATGTGCCGACGGTGAACCTCGGGATGCAGGTGGGGCTTGATGAGGTTATCGACACCATGGTCGACTTAGGGGTGGATCGCAATGAGATACCGAAATTGCCAGCAATTTTGCTTGGGGCATTTACCCTGACCCCATACGAAGTGACCCAGATGTACCAGACGGTGGCAAGCAGCGGCCGTCGGGCCGAGCTGACGGCATTGCGCTCCGTGGTCGATATCCAAGGCAGTTTGTTGTACCAAAGCGTGCCAAGGGCAACCCAGTCGGTGCCTGAGCAGGCGGCCTGGCTGACAACTTACGGTATGAAAAACGTCGTCTCGCAAGGTACTGCCCGGTTCCTACAGCCACAATTTGGCTGGGCTGCACTGGCAGGCAAGACGGGAACCACTGATCGCAACCGCGACAGCTGGTATGTTGGTGTTGACGGCCGGGAAGTGGTGACAGTATGGATTGGGCGCGATGACAACAAGTCGGTCAACCTAACCGGCTCGTCAGGTGCATTGCGCTTGTACAGCGATTACCTCAAACGCCGCTACCCAGAGCCGCTGCGCCTGAATTGGCCGCAGCAGCTGACAACAGCCAAGTACTCGCGGATGGCAAATGGAACGCTGGCACGGGATTGTGCTGGCCAGCATTCATTGCCGGTATGGGACAAGGACGGCTCGGTGAAAGCCTATTGCGATAGCAGCAAGCCAGCTGGCTGGATCAAGGAAATGTTTAGCTGGTAGCAGGGCACTTTTCCCCAAGAAAAACTAACGCCTTGGTTATCACAGCCAAGGCGTTTTTTTATCAGGGGCTAGCAAGCGACCACTTAGTCGTCCGGGTCGAAGTAGTAGGAGATCCGGATCCGGGGGTTGAGGTAGGTGTGGACTTGCTCCGGCAACTTATGCGGCGGAATGGCTTGCTCAATTCGCAGGTTATTTTCTTCCAAGTCGATGATCGGCGCCTCATTGGAAGGAACGCTCGGATCATAGAGCAACACATTTGGGTAGAGCAGGCTTTCACTGTTTACCGAGATCACCAACCCCAGCTGCTTGTTGGAGAGCTGTACCACACTGCCTGGAGGGTAAACGCCCATCAGCTTAATCAGCAAGCCCAGGTGGTCGTTGTTGTATTGCTTGCGCTTGTTTTTAAACAAGTAGGATAGCGCGCTGTATGGGATCCTGGCCTTGTTGTGATCCTGCGGGTGGCACAAGTTATCGTAGGCGTTAACCACGGCAACAAGCTGGGCCTTGATATCAATTTGGTCGCCCTTGAGCTGCTTGGGATAGCCGCTGCCATCAAGCATCTCATGGTGCTGGTACAGGATCGGCTTGGCTGCCTCGGGGAAGTCATCGGCAAGGTTGGCGAGATCCAAGCTGTACTTGGTGTGCAGCTTCAAGTAGTTCTCTTCCGGTTCGGTTAGCGGCGTTGCCTTGCGGGTAATGGCCGTCGGCACCTTTAACTTGCCCATGTCGTGGAACAGGGCGCCTAGTGCGATGTTCTTGATTTCCTCCTGCGACATACCGCACGAGCGGGCAAGCATCATCGAGATAATGGCGACGTTCAATGAGTGGAAGTAGACATCTTCGTTTTCTTTGCCGTCGTTCATCAGGTGAAGGGCAACGTTATCGGCCTCTAGCAGGGCTTCCACCATCTCTTCGACCAGCAGTTCGGCTTCCTTGATTGCGGTTACCGGGCGGCTTTTTATCTTGCCAACGATCGAGCGCAGTTGGGCCATCGAGCGGCCAAAGCTTTTTTCGCAGCGTTGTAGCTTTCGCTTATAGTTTTTTAGCCGGGTAATGCGGCCTTGCTTCTCTTGCCATAGCTTTTCTGCCTGGCGGTCGAGGAACTGGCTTTCTTGCTCGCTAATGGCCTCCGATTGGGACTCAGGGCTGCGTGGCTCAACATCGCTTTTCTCCGGGATCAGGAAGACATACTTTACCCCCAGATTTTTGATCAGGCGGATTTGTTGCTGGTCTTTAATTTTGAAGTGGTTCAGTAGAAAAGGGTGATCAGTCCATTGCAAGGGGAGCTTGATATATAAACCTTCGGTTAAGCGCTCTACTGAGAGTTTGATGCTTGCCATAGTTTCAGCGCAACCTGTTTCTTTTTAATATGAGTTAAAGCTATTTAATTATTGCTACCAGCCATAAGTCCTAAATGACTGTCGCTAATGATAAATTTAATTGTAAACCATAATCCATACCCCACCAAGGAGGAACGGGGCAAGGGGTATATTTGCTATAGGTATACTTGTGTATTTACAGGACAACATCACAGAAAGGGAGGGAGAGCAGAGGCAGTTATGTGGTACAGGCAAAAAAAAACCTCATCATATGATGAGGTTTTAAAGATGGTGCCGACTACCGGAGTCGAACTGGTGACCTACTGATTACAAGTCAGTTGCTCTACCTACTGAGCTAAGTCGGCAATTTATTCTTATTATTCTAAGCCAAAAGGCTTAAAAAGAAAGTGGCTCCTCCTGCGGGACTCAACGCGGGCGGCTAGCTCTGTGACAATTACTCGGAACGAGTAAGGTCGCAGTTGTATGCTAGAAATCCAAGCCTTAGCGGCTGTGAATTTGAAAGTGGCTCCCCCTGCGGGACTCGAACCTGCGACATACGGATTAACAGTCCGCCGTTCTACCAACTGAACTAAGGGGGAAAAATATGGTGCCTCGAGGACGGAATCGACCGCGCCCGGCTAGGGACCGACACATTATCGCGTAGCGATAACCTATCAGACCTAATTGGCATCAAATTTAAATATGGTGCCTCGAGGCGGAATCGAACCACCGACACGAGGATTTTCAATCCTCTGCTCTACCGACTGAGCTATCGAGGCAGAAGTAGCGATGGTTAAGTCTCTACTTTGCATTCTTGCCAGGCAAGAAAATAAATGGTGCCGACTACCGGAGTCGAACTGGTGACCTACTGATTACAAGTCAGTTGCTCTACCTACTGAGCTAAGTCGGCACACTAAATGTGGCTCCCCCTGCGGGACTCGAACCTGCGACATACGGATTAACAGTCCGCCGTTCTACCAACTGAACTAAGGGGGAATTATTCTTTATCTAACACGAAAACTCGTATCGGATGAATAATGGTGCCTCGAGGCGGAATCGAACCACCGACACGAGGATTTTCAATCCTCTGCTCTACCGACTGAGCTATCGAGGCAAAAGTAAAGGCTTGCTCTACTTTGCAAAAGATGGTGCCGACTACCGGAGTCGAACTGGTGACCTACTGATTACAAGTCAGTTGCTCTACCTACTGAGCTAAGTCGGCACACTTAATCTTTTTGTGTTCCAAGCCATTGGCTTAAAACTAAAATTTGGCTCCCCCTGCGGGACTCGAACCTGCGACATACGGATTAACAGTCCGCCGTTCTACCAACTGAACTAAGGGGGAATAGCTATTGTTGCTTGCACCATTTACTTCAAAAGGAAGTGATGGTGCCTCGAGGCGGAATCGAACCACCGACACGAGGATTTTCAATCCTCTGCTCTACCGACTGAGCTATCGAGGCAACGGGGCGCATTAAAAAGGTTTTCCTGCTTTCCGTCAACGGTTTTTTGCCAAAAAAGCACTAAGTTTGTCTTTTTTGGTCTGATTGCTCGGTTTTTGTGCTTTTTGGCGGCGGGGGAAATGCAAACCGGGCTTTGCTAGCTATCGATCAGTGCTTGTTGTTCGACGGCTAGCGCCCGGGACAAGGCCGGCCGGCGGCTTACATGTTGGCGATATTCTTCTAATGCGGCAGGCAGTTTTTGGTCAAACTTTACCGCCCAGTTCAAGGTGTGGGTGAGCAGAATATCGGCAATGGTGGGAAAATTGCCAAGCAGGTACTCTTTGCCTTTAACCCTAGTTTCAGCTGTTTGCAGTGCCTTCTTGAATTCCCAGGCGGCGACCGGGAGCATTTCCGGTAAGCGGATTGACTCCGGCAAGGCAAAGCGATGCTTGCCCATGCTCCACAGTGGCTGCTCAAGTTCCGTGGTTATGAAACTGACCCACTCGTGGTGCTTGGCTGAATCGGCGGTTCCGCACTCAGGTAGCCAGTGTGCGCCATACCTTTCAGCAAGGTAGTGGCAAATAGCAGAAGACTCGGTGATCACCACAGCGCCGTCAATTAAGCAGGGAACCTTGCCGTTGGGGTTTAAGGCGAGAAACGGTGAGGCGCGATGCTCTCCCTTTGAAAAATCAACTAGATGGTATTGCCAGTCGATACCTATTTCTTCCAGGAGCCAAGAAACCCGAAGCGAGCGGGTGCGGGGGTAGCCATATAAAGCAATCATCGATCATCCCTGAGTGAATTAGATGCTACCCCTAAATCTAGCTTAAAAAAGGCCATTAGGGTAATGGCCTTGGTTGGGTTTTTATCGGGCGACTAACGTTGTTGCCACGGGCCGTTGGGGGTTGTGGGCGTATCTCCCTTGGTCCACCACTTTGCCTGATAGCTATTGCCCTGGTAGGTAACGCTATCGCCAGCTTGATAGGCGAGATCCGGATTCCAAGCCTGGGCACTGCCATCGCCTTGCAACAGCCATACACTGGCAGCGCCGGGTTGCTCGCCTTTGGTCCACCATTGGGCGGTATAAGTCTGCCCTTGGTAGGTGACGGTATCACCCGCATTGTAAGCCTTGCTTGGTGACCAAGCCGTGTTGCCAACCGGTGGCTGGGTTGGCTCTGACTTGATCTCAAGCCTGAAGCTATAGTCGGGATCGGCGAGGTAGACCGCGTTGGCATACAGATCCGACGGATCAAAAATGATCGCGCCGCCTGCGGCTGGGGTGCCGATCAGCGCTGCTGGTGACGGGGTAGCATTGATCGCAAGGGCTAACGATTCGGCCCAAACCGCCTCGCTTTGGTTATTGGCCGATATGGCTAGCTTTTCAAAAATCAGCTCTTGGCCCTGCGCATCGAAAACCCTGAACCAGACGGTATCGCCGCTATTGGCGTCGGTGGTTGGTTGAAGAAGGGAGCCTGCCTTGGTCCATGTCGCTGGCGGCTCTGGTTGGTTTGGATCGCCGCCAAAGCTGATATCGCTACAGTTGTAAAACCCTTCACCAGCGGGATCGATACGTTGCCAGCGGCTGTAAAGCACCGCATCCCCCGATCTGCCGGTAGGCAAGGTGACGGGAATTTCATAGTACTTCAAGCCGTTGATCAGGGTGGTGGGGACGTTTCCTGCTTCGTCGATGAGTTCCAAATCGGCCCAGGTGAGCACTTGGCTAGCGCTATCGAATCCCGGCTTAGAAAGGTAAAACTGCCAAAAACTGGGGTTGTGCGGGGTTTCTGCGCGGTAGCGGATGGTGATTTGGTTGCTGGTGTCGAGGGCAACGGCGGTTTTTTGCCAAGTCGGCGAGGGAAGATCTACGCCTGACTTTTTGCTGTCGGCCGCCGAGCAGAGGGCACCATCAGGCACTGCAAGCTCGACTGCGGCTTGGTTGCGGTAATCCGAAACCAGCCGGGCAAATTCCGGCTTCTGCACAAAGGGATACCAACCTGACTCGATGAAAGCGGCCCGGCATGCGGTATTGGGTATTTGCGAGCCGTCGCTGGCTCCCCAGTAGCCGCCGTCTTGGGCGCAAATTTCCTGTCTTGCTGCTGGATATTCCATATAACCATGGGCAAGGGCGGTGCTGCTATAGCCGATACAAAACAGTATGGGGCAGGCAAACCAGATGCGTGATTTTTGCTTGTGTGTCATTGTTCTTTTTCCTGTCGTTATCCGTCTTGGTTTTTTTAGTTGATAGGAAAAAAACTGTCTTGCCGAGGTCTACATTTCCCTGCTGGAATCTGCATATTTTCGGCAGGTATCAATAAGCTAAGCCACACTTTTCACACAAAGACATATTCATGCGATCGATAATTGGTTTGTTTTTTAATCGCGGAGTGTATTCAAATGCTGTTTTTATTGTGACTGGTATCACAAAACCGGCTTGCTAATTTTCAATAAATGCAAATGATAATTGATCTCATTATTGTTTGGGTGGATTATGCCCGCGCTACGGGCATATTAATGCTCTGTTTATAACGATTAGAAGTTGTGCGTTGCGGGTTGAAGATGAAGTTAGAACGGCTCAGTTTGGTCTTGTGTGGTTGTAGTTTGCTGATGGGAGGAGTGAATGCCTTCGCCCAAGCTGCTGAAGAGCAAAATAAATATCAATGGCTTAGGGATGACAGTCGTCAATCCGCGCGTGTTATCGCTTTCCTGCAGCACGAGAATAAACGTAGCCACGATAATTTAGCCTTGCAAGCACCGCTTGAAGAGGAGCTTGCAGCCGAATGGCGTTCGCGCCAGCGCATTGCATCTCAAAACCTTTGGTTGAGAGTTGGGGCTTTTGAATATCAGCTTGTTAATGATGGTAAGCAGTACGGTATCGCCCGCAAACCTCATGATAAAGTGAGTGCGGCAACAATTATCGATCTGGGCAGCCGGGCAGAGCAAAGCAAGTACTACAATTTGGGGGCATGGCGTGTCAGCCCCGATCATCGCTATATCGCCTTGGCGGAAGACCGCCGAGGTGATCGCAATTATCAAATATCTATATTCGACACCCAAGAGGGGACTTTCTTTGAGAAAGTGCTTTCCAATGCCAGCACCGACTTGGTGTGGGGAGCAGATAGCCAATCGCTGATTTGGGTTGAGAACGAAGCAAAGACTTATCGCCCGTACCGTGCGAAACAGTGGTTTGTATCGAGTCGAGATAGCAAGGTTTTGTTTACTGAGCCTAGCCTGGACTGGCTGGTGTCAGTTTATGCATCGGCGTCAAAGCGACATGCAATTATTCAAAGCAACAACCACAATACCAGCGAGCAGCGGATCCTCGAACTATCGACAGGCAAACAGCTTGGCGTGATCCGCCCCCGTGAAGACGGCATAGAATACTATGCCGATCTGCGCCAAGATAAAGTGTTTATTTCTAGCAATATCAGCGGTGCATTCGCGCTATATCAAACAAGCGTATCGCGAATTCCTGCTCCTTGGACGCCGATATGGCAATTGGACGAGGGCCAACACCTAAAGAATTGGTTCCTGTACCCAAGCCACTTGGTACTAGAAGTTGCGACGCAACAGAAAAGCGAGTTGGTGATCTTGGATCAGGCGTTGGAGGTTGCCCATCAGCATGAAATTACGCCTCCTGGCGGTGTGGCTTGGTTGTCCAGCAATGGGCAAAGTGATGAAAATAGTGTGCTGATCCGTTCGATGTCGATGGCGCAGCCGGCCAAATGGTTACAATTCGATCTGGATGATTTTAGCCAGTCAACCCTAAGCCAAGATAGCTATACCAACTTTGATCCGCGCTTATACCGCAGTGTGCAAATCATGGTTGAGCATGAGGGCGTGAGTATCCCCGTATCGATAGCCTATCGCCACGATCGCCTTAATGCCAAATCGCCAGTGGTGCTTTATGGCTATGGTGCCTATGGCACACCGATGCGCCCGTATTTTATGCCGCAAATAATGAGCCTGCTCGATCGCGGTATGATCTATGCCATTGCCCATGTGAGGGGCGGCGGGTTCCTTGGTCCTGATTGGTATCAACAGGGCAGGGGGGTTAACAAGCCAAACAGTATTCTTGATTTTATTGCTGTCGCACAACAAATGAAGCTTTACGCGCAGGGAGATAACCGCCCGGTATTAGCCATGGGCGGTAGTGCGGGCGGCACGCTGGTTGCGGCAGCAATTAATGCACAGCCACAATTGTTTGCTGCGGCTGTTATGCAAGTACCGTTCGTCGATGTTGTCGCCACCATGTCTGATCCGGAGTTGCCGCTGACGAGGCAAGAATACGCGGAGTGGGGGAACCCGAATGTTCCAGAGCAATTGGCGATAATGCGCCAGTACAGCCCAGTCGACAATATACGCCACCAGTCCTACCCGCCAATGCTGGTTACAGGTGCGCTCCATGATAGCCAAGTTCCCTATTGGGAGCCTGCCCGCTGGGTTGCGAAGGTTAGGGATTTCAGTTTGGCTAAAGGCCCATACTTGCTGTTGACCGATATGGATGGAGGCCACCTTAAGGATCGCCGCCTCGCTCGCCAGCAGCAAATCCGCGAATATGCCTTTTTGATCCATCAGGCTGAAACAGCCGAAGTTTTCAGACCGCCGCAGTAATCCATTCCCACCGGAGATTTAAATCCGGCTGCTTTGCCAGCAGCTGGAGGGCGACCTATTGCCTTTATTCCAGATAAATAACAACAGATATAACGGAGAACCATGATGCAGCTTAAGCCACTCCCCCTGGCTTTATTGGCTATTTTGCCAATGGCACAGAACAGTTTTGCAAGTACGGATGTGACTGAGTTTGAGCCTGTGATCGTAACGGCCAACAAAGTAGAGCAACCACTGTCGAAGACCAATGGCTCGGTGGCGGTTATCACCAGTGAGCAAATTGAGCGAGAGGGGGCAACTGAACTTTATGATGCCCTAGTGCATGAACCAGGAGTGAGTGTGACGGGCGGGGCCGGGCGGCCGCAAAATATTGTCATTCGCGGAATGACGGGCAATCGAATTGCAGTGGTAAAGGACGGCGTCCGGGTTGCCGATGGCTATGGTGCTAATGACATTAATGATGTTGCCGGCAGAAACAGTTTTGATCTTGGCGATGCCAAGCAAGTAGAGGTTGTGAAGGGGGCTGGTTCGTCGCTTTACGGCTCGGGGGCTATTGGTGGGGTGGTGGTTATCACCAGCAAGGCCCCGGGGGATTATCTTGGCAAGGAAGATGGTTACCTGGGCGTTGAAGCCGGTTATAGCGGTATCAGTGACAAGTACACATCTGCCGTTACTGCTGCCAAACGGCTCGGGGCCACGGAAAACCTGCTACGGCTAAGTTATTGGGATGGCAACGAAACCAGAAACTATGACGAAAACCTCTATTTAAGGAAAGTAGAAGGTTATAGCGCGGCATTGACCAGTGAGTGGTTTGTCGGCAATAGCTGGATGCTAAAAGGTAAGGCTGAATATTATCACCAGAATATGGTGAGGAATGAAGGTATTCCTCCCGTCCAAGAAGATGGCAAGGGCTGGTATTCGAAATCCTTCCATGAAGATTCTGATATCAACAACTTGCAGCTCAAGGTTGGGGCTGACTGGGAAGGAGATAGCTGGTGGGCAGAGCAGGCAGAACTGAGCCTCTATTACCGCCATACCGAAAACCAGGGTGATAAAGACATCATCATGGAGCGCGAGCAGGAGGGGCTGAAATACAAGCGCAGCCAAGTTGAAACCCGTAGCTTCACCGATAGCCTGTATGGCGCAACGGCAGAAATGCAAAAGCCATTTATGATGGGCGGTAGCCAGCATACCGTTGCATGGGGAGTACAGTTTGAATGGCTTGAGCATGAAAGGCCGATCACCAAAGCACTGTATGACTGGAACGGCGATCGTGTTGACAGCTATGCCCCTTTTGCCGCGGCGACAACCAAGCGGGCTGGCGTGTATGTGCATGACGTGATCGAAATGGGAGCTTGGACGGTGACACCAAGCCTGCGTTTTGACTACCAGCACCTTTCGCCAACCAGTGACGATACGATTGGTGATTTTGAACTTGAGTCATCAAGCAGCAGCGAGCTTTCGCCAAGCCTGTCTGTGGGCTACCAGTGGACCGAAGCATGGAATAGCTACCTTAGCTATAGCCATGGTTTCCGCGCGCCATCCTATGACAAGTCTTACGGTTACGTCCCCCACCTTTCTAGCGGCATAGCGAATTTTGTGATTAAGCCCAACCCGGATCTCAAGGCCGAAACTAGCGATAACTTCGAATTGGGCAGCAAATATGATGATGGGCGCGTATCTGTATATGCCGCGGTCTTTTACTCCATTTTCGACAATTTTATCAGCAACCAGACTGTCGGCTGGAATGACGAGCTCAAGGCATCAGAAGTTCAATACCAGAATCTCGATGGTGTGAAAACGTACGGTGCTGAGCTGACCGGTGGATATTGGTTTAACGATAACTTTCAGTTAGTGAGCAAGATTGGCGTTGTCGACGGTGAAGATGAGCAGGGCGATCCAATTCGCACCCTGACTCCAATCGAGGGTAATACCCAGCTTAATTTTCAAAATGACAAACTGGATGCATTTTTGCGCGTCAATTATGCCGGCTCGATGGATCGCACACCAAGTTGTTACAGCGAATTGGGGATCAAGGAAGAATGTGCTGCGACCTCCGGTTGGGTGACTGCCGATCTTGGTCTGAGCTATTACCTTATTCCAGATCTGCGCTTGAGTGCGGCGGTATTCAACTTGTTCGATAGCGAGTATACCCGCTATCAGGATGTGGCTGGCATGTCGGCTGCGGATACCCGTTACTCTTCTGAGCCGGGGCGCTATTTCAACATTAATGCAAAATATAGCTTCTAGGTGCCGTGATGAAAAAAATGATAGTTGCGGTTGCCATTGCCGCATGGCTGCCCGTGGTTGGGCAAGCGACAGAGCCTCACTTGGTGTACCCGCTGCAAACGCAGCAAATTAACGATGAAGATGACGCGAAGATCTATATCCAGACCCGCTATCCGGCTACCGATAGTTTGTCGCACCGTTATACCAAGCGCAGTTTACTCGGGCGCCACTACAATTTTGTTCAACTAAACCCTGAGGGAGAGCCATGTGCTGGCTCGATTGTTGTTTCTGTTGATAACGACGGCCAGTTATACCGCCTGTTCAACAACCTAACAGCTGATCCCGCGGCTTGCGAGGTTAGTACCCCGTTACCTCCAAGGCCTCACCAGCTGCTAGTACCGCCAAGCGGCGAGGCTGCCGAGGCCTCGATGCAGGTGTTTGACCCTGATCCAAGAACGTCGACCGGGCAGGCGCTCGAAGAGGGGCACAGCAATGTCGACAATATCTATATACCGGCTGAAGCATACAGCTTAGCTCAGGGGATCGCTGTCACCCTATCTGGCGGTAAGCTGTACCTCGCCAACCCACGGGTGGTGGCCGTTGATATCGAGTCAATGGTTGAACTCGACCTGGGGCCGTTGCAAGGGCTGGTATCTGTCGAGAGTGGTAGCGATTTTATCTTTACCCGCGATCAACACGAGTTCCGCGATGTTAATGCCTTCTATCACCTGGATCATTCTCTGCGTTACCTCGAAGACCTTGGCTTTACAGGGGAGCTAGCCCTGTTCGATGCGCCGCTGAAAGTTGATGCCCAGGGGCAATCGGCTAATAACTCAACTTACCTAGATGATGTCGAAATATTAGCGATGGGAGTCGGAGGGGTACCTGATAGCGAGGACGGCGACGTGGTCTTGCACGAGCTTGGACATGCCATCAACGGCAGCTTGGTGCCAGATTGGCAAGGCGGCGATAGTGCCGGTATTGGAGAAGGGTTCAGCGATTATTGGGCCGGTGCTTACAGCTATTGGGTGCAAAGGAACCGGAGCGAGAAGTTTGAGCTAGACATCTTTGCTAACTGGGATGGGATTGCCGGCGCAATGAAGTCACAGCGTTCGCTCAACGATAGTGATGCCCGCTATTCCCCCGAGTTTGACTACCGTGCCCACGTTTCGGTGCTGGGGACGCTGAGTGATCAATTGTGGTCAACGCCTCTATTCCAAAGCTTGAAGCAGGCTGTCCAACACCACGGTGAGGCGGCATTTGATGAGTTAAACCGAAGTATCCTCGAAGGGTTTGCCGGCATGGGGGATGGCGTGAAGATGTATGATCTTGCTCGCTCTACTGTTGATGCGGCAGCTCGGCTCTATCCGGATAAGACCTACGCCAGTATTTTAGAGCAGCATTTCAAATACCACCGGATTATCCGCGATGAGGTCGAGCTGGTGGCTTCATCTTCTGTGATATCAGCCAATGACAATGGTTCGGTGAGCTTACCTGCAATGCTGGTAAACACCAGTGGACACCTGCTGGACAGCTTCAGGGCGGTGCTACATAGCCCCGAGCTGAATTGGCAGCATGAGATGAGTGTGAAGCCTGTCGCAGAGGGGGGAGCCCACCTTCTCATGGCGGATATTCCTTTGCCTGATTCATTGCAATGTGGGGCCAAGGTATCGCTGAATGCCAGCATCACCACAGCGCGAGATAGCGCCCAGCAGTCACGCACAAGTGAGCAGCAGCTGAGCTTTGTTTACGGCCAGCCGGTACTAAAACTTGGTACGCAGCAAGTCGAAAGCGTGCTTGCAGACGCCCGGCTTTCTCCGCAGGGCGATAAGTTATTGCTGGGCGAAAACCTCTATGCGCTCAAAGTCGATACCGGTGCGGTAGCGCAGGATTTTGCCATCTACCTTTCGCTAGAACACCGTCGGCTTTCTGATTTGAATGTGGTACTGCGCACCCCTTCAGGAAGCAGTATCAGCTTGCTTAACTATCAGGCAATCCCAGTGTCGGAATATGAATACTTGTTTACCGTCGATAGCCTTCCTGCTTTGGGAGATTGGCTAGGGCAACCCATGTCCGGTAACTGGACATTGGAAATTACCGACAGGGTTGAAGGAGAAGCGGGCAAGTTGATCAGCTGGGGAATTGGCCCGCTTAAAGGATATCAATGTAACAACCACTCAGAAGAAAATAAGGAGATCACACCATCCGTTCCCGGATCCTCTGGGGGGAGTATCAACCTACTTACATTGTTGGCCGCATTGATGCTGGCCGCGGTAAGAAGCACACGCAAATACACACAATAAAAGAAGAGATATAACAAGATGAAAGCAAAACAGTTAGCCGTATTACCGGTTGCCATTGCCCTAGCCTTGAGCGGGTGTGGTGGTTCAAGCGATAGCGATAGTTCTGCAGGGGGCACTGAGCTGACCTATGAAGTAGAAGCGATGCTAGCGGCTGAAAATGTTGATTTACCGTTCACGGCCTGCGCCGATTTAGATCGTAACTGGCAGTGCGACAGCAACGAGCCGAAGACGGAATCAAGCCAGCAGACATTTAGCCTAGAAAGCACCGATATCAAGGTCAAGACCTCACCTCTATTGGTGCAGGGAAATTTGGTTGGTGGTGCACTGGCTGCGAAGAGTTCAGGCCAGGACAACATCCTGCTAGCGACCCCCGCTGTGGGGGAGAGCCGCGATTACCAAATCAATGGAATCACGACAATGGTCGTCGGTGAAATGCTGCTTGGCAGCAACCAAGCGCAGGCAGAGGCGCAAGTTAAAGCCAACCTAGAAGCGATGGGGCTAAGTGTGCCAACCGACCTATTGACTAGCGGCAGCGAAGCTCAGTTAGCCGAGGTGGATCAACAGATCGTCAATGTATTGTCCCGAATGACAAAGCGTACCGAGAGCTATGACACTTTGGTGGCAGGCACCGCCAAGGGGTTGAGTATTTATGGCGATGACATCAAGGCTGGCAACTTGAGTGATGCGCAACTTGAAGAGTTGGCGGAATTAGGAGCAATTGCCAACCGCCCGGCCAACGATACCGGCTTAACCAAGCACCTCAACCTGACAACTGGCGAGTTTAGCGACCAGCCTGATAGCGGTGCGCCCGGCCAGGATGCTGAGTATGGCTTGGACGCTACTGATGGTGGGTTTAAATTCACCAAGCTGGATGAGAGCGGGCAGGCCATGCCGGATGACAGTGAAAATTGGTACTGCATTGCCGATGAGCGAACTGGGCTGGTTTGGGAGCGTAAGGAGGCAAATGCTTCGTCCTACCGCGATAAAGGACGCCTCTTCGCCTATGAGTCTAGCTCCCATAAGCCCCACCAAGCCGCTTTGGACATCGCTTCTTGTGCAAGCGACAGTGTTACGGCTTGCACCACTCTTGAATATATCGAGGAGATGAACAAGCAAGGGTATTGCGGTAAAACGAATTGGCGCCTGCCGACGCTACACGAGCAATTTGACCTACTTGATTTTGGTGAAACGACAACAGACGAGGCCGGCAATGGCTATGGTCTGAGTAACCAATTCTTTGACGATCTGGTTCTTGGCGGGGAAGACTTGCCGTATGGCATGTATTGGTCATCAACCGCATTACGCTCCGACCCGGGGTATACCTCAGGCAAGCAAATTCCGCTGCTAGCTCAGATGACAAATGTTGATGATAGCAATTCCCTTGGTGAGATCTCAGCGGGTTACTCACTGTGTGAAGATGGGCAAGCGGAAGAGTGTATTTCGCCAACGGTTCTTACCGTTCGTTTGGTTGCAGAATAAGGAGCAAGATCATGATGAAGAAAACAAGTATGGCGGTGGCGTTTGCCTTGGTATTTTCAGGGCAGGCTATTGCGGCGATGCAATCTTGCTACACCGACGAGGCCGGCAGTACGGCAGATATACGCTTCCAAGATAATGGCGATGGTACGGTGGTCGATCTGCAAACTGAACTGGTTTGGCGCCGATGCTTATCGGGGACGACATGGAACCAAGCGACACAAACCTGCGATGGCGAGCCTAGCGGGTTCAAGTGGAAATCGGCTTTATTTCATATTGAGCATAACGAAAAGTCGTCGGGCTACGGTGGAGTCACCAACTGGCGAATGCCCAATATCAAGGAGCTATTCAGCCTTCGTGAGGTGGCTTGTATTTCGCCAGCGGTAAACCTGAAGGCATTCCCTGGTTTTATTCGCAAAGAAGAGGATATGTGGGCGCTGACATCGACGGTTTGGTCTTCGACGGCAAACCTCCAGACCCAGGATGTTCCCAGCTTTGGCCTAAACGATGGCTTGGTTACCCACTTTGGTTTCCAAGATTATGAGCTGGGTGTTCTGCTGGTGAGTGACGGGGAAGAGCAGTAGGGGAAAACCGCAGCCGCCAGGCTGCGGTTTTTTGCTGGTTAGTTAGCTATGGATAGTAAAGCGGCTTACCCAGCTCTTGAGTTCGGCAGCTAGCTGAGCCAGGTTTTCGGTGCTGTTGTGGCTTTGGGTGACAACCTCGCCGAGTTGGCGGCCGCTGTCGTCAATCATGTTTATTCTCTCAGAGATATCATGGCTGACATGGGTTTGTTCGGCAGCAGCGCTGGCGATGTGGTGGCTCATCTGGGTGATTGACTCCAATGAATTCACGATGTGCCCAAGCGCAGCGGATGCCTCCTGAGATTGCTCAACGGTTGTTTGGCTAGTGGTTGCACAAACCCCCATGGTTTGGATGGCATTTTTCGATGCGCTTTGGAGGTTGGCAATCATTTGCTGGATTTCTTTGGTGCTGTTTTGGGTGCGCCCGGCTAGGTTGCGAACCTCATCGGCAACAACGGCAAAGCCGCGCCCTTGCTCACCGGCCCGTGCTGCCTCAATGGCTGCGTTCAAGGCCAGTAAGTTGGTCTGCTCGGCGATATCGCCAATCACTTCCAGTACCTTGGCGATATTATTTACATCGGTATCCAAAGCCGATACGGCCTGGCTTGCGGTATCTAGCTCCTGGGCCAAGCCGGCAATCTGATCAACCGTGGTCGTGATCAATTGCTGGGTACGTTGGCTTTCCTCGTCGGCATCTTTGGTGCTGGTGGCGCTCTCGGTCGCTGCATCGGCAACATTGGCGTTGGATGAGGCCATTTCAGTCATTGCTGTGGCTATCATCTCGGTCGATTGCTGCTGGGTTTCGCTCAGGCCTGCAATTTGGCTTGAACGGTGGCGGGCTTCATCCAATTCGTGGTGCAGCGCATGCATTGACTGTTCGAGGTTTTGCACCTGTTGGGCGAGTGACAGGCTCATTTGCTGAACAGCGTAATACAGGCTGTCACGGGGCGGTTGTACATTAAATTGGGTATGGATTTGACCATCGGCGATAGCTTGAACGGCATTGCGAACATCACTTGGCTCGCCGCCAAGCAAGGCTAGCATGCGCTTAATCGCGATAATTAATATCGCCAAGATAGCAGCAGCAATTGCCAAGCACAGGAGCAGCTGCCATTGTGCGGTTGACCAGAAGCGGGCATTTACTTCTTGGTAGCCGATCCCGGTACCGACGACCCAACCCCATTCCGGTGTTTTCTTGGCAATCGACAGTTTTTTCTCGATGCTGCCGTCAGGCAGTTGCTGGTGCCAAGTGTATTCAACCAGTTGGTTGCGGCTATTGCCCAATACGCGTTGGATCAGGTGGCCGATGCTGTTGCCGTCGGCATCTTTGAAGTCATTGAAACTGGTATCGTGCAATTGCGGATCAAGCGGGGCGGCGACGAAAGTCATGTCGGCATCGACGACATATACGTATTCGTTGTCTTTGTAGAGGTTGTTGCGAAGCAGGCGCTTTGCCATGGCCTGGGCTTCGGATTTTTCCAATGTGCCATCGAGCGCCATTTTCTCCACCTCGGTGAGGATGCTGTAGGCGCTATTGAATACTTCGGTGACTCGCTCTTTGTTGTCAAAGTTGCTCGCGATACGCAGGGACCATAGCCCGGTGGCACTGATGCTAACCAGCGCAAGCAGGATAATCGCTGACAGAGCAAAGGCTTGATGCTTCAATTTCATAGTCGTTTAATTATTTTGTATAGTTTATTAAGTTTGTCGGTACTTATAATGTTTTGCTCGTATGTTGTAAAACAAAACAGTCAAAAACTTGACTGAAGTGGTTAAACCGATGCGGGGGAGAGCGTTTTAGCCAGTGATTATTCCTAAATGGCATAAGTGGCGGAAATAGATAACCTGAAATTTTTGGCTGGAAAAAATGGATTGGTGGGGGAAGGGCGGCCAGCTCTGTGACAATTACTTGGAACAAGTAAGTCGCAGTTTATATAAGAAAAAAGCCAAGTCTTTCGACTTGGCTTCTTAATGTGGCTCCCCCTGGCGGGACTCAACGTGGCCGACTAGGTCTGAGACCATGGCTTGGAACAAGCCAGTCGCAGCTTAGATACGAAAAAGCCGCGTCAAGTGACACGGCTTTCTCTAATGTGGCTCCCCCTGCGGGACTCGAACCTGCGACATACGGATTAACAGTCCGCCGTTCTACCAACTGAACTAAGGGGGAAAAATATGGTGCCTCGAGGACGGAATCGACCGCGCCCGGCTAGGGACCGACACATTATCGCGTAGCGATAACCTATCAGACCTAATTGGCATCAAATTTAAATATGGTGCCTCGAGGCGGAATCGAACCACCGACACGAGGATTTTCAATCCTCTGCTCTACCGACTGAGCTATCGAGGCAGAAGTAGCGATGGTTAAGTCTCTACTTTGCATTCTTGCCAGGCAAGAAAATAAATGGTGCCGACTACCGGAGTCGAACTGGTGACCTACTGATTACAAGTCAGTTGCTCTACCTACTGAGCTAAGTCGGCACACTAAATGTGGCTCCCCCTGCGGGACTCGAACCTGCGACATACGGATTAACAGTCCGCCGTTCTACCAACTGAACTAAGGGGGAATTATTCTTTATCTAACACGAAAACTCGTATCGGATGAATAATGGTGCCTCGAGGCGGAATCGAACCACCGACACGAGGATTTTCAATCCTCTGCTCTACCGACTGAGCTATCGAGGCAAAAGTAAAGGCTTGCTCTACTTTGCAAAAGATGGTGCCGACTACCGGAGTCGAACTGGTGACCTACTGATTACAAGTCAGTTGCTCTACCTACTGAGCTAAGTCGGCACACTTAATCTTTTTTGTGTTCCAAGCCATTGGCTCAAAACTAAAATTTGGCTCCCCCTGCGGGACTCGAACCTGCGACATACGGATTAACAGTCCGCCGTTCTACCAACTGAACTAAGGGGGAATAGCTATTGTTGCTTGCACCATTTACTTCAAAAGAAAGTGATGGTGCCTCGAGGCGGAATCGAACCACCGACACGAGGATTTTCAATCCTCTGCTCTACCGACTGAGCTATCGAGGCAACGGAGCGCTATTAAACGGTTTTTCGGCCTTTTCGTCAACTACTTTTTTCAGAAAAATTACCATCCGCGGTGCACCTGCTGGCTTTTTGTTCATAAACCGCGGCTGTGGCTATTTCCTTGTCATAGCGTCAGATTTTTCCTTGGTTGAACTCTTTCTGGAAAGCGGTCACTTTTTCCAAGTAACGGCGTGCTTCGGCATTTCGGTGCTTTTTGGTTAGCGCCCAATAGACTTGGTTAGGTTGCAAGCTATTGAGATCGTCCATTGCCCGCTTCCGGTTGCTGTGGAAAGTATTCAATACCCCGCCGGTGCCACCGTTATATGCCGAGATCATACTGTAGTGCAGCGATAGCGGATCACGGACATCCTTTAGGTAGCGGGTGCGCAGGATATAGAAGTAGGCGGTACCGGTATCGATATTCTTTGCCGGATCAAACAGGTACTCGGGGGTCGGGATCCCCGGCTTGTTTTTCACAAGCTTGAACACGTCGGCACCGGCGGTTTTTGGTACCACCTGCATCAGGCCATAGGCATTGGCGTGGCTAACCGCGTAAGGGTTGAAGCTGCTTTCCGTTTTGATAATGGCATAGATCAAGTCTTCGGCAATGCCATAGCGGCGCGATGCGTCGCGCACAATGTTGGCATACTTGTAGCTTCGCTTGTTGGCGTGATCCTCTACCATTGGGATCTCGACGTAATAGACTTGGTGGTAGCGCTCTTTGCGTTTTTTGAGCTTATTCTGGATCAGGTATTCGGAAAACTGGTTTGCCCGCCAAGACCATTCAATTGGCTTGCCGTCCTGATCAAGTACCTGGCCATAGAGGAACGGCTTGCCGTTGAGGCTGATAGGGGAGTCCGAGTACAAGTCGACACCACCCGGGTTATCCGGGGTCAGAAGGGTGTTGTTGATAGCCTCGCGCAGGTGGTTCTCTGGCTCGGTTTTCGCCACGGTTTCGACAATCACCACCCCGCGTTCAAAATCTACGTGGGCGCGGCTTTGGTAGCCGTCGGTGTATTTGACGTATTGGCGCTTACTGGCAACAAGCGAGTCGTTGTCCCCCCAATGGCGCTTAACCTGGCCGCTGAAGTTGTTCATCAGGCGGTCTAAGGCCGCGGCATCTTTGGTGAACTGCCCTGGGAGCGGCGCGAGGTTTTTAGCAAAGCGGTTGGTGGTGGTGTAGTTAACATCGTAGATCCCTTCGATGAACTCACGGCTGCACCCTGTCAGCAATAGTAGAGATAAAAGAAATACGCTAATTTTCATAGTTATAAAAAAGACATCACTTGTGATGGCACAAATGATGTCATTATCAATACCTTGGGGTAAGGGCTGAGATCAAAAAAATCAGCCGGCAAACCAAAAACGTGATCGGGCTTACTCGCTTGGCGGGGTATAGCCGTCGATAACAACGTCCTGTCCCTCGAACAGGAAGTTTACCATTTCCGTTTCCAGCAGCTTGCGGTGCTCTGGATCCATCATGTTCAGTTTCTTTTCGTTGATTAGCATGGTTTGCTTACCTTGCCACTCAGCCCAAGCTTCTTTCGAGATGTTGTCGAAGATGCGCTTGCCCAGTTCGCCCGGGTATAGTTGGAAATCCAGGCCTTCCGCGTCTTTTTTCAGGCGGGCACAAAATACTGTACGGCTCATTGAGTGGCTCCTTTAGTGATCTAACCTTCATGAGTACGGCTCTATTTATACCAGAGAGCCGAGGCCGCATCTAGCTAACCGAGTGCGGCCAAGCGGTTATTTATGATTGAGTTCGTAGCGCAGGCTCTCGAGGATCTGCTGTACCGGGGTGGCAAGGCCAATCTCCGGTGGCTGGTTAAGGTTATACCATTGACCTTGGCCGGCCTCGCTTATTTGCTCCGGCAACCGTGACAGCGTGAGCCGTACCGGTACGATATCGAGGTGATAATGGCTGAAGGTATGGCGAAAAGCGTTGAGTTGCTCGGTATCGGTAACCAACCCTTGCTGCTGGCCAAGCCGCTTGGCGACGGTAGCCGAGAGGTCGGCGTCGTCATGTTGCGGAAAACACCATAAGCCGCCCCAGATCCCGGCCGGCGGGCGCTTTTCCAACCAAACCTCATCTTGGTATTGCAAGATGGCAAACCAGGCTTGTTTTTCAGGCATGGCCTTCTTGGGTTTCTTGCCGGGGAAATCGGCTTGGCGAGCCATGGCTTTGGCTTGGCAAATATCGGCAACGGGGCAGAGCTCGCATTTTGGCTTGCTGCGGGTGCAGATCATCGCGCCCATATCCATCATGGCTTGGTTGTAGCGCTCGACGCCCTCGCTTGGGGTATTCTGCTCTGCGATCTCCCATAGCTTGTTTTCAACCGCTTTTTTTCCCGGCCAACCTTCGACCGCATAACAACGCGCCAGCGTACGTTTGACATTGCCGTCAAGGATTGGGTGGTGTTGGTTTAGCGATAGGGAAAGCACGGCGCCTGCCGTTGAGCGGCCGACGCCGGGTAGGTCGATTACCTGGTCGATATTGGTGGGGAACTCGCCGTTGTATTGGTTGGCAATGAGTTGCGCCGCCTTGTGCAGGTTGCGGGCGCGGGCGTAGTAGCCCAATCCGGTCCAAAGGTGGAGCACCTCGTCCTGATCGGCATTGGCAAGATCGGTGACGGTCGGGAAGCGGGCCATAAAGCGTTCGAAGTAGGGGATCACCGTGGCAACCTGGGTCTGCTGGAGCATGATCTCAGATAGCCAAACTTTATACGGTGTTTTTTCTAATTGCCAAGGCAGGGTTTTCCGGCCGAATTTGTCATACCACGCTAAAATGGCATCAGAGAAGGTTTTAGTCACAGAATTAAGCTCACTTTACTGACAGCGGTTGGGCCGTGTCATTATTATTGGAATCGTCATTTTGCGCTGATTGCACCACAAAGTCGTGGCTGTCGCAAACGATAGACTTGAACTTAGCCTGTAACTTTGGATAATGCCGTTCCGTTTCTTTTTTGTTTGGATATTAAGCATGAGCGAAGTTTCAAAAAAGTCAGGCGACGTTACCCTGACTGAATTTACCGAAGACGGCAAACTGGTACGCAAGATCCGTAGCTTTGTTCGTCGTGAAGGCCGTTTAACCAAGGGCCAAGAAGCGGCCATGGATAACAACTGGCCAACCATGGGTATCGACTTTGCTCAGCAGATGCTGGACTGGAAAGAAGTGTTCAACCGCGAAGCGCCAGTGGTACTTGAAATTGGTTTCGGTATGGGTGCATCGCTAGTTGAAATGGCGAAGAACGCCCCAGAGAAGAACTACATCGGTATCGAAGTACACAGCCCTGGCGTGGGTGCATGCTTGATGGGTGCTGAGGAAGCGGGCCTGACCAACCTTCGCGTTATGTGCCACGACGGTGTTGAAGTGTTCGAGCACATGATCCCGGACGGCAGCCTTGATTGCGTTCAGCTGTTTTTCCCTGACCCTTGGCACAAGGCGCGCCACCACAAGCGCCGTATCGTGCAGCCAGAGTTTGCCGAGATGCTTCGCAAGAAGCTGAAAATCGGTGGTATTTTCCACATGGCAACAGACTGGGAAAACTACGCCGAGCACATGGTGGAAGTGATGGATGCTGCCCCTGGCTACCGCAATACCGCGACGGATGGCGCTTACATCCCACGTCCGGAAGATCGCCCGCTAACCAAGTTCGAAGCGCGCGGCCACCGTCTTGGCCACGGTGTGTGGGACATGAAATACGAGCGCACTGAATAAGTCTGCTCCATTGCGGCCAGCGCCGTAAGACAACAGTTTAAGCAAGAAAGCCAACCTTTGTGTTGGCTTTTTTATCCTTGGAGAAAATGAAATGAAGCCAACAGAGCAACTGTTAAACGAAATTCTGGACGAAGTTCGGCCGCTTATCGGTCATGGCAAGGTGGCAGACTACATCCCGGCACTGGCTGAAGTACCGGCCAATAAGCTGGGTATTGCGGTGTGTTACAACGATGGCGAGATCATCCAGGCCGGTGACAGTGAAGAAGGCTTTTCGATCCAGTCGATCTCCAAGGCGCTGAGCTTGACGCTGGCGATGACGCTCTACCAGGCCAGTGAAATCTGGCCGCGGGTTGGCAAGGAGCCTTCAGGCCATGCTTTCAATTCGATGATCCAGTTAGAGCTTGAGAATGGTATTCCGCGCAACCCGTTCATCAATGCCGGTGCGCTGGTGGTGTCTGACTTGCTTCATAGCCGCCTTTCTGCGCCGCAATACCGAATGCTGGAAATGGTGCGCGAGCTGTCCTGCAACCCGCATATTGTCTACGACAAGGTAGTGGCTGCCTCCGAGATGCAGCATAGCGACCGCAATGCCTCGATTGCCTACCTGATGCGCTCGTTCGGTAACTTCGAAAACGAAGTGATGCCGGTGCTAAAAAACTACTTTAGTTACTGTGCACTGAAAATGAGCTGTGTTGATTTGGCTAGGACATTCAGCTATTTAGCAAATAAAGGGCTTCCTTTAGGCGCAAAAAAAACAATTATCAACCAAACTCAGTCTAAGCAAATGAATGCATTACTGGCGACCTGCGGTTTATACGACGGAGCCGGTGAATTTGCTTACCGTGTGGGTATGCCGGGCAAATCCGGGGTCGGTGGCGGGATCATTGCCATCGTACCTGGCGAGATGTCGATAGCGGTATGGTCACCGGAGCTGGATCCGTCAGGTAATTCACTGGCTGGAACAGCGGCATTGGAACTACTTGCTGAGAGAATTGGACGCTCGATATTTTAACGGATGAGTTTGCTCATAGATGAACGGCTGATCCTGATTTGGGGATGCGTATGTTGTTACGACACAGCCGTTTGTTCTGCTCTGCCGTTGGCTTATCGGTATTGAGCTGGATGCTGCCTGTCAGCGCGCAGGAAGTGCATGAGCCAATATGCCAGCCACAATGGCACAATGTGATGAGCCTGCAGGACGGGGCGCTGCAGCTCGAGTTGTCCGGTGAAACCTTCAAGATACAATCCAGCGGCCAGCTTTATTTTGGTATTCACAAGGTAAAGCTCAACCCTGAGCAGACTGCAGCCCTTGCCGATTACCACAAGCTGATGCTTGATGATCTTCCCTATACATTATCCCACTCGCAATTGATTGATGACGAGATGTGCGACCGTGTCGCGGTACGCCAGGCCAAAGAGCATGAGATCCAGTCATTGATCCCGGCGCTAAACCGCTGGCAGAGCGTCACGCTGGAGTAGTGCTACTCGTGATGGGCGCATAAGCAGTTTATAGCTTGCTTATGCGCTTTTCCCTTGGTGGTTATATTTCTTCGGTGCTTTGGTAAATGGATTGTCCGGACTTGATGGTTTCCAGTACTTTGATGTTGCTGATTTGAGTCTTGTCGATAGTTAAAGGGTTGTCCGACAGGATAACCAAGTCCGCGAGCTTGCCTGCTGTTATTGAGCCTTTCTTATGTTCTTCATGGTTTTGGTAGGCGGCGTTGATGGTGACCGAGGCAAGCGCTTCATAGGGGGTTGCTTGTTGGTCATGCCCAAGGACTTTGCCGCTCCGTGTCACCCGGTTAACAGTGTTATACATCAAGCGAAGAATATCAGGGTCAACGACAGGCGAATCGTTGTGCGTGGTATAGGGGATGTTTAACTTGGTGGCCGAGCCTGTTGGACTGATGCGCATCGCACGCTCCTTGCCAAAGACGACATCATTATGCCAGTCGCCCCAGAAGTAGGTGTGGGCAGAGAAAAACGACGGGATCATATTGAGTTCGGCCATTCGCTCCAGTTGATCATCCCGGGTTGTTTGGGAGTGGATCGAAACCGGGCGGATTTGAGATAAGTCGGTTTGCTCATCAATCACGGCTTCCAGTGCTTCTAAGTACATATCAACTGAGGCATCGCCGTTGGTATGGACAATGAATTGGTAATTGTTGTCCAAGTAGTTACCGAGCTTGCTGATCAGGAAGTCTTTCTCCAGGGTTGGATAGCCGATGTAGCTTTTAGCTTCTCCCTTGGGAGGGGTTTTGTACGGCTTGGTCATAAAGGCGGTTCTTCCCTGGGGTGAGCCGTCCAATGTGATTTTAATACCGGCAATTCTGAAATTGTTGGTGTAGCTTTTTGCTGGCTTGTAGCCTTCCATTTTTAAGCGAGCGAACGCATCCCAAGTTGGGTAGGCCGCAATATCTAAATATAGCTGGCTCCGTTTAGCGAGTTGTTCGTAGCTTTTGATCGTGTTGTAGCTGGCCGCGCCTTCCTGTGCTGTTGTGATCCCAAAGCTGGCGTAATAATTCTGGGTTTGCTTGAAGTTGTCGATAAGCTGGCTGAGGTTGTTGGTAGGGGTCATGACCATCCGCAGTGGCTTTTTCATCGCCGTCTCTTCTAGTACGCCGTTTGGTTGCTTACTGCCTGGCTCTCGGACTATTTTTCCTCCATCTGGATCTGGGGTATTGGTATCGAAGCCGAGAAGCTCCAACCCTTTGCTGTTTACTACAGCCAGATGATAGGACGCGTGGATAATGGCAATGGGCTGGGTAGTGCTAATTTTATCTAGGTCGTGGCGGGTCGGGTGGGTGTTTTCCGCAAGCAGGGAATCATCGTAGCCAGTACCGATTAGCCACTGTCCTTTAGCGACGTCTTTGCCTTGCCAGAATTGTTCCATTTCCTTGATAAGTTGGGGGATAGAATTGCTATTCCCGATTGGTGAGGGAGCCAAGTTGGCGTAGTTCAGGGTCTGGGCAACAATACTAAAATGGCCATGGCTATCAATAAATCCAGGAACAATTGTTTTTCCCCCAAGGTCTCGGAGAGTCGTGTCTTGTCCTTGGAACTTGGCTATTTGTTCGTTGCTACCAACCGAAAGTATTACGCCATCCTTGATAGCAATGCTGCCGGCTTGCTTGAATTCGGGATCCATGGTGATGACTTGAGCATTTCGGTAGATAGTATCGGCGAATTGCTCAGTAGTCTGGGCATGGCTATAGCTTGGAGCCATAGCCAGTGCAATCAGTGCTGTCATTGGTAAGGTCTTGGTTTTCATCTTATCCCCATGTCTTTAATGGTGAGAATAAACGGCCTAAATCAGCGGCTGACAACCCATAGCAACAACTTATTCATGGCAGACAAGCTAGGCGTTAGTTTGCATTGGTAAAAGTGTGGCATTGGCTATGGCCTTGGAATTGAAGGTGCCAAAAAGTATTGCCAAGTAAAAATATAGTTTACGTTTTAATTAATGATACAAAAAGTTCCATAAAGTTGATCTTGATCGCTAGATGTCTAGGGTGACGTTAGGCGGATGGGGGGACGGATAAGTTGGATGGAGCAAGCAAGAAAGGAAAAGAGGAGGCTGACAGCGTCAGCCTCGCGAAAGATGACCGGTAGGGTTATTGCTGATCGCCCTCATCAACAAAGGCAGCCAGCAAGTCATTGAGAAACAGCTTGCCGTGCTCGGTGATCTGCCACTCTGTGCCCAGATCTTCCAAGTATCCCTTGCCGAGAGCCCACTCGATAGGCTGCTCGATGGTACTCACCGGTAGGCCGGTACGATCGATATAATCTTGCTTGGGGCATGACTCTAGCAGTCTGAAGCGGTTCATGAAGAACTCGAAAGGACGCTCGCTAGCTGCGACAGAGGTCGCTTGATCCAAGTAGGGCTTTGCCGGGTTGAGGTAGCCTCGGGGATGCTTCACCTTGACTGTACGGGTTATGGTACCGTCGGCAAAGCTGATTTTGCCGTGGGCACCGCAACCAATACCGAGGTAGTCGCCAAAGCGCCAGTAGTTGAGGTTATGGCGGCACTGTAGCCCCGGTTTGCTATAACCCGAGATCTCGTATTGGACATAACCGGCTTCGGCCAAGAGCTGGTGGCCCTGCTCGAAGATATCCCAAAGATCATCGTCGTCCGGAAGTACCGGAGGTTTCGAGTAGAACAGGGTATTCGGCTCGATAGTTAGCTGGTACCAGGATAGGTGAGGCGGGTTTAGGGCAATAGCTTGCTTCAGGTCGGAAAGCGCATCAGCAACACTTTGATCCGGTAGGCCGTGCATCAGGTCGATATTGAAGCTGTTTAGTCCGGCTTCTGTCGCCAGCTGGGCGGCCTTGATAGCCTCCTGGCTGCCGTGGATCCGACCGAGGCGCTTTAGCTTCTCGTCTTGGAAGCTTTGGATACCGATGGAAATACGGTTGACGCCAACCTCGCGGTAGGCGGTAAAGCGGCCTGCTTCCACTGTCCCCGGGTTGGCTTCCATGGTGATTTCGATATCGTCACTGAACGGGATCCGCTGGCTTACGGCCTCAAGCAGGCGGCCGATCTCCGGTGCGGAGATCAAGCTCGGGGTGCCACCACCAATAAAGATAGAATGGAGCTTACGGTTGTCTTGCTGCAGGTTGTAAGCTGCCAAGTCGGTATCCAAATCCTCAATTAGGGCATCGATGTAATCGAGCTCTGGGATCTCGGCTTTCAGCGCGTGTGAGTTGAAGTCGCAATATGGGCACTTCTGCACGCACCACGGGATGTGGATATACAGGCTGAGTGGTGGTGGAACTAGCATCGCTTATGCTTCCTTCAGGGCAGCAAACAGTTTGGCGAGTGCCTTGCCGCGGTGTGACAATTGTTTTTTGCGCGCAGGCTCAAGCTCTGCGGAGGCGCACTGATCTTCCGGTACCCAGAATACCGGATCATAGCCAAAGCCGTTCTCACCATGTGCTTCAGTTAGGATGCTGCCTTCCCAGCTGCCGTGGCAAACCAGCGGGGTTGGATCGTTCTCGTGGCGCATCATTACGAGTACGCAATGGAAACGCGCAGTACGCTGCTCGGCAGGTACGCCTGCCATTTCTTTTAGTAGCTTCTCTAGGTTTTCCTGATCTGATGCGTCTTCGCCTGCAAAACGCGCAGAGTAAATGCCCGGCGCGCCTTTTAGGTAGTCCACTTCGAGCCCTGAGTCGTCAGCGATGGCCGGTAGACCGGTTTCTTTGGCGGCATGGCGTGCCTTGATAATGGCATTCTCGATAAAGGTTGTGCCTGTTTCGGCCACAGAAGAAACGTTGTAGTCACTTTGGGCGACAACATCAAAGCCAAAGTCAGCCAGCAGGCTTGCCATTTCTTTTACTTTGCCCTGATTACCAGTAGCCAGTACCAATTTGCTCATCTCAGTTCCTCGACGGGTCGTTATGCTGGTGGGATCACCGAATTGGGCGCTATCTTAACCGACTGCCCGGAAATTAAAAGAGGGGCGTTTAGCCCCTCCCTGTGTCGTTGTGCTCTATGGGCTAGTCGACATAGAAAGTTTGCTTGAAACCGATATTGCCCTTGGTGCCGTTTTGCGACACATCGATTGAGAAGTTGAAGCTCTCCTCGTTGGCGTGCTTGAGCTCTGCGATGTAGTAGATGGCTGCACCTTCCCTGATTTCACGGAACGACAGGTTCTTTACGTTGCCGATGAGGTTTTTGGCTTGGCCGGTTAGCACTGCCGGAACCGCTGGCTTGCCTTCCAAGTTGGTATCAAGCACGGTGACGTTCACGACAGCGGAATAACGGCTGCGCTGGATCTTGTAGTTGCTGGCAATTTCCGGGGTTAGGAAGGTCGATGGGAAACTGGAGTAATGTACTTCTAGGTTACCGATATTTTTAAGTTGTTCGGCCTGAACCGGCAGGGCTGCCAAGGTAAGGAGTAAGGCGCTGAGCAGGGCTTTCATTGTGTTATCTCCAGTGGGTTAGCTGTGTTTCGCTATAGATTTAGTTTCGGTCACTTTTTCTCGATTCACCACAAGCTTTGTTATCAGTATTGGATGTGCTTGCATTGATCTCTTGTCATTGTACCGAAGTTTTTCACTTCAGGTTTGATAAAGCAATCTTGCGGAGTCACTCTTTTAGTTCTAACTCGTTAATTTTGAAAGCTGAATTGTGTCAACAACAGGGATGCCGTAGGGGAGTGCATGTTTAAACCACAAGGGAATATAGCAGCTGGAAACCCACAGGAAGAGGCACAGCGCCACCAAACCATGATTGTCGATGCGATGGGGTTTTGCTACCTCATTGTGCCTTATGGTCAGGCTGTCGATAGCAATTTGGGACAGGCGCAAAGGTGCTACAACAATATTTACAGGGCAAGTTTATTATTGCACTCGCACCATGATGGCTGGGGGCGTAGGTTTAACTTGCGCAAGCTCTACGCCCGGCTCTTGAATCCTGCTTTGCTCCATCATAAATCGGATAAGGAGCTGGGTAATGAGTTGAGCGCACGTATTGCCTGCGGGGAGCTGCAAGTTTACCGGGTTGGTAACCTGCTGACGCCATAACGACCAGCAGTAAGCGGAATGGTATCTCTGTGGGGAGATACAGCAAGGCCGAGTCTGAGACTCGGCCTTGGTATTAGCTCAAAAGATCAACAGCCCCTAGGCTAGCAGTGCGGAGATCGCTTCGGGGACCTCGCGCGGGCTCTCGATTCGGACTTGCTTGTGACGGCCTAGTTCGCCCTTTTCAATGTTCACCTGCCCCTTGGCTACCTTGAATTGCTTCGACAGGTATTTGGCTAAGTGCGCATTGGCCTTGCCGTCGACAGGCGGTGCGGTGATAGCGATTTTAACTTCATCACCATGCAAGCCGACGATTTGGTCGCGACTGGCCTTGGGCTGGATATACAGCCTGATCACCAAGTCATCGCCCTGGCGAGAGACCGCCTCTATGGTCATAGCTGGTACCAGATCGGGCCAACCATGTCGCCAATGAGGAAGTTCGCAAACTGCAGGCCGATAAACAGAACCAGTACGCTTAGATCCAGGCCACCCATTGCCGGGATAATACGGCGGATCGGCGCAGTTAGCGGCTCTGTTAGCTGGTGCATCACGTATTCAACCGGGCTGCGGCCTTGGCTAACCCAGCTCAGGATTGCGCGTAGCAATAGTACCCAGAACAGCAGGCCACCAGCGGCTTTTAGTAGCGATAGCGCACCAACCCACAGTAGATCAGGGCTGAACATCAATGCGCCGCCCAGTACTAATTGCAGCACAATGAACTTACCCATGCTCAGCACGTAGGCAAACAACAGGGTTGCTACATCCAACGAGCCGATAGACGGAATAATACGGCGCAGCGGTGCCACAACTGGCTGGGTCGCTTTTACAATGAATTGCGAAAACGGGTTATAGAAGTCTGCACGTGCCCACTGGAGCCAGATGCGTAGCAGGACGACCATGATGTAAAGGTCAAACAGGGTGCTGACCAAAAAACCAATTGAATTCATATCTTAACCTTAAAATAACTTTTCCATTTCTTCCGCGCGAGTCACGGCAGCACGCATTGCTTTCGCTACGGTATCACTAAGTTGGTGCTCGTTAAAAGTACGGATTGCTTCAGCAGTGGTTCCACCTTTCGATGTGACTTGCTCACGCAATGTCGATAGTTCGATATCAGGGTTGGCAACCACCATCTCTGCCGCGCCAAGGGCGGATTGTTGCACTAGCTCGCGAGCAGTTTCAGGGCTGAAGCCTTGCTTAATCGCCTCGGCTTGCATCGCTTCCATGAACAGGAAGAAATAGGCCGGGGCGCTACCTGCTGCGGCAATGATACCGTTAATATCACTTTCTTGCTCTACCCAGCATGCTTTACCGACAGCTTGCATTAAGTTTTCGGCAAAGGTCTTGTCACGACTGTTCAAGCCCTCAGAGGCAAACAGCCCGCTCATGCCCTTGCCGATCAGCGATGGGGTATTTGGCATCACCCGCACTAGGTTAAGGTTGGTTGCCAGCATCTCGTTGAGCCTTGAGGCGCTGATCCCTGCCGCGATGGAAATCACCAACTTGCCAGAAAAGTCGAGGATTTGTAGCGGTTTGCAGACTTCTTCCATCAGCTGTGGCTTGACGGCAAGTACCACAACATCGGCCTCGGAGGCAGCTTGCAGGTTGTTGTCGGTGGTGTGGATGCCGTAGTCTCGGGCGAGTGGCTCACGGCGTGCAGAGCTAGGCGCTGTTGCAGTGATTTTATCCGGGGCATAACCACTGGCGGTTAGGCCAGCGATGATAGAGCGGGCCATGTTTCCTGCACCGATAAAGGCAATTGCGCGTTGTTCCATGTTCAATCCTTATTAAAATTATTGAGGGCCGGGAGCCTTTGGAGTGGCTGCCAGTACCCACCTGTCCGTTATTGTGTTTATTCTCGTTGTGTTTTCGTCGCTTATGATGGCTTCTGGGATATCTTCTAGGAGTAGTCCCGGGCACCAAAAATTGCCGTGCCGATGCGTACTATTGTACTGCCTGCGGCGACGGCTGCATCTAAATCACCGCTCATTCCCATAGAAAGGGTATCGAGTTGTGGGTGTGTTTCTTTCAGTTTGGCTTGCAGCTCGGCCAGTTGGGTAAAGGCGGCCAACTGGCTGTCGTAATCCTCTGCTTTTTGCGGGATTGACATCAGGCCGCGTAAAACCAGATTGGGCATTTGGGCAATTTCATCTGCCGCGGCAAGGATTTCGTCGTTATCCAATCCCGACTTGCTGGCTTCGCCACTGGTGTTGACCTGCAGCAAGATGTTAAGCGGTGCCATCTCTGCCGGGCGCTGCTCGCTGAGGCGGCGGGCAATTTTTACCCTGTCGACGGAGTGAACCCAGTCAAAATGCTCCGCGATCGGGCGGGTTTTGTTGGATTGGATTGGGCCGATGAAGTGCCAAGTGATTGGCTGCGGGTAACTATCCGAGGCAAAGTGCTGGACTTTTTCGACCCCTTCCTGGACATAGTTTTCACCGAAGGCGTAATGGCCGGCGGCAATTGCGTCCTCGATGGCAGCGATGGGTTTGGTCTTGCTTACCGCCAGTAGTTGCACGGAATCGGCGTTTCGACCGCATTTTTCTGCTGCAAGGCCAATCTGGGAGATGACCTGTTCAATATTTTGCTTGATACTACTCATAATTGATTCTGTGGGGAAAATTTATGGATATCACCGAACTACTGGACTTTAGTGTAAAGCATAATGCATCTGATCTGCACCTTTCTGCGGGCGTTCCGCCAATGATCCGTGTTGACGGTGATGTCAGAAAGCTCAGCTTGCCTGCATTGGAGCACGGCGAGGTGCACCGATTGATTTTTGACATTATGAATGATGCTCAGCGTCGTGAATACGAGGAAAGGCTCGAAGTTGACTTTTCTTTCGATTTACCTGACGTAGGTCGCTTTCGAGTCAATGCTTTCCAGCAGGCCCGCGGGTGTGCGGCGGTGTTTCGAACCATTCCGGTGACTATCCCTACGCTTGAGTCACTCAATGTGCCCGATGTGTTCTACCAAATTGCCCAGTGCCAACGGGGCTTGGTATTGGTAACCGGGGCGACGGGCTCGGGTAAGTCGACCACCATCGCAGCCTTGGTCGATTACATCAATGAGAACTTCAACCGCCATATCCTGACTATTGAGGATCCGGTTGAATTTGTCCATACCGGCAAACGCTGCCTGATCAACCAGCGTGAAGTCCACCGCGATACCCATAGCTTCCAGAACGCCCTGCGATCGTCTTTGCGTGAAGATCCGGATGTGATTGTTGTCGGTGAATTGCGAGACAAGGAAACCATTAGCTTGGCGTTGACAGCAGCTGAAACCGGCCACCTAGTGCTGGGGACGCTGCACACCAGTTCGGCGGCCAAAACCGTGGACAGGATCATTGATGTCTTTCCTGGCAACGATAAGGCGATGGTGCGCTCGATGCTGTCGGAGTCGTTGCGCGCGGTGGTGTCGCAGAATTTATTGAAGTGCATCAGCGGGGGCCGTATTGCCGCCCATGAGGTGATGATGGCGACCCCGGCCATCCGTAACTTGATCCGCGAAGATAAAGTCGCGCAGATGTATTCGATGATCCAAACCGGCTCGGCGCTTGGGATGCAAACCATGGAGCAGAGTGTCAAGATGCTGGTGGCGCAAGGCTTGGTTGAGGCCGAGGAAGGCCGACGCGTGGTTGATAGCAGCTTTATCCAGATTTAATCAAGGGTGGTCGTATGACTTTACAAGATGCGCTGAAAGAGATGGTCAGCAGCAAGGCGTCAGATCTTTATATTACAGTGGATTCGCCGAGTTTGCTGCGGGTGGATGGCAGCCTTCATGCCATTGGCGATATTCTCGACCGTACTGCGGTTGACGGCATGTTTGCCGAAGCGATGGATGAGGCGTTGCAACACGAGTTCAATACGACCAAGGAGGCGAATTTTGCCTTGGTGCGTGGTGAGTACCGTTTCAGGGTGAGCGCCTTTTGGCAGCGTGAATTGCCGGGCATGGTGATCCGCCGGATTGAAACCGAGATCCCGGATATCTTTAGCCTGAACTTGCCGATGGACATGCAGAAGATGGCGCTGGCCAAGCGTGGCTTGGTATTGGTGGTCGGGGCGACGGGGTCGGGGAAGTCGACGTCGATGGCGGCAATGACCGGATACCGCAACGCCAATCGCAGTGGGCATATCCTGACGGTAGAAGACCCGATTGAGTTCGTTCACAAGCACAACAAGTGCATTGTGACCCAGCGGGAGGTTGGCTTGGATACCGAGAGTTATGAGGTTGCATTGAAAAACTCGTTACGCCAAGCGCCGGATATGATCCTGATTGGCGAGATCCGTACCCCGGAAACCATGGAGTACGCAATGAACTTTGCCGAAACGGGCCACCTGTGTATGGCAACCCTGCATGCAAACAATGCTAACCAAGCGCTCGAGCGTATCTTGCACCTGGTGCCGAAAGAGCGCCGGGAGCAGTTCTTGTTTGATTTGTCGCTCAACCTCAAATGCATCCTTGCCCAACAGTTGATCCCAGATGCCCACGGCGCAGGGCGTCATGGTGCTTTTGAGCTGCTGTTAAATACCCCCCGAGTGGCCGATCTGATCCGCCGCGGTGAGTTGCATGAGATCAAAGAGGCGATGGCAAAATCCAATGAGTCGGGGATGATGACGTTCGACCAATCCCTTTACGACCTCTATAGCGCCGGCAAGATCACCGAGCAGGACGCGCTTCACCACGCCGATTCCGCCAATGATTTACGCTTGATGATCAAAGTCGGTAGTAAGAACCAACTAGGCAACAACACCCTTGATGGGGTGACGATCGATATGGGCTAGCCTTGGCCATGGGCTACGAACCATGGGCCATATCGGTATGGTAAATAGTAAAAGGTTTATGGCAGGTATAAAGCATTGGGGTTGTAATGATCCTAATGCTTTTTTTTATGATCGCTATTGGTTAGATGGTTGATCTTAAATGGTTTTAAAGAGCGATGAAAATGCAGTGATCAGCGATATGAGCTTTTGGGTTCAAAGTGTCCAAAAGCTGTACAAGCTGATCAGCCCTTATCCCGCTTGGATCTTTTGCTGTCAATTATGTGTTGCTGAGCAGCTGCTCTGCTTTTATTTGATCTTGGATTGAAAAGCTGTACGAGGGGGAGGGGGATCAATGTCCACCTAGATCCCAATGAGCCTAGGTGGAGAAAGGCCGGCGGTTATCCGTATTGCTGTTCAAACCAGCTTTCGAGGATCACCACTGCCGACTGGGAGTCGATATTGCCTTTGCTGAGGTTGCGGTAGCCGCCTTGCTCAAACAGATCGGCACGGGCTTCTGCTGTGCTTAAGCGTTCGTCGTGCAATTCAACTTGGCAGCCAAAGCGGCCATGCAGGCGATTGGCAAATTTCTTTGCCCGCGGGGTGATGGCTTCCAATTCGCCGCCGTGAAGATCAAGCGGCAAGCCTACTACCACTAAATCAGGTTGCCATTCCTTGAGGATCTTTTCTATTTCGTCCCAGTTAGGGATCCCATCTTTGGCCTTTAAAGCGGCGAGTGGGTTGGCTGTGCCGGTGAGTTCTTGGCCGATAGCAACACCAATGCTCTTGGTGCCGTAATCAAAGCCTAATACGCTGCGTGAGTTACTCATGCATGTCCTTTATCAATGGAAAGGTGGGCGGAGCTGATCCCCAGTTGCGCAATGGCTTTGTGCCAGCGTTCGTTTACCGGGGTATTAAACACAACATCTGGGTTAGCCTCGGTGGTTAACCAAGAGTTTTCAGCCAATTCTTGCTCTAATTGTCCGGCATCCCAGCCTGCATAGCCAAGGGCGACAAGAAAATTGTCCGGTGCTTCGTGAGTGCCGAGTAGCGACAGGATATCTTTCGAGGTTGTGACCGACACATCGTCGGTAATGTCGATGCTCGAGCTGAAGTTTTTGATCCGGTTATGGAGCACGAAGCCGCGATCGCTCGAAACCGGCCCGCCGTTAAATACCGGTTGCTCAAGGCTTGATGGGTCTTCAACAGGAAGGTCACGCTCAATTTCTATTTGTTCGAGCATGTTGCCCACCGAGATCTCAATCGGCAGGTTGATGACGATACCCATGGCACCTTCGTCATTATGCTCACAGATATAGACGACACTTCCTTTAAAATTAGGGTCTTGCATGCTTGGCATGGCAACCAGAAAGTGATTGGTCAGATTCATTGGTGTGCACCTACTACATACGCTGTTACTAACAGTATGCCGACTAATTGACAGAATTGGTAATAAAACGCAGCCGAGTAGGCTGCGTTATTCATGCTAGCATGTGCCACGAATACGTGGCACAAATTAGCTTTGGTTGTTAAGCCTTGATACGGCGCTCAATGGCATCCATCAGCTTGCCGGTGATAGAGATATCGAAAGCGGCTTCGATTTCGCGGATACAAGTTGGGCTAGTGACGTTGATTTCTGTCAGCTTGTCGCCAATTACATCCAGGCCAACGAAAATTAGGCCTTTTTCTTTCAGTACCGGTGCAACCGTCTCGGCAATCTTGCGGTCGGTTTCGCTGATCGGGCGTGCTTCACCGCGGCCACCCGCTGCCAGGTTACCACGCGTCTCGCCTTTGGCCGGGATACGGGCCAAGCAGTAAGGCATTGGTTCGCCGTCTACCACTAGGATACGCTTGTCGCCATTGCTGATATCTGGCACGAAGGTTTGTGCCATGCAGTAGTTTTGGCCGTGGTTGGTCAGGGTTTCGATGATCACCGATACATTCGGATCGCCCTTCATGACACGGAAGATAGACGAGCCGCCCATGCCATCAAGTGGCTTGAGGATCACATCGCCGTGCTCTTGGTGGAAGGCTTTGATCTTATCGTCGCGGCGCGTCACGATAGTGGTTGGCGTTAGCTCCGGGAACCAAGCCGTGAACAACTTCTCGTTGCAGTCGCGCAGGCTTTGCGGTTTGTTGACGATCAACGCCCCTTCGTTTTCGGCGCGCTCTAGGATGTAAGTCGCGTAGATGTACTCGGTGTCGAACGGTGGATCTTTGCGCATCAGTACGGCATCAAGATCTGACAGTGCGATCTCTTGCTCGCTGTGGAATTCGAACCAGCCATTAGGATCTTCTTTCAGGCTTACCACGCGGGTACGGGCAACGGCTTTACCTTGCTCCAGTGATAGGTCGTTCATTTCCATATAGTGGATTTCCCAGCCTCGGCGCTGAGCTTCCATCATCATGGCAAAGCTGGAATCTTTCTTGATGTTGATAGACTCAATAGGGTCCATCACGATACCCAGTTTGATCATTGGTTTCTCCTAGTTAGTGTCCCGTCGGGGTTAGCCCAAATCGCCGAAGCGAACTTGCAAGGCGGTGATCGCCGTCATGGCCGTGGTTTCGGTGCGCAGTACGCGTGGGCCAAGCAGGATCTCATCAAATTTATATTCTTCCGTCATGCTGATCTCTTCAGCAGACAGGCCACCTTCGGGGCCGATCAGCAAACGTACTTTGCTAACTGGCGCTGGCAGGGTGTTAATCGAGTAGTGGGCGCGTGGGTGAAGGTTCAGCTTAAGGCCGTCGTATTCTTCGGCACACCAGTCTTCCAATTTCATAACCGGACGAATTTCCGGCACCACGTTGCGGCCGCATTGCTCACAGGCCGCGATGGCAATTTTCTGCCATTGGGCGAGTTTCTTTTCAAAGCGCTCGGCATTCAACTTAACGCCGCAGCGCTCTGAGATGAGCGGGGTAATGGTGTTCACACCCAGCTCAACAGACTTTTGAATGGTAAATTCCATTTTCTCGCCACGAGAGATCACCTGGCCAAGATGGATATCCAGCGGTGATTCGATGCTGTTTTCGCGGCGGCCCTGGATGTCCACTTCCACGCTTTTCTTGCTGGCGTTGGTGATCACGGCCGGAAATTCGGCATCGCTTCCGTCAAAAAGCAAGATTTCCTGACCAGCCTGCATACGCATAACGCGCCCGACATGGTTGGCAGCATCATCGCTGAGCATGATTTTCCCCGAAGCAGGCAGTGCCTCGGGATGATAAATTCGTGGGATTCTCATGGCTATCTTATAACCTGTTGGTTTTTATCTCGGGGCATTATATACCCAATACACCCAAGTTACTTCAAGGTGGTCGGGTATATAAGTAATGGGGGGTAGTCCGCCCGATCACAAGGGGAAGAGCGAACTAATCATCGACATTGGGTACTTACCAACCGATTTCACGGCAGGCTTCAAGCACATAGGGGTTATGGTTGTCCTGAACCTTGGCAATTCGGCGGTCACGCTCGCATTCCCACTCGGAAACCGGGTAGCTGCGGTTCCACGCCTCCATCAATTGGCGCTGCTGGCGCGAAAGGCTGAACGGGTACGTGTCGCTCATGTACAAGTAGGTACGGGCAATCGCCCCTCGGCTTTGCTCAGGCGGGTCTACCCGGCGCTGCTTGAAATCGACTTTCATCTCGCACTGGCCATAAAAGGCACCTTGGTTGCCGTTCCAAGGTTGAAAGCTGTAGTTGGAGCGGTCGCCATTGACCTCGCCGATAGCCGGCACTAAATTGTGCAGATCCGCTTCCATCATACGGAAGTTTTTATTCTTGCCGCATGCTTTGCGCCCGCCTTGTTGCCAGCACTGGAGCTGGTGGCCAAATTGCCACGCGGGTACCACATGCTCCCACTCGATGCGGTTTGCCCGGCGCTCTTGTTTGCGCACTTCATAGCCGCAACTGGCGAGGTTGGGGATCCCTTTTTTGCCCTGCCATTCAATATCACACCCACAATAAAAGCTGGTGGTGTAATCATGGTAAATCTCTTTTACCGCGATGGTTTTGGCTCGGCCGAATGAAGAGGGAGGGGCGGCATTGGCGATAGCCGGTAGCAATAGGCCAAGTGCCAAGCAATGGATTGGACGAAGCATGAGGGTCCTTTAAAACAGCAATTTATGCTCCAAGCGTATCATTGATGCTGTTTTTTAGAACCACTGCACAGAAAGTTTTTTATCAGTTGCAGGTTGTTGCGAATGGATAGGGGTAATTAGCGGTACGAGGGATGTTAGCTAGATTGTAGCTGCAATGGGCTATTGCACTGACGGCAGCGGTAAATTGCCTGGCCGCGCTGTACCTTGTTGTGGCGGCGGACCGTCAGTTGGTGCTCGCTGCATTGGCACTGGTAGGTGAAGGTATTGCCCTGTACCGAGCTGACATCGAAGCTGTGGGTGGTGCGCGGCGGCACGCCAAACACCTCGGCCATGATGATTTGCCATTCCCTGCCGTGGGGGCGAACCTTGCCAAACAGTTTGAACACCACCAGGTGGGCCACTTCATGGGGAACCACTTCGTTCAGGAAGGCGTCGGGGTTTTCCGCCAGCAATACCGGGTTGAAGCGCACTTCCCAACCTTGCAGGCGGGCGCTACCGGCAATTTTTCCCCGTTGCCTAAAGCTGACGGCTGGCATCGCCATGCGCTTGTTGAGGCGCTGGTTGGCTTGGGCGATGCATTGCTTTACGCGATCGGTAACTTGGTTTTGCAGGGCGGTCATGTTCTTTCCAAGGCTTGCTGGTGGATGGCATGAAACAAAAAAGGAAGCCGAGGCTTCCTTTTTCAAATCAATGCGGGGTCGCTTACTTGATGTTAGCGAAGTCGCGCAGGATGTCTGCTTTGTCGGTTTTTTCCCAAGGGAATTCTTCACGACCGAAGTGACCGTATGCCGCCGTTTTCTGGTACATAGGCTTCAGCAGGTCAAGCATTTCGATTAGGCCGTATGGGCGTAGGTCGAAGTGCTGGCGTACCGCTTCAACGATGATGTCGTGAGATACTTTTTCAGTACCAAACGTTTCGATCATGATAGATGTTGGATCAGCAACACCGATAGCGTAAGAAAGCTGAATTTCACAACGGTCAGCCATGCCAGCAGCGATGATGTTCTTCGCTACGTAACGTGCTGCGTATGCCGCTGAACGGTCAACTTTCGATGGATCTTTACCAGAGAAAGCACCACCACCGTGACGCGCTGCACCACCATAGGTATCTACGATGATCTTACGGCCAGTTAGACCACAGTCACCCATTGGGCCACCGATAACGAAACGGCCTGTTGGGTTGATGAAGTACTTGGTGTCTTTGTTTAGCCACTCTGAAGGCAGTACTGGCTTGATGATTTCTTCCATTACTGCTTCTTGCAGTACAGGTAGCTCGATGCTGTCGCAGTGCTGAGTTGATAGAACAACAGCGTCGATACCAACGATTTTGCCTTGGTCGTAGGCAAAAGTTACCTGGCTTTTCGCATCAGGGCGAAGCCAAGGTAGGGCACCGTTCTTGCGCACTTTAGCTTGACGCTCTACAAGGCGGTGAGCGTAAGTGACAGGCGCAGGCATCAGTACGTCAGTTTCGTTAGTCGCGTAACCGAACATGATACCTTGGTCACCAGCACCTAGGTCGCGCGGGTCTGCGCGGTCAACACCTTGGTTGATATCTGGAGACTGCTTACCGATAGCGCTTAGTACCGCACAAGAGTTAGCATCAAAGCCCATGTCAGAGTGAACGTAGCCGATTTCGCGTACTGTTTCACGTGTGATTTCTTCGATATCAACCCAAGCAGAAGTCGTGATCTCACCACCAACCATTACCATGCCGGTTTTTACGTAAGTCTCACACGCAACACGTGCTTTAGGATCTTGTTCTAAGATCGCATCCAATACTGCATCAGAAATTTGGTCAGCAATTTTATCTGGATGGCCTTCTGATACTGACTCAGAAGTAAACAGGTGCTTCGCCATGAGCGCTCCCATAAATATTGATTGATAATGTAGGGCTCTATAAAAAAGAAAAAGCATCATATAGATGCATACGGATATACGTTTGTATGTATAGAGCTACCTCCGTCTAGACGTCTATTCTACTCACTGGCGATTGAAAAGCAACACCGCAATCAGTGCGGGTATGGTTTTGCGATTGAGCAAACGTTTCCCCTGTATAGCTTTTATTACAGGCGGTTGGCGGGCGCACTTTTTCAGCGTGTTGATATGGAACTTATTTTTCTCAGGAAATCGTTTGCAGTTTAGTGCGACTCTTTGCGACAATACTCGCCCGCCGAATCCTGATGGGTGTTGGGTCATAGATGACGGACATCCCTCAATCAATAAAGTCTACGAATTTTTGGAGCAGACATGTCTTCTCGTAAAGAACTTGCTAATGCAATCCGTGCCCTAAGCATGGACGGTGTTCAACAAGCAAACTCTGGCCACCCAGGTGCACCTATGGGTATGGCTGATATCGCTGAAGTACTGTGGCGCAGCCACATGAACCACAACCCACAAAACCCAGAGTGGGCTGATCGCGACCGTTTCATCCTGTCTAACGGCCACGGTTCAATGCTGATTTACTCTCTGCTTCACCTAACTGGCTACGATCTGTCTATCGACGATCTGAAAAACTTCCGCCAGCTACACTCTAAAACACCGGGTCACCCTGAATACGGTTACGCACCGGGTGTTGAGACAACCACTGGCCCGCTAGGCCAGGGCATCACCAACGGTGTGGGTATGGCAATGGCTGAAAAAGCCCTGGCTGCCCAGTTCAACCGCGATGGCCACGACATCGTTGACCACAACACTTACGTGTTCATGGGCGACGGCTGTCTGATGGAAGGTATCTCTCACGAAGCATGTTCTCTTGCTGGCACACTGGGCCTAGGCAAGCTGATCGCATTCTGGGATGACAACGGCATCTCTATCGACGGTGAAGTTGAAGGTTGGTTCTCTGACGACACGCCTAAGCGCTTCGAATCTTACGGCTGGCACGTGATCCCTGCAGTAGACGGCCACGATCCAGCAGCAATTAACGCTGCTATCGAAGCGGCGAAAGCTGAAACGGGCAAGCCAACGCTGATCTGTACCAAGACCATCATCGGTTTCGGTTCACCAAACAAAGCGGGCTCTCACGACTGTCACGGTGCGCCACTAGGCCACGACGAAATTGCAGCAGCACGCGAGTTCCTAGGTTGGAACCACGGCCCATTCGAAATCCCTGCTGATATCGCAGCTGAGTGGGACGCTAAAGAAGCGGGCGCAGCGAAAGAAGCTGCTTGGAACGACAAGTTTGCAGCTTATGAAGCGGCTTACCCTGAGCTAGCTGCTGAGTACAAGCGCCGTGTTAACGGTGAGCTACCAGCACAGTGGGAAGAGAAAGCGAACGCTATCATCGCTGATCTGCAAGCTAACCCAGCGAACATCGCATCCCGTAAGGCTTCTCAGAACGCACTAGAAGCATTCGGCCAGATGCTACCTGAGTTCATGGGCGGCTCTGCTGACCTGGCGCCATCTAACCTGACTATGTGGTCTGGTTCTAAGTCGCTAGAAGCAAACGACTTCTCTGGTAACTACATCCACTACGGTGTACGTGAGTTCGGCATGACCGCTATCATGAACGGTATCGCGCTACACGGTGGTTTCGTACCATACGGTGCAACTTTCCTAATGTTCATGGAATACGCGCGTAACGCAATGCGTATGGCGGCACTGATGAAGGTGCAGAACATCCAGGTTTACACTCACGACTCTATCGGTCTGGGTGAAGACGGCCCGACTCACCAGCCGGTTGAGCAAATGGCATCACTTCGCCTAACGCCAAACATGAGCACATGGCGCCCATGTGACCAGGTTGAATCGGCAGTGGCTTGGAAACTGGCTATCGAGCGTAAAGACGGCCCAACATCGCTGATCTTCTCGCGCCAGAACCTAGCACAGCAAGCACGTACAGAAGCACAAGTTGCAGACATCGCGAAGGGTGCATACATCCTGAAAGATTGTGACGGCAAGCCTGAGCTGATCCTGATCGCAACTGGTTCTGAAGTTGAGCTAGCAGTCGCAGCGGCTGAGCAGCTAGCTGCAGAAGGCAAGCAAGTACGCGTTGTTTCAATGCCATCTACTGATGCATTCGACAAGCAAGACGCGGCTTACCGTGAAGCAGTACTGCCATCAGACGTGACGGCACGTATCGCTGTTGAAGCGGGCATTGCTGATTTCTGGTACAAGTACGTGGGCTTCAACGGCCGCATCATCGGTATGACGACCTTCGGCGAGTCTGCACCTGCAGGCGAACTATTCAAGATGTTCGGCTTCACGGTTGAAAACGTCGTTGAAACAGCGAAAGAGCTTCTAGCTTAATTGATACTTCAATGGGTGAGATGGGCGACACGCGCTTTGTGCTGATGGCGCCTATTTAATTCGAAGTGTAAAAAAAAGGCCTCGTTATGAGGCCTTTTTTATATGAAGTGAGATCTAAATCACGCTTTGGTTTACGGTTATTTTCCGCTTTTTTTGTGTGTTTTTGTTTTTAATTGTCTGATTTTTAATGTTATTTGTTGCTTGGGTGATTTCGCTCACAATTATGGTGATTCTCGCCAAAGCTTGGTATACACTAACCCAGCTTAATAATTTTGTAGCACGGATATGACACTAAAAGTCGCAATAAATGGATTCGGTCGCATCGGTCGCAGTGTGCTTCGGGCATTGTACGAAAGCGGCAAGCACCATCAAATCGAGGTCGTGGCAGTCAACGAGTTGGCTGAGCCTGAGGCTATGGCTCACCTACTGCAATATGACACCAGCCATGGTCGCTTCCAAAAGCCTGTCAGCCATGACCAGGAGCATATGTTTATTGCTCATGAAAACGGCGGCCAGGACTCTATCCGAATCCTCCACCAATCCGAGCTGCATTTGTTGCCGTGGCAAGATCTGGGTATCGACATCGTACTCGATTGTACCGGCAAGTTTGGCTCCCGCGCCGATGGCGAAGCACACATCAAGGCCGGTGCAGGCAAGGTGCTATTTTCCCACCCGGCAGCCAACGATATAGACAATACGATCATCTACGGGGTGAACCACGAGTCCCTCAGGCCGGAACACAAGATAGTGTCGAACGGCTCTTGTACCACCAACTGTATTGTCCCTGTTATCAAAGTCCTGGACGAAGCATTCGGGATTGAATCCGGCACCATCACCACCATTCACTCGGCAATGAACGACCAGCAGGTCATCGATGCCTACCATACTGATTTACGCCGCACCCGCGCAGCCAGCCAATCCATCATCCCGGTAGATACCAAGTTACATTTGGGGATTGGTCGTATTTTTCCGAAATTTTCTGACAAATTCGAAGCGATCTCTGTGCGCGTGCCGACAATTAACGTTACCGCGATGGATTTAAGTGTCACGGTAAAGACAAACGTGAAAGTTAATGACGTAAATCAATCATTGTCTGGTGCGTCTCGTTGTACATTAGACGGCATTGTGGACTATACCGAAGCGCCACTTGTCTCAATAGACTTCAATCACGATCCCCATAGCGCGATTGTCGACGGTACCCAGACCAGGGTGAGCAACCAGCACCTGATCAAGCTGTTGGTCTGGTGTGATAACGAATGGGGCTTTGCCAACCGGATGCTAGACACCGCCTTGGCAATGCACGCTACCGACACAGCCGAAGCGGCTGGTGAGCGAGACTCTGCGGTTGGCGAGCAGCAATAACGAATTATTAGGGCTTGGCAGTGACGCTGGGCCGACAAAACTTTGATTTTAAATTAATTAATGTTGAGAGGACAAACCATGTCTGTAATCAAGATGACGGATCTGGAACTAGCGGGCAAACGCGTATTTATCCGTGCTGACCTAAACGTTCCTGTAAAAGACGGTAAAGTAACTTCTGATGCGCGTATCCTAGCGTCTCTACCTACTATCAAGAAGTGCCTAGAAGCTGGCGCGAAAGTAATGGTTACTTCTCACCTAGGTCGTCCAACTGAAGGCGAGTACGCGGAAGAGTTCTCTCTACAGCCTGTAGTTAACTACCTAAACGACGCACTAGATTGCGACGTTAAACTAGCGAAAGATTACCTAGACGGCCTTGAGCTGAACGCTGGTGAGCTAGTTGTTCTTGAAAACGTTCGCTTCAACAAAGGCGAGAAGAAGAACGAAGAAGAGCTATCTAAGAAATACGCTGCGCTATGTGACGTATTCGTAATGGACGCATTCGGTACTGCTCACCGTGCACAGGCATCTACTCACGGTGTTGGTACTTACGCACCAGTAGCATGTGCAGGTCCTCTTCTTGCTGCTGAGCTAGAAGCGCTAGGCAAAGCAATGGACAACCCAGCTCGTCCGCTAGTTGCTATCGTTGGTGGTTCTAAAGTTTCTACTAAACTAACAGTACTTGAGTCGCTATCAAAAGTTGCTGACCAGCTAGTTGTTGGTGGCGGTATTGCGAACACATTCATTGCAGCAGAAGGCCACAATGTTGGTAAATCTCTGTACGAAGCAGACCTAATTGAAACTGCTCAGAAGCTAATGAAAGAGTGTTCAATCCCTGTTGCAACTGACGTTGCTTGTGCGAAAGCATTCGACGAGAACGCGGAAGCTGAAATCAAGAACGTTGCAGACGTAGCTGACGACGACATGATTTTCGACCTAGGCCCGGATTCAACTGCGGCACTGGCTGAAATTATCGGCAACGCGAAAACAATTCTTTGGAATGGCCCAGTTGGCGTATTCGAGTTCAAGAACTTCGAAGCAGGTACGGCTGGTATCTCTAAAGCAATCGCAGAGTCAGAAGGTTTCTCTGTAGCAGGTGGTGGTGACACGCTAGCGGCTATCGACAAGTTCGGTATCAAAGCTGACGTTTCTTACATCTCTACTGGTGGCGGTGCATTCCTTGAGTTCGTTGAAGGTAAGGTACTTCCAGCTGTTGCAATGCTTGAAGAGCGCGCAAAAGCTTAATTATTAGGGCGGGAGCAAGCTGCTCCCGCACTGAAATGTTTGTGATTTAGGTCTGGTTTTACTAGAATACCCGACCAGCAGCAAACGTTTGCAAAGATTTAAAATTCACACAGACAACAAGGCAAATAGGACTATTGTTATGTCTAAGATCTTCGATTTCGTAAAACCTGGTGTTATTTCTGGCGACGACGTACAGAAAGTATTTGAAGTTGCAAAAGAGAACAAATTTGCTCTTCCAGCGGTTAACGTTGTTAACACTGACTCTGTAAACTCTGTACTAGAAGCTGCTGCTAAAGTTAAAGCACCAGTTGTTGTTCAGTTCTCTAACGGCGGTGCTGCATTCTTCGCTGGTAAAGGCCTGAAACTAGAAGGTCAGGAAGCGCAAATCATGGGTGCTGTAGCTGGTGCGAAATACGTACACGCTGTTGCTGAGTCTTACGGTGTGCCAGTTATCCTTCACACTGACCACGCTGCTAAGAAGCTTCTTCCATGGATCGACGGTCTACTAGACGCGGGTGAAGAGTTCTTCGCTCAAACTGGTAAGCCTCTATTCTCTTCTCACATGATCGACCTTTCTGAAGAGTCGCTAGAAGAGAACATCGAAATCTCTGGCCAGTACCTAGAGCGTATGGCTAAGATGGGTATGACGCTAGAAATCGAACTAGGTTGTACTGGTGGTGAAGAAGACGGCGTTGATAACTCTCACATGGACGCATCTGAGCTATACACTTCTCCAGAAGACGTAGCTTACGCTTACGAGAAACTTGTTGCTATCAGCCCACGTTTCACTATCGCTGCATCTTTCGGTAACGTACACGGTGTATACAAGCCAGGTAACGTTGTTCTAACTCCAACTATCCTACGTGACTCTCAAGCACACTGTGCAGAGAAGTTCGGTATTGCTGGTAACGCACTAAACTTCGTATTCCACGGTGGTTCTGGTTCTTCTCAGGAAGAAATCGAAGAGTCAATCGGCTACGGTGTTATCAAAATGAACATCGATACTGATACTCAGTGGGCAACTTGGGATGGCGTTCGTGCGTACGAAGCGGAAAATCGTGACTTCCTACAGGGCCAGATCGGTAACCCAACTGGCGAAGACGCGCCTAACAAGAAATACTACGATCCACGCGTATGGCTACGTGCTGGTCAGGTTGGTATGGTTAACCGTCTTGAGCAAGCATTCAAAGACCTTAACGCTATCGACGTACTATAAGTTACGTTTAGCTTTAAGCCTTTTAAAAAACCCGCCTCGGCGGGTTTTTTTATGCCTGAAGAACAGGGTATGACTCGCTTGTCATTTTTTGTTGGCGTTTTTTGTGCCGAAGAGTATTATCCGCCGCGAAAAAGAGCTTTCAATGCTCTACAAAATGAATAAATTGCTGATATATTGGCAGTTGCATAAGTAATTTATATAAACGAGCCTATGATTATTTGTGTTTCCCGGTTTATTTTGGTGGGAATGGAAATAACATTTGCAGGATGAGAAATGTATGAGTGAGAGTACTGTTTCAGATACCGTGACGGATACCGTCTCCGGTGTCGCAGATTCGGTGGTGGAGACCATCAAGGATAATGAACTAACCTCGGGTGTGCTCAATGCAGGTACCTGGGTTGCCGACAACCAAGAATTGTTGATCCAGTACGGGGTGAATATCCTGTCTGCGCTGATCATCCTTTTCATCGGTAATATTATCACCAAGAGCATCGCTAACGGCGTGGCAAAAATGCTGCGCAAGAAAGACATGGATGAAGCGGTCGTTGAGTTCTTGCACTCGCTTGTTCGCTACCTGCTGTTTGTGATTGTACTGATTGCGGCATTGGGCCGGGTTGGGGTACAAACGGCCTCTGTGGTTGCGGTGATCGGTGCCGCCGGTCTTGCTGTCGGCCTGGCATTGCAAGGCTCGCTATCCAACTTTGCCGCTGGCGTACTGATTGTCGCCTTCCGCCCGTTCAAGTCCGGTGACTTTGTCGAAATCGGCGGTGTGTCGGGATCGGTTGAATCTATCCAGGTGTTCTCAACCATCTTGAATACCCCGGATAACAAAATGGTGGTGGTACCAAACTCGTCGGTGATTGGTGGCCCGATAACCAACTACTCCCGCCACAAAACCCGCCGTATCGATTTGGTGATTGGCGTGTCATACGATGCTGATCTTCAGCATACCAAGGCTGTACTTACCCGTATCATCGAGGCCGATGAGCGTATCTTGAAAGATCCGGAGCCGACCGTTGGTGTGTTGGCATTGGCAGACTCTTCGGTGAACTTCGCCGTGCGCCCATGGGTAAACACTTCTGACTACTGGGATGTCTACTTCGACTTGATGCAGGCCATCAAAGAAGAGCTGGATAAGGAAAACATTGGTATTCCTTACCCGCAGATGGATGTCCACCTGAACAAAGTAGAAAGCTAAGCCTTTCTAGCGAGAACAAAAAATGGAGCTTCGAGCTCCATTTTTTATGCGCAGGCTAAGCCTGCTAAGGGTCCGTGATGGCTATCAGGCGGTCTGCTGTGGGGCCTGCAGGGGGATCACCTTGTTGGGTAGGGCACCGAGCAGGGTATCAAGATCCCCGCTGGCAAAGGCGAAGGTGATCTCGGGCTTGCCCGGTGTGAACATCAACTCGTCATGTTGGTAGAGCACGGGATCAACCAGCATCACGACATCGCTTGGTAAGCCAAACGGGCAAACCGCGCCCGGGGTACAGCCAATCGCCGCGATCATTTCGTCGTGGCTGCAAACCGACACCCGCTTGCCGAGGATTAGCTTGACTAGCTTGCTGTCCAACCGGCTGTCACGGTGGGTCAGCAGCAGGCAGTGGCCGCCGCCCTTAATTTTCATGAACAGGCTTTTGGTTGGCGCCGCTGTCCAACCAAGTTCAGCCGCAATCCTGGCATCGGTCTCGAAATCTAAGATAGGCTCGTGCTGCCAAGCTTGGTAGGCCACGCCGGTTTGGCTAAACAATGCCAAGTTGGCGAGATAAATGGCCTCGAGCTGTTCGGTTGGGTGTTCGGTTAATGGGTTATCAAGCAACATACTGGCTCCAAAGTCCTTTGGCTAAGTGGCTGGCAATGAAGAACATCATAGCAGCAACTGCAAAGTCGATGCCGCGCTTCACCTTGGGTTTTGATAACGTCGGCCCTAGCTTGGCCGCACCCATTGATAGGGTGTAGAACCACACGATCGATGCCATGACCGTGCCGATAGCAAACGAAATCCGCTCGTTGCCCTCAAACTGGCCACCGATAGAGCCGAGGATCACCACGGTATCTAGGTACATGTGCGGGTTAAGCACTGTGACTGCCAGCGCCCCCAAGATCACCGCGCGGCGGCCGCGGGCAAGTACTTGCTTGGATTGCTCTTGATCGGCCACGGGGCGAAGTGCGCTGCTTAGCGAAAGCGAGCCGTAGAAGGTCAGGAACAAGATACCGCCAATGGTAACGCTGGTTAGCAGGGTCTCGTTGCTAGACAGCAAAGCGCCGCCGCCGAAGATCCCCAAGCTGATAAACAAGGCATCGAGCATGCTACAAATGGTCGCCGTGGTCAGGTGATGGTTGCGCTTGATCCCCTGGTTCAATACGAAGGCATTTTGTGCCCCGATTGGAATGATCATGGTGGCTCCGAGGCCGAATCCTTGTAATAGCGCCCAAATACTCATGTTGCTGTATACCTTGTTTTTTTCATTGTGGTTAAGTGATGGCGCAAGGATACGCTGGGCTATGCTGTTAAGTACAACTAATAAAATTTATCTATCATAAGTTTGTCTAATGATGATAATTTAACGCTTTGCTATCGCCACCAATGCGGAAAATATTAAGGAAAACAAGATGCGGGGACTCGATTATCGTTGGATTGAAGCGTTAGATGCCGTGATTGCCCAGCGGGGCTTCGAGCGGGCGGCAGAGCACTTGTGCATCACCCAGTCGGCAGTCTCCCAGCGGGTGAAGCAACTGGAAAAGTTGATGGCGCAACCGATGTTGGTAAGGGAGCAACCGCCACGGCCCACAGCGGCGGGGCAGAAGATGCTTGGCCTCTATCGCAGGGTGCGCTTGCTAGAGCAGGAGCTATTACCGGAGATCACCCCGGATGATGTCAGCCAGCCATTGTCGGTGTCAATTGCGACCAATGCCGATAGCTTGGCGACTTGGTTATTACCGGCACTTAGCCCCCTGCTGAAATCACGCCGAATCGAGCTCAATTTGATGATCGAGGACGAGGCGCGCACCCTTGATAAGCTCCGTAGCGGTGAAGTGGTGGGGGCCATTAGTATGGATGCCACGCCGATGCAGGGCTGCGTAGCCGATTACCTTGGCCGGGTCGACTTCCTCTGCGTTGCCAGCCCCGAGTTCGCGGCTAAATACTTTGCTGATGGGGTGACCCGGGAAAGCCTACTCAATGCGCCAGGTGTTGCTTTCGATCAGCACGATGACATGCATGAGCGGTTTATCCAGCAGCACTTCAACTTACCGCTTGGTAGTGTGATGAAGCATACCGTCCGCTCGTCTGAAGCCTTTGTGCGCTTGGCGTTGGAAGGCATTGCCTTTAGTTTGATACCCAAGGTGCAAATACTTGATGAACTTGAGAATGGCAGGTTAGTGAATGTCACACCAGATATCTTTCTTACCAGGCGGATGTATTGGCACCATTGGGCGTTGGAAAGCGGTGTGTTGACAGAGCTCTCCCTGCAACTCACCCAGCATGCCCGTACCGTGCTGCCGCAGTAGTACCCCCCCGGTATAACCACCATTGATAAAAGCTAAAATAAAACACTGTACAAAAAATTTTAGCTTTTAGGGATTTTTTCAAATATCACGTTGTCCTATAGGAGTAAGAAAATAATATTGATTGGTTAGATAGGAAGATCCTGATGAAAAAACAACTTGTTGCTGCATTTTTAGGATTTGGCTTGATGGGAGCCAGCGGTGTGGCTTCAGCCAATATTACGGTTCCGCACCTGGAAACCTCCGGTATGGGTGAGGTTGCAGTCCAGCCTGACATGGCAACATTTGCTGTTGCTGTGGTTGAAGTAAAGCCGACGGCGAAAGAAGCAAAGCAAGCGGTCGATCAGGCCGTAACCGCATTTGTTGAACGCCTACAGGCGCAGGGCATTGAGCGCAATGCAATCCAGAGCGCCAATATTAGCCTGCAACCTCAGTATCATTACCCGAAAGACAAAGCGCCGGAGCTAAAAGGCTATCGGGCCAGCCGCAATATCACCGTGACGGTGGGCGACTTGGAGCAGCTCAATACCTACCTTGACCATGCTATTGGTGATGGGATCAACCGTATTAATAACATCGAGTTGAAGGTGAGCGATGAAGCCAAGTACCAAGAGCAGGCGCGCCAGGCGGCGATCAGTGATGCCAAGGCAAAGGCAGAGTCGCTAGCCAAGGGCTTTGGCGAGGAAATCGATGGGGTATGGCAGATCCGTTACCAGTCGAACCAGCCCCGCCCGGTCATGATGCGCATGGCGATGGATGCTGCGCCGGAAACGGCAGCCACTTACCAAGACGCCGAGATTGTGATCCGAGACCGTGTGGAAGTGGTATTCAAATTGGCGGAGTAGGTTAAAGCGGGTCACCGAAAAGCAAAAGGAGAGCACGATTGGCTCTCCTTTCTTTTATCTTATTTTGGGCCTGGCTTAGTGCAGGATACGGGCACGGATAGTGCCGTCGATGCCCTTCAGCTTCTTCAATGCCTCTTCCGAACGCTCGGTTTCGACATCAATGACCACGTAGCCGATTTCCGGGCCTGTTTGCAGGTACTGGGCGGCGATGTTGATACCGTCAGACGCAAAGATCGTGGTGATCTGGTTAAGGATACCCGGGCGGTTCTCGTGAATGTGCAACAAGCGCGAGCAATCTTTGTGCTCCGGCAGTGATACCTCTGGGAAGCCAACCGCTGACAAGGTAGAACCGTTGTCCGAGTACTTCGCCATTTTGCCTGCCACCTCGATACCGATATTGGCCTGGGCTTCCTGCGTCGAGCCACCGATATGCGGGGTCAGCAACACATTGTCGAACTTGGCCAGTGGCGATTCGAACGGGTCTTTGTTGGTTTTTGGCTCCACCGGGAAGACATCCAGTGCCGCCCCTGCAATGTGGTTGCTTTCAAGCGCGCTGCACAGCGAGTCAATCTCGACCACCGTACCACGGGCAGCATTGATGAAGATGGCGCCTGGCTTCATGCGGGCAAACTCTTCCGCCCCCATCATGTCTTGGGTCTCAGGGGTTTCCGGTACATGCAGGCTGATCACGTCACACTTATTTAATAGCTCGGTCAGTGAGGCGACTTGGGTGGCATTGCCCAGCGACAGCTTGTTCTCGATATCGTAGAAGTAAACCTTCATACCAAGGTTTTCAGCCAGAATACCCAACTGGGTGCCGATGTGGCCATAGCCGATAATACCCAGGCGTTTGCCACGGGCCTCGAAGGAGTGATCCGCAGACTTGAACCACTCGCCGCGGTGGGCTTTGGCGTTTTTCTCTGGGATACCGCGAAGCAGCAGCAAAATTTCGCCCAGTACTAGCTCGGCGACACTACGGGTGTTGGAGAACGGTGCGTTGAAGACCGGGATACCGCGCTTGGCAGCGGCGGTCAGGTCGACTTGGTTGGTGCCGATACAGAAGCAACCAACGGCGATCAGTTTCTTGGCGGACTGGAAAACATCTTCAGTTAGCTGGGTGCGGGAGCGAATACCAACGAAGTGGGCATCTTCAATTGCCGCGCTCAGTTCCTCACCCGATAGCGAGCCCTTGTGGTACTCGATGTTGGTGTAACCGGCTTCCTGAAAAACTTCAATTGCTGAAGGGTGGACTCCCTCAAGCAGGAGAATTTTTATTTTGTCTTTATCCAATGAAACTTTTGCCATTGATCCTCATCCTTAACTCGTGAACAGTTGCTTACATGCTGACAGTTAAGGTATCAAAAAATAGCCACTATGGGTAAGAATATTACAAAAAAGATAATAAAAAACGGCATAAATTATGCCGTTTTGTAACCAAATAACGGAAGCGCTACCTTGTGGTAACGATGCCCTTATTTCTCGAACTTTTTCACACCGTCTGGTGAGCCAACAAGTAGAACGTCAGCACCGCGATCGGCAAATAGACCCACGGTCACCACACCAGGAAGGGCATTGATTTGCTTTTCCAGTGTTTTTGCATCGGTGATTTCCATGTTGTGGACATCAAGGATGATGTTGCCGTTGTCAGTGACGCAACCTTCGCGGTAAACCGGGTCACCACCTAGCTTCACTAGCTCGCGGCCGATGTATGAACGTGCCATCGGGATCACTTCAACAGGTAGCGGGAACTGGCCCAGTACATCTACCTGCTTGGTATCGTCAACGATACAGATGAATTTTTTAGAGATAGCCGCAACAATCTTCTCGCGGGTCAGGGCTGCGCCGCCGCCTTTGATCATGTCGTACTCGCCGTTGATTTCGTCAGCACCGTCAACGTAAACATCAAGGCTAGAAACTTCGTTGGCATCGAACACTGGGATGCCGATTTTTTCTAGTCGCTCGGTTGATGCGATTGAGCTTGAAACCGCACCTTTGATTTCTTCTTTACGGGTTTCCAAAGCATCGATGAAGTGATTAACAGTAGAGCCGGTACCTACACCTACAATGCTGCCTTTCTTAACGTATTCAAGGGCAGCCCAGCCAGCGGCTTTTTTCATTTCATCTTGTGTCATGCTTTTCTCCTAGTGATGACGAATGCGGAGCGCTGATTATAGCCAAACGGAATGTTTTCGTCAGTCATAATCTTAGCCGAGCGTGATAACAAATTTGACAATACTATTAATAACATAGACTTAATCATCGCGCGTGTGGCACGAAAAAGACAATCGTTTGCGTTTTTGGTTGCGGATCAGCCCGGTTGGCCGGTCATTACCAGCGAAAGTGGCGGGATGGGGTGATGATTTCCGGTAATGGTACATCCCAAGCCTGGCTTGGCAGGCTATCGACTTGCTGGCAATCGTGGGCGAGCCCGACAGGGCGAGGGCCTTGTTGGTGGCGGTGCCAGTTGCTCAAGGTGCGGTCATAGTAGCCGCCGCCCATGCCTAACCGCTGCCCGCTGGCATCGAAGGCAACCAACGGGGTGCAAATGACGTCGAGCTGGTGGGCGGGTTTGACCAAGCGGATATCCAGCTGCGGTTCGCGGATCTGGTATTTGTTGAGGGTCATCCGCGTTTCGGCGGTGTAATGCAAAAACAGCAGGTGGCCTTTGCTGAACGGGTGCAGCACGGGTAGGTAAACAGACTTCCCCTGCTGCCATAGCCAGTCGATGACGGGTTGGGTGTCGAGCTCGCCGTCGTTGGCAAGGTAGAGTGCAATATGCTGGGCATTGCCAAGTGTTTCTGCTTGCTGGCATTGCTGCAATAGCTGTGTTGCAAAATGGCGTTGTTGCTCGTCCGTCAGGGTACGGCGTTGTTGGCGGATCTGTTGGCGTATTTGCTGGCGGGAAGCCGATGGTGTAACCGCTGAGCTCATAGGTCATCCAATGACAGAGTATGGCGATAGGAAAGAAGGTATGCCCCAAGGTGCCGTTGCGAATTGTGGCCCTTGAACCAGATGTTCAAGGTGGATCTGCAACATTAACCGCAGGCTTCTCGGTACATGCCGAGCATGCTCAATAGCTAATAAAAAGCAAATCCTGGATTTTTGCTTATCGGCTCGGGGACGTTAATCCGCTGACGCACACCCCAGGGTCAATTCATTATCAACTCTTTGGTTGATATTGCAATGCTTTCTCCAATAATTCTTCCATCTCATTGATTCTATTGGATAGTTTTTCAGCATTGCGTTGCTGTTCTTGGCGTTCGCTGTACAGTTCGTTGCAAATGTTCAGCCCGGTGAACATCAAAAGTTGCTCCGGGTTGGTGATGTTGGTTCGCTCTGAAAGATCTTTCAGGCGCTGGTCGAAATCAGCGGCGGACGCCAGAAGGGCTTCTTCCTGACCAGTCGGGCAGTTAACCTTTAGTTTGCGGCCTAATACCTGAATTTCTACTGCCTGATTACTCATAAACTCTACATTTGCTCCGTGCCAAACTGTGATTGTGGCATTCCGCTTGCGATACGCTTTAGGTGGCTCAATATAGAAAAACCCCTCACAACATGCAAGCAAGCTTGTCACGCTTTAGTCTATAAGATGCCTGACTAATCATATATTAACCAGTTTGGCACAAACATACTCCCGTGACTGGAAATGGCGAGTGACGGATCTTTCTGATAAGTGGTAGCATAACAGATATACGAACCACGCCAATGACATTAAGGTGAAGCGCCATGAGCGAAGTGAAATTGCCAGCTTACGAAACCATCGAGCCAATGCTGAAAGAGCAGGGCCTAGCCGCCACCCCTTCCGAGTTGCACGGCCTTCTTAGCGGGATGATTTGCGGCGGTCTGGCCGTTGATGGCGAGCAGTGGCTGGGGCCAATTTGCGATTATGCCAACGAAGGTGAGCCGATGACGGATGGGGCGAAGACACTGGTACGCTCAATCTTTAGCGCGGCTTCAACCGAGCTAGGCGGCTTGACCCAAACCTTGTTTACCTCGACAGCCGCCGAGTTGATGGAAGTGGAGTTTTCGGTATCGCTGCTGTTGCCTGCCGAAGAAGCCGACTTGATGCTGCGTGCCGAAGCACTGAGCGAGTGGGTGACGAACTTTATCTCTGGCTTGGGCTTGATGGGGATGGATAAGCAGCAGCTTTCCGACGATGTTGCCGAAGCCATCGCCGCGCTTGAAGAGATTGCCCAGCTTGGCATCGACGAGGACGACGATATGGAAGAGCAGGCCGAGCTGTTCGACAATGTCGTGGCCTATGTACCGGAATGTGTGCTGACTTGTCTGGTAGGCTTGAGCCAGCGTGGTGAGGTTGAGCAAGAAGGCGAAACCGAATCGGCGCAAAAGCCGACCCTTCACTAAGGCGATAACTGAATAACTGACAAAGGAACAGGATGTGAAGCAGTACGATGTCGTCATTGCCGGCGGGGCAATGGCAGGGGCTACTTTAGCCATTGCGCTCGACAAGCTCAGTGCGGGCAAGCTGACAATCGCAGTGGTGGAGGCAATGGCCCCCAAGCTTGATCAGCACCCGGGCTATGATGCCCGTAGCATTGCGGTGTCGCTGGGCTCGGTGAGCTTGTTGGAATCGGTGGGATGCTGGCAGCAGCTGGCCAAGGTGGCGACGCCGATTGAGCACATCCATGTTTCTGATCGCGGCCATGCCGGCATGGTGAATATCGATGCCAAAGAGCAAGCGGTCGACGCCCTTGGCTATGTTATCGAGCTGGCCGATGCCGGACGTATTTTCCACCAGCGGCTAAATGAGCTGGATCGGATCGATCTTCTGTGTCCGGCAACGATCGCCGGGATCGAGCGCCAGCAGGCTGGCGTCACGGTGAGCTTGGACACTGGCGATACCATCGAGGGCAAATTGCTGGTGGCGGCTGATGGCGCGCTATCCGGTTGCTGCGACATGCTTGGTATCGGGCGTTGCGAGCATGACTTCGAGCAAGTTGCGGTGATTGCCAATGTCACGACTTCTGAGCCGCATGCCGGCCGTGCCTTCGAGCGATTTACCTCGCATGGCCCGGTTGCCTTGTTGCCGATGTCCGAAGGTCGGAGTTCACTGGTATGGTGTGTTCGTCCCGAAGATCAGGCCAAGGTAATGGGGTGGAGCGATGATGAGTTTCTCTCCCAGCTCCAGCAAGCTTTTGGTTGGCGCCTTGGCGAAATGGTAAAAACCGGCTCGCGCAGCGCCTACCCGCTATTGTTGCGCCAATCACAGCGCCTGACTTCGCATCGGGTAGCCGTTGTTGGCAACGCGGCACAAACACTCCACCCGATTGCCGGGCAAGGGTTTAACCTTGGCCTGCGCGATGTCGTCACCCTGGCAGAGGAAGTGACCAAAGGTGTTGGGTTGTACGGCGATGCTGGTTGCCAGCGGGTACTTAGCGGTTACCGCCAGCGCCGGGAGCCGGATCGGGGCGCAACGGTAGCCATGACCGCAGGCTTGGTCGGGATCTTCTCAAATTGCAGCCTGCCGTTTATTGTGGGACGCAATACCGGGTTAATGGCAATGGAATTGATTGATGTATTAAAAGCGCCGTTGGTACGGCGTGCAATGGGACAGGTAGAAAGATAACCATGATGCAAAGTGTTGATGTTGCCATTATTGGCGGCGGAATGGTGGGGCTGACCTTGGCTGCGGCTTTGGCTGACACCGAACTGCGGGTTGCTGTCATCGAGGGCAAGTTACCTGAACCCGATTTGGCACCATTGCCAGATCTCCGAGTATCGGCGTTAAGCCGCGCAAGCGAACGTATCCTGAGTCGTGTTGGTGCTTGGCATGGCATCGAAACCCGCCGCCTTGCCCCATACAACAGCATGTCGGTATGGGAGCAGGATAGCTTTGCCAACATCAGTTTTGATGCTGCCCGCTTGGCACAACCGAACCTTGGCCATATCGTCGAGAACCGAGTGATCCAGCTGGCGCTGCTCGACAAGGTGAAAACCTTGGATAACGTTAGCCTGCTGGCCCCGGAGCGCTGCCAGAACATTGCCTTTGGTGAAAGCGAAGCTTGGCTAAGCCTCGAGTCGGGCAAGAACCTAACCGCCAAGTTGGTGGTGGGCGCCGATGGCGCCAACTCTTGGCTGCGCCAGCAAATGGATATTCCGCTAACCCACTGGGATTACGGCCATAGTGCGGTGGTGGCGAACATTCGCTGTGCCGAACCGCATCAAGATACGGCAAGGCAGATCTTCCGCCCGCAAGGGCCGCTGGCATTCCTGCCGCTACCCGAGCCAGATTTGTGTTCCATTGTTTGGTCGCTGCCGCCGCAGGAAGCGGAGCAGGTTTGCGCCATGTCGGAAGCTGAGTTCAACAAGCACCTGACCACCGCATTTGATCACCGTTTGGGGATGTGCAAGGTGGAAGGCGAACGCCAAGCCTTCCCGCTGAAGATGCGCTATGCCCGCGACTTTGTCCGCGAGCGTGTTGCCTTGGTGGGGGATGCTGCCCACACTATCCACCCTCTGGCCGGCCAGGGGGTGAACCTTGGCTTGCTTGACGCGGCTAGCTTGGCGCAAGAGCTCAAGAAGCTTTGGCTGCAAGAGCAAGACATTGGCAAGAAAGTCAACCTGCGCCATTACGAGCGATGGCGTAAAGCCGAGGCGGCCAAGATGATCACGGCGATGCAGGGCTTTAAGGATCTGTTCGCGGGCGACCACCCGGCGAAGAAGCTCGTGCGCGACTTGGGCATGTTGTTTGCCGATAAAGCGCCGGGCGTGAAAGACGAGTTTATGAAACGGGCACTGGGCCTGACAGGCGAACTGCCTGAGTTGGCTCGCTTCTAGTTCCTGCCAAGCCTTGCTAAGAGAAAACCGCTTTGCCAAGCGGTTTTTTTATGAGAGTGAATAATTTGATCCATTTTGAATTTTTCTCCTAAAGTAAATAACAGGAAATTTTGAGGCGGGTTCAGCGGTTGTGCTAAGGCGCTTTATTGTCGTCGGTTTTGCCAACCCCGAGCCAATGACAGGGGTTTCCCCTTTGGTATTAACACTACTGCTTTGTTCGCATTGAGTGTGGCAAAAGGCAGGCTTTCATAAGGAAGTTGCACCATGAGCTATATTCCCTCTGAGTTGAGCTATACCAACACCCACGAGTGGGTTCGTCCAGAAGGCGATGGCGTCTATACCGTAGGCATTACCGATCACGCCCAGTCTCTATTGGGCGATATGGTCTTTGTTGATTTGCCGGAGATCGATGCGGCGACGGAAGCGGGCGAAGACTGCGCCGTGGCGGAGTCGGTGAAGGCGGCCTCGGATATTTATGCACCCTTAACGGGCTTTGTTGTGGCTGTTAACGAAGAGTTGGAAGGCTCGCCGGAGTTGGTCAATAGCGATCCGTATGGCGATGGCTGGCTATTCCAGATAAAGGTCGATGACGAAAATGAGTTTACCGATTTGCTCGATGCCGACGGCTACCTTGATTTGGTCGATGAGTCCGAATAGTGTCGCGCAAGATCTAAAAAGCCCACTTTACAACGTGGGCTTCATCTTCTTTCGGCCTGTGCTCGTTTAAAACGAAGGCTCTTTTAGCCGTTTGATTTCTTGATTTATCTCATTAACGGTTTGGTAGTGGCGCTGCTCTGCCTTGACCGGCACCAGTAACATTCCGTTGTTGAACTCATAGCCACCACGGCCATCAATGTAGATCCTTCCACTGAATAAACGACTAACATGCTTGGCGATAAGTTTCGGCAAGTAGCGTTTGAACATGCGCATATTTAGCTAACCTTTCCCTTTGTTCCATACCCGAAAAATTATAAAACAACATGCATGAGACTTTTGTGATGTCATCAGCATAATAACAATGTTAAATAGATCTTGCTGGTTTATTTTTTTGAGTGTTATTGGTGTTATCAGGATTTTGTTCTTTTTATTTTTAGTGATAAATAAGTTTGGCCGAATTGGCTTGGGCGATGGTTTTTCAATAAGTATGACAATTATGTTTGTTTATTAAAGGCTTATAGCCAAGAGCGATAGTTCGGAGGGGTTTAATTGAGTGACGAAATATGGCCTTGGCTGGTTGTGTTTTAGTCACCCTTGCTTGGGCACGAAATTCACACAGTGATTTATGCTGAAACTGCCAGCAACTCCGATCTGTCGATAAAAGCCATGATTGGCTGTTTAAGATCAATGAAGGTTTTTGGCATATGCCAATAATAGGGATGCTATCGCGAATGACAGGAGTGGAGATGCCCCGACCTAAAATACAACGCAGGCTTACTTGTCGCCCCGCCTACCAGTGCTTCAAGCCAAACGGGGTGCCGATGCGGGAGCTGGCATCAATACCGCTTGCCGCCGATGAGCTAGAGGCACTAAAGCTGGTGGATGCTAAGGGCTTGAACCAAGTTAGTGCGGCAAAAGAACTGGGTGTTTCCCGCCAGACGCTCGGGAATATTATTTCCCAGGCCCGGCATAAAGTTGCGCGGGCGTTGGTTGACGGGATGGCGATTGAATTGATTCCTGATGAACCGGCTGAGTAGGCCGCACCGCCTCTGGGGGGCCCTACTTATTTTCTATTATTAATCTGTTTTGAGTAAGGTTTTCGACATGGCATTAGCAATTGCAGTAACGCCTCGCAATGAAGTGGCAGGGCATTTTGGTAAAGCTGCTGGGTTTCATATTTACGACGAGCAGGGGCAGCTGCTGGCTGAACTAAACAACAGCGGCAGCCGCGAGATTGGTTGCAAGCATAAAAAAGTGATCCAACGCCAGTTGGCTGAGCATGGGGTGACACGCCTGGTGTTGGGGAATATCGGCCAACGGTCGTTGGCACGGCTACTCAATGCGGGGTTTGAAGTCTTCAAGGCCCCGTCCCGCATCGCGGCGAGCCAGGTGGTGGCGGGGGGAACCCAGCTTGAGCCGCTGTTGTCGGCCGAGCAAGGGCGCCCGTGCAAGCGCGAGAAAGGCGGCTGTGGTTGTGGCTGCGGCAGCAAGAAGAAAGCAGCGGTGCCAAAAGTGGGCACCATGCTGAAAGCAACTGCACCGCTCTCGGGTCTGACTAAGATAGGAGGGCTTAAACTATGACTTACCTATTAACTGTGTTGGTGTTTCTGGTCGTGATCGGCGCCATGGCCATTGGTTGGGTATTTAAAAAGAAAGCCATCAAGGGGAGTTGCGGCGGCTTAGCCAATGTTGGGGTGGAAAAAGAGTGTGGCTGCAAAGAGCCCTGTGATGAGCACAAGCTGTATCAAATCCAAGAGCCGGCGGATGAAGCCAAGCCGACCATGAAGCTGTAAGCGTCTTGCGTTGCGGCTATGACCTAGCCTAGCCGGCGCAGGTCGTTAACCCTGGCTGTGATGGCATCATGAACGCATTGGCGCAGCCACTCCAGGCGCGGGTGGTTGGTATTGCGCTTGAGCCACAGCATATTGATATCAAAATCAGGGATATCGACCGGCGGCCGACATTGGCTCAGGTTGTCGTGGAAAACATCGAGCTTGGCCATCAGGGTCGATACCACGCAGACCAAGTTGCGCCCCGTAAGCAGGTGGCGGATCGTCATGAAATTGCCGGAGCCAACCGCAACATGGCGCTGGAATCCCTGTTGCTGCAATTGGCTGTCGACTTTACTGGCCAGCTTGCCATCCGGGGTGACCAAAGCCTGCGGGGTGTGGATGTAGCGGGCCAAATCGATAGGCGATGCCAGCCCGGTGGCGTCGGCATCAAACAGGCACACATGATCCTCGGTATAGAGGTATTGTGCATCGAACTCGCGGGGGAGGTCGGTCATCGAACCGATGACGAGGTCGATTTTCTGGGCCTCTACCGCTTGCTGGTAGTTATTGCGATCAATATTGCAGAAGCTCAACTGGCAGTGGGGGGCGGCATGGCGAATTGCATCAAACAGCGTTGGGGCAAATAGCAGCTCGGCGTAATCCGTCAGGCCGATGCGAAAGATCCCATGGTACTCCTGCGGCGAAAAATCGTCGGGTTGCAGGATCTCATTGGTCACCAATTGCAGGATCTGCTCCACCACCGGCGCGAGCTCGGTTGCCTTGTCGGTGGCAATCATTTGGTGGCCGTGCCGTTCGAACAGCGGATCGTCAATCAATGCCCTTAGCCGCGATAGGTTATGGCTCATTGCCGACTGGCCGATCGAGAGCTTGGCGGCCGCCTTGGTTACGCTGCGGGTTTCCATCAAGGCGGAAAAGGCGATCAACAGGTTAAGATCCACGCCACGCCAGTTAATATTGCTCATCGTCTTTTCCTTCCTAGCGGCAGATATCGGCAAACATCGGATCGCACAACAACAGCAAATCGTCGGTACTGAGCTCGACCCCCGCCATGCGATCGCCGCTGCTGATATTGACCCGCTGGTGGCGGGTAATTTGGTGATCAAAGATTACCGGTAGCGGGCGCTTCAAGCCGATAGGGGCCACGGTACCAATGACCAGTCCCGTTACTTTTTCAACATCGCTGGCATCGGCACAGGTCATCCGGCGGCAGCCGAACATTTCACGCACCTTTTTCGGATCAACTTGGGCAGGGCCCGGCACGCAGGCCAAGACATGAAAACCACCCATATCGCGAAGCAGGATGGACTTGACCATTTGTTGCGGATCGACCCCGCGCTCGCGGGCGGCCTCGTCAATGGTTTTGGCCGGTTGGGTATGGGGGAGAAGGCGGTATTCCACGCCTTCTTTTTGCAGGTAACTGGTAACCGGGGTATCCATGGTTAGTCGTTTTCCGCCAGCGAGTAGGGAAGTTCAAGCTGCTGCCATACCGCTTCTTGTCCGCTCAGGCGGAACGTGGTGTCGGCATCCAGATCGTTTGGCAGGCCAACTAGCGCAACGGCTGTGCCGTTGTTGTATTGGTAGCCGGCAATAATACTGCCGCCCTTGCGCCAGTTTTCGCCTACGCTGCGCTCAAGCGCATCACCCGCTTGCGGGCACTGCTCGGTTGGGCCGCTGACAATGTACATTGCGCGCTTGTTGATACCACGGTATTTGGCGCGGGCAACGGTTTCCTGTCCGGTGTAACAGCCTTTTTTGAAGCTGATACCGTCAACCGCTTGCAGGTTCATCGCTTGAGGGATGAATTCCAGCTCGGTGGCCGCATCGACGCGAGGTAGCGCCGCTTTGATATCGTAAAGGTCCCACAGGGTGTCGTCAGCCAGTGTCGCTTCACCCGCCAGCTTGTCGGCAATCGTGCCGGCTTGCTCTGCGGTGACGGCCAATAACCAGCGCTGCTCGTCGACCTTCACGGCGGTACCGCCGTCAATTGCACGGACATCGCCTTCGCCGCCAAATAGGGCACTCACCTTGGTATCGGCGTCAGCACCGGTAAGGCCGAGCAGGACATCGCCGCTTTGTTCGATATCGACCTTGGAGAAGATCGCGTACTTCTTCAGCTCAGGCAGCTGCGTGGCCATGATGCTCTGGCGCTGGAACAGGGCGTAGCCATCATTGTGGTGGAAAAGGCGAAACACGGTGCGCATTTTGCCCTTGGCATCGCAATGGGCACCCAGCGTTGATTGCGTCGGTGCTAGGGAAACGACATCACAAGTCACCTGGCCTTGTAGGTAAGACTTCTTGTCGTCGCCAATCAGGGTAACCAAGCCCCAATTCGCAAGATCAACCAATGCCAGTGCCGGCAGGCTATCTTCTGGTGACAGGGAGAGAGGGGCAAATTTCAAAGTTTCAGACCAATTGCTCATAGAAAATCCATGCTATTGAAGTAGCCGCCAGAGGGTAAACTGTCTGACCTACTCGATGAAAGGTAACTGGGTATATCGACTATGTTAAAGCCAGATGCATTATTTGTCAGCCCAAATACTTGAGAGAATAGGTCAGTTAATAGACGGGATAATGGATCCTAGGTCTCAACTTGGTGTTTTGCTTGCTCTGGCTCATGGTCGGTTGCAGATCGGGCTGCTAGTATGGGTGCCATTGTTAACGACCAGTAACCGGTTTGAGGTTGTAAAATGTTGAGTGCAGACGATAAAGCACGAGTAAAGTGGGCATGCCGCCGCGGTATGCTAGAGCTAGACGTTATCATTATGCCTTTCTTCGAAGAGTGCTTTGATGACTTGTCGGAGCAAGAGCAGCAGGACTTCATTTCACTGTTGAAGTGTGATGATCCTGATCTGTTTACTTGGGTGATGCAGCATGGCCGCAGCGACAACCCTGCCCATGCCGCGATGGTGGACAAGATCGTTGCCCACAACAACAGCAAACTTCGCTGATCTTACCCTCGTACCATCAACGTATCTATTAGGCGCGCTGGCAACCCTGTATGCCAGTGCGCTTTTTCTTCTTTTCCTTGCCGTATTTTTTCTTGTTCTTCCGCTGTCTATATTGATTGCCTGTAGCTGGTTGCTGTGGCATGAGTATTGGCAACTTGCGTTGAGGTATTGCCAGCAGCAGGGGCGGTTGGTAATAGAGCAACAGGGCCAGATCCGCTGGCAGGGCGAACGGTGGCGCCTGGTACAAGTGAAGATCTGCACCCGTTGGCTAATCATGGTCGGCGTGCAATCAGGTTCCCAGCGCCGTTGGTTGCTTATCGCCCCAGACAGTTGCCGAGAAAATGATTACCGCAGCTTGGCCTTATTTTGCCACCACTTCCCGTCAATATGTCACGACTGACCAATATTGCATCATCCTTGTGCTTTTTCCCCGGAGCAGGTCATACCTATTGATCTATACCCAGCATTTATGCGCTTTTAATGATAGATTGCTCAACTGAATAATTATATTGAGCAGAGGGGGAACATTGCTCATGAAAATAAAGCACAAACTATACGGTTTAAGTATGCTGGGACTGCTTGCTTTGGGCGCCGTTTTGTCGCTCGGGTGGTTTGCCAGTGATCGGGTGGTGAAGATCAACCAGGCGCTGACATCCGTCAGCGAGATGGAGGTTTCGCTGCTTAACCTGCGCCGTAACGAAAAAGATTTTTTGATGCGGATGGACTTGAAGTACCAAGCGACCTTTCAGCGCAACTTCCAATCCTACCAACAGCATCAGGCACAGCTGGGCTTGTACCTGTCTGAGCTGGATATTCAATTGCCTGAAATTGAGGCTTTGCCAAATAAGATGGCGAGCTACCAGGCGGGCATGATGGCGTTGATTGGAGCCTATCAAAAGCTGGGGCTATCGCCAGATGAAGGGATGCAGCAAGCTTTCTTTGCGGCATCGCAAGCCTTGATCTTAGCGGCAAGCGGGCAACAGGACAGTATTGCAGCCTATCGCTTGGTGCAGGCTGCCGAGCTACTTGTTCTCGATAGCAGTGAGCAGCAAGCCAACCATTATGTGGCCCTGCAGCAAGAGCTGGCTCCCCAGCTGGGCGCGAACCTCGGCTCGGCTTATCAAGATTATGCGCAGGCGGTGGCACCGCTCTTATCTCAATTGCATGTGATTGGCTTGAGCCATAACGATGGCTTGCAGGGCGAGATCCGCCAGCAATCCCACCAGGTCGAGCAGGCTTTTGACCGGCTAAAGCAGCAGCTGGCCGCGACTGTTGCTGCCGATCAGGAGAAAACGGTATGGACCATCCTGGTTGCGCTAATCGTTGTGGTCGCGCTGTTGTTGGGCGTGTCTTGGTGGATCAGCCAGTCGATCCAGCAGCGCTTGGCGAGCCTGAGCCAATTGATGGGCAATATTGCCCGCCAGCATGATTTGACCCAGCGCGCAGATCAGAGCGGTAGCGATGAACTGGCGGAAATGGCAGCTAACTTCAATTACTTGCTTGGCAGCCTCAGCGGCCTGGTCGCAAATGTGCAGCAGGCAATTGAACAACTCGAACCGGCCTCTGCCAAGCTCCAGCAGCGAAGCCTGGACTCGGAGCAGGCATTGCAAAACCAGCAGGGTGAAACCGACTCGGTGGCAACCTCTATCACCGAGATGGGGGTGACCATCCGTGAAATCGCCGGTAATACCGAGCAGGCCGCGGCGAACGCCGACAACAGTTACCAAGGGGCGACGCAAGGGCTGGCCGAGGTATCGGCCACCAAGGAGCGGATCAAGGCCCTGTCGGATGACTTGTCCCAAACCAGTCATGAAATCGCCAGTTTATCAGGCCTGTCCGAGAACATCGGTTCGGTGCTCGATGTGATAAAAGGCATAGCCGAGCAGACTAACTTGCTGGCGTTGAATGCGGCGATAGAAGCCGCGCGCGCCGGGGAGCAGGGCCGAGGCTTTGCCGTGGTGGCTGACGAAGTGCGCTCCTTGGCGTTGCGTACACGCCAGTCGACCGAAGAAATCACGACGATCATCGGCTCATTGCAGCAGCAAACCGGGGAAGTGGTTGAGCACATTGGCCGCTGCCAGGAGCAAGGCAATGTCAGTGTCGAGCAGGCAAATAGCGCCGAGGCGAAGATCAACCAAATTATGGCTGATATGCAGCAAATCATGGACACCAGCACCCAGATAGCCGCAGCGGTTGAGCAGCAAAGCTTGGTTTCTGATGAGATTGGCCGCAACGTGTCGGCGATTCGGGATATCACCAGCCAAAACTCTGCCGTTGCCCATGACAATGCCCAAGCGGCCGATGATGTTGCGCAGCAAGCCCACGGGCTGGCCAAGGCGATTTCAGAATATAAGGTTTAAATTCTACCTAGGGTTATGGGAAAATGGCGGCAGACTCGACACGCATTTAGCCCTACCGATGGTGTATCCGTCGGCTGAGGGGATATAAAGGAAATAGAATGTTCAATAAAATTTTGGTCGTTTGTGTTGGCAATATTTGCCGCTCACCTGCGGGTGAATACTTGCTAAAGAGCCTGCTGCCGAATAAGCACATTGCCTCTGCGGGTGTGGCAGCGGTGGTTGGCAAGTCTGCCGATAAAACCTCTGCCTTGGTGGCCGAAGAGCATGGTGTCAGCCTTGAAGGGCACGTTGCACGCCAGCTGACCAGCGAGATCTGCCGCGAGTACGATCTGATCTTGGTGATGGAAAAAGGCCACATTGAAGCGGTGACGAATATTGCAGCCGAAGCGCGTGGCAAGACGATGCTGTTCGGCCAGTGGATCGGCCAAAAGGACATTCCTGACCCTTACCGCCAGAGCCGCGAAGCCTTCGACCATGCTTATGAGCTAATTGATGAAGCTGCCAAGGCTTGGGCGAAGAAGCTGTAATTCGATTGCCCTAGGGCTAGAATGAAAAAAGCGAGCAGGCTATTTGGCCGGCTCGCTTTTTTTGTATTAAGTTACTTGAACCCTGGCAGTGCCGCTAGCACGGTTGGTCCGGGGTGAGGATCGTCGGTTTCAGATCCTCTGACTGCTCCGGGTGATCCAGGGTGTAGTGCAGGCCAAGGCTCTCTTTGCGCTCAAGGGCGCAGCGTACCATCAGCTCGGCAACCTGCAGCAGGTTACGCAGCTCCAGTAGGTTGTTCGATACCTTGAAGTTGCTGTAGTACTCGTGGGTTTCATCCTGCAGCAGCTGGATGCGGCGCATTGCGCGCTCCAGTCGCTTGGTGGTGCGGACAATGCCCATGTAGTCCCACATAAACAGGCGTAGCTCGTGCCAGTTGTGCTGGATAACGACTTCTTCGTCCGAGCAACTTACTTGGCTTTCATCCCAGTTTGGCAATGGTGCCGGCAGGCCGACGTCATTGAATTTCTGCTCGATGCTTTGGGCCGCAGACCACGCATAGACCACGCATTCAAGCAGCGAATTCGAGGCCATGCGGTTGGCGCCGTGCAAGCCGGTGTAGCTGACTTCCCCAATTGCGTAAAGGCCCGGTAGGTCGGTACTGCCGTCTTTCTCGACCACAACCCCGCCGCAGGTATAGTGGGCGGCCGGTACGATAGGGATAGGCTCCTTGGTGATATCAATTCCAAACCCTTGCAGCTTCTCGTAAATGGTCGGGAAGTGCTTAATCACGAAATCCGCTGGCTTGTGGCTGATATCTAGGTACATGCAGTCGGCACCCAAGCGCTTCATTTCGAAGTCGATAGCACGGGCGACGACATCACGCGGGGCAAGCTCGCCACGCTCATCGAAGTCCTTCATGAAACGGGTGCCGTCTGGACGGCGAAGGTAGGCCCCTTCCCCGCGCAGCGCTTCCGTTAGCAGGAAGTTGCGGGCATCCGGATGGAACAGGCAAGTCGGGTGAAACTGGTTAAATTCAAGGTTGGCTACCCGGCAGCCAGCACGCCAGGCCATGGCGATACCATCACCGGAAGACACGTCCGGATTGGAGGTATATTGGTAAACCTTCGAAGCCCCACCCGTTGCCAGCACCACAAACTTGGCGCGTACGGTTTCCACCGCTTCACGGTTACGGTTCCAGATATAGGCACCAAGCACCCGGTTTGGCTGGTCGCTAATACCCAGCTTTTGGTTGGTGATCAGATCAAGGGCGTTGTGGCGCTCCAGCACCTCGATATTCGGGTGGTTGTGGACGTTGTCCTGCAAGGAGTTTTGTACTGCCATGCCGGTGGCATCGGCGGCGTGGAGAATGCGACGGTGGCTGTGGCCGCCCTCACGGGTGAGGTGGTAGCGGGGGGCTTCGTCGCCATTGCTTTCTTCTTGGTCAAACGGGACGCCGCCATCGATGAGCCACTGCACGCAGTGCTTGGCATTTTCGGCAATGAACCGGACCACGTCTTCGTCGCAGAGGTGGGCTCCTGCGATTTGGGTATCTTCCACATGAGAATCGACACTGTCGGATTCGTCGAAGACCGCGGCAATTCCTCCCTGAGCATAATAGGTCGCGCCTTCACTACGCGGCCCCTTGCTTAATACGATGACCTTACCCAGTGGTGCTAGGCGAAGGGCCAGTGATAACCCGGCTGCACCACTACCCACGACAAGTACATCACATTGATGTTCACGGTTTTCGTTCATATTGATTTCATATCCCTTTGGCAATCGCGCTATGTTACCAAATTCCGTTCCATTTGTTGATTTTTGACAGGATGTGCACAAAAAACTAGCCTAACGCGTTATAATGCAACCACTAATTTTGCTTTATAAGCGCAGAAAAATCGCGCACTATTATTGAGAAATAATTTTTTCAGTTCGGGGAACTTTGCCATCGTGCCCGGGTCTTAAATAGTGCTCACGCTCATAAATTTTTATCATATTGTTTTAGTTGGGCATTAACAGGCTACATTTGTATGGCACTCCATACTACAGTGCATATAAAAGCCCGTTTCGCATTTGGCTAAAGCGAATAAGAATGACAAGGGCAATAGACATAGGAGTACACGCTCGAATGAGCGAGCAGCAAACTGATCAGGTATTAATCGAGCGAGTACAGCGAGGAGACAAGCAGGCATTTAATTTGCTGGTGGTGAAGTACCAAAACAAGGTATGCAACTTGGTAGCAAGATATGTCAGCAATTCCGGTGACGTACCGGATGTCGCTCAGGAAGCATTTATCAAAGCGTATCGGGCATTGCCTACTTTCCGAGGGGAAAGTGCGTTTTATACATGGTTGTACCGTATTGCTGTTAATACAGCGAAAAACTACTTGGTTGCCCAGGGGCGCCGCCCGCCAGCGTCAGATGTCGATGCGGAAGAGGCGGAATACTACGAGAGTGGTAATGCGTTGAAAGAAATTTCGAACCCTGAGAACCAAATGTTGTCTGATGAATTAAGACAGGTTGTCTTTAGTACCATCGAAGGATTACCGGACGATCTTAAAACTGCGATCACCTTACGCGAGCTGGAAGGCTTAAGCTATGAAGAAATTGCAGAAGTCATGGGATGCCCGGTCGGTACAGTAAGATCTCGAATTTTCCGTGCGCGGGAGGCGGTTGAAAAACGCATCCGTCCTCTTACGCAACGTTAGTGTTAAGCCAAACGGTGAAAAAGATGGCTGATAGAGAAAAAATTTCGGCATTATTAGATGGCGAAGAGCTGGATCAGAGCATTGTAAATGCATTGGCTGTTGATGATGACAGCCAGCAAACCTGGCAGAACTTCAACCTTATCGGTGATGTGATGCGTGGGGATGCACCGCAAAACAAGGATTGGGACATTGCGGCAAAGGTAGCACTGGCACTGGAAGATGAACCAGCCCACACTGGTTTGACGGAGTCAGTTGAAGAACCTGCTCCTGTGGTACAAATAGCCACTGCCCGAGAGGCGCGTGTCGAGGAAGCACAGCCAACACCGCAACAGGCCAAGCGTACATTGCCTGCTTGGTTGACCCAATTTGGACAGGTTGCAACCGCAGCTTGTGTTTCTTTAGCGGTGATTGTCGGTGTTCAGCAGTACAACGGTGGGGCGGGTGATGACGGAGCAACAGCCGTTGCGACCGATAGCCAGCTACCCGTATTGGAAACCATTCCGTTTGCCGGTACCGCCGAGCCTGTGAGCCTAACCCGTGATTCTGTGCGCTCTGGCACCCGCCATGCCGCACCTAGCGAAGAGCAGGTTATGGAACAACGTCGCCGTATTAATGCGATGCTTCAAGATTACGAACTACAGCTGCGTTTGAACGCGGAAGATGGTTCTATCGACCGTACAATGCTTGAAGTGAACTAAACGATGGCAGTTAAATGAAGAAGATTCTGGTCGGTGTAATGACACTGGTCAGCCTCGCGATGCCATTGCAAGCCTCTGCAGAAGAGCCTGTTTCTTCCGCCGAGGCTTTGTTGCATCAAATGGGTGAGGCTAGCCGCGAGCTCAGCTATGAGCTGTCGTACATCCTAATCAAGAAAAATAGTATCGAACCCCTGCGTTACCGCCATGCAATCGAAGATGGCGAGACTTATGCACACCTAGTTTATTTGAGCGGGCCTCCTCGTGAGGTGATTCAGCGTGGCAACGAAGTGAGCTATTTCGAGCCTGGCCTAGACCCGTTTACCATCGACAGCAACAAGATGGTCGCGCCGCTGCCGCCAATCATGAAAACCGACATCGATGAGTTGGCCAAGTATTACGACTTTATTCCGATGGGCCGTGCCCGCGAAGCCGGGGTGGCATCGGATGTCGTACGTATCGCGCCGAAAGACGGTGCGCGCTATTCCTACCTGCTTTGGATTGATACCCGTAGCAAGCTGGTACTGAGGGCTGATTTGCTCGATCGTGACGGCGAGCCGCTAGAGCAGTACCGGGCCGTTTCTTATGTGATTAACCCCAAGGTGGGCGAAGTACTGAAAAGCTTGGAAAGTGTCGAGCTGCCTGCCGTGGTCCAGTTGCCGCCGCAGCCTCAGGCTGAGCTAAACTGGCAGGTGAACTGGCTGCCGCAAGGGTTTGAATCGGTGTCGAAGAACCGCCACCGCCTGATGATGACTGAGCGACCGGTGGAAAGCAAAATGTACAGTGATGGCCTGTTCAGCTTTTCGATTTACGTCTCTGCGTCAGATAGCTACACGGTGCGGGAGCAGCTGGTTCGCCAAGGTCGCCGAACATTGCACAGTTATATGCTCAATGATAAAGAAGTGACGGTTGTCGGTGATATTCCGCCGGCGACGGCACGTCGCATCGCTGAATCTGTGGTCTTTGCCAATGTGGCCGGAGAAAGCGGGCAATGATGCGCTCCCTTGCCACGGTGGTGGCGGTAGGCAATAACGAGCTTACCGTCAGCTGCCAGCAGCAAACCTCGTGCGGCAGTTGCGCGGCGCAAAATAGTTGCGGCACCGGTATTGTCACTAAGGCAATACCCGGTCGCAGCCATCTGGTTAAAATTGCGACCCAAATTCCTGCCAAGGTGGGGGATGTGGTTGAAATCGGCCTGTCGGAACGGAGCATGCTGCACTCTGCAGTGCTGGTTTATGTGCTGCCTTTGCTATTCTTAGTGGTGGGCGCAGCACTGGGGCAGTGGTGGTTTGTCAGTATTTCCGGGGGAAGCGAGCTGGGTGTTATCGTCACTTCGCTGGTGAGCGGCGGTGTTGGTTTGCTGCTTGCCCGGCGTCTCGCAGCCCGTTTGGAAGGAAATTTAGCGTATAAACCCAACCTTATCCGGGTGCTTGGTAGTCCTATTTCAGCTGATCAAGTGATAAATGGCGCATCGAAAGATAGCGACTAGCGGCGAAATTCGGTAGAATCCGTCAACTTGATCGTTTGATCCCATTCATTTTTAATCACGAGTTAGTCACGCCAATTCATGAAGCACATTCGTAACTTTTCGATTATTGCACATATCGACCATGGTAAGTCGACCTTATCCGACCGTCTAATCCAAGTCTGTGGCGGCCTTTCCGATCGTGAAATGGCAGCACAGGTTCTGGATTCCATGGATCTTGAACGCGAACGCGGTATCACCATTAAAGCCCAGAGCGTGACGCTCGACTATCAGGCTAAAGATGGTGAGACTTATCAGCTGAACTTTATCGACACCCCGGGACACGTTGACTTCTCATACGAAGTATCACGTTCGCTGGCGGCCTGTGAAGGTGCGCTTTTGGTTGTCGATGCAGGCCAGGGTGTAGAAGCCCAGACGCTTGCGAACTGTTACACCGCCATCGAGATGGATCTGGAAGTGGTGCCAATCTTGAACAAGATTGACCTGCCAGCAGCCGATCCTGAGCGCGTAGCAGAAGAAATTGAAGAAATTGTTGGTATCGATGCCCTGGAAGCCACTCGCTGTTCAGCGAAAACCGGTTTGGGTGTTGAAGATGTACTAGAAAACATCGTATCAGCAATTCCAGCACCGGAGGGTGATCCTGAAGCACCGCTACAGGCACTGATCATCGATTCTTGGTTCGACAACTACCTAGGTGTTGTTTCTTTGGTACGTATCAAAAACGGCGTACTGAAGAAGAACGACAAGATCAAGGTAATGAGTACCGACCAGGTTTGGGGTGTTGACCGTATCGGTATCTTCACACCTAAGCAGATCGATACCGACATCCTGCGTACCGGCGAGGTAGGTTGGGTTGTATGTGGTATTAAAGACATCCTGGGTGCGCCAGTTGGTGATACCTTGACCCACGCCAAGCACGGCAGCGAAATAGCGCTACCGGGTTTCCAGAAAGTGAAACCACAGGTATACGCGGGTCTGTTCCCTGTATCGTCAGACGACTACGAGAACTTCCGTGATGCACTGGGCAAGTTGAGCCTGAACGATGCTTCGCTATTCTACGAGCCAGAAAGCTCGGCGGCACTGGGCTTTGGTTTCCGCTGTGGCTTCCTAGGCATGCTGCACATGGAGATCATCCAAGAGCGCCTAGAGCGTGAGTACAACTTGGATCTGATCACCACGGCGCCGACCGTAGTGTACGAAGTGAAGAAAACCGACGGTACCCAGATTTACGTTGATAGCCCGTCGAAGCTACCGGCGGTGAACGACATCGAAGTGGTTGGTGAGCCAATTGCTCGTTGTAACATCCTGGTGCCAAGTGATTACCTAGGTAACGTGATCACCTTGTGTATCGAGAAACGTGGTGTTCAGGTAGACATGGTCTACCACGGCAACCAAGTTGCGTTGACCTACGATATCCCGATGTCCGAAGTGGTATTGGATTTCTTCGACCGCCTGAAATCAACGTCACGTGGCTACGCGTCGCTTGATTACAACTTCCAGCGCTACGAAGAGTCTGACATGGTACGTGTTGATATCCTGCTGAACGGCGACCGCGTCGATGCACTGGCTATCATTACCCACAAGGACAACGCACAGTACCGCGGCCGTGATCTGGTTGAGAAGATGAAGGAATTCATTCCACGTCAGATGTTCGACATCGCGATCCAGGCTGCTATCGGTAACCACATCATCGCACGTTCAACCGTGAAGCAGCTGCGTAAGAACGTAATTGCCAAGTGTTACGGTGGTGACGTGAGCCGTAAGAAGAAACTGCTACAGAAGCAGAAAGAAGGTAAGAAGCGTATGAAGCAGATCGGTAACGTCGAACTGCCTCAAGAAGCGTTCTTGGCAATTCTGCACGTAGGTAAAGATAAGTAATAACGAGTTTACTCAATGCCTTACCTAGCCGCAGGTACCAGCGTGATGCAACGTGCCGGGCTGGCGGGTTTAAGGTAATGAGCGATGCAGCAAGGATCCCTTGCTGCATTGTTACATTTAGTAGGGAATATGATGGCTAATACTTTTTCGCTAATCCTTGTTCTGGCCACCTTGGTCACGGGGATCATTTGGGCACTGGATAAATTTGTCTGGGCGCCAAAACGTCAATTGAAAATTGAAGCTGCGGCGGCAAATGCTGGCGATCAAGTGGATGCAGAAACCCTACAGGCCGTGGCACCGCAACCGAGCTGGGTCGAATCGACCAGTTCGATGTTTCCGGTGATCGCGCTCATTATGGTATTTCGCTCATTTATTTATGAGCCGTTCCAGATCCCATCCGGTTCGATGATGCCGACATTGCTGGTCGGTGACTTCATCCTGGTTGAGAAATTCGCCTATGGTCTGAAAGACCCTGTGTTCCGCACCCAAATGGTGGAAACAGGCAAACCAGAGCGTGGCGATGTCGTGGTATTTAAGTTCCCACCTCAACCTAAAATTGACTATATCAAGCGTGTTGTTGGTATGCCTGGCGATACTGTTCGCTACAGCGCCCACAAGCAACTGTGTGTGGCACCGAAAGGCTCGGTAGAGTGTAAGCCTGTACCACTAACAGACATGACCGACAGTGAGTTTACTGAAGGCATGACACGCCTAGTGCAATTCAACGAGAAAATTGGCGAGCAAGAACACCAGATCTTGGTTCACCCGCTTAAGCGCGACCGTACTCTGGCTTACCAGCCACGCCCTGGCGTAAGTGAGTGGGTAGTGCCTGAGGGGCAATATTTCGTTATGGGTGATAACCGCGACAACAGTGCAGACAGCCGTTACTGGGGCTTCGTACCTGAAGCTAACCTAGTGGGCAAGGCGGTCGGGATCTGGATCAGCTTTGAGTTTGAACGAGGTGCTGATAGTGCACTTCCATCTTGGATTCCTACCGGTGTGCGCTTTAGCCGCATCGGTGGCATAAACTGATCGGGAAAAAATGACCACTCCTGCAAATAGACTTCAGCGTAAGCTGGGTTACCAATTTAAGAACATTGATTTGATGACATTGGCGCTGACACACCGTAGCGCCAATGGCACGCATAACGAGCGCCTTGAGTTTCTTGGCGACTCTATCCTGAGCTTTGTGATTGCCGATGATCTTTACCATCGCTTCCCGGCTGTTGACGAAGGCGACATGAGCCGCATGCGTGCAACGCTGGTAAGGGGTAAGACGCTGGCAGAGCTGGGCCGCGAGTTCGAGCTGGGCGACCACTTGTTGCTTGGCCCTGGCGAGCTAAAGAGCGGTGGTTTCCGCCGCGATTCCATTCTGGCTGACTGCGTGGAAGCGATTATCGGTGCTATCTACCTTGATAGCGATATCGAAAACGTGCGCGGTATCGTGTTGCGCTGGTACCAGTCTCGCCTAGAGACCATCCAGCCGGGCATCAACCAGAAAGATCCTAAGACGCGCCTGCAGGAGTGCCTGCAAGGACGTCGTTTGCCGCTACCAGCGTATACTGTTACTAAGGTACATGGCGAAGCTCACAATCAAGAGTTCACCGTACAGTGTGAAGTGACAGGCTTGGATAAGCCTGTTATCGGTAAAGGCGGCAGTCGGCGCAAGGCAGAGCAGGCAGCAGCAGAAATTGCGCTTAAGCAGTTGGAATCATGACAGATAAGCAACATTGCGGCTTTATTGCCATCGTTGGCCGACCAAACGTCGGTAAGTCGACCCTTTTGAACCGCCTTGTCGGCCAGAAGCTATCGATCACCTCGCGTAAGCCACAGACGACGCGCCACCGTATCATGGGTGTCGACACCCGTGACGGCTACCAGGCGGTATACGTGGATACCCCGGGGCTGCACATCGAGGAAAAGCGTACGATTAACCGCTTGATGAACCGTGCCGCGAGCAGCTCGCTGACGGATGTCGAGTTAGTATTGTTCCTGGTGGACGGCACCATGTGGACCAATGATGACGAAATGGTACTGAACAAGCTGGCCAAGAGCGGCCTGCCAACCGTACTTTTGGTCAACAAGGTCGATAACGTGAAAGACAAGCACGAGCTGTTCCCGCACCTGCAAGAGCTATCGAGCAAGATGGAGTTTGTTGATGTGGTTCCGGTATCGGCGAAGCACGGCACCAATGTTGATGCGGTCGAGAAGATCGTTCGCGACCACTTGCCTGAAGCTGAGTACTACTTCCCGGAAGAGTACGTCACCGACCGCTCACAGCGTTTCATGGCATCGGAAATTATCCGTGAGAAGCTAATGCGCTTCACCGGTGATGAGTTGCCGTATTCGGTTACGGTTGAAATCGAGCGTTTCGACTACAACCCGGATACCGACGGCTTCGATATCAATGGCCTGATTCTGGTTGAGCGTAAAGGCCAGAAGAAGATGGTTATCGGTAAGGGCGGCGACAAGATCAAAGTGATCGGCCGTGAAGCCCGTATCGATATGGAAGACCTGTTCGAGCGCAAAGTTTACCTAGAGCTTTGGGTGAAAGTGAAATCAGGTTGGGCTGATGATGAGCGAGCGTTGCGTAGCCTAGGCTATATCGACGATTTATAAGGGCTGTAATGGAAGGGCTTCAGCGTTGTTTTGTCCTCCATACTCGTCCCTACAGTGAGACGAGCCTGATCCTTGATGTATTCAGTGAGGATGCAGGCCGTATCACTTTGCTATCGAAGGGAGCGCGGCGCAAGCGCTCCAATCTCAAAGGCGCCCTCCAGCCTTTTACCCCCCTTTTCATGAAATGGTCCGGCAAAGGCAGCATGCCCGTGCTGACCCACGCAGAACCCATCAGTATCGGCTTGCCGATGCGCAGTTATATCTTGTACTCGGCCATGTACGTCAACGAGCTGTTGGCGCGGGTGCTCGAGACCAATACCCCTTACCCTGTGTTGTTTCTGGATTACCTGAATGTGCTGCGCGAGTTGGCGCAAGCGGATAACCCAGAGCCGGCATTGCGGCGGTTTGAGTTGGCATTGTTGCAACACCTCGGCTATGGCATTGATTTTCTTCACTGTGCCGGCAGCGGGTTGCCTGTCGATGATACGATGACCTACAACTACCGCGAGCAACGTGGCTTTATCGCGTCGATGAAAATTGGCCAACTGACCTTTACTGGTGAGCAGCTGAAGGCGATTGCCGCGCGGCGATTTGAAACCCCTGATCAACTTCGGGCAGCGAAGCGCTTTACACGTATAGCCCTAAAGCCGTATCTTGGCGGAAAACCATTAAAAAGCAGGGAATTGTTTATCCCTAGAGGAAGGAGTACCGGAAAATGAACAACATCTTACTTGGCGTGAATATCGATCACATTGCGACGTTGCGAAATGCGCGCGGTACACGCTACCCGGATCCGGTGCACGCGGCAGAAGTTGCTGAGCGCGCAGGAGCGGACGGTATTACCATCCACCTGCGCGAAGACCGTCGCCACATTACCGATCGCGACGTGCGTATTTTGCGCGAGACTATCCAGACTCGCATGAACCTGGAAATGGCGGTGACCGACGAAATGGTGCAGATCGCCTTGGAAACCAAGCCTGAGTTCGTTTGCCTGGTGCCGGAAAAGCGTGAAGAGCTAACTACCGAAGGCGGTCTTGATGTTGTTGGCCAGCTAGAAAAGGTGAAAGCGGCGACCAAGACGTTGTCTGAAGCGGGTATCAAGGTCTCGCTGTTCATTGATGCGGATCGCGAGCAAATCGATGCGGCAGTGGCGTGTGGCGCACCTTACATCGAACTTCATACCGGCCATTATGCCGATGCCGAGAGCGAGGAAGAGCAGCTGGACGAGCTGAAGAAAATTGCCGCAGCGGCAAGCTATGCCGACGATCAGGGTATCAAGGTCAATGCTGGCCATGGCCTGACGTACCACAACGTGAAGCCGATTGCGGCGCTGCCTGAGCTGTACGAGCTTAACATCGGCCACTCGATCATGGGCCGTGCGATGTTCGACGGCCTTAACAAAGCCGTGGCAGACATGAAGGCTGAAATGCAGGCAGCGCGCCGATAATGGCCATCTTGGGGCTAGGCACCGACATCGCCGACATTGAGCGGGTCGAGAAGGCTTATGTTCGCTCCGGTGAAGCCTTTGCCGAGCGCATTTTGTCGCCTTCTGAGCTGGCCACGTTCCAAATCCTTAAGCAAAAGTCTCGCTTCTTGGCCAAGCGGTTTGCCGTCAAGGAAGCGGGCTCAAAGGCGTTGGGCACCGGGATTGCCTGCGGGGTGACCCTGCACGATTTCACCGTGACCAACGACGAGCTGGGTAAGCCTTTGCTGACCTTGTCGGGCAAGGCGGCTGAGCTGGCGCAGGCGATGGGGGTGAACCACGTCCACCTCACCATTGCCGACGAGAAGCGTTATGCGGTGGCGACGGTGATACTGGAAAGCTAGTCACTAATCCCTTTCAGCCTTCCCTTGAAAAGGGGAGGAGCAAGAGCTTGTACCCATTGATAATCGGGGAGTAGCAATTGCTAACTTTATGAAAAAGGAGAGCCAATGCTCTCCTTTTTGCTTTTTCGGATTTAGACACCTATCTCAAAATCAGTGACGGTATGCCTTTGACGCCTTCACCACATTGTTCATTTCATCGATGAGCTCAAACAGCTCCGGCTCGATATCGTCTTGGCTTGCGCCAGCCTTGAGCTCGGTCTCGATGGTGTGGCATAGGCTCTTGAGCCGCGGTACGCCGCTGTAGGCACAGCTACCATGCAGCTTGTGGATAGGCGGCCACAGGTCGATTTCTTTGCCATCCAAGGCTTCATTCACCAGCATTTCCACTTCCGGCATGAAATCGAGCAGCATTTGCAGCATGTCCTTGGCGAGATCTTCTTTGCCTGCGGCCTGCTTCAGGGCCAGCTCCCAGTCCCAACTCACATTGTTGTTAGGGGGTGGCGCTGGTGCTTCCGGCTCCGGTGCGGCCTCGATAATCGTACCTTCAAGCGGGGTATCGTGCGGGCTGGTCCACTTGGCCAAAATTTGTTGCAGGATATGCTCCTCAATCGGTTTGGTGAGGTAGTCATCCATACCGGCATTGATCAGCCTTTCGCGCTCGCCGGCCATGGCGTGGGCGGTGACCGCAATCACTGGCGTATTGTGGTTGAGCTTGGTCTTGTGGATTTCCTGGCACGCGGTGACCCCATCCATCTCCGGCATCTGGATATCCATGAAGATCAAATCGAAGTCTTTCTGGTGGGCGTATTCCACCGCCTTTTTTCCGCCCGTTGCGGTAATAACGGTTTCCACTCGCTCGCTAAGCAAGGCGGAGATCAGCTTGAGGTTGGCCGGGTTGTCATCCACCGCCATAACGGTGAGCGGCTGGATGGTTGGCGCCGCCGTCGTGACCGGTTGCGGCTCTGGCTCGCTGATTAATTCAGGCTCATTGGCCAGCGCTTCAAGCAACTTGCGGTGGCCCAGCGGCTTAGGTAAGCAGGCACTTACACCGGCGTTGATCAAGCGCTCTGACAGCGCCAGCTCGGTGGTTGGCAAGCAAACCAAGACCTTGTCGCTGAGCTGCTCGGCCTTGAATACCTGGTCGAGCAGGGTCGCCACCGGTGGCTGTTCGCCCGGTGAGAGGTTCAGCATCGCAAAGTCGTGCTGCTCGGCATCGTCCGGCATGGTCGAGCGGTAGGTCACGTGGATACCCGCGCGGATCAGGCGTTGCTGGATCACCGATGCCGCCTGCATATTCGGTTCTATAAGCAGTAGCTTCTTGTTGAGCAGCGAGTGGGTATCGATTGGTTGCGATACCGGCAAATCCGTCTTGTTAAGTCGGAGGCTGAACCAGAAGGTCGAACCTTGGTGCAGGCGACTGGTCAGGCTGATCTCGCCACCCATTTGGGTCACCAGTTTCTGGGTGATCACCAAGCCCAGGCCGGTACCGCCATAGCGGCGAGAAATACTGGCATCTGCTTGGCTGAAGGCCTGGAATAGCTGCGCCTGCTGACGCTCCGAGATCCCGATACCGGTATCGCGAACCATAAATTGCAGATCGAGGTTTTCGTCCTTGTCGGTTTTCAGCTCAACCGAGACATCGATGTTGCCGCGCTCGGTAAACTTGACCGCGTTACCAATCAGGTTAGTCAGTACTTGCTGGATACGCAGCGGATCGCCAATGACCCCGGTCGGGATCCGGCTGTCCACTTTCAGGGTCAGTTCCAGCCCTTTTTCGTGGGCACTTGGTGCCAGCAATTTCATTACTTCATCAAGCGACTCGGTAAAGTCGAACGGGATGTTTTCAAGCAACAGCTTGCCTGCTTCCAGCTTCGAGAAGTCGAGGATGTCATTGATGATAGTCAGCAGGTTATTGGCCGATTTCTCGATAGTCAGCAAGTAATCCTGCTGGCTGGAGCTGAGGCGGGTTTTGAGCATCTGGCGGGTAAAGCCGATGACGCCGTTCAGCGGGGTGCGAAGCTCGTGGGACATGTTGGCCAAGAATTCCGACTTGACCCGTGCCGCTTCCTGCGCGCGCTTTTTGGCGATATCGAGTTCGACGTTTTGGATTTCCAGCTGCTCTAGCGTTTCGCGGAGATCAGAGGTGGCCTGATCGATACTCTGCTGCATTTCGATATGGTATTCCGACAGCGAGATAGCCATGGCGTTGATACCGTTTTTCAGGGTATCAAGCTCGCCAAGCAGTTGGCCCTCGATCCGGACATCCAAGTGGCCGCGGCGGATCCGGTCGACCACGCTAACCATGTGCGAAATAGGCCGCGTCACGTCCTTCATCAGGCGGTAGGCAAACAGGGACGACAGCGTCAGGCCGAGCAACAGCACCATCAGCGCGGTGAACACTTCTTGGTATTGTTGCAGGCGAAGGGCACTTAAATCCAATTCCAGGGCGATATAGCCCAGCGCCTCGGCCTGGTAGCCGGGGAAGGACGGATTGTTGAATTGGCCTTCTTTGAGGATCGGCGCCCTTAGGATCAACGAGTTTTCGCTGAGCCGGGTTTCCAGCAGCAACGGGATGGGCTGATCATCCGGGTACATCAGCGCTTCGAAGTTGCGGTGGAAATTCGAGGTCACGAACAGTTCGTTCTCGGTATTGAAGACGGCGATACTGCGAACAATTTGGGAGTGCTTGCGGTGGGCGTAGCTGATCAACCGTCTTACGGCTTCGCGGTTTCTATCAGCCATGCCGTATTCGGTTGAAATCGCAAGGGGTTCGATGATGCTGGCACCGGTCGAGATCAGCTGGTGCTCCAGGTCGCGATAGCGGCTCATGGTAAAAAAGGCGCTTAACAACAGGCCAATAATCAGCGTCGGTGCTAATGTCAGGGTGAAGACCCTGGCACGAAGTCCATATTTGGTCATGGTTCTCTTAATTACAAGAATGCGATTCTGTGGGAGAATTGTCTTCCATTAATGCCCGATAGCTTAATGAAACTAGGGCTATTCGACAATCAACTAATACCAAACTGCTGATGTTATCACTTAGTTTGGACAATCTGCTCCGTGGGTCAAACAGTATGGCACGCTTTTTTAAGCCTCAAAAACGAAAATTAACCGATACCAAGCACAAAGAAATCACTATTAGCCGCCTTGATCATCTAGGTGCCGGTATTGGTCATATCAACAAAAAGCCGGTTTTTGTTGATGGTGTGCTGCCGGGTGAAAAAGCGGTGGTGCAGCTCACGGAAGACAAAAAGCAATATGCGCGTGCCAAGGTGATCAAGCGCTTAACCGATAGTCAGGCACGTATTAAACCGCATTGTCCAATCTATGACCAGTGTGGCGGCTGTAACTTGCAGCACTTATCTCACCAGGGGCAGGCCGAAGCAAAGCAGCAGGCACTGACCGAGCTGATGGGCAAGTTCGCCAAGGCGGGGGAAATAGCCCAGGATGCACCGATTGTGAGCCAGCCATGGCACTACCGCCGTTGTGCCCGCTTTGCGGTGATGCCGGCTGGTGGCAAGCTAAAAATTGGCTTTCGTAAAAAACAGAGCAAGGAAATTGTCGATGTTGCCCAGTGCCCGGTACTGGCCGAGTCACTCAATGCCTTGCTGCCAGAACTGCACCGGGTACTGGGGCAGCTGAAGGCGAAAAAACACCTTGGCCATGTAGAGTTGGTGGAAGCCGATAATGGCAGAGTGGTGCTGATCCGCCACCTCCAGCCCTTTTCTGACCAAGATCTGACGTTGCTCCGTCAGTTCTCTGAAGAAAATCAACTAATGTTGTACTTGGCGCCGAGTGCCGATGTGGTTGAGTCGCTATCGGACGAGGCGCCGTATTATGAGCTGGCGGGACAGAAGCTGTACTTCTCGCCGAAGGACTTTATTCAGGTTAACCGTGATGTTAACCAGAAAATGGTAAGCCAAGCCATTGACTGGCTTGATGTTCAGCCGCAAGATCGGGTGCTGGATTTGTTCTGTGGCTTGGGTAACTTTAGTTTACCGCTGGCAAAACAGGCAAATGCGCTGGTCGGTGTTGAAGGTGTCGATGAGATGGTGCATCGTGCTAATGACAACGCCAAGAAAAATCAGCTCGGCAATGCCAACTTCTTCCAGGCCAATTTGGAAGAGGATGTGACGACCAAGGTTTGGGCGCAAGAAAAATTCAATAAAATTTTGCTCGATCCGGCCCGCGCTGGGGCTGCAGGGGTGATGCAGCATGTTGTTAATTTGAACCCTGAACGGGTTGTTTATGTTTCGTGTAACCCGGCGACGCTCGCGCGTGACAGCCAGTTGCTGTTGAAACAAGGTTATCAGTTGGAACGCTTGGGTATGATGGACATGTTCCCCCATACCGGGCACTTGGAGTCTATGGCTTTATTTACCAAGCTATAGCGCCGTAACAAAAAGAACAGGATAGAGACATGGTCGCAGTTCGCGGTGCGCATTTAAAGGAAAACGGTACATTCGAGCTTTCATCTTGGATAGAGAGTTTGCAGCAGGAGCCCAAGGTGGCTAACCGGCTGAAGCAAACCTATCAACGGTGTATCGAACTGACATCAGAGGAAGAGTCCGCGCCATTACTGTTGTGGCGTGGCCGCGAGATGGTTGAGATCCTGGTAACCCTGAGCATGGACAAGGACACCTTGGTGGCTGCCTTGTTGTTCCCGCTAGTGGAGTCAGGGGTTTACTCACCAGAGCAACTCAAGGAAGACTACAACGGCACCATTTTGCAGATGGTGGTCGGTGTGAGCCAGATGGCCGCCATCGGCCAGTTGAATGCCACCACCGAGGGAGCCGAGCAGTCGGCGCAGGTCGATAATATCCGCCGCATGCTGCTATCGATGGTCGACGACTTCCGCTGCGTGGTGATCAAGCTGGCAGAGCGTATCTGCAACCTGCGAGAGGTGAAGGACGAGCCTGATGCGGTTCGCCGTGCGGCGGCAAAAGAATGTGCCAATATCTATGCGCCGTTGGCAAACCGCTTGGGGATCGGCCAGCTCAAGTGGGAAATCGAAGATTACGCCTTCCGCTACAACCACCCGGATACCTACAAGCAGATAGCCAAGCAGTTGTCTGAGCGCCGTATCGACCGCGAACACTATATCGAGCACTTTGTGACGGACTTGGCCGACTCGATGAAGGTATCGAACATCAAGGCCGAGGTGCACGGGCGCCCGAAACACATCTACAGCATCTGGCGCAAGATGCAGAAGAAGAGCTTGGCATTCGACGAGTTGTTCGATGTGCGTGCGGTGCGGATCATTGCTGACCAACTTCAGGACTGCTACGCCGCACTGGGGGTGGTGCACACCAAGTACCGCCACCTGCCGAAAGAGTTCGACGATTACGTTGCCAACCCGAAACCTAACGGTTACCAGTCGATCCACACCGTGGTGCTGGGGCCGGAAGGCAAAACAATTGAAATCCAGATCCGTACCAAGCAGATGCACGAAGAGTCGGAGCTGGGTGTTGCCGCCCACTGGAAGTACAAGGAAGGTTCGTCCGGCGGGGCCAAGTCGTCTTACGATGAAAAGATCAACTGGCTACGCAAACTCTTGGCGTGGCAGGAAGAGATGTCGGATTCCGGCGAAATGCTCGAAGAGCTGCGAAGCCAGGTTTTCGATGACCGCGTCTATGCCTTCACCCCGAAAGGGGATGTGGTCGATCTGCCGCTGAACGCGACACCGTTGGACTTTGCCTACCATATCCACTCTGAGGTGGGGCATCGCTGTATTGGTGCCAAGGTCGAAGGGCGGATCGTGCCGTTTACCTACCACTTGCAGATGGGTGAACAGGTCGAAATCATCACCCAGAAAGAGCCGAACCCATCACGGGATTGGCTCAACCCCAACCTGGGTTTTGTCACCTCGAGCCGTGCGCGTGCCAAGGTGCATGCATGGTTCCGCAAGCAAGACCGTGACAAGAACATCCTGGCCGGCCGAGAAATTCTGGAAGCCGAGCTGGTGAAGGTTGGCGCGACGCTGAAAGATGCCGAGGCCTATGCCCTTAAACGTTTTAATGTGAAATCGGCCGACGAGCTGTATGCCGGTGTCGGCAGTGGCGATTTGCGGATCAACCAGGTTGTTAATCACATCAACGCCTTGGTCAACAAGCCAACCGCCGAGGAAGAGGACCAGCAGCTGCTTGAGAAGCTGACGGAAGCCAGTGCCAAGGTGGAAGCGACCAAGAAGCCGCAACGCGATGCGGTGGTGGTGGAGGGGGTCGATAACCTGATGACTCACCTGGCCCGTTGCTGCCAGCCAATCCCAGGCGATGATATCCAGGGCTTTGTTACCCAGGGGCGCGGGATCTCGGTGCACCGTAGCGACTGCGAGCAGTTGGAAGAGCTGCGCCATGTGGCCGCCGAGCGGATCATCGATACCGTTTGGGGCGGTGGCTTTGTCGGCAACTACAATATTACCGTGCGGGTGACGGCGTCAGAGCGCAATGGCTTGATCAAGGAGCTGACCAATACCTTTGCCAACGAGAAAGTGAAGGTGGCGGGGATGAAGAGCCGGATTGATTTCAAGAAGCAGATGTCAATCATGGACTTCGACCTGGAACTCACCGATCTTGAGGTGCTGAGCCGGGTGCTGAAGCGCATCGAGCAGGTGAAGGACGTGGCAGAGGCCAAGCGCCTGCATTGATAGCGGTGCCTTGGGCTTGAAACCCCTTGGGCGTCAACTAAGTCATTAACATTGAGCGGGGCGCCTAGGCGACCCGCTTTTTCTATCCAGAGAGAATCACTATGAGCAACCCAACCTCCATCGAACAACTACTGACTATCATGGCCACGCTGCGCGACCCGCAAAAAGGTTGCCCGTGGGATCTCAAGCAGAGCTTCGCCACTATCGTGCCCCACACCCTGGAAGAGGCCTACGAGGTTGCCGATGCCATCGAGCAGCAAAACTGGGACGACGTGCGCGAAGAGTTGGGGGATTTGCTGTTTCAGGTGATTTTCTATTGCCAGCTTGGCAAGGAGCAGGGGCTGTTTGATTTTGACGAGGTGGTGGCGGGGCTGAACGAGAAGTTGACCCGACGCCATCCCCATGTGTTCGCAGGCACCGAGTTTGGCTCCGATGAAGAAATCAATGCCAATTGGGAAGCTGAAAAAGCCAAGGAGCGCCAGGCCAAGGGCGAAGACCACAGCATCCTGGCCAACATCCCCAACGCGATGCCGGCACTGACCCGGGCCGATAAAATCCAAAAGCGCTGTGCCAAGCATGGCTTTGATTGGGATACGCTGGGGCCGGTGGTCGACAAGGTGCGCGAAGAAATCGACGAGGTGATGGAAGAAGTCATCCAGGTGTCACCAGAGCAGGGCAAAATCGAAGAAGAAATGGGGGACTTGCTGTTTGCCGTCGCCAACTTCAGCCGCCATGTGAATGTGAAACCGGAGTTGGCACTGCAGCGGGCCAACAAAAAATTTGAGCGCCGCTTTCGCGAAGTGGAGAAAACTGTGCTAGAACAAGGAAAGCGTGTTGAGGATTGCACGCTGGCTCAGCTTGATGCGGTATGGGATGAAGTGAAGGAGCGGGAGAAAAAACAGGCCGACTCATAATTTGAATGTCGGCTTTTGATTAGTAACAAGGCTGTTGATAGTCATCCAGTTGAGCAGAATTGATTTGAGACAAAAAAAAACCAAACGTGCTGTGATAGTTTTCACGTTGTGGCAATAAAGTGTGTCTGGTATACTAATTTCCCGTCCAGATACTTTTTATATCCTCTATACCAATCTTCCAGGTAAAACATGACGACGAATTACATTTTTGTTACGGGCGGGGTTGTATCCTCACTAGGTAAAGGTATTGCTGCTGCATCACTAGCGGCCATTCTAGAAGCACGTGGTCTTAAAGTGACCATGATGAAACTAGACCCTTACATCAACGTTGACCCAGGCACAATGAGCCCGATTCAGCATGGTGAAGTATTCGTTACGGAAGACGGTGCAGAGACCGACCTTGACCTGGGTCACTACGAGCGTTTCATCCGCACCAAAATGACCAAGCGCAACAACTTTACTGCCGGCCGTGTTTACGCGGACGTACTACGTAAAGAACGCCGCGGTGACTACCTTGGTGCCACAATTCAGGTTATCCCTCACATCACGAACGCAATCAAAGAGCGCGTTATCGCTGGTGCTGAAGGCCACGACGTCGCTATCGTCGAAGTTGGCGGTACGGTAGGTGATATCGAGTCACTACCATTCATGGAAGCAATCCGTCAGCTTGCTGTTGAACTAGGCCGTGAGCGTGCAATGTTTATGCACCTAACGCTAGTGCCATACCTAGCTGCTGCAGGCGAAGTGAAAACCAAGCCAACCCAGCACTCTGTTAAAGAACTTCTTTCTATCGGTATCCAGCCTGACATCCTAGTATGTCGTTCTGACCGTATGATCCCTGCTAATGAGCGTGCGAAGATCGCGCTATTCTGTAACGTACAGGAAAAAGCAGTTATCTCAATGAAAGACGTAGACTCTATCTACAAAATCCCTCAGCTTATCAAAGCACAAGGTCTTGATGATCTTGTATGTCAGCGCTTTGGCATTACGGCGCCAGAAGCAGACCTGACTGAGTGGGAACAGGTGATCTACGAAGAAGCCAACCCAACTGCCGAGGTAACTATCGGTATGGTTGGTAAGTACATCGAACTACCAGATGCATACAAGTCAGTGAACGAAGCATTGAAGCACGCAGGCCTGAAGAACCGCCTGTCTGTGAAGATCAAGTACGTTGACTCGCAGGACGTTGAGAGCAAGGGCGAAGAAGCGCTACAGGGCCTTGACGCAATCCTAGTTCCTGGTGGTTTCGGCGGCCGTGGTGTGGAAGGTAAGATCCTGACTGCACAATATGCCCGTGAAAATAACATCCCGTACCTAGGTATCTGCCTGGGTATGCAGGTGGCACTGATTGAGTTCGCACGTAACGTTGCGGGTCTTGAAGGCGCTCACTCAACTGAGTTTGATGCGGACAGCAAGAATCCGGTTGTTGGCCTGATCACTGAGTGGGTTGACGGCGAAGGTAACGTGGAAGAGCGTACTGAAAAGTCGGATCTAGGCGGCACAATGCGTCTGGGTTCTCAGCTATGTCACCTAGCTGAAGGTTCTAAAGCGCGTGAGCTGTACGGTAACCCAACTATCCATGAGCGTCACCGTCACCGCTACGAAGTAAACAACAACCTACTTCCTCAACTAGAGAAAGCAGGTCTGAAGATTTCTGGTCTGTCTGCAGACAAGAAGTTGGTGGAAATTATCGAGATCCCTAACCACCCATGGTTTGTGGCTGCTCAGTTCCACCCAGAGTTCACCTCAACACCTCGCGATGGCCACCCTCTATTTGAAGGCTTCGTGAAGGCCGCTGGCGACAACCAGCGCGGTGAGCTTAACAAGTAAGGATTACGGATAGCTGTGGCAGGTGTTCGCCGCAGCTATTTTTTTAGCTTTTAAATTGAAGATAAAGCAAGAGGAAACACAATGTCTAAGATCGTTAAAGTTCTAGGTCGTGAAATTATCGATTCACGCGGTAACCCAACTGTAGAAGCGGAAGTACACCTAGAAGGCGGTTTCGTAGGTATGGCTGCTGCGCCATCTGGTGCATCAACTGGTTCTCGTGAAGCTCTTGAGCTACGCGACGGTGACAAGTCTCGTTTCCTAGGTAAAGGTGTTCTTAAAGCTGTTGAAGCTGTGAACGGCCCAATCGCTGAAGCTCTAGTAGGTAAAGACGCTAAAGCACAAGCTGATATCGACCAGATCATGCTTGACCTAGACGGCACTGAAAACAAGTCTAACTTCGGTGCAAACGCAATCCTAGCTGTATCTCTAGCGAACGCTAAAGCAGCTGCTGCAGCTAAAGGCATGCCTCTATACGAGCACATCGCTGAGCTAAACGGTACTGCTGGTCAGTTCTCTATGCCTCTACCAATGATGAACATCATCAACGGTGGTGAGCACGCTGACAACAACGTTGACATCCAGGAATTCATGATCCAGCCAGTTGGCGCTAAGACGCTAAAAGAAGGTCTACGCGTTGGTGCTGAAGTATTCCACAACCTAGCTAAAGTTCTTAAAGCTAAGGGCATGAGCACAGCTGTTGGTGACGAAGGTGGTTTCGCTCCTAACCTAGAGTCAAACGCTGCTGCACTAGCTGCAATCAAAGAAGCTGTTGAGCTAGCTGGCTACGAGCTAGGTAAAGACGTTACTCTAGCTATGGACTGTGCTGCTTCTGAGTTCTTCGACAAAGAAGCTGGTAACTACAACATGAAGGGCGAAGGTAAGATTTTCTCTTCTGAAGAGTTCAACCACTACCTAGCTGGCCTAGTTGAAGAGTACCCAATCGTTTCTATCGAAGACGGTCTAGACGAGTCTGACTGGGATGGCTTCAAGCACCAGACTGAACTACTAGGCGACAAGATCCAGCTAGTAGGTGACGATCTATTCGTTACTAACACTAAGATCCTAGCTCAGGGTATCGAGAAAGGCGTTGCTAACTCTATCCTTATCAAGTTCAACCAGATCGGTTCTCTAACTGAAACTCTAGCTGCTATCAAGATGGCTAAAGACGCTGGTTACACTGCTGTTATCTCTCACCGTTCTGGTGAAACTGAAGATGCAACTATCGCTGACCTAGCGGTAGGTACTGCTGCTGGCCAGATCAAGACTGGTTCTATGAGCCGTTCTGACCGTGTTGCTAAGTACAACCAGCTAATTCGTATCGAAGAAGCGCTAGGTGAGAAAGCACCTTACAACGGTCTTAAAGAAGTTAAAGGCCAAGCTTAATTGCTAGCTTGCCTGTAGGTTCGCCTATAGACTGATGAAGCCGCCTCCCTGAGGCGGCTTTTTTTATGCAAGTTCTTGGCAAATTCACCAAGCTGAATATTGAGGGTTTGCGATAAGGTGCTAGTCTCGCAGTGCGCTTTATGGGATTATTACAGGCTAACTGTTTTGCGTACCGAATATATTTACTAAATGCATTTCAGGCTGTTATCAGCCTTAGGGTAAATGCGGTTAGTAAATATGCTGTTTTCCGAACCCCAACCGCAGATTGTTTGGAGTTCCAACTGTCATAAGGAGTGGTATGCGCTTATTAACTGTGTTGCTACTGGCGGTGCTGGCTTGGCTGCAGTATGACTTCTGGCTCGGCAAGAACGGGATGGTTGACTACTTGGCAGTAAAGAAAAATGTTGAGGTTCAGCAGCAAGCCAATAGTGAATTGGTGTTGCGTAACCAGCAAATGTACGTGGAGATCCACGATTTGCACCGAGGCCAAGAGGCTATCGAAGAGCGTGCCCGCAACGAACTGGGCATGATCGGGCCGGAAGAGACTTTTTTCCGGATTGTGGGCGAATAAGCCTGCGGCACCCTTGCTAGTGTATTAAATTCGAAAGTGACGATGACCGAAAAAATAATTGCCGTAGTACCGGCTGCTGGGGTGGGGAGCCGAATGGCAGCCGACCGCCCGAAACAGTACCTTTCAATTGCTGGAAAAACCATTCTCGAACATACCGTTGATCGCTTGCTTGCCCACCCGGAGGTTGAGCGGGTGGTTATCGCGATCAGCGCCGGCGATCCGTACTTTCCAACCTTGCCGTTGGCATCTGACCCTCGGGTGGTGCGTGTCGACGGTGGCGCGGAGCGCGCCGATTCCGTTTTTGCCGGACTGGCGGCGGTTGACGATGCCCAAGACTGGGTGTTGGTGCATGATGCTGCCCGTCCTTGCTTGCATCAAGACGACTTGCAACGCCTGATTGAGGCGGCCAGGCAAGGCGCGCACGGGGCGATTTTGGCTGCACCGGTGCGTGATACCATGAAGCGTGGTAACGGCCAGCAAGCCATTGCGGGTACCGTAGAGCGTGCGAATCTATGGCACGCCTTAACACCGCAGATGTTTCGTGCTGGCCAGTTGAAGCAAGCGCTGGAGCAGGCTTTGGCCGAGGGCGCAACGGTAACCGATGAAGCGTCGGCGTTGGAGCACTGCGGCATGTCGCCGATGTTGGTGAAAGGCCGTGCCGACAACCTGAAGGTTACCCAGCCAGAAGACTTGGCGCTGGCGCAATTTTATCTAGAACACATTTTGAGGGATGAGCAATGATGCGAATTGGACACGGTTTTGATGTACACAAGTTTGGTGGCGAAGGGCCGGTGATCATAGGTGGTGTTGCCATTCCTTATGAGCAGGGCTTGATTGCGCATTCTGATGGCGATGTTGCCCTTCACGCGGTATGCGATGCGTTGCTAGGCGCCATCGGTGCCGGTGATATCGGTCGCCATTTCCCTGATACCGATGCGGAATGGGAAGGGGCTGATAGCCGTTTCCTGCTGCGCGACGTCTACAGTAAGGTAAAGGCCAAGGGCTACCGGTTGGGCAACTTGGATGTGACTATTATTGCTCAAGCTCCTAAAATGGCGCCGCATATCGATGCGATGTGCCAGGCAATTGCCGACGATCTGGAAACAGACGTTGAAAATATCAATGTTAAGGCAACCACATCGGAGCGCTTGGGTTTCACCGGGCGTAAAGAAGGCATCGCTTGCGAAGCCGTTGTCTTGATCTCTAAGCAGTAACTCAGACTGCCAATAAATGGTGTATATATGTCTAATGTAATGGACGAATTTAGCTGGTTATACGGAAAACCAAGCTGTCAGGGCCGTATCAAGGTTGAGCCTGAAGACTTTATCGTGAAGGAAAACCTTGGCTTTGAGTTCGCCGGTGCCGGCGAACACTTTATGGTTAAAATCCGTAAAACGGGCGAAAACACCAAATACGTGGTCAATGAGCTCGCCAAGGCGTGTGGCGTTAAGTCGCGCGATGTGAGCTGGGCTGGCCTGAAAGACCGCTATGCGGTAACCGAGCAGTGGCTGAGTGTCCATTTGCCGGGTAAGCCGGATCCGGATCTTGCCCAGTTTGTGGCCGAGCACCCAGGTGTGGAAGTGCTGGAAACCTCCCGCCACGATAAGAAACTGCGCCCGGGCGATTTGGCGGGTAACTGGTTTCAGCTGCGCCTGACCGAGCTTGACCAAGCCCAAGAGGTGGTCGCTCGTATTGAGAAGGTGGCAGAGCACGGCGTGCCTAACTACTTCGGCGAGCAACGTTTTGGCCGCGGTGGCAACAACGTGGTAAAGGCGCGAGCTTGGGGCAACGATGAATTCCGTGTTCGCGACAAGAGCAAGCGCAGCTTCTACCTGTCGGCGGCGCGCTCTTGGTTGTTCAATATGGTGCTCTCGTCGCGTATTGAGCAACAAAAAGTCCATACCTTAATGGCGGGTGATAGCCTTGAGGTTAAAGGCGATGACCGGGCAACGATTGTCGAGCAGGTGACAGAGCAACTGCAGCACGACGTGGCTCGCGGGATGGCCGCGATCACCGCGCCGATGATGGGCGATAATGCCCTGCCGACCACCTTGGAAGCCGAGGCCTTCGAGATGGCGGTGGTTGAACAGGAGCCACTGTTGCTCAAGCTTATCCGTGATAACCGTATGCGCCACGAGCGTCGTCCGTTATTGCTCAAGCCAGAGCAGATGGCGTGGCAGCAGGACGTCAACAGCGTGACGGTGTCTTTTGCCTTGCCGGCGGGTTGCTTTGCAACAGCGGTGGTTCGTGAACTCATGGTAGAGCGCGAAGTCGAAAATAAGGAAGACAACCATGCGAATCCTGATCAGTAACGACGACGGTATTTTTGCCGAGGGCATCAAAACACTGGCTGAAGCACTGGAAGAATTGGGGGAGGTGACTGTCGTTGCCCCCGATCGCAACCGCTCCGGCGCCTCGAACTCGTTGACGCTGGACTACCCGCTTCGTATCCGCGAGGAAGGCGAGCGCCGGATCTCGGTTGAGGGCACGCCAACAGACTGTGTCCATTTCGCTTTGAACGAATGGCTGGACTACCGTCCTGATGTGGTTGTTGCGGGAATAAACCACGGTGCCAACCTGGGCGATGACGTGCTGTATTCCGGTACCGTTGCGGCAGCAACGGAAGGGCACTTTCTTGGCGTACCGGCTATCGCGGTCTCTTTGGTGGGCAAGACCCACTTCGCCACCGCTGCGGCGGTGGTCAAGCAAGTATTGCGCAATAGCCAGCAGCGCCCATTGCCGAACAATAAGATCCTTAACATCAATGTCCCCGATGTGCCGTTGGCCGAGTTGGGTGAATGGCAGGTGACGCGCTTGGGCGCACGCCATCGAGCAGAAAACATGGTGAAGAGTGTCGACCCCCGCGGCAAAGCGCTTTATTGGCTAGGTCCCCCGGGGCCGTGTCAGGACGCAGGGCCTGGTACCGACTTTTATGCCGTTGAACAGCATTGTGTTTCAATTACGCCATTGCAGGTTGACCTGACCGCCCACGAGGCGATGGGAGAAATCAAGCAGTGGATTCATCATTTGGAGAAAAACTAAGTATGCGCTATGTGGAAGAGCGGAACACCTTGCTGGCCTATCTCCAGCAGCAAGGGATCCGTAACGACAAGGTGCTTCAGGCGCTCGCTGCAGTTCCCCGTGAACTGTTCATCGACGAGGCCTTGTCTCACAAAGCCTACGAAAATAATGCCTTGCCAATCGGCAGCGGGCAGACGATTTCGCAACCCTATATTGTGGCGAAAATGACAGAGCTACTGTCGTTGCAAGCCCATTCCCGGGTGTTGGAAATTGGTACGGGATCGGGATACCAAACCGCGGTGCTGGCGCAGCTGGTTGATCATGTCTATTCGGTGGAGCGTATCAAGGCGTTGCAATGGCAGGCCAAGCGCCGCCTCAAGCAGCTTGAGTTGCACAACATCTCCACCAAGCATGGCGATGGCTGGCAAGGGTGGGCAAGCAAAGGCCCGTTTGATGCCATTATTGTCACGGCCGCGGCTGCCGAAATCCCGGTAGAGCTGTTGAACCAGCTTAATGACGGTGGTCGGCTGATCATCCCTGTAGGTAATGATTTCCAAGTCCTGAAATTCATCGAGCGTCAGGGCGATCGCTTTACCTATCGTGATATTGAAGCGGTGCGCTTTGTACCGCTGGTAGCCGGGGAGCTGGCGTAGAGACCTATGGGTATGGTTCGTATTGCAGGTAAACAATGGAAGTGGGCAACGCTGGTTGCCTGCTTGTCGCTGTCTGCCTGTAGTAACCATGCACCGGCTCCCGTCGCCAGTTTAGGCAAGGACTACCAGAGCCTTGAGCGAGGAAGCTACCGTGGTAGCTATTACGAGGTGAAGAAAGGCGACACGCTTTATTTTATCTCTTACATCACGGGCAAAGAAGTGCAGGAGTTGGTGTCAGCCAATAACCTGTCCCAGCCTTATACCATTTTCCCTGGGCAAAAACTTCAGCTCTGGAAGCCAAAATACGTGGCGCCGAGATACGGCAAGGCGGCGCCTGTCGCCGTTGCCAGTACCACGAAGAAAACACCTGCAAAAACAACATCAAAGCCTGCAGCGACTCAGCCAAAGCCAGCAGCCAAGCCGAAGCCTGCCTCCCAGCAGACGGCCCAGGCTGCAAAACCCAAGCCAAAAGCTGAGCAAAAAGTCGCCAATAAAAATGTTGATCAAGGTCGCACAAAAGAGTACTCTCAAAAAACTAAAAGTAACAAAGTTGTTACAAATAAGCCAAGTTCCACTAACAATAAAGTGGATAAATGGTCCTGGCCTGCTACAGGTCGCGTCGTTGCCAAGTTCTCCAATACGCAGAACGGCAACAAAGGCATAGATATTGCTGGAAAGCGGGGACAGGCCATTAAGGCATCGGCTGACGGAGTGGTGGTATACGCTGGCAACGCCCTTCGTGGTTATGGCAACTTGGTGATAATCAAGCACAGTGATGATTACCTCAGTGCGTATGCGCACAATGATCAGCTGTTGGTTAAAGAGCAACAAAAGGTGACTTTAGGCCAGAAAATTGCATCAATGGGAAGCTCTGGTACCAGTGATGTAAGGCTACATTTTGAGATCCGTTACAAAGGCAAATCTGTTGATCCAATGCGGTATTTGCCGCGGTAAAAAACATGGCATAGTAAAGTTGTAATGTCTTGCTAACTCGCCATCTGGGAGGCGCTATGAGTAGAAGCAATACTGCTACAAACATTGAAGACTTCGACTTCGAAGAAGAAATGGAAATTGATGCGCAAAGTGTTGAATCCAAAGTTGAAGAAACCAGTTCTAGCGAAGACGACGTCGATATCTCGCAGTACGGGGCAACACAGAAAGCCCTCGACGCGACCCAACTCTATTTAGGTGAGATTGGCTTTTCACCACTCCTAACGGCAGAAGAAGAGGTGCTCTACGCACGCCGAGCATTGCGTGGCGATGAAGTTGCCCGTAAGCGCATGATTGAAAGTAACCTACGATTGGTTGTAAAAATTTCCCGCCGTTACAGCAACCGAGGGCTGGCCTTGCTGGATTTGGTCGAGGAGGGCAACTTAGGTTTGATCCGCGCGGTTGAAAAGTTTGATCCGGAGCGTGGCTTCCGTTTCTCAACCTATGCAACCTGGTGGATCCGCCAAACCATTGAGCGGGCAATCATGAACCAAACCCGCACCATCCGGTTACCTATTCATGTGGTCAAAGAGCTGAATGTTTACTTGCGTACCGCACGTGAATTGGCGCAGAAGCTGGATCACGAGCCGACGGCAGAGGATATAGCCCAGAAGCTCGATAAGTCTGTTGACGATGTTAACCGTATGCTGCGCCTGAACGAGCGTGTGGGTTCGGTGGATAACCCTATCGGTGGTGATTCGGAAAAAGCGTTGCTGGATATTATCCCCGATGAGAAAGGCGGCGGCCCGGAAACGTCCACTCAGGACGATGACATCAAGAGCTCGATTGTCCACTGGTTACAAGAGCTGAACCCGAAACAGCGCGAGGTGCTGGCACGCCGCTTTGGCCTGTTGGGCTATGAGGCATCGACGCTAGAGGATGTCGGCCGTGAAATTGGTTTGACCCGTGAACGAGTCCGTCAAATCCAGGTGGAAGGGCTGCGTCGCTTGCGAGATATGCTGACCCACCAAGGGTTGAATATCGAATCGCTGTTTAACCAGGAGCAACTGTAATTCCAAGCTAGAGAGGTAAGGTCAAGCCAACTTTTACCCACCATTTTTGCTTGGCTACCGGAATACAAAAGGGGCTGATGCGTAGTGCATCAGCCCCTTTTTCAACTGGGAACGTTGTTGTGAGCGCCTTACATCAAAGCTTTTAGGCGGTATAGCTCATCCAGAGCCTGGCGCGGAGTCATTTCGTCAGGGTTGATATTGGCCAACGCTTCTTCAACTTCGCTTGGCTCAGGGATCAGGCTGAGCTGGTGCTCGGGTTGAGGTGCGCTATTCGCCGGGCTCATTGCTTGCTGGTGGCCGCTGGCTTCCAGCTGCTTAAGCTTGGTTTTGGCGCGCTTGATCACCGACTTTGGTACGCCGGCTAGGCTGGCAACCGCAAGGCCATAAGATTTGCTGGCCGCACCTTCTTGAACCGCGTGCATGAAGGCGATCTCGTCACCGTGCTCGACGGCGTCAAGGTGAACATTGGCCAAGCCATCCATGAGCGATGGCAGTTCGGTCAGTTCGAAATAGTGGGTGGCGAACAGCGTCATCGCGGCGATTTTATCTGCCAGCCATTCCGCACTTGCCCATGCCAGGGAAAGGCCATCGTAAGTACTGGTACCGCGACCGATCTCATCCATCAACACCAAGCTATTTTGCGTCGCATTATGCAAGATATTTGCAGTTTCGGTCATCTCCACCATGAAGGTCGAACGCCCGGATGCGAGATCATCTGATGCGCCGATGCGGGTGAAGATACGATCAAGCGGGCCGATCTTGACTGCTTCCGCAGGTACAAACGAGCCAACATGGGCAAGCAAGGCGATCAGCGCGGTTTGTCGCATGTAGGTCGATTTACCACCCATGTTCGGGCCGGTGATGATCAGCATACGGCGATCGCGGTGGAGTGAAATCGGGTTGGCAATAAACGGTTCGCTGAGCACCTGCTCGACCACCGGGTGCCGGCCTGCCGTGATGTCGATACCGGCTTCCTCGACCAGCTCCGGGCGGCAGTAGTTCAGGGTGTCTGCACGCTCGGCCAGGTTGGCAAGCACATCCAACTCAGACAACGCGCTGGCGGCGTTTTGCAGTTGCTCAAGGTGCGGCAGCAATTGGTCGAATAGCTCTTCCCAAAGTTTTTTCTCCAGTGCCAGTGCCTTGGACTTCGAGTTCAGTACTTTATCCTCGTGCTCTTTAAGCTCTGGGATAATGTAGCGCTCTGCGTTCTTGAGGGTTTGGCGGCGAATATAGTGGCTCGGCACCAAGTGGCTCTGGCCGCGGCTAACTTGGATGTAGAAGCCGTGTACCTGGTTGAATCCTACCTTCAGGCTGTCGATGTCGTGGCGCTCGCGCTCGCTGGCTTCCAACTCTTCCAAGAACTTGGTGGCGCCCTCGGCAAGATCGCGCCATTCGTCCAGCTCAGCGTTGTAGCCTGGTGCCAGTACGCCACCGTCGCGGATCACGACTGGCGGGTTTTCGATAATTGCACGTTCTAGCAGATCGCATAAATCGTCCATCGGCGCGGCAAATTGCGCCAACTCGCCAATACGCGGCTCCGGCATCTCTGCCAGCAATTCACCCAGCTCAGGCAAGTGTTGAAGGGCGGTGCGCATACGGGCAAGGTCGCGCGGCCGTGCTGAGCGCAGTGCCAAACGGGCCAGGATGCGTTCGAGATCGCCCATGTGGCGCAGGACACCGGCCACATCAACAAACATGCCCGAGTCCTTGAAGCTGCCGATAGCATCCAGGCGCTCGTTAAGTTGCTTTTGATCGCGGATTGGCTGGTGCAGCCAACGTTTTAGCAGGCGGCTACCCATAGGCGTCGCGGTTTGATCCAATACCGAGGCAAGGGTGTTATCGAAGCCCCCGGCCAAGTTCTGGGTCAATTCAAGGTTGCGGCGAGTCGCAGCGTCCAGGATCACGGCATGATCCTTGGTGTCTTGGGTAATGGCGCGGATGTGCGGCAGGGCGGTACGCTGGGTATCCTTCACATACTGCATCAAGCAGCCGGCAGCGCATAGGCCGTGCTCGGCTTGCTCGACGCCGAAGCCGACCAAGTCACGGGTTCCGAACTGCATGGTCAGCTGTTGGCGGGCGGTATCGAGGTCGAACTCCCATACCGGGCGGCGACGTGCCCCTTTCAAGCCGTGGAAAAGGCCGGGCAAGGCAAAATCTTCAGGGTAGAGCAATTCTGCCGGGCTGGTGCGCTGCAGCTCGGCCTGCATGGCTTCCTCGGTTTCCGGCTCGGTTAGCATAAAGCGGCCTGAGGTGATGTCCAGCGTGGCGTAGCCGAAGGTGCCGTTGTCGTGGTAAATCGCAGCGATAAGGTTATCGTGACGCTCATTTAGCAAGGCTTCGTCACTCACCGTACCCGGGGTGATGATTCTGACGACTTTTCGCTCTACCGGCCCTTTGCTGGTGGCAGGGTCACCAATTTGTTCGCAAATAGCGGCCGATACGCCTTGCTGGACCAGCTTGGCAAGGTAGCCTTCGATCGAGTGGTAAGGCACACCTGCCATCGGGATTGGTTGGCCGTTGGACGAGCCACGCTTGGTAAGGGAAATATCCAGCAGTTGAGAAGCCTGCTTGGCATCATCAAAAAATAATTCGTAGAAGTCGCCCATCCGGTAGAACAGCAGAACATCAGGGTTTTCGGCCTTGATCTTCAAAAATTGCTGCATCATAGGGGTATGCTTTTCTATGCCTTTTATTGTCACGATATCGCCTGCTAAATAGTGCCGCTCGTTGAGGCGAACCCTCTCATCGAGCGGAAATAATTCTGGCCGCCTAGGATACGTGAATCAGGCGATTGGGCATAGTGGCAAGTAAGATTTTTCGTCGTGACAATGCACTCGACTTGCTGCGGTGAATGGGTCGGAGTATCTTGTTGGCGAGCTTGCGACAAGAAGGAATATTCAATGGAATTGGCAGCGCAGTTAGGGCAGGCGCTTTCCCGCCAGCAATGGGTCGCCGCGACGGCGGAATCTTGCACTGGCGGCGGGGTGTCGATGGCGATAACCGAGGTGGCAGGAAGCTCGGCATGGTTCGACCGGGCATTCGTGACTTACAGCAATGAAGCCAAGGTGCAAATGCTGGGTGTTCAAGAGGCAACGCTGATCGAGCATGGTGCCGTGAGCGAGGCTACCGTACAGGAAATGGCGCAGGGAGCACTGGTGAGCTCGGTGGCTGATATCAGTGTGGCGATTAGCGGCATTGCTGGGCCGGGAGGCGGGACGTTGGATAAGCCGGTGGGTACCGTGTGCTTTGCCTGGGCGGACAAGACCGGTTGGCTGGCTGTCGAAACTTGCCTGTTCGACGGTGACCGCCAAGCGGTGCGGACTCAGGCGGTGGAAAAAGCACTGGCGGGTTTGCACGCGCGCCTACAGTCCCTTGAATAAAATCAGAGATTGGCATTGCTGTAGCAGAGTTCACAAAAAAATTTTCATACAGTGCTAGACACTGTATGAATAGACAGTATACTAATCATCATTATCAGTACTTAATTTTAAGCATCCGTTGGAGAGTCGAATGGACGACAACAAGCAGAAGGCACTTGCCGCCGCGTTAGGTCAAATTGAGAAGCAATTTGGTAAAGGCTCAATCATGAAATTGGGCGACAACCGCACAATGGATGTGGAAACAGTATCAACAGGCTCTCTGTCCCTTGATATTGCATTAGGTGCTGGCGGTTTGCCAATGGGCCGTATTGTTGAAATCTACGGTCCTGAATCATCAGGTAAAACAACCCTTACTCTTGAAGTCATTGCAGCGGCACAACGACAGGGCAAGACCTGTGCATTCATCGATGCCGAGCACGCACTTGACCCAATCTACGCTCAGAAGCTGGGTGTGGACATCGACCAACTACTGGTTTCTCAGCCTGATACGGGTGAGCAAGCACTAGAAATCGCTGATGCACTGGCACGCTCTGGTGCGGTTGACATCCTGGTCGTCGACTCCGTTGCGGCACTGACACCTAAGGCTGAGATCGAAGGTGAAATGGGTGACTCGCACATGGGTCTGCAGGCACGTATGCTGTCTCAGGCGATGCGTAAAATCACCGGTAACCTGAAGCAGTCGAACTGTATGTGTATCTTCATCAACCAGATCCGTATGAAGATCGGTGTGATGTTCGGTAACCCAGAAACAACGACGGGTGGTAACGCACTGAAGTTCTACGCATCTGTTCGTCTTGATATTCGCCGTACCGGTGCAATCAAAGACGGTGATGAGGTGGTGGGTAACGAAACCCGTATCAAGGTTGTTAAGAACAAGATTGCTGCGCCATTTAAGCAGGCTGAAACCCAGATCCTTTACGGCCAAGGCTTCAACCGTAACGGTGAGCTAATTGACCTGGGCGTTAAGAATAAGATGGTTGAGAAGGCGGGTGCTTGGTACAGCTACCAAGGCGACAAGATCGGCCAGGGTAAAGCCAACGCATGTAAATACCTTGTTGAGCACCCAGAAGTGGCAGAAGAGCTTGAGAAGAAGCTGCGTGATCTATTGCTAACGACTGCAGTTGCTGAAGAAGACGTATTGGAAAGCGACGCTGAAGAAGATCAGGCATTCTAATTGCCGCTAGGCTTCATACTGTATTTTCAGTGTATGCATTGATGAAAACGGGCTGGTAGCGATTACCTGCCCGTTTTTGTATTTGGGGAGAAACACCAATGCCAAGACCGAAGAAAAGTGCCAAAGCCGCGGCGGTTGCCTATCTTTCGCGCCGCGATCATGCGGAAAAGGAGCTCCAGCAAAAGCTGGTTGCCCGGGGGTATGATGAGCAGGAGGCGCAAGAGGCGGTCGCCTTTTGCCAAGACTACAACTGGATCGATGATGCGAGGTATGCAGAAAGAACCCTTTCCAACGGTATTGCCAAAGGGTGGGGACTACTGCGCATACGCCAAGAGCTTGCCTACAAGGGGATACATGAGGCGATTGTCCAGCAGCTGCTCGAAGAGGATGAGTTTGATTGGTTTGGGCATGCCAAGGCTGTAGCGCTGCGGAAATTTGGTGCAACAGAGATTGATACCCCGAAGGAGAAAGCCCGCCGTTTCCGCTTTTTACAGTCCCGTGGCTTCGAGTTGGAAGAAATCCGCTATGCACTCAATATCGACGATGAGTATTAGCCTTGTCGGCCGCCAACCGGTTTAATCGTGCATAAATACCAAGAACCGTGTTCAGTTTGGTATAAAATACGTTAAATCTTCACATAACATTTCCCGTATTGCCCGCCGTTGTTTTACAATAACCGCCAAAGAATTTATGTTAGTCCCATCGAGGCCTGCCACAACTCGACCGCCAAGGGCTTGGCGGTATTGCAGTGGCGGGTGCTATGACAAAATAAGTTCGCCCTTTCAGTTTACATAAAAGCATTATTCAGGATTTGCCAATGTACATGAGCACTGATGAGATTCGCCGTGCGTTTCTTGCGTTTTTTGAGAGCAAAGGCCACCAGATTGTGGAAAGCTCTTCTCTTGTACCTGCTAACGACCCAACGTTGTTGTTTACCAATGCAGGTATGAACCAATTTAAAGATACATTTTTAGGTCTGGAAAAGCGCAACTACACTCGAGCGACAACAGCTCAGCGCTGTGTTCGTGCTGGTGGTAAGCACAACGACTTGGAAAATGTTGGCTTTACTGCCCGTCACCATACTTTCTTCGAAATGCTGGGTAACTTCAGCTTCGGTGACTACTTCAAGCACGACGCTATCAAGTACGCTTGGGAATTCCTAACTGACGTATTGAAGCTGCCTGAAGATCGCCTGTTGGTAACGGTATACGAGACCGACGACGAAGCATTCGAGATCTGGAACAAGGAAATGGGTATCCCTGCTGATCGCATCGTGCGCATCGGCGACAAGAAGGGCGGCAAGCCATTTGAGTCAGACAACTTCTGGCAGATGGGCGACACTGGCCCATGTGGTCCATGTACTGAAATTTTCTACGATCACGGTGATCACATCTGGGGTGGCCGCCCTGGTACGCCAGAAGAAGACGGCGACCGTTTCATCGAGATCTGGAACAACGTATTCATGCAATTCAACCGTCAGGCAGACGGCACGATGGAGCCACTACCTAAGCCGTCGGTTGATACCGGTATGGGTATCGAGCGTATCGCCGCGATCATGCAGGGCGTGCACTCAAACTACGAGATCGATATCTTCCAAACGCTGATCAAAGAAGCGGCGAAGACAATCGGTCACGACGATCTAGGCAACCAGTCGCTACGCGTTGTGGCTGACCACATCCGTTCTTGTGCCTATCTCATCGTTGATGGCGTGATGCCGTCGAACGAAGGCCGTGGCTACGTGCTTCGCCGTATTATCCGTCGCGCGGTTCGCCATGGTAACAAGCTAGGCGCGAAAGGCGCATTCTTCTACCAGTTGGTAGGCCCTCTGGCTGAAATCATGGGCACCGCCGGTGAAGAGCTGAAGAAACAGCAAGCGATGGTTGAGAAGGTACTGAAGATTGAAGAAGACAACTTCGGCCGCACCCTTGACCGTGGTATGACAATCTTGTCCGAAGCACTGGATAACCTAGACGGCAAAATGCTTGACGGTGAAACCGTATTTAAGCTTTACGATACATACGGCTTCCCGGCTGACCTAACCAACGACGTTGCCCGTGAGCGTGGCTTCTCTATCGATGAAGAAGGCTTCAACAATGCGATGGAAGCACAGCGCCAGCGCGCGCGTGAAGCTGGTCAGTTTGGTGTCGACTACAATGACGCGATCAAGGTAGACGCGAACACCGAGTTCTGTGGTTACAGCGCGACTGAAGGCGAAGCGGCAGTGGTTGCACTGTACCGCGACGGCGACGCAGTAGACAGCATTGAAGCGGGCGAAGAAGCACTGGTTGTGCTTGATAACACGCCGTTCTATGCCGAGTCTGGTGGCCAGTGCGGCGATACCGGTGTGATGACTGCGGCGGCGGCAACATTCAATGTTGCTGACACCCAGAAGTTTGGCAACGCCATTGGCCACAAAGGCCAGCTAGCGACAGGCAGCCTGAAAGTCGGCGACAAGCTGGCGGCAACCGTTGATGCCGAGCGCCGTGCCGCCATCAGCCTGAACCACTCAGCAACGCACCTATTGCACGCCGCACTACGCAACCTATTGGGTGAGCACGTGGCACAGAAGGGCTCGCTAGTGAAGCCAGAAGGTCTGCGTTTCGACTTCTCGAACCTTGAAGCGGTTAGCACTGAGCAGCTACGTGAAGTTGAGCGCGTGGTGAACGAGCAGATCCGTCGTAACCACACTATCGCCACCGACGTGATGGACATTGAATCGGCCAAAGAAAAAGGTGCGATGGCACTGTTTGGCGAGAAATATGATGACGAAGTTCGCGTACTGAGCATGGGTGACTTCTCGGTAGAGCTTTGTGGTGGTATTCATGCAACCAATACGGGTGATATCGGCCTATTCAAGATTGTTTCTGAAGGTGGTATCGCAGCAGGCATTCGCCGTATTGAAGCGGTCACTGGCGAAGCGGCGATTGAAGCGCTGCACGCTCAGGAAGCGCTACTGGCTGAAACGGCTGGCTTGGTGAAGTCTGACTCGGCGTCGGTTGCCACCAAGGTGAGTGCACTGGTTGCGCATAGCAAGCAGCTAGAGAAAGAAATTCAGCAATTGAAAGATAAGCTTGCAGCACAAGAGAGTGCGGGACTTATCAATCAGGCGCAGGAAATCAACGGTGTGAAAGTGTTGGTTTCTAAACTGGACGGCGCAGACAACAAAGCATTGCGCGGCATGGTTGATGAACTGAAGAACCAGCTGGGCAGCGGTATTGTTGTGCTAGGTAACGTGAGTGGCGATAAGGTTGGCCTGATCGCTGGTGTGACCAAAGATCTTACCGGCAAGGTGAAAGCAGGCGAACTGGTTAACCTGGTTGCCCAGCAAGTAGGCGGTAAGGGCGGTGGTCGTCCTGATATGGCCCAAGCGGGTGGTACAGATGCAGCAGCTCTGCCTGCGGCACTAGAATCTGTAACCCCTTGGTTGACTGAGAAACTGTAATTATTCTGGAGAGGTGCAGTGGCACTATTGGTGCAGAAATTTGGTGGTACTTCGGTAGGTAGTATCGAGCGCATTGAAGCGGTTGCTGAGCGAGTGATCAAAGCTCGCCAGCAAGGCCATCAAATCGTAGTGGTTGTGTCAGCCATGGCTGGCGATACTAACCGCTTGCTTGGTTTGGCTAGGCAAATTGACGAGGTACCCACTCAGCGCGAGTTGGACGTACTGTTGTCAGCGGGGGAGCAGGTTACCATTGCGTTGCTTGCTATGGCATTGAACAAACGTGGTTTTAATGCCATTTCCTTAATCGCAGATCAAGTGGCTATCCGAACGGATAATGCATTTAATAATGCCAACATCATTCAGGTAGAAACAGAGAAGCTGGAAACATTACTTGGCGAAGGCAACATTGTTGTCGTTGCCGGGTTCCAGGGCCGTGATAGTGAAAATAATATTACGACCCTTGGCCGTGGTGGCTCCGACACCACGGCTGTTGCCATTGCCGGCGCATTGAAAGCCGATGAGTGCCAAATCTTTACCGATGTGGATGGTGTATACAGTACTGACCCGAGAGTCGTCGCGGATGCCCGACGTTTGCCGTCAATTCATTTCGATGATATGACATCCATGGCACGACACGGTGCAAAAGTGCTACAATTACAGTCAGTTGAATATGCCAACCATCATAAGGTGCCCCTGAGGGTCCTGTCTTCGTTTGAAGATGGTGAGGGAACACTGGTAAATTTTGAACCATCGAACACTGAAGGTGCGGTTGGTGTTGCCATCAAGAGTCAGCAGGTATTGACGACCGTAGCGCAACCCTTGGTTGCGGTACAAGAACGGTTAAAGCTATTCGGTTTAGCCGCTTGGTGCTATGCTGGCATTGATGATTCAACTTATATCGTTACAGCTAGTGATGATTTAGCGCGGCTCAAGCTGGCGCTAGACAAAGTGGAAGTAGCCCAAGAGCATGTCACGACATTGTCGGTGATTGGGGTTGAGCAAGCTGATGTTGTCGAGAAAATTGCGGCGACACTGGCTGAATCATCTTTGGCTATTTACCAACAACAATGGTCTGCTCGTTGCCTATCGCTATTGATCGACGGGCAAGATCAGCAATTGGCTGTATCGATTATCCATAAACAATTTGTGGTTGAGCCAGAAAGTCTGGATAATCGACGACTTCTCGCTGTTTCTTGAGCAGTGAACATTTGTGTAAAAGCAAATATTGTTTGGATATTAAACATTAACTCTTATAATACTGAGATTACTCAAGGAGCACACGAATGCTAATTTTGACACGTCGCGTAGGTGAAACGCTAATGATCGGTGATGAAGTCACCGTAACTGTTCTTGGCGTTAAAGGTAACCAGGTTCGCATTGGTGTGAACGCACCTAAAGAAGTTTCTGTTCACCGTGAAGAAATCTACATGCGAATTCAAGCGGAAAAAGAAACGGGTTCCCAGGGTTCTGGTAACTACTAATCCGAAGAAGGTCAGCGGCACGCTGGCCTTTTTTGTGCCTGAAACAAACAGGCGCTAAATTACTGTCGCCACATCGAAATCCGACAATAAACTGTGCAGCCAAGTGCGATTAATTGCCTTGTTGGCTATTAAGTGTGCATCTGCGCAGCTGATGTCGTTTTTTCACAATAAAGTGTTTGACTTATTTTCGGCTGACAGTAATATGAGCCCCCGCAAGACGGTGAGGTGGCCGAGAGGCTGAAGGCGCTCCCCTGCTAAGGGAGTATACGGTTTATCCCGTATCGAGGGTTCGAATCCCTCCTTCACCGCCATTTCTTTTTTGTATAAAATGAATATTTCTTGCACTGCGCGTCCGTAGCTCAGCTGGATAGAGTACCTGGCTACGAACCAGGCGGTCGGAGGTTCGAATCCTCCCGGACGCGCCATTATTGAACAAGCATGGCCTGAATAGGCGGTGTGTTAAAACCGAATTAAGTGTGCGCTCGTAGCTCAGCTGGATAGAGTACCTGGCTACGAACCAGGCGGTCGGAGGTTCGAATCCTCCCGAGCGCGCCATTAATTTGTGTGGTGAGGTGGCCGAGAGGCTGAAGGCGCTCCCCTGCTAAGGGAGTATACGGTTTATCCCGTATCGAGGGTTCGAATCCCTCCTTCACCGCCATTAATTCTCTCCAAGTAATCCTTGGGAAAGAATGCCTGCGCGTCCGTAGCTCAGCTGGATAGAGTACCTGGCTACGAACCAGGCGGTCGGAGGTTCGAATCCTCCCGGACGCGCCATTATTGAACAAGCATGGCCTGAATAGGCGGTGTGTTAAAACCGAATTAAGTGTGCGCTCGTAGCTCAGCTGGATAGAGTACCTGGCTACGAACCAGGCGGTCGGAGGTTCGAATCCTCCCGAGCGCGCCATTAATTTGTGTGGTGAGGTGGCCGAGAGGCTGAAGGCGCTCCCCTGCTAAGGGAGTATACGGTTTATCCCGTATCGAGGGTTCGAATCCCTCCTTCACCGCCATTAATTCTCTCCAAGTAA
>NZ_PYMA01000011.1 GCF_003026495.1 Photobacterium sanctipauli
CTTTGAGTACATTGAGGTTGATTATAATCAGACGAGAAGGCACAGTGCTCTTGGGTACCTAAGCCCAGTTAACTTTGAAAAGCAAAATGTCGCTTAATGAAGTGTCCAGTCTGGCTGGAGCAGATCAATCCGCTATCACGTCAGTGAGCCAAACAACGCAAAAAATGATCTCTGGTCGTTTATCTCAACCAATCATGCTCACGATGCCGGTGTGGTCTATTGCTTATCCCGTAAGAAAGTGGAAGAGGCAGCAGAGTGGTTGACAAGCAAAGGGCGAGTTGCGTTGGCCTATCATGCGGGCATGCCAGTAGAGAAGCGTAATGAACACCAGCAGCGATTTTTACGTGAAGAGGGCGTGATTATCGTGGCGACGATCGCTTTTGGGATGGGCATTGATAAACCAGATGTTCGCTTTGTTGCTCATTTAAGTCTGCCAAAAAGCATGGAGTCGTATTACCAAGAAACAGGTCGAGCTGGGCGAGATGGCGAGCCCGCTAATGCTTGGATGGCTTATGGTATGCAAGATATGGTGATGCAACGTCAAATGGTGGAAAACTCGGAAGGTAATGATGCCTACAAACAAGTGCAGATCCAAAAACTCAATGCCTTGTTGGGTTATTGTGAGTTAGTCACTTGCCGTCGCCAAACGATCCTTGCTTATTTCAATGAGCACTTAGCGGAGCCTTGTGGCAACTGTGATAACTGCCTAACCCCTCCAATAACATGGGATGGTACGCGAGCTGCACAAAAAGCCCTCTCAACAGTCTATCGATGCGATCAGCGCTTTGGTGTCACTTATCTTATTAATGTACTACTTGGGAAAAGCGATGAGCGGATCAAGCGTTTTGGCCATGATAAAGTCTCGACCTTTGGTATTGGTACAGAGCTGACTGCAACTCAGTGGAAAGGTGTATTTCGACAACTGATCGCAATGAACTACTTGCGTGTAGAAGGTGATTACAACAGCTTAAAACTGACACCCCAGTGCCGACCAATACTCAAAGGGCAGCAACAAGTTCAATTACGAGAGCTTAGAAAAACGAAAGCCAGCAAAACCTCAAAAGTAACCGCAACGATCGACTTATCGCCTTCTGACTTGGCTCAATTTGAAGCGTTAAAAGAAGTACGTTTAGAGCTGGCTAAAGAGCAGAATGTACCGGCTTATGTTATCTGCCATGATGCAAGCTTAAAAGCGGTGGCAATTTCGCGCCCAGAAACCCTTGAACAACTTAGCCAAATCTCAGGATTTGGTGAGAGTAAGGTGGGGAAATATGGTAATCAGTTGCTGGCAGTAGTTGAAGCGAAACCGTGAGAAAATAAGTAGGGTTGTTTATCCCAACTGAGTGCCGGATACGTTTAAACCCTGAAGTTGATACTTCAGTGGCTAACGTTTGTCGTCAAGTTTGGTTAAACCGATTGATGGTGGTGATTCCCTGATCGGGAATGATCATCGTTATTACTTGGGGTTTAATGCCGTTATGGCATTGGGTGAAGCAGGTTAATTAGTTGAAGCTGTTCAATATTAGATGAACATCAAAGTGCGAGCTAGGATAGCAGCAGCAGTGATAGAGAACATAGTTGATACAGTTGCGATTTCAGAAACAGTTTGCTTTGACATAATGGTTACTCCTCGTTGGTATGCGTGCAGTTTAGCAAAACGTGACGGATGTCAACAAAGAGTGTTCTAAACTTTCAATTTTCTTTAGGTATGTACGTTTACACTGCTTGTGTTTGTGTAATTAAATTACATTTGTTGTTTAAATAAAAGCCCAAGCATCGATAACAGGGGTTGATGCTTGGGCTTGGTTAGTATTTTCGCTCGCTTAGCAATGGTGCTCGGCGTTGTTATAAGCTATAGGGCTTCCTCACTACAGTAGAGCTCGGCATGGTCTATGCCTTGCAGGGCGCACTTTTCATCAAGATCCGATAGATCACCACTGACACCAACGGCGCCTAGAACAGTATCGTTTTGATCCTTTATGAGTAGGCCGCCTGGAACGGGCACCATGTTGCCATTAGCCAGTACATTAACTGCGTTAATGAAAGCGGGTCGGTTGTCTGCATCTTTTGCCAGTTGTCGGGATGAACAGCCAAGAGCGAGGGCACCCCACGCTTTGGCAATTGCAATATCCGGTCGCATCATACTTGAGCCGTCTTGTCGCTGGAGTGAAATAAGCTTGCCACCACTGTCCAATACTGCAACGGTGAGAGGCGCACTCTGTTGTGCTTTTCCTGCGCTAAACGTGCCTTGTGTAATAGTCAGCGCTTGCTGAAGTGTTAAATTAACCATCATTTCTCCTGACTGTTTTATCGACATCAATACCAAACCAAGCAAGTCATCAATTACTTACTTGGTTGGTATGACTGGCGATAAGTAAATTATTCTTTTTTGTAGTTAAGGCTTTCCTCTGTTAGTAAGCCGTAACTTGGAAGTGTCAAGAAGGCTGCAAACTCGTCGGCGGTAGAAAGCTCGTCAAACAATTGAGCTGTTTCTTCAAAGCGCCCGTTAGCGTAGCGCTCATCACCAACTTCGGCCTGAATTGTGCCGAGTTCTTCGTTTAACCACTTTCTAAATAGTTCTGCTGTGAAGGTTTGGCCGTCATCCAGTACCACACCGTGGTGGATCCATTGCCAGATGCTCGCTCGGGAAATCTCTGCGGTGGCGGCATCTTCCATTAGGCCGTAGATAGGCACGCAGCCATAGCCTTGGATCCATGCTTCGATGTAATAAAGCGCGATACGGATATTCTTACGTACCCCGGCTTCGTTGCGTACGCCATCACAGGGCTCAAGTAGCATTTCAGCCGTGATTTCTTCTTCAGTTCCCTTGAAGTCCAACTGGTTAGCTTTGTCTGCCAGGTGGTTATCAAAGATTTCCATTACCGTGTTAACCAGACCCGGGTGGGCAACCCACGTACCGTCATGGCCGTTGCTGGACTCGCGCTTTTTATCTTCAGTTACCTTGGCAAGTACTTGATCCAGTTCCTGCGGATCTTTGCTTGGGATAAAGGCTGACATACCGCCCATCGCAAATGCGCCGCGCTGGTGGCAGGTTTTAACCAGTAACTGGCTGTATGCAGTAAGGAATGGTTGATCCATACCAACGCCGTGTCGATCCGGCAGGATCCGATCTTTGTGGTTCTTCAGTGTTTTGATGTAGCTGAAAATATAATCCCAGCGGCCACAGTTCATGGCCACAATGTGGTCACGCATCGCGTACAGCATTTCATCCATTTGGAATACGGCTGGCAGTGTCTCGATAAGCACTGTTGCCTTGATGGTGCCGGTTGGGACATTGAAATATTCTTCAGTGAAATGGAAGATATCTGCCCACCATTGTGCTTCTTCCATACATTCTAGTTTTGGAATGTAGTAGTACACACCCAAGCCTTGCTCTTGGCGGGTTTTGTAGTTGTGGAAGAAATACAGTGCGAAATCCATTAAACAACCCGCAATTGGCTCGCCCTCAACCTGGATATGCGCTTCAGGTAAGTGGATACCACGTGGACGCGCAATCAACAATGCAGGGTTGTCGTTCAGGCTGTAGTACTTGCCTTTCTTTAGGTCGGTGTAATTGATGCTGCCGTTGTTGGCATCGCGTAGGTTGATTTGTCCATCAACCATATTTTCCCAACTTGGTGCTGAGGCATCTTCAAAGCAGCACATGAATACTTTGGCGCCCGAGTTCAGGGCGTTGATAACCATTTTACGCTCGATTGGGCCGGTAATTTCAACACGGCGATCTTTTAGCGCTGCAGGGATAGGAGCGACAGACCAGCTTTTATCGTCTCGGATTGACTGAGTATCAGTACGGAACCCAGGTAGCTCACCTTGATCAAAGCGCTGTTGGCGCTGTTCACGAAGTGCAAGCAGGTCATTACGGCGAGCGTTGAACTTAGCGACGACGGCATCGAGGAAATCAAGCGCTTCTGGAGAAAGGAGCTCGGCGTACCCTTCATCTATTGTTTGGCCGATAACATTGATACATCGTGTTTGTGTTTCAACCGCTAAATCGTCTGTAATCATTGTGTCGTCTCCTTTGAAACAATAATTGTCATTTGTTGTGTACAAAATGTTCTTGTTTATTTTATTTATAACGTGATCCGAGCGCGCTTGCAAAGACTATTTAACATTTATTTTTCAAGTGTTTTTTGCGTTAATTTTTATTGACTCATCGTACCAGTGTGTAATTTGCTGATTTATATGAGTTAAAAAAGAAATAGTGTAAATAAATGCGGTAGCTTGTTAAAAAACTGTTGCGCGAAACTTGCCTGTTTTCCAAATTACTGCATAGAATACAATTAAGTTGTAAATTGTATACAATCGTGATTTGGAGTCATGTATGGCAAAAATGAAAGCTATTGAAGCAGCGGTAGAAGTACTAAAGAAAGAAGGGGTAGATATTGCGTTTGGTGTACCAGGCGCGGCAATCAACCCGATGTATGCAGCAATGAAAAAGCTAGGTGGCATCGATCATGTCCTGGCTCGCCATGTTGAAGGCGCGTCGCACATGGCCGAAGGCTATACCCGTACTAACCAGGATAATATCGGTGTGTGTATTGGTACTTCAGGCCCGGCAGGCACTGACATGATCACCGGTCTCTACTCTGCCTCTGCTGATTCCATTCCTATTTTATGTATTACAGGCCAGGCACCGCGTGCCCGTCTACATAAGGAAGACTTCCAAGCGGTTGATATTGAATCTATTGCAGCACCTGTTACCAAGTGGGCGACAACGGTACTTGAACCGGCCCAGGTGCCGCGTGCATTCCAGCAGGCATTCCACCTAATGCGCTCAGGTCGCCCGGGCCCGGTACTTATCGACTTGCCGCTTGATGTCCAGCTAGCAGAAATCGAATTTGATATTGATAGCTACGAGCCGCTTGAACCTTATAAGCCAAAAGCAAGCCGCCAGCAGGTGGAAAAAGCCCTGACCATGCTTAACGAGTCAAGCAATCCGGTGATTGTCTCGGGCGGTGGCGTGATTAACGCCGGTGCTTCAGAGCTACTGCAGCAGTTTGCGGAAATTACCGGCGTACCTGTGATCCCAACGCTAATGGGGTGGGGCTCTATCCCGGATAACCATGAGTTAATGGCGGGCATGGTTGGCCTGCAAACCGCGCATCGCTACGGTAATGCCACGCTACTGGGCTCCGATTTTGTGTTCGGGATTGGTAACCGCTGGGCTAACCGCCACACCGGTTCGGTCGACGTGTACACCGAAGGCCGTAAGTTTGTTCATATTGATATCGAGCCGACCCAGATTGGCCGCGTATTCTGCCCTGACTTAGGTATCGTGTCTGATGCCAAAGCAGCGCTTGAGCTACTGGTTGAAGTAGCAAAAGAGTGGCAGCAGGCAGGCAAGCTGGCTGACCGCTCGGAGTGGGTTGGCGAATGTCAGCATCGTAAAGCGACCATGTTGCGTAAAACGCACTTTGATCAAGTACCAATGAAGCCGATGCGTGTTTACGAAGGAATGAACAAGGCATTTGGTGAAGACACTTGTTATGTCAGCACCATTGGCTTATCCCAGATCGCCGCTGCCCAGTTCCTTCATGTTTACAAGCCGCGCCACTGGATCAACTGTGGTCAGGCCGGTCCGCTAGGCTGGACGATCCCTGCGGCCTTGGGTACCCGTGTTGCTGATCCGAAGCGTCCAATCGTTGCTATCTCTGGGGATTACGACTTCCAGTTCATGATTGAAGAGCTAGCCGTCGGTGCCCAGTTCAACCTGCCGTATATCCATGTGGTGGTGAACAACTCTTACCTAGGCTTGATCCGCCAGGCACAGCGACAGTTTGATATTGATTACTGTGTGCAGCTGGCGTTCGACAACCAAAATGCCCCTGAGCTGGAAGGTTATGGTGTTGACCATGTCACCGTAGTTGAAGGTCTTGGCTGTAAGGCTATCCGTGTGACCGATCCAGACAAGATTGATGTTGCCTTTGAAGAGGCCAAAGTTTTGATGGCGAAGCACCAGGTACCGGTTGTGGTTGAGCTGATCCTAGAGCGTGTGACCAATATTGCGATGGGTGTCGAGATCAACGGTGTGAACGAGTTCGAAGCACTGGCGGAAGGTGTTGATGACGCACCGACGGCAATCACGTTCAACCAGTAATACAGAGATTTTTTACTGATTCAGATTGGTATAAGCAGCGGGAAACCGCTGCTGGGCAAGATAGATAAAGGGATATAACAATGCCAAAGTTTGCTGCTAACTTATCCATGCTGTTTAACGAGTTTGACTTTCTCGACCGTTTTGAAGCCGCTGCAAAGGCGGGCTTTCAAGGGGTGGAGTACCTTTTTCCTTATGCCTTTGAGCAACAAGCACTAAAACAAAAGCTAGAGCAAAACGGCCTGAAACAAGTGCTGTTTAACCTGCCTGCGGGTGATTGGGAACAGGGTGATAGAGGGATTGCTGTCGACCCTTCCCGCACCGAAGAATTTAAATCGGGTGTGGCAATGGCCATCCAATATGCCAAGGCACTTGAATGTGATCAGTTGAACTGCCTGGCGGGGATTGTACCTGAAGGGGTGAGTACCGAGCAGGCAGAAGCCACGTTTGTTAGCAACCTTCGTTATGCCGCGGGTGAGCTTGAAAAAGCAGGGATCAAGCTAATCATTGAAGCGATTAACACCCGGGATATTCCTGGCTTCTTCCTTACCAATACCCAGCAAGCGCTGGCCATTATTGAGCAGGTAGGTAGCCGTAATATCCAAGTGCAATACGATATCTACCACATGCAGATCATGGAAGGCGATTTGGCGCAAACGCTTAGTAATAACCTCGCCCAAATTCGTCACGTCCAATTGGCAGACAACCCGGGTCGCCATGAGCCGGGCACTGGAGAGATTAACTACCCGTTTGTGCTACAGCACCTCGATAGCATTGGCTATAAGGGCTGGGTGGGATGTGAATACAAGCCGAAGTCGACCACGATTGAAGGTCTTAGCTGGTTGAATGACTACAACTAATTTAAGGAAAGAATGATGAGTACAATTGCATTTATCGGAACAGGTATTATGGGTCGCCCAATGGCGGCAAACCTTCAAAAAGCAGGACACCAGCTAGTCTTTTCAACCCACTTCAATGCGGCCCCTCAAGAGCTGCTTGATGCGGGAGGTATTGCTTACCCGTCGGTACAGGCAGCCACCGAGCAAGCGGATGTGGTTATCCTGATGGTGCCAAACACCCCTCAGGTTGAGGACGTGCTATTTGGTGACAAGGGGGTTGAAGCCGGCCTTGCCAGCGGTGGCGCTGAAGGCAAGCTGGTCATTGATATGAGTTCAATCTCGCCGATTGAAACCAAGCAGTTTGCCGCGCGTATTAAAGAAAGCGGTGCCGGGTACTTGGATGCGCCTGTTTCGGGCGGTGAAGTCGGCGCTATTAATGGCACCCTGAGCATCATGGTGGGCGGTAGCCAAGCTGAATTCGACCAAGCCAAGTCGCTGTTCGACATCATGGGCCAGAACATTACGCTGGTGGGTGATAACGGTGCAGGCCAAACGTGTAAGGTGGCTAACCAAATTATTGTTGCATTGAACATTGAGGCCGTTTCTGAAGCCTTGGTATTTGCTTCGAAGGCCGGTGCCGATCCGGCGCGTGTTCGCGAGGCGTTATTGGGTGGCTTCGCCAGCTCGAAAATCCTTGAAGTACACGGTGAGCGCATGATCAAGGGGACGTTTGACCCTGGCTTCAAAATTGCGCTGCACCAGAAAGACTTGAATCTAGCTATCACAGGTGCAGAAGCACTTGGTGTGAGCTTGCCGAATACTGAAAAGGCACAAGAGCTGTTTGGTAACTGTGCCGAGCAGGGCGGTTCTGAGTGGGATCACTCAGCCTTAATCAAGGCGATAGAATCGTTGGCAGATCACTCTATTCGCGGCGAATAGTTTTCACTTAGTTGGTAAGTTCAGCGAGGCTCCTATCAGCCAGGTATGACACCGGGAGCCGAGCTGGAAAAGAACATTAATAAAACGCGTATCTTTTGTCTCCTTTCTTGCGCGTTCCCGAAGCAACAAGAGTTCGAGTATTGGTATTATATCCTTGGGACCGGTACTCACCCTGACAGGCGCTTTTGTATAGCTTCGGGATCCTTTCCACTTCGCTTTATCTCTTTGTTAGCATGATTTATATGGCAGTTGTCACAACTTAGCGTGTCCCTATTCTTTACGCTTTTTCAGCGCTTTAACCGTTAAAAAATATCGACTACCATGGAGTGTACCGAGCATTTCTGGGTATCTATTTCCAGCAGGGAGAATGGTCATGTCACGGATCCGACAGAAGAACCAAGACCGCATTATTGAAGTGGCATGCCGCTTGTTTGCCGAGCAAGGCTATGCGGCGACCAAGATGGTGGATATCGCGAGGGCCGCAGATATCCCCAAGCCGAATGTCTTTTATTACTTCAGTGCCAAAGACAACCTATACCGCGCGGTATTGGAGAGCGTTACGCAACCATTGCTCGAAGCCTCGCAACCTATCGAACAGCTGGATGATCCGGCAGAAGCCCTGACCGAGTATATCAAAGCCAAATTGAGGATTTCCCGCGATCACCCCTTTGCCTCAAAGGTCTTTGCCAATGAAGTGATGTCGGGGGCCAACTACTTGCCGGAAGATATCGCCGCTGAGCTGCTCAAGCAATCGCAGATGATTATTGGTAAATTCAGCCAATGGTCACAGCAAGGCGTGATGGCGGCATTGCCCCCCCACCACCTGATGTTCACCATTTGGGCCGCTACCCAAACCTATGCCGATTTCAGCTGGCAGATCTGCAATGTGATGGACAAAGATAAACTGGATGAAAACGACTTCGAGGAAGCCGCAGCGTTCTTGACCCAATTTGTCATCAATGGTTGTCAGCTGCAGCACAAAAGCGTTTAAGTCGCAGGCTAAATATAGCAGTGCCAAATAACAAAACCGCCAATTTGTCGGCTTTGTTGTTCATGATTTCTCAAAGTATTACGAGAATCGCTACCTTAATGCCTGCGCCTTTTCAGCCAAGCGCATGGCGGCTTTGCGGTGGCGGCTCAAGAGTTGCCCGAGATCAACGCCAATCACCTGGCCGTCGTGGACGCGCCACTGGCCGTTAACCATCACTCTATCGGCCTGCTGCGCCCCACATAGCAGCAGTGCTGCCAGCGGATCGTGCGAGCCGGAGAAGCGAATATCATCAAGCTTGAACATCGCAATATCGGCCTGCTTGCCGATGGCCAATGTACCGATATCATTCCGGCCCATTGCTTGGGCAGAACCATCCGTTGCCCAGCGTAGGGCATCGAAGTGGCTGACATTCGCCGAGCCATAACGAAGACGCTGGAGGTACATCGCCATTCTCACTTCGGCAATCATGTTCGAGCCGTCATTGGAGGCTGAGCCATCCACACCCAGGCCAACTTTGACGCCAGCGGCTTCCAGTTCGTTGTTACGGCAGATCCCCGAGGCCAGCATCATGTTGGATGTAGGGCAGTGGCTGATCCCGATTTTAGCCTTGCCCAAGCGTTGGACTTCTTCATCGTTGAAATGAATACCGTGGGCAAGCCAAGTACGGTGGTTAAGCCAACCGACTTCCTCAAGGTAATCGACAGGGCGGTAGCCAAAGCGCTCAAGGCAGAAGTCTTCCTCGTCGATGGTTTCGCACAGGTGGGTGTGCATCATGACATCTTCTTGCTTGGCGATATAGGCGGTTTCCTTCATCAACTCGGTAGTGACCGAGAAGGGCGAGCAGGGGGCAAGGGCGATTTGGGTCATTGCCCCTTCGTCGCGCTGGTGGTAGCTGCGGATCAAGCGCAGGCTATCGTCGACGATGGCATCTTCGGTTTGAATGGTGTGGCGTGGCGGCAGCCCGCCGTCATCTTCGCCCAAGCTCATCGAGCCTCGGGTGAAAATAGCCCGAATCCCTAACTTTTGGGCGGCTTCTACTTGCAAGTCGATGGCGTGCTCTAACCCGGTCGGGATCAGGTAATGGTGATCCGAGGCGGTGGTACAGCCTGACATCATCATTTCCACCAAGGCCAGCTCGGTGGCCACGCTCATCATTTCTTCATCGAGTCCCGCCCAAACCGGGTATAGGCTCTGTAGCCAATTGAATAGCTCTTTATTGAGCGCATCAGGGTAGGCGCGGGTGAGGGTTTGGTAGAAGTGGTGGTGGGCGTTGATTAAGCCGGGGGTGACCACATGTTGGCTTGCATCAATGACGGCATCAATCGAGTGCTGTGGTGTTTGGCCTGCTGCGACCAACTCTACTACCTTGTTGCCTTGAACCACTACGCCGCCAGCGGCATTTGGGGTGGTGCCGGTGTAAATTGCTAATGGGTTTTTAAGCCATAGGGTTTCCATTCATAATAATCCTTAGCCATCTCAGCCTTTTCAGGGAAGAGGGTCTTTTTTGAAGTGGCATCATGCCTTTAGTGAATAATCAGGTAGCCAGGCTTTACGGGCTACCCATTATGAAACAGAGTTTCTTAATACTTTGAAATCGAGTTATCCAATATTATGAAACAAGGTTATATTAACGCTCTTGCTGTGTTTGAAGTACCCCTTCCTCATTGTTTTGTGGCTCTTGGCCGATTTCTTCTGACTCGTCGTGCATCATCTGCTCTTGTGCCCTGGCTTCTTCGATTTCTTTAGCCGTAGACTTCGGCAAGATTTGGTGAAGCAGCGCTGTTACGATGGTACCGGTTGTGATCCCAGAATGAAGGAAGTTGGCAATGTCATGCGGTAAGTGCTGGATAAGGCGAGGCTCGAATGTCACCGCAAGGCCAGAGGCAAGACCAACACAGATAACTAGTGCATTACGTTTAGTATCAGCGGCTTTTACCAACATACGGATACCTGCATAAGCAATCATACCGAACATCACGAAACCGACACCGCCCAGTACGGGCTTAGGAATGGTGACCGCCAGTGCCGCCAGTTTCGGGAACAAGCCACCGATGATCAGAAGTGCACCTGTTCCGGCAACGACGAAACGGCTGGCTACGCCTGTGATCCCTACAATACCTACGTTCTGGCTGAATGAGGCCAATGGCATTGCTGTTAGGCAGGCAGCCAAGGTACTACCAATACCGTCGCCCAGTAAGCCGCGTTTCAAATCTTCGCCTGAGACTTTGGTTTGACAGTTGTTGCCCAGCGCCATGAAGTCACCCGTGGCTTCGGCAACCACCACGATATACACCAAGCTCATACTGATGATGGCACCAGCCGAGAAGGTGAAGCCGTATTTAAATGGCTCAGGGCCGCTAAACCATTCCGCCTTGTTGATCTGCTCTAGGTCAACCATACCCAGTGAAAGGGCAACCAAGTAGCCGCCAGCCAGGCCGATAACAATAGCCGAAGCGGCGACTGCGCCTTTACAGTAAACCGATACCGCGATGACAATGCCAAGCGAAACGAGGGCTAAAAAGAGTTTAGGTAGCGTGGCAAATTCTTCACTTACCGCAGGGGAGTCACCCACCCAGTTCATGGCAACCGGCAGGATGGTCAGGCCAATAAGGGTGACGACAACGCCGCTGACAATGGTGGGAAAGAGCTTGCGGATTTTATCCATGAAAAAGCTACAGGCGATAACAAAGAATGAGCCAACCAGGGCTGCCCCCATGATGCTACTGACCCCGCCTTCGTTACCGATGGATATCCCGACACCGAGAAAGGCAAAACTGGAACCCATCACTACCGGCAGCCGGATACCGACAGGGCCGAAGCCGAGGCACTGGGCTATGGTGACAATACCGGAAGCCAGTAGGGCGGCGTTGATCAGGGTGACGATTTCTTCGGTAGGGAGGCCGATCGAGCTGCCGACAATCAGCGGGACGGCAACGATACCACCGATCGATGCAAGCATATGTTGTAGCGCGAGTAAAAGTGAAAGACCATGCGGCGGCCGTTCATTAAGGGTGTAGAGAAGTTTCATTGGGGTTCCTCTATTTGTATGTATTTGGTGTAAAGGAATTTAACTTCTACAAACTGCGTAGGTTTAGTGTGTGTTAAAGGTGGAGCAAACCCCGTTAGCCGCTGTAAATTAAACACTGGATAGTAGCGACTAACGGGAGAAACTGATTTAACCGATGTACACAAGCTTGGCGACGAAAATAGCCGTCAAAATGTACATGCTGATAGACACATCTTTGGTTTTGCCTGTGGCCAGCTTCAGTACGGTGTAGGTAATGAAACCAAGCGCGATACCGTTAGCGATTGAAAAGGTTAGCGGCATCATCAAAGCGGTGATGGCTGCAGGCGCTGCATCGGTAAAGTCTTTCCAATTAACATGTTGCATGCTGCCCATCATGACGAAGGCAACGTAAATCAGTGCACCTGAAGTAGCATAAGCAGGGATCATGCCAGCTAATGGAGAAAGGAAAATCGCGGCCACAAACAGTAGGGCGATCACGACAGCCGATAACCCGGTACGTCCGCCAGCTGCTACGCCTGAGGCACTCTCAACATAACTGGTAACAGGTGGACAGCCCACGCAAGCGCCGGCAACACTGGCAACACTGTCTGCTTTCAGTGCTTTGCTCAGGCCTTTGATTTTGCCTGTGTCTTTGTTCACAAGGTTGGCACGTTCGGCAACCCCCATCAATGTGCCCGCGGTGTCGAACATATTGACGAACAAGAAAGCAAGGATCACGCTGACCATGGATAGATTGAGTGCACCAGTGATGTCCATTGCGAACAATGTTGGTGCAATACTTGGTGGTGCCGAGAACACGCCATTGTATTCAACCAGACCCAACATCAGACCAATCAGGGTAACGCTGATGATGCCAATCAGTACCGCGCCAAACACTTTGCGCTCGCTTAAAACGGCAATGGTCAAGAAACAGATGGCAGCCAATAGGGCGTGGGGTTGGGTGAAGTCACCTAATGAAACCAAAGTGGCTGGGTTTTCGACGACGATACCCGCTGTTTTAAGGCCGATAAGCCCGAGGAATAAGCCGACACCCGCTGTCATGGCGAAGCGGAGGCTTTCGGGAATACTCTCGATGATCCATTCTCTGACCTTGTAAAAGCTCATCGCGACAAACAACAGGCCGGAAATGAAGACGGCCCCGAGTGCCACCTCCCAGTTGTATCCCATTTCGCCAACAACGGTGAAGGCGAAGAAGGCGTTGAGCCCCATCCCCGGTGCCAAGCCAACAGGCCAGTTGGCAAACAAGCCCATGAGCAAAGTACCCAGTGCGGCACCGATACAGGTGGCTACGAACACCGCACCGGGATCCATTCCCGAAGCGGCCATAATGTTAGGGTTGACGAAAATAATATACGCCATGGTTGCAAAGGTAGTGACGCCACCAATGACTTCGTTTTTGATGTTGGTGCCGTGTTCCTTCAGCTGAAAAAAACGATCAAGTAAGGATGTTGATCCCGCTTCCTTTTCGAGCACTTCTACTTTCATGTCACTCATGAAAAGTTCCTCTTACCTTGTTAGGTTGAATTCATTTATTGTCGTTATCGTTTGTGTTTTATGTGTTTGAATTCATTTAATCTGGTACACAGTGAATCGTTGTAATTGTCTTTTTATATAGGGTGTATCCACTGTTTGTTCGGTGTTTCCCTTGTGTCCGTGGCTTTAGTCGGGCTCCTTTATTGATATATCCCTTAGCTGAGGCCGCAGTAAGCCATGACCTGTGTTTGTCAGGTCGCAATGACGGTGCGTCACAGGGCTTATTCGGTATGGGGTGGGTTAGCTTCCGCGATAAGTCGAGAAACTGAAGGGAGATACGAGTAGAGGCACATGATAATGCTCGTCGGTATCGTTAATACCGAAACGGATCACGACATCATCAAGGAAAGGTTGCTCGGAAAGTGTCACGCCTTGCTGTCTGAAATAGTCGGCAGTATGGAAAATCAGTTGGTATTTTCCTGATTTAAACGCTTCATCTGCAAGAAGTGGTTTGTCAGTACGGCCATCGGCATTGGTATAGACAGTACAAAGTAGCTCTGCCTGATTGCCTTCTAGCTTGTACAACTCAACGGGGATTTCTGCCCCTGGTAGGCCATTGGCCGTGTCTAGCACGTGTGTTGTTAATCGTCCCATATATATTTGCGCGACTGCGCTCTCCTTATTCAGCACTTCAAATTTACAGGTATCGTTCGTACACAAATTGTTTTTCTATCCTACATAACTATGTACACAACCTAGCCGGGATGTAAAGTTGGTTGTTGCAAATATGTTGCGCGGGATATCTGTTTTATAGAAAACGAGTGTGTTACCTTCTCTCTTATCCATTGTAAATACTGGCTTTAAGCCTTGTGTAATCGAGTTGAGAAAAATTTAAACAAAAAATTTACATTTTTAATTTGGATTGTATACAATTTATGGTACAACTTAATTAAAAGAGCGTCACAGCGTAGTCAATACACATGTGAGCGCAGTTTGAATCTACTTAGATCGTCGTTTGGATGAAGGAGTCTTCAATGAGTAGCGATTACCCACGTAACCTCATCGGCTATGGAGCAAAGCCACCACACCCACAATGGCCGGGAAATGCCCGTGTTGCCGTTTCTTTTGTGTTGAACTACGAAGAAGGCGGCGAGCGATGTGTGTTGCATGGGGACAAAGAATCTGAAGCCTTCCTTTCTGAAATGCCGGGTGCGCAGCCGCTTGAGGGTGTACGCCATATGAGCATGGAGTCGATTTACGAATACGGTAGCCGTGCCGGCGTATGGCGCTTGCTACGTCTATTCGAAAAATACGATATTCCATTAACGATTTTTGCCGTTGCCATGGCATTAGAACGTCACCCAGATGTTGCCAAGGCGATGGTTGAAGCCAAACACGAAATTTGTAGTCATGGTTATCGCTGGATCGACTATCAATATATGGACCGCTCCGAAGAACGCGATCACATGATGAAAGCCATTGAAATCATCACCAAGATCACCGGTGAGCGTCCACTAGGCTGGTATACCGGCCGTACCGGTCCGAACACCCGCCAGCTGGTGGCGGAGGAAGGCGGCTTCCTTTATGACTCGGATGCCTACGATGACGATCTACCGTACTGGCACGAAGAGGGTGACAAGCCGCAGCTGGTGATCCCCTATACGCTGGACGTAAACGATATGCGCTTTGCCACCGCGCAGGGCTTTAACTCGGGCGAGCAATTCTTCCAGTACTTGAAAGACACGTTCGATACGCTTTACGAAGAAGGCGAGACCGCACCTAAGATGATGTCGGTGGGGCTGCACTGCCGCCTGATTGGTAAGCCGGGCCGTATTGCCTCGCTGAAGCGCTTCTTGGAATATGTAAAACAGCACGATGACGTATGGCTATGCCGTCGCATCGATATTGCCAAGCATTGGCATGAACACCACCCGCACCCAAGCATGAAGGAATATTAAGATGGCGAATTTTCAAACTTGTGAGCCGACTAGCCTGTCACGCGACGCTTTCGTCAGCCAATTTGCCGATGTGTACGAACACAGCCCTTGGGTCGCAGAAGCCGTATTCGATGCAGGGCTTGAGCCTGAAGATAATCAGATTGAGCGATTGCATCAAAAAATGGCAGCAATCTTGCTTTCTGCTAGTAAAGAACAACAGCTAGACCTGATTAATGCCCACCCTGATCTTGCAGGTAAGGCAGCAGTCAATGGTGAGCTAACCGCGGCGTCAACCTCCGAGCAGGCGGGAGCAGGTATTGATAAATGCTCCGCCGACGAGTTTGCACGCTTCACCGATTTTAACAATAGCTACAAGCAACGTTTCAATTTCCCGTTCATCATGGCAGTGAAAGGGGCCAATCGTTATCAAATTCTTGAGTCCTTCGAGGTGCGATTAGGTAATGACAAGGAAACTGAGTTTGAAACGGCGGTTAATGAGATCAATAAGATCGCATTATTCCGTCTCCGAGATATGTAAGTCATAGAAGGGTGGCGACTATCACGGCCAACGTTGATGCAACGTTACAAACTTAACTTTATTAATGGATTAACAAATAGTCAGGTTATGGGCAGTGCACTGTATGTGAGCAGCAGCGTGCCGATCTCTAAGGCAATGCGCTAAGTGAGATTCTGTAACCATAGCCAAGAAGGAAATTGGAATGAACCTACCAGCCCGCCAACTTACCATCGAGCCATTGACCCGCGAAGCATTTGCGCCGTTTGGGGATGTGATTGATAAAGAGGTGAGTGAATATTTTATGATTAACAACGGGTCGACCCGTCGTTACCACAGGATGGCGGATGTAGATGTTACTGAAGGCGGTGGTGAGCCGATTATCAGTATCTTTCAGGCTACGCCGCTTGAGTACCCGCTACCCATCAAAATGATGGAGCGCCATCCATTGGGCTCGCAGGCTTTCATTCCGCTTCTTGGTAACCCTTACCTGATCCTTGTTGCCCCTAAAGGTGACACCCCTGATCCGAGCAAGTTGCGGGCTTTTCTCAGCAATGGCCGACAGGGTGTGAATTACCACAAAGGCGTCTGGCATCATCCTGTGCTGGCATTGACTGACAGTGATCAGTTTCTGATTGTTGATAGGGCTGGCCCTGGCAACAACTGTGATGAAGTGTTTTTCAGTGATGATATTAACGTAGAGTTAGCCTTAGACAGCCTAGCGCAGCAGGAGGATCAGCGTATCGTATCAACCGCATCTTGATAAGCCTGGGAGCAATCAAGATGCCATAGAAAGGAGTGAGTTATGGATCCACATATGACTGAATGGTTGAACTTGGCAATACGCTGGGTTCACATGATTGTGGGGATTGCATGGATCGGTGCGTCATTTTATTTTGTTTGGTTGGAAAACAATTTAAACAGGGTCAATCCAAAAACAGGCTTGTCGGGTGACTTGTGGGCCATTCACGGTGGCGGTATCTACCACCTAGAGAAGTACAAGCTTGCGCCGCCGGAAATGCCTGAGCACTTGCATTGGTTCAAGTGGGAAGCTTATTTCACCTGGATCACCGGTGTGGCATTGCTTGCGGTAGTGTATTACCTCAATGCTGAGATTTACCTGATAGCACCAGGCTCTGGTTTAGATTCAACCACGGCCATTGCTTTGGGTGTTGGCTCTCTTATCGCTGGCTGGTTTATTTATGACTTGCTGTGTAATTCGCCATTGGGCAAGACCCCGGTGTTACTCGGTATCATCCTGTTCTTGGCCTTGGTGGGTGCAGCGTATGGCTTAACCCAAGTGTTCAGCGGACGCGGTGCTTACATCCATGTCGGTGCGATTATCGGTACTATCATGGTGGGCAATGTATTTAGAGTGATCATGCCTGCTCAGCGTAACCTGGTGAAAGCCATTGAAGAGAAGCGCGAGCCAGATCCGACGCTACCAGCAAAGGGTTTGCTACGTTCTCGTCATAACAACTACCTAACACTGCCAGTGCTGTTCATTATGATCAGTAACCACTTCCCGAGCACCTATGGCTCGCAGTATAACTGGTTGATTTTGGCAGGTTTGGCCGTGTTCAGTATTTTGGTTCGCCATTACTTTAATACTCGCCACGGTAGCCAGAAGTTTGCTTGGACTGTGCCGGTTGCGGCTTTGGGTATGGTGACATTGGCATTTGTGACTTCGCCAAATATGAACCGTAGCTCAGCCCCAGCGACAGTGAAGGCACCGGTTGAGGCAACGGCACCTGCTACTGGTAGTGATGAAACCGCAGGCAATGAAGTTACCGCAGTGGCCGATGGGCATAGCGGGATTCCGTTTGCCCAAGTGAACTCAGTGATTCAGGAGCGCTGTAGTGTGTGCCACTCAGCAACACCGACTCACCCTGCGTTCCAAACCGCACCGAGTGGTGTGGTGCTAGATACCGCTGAAGAAATTAAGGTGAATGTACCGAGGATCATGGCCCAGTCCGTGCAAACCAAGGTCATGCCTTTGGGTAACCTGACTCAGATGACCGACGAGGAGCGCCAGCTTATCGGTGATTGGGTCGAGCAAGGTGCCATCATTCAGTAAGAAAGCGTTTTATCCGTTGTAACAATCTCTATTGCATCAAGTTAATGCACCCCAGCCACCAATGTGGCTGGGGTTTTCTTTGTGTTCAGCTTAGTGTTAATGCTTGCGCTTGTTGCTATTTAAATTGCTACTGCTGCGCGAGTTGGCGGTACGTTAAGAACGAAAGCAGGGTGAAAAAGGCGGGATCGCTCCAGCCAAACCCGGTAAATATCCCGGTTATCCCAGCATAAACGGTGATAACGGCACCAAGTAAGTTGGTAATAAGCAGTGCTGTGATCAGCTTCTTGGCGACTGGGCCTGGTTCAATATCCTTTAGCATTAGGCTGATAGCCGCAATCCCCCCAAGAAAAATGGTTGTATGCTGCGACAGGAAATAGGCGTATTGGTCATTGATTTCAACACCATACATTGGCCACATTAGGCTTGGCACAAAGAATAGTGCCAAGGCGAAAAGTAAATAGATACCGCCATGGAGGCTAAGGAAAGTTTTATTGCTCATATTACTGTATTCCTTCGGTGCAATTTTGGTTTTTACTTAGGGGGTTACTCAGTGGTTATTGGCGGCGGCCAATGGTGCATTGTTGATTGCGCTGAGTGTTTCATTGACATCAAAAATACAGCCACGTACTTCGGCCACGCCCATCTGTTGCAGGCGAGCGGTATGCATCGTCAAATACGCTTGGGCACTTGCTTCATCTTCAAATAAGTAAACCCCGCCACCGAGTTTGTCTTTCTCGCTTTCTGTCCAGATTTTCCAGATCAGCCCCGGCTCTTGATTGATAGAAGTTGCAAGGCCTGCCAAGGCACCAGCCATTTCTTCGCCAAATGGTCCTGAATAGTCAAAGTCTACTTGCAGTAATTTCGCCATTGTTATTTCTCCGCGTCGAATTGAAAACCTGCCGCTTGCTAGCGGTGTCCAGTTGCTATAGGTGTTATTCTTGAATATAAAATTTGAACAATAAAGTTCATAATATTGCCGTTAACTGTGGAAAAAATAGACCAATGAAATTAAAAACCACCCTTGACCAATGGCAGACGCTGTATGAGATAAACCGGGCTGGCAGTATTCAAGCGGCGGCGGCAGTGCTGAATAAAAGCCATACCACCTTGATTTATGCCGTGAAGAAGCTGGAGGCGCAGTTGGACGTTTCTTTACTCACCGTCCAAGGAAGGAAGGCGGTGCTAACGGAAGCGGGCCATGCCTTGCTACGCCGGGCAGGCAGTATGCTAGAGCAAGCGCGGGAATTGGAGGTGATGAGCGGCCAGCTGGCCCAAGGCTTCGAATCCGAAATCACCGTGGCGATGGATCACCTCTGTGATCCGCAAAGTTTGTACCAGCCGATGGCGAAATACTTGGCACAAAACAATACGACATCTATCCAAGTCATAGAAACATCACTGTCGAAAACCACCGAAATGGTTACCAGCGAGCAAGCAGATATCGCCATCATTACCTTGCCGATAACCAACTACCCGGCAGAAGCATTCGGTGTAACGGCTATGCTGCCTGTGGTGGCGAATGATCATCCTTTGGCTATGGTCCCATCAGTTAGCTTGTCTCAATTGGCATCCGTTACCCAGGTTGTTATTCGTGATTTGGGTCATGAGGCTATAAAGCAAGATGTAGGGTGGCTGAAATCTAGCCAGCGCATTACAGTCGATAATTTCGACCATGCTTTCCAAGCGGTTGAGGCTGGGGTTGGGTTTTGTCGCTTGCCTGCACATTTAGTGAAGCGTCGAGCCAGTGGCAAACTCGCGACATTGAATATTGAGCAGTCGCAATATTACCAAGTGCCCTTGCACCTAACGTTACCCAAGGGGGTGAAAACAGGGCCCGCGGCTCAGGCATTTTATGAACAGCTGCTGCAACAAGTGAGATAAGCATCAATACTCCAGATACTTATCTGTAGGTAGTGATGGTTTTATTCGGCTAATAAGGGGGGCGATAATAAGTATGTTTTATATATTGAATAAAAGCGCTCCGGCAATGTTGCCGGAGCGAAGTGGGCGAGGAATAAATTATAATTTATCTGCGGCGACAGACTTAATGTTTACCCAATTAGTATCAGCTGTTTCAATATAACCCGGAACATCTTCCAGCCAGCGTTTCTGCACGCTTGCATCGAGGTTTAAATACAGTTTGTTATCGACCACTTTCCATGCGTTGGGATCAGTTTCAAACTTTTTCCCCATGGCCACACCAAAGGCGCAATAGCCGCCATATTGTGGTGCATACTTTTCAGGATCAGCCTTAAACGCATCACGATTAGCGGCATTGCTAAACTGGTAAATGGCATTTTTATGTACGGCGGTAAATGCCTTATCACCCTGAACGGCTTTACCGTCTGTAAAGTAGGCAACGGGATCATAGCCTTTAATCGCTAGGTCATTATTGTCAGCACTGACATCGATATCAGCGCTGAGCACGGATGCTGAAAAGCCCAATATTACAGTGGCTGCCATCAGGCGAAGGTAGTTCATCAAGGTTGTCATGGTGGTTCTCCGTTTTCGAATTACCGGTTGGGAATGACTATAATTTAGCGGGAAATATTGAACGTTATCGATATGATAATCCGCTTTTATATACCAATCGTACGAGGTTGCAGCATGGATCCGCTCTCTGAAGTATTAAGCCGTTTTTCTGTTTCTGCTGGGGTTTTCTATGCCGGGCAACTTTGCGGCGTATCGAGTTTTGATAGCCAGCAAAACACAGTGGGGCATTTGCATTTGCTTAAGCAAGGCACCCTTGTCGTCTATAAGGGTAGCCAGAAACTGACGCTATCAGAGCCCAGCGTCGTTTTGTTTCCGAAGCCGACGAACCATAGGCTATCGGCAGAGCAGGGGGAGAAGGTTGAACTGGTGTGCGCCGAGATAAGCTATGGGGCGGGCCAGCACAACCCTATTGCCGATACCTTACCCGAGGTGGTTTTGCTACCGCTGGCACGTTGCCCGGGCCTGACGGGTGTCGTCAGCAGCTTGTTCGAAGAAGTGCACGATGCCCGCCACGGGCGAACCTTGGTCATGGACCGGTTAACCGAGGTGTTGATAGTGATGTTGCTCAGGGAGTTGGTGTCCCAAGAGGTGGTTGCCAAGGGGATGCTAGCCGGGCTTAGCCATAAGAAGCTGGCGCCAGTGGTGCAGGCGATTCATCAGCACCCAGAGCGCTCATTGTCCATTTCCGAGCTGGCCCACCAAGCGGCGATGTCGCGCACGACCTTTATCGAGACATTCCGCCAGGTGCTGGGTGTGCCGCCCGGCGATTATATACTTGGTTGGAAGATGAACATTGCCCAGAGCTTGCTTAAAAAAGGCTTGCCCATTAGCCAAGTGGCGAGTGAGGTGGGGTATAGCAACACCTCCGGCTTTACCCGGGCGTTTCGCAACAAAACTGGGCTGGCACCGAAGGCGTGGTTGATAAATAACCTTACAACCAGTTAAACGTGTATTGAGATATCGTTATTGAAAACTTACGCGGTACTACTCTTCCAGCTCAGATTCAGGTTCCCAGAAAAATGAGATCTGTTCATTCCATTTTTCAACATTATCCCAACTAGATTCAAAGTTGACCCGCCATGCGAAGGGGTAGTTTCTATAACTGGAAGAGGTGAGTTTAATTTCCTCGATACCATTTGGTTGGTGGGAATTAGACGGTTTAGATTTAGTAACGATGATCAGCTCAGCTGCTCGATCACTTTGATGCTCTTTGGCAATAACATGCTGAGGGACAAAGCCAAACCATGCGTATTCGCTTGAAGCCTCTTTGGGATAGAAGTAGTAACCCATCTATTCGTTACTACAACCGACCCGGCTATTTGGGTTTGGGAAAAAGTTCCAAATTTTCGCCAACAGTTCGTATTGTAGTGTTGAGCCTTTATCAGGGAAGTTACTTCTAAAATGAGGATGCTTTTTTCTGTAATCGGCTAAAAAGCTAAATTGAGCATCGATATAGCGAATAAACTCTCGAAGTACCATATCAACTAACGGGTTAGATAAGGTGTCTATTTCCTTAAAGGCTGAGATGAGCTTCTGCCATGTGATGACTCTGACATTTTCTAATTGTTTGGCTTTACCCCTAGCTTCTACTGCTCGGCTTGCAGGGCAAAGGATGAAGAGTAAGGGGTGGACTTCGCTATTGTTGATATTTTTGAGGTTAATTGAGACTTCCTTTAAGGTCTCTAGGTATTTTTCAGGCTGGTTTTGTTGAAAGCTAGCCCAAAATTTATTTTCAATTCCAACGACAGCGTTATCTAACTGTAACAGTAAGTCTATTCGCCCATTCCCAAACGCTTTATGTGATGTAGTGTACTCAGTTGTTGATGAAAAATGGCGATAACAGGATAGGTAACCAGTAGGAGAGACATCAGAAAGCAGTGAGATGAATTCCGTTCTGACTTCTAATGAGTTCAAAAGTAAATAGTTGAGTAGTGCTGAGCTTAAATCTTCACCGGCTAAGCCTTCAATTTCGGAAAAAATATTTAGCATGGGTTTTATGTGTCGCCATTGTCGATAAATTAAAATTATACAGATGAAGACTTAAATTAAAGTCCCTTCCATTAGCTTCATGACTCAGAACAAAAAAAGCCCCGGTTTTCACCGGGGTAATGTCAAACACAACACAAACGATTCAAAGGATTTCTAGGAGTAAACACCGACTTCCGCAGAAGTCGTTTAACGTGGGTAAATGGTTTGGCGGCCGCAGCCTGAGCAAACGCCGTGCTGAATACGTAGTTCGCAGTCTTCGGTTGTCGGTGTGCCGTGCGGGCAGTCGTCATCGACACCAGCGACATGGTCGAGGCTAAACTGACCAAGGCGGGCATCACCGCGTGGGTCGAGCTCACCGTGCAGGCCGAAGCCATCGCTACTCTTTACGCCATTGAGCAAGCGGTTTAGCTCAGGGGCAAACATGTCGGCAAAGCGTGGGTCGGCCTCAACGAGCTCGGTCATGCGTTGCAATACGGTGGTGACTCGGGTTTGCGGATTTTTGTTATTTGCCATATCGGGTCTCCTGCTTAGCCAGCAAGTTGGTGAATGTTATTGTTGTCTTGAGCGTTGTCGTTGCCTGCTATATCGTAGGCTTTGTCACCAAAGATATAGGTTTGGCAGACCGTCCGGTCATCACCCAAGCTCATCAGTACGAACAGCTTTTCTTCCAAGGTCTTGGCTTGCTTCATCCGAAAGCGCATCAGTTGGGTGGCATGCAGATCAAGCACGACAAAATCTGCTTCTTTGCCTATGGCCAAATTGCCGATTTTGTCATCGAGGCGCAGTGCCCGTGCTCCGCCAAGCGTGGCAAGGAACAGCGACTTGAGCGGATGCAGTTTCTCTTGCTGAAGTTGCATGATTTTGTAGGCTTCGCTCATGGTCTGTAGGATCGAGAAGCTGGTACCCGCCCCGACATCGGTACCCATACCGACGTTAACCTTGAATTTTTCCATCTTCGGTAGGTTGAACAAACCAGAGCCGAGGAATAGGTTCGAGGTTGGGCAGAACGCAATGGCCGATCCGGTATCTGATAGCCGTTGGCACTCGCAGTCCGACAGGTGGATACCATGGGCGAACACCGAGCGGTCGTGCAGCAAGCCGAAATGATCGTAGACATCGAGGTAGCTTTCCCGCTCTGGGAAGAGTTCCAGTACCCATTCAATCTCTTTCTTGTTTTCCGATAAATGGGTGTGCATATACACATCCGGGTATTCTTTTAGCAGTTTACCCACGGTAGCCAGCTGCTCGTCGGTGCTGGTTGGGGCAAAGCGCGGGGTAACGGCATAAAGTAGGCGACCACGGTTATGCCAACGCTCGATCAGGGCCTTTGATTCTTCATAGCCTGACTCGGGTGTATCGGTCAGGTAGTCCGGCGCGTTGCGATCCATGAGCACCTTGCCGGCAATCATACGCAGGTTGCGCTTTTCCGCTTCTTGGAAAAAGACGTCGACCGATTCTTTATGAACCGTGCCAAACACCAAGGCGGTGGTGGTGCCGTTGCTCGCCAGCTCGTTTAAAAACAGTGAGGCAACCTGCTGGGCATAAATCGGGTTTTTGAACCGCAGCTCTTCAGGAAAGGTGTAGTTCTCCAGCCAGTCGAGCAGTTGCTCGCCGTAAGACGCTATCATCCCTGTTTGCGGGTAGTGGATGTGGGTATCGATAAAGCCCGAGGTGATCAGCTTGTTCTCGAAAGTCTCTATTGCAACGGACTGGGGCAGCCTTGCCAATACGTCATCGGCATTCCCGATATCAACGATATGGCCATCTTCAACTACCATGATGCCGTCTTCAAAATATTGGTATGAATCTTCAAGCCCGACATCCTTTGGGTCGGCCACGCTATGTAAAATGGCAGAGCGGTAGGCCTTGCGTTGTGCTGTCATTGTTCGTTCCTTGTGTGCTCACTTGTTGCTTGGTTCAGCAATGGTGCTTATTCATTTGCCTGCTCGTGTGCTGCGTTCTCAGCACGGCGCGCGGTTTGGTCTGGGCGCTTTTGCTCCAAGGTTTCGCCCTGATAGTGGGCGATCAACTCACCTGCGACCGATACGGCTATTTCGGCCGGGTGCTTGCCTTTCACCGCGCCGATGCCAATAGGGCAGGTCATGGTATTGATTGCAGCCTGATCGTAGCCGCGTTGGCTTAGTCGATAATCGAACTTCTTGCGCTTGGTTAGCGAGCCGATCATGCCGAAGTAGGCGCTGTCACCTTTATCCAAAATTGCCCGTGCCAAGTCGAAATCAAGTTGGTGGTTATGGGTCATGACCAAGTAGTAGCTGTTGGCTGGCATATGGCGGACCTCGCCAACAGGATCATCGGATACCAATTGAGTGACGCCGGCAGGCAGCTGCTCGGGGAATTCATTTTCCCGCTCGTCGATCCACGTTACCTTGAAAGGCAAGGTTGAAACAATATGCAACAATGCCTTGGCAACATGCCCGGCTCCAAACAGCACCAGATGATTTTGTTGCTGGCCAATGGGCTCGAAGCTCAGGGTTGCCGAGCCGCCGCAACACTGGCCGAGTCGTGCGCCGAGATTGAATTGTTCAACTTTCAGGTGGCGATCGCCGATCAGCAGCATCTCCCGAGCCATCTTGGTCGCAAGGTGCTCGAGGTGCCCGCCACCAATGGTGGCGACAATGCTATCCCGCGTAACCAGCATTTTGGTTCCGGCATCTCGGGGGACTGATCCTTTATCTTCCAGCACTGTAACCATGACACAGGCTTCGCCTTTTTCTTCCAGCTTGGCCAATTCGCGTATCCAGTTATCATTGAACATCATCTACTCCTTAATGTTTTCAGCGCAATTCATCAACCCAATGCCAACCGTCATTGGTATAAGTTGTTAGTATTACTCGGCTTGCTCAGTGATTTTGTGATCATCTTCCGCTTGGTTGAAAGAAGGCTGTACCGCCTGAATTGCCATCAATACACGCTCCGGGGTCGCCGGGGTATCCAATTTCGGGATCTGGCCTTGTTCAGCAACCGAAGCAATAGCATCGCGAAGCGCGCTCCATACCGACATACCCAGCATAAACGGCGGCTCACCAACCGCTTTCGAGTTGAAAACGGTATCTTCCGGGTTGCTGCGGTTTTGGAGCAAATGGGTACGAAAATCTATCGGCATGTCGGCAATGGCTGGGATCTTGTAGCTTGCCGGGCCGTTGGTCATCAAGCGGCCTTGCTCGTTCCAGATCAGCTCCTCGGTTGTTAGCCAACCCACACCCTGGATGAAGCCGCCTTCAATCTGGCCGATATCAATAGCCGGGTTTAGCGATGCGCCAACATCATGAAGGATGTCTGCACGCAGGATCTTGTATTCACCGGTTAGGGTATCGACAATCACTTCCGAGCAAGATGCGCCGTAGGCGTAGTAGTAGAACGGGCGACCCTTGGCTTGCTGGTGGTCGTAATAAATCTTCGGCGTACGGTAGAAACCGGTGCTAGAGAGCGAAACTTGGTTGAAGTAAGCCTGCTGGATAAAATCTTCGAACGGGATCAGCTTCTCGCGGATCATCACCATGCCGTTTTTGAACACCACATCTTCCGGGCTGACACCATAGTGGCTGCTGCCAAACTCGACCAAGCGGCGCTTGATGGTTTGGGCGGCATTTTGTGCTGCCTTACCGTTCAGGTCGGTGCCGGACGAGGCCGCCGTTGGCGAGGTGTTAGGTACCTTGTCGGTATTGGTTGCGGTGATCTGGATGCGGCTGATATCAACTTGGAACTCTTCTGCCACGATCTGCGCGACTTTGGTATTCAAGCCCTGACCCATTTCGGTGCCACCGTGGTTTAGGTGGATACTGCCATCGGTGTAGATATGGACAAGGGCACCGGCTTGGTTCAAGAAGGTGGCGGTAAAGGAAATACCAAACTTAACCGGGGTGATCGCCAAGCCTTTTTTCAGGATCGGGCTGGTGGCATTGAATTCGGCAATTTCTTTGCGGCGATGGTGATAGTCGCTGCTGGCTTCCAATTGCTCGGTGATCTCCGGCAGGAAGTTGTCTTCTACTGTCTGGTAGTAGTGGGTCACGTTACGGTCTTCTTGGCCGTAGTAGTTACGCTTACGTACTTCCAGCGGATCTTTGTTCAGGTAAAGCGCAATCTCATCCATGATGTGTTCAATGGTCATCATCCCCTGCGGGCCACCAAATCCGCGGTAGGCGGTATTCGATGCGGTATTGGTTTTACAGCGGTGGCCTGTCACCGTGGCGTCGCCAAGGTAGTAGGCATTGTCAGAGTGGAACATGGCACGATCGACAATTGAGCTCGATAGATCCGGTGAGTAGCCACAGTTGCCCGTTACTGTAATATCAATGCCTTGGATTCGGCCGGTATCATCAAAGCCAACCTTGTACTGGTTGTAGAACGGGTGACGCTTACCGGTCGAGGTCATGTCTTCGTTACGCAGCAAGCGCATTTTCGCTGGACGACCCGTTAGGTGGGCAATAACAGCTGAAAGGCATGCAGGTGAAGCCGCTTGGGTTTCCTTGCCGCCAAAACCACCGCCCATGCGGCGCATGTCGATCATGACCTTGTGCATAGGGACACCCAGCACTTCGGCCACCAGCTTTTGTACTTCAGTCGGGTTCTGGGTTGAGGTGTAGACAATCATGCCGCCGTCTTCGGTCGGCACCACGCTACTGGTTTGGGTTTCAAGATAGAAATGCTCCTGGCCACCGATTTCGATATCGCCTTCCAGGACATGTTTTGCCTTGGCTAGCGCATCGGCGGAGTTGCCGCGCTGCTGGCGGTGGCTGTCGGTGACAAACAGCTTTTTCGCCAGCGCTTCTTTAACGTCCAGTACGGCTGGCAGGGGCTCATACTCGATAATGGCTGCATGTGCTGCCTTGCGGGCGGTTTCCAGATCACTGGCGGCCACGGCAATCACGGGCTGGCCGTAGTATTCCACCTTGCCATCGGCAAGCAGGGGATCACCCGGTAGGATGGCACCGATATCAAGTTGTCCCGGTACATCTTCACTGGTGATAGCAATGGCCACGCCGTCGAATTCGTAACATGGGCTAACGTCGATATGGCTGATGTTGGCGTGGGCCTGGGTACTTAGGCGCGCGTAAACGTGCAATTGGTTTGGGAACTCCAGGCGATCATCAATATAGACTGCCTCGCCGGTCACTTGCTTTGCCGCACTGTCATGCTTGACGCTTTTTCCAACACCGGTTTTTAGATCTTGTTTTGCGATGGCAACCATCTCTTCGTGGCTCATTGCCGCTTTGTGTGGATTAGACATAAGACGTTACCCTCGTTTGGATCGTGTTGTTGGTGTTTTGCTGTTCGATGAAGTAGCGGTGGAGCATGTTGGCCGCGGTGAGGGTGCGGTACTCCTTGCTGGCCCTGAAATCGGAAAGCGGCTCAAAGTCATTGCTCAGTGCTGCCATGGCAGCTTTGACTGTCGACAGGTTCCACGGTTGGCCAAGTAGGGTTTGCTCACACTGGCTCGCGCGCTTAGGTGTTGCCGCCATGCCACCGAAAGCAATTCTGGCTTGGGTCACAATGCCGTTGTCAATGCTGATATTGAATGCACCGCACACTGCCGAAATATCGTCATCCAGGCGCTTCGACAGTTTGTAAGCCCGGAATGCTGGGGCTTTATCGTTCGTCGACTTAGGCTTGGGAATGATGATCTTCTCGATAAACTCAGAAGGTTGCTGTGCCGTTACCTTGTAGCTAATGAAGTAATCTTCAAGCGGGATGATGCGGGTATGCTCGCCACGGCGAAGCTTAATACTGGCATCCAAGGCAATAAGAAGTGGCGGCGCATCGCCAATAGGAGACGCATTGGCAATGTTGCCGCCGAGGGTTCCCTGATTTCGAACTTGCAGCGAGGCAAAGCGATGCAGCAGTTCACCAAAATCTGGATAGTAGTGATGCAGGGTGTTGTAACTGTCGCTAATTGGTCGGTTGGCGCCAATCACGATGCTATCGCCTGCCGTGTCACACACCTTCATGTCATCGACCAAGTTCACGCTGATCAAGGTTTTGATTTCGCGGTGGAATTGGGTGACTTCCAATGCTAAGTCTGTGCCGCCAGCCACCAGTTTGGCTTCCGGGTGCTCAAGCAGTAGATCGGCTAGTTCAGCTGTTGTTGTAGGCGAGAAACTGGTTAGGTCGCCAAGGGCCAATGTTGCAGGTTGGCCAGCGATGGATTCCAGTTTGCTAATGGTTTGCTGCTCAAGTTCGGCAAACTGATCAAGCAAAGGTTTTTCGGTTGATAGCGAAAGGGCGGCATCAACAATGGGGCGGTAGCCAGTACAGCGGCATAGGTTACCGGCAAGCGACTCCATAACATCGGCTTTGCTGGCGTTAGGGGTGTTTTTGCCTAACGCAAACATCGACATGATAAATCCAGGGGTGCAGTAACCGCACTGGGAGCCATGGAAATCGACAACGGCTTGCTGGACCGGATGTAGGGAGCGGTCCTTGTTTTGTAAGTCTTCAACAGTGATAAGTTGTTTTCCGTGTAGGGCGGAAACAAACGTCAGGCATGAGTTAACAGAGCGATAGCGAAGCTCGCCATCGACTAATTCACCCAAGACAACGGTGCATGCACCGCAGTCGCCTGAGCCACAACCTTCTTTTGTGCCGGTTTTATTGATTTTGGTTCGCAGGTAATTAAGCACTGTCATGTTGGGAGACAGATCTTTTTCTTGTTTTATTTCCTGATTCAGTAAGAACGTAATCAAGCGACCTCCTCGTTGTCGATTCGAATAATTTTCTGACCTTTGGGTCAATAATTGTTCATCTTGACCCTTTGGTCAACTATTTTGTTACAAGTGCGCAACATTGGTTTTCGTGATGTGTTTTTTGCCTTGTTTAAGATCAATGGGTTATCCTTTGTGTGGCTTGTGATTGAAATGTTAAATTGTGGGCTGGCTATAAAAGCAATGAAATGTGGCTATGGTGGTGGTTTGGTGTTTTTTATGCTGGATTTTTGGTGGGTGGTGGTGGTATTGGTTGCTTTAATTGACGCTAACGGTGCAATACTTTGCTAGGGCTGGCTAAATTCTGAGCAGTTATTTTTCGATAAATATAATAAAAATCAATGAGTTGAATGTTGTTGACAATTTTATTGTTATTTTGTGTACACAATAAAATGAAAAGCCGCAGGTTTGCGGCTTCGGGGAGGTTAGCTTTTTTGCTTGATCACATTGGAGAAAACGACATGGAGATCATTGGACGCGTCTTCCGCATCAAGGTTTAGCTTTGAGCGTATATGGCTGAGGTGTTCAACCATCAAGGTGTGGGCCTTGGCCTTGTCACCCGCCTCGATAGCATCAAGCAAAACGGTGTGTTCATCAAGGGAGCAATTTGATTGATGGCCTGATTCAAACTGAGCAATGAGCAGTGAGGTTTGGGACACCAAGCTGCGCTGGAAAGTGAGCATTGGCGCATTGTTGGCCATCTCTGCCATCTTGAGGTGGAACTCCCCCGAAAGGCGAATTCCGCGGCCTAGATCTTCTAAGGCGTAGGCGGCAGACTCTTCCTCGACAAGTTTCCGGCATTCCTTGATTTGCTCTGGGGTGGCATTTTCAACCGCCAATTCTGTAATTGCCAACTCCAGAATTTCGCGCGCTTTGAAAATTTGCTTGGCTTCTTCGACGGTTGGCTCTGCCACGATAGCCCCGCGGTTAGGGCGAATGACCACAACTTGCTCGAGGGATAGGCGCAGTAAGGCACGGCGGATAATGGTTCGGCTTACACCAAATATTTCAGCCAGCGCCTCTTCGTTGAGTTTGGTACCAGGAGGAAGCCGTTGTTCAAGAATGGCATCGAAAATATGGCAATAGACGATATCGTCCTGTGTCTGGTTGGGAGACTTGGGCTTACTCTTTTTTCGCACCGACTTATTAAGACTAGTCATGCTGACGCAAAATCCTCTTTCGCCTGTAAAAACATATAAACCTATTATGGCTTTTGAAGGCAAATAATACCGGATTTTGTATACAATTTTCTAGCTACGTCATGTTTTTGACTGCACTGTTGCGGATTGTTCAACGAGGTCTTGAATTTCAACCAAACAGTTCCCGCAACCAGAGCCAGCTTGGGTGCAATGGGTGACCTGCTCTGCCGAGGTTAATCGTTGCTGCTCGATGGCTTGCCGAATGGCTTTTTCACCCACATTTTTACACACGCATACCAGTCGGCCGGTGGCACTGCCTGGGTCTGTTTTGCCAGTGAACAGCGATTGGACCAATCCGTCAGCCAGCGGGCGATTGAGTATGGTGAACAGGTACTCGGTGTCTTGCCCGTTGAGGTTATCGGCAACCACCATGGCTGCGGTAACTTTGCCGTTAGCCAAGTGGGCGAAACGGTGTTGCTCACTATGGTTGATGCTGATGAGTTGCGAGCTAGCAATGTGCTTGATTAAGCTTTGCAGTTGCTCGCCCAGTTGGCTGGGAGTAAGGGCTGAGGTGATGCGGTACAACAGCCCTCGGTTAATGGTTTGCTTGGTCCAGAATGAGCCGGCTAGCCGGTTTAGCTGCTTGCTATCAATGGCGCTGTCGACAACAAGCTGCGCCTCGCTTTGCTGCCAAAATGGCGAGATGGCAACTGGGGTGTGCTTAAACTCAGGTTGGCCCGAGATAGGGTCGGTATCGGGGCTGATCAGCGCCGTGACCTTGCCCATATTGGTGTTGTTGTCGCTCCAGTGAAACGCAGTGAACAGGTTGCCCTTTTTGACGTTTTGCCCGATGTTCACCCGAAAGTAAGCTTGGCCTTGTTGGTTGTGCAATTGTGCTATATCACCGCAATTTAGCTGACTTTTGCTGGCATCTTCTAGGGAGATCGTGACAGTTGGCTCGCTGGTGTGCTCCGACAACCGTGGTGATAGTCCTGTACGAGTCATGGTATGCCAGTGATCGCGGAAGCGTCCGGTATTGAGCAGCAATGGGTAACTACGACTTGGTTGGTTGATAGCTGGCCTGAAAGGACAGGCGATGAATTGGGCCTTGCCGGATGGGGTGGCAAATTGCCCGTCTGATAACAGGCGTGGTGATGGCTGGTCGAGTGTTTTGACTGGCCATTGCTGCGGCTTTAATTGATGGTATTGCTCGGTGGTTAATTGGCCTAGCCCCGATAGGTTCAGCAACCGTGAGTTGGCGCCGCTGTTGCCGAGTGTTGTTAGTTGGCAATATTCCTGGAAAATGTCAGCTTCATGCTGATACTGGAAGGCTTCCACGAAGCCCATTCTCTTTGCGACTTCGCTGATGATCCACCAATCGGGCTTTCCTTCTCCCGGGGTTGGCAACAGGCGCCGCTGGCGTGAAATACGTCGCTCCGAGTTGGTTACCGTACCCGATTTCTCGCTCCAACCTTGGGCGGGTAGTTTTACATGGGCGTGGCGCAGGGTATCGTTGTCAGCCATACAATCAGACACCACCACCAAGGGGCACTGGTTGAGAATACGGTTGATCCGCTGGTTATCAGGCAGGCTTACGGCCGGGTTGGTCGCCATCACCCACACTGCCTTAATCTCACCTTGCTCAGTGGCCTCGAACATGTCCATGGCCTTGCGACCGGGCTCTTTCGCCAATGTCTCGGTTTGCCAGAATTGGCTGATCAGCTCATGGTGCGCCGGGTGGCCAAAATCCATATGGCTTGCCAGCATATTGGCCAGCCCGCCGACTTCACGCCCTCCCATGGCATTGGGTTGGCCGGTGACTGAAAAAGGGGTACTTCCCGGTAGGCCAATTCGACCGGTGGCAAGGTGGCAGTTGATAATACTGTTCACCTTGTTGGTGCCGCTGGTGGATTGGTTGATGCCTTGGGAATAGATAGTCACGGTTTTATCGTGCTCGGCGAAGAGTTGGTAGAAGGCCACGATTTGTTCGGCGGATAGCCCGGTTTCGACTTCGATATTCTCTATCGAAGAAAACTCTTCAGCCATAGCAAGGGCAAGGTCTAGCCCTTCGGTATGGTTGTTAATGTATGCTTGGTTGAGCTGATCGTGGGTGTTGAGGTAGGCGAGTAAGCCATTGAAAAGGGCAACATCGCTGCCGGAGTTGAGTGGCAAGTGCAGGTCGGCAATATCGCAACTGGCCGTTTTCCTGGGGTCGATAACCACCACTTTGGTGTTGTGTTTCGCTTTGGCGGCTTTTAGGCGCTGGAACAACACCGGGTGGCACCAAGCCAAATTGGAACCTGTTAATATCACCAGCTCCGCTTGCTCTATATCTTCATAGCAGCCAGGGACGATATCGGCCCCAAAGGCGCGTTTGTGCCCTGCAACCGATGAAGACATACATAGTCTTGAGTTGGTGTCGATATTGCTACTGCCGATGAAGCCTTTCATCAGCTTATTCGCCACATAGTAATCTTCGGTGAGCAGCTGGCCGGAGACATAAAATGCGACAGCATGGCGACCGTGCTCTTTAATGATTTGGTTAAATTGCTTGGCGACAAAATCCAGCGCATGCGACCAATCACAGCTTTTGCCATAGACGGAAGGGCTAAGTAGTCGCCCTTCATGGCCGACCGTTTCCCCAAGGGCTAAACCTTTGGTACACAGTTTGCCGAAATTGGCCGGGTGCTCAGCGTCACCGCGAATATCCAGTGTGCCTTGCTTATTGGCTTTGGCTTCGATGCCGCAACCAACGCCGCAATAGGCGCAAGTTGTCTTAATCCATTTCTCTGTGCTGTTCTTCATCGCCGCCTCTTCTTTCAATCTATTTAGCTTTGCTGGCTATTCCTTTTATCTGTGAATGAATATGGCAATAACCGCGCCAACTCTTTTTTCACTGCGGATCCGCTAAACAGATAGAGAAAAAAAGGTATCAAGCCCTGTTGGTGGTATTTTATTTTGCTTGTACTACTTTGTAGGTACTTGTTGTGGTGTTTTGTCTTGTTTATGCGTCGAAATTGGTGCAATTGGCTGTTTTATTGCACGGCTTGAGTGCAAGTCTCAGCGAATCCGGCCAACAGCCACTAACTGGCGAATACTTGATTGATGATTTTTAAGCTATTTAAAAACAATGGGTTGTGTTGGTTTGGGCTTGGGTTTCCCGCGAGGTGGCATTGTCTTTGCTCTGGTCTAGCCAGAGTGATTAACAGCGTACACGGAAAGTACCAGTGAGGATGCAATGCCCAAAGTAGCTGAAAACTTAATTGATGAAAGTATTAAACGGCACGCCAATGCGAATGCTAATACGAGTGTAAACGCGAAAGTACCTACCAATGATAGCGAGATAATTAACCTTTCCCTGCGTAAAGAGGGTAAAGGCCGGGTGAGCTTGGTCGGGGCTGGGCCGGGTGATCCTATGCTATTGACCTTGAAAGCGCTGCAAGCTATCGAGCAGGCGGATGTCATTGTTTATGACCGCTTGGTTAGCGCAGAGATCTGTCGCCTTTTTCCCAAATCAACCAAAGCCATTTATGTCGGTAAGGCTAAGGGCGAGCACAGTGTTGGCCAGGACGAGATAAACCAAATATTGTTGGCTCATGCGCAAATGGGCTTGGCCGTTTGCCGGCTGAAAGGGGGCGATAGCTTTGTCTTTGGCCGTGGCAGCGAAGAAATGTTGCTACTCAAAACCCACGGCATTGATGTCGATGTGGTACCGGGGATCACCGCGGGGGCTGGCTGCAGTGCCTATGCCGGAATTCCCCTTACTCACCGCGGGATGGCGCAGGGGTGTACCTTTGTTACCGCCCATGCCGAAAAGCAACTTGAGCTCAACTGGCAGGCATTGGCATCGCTTCAACATACCTTGGTGTTTTACATGGGGCTCACCAAGGCAGCGTTGATCACCCAGCGCTTGGTTGCGGCGGGGATGCCCGATGATACCCCCGTGGCTTTGATAGAAAACGGCTGCTGCCCGGAGCAACGATTAGTGACCGGTGAGCTTGGTGTGTTAGCGGATCTTGTTGAGCAGCACCAAGTGGCCTCACCTGCCTTGATAGTCGTTGGCGAGGTGGTCTCACTAGCCGAACAGTTGCAATGGCTGGTGACGGAAGCACAACAACAGAAAGCAAAGATGTCGGCTTAGGGGGTGAGCATGAATAAACAAGAGAATGATAAGTACTTAGCTGAAAAACAGCGTGTGGTAGTGGTCGGCAACGGTATGGTTGGGCACAAGTTCATAGAAGATATGCTAGCCAACGGTGCGGATGAAAAGTATCAGGTGATCACCTTTTCCGAAGAATCGAGGCTGGCCTATGACAGGGTGCAGTTGAGCCATTATTTTAGCGGGAAAACGGCAGATGATCTGGCCTTAACCGATGAAGCTTATTATCAGCAACATGGCATCGACTATGTGTTGAATGAGCAGGTGACGCTAATCGATCCCCCTAACAAAGTCGTGGTGACGGCCAGCGGGCGGCAAGAGCCTTATGACAAATTAGTGTTAGCAACGGGCTCTTACCCGTTCGTTCCGCCTATTCCGGGTAAGGAGCAACGTCATTGCCATGTCTACCGTACCATTGATGATTTGGAAGCCATTGAGCAATCAGGCAGCCAAAGCGAAGTGGGGGTGGTGATTGGTGGTGGGTTGTTGGGGCTAGAGGCGGCAAATGCCCTTAAGAATATGGGGTTGGAAACCCATGTGGTCGAGTTTGCGCCTCGGTTGATGGCAGTGCAACTTGACCAAGGTGGCGGTGCTTTATTGGCAAGAAAAATTGAAGCGCTGGGGGTATCGGTTCATACCGAAAAGGCAACGACAGAAATTGTGGCGGGTGAGCACTGCCGTTACAAATTGAATTTTGCCGATGGGACTTGCTTGGAAACAGACATGATAGTCTTTTCGGCGGGGATCAGGCCGCAAGACGCATTGGCAAGAGAGTCGGGTATTGAGGTCGGCGAGCGTGGCGGTATCGTCATTGATGATAATTGCCAGACCAGCCTGCGCGATGTCTATGCGATAGGGGAATGTGCGCTGTGGCAAAATCGTATTTTTGGCTTGGTGGCGCCGGGCTACCAAATGGCCAAGGTGGTGGCACATCAACTGTGTGTTGATCCCGTAAGCGATCAGCGTGAAAGCCGCTTCCAGGGCGCTGACATGAGCACAAAGCTAAAGCTGCTTGGTGTTGATGTTGCCAGCATAGGTGATGCCCAAGGCACGATGGATGGTGCGCAGTCTTATACGTTTAGCGATGAAATCGAACAGGTTTACAAGCGGCTGATCATTTCTCCCGAAGGCGACAAGATCATCGGGGCCGTATTGGTGGGCGATGTTGATAGTTACAGCCAGCTTTTGCAAATAAAACTCAATGACTTGCCGCTGCCAGAAAATCCCGCGGTACTTATTTTGCCGCAATTGGCACAAGGTGATGCCGCATCGCCAGCGGGTGGCGTCGATGCGCTGCCTGACAGCGCGGCTGTTTGTTCATGCTATGACGTGACCAAGGGTGATATCCGCGATGCCGTAGCGAGTGGCTGCCAGACCATGGCAGATATCAAATCGGTCACCAAGGCATCGTCCGGTTGCGGGGGGTGTGCGGCATTTGCCAAGCAGATCATGGATGCCGAGTTGGCAGCGATGGGGGTTAGTGTTAACAATCACCTGTGTGAACACTTTGCTTATTCTCGCCAGGAGTTGGCCGATATTATTCGGGTGAAGCAAATCAAGACCTTCGATGAGCTATTGGATAGCCATGGTTCCGGGTTGGGTTGCGATATTTGTAAGCCGGCTGTGGGCTCTATTCTTGCGTCGTTTTGGAATGATTTCGTGCTGGCTGACAGTCACCTTGAGCTGCAAGATACCAACGATATTTTTCTCGGTAATATGCAAAAAGATGGCACCTATTCGGTGGTTCCGCGCATTCCCGGCGGCGAGATCACGCCAGATAAACTGATTGTATTAGGCGAAGTGGCCAAGGAATTCGACCTTTATACCAAAATCACCGGCGGTCAACGGGTTGATCTTTTCGGCGCGCAACTTCACGAGCTTCCCCTTATTTGGCGCAAGTTGGTTGATGCGGGTTTCGAGACCGGCCATGCCTACGGCAAATCGGTGAGGACGGTGAAGTCATGTGTCGGAAGTACCTGGTGTCGCTATGGGGTAGACGACAGTGTTGGCTTCGCAATTGATATTGAAAACCGATACAAGGGGCTACGAGCACCACATAAGCTGAAGTTTGCGGTTTCAGGCTGCACCCGAGAATGTGCCGAAGCCCAGTCGAAAGATATTGGGGTGATAGCCACAGAGAACGGTTGGAACCTTTATGTTTGCGGCAACGGAGGGATGCGCCCGCGCCATGCAGATTTGTTTGCCAGCGATATTGATGCGACGACACTGCTTGCCTATATCGACCGGATCTTGATGTTCTACATCCGCACGGCCGATCGCTTGCAGCGCACGTCAGTCTGGCTTGAAAACCTGGAAGGGGGGCTAGACTACCTCAAGCAAGTGGTTATCGACGATAAGCTTGGCTTAGCCAAAGAGCTGGAAAACGATATGGCGCATACCATTGGCCAATATCAGTGCGAATGGAAAACCACGTTGGGATCCCCTGAGAAACTCAAGCGCTTCAATCACTTTATTAATAGCGATAAACCTGATTTGGATCTTGCGTACCAGGTGGAACGTGGTCAGCGCTTGCCTGCAATCTTGAAGCAGCAGGCGGCGAATAGCCTGCAGATTGATATTGTCGATATAACAGAAAAGTCAGCGTGAGGTAATAACGATGGAACAGTGGCAAAGTGTGTGCCGTAAGGATGACTTGGTCAAAAATACCGGGGTCTGTGCACTGGTGGCAGGGCAACAAGTAGCGATATTTTATAGTGAACGTAACGATGCCCTATATGCTGTTGGCAACTATGATCCAATCGGTGGTGCGAATGTTATCTCGCGAGGAATGATAGGCTCGTTGGGCGAGGAGGTAGTAGTGGCGTCACCGTTATATAAGCAGCATTTCAACCTGACAACGGGACAGTGCCTTGAAGATCCTGAAATGGCGCTAAGTACCTACCCTGTCAGGTGTATTGATGGCGACGTGCAGCTAAGCATGAACGATGTCTAGATAAATAAATTTGGTTGTTTGAAATAAAAAGCATAGCTTAGGCTGTGCTTTTTTATTTTAGGTGTTATCTGGTCTATATTATAGCGTTATATGCAACATTGTTATTTTGCATCTTGTAGGTAAATTGATGCTTGATGGGCTGAAATGGTGCATGAAAAGTGGGTGTTTGCATCAAAATGTAGCTATGCTATGTTTTAAATGCATTTTATTTGATTAAGTTGCTGTTAATATTAGATTTGTGTTTTTGGCATGAACAATGCAATGAACTAGTTAGTTTATGATAGAAGGATATGGGAAATGTCACAAACAGGCTCGTTCAATCTATTTTCATTTAAGGGGAAGATGAAAGTTCTTCACCTTAGCTGGCTTGCTTTTTTTATCACTTTCTTTGTTTGGTTCAATTTTGCCCCTTTGCTGCAGGCAGTGAAAGATTCGTTAGGTTTAACAACGGCAGAAATCAAAACGTTATTGATCCTCAATGTCGCCTTTACCATCCCGGCAAGGGTGATTATCGGGATGCTCACTGATAAGTATGGCCCTCGGTTGGTTTACTCCACGCTACTGGCGGTGTGCTCGATACCGTGCTTTGCTTTCGCCTTTGCTGATAGCTTTGCTCAGGCTGCAATCGCTCGATTTGCGCTTGGCTTTATCGGGGCCGGTTTTGTGGTGGGTATCCGCTTGGTCTCCGAGTGGTTCCCGCATAACGAGCTAGGTACGGCAGAGGGCATTTACGGCGGGTGGGGTAACTTTGGATCGGCCGCAGCGGCTTTCACCTTACCGACTGTCGCCCTGATGTTCGGCGGGGATGACGGCTGGCGTTATGCCATGGCTGTGACGGGTGTGATGAGCTTGGCATTCTCTTTTGTGTTTTATGCCAATGTCAGCGATACCCCAAAAGGCGCGACCTATTTCAAACCGAAAAACCTTGGCGCGATGGAAGTGACATCGAAAGGGGATTTCTTCCTATTGTTAGCCATGAAGCTCCCTATGTATGGGGCATTGGCCTTGCTCGCGTGGAAGCTATCACCGACCGGCATCGGTATGCTGGAAGCCAATGTGGTGACTGGGATTTACTTGGCATTGGCGGTGATATACCTCTATGAGGTACTTCAGGTATGGAAGGTCAATAAAACGGTATTTGAAAAGCCGGTACCTGAAATTCACCAATACAAGTTTAAGCAAGTTGCCATTTTGAACGTGCTTTATTTTGCCACCTTCGGGTCTGAGCTGGCGGTGGTCTCCATGTTGCCGTTGTTCTTCTCCGACACGTTCGAACTTACCCCAGTCATGGCGGGTATGGTTGCCTCCGCCTACGCCTTCATGAATTTGATGTCTCGCCCTGGTGGTGGCTGGATTTCCGATAAATTTGGCCGTAAACCAACCTTGTTGATCCTGACAGCAGGCTTGGCGGCGGGTTACTTCTTGATGGGGCAAGTAGATAGCAGCTGGCCGGTATGGTTAGCCGTTGTTGCTGCGATGGCATGCTCTTTCTTTGTCCAGTCGGGCGAGGGGGCAGTGTTTGCCACCGTGCCTTTGATAAAGCGCCGTATGACAGGGCAAATTGCCGGAATGACAGGGGCATACGGTAATGTTGGCGCCGTGTGTTACCTCACCATTCTTTCGTTGGTTGATTACAGTACCTTCTTCTATGTGATTGCCGCCACCGCAGTGATTGGCTTCTTGACCTTGCTGATGATGGAAGAGCCGAAAGGCCAGATTGCCGAAATCAATGATGACGGCAGTGTCACCATGATTGATGTCGCCAAGAGCTGATCCTGCTTCGGAGCATTGGAGGAAGGGAATGATGTCGATGACTGAAGCGGCACTAGGTGCACCTGCACCAAGCTTGCGAGTGCGGGTTGGCGGGCAGTCTGTGGCTGGGGTGCGGGAGGCGAATCAAGATGCGTTCGCGGTACGTATCCCCGATAAACAGGCCGAGCTCGAGCACGCTGGTATTGTTGCTTGCATTGCTGATGGTGTCAGTTGCAGCGAAAACGGTCAGCAGGCCAGCCACACAGCGGTGACTCAGTTTATTGATGATTACTATGCCGCCCCCGCGACTTGGGGGGCGAGGTATACCGTTGGTAAGGTGCTCAATGCCCTCAACCAATGGTTGTTCGCCCAAGGCGATCTGCAGCAACTGAACCACAATGGCTTGATCACCACGCTGACAGCGGTGGTGATCAAGTCCAATACTGCGCATATCGCCCATGTTGGGGACAGCCGGCTATACCATTGCCGTGGTGGCCGTATGACTCAACTCACCCAAGATCATCGGCGCCGTCATATCGGTAATAAGAGCTTTCTCACTCGGGCGCTGGGCATGGACAGCCGGCTTGATGTGGATTTTCAGCAAATCAAGCTCGAAGCCGGCGATCGGTTGGTCATGACCACTGACGGTGTGCATGACTGGTTAACGGACAGGCAGCTTGATGCTCTGTTATCAAAGTACCCGCAGGGCAATACAGAACTACCCCCCGAGCAATTAACCGAAACAATCATTGCCGAGGCGATGGCGGCGGGGAGTAACGACAACGCCAGTTGCCTGGTCATTGACGTGGATGATCTGCCGAGTATGTCGCTGCCTGAAACCATTGCAGAGCTTACCCAGCGGGCCATTCCTCCGGTTATGGATGTTGGCAATAGGATCGATCAGTACCAAGTGATCCGGGTGCTGCACAGCGGGGCGCGTAGCCATGTTTACTTGGCGAAGAGTCTTTTCGATAGCAAAACTTATGTGCTGAAGGCGCCTTCGCTTAATTTCAGTGAAGATTACCAATACCTACAAGCCTTTGTACGCGAAGGTTGGCTTGGTGAGCAAATTAACCATCCGAGTATTATGAAGATCCATCCTTTTTCACGGGCATCGTCATTTCTTTACCATGTTTGTGATTATATTGAAGGGATCACGTTGAGGCAGTGGATGTATGAAAATCCGCAACCTGAACTTTACAAAGTCAGGGCGTTGGTTGGAGAAATAATTAAGTCATTACGTGTTTACCAGCGAAATGGTGTTATTCATCGAGACTTGAAACCTGAAAATATTATTATCGGTGAAAACAACAGAGTCACAATTATCGATTTGGGTACAGCAAAAGTATCTGGACTTGATGATTTAGAAAACCCAATAAAAGAAACCCTACCTGTTGGTGATATTAAATATATTTCACCAGAATGTTTGACTGGCAATAAAATAACGTTTAAAAGTGATATGTTTTCATTGGCGGTGATGGTGTACGAGATGCTTTCAGGCCATTACCCGTATTCGCTAGAGGCAATGAAGGTATTAGCACAGGATAGGCGAAAGTACCCGAAATACACCAGCCTTAAAAACTACCGTGATGATTTACCTATCTGGGTTGATCTGGTGGTTAAAAAAGGGTGTAACCTTGAAGAAAATGAAAGATATCAAGCGTTTTCTGAGTTCTTCTTGTCATTGGAAAAGCCCACGCCTTCCATTATTTCAAATAGTCGCTCACTACCTTTAAAAAAGAAAAATCCGGTTCTTTTTTGGAAGTTTGTAAGTGTGTTCTTATTGGTTGTTATATTTGTCTTGTTACTATGGGAATTTTAATTGCCACATAAATGATTGCTGGGAATGATATGCTGTGTTACTTTTTATGCTCTGGTTTATAATATTCAACTAATAGATGTTTTTGGCTAAATAATTTCCATAAATTAATTGAGACCACCCTTCCATATTTATTTTGAACTTTTTGTACAATACGAAAAACTGCCTATAAATATAGGCGTCAGCTAATGCAAGTGCCTAACAATATCAACATAACATACGTTAAAAATAACATACTCATCGGATGAGAATATCCAAATGATATTGCGACTGCATTGTAAAAGAAGTTGAGAAAAGAAGCTTACTTCTGGTAGCTGGCTTCCTTTCAATAACTATGGAAGTTAATAATGAAAAAAATAATATCCTTGTCAGTTGGAGCAGCCTCTGTCATGGCTGCAATTACGTCGTTTCAGGTTAGCGCTCATGGCTGGGTTGATTATCCAAAAGCTCGCCAAACGGTTTGTCGTGAGGATGATGGCCATTGGGGGCCGGATGATGGCTCCGCCATACCGAATGCGGCGTGTCGTGCCTCTTTTTTGGAGTCTGGCACCTATCCGGTTGTTCAGATCAACGAGTATGCAGCGCTGGTACCTGATCACACCAATATGGAGTCGGTGAAAGCTGCGGTGCCTGATGGACTGATTTGCTCCGGGGGGGACGATCGTAAAAGCGGCATGAGTGTCGCGTCGGCAGATTGGCAGCGTGAAGATATGAAAGCGGGTGAGACTTTTACCATGCGCTACAGAGCAACCGCGCCGCATAACCCAAGCTATTGGGAGTTTTACTTAACCAAGCCAGGTTATAACGCTGCGCATTCTCGCTTAACTTGGGATGATCTTGAGCTGTTTGATACGGCAGGCAACATTGAGTATGTGCAAGAAAGTGATGGGAAGTACTATTACATCGATGTTACCTTGCCGGCAGGTCGTACGGGTGAGGCTACTTTGATGACGCGCTGGCAACGTGAAGACCCAGCAGGCGAAGGCTTCTACAACTGTAGCGATATTCGCTTTGATGATGAGGTAACCCCGCCTGAGTGGACGAGCAAGGGCACTTACGTGAAACCGGGTGTGGTTGCTGAAGAAGGTGATGCAGTTTGGTTCCGTATTTTCTCCGGTACCGGCAACGAAGTTGTATTCGAGAAATTCCCGATCACAGCTAGCAACCAAGACGTAAACGTATGGTCTTACGAATTGGCGCAGTTGATCAATGAGAAATACCCAACGATCACTCAGGTTGGCCTACTGCAGGAAAGCGGCGACATTGTTTATGAAAACGCGGATCTACATATCAATAATGTGTATGTGACAAATGCTAATTACAACTATGCGCTGGATGTTCGTGATGGGACTGTTGACCCGGCACCGGTTGAAGTTACGGGACTTCAGTCTGAATATACTCAGGACAGCGAAGGTGTGGCGCATATAGAAGCCACCGTCAGCTCTGAAGGCCATTACGATATTAAGATGGAGCTTCTGGATCAAAATGGTAGCCAAATTGGTACTGCTAGTGATGTGGTAAACAATGGTCAGGTCGATCTCCTTATCAGTGCTAACCAAGTCGGTGAGTTTACGATTAATGTCACTGCCGCAGAGTTTGATAGTTCAGAATACAATGTGATTGTGTCTCAGCCTGTCACTATTAAAGAAGCGGCATCAGGCGATTATGACTATGTTTATCCAGACGGTATCGGTAGCTATGAGCCAGAGAAAACAGTTGTTCTGAGTCGTGATGGCAACACTTACAAGTGCCGTAAGGAACCTCAAGGTAACTGGTGTAACATTAATTCGCCTATTCATTATGAACCTGGCTTTGGCTCGGCATGGCAGGATGCTTGGATCAAGCTATAGTCTGACCTGATCTCAGTTCAAGCACTCAAGAAGAAAAACGCTGGCATCGTCCAGCGTTTTTATTGCCAGCGATTAATTAATATGAATTTTGACGAAATTAATTTCCATTTAATGAATTCATATTGTTTTTATAAGTTGTTTATCTATATTTTATTTTTTATTGGTTAATAGTTATTAATTAATAAAAAATAACTGGGATCATCCTTCCAATTTTATTTTGAACTTTTTGTGCGACGCAAAAAAGTGCCTATAAATATAGGCGTCAGTTAGCGGAAACTGCCTAGGAAACAAGTACGCTGTACAATAAAAAATATTGGCTATCGGATGAGTGCTTAGGCAGTAATAATGCTCAAAAGGAAAAGCAGTGGCTTAGCTTTTCTGATGTTAACTGGCTTCCTCACACCAATGAATGGAAGTTAATAATGAAAAAAATAATCTCACTGTCAGTTGGGGCAGCGTCAGTCATGGCGGCTGTTACTTCGTTCCAAGTTAGTGCGCATGGTTGGACGGATTTCCCCAAAGCACGCCAAATGTTCTGTTATGAAGACGGTGGCTATGACTGGCCAACAGATGGTTCGGGGATCCCGAATGCTGCTTGCCGTGCCACCTTCTTAGAATCAGGTACCTATCCGTTTGTTCAGAAGAACGAATATTCGGCCATTGTTAATAATCATACTGATATGGATGCGGTCAAAGCCGTGGTTAAAGATGGTCAGCTATGTTACGGCTCAGATTCCAAGAAAAGCGGGATTGGTGTGGCTTCTGCCGATTGGCAGCGCACTATTCTAAAAGCGGGTGAAACTATTCAGCTGAAGTTTTTGGCGACCGCACCGCATAACCCAAGCTATTGGGAATTCTATTTGAGCAAGCCATCATACAATGCCGCGTATACTCGCCTAACATGGGATGATGTCGAGAAGATTGCCGATTACGGTGATATCGAAAAACAAAATATTGATGGTAGTGAATACTATGTCATGGATATTACTATGCCAGCCGGACGTACAGGCGAAGCAACGCTGTTGACTCGTTGGCAGCGTACCGATGGCGGTGGTGAAGGCTTCTACAACTGTAGTGATATCAAGTTTGAAGGTGATGCACCGCCACCGGAGTGGACGGAACTTGGCTCGTATGTGCAACAGGGCTTGGTCGCGGAAGCGGGTGATTATATCCTTTACCGTATCTTCAATGGTAGCGGCTCTGAGATCGTAGAAGAGAAACTGCCTATTACCGCTGCTAACCAAAATATCCATGTTTGGTCTTACGAATTAGCCCAGTTGATTAACCAAGAGCACAGCACGATCACCCAAGTGGGTATTGAGCAGCCTTCAGGCGAGATTGCTTATGATCAGTCAGATCTCTATGCCAATAAGGTGTTCGCAACCAACCCGAGCTATAGGTATGCGCTTGATGTTCGTGACGGTACGATTGAACCGGCACCGGTTGAAGTGACTGGCATCGAGTCTGAGTATACTCAGGGCAGCGACGGTAAGACTTTTGTTGATGCGACCGTGTCTTCAGAAGGCCGTTACCTTATCAATATGAAGTTGTTAGACAGCAATGGCCATCAGCTATCGCTAGCGAGTGATATTGTTGATAACGGTGATATTGCCTTGAGCGTGTTTACTACCCAGACTGGTAACTTCACCGTGGAAGTGACCGCAGCAGCTGAAGGCAGCTCAGATCACGAAGTTGTGTCTACCCAGCAAATTACCATCAAGGAGCCTTCAAACGGTGAATATGATTATGTTTACCCGGATGGTATCGGTAGCTATGTGCCTGACGAAACAGTCGTACTAAGCCGCGATGGTGATACGTATAAGTGTCGTCCAGCACCTCATGGCGAGTGGTGTAATATCGACTCTGCGATTCACTACGAGCCTGGCTTTGGCTCCGACTGGGAAGACGCTTGGGTTAAGCAATAATGGGTAACCAAGAAATGCTACGACTTAAAGCCAAGCTGTAACCGTTAAGCAAGCTTGAGCTAGCATTGAAGAGGCCCATCAACATATTGAAAACGCTGGCATAGTCCAGCGTTTTTTTATGCCTCGTACATCACACTTTCTGTGCCTTATCATCGCATGAGTGAAATTGAATGTTTCCCTGTGTCGACAATATTGATAGTCAACCTGTTGATTATTTGATCCTGTTCAAATTAATTATGATGAATATATCCGAGAGAGGAATAAATTGCGCAAGATCAAATTGTTGCACAACTTTGCAGTGTTAGATATGCCTGTCTGCAACACCGAAGAGACAAATTACAGGTAGCCCATTGAGCTTATCCGATAGTCGGTTTTTAGTGGGTTAAAGTAATTAGTATTTGATAGATATGGAGAAATCATCATGAGTAGCGCATTTTTCATCCCAACGGTTAACCTAATGGGTGCAGGCTGTCTAACAGAGGCAGTTGATGCGATTCAATCTCACGGTTTCAAAAAAGCCCTTATTGTTACTGATAAGGTGCTAAGCCAAATCGGTATGGTAAAACAGGTTGCCGATCTGCTAACTGCACGAAATGTGGAGTCAGTTGTTTTTGATGGGACACAACCAAACCCGACGATAGGTAATGTAGAAGCTGGTTTGGCATTGCTAAAAGAAGGTGAGTGTGACTTTGTTATCTCATTAGGTGGTGGTTCACCACACGATTGTGCCAAAGGTATCGCGCTGGTAGCGTCAAACGGCGGTGAAATTGCTGACTACGAAGGTGTTGACCAGTCTGCCAAGCCCCAGCTGCCTTTGGTTGCCATCAACACGACAGCGGGTACGGCATCGGAAATGACTCGCTTCTGTATCATTACTGATGAAGCGCGCCACATCAAAATGGCAATTGTTGATAAAAACACGACCCCGCTAATGTCTGTTAATGATCCTGAGCTAATGTTGGCTAAACCTGCCTTGCTAACCGCGGCGACAGGTATGGATGCACTGACTCACGCCATTGAAGCGTATGTATCAACGGCTGCAACACCGGTAACAGATGCGGTAGCCATTAAAGCGATTGAGCTGGTTCAGGCTCACCTACGTACGGCAGTTGAAGACGGCCAAAACATCGAAGCGCGTGAGCAAATGGCCTACGCCCAGTTCATGGCTGGTATGGCGTTCAATAACGCGTCACTGGGTTACGTGCATGCCATGGCGCACCAGTTGGGTGGCTTCTACGACTTGCCACACGGTGTATGTAATGCGGTATTGCTACCACATGTGCAGCGCTACAATGCCCAGGTTTGCCCAGAGCGCCTAACCGATGTGGCCAAAGCCATGGGTGTGAATGTAGAAGGCATGACACCTGAGCAGGGTGCGGAAGCCGCACTTGAAGCGATCCAGCAACTATCAAAAGAAATCGGCATTCCTGCTGGCTTGAAAGAGCTGGGTGCGAAGGAAGAAGATATCAAGGTATTGGCTGACAATGCACTGAAAGACGCCTGTGGCCTAACTAACCCGAAACAAGCCACGCACGAAGAGATTTCAGGTATTTTTGCTGCTGCGCTATAAGGGCACAAGCTAAGCTAATTACTGTCGTTAAACATGTAAAGCGGTCGAGAGGCCGCTTTTTGTTATCTCTGGCTGCTGTCTCTACATAAAGGATGGGTGCTAAAACAACACATCAAGTCGTTGTCTTGCCTTCTTGGTGAAATGCTGGAAGCCGTTCTTACCCTGTTGTTTTACTTCATACATGGCAAAATCTGCCTGCTGCAACAATTCAGAAATTTCTTTTGCGGTGCCTGGGTACTCGCTGGCGCCAATGCTGGCGGAAATGGCATGGTATTTACCCGCATAGCAGGCGGGTTGTTTAAAGGCTTCAATGATTTGCTTGCCGATGCAAGGTTGCTGGTCGGCTTGTTGCGGGCAAAGCTCGATCACGGCAAACTCATCCCCCCCCATACGTGCCACCTTGAAGTGCGAACATTTCAATGTTTTCAGGCGCGAGGCCACTTCCACCAATAATTCATCGCCGGCCTGGTGCCCTAAGGTGTCATTGATTTGTTTGAACCCGTCTAGGTCAATTAAGTAAAACGTAAACGGGGTTTTGTTGTCGGTTAGTTTGACCAGCTCCCGGTTTAGCCACAGGCGGTTGCTCACACCGGTGAGGGAGTCGCTCATGGCGAGTTTATGGTGGAGCTTGGATTCCCGGTGGAGAATATAGATGATCAATACACCCAGTAGCAGGGTGACGGCCAGCAGGTAGCGGATCAGCATTTCCATTTTGGCAACGGCATTGATCTGCTCGGCTAATTCGCCGCTTGATAAGCGGAATTTATGGTTAAGGAAAATCACCAATTCGTCGTAATCAGCTCGAACAGCATCGAGGACCGGCTTGACGTTGTAGGTTTGGGGTAGGTTGATCAAATCATCTTCTATCGATTGGATAAATCCATAGTGATCAATGATCTCTTGTAGCGCGCCATTGAAGTTGTGGAGGTGGATAATGTCTGAATTAATCAGGATAGTTTTGAATCGGCTCCATAATATTTCGTACTGAAGCATCATGTCATTATGGTCGCTGCGAAACGATTGATAGCTGCGGAGCTGATAGTTGAACTCGGCGTATTCCTTGGTGAGTTGCAACACATACCAGATGGCTTCGTTTTGGCTCTGGGCAATGATATTGGAAGTGCGTTTGAGCGAGCCCACTGCCGCAATGATGGTAAACATCAACAGTGGGATAATGATAAACAGAGCTAGTCGAACTTTATTTTGTTTTACTCGCATACAATCCAATGCTTATTTGACGTCTATTAGCTCAATTTGCCAGACCATTTTTGCCAGTTGCTTGGTTTCCGAAAGTTCTGGGTAGTCGTCAATGGAAGCAACGAGCCAATACGGCCCATAATCCCTTACTTTCAGATAGTTACCGTTTTTCTTAATGGCAACTAATGGCTGGTATTTTTCGATGTACTCCTGAGATACATCGACCTGGTAGTCATTTAAGGCAGTGAAACTGATCCTTTCTGGCTCAAGTGAAAAAGTAGTGAGTAACACGGATAGCCGGACCCCTTCGAACCTGGCTTGCCCCTCGAACCAGGGAAGGTGGGTCGATAGTTTGTGCTGCGGGAGTTGTTCTATTTCGCCTCGGGATAGGGTGATCGCGACCTGCTTTCCATTGCTATCGATACCGTTGATCTTGAGTGGTGGGGCATAAGCCCAGGATAAAAAAGGGAAAAATAACAATCCAATCAACAAACTAACACGTCCCAATTGTGTTGCTGTCATCACATCAGCCTCATTCATCCGTTTTTATATAGTGTAGTTGCTTATTGGAGAGGGGCGGTCGTAGAGGTAAAAAAAATACTAGTTCAGTACGGTTTGGTTAGCGCGTTTAAGGGATGAGATCAAAATAAACGTTGAAAAAACTTGAGGTCGATCCAGTAACTCACTAGAATCCACCGCTTCTTTTGTCATTCTATTCATCGCTATCGGCGCGGAATGATGCTCATGGCGTTAGCCATGTCTATCAGGGGCCTCCCCTGTTTTGACAACCCTTGGTTGTATCTACGTCGCTCAAACCAAGTGACTACCTGAAAACAATCTGTGTTTAACTCTTAAATCCAGGAGTGAAAATTGGAAATTTTCAATTTCGTTCTGGACAACTGGGATGTTATTGCCTCGCGTACAGTCGAGCACCTGTCATTAGTTAGCTTGGCTGTTGGCCTTGCAATGCTAACAGGCGTGCCGATTGGCATTGCAATCACCCAGAATCAACGTGCCGCCAATATTGTGCTGTATGTTGCGTCCATTATTATTACGATCCCATCCATCGCCTTGTTCGGGATCATGATCCCGGTGCTATCTATTATCGGCCAAGGGATCGGCTATTTACCTGCAGTCATTGCAGTTTTGCTGTACTCGCAGCTACCCATTATTCGTAACACGTATACCGCGATCACCAATGTCGATCCGGCGTTGCGCGAAGCCGCGCGCGGTATTGGGTTGACCAACATGCAGCGCTTGCGCTTGGTTGAAATCCCACTGGCGATACCGGTCATTATGGCGGGTGTACGCATGGCGGTGGTGATGAATATCGGCGTGATGGCAATCGCAACCTATATCGGTGCTGGTGGCCTAGGTACATTCATCGCCCGTGGTATCAGCCAGTCTGATCCACGCCAGTTGATTGTTGGTGCCGTCGCAGTGAGTCTGCTGGCGATTTTTGCAGACTTGGTGCTTGCAAGAATCCAGAAGAAATTCACACCTAAGGGCGTCGTTGTTCACGGCTAATAGTTTTACGAATATAAGAGGGTGTTTTCATGATCCAACTTGAGAACCTGACAAAAATTTTCGAAACACCACAGGGCGTGGTGACGGCTGCCGACCATATCAACATGGAAGTGCCAACAGGCGAGATTTGTGTATTGCTTGGCCCATCTGGCTGCGGTAAAACCACCACACTAAAAATGATTAACCGCTTGGTGACGCCAACCTCGGGCCGTGTCCTGATCAACGGCGAAGATACCACTGGCATTGATACTGTGACTTTGCGTCGTAACATCGGCTACGTGATCCAGCAGATTGGTCTGTTCCCTAACATGACCATTGAAGAGAATATTGCACTGATCCCTAAGCTAATGGGCTGGGATCCAAAGCGTTGCACCCAGCGTGCCAAAGACCTGCTTGATATGGTGGCGCTTGATCCGAATACCTTCATGAAGCGCTACCCGAACGAGCTTTCTGGTGGCCAGCAGCAGCGTGTGGGTGTTGTTCGTGCCCTAGCGGCAGATGCACCGGTACTTTTGATGGATGAACCTTTTGGTGCTATCGACCCAATTAACCGCGAAGTGATTCAGGAAGAATTCCTGAAGATGAACAAAGAGTTGAAGAAAACTATCATGTTCGTTTCCCACGACATCGATGAAGCGGTGAAGATGGCTGACAAGGTGGCAATCTTCCGCGATGGTCAGCTTGAACAGTATTCAAGCCCGGATCAGTTGCTAGCCCAGCCTGCGACCGACTTCGTTGCTGATTTTGTGGGTACTGACCGTACTCTGAAGCGCCTACAGCTTTCAACCGCTGGCGAGGTAATGGAAGCGAATGTACCAACGGTGATGCCAAGCGATAACCTTGAAGTGGCACTGCAGCGCATGAACGATTACGGCCATGGCATGATTGTGATGGTGAATAACCAGCAGCAGCCAGTGGGCGTGATTAACAAATCGGTGGCGATGAGCCAGCGTGGTTTGTGTAGCGATCACTTCGATGGCCTGCCGATTTTGATGAAGCAAGAGCAGGATCTTCGTGCTGTTGTTTCTAAGATGTTCGCCCACGATATCAGCTGGCTGGCGGTGGTTGACGAGCAAGGTCGCCTGTGTGGTGAGATTTCACAGCGTGGTATTACACACCACCTGGGAGCAAGCTTCCGTACAAAGGGGTAAGGGATGAAATCAATTAATCTGAGCCCTTACATGAACGCGCTGCTCATGCTGATTGTGTTCAGCCTAGGTGTTGCTGCGCAGTCTTCCGGTTTCATCGAGCAGTTCTTCTACTACTGGGATGAGATTGTGTACCTGTCGGGCCACCATATTAAGCTGACGCTGATTTCAGGTTCGATAGCGGTGATGATTGGTATTCCGGTTGGGGTGATCCTAAGTCGTCCGGCTTGCCGCAAGATTGCTGACTTTGTGATGCAAATCTTCAATGTCGGTACAACGGTGCCAACCCTGGCGGTATTGGCTTTGTCGATGAGCTTTTTGGGTATTGGCGACAAGCCAGCGATTTTCGCATTGGCGTTTGCGTCGATTCTGCCGATCCTGCGTAACACCTATACCGGCTTGCTTTCTGTACCTGCTCACCTCAAAGAGGCTGCAACGGGGATTGGCCTAACGCCTTGGCAGCAGCTGGTTAAAGTTGAACTGCCAAACGCGATGTTTGTGATTATGGCCGGTGTTCGTACCGCGATTGCTATCAACATTGGTACGGTGCCACTGGCATTCCAAATCGGTGGTACCGGCTTGGGTGAGCTGATCTTTGCGGGTATCGACCTGTACGATACGCCAATGATGCTAGCGGGGGCGATCCCTACCGCGGTATTGGCCCTGATCGCTGACATTATTTTGGGCATGGTGACATTCCTGATTGTTAGCAAGGGTGTTAACCCTAACCGTAAGTAAGAGGTAACAATGAAGCGTATTATTTCTCTGTTTGCTGCTGTGGCATTGTTGGGTTCTGCATCGGCGATGGCAGCTGGCAAGCTGGTTGTTGGCGGTAAGGGGTATACCGAGCAGCTTATTATGTCGACCATGACTTCGCAGTACCTGGCGGGCTTGGGCTATGACGTGGATCAGCGCGATGGCATGGGTTCGACCGTGCTGCGTACTGCCCAGCTTAACGGTCAGATTGACCTTTACTGGGAATACACCGGCACCGGCTTGGTGACGTTTAACAAGGTGGTTGAAAAGCTCAGCCCTGCTGAAACCTACCAGCGTGTAAAGGAGTTGGACGAGCAGGTGGGTTTGGTGTGGCTGAATCCGTCGAAGGCGAACAACACCTACGCACTTGCAATGCGTAAGGACTTTGCCAAAGAAAAAGGCATTGAGTCGATCACCGATATGATGGATTGGCTGCAAACGGAAGATGGCAGTAATGCCCAGCTGGCAAGCAATATTGAGTTCTCGGCCCGCCCGGATGGCTTGAAGTCGCTCTTGGCTGCGTATGAGTTTGAAATGCCGCGCCATAACCTGCGTAAGATGAACTCAGGTTTGGTGTATCAAGCGCTAGCGCAAGAAGTCGTGGATATCTCGATGGTATTCGCCACCGATGGCCGCGTGAAAGCATTTAATTTTTACGTACTGAAAGATGACCGCGAACACTTCCCTAACTATGCGCTAACGCCGGTGGTACGCCAAGATACGTTGGCCCAGTTCCCGCAGTTGGCGGAGCAGCTAAACGTTTTGTCTGCCTTGATGAACGATGACGTGATGTCGACCCTGAATGCGACTGTTGATGTGGAAGGGGTATCAATCGAGCACGTTGCCCGCGATTTCCTCAAGCAGAACGATCTGATTTAACCACTTGTTAATTCGCAACAGCGAAAACAAAAATACCAGTTCAAATGAACTGGTATTTTTTTGCCTGTATTTTGCGAAAGCTGATAGTGATACCAACCCCATCAAAACCTGATCAGATATTTAATGGCAAAGGTATTATTGATACAAGTAGCCCTGATGTATCACCTCGTTAAGTGAGAGTAGGGCACCTTGGTCTTTGATGCACTCAACCCCCTCGAAGATAACTTTGGTATCGGTTTCATTGGCTAGAGCAAGGATATTCTTAACAATACTCTGTGACTCTGGAGACCGGTGGAGCCCGATAACAAAAGACTTATCAACCTTGACATAGGTCGGCTTCACACGCCTTACCAAGTCGATATTGTTGTTGCCCATGCCAAAGTCGTCGACTGCAATCGTAAAGCCCATTGACTGTATCTTGGCGATCGCTGTGTAGATGTCTTTGCTGTATTCAATGGCTGACGACTCGGTTAACTCAATGATAAATTGGCCTGGGTTTAGCTTATTGAGTGCCGACAGCAAGGTTGTAAGATGGCGAGGTGCTAATAGTGTAGGGCAGATATTCAAGCTTAACTGTTGTGAAGGATAGGCTGCTGCATGATCTTTAACGGTTTCGATCAGATACAGGGTGTGAAGCATAAGAAGGTTACTTTTACGCAGTTGTAAGAAGAATAAATCTAATGCCGGTTTGTTGCCGCTGATATTGGTCAGCACTTCGTAAAAGATAGGTGATCTGGTTTTGGTATTCGTGACGACTTCAAGTTTGAACTTGAAGCGCTGGGCTGTCATTAGGTAATGGCCGAAGCAATATAAAAATCGAGAGTAAGTGATGATGGCGAAGGCTGCGAAAATGAGGAGGAAATCCTTAATAGGGTTTGCCGAATAATAGGTGAGCTGTCCTTTATCGTTTACTTGGTGGGTAAAAATGGCGATACCTGGATTCTCGCCCACAGAGACAACATCGTTGTTGTTTCGAACAAGGCGTATTGCATCAATCGGCAAGTATTGAATAAGTTGGTAGTATCGGCTTTGTATCGCTTCTTTGTTGATCCTGAAAATCAATTCATTGCCATCAATAATGAAGCTTGGGTAAACGAAAGCATCATTGTTTTTCCAGGTGAGCACGCGTTCTAATGAGGCAATTTCAGAGCCGTCATGACTGATAAGGCAGGTTTCGTTGAGCAGCATTGAGTGGGCATTTCTGCTACCTGAAAAGATTCTCCTAAGTTGAGTGAGGTTGTTGTAACTACAACCGACGGCACTGGCTTGGTGGGCGATGAGCCGACTATGTTGTCCATACTCTTTCACCATTGAGCTTAATATGGTGATATGAGCGAAGTAGAGGGCCAGTAGCGCTAGACATGTAGCACATAGTAATTGCAGCGATCTTTTTAAAAAAGCGATCTTATAATTTTCGACGATTAATTTATAGAAAGTTGAAATAACTGCCTTCCTTTGGTTAGTTATATTAACTGAATTGTCATTATTATAAATTGGCAGGGTGATGAAGTAATCTTTACCGTTTTCAGTCTTAATTAATTCAACCTCTGGTTCTGTATTCGATGATGAAAGATGAAGCTGTTTTATTTTATGTTGAATAGAAGATAGATTGCTTTTTAATGTGTCCAATGAGAGTACAGTATTCGTTTGCTGATTATAACTTGTTATTATTTTTTCAAGATTGACTGGCGATGTGGCAGAGGTGCTGGTCGCAAGAAGAGTTAAAATATAGCCTTCTATATCAGTAAGTTCCGTTTTTGATTTTAGTTCTGTTTTGTTGTCCTTTTCCTCAATCAAGCTAATATAGTTACTGCCAATGGATATCAGTTTAACCATATCTTTTTTTTCTGTTGGCAATGATAAAAATAAACTCATAAACATCCTGTCTATATGGTTATAACATCTCACATGGCTAATGTTGGTATAGTTTAGGGTGGCAAAATAACGCTTGTATGATATTTCATTTAGGAATGAAAATAAATTAGGCAAACGGCATTTCGTGTTAATTATATCTTATGATTGATAATGGGATATCTTTTGTGATTGTTATCACCTTTAAGTGTAATTGATATTCTCGTTACTACTTAGTGATCATCTTTACCAGATGACAGCTGCAAATGCGCATTAGAGCAAAGTGCTAGGTTGAAAAAGGCGTCTCCGCCTTCTTGCAATTTAAGAGCTAAAGCAACAGAATACGGCGCTTTCCAAAGCAACGGTAACAGAACAAATGAACAAACATGAATTGAAGGTGGGGGTTGCCCAAATCGCGCCAAAGCTGGCTGACGTTGAGGCAAACCTTGAGCTACACCTTGATTTTATTAGGCAGGCTCGTGCTGAAGGTGTTGATTTGCTGTTATTTCCGGAGCTATCAATGACAGGCTATAGCCTTCGGGAAAAGACAATGGATGTCGCGATGCCGGCTTCTTCCCCTATCTTAACGCAATTGGCGACGGCAGCTGGCGAGATGGCAGTTAGTATCGGTTTTATTGAAGAGGATGCCGCCGGCGAATTCTACAATGCCCAAGCCATGATTAAAGGCGGCGAAGTACTTCATGTTCACCGCAAGATAAACCTACCTAACTATGGCGGGTTGGAAGAAGCAAAATGGTATAGCAAAGGGCAAGGCCTCACTCTGTGCGAACCTTTCTCTGGTTGGACGGCGCATACCTTAATCTGTGCTGATTTGTGGAATCCGGCGCTGCCTCATATTGCGATGTTGGATAAACCGGCCGTTATGTTGGCACCGATCAATTCAGCCGCTGATATTGTCTCTGATGAATTTTCTAACCCCCAGGGCTGGAAGACCAACACTGATTTTATCTCGATGACTTACGGTGTGCCGCTGTTGATGGCAAACAGTTGTGCCCGCGAGGGTAACAGCCAGTTCTGGGGCGGTTCTCGAATTATGGATGCATTCGGCAATTGCTTGGTTGAAGCCGGTGCAGAGCAGTGCCTGATAGCCGCAACGGTGTCGATGCAAGATACCCGTGCGGCACGGTTCCAGTTGCCAACAATCCGTGACGCGGACTCAAGGCTGATGGCCGAGTTGCTGGCATCGCGAATTGGGAAGTAAGACCAATTCGATTGAAAGAAAACGCCTTGCGATAGCAAGGCGTTGTTTTTTGCGTTGTGGCTTTAACTGAGTGGCTATTAGGGGCTGGGCTAGTTCGAATGAATCGCCAGCAGTTGGTCGTGGAGCCATTGGTATGGCTCGCTGAGTACCATGTCGTGGGACCACAGCATTGATGCCTTCCAACTTTCCTTTTCAATGTCATTAAAGGCAAGGGTGACACGTTGCAAGTTGTTCTGAGCCAAGTCTTTTTGGATCACGAAGTCAGGCAACAAAGTTACCCCCATGTCACGCTTGCAAAGGTTGAGCAAGGTGTTCATGTCCTCGATATTCCAGCAGTGAGAGGCTGTTTCAATCTCGTCTAGCCCCATATGTGCAAGATCTGAGCAAGGCAAAAGCAACTTGGTATTGCAAAAGTCACCATAGCTTAATACCGAGCCATGCTTTTTGATAAACCCCGGAGAGGCCACCCACATGGTGTTGATCGAGAAAGCGGTTGTAAAGTGAAAGTCTTTTTTTTGGTTTAAAGGGAATAGTCCCAGCACCATATCAAGCTGCTTATCTTTCAACTTCTGAATCAAAGACTGGCTATTTTGCTGCGTCAGCTTGATCTCGATGTTATCGAATGTCTCGGAAAAACGGATCAGCAGATCTTGGACTTTTGAACAGCAGGTTAGCGGGTCTATGCCTAAGTTCACCTGCGTGTTTTCGGTTGTGTACAGGGCTCTCGCTTTATCGATGAAAATGTCATACTGGCTGATCATGGTTTTGGCGTTTTTATACATCCTTTCGCCTTTGTCAGTCAGAATCGGGTACTTCTTTGTTCGGTCAAACAGTTGGTAGCCTAAATCTATTTCCAGGTTTTGGATAGATTGGCTAATGGCTGCCTGCGTTTTATTGATTTTTCTTCCGGCCGCGCTAAAGGATCCAGTTTCAGCGGCAGCAATAAAAGAGTGAATGTTTTCAATTTGGATCTTCATAAGCCGACTCTTTGAAAGGAAAAATTACTTTATATTGATTATTTGAATAATTGTTCTTTATAGGAACACAGTATATATCTTGTTAATCTTTTGGTTACATTTAGAGAAAGATAACAAATTGATTTAGTGATTTTACCAGAATATAGCAATTTAAAAAGAGCCTTATTGCGAACTAAGTAAATAATGATATTCGAAGGTAAGTGATGAATAATGTGATAGATTGTTTAATAATTATTTATACATCATTAATAAATATCTACACGGCGATTGTCTTTCCTTCCTTCCGCTGTTTTATTTGAGCTAATTGGCTTGGTTTTTCCTTCACTTGAAATAACAAGTTGAGTGTCCGCAATTCCTTTATCTATTAAGTAGTCAGCAGTGCTGTTAGCGCGTCGTAACCCTAGTTGGTAGTTGTAACCCTTGGTGCCAATGGCATCGGTATGGCCTTCAAGCCTAATCATATAAGGATGGCGGATCATTTTAACTGCAATATTATCAAGTATTTGCTTAGATTCTTGGGTGAGTGATTGGCGATCGAAGTCGAAATAGATACGTGCAAATAACTCACGTTCCTCTTTACTCTTAATCAGTTGGGTTATATCTAAAAACTCCATGCACTCCTTACCAATATTGACTTGTTGTGCAATGGCCATTAAGGCTGTTATTAACTTGTCATTATTGCTGTTTTGGCTCACTTTCATATTGCCATTACGATGAAAACCAATAGCAGTGACTTCACCAACCTGAGTACGATAACTGGTATTCAATGTGGGTGTTGCACAAAACTGCTGTAATTGATAATTGAGATCTGAGCTTGCAAAACTGTAGCTGTTAAACATTAGTATTAAAAGGGTTATTGTTTTTTTCATTCTTTATTTTCCTATTGGGCTGTGGCGGTATTCAAGTCGGCTGATGCTTTCTGCTTGGGTACCATTTTGAATTAAATTTTTAATTTCTTCTAAAATCTCAGCGGTGTTATTGATATCGATGATGTCATCATCGGGATTAATCACACATTGTTTGTAGCCAGATTGGGCATCAGGCTTGAACTGTATGCCCAGTACACCGATATACATCGGCACTTCGCTATCGCTGAATTTATTTCTAATCGCCTCGCACATGCCTATTCCTACCAAGTCGTCGAAGGTATCCTCAAAGGGGTCTTCTTCACCGTCTGTTAGGATAAGCATCATTTTCACCCGTTTACGGTAAGCTTCTTCCTCTTCTTCGCTTGGGCTAATAGGCCTGCCGCTATTGAGAACTTGCGCCCCGCGGATAATACCGTTGTAAACCGCGGTGCCACCTTTCGGCCGCATGGTTTGCACCGGATTCATACCGTTGGCTGAGGAAGTTAGTCCAATGGTATAGAAGTTGCCTTGGCACATCCCATTAGTGAAAGGTGCTCTATTTGAGTAGTTGGCAGTAAACTGCAGGTTAGGCATTGTGCTGATTTTATTGCTGAAGAGATCGTGTACAGTCTCCTCCATATCAATATAGGCATAAGGGTCGGGTAGATCACTGGCTTTGTTGCTCGCTTCCTTTCTTGCTGTGCTAATAGCATCGTAAACCGTTCTGGCTTCTTGGCGATATTTACCATTGCCTTGGGGGCAGGAGTAGTTTTGTCCCCTACTGCATTGTTCGATTGAATCTAAGGACTTGCCAATCCAGCGCGACCAGTTGATAGATTCATATTCAAAGCCATTGAAGTGCCGCCTGTTTTTGTATCGGGTTTGGCTCGTGCACAGTAACTTGTTGTTACTGTACTCTTGTACCCGAATATTAAAGGGTACAAAGCCGATGCGGTTATGCTGCTCGGGCGGGAGGTAGCTGTTGCTCTCCAGCACTTCGTATGACAGGGTCTCAATGGCTTGTTTTAAGTCTCTGATTTTTGATTTTGGATCATTCATGGAGCCTGAGAAATCAGAGACAAATACGAGGTCGATACTTCGATCGCCAAGGTATTCAATATAGCTTTTCGAGCGGGCCCGATTTGCCACAAGTTGGGTTTGATCGAAACTAGGCACGATGTCGCTGTGAAACCACGACAGGTGCTCGGTTTTGGCTTCAACGGCGTATTGATAGTATTCGGTTGGCCTGCCTAGTTCGTGGAGGTCAACCTCGTTAGTGATTTCCTTGCCATCAAAGCGGGTGATGGTTAATTCCGGAATAGCTTGAGTATGGCGAACGTAGTGCTGGATATAGCTTTGGGTTAACTCAACCTCGGTAGCCGTTGGCTGGTAGCCGATACTGTTGTTTTCATCTTGGTAATGGCCTGGTGCATTGGCACTCGACAAAGCCAATACTGCCGCTTCGGTCGCATCAGCGAGGCGGTTTTGTTTTTGGATATAGCGAGTCCCTTCGGTTGCCCAAAAAATAATCCCAAATAGGCCAACCAGCGACATGGCAACGTAGATAGTTGCGATACCTTGTTGTTTGTTGAAACTTTGATTGTTCATACACGTCTCGCTAACGACCGACAATGGCTGAAGTTGAATGCAATGTTTGGGTGCTGCTACTGTTGAAAAAGCGGCTGAACCAAGACTCCCGCTGCATGCAAACCGTGACTTGGTACATAGGTAGCGGCTCGTTGTCGAGGTTATAGGGGATCAACGGCGAGCTGGGTGTAAGTATCGCCACCGGGCAGTTAATGTTGTTAGCCGATTGGTATTGCTGGTGCCGGCCACCGACTAAGGATTCAGTTGTTAGGTGGAAAGCATTTGCATCCGCCCCCAGCATTCGCTGAGCAATTTGGGCCATTTGCTGGTGGTCAGTTTGGGATAGCGAGAGCCGTACAACGCCTTCTTCGTTGGCATAAAAGCGTCTGCGCTCTTTCAGGACATTGACCAAGGTATAAGATGTACGATCGAGGCTGACACGCTGGAGCAGCTGCATGCTGATGTCACTGACAAACAAGAAGATCGCGCACAGAAATACCATGATGAAGGCCATCTCGATGGCAAATACCCCGCGTTGGCGCGCAAGTGTGCGGCATGCTTGGCTTGGTTTTAGGCTATTCACTGCGATACCACCCTTGATGTTCTTGAACAACGACCATGCGCCGCTTGATGTCACGGGAAGCGGCTCCGGCCAGGATAAACATGGGTTGATAGGTATAGCTGAGCTCGAACTCGACCAAAGGGCAGTAGGCTTGTGCTGAACCATTGTCAGGGTTGGCATGTCGGCAGCCTTGCGTAGATAGGTTGTTCGCCAAATCACTGACATTGGCAAAATAACGTGATTGAAACCGAAACTGATTAGGTTCAACCAGGTAGTGCCAAATGGCATTCTCTTGTTCGAAGCGTTGCTCTATCAGGCTGTCGTAGTTGTCGGTCATCACCACTTTACTGTCACGGGCAGACTCCCTCAGGGCAGACTCAACCAAGGTGGTGATATAGATAAACCGGCTGATTTCGAAGATGGCGAAAACCGTCAGGATCAGCACGAGTCCCCCCAAGGCAAATTCAATCGCCACCACTCCCCGTTGCTTGGATGGACGGGATTGTTTAAATGGACGACATTGCTTGAATGGGCGTATTTGTCTATTCGCGAGTGATCCATTGCTCATTGGTGAGCAAGCGCGCCTTTGCATTTAGATTTCCTCTGCGTGAGTCAGAACAGAAAACAGCGCCACCATTTCTTGTTCGGAATGGTGTGGCGAGAGCAGCTGGCGTGCCTGTGTGTAATCGCCAAGCCTGACGAATGCAAGGGCAAGGTTAGTCCTGACTTGGCGGTTTTCAGGGTGGTTTTGATATACCGGTAGCAACATGTCGACCACTTGGCTGTACTGGTGTTGGGCTAAATGGATCACAGCGAGGTTGTTCTTGATGGTGATATCGTTATGCCCAGCCAAGCGGGCTTGATTGAAGGCTGCTTCGGCGTTGCGATAGTCATTCAGGTAGCTATAGCTAACCCCTTGAAGGACATAGAGATCAGGATCTTGGTACCCGGCCAGCTTGGCCTGCTGGTAGAAATCCAGTGATTGCTGGTAGCGTGACTCCCGGCTGGCAATTTTTCCTGCTAGCAGGTAGAGCTTAGGATGTTGCAAACCCGCGTTGAGTTGGTGCTCAACGTAGAAGTTGGCTGATTCGGTATCATTGAGCTGGAGGTAGCTTTCTGCCAATGCCAGCATGATGTCCCCGTCGCCAGGGTTATGTTGTAACTGCTGACGGTAATGGTCAATCAAGCCCTGGTGATTGTTGGCTTTGGTGAGATTCTCAACATGCTGTTGCTCGCTGGGTGCTGTTGCGCAGCCAGTCAAGAACAAAGCGGCAATGATGAATAGGTGAGAGGCTTTCATTGGCTTTACCCCAAATCTCTTAATAGCATGATGGCACCCGGTGCCAAGATTAATATGACAATGGGAAACATGATCAGCAGGATAAGCGGGACACTCATCTTGGCTGACAGTTTGCCAATCTTTTCTTCGACATTGAGTATTTGCATGTTGCGCATGTCTTCAGCTAACGCACTGAGTACGTTGGCAATGGAGGTACCGTATTGGATGTTTTGGATTAGCGTTAGCGTGAAGCTGCGCACCTCTTGGGTGGGAATACGCTCACTCAATTCATGCAATGACTTTTCCAGCCCAAGGATTTTGCTGCTGTCGGCTGTTTTACGGATGTGGAAGCTGAGATCCTTATCAAAAGCCGTTAATTCTTCGCCTAAGTAGGTGAGTGAGGCTTCAATCGTCATCCCGCTTTGGATACAGACCGACATCATGTCGAGCATGTAAGGCAATTGGCGGGAAATTTTTGCCACCAGGACTTTCTTGCGCATGGCTAGCATCATGTCCGGCATGAAGACAATGACGAAAGTCGCTATAACCCCGAGCAGGACTTGGTTGGTGATCGTAAAACTAGACGTCGCCAGAAGTACGATAACGCCTACAAGCAATATCAGCTTGGCCGGCACATAGTATTTGGCGAGTTGCTTGTTGTAGATACCGGCATCAACGAACTTTTGCTCCATCTCCTGCTGCTTTCCCTTGCCGAACTGGCTGACAAACTGGTTAAACTTTTGCAGGTTAGTGGCTCGATTTTCATCGAGGAAAGATTGCACGTTGTTTTTGTGCAGCTTCTGGCTCAGCTTTTGGGTGATTAAAGTTGCTGCAACAAAGCTTAGCAACAGTGCAGAAATGATCAGGTAGATCATTAGCGTACCCCCTTGATCAATAGCCAAATAATCAGCAGGCCAAGGACCTCGCTGCCGACGACATAGTAGAGTACGTAGCGCCCTGTTGGATCATATAGGACAAAGTCGAGGTTGGTCGGGTTGAGGTAGCTCAGCAGTACCATGAAAGCGATGGGTAGGGCGGCAACGATTTTGGCTGACAGCCTGGCTTCGGATGTCATTGCTATTTTCTTTTTTTCCAGGGTACGGGCGTTGACAAGCACCCGGATCAGGCGTGCCATTACCCCCTTCATTTGCCCGCCCCGTGACATATTGGCGCGAATAGTCACGACGAAGAACAGAAAAGCCGGGTAGGGATAGTTGTTACAGGCACGGCGGAACACTAACTCTGGCGGTTCGCCAAGCTTGAGTCGTTCACCCATCACCTTGAATTCTTTGCCGATGTCGTTCTCAAGGGCTTCGCCAACGTAGCTGATTGAACGCATAACGCTTTCACCAGCCGTAATGGCACTCATCATAATGTTGAGCGCGTCGGGAAAGGTTTCCTCAAACTGATCGCGGCGACGTTTCAGTAGCCACCCCCAACCCCATAACAGGCCAATAAGCGGCATAATGATCGGCAGCCAGTAGTTATCGACAAGCAAGATCCCCTTGTTGATATACCCTGACACGGAAGCGAGTGCGGCAACAAACACCAGGATTTTTAGCCATGCGCGATTACCCAGCATATTGACTGCTGGGTGCAGGGTATCGGTGATACGGCGGTAGTAGGGGTTACCCGTGAGTGAACGGATATTGACCACTTGCTTGCTGTCTGGATCGAACTCGACCTTGGCCATTTGCTCATACAGGTAGTGCTGGCGCAGGTCATTGCGGCGCTTACCATAGAGCAAGGCGGCAATACCAAAGAGTATCAAAGAGAGATAGATCATTGTCCGCTCCGGAATGCGGCAAGCAACTCTTCATGCAGGCCATAGAATTGTGCTTTTTGCATCAGCTGCGAGCGTTGCATGATACCCGGTGTTACAAACTCGCCCATGACCCGATCAGGCAATTGGTGTTCGCTGGTTTGGAAGCTAAATAGCTCCTCCAGTACGACGTTATCGCCTTCTAAGCCCACCACCTCGGAGATGCTGGTGATCTTGCGGGTACCGTCCCGCTGTCGGCTTACCTGAACGATTAGGTTAACCGCACTGACAATGGTACGGCGAATGGCTTCGAGTGGTTGGTTCAGGTTCGCCATCATCACCATGGACTCCACACGTGAAATCGCATCGCGGGGGGCATTGGCATGGAGGGTCGACATCGACCCGTCATGGCCGGTGTTCATCGCCTGCAACATTTCAAAGGCTTCGGAGCCTCGACACTCGCCAAGGATTATCCTGTCCGGGCGCATACGCAGCGAGTTGATCACTAGGTCTCGTTGGGAGATCAAGCCGGTATTTTCTGTGCTGGCAGCGCGGGTTTCCAACCGGACCACATGGGGCTGCTGTAATCGGAGTTCGGCGGCATCTTCAATGGTGATGATACGCTCGTCTTCCGCAATGTATTGGGAGAGCGCGTTGAGCAGGGTGGTTTTACCTGAGCCTGTTCCGCCAGAAATTAAGATATTCATCCGGCAGCGAGCGGCAATCATCAACACCCTGGCCATCTCTGGTGACAGGGAGTGATACATGACCAAGTCTTCCAGGCCGATTTTCTTCTCGCGGAATTTGCGGATTGAAATCGAGGTGCCGTCAAGCGCGACTGGGCTGAGTACGATATTGACCCTGCTACCGTCGGGCAAGCGGGCATCCACCATTGGGGAGGATTCATCAACTCGACGACCAACCTGCGCGGCGATGCGCTGGGCGATGTCAACTAGCTGCTGTTCGTTAACAAAAGTAATGTCGGACTTTTGTACCTTGCCGTTACGTTCAAAGAAGATGTTATTGCAGCCATTCACCATGATGTCGCTGATGCTGTCATCATCAATCAGCGACTGGATTGGCCCGAGGCCAATAAGCTCATCAACCATGTTTTTGACAATGGCGTTGCGGATCAGGTTCGGGACCGGGTAGCTAGCGTTGTCAGCCAGTACATTGACGGCATTTTGCAGCTGCTTGACTAATTCGTCACGCTCCATGCTCGATACCAGTTGGGCATCGAGGACTTCGTAGATCTTGTTGCGAAAGTCGAGGTAGATATCTTTGCTGCTGTTCATCGTTTAAACCAGGTTTGGATCTTGGACATAATCGGCGCTTTTCGCTCGACAGCTTGGCCTTTGATCAAGCGGATCAAGGTCGTTAGCGGGCCGTTGCTGTTTTCTAGCTTGTGCAAGCGCTTGCCACTGAGAAGGTGGTGGGCGGTATTTTTATCAAACGGCATTACCACATCGATGGCTCGCCCGAGGTAGGCTTCTATTTCGGCTTGGTTCATCGCAAACGAAGGCTCAGGGCGGTGAGCGTTGAGGATAGTGATGATCCGGCTCTCACGCATGTTGAGGCTTTGGTAGTTTTGTAGCTGCTCGATGATCTTCTTGGTATTGCGTGCCGATGTCACACTTGGTTCAACGATCAAAATACAAATGTCATGATCTTCCGCCAATTGCTTGATGTTCAGCGGGAAGCGTACCGATCCCGAAAAGTCATCAATAATAAAGTTGGTTTGGCGGATCAGCAGATCACTGATGGTGCGGGTGTAGTCAAACAGCGTATGCGGTGGTTCCTCGCCCGTCACGGAGAGTAGGCGGCATTTCTTATTGATTCGAATCAGGTAGTCGGCAGCACTTTGCTCATCCATATCGTGCAGCTGGTGGCTAAAGTGCGAGGTGTCATGGCGGTTAAGGTCTTTTTTACCCAGCATAATGTCCATATTGGTCATATGGTACTGGTGATCAACCAACACGCAATCGGCTCCCGAGCTGGCCAGCGCGGTAGCGATTTCTGCACTGAACAATGAGGTGCCCACACCGCCCTTGCTACCAACCACTGCCACCGTTTTTGCCTTGCGGTTTTGACTCACCCCGGCAAATTTCTTTTGGTTGTTGTGAACGTGGCGGATAAAGTCGGTAAGCTCTTCCTTACCCACAGGCCAGAATAGGTAGTAAAAGCCCATGTCCTTCAAACCACGCAATGTGGTGATCGCATCTTCTTTGCCGATCACGATAACACCGTTATGGTTTGGTAACTGGCTGGCAAAGCTGCGGGCGTCTTCAACCACATTGCTCGATTGGTTCAACTCTAGCAAGACTAACTCTTGCAGTTGGACACTCTGCAAATCGGTGGTGTTGATATTATCACTTCGACACTCGGGGGCCGCCCAGCCTTCGAAGCGGAATACTTCTTCCACCAAAGCTTTGCAGTTTGGTGTTTGGTAGAAAAGGGTACAGCCAGCTGGCCCATGCGCACTTGGCTGAGGTTCTGGTGATTTGGCTATCGCCTTGGCGAGATCAAACATACAATACCTATCGGATTAGTGGCGCAAACGCTTTGGGTCGCTTACCTGGTTAATACGGTTACCCTCGGTATAGCAACCCTCGGGCATATCCCAAATGCCAAAGCCCATTGTCGGGCAATGCTCAATCAGAAGCCGGTAGGCATTCACCGTGATAGTGATATCGCTGAGTGTGGCGCTATTACCTTGGCTGGCGGCTATGGCTGTGACATTTTGCGGAGCTACGCCTTGTGAAATCAGTTTTGATTTCAAATAGCCAGCCAGCGCTTTGCCTTGGCGCGAGTAATAGACTGTTTGCCATTCAAGGGTTTGTTGCTCTTGATATAGCTGGTTGATGAGGTCGTCTATTTGTTGCTTTGCCGCTTTGGTAGAGCGCTGTTTTATTTGTAAGTCCAGGGTATGAACCTGTTGGTAAATAAGCGCTTCGCTGCCTTTGGTATTGACGGCCTTATCGGCACACCCTGCAAGCGCCACGAGCATCAAGGCGATCGGGAGATTTTTCATATAGCCCATCATTGGATAAACCCTCCTTGGCTGAGGATATCTAGGGTCATGGCTTCAGCATCAGGATCAGATTGTTGATGGCTTGATGGCGTCAGGTTCAATAACCGCTCAAGGGTGCTGGTTTTATTAATGTGCGGCAGTCGGATCGTCTCGCTTGCTACTGGTTGCACTAGGTTTACCGTGGCGATGATCACCAATTCGGACTTGGTGCGTTGGGTGCTGGCTTTTGAGAAGGCCGCGCCAAGAATGGGTAAATCACCCAACAGCGGGATCCGACTCGCTTTTTCAAGATCATCACTGCTCATCAAGCCGCCAAGCATAAAGCTCTCGCCGTCGGCCAGCTCCAGTGTTGTCATGGCTTTTCGCGTTGTCAGTAGGGGGACTTGAATACCGGCAGACTCTGCCGTTCCCGTAACCGAGCTGACCTCTGGTGATAACTGCAGGCGGATCTTGTCGTTGTGCAGCACCCGAGCGGCAACACCGAGTTTGATACCGAATTCTTTATAGGTAATGTTGGTGGCGCTACTGCTGGTCACGATGACGGGCACCTCGCCACCCACCAAGAAGTTGGCAGACTCGCTAGACATCACGGTGAGGTTGGGCTCGGCCAACACTTCGGCAATGCTATCTTGGCCTATGGCCGTGACCAAGGTGCTTAGGTCACTGGCATCGAATTGCTGAAATGAAAACATGCCGCTGGCATTGCCAATGGATGACCAGTCAGTGCCGATGGTTTGGTTAAACTCTTGCGAGACTTGGGCAATTGAAACCTTGACGTTGACTTGCTGGGTTGTGGCCAGCTCTAGCCCTTCGATAATGCCTATATATGTGGTGTCTTGCTCGACATCGACCCAAGGGGGAGTGTCGGTGATGTCTTCTTTGTTGTTAGCTTCGTTGTCGTAGCGTTCCTCACGTTCACGATTGAGCAAGCGGGCAACTAGGCGATAGACATTTTCACGCTGCTCGGAGCTGTATACGGTGCCGCGTACAGCCACTTGCTCGCCGACGGATTCAATCTTGATATCCAACTCAGGGAAAGACAGCTTAAGTTGGCGGCGAACTTGGCTAAGATCGATATCTACAAAAATAGCTTGGGACAGGAGTACTTGCCCCTCGCGCCCGTAGACAATGACCCTGGCGTTACCGACTTCATTGGCAAACAAAACCAGGTTGTTATTGTTGACCACCTTATAGTCGGCAATGGTTGGGGCACTGATAAACACAGTCCCGATGTCTTGCTCCAAGGTGATATTTACCGCGTCGTTGACGGTGATATAGCGAGTTTGTGCATTGGCAAGGCTGGCAAACAGCGTACTGGTTACTGCCAATAACACCAGAAGGCGAAGTAGTGCCATTAGAATAACGCCTCCAATTGTTGTTGGTTCTCGTTACCGCGTAGCTCTTTGACGCCAATGTAATTGTCGATAATATCTTGCACCATGGCCTCCGGCGGTTGTGGGTAGTCGTGGCTTGGGTATGCCTCGATATACAAGGTGCGCTGGGCGAGTGATAACGTGGCGATATGCTCTGGCTCGATTTCTATCACAATGGTCGATTGGTTTTCGTTATCGTAGTTAACCTTGGCCTGTACACTCGATTGCTTGGCGTCGCTAAGTGCAATGACCTTGACTTGTCGAAGTAGCAAGTGCGCTTTGATGCCAGTGAAGTCATCGAGCTCGACGTCCTTGTTGGTGAGGTTCACTTCCGATGAGCTAATCGCCAGCAGGTCAATAAAATCACCAGGCTGAATGTAGTGCTTGATAAGGTTGCGGTTGGCGACAGTCAGCGGGTAAAGCATCATGCCTTCGGTGGTAATTAAATCGAAATAGCCAGTTTCGCCCGCAGAAGTTTGGTCATGGGGGAATACCCACTCGCCGGCTGCAATATCACGATTGAGCAAGGTGGTTGTATCGAACTTGAGTTCAACCTCTGAGGTAACCCCCAAGCTGTTCGCTTCTTGTTGGCTGAGTTGGACACGGGAAACGGTGGTTTTATCTAGTTGGGCGCCACGTTTAAGCGCCGTATTGGCACGCCACGCCGTTATGGTGTTTTCAGTTACGGACGCAACCGGTTCTAGCGTTGGCGGTGTTGGCTCATTAGCGAGAATAAAGGTATCAACCAAGCCATAAATGCCGGTTAATATGGCAAAAAATGCCACAAAGAAAATGAGTCTGGAATTCATTGTCGACCTGTTAGTAGTAAGCGACGAGAATTTGCAGGTAGAAACCTATTGCAATGGCCACCCCATAAGGCAGCCCTTTCTCTTTTTCACGGCTTTGCTTTAAAAGGTACTGGCATATGAGTCGGTCTTTAACGAGGTAAAACAGCGCTAAGACCCCGCCAATGACCAGCGTATATATAACGGCTGGCAATAGCTGGGATGGTAATAGTGCGGCAGCAAACGCGGCGGCTAATTTCCCGTCGCCGGCGGCAAAAAGGTTGAGCTTAAAAAGGAGCATGCCGACAACAAGGACAATCAATGTACTAAACAACCCATATACCAAAGAGCCAGCACCCAATGAAAGGAGTGCAGAGACGATAAAAATGGCTAGGCACAATTCATTGGGTATCTGGCGCTTAAATATATCAATACTGGCTGTGAACAAAATCAGTAAAGCCAGTGTTAATACTAGCAATGGTTCTTATGACTCAGTAGCAGGGCTAACCACAGCAATGGCATCACGAATTGAGTTGTAAGCATGCTCTAAAGTTTCTAATAGGCTGTTACCCTCAAAAGATTCAACAGAAAAAACAACTGCTAATAAAGTTGCCATTGCTACACCGATTAGACCGTACTCAATCGCTGTTACACCACGCTCGTCTTTTTTAAATGAAGTGAAAAATGCTGCAGTATTAGTAATTAGCTTATTCATTACCTTATTCCTATATTAGCTGATGCTTCGTTATGTAATTTGGAATGAAATGGTATGGATATACACCAAATTGAAAAAGATAGATGTAATAATGAAATCTTATAGATGGTTGTATGGTGTATAAAATGGTGGGTTAAAGGGCGGTTTTGGGTAAAACTTAAAAATAATCGAAAAATAAGAATTGGATAATAAATAACCAAGCTAAATATTAGCCTTGCTAGTTATTAATTGTACCGTGCAATATAAACTCGAAAAGTAATACCTTATCCATAATTTAAACAACTTGTTAAAATGCTGATCTAAATATTCACCTAGGTTATTGGTTTTGGATGTAGCATGTGATAGGTGTGCTTTAAATATTTTTTTCAAAAAAATATTTAGTGACAGAAGTCACAATAAAAAAGCTAACCCTTAAGAGTTAGCTTTTAATATCGAGCAATAAATATTGCTTATAGTAACGGGCTAAACATATAAAAGAATTGCTCGATGAGTTTGTTGGTAATATGCCGTTTTTCCCATTCAGATCGGTTTACCAGCGTAGAGTCTTTAATATATTCCTGTTGCAACCAGTTAAGCTGCTGGGTGAATTCAGGGTCATCGACGGCTAATGTCACTTCAAAATTCAGCCACAAGCTACGCATATCTAGATTAACGGTACCGATTAGGCAGTGGTTGCGATCGATAACGACAGATTTGGTATGGAGCAGGCCACCATGGAAGCGGTGAATGTTTACCCCTGCATTGAGTAGTTCTGTGAAGAAGGAGCGGCTTGCCCACTCCACCATGATGGAATCATTCTTGTCGGGAATAACAATATCAACCGAGACTCCACGCTCGGCTGCATCTTTCATTGCCTGCAACAGGTTTTCACTAGGCACAAAGTAGGGAGTGGTGATGACCACGCTTTCTTTAGCTTGGTAAATACTCAGTAACAGCACTTGATGAATAATGGCTTCCGGCATACCAGGGCCTGATGGGATCACTTGGATCATATCCATAGTGTCGGCCAGGCTCGGTAGGGCACACTCTGGCAAGTTTGGTAGGTAACGATCGCCGGTTTCAACCTCCCAGTCCCAAGCTTGAATTGAGTTCATGACGGCGACGGTCGGGCCTGTCACCCTTACCATCACATCTACCCATTGGCCAACACCGGCCTCGGTCTTGAAAAAGGCAGGATCAACCAAGTTCATCGAGCCGGTATAGCCAATTTCGCTGTCGATCACAACGAGCTTGCGGTGCTGGCGTAGATCAAGGCGGCGAAGGAACATCCTGAATGGGGTAACAGCCAAGGCTTCGGTGATCTTGATGCCCGAATGACGCATCAATTTCGGCCAGTGGGAGCGGAAAAAGCGCGCACTGCCGGCGGAGTCCAAGAGCACTTTCACTTCTACGCCGCGTTTGGCAGCTAAAATCAGCGCCGTCGCCACTTCATCCGCCAAGCCTCCTGGGTGCCAAATGTAAAATTCCATATCAATGGTGAGGTTGGCTTGATGAATATCTTCTATTAATGAGCGCAGGATTTTTTGTGGTGAGTCTTGCAGCGATAAAGTGTTGCCGCTGAGAGCAGGGATCCCAAGCCGGTTTTCGCATAAATCGCTAATCGGCCTTGCGTGCTCGCTCATTAACTGCGGCTGGTGGCCGGGGCAGTCATTCAAACTTTGGAACCAGTCGGCATAGGGTTGGAACATCTCCTTGGCGCGTTCAGCTCGTTTCTTGCCAAGGTTAAGTTCACCAAATAGTAAGTAAGCTACCACCCCGCCAACGGGGATGATGTAGATAATCATAAGCCAGGCAAGCGATACCCCTACAACACGGCGCTTGAACACCACGCGCATGGTAACGGCTGCAATCATCAGCCAGTAAAAGAATACCCCGACCCAGGCTAGTATTTGGTAAAACTGTTCCATTTAGATTAATTGGTGGTGGACGTTATTCTCTATTCTGCATTGAAACGATAGGAATACCAGAAAAATCCATCTCAAGAGGGTGAGAAGACTGCAAAAAATGGAAAGAAATTTATGCTGATTTGTTTGACAAATGTAACAGGTAACAGGGCGAAGGTGTGCAATATATAAGCTAAATGCACAGAAAAGTAGAAAAAAGGCAGTTAATGATCAAAAAGTAGAGTCGCGGGCTTCACATTCTAATCGCAACCTGTTTTACTTGGCAATGTTAAGGCGTCAGAAACACTTTTTAAGGTGTACACTAAAGTTTACAGCTATATTTACAGACGCCAATTTCTATCAAACACAACAGAAAATTTTGGAGCGATTGTGGCTACGAGTAATACAACCACACAACCCCGCGATAACTGGGGGTCAAAATTAGGCTTCGTAATGGCCGCGGCAGGATCCGCAGTAGGTCTAGGTAACATCTGGAAGTTCCCATACACAGCTGGCGAGAGTGGTGGTGGTGCTTTTGTTGCGATCTATCTATTGTTCGTTATCGTTATCGGTTTCAGCGTGATGCTGACCGAGTTTGCCGTGGGTCGTAAAACCGGCCTTTCCGCTGTAGGTGCGTTTAAATCAACAGATCGCCGCTGGACATTTGTCGGCGTCATCGGTGTTGTCAGTGGCCTACTTATCATGGGCTTCTACCCAGTTGTTGGTGGCTGGGCGATTGCCTACATCTACAAAATTGCGACTGGCCTGCTAAGTACGCCAGAAGCCATTGGTGATAGCTTCGGCAGCTTTATCTCTAACCCAGTTCAGCCACTTCTGTGGATGGGCCTATACCTAATGTTCAACATTCTTGTTGTTATCAAGGGTATTTCTGGCGGTATCGAGAAAGCCGGTAAGGTGCTAATGCCTCTACTATTTATCATTTTGATTCTAGTAGCGGTTAAAGGCCTGACGCTGCCTGGCGCGATGGCGGGTCTTGAGTTCTTGTTCAAGCCAGACTTTTCTAAAGTCGACAGCAACGTTGTTCTAGCCGCACTGGGTCAGGCATTCTTCTCACTAAGCTTGGGTATGGGCTGTATGATCACATACGGTAGTTACCTGAAGAAGAAAGAGAACCTAGTTCAGACTACAGCCATGGTTACTGCGATGGATACGGGTGTTGCACTACTTGCTGGTATCGCAATGTTCCCTGCAATGTTCGCATTCAGCATGGAGCCTGCGGCAGGTCCTGGTTTGATCTTCGTCGTTGTTCCTCAGCTATTTGCTGAAATGGGCGGCGTGATTGGTCTTCTACTGGCTATCTTGTTCTTCGTGGCATTGAGTGTTGCGGCACTGACGTCTTCTGTTTCGCTAATGGAAGTGGTTGTTTCGTACCTAATCGATGAAAAAGGCATGAAGCGCTCGACAGCAGTATTCTCTGCAAGTGCTGTGATGGCTGTACTGTGTGTATTCGCTTCACTATCACTAGGCGGTACTGGTCCTCAGCTATTCGGTACGGGTGCATTCGACGTATTTGACCTACTGACTGACAAGATCTTCCTAGCTGTGGGCGGTATGCTTGTGTGTATCTTCGCTGGCTGGCGCCTAAGCCGCAGTGAGCTTGAAAAAGAAATCACTAATGACGGTGAAATCAAGTTCCCACTATTTGGCCTATGGTACAACCTAGTTAAGTACATTATCCCATTCGCTATCGCAATCGTTGCAATTGCTGGTGTTAAAGCAGGCTTCGACAGCGGCAAAGGTGAGATTATGGTACTGGGTCTGGTGATCATCGCCCTTGGCGGTCTGGCTTCTAAGAAGCTGTAATCAGACTAACAAAACCTTTTGTGACAAAGCGGGAGCCTTGATGGCTCCCGTTTTTTATTTGTCATAGCCTGACTGGCTTTAGCCCTAATTATCGGTATACTTCACGCGTTACTTCCAGAGCCTGACTGTTATGTTCGATATCCTTCACTCCCATCCTGATTTTCTCGTTATTAATAAATACCCTAATGTTTCCGTGCATAAGGATGACGGCGATACTATGCTGTTGCAGGAAGTCGCCAAACAGAGTGGGGATGAGCAGCTGTATTTGATCCATCGGTTGGATAAGATGACATCGGGGTTGCTGCTATTAGGCCGAAATCGGCAGGCTGCCGCTGAGCTGTCGGCAAACTTTGCTCAGCGGGAGGTGGAAAAATACTACTTGGCAATTGGCACCAAGAAGCCAAAGAAAAAACAGGGCATTGTGGTCGGCGATATGACCCGCTCTCGCCGTAGTAGCTGGAAACTCGAGTCCAGTTGCGATAATCCATCGGTGACTCAGTTTTTCTCGACTGCAGCCGGCAATGGCCGTCGGTTGTTTCTATGCAAGCCGTATACGGGGAAAACCCATCAGATCCGCGTGGCATTGAGAAGTGTCGGTTCGGGGATCGCGGGGGATCCTATCTATGGCACGGAAGATCTGGATCGTGGCTATCTTCATGCCTATGCCATTCGCTTTCCCTATCAAGGGGAGCAGCAGCAGTTCACCTGCCAGCCAAGCAACGGTGAGCTATGGCTGGTTGAAGAAACGAAAGCAGCGCTAGCACAATGGTCTGCGCCATGGTTGTTAGACTGGCCTGTAATACCGAATAAAATCAAACTGGCGGCGGAATAACCGCATTTGTGGAAATTTAACTATAAAAATAGCGATTATCATTGGGTTTTTGAATGAAACGCGTATTTAGTTAAATTAAATCTGTGCTGGTTGCGCTAATTTTGACCGTTCGCAATTACAATGTTGATAAAGATCACATATAATATCGGTCTAGGAACTACCTAGACCGAGAGTAAAAAATGCGCCTGACCCGCTCTGTTTCGCTTCGTATGCGATTGAAGAAAAAGAAGAATAAATCACGTTTTTGGGGGCTGGCGTCATTTCGTCGTAATCGTCTAATCAACAAGAAGCGCATAGCCCGCCAGCGTCAGGTACGCATGAACGCGGAATATGTCGTTCTGGCAACGCATCGCCAACAGGAAGATGCAATAAAGCTTGTGGCTTAATTTGCCGAGTTTATCGAATTTTTAAAAAGCACCTTTTGGGTGCTTTTTTGCTATCTGTTGCTTGGTATTGGGTTAACAGCTATGTCTGGCACGACCAGGAAGGCTGCACCTTGGCGTGACTTGGGGGTATAATGGCGCCCTTAATTTTTCTTGACGTTGTAGAATGATGGAAACCAGTGCGCTAAATACCCTTGAGCAACATTTGCTTGAACAATTAACTACGCCACCGACAGAGGTACGCCGACTATTTCATGGCCGAGGCCGATGCTGGCCCGGGCTTGAGCAGCTAACGGTGGACTGGCTTGCAGGGCAAGTACTGGTTTCCTTGTTTAAAGAGCCGTCTGAGGAATTCCTCGTCGAGTTGAACCAGCTGCTTGAGACGCTCACCGCTTCTGTCGTGTGGAAAAACAGCGGCGCAACATCTTTGTTGCTCCAGCACCGTGATCGCCAAGGCTCCCCGATGGAATTGCTCTGGGGGGAAAGCTCTGAGTATCAGGACGTGGTGGAGAATGGCCTGACGTTTAAGCTGGATCTTGGCCGTAAGCAAAATAACGGCCTGTTCCTTGATATGCGATACGGGCGTGACTGGGTCATGAAACATGCCGAGGGTAAGCGCGTACTAAACCTGTTTGCTTACACTTGCGGTTTTTCTATTGCGGCGATTGAAGGCGGGGCAGAGCATGTGGTGAATTTGGATATGGCGAAAGCGGCCCTGAGCCGTGGCCGAGATAACCACCACCTTAATAAGCATGATCTTAAAAAAGTCAGCTTTCTTGGCCATGAACTATTCAAATCATGGGGTAAGGTACGCAAATTAGGGCCTTACGATATGATTATCATTGATCCGCCTTCTTTTCAAAAAGGCAGCTTTGCCCTGACCAAAGATTACCAGAAGATCCTTCGTCGCTTGCCGGAGCTGTTGACGGAAAAAGGTCAAGTGGTCGCTTGTGTGAATGACCCGGCTGTTTCATCGAGTTTCTTGATTGAAGGGATGGAAACGGAAGCGCCTGAATTAGTTTTCGAGCAGCGTTTGGAAAACCCACCGGAGTTTAAAGACATCGAGCCCGAAGGGGGCTTGAAGGTGCTTATCTTTAACCGCCAGTAGTAACTAGCACTGTAGTGGTTAGGTAGCAGACGCCCGGTGTTATTAGCCGGGCGTTTTATTTACTGAGCCAGCTGGTTGCAGAGCTCGGTATGAACGGGTTGCTGAACCATGGTACGGCCCCGCATATCCATAATCACGATGTTATAGCTGATCCCTTCGTTAACGATTGGGCTTAGCTCTTCGCTGTTGCAGTATCCCATCGCTGCGGTTTTGGCTGCTTGGGTTGGCGGTGTTTTACTGCCGCCGCCATAAAGGATAGTGATCTCGACCACTTTTTCTCGTGCCTGTGCCTTCATGATTTGATACTCATCAACCTTGTCATATGGAGCACGGTTATTGATAGCTGCAGCCCGGCTTTGCGCGAGTGCATTGATGGCATCGTCCTGAGAGTTAGAGGCACAACCTGACATAACAAGTACGGCTAAGCAGGCAAGTGTTCGTTTAAGCATATCTTTGTTTCTCTGTGCGTTCTGCTATGGCAGAACTTTCTTGAAAGGTTTGACAATCACGTTGTCGTAGACGCCCGCTTCAATATATGGATCGGCATCAGCCCAAGCTTGTGCATCTTCAAGAGAGTTGAACTCAGCAATGACGGTTGAGCCGGTAAAGCCAGCTTCGCCTGGGTTCTCGCTGTCAATGGCAGGCATCGGACCGGCAACAAGTAGGCGGCCTTGCTCTTGCAGATCTTTAAGGCGTGCAAGGTGGTTTTCACGCACGCTCAAACGGCGCTCTAGGCTGTTTTCAACATCTTGAGAAAAAATGACGTACCACATGTAATTGTTATCTCCTTATCTGGCTGGCAATCCCCAGCCATGGGTGACCAATAGAAATCCCATACTAATCGAAAAGAAAAGCCCTAACTAGCAGTTAGGGCTTTTTTGCGGAACTGAGCATCGTTTTAAGAAGTAATCTCTCAAAAGGAGGTGTTATCACACGTCATGCCGAAAAAAGTTGGCGATTACTTCTGTGCTTGTTTCACTGCGCGAGGGCGGCCGTTGCTATCAACCGCCACGTAGTTGAATGTGGCATCGCAAACCATGAAGCGCTCTTCAACGCCGTGTTCTTTAACGGGCTTAACCCATACTTCAAGGTCAATGCTCATCGAGCTGTTGCCGATTTTAGTACATTCGCCATAACAGCAAACCACATCACCCACCTTAACCGGCTTTTTGAAGGTAATGCTGGAAACCGAAACGGTAACGATACGGCCACCGGAGATCTCTTTGGCAAGGATACCGCCAGCAAGGTCTAGTTGTGACATGATCCAGCCGCCAAAGATATCACCATTGGCATTGGTGTCGGCAGGCATTGCGAGGGTGCGAAGCAGAAGTTGCCCGCGAGGGATATTGTTTTCTGATGTCATGTTGCGGCTCTGTACTACTCTGAATCGGGTTCTTTGGGCATATGGTGGTAAATATAGCCGCCGGTGGCAAGGGTGAAAATCAAAGTTAGTGCCAAAAGTCCGAACACTTTGAAGTTAACCCATACATCGAGCGGTAAACGGAAGGCAATATAGACATTCAGCACCGCGCAGACAATGAAAAAAATCACCCAGGCCGCATTTATTCGCTTCCATGCAAATTCAGGAAGGGTGATGTCTTTACTTAGCACCCCTTTGATCAATGGCTTACCAAGCATTTGGCTGATGGCCAAACCAAGGGCGAAAATGCCGTACACGATAGTCACTTTCCATTTGATGAAATTTTCGTCATGGAAGAAGATGGTCAGCCCGCCAAACACCGCCACCATCAAGAATGTGATGACCTGCATTTTCTCAACGGTTTTGTACAGTACCCATGTCACCGCCATTTGAACAGCCGTTGCTGCAATGAGCGCCCCCGTTGCGACGTAGATGTCATGGGTTTTATATAAGATGAAGAAAACAACGAGCGGGATAAAGTCAATCAGCTGCTTCATGTATAGAGAATCCTGATGAGTATGGTCTTGTATTATATCAATTACTTATAATTATACCCAAGTTACTTCAAGGTGTAGGATTCAGGGCGAGAGTCACGGTGGTACAGCGCTTGGAATGAAGAAAGGCTGCCAAGATGGCAGCCTTTATCAAAGTAGGGCAAGCGCTGTTTTATAGCGTGCAGGGTCTACGCTTGGCTGTTGCTAGGCTTGGCCTCGCCGGTATCAACCATGCTATCAACGATGACGGCACAGGCGGCATCACCGGTGATGTTCAATGCGGTGCGAGTCATATCGAAGATACGGTCAAGGGCGAACAGGAGCGGCAAGCCTTCGATGGGAATGCCCGCGGCAAGCAGCACGGCAACAACCAGGAAGGACGGGCCCGGTACGCCTGCTTGGCCAACCGCACCCAACGTCGAGGTTAGGATAATCGCGATATAGGCCCCGATACTAAGGTCGATATTAAAAATTTGGGCGAAGAAGATAGCCACAAGGCCGTAGTAAATGGCGTTACCGCTCATATTGATGGTGGCGCCAAGCGGTAGCACGAAAGAGGCGGTAGCATTTTTTACCCCTAGCTCTTCTTCACAGACTTCCATGGTGACCGGTAGGGTGGCCATTGACGACGCAGTGGACAGGGCAACGGCTTGCGGCTTTTTCATTACCGACAAGAACTTGAGCGGCGATACGTTGCTAAACACCTTGATCATGGCCGGGTAGAAAATAAAGCCGTAAATCAACAAGGCGACGATGTACACCATGAACAGCTTGAACACCACCATAAGGGCATCGAAACCGAATGTGCCAACCGCATCTGCCATTAGGCCAAACACACCCAGCGGGGCGACTTTCATCACGACATTGATCATCCAAATCATGGCTTCGACAATGGTGTTGACCCCGTTAATCAGCGGGTCACGGCGTGCTTTGTCCACCTTGGACAGGGCGATGCCGAAAAACAGACAGAAAACAAGGATCTGAAGGATGTTCGCTTCTGTCAGTGATTGGAATACATTGGTGGGGATCATGCCAAGCAGGGTCGCCCAAAATGAAGGTAGGTCGCCCTGGTCGGCATAGGCATTGGAGAACATGCCTTCAACGCCGGTTAAGTCGACCCCGATGCCAGGCTTGAAAACGCCGCCTAAAACCAGTGCCAAGATAACAGCAACGGCAGATGTTAGCCCGAAAAAGCCAAGGGTGGCGAGGCCAACTTTGCCTGCCGACTGGCTGCTCCCCAAGCTGGCGGCGCCCGAGATGATCGCAACGGCAACAAGCGGGATGACCAACATCTTGATTAGGTGAATGAACATGCTGCCGAGCGGGGCAAACATGCCGGCAGCTGGCCCCATCATTGCACCGACAATGGTACCCACGCACATGGCGATGACGACTTGTACGCCGATATTGCCGAATATTCCCTTTTCCTGTAACACCGTTTGAGACCCTCAGTTTTGCTGGTTAGCAATGCATGTTTGCGTTTGTTTGGTTGCGCTGTAGTTATAAATATTTGTACTTGGAATGTTGCGTCAGTGTTTTACCGCTAAACCTGTGAACGGTCAATAAATAGCGGAAAATCCTTATGTTTAACGGCTGTAGCAAATGGTGGTGTTCATTGTGCTACGACTGGTTAACAAGTTGGTTACTGTAAGGGCTGAAGGCAGGAAGATCTTTGATCTCTGTTTAGTTTTTGCTTCGTCAGTGGAAACGAATACAAAAAAGCCGTACTAAGTACGGCTTTTGCGAGGCAATTAAGTGAAGCGCGCTTAGCCCAAACGGCTAGCGGCTTTCATTTCACTAATGAACTGATGCATGTTGGATAAAATTGCATCGTCGTTGCCAAGGTTGCTTTCGATCACTTTCACTACCGCTGAGCCTGAGATGGCACCCGCGGCGCCAGCTTCGATCGCTTCTTTCACCTGTGCTGGCTCAGAAATACCGAAGCCAAGCAGGGCTGGTGGCGCATCGTGCGCTTTTAGGCTGTCAAGCAGGTGGTTAATCGGCATGCCTGCTTTGGTTTCTGCGCCAGTCACACCCGCACGCGATAGCAGGTAGGTGTAGCCGCCGCCGTATTGTGAAACGGTTTTAAGCGTGGCTTCATCGGCGTTTGGCGGTGCGATAAAGATTGGGTGCACGCCGTGCTTCTCGGCACTTGCGCGGAACTCGTCTGATTCTTTAACCGGCACATCGGCAACCAGCACAGAGTCGACACCGGCTTGTGCACACTTCTGGTAGAACGTGTCGATGCCGTTGGCAAAAACAAGGTTGGCATACATCAATAGGCCAATTGGCATTTCAGGGTACTTAGCACGCACTTTAGCCAATAGCTTGAAGCACACCTCAGGGGTGGTACCCGATTCAAGGGCGCGGATAGTGGCGCCTTGGATTGTTGGGCCATCGGCAAGCGGGTCTGAGAATGGGATACCCAGCTCAAGCGCGTCGGCGCCAGCTTCAACCAAGGTTTCGATGATCTTCAGAGAAAGCTTTGGGTTAGGATCACCGATAGTCACGAAAGGAACAAATGCACCTTCATTTTTAGCCGCCAGGCGTTCGAATTGTGCTTGATAACGATCCATTACAGTGCTCCTTTTGCGTCTAGGATGTCGTGAACAGTGAAGATATCTTTATCGCCACGGCCTGATAGGTTCACAACCAATAGTTGTTCTTTTTCTGGGTTTTCTTCAATCATCTTCAGGGCGTGTGCCAATGCGTGTGCAGACTCCAGTGCCGGGATAATACCTTCGTTGCGTGCAAGCGATTGGAATGCGTCCAGCGCTTCGTCGTCGGTAACCGCGACGTATTCAGCACGGCCCGTGGCATTAAGGTGGGCGTGCTGTGGGCCAACAGACGGGAAGTCCAGGCCAGCAGATACGGAGTATGACTCTTCAACCTGGCCATGCTCGTCCTGCATCAGTGGCGCTTTCATGCCAAAGAAGATACCCAGCTTACCGTGCTTGAGCGGTGCGCCGTGCATGTCTGTATCCAGACCTTTACCTGCAGGCTCAACACCAATCAGGCCAACAGGCTCTTCATCGATGAAGTCAGAGAACATACCGATGGCGTTAGAACCGCCGCCAACACAAGCGATAACGGCATCTGGCAGGCGACCTTCTTTTTCAAGGATTTGCGCCTTGGTTTCTTCACCAATGATGTGCTGGAACTCACGAACGATAGTCGGGAACGGGTGAGGGCCAGCCGCCGTACCTAGCAGGTAGTGAGCCTTATCGTAGGAGGCAGACCAGTCACGCATGGCTTCGTTACAGGCATCCTTCAGGGTTGCAGAGCCTGAATGGACTGGGATCACTTCCGCGCCCATCAGCTTCATGCGGAACACGTTCGGGCTTTGACGTTCAACGTCTTTGGCACCCATGTAAACGCGGCATTTTAGGCCAAGCAGGGCACATGCCAGTGCGGTTGCGACACCGTGTTGGCCTGCACCGGTTTCTGCGATGATTTCGTTTTTACCCATGCGCTTCGCCAGTAGGGCCTGGCCCAGTACCTGGTTAGTTTTGTGCGCGCCACCGTGAAGTAGGTCTTCACGCTTTAGGTAAAGCTTGGTTTTGGTGCCCTTAGTCAGGTTCTGACACAGCGTCAATGCCGTTGGGCGACCTGCGTATTCTTTTAGCAGGTTAAGGAATTCTTCCTGGAAGCTTGGATCTTGCTGTGCTTCAACAAAGGCGGCTTCTAGTTGGTCGAGGGCTGGTACCAGAATCTGAGGGACATACTGACCACCAAATTCACCAAAGTAGGCATTTATCTTACTCATTGTGTTCTTTCCTTAATACTTTCTGATAGCCGCAAATGCCGCTTTCAATTTTGATGGGTCTTTCTTACCTGGCTCGCTCTCAACACCTGAGTTTAAGTCGAGGCCTCTGCAGCCGATATCGGCGGCTTCGCTGGCATTGTCTGGGCTTAGGCCGCCAGCCAGCATGATAGATTGCTTGTCTTCCGCTGGGATAAGCTGCCAGTCAAAAGCAACCCCCGTGCCGCCTGACTGCTCGCCAACTTTGGTATCAAGCAGGTGCTTGTCGACATCGGCCCAGTTTGCAAAGCTTGGTGCCGTATCGGTAACGCCATGGGCTTTCCAGATTTCGCAGCTTGCCGGTAGCAGTTGCTTCAGCTGCTGAATATATTCTGGGCTTTCGTCGCCGTGCAGTTGTACTGCCGCTAGCGATAATGACTTGGCTGTCTCGGCTACTGTGCTTAGCTCGGCGTTTTGGAATACGCCCACATAGTGCAGCGGGGCACCGCTCATGACCAAGCGCGCTTGCTCAAGGTCAACATGGCGAGGCGACTTGGCGACAAAAATCAAGCCGCCATACACGGCGCCGCTTTGGTACACCGCGCTGGCATCTTCAGGGCGGGTTAGGCCGCAAACTTTGTTCTCGCCTAGGGTAACACGGCGAACAGCAAGCTCGATGTTTTCTTCTGCCATCAATGAGCTACCGATCAAAAAGCCGTTGGCATAGGCAGAAAGATCACGCACTTGCTGGTGGTTGTAGATCCCCGACTCTGAAATAACGACCGTGCCTTCAGGTAAGCGTGGTGCCAACTCCTTGGTACGGTTTAGGTCGATGCTTAGATCGCGCAGGTTACGGTTGTTGATACCCACAACCTTGGCTTTCAGGTCAATTGCGCGCACCAACTCTTCTTCGTTGCTGACTTCGGTCAGGATGCCCAGGTTCAGCGTTTTAGCCACTGCTGCCAGTTCACGGTACTCTTCGTCGTTGAGTACCGATAGCATGAGCAAAATGGCATCCGCTTGGTAGTGGCGAGCAAGGTAAACTTGGTAGGTATCCACCATGAAGTCCTTGCACAGTACCGGTTGGGTTACTTGGCCGCGTACCTGTGGCAGGAAGTCGAAATTACCTTGGAAGTATTTCTCGTCGGTCAACACCGAAAGTGCGCTGGCATGGCCGTTGTAAACTTGCGCAATGTAATCAAGGTTAAAGTCGTCGCGGATCAAGCCTTTTGATGGTGATGCCTTTTTACATTCAAGAATGAATGCCGCATTGTCGCCAGAAAGGGCTTGGTAGAAGTCGCGATCGGATGGGGTTAGGCCGTCCTTGAAGCCCTCTAGCGGTTGCTGCTGTTTACGCTCGGCAACCCAGATACGCTTGTCGTCGACAATTTTTGCTAGAACCGTTTCCATCTTTAACCTCGTGCTGCCAGTTGGCCGACAAGCTCGTAAGCCTTGCCAGATTGCATTACATCAATTGCTTTTTGGGTATTGGCTTTCAGATCTTCGTTGCCGAATAGGCGAAGAAGCAGTGCGACGTTAACCGCCACAGCGCCAACTTGTGCTTCCGTTCCCTTACCCGTCAGGATGTCAGTGATGATCTGACGGTTCTCTTCCGGCTCACCGCCCTTGATAGTGTCAAGAGGGTGGGTGTTAAGGCCGAAGTCGGCCGGCGTCAGGGTGTACTCTTTGATTTCGCCGTCGATGATTTCTGCCACTGTGGTTTCACCGTGGATAGCCACCTCATCTAACCCGCTGCCGTGGACAACCGCGGCGCGTTTCATGCCCATCGTCGCCATGGTTTCGGCAATCGGGCGAACCAGCGACTTGTCATAAACACCCATTAGCTCGATGTTAGGGCGAGCAGGGTTAATCAATGGGCCAAGCAGGTTGAAGATGGTACGTGTCTTGAGTGTTTGACGAACCGGCATCGCGTGGCGAACACCGCCGTGGTACTCAGGGGCAAACAGGAAGCACACACCCAGATCATCCAGCGCTTCACGTGCTGTTTCTGGTTTCATGGCAAGGTTGATGCCGAACTTGTCGAGTAGATCCGACGAACCTGATTTGCTCGACACCCCACGGTTGCCGTGCTTGGCTACCTTGATGCCGCAAGCGGCAGCCACAAAAGCCGCGGTGGTTGAGATATTGATGGTGTTAGCGCCGTCACCGCCTGTGCCAACGATATCGGCAAAGTCGTAGTCCGGGCTTGGAAACGGGTTAGCGTTGGCAAGCAGTGCCTTGGCCGCACCTGCGATTTCCTCTGGTGTCTCACCCTTGATTTTCAGCGCTGTTAATACGGCTGACAGCAGAATAGGCTCAACTTCACCTTTGATGATGGCATCAAACAGCGTCAGGCTCTCTTCTTGGGTTAGCGCTTGCTGTTCGTATAATTTGTTTGCAATGGTGTAAATGGTCGCATCCATAATCTTATTCCCTAAAATTCGTTGCTATCAGGCTTTGGCATCTGTTGCTGGGTTGGTCATTACCCAGTTCAAGGTATTGGTCAGTAGCTGCGCGCCTTGGGTCGTCAAGATTGACTCAGGGTGGAACTGGTAGCCACATACCCGATCCTCATCATTGCTGACCGCCATTACCAAGCCGTCGACATCGGCTGTTACTTGCAGGCTCGATGGTACTTGCTCGGCAACCAGTGAATGGTAGCGGGCAATGGATAGCGGGCTTGGCAGCTCGCCAAATACGGCATGGCCGTTGTGGTTCATCATCGCTGATTTACCATGAACGATCTCGCCAGCACCTGAGACTTTACCACCGTATGCTTCGATAATCGCTTGGTGGCCGAGGCAGATACCGATCATGGGTACCTTACCCCTAACTCGCTTAATGAGCTCTGGCATACAGCCGGCATCCGCAGGGGCGCCTGGGCCTGGTGATAATACCAATACAGGATTGTCTTTTTCTGCCAGTGCTTGTTCCATTTGTTCAACAGTCAGGCTGTTGCGGTAAATGGTGACCGGAAAGCCCAACGAGCGGAATTGATCAACCAGGTTGTAGGTAAAAGAGTCAAAGTTATCGAGCAGGACGATATGTGCGTTGTTCATACTTTGGCTCCCTTATTGAACTTTCGCTGGTGCTGTGTGGGCTTTGCGGATAGCTGTGATCACCGCTTGCGCCTTGCCACGGGTTTCGTCGGCTTCTGCCTGTGGTACGGAATCATAAACCACGCCGGCACCGGCTTGAACGCTGGCCACACCCTCTTCGACATAAGCCGAGCGGATCACGATACAGGTATCCATATCGCCATGACCGGTGAGGTAACCGACTGCACCACCGTAGGTACCGCGGCGACGTTGCTCGACATCACGGATAAGCTGCATGGCGCGGATTTTTGGTGCACCAGTCAGGGTACCCATGTTCATACACGCCTGGTAGGCGTGAAGCGCATCCAAGTCACCGCGAAGTTGGCCAACCACACGAGATACCAAGTGCATTACATGGCTGTAGCGGTCAACTTTCAGTAGGTCGGCAACATAACGCGTGCCCGGCTCGCTGATGCGGGCAACGTCATTACGGGCCAAATCAACCAGCATCATGTGCTCGGCGTTTTCCTTCATGTCGCTGCGCAGTTCGAGCTCGATACGGCCATCAAGGTCAAGGTTGATAGAACCATCGGCATTCTTACCACGGCGGCGGGTACCGGCGATTGGGTAGATTTCGATTTGGTTGCTCTCGGTGCAGTATTTCAGCGCACTTTCCGGCGAAGCACCGAACAGGGTGAAGTCGGCATCTTGCAGGAAGAACATGTACGGGCTTGGGTTGCCAATCTTTAGCTCTTTGTAGGCAACCAGCGGTGATGGACACGGCAGGGTGAACTGGCGTGATGGCACCACCTGGAAGACATCGCCATTGATGACATGTTGCTTAAGGTCAAGCACTTGCTGGCAGAAGTCTTCGTCACTGACGCTAACCGTCGGCTCGCAATCGTCTAACAGCTCGGCTGCCGGCAGCGGCTTAGGTTCTAGGCAGGCTTCTTTGATGTGCTGCAAACGGCGGCTTAATTCAAAGTAGCTTGCGGTGTACTCATCGCCACCAAACAAGGTGGCTTGCAGCTTGCCCTTGCGGCGCTGGTGGTCGATGACCAGCAACGTCTCGGCAATGTAAAACAGGTAATCGGGACAGCGGTTGTCTTGGGCGACCTCTGGTAGCGGTTCGAAGCCGTCGACAACGTCATAGGCAAACAAACCACCAAGGAATAAAGCTTCGCGCGGGTGGCCCGCGATATCAAACGCGTGCTGGATCAGGCGCAGGGCGTCAAACGACGAGGTTTGACGCAGGCGGCTGTCCTCATCAAGGGCACGTTCTGCCGATGGGAAATCAAGTACCAGGCATTTGGCTTCACGGCTCACCTGAATGTCAGAAGGCATTTTCCCTTCAAGGGTTTGTAATACATTCAGGCCGTTATCGGTTAGGGCTTCAAGGCGAACTTGCTTGCCACGGCAGACAATGCGTACTGCCGAGTCGATGAGCATCAGGCTCTTCAAATCTTGCTTTGAGTCGATTTCCGCCGACTCAAGCAACAGGTTATGTGGTCGGTTGCCACAGACGGAGTAATACAGCTCCGTCGGGTCCGCAACATAAGGGACGTCTAGGCTCAGTAGTTCTAACTCGCCAGCGCCTCGTGGGGTAGTGTTCACAGCGTTCTCCCTGCCGCTTCTACAAACGGTTTTAACTCTTGCATCAACTGCTCGAACATTGGACCTGTCAGTGCCTGGTGGCCATCTGATAAGGCTTCACACGGGTTAAGGTGTGATTCGACGATAATACCGTCGGCACCGACTGCAGCAGCTGCTCGCGAAAGTGGAATCACCAACTCGCGAACACCTGTGCCGTGGCTTGGGTCAACAACCACTGGTAGGTGGGTGCGTTGCTTAAGGTAAGCGACGGCATTGAGGTCCAATGTGTTACGTGTTGCTGTTTCGTAGGTGCGGATACCACGCTCGCACAGGATAATGTTCGGGTTTCCTGCGTCGTAGATATACTCCGCCGCTAGTAACAGCTCCTCGATAGTGGCTGAAAGTCCGCGTTTGAGCAAGACCGGTTTCTTACTTTCTCCCACAGCTTTGAGCAGGGCGTAGTTTTGCATATTGCGAGCACCGATTTGTAGACAGTCAACATATTCACACATTGCATCCATCTGGCTCACTTCCATTACCTCTGACACGGTAGGGATGCCAAGTTGCTGGTTGGCTTTTTGCAGTAGTTTCAAGCCTTCAACACCCATGCCCTGGAAATCGTAAGGGCTGGTGCGCGGCTTGTATGCGCCGCCACGCAGGGCAACCGCGCCGTGCTTTTTAACGACTTCGGCAACCGACAATAGCTGCTCTTCCGATTCAACCGAGCAAGGCCCAGCAATAACAGCAAACTTATCACCGCCCACCGCGGCGTTGCCAAAGCGGACAACGGTGTCGTGTGCCTGTACTTCACGGCTCACCATTTTGTACTTGGTCAAGATTGGCTTTACGGTCTCGACACAAGGGTAGGCATCAAGGTGAAGCTTTTCCAGTACTCGCTCGTCACCTAATGCGCCTAGCACGATACGTTCGACACCCGGCATGTAAAGTGGCTTTAGGCCAGCTGTTTCAATGCGCGACAGGATTTCTTTTGCTTGTTCTTCTGTGGCATTTGGCTTTAGTACGATAATCATAACGTCTTCCTTTATTGCTCTACGTTGAGTGGTTGCTTGCCAACGTATCGTGCTGAATTTGGTTAAATACTTGAAAAATTATTCTGTTACTTGAAACTGGGCATAAAAAAACCCGCACGCTGGCGGGTTTGTGTTGTCTGACTGTAGGTACAGCAAATCACACCACCCGCGTTGGGAAGTGCCACCACCAAGAGAATAAAGCGCAGAGCTGATGATGAAATTGCTGTAACATGTAAATATCCTGTAACGTTAGTACGTATTGGTATTCAGTAATTGCGTACTAGTAAACTAGTTCATGAACTCAAAGTCAAGAAAATAATTTATGTTGTTTGATTTACATAGCCACACGACAGCTTCGGATGGTCGGCTGTCGCCAGAAGAACTGGTTGCGAGAGCGGTTGAGCGCCGGGTTGATATCCTGGCTATTACTGATCATGACACCGTCAGTGGGCTTAATGCTGCTCAGCAGGAGATTGAAGCAAAAAACTTGCCGCTAACTCTCATCAAAAGCATTGAAATATCGACTCTTTGGCGAAATTTTGATATTCACATTGTGGGCTTGAATATCGACCCTGAGCACCCGGCCATTACCCAGTTAATTGCCGAACAGGCGGCTCGGCGAGATGCCCGTGCGCAGCTAATTGGCGAGCGGCTGGAAAAGAACCGGATGCCGGGAGCCTATGAAGGGGCCAAGGCAATTGCCAATGGCGCGACACTGACCCGCTCGCATTTCGCCCAATGGATTGTTGAGCAGGGCTACGCCAAAAACATGCAAGCCGTGTTTAAGAAGTTCTTAACCCGTAATAACCCTGGCTACGTACCACCGAATTGGTGTTCGATTGCCGATGCGGTCGAGGCTATTCACCTTGCCGGCGGGCAGGCCGTGTTGGCCCACCCGAGCCGGTATAAGATGACTGCGAAGTGGATTAAGCGCTTGCTGGCGGCGTTTGTTGAAGCCAAAGGGGATGCCATGGAGGTGTCGTTGCCACAGCAGTCGCCTCAGGAAAGGCGCTTATTGGCTGATTATTCAATTGATTACAAATTACTAGCTTCACAAGGTTCCGACTTCCACTATGCCTCTCCATGGACCGAACTGGGACGCAACCTATGGTTGCCGAAAGGTGTGACTGAGGTCTGGCATGAATGGGATGTCGAGAAAAAACGCATTGAAGGGGAAGAGGGTATTGCCACGGACTAATTGGGTCTGGTGGCTATCGCTTCCTTCGGAGGAAAAATGAGTCAGTTTTTTTATGTTCACCCTGAAACACCCCAAACAAGGCTAATCAACCAAGCAGTGGCGATCATTCGCAATGGCGGTGTGATTGTATACCCAACCGATTCGGGCTATGCCTTGGGCTGCCAGTTGGAGAACAAGTCGGCACTGGAGCGTATCTGCCAGATCCGCCGCTTGGACGATAAGCACAACTTCACCTTACTCTGCCGCGATTTGTCAGAGCTGTCACTGTATGCCCGTGTCGACAATGGTGCCTTCAGGTTGCTGCGTAACAATACACCGGGTGCCTACACCTTTATCTTTAAAGGCACCAAAGAGGTGCCTCGCCGCCTAATGAACCCGAAGCGCAAGACCATCGGTATCCGCGTACCGGATAACGCGATTGCGTTGGCGCTACTGGAAGCTCTTGGAGAGCCGTTAATGTCAACGTCGCTGATTTTGCCGGGGAATGACACGACTGAGTCTGATCCGGATGATATCCGTGACCAGCTAGAACATGCGGTTGATCTGATTATCAACGGCGGTTACCTCGGCGAGCAACCGACCACGGTGATTGACTTTAGCAACGATGAAATGGAAATCGCTCGCGTGGGTGCCGGCGACCCTGCTCCCTTCGAGTAGAGGTTAGGATTAAACCCAGTTGCATATCAATGGCTGAGAACACGGTGATAATCCGCAGTTGTTCAGCCTTTTAGGTGGTAACTGGGCTAAGCTTTTGGCATAATCCGCCATCGCTTTAAGATGGCTTAAAGTGTGATGATATTTCGACGCCTGTGAAGGCGACAAAGGTTTGTCTGATGAGTGAAAAATTACAGAAGTTGCTGGCACGTTCTGGCCAGGGGTCTCGCCGCGAGATCGAATTAATGATCCAACAAGGCCGTGTAAGCATTGACGGCAAAGTGGCAAAACTAGGCGATCGCCTTGAAGACCTAAATGTGACATTACGTATCGATGGTCACAAAATTGACCTAGTAGCATCTTCTGATGAAGTTTGTCGTGTATTGGCATACAACAAACCAGAAGGCGAGCTGTGTACCCGTCATGATCCTGAAGGTCGCCGCACCGTATTCGACCGCTTGCCGCGTCTTAAAGAAGGCCGCTGGGTATCGGTTGGCCGTTTGGATGCGAACACCGCCGGTCTGCTGTTGTTCACCACCGACGGTGAACTGGCAAACCGCCTAATGCACCCAAGCCGTACCATTGAGCGTGAGTACATGGTGCGTGTGTTTGGTGAAGTGACCGAGCAAATGGTACGTAACCTGGTACAGGGCGTGAAGCTTGAAGACGGTATGGCACGTTTTGAAGACGTGGTATACGCCGGTGGCGAAGGTATGAACCATACTTTCTACGTTGTGATCACCGAAGGTCGTAACCGTGAGGTTCGTCGCCTATGGGATTCACAGGGCGTGACTGTAAGCCGCCTGAAGCGTGTTCGCTACGGTGAAATCTTCCTGACTAAAGACTTGCCTCGTGGCGGTTGGATGGAGCTTGAACTAAACGACGTGAACATTCTTCGTGAATCGGTTGAAATGCCGCACGAAACCAAAACCGAGCTAACGGTTGAGGGTCAAAAGCGTAAGCGTGGTGTTCGCCAAATCCGCCGTGCCGTGCGTCGTCACGAAGAGCGTGTCAATGATGAGGGAGGCCGTCGCGGTCGCCGTGGTCGTCAGGACAACCGCCGTTCATCGTCTCGCAACCAAGAAGCCGAAGAGCGCAATACCGGTAACGGTCGTCGCAAGCCGTCTGGCAATGCTGCGAACCGCCGTAACCCGCTTAAAAACAAGCCAGCTAAGCCGCGTACACGTAAATAAGCGCAGTTTTGGTTTGAACCAAACAGTAAAAAGCAGCCGATTGGCTGCTTTTTTTATGCGTGAGGTACAGCGGCAAGCGGTAGGGCTAGCTTGCTGCGCCTGGCTTACGCTTAGGCTGGGCATCGATACACTGGCCGTTGACATCTTTGCTCTCTGGGCCCATTAGGTACAGGTAAAGCGGCATGATGTCTTCAGCGGTCTTGAGCAGGTTCGGGTCTTCTGCCGGGAAAGCTTTGGCGCGCATACCGGTGCGGGTACCGCCTGGATTGATGGCGTTAACACGAACCGGGGTATTGCTCATCTCGTCGGCAACGATTTGCATCATGCCTTCGGTGGCAAACTTGGAGATGGAGTAAGCACCCCAGAAGGCTCGGCCTTCGTGGCCAACTGTTGACGAGGTAAAGATAATACGGCCATCAGGGGCCTTCTTCACCAAGGGCATGATAGCCTGGGTCAACAAGAATTGCGCCTTAACGTTTACCTGCATCACTTCGTCAAAGGTATCTTCGCCTAGTTGGTCAAACGGGCTCAGTACACCAAGCAAACCCGCATTGTGCAGTACGCCGTCAAGGCGGCCAAATTGGGTTTCGATAGTCTCAACCATATCAAGGTAGTTTTGCTTGGTTGCGCCCATCAAGTCCATCGGGATAATCGCAGGTTGGCTGTAGCCCAGTGATTCAATTTCGTCGTACACGGCTTCAAGCTTCGCCACGGTGCGGCCAAGCAAAATAACGGTTGCCCCGTGGGCGGCATAGCTGATAGCTGCCTGACGGCCAATTCCTTCACCAGCGCCGGTCACCAAGATGACACGATCTTTCAGAGAGTTGTCAGCAATTTGATATTCCACGAATAACTTCCTTATTGGTTTTTCTAGTCGCTCCATTGTATACAGTGACAACTTGGTTACAATGGCAAGACGTCAAAAGATGAGGACTCAACATTGGATTTTTTGTTTGATTATGGGCTGTTCCTAGCCAAGATTGCCACGGTGGTGATTGCGATTGTCAGTATTCTTGTTATCGCGAAGAGCTTAAAGGGTCATCATACCGCTAAGGGCGAGCTTGAAGTGACTGATTTGAGTGAGCAATATAAGAATACTGTTCATCAATTAGAGTCTCACTTATTTGATAAGCCACTGCTAAAAGCACGCGATAAGGCAGACAAAAAAGCAGAAAAAGAGAAGCACAAGGCTCGCCAGAGCGAAGTGAAGAAGGCGGCCAAGGAAGGGGATTTATCCCACTCGCGCGAGCCGCGTCTGTTTGTATTGGATTTCCACGGTAGCCTTGATGCCCGTGAAGTGACTTCGCTGCGTGAAGAAGTGACAGCCATCCTTGCGGTTGCAATGGAAGGCGATGAAGTGTTGCTTCGCCTAGAAACTGGCGGTGGCATGGTTCATGGCTACGGCTTGGCATCATCACAGCTTGATCGTTTGAAAGCGGCGGGCATCAAGCTAACAATTTCTGTCGATAAGGTTGCCGCGAGCGGTGGCTACATGATGGCTTGTGTTGCCGACAAAATTATCTCAGCGCCTTTTGCGGTTGTGGGGTCAATTGGTGTTATTGCCCAGCTGCCAAACTTCAATAAATTGCTGAAGAAAAACGACATTGAGTTTGAGCAGATCACCGCCGGTGAATTTAAGCGAACATTAACGATGTTCGGTGAAAATACCGATAAAGCGCGTGAAAAGTTCCAAACTGAAATCGAAGAAACTCACGGGTTATTCAAAGACTTTATTGCCGTTCACCGCCCTGATCTAGACCTAGAGAAAGTGGCAACGGGTGAGCATTGGTTTGGCAAGCAGGCATTGGATCTTGGCTTGGTTGATGAGATCGGCACCAGCGATGATTTCATTACCCATGCCTGTAAGGACCGTGACGTGCTTCAGGTACGCTATGTGCAGCGCAAAAAGCTGGCAGAGAAGCTAGCCGGTGCCACGGGTGATGCGGCAGATAACTTGCTGCTGAAGTGGATCAGCCGCGGCCAGCGCCCAATCGTATAGGTGTGATCATGAATCAGAAGTGGGCACTATTTTCATTCAAAGGTCGTATGCGACGCCGTGATTACTGGTTATACAGTGTGCCGGTGCTGCTAATTTCATTGCCGGTGTTTATTTATAGCACCCCGGAAAATGTTGCCAATAACCCAGTATTGAATATTTTGTCGATTCTCATCTTGGGCTTGGTGTTCTGGGCGTCGCTTGCATTGAATATCAAGCGTTTGCATGATCGCAACAAGAGTGCATGGTGGGTCATCGTGACCCTGCTGCCATTGGTTGGCCCAATCTTCGTGATTGTGGAGTTGGGCATTCTGGATGGTACCAAGGGGCCGAATCAATTTGGTGAGGATCCGAAGGGGCGCGGCGAGCCGCCTTCGTCACCGGATAAGCCTTCTGGCGATGATGGTGAACGCAAAGATACCATGACCATCGATATGTAATTGAAGGTTATCGCCTGATAAGAAAACAGCCCCGCGACATGCGGGGCTGTTTTTTTCCAGTGCAGGCTAAGCTTGAATCAAGACAACGTGAACTCTGGTGATAGCTTGTGGGCAAGGAACTTGAACATATTGAAGACGGCTGTGGTCTTCTCAGTTGGGATGCCGTTGTCATCAAGGAAGTACTCACCTTTGAAGATCAAAACACCGTCACGCTCTTCCACAGAAGTTGCACGCATGCCGTCAAGGTAAGCATCGTGCTCTTGGATCATCTGGTTGGCAATCATTAACAGTTCGTCTTGAGAGATAGTCTTTTTCGTACTCATGGGATGTTCTCTGGATCTAAGTGATTGTCCCAGCATATGGTGCTGGGCAGATGGGCGATAGTGTATTGAAATTGAGTGGCGATAACAAATCCCTGATGTAACCGAGGGCTTAGGGCTAAATTGTTCAATCATGAGGCTATTTAGTGGCTGAATAGGCGAAATTCTGTGAGCCGATACAAAAAATGATTGATTTTTATAGTCAAACTGTTGATGAGGTGGTAATGATTACCGCCCGTTGTGCTTTGATGCGTATCGTTTAAAAGCAGGGTGGGCATTCGGACAACATATTCGGACTATATATAGAGGGAATACTGCCGTTATATCAATATGGCGGTATTTTGAGTCGCGGTAAATCGGTGCATTTTTCGGTGTCAGGCTGGTGATTAACAAGGTGTTAACAACTGGGGAAGGGGCGACCAATCAGACCCTTTTTGTTAAAAAGCAGTTGACCTTCTCCAATACTAGCCCAATATGTAAATACGAATCGTATTACGTAACTAGTTACCAATAGATGTCCTCAACGTGGTTGAGCTTCACTATGTGAATAGTTACTTAATCAGTTTGGTGTGATTAGAGTTACAGTGCTAGGGTTTAACATTTAGCGTGTAACCATTTGTTTTTATATTGAGTTTTGTGAGCACGAGGACGAAATAGAGTCATTATGGGTAAATCTCTCGTTATTGTGGAGTCCCCAGCCAAGGCGAAAACGATTAATAAGTACTTGGGCAAGGACTTCATCGTTAAGTCAAGCGTGGGTCACGTTCGTGATTTGCCAACAGGTGCACGAAGCACTGGCAAAAAAGCGGCCCCGACTTCGACCAAAGGTCTAAGTGCGGAAGAAAAAGCACGTATCAAGAAAGAAAAAGATCGTAAATCCCTGATCGGCAAGATGGGCGTAGACCCATACAACGACTGGGAAGCGAAATACGAAGTGCTGCCGGGCAAAGAAAAGGTTGTAAACGAACTTCAAAAATTAGCTGAAGATGCTGATTTTGTTTACCTCGCAACTGATTTGGACCGCGAAGGAGAAGCTATTGCGTGGCACCTTCGTGAGATCATCGGTGGCGATGATGAACGTTACAAGCGCGTTGTATTCAACGAAATTACCAAGAATGCGATTCAACAGGCGTTTGAAGAGCCGGGCGAGCTTAACATCGATGGTGTTAATGCCCAGCAGGCACGCCGCTTCTTGGATCGCGTGGTTGGCTTTATGGTCTCGCCGCTGCTTTGGAAAAAAGTCGCACGTGGCCTGTCTGCAGGCCGAGTTCAGTCGGTAGCGGTGAAGCTGATCGTTGAGCGTGAGCGCGAAATCAAAGCGTTTGACCCAGAAGAGTACTGGGACATTCATGCCAACACCCAAACGGGCGCTAGCGATGCGCTTCGCTTGATGGTGGCCCAGCAGGCGGGTAAGGCATTCCGACCTGTTAACGAAACTGAGACCATGGCGGCTAAGTCGTTGCTTGAGAAGGCAGCGTACCAAGTGGTTGATCGTGAAGATCGCCCAACCAGCAGCAAGCCATCGGCACCTTATATCACCTCGACGCTTCAGCAAGCGGCGAGTACGCGTCTTGGCTACGGCGTTAAACGCACCATGGGCTTGGCACAGCGCCTGTACGAAGCGGGGTATATTACCTATATGCGTACCGACTCGACCAACCTATCGAAAGAAGCGGTTGAGTCTGCGCGAGAATTTATCGGCGCTGAATACGGTGAGAATTACCTGCCAAGCAAGCCAAATGTTTACGGCAGCAAGGGTAATGCGCAAGAAGCGCACGAAGCGATCCGTCCTTCAAGCGTTGATGTTCAAGCCGAGCACCTTGAAGGTGTCGACCAAGATGCCATTAAGCTTTACGACTTGATTTGGCGTCAGTTTGTCGCTTGTCAGATGGTACCGGCGAAATACGACTCAAGCACGATTACGGTAAAAGCGGGTGACTTCACCCTGAAAGCCAAAGGCCGTACCCTTCGTTTTGCGGGTTGGACACATGTACAGCGTCCATCAGGTAAAAATGAAGACACAACGCTGCCTATGGTCCACGTAGGCGACACGTTGAAGCTAGAGTCATTGGAACCTAAGCAACACTTCACTAAGCCGCCAGCACGCTTTACAGAAGCTGCATTGGTTAAAGAGCTAGAGAAGCGCGGTATTGGCCGCCCTTCAACTTACGCGTCAATTATCTCGACGATTCAAGATCGTGGCTACGTTCATGTTGACCAGCGTCGCTTCTATGCCGAGAAGATGGGTGAGATTGTTTCTGATCGCCTAGACGAAAGCTTTGCTGACCTGATGGATTACGACTTTACCGCCCGCATGGAAGGTAACCTCGATAAAATCGCTGAAGGCGAAGCAAACTGGAAAGCAGTACTGGATAAGTTCTTTAGCGACTTCACCACCGAGCTAGAAAAAGCGGAGTTGGATGAAACTGAAGGCGGGATGAAGCCAAACAATATCGTACTGACCGATATTAAGTGCCCGACCTGTGAGCGCCCGATGGGTATTCGTACCGCATCTACCGGCGTGTTCCTGGGGTGTTCTGGTTACGCACTGCCGCCAAAAGAGCGCTGTAAGACCACTATCAACTTGGGTGACGAAGAAGGTATCGTCAATGTGCTAGAGGAAGACGTGGAAACCGCCGCATTGCGTGCGAAGAAACGTTGTCCGAAATGTAGCACTGCGATGGACGCTTACCTGATCGACCAAGAGCGCAAGTTGCATGTATGTGGTAACAACCCAAGCTGTGACGGTTACATTGTCGAAAAAGGCGAGTTCAAGCTGAAAGGCTATGACGGTCCTGTTATCGAGTGTGACAAGTGTGGCTCTGATATGGAGCTGAAAAACGGCCGCTTCGGTAAGTACATGGGCTGTACCAACGAAGAGTGTAAGAACACGCGTAAGATCTTGAAGAACGGTGAGATTGCACCGCCTAAAGAAGATCCAGTGCACTTACCTGAGGTACCATGTACCCAAGATCCAGATGCTTACTTCGTATTGCGTGACGGTGCGTCAGGTTTGTTCATGGCGGCAAGTACCTTCCCTAAATCACGCGAGACTCGTGCTCCGTTGGTTGAAGAGCTGGTGCGTTTCAAAGATCGTCTGTCACCGAAGTTTACCTACCTGACAGAGGCTCCAACGGAAGATCCGGATGGTCGCCCGACTGTGGTTCGCTTTAGTCGCAAGACCAAAGAGAACTACGTTCGTTCTGAAATCGATGGCAAGCCTTCAGGCTGGACCGGGCTATACATTGACGGTAAGTGGGAAATTACCGACAAGCGTAAGAAGCCGAAGAAAGAAAAAGCCGAGAAATAAAGAAAAACCGCCGAAAGGCGGTTTTTTTATATCGATTGGGACTGGTTTACCGAGCCAGGTTGAAACAGGCTAGGCCGTTGCCACTGCAGGCACGCCGCTGTGAAAGCGGAAGGTGTCGTCAGGGGTGTTGATCAGCTCAGCTTCCTTGGCGCCGATCTGGGCAACCCGCGCTGAGATATCTTCCCCGGCAATTTGTTCAGCCAGCTTGAGGTAGTCTTGGTAGTGGCGGGCTTCCGAGCGCAGCAGCGAGATGTAGAACTTTTTCAGCTCATCATCAAGGTATGGCGCTAGCTTGGCAAAACGCTCGCATGAGCGCGCTTCGATGAATGCACCAATGATCAACTTGTCGACAAGGGCGGCAGGCTCATGAGTACGGACCGTCTTCATTAGCCCACGGGCATAGCGGCCAGCATTCAGGCTGGAGTAGGGGATTCCCCGGTTTTCCATGATTTCCAGTACTTGCTCAAAGTGGTGAAATTCCTCTTTGATCAAGCGAACCATCTTATCAATCAGCTCTTGCCCGAAAGGGAAGTCTGCCTTCGGTGTTAGCGGCGCTGACAGCCCATTTTTCTTGCCGTGGAACGCCGACGTATCACGATCTTTGCCGTAAACAAACTCTTCATAAGGCTTGGCCCAATCGAGCAGTGCTTGGCCGCTTTCGGCATCCACCGCGTATTTGCGGATCAGGAAGATCGCGGTCTGGCTGGCTTTCAGCTCGCAATTACAATGGTCGACTAACAAAGGGACCAAATGCTCAGGTTTGGTTGCTTCTTCAATCCATGCATCCGGTGTTGGGCACTGGAGGAATTGCTTTATCGGAGCCAATAGCTCATCAATCATTTTTTGGGTGGTATTCATCGTTTTTTGTTGAGGCTGGTCTTTGTTATTGCCGTGATTATAACAAAAAATCGTTGGTTAGAGAGCCGCTTACCCACACCGCCATAATTCGTTGCTATAGTTTAAATAGTTACAGTACTAATTAAATAGGCATGCACCCCCCTTTATATATTAAGGATTTTTGACAGCGCCGTTTTGATTTTTGCTGATGGAATGCTTAGTATACTAAAGGTTTTGTTAATAACTTGTTGCGCAGGCTGCGTGAAAAGCATGCTGAAATTGTTTTACAAAGGAATGGATATGATTAAGAAGCTCTCGCTAGCCCTGGTTCTTGCAGGTGCCTCGATAAACAGTTACGCCAGTGAATGTGGTGATGTCACAATTGCCGATATGAACTGGAACTCTGCAACACTCATCGCCAATGTTGACCGCTTTATCCTTGAGCATGGCTACGGCTGTAACGCCGAGTTGGTTCCCGGGGATACCATGCCAACGGGCACGTCAATGATCGAAAAAGGCGAACCGGATATTGCCCCAGAGCTATGGAGCAACTCCATGAAGGAGGCATTGGATCGCGGCGTTGAAGAAGGTCGCTTGCGCTATGCAGGTGCCAGCCTCTCTGATGGTGGTGAAGAAGGATTTTGGGTACCCGCCTATATGGTTGAAAAAGATCCCTCTTTGGCGACCATTGCCGGTATCAAAGCCAATGCCAAGCTGTTTACCCATCCAGAAGATCCTGACCGTTCTGCCTTCCTTGGTTGTCCAGCTGGCTGGAACTGCCAGATCACCGCTGGCAACTTGTTCAAGGCAATGGAACTTGAAGATGCCGGTTTTGAGCTGATTGATCCAGGGTCAGGTGCTGGGTTAGCAGGCTCAATTGCCAAGGCTTATGAGCGCCAAGAGCCATGGTTTGGCTACTACTGGGCGCCGACGGCTATTCTGGGCAAATATAAAATGGTGAAAGTAGACTTTGGCTCAGGGGTGGATGAAGCCCATTACAAGTCTTGTACTGCGAATGCTGACTGCCTAGAACCTAAAGTGACCATGTACCCGCCATCAGCGGTAGATACGGTCGTCACCGAGACTTTTGCCAAGCGTGCACCAGACGCATTGGCTTACCTTGAAGCACGTTCATTTACCAATGCGCAAATGAATGGGCTACTGGCATGGATGGAAGATAACCAAGCCGACGGCGAAATTGCCATGGAGCAATTTTTGATTGAAAACGAGTCAACTTGGACGACGTGGGTTAGCCCTGATGTGGCGAAGAAAGTGAAACAAGCGTTGTCTGAGCTGTGATCCAAACCTTCAGTGAATGAAGTGGCCCGGTATGGATGCCGGGCCTTATTTAGTTGTTAAGAATGGAAAAAATTATGTCAGATCAATCATGGTTAACGGAGTTTCCAAAGCTTGATCGCGCCCAGCTTTTGGAAATACGAAAAACCTTAGATGGTGCGTATCGCGCTTTCTCTCGTGAATATGGCGACAGTATCGAGGCCGTGTTCGACCCGCTGTTATCGTTTCTTATCTGGTTTGAAAAACTCTTGCTCGGTTCGCCCTGGTGGCTCGTGATCGCGGTGTTGGCTGGCTTGGCCTATGCTGCCAGTCGCTCATGGCGCCTGACGGTATCGGTTATTGTGGCCTTCATGCTGATTGGATTCTTCGGTATGTGGGATAACACCATGCGAACCATGAGCATTATTTTGGTATCCACCTTGGTGGCGATAGGCATAGGCTTGCCCGTTGGGGTAATGATGGCCCGCTCGGATAGGGTACAAAACATTGTCACCCCGATGCTCGATATTATGCAGACCATGCCGGCATTTGTGTACTTGATCCCGGTGGTGATGCTATTGGGTATTGGTAAGATCCCGGGTTTGATTGCGGTGGTGATTTACGCCATCCCGCCGGTGATCAGGCTGACCAACCTAGGTATACGCTTGGTGGATAAGGAAGTGCTAGAAGCGGCAACGGCTTATGGCGCCAGCCCGATGCAGCGCTTGTTTGGCGTCCAGCTACCACTGGCGATGCCCAACATCATGGCGGGTATCAACCAGACTATAATGATGGCATTGGCCATGGTGGTGATTGCTTCGATGATCGGCGTGAAGGGGCTTGGTCAGCCGGTGTTGAAGTCGATAACCAACCAATATTTCACCCTCGGGCTACTTAATGGACTGGCGATTGTTGCATTGGCGATAATCTTCGACCGTATTACTCAAAGTTACGCCAAGCGAACCCAGCAGCATCTTGGAGGACAACAATCATGAGCCAGCCATCCCAACAGCAACCATTGATTAGCGTTCGTGGCTTGTACAAGGTATTCGGCCCCAATGCCGACAAGGTGCTTGAGCAAGTCAAAGCCGGTGAGTCGAAAGATTATATTTTGTCGGCAACCGGCCATACCGTGGGCTTGAGTGATATTAATCTCGATATTTACCCAGGGGAGATCTTTGTCGTCATGGGGTTGTCCGGCTCCGGGAAATCGACTCTGATCCGCCATTTCAACCGCTTGATTGAGCCGACAGAGGGTATCATCGAGGTGGAAAACGCCAATGTGTTGGCACTCGGTGACAAGGAGCTGCAGCAATTTCGCCGCCATAAGATGTCGATGGTATTCCAGCGCTTTGGCTTGATGCCACATCGTACCGTATTGCAGAACATCGCCTATGGCTTGCAGATCCAAGGGGTCGACAAGTCGGAGCGGGTTAAGAAGGCGCAATACTGGTTAGAAACGGTTGGCCTAGATGGTTACCAAGATCTTTACCCAGCCAGCCTTTCAGGTGGTCAGCAACAAAGGGTCGGTTTGGCCCGGGCACTGTGCACCGATGCCGAAATTTTGTTGATGGACGAAGCCTTCTCAGCACTCGACCCGCTTATCCGCAGTGAAATGCAAGATCAGCTTATTGAGTTGCAGGAGAAATTGCACAAGACCATTGTATTTATTACCCATGACTTGGATGAAGCGCTCAGGCTGGGGGATCGCATTGCCATTCTTCGCGATGGTGAGGTCGTACAGCAAGGTAAACCGGTTGAGATATTGCTTGAGCCAGCAGACGACTATGTTGAAGCCTTCGTGAAAGACGTGAACCGTGCCAGGGCGCTTACGGTTGAAACGGTGATGAAGCCGCAGGCAGTACGTATTTCGGCAGAGACAATAGGCGAAGCTATCAAGCAAATGCGCAGCGAAAAAGGCGATTATGGCTACTATATTAGCGATGATGGCTACCAAGGCGTGATTACCCAGCAAAGCCTCGAAGAGGTGGATGAGCAGGATTACGGTAAAGCCATTGAGCCATCCATGTTAGAAGCTGTGCCCGCAGTCCATGCCGATGCCTTGTTGGAAGAGGTGATTCCAGAAACATTAGATAGCGAGCACCCGCTACCAGTCATTAATGCGGAAGGTGAAGTGGAAGGGCACCTATCCCGTACGACCTTGGCCGAAGTACTTAGCGAGCAAGGCAAAAGTGGTGAGGACGAAAGCGGAAAAAAGCCAATGGGGGATGATTTAGCAGCCTAGCGCTGTTGCCTCCTTGCTGAGGATGGAAAATAAAAAAGGTCACCGTGGTGACCTTTTTTGTGTTCGATATTTTGCCGATTACCATTTGCGCTTAGGTTGGAACAGTACGTCGAGTTCGTCCTGCTCTTTTTCAATCATTTGCTGGCGCTCTTGTTCATGGCTGAGGTTTTGGCTACTGTCAATTTCCATTAGCATTTTCTGTAGCTTTTCACGCGCTTGGTTAGCGTAGTTGTCGTTTTTGCTGGCCAGGGCATCGATACCTTTCTTGAGCAATTGCTTTGAGGTACCCAACTGGCGCTTATTGCGGGCGTCATTGGCACGCTTAATCACATTTTCGATGTTAATGCGCAATTGAATGCCTTCCAGGCGCGCGTTTTCAGCAACGAAGGATTGAGTCGGCATACGGCCTTTACTGTGTTCACCCTTAATCACGACTTTTAAGCGTTTCACCAGCTGAAGCATGCCAATGGCTTGTTTATCCGTTGTTGGCACTTTGAAGCTGGCGACATCGGCATTAGAGTAGTTTTCTTGTAGCTGACGAATTTGCTCGGCAACATTTTTGATGCGCTGCGGTAGCGATTTATCTGATGGGTCAACCTCAAGCATACCTTCCAGCGAAGACAGTACGCGTTGGTTCAGGCACACTAAAAGTTCTTTACTATAAGGTAGGTGGTGGGCATTACCGATCAGGTCTTCAGTCGCATCGATCACGGCAATGAACTTTGCCAGTTCCTGCTGCTTGCTGCTTTCCAGTTTTTGTCGGTACTGAATAATGATGTTGTAGCCAACAATCAGGATCAGTAGCAGACTTACCAGGCCAATGATTAGTGGCATACTCATAAGTTACGTCGATCATCCGTGCTTAAATTAAGTCTTATAAGATACACCATCTCCCTATGAGGGCATAGTTTTGTTGCAATTTTTGCGTGTTTAAGTAGCAAGTTATTGATATGGCGAAAGGCAAATTGGGTAAATCTTCCTCAATCTGGATTTTTGCAATAATTGCCCTGTTTTCCTTATTTGACGGGCTTTAGATTGAGAGAGGCGTGAAAAAGTGAGTCATGGTAGGAGTTATTGAATACAACTGCTATGAATATTAATGCCTTAAGTATATAACTTGGTGTTATATACTTAATTGAACTGGTTTAAGTTTCCTGGTTCGTTGACCCGTTTAGCCAGCATGGACGCAGAGTGTAATAGGGCAGATAAGTAGGCGATAGTATGAAATTACAACAACTAAAATACATTGTTGAGGTGGTCAACCATAACCTCAATGTCTCCTCTACGGCTGAGAGCCTCTACACGTCACAGCCGGGGATCAGTAAGCAGGTGCGCTTGCTTGAAGATGAATTGGGCATTCAGATTTTCGAACGCAGTGGCAAACATCTGACTAAGGTCACCCCAGCTGGTGAGGACATCGTCACCATTGCCCGTGATATTTTGTCTCGGGTTGAAAGCATCAAGTCGGTGGCTGGTGAGCACACGCACCCTGAAATGGGAACCTTGAATATCGCCACGACCCATACTCAGGCTCGTTATGCACTGCCGCCCGTGATTAAAGGCTTCACCAGCCGCTACCCAAAAGTGACGCTGCACATGCACCAGGGTACGCCCTCGCAATTGGCTGAGGCCGTGGCCAAAGGCACCACCGACTTCGCCATTGCGACGGAAGCCCTGCACCTGTATCAAGATATGATCATGCTGCCTTGCTACCATTGGAATCGCTCTATTGTGGTAAGGGCCGATCACCCTTTGGCTCAGAAGGATGACATTACCCTCCATGATCTGGCGGCGTATTCGTTGGTGACGTATGTTTTTGGTTTCACAGGTCGCTCAGAGCTTGATAGCGCATTTAACCGCTCGGGTTTAACCCCGCGTATTGTCTTTACCGCCACCGATGCCGATGTGATTAAGACCTACGTTAGGCTGGGGATCGGGGTTGGCGTCATTGCTAGTATGGCGGTAGACCCTGCGATTGATGGCGATCTTGTTGCCATTGATGCCAGCCACCTTTTCGAGGCAAGTACCACCAAGATTGGCTTTAAAAAGGGGATTTTCTTGCGTAGCTATATGTATGACTTCATGGCGCGTTTTGCCCCGCACCTCACTCAAGACATTGTCGATAAAGCCGTGACACTAAAAACCAATGCGGAAATTGAAGCCATGTTTGCGGATATGGAATTGCCGGTTAAGTAATTCAATTGATGCTGGTTTGTTAACAATACCCACCAAAGGCAGTATATAGCTGCCTTTTTCTTTCTTAAATCGAAACAGTCTCTTTCTGCTCTTTATTGCTTTGATGGTATACAATAACGGGGATTAACCTGATTAAGTAAGAGAGCACCATGTTTGCCCCGGTTTTTGCCCAGTTGGACGCCGTTTTAGCTGAAACCCGTCATTTTTGGCAGTTTATGCCTTTTTCTGTTCAACCTGATGAATGGCAGGCGCAATACCCGGCGCTATATCAATGGCTCAACTCGCTTTCAGACGAGCAAATGGCTGAGTTGCTGGACGACCCGCAGGCATTGGCTTTTCAGCTGGCTCCTTATATTCCCCAAGCACAACAATTGTATCGCTTATCGCAGGTTGAAGGTTTGGCGCGTATCGAGCGTATAGCCCCAAAAGGATTGGATATCGGTATTCCTGGCCGTAAATGGCAGCAACTGCAAGCCTTTAATGGTGCATTGCCGGCTTTAAACCTGCCTTGGCTAGAATGGTGTGCGGGCAAAGGCTATTTGGGCAGGGTGCTGACAGCGACGCACCAAACGCCAGTGGTGAGTTTGGAATGGCAGCAGGCGCTGTGTGACTCAGGCGCAGCAGCAGCCGAAAAGCTCAAGTTGGCGATGACTTTTGTTCAAGGGGATGCCTTCTCGGCAGACAGCGAGCAATACATCCATGCAGGCCAACATGCTGTTGCACTTCACGCCTGCGGTGATTTGCATGTTTCCTTATTGCAGCGAGTGGCAAGCAAACAAGGGCAGGCGGTAAGTGTCTCTCCTTGTTGCTACCACCTGATCCGAGATAAGTCTTACCAACCAATGTCTCGTTTGGCACAGCAAAGCGAGCTGGCATTGTCGAAACATGACTTGCGTTTGCCTTTGCAGGAAACCGTGACAGCCGGTAACCGGGTGAAGAATTTACGTTTCGTCGAGGTCAGCTTCAGGCTTGGTTTTGACAGCTTGCAAAAGCACATACAGGCAACCGATGAGTATATGCCTGTACCGAACGTGCAAAAAGCCTTGCTAAACGACGGCTTTGAAGCTTTCTGCCGTTGGGCGGCGGAGAAAAAGCAAGTCACCCTGCCTGACAACATTGATTTTGCCTATTGGCAGCAGGTGGGGGAGCAACGTTTTGGCTGGGTTGAAAAACTGGAGTTGGTACGCCAGCTGTTCCGCCGACCGCTAGAAATGTGGCTGGTTTATGATCGCGCCTGCTTTATGGAAGAGTCGGGATATCAGGTCACTGTCGGTACTTTTTGTGACAAGCCGATCACCCCTAGAAACCTATTAATCCACGCGGAGTTGAAACAGTAAATGGAAGAATTGAGCACGCTTACGCTCTTGTATTGTGCCTTGGCTTTAGCTGCAGGCTGTTTTGTTCAAAGTACCGTTGGCTTCGGTATGGCCATTGTTGCCGCCCCAATCATCTTTATTTTTGAGCCGCGTTTCGTACCCGGCATGCTCACCGTTGTGGGGTTGGTGCTTTCACTGATAAACATGTGGCAATACCGACGCGTCTTAAGTTTCAACGGCCTTGGCGCGGCCATCATCGGGCGAATTCCGGGATCGATTATTGCCGGTATCATGTTGATGTATATTTCGCTTCAGTCACTCTCCTTGGTGCTGGGGGTAGGCGTGCTATTGGCGGTTGCGATCAGCCTGCTGAAAGTGCGTATCGAGCCGACAACCAAGTCGATGTTCTGGGCTGGTTTTGCATCAGGCTTAATGGGGACCAGTACCAGTATCGGCGGGCCACCGCTGGCGCTTGTACTGCAACATGCCGGTGCGAGTAAGCTAAGGGCGAACTTGGCGGGCTACTTTGCGGTTAGCTGCTTGATGTCTTTGGTTATACTTGCGGCAACGGGCTACTTTGGCTGGTGGCACCTGAAGTACAGCTTAATGATTTTACCAGTACCGATACTGACGTCTATTTTTGCCTACCGTGTTCAGCATTTGATCAAAGCCGAGTGGCTACGGTATTCATTGCTGATCCTGTGTTCATTCTCTGGCGTGGTGGCTATTTGGCAGGGTATATCGCCAAGCGCAGTCTAACAAAATATAAATTAGCGCTATGTAGATTAGCGCTATGTAGATTAGCACTATCTAGATTAAGTAGATTAACAACAGAAAGGCCAGTTGCATCGTTTGCAACTGGCCTTTTTGTTGTAGGTGTAACCGCTATTGGGGTTAGTGAACCGTGCCAGAATTGATTTCACTTACCTTGGTGGCTGGCTGAAGATCCTGCACGGTGTTTAACAAGGTAAAGTTGCGGTCTTCATGTTCAAAGGCCGGCATTGGGCGACCAAGATAATAGCCTTGGCAGTAATCAAAGCTACACTGCTGCAAGTAATTGAGCTGTGCCTCTGTTTCAACCCCTTCTGCGACAACCTTCAAATCAAGCTTTTCACAGATCGCCTGTGTCGCTTCGATGATTGCCTGACTGCCTTTGTGTTCGCCCTGGACGAAGCTTTGGTCGAGCTTTACGATACTGATGGGCAGATCTTGTAGCTGTGATAGCGACGAGTAACCCGTGCCAAAGTCATCGAGGTAGAGCTCAAGGCCAAGCGAAGCTAAGTCATCAAGGCATTGTTTGGCTTCGTCGTAGTCTTGGAGCATGGTTGACTCGGTTAGCTCAAGTGCCAATTGCGATGGCGGTATTTGGTAGCGCTGTAGGAAGGCTTCAATCGTCGGTGCCAAGCTAGATTGAAGCTGTGCCCTTGATAGATTGACGCTCATGATAAAGTTCTTGCCATACTTCTTGCGCCATTTGGCCAGCTGCTTACAAGCGGTTTTGATGATCCACTTGCCCAGCGGTACGATTTGGCCTGTTTCTTCTGCTAACGGGATAAACTCAGCCGGGGATACCTGGCCAAGCTCTTCATCATGCCAGCGGATCAGGGCTTCAAAGCCTTTTAGTGATTTCGATTTCAAATCAACAATCGGCTGGTAGTAGAGGTCAAACGCTTCGGCTTCTAAGGCCAGAGTGAGGTGATGGCGCAAGGTCATCTTGCGGTATAGCGCGTCTGCCATGTCAGGCGAAAAATGATGGCTGCGGTTTCGCCCGCGCATTTTTGCCCGGTGCATTGCCATATCCGCTTGGGTGATAAGGGTTTCAATGTCTTTGGCATCGGTCGGGTAGTTGGCCATGCCGATGCTACAGCCAATGGAAAGCTCGCCTACTTCTTTTAAATGGAAGGGGCGGTTAAGGGCGTTAATAATTTGCTTGGCAAAAATCGCAGGCTCGCTGATATTGCGATGCTCGACCTGGATGATGAATTCATCACCACCAAAGCGAGCGAGTAGCCCCTTGAGCTTGAGCTCTTCCTGTAGGCGGATTGCGATGGCGCGCAATAGCTTGTCACCGATGGCATGGCCATAGGTGTCGTTAACCATTTTAAATCCGTCGATATCAAGGAAGAAGAGGCTATATGGCTGTTGGCTGTGCTGGTTTTCTATTATCGCATTGGTAATGCCGCGGCGATTGAGCAGCCCGGTCATAAAGTCATGCTCGGCGTTGTACTTGGCTTTGTGCTGCTGCTCAATTTCTTGGCTGATGTTGATCAGGGTAAGCAGCAGCTGCTGTTGATCTTCCAGCCACTTGCATTCAATGCTAAACCAATGGTGGTTCTTGCCTGTCCAGCATAGTTTTTTAGTTTTGACCGGCTTATTGTTTTGGCTATCGTGCAACCATTGCTCTGCCTGCTGCGCGTCGCCAAGGAAGCTGGCTAGGTCTTGCAAATGTGGGCCATAAGCATGGTTGAATGCGTCGTTGGCACTGACAAGTTTGCCCTGTTGGGAAAAGAGTAGGGCTAAATTACCACTGCTTGATACCGCAAGCTCTCGCTTTAAGGTGGCCTCTTCAGAAATGACTTCAACCAGCATACCCAGCCTGCCGTTTTCTAGCGGAATACCAGAAAAATGACAGAGTGCTTTTTTGATGATGTTGTTCGGTGAGAAGTACCACCATGTCTTTACGACTTCGCCTTTTTCAAAGCGGCGTTGGTAGCCATCGAGAATCGCACTGACTGCTTCTGACATGCCGACACTGAGGTCGCGGGACGAGAGTTCCTTTGGGCATGTTGCTTCCCATAATGGCAGTGAAGCAGAGTTGGCCCAAATGATTTTTTTATTCTGAATATCAAATACCCAAACTGGTGATTGAAGGTATTCAAAAAGCGAAAAGGTATGGTTCATTACCAGTGCTTATACATTTATTTTGTGATAGTAGTTCAAGATTAACTTAAAAATAGAAGTATAAATATGATAATAATAAAAAATCGTGAGATTTATTCACTAACGATGAGAAAAAAGATGTAATTCATTGAATGCAAGTAAAAAAAGGAGTTATAGGTCTGATTGGCCAGCTTCTCATCTAATGAAATTAATAATACAGGATTAATTATAACCTGCTTGTATATTACATCTTTAAGGTGTTTTGAATTTATATTACCAGCGAGCGATTTATATCGCTTGTTATTTAATCAGGCTAATTTGAATTAAATAGTTAACGCCAAGGTATCAGAAGATATACCTTGGCGTTTTTTTATTCGCTGACCAATTAGCCAATCGTAGGAATTAGCCCTGCCATTTGCAGAAACTGAGCAGAGATAATCAACACCCCAGCCCCGGTAGCAGCAACAAGCGCTGGCGTGCCACCTGCTACCCGGTATTCATTCTCTTCGATCTGGCGCTGCTTGCGTTGTGCAACCACCATGGCAACAGGCAAGAATATTGCCAAAATGACCAATGCAATAGCTGCGAAGCCTAGGGCCATAATAAAGCCCTGTGGGTAGAACAGCGCGAATCCAAGCGGTGGAACAAAGGTGATCAATGCCGTATGAAGGCGGCCGTGCTTGTGGCTATCACGCTTGAAGCTGTCGGAAATAAAATCGAACAGGCCTAGGCTCACCCCCAAAAATGACGTCGCCAGGGCTAGGTCGGCAAAGATGGATACTGACTGGCTCACCATTGGGTTGTGCAGCATGTCGCTAAGTGTACCAATGAAAGCACCGAGCGTGCTGCTGGCCAGTAAGTCTGCCTGGCTGAGTACGCCTTGGCTGGCAATTTGCCAGAATACGTAAATGATGAGCGGTAACGATGAGCCAAAAATCATGACTTTACGAAGTGAGCGAATATCCATGCCGATGTAGCGAACAACGGAAGGAATGCTACCGTGGAAACCAAACGAGGTGAACACTACCGGCAAAGCTGAAATGATCAGCCCGTTCTCGATAGGCATATTAACGAGGTGGCCGCCTTCAACATTCGGTGCCAGCAAGCCCAACATCACTACCAGTGCAATGATTTTCAATGTGAACAATACGCGGTTCACGATATCGACCGAGTGGGTGCCGATGGCAACAACAGAGGCAATGATCACGGTAAACAGTACCGCGCTGGTTTGCGCTGAGACTTCAATGCCCATCCAAAAATTCAGCTTATCGTTAAGCTGATCGCCGCCACCCGCAATGTAGGCCGCACACAAAGAGTACATCAAGAAAGCCACAGCGAAGCTGGCAAGCAGTTGGCCCTTACGCCCAAGCAGCTGGTTGGCTAATGAGTTTAAAGTGGCTGTTGTTTCAGCATATTGGTGGACCTCCAGCATTAGCAATGCGGTGTAGGTCATCAGCAGCCAAATGGCGAACATAACCAGTGTTGCAGTTGTAAAGCCCAACCCGGCTGAGGCTAGTGGTAGGGCGAGCATTCCCGCGCCAATGGTTGTACCGGCAATGATGAGCATACTGCCGAAGGTTTTGTTGGTAGACATTGCTTGTTGCTCCCAGATTATTGAGTTGTTGTGTTCGGGAGGTGGTTGATGCACCTGTGGTCACTCCCTTAATAGAGGTGTTGGCCACAATGGCGAATTATGAAGTGTTCAATATTATTTACACTTGATAAGGCCTTGTGGCTATCGATAGGAGTGTCTTTTATGGTGTTTTGTCATGCTTTTCTCTTGCTTTGAAGCTTTATGGTTGTGACTTGTCGGCTTTGTTGCTTGCCTGTGCTGTTGTGGACTTTATATTGAGAGGAATACGCTGTCAACTTCGGTGTAAGGAGGTGTAAATCAAGCTTTACATTGTCGGTTGGTGATGAGAGATAATCGGTAGTGTGATGATGAACCAATTATTGGCCGCAACTAAATCACACATATAGTGCGAATCAGGCTAGTATGTAAAAAAACGAATAAAAACAGAGGGAAGTATGTTACAGGTAGCAATGATCAGCACTGGGGAAGAAGTACTGCATGGCGATATTACGGATACCAACGCTGCGTGGTTGTCCCGGGTGCTATTCGAACATGGCTTTTCCATGACCCGAAGAACCACAGTGGGTGACCAGTTGGACATGTTGGCGAAAGAAATTGAGCATTGCAGCTTAACGGCCGATGTCGTGATCGTTAATGGTGGCTTGGGGCCAACAACCGATGATTTAACCGCACAAGCAGCAGCGGTGGCAGCAGATGTCGGGCTGGAGCTATCTGAGCATTGGGTTGAAGAGATGAAGGCGAAGTACGCCAAGCTTAGCCGTGTAATGCCAGAAACCAACATCAAGCAGGCCATGCTACCTGAGGGAGCCGAGTTGCTCGATAACCCAGTGGGTACAGCGTGTGGCTTTGCCATGCACATCAACCGTGCCTGGGTATTTTTCACGCCTGGTGTGCCAAGTGAGTTCAAGGTGATGACCCATGGGCAGATCTTGCCACGGCTCGCGCAAAATTATGATGATGTCCAAGCGAAAGATTGTCATCGCCTCTATACCTTTGGTTTGTCTGAATCGGGCATTGGCCAGACCTTGCAAGCCCTCAAGCTGCCAGAGGGATACGAGCTTGGCTATCGCTCGTCTTTACCGTTTATTGAGGTAAAGATCTTCTGTCCGAGGGGGCACCAAGAAGCGGCGCATATTCGGCAGCAGGTTATAACCCTGTTGGGCGACAATATTGTTAGCTTTGGCCAACCGTTGCTGGAAGAAGTAGCTGACAAATTGGTAAAAACGGATTATCGCCTAACTGTGTGCGAGCAGATGACCGGTGGCTTCCTGGTCAATTGGCTACATTATAGCGAAGCTGTGCAACCAAGGCTCAATCACGCATGGGTATTGGGTGAACACAACATTGATGAGCAACAAGAGCCGTTGGCTGCCGTGCTTGCTATGGCGACAGCTGCGCAGGAAAACCAAACCCATGATCGCCAAGGCGGTAGCAGACTGATCCTGGCTTCCGGTACGTTAAACGAGGGGCAAGTGGCCGTTGCACTGTCGACGCCAGCGGGTACTTGGGCCCAACTGATCACTACCAAGCGCCGATATGCCAGCAGAGATTTTCGCTACGTGGTGTCAACCGTGATGCTCGATATGCTAAGGCGCTGGTTATCTGGCAAGGAAGTGATTGGCCAGTATGAATCATTGCAGCGGGTGGGAGATATTTATATCCCTGCCAATGAGGGTTAGCGAGCTATTTAGGTGGGAAAACCCGCGATGTGAGAAAGCTGGCTAGATAGCTTTCTTATTTTCTTGCTGAGCTAGCTGATAGCTAAACTCAAGCTCGACATCGGTTTTTGGCGTTGAGCAACAGGCAAGCACTTCATTTGGGGCAATGAAAGCCATGCTGTCTTGCTGGTCGACAGCACCAGTGGTTAATTGGCAGCGGCAAGCCCCGCACATGCCGTTGCGGCATTGGTACTCGGGCTGAAAACCGGCTTTTTCAAGCTGGTTGAGCAAAGGTTCACGGCTATTGCCGTGAACCTTAACACCATTAACGGTAATGGTGACTCGACTCATAGTTCGAAGTCGCCCAAATCGTCTGCGCTTACGTCGTTGTCAATTTGGCCAACAAGGTAAGAGCTGATTTCAGCTTCTTGCGGTGCAACTTGAACGTTGTCAGACGATAGCCATGAGTTGATCCATGGGATTGGGTTCTGCGTTGCGCCCGGGTAGGCGTGCTCAAGGCCCACGGCCGCCATACGCAAGTTAGTAATGTACTCAACGTATTGGCACAGGATGTCTTTGTTCAGGCCGATCATCGAACCGTCCTTGAACAAGTATTCTGCCCACTCTTTTTCTTGCTCTGCCGCATCACGGAAAATGTCAAAACACTCGCCTTTGCACTCTTCGGCAATTTCAGCCATTTCCGGATCGTCCTGACCGGTGCGAAGCAGGTTCAGGATATGCTGAGTACCGGTTAGGTGCAGGGCTTCATCGCGGGCAATGAGCTTGATGATCTTCGCGTTGCCTTCCATCAGTTCACGCTCTGCGAAAGCGAACGAACACGCAAAGCTCACGTAAAAGCGGATAGCTTCCAGTGCGTTAACCGACATCATGCATAGGTACAATTTCTTCTTCAGCTCGCGAAGGTTAATGTTAACCGTTTCGCCGTTGATCGTGTGTGTACCTTCACCTAGGCGGTGGTAATCGTTGGTCGCTTGGATCAAGTCATCGTAGTACTTAGAAATGTCGCCCGCACGCTTGATGATGTGATCGTTGGAAACGATGTCATCAAATACGATGGCAGGATCATTCACGATATTACGGATGATATGGGTGTACGAGCGTGAGTGGATAGTCTCAGAGAAAGACCAAGTCTCAATCCAAGTTTCCAGCTCAGGAATCGATACGATAGGCAGTAGCGCCACGTTCGGGCTACGGCCTTGAATTGAATCTAGCAGGGTCTGGTATTTCAGGTTGCTAATGAAAATGTGGCGCTCGTGCTCTGGCAGGTTGTTGTAATCAATACGGTCGCCAGACACATCCACTTCTTCCGGACGCCAGAAGAATGAAAGCTGCTTTTCGATTAGCTTTTCAAAGATCTCGAATTTTTGCTGGTCATAACGGGCAACGTTGACAGGCTGGCCAAAGAACATCGGCTCTTTAAGTTGATCGTTATTGGTTTGACAGAAAGTGCTATATGCCATCTTATCCTCAACATCAATGGGAGCCCTCCGGCTCCCATTGTCTTAAAACTTAATAGGTTAAATCTTACAGCTTGTGCAGTCGTCTGCGCTTACATCGCCTTGGCTGTCTGCTGCACCATCACGGGTGTTGTGGTAGTACAGGGTCTTAACGCCAAGTTTATACGCGGTAAGCAGGTCTTTTAGCAAGAGTTTCATCGGTACTTTTCCGCCCGGCTGGATGCTTGGGTCGTAGTTAGTGTTGGCTGAAATCGCCTGGTCGATGAACTTCTGCATAATACCAACTAGCTGCAAGTAGCCGTCGTTGCTGCCGATGTTCCAAAGTAGCTCGTAGTTGTCTTTGTACTTGGTGTACTCAGGCACTACCTGCTTCAAGATGCCGTCTTTTGATGCTTTAACAGAAACGAAACCGCGTGGTGGCTCGATACCGTTGGTGGCATTCGAGATCTGCGATGATGTTTCTGATGGCATCAGTGCTGACAGGGTAGAGTTACGCAGACCGTGGGTCTTGATTTCTTCGCGTAGTGTTTCCCAGTCGTAGCGCAGTTCAGCAGTACATACCTTGTCGATGTCCTTCTTGTAAGTATCGATAGGCAGGATGCCTTGCGCGTAAGTCGTTTCGTTAAACGCCGGACATGCACCTTGCTCTTTTGCCAAGCCAACAGACGCTTTCAGTAGGTAGTACTGCATCGCTTCGAATGCTTCGTGCGTTAGGTTGTTCGCACTGCCGTCTGAGTAGCGTACGCCGTGCTTAGCCAGGTAGTAAGCAAAGTTGATCACGCCCACACCCAAAGTACGGCGGTTCATGGTTGAACGGTATGCCGCAGGCAGTGGGTAGTCTTGGTAATCAAGGAGCGCATCAAGGGCACGGACCGTTAGGTCAGCCAGCTCTTCCAAGTCGTCTAGCGATTCGATTGCACCCAGGTTGAACGCAGACAGCGTACATAGGGCAATTTCACCGTTTTCGTCTTCAACGTTGTTCAATGGCTTGGTTGGCAGGGCAATCTCAAGACATAGGTTTGACTGGCGAATTGGCGCAACGCTTGGGTCAAACGGGCTGTGCGTATTACAGTGGTCAACGTTCTGGACGTAGATACGACCCGTTGATGCACGCTCTTGCATCAGCAGCGAGAATAGCTCGATAGCCTTGATAGTCTTGCGCTTGATGCTGTCGTCCTGCTCGTATTTCACGTACAGGCGCTCGAATTCGTCTTGGTCGGCAAAAAATGCATCGTACAAGCCCGGTACGTCCGATGGTGAGAACAGGCTGATGTTCTCGCCCTTGATCAAACGGGTGTACATCAGCTTGTTGATTTGAACACCGTAGTCCATGTGGCGAACACGGTTTTCTTCAACACCGCGGTTGTTCTTCAGTACCAGCAGTGATTCGACTTCACCGTGCCAAATTGGGTAGAACAGGGTAGCTGCACCGCCGCGAACACCACCTTGTGAACAGCACTTAACGGCTGTTTGGAAGTATTTGTAGAATGGGATACAACCGGTGTGGAAGGCTTCACCACCGCGGATCTCTGAGCCCAGCGCACGGATACGGCCAGCGTTGATGCCGATACCGGCACGCTGGGAAACGTAGCGCACAATTGAGCTTGCTGTTGCATTGATTGAATCAAGGCTGTCATCACACTCGATCAGTACACAAGAGCTGAACTGGCGGGTTGGCGTGCGCACACCCGACATGATTGGCGTCGGTAGTGAAATCTTGAACTGAGAAACTGCATCGTAGAAGCGCTTAATGTAGCCCATACGGGTTTCGCGAGGGTACTTACCGAATAGGCAAGCCGCGATCATCATGTATAGGAACTGGGCGCTTTCAAAGATTTCGCCGCTAACACGGTTCTGAACTAGGTACTTACCTTCAAGTTGCTTAACCGCAGCGTATGAGAAGTTCATATCACGCCAGTGATCGATGTAAGAGTCCATCAGATCGAATTCTTCTTTGCTGTAGTCTTCCAGCAAGTGCTTATCGTACTTGCCTTTGTCAACCAAGCTAGAGACGTGGTCGTACAATGCTGGCGGCTCGAATTGACCGTAGGCTTTTTTACGCAGGTGGAAGATAGCAAGACGCGCTGCTAGGTATTGGTAGTCAGGCGTTTCTTCTGAAATGAGATCAGCTGCTGCTTTAATGATGGTCTCGTGGATGTCTTCAGTCTTGATCCCTTCGTAGAACTGAATGTGTGATTTTAGTTCAACCTGCGATACCGAGACATTTTCAAGGCCTTCTGCGGCCCAAGTGATTACTCGGTGGATTTTATCAAGGTCGATACTTTCTGTGCGTCCATCACGCTTTGTAACAGTGAGCTGTTGATTCATTTTTGGTCTTTTTCCCAGATATCCATATATAGCAGTGTTTTTTGTAACTTTAAGCAACGGCACCTAAGCAGAACGTGATCTAAGCATAGTTTCCGGTTGTGGTAGTAAACACTATATATTGGGGTGTTGAGCTTATAGGGTTACAAGATAGTGACGATATGGGGTTATTGCAAGAAGGTAATTTTTAACCAGCTGTGGATAACTTGGGGACGGGTAAAATAAAGTTAGCGCCTACTAACTGATTTGCTCAACTGTGACAATATCATAGAAAAATGCAAAGGGAATTGAGCAAGTGGAATGAAGAGCTTTAAAAAAAATCACTTGATTTTTTCCCCTTCTTACACTTGCTATAACCCTGTCACTTTTTTGGTTATTTATTGGCAAGTTAGCCCTGTAACGTTTGTGTTTCGAGGTGCTGTATCAGCTCTTCTGGGTGACTCAGAATGGCTTCAGCTTGCCAGTCATCCGGGGTGTGCTGTTTACCTATATACCCCCAGCCAGCTACAAAGCCAGTCATACAGGCGGCATTGGCTGCAATCATGTCTTTTTCAATATCACCGATATAAATGCAGTCTTCATGGTGAATACCGAGCATTTCACTTGCGTGTAGCAAGGGCTCCGGGTGGGGCTTGGCCACGCTTAGGGTATCACCGCAAATGACGGTTTGTGCCCGCATCAGTTCTGGAAAGAAGGGAAGGAGCATGTCGGTGAGAAAGCCGGGCTTGTTGGTCATGATGCCCCAAGGGATCCCCTGTTGCTCGAGGTAACGGAGTAATTGCGGTATGCCTTGGTAGAGCGAGGTGGAGACACAAATCTTTTGCTGGTAATAGTCCAGAAACTGCTGACGAAGGTCGAGTGGGTCTAGGTGGGTGGGGATTTCACCAAAACCGGCGGTAAGCAGTCCCTTGGCGCCATAGCTGGTATGAGCCTGAATTTGCGCCTCTTGCAAAGGCGGCTGGTTGTAATCGGCGAGAACTTTGTTGGCGGCATTCGCCATATCTGGAGCGGTATCAAGCAAGGTGCCGTCAAGGTCAAATAAGACGGCTTTCACTGCTGTTGCCATATTCTACTTCCTTGTTATCTACACATTGGGGCCTGGCGGCGCTATGGGGTGGGGCTAAAACAAGTGTAGTGCTTGGAAGCAAGGCGATACAAGGGAGCGGGGGATGCGTTCGCCACTCCCTTCTAAATCTGCCTATGGCTTAACAGTATGCACGATGTAGTTTACATCGACATTTTTACCCAACCAGTAGTTATCGGTGAGTGGGTTGTAGTGCAGGCCGGTAATATGGCGATCTTGCAGCGGGGTGAGGTCAATCATCGCCATCAACTCCGACGGACGGATGAACTTCTCATGGTCGTGGGTACCCTTAGGTACCATTTTTAGCAACTGCTCAGCGCCAACAATGGCAAACAGGTATGACTTGATGTTGCGGTTGAGTGTTGAGAAGAACACATGACCGCCTGGCTTGACCATTTTCGCGCATGCGGCGATAACAGAGGCAGGATCTGGTACGTGCTCAAGCATTTCCATGCAGGTAACCACATCATAGGTTTCAGGGTGAAGCTCGGCGTGCTCTTCGGCTGTGCGCTGGACATATTCCAACTTGGTGCCCGTTTCCAATGCGTGCAGTCGTGCCACCGTCAGTGGCTCTTTACCCATATCAAGACCCGTGACATCAGCGCCTTCAACCGCCATGCTCTCAGCCAATATCCCGCCACCACAGCCAACATCCAACACTTTCTTGCCGAATAGGCCGTCAGCATGGTCGATAACAAAATTTAGGCGAAGGGGGTTAATTTGGTGAAGGGGCTTAAATTCGCCTTCTAAATCCCACCAACGGGAAGCCATGTCTTCAAATTTACTGATCTCTGCTGGATCGACGTTCAACTGCTTGGTCATCTTTTGTAGCCATAATCCATAAGGGTGGAGGCATTATAGCGAATTATAACAATTTGGTAATACACAAGATAAGAAAGGGAGAGACAGTGAAGAAAAGGTTAATTTATCTGGGTAAAGAGTGGGGAGGCACAGTAAGCAAGCTATAAATAGGGGTATTAAAAGAAGGAGGATAGCTTGCCACTGTGCTTCAGTGTTGATTTAAGGCAATCCGTTGCCCATGTAGAACGATTACTGGTGGTGCCGGTGTTGCAAGTAAGCGCTACATTAGTATGAAAAGTACGCAATTTGACTTACTCGGTTGCGTCAATCATCGCAAACTGCATTAGGTCCGCGTTAACTGTGCCCGTAGTAGTAAATGCCACGCCAGCTAAAATGAGCATAAGAAGATATTTACCGCCGATGATACACATACCGATTGTGGTGATTGCTTTGCCTAACATATTGACCTCGCTTATTTGTTTTATTTGTGGAAACTAAGTTTTCGTTTTCTATGACTGATTTTACCCGTCTGGGCGGGGTGGAACTTGATAATGATCAGTTTTTATTCAGCCTTTAGTCAGCTTGGCTAGGTTATGTGACTAAACATTAAGCGCGTCATATTTTTACAATTGGTTGCAATTTGTTTGGAGCGTGAATTTTTTCCGAAAACAGCGATTGAATGAAAAGTGAGCGGCTAACGCTTGTATTTTTAAATAAGCATTTTCGCTTTTTCTTTATTACGCTAAATTACTCACAACATAACGTGTGAAAGGTGTGCCTATCTGCACTGAAATATGCTATATTCTCGCACCTTGCACGTATGGTACCCAACGTTATAGGTATCGCATTGAAGGGCTAGACTCTAACGTGTGATAGCTATGCCGTTTGGTATACGTATACGACAGAAATTACCTGAGGGATATTGGCTCCATGAGCGATCTTGCAAAAGAGATCACGCCCGTAAACATTGAAGAAGAGCTGAAAGGCTCGTATCTCGACTACGCGATGTCAGTTATCGTGGGTCGTGCTCTTCCTGATGTGCGTGATGGCCTTAAGCCGGTACACCGTCGCGTTTTGTTCGCGATGAATGTATTGGGCAATGACTGGAATAAAGCATATAAAAAATCAGCCCGTGTGGTTGGTGACGTAATCGGTAAATATCACCCACACGGTGATAGCGCGGTTTACGACACCATTGTACGTATGGCGCAACCTTTCTCTCTTCGCTACATGCTGGTAGATGGTCAGGGTAACTTCGGTTCGATTGATGGCGACTCCGCTGCGGCAATGCGTTATACCGAAGTTCGTATGGCTAAGATTGCCCACGAATTGCTGGCTGATCTAGACAAAGAAACGGTTGACTACGTACCAAACTACGACGGTACAGAACAAATTCCGGCTGTACTGCCTACGAAAATCCCGAACCTGTTGGTTAACGGTTCTTCGGGTATCGCGGTTGGTATGGCAACGAACATCCCACCACATAACCTTGGTGAGGTGATCGACGGCTGCTTGGCTTATATCAATGATGAAGACATCACCATTGATCAGCTAATGGAATACATTCCGGGCCCAGACTTCCCGACTGCTGCAATGATCAGCGGCCGCAAGGGTATCATCGATGCCTATAAGACTGGCCGCGGCAAGATCTACCTGCGCTCGAAAGCGGAAATCGAAGCTGACAAGAACGGTAAAGAAACCATTGTTGTTACCGAAATCCCGTACCAGGTGAACAAAGCTCGCCTGATCGAGAAAATCGCAGAGCTAGTTAAAGATAAGAAAGTAGAAGGTATCAGTGCACTACGCGATGAGTCTGACAAAGACGGCATGCGTATTGTTATTGAATGTAAGCGCGATGCTGTGGGCGAGGTTGTACTTAACAACCTGTATGCTCAGACTCAGCTACAGACGACATTCGGTATCAACATGGTGGCACTGGACAACGGCCAGCCGAAGACATTCAACCTGAAAGAAATGTTGAAGTGCTTCGTGAACCACCGCCGTGAAGTGGTGACTCGCCGTACCATCTACGAGCTACGCAAAGCCCGTGAACGTGCCCACATCCTTGAAGGTTTGGCACTGGCATTGGCAAACATCGATGAAATCATCGAACTGATCAAAAACGCGCCGACACCGGCTGAAGCGAAAGCTGGCCTGGTTGCACGCGGTTGGGATCTTGGCAATGTTGCAGCGATGCTTGAGCGCGCTGGTACCGATGCCGCTCGCCCTGAGTGGTTGGAAGAGCAGTACGGTATCCGTGACGGTCAGTACTTCCTGACTGAGCAGCAAGCACAAGCCATTCTTGACCTACGTCTACATAAACTGACAGGTCTTGAGCACGAGAAGATCCTTGGCGAATACAAAACGCTTCTAGAAGAAATCGCAGAGCTAATGCACATCCTTGCAAGTTCTGAGCGTCTGATGGAAGTGATTTGCGAAGAGCTAGAGTTGGTGAAAGAGCAGTTTAACGATGCTCGTCGTACTGAAATCACCGCTGCTAGCCACGACATCGATCTGGAAGATTTGATCAACCAGGAAGATGTTGTTGTTACCCTTTCTCACGAAGGTTACGTGAAGTACCAAGTTCTAAGCGACTACGAAGCACAGCGTCGTGGCGGTAAAGGTAAAGCGGCAACGCGCATGAAGGATGAAGACTTCATCGAGCGTCTGCTGGTAGCCAACACCCACGATACAATTCTGTGTTTCTCTAGCCGTGGCCGTATGTACTGGCTGAAAGTATACCAGTTGCCATTGGCAAGCCGTACTGCACGTGGTAAGCCGATTGTGAATATCCTGCCACTGGAAGAAGGCGAGCGTATTACCGCTATCCTACCAGTGAAGGAATATGAAGCTGATAAGTTCATCTTCATGGCAACCGCTGACGGTACCGTTAAGAAGACGCCGCTAACTGACTTTAGCCGTCCTCGTAGCGCAGGTATCATCGCTGTAAACCTACGTGACGGTGACTCGCTGATTGGTGTTGATATCACCAACGGTAGCGATGACATCATGCTGTTCTCGAAAGCGGGTAAAGTGGTTCGCTTCTCTGAAGAGCAGGTTCGCGGCATGGGCCGTACCGCAGCAGGTGTTCGCGGTATCAAGCTTGCCGAGAGCGACAACGTTGTATCTCTGATTGTTCCTCACAACGAGGGTGACGTCCTGACAGTAACTGAAAATGGTTACGGTAAGCGTACTGAGCTATCAGAGTACCCAGCGAAGAGCCGTGCAACACAGGGTGTTGTATCTATCAAGGTTTCTGACCGTAACGGTAGCGTTGTCGGTGCTGTTCAGGTTGAAGACGGCGATGAGTTCATGATGATCACTAACGGCGGTACGCTGGTTCGTACCCGTGTTGCTGAAGTGAGCCGCGTGGGCCGTAACACCCAGGGTGTTACGCTGATCCGTACAACCGAAGGTGAGCAAGTTGTTGGCTTGCAGCGTATCGATGAGCCTGAAGAAGAGCTAATCGAAGATGCTGAGATTGTTGAGGGTGCTGAAGCGCCAACAGCAGAGCAGCCAGCCGCTGACACTGACGCAGAAGGTTCTTCTGAAGAAGAATAAGTTTTGCAGTAGCAACGACTGAACAGAGCGCAGCCCAATGGCTGCGCTTTTTTTTGCTGGTTTGTCTGGAAATGGACAAATTTACAAGAAACTCTTTTCAGCACCACCATAAAGGTGTAAAAACAAAGACATGATCGGTGTCACAATCAAGGTTCGTCCCCATAACCGTGTTGCCGCACTCTTTTTCTACCCCCATGTTTACTAGCAGGAGCATGTCTTTATCATGGATAAGGTTTTTAATTTTTGCGCTGGTCCGGCAATGATCCCGGCAGATGTCCTTAAAAAAGCACAACAAGAGCTGATCAATTGGAATGATCAGGGTACTTCTGTGATGGAAGTGAGCCACCGTGGCAAGCCTTTCATCGAGCTGGCGAAACAGTCGGAGCAAGATCTGCGTGACCTGATGGGGATCCCGGATAACTACCATGTACTATTTTGCCATGGTGGTGCCCGTGCGCAATTTGCTGCTGTACCGATGAATATTCTGGGCGATGGCGAGACTGCCGATTATATGAACGGTGGTTACTGGGCACAAAGCGCGTCGACCGAGGCAAAGAAATACTGCAGCCCTAATGAAATTGACATTACCTGCGAGCGTGATGGCAAAACGGCGATCTTACCGGCTGCCGAGTGGCCAATTTCTGACGAGGCAGCGTATGTTCACTTTTGCCCGAACGAGACCATTGATGGTATCGAGATCCGCGACCTGCCTGTGACGGATAAGCCGATCGTGGCTGATTTGTCATCGACGATTCTGTCTCGCGAAATCGATGTATCGAAGTACGCCCTAATTTATGCGGGTGCGCAAAAGAACATTGGTCCTGCTGGCCTAACCATCGTGATTGTTCGTGACGACTTATTGGGTAAAGCCCAATCAATCATCCCTAGCATCCTGGATTACACCGTACAGGTCGATAAAGAGTCGATGTACAACACGCCACCGACATTTGCTTGGTATTTAGCGGGTGAAGTATTTAAGTGGCTGAAAGAGATTGGCGGTGTGGCTGAAATGCAAAAGCGCAATGAGGAAAAAGCCAAGGTGCTTTATGACTACATTGATCAGTCTGACTTTTACCGCAATGACGTTCACAGCGATAACCGTTCATTGATGAACGTGCCATTCCAACTGAAGAACCCGGCGCTAGACAGTGTTTTCCTTGAAAAGGCTGATGCCGCAGGGCTGAAAGCGCTGAAAGGCCACCGTGCCGTAGGGGGTATGCGTGCATCTATCTACAACGCCATGCCACTGGAAGGGGTACAGGCGCTGGTTACGTTTATGCAGGCTTTCGAGCAAGAGCACGCCTAAGCACGACGCAAAATAGTCTTGAAATAGATGTAAAGACAAGCCCCTGCTGTGATGACAGCAGGGGCTTTTCTATGCGTGTTTTTGGCACCTAGGCTTTATACCAACCTACATAAGTACTTGATCAGTCTTACTGGTTAAAATCGCTGCTATCTACGTTAGAGATTTTGTTATTAGAACCACTAGTTACTGCAATCTCTGCCTTGATAACAACGATTTTTCCTGCGTAATACTTTGCTCAATTACTTACCCAGGTTGGTATTAAAAGATGAGCGCCTAAGTGTGCCGGAAGCGAACTAGGGTGGTGAATTGTTGCCCGTCGTCTTCAGTGGAGAAGGCCCATACCATTCGCTCGCAGATCCGCTCGACAATTGCCAGCCCACAGCCATAACCGGCATTGTAAGTTTCGTTGCCGTCGTGGCGGTTGGATATGGTGAGCTGATCACCCGAGAGCTGAATATCAATATCGCCGACGCTGTAACTGAAGGCGTTTTTAATCAGGTTGTTCATAATAATATTGATGAAGCTTTGTGGTGCCTCAATGAATGCTCCATGGCTAACGTCCAGCTGAAAGTTGGCATTTTGCTTGGCAAATATAGGGGCCATGGTGTCCAGCTGGTGGCGCAAGCAGTGCTCCAACGAGAACAAACCAATATGTTGTGGCTCAATGGTTGCCTTACCAAGCAATAGGAACGCCTCGGTTAGTTCTTTCATATCGGCGCTGGCTTGCTGGATCCGGTAAATGGCTTTGGTTGCTGCACGAGGTTGATCTGGGAGCTTTTCCAGCAACTCGGCCGAGCCCTGGATCACCATAATCGGTGTGCGAAGCTCGTGGGAGGCAAAGCGGCTAAACTCCTTTTCTCGTTGAAAGTAGCCGGCGATCTGGCTTTTGCTTTCGAGCAGTGTGTGCTCAATCTCACGGGTTTCCTTGTAGGCCGAGTCAATGGTGAACAACGGCTTGTCAGGCGACATTTGCGAAATTTTTTGTTCAATTTGCTGTAGCGGGCGAGAAATGGAGCGCACCAGATATAGCCCGTAGAGCACCATGGCAAGGGACGCAATGCCGCCAAGAATAAAGACGATTTGATGCAGGCGGGCTTCATAGGTGTCTAAGTAGTCATCGGCATCGTCTTTAAAGACGATATACAGCAAGCCCTGGCCTGAAGGATGGTCGAGCACGATGAAGTGCTTGTCTTCGCCGCCAAGCAAAAACTCATAGAATCCTGTGCTCTGATAAGGCTTTAGCCAGCCGGGGTAGGGGTGAATATCCCAATAGGTGTCAAATTCATTGCTGTTTGGCAAAGGGGCATCTTCCCCATGCAACTGGTACTCTTCCAGATATTTGGTCGCTTCGGTATCTAACCAGTGGTGCAAACTGATCACTTCCAGCTCATTTTCAGCGAGATAAATCACCCCCCAAAACAGGCTGCATACCACCAGGGTGGCAATACCAAAACTCCACCTAATTTGGCGGTAGAGGCTATGGTAGCGCTGCTTACTTGAGTCGGTAGCCTTGGCCATGAATTGTCTCCAACCGTGATGTTTCAAACCCCTTGTCGATGGCATTGCGCAAGCCGTAAACATGGCTACGCAGGGCGTCGCTACTTGGTGCTTCCTCTCCCCACACTTCCTCGATAACTTGCTTGCGGCTAACCATATTAGGCGCGTGCTTGAGTAGCACGGTGAGAATCTTGAATTGGATACGACTCAGTTTCATTGGCTTGTCGGCACGGGTCACCTGATCGGTTTGGGTGTTTAAGCGAATATCAGCAAAGGAGAGAATCCCCATGTCTTTGCGGGGGCCGCGGCAGGCAAGTGCCTCAAGCCTTAGGCTGAGCTCCTCCATGGCAAAGGGCTTGATGAGGTAATCATCGCCACCGGCCTTGAAAGCGGCAACTTTGTCTTCAAGGGTATCCTTGGCGGTAAGAAATAAGATCGGTGTCGAGCACAGCAGTTGCTGGCGGATTTTCTGCACGGTACTGATGCCATCGGCCTTGGGCATCATGACATCCATCACTATTACATCAAAGTTGTCTTTCCCCAGTAAGCAAAGTGCCGATTCGCCGTTGTAGGCAAAGTCGGTAATGTGCCCGCCGATCTCTAGGTAGTCGGCAATGGTTTCGGCGACATGATGATTGTCTTCGACAATGAGTATTTTCATCCGATAGCTCTTTATTTCTTCACGATCTCTTCACGTTTGTCCTTATAAGATACGCGCCATTAGAAGGTAACGCTCGAATTAGTAAGGTTTTATGATGAAAAAAATGCTCCTAGTCACTGTAATTGGTGCAATGCTAAGTGCTTGTGGCGGCAGTGGTTCAGATTCCTCAGATGGCACGGGCCAATCTAAAAGCCTCAATGGCAATATTGACCAAATTTCTTACTCAGACCAAGAATTTACCATCAATGGTGAAACGGTGGACTTCTCACAGGCGGAAGTCACCTACCAAGACATCCATTTTGACCCGAACAACTTGGTCGCAGGCATGCGCGTGGACGTTGACTATGACGACGGGCGTGTCAGCGAAGTGGAAGTAGAACCGGTGCTAACGGGGAATGTCGATACGATCAGTGGCAATACTATCACTGTGAACGGTGTGTCTTTCACCGTGGCTAACCCCCCATCAATTAATACCAACGACTGGGTAATGGTGTTTGGTTATACCTTGGCAAACGGCCAGTGGCAGATTGATATAGTCACAGCAGTTAACGCTTACCCGTTCGACGAAGTTGAAGGGCGTATTACCGACTTTAACGGCCAGGCACAAACCTTCAAGGTGAACGGCATGGTGGTGAACTACAGCAACACGCCGCAGCATGAGATTGACGATGACCAACCGCTGCAAAATGGCTTGTGGGTTGAAGTGTTTGGTGATTACTCATCATCTGAGATGCTGGCACGTGAAATTGATATCGAAGACGAGCATGATTTCGACGGTACCGAAGTTGAAGGCATGATTTCTTGGGTAAACAGCGATCAATCACAATTTGAGATCAACGGCCGTACCAGCGTGCGCGTTGATAGCCGCACCCGCTTTGAAGACGGTAACCAATCACATCTAACGGTGGGCCGCTTGGTGGAAACCGAGCTGAAAAATGAAGCGGGCTATTTGGTGGCTGTCGAAGTTGAGTTTGAAGGCAATGACTCGGGAGTCAATGTCGATAGCTTCAGTGTTGAAGGGGAAGCGTCTTATGACGGCACTACACTAACGATCAATGGTATTTCTTTCATCACGGATTCGGCGACATACTTTGATGATGGCCTAACGCTGGCGACCATTGATGGACGTTGGGTTGAGCTTGAGGGTACCGAGGTGGCTGCAGGCTTCTTGGTGCGAGAAGTTGAACCAGAGCAGCAGGAGCTTGAAATCAGCCTTGAAGGGCCTGTAGATGCAGGGGATAACTCATTATGGGGCTATAAGGCAACAGATAGTAGCTTGGGTACAACGGATGGTTCATGGGTAGATGTCGAGTGCCAATTCGATGGTACGACTATTTCCCGTTGCCTCGCAGATGACTAAACCGATAAGCATTATCTGATGTTTATGAAAAGCGCCTGCGGGCGCTTTTTTTCTATCTGTAAAAAAATCCCGTACAACAAAGGACTCAGTACTAGCGAACTGAGTCAATATTGGTTAATCTGCTTGAACTGCGACCAAACAGGATTGAAGAAGTAATAGATGGAAAGTTTAACGTTACAGCCAATAAGTAAGATTAATGGCACCGTGAATCTGCCGGGTTCAAAGAGCGTATCAAACCGTGCACTGCTATTGGCGGCGTTAGCAAAAGGTACCACGCGTCTGACAAACCTCCTGGATAGCGACGACATTCGCCATATGCTCAATGCTCTGACCAAGCTGGGTGTAAGCTACCAATTGTCGGAAGATAAAACCGTTTGTGAAGTGACAGGCCTTGGCGGTGCATTCCAGCCTACCGAAGCGCTGGAGCTATTCTTGGGTAATGCTGGTACTGCGATGCGCCCGCTGGCTGCCGCGCTTTGCCTTGGCGAAGGTGAGTTTGTGCTTACCGGTGAGCCACGCATGAAAGAGCGCCCTATTGGCCACTTGGTCGATGCCCTTCAGACGGCGGGTGCTCAAATCACTTATCTTGAAAACGAAAACTACCCACCGCTTAGCATTAAAGGCACAGGCCTTGCCGGTGGTGAAGTTGAGATCGACGGCTCGATTTCAAGCCAGTTCCTAACGGCATTCTTGATGTCGGCACCGATGGCGAATGCTGATACCACCATCCGTATTAAGGGTGAGCTGGTTTCTAAGCCGTACATTGATATTACCCTGCATATCATGGCGCAATTTGGTGTCGAGGTTGAAAACCGTGACTACCAAGAGTTTGTCGTGAAAGGTGGCCAAACCTACCAGGCGCCGGGCGACTTCCTGGTTGAGGGCGATGCATCATCGGCGTCATACTTCCTTGCTGCTGCCGCTATCAAGGGCGGTGAAGTGAAAGTTACCGGTATTGGCAAGAAGAGCATCCAGGGCGATGTGCAGTTTGCGGATGCGCTTGCGGCCATGGGCGCGGAAATCGAGTGGGGCGATGACTATGTGATTGCGCGCCGCGGCGAACTGAGAGCGGTCGACTTGGATTTCAACCATATTCCTGACGCAGCAATGACTATCGCGACAGCGGCACTGTTTGCCGAAGGCACGACGTCGATCCGCAATGTGTACAACTGGCGTGTGAAGGAAACCGATCGCTTGGCGGCCATGGCAACCGAGCTGCGCAAAGTGGGTGCTGAGGTCGAAGAGGGTGAAGACTACATCACTATCGTACCGCCGGCGCAACTGCAGCATGCGGCTATCGACACTTACGATGACCACCGTATGGCCATGTGCTTCTCGCTGGTGGCGCTAAGTGATACCCCTGTGACCATCAATGATCCGAAGTGTACGTCGAAAACCTTCCCTGACTACTTCGACAAGCTGGCGCTGCTAAGCCAATAAGTTGCAAGTGATCTCAAGAACCCGCCTCTCATGGCGGGTTTTATCTTTTTGGCAAATAGATAGGCCAGCCGATATCAGTATTGCTGCATTACTCATTGGTATCGTCACTATTTTCCCGTATAATACGCCCCCGTTTAAGAGCGCAAATACTCAGTTACATCTGAGTTAAGTATCAGATGTAAGTCGGTATTTGTGCTTATACCTAAACAATTTCGGAGAGAACCTATGTCTACTCATGCTCCAGTAATCACTGTCGATGGCCCAAGCGGTGCAGGTAAGGGCACCCTGTGTATGCTGTTGGCCGATAAACTGGGCTGGAAGCTGCTTGATTCTGGTGCAATCTACCGCGTGTTGGCACTGGCTGCCATCCACCATGGTGTTGACCTTGAGTCGGAAGACGCGCTGGTTCCGCTTGCTGCCCATCTTGATGTGCAGTTTGTGGCTGAAGGCGAGTTAGTGAAGGTTATTCTTGAAGGTGAAGATGTCTCTAGTGAGCTGCGTAAAGAGCAAACCGGTATGGCTGCCTCTAAAGTTGCGGCACTGCCACGCGTGCGTGAAGCCCTGCTTCGCCGCCAGCGTGCGTTCAGTGAAGCGCCGGGCTTGGTGGCTGATGGTCGCGACATGGGAACCGTTGTATTCCCTCAGGCGGAAGTGAAGATCTTCCTTGACGCGAGCGCTGAGGAACGCGCCAATCGACGCATGAATCAGTTGCAACAGAAAGGGTTAGATGTTAACTTTGACCACCTTTTGAAAGAAATTCAGGAACGTGACTATCGAGATCGCAACCGTGCGGTCGCGCCGTTACGTCCCGCAGACGATGCTTTGGTGCTAGACTCTACAGAGATGTCTATTGAACAAGTCACCGCACAAGCATTGGCTTTTATTGAAGAAAAATTATCAGCCGAGTAATCGGCTGATGGCGTCGGTGTCACGGAAGATAACTGACTTTACTACCAACCCCATGCGGTAGGATACCCATGGTTGTTAATCATATTGAAGATTAAAAAATGACTGAATCTTTTGCTCTACTATTTGAAGAGTCTCTAAACGAACTAGAAACACGTCCAGGTGCAATCGTTAAAGGTACTGTTGTAGCTATCGAAAACGGTTATGTACTAGTTGACGCAGGCCTTAAGTCTGAGTCTTCTATCCCTGCTGATGAGTTCAAGAACGCTGCTGGCGAAATCGAAATCGAAATCGGCGCAGAAGTTGACGTTGCTCTAGACGCAGTTGAAGATGGCTTTGGTGAGACTAAACTTTCTCGTGAGAAAGCTAAGCGCCACGAAGCTTGGATCCAGCTTGAGAAAGCTTACGAAGACGCTGAAACTGTTGTTGGTATCATCAACGGTAAAGTTAAAGGCGGCTTCACAGTTGAACTTAACGGCATCCGTGCGTTCCTACCAGGTTCTCTAGTAGACGTGCGTCCAGTTCGTGACACTGCTCACCTAGAAAACAAAGAGCTAGAGTTCAAAGTAATCAAGCTAGACCAGAAGCGTAACAACGTAGTTGTTTCTCGTCGCGCAGTTATCGAATCTGAAAACAGCGTTGAGCGTGATGAACTTCTTGCTTCTCTACAGGAAGGCATGGAAGTTAAAGGTATCGTTAAGAACCTTACTGACTACGGTGCGTTCGTTGACCTTGGTGGTGTTGACGGTCTTCTACACATCACTGACATGGCTTGGAAACGCGTTAAGCACCCATCTGAGATCGTTAATGTTGGTGACGAAATCAACGTTAAAGTTCTTAAGTTCGACCGTGAGCGTACTCGCGTATCACTAGGTCTTAAGCAGCTAGGCGAAGATCCATGGGTAGCAATCGCTAAGCGTTACCCAGAAGGTACTAAGCTTTCTGGCCGCGTAACTAACCTAACTGACTACGGCTGCTTCGTTGAAATCGAAGAAGGCGTTGAAGGTCTTGTACACGTTTCTGAGATGGATTGGACTAACAAGAACATCCACCCATCTAAAGTTGTTAACGTGGGCGACGAAGTTGAAGTTATGGTTCTTGATATCGACGAAGAGCGTCGTCGTATCAGCCTAGGTCTTAAGCAGTGTAAAGCTAACCCATGGCAGTCATTCGCAGAAATGCAAGCTAAGGGCGATCGCGTAACTGGTAAGATCAAGTCTATCACTGACTTCGGTATCTTCATCGGTCTTGAAGGCGGCATCGACGGTCTAGTTCACCTATCTGACATTTCTTGGAATGTTGCAGGTGAAGACGCAGTTCGTGACTTCAAGAAAGGCGACGAAATCTCTGCAGTGGTTCTAGCGGTTGACGCTGAGCGTGAGCGTATCTCTCTAGGTATCAAGCAGATCGAAGAAGACCCGTTCAACGGCTACGTTGCAGTTAACAAGAAAGGTGCTCTAGTTACTGGTACTGTTACTGCAGTTGACGCTAAAGGCGCAACTATCGAGCTAGCTGAAGGTGTTGAAGGTTACCTACGTGCTTCTGAAGCATCAGTTGACCGTGTTGAAGACGCAACTCTAGTTCTTTCTGTTGGCGATTCTGTTGAAGCTAAATTCACAGGCGTTGACCGTAAGAACCGCGTAATCAACCTATCTGTACGCGCTAAAGACGTTGCTGAAGAGCAAGAAGCAATGGCTAACCTGAACAAGCAAGAAGATGCTTCTTTCGGTAACGCTATGGCTGACGCTTTCAAAGCTGCTAAAGGCGAATAATTGAGCATAGGGGGATCACTTTTCCCCCTAAACGGTTATACTATTGAGAAACATACTAAAAACGGAGTGTTTATGACAAAGTCTGAATTAATTGAAAGACTATGTAGTCAACAAACACATCTTTCTGCCAAACAGGTAGAAGATGCAATCAAGGAAATCCTTGAGCACATGGCGACTACGCTTGCCGATGGCGATCGTATCGAAATCCGTGGCTTTGGTAGCTTCTCATTGCATTACCGCGCTCCACGTGTAGGTCGCAACCCTAAAACTGGTGACAAAGTTGAGCTGGACGGCAAATACGTTCCTCACTTCAAACCAGGTAAGGAATTACGTGACCGCGTTAACCAGTCTATTGCTAGTTAACCACGTTTAGAACAAAAAAACGGCATGCTGATAGTATGCCGTTTTTTTATGTCTATTGATCATGGTCTGATGAGCCAAAATCTTGCATAATCGACCAATGCCATTCTGAAGTTGATAATGTGCTTCTAATAATAAGCCCCTGTATCATTGCACTTAGCTTGGCACTATCAATTTTTGTTCAAGTGAGAAGGATTCACGATGAAGATACTTACTGTTCTAGTGTTAGTTGCCTGTTTCTTGGTTACCCTAGCTTTGGGTGCGCAAAACCAGCAGCTAGTGAATTTTGATTTTTTGATTGCTCAGGGTGAGTTCCAACTTTCTACGCTACTGGGTATTGCTTTCGGTTCCGGATTTGGGATTGGCTGGCTGATTTGCGGCATGCTATATCTTAAAACGCGCTTTACTAAAAACCGCCTAACTAAGAAAGTTGCCAAGCAGCAGAAAGAACTTGATCAGCTTCGTGCCGAGCCTGTAAAGGAATAACGAATGCTTGAGCTGTTGTTCCTATTGCTACCGATTGCCGCCGCCTATGGCTGGTATATGGGTAATAGGAGCGCGAGTAACAAACAACAGGAGCAGTCGCATCACATGTCTCGCCAGTATGTCACTGGCTTGAACTTACTGCTGTCAGACCAATCTGACAAAGCGGTAGATGTGTTTATCGAACTGCTCCAAGTTGATAGCGAAACCATTGATACCCACCTGGCGCTCGGTAACCTGTTCCGAAGCCGGGGTGAGGTTGATCGCGCCATTCGTATCCACCAGAACCTCATTGCCCGCCCAAACCTGACAATTGATCAGCGCAACTTGGCGTTGCAACAGTTGGCAAAAGACTACATGGCTGCCGGCTTCTTTGACCGAGCAGAAAAAATCTTCGAGCAATTGCTTGATGAGCCCGACCATAGAAAGGGCGCATTGCAGCAATTACTGACCATTTACCAGCAAACCCGCGAATGGGAGAAAGCCATTGAGATGGCAACCCAGCTGGTAAAAATGGGCAAGAGCAAGCTAAAGCATGATATCGCCCACTACTGGTGTGAAATGGCCATGCTGGAGATGAGTGCCCAGAACCCGGATAAGGCGAAGCAGTTGCTGAAAAAGGCGCTCAGCGCCGATAAGGCCTGTGTACGCGCAACGATCATGCTAGGCAAGATCCTCATCACCAATGAAGACTATAAAGCGGCGGCCAAGCAATTAGAGCGGGTTGCGGAGCAAGATATCGAATTTATTGGTGAAGCCTTACCACTGTTGCTTAAGTGCTATGAGGCATCGGGTAACGAAAATGGCTGGTTGAAATACCTCAACTACTGCGTTGATCAGAAAGCGGGCTCCACCGCTGAGCTGATGTTGGCTGACGAGATTTCAAAACGTGAAGGTGCTGTGATGGCCCAAACCTTCATGACACGGCAGCTACAGAAGAACCCGACCATGAAAGGCTTCCACCAACTGATGGACTATCACCTCGACGAAGCTGAGGAAGGGCGTGCCAAAGACAGTTTGACCACCCTACGTGGGCTGGTTGGTGAACAGCTAAAAATGAAGCCCCATTACCGTTGTCGCCAATGTGGCTTCGCGACCCATTCACTGTATTGGCAGTGTCCTTCTTGTAAGGGGTGGGGCTCGGTGAAGCCAATCCGTGGATTAGATGGTGAATAATTAATACTTTAATGTTGGTTTTGTTTGAAATAGCCCACTTGCACTGCGAGTGGGCTTTTTTATTGGTTAAAGTCGGCGATTATTTGCCGAATTTAGGGCTTTAATATTTTTGTGGCAAAAAAGTATCGCTAAATTAGCGTTGAAATATAAACCTTAACCAGTAAACGTTTGGTTGGCGCTAAACAGTGTGGTTTTCATCGCTTTGAGTGCATGATTAAATTAATACTCGCAAAAAAACAAATTTACTGTACAATCCTGACCGCGCTCAGCATGCTGGGCCCGATTTACCCTATAACTAAGCAGGAGATGCCATGTTAGACCCAAAAGTGATTGTTGCTCTTGATTACCCAAGCCAAGACGAAGCGTTAGCTTTCGTTGATCGAATTGAGCCGGGAAGCTGTCGATTAAAAGTTGGCAAAGAGATGTTTACTTATTTTGGCCCTGACTTTGTGCGTAAACTGCATGATCGGGGTCATTCTGTATTCCTGGATCTGAAATTCCACGACATTCCGAATACTTGCTCTCGTGCTGTTGCAGCCGCCGCAGACTTGGGTGTGTGGATGGTGAATGTCCATGCAACTGGTGGCGAGCGCATGATGGCAGCGTCACGCGAAATTCTTGAGCCATTTGGCAAAGATCGCCCATTGTTGATTGCGGTTACCGTGCTAACCAGCATGGAAGCATCGGATCTGCGCGGTGTCGGCATTGACCGCGAGCCTCAGGACCACGTACTTAACCTTGCTCGCCTAACCAAGAACAGCGGCCTTGACGGTGTGGTATGTTCTGCGCAGGAATCAACCTTGCTTAAAGGTGAGCTAGGTGCCGAATTTAAGCTGGTTACGCCGGGCATTCGCCCTGCAGGCAGTGCAGCTGGCGATCAACGCCGTGTGATGACACCCGTCGAAGCGGTGAGCGCGGGTTCGGACTACCTTGTTATCGGACGCCCGATCACCCAAGCGCAAGACCCGGCATCAGTACTGGCAGAAATTAATAAGACGCTAGCATAACTGACACTTATGGTTAGAGAAAAACGCTCGGTTAGCCGGGCGTTTTTTGTTTCAAGTTTCGACTTTCCCCACATTTTAATCCCCCTGAATATATACACTGGTATGTATATACCTGCTAGGGGGCAATCATGGATAGCGTGGTCGATCTTGATTCTGTGTTTTGGCGGTTAGCAATTGCGCTGGCACTGGGTGCGATAATTGGTATCCAGCGCGGTTGGGTTGAACGCAATGAAATGTCCGGTACTCGGGTAGCCGGTATTCGAACCTTTACCCTCATCGGGCTGATGGGCGGGCTATGCGGTATCCTCTCCCAAATCTTCTCTGAACTCTTTCTTGGCTTGGCTTTTGTTGCCCTCGCCATTATCGTTATCGTCGCTTACGTAAACCGCCAACGGATCAATACCAACCTGAGTATCACCGGCTTAGTCGGCATGTTGATCACTTTCTTGCTGGGTGCATTGGCAGTGGTAGGCGAACCGGTGCTAGCGGCCTCTGCCGCAGTGATAACGGCGATTATCTTGGATAACAAGCAAGAAATGCATGACGCCCTTACCAAGCTCAAAGAGTATGAATTGGATGCCGCGCTTCGCTTGTTGTTGATTTCTGTGGTGATGCTGCCGTTGCTACCCAATGAGCCCATGGGGCCTTGGGGGGCAATCAACCCCTATGAGATCTGGTGGATGGTGGTGCTGATTGCCAGTATTTCGTTCCTTGGTTATTTCGCGATGAAGATTGGCGGGGCGGAGAAGGGGATCTTGTTTACCTGCCTATTTGCCGGGCTGAGTTCCTCCACGGCGCTCACCTTGCAGTTTTCCCACCTTTCGAAGCAGCAGTCGGGACTTAGCGGCTTGCTCGCAAGTGGCATCTTGCTCAGTTGCGGCACCATGTTCCCGCGTATTCTGTTTGTCTGCTATGTCGTCAACGCGGCCTTGGTGCAGCTGATTTGGCTGCCGATGGTGGTGATGATGCTTGGCTTTTATTTGCCGGCAGGCTGGATATGGTTCAAGCACCGAAGCCAAGGCCATACTGAGCCGGAGGTAAAACAAAACCCGCTGGTATTGTCGTCAGCCTTGTTTTTCGGCTTGGTGCTACTGGTGATCATGTTGCTTTCAAGCGCGCTTCAGTACTGGTTTGGTGATACCGGGACTCTGCTCTTGGCGGCGATATCAGGCATTACCGATGTGGATGCCATTACCTTGGCGCTTGGGCGCCAGAGCGCGGGAAGCTTGTTGCTAACTATGGCAGCCATGGGGATCTTTATCGCCTCGGCGGTAAATAGCGTGGTGAAAATGGGGATGGCGTGCGTGATTGGCTCGCCCGGTATGCGTTGGTATGTGGCTATTCCTATCACGGTTTCGGTAAGCTTGGGGTTGGCAACGGTAATGATGATGGTTTAGCCAATGCAATCAGCTACTTAACGGTAGAGCGGCAAAAACAAGACAGGCAGAGCATAATTGCTCTGCCTGTCTTGTTTATGTATTAGGTGCCTTGCCTATTTTGCCTTTTAACACTCAATCTTGGGTGTGGCGCTGCTGATCCGGTTGGTACGGTCATGGGAAGGTGCCGAGAAGTGGCTATCCAGCAGCTTTTGGGTCAAGGGGTGCTGCGGGTTATCAAACACTTCCAGGGTATTGCCTTGCTCGACAACCTCACCGTGCTGCATCACCATTACCTTATCGGTAAAGTGCTTAATGACGCCCATGTGCTGGGATACGTAGATATAAGACAGCCCCATTTCTTCCTGCAATTCGAGTAACAGGTTGATGATCTGCGAGCGCATCGACATATCCAGCCCGTTCAATGCCTCATCAGCCACGATGATACATGGCTGCAAGATCAAAGCCCTTGCCAGCGAGACGCGCTGTTTTTGCCCCGTTGCCAACATTTGCGGGTAGAAATAGGCATGTTCAGGCAAAAGGCCAACGCGCTTGAGGGTTTCCATGATCCGGCGCTCGCGCGCTTGCGGGGTCATGTTGGTATTTCGTTTCAGCGGCCCTTCTAAGATCTTGCCGATTTGGATCCGCGGGTTAAGCGCGGTGTTCGGATCTTGGAAGATCATGCGGATCAGCTTGCAGCGGGTTTGGTAGTCTCGGTGGGCCAAGGGTTCGCCGTTGACGCGGATGATCCCTTCTGTTGGCTCTTCTACCCCAGATAGCATTTTGGCCAAGGTTGATTTACCCGAGCCGTTTTCACCCATGAAAGCAATGGTTTCGCCCGCTTCGAGAGAAAACGATACCGGCTTGACGGCTTCGATGGTACGGCGCCGGAACAGGCCCGAGCGGTAGTGATAATCCTTTTTTAGGTTTTCAACTTCGAGTAGGGCGCTCATTTTTTCGCTTCCTCCATATTTAGCGGGAAGTGGCAGCTAAATTTATGGTTTTTGATCTTGCGTCGTTTCGGTACTTCGACACATTTACGCTGGGCGTGTGGGCAACGTGGCCCCAAGCGGCAGCCAATAGGCAAATGCTGAAGTGGAGGAATCGAGCCGGGTAGGGTTTCCAGCTTGCTCTTGTGCGCGAGAATATCCAAGTTAAAGTCGGGCATAGCGCGAAGCAGTGCCTCGGTGTAAGGGTGATGCGGTGACTCAAGCAGTTGCTTGCGGCTTGCCGATTCAACAGACTGGCCACAGTACATCACCGTAATACGGTCGGCCCACTGGGTTACCGTGGTCAAATCGTGGCTGACCAGCAAAATAGTGGTATTGCCCAACTGGTTCATGCGGCTTAGCAAGCGGAAGATTTGCGCTTGGGTGATCGGATCCAAGTCGTTGGTTGGCTCATCGGCAATCAGCAGGCGCGGTCGGTTGGCAATCGCCATGGCAATCATGACTTTTTGACACTCACCATCGGTCAGCTCGTACGGGTAACTACGCATTACCCGGCGGTGATCTTTAATGCCGACTTTGTGGAGCAGGGCAATGGCTTGCTTCTGGCGCCATTTAAAGCGCTGCCAAAAGCGGCCTGTAAACGACGATGACGGGATTGCTTCACGCAGTTGCTCGCCCACCCGCTCCGATGGGTCTAGACAAGAAGACGGCTCTTGGAAAATCATCGCGATTTCGCGGCCAACGACCTTTCGGCGCTCACGAGGTGAAAGCGCGAGCAGATCGATATCGCCGAGCCGGAGGCGGTCGGCACTGACTCGCCAATTATCCTTTGCCACGCCCGCAATGGCTTTGGCAACCAGACTTTTGCCTGAACCGGACTCACCCACAAGGCCACGAATTTCACCTTCGTTAATGGTGAGGCTCATGCGCTCAACCGCCTTCACCATGCCCTGCGGGGTATCAATCTCAATGGTCAGGTTACGAATATCAAGTAATGGCATCAGTCAATCCCCGCGTTAATTGCTTGGCGGAGTCCTTCTCCTACTAAGTTTACTACTAAAACACTGAAGGTAATGGCAAGGCCGGGTAAAGTAACGGTCCATGGCGCAAGGTAAATCAGCTCAATAGAGTCGCCTAGCATTGCCCCCCATTCAGGAGAAGGTGCTTGGGCACCCAAGCCGAGGAAACCCAGTGCGGCGATATCCAAGATTGCTATTGAAATAGCACGGGTCAGCTCGTTAGTCAGTACCGTTAAGATATTCGGTAGTATCGAGTTGTACAGTAGGTAGAAGTCGTTCGCGCCATCAAGGCGGGCTGCCATGATGTAGTCTTTTTCAACTTCGTTGTGTACCGCCGTATAGACCGCGCGGATAAAGCGCGGGATCAAGGCGAGCCAAATCGCCAGCAGGATATTGGTTTCACCCGGCCCCATGTATGCCACGACAATAATGGCCAATAGCAATGACGGGATAGATAGCACCGTATCGAGCACGTGGTTAAGAAAGCTCGATTTGAGTCCTCGGGTCATACCGGCCGTGACACCGATGACAATACCGATAGCCGCAGAGGCCAGTGCAATAAGCACCGCGTAGCCAAAGGTAATGCGGGAACCCATCAATAGGCGGCTGAGCATATCCCGGCCAAGATCATCGGTACCGAAGAAATACTCGACATGGCCTGCGGGATCCCACGATGGCGGCATGAGCAACTCGCCCACTTGCTGTACTGGGGCGTAAGGGGTAACCCAAGGGGCAATCAGGGTAAGCAGGGTGAGAACAACCAAGCACCAAAAGCCAAAGATGGCGAGTGAGTTAGCCCGGAAGTTTTGCCAGGCGCGCTCCAACTGGGTTGGGATCTTGGTTTCCTGATAAACGTTATTTGATAGCATACCATTCCTTCCTAACCAGTGGGTTTACTAGGGCACCAGTCAGATCTGACAGGATGTTGGCAATAAGGATGAAACCACCCACGGTGATCACACCTGCTTGGATGGCGACATAGTTTTGGGTTGAAATGGCGTCAAGCAACCAGCGGCCAATCCCCGGCCAGTTGAAGATGGATTCGGTTAGCATGGCAAAGGTCATCATGGTTGAAAACTGCATGCCGAGCTTGGGAATGATGGGCGGAATGGCATTCTTCAATACGTGGCGGATGATTATTTCAACCATCGATAAACCCTTGGTCTGGGCAACCTTGACGAAGTTTTGGTTCATGATGTCAGCAACCGACGCTCGGGTCAGGCGGATCACCTCGGTGGTCGGTGCCATTGCCAATACCAATGTAGGCAAGATCAGGTGGCTGATCACATTCATCAGCGCCTCAGAGCGGTATGGCTTGTCCGAAAGCAACACGTCAATCAAGGCGACACCGGTGACATGGTCGATTTCATAGAGCAGGCTGAAGCGGCCGGAGACCGGCAGCCAGTGCAGCTCTAGCGAAAACAGCATGATGAGCAGTACAGCAAGCCAAAACAGCGGGATCGAATAACCAACCAAGGCAACGGATGAAATCGTGGTGTCAATCATGCTGCCACGGTTCACCCCTGCCACGGTGCCTAACGGAATACCGACCAACAAAGACAATACGAAGGCAAAGAAACACAATTCAAGGGTAGCCGGAAACACCGCCAATACTTCATGCAGCACGGGTTCGCCCTGGAGGTTTAGCCCAAGATTGCCAGAGAATAGGTTTTCAAGGTAAAGGCTCCAGCCGGTCCAGAATGATTGGTTACTCCAAAACGAGCTAGGCTCAAGGCGAAGCAGGCTGTAGCCAACCAGCGTTAGGATCAGCAGGGTAATGAGAAAAAGGTTTAGGCGTCGGATCGTGTAAATAAACATATTAGTCTTCGCCCCGATAAACCGTTGAGAAGGAGCGGGTGCCAAACGGGCTCATTTTTAAACCGTTAAGTGATTGGTGGTGAACTTGGAAATGTACCCCGTGCGCCAATGGGATAATCGGCACTTCTTGGTCTAGGATATCTTGCGCCAAATGGTAGTAGTTCAAGCGCTGGTGGAGCTTGGTGGTTCGCGAGGCCAGCTCCAGCAAGTTATCGAAGTTGAGATCACACCAGTTCGCCACGTTCAGGCCCGCCATCTTGGCATCGCAGGAAAGCAGCGGACGCAGAAAGTTGTCCGGGTCGCCATTGTCGGCAATCCAACCTGTTAGCACCAAGTCACTGTTTGATTTGCTGATTGTGCTCAGGCGGCTGACGGTATCTTGGGTAACGATGTCAACCTGTACGCCAACGGCATTAAGGTCGGCTTGGATAAGCTCGGCGGTTTTGCGCGGGCTCGGGTTGTAGGGCCTTGGCTCTAACGGCACCCAAAGCGTCAGGTTAAGGTTCTTGTCATAGCCTGCTTGCTTGAGGAGCGAGAGTGCTTGGGCCGGATCGTAATCCAGTGCTTGGCTATCGTGGTTGTACGCCCAAGACATCGGCGGCAGAATGCTCTTGGCCTGGGTGCCGGTGCCGTAATAAACCGAGTTGAGCAGGTTTTCGCGGTTGATTGCGTGGTTGATTGCCTTGCGAACCCGGGCATCTTTAAGTTCCGGCTGCTCATTATCAATCGCCAGAAACGCGACATTCATACCCGTCTGGGCGATAAGCTCGAAGTCCTCATCGGCACTGATCACCGGCAGCTGGCTGGCAACCGGCGAAGAAAGCACATCACACTCTTGGCTCAGCAGCTTCGCCAGCGTTCCCGTTCCCCTTGTTGCAATATCAAACACCACTTGCTCCATTGGCGCTTTGCCTTGCCAATAGTCTGGGTGGTTGTTGAGCCGGATATGATCGTTTGGCGAGTATTTATCAAACGAAAATGGCCCTGTACCAATCGGCTGCATATCCAGTTGGTTAGGCTTGCCTGCACGTAGCACGTTGTTGGCATATTCCTGAGAGTGGATAACCGCGTAAGTGGTCGCGAGGTTGGAGAGAAACGCGTTATCAGGCCGGGTTAGGCTGAATTCCACCGTGTGCATATCGACCATTTCTACGTTTTCGATCAGGTTGCTAAAGCCCTGGCTCTCAAACCAAGGGTAGCGACCACCGGAGACGTTATGGAACGGATGGCGAAGGTCGATGACTCGCTTAAAGCTAAACACCACATCTTGAGCATTAAACTGGCGCGTAGGTTTAAACCAATCAGTAGATTGAAATTCGACTCCCTCACGAAGGGTAAAACGGTAGATCAAGCCATCATCACTCACGGTCCAGCTTTTGGCGAGTGACGGTAGCGGTTGGTGGCTAACCGGATCAAGTAGCAATAAGCGATCAAAGATTTGCGCAGCGAGAGTGTCTGCTGTTAGGCCACCATCAATTAACTGTGGGTTAAAGGTGGTTGGCGTATCTTGCCCGCAATAGACGAAGCCTTGGCTGCGAATATTGCTGTCTTGCTTCGGTTCGCTACAGCCAATTAGGCTAGCAAGGCCAACGCATGCAAGCAGAAGACGAGTATAGGCGCTCATAAGATAAGGAATTATTTGAAAACAAGATTATAAATTTAACATTATCCCACTCTGTCACCAAGTCATCTCCTTAAATTACCCGATAATCGTAGGTGTTTTATGCTGGCAGTCTTTCATTTGCTGCCAGCATAAGCACTTCCACCAGTGCCACCTGCCTACTGGATCTCGTTATTGCCGACAAGTTGGTACTTTTTCAGCAACCCTCTTAGTTGATGGTAGCTCAAAGATAATAGCTCGGCGGCTTTACGTTGGTTGAATTGGGCTTGAGCAAGTGCCTGCTTGATAAGGGCTATCTCTTGATCTTGTTGCCATTGGCGAAAATCAACCGGTAGTGTCGGCTGTATTTCGTGCTCTGTTTGCTGTGCTAACTCGCGCTCTGTTTGGGGCTGGTTGCCGGATGGTACCGATGCCTGTTGCTGATCCGCTACCGTTTTATCGTCCTGCTGCCAAGGTGGCTTGAAAGGGTCGATAACAATGTCATGGATAGGCTCTTCTTCGATTCCCTGGCGGAAGATGGATCGCTCGACCACGTTTTTGAGCTCACGGATATTGCCGGGCCAGTTGTAGCTAAGTAATTGCTCAGTGGCTTGATTGCTGAACCCAGAGAAATAGCCAAAGCCGAGTTCGCGACACATTTTGACCGCGTAGTATTCGGCTAGCGGCATGATGTCCTCGCGCCGCCCACGGAGTGGGGGCAGGTGGATAATGTCAAAGGCGAGGCGGTCAAGCAGGTCTGCCCTAAATTGCCCTTTTTGCGCCAGCTGCGGCAGATCCTCGTTGGTGGCACAAATGAGCCTCACGTTGGCTTGGCAGGTTTTGCTGCCACCAACCCGCTCGTATTCACCGTATTCAATCACCCGTAGCAGCTTCTCTTGTACCCCAAGCGGTGCGGTGGCCAACTCATCAAGGAATAGCGTACCGCCTTCGGCACGCTCGAAACGGCCTTGGTGCCGGCCCTTGGCCCCGGTAAACGAGCCGGCCTCGTGGCCGAACAACTCGGAATCAATCACCCCTTCGCTTAACGCCGCGCAGTTTAGCGAGAGCAGCGGCTGATCCCAGCGCCGCGACAGGTAGTGCATCCGCTGGGCAATGAGCTCCTTGCCGGTACCGCGTTCACCTAAGATAAGTACAGGGCGGTTGAGCGGTGCTAGACGCGAGGTGTGGTCGAGCACTGTCAGGAACGCTTCGGACTCCCCGATCAGGTTGTCAGGTTTTCGCATGGTCAATCTCGCTAACTTTTGGCGTATATGTTCATAACATAGCAGGTTGAAATATGTACTGCAAAGCTAAGTGGCTGATATGTAATGAGCAAAAAGTTGGCACAGTAGTTGATATAACTAACGTAGAGCGGCTCTATGGAACCACAGAACCATAAGTCTAAGATCCAAACACACCTTAGGAGATGTAATTATGGGTATTTTTTCTCGCTTTGCGGATATTGTGAATGCCAACGTAAACTCGCTGTTGGATAAAGCGGAAGATCCGCAAAAAATGATTCGTCTTATTATCCAAGAGATGGAAGACACCTTGGTGGAAGTGCGTACCTCTTCAGCACGTGCTTTGGCAGACAAGAAAGAGCTTCAGCGCCGCATTCAAGGTATCGAAAGCCAATCAGCTGACTGGCAGCAAAAAGCCACATTGGCCATCCAGAAAGGCCGCGAAGATCTAGCACGTGCCGCACTGATTGAAAAGCAAAAGCTCAATGACGTCGCACTGACCTTGAACGAAGAGTACAAGTTAGTTGAAGAGACCATCGAGAAGCTAGCCACAGAAGTCGCGGAGCTTGAGCGTAAACTGCAAGAAACCCGTGCCCGCCAGCAAGCGTTGGTGATGCGCCACAAGGCGGCGGGTACCCGTCGTGATGTCCGTCGCCAGCTTGATACGGGTAAAGTGGATGAAGCACTGTCTAAGTTCGAGCAATACGAGCGCCGCATCGATGAGATGGAAGCGGAAGCAGATAGCTACAACCTGGGTCGCGGTAAGAACCTAGAAGATGAGTTTGCCAACCTACAGGCACAAGACGAAATTGAAAAAGAGCTTGAGCGCATGAAGGCTAACTTGAAGGACAAGGAGTAATTCACGTTCGACTTGCTTTGTTGTTATGATGAGTTAAACAAAAGTAATTATTTGATTCTGCGCGGATAAGGAGAAAGAAAATGTCTATGGGGTTTATTGTCGGTCCACTAGTAGTGTTTATGATCTTTGTTGCCCCGTTGTGGTTGATCCTTCACTACCGTAGCAAGAAGCACGCGAGTGAGGGGTTATCGGGCGATGACCAACAGAAGCTGCAAGCGTTGGTTGCTCGCGCAGAGCAAATGCAGGATCGAATTGTCACACTAGAACGAATTCTTGATGCGGAAGCACCACAATGGAGGCACAAGCAATGAGTAAAACCCTCTATCGCGACCCGAAAAACGGCAAGCTAGGCGGTGTTTGTGCCGGTATTGCCGAGTATTTTGGCATGGAGATATGGCTGGTACGGATCCTAATGGTGTCGGCCTTCCTGCTGGGGTTTGGATTTTTTGTGATCGTAGGATATATCGCCGCTTGTTTGATCCTCGATAAAATGCCAGAGGAGCGAAGCTACCAGCAATATGTCTACCGTGAGCACAATGTGAAACAAAAGCCATGGCAAGCAGGCAAACCGGCCAGCCAGATTTTGCAGAATGTTGAATCCGAGCTCGACGGTATGGAGCACAACCTTCGTAAGATGGAAGCCTACGTCACATCGTCGGCCTTCAAGGTCGACCGAGAGTTCCGCAACCTGTAGGTGCCAAACCACAAGGTGCTATTCCCAATGTGTTCCGGGAATATCGCGTTGCACCTACGAATGATGAAGCAGGCAACCGCCTGCTTTTCTTTATTCTGAATTACTGGTTCATCGAAGGTTAATCAGTAATTTGCTACCGTTGACTGAGTGATAGACGCACATAGGAAAAACGATGAATCGATTTGGTAATGAGTTGAACAAGCTAGTGAACCGGAGTTTAGACCGCCATGTGCGTTTGGCGGTGACGGGGCTATCCCGAGCGGGTAAGACCGCGTTCATTACATCACTGGTGAATCAGCTCATGCATGTAAGTACTAACCCGCGCTTGCCGCTTTTTAGCGCGGTGCGTGATAGCAATTTGCTGGGGGCCAAGCGTGTTCCGCAAATTGATATGCATGTCCCTAAATTTGGCTACGAAGAGGGCATGAACTCGTTGCTTTCATCCCCGCCGTCATGGCCCGAACCGACACGGGATGTGAGCCAGACCCGATTGGCGCTGCGCTACAAGCCCCAGAAGGGGCCAATGAAACTGTTGCAAGAGACCGCCACCTTGTACCTGGATATTGTTGATTACCCAGGGGAATGGCTGTTGGATTTGCCGCTGCTCGATCTTGATTTCATGGCGTGGTCAAAACAGCAGGCACAGGCTATCAAGGGTAAACGCTTGGAGTTGGCGGCAGATTGGTTGGCTATGGAAGAAGAGTTTGACCCATTGGCACCGGCAGATGAAGCCAAAATTGAAGCGATTTCCCAGCGTTTTACCGAGTATTTGTTCCGTTGCAAAGCCGAGGGTGGCTTGCATTGGGTACAACCGGGACGCTTTGTGTTGCCCGGCGAGCTGGCGGGCGCACCTGTGTTGCAGTTCTTCCCGATGGTGTGGCTCGACAAGTACACCGAGGTGCAGCTAGCAGAAGCTGGCGAAGAGACCAATATCGGTATGCTGAAAAGCCGTTACCGCTATTACCAGCAGCATGTGGTAAAGGCGTTTTACAAAGAACACTTTTCAAAATTTGACCGCCAAATCATTTTGGTGGACTGCTTGCAGCCGCTCAATGCGGGGACGGAGTCGTTCAATGATATGCGCCAAGCTTTGGATCAGCTGATGCAGAGCTTCAAGTATGGCCGTAGCTCGTTGTTGCGCCGCTTGTTCTCGCCGCGTATCGACAAAGTGTTGTTCGCGGCCACCAAGGCAGATCATGTTACGCCAGAGCAGCACCCCAACTTGGTGAGTTTGCTGCAGCAGCTGGTGAACGAGGCATGGCAAACTGCCTCTTTCGAAGGGATCAAAATGGACTGCCTGAGCCTGTCGTCGATTCAGGCCACCGAGCCCGGCTTTGTGGACTACCAAGGCAAGCAAGTGCCGGCGCTGCGCGGGCATACCTTAGGCGGCGAAGGCAAAACCCTGTTTCCGGGTGAAGTGCCAAGGCGCCTGCCAAATGACAGCTTTTGGCAACAGTCGGGCTTCGACTTTATCAATTTCAGACCGCTAGACCAGCAGAGCGATGAACCGCTACCGCATATCCGGATGGATAAGGCATTGGAGTACTTGCTGGGGGATAAATTACGATGAGTGAACATTACAAACAAAAAATTGTATTTGATGAGCCAGAGCCATCAGCCCAGCAAGGGAGCGATGAGCTGACCTCGCAATTACAGTTTGAGCAAAGCGAGACGTTTTTGCCGGAAGTGGCAGAAAGCGAAGACAACGAATTGGAAGCATCGCTAGCCCGTACGCTGGCAGCCAAGCCAAAGCGCAGAACCGGCTGGCTAAAAGGCTTGTTGGTTGGTGCTGCGGCAATGGCGGGTTGGCAAACCGTCGATTATGTGGTGACGGCCTACCAGGGCGGGGACTGGTTGGCGCTCGGTTGGAGCGCAATCGTCGCGGGCATTGCTGCCACCGGTATCGCAGCCTTGGGTCGTGAGCTAATAACACTGCGTCGATTGAAGCAGCGCCAAAGCGAACGCGAACAGGCCCAGGCTTTACTGGAAGCCGAAGGGATTGGCCAGGCGAAGGCGTTTTGTACCAAGCTGGCGCGCAAAGGCAATATACGCGAAGAGCATGCTGGTTATGATCGCTGGCTGCAATCGCTGGCGGCAACCCACAATGATCGTGAGGTGATGCAGCTGTATGACAAGATGGTGCTGAGCCATCAGGATACCCTTGCCCGTAAGCTCGTGGCGAAATACGCCAGCGAAGCGGCGGTGATGGTGGCGGTGAGCCCGCTGGCCGTGGCTGACATGTTGCTGGTGGCATGGCGCAATTTTCGCTTAATCGAGCAAGTCTCGGCGGTGTACGGCGTTGAGCTGGGCTACTGGTCTCGCATCAAGTTGGTGAAGTTGGTGCTGGCTAACATGGCGGTGGCCGGGGCCAGTGAGATCATTGCCGACTCGGGGATGGATATGCTGTCGATGGATTTGGCAGGCAGGATGTCAACCCGTGTCGCACAAGGGGTTGGTGTCGGTTTGCTAACCGGGCGTCTTGGCCTTAAGGCGATCAGTTTGATGCGTCCATTGCCATGGCAGCCAGACCAGCAGCCAAAATTGAGTGAAATTCGTAAGGATTTACTGCTACGTATTACTCGCCAGCAACAATCGGCAGAAAAATAGTGGCTTAGCACACAGCATCGATGATCGGTCTCTTGACGGAAAGGCAGCGAAAGCGCAAACTTCATGTGTCAACAATTCCTGACACTTTGGAAGAGAAAAAATATGAGGCTACAAGTCTTTTGTGAAGACCGATTAGGTATGACCCGTGAGTTGCTGGATATTCTTGCGAGCCAGCAAATTGACTTGCGTGGTATTGAGATTGACCGTGTGGGGATCATTTACCTCAATTGCCCTGAAATTGAATTTGAACAATTTAGTCAATTGATGTCGCAAATCCGTCAGCTAGACGGAGTGACCGACGTGCGGAAGATCCAGTTCATGCCAAGCGAGCGTGAGCACAAAGAGCTGAAAGCCTTGCTTGAAGCCTTGCCTGATCCATTTTTCTCTATCAACCTGCAGGGTAAAGTTGATTTAGCCAACGATGCCGCTGAAGCATTGCTTGGAAAAACACGCGAGGAGATCCTTGGCGAGAATATCCAATCGATTGTCGGCTTCAACGTTCACCAGTGGTTGGAGAAAGACCAGGCCACCAAGCGTAGCGAAATGGTGGTGATGTCTGGCCTCGACTACATGATGGAAGTCATGCCTGTTTACGTGACAGACGAAAGCGAGGAGCAGGTGCTGGCCAGTGCGGTGATTTTGCTGAAGTCGCTGTCGGAAGCCAAGATGCCAATCGCGATGCGCAAGCTAAGCGGTGACAACGGTTTTGAGCATTTGGTTGGGCAATCTTCCCGCTTTAAGCAGTTGCTATCCCAAGCCAAGAAGCTCTCTTTGCTGGATGCGCCTTTGCTTATCCAAGGTGAAACGGGCACGGGTAAAGAGATGCTGGCTCGTGCCTGCCATCAGCGCTCGCTACGCCGCGAGAAACCGTTCCTGTTGGTTAACTGTGTCTCAATGCCAGACAATGCCGCCGAAACCGAATTGTTTGGTATGGCCGCAACCGCAACCGAGCCGGGCAAGAAAGGTATTTTCGAGCAAGCCGATGGCGGTACCGCCTTCCTCTATGAGGTTGGCGAGATGTCCGAGCACCTTCAAATCAAACTGCTTCGCTTCCTGCAGGACGGCACCTTCCGCCGCGTGGGCGAAGAGAAAGAAATGAAGGTTGATGTGCGGGTGATTTGCTCGACCCAGAAAAAACTGCCGGATTTGGTGGCCGCGGGGCAATTCCGCGAAGATCTTTTCTATCGTCTGAATGTGTTGTCGCTGCATGTGCCGCCGCTGCGCGAGCGTACTGCTGATATTGTACCGCTAGCCGATTTGTTCCTGTCCCAGTTTGCCCAAGAGTTGCAACAGCCTAAGCCGCTCATTTCTGGCGAAGTGGCCCAGTACCTTAGCCAATATGCCTGGCCGGGCAATATTCGCCAATTGCGCAATGTCCTGTTCCGCGCGATGACCCAGTTGGAAGGGAGCGAGATCAGCGTCGAAGATGTTCAGTTGCCAGAAAATGAATCGACCACGGTGATCAGCGAAGAAACCCTGGACGGCTCGCTCGATGAAATCATGAAACGTTACGAGTCTGGTATTCTAAACAGCCTGTATCGAAGCTATCCATCAACCCGTAAGTTGGCGAAGCGCCTTGGGGTGTCGCACACTGCTGTGGCAAACAAACTGCGCGAGTACGGGATCAACAAAAGTTAATCGCGCCTAAGACGCATAGAACAATATTAAGGGGGAGGCCACGGCTTCCCCCTTGTTGTATTCGCTGTTTAATAGGGCGGTTAGATCAGGGTCTGCTCGCCGTTCTCCAGCGCCCGTAGTTGGACAATCACATCTTGGCCATAGCGGCAGCTGTCTTTTGCTTCTTGGCTTGAAGCAACGCGGTGGCAGGGAATGATTATCGGAATAGGGTTGACGTTTTTAGCCATGCTAATGGCTTGTATGGCGCATGGGTGCTCGATGTGGGCGGCGATTTGGTGGTAGGAACGTTGGCTGTTGTAGGGGATTTCTTGCAGCGCAGTCCATACCTGACACTGGAAGGTGGTACCTTGTGGGGCGAGGTCGAGGTTGAATTTTTTTCGTTTTCCTTGGAGATATTCTCTTAGCTGGGTGGTAAAGGGTGACATGAAATTTGGATCATGCTCCCATCGCTCGTCTGGACTAAAACCGCCGCTTGCGATGGTGAGTTGCCGTAGTCCGTTTTCATCTGCCAAGAGATATATTTTTCCCAATACCGTATCAAGGTAATCGTAATACATAATCTTCACTGTGTTAGTTAGCGGTAAGTGGTGGCGCCAGTCATGACTCAATCATAGTCTATACCCAAGCTTTGGCAGGTATAGTGGTTGAATTTAGGCCTAATTTCTTTGTTCTATCATAAGTTTATAGTTAATAAATTGTCACTATGCTAACGTTTGATTAACGGAGTGAGTAAAGGGAGTCGGGTTATTGTTTGAATCTATTATTAATCGCTCGGCAGTTATCGACTTGGATGCGTTCAAGGCTCGGTTAATTTCGCCAAAAGATGTGAAAGCGATAACCAGCTACTATCAGCGCAACCGAGCGTTTCTTAAGCCCTGGGAGCCATTGCGTGAAGAAGCCTTTTTTACGGAAGCCGGTTGGGAAAGGCGCCTTGAGCAGTTGATGCAGTTACACAAGCATCAACTCGCGTACTACTTTGTGATCCAGGAAAAAGGCAGCAAGGAAATTGCTGGCGTGGTGAACTACAGCAATTTAGTTCGCCACCCGTTTCATGCCTGCCATGTGGGCTATTCCCTTGATCAGCATTGGCAAGGGCAGGGGGTCATGAGTCAGGCATTGGAAGCTACCGTCCAGTGGATGTTCAACGAGCAGAACTTTCATCGGGTGATGGCGGCCTACATGCCGCGTAACGCGCGCAGTGCTGCCGTACTGGCGAAATGTGGCTTCGAGGCTGAAGGCAGGGCTAAAGATTATTTATTGATTAACGGCAACTGGGAAGATCATATCCTGACGGCGAGAACCAATCCCCACTGGGTTGAGCATCAGGCATAAAAAAACGAGAGTAGCGGCAATGACGCACTCTCGTTTTTGTTTTCGGCTAGCAGGCTGTAACGGCGTTAGATCCGTTGCCAAAGCTCCGCGTAGCGACCATTGGTTGCCATAAGCTCGTCATGCTTACCTTGCTCGGTGATTTCACCTTCATCCATCAGGCAAATGTGATCCATTTGTTCTAGCCCGACCAAGCGGTGGGTGATGAATAGCACGGTCTTGTCTTTCGCATGTTTTTGCAATAATGCCATAATTTGCTGTTCGGTACGGCGGTCAAGCCCTTCGGTTGGCTCATCCATCAGCAGGATAGGGGCGTCGTGTAGCAGTGCTCGCGCAATACCGATTCGGCGGCGTTCACCACCAGAGATTTGGCGGCCGCCTTCACCCAACCAAGTATCCAACCCTTTACCTTCAAGCAAGGCTTCGAGGCCAACTTGTTCCAGTACCGACTTGAACTCTTCATCAGTGCCGTTTGGTTTGGCCAAGATCAGGTTTTCACGTAGCGAACCGTTGAATACATCGACCCGTTGGCTGACCACAGTGATTGCTTCACGCAGTGATGATTCGTGCCATTGTGCCAACGGCGTACCATCTAGGGTGATAGTGCCTTGCTGGGGGTCCCAGTTACGAGTGAGTAGCTGGAGAAGCGTCGATTTACCACAGCCGGTACGGCCGAGTAGGGCAACTTTGTCGCCGGCTTTAAGGGATAACGAAATACCTTTTAGCACTGGCTTATCACTGCCGTAGTAGGTGTAGCTGATATCTTGGATATCAATGTTACCCATGGTTGCAGCTTGATGGCCGTTCGGGTCGAACGGGGTATCGGGCTTGGCTTCGATAATCTCGTTTAGGCGGCGCGCCGAAGTCAGCGTCTGGCTTAGGTACTGGAAGGCACCGGCAACAGGCATCATAAGCTCAAAGCTTGCCATGGTTGCAAATGCCACCATGGCAACAAATGGATCCGGCGCATTGCCACCAACACCATCGGCAGCCATCCAGGTCATCAGCACCAGCGTCCAGCCGGTTGCCGCCATCAAAATGGCGTTGGCAAGGCCGGTTAGGTTAGCCATTTTACGTTGGGCCGCCAACAGGGATTCTTGCTCGCCCAATGCTTGCTGGTAGTAGCGATCCTCGGCGTTGAATAGCAATAGCTCGGCATGGCCTTGGATCCAGTCCATCAGCTTGATGCGGTAGTTAGCTTTTGCCAGGGTCAGCGCTTGGCCGTTTGATTTACCGAGACGGTAGAAGATCACCGGCAGGCTAAGCATCAGGGCCAGCAGGATCGCACCCAGCGTAAAGCCAAGGGCGGGATCAAACCAAGCCAGGAAGCCGGTTATCGCAAGCAGGCCGATCACCCCGATGATCAATGGGCTGACAAGGCGAAGGTAAACGTGATCCATCGCGTCAACGTCTGCCACCAAGCGGTTGAGTAGGTCGGCATCGCGAAGGTTGGCTTGACGGCCCGGGATCAACGGCGTGAGCTTGCGGAAGAAGAACAAGCGCAAGTCTGCCAGCAGTTTAAAGGTGGCATTGTGGCTAACAACACGCTCACCCCAGCGACCTGCGGTACGGGCCATTGAGAAGCCACGCACACCGGCACCCGGCAGCATGTAGTTGAAGGTTTCGCGGGCAATAGTCAACCCAGCCACGGCGGATGCGGCGATAAACCAGCCAGAAAGGGTTAACAGGCTCATTGCCGCCAGCAAGGTGGCAAGGCCGAGCAGCATGCCCAGTGTTAGGCCGAACCAGTGCTTGCGGTAAAGTTTTAGGTAAGGGATTAAATCACGCATCGAGATCCCTCTTATCTGTGTGGGCCAGCATGTCGGCCAGAAGACCTTCATGGCGGATTTGTTCAAAATGACCGTTCTGAACCAGCTTGCCGTTGTCCATCACCAGTACTCGGTTCATCACAGCGAGCTGGTCAAGGCGGTGGCTGACCATGAGGGTCGTTTGGCCGTCAACGGCTTGCTTTAAGCTTTCCAGTACCAAGTGTTCGCTGTTGGCATCAAGGCTGGCCGTCGGTTCGTCAAGCAGCCAGAAGGCACCACTTTGCAACATGGCACGGGCAACCGCGATACGCTGAGCCTGGCCCACCGAGAGGCCGCCGGAACGATCCCCCACTTGGTGCAGGTAACCTTTTTCAAGGCGTTGGATAAACTCTTCGGCGTAGGCTTGCTTGGCCACTTGCATGATGTGCTCGTCGGTTGCCAGCGGGTTGCCAAGGCTGATGTTGTCACGCACGGTACCGTGGAGCAGCAACGGGTTTTGGCCCACCCAGCTGATGGCTTGGCGCCATTGGCTGTGGTCTAGCTCTTTGAGTTCGACGCCGTTAACTTTCAGGCTGCCTCGGTATGGCAAAAAGCCCAGGATCGCATTGAGCAGGCTCGTTTTACCGGCGCCACTTGGGCCAACGAGTGCAACCTGTTCGCGGGCGTTAATGCTAAAGGTCAGCGGGCCAGCCAAAACTTGGCCCTCGGGGCTGAGCACCTCGAGGTTTTCGACTGCAATCTCGATGGTTTCAGGCGAGTCGAGGTTCCGATCACCTTGGCTCATTTCATCGGCGTCGGCGTTGAGAAACTCAACAATCGACTCTGCGGCACCAATGGCCTGCGCCTTGGCGTGATAGAAGGTGCCCAGGTCGCGCAGCGGTTGGTAAAACTCGGGCGCCAGCACCAATACAAACAAACCCGTGAAGAGGGTGATTGGCACACCGTAATGACCGAAGTTTAACTCGCCAATAAAAGCAAAACCAAAGTAAACCGCAACGATGGCGACCGAAATCGCCGAGAAAAACTCAAGGACTGCCGATGACAAGAAGGCCATGCGAAGGACTTCCATGGTCCTCTTGCGCAGCACGTGGGAAGCCGCATGCAGGTTTTCTGCCTCGGCTTCAGCGCGGTTGAATAGGCGCAGGGTAGATAGGCCTTGCAAGCGGTCGTAAAAGTGCCCAGAAAGGCGCTGAAGCGCTTTAAAGTTACGGCGGTTAGCATCGGCTGCACCTAGGCCAACCAATGCCATGAAAATAGGAACCAGTGGGGCTGTGATCAAGAAGATTAAGCCGGCAGCCCAGTTCAGTGGGAATACGGCAAACAAAATCACCATAGGTACCAGTACCGCAATCGACATTTGCGGAATGTAGCGCGAGAAGAAGTCTTGCATTTCTTCTACTTGCTCCAGTACCAAGCTAGCCCATACACCTGCTGGCTTGTCCTTGATGTAGGCCGGCCCTAGCTTTTGTAGGCGCTGGAGGATCAGTTGGCGGATATGCAGGCGGATTTGCTCGCCACAGCGGTAGCCAAAAATTTCTCGGCCCCAGCTACAGCCTGCGCGCAGCCCGATTATCACAAATAAGCCGATGAAGCTGCTAACCAGATCGTACTTGTCGGTGTGTTCAATAATGAGTTGATGCAAAATGTGGGCAAGCAAAGCGGCTTGGCCGACAAGGAGTAATCCCGATAGGAAACCAAGGCCGACACTGAACATAAGCCAACGCTTGGCTAACTTGCTCTGTGATTTCAACCATTTGGTTAAATCGCGTTGTTGTTGTTTATCCATATCAAAATCTTGAGCTGCTTGGTGTGGCAAGCAAATAGTGAAGGCAAAAAACGGCCACGTCGATATGCGTGGCCGGTATGTATTATTGTTTTTCTTCTAGGGCGTCAAGATAACGCTCGGCATCCAGCGCAGCCATGCAGCCGGTACCCGCGGATGTGATAGCTTGGCGGTAGGTGTGGTCCATAACATCACCAGCAGCAAAAATACCTTCAACGCTGGTTTGGGTTGCATTACCTTCAGTGCCAGATTGAACCTTGATGTAACCGTTGTTCATTGCTAGCTGGCCTTCGAAAATACCGGTGTTCGGCTGGTGGCCGATGGCAATGAAGGCACCCATCACATCGATGGTTTCTGTTGCATCAGATTGGGTGTCTTTAATGCGAACGGCGGTCACGCCCATGTCATCACCCAGTACTTCTTCTAGCGTACGATCGGTGTGCAGGATAATGTTGCCGTTCTCCACTTTGTCCATCAGTCGTTTGATCAGAATCTTCTCTGAGCGGAAGGTGTCACGACGGTGGATTAGGTGAACTTCTGAAGCAATGTTAGACAGGTAAAGCGCTTCTTCAACTGCGGTATTACCGCCACCGACAACCGCTACTTTCTGGTTGCGGTAGAAGAAACCATCACAAGTGGCACAGGCTGATACACCGCGACCTTTAAAGTTTTCTTCAGACTCTAGGCCAAGGTACTTCGCCGAGGCGCCAGTCGAGATGATGAGGGCGTCACAGGTGTATTCGCCGCTGTCGCCCTTAAGGCGGAAAGGACGCTGGCTGAAATCAGTCTCGTTGATGTGGTCGAAAATGATTTCAGTCTCAAATTTTTCAGCATGGGCTTTCATGCGATCCATGAGTGCAGGGCCAGTCAGGCCTTCGGCATCGCCCGGCCAGTTTTCAACTTCAGTCGTTGTTGTTAGCTGACCGCCTTGCTGCATACCGGTGATCATTACCGGGTTTAGGTTGGCACGAGCAGCATAAACTGCTGCAGTGTAACCTGCAGGGCCAGAACCAAGGATGAGCAGTTTACAATGTCTTACGTTACTCATTACTTCTCCAGGCTGAGATGAGATTTTTATCATGTGAAGGGTGATTGTAGGTAAATTGTTTCTCTATTGAAAGGATATTTACTTAGGTAACAAAAGAAGCGAGGAAGGATAAACAGTTTGCCCATTCCTTCCTTCCCCATAGATTATTTTCTTATATGCGATAATTTATGGCTATAAGAGCATTTGTACTAATGCATGCTGATGGCCACGGTAGGATCGGTGTAATGGAGGTCGAAGCTCTCGGCGACTTCTTTACAGGTTACCTTGCCATAAATGACATTGAGCCCGCCGAGGAAACCGGGATCATCGATAAGGGCTTTTTTATACCCCTCATTTGCTAATTTGATCACGTAGGGCAGGGTGGCATTGTTCAGCGCAAACGCGGATGTTCTCGCGACCGCACCGGGCATGTTGGCAACACAGTAGTGAACCACATCATCCACAATATAGGTGGGCTCGGTATGGGTGGTTGGCTTCGACGTTTCGAAACAGCCCCCTTGGTCGATGGCGACATCGACGAGTGCCGACCCGGGCTTCATGGCCTTTACGTGCTCTGCGGTAATGAGTTTGGGCGCTGCAGCCCCCGGAATCAGCACGGCACCGATGATCACATCGGCATCGGGCACCAATTTATTGATTGCTTCTTCGGTAGAATAAAGCAACTTCACGCTACCTTGAAACTCGCGGTCGAGCTCGCGCAGGGTGTCTAAATTTCTGTCAAGTAGGGTGACGTCGGCACGCATGCCCACCGCCATTCTTGCCGCGCTTGAGCCAACAACACCACCGCCCAAAATCACCACTTTGGCGGGCTCTACTCCGGGTACCCCACTAAGTAATAACCCCCGTCCGCCATTAGAATTCTCTAGTGTTTGCGCCGCCGCTTGGATAGACATTCTGCCTGCAACTTCAGACATTGGCGCTAACAGGGGTAATTTCCCGCTGTGATCTGTTACTGTTTCATAGGCAATACAGACAGCTTTGCTATCAATTAGGTCTTTTGTTTGGGGAAAATCTGGGGCAAGATGGAGATAGGTGAATAATATTTGCCCTTCGGAAAGCATGGCTCTTTCTTCTGCTTGAGGCTCTTTTACTTTGACAATCATCTCTGATCTGGTAAAAACTTCTTTAGCGTTAGAAATAATAACAGCGCCTGCGCTTTCATAGTCTTGGTCTGATAACCCGATCCCTGCTCCGGCTTGGGTTTCTACAAGCACTTGATGGCCAAGTGAGACGAGTTCACGAACACTGCTGGTGACTAAGCCGACCCGGTTTTCGTGGTTTTTGATTTCTTTGGGAACTCCAATAATCATGCTGCTCCTCCCTTGATATCTAGTGTGATTGGCTGTAGACAAGGATTCAAATGCAGATCTAAAGGCAGTATAGTTGGCTAATTAGAGTATTTGATTCTAAAAAACGGAAAGTTGTAGTATATTTTTTTGCAAGGAAGTAAGAAGGTGGAATAAAAAATGGTAGATACCAAGAAAAAACCATCCAAGGAATTGGATCGCATTGACCGTAACATTTTGAATGAGCTGCAAAAAGACGGTCGAATTTCGAATGTTGAGCTATCCAAACGTGTAGGCTTATCCCCAACACCATGTCTAGAGCGTGTGCGCCGCCTTGAGCGCCAAGGCTACATCAGTGGCTACACTGCACTACTAAACCCTCAATACCTCGATGCATCACTACTCGTGTTTGTTGAAATCACTCTTAACCGTGGTGCGCCTGACGTATTTGAGCAGTTTAATAAGTCAGTACAGGAACTAGAAGATATTCAGGAGTGTCATCTTGTTTCTGGTGATTTCGACTACTTGTTGAAAACACGCGTATCAGATATGTCGGCATACCGTAAACTACTGGGTGAGACACTGCTACGTCTACCGGGCGTTAACGACACCCGTACCTACGTGGTAATGGAAGAGGTTAAGCAAACCAATAACTTGGTAATTAAAACGCGCTAACTTCAGCCGTTTTAATGCGTCTGGCTCAGGCCAGAACCCTGAATGATCAAGCGGCTATCTAGTCGCTTGATTTGTTTATGCCCGCTGTAATTGGCCATTTTCTGCGCCGCAGTCCCCTAATTTTGCTACTTGTAGCACGTTATTTTTCGCCGTGAATATTGTTTGCTGCGTCATTGGCTATGATGGGATTGGTACTTTTATGTTGTCCCTTCGCTAAAAATCACCATTTCTTTACTTTGCTAAGGTGCCTAATAGTCAAAAAAAGACAATGTTTAGTATAAGATAGGGCTTTAGTGTTTACATTGCTTAGCATGGCTTAAGCCTCATGGCGCATCGGTTATCTTGCGCTTGTGCTGGCCGGCGATGCTAAAGAACAGATTTTGTTACATCGGAGTGTTTTTTGAGGAAAGTTAAGGGCAAAAAGCAGCCTAAAATCCGCCTTTCCGGAGGACAGCGTCTACTGGAAAGCTTTCTGATCATCGGCATACTGTCGGCGATTTTCATGATGGTCGCGTTGCTGTCGTTTGACCCGGCTGATCCATCTTGGTCGCAAACCGCCTGGGAAGGCCCTGTTCAAAACAAGGCTGGCTCATTGGGTGCACTGGTTGCTGATACCTTGTTTTTCACCCTTGGATCGCTGGCTTACCCACTCCCCGCTGTGATTATTATGGCGGCTTGGGTAATGTTCCGTCGCCGGGACAAGAAAACAGCCATCGACTACATGATTTACGGTACCCGCCTGCTTGGGCTATTGCTGTTGTTTGTGACCAGCTGTGCTCTGGCAGACCTAAACTTCGATGATATTTGGTATTTCTCGTCGGGTGGCGTGATTGGCGATGTGGTGTCGAACATGGCATTGCCGATGTTTAACCTGCTTGGCGCGACATTGGTGTTGATGTTCTTCTGGGCGGTCGGCTTTACGCTATTTACCGGTATTTCTTGGTTGACTATTGTTGATACCTTGGGTGAAGGCACCCTTGGCTTGTTCGCCAAGCTGCTGAACAAGGTGCGCTCAGACAAGTCTGAAACCTTGACCCCGTTTGCTGCTGAAATTCCTGGCGAACACCAAACTGAATTTGGTAAGCAACTCATCCAGCAGCAAGAAAAAGAGCTGGATGCCGACGATGTGCTGCTGGCAAGCTCAAGCGCCGACAGCAAGCCTGTTGCTGACCGCGATATCTTTGCCCGTAAAGAGCCGCAAATTTCCCAGATGGGAGCGGAACAAGCTGATCCTCTGCTTGCTGAAACCAAAGTATGGGAGCTGTCATCGCCATCGGAGCCAATGATTGTTATGCCGGGCAGGAAGCAGGTTGCTCACGACAATAACCTCAATGTTCCTGCGGCTGCAGTGGCGGCAGCTGGCGTGGCAAGTGCCGCCGTATCGGCAGCAGAGCAGACAGCGAGTGCAGTTGCCGAGCCAACGCTAGATATTGCAACGCCAATCGCCCCAGTCGTATCCCAGCCTGCTCCTGTTGATACTGCCCCGTCACAGCCAATGGAAGACGTAACCTCAACCAACCAAGCAAAAGGCATGACCATTGCCGAGCTTGAGCGCCAGTTGGATCGGGACGAGAACTTCACGGTTTATGTCGATGACGGTGCGCTGGTTGACCATAGCACTTCGGCTGAACATAGCTCCTCTGTTGAAAATAGCACCTCAGTTGAAGGAAATACTGCGATTGACAGCAGTACGCAGATAGAGAACCTTGCTCAGGCTGAAGATAGTGCTTTGGCTGAAAGTCGTAACTTGGCTGACAGTAATGCGGTTACCAGTGAGCAAGCTCATCTTGAGTCGGCAGAGACGGTATCCGATACCGCCCAGCCTCAAGCCGGGCCAGCCGATTTGGCCGTGCCGCAGCACTTTGAGCAAGAGGTGCAATTTACAGCACAGCCAGACATGAGTGATGAGGCTGTATTGGGGCAAGATGAACCACTAGGTTCACATCCGGTTCAGACGGACCCTGTAGTATCTGAAACTATGTATTCAGAAGCATGCTATGAAATGGCACCCGAACCAGCGCCGGTTGTCGAGCCGTTATCCGTTGACACGGTAGCGCAAGCGGCAGAAAGCCAGCCTGCACCATTGCCTGATCACGATATTGAAATCGGGGTACAGGATGGCATGTCCGAGCTAGAGCGGGCAGAGCGTGAATCAGGCGCGCCAGAAGCGCTGAGCGACGAAGAAGCCTTCTTGCAGAAAATCCGTGATGCGCAAAAGGCGCAAGCTCAGGCGGCAGGCTTGGACAATCCGTTCTTGATGAAGAAAGAAGCGGACTTGCCGGCCCCTACCAGCCCAATGCCTACGTTGGATCTGCTGGCTCCAGCAAAACAAAATGTAGAGCCTGCAAGCGAAGAAGAGCTCAAGCAAACGGCAATGTTGCTCGAAGCCAAGCTTGCAGATTACAAAATCAAGGCCAAAGTGGTTGGGGTATACCCAGGCCCGGTTATCACCCGTTACGAGCTGGACTTGGCGCCAGGGGTGAAAGTGAGCCGAATTTCAGGCTTGGCGAAAGACTTGGCGCGTGCCATGTCAGCGTCGGCAGTGCGCGTGGTTGAAGTGATTCCGGGTAAGCCATATATCGGCTTGGAGTTGCCTAACGTCAACCGTGAAACCGTGTACATGTCGGAAGTGGTCGGCAGTGATAACTTCCAGCATAAGAAAGGCGCGCTGCCAATCGTGCTGGGCTACGACATTGCCGGTGAGGCGGTGGTTGAAGATCTTAGCAAAACACCTCACTTGCTGGTGGCGGGTACCACCGGCTCTGGTAAGTCGGTGGGTGTAAACGTGATGATTTTGAGCTTGCTGTATAAGTGTAAGCCGGAAGATTGCCGCTTCATCATGATCGACCCGAAAATGCTTGAATTGTCGATTTACGAAGGCATTCCTCACCTGTTGACTGAGGTTGTCACCGACATGAAAGATGCCAGCAATGCATTGCGCTGGTGTGTGGGAGAAATGGAACGACGCTACAAGCTGATGGCTGCGGTTGGGGTACGAAACCTCGCTGGCTTTAATGCCAAACTGGAAGAAGCTGCGGCAGCGGGGCACCCAATCCATGACCCGTTGTGGAAGCCGGGTGATAGCATGGATGAGTACCCACCACGGTTGGAGAAAATGCCGAGTATTGTAGTGATCGTCGATGAATTTGCCGACTTGATGATGGTTGTTGGTAAGAAGGTGGAAGAGCTAATCGCCCGTTTGGCGCAAAAAGCGCGTGCCGCCGGCATCCACTTGGTATTGGCAACCCAGCGTCCATCTGTTGATGTCATTACCGGCCTAATTAAGGCGAATATTCCAAGCCGCATGGCCTTTACCGTTTCTACCAAAACGGACTCGCGTACCATTCTTGACCAAGGCGGTGCGGAATCGCTACTTGGCATGGGTGATATGCTTTACTTAGGGGCAGGACAGAACCACCCAGTGCGTGTTCACGGCGCATTCGCGTCTGATGATGACGTTCATAACGTGGTGAATGACTGGAAAGCCCGCGGCAAGCCGCAATACATTGAAGGTATTTTGGAAGCCGACCAAGGGGCAGAAGGCCTGCTACCGGGCGAAGCGCCTGTGGGTGGCGATGATGACTTGGATCAGCTGTTTGATCAGGTCGCAGCCTTCGTGGCGGAGTCGCGCCGTGGCTCGGTGTCTGGTGTCCAGCGTAAGTTTAAGATTGGCTATAACCGCGCAGCCCGTATTGTAGAGCAACTGGAAGCGCACGGCATTGTGAGTGCGCCGGGGCATAACGGTAACCGAGAGGTACTTGCACCGCCGCCACCGCCAAGAGATTAGAGTCTAGAACCAAGCGGTTAAATCAATTTCAAGCATGGGAGCTTCCCTTGCGCTATTTCAATAAGACTTGCTGCCATTGCTTGGCAGCAAAGTAAAAAGGTCAACCAATGATTAAAAAAGCATTATTCACCTTACTCATTGCTACACCAATGGTATTTACCGCGAATGCATGGGCAAACCCGCAGCAGGAGCTGAGCTCGCGGTTGGGCAAAGTGAATGCCTTCAGTGCCGACTTCTCGCAAAAAGTGATTAGCCCAGATGGCGACGTGTTGGTCGAAGGCGAGGGTGATGTTGCCATCAAGCGGCCGAACCTATTCCGTTGGAATACCGAGACACCGGATGAGAACCTACTGGTTTCAGATGGTAAGACGCTTTGGTACTACAGCCCGTTTATCGAGCAGGTAACCGCGATGTGGCTTGATGATGCCACTGAGCAGACGCCATTTGTGCTACTTACCCGTAATAGCTCGCAAGACTGGCAACAGTACAATGTGGCGCAAACCGCAGATACGTTTACCCTGACACCGAAAAGCGGTGCGTCTTCAATGGGTAAATTTATCGTTACTGTCGCTAAAAGCGGTGAAGTTCGTGGATTTTCGGTGGTAGAACAAGATGGCCAGCGCAGTAACTTCACCTTCACCCGTTTTAGCAAGCAGGCGCCGGCGTCTGATATTTTCCGCTTCTCACCACCGCAAGGGGTAGAGCTGGACGATCAGCGTAATTAAGCTTACGCGCAAGCGCTCGTATTGCCGCTGGCTTGATGGTTATCATCGAGCCATCAAACCCGATTCAATGAGGTGGTACTTTGTACCGCCTTTTTCGCATTTCAAACAGGGCGGTTTTGAGTGTTTGGCATGGCCAAGCCATGAACCGACTGGTAAGGAGTTGTTATCTTGAATAACTTCAGTTTAGATTTTTCCTCAGACTTTCGGCCCCTAGCTGCCCGAATGCGCCCGCGCACCGTGCAAGAGTATATTGGGCAAAAGCACATTTTGGCCGAAGGCAAGCCGCTACGACGCGCGCTGGAAGCCGGCCACCTTCATTCAATGATCCTATGGGGGCCGCCGGGTACAGGCAAAACCACATTGGCCGAAGTGGCGGCGAACTATGCCAATGCCGAGGTCGAGCGCGTGTCAGCCGTGACCTCAGGGGTGAAAGATATCCGTGCCGCTATCGACAAGGCGCGTGATAACAAGATGGCAGGCCGCCGCACCATCTTGTTTGTTGACGAGGTGCATCGTTTCAATAAAAGCCAGCAAGATGCTTTCTTGCCGCATATTGAAGACGGCACGGTGACGTTTATTGGTGCGACGACAGAGAATCCGTCGTTTGAGCTAAACAACGCATTGTTGTCCCGTGCACGTGTTTATAAGCTCAAATCGCTGGAATCGGCAGAAATCCTCGAAGTGATCGAGCAGGCGTTATCAGACAGCGAGCGCGGCATAAGCGAAACGAACCTCAATTTTGTCGATGATGTGAAGGAGCGCTTGGCGGATCTCGTGGGCGGGGATGCACGTATGTCGCTGAACTACCTCGAGCAGATCATCGATATGGCCGACGAAGATAGCAGCGGGATCAAGCAGATAACCCTTGCGCTATTAGCAGAGGTGGCAGGCGAGAAAATTGCCCGCTTCGATAACAAGGGGGATTTGTGGTACGACATGATATCGGCGGTACACAAGTCTATCCGTGGCTCTAGCCCAGACGGAGCCCTGTATTGGTTCGCCCGCATGCTACAGGCTGGTTGTGATCCGCTCTACGTAGCCAGACGTTTGTTGGCCATCGCTTCGGAAGATATCGGCAATGCCGATCCGCGTGCCATGCAGGTGGCGGTATCAGCGTGGGATTGCTTCACCCGAGTTGGAGCCTATGAAGGCGAGCGTGCAATCGCACAGGCGATTGTTTACTTGGCCAGCGCACCGAAAAGTAATGCGGTTTATACCGCATTTAAGCAGGCCAAAGCCGATGCAATGAACCACCCGGATTATGAAGTACCACATCATTTGCGTAATGCACCAACCAAGCTGATGAAAGAGCTGGGCTATGGTGAAGAGTACCGCTACGCACATGATGAGCCGGGCGCGTATGCCGCTGGTGAGTGTTATTTCCCGCCTGAATTGGCAGGAACACGTTACTATCAGCCAACAAATCGTGGTTTGGAAACCAAAATTGCAGAAAAGTTAGATTATCTCGCTTCTTTGGATGCAAAAAGCACGTCAAAACGCTATCAATAATAGGGCTTTTTGGGTATTGTTGAGGGATCAGCGTTAGGTTGCCTAACGTTTCCTAAATTTAAATTATTTAGCCATCAATTTGGCTGAATAATGTGCACTTTAGAACATTACGAGCACAGGATTAGCATGCTAGATTCTAAATTACTTCGAACTGAGCTGGACGCAACAGCTGAAAAATTAGCGCGCCGTGGTTTTACACTAGACGTTGAACTACTACGTTCCCTGGAAGAAAAGCGTAAGTCACTTCAGGTTAAGACTGAAGAGCTTCAGGCACAGCGTAACTCGCGATCGAAGTCCATTGGCCAAGCTAAAGCGAAGGGCGATCACGAAGAAGCAGAGCGTATCCTTGCTGAGGTTGGTAACCTAGGTTCTGAGCTAGACGAAGCAAAGAAAGCACTTGCTGAACTTCAGGCTGAGCTAGATGCAATTACCCAAACGCTTCCAAACCTACCGGACGACTCTGTTCCTGCAGGTAAAGACGAAGACGAGAACGTTGAAATCTCTCGTTGGGGCCAGCCAAAATCTTACGACTTCGAAGTGAAAGACCACGTAGACCTAGGTGAAATGGGTGACGGTCTTGATTTCGCAAGCGCAGTTAAAATCTCTGGTTCACGTTTTATCGTGATGAAGGGCCAGTTCGCTCGCCTACACCGTGCGATTGCGCAGTTCATGCTTGACCTGCACACAGACGAGCACGGCTACACCGAGATGTACGTACCGTACCTAGTGAACAAAGACAGCCTATTTGGTACAGGTCAGCTACCTAAATTTGGTGAAGACCTATTCCACACCCAGCCAGCGACTGAAGAAGGCGTGGGTATGTCACTGATCCCGACTGCGGAAGTGCCTGTAACTAACATGGTTCGCGATACCATCAGTGACGAAGCAGATCTGCCTATTAAGATGACGGCGCATACACCATGCTTCCGTTCTGAGGCAGGTTCTTACGGTCGTGATACTCGCGGTCTTATCCGTATGCACCAGTTCGACAAAGTTGAACTTGTTCAGATCACGCGCCCAGAAGATTCAATGGCTGCACTAGAAGAGCTAACCGGCCACGCTGAGAAAGTACTTCAGCTGCTAGAGCTTCCATACCGTAAAGTGATCCTATGTACTGGTGACATGGGCTTCGGCGCAATGAAGACTTACGATCTTGAAGTTTGGGTTCCAGCTCAAGAAACTTACCGTGAGATTTCTTCTTGTTCTAACTGTGGTGACTTCCAGGCCCGCCGTATGCAGGCACGTTTCCGTCGTAAAGGTGAGAAGAAGCCTGAGCTTGTTCATACACTAAACGGTTCTGGCCTAGCGGTTGGTCGTACTATGGTTGCGATTCTTGAGAACAACCAAGAAGCTGATGGCCGTATCATGATCCCTGAAGTACTACGTAAGTACATGGGCGGCCTAACTCACATCGGTTAATTCCCGATAGCAGTTAGCTAGCAAATACAAAAACCCAGCCAAACGGCTGGGTTTTTTATTAGTGCTTTTTATCAACCCATCAACTCTCTTACTGGGTGCTCTTTTGTGTATATGCTGCGTCTTCATCTTGCGCTGATGTTGAGCCCGATGTGACTCTCTGCGCCAGCCATACAGCCGCAGGGCTAAGTACCAGGCCAGCGGCAAAGAACCAGAAACCAGACAGGTTAAGCAGTGCCAACATGGCTAGCATGAGTGTCATGGTCGTTGCGGTACCCACAACATAGCTCTTGCCGGCAAATGACTGGCTATTTAGCGCAAGCAGCGACAGTGAAAGGGCACCACCGAAGACATAAGCGCAGGCATAACCGAAGATGACCAGGGCGTTGCTGTTGTCAATCAGGGCATTGAATAGGTAGAGGAATGCCAGAGAAACAACAAACATCACAAGCAGGCCATAGCTGGCTTTGTCCACTTTACCCGGTACCAAATACCAGCCATTGTCCATTGTCGGCTTGTTTAGGCGCTGGTATTCATCTTGCTGACCCTTCACTGTGTAAAGGTGCATTTCGTTTTGTTTGCCGGTTAGTGCAAGGCTTGCGACCCAAGCGACAACACTGTTTACCGCAACACCGATCACGCAGTACCACGGCCAAGAAATGTCGGTAGCAACCGCCACATACCAGATAGCCAAGAAACTTGCCGCCACACCAATCAATAGGCCTTTCTCTGTAATGTGCTTGGAGTAGAAACCAAGTACGAACATACAGAAGCTGGCGCCAACAAAGTACGAACCTGCCTTACTTAATACTTCCAAAACCGAGCCTGTACTGGTGGCGAACATCAGGGCAGGGATGATAACCAGCAGCGCCCAAGTGACGGTAAAGAAGCGCGAGACTTTAAGGTAATGCTCTTCTGACTCGTTTTGCTTGTAAAAGCGCTTGTAGAAGTCGGCAACGGAGACGGTGGCCATCGAGTTAAACGCTGAGTCGAGGCTAGACATACTGGCGGCCAGGATTGCCGCAGCAATGATTCCCATCAAGCCCGGCACACCGTACTCGCTGGCGTAGTGCAGGATAATGGTATTGCCGTTATCAAATGGCTTGCCTTCGTAGTAGGCATTGAACAGCACACCCAGTACGATGAACAGGAAGTAGATGAAAAACGCGACATAACCCATCATCAGCATCGACTTCTTGGCATCGCCCATACTCTTGGCTGCCATACAGCGCTGTACCATCATCTGGTTACCGCCGTAAACCGTGGTGTGGAACATGGTCATGGCGATAACGCCCGCCCAAACCGTGGTTACCTGGCTCAGATCCATGCTGGTCTGTAGCGAATCGGTCATGCCTTTGGCTTTTAGGTCGGCCAGCACTTCGGTCATCGGTGCAGGCATGCCATTCCATACCGCCTCGATGATGATAAAGGCCCCGATGAACAAGATGAACGCTTGGATAACATCGGTCCAAATAACGGCAGCGATACCCCCCATTACGGTGTACACCAAGGCAATGGCGGTCACTATCATGATGCAGTACACCACATCGATACCCGTGATGAACTCAAGGATCATCGCCGTGGCATAAAGTACCGCGGCAGAGCTAAGTGCTTGCTTCATCAAGAAGATGATCGACAGCGTTAACCGTGAAGCTTTGCCGAAACGACGCTCTTGGTATTCGTATATCGAAGTCAGGCCATTGTTGTAGAAGAATGGCATGAATACCGACACGATAAAGAAGATCACCAATGGGTAGTTGAGGTGGATGGCAATCACCGATAGCCCTTCGGTATAAGACCACGCCGGGCCGCCCAAGAAAGACATCGCACTGACATAGGTACTCACCACCGAGATACCAATTGCCCACCATGGGATATTCTTATCACCAAGCGCGAACTGCTTAGCCGAGGTGACCTTTTTGCCAATGACGGCACCCAGGATCAGGGTGAGGACAATGTAGCCGCCCAGAATTGTCCAGTTTAACAGTCCGAACTCATGCATAAGCAGGCCCCTCTAGTTGTTCTTTCATTTGGCCGAACAAGTCGTAGCCCAGCTGAAGCATGATGTGGCCAATATCGATAGCCACCCAGTTTTCTTTGAGCAGTTCGCCGTCTCGACGCCAGATATCCATCACACGCAGTTCAATGTGCTTGCCTGTTGGTGCCAGCCCGAGCCAACCGCTATGGCCGGTATGGGTACCGTGCATGTGCGGCCAACCGCCTGTGCTTACGTAGTCATTTTGAGCCAAAATATTGAGCTCGATGTCTACGCTGCGATCAGGGAAGGCGAAAACGAACGGGGCTTGGTGGTGGTTGCGGAAACCTTTGATGCCGCGAGTGGTGCCGATACCCGCAGGGCCATACCACATAAAGTCGCTATGCCAGTAGTTTTCAAGATCCATCGAGTAAAGATCCTTACCGTCGAATCGGCCAAGGCAGCCGAGCATGTCTTTAACCAGCTGCTTGCTCTTCTCGCTGCGATCGGGGCAAACGTCACCATGGTTGAAGCCATCCGCTGTTGCTGGCGCCATGACCAAACCATCGTGGCCTAGGCTGCGGCGCATTGGGTTTACGCCTGCTTGGTTCATTGCGTCGATAAAATCTGGGATAAGGTATGATTCGGTAATTTGGTCGTTTTCAACACAGACCATTTCGGTGTAGCGAAGATACAGTGTCTTCCCGGTTGCAGGGATGCCGAATAAGCTGTTTTCGAATGTACCGGCAATATAACCGGTAGAGTTGTACCAAGTTCTTCCCTCGTACTCACCGTCCATGATGACCAGCGGGCGACGCTCGGCGTCAGGCAGGGCATGCTTTAGCAAGGATAGAAACGCTTCATTAGCCAACTGCGGGCCGTTCAAGTCATTAACAGGGTGGGCAACGCACCATTTCACATCCGCATTGAGGTATTGGTTAGCAACTTGGGCTTGCTCTGCTTTGCCGGCTTTGAAGTAGCTTTGGTAAAACTTCTCGACGATATTCTGTGACATCTTGCTTCCTTACAGTCTTAAGGGCCATAAGCCCGGTTGATATTGAAATTGAATCGTTGATTAACCCTGCTGTAGCAGTATTTGTTTCCAAACCGCAGTTTGATCATAAAGGGTGAACTCACGGCGCAGCCCCCAAGGGCCAAATTCAGCGTGGCTGATCCCCATAACGTACACGTCAGCGCCGGTTGGCTTACCGAATGCACCGTAGCCTTCATGCTTGCCTTCTAGCGACCAGCGAATTGCGGCGCGAGGCGGCATCATCGGGTCATCGCGACCGATACGGTGGTGGACAGTAAACTTAGCGTTCGGGAATGCGGCTCTAAGTTGCATCCAAAATTGGTCTACCTCATTGTGTGACAGGGCAGCTGTTCCGCCCGGGTACTCAGCCATGCAAGCACGGTCGTAGTCATTGGCGACGGTTGAAAACTCCGCATTCATCAAGCGGCGAAGGATGTCTTCGTAACGACAGCCCCATTCATTGTCATTGCCAATGCCTAGGTACGGCCCCTCGATGTCTTGGGCTGGTGTGAACGGGAACGGGCTTTTTTCAATACCGCCTTCTCGCTCGATCAATTGGCGGGCGTATTCTTCCGAGCTCAGGCCGAGCTGCTTCGCAATCGCGCCTTGGTCGCGGATCAACCATTCGTCGTTGATTTGGTTATTGATAGCGTGGCAGTCGGCAATAATGCGATAGCGCAGTTTGGTGCCGCTTGCCTTGCCGTAAACACCGTTCCCAAGGTGGGTCGCAGTTGAAGTGATTCGGTGGGAAGAGAGCATGCCTTGCTCGGGTGAGCCACTCCAGATCACGTCTTCGCCAAATAGGGTACGGTCAGGAAATTCGGCGAGGGTGGCCATAGTCGCGCTGATCACATCTTTGTTGCCCTGCGAGATAGCGCTTGGCGAGCGAACAATAATATCTGGTGAGTAGTAGTCGTGAAGGGTGTGGAGTCCTCTGTCTTCCCAGATTTCTTTGGTGATCCCCAGAATGTAATCAGGAAAATCGCGCCAGCGTGGATCAAAGCCTGCCATGGCCATAAATAACCTCCTATTGGACTGATACGTTAATGAGTTGTTATCGTTTTTGGTTACGTATCCAAATTAGCTTATGTTGCAAATATGTCAATAAGCTGTTTTGGCTCTGTGTGAAATGCGTGCTGGGGATCAGATTTTTAACAATTGGTGCGTTTTTATGCAGAAAATGATTGCAATAAGAGATTGGTTCGAGATGTTTTATGTAATCGAGTGGGCTAGGAAGAGGAAAATATCAATACTAACAAGTGGTTAATAAAAAATGAGCCAGCGACATAATAGAAGCTGGCTCATTAAAAGCTCAAGAGGTAGGGCTGACAGTAATGAATAGTTATTTAGACCTGTGTACTACCACGCTCAATCAGCAAGCCTGGGTGCATGAGGTAATCGCCACTTGCTTCTTTCTCGTCTTGGATACGGGATAGCAGATCATCGACGGCAAGCTGGGTGATTTTATCCAGCGGTTGCTGGATAGTGGTCAGGCTGTAGCCGGGCCAGTTCGACATTGGGATATCGTCGACACCCATGACCGCGTAGTCCTTCGGCACATTCTTGCCAGCCTGGCGCAAGCCGTCAATCACCCCCAGCGCCAATATATCGTTGGCACAGAAAATGGCTTGCGGTTGATGGGGCTTGGCGAGGATCTCGTTGGCTGCTTGGAGGCCAGATTCGAAATTATAGTGGCATTGGATATAGTCCGCCGCAGGCAGCCCAAGCTCGCTAAGGCGCTTGGAAAAGCCCTTCCAGCGCTCTTCACTGGTCATCGAACCGGCATCACCACTGACGTAGATCATCCGCTCAAAGCCTTTGCCCGCAAGGTAGTCGGCTGCTTGGATCCCGGCATCTAAGTTGTCGAGGCCAACACAGTTGGCCGTGACGCCCTCTATGTAGCGGTTGATTAGGCTGAGGTGCACACCGAACTTTTCACATTGGGCAATGGCCCGGCTAGTGAGGCGGCTGGTGGCAATGATCAGGCCATCCACCTGATATTCGATAGCGCGGGAGATAGCCAAGTCCAAATCATCCTTATCGATAGGGCACAGCACGACTTGCCCGCCGCGTTTTTGGATGGCATTGGCTAGTTTACGGGTCTGCAAATCGTACATTGGGTTGCTTTCGCTATCGAGCGCGATAGCAACCAATCCAGAACGGTTGGAGATCAGGCTTCTGGCGATAGCGTTGGGGGTATAGCCCAACTTATTCGCCGCATCGAGCACCATTTGGCGTTTCTTCTCACTGATACTGGCCTTGGGGTTAAACGCCCTAGATACAGTAGATTGGGAAACGCCAAGCATCTTGGCGACATCAATTGATGTTACTTTGGCCTTAATAACGACCTCCTTATTATGAGCACTGTGCTTTATAGGGCAGCACGTTGCCGGTTAAATCCATCGATAATCATTTTATGCTCAGACGCTAATCCAAAGAAAGAGACACCCGCTTCTTTCCAGTCAGAAATTTGACTCGCATCTGCTACGAACATGCCTACTGGCTTGTTGTACTTTTTCGCAGCCGCTATCACCTTCAAGCTGGCCTCCCTAACAATATCGGCCTGCACAGAAGGCGCACCGTAGGCAACAGCCAGATCCACTTGGCCGATAAATAGGGCGTCGATGCCGTCAACCGCGGCAATAGCCTCGACATTGTCGACACCGGCAGGATCTTCTATCTGGGCAACAACCGTGGTTGTCGCTTGGCTGGTGGACAAGTGCTCCGCCATTGGCTTGGTCGCATAGTTGGCTGCGCGGGTTGAGCCGGCATAGCCACGACCATTTTCGCCATAGTGGCTACGCTTGACTATCTGCTCGGCTTGCTCGGCCGTGCAGACATGCGGCACTTGGATTCCCGTCGCACCGCAATCTAATGCATTGAGGATGGTCGATGGCTCGGCATCGGGGATCCGCACTAAGGTTGGGAGTCCTGATAAACGCGCAGTCATGATGCAGAGATCCAACGTCGCCCTGTCATAGGGCGAGTGCTCAGCATCAAGAATGAGAAAATCCAAGTTAGCTAGTGCTAGTACCTCAATGATATGTGGGTGAGGGGTCTTAACGAAAGTACCTAGTTGAACGGCTTGCTGAAGTTGTGATGAAAAGCGCATAACGGTTCCTTGTTGAGCTGATTTGAATTGGAAAGGTATGCAAAATAAATATCCGCAATTTAACTGATTGGCAACATCATTGAAGAAAATTTCCTTCATATGTGATGTGTAACCAAGCTGGAGAAATTGGTTTGATTGAATGGTGCCTTAATTAAAACTATTGAAAATCAATATGATATGGCTTTCTTGGTGATTTTGCTTAAATTTATGTTTGCGCAATGTAAATAAATTGTTTAATGTTAATTGCATTCGTAGTCATTTTGCTGATTAGGTTCGATGGTTGTGCGGCAAACTGGTACTAACGAATAAAAAATTTTCTATAAAAATGCATACGTAATCAAAAGTAAAGCAAGGAGAAGCATACATGGCTCGTTATCTGAAAGAAGGCATTACCGAAGAAGTTTCTGCATCCAATGACGCTAAAGTACGCGGCATTGTTGAAGGTATTCTTGAGAGTATTCAGGACCGCGGTGATGAGGCAGTACGTAAATTATCAGAAAAGTTTGATAATTGGTCTCCAGCCCAGTTCCGTCTATCAGAAGCGCAAATCCAAGCATGTATCGACAGCCTTGATGACGCGACACGCCACGATATTGAATTCGCCCAAGAGCAGGTGCGCAACTTTGCCCAAATCCAGCGCGATTCAATGCATGACGTTGAAGTCGAAACCCTACCTGGTGTCGTACTTGGACATAAAAATGTGCCAGTAAACAGTGTCGGTTGTTACATCCCAGGGGGTAAGTACCCGCTGGTAGCGTCAGCACACATGAGCGTGTTGACAGCGAAAGTGGCTGGCGTGAAGCGTGTTATTGCGTGTGCCCCTCCGTTCAATGGTGAGCCGAATACTGCGATTGTCGCGGCAATGGCAATGGCTGGCGCCGATGAGATTTACTGCTTTGGCGGTGTTCAGGCGGTGGGCGCAATGGCACTCGGCACGGAATCCATCTTACCTGTAGATATGATTGTTGGCCCGGGTAATGCCTTTGTTGCCGAAGCCAAGCGTCAGCTATTTGGCCGTGTTGGTATCGACTTGTTTGCCGGCCCAACAGAAACTTTGGTTATCGCTGATGAGGAAGGGTGCGACCCGGAGCTGGCTGCCGCAGATCTACTTGGCCAAGCAGAGCACGGCTATAACTCACCCGCTGTACTGTTGACGAATTCTGAATCTTTCGCGCAAGAGACTATCAAGGAAATCGAGCGCCAGTTAACTATCCTGCCAACCGCCGAAGTTGCCGGCAAGGCGTGGGAAGACTACGGCCAGGTCATTGTATGCGAGACATACGAAGAAATGGTTGAAGTTGCCGATGACATTGCCTCTGAGCATGTTCAGGTAATGACACGTGATCCACAGTACTTCTTAGACAATATGACCAACTATGGTGCCCTGTTCTTAGGTCGTGAAACCAACGTCTCTTATGGCGACAAGTGTATCGGTACCAACCATACCTTACCAACGAAGAAGGCGGCGCGTTATACCGGCGGCCTATGGGTTGGTAAGTTCATCAAAACCTGTACCTATCAGCGCGTAACGGCTGAAGCGTCACTGAAAGTGGGCGAATACTGTTCACGCCTGTGTGCACTGGAAGGCTTTGCCGGCCACAAGGAGCAAGCGGATATCCGTGTTCGCCGCTATAAAAAACTAGAAGAAGAGGGCGCGTTATCATGAGCAAACTTGCTTTGGTAACGGGCGGAAGTGGCGGCCTGGGGGCCGCCATTAGCCAGCATCTCGCCCAATCAGGTTACCAAGTTATCCTTACTTACAATGCCAATGCGGCGGCTGCCAGCCAAGTATTGGCATCGATGGCCGGGCAGGGACACCGAAGCTGCAAGCTGAATGTGGCTAATAGCGAAGAAATCCAGGCGTTGGCCGATCAGCTAAAAGCGGATGGTCAGGGGCTTGATTTATTGGTCAATTGCGCCGGAACCACTCAGTACGTTGCCCATAACGACTTGAACTCGCTGACCGATGAATTGATTGACCGTATCTTCAATGTGAATGTCAGGGCGCCTTTTGCCATGGTTCGCTCGATGCAACCCTTGCTCGAAATGAAGCAGGGCTGCGTGGTGAATATCACCTCTATTGCCGCCCAAACGGCGATGGGCAGCAATGTCGCTTACTGTGCCAGCAAAGCCGCGGTTGAAAACATGACCCGCTCTTTGGCAAGGACATTGGCACCCAAGGTGCGGGTGTTGGCCGTTGCGCCGGGCTTGGTAGATACCGAGTTTGTGAAAGGCTTGGATAGCCAATGGCGTGATCAGCAAGAGCAATCCACCCCGCTGAAACGATTAGCCAACGCCGAAGAAGTGGCCAAGGCCGTGGTCGTTGCTGCCGAACAAATGACATTTTCAACCGGGACCACCCTTGCCGTTGATGGCGGTCGTCCGCTAGGGGCGTAACCGGCCATTTTTCAGAGTCCAGCCCCGCTGTTTAAAGGAATAAAGCATGAGCTTACAACAAGAAATCAATAACCAACTTGTTCGATACATGGAATTAATCCCCGGTACTAGTGCTTTCATCGATGCACGCACACCGGGCAGCCATCTAAAAGATAATTTTTGTATCATCGGTGCTGGTGTTGCCGAAAGTAGCCGCCAGCATGTCCATATTCGCGATACTGCCGGGTTTAATATTGGCGCTGCAGGCCAACCACCGGGTATCAAGAACTCCTTGCACTCGCACCGCACCGCTGAGTTGTTTGTGGTATTCAAGGGGCAGTTCCGCCTCTATTGGGGCAATGAAGGCGAATACGATGCGGTGTTGTCAAAAGGGGATGTGATTTCTATTCCGACCAACCTGTTCCGTGGTTTTGAAGTTGTGGGGCGCGATTACGGCTTTATGTACTCGGTGCTTGGCGGCGACGATTCGGGTGGTGGCGTGATTTGGCACCCTGGCGTTATCACCGATAGCCAAGGCCATGGTCTTTACCTTAAAGCTGACGGCTCTTTGGCGGATACCCAAGCCGGTGATGCGGTGCCAACTCAAGAAGAATTGATGCCCTTGCTAACCGAGCAGGAAATGCAGCAGTTTGACACCTATACCGTTGAGCAAATGCTGCCATTTGTGGCGATGAGTAAAGATTACCGCCCGGTGGTGAATGATTTTGCTGGTGTCGACTATCAACAATATGCCCTGACGGGTAGCCCGTTGGCTGGCTATGATTTCCAGGTGAAGAGCCACGATGATGTCAGCATTCAGGCCTATAAGCTTGCGAACCAGACAGCCTTGCCGCTGCATAAGCGCAAAGAAAAGCAGGTGCTAATCAACTTTAGCGGTGATACCGAAGTTGAGGTTGTTCAAAATGGTGAAACGGCCAGCGTACTGCTGACCACCGGTGACGTGTTCAACGTACCGCTTGGCGCCGCGATTAGCCTGAAGAATGTGCGGGGTGAAAGCTTTACCTATTGCATTCTGGGTAGCGACCAACCGGAAAAGCCTGAGGTTGTGTAATGAGCCAATCTGTTCCGTTACTTTGGCTACCGGGGCTGCTGTGTGATCAGCAGCTCTTTGAGCCGGTCAATGATCTGCTGCCAAGTTATATCCAACCTCAGTGTGCCAGTTTGGATGTGGCTGATTCCATGCAGGCGTTGGCAAGAAAAGTGCTTGAGGAAGCCCCTGACACTTTCGTGCTTGGTGGCCTTTCTATGGGGGGGATCCTGGCCTTTGAGGTGTACCGCCAAGCGCCGGAAAGGGTGAAGGGGCTGATATTGCTCGACACCAATGCCGCCGACGAAAAGCCTGAGGTAACCGTCAAACGCGATGCCTTGGTTGATAGGGCGATTGCGGGGGAGTTTGCTGCCATCACGCCAGAAGTACTTATGCCTGTGCTTATTCATTCAGATCGGCTGAATGATAAAGAGCTAACGGCGACGATTAGCCAGATGGCGGAAAATGTGGGGATCGAGGCGTTTATTGCCCATGCAAAGGCATTGGCAACCCGGCCCGATGCAAGACCATTACTTGCTGATATCACCGTGCCGACCCTGGTGATTTGTGGGCGGGAAGATGCCCTTTGCCCTGTCACCAATCACTTGTTGATGGCCCAGCATGTCCCTGAAGTGAGCCTTCATGTCTTGGCGGGGTGTGGCCATTTATCCACCATGGAGTGCCCGCAAGCTGTTGCAAAACATATCGTTAATTGGTTTGAGATGGCTTTTTGAACCTAACTTAGATCTACCGAGTTTAGAGATTTTCATTGTTGTTGATTGCTCGTGTGTTTACGTCTATCCCTTTGCCCGCATTGTTGCGGGCTTTTTTGTAGTGATTAATCTGAATTAATATGCTTTTTACGTGATTTTTTTTGCTGTTTGCTATTGAGTCTGGTGCTTTTATCGATATAATCACCACAAAGAAAAGTTATTCACTATTTGTGAAAAGAAAATCATCTAGGGAGCAGTCAGATGAGCGATACACTTCTCGCACAAGAGAACCACAAAACCAGCCGGAATGTGCTGATGTTTGCAATTCCATCTCTATTGGGATTGTTTTTCTTCCTTGCGCCACTCACCATTGATGGCAACTTCACTTTCCCGCTGGCGTTGATGGCTAAAGGCTTCAAGGCGGTATTGGGTGAGGCTATCTTGCCGACAGTAACAGCCGTTATCTGTTTTTCTGCCTTAGCGTCTATTGGTGCAAGTCTATTCAAACCTGCTTTTGTGACTAAATCTGAGTTGCTAACGCGCTTGTTTATGCTGACTCCTGTGTGGTTGGTTATTCGTTCCCTAGGTGCGGTATTCACCCTTATCGCTCTACACCAAGTGGGCCCTGAGGTTATCTGGAACGGTAACACTGGTGGTTTGGTACTGAACGATCTGCTTCCTTCACTTTTCGTGACTTTCTTTTTCGCAGGTTTGCTACTGCCACTATTGCTTAACTTTGGCCTGCTAGAGCTATTGGGCACGATGCTGAGTAAGTTTATGCGTCCTGTGTTCCGTCTACCGGGTAGGGCTGCCATCGACTGTATTTCATCTTGGCTTGGTGACGGTACGGTAGGTGTTATCCTGACCAGTAAGCAGTACGAGCAGAAGAAATACACTGCACGTGAAGCTGCGGTAGTCGCGACAATGTTCTCACCGGTAGGTATCTCGTTCTCGCTAGTGGTACTGACACAAGTTGGCCTTCAGAACTACTTCGTTCCATTCTATGTCGCCATCTGTTTGTCTGGTGTGGTAGCTGCGATGGTGATTCAGTTCTTACCGCCACTATCTTACAAGAAAGACCTATACATCGACGGAACTAAGCCTAACCGTGACGATGAGCTAGTGCCTGAAGGCCAATCGGTAATGAGCTTTGGTATGCAGCTGGCGCTACAAAGAGCAAGCAAGGTGAAAAGCCTGGGCTCTGTGGCTAAAGAAGGTGTTCACAACGCGCTAGACATGGTGTTCTGTGTACTGCCTGTGGTAATGGCTATCGGTACTCTGGGTCTGATTGTTGCTGAAACCACACCGCTATTCTCGCTACTGGGTGCACCATTTGTACCGCTACTAGAGCTATTGAATGTTGCTGAAGCGCAAGCCGCTGCTCAAACAATGCTAGTTGGTTTCACCGATATGTATGTTCCGTCGATTATTGCTGCTTCAACAATCGATGCTGACATGACCAAGTTCGTTGTTGCTGCGCTTTCTGTGACTCAGCTAATCTTCATGTCGGAAACAGGTTCGGTCATCCTAAGTAGTAAGGTACCGGTGAACTTCCTTGAGCTGGTTGCCATCTTCCTACTAAGAACACTAGTTACACTGCCAATTATTGTTCTATTTGCTCACTGGATTTTCTAAACGATTTTCTTAATCTTTAAGCAACATCCTTACCTAACCCGCTAGGCTCCCATGGCCTAGCGGGTTAATAAATGAATCACCTTCTTCTCTTCTTGCAATTCATGCATTCTTAGCTCCGGCATCTTGATAGATATCTCCCCACCAATTTGGCTAAGTACATTATCGAAAAACTGAAATAGCACGTCTGATACCTGCAGCGAGAATACATACAGTTCGTCCTTGATCTTGAATTCGTCGGGGTGGTCTAAATCGATGGCCTCAAATTGTTCATTAAGCTCTTCGAGGATCTGCGGTTCAATGACTTCGCTATAGGGCAGGGCAATCTGCTTGAGTCGTCGTTGTAGTATTTGCAGGTGTAGATTCAATTCTCGCTGCATGGTCTCGCTGTCACATGCGTAGTTGTGAATGGTATAGCGGAAACGGCTGAGGCTATCGATAGCATTTAAGGTTACAGGCCATACCGATTGATATTGGCGGAAAACCTCGTCCTTGTCGGCGGAAATGAGGCTTTGGGTGATGGTGTCGTCGATAAGATAAAGTACATGGCGTATCGTTTTGCCATGCAGCGTTTGGTTGCGCTGGATAGAGTAGCCCGGCCATTCATCGAGCAGGCGCGATACGCGCTTCATCAGTATACGGTACATCGGCTTATGGTTTTGCTCTGCTTGGCTGAGCAAGGTTCGGATCAGTGCCTGAATCGCCATTGACTCGGCCAGCATCGATTGGGGGTGTTCAGCCGAGCTTTCGCATAGCCGCTGGTGGGATTGGCGTCGGTGAAAGCGCAGCAAATGGATAAGTTGACGCAGGCCAATGATTTGGTTGAATCGTCTTTCGAGCAACTGCTTTCTTTGCTTGAGATGGTATGCCCAGACACCAATGACACTGAGTGCGATCAGGATAGAAACGAAAAGATAAAGCATATGGCCTCCGTGACGCAATTAAGGTCGATAGGGATCAATATGCAACACCTGTTCCAGTGGTTATTATGGTGGGATTTAATATTTATTGATTAAATTCAGATTCTTACGTTGGGTGTGTTTCGTGTCTAGGGAGGGTTGAACCATTGTGGTGCATCAGGATGTACCTAAACGGTGCAAATCCTTTTGTTCTGGGGGCAGAAGGCCAGCGGCATGTAAACCATGTCCCCGGTCTGTAAAGGCGGAAAACTGTTGCTCTTCCTTTTGGAACAAGCTCTTGCTCCTCCCCTTTTCAAGGCCGGGAGGGGTTACCCGCCGAACCTTAAAGCGAACACCCAACAGTAGCTATCTGGCACAGCGCCTAAAGCATCAACGACTAGCTTTAGAGCAACAAAAAAGGCTCCGAAGAGCCTTTATTTAGCGTGACTAGGAAGCGTCATCAATGATGACTTGAACTTAGTCGTACGAAGGTGTGCTGCGTGTTGGGTTAAGGTGAACCTCTTCTTCCTTCGCGCCAGCTTGTGGGTCGTTGAAACGGTCGATATCCATTTCACCTTCAGTTTTCGCTACGATACAGGTTACACAGCTGTCACCGGTAATGTTAACCGCAGTACGGATCATATCCAGAAGACGGTCAACACCCATGATAAGTGCAATACCTTCAACTGGTAGGCCAACTTGGTTCAGTACCATCGCCAGCATGATCAAACCTACGCCCGGTACGCCCGCGGTACCAACAGAAGCTAGCGTAGCCGTCACGATAACCGCCATGTAGTCGCCCATGGTCAAGTCGATATTGAATGCCTGAGCAATGAACGCGGTCGCCACACCCTGCATGATGGCTGTACCATCCATGTTGATGGTGGCGCCTAGCGGTACGGTGAAAGAAGCAATCTTGTTCTTAACACCAAGGCGCTTGGTAGCCGTTTCCATGGTAACTGGAATCGTTGCGTTTGAAGAAGCCGTTGAGAAGGCGAACATGATCGCGTCTTCCATCTTCTTCAGGAACATCTTAGGGCTAAGACCAGTGAAGATCTTAAATAGTGAACCGTATACCACAATACCGTGCAGTAGCAGGGTACCGCTGAGAACTAGGAAGTAGCCTAGTAGGTTGAAAATCGCATCAAGACCTAGACCGGTGAATAGTTTCGCCATCAAGAAGAACACACCGAATGGGGCGATGTTCATTAGTAGCGTAACCAGCTTCATGATCACTTCGTTCAGGTCAGCGAAGACACCCGCAATGCGCTCGCCTGCGGCGCCAGCCATGCTGATGGCAACACCGAATAGCACAGCAAACACAATGATCTGTAGTGTGTTGCCCTGAGCCATTGAGCTGATTGGGTTAGTTGGGAACATATCAATGATGACTTGTCCCAATGACGGGGCTTCTTTGGCAGCGAAAGTGGTTGCTGCAGAAAGGTCAGCACCGGCACCTGGTTGGAATAGGTTACCCATTAGAAGGGCTAGGGTAATCGCAATTGCCGTTGTGGTTAGGTAGAACGCAAGGGTTTTACCGCCTAGGCGACCAAGTGTACTGATGTCCTTCAGTGTACTTGTACCGCAAACCAGCGACACAAATACCAGTGGTACAACAAGCATTTTCAAGCTGGCAATGAAGATTGCACCACCAACTTCAAACAGGCCATTCACCAAATATTCGTGAACAAAAGAGTCTTCAGAAAAAAGGGAACGAATAATGAATCCTGTCAGTATGCCCAATACCATACCGAGAATAACTCGGCCGGTAAGAGACATTTTTTTCACTTGTGCTTGCATGAAATAACACTCCTTATAATTATTCACTCTGTTAATCGTTCATCAGAGTGCGGAGCAGGTTAACAGCACTTTAGGTGTTAACGCGAAGTAAAATGCTGTTCAAAACTCAAAGCTATGTTTTAGATCACACTTTCAGTTCCAGAATGATGTTCTGAAAACACAAAAATTAACTGTAATTTAACGTGCATCGTAAATATAGCCTGTTTTTTATACCAAGGTTTCGTCTTAAGCGAAAATAAGCTGCGTTTTTACCGAGTTTGTAGCTATTTTATCGGGTCGATAAAAATGGCTGTTAACATGTTTCTGAGAAGTGTTTTTGACTGTTTTGGCACTTTTGTGAGGTTATGTAATCAGTTGGTTATTGGTGGCTAAATGGGGGTTGGCGCAAGCGCGTATTTTCCTGCAGATTTTTGAGTGAATAGAAATGTAGTATTTTTGAAATGAACCGATTTGGTTACCTTAATCGACTATTGCGAGTGAGTTTCTCTAGTATATTGAATATAAACAAAAAAAGGAGCCAAGTGGCTCCTTTTGAGTGATGTGGGGTACGCTTAATCGGCAGGGCTCAATGTGTCTTCAAGCAGCATGTCAATGCGCTGGATATAATCGTTGTACTCGGCAGAGTTTTCTTTCGCGTAATGGAAGTTACGGAAGAAACGCGTCATTGATGTGAAGAATTTACGTACTTCCGCTTTGTCATTAAAACGATACTCTGTACGCACCACGTCGACCACTTTTCCGAAGATAAATTGCTGGCGGTCGAAACCGCACGATGCATCGACCGCATCGAAGGCATCTTGCTGCAGGTAAACCATATCAACCAGCAATGCTTTTTGGTAAGTAATATAGTCATCGATAGAGATACCTTCTTCACCGGTAACCTGCATCATTTTACCGATGCTGTCGCCCGTGACGATAAGCTGTTTCATCTCTTTGATCATCGGCACCCATTCAGGGCTGATGTTTTCAGCGTACCAAGGCTCAAGCTGATCAAGGTAGCGAGACCAAGAAATCAGGGGATCGATAGCCGGGTAGAATCGCTTGTATGCACGCTCATAAGACAGGCCGAGGAAGGTCTTCACCGTACTTAGTGTCGATTGGGTCACTGGCTCTTCAAAGTTACCGCCCGCTGGCGATACCGAACCAATCATGGTTAATGAACCGTTGTCGCCATCTTCGTTGTTGATCACGCCACAACGCTCATAAACCCCTTTGATGGATGAGTCGAGGTAAGCTGGGAAGCCTTCTTCGCCCGGGATCTCTTCAAGGCGGTTAGAGGTTTCACGCATGGCCTGTGCCCAACGCGAGGTTGAGTCGGCCAGTACCAGTACGTTGTAACCCATCTGGCGATAGTATTCACCCAGCGTTAGGCCGGTATAAATAGAGGCTTCACGGGCTGCAACCGGCATCGACGAGGTGTTGCAGATAATCACTGTACGGTCGATGAGGGTACCGCCGTGTTTTGGATCGGGCAGGTGCGGGAATTCTTCGATGGTTTCCACCACCTCACCGGCACGCTCACCACACGCAACAACAATGACGATATCCGCATCGCAGTAGCGTGAGATACCATGCTGAAGTACGGTTTTACCCGAGCCGAATGGGCCCGGCACACAACCCGTACCGCCGCGGGCAATCGGGAAGAAGGTATCGATAGTACGGGTGGTGGTCACCAACGGCTCCGATGGGAACTCACGCGTCGTTTTACCTTTAACAGATAGGGTATTGGCAATAGACTGACGTACTGGCCATTTCTGGACCATGGTCAAGTTGTGCTCTTTACCTTTTGAATCGGTAATGTGGGCAACAACGGTATCCACGGTAAAGCTACCTTCTTGGATCCAGGTTACTTCCACTTCGCCTTTAATGTGGAACGGCACCATGATCTGGTGCGTGAAGCGGCCTTCCTGCACGCTACCTAGCGATTGGCCGGCACGGAGCTTGTCGCCTTGGCGGACTTTGGCTGTGAAGGCCCAGGTTTCGGCTTTGTCCAGTGCGTCAACGTGCATGCCGCGTTTAAGGAACTTACCGTGGATCTGAGCCAGTCGCTCAAGCGGCTGCTGCAGGCCATCGTAGATTTGGGACAGGATGCCCGGGCCCAAATCAACAGTGAGCATTTCGCCGGTTTGGATGATGTCGTCACCAACCGCAACGCCACGGGTGTCTTCGTAGACTTGGATATCAGCGCTATCGCCGTTGACACGCAGCACTTCAGCCATCAATTGCTCGTCGGCACCTTCGGTTTGTTTACGGCTTGGCACCACATAAACCACTTCGTTTTTGATCAGTGCGCCCTTCATATCAGGGTTGAGACGAATTTTTAGGGTATCACCAATAACTGCTGTTACGTGTGCAGTCGGTGTTTTATTAGTCATTTCAGTGCTCATTGAACAACCTGTTTAATTTGTCTTAATCTGGCAGATTTGTGGCGAAGTCGCCCAGTGCATCTTCTACAAGCTTGTCGAACCGCTCGATGGCCACTTCGCTGTCGTAAGTCGTCCATCGGAATACGAGGTTCCAGCGGAGCAAGTAGATCACCACAGCTTCAAAGCTGAAGCGTTGCTTGCTACCGATGCGGTCCAGTTCATGCCATACTGCGCTAAGTAATTCTTTTTCAAGCGCAAGGCTTTGATCGTTTTCCATGTACCTTGCGACATCGGGTAGCCACGGAAAGGTAAACTGCAGGTTGAAATACGGAATATTCCAGTTGCGACGGATAAACTCATAGCGAGTACCGAAGCTCCAGCGCGGTTCGGACGGGGCTTGTTGACCCGCCTTTTTGCGGCGCAGTGCAGCAACGACTGTGCGCATATCGAGACGCCAATCAATTAGCTCACGTAAAACCTGACTTTTCACTTCGCTCCGGGTGCGGGTCGCGAACTTAATCAACTCGGCATCATCGGCTTCGTCTTTGGCTTGATCCCAGTGCATTAATCTTTCGATTTTGCCCAGCAGCTTTCTTTCCTCGAAAGACAAGCTACTCAGGCGGCGCTCTAGTTGGTAACGTGAAACGGGTGTTACCTTGCTGTCAAAGAGTGAGTCGATATGCGGCAGCGAAGTCAAAAGGCTGTGGTAAGCTTTGTCAGACATTTTCGCTCCTTGTTAAAGGAAAGGCAGGGCAACCCTGCCTTTTTACTTACTTTACAATGCCTTCCAATAGCGCACGGAAACGTGGCTGCAGGTGGTTTAGCATCATTTGCGTGACTGTCTCGTCAGAAAGTGCCACTTCGATGTCTTTGTCTTTTAGACGGAAAACAATGGCATTTTTATTTTCTTCGTTGACATTGAAGGTCACACCCTCGCGCAGCATTTCCGCTGCTTCTGCAACCGCGAAGTGCATCAGCGAGCCTTCTTTAAGCTCTTCAGGGTTTGCCTTCAAGTCGGTGATACCCACCACCTTGGTTGGCAGAACCACTTCCACATCCTGGCTGTGGTCGATTGCGCTGCGTCCGGCCACTTCAAGGATCATCTGCTTAAGCAACTGCTCGTCAGTCAGCTGAGTGCCCACCGTTGCCTGAATTTGCTTGGCGAACTCGTCTTGCAGGAAGCTTTTTAGCTCAAGGATGGCGTTACGGTTGGCCATCTCGAACGCTTGCTTGCCTGCCGTGGTCACGAAGTCGGCTTCCTTGCGTGCATTGCCCAGGATCAGCCCGGCTTTCTCGCGTGCCTCGGAGACGATGGTTGACGCTTCTTCGCGTGCATCAGCGATAATTTGATCGGCGGCCAGCTTGCCGGCATCAACACCTTCTTGGCGCAGGGTTTCAACCAGTTGTTTGATGCCAGCCGACACCGGTGTGTTTTGGTTTTCTACAGTCATTGTCTATTCCTTAAGCGCCGATGTTGCCGCCCATTACCAGTGCGAATACGAAAGCAAATACTGAGAAGCCTTCAACGATTGCCGCTGGTGCGATAGACAGACCGAAGACTTCTGGCTTGTTCTTCGATGCGTTGATTGCCGCTGAAACGGCTTGGCCTTGGTAAATAGCAGAGAATAGCAGCGCCAAGCCTGTCATCAGACCGATACCGAATAGGCCGCCCGCTGTTGCTTCTGATACACCGATACCCGCAAGGGTAAACATGATCACGATACCGTAGATAACCTGAGAAGAAGGCATCGCAGACAGACCGATGTATTTACCGTAACCTGACTCAACATCCAGCATTGCGCCACAAGCCGCTTGGCCCGCAACTGAACAGCCGATCGCTGAACCAATGGCACCCAGTGCAACCGGTGCGAATGCGCCCAACCAGCCTAGTGCGATAACAAATTGTTCCATTTTTTAATCCTCTTTCTTGCGAAAAGCTTTGAACGGGTATCCTTCGTCGGATAAACCCCAATTAACAAATTCAATAACGTTCAGGCGCATACCGTGAACAACCCCACTCATGACACAGAGTGCGAAGTTCAGAACATGGCCTAGGAGCAAGATCAACCCGCCGAATAGCACACCCGAAACCGGTTGGGCAGCCACAGCTTGACCTGCTAGTGAGTTAAATGTCATCGCCAGCGACGCGCCTGACAGACCCAGTGCGAATAGACGCATGTAGCTGAGAATGTCACCAAAGGCACTGGTGATGTTGTAGATGGCTTTAGCACCATCAAGAATGCGAAGAATCAGGCCCTTACGCGTGTCGATTGGACGGTCGCTGCTAAATACGCAGACCAAACCGGCGCCACCGAGCATAAAGATCACACCGAAGAACTTGCCAAGGCCAGCCCAGATAGTGCCTGTCATGCCGAACCAGTACACCATGCCGCCAAACATCAGTGCTGCCCAACCCAACGGGGCCAGCGCACGTTTATGTGTCCGGTTGATGTAGGCGGTCATCACGTTGGCCACAATCAGGTGCATGACACCGATAAAGACCGATAGCTTCATCATGGCACCATAGTCATTCATGTCTATGATGTTGAAAAAGCCCCAGAAGCTGCCTTCACTTGGTGTGGTACCGAAGTAACTACCTGCCAAGATACCCCAGACAATACCGACTCCCGACATGAACAAACCGAGGTTTTTCAGGCGTTGGCCCTCTTGGCTCTGGTTGAACTTGTCCCTGAAGAACAAGATGATCAGGCCGAGAATGGCGCTGTACATGGCATCGTTCATGATCATTGCGAAAAACAATGAGAATGAATAAAACACCAGGTTGCCTGGATCCCATGCACGGTAGTTGGGTGTTTGGAAGAAGCCCATGGCTTCGGCACCACCACCGGTGAGCTCGGAGTTTTCCAGTAGCGTCGGCGGCTCGTCAGTGGCGCTTGGCTCTTCAAAGACCACGGCAGAGCCGTAAACTTCCGCAAGCTCAATGATCGAATCTTCGGCATCGGCTGGCATCCAACCTTGCACCAGGAAGAATTCGCCTTCGTCCTGTACGCCGGAAGAAGCCAGTAGCAACTCGGCATGGTCTTGGCTGGCGGCAAGTGATTGACTTAATGGATAAATCCAGCGGGTCAGTGCTTCTCGCTCGGCGTAGAGATCTTCGAGGTGCTGCTCTGAGATTTCGATTTGCTCTTCCACGTTCGATAGGCTCTCTGAGCCCACGCGGGAGCGCTCGACTGGCAGAATTGAGCTATCAGGCTCAGATTCCGAGACCACCACGATGTACGCATTTTTCTGGTCGCGATGGATCTCCTGCCACGGCAGCTCAATCTTGCTCAGTGCCGCAGATTTTTTCAGCGGCAGCACATAGAACCAAAAGCGAAGACCGTTGAGGCTACCTAGCTCGGGTAGTTCGAACTCTCCCCAAGGGCGAAGCAGCTGGTGGCGCTCCATCAGTAAATCGCGCTTGTCTTGCATTTGGCGAATGTGCTGCTTGTTCTCGAGGATCTGCGCGACCAAATCATCGATCTCAACCAGCGCCTTGTCTTTGACCGGGCGACGGCGGCGTTCAACACGGCTCAGCCAGGCCAGCGCTTCGCTTGCGTCGGTTGGCTGTTGCATTGCGAGGGGACGGTTTGCCTGGGCATTGTCTTCACTTAATGGGATTAAGTGCATGCACCCTAATGCCTGCAAGGCCATCAGAATTTCATCACGGCGTGATGCTTGGCCACCGAGTGTCAATCGCTTCAGCTGTTTAATACTCATGACTGGCCTCCCTGCGTTTTAGCTTGTTGCGCTAACACTTTTTGCTTTGACAGTTTTGCGTTCATGACGGCAGCACGATCTTGATCCGATAGGTAGATCCCGATGCGGCGAATATTCTCTTGGGTTTCTGGGATCAAAACTTTAGAGAATAGGTTCACACGCTGGCTGGTCACACGCGTTGCGTGACTGATCAATTCATAGCGTTTCTGGTAAACAGACAGTTCGACGCGTAGGCGAACCATCTCTTTCAGTTGGCGCACAACACTATCAACCCAATGCGGGCGAGCTAAGAAGCTATATGGTGTCAGTTCAAAGTCGATGTCTTTGATAACCGGCACACGGCAACCAACGATATTTTGGGTATCGAGCGTGACGTTATTCACTTGGATCAAGTTCTTCACATCAATCTCTTTACAAGCCAGCATCGGGATAGCTTCTTCCACTACCTTGCGAAGCTCAGCAACACGTTGCTTGGCTTCTTCCAATGCCTTTTCGGCTTTTTTACGTTCAATCATTAGTTGCTGGCGCTTTAGCTCGAGCGCAGGCAGGTAGCGGTTGTAGGTTTTTAAACTGCGTTTCTCTTGGTTCAACGCACTTTTGTTTAATGCTACCTTGGCCATGGATTATGCCTCCGCCGTTGTGTCAGCAGTCTGATTCGTCGGCCAGTAGTTATCTAGCAGGCTGTCCTTAATCAGTGTTTCTTCTGGGTCGAAGCATTCAGCTAGGATCTTCCAGCCGAAATCCAGTGCTTCTTCCAGCGACATATCAACGTCAAGGGTCATGAAGTTCTTCTTGAAAAGATCCCCATACTTCAGCGTTTTGTGGTCGTACTCAGACAGCTCGAAGGCCATGGCTTCTTTTTGCTTGGCTTCCACGGCTTCCGAGTACAAGCGGATCAGGGCGTCCATCAAGGCACCGTGGTCTTCACGGGTTTGCTTGCCCACCACCATTTGCTTGAGGCGCGATAGCGAACCGAATGGGTCGATTACACCGTCGTGAAGGTAGAACTGGCCTTCGGTGATGTAGCCGGTGTTATCCGGTACCGGGTGGGTTACATCGTTGCCCGGCATGGTCGTCACAGCCAGCAAGGTCACCGAGCCAGCGCCCTTGTAGTCGCAGGCTTTTTCGTAACGCTTGGCAAGCTGGGAGTAAAGATCGCCCATGTAACCACGGTTAGACGGGATCTTGTCCATCGAGACACCGATCTCTTTCATCGCATCCGCGTAGGACGTCATATCCGTCAGCAGCACCAATACCTTCTTGCTTTCTTCTACCGCGAAGTGCTCGGCGACAGACAGTGCCATATCGGGTGCCAACAGGCGCTCAACCGTCGGATCTGATGCCTGGTTAACAAACATCACGGTACGGGATGACACGCCCGCTTCTTCGAATTGGGTTTTGAAGAAATGGTAGTCATCGTAGATCAGGCCCATGCCGGCGAATACAACCACATCGGCTTCAGCCTGAATCGCGATACGCGAGAGGAATTTGTTGTAGGGTTCACCGGCTACCGAGAAGACTGGGATCTTCTGCGACTCAACCAATGTATTGAATACATCGATCATTGGCACGTTCGTGCGCACCATGCGAGAAGCCAGGGTACGGCGAACAGGGTTGACTGATGGCCCGTCGATTTCAACTTTAGGATCGGTGTCTAGCTCCGGCCCGTTGTCGATAGCATTACCCGCACCGTTGAAAATACGGCCAAGAATGTTTGGTGAGTAGGTCACCTGCATCGGTTGGTCAAGGAAACACACCGCCGCATTGGTTGAAAGACCTTTACAGCCAGCGAATACCTGAAGTGATACTTCTTCGTTGTCAATTTTGATGATTTGCGCGAGCGAGTAATTTTCGCCGTCTTGCTCAATCATTGCGAGATCGCCGTACTTGGCTTTCGCATTGCCAGAAGTGAGGTTGGGCACTTCGACCCGGATCAAATCACCAACAATACTGAGTATGTTGGTGTAACGTAAGAGACTCTGTGGCATCACAATACCTTGATAACTGCCTAAAAAAAGAGTTTTTCAATGAAGCTTGTTTACACAGCCGCTCCATGAATGTCCTGTCATTGGCCGGGATTAAACTGTCCAGGGTTAAGCTCCCGTTCAACTACGTTTCTATGGTCATGCTTCTGGGAAGGATTTTGTACTAGCGAGATGTTTCACTCGGTGGCTATTTGTAAGCAATGGCTTCTGCGGAATCGGATATAGCGAGGTAACCATTCGGATATCCCGCATCTGCGGTGGGTGGGCGATTTCAGCAACGTTAATCGAGATTGACTTAACTTGTTGAATTTAAATATTTATTTATTTTTAGCCCAAATCGCGTTCAGTTTTGATTCAGAAAGGCAAATTAGTTTCTGCGAGGCACTAGCCATTTTTCAATAATGAAAAATAAGATATCACCGATAATGTGCGCTAAAACAATTGTAAAAATTGTAAGTTTCGTCAATGTTAATTATGTATCCGGTTAGGCGTTTTTCTGTTGGGGTATTGTGCTGGCTGGCAGGTTTTGAGTGTTGGAGTATTGCGAGAGTGGGATGAGAGCGAGAAGAGAGGGTAGGAGAAGGAGGAGAATTTGAGCGGTTTGATGTGGCGGGTTTGCATAACAAAAAAGCCAGCCCGAGGGCTGGCTTTGTAATCATAGCGCGTGGGATTACATCACACGCATACCTGGCTGTGCGCCTTCGTGTGGTTCTAGGATCCAAAGATCTTTACCACCCGGGCCAGCTGCTAGGATCATGCCTTCAGACATGCCGAACTTCATCTTGCGAGGCTTCAGGTTAGCAACCATAACAGTGTGCTTGCCTACTAGCTCTTCAGGGGTGTACGCAGACTTGATGCCTGAGAATACCTGGCGAGTTTCGCCGCCGATATCAAGCTGGAACTTCAGTAGCTTGTTGGCTTTTGGCACTTCTTCACAAGAGATGATCTTAGCAATACGCATGTCAACTTTAGCAAAATCGTCAAACTCGATTTCTGCTTCGATTGGCTCTTTGCTTAGCTCGGTTTCAGTCTTGGCCGCTTCTGCTTTTTCTTTAGCCGCTTGCTCTGCTGCCGCGTCTTCTTTAGAAGTCTCAACCATCGCTTCAACTTTCTTAGGATCGATACGGTTGAACAGTGCCTTGAACTTAGTCACTTCGTGGCCAGTTAGCGGCTGAGCAACACCTTCCCAAGTTAGGGTTTCGTTTAGGAAGCCCTCAGTACGCTCAGCAAGCTGAGGCATCACTGGTTTCAGGTAGGTCATTAGTACGCGGAACAGGTTGATACCCACAGAACAGATTTCCTGCAGTTCCTGATCTTTGCCTTCTTCTTTCGCTACAACCCAAGGTGCTTTTTCGTCAACGTACTGGTTTGCTTTATCAGCAAGTGCCGTGATTTCACGGATAGCACGGCCAAATTCACGGGTTTCGTATAGTTCAGCAATACGCTCTGCCGCTGCAACGAACTCTGCGTATAGCTCAGGCTCTGCAAAGTTGTCAGATAGCTTGCCTTCAAAACGCTTAGCAATGAAGCCAGCGTTACGAGATGCCAGGTTAACAATCTTGTTCACCACATCGCTGTTTACGCGCTGGGTGAAGTCTTCAAGGTTAAGATCCAGATCGTCGATACGGCTGTTTAGCTTCGCAGCGTAGTAGTAGCGTAGGCATTCTGGGTCTAGATGCTGAAGGTAAGTACCTGCTTTGATGAAGGTACCCTTAGACTTAGACATCTTCGCGCCGTTCACCGTTACGTAGCCGTGAACGAATACGTTGTTAGGCTTACGCAGGCCAGCACCGTCTAGCATTGCAGGCCAGAATAGGCTGTGGAAGTAAACGATGTCTTTACCGATGAAGTGGTAAAGCTCTGTAGAGCTGTCTTTGTTCCAGAACTCGTCGAAGTCTAGATCGTCGCGCTTGTCACACAGGTTCTTGAACGAGCCCATGTAGCCGATAGGCGCGTCTAGCCATACGTAGAAGAACTTGCCAGTTTCACCTGGGATTTCAAAGCCGAAATATGGTGCATCACGCGAGATGTCCCACTGCTGAAGACCAGAGTCGAACCACTCTTGCATCTTGTTCGCTGTTTCGTCTTGAAGCGCACCAGACTTAGTCCACTCTTGTAGCATCGCTTCGAACTGAGGTAGGTCGAAGAAGAAGTGCTCAGAGTCTTTCATGATTGGCGTCGCGCCAGAAACTGCAGACTTAGGATTGATAAGATCCGTCGGGCTGTAGGTTTCACCACAGTTGTCACAGTTGTCGCCGTACTGATCGTCGGTTTTACACTTAGGGCAAGTACCCTTAACGAAACGGTCAGGCAGGAACATTTCTTTCTCAGGGTCGAACAGCTGAGAAATTGTGCGGCTAGTGATGTAGCCTTTGTCTTTTAGCTGGGTGTAAACAAACGACGCCAGCTCGCGGTTCTCGTCAGAGTGCGTGCTGTGGTAGTTGTCAAAGCTAATATCGAAGCCAGCAAAGTCAGCCTGGTGCTCTTTGCTCACTTCGGCAATCATCTGCTCAGGTTCCATACCCATCTGCTGGGCCTTAAGCATGATTGGAGTACCGTGTGCATCGTCTGCACAGATGAAATGAACTTCGTTGCCGCGAAGGCGCTGATAGCGCACCCAAATATCCGCTTGTACATGCTCAAGCATGTGACCCAAGTGGATAGAACCGTTAGCGTACGGTAGGGCGCAGGTCACCAGAATTTTTCTTGGATTTGCAGCCATAATGTCTTGTTTCGCTCATGATGGGTAATAAAAACGTAGCTGTAAATACTACCTGATGACTAGCCCATTGCCTAGGAGGATCTGTTGATAATCCGAGTAATTAAGGGCGATAAATGGGCTTTGGTGGTAGGATGAAGATAAAGAACAATAATGGAGCGCTAAAATCATGAGTAGTGAGTCAATGATCCGATTCGAAAGTGTGGCCGATATTACCCGCTGGCTGAATCAGTTCGAGCATCCATGGCTACATGCCGAATGGGCAGACACCCCGAATGTCGTTTCTGTTGCCCCAGACGGTGCCATTTCTATTACCCTACCGTTTGCAGCTGGCGCACTCGCCGAGTTGCTAGAGCAATGGGTTGTTGCCCAGCAACAGTCGAATCACATCCCTTCAAACAGCAAGTTCACGATTGGCTCCCGCATCGCGCCGTTGGCGAGTGGTGAAAAGCAGCCAATTAACGGGGTGAAGAACATTATCGTGGTGAGCTCTGCCAAAGGCGGGGTGGGTAAATCGACCACATCGGTCAATCTTGCGCTTGGCTTGCAAGCACAGGGTGCCAAGGTTGGCTTGCTAGATGCGGATATCTATGGCCCCTCGGTTCCTATGATGCTGGGCACGGTAGATGAAAAGCCGGTCTCGCACGATGGCAAAATGATGATGCCAATTGAATCTTGCGGCCTTTATACCAACTCGGTGGGTTACTTGGTGCCGGCAGAGAGCGCCACGATTTGGCGCGGCCCGATGGCCTCGAAAGCCTTGTCGCAAATCATTGCCGAAACGTTTTGGCCGGATCTGGATTACTTGGTGATTGATATGCCACCGGGCACGGGTGATATCCAGCTCACGTTGGCGCAGCAAATTCCGGTTACTGGCGCTGTAGTGGTGACCACCCCGCAGGACTTGGCGCTGGCTGATGCCATCAAGGGCGTGAGCATGTTCGACAAGGTCGATGTGCCTGTGGTGGGCGTGGTCGAGAACATGAGCTACCACATCTGCAGTAACTGCGGCCACCATGAGGCGATCTTCGGTACCGGTGGGGCAGAGCGGATGGCACAAGAGTACTCGGTACCTTTGCTTGCCCAACTGCCACTGCACATTAAGATCCGCGAAGATATCGACAATGGTAAGCCGACAGTGGCGGCGGATCCGGAGTCGGAACACGCCCAGGCATACATCGATCTGGCCGGTTCGGTGGCAAGTCGGTTGTACTGGCAAGGCACGCCAATCGTCGAGCAGATCACAATTCGTACAATGTAAACCATTGCTTTTTGTCTGAGCGCTGACTTTATCGCCAAACATCGCAGATGCCGCATTTTTTCTGGCATCTGCGCAGACAACTGCCTATAATCAGGCGGTTTATTTATGCCAATTTTACTGATGTTGTACGACTAGCTGTTTGAAAGTGACAGCTATAATAAAGTACTTACATCGGTATTTTTCACCTCGCCACGTTGTTTACAGGTGCTTTCTGATATGTCTGAAAACTCACACCAATGCGTCATTATCGGTATTGCAGGTGCTTCTGCATCCGGTAAAAGTCTGATTGCCAGTACTGTTTATAAAGAGCTAAAAGAAAAAGTAGGCGATCATCAGATCGGTGTTATTACGGAAGATTGTTACTACAACGATCAAAGTCACCTGAGCATGGAAGAGCGGGTTAAGACAAACTATGACCATCCGAGTGCGTTGGATCATGATTTGCTATGTGATCACCTAGAAAAGCTAATTCGCGGCGAAGCCGTAGAAGTACCCCAGTACAGCTACAGCGAGCACACGCGAATGGAAGCAACGACCACAATGACACCGAAGAAGGTGATCATTCTTGAAGGTATTTTGCTGCTAACAGACCCTCGTTTGCGTGAAATCATGCACGCAAGCGTGTTCATGGATACGCCACTAGATATCTGCCTACTTCGCCGCCTACAGCGTGACGTAGCAGAGCGTGGCCGTACCATGGAATCGGTTCTGGCCCAGTACCAGAAGACAGTACGCCCAATGTTCATGCAGTTCATTGAGCCGTCTAAGCAATATGCTGACATCATCGTTCCCCGCGGCGGCAAGAACCGCATCGCGATTGATGTACTAAAAGCACACATTGGCAAGCTGCTTCGCGCCTAACGCATAAAAATTAGCTTGTTATTAGAATTAAAATAGGTGGCTGTTAAAGCCACCTATTTTTTTATATTGGTATTATACGTTTATATTTATGAACAAAGACTCAAAATAGATTGTCATATTATCCATCCCAGCAAAAATGAGTAGATAATTGATGGGGTTGGTATAGTAGTCAAGAAAGTTAGGTCTATTTGCAAGATTGCGCTTTATGTCGTTCAAGGACATGGATGAAATGGGGATAAAATGAAAAAGATAATGTTTGCCTTATTGGCGGTGGTGTTGGTCGTGGTGATCGGCATTGCAGCCTTGCTGGCGCTGGTAGACCCGAATCAGTTCAAGCCGCTGATCGCCGAGCAGGTGAAAAAAAATACCGGGCGCGAATTGGTGATTTCTGGTGATATTGGCTGGCGCTTTTTTCCTAGCATTGGTTTTGATATTGGCAAGACGGAATTTCGTAATCCGGCGGGCTTTGCCGAGCCAAACCTCGTTCAGTTTGATAGCGCCGAGCTGTCGGTGTCTGTGATGCCGCTGTTCTCGCAGCATCTCGAAATTGGCAATGTCAGCCTGAAAGGCGGGCATGTGTTTATCCAAACCTTGGTATCGGGCACAAGTAACCTTGATGGCCTTGGCAAACCTGCCGCTGCTGGCGAAGCGGCTACTTCAGAGCCTGCAGCGTCAGAAGAAGCTGTCACTTCCGAAGAAACAGTACCGGCAGTAGATCAAAGCCAGCCAAGTAAGCCATGGTCGATTTCATTGGAAGGCGTTGAAATAGTCGATGCCAGTGCCACGGTACAAGACGACAAGGCAGGCACCAAGTCAGAAGTTGAAAAGCTGAACTTCACCCTTAGCCGCTTTGCCCCGGGCGAGTGGGCGACGGCCAAATTCGATGTCGCAGGCAACAGCGGCGAGCTTGGCTTTACCGCTAACGGCGAAACCGAGCTGCTGATCGCCGAAGCGCTGGACAGTGCCGAGCTGAAATCGCTGGCACTGACGGCGTCGGCGAAAGATAAAGTGAACGATATCCAATCGGTATCGCTCACCCTGGATCAGTTCAGCCTGGGCGAATGGTCAAATGTCACGTTCGCGCTGCAAGGTGAAGTGCCTGATCTTGCCTTCGATACCGAAGGCACTATGCGGTTAAATATCGACAAGGCCATCGAGCATGTATTGGTTGAGCAGCTGTCGGTCACGTCAGCGTTAAAAGGCGCAACCCTGCCTCGTCCTGAAATGACCATCAAGCTGGCTGCCAATGCGACCTACAGCTTACCGCAGAGCTTGGCGACCTTCTCGAACATGGAAACCCAAGTGGATGAGTTGGCCTTAACGGGCAGCGGCTCGTTCAAATCCGCTGAAGTCCCTGTGATTCGTTTTGACCTGGCATCGGATGCGATTGATGTTGATGCTTTCTTGGGTACGGGATCGTCGACAGACACGGCTAATGATGGTGCGCAGGGTGAAGCTGGTGGCGAAGGTGCGGGTACAACGCAGTCACCTGCTGATAAAAACCGTGAACCTGACTTATCTGCCCTGAAAACAGTCGATCTTGCAGGTAAAGTGAAAGTGGGCCAGCTCAAGGCCTCCAATGCCAAGCTGCAGGACGTCGCCATTGATATTGCCATTGCCGACGGCGTGCTGAACCTCAAGCAGCTTGATGCCAAGCTTTACAGCGGCGCTATTCAAACCAAGGCAACCATTGATGCCAACAGCGAGCTACCGCGCTACAGCGTGAGCAAGCTAATCCGTGGGGTTCAGGTGCAGCCGCTGCTTATCGATGTTGCCGGTAACGATGTATTGGCTGGCACTGGTGATATTACCGTGAAACTAAGCGGTAACGGCTTGGCGGAAGCACGCATTCGCGAGAATGCTGCGGGTACGATTGATATCAACTTTGCTGACGGTGCGATTTATGGTGTGAACGTACCGGAGATGATCCGCGAGGCAAGGGCTACGCTGAAAGGACAGAAAGCAGAGTACGTGAAGGAAGAGAAGAAAACCGACTTCTCGGCCATGAAAGCCACCTTCAATATCGGCAAAGGGGTCGCCTCGACTAATAACCTTGATATCGACTCGCCACTGCTGCGCATCGCGGGCAACGGTAGTACCAACCTTGTATCCGAAGCGATTGATTTCACCATCAGCACTTCTGTGGTAGCTACTAGTAAGGGGCAGGGCGGTAAGGACGTTGATGAAGTCGCCGACCTGACAGTGCCAATTGATGTGAAGGGTAACTGGGAACAGCCATCTTTTGCCCTTAACATCGCCCAGCTGCTAAAGCAAAACAATGAGCTGGAGAAGAAAGCGCAGAAAGAAGTCGAACGCGGCTTAGAAAAGCTACTTGGCGACAAGGCCGAAGACGAGAACATCAAGAAGGCAGCCGATAAGCTACTGAAGGGGCTGTTTAACTAGTTTTCTATTTGTTTTATCTGTCTAGTCCTAAAATAGGTTGACGCTTTTTATGTAGCCAGTAGGTATTCCCTACTGGCTTTTTCATGCACTTCACTTGGTGTTCTCATCCCCAAGCTAGTATGCGGTCTCAAGTCGTTATATACCG
>NZ_PYMA01000012.1 GCF_003026495.1 Photobacterium sanctipauli
GGGTAGTACCGAGTCGCCGTCCTGACATTGCTCGTCTAGGTTTCAAAGCCATTTTTGCTGCGACGCTGGCAAACCTAATGAGCGCAACCATTGCTGGTGTGTTTCTATCTGTGTAGTTGCAGGATAGACCCTTTTAATGGTTCGTGATGTTTTGATCAGGGAACACACAAAAAAACAGAGTGCGCCGCACTCTGTTTTTGTATATCAGCACCATAGTATTAATACCTTGGCACCTAAACTGCGTATAAGACCTAAGGACAAGTTAATCTTAGTAAGATATGATGCGGGAAACTGTCTCACCATTGATATTTTTGAAAAGTAGAAGCTGAAATGAAGTCTGATGTTGATAAGTTATTGAGTAATCACCGTGATCTTGTGCACTCCGAAGGCATGAAGGTGGCCTCGCATACTCAGCGAGAAGACGGTGATTGGGTGCTCCATACTTTGATGTTGGATGGCGTCGATGCGCCGTTTAAGTTTAAACGGCAAAAGAAATATAAAAACCTGAAAGGGGCAAAGGTCAATTTAACCTATTACCCCACTGTTGAGCAGGTTGCAGGCTTTGAAGTCGAAGTCATGAAAGTGGTACGTATTAAGCTGTATTGATATTGAACCTAAGTATAAGTATTTAACTTATTGTTCAAAAGAGCACTTACGGCCTTTTTCGTATCGGATGTTCCGATAATGTGCAGTATGGGTCGTGCGGCTATCAACATCGAATTCACCGGCCCAATTAGAAATTCGGTTATCTGTGGCCCACACGTTAGCCATGATTCTTAGCTTGCTATCGGCTTGTGATGGAATGGCGGTTGCCGCGGTTTTGTTACGCACTTTGTAAACCATTTTGCCATCGATGTACCATTTAATGGCCTTTTTAGTCCACTTGATACCATAGCGGTGGAAGTCTTCAGATGCATCAAAATCCAAGTAGATAAGATGCTCATTACTGTTTTCATAACGATCATCGTTAGTCCAGTAGTTTACCTGTAACAAATTGGTGTTGTTGCCAAGAAATTCAATATCAATTTCATTGTGCATGCCATTGCCGCCTTCTGGCGTATCGTAGGGGCCTGCAAATAAAAAGAACGAGGTGATAACACCTGACTCAGAAATCGGTTTGATTTCAGCTTCAAAACACCCATAACCGTAATATGTGTGGCTTCTAAGTTCGCCGGATCGAAACTCAACATCATTTCCGGCTTCGGGAGCATGCTCTAATGTGATCGCCATGCCTTCAGGACTGTTGACTATGGTTTCGCCTTCCCAGCGACTGTAAAACGGAAAACCATTACTCCATCCGTCAGATTTCCACCAAATAGCATGATTAAATTCGGATAGATCATCATTAAAACTATCTGCTGCCATACTTGTCCCTGAAAATAAACCGACTGCAAGTGCGATAAATGGTTTTACCAAAAACTGCTTTAACATAATGGATTCACTTCTTATTTATTTACCACCAAGGCAGTAATAAAGCTAGCAGTTATTAAATGGCTTTCACCCTCAAAGATGTCTCATATCTAAGATAGATTTCCATTTTGAGAAATACTTTGCAACGATGGCTAATTATTATTTTCAAAATGCAAATTTATTAATGAAATTGTTATTATATCAATGCATTTAATGAGTAATTTGAAATTAATTATTTTTAGGTACAATAAGGGGAATGTAGTTACGATGTTTGAACCAAAGGGAGGCTAAAACTAACGAGTTAGTGTTGATATTAAAGGCGGCGTTAGGCGCATTGTTTTCATAAAGGCCGGTAGGAATAGAACGGTAGGATAGGCTGTTGTTAACAACTTGATTATGTAGAGATTTTGCAAAATCATCGTAAGGGTAAAGCACACTCAGCCCTTGGGCGACCTTGTTACTAAAAACCTGTGGATTCTCAACGGGTTTTCCACCAGGCGAGGTGCTGACCCAGCTACGCCCATAAATAAAGATGTTGTTATAGGAAAACCACGGGGCTTTACTCATCGCATCTTCAGCAAACACCCAAAGTTGATTTTCTTGAGCTGATTTAGTTTTTTGTAATGTAAATAGAGTATCAAGTTGATCCCACCATTCATCTTTGCGTCCAAGCTCTATCGCATTCAACACATAAGGATCGGTAGTAAAATAGGGTAAATTACGCGTATCGATAAAAACAAGCTCATCATCTATTATTTCTGGCGAGATGTTTCTTATTTTATAAGCATCACTAACATCATAACCTGACAGTTGAAAGCCTTGCGCCGCATACTGTAGATAACCAAGCCGCCCTTCTTGGCGGTAGTGTTTCCTCTTACCAGACTTAAGCTCACCATATAACGTCTTATTATTTACCGCGTCTGCGAGTTGCCAAGTCTCTTTGATTGTCTCAATTTGTTCAGAAAATTGTGGCTTGTGTCTTGCGGTTATCTCCAGCCAGATCAGCAAGCGGCCCACATCCAATGCTGACCAACCATTGCCATTTGAACTCGAAGCACTATAACGCCCTGAAGGCAGTCCATCCACCGTACTGTACTCGCGGTTTGGTAGGCGGTCATCATATAAGGGAAGGTTCTCTAAGGTGTCTAATGTAATACTGAGTTTGCTGCTCACTTCTCGGCTTGGGATCATGCCAATCCCCTCTAACGATAAGATAGCAGCGATGGCACTGCCAACATCCCACATAGTGCTGTGATGGTAGCCTTGTACAGAGTCAATAAGCCCGGTTTCTTTATTCCAATTGCGGTCGATGTATTGCTTGGCCTTACTGGCAAGTAAAAGCTCCTTTCGAGTGAGAGGAATGGTCTTGCTTGCGATGGGCAAGACTTGCTTTGTCTGGTTTCCTTTTGCACTGCTGTCATTAGCTGTGTTTCCTTTTGCACTGCTGTCATTAGCTGTGTTTTCTATTGCGTTGTTAGCAGCCTTACTTGCGAGTTCTGTTTTTTTCTCTTTAGCCACTAATTCTTCTTTGGAACGCTCGGGAAGGATCGGCGGTGCAATTGAGCGTCGCTGGAATTCAATTTTTATTGTATTGGTTTGATTGGGGCTTTTTGTGACAGCCCTACTACCATAGAAACTCGGAGAATCATCTTCTTCAGTGGGACTTGGCTGCTCTAGGGCAGAGAGACTTGGTGCTTCTAACGTAGCGTAAACAGGTAAAGCAGCAACAGCACCACTTATTAGTAAGAACTGTAAACCTTGTTTTAAAAGTGAATGGCGAATCCCTTTTGCCATTGTTACTCCCTGCTGCTAGGAAACACCAATATAATTCAATCAATTATAAGTGATTAGTTTTATATAAGGTTAATCATTATTTTAATAACAACCAAAATTGTGACTGAATTCAACACGAGTAGAAACTAAAACTGTGACTTGCTTCTTGATTTCATAAACTAATGAAATTTATTAACTAATTTGCACCCATGTCTTTTTTTTCGTCATCTTAGCCTATAATTCATATACCACTAGTAGCTTATGGGGCGAGACTTTGCTCAAGGACAGATTAAGCCATGCCATGAAGGCATGTAAAAGGGATTTGCTTTTCGTTGCTGTATTCAGTTTGGCAATCAACTTTTTGGTTTTAACGTTACCGATATACAGTTTGCAGCTGTTTGATCGTGTATTGGGCAGCTCTAGCTTAGACACTTTGATGGCTTTGTTTGTTGTGGCAATAGGTTTGTTAACGGCCCAAGCTGTTATTGAGCATGTCAGAACACTCTTGCTACAGCGCTCTGGCCTAAAGCTGGATGTGGCATTAAGTGCTGATCTATTAGCAGATAGTATTCGACGATCTTCCAAGCTCAATCGAATCGAAAAACAAGGATTGCAAGACTTAACCGAGCTGCGTCAGTTTTTGGTGACACCGTCAACTTCGGCGATTTTTGATATACCGTGGGTGCCACTGTTCTTGCTTATCCTGTTTATCCTTCATCCGTACATCGGCGCAGTCGCGATGATCGGTTGTGCGATTTTTTGTGTATTAGCAGTACTAATGATGCTAACCGTGCGTAAGCCTACCGAAGAAGCGCAAGAGCTGGGCATCAAGACCAGCATGGAGCTGAACGACTTCTTACGAAATGCCCCTACGCTTAGAGCGATGGGCATGGCTGACAGCGTAGGTAATCTTTGGAATAAGCGTAATTTCCGGCTGCTAGATTTACAGTGGAAGCTGAACGCTAAAACCGGTCAACTATTGGCGGTGAGCCGCTATTTCCGAGCTATTTTACAAGCCATTATTTTAACCGTCGGTGTTGCTTTGGTGCTGCAAAACGAACTAGGCGCCGGGGCGATCATTGCCAGCTCGATCATCATGGCACGGGTCTTATCGCCTTTTGAGCAGGCCGTAAGTGGCTGGAAAAGCTGGTTCAGTGCGTTCCAAGCTTATCGTCGCTTGAAACAATACGATAACGCTCAATTGGCTGAACCGCAGACAGAGTTGCCTGAGCCCCGGGGAGAATTATTGCTCCATAACGTTGGCTTGAGATTTAACACCCATAGCCAACCAGTATTGCAAAATATCAGCTTTAAGCTGGGAGCGGGTAATGCACTGGCCATTATGGGCAATAGTGGCTCAGGAAAATCAACATTGGCCGCCTTGATCATGGGGATCCACAAACCCAGTATGGGATCGATAAAGATTGACGGCGCGGCTATCGATCTTTGGCCTGAAGAACAATTTGGTAAGCATATCGGTTACTTACCGCAAGAAGTTGGATTGCTGGCCGGTACTGTTGCAGAAAATATCTGCCGTTTTTCCGGTGCGCCCGCGGAAGATATCGTTCATGCGGCAAGGCTTGCTTGTATCCATGAGTTAATTATTTCGTTGCCACAAGGATATGACACTTATCTTGGTGAGGGTGGGGTACAGCTTTCTGGTGGTCAGAAACAGCGGATTGGTTTGGCTAGGGCCATCTTTTCTAACCCGAGCGTGTTGGTGTTGGATGAACCGAACTCCAACCTCGACCCTGAAGGTGAAGTGGCCTTGGCGATTGTGCTGCAGTATTGCAAAGAGAATAAAATCACTGTGGTGATGATTAGCCACCGTCCAGGTTTCTTGCGGCAAATGGACTGGGTCGTGGTGTTAAAAGAAGGAAAAATTGAAAAAGCAGGTACTTGCGACAAGTTCCTAGGGGCAATGTCAGAAGTTGATGCAATGGGCAATACCGGCCAGCCAGTTGAGAGTTCATCGCCACAATCTTCGCAGGTTAAGCAAGGAGCAAAGCATGGATAACTCACGGTTTAGCACTCGCAACATTATCCTTTTCGGCTGCTTTTTTATTGCTATGACCGTTGGGGGCTTTTTTGTGTGGTCGACAACGGCTGAACTGAGTTCGGCATCGATTGCCCAAGGTACGCTGGTTGTTGAATCCCAGCGTAAGAAAGTGCAGCACTTGCAAGGCGGGTGGGTAAAAGCCATTTATGTTCATGAAGGGCAGCACGTAAAAGCGGGCGATATACTTATTGAGCTTGCTAACAGCAAAGCTGAATCTGACTTTAGGCGACTATTGCTGCGCTCTGCCTCATTGCAAGCACAACATGACCGCATTAATACCGAGCTAGGCGGTGGCAAGCAGATTAATTGGTCACTGCAAGATCTAGCAATATACGATCAAGTGGATTCGGCAGAATTAAACAACATTCTTAATACTCAGCAATTGCAGTTCCAACAGTCATTGCTGAGGCAGGATTTACGCAATGGTCAATATAACCAACGCAAAGTACTTCTTGAGGAACAATTACGTGGCACCAGGTTTCAGCTAAAGGCTATTTCTCGTCAATTGGATCTTGTGACCCAAGAGATCACAATGACATCCGGTTTATTAGAGAAAGGCTTTGTATCGAAAACGCGCATGTTGGAGTTGCAGCGCCACCAAGCCGGAATTGAGGCCCAGGCAGCGGAGTTGAGTGCTGAATCTGAAGTATTGAATAAACAACTGTTGTCGCTTGAGCAGGAATTTAAAACCGAGTTGGTGGAGCAGGAGCAGCAACTTTCCAATGAGTTGGCCGCGGTAGAAAAAGAATGGCGTGATGTTAGCCAATCGCTGAAAGCGGCTCGAGATGTGCGTGCTCGCGTTACCATTCGCAGTGAGCATAACGGCACCGTAGTGGGTTTAAATGTTCATAGCATTGGTGGTGTCATTAATGCGGGCGATGTGATCATGGAAATTGTCCCCGATAGTGACGAGCTAATAGTTGAAGCCTTGGTTAAGCCAGAAGACATTGACGTGGTTCATGATGGGCTTGAAGCAAAAGTACGCTTAAGTGCCTACAACGTAAGGCGTACACCACCAGTTAACGGTGAAGTGATTCACGTAGCAGCAGATAGGTTGCAAACCCAGTCTAAAGATCAGCCAACCGGGTATTTGGTGAAGGTAAGGTTGAGTGTTGATGAGGTGGCGGCGCTAGGGGATATTGAGCTATATCCTGGGATGCCAACAGAGGTCTTTATCCTGTTAGAAGAGCAGACGCTTTGGGACTATTTTACCGCACCACTGTTCAATTCTTATTATCGCGCATTCAGAGAGTCTTAAATTTGGAGTCGTTAAAATGGAATTTAATATCTTTTTTTGGTTTTGTTTCTATTTGGTTTTCTTCTGTATCTCTGTTGCCATTGGTTATCAAAAAGGAAATCTAATAGCTGGTGTCCTATTGGGGTATGTACTTGGTCCTGTTGGCGCCTTGTTGATGTACATGAGCAAAGACAGGAAGCACATTGAATGTCCTGAATGTCATCAATCTATTCATAAGAATTCTTATTATTGTCCTAAGTGCCAGCATAAGGTGCGATTGAAGACGGCGCAGTAGTTAGGGGGAAGCAGGGTATGGCAGGTAAAAGAAGGCAGCGTCAGCAAAATCGTCAAGAGCAGCGTCAGGCGCAGTTTAAAACGGGGTTGGAACAGAACAGTCTACAGGTGCAGTCGCCGCTCAGTGATGGTGTGCTGTTGCTCCCGAAAAGAAAAGTACAATCAATTGGTGCAGTCATCACCGTTGCCTTTGGGGTATTGGTGTTCTCCTTGGCTTGGCAAGATCATAAACATGACCAAGCGATTCTTTCAAAAAAAGTACAGTTGGAAGAGCAGCAGTTGGTCATCGATGAACTGGATGATAGGCTGCTGGCATTTGATGAAAAGTATGAGTCACTTAAGAAAGAAATAAGTTCGGGGAGTATGCTAGCCGCAGATAAGAATAATGAGATTGCGTTGTTAAAAGAGGAGCTAAGGCGAACCAGACGTGCATTAAACAATAAATCGAATCAGTTGGTCGCTTACAAGAAAAACTACCAATCTGAGTTAAATCGTGAACTTGCAACTGAGCGTGAAACACTGGCTACTGTTCAATCACAATTAGAAAGTAAGCTTGCCGTGGTTCAGCAGCAAGAAGAAGAAGTGAATGCGAAAATTTCCGATGTTGATGAATGGGAGAAAAAGCGTGCCGAGTTCGATAAGCTTTATGCAAACTCTGCGTTAGAAGCTCAGAACGAAGAGCGGGTAAACGAGTTGATGGGGCAGTTTAACCAACTCCGTGTTGACCTTGATGTCATTAATGAGTGCGACAAAGATTACTTGTACCGCTATAACGAGGCTAAGAGCTTGCTGAATAATATTCGTACCTTTATTCAGAAGTATGAAATGGAGCAAGACTTTTACTTTTACGTCATTTCAAATGACAGCCTGATTAGCGCGCAGAACCGAAAGCTTTGCTTGACTGACTAGCTAAAAGCTAAAAACATAATGTCACTCTGCAATCTAATCCCGGGAAAATGAGCTAGATAATTTATCTAGCTCATTTTTTATTGCTATTCATTAAGTGCTAAGTGCTAAGTGCTAAGTGCTAAGTGCTAAGTGCTAAGTGCTGTTATCTAATAAGGAAGCCGTGTGCCAAATTTGTTAGCTTTCGGGTGTAGTAATACTTTAGCTACAAATAGGTATAGAGCGGGGGGGGAGTAACAACAGCAAGTAGCGTGAGGTTACCAGGGCTCGGCAACAAAAAGCCCAGACCGAAGTCTGGGCTAACTACACTTCATGAGACTAGGTAGTATTTAGATATCAGTACCATTGAAGCTGATTTCATCGCTGTTGTTATCACTCCATACCGTGACTTCTTTACCTTCATTGTTGGTGAAGGTATAGCCCTGCAGCGATGCCGTATCAATGTTGCTGGCTTCGTAGGCCTCACGCAATTCGGCAGACATTTCAGGGGCGTCTTGTGCCATTTCCCAACCGTAACCTTCCAGATCCAGCTTGCCAGCACCGGTACAAACGAATTGTCCGTTGCCTTCTTCTGCGGTGTCATTGGCAAGGATCTTATCTAAGCCAACTTTCAGCTCTGCATCTGTGGCGTTAACCACAACGGCTTCAAGCTCTTGGTAGGCGGTAGCTGTCATATCAATGATTTGACCATCAGCATCGCTACCAATCTCTAGTCGGTCGAAGCCTGCGCCACCACTGAAATGAACGGTAGAACCATCGGTACCATTGATGTCATCAGTATCAAAGATCAAGATGTCGTTACCGCTACCGGCAAAGATTTGGTCGACACCCTCACCACCATCAAGGGTATCATTGCCTTCCTGGCCGAACAGCAGGTCAGAACCTGAGCCGCCATCAAGGTTATCGTTACCGATACCACCATCCAGGTTGTCGTCGTTGTTGCCACCAAGCAGGGTATCGTCACCTTCAGCGCCACTAAGGGTATCGTTACCTGAACCACCGTCTAGTCGGTCATTACCTTCTGCGCCAAATAGGGTGTCAGCACCACCGTCACCATAGAGTTTGTCGTCGCCAGTTTCACCAAATAAGGTATCGTTATTACCGCCACCTTTCAGGGTATCGTTGCCTTCACCGCCGTAAAGCGTATCGTTGCCGCCGTCACCTTTGATGAAGTCATTACCTTCTTGGCCAAGCAACAAGTCATCACCAGAGCCACCGTACATGGAGTCATTATCGGCGCCACCTTCAAGGTTATCGTTACCAGACTCACCGTACAGCTTGTCTGCGCCAGCACCGCCTTTGATGATGTCATCGCCGCTGCCAGCTCGGATGGTGTCGTTACCTTCACCACCGTCGATATTATCGCTGCCGTTTTCGGTAGTAATGTTATCGTTGCCAAGGCCACCAAGTACGGTGTTGTCGCCGTTGCCGGTCGTGATCTTATCGTTACCATCACCTGCATCGATATAGTTCTGGCCGTCACCTACAGTGATGGTGTCAGCGCCAGCGCCTGCAGTAATGACATTGTTACCGTCGCCAGCGGATACGGTGTTAGTACCATCGCCCGTGATAATGGTGTCGTTGCCGTCACCGGTGGTGATATTGTCGTTACCACTACCTGCGGTCACCGTGTTGTCACCATCACCAGCAGACACGGTATTGTTACCTTCAGTAATATCGATGGTGTCGTTGCCGCTACCCGTGGTAATGCTATCGTTACCCGCACCCGCGGTAATTTGGTTATGGCCATCGCCAGCTTTGATGGTGTCATTACCGTCGCCGCCGTCAATAATGTCATGACCTGCGCCGGTAGTAATGTTGTCGGTACCACTGCCTGTCGTCACGGTGTTGTTACCGTCACCTAGGCTAACCGTGTTATCACCACTTAAGTCGTTGACTGTGTTGTTGCCATCTGCTGCTACGATGCTGTCGTTTCCTAGGCCGCCGTCGATGATGTTATCGCCAGCGCCGGCATCGATAGTATCGTCACCTTCGTTGCCTTGGATATTGTCATCGCCAGCAAACGTCTCGATTTTATCGTTGCCAGTACCGCCATCAACGGTATCAGCACCAGTGCCACCATAAATGGTATCGGCACCTGCACCGCCATCAAGGGTATTGGTACCCGCCGTGCCATGCAGCTCATCGTCGCCCTCACCACCAGAAAGTGAGTCGTTACCTTCACCTGCAAACAGCTTATCGTTGCCGATACCACCTGTGATTGTGTCATTGCCTTCGCCGCCGACTAACGTATCGTCGCCTTCGGCTCCTGCCATGGTGTCGTTGCCTTCACCACCTTCGATAAGGTCATTACCCGCGCCACCATCTAGGTTGTCGTTGCCGCCTGCCCCGTAAAGGGTATCATCGCCAGCACCTGCAACTGCGGTGTCTTTTCCAGCACCGCCATACAGGGTGTTGGTACCTTCACCTAGGTCAATGGTATTGTTGCCTGCTTCGCCATAGACAACATCATCGCCTGAGCCTGCTGTCACCGTATCGTTACCATCGCCTGCGTAAAGAATGTTGTTACCTTCACCGCCGGAGATCGTATCGTTGTCGGCGCCACCATAAAGGGTGTCAGCTGCATCGCTTCCGATAAGGGTATCGTCACCTTCACCACCGTAAATCTGATGGCTACCACCGGCTGCGGCAATCAGGGTATCGTCACCACCTTCACCCAGTACGGTATCTGTACCGTCATCGGCAATTAAATCGTTACCTTCACCCCCGGCGAGGTAGTCGGCACCCGCACCACCCATCAAGTTATCGTTACCGGCACCGCCAAACACCGTATCGTCGCCTTCACCTGCGTTGATGGTGTCATTACCTGCGCCAGCATCAATGTGGTCAGTACCCACACCGGTACTGATGTTATCGGCTCCGTCTCCGGAAAAGACTTGGTCGTCACCCTCGCTGGTTGAGATAGTGTCTGCATTGATACCACCGTAGACGGTATCGTTGCCTTCACCTGTTTCGATTTGGTTGGCACCCGACTCACCGTAGACAGTATCGTCACCGTCACCGGTATCAATGATGTCATCACCCGCGCCAGCATAGACGGTATCGTTACCTGCGTTGGCAGTGATGGTATCGTTGCCTGTACCACCGCCAAGGATATCGTCCTCATCACCACTGATCAGGATATCGTTGCCATCTTCACCATACAGTTGAGAAACACCTGTACCGCCATCAAGAGTATCGTTACCCGTGCCACCAATCAGCACATCTTCACCAGCACCACCGGAGATGACATCATCACCAGCATCACCCAGAATAACGTCGTTACCTTCACCCGCAGTGATAGTATCGTCGCCACTACCAGCTTCGACATAGTCGTTGCCTGTGCCAGTATCGACCGTGTCATTACCGTCACCGGCCAGTACCGTGTCGTTTCCGGTGCCAGTGGTAATGTCATCTTCATCTATACCACCATAAACGGTGTCGTCGCCTTCACCCGTATTGATGGTGTTTTTACCCGCGTCACCAAATACGGTGTCATTACCTGTGCCTGAATCGATAACATCATCGCCTTCACCAGCGAAAATGGTATCGTCACCGGCATTTGAAGTGATGGTGTCGTTACCCGTACCACCACTCAATAAATCGCTTTCGTCACTACTGATGAGGGTATCGTTACCTGCATCGCCGTAGAGTTCAGAAATGCCTTCGCCGCCGTCGAGTAAGTCGTTGCCTGCACCACCTGCGATGATGTCTTTGCCTTCTTCACCGTAGAGTTTGTCATCACCCGTGCCACCAACTAGGGTATCGTCGCCAGTGCCACCAGTGACAGTATCATCCCCAGTACCGGCAAGTAGGATGTCATTACCTTCACCACCGCTCATGGTGTCGTCGCCAGCGGCCCCCTCAAGGGTGTCATTACCTTTGTTGCCGATCAGGACATCATTGTCTTTTCCGCCATGCAGGTAGTCGTTTTCGTCGGAGCCGGTAAGGGTGTCTTCACCCTGGCCGCCGTATAGAATAGAGGAGTTGGCTCCGGCATTGATGGTATCGTTGCCGTCTTCACCGAATAGTTCATTGTTACCAGAAACGCCCTCGATAACATCGTCGCCAGCACCTGCGTATACTTGGTCGTTGCCGCTACCCGCATTAATGGTATCGTTGCCCGCACCAGTAAAGACTTGGTCGTCACCCGCACCGGCTTGGATGTCGTCGACACCTTCGCCAGAGAAAATTTGATCATTACCAGCGCCAGCTGTCACTGTGTTGTCACCGTCGCCGGCATAAGCGATGTTGTGGCCTTCACCCAGATCAATGGTGTCATCGCCAGACTCACTGTATACGGTGTCGTTATCAGCGCCTGTAGCGATCTGATTGTTACCAGCGCCAGCGTAGACAGTATCGTGGCCATCACCAGTATCAATGGTGTCATCACCCATATCGGTGTAAACGGTATCGTCACCCGTACCCGCGGTCACCGTATTGTTACCTGTTTCACCAAAGATAGTATCGTGACCAGCACCACCATCGATGATGTCGTTACCGTCTCCAGCGAAGACAAAGTCATCACCATCGCCCGCACTGATGACGTCATCCCCTTCATTGGCGTGAAGGTTATCGCTGCCTTCTCCGCCATCAAGTACGTCATTGCCTTCACCACCGAACAGGGTATCGTGGCCTGTGCCCCCTGTTAGTCGGTCATTACCGAGGCCACCGTAGACTTCGTCGTCACCTGCGCCCCCGTCCACAATATCATCGCCGACTTCACCCAAGACCTGATCGTTACCTTCACCGCCGAGGATAGTATCGTTACCATCACCACCAAGTACGAGATCATTGTCAGCGCCGCCGTCAAGGGTGTCGTTACCGTCGCCGCCCATGATGAAGTCTTCACCCGCACCACCGGCAATCTGGTCATCACCGGCGTCACCGTGGATTTCATCTTTACCTTCGCCACCGGTCGCAATGTCGTTGCCTAAACCACCAAACAGCTTGTCATCGCCAGTGCCGCCAGAAAGAATATCGTTGCCATCATCACCGACAAGAATATCGGCACCCGCACCACCTTCTAGTCGATCGTCACCCAGCTCACCGAGTAGTAGGTCATCGCCGTCGCCACCGTAAATGGTGTCATTCCCGTCACTACCAAGCAGGGTATCGGCACCTTCGTCGCCATGAAGGACATCATCACCACTACCGCCGATAATGACGTCATCACCTTCGCCGCCATGGAGGGTATCGTCGTTGATGTCACCATCTAGGAAGTCGTTGCCTTCACCGCCGAAGATGGTGTCTGAGCCTTGCTGGCCGAAAATCGTGTCATCACCTTCACCACCAGTAATGGTATCGTCGTAAATGTTATTGGCGATGATTTCAACAGAGTCGATGTCAGTGATTGGGTTGTTATCACCATCAACAAGGTTGAAGGCTATCAGTTCATCACCGCTAAATTTTTCGTTGGTGTAGGTATAATCAAGTGAGAGTGAACCGTCTTCTTCAACGGTAGCGGGAACAGTGTCAATGACAGTGCCATTGCTGTCGACGAGTTCGACGAACACCGCATCGTAGGCATTCGTGGTAGTAAACTTGGCATTGATAGAACCCGTATTGTCAACCAAGTAGTTGCCAAGGCGAACACTGTGGGTAACTTCTTCTGCTTCCTCTGCAGGCGCGGAATATTCATAAACAGATTGCGCGTTACCCCAGCTGTCGTCTGGTGCCGGTTCGGCTGGTGGTTCTTCACCGTATTGAACATCACCGAAAATGGTATCGTTGCCGGCATTTCCGTCGAGCTTATCGCTGCCTTCACCGCCAACGACAAAATCATCACCGCCTTTCGCTTCAACTTCATCACTACCTGATAAAACATCAATGCTATCGTCGTTGTCCGTGCCAGTGACTTTATCGTTGTACTTTGTTCCTTCCATAATGAACCTCACTTGGTGTTAGCATCCGATATGTGTTTAGTGTTACTAAGCATATAGGCATATAGTGTGCCTAAATTTAAATCGTGTTAACGAAGGTGGAGTTAAGGTCCTGATTTGAAAATCAAAAAATAATTAAAACCTAACTTTTTACAACCCTTATGCAACTTGATTTATAACTATCTAAATCAAGAATAGACGGATTAATAGACATTGCTATATGGTTTTTTGCAATTTGCATCATCATTTTGCAAAAGTGCTCGAGAGGAGAGGGGCATACCGGGTTTTTATTGATAAATCAGAAAGAAAACGAATAAGCGATGGTAATGGAGCCGTCTTTTAACCGTCCTGTGCCTTCACCTCGCTCAGATGGGTGCCAGCGGTTACCAGAGTAGTTGTTATATTGGATGGTTATGGTACCAGGGCGCCAGTCGAAATAACCGAAGCCATAGGTGAAATCAGGGTTCCAAGGTTGTTTTTGGCTACTGTCAAAATAGTAGAAGGCTGTGCCGTTCACATACCAGTTACCGACGATGGAGTATTTACACCCTAAACTGAGGGTTTGGTGCCCCTTCATATAGGAGGTGGTGGCAAGGTCGAAATACTCGGGGGTATAGTTGTAATCAACCTGGCAGCCGATTGCACCTTCATCGGTAAACGACAGCCAGTCGACAAAAGGTTCACCAACCGGAAACTTCCAGCCCAAAGACCATGTTCCCTGATTAAAATTAGTGACAGGTTGTTCGTCTGTTGCCTTAAATCGGTTCCCACCATAGTTGGCGTACATTAGGCTAAACGTATATGGCCGCCAGTCGCTATAGCCAAAGACATAGGTGAAATCGGGGTTCCATGGTTGCTGTTGATCGGAATCGTAATAGTAGTAGAGCGTACCAGAGACAAACCAGTTACCCAAGATCGTGTATTTTAGCGAAAGGGTGGTAGTAATGTTGTTGTTTGTCGGGCCATTGGTTGCGTTGGCTGGAATATTGGCGGCAGCGGTTTCAAGCAGTGGATAGCCTAAGCCAAGGTTACCACTTAACCCGTCAAGAAAAGAGGTATCCTCTTTTTCTGCCCACTCCTCAAAAGGAAGTGAGAATGAACTAGATACCCCTTTCCATATCAAGTCCGTTTCAGTTTCTTCTTCGTCGTCAGCATCAAAAACCCGAATTTTGCTTGGGTCGGTCAGGTTTGGCGATTGAGGATCAGGCGCACGTTTGCGTGACTCAGTAAGGTACTCACTGGCCAAGCTAGATGTTGATGTTATGACGCTAATTAAAACCAATACTCGATAGAGCATATGACATCCATATCAGGCCAATTCAGAAGATCAATGAGTTACGTGAAAATTTGTGGCACGTTATACATCCGTGAATTCCAAAGTCGGCGAAAAAATACTGACCTTCCTATCAGTAACATAAGTGACTGATAAAATTGGAAATTTGATATCAGCAGGCCATCATGGCCTTGTACCATTTACTAACAATATCCTGATCTTTTTGCAATCATTTGTTGTGCAAATATATGCCTAATTCATTGTTTGCGTGTTGAATTTTTGATGCTACGAACAAATTATGACTATTTTTTTGTGACTACTTGTAAATGTTACTAGACTGTTGAGTATAAGGGAGTTGTTGTATATGAACTAGTGGGATGCTAACGTTATGTGCAACTTGATGATTATTTGCTGTAAATATAAGCGGAAGGGTGTTTCAGAATGAAGAATATCCTGTTAGTGGATGATAACAGAACCATGCTGCTTTTTATGGAGAAGATGCTTTCCAAAAGAGGTTATGAAATTACCACAGCAAGTGATGGAGCCCAAGCTTTACAGATTTTAGAACAACGTCCAGATATTCAGTTTGTATTGAGTGACTGGATGATGCCGGAAATGGACGGCATCGAGCTTTGTCATCGCGTAAAATCGGCTGATTATTCGCGCTATTTATTTTTCGTTCTGCTATCAGGTAAGGATGATCAACAATCAATAATTAGTGGCATTAATGCTGGTGCTGATGATTTTGTAGTTAAAGATACCCATGTTGATGAATTGGTGGCCCGCATAAAGGCAGGCTTTCGAACCCTCGCACTGCACAATGAAATAACTAACAAGAATAACCAACTCGATAATGCCTACGCCACAATGAAGAAAGATTTAGAGTCGGCAGGGGATTTATTAAAACGTTTATTACCCACTGAGAATAAACTGTCGGGTGTTGAATTAAGTTATGTATCAATACCAAGTGCCCAAATAGGCGGGGATATGCTGGGCTACATGCAGCTTGACGAAGACAATGTGGGCTTTTACTTGCTCGATGTTGCCGGGCATGGGGTGTCTTCAGCGTTAATGTCTTTTTCCGTTCAGCAAAGTATCACGGTGAACTCAGATAAAGGGTCAATTATAAAATCATCAATACCTGAGCCTCCTTACTATCGATTAAATGAGCCTCATGAAGTGCTCAAGCAATTAAATGATTTATATCTCAGCGATGATCAGAACCTGCTTTATTTCACCATGGCCTATGCCAAATTAAATATCAAAACGGGCAAGCTGGCTTTTTCTATCGCGGGACACCCACCGCTGGTGTGGTTACATAGTAAAACCGGTGAGGCCGAATTTATTGGTCAAGATAGCTTTGTTGTCGGCGCCTTTGACTTTGTTGACTATGAGAGTGCTTATCTTCAATTAGAGCCAGGCGACAAAATTTGGATTTACTCAGATGGAATTACTGAGGCAGAAAAAGGAACAGCTCAGTTTTCGGAAGAAGGATTTAAAAATGCGGTGGTTGAGTTAAAAGACCACCCAACAACCGTGCAAACGGAATTGCTCGTAAACAGAGTAAGAGACTGGCAGCAGGCCGTACAATTTGATGATGACGTCAGTGTGCTTGTTGTGGAATGGACCGGTTATCCAAAAGGGGAAGAACCATGCAATACGAGATTATCAACCAAGGTCAATGCACAATTCTTCAAATAAAAGAAGAACGTTTTGATGCGAAGTTAGCGCCAAGTTTTCGTAGTGAGCTTGAGCAGTTATCTGAGTCAATTGGCACACATCTAGTAATGGATTTATCAGAAGTACGTTTTATGGATAGCAGTGGTCTTGGTGCTGTGATGGCTGTCTACAAAATGCTTCGTGGTAAGAAAATCAGTGTGGTAAATCCACAGCGTGCAGTCAAAGAGCTTTTAAAGCTTACTCGCATGGATAAGCTGATCACCAGCTTTGATTCCATCGAAGATGCTGTTGCAACTGTTGCGTAAAGGAGTCTCTGATGAAAGGAATGATCCTTGCGGCAGGGAAGGGGACAAGGGTTAAACCCATTACCCATACCATACCAAAGCCGATGATCCCAATTTTAGGCAAGCCTGTGATGGAATCGATGATTCAACTATTTGCATCACATGGCATTGATAAAATTGTCGTGAATACGAGCCATTTAGCTGAGGTCATCGAAAACTATTTCAGTGATGGTCACCACTTTAATGTTCAACTTTCATATTCTTATGAAGGTGAAATGGTGGATGGCAAGTTCGTGAGTAAGGCTTTGGGCTCTGCTGGCGGTATGCGAAAAATCCAAGACTTCTCGGGATTTTTTAATGAAACCTTCGTCGTAGTTTGTGGTGATGCTTGGATCGATCTTGATTTGACTGAAGCGGTGCGACGCCACAAAGAGCGTGGTGGTATCGCGACCATTGTGACTCGCGAAGTGGATATTGATGAAGTTAACAAATACGGTGTTGTCGTGACTGACTCTCACGGCAAAGTCACCAGTTTTCAAGAAAAACCAGCCAAAGAAGAAGCACTATCGACTCAGATAAATACGGGTATCTATATTTTTGAGCCGGCCATTTTCGACTTTATACCGGAAGGCCAAGAGTATGATATTGGTAGTGAACTGTTCCCGCGCCTGGTGGAAGAGAATATCAACTTCTATGCAACCAGTATGGAATTCCAGTGGCTAGATGTCGGTAATATTAGTGATATCTGGACGGTGACCAGCGATATTCTTCATGGCAAAGTGCCCGGTTATCCGATCCCTGGTACTCAGGTAAAGCCTGGTGTATGGGTGGGCATTAACACCGTGTTTGACTATAACCAGTGTGAAGTGACTCCGCCTGTGATTATCAGCAGTGGTTGTGAGGTTCAAAGTGGCTCTGTGATTGAAGGACCGGTTGTTATCGGTGCTAACTGTAAAGTCGAAACCGGTGCTGTCGTTAAACAAAGCCTTGTCAGTGATTATATTCATGTTGCTGCCAATGCGTTTGTCGAGAATAAAACGGTCTTTGGTGATTACTTCATCAGTCATGATGGCTTTACCCAATCACTGGCTGAGCTGGATGCCGTGCATATGCTCAAAGATAGGCGTCAAGTCCAACCTATTGTTGGCTCAATTGGTAGCATTCCGGCTTATGTTTCTTCCTCCAAAGCGAGTTTAGAGGAAAAAATATTAACTAAGTAATAGGGGCTGCCTGATGGAAATGACAACCGAACGTTTTAGCAAGCAGTATAATAGTTCACCTGAAGTATCTCGCTTAATTGCGGATGATATGCAACGTTATTTAAATGATCATGCTGTGACTCAGGATGTTATCGACCAAGTAGAGTTGTGCTTAGTTGAAGTAGTCAATAATGCTTATGAGCATGCATATCAATATTCTGATCAATGTCCTATCGAATTCTCGTGTTTTTTTAATGCAGAGCAGGAGTTAGTGATAGAAGTATCAGACTATGGACAGTCGATGACACAAGACGAATTTAGCCGCGCGATTAAAGGGGAATTTATTGAACCGGATCCTGACGATCCGGAAACATGGACCACATCTGGGCGAGGGTTTATTATTGTTGTCCAGCTTACTGATGATCTTGAATATACAACATCCGGAAAGAAGAATACGTTTAAGTTTTTAAAGCGGGCTGAAAGTTAGTAAATTAAACGAAGGGAAATATGAGAATAATATTATTATTGACGTTATTCTCATTATCTTCTTGTGCGTTAAATTCCCATAAGAGTGAATGGACTATTCAAACTCAATCTTTAGATGGAACATGGCGACTTGAGATAATTGATGAAGAACAAGGACGTTCTGACATTCATGATGTCACTGTACCGGGAAACTGGCAGTCTTCGGGAATTGAACATGCTGGTGTAGGTTATTACAGTCGCAGTTTTAGTATTGACAATAAACACATTAAATCGCGTTATTGGATAAAGTTTGATGCAGTAGATTATGAATCTGCTGTGAGTGTAAATGGTAAACTGCTTAATCGACAAACTGGCTATTTTATTCCCCTCGAAACAGAAATTAGTCACGTCATCAGTGAAGGCGATAACGATCTTAATGTATGGGTCAACAGCCCTGACGAACCATTGGTTCAAGATTGGTCGCTACACAAATCACTCGTTAAAGGTGTACTAAACCATCACGACACTCGTCCTGGAGGCGCTTGGTCTGATCGTGGACAAGATATGAACTCAGGCGGGATCTGGGGGAGTGTCAATTTACGTGAAACAGGGCCAATCGCGATTACTCAGTTGAAAGCCTTGCCTACAGTAATTGACGCAGCTAACAGAACGACGGGGGGGCAAGTTTCGTTATCCCTTGATAGCCGATTAACTCAGTCTGTTGTTGTTGAATTATCTTTGACGTTGAATGGGGAAAAAACAGCAGAAAGTTATCGTTATGAACGTCAGGTTAAATACGGTAAGCAGGATTTAATTATCCACTTACCTCAAACCACAAGGAAGCTATGGTGGCCTTGGGATTGGGGCAAGCCAAATTTATATCAACTAGAAGCCAGGGTTTTATTGGATGGCCATGCTTCAGATGTTGCAATAGACACAATAGGTTTTCGTAAGGTACAGCTGGATGAGCAAGCTAAACGCTTCTATATCAATGACAAGCCCTATTTTATCCGTGGAACCAACTATATCGCCAGCCAGTGGCTAGGCGAAGTCACATCTCAGGATTACCAAGACGATCTCGCCTTGATGCGCGAAGCAAATATCAATAGTGTTCGCGTGCATGCCCATGTGGCGGGTCAGTCGTTTTATGATGCTGCTGATAAGGCGGGCATTATTGTTTGGCAAGACTTCCCATTGCAGTGGGGGTATAGCGATGATCCTGTTTTCATTGCAGAGGCATCGCGCCAAGCGCATGCGATGACCGAACTGCTTTATAATCATCCATCGATAGCATTTTGGTGTGGTCATAATGAACCCCCGTGGGATGCAACCTGGATGCAATATAAATACGAGAGCTATCGCCCTGAACAAAACCTTACTCTGACAGAAAATGTGTATCAGCAGCTACAAAAAGCACAGGATGGACGCGTTGTTCGTAAAGCCTCTTATACCTATGAGCATCCATGGCTGGGCTGGTACTCAGGCCACTTTACCGATTATGCCACTTATCAGCCGTCAATGATCGTGAGTGAGTTTGGTGCTCAGGCTATGCCTAGTTGGGCGATAATCGAGGATATCGTTGAAGATGTTAGGCAATGGCCGTTGAGCTCCGAAACAATAGCTGAGTTGCAGTACCATAACTACCAACCACATGAAACATTGAAACTTGCTGCTGTGCAACAAGGTGAATCTCTGTCACACTTTTGGACAAATTCTCAGGAATATCAAAGGGTAGTCACGAAATTTGCGGCCGAACATCTAAGATTAAATAAAGATGAAGGTGTCGCAGCTATCTACCAATTTATGTTTGTAGACAGTTGGCCTTCTATTACATGGTCTGTGATGGATGTCGGACGAGACGCTAAGCCTGGTTATGATGCGCTGAAAAAAGCATACCAACCCGTATTAGCAGTAGTTCAGTTGGATAAGAAACGCTTGAGTCCTGAATTTTCTCTCACAATCATTAATGACACTTTGCAAGCATTTGATGGCGCCAAAATTATCGTATCGAATGCTTACAATGATGATGAATGGGTATTTGAAAACATCTTAATACCGTCAAACACCAAAATAAAAGTGGTTGAAAGTGAGTTAATTGCTGGTTTGTCTGAGTATCTAATTATTCAAATCTTAGATAAACAAGGAAACCTGATAAGCAGCAACCAGTATCAACCTAAAGATTTTAAAGGCTAGGTAATTATGACAAGGATGTTGGCTATAATCTGTGGCGTTTTAGCCTCGGGTGCATTACAGGCTGAAACCATCGCCGTGAACCAATTGGGTTATTTCCCAACAGGCGATAAGCATGCCTATATTATGTCGAGCAACATCAAAACAGTCGCTTTGCACTCGTTGGAAACAGGCAAGGATGTACTTGAATTAGATGTTGTTGATACCACCACATTGCCCGATGAAAGGTCGCTAGGAAAAATTAAATTCTCAGATTTTTCTCAACCGGGTTGGTACCAACTCACTAACGGTGATTTTCAATCTGTCCCATTTTTGATTGCCTCGGATGCGTATCGAGACCTCAATCAGCGTTTGGTGCACGCTTTATATTTGCAGCGTTCAGGTGTTGCAGTGAATGATACGTCGACAGGTATGCGTCGCCCTGAGAGTCATATGGCGGATGGCTTGATATTCCGTTCGGATAGTTTCCATAAGCAGGGGGCATTCCTGGATGTAACAGGCGGTTGGTATGACGCGGGTGATTTCGGTAAATATGTGGCTACAACGACGATAACAGTTGCCCGTTTACTTGAAGCCTACCGTCAATCACCAACATTGTATTCGTCTGGCGATACCATGCCAGCGGTGTTGCAAGAAGCTGTCTACGGGTTGGATTGGCTGCTCAAAATGCAGCGAGAAGACGGCGCTGTTTACCGCAAAGTGTCAGGTTCGAAATGGCCAGCGAAAATCGGCCCATGGCAAGATTTACAAACTCGTTATATTTATGGGGTCAGCTCACCAGAGACCGGAAAATTTGCAGGTGTCATGGCATTTGCCTCTCGTATTTTAGCGCCTTACGACGCGCAATTAGCTCGCCAGTACTTGAAGGCGTCAATTCATGCTGCCAATTACTTAGAATTACAGCCTGAGCAATACATTGACTGGCAGGCGGGTGATGACAGCGGCTCTGGGCCTTATGTTAAAAATAAAATTGATATCGAAGACTCGTTAGAAACTGATGCCGATGACCGTTTATGGGCATTTGCCGAGCTTTATATCACGACAGGTCAGAGTAAGTACCTAGACCTCTTCAAGCAAAATTACGATCCGAAATGGATTGATATTTTTGAATGGAAAAACCCAGCCTTAATGGGAGTTTGGCACCTGATCCTTGAAGAGCAGGGCGAGTTTCGAGATACGCTAGCAAAAGATTTGCAAGTGGTGGCGGATCGCTATGTCGCGCAAGCAAAATCGTCACCATTCCAGATTGCTAACCAACGATTTATTTGGGGATCGAACAAGATGACAGCTGAGGCTGGCATTTTGGTGGCATGGTCAGACTTCGCTAATGCGGATAAAGCGAATCGTACTACGGTGCAAGCCCAAATTGATTACCTACTCGGTGCGAATGCATTTGATATGAGCTTTGTTACCCAGAGTGGTACATATGCGGTTCGTAACCTACATCACCTTTATCAAATCGGCACAGGTGTGAGCTTACCTGGCTTCATGGTCGGAGGCCCTAATGAACTCGCTCAGGCGGGTGTTGCCCCGAAAAATATGGGCATGCTCAGTTATGTCGATAGTAATAAGTCTTATGCGGTAAATGAGTTTGCAATTGACTACAACGCGAGCCTAATCGGCTTGCTTGCGGTGCATAAAGCGTACTTTAACTAATAATAACCGGAGTTAAAGAAATGGATTTTTATTTTAAGGAGTTTGAGCATCGTAAGCCGCCCGAGCCGGTGCCTCACAGCATTCCGAGGGAGTTGCTATATCAGTATCTGGCAACCTGTAACCTCACCCTTGGTATTTGGTACTTATGGTGGCGATGGACGTATGCCCTAAACTACGACGCGATGTGGTTTTCATTCCCGTTAGTTTTTGCCGAGTCGTGTGCGTTTATTGGTTCGGTGTTGTTTACATTTAACCTATGGAAAACCAAAGACGAGCCGAAGCGTCCGCCGCCGCATACCATCGATGAGTGTGTGGGAGAGGGGAGCCCTGAAAGCGGTGAACAGCGACCAATCAGCATTGATGTGTTCTTTCCTTCCTACGATGAGGAGCCGGAACTGGTTCGCTTGAGTATCGAAGATGCACAGAAGATCCGGTATCCCCATGATATTGACATCAAGATCTTTATTCTTGATGACGGTAAGCGACCGGCTATGAAGGCCTTGGCTGAAGAAATGGGCGTGGAATACATTACCCGTGAGAGCAATATTGGTTTCAAAGCGGGTAACTTACGTAATGCACTAGAGCAGACGTATGGTGACTTCATAGTTATTTGTGATGCAGATACCCGTCCTTTCCCATCAATTCTAGAAAACACCATGGGCTATTTCCGAGACCCTGATGTGGCTTGGGTTCAGACGCCACAGTGGTTCTTTGATCTTCCTGCGGGTGAGCGTTTACCAAAATGGTTGAATCGCAAGGTAGGTAAAATCGGTGCCATGTTTGGTCGTGGTGTTGAGAAGGTATACGGCCCAGTCACTCTCGGTGAAGACCCGTATGTTAACGATCCGCAAATGTTCTATGACGTTATCCAGCGCCGCCGTAACTGGGTAAACGCATCGTTTTGTTGTGGCGCAGGTTCGATTCACCGCCGTGAAGCAGTAATGGAAGCGGCTCTTCGTAGTTACAGTGAGCAGATCAGCAAAGAACATCGCGAAGTCGAGAAGCAGATCCGTAAGATCACTAAAGAAAAACGGGTTGATCAGGATGTGTCAGATAACTTGCGTCAGGAAATTATCTTCGACACAGAATTTACCCCGTATAAATTCCACGTATCGGAAGATATCTACACATCCATTGTTTTGCACTCAGATACTGAGCGTAATTGGCGTTCGGTTCAGCACCCTGAGGTAGAAAGTAAGATGCTATCGCCGCAGGATCTGCAAACATGGACCGTACAGCGCTTTAAATATTCGGGTGGTTCCATTGATATTTTCATGAATGATAACCCGTTGTTTAGAAAGGGTATGAACTGGAAGCAAAAAATGATGTATGGCGCGAGCTTCTGGTCAAATCTCTCGGCCATCTGGAACATCATTTTCTTGTTATGTCCAATAGTCTATTTCTTCACCAGTATTGCGCCGGTGAGTGCCTATGATGTGACGTTCTATTTGCACTTTATTCCATTTGTACTGACTGCGGAATTGGCAATGATGGTCGGTACATGGGGGGTTGCTGGCTATAAGGGTAAAACCAACTTCTTGTCTTTTTTCCCGGTCAATATGCGGGCACTTTGGACTGTATTGCGAGGCCGCAAGATCAGCTTCCCGACCACGCCAAAAGAGCGACAAGACGGAACATTTGGCCAGCTAGTGTATCCGCAAAAAATAGTCTTCGGCCTTAGCCTAATCAGTATGGTTTTCGCGTGGGTTTGTTATTTCACCGGTGCGTTTGGTAACTATTCATTGGGTGGGCTTATTTTTAATAGCTTCTGGACCATTAATAACATGATGGCGATGTGGGGAATGATCGCAGCCGCTTACTGGACACCGCCGCCAGCAGACGAAGAGCAGGAACAGCAGGAATCTGAGGAATTAGAATATGGAATTTAAACAAGCATTTGTTAATGCCCGGCACCATGTTGTGTTTTTATTGGGGCTATTCACTGCTCTTGTCATCGCTTTTAGTATCGAAACGCGTGATTACGGGCGTATTTTAGGCAACATTACCTTTGAGTCCACGGAAGAAATTCCGGTAAGGGAAAGCCGTGTACTAAGCGAAGAAGAGTTTGTCTGGGCCAATACCGCATGGGTGTATTTTGAAAATAACTACCAAGAAAATACGGGGTTGGTGAACTCGGTAGATGGTTACCCATCAACCACCATGTGGGACACCGCTTCTTACCTGATGGGGTTGCTTGCGGCTCAAAAGCTTAATGTGATCAGTAATGCGGAGTTCGAGCTTCGAATGGAAAAAGCGTTACACACATTAGCACGTATTCCATTGATTGACGGTAAGTTACCTAACAAAGCCTATAACACACAAACCCTTGAAATGGTGGACTATTCCAACAAACCGGTAGAAAACGGCATTGGTTGGTCGGCCATCGATATCGGCCGTATTTTGGTCCCGCTTAATATCATGGTTTGGCAGTACCCTGAATTTAATAAACACGTCAACGATGTGCTTAACCACTGGGACGTGAGCGTGATGATTAAAGATGGTTATCTATATGGTTCTCGACCAGCTGCTGATGGCGAAGGCATGGAGTTGGTGCAAGAAGGTCGTATTGGTTATGAAGAATATGCCTCAAAAGCCATGTCATTGATGGGACGTGACGTATTCAACGCCATGAAATACATCGATTACCTTGAGCTGGTGGAAATTGATGGTGTGGACATCCCAACCGACTTGCGAGACCCAGCCAAATACCACGCACATAACTATGTGGTAAGCGAATCATACATCTTGGACAGCCTAGAGTTTGGTGCTGATAGTGTGTCAAAAATCTTTGCTCACCGTGTCTACAAGGCACAAGAAAATCGTTATGAGCGCACAGGTATCTTAACGGCAGTCAGTGAGGATAACGTCGATGAAGCACCTTACTTCGTCTACAACACGGTGTTCTCTGACGGTAAAGAATGGAATGCTATCTCGGATCAGGGGGATGATGCTTCGCATTTAAAAACCCTGTCGACTAAAGCCGCATTTGGTTGGTATGCACTTTATGATACACCTTATACAGACCTGCTAATTGAGGATGCACAAGAGCTGTTCTCTGATGAAAAGGGCTGGTATTCAGGTCGTTATGAAATAGATGGTCGAGTAAACAAAGCAATTACAGCAAACACCAATGGGATTGTTCTGGAGTCTTTGGCTTATATCGAAAACGGAGCACTGTTGAGTGTTGGCGCGAAGTAAACCGCAACTATGATAGGGAGTGTCGTATGCGTTATATCATTGTTTGCCTTTTAGGGGTATTGGCTGCCGGTTGTGGTAATAAATACAACCAATTTTCTGATGATGTGGTGGAAAGGAAGAGTCACTGGACCACGCCTAAAGCTCGTCAGGGGAAATTGACAGAGAAAGAAATGGATATGGCTCGGATTGCCTGGAAGTATTTTGAAAATAACTACCAGGAATCAACAGGGCTTGTAAATGCGGTAAATAATTACCCTTCTGTGACCTGGTGGGATGCTGCCTCGTACATGGCGGGAATGGTAAGCGCATACGAGTTAGGAATCATTGAAAAAGAGGAATTTGACCGCCGCTTTATTCGAATGCTTACGACGTTGAACACGCTTGATCTGTTTATGAACGAGCTGCCCAATAAGGCGTATAACACACAAACTGCTGCGAAGGTGGATTACGGTAACCAACCTGGTGAGATTGGCTATTCTGCACTCGACCTTGGTCGCTTGCTGATTTGGCTACATATTATTAAGCATCGTTATCCTGAATACGCCACGGGTATTGACTCGGCAGTGCTGCGTTGGAACTTCTGTAATGTTGTCGATGAAAACGGCACCATGTTCGGTGCGCTGCTTGAAAAAGACAAGCCCGTTCAGTACTTACAGGAAGGGCGCTTGGGCTATGAGGAATATGCGGCGAAAGGTTTCCAATTATGGGGCTTTGACACTACTCAAGCTTCACTTGCAGAACCCTATAGCACCATCAACCTCTATGGTTACGATGTACCTTATGACACCCGAGACCCGCGTAAGCTGAAAGCGCACAGTTACGTTGTAACGGAAAGCTATGTCTTGGATGGTATTGAGATGGGGTGGGATGAAGTCGACGATCGTTCACCGCACGACTATAACTATTCAAGTGACTGGATTGCGGAGTTTGCCCTGCAGATCTATCGTGTTCAGGAAGAACGTTATAAGCAGACGGGTATCATCACGGCACGTACCGAGCATCAGTTAGCCGGGCCTCCATACTTCGTTTATGACACCATCTACACCGATGGCTTTGCCTGGAATACCATTTCAGAAACCGGTGAATTCCTTCCTCAATTCTCTGCTGTCGCGATAAAAGGTGCGATGGGAATGTGGGTATTGTGGGACACAGAATATACCGACTTACTTTTCGACCATATTTCGCACCTTTATGATCGTGAAAAGGGTTTTTATGAAGGGATATTTGAAAATGGTACTGGCTTAATCGATACCTTCACTTCGAATAATAACGGTATTACGCTGGAAATCTTGCTTTATAAAGAGCAAGGGAAATTACTTCAATATCAAGACAATGTTGCACCAAGCTTATGGGAGAAAGCACTAGAATCACCATTTGGCTACGAAGGCCAGTGTTTACCGCGTAAAAAACGGCAGCAATAAACTGTTGTTTCTCAGTTAAAGGGATGTAGATGTTGAGAAAAGCAGTCATTGTCGCTTCGGTATTCTACCTCGCATCATGCGGGGTAGTTTACCAAGGCGTGCAAAGTGGTATAACGAGCATGAACGAATCCCAAGTGATTCGCCAAGGCCGATACGGCGAGCTTACAGAGCAAGAACTAGAATGGGCAGAAATTGCCTGGACCTATGTTGAAAATAATACCGACCTCACTACGGGGTTGGTAAACTCCCTCGATAATTTTCCCACTACCAATTTGTCTAACCTTGCTGACTATCTTATTGCGCTGATGGCAGCACGAGAATTTGAATTTATTACCAGTAAAGAGCACGACGAGCGTTTGACACTCGTGCTTTCTTTTCTTAATGAAATGCCCCTAGGACTTACCGGTGTCCCTAATAAGGTATACAGCACGGGTACAGGCATGATGGTGGACTACGGTAATCAGCCTGGAGAAGTGGGGTGGTCATCGATTGATATTGGCCGGTTATTGATTGTGCTGGCGATGACGAAGCAGCGTAACCCAGAATTTTCTGAATATGTTGATAAAGCTGTGCTTCGCTGGAATTTCTGTGAGCTGGTCACTGAAGATGGCGAGCTATACGGTGGTGTTGTTAATAACGGCCAAGTACAACGCTTCAAAGAAGGCCGACTAGGTATCGAAGAGTACACTTCGTATGGTTACCTGGATTGGCAGATAGTGCCCGAAAAAGCCATGATGCTTGATCCTTATGAAGTCGTGACAATTAACGGCATCGACCTGCTATTCGATGGCCGTGACCCAAGGCACTATGATGTACTTCGGCCTGTGTATAGCACGCCTTATTTATTGTTAGGGTTAGAGTTTAACTGGGACAATATTGCAGATACACAGTCGAACGATTCGCAACACAGCAATGAAGTATTGGCGGCGATGGCAGATTCGATTTACCGGATACAAGAATCTCGCTGGGAAGTCGATAGGATCTATACCGCAAGAGGAGAACATATCGTAACGGGTGAGCCGTACTTTGTATATGACAGTATTTATGCTCTTGGTACACCTTGGATAACGGTGGCAGAAGACGGCAGTGATCACGACGAGAAAGCCTTGGTATCTACCCGTGTTGCATTCCAGATGTGGGCATTGTGGAAAACGGACTACACCAAGCGGTTAATGACTTTGGTCAGGGAGCTCTATGATCCTGAGCGGGGCTGGTATGAAGGCCGTTATGAGCTTACAAGTAGCTATGAAAAAAGTATTTCCTTGCAAACCAATGCCGGGGTATTGGAAGCGTTGATGTACAAGGCGAACGGTAAACTTTATCAACCACGTGGAGATAAAGAGTATCGTGATGTGCAGTTTGATTCGCGTTTTTATCATCCAGGCCGCTGTTTGGTGGAGACATTCCGATGAGAATATACGTGTTATTCGCTTTTATTTCGGTTCTTGTTATTACACCTGTTTCTGGCGTTAAGGCAGCTGCTGTTGATGTGGAGCTTTCCCATTATGCTAAGGCGACCCACCTTGCGAACCTTGGACGGTATCAGCAAGCATCGGAGCAATGGCATCGGTTGACCATTATATTTTTAAGCTCGGAAGCCAAGTTAGGGCGTAAGCGTATGTGGCAATATGCTGGCCTATCAGAGGCTCTAGCTGCTGCCGCGGCGGATAAAGCGAATAGTGCTGATGCCTACCAGTATTGGGCCGACAGTACCCGTTACCTAATGACAGGGGGAACCAACTGGGATCAAATGCGCAAGAAATTACACCGGCGGTATGAAAGGGCCAATACCTTGTTATCGACCCAATTGCAGGTAGCAGATCTTGCCTCGAGTGTGGATGCGGAGTGGCAACAAGAGTTAAGTACACTACAAACATGGGACGAAAAGCTGGGCTTATATCGCTTTAGCAGTCCAAAGTTAGGACTACAAGATACGCGACATGATCAGGCGGTTAAAGAGGCTATTCCACCGCCAAAGCCAATGACGACCTATCAACCGCGCGGCGGGGCAAAAAAACTAAGTGGTCTAAGCAAAACGTTCAGTAACGAACAGCAGTTTGTTCCTGTGGTCGCACCTTCGGCTTCTGCATCTGCCCAAGAAGAGGAAGGAATTATTACCCCAACGCTCAAACAGAATCGCCCCCAGCAAGTTAATAATACTGTTTCGATTGAACTTGCCGAAACGTCGGTGACTCGCCACTTGGTGGTCTCTGATGCTGACATCAAACTTGATACCGCGCCCGTGATGAGCAAAGGGATAGTTATTTCCTCGCCAACGTCATCAGCAGCGGGCACGAGGCAGAAAACGATTTCACTTCTTCCTGATAATGGGGATCTTGACGAAGTAGTACCTGAGAAAATCTTGCCAAAGAAAGTGGTGAAAGCTAACTCAATAGACGCTGCACCGGTCCAAGCTCCTGTTGAGCAAACAGCGGAAGTCGCGACTGGGCAAGCCATTGAAAGCGAAGCGAGCAATGGGGTGGTTGTGACGCCAATAGAGGCCATTGAATATGATGAGCAAGTCGTTACGTCACCAGTATCAAATGTATCACCGACGATAGATCTTCAACAAACAGATACAAGCCCTGAAACGGAGAATAAGACGGATAGTATTGTTAATCCGGTCCTTCCCCGCGCCAATATTGCAAGTGAAGAAAGCCGAGGTGTTGAAGCCCAACAAAGAAGAAGCTTTGCCCCAGTGAGCTCAAACTAGATACTCTTTTTCAGTGTTAAGCATCGAGTGAAGCTTTAGCTATTAACTAAGCTGATGATTGCATAATGATAAAGAAGTGTGATGGCTTTATCGTTTCAGTAACTATATGAAATTAGTTGTGTAATTTTTTTGTCTTTATAGTCCCTCTTACTATGATTAATTTAAGCCCTGTTGTCGTTGTGGGTGAGTACCTAAGGAGTTAGTTAAGAAGGAATATAGGCAATGACAGCATCAGAGAAAATAGTGCACACTGCATTGAACGAGGCGAGCGATTATTTTGATTTAACCGATTCAAGTCACCAAAAGAGGTTATTAGCGTTAGCCAATACGCTTTATTGCCTGAAAGATATTTCTAATAGCTACTATCAAGAATTGCTTGCCAAACAACAATGTCCATTAGAGTTTAGACTCGCTGTTAAATTAGTTGAATCTCGTCGTTATATTTTAAAATTGACGAAGCCTGTTACTGTTGGCGTTGTATTTGCCATGTGGGGTGAACATAATCGCCTGAATGAAAAAAATGTCACCAACCCAAATGGGGAAGATTCGTTACGCGTTAAAATCAACCAACTTAACTGGGTGACCCAAGGCACAGTGGTTGATTGGCATTTATATCCTGTCGATGACGGATGCCCTCATGGCAGTGCCAATATTGCCGAAGGGATCTTGAATGACCATCCAGACAAGCAAAAAGTAACCGTTTTACGCTTAGCTGACGCACTGCCTGCTGAAAGTGGCCCGCTAAGCAACTTAGCGAGTGCGGATGATTCACGTAAAGGTGGGGCAATCATTTATGGTTGTGATCAAGCAATTAAAGATGGCGCAGATTGTGTCATGTATACCGATGCTGATAACTCAGTTCACCTTGGTCAACTTGGCCTCTTGCTGAAACCTTATGTAAGCGACAATGCCCAAGTTGTATTAGGTAATCGCAAACACCAAGACTCAATATTGGTTAAGCAAGAAGAACGTTGGGGTGTCGGCATTAAAACCTTGCGTCATATGCAACGTATGTTAGGTAGGGCCATTTTCTCTAATGGTATCAAAGACACCCAAGCTGCATTTAAACTTTACGATAAGCAAGTGATCAAAGACATTCTTGTAGCGCCTTCGGTATACGACTTCTCGTTTGATACTGATTGGATCTTTGCCGCGATGAAAGGGGATTACGATTTACAAACCGTACCATTTGCTTTCATCGATTCTGCTGCCGAGTCAGCTTCGATTGTGCAGGGGCCAATGACAACATGGTATACGCTGCTAAGTGGTTTGGTCAAAGCAGCACAAGATAGAGATGTTGATCATAATATTCATATGGCAGCGATATTTGATGAACAAATCAAAAGCCATAAAGATCTTGAGCTAATTATTGATATTTTGCCGCCAGCTTTGGCTGAGATAGATGATCAATTACTTGGCGATCCTTTGGTATTTTCTCCTACCGAGCTGGAAGCTTGGTTGGAGGAAATAAAACAGGCGGATGTTGCCACCGTTTCTTAATTATTTTGTGTGATCACTACGTGTAGAAGTGAGTTTGTAACTATAAAAATAACAAAGAAAACAAAGCGTATAGATGAACTCTATACGCTTTTTCTTTTTATACTTACTGGTCAGGGTAGAGAATATCGTTGTATTGGTCTGCTTTGACATCGGAGAACCGGTCTTCAAGACAAACCGCCTCTTTGGCGTCACAGTAGACCTTGTTACTTAATGAGTAGCGTGTGGTATCAAAATTATCGCTGCCCACATCGTTAATGAGCTTCATCATTTTATCTTGTGCTTCTTGACCCAAGTACTCTTTGGTAAACCCCATCGAGATACCGTAGCTATCAACGCAAAAGCCTGCTTTCTTATCACAAATTACCCCACTATCAGGCGAATAAACGTTCTCTGACAGGGTTGCTTGGGCCTGAACCAGCCCGTAACTGAAGAAAAACGCAAGGTGAAAAAAGAGTAGGATGATCACTTTCATACCGCCACCAATTAGCAATGCCAAACCTTGTTAATAATAGCGTTTATAATGAGTACAAGTGAACGGAGGGCAAAATGATGAACTGGTATCTGTTGGTTTTAAAGAAATATGCGGTGTTTTCAGGGCGAGCGAGACGCCAGGAGTATTGGTATTTCATTCTTATCAATATGGTGATTGGCTTTATTCTGCAAGTGATTAACCAGCAGTTCATTAACCCTGCGGATGCCGGAGGCGGTGTACTTGGAATGATCTATTCACTGGCAGTGTTAGTGCCAACACTGGCTGTTGGTGTACGTCGATTGCACGATACTGGCCGGGCTGGTTGGTGGCTACTGCTTGGCCTCATACCTGTTATTGGGATCCTTGTTCTTATTTTCTTTTTTATTCAGGATAGCGAGGCGGGAAACAATGAATATGGTGCTAACCCTAAGCAAGAAGATAGCGCGCATATGAGTGTGTAAGTTGAACTCAATATACTGATCTCGCCATAATCGTAATTTGTGTTTTTACTAAGAATCTATTCTCAATTACGAGAATAGAGACAGTTATTTCATATTTAAGTAAGCCTTTCTGAAGGCTTACTTTGTTGAGAATCAATAAGCTAGCAGTTTGGGCTGCCAATCTGCCTTCGCATAGGCATATTCTACATTCTTCTACACTTAAGCAGGAAAATTGCACACATGTTCTGTCATGCAGGCTGCATGGCGAAGTAACATGCTTTAGTTGGCTGAAAAGATGCTACAGATTTCTGTGGAGTATCAAATGAAGATTAACAAGATAACCCTGACGTTGTTGGCGACTTTTATTGGTTTTTCCTCCCATGCGATAGCTTCTGGCAAATATGGTGGTCATTACGATAGTGGAGATGGTGATTCGTATCATAGTGAGCACGACACCAGCAAAGGGAATTACTACAAGAAAAAAACCTATAAGCATAAAGAACATTACTATTACGAGTCTTATTCTGAGTATGTCTATCCTTATGGTGATGATAGCCATGTTAGCGGCTCAGGCGATGATAGCTCTGGCGATCATTATAATGATCACGATAATGGGCATGAGCCAGATGACTCAGGGGCGGGAGATGGGTACTCTCACAGTGATGGAGAAGATACAACGAAACGTTTAGCGCTTCGTTTGATTGGGGCTGGTGAAATGAAAGAAGGGACAGTGCCTGATTACGATGGTGATAAATATCCCGACCCGGCCATTTGCTTCGATGTTGATCTACAAGATATTGCCACAGGAGAGGTGATAGGTAGCGCAACAGATTGTTTATCTGAAATCATGAACGTGGGTGATGGGCTTAAACTTATCGGCACCACATTCTTTTACCTTGATGGTGGCACTATCATTACGCGCGGAATCACGACAGTTCAGCCTGTTGCTGATGAACCGGGCACAGATCCAAGTTCAATCATTACCCCAGAAGGCCGTGAAATCACCCATATTACGGGGGCATCCAGCACCGAAAATGCTGTTTTGAAAGCATATGGTGATTATGCTTGGCACCAAGGTACGGTGCGTTTATCTGGCATGGTGGACATGGCGAATTTCACGGGTGCGGTTGGTTCAGAAATCTACTTTGATTGCTTGTTCTTGCTGAATCTGGAAGAGAAGAAACAGACCAAGCCGTATTGGTGGAACTGGTATCGTCGCCATTACTACCAAGATAACCATTATGATGAGAAAGGTGACGATAGCAAAGGCAGCTATAAACATGAAAGTTACTCATCAAGCTCGAATGGTAACCACAGCTATCGCTCGTCTACGACATATAGTTCAAGTTCTTCAAAAGGCTATTAGTTGCTTTTGATCTTTAGCTAGATAGTTGAGTGAAATAAAACAGAGCCCCAGATGTTGTCTGGGGCTTTGTGGTTATTAGCGATTGCCGCTAAAAATAATTAGGCTTTAGCAAACTTATAGGTACGGTAACCACCAATTAGGTTACGTGCCTTATAGTCGTTGTTAACCAGCTGGCGGTACGCGACGTTGCCTCGTAAGCCAACTTGGCAGTAAATCACGATTTCTTTGTCTTTTGGCAGCTCATTCATTCGGTCACGTAATTGATCGACAGGAATGTTGATTGCGCCTTCCAAGTAGCCGACATTTTTCAGCTCGTTAGGGTTGCGAACATCAAGTAGCAGTTGGTCTTCTGACAAGTTGTCGATTTCGTCGAAGTGGATAGGTGTCGCATCGCCTTTGATGATGTTGTTGGCGACAAAGGCAGCTTGGTTGATCACATCTTTGGCGCTGCCAAACGGTGGTGCATAGGTCAGCTCTAGGTGTTGGAGTTGTTCTACGGTCATGCCCGCGCGTTGGGCGACGGCCATAATATCAATGCGCTTATCGACGCCGTCTTTACCTGCGGCTTGGGCACCCAAGATCTTACCGTTCTCAGGATCAAACAACATTTTGAATGAAACCACTTCAGCGCCAGGGTAGTAGCTCGCATGACTTGCAGTGTGAACGTAAACCTTCTCGTAACGAACATTGTCGCGCTTAAGCTGCTTTTCATTCTTACCGGTAGAGGCAATCGCTAAGTCAAAAACTTTACAGATAGCTGTGCCCTGAGTGCCTTGATAGGTTTCTTGGCGACCCAGCATATTGTCGGCAGCCATACGGCCTTGTCGGTTAGCCGGACCTGCAAGTGGTACCAGTGTTTGTTCACCAGTGACAAAATCGTGTTCTTCGACAGCATCACCCACTGCATAAATCGCGGGATCATTGGTCTGCATAAACTCATTAGTACGAATACCACCAAGCTCACCTAAATCGAGTCCGGCATCGACGGCCAGCTTAGTTTCGGGTTTCACCCCGATAGCCATGATCAGAATATCAGTATTAAGGGTATCGCCATTACTGAGTGTCAGTGCCAGTTCGCCCGTTAAGTGCTGGTGGTCACTGTCTTCACCAGCATCTTCGTTGGCAACAGATTGAGTAGGCTTATACTCGACAGCTTCCAAGGCAACACCCAAACGAAGATCGACACCCTGATCTTTGATGGTTTGGTGAACAAACCCTGCCATTTCACGATCAACTGGGGTCATGACTTGATCGGCCATCTCGATAAGCGATGTGTTGATCCCCAATTGGTGGAAGGCTTCCATCATCTCTAAACCGATAAAACCACCGCCGACAACCGTGGCGTGTTCAGGCTTGTTTACCGAGATAGTCTGAATGATCTTATCCATATCTGGAATATTGCGCAGCGAGTGGGTCAGCGGGTTATCGATACCCGGAATGATTGGGATAATTGGGGCTGCGCCTGGGCTAAGTAGCAAGAAGTCATAGCTTTCTTGGTATTCGGTATTATCAAGCGTGTTGCGAACAGTTACGCACTTTTCTTCACGGTTAATAGCAACGACCTCGTTCATGACACGAACATCAACATTGAATCGAGCCAAGAAGCTTGCTGGTGTTTGAAGAAGCAATTTGCTGCGATCCTGAATATCGCCACCGATGTGGTACGGTAGACCACAGTTGGCAAAGGATACAAACTCACCACGCTCGAACATGATGATTTCTGCATCTTCACTTAAGCGCCTTGCGCGGGCCGCTGCCGAGGCACCACCTGCAACGCCACCAACAATCAGAATCTTACTCATTTTATTCTCCATTCAATCTAAAGTGATATCACTATCAAGTATCTAAACTATCAATATCACAGCATTGTATCCGATTACTATAAAACCTTAAATTAGCAATGTCTAATTTAAATTTTGCTTAATTAGTGTTGACTGAATAAATAATTTTAGTAACCTCTAATATATAGAGTTAAGCATTAGGGCTAAAGACATGAATTTTACTATTCCATGGGATGCATTACTCGGCGGCATGTTGCTAGGGGTCTCTGCAGTGTTGTTGTTACTAATGAGTGGCAGAATCGCAGGGATCAGCGGGATTGTATCGGGGTTGTTACAGCCTAAGTCAGGGGAGACGAGCTGGCGGGGACTGTTTGTGATCGGTATGGTTGCCAGTGGTGCCGCCGCGCCGTTGATTGGGTTTTCATTACCAGAAGCTCTGCCGGTATCTTCACTATTGTGGGTCTCGCTAGCAGGCTTGCTTGTTGGCTTTGGCAGTAAGCTGGGTAATGGTTGTACCAGCGGTCATGGTATTTGTGGCATGGGACGGTTCTCAACGCGATCTATTATCGCGACATGCACATTTATGGTAGTCGCGATGGTAACCGTTTTTGTTCGACTGCACGTGTTAGGGAAGTAGTGATGATGAAGAAATTTGTACCTAATTTGGTGGCATTGTTCGCTGGCCTGCTGTTTGGTTTGGGCATGATGGTCTCGGGCATGGTTGATCCCGAGCGAGTGATTGGTTTTTTGGATGTTGCAGGAAACTGGGATCCTAGTTTGGCATTTGTGATGGGGGGAGCACTGCTGGTGTTTGTACCAAGCTACCAGTTGTTGATAAAACCCCGCCAATCACCGGTTTGCAGCGCTGAATTTAAAGTATCAAAAAGTAAAACAGTGGATAGCCGATTAGTAACAGGCGCAGCGTTGTTTGGCTTGGGGTGGGGGATTGCCGGAGTCTGCCCGGGCCCTGCAGTTACTTCACTGTCAGGTTTTAATCCCGCGATGATCTTGTTTATTGCCACTATGCTAGCCGGCATGCTGGTTGGAAACTATGTTACTAAGGCGAAGGGTTGAATACCTTATTCACAGGATTACTGGCTTAGATAAACGGGCAAAGAATAACCAGAGGCACCCATGAAGAGCCGTGGGTGCCCCTCGGGTTTCACGAAATCGCTTCAAAATTGTTGTTGAACCACTGCAATGGCTCGCTCAGTTTGGTGACACTACCGATGACAATCAGGGCGGGGCTGACTGCTGTTTTGGCTGCCCTTGGTAAGTTAGCCAAGTTAGCGGTTATCACACGTTGCTCTTTGCGGGTGCCGTTTTCGATGATGGCACAGGGGGTATCAGGGGCAAGGCCGTGAGTGATCAGCTTGTCGCAAATGTGCCCACTTTGCTTAAGGCCCATGTAGAACACCAAGGTGTTGTTGGATTGCGCCAGCGATGACCATTCAATTTCGCGGCCATCTTTTTGCACGTGGCCAGTAATAAACTGGACACTCTGCGCATGGTCACGGTGGGTGAGCGGGATCCCGGCATAGGCAGTTGCGCCTGCTGCGGCTGTGATCCCCGGCACAACTTCATATTCAATACCGTGTTGAGCAAGTTCTTCCAACTCTTCGCCACCGCGACCGAAAATAAAGGAATCGCCGCCTTTCAGGCGCACTACATGCTTACCTTCTTTGGCTTTTTCGACCAAAATTTGGTTGATCTGATCTTGCGGTACACAGTGGAAATCAAGTTTCTTGCCAACATAAACCATTTCTGCGGATGTATCTGCCAGCGCCAGGATCTCTTTAGATACGAGTCGGTCATAGACGACCACGTCTGCAGCTTGTATGACCCTCAAGCCTTTCACCGTCAGTAGGTCAGGATCGCCTGGACCTGCACCAACAAGGGATACGAAACCGTTATTTAATGATGTGTGGTTGATGGTCATAGCAAGGCCTGTCATTTGAAATTTGAATATACCAAAATCACTTTGCTTGTTATAAAAGTGACTTTGGTATAGATAAAATCAAAACTCGGCAAGCTACCACAAGGGCTACTACTTTATACTTTAAAAACAATATAATACGCCAGTATGTTTAGTGGCCCCACCAAGTTGAGGCCACTTGATGTAGATTATCGAGTGCTTAATGCAGGCTCAGCATTCACATCCGCTTCAGTGTTAAGAGCTGGTGCTGTTTTTGCGTGAGTCAGGTAAAGTGGGATACACGTAAATAGCAGGCCACCGACTAGGTTACCTAGAATGGTCGGGATAAGGTTGAAGTTCAACCAGGTTGCAATGCCGAAGTCAGCGCCTAGCATCATGCCCAGCGGGAACAAGAACATGTTGACGACTGCATGCTCGAATACCAATGCGAAGAAGATAAAGATGGGTAGCCACATTGCCGCAATTTTGCCTGCGACACTGCGTGCCGTCATGTTACCAATCACACCTAGGCAGACCATCAAGTTGCAAAGGATGCCGCGTACGAAACAAGTGATCCAGCCGTTTGCGCCCAACTCTTCAAAGCCCACTGTACGTGCTGTTGCGGCTTTAATGAAAGTTTGGCCGACGGCGCCAGGTTCAACGCTGAAGTTCATCGTGAACGACAGGGCGATGAGGAAGGCAACAAGCAGTGAACCGATTAGGTTACCAAGGCCAACCAACCCCCAGCAGCGAAGGACACGGCTCCACGTTATTCCCGGGCGGTTTTCAAATTTCGCCAACGGGGCGAGTCCAAACACCCCCGTGACGAGGTCGTAGCCCATCAGGCTCAAGATACAAAAGCCAACAGGGAAGACAATAGCGCCCACCACGCCAATGCCGGTTTGGGTAATGGTGGTGATCGCGACCACCACCGCTAATGAGAGAATGATGCCTGCCATCGTGCCGCGTAAAATCAAATCACGTGCCGAGGTCCGTACCTTTGCTTCGCCAGTGTTGATCATCGTCTGGATGAATTCAGCAGGTTTTGAGTAAGACATAATCTTCCTTATTGTCTAAAGTTTAAAATTTAAAAATTAAGATTGAATAGACAAAGGCTCCAAGCACCGAACTTTCATTCCGAATCAACGTTACTCCCGAATCAATACGGGTTCGGATCAAGAAGCCTTTTTGCTATTGAATCTCAGCGATTAAGCGGCGATTTCCACCTTACTATCGCTAACACGGGCTTTGAACGCTTTGATATTAAAGCGCTCGTCTTCCATGCAAGCACCGGTTGCGAGGTTAAAACGTTGCTTTTTCAATGGGCTTGCTACCCAAAGCTCGCCCTGGTGCTCGCAAATCATACCGCGTGACAACACGTTAGAGCGAGCAAACGGGTCCATATTGCTGATAGCAAATACCTTTTCTTCGCCGCTTGGACGAAATACCGCTACCTGCTGGCCTTTTACGAGTGCACAAACCCCAGTGCCTGGAATGATGTCATTGATGTTGCAGATGTGTTCGAATGCCATGATTAGTTCTCCAGTTCCACGTGCAGGATGTCGCCTTTGGCTTCAGGGTTTTTCTCGGTGAAGGTGGCAGGGCGGTGCTGGTCACGCTCAGAAACGAATACCACGTTGTCATCGCGCTTATCAGAGTTGATGAAGTGGCTGAAGCGCTTCAACTGGTCTTCGCTGTCTAGCGTTGACGTCCACTCACACTGGTAAGTGTCGATGAGCTTGTTGATGTCCGCTTCAAGCTGGTTATTGATACCCAGTTTGTCGTCGATAACCACTTCACGCAGGTATTCAATACCGCCCTCAAGGTTTTCCAACCATACCGATGTACGCTGCAGCTTGTCAGCGGTGCGAACGTAGAACATCAGGTAACGGTCGATGTACTTGAGCAGGGTTTCTTTATCCAAATCGGTTGCTAACAACTCTGCATGGCGCGGCGTCATACCGCCGTTGCCGCCAACATACATGTTCCAGCCCGCATCGGTAGCAATCACACCTAGGTCTTTGCCTTGTGCTTCAGCGCACTCACGGGTACAACCCGATACACCGAACTTCATCTTGTGCGGGGTACGGATACCCTTGTAGCGGTTCTCTAGCTCGACCCCCAAGCCAACGCTGTCTTGCACGCCGTAACGGCACCAAGTGCTACCGACACAGGTTTTCGCCATGCGAAGGGCTTTCGCATATGCTTGGCCAGTCTCGAAGCCTGCACCGATGAGCTTTTCCCAGATGGAAGGAAGGTCATCTTTTTGGGCGCCAAATAGGCCGATACGTTGTGCGCCGGTGATTTTGGTGTATAGGCTGTATTCGCTTGCCACTTCCGCCACTGCCTTCAAGCCCTCTGGCGTGACTTCACCGCCTGCCATACGCGGAATGACTGAGTAGGTGCCGTCTTTTTGCATGTTGCCAAGGAAGATATCATTGGTATCTTGCAGTGGGGTGTTCTGTGGCGTCAGTACGTAATCGTTCCAGCTAGAAGCGAGGATAGAGCCCACAGCTGGTTTACACACTTCACAGCCATAGCCTTTGCCGTATTTCTCAAGCAGCTCATCGAAAGATTTAATTTCTTCCACGCGGATCAGGTGGAATAGCTCTTGGCGAGAGTATTCGAAGTGTTCACAAAGGTGGTTGTTAACCTCGATACCGGCTTTGGCAAGTTCGGCATTAAGCACTTGGGTGATTAACGGCAAACAACCGCCACAGCCGGTACCGGCACCTGTTACCGACTTGATTTCGCCCAATGTGGTGTGGCCATCAGCCACAGCAGCGGCCACTTTTCCCTTGGTCACGTCAAAGCAAGAACAGATGACCGCGGTATCCGGCAGAGAGTCAGCGCCCATTGCCGGCTTTTCGGCACCCGCGTGGGCAGGGAGAATGAGCGTGTCTGGGTGCTTTGGTAGTTCAATTTCGTTCAGTTTAAGCTGAAGTAGGTTACCGTAGTCAGAGGTATCGCCAACCAGTACCGCGCCTAATAGCTTCTTGCCGTCTTCAGACACGATGATGCGCTTATAGACTTCTTCGCTCTCATCGAGGTAAACATAGCTTTTGCAGTTCGGTGTACGGCCATTGGCATCGCCGATACTCCCGACTTTCACACCCAGCAGCTTAAGCTTGGCGCTCATGTCTGCACCCTCGAACTGGTTGTCTTCACCAATGAGGTGGCTCACCGCGACCTGCGCCATTTTGTAGCCCGGTGCAACCAGGCCGTAGAATGTTTCGTTCCATGAAGCACACTCACCGATAGCGTAGACGTCTGGGTCTGAAGTCACACAGCTATCGTTAACCGCAATACCGCCACGGCGACCCGTTGCTAGGCCGCATTGCATGGCAAGTTTGTCTTGAGGGCGAATACCGGTAGAGAACACGATGAAGTCCACTTCTAGTGACGTGCCATCGGCAAAGTTCATGGTATTTCGGGCATTGTCGCCAGATGCGACGATTTCGGTGGTGTTTTTGCTGGTGTGGACATTCACGCCAAGCTTTTCGATTTTCTTGCGAAGCTGCTCGCCGCCTTGAGGGTCGAGCTGCTCAGCCATTAGTACAGGGGCAAATTCGATAATGTGAGTTTCTACCCCAAGGGCTTTGAGCGCGCCAGCGGCTTCTAGGCCGAGTAAGCCGCCGCCAACCACGACGCCGCTCTTACTGCGTTTGGCTGTTGCTTCGATAGCTTTGAGATCTTCGATGGTGCGATATACAAAGCAATCTTTGCCTTCGTTTCCTTTGATTGGTGGAACCCATGGGTATGAGCCGGTAGCCATGATGAGCTTGTCGTAGCGCACTTCGCGGCCAGAGCTGGAGTGGATGATTTTTTGTGCTCTGTTGATGGTGATGGCACGTTCGCCAATTAAGACATTGATGCCGTGTTTTTCGTAGTAGCCTTCTTTGACTAGAGAAAGCTCATCAGCGGTGTGGTGGGAGAAGTAGGAGGAGAGGTGGACGCGGTCATAAGCGACCCGGGGTTCTTCACAAAAAACGGTAACGTCAAAATTATCCAGTTCCGCTTTATCGACTAACTCCTCGATATAGCGATGGCCTACCATGCCGTTGCCTATTACAACCAATCTGACTTTGCTCATAAGATCCTCTAGTAACAAAGACTGCCAATATTTATTTTGCGCAGTGTAATAATTCAGATTGTGTAAAAAAATGATGCAAATCAATTGCAATTTCAAATAGCCCCAAAGGGGTAATTGTCTTACAATTCAGCTGGTTGTGCTAATGGTTGCAAGTATTAAATTGTTGCATATGAAGAGGGGTGGCTAAATTGTGAGCGATAAGTGTTGCACAGTATATTAAGTCATACATGCAAATTAGTCACCTGTGTTTGTTTTTTGTACAAAAAGTGATTTTTTACAATCTAAAAATATAAAATATAAAATATAAATTAAATCATCGTGTTATGAGCGGTATTTTACACCTCTCTGACCATTTTAAGGTAGGGTACCCATGCGTCTGAAAATAGTCTCATAAGCAAATGGAACCCGAATATAATGACTAAGAACAAATTAGCACTTTGTATGATCCCACTGATGGCGGGATCGTTGACAGCTTGTCTCGATGAGGAACTCACCTCAGATACAAGCCAGTTTGTGCCTTACAACCTTGATAATGTCACTTATCCGAACGACCTGTTAAAAACAGATGCTGACGGTACGTTAGAACTGCCAGTTGAGTCGAGTGGCGACGAAGTTGATTATCGCAACTATGAGAATGTGTATGGTGCCCTCGATGGCTGGTCGACTGGCTACCCAATCGTACTGCCGATTTCTGGTCCAAGTGTTGAGTTAGAGACCGCTACTTTAACAGCCAACACCTATATTCTTAATGCCAAAACCGGTGAGTTACTTGTACCGAATGACGATTATGTCGTCGAAGTAACAGAGTCTGGTGATATTCAGATCCTGCCTAAAATTGTACTGCCTGAGTCTACACCGTTTATTATTGCCCTATCAGATGGCATAACTGATATTGCTGGTACAGGATTAAAGCGTTCGAATGACTACCAGCGCTTGCTTGATGGTAATAATCTAGGCCACTCAAAGGGCGATGCTGCCGTTACTCAAGTTCAGAGTAACCACAGCCAGCTAGAGGCTGCTGGTGTACAGGGCGAGATTGTCTACAGTGCACAGTTCACTACCCAGAGCATTTATCCAGTAATGGATGCGGCGATTGGTAATATTCCAGATCAAGCTGTAGAAAATGTTGCAGCAATAAATAACAAGCCTAATGCTAAAGTATGGTCGTATTCGGCCACCATTAAGGTGCCTTATTACCTTGAACTACCTGAAAGAAATGGTGAAAACGGCACTTGCGAAGTTCCTCAATTGTACAGTGATAATACTGACGGTATTCAGTATAAGACGGTTGCAGCCGATAAGGTAAGCCACTGTGAGGCTCTGTATAGCTGGTGGAAGGGCGCAAACGGCGAGTTTGTCCATAGTGGTAATCCAGAGCCAGTTGCAACCATTGAAGAGCTAGAAATCCCGGTGATTATCTATGCGCCAAATGGCTGGACACCTGGTGCTTCAGCACTACCTGCCACGATTATTGTCCATGGTATTACCGGTACGAAAGAAGCGGCTATGACAATGACTGAGCGAGGGACAGGGGCCGATGACCAAGACCCTACGAATGATCGTTTGGTGATTGCTATCGATCAGCCTCTGCATGGTGAGCGTGGTATCGACCTAGATAAAGATGGCACAATTGATATTACCGCTTCAGCTGGAGAAGTTAATCAAGAAAAGTCGGTATACCTTAATTTGCTAAGTGCTTTGACCCTACGCGATAACCAGCGCCAGGCAGTACTTGATCAGCTAGTATTGAGAAAAGCACTTAACAATACTGGCTTTGTTGACTCAACAGATGTTAGCTTAATCGGCCACTCTTTGGGTGGGATTATCTCAACCATGGTGAGTGATTTATCTCAGAATCAGCCTGAGCTTAACTTTAACACGGTTACCCTGGTTGTTCCGGGCATGCACCTAACCGACTTGGTGATGAACTCACCACTGCTCGGCGGTGAAGTTGAAAATGAAATTAGAAGTTCAAGCGATATTCAGCTAGCCGTTGCTAGCATGGTTGGGGTCTATGATGAAGAGACGCAAACTAAGGTTGAAGGCTTAGATGCCCTGGAAGCCTACAAGGCGGAAAGCACGGAAAACGCAGAAAACGCTGCTGGAATTGAAGATATGGTGTTCGATATGGTGGCGGCAGAGATGTACCCTGGCGTGCAAACAGCAGTCGATGGTGGTGATCCAGCGAACTTTATTAAGCGTCAGTTTGAGAATAAGCAACAGCCTATTTTGTTAGTTGAAGCAGCCGGTACTTGTGATTATCACAACCCAGAGACTTGTGAAGAAGGCGTGGACTACATTCCGGATAATGTTGTAGTGAATGATGTACCGGGTAAGCCACTGGTAGGTACCGAGCCTTTGATTAAGCACTTAGAGCTTGAAGCTATTTCGGAAACAACGAGCAGTGTAACCAATACTGGGCTTCGCGGTGTGCTTCGTGCTAAGCACGGTGGTCATGGTACTTATCTGTTCCCGTATGAAGGGCCAGTAACCTACAAAGATCCGCTATATCCACAAGGCCGTCCGATGACGTATGGTGATACAGGCTTTACGGGTCACCTTGGTGATATTAATGCTTCAATGTCAATGCAGCAGCAAGCGATTGTTAGCTTCATTGAATCTGGTGGTAAAACTATCGAAATTGAAGACAGCAACATTGTACACTAAGCACAATATTGGTAAAAACTAGCTAGTGAATCGTCTTGGGGTAATCACGGACGTGATTATCCCTTGCAACTCAGCATGATTTTGGTAAAACATCAGAATAGTTGAGTAATACGGAGACAGGGATGACTGCGACAGCCAAGTCAGTGGCGGAGAAGTTATTAAGCCCAGCAATTTTAGAGCAGGTAAAAAAGCAAGGTGCAGTGAATGCCCTTGAGGAAGTCTATAGCAAAGCACGCTATGCCAGATTTACACGCGTGAAGTGGGGAGCCAACTTTTACGATGGCCTTCAGTTTGATGACGGTAGCACAATCAGTGTATATCCAACGTCATTTAACAAGCTTACGCTGATTGCTTCTAAAGTCGGTATTGCAGTAACGTCGTAACCGTATTCAATAAGCAAAAAACGTCAATCTATTGAGCCCTTTAATGGTTTTATGCCACTAAAGGGCTTTTTTATAACTGGTATAAATCAATGCGCATCAAATTCGAAAACAAAGATTTCATTTTTGGTGGTTGAGGTTAAGTGCTATGCAATATAAGTTGCTCCATGACCAAACAAAATCAGGGCAATCAACGGAAGGTTGCTGAAAATTTAGGGAAATATTGTGTATTTGGAGTACAATAAATGACCATTCTACTGCAGGGGCAAATGCTGCCGCTGGCAACGGATGTTTGCGCACATCTCAATGCTAACAACCCGCTTTCTCTTTCCCAATCTTCTGATTCTCAGTATTTCGGCTATTTTGCCGCATTTCGATTTAGCACTTCTCGCTATTAATCACTGTTACCTTTGTTGGTAATTGTGTTTGAAATCAAATAACTCATTCTTTTTATTATCTATTGGCGTAGCGTTTGAGCGATAGGCTAGGGCGCGATGGCGGATAGAGTTTATCTCGAGTAAATATTGTGAATCTTAAACTTCTTGGAAGCTCTCTTATTATCGCAGGTACCGCGCTTGGTGCCGGTATGTTGGCAATCCCTATGGTTTTGGCCCAGTTCGGCCTTGTCTGGGGGACATTATTGATGCTCGTCATCTGGCTTGGTACAACTTACGCAGCATTATTGTTGCTTGAAGCGAGTATCAAAGCCGGTGGTGGCCTCGGTATGAACACCATTGCCCGTAAAACCCTAGGCAAGGGTGGGCAGGCGATTACCAACGGTTTGCTATATGCACTGTTGGTTTGTCTGTTAATGGCCTACATCATTGGAGCTGGCGACTTAGTGGTTAAGTTGCTCGATGGCATTGGTGTAGAAGTCAGTATGATGCAAGCACAAATTGCATTTACTCTATTGGCTGGCCTGGTTGTTGCTGCTGGTACTGGTGTGATTGATAAAATTAACCGTGCTTTGTTTGCGATTATGGTGGTGATGTTGCTGATCACGCTATTCTCACTAGTGCCATCGATTTCTGCTGAGAACTTGCTGATAGCAACCAGCGACAGCAAAATCGATCTTATCAAAACCAGTTCTGTGCTATTCACGAGTTTTGGTTTTATGGTGGTGATCCCATCCCTTGTCACCTACAACAAAGAAGCGACACATAAACAGCTTCAAACCATGGTGGTTGTTGGCTCGCTGATCCCACTGTTCAGCTACTTGCTATGGCTATACGCAGCGATTGGCAACTTGAGCGCAGAGCAGATGCTGCAACTCCATAATGTTTCTGAGTTAATTGCCGCACTTGGTTCAAACCACAGCATGATTAACTTCGTTCTGTCGGTATTTACCGGCATGGCATTGCTGACTTCATTCCTAGGTGTTGCGATGGCACTGTTTGATCAAAACGCAGATGCATTTAAGCAAAATAAAGCCGTTACATATGCGCTAACTTTTGTACTGCCATTAGTCGGCGCACTGGCAGCTGCCGATAAGTTCCTGTCGGTGCTGGGTTCTGCGGGTATTATTTTGGTGTTCTTGGCCGTGTTTATTCCAATGGCGATGACGATCAAGCTACGTGGTGACAAGCTGTTTGACGAAAATGCAGTGGTTGACACAACAGGGACCGTTTACCAAGTCGGCGGTGGCCAGATGGCAATGGGGTTAAGCTTCTTATTTGGTTGCTTCTTGCTGGTGGCTGAGCTTATCTAAGTTTTATCTAAACTCCACGCATGACTAAAAGGCGTTTACCGTAAGGTGAACGCCTTTTATTTTGAGCAAAGCTCTAGGTTGGAGTAGCAAGTTGCGACCAAACAAAATTGCTATAGAAACCTTAGCGACCAAACAAAGATTTCAAACTGCTTTGGAGTACTTCTGGTGCTAAGTTCACCAGGGAATAGGATTAAGCAGTGTTTCCAATGGCATAGATAATACAAACTTTCTTAATTTGGGGCTAGCGAAGGGGGAAATAGCAATATCGCTAAAATCGTCATGTTTTGTCAATAATAGTTTACAGTGGCTGTAGGTATACCGAAGTGAGCAAACAGGTATAGAGCGCTGGGCTAGAAACATTGCTTAATGTGTTGCTCTTCAACAATAGAATCATTCACATATGCTTAAATTAGTAGAGGCTGAATGCAGGCCTTTATGCCGGGCAAAGCAGGATTAAGAAGAGTAGGGAGCCGAATATGTTTTGGCAAACAGCAAACTTTGTTACACAGAAGGCGTTAGAGGACGGTGCCCTGTTGCCCATCGCGACTGAAGCTATCACCATTGCCGAGAATGGGGTTAATTATCTTGTTCATACCTTATCGGCTAATGCTCAAAGTAAGCCGATAGCCACGCCACAACGATCACCATTGGATAAGATACCTGCAAACCCATTTCTACCTTATGAACCCGCCCTCTATGTTGCCGAGGCCGGTGATCATCATGTATGTCTTCTCAACAAATTTCCGGTGCTGTCGCCCCACTTGTTGATATGCAGTAAAACGTTTGTACCACAATCAGCCTTGCTTGAGCGAAGTGACTTTGCAGCGTGGCTGCTTGGTTTAAAGTCAGATTCATCGCTTGGATTTTTTAATAGCGGCCCCGATGCAGGAGCAAGCCAAACACATCGCCACATGCAACTGGTTCAAACAGGCATACCGCTAGAATCAGTTATTGCATCAGGTGAGCTGCCTTTCAAACACTGTTTATATCTGTTTGAGACTGAACAGGATGCTGGGTATCTCTACCAATGCTATTTGGATGCGGTTGATAGGCTGGAGATGAGTCAGCATGTCGGTAAGGAGTGCGAGCCTTATAATTTGCTGCTGACCAAGCGGTGGATGTTGGTCTTGCCCCGAAGCCGAAACAATATCGAAGGTGTGTTTGCCAATGGATTCAATTTTACCGGACGTTTTTTGGTGAAACGACCGGAGCAGTTAGCATGGCTAACCAAGTATGGCTTGATGAACTACTTGAAAGACTGTGTGGAAAGGCAGGAAGGGTAGTGGTGGATTTCCACCCGAAGTTAGATAAAAAATAACCCCAACAATTTTCATTGTTGGGGTTATATCAACTAGAGATTAAGAAAGAATTACTTCTTCTCTTCTTTAGCTGCTTCGATTACTGCTTCAGCAACGTTTGCTGGACATGGTGCGTAGTGTGAGAACTCCATAGAGAACTGACCACGACCAGAAGTCATAGTACGTAGAGTACCGATGTAACCGAACATTTCTGATAGAGGTACATCAGCCTTGATACGTACGCCAGTAGTACCAGCTTGCTGATCTTTGATCATACCGCGACGACGGTTAAGGTCACCGATTACGTCACCAACGTGGTCTTCTGGAGTGAACACGTCAACGTGCATGATTGGCTCAAGAAGCTGAGCACCTGCTTTAGGCATAGACTGACGGAATGCACCTTTCGCTGCGATTTCGAATGCTACTGCAGATGAATCGACTGCGTGGAAGCCACCGTCGAATAGTTCAACTTCAACGTCAAGAACAGGGAAACCAGCTAGAACACCAGTGTCCATCATGCCAGCAAAACCTTTCTCGATTGCAGGCCAGAATTCTTTAGGTACGTTACCACCAACAACAGTTGAAGAGAACGTGAAGCCTGAGTTTGGCTCACCTGGCTTGATGCGGTAGTCGATCTTACCGAACTGACCAGAACCACCAGACTGCTTCTTGTGCGTGTAGCTGTCTTCGATTGCTTGTGTGATAGTTTCACGGTAAGCAACCTGTGGCTGACCAACGATTAGGTCTACACCGTAAGTACGCTTAAGGATGTCTACCTTGATGTCTAGGTGAAGTTCACCCATACCTTTCAGGATAGTTTCACCTGAATCTTCGTCAGTCTCAACCTGGAAAGATGGATCTTCTGCAACCATTTTACCGATCGCGATACCCATTTTCTCAGAACCACCTTTGTCTTTAGGTGTAACAGCAATCGAGATTACTGGTTCTGGGAAGATCATTGGCTCAAGAGTACATTCGTGCTTAACATCACATAGAGTGTGACCAGTTTGAACGTTCTTCATACCAACAACAGCGATGATGTCACCAGCTTGTGCTTCAGTAAGCTCGTTACGGTCATCTGCCTGCATCTCAACCATACGGCCGATACGCTCAGTTTTACCTGTCGCAGAGTTAAGGATAGTGTCACCCTTCTTCATGCGGCCAGAGTAGATACGGATGAACGTTAGTGCACCGAAACGGTCGTCCATGATTTTGAACGCAAGCGCTTTTAGTGGCTCATCAGCAGATACTGTAGCAACTTCACCAGTTGGCTCACCAGTTTCTGGATCTGTTAGCGGCTGAGGATCTACTTCTGTTGGTGCTGGTAGGTAATCTACAACAGCATCAAGGATAAGCTGCATACCTTTGTTTTTGAATGCAGAACCACAGTATGTTGGGAAGAACGCGATATCACGAGTACCTTTACGGATACAACGCTTGATGTCTTCGATAGAAGGCTCTTCACCTTCCATGTAAGCTTCCATTAGGTCATCGTCTTGCTCAACAGCAGTTTCGATTAGCTCTTCACGGTAAGCTTCAACGTCGTCAACCATGTCCGCAGGAACATCTTTGATTTCGTAGTTTTCTGGAAGACCAGTTTCGTCCCAAACGTATGCTTTACGGCTTAGTAGGTCAACAACACCAACGAAGTCGTCTTCACGACCGATTGGTAGAACCATAACTAGTGGAGTAGCACCTAGAACGTTCTTAACTTGGTCAACAACGTTGAAGAAATCTGCACCCATGCGGTCTAGTTTGTTAACGAAGATCAGACGAGATACTTCTGATTCGTTAGCGTAACGCCAGTTAGTTTCTGACTGAGGCTCAACACCACCAGAACCACAGAATACACCGATACCACCGTCAAGAACTTTAAGAGAACGGTATACTTCAACTGTGAAGTCAACGTGTCCCGGAGTATCGATAACGTTTAGGCGGTGGTTGTTCCAGAAACAGCTAACTGCTGCAGACTGGATTGTAATACCACGCTCAGCTTCCTGCTCCATGAAGTCAGTAGTTGATTCGCCGTCGTGTACTTCACCAGTCTTGTGGATCTGACCAGTAAGCTTAAGGATACGCTCAGTAGTAGTGGTTTTACCCGCATCAACGTGCGCGAAAATACCAATGTTTCTGTATTTAGATAAATCTGCCATTGTTTTTCTCTATAAACAATTACTGTCACTATTCGGTGGGGGAGTATATCACTGATTCCAGCAAACATTACATAGGTCATTTAAGATAAAATGAACATTTGCTTGTTTTTGCTCCGTCTTTTCAAGATTTAAAGCTCAAATGCTTAATAATCCCACAGGAGGAGACCGACATTAGCACAAATTACCGCCTTAATAACGGCAAATGTCGTACCAACATCTCAGGCAGAGTCCAAAAAGTTGGGCTCGATCACTAAATTCCTCCATGCATCGCTTGGAATTATGAACGTAATTGGCTAAATCGGGTTAAGTCTAGTCGTTATCGCTTAGGGCTACCAGTTCGTGAGGTTAAATTGCCTTCGCAAGCAGTTATCAGCACCAAGGGGCTTTTTCCTACCCTCTGAACCACCAGTAAATGTAATGACGGGTTTAACCAAAAGTGTGGCGAGGAGCGTAGGTAGTTTGATTTGGCTAGGGAAACGGGTAAGCCAAATAAAATAAAGGCACCGAGGTGCTCGATGCCTTCATAGCGATGTTTAAACCATAGCCTGGACGAAATCGCTCTTTACTTAGCTCGTACTTTGGCTAGTGATTTGAAAAATTTTCGCCCTTAGCCATGCGATCGTAAAGGATGACGTTAACGGCAGCGGCAAGGTTCATGCAGCCGTTGGTAGGTACGTAGATAGTCTCGCGGCAGAAATCAGTGATCTCTTTTTTTAACGTATTGTCTTCCGGGCCAAAAATATAGAAGGCCCGCTTCGGGTGCTTGTAGTCTGGTAGCGGCTTGGCACCTTCAATCAAATCAACGGCAACGGGTACACAATCGTGAGGGATGATATCTTTTAGATCCTGTACACCAATCAGCGGGATGTCTAGATACATGTTCTTGGTATCGGTGCAGAACTTCTTCGCAAGGTCATATCTTGTGCCAGTATAAAACACGGAGTTGACCCCGTAGCAGCCAGCGGCACGCATAACTGAACCAACATTTTCTGGGGTTTTTGGGTTAAATAGCCCAACACAGGAGTAGCCTTTGCTCATATCGCCTTCATTATCAAACTTACAACGAGGCGCGATTATACGGATTTTAACGTAAATGTGCAGTTGTAATCCCAGTTACGCGTTGTGGCCTGTTAGTGACTGTTAAATGTGCTGCTATATAAAGGAGGGAAAAGATGAAGGGAGTAAGAAGTTGCCAGCAAGCAAATGCTTACTGGCAAAAGTGTCGATGAGTGCGGTCGATTAGCCGCAGCATTTTTTGTATTTCTTACCGCTGCCACAAGAACATGGGTCGTTACGGTTCGGTGTTTTGTCGAATACAGTGGTCTTCGGCTTGTTAACGAGAGTGTCTAGCTCAACAAGGTTCTCTTCGGCTTCGCTATTCACAGTAATGCTCGCAAAAATACCATGCTGTTCCAGCAGGGCTTCAACTTCTGCTTTTTTCTCTTCACTGTTCACAACAAGTTGTAGCGGGTTAACTTCAGTTCCAAGCTTCTTGGCCTGCTTGGTGTTGTAGCCATAGCTCTCGTGCTTTGGTTTCTTTTCGATGCGGCCTTTATAGAAGAACTTAGACATCTGTTTATCCTATATCGTGAATGTAGTACTGAAAATCGGGATCGCTCGCGCGAAAGCACGCGATATTAGCGGCTTACGTATATGGCTGCAAGCGGCTTTTATCCTCAACTCAAACTTCAAGTAGAAACGGTATCCCTCTGATTGCTTGCGTAGAAATGCATTGCTGAAGATTTAGGCATGCGTGCCGCTTATAACTGATTAAGGATCACAGGTTCACCACCATACTATTGAGTGGTTGTTGAATCCTTATTAGTGTCCTATCGTAGAATAATGAAAACCTTAAATTTTCTTGATAAGTGTTAGCAGGGAGGCGCAGATGATGAAGCGCATATCATCAACCGTGATGATGTTATTGGTCTCAGGTTCTATCAATGCCGCAGAGGTGATAGAAGCCACATCATTAGTCGGTTTTGGTGAAGCTAAATATGCTAGCGACTTTAACCACTTCGATTATGTCAATCCAAAAGCCCCAAAAGGCGGGCAAGTCACCTATGCCCAGGTAGGGACGTTCGATAGTTTTAACCGTTATGCCTCCCGTGGTGTCTCTGCCGCGGGTAGCGAAACGATTTACGATACCTTGTTTGTACCTTCAAGCGATGAAATCGACAGTTATTACCCACTCATTGCAGAAAAAGTACGCTACGCTGACGATTACAGCTGGATGGAAGTGGATATCAACCCTAAAGCCCGCTTCCATGATGGTGAACCAATCAAGGCGTCTGATGTGGCTTTCACCTTCGATAAGTTTATGACCCAAGGGGTGGCACAGTACAAAGTCTATTTTAAAGACGTTAAATCGGTAACGGCAAAGTCGCCGCTAACCGCCCGTATTGAAATGACAACGCCAAACCGTGAGGTGCTACTCGCTTTAGTGCAGGGCATGAATGTTCTGCCAGCGCATTTTTGGCAGGATAAGAACCTTAGCGAGCCTTTGAATACACCACCACTGGGTAGCAGTGCTTATAAAATTTCAACTTATAAGCCGGGACAAAGTGTCACCTATACCTTGGTAGACGACTACTGGGCGAAGGATCTACCCGTTAACGTTGGCCGCAACAACTTTAAAAACATCAAATACGATTACTACCGTGATGAAACCGTTACCCTTGAAGCCTTCAAAGCAGGGGAGTACGACATCCGTGAAGAAAACGTCGCCAAGTTTTGGGCGACCATGTACCAAGGAAGTAATTTTGATAAAGGCTACATTATAAAGGAAGAGATCCCGCACCAAATTCCGCAATCAATGCAGGCTTTCGTCTTTAATACGGAAAGTAGCTATTTCAGCGATCCAAAAGTGCGTGAGGCATTGTCTTATGCGATGGATTTCGAGTGGATGAACAAGAGCCTGTTTTACAGCCAGTACAACCGAACCCGCAGTTATTTCCAGAACACAGAATATGAGGCAACAGGTTTACCTTCTAAGGGTGAATTAGCCGTACTTGATCCTATCAAGGATAAAGTGCCGCCTCGTGTGTTCACCGAAACCTATGAACCACCGGTAACCGACGGTAGTGGCCGTATCCGTGTTCAACTTCGTAAAGCGCTTGCCTTGATGAAAGAGGCGGGCTGGGAAGTACAGAACAAGGTGATGACCAATGTTGAAACAGGCGAGGCCTTTAGTTTTGAACTCTTGATGTACAGCCCAACGACTGAGCGCTTGGCTATTCCGGTTCAGAAGAACCTGAAGTTATTGGGCATCGACATGCGTTTGCGCACAGTGGACACCACCCAGTACATTAAGCGACTACGAGATCGTGATTTCGATATGGTGTCGGCAGGCTACGGTGCAAACCCATACCCGAGCCCGAACTTGCTAATTGCTTGGAACAGTAACTTTATCGACAGCACTTACAACACGGCTGGGGTGAAAGACCCATCTATTGATTACCTGACTGAGCAGATTGCCAACAGCCAGGAAGATCCTGAAAAGCTGTTAGATCTTGGCCGTGCGTTGGATCGGGTGCTGCAGTGGAACTTCTTTGTTATCCCCCAATGGCACATCAGTAAATTCCGGGTAGCGAGCTGGGATAAGTTTTCCCGACCTGAGTTACGCCCTAAGTTTTCTTTGGGCAAAGACACATGGTGGATAGACCCTGAGAAGGCAGCGAAGTTGCCTGAGAAGCGTCGCTAACGGAAGTGACTGACTAAAATAAAGAAACTAAATTAAAGAAGGTCGGTCTGTTATTACGACCTTCTTTTTATTAGCCCTTATGGGTGTTGTTTAGGCAAAGGAATTATGTCCGCATATATTATCCGCCGACTGTTATTGGTGATCCCGACACTGTGGGCGATCATCACCATCAACTTCTTCGTTATCCAGATCGCGCCTGGTGGTCCGGTTGAGCAAGCTGTCGCACAACTTGAAGGCCATAGCTCGGGCATCATGGAGCGCTTTACTGGTGGAGGGCAGGAGGTTGGCAGTCTTGAGCCTTCTGATAACGGCACTGGCTACCGTGGCTCTCGGGGGTTGGATCCTGAAGTTGTCGAAGCCATTAAGAAACAATTTGGCTTCGATAAGCCCATGCACGAGCGCTATTTCGATATGTTGAAGAACTATGCCACCTTCAACTTTGGTGAAAGCTTGTTCAAAGGCGGTAATGTCATTGATTTGATTATCGACCGTTTGCCAGTCTCAATTTCACTGGGACTGTGGAGTACCTTGATTATTTATTTGGTGTCAATCCCATTGGGGATAGCCAAGGCCATTAAGCACGGCTCGCGGTTTGATGTTTGGAGTAGTGCGGTTGTGATTGTCGGCTACGCGATTCCGGGCTTTCTATTCGCCATTTTGCTGATCATCTTCTTTGCCAGCGGTAACTACTTCAGTTGGTTCCCATTGCGCGGCTTGGTGTCGTCAAACTTTGATGAAATGACCCTGTTCCAGCAGGTTGTTGACTACTTCTGGCACTTGGCTCTGCCTATCTTGGCGATGGTGATCGGTGGTTTTGCCACGTTAACCATGCTGACAAAAAACTCATTCTTGGACGAAATCAATAAGCAGTATGTGGTGACTGCCCGCGCGAAAGGCTTGGATGAGCGAAGCATTCTTTATCGCCATGTCTTTCGTAACGCCATGTTGATCATTATTGCCGGCTTCCCCGCGGCGTTTATCAGTATTTTCTTCACCGGCGCCATGCTCATTGAGGTGATGTTTTCGCTAGAGGGCATTGGCTTACTGGGGTTTGAGTCAACGATTCAGCGTGATTACCCTGTGGTATTTAGCTCGCTCTATATCATGACGTTGTTGGGTTTGTTGTTGAACATTATTTCGGATATCACCTATACCTTGGTGGATCCTCGTATTGATTTTGAGGCGCGCTAGTGAAAATGAATCCATTGACGAAGGAGCGTTGGAACCGATTTACCGCCCACAAGCGGGGTTACTGGTCGCTTTGGATTTTTTCGATTTTATTCTTTGTAAGCCTGTTTGCGGAAATCATCGCCAATGATAAGCCATTGGTGATCAACTTCCAGTCGAACTGGTATTTCCCGATTGTTGAGCAGTATTCCGAGACAGAATTTGGTGGCGAGTTTGATGCCGAGGCGGATTATACCGATCCCTACGTGGTCGATTTGATCGAGGCGGAAGGTTACATGATCTGGCCGATCATCCGTTTTAGTTACGACACCATTAACTACAACCTATCTGGCCCTGCGCCATCGCCGCCAGACAGTGTGAACTGGTTGGGAACCGATGATAAAGGGCGAGACGTACTGGCGCGTATCATCTACGGATTTCGTGTTTCTGTATTATTCGGCTTTGCCCTCACAATCATTTCCACCATTATAGGTGTCATTGTTGGCGCCTGTCAGGGCTACTACGGCGGTTGGGTCGATCTGTTCGGTCAGCGATTTATTGAAGTTTGGTCGGGGATGCCAACACTGTTCTTGCTGATTATCTTATCAAGTTTCGTGGAGCCCAATTTCTGGTGGTTGCTCGGTATTATGGTGCTCTTTAGTTGGATGGGCCTGGTGGGCGTTGTTCGGGCTGAATTCCTGCGTTGCCGCAACTTCGACTATGTTCGTGCCGCCCAAGCGCTTGGGGTAGGCGATGGCCGTATCATGCTGCGGCATATGTTACCCAATGCCATGGTTGCGTCATTGACCATGATGCCATTTATTCTTAGCGGCTCGGTAACGACCTTAACTTCGCTTGATTTCCTCGGCTTCGGTTTGCCAGCTGGCTCGCCTTCATTGGGTGAATTGCTGGCACAAGGGAAAACCAACCTGCAGGCACCTTGGCTGGGGCTTTCTGCTTTTGTAATTCTGTCTATCATGTTGAGCTTACTGGTGTTTGTCGGTGAAGCAGTACGTGATGCGTTTGACCCTCACCATCAGAGATAAGTTATGGCTAAAGCAATTCTAACCATCGAAAACCTATCGGTAGGGTTTCAAAACGGCAACGGGACGAATCAGGTCACCCATGATGTGAGCCTGGCGATTAATCGCGGGGAAACATTGGCGCTGGTTGGTGAAAGTGGCTCGGGAAAATCGGTGACTGCAAATGCCATACTGCGCTTGTTACCTAAGTCGTCGGCGCGCTATTTGGGGGGCCATATCATGTACGACAACATTGATATGCTCAATTGTAGCGAGCGCGAGATGCGACGGATGCGCGGTGATCGTATCGGTATGATTTTCCAAGAGCCGATGATGTCACTGAACCCACTCCATAAAATCGGCCGGCAGCTATGCGAGACGTTGGCAATCCACCGTGGTACCCGCCAGCGTGAAGCGCAGAAAAAAGCCCTTGATTGGCTAAAAAAAGTTGGGATCCGTAACCCTGAAAAACGCTTGGAATCTTATCCCCACGAATTATCGGGGGGAGAGCGGCAGCGTGTCATGATTGCAATGGCACTGATTAATGAGCCGGAGCTCTTGATTGCCGACGAACCAACCACTGCACTTGATGTGTCGGTGCAGGCTCAGATCCTCGATCTGCTTAAAGAGCTTCAACAAGAGCTCGGTATGGCCATGCTCTTTATTACCCATGATTTGAGTATCGTCCGCAAAATTGCAGATCGGGTCGCGGTGATGCAGTTGGGCAAGCTAGTCGAGACCAATACCAAGGATGAGGTGTTTAATAATCCGCAGGATCCTTACACGATAAAGCTGATTAACTCAGATCCTAAAGGCGAACCAGTTCCTGTCGATATGAGTGCCGACCCGATGTTCAATGTTAACGATCTGCGGGTTTGGTTTCCGATCAAAGGCGGTGTGCTTAAGCGGGTTAAAGATCATATCAAAGCGGTAACCGATGTAAGTTTTACTTTGCGCAAGGGGCACAGTGTCGGGTTGGTGGGAGAAAGTGGGTCTGGAAAATCCACCACAGGTATGGCTATTCTCAAGCTGCTGGAAAGTGAAGGGCATATTGAGTTTGATGGCATTGATATTTCTAAGCTTAACCGCAAGGAAATGCTGCCATACCGCAGTAAGCTTCAGGTCGTGTTTCAAGATCCGTTTTCGGCACTGAACCCGCGGATGTCAGTGGCGCAAATCATCAGTGAAGGCTTGAAAATCCACAAGACGTTGACGCCAGAGCAAGAAGACAAGGTGATTTGTGATGCGATGGCAGAGGTTGAGTTAGATCCACAGACCCGTCACCGTTATCCCAATGAATTTTCGGGAGGGCAACGACAACGTATTGCTATTGCGCGGGCGTTGGTATTGAAGCCAGCGTTTATCCTATTGGATGAGCCAACGTCTTCGTTGGATAGGACTGTGCAGTCACAAGTGCTGGACTTGCTAAAATCATTGCAGCAAAAGCACGGCCTTAGCTATTTGTTCATTAGCCATGATTTGAATGTTGTACGTTCACTGTGCCATTACACACTAGTGCTTCGCCAGGGACAGGTGGTTGAGCATGGCGAAACCGCGACACTTTTCACCCAGCCGCAACAGGCATATACTCAGCAGCTCGTATCGTTATCATCTTGTTAGCTGGTAATACCAGAATTTTAAGATTGTTAAATATACGCTGCTGGTGTGTTTTTTGTGCGTATCTCACTGGTGTTGTCTATTCTTTCACCAGCTTAAGGTTTTGCCTATCATTGTCATAGGTAAAACCTACTATCACTTTTATCAGTTAGTGATACTATCTGCCGATATCAATAAAATGAATAACTTGTCCTGATGGAATCAGGCAAGTAGGAAAGCATTATGGTTAAGCCTGAAAATAATTGTATTGTCATCTTCGGTGCGTCGGGTGATTTAACCCATCGCAAGTTGATTCCAGCCTTCTATCATCTCTTTGCTAACGGATTATTGTCAGAAGAGTTCGCTATTCTTGGGGTTAGCCGTACATCTTTCTCTGACGAGGAATTTCAGCAAAAAATGAAAGCCTCGTTAATGGCAAATGAGAAAGTGGATGAGGCAACGCTTGATGCCTTCTGTCAACGTCTTCATTACCAGGCGATTAACACCTCAGATGTTGACGACTACGCCAAGCTCAAGCAGCGCGTTGACGAAATCGAAAGCATCTACCATACCCAAGGCAACACCACCTTCTACCTAGCAACACCACCAAGCCTATACTCTGTTATTCCGCAAAACCTCGCCGCCCATGGACTTAATGACGAAAGTCATGGTTGGAAGCGTTTGATTGTTGAAAAACCATTTGGCTACGATCTGGCGACAGCCGAGCAGCTGGATAAAGACTTGCATGCCTACTTTCAAGAACACCAGATTTACCGTATCGACCACTACCTAGGTAAAGAAACGGTACAAAACCTATTGGTGTTCCGTTTTGCTAACGGCATGTTCGAGCCGCTTTGGAACCGTAATTTTATCGACTATGTTGAAATCACAGCGGCTGAATTCCTCGGTGTTGAAGAGCGCGGTGGATACTACGATGGGGCAGGGGCGGTACGCGACATGTTCCAAAACCACCTGCTTCAAGTATTGGCCATGGTAGGCATGGAGCCGCCTGCGGCCATCAATGCCGATTCAATGCGTGACGAAGTGATGAAAGTGTTCCAGAGCTTACAGCCACTTTCTAATGATGATCTTCAAAATAACTTAGTATTGGGTCAGTACACTGAATCCGATGTACGTGGTGATCACCTTGTAGGCTACCGTGAAGAGCCGGGCGTGGCAGAAGACTCACGTACCGAGACTTACGTTGGCCTGAAAATGTTTATTGATAACTGGCGTTGGAATGGTGTGCCGTTCTATGTCCGTACCGGTAAGCGTCTACCGACACGGGTAACGGAAGTGGTTATTCACTTTAAGAAAACACCACACCCAGTGTTCGGTGCTAATGCCCCGGAAAACAAGTTGATCATCCGCATCCAGCCTGATGAAGGCATCTTGATGAGCTTTGGTTTGAAGCAGCCGGGGGCTGGCTTTGAAGCCAAAGAAGTATCGATGGACTTCCATTACGAAAGCTTGGAAGAAACCCACATGCTAACAGCCTACGAGCGTTTGTTGTTGGATTCGATGAAAGGTGACGCCACCTTGTTTGCCCGTACCGATGCGGTGAAAGCGTGTTGGAAGTTTGTTGAGCCTATTTTGCAATACAAGCAAAACCCGGAACATTTATACGGCTATGCAGCCGGTACATGGGGACCAAAAGAAGCCGATGAGCTACTGTCTCGTGACAAGCGCGAATGGCGCTTCCCATGTAAAAACCTGACTAATACTGATTACTGTGAGCTATAAGTAAATGAATTATCAAGTATTCGATAGTTCAGCTGACGTTGTTGCTGCGTTAGCTGAAAGCCTGAAGGAATATAGCCAGCAAGGCCGTCCGGTTCATATTTCTCTATCTGGTGGCAGCACGCCGTCCCAGTTGTTTTCGTTCCTAGCAAGTTCTGACTATGCGACAAGCATCGATTGGTCGAACCTGCATTTCTGGTGGGGCGACGAGCGTTGTGTTGCTCCGGAAGACGAGCAGAGCAACTACGGCCAAGCAAAAGCCTTGTTGTTTGATCACATCCAGATCCCCGCTGAAAACATCCATCGTATTCGTGGTGAAGACTTTGCCGCAATGGAAGCCATCCGCTTTGCAGAAGAGATGCGCGAGGTGATCCCGGCAGAGAATGATGTGCCGGCATTTGATTGGATTTTGTTGGGTATGGGTACTGATGGCCACACGGCATCCTTGTTCCCAGGTCAAACCGATTACGAGACCACAGAAATTGCGGCCATTGCAGCGCACCCAGAGTCACGCCAAATCCGCGTGACGAAAACCGCGCATCTTATTCAGAATGCCAAGCGTATTACTTACTTGGTATTGGGTGCGAGCAAAGCCCCTGTATTGAAAGAAATTGCCGAACAAGCCACTGCTGCAAAAGCGTATCCAGCAGCACATGTGAAAGCCAACGCTGGCATCACGGAATGGTATTTAGATTCAGAAGCAGCCAAAGAGCTGGCCTAAGGAGAAGTAAATGAAAGCTGATATTGGTGTTATCGGTTTGGCGGTTATGGGTCAGAATCTGATCCTTAACATGAACGATAACGGATTCAAGGTTGTTGCATACAACCGTACAGTGGCGAAAGTCGATGAGTTTCTAAACGGTGCAGCGAAAGGCACAAACATCGTAGGCGCAACTTCTCTAGAAAACCTTGTTGAGCAGTTGGAAAGCCCGCGTAAAGTGATGCTAATGGTTCGTGCCGGTGATGTGGTTGATCAGTTTATCGACAACCTAGTCCCGCTATTGGATGAAGGCGACATCATCATTGATGGTGGTAACACGAATTACCCAGATACCAACCGCCGTGTTGCTGAGCTACGCGAGAAGGGCATCCGCTACGTGGGTGCTGGTGTCTCTGGTGGTGAAGAAGGTGCGCGCTTTGGTCCTTCAATCATGCCAGGTGGTGATCCTGAAGCATGGCCACATGTGAAGCCTATTTTCCAGGCGATTGCAGCGAAGACTGACCAGGGTGAGCCTTGTTGTGACTGGGTTGGTAAAGAAGGTGCTGGCCACTTTGTGAAGATGGTTCACAACGGTATCGAATATGGCGACATGCAGCTGATCAGCGAAGCATACCACTTCATGAAAGAAGGCTTGGGTATGTCTCACGATGAGATGCAGGCGACTTTTGCTGACTGGAACAAGACTGAACTAGACAGCTACTTAATCGAAATTACCGCTGACATTCTTGGCTACCGCGACGAAGACGGTGAGCCGCTGGTTGAGAAGATCCTCGATACAGCGGGTCAGAAGGGGACAGGTAAGTGGACGGGTATCAACGCACTTGACCATGGTATCCCGCTAACGCTGATCACAGAGTCTGTGTTCGCGCGTTGCCTATCGTCGCTAAAAACACAGCGTGAAGAAGCAGAGAAGGTGTTCAACAACCCTATCATGGCAGTTGATGGCGATAAGTCTGAGTGGGTCGACGCACTTCGTCAGGCGTTGCTTGCTTCTAAGATCATCTCTTATGCTCAGGGCTTTATGCTAATTCGTGAAGCTTCAGAGTCGAATAACTGGGATCTAAACTACGGCAACGTTGCTCTGATGTGGCGCGGTGGTTGTATCATTCGCAGTGCATTCCTTGGCAATATCCGTGATGCATTCGAAGCAAACCCAGAGTTGGCATTCCTAGGTCTAGACAACTACTTCAAAGACATCCTTGAAGGTTGTTTACCAGCATGGCGTAAAGTGGTTGCTAAGTCATTTGAGACTGGCCTACCTATGCCTTGTATGTCATCCGCGCTTACATTCCTAAATGGTTACACGACAGCACGTTTGCCGGCGAACATGCTGCAAGCGCAACGAGACTACTTCGGTGCTCACACTTATGAGCGCACCGATAAGCCACGTGGTGAGTTCTTCCACACAAACTGGACTGGTACAGGCGGTGACACCGCATCGACTACCTACGATGTTTAAGTGTTAGCATTTAGCGACAATTAAATTGGATAGAACGCAGACTTCGGTCTGCGTTTTTTTGTATCTGAGCTGTCTATTTTATTCTTCATAGGTTCATGATTTAGGCTATTGAAAGTGATCTATGTCTGCCTATACAGCGAAAAATTGTGATGTAGTAAAAATTTTTAGGTTTGTTCGCTTGATTATTGAACGATTTATCTGGCGGGAAAATATGGCTTCATGGTTTCATAGACTACGTGATTGCTTCTTTCCAGTTAAAATAACGTGTTGTTGTCAATTTGTTGCTGGATCGTGCTATTCCTCACGTTGAATTGAGTGATAAAATAAAACCCTTAACATTTAACTTACAATTTGCGTATTATACTGACGAAGCATTAACCAAGCAGACAGGGAGTTTTATTAATGCAGTCGTTAGTTGATTTTCTTAATGGAATAATTTGGAGCCCGGTACTGATTTATCTTTGCCTTGGCGCCGGTTTGTTTTACTCCATTACTACGCGTTTTGTGCAAATCCGTCATTTCCGCGAGATGTGGCGCTTGCTACTTTCAGGTAAGAGTTCAGCACAGGGTATCTCTTCTTTCCAGGCGTTAGCCGTTTCACTATCTGGTCGTGTGGGTACTGGTAACATCGCTGGTGTTGCTGCTGCTATCGGTTTTGGTGGTCCGGGTGCCGTATTCTGGATGTGGGTTGTTGCCTTCCTAGGTGCAGCGACTGCTTACAGCGAGTCTGCTTTGGCTCAGATTTACAAAGAAGAAGATGAAGACGGCCAGTTCCGTGGTGGTCCGGCTTACTACATCGAGAAGGCGATGGGCCAGAAGTGGTACGCATGGATCTTCGCAATCGCTACTATCTTCGCATGTGGTGTACTACTACCAGGTGTTCAGTCGAACAGTATCGGTAATGCGGTTGAAACTGCGTTCGGTTCAGGTGGTATGATTGAAACTACTATCGGTACATTCAGCCTAGCGAAGATTGTAACCGGTGCGTTCGTATCAGTAATCCTAGCCTTCATCATCTTCGGTGGTGTTAAGCGTATTGCGAACTTCACGCAAATCGTTGTTCCTTTCATGGCTTTGGCTTACATCGTTATTGCCTTCATTATCATCCTACTAAACATCAACATGGTACCAACGGTATTTGGTATGATCATCGGTGATGCCTTTACACCAATGGCTGGTGTGGGTGCCGCAATTGGTTGGGGTGTTAAGCGTGGTGTTTACTCGAACGAAGCTGGTCAGGGTACAGGTCCTCACGCAGCGGCTGCGGCAGACGTACAGCACCCGGCTCAGCAGGGTCTAGTACAGTCGTTCTCGATTTACATCGATACACTACTGGTTTGTTCGGCAACAGCGTTCATGATCATCATCACTGGTGCGTACAACGTACACGGTGGTGCAGAAGGCGCGTTCCTTGTACAGAACCTAGCTGCTGATGTTGGTGCTAACGGCCCAATGTTCACCCAGCTGGCTATCGAAAGCGCAATGCCAGGTATCGGTAAGCCGTTCATTGCATTCGCACTGTTCTTCTTTGCCTTTACAACCATTCTTGCGTACTACTACATCGCAGAAACAAACATCGCTTATATCCGCCGTACTATGAAGGTACCAGGCATGATGTTTGCTCTGAAAGTGGTATTACTAGTTGCAGTGTTCTACGGTACAGTGAAGACAGCAAACCTTGCATGGGCAATGGGTGATGTGGGTGTTGGCCTAATGGCTTGGCTAAACATCGTCGGTATTCTGATTATCTTCTTCTTGGCTAAGCCTGCACTTAAGGCGCTAAAAGACTATGAAGCACAACAGAAAGCCGGTGTAACTGAGTTTACTTTCGACCCAGTGAAGCTAGGCATCAAAAACGCAGACTACTGGGAGAAGCGCCTAAACGGTGGCAAGTCTAAACCAGCAGCGGATGTTGACGATAGCCAGGCAGAGCCTGTTAAGCCAACAGCATAATTAGATAAGTTATAAAGTAGAAAGGGTTAGCTTCGGCTAACCCTTTTTTTGTGTTTATCGTCGCTGTTCTCTGATGCTGAGAAACAAGACATTGGGCAAGTTGATCAAGCTGTGAGTATGAAGGCTGAATTACTTGAGAATGAAACGATACCGTTTGAAGGTAATAAGGATGCAAAGTTGTCATTATTAAGTTCTTAGACCACCTGTTAAATTGGCGACTGAAGCAGGTGTAGACTTAAACTCAATGAACTTGATGTATGTATGGTCTGAAGAGTTAATGCCGTCGATGATACTTGCGCAACAACTAGGCTTTAGTGATATCTCCGCTTATGTTGAGGCGGATAAACTACAGAAGGTAGTTGAATTAGCACTGAGCTAAAGTGTGAGTTTTTTTGCTAAAAAGGGCTAGCAATTGCTAGCCCTTTTATGTGTATATATCGTTTATCTAAGCTCTTTTTTATACAGCTGTTTGTAGCTGGTAAGCAGAACGCTCACTACTTAATCCCTTTATCAGGCTGGCACACATCAGAAGCAGAACAAAGGTAAACGGAAGGGCAGTTGCCACAACACCAGACTGCAATGCCTGTAGGGCTTCAGTACCACCAATCCATAGCATCGCACCGGCAATTGCACCTTCTACAGATGCCCAGAAGATACGCTGCGGTACTGGCGCGTCAATCTTACCACCGGCAGTGATGCTATCGATGACCATCGAACCTGAATCTGAAGAGGTAATAAAGAAAATCAGAACCAGAATAATTGAAAGCACTGAGATGATAGAGCCAAATGGCAGAGCATCGTACACATGGAATAAGGTTAGCGAGATATCCGTTAGCCCGTTTGCACCAAGTTCGCCGACTTTGTTGACGACTTGATCAATGGCTATGCCCCCGAAAATAGACATCCAAATGATCACCATCAGTGATGGAATGAAGATGACTGCAATTAAAAACTCTCGTACCGTACGGCCTTTAGAAATTCGTGCGATAAACATACCAACGAATGGTGACCATGAAATCCACCATGCCCAGTAGAATACAGTCCAACCATGCATCCAAGTGGTATCCTCGCGTCCGTGAGGGTTGCTGAATGCAATGATGTTGTCTGCATAAGCTAGAAGCGTGGCTGGCAGCGAGCTGATTACAAGATCAAAACTAACGAAAGCGACAAAAACAAGTAAGGCTAAAGCAAAAAGCATGTTGATTTTGCTTAGCTGTTTAACGCCGTTATCGATACCACGAACGACCGAAATAATGGCAATAGCAGTTACAAAGGCAATGACGGCAAGCTGCATACCGATACCACCTTCGGTACCAAACACATGATTAATGCCGCTGGTGGCCTGCTGCGCACCCAAACCAAGAGATGTGGCCAAACCAAAAAGTGTTGCCAATACCGCCATGATATCAATGGCGTGTCCTAGCCATCCCCATGCCCTGTCACCAAAAATCGGGTAGAACACTGAGCGAATTGATAGTGGTAGCCCTTTGTTAAATGCGAAGAAGGCAAGAGACAGTGCAACAATGGCGTAGATAGACCAACCGTGGATACCCCAGTGGAAGATGGTCGCCCCCATGGCTAATGCTTTGGCTTCTTCAGTATGCGGTTCTACATTAAATGGTGTGCCCCACCAATCGGTGAAATAGGCGGTAGGCTCAGCGACACCCCAGAAGAGTAGGCCAATGCCCATACCCGCAGCAAACAGCATAGACAGCCAACCTGCTGTCGAGTGTTCCGATTCAGCATCTTTACCACCAATTCGGATTTTGCCAAAGGGTGAAACAATTAGTACTAAAGCAAAGAGTAAGAAGAAGTTTGTCGACCACATAAAAAACACATCGAAGCTTTCGATAATGTTGTTTTTCACGCTATTAAGCGCATCTTTTGCTGTACCGGGTTCAATGATGAAGAGAGTTGAAAGGAAAAAAAGGATCAGTCCTGCGCTAATGCCGAATACGGGGTTGTGAATATCAAACCCCCATTTCTGAATATTATCCTGACCTACTTGATAATCGGTTGTTTCAATACTGTATTTCTTAAAATTAGTATCCATAAATAAACGTAAACGTTTTTGTCCTTAATTGGCTTTCCTAGCCAAAACTGCAAGCGCTAAAACTCTACAGTGGGTAATATCGTTAGACCTCTAAACAAAAATGGAAGGCTGATGGTAACAGTAATGTTGCAAGATCACAAATATGGTTGGTATTGATACATTTTCATATTGAATGTTGTGATGAGGGTTTATGGTGTTTTTGGCTTGTAATTTGTGCTCTAAACAATTTTATATAGACCAGAGGAAATTTACGGTTTGGCTGTTACTGGTGGCTTGTTTGTCATTTGTAACTGGGGAGTTCAAAAGTATAGGTTGCAAATCCCTCCCCATAGATAAAGAATGAGTCTGGTTGATTAGAGTTCTAAATTATTAGCTTTCTTATTACGCCACATTTTATATCCTTTATGCTGCATAGCTTTGCCGAGCAAATGAGCGGCGACGGGGGCGGTAATAAAAATAAACAAGATAGTGCCAATGACCCGTGAAATAACGGTTACCTCTGGCATGGAAAAGGCCACTGATAATAGGAGAAAACAAATGCCAACGGTGCCAGCTTTTGTTGCCGCGTGCATGCGGGTATAGAGATCCGGTAAACGTAAAATACCCAGACTGGCCACCAAGGTGAAAAACGTACCCAGCAGTAATAGTAAACTAATCAATATATCCATGGTTAGCCCTTATCTTGTTTCTGTTTGGTGATAAGCCTTGCAAAGGCAATGGTGCCAAGGAATGCGACCAAACCCAGTGTAATAGCCACATCTAGCAGTGATTTTTGGCCACTGTCTAAGGTGTATACCGCGATAAAACCAATAGTGACAAAAGAGATAAGATCCAAGGCGACGACCCGGTCTGCCAGTGTTGGGCCAAGTACCAACCGGATGAATGCCAGTAACAAACTGACGACCAAACCGAAGTAGGAAAGCTGAATGCTTAGGTTGAGTAGATCATTCACGAGTTATCTCCAATATACGTGCTTCCAATCCCTGTTTGATATCCTGTGCTACCGCTTCGTGATCAGGCGCGAACATCACATGCAGGACAAGGAATTTTTTATCGGGTGTAACATCCAGACTTAAGCTACCCGGCGTCAGCGATACCATATTGGCTAGCAGGGTAATTTCGAGGTCAGTTTCAGCATCGAGTGGAACATAGACAATGTCTGGTTGGCTTAAGTGGGTTGGTGTAATCACATCCCACACGACTCTTGCAACCGACACTATCATTTCGTAGCAGAAATACAGAAATAACAAAATAAAGGCTTTGAATTTTTTGAAATAACTGGTTTTCAGCCCGAAGGGTTGGCAAAGCTTAAGTGTAAAGTAGCCAATGAAAAAACCGACCATAAAATCAATGCTGCTATATTGCCCATTGAGCAGCATCCAAGCCATTGCCAGAAAGAGGTTTAAGAAAAAGTAGATCATCTGAATTCTCCCATTACTGCTCACCTAACACAGCGCGAATATAGCCGCCCGGGTTTAATAGCTGCTCCGCTGCTTCATTAGCAAAAACAAATACAGGTTGGGCAACAAGGCCAATCGTAATTGTCATCAAGGTTAAAACAGCGATGGGTAAGCAATACAGAAGGTTGATTGATAGTGGAAAAGTTTTTCCTGACAGAGTGTCTGTCGGTGCTTTCCAGAATGCTTCACTCCAAATCTTAGTCATTGAGAAAATCGTTAATAACCCGACGATAAGTGCAGTGGCGGCTAGCACGTTATAGTCATTGATAATGCTTGCTTTAATGACTAGATACTTGCCCCAAAAGCCCGATAATGGCGGAAACCCAGCAAGTGAAAATGCAGGGATCAAGAACAAGAATGCAAGCCATGGCATGGCCTTGTAGACACCACCCAAATGGCGAAGTTGGCTTGTGCCATATTTGCTTTCAATGAAGCCGCCAATCAAAAATAGATTAGCTTTTACGATAATGTGGTGAATGATGTAGAAAATCGCACCGGCAAGCGCGATAGGCGTATAAAGCGCTAACCCCATTATCATGTAACCGATTTGGCTAATAATATGGAATGACAAAATTTTCTTGATATCAAACTGACTGGCCGCGCCAAGTACCCCCGTGAGCATGGTTAATCCACTAATCCAAAGCAACAACGGCTGCCAACTGGTATCCGTTAAAGGAAATACCAAGGTAAACATACGTATTAAGGCGTAAACGCCAACTTTGGTCAGCAATGCGGCAAATAACGCCACGACAGCATTAGGCAGCGTGTGGTAAGACGCCGGTAGCCAAGCGAACAGGGGAAACAAGGCTGATTTGATAGCAAAGGTAAATAAGAACAAAGCAGACAGTAAAAAGGTGGTTTCCGGTGCAACATCCGTAAACTTCAGATGAAGATCGGCTAAGTTCAGTGTGCCTGTTGCACCGTAGGTTAGGCCGATGGCTAATAAAAAGACTAATGTGGAAATCAGGTTGAGCAAGACGTATTTTACTGCGCCATCGATTTGCTTACGTTCTGCATCAACGATCATCAAGCCGAACGAGGCAATGAGCATAACCTCAAACCAAACGTAGAGGTTAAAGATATCGCCAGTCAAAAAGGCACCATATACACCGGCAAGGAGTACATGGAATAACACATGGTATAGGCCATATGAAGCTTTGTGTCTTAAATCAGCCATGGCGTAGAAAACGGTAACAGCGCCAATAATGGCGGTAATCACAGTCAATGCGACACTTAAAAAGTCGGCGACAAAAACAATACCAAAGGGTGCCATCCAATTACCGAAGGCGACCGCATAGGGGCCGTTTGCAGTAATGTCTTTCAGCAGTAGCAAGCTGCATACCACCGAAATAGCCACGCTGGCGCCACTGATCCAATTGATGGCCCTAGGGTTACTTCTGACAAAGAATGCACCTGTTGCCGTCAGTAACGACAAGACAACAGGGAGTGTGATCCAAACTGAGGTCATTGATCCTCCTCTGAATGTTGCATAGCGTCGACATCAGCAGAGCCCGTTTCTTTGTAGGCGCGATAAAGCAACATCAATGCGAAGACTAATAGACCAAAGCCAATCACAATTGCCGTCAGGATCAGTGCCTGGGGCAGGGGATCTGCCGCACCATCTGGTGGTAATACCGCAGTGGCTTCGATAAGCGGTGGGTTGCCGGGGGTTAAACGCCCGGCAGTAAAAATGGCTAGATTGACGGCATTACTGATGAGAATCAGCCCGAGCAAAATTCGAATGATATGGCGCTCAAGCATCAGGTAAACACCTGCAATGACAAAAACACCGACAACTATGCTCCATAATATTTCCATTAATCGAGCTCCTCATTAACTCTCAGCAGTACCTCTAATACTCCTCCAATTACGGCTAGGTAGATGCCAACATCAAAAATAAGCGGTGTACCCAAAGGTAGGATTTGCTTCCACCAAATCCCGGTTAAGAATGGCTCACCCATGGCAAAGCCGATCACACCGGCCAGGAGGCTCAAAAACACACCGAATAAGGCAATGTTCATTGGCTTATAGCCCAGCCTTTCTCGCACATATTGCGGCGACTCAGCGAAGATAAGCAGTGTTAGACCAATCACAGCAATGAGTGCACCGATAAAGCCGCCACCGGGGGAGTTGTGACCGCGAAGTAGAAGATACAGGGAGAAAACCATCATCAGCACCGCGACAATGTGGGCGGTGGTACCAAAAATAAGTGACTGAATACGGTTCTTCTGAAGCGAGGTCGTTTTGAACAAACTGATAGCGGCAATGGCCGCAATAACGACGACGATGGCCTCTCCCATGGTATCGAAGGCCCTAAAATCTACCAGAATGACATTCACGATATTACGACCATGACCACCGGGCACGCTGTTCTGGGAGAAGAAATCGGCCAGCGGTGAATGCAATGGCGAATCAGTGATGGCAATGAGCAGCGCTGTGATAGAAAGGCCGATAATCCCCGCAATGGCGGCATGAAAAATACGCCTTCTCTTACCGTGCTGTTTGACTGTACTGAAATGCGGAAGATGGCGGATAAGCAAAGCAACAAACACGACCATCAAGGTTTCAACCAAAAGCAGGGTTTTGGCCACATCCGGTGCGCTGTAAATCATGAAAACCAATGTCATCAAAAAGCCAATGGCACCCAGTGCCGCAATGGACAGTAGGCGTGACGTAGAGAAGACACAGGCTATCGCGGATAAGATAAGCAGGAAGGCAATGGCAAACTCGTAGAGCTCAACCGTTAGGATACGAGCCAGGAAATCACTGGGGATCTTGAGCGGATTCAGTAACAAGATAGCGGCAAAAACAGTGAAAAATAGCGTGGCGTAAACACTTAAACGGCGCTGTTGCAGTTTCTGGGTTTGCCAAGTCGCGGTCTTAACCATCAGCGACATACATTGCTCGAAAACTTGAGTGGCTATGGGGAGTGGGGCCAATAGCTTATTCAACAGCTGGGTTAAGCTGGACATGTACTTATAGATAAGCAGTCCCAATGCCAGCGTAACACCACTCATTAGCAAGGGTAAGTTGAACCCATGCCATAACTTAACCGGGGACGATTGATCGACTTGGTTGATTTCGAAAATTGCAGTAGATAACACGTACTCGTTCAGCCAGCCTAAGCCAAGGGTTGGTACCACCACACTGCAGCATGCAAGCACCATTGGCGGGATCCAAAAGCCGACTTCCGCCTCAATAGACTTAACGGTGGGGTTATCTTTGATGGTGTGATTTAAAAATGGACGCGAGATCACTGCCAGTGCGAGGGCGACCATCACACCGTTGATGATGACCAGAGCCAGCATCACGATACTGTGTACTTCAAGGCCCGCCTTATAGGCGTACTCCTTACTTAAAAAGCCAAGCAAAGGTGGAATACCTGCCTTCGAAAGGGCCGCTATCAGGCCAGATGCGAAACTGAAGATAAGAACGGCTTTTAAGCCATACAGTAATCGTATATCGCGGGTGCCTGTTGCTTTGTCGATGTTACCAACCACCATGAACAAAGAGGCTTTATAGAATGCATGAGCAAGAATAAACAGGATGGCAGCCGCGAGTGCAGTTTCAGAGCCGATGCCAAGCAATAAAGTAAGAATGCCCAAGATGGTATTGGTACTGAAGGCCAGCATCAACTTGAGATCTTTTTGCATCAAGGCAATCACCGCAGACCAAAGCGCAGTGAATCCGCCAACGATAATAAGCGAATAAAACCATACTTCACTCTGCGCATAGACAGGCGACAAACGTGCCAGCAAATAGATGCCAGCTTTAACCATGGTGGCAGAATGTAAGAACGCACTGACTGGTGTGGGCGCGGCCATGGCGCCCGGTAGCCAGAAATGGAACGGAAATTGTGCCGATTTGGTAAATGCGCCTAAGAGGATAAGGACCAAAGATGGAGTAAAGTAGGCATGCTCAGAGACACTCTGGGCATCGTTAATTGCCTTGTCGATAATCGTACTTAGCTCATAACTACCTGCTATTTGCCCAAGTAGGATTAACCCCGCCAATAATGCCAAACCGCCAGCGCCTGTGACGACAAGCGATTGCAGGGCATTTTTGCGCGACTTTTCTTTCTCGTGATTAAAACCAATGAGCAAGTAGGACGTGATGGTCGTGAGTTCCCAGAAGACAAACAGCAAGATGATGTTGTCACTCAGGACGAGCCCGAGCATAGAGAGCATGAACAGTGTGAGGTACAGATGAAACGAGAAGCGCTCTGCTTTCCCTTTCATGTAAGCCAGTGCGTATAGTTGGACAAAAAAGCCGATACAACTGATTAGCCCGACGAAAACAAAAGATAACGCATCAAGCTGTAAGCTCAAATTAATGTCGAGGCTGGGAACCCAAGGTATTGACCAGCGCAGCCCTTCGGGTGACGGCTGGTAATAGGAAATGGCAGTAAGGAATAGCACAGCCGGAAACAACACAAACCCCAAGAGTGCATAGTTGTGTTTGCCCTTGTCGAGTATGGGTCGTTTGTTATCTGATTTTCTCGCTGCTGACTCTGCCACTGATGCTATATGTCCTTGCTCTGGACGAATTGAACAATGCGTTTATTCGCTCATCAATTCGTATTAATTGATATTGTTAAGGTTAATCCATTAACCCATCTCTCAGTTCTAAGATATTAGTTGCAGTTAATAGGCTTGAGTACCACTGTAATAGCGTTACATAATGTATGAATTTGTTAACATTGCATTAACTTTGGTGCTAGGTATTTGGTGTTGAGTGCTAGGTGTTGGCTTTAAGTGCCGAAATCAGGACTCCGGCACCATTGGGTATTAATCGATTTCGGATATGTACCGCTCAAGGTAGTGATTATTTCGTCTTTCCTTTAGGTTGTGGCTTTCTTCTTCGAGGCGAAATGCCTCATATCCGTCATAGATGCATTCCCCAATTTCATTCCTAGGACAAACATAAGCATTGGATCGATCAAACAGTTCTGTATTGCAGCAAGGACAGTACTTTTTCATCACTACCTCCACATGTATTACTGAAAATGTGCTGTATTGATTAGCTCTGATTACAATGTAGACGTGAAATAAATCTCGTGATGACGATTCACAATCGGTCTTACAGCTGTTTACACTCTATTACAGTTGAGAATAGTCGGACTCGACAGGTTACATCTTGTAAAGCTAATGCATTGAACTGGGCGTGAAGGGGGATGTGAGAGTTAAACACAAAAAATTCGCCCCTTATTTTACAACTAAGCGTCAAAGTGCTTTGCTGAATAGAATAGGGGGCGAGGAAATTTAATGAGTCAGTTTAAGCTTCTATCAAGTTCGTCATTTCATGGAGTAACTTCTCCCGTCTGACTGGCTTGGGTACATAGGCATCCATACCCGCATCAAAACAGCGCTGAATATCATCATCCACAACACTGGCTGTGAGGGCGATGATTGGAACCGGTGAGATTTCGTTGTCTGATTCAAATGATCTGATAGCCTTGGTTGCTTCAAACCCGTCTTTTACCGGCATCATACAATCCATCAATATCAACGCGAATTGCTGATTTTCAGAGTAGATATCAATCGCTTCCTGACCGTTGTTAGCGATATCGTACTCAAAGCCTGCTTTTTTGAGATGAAGCGAGGCGACTTTCTGGTTTACTAAGTTATCTTCTACCAGCAGCACTCGTTTACTCACAGTGCTATTTGTTCGGTTACTCTCTGAAGTGACAGAGGGTTGTTTAGAGATCGTGCGAGTAGAGATGATTGCCAAGATTTTTTCTTGTAAAACCTCGGCCTTGAATGGCTTAGGTATGTAGTCATCCATGCCCACATCAAAGCACCGCTGGATGTCATCATCAACCACGCTGGCCGTTAAGGCGAGGATTGGGGTTGGTTCGATTTGTTGCGCTTTTTCATAGGCTCGGATTTCTTCTGTGGCTTGCAGACCATCCATGACTGGCATCATGCAATCCATCAATACAAAGTGATAGTGGTTACCACTGGTGAAGAGTTCAACGGCCTCTTGCCCATTGTTGGCAATATCATAAGTACAGCCGGCCTTTTGCAGGTGCAATGACGCGACTTTTTGGTTAACCAGATTATCTTCAACCAGAAGCGCATGGGGCACTTGTACTTGTATATTGGAAGTAGCAGTTTGTTGGTTGATTTCTATGACTGACTGGTAACAGTGCTGGAATGCTTTTATTAACCGGCTGCCAAGCAACGGGTAGGTAATGAGTGCATCGATACTGTCGCCAAAGTCGGTCGCTTCGCTGCTCATGTTCCTGATTAAGCATAAGGTGCGGTGTTCACCCTTAAGTGCTTCAATTGTGTTGAGAAGGTCACTAAGCGGAGTTTGGTTATTTTCGCTAATAATGACTACTTGCTTGCCATCAGCCGTTGCCGGTGGGATGAGTGCAGGATCATTAAGGCGTGTATTGATATCAATGCCAAAGAACGCCAGCTCTTTTGTAATGCGAGAGAGTTTTAAAACATCGGCGCCCAGCAAGATAACCTCAGCATCTTGGGAGTGGGCTTTTTTGTCAGCGTCCCTTTCATCAACAGGCAAGGAAAGGGTGAAGTAAAAGCGGCTGCCCACGCCCTTGGTTGAATCCAATCCGATTTTGCCGCCCATCATCTCAATTAGCTGGCAACTGATCGCCAACCCTAGCCCAGTCCCCCCAAATTGCCGGGTGGTAGATTCGTCTTCCTGAGTGAAGGGTTCAAATATGCTGGCCTGACGATCTTCATCGATCCCTATGCCAGAGTCTGAAACTTCGAAGAGTAACTGGGTGACATTATCTGTGTCGTCTTGGCACTTAATCCCAATCGAAACGGTGCCTTTGTCAGTGAATTTGACCGCATTAGACATGAAGTTCATGAGAACCTGACGTATACGGTGATCATCGATAACGACACGGTTTGGCACGCTTTGATCAATATTGACATCAAGGTTGATCCCTTTCTCTTTGACCTTAGGCGCGACAATTGATGCAATGTCGTAGATGGTTTCGCGAATGGCTGTGGAATGGGCACTGATGTGTAACATGCCAGATTCGATCTTAGAAAAATCGAGGATATCGTTGATCAGGCTAAGTAGCAGGTGAGATGAGGTTTCTATCGTATTGACGTAATCTTTTTGTGTGGCGGTCAGTTGGGTATCTGCCAATACCTCTGAAATACCGATTACGCCGTTAAGTGGCGTACGTATTTCATGGGACATATTGGCAAGGAAGCTACTTTTGGCCTTGCTTGCTTGGATAGCCGCATTTTTGGCGGTATCTGCTTCTTCTTTGGCCTCGATTAGTTTCTGTCGCTGCTCAAGTCTTTCAACCGTTAGCCGTTTTACTTCCTTGGCAAACGTACTGAGTTCGTCTTTCCCATTCACGTTTACTGTGATGTGCGAGTCGTCACTGTCTTTTACGCTCAGGAACTTCAGTACAAGCTTCAAGTTGCCTGTGATCCTCATGCCCAAGCTAATACCAATTAGTAGCACGATAAGAAACAGCGATAAGCTAATCGCGAGAAATAGGTTCTTTTGGCTAGTGAAGACGGCGATAGATTCTTCAATCTCCAACCTAACTTGATCCTCGATTTGCATGCCAACAGATTGGAGCCGAGAAAGGCGGGCATTGAGCGCTGCTGTGCCAGCTGCCATCTCTTCGGGTGTAAATTTAGCGATGTTATCACTTTCTAGCAATTGTGCCCGGAAGTTGTTGCTCTGTTGGAATACAGGGTCTGAGAAGGTTTCAAGCAGCAATTTAACTTGCTCTTGATCGGCATTGATGGCCAAGAAGCGATTTAAGAATAATTGTTGGTTTTGGGCGAGCAGGCGGATCTCGTTCAATACTTCTGTACTACTGCGCGAACTGTCTTGGCTGTCGGCAGAAAGCAGCCACTGGCTAAACCAACCCTCTTCTTGGGACCAAAACATTAACCATTCTAATTGGTACAGTGCCCTTAGGTGGTTATCGACTGATTCAAGCAGTTCAGCATAATGTATCTTTTCTACTTCAAGTATGACTTGTCGATAGATATCGACTTGCCATTCAATCAGTTCAAGTAATTCTTCCCCACTTTCTGCACCTTTTATTTCAGTAATATTGGCAATGTAGTTATCAAGCAGCATGTTGACGTTTTTGGCATCTTCGCCGGTGCCAAAGAGTTGGACAACATCATTGCGGATATCACTTGCCAGCGAGTTAGCGGGCTGAGATTGATTTTCAACGATCGCTAAACGGTTAGAGAAGTGGTATTGCGATAAGTCTTCAAGAAACTTGACGGCATGTTGGGCTTTCTCAAGCGAGGTAACTTGAAGGTTGATATGTGAGAGTTGTCGATTAACCAAAAACAGTGAAAGACACAAGGGCATCGCAACGAGTAAGAATAATTTATGTTTTATTAGCAAGCTATTCCAAAACTGACTGAACACTATTTTCATCCTGAAATAATTTATGTGTTTAAAATTATTTTAGGATAAAAAATCAGCAGAAAAGCCAAAACAACAATATGAATGCAATTACATAAAAATTGTGAGTAATGTAGCGCTTTTTTACTTCTTTATGGGTATATAGCTAGCGATGGTATTTTGTTGCATACAAAAAAACGGCCCATTAAGGGCCGTTAACGTTTGAATGCAAAATCAATAGTTAAACAATAAACTTGCTCAAGATTTGATCTTGCTGGCGAACATTGTCTGTTTGCGCTTTTAGCGCAGACTCTGCTTCTTTAGCGGCAGTTGCCACTTCGACACTTAGCTCTTTGATATTAAGCGTATTAGTGTTGATTTCTTCCGCGACTAAGCTTTGCTCTTCGGCAGCAGAAGCGATTTGTAGGTTCATGTCGTTTATTTGCTGAATCGCATCACTGATTTTCACCAGTGCTTCATCCGCCTCTTGTGATTTAGCCACAGTGGTAGAAGCTGTGTGCTGGCTTTGTCCCATCACTGACACCGCAGATTGGGCACCTTCTTGTAGCTGCTCAATCATCTGACGAATTTCAGTGGTGGATTGCTGGGTGCGTTGGGCTAGGGTGCGCACTTCATCGGCAACCACGGCAAAGCCACGACCGGAGTCACCTGCGCGAGCTGCTTCAATGGCTGCATTTAGCGCAAGTAGGTTGGTCTGGTCGGCGATCTCATTGATCACTTTCAAGATAGATTCGATATTGGTGGTGGATTGCTCTAGCTGACGAACAACATCTACCGCCTGTTCAATTTGACCTGAAAGCTCTGTAATTGCGGTGGCAGTATGAGACACCAATAAGGTGCCGTCTTTGGTGGCTTCATCTGCTTGTTGCGCTGCGCTGGCTGCGTTTTGTGCATTATTGGCCACCTCACCCGAGGTTGCAGCCATTTCATGCATAGCGGTGGCGAGTTGGTCTAGCTCTTTTAGCTGAGATGATACCGCAACCGCTGATTGGTGTGCGCCAATGGCGGTTTGTTCGCTCCCGGCTAAAATCCCCTTGCTGAGTGACTTCGACTCAATAATGAGTTGCTGCAACTTCTCGGTAAAGCCATTGAACCCCTTGGCTAATGAAGCAAATTCTTCATCAGCATTGGTTGATAGTCGCTGGGTGAGATCGCCTTGGCCGGTGGCGACATCTTCCAGTGTGTTGTTAAGCTGAGCCAGCGGCTTCATCAGCATTTTTATGACGAGCAGTAGGGCTGCGATACCCGCAACAAGTGCAATAACCGAATAAATAATCGATTCGGTACGCAACTCGGAGACAGTGGCAAAGGCACGGTTCTCATCCAGTACTGCGCCGATATACCAGTCTAGTCCGTCAATCTTACTGAAAGAAAGCTGGGTAGGGTTGCCATTGAGCTCGATATTGGCTGTTTGAGTCGAGATAGGGCTGTCGCCCAGAAATTCTGACATAGGCTTGCCGTCGTAGCTTTTCTCTGGGTGAGCGATGACGGTGCCGTTTTCCGACACGATGAATAGGTATCCCGCATCAAACAAGTTAACTTTGTTAACAAGTTCTGCCAAGCTAGCAAGGCTCATATCAAAGAAAATTGCGCCTTCAAATCGGTTGTTAACCATCAGAGGGCTGGCAATCGAAACCAATAGCTCTTTAGTGACAGCATCGCTATAAGGGGCGGTAATGATGGTATCGCGAGCCTGTTTGCTGTCAATGTACCAAGGTCTTGCCCTTGGCTCCCAGTTAGCCCCTGGATCCCAGTTCGGGTCGTTACTTGTGTAACTGCCATCTTGCTCAAAGCCAAGTCCAGTCAGGACAAATGACTGTTTCACCACCGGCTTGTCAATCACGTTATGGATGCTATCCATATTGAGGTCGTCACTGACAAGGCTCGCAACATAACCTGCCAGTGACATGCTGCTGGACAACTCGGCATTGACGGTATTGCTCACACCGCTAATGATCGCTTTGGTGCTTTGAGTGATATGCGATTCTATCGATTGTTTGGTGTTGTAGTATTGGTTGATTGAAAGCAGCGATAGGGCTGCGAGTAGTATTGCTGATGAAGTAGCAACAACTTTATGACTGAACTTCATATAATCCCTCAAAAGTACAGGTGTTAAGGTGGTACAACTAAACTGCTTTTAAGCTTCTTGGCTCTTCTTGAAGGCGCTTAATTTTAGTTATTGATATTAAAGTAACTGGGTTTAAGTAAACTCGGCTATAGAGTATGTCGGCGCGGTAATAAAATTGTTAATACTGATTTGGTGTTTGTGTGATCGCACGCATTCTTTTACGGAGTAATTTACTGCTTTTGAGGGTTTTGGTAGGCGTTGCTGTCAGAAAAATAAGACAGGGTGGCTCGTTATGGGAGGCAAGGCTGATAAAGCAAGGAACTAAAAAAGGCAGTATAAAACTGCCTTTGGTATTTGGTGACTATTTGTGTAGGTATTAGTCAATTAGGCCGTACTGCTCACGAAGCACTTCGATGATTTCTGCTTTCGGGTTCTGGCTTAGTACGATTTTCTCGCCAGTCACTTTTTCGGCAATGCCGGTGTACACCTTAGAGACTTCCATCAGCGCTTCGACAGGCAGTTCGTTATCGCGAGCAAGGGCAAAGCGCTCATCCATACGATCTTTGTTTAGAAGAATGTCTGGCTCAGGGAAGTGGTTCAGCAGCATCTGGCGGAAGCCCTCTTTTGAGTTCTCGACAATCTTACCGTCACGGTAAGCGGCTTCATCCCAGATACGAGATGAATCCGGTGTACCGACTTCATCCATATAGATCAGCTTCTCTTGACCTGCTGCGTCAGTGACGTACCCGAATTCAAACTTGGTATCGACGAAGATCTGCGCCAGAGCATCAAGCTCCTTGCTGATCACGTTGAAGCCTTCTTGCAGCAGTTTTTCGTAATGGGCGATATCATCTTTGCTGCTGAAGTTGAATGCTTCGAAGTTCGCCTCAAGATCGTGGCGAGTCACATTCACATCATCGACTTCTGGTACGCCAGGAATGCCTTTCAAGATACCTTTGGTCGACGGTGTCATGAGTAGCTCTGGTAGCTTTTGATCTTTTTCCAAGCCTTCAGGCAGCTCGATACCACAGAAGTTACGCTCGCCCTTGCTGTAAGCACGCCACATTGAACCTGTGATGTATTGGCGGCAGATGGCTTCCACCATTACGGGCTTGGCTTTTTGTACAATCCAAACAAATGGGTGAGGGATATCAAGGATGTGGCTATCAGCAAGGCCATTTTCACGGAACAGCTTGAACCAGTGATTAGAGATAGCGTTAAGGGCCGCACCTTTACCCGGTACACCTTTCAGGCCACCTTCGCCGTGCCAGATGCAGTCGAAGGCAGAAATGCGATCACTGATCACCATAATCGCAAGTGGGGCATCAGGCTTTACGTTGTATCCTTTTTCTTCGATTAGACGACGGCTGTCGGCTTCGGTCAGCCAGTAGACAGAGCGTACTTTACCACTGTGTACAGGTTTGTCGGTACGGATCGGCAGGTCATCATTTACAGCGAGAACTTGATCAGCAAGGCTCATGGCGAATTCCTATTTCAGAAGATAACGAAGAAAGTAGGCTAGCGAGGGGCAGCGTGCCCAGTTCGCTACGAATTGCAGGGGATCATATCAGAAGAACTTTGCCCTTTCAGCAAGAAAAGCAAACGTTTGCGCAAAATTATATTACATACGAGTGAGAATCTGGTTTAACTGTTCGAAATTTCTGCACGGTGAGTAGTGGAACTGTGGCAAAATCACTGTCCTTTTGTTTCTTGCTAGGCCTGCTATGACCCGTTATACCACAGAACAATCTGCATTTATCCAGCACCAAGACGGCAATGCATTGTGTATCGCGGGGGCCGGAACGGGTAAAACGACCACCTTGGTTGGGCTGATTGAGCAAAAGCTAACGTCTGTGGCGGCAGAAGAAATGTTGGTGATGATGTTCAACCGTGATATTCGCACTGACTTTCAGGCCAAGCTAAAAGGGGCAGGAATAGAGCAAGCCGTCCCGGTTCATACTTTCCATAGCTTTTGTTTGAAGTTCCTTAATCAGACGGGTTTCTTACGGGACACCGGTTTTAGGGTGGACTACCAAAGCGGTGAGAGCGACAAGGCACTAGTGAAAGGCATATTGCGTGATATTGCCGGGCTAGAGAAGACCTACCAACGTCAGCAAACTATCAAAGATCCAAAAACTATCGAATTGTTGCTGAGCTTCATTGGCTTGGTGAAAGCCTACATGTTGTCGCCCTATGAAGTGTTCAAGCTGGCAGAAATCAATCGCGATTACCTGTTTATTATTGATGCCTACGAGAAGTTCGAAGAACTGCGCAAGCAACAGCGAATTTTGTTTTTTGACGATTGGCTGGTGGAAACCGTTAAGCTGCTAGAAGGCAATGATGCGATTCGCCAGCACTACCATCAGCATTGCAAGCTGGTAGTGGTTGATGAGTTCCAGGATATCAATACGGCACAGTACCGTTTGCTCAAACAATTGCTCGGTGAGCAGACCCAGCTTGTTGCGGTGGGGGATGTTGATCAGTGTATTTATAAGTGGCGGGGGAGCGCCCCGCAGTTCATGCTCGACTTTGAGCAGAGCTTTGCCCCGGCAAAAACATATACCTTGTCGCAGACCTTCCGTTTTGGCCATAGCTTGGCACTGGCGGCCAGTCATTTGATTGCCAATAACAAGCAGCGCTTCAGTGACTTTTTGACCACTTCTTGCGAGGGGGTTGATGATACCGAAGTCATTGAATGCGGTTCGGCCCGTCAAGTTGGGGAGATTGCCCAATCGGTACAAGACTATATTCAGCAAGGTGGAAAACCATCGGAAATCGCGATTCTGGTACGCCGTTGGTCACAAACCCTATTGTTTGAATTGGCGTTTTTAAGCAAGAAAGTACCTTACCAGATGCCGGTGCCTTCGGTATTGGCAAATAGCCGTGAAGTGAAATTGCTGATGGAGCTAATGTCGCTGGCTACAGGCCGTTACCAAGCACAAGCGCCACAGCAAAAATCCGCCTTGCTATTTAGCCTGATGAGCTTTCCTCACTGTTATGTGCCGAATAAAACCTTGAAGCCATTGTGCGGTCAGTTGTCGGATATGGAACCCAGTACATGGCTTACTTTCATGGGGCGCTATGAAAAAGCCAACCCGAGCCTAAAGCTGGAAACCATGATTGAACGGTTGGATCTACTGGCACGCTTGATGCGCAAAGGAAGCTTCAAGGCATCAGAGGTCTATAATCAGTACCGTAACGAAAGTGGCCTTGATAGCTGGATTTGGAAAACTGAAGCGACGGCCAGTGAAATTGAAGAAGCCATCGAGCGATTGGATAGCGTCAGCACGGTACTTGAATCGATGGACCAAGATTGTGCCAAGGCTTTGCAATACTTCGAATATTACACTTACCAGTCAGGCCTGCAGAATAGCGGTAATGGAAATAGTAATGGCGCTAGGCAAGGTCAAAATGGCGGGCAAAGTTACGAGGGCGGGCAAGACAGTGTCCAGCTGACGACTATTTTTCGCGCGAAAGGTTGTGAATACCAACAGGTGCATTTGCCGTTTTGGGATAAGGATGCTTTTCCTTATATGAACAAGTCATCAGGCAGTATCGGTGCCGATATCGAAGAAGAACGCAGGTTGGCTTACGTTGGTATGACCCGAGCCAAACAGCAGGCGTGCATCTATTACTCTGCGCCAGAGAAACCGTCACCGAAAGTCACCAATGCAAGTCGCTTTGTGATGGAATCAAAGATCAAGGTCGCGCAAGAGCTTGGCCCTAAGCTCTATAGCGAAGGAGAGCTCCCCTTTTACCGTAGCCCGGTGGTGGAGGAATATTGTCGTCGATTGGGCCGCGCTGAAGATGTAGTGATCCCGAAAACATCGATTTATAGCGAGGCGCATAGCATTGCCGACGAGAACTACAGCTATAAATGGGCCTTGATGCAGCCATTACCCGAGAATGCTGAAAAAGTGATTTCAGCAATGATTCGAACCAAAACAGCCAAGTATTTAGATACTGAAATCAGCCGAATTATCCGAGAGTTGAAAGCGGCAACCAAGACCAAGAAAAAGGTATTGGTTAACCGCCTAATTGTGACTTCGAATGCGAGAAGTCGGGTAAGAAGGTAGTATGGTTTTATGCCTATTCTTAATTGTCTGATTCTTATATACATTTATTGCTAAGTGTGACTGAGGTGTAAATAATTCTGACAGTCACTTCTGGTGAGCTTTTGTTTCTATTTATTGCGCGCCGCAGCACAGCTTTATCAGAGAGGGCTATGGGGCTGTTTCATTGCATGAAATGTAAATCGATTGATTCAGGGTAAATATTTACACATACATTGAGGCGCATTTTTATACTAAAGGCAGGCATATTAGATTACTCCCTTACCTAATTATCAGGATGTATTGGATGTGTAAAACTAACTGTTCTTTTGACTTATCTAAGCGAAACCTATTGAAGTTGTCTGCTGGTGCGGCGGCTTTAGCTGTTGTCGGTGGATTGCCATCTGTTTCTTTTGCGGCATCACTAACCCAGGAAGAAAGGGATGCTATGACACCCGATGAAGTGGTGAAGTCACTTCTTGAAGGGAACCAGCGGTTTGTAGCGGGAAAGACAGTTGAGCATGATTATCTGGCCCAGAAGCGAACCAGTCAGCATGGCCAGCATCCATCGGCGGTTATTTTAAGCTGTATTGACTCAAGGGCGCCGGCTGAAATTGTGTTAGACGCAGGGATCGGGGAAATATTTAACAGCCGCGTAGCAGGTAACGTATCGAACAGCGATATTTTGGGCAGCATGGAGTTTGCGACCGCAGTGGCTGGTGCAAAGGTTATTTTGGTCATGGGCCATACCAAGTGCGGTGCGGTTCAAGGGGCAATTGCCAATGTTGAGATGGGCAACTTGACAGGGTTGCTGGATAAAATTAAGCCAGCCATAGCTGAAACCCACTATGAAGGTAAGAAAGAACCTGAAAATTATGCTTACGTGGATGCTGTGGCAAAAACTAACGTTCAGTTGACCATTGAAGAAATACGAAAGAACAGTGGAACAATAAAAGACTTGGAAGAAAGTGGAAAAATAAAGTTGGTTGGGGCGATGTATGATATTTCCACCGGAAAAATGGAACTGGTGTAAATAGTGTTGAGCTGAAAGAAAAAGCCGTTGCTTGGCAACGGCTTCCTTCTTAGCTGACTAATTGATTAGATTTATTTTTTTGTCACAGCCTTACGTAGCCAGTAATCAGCACTGACGTAACGACCGCCACCATAAAAGAACAGTACAAGCAGCATGACAAAGTAAGTAATAGAAAACTCCATGCCGTTATTAAGGATCACCGGGTCGCCAAGTTCAGTAATATAGTTATAGCGGCCAGGGAAGTTCTCAGAAAGCCACACAATGAAGTTATTGAAGCGCATGGCTGATTCCATGTCATTGGAAGCAATCGCCAACCAACCGTGGCTCCAGTGAACCATTGCACTTGCGACTGTCATCACGACCATCATCGGAATAGAGATCAAACGCGTGAATAAGCCAAGCGCGATACAGATCAAGCCTGACACTTCTGTTGCGGTTGCTAGAAATGCCAGTAGTTCAGGGAAGGGCAGGTTTAAGCCGCCTTCTGCTTTTGGTGAGGCAAAGAACTCGACTGTTCCGCTAAATCCCATGACTTTTGAGTGAGCACCTTCATATATAACAGGCAATAAAAATAGCCTTACACCTAAAAGGGCAATAAAGTCGAATCGTTTACATTTGTCGAAAATACCATCAAAGAAATCGGTGATTTTTTGAATCATAATTTAGTTCCTGATTTTTTACAGAATGTGATTAAAGTAATTAGCTTTTGACTTTGTTAATCTTAATAAGCTCAGTCTGATTAAAATGTTGTACCCAATGAATGATGTGGTTTATTGATAAATTTTCATTGAACTCACTTAGCAATGATTCAAAAGTGACTGAGCGATATTGGCTAAGTGGTATTAATATCAACCGATCATTCATTTTCAGAGGCTGAGATAAAACTTGATGAACTGAATTTCGATATACCGCATAAGCTTGGGGTGTTTCTTCTACCTCATTAAATTGAACCTTGCTACCTTTGACTTGAAAGGGCACCTCTATTAACTGCAATGTTGGGTTAACTTCAATTACACAGTCAGAAAGCCATTGTGCAGACAATGTTTCTGGCAGTGTCATTGTGGTGAGTGGAACACTATTTGTGTTTATCTCAGTGCTAAACACGACCCATTCATACTCTAATAAAGAGGTTAACTGCGACGATAGCGTTTGATTATTTGATTGAACAAAACGCACAAATTCAGTCGCAATATGGTGGAATTCAGGCTCAATCGCATGGCTCTCTTTTATAAAGGCTGTCACCCATTGCTGAAGCGTTTCCTCTGTTAAGTTTTCAGAGAATAGCGGAAATGTTTGGGTGACTACGCTGTGTACATTACCCCATACAAACTCATGATAATTAGCGCTATCTTTATTGCTTAGCATAGGTTTTTTACGGACATTATCAGCAAAGCCTTGCATTAGAGCTTGCATACTCTCGGGCGGATAATGCATAACGTTCTGCCTCATTAGATTGAAGATTACATTCCATTGCAAAGTGATAGACATCATTAAGCTCTTGTGTGAGCTCCTCGATGGAGGGAACGAAATGATCCCGCTCTAATAGCAATGGCCTTGGACCATGAAAATCAATCACGTCTTTCGCTAACTGGATAACGTCGTTTGTTACAGCCTTACCGTGTGTATCCAGTAGGGAGTTATCATCTTGCTTTAAGTGACCTGCAATATGAAAATACCGAATGGCATCAGAGGGCATACCCTTGATCATTGTTAAAGCATCATAGTGATGATTATTTGCATTCACAAAGACATTATTAATATCCAGCAACAGCTCGCACTGAGTCATTTCAACAAGACGTGTAAAGAACTCTTCCTCTGGAATATCACCTGGGTAGTTGTAATAGTAAGAAATGTTTTCTAATACCAGTGGGCGTTGTAATATATCTTGAACCGCTTTAATTCTGTCTGATAAATAGGCTAAATTTTCTTTATGCCTTGGTATTGGCAATAAGTCATACAGGTAGCCGTTATTGTCTCGTGAAAAACTGAGGTGCTCACTATAAATCTCAATATTATACCGGTCGAGAAAACTACCCACTTGTTTAATGAAACTAATATTAAGTGGTTGCGTATCACCAATAGATAAGCTCAATCCGTGGGCAACCAGAGGGTATTTTTCTGAAATACATTCAAGCGCTTCTTGTTTTGCTCCTCCTATATTCATCCAATTCTCAGGTGCCAGTTCGAGAAAATCAATGTCATCGAAATTTGGCTGCTGGCAGAGCACATCCATGTGCTCGTTGCGAAGACCTATCCCTTTGCTTAAAAGGGTTATTGTCCGCATAGCCCACCTGCGCATTTGCCTGGTTGGGCGATAGTCGCTTCTTCCGGTGCTAGACCTTGGCCGGTTAGGCCGCATTTCCCGTCTCGAGCACGAACAAGCTTATCTTGGGGATCTGAATTTAGCTCAACTTTGGCAAATATCTTTTCAGTACCGCATTTGCCGCTGGCACATTTACCACCGTTGTTGCTACTTGGTGCCGATACAACAGGCTTTTGGGCCGCTGTTGCATTGTCTTGGGATTCAGCCTGCACCGTGCCTGCATTCATAGCCAGCACCGAGGTCATTGCGATAGATAGTACGATTTTATTGTGCATTGCTTTGCTCCATGATTGTGCTCATTGGGTAACTAGATATATCTCGGCCTGCGTAAATTGGCCCGTTGTAGTATTTTTTGACGATTTCAATATCTTCGTCTTTTAGCGCTAAGCCTTTGCCCATCCAGTGGTTGAGGACAAGTGCTTTAGGTTTAATGGTTTGTGCAATCTTGCCGATGACCGATGGAGAACCGTGCATAAAGTTAGAGATTTCATCGGCGTGTTCATCAATGGCCATTGGCATAACAAGCAAGTCAGCACCTTTGGCAAAGTCAAGGAAGCTTTCATCCGAGCCATTATTGTCTGCAGAAATGACAATCACGCCTTTCTCTGATTCAACACGGAAAGAGAGGGTTGGTGCATCGCCATGTGGAATGCCTTTGGCAAAAATTTTCAGTCCATCATCCTCGTAGACTTTTGTGCCAGTTTTTTTATGGAAGTCAACATCTTGGATTGATACCGGAAATAGGCCATCACTGCCGTCATATATACCGTTTAGGTAGGCGTATGCCCCTGATTCACGGTTGAACTGAGCATCCATATATTCGGTTAGGCTAGGGAAAGCGCCTTCGCCAGTTGGTCCGGCAATGGCCAGAGTCGAAGAGCGGTCAAAGAAGTAACCACCTTTCAACAGGGCTGGTAAATCAGTGACATGGTCGGTATGGAAATGGGTGACACCGAGAAAGTCCAGTTCTTCCATGCGTGAACCTGATTGCCCGAAGCGTAAGTAAACGCCGGCTCCGGCATCGATTAGGATTTTGGATTTGCCTTTCCACCAGATCACCTCACCAGAAGAAGCGCGAACATCATCTGTGATCGGGCCGCCAGAACCAAGCAACTGCAGGGTAAAGTCAGTATCTACAGGTTTTAGTGGGATTGCATAAGACATGCTTGAAGCGATGGATAAGCCCGTCGCAACAAGGAGTGTTTTTAATTTGAATTTCATAGCGCATACCTTTCTAGCTAAATAAACCTTTGTTCGACTTGTTCAATAAATTCGTTTTTATTGATATCGGTCAAAGCGTGGGGCTAAGATAAAAGATATGTCTGGTTAAGTATATTTGATTGTATTTAATTGCTTGTTAAGGGAAGCTTAATGATTTTGGTTGGGATAGTTGAGTAATACGAAGGGCTGTAAGGGATGAGAATTGCTTAAATAATAAACTCGCCCTAAAGGCGAGTTTTTTATTTATGGGAAGGGTTAATAAGCCCTAATAGGGGTCACAAAGGCTAATCTTGGCCATTTTTCCAACCCTGCTCTTTGCGTTCCATTCGAAAGCCATTAATGGCACCACAGTAACTGGCAAAAATTAAGCCTATTACCCAAACTACATACCACATGCCACTCTCCTTAATACAAGCTTGAATTATTCTTCTCGATATACTGTTCATCTAATCGGCCAAACATCTTGCGATAACACCATAGGGTGTAGCCAAGAATGGTTGGTACCATGATCAGTGAAACCACTGTGACTATGCCCAGCGTTTTCTCACTCGATGTCGCATCCCAAATGGTGAGGCTTTGTGATGGATTCAGGCTAGATGGAATGATGACGGGGAAGAGCGCAATACCCGCTGTCAAAATGATGCTCGCTGCGGTTAAGCTCGACATTAAAAATGCCGTGCCATCTTTCTTATTCCTCGCTGAAATAGCAGTAATTGCTGGCGCAATTGCCGCTAGGGCAGGGATTAACCATAAAATGGGGTTTTGGTTGAAGTTAGTGAATAAACCGTGAGCGACGGTACTTACCTCTTTGTTGAGTGGGTTGGCTGCAGCATCCGTTGCCAATTGGCTTGTGATGACATAGCCATCAAGGTTGTAGGCCCAAATACCCGATAAAACAAACAGTAACGTCGTGGCTAAGGCAGACACTTGAGCAAAATTGCTTGCTCGGTGGTGAAGGTAGCCTCGGGTTTTCATCAATAACCAGGTCGCCCCCTGAGTCAAAATCATACTCAGGCTCACCAAGCCACATAGCAGCGCAAAAGGATTCAATAAGCCAAAGAAGCTGCCTTTATAGCTGGTCATTAGAAACTCATTGAGTTCAAACGGGATCCCTTGAAGTAAATTGCCAAAAGCCACGCCAAAAATGACGGAGGGGATTAAACCGCCCAGACACAAAGCATTGTCACAAGTAGCACGCCAAGCTGGGCTATCGATTTTTGAACGGTAATCAAAACCAACAGGACGAAGCCACAGCGCAGCCAACGCTAGTATCATTGCTATGTAGAAACCCGAGAAAGAAACTGCATAGACTAATGGCCAGACGGCAAAGATGGCACCACCGGCGGTGATTAGCCAGACCTGGTTGCCATCCCAGTGTGGAGCTACCGAGTTAATCATGATGCGGCGTTCTTTATCACTTCTTCCTAAAATGGGAAGCAGGGCGCTGACCCCCATATCAAAGCCATCAGTAATAGCAAAGCCGATGAGTATCAGACCGATAATTACCCAAGCAATAAATCGAAGTGTTTCGTAATCAAACATATCACCCTACCTTAATGACTATTGGCGGAGTTTAGCGCCTTCTCAACAGGCGAAGTTTCGAAGTGGTAGCGGCCTGTTTTGATGGCGCTTGGACCTAGGCGGGCGAAGCGGAACATAAGGAAAGTTTCAAGAATCAAGAACAGGGTATACAGCACATAAACGATAGCCATAGAGATCATAATCTGGCCTGGTTCGAGCTGGGAAGCTGCCATGTTGACCGGTAGCACTTCGCCAACCGCCCATGGTTGTCGGCCGTATTCTGCCACCAGCCAGCCGGCTTCACTGGCAATCCATGGCAAAGGGATTGAAATCATTGCCAGTTTCAGTAACCAAGTTTGTTTGGTTAAGTTAGAGCGGCAGCTGTACCAACAGGCGGTGATAAACAGCAGTGTCATTAGCATGCCGCAGGCGACCATGACCCTAAAGCTCCAAAACAGTGGGGCAACTTGAGGAATGGTATCTTTGGTTGCTTGCTTGATTTGTGCTTCGGTCGCGTTAACGACTGTCTCGGTATAAGGTTTTAGCAGCAAGCCGTAGCCAAGATCTTTTTTGACAGCTTCAAATGCCTGTATGTTTGCAGGTGTTTTCTCGCCATTACGAAGTTTTTCAAGTAATCCGTAAGCCACCATACCGTTACGAATTCTGCCTTCGCTGATCTTCATTAGATCGTCGATGCCCAGTACTTCTTTATCTAGTGAGCGGGTAGCAATAATTCCCATCAAGTAAGGGATCTTGATGGCGTAGTCGGTTTCCATGGTTTCTTGGTTCGGGAAACCGAACAGGGTGAATGATGCAGGGGCTTCCTCGGTATGCCATTCCGCTTCAATCGCTGCCAGTTTGGTTTGCTGAACATCTCCCAATTCATAGCCTGATTCGTCACCCAACATGAGTGTGGCAAGGATTGCGGTGAGACCAAAGGCAGAAGCGACGGCGAATGAACGTCGGGCAAATGTAATGTCACGCCCCTTCAGTAGGTAGTAGGCACTGATACCCATAACGAAAATGGCACCGGTGGTATAGCCCGCCGAAACAGTATGAAGGAACTTCACCTGAGTGACTGGGTTAAATACAACCTCAGCAAAATCGACCATCTCCATGCGCATGGTTTCAAAGTTGAACTCAGCGCCGACTGGGTTCTGCATCCAGCCGTTTGCCATCAAGATCCACAAACCTGAAAAGTTGGACCCCAAAGTTGTTAGCCAGGTAATGGCCAAGTGCTGGCGCTTAGAGAGCCGATCCCAGCCAAAGAAGAAGAGTCCAACAAGGGTTGATTCTAGGAAGAAGGCAATGAGCGCTTCGATGGCCAGTGGCGCACCAAAAATATCACCGACATAGTGTGAATAATATGACCAGTTGGTGCCGAACTGAAATTCCATGGTAAGACCGGTGGCAACACCAATGGCAAAGTTGATACCGAATAGCTTCCCCCAGAATTTGGTCATGTCTTTGTATATTTGCTGGTCGGTAACCACATACATGGTTTCCATTATCGCAAGCAAAACAACTAACCCTATGGTTAAGGGTACGAATATGAAGTGAAATAGTGCGGTTGAAGCAAATTGTAACCGCGATAAATCAGCGACTTCAGTGAGCATAAAATTCCTCCCCGTCAGGCTGACTGACGGAATACTGCTTTATTATTTTGGGTTTGCTCTAAATGTTGAGCGACAGATAGAGCGGAGGGATGGTAATGCTGGTAAGGGGTTAAAGGTAGTCAAACATATGGAATGATAAGTTAAGTTATTCTTAACTTATGTATTGAGTGATGACTGGAATCTGTGATGCTGGGCTTGGTTATTGTCATGATGAAAAAAGAGCAAAGGTCTTATTGAACCTTTGCTCACAGGTATTGTTTGATTTGCCTAAAAGAACAATTTATAGCCCTTGCTGTTGCCAACTCAGTACAAACATACGCTTAGCATGTTGCGTACTTACTTCTTCAAGGTAGCGTGCCTCGCGGTTTTTACGTGCCACCAAAAGCGGATCAGTCACCTCTAGCGGGGTGAGTGATTGGTTGACAACCCAGCCTGCAGGTTCGATTTCAGCCCTTGCTAAATCGTCCTGTAAGTCTGCCGCCTCGTGTACTGGTGTGGTTTCCGGCAGTGTACAAATGAGCAGTCGAGTAAATGACGGATCGCGAAGGCGGGGCAGTAGTCCGCTCACTTCTTCCGAGTGGGCATCGCCTCGTTTTAGTACCTCTCGGTGGTAGCTCTGTGCGGCATCCAACAATAGGATTGTGTGGCCGGTTGGGGCGGTATCGATCACTGTGATCATGTCGTCGGCTTGGAACACGGTACGGGCAAACGCTTGGAAAACAGCAATTTCTTCGATACATGGCGAGCGCAGGTCCTCTTCTAGCAGCGCACGGCCATCATCGTCAAGCTCACCGGCTTCGCTGATCACTTCTTCCTTGTAGCGCTCAATTTCAGCGGCAGGGTCAATGCGTTCAACAGCAAGGTTTTCAGGTACTTCGCCGGCCGCATCTAGTACGTGTGCCGCAGGATCCGTCGTCGTTAGGGTGACAGGCAGCCCTTTGTTGGCCAGCTGCCTTGCTATCATGGCGGCAACAGAGGTTTTACCCACCCCGCCTTTGCCCATGGTCATGACCACACCACGACCACTGGTTGCCAATTCGTCAACAAACGCGTTCAAATCATCAATGTTGTCAGCGGAGAAAGTACCGCTGGCGGTTGTGCTTGCTTCGCTCGTACATTCAGGGGCAAAGAAGGTTGCTAGTCCTTGCAATCCCACTGGCGGATTGGCTTTCATTGCAATGGTCGTTTGCGGTAAGGCACGCAGTTGTTCAGGCATTGCCTCTAGCGCATCGCTGGCTCTTTTCGCTAAGGCGACGGCAACGGAATCTGCCGTGTCTGTGGCTTGGAACAAGCCGTTAATCACTAGGTGCTGATTGGTAATGCCTAAATCTAAAAGCTCAAGGCTGCTGCGTGCCGCTTCTTTCAAAGCAGCTTGATCGGGGCGTGTTACCAGCACTAAGCGGGTGTGTTTTTCGTTTGCCAATAGCTCCACGGCACGGGCATAAAGCTCGGTTTGTTTTTCTAGGGCGGCGAGAGGGCCAAGACAGGATGTACCTGTCGAGTTGTCATCGACAAAGCCGGTCCAAGCTTTAGGTAGCGATAGTAGCCTTAGGGTATGACCTGTTGGGGCGGTGTCAAATACAACACGGTCGAAGCCTTCCGTTGCTTTCTCATCGGCCAGTAGCTCGGTGAATGCATCAAAAGCCGCAATTTCCAGCGTGCAAGCACCAGATAATTGTTCTTCCATGTTTTCCAATACAGCGTCAGGCAGTACACCACGGTATGGGTCGATTGCTTTGGCGCGATAGTCTGCCGCCGCCGCACGTGGGTCAATGTTTAGGGCAAACAAATTATCAACATTGTTAACCGCTGTTGGTTTGTTACTTAACTCAGTTTCGAGTACTTCATCAATGTTAGAAGCCGGATCGGTGCTCACTAGCAGGACTTTTTCGCCAGTCGCGGCTTGGTGCATCGCGGTTGCACAGGCTGTACTGGTTTTGCCTACGCCGCCTTTGCCGGTGAAAAACAGCACGCGGGGGAGTTGGTTGAGAAATTCCATGATAGCGGCTCCTTAACAACTGCCAGTGCAGCAACAGTTATTAGATTCAGCATTGGCTTCCTCTGCTTGTTCCTTTTCGCCTTGGCTTGTTTTTGGCTTATTACCAGCCGCCATCAGGGCAAGTTCGGTACGCGTAGGGTAGGTACCATAGCTGACTAGCTCGCCGTCACGAAGAATGATAGGTAGCGCGTCTGTTTTATGGGCTTCTAGTAAGGCCTTAACGGTGAGGTTGCCTGCGAAAGCGGCAGGTTCTTGAGCCAGGTTATGGCGGGTAACGGCATGGCCTTGGGATTCAAGGAATTGCAGATCAGCAGAAAAGACCGATAATTTCTGATCTGGCTTAGGACCACAGACACCAGAAGAACAACACATTGCAGGGTCAAAAACTGTAATATTAGACATGGTTCGGGTTCCTTCTTTTTTCACGGAGAGATTGTGCAAACAGAAGTGATGCACAATAGAAAAACCTAAGTGGTAGTCGTTGTTGGTAGCAGTTTTAGCCCCAGTGTCCTGGGGCTAATCAATGGTAATTAGTAGGCGTGCGCCGTTGGGAATTTGTCGCGAGTACGGTTAGCGTAAGCAACCAGTGCCAACATAACCGGTACTTCTACCAGTACCCCAACCACGGTTGCCAGTGCAGCACCTGAGTGAAGGCCGAATAGGCTGATGGCAACGGCAACGGCTAGCTCGAAGAAGTTAGACGCACCAATCATACCGCCCGGGGCTGCAACACGGTGTGGTTCTTTCCACTTGAACATCCAGTAATACGCGATAGCGAAGATCAAGAATGTCTGGATGATCAGCGGGATAGCAATAAGAACGATGTCCAGTGGGTTCGCCAGAATTTGAGGCGCCTGGAAACCGAATAGCAGAACAACTGTGCTGATAAGGCCAAGGATAGACAGTGGTTTCACCTTGTTGCCAAAGCGCTGTAGTGCATCTTCTGTACGCAATATCTTACGTGTCAACAAGCCAGCAATCAGTGGGATCACGATGTATAGCACCACTGCAATAATCAAAGTACTCCAAGGCACTGTCACGTCAGTGACACCTAGCAAGAATGCGGCTAGCGGAGCAAAGGCGACAACCATGATCAGGTCGTTAACTGCGACTTGAACCAAGGTGTAGTTAGCATCACCTTTGGTGAGTTGGCTCCATACAAATACCATTGCCGTACAGGGTGCGACACCAAGCAGAATCATACCGGCAATGTACTCGTTAGCCAGATCTGGGGTGATAAGACCCATAAGATCGCTAAAGAAGTATTTGATGAAGACCACGCCCAAAAATGCCATGGTAAAAGGCTTAATTAGCCAGTTAACCGTCAGCGTAACAATCAAACCTTTAGGACGGCGGTGGATGTTTTTAACCGCAGTAAAGTCAATCTGCATCATCATTGGATAGATCATTAACCAGATCAGCACAGCAATGATGAAGTTGATATTGGCGTATTCTAATCCGCCCATAAAGGCGAAAAGATCAGGAAATGCGGTGCCACCAAGCAGACCAGCAACCATGGCTAAGCCAACCCAGACACTAAGGTAACGCTCAAATATGCCCATTATAAGTACCTTGTTAATCGGTTATCGTCGAATAACGATATAAGTATCAATAAAAAATGCCTGAGAGAAAATCCTATCAGGCACCCCATAAATTTAGTCGAGATAGCCCAGTAAATCTTTCATGCGCTGTAAGGCTTCTGGCTTGAGGCTAAAGCACGTACGAGGATGCTGTACTTCTGCATGAACCAAACCTGCTTGCTTGAGTACACGCAGGTGCTCAGAAATGGTGGATTGTGCAAGATCCAGCTGATCCACAAGATCTGAACCAAGACACTTATTGCTAGCAAGAATTTTTAGCAATCGTACACGGGCTGGATGGCTAATGGCTTTCGCAAAAGCAGCTAGCTCTACCTCAGTGGCTTCATCCAGTTCAATAGGGTCAAGGTTGGTCAAACAATCAGCCATAAGATTCAATTCACTGTATTCATCGTTAAATTACGATTAATGGTAAGACGGTGCTTTCGACTTTGCAACTACTTTTCTCGAAATATCGAAAATTCATCGGGCAGGAGGGTTAGAGATATTTAGTGCTTTGTTCCATTACCTCCGATTTTCATCAAAGTTTCACACTCTCTGCTTGAAATTACGTTGTTATGTTATAACATACGCGCGCTTAGAGGGAGAGCTGTTATGTTATAACGTAATTGCTGCATGAAATTTGCTAAATGTGTCATGGAATAATGAATAATTTGCGCTACGTACCGATTGGTACATTTTTATTATGTGTGGGGAGCGTATCCGCTTCTGAAGTAACAGATGAAGTCATGGTGGTTACCGCCACTTCTTATCAAACAAAAGCATCAACAGCACCAGCCAGTGTTTCAGTTGTCACGCAAGAAGACTTGGCATTGATGCCGTATAACAATCTTGCTGATGCGCTTACAACGACACCGGGTGTACATATTGCTGATCTGGGTCAGGGGCGAAAAGGCATTGAAATCAGGGGGATGGATGTTTCCCAAAGCTTGATACTGATCGATGGCCGTCGGGTAAGCCGAGCATCGGATTTGCTTGGGCATTCAAATATTGAACTGCAAAACATTCCAGTATCCGATATCGAGCGTATTGAAGTTATCAAAGGGCCGATGTCGGCACTGTACGGCTCTGATGCTTTGGGCGGTGTGGTTAATGTGATTACAAAACCAACCACCAATGAATGGCAGGGCAGTGTTCGCGGTGGGGGCTCGACCGTGATTGATGAGTCGGGTAATACAGCGAACATTGAAGTGAACACTTCTGGCGCCATCATTGAAGACAAGCTTTACCTGAAAGTGAGCGCAGGCCACGCCTACCAAGGGCTAATCAAAAGCCGGAACCACGAGCACGAAACCGATATTGCCGGCAACCGCAATACGTTTGTCGATGCTGAATTAAAGAGCATTCTAACCGAAAAACAAGAACTTGATCTTTTTGTACGCGTTGGCGAAAACGAAACATGGTATGACTATATCCCTACCAGTGGTGACGGCGAAGGCTTAAAAACACGCAGCACCAATGTGTTTGATACATTGGATTACGGGGTGACGCATTCGGGTTATTGGGACTTTGCTGATACACAACTTCGAATCTATGGTTCACGCGTTTCTCAAACCAATGAGAAGAATGTTGGTACTCCAAACACCGCCAATGATGTCGATGAAGATGTAATTGATGGTTATGCCCAGTTTTATGCGCATGACGCCCACCATGTCACTGTTGGCGGGCAATGTAGCGAACAGCGCTTGAAGAGTGCAGATCTAACTTCTGGCAAAGACTCCGCCGATCAAGCAGCCTTGTTCCTTCAAGACGATATTTCGTTAAACCAACAACTTTCGTTGTTGCTCGGTGTTCGCTACGACGATCATTCTGATTTTGGTAGCCATGTATCACCACGCGCTTACTTGGTTTATGCGCCAAGCGATAACTGGACGCTAAAAGGTGGCTATGGCGAAGGCTTTAAAGCCCCAACGATTAAACAGCTTTCACCTGAATACCTAAGCGTCGGCACGGGGCGACCTTTCGATATTCGTGGTAACGAAGATTTAGAGCCAGAAGTTAACAAGTCGTATGAAGTTTCAGCTGAGTACCGCAGTAGCCAGTGGGGAAGTACATTAACCCTGTTCCAAAACGATGTTGAAAATTTGATTGATGTCTCTTGTGTTGAAGGGTGCTCCGGCAGACCGCAACCGGGTAAGACTATCTATGAGTACTTCAATATCAACCAAGCCGAGATCAAAGGGTTGGAGTGGGCTGGCCATGTGGCATTGTCACCGGCATTTGATGTCAATATGAACCTGACGTTGTTGGATGCGACAGACAAAGATACTGGAAAAACCATCGATAGTAAGCCGGAGTCTCAGGCATACCTAGCGTTGAACTGGCATGCGACTGATCAACTGATTACCCAGGTAAGCATGCGTTATACGGGTGAGCAAACCTATGAAGATAACGATCTCCCGTCTTACCAGGTGTTTGACTTAGCGGCTAACTATAAGCTATCAGATATCGATTTCTCGATGGGGGTATCTAACGTGTTTGATACTTACCTAGCCGATAAATCTGAGCATTTCACCTATGCGATTCAACCGCGACAGGTGTACTTGAACGGTACGCTTAGGTTCTGATCATGCATGATTCTCTAATTAAAGCAGCTAAATTATTTAGCTGCTTTTTGTCACTTTTTACCTTTAGTGTGTCGGCGACCACGGTTGCCATCGTGCACACTGATTTTGTTCCGTCCAGTAAAATTGAGCGCTTAACTCAGTATGGTCAGTCGCAACAAGTCAATGTGGTGAGTATTACGCCAGCCACCTTTAACTTGAAGCAGCTGGCTGACGTCGACTTTGTTATTGCCGATACCCCAAGAATGCCAGATAGGCAACGGTTAACGGAGATCATGGCTTCGCTACCACAACACATAGATTGGGTCATGCTGGGGGGAGGACCACCAAGCGCATCAAGCCGTGTTGAGCCACCGTTTAACCGCCTATTGATGAGCTATTACCTAAACGGTACGTCGCGCAACTTTACCAACTTGTTCGCAGCCATTGATGCGCGCCAACAAGGTGAAAGTTGGCAAGGGCTTCCCAAGGCTGAGCGAATTCCGTCTTATGGTATCTATCATGATGAAAGTGTTGTTCCAAGCCTGAGCCAATACCTTAACCAAAAAGGCAATGATGCGACTTTACCGATCATTGCTTTTGCGATAAGCCGAAACCAAATCATTAACCAAGAATTCGAGCCGCTGGAGCAGCTGATTGAGGCAAGTAAAAAAGCAAGCCTAACCCCGGTTCTGTATTACTTGGATGATGAACACGGGCTTGATTGGCCCTGGGAACAGTACAAGCCTGCAGTGGTTGTTAACCTGACTCACCTACAGCAAGGAGATAAGCGCCAAGCAGAAATGAAGCGCTTGAATGTGCCGGTTATACAAACCCTGCATTATCGCGATGGCGATATGGATGACTGGCGAAAGAGCGATGTGGGTATTGATCAGCGAAGTGCTTCGGTGATGCTCTCAACCACAGAAACATGGGGGCTTACCGACCCATTGGTTATTTCAGCCGATAAAGACGGTGATAAAGCGTATATACCCGAGCAGCTTGAATTACTGTTTGGTCGTGCTCATGCCTATCATCGCCTTCAAAGCAAGGGGAATAATGATAAGGCGCTGGCAGTCATGTTTTGGAATGCCCCTCCCGGCGCAGAAAATATCTCTGCATCCAACCTGAATGTGCCTCTCAGTATTAAAAGTATTGCTGATGGCCTGAAGGCGGAAGGCTTCAACATACCAGACATTGACGAACAGCAGATGATTGCTGACGCGAAGCAGCTTTTGTCCGGTTACTATAATCCGAGCAAGATCGATACCCTTTATGAAGATCAGTATGCTGCTGCATTGCCGTTACGTAGCTATCTAAATTGGTATTGGCGACTGCCCCTTGATACACAGCGGTTTGTGAATCAGTGGTGGGGACACCCGATGAAGTTCGAAGGGCTATCGCAGGTCAATGGCGAGCCGTCATTTGTCTTTCCTATCCTAAAGCGTGGCAACTTATGGCTATTGCCGCAGCCTCCGCGTTCGGGAGCGGTTGGGCATGCTATTCACTCGGTTAATGAGCCACCCAACCACCTCTATTTAGCGGTGTATTTGTGGTTACAGCTACAACATCAAAATAATCACTTGGATGCTTTAGTGCACCTTGGCACCCATGGTTCCCAAGAGTGGACGCCGGGTAAAGCGAGAGGCTTGTCTCATCACGACATCCCGTATATGACACTGGGTGATCTACCGGTATTTTATCCCTATATACAAGACAATGTTGCTGAAGCTATTCAAGCTAAACGACGTGGGCGGGCAACCATTATCAGCCATCAAACACCCACTTTCGGGCCTGCTGGACTGTATGGCGAGTATGTTGCGTTAAACAGCCTACTGGGCGATTACCAAAATGCTTTACCTGGCTCGGTGAAAGACGAGCTGAAAGCGGCATTGACCAGCAAGATGGTTGAACTCAATGTGCTCACTGACATAGGGATAGCGAGTGAGGCGCTTGAACAAGATTTCGAACAGGTGCTAGCCACACTTGAGGAGCATATTGATCGCCTGGCTTCCTCGGCAGTTCCACTTGGTTTGCATGTCTTTGGCCAGCGTAAATCAGAGCAAGAGTTGCTTTATACCGTGCTGCAACAGCAAGGTGATGAACTCATTAGCCAGTTTGAACCTGATCCCCAAGTGTTTTGGAAGCGCTTTGACGGTAGTCTGGAAGCGCTTGATCAAACCAAGCCGGTTAAGTGGCTGACTTCTGTGCTTGAGGGGAGCCAAACTGACGATCCTGCTTTGCAACCTTTCGCTGAGTCGGCGGCAGCGGCTTTTGCCTCATTGGCAAATAATGGCGAGCTTGAAAGTTTGGTGAACGGCCTATCCGGCGGTTTCATTCAGGCCGGGGCTGGTGGTGATCCGTTAAGAAACCCGTCAACGACCAGCGGAACGAACTTGTTCGGTTTTGATCCTGCTAAAGTGCCAAGCCCTGCGGCCTATCAGGCAGCCAAACAAGAGCTGCAGAACTTGCTTGATGCACATATGGCAGAAAATGGCGAGTATCCACAGAAGGTTGCCTTTTCTTTATGGGCGGGTGAAACACAACGTCACTTCGGTATGCTCGAAGCCCAAGTTCTCCATGCGCTAGGTTTGGAGCCGGTTTGGGACAGGGGGGGTAATTTAGTTGATCTGAAAATCATACCTGCTGAGGAGCTTAACCGCCCGCGCATTGATGTGGTGATTCAGGCAACCTCCGTTTATCGGGATCAGTTTGATGGCTTCATGCTCAAGCTGAGTGCGGCCATTGAGGCTATTTCACGACTTGAAGACGGCAATACCGTTGCACAAAACAGTGAGCGTTTAAGTGAGACGTTACGAGAGTTGGGTTATGAGTCAGACAAAGCATCGAAGCTCTCTGCATTGCGCATTTTTAGTAACGAGCCGGGCGACTATGGCAGCGGCGTTAATGATCTTGCGATTCAATCCCAAGATTGGGAGAGCGATGATGCCTTGGGCAAGCAGTTTACCAACCGACTTCAATATGCCTACGGCAGCGAAGTGTGGGGCGAGAAACTAGGGGATGTAAATCTGTTCGAGTCCCAACTTGAATCTGTGGATGCTGCCGTTATGACGAGAACTAGCCGTTTGCATGGTTTGCTGTCAACGGATCATCCATTTGAGTACCTGGGCGGATTGGCAGCGGCGGTAAGGAATGCGTCAGGCAGCAGTCCTTCGCTTTATGTGAATGATCTGCGCCAATCCGAAGGGCGAACAGTGTCTGCTGACAGTTTTATTGCCGAGGAACTCAACGCTCATTATATGAATCCGGTTTGGATCAAGGCCATGCAAAATGAGGGGTATGCCGGTGCACTGAATATGTTGGACATTACCAACAACTTATTTGGTTGGCAGGCAACAGCCCCTGAGACGGTCAATGATCACCAGTGGGAAGCCCTCAGCGAAGTGTATATCGATGATAAGCATGACTTGGGGATCAACGAATGGTTTGAGCAGCATCAGCCAGCAGCTCAAATGCAGATCATTGAGCGTATGTTAGAAGCGGCCCGAAAGGGCTATTGGGACGCTGACGAAGAACGCTTGCGTACATTGATCGAGCGACACCAAGCACTTGAACCTATGGTTGAGTATCACCAAGCCCATGAGGTTACCCAGCAGTATATCGAGCAGACTGCGATGGGGTTTGGTCTTAGCGGTGCTGAAGGGCAAGCTCCAACGGAGCCTGTGTTCTCTGGTCAAGTCATGCAAGAAATTCCAGCCTTTGAAGCACCGACATTCAATGACCGTCAAATGATGATGCTCATCCTCTTCGTCTTACTTTGCATCGCTGCAGGGGCAGCAAAGCAGCATTTTATTTATCGAGAAAACTAGAATGAATCAGTTAGAAACAATCATTTATCAATTTGCCAATTTATTTATGCAGCCTGTGATGGTGTTGGTCATTATTGCTGTTGTGTACTCGTTGTATGCACTGGGCCGCTTTGGCATGGAATATATCCAGCGTCAGCGTAAAGGGTATGTGTCTGTGTTGCATCGTTATGCCAAAGAAAAAAATGTTTATCAAAGTGATCAGCTTGAACTGTGGATTATTAAACAATTAGAGCCATTGCGACTGATCAGTCGCTCGGGTCCAATGTTGGGGCTGGTAACCACCATGATAGCTATCGGCCCGGCATTGGTTGCAATGGGTGAGGGGGAGATCGACAAAGTCGCACAAGAGATGATTGTGGCTTTTTCAGCGTCTATCTTGTCCTTAATAGCAGCGAGCATTACGTTTAGCATTATGACGGTACGCCGTCGTTGGATGTTGGAAGACATGTGCATGATTGAAGAAAAGGAGCAGGCTTAATGCGTTTTCTTGAATCAGATGAACAGGATGATCCAATTCTATCCGTTGTGAATATGGTGGATCTATTTGCTGTGGTCATGGCGTTCTTGATGATACTGAATGTGACGGGCAGCCAGCTCCCTGAAAACTCTGTGTTAATCGAAAACCCGGGTGAAGAAAACATGCGTATCACCATTAAAGATGGTGAAAACATGACCCGCTATGAAACGTCAAATGAGATAGGGGAAGGAACAGGCCGGATCGCCGGGCAAACCTACATGCTTGATGATGGACGTCTTATCTACGTGCCTGCCGAAACGACAAATAGCAATTAAGTCGATGTAATGATGAGCCGTTTAGTCTTGATCTCAAGCTAAACGGCTTGTTTATATATCCAAGCTGCATCTTGAAGTCGCTTGGGTATAATTGTTGGTGATATTTGTAGCAGGATCCCAAATCAAGATGTATTACGCTTAAATGAGAACAATAACGGGTGTCCGTCTAATTTGTGACTCAGCGAAAGCAAGAGGGATCAGTGTCTCAGATTGTTTAGAAGGAACGGGCATAACTGAGCAAGATCTTCAGCAGGACGATCTTAAGCTGTCCAGCCAGCAAGAAATCACTGTCATAGAAAACTATGTTGCCTTAGCGAAGGATAGCATCGGGCTCGGCGCTGAAATTGGCTCACAAATGCATGTTAACGTGTTTGGGATATGGGGCTTTGCTATTTTAACCAGTCCGACAATGCGAACTGCATTCTCAACGGCGATAGACTACGTTCAGCTTTCTTTTGTGTTGGCAAAATTAGTGTTTAAAGAGACAGATGAAGGGGGAGAGCTTGTTTTCGATATGAGCGAACTTCCCAGCGCTATTGAGCCTTTTGTACTTGAAAGGCATGCCATGGTCACCCTTAATTTCTTCAAGGAAGGGGTATCACAGTCCGTACTCTCCGATCTTTACCTCAAAACGACCATTTCTGAACCAGGCCACCTAAAGCAACTGTCAGACGTGCTCGGCATCAAGGTGAAAGGAAGCATGGATTGCCATTCCCTTGTTATTCCGCAGTATCTGTTAGATTTACCTCGCCCTAAAAGTGACCCTGTCACACTTAAGTTTTGCCTAGAGCAGTGCGATGCAATGCTAAGTCAGGAATTAGCAACAGAAGCCCAGCCAAATGAAGAAAAGCTAATTGAAGAAAAGCCGTGGACAGAAAGAGTGAAGGAAGTGGTGTTAGACGATATCACGATAGAAAAAACACTCAATATGGTGGCTAGTCAGCTTTCGGTGACCGAGCGTACCTTAAGAAGAAGATTAAGCGAAGAGGGAACGACATACCGAGAGCTGTATGCTGATATTCGGCTAACCATTGCCAAGCAACTGCTTGAGGCATCATGCCTAAATGTCGATACAGTCTCGTGGCGAGTAGGGTACGCCGAACCCGCTAGTTTTGTTCGTGCTTTCTCGAAAAAGTTTGGCTGTTCTCCTGGTAGTATCAAGAAGCACTGCTAAGGTCTGGTACAAAAGCATGATGCCAACACCAATAAAGGCGAAGGCATCACTTACTATTGATAACGACGATTGAGCAACGTTAAAACTTCTTCAATCGCTTAAGTTGGAAGTTGATGAAGGCGTTGAACAGCTTATTGCCCCATGGCGCAGCAATGTACTGGCTAGCATCAAATCGGCCTTTAACGACGATCGACTTCGCTTTCGAGAAGTTCAAAAAACCTTCTTTGCCATGGTAGTGCCCCATGCCTGAAGAGCCAACACCACCGAATGGCATATCGTCGACCATGGTGTGGGTCATGACTTCATTAATGCAGACACCGCCCGAGTGGGTGCGACGAATGACCTTGTCTATACGGTTTTTATCCCAATCAAAATAGTACAGTGCAAGTGGACGATCATGGTCTTGGACGTACTGAATCGCATCGTCAAGCTCATCGTATGGCAGGATCGGTAGGATAGGACCGAAGATCTCTTCTTTCATGACCCGCATATCTGATGTTGCACCTTTCACCACATGCATGGGTAATTTGCGCGTGCCTGAAAAGTCCTCATTGGCTGGGTTGATGACAACCACTTCAGCACCTTTTTCTTTGGCATCATGAATGTTGTCGAGCAAGCGATCACGCTGTCTTTCAGTGATGATAGAGGTGTAGTCGTTATTATCTTTCAGGGTTGCGTAGTGTTTGGCAATCGCTTCTGAAAAGGCAGCAGCGAAACTATCTACCTTATTGCGTGGTACCAGAATGTAGTCAGGCGATACACAAACTTGCCCTGCATTCAAACCCTTGCCAAAGGCGATGCGTTTGGCGGCTTCTTCGATTGGAAAATCATCATGAATGATCACCGGGGATTTACCGCCAAGCTCTAGGGTGACAGGGGTTAGGTTTTTCGCTGCGGCTTGCATAACAATACTGCCAACCTGAGTTGAGCCGGTAAACACGATATGGTCGAAAGGTAACTGGGTAAATTCAGTGGCGACTTCCACGCCGCCGTTGACCACTACGATTTCATCCGAGGTGAAGTATTCGGCAATCATCTCTTTCATCAGCGCACCGGTTGCAGGGGCAAACTCAGACGTTTTTATCATAGCCAAGTTGCCTGCAGCCAGTGCGCCAGCCAATGGTGACAATCCGAGGAAGATAGGGAAGTTCCATGGCACCACAATGCCCACGACACCCAAAGGTTGATAGTGAACTTGGGTGCTTGCGCCAAAAAGCATTAGCGGTGTTTTTCGTGATGAGGTTTTCATCCATTTGCGAAGATGCTTTTTGTTGTAATGGATCCCTTCAAAAATTGGCAGCAGTTCGATCATGAGGGTTTCAGCGCTGGAGCGGCCATTAAAATCACGATCAACCGCTTCGATAAGACGATCCTGATAAGCGACCAAGGCTTGGTGCAAGCGTTGAAGGCGCTCGATGCGCTGTTCGGCGCTGGGAGATGGGGCTTGCAAAAAAGCGTGCTTCAAGTTGTCCAAAGCAGGGCGAAGGGCGGTTTCTGGTTGGACGATATCTAGAATTGGCTGAGCTGACATATCTGACTCCTCAATGAATCATTTGTATTTATAAGCCAGATTATGTCGTTGGCAACAGGGCAATCGAATGTTGATAGAGGACAATTTGTTGTCCATAGCGGCCAAATCAGCCAAGCAGCTTACGTATGAATATGTAACTGACTCATGAATGTGGCCGCAGTTGTTCATTATGGCTGGGAGTATGGTGCTTGATGGAGGCGGTTAAAAATTTTGTCTAAATAGCTCAATCAACACTTTTACTTTTTCAGGTAGATAAACCGAAGATGGATAAACCAATGTCAGGCTATGGTCGGGGTATTCAAATGGGGGAAGAACTTCAACCAGTTGGCCGTCCTCCATGGCTTTTCTAGAGTGCGCTTCTGGGATAAACGCAATCCCACTCCCGGCAATGGCCATGGTTCTTAGCAATGTTAGGTCATCTGACTGGACTGAAATATGAAGCTCGCTCGGAAGCAACCCGGCATTGTAGCGGTTGGTTAATAGTCGATGCGCTTTCAAATCTGCCAATGACGCTATGGGAGGAAACTGAGATAAATAGGCTTTTGAGGCAACTAAATGGCTGCGGTAAGACAGCAAGCTAAATTGGATGTAGCTATCGTCGCTGACTTTTACCACGCTTGGTAATAGCTGTAAATCAAAGGCTTGCCTTTTAAGATCAACACTCTCTTGGTGGTTTTCGATCTCGACGCGAATGTTGGGGAAGCGCTTGGTGTATTCAGTGATCACTTCGTTGAAGGCTGAAAGCGTCATGATTGCTGTTGGTATTGCCACTCTTATCGTGCCAGCAAAGTTCGATTGTTGCTCGCAGAATACTTTTAACCCTTGCTGAAGGAGTTCGATAGGCTGAGATGCCATATCGTAGAGTTGTTTTCCTTTGTCGGTCAGCTCAATGGTTCTGGTTGTGCGTATCAGTAGCTGGCAACCAAGTGCTGATTCAAGCTCCTGTAAGCGCCGGCTGATCTTGGAACGCTGTAAATTATTCGCAGCGGCCGCCGCGCTGATCCCGCCATGCTCAACAGTTTGAATAAACAGGCTTATATCATCTAAGTTTAATTTCATTGTCCTATTTTTAGGTCGAAAGTGTGCCAGTTATCATTCTACTTTAACACAGTTGAATTCTTTATAATCCGCGAAAATTCGTATATTGGAGTGAAGGATGAACGCTGACAAACAATTTAAACTTTGGATGCGCACACTTATTGTCCTGTTTATTGTGCTATTTGCATACGTTATTACTGCTGACCGACATGCACCGTTTACTACAGAAGGGCGGGTTCAAGGCTATGTTGTGCAAATTGCGCCAGAGGTGTCTGGCAAAATTACCCAAGTGCTGGTTGAGAATAACCAGCGCGTCAGCATGGGCGAACCACTGTTCATCATTGATGATCGAAAATATCAAATTGCGTTAGAAAAAGCGCAATTATCGTTGCAGTCTGCTTTTGAGCAGGAGGCGACACTGTATTCCAAGAAAGAAGCGGCGCTGGCGAATATCAGCCGGGCAAGTGCAAACTATGAGCACGCCAATAAAGAATTCAAGCGCTTGAAAACACTGTCGGATCGAGAAGTGATTTCACATTCCAAATTGGATGATGCCATTGCACAAGTGCGAATTACCAAAGCTACCCTTCGTGCTGAGAAACAGAATCTAAAAGTGATTGAATCACAATTAGGAGACGCTGTAGGGCAGAGCACCCCTGTACTGGCCGCCAAAAATCAAGTTGAAAGGGCTGAGTTGGATCTTGCCAATACGGTTGTGGTCGCGCCAAGCAATGGGGTGGTAACCAACTTGCAATTGGAAGAAGGGACTATAGCGAATGCAAACGCACCATTGTTAACGTTCGTGCCTTCTGGCTCTTTGTGGCTAACTGCTGATTTTCGTGAAAAGTCAGTCGCTGCAGTCACACATGACTACGCCGCATGGGTAACGTTCGATGCCTATCCAGGGGAGATTTACACGTTCAACCTTAACAGCCGAGACTTTGGTGTCGCAACAGCCCAGCAGCAGCCGAATGGGTTATTGACGCAAGTCGAGAGTAACAACCGCTGGGTACGTGATGCGCAGCGAACCAGAATTAATTTAACCAGTGAAGCGTCAATGCCGAGCGCACTTTTTGTTGGTTCGCGAGCCACTGTTGTTATATTTCCTGAGAAAAGTGTGTTTTGGACAACCATGGCGAAGATCCAAATCAAGCTCGCCAGTTGGCTTCACTTTATTTACTAAGGCGTGCTCATGAAAACACTGCGGATCTGGTTCGGTTGTGCCTTGGGCTTAGCCCTGAGTATGTTGTTCGATTGGTCATACGGCTTTTTCGCCATTATGCTGCCGCTGTTTATGCTTGGTAAAATGGATAAATTCAGCTTTGCTGCCCACGCCATGGTTTTTGTGTCAGCAGTTTGGACAACCCTGCAAGCTACTTTTTTGATAGAGCTATTCCAATCTCAACCCGTGTTACTCACGGTTATGGTCGGCATCATGATGCTTGTGAATTGTATCGCAATGATGAAGCCGACAACTTATCTGTTTGGCTTCGTTGGTTTGTTTGTTGGCTCTATCGTGCTGAGTTTCGCCAGTTACGATTTCATTGATATCGAAGACTTTAACGTTAACCTTTGGGTGATCACGGTGGCCAATATTGGTGTTTGTGCGCTGGCCTATTATCTTTTTCCCGAGCAACCGCAGAGCACCCGTGAGAAGATAAATACGCCAGTAAAGCAAGACAAGGACTACACCGCGCAAGTAGCGCTTGGCTGGGTCGTGGTAATGGTGGCTTTTATCGTATTTCAAGTGGCCGACTTATACGACTCACTTTCTGCACTTGCATCCATCATTATCTTATTGACGCCAATGACACTGGCAGGCTCGATGGGGGTAGCAAAGATTCGGATAATCGGTACTGGCTTGGGCTGCATGGCTGGGGCGGCAGTTCAAATATCTCTTGGCAGGTGGTTTGGTAATGGCATGCTGTTTTGGTTAGCTTTTACCATTGCAATGGGGTGGTTTTGCCACTGGCAAACCAAAGGCGAGATCAAATCGGCAATTGGTTTTTCGGCTATGTCTGCATTGGCAGTACCTTTAACCACTTCGTTGGTACCGGAGCAACAAGATGCTTTTTTCTCGATACTTTATCGCTTTAGTTCGATATTCGTCGCGGTAACACTCACCGTCATGTTGATTTGGGTTGTTCATCACTGGCTTCGGGTGTGTTGGCTTCGATAATGTCGAACGCTAAGTTGGTGGAAGGATAACCTGTAAAATCGACAAGGATTTCTGGGATATGTATAAACATCCTCTTGCCTGAATCCATACAATGCTCTCATTCCTTGCAAATCTGATTGAGAGAATCTGCACATGACTAAAGCAAACTGGAACACAGAAATGATTGGCGATCAGACTGGTCGACTAGTGGTAATTACTGGCGCTACCAGTGGTATTGGTAAAGAAACGGTGAAAGTGCTGGCAGGTAAATATGCCACGGTCATTATTGGCGCACGGAACCTTGAAAAAGCAGAAGGCGTTATAGAGGAAATCAAAGTCCAATACCCTAACGCCAATCTATCAGCGAGAGAGCTAGACCTAACCAGTTTGGTTTCAGTTAAAGCATTTGCAGATTCTATTCTGACGGATTTCGATAAACTGGATGTATTGATCAACAATGCGGGAATCATGGTTTGCCCATACGCTAAGACTCAAGATGGTTTTGAAATTCAAATGGGTACCAACCACCTTGGTCATTTTGCCCTAACAGGCCGTTTGATGCCGCTCCTAAAGCAAACCGAGAAGTCACGTATTGTTATTCTTTCTAGCTATGCACATAAGTTTGGCGATATAGATCTATCTGATTTGAATTGGGAAACACGTGAGTACAATACCAATAAGGCTTATGGTGACAGCAAAATTGCCAACCTGTATTTCTTGTATGAACTCGTTAGCCGACTAGCCAATGAAAGTACAGGTGAAGGTTATACACCTATTGTTTCTGCCGCTCATCCGGGCTGGACAAAAACTGAGTTACAGCGCCATACCAAGCTGGTTGGTTTTTTGAATCATTTCTTTGCACAAGGCGCTGATCAAGGGGCACTACCCACATTAAGAGCCGGTTTTGATGATGAAGTTCGCCCTGGCGATTATTATGGCCCATCAAAGTTTTTCGAGATGCATGGTGCCCCAGTCAAAGTGGCTTCCAATACACTTTCTCATGACAAAGTGATTGCGAGAAAACTATGGGTGCAATCTGAAGCGCTGACTGGTGTAAGCTTTTAGTATTAAGCCCGGCAATACAATACTTTAATGATACGGTAGGAAAGCGAGATACCATGAGTGATATTATTCACCTTAATTCGATATCAGAAACGCATCGACTGCTTGGTTTGGGCAAGCCGAAGCATCCACTTGTGATGGTGATCCCGAACAACTGTGTTCATGCAGATATTGAAAAGGCCAGCTACCGATCTGATTTGTATATGATATCTATGAAAGGCGGAATGTCGGGTTGTATGAAGTATGGTCGAAGCACTTATGACTTTGAAGATGGTGTGATGATCTTTCTTGCCCCAGGTCAGGTAATAGAGCCGACTGATAGTATGATTGAGAAAGATGGGCAGGGGTGGACGCTGCTCTTTCATCCTGATTTGATCCGCCGTTCCTCATTAGGGCAGAAAATAAATCAGTATTCGTTCTTCTCCTATGATGTGAATGAAGCGCTCCATATCTCGGATACTGAAACCCAGACACTCACAGAGTTAATGCATAAAGTTAGCCGGGAGTTGGAGCAGAGCATCGATAGGCATACCGAAAACTTGATTTGCAGTAATATCGAACTGCTACTTGATTATTGCACCCGATTTTATGACCGTCAGTTTTATACACGCTCCAACCAAAACAAAGACACGATCATTGAATTCGATGCTTTTCTTAGGGACTACTTCAAAAGCGATATGGTGTTAGAGCAGGGGATCCCTAGCGTGGCTTATTGCGGCAAAGCATTGGGTGTAACGCCCAATTACCTGAGTGATTTGCTAAAGAAGGAGACGGGAAAAACGGCCAAAGAGCATATTCATCTATTCATCATTGAATTGGCGAAAAACAAACTACTGGGCTCTGAAGCCACGATCAGTCAGATCGCTTTCGATCTTGGATTTGATTATCCTGCACATTTTACCAAGTTGTTTAAAAAGTCAACGGGGCTGAGTCCTTCCCAGTTTCGAAAGGTAAGCTAGTTGATTGAACCAATAGCTGTGAGCATTCAATATAAGTCATTTGGCGACAATTAAATCCGGCCCTATTTCATTTAAGATTGTTACTGCTAGAATTGCCCCGACCTCGCGTTAACAGCGCTGGTTGCATAAACGATACTGACAACCTGAATATTGCTTTATTTTGTTGTCGGCATGATCTTAGCCGATTGGATGTTGGCTCGTGATTGCCAGAGCAGTGATTGTGGCTCACCTTGAAACAGGTAGTAGGCAGTTAGTGAATAGTTAATCCTTACGCTAAGCACCAGATCAGCCCGCGTTTTGCGGGCTTTTTTGCGCTTGAAAACGAGCAACATGGAAAAAATCGATTTAGAATACGAGTTGAAGGCCATCAATAACACTTTGAAAAGCCTTAATGCCATTGAAAGCCGACTACGAGAAAAAGAAAATGAATTATTGGATTTACTCAAGACAGCTTCCAGAGAGTTGGCAAGTACTGAGTTTGTAAAAAAGGAGACTTTATATCATCGTGCTTGGCTTCTGAATGAAATAAGGGTGAGGGATAAGAACGATTAACTCATATAACTAACCGATTATTATTCGCTTCGAAATAAATTGAGTTTCACACTTATAGCAACATTAAGTTAATCCCATTTATGCATTTTTAGGCATAGCTGTAAGTTGGCTTAAAGTCACTAAAGTGTAAATGAAGTGTGATATGTATACAGTTTTCTGCGTTTAACCATTGCACGAGATACATAAGCTGGATAATTATTTCGCCCCGTAAAACAACTTTACGGCCAGGGATAATTGATATGAAACTTAAAAAATTGATGAGTGCAGCTATTATATCTGTTGCAACTCTCAGTTCATTTTCTAGTTTTGCTGACACAGCGCATGTAGATAAGATAATTGAGCGGCTTCAAAATGCGAATGATCATCGAGATCACGTAATGATTGTTGCACACCGTGGTTTGTGGATTAAAAATGGCGAACCGATCTACGCTGAAGGGTCTATAACGGCAATTGAGAAAGCAATCGAACTTGGAATTGAAGCCATTGAGCAAGATATTCGAAGGACTAAAGATGGCGTATTAATCGGTATGCATGACGAAACACTCGACAGGACAACTACTTGTACGGGTGCCGTTGCTGAAAAATTGTGGGCCGAACTTCAGAAATGTCGTCTAGTTATTACGGATAACCTTGGAAATAATCGTATCGAGACAGAAGATAAGATTCTGACTCTTGAAGAAATTTTTTCTGCGATTAAAGGTGACATTCTACTTAACCTTGATAATAAGATAGGTGTAGAGTATTTTCCTGAAATGTTTGAACTTGCTAAACAAGCGGGTGTAGAGCATCAAATCCTTGCAACAATTAATCAAAATGACGAAGAGCAGCGTAAAGCTGCGACCAAAATGGTTGCTTCCTTAGAAGGCTCAAAAGCAAACTTTTTACCGAATTTATATGATTCACATGTTGATCTAGATGTTGTTAATCGCTCTTTAGAAGAGTTTACTCCAGCAGCGATTCAACTACGAAATTACCATGCTCCAGATGGAAAAATAACAATGGATGGAGGAGTACTTTTTAGTGCTGAGTCACGTAAACTAGCAGAGAAGTATAATACGCATATGTGGATTAATACACTCTACACATATAGAGAGATGGCTGGAATGCGCTCTGGTGGACGTGGCGATGAGATGGCTGTTTACGCTAATCTTCCGTCTGAAGTTTATGGTTTTTGGGTAGATAAAGGCGTAACAATATTCCAAACAGATGAGCCAGAGTTTGCAATGAAATGGCTTCAAGAAAATGGATATCGTCAGCCATATAACTAGCTGAATTAATGATATAAAGTTTTGCCCAAGCATACTGCTCATATAAGTATGCTTGGAGCTCAAAAGTATCGAGAGTCGAGCCAATGCAGCCAATGCAGCCAATGCAGCCAATGCAGCCAATTGCCAAGAGTGTACCCTAGTAATCCAGCAATAAGCTGGCCATTGTCATCATGGACATAAGCACTAAAGTAGTCTTGCTATTCTATCTCTGAGCCATCGGGTGATCTGGGTTCAGCTGAAGCAGGTCCCATAGGTTACCGTATAAGTCTTCGAACACCGCGACGGTCCCGTAGTCTTGCTCCGCTGGTGGGCGAACGAAATTGATACCAATGGATTTCATACGTTCATAGTCACGCCAAAAGTCATCGGTACTAAGGAAAAGGAAGACCCTTCCTCCGGTTTGATTACCGATGAAATCGTGTTGCTCTGGTTTCGATGCTTTAGCCAGTAACAAAGTGACCCCGTTAGAATTCGGTGGGGAAACCACAACCCAGCGCTTATCCTGCTCTGGCTGGTAGGTATCTTCAATTAGCTCAAATTGTAACTTATTCACATAGAAATCAATGGCTTCATCGTAGTCTTCAACGACCAGAGCAATATGGATAATGCCTTGTTTCATATGATTTTCCTATTATATAGCTAAACGAGAGCCGATGTTCTTAGTTGGTGAATCATATCGTATTGGCTGGAAGTACTTAACCACCGATAAGGCAATTTTCACTCCCTTAAACAGCTATCCAAGTCTGTACTACAGTTGAGTAGAACTTGTTCTTGTCTGATGACCGGTAAAAAAGGAGAGGGTGATGCGTCTAATCATGAAGTTTTCAATTCCTGTGGTGAAAGGGAATGAAGCGGTATCCGATGGCAGCTTGAAGGTTGCATTTCAGAAAATGGTGGAGCAACTTCAGCCTGAAGCAGCTTATTTCCACCTGGTGGATGGTTGCCGAGGCGGGACGATTGTGTTTGAAGCAGACGAACCATCGCAAATGGCTGTAACCTGTGAACCGCTTTTTGCGGCATTGAATGCAAAGATCGATATCCAGCCAGCCATTAGCTTGGATGAGTTATTGGAAAAACTGTAAAACCTTTCGTGTTCATATGTGCCTTCATTCGATGCTAATAAGTTGTATTTTCTGACTTTGGAACCGTCCTCATTAGAAAATGGGGACGCAATCACAACGCTCGCTTAGCTTAATTAAGCAAGTTGCTACTCATTTTATCCTGGCATGATAAATGTCTAAGCGCTTTATTCCGATATCCTCCCACCTTCAGGTAAGTCTCAACGGATATAGGTTGTTGCTCAAAATACTCAACCTTTAGTTTTGACTGTGGTGAATAAAGTCTGCGTCATGAGTTCTGCTGTTATGCTTTTATCAAAAAACAACTTTTTTTGGGTCGGCGAGTTACCGGATCAATACTGTAGTGAAAGCTTTTTGCATGTGCAGAGTATTGATGAAATCCCTTTAGAATTTGGTGGCATGGTTTGCATTAGCTATCAAGATGGTGGTCAAACAGATGAAGCCCTTAAGCGGTTTTATCAACAAACCGGTCGTTGGTCTTGGTGTGTTTACGTGACTGATTCAACACCGTACTCAGAATGTGTGACTGACGGTGTCTTTGAAGAAGAAGTAGCACTTCATGAATGGCAAGAAGTTCGGCGTAGGCTTGAGGCAATGCAAGATTATCAGTCAATTGATCCTATTATCGGTTGGCTAGGTGTTAATCGTCGTCGTCGTATCATGGCGCTAAAGCGTCTTGAGTCTTCCACTATATACTCTTACCCAATCATCGATTTATTCTTCCCTGATGTTTATTCGACATATCGGTATGTCCTTTCCGAACAAAATCGAGGGGTACTCGAAGCTGAACATTTAATCTCTCGCATACGGGTATGTTCAAACTGTAATAGCGGTCATCTCAATTATGTCGAGGTTTGTCCTGAGTGCAGCAGTATTGATATCGATTCACAAAGCTCTTTGCACTGCTTCACTTGTGGCCATGTTGGTGATCAGCAAAGCTTTCAACGCCGCGGTAAGCTTGAATGCCCTAAGTGCCTAACGCAATTACGTCATATAGGCGTGGACTACGATCGGCCTTTAGAAAATCATGTGTGTAATAGCTGCACGAGTTTATTTGTTGAAGCGGCGACTATCAGCCAATGTTTAAGCTGCGATGAGAAGATCAAGGTCGAAGAGTTGGTTATTCGCAAATTATACCAACTCAAATTGGGCGAGGTGGGGGAGTACGTTTCTACCAGTATTACAGCAAAAGCTGTCGACACTTGGTGAATTGATTGAAGAGAGTAACTTTGAGCTAAGCGTTTTCTCATGGGAGTTGCCAGATAGCGCTATTGAAGGCGGTGTTGACCTTTGGGCGGAAGCTTTAGTAGGTGAAATCTATGCTGCAAGATAGTCTTGTCTTACTCGACTATTTAAGGGGTATGCTGTTAGAAAATGGGGAGTTATGGTTCTTGCTATTCCCTGTGATGATTTTGATTGAGATGCCGTTATACCTGTTGGTATTAACTGGCATTTTCCGTTGGTCGCATTCATTAGGCCCTCAGGATCTCACACGTTTTCCCTCAATTAGTTTTGTGATTACTTGTTATGGGGAAGGGGACGCGATTGGAATCACCATTGATACACTGGTTGAGCAAGTGTATCCAGGTAAGATCGAGATACTTGCCGTAGTTGATGGCGCAGTACAAAACCATGATACCTATCAAGCGGCATTGGCAGGTGAAAAACGCCATGCGGGTGTAAGAAATCGTAAAGTGCGGGTATTGCCCAAATGGCAACGGGGGGGGCGAGTCTCGACGCTCAATGCCGGTTTGTCAGTTGCCTGTGGTGAGATTGTGATTAACGTTGATGGTGATACATCATTTGATAATGACATGGTTTACACCATGATGAAGCAGTTTGAATCAACAGACGTTATTGCAAGTGGGGGGGCGTTAAGGGTACGAAACCATGATGCTAATATCCTTACTAAGATGCAGTCGCTTGAATACATGTTGTCTATGCAAGCAGGCAAGACCGGCATGGCAAAGTGGGGAGTGTTGAACAATATCTCTGGTGCTTTTGGCGCATTTCGCAAGAGCTTGCTTAAGCAAGTTGGAGGGTGGGATACCCATACCGCCGAAGATCTTGATTTGACGATGCGACTAAAGCAATACAAGCGACGTTATCCAAAGAATCAGCTGGCCTTTGCAACTCATGCCATTGGTCATACGGATGTCCCCGATACGTTGAAAGGCTTGGTTATGCAGCGTCTGCGATGGGATGGCGATCTACTATTTCTATTTTTGCGAAAACACAAGAAAGGATTATCTCCCTCTTTGCTCGGGTGGGGTAACTTTCTTTTCACCTTAACTTATGGGGTTTTGCAAAATGTGTTATTGCCATTTCTAGTGGTGATTTTTACTTTCTATATGCTGATTTTTTATCCCCTAAAATTTGTGCTCGCGCTATCCATCGTTATTTATTTTGTCTACCTGCTGCTTTCTGCATTGTTATTTATTGTGTATATCGGCTTAGTCTCTGAGCGCAGGAAGGAGGATCTGAAATTTGCAAAGTGGTTACTTCTGTACCCTATTTACCAATTTGTTATGAGGCTAATTAATGCATTTTCAATGGTGAATGAAGTGGTAAGGCGCAGTCATGAAGAGTCGAGCATGGCACCGTGGTGGGTATTGAAACGTGGGAAAAAATTCTAGCATGAAAGTTAATTTTCACTTAGACAAACAGCAAAAGCCACAATCGGAAAGTGGAATGAAGGTCGTATATGGCCAGGCGAAGCGTGGGGGATACCGCTTACGTTGGTATTTGATCTTAATGATTGTAATTAGCCCATTGCTGTTTATGGTCTATTACTTGTTTCGTACTCACGTGTTTGTGACTGCACCTGCAATAGTTACATCATACCCACTCACGGTAACAGCGACACAATCGGCTGTTGTTGGGCCTATTCCTGTTGAAGTGGGCGGTGATGTCGAGAGGGGGCAATCCTTGCTTTTACTTGGTAGCAAGGCCTTGGAGGAGGAGGTAACGTTTATTCAACGGGAGCTATTAAAACTGTCGGATGATCAGGTGAAAAATACCGATGCGCTTTATTTGGATGCGATTGCCAACACCCAAGAAACCCTTGAAAAAGTAGAACAAATTCAAAGTAATTACGATGAGTTTCGAAAAAAAGGGCAAGTGTCCGAAGTTGACTATGCTTCTGTTGTGAGTGTCAGTAATGCACTAAATAGCCAATTGAGTAACCAAAAGATTGCCTATGCAGATGAGTCTCGTCATATACAAGAACAAAAGTTAGCTGGACCAGTTTCCCAAGAGTACCGTGCATTAATGAGAGAGCTTGTCGTTAAGCGTGCGCAGCAAGAAAGTTTGACGCTCCGTGCCCCTTTTGAAGGCCGCGTGTTGGATATTTATGTCCATGAAGGGCAGCGCGTAACTGAAAACACGCCATTGTTAACAGTTGCCCGTAACATAACACCAGAGATCACTGCTTTTCTTAACCCTAAGTACCTTGAATATACGCGCTTCAATACTAAGGCAAAAGTGGTTTTTCCAGATGGTAAAAAGTTTGCCACAACGGTGACTAGGCCAGTGGAGGTAGTCAATAAGCTTCCTCAAGAATTGCAAAGCCCATTTGAAGGGCAACCTGCTTATTTAAAAGTGACATTGAGTTTCGACGAACCTCTGCACAAGAGCCAATGGATTGAAGGCGTGGAAGTCGAGGTGCGGTTTTAGTTATGGGCACATTGCGTATGTGCCCAAACTAGCAGAGTGTTAACTAAACACAACTTCCTGCTCTTTAACGCTACTGCGAATAAAATGGAGAAAATCGTCGGCGGAAAGCGGTGGTGCGTAGAAGTAGCCTTGGTGTAGGTACACATCGAACTGGTTGAGATAGTTGACCTGCTCTTGGGTTTCAACACCTTCTGCCACCATGGTTAAATTGGCGGTTTTTGAAAACTTGATGATCCCTTCGAGTACCTCATTGCTGACTTCTTTTTTTCCAACAGTATCGACAAAAAGGCGATCAATTTTCAGTACGTTAAAGCCGAGTTCTTGCACATAAGAAAAGCTACCATAGCCCGTACCTGCATCATCAAGTTTGATGGTGATACCAGCAGCAGAAAGTAACTTGAGGTAGCGTTTGACCCTAGGTATGTCTTTAAATGGCTCTCGCTCAGTGATCTCAATGGCTATATTTAGTTCATTCTTAAATAGGGCAATTGCAATGAGCTTATTGATAAAAGACGGTCTTTCAATTTGCGACGGCGTGACATTGAAAGCGTAAATAGTATTACCTACTTCAGGGTGCTTCAATTTATATTGAACAGTTTGCTGATATAGAGAGAAGAATAGATCATCGATCAAACCACTCGACTCTGCTAATGGGATAAATTGAGCTGGTGGAATGACTTTTCCGGCAACTATCCATCGTGCTAACACTTCGGCGCTATGTATTCGACGAGTCTTACTGTTCATAATCGGTTGAAAGTAAGGCTTTACCTGAGATTTGCTTATTGCTTCTTTTAATTCATTATAAAATGACTTCCGGCGGAATAATCGAATAATAAGTAAAGTACTTAATAAGGAAGCGGTGAGAGCAATTAATAACGAAACAGTCAGTGCTTTATTATTAATGTAGTGCTGGACGTTGCTTTCAATAAAGGTAATGCCAATATCCATGCCGCCCAATTCAATTTTACTATCAACATACTGAAAAGCATCAGAAGAGGGTAGAGATAGCATTAGGCAGTTACTGCATTGCTCAATGGAAGAGGCGAGATATCGCAGATCAAGCGCGGCATATACCGTTTTATCTGGAGCTGTTGTGACTATCGCTAGCTCAAAGTGATTTTTTAAAAGCTTAACTTCTAGCAGAAATGCATCAGGAAACCATTGCTGCCTTGAGGTGACATTGAACTTGTTGTTGTACTTGGTATTGTTGAGGTAAGGGCGACTGGTACAGATCGTTTTGTCATTATTAATCCAGCCTAAATAATCGATAGTAAAGTTAGCACGTTCTAGGTCGGTGATTTTGGCCTGAGTGCCAGGATCACAGGTTTTTAATGTATAGCTCAGCTTTTGTATCTGCTGATAAGTTATTTCAGACTGCTTAAAAATTGTTCGCTTGAGTTCTTCAGTGATGTCAGTTTTGTATTTTGTCTCTAACGACCAAGTTAGTACTGGGTAAATTAGCGTCGTCACAATAAGTGGCAGTAAAATCAAGCCAATAGATGTGATGACTAATTTGTTATGAAGTATGTTGCTTAGCTTGGTCATTATTTTCTCGAAATGGTGTCCTCTCGGTGATTATATACACATATAAGAATATATGTCTAAAGTATTAGGCTTGCTTATATGTCATTTTTATATGATGGGAGGATCAGTTTATTAGATTGAGTAAAAGCGAGCAAGATCTATAAAGTGTTATTTGTTTTATAGGCTAAGGTGGCATAAAAGAAAGTGTGTTTAATACTTTGTTGCATAAGGATATTGAGCGAAATTCCAATGGCTAAGACGATGATTATCCTTTGGTGTATTTAAGTGATAGCTTTTTAGTGATCGTTTTTAGGGATAGCTTTTTCTTAGCAATGTGTGCTCTGGGGCTGCCAAACCATATTGATTGTGATTCAAACACTTAAGATGAACATACACCTACAAACTTTTACCACTGTCACAACTTTACTGACATTGAGCTATTGATTATGCGCACTTTGGTACAATCGGTGTGACTTATCTCGATATGCCTGTGAAATTGCAATGCTAAAACAAGACAAACTAGCACTGACCGCTCTACAAAAATTGCCCTTATTAGTGGGCGATACGGTAAATACAGTTGAAAACTGTACTTTGCTAATCAAACCACTAGAGCAACTTAGTCATGATGTGCGCAGTTTCGAGCAAGAATATCACCAAGTTAGGCAGCTCGCATTGGAGTGTCAGTTAGAATCCTCTATTAAGTATCAGATGCCGGGGGAGAATGATATTGTTTTAGAGGTATACCACCAAGGTTGCTTGGCGGGTGTGGCAACATTCAGTCGCTACCTTGATGATCCTAAACGTTTGGTCAACCATTCTGATTTATTTTACGAAGTGGTACTGCATACGATTTATGTTAGTGAACCTTACCGTGGTATAGGCTTGGCTACGTATTTGGCTGCCACCATTGTTGAGGTTGCCCGTTTAGATTGTGAGCATCTTCATCGTTGCCTTGCTGTTCACGATAAGAGCCTTAAATTGTGGTTTTCAGCTTTGGCTATTTCAGAAGGCGGTGAGGTAATCTGTGATTATCTCAGTGAGGCTTTCGTTGAGATGAGCGATGATTTAATCGATGAGCTGCAAGATGATGGTATAAATATCAAATATCATGAGCCAATGATTTTCGTTGATAGTTTGCAATAGCGGCTGATTGTTAAGCAATTTTCAAATTCTACCCCAGTAATATGATGTTGCTCATGTTTTTTCAAAAATATCATGAGTTTAATATCAATTTTCTCATTTCGTTCTAATCTTTAATACATTGGTGCCGGTTTTTCCGGTTGGCTTTTAGATGGAATGGAATGTGTCTGAAATTGAAACCAATGGCCTATTGAAGCCAGAACAAAATACAGATGCGGAAAGCGCAAATAGTTTGCTTGGACAGGAAGAAAAGCAGGCGTTTACCGATAAGGTAATGGTGGTGATGACTGGCATTATGCTAACCATCACAGGCTTGGCATTGCCGCTATCTATGTTGATGTTATATGACCGTGTGGTGCCCAACCAAACGCGCTCAACCCTGTATTCAATTTTTGTGATTTTGGTGCTAGTCGGCTTGTTTGAATTGCTGATTAAAACGCTACAAAAGAAAATCATCAATTATGCTGCGGTGAACTTTGAAATGAAAATGCATGAGCGCATGTTCAGCGCCATTCTCAATGCAAATTTATCGCAATATTTTAAACGTGAGCAAGGCGAGTATTTAGAGTCTGTTCGTGATGTTGGCGAATTGAAAGAGTTTTACTCTGGTCAGTCGCTGGTTGCTCATATTAACGCGTTTTCCGCGGTGATCACCGCTGTCATTATTGGCATGATGGAGCCGTTTGCTCTGATTGTGCCTGTTATTGTCATTATTGGTTTAGCGATCATGAATCGGATTTCTGATCGCAAAACCCAGCAGATCTTACAACAATCACGGGAGTTGGAGTCGAATTCAAACTCCCGTCTGATAGAGGTCATTCGCTCGGTTGATACGCTGAAAGGCTATGCGATGGAGTCGCGGGTAGAGAACTGGTTAAGGCCACTGTTCAAGCAGCGGGAGCGGTTGAACTTCAGTCATACGCTTCAGGTGGGCGAGCAGGATAACCGCACCCAGTATATTTCTGGGCTTGCCGTGATTATGCAGGTGCTGGTTTGTGCTGGTTTGGTGATCCAGGGGGAGTTATCACAAGGTGCAATGGCTGCGATTGTCATGCTGATGAATCGCTTTAGTGGTCCGCTACAACAGTCTTTTTCATATTGGTCTCGCTATAAACAACACAAGATCTACAAAAATGAAATTGAGCAGGTATTAAGCCTAGACGAGGGACAAGCTGATAACCCTCACCAACTTGATGACAGTTTCGACTTGCTTGTGACTCAGGTAAACGGCAAAGATGTTATGCGCCAATACAAGCTGTCGCCAGGTATGTTGGTGTGTGTAACGGGAAGTAATGGTGGCGGTAAAACAAGATGGCTAAAGCGCTTAGCCGGTTACAACTTCTCATCTACTAAAGATGTCATGGTGTCAGGGCGACCACTAAATCAATATGCGGAAAGTGATTGGAGTAAAAAGGTCACCTATATTGATCAGGAAACAGACTTTATCAATGCGTCCATTATCGACAACCTAACTTGTTTTCGGCCCCATCTAAATTCGTTGGCCCTGGCTATTTGTGATGCATTTAAGATCCGAGATGAGATCAATTTGTTGTCTAAGGGTTTTTATACCCAAGTGACAAACGGTTTAAAAAATACCGTACCAAATAAAATCGCGCAGAGCCTATTGATTGTGCAGGCCATTGTTAACGGTAGCCATGTTGTGTTGCTGGATAATGTTGATTGGATATCGGATGAAGACTACATCCGTTCGCTTGATCAGGTGATTAGAACCTTCTCTTCACGTCATATTTTTGTGGTTTCAACCCATAACCCCATCATTATTAATAACGCTGATCTGGTGATCAGCGTCGAGGGCTAACGTATGCAGGGATTTGTCAACATCGCCGACGTTAACCAGCGACTAAAAACGTTCAACCACAGTTGGATAGGGCAGGTTAACGAAAAGAATCCGCTGGTCTCCACTATGTCGACATGGCTGGTGGCGATTGGCTGGGAGGGCACCGCAGAGAAGTTGGCTGATTTTATCATCCTTGATGAAGACAGCACATTTGCCAATATCGAAAAGACGTTTACCCGTTTAGGTTATAAAACGTCGCAGGAAACGATAAACCTTAAGCACTATCAGAACATGACGGTGCCGTTTTATATCGAAGGGAATGGTATCGAAGGCTTGGTGGTTGAATATAACCAAGGCCAAGTGCTGATATGGGATCCTTACTCGGGCCAACTTGAGAGTCGGTCGACGCCAGAGTACGTTGTTAACGTTATCTTCATCGATGATTATTCTCGTTATTTTAAAGAGCCGCCTCCGCAAACAGCCGATAAAACCAATTGGCTGAAGCATGCGTTCTTCCGCTATAAAACTGAGATGAATTTACTGCTGCTACTGAGCTTTTTCATCAACTTAATGGGCTTGGTGACCCCGCTCTATATCATGAGCATTTATAACCTGGCGTTAACCAGTGGCAGCATGTCGACACTGGGCTGGATTGCCGTGGGGGCAACCATTGCGTGTACGTTTGAATTCATGTTGAAAAATGTTCGCCTACGTATTTTGGCGTCCTCGGGGCGGGAGCTGGCTGAGACTATCTCCTATGAGGTGTTTTGCAAACTGATCTGGCTGCCATACCGACTGATAAAAAATGCGGGTGTGACAAACCAAATTGCCCGTATCAAAGACATTGACCAATTCCGTAAGCTGGTTACCAGTACAGGCACATTAGCCTATTTGGATTTGCCGTTTATCGTCATTTTCATTGGGGCTTTGGTGATCCTTGCTGGCTCTGCTGCATTGGTGACGCTTGGCGGTATTGCACTGTTTGTCGCTTTTGGTTTTTATGCTCGCTTTCAGTATCAATCGCAAATGATGAAATCTTCACGAGCCAACAGCAACAAGCAAAGCAGTTGGTTTGAGGTGCTAGGTAATCTGCGGATTATTAAATCTTTGCCGTTGGCGCAAATTTTAAAAGTACGGTTTGATATTGCAAATGGCCAGTCGGCTAAAGACAGTTATCGCTTGGCGGGTTTGCAAGGCTTTATTGGTGATTTCGGCGCTTTCCTTACCCAATTTATCGGGGTGCTGAGTATTGTTGTAACGGTGGAGGGCGTGCTGGCTCAAGAGATTGAACCTGGCGTCATGATTGCCATGGTGATGTTGGTATGGAAGGCGTTAGGGCCGTTGCAAGCAATCTATAACACCATTATTCGGATGAAGCAGCTGTCAATTTCAGGCCATCAAATCAATCGCTTGATGAGTTTAGATGATGAGCGCACTTCATTGAGTAACTCACTGCCAATTGAACAACTTGATGGCAATGTTGAGCTGATGAATATCAACTATCGTTACCCTGGAACCAGTACCGGGCTTACCCAGATCAGCGCGAATTTCTACAAGGGTGACATCGTTTCTATTGTCGGGCCGAGTGGTTCGGGTAAATCAACCTTGTTACGGATTATTGCTGGCCTCTATGACAATTATCAGGGGAAGGTGGTGGTTGATAACTACAACCTGCAGCAATTCCCTTCTTATGTTTACCGCAATGCGATTACCTATATTCCGCAAGACACATGGCTGTATAACTGCACGGTAAGGCAAAACTTCATGCTGGCTGTTAGCAATATTGATGATTTTGAAATGCAGTCAGCCCTGAAAAGCTTTGGGCTGGAGAAGTGGTTGCCTGATGGGCTCGATACGGTGTTGGATAAGCTGTTTTTGGATGCGCTACCAAGCGGTATTAAGGTGAGGTTGAAGCTTTCCATGGCTTTTTGCAAGCGAACCGGCTTGGTGATTCTTGATGAACCGGGTCTTGGCTTAGATCTTGAGTCGAGCTACCAGTTTAGGGCAAAGCTGAAAGAACTGAGCCGCGGTGCGACTGTGGTTATTGCAACGCGTAATACGGAATATTTACGATTATCTGATAAGGCCTTACTACTTGATGCGATGGGCAATCAGAAGTACTTCGGTGCTTCAGATAAAGTGATTACTAGCCTAGCCAAGCAAATTAAGTAGTGGTTTGAAAGGGAATTATTATGGCTGAAGAATTAGTCGATTATAAAAACAATCAGCTTACCGAAAAGGATGAACGGACTGATTTTGTTGAGCGAATAGAGGCGATAAGCAAGGACACGAATCGCCATACCAACAGTGCTGTACATGTGCTGGAAGGTAAAATGTTGTCGGGAAGAAAAGCAACGCGAACGGTCGTGGTAACTGTGTTTATTTTCTTCTTGCTCGCGGTGGTATGGTCGTATTTTGCCAAGCTAGAAGAGGTTTCAACGGCACGTGGGGAACTGGTTCCAGTCGCAACATTAGAGCGCTTACAACATTTAGAAGGGGGGATGGTTCAAGAGTATTTCGTGAGTAAAGGGGATGTGGTGCAAAAGGGCGATATTATCGCGACCTTGAAAGATGAAAGTCGAACCTCTCAAGATACTATTTCTAAAAACCAGCTCTTAAGTCATTTGTTTGCTAGGGAGCGCTTAGTTGCCTTACTGAATGCACGTCCTGCAGAGTTTGAAAATGTGCTTAATGACGGTAGTGACGATTATCAGTCACTGCGTGTTGTGCATGAGCAACTATACCTTTCCGAACAAGCATTAATTAATGCTGAAGATACGTTTTTATCTGGGCAGGTTGAGAGTAAAGAAAAGCTGGTTGAGAGCATGTCGAATCGATTGTTGTCATCGGAGAAGCAGCTCAAGCTAATTCAAGAACAAGTTCGTATGCGCCAAACGTTATACGACCAGCAAACTTCGTCGTATTTAGAGTTGGTGAATAGCCAAATCCAAGAAATGAATATGATCCGTGAGATAGAAAACCTGCAAGAGTCGATCATGACGACGGAAGATGCGCTTATCGACTTGCGTAATCAATGGCAGCAGACGGTTTCAGCACGGCTTGCGAAGTACAGTGCCGAGCTAAAACTGGAAGAAGATAAAATTCAGGAGCTAAGCCAAACGCGCAGAGTGGATACCGACAAAACTGAACGCTTGGTGATCCGTTCACCTGTCTACGGCATTATTAAAGATCTCCCCATTAAGCATGAATCGGCTGTGTTGGAGCCAGGTGGTATTTTGGCTGAGATTATCCCGCTTGAAGAGGGCTTAAAGGCAGAAGTTAAAATTAATCCAAAAGATATTGGGTTTGTTCAAGTTGGCCAACCCGTTGCGCTTAAGTTTGATACCTATGACTTCACCAAGTACGGCGCTTTGGAAGGGATTTTAACCAATATTAGCGCCAGTACATTTAGTGAAGAAGACGAGATTTACTACAAAGGTGATGTAAAACTGGCAGCTAATAACCTCAATGCGATGGGGGGACAGTTCCCAGTGAAACCGGGTATGGAAATGAATGCGGATATCAGCACTGGCGAGAAAAGGGTGATCGAGTACGTTGTTAAGCCGGTTGTGTTTGGATTAAAAGAAGCATTTAGGGAGCGGTAAATGTTGAGTGTCTTTTTTAAATGGAATTATAAGCGTTTGCTGTTGGCCGCAGGGATCGTTGGGGCATTAATCGCCAGCGTTGCCATTGTGCTGATTTGGGCATCCTATCAACAGAATGCGCAACAAAAAGAGCACGTTGTCGAACTGATTGAATCGGACTATGAGTTTAATCAAGTAGGGCTAACTGAGGCCGGGAGTGCCGTAGATGGTCAAATCCTACAGCCAGAGCAAGTGATTGCGATTCGCCAAACATTGCAAGGTCTATCAACGGCTCAAGTTGATGAGACGCAAACCTTGCTCGGTAACATGATTAATTTGCTTGATGCGATGTGGTTAGTCGGGATCGCCAGCCGCGACTTTGAAAGCGGTAATGACGCTGAACTTGCAGCGATCAATACTCAAATTGAACAACTGGCGCAAGCCAGCCAACAGTTTCATGCTCAGAATAAACTTCAAGTAGGGTTGGCGGTTGATGTTCCTTTAAGATCGGTCTCGCAAGCACTAACGTCTTATCAGCAAGGACTAAATTTACCAACGGAAGTGGAAATAGGGTTAACACGTGCACTGGGCGAGTTAAGTGAGGTATTTACTCAATCGAAGAGTCAATTTATTACACACTATGAACAGCAAGTTGCTCAGCAAAAAATAAGAGCCATTCTGCTTACCCTGGGTGTACTGATAGTCTCAGCGGTATTGTTTGCCTTATTAATGCTGCAGTGGAAACTGCGCCAGAAAGAGAAGGTGAAGCTTCAATACTTGAGCCACTTACTTGAGGCTCACGGTAGTATCGAAAAGGATGCGAATACCAGTGATATTGACCAACTTGCGGCTTTAATTAAGCTAGTTATGAAGGCCAACTCCCATAAAGTTGAACTACTGAAAGAAACAGAAATAGAGAATGAAAAGCTTCAGTCTCTGGCATCATTTCTAGGTTATGAAATCCATGCGCTAACCAGTATTGTAGCGGGTGGCTTATCAATCAATGAAGATGTTGATGATGAAAATAAGAATGTGTTTAGTTCGGAAATTAACATTGCATTGGAATCGCTGGAGCAGCTGTCTGATAACTTCATTTCTGTATTCTCGCAAAACAAGCAAGCGCTTGATGAGAAGATAGATATACGCGAGCAAATTAAGCGCGTAGTCGTGCTGTTGAATGCAAAATGTCGTGCGTTGAACAAAGAGCTTGATTTCTATGTGACGCCAGCGGTACCGCAGTCGACTTTAGGTAATAACTACCGTTTCTACTGGTGCCTATATAATGTATTGGTTCGCTTGATTGAACAGGTTGGGCCAAGAAAGTTCATGTTGGTTGTCGATTGTGACAGTACCGCATTGGATAAAGTTAAACTGTCGGTCACTCTATTACCCGTGCTCGATGACTTTAATACCCTTGATACATTACGCCACCAATTCAACCTGAATACGGAGCGTGGCACCGGTAAGTTTGATGATAATTTCTATTCAAAACTGGTCAGCAATTTCTTTACCGGTGATGTCATATTCAAACCACTAAAAGATGAATCAATAGCAGCAGAACTAACCTTTGAACTAGTGGCAACAGCTCGAATAGAGTCAAACGGCAAGCCCGCAGCGGCGAACATTGTCGTATGTGGTGAGCCATGTCTGGAACGTGAGTTATTGTTGCTGAAGCTTCATGATAATGGATTGAATTTTGAAGTTGTTAGCTCGCTTCACCAGTTAATGAAGCGGGTAGCCAGTGGTCTTGCTTATAGCTGTGTGATTTTGATGGATGGCTTTGAGGGGGTAAATATGGCCACCATGCTAAAAGGCGTGACGGGTCGAACGCACGGGCGAACGGTGTTTGTGTCTAGGCGCAATGAGCTGCCTGAAGAGTTAACTGCTCGTTTAGCTGCTATTTGGCATTATCCTATTTACCATGATGACATCACTGCATTGTCTGAATTTATCTCTAATCAGAATGTGTCTGAGTTGCCAGCTGGTCAAAGCGGGCAAGTAAATAAGGAAGAACGTTTTGTCGAGAAACAACTGCTGGTGGTCGATGACGACCCTTCACAGCAGTTTATTTTATCTCGTATGCTCAAGCGTGTTGGTGCCAACGTTAAAGTTGTTAATAGTGGTGAGCGCGCCATTGATGAGTGGCAAGAGAACGAGTATGACATTATTTTTATGGACTGTTTGATGCCAGGTATGTCAGGGATTGAAGCAACCCAAACTATCCGGGACAAAGAGCGTACTTTGCAGCAAACTGGGCAGTTAAGTCGCAAGGTGGTCATTATTGGTAATACGGCGTTAACCACCCAAGAAGAAATTAATGAGTGCTTAAATTCTGGAATGGATAACGTATTACTCAAGCCATACAAGTACGAAACCATATTTAACATGATTAGCCGGTATAGCTAATGGAATTATACCCAAGTTACTTCAAGGTGAAGGGTTCAGAGGGATGTCTGCCCGTTCAGTTCAAGGCGAAGGTTTGCAGGAAAGCTCCCTTTTTAAAAAGCTTTTAGTATATAAAACAAGTTTGATAATGAGCAAATGAATCAGCCTCACCAGTGTGAGGCTGATTTTTTTTATATAAATAGTTGATCTATGTCTGATTTGTTGGACTTGAGAGTGTGTTTTATTTGCTGGGAATAATAACTACTACCACACTTTATATATTGCATAACTGCGCCTGCCGCTTAAAACATGGTTGGCTTAAACATATTTGCTGTGCTGGATATTGAAGGGAGTCAGTATGAGTAGTAATCAACAGCCATCTCAGGATGAGAAAATTCTTAATGAAGCCGTCGAAACATCGGGAGAGTCTTCAAATTCTGAACAAGCGGCCCAACAACAGCGACAGCAAGAGAATCAGCTGAATGCCAATGTCATGGTGAGTAATGACGCACTTGGACAGGGTGGTCAGAACCAGCAAGGTGGGGGTGAGCAAGGCCAAGATTCAGGTGAGGGTGAACCTTCAAATCAGCAACAAGATGGAGGAAATTCACCTCAAGGTGAGGGCGAATCTCAAGAGAATGCTGAAAACCAAGTTGTAGAAGGCAATGATGAAAATGACGCTGGTGATGATAATGATCCGGGTGTTCAGTCAGTAGGTGGGCAGTCTGGGCCTTCTCCAAGAAGTGGCGCGGGCCGTCAACAGAATGATGAACCAACTCCCCAAGGTGGCCCGCAAGCTGCACAAAATAACGATAGTGCACCGCAAGGCGGAAATAATAGCCCGCAGCAAGATGAACCTGATGTTGCTATTTCATCTGAAAATTTTGCTGTCAATGTCGCTCCTGGTGAAGGGGAAGAAGCCCCGAGTGACTGGGATCAGGAAATCACCGAACAGGTATTTGAAGTCAATGTTGAGGCTGTCAACGACGCACCGGAAGCGGGCGATCATATCGAAGCCACCATGGACGAAGATGGTGAGCTCATTCTGACGCAGGACGACTTACTGGCGAATGCCACTGATATTGACGGTGACGATTTAACCGCGAGTAACTTAACGTCAGCCAATCCGGATGTGGAAATCACGCCGAACCCAGATGGCAGCTTCACCATTACCACGCCTGAAAACTTTAACGGCGACTTGGCGCTTAGCTATGATATCTCCGATGGCGAAGAGACGATATCCAGCGGTGTGGATTTAACGGTGACGCCAGTCAACGATGCACCAGAAGCCGGCGATCATATCGAAGCCACCATGGACGAAGATGGTGAGCTGACCCTAACCCAAGATGATTTGTTAGCGAATGCCACCGATATTGACGGTGATGATCTCACCGCGAGTGACTTGACCTCGGCCAATCCGGATGTGGAAATCACGCCGAACCCAGATGGCAGCTTTACCATTACCACGCCGGAAAACTTTAATGGTGATCTATACCTGAGCTATGACATCTCCGATGGCGAAGAGACCGTATCCAGTGGTGTGGATTTAACGGTTACGCCAGTGAACGACGCACCGGAAGCAGGCGATCACATCGAAGCCACCATGGATGAAGATGGTGAGCTTATTCTGACGCAGGACGACTTGCTGGCGAATGCCACCGATATTGACGGTGACGATCTCACCGCGAGTAACTTAACGTCAGCCAATCCGGATGTGGAAATCACGCCGAACCCCGATGGTAGCTTCACCATTACCACGCCGGAAAACTTCAACGGTGATTTGGCGCTGAGCTATGACATCTCCGATGGCGAAGAGACGATATCCAGCGGTGTGGATTTAACGGTGACGCCAGTCAACGATGCACCAGAAGCCGGCGATCATATCGAAGCCACCATGGACGAAGATGGTGAGCTGACCCTAACCCAAGATGATTTGTTAGCGAATGCCACCGATATTGACGGTGATGATCTCACCGCGAGTGACTTGACCTCGGCCAATCCGGATGTGGAAATCACGCCGAACCCAGATGGCAGCTTTACCATTACCACGCCGGAAAACTTTAACGGTGACTTGGCGCTGAGTTTTGATATTTCCGATGGCGAAGAGACCGTCTCCAGTGGTGTGGATCTAACTGTTACGCCAGTCAACGACGCACCGGAAGCGGGCGATCATATCGAAGCCACCATGGACGAAGATGGTGAGCTAATTCTGACGCAGGACGACTTACTGGCGAATGCCACTGATATTGACGGTGACGATTTAACCGCGAGTAACTTAACGTCAGCCAATCCGGATGTGGAAATCACGCCGAACCCAGATGGCAGCTTCACCATTACCACGCCTGAAAACTTTAACGGCGACTTGGCGCTTAGCTATGATATCTCCGATGGCGAAGAGACCGTCTCCAGCGGGGTAGATTTAACGGTTACGCCCGTTAACGACGCACCGGAAGCGGGCGATCATATCGAAGCTACCATGGATGAAGATGGTGAGCTGACCCTAACTCAAGATGACTTGTTAGCGAATGCCACTGATATTGACGGCGATGATCTCACCGCGAGTAACTTAACCTCGGCCAACCCGGATGTGGAAATCACGCCAAACCCAGATGGCAGCTTCACTATTACCACGCCTGAAAACTTTAACGGCGACTTGGCACTCAGCTTTGACATCTCCGATGGCGAAGAGACCGTCTCCAGCGGTGTGGATTTAACGGTGACGCCAGTGAACGACGCGCCGGAAGCAGGCGATCATATCGAAGCCACCATGGACGAAGATGGTGAGCTAATTCTGACGCAGGACGACTTACTGGCGAATGCCACTGATATTGACGGTGACGATTTAACCGCGAGTAACTTAACGTCAGCCAATCCGGATGTGGAAATCACGCCGAACCCAGATGGTAGCTTTACCATTACCACGCCGGAAAACTTTAACGGTGATCTATACCTGAGCTATGACATCTCCGATGGCGAAGAGACCGTCTCCAGCGGGGTAGATTTAACGGTTACACCAGTGAACGACGCACCGGAAGCTGGCGATCATATCGAAGCCACCATGGACGAAGATGGTGAGCTCATTCTGACGCAAGACGACTTGTTAGCGAATGCCACCGACATTGATGGCGACGATTTAACCGCGAGTAACTTAACGTCAGCCAATCCGGATGTGGAAATTACGCCGAACCCCGATGGCAGCTTCACTATTACCACGCCGGAAAACTTTAACGGTGATCTATACCTGAGCTATGACATCTCCGATGGCGAAGAGACCGTATCCAGCGGTGTGGATTTAACAGTAACGCCAGTGAACGACGCACCGGAAGCAGGCGATCATATCGAAGCCACCATGGACGAAGATGGTGAGCTAATACTGACGCAGGACGACTTGCTGGCGAATGCCACTGATATTGACGGCGACGATCTCACTGCGAGTAGCTTGACTTCGGCCAATCCGGATGTGGAAATCACGCCGAACCCAGATGGCAGCTTTACCATTACCACGCCGGAAAATTTCAGTGGCGAATTGTATTTAAGTTATGACATTTCAGATGGTGAAGAAACGGTTCAGGCTGGCGTTGACCTTACTGTTGAGGCGATTGCGGATTCACCGAATTTAGCCGTTACGGACGGTGACGGCAATGTGATTCCGGGCAATGAAATCGACACTGATCCGGATGACGCCATTGAGCTGAATATAGCCGCCAGCCTAAATGATCAAGACCTTTCTGAATCACTGACTGTCACCGTTGATGGCATCCCTGAAGGCGGTGTACTTCGCTATGATGGTAACGAAGTGTTAGAAGCGCAAGATAACGGGTTAACCAGCTATGCAGATACCGAAGTCACGGTAACCTTTGAAGGTGAGGGCGCTGGATTCAGGAATTCAGTGGGCTACTACAAGGTTGATGAAGAAGGCAATATTACAGGTGTAGATCTTGTTTATGAAAATGCCTCTCAGATACGTGGCGGTGGCGACTTACGCCCAGGTGAAACTCAATTCAGCTTTGATATTGAACAAGGTGAAAGTTTTAACCTGTTCGTTATCCCAAATGGCTTTAGGAAGAATGACTTTGATGATCTAGGTGAAGGCCATTATGAATTCCGCGATAACGAAGGTAATCCTGCGACGATGGATTCAACGGATCCTCAGCTTGTGTTCATTGGTGATGATGGCAGTGAAACAGTGATTCGTAGCCAGTTTGGTGATGCGGTGTTCCATGGTGGTAGTAGTGCTCACCTTAACCAAGACAACTTCCAGCATACTCGTACTTCGATGAATCAAGATGGGGAGATTGTTTACGGTATAGAAGATTTGCTGGGCGGTGGAGACCGAGATTTTGATGACTTCATGTTTACCATCGATATGGGTGAGGTGAACAGCACTATTTATAGTGGTGAAATAATATCGGATGGTGAAACTCCAATTGTATTGCCTACCGTAGCCCTTGAAGACACTATTAGCCTTCAGCTGCCCGATGACTTTAATGATGAATTTGATATTGTCGTTGAAGCAACAGCCAGAGAACTATCAAACGATGACGAGGCCAGTGTTTCACAAACTATCCATGTAGACGCGAGGGAGTTTGCACCGGAAACGTCCGGGCCTGCTTCGGCCAATACCGCCGAAGACAACTCAGTGACGGTTAACCAAGCAGAATTGCTAGCCAATGCGTCAGATGCTGATGGTGATAACCTTGTTGCTCAAAATCTGGCGTCAGATAATCCCGATGTTGATATTCGAGATAATGGCGATGGTACCTTTACCATTACGCCGCCACAGGATTTCCATGGTGATCTTGCATTGTCATACGACATCACCGATGGTGAATTTACAACCCCATCCCAGTTAGATTTAACGGTTACTCCGGTTAACGATGCACCGGAAGCGGGCGATCATATCGAAGCCACCATGGATGAAGATGGTGAGCTGACCCTAACCCAAGATGACTTACTGGCAAATGTTACCGATATTGACGGTGACGATTTAACTGCTAGCAATCTTACTTCGGCTAATCCGGATGTGGAGATCACGCCAAACCCCGATGGCAGCTTCACCATTTCCACGCCAGAGAACTTTAACGGTGACTTAGCGCTCAGCTTTGACATCTCGGATGGTGAAGAGATCGTATCCAGTGGTGTTGATTTAACGGTCACTCCGGTTAATGATGGTCCTGAAGCCGGTGCGCCTGTAGAAGCGGTGATGGATGAGGATGGTACCTTACGCTTCACTCAGGATGATTTGCTAGTACATGCCACCGATATTGATGGCGATGAATTAACGGCAAGCAATCTCACCTCGGCTAACCCGGATGTGGAAATTACGCCAAACCCGGATGGCAGTTTTGATGTAACGCCACCAGAGAATTTTAATGGCTCTTTGGATTTGAACTTCGATATATTTGATGGCACAGAAACTGTTCAAAGCACCGTTGATGTAACCGTCAACCCGGTTAACGATGCGCCTGATGCTGGCGATGAGATATTCCTAACAGCGCAAGAAGATACAATTGTTGGCGTATCAATGCGTGAAGAGCCAATGATTCGCCTCGATCAAGAACCTGAATTTGGTTCAATTGAAGCCTTTATTGATGATGAGTGGGTAATCATGCAAGTTGGGGATGAGGTGGCGCATGACACCGAGATCCGCTGCGTGCCTGATGAAGATGCGGTTCAGGCCGTTACTCACGACAGCATGATTGGTACCTTTGACGATAATGCCAAACTTGATGACTGGGGAGAGGCGGTTGACAGTCATACCCGTCAGTTTACTGATGGTGATCTTACGGTAACCACCTCCAGCAATGATGGCCCGCTAGGTGCTTGGAACGGCAATACACATATTGGTCATGGTATTGGTGATAGTGACCGTAATGGCCTAAGTGGAGATGAAAAGCTAACAGTCGAAATTGATGGTGAAAACATAAACCAAATTAGCTTCACCTTGGATGGGCTAGGTGGCTGGTTTATGGAGTCTTCAAAACACTTTACGGAAGTCGAAATTAAGGCCTTTAATGCCGAAGGTGAAGTGATTGATTCGGAAACCTACCACAAAGACGATCCTAACAGTTATGTGACGACTTATACCCTGACTGCCGATGAACCTGTGGCGCGCTTTGAGCTAGGAACGATTCAAGGCAATGGTACTTATGTTGTACAAAACATGACAGTGTCACAAGTTGCACCAGACTCCGCTGTCTTTACTTCTATTGATGTTGATGGTTCGGAAATGACCGAAGAGGTTGTCTTCCACCATCAAGAAAATCAAGCGAATGAGCCTATTGAGCTATCGGCACAGTTATCAGAAGCTTACTCACAATCAGAAAGTTCGACGCAGTTTGCACCTGTGGTCATTACTGAGCAGCAGCTGCTTGAGCAAGCATCAGACATTGATAGCTTGGATCTCGACATCATTGATCTGACGTTGGTCGGTAATGATGCAACCTTACAAGACAATGGTGACGGTACTTACAGCGTTATTCCCAATGAAGACTATAACGGCACTGTTGAACTGACTTATAAGGTCACTGATGGTGAATTGATTTCAGAAAACAGTATTTTCATTGATTTTGAAGCCGTGAACGACGCACCGGAAGTCCAGCAGCCGCTCGCGGCTGAGGTCAATGAAGATCAGGAGCTAGTTCTTCATCCTGATTTCTTGTTGAGCCAGGTGACGGATATCGAAGGTGACGAGCTGTCACTGGTTGGCCTTGAGATAAAAGCGCCACTGGGGGGGACGTTAACGCCGAATCAAGACGGTAGCTATTCATTTGCACCACCGCCAGATTTCAACGGTATGGTTGAGCTAACCTACAGCGTGACAGATGGCGAACATACTGTCGAAGGGACGGTGAATGTAGATGTTATTCCTGTTAATGACGCGCCGTTTGCAACCGGCAATGCATCGCTGACTACGTTAGAGGACGAAGGCGTCACTTTCACATCCGAATCACTTCTTGGCTTGTTCGATGATATTGATAGCGAAACAGTGTCAATATCACGAGTACTGACCGCCGACGGTGAAGAAGCGCAAGGCGAGGTGGTTGATAACCAAGATGGTACTTGGACCTTTGTGCCTGCTGATGACTTTGCTGGCAGCATTGCAATGACGGTCGAGGTCACGGATGGGCAGGCAACTTACGAAACATCAATGCCTGTTTATGTTCGCCCGGTCGCTGATGGCGCCATGATCACGACTGAAAATGATGGCCCATTGTTGATTACGGAAGATGGTAGCGGAATTTTAGATCTGAATATCACCATGGTGGATGATTCAGAATCGATGACAGCATTGGTAATGTCAGGTTATCCGGTAGGCTTCATTGTCAGTGATGGTGTTAATACGGTCGAGATCACCGAGGAAGGTCAGCAGATCAATTTAATGAACTGGGATGTTGATGTACTGGAAATTACACCACCGGCAAACTGGTCAGGAAACTTCTTCGTCACAGTAACGGCGACAACAGTTGATTACGGTGACGAAATTTCAAATATGCCAGCGGCCGAGGCAACCATTGTTGATGAGGCAGTTCAAGGTGAAGCTAATGAGGTGATCGAGCTAACCGCTGATGAATTGTTATCGCTTTCGGAATTGGAAGTTGAAGGCAATGACTTCACTATCGAGCACCTTAACCTTGTCGATTCGAGCCAAGGCGAAATCGACATTGACCAAGATGGTAATGTGACTTTCACTCCGGCCCCTGATTTTACCGGGCAAGTGCATGTTACCTTCCAAGTTGTTGATGCCGAGGGGAATGCGCAGGATGCGGGTATCACCCTTGGCGTTGAATCCACGCAACAAAGTGATAATGCCGTGCCGCAAAGTACACAAGCGCTTGTTCATGAGATGACGGAAGATGGGACTCTGAACTTTAGTGACGCTGATTTACTTTCCAATATCACGGATGCAGATGGTGATGACTTAACCGTAAGCCAAGTACAAATCACCCAAGGGGAAGGTGTACTGACTGCTGAGAATGGCACTTATAGTTTCATACCTGAACCCGGCTGGCATGGGGAAGCCGAGATTAGTTACAGTGTGAATGATGGTACAGATACTGTATTGCAGGCGATGACTGTAACCGTTGAAGAAGCATACCCTGATAATGCGGTAACCCTTACCACGGAAACACTGCTACAAAGTTGGCCGGAGGCTGATCGCGACAGTTTAGATGTTTCAAATGTTATGGTGGATGAAGGTGAAGGGCGAATTGTTGAAGAAGACAGTGAGACCTGGACTTTCATTCCCGATGAAGGATGGAGCGGTGATGCCAGTGTTTCTTATGATGTGAATGACGGTGAAGCCAGTGTACCGGGTTTATATCAGTTCACTGTTGAAGAGTCGCAAGAGAGTACTGAGCCTGCTCAGGCTTTTGCTGCGGATTCCAACGGAACGGTGAACTTTACGGATACTGATATTCTGAACCAAGCAGGGATAGATGATCATGACGGTATCACAATTAGCGAAGTGAGTTATGACGGTGATGACGGTATGTTGTTTGATAATCCAGATGGTAGCTATAGCTTCTGGCCAAACGATGATGCCGATAGTGAAATAGCCCTCAATGTGAGTTATAGCGTGGATGGTGAGCCTGAACAGCAAGCTGTTGTGTCCTTCTTCCTAGAGGAGGCGGGAGATCAGAACGTGCAGGAGATTGAACAGGAAGACATCGCGATTGAATCTGCAGAGGCTGATTATTATGGTGTGCCGGGCGATAGCTTGGAAATCCCAATCCCGGACGCGATCACTGATAACCCTGATCTTGATGTCGTTGTGATTTCAGGACTTGAAGAGGGGGTGAGCGTTGATTCGGCGCTAGATAATGGCGATGGTAGCTATACGGTAAGTGGCGATGATAGCTTCACGTTGGTTGCCGATGAAAACTTCAGTGGTAGCCTCGATATCACTATGACCGGCTATGACAATATGTATGAGCAAGTGGGTGATAGTGACACTGTCACCGTTAATTTTGATGACGATAATATTGGTAATACGTCGCCGCAAGCTAACGAGCAGCAGGATGATCAGCAGGGTGAAGAAACAGATTGGACGCAAGACAATGGCGGACAAGATGGCTTCGATCCGCTGATGGATGAAGGTGCAGGCGGTGACGATGATATGAATACTAACCAGCAAGAGGATATGAGCTTTGATGACAATAATTTCTAATTGCCAATAGCAACTCATAGTCTGTCACTCAACGACAAGGCCATAACCCGATGGGTTATGGCCTTCGATTTATTTGCTGTGAATAGGAGCAGCGCTTAGTGTTTGCGTGTCTTTCTGCGGGTTAAGCCTAGGCCTGCAACCGCAAGAGTTAAGACAGCCAATGTGCCCGGCTCTGGCACAGAGTTGGCAACGAAGACGAGTTTTTCAAAGCTTGTGCTGCTATTTAACCAAAGATTGTCACCACTTCGCCAGCCTCCAACACTAGAGTTAACCGTATGCCAACATAAGCGATCACGTTCATTCATACCTGCGGTATCACATGAATTTTTACTGACAGTATCCCCAATACCAGCAAAACCCCATGAATAATTTGGATTGTAATACCACTCAGCACCATTGGAGGTTGTTGTTACTCCACCTCCTGTGCCTGTTAATGTTGTTGCATCAAGTACGGTTGTCGCTGCTAACACATCTAGAATATTGTTACCTGTACGGCGTCCTGCCAGCATAATGTAGTCACTGTTTTGACAAGATGGATCCAGTGATGCGATACCGCCAGCATTGTTGTCTCGGTATCGGCGGGTATCACACAATGTCCAGCCCCAGTCATTCGTCACAGTACTGATATCGATATCATTCTGTGGACCAAAAGGCATGTAAACGGCATGCGCGGGAAGTGATATCACCGCACTGGCAGCTAGGGCCAATGATGCGGCTAGTGTACGAATGAGTGTTTTTGATGGTGAGTTAGAATGCTTCATCGAATTATTCCTTTTTAACTGCCCGATTAAGGCGACTACTTAACAGAAACGGCAATTTAATATTGCTGTGTAATCTGCTATCCCATATGTGCTTGGTTGAGTATTTGTCTTTTAATAACGAGCAACTATTGGGCCAGATTTTTTATTACTAAAATTCAATGAGTTAGTATGTGAGCTTTAGAGGTGTGTAAAACTTCCTGACAGCAATATGATGCATAAAGCCTAAAAACCCCAACCATGTGGTCAGGGTTTCGTTTATCACTCATATAATGGTTAGAAGTTTTAGGGTTTGAAAGAAAACACAGGCTTAGTTGCTTAGTCATGATTTCAGATTGAGCGCCCGTTTTTGTCGGCGTTTGATATTGGCACTGACTACAAAGTTATCGAATAGTGGTGCGAACAGATTAGCAAACAAGATAGCGAGCATAATGCCTTCGGGATAAGCGGGGTTAACCACGCGGATAAACACCGTCATGACTCCAATCAGGATCCCGTACGCCCATTTCCCTTTATCGGTAAACGCCGCAGAGACGGGGTCGGTTGCCATGAAAAACATACCGAAGGCAAAGCCACCCAGCACCAAGTGCCACCAAAACGGCATGGAGAACATTGGGTTAGAGTCGGATCCAATCATATTGAGCAGGGTCGATGTTGCTATCATTCCCACCATCACGCCGACAACAATTCGCCACGATGCCACGCCCATGAACAAGATCATCAAGCCGCCGAGAAGTAAAAACAGGGTGGAGACTTCACCTATTGAGCCAGGGATGTTACCGACAAAAGCGTCCATCCAGCTGATGGTTTCGCCTGTTGCATTATGAATTAACGCCGTTTGACCGTTTTCAGCCCATTGGCTGAGGGCGGTTGCGCCGGAGTAACCGTCGGCAGCGGTCCATACTAAGCCTCCGGAACTTTGTGCCGGATAGGCAAAGTAAAGGAAGGCACGGCCAGCCAATGCTGGGTTCAGGAAGTTCCGCCCGGTACCGCCAAAGATTTCTTTGGCTACCACAATACCAAACGTGATCCCCAAGGCTGCCTGCCAAAGTGGAATGGTTGGTGGCAAGATCAACGCAAACAGAATCGACGAAACAAAAAAGCCTTCGTTGATTTCATGCTTTCTGATGATCGCAAACAGTACCTCCCAAAAACCACCGACAATAAACACCGTAATATAAACCGGGAAGAAATAGACGGCGCCCAGCAGCATCTTACTGGCCCAGCTGGCTGACTCGGCCATGCTCCCACCAAGAGCAATGGTGGCAGAGTAATGCCAATTACTGTCAATAAGCGCTGTGATTTGCTCTGGTGTATAGAGCGAGTACAAGGCAACGATAGCTTGGTGGCCGACGTTGTACATTCCCCAAAACATGGCTGGGAATACGGCAAGCCATACCATGATCATGATCCGCTTCAGATCGATGCTATCGCGTACATGGGTTGTGCTTTTAGTCACTTGTCCCGGAGTGTAAAGCAGGGTGGCGAATGCCTCATAGAGCGGAAACCACTTTTGATATTTGCCACCTGGCTCAAAAGCGTGTTCGAGTTTTTCTAGTGTAGATTTAAGACTCATTCTTTAGCCCTCACGAATCCTAGTGAAGAAGCTCACCAGTACTACTGTTGTTACGGGCTGAGTGGTCATTGCGATTAGCAATAGTTTAAATATAAACCACTAACCCAAACTGGGCGAGTGGCAGAAAAGACCAGAGAAGAGGGCGAATACCATTATGAACTAATAGGAGGATCTTGCTACGGATCCAGCAGGATGAACCATACTGTTAATCAGCGCGTAGTTAATTATGTTAACAAACTCAGATTGGTATTCGCTTTTAGCTGGAACAACTAGGAGCTGCTATGAATGAATTAGCTGTTGATTTAGCTAGGTTTCAATTTGCATTTACTGTTTCCTTTCACATCATATTTCCCGCTTTTACGATTGGCTTAGCCAGTTATCTTGCCGTCCTTGAAGGTTTGTACCTTAAAACAGGCAAGCATAAATACATTGAGCTTTACCATTATTGGATAAAAATTTTTGCCATCAGTTTTGGTATGGGCGTGGTAAGTGGCATTGTGATGAGTTACCAGTTTGGTACCAATTGGAGTGTTTTTTCCGACAAAACCGGGCCGGTGCTGGGGCCATTAATGGGTTACGAGGTATTCACCGCGTTTTTCCTTGAAGCGGGCTTTCTTGGTGTGATGCTGTTTGGGATGAACCGGGTTGGTAAGAAGCTGCATTTTATGTCGACCGTGATTGTCGCGATAGGGACATTAATGTCGGCATTCTGGATCTTGTCGGTGAATAGCTGGATGCAAACACCCGCCGGGTACTCAATGAATGAGTTGGGCCAATACATTCCAGAAGACTGGTGGGCGGTGGTGTTTAACCCTTCGTTCCCATACCGATTGGTTCACATGGTGCTAGCGGCGTATCTAACCACGGCGTTTGTGGTGGGGGGCGTGGCTGCTTATCACTTGCTCCGCTCGCAGCAAAATCATTTGGCTCGAACCATGTTCTCCATGGCAATGTGGATGGCTGCGATTGTCACGCCAATACAAGTTGTCGTGGGTGACTTGCATGGGTTAAATACCCTTGAGCACCAGCCTGCCAAAATTGCCGCAATGGAAGGCCACTTTGAAACCCAGAAAGGGGCGCCACTTATTCTCTTTGGCCTACCGAATGAAGAAACCAAAGAAGTGGACTACAAAATTGCGATCCCGCATTTGGGCAGTGTGATCTTAAAGCATGAATGGAATGGGGAAGTGCTTGGGCTAGATGCATTCCCCGAAGAAGATCATCCGCCAGTTGGCATTGTATTCTGGAGCTTCCGCATCATGGTTGGCCTTGGTTTCTTAATGCTGGCGATTGGCCTTTATAGCTTGTGGTTGCGCAAGAAAGATGATCTTTATCACCACACCAACTTCCATCGATGTTGCGTCATCATGGCACCATCAGGGTTTGTCGCGTTGCTCTGTGGCTGGATAACCACCGAAGTAGGCCGTCAACCCTTTACCGTCTACGGATTGCTGCGTACCGCCGATTCGGTTTCACCTGTTGATGCCGCAGCGGTAAGTGTGTCTCTTGCTGCCTTTGTGGTTGTTTACTTTACTGTGTTTGGTGCAGGTATCTTCTACCTATTACGTTTGATGCGCAAGTCACCAACCAAGTATGAGAAACCACCTGAAGCCATTGTGCCGGTAGCCAGTGAGGGGGGGAGCGACAAAGAGTCGTTGTCTTCTTCGAACAAGTTAACCATGTAATTGCTTACACAAGGAGCCATCATGGATTACGCATTAATTTGGTACATATTGATTGCGATAGCCGTGTTCGCCTATGTCATTCTTGATGGATTCGATCTTGGCATCGGTATCCTGTTTATTTCTGGCGAATCGGTTAAAGAGCGTGACTTAATGATGAACAGTATCGCGCCAGTATGGGATGGTAATGAAACTTGGCTGGTGCTGGGCGGCGGTGGGTTGTTTGCCGTATTTCCACTCGCGTACGCGGTAGCAATGCCAGCGTTGTACGCGCCGCTCATTGTAATGTTGTTGGGACTTATCTTCAGAGGTGTGGCTTTCGAATACCGATTCAGAACGAAGCGAGGGCAGTTCTTGTGGGATAGCTCTTTCTTTATTGGTTCCCTGGCCGCGACCTTTAGCCAAGGTATGATATTGGGCACCTTGTTACAAGGCGTTGAAGTGGTTGATCGCCAATACAGTGGTGGTTGGTTTGATTGGTTTACGCCATTTAGTGTGTTCTGCGGCTTTGTGACAGTTGCGGCTTATACCTTGCTGGGGGCGTGTTGGTTACTGATTAAAATGCCAGACGGTTATCATCAACGCTTTTATCCGATCGCGAAGCGATGTGCGTTGATAATGGTAGTGATGGTCGGTATTTTGAGTTTATGGTTGCCACTGGGCAATGAAGTGATTGCCGACCGTTGGTTCTCGTTCCCGCAAGCCTTTTTGTTCTTGTTAATTCCCGGTTGCTCAGCTTACCTGGTGTATCTCTTGTTTAAAGATTTGATGGAGCACAAGCCCGTGCAGGCTTACTTGGTTAGCTTGGGGTTATTCTTCTTGGCATTTCTAGGGTTTGGTGTCAGCACTTATCCATACATTGTGCCGCACAGTTTGACCTATGCTGAAGCTGCTGCACCTGATACCAGTTTGAAATTTTTGTTGAGTGGGGCAGTGTTCCTATTACCGTTGATTATTGCTTACACCGCCTATTCATACTGGGTGTTCAGAGGCAAATTGAAAGAAGATGAGGGTTACCATTAATGATCAACCCATGCTTTAAACGTTGGTTTTGGTTTGCTGCATTGTATCTTGGCGGTATTGCGGTCGTGTCGTTGATTGCCGTCATTGTTCGTTGGGCGCTTAGCTGATGGCTACCAGGCTACTATACTCCAAGGGTAATTTACTTTACGTAGAGTAGAGGGATTGATTATGTCAGCACAAGATAAACTAGGTGGCTATGCAAGTGGGTTTAGCAGTCTCGATGCGAGTGCGATTGCTGCGAATGTAACCGCTGATTATAAGCTTCTGGATAAAAATGGTGTTGTGCATCAAAAGGGCGACTTACCGAGTTATATCGGTGAATTAAAAGCATTCGGTGATCAAATGATGATTACCGAAGTGATGGTTGATGGTGAAAAAGCCTGGTGTAAATGGCAGATTGGTGATGTTGTTGGTGCCGGGTTGATCAGCTTTGGCGAAGAGGGTGTCAGTCAGGAGCAATTATTCTTTTTTGAATAATCAAGATAGTTAGCTTTGGTTATTCATGACCGTTTTTTAGAAGCAGTATTCCCCTCACCCAAATAATTAGGGGGCGAAAATGAATTTCGCCCCCTGAAGTTTAATTTATTAAAAGCTTAAGCAATTAGCAGATATGTTTTTGCATTAGGCGAACTCACTCTGAGCTAATTCTTTTTTCTTCCCAGCGTATTGTTCAATTTCTGTCTCATTGTCTTCAACTTTAATTGCCGGAGGTTGTGCGCTAGCTACTTTCTGCTTGTCTCGACCCAGCATCAGCAGGCATGGGGTAAGAATCAATGTCAGCAGGGTTGCGAAGGCTAAACCACCGGCAACGGCGGTTGCCAACTGTGACCACCATTGGGTACTCGGTGCCCCGAACTCAATCTTACGGTTGATTAGGTCGATGTTCATTTCAAGCACCATTGGCATCAAGCCAAGAATCGTGGTGATGGTGGTAAGCAATACCGGACGCAAACGCTGGGCACCGGTTTGCATTATTGCTTCTACCTTGTCTAAACGTTGTTTTCGCAGTTGGTTAAAGGTGTCGATCAATACGATGTTGTTGTTGACCACGATACCGGCCAAGGCGATGACACCAATCCCTGACATGATGATGCCAAACGGACGTTGGAACACAAGCAAGCCAAGGAACACGCCAACAGTCGAGAAGAGCACGGCACTGAGGATCAACAATGCTTGGTAAAAGCTGTTGAACTGCGTGATCAGGATAAGTCCCATGACTGCTAGCGCAACCAAGAACGCCGACTTTAAGAAGGCGGAAGACTTGTTTTGATCTTCATTCTGACCGCGAACTTGCACCTGAGTACCTTTGGCGAACGTCATCTCTGCAATGGCGGCTTCAACTTCCGGTAACATCAGGCTTAGGTTGTACCCTTCAGCCATATCAGCCATGACTTCCAGTACGCGCTTACCGTTAATACGATTGATCGTGCTTTGTTTAGGGGCAGGGGAAATACTGGCAAAATTGGTGATAGGCACCATGCCGTACTGTGTTTTCACCCTCAGCTCATCGAAGCGCCCTACGTCCCGTTTATCATTGGGGTAGCGAACCAAAATATCGACTTCTTCATCGGTATCATCAGGCAAGAAATCACCCACTTTGAGGCCATTGGTAACAAACTGAACCGTATTACCGACCAAGGTGGCATCACCGCCAAAGCGGGCCGCATCATCACGGTTGATATTAATGGTCCAATCGATACCTTGTTTATCGGCGGAATCGGAAATATTGGTGAATGCTGCTTTGCTTTCTATCCAGTGTCGAATTTGGGCTGTTGCTTGCTCCATGTCTTGCGGGTTGATACCCGTTATTTCAATGACGAGATCGTGCTCACTTGGCGGCCCTGCTTGTGGGAACTTGAATTCCAGCTCAACGCCAGCAATATCAGCGGTTTTCTCTCGAAGCTCTGCAATGATCTCTTTAATTGGTCGGCGGTACTGCCAATCCATTGGGTTCAGCTGAATTTGACCGATTTGGTCATCGCCCCCTGTTCGGGTGTAGACACTCTTAATCCCTTCAGTACCAAACACACGCGACTCAATTTGCTTCATGAGCGCATCTTTTTCGTAGATAGAAAGATCGCCATGAGAGCGGGCTTTGATTGTAAAGTGTGGTGGGTCGACCTCAGGGAAGAAAACCACACCTAGTCCGGCTTTGCCATAAGCAAAGGCGACCAACACTGCCAAAACCAAGGCGCTGGCTAAAATTTTCAAAGGATGCTTAATTGCGATAGCAAGGCTACTTAAGTACAGCTTGGTTAGCCCGACCGCTTGATCAAATTGGCCGTTTTCAATGGCGATTTTACGTTGTTGTTCGGCTTTCGTTGTGTACTTTGGCTTGCCAAATACAGTCCCGAGCACGGGAACGAACACCAGTGCCATCAACAGCGAGGCCGTCAGGGTGGCAATCAAGGTAAGCGGCAAGTAGCGCATGAACTCACCCGTGGTATCGGGCCAAAATAGCAGAGGGGCAAAAGCGGCAAGGGTGGTGGCTGTTGAAGCCGTAATTGGCCATGCCATACGCTTGGCTGCTTCTTGGTAGGCTTGCTTGCGCGGAATGTTTTCCTGCATCCGGCGATCGGCAAACTCAGTAACGACAATGGCACCATCAACCAGCATACCGACTGCCATGATTAAGGCAAACAGCACGATGATATTGACGGTGAGCCCACTGATGGCCAGTACCAGTAACCCGGTTAGGAAAGATCCGGGGATTGAAATACCCACCAAAAATGCCGTACGTGAGCCAAGGATCGCGAGAATGACGATAACCACCAAGATGATTGCAGACAAGATATTGTTCTGCAGGTCATTAAGCATGGTTTTAACTTCTTTCGATTGGTCTAGCGTGTACTCAACCAAGAGGTTGTTAGGCCACTCTTCGCGTTTTTGCGCCTCGGTAATGACAGCTTTGACTATTTCTACTGCTTCAATGATGTTTTCACCGGCACGTTTTTTCACATCAAGTACCACGGCCGATTGACCATTGAGGCGGGCAAAACTTTCAGGATCCCGGTAGGCACGACGGATAGACGCTACATCGCCAAAGGTGACGACCTTATTGCCATCGACTTTGATAGGTAACTCCAGAATATCCTTTAGGGAGTTGAAGACAGAAGGCACCTTGACTGAAAAGCGACCGTAGCCACTGTCAATGAAACCAGCGGCAACCACGCGATTGTTGCGAGCAATCAGGTTAAACACATCTTCCTGATCGAGCCCGTAGCTTTCCATCAATAATGGTTCAACCAGCACCTCTACAACATCTTCTCGGTCGCCCGCAATATCCACTTCCAAGATTTGGCGGTAGCTTTCTAGCTTGTCTTGTAGCTCTCGGGCAATTTGGATGGTGGTGCGCTCGGGTACGGTACCGTACAACACCAAAGACAATACCGGCTCTTCACTGGCTAGGGTGATTTCATGGACAGTTGGCTCGTCACTGTCTTCAGGCAGTTTTACCTTGGCAATATCGACCGCTTCGCGTACATCGGTAAGGGCTTCATTGAGATCAGTACCCGCATTAAACTCCAGTACCACCGAGGCGTGGCCTTCGGAAGCCGTAGCCGTCATTTCCTTCACCCCTTCGATGGAGCGAAGCTCTTTTTCTAATGGCCGGACAAGCAAGCGCTCGGCATCTTCCGGACTAATGCCTTGGTGCGAGACTGACACATAGATGATAGGGATAGTGATATCTGGGTTGGATTCTTTAGGGATCTCCCGATAGGTCGCGATTCCGGCGAGAAGCACCAATATCAGTAATGTAATGATGGTTCGAGAGCGACTAATCGCAGCATCTATAATGGCTATCATTATTCACTCCCAAGCTGCTGTACCGCTTCAACGTTGTCACCATCGCGGACAAAACCTTGCCCGACTGTGATGATATTCACAGGAGAATCAAACCCGCCAAGCCAAACACCATCAGGTTCCACTTTAACCAGAGATATGGGGTGGAAGGCTACAGTATCTTGTGCAGCCAAGGTTTTGATACCGAGGTTTCCTGCTTCATCTAGTGCAAGCATAGATGGTGTGACTTTGATTGCAGGCTTGGTTTCCAGAATTAGCTCAACATCGGCACTGATACCGGCGGTAAGCGTCATATCAGGATTGGGAATTTCAATTTCGATTGGGTAAGTGTTGGTCTGTTCAGATGCAACCGACGCGCGATAGCGCAGCTCGCCTTGGGTACTAAAACCTGTGACCAAGTTAATGTCGGCAGGTTGATTGAGGTAAACCTTATCGATATGGCGTTCGCTGATATCGGCATTAATGACCAGAGGATCGAGATCGACAACGCTAGCAACAGGATCGCCCACGCCAAGGTAGTCACCTTGCTCAACGTGAAGGGTTTCGACAATGCCATCGAATGGGGCATAGATGACAGTATTGTCTAAGGCGATTTGAAGACTTCGTACATCGGCTTTCGCTTCAATTAAGGCGGCCTCGGCTTGGCTTAGTGCCACTTCACCTTGTAACCCACGCTTTCGGAGTGATTGTGCCGCCTTGAACTCTTGATCCCTCACTTTTAGCAGCGCCTTTGCGCGAAGCAATTGCAGCTCGCGGTCTGCCTTGGCAAGTTGAAGCAATGGCTGACCAGTTTTGGCTCGTTGGCCTTTGCGCACCAGCAGTTTCTCGACCGTACCGGAGACTTCAGCCCCAAGGGTAGCTTGGCGATCTGGGGCTGTTCGCCCGTATAGGGAAATAGTTCGGGTAACCGGTTGGGGCGTAAATTGCTCGACGATCACTTTTGCTAATGGTGGGGTGATATTGGCTGGTTTAGCTTCGGCTTGTTGACCAGCTGGCTCATCTGCTGATGGGGCTGAGGGGAGATAACCGCTAAAGAGCCATAGCGACAGCAGTGCCAAAATGAACAGTGAGATAATCCATGGGCGTTTTGATAATGCTTGTTTTATTGAAGCCATCGGTCACTTCCTTGTGAGCACAATTAAAAAGGCGAAGTCTTTATTGATACGAACTTTATAGATAACTTGGATTTACATGTTATCAAAAAGTTGTACTGATGTAGGTGATACAGGTAGCTAATAATGATATGGGTCGCATTTCGTTGAGTCGATTCGACCAAAGCCGATTGATTCAGCTTATTGGCTTAACCACTCCATCAAAGTTGTCGCTGTACACAGAGAGTTTTATTTTCTGATGACCGTCCATGAACCAACGTATTCTCATTTCAATTTCCACTGTTAGCGGCTCCAAGTCGTTGCAACTTAGTAAACGCACGCAACAATTTCTACGTTGGTCAGGATACGGATTGCTGGTGGCAGTGTTGGCCGTGGCAGGCAGCATCTTGTATTTACTTCATGATCGCGCTTCTGCGCGGGGAATACAAGCAGAATTGGAAGTTCGTTCAGGTAACCTTGAACAGCAACTATCGTCGTTGCAATCGCTAAAGGCGGATTTAGAGCAGGATTTGGATGAACGGGAATCTCGCTTAGCGCAAGTGTCAGACCGATTATTGGATATCGAAAACGTGCTGGGCGTGCATGGTGATGGCGAAGCACCTATCGAGGCAAGGCTAGATCTCGCCGCGGTGAACTCTGCGGTTAGGCACATGGTATTAGAGCAGGTACCCAATGGCTCACCAGTAAAAAACGCCCGCCAATCATCCCAGTTTGGCTTTCGAACCCATCCAGTTACAGGCAGACGGAAAATGCACCGGGGGCTCGACTTTGCCGTCAACACCGGCACGCCAATTTATGCCCCAGCCGATGGGGTGGTTGAAGTGATCAGGCCAAGTAAAAGTGGTTCAGGTAACTTCCTTAAAATCGAACATGCTTTTGGTTTTTCCTCGTCATATTCGCATTTGCAAAAGTTTGTTGTGCGCAGTGGGGACTTCGTGAATAAACACGATCTTATTGCGTACTCGGGAAACACGGGGTTGTCATCAGGCCCCCACCTTCATTACGAGATCCGGTTCATCGGGCGTGCGCTAGACCCGCGACCGTTTGTCGATTGGAATAGTGATAATTTCGAATCAATTTTTGAACAAGAGAGAATAGTAAAATGGGCTTCTTTAATAAACAAAGTGCAGCAACGGGTGAGCTTGCAACTACAACTATCATCGCACAAGGATGCAACATCAAAGGCGAGCTCAAGCTAGAGTGCGATATTCAAGTTGATGGCTGCATTGAAGGCAAAATTCGGTTAGAGAAACTATTGGTGGTGAGCCAATCAGGCCGTATCGAAGGAGAGGTGTTTGCCGACAAAATGATAGTGGGCGGTATCATCAAAGGTAAGTGCTATGCCAACACCATCGAGATTTTAGAAAACGGCAAGATCGAAGGGGATATCTACTGCGATGATCTCAGCATTGCTCGCGGCGGTAAATTCCTAGGCAGCACCCACCCGGAGCAAAAAGAGCAAGTTGTTGAACTAAAACAGGATAAGAAGCCAGAAAAGAAAGAAGAATCGAACAAAGCGATCCCGAAGAAAGCGACAGCAGCCAATGCATGATAGAGGTTAGTTTGTGTGCAACCTGCCAGTTTGGTTTTGTGATATAGCTGAAGTTGGCAGGTTGCATTAAATAAATAGGTTCTGCTCTGTAGTAGGTTTCGAATAGTCGCATTAGTACCTTGATTCTATGTTGCCACTCCCTTACCCTGGCAATCCTTATTTTCCTGGTGGCATGGGGTAATTATCGCCGATCATGCAAATCAGGCTGCCTAGCAAAGCTTGGTCATAACGTATTGTTCCTTTCGCATCAGAGCTCTCTAAGCTCACTTCACCATCAACAATGTGATTAATTTCTTGTGCAACCTCTAGTGGAACTAGCCAAATACAAGCAGCTAGAGAGCATGAGGATGAAGTCGTTTGACAACCTGTGGGGGAGCTTCCTCGTACCCATGCACTGTTCGTTTCTTTTAGGAGTAGCTGTGTGGCAATGTATTGTGGGTGGCTGATATATTGCTCGCCGCCGATCCAAGTATCATCATATGGTAAATAAGGACCACGCCAAGTCTTCAAACCAGGGTTAGCGATCAGATTATTGATATTCAAGTAACCAAATTCAGGCTCAGTATCTGAAGTGATTGGGGGAAGAGCACCGTTGTCGAGATAATATTGTCTAGCGGCATCTAATACTGTCTCTAGATCGTTTAGAACTGCTTGTACTTGATCGGCTTGTGAAGGTTTGTCTGTAAATTGATGGTATGCAATCGTGCTACCAACGATTGCTGTTAACCCTAATAAGATAGTTTTCCATTTCTTAGTGTACGAAAAAAACTTCAATGTATAACCTATATTCTTCAGCGCGTTGTTTTCTATAACCTTAAACTTATCCAACGAGAAAGCCTATATCAGATTACTTTAAAACCAAAAATTCAGCTGCCGAGAGAATAATTTTGCGGTTAAAGTGACGGCCTTTGAAGTTTGGCATACCATGGCTCCGTAAGTATCCAAAGCTCGAGTGCTTGAGTGTACAAACGTTGCAACGGAGCTTGTTTTTTGCGGTTGTATTTATTGTTAAAAGTTTTGGGCGGTATTGGTGTAATTGTTGGATTTGTGGTTGATATTTTAACATTGTTATAATATAACAATGTTGTTTTCTGTGATTCATTCTGATACCGGGAAGGTGTATGGCGTCTAAAGCAATAACAAAATGTATTAGCTTGTTGATGCTATTCATCCTCGCAATTGGAATGACTTCATCTGTCATAGGTGAATTTCGGTCTCATAGTATGCCTTTACTATCCACATTCGATAGTGAGCACTCCCATGAATCAAATCATACCCATACCATCGATGATAAGTACTCGTTTTATCATGATGCAAGTAATCATAACCATGTATATGACAATGTGAGTTTTAAGGAAAATCATTACTTTTCCTTGGAAAGGCTATTGAGCACCAGCTATGATAAGCAAGAAAGTGGATCACCTCGCCATAAACCTTTCACAATCGAACGTCCCCCAAAAGCCTTGTTATTTAGTTGATAAGTGTCGCAATGAGCGGCTAATAAATATCTTTATAAATACTTGGTAATAAAATGAATTTACTCGATTTACATTGAATAAGAAGGTTACCTTCTTATTTAGCTTCGTGGCTTAGTCAATGGATACTTTATCTCATACTAGGTTTGCTCACATTCATAAGTACAGATGCTTTTGCTCACGCAGTGGCGCAAGGTGATAAAGGGTACATACAAGAAATTACAGGCACCAATATTGTTGCTTTTATGTATTTAGGGGCAAAACATATGGTGACAGGATATGATCATATTTTGTTTCTGTTTGGTGTGATCTTCTTTCTATACAAAATGAAGCATATTGCTCTGTATGTGAGCCTTTTTGCTCTGGGGCATTCGTCTACTATGCTGCTTGGGGTGTACTTTAATATAGGTATCAACAGCTACATTATTGATGCGATTATTGGGTTATCTGTCGTATATAAAGCAATGGATAACTTAGGCGCATTTCAGCGCTGGTTCGGTGTGCAACCCAATACAAAACTAGCAACCTTGCTGTTTGGGTTCTGTCATGGTTTTGGGCTATCGTCTAAAATCATCGAATATGATATCTCTCCTGATGGGTTAGTTCCTAATCTATTAGCGTTCAACATTGGTGTCGAAATTGGGCAACTAATTGCACTTGGCACTATTTTGATTGTAATGGGCTTCTGGCGGCGACATACCAGTTTTTATCGTCAAGCCTATTCAGTCAATGTCGTTATGATGAGCTTAGGTTTCATGCTCATTGGTTATCAGTTAACGGGCTATGTTGTCGCTCAATAATCAATAAAGGAATTAATTATGTATAACTCAGATATGCCGAATCGTGCTGAGCTTCCAACAACTAAGCAGCTAGTCCGTTCAACTTTCATCGCATTGGGAGTGGCTGTGGCACTTTTGGTCACCGTTATCCTACCTGCCGAGTATGCTATCGATCCAACAGGTGTGGGGCGGGTGATGGGATTAACAGAGATGGGAGAAATTAAAGAACAGCTCGCTCAGGAGGCGGCAGAAGACAGGGCGGTAAGTGAAGTGGTTACTGTTGTGGCAAGCGCTGAAAATGAGCCTGTCACGGATGAACCTGAGCTGATAACCCCTCAGCAAGAAAGTACTGTCGAAACAGTGCCTGTTTGGAAAGATAAGATTATGGTTTCCCTTAAACCTGGGCAAGGGGCTGAAGTAAAATTGGTGATGGAAAAAGGCCAAACAGCTCAATTTGAATGGATAGCAAAAGGTGGCCCTGTCAATTACGATACGCACGGCGATGGAAATGGTAACTCGATAAGTTATGAAAAAGGCCGTTTTCCTTGAGTACTCTGGTGATACATCGAATGAACTTTATACCGATGGCTCGGCTTATGTTTACCAAATGAAGGAAGCAAGAGGCCGTGGCTCTGACGGTCAGATCATGTACAGCCAGCAGTTTGGTAATCTTTATGTTGAACTGGGTTCAATGATAGGTGATCGCTCCAACCTGTTTAATGGCGGTATTGGCAGTCAGTACCATGGTAAAACGATCGACGCTTCTAAAGATGCCTTCTTGATCCGTCCTGTTGTTGCGTACAGCATGGGTGACTTTACCGTTGCAGCCTCGATGGAAGCGAATATGGTTTCGAATGCAGTTGTGGCTGATGGCGTCGATATCTCAGAACGCACCGGTTACGGCGTAACAGGTAACTGGAACAACGGTGATTGGAACATTAACTTAAACGCAGCATACCTAGATGCTGTGGACGAAAACAATATGACATTGGGAATGAACGCCCTTTGGAACAGCTTCGGCTTGGGTTATGTTTACTCGCATAATGAATATGAAAATAAAGAATTTTCAGGCTGGGCAGAAGGTGACGTGAAAGTGTCGACTTGGTATGCCTCATACGAGTTTAAGGATGTATTGTCAGTTGAAGACTTCTCAGTGTTGTTGGGTAGTTACTACACAACGGTCAATAACAAGTTGGATGCACAACCTCACTCTGATGCGTTTGCTGAAGAAGATGACTTTGGTGCGCGTCTAAGATTATTCTACGAGTTCTAAGAAGGCGATTATTCATCCTCATGCTGATGAATACATATTTGCCCCAGCTTTAAGCAGGCAGATAAAATCTAGTCGGGGAGGTTAAATGCCTCCCCATTTAGAGATAGTAAAACGCTAACTTATTGAAGTTTATGCAAGTATATTGATCACACTGAGTTGCATACGAATCAGCTGTCTTTATTCTCATAATTGCTGTGCTGATCACTATAGGTTGCCAAATTCATCGGACGAGTCTTTATCAATCCTGTGGTATGGTTAACCCAGAGTGAAAATCGATTTACTGAAACAGGACGAGGATGTCTGAGAGCAAACGCGATAAACGAATACAGCAAATTACCGATCTCTTGCATAACCATGAGAAACTCCGCCTAGGGCATATTGCAGAAACACTGGGTGTTTCCGAGATGACACTTCGCCGCGATCTGACCAACCCACCACCTACCATGAGCTTGCTTGGCGGCTATATCTTCAATAAGCAATTCCGTACCACGGAAACGGGTTATGAGATCAATGAGCAAAACGCGAACCACGTAAAGGAAAAGCATCAAATAGGTGAAATTGCCGCTTTAGAAGTCACGGATAACTCAACAATCTTTTTTGATAACGGCACGACAACTGTCCATGTTATCCACGCTATAGACGATGAGCTCAGGTTTACCGGTGTCTGCTTTTCGTTGAATGTTTTCTTGGCGTTGAAGAACAAGCCTAATTGCCACGCGATTTTGTGCGGTGGGCAATTTGATGATGACCACAACCATTTCTATCCCGTATCGGATATTTCTGAAATCGATAATTTCCGGTTTGATCTGATGTTTATGTCTGCGGCGGGTGTGTCTCTTGAGCAGGGGATCACTTGTTACGCTTTGACAGAGCTTCCCTATAAGCAAAAAGCGATGAAGCAGTCTCAGAAGGTGGTGCTCGTTGCCGATAGCAGTAAATTTGAAAGGGTAAAGCGTGCGGCCACATGCCAATTGGCAGATGTTGATGAAATTATCAGCGAGGTGCCACTGCGTGATGCTTATTTGCAGGCCGTGGGGCTAAGGCGAAAAAGCTAACCTTTGTTAGTGACATAAATTGGGGAGAGGGTGTTTGCTTGATTGTTTCTTGCACAATACGAGGTTGTGATATCTCGCACAAAGGTGGTTAATACAACCAAACCATTTGTGATTTTTAGCATATCGCCTTGTTGAATATGAGTGTATGTTAATAAGCTTGTTACGCATTTATTACTCTCATCACAAGGAAAGACTATGCAAGGAAGTAAGCTTACCGTGATTGCCGCTGCCATAACTATGTTAGCGGCGAGCCCCACTTGGGCTGCAGATGTAACATTGGCCAAGGTTCAGGAAATAGTACGCGGTAACGGCGATGAAGTACCGACCTTAGATCCTTCTTACTCATCAGATACCTCAAGTTCACGTGTAATATCCGACATGTTTGAGGGTTTGGTAACCCAAAGCCCTGATGGCAAGATCATCCCAGCATTGGCAACACATTGGGAGCAGTCGGCTGATGGCAAGGTGTACACTTTCCACTTACGTGACAACATTAAGTGGTCTAATGGTGAGCCAATTGTCGCGGGTGATTTCGAATACAGTTTTAAGCGTGTTGTTGACCCGAAAACAGCGGCCCCTTATGCGTGGTATTACAGCACGGCACATATCTTAAATGCCGGCAAAATCAATGAAGGTAAGTTGGCTGTTGAAGCCTTGGGCGTAAAAGCGCTTGATGATAAAACCCTGCAAGTGACTCTTGATAAACCCGTGCCGTATTTTGTCAAAATGATGGCCCATGAATCGACGTTCCCAGTATACAAACCAGCCATAGAAACCCACGGCGATGCTTGGACTAAGCCGGAAAATATTGTCACCAGTAGTGCCTATAAATTGGCAGAGTGGACGCTAAACGAGCGTATTATTCTGGAGCGAAGCCCCAACTATTGGAATAACGACAAGACAGTAATTAACAAGGTGACCTATTTACCGATTTCGGATATGACGGCGGAGTATAATCGCTACCGTACCGGTGAAATAGATATCACGTCGTCATTCCCATTGGAGCAATACGCCGCAATTAAGAAGCAGCGACCAGGTGAATTGCTGACCATGCCTTCATTGGGTACTTACTATTACTTGTTCAATGTGGATAAGCCTCCCTTTGATGACCCACGTGTAAGGAAGGCATTGGCGTATGCGATTGATCGTGATGTGGTGACCAACGTGATCCTTGGGCAAGGGCAGGTGCCAGCTTATGGTGTTACGCCGCCTTCAGTTGACGGCTTCACCCCACCTAGTTTGGCATGGGGCGAGCTAAGCCAGAAAGAGCGTAACCAAAAAGCACAGGCATTACTTGCAGAAGCTGGGTTTGATAAGTCGAACCCGCTATCGTTTGAGCTGGTTTACAACACCATGGAATCGCATAAGAAACTGGCAATTGTGATGTCATCAATGTGGGGGCAAACGCTAGGCGCGAAGGTGACATTGGCAAACCAAGAGTGGAAGACGTTCCTACAGAAGCTGGCTCAAAAAGATTTCACGGTTGCTCGCTATGCGTGGATCGGTGATTACAATGAGGCATCCACCTTCTTATCATATTTTGAAAGTTCCGGTATGAACTATGCTCGTTGGTCTAGCGAGGCTTACGACGAAGCCATGGCGAAGGCAATCAAGGCGCCAAGCAATGAACAGCGAAACCAGTTCTATCAACAAGCAGAGGCCGTGTTCTCTGAAGAGATGCCGGCTATTCCGTTGTACCACTACACCCGCTCTGTGCTAAAGAGTCCTAAGGTCGGCGGCTATTCAACAACTAATGCGGCAGAAGCACGATATACCCGTGATTTGTATTTGATCCAATAGCACCCCTTATTCAATTTACAGCAGGGTGTGCAACCTAGATTGAATGAAGACGATAAAAAGCCGGAATGATTTCCGGCTTTTGGTTATATACCCAAGCTGCTTGGCTATATGAGATTAGTTACAGTGTGTTACATATCTCAGGGTCAAAATACAAAGTAGCTAAGCCGTTTTGCAATTAAACCGCAATTGCTTTTGGCTATTCGAAATCATGGGAAACTTTGACATCGTTCCACCATTGGAGCATGCCAAACAAAAAGCCAAGAAACCCAACAGCAATTATTAGGTTATGAAACCCTTCACTTAAGATATTGGGCTCAAAAGAGGTTGTTATGATCGCAATAGTAGCGAAAGCATAGGCGAGGTAACCCCAAGAGCTACTGCGGTAGTATTGTAATACTTCTAGGGTGATGAACAGTACTGCAGAGGTAAAGTAAAAGCCGTAAAACTTCCATAGCAAGTCGGTATAAAACTCACCCGCATACCTTGTCATCAGCCAGTGAAAACAAAAGTACAGCACAAAGATACACACCGATGACTCGGTTAGGTGCTTTATCAGTTTAACGTCCATAGCAAGCTCACAGATGCAAATTCGTCGACCGTCATTCACATTGCTCCCTGTTTATCAGTGATATAAGGGAGATCAATAAATCCTATAGGCTATGATAATTTAAATCGTAAAATGAAGGATTAATGACCTGTTACTGCTTTGTAACTGTTTGTGTAAACTGTATCTTCTGCAAATAATTGAGCAAGAAAAAAGCCAGCATTTACATGCTGGCTGCAAGCTACCTGATTGGGCGCTAATTCTTTTACGGTGTCGCTTGGGCTGAACTTTACGTCGCTGCTGAGCCGCACACTTGGCAGCTGGCTTGCTTACCAAGTTTCATTTCACGCCAGCTCATGCTCATTGCATCCAGCATTAAGATTTTGCCGGTTAGCGGCTGTCCCATGTTTGCCACGACTTTGATGGCTTCCATGGCCTGTACCGCACCCACGATCCCTACAACGGGTGACATGATACCAGCTTCGACGCAGCTTAAGGTTTGTTGACCGAATAGGGCGCTTAGGCACTGGTAGCAAGGTTCGTTATCTTGATAGGTATAAACGCTGATTTGTCCTTCCATACGAATGGCCGCACCGGAAACCAGCGGTGTTTTATGCTGGTGGCACAGGCGGTTCAATTGGTTGCGAGTTTCAACGTTATCACTACAATCAAGCACAATGGTGTGCTGCTGGATGAGCTGATCCAATTCTTGATCATTGAGGCGCTTGGCAATGGTATCAACCTGCGTATTTGGGTTGATAGTTGTCAGCGCCTGTTTGGCCGAGTCGACTTTCAGTTCGCCCACAGTGCTGTCATTGTGAAGCACCTGTCGCTGCAAGTTAGACACTTCGACCTTGTCATCATCAATGAGCGTCAGTTTGCCAACACCTGCCGCCGCTAGATATTGTGTCGAGGCGCAGCCCAGCCCGCCAGCCCCAAGGATCAGCATAGATGCCTCTTTCAACGCTTCTTGACCATCAAAGTCAAATTGCTTGAGGATGATCTGGCGGTTATAGCGCAGCATTTCTGCGTCGGTAAGTTCTACCACGGGTGTATCCTGTTAGTACATTGAATGGTTAAACAGCTCGATGGTTACTTTTTCGCCCGGCATCACGCGGCCGCGCTCTTGCTCTAGTACCACAAAGCAGTTGGCTTGATGCATCGAGCTAAATGCGCCAGAGCCTTGGTTTCCTGTGGTGGCAACTTCAATTTGGCCTTCGGCATTGATGCTATAAATACCGCGTTGATAGTCGGCACGGCCCGGGCGCTTTTTGAATACCGTTGTTGCTTCCGCTGTCATGCGCTGGGGTGGTTGATACTGGTTATGACCAGCAAGCTTCGCCAGCATTGGCTGTACAAGTTGGTATAGGGTTACCATTGCCGACACCGGGTTGCCAGGTAGGCCGCAGAACCAAGTGTTTTTGATGGTACCAAATGCAAACGGCTTGCCTGGTTTCATGGCTATTTTCCAGAAACCGATTTCGCCTTGCTCGTCGAGAATGTCCTTGGTGTAATCTGCTTCGCCGACGCTGACGCCGCCAGAAGTGACAAGCACATCTGCTTGAGTCGCGGTTTCGAAAGCTTCACGTAGTTTTTCTGGGCTATCTGGAATGATGCCAAGATCCATGACATCGCAGCCGAATTTTTCAAGCAGGGCGCGAATACCGTAACGGTTGCTGTCATAAATCTGTCCGGCTTCCAAAGGTTCGCCGACAGGGCGTAGTTCATCGCCGGTAGAGAAGAATGCTACGGTAGGGCGTTTGTATACAGGTAGCTCAGCAATACCAAGAGAGGCTAGCAATGGCATTTCACGGGCGGTAATACGAGTACCTTTTGCCACTACAACATCACCCTGGCAAACGTCATCACCGATAGGGCGAACATTATCCCCTGCCGGTGCTTTTGCCGTGAATCGAATGTTATCACCGTCGACCTCGGTTTCTTCCTGCATGATGACGGTATCGGCACCGTCAGGCATTTGGGCGCCCGTCATGATGCGAATGCATTGACCTTGTTGGCAAACGCCTTCGAACGGAATACCCGCGAAAGATTTACCTGCAAGCGTCAGCGTATCAGTGTTTGCTAAATCAGCGGCGCGCAGGGCATAACCGTCCATCGCAGAGTTGGCAAAAGGGGGCACGTTAATTGGTGAGCGAATATCGTCTGCCAGTACTAATCCCATCGCGTCGTTAAGCGCAACAGTGTGGGTAGCTTCAAGTGGTTTAACTTGCTCTAAGATTTTTGTTAGCGCGTCGGCTACAGGCATCAAGCCCGGTGTGTCACAACATCCCATAATTTGGCATCCATCAATCATTTTATTATCTTTTGTGTGGTCAGTAATTATGACAAAAAATTCCTCTCATCACTAATGCCGTATTAAATACGTGGTGTAATTGTTGTGAATTACAGGTATCCTTCGGACAGAAATATTACTGGTATGCTCATTTGGGTGATTTATCATCAGCTAAGCGCTTAATTTTGCTTAGTTATACCCAAGCCAGTAGGTTGGAGGAATAGAATGACAGCATTAAGCGAATCTGCGTTGAAGGTGCGCCAAGCACTGGTTGATCGTGGCCTTGAAACACCAATGACTGACAAGCAAGTCAGCCGCGAAGAAAAGAAAGAGAAGATTGAGTACCACATGCGTGAGATCCTCGAGCTTCTTTCATTAGATCTAACCGATGATAGCTTGGTAGAAACTCCGCATCGTATCGCCAAAATGTATGTCGACGAAGTGTTCTCTGGTCTGGATTATGCCAACTTCCCAAAGATCACGGTTATCGAAAACAAGATGAACTGTGATGAGATGGTACGAGTGAAAGACATCACCCTAACCAGTACCTGTGAGCACCACTTGGTGACTATCGATGGTAAAGCGACGGTGGCATACATTCCTCGCGGTAAAATTATCGGCCTGTCGAAGATTAACCGTATCGTACGCTTCTTTGCTCAACGCCCTCAGGTACAAGAGCGAATGACTCAGCAGATCTTAGTTGCGCTGCAAACCTTGCTTGAAAGTGATGATGTGGCTGTCACCATGGATGCGACGCACTACTGTGTGAAGGCGCGTGGTGTCATGGATGCGACCAGTGTGACAACAACAACGGCACTGGGGGGAATTTTCAAACGTAACCCAGCAACCCGTGCAGAATTTTTACATGGTGTTCGCTAAATCTTCATTTGACGCCATTGCAGAATAATTTATTATGAAACAAGCCAGTAGCTTAAGCTACTGGCTTTTTTGTCGAATATGAACAGTGAAAGCGCATGGATTTAATCAAGTTATCCCGAATTAGCATGAAGCACCTGATCACCTTGCATGTCATGCTTGATACGCTGAGTGTCACTGCCAGTGCCGAGCGCCTTTGCTTGAGCCCCTCGTCGGTAAGTAAAACCCTGACCCAGTTGCGCGAAAACCTTAATGACGAGTTGTTTTATCGTCACGGCAACCAGCTGGTCGCGACACCACTTGCAAGGCGGCTAGGGCCCACTGTTCATCAGATGATCAATGAAATGAATCAGATGCTGACTCAAGAAGCGTTTGATCCTGCCTCTTACCAAGGTCGCTTTGCATTGGCTATGCGTGAAAGTACGTTTGAGCTTATTGCCGCGAGGCTAACTGCAAGGGTACTCGAGCAAGCGCCTGGTATGCGATTGGAAATATGGTCGCGGGATAGCATGGGGTTTGAAAGCCTGTCGAAAGGCCAACTCGATTTTATTATTTTGCCCCATGACAAGAGCCAGCCGCCGAGCTCGCAAAATAACTTGGTGTGGGAAAGCTTGATAGAAGACGAGATGGTGTGCTTGATGAACCCAAACCATCCGCTAGCCGACGAACCTCTGACTATCGATAACTACCTTAGCTATGGCCATGTTGGGATCATGGATAGTGATCTGAATGTCCCGTTCTTTGAAATGCAACTGGCTCAGCAGCATCAAAAGCGTCGAATTGCCGTGAATGTCGCTGACTTTGGTGGGGCCGCGTTGATCTGCCAGCAAAGTGAGTTACTGTTTACCTGCTCAAAGAAATGGGCAGAAGCTGCGCAACAGGCTAAAGGCTTGATATCCAAACCTTTGCCGTTTAATTATGGTGAAGTCTCTTACAGTCTTGTATGGCACCAGCCGAGCATGAATGATCCCGCCCAGCGTTGGCTCTATGAGCAAATCATGGCTGTTTCCCAGGCTATTTAACGGGAAAAGCTCCGATTTAAGCTATATGTGTTCGAGAGCTATGGTGCTCGATAAATAGTATCTATATTCTTCTGCTTTAATTTAGCCGCCAGCGCTTCAATTTCTGCTTTGCTACATGCCTCCCATGTCAATGCCTCACCGCTTATCCCATGATGCTGAAATGCATTGAGCCGGACAGTTGTACGCTTTGGTAGGCTCTTCAAGAAGTGGCCAACAACCTCTATTTCCGGTTCATAGTCAGTGATACTAGGAATATGCAGCAAGCGTACTTCCTCAAGTTTGTCGTGTTTGGTTAGCCACTCAATTGATTGGATAACCCGATGGTTGCTACGGCCGGTAATATAGCGATGGGTATCTTCCTGCCAAGCTTTTAGATCAATCATCGCGCCGTCCAATACCGGAAGCAGTTTCTCCCAACCGGTTACACTGAGGCTGCCATTGCTATCTACCATGCAACTTAGGTGCTTGAGCTCATTGTCATTTTTGATGGCATTAAATAGGGCGATGATAAACGGCAGCTGCAAGGTCGCTTCGCCGCCGCTAACGGTAATGCCCGTCAGGAACAAGTGGTGCTTGTGAATGAGCGTTATAAGCTGGTCGACATTCATTTCTGCCGTTTTAGGGCTCGATTGGCGAGGGCAAATGGCAAGGCAGGTATCGCAGTGGGTACATTGATCTGCTTGCCAGTGTATTTTGCCTTTTACCAGAGATAGCGCGCCCGACGGGCAGGGGGAAACACAATCGCCGCAGTGATCACATAACCCGATGGTATGCGCGTTGTGGCAATTTTTGCATTGATAATTGCAGCCTTGCAGGAAAATGACGAGCCTGTTGCCAGGCCCGTCGACGCAAGAGAAGTTAAGAACCTTACTGACTGTTGCAGTAACGTGGCGATTGTTCATTACTAACGACTCGTGGTTTGCGATTGAGTATGCCGGTATTTGATGCGGCTTCTGCCCCTAAACCTGTGGTATTGGTTCGCGAGCCTTGTTGTTGGAATTTCGCGATATCAGACATCTTTACCATGTAGCCAGTCACCCGCACCAAGTCGTTGGAATGAACATTGGCTGTAAACTCGCGGAACCCAATTGCCAGTGCGCCTTTACAAAGCTGGTACATGGTTTCTGGGTTTGATTTAACGGTTTCGTCGATGGTCAGAATATCGCTAATACCTGACAGGTAGTATTGGTGATGGGCGGCCAGCGCTTGAATGTGGGTGACCGGATCGGGCTCTGTGCCGTAAGGAATACGAACGCCTGGCGTGACATCAATATCTAGGCTGATCCCGCCTTGGGCATGGAGAAGGGCACGTTCTTGATAGCCGTATTTGACTGGCGTATTGGTCACAATACCACTGAGTTGTTTTGAGATACGAATACCAAGGGCATTGGCTGTTTCATCGTGACCGTAACGGGCTTCACTGCCGTCTTTTTTCAGCAAGGTCGCCACCGCTTCGGCCATACCATAAATGCCAAACATCGGTGCAAAGCGGTTCTCGTGTATCAGCCCTTCACTGACTAAGAAACTGTTAAAGAAGCCAGACTCTTGGTGGAGGAAACTGGCTCGGGCATCGATAAGCTCATACATGGTCGTGCAATAGCTTGGTAGCACGTTGTCAAAGAAGTCTTGGCTTGAGTTTGCTTTTAACGCCACTTCTTTCAAGTTCATACGAACCAGTGTGTTGGCGCCACCTGCCAGTGGTAGCGAGTTGTAGCAACTGACAATGCCAAATCCTTTATCATCAAAGGTATTGGCATGGATTGGGAAGTTGGCGATGTGCGGTTTGCTGCATTCGCAGATATTGTGGTTGGCGATGCGAAGTAGCTCGTCTGGCGTTTGAGCTGGATCGTACATGAAGGTCAGGTTGGGTGCGACCTGCTTCAGTTCAGCATCGACACGCAAGATAGTGCGGCAAATGATGTTATCGCTAGGGCCAATGTTCACGTGCATGAAAGCATCAGGAAGGGTGCGATCAAGCATGATCCAGAATAAGCGAAGTTTACGATAGAGCGTTTCTTCGTCAAGATCACCGACAAACGGCAGTAATACCTCATCGAGCTGGCCAAGGTATACCGGAATATTGGTGACAGATGGCACGTGGTGATAAATGATGGTTAGGTGATTCAGTGCTTCGTCGAAACTGCTTGCTGGTGGCAATTCAAGGTAGTCAGAACCTTGGGCTAGGAATTTTGCATAGTCTGGTAATACGTAGCGGGGTTTGAAAGGCGCATTGCCTTCGAACATGTCGCACAAGATACCGGCGTCCATTGCGTCTTTAACGCGGTCGGAAACATCAAGGTATGGGATTTGCGCATCCGCTTCCAATGCTAAGTATTGTGATTTTTGTTTTGGCGATAGGGTTGGATCGCAGGCAATTTGTTGGAATTTGTTTTCTGTCTTCATGATGATTTAACCATGCTTTGTATATGGTTATAAGATAAAGGGATAGGTGAATTTCTTGAAGTGAAAAATAACCAACAATTAATTTCCAAAAAAGAAAACAGCGGATAAGCGTCATGATATTTGAGCCTGTACGTTGTTGTTAATCAAGCTTTGGCGTTAAACACAAAAAAATACTAAGTAGCGCTAGTTTGCTTTTTTGGAGTGAACAATATTGATGTACTAATATCTATTTTAAGTGTCTGATTAAATTCTACTATTTTGATAATTCTATCAGCGTTTTATTTGTGCGACAGTGAATCGCTTGCTGTTATGTCAATTTTTTGACTAAACCTATAGGAGTACAAGGACGGTAAAGAGCGCTTTTAGCTCGCAAGAAAAACGTTGAAATGCAGGGATAGGTTGTTAACTCTGATGTAGGGGCGTTTGTCATGTCTAACTTGAGCCGAACGACAGCAAAGGCGTTAGGTGCCATGATCAGCTTTTGTTCATTGAGCGCTGGAGCAATGGCTGGGGAAGGGGCCTTACCTGCTAGGCTTAACGTTGAATTGGTTCAGCTTGGCTCAAGCGCCAGTCAGTACCGAGCGAGCAGCGGTTTGATATGCCCACGTAGTGTGGATCAGGTTTGTTTTGCTGATACGCTAGAGACTATCTATGCCACGAATGGTTACCTTCCTCTATGGCAAGACCCTGAATTACGCTCGGCATTGATAGTGAAGCTAAAATCTATCGCCTATGCTGGCTTAAGTGAGCATTTATTCAAGCGAATTGATGAACTTGCACAATTAGCGAATAAGCGTGATCAACGTGGCTACGATATTCTCGCGACAGACTCTTACTTGGTTTACCTCAGTCTTCAACAGCAGATCCAGAACCAACCAAGCCTGCTATTCCGGCATCAAACCTTGGCGCCCATTGAGACGATGGACGTTTCACTAAACATAACGTCTTTAACATCACCGCAAGCCCTTGGTTATCATCTTTTATCGGATGCAGGTCAGGTCGAGCATGCTAAGCGCTCAATGGCATTGGCAGAAAAGCTCAGCATAATACCCCCCCATAGTTACCAACCTACAAGTCGTAAACTGGTAAAAGAGGGTCAGGTAATTCCTGAAGCTGATGCCTTATTGCAGGTATTAAACCAGTATGGTGATTTGCGCGATGAAGATTATCAGCTACTTCAATCTCAGCTTGAAGTGACGAACAGTAACGAAGTGAACATGGCCATTCGTCGGTTCCAACAGCGAAATGGGTTGGAAAGCGATGGTATCTTAGGGCCAGCTACGATCAGGCAGCTGTCTTTGCCTTATCAGGAAGTCTCTCGGCTCATTGCGTTAAACCTTCAGCGCAGCCAGCTGGGTGCGAGTGGCATCGAGCGACCGCGAATTAAGGTGAACATCCCGGACTACCAGCTGCAGATCACCCATAACGATGAAGTTGTTTTTCAATCTAAAGTGATTGTTGGCAGAACCACGCGCCCGACTAACTTATTCTCATCTTCGGTCAGTACCATGGTGGTGAACCCGCGTTGGAACGTACCAGAGACCATCAAGAAGAAAGATGTGATTCCTGGCATGAAAGCCTCGCCGGATTACCTCGCAAATAAAAACCTCAAGGTGATCAGAAGCTGGCGTGATCGTAGTGAGATCTCGCCCGATATGATTGAATGGAGCAATGTAAACCCTGAAACCTTCCCCTATGAGTTTATGCAGGGGCCGGGGCCGAATAATGCATTGGGTGATGTGAAGTTTCTGATGCCCAATGACTATTCGGTATATCTCCACGATACACCTTCAAGGGGCTTGTTCAATAAAACCAAGCGTAACCTTAGCTCAGGCTGTGTCAGGGTAGAGAAGGCTGCCGAACTTGCCTCTTACATATTGGACTATCAGCAGCGTCCGACCTGGCGCAGTTATGATCAATTGGTGAGCCATAAGAAGACAGATACGATAGCTTTGCCAAGAAAAATTGATGTCGATGTCACTTATGTGACGGCATGGGTAGATGAGAATAACCAGCTACAAATGCGAGAGGATATCTATGGTTATGATCGTCCAAGTCGATATACGGCAAAGAAAAAGTATTCGACCTTAAAGAACTTTCGTTACTAGCAAATAGAGAGTGGATATAAATATGCCCCGTAGTTAGCGGGGCATGTTTGTGTTTATAGCAGGCATTTATAGCAAGAGCTGCTGAACTGCGGTGTTACGCGGTCACATTTCGTGTTTTCCAAAGTGAGCCAGCGATTGCGGCGGAAATGGTCAACACGATCACACCCAGTGAAACAGGTGTTGGAATGGCGTAGCTGGTTTCCATCAGCAGCATCTTAATACCGATAAAGCTCAAGATGAACGCCAGTGCTGGGCGTAGGTAGCAGAAGCGAGTCAGCATACCTTCCAACACAAAGTACAAAGAACGCAGGCCAAGCAACGCAAAAATGTTTGCGGTAAGTACCAGGAACGGTTCTTTGGTGACGGCAAAGATCGCAGGGATAGAGTCCAAAGCGAACATGACATCAGTCAGTGCAATTACCGTTATCACAATAAACAACGGTGTCGCAATCCAGCCTTTCTTGTCTTTAAAGAAGAAAGCGTGGCCTTTGTAATCATCGCTGACTCGGACACATTTCTTCACTAAACGCACCGGCAGCGAGTTGGAGAAGTCTTCCTGCTCTTCCTCGTCCTCTTTCCATAACTTGTAGCCGGTGTATAACAAGAAAGCAGCAAAGATATACAGGATCCAGTGGAACTGGGTGAGTAGCTCTGCACCTACCGCAATCATGATACCGCGCAAAATCAATGCGCCAACCACACCAAGCATCAGTACGCGTGGTCGAATAGCTTCCGGTACCGCGAACTGGCCAAAGATCAGGGCGAAGACAAATAAGTTATCGACACTGAGCGATTTTTCCAACAAGTAACCCGTCAGAAAGGCAGTGGCAGCTTCGCTGTTGGTGTAGCTACTTTCTGGTGACATTAACGGCCAGTATAGGTAGATGACTGCGTTAAATACCAAAGCCAGTGCAACCCAGAACAAGCTCCAGATAGCCGCTTTTTTGATGGTGACCTTGCCACCACGGGTTTGGTATAAGTCCAGCGCCAACATTAATACTGTTAGGACAGCTAAGCCTTCGTAACTCAACAGGCTCATGGTTTTCTCCTTTCACGGTCGCGCGAAAGGGGCAGGAATGGTGATGTGCCAAGACCTTTCGCGCATTAAAACACTACACATAAGTGCATACAATTAATGGCGTTGGTCTCGTCAGAATGGTGTAACGCAGAAGCTTACAAATCCACCCTCGGCTGCCGGAAGCATGAGGCTTCGAGATGACGACAGACGAACAATTGGTGACTACTCCCCAAACAGGCGCATTATAGATCTTGCTCACACTTTTACCAGCGTTTTTTTGCAAAAGAAAAAACAAATTTCTGTCATGAATCATTCATAGTCGCGGGGTACTTTAATGTCAGTTTAATTGGTCTATACCACGTGAGTTAATAATGATGCAAAAAGACAATACAGCGTTTCAGCCATTTTGGTTTGCTCAGGCTATGGGCAACGAAATCTCCTCCCAACCGAATGTTCTTCATAATGACTTGCAAACTGATGTCTGTATTGTCGGTGGTGGTTTTACCGGTTTATGGACCGCGATTAATTTGAAGCAGGCGCAGCCTGATTTAGACGTGGTGATCATTGAAAAGGATCTGTGCGGTAGCGGTGCTTCAGGGCGCAACGGTGGCTGTATGTTGACGTGGGCAACCAAATACCTGTCGATGAAAAAGCTGTATGGCGATGAGCAAGCAGCACACTTGGTTGCGGCTTCAGAGCAAGCTGTTTATGAAATAGAGGCGTTTTGTCAGCAGCATGGTATCGATGCCCAGCTACGCCGTGACGGTACGCTCTATACCGCCACCAATACGGCACAAGAAGGGACAATGGATGGTGTGTTGCAAGCGTTGAGTAAAGATGAGCTGAATAGCTGGCAACAATGGGAGAAAGACCGTGTTCAACAGCATGCTGGCTCTGAGCTACATAGTGAAGGTTACTACTCGCCTGCGGCGGCGAGTGTTCAACCGGCCATGTTGGCCCGTGGATTAAAGCGTGTTGCTGAGCAACTTGGGGTGAAGATATTCGAGCAAACTCCAATGGAAGATATCAATACCGATATACCTATCACCATTACCACGCCACATGCAGACATTTTTGCCAAGAAAGTGGTATTGGCATTAAATGCATGGATGGTTGAGCAGTTTCCAGAGTTTAAGCGCAGTGTGGTGTTGGTTTCCTCCGATATGGTGATCACCAATCCCATTCCGGACAAGCTTGACGAAATGGGGCTAAAAGACGGTAAGACGGTTGTCGATTCGCGCACGTTTGTTCACTACTACCGGTCGACGCCAGATGGACGTTTGATGTTGGGTAAAGGCGGGAACCACTTTTCTTTTGCTAACCGTATTACTCGAATATTTGACCAGCCAAGCCGATACCAGCACATTTTACGCCGTGCTTTCGATCGCTTATTTCCAGCACTGGCAGGCGAGAAGTTCGTGGCTTCATGGACAGGGGCATCCGACCGATCCGTGACCGGTATGCCTTTCTTTGGCCGGATGAAGCAAAACCGTGAGATTGTTTATGGCTTGGGCTATTCAGGCAATGGTGTCGCCCAAACCTGGATCGGCGGTAAGATCTTATCTTCGATGGTATTAGAACAAGATAACGAGTGGAGTCGCAGTGCATTGGCGACGGGTCCAAGAGGGTATTTCCCCCCGGAGCCAATTCGCTGGACGGGCGCCATGATGGTTCGCAACGCCATCCGTCGTAAAGAAGCGGCAGAAGATGCAGGGCAGAAACCCAACTGGCTTGATAAGCAACTGGCCAAGTTTGCCAATGCAGCAGGTAAGGCGGATAAAGCCTGATCTTTAAGAACAAAGTGTAACGACTTGTTGAATTGTTAACTCAAGCCCGCGCTATGTCGCGGGCTTTTTCATGGCTAGACAATTCTTGTAACACATCCTCTGCCTTAACCACCTTTTTCTATTATCTGGCTTATCTATAATGGTATGGTCATAAATTTAGGAATCTAATGCTTTGGTTAGGCGCTTTTATTCTATTTTCATCTTGTTAGCTATGTTGCTTGGCGCTAGTCATGCGACAGCGCAAGCGTGGACGATAGACAAAAACGCACACTTGTTAACCGCCGGGCAGTTTAATGGTTTGTCGATTGTGCAAGCGACTGACCATGAGGACGATCAGCTTTCTTATGTCCAAAGCATTGATGCCGTTATTCTCAATCCGCTGAGGCGGATTATTAGCTCCGATAGTTATGCAAGCAAAGGTGTTTCACCCCATTACCATTTAGTATGGAGCTTTGACGCTTCACCTTGGCTTCAACTTGCCCTTACCCCCGATTCACTTCCCCGCACTCAGTCTCATTGGACTGGGCATATTACGCGTTCCCACTCCCGCCTATCTGGCTGGAAAGAAGGAAATATCCAATACAGCCATAACCGAACCCACTCTAGCTAATTGATGTCCTTCGTTGGGCAGAATATGCGTGAAACTCGTGATAAATACGTCCTGAATTTCACGTTGGCTAGACATTACTTTTATGGGTAATTGTGGTGAAGATTGACCAACTGCTGCAGCAAACGCGTTTAGTTAAGTTATGCCGCACTTTGTTGTTATCGACAGTCATACTCGGTTTATTGGTGAAAATGATCACCGTGTATTTTGGTGTCGATGCTTTATGGCTTGGTGACGAAACCGTCAATGCTTACATTGCCACAATGGCAAAAAGTACTGAAGGGACGCCTATATCTCGGTTGATCATCAACCTGATATTAGGGCCTTTTGAACTTAGCGATATGAATTTTACGTGAGGGTAGTAATACCAACCCCGTCAACTATCTAATATCAAGCATGCGATTGGCATGTTGGAAATGGAGTACAAGTTATGCAAGAGATGCTGCTCGCGATTTGGCATCATGATTTCGAGACACTGCAACAAGTCAGTTCGTTGAAGTGGTTTTTAATGATATTGGCACTGGTGTTGTTTCTTGAGTCGAGCTTTGTCTTTTTGCCGTTGCCGGGTGATAGCCTGGTATTGTTTGCCGGTGGCATGATTGGCTTGGGGATTTTGGACTTTCATAGTACTGCTGCAATCCTATGCCTTTCTGCAACCGTAGGTGGTTATATTGGGTATTTGCAAGGGCGAGTATTGCACCGCACGCCTTTTGTCGATTGGCTAGAGCGAATTCTGCCTGATGACGCACTGCCAAGGGCACGCCACTTGCTCCATAAATACGGCTTTTTGTCGTTGTTTGTTTCCCGGTTTATCCCGTTTGTTCGTGTGCTAACACCAATGCTGATGGGTATCGCGAAATTGAGTGCGTGGCGTATGGTGATCACTAACGCTGCCAGCTCGCTGATCTGGTGCTTGGTCTTGCTGCTTGCAGGAAAGTGGGTCATGCTAAGCCCAATGCTTCAAGACTATCAGGCCACCATCACCAAAGGCTTGGTGTCAATGAGCTTGGTCTTGATGCTAGTGGCAATGATGGGACTGTTTTATCGTTATCTGCGTGGAAAGACTGCAGCCGTCGCTAAATAACTTGGAAAGGGCAGTAGCTTGCCTATTAGCAGCTTGGACATAGAAGCGGCCTAATTAATAGGCCGCCTTGCTTTTAAAAAGAAAATTTACTTTAAAAAGCCAATTTGTTTTAAAGCAAGGTTGTTTTTAAAAGCCAATCTGTTTGTAAACAAAGTGCCTTGTGTTTATTTGTTTAGCGTTGCCATCGATTCAATACTGATCGCGTCGTGTCGCCAATACTCAAGATCGCAGTCGATCAGGTTATCATGCTGATCATAGTTAAGTCGCTCGACCAACATGGCAGGGCTGCCGGCAGTGGCACGTAGGTGCTGGGCGGTTTCACCCAATAAAGATGTAGTACTCACGCGATAGCGGGTTTTAGAGTAAATGACCCCGTACTCTTCTTTGTAGAGGGTAGTGAGTGAGCTAGTAAATTGCTTCTTAAGCAGGTTAGGGAAGTACTGCGGTAAAATGAAGTTGGTGACAACAACAACAGGGCGCTCATCCAAAAAGCGCAGTCGATCAACGCGGTATACTTCAGATAATGGCGGCACTTGCAGCAACGAGGCTGCTCGACGACTGGCCGGGATTAAACTGGCGTTAATCAATTCAGTATTGGCTTTACGCCCTTGCTCTTTTGCCATTGCCGGAAAGTTGGTGGTGTACGTAGGGTCGTAGGTGAGCGGTTCCGGTGACACGAACCAGCCACGGCGATCTTCACGGTACAATTTTCCTTCAGCTTCCAATAAGGCCAATGATTCTCGTAGCGTAACTCGCGTGGTGTTGAATGTTTCTGCCAGTTTACGCTCGGCGGGTAACTTATGTCCTGCCGCAAGAAGGCCTGCATCAATCTGTTCGTTGATGGCTTCCATTATTTTTAGATATTGCACGATGAACCCTATATGATCCCAAACCCATTAATTAAAGGTGCTGTGATTTGGTGGCAATTGAATGGGCATTATACCCCAAGCGAAAACGATAAAATAATCGGGACTTCATTAGATTGAATCAACGGTAATAGAACATTAAAAGTGTTCTATTACCGTTTAGTGAATGAGCGGCTATTAATCGACTTATTGATTAACGTTGACGCCAGGCTTGGGTGTATCGGTCAATCACTTGGCTTGTGCCAACATGGAACAACTTCACCCCTGCTGCTGTTAGCAAGATCATCACTGCCATTGCTGCGGCAGGGCCGGTTTGACCTGCATCGTCCATATTGAGTACCGATACGGAGGCTGGCATGGTGTTGCTCGCATAAAGGAATACGATTGCCGAGGTTGTTGTCATCGCATTGACGAACATGTAAACCGCAATTTCTAAAATCGCCGGCATACATACGGGTACTGTGACTTTGAAGAAGACCTTGTATTGCGGCATTTTGATGGACGCCGATATTGCCTCCACTTCTGCTGGCAGTTGCTTTAATGCGGTTAATGCCGTCATGTGGCCAACGGTGTAGTAGTGGATCACGGTATTGATCACCAAGATGGCCATTGTGCCGTATAGCACCGATAGCGGGTTTGCTTGGTCGTTGAAGAAGAAGATGTAACCCAGGCCCAATACCATGCCAGGTACGGCCATCGGAATGATGGCGAACATTTGTAGCAGGTTACGCAACGGACCAAAGCTGCGACCTTTTTCAATGCTGTACGCCCCGATAAAGATAATGATGGTACCCACAACGGCTACCCAAGCGGCCAGCTTCAATGAGTTGAAATAAGGTGCCCACCCGTAGGTACTAAACTGTGCAAAGTTGTAATTGTTCAGGCTTAAGGTTTGGTTCCAAGGCCAGAAAGTCACGAGTGATCCGTAAACCGCCATGCCAATCAATGCCAGAATGGCAAGGCAAATCAAGCTACAGAATACAAAGCAAATACCATCACGTAATTTGTTTGGGGCAGGGACGTAAGCGACGGAACGCGAATCGAACAGGCCTTGCTGCTTTTTCTTCACCCAGCGGTCGGCAAAGAATGCCAAGAGCGCAGGAAGAAGCAGGATAACACTGGTTACCGCACCCATGGAGAAGTTCTGCTGGCCGACCACTTGCTTGAAGATGTCGGTTGCCAAAACGTTGTAGCTGCCGCCAATCACTTTTGGAACACCGAAGTCGCAAACCACAAGTGTAAAGACCACGATCAATGCACTGATCAGGCCGTATTTCGCGGCAGGAAGCGTGACAATAAAGAAGGTTTTAAATGATGACGTGTTAAGGGCGCGTGCTGCTTCATACAAGCGGGCATCCGACGTTTTTAGCGATGTCGTCAGGATCATGACTGCGTGCGGGAATGTCCAGAAGATCAAGCCTAGTGCAATACCAATCGGACCATAAACGGAATGGCCCATGAGAAGATCCTTGGCAATGCCTTGGTTACCAAACAGGTAGATCAAACTGATCGCTGGTAGTAGCGAGGGGGCCAAGATCGGCGCGGCACCGAGGATGCTGAATAGCCCCTTGAACGGCATACAACTGCGAGTAATGGCATAGGCATAACCGAACGCCAATACACCTACAATCACCGTTACTACCGAGCCGATGAAAACCGTGTTTTTTAGTGAAAGCCACAGTGCCGGAGAGGCAAAATATTCGGCAAAGTTAGCGAGGCCGACAAAATCGCCTTGGCTGTTTTGTACACTCTTTTGCAACATGGCAACCAGAGGCCCAAGCACAAACAGCCCCATGATCACCATGATGAAAATAAGAATGGTGGCGAGGGTGATGTTGTCTTTGCTGAGTGCACTTTTCAACATTGTCAGCCGCTGCTGGCTAGGAGGGCGACGTGAATCCATCGTCCTTGCATCCGTCATTGTATTCATTCCAGTGTCCATAATTACTGTGCCATCTGAAAGATGTGGGTGTGTTTTTTCGAAATATTGACGTTGTGGAAATGTCCCCGCTCAAGGGAGAGTTCGCGAAGTTCACGAATAGGCACATCGACTTTGATGGCATCGCCGTTATGCTCACCTTGCAATTTACACTCTGCGCGAACGAAGGTGCCTTGGAACTCAAGGTCTTCAATTTGAACCGGGAAGCTATCATCACTGCGTTCACCAACCGGTAAGAAGTGAAGATCTTCAGGGCGCAGTCCCAGCTCAAAACGTTGACCGCGCGCTAGGCTATCGTCTGGCTTCGCCATCAGGGTTTCTCCCACCCGAATTTGGGTGTTACTGACTACCGAGGCTGGAATGAAGTTCATGCTGCCAACAAAGTCGGCCACAAAGCGGGATGCCGGTTGTTGGTAGATTTCTTGTGGCGTGCCTACCTGTTCAATAACGCCGTGATTCATTACCACGATGCGATCTGCCATTGCCAAGGCTTCTTCTTGGTCGTGGGTCACCATAATGGTGGTAATACCCAGCTGGCGTTGCAGGCGGCGGATCTCTTCACGTAGGTGAGATCGCACTTTGGCATCCAAAGCTGATAGGGGTTCATCAAGCAGTAACAAACCTGGTGATAATGAAAGGGCACGGGCGAGCGCAATACGCTGCTGTTGGCCGCCGGATAGCTGGTTTGGGTATTTGTGGCCAGAATCAGGCAAACCGATGGTATTTAGCCAGGTATTTACGATATCGGTAACGGTTTTGTTGTCTTTGCCTTGGTTACGTAAACCCAAGGCAATGTTCTCTGCCACTGTCAGGTTAGGGAACAAGGCGTATGATTGGAACACGATGCCAAAATCACGCTTTTCTGGTGCTAGGAAGGTGGTTTCTTTATTGTCTTGAATGATCGTGCCCGAAGAGGCGAGATCAAGGCCAGCAATGGCACGAAGCAGGGTAGTTTTACCGCAGCCTGATGGGCCAAGGAAGCAAACAAATTCACCTTTGTTGATCGCGAGTGAGATGTTATTTAGCGCGGTGAATTGACCATACTGTTTGCTGACATTTTCAATCTGAAGATACGTTTCCATGTGAATACTCATTGATTTTGGTATATACCAAAATGTAGCGAAACCGCGTTACACTTGAATGACATCGACTTTACGAAAAAAAGACAATCAAAAAATGGCGAGATTGGTGCGTTCAGCCATACTTAACCATTACTGAATATCGGTTTATTTGTCGTCAAAAAATAACCAAATTGAATGGATAGCCACGAAATAATCTGATTCGAGTTGATATTCTAGAACTGCTGAGTCTGAATAAGGAATAGGTCATGGAAAGAAAGATGCTGATCAGAAATATCTCTTATATGGAGCGTGAGTTGTCAGAGATGAAAAAGGAACTGGCTAAGCTGGATGCCCAGCAGGAGCAGCAAGAGCAGCAAAATACATCAAAAGAATTGCTCTTTACCCCAGTATACTAGGTTATATTATTTTGCTCTAACCAAGGCTGTCGTTAATTGATTTTTTTATAAATTAAAAGCGTGGCGATATTATTATCGCCACGCTTTTTTGTTTGATGCAATTTATTGTTTCAACATGAATTAAGAACGAGGCTCTGATTTCGCATCAAACTTTTCTGACCATGTTTTCAATACGGCTTCACGGCTTTGCGCCATTTGACCGAAGTCCATATCAACCATCGCACCCTCTACATCTGGGTAGTTTTGAACTTCAGCACTGATGTCTTTGTGGCCAACAACAGGGTAGAACTCGTTATATAGCTTGTTTGCTTCTTTTGATATAGACCAATCCACCAGTGTTTTTGCCGCGTCTGATTGCGTGTTCACTAGGCCAACCGCTTCAGCTTCCCAGCCCACGCCACCTTTTGGCATGATGATATCGATTGGTGCACCTTGGGTTTTCAGCGTTGCACCGCGAATAGCCATGGAGATACCAATCGCGACTTCGCCCATACCTGCCTGAACACAAGGCTTAGAGCCTGAGTGCGTGTAGTGCGCGATGTTGTTGTCTAGCTTTTCCATGTATGCCCAAGCGGCGTTATCGCCCATCGATTGCATCCAGGCTGAAACCTGCATGTAGCCCGTACCCGAAGAAGCTGGGTTTGGCATCGCGATGTGGCCTTTGTACTCAGGTTTTAGTAAGTCTTCCCATGATTCTGGTTTTGGCAGTCCCTCGGCTTTCGCGACCATCTCATTGAAACAAACCGCGTTGAAGAAGGCATCGTTACCAAACCATGCTTTATCTTCCTGTGGGTCAACCAAGTTGCTACGTACCAGTTCAAGCCCTTTTGGCTCATAGGGTTTAAGTACGCCTTCCTCTTTAAGCAGCGCCATTGAAGAGCCTGCAAGTCCCCATACCACATCGGCGCGAGGGTTATCTTTTTCAGCAAGAAGTTTCGCCGTCATAATACCGGTTGAATCGCGAACCCATTTAATTTTGATATCAGGGTTAGCTTTCTCAAAGCCATTTTTAAACTTCGCGAGCATGTCTGTTTCGAACGCGGTGTAGACCGTTAGTTCCTGAGCTGCAAATGCGGAAGAGGCGCTTAGAGCTGCAATGGCAGTTAGTGGGGCGATAATCCAACGGTTTTTCATCTTACTTCTCCATGAATGTTTTTGGTGACCGTTTTGGTCTGTACCAGATAATCTCAACACCGACGATGCTAGGCAGGAAATATGACATTTCAATGTTTGCTTTATTTCAGTTTGCTAACAGTTTTGTTAGTGGTTTTTGACAGCCAATTTGACGAAGTAAATAAAGGACAACGAGATTTTGTGAAGGTTTTATTAATTATCAAGCAGTGGGGTTTACACCAAAGCAGCGCAAAACTTATAGTTTATCGAAACTGGTATAGTCCAAACTGGAATTAAGAAAATGGAAAACTTGGATAATCAATATTTGCTACTTACACCTGGACCACTTTCAACCTCTCGCACCGTTCGCGAAGCGATGCTAAAAGACTGGTGTACATGGGATGATGACTACAACAAGGAGATTGTTGAGGTGATCCGCAGCCAACTTGTTTCGCTGGCGACAAAACAGGCCGGTTACACCAGTGTGCTCATGCAAGGCAGTGGTACGGCATCGGTAGAGGCAACTATTGGTTCTGTTATTCCACAGGACGGAAAACTGCTTGTTGTTAATAACGGCGCTTATGGCGAGCGCATCGGTCAGATTGCGCAGTACTTAAACATCGCTCACCACATCATTGAGCTGGGTGAAGTGGCACAGCCTTCGGCCCAACAAGTGGTGGATATTCTAGACAGTGACCCTGCAATCACCCATGTTGCTATGGTTCACTGTGAAACAACGACAGGCATGCTTAACCCGGTTGCAGCGGTGTGCGATGTGGTTAAGTCGCGCAACAAGATCATGATCCTTGATGCGATGTCGAGCTTCGGCGGGATCCCGCTTGATACTGGTGAGTTGGGCATCGACTTTATGATCAGCTCTGCAAATAAGTGCATCCAAGGTGTGCCGGGCTTCGGTTTCGTTATTGCTAAACAGTCAGAACTTGAAAAGTGCCAAGGTGTGGCACGTTCGCTGTCGCTAGACTTGTTCGACCAATGGCAATGTATGGAGAAGAACCACGGCAAATGGCGCTTCACGTCACCGACTCACACCGTCCGCGCTTTCCATCAGGCGATGATTGAGCTGAACGACGAAGGTGGTGTTGATGCGCGCTATCAGCGTTATTCAAGCAATCAGCACATTTTGGTTGAGGGCATGGAGAAGCTCGGTTTTAAGTGTCTGCTTGATAAGTCGTTACACTCGCCAATTATTACGTCGTTCTACTCGCCTGAACACCCAGAATATGACTTTAAGAAATTCTACAGCGTGCTGAAAGAAAACGGCTTCGTTATCTATCCCGGTAAAGTGTCGAATGCGGACTGTTTCCGTATTGGTAATATTGGTGATGTTCACAATGACGACATGCACCGCTTGATTAATGCTATTGCGTCAGCAATGTATTGGGCATAAGGAGTGTAATGATGTCGGTTTCACATACGCTATCGGATCAATCGCTGCGCAGTGAGGGGGATACCAATATCACCCCGGCGCGTGAAACGTGGAAGAACGCCATTTCCGATCCAAAAACCCAGCAAATGTTGGCGCAAGATAGCCAGTACTTCTTGCATCAAGCTATGTCGACACCTTGCTTGGATGCATTAACTGGCGCTAATGGCATCTATATTGAAGATGCTGCCGGTAAGAAGTACATGGATTTTCACGGTAACAATGTGCACCAGCTGGGCTACGGACATCCCCATGTGCTGAACAAAATTCAGCAACAGTTGGTAGAGTTGCCGTTTTCGCCTCGTCGTTTTACCAACCAGACCGCGATTGATTGCGCCAAAAAGCTCACAGAAATTGCAGGTGGCGATTTGAACCGCGTGCTATTTGCCCCGGGTGGTACGTCAGTTGTGGGTATGGCCTTGAAGCTTGCCCGTTATATCACAGGCAACTACAAGGTAGTTTCTTTGTGGGACTCATTCCACGGTGCTTCGCTGGATGCGATATCGGTAGGTGGCGAAGCGTGTTTTAGGGAAGGAATGGGCCCGTTAATGGCAGGTGTGGAACGTATTCCACCGGCAGTGAGCTATCGTGGGGCTTTTCCAACTCAAGATGGTAGCGATGTACATTATGCAGATTACCTTGAGTATGTGATTGAGAAAGAAGGCGGCATTGGTGCGTTCATTGCAGAAGGTATTCGCAATACCGATGTGCAGGTGCCGAGTAAAGCTTACTGGCAACGGATCCGAGAGATCTGCGACAAGCACAATGTGCTGTTGATCATTGATGATATTCCCAATGGCATGGGCCGAAGCGGCAACTGGTTTACTTATCAAGAGTTCGGTATTGAGCCTGATATTTTGTGTATAGGTAAAGGGCTTGGTGGTGGGGTTGTGCCTATCGCGGCAATGATCACCAAAGACCAATACAACACGGCTTCGCATGTTTCATTGGGCCACTATACCCATGAGAAAAGCCCAATAGGCTGTGCCGCGGCACTGGCCACGATCGAAGCCATCGAGCAAGAAAATTTGCTGGCGAAAGTCAAAGCTGATGAAGCTTACATGCGTGATCGTTTGGAAGCGATGAAGCAACGGTATCCGATTATTGGTGATGTGCGCGGTGTGGGTTTGCTGTGGGGCGTTGAGTTGGTGACGTGTCGAGAAAGCAAAGAGCGCGCACTCAAGCAGGCAGAGCAAGTGATGTATCGATGCCTTGAATTAGGTATGAGTTTTAAAGTGTCACAGGGTAACGTACTCCAGCTAAGTCCACCGCTCATTATTGAGCGTGAAGACTTGGATAAAGCGTTAGCAATCGTTGAGCAGGCTATCGGTGAAGTGAGCCTATAAAGCTAATTTGTAGAAACAGCAATAGTAGAAACACACGAACAGATCCGTGAATGAAATTGGGTAGCAATATATACGCTGTCGTACGGTAGGTACCGAAGTGCATTATTGTTACCGATAAAGGAATAAGGAAGATAAAATGACTAAGCAAGTTCAGGCAATAATCTTTGATTGGGCTGGTACGATTGTGGATTTCGGCTCATTTGCACCAACCACTATTTTTGTTGAGGCATTCCGTCGTGAATATGACTTTGACATTTCGCTAGAGGAAGCACGTGTTCCGATGGGCCTTGGCAAGTGGGATCACATTAAGGCTGTGGGCGAGTTACCTGAAGTGGCTGAACGTTGGCAGGCCAAGTTTGGTAAACCAATGGCAAAAGAAGACATTGATAAGATTTATCAAACCTTCATGCCGCTTCAGATCGCGAAAGTAGGCGATCACGCCGATCTTATTCCGGGGGCTAAAATTGTGGTTGATGGCCTGCGCGAACAAGGTGTGAAGATTGGCTCTTGCACGGGCTACCCACGAGTGGTGCTTGACGCACTCATTCCTGCGGCAAAGACCAATGGTTATAGTCCTGATTGTGCCGTTGCAACGGATGATCTTCCAGCCGGCGGGCGTCCTGCTCCCTACATGGCACTGAAAAATATGATCGACTTGCAAGTTGATGATGTGAAGACTTGTGTCAAAGTTGATGACTCGGTACCGGGTATTACAGAAGGCTTAAACGCAAATATGTGGACTGTCGCACTGTTGCTATCTGGCAATGAAGCTGGTTTGACACAAGCAGAGTTTGAACAGGCTGATGAAGCGACGTTGTCTGCAGCACGAGTGAAAGCACAAGATGCGTTTGCCCATTCTGGTGCTCATTACCAAATTGATACGATTGCTGATTTGCCAAACGTCATTGAAGATATCAATCGCCGCCTTGCGGCAGGTGAGCGACCTTAGTCAGCCTTGCCTGTTTTGTGATGAACGGGCAAAGAGTAGTGAACGAGTAGACGGCAGATAAGTCATGCCATCTATTCTATTATTTCCAGCCCTTTAGGTGCATCGATACCTAAGGGGTTTTTTTAGTGCAATGGAAAATTGCGCATCCCCAATCTGGTGCACTAAGCCAGAAGTTTCTTATTTCTGGAAATAATTCAGTTATTAATCAACGACTTAAAAGTATCATTGTTGTGGCTCGTATTTTGCTTTTAGTAGATAAATCAATAATAGTTGAATTTAATTGGGGGCTAGGATGAAAGAAGAAACCGTTACAGTGATTCTCGCAGGGGGTGTTGGTTCAAGGTTGTCACCTTTGACTGATAATCGTGCAAAACCTGCTGTGCCTTTTGGGGGCAAATATCGAATCATCGATTTTACCTTAGCGAACTGCCTCCATTCTGGTTTACGCCGAATTTTAGTTCTGACTCAATATAAATCCCACTCGTTACAAAAGCACCTTCGTGATGGTTGGTCGATTTTCAATCCAGAGCTTGGTGAGTATATCACTGCGGTTCCCCCACAAATGCGCACCGGGGAGAGTTGGTATCAAGGCACTGCGGATGCCATTTACCAGAATCTGTATTTGTTAAAGCGTAGCGATGCTAAATATGTCGTCGTGCTTTCGGGCGATCATATTTATCGTATGGACTATGCGCCGATGCTTAAGCAACACAAAGAAACTGGTGCTGATCTTACTGTTGCCTGTATGGAAGTCGACAAAGAAGAAGCTAAGGCATTTGGTGTGATGGGGGTTAATGAGCGCCATCAGGTTCAGTCGTTTGCAGAAAAGCCAAGTGAGCCGCAGCCACTTCCTAATAAGCCTGATGTTTGTTTGGCCTCGATGGGGATCTATATTTTTTCGATGGACGCATTAGAAAGCATCCTCGAACAAGATGCAGATAACGCATTGTCGAACCATGACTTTGGTAAAGATATCATCCCCCGTTTAATTGACGGGCAGGGCGTATACGCCTATCAGTTTGGTGGAGAAGAAGGTAGGGTGACGCAAGATGCCTACTGGCGCGACGTAGGTACCATTGACTCTTTTTACCAAGCGAATATGGACTTGCTTGCTGTTGAACCACCACTTGATCTCTATCAACAAGATTGGTCGATAAGAACCTATGAGCCGCAACTGCCGCCAGCCCGTACGGTGTCATCATCGGCGGGTAACGAAGGGATATTCATTAACTCGATTATCTCTAACGGAGTCGTGATTGCTGGTGGCTCGGCACAGAACTCAATATTCTTCCCCAAAGTGCAAGTCGACAATGCTGCTGTGGTCATCAACAGTATTATCTTTGAAGGGGGAGTAATAGGCGAAGGTGCTCATTTGGAAAATTGTATCGTGGATAAAAACGTTGTGATACCTCCCAATACAGTGATTGGGGTAAACCCAATGGATGACGCTAAACGGTTTCAGGTTTCCCCTAATGGTGTGATTGTTATTCCATCTGATTATCAATTTTAATTCTATTTGAATTTAAGCCGGTGAATGATTATTCAGGCCGGCTTAAATACAGCACTTATTAAATTGATGTTAATGCTACTTTTATATTGTGTATCTATCGATAATTCTGTTTGTTATATACCAAACAAATAATATATATCAAGTAAGTGACCAAAGTGTATTTAGCGTTTTGCTGATGTTAATCATATGTTTCGCATATATTTTATCTTTGATTTTTTGCTCTTAAAAAGCAGATCAAGTGCATATTTTCATAATTTTGACCCACTTCATATGAAACGAAGACGTATAGTGTAATCAGGTTATTTATAGCCTGTTCGATGCAATGAGCTATTTCCAACAGTGGTTATGTTTCTTTTAAGGATGATTATGGAAACATCAGTTGAATTCTCTGAAGACAGAAGTGTGGTATTCGATTATACGACCTTCTTATCTGCATCTTGTAAGCAGAAAGTGACTTTTGTCGACGCGTTAAAAGCGTTGATTCCGGCATTCGAAGTATCATGGACCTCATCGATGCCAAATGGAATGACTGAGTCTGAGAAGTTACAGATGCAGGCACTGAGAGTGCTATCGACGAATATAAGCGATGTAAATAATATTATTCGCCTGCTTCGACTGGCTCGTGCTGAGCATATTGATGAATTGGTTATTCAACTGCCATATGCCCTTGAAGATGACCAACTTGTTCAGATTGAAACACGAGCAATGTGCAAAGTGATTATTCTCGATGATCATGAAGAAATGTTAAGGGTCCATATTCTTTAACCTTTCTTATAATGTAAAAAAGCCAGCAATTGCTGGCTTTTACTTTTTCTAGGTTTGTTTGATGGTTAAAGCATGCCTTGCCACATCATACCGGCTGCTAGGGCAGCTGCCACTGTTAGCATACTTGCTGCCGTCAGTTCCTTACCCACAAAAGGCTTGGTTTGCTGTTCACGCTTAGCTTGAATGTAGAAGTATAAGCCTGGTAGGTATAGCAGGGCCGAAAGTAGCAGGTAGTTTAGACCAGATGCGTATAGTAGCCATAGACCATATAGGCTGGCACAAATACCCACGACCAATAATGAACCGCGATCTTTCGTTTCGATTGCCAGCTTTAGCGTATAGGCACCAACAAGAAAGTAAGGCACCAAGATCATTTCTGAGGCAATCGCTAGTAGCGTATCGTAAGTACTGCCAGCATACATCACGAATATAAGTGAAACTTGGATACAACCATTCGTTAGCAACAGTGCCTTTACCGGGCTGCCAGCCTTGTTCTGGCGCGCATAGCTTTTCGGGAACATGTTGTCTTTTGCACCCAAGAACGGGGCTTCGGATGCCAACACAGTCCAGCTCAAAAACGCACCACATACCGACACGAGCAAACCACAGCTAATAATGTATTTACCCCAAGGGCCAAGGATTTCAGTCAGCACTTGGGCCATTGATGGGTTTTGATAGGTTGCGAGCTCTTCAGTACTGATCACGCCCATGGAAAGCAGGGTGACGAAAACATAAATGGTGAGGGCAGTTAATAAGCCTAAGATAGTTGCTCGACCAATATCTTTCCGGTTTTTTGCTCGGCTTGATACCACAACGGCACCTTCGATACCGATGAAGACCCATACAGTGATAAGCATGGTACTTTTCACTTGGGAAACAAGATCATGCTCTGCACCAAAGTGGAGGCCAGTAAAGTCTAATACGAATGTGTCCCATTGGAATGCCATCATCGCACAGACGATGAATAGGAACAGTGGCACCAGTTTGGCACAAGTTGTCACTAAGTTAATGAGTGCCGCCGTTTGTACGCCGCGAAGCACGAGTGCATGCACTAGCCATAACAAGACGGATGATCCGATCACAGACAACCGGGTATTACCTGCACCAAAAAGGATCATGTCGGGTTGATCGAACATGATACCTAGGGTGCTAAATACGATCACCAAGTAAGAAACATTAGCAAGCATTGCACTTAGCCAGTACCCCCATGCAGAGCAAAATCCGATGAAATCGCCAAAGCCTGCTTGGGCATAGCCAAATACACCACTTTCAATTTCGGGTTTGAGTTGTGCTAGGTGCTGGAACGAGAGGGCGAGGAAGATCATACCTACACCGGTAATGGCCCAACCGATCATCACTGCAGCAGGGCTAGCAACGGCGGCCATGTTTTGTGGTAGGCTGAAAACACCAGCCCCAATCATAGAACCAATAACCAGCGCGGTTAATGACCCTAATCCCAATTTCTTTTCCATTATAGTGTCCGGTTATAACATCTAAGTTATTGTAATTTTCAGGTGTATTATGATGATTTATTTTGTTTTTGCACGTATAAAGTCGCGCTAACCGTTTGCTTGTTAGTTAATTAAACCATTCATTGTACTGGATCAAAAAAGCCATCTCCCGAAGGATGATGGCTTTTTGAGTATAGATGATATGACTACTGCGGCGATTTAACCGTGGATGCACTCAAGCTGGCTGCAACAAGTCGCTGGATGGTGAATTCAGTGCACTGTGATATTTGCTTTGGTATCACGGTTAATAACAAACGCATAGCTTTGACCAGACTGTGCCGCTTCTCGGATTGCTGGGTTTTCGAATGCTTCAATATCACCGGTTGCAATAACCGCACTGCAATTTCCAGCCTGTAAAGCTTGCTCTAGAAGCTGTTGATCCGACTTACCTTTCTTATTGGTGAGTACAAGTACTTTGTTTAAATCGACCCCGGCAGTTTGTAGCAGGTTTTTATCCACGACGGACTCTTGGCCAATGAACATGATCCAACGGTTCTGCTGGCTGGCTTGCTTTAGGATTCTTAAAAAGTAAGCCAGTTGTGTTTGGCTCTGATCAGAAAAGCAGACTTCAATAGGGCACTCAACATACTGCGGTGACAAAAGGTTTTGCTGTTGAGCGGCAAATGTCGCCTTGTAAGCCTGAGATGCAGAAATCGAATTTAGTTGTTCAAAGTAAGCAGCCATAGTCCGTTATCCTCAACAGTGTTTATTTATACATGCTGTATGCTTATACAGTAGTTTTGTTTTACTACTGATGCAAGTGTTTTTTGACATCTTAGTTAGAAAAGTTGATCTGAAAAGGGTCGAGATGGCCTTTGGTGCGAGGTTAAGCCTTTGTTTTTAATTTATTTTTAATGTTATCATCATTTTGATGATAATTTTTGATTTATTTGGTGTGGCTGGTTTGTGAGCGAGGGTAACCAGTAGAAAAGTACTGGATAGAAAAGAGGACTACTGTATATACAGTAGTGTTACATCGATTATAGATGGTTAGCTCACACTTGCTTTAATCCGTATTTTGCAATGCAACTCATTGCTTGTACTCTTTTTAATACATTAATTTAAAGAAATATGGGCAAAGGGATTTGAGTATCTTAGGCGGTAGCATGTTTATGCCTTGCCTATGCTTTGTCGATACCCCATCTATATCTTGGTTAGGGGACTTTTGACTCCACTGAAGTGGGTGCCAACCACATGGGTGTAAATTTGGGTGGTTTTGATATCGGTATGGCCAAGTAGTTCTTGGATATTCCGTAAATCTGTTCCACCTTCGAGCAAACGCGTCGCAAATGAATGTCGAAACGTATGGCAGTTCGCTTTTTTTAGGATCTTTGCTTCCTTTACCGCTGATGCTACATGAAGCTGGACGGAGCGATCTGTTAAATGGTGGCGCATTCTTTTATTAGAACGTGGGTCTTTACTGATGTTTTGCGCCGGAAACAGGTACTGCCACCCCGTAGACTTAGCATGATTGGGGTATTTCAATTGTAACGCGTAAGGCATGTAGACTTCACCGAAACCGTTTTTGGTATCTAGTTGATGTTGCATTGTGACTGAGGCAATTTGCTGTTCAAGATCTGGAATGATATGCGGCGACAGCAGGGACTTTCTATCTTTATTGCCTTTACCATTTCGGATGGTGACGCTTTGAGCATCCAAATCGATATCATTAATGCGTAAGCGCAGTGCCTCGTTAACTCTTAACCCACTGCCATACATGAGCTGAGCAACAAGCCTATGGGGATATTGCAAAAGAGCGATAACTTGCATAGCCTCGTTATGGGTGAATACCTCAGGAAGCTTGGTTGCTCGTTTAGAACGCTTAAAATTTAGCGAGCTAGTGTCTTGGTTTAACATTTCTCTGCAAAGAAAAACTAACGCATTTAACGCTGTTTTTTGGGTATTTGGAGACACATTCTTAGATATAACCAAATGCTCAAGAAACGGTTTAATATCACTTGCTTTGATTTGTTCTCGCTGACTATAACGAGAGAAGAGAATAAAACGTTTTATCCACCCGAGGTAAGCCTTCTCGGTTGAATAGGCAAGGCCACGAGTGCGAATAAAAGTGGTGACCTCAGCTAGGAATGGGCTCTTTATATCGGAAATGGCCCTAGGGATATCTTTCATATCTGGTATTGCCTGTGCGTACATATGACACCACTTTATGAACTAATTTTAAAGCAACCAAATTAATGTGACAGCACTTCACTAATTTCAAGCACAGTTCACAAGCTATAGAAAAGCAGTTGTTTGTCAGTATGTTATGATTGAGGGCTAGGGTGGGATATGCGAAACCATTGCGGGGTATTGCAAGTAAGTGATGTAAGTGGTTGATTGCTTGTTGGTGGGATACGCGAAACAGGTGCGTTGAATAAAATGTTAGCCATACAAGGAATAACTATGAAAATTGAGCTAGATTCGAGCCCGAAAATTAGCGACATTGAGGAAATCCGCTCACATCTTAGAAAATACAATGATGAGCACCTTGAAGGCGTAGTTGAGCAACCAGTAGCAATCTATGTTTACAACGATGAACAAGACAAAATAGCAGGTATTACCGCAGAAATTTGGGGTAATTGGCTCCATGTTAAGTTGTTGTGGGTCGCAGAGTCGTTGCGTGGAAGCAACATTGGAACACATCTACTCAAGCAACTTGAAGAACATGCCGCGTCACAAGGTTGCCAATATGCACAGGTCGAGACATTCAGCTTTCAAGCTCGTCCATTTTATGAAAAGAATGGCTATTCGTGCCAAATGACGTTAGAAAACTACCCAGTATCTACAGCCGTACATTACTTGGTTAAAAAATTGCGGTGAGAGTATGGCTAACAAAGCGTTCAAGACGGATTCACAACGCTTGGCATTTTCGGTTTGCTTTGAATTTAGTGTTTACGGCACAATGATTTAGGTTTGGTGGTTGTCGTTGTTCACCACTTAACGCGGCGTTAAGTTTATGGAGGAGTTATGAACAATCCTTTTGAATTAGCAGTAATTCTCGATGAAGATATTAGTGCCGTAGCTAAAGCTATGGAAGAATCTAAACCACGCAGTAGTGCTTTAGATCGTAGCTATGTTAGAACCGTGTTCTCTGCACTAGAGGGGGTCCTTTTTGCATTAAGGCAAGAGATCATCCAAGCGGATAACTTCGGTACAGAATTTATGCCTAAAGAGCGCGCATTCATACTAGAGAAGAAATATAACCAACGAACTAATACTGTAACTAAACACACATTCAGACCTTCTATTCGAGAGTCTATTTGTACTAATACGGGATATTATGCTCGTTCTAAGGGTTTGAAAGACTTTAGGTTCCCAGAAACGAGTGGTTGGGATGATATGAAAAAAGCAATTACTATCCGTAACAGAATCACTCACCCTAAATCTATTGAGCAGATAACCATTACCAATGAAGAACTGGAAGTGATTCTTCGTGCTAAAAAATGGTTTACGACAGAGGTTATGGCGCAATATAAATAAACTTAACAAACTGTTTAAGAGTGATTCGCAACGCGTGGCATTTTTACTATGCGTTGGTTTTAGTGATTAAGGTGGTTTACGTCGGCTTCGGTATTGCGTTGCTCACACCTTAACAGGGCGTTAGAATTTTGAGGCAAATATGAAGTCCACAATATTATCAATACTTGAGTTTGTATCTGTCTTCTTGTTAGCTGTAGAAGCTATCAAGCTCGAAAATTTGAGTTGGTTGAAAGATAAATCTTTAAAAGCAAGCGACTTCTTGAACCCAAGGATTGAATTTGTAGAAAATTACACCCCTCCTAGTACTTTCATAGGAAGGCACATATTTCGAATTTTTATAGCCGTTAATTTTCTTATTGGTCTCGCTATATTGCTTTGGGTTGGGCTTTATTTCGACGTTAAAATTCGATATCTGCCCCCAGAAAACGCAGCAGACTGGGCAGCTGTGTTCTTCATGCTTCTTTTTACCCCAATGATTGGGGGCATATTTTATACAATTGTTCTTAAAATATTGTCTTTAGCGGTTAAAGCTTTAACTTGGATTGAAAATTCAACTAGGTCCGGTGTTGTTGGGATAATTGGTTTTCTTTTCTATGCAATTCAGTTTTTCGCAAAGTAAAATTCTAACAAACTGTTTAAGAGTGATTCGCAACGCGTGGCATTTTTACTATGCGTTGGTTTTAGTGTTTAAGGTGGTATGCGGAAGCATCGGTATTGCGTTGCTCACACCTTAACAGGGCGTTAGGTGAATTAATGGAATATCACTACACAAATAATGATAGATTGATGCAGCTAAACGACTTAAAAGGACGTTTGACGCTTTTAATTGCTCATCTTCAACTAAACCATAACGATGCCAAGATAATTTCAATATACGAGCATGCTTTGTTTGACGTAGATGAGCTGATTTGCAATGGTTTTAACCAAAATCAATTGTCGAATGTTAGTGATTCAATCCCAGATCTTTTTAATCGGCACAAAGATTGGATACCTCCCTTAGAAGTTGGCTCTGATGGTAAGTTGTCTGAGCCGCAATGGTTTTTAGCGTTAGAGAACTATCTTCAACCTGTTCTAAAAAGTGCAAGGAAACTAAAGGAGTTGGGTGCGCGATAATTCACCTAACAAATTGTTCAAGAGGGATTCGCAACGCGTGGCATTTTTACTATGCGTTGGTTTTAGTGATTAAGGTGGTATGCGGCGGCTTCGGTATTGCGTTGCTCACCCCTTAACAAGGCGTTATACGTTTTGGAGATTTCGAGGATTAAATGGCTATTTTAGAACAAGTAGAAGAACTATTAGCGAAATCAGGGAAAGAATTCTTTAGTTCTACTGAAATTAAGAACTTGATGGCTGAGGCTTACGGAACAAACCCTAATTCAGTGCTGCCACCTGACTATTGTTATAATCGAACCAATAATGGCATAGACAAGTCGGGAATGCTCAAACGAAAGTTCTTAATCCGTATTGAAAGCGGGCAATATCGCTACGTTGGGTTTGATTACAAATTTAATGGCTATGTATATCAAAAGCCACACGGTAGCAAAGTCGAAACCATAGTCGGTTTCTGGAAAGACGGCATTTATAGTGAAGTCCGACAACCAGAAAATGATCTAGAAGATCTTAATGGTCAAACCTTCATAGAGGGTTCAACTAAACAAGTTACAGTTAACACCTATGAGCGAAACTCAGCAGCAAGACAAAAATGCCTAGATTTTCATGGCTACAATTGTAAGGTTTGTGATTTCGACTTCGCCGAAGTTTATGGGGAAATAGGAAAAGGTTTTATTCACGTCCATCACATTGTTCAGATTGCGAATATTAAGCGTGAGTATGAATTAGATCCGGTTAAAGACTTAGTGCCGTTGTGCCCAAATTGTCACGCAATGGTACATAGGCATAATCCAGCAATGCATCCGGATGAGCTTAGAGAAAGGCTGTGTCAAAAAAACGTATAACAAACTGTTTAAGAGTGATTCGCAACGCGTGGCATTTTTACTATGCGTTGCGTTTAGTGTTTAAGGTGGTATGCAGCGGCATCGGTATTGCGTTGCTCACACCTTAACAGGGCGTTAAGAATCATTGTCAAACTTACGAGAATAGAAATATATGAGTCGAAAAAACACTATCGTCGAAGAAGAACGCAGAGCGTTAAAGAAACGGCTCGCTAAAAAGCAATCACGAAAAAAAAGAATTAGAAGAATAGTTAAAAAAGAAATAGGTAAACCTAACGTTGTTGTGTCTGAAGTATGCGCTATCTGCGGAGTGAAAGAAGCTACAACTCGAGATCATGTCCCACCCAAAGCAATATTTCCGAAACCCCGACCAGCAATGATAACCGTACCTGCCTGCTCTGAATGTAACAATGGTGCTTCGGATTTAGATGACTTGTTCAAAGTTTATTTGAGTATGCAAGCTACAGGGAAAAGTGAGATTGCGACTAAGTTATTCAAAGAAAGGACTGTAAGGACTCTTCAACGAAACAAAAGTCTGTTGTCGAAGATTAAAGCAGAATCTAAAGCGTTACTTGTCAAAAACAATGAAGGGAAGTCAGAGAAAAAATTAGCCATTCTTTGGGATTCGAAAGCACATGATGAAGTCGTCCAAAGAACGATTAGAGGTTTATACTACCATCATGCTGACAAGCCATTAGCTTATGATACCGAACTTAAAGTTCAATGGTTGAAGTCTATCCCAGAAGAAATTGAGTCGATTTTAGAATTGCTTACAGAGAATGTAATAGGTGACGACCAAGTTAGGTATAAATATTATATTGCACCAGAAGATCCTCGTCATTCTGTATGGTTGTTTGACTTTTATGGTGCACATTACGCAAGTGGCTATACCGTACCTATTGATTCTTAACAAACTGTTTAAGAGTGATTCGCAACGCGTGTCATTTTTACTATGCGTTGTGTTTAGTGTTTAAGGTGGCATGCGGCAGCTTCGGTAATGCGTTGCTCACACCTTAACAGGGCGTTATAAGCACATGGCAAGTCATACATAAGGATATCAATGGAAGAACTTCAAGGTGGGCGAGAAGGGCAAATTTTTCGCTCTGAAAATCGAGTTTACCGACCTCGTGGCAAGTGGTCTGAAAC
>NZ_PYMA01000013.1 GCF_003026495.1 Photobacterium sanctipauli
CTTCCTTCAGACCCTACCGTTGGCCAATAACGCCCTTGCCATTCGGATTATCTTCCCCTTAGTCGGGGCGATTCAGGTTTCTTTCAACCTGACGGGTTTGCCAGCTTTGCTGGGCAAACAAAAAAGCAGCGCGGAAAAACGCACTGCTTCTTTCGTTTTTTAGCTAGTCAGCGTTGGCTTATAAGAAAGCAACACCTGGGCCATGCTCAGCCAGCGCTACCGGCGGGTATGGGTTGATACACGGGTCGCGCTTCTCTGCTGCGAACTGCCATAACTTGATGTACAACGCTTTGCGAATTGCCGCAAACTGAGGCTTCTCGGCAAGGTTTTTGGTCTCTTTCGGATCATTTTCTAGATCGTAAAGTTCATCAATATCAAAGCTGTTATAAACCAGTTTCCACTTGCTGGTTGTGATCGAACGCTGGATGCCGTAGATCTCGTTACCATTGGTTTGCGTGTATAGCGCCTCACGGAACGGGCCTTCTTGCTCTTCGCGCAGAAGCGGCACCAAGCTCTGGCCTGAGTTTTCAACCTCAGATTCAACGCCAGTCAGCTCAAGAATGGTCGATGCGAAGTCAACCAGGCTGACCATTTCGTGGCAGACCTGCCCCTTGGTCACACCCGGCACCTTCACGACGGCCGGTACATGGTAGGCTTCCTTGAAGCAAGGTAGCCCCTTAGTCCATAGGCCGTGGCTTGCCATGTAGTCACCGTGATCAGAGAGGAAAATCACAATGGTGTTATCTTCCTGGCCAGTCTCTTTCAGTTTCGCCAGCAACTTGCCGAACAGGTAATCTTCGTAGCTACATAGCGCCAAGTAGTGGTGAATCGTCTCTTTTTGCTCTTGCTCTGTCAGCACATCGAAGCGGGCACGAGTCTTACGGTATAGCCCCGGCTTATCTGCCATCACATCGTTAAACGTCTCAGGTAATTCGATATCATTGATGTCGTACAGATCCAGGAACTCCTGCGGTGCCGTGTAAGGATCATGCGGGCCACGGGTACCGACATACATACACCACGGCTGGTCGCTATCGGCATGGCGGTCCATCTTCTCTAGCGCATCGTCAACAATGGTGCCGTCTTTGAACGGGTCATCATTTTGGCCATACCATTTGAAGTGCGGGTAGCCGTTGCGCAGCAGGTAGCTGTGCTCACGCTCTTTGTCCAGTTCGAGATCTTTGTACTTCTCCCACATTTCTGCTTCTGGGCGGTAGTGGCAATCACGACCATTCAGTGTTTCGCCAAACAGGAACTCCTCGTGGAAACCGCGATCGGATGGGTTCTCAATATTTGATACGTGCCACTTACCTGAGTAAAGCATGCGGTAGCCCGCTTCGTTCAGATCTTCGGTCCAGGTTCTCACCCCTTCATAGAAACCACGCGACAAGGCGCTAGCCACTTCTACGTTGTTCCATACCCCGTGCTCTGTAGGGTATAAGCCCGTAAAGAACGTCGCGCGAGACGGGCAACAGTGCGGAGCAATGGTATTAGCATCAGCAAAGGTCATCGACTCTTGGCAGAACTCATCCATGACCGGCATCTTCGCCTTGTTGAATGGGAAAATAGAATCAGCACGCTGCTGATCGGTCATAAAAATTAATACGTTAGGCTTGTTCATCGTTCTTATTCCTATTTCGCTTCCGCTACTTCTGCATCAACACCAGCGTCTTTACCCGCTGCTTGGTTTTTCTTCGCTTCTTTCGAGATGTAGGCAATACCAATGCCTGTGAAGCCCCATAGTGCTGCGAAGAACAGTGCCGCGTAGTTTTGGATAGCCCAAGGTAGGTAATCAAGTACCGCCACACCCAGTGTGCCCGACATAAAGATTGCGCCCTGAGACCATGGAATCAGCGGGCCAATAACGGTACCGGCATCTTCAAGCGTTCGTGACAAGTTCTTAGAGCAAAGGTCGAACTTCTTGTACATGCCACCCATCAACTCAGCCGTTACGATAAGAGGCAGCTTACCTTCCGCAGTTACCAGCTGGACAGAGATTGCTGTTGCCATGGTTGAACAAATCAGACCGCCTACAGACTTAATGCGCTTGGCCATTTTCTCCATCATCAGATCCATACCGCCACATAGCCCAGTCACACTCGCGAACGAGAAGGCACAGAAGGCGAATAGCGTCAGGCGCATCATCTTCACCATACCACCACGGTTAACCAGCTTAGCCACATCCGCGTTCACCGCTTCAGTTAGACCGAACATCGCCGTGTTGAAACCGGTCATCATTGCGTCAACAGAGGTCTTGATATCAAAGCCCTGGAAGACAATTGCGTTGAAGATACCGAGGAACGCTGCAATCGCCATACAAGGGATTGGTGGGAACTTCTTGATCGCGCCACCAAGAACAAGCAGCGGCGGGATCAGCAGGAACAGGTTCATATTGAACAGTTGCTCGATTGACGCCAGCATGGCATCGACTTTTTCAGAGCCAGACGAAGCGATATCAAGCTGAAAACCAGCGAACAGGAACACCACCAATGCCAGCAATGCACTTGGAATTGTGGTCCAAAGCATATGGCGAATGTGGTCATAAATATCTGTACCCGTTACGATTGAAGCCATGTTGGTACTGTCTGACAGCGGCGACATCTTGTCACCAAAGTAAGCACCAGAGATCACCGCACCGGCAACCGCCGGCAATGGCGCGCCCATACCGGCTGCGATACCCATCAATGCCACACCGATAGTACCTACCGAGCCCCATGAAGTACCGGTACAGATTGAAACCAATGAGGTCACCACAAACGCGGTGACAAGCAAGTAATCAGGACTGATAATTTTCAGGCCGTAGTACACGATCATCGGGATGGTACCACCGGCCATCCACGCACCGATCATGGCACCCACCAAGATCAGGATGAAGTTAGCTGGCAGGGTTTCAGCAATCTTTTTAGTGATTGCCCCCATGATTTCTTTCCATTTGTAACCTTGGAACCATGCAACGGTACACGCAACCGCAGCCGAGGCCATCATAATAAATTCAACCGGTAGCTTTAATTGGCCATAGCCCACTACCAATAGAAAAACCATAGCCAAAATAGGAATTAATCCAAGGCTACGGTTGATGTTATTTTTCTTTTCTACCATCAGAAACCCCCTGTTTCTCATGCTGAATAAAACTAGTTATTGGAAATATAAAGAAAGAGTTATTTATTGAAGCTATTTATATGTCATCTATAAATAACTATTTATTTAATAGGGAACATCATAATAAGAGGGCGTTATTAGATTTATGATAAAAATCATAGTGATATTTTGTCACTACAATAGTTGAGAACTTCAACACAGCTTTATCTATAAAACTTATTAACCCACGCATTCATGTCACATAAATTATTAAAATAAACATTTTAAAGGTGCGTACGATCACATGAGGAAAACATGGCTAACTTTGCTATGATACATATCATATAAATCCATTAATAAGTAATGATAGTTTAATAGTAATCTGAAAATAAAATTAGGATACCACTATGATTGGCGGAATAAGCCCTTGGCAACTGGCTATTGTTGCTCTAATTGTCGTACTGTTATTTGGAACAAAGAAGTTGCGTACACTGGGAACCGATTTAGGAGAAGGGCTAAACGCATTTAAGAAAGCAGTGGATGAACCTCAAGCTAACAAGCCAGATGAGAAAAATAACTATACTGACTCTTCAATTTAAACAAAAAAAGCACGATACAAAATTAGTGCATCGTGCCTTTAAAATTCAATATTAGTATCATAAGTACAAAAGAGAGCTTTCACTCTCTTTTGATTCTTTTTAGTTACTTGAAAGCTGGTCCGTGATCCCACTCATCTTTCCACAAACCTTTCTTACGCAATTCAGCTTCTTTACCAAACTTACGGAAATAGAACGGTAGCTCAGCATCACTAAAGCGTGCACGTGGTAATGGCTCATCACACAGGCGCATAATCACCGTACCGATGATCTGGCTATGACGCTTAACGTCATCAACAGAGATTTTATCCATGGTATCCATGTGTGTATGATAAATTTCTTGCAAACGCTCTTCACCAATTTCCATATCATGATATGGGTTAAGTGATGGCACACCATCCACCAAGAAACTACGCTGGTCACTACCAAAGCCAACCATATGGTCACGGTTTTCGTTAATGTACTCAGGGTAAATCTCTCGTATCACTTCACCTAAGTTATCCAGCATCTGCTTGGCTTCCGGTACTCCAAAGGTGTTAAAGCCTTTCGCATTACCTGACATGTCGATATTCACGTAGTACTTAAGGTTTTCACGTAAACCACGACTAGTCATTTCAGCAATATAGGCTTCTGAGCCCATCATACCCTGTTCTTCAGCACCGAATAGTACGAAGTGGATGGTACGTTTTGGTTGATAGCCAATTTGCATAAAAGCATTGGCAATATCAATAATTGTAAAACAGCCTGAGCCGTTATCAACCGCCCCCGGCCCCAAATCCCAACTGTCAATGTGGCCACCAACAACAATGATTTCATCTGGCTTCTCGCTACCTTGAAGTTCGGCTACGATATTAATTTCTTCTTTACTTTCCCAGTTTTTATTTGTGATAGATGCTTTAATTTTAATTGGTGATGAACCACGCTCTAATAAATAATCTCTTAGCTCTTCGCCATCAGTTTTTTTAATATTTAATGCAGGGATAGCAATAGCCCTTTTACTATCAGGTATACCAGCCCCAGCAGCATTTAACACATCTCGTTTATTAATAATTATCAGAGCAAGCGCACCGTGTTGAGCAAAGCGTTCAGCTTTCTCACCGCGGCCTAGTTTTTCGTCACCACCAGCACCAGTAGCAAGAATAACCTTATTGGCATAAGTAGTTGATATAGAGTTATCAGGTACAAAGTCACCGACATATACTAACTCTGCTTCACTATCCTCGCTAATCAATGTTTCATCAGGAGAACGGGCAAAACAGATAACATCCAATGGTTCCCATACACCAGACTCTTTACGCTCAATTTCAACAGTACAAGTATTTCGATTCCAAACCTGCGCTTTAAATTGCCACGGTTCCACCGGTGAAATACCAATTTCGCCGAAAAGATTAATACAGTATTCTTCAGAATCACGTAGTGGCTGTGTACCAACCATACGAGTTCCAAAAGTATCTATAAACTCTCCTAGTTTTTCATGGCCAATGGAACTACTCGATATATGCTCCCAAAGTTCTACCATCTTTGGAATTGCATCAGTCGGGACATCAGACTTTGAAAGCGTGTCGAAAAAATTACAGCCTGATAAAGCTGGAGCCATTGCAACAGCGCCTGCACCGTAACCCATTTTCTTCAAAAAACTACGTCGATTGTGGTCCATTTGTCACTCCGTTATTGGATATATCTTATTGTTTTAAACCACGTTATTAGAAGGGATATTGACTGGTTTTTATTATGACAAATATCATATCAACCATTCTATAAATTAGAACCACGAAGAAAATCACAAATTCTGAAAATAAAAAAAGGGTAATGGTTATCTCCATCACCCTTTTAATAATTAATTTTTAAACTAATTATATATTATCACATGCCAATTAATGTCATGAATAAACTAATACTTATGATTGCGATTGAAACCATATACATACCGCTATCAGTAATATTTTTAACCACCCTAACTGCCAGCGGCACACCAATAAATGAACCAGCAACAAGTACCAAGGCTGTCGCGATATCGCTCTGACCGCCGCTGCTGTATTTGATGGCTGAAATACCTGATAGCACCAAGGCAATAACAATCGAAGAACCGACTGAGCGTTTAATATCAACGCCAAGAATCGAGTTTAAGGTTGGCAAAATTAAGACTCCACCACCGACTCCGGTTGAGCCGATGATCGCCCCACAAGCTGCACCAGAGCTAATACCTTTCACTTTATTGTCGCCCTTAACTTCAGTCGCCTCTACACCTGATTTAGACTTCCTCAGTTTGATAATCATACTTGCCAAAGCGAAAGACATGATAGAGATAATCAGCACTTCAACGACGCTGTTGATCATACTGTTGTATTTCGGGTTTGCCGTCAGCCTTACAATCACTTCCGTGATAGCGAAGGTAACGGGTACGGCGCCCATTAATACGTAAGATACTTCTTTCCAAGAAACATTTTTAGCCACAACGTGTGAGATAGCCGCATTCACTTTTACCAGTGACGAAATAACACTTGCTGTACCCACGGCTAATACTGGGTTCATACCAAATGCAAGTTGTAGAATAGGGATAATAAGTACTCCGCCACCCACACCGGTTAAACCAAGGCAAAATCCAATGACCGCGCCAAACATCAACCGAATAAATAGTTCATTCAAAGTTAATGTTATAAATAAATCTTGATATAACGTTTCCATAGAGCCTGCTGTACGTATTGCTGTATGAGTTTAATGTAATACAACTTCTTCTACTGACTTATGATAAAAAGCATAAACATAAATAAATTTATAACTATGGCCACGAACCATAAGTCCGAGTTGTTTATACTGGTAAAAAAAAACCTTAACCAAGCGGTTAAGGCTAAAACAAAAGGAATAAAAAATAGATTGCATCAAATTACATGAAAAAGACGGAGACACTTAGCACAGTATTTACTCACATCTTGGTCAGTATTAAATATCAAATTGACTGTTTTACTTATGACAGGGATCATAACGAGAAAGGAAACAATGAAAAAAGCCTTAATAAAAATAAAGCCTCGCTATTTCTAACGAGGCTTTATTAAGTAAATTAATAAATCATTTATAGTTTATTAAATACCGCAATGATTCGCTCTATCTGCTCTTCCACTTGGCTACGCGGGCAACCTAGGTTCAAACGCACGAAGCCTTTACCCATTTCACCAAAGCTGGCCCCCATTGAAGGGATCACTTTCGCTTCTTCGATGATTTTATGCTTAAGGGCATCATCATCGATACCAAAGGCACTGAAATCTAGCCATGCCAAGTAGCTCGACTCAGGCAGTTTAAAACGTACCTGAGGCAGCTGCTCTGCCAACATCTGTTGTGCTAACAGCATATTACCTTCGATGTAGCTACGTAGCTCGTTTAGCCACTGCTCACCGTCTTTATATGCAGCCATGATCGCAGTAATGCTCAATGCATCATAAACATCAAACCCGAATGCCAGCATGCGGGCTTCCAGCTTTTCGCCAAGCTCAAGGTTTGGCACCATCATGTTGGCAATACGCATAGAAGCAAAGCCAAAGGTTTTGGTTGGTGCTAAGCATACTGCCATGTTGTCATGGTATTGCTTAGGCAGGCGCAAGGCACTGTGATACTTGTGGCCAAAGAAGGTCAGATCGGCCCAAATTTCATCAACGATTAGGAAAACATTGTGCTTTTGGCATAGCTCAGCCACCTTAAGCAGCTCCGCTTCTTGCCACACACGGCCAATTGGGTTGTGAGGGTTGCACAGGATCATGGCTTTTAAGTCACCAGCCAACGCCTTATCCAGCGCATCAAAGTCCATTGCGTAAGCACCGTCTTCGGTTTTCACCAGTGGGCTATCAATGGCTTCACGACCAATACCAGTAATCGCACGTTCAAAGGCATGGTAAACCGGGTTCTGGATAAGTACCTTGTCGCCAGGCTTGGTCATGGTTTGCATCATCAACACAATCGCAGGGATCACACCGGGAATAGTGTGGAACCATTCACGCTCAACCGTGGTGTTGTGGTGCTTCTGATACCAATCAGTTACTGCCGTGAAGTAATCTTCGCTTACACCGGTATAGCCCATCACACCATGGTCAATACGTTCGTGCAGTGCCTTCTGAACTGCCGCAGGCACTTGGAAGTCATAGTCTGCCAGGCCACTTGGAATCGTGCCGCTGACATTATCAGTATGCCTAAAACGGAAGTCCCACTTCAGGCAGCTGGTGTCGCGGCGGTTAATAACAGTATCAAAATCACACATAATGTTTTCCTACTAAAAAAGGTGGCTTTGCAGCCACCTTATATATCGTTTTTGTGCTTACTTAGCTGCTGCAGCGTCGGCGACTTCAGCAGCCTGTTCAGGCTTTTTTTCGGTTGGTTCGTCATCTGAGATTGGTGCGATACCAATGCCAGTGAAGCCCCAGATTGCAGCGAAGATCATCGCTACGTAGTTAACAATTGCCCATGGTAGGTAATCTAGCGTTGCAACACCTAGCGTACTCGCCATGAATAGACCAGCCAGTGTCCAAGGCATTAGCGGCTCAGTAACCGTACCCGCATCCTCGATGGTACGAGAAAGGTTCTTACGAGACAGGCCAAACTTCTTGTACACGCCACCTAGTAGCTCAGAAGTCACTAGAAGCGGTAGTTTTGCTTCAGAAGTAATGGTCTGAACCGTTAGCGTCGTTGCCATTGTTGAACAAATTAGCGCGCCTACAGACTGAATACGCTTCGCTAGTTTTTCCATGATTAGGTCAAGACCGCCGCTTAGCGATGTCACACTTGCGAATGCAAATGCACAGAAAGCAAACAGGGTGATCTTCATCATGCCAGCCATACCGCCACGCTGTACCAGTTTAACAACGTCAGCGTTAAGCTCAGTTTCAAGGCCAAACATTGCCACCTTGAAGCCAGTCATCATTGCATCTACTGCACTCTTGATGTCAAAGCCCTGGAAAGCAATGGCGTTGAACACACCTAGTAGAGAAGCAAATAGCATCACTGGAACGGTAGGCCACTTCTTAAGAGCACCAAACAGTACAAGGATTGGCGGAAGGAACACAAGTACGTTCAGGCTGTATAGGCTATCAAGCGTTAGAAGCATGTCTGTTACTTTATCAGATGTTGCTTCAACGGCATCAAGCTGGAAACCGATGAATAGGAAAACCACACAAGCTACGATTGCACTTGGGATTGTTGTCCATAGCATGTGACGAACGTGCTCGTATAGCGGGGTTTCCGTTACGATTGCAGCCATGTTCGTACTATCTGAAAGCGGCGATAGTTTATCACCGAAGTACGCACCAGATACGACCGCACCGGCAACCGCTGGCAATGGCGCACCCATCACGCCTGCAATACCCATCAGTGCCACACCGATAGTACTTGCAGAACCCCAAGATGTACCCGTACATAGTGATACAGCCGCTGTTACAAGGAATGCAGTAACAAGAATGAAATCAGGGCTGATTAGCTGAAGGCCGTAGTATACCAGCGCTGGGATAGTACCACCGGCCATCCAGCTACCAATCATCGCACCGACAAGGATAAGGATGAAGTTTGCTGGCAAAATCGTAGATAGCTTACCAACGATAGTATCGATGATATTTTTCCACGAATAACCCTGGTAGCAAGCCACCAAACCCGCAACCGTTGCAGATGAAAGCATGATGAATTCAACAGGCAGCTTCAGGTAACCGTAGCCCACAGAAAGCATGAATACCATCCATACGATTGGAATTAACCCAAGTCTTTTGTCAATGTTGTCTTTTTTAATTGTCATCGTTTTATAACCAGTAGGGTACAGAAATAATATTTAGAACTTTTGCTTTTTGTCTTCTACGTGAACGCCTTTTGTTGGCATTCCTGTGTCGTAATCACGTACAACGGGCGCATAGCCATCTTTCGGACGAGGACGGAACGCACCCATCCACTCTGCTTCTTTATCGTCACGCCATTCACGCATTGCCCACTCGTAAGTACGGAACGGGTCGCGGCTATCGAAAATCTTCTCAAGCAACTGGTCATGCAGCTCGTTACGGATAGTGGCGAAAGACGCTTCATTGATCAGGTTGTTTAGCTCGTCAGGATCATTGATGCGGTCATATAGCTCATCAGTAACAAACAGGTTCAGTACCATCTTGTATTCGTTGGTCACTAGGCAGCGAACAGGGATAAAGCCACCGAACGAGTCATGTTCGATCTCGTAACGGTTGAACTCAACCATGATGCCGCGCTTGTTCTCTGCGTTTTCTGGCTTGAATAGCGGAGAAATATCATCACCGTGAAGAATTTCAGGCACAGATAGACCAGCCATTGACAGCATGGTCGGCATTAGGTCGATGTGGCTTACTGGTGTGTTAACTTCACCGCGATCTTGCTCTGCCTGCTCCATTGGGGGGCGGATAATAAAAGGAACACGGGTGATGTCGTCGTACATCGCCGCGCCTTTGCTGATCAGGCGGTGTGCACCCATCATTTCACCGTGGTCAGAGGTATAGATAACCCAAGTGTTCTCGATTTGCTTTTCGTCAAGCGCATCAACAATACGGCCGATTTCGTCATCAACGAAGTCGTTACACGCAAAGTACATTGGATGGCGGTATTTACCATCTTCGCCCACTGGTGATGGCATTGCCTTAGACCAGAACTTATGGTGGCGTGGCTTGTTCTCAAGCGTGTCGGTCGCCTTCTCGCCTAGGTCGTAAGCAAAGTCTTCGTACTTATCAACATACTCTGGCGGGCAGGTAAACGGGTGGTGCGGCTCATCGTAAGATAGAACCAACAAGAACGGCTTATCAGCATCACGCTCTTCTAGGAATTGCAGACCACGGTTGGAAATACGGTGACCCCAAATGAATTCCTTGCCGATGTTGTGCTTGCGCAGGTCTTCTGCTGTGTTTAGACTATTACGCCACAATTCAATTTCATGATCAGTCAATTCTGCTAGGTAGTTAGCACCATCGTACCAGTATTTACCATCCCACTCTTCAGGACACTCACCCGTGCCGAAGTAGTCATGACCATCTAAGTGCCACTTACCAACGTAAGTGGTATGGTAGCCACCGTCTTTGAATAGTCGACCCATGGTATTAATATTTGAACCAGGAGCAACGTTATTAGTCCAAGGGCCTGAAGTGTTTGAATAAATACCTGTAAATAAACCAGCTCGGGCAGGGGTACATACGGGCGCAGTTGTATAACCTGAATTAAATTTAATACCTTTTTCTGCTAATGCATCAATGTTATTAGTATTGAGTTCTTTATTACCCGTGTAGCAACCAACCATATTAGTTGCCTGAGTATCTGTCATGATGAAGATGAAATTTGGTTTAGTCATAGCACTTATCAACCGTTCTTTACTTTGCGGCTACTTTAACGAAAGCAACCTCTGAAAATTATGATTTTAGTCATATTTGAAAATTGCCGATTTAATATTGTGATCGCACACACAAAGCAAGAAAAATCCATCAATTAGCACAAGCTAAATTAACAAGTGGAAACGTTAACACCACCTCTTACCCACAAAAAGATAAGCCATTGAAATAAATGAAAATAACAACAATAAAAACATTCATAAAAAAGATATTTAAAAATCACTAACATTAGAAATACTTATGGTTTGGGCTGGTTGATTTTTTATGAAATATTTTGTTACATTTAACGTGAGGTAGGGTGGTAGGTAACACCGAATCTTATTGATAATATTTATATGTCGAAGTGCAGAGCATAGTTCAAGAAATTATATGACTAAATTTGTTAGAACACCTTTTCATATCATGGCAAAGCCAACCAGCTTTGAATGTAATTTATCTTGTGATTATTGTTTTTATCTTGAAAAAGAAAAATATTACAACAAAAAAAAGCAAGCCGTAGCCATGAATGACGAAGTGCTTCGCCAATATATTAAGCAATATATTCAGTCACAAGATACTGATAGTATTAATTTTGCATGGCAAGGTGGCGAGCCAACAATGGCCGGCCTTGCGTTTTATGAAAAAGCAATTAAATACCAAAAGCAGTTTGCTAATGGTAAAAATATCAGTAATTCGATCCAGACCAACGGTATTTTGTTCAACCAGAAGTGGGCTGACTTTCTAGCTGAAAACCAATTCCTTGTCGGTCTATCTATTGATGGGCCAGAAGCGCTGCACAACAAATACCGGGTGACCAACAGCGGTAAAGGCACCTTTGACAAAGTCATTAAGTCGTTGGAATTACTGCAGAAAAATAAGGTTGAATACAATACCTTAACCGTAGTAAACAGTGTCAACCAAGAGCACCCGCTCGAGGTATACCGTTTCTTGAAAGAAATTGGTTCGGCATATCAGCAATATATTCCTATTGTAGAAACCCGGCACAACATTTTCTCCGATCCGTCATTAATCACCGCCTGTGATCCGGAAGGCAACCACTTGCTGCCTTGGAGCGTGGACGGACTCAGCTACGGCAAGTTCATGACCACAATCTTTGACGAGTGGGTGCGCAACGACATAGGTCAGGTGTTTATTCAACTGTTCGACACCACGCTGGGCAGCTGGGCTGGCTACCAGCCAGGATTGTGCATCTTCCAAGAAGAGTGCGGCAGCGCCATGGTGATTGAACGCAACGGCGATCTCTATTCATGTGATCACTACGTTTACCCAGAATTTAAGCTGGGCAACGTGCTGGATAAAAACATGTCAAAACTTGCTCAGTCAAAGCAGCAAGTTAAGTTCGGTAAAGCGAAAAAAAGCAAAATAGCGAAAGAATGCCTTGAATGTGAGTTCCGCTTCGCCTGTAACGGTGGCTGTCCTAAGCATCGCATTAGCTTGCAGGCTAATGGCGACCGACAAAACCACTTATGCGAAGGCTATAAGCACTTCTTCAGCCAAACCAAGCCATACATGCTTGCCATGGTGAACGAATTGCGCCAGCGCCGCTCACCAGCCAATGTCATGGCTTACGCTGATGCTATCGCTGCTCAAAGCAAATAAGTTGGTATGTTATGAACACGCTTCCATCATCCCTTGATACATACACAAAACACCTATGCTTTGATAAAACGGAATTTATCTACGACAACGGTGAGGTGCCTTCAAGGTTCTATTTCATTAACTCTGGATTGGTCACACTAAAATGTGTGTCAGACTCAGGCAAAGACAGTATTCTGCGCCTTTACCAAGAAGGTGAATTCTTCGGTTTCCGCTCAATGATCTCGAACGAGAAATACTATGCATCAGCACGTGCTTTGATCGATTGCGACGTGACATTTATCCGTATTCCAACCTTGGAGCTGCTGAACCAGGTATCGCCGGAAACCAGCTCTCTACTGTTTGCACAGTTGGCGAAAGAGTTACGTGAAGCCGAGCAGCGCATGGCAAAAATTGCCACCAGCAAAGTGAAGGATCGGGTACTGGATTCAATCTACCACCTGATCAATAACTACCCGGACTACCCATGGACTCGCCGTGAAATCGGTGAATACTGCGGAAGCGAAACCGAAACCATTATCCGAGTATGCCGCCAGCTAAAATCCGAAGGGCATATTGATATTTCCAACCGGAAAATCACCCTGCCACCAAGGCACTAAACGGCTATTCAGACAAAAAGCCATCATGACGATGGCTTTTTGATATTGGAAAGACACCAATTAGCCAAGATGTTGCTTGGCAGCGTCTTCCCAGTCGGTCAGCAGCTGCATGATCTGGCGTGAGTCTGCCGGCGTTGCTGCAGGGCGTGCCAATGCCTTCTTCCCCCGCTCTACTGCATGCCTGATTGCCCTTACCTGATACAAGAAGCCATTGCCATCAGCATTGACGGTTACCACCTTGGACGGTTGTTCATACTCGGTGATCACCAGTTGGTTTTCTTGTTCTGGCAACCAGGGATTCGTTGCCAATTGCAAGCTACCTTTTGAGCCAAGTACCGTAAACTCAGCATGCAAACCATAGTCTTCAGCGGTATGAAGTTGTGCCATGACCCCATTGGCAAAGCGCAAGTTCACTGTCGACTCACAGACATTGCCGTCTGCCCCTTTGCGCCCCATCGCTGATAGTTCATAGCTGCTTACTGCCGCTACATCACAACACTGCTGCATAATAAGATGCGTTAGCGACGCCGGGTAGCAACCTAGGTTGTATATCGCGCCTTTGCTATCAGGATTCACAAATTGCGAAATGGCCGCCGTGTATTGGCCATTGATTGTACGAACATCTCCAATGGCACCGCTATTAATCACATCTAATATCTCGGCCACCAAAGGATGATTTAAGTACATCAGGCCTTCAGCAAAGAAGACTTGGTTGCGCTCAACAGCAGCCAGCGCTTGATCGGTTTTATCCATATCAACCGACAAGGACTTTTCACACAAAATGGCCTTGCCGGCATCGGCAGCCTTAACCACATACTCATGATGGAGGTGATTAGGTAAAGCGATATAGACAATATCGACTTGCTCATCGGCAATCACCGCATCATAGCTATCGTAGACAACCGGAATACCGTATTGCTCGGCCATTGCCGTGCGCGGCGCTTCAGAGCGTCCAGCCACTGCATAAAGCTCGGTGTTACCCTCTAGCTGGATGGCATCAGCCATCACGCCGGAAATAAAGCTGGTTCCTAGCACGCCCCACTTTAATGGCTGACTCATTGTGTATCCCCTTGATTCATCAAATTGGTTTCAAAAGCTTGAACTAACTCAGTTATACCTAATTGAATAAAATGCTGGGTATGGGCAGCATTGAAATGTTGCTGAAACGCCGCTTCGTCATCATAGCGCTCCCACAAAATAAATCGGCGTGGATCGCTGTTATCTTGGTGGGCAACAGCCATTGAACAACCGGGTTCGCTGTTCATCCCTTGGCAAAAAGCAGCAATGGCTTGTTTTGCCTCACCCAAATCAACCTCAGCCTTTACCCTGATTTCTGCGGTAATAAATAACCCTGGCTCAAACATTACCTCTGGCTCAAACATAGTACCAATGCCTCTGTAATCGATAATTATCGCACTGTAATTGACAATTCATGCTTGATAAACAACGATCCAATTGGTTATTTATCAACTTATAGTTTGCAGTATGGATAAACTCAAAAGCATGCAGGTGTTTGCCGATGTTGTGCAACGTGGCAGCCTGGCCAAGTCAGCCGCCCATTTCTCGATCACCTCAACCATGGTCGGCAAACACATTAAGGCATTGGAATCTTACCTGGGGATCAAACTGCTCAACCGCACCACCCGCAAGCAATCACTCACCGAGGCCGGAGAAGTGTATTTTCGGGAGTGCCAACGGATATTGGCTGAAATTTCCGAAGCAGAAAACAGCCTGCAAGCAATTACCAACTCACCCCGTGGGCTGATTAGGATTAACTCGCCCGTCACCTATGGCAACTTGGTGCTGGCGCCCATTGTGGCTAAATTCCTCCAACAGTATCCAGACATCAACATCGAACTGACCCTAGACAACCAGCGTATCGACCCGCTAGACGAGCATGTGGATCTCATCGTGCGTATTGGCGAGTTGGAAAATTCGACCCTCATCGCCAAGCCCATTGACCACTACCCAATGCTGTTTTGTGCTTCACCGCAGTACCTGACCCGCCACGGTACACCGCAATCTATCAATAGCCTCATTGACCATGACTGCCTTGGCTTTAGTTACGGGGATATCCAGCCAAGCTTAGCATTAGGGATCAACACGCCAGCATTCAGCCGACAGCATTCTCGCCTGAGCTCGAACAGTGGGCAAGCGCTAAAAGAAGCAGCAATGCAGGGCGCCGGAATCATCTATCAACCTGCTATTTTGGTAAAAACCGCTATCTACGAGGGTACCCTGGTGGAAGTGCTTCAGCACGAGCGTCCTGCCCCTCGCCCGGTGCAGCTACTCTACAAAGGGCGCCAGCAACCGCTTAAAACCCGCACCTTTATCGATTTTTTGGTGTCGTCGTTGAAATAGGCTTGCAAACAATGTGGCAGCGGATGGCATAAAGCGAGCTGGATTCCGTTATGCCTCGCCCCCACAGAGGCCAAACACCAAAACAAATATACTGACCGCCCCAACGAAATCATGAGCGGCCTACTATGAAGGGGTTACATCTCGCCTTGTTGTTCTTAGCGGCAGCATCAGCGTCGGCAGCAGCAACATTGCCATCAACATCGGTTTCAGCAACAAGCGTCACCATTGCCAGTTGGAACATGCAGTGGCTTGATAACCAATCGAGACGCCCTGAATCCCTTCGTACCACCGAGGACTACTCGGCAATGGCAAAAGTCATTGATCAACTGGGTGCCGACATCCTTACCTTTCAAGAAGTCGCGGATATCGATTCACTGAATGAAGTGCTCAACAAGGTCGATCGCCCACATCAATACCGTATCGAGCTTTCAAGCAGGGCCCGGCACCAGAAGACACAGCCAAATCGTGCTGGCAAGAGAAGCTTGCGCTGGCAGCAATATGTCGGCTTCGCGATCAAGCCCCATGTACGTTATGTCCGCAGCCCCGATCTGGTTGCGCTTGATGTGACCAAGCGCCACTACCTCCGCTACGGCGTTGATATCACCTTACTGGATAACAAGCAGCGACCAAGCCTGCGCATACTGGCCATCCACCTTAAAAGCGGTTGCGCTTACTCGGAGCGGCTATCAGGCAAAACCTGCAAGCAACTCGCGAAACAATTCAAGGTTCTGGCACGCTGGGTTAAGCAACGCTACCGGGAAGGCATACCCTTTATGGTTGTGGGCGACTTTAACCGTCGGCTCAACCAAGCAGAAGATAAACTATGGCATCGACTCAATGACCATTCGCCAGCTGGCTTGAAGCTTCACAGAAGCACCCAAGCACAAATAAATCGGTGCCAAGTCAGGGCCTATAACCGCCAACGTCAACAGTGGTACACCCGCCGCAACCGGCATTTTATCGATCATCTCGTCATCGGCCCCCGAGCACAAAAAATGGCCGTCGCACATTCGTTCCAGCAACAGCGTTTCAACTCAAGTCACCAAGTGAAATACCGGCTTTCAGATCATTGCCCAATCAAAATGACGATAAATATCGACCCAGTTTGAAACTGCAACCTAATTTCAAGCAATCAGTAGAACGTCCAGCCTAGAAAATATGATCCTACTCATAAAACCACTACTGCAACATGCCTAATAAACAATACATACATTACCCTGCACACCAGCTGTGATACTCTCCCTGTTTAATATAATTAGAATTATATATAGCGCCCAATTTATATAACTTTTCTATAAAAAGCGCTCAAATTACGCAACCATTACGCAAGATATTTAACCTTGCGCAACCAACTGTAAACAAATTGGTACTAAAAATGAGAATTGGTGTATTACTCGGTGGTGACTCCAGCGAGCGAGAAGTCTCTTTAAAGTCAGGAAATTGCATTGCAAGCGCAATTGAGTCACTGGGTCACGAAGCAATCAAAATAGACCCGCGTCATATTGATATTACGCTTCAAGGTTTCTTCAACCTTGATAAAGTCTTTATCGCCCTGCATGGCGGCATGGGAGAAAGTGGCCATATTCAAGCCCTGCTCGACCTGCTCAAAATTCCATACACGGGTAGCGGCCTGCTCGCTTCTGCGACATCGTTGAACAAAAGTAAAACCAAGGAAGTGTGGAAATCCCACGGCCTTAAAACCGCTGACTGGATCCAAGTAAACAAACACACACCCACCGAATCCATCAAGAACTCTTTAGCAGATCTCACCTACCCGGTCGTCGTCAAGCCACTCAACCAAGGTTGCAGTATCGGTATAACCAAGGCAGATAACCCAGAGCAGCTTTTTGATGCCCTCATCAAAGCCTTCGAGTATGACGATAACATTCTCGTAGAAACCTTCATTACAGGTCGCGAGTACACCTGTGCCATCCTTGATGGCCAGCCGCTACCTTCGGTTCAAATCAAATCTGATACCTTCTTCGATTGGGATGCCAAATTCGGCAAGCAAACAGCGACCTACCACTGCCCTTCCGACCTCACTGCCGAGCAGGAAGAAAAGATGCAACAAGCCGCCTTGAAAGCCTATCAAGTATTGGGTTGTCGAGGCTGGGGCCGCGTCGATACCTTCCTTGATGACGAAGGCGAAGTGCACCTGATTGAGATGAACACCGTGCCGGGCATGACGACCCGCAGTGTCTTCCCGATGGCAGCAAAGGAAGTGGGGTTGAGCTTTGAGGATACCATCGCCAAACTGCTTGATGCCGCTAGCTATGATGAAGTGAATTAAGTCATTTTTTGTCACCCCAAATGCAAAAGGGCTATCAACCTCAGTTGATAGCCCTTTAAATTAGACCGTTTCGCTAACTACTAATGGTAAGCGCTATTTCAACGCTCGCACTAGCTCAGCAATACCTTCCCAGTCGCCATTGTCCATCATCTTCGTTGGTACCATCCAAGTACCACCACAAGCCACAACAGACTTAATCGATAGGTAATCTTCAACATTTGAAGGACTTACACCACCTGTTGGCATGAAGTTCACCGGGTAAACCGCAGTCAGTGCTTTCAGCATTGGTACGCCACCTGATGGCTCGGCAGGGAAGAACTTCAATGTACGTAGGCCCATCTCCATCGCCTGCTCAACCAAGCTTGGGTTATTCACCCCCGGTACAATCGGTACATTACGCTGCTGACAGTACTTCACCGTGGTTGGGTTGAAGCCAGGACTTACAATGAAGTCCACACCCGCATCAATAGCAATATCAACTTGCTCAGTGGTTAGTACCGTACCAGCGCCAATCAATAGCTCTGGGTATGCTTGGCGCATTTGGCGGATTGACTCTGCCGCCGCTTCAGTACGGAAAGTCACTTCCGCACAAGGTAGGCCGTTCTCTACCAGTACCTTAGCCAAAGGCAAGGCGTGTGCAACATCGTTGATGGCAATTACAGGAACGATTTTGATCTCTTTTAATCGTTGTTCAATGGTCGTCATAGATAACCTCTATAGAATGAAGCTTAAGGTTGCAACGATGATAAATGCGATACCACCCAGCAATGTTTCCATTACAGTCCATGTTTTCAGTGTTGTTTTCTCATCCATTTCCAGCAGACGAGATACCAGCCAGAAGCCAGAATCGTTAAAGTGTGAAAGTACTGTCGCACCACCGGCAATGGCAATAACGATGAAACATAGATCCAACTCGCTCAGACCGGTTGACGCAGCAACTACCGGCGCAATTAGCGCAGCCGTTGTGGTAAGTGCAACTGTAGCCGAACCTTGGGCAACACGTAGACAAGTTGAGATAACGAATGCCGCAACAATCACTGGCATACCTGTGTCTGTTAGTACGCCTGCCAATGCATCACCGATACCGCTGGCACGAAGTACGCCACCGAACATGCCGCCAGCACCCGTTACAAGGATCACACCACAAATCGGAGCTAGTGAGTCACCACATAGTTTTTCCAGTTTCGCCATACCGTAGTCTTTGGCAAACACCGCTAGACACGCAATCAAAGTAATTAATAGAGCAACAGGTGTCTTACCTAGCATGCGTAGGAACTCAACCACAGGCGTTTTACCGTCGATAACACCCGCTACAGCTAACGTGTTCAGACCCGTATCCAAGCAGATTAGGATCACTGGCATAACCAATAGCGTCATTACCGTGCTGAATTTCGGTAGCTTAGACTCATCAACAATGGCATCGCTGCTGAACGCTTTCGATAGTGGGATATCGAACTTCTTACCCGCGTAAAGTGCAAACAGGTATGAGCCAAGGTACCAAGTTGGAATAGCCACCAGCAGACCAACCACAAGCAATAGACCAATGTTCGCGCCAAGGAATTCAGCAGCAGCAACCGGACCTGGGTGCGGAGGAACAAAACCGTGCATCACAGCAAACGCACCCGCTGATGGCAATGCGTACTTAATAGGCGAACCGCCGAAGCGCTTAGCAACACTGAAGATGATCGGCATCATTACCACAAGGCCGGCATCAAAGAAGATTGGGAAGCCAAATAGCAAAGAGGCAACACCCAAAGCAAACGGCGCCCGCTCTTTACCGAAACGGCCAATCAAGGTATCCGCCAGTACTTTCGCACCGCCGGTGACCTCAAGAATCTTACCAATCATGGCGCCAAGACCAACCAGAAGAGCAACCGAGGCAAGTGTGCCACCAAAGCCGTTCATCATTGTCGGTACTACCTGATCTGAGGTAACGCCCGTCGCAATTGCGGTACCTAAACTCACAATCGTCAATGCCGCAAAAGCATGTACTTTAAGCTTAATAATTAAGACTAACAGCGCAACGATAGAGAGGGCTGCTATGGTTAGTAAAAAGGCTGGGTCAGGGGTTTGAGCAAGCTGCTCCATAAGTTCACCTATTAAATTTTACTTTGTGTGGTTGTTCACATTTATTGAAGTTACCGGTAACATGTTACCGATAACCTAACTAAGATAAACCCATATTTTAAAGTGAATTCAAAAATTGAGATCACGCGCAAATTTTAGTACGAGGAAAGATTATGGCGGGTAGTAGTGTCATTGTGATGGGCGTATGTGCTTGTGGTAAAAGCACTATTGGTGAACTTCTGGCTCAAAAACTAGGCCGAAAATTCATTGATGGTGATGACCTTCACCCTCGCGCAAACATTCAAAAAATGTCTTCTGGTCAACCACTTAACGATGAAGATCGTAAACCATGGCTAGAACGTATCCGTGATGCTTCTTATAGCCTCGAAAGCAAAAACGAGCATGGCATCATTGTTTGCTCGGCATTGAAGAAAAAATACCGCGACCAAATTCGCGAAGGTAACAACAACGTGACTTTCCTGTTCTTGAATGGCGACAAAGCACTGATCATGGAGCGTATGCGCATGCGCAAGGGCCACTTCATGAAAGAGCAAATGGTTGAAAGCCAGTTTGCTGCACTTGAGCGCCCGGACGACGAAGACGGCACTGTTGTCGTCAGCATCGATGCCACTATCGAGCAAGTTGTCGAAGAGGCTGCGAATAAAATCATCGCCAAGCAGGAGGCGGTACTATGACCCACCCAGTCGTACTCGCCGTTACCGAGCGCTTAGTTGAACGTAGCCAAGATCGCCGTGCAGCATTTCTCCAGCGTACCCAACAACAAGCCGATGCAGGCAAAGGGCGCATGGGACTATCATGCGGTAACCTAGCCCACGCAGTGGCCGCCTCTTGTTCAAGCGAAAAGAAACAACTACTGAACTTTACCCAATCCAATGTGGCTTTGATCAGCGCTTATAACGATATGTTAAGCGCCCACCAGCCATACAAGGATTACCCAGAGCAAATCAAGCAGGCGCTAGCTCAATATGGTCACACCGCCCAAGTTGCCGGTAGCGTACCTGCCATGTGTGATGGTGTTACCCAAGGTCAGGCCGGTATGGATATGTCGCTATTCTCACGCGACCTGATTGCCCAGGCAACGGCCTTGTCACTGAGCCATAACGTATTTGACTCAACACTGTTGCTGGGGATTTGTGACAAAATCGCACCGGGTCAGTTGATGGGGGCACTGTCTTATGCCCACCTGCCGACGGCTTTCGTCCCTGCCGGCTTGATGGCAACTGGCATTAGCAACGATGAAAAAGTCAATGTGCGCCAGAAATTTGCAGCAGGTGAAGTAGGTAAAGATGCCCTGCTTGAAATGGAGTGCAATGCCTACCACTCGGCTGGCACCTGCACCTTCTACGGTACGGCAAATACCAACCAACTGGTATTTGAAGCCATGGGCCTAATGCTGCCAGGTTCGGCATTTATCCACCCGCATTCCGAACTTCGCCATGCACTAACCGATCATGCCGCCGTGAAAATTGCCGCAATGACCGAAGGATCAACCCACTTCCGCCCGCTTTCTGACGTGGTTAACGAGAAGAGCCTGATCAACGGTATCATTGCCCTATTGGCATCGGGGGGGAGTACCAACCATACCATCCACATGCTAGCTGTTGCCCGTGCCGCTGGCCTGAACCTAACTTGGCAAGACATTAGCGATCTATCTGAAGTAGTACCGCTGCTAGCACGCGTTTACCCTAACGGTCCCGCAGACATGAATGCCTTCCAACAAGCCGGTGGCGTACCTGCATTGCTGCACCGCCTGAATGAGTCGGAGCTACTTCATCGTGATGTGACGCCGACCTTCGGTACTTTTGACGATCAAATGACCTTGCCGGCATTAGAAAACGGCGAATTGGTTTGGCACTCATGCCAAGGAAGCCAAGATCCTGAGGTGATCGCCGCACCTGCAAGCGTTTTCCAAAACACGGGTGGTACCCGGGTACTTAAGGGCAACCTCGGCTCATCGGTCGTCAAAGTATCGGCGGTAAAAGAAGATCAGCGCCTGATCGAAGCGCCGGCGGTGGTTTTCTCATGCCAGCATGAAGTTGAAGCGGCATACAAACGTGGCGAGCTCAACAAAGACTGTATTGTTGTTGTCACCCATAACGGCCCTGCCGCAAACGGCATGCCTGAGCTGCACAAGCTCATGCCAATTCTGGGTAACATCCAGAAAGCGGGCTTTAAAGTGGCACTGGTGACGGACGGTCGCTTATCGGGCGCCTCGGGCAAGATCCCATCGGCTATCCACCTATCACCGGAAGCCATCCGTGGAGGGGCTATCGGCTTGGTTCGCGATGGCGATCTCATTCGCTTGGACTGCGAAACCGGCACGCTAGACAACTTGGCTGACACCTCAGGCCGTACCCATACCGAACTCGACACCGAAGCGAACCAACAAACTTGGGGACGTGACTTGTTCAAAGTGTTCCGCCAAAACGTCACCAGCGCGGAACAAGGCGCAAGCTTTATCATCTAATAAAAAAAGTGGAGCCAGCTGGCTCCACCCTTTGTCTATACCTTACAAACTCTTGTTTATACCTTACAAGCTTTCGCCTTCGGTGACGGTAAAACCAAGATCATGCACCTTCAGCGCTTCAGGCTTTCCCTCAATGGACGACAGCAACAGCTCAGCACTTTTCTCACCAATCTCAAATCGTGGTGTATCAACACTGGTCAAGCGTGGCGAAATTGCCTGACCGATATCAAGGGCGTTATAACCCACAATACTCAGCTGCTCTGGCACTTGGATCCCGCGCTCCTTACAAGCAAGGATGGCCCCGATGGCAATATCATCATTGGTGCAAAACACCCCGTCTAACGCTGTCGTTTCCTCCAATGCGCGCACCAGCAGCTCCCCGCCTAGGGTAAAGCTGGAATGCTCCTGGGTCAGGATATGGGATTTTTCCAATCCGGCTTCATCCATCGCCCGATCGTAGCCTGCCATACGCAGTTGGGTACGGGTATCCAAACGGGCACCAAAATAAGAGATGTGCTTTTTACCCTTCTCAATCATGGCTTTAACTGCGGTATATGACGCTTCGACATGATCAAGCCCAACCACCATGTCGATAGGGCTATCTGGCAATTCCATCGCTTCCACTACCGGAATGCCAGCCGTTTTGATCATCTGTAACGTTCTTGCCGTGTGTGATGTGCCGGTCAGGATCAGGCCATCCACCTGATAGGACAACAACGATGCGATCTTACGCTCTTCCACTTCTTCGTCGTAACTAAAGTGGGCAATCAAGGTTTCATAGCCCTTGGCATTGGTCACGGCCTCGATGCCCTGGGCAAAGCTGGCAAACACTTGGTTCGACAACGACGGCAGTAATACCCCAATGGCCTTACTGGAGGACTTAGACAGCATGGCCGGCGCGCGGTTTTGGATATAGCCCAGCTCTTCAACCACAACCGCTATTTTCTCGCGAGTTTTTGCCGAAACCGACTCAGGGTTGCGCATGTATCGGCTAACGGTCATTTTGGTAATACCAACACGGTCGGCAATATCTTGAAGGGTTGGACGGGACTTTTTTTGTTCTTGTTGCATGCTGGGAATCGTAAACTGCGAGGATTAAGTATGATGTTACAGTAACATAACAATATAGCTAGGTAAAAGTAATTGCATATCATTAAAATGACAGCACTTTATCGCCAATGTTAAGCTGACAGTCAGCATATGCAATAGCATTAAACGTATACTGAAAGAATAGACAAGCAGCTGATCACTCAGTGTAATTCTCGCAGTGCAATGCTCCACCATGATTTCGCATCGCGTGATCACCCTCTCCCCTTAGCTGTCGCAATCACTTGCTAGTCTTAATTTAAAGCGTGAAAGAAAGCCAAACACTGCTACGCTTTTACTGTCTGGCTCTTATCCCCCGAATCATTTCGGGCACAAGGGCCACACTGCATCTGTACCTTGAAGTCGGTGGACTTAGTCATGTAATGCTCAACAAGTGGAGGAAACAATGAAAAAGCTCTTCGTGCTGTTCTGTATCGCCTTCTCTAGCTTTACTTTCGCTGAAGGAATGAGTGGAGGCAGTAGTGCCACAGTACCGTATATCATCTGTATGCAAGACGGTAAGATTCTCGGCACCACAGCAATCCCTGTATACGAGTGTGACAAACTCAAAAAAGCCGAGGCTAAAAAGTCTCAGTACTAATGCATACCTTGTAGACATACCATCGGCTAGGCAACCTCGGTTGGCTAGCCTTTTCTTTTATTCCTGCACCCACACTGCAAAGATACAAAACTTAACAATATATTCATGGCACAAATAATTGACGATTGGTATTTTCCCTACGCTTATTGGGGTAAATCCAATCACAATGACACGCATAATATAGCTACAGAGAATAGTGACCATGATCCTTTTGTTATTGATACTTGTCTGTTCCTTGCTGACTATCCTGTCGACAAAGGAGAAAGTGCCAGTAAGGAAAAAGATCTATGGCGCCAGTGCAGTCTTGTCTTTCATGCTGATGTGCCACTTTCTGATTGATTTTTTACTGGAAGAAAAGAAACGTCGTACCCTGCCCACCAAGCCACCACAAGTGGTGATCGACAATACTGCTGACGTTTATCGCAATATCAACGATGAGCAATTCAGCTACCAGGAAATGGAGGCTATCGCTCAAGCCCTTCATCACCAACTCTCCCAATCGGAAGACGAGATAAAACAACTTCAACAACGGTTAGACGCGAAAAGGGCCTTTATTCTAGATAATTGGGAAGGAGAATCCCCAATTGAGGTTGGAAGCACTCGCCTGGAGCCGTGATCAAATACAGTGACAAAACTCGCGGCTAGTAGCTCAATTCAAACGTCACAGAGCCGCTGTCGACATCCAGCGAATCTAAATCATTGAGCTCACCACCAGCCTGCACCGAAATACTAAAATCATCAGTGGCATTGAATTTTACCCCGGTGCCAAACTCAGTGGGATCAGATGAATTCATATTCTGGTTTACGCTATGGTCATCAACCATGGTGTTATGAACAGGGCGGTTGCCTTCACCGATGAATTCCAGTCGCTGGGTTTGCTTCGACTCTTGGATAAACACCTCGCCAAGCTCACGCTCCTGAGCCAGTAATGAGCCAGAAACCGAGCTCCCAAGCAACAATGCAAGCACCATTAAATGTTTACGCATAACGACCATCCTTGTTGCGCCCCTCGATAAAAAGCAATTTGGTGTTCTTATTTAGATTACCGCTCTCATAAGCAGAGTCAATTATTGCATAGAAATGGCAAAGAAAAACCCGCCTTGGCAATCCAACGCGGGTTTTCAATACTTATCACTAAATACAACGAAGCTGCTATTAACGCACGAAAATTAACGTACCTGACGAACGCGGAACGAGCGGCCTTTCAGTTTGCCGTTTTCCAGCTTCTTCAAGGCGAAGCGGGCAACGTCGCTCTTCACTGCCACAAAGGCTGTCATGGCAAACACATTGATTTTGCCAACCTGATCGCCACGGATACCATTTTCACCCGTTAGCGCCCCCAGAATATCGCCTGGGCGGACTTTCTGCTTCTTACCACCACCGATTTGCAGCGTTACCATCGAAGGGCGATGGGTTGGCTGATCAAGCAGGTGGAGCGGAGGCAGTTCTTCGCCTTCAATCGTCTTATCAAGGTAGTCTTCCAACAGGGCAATCTTGTAATGCTCTTTGTCGCTAAAGAACGAACAAGCGATGCCTCGGCTACCCGCTCGGCCTGTACGGCCAATACGGTGAACATGCACTTCGGTATCACGGGCAACATGGTAGTTGATCACGCAATCCAACGCGTCGATATCAAGGCCGCGGGCAGCCACATCGGTGGCCACCAGCACAGAGGCGCTCTTGTTCGCAAAACGCACCAAGGTCTGGTCACGCTCGCGCTGCTCCAAATCACCGTGTAGCGCAAGGGCACTGAAGCCATAACGCTCCAAGTCATCCGCCACTTCCTGCGCTTCACGCTTGGTGTTACAGAACACGACAGTGGACTCAGGGCGGTGCTGCGATAGCAACAGGCGCAGCGCCGTCATACGGTCGTCGTTGGTTTCCACTTTGTAGAAATGCTGATCGATACTGCTGCTATCGTGGGTGGACTCCACCTTCACCATAACCGGCTTATGCATAATGCGGCTGGCAATCGACTCAATCTGCTTCGGATAAGTAGCACTAAACAGCAAAGTTTGGCGGTCAACCGGCGCGGCATCAGTAATGGCATCCAAGGCATCCTGGAATCCCATTTCCAGCATACGGTCGGCTTCGTCCAATACCAGCAAGTTAAGATCATCAAGCGATAGGAAGCCTTTACGCAAATGCTCTTCAACACGGCCCGGCGTACCAACAATGATATGGGCACCATGCTCAAGCGAGCCGATTTGCGGACCAAAAGGCATGCCGCCGCATAGCGTCAGTACCTTGATGTTATGAATCGCGCGTGCCAACTTGCGGATTTCTTTCGCGACCTGATCGGCCAGTTCGCGGGTCGGGCACAACACCAAAGATTGGATACGAAAACGCTTCACGTTCAGGTGATCAAGCAAGCCCAAGCCAAATGCCGCAGTTTTACCCGAGCCGGTTTTACCCTGAGCAATCACGTCCTTGCCCGCCAAGATGTGCGGTAGGCTCTGTGCCTGGATCGGGGTCATTTCTTCGTAACCCATGGTGGTCAGGTTACTAAGAAGATCTGGTTTAAGGCTTAAGTTTGAAAATGCGTTCTTGCTCACAGGCAGTATCCTATCATCCCCCGCACACCCAAACGTGTTGCGTATGCAGGCAAAAAAGAAATCATAAATCGTGATACCGCTGGTCGAAATACAGCACCTATCACCTCAAGGGCAGCGACACTAACAGCCTTGGGGATAAAAAGATAGCAATAATCGCCAAAGAATAGCCGTCCCGTTCAAGCGGGGAAGCAAACAAGAATGAAATAGGAAAAAGGAGGGTTTAAACTTGGTTGCCACGCAATGGCAACCAAGTAGTTAACATTCCTGATCTAACCTTGGGCTGGGCCTGAGGTTACAGCGCCGAGGTGTCGGACGCTTTGGCTTGCTCTGCCTTGCCCTCGTTGCTCGCTGTCGCTATCGGGCGGGCAATGTGCGGCGACTGGGTAAGTTGCACCTGCATCGACACCACATTCCCCACCATATCCAGCAGCGATGCCCACTGCACGGTTTTTTCTTGCTCAAACAAGGAATCAAAGTTATCCGGCGTCCATTCGACGAACGGGCGGGGGTCCAGCGCCCGGCCAAGGAAGCGGATTTCATAGTGCAAATGTGGGCCCGTTGATAGACCGGAATTCCCTGACCAACCGATCAAGTCTCCCTTGCGAACAAACTTACCACGCTTAACATTGAACTTGCTTAGGTGTGAGTAAGTGGTCGCAAACCCCATCGCATGCTCAACCTTAAGGAAATTGCCCGACCCTTTGTTGCTCGGACGAATGATCTCCACCACCCCATCAGCCGGCGCATAAATTTCTGTCCCCGTGTTGGCCGCAAAGTCCAACCCAAGGTGACGTTTAAGCTTGCCGGTTACCGGGTGGATCCGCGCGCCGAAATGCGACGACATACGAATACCCGGCGTAGGACTGCCGTTAGGTAGCATTCTAAACAAGGTACCGCGCACTGCGGAGCTGATTGCCGCACTATCGACTCGGTCTTCCAGCGAAATTTCTTCGCCGTCTTCCGATGACTGCAAACCCAAGATAGTCTCAACGTCATCGATACGCTGAGTTAACACTTCCAGCTCGACTTTCTTGCTATGTAGCTCATCGAGTAGGGCTTGGTTCACTTCGTTTTCCGCTGATAGTGACTCGGTCAACTGCTCAGCCTGCACGTTCAGCTGGCTCAACTGCTGATTCGAACGCAAGTTCTCCTGATACAGGCTATAAACACTGAAACTACCGACGCCAATGGTTAGCAATAGCGAACTCGCCACCAAGGCGGCATAGCGTTTCTTCAGGCGGTTAATGACATAATGAGAGGAGCCCCGGTGATCTGACACCGAGATACAAATATTGTCTGACATGGTTTCCGACGACTACTCGTTAATTGGTTTTTGTAAATCAGCGAGCTGCTCTAGCTCTCGGTGTAATAGTTCGTCGGTTCCAACATTCAGTTCGACCAGACGCCGGAGGTGCCCGGCACTTTCAATATCAATATGATAAATCTGCATACGTAAGTAGTGAGCGTCATGGTGAACGAGTTCAGTTTCCATCCTCAATGCGATATCGCATTCATGCAGGCAAAATTTTACCCAGTAGCGCCCATCGGGGCTGGCTCTCCAGTTATCCGGACAAGTCAGTAAAATTCCACGCAATGACAAATCCCGCACTTCTGCCTGCCACTCGTCACCGGAGTGGGTAAGCGTTGCCGGAACTTGGTAAAGAATGCGACTAAAATGACGACGTTCGACCATAAACACTTCATTTTTGTTGTTCTTTTATCCACTAAGTATAAAGATTTTGAGATGTTTCTCCATCTTTTTACATTGCGCCTACAGACAAAATAAAAAAGTTATGATCTAGATTCGCTATTTACCCCGTTCATTTAGCTGCAACCGCTTTCTCATGCTCCAGCAACCAAATTTTAATGTCTAACCCACCCGCATAGCCGGTCAGTTTGCCCGAGCTACCTATCACCCGATGGCACGGTACAATAATTGGAATTGGGTTCTTGCCGTTTGCGGCCCCTACCGCCCTTACCGCCTTTGGGTTGCCAATTTGGTTAGCTATGTCCCCGTAGGAGCAAGTCTGGCCATAGTCCAAAGTATTGAGTACCTGCCATACAGTGCGCTGGAATGCCGTCCCCTTCATGTTCAACGGCACATCAAACGCCAACCTCTTGCCTGCGAAGTAATCAGAGAGTTGCTCGAAACAGAGCGCCGTCATCGCATTGGGCTGTTGCACCATATCGGGGGCAGCATCAAATTCTATGGCCGTGACAGCGCTGTCGTCCGCGACAATATTCAGCCAGCCAAACGGGCTATTAATCAGTTGATTGCTCATGACAAGGTATTCCATAAATAAAGTGTTAAGTAACTGCGCCAAGGGGCTGCCAGTTCAGGCTTGCAAGGTGTCTTTGCTATCGCTTTCTTCACCCCGAGATCGCCTTCAAGAAAAATATCCGGATCGCTTATCCCACGCATGCGCAGGTAGTTCACCGTCCAAGGGCCAATCCCCGGCAAGGCCAGCAAGGCTTGGCTGTCGTGCAAATCATGCTCGCAGGCATACGCCGCGAAGGTTTTAATGGTTTCGCGCCTGCGTTGCGGCATTCCAAGGGTATCGAGATCCAACAGCCCAAACTGCGCAGGACGGGGAAAGAACAACTTTTGTTGCTGGTTATCCGGGTTCATCGCCACCAGCTTAGCCACCAGGTTTCTAGCCGCCTTCACCGATACCTGCTGGCCAAGGATAGCCCGTATTCCCGCCTCAAACGGGCTCCATACCCCGGGTAGCCGTAACCCGGTGATAGCCGGTTGAGGCATGCCAACCGCTTGCCCAACCCGGCTCTCAATCAAGGTCGAATCGGCATCCAAATCCAAGCAGCGGCGAATATTGGCAATCACTTTGGCTAATTCGGTCAACTCAGATAACTGGATCTCGACAAGGAACCTTGCCTTATCACCTTGGTGCCTTGCGGTAAACCACCCCGTCCCCAAGCCGTCGTTGATCGTCCGGCCGTAATAGTCATCCCCCAACCATTCCAGCCCTTCTATTAAGCGTGAAGCGAAAAAGTCGTGAATGTCTTGCCAATTATACGGTGGGCGATATGACAAGCTGATGGTTATGGCTTTACCGCCCAGTATCTTATCGTCATTTTCCTTGCGCAGTGCCGAAGGCGACAACGAAAACTGTTTTTTGAAGCAGTCATTGAAGCGGCGGATACTGTTAAAGCCGCAGGCATAAGCCAGCTGGGTGATTGGTAGGTTGGTTTCATGCAATAGCTTTTTTGCCAACAAGCATTGGTTATACAAGCTGTAGGCTTTTGGTGATAAGCCTATTTCCTCAACAAATAGCTGCCGAAGGTAACGATCGCTAACCCCTAACCGCGCCGCGAGTTCTGAAAGCGAATGCTCAGCAAGATCGCCTTGCTCTATTAGCCCCATTGCACGGGTCAAGGTCGCATTTTTCCCCCGCCAAGCCGGAGAGCCCGGCGCACTATCAGGGCGGCAGCGCAAGCATGGACGATACCCGGCCTGGGCAGCCGCAAACGCCGAGTCGAAATATTCAACGTTCTTTTCCAACGGTGAAGGCGCAGGGCAAATTGAACGGCAGTATATGCCTGTGGTTTTCACGGCAGTGAAGAACAAGCCGTCGTAGCGGTTATCCCGCGCCAACCTGGCTTGCTGGCACTGAGCGGGTGACATCATAGCGGTGACCCCTGATTAAGTCGTGATTCGACAATGGTTAAGTGATGATCCTTAACTCAAGTCTACCGCCTGTGATGCCCTTTACTAGCCATTTTCGGAACTGAATGCTGACCAACGATAATAGCGCTATTTACCCAGCGTTGTGATTTACCAAGCGCCGTTATTTGCCAATCGTTACTATTTACCAAGCGTGGCTATTTCAATTTAACAGCGGTGCCGTAAACCAAAATCTCACTGGCACCTTGCATTATCGCCGACGTCGTAAAGCGCACATTGACAATGGCATCGGCTCCAATCGACTCAGCCTCGGTGATTGCGCGGTGCAAGGCTTCATTGCGCGCTTCGGTCAACATCTCGGTATAGCCTTTGATCTCGCCGCCAAAGATGGTCTTGAAGCCAGCCATGATATCTCGCCCGACATGCTTCGATTGCACCACGTTTCCCGTGACGGTGCCCAATGCTTCACTGATCTCCCTACCGGGTACATCTGGGGTTGTTACAAACAGCATGGTCATCTCCTTAGTTAATCACCAATTAGAAAAGGTATAAGAGTTGCCGGCTAAAGGCAAAACAAGACAACAAAAAGCGTTCACGCTGATCAAACAGTGACTTAATGCTACTATCGATATATATCAAGCTACAAGGAACGAAGATGACGGCCTTTTCAGAATTTATCAAACATGTCGGTCGCGGCGAGAAAGGACGGCGCCCGCTGACCCAAGAAGAAGCCAAAGAAGCGTTGGGCATGTACCTCGATGGCAAAGCTAAGCGCCTCCAGCTAGCCACCCTGCTGATGCTGCAACGGGTTCGCTGCGAAACCAATGAAGAAGCTGCAGGTTACATTCAAGCCTTGCGTGAACGCATATCACCGCAATGGCAAGCGTTGGATGTGGATGTCGACTGGCCGTGTTTTGCCGGTAAGCGCCGCCAACCGCCTTACCTGCTGCTTGCAGCCAAGCTGCTGGCTCAAAATGGTATCCGGATCATGCTTAGCGGCCACCTTGCGGTTGATGCTATCAAATACCAAATTGAAAGTGCCTGCCCTGACTTGGGGATCCGGCAAGCCAGTACCCCCGAGGAAGCCAGTCAAATCCTTGGAAAAGACAACATCTGCTATATCCCCCTGTCAGCGTACTGCGAGCCACTGATTGAGCTGCTAGCACTTCGCGATTTAGTCGGGCTTCGTACCCCGCTCAATACCGTTGCCAGGGCGCTGAACCCAACCGCAGCCCCTTTTGCCATCCATGGTATCTTCCACCAAGGCTACGAACAATTGCACGCAGAAGCGGCCCAGCTGGTCGGCGACAGGAACATGGTGGCGCTAAAAGGTGAAGGCGGTGAGAGCGAGCGCAATCCGCGCACGGCCTGCCGTGTCGCAGGTGTCCAGCAAGGGCAGCTGTTTAACGAAGAGTGGCCAACCTACCTCGAAGGGGCATCAGGCAAGCACGGCGAGATCAGCGGGACGTTTTTACAGCAACTCTGGCTTGGTGAAGTCGAGAACAACTATGGTAAGCATGCCGTTATATCAACCGCCGCATTGATCCTCAAATTGATGGGGGTATGCCCCGATCAAGCTGCAGCATTGGAGCAAGCTGGCCACTGGTGGGAACATCGCTTGGCTTAACGGCCCCTGCCGATATTTACCGAAATAAAAACACCGGCTGACAAAGCCGGTGTTTTTATTTCAACGCCAAAGGAAGCAGGAAAGAATTAATCAATACGCACCGAAATTGGTGTATCACTATTGATCTTGAACTCGTTCACTTCCGCTGCCAGCTCAGTCATTCGCGATTTCACCATCGCCATCTCATCATGGATATTGGCAATGGCCTGCATGGTATTGCCTGCCAACTCAAGTAGGCCGTCAACATCGCTATCAACGCTACGGGCGGTTTGCGACTGCTGCTCAGAAGCGGCTGCAATACTGGTGTTGAAATCGGCAATTTCATTAACATTACCAATCAATCCTTCTACCAATGCCTTGGTTTCAGAAACGACCTGCTGAGTTTCCAGGCTCGATTCACGGCTCTGCTGCATATTCTGGTATGAGGTTTTGGCATCATCTGAAATACCATTGAGTAGCTGGCGAATATCTTCAGTCGACTGCTTGCTACGCTGGGCCAGCGTTCTCACCTCATCGGCCACCACGGCAAAGCCTCGGCCCTGCTCTCCAGCACGAGCGGCTTCAATTGCCGCATTCAGCGCCAATAGGTTTGTCTGCTCAGAAATCGCATTAATCGTATCAAGGATCTCCGACACGCTACCCATCTGCTTTTCCAGTGATTCAATGCAGTGATAGGTTTCGTTCACGCTTTCCAACAAGCTTGTTGTTGAGGTAAGTGAGCGCTCGCTATGGGTAAAGCTTGATTCAGCACTCTCACGTACAGAGTCTGTGCTGCGCTGGGCATCGGTAGTGACCCCGGCAACCTCCTCACTGGTTTGTGCCATTTCGGTCATTGCCGTAGCAATGCTATCGCAACGGGTATGGGTTTGCTCACTGTCGTTGCGGGCACGGGAAATCAACTGCACCATGGCCTCGATTTCATTCTGGGTATCGTCAGCCACGGTATGGGCTTTTTGCAGGGTCTCCCGCATGCTGCTTGTCAGGTGATCAAGCAATCGGGCGATCTGGCCGAACTCATCTTCCTGCTCATCACCGACACGGATCGTTAGATCTTTATTGGCCGCCATTGTCGAAAGCTGCTTCGACAAGCGCTCCACTCGCTGAGTCAGCTGGCGCAGCGACATCACGGTCAACACCACCAGTGGCACAATCACCAAGGAGATGACAGCAAACGACAGCCATAGCATTTGCTGGCTGTAGGTCTTGTGGGCAGATACGGTCGCAACCAACTCGCTGGTCATCTGATCACGCAGTGCCTTCACCATACCAATACGCTCGGTCGCCAACGCAAACCACTGTGAAGCCTCGGGCCCGTTGACAGTATCCAGTGATGCTTTCTGGCCAAGGAACTGCTGCTGAATTTGCATTACCTGCTGCCATTGGCTGGTACCAGTAATACGGTTAACTTCCGCAGCCATATCACCGGTTAACAACAGTTGCGCCTGACGCAAGGCATAACTTTCAGCTTTAATATAGCTATCAATTTGGGCGTAGCGCTCCAGATCAGCCTGCTTCGCTGCAAAGACGCCGTTCAGCGCGCCACGCGCCATGCCCGCCTGCTCCTTAATGACCAACAATTGCAGTAAGCCTTGCATCTCTTGCTTGAGCTCAGCGTTACTGATTTGGGAAAGCAGGATAGACAGGTTATCCAACGCCAACTTGTTAATGTTGGAGTAGTAGGCAAAAGGCGAGTCCACCAGCACTAACGCATCAACTTGACGGCGGATGTCTTGTCGTCTGTCTAATTGCTCACGCACCACACCAACCAGTTGGCGCATTTCACCCGCATTCAAATACTCAGGCTGGAAACTCAGTAGTGCCTGATAGGCCTGATCGGCGGCAACACGCTGCTTAGTCAGTGCTGCGACCTGCTTACCTTGCCCCTTGGAACCAATCACACCAGCAGTTAGCCCTCGCTCAACCGCAAATTGATGGGCCACTTCATCATACCGGTTAAATAACGCGACGGTTTCTTCTGCAATTTTGGCTTCTTGCAGCGCGGTAAGTTGGGTATTGATCTGCAATGAAAGGAACGTTAGCAGCAAAATGGTAGGAACAATAAAGACAACTTGTAGGGTGCGCCTGACTGTCAGTTTACGAAGCGGGTTAAACATAAATAACCTCTTTTTATTAATGGAGCCTCATTATTTAGTCAAAGGTAGCAAAATCTATACTCATAAGGGATTAGATTGCATACTTTTTGCAACTTTAATGACAGAGATCAACAACTTATTTTCCAGAGCCCTATGTACACAATTGATGACAAGTTAATCAATTAGATCTGGTATTTACCATAAAGTTACCCACTGAATTTGTGGATAACAGTAAAAAATCCTTATTAAACAGAAAATTAATAAAATCAACATGCAATAGACGCTTTTATTAATAAAAAAGCATGATATTCAGTGATAAGGCGCGAAGCGGCCAATTTGGGGCGCGGGTAAGATACCATTGAGGCATAATCATGCACTTATAGTGTGCACAATTATAATTCAGGCAAATAAAAAGCCGCACCATTGCAGTGCGGCTTGTACTTATATCTCTATTGTTGCCGTCATGCTCAACTCGACACTCGCCGGGTCAACGCACATCAGGCGTGAATGTTATGTTTCACTACTTGCGGCTTCGCCACTCATTACGTTGAGTATGCCGTGCCCGGATACAGTCACTAATTTAAAACGGGCATCAATCTGTATTGGCGAAGAAGTATAAATATTTTGTGTTGCTCACCAAATTGTAAACTAAGCATAAAAAGCACTTAGCGTGTTGCGTTTACGGTATAACAATGTAGCTGTGTTACTTTTAACGCAATGGTTGATTCTCATCAACCTGATCCCTGTAGCCCTGAGCCCTATGAAAACAGCTCATTCCTCCGTAAGCTTTTAATGAAACAGCTCGTTTACAGGTCACACAATAAATATGGTACTAATTCGTACTTTTAGCAAACAGATTTCGAAAAATCTTATGCTGAAATGTGATCTCACTTGTCCAAGTACTTCCAAAAGTAACAATCTTAGGTTGCATCCCCGATCGGTCCAGATCTGGTGTAAAATACACAGTTCTGTTATCCACTATTTACAAGGCCTTTTTGATTCAATGACAGCGATTGCAGCCACCCTGCTACGTATCCCCACCGCCCAAGCTGCGCTAGCCCTTGCCACAACTGGTACGGGATTGGCGTGGTCTTTGTTCTTCCCCAGCGAGGAAAGCTGGATACGGGGAACCTGCGCATTCATCGGCGCGCTACTGCTAACGCCTGTCGTTGCAAAATACCTGCTGAACCCCAAACAATTTATCACCGACCTTCGTCATCCGCTCTATGGCAGCTTGATGGCTCCCATGTCGATGTCGCTGCTGATGCTGGCTGACTACCTGTCATCTATCAATGTTTTTGCCGCCAAGTTACTTTGGTATCCAGCTTTGAGCCTACATTTTACGATGCTAAGCATCTTCTTCTTCTTTCAGCTCAGAAAGTTTCGCTTTACCAACCTTTATCCAAGCTGGTTTCTTTACCCGGTTGGGGCGATCAGCGGCACCTTGGCCGGTACCCAAATAGGCCAGGAAGAATTTGCCCTGGCGATGACTGACATCTGTATTACCATCTACTTCCTGATGCTGCCTGTCGTCTTGTACCGCCTTTGCTTTTCAGGCCGCTTGCCTCGCCCAGCAAGGCCAACACTTGCCATTATGGCAGCCCCCGTCAACCTTGCGCTGACAGCTTATCTTGTCAACGTTGAAGAACCGGATCCGATCCTTACCGGTGCATTAGCCGGCGTGGGTATCACCATGACCATCTTGGTGTACCTCTGCTATTTCTATCTGCTCAAACAGCGTTTTCAACCATCACTGGCTGCGGTCACCTTCCCTTCGGTGATCAGTGCCGTTGCCCTAGAGCGCCTGACGCAGCAACTGCTGGTTGATTACCCCCACTGGGTATGGCTAGAAAGACTGGGCGCATTCGAGCTCGTTGTTGCCACTGGCTTGGTACTCTGGGTTGGCTGGAATTACCTCGGATATTACTGCCCTAAGGCCGCGCCACAACGCCTGCTGTCATCCAATACCTAGCCCACTTAAGCAAAATAAAGAAAAGACCTTGTTTTTTATAAGGCCTTTTTATTTTCTGGTCATATACTTATAAAGGGAAAGATGAAGGAGGTTGACCATGAAGCTACTTGTTATATTGGTTACAGCGTTCACGCTCTTTGCCTGTACTGGCCAAAGTCAGTATGAAGACGAACTGGCACAGAAAGGGCAATGGGAATACCTTGGCCTCAAAGATGGTGAATCTGGCCGTATTGTCAGAAACCAATCAGAGCTAGAACTACTCAACAGCCTCTCCGAGGCTGACATCGAAAAATACATGCTCGGTTACCAAAAGGGCATCGAAGACTACTGCCTTCCTTACAACACCTACAAACACGGTAAAAATGGCCAACAATACACAGGCCAATGCCTAAATACCGCCAATGAGCGATTGGCTGTTGAAGGTTGGGAAGTGGGCTACAAGGAATATGTCGCTGGGCAGGATCTGCTTTGGCTAAACAGCGAATAAGCGTTATAAATTGAAAGAAAAAACGGCGCTGGACTTATGCCCAGCGCCGTTTCCCGTTCCGTAATTACCCTGTGTTCCAAGCAGGATATCTGGGTTTCCCCAGCACAATCTACAAGCATGATATGCGCAATAGATTTGCCATTCCCCTTCCTACAAAAAGGGCAACAGTACAAATATTGTTGATTTGATGCTCTTAAATCATGAAGCTAATTTATCATATTTTTTTATTAACACAAAAACTATTTTAGTTTACTCAACTTAATTTGATCGAAATCATCTGAAGCTGACCTTAAAACCAAACCAGTTGCATATCGATTTGCAGGCGACTAAATGTCAATTATCCAACCCGAGCAAAAAACAAACACGGCTGTTGCTTTTTTAAAAAAATCACAGAGTGGTAAAAAAGCGCACTACCAATTTGCTTTATTCACAGAAAAAGTTGTAATTACTGCTCCGTGATCTGACGGATGAAACTCTTGGTGTCCATCATTAAGAAGACACTTTGCCTCAACAGCTGTAATTTGATCCCCTTTATAATGAATAAAGTCGATACGTCCTTGGCCGGGGTTGGAAGTATGGAAAGGCGACCAAGTGAAACAGAGATCTTTCGTCTCATCAGGGTAAACCTCACGGTATGAATCAATATATCCTTCATTTTGAAATAACTCTGACTTTGGCAATGAAAGCTGTCCACGTCCGTAACGATTAGAGGCATCGGTATAATCCAAGTGCGAAATCGTATTGTGATCACCGCCGACAATGATTGGCCTTGTGCTTTGCGCTGATGCTTCAAATTCAGGCAATGCAGCTTCAAGCACACTATAATCGGCCGCAAAATCAATTTCAGTCAGTTCTTCGTTCGTTATTTCAGGATCGGCTGCACTGTTGACAGTATCATCACCATAATGAAGCCAAGTGCTGTAAACATCAATTTCACGCCCTTCACCAATATCTAATCGCACGCCGACAAAACGCCCATCATTTATCAGCTCGTCCAATATAGGAAAACGAGATAAAACTGTGATGTTTTGACCTTCCGCGTCGGTTTTTGGCCATAAATGAAAACCAAGTTTATCTGCTAGCGCCTGCTGATAACCATATGACTCTTGCATAAGCACAATATCAACGCCGTTTTCTACCATTTGCTCGTAAACATATTCTTGGCTTCGTGCCCCTCCAGGTGCAGCACCAGCCCACCAAATGTTATACGCCATCACCCTAATTTGATCCGGCGTTTGTGTCTCATCAATCTCAGCTTCAGTAGTAAACCTCCAGACATCACCAATGGCAATCTCTCCATTCGTAACGACATCAACCCGCCAGTAGTACGTTTTACCCGGTTCGAGCAATTCTGGCTTAAAAAAGCTATCCGTGGTTGAGTGCTCTGAAATTACGTTTTTAAAATCTTCAGAGTCGCTAACAAACACTTTAAATGTTCTACCCTCATCACTCATAAATTCCGGAGGCAACTGCCATGACAACTCAAAGTTTTTAAAGCGAATATTCTTTACCCCAATAGATGGAGTTGGGTTGATAGCAGGTACACCCACCGCTTCCTCACCACTTTCTCTACTGAATAATGCCTTCACATAGCGCCCTGACATCTCGTTTTGGTAGACGCGAATATTGTCCATCGCCATTTTAGCTGACTGAACATCTGGGTATGGGTTCACTTCCCCTGGGTAGCTGCGACCAAAATGCAATGCTGGTGAGTTAACTAAGATAGGTTCGCCAGTACCGGCCAACTCACCATTCAAGAAAATTTGAGAGTATTCCAAACTAGAAGTGACGACTATGTGATGCCACTTCCCACGCTCGACCGGTACATCATCAATTAAATTAACAGGCGGAGCATCATTCGGCTCTGTAGAACCATGATATTTACGCCACAATTCAAGCGTACCGCTATCAGGGTCATACATTAAAAAAGGCTCACGGCCTCGTCGGGTATTTTTGGAACCATCCATGATAGACAGAATTTGTCCAGACTCTTGCTCTTTATCAAGCTTGAACCAGAAAGAGACAGCTCGTTGTTCCGAAAGCTGTATATCTTCAATACTCAGCATTGAATCGTAATCGAAATAAAGAGCCTCAGAACCATTGAAACTCATGGTACGCCCGACCAAAGTATCATAGTCATGCTCAACAAGTGTTGCGGTTTTTATTTGACCAACATTATCTGGTGCAATTTTCACACCATACGGTTCAGTATCGACATCCCATGCAACTGCTAGCGTTACATTCGAATCCGGCTTTATGTGATTGGGTATGTTTTGTCCATGCTGCTCACCGGATACAGAAACGGTCTCGTCATCACACCCCGTTATTGCCCAGGCAATTAACGCCACCAGAGCTGAATATTTCCATTTAATCACAACTTTTTCCTTGCCATTGGTTGAAGAAGGCAAAGCATAATTTCGAATGATGACAGTTTTTATCTAATGTGATTAAGAAATACTTAATACTAAATTAAGTTAAAGTTATATTCTGCGACAGGTGAGGGCTAGGGAAGTAAAAAAAAGCCCCAGCTAGCTGACACTAACTGAGGCTCCATATTGTGCGGCTTTCGAGTAATCAATTAAGCGTGTAGTAGCGCCATTGATTCTTTCGCGATGACCCACTCTTCGTTAGTCGGGATAACCATCGCAACAGGCGTGTTTGGCTTGGTGATAATACCCTGGTTACCGAAGCGAGCAGCAGCGTTTGCTTCTTCGTCTTCGCGGTAGCCGAAGATCTTCAGGTTCTCTAGGATCTTGCTACGGATTGGCATTGAGTTCTCACCGATACCCGCAGTGAAGATGATGCTGTCTAGCTCATCCAGTGCCACCATGTAAGAGCCGATGTATTTTGCTACTCGGTAGCAGAACAGCTCAAATGCCAGTGTTGCGCCTTCATGGCCGTTTTCCATCGCTTCGATGATGCCGCGACAGTCGCTAGTTAGGCCAGATACACCTAGTAGGCCAGACTTCTTGTTCAGCTCGTCGAATACTGCTTGCTGAGACCAGCCTTTCTTCAGAAGGAACTCGATGATACTCGGGTCAAGGTCACCACAACGCGTACCCATCATAAGGCCGGCTAGTGGGGTGAAGCCCATGCTGGTGTCAACACTCTTACCGTTCTTGATAGCACATACAGATGCGCCGTTACCAAGGTGAACAGAGATGAAGTTGCTCTCTTCTACAGGCTTGTTGATTACTTTCGCAGCTTCACGGCTTACGAAGTAGTGGCTTGTGCCGTGGAAGCCGTAGCGACGGATACCATAGTCTGTGTATAGCTTCTGAGAGATTGCACCCGTGTATGCTTTAGCAGGCATAGACTGGTGGAAAGCAGTGTCGAATACTGCGTACTGAGCCAGAGCAGGGAAGGCTTTCATCGCTGCACGCATGCCGATAACGTGTGCAGGGTTGTGAAGCGGCGCAAGATCGCTCAGCTTCTCGATTTCAGCAAGTACATTCTCGTCAACTTTCACTGTCTTAGTGAACTTCTCGCCGCCGTGTACAACGCGGTGACCGATGGCAACGATGTCTTGCTTCATACCAAGTTCTTCAAGCAGGGTAACGATGCGATCGACTGCCTGCTGGTGGTGGTTACCTTCAGCGTCAAGCTTGTGCTCGTGCTTTTCACCATCGATTTTCCAGCTAACTACAGCTTCAGGTAGGCCGAAACACTCGCCCAAACCGCTCAGGGTTGCTTCACCGCTAACAGTGTCGATTAGTGCGAACTTCAGTGAAGAACTACCAGAGTTGATTACAAGTACTAGAGAGTTGCTCATGGTTATCTCATCAAGAATGTTTAGGGCTCAAGGACAATACGTCCTATTACACGTTTTTCAGAACTGCAAAGGAAAATGTGTGGAGCAGCATTTTCTCAGCATTATAGGTTTTGATTACATTATTCAATTTTTTTTGAATAACTCAACTTTTGTTTTTACAAAAATGAAAAAAATTGAAATTTCACTGGTTCAGATCAATTTTTATCGACGAAAACGTTTCCCTTTGCCTAATTATTAGCCATGGGTACAGATTATTCTTAACTTTTTTTTATATGCATCAAATTTTGCCAGCATTTATAGGCTAGAAGCATACTTTTGCGAAGCATCACCCTTCCCACTTTGAAACCACTGGCTCAAAAATGTCATCAGATGGCGGATACGGGGGTTGATGTGTACATCACGGTGGCAAACCAGCCACCAATTTACGTCAGGCAGCTGGGCCTTAGGGAGTGCAGGGACAAGCTCGGGGTAGCGGGCGACGATCGTTTTAAACAGCACCGCCACGCCAGCTTTCGCCCTAGCCAACTCAATTTGCATCTTATGGCTATCGGTACGAAAGCTCAGCTGAGACTTGGACATAGTGTGGCCCACTTGCTGTGCTGCTTGTTGGTAGAAGTCGAGTTGATCATAGCCAATAAGATTAAACCGGCCATGGTGCAAATCCGCCAAGGATGAGGGCATACCGACCTCCGCCAAATACGCTTGGTGGGCGTAAAAAGACATTGGCTCTTGGTGCAAGAAGCTCACAACCATATCCGGTTGCTCGGGTTTGGTACGTGAAATAAGTAGGTCGGCTTCGCGTTTATTGAGGTTAGCGCCTTGGTTGGCAATCAAAATCTCAACATCGATTGACAGGTACTGCTGGTGGAAAGCCTTCAGTGCCTCGGGCAAGAAATAATAGGGCTCCGTTGCAAAGTTTGAGTACTCAGGCACGCTAGCCTTAAATACCTAACGGAGCCATTGTATGTCAGATTTCAAAGGGCGTCATTTTTCCCGCGATATTATCCTTTGGGCAGTGCGATGGTACTGCAAATACGGTATTAGCTACCGAGAGCTGGCAGAGATGTTGTTAGAACGGGGTGTCACCGTCAACCACACTACTTTATACCGATGGGTTCAGCGTTATGCCCCTGAAGTAGAAAGGCGATTACGTTGGTGCTGGAAACCTGGATGGAGTAGCAGCTGGCAGGTTGATGAGACCTATGTGCGAGTGAGTGGGATCTGGATGTACTTGTATCGCGCCATCACCAAAGAGGGCCATACCGTCGATTTTTACCTCTCCCGCACTCGAAATCAAAAGGCAGCGAAATGCTTTCTGGGCAAGGCGTTACGCAGCATCGAGCCTCATCAACATCCAAAAACGATCAACACGGATAAAGACAGGTCGTATACACCGGCCTTGGCGTCTTTAAAGAAAAATAAGGTGTGTGCTGACAACATCGTGCAGCGACAGGTTAAATACCTGAACAACCCGATAGAATCCGACCATGGCAAATTAAAGCGATTGATTAATCCGGTTCGAGGGTTTCAATCGATGAAAACAGCATTTGCGACCATCAGGGGCTTTGAAGTGATGCGCATGTTTCGAAAAGGGCAGTTTGCGCATTGGTTATATGGCCGAGGTCCTTTGGCCGAAGTGCGTCTGGTTGAGGAGATGTTTACTGTTTAGGGAATGAAAGTCCCGATAAAACAGGTTCATCGTCAACTTTGCAACAGTGCCGTAAACAGCCAATAACAATTTGAGCATTGTTATGGTCAGGCTGCCCGCTACCTACCGGGCAGCCTTTTTCATATGCAGCTATCAATCACAAGACAGCACCTTGAACCTGCCCAGCTATAAGCGTATCATCGCGACCTTAACCCCATCACCAAGCCATTCAGGAGTGCTCATGCCAGTTTTACATTGCTGCCCGACAGAAAGCACGACTGTGGTAGTGATTGCTTACCTAAAGCAACCCCGTATTGCTTAGCGTTGGCAGTGAATGCTCCACCCGCACAAACATTCACTGCCGCATCAAACCAATACATTGCAAATCGCCACTATCAATTATCAACCTCAACCAGCAATAGGTTGAAATGGCGTACGCGTGTACTTGCGGCTTTATCGCATAAGCCCAAGCTACTTGGGTATAAATATTTTAGGTATAACCGTATGAAGCACTGGTCAAAGATGGAAATGCTCCATCAAACCGTCACCAACAAAAACATTACCATCAAAGGCAAACACAGCTATTACAGCGACGCCTACGATGATGGGTTCGAACGCTCGGTAGTCCGCTACCTCCATGGCGATGAGGTGAGTCGTAACTGGGAGCCCCGCTGGGAAGTCGACAAACTCCATATCGGGGATTACGTCTGCATTGGGGCACAAGCGGTGATCTTGATGGGCGGTAACCATACCCACCGCCAAGATTGGTTTTCGCTCTACCCGTTTATGGACAATATCGAGGAAAGCTACCAATCGAAGGGGGACACCCGCCTTGGCGATGGCTGCTGGATAGGCATGCGGGCGATGATCATGCCCGGCGTAACCATTGGGGAGGGGGCAATTGTGGCAGCCAATAGCGTAGTTACCAAGCATGTCGCCCCCTACACCATTGTTGGTGGCTCGCCAGCCAAGCCGATAAAAACGCGATTCTCAAACGAAGTGATTGCTCGCTTATTGGCATTGGATATCTACGACTGGCCACAAGAAAAATTCGATGCGCTCAAATCACTGATTTGTGCCTCTGATATCGATGCCCTGGAGATTGCCCACCAGCGATACGATGCGCGGTAGAGCAAGCAACCCACCCATAATAACAACACACCGGCCTAAAGTTGGCCGGTGCGAAACAGGTTAGTGTTTGCTCACTACGTTACTATGGTTAAAAATCAGCGAGTTTGCAGGTAACGTTGGTACAAACCTTCAATATCATTACTGCACATAATATCCATATTGGCCTGCAGCACGTCCAACGGCCAATCCCACCATTTCATTTCCAGCAGCATGGCAATTTGCGCTTGGCTAAAGCGCTGCTTGATTTCCTGCCCCGGGTTGCCCACCACAACCGAATAGGGCGCAACATCCTTGGTGACCACGGCACGGGCCCCAATAACGGCACCGTCACCAATTTTCACGCCAGGCATGATCACGCACTCGGAGCCAATCCAGACATCATTGCCGATGACGGTGTCCCCCGCACGTTCAAAACCGGATTTGACCTTGTCGCCAAACTTACCGACATCGAACGGGAACGACGAAATCCAATCGTGGCGATGGCCTTGATTACCGGCCAACATGAAGGTGGCACCCGAGGCGATAGAGCAATACTTACCAATGATGAGTTGGTCTACTTCACCAAAAATACCCGATTCCCACACCGCCTTGCTGGAGTGATCCCCCAGCAAATACCTTACACAGTGATCTTCAAAATGCTTGTCGTGGTAGTAACCGGAATAGTAAGTGTGTTCGCCCACTGTGATATTCGGGTTACGGACATGAGCCTTGATCTCATAGCCACCCAGCCATGATGGAAAGATGGAAGAAGACATAGCTACCCCTTATAATGATTGCCAGTATGCTCTCCGTTTTGCTTTTCTCCCTGCAACCACCATCCAATACAGGTTACCCATGCATTTAGAACAGTTGTATTCCGCTTACCTTGGTGAGCTATACGGCATTGCCTTTTTCTCTGCTTTTGCCCAAAAGTATAGCGACGATAGCCATATCGATAAATGGCAACTTCTGATACAAGTTGAAGAAATTACCGCCCTGAAGCTCGAAACAGCGCTACAGAAGCACCCAATAAGCCTGAATGACAGAGCAGAAGAGATGCGAAACAAAGGGATCGGCGACGCGCAAAAATGGATGCACCTCGATTGGGCCAGCCTCATCGATACTCTGGTGCCATGGGTTAAACCCTATGCATTGAAGTACCGCGAACAAGCCGATGCTGCCACCGCCGAGCGAGAGATGTTCAAGTTGGTACAGGAACACGAAGATGCCATTTATGACTTCCTGCTTGCCGAACAACAACAATCCGGCAACAGCATCGATATACTAAAGCAATTCATCACGAAATGGCGTTAACACTAAGCGCTGAGTAGTATTGTTAAATCAATTACTAACGGCAAGCGAATACGCTTGCCGCCACATTTTTACTCCCCCCATTGTTGCCAACAGCGATACAGGTAACAAAACACTAAACTGTATATTGTCGAACGGCCCAGCCTGTAATATCAATCTTGGTATCCCCACGAAAACCGGGTTTGAAAATAACTGACAGGCTAGGATGTATCATGGACAGACCACATAAGATCCGCTGCGTGATCTTTGATTGCGACGGCACGCTCGTTGACAGCGAAATACTGTGCAATCAGGCCCTAGTGAATATCTTTTCGCGCCAAGGCGGCAAGCTAAGCCTTGAGGAGTGCATCCGCCATTTTCAGGGGGGAAAAATCTTCGATATCCTTGCCGAAACCCGCAAGCGCACAGGCGTCACAACGCCCATCGATATTCTAGAACCCATGTACCGCGAAGAGTGCCGCCAACTGTTCGACAAGCACCTGCAGCCTATTGACGGGGTTCCTGAGGTGCTTGCCCAGCTTCAGCAAATGGGTATCGAGATGTGTATCGCCTCCAACGGCCCGGTATTTAAGATGGAGCACACCCTGGGGCTGACGGGCTTGCTGCCCTACTTTGAAGGAAAGCTGTTCAGTGGTTTTGAAGCCAGCAGCTGGAAGCCGGATCCGGACCTGCTCCACTTTGCGGCCATGCACATGGGATACCGCCTAAGCGATTGCGTCTTCGTCGATGATACCGAGAAGGGGGTACGCGCCGGGATCAATGCCAATATCCCCACCTTCCACTTTGCGGCGAACGAGCATGCGCCCGATATCAAGCATCCTGTAGTGACCACCATTCGCTCTATGCACCAATTTCTGGAGCATATTGAAGCCAAATAGTGGCCAATCAACTAGGCGTTTTTGGCCGCCAACGAGCGGGCTAGAATAGCCAATGTTGTGCCATTGTGAAGCAATGCGCTCATCGCAGGGCTTAGCATCCCCATCGCAGCTGAGAACATGATGCCGCTGTTGACGTACTCGGCCAGCTTAATGTTGCTGTTCACCAATGACATTGCCACTTGGGATAACTGACGCACTTCCGCCACGCCGTGGAGTGTATCCTTGAGCAACACCACATCGGCGGCCTGCCTAGCCAGCTCCGTTCCCTTGTGCATGGCAATCCCCACATCGGCAGCCGTCAGCGCCGGTGCATCGTTAACACCATCGCCCACGAACATCACCTTGCGGCCCGACTGTTTTAGCGACTCGATAATTGCCGACTTGCTCTCGGGCGTCGCTTCGGCATAGACCTTATCCAGCTTAAGCTCATTGCCCAACATCTCGGCCTTGAAAGCCCGGTCGCCAGAAATCATGACTAGCTCATTGATCCCCAAATCGCGCAGCGAGGCTAGCGTCTGGTGGACATCATCACGCAAATGGTCTCGCAGCCCTATCATCCCGATGAGCTTTTGCTGGTGAGAAATAAAGATAAGGTGGCGCCCCTTTTGCTCGAACTCACGGATCTGCGGCTCGAACGGCACAAAGTCGACATCTTCATGGACTTCCAGGAAGTGGCGGCTGCCCATGACCAAGCAATGGGTATCCAACGTACTACGCAAGCCGTGGGCAATCACATACTCAACCTCACCATGGTCGATATGCGGTAGCTCATTGTGCTTGGCTGCACTTACCACGGCCTGCGATAGCGGGTGGCTGCTGTGCTCCTCTACCGATGCGGCGATAGCGAGCAAGTCGCGGGCTGTGTTGGCATCGCTGAGCGGTACCACATCCGTCACTTCCATATCGCCGTAAGTCAGCGTACCCGTCTTGTCGAAAACACAAGTGTCGGCATCAACAATCTTCTCGATCGCGCTGCCGCCCTTGAGCAAGATTCCACTTTGCGCCGCCCGGTACATAATCGACTTGAAGGTCACAGGCGTGCTTAGCTTAAGGGCACAGGAATAGTCGACCAAGAATACCGAGGCGACCCGGTTCATATCTTGGGTCAGGGCAAAAACCGCGGCGCCGATCCCCAAGGTTAGTTTAACCCGGCGATCAGCCATATCTTGGGTAACTTGTTGAATTTCACTTTTCTCGCTCAGCGAGTCATAGATCAGCTTGGCGATTTTTGCCGTCGTCGCCTCGCTACCGACTTTCTCAACCCGGATCTTAATCCCGCCTTCGTGCACCGAAGTCCCGGAATAAACCTGCGCGCCTTCCTCCCGGCGAACCGGTACGCTTTCACCGGTCAGCGTCGATTGGTTGATAAGCCCCACACCGGACTCAATTACCCCGTCGACAGGTATGGCATCGCCAGGCATCAGCTCGATCAAATCACCTGCAACCAAGTCCGATGAACAGCATTGCTGCTTGCCAGCAGAGGTAATGCGCCATACCAACGACTCTTGCGGCCGGATCAGGTCCGCCAACAACTTATCGCTGCTTCGGCTGGTATGCTGCTCCATGTACTCACCAAAGCTGATGAGACTCTGGGTAAGCATGGCGGTTCGATAGTCGCCACGCCACGCCGATAGCCCAACGGCAATAGCATCGAGCACTTCAACAGTCACCCGCTTTTCTTGCAACTCGCTGATCCCTTCCGCCAAGGTCGGGGCAATCAAGCTAGCCGTGGTCAGCGCCCCCCAGCACTTGGGCAACAAGGCTGCCGATAAGGTACCGATAACATTCAGGGCCACATCACCACGGGTATACTCGTGCTCTGACTCCGAGGCTTCCCCCGAGGCCAGATCCAGCGCCTGCAGGCGTGCTGATAATGTCGGATTATCCAATAGGAGGGTATCGTATTGGATGATCACAGAGCATGCATACTGGTTAACCCGCACATCGTTTACACCTTGAATGGCAATCAGGCTTTGCTTGATCCAATTACCGATATCAGGGTACTGCTTGAGCGCGGGAACCTTGAACCTTATCCGGCCCGGAAAACGGTGCTGAAGGTAAATTTCATTCATCACTCACCCTTATGCAGGCTTCGGTAATACTCGAGCTCCGCTTGGGTGTCTTCAAGGCGCTCTTTTAATTCTTCCACTTCACCACGAACTGCAGACCACGCTTTTTCACCCGTGGCACTCACCCCTTGCTGAAACTTCTTGTTGGTCAGCAAGTAAGCCACAGCCGCCCCTGCCGCCAACCCCATTGCAAAGTGGGTTTTGCTGTTGTCTTTCTTGTAACTTGGTGCTTGGGGTGCAGGTTGCTGAGTTTGCACAGGTGCCTGATATCCATAATATGGGTGGTAATACTGTGGGTTATTCTTATCCATGTTTTTTCTTTTCCGCGTATTGATCCATCAAGTACAAGCCAACGGCCCCGGTACTCAGTACCGTCAGCATCGACAAGACAGGCCGCCCTGCCATTTTATCGGCAACATACGTAGCGGCTCCGCTTGCAAGCCCAGTTTTCAGCGCATCGGTAGTGACCTTAGTCACCATCTGGTTAGTCTCCAGCTCGCCTTGCTGATGCGACTTCCACTGGCTTGCAGCCGAAGCGGTACCACCAATGATGGCACCCGCTATCATTGCCCGACTTGCTGGATTCAGCTTATTAGTCGAGTTAGTCATAGTTTATTTTTCTGTATCAGATGGTGGTAAAGACTCAATTTGCTCTGGGGACTCAGCTTGGGTTGTTCTCTCCTGCTGGTGGCGCTCCACAGACTCTTTAAAGCCTTCCTTGCCTGCCGCGTAAGTATCACGGAAGATTTCACTGCCCGCCGTTACATTTTGCTGAACAGTCGAGGCCGTCTGGGTCGCTGTGTCTTTCACCGTTTCGCCACCGGATTTCAGCATATTGCCCGCACCTGACAGTGCGCCCATCAAGCCCTTGCGAACGTTCTCATTGCTCAATACAAGTGCAGCAGCGGCACCCACCATGGCGCCTTTCCAAAATTCTTTATCATTCATACCAATCGTTCCTAATATTTCCTTAAACATGCCTGCTTCTTCGCCAAGAGCCCCCTCAAGCATGGCTTGAGCTTGCTCAAACATTGGGTCACTTTCTGGTTCAGGTTGCGGGGTTGGCTGTGGCGGCGGAGCCATTCCCGGATGCACGCCCCCCACATAAGCGTGAGCCATTTGCGGCGGCACATACCCAGGGGGAATATGCGCTGGCGGTACCTGGCCTTGATGGTAATGGTGGGGGTGCGGATAGTGGGGGGGCATTCCCGGGTGACCGTAATAATGCGGGTGCATCATATGAGGTGGATACCCCGGATGGTGCGGTGGCGGTGCCTGATGCATCCATGCCGCCGGATCATGGTGCTGAGCTGAAGGTTCGCCCATATGCCCTTCATGTTCTTTGTTGCTCATCGTTAGCTCCGTCTATAACGCCAAATAAGCGCTCAAGGCATAGCATGCCTGTTTCGCTTCCTGGTCCGAACGAGAGAACAATGCTTCCAGCAATTGTGGTTTGATCAGCGTGGCATCATATTCAACCAACAAACTGCCTGTCGCATTATTGATTTTATAGTGCTTAAGTGCCGGTATTTTCAGGAGGGCTTGCTCTATTTCGTTTCGGTTCAAACTTGCCAAGCTAGCAACAATACCCAGCTTATACTTGAGTCGAATCCTTCCCGGAATGTGGTGAGCAACCACAACCCACTGGCGTAGCTTTAACACTGTATCTATATGTTTTTCCATAAATTCAGTATATCCAATTACTGTTCAAACCAATGCATATACCTGTCCTGCCGCCCGTTTTTCTGCATTTTTTTTGCGCTCAATCAATTGCCGTGGTATCGTTGCAAATGGAAATGATTATCATCTTTATTGGTACTTTTATGAACACTTATATTCACCGGACAAATAGTCGATTACGTGTTCGATCTGACTTTATTCGCCAGAATCCAGAGCAAGTAAAATCACTGATTGAGAACCTAAAAGAAATTGATGCCATTAAACACATCAAGCACAAACAATACGCTGGCTCGGTCGCTATCTGCTTTGACGAAAAAGAATTGGATTGTGAAAGTTTATTAGACGTGCTTTCCAGTCATGACTGGACCAAAGAAAACAGCAAGCCATCTCTCGTCGAGCATGCGGTTTCCCGAGGTACAAAAACATTTGCAAAAGGTATCGCCACCATGGCACTGACTCGATTAGTCGGCCCATCGGTCAGCCGTGCCATTATGAGCATCTAACGCTACGCGTTCAGCCCGAATTTCTTTGCGGCACATTTGCACATGCCATTGGCTAAGGCAGGGCAACGCTTACACGGCGGTGATTTTAGCGGCAAACGGGCTATCTCCCGGTTATCTTGCAGCGATAATTGAGGCTGGTTGGCTGCTTTAAGAGAAGTGCTTAAAGCAATGTTTTGTTGGGTGTGTTGCTGGGCAGGCTGCTGAATAGCTCTCGCGGCAGGAAATGAAACAATATCCCCCCCTTCATTGAACCACGACAGTAGCGGGTTCAATGGCTTGGCAAGCTCCGTAGCGGTGGCAAGCAATGCCTGTTGAGAAACAGACGTAAGCTCTTGCTTAAGCTGGCTATCATTAGCAACAGAATGAGACACAGAGCGACTCAAATCCGCTAGCTTTGCAGCTGAGCGACTGGTGGTTTTCACCGTGGTCTTTTTCAGCTTCTTTAGTGCCTTCTTTGCCCCCATTTCTGCCTCATTCACTCTAATATGGTCGAGTGGCAAAGGTATCAGAATCTTCCCTTCAGATAAAGACAAATGAATATCAATATCATTTCCGGCACGGCAATGAAGTGCAGCAATGAGAACCTAACCAGCCGGGTTGCTCAACCCTTAGCGGTAATTTAGCTCTTGTCACTCTCCGTCATAAAATTATCCCACGACGTCTGCCAAGCCTGTTGCTGGTATTCCTTCTTTGCCGAGGTATTGGCTTTTGTTTCAGTACCTTGTTCAGAAGCTGAGTCTGGCTGAGAGCTAATAGGGGCCTTTGCGTTCGTTTGATTCGATATCGAAGATGCCGGCACAGATTGCGTTGACGCCGAAGGTTCAAAGCTAAGCTGCACCTCAGGCGGCGGGCTGTCAGGTTGATACAGTTCATTTCCCTTAGCCTGCGCTTGAGAGGCGCTATCCCAACTTTCCTGTACTGCGGGTTGCTCTTCCCCATGCTCACCGGCCAAGTTGCCGGCCGCCAGTGCCGCGAGCTCTTCGTCGTTCGGGCGGTAGCCCTTACGGCCATAAACCTTATCAAGCAAGGCAATAACAGAGTGGGACTTCACCTCACCCTGCTTCATGAACCGGTAGATGGTATTGGCGACGTTCTGGACACCGAGAATGGCATCAATCCCGATATGCTGGACCACCTCGTCACGCTCGGCCTTGGCGGATAAGTTGCCGCCCGCATAGGCCAGGGATAGCCAAATATAAGCAATGGCGGTTTCGTTCGCCCCAACCCCAATATGCATCTTGGCGGCCAGCTGTTGCGCCTCGGTGTCGCCCTGCTCGGCGGCACGCTCAAGCCAGTAAGTGGTGCGTAAACGGTTCTTGGCAACGGCAATGCCCGTCTGGTAGCAATAGGCTGTTTTGACGCATGCACGAAGATCCCCTTGCAGGGCGCCGCGCACCCGCCAGATAAACGCTTCCTCGGGATCTTTTCTCGGCGCCACATCGGAGACATACCAATCGCCCAAAAACGACTGGGCAGGCATATGCCCGGCTTCTGCGGCTGTGTGGATATTCTCAAGGCCGGCATCGACATTTGCCTCGGTGCCATAGCCACGGATCTGGTAGCGGCCAAGCTCAAACTTGGCGGCACTGTCATTACCCTTGGCCTTAACCACTTGCTCCCAGTAAGTCGACTTGGCATTACCCTCAGGATCATCTAAATCCATTTTGCAAAGGCGGGCCAAGGCATTTTGCGCGATAGTGCTGTCGAGTTTCGCGGCCTTTTGGTACCAACCAATCGCCTCGCGGATATTGGTAAGCTCGTACTCTTTCGCCAAGGACAGCTGGCTCGACACATGGCCCGTCTGCGCCTTGAAGATCTTCTCTTCGCGTTCGGCAATTTTGGCCTTTTCCAGCACACGCTGATACTTATCATCTTTCATGCGCTGCGCAATGGCTTCTTGGCTCTGCCTTTTCTGGGTCGCAAAGTAACGATAAAGCACCCAACCGAGCAGACCACCAGCGACGCTCAAGCCAATAAGTAGGTTAGACATAATTCCTCGACAGCATAGTACAACTCACCTTCCTCCCTATTATCGGCTACCAAAATTAAAACTAAAGCAATATCCCGAATTTTCACCGCAAAAGAGCTCAATCCACCCAAGTTATTAAAATCATGCACAAAAATGAATGAGTGCTAGATTTAGTTATGCCAGTTTAGTTTCAGATACAGGATGCCAACCATAAGGAGCAAGGATGTTTCTCGACTATTTTGCCCTCGGGGTACTGTGTTTCGTGGCAGTTTTCCTGTTTTACGGGATCATTGCGATTCACGATATCCCCTATGAAATATCAAAAAAACGCAACCACCCCCACCAAGATGCCATCCATTACGCTGGGTGGGTCAGCCTCTTTACCCTCCACGCGCTGTGGCCGTTTCTCTGGATTTGGGCCACCCTGTGGCGCGAGGACCGGGGGTGGGGGTTTACCAAGATTCAGAACGAGCAAAATGAGCTGCACCACGAGGTGCTGAAGCTGTCCGAGCAAGTTGAGCGATTAACAGAGAAAGTTGCCGAGCTTGAGGTAAGCAATGCACAAGGGCAGCCAATGCCTAAACAAGGGCCTAACGAAGATACAAGCCAAGGACCTAGCCAAGGAGATGAGCGCTAATGGATTTATTACTCATTCTCACCTACGCCGCCCTGTGTATCGCAGTGTTCAAGATCTTCAATATTCCCCTGAACAAGTGGACGGTACCAACGGCAGTACTTGGCGGTATTGTGCTTATTGGCACCCTGATCTTGCTGATGAACTATAACCACCCCCACAGCAACATGGGTGGCCAGTTCTACGTAACAACGCCTATCGTTCCTGGTGTTCGGGGCAAGGTAGTGGAAGTTCCCGTCACGCCCAACACCCCAATCAAAGCCGGGGATGTCCTGTTCCGTGTCGATCCAACCCCCTATGAAGCGGAAGTCCAACTACAATTGGCAGCGCTTGCCGAAGCACAACAGAATGTCATGGGCCTCGAAGCTTCCTACCAAGCAGCCAAGGCCAGCACCGAGCGGGCGATTTCAGAGCGGGATAGAACACTGACCCAATTCCAGCGCTATGAAAAAGGCTACAAGCGTGGCGCATTTACCAAATCGGAAGTGGATAACCGCCGCCAGTTCTACCGCAGTGCCGAGGCATCGCTGGCAGCCGCTCGTGCCGAAGAGCAGCGTGCCAAGCTGGCCTATGAGTCGGAAATCATGGGTGAAAACACCGCCATCGCCAAGGTTCGCGCCCAGTTAATCCAAGCCCAGTTCAACTTGGAAGAAACCGTGGTCCATGCCCCTACCGATGGTTACGTCACCCAAGTCACATTGCGCCCCGGCATGATGGCAGTCCCGTTACCGCTAAGGCCGGTCATGACCTTCATCCACCAAGAAGAGCAGTTCTTTATTGGGGCATTCAGGCAGAATTCGCTGCTAAGGCTACGCCCCGGTTTTAAGGCCGACTTTATCTTCCGCGCCTTGCCCGGCAAGACTTTCCAAGGCGAAGTGATAGAAGTGTTACCCGCGATTGGCGAAAGCCAAGTTCAGGCAGCTGGCGTGCTGTACGGCAGTGATCTCTTGCTGCGCCAAGGCAGGCCGCTGGTGAAGCTCAAGATCACCGATGATTTGTCCGAATACCGCTTACCCCAAGGGGCAAATGTCGAGATTGCGGTTTATTCAGACAGCTTCGAACATGTTTCCGTGATGCGAAAAGTGCTGATCAGAATGAAGAGTTGGCAAAACTACCTCTTCCTTGATCATTGATCCGTATATCCATATCAAAATGGCTGCCCCGACATCACTCGGCGCAGCCATTTTTTCTAACCGCTTATTTCTTGCGTAGCTCGGTAATTAGCACCATTTTACTTCGACCGAAGCGTACCGCGCTCAACCAATTCAACCGGGATCATTAATTTGACCATGGTTTGATCATCGGTTTGGACCTGTTTTAGCAGCTGCTTAACCGCCTCTTTCGCCAAGCGGTTAAAATCCTGCTTGAACGTTGAAAGCTGATAACCCAGCCAGCTGGCTTGCGGGATATCATCAAAACCGAGCACCTGAAAATCTTCCGGGATAGACAAGCCAAACTCGTTCTTAGCAACATCCATCAAGGCAATTGCCAAAATATCGGTCGAACAGAAGAAAGCGTCAGGGCGGTCATCCGCAGCCAATACCGCTCGGATACCCTCCAGCGCTTGCTCATAGACATAGCTGGTATTGATTTCACGCGGCGCACTGCCGGTTAAGTCGGTTAGCTCCTCGGTGAAGCCTTCCAAGCGTTCGTTATTGGTATAAGAAGGAATATCACCGGTGAGGTAAGCCAACTTCTTCGCCCCCCGTTCAACCAACGTACGTGCAGCCAACTTGCCGGCACTGTAGTTGTCGCTGATAGCAGAGCTGCAAGAGGTGCCCTCTTCAACCCGGGCAAATTGCACAATCGGGATATTGAAGTCTTGGCACTCTTCGTACAATGCCGTGTTGAACTGCGCCGACGCCGCCATGACACCATCGACCCGGTATTGGAAAATATTCGGGATCGAGTGCTGCTGCTGGGCATCAAGCTCCCAAGGGATCAGCACCGCAGAATAACCATTCTTTTGCAGCTCTTTACTCAACAGCTGCAGGGTTTCCATATGGATGGGATAGTCGGAATCGGGGAATACCAAGCCAATCAGCTTGGACTCATTGGTCGTCAGGCTACGGGCAAACGCATTGGGACGATAATTGAGCTCTTTCGCCGCGGCGAACACTTTCTCGCGGGCAGCGGCAGAGACTGAACTCCCATCAATGAATACTCGAGACACAGTCGACTGGGAAACGCCAGCAAGCTTTGCAACATCACTAGCGGTAACTGGTTGTTTTTTAACAGACATATAGGGAATTCGCTTTAAATTACTGGCTTGATTATAACAAACTCCCTTATGAATGCGCATGCAAATTTTATATCGCCGCCAGGAAAAACTTAAATGCCTGGCACCTATCTTACGGATCTCGTCGTTGCGGTTTCACACGAAAAAAAGCCGCTACCAGCGTCCGGACTGGTAACGGCCTTGATCGTTAGGTTCCTTTTCCGTTCGGCTACCTTGGGTAGCCTATCACTTCAGAGAGTGAAGCAATCATTAGAAGTAGTAACGAATACCTGCCGAGAACTTGTCGTCAGCATTGGTGAACTCGCTACCGCTCAACTTATCAGTGCCTTCATCGAACTGGTATTCAGCCCAAAGCAGGAAAGTGTTCTTGGTAAAGTGGTATTCCACGCCCGGCGTAAATGTCTTACGCTCATAGCCTGATGCACGACCATCGGTTTCTGTCATGTAGTTCGCATTGAAGGTTGCGCGGAAGCCGTTGTCGAAGTGGTAGTGGGTGTATAGCTCACCGCCGCGAGAGTCGAAGAACTCTTGGTTGCCAGCCACTTCCCAGCTATCTGCAACGTGGTAGGTCAAGCCCAAGAAGTAATTGTCTGTCGCGTAGTTCAAGCCAACCAAGCCAATGCGCGCAGTGTCGCCGTTCTTCATATTGCTCGCACTGACATTTTCAAGATCAGTCACTTCGTTTTGATGGTACGCCGCGCCCACAGTCACACCGGGTGCCACTGGGTATAATACCGATGCGCCGATACCGTTTTTCAGTGTTGCGGTTGCGTCACCAGCCAAAGCAACGTCATTACGCGTGGTCTGGTAGGTGAAGCCGTATTTTAGGTCACCCAGGCTGTTGCGGTAAGTCAGCGAGTTTGCCGCACGGCCAGTACCACTGCTGATACCCCAGTCAGACAGGTTGTAAACGTTAGAGCCGCGTGTACCGTAGGTACGGCCCATATCGGTAAACCATGCTACATCGTAGAACGTTGACCACTGCTTGGTGCCCGCGGCAATTTTACCGTATTTGTCGTGCTCGACACCGGCGTAAAGAAGACGGTCGTAAATATCGCTACCGTTCGAGCCAGAGTTATAGCCCCACTCCGCGTGGCCAAAACCCTGCCAGCCGTTGTCCAGTTGTTTCACGCCCTTCAGGCCGAAACGCGAGCTGCCGCTGTTCCATACCGGATCGGTATCACCGCCATTGTCTTGGTAGCGCGCTTCGAAGCGGCCATCAATCGTTAGGCTATCGCCATTGTCATTAACAAAAGTGTGGGCCGCAAAAGCAGAGCCAGAAGTTAGTGCTGCCAATACAATTAGAGATAGTTTTGTTTTATTCATCATACTGCTTGTCTCAACATTACTGCTTGTCTTAAGCCAGACGTCAGCCACCCTCAGGCTGATTCCCGACAAATTGATAAATAGGATTAATATTTCTTTTAAAAAAGGGCGTCCTAGCAGGACGCCCGACGTCGCACAGGCGTGCTATCTTTCACAAGAGGATCAGTGGAGCGCTGATTACAGTGAAGGGTTCAGGATTTGCTGAGTACGCTCGAATACGTCCAGACCCTGCTGCTTCAGCCAGTATGGAAGGTCGATCAGTACCCAGTTCTCAGACAGCTTGTCACCGTCACGGTAGTAAACGTCAACCACCTGCATGTCAGCACGAACTTCGCCACCCGTCATACCTAGGAAACCACCGATTGGCGTGTTTGATAGGTTTGGCCAGCCGAAGAAGCAAGAGAAGCTGCCTTCAGCGAAACGACATACGTGACCGTTGAACTTCTTGTCTTTCAGGTTGTTACGGAACGGTAGCTGATGCTGCTGCTGGTAACGCGGGATGGTGTAAGACGCACCGATACCACATGGGCCGTACCAGATCATGTCTTTAGACCAGCTCTTCTCAAGCACTTCCGGTGGGCAACCCATTGCGCCGCTGTCGTTAAGCGCAGACAGGTCATCAACCATTTTGTTTACCAGTGCCAGTGTCGCTACACCTTCTTCCGGTGCTGCATCTTCGAACAGTAGGCCGTCGTGGTTGCGAGGGCCAGGGTATACGAAGTGCTTACCTGTTGATGGTGGTAGTGGGTAGCAACCCGCTTGGTCCATCGCGCCGAGTAGGTCTAGGAACAGGCCTGTCTTGGTGATCTTGCCGTTTTCAACACAGTTGAATTCTGCGTAACGGATGTTCATGATTTTGCCAGTTGGGCGCATACCTAGGTATTCTGCGTCAAACAGGCCCATGAAGTGACCCATGCTCATTACCCAGATTTCACCCGAGGTAACTTCGTTCTCACCGCCGATAAAGATGTCTTGGCGACGCTGCATGCGAGTCATCGACTTCATTAGTGGCGACCAGAAAACATCAGCAGCGGCTTGCGCGCCTTCTTGCTCGCGGAATGGGTAAACACCGCGCCATAGGTAATCTTCAGAAGTGTGTGCTTTTAGTACTTCAGCAACGTTCTCGTGAGTTGCATTTTCCATTGCATCGAAATATTCACGTACGATGCGCTTAGCTTCTTGATACTTGCTCATTTTGCAAATTCCTATCTTTGTACACGTTGGCTAGTTTGACTAACCAGAATTTAGGGAGGGCCTCGTCTCACACGAGACCCGAGATTCGTTATTAAGCGGTAGCTTGTGCTTTCTCTTTCTTAGAGAACACGCCTTTTTTCAGTGTTTCAGGCAGGGATAGCCACAGTAGACCAGCCAGTACCCAAACAATTGGTGAGCCCCACATCGCGGTTTGTAGATCCGAACGCTCTTGGATGAATACCAATACCATTGGTGCCCACATACCAATCAGACGGCCACCGTGGAACAGTGCTGCACCGAAGCTGCGTAGGTGTGCCGGGAATAGCTCAGAGAAGTAGCCGCCCCAAACCGCACTTGATGCTAGGCCGAAGTTGTAAATCAGGCCCAGAATAGCCAGCAGGTTCAGGCCCATGAAGCTCACGTCAGATGGCGCAACGAAGAAGACTGACGCCATGATACCCGCAAGAATGAAGCCGAATGCGTTAACCTTGCGGCCCCACTTATCGGCAATCGCGCCCCATACCCAAGCACCCAAAAGGCTACCGAATGCAGAGATAGAAAAGATGATGCCCATGGTTTGGCCGTCGAACATACGTACTTCTTTTAGGTACGTGGTCACGAAACCGTTGAAGAACTGGAAGCCGTAGAAGTTCAAACCCGATAGCAGCAAACAGGTCAGAGTAATGCGCAGGTTGCGGCCACGGAACATCTCGCCCCAAGAGCCTTTCTTCGCTTCCACTTCTTTACCGCTGTCGTCTTTCGCGGCTTCTTCGCCGAATGCAATCACTTTCTTGTCACTAGGCAGGATGAATACCATCGCAGCCGCTGCCACTAGCGGTGGGATACCACCAACTAGCATCATGTTTTCCCAAGATGCATTCACGCTTGATAGGTATGCTGCATACGCACCCATCGCCATGACAGCCACAGAGAACATACTTGATGCAAAAGCCGTCAATTTACCGCGAACAGAGTCGGTAAACAGGCCGATCATCAATGACACCGCAACCGTAAAGTAGCCACCCAATGCAATACCAACGATGAATCGCATTGCAGCCCAGCCTTCGTAGCTGGTAAAGGTCATGTTAAGAATTGTCGCTGCACCGTTGATAGCGGTAATAGTGATCAGCACGTTTTTCTTACCAAAACGGCTGGCAAACCAGGCACAACTTAGGGCACCAATCAGTGCACCCAATGACTGCCAGGTGTAGAACTGAGCAGTGTGCGCCAGCGTAATGCTGTCATAGGCATCTACGATGTAAGGTCGGACGTAATCAATAACCACGAAGTTGTAACAGTAGAACACGTAACCAACCAAAATTGCCAAGTAGGCTGCTGCGCGTTGCACCATTGGAACTTCGTTCATGTGTTTCTTTGTTGTCATGAGCGAATAATCCTCTAAATTTATTTGTATCACCCTTGTTAACACCTTGGGTGACCGAAACAGTGTAGAGGACTATTTCCCCTCTCCTGTTTCTGGTGGCAGATATTACACATCTCCAAGGGGTAAAAACCGTGACACAAATCAATTTTACATGAATGCGCACCCAAAAACAGATTTAACGCGATCCCGATCACAATTAGTTCATTAATTGACCATTGTCGCACTTCAGCCAGAAATAATTGATCATGATCACGCAAACAGCCCGTTTTTTACGCATTTTATCGCTATTTATGTACTATTCAGCTCGAAAGTCACATCGGGGCTAGCCCTAAAAACAGAAGGTCAAACCAATTATGGTTGCGCATTCAAGCATTGCGGTCATGGTGATATACATTGCTTTCACCATATTTATCAGCTATTTAGTTAACAAGAAATCGTCAAACAGTGGCGATTTTTCGACTGGGGGAAAGCAATTCGGCTGGCTTACAGTGGGGATTTCGATTCTTGCTACCTATATTAGTGCTATGACCTTTGTTGGTATGCCGGGTTGGGTATATAACGATGGCATGAAAGCCATCGCGATCCACCTCAATTATCCGATAGTGATCTTCTTTGCGGTGGTGTTCTTTATCCCGGTTTTCTACAAACTGGGCCTCACCTCTATCTATGAATACCTTGAGCATCGCTTCGGCGTTGTGACAAGAACAATAAACTCTATTGTTTTCATAGTAGTACAGTGTATTTCGTCTGGCATTATCCTGTATGCGGTGTCACTCATCCTGGTACGCGTCCTGCCGATATCCATTGAAGAAGCCATTGTCTATATCAGTATATTCACAGCGGTTTATACCTTTGCCGGTGGTATCTCAACGGTCATCTGGACGGATGTTATGCAGTCGGCCTTTCTGCTAGTGGGTTGTGTGGCCATATTCGTAACAGCCCTGATTAGAATGCCAGAATTGGGTACGCTACCAGAATTGTCTGACAAACTAACCATGGCTAATTTGTCCATGAGCTTTGGCGATGACACCACCTTAATGGCCGGGCTCATCGCTGTCAGCTTCCTGCATTTGAGCGTTTACGGTTCAAACCAGTTGATCATCCAACGCACCTTGGCAACCAAATCAGTGGAAACCGCCCAGCGCTCCATGCTGGTATGTGGCTACGGCGCGTTCTTTATCTACCTGTTCTTTAGCATCATCGGCATTTTGCTGTTCCTTTTCTATGGCGGCGCACAGTTTGAAAACAGCAATAATGTCATTCTGGATTTCGTGTTCAACCACACCCATCCGGTCATTGTCGGCTTGGTGATGGCCTCACTGTCGGCAGCGGCAATGTCGACGCTGGATTCCTCCTACAACTCAATGGCAACGGTAGTGACATTTGATATCTACAAGCGCTTTTTCAAGAAAGAAGCGCCAAATCAGCACTATGAGAAAACCGCAAGGTTGCTCAGTATTGCCTGCGCCCTATTTGTCATTGTGCCGGCCATGCTTGCGGTATCTAATGAGAGCGTACTCAAAAGTATTGCCAGCCTAACGTCTATCTTTGTCGGGATCCGCCTCGGCTCATTCTTGCTGGGCCTATTTTCGCGCACCGCCAACGAGGCAGGCATTATTGCCGGTAGCATCACCAGTATCATCGCGATCCTGATTTGCTTTAACATCGATGTGGCTTGGCCTTGGTTTGCGCCAGCTGGCACCGTTGCCTTTGTTGCAACAGGCTTGCTAGTGAGCAAATTCAAAGGCAGCATCACCCCACAGCAACACGCATTTATCCAACAACAAAAAACACTCTACAGTGCACCAACCGTCAGCCAGTATATGCTTTTAGTATTCGCTGCAATTACGGTTGCCTCTTGCTTTTATCTGCCGACGCTTCTGGCGAACGTACTGAATTAAGGAAAATTACTATGTTGTCTATTTTTGATATCTACAAAGTGGGAGTTGGCCCGTCCAGCTCGCATACCAACGGACCCATGCTGGCCGGTTATGATTTTTGTCAGAAAGTAGCGGCGCAGATGGATAATATTACCCGGGTACAAGTTGACCTCTACGGCTCACTTTCACTAACGGGTAAGGGACACCATACTGACCGTGCAACCATTCTGGGCCTGATGAACAATAAACCAGACTGCATTGATATCACCAAGGCCAATCAGGCAATGGCCGAGGGAAACAAGGCAAAAACCCTCAAGCTCGCCGACAGCAAAACCATATCATTCGATACCGAGACCGATATGCTGTTTCACACCGAGAACCTACCGCTGCATGAAAATGGCATGACCATCAGTGCCTTTGACCAAGGCGGCAACCAACTGTTTATCGAAACCTACTATTCTATCGGTGGCGGATTCATTGCAACGGCAGACGAGCTTCAGCACGGCAAAGCCACCAGCGATGTGACTGTGCCGTTTCCATTCAACTCCGCCGAGGACATTTTGAACCTGGCAGATAGCAATGGCTTGAGTATTGGCGCAATGTTCCTGAAAAACGAGCTGGCGTTCCGCTCACAAGAACAGCTGGACTTCAAAGCGGACCAAATTTGGCAGGTGATGTCAGCCTGTATGCAGCGCGGCTTCCAAACCGAAGGGGTATTGGAAGGTGGCTTGCATGTGGTACGCCGTGCCCCTGCCCTGTTGAAGAAACTGGAAGCTAACAAGGACATCGACAACGACCCAATGACCATCATGGACTGGATCAACGTCTTTGCCTTTGCGGTCAGCGAGGAAAATGCGGCCGGCGGCCAAGTAGTTACTTCCCCAACCAATGGTGCGGCAGGGGTGATTCCGGCGGTATTGATGTACTACAACAAGTTCATCTGCGAGCTCACCCTGCCCCAGGTGAAAGACTTCCTCGCGGTATCAGCCGCTATCGGTATGCTTTACAAGATGAACGCCTCGATTTCCGGTGCCGAGGTCGGCTGCCAAGGTGAAATCGGCGTGTCTTCATCCATGGCGGCAGCGGGCCTGACGGCGATCCGCGGTGGTAGCAACGAGCAAATCTGCATGGCTGCCGAAATTGCGATGGAGCACTCGCTTGGCATGACGTGCGACCCTATCGGGGGCTTGGTGCAAATCCCTTGTATCGAGCGTAATGCCATGGGTGCGATGAAGGCCATCAATGCCTCACGCATGGCACTGAAGCGCAATAGCAAATCGCTAATATCGTTAGACAAGGTTATTGAGACCATGTACCAAACCGGTAAGGACATGAACAAGAAGTACCGCGAGACCTCGCTGGGCGGCTTGGCCATGATCCACCTTGCCCCGCCTTGTGAGTAAGGCGCAAATCATTCCCAACCCGGGCTACCATTCCAATCAAGGGCTGAGTTTCAGCCCTTTTTTGCATAAAAAAACCGCCATTACCTGAGGAGTAATGACGGTGCTCAAAACAAAACTGCAAAAATCAAATTGATTGGCATCTGTGCAGTAGCAAGTGTAGGAGTTAGGTGTACTTACAACCGCACCGACGCCAGGCATGTGTTATAATAATACAAATAAAATTAAAGACAAGAAAATTTACGTGATGGGCTCAAACTATTTTGATGCTGATACCAGCCCCATTAAATATATGGCCAGATTTTCACGCATTAAAAAGGCCAGCATTGCTGCTGGCCCAATAAGCTTTTGCTTTCGCTGAATCTTAGAATACGTAAGCGAAGTTGAAGCCACCACCGTTGTCAGTACGGCTAGACGTGCCGCTGAACTCGTTCAGCTCGTTACGCTTAGCTTCGAACGACAGGATAGTCTTCGGTGTGAACGCGTAAGACAGGCCCAGTGCGTACACTTGGCGATCGCCAGTTAGATCACCCTCACCGTCGAAATCAACGTGCGAAGCGTAAACGTATGGGCGGAAACCAGAGTCCATCGCGTAGTGTGCGTACACGTCTACTGCGTCAGCATCTGCCCATTCCATACGTGGACCGCCTTGTAGGCCCGCTTTGTGGATGTTCTCACCCTTGGTGTATACCGCTGCCACTTTCAGGCCGCCAGCCACGTATTGGCCGCCTAGGGTCAACGCCGTCTGCTTGTCGCCATCTTCTAGGCCATTAACACCTGCGATATTATCTACTTTCACCTTGTTCTCAAGGTAAGCCACACCCAGGCTCACGCCTGACTCAAGATCATAGCTTGCAGATGCCGCGTAGTTATAGTCACGCTTAACTTCTGAAGTTTCGCCATTACTTGTGAAACCGTAGTGCGCAGAGACATTCAAGCCGTTGTTGCTGTAGCGGTAAGCCACTAGGTTATCGCCACGGCCCGTGGCCGCGAAGCCACCGTCAGTACCTTCAGAATAGATAGGCGTTGCATCCGGATCGATGATGAGCAGGTTATCCATGTAACGCGCCACATCGTGGTATGCCGACCACTGCTTACCAAAACGCAGGCTGCCCATCTCTTCGTTGGCAACAGTGAAGTAACCTAGACGGTTACGGAAGTTATCACGGCCTGAAGTTGGGTTGTTCAGGAACTGGTCCCACTCTAGCTTAGCGTCTAGTGACCAACCATTTTGCAGCTGGCGCTCGAAGCCGATGTTCAGGATAGTACGGCTCGCAGAGAACACCTCATCCACATCATCTTCGCCCCAGATAGGCTGGAACGCATCAAGAACGAATACACCACCAACATCTAGCTTGTTTTGCTCGTCTTCATAAAGTGTGTATGCAGAGGCTTGACCAGCAAGTAAAGCAGCAGGAATCAACAGGGCTGATAATTTTAACTTCATTGATAACTTCTTCTAATGATAAGTTTGATAATAGTGCGTGATTGCCAGAATAAGGTATCAAACTTTTCACCAAAATGTAATAGCAAACTAGTACATTGTGTTATTTTGTCTTGAACTTATTCCTTTTGGGTAATACAACAATAAAGTCATTTAAAAACATAAAGATAATAAACAATAACAATCCTGACACGCAAAAACCCCGATAGATTAATCATCCAAAAAGACAGAAAGAAACAAAATTTTACATATTTGCTGTTCGGATAATAAAAACGCTCCGTAAACCAAAGTATACAGAGCGTTGAATTATTGAGCATTTAAGCAGCTGTTATAGCTTGATCCAAGCTTGTTCCCAAGCAGCCCCTTCTCCCGGCTTGTAGACCTCGGCAACCCCACACCATGCACTGTAAGGAAACTCCTTACACTCGTAGTTGTCTCCAAGGTTGGTCACCCGATCGCCTTCGACATACGTCTTTCCAAGCTCCCAAGCTGGGTACTCGTCGGTAGAAATAGGCTCCACCAAGATTGTGTGCGCCGCTGTCACCGGATCGTTCACGCTATCCGTCACATCGAGCCATACCGTTACCATGGTGTCGCTCTCAACTTCAGGGGCAACAAATGAAGCCGATAGGTTATCCTCAGCGACATTGAGCTCAATACCGTTCGAGGCACGCCAGTTGAAAGTAAATTCGGTATCATCCGGATCTTCGACTGTCGCGGTGATTGTGGCGACTTTCGTGGCCTTCACCGATTCAGGACCAGCCAGCTCGACGGTTGGCGGGAAGTTTTCAGGAATCACCTTGGCCGTGATTGTCATGGTATCAGACGCCGCTTCACCATCATCATCCACCACAGTCAACTTAAAGCCGTACCGGGTTTCTACATCCACCTTCGGCACGGTTACCGACGCTTTTTCTTTTTCGGCATCGCTGATATCAAGCGTATTTCCCTCTACCTGCAACCACTGGTAGCTCACAACCTCACCATAAGGGTCATGCGAGCCGCTACCATCAAGCGTGACAACTGTGTTGTCTGAATACAGGCTAATGTCTCCCCCCGCATCGGCTGTTGGCGGCACACCTTCAAGATCATTGATGATATTGACATCAAACTTGGCTTCGACGCATCGACGGTAATCACCTTCTACGAATGCCGACTGGGGGCCTTGGTAGGCGACAAGCTGGCACTTGTAGGTATCCCCAGTTGGAGTATCCGGATCCCAGCCCCAGTCTTCCTCCCAATACACATTAAGCGCACCTGCGCCACCGGCATCAAAAGACTTCATACCAGCACAGCCGAGCACTTCATCATCGGCAATGGGCACATCGAAGTAGCTGGCAAATTCGCGGTAGTACTTGATACGGTTTTGCGACTGCTCAATTTCAACCGATCCGCCACACTCGACCCCGCCGTTGATGATCATGGTGGTCACGCCAAAACCAGGCACTAGGCCCGATGCCAAGTCTTTATCGTTAGGCTGCCAGGTACCATCCAATACATGCAGCATGCTCGGCTTTGGCGGCTGGGGGAACAGGTAGAAGAACACCGCACTGGCCAAATTAAGCCAAGTATCAGCCACCAGCTCCGGCTCATTCAGTAGCTTTTCAACATTGCCGTAGATGGAGTGCGAGAACGGGCCATAGTTGTAGTTATAACTCAGCTGTTTACTGCCACGACCGAAATAACTCTTGTACGAGCCGTCTTCAAACGTACCACATGGGTAAGCTTCACCCTGCCATATGCCAGGATCACACTCTCCGTAACCACCAGCGGCATCTTCAGTCCACCCAACCTCCCGGACATGCACTAGGCCCTGGCGCCACTCTGGCACTGGATCATGGATGTTATGTCCCCCGGTTTCTTGGGTGAAGTGGGCAAACATAGTGGCCAAGGATTTTCGGCATATCGCTTCTGCATCGCGGTCATAGTCACCACAAAATGCCGGGTATTTGCCAATCCCTTTCAATAAGTTCAGGTAGGTATAGCTTTCATGACGCTGAACAAACAGGTAGTTCCAGTCTTCCTCGGAAACCAACGCCTCAACCCGCTTAACGTTTGCCGGGTTGTTGGGGTTACCGGCGGTAATCGCCTCCACTGTTTCATTATCCAGCGTCTTAACCGCCTCCATCACCAACGCCAACCCTTCCGGCTGCTCATCAATGATCGCCTGCTCATCAGCAAGCACTTGGCTCAACAACATATCGTAGCTCTCTGCATGCGCTGCGGAGCTAACCGCCGCACAAGCCAAAGCGCTGCTGATACAAGTGACCAACCATGTTCTAGTATGCCTTTTTGTCATAATGTCATTCGCTGTACCCTAACCGACGACAACATCGCCAATAAAGTACAGTGAAGCCTCCACAATTAATTACAAGACACGCTATCGTTCACCTAGCCAACTTACGGTGATTCTATTTCCACTATCAGATGCAGTCAGTGTTAGAAGTAAATATATGCTGCATTTCAATAAGATAGATCGTAGAGAGATAGCAATAACGCTTAATAAGCACATGAATTGTGTGGGAATATGGTAGGAATGGAACGCACTAATCTCGTCAAAAATCAAAATGTGGAATAAGCATCATATTACTTATAGGCATATTTACCCGTTGCATTCACCCTGCAACAAAAGAGCAAAGCCAAACATTCACCATGCTGATTTATGAGCATAAAAAAACGGCACCTATTGCTAGGTGCCGTTAATGTAAAAGCTAAATTGAACTAAAGATTACTTAAATTCAACCAGGTTTTTCTCGTAGCTATCGAACTGAGCTTCAACTTCTTTCGACGGACCGCCTGTCATCTTGCTAATTACCACAATGGCAATTGTTGCAAAGATAAAGCCTGGGACAATCTCGTACAGGTCAAAAATACCGCCGGTTAGCTGCTTCCAAATCACCACGGTCATTGCACCAATCACAATACCGGCCAGGGCACCGTTGCGGTTCATACCTTTCCAGAACAGGCTCAAGATCAAGGCAGGGCCGAATGCCGCACCAAAGCCAGCCCAAGCATAAGAAACCAGTCCAAGTACTGTGCTATCCGGGTTCATCGCCAGCATCAAGGCTACGACCGACAAACCAACCACCGCAAAGCGACCCACTTTCACGATCTCTTCCGATGATGCCTGCGGGCGGAATACCTGCTTGTAGAAGTCTTCAGCCAGCGCTGATGACGATACCAACAACTGGGAATCCGCCGTACTCATGATAGCCGCCAAGATAGCTGCCAATAGGATACCTGCAATCACCGGGTGGAAGAGCGAGTTTACCAACAGCATAAAGATACGCTCGCCATCATCTAGGTTGCCAGCCAGCTGGTTGTCCACAAACAGGATACCAACAAGACCAACAAGGACGGCACCAGCCATCGACAACGCGGTCCAACCCACAGCGATACGGCGTGCCGTACCGATATCGGCGTTGCTGCGTGTTGCCTTGAAACGGGCCAAGATGTGCGGCTGACCAAAGTAGCCCAGGCCCCAAGCCGCCAGCGAGATGATCGCCAGTGCCGATAGCGGCTGGCCTTTCACATCGTTGAACATTGTGAGCAACTCAGGATTCTTTGCGTTTAGCGCCGCTGTCAAATCGCCCACGCCGCCGTTCATAGCTGCAATAGGTACAATCAACAGTGCAGCCGACATGAGCAAGCCCTGTACTAGATCAGTCCAAGATACCGCGAGGAAACCACCAAATAGGGTATACGACACTACGCACACCGTACCGATGATCACCGCCATCGTATAATCAAGACCAAACACGGTTTCGAACAGCTTACCGCCCGCAACCAAACCCGAACTGGTATAGAAAAGGAAAAACAGCAGGATAAAGAATGCTGAGATAGTTTGGATCAGTTTAGATTTGTCGTCGAAACGACGAGCCAAAAACTCCGGCATGGTTAGCGCGTTGTCAGTGGTAATACTGTAAGTACGCAGGCGTTTGGCACAGATCAGCCAGTTTAACCATGTACCCACCAGCAGACCGCCGGCAAGCCATAGCGATTCAATACCCGCGGCATAGGCGTAGCCCGGCAAGCCAAGCAATAGCCAGCCACTCATGTCAGACGCACCCGCCGACAAGGCTGCTGGCCAAGGGCCTAGGGTACGGCCACCAAGAAAGTAATCTGCCGAGTTTGATGTACGTTTATACGCAATGTAGCCAATGGCCAGCATGCCGATCAGGTAAGCAATAAACGTGGCTGTGATAGCAAAGCTATTCTCTATCATTGTTGAGTTCCCTCACTAGGGCCCCTGTTCGTTGCAGGGGCTTTGGTTATATGCTGGATAGTCAGCATGACTGCTAGTCCTTCACGGGACACATCCTTGGCGTGTCCCGTATAGCAGCTTCGGTTAGTGTTCTTCACCACTCCCCAATTCAAGCAGGGTGGCATTACCACCAACCGCCGTGATATTGATCGTTCGCGTCCTTTCGGTCACAAAACGCAGTGAATATGTTGGACTGCCAATCACAGGCAGGCGAGCAAAATCAGTTTCACTGATCAGCTGTGCCAGTAACCCGTCACGAGCAGCAAGTTGGCGAGCTAACGCCTGCGTTGTCGATAGCTTGCCGGTATAAGCCACGCCAGCAACGGCTGGGTGGCTCACCAAATCGGCGAGCTGATCGTTATTGATGGCGGAAATCACCCCGCCAGCACAGCCGCTTTTCTCCAGCTGTGTAATCAGTTCCTTTGCTGACAGCACAAAGTCCGCCGGCAAACAAACAAAAATGGTGTTACCCGTCACCAATGCCGCCGCAATTTGGCCAACAACAGCCACTAGCGGCGCATCGCTATCTGCCGTGACCACAAACATGCCACGACCTGCGCTGTAAAGTTCGTTGGTTTCACCCGTTGGACCCGGCATCAGTTCTACTTTCGCCACGTGCTCCATTGCGTTGCGGCACTGAAACTCCACCATGGCACGGCATTCCGGCGACAGTTGATCAGTCCAGTGACGCAAAATGCGGACCCTTGCTTCATAGCCAAGGTTGTTCCAGCCTTCCCACGCCGCCGAGCTTGTGTTTACCAATGTATCAATCTTCATGATCACTCCTTATTTATCCCGACTGCGATTACGCTTTAACAACATCTTGGGTGAAACGGTACAGGTAGTGAGGACCACCCGCTTTTGGACCGGTACCCGATAGTCCCTGGCCGCCAAATGGCTGAACACCAACAACCGCACCCACCTGATCACGGTTGATGTAGCAGTTACCCACACGGGCACGGCGTTCAATGTGGCTATAGGTACGCTCGTTACGGCTATGGACACCTAGGGTCAAGCCGAAACCGGTGTTGTTGATCTGGTCGATAACCTGATCAAGCTCACTGGCCTTGAAGCGCACGATGTGCAGAACAGGACCGAAGTTTTCATTTTTAAGGACATCAATCGACGGAATTTCGAATGCCGTTGGCGCAACGAAATCACCAGCTTGGCAGCTTGCGTCCAGCTTAGCCTGCGCAACCAAAGACGCTTGGTTCTTCAACGACTGGATATGGGTAAGCAGCTTGTCTCGTGCAGCGGCATCGATAACAGGACCAACATCGGTGCTGTGTAGTTCAGGCCGGCCAACAGACAGCTCAGCCATCGCACCTTTGATCAAACCGACAATGCGGTCGGCAATGTCTTGTTGAACAAACAGTACGCGCAGTGCCGAACAACGCTGTCCCGCAGAGGCAAATGCCGAACGAACCACATCGCGTACAACCTGCTCAGGCAGTGCCGTACTGTCGACAATCATGGCATTTTGACCACCGGTCTCGGCAATAAACGGGACTGGCTCACAATCACGGGCAGCCAAATTACGGTTGATACGCTGTGCCGTTTCCGTTGAACCGGTAAACGCCACACCGGCGATACGCAAGTCCGAAGTCAATGGTGCACCGACTTCCTGACCGGTACCCGGTACGAACTGGATGGCGCCAGCAGGCACGCCAGCTTCAAGCATCATTTCAATCGCGCGGAAGGCAATTAGCGACGTCTGCTCGGCAGGCTTGGCAACCACGGTATTACCCGCAGCCAATGCAGCCGATACCTGGCCAAGGAAGATAGCCAATGGGAAGTTCCATGGGCTGATACACGCGAACACGCCACGGCCTTGGTAAGAAAGCTGCTGGGTAGTGCCGTCAAACGCGGTTAGCGTCTTTGGCTGAACGAATTCTGTTGCCGCCTGATCGGCATAGAAGCGACAGAAATCTACCGCTTCACGGATTTCGTCAATACTGTCTTGGATAGTCTTGCCCGCTTCACGGTGACATAGCGCAACCAGCTCACCGGTGTTCTCTTCCAGCAAGTCGGCCAAGCGCATTAGGCACTGGGCACGCTCGGTAGCCGGACGCTGCGACCATTCAGGGTAGGCTTGGGCAGCCACATCAATGGCTTCGACCACATTGTCGGCATTGGCAAACGCCACATTGCCCACGTTTTCATTGCGATCATAAGGCGCGGTTACCGCGTAAATCTTGCCTTCGGTTTCCGTGCGTACCTTGCCGTTAATAATAGGGCCCGCTTGCCATTGTGTGTCGGCAAAGGCTTTGACCGAGGCAGAGAACGGCGACCACTCAGATTCGATCTCGATGTTGATGCCTTGCGAGTTCAAGCGCTGCTCGCCGAAGATCTGCGGTGGCAACGGGATCAAGCCGTTGTGCAGGGTCGGGCGCGACTCCAGGGTATCGACAGGATGCTGGGTTAGGCTGTCAACCGGGCAGTTGGCATCAACCAAGCGGTGAACGAACGAGCTGTTAGCCCCGTTTTCCAGTAGGCGGCGTACCAAGTACGGCAGCAAGTCTTTGTGGCTGCCCACTGGCGCATAAATACGGACATTGGTTTGGTGCATTTCCATCACATGGTTGTATAGGGCATCACCCATACCATGCAAACGCTGGAATTCAAAGTTACGGCTATCGCCAGCCATGGCAACAATGGCTGATACCGTATGGGCGTTATGGCTGGCAAACTGCGGGTAAATCAACCCTTTCAAGTGGCCAGACAACAAGAAGCGGGCACACGCCAGGTAAGACGCATCCGTTGCTTCCTTGCGGGTAAACACCGGGTACGCCGCATAACCACTTTGTTGAGACAGCTTCAACTCGCTATCCCAGTACGCCCCTTTCACCAAGCGAAGCGGGATCACATCCCCTTGCTCTTTCGCCAATGCCGCCAACCAAGCCAGTACCGGCAGTGCACGCTTAGAGTAAGCCTGAACAACCAGGCCAAAGCGGCCCCAGCCCTTCACTTCCTCTGAGCGGTAAAGCTTTTCAAACAGCTTCAGCGACAGCTCAAGGCGATCGGCTTCTTCGGCATCGATAGTGATGCCCACGTTCAGCTCACGCGCACGCTTAAGTAGCGACAGCACCGAGGTGTACATTTCATCCAGTACACGGCCCTCGTTTGCCACGTCATAACGCGGGTGCAATGCCGACAGCTTGATAGAAACCGTTGGATCCGGCGAGCGAGTGTTACTGCCCTTATCGCTGCTATAGCTATCACGGCCAACGGCCTCAACAGCCATCACGTAATCTTTGAAGTACTTCTGCGCATCTTGTGCAGTCAGTGCCGCTTCACCCAGCATATCGAAAGAGTAGGTAAAGCCCTGATCGCGTTTCGACTTACCATTTTTCATTGCCTCGGCAATGGTACGACCCAACACGAACTGGTGGCCCATGATCTTCATGGCCTGGTTCATTGCCTGGCGGATCACCGGCTCAGACATCTTGTTAACGAGTCGGTTGATCACATGACTTGGTGCGCCGTCTTCTTTGGCATCCATAGTCACGACCTTGCCTGTTAGCATCAAGCCCCAAGTCGAGGCATTCACAAACAAGGAATCAGAATTCTTCAGATGAGACTTCCAATCCGCCACACTGAGCTTGTCGCGGATCAGGGCATCGGCTGTTGCGGCATCCGGAATACGCATCAGTGCCTCGGCAAGACACATCAACAAGATGCCTTCTTTGGTATCAAGGCTATATTCGAGAAGCAGGGCATCGATCATTTGAATGGCATTCTGATCGGCACGCACGCGCTCAATCAGGCTGGTCGCCTGCTCTGTGGTGTATTGACGTTCTTGTTCGGTCGGTTGCGCCATTGGAATAAGCTGCGTCAACCACTGCGACTCGTCGATAGCGTATAGCGGCGAAATCAATGACCAGATATCCGCTAGTGGACGCTCAATAAAACTTGGCTGAAGTACATCTGCCGCATTGAACATAGTGTTTCCCTCAATAATGAACCCGATCCAGTTGGCAGCAGAAAAGTTTGCGTGCTTCCCTCTCGCAGGTGAAATGTTACATCAGTGTTACTATTGAGGGGATCATATTTTCCACAGCTCGGATAGTCTTGCTATATTCTCCGATAATTTTTAGAAAAAGTCCGGTTTTTAACAAAAATAGAGTTAGATTTTTTTGAAAAACGCCAATTTGAGGCAATCACCCCATCACAAAGCAAAAACCTAACGTTAAAAATTGGCAACAAAACAACACAGAAATGGGAACGATGATCAAGGTTGATCTGAGGTGAGAGAAAGGCAGCAAGGAAGATCGTGATTTGAAGCAGGTAACAAAGAAGCGAGGATGATTACAGCTAACTAAAACCGGAGCAGCGCAATTAAAATCAATCGCTTAAATTTAAGTACTATCTTTACGATAACGCGCGGGTGGCTTGCCGTATAAGCGAGTGAAGGCTTGGGTGAAGCTGCTTTGGCTGGCAAAACCAGTGCTTTGCGCGACTTGGGCCACACTCAATTGCGACTCTTCAATCAATCCCTTGGCAAGTTCAAGGCGCTTTTTCAGTACATATTGATGCGGGGTGATCCCTGTTTGTTCTTTGAACAAATGATGGAACTGGCTCTCACCCAAGTAGGCGACTCCCGCTAACTGTGTTACCGATATTTTACGAGTAAGATGCTGATTGATGTACTGATCGATAGTATCCATGTTCAAGCGGTGGGACTGCTTTTCAACGCCCGAAGGCTTGAAATGGCGGTGCAGCACGCACATCAAGGTGTCGGTACACGCCCGGCTCAACAATAAATCATCAGGGTGGGCGGTCATTTCCGCAGTCAGCGCCTGGATCAGTGTCTGTGCTTGGCGATCCAAATGGAAATACCCCGACTGTTCAAACAGGCGTAGCATGTTCTCTGAACTGTAAACTGGCTGGAGCTGGTCAGTTGGCACGTTCAGCACCAGGATCTCGTTGTTGCCCACACCGGAGAAAGCATGTTCGGCATCGGCTGCAACCAAACAACCTTGGCCCGGACACACTAAATTACCCGCCCCTTCAATATCGAACTCGGTTTGGCCCGATAGGCCAATCACTACCTGGTTGTAGCCATGGTTATGATGATCCATGTGCTCAGGCAGCTTTACGATTTCTGAGGGTTTAAAAAGCGGGGCGCTTAGCTTGTCTTTCATGCTAAAGAACCAGAAAGGAATTCGGCTGATACATATAGCAATAATACCACATTGAATAACCACCGCCTACGGGACGAAAATGGCAGCAGCCCGCATAGTTTCTATCCCAACGGCTCCAAATTTCCAGAATCTAAACAAAATAAAAGCTAATAAATTCAGTGGAAAAATGATCAAGAACCTAACAATTACGGCCAGTGTCATTTCAATTGATATTGGTGGCTTTTAACTCATCTGAACACTCAAATAGCGTTGTCCAATGGCACTATCAAGATTTAGCATCGTAATCCACGGAGGGTAAAACCATCACTTAACCATTTAAAATCATAGGTTTAGTTACAAAGAATATTTAATTCCTGTGCTACCAACGCACTGAGCAATGATCAAGCCTTGATCATCTTTCCGCCCGCAACAATGATCAAGCCAAGGATCCTCCTTGATCATTGTTCCAATCAAAAAGACAACAACCGTTAGTTTGCCGCTCTTGATCATCGTTCCATAGCAACGTGTTTAGTATCACTTCGCTTCAACGCGCAATAATATTCTTTAACAATCAAACATTTAGAATTAAATAACTTTATTAGTCATACAATATAACTGCACCTAGATCGCAAATGTGATACAAATAGTATTCTTAATAAGGATATTGCATTTATGATCGAATTTCTTACCCAACTTCAATACTCGTTTTCTATCACTGGCCCAATTTTTCTAATGCTGGGCCTTGGCGTTTATCTTCGCCGTATCGGCATGATCAATGATGCGTTTATTGAAACGGGTTCGAAATTAGTTTTTAGCCTTACCCTGCCCGCGATGCTGTTTTTGAGTGTTGCCGGTGCCAACCTACAGCAGCTGACCAACCTACACCTGTTTGGCTTTGCCATCATTGCCAATATTCTGGTTTATGTCTTGTTCGAATGTATCTCACCGCTCTTGATCGGCAGTAAGTCAGACACAGGGGTGGTGGTGCAAGGTGCCTTTCGTGCCAATACCGGCATTATCGGCCTCGCGTATGTCAGCAATGCTTTCGGCCAAGATGGCCTGGTTGTCGGCTCGCTATATGTGGCAGTGATTACCGTGCTCTACAACATTTTGGCCGTGATCACGCTTACCCGCTCGAACCCAAGCCAGCAGGGAAGCAGTATCGGCTTTATGTACCTACTGCGCTCTATCATTAAAAACCCGCTGATCATCAGTATCATGCTGGCTATCCCGTTTTCTTTATTTCAAATTCCATTACCGCAGCTGATCACCGACTCCGGAAGCTACTTTGCCAATATGACCCTGCCGCTTGCCCTGCTGTGCACCGGCGCAAGCCTCGACTTCAACCAACTACGTCAGGACTCTAGAAAAGCCCGGATCTCCAGTATTGGCCGCTTAGTCATTGCCCCGCTGCTCATTACGGTATCTGGCTATTTACTCGGTTTCGAAAACCTCGAGCTTGGAATTATATTTTTGATGAGCGCGGCACCAACCGCGGCTGCAAGTTATGTGATGGCAAGGGCAATGGGGGCAAATGCAATTTTAGCGGCCAATGTTATTGCAATAACCACCCTAGGTTCGTTATTTACATCAAGCTTAGGCATTACTCTGCTAAAAACATTTCAAGTCGTTTCGTAGTGGTACTTATTTAAATTAATTAAATAATATTTTCGTTTTTGTTTAATCCGAAAGCCATATAAATATAATGGTTAATAACACATGATTTTTGAAATATATCGCTTTTCATGAACTTCACTTTAGATATTAACGCTTTATAGGTATTGTCGATAAACTATTAATATGGCTGAAAAAGTGCTTTCAAGCATATTAATACCCAATATATAGACAGTGAAAACGTTTTACATCAACTGCATGCATAGTTAGGCACCCTATATATAGGTTATGGCAATCAACCTATAAGTGTGATGTATATCTCATTCTTAACAAATACCATCGGCACAACTTTCGGCATTTATACTGAATAATCCTGCATAGCCAGCGAATATCTTAGCAATGTATCAACTTTGCTTTGGACAATAATTTCATGGGGTTAATTATGTTGCCTGCTTTGCCATATACCACCTTAGTGGCGCCAATCAGATTATCATACTAATGTCAATAGGTGATTCCCCCCCTTACTCTATTAATAAGGCTGGGTTATATTAAATCCCGTAAACAGAGAGCGGTGTTCAACCACTCTGTTTGCAGTATCCAACTTTGGATACATGCCAAACGGGCTTACTTTGATATACACCCTCATATCAAAGATATATGAGCCTGGTTGGATACCTCTTCTACACGTCGTACAGGATTGTGCTCTTCGGAGTCTAACTCTTGTCTTTGCCGACCTATATAGGTCGGCTTTTTTTTATCCTTTTTTACAATTATGTCCAAAAAACCGTCATCGTGATATTGCAACCTTATCGCTTTCATTTAGACTGCTAAATAATAAATAACCAAGCCAATCTACTTAGGCAAATAACAGTGAAAGATAAAGTCGACCCATCTTTATTACATATATTTAATCAACTGCCAGGATGCTGGGGATGTAAAGATAAGGATTCCGTCTTCGTTTATGCTAATGCCGAGTATGGCGAAATAATTGGTGTTGACCATCATTTAGATTGTATCGGCCGTACTGATTTTGATATGCCAAGCCCAACAGTAGAGTGTGCCGAGTCATTTCGAGATCAAGATAGCTTGGTAATGACATCTGGAAAACGATTAAGGGTACTTGATATTCACCCTTACTCCGACGGTAGCTGGCGTGCACATTTATTCACTAAGACGCCTTGGAAAAATGAAGAGAATGAAACAGTCGGAACCATCTTTTCCGGTGTAGAGCTCAAAGATACCGCCATTCTTGAAGTAGGACACTGGATTTGCCGAGCGGCAGGCATCAATCCTAAAGAGCAAGCTTCATTCAATCTCGACCTCCACCACCAAGCCATCAACCTCAATACCCGCGAATCAGAAGTTCTATTCCTGTTACTGTATGGCAAGAAACCGCAATACATCGCCAAGGTGCTGGGTGTCTCGGTAAAAACGGTCGAAAACTATGTCATCAGGCTCCGAGAAAAATTCAACGCCAGTTCTAAAAACGAACTGCTCGATCTGGCCCTCGATCTCGGTTTCGGCTCACACATTCCAGAAAGTATGCTCAATCGTCAACTATCTGTAATCCTTAAAGAATAAGCATATTGTGCTGTTCATGGAGTCTTAGTTTACGTTTTTGTAAGGCAAATACTGTTTTCAGATCAAATTTTGAGCGGATACCTCTCATTTATAATCCGCTCAGATTTGATTAGTCACCTCATCAAGGTGCATTTTTAACTGGAAACATTATGAAAGCATTTAGCATCACCTACGTTGTACACCCTTACTTCAACATTCCTTGTAAATACGAAATCCAAGCTGATAACGAAGTTGAGTCCATCGCAACGGCAGAGAAAGCGCTGAAAGTGCGCCACCCTGAAGGCATCAGCATTGTGACTAGCCACCAAATGGCAGCCTAAGGGCTTATACAAACAAAAATGCAGCCTCATTTAGGCTGCATTTTTTTCAATTCTTTGTCCGTCAGTTCGCTTAAGGAGCGAGTCGGTCCACACTCCACAACTCACCCTCACCTTCCCTGGTGAACAAGAAGCGATCGTGCAAACGGTTTTCACCGCCTTGCCAAAACTCGATTGACGATACCTTTACTCGGTAACCGCCCCAAAACGTTGGTAATGGTACTTCGCCTTGGGCAAATTTTTGCTTCAGCTCCATAAACTTGCCTTCCAACGCCTGGCGCGCACTCAAGCGGCTACTCTGCTTACTGGCCCAAGCCGCAATTTGGCTTTCTTTCGGACGTGATGAGAAATACTTCATCACTTCCAGCTTCGATAGCTTCTCGGCGGTACCGGTAATGTGAACTTGGCGCTCAATAGCATGCCACGGGAAATGCAGGCTGATCTTGCTGTTTGCTTCCAATTGGCCCGCCTTACGGCTACCAAGGTTGGTGTAAAACACAAAACCGTCTTTATCAAAATGCTTCAACAACACAATGCGCTGATATGGCTGTCCGCTCGCATCCACTGTCGCCACCGTCATTGCTGTCGGATCGGTGAGGTTGGCTTCAATCGCCTGCTTGAGCCACTTATCAAACAGGGCCTCTGGCTGCTCAGGTAAATCATGACGACGTAAACCACCGCGTGTGTAGTCGCGACGAATATCAGACAATTCCATTGTTAACTCCGCTTAAGTACTTATTACTTACACACAAATTGTGCGCTTTGTATTTTGGAAACACAAGTAATATACCCTTTAACGCGAGATACGGCCTAACTCTGTAACCAATCTCGATGTTTATCAGGCGGCAGTTTGTTACATTGTGGCTATATCAGCCATCAAAAATCTTCACCCTGATGTAACCTAGGTCTGAAGTAACCCGGGTATAGATACAACATGACGCATAAAAAAAAATTTCTCAGCCTTGTATTCCTTATCGGCGCGTTCTTTACCGCCCTCATTACCTATGTAACCTACCAGCAAGCCCAGCGCTATTTTATTGGTAGCCTAACCAACAGCGTCAACCAACTGGGTTCAAAGATTGATGCCCAGTTAACCCGCTACAGCCAGCTGCCCCAAGTACTTGCCAGCGATCCTCGCTTGCTGGTACCGCTGCTTGCCGCCGCTGATGAACGCTACCCGGTAGGTGAGCAATTTTTGTCAGTAAGTAAGTTACTCGAACAATGGAACGATACCCTCAATGCCGATACGATTTACCTGATAGATAGGCAAGGGACCACCTTGGCAGCGAGCAACTGGCAAAAACGGCGGTCATTTGTAGGACAAAATTACCACTACCGGCCCTATTTTCAGCAAGCACTTAATGGGCAACTCGGGCAATACTTTGCATTGGGTGCCAGCTCAGAAAAGCGCGGGTACTACTTTTCAGCGCCGGTGATCCTAAACGGACAAATCCTCGGTGTCCTGACCCTAAAAGTCGACCTGTCGCTGATCACTGACATTTGGCAGTATGACGGCATTGAGTACGTGATCAGCGACAGCGCCGGCATTGTTTTCTATAGCTCAGAGCCAAGTTGGCTATACCAAAGCTTGACCCAACTCGATGAACCAACCAAACAAGCCATTATTGACTCACGCCAGTATGGCAAAGCGCCATTAACCGCCCTGAGTCACTATCGTGACTTAGCCCAACTAGAGCAATCCCAGCAGCTGCAACTGAGTTGGCCATCAGCGGCAGGCAGTACCGATTTCATGCTAGCCAAACACAGTATGGCGAAAACCGGCTGGCAAATTTTTGGCTTCAGCCCAACCAGCAATAACCACCAGACGGTGTTGCAAGCCGCACTGATGTTTGTGACCATTTACAGCCTTCTGTGTATTGCGATCCACTCTTGGTGGCAAACATACCGCGCCCGAAAAGCCTTGGCTTCGTTAAACAGCAAACTTGAACGGACGGTAGCAAAGCGAACAGCCAACCTGCAAGACGCTAACCAGCAGCTAAAAATCACCCTGAGCCAATACGAGCACAGCCAAGCAGAGCTAAAACAAACCCAAACCGAATTAATGCAGGCGGCCAAGTTAGCCATGCTTGGCGAGTTATCAGCGAGTATCAACCACGAAATAAACCAACCGCTAGCGGCCATGCGCACCTATGCCGAGAACTCAAGAAAGCTACTAGAGAAAGAACGTTACCAGTCCGTCGCCAACAACATAGAAGAGATCATTCACCTCAATTCCTTGGTATCAGAAATTATCGCCCGTTTTAAGGTATTTGCCCGCAAGGGTAGCGAGCACAACAGCACCCGCTACACCTCGGTAAACCATGCCGTGCATTCGTCGCTGGGGCTAGTCCGAAATAGATTGCTAAAAGAAGGGATCACCTTGCGCATGCAAGACATCCCGGAGAATATTCACATCAACATCGATGCTATTCAGTTCGAGCAGGTGCTGGTCAATTTGTTCCAAAACAGTATCCATGCCCTTAACGGTATCAACGATCCACAAATCGGTATCGAGGTTGAACCAACCAGCAACCAAGTAAACTGCATGGTTTGGGATAACGGCGCGGGGATGACAGACGAGCAAATGGCCCAACTGTTTGACCCCTTCTACACCACGAAAGAAGAGGGGCTGGGCTTGGGGCTCACCATCTCCAAACGCATTATTGATGCCTATAAAGGCTCGCTTATCGTTGAAAAACACCACACTGGCGGGGCCAAGTTTACCCTGTCGCTACCTATGTCAAATAAGGAGGCATCATGAACTTACCGGTAATGTTTATTGATGATGAAAAATCGGTTCGTGATGCACTCGGGCAAACGCTCGAATTGGAAGACTATGACGTCAGCCTCTTCGCCAGTGCCAAACCCGCTCTGGATCTACTTACCCCATTGTATCAAGGGGTGATCATCTCAGACATCAATATGCCGGGGATAGACGGCCTGCAATTTCTCAAGCAGGCCATCGCCATCGATCCAGAACTCAGCATCATCATGCTAACGGGACACGGTGATATATCGATGGCTGTTGATGCCATGCGTATGGGAGCATACGACTTTCTTGAAAAGCCCTTTTCGACCGATACCCTGCTGGACGTTGTAAAAAGGGCCAGCGATAAACGCCAATTGGTATTAGAAAACCGCGAGCTGCGGCGCGAACTTGAAGTACAAAGTGCACCCGGGCCTCGTATTCTTGGCACTAGCCCGAGCATCAAACAACTACGCAGAATGCTCTCCCACCTCAACCAATCCGCCACCCCCTTGCTGATCCACGGTGAACCCGGCGTCGGAAAGTCATTGGTTGCCCGATTTAGCCACGATCACAGCCCACGCCAAGGACAGCCATTTATCACGGTAAATGCCGACACCAACAGCCCTCATCAACTTGGTTTAGATTTGTTTGGCAATGCCGAACAAGACGGTGCTGGATTGTTCGAGCAAGCACAAGGCGGCACGCTTTACATCAAACACCTCGACAAGCTGCCCGAAAGCCTACAGCAACCATTTCTTTCTCACTTAAACCGGTGCCAACACAGCACATCCAACGAATGCCCACACGCGTTTTTGAATGTTCGCGTTATAGCCTCATTAAGCGAGGACAAAAAGCAGCAGGGCTCAGACACCCCTTTCTATCAAGCTATCTACTTCCAACACAACTTTGTCAGCCTCGAATTGCCGCCACTGCGCCAGCGCAAGGAAGATATTTCGATTCTGTTCCATAATTTTCTTCGTGCTGACTGTAGCCGTTTTGGTATCGAACCCGCCTCGGTTTCACCAGAGCTAGAGCAGCAGTTACTCAATCATCGCTGGAACAACAACGTTCGCGAACTTCGCACCTTTGCTGAACGGTTTATTTTGATGGGGGAGCAAGCTTCGATTTTTTCTCCAAGCTCCATTCATACCAATCCAACCCAAGAGCCCGCAACATTGGCAGACAGGGTATCGCAATTTGAAAGCAAGCTATTGCGTGATGCCCTCAACCGCCATCAGGGCAGACTAAAAGACGTGCAGCAAGAGTTGGGGCTAGCGAGAAAAACCCTTTACGACAAAATGAAAAAGCACGGGATCGATAAAGACGAATTTAAGCAATGAAAATTCAATTTACACTCGCCGTAAAACCTCGGGAAAAAACCATGCGTCTGTAGATGCAAACCAGCGTTTATTGCACAAATTTTACGAAGTATCTTCCGGTTTCATCATGCGAAGCCGGATTGAACACCTACATCTTAAGGTTATTTGTTACTTTAACTTAATGAAAGAGCACTCTTTTATTGTGAGTTTTCTCTGTTATTCCTGATGATAATTGAGCATGACAAATGACAATCCTGAAGTTTACCATCAGTTGGATAGTTGGCTGTTTCTTAGCATTATGGGTCTCTACCACAGCTATTCACTTCTACCATGAACAACAAGTTATCACTCAACAAGCCGAGCTGACGTTTAAATCAGATAACCACACCACCCAAATGCTGCTTCGCCAAGCATTGGCAGGCTCAGCCCCATTCACCGGGCAAGTTATCAATCAAGCCTTGGAAGAAGTATTAACCGCCACTTCATTAACAGCAATTGAAGTGCAGGTAAATGACAGGCACTACCAACAACTCGCTAATGGCTCATACAGCTATCCCTCATGGCTTAATCAGCTGGTCGGGATACAATCCTACACAGCGACCCATGACTTAGCTCACGCAGGCAATCTGGGTATCAAAGTCATAACAGAACATGGCCCCGCTCAAAGCCTGCAGCAACTGTGGCATTCAACGCTGGGCTTTAGCGCTTCGTCATTACTTGCCATTATTTTCTTGAACACGATATCGGTCATTGCCCTGGTATCAAAGCATCGTCCCCTCTTGCTTATTGCCGACTATGCTAGCGAGGCAAAACGCAAGCAAAGCCGCTCGCCTTTACCGTTACCAGCAAGTGCCGACGTCAAGGCCATTGTAAAGCTGGTAAACCACCTCAACGCCCAACTCAACAACCTGTTTAAACAGCAGGCTAACGAGGCGGTGAAACTCAAAGAACAAGCTTATCGTGACAAAGTGTCAGGGCTAGGTAACCGCCAATACTTTATTAACCAGCTAAACTCATGGATTTCAACCAACCCTAGTGGCGGTGTGGCATTATTAAAAACCACCCTTATTGATGACACCTACCGCCAACACGGTTTCGATCAGGGCGACCAACTCGTCAAGCAAATCGCAGAAGAGCTCAACAGCAATATCATTCACAGTGAGATCAGCCTGGCAAGATTATCCTATGATGAGTTTGCGGTATTGGTACCTAATACCACAGCAAAAAAATTACAGGCCATTGGTGAAGGCATGCTCAATGTACTCAATACTATTCAAGCGCAAGCAGGGACTAGCTCTCCGGATTGCGCCCATATAGGATTGCTCATCACTGAAAAAGCCACATCAGCCAGCCACCTGCTCACCCAGCTCGATAACCTATTGGCACAAGCGGCACTGACACCAGAAACCCCTTTGGCATTTTCTCAAGAATCCAACGCAGCCATTGCTTTTGGTAAGCAACAATGGAAAGCCTTGCTCATCGAGGCTATCGATAATAATTTCTTCCGCTACCACGACCAGCCCGTAACCACAGAGCAAGGCACGGTTTATCATTACGAGGTCTTTTCTTCTATTCATAAAGGCAAGGATAAATTTTCTGCTCGCCAGTTTCTGGGGGCGATTGACGAGCTCGGTGCCGGGGTATTGTTTGATAGGGAAACCATTGCCAGCTCTATCAACCGCTTGAATGCCGACCATACCCTCGGCCCCTTAGCCATTAATATAACGACCAGCAGCGTTAATGACCCCGCATTTATTCGTTGGTTAACCACCACCATGGAACGCAATCAACGGCTCGCAGACCGTCTTTTCTTCGAAATACCGGAAGCCTGTTTCGTGCGCAGCCCTGACTCATGCAGCTTGTTATGCTCTGCTATCCGGTTTTACAAGTTCCGATTTGGCGTTGATAATTACGGTCGCTATTTTAAATCGCTTGACTACCTAACAGAGTTCCGCCCCGACTATGTCAAAATCGACTTTTCCTATACCCACCAACTTAATGACGAAGTTAAACAAGCCTTGCTCTCATCAATTTCGCGCACAGCACATAGCTTGAAAATCATGACCATTGCAACTAGGGTTGAAACCGAAACACAATTGGAGCGCCTTTCAGACCTGTTTGTGAGTGGCTTCCAGGGCTATATCGTAGAAAAGAAATGTAAACCGACGCTCAATTCTCTAGTGTAATGACTCGCTTTACGGGCTAACGTGAGAGGGCATTTGATTGAAATTTACAGTGTAAATTAGTGCTAAAATTTACACTGTAAATCATAATGGCTGGCATTGAATTTCACGATCGCGGATCTGGATTTTTGATGGCCCATGTTCTTGGTTAAGGGTCAGCTTCTCTTTTTCAAGCTGAATTTTAACCCCGCTATAAATTCGGTTTAGCGCAGTGACCGACACTAGCTCACGCAGCTCTTCATATTCCGCTTTTAAGGTTTCAAAATTATGCTGGGTTGCGATCAAGCTATCGCGATGATGCTGCGCAGTTTGCTTAAGCTTCTCTACCAACTCCGGAGGTCGCTTACTCTGAGGGATCTTGATTAGCTTAAGCTGAGCCTGCTTGAGCTGCTGGATACTGTCCTTTTCTTTGTCGTATTGATCAGCGGCTAGTTGAAGCTGCTCCAATAAATGGTGGTAGCGGCCAAAGGCAATAATGGTGGTGGGTACGCCGGCTAGCGCACCAATGTTCACAGCCCGCACGCTGTAGCCCGCTTCAATGTAGCCGCCACTTAAGGTACCGTGGCGTTTGAGCTGATCGGTCACCACGACTTCCCCTTGAGTGCGAATAACACAATGCAGCGCATGAAGAGAGAAGCTAACATCTTGTCCCGCCTCAATTTCAGCAAACTGGGCAAATTTACTCGTCACCTTGCCACCGGCTTCTAGATAACAAGCCAGCGGACTACCTTCCTGCTTACGGCCAATGACCCCTTTGATAATTGCAATGTCACCGCCAGCCTTTAGTTCAGCAAGCTCAACAAACCCTGTCACCGTAATATTGCCGGTCGCAGCCACCTTCATTCCCGGTGTGACATCACCGTTAATAATGACACTGCCATCGAATGAAATATGCCCGGTCGCGACATTCACTCCTTTTAAGGTCAAGGCATCATCAACTTGCATCCCCTTGGGCTTCATGACAGGAATGCCCGACTTTAACGCGAGCAAGATGTTTTCATCCTGCTCGCTGATTGCCGTCCCCTCGCCAACCTCAAACTCAGCAGGCTTTCCAGCCACCGCAGGTAGTTCTTTTCCTTCGACGGTAAAGCCCGGCGTGCCTGGCGTAGCGGGGATACGCCGCATAATTGCTTGGCCGGCCTTCACGGTTACCAATTCGCCCAAATCAAGCATATCAACCTTGCCGTCATCTAACGCTTGAGGGCGTAGGATACGGCTGCCAACGTCTTCGACCAAAGCCTCGAACCGGGTATCAGCACCATGCTCGGGCATCCGGCCAAAGGCGACAGGCACCGTGATTTTTTGCCCTGCAGAAAGTTGGCCAGAAAGGCGAATAATTTCCTGTAGTTGGTTCTTACGTATGCCTTTGACGATATGGTTATCTTTGAGCGCCTCAAGCAAGGCGGGGCCAGAAATGGCTTTACCGCCATAGGGGGCGGTAATGGTTAACGAGGCCTTCATCATGTCGGCCTCGGTCTTCACCAAGTAACTGGCATCACGACACTCGGCAACGATAATCGGTTTGATGTCTGTTGTAACGTCACCGTCGTCTGGAGTAGGCTGGTTAATAAAAGCTAGGGCAGAGTCGATAGCACTTTCGAAACGATAATAATTTTGCGCGCCTAGCTTCTCAATTTGGCTGATAAGCATATCGCGAGTAAGCGCTTCTCCCGCATAACGATCTGCTGAGAGAAAAATAGACTGCTTATCTTGTGACAACTGCAGAAACGACTCTGCCATATCGACTCCTTTCGATACCTCTAACTCATTCAATATTAACCCAAGTTATATTGAGGCAACTAATCTCCAACTCACACTTACCAATATCTATCATTCATAGTTATATTTGGGCAAGATTAAGCTAACTATCGTTGTGCAAATTAAGACGCAACACACAGATAAACAAATCTCGCCCAGCGCTATTGATAAGTATTCTATCTAAGGTAAGCCAAGATTTAATGACAGAGTACTCAAAAAATAGAATTTCAATAAATTCAATTACAAACAATTCGTTAATCAAGCACTAGCGCCTGCATCTGTTGCTCAGACAACCAGCTATTGGTCATGAAGCGGTAATGAAAATGCCCAGGTTTTTTCTTATTCGCTGATAAAGGGTCAAGCAACAGCCCTCCCTCCAACAAACCAAAAGGGTGGATCAAAAGCTGGCAGGAAGCATTCACCGTCAAACGCTGCTCAGACTCTAAGTAGAGGCAATGACGCTTCAAGCGGTTTACCGTCACTTTTATCCCAACTTCATGCATATCAATAAGCTGTCTTGCGAGCGGATTTTGGTAATATAACCGTCCCGCAATACCGCCTCGGCCAAGTGAAAACAGATCATCAGCCTGCAATGAATTAGCAAACCGCGCTCGCGACATTGAATGATCAAGCACTGGTGTTCTAACGATTGTCATTACCACTCCTTGTTAATCTTTATTATTGTATTTGTTCTATTTTTCACTGCCGTATGATTTTGCTGCTACCCACCAAAGGAGCCTAGTGACTAAGCGCTTGGAATGTTGCGAGCGACATGATCTAACTTTAGACAATGTGGCATTTATTTCCAAACCAACCTGCATCAGCCAACAAATAGAACGACATACCATATTTTTTTATGGCTGTGATTTACAGTGTAAATAGAACAGATAGAACGGTGAAATACGGCAAGATGATCCATGCCCACCTGAATAAGTCATTAATCTAAGCGCTAGGCAGGGAGATGGTTGATATCACCTATTAGTCACGAAGAAATAATAGGTGATTGCAGGGAGAGGTGATGGCTACGAAATGAGAATTTACACTGTAAATATCAAAGTGCAGAAAAGGTCTCGAGCGTGGTGCCTTTCGATTCAAGAAAAGAAATGAATTGTTTGGCGCTAGATGTAATCACCCGTTCTTCAGGGAAGTCAATCTTAGCTAGCAACGCCTCAACATGATCGAACCGACCAACGTCATAGGCAAAATGCGCATCCGATCCCGTCGTTAGTGATGCCCCTACATCTTTTGCTATGCGAGCGATTTGTTCACAGCGCGGTTGGCTACCAGCACGCGAGCCCGATAATGACGAGTTATTAATTTCAATCACAACATTTGCCTCGGCTGCTGCGGTGATCACTTGTTCAAACTCGAAATCAAAATTGGGGTTGCCAAGATGGCCTAGCGCATGAACCCAACCAGACGCAATCGTATTCAACAAGGTAGTGGTATGCGTTTGCTTATCAGCGGGTCGGTAAACAGGCTCATGGAAACTCGCCAACACCCAATCAAGTTGTTCTGTGATTTGAGGCTGTAGATCAATCTCACCATCAGGATTGATGATATTTGCTTCAACGCCGCGTAATATTCCGACGCCATGCAGGAAGCGAGGCAAGATGCGTTGATTGGCAAAATGCCAAAAATGGGGAGAGCCAGGCATTGAGGGCGCATGATCTGTTACACACATCAGTGACAAGCCTTTCTCGGCTGCCGCTGCTGCATTTTCAAGTAGCGTGCTATAAGCATGGCCACTTGAGATAGTGTGAGTATGCGTATCTACGACGAATTTCATCAACAGCTCCTTGTAATTAAATCTTTGAATACCCATCGCGCAGAAGTTGCTCGGCTTCTTTGCGCCCGGATAAATTAAATTCTTCCACGATAGCAGGCCAAGGTTTACGTTGGATGACCTTGGCAACGGCTAACGCCGACCAATCAGAACGATTATTGTCAGTTTGGATATCACCGCTTAACGCTGATATTAAAGCCGTGGTTAAGGCTGGCAATGCCAGCTCATACCCGAGCCCACCTCTGCAATACAACGCTAGCTGCTGGGCGACCAAATGCTGCGGTAGGCTCGCAGGGCAAACAAGATCTTTAACGACATATCGATATAAAGCCGTGAAGGACGATGCCGATAATCCCGAAAAGCACTCGCTCGCATTGAAGTGAAGGTTGGCCGCAAACAATTGGTCAGCATCACCCAGCCACTGCTGGCTTTGGGAAGTTAAAGCCAAGGTACACTGCAATGACTGGTAGCCACTTGCTGCATCTTTCTTTAATCCCAACCTGACAGGGCGGTAGCCCGCCTTATGCCAGAACTGCAATAGCTCAGGCACATATCCAAAACTGGTACCCAAATAGTCGAAATGGGCTTGGGCCCAAGTTGCGGTGTATTGAAGCAAAACTTGGCCAATGCCTTGTTGCTGTAATTCAGGGTGAACCGCTATTCGCATAATACGGCCACAACGTTGAACGGCACCTTGTGCCAGCCCCAAATGAGCAGCCATCGACTGTGCAAGCAAATGCCCTTTTATGCGTCGGGTGCCATGTTGAACCTGCTCGGCTAGTTTTTCGTCCAAGCCCCCCTCAGCCATCACCAAGCAACAACCAACCAAACTGCCTTGGTAGAAAGTGGCGATAACAGACAACTTGTCATCATCCAGCATGGCAACCAGATCGGCTGGTGACGTCTGGTAGTGGGCATTCACCAGAAGTCCAAACACCTGGGTTAGCAACAACTCGTCGGACAGCAACTCCTGCTTTTCAAGAGCGCGGCTTGTACAAGCTACAAGCTTTAATCGGTTGTGCGTTTCATTACCCTGTTCAGGGGGGCTAGCAGAATCAACCTCTGGCAAAGGCGCAGCAAATAACAGGGCTTGGAAAACCCAATTCTCAAGCGGATCGTCATTCGCCCAACGAACAGGCTCGGCTAGCTCAACACTGCGCCAGTGCGGCATTTTGGTATCGAGGATTTGTCGAAACTTAACGGCAAAGCCACGGCCGGTTCCTTCATAGCCATGCACCGTGCTTGAAAAAACAATACGGTTAAAACGATCCAACATTGCCGATAGCAACGGCGCCGGTATGGCAGCTGCCTCATCGACGATAACAAAATCGGCGTCGACCGCGCCGGATAAAAGCATGTCGGGGGAAACAAAATCAATCACGCCCAACCCAACCGCTAACTGGCGCTGACAGCTAAACGGCATATCAAACCGCTCGGCAACATGACGAAAAATTGTTTTGGCCGACTCAAACGATGGGGCCGTCACCGCGATTTTAATTTTGCGCGCTTGAAGTAGGCTGGCAGCAGCCAAGCCCATTGCTGCCGACTTACCACGCCCCCTATCGGCCGTGATCACAACAGGGCGTTTTCGGTGACCGGTAACGACACGCCGAACAGCCGCGATGGCATCCGACTGGCATTGGGTAACAGCACCAAACTCGTCACCCGCAAACATAGGTGACACAGCATTATCAACCAAAGGTAGCGGGGGCAACGCAGTATCGGGGGTGATTTGGACAACTTGCGGCAGGCTAAGTAAACGCCCCAATCGCTGCATGAACAAAGATGAGTGGCAGCAATCAATATTATCGGGGGCCAACAGCACCAGTATACCGCCTCCGACAACAGTACCAGACAATGCCCCTAATGCGTCAGCATCAAAACCGGCGTGCATATTATAAACGAGGCACTGGCACTCCTGTCCCAACTTCGTTTTGGCTTTTTTGAACGGTACAAAAGCTAAGGGCTCAATTGCAGTCCCCCCAGTAACAAGCGTATTGGGTAGCAAGTCGCTGAAGACGCGGGCAACCTCTTTGCCCCAAGACTCGTCACCCTTGGCAACCACCAGATAGCGAATGTTGGCGTCTACGGCTTGCTGGATAAGTTGGCGGGAAAATTGACTAAGCTGGCTCATGGTTTCACTCAAATTATACTTACGAAGGCATGATACCAATTTGCCCTAACTGATGGCGAAAAAAAACCACGCTGGCTAGCGTGGTTTTTAATATCAGGAATAGGTTACTTAAGGTAGTCAGCCAAGTAAGCCAAGATATCATCTGCCTGGCGCTCCGACAGTTTCTTTAGCTTGAGCTGCAACTTATCACCATCTCGGGTATATGAAATTTTACCTTTAACCAACTCTTGTGGCTTGGGTTTCTCAACCTCCACTTTTGGCTGTAAAACGTCACCCATTTCCTCAAGCTTGTTAGTCACTTCACGAGTAATACGGGTGATGCCGGTGGCGTTGATCGACTTCCACATCGCCTCATCGTTGCTGGCTAAATCCGCTACAAACTTTTGCTGTAGGTCCATCGGTAAGCCAAAGAACAAACGGTGCAGCTTAACAATGGTTGGGCGACCAAGCTCACCCACGCTTGGGTAGGCCATCAACACTTCCATTGGCAGCGCAGCAGCCTTCAATGCGCCACTGACCAACGCCTCACTGCACTGACAATATTTGGCCAGCTCTTTTTGATCTGCCACCTTGCCAGATTCAAGCAACATTTGCATCTCTTTGCCGCGTTCGAAAAGCGACAACGGTTTGTGGGCATTTGCCACATCGGACAAGAACTTGGCGTGCTCGCTGTTGATCCCCTTACCGACATAGATAAGGAAATCTTTCTCGGCCAAGATACACGACATACGACGACGGCTACCATCGAGCACTTCGATGTTGCCATCATCCAGCCAACGACCAACAGCGGGATATTGCTGGCCGCGATCTTTTAGGGTGGTAAGAATATCGGCCAGTGCATGCTCGTTCAGGAATGCCTGCTCACGGGCATTTTCTGCAAACACGCGAGTTTTACCTGCGACTTCGCCCGCTTTGATTTTTACCAGCTCGAATGCAACGGTATCTTCACCCGCCACCGCCAGCTCGATTACCGACGCCTTATCTTTGGCGGCAGTCTGTGCCTCTGCAGGGGTCGTGGCACGGCGCTTATCGGCCTTGCCAAACAGACGTGCATTAAGATCAGTAGTTTTAATTGCCATCTGCTAAATTACTCCCGGTTTAGGTTAGCCCAGTGGCTGTGCATTACGCGCTCAAGCTCCAGGCCAACTCGTTGTATTGCCTCTTGCGCCGTCGACAGGGTCTTCTTGCCCCCCTCAAACTCGGCAGCCGTTAAATCAAATACCGTACTATAGGTATCAGCACAGGTTTCAAAAGCACGGCTGCGCGGCACCGTTGCCATCATAACCTGCTCTCGCAGCAGGTAGTTCATCTCGGTAAGCACCGATACCTGCTTCTTGTTATCGTCTTCAAACATGGTTGGCATCAAGCGAATGAACTCAAGGCCATGCCAGTTCTCCGGGAACATTTCATATACCGTTGGCAAATGCTGGAAGAAGTTAACCGTTGACGCCCAGTCCAAACGCTTTGCCGCACAAGGGATAATCAAGGCGTTTGACGCGTACATCGCATTCCACACCAGTGGATCGATATGCGGGCCGGTATCGATCATGATAACGTCGAACTCGTCAGAAATCGGGTCGATAACTCGCTCTTTTAGCAAGCGAACAATATCGAGATCTTGGTTCACCGCCAGATCTTGCCAGGCATCGGCGTTGAACATCGCATCTTCAGGGAAGGCGGCGATGGTCTTCAGGTTAGGGTATTGGGTTGGCATTACCACGTTGCCCATCAAGAAATCCTTATCGATTTCCTGATCTTCAGGCACGTTTGCCAGCATCACGTCGACCGCCGAATAAATGGTTTCCTGCTCACCAACACTGATTTGCGGGTTAAGGAAAAGGCGTAGCGAGCCCTGTGGATCGAGGTCGATAAGACAAATACGGTAGCGCTTATCCAAATCCAATGCCAAGCAAGCCGCTAAATGAACAGCGGTCATCGACTTACCCGTACCGCCCTTTTGGTTCTGGACATTGACGATCCAAGGCTTGCGGCCCGCCCCCTCACGCTCGTGGAAAGCCGGCTTTTTCGCCGCGTCCATCAACTGGTGCGCTTCTTCCAGCGTGATTGAGTAGTGGTTTGCATTATTCTTGGTGAACTGGTGGCCAGTGGCCTCCATACGCGAAATAGCATCATCCAGTTTACGGCGTGTCAGCCCCGAACGCGTTTCCATCAGTGCCTTAGACATTGGAGGAAACAACTCCTCACGACGCTCTTCCAGCACGATTTCGATACGGTCAGCCTGGACCTGCTTGGTTTGCTCAGCAATATTGAGCAAGTTTTCTATCGTCTGTTCCCTATTCATTTTATATCTTCGCCATGAATTGTTTTGCCATAATTGTACAGCAAAAAAACACCAAAACAATAAAAAGCTGAACATATCGATTAATATTGAATCCACCACTAACCGCGTTAAATCAAGGTGTGATATTGCTCAAAAGATGAAACCGATCGAGCTCAAACAATGCAGATTTATCCTCGCATTTATGACCACAATCATAATAAAATCCTGCGTTCCACTTAATTTATGGCTAATTAATAACAGGATATTGTTATGAACCATTCAGAAAGCAGACGATTATTCCTTAAAGCCGTAGGGGCAGGTGTAGGGACAGCTGCAGTAGGCCTTCTATTTGCAGCCAACGCGCTAGATAGCAAGAACGCCAACTTCTTCTATCAGGAAAGCAATGCCTCTAAAGGCCATGAACTACTTAGCCAATTAACCGAGAAGTTCGAGCACCGTCTGTGCGGTTCGAAAAATGCCTTCGAAGCTGAGCAATTTTGCCATGATAAATTTACCGCCATGGGCTTTACTGATGTAAGGTTTGAGCCATTTGTGAAAGACGTCTGGAACCGGGGCCACTTGAGCAAGATGGACATCATTGCTAACAATGGCCAAAGCTATTCGGTCAACATGGTCGCTTTTGGTGGTTCACCATCCCCTGTCGACGTAAAAGCAGAAGTGGTCGACCTTGCCGATGCAATGGAAGAAGACTATCAAAGCATTGATGTTAAAGGAAAAATCGTCATCGGTAATATCGGCATGGACGACGGCTCCAAGGCACCGCACCGTTCGGTCAAAGTCGCGCTAGCGCTGAAAAAAGGCGCTGCCGGTATCATCCTTCACAACAATGTCAAACACAATACCCTGTTAACTGGCGGTGCTGGCCGCTACCTTCCAATACCTGCGGCCAGTGTAGGCTTCGAAGATGGCATGGACATCCGCAATAAGCTGAAAACCCAGAAGCTATACGCCCACATCCGTATGGATGGCAACCATTACGTTAACGCCACCCACCGCAACGTTGTTGCCGTATTGCCAGGCAGTGAGAAGCCGGAATAAATCATTGTGATCGGTGCCCACCTCGATACTTGGGATTTATCGCCGGGGGCAATCGATAATGGCGTCGGTGTTGCAACCGTCATGGATATTGCCCAGCATCTGGTATCATTACCCAAAAAACCCAAGCGTACTATCCACTTTATTCTATTTGCCGCGGAAGAACAGGGCTTGTTCGGCTCATTCCACAATGTGGATTTAATGGTAGAAAACAAGCAAATAGACAATATTAAGTATATGATTAACATAGATATGATGGCCAATGCCAAAGGATTTAACTCGGTTGGGCACAAGGGCACGGAGCAATTCATCGAGATGGTTGGCAAGCACATTGCCAGCTTGGACAGCACCTACCCAAATATCAACGAGCACAAGAAGTTCAACCCGGGCGTCGACCACAAACCCTATATGCTACAGGGGATCCCGGTCATCCTGCCGGTACAGGGAATGGACCCAAAAATGGTAAGGCCAACTTACCATACTGACCGTGACACCATGGATAAGGTAAAGCCGGAGTACTTGGAAAATAACTTCCGCCGTATTGGTGAGCTGATCACAATACTGGCCAATCTTGATTCAGTGCCTGCCGTAAAGATGGATGATGAACAAACCAAACAGTGGATGCTCAAGCACAACTTTAAAGAAGCATTAATGAGAACCAATAATTGGCGCTGGGAAGCAACCAGCTAATCTATTTAGCGAACGCCAATCAAAGCCGGATTTAACATCCGGCTTTTTTACATCTCATGAAAATATAAACATCATTGCACATAATAACAGCTTAAAGTCGTGGTAGATAACCAAGATTAACATTCAAATTTAAACTGTTACAGCGTCACTATTTTACAATGTAAATCAGGATTGGGGGCTAATTTACCGGAAGCGTGAAAAACTGAGCTAGTTTACGGACAATGTCATTTCAAATTAGATCATTCATAAAATAGCAAACAAAGCGAAAACAGCCTGAAAACTATTCAAACGTAAAATTTCAGCATGATCAACACAAACGAAGATCTTAGTCATGACAACGATCAGCCTGAAACTAGGCTTAATTGGAAAAAACAACGGAAAAGTGACGTATTGATCAAACAAACACTTGATCATCGTTCTGGATGGAAGCCCAAAATACGAAACGATGATCAAGGTTATTTGCAATGTAAATATGAAATGCAGATGGCTGGCCTAGATCACCCATTCAACGAAAAGATGATCAAGGCAATGATCATCTTTTCATTGCGATTTCAGCCTCCACCGGAAGCATGAACGCATACCGCAAAATTACGGTCGATGTAGGCTTGATAAGGCTTTAGCGACAATTAAACTGCATAAAACAGGCATAAATTCCCACCGAGGGCCGCTGAATCAAGGAAATTCAAATACACCAACCTCAACTTGATCATTGTTCCTTGCCGGACACATGAAATAGTTTGATTAATATACGGTAGGTGTCATTCTGAGTTCGGCGATAAAAGCACCAGATTCACCCATTACAACAGCATCATTGTAAAAAATAGGCTCAAAAAGACACATCATGATCATCGTTCTGGCTGAAATGGCAGGGATTCGGCCAAAAATCAGTAAGCAATAGCGATATAATCACGGTGCCAATGCCCTGCCTGTGGATAACTCTGTGATTAAATGGTGAATTGGCTATGATCATGCTTTCTTTGTGGTGATGATCATACTTTCGATAAATTGATGATCATGTTTCCAATCATCTATTGATCATTGTTTCGGAGTCCTTATGATCATTGTTCCTTACCCCCTTTGATCATTGTTCCAGATAGGCCATTCCAAATCTTGATATAAATGAGTAAGTTACGAACATTTCCACGCCCAGATCATAAGATCACTAAATCATATAGATCATAAAAATCAAAAAGATCAGTTAATAAAATCAATAACAAAAAGAGCTTTCTTTCTTGATCTTTTTCTATTAATCTTTCTTCGGAAAAATGATGCATCTACGGCAAATGACAAGTGAACTCAACGATCATGCCCAATAATAAACAAACAGAAAAAATATTGATCTCAGCACCACGATCACACAAGGATGGGCACTTATTTTCGATCCCCGACAGCTTGGTTGACTGGTTACCTCAATACCAGCACTTCAAAGGGGTGACAAAAAGTATCATTGAGTTGTTGAACTTAATCTCACTGCGCGGCCTTTCAAGCCAAGACGGTATGGTATCAACCACAGAGCTTGTCGAAGCCACAGAAGGGCAATTAACCCGCGCTGCTATCCAACAGCGCTTACGTGCTGCCGTCGGTATTGGTCTCTTCCAGCAACAACCTGTTCGCTTTGAAGAAGGTCTTGCCGGTAAAACCATGCTGCACCACTTCATCAACCCTGCCATGCTCATTTCCCAGCTAGGCACGGGCAGTCTCAACTCAGAGCAAAGCAAGGCAAAAGAAAAGCAAAAGCGCTCCAAGGCATTGGCACAAAACCATGTAAATCGCCAATTGCTTAATGAGTATGGCTTGGGAACACCGCCGACTATGCCTGATGAGGCCGATCAAATTGTTGTCTCGCCAACCAGCTGGGCTGGCATTATCGATCAGGCTTTGGCACCGCCAAGAACTAAGAAAAGCTATCAGAAATCCATGGTGGCGATCAGTGGCACCAAGGCAATTATTGAGACCCGGTCATCCAAGTCGATCATGACGGTCGATGATCTGATGACCTTGTTTGCCCTGTTCACGCTAACCGTGCAATACCACGATCACCATATTGCGGATTACGAGATCCAAACCCGCAGCATGACGAACAAAACCCCGGTGTATATCACCGATATCTTGGCGTTGCGCGGTAAGAAAGACAGCGGCCCTGCGCGGGACTCTATCCGCGAAAGTATTGATCGTATTGAATTTACTGACTTTCAGTTGCATGAACTGACAGGTCGGTGGATGAGCGAGAATATGCCGGAAGGCTTTAAGAGTGATCGTTTCCGTTTCTTGGCAAGGACGATCACCGCTTCTGAGGAAGCACCGAAGGAAGGGGATGACGGCGAGATCAGGATCAAGCCGAATTTGTATATTTTGGTTTGGGAGCCGTCGTTCTTCGATGAGCTACTGACCCGGGATTACTTCTTCCTGTTCCCGCCGGAGATCTTGCGCCAGCACACCTTGGTATTCCAGCTGTACACCTTCTTCAGGAGCAGGATGTCGCGCCGGGTCAATGACTCTATGTTGCTGAGCGAGTTGAACCAGAAGCTGGCACGCAATATCGAGTGGCGTCGCTTTTCAACCGACTTGATCCGTGAACTGCGCAAGCTTGCCGAGGGGAAACTGACGGATCATGTTTTTGCCGTGAACTTGTGGGGTTACCACCTGACGATCACGCCGCACGAAGAAGACAAGCGCTACTGCGATTACCAGATTGATATCAAGTGTGATGCCGATGAGGTGATCCGCTACTCGCGAGCGAAAACGATCAACGAAGGCAAGCGCTCAATGGCACCGACCATGCCAAACCCGCTGCGCAACGAGATCATGCCCAAGCAAGAGCTTGATCAGCTTTCCGAGATCATCGATGGTGAGTTCGAGCCGATCCAGCGCAAGGAGGGCCGCACCAAAGGTCGCTTGGGTCGCCGGGTGAAGCTGCGTAAGCATTTGGTTGAGATCAACGCGGACGAATTAACGATAACATTGTCAAAATATACCTCACCAGAAGCCCTACAACGCAGTATAACGGCGCTATCGGCAATGTCTGGTCATTCCGTTGCTGCTATCAACGATGAGTGCCAGGGGCTGTTAGAGAAGCTTGATTGGCTTCGCGTGGGTGGCGAGGTTGTGCCATACGAGACGTTGAGCAAAACTATCGAGCTGTACAATAGCCAGCAGGCGGAGCGCCATCTGTCGATTGAGCGTTTGATCTCCGGCCTCGCGGTTCGCCGCAAGGTTTGCAAATTGGTCTACGAAGGCCATATCAATGAGCAGGTGATGAACGCCCTGGACGACGTCGCCCAGGGGATTTAATTCCACCAGCCAAAGCAATTGACTAAGCTGCTCGGACGATGGTCCGAGCAGCTTTTTTTATGCGTTCTGTTTAAATACCTTTCGCATTTTGCTTAATTTTTTGTGGTTTTTTGCAGGGTTAGGTCTGTTATTATCATTGCTTACAGCCTGCTGAACCTAAGGGAATAGTCATGAAACGCCCAGCTTTGTGGCGCAAGATCACTTGTGTCATCGCCATCACGATACTGCCGATCACCACCATGAATGCGCGTGCAGAATCGTTGCCCACACCGGAAGAGCGGCCCACCATCGGTGTGGTATTGAGCGGCGGCGGGGCAAAGGGGGCGGCGCATATAGGTGTGCTTTCGGTACTGGAGGAATTTCGTATTCCCGTTGATGTGATCACCGGGACAAGCATGGGCGCCTATGTTGGCGGCATGTATGCGATGGGGTTGTCGGCGCAGGAAGTGCGTCGTCGTACCATGCTTGCCGACTGGCAAAGCGGATACACCGACAGGGTGGGGCGCAACGACCTGGTCCTCAGGCGTAAGAAGCAAAACGACAACTACCAAATCTACTCCGATCTAGGTATCAGCATCGAGGGGGAGTACCAGTCTAAACCCGGTGCCTTCCAGGGGCAGGGTATGGCAATTTTACTCGGCCAGTTGACCGATAACCTGCCAAACCTCGATAGCTTTGATGACTTGGCAATCCCCTACCGCTCGGTCGCAACAGACATTGTCGATGTTAAGCCGGCCGTATTGGATGCGGGCCACCTTGCCACCGCCATGCAAGCTTCGATGACGGTACCGGGGGCACTGCAGCCGGTACGGATCAATGATCAAGTATTGGTCGATGGAGGCGTGGTCAACAACATGCCGGTGGATGCCGCGCAGGCGCTGGGCGCTGAGGTGATCATTGCAGTTGATCTGCGCGATGCGCTGTTCGGCGAAGAGGATCTTAACAGCGCATTTAATATCTTGGGCCAGCTAACGACCTTCATGACCAACAGCAGTGCCGACCAGCAACGCGCCCTGATGGGGGAGGGGGACGTCTACCTGCAGCCTGATGTCTCTTTCATGCTGGCGCCGGACTTCGATAAGATGGAGCAAGCTTATGTCGCCGGGCGCAAAGTTGCGCTGGATGCATTGCCCCAGCTACTGCCCTACCAGGTGTCGGAGCAAGATTACCGTCAATACCTGCGTACCAAGCTTGATCGCCGCAGCCAGCTGATTGCCAGCTCGGCTTACTACATCGACCGGATCGAAATCGACAACAACACCCGCCGGCCAGACGAGGCTCTGCTGGCATTGTTGGATTTGGATATCGAAAGGGTGGTCAGCAACGATGAATTGGATGAAGCGGTAAAACGACTCAATAGCCAAGATATTTTCGAGCGGATCACCTATCAAATCGACCACCAGGGCGGCGAGAACGTGCTCAAGTTCGATGTGCGCGAGAAGAGCTGGGGGCCGGGCTACCTCAACCTCAAGTTTACCTTCGAAGATGACTTTGCCAACCGTTCGGACTTCTCGTTCGGCGCCCAGTATATCTATACCGATCTAACCGAAAAGGGCGGTGAGTGGCAGTTCGAGTGGTTGCTGGGGAGCTGGAAACAGGTGAATACCAGTTTTTATATCCCATTGGACTACAAGAAAGAATATTTTGCCTCGACAGGGATTGGCTGGAGCCGCGAAGTGCGCGAGTTCCAGCTTTCGCAGGAACAGGCTGAATTAGTCGACCGCCCGGTGGGCACCACGGTCGAAACCGAGTATGAGCAGTACCATGCCTTTGCCGAGCTGGGCTGGAACGTGAGGCCATGGAGTGCCCTTTCTCTGGGCTACCAGGTCGACACGGGTACGGTGAGCGAGCTCAATGACAGCAGCGGCCAGGATTATACTGCCCACGGGCCCTATATCGCCTATGCGTTCGATAACCTCGATAACTTCTATTTCCCGCGCCAAGGTTTCTTGCTGGATGCGGAAGTCGGGTTTGGCATGAGTGACAGTGAGCTTAACGGGGCGGAAAAAACCTCAAGCGAAAACCTGTTCTACAACGTGAACCTGATGAAGCCGTTTAGCCGCGGGGACCACACCATTACCGCTGTTGCCAAGGCATCCGGCTATGACTCCGATGATTTGCTGCCAATTTATGTGCAGGATCTCGGTGGCCTGTTCAATATGTCGGGTTACCACCGTTATGAGCTCAATGGCCGCTACCGGGTGTTTGGTGCCTTGGTTTATAGCTATCGCCTGCTGGAAAATGACTTCGGCGCGATCTCGGTGCCTGTCTATATTGGCGGCTCGTTGGAGCGCGGTAACGTATGGGATCAAAAATCCGATGTGAGCTGGGGCAGCAGTATGGGGGCGGCCAGTGTGTTTGTCGGGCTCGATACGCCGATAGGGCCTGCCTACTTTGCCTATGGCCAGGCGGAAGGTGGTCAGAGCTCATTTTACTTGACGCTAGGAAGTTCATTTAACTAATTGAAAATGGAACGGTTAGCACAATCAAGGCCGATGTCATACCTTTCTGACATAGCTCTGACAAAGCGATATTTTGTTTCTGCAAAATAGTACGTGGATATAACCTTTGTCCCTTTCGATGAGAGAGGCCGCTACTCCGCCAAGGATGACGGGTAATGGCCTTGTCACCCTCTCGAAATGCAATATATGAGTTTTCGCGAGCCATCGACCGGCTCGCATTTTTTTTTGCCTAAAATTCCTTACACCCTTTGTTCCCTCCCCCACCGTCAGACCCCCAACGATGGTATTGATATCTTGCCTGTCGAATAGCGCCTGATTTTGCTGGCTTTTCTATACTGAATTTATGGCGTTCATATTGCTCGCCTTAAAACAGTCAGGGAAGGTGTGTGCGTATCAGAGGGATAGTGATTTCAATAGTGATCCTTGCCAGTCTCGCGGTTGCGGTTTGGTTCAAGGAGCAGTCTCGCCACCAGCCATCGTCGGGACGCCCTCAGGGCACGGTGACTGTTGTGGTTGCCCCGGTAGAGCAGAAGCAAGTTCGCCAGCAAATCGAGGCGCTCGGCACGGTGCGATCGCGCGAGTCCATCATTCTCACAACCAAGGTCACCGAAAAAGTTGAACAGGTGCATTTTGCCGATGGCCAGCAGGTGCGGGCGGGTCAGCTATTGTTGACGCTTGAATCCGGTGAGCAGCAGGCCAAGGTTAGGGCGGCAGAGGCGAACCTGCGTGAGCAGCAGCGCGAATACAAGCGGATCGAAGGACTGGTTCGGCGCAATACCATTGCCAGCTCCGAGCTGGATAAGCTGTTTACCGATATTGAAGTGGCGAAGGCGATATTGGCGCAGAACCAAGCCGAACGCGATGCCCGTTTTATTCGTGCCCCCTTCTCGGGCCTATTAGGGTTTCGCCAGATCAGCACCGGTGCCTTGGTCACGCCGGGAACGGTGATCACCACCCTCGACGATATTGCCAAGGTAAAGCTGGATTTCTCGGTACCCGAGGTCTTTATCGGCCAGTTGAAGAAAGGCTCGTTGATTGAAGGCCAGGTTGCTGCCTTTGCTGGGCGTTCGTTTAACGGTGAGGTGACAGGCATTGATAGCCGGATCGACCCGCAAACCCGCTCGGTGGTGGTGCGGGCCGAAATTGATAACCCGGAGCAATTGCTCCGGCCGGGAATGCTCATTACCCTCCAATTAATTGTGGTGCAACGCCAAGGAATGGTGGTGCCCGAAGAAGCCTTGGTGCCTCGCCAGAAGATGAACTACCTGTTTGTGGTCAATGGTGACGGTGTGGTCGAACAGCGGGCTGTCACTCTCGGGATCCGGCGTCGGGGGGAAGTGGAAATCGTGACCGGCGTGCAGGCCGGTGAGCAGGTGATTATTCGGGGAACGCAGCGTGCCCGTCCCGGCCTGACAGTAGAAACCCGTACCGACGAGCGGTTTACCCACCTTGAGACCAAGGAGCCAAGCTAATGTGGCTATCTGATGTGTCCATCAAGCGGCCGGTGCTGGGCTCGGTGATCAGCCTGCTGCTCATTGTGTTTGGTTTGGTGGCACTGGAGCGACTGGCGTTGCGCGAGTATCCGGATATCGACCCGCCGGTGGTGACCGTGTCCACCAGCTACCGGGGGGCGTCGGCAGCCATTGTCGAATCGCGCATTACCCAATTGATCGAAGACAGGGTGGCTGGGCTGGAAGGGGTACGCAATATCAGTTCGAGAAGCCGGGACGGCCGCTCGAGTGTCACGCTGCAATTTTCGCTGAGCCGCGATATCGACGCGGCAGCCAATGATGTCAGGGACCGAATATCGGGGATCCTCAATAACCTGCCGGACGAAGCCGATCCGCCGGAAGTGCAGAAGGCGTCGGGCAGCTCCGAGGTGATCATGTGGCTCAATGTGGTATCCGATAGGATGGATACCTTGGCGTTGACCGATTACGCCCGCCGTTACTTGGTTGACCGGTTTTCGGTGATCGACGGCGTTGCCAATATCCGCCTGGGTGGCGGTAAGGCTTACGCGCTCAGGATATGGCTTGATAGGCAAAAGTTGGCGGCAAGGGGACTTACCGTTTCCGATGTGGAAGATGCCTTGCGAGACGACAATGTGGAATTGCCTGCCGGTTCGGTAGAGTCGCAACACCGCCAGTTCACGGTTCGGACCCTGCGAAGCTTTATACAGCCGGAAGATTTCGGCCAGCTGGTGGTCGGTACCGGCGAGTCGGGCTATTTGGTGAGGTTGCGCGATGTGGCGCGGGTCGAACTGGCTGCCGAGGAAGAGCGGATCACCTTTCGGGGCAACACCCAAGACATGATTGGCTTGGGGATCACCCGCCAGTCGACGGCCAATACCTTGGCGGTGGCCAATGCGGTGAATGCCTTGGTGGATCAACTCAACCCGACCTTGCCCGACGGAATGATGATCAAGCGATCGTATGATTCATCGGTGTTCATCCAAGCCTCGATCAACGAGGTCTACAAGACCTTGGCGATTGCCTTGTTGCTGGTGGTACTGGTGATTTACCTGTTCCTCGGCAGCGTGAGGGCGATGCTGATCCCGGCGTTGACCCTGCCAGTTTCGTTGATTGGTGCCTTCATCGTGCTTTACGCCTTGGGTTTTACCATTAACTTGCTGACCCTGCTGGCATTGATCCTGGCTATCGGCATTGTGGTGGATGATGCCATTGTGATGCTGGAAAACATCCACCGCCGGATCATGCTCGGCGAACCGCCGCTCAAGGCTGCCTTTTTGGGCGCCAAGCAAGTGAGCTTCGCCATCGTTGCCACTACTGTGGTGCTGGTGGCGGTGTTCTTGCCTATCGGTTTTCTGGAAGGGGATCTGGGTAAGCTATTTCGCGAGTTCTCGATTGCAATAAGCGCCGCGGTGGTGATTTCCTCCTTGGTGGCGCTGACGCTAAGCCCCATGCTGGCATCGAAACTGATGCACTCGAGCCACAAGGTGCCTTGGCTGGCGCAGAAGATAGGGGCTGGGCTTGCAGCGGTCACCAAGCAATACCAACAATGGTTGGCAATGCGCTTGAATAAGCCGTTGTGGGTGGCATCGGTACTGGCGCTTGCCTTGCTTGGCAGCAGCTGGCTGATCACGACCCTGCCTTCGGAGTTTGCGCCACGAGAAGATCGCGGGGCAATGTTTATCATCATCAATGGCCCGCAAGGGGCGAGCTATGAGTTCATGCAGCCGTATATGGATGAGGTCGAGCACCGCCTGATGCCCTTGGTGGAGTCCGGGGAAATCAAGCGGCTGTTGATCCGCGCCCCGAGGGGGTGGGGACGGGTGTCTAATTTTTCCAACGGGTTTGCCATTGTGGTGCTGGAAGACTGGTCGCAACGGCGCAGTGCCAATGCCATCATTGGCGATATCCACCGCCGGTTGGGCGACTTGTCGGGGATCACCGCCTTCCCCGTGATGCGCCAGCCATTTGGCCGCGGGGTCGGCAAGCCGGTGCAGTTCGTGTTGGGGGGCGGCAGCTATGAAGAGCTGGCCGAGTGGCGCGATATCATTTTGGCCGAGGCCGCAAACAACAAGGGGCTGACGGGGCTTGATCATGATTACAAGGAAACCGTCCCCCAGCTCCGGGTTGATATCGATAGGGACAGGGCGGGGGATCTTGGGGTCTCGCTCAAGGAAATAGGCCAAACGTTGGAGTCGATGCTTGGCTCGCGCCAAGTAACAACCTATCCGTGGCAGGGTGAAGAGTACGATGTGGTGATCGAAGGCCAACGCGAGCGGCTGAATTCGGCGGCAGACTTGGCTAGTTTGTATGTGCGCTCAAGCCAAGGCGACAGCTTAATACCGCTTTCCAGCCTGATTAGCATCGAAGACTATGCCGGGCCGCCGCAGCTCAACCGCTATAACCGGGTTCGCGCTATCACCCTCGAGGCCAATTTGACCGAGGGCTATACCCTGGGCGAGGCACTGGCCTACCTCAATGGATTGGTGCGCGACAACCTGCCGGCCGATGCGGTGATCAGCTACAAGGGGGCATCGCAGGACTACCAAGATTCGAGTTCCTCCTCCCTGTTCGTGTTTGCATTGGCCTTGCTGGTGGTGTTCTTGGTGCTCGCAGCCCAGTTTGAAAGCTATATCCACCCAATGGTGATCATGCTGACGGTGCCGCTGGCCACGGTTGGCGCCCTGTTCGGACTCTACTTCACCGATCAGAGCCTCAATATCTACTCGCAAATCGGCGGGATCATTTTGATTGGCCTGGCGGCGAAAAACGGCATCTTGATTGTCGAGTTTGCCAACCAGCTGCGTGATCAAGGGGTGGCGTTTGCCGAAGCCATCCTTACCGCCTCTGCCCAGCGCCTGCGTCCTATCTTGATGACGGCCATCACCACGGCTGCGGGGGCGGTACCGCTGATATTGGCCAGTGGTGCCGGTGCCGAAAGCCGGATGGTAATAGGCATTGTGGTACTTTGCGGGATCACGGTGGCAACCTTGTTTACCTTGGTGGTGGTACCGGTAATGTACTTTCAGCTAACCCGCCATACCAAGAGCCCCGAGCACGTTGCCCACCAATTGCAAGAGCAATTGGCCGAGCCGGACAACAAAAGCTAATACCAATACCTCAAACCAAATATTAATCCCAGCATTCAAGTAACACCGAAATAGTGTGCCGGGCAGAGTTAGACTGCGCCAAATCAACGACAGTGTCGGCTTTTTCCGCTACGCTCAGGGTAATTCAAACAATGGGTTAGATTTGAGATGAAAATTTCTATTGATGGCGGATCATTCAAAGTTGCCGTTGAAACTGAGTATGAAGGCTTGATTGCTGAGTCAACCGCGATTTTCCACGAGACCTTGAAGCAGGCGAAGTCGAATGACAAGGCCATTCTTCGCTTTTTGCAGATCATTCTTGAGCACCGCGACGAAGACGATGCCATTGGCTACGCGGCGATGGGGCTGCTGGGCTGGTACAACGAAGTGATCGACACTGTTGAAGACAAAGACATCGAGCTGAACCTGCCTAAAATCTTGCCTCACCTGATCAATCCGGCCGGTGACCTAACGGCCACCAGCGCCAACGAGGCGAGTACCTTCAAGCACTAACACTTGAGCAAGGCCAGCCTTTTGCCTTTCGCTACCAGCGCTAGTCGCGGAACAATGATCAAGGCATTCTGAGGCTGGAAATATAATAAGCACCCCATTGTGGGGTGCTTTAAATTACATTAGATATGAATGGGCGAGGGGACAGTTTTCATGACAGGATAAACTAGCAGTGTCTATTTGAACGTGTATTCTGGGTAATACTTGTTTAGCTCGCTTCTTAACATCCCGTTGTGGCCTACTGTCACATGACAGGAGACACAATTCAATGGTTCGTCACCTTGCTGGGTTTGGTTGTATTTTGCGTGCAACTCCAGTGATCTTGGGTTATCTGCCTCAGTTTTATTCAGCAAGTTTTGATGGCAGGACAAGCAGCCCGAATCATAGACAAAACGTTCTCTTTCATTTCTAAGACTTATCCAGTCTATTTTATCGGTATCAGTAAACACCTCTTTGAATACATCGTTAATACCGTGCGAGGTCTTTTTCACCATGTAGTTAACGATATTATCTTTAGGCAAGTGGCAATCAGCGCATTCCGCGACAAAGCCATGCTCATTTTTACCACCATGGACATCCAGTTTAAATGTATCGGCCATCGGCTTCATCGAATGACAGCTACCGCAAAATGCAGCATCGTTAGTGTTCTTGATGATCTCCGCCGATAGTAAAGATACCCCCAGCCCTAACATCCCGCCGACAATAATCAGTAAAATTGCAAATTTTAGCTTATTCATGACTTCCCTCTACGGTACCTGACCCATCCATGAATCTGTCTTATGACAGAATGAGCATAGATTTTGTGAAGGCTTATGTTCTGCATGACATTCGTAGCAGTCTAAATCTAATCTATCGTGCAGCGAGTTATGCGGGTTGGTGAGGTTTACATCCATAAACTGGGTACGGTCTGCAACCGCTTCCCGAGACTTGTGGCACTGAAGGCAGTCTTCCGTTTCTAATCGTTTGTATTCCCCTTCTTTGGCATTGTCATGGCAATTAGCACATTCTAGCTGTAGCGCTTTGTGGTGTGGTTTCAACTTAAAGGCACTCTTTGGAAATTTCTCTTGAGTTGAAAATGCCGTGACAAGCTCTTCGCTCGAGACTTGCTTATTTGCCTCGGCAAAACTATTTAAAGTGGCAAAAGCTAAGATGAGTGAGAGCAACGTGGTTAGTAAGCAGTAAAATGTATTTTGCATAATGCTAAGCCCACGGTTTTTCTTTAGCCACATTCTGACCAGCAACCATACCGAATATGCCGCAATCAAGTGATGAGCATGCCGTCAGGCGAATATAGCCAAAAGTGCCTGCAGCAGCTTCGCCACAGACGAATGCTCCTGTGATTGGTTCGGAGGTTACGATGTCAAGAGGTTGGGCATTGGCATTGATTAATGCTCCCCCCTGCGAATAGTTGTATCGGGGGTTAAGCTGCATAGCGTAATAAGGTGCTGTACTAATTGATGATGCTGCACCTAGTTTGCTTTTAGGCTTGCCGAATTGATCCTTATCTTGCTCCATATTTGTATTGTATTTATCAAGGGAAGCTTTTAATTTGCTGACATCCATCTTGAAATGCTCGGCAAGCTGCTCAAGAGTATCGAACTTCCACATATCCCCCCCAGTGCCATTTTTTCCGTCAAGGGAGAGTTGTAATCGTTGCTTGTCATGGTAGCTATCGATACCTTTCTGATCGTAAATCAGAACTACATTTTCATTATCAACCTTGGCGCGTTCACCCAGTATAGCCATCCCGATTGCTTGGCGATCATTGCTGTTGTATTCGTCAACAAAACGATCACAAGTACGCGGATTTATCAGTACACCCCACAAGATATCCTCTGTCGGGATCGCAAAAGCGAAACGGAAAAGGGTTAAGTGGACCGGTTTGAACCCTGCTTTGATCATGGGCTTGATTCCACTGGCTGTCGCACCCGGTTGGGTTGTTGCGGCAGCATTGTACATCACAGGAATCTCACCTGCGCGAAAGGCCTTATCTTGGTTGAACCCGCCTGTGCTCATGACTAGGCCGCGTTTGACTTTGTAATACTTGGTTTGACCTGTTTTATTGAAGCTTCGATCGTCGTTTAGGCTCATATCCTCGACATCACGATCAAACCAATAGCCCTCTCGAACCTTAACCCCAATAACGCGTCCATTCTCATTGCGCAAAATATCGGTGATCAGAACCTTTTTACGAATTTCGACGTTAGGTAGTTTTTTTTGGCAGAACGATAACAGTTCTTTGATAACACCTGTACCACCGTGGTATGGCCATACGGTGCGAGGGCGACTATGGCCACCCAGTTTTTTGATACCAGTCCCATTACCGACACTCATGTCATATTTAACACCGTGCTCTGTCAGGAAATTAAATAGGTTGAGGGTATTTTTAGCTAACACTTCTGTCAGCTCGGGGTGGTTGTAGCCTTTGGCCTCTTTTTCTATATCGGCATAGAGTCGCTCCCAGTTGTCGTCTGTCACTCCGATGTTCTTTTGCATCGGTGACCCAACGACCGCCATGTTTAGTCCTGAAATCAGTGACGATCCGCCAAGGCGAGACATCTTATCGGCAACAACTATTTTTAGCTGGGAGTTGGTTTCGGCCGCTGTGATAGCGGCTGTTAGACCTGACATCCCTGTTCCAACCACTAGAACATCCATTTCGTCATCCCACTGGATGTCATCAGCATTGGTTTGGGCAAATGCTTTGGAAGTCAGTCCCATGGCTGATAGGGGGGCTATAGTTGCAGCCCCTAACCCTATTTTTATGAGATTACGACGTGTATTTTTTGTAGGCATTTTTGTTGCTCCACATTCACAGTAAGTTGCTTGTTAGTTTAAGTTTTGGATGTGGAGTATTGTTCAGCGAGGAAAGGCCTACTTCTATAGTGGTAAACCGCATTTAATGAGCCGGATTGATCTAAAGCAAACGGTTAGTCTGTGTATGTGACACCCTACTGGTAATGTTGTTAATGCACCATTTGAGTTATGGCTAGTTTGAAAAGAACAAGACTTTTATTTTTGATGGGTATTGTGATGAGCTTTTGTTGTCATGCAGAGCAGAAGCTTGTAAAAATTGGGGTGCTCGCTTTTGATGGGCCAGCTTATACGCTGCAGCGGTGGCAGCCGACGATTGACTATCTTAACTCTGCCTTGCCCGATTACCATTTCGTTATTATCCCCACCGATATTCCAACAATGGAGCATCTCGTCAGGAATCAATTAGTTGATTTCACCTTAACTAACGGCATTCAGTTTTTACTGTATAAATATCGCTACCAAGCAGTAAAAATGCTTAATCTGAGTCCTTTTGATGGGGAGGCGAGTAATGCGATTGGCTCAGCGTTGATCGGGCGCATTGATGAGGCTGAAATTACCAACCTTAACTCATTGAGAAACCGGTTGATAGTTTCTGTCAGCGAAGATGCATTTGGTGGATTTAGAGTTATGGAGAGGGAGTTTTTGCTTGAAGGGGTTCGTAAATCAGATCTAAAAAACCTGGCCTTTATCGGTTATCCGCAACAGGACTTATTGGCTAAAGTTCTGAGCGGTGAAGCTGATTTCGCGATTGTACCGACTTGTTTATTAGAGGGCGAAGTTCGAGACGGAGTGATCCCTCCAAACAGCTTGAAAGTAATGCGTCGGCAATCCCCCTCTTTTTCATTCCCATGCGAAGTATCTAGTCAGTTATACCCTAATTGGACATTGGCAAGAATGAAGCATGTATCTGTAGATTACGCTAATCATATTGCGAGGATTTTGCTGTCTATTCCGCCTGAAAGCCAAATTACCGTCAAGGGTAAATACGGTGGTTGGTCGGTACCTGTTGATGATAGTGGCGTCTACCGCCTTATGGACGATATTGGTATTCGGCTTCAACCCTCATATTTCGTCAGGATGTGGGAAAAGTATCGCGGCTGGGTGCTCATTTTGGGGGGCTTGGTTTTATTGTTTATTGGTTATCATTTTCGCGTTAACTTTTTGGTACATATTCGCTCGTCCCAATTACGCGATGAAATCGAGAGCCACAAGGAGACGGCTAAACTGCTGGAAAAAGAGACGAATCAGTTATACAAAGCCCAACGGGTGTTGTTGAGTGGAGAGCTAGCTTCAGGCATAGCTCACGAGCTCAACCAGCCACTGATGTCGATCGGAATTTATGCAGCTGCTGGCAAGAAATGCGTAGCTAAAGGTAACCAAAACCCTCAGCAATTATTCGATATTTTTGACAAAATTGAGCAGCAAACTTTAAGCGCTGGTGATGTTATTCAGCGAATGCGTGATTTTACAAAAAGGCATAGTAATCAAAAGGAGTTAATTTCAATTGTAACTTTGCTGAACAATACTCTGCTTATTTTTAGGCATACTTTTAGTCGAAAAAATATTGAAGTCAGCTTGGATATCGAAGAAACCTCGGTCTATGTTGATCCAATTCTGATTCAACAGGTAGTTGTTAACTTGATTCAGAATAGCATCGACGCATTAAATAATTGCCACTGTGGTGAAAGAGCCATCTCCATAATGGCCAATTGTGATGAGCATTATTTGACTCTTGAGCTTGCAGACAATGGGAGTGGAATTTCAGACGAGCAGTTGAAGCAGTTATTTATGCCATTCCAAAGTAGCAAAAGATCTGGCTTAGGGCTGGGAATGGTTATTAGCAAAAGAATCATTGAGATGCATTCCGGTACAATTGAAGCGAGCCAGCAACAGCAAGGGACCCGCTTCTTGATTACCTTACCAAGGTGTTTCGATAAGGAGTAATAATGTCTTGCCCTGTATATTTAGTCGACGATGACATGGGGATAATTGACTCGGTTTCTTATTTGCTAAGTGGCGAGGGTATGGAGGTGCGGAGCTTTAGTAAAGCTGAGCAGTTTTTGAGTAACGTCAATAAGCAGCTGCCAGGGGTGGTTCTGTTAGATATCAATATGCCATTAATGGATGGCTTGGAATTACAAGAAGTACTCGTACAGACTGACAATTGTCTTGTCATCATTTTTCTTACCGGCCACGCCAATGTAGAAATAACCAAGCTTGCATTCAAGCGCGGGGCCACTGATCTGTTACAAAAGCCAGTTAAGGGAGAGGAGCTTTGTAAGGTTGTTGCTCAAGCCCAAGATCTTGCCATTAGTATTTATTCTGCAAAGCAAGCAGATACTGATTTGGAATCACGGATTGCACGGTTAACAGAAAGAGAAAAAAAGCTGATCCCATTGATTATACAAGGAAAGCCAAACAAGGTAATTGCTGACGAGCTATGCATTGCTCTCCGTACCACCGAAATACATCGTCATAATTTATTTAAAAAAATGGGGGTATCCTCGGGTATCCAGCTAGCTTTTGAAGGACAACGGATTCTTCGTATACTAAACCAGTTCAGCGAGTAAGAGAGCCTTATCATTGTCCATAGTCAACTGCGGCAATGACCTGTGGTTATCGCGAGTAAATAGTCACCAAGGTAAAAGCCAGCCCACCAAATGGTGGGCTGGCTTTTGTTTGTATTACTGATACAGGTATTGATATCAGCCTGGTGCGAGCCCTAAATCACGGGTGCTTTGCTTGGAACTGCCGCAGCTCATCAATACTTGGTGCGCCGTCGGAGCCGGGACGGCTAACCACAATGGCTGCCACCATGTTGCCTAGCGTGGTCGCCGTCTCAAGCGTCCAGCCTGCGGAGAGCCCTGCCAAGACACCCGCGCAGTGGCTGTCGCCAGCGGCAATGGTGTCTGCCACATCCACCTTGAAGGCGGGGATTGGCTGTGGCGCAAAACCCGGCTGGCAGATCTGGGCGCCATCCTTATCGAAGCGACATATCAGCGCAATGTTGTGCCGGGCAGAAAATGCCACCGCCTCTTCAATCCCACTCTCTGCTGGGTGATTGCCCTGGTTAATGCCTTGATCAATATTTTGGTTATTGACGCGCTGGTTTAGTAAGGCAAGCTCGTCCCTGTTCAAGGTCAGGATCGGCTGCTTGGCGAGCAGCTGTTTAATAAACTCTGCATCAATATCTGCCAGACGCGGCCCGAAATCGACGAACAAGCGGTACTCGTTTGGCAGGTTCAGCAACCATTGGCGCAGCGGTGCGCTTTGCTCGCTGACCAGCTCATAGCCCGAGACATACACCAAGGCTTGGGATGGCATCGGGATCTGCGCCAGCAGCTCGTCGCTCCAGTACTGCTCGCAACCGTCGACGGTGATAAAGGTACGCTCTTTGGTGGCATCGACCATGGCGATGCACCAACCGTTATCGTGATCGGGGTGCCTGAGCAGGATTGGCAGCCCCTCTTGTGCCATGGCTTTTTCAACCTCGCGGCCCCAGCTGCCATTGCCCACCGGAATCGCATTGATTGGTGCATTGCCCACCCTAGCGAGTGCCCTTGCCACATTGAAGGCACAACCACCGATGTGGCGTCCCAACTCTTGGGCGATTTCATCACCGCCGCTTTGCGGTAATCGGTCTAGGCCGAGCATGACATCGCCAAACGCGGCACCCACAACAATGACGGGTTGTTTGGCGGTGAGTGAGTTCAAATCAATCATAGGCTGTTCCTAACCACGCTTTAGGGTAATGCGGTAAAGCACCATGCTCACAATGAACGAGACGAATAGCCCCAGGCTTGAATCGGCAAAAATACCCACAGCAAACGGGCCATCGATGAAGCCGGTGTTACTGACCATCAGGCCAGATAGCGAGCCTGCAATCCAGCACCATAGTGTTGGCTTGATGGTACCCGTTTCACCGTATAGTTCATGTTGGGTATAACCCGCATGCTGGTGCTTGGTGTAGAAGTCGGTGATGAAGATCGCCGCCCATGCCGCCAAGAAGACGCCGCAGAACACCAAGAACGAGATGAACGGGCCAAGGAAGTCGCCAGAAACGAACAGCACATACAGGGCAACGCCAAGTACCAATACCGCATCCAATGCCACCGCGGTACGCTGCTTGAGCTTGATACCCATGCTAAGCAAGTTAAGGCTGGCTGAGTACAGGCTCAGTACCGCGATAGTCACGATACCGGCTGTCGCCGCTGCGAGGTATGGCACGGCCATCCATGATGGCAGCAAGCGGCCAATGGCAGAGATTGGGTTCTCGTGGGAAGCCAAGTCAGGGATCTGGGCCGTTAGCAAAATACCGGTTAGCATCAGCAGGATCAGCGGTAGCGCAGCACCACCGACTACGGAGGTGAAGATACCTTGCTTGCTCGACGATGGGCTTTGATCGCGGCTGTAATCGGCGCCGGCAATGGCCCAGCTGATCCCGGTTCCCGCAGCAATAATAGATACCGCCGGCAGGAAGCCGGTGATCCAGCTACCTGAAGGCAGGGCCATGATCGCATCCCAATCTGCGGTTGCCATCAGGTAGAGCACCACCAGGAAGGTCATCGCACCAAAGGTGCGGGTGATCCATTTTTGCATCAGCAGCACGGTGTTTTGGCCGAGCATACTAACCATTACGGTTAAGCCGCCGAAAAGCAACAGAGAAATCGCCGTGCTCAGTGTGCCCTCGGCAAAGCCCAATGCCGCAAACAGGGCGGCAAGGGTGAGGGTACCGGTAATGATATTGACCGCTTCCCAGCCCATCAGGTTGATCCAGCAGAACGCGGTTGGGGCAATGTTGCCCTTCTTGCCAAAGCTTGAACGCGACAGGGTTAGGGTGGTGGTGCGGCCTATTTTACCTGCGATACTCGAAACGCCCACCAAGGCAAAGGACGCCACGCCGACAATGGCGGCCAGGAGCGATTGGAAGAACGACAGGCCGAACGAGACGATGATTGCGCCATAGACAACACCCAGAATACCGATATTGGCGGCACACCAGACGAAGAACAGCTCCGCTGGTTTCTTGGTTTGCTGGCTTTGCGGGACTAAGCCAATACCGAGATCTTCGATGCTGGGATCGTTGCTTCCCACGGCTTGGTTGGTTGATAGGGTATCTTTATTGCTCATTATCTTGTCCTTCCTGTTGGATTCGGGCGAGGCGGAATGTCGCAAGTGTTTGGGCGTAAGGGGTAAAATCGATATTGTTTGCTTGGTTGATCAAATCAATGTGCTGGTCGGCGAAGGCATCAAGGCCGTGCAGGGCACCGCATATGGCCACGGCCATGGCGCCAATAGTATCAGTGTCGCCACCCAAGTTGGCAGCCAACTCGGCACAGCGAAGAGGCTGGGTGTCTGCCAGCTCAACCAGTGCGATGGCGGTTGGTACCGACTCGATAATGTCCATGCCGGCACCCACTTGCTCATACAAGTCGTTCAGTGCCGTCTTGGCATCTTGCGCGCTGGCTGACGCTTGAACCACGGCAAGGGCAAAGTTGATACGGTGGCCCAGTAGTGGACTGAAAGTGGACTCATGCTGGCGCTGGGTATCGTTGGCCAGCGGAATGACTTCCCCTTTGATTTGCTGCCAGCTTGCTCCTTCTAGGGCACGGCTGATAGCCCAGCTGATCACCACCGCGCCTGCGATAGCAATATCTGATTTGTGGGTCGGCAGGCAAGATAGCCTTACCCCTGAGACAAACTGGTCTTTATCGTGGGTTGGCAGCAAGCAACCCATGGGTGCCACGCGCATCGCCGAGCCATTGGTGACGCCGTTGGCTTCGATTTTCTCGAATGGCACCCCTTGGGTGATGGCGGTTAGCGCTGATTTCGATGTTGGGCCCAAGATATTTTTCTCGAATGCATCAATACGCTTGGCCCAGGCAATGATGTGCTTGGCGATGTTTTCGGGGATGATGTCCCCTTCATCTTCGATGATGGCATCCATCAGCGCTACGCATTGGCTGGTATCGTCGGTAAATTCGCCCGCCTCGAATTCATTGGCGGCAATGTTTTCTTCGGGTCCCGGTAGAAAATCGCTGATCCAACCAAAATAGGCGGTGACTTGGTTCTTGGTCCAAAGCTCAGACGGCATGCCCATGGCATCACCGATGGCTTGGCCGTAGAGGCAACCAAGGATTTTCTGTTCTAGCAGGGAAGACTGTGGCTGTGACGCTGGCATCGTGTATTTCACTCCAAGGGACGCTTAAATTTTGCACTTTACCCAATCATAATAAGTCCACTTTAAGTCCAGTTAAAATCCTTTTGTATGCCAATGTGATTTACCCCTCACTCTTTGATACTATGCCATTGGTTTTATTTTTGATTAAAGAACGCGTTTGGACGGTGGAAAGTGGAGCAGCAACTTCTTAGCCAAGTGAAAGACAAACTGGACTTTGATTCATCAGTCCCGCTATATATCCAGCTAAAACAAGGCATTGAACAAGCCATCGTCGATAAGCTGCTGGTTCACGGCAGCATGCTGCCATCGGAGCGCAAGCTCTCCTTGGCGCTTGGCGTGTCGCGGGTCACCGTGGTGAAGGCATTGGCGGAGTTGCTAGAGCAGGGCATGGTGGTGAAAAAGCAAGGCAAGGGCACCATGGTCAACCTGCCTATCCACTACAACTTGTCCGGCGGTGGCTTTTCCGCCCAGTTGCAACAGCAAGGGGCCGTTGCAAACCGTTGGTTGGTGAGGGAGCTGGTGGCGTGCAACGACGAGCTGGGCCTGCACTTGGCCACCGAAAGCGGTGAAACCATCGCCAAGATCAAGCGTGTCCGCCTTGCCGACGACGTGCCCGTTTCCATCGAGACCATGTACATTCCCGAGCAGTTCTTGCCGCGTCCGGATTTGCTGGAAGGCTCGCTGTACGCCTATTGGCGCGAGCAGGGCATCGAGCCCCACACCCAAGACTATTCGCTCAGTGTGTATGAGCCCACTGAAGAAGAAGCCAGAATGCTGGAGATCCCCCACGGCTTGCCGTTGATGAAAATTATCTTGAAGAGTGTCGATAAGGCGGGCAGGGTGCTGGAGTACGGCTCGGCGATATGCCGCAGCGACTACTATAAGTTTGACTTCAAGGTGCAGGTCGGTAATTAAGGTCTGTTGATCTTTTGAGCTAACCTTATGTTCCGCGAAACAAAAAGCCAGACATTCGATGTCTGGCTTTTGTTTATGTGTTGATTTAGCCGATGGCTAGGGATGCATTATGCGGTCTGCATTTCTAGCTTGCCGTCTTTGCCATCGCTCGCTTGGCTCTCTGGCTCACGGTCCAGCATATCGATCGAGTGCTGCTCGATCTTGCTTGGGTCAAGGTGGCCAAACTCGCTCTGGATATACTTCAGTGCCTTGATGGCCGTAACGGTAAAGATAGGTACCATCACCACGATGATCAGTACAGGGAACGACTTCAAGATGTTCAGATCAGCATTGATCAACAGGAAGATGATTGGCAGCACCGTTAGCAGCAGACACCAGAACAGGCGGAACAGCGGCGAAACGTTGGCATTTTCGTCCAGGCGCTTGGTGGCAATCCCCGCCAGCGAGTAAGACGTGCCGTCCAGTGTGGTTACGGTGAACAGTACCATAGTCACCAGGTAAACCGCGGTTAGGATCACCGGGATTGGGCTCTGGTTGAACACTTCGCGCACAAGCTCTGTCGGCTGGTTGGCATTGATTAGGCTAACACCGTCGATTGCCCCACTGTTGATGAAGTTCATGGTGTAAGTGCCGCACACACCAAAGATAACCGCACTACCCAGGGTACCCGCCCCCACAAGGATCAATACTACATCGCGTACGCGGTGGCCTTGCGAGATTTTGGTGATGAACACACCCACACCCGGTGAGTAGGAGATCCAGTTAGCTAGGAAGAAAACGGTCCAGTACTGCGGGAAAAGGGTGGTGCCAAACGGATCGGTATTGGTGCTCATACGAAGGTATTCGCTTAGCATGATACCCAGGCCATTGGTGGTGTTGTTCAAGATCAGCGCCGATGGGCCAATGATGAAGATCAGGCCAATGAAGCCGGCGCAGATGTAGATGGTTGCGCTACTTAGGCGCGCCATGCCTTTTTCGATACCGATGTAAGAGCTTAGCGAGAACACCACAGACAGGGCCAGGATAACGCCAATACCTAAGAACAAGTTGTCAGGGATCCCGGTCAGTGCACTTAGGTTAGAGGAAATCATCGGGATGCCAAGGCCAAGGGTCAGTGCCGTTGCTGCCAAGGTGGTGATGATGAACAGGAGATCGATGAGCTTCTGTACCCATACCGGAAGTCGGTCGTTGAACAGGCTGTTGACCACGCCGCTCAGGCTCATGCGACGGTTCTTCTTGAGGTAGAACACTATGCTGAACGGAATTGCAACGATCAGATAGCAGAACCAGCCAGCCGCGCCCCAGTGGAACATGTTGTAGGCTGAGGCATACTCCATGGCCAGTGCACGGTCGACGATGCCGAACTGCGGATCCATGAAGTAGTATGTGCTTTCGATGAAGCCCCAGTACATGGTACTGGCGCCCATACCGGCCGACAGTGCCATGGCAAACAGCTGGAATTTGCTGAATTTTGGCTTGTCGCCGCCAAGGCGGATGGCACCGTATTTTGAGAAAGCCAAGTAAAGCAGGATAGCCGTGGCAAGCAAGGTATACCACAAAAAGCCTGAGCCAAGGTTTATCACGGTAAAGTCGAGCATACTGCCCATGGTACTTTTTACCGATTCGGGGTAGAGCACTGCCAGCACCCCAAGAAGGAGTACGGCAGTGAAGCTGATAAAGGTCAGCTTCAAGTCGAGTTCAGAGGTTTTCAGTTTCATCTTCTAACGCCTTTAATTTTAATTATTCAAATGTATAGCTGGCGATTGAGGCGGCTTTTACTGCATCCCAATCCATTTCGATGCCTAATCCGTTGCCCTCTGGGGCATGCACAAACCCTTCCTTGTCTGTACGGATTTGAGTTTTCGAGGCCAGCTCGAAGCTTTCGTATGGGTAGAACTGTTCGAAGTACTTGCAGTTGTAGTGGGCCAGTGCCACATGCAGGTTGGCTGCCTGGGTGATGGTGTAGCCCATGCTCTGGATTTCAACATTCTTCGAGTGGCCTTCGGCAATCGCGAAGCACTTGTTCAGTGGAGTGATGCCGCCACACACTGTGGCGTCTTGGCGAACGTCAGACCAGAACTTGTTGCCGAGTGCATAGGTCACTTCCTGTAGGGTCAGCAGGCAGTTCCCGTGGCTCGATATTTCCAGATCGGTTTTGTCGACCAAGCGTTGGTAGGTGTTGTAGTCATAGTCTGAAACCGGGGCTTCCAGCCATTCCCAATCGTGCTTTTCAAGCAGCTTCGCCATGCGCATGGCTTCGTCCGGGGTATAGAAAGTGGCGGTATCAAGCATGAAGCGAATACCGGTATTGCCGTAGCGCGCTTGGATCGCGTTTACAAGCGCCACGTCTTTTTGGTACACGCAGTAGCAGTGAAGTTTGATGGCGGTGAAGCCGTGCTCGATGCAGTCGTCAACATAAGGGAAGTATTCTTCAACCGTGTCGAACATAGGGGTTGACGCGTAAGACAACATTTTGTGGCGGGCACCACCCAGCAGCATGTATAGCGGCATGTTGGCTTTCTTTGCCTTAATATCCCATGCTGCGATATCAATCGGTGACTTGGCCGGCAGGCCTCCCCAGGTACAGCGCGCTTGCAGCCAAGAATATAGCTCTTCGGTCATCAGCGGGTTCTTGCCAATCAGTCCCGGTACGATGGTGCGCATTGCTTCGATAATACAGCGGTCAAAATCGTTCTCGGTATAGCTGATTGTGGCGCCGACACCTTCGGTGCCGTCGTTACAAATAATGCGGACAATGTTGTTGGTGTAGAGCAGAGGCTCTTGGTTATCAGCCCAAGGGATCGGCGGTGCGTCACGGTCGGCTACGGCGTACAGTTCAACACGTTTGATTACGGTATCTTTCATTTTTAACTCCTTAAAGTGCACTGCCATTTTCAATCATGACGGCGCGGATCGCTTGGCTGTCCAGATCGCGGATACGCTTGTTCTCGTCAATGGCTTTCACCACGGCAACCCCAGCCGCATGGCCATACTCAAAACATTGCGCGGTGACGCGTGCCGAAGCCAGTGCTTCGTGCTCGGCGCTCAAACAGCGACCTGCCACAATAATATTTTCGCCCACCACAGGTATAAGTGTGCTGAATGGTACGTCGTAGTAATCATTTAGCAGCCAATGTAATTTAGGTTTGTCACCAGAATGAAGCTCGATTGGCCAAGGCGTGCGGCAGATCCCGTCTTGACGTTTGCGGCAGGTGACAACATCGTCATTGTTTAAGGTTTCGACGCCCACAATAGAGCGAGTTTGGCGGATCCCGACTTCGACACCGGTATCGACCACATAGGCATTTTCGCAGCCCGGAACAAAGTGGTTGAGGAAGCGGGCGTAATCGCGAACTTGGCGGCGGCCGAAGACTTCGGCTTCGGTAAAGTCGACCGGATCAATCACGTTCAGCATACGGCCGTCTTGGCCTGCGAGGCGGGTGGCGTTGACCATGAGCTCGCCATCGCGGGTGGTTGGGAAAATCCAGATCTTGTGGCGCGGCAGGTCGTAATCGCCCGAAGCGTTGGCCGCCAGGATGTTTTCCGTTACTTTCGGCGGGCAAATGGTGTCTTCACCGTAGTACTTAAGGTATTTGTCGAGATCAACACCGGCAATACGGAAGAACATGGTTGGGTTCTGGATACGGCCTTCGTCACCGAAGTAGTAGTCAAAGCCTGCGCGGGCGATACCGGCGGCATCACCGGAGGCATCAACAAACTGCTTGGCAAGTATAATGCTTTGGCCGGCATTGGATTCCAGCACCACGCCCTTGAATATGTCGCCCTCCATGATCACGCCTGTTACGGCGGTGTGGAGCAGGACATTCACGCCGGCCTCTTCCAGCATGTCGTCGGCCACTTCACGCCACATGAGCGGATCATGGGTAACGGTGTAGGTTTTGCCGTAGCGCTGCGGGCCGGTGACGCCGCCCTTGTCTTCCAGCGCCTGGCGGAATTTCTCGGTAAAGCCGAACACAACCTGCTCAGGCTCGGCGTCTTGATCGTCGCTTGCCATGTACATGCCGCAGATGGTGCCCGACAAACCAGCAACAGCAGCACCGCCACAAAAGCCATATTTCTCAATAAGCCAGGTATTTTTGCCCATGTTGCCGGCAGTAACTGCAGCAGCAACGCCCGCGGCGCCACCACCAATGACCAGCACATCGATCTCGGCAAGGATCGGAAGATCGGGTAGTTGATCGAAACGGTTGACGGATTGCCAATTCTTCATGGTTATCTCTCTGATGAACTGTTGATGTTCAACTGATATATCAGTTGTGTGTTTGTAATATATACCTTGTTTTTTGTGTGGTACAATCCGATGTAGGTTAAATGTGAGGTTGCTCACTACTGGAATTGGACGGAAGAAATCAATGACAGCAACAAAAGAAGCCATCAATAAAACCGAAATCGCCTATAACGAATTGGAAAAAAAGATAATTTTCCGAGAGCTAGAGCCAGGTACCATGGTGAGCGAAAAGCAGCTTGCCGAATCTCTGGATTTGGGGCGAACGCCGGTTCGAGAAGCATTACAGCGGTTATCTTACGAGCGTATGGTAGAAATCCACCCGCGCCGTGGCATTCAGATCCCGCTTATCTCTATCGAAAGCCAATTGAAAATTTTGGAAGTGCGTCGCGATATCGAAGCCTTGTGTGTTCGCTATGCGGCCTCAAGGGCATCAACGGAAGAAAAGCAGCGCATGCAGCAGCTGGCCGAGCAGCTTGAGGTGTGTGCCGAGCAAAAAGACGATGTGCAATATGCGGTGTTGCTCAAAAATATCCACCGCCTTTTGGTCAAAGCGGCCGATAACGAGTACCTGCAACTTGCCATGGCGCCATTGCAGGGGTTGTCGCGTCGTTTCTGGTTTGCGTTCAAAAATGAACATGCCGATCTGACCGAAGCCTCTTCTTTGCATGCGGCAGTGCTGCGCGCGGTGATCCACACCGATGCCGAAGAAGCGGTTGCGGCCTCCCATCGCCTCAACGACTATTTGACAGATTTTGCCTACCGCAGCATCAAGTCGCGTTAAGGGCTGATAAAGTCGAGATAAAATAGCCGGTCACTTCATTGCGAAGTGACCGGCTTGTTTTTAAGACAACGACTGCCTATCGGTGATGGCGTCGAAGTAGGGCGATGGCCGCCAGCGCGATGATGGCTGATAGAGGAATGCTGCCACCTGAGTCATCTTCACCCTCGGTTTTACCATCAAGCGAATGGTAGTCCACGGTGACGATGATTGGGTCATGATCCGAAGAAGAGTAGATATTGTCTGATTTTTCCAGATCGCCAGTATAGTCTTCGCTGTATTCAAACAAGTTACTCTCGGCTGCATTGATATGCCATGCTTCTACTGCTGTGACTTTGTCAGCCAGAGCCGGGTTTGCCAACGCGTAATCGAGGCTACCCAACTCACCTTCGTAGCTATAGCTGTAATCTTCTTTACCTTTTAGGTTGATCAAGCCGTAGCTTTGGGTAATGGCTTGGCCTTGTTGTTCATACACTTCGCCATTGAGCGTGGTGTGCGATGCGGTGTAAATCAGACCTTCGCGGCCGCTACCGTCAATCGAGGTTAGGGTCAGGATAGGGTCTTCCATACCATAAGAGTTCAAGTCACCCATCACTAGCACATCACCGTCGATGTCGTTAAGCGATTCTCCCAGTACCTTCGCGGCTGAGACTCGGAAGTTGTTACAACTGCCTTGGATGTCTTCCTCGCCTTCAGGCAATTGATCATCTTCCCAGCATGTTGAGCCTTTTGATTTGAAGTGGTTAACCACAACTGACAATGGCTCTTTTTCACCAGGCACGGTGAAGGTTTGTAGCATGGCGTGGCGCTGGAAAGCACTCTTCACTCCGTCGCCTTCTACTGGAGCATGTTGTTCAGGCATTTGGATTTGCTGGGCTTTGCCTTTTGCCTTCACCGCATCGGCACGGTAGATCAGGCCAACGGTAATGGCATCAGTACCAAAGTAACCAATATCTTCAAATCCAGGCTCCTCTTTAAAGAATAAGTCTGATTTTTCAACGTCCACATTTTGGTAGTGGGCTTTCTTATCGGCTTGTTTGTCGTTGATGGCATTTACTAGAGATTGCACGGCACTGTTGCTATCAAAGCCGTTGTTCTCTATTTCCATCAACGCGACGACATCAGCATCCATTGCAATAATGGCATTTACCAGTTTCTCTTGTTGCAATTCAAACTCTTCTAACGAGCCTGCGCCACGGTAACAATCGTCGTTGGGGCCGACTTCTGCTTCGGTGCACATTGGGTTAGGGTTGCCTGCTTCGGCGAAAGAGTTGAAGTAATTGAGCACGTTAAAACCGGCGACTTTCAGGCCCTGTTCGGTTTTTGTTGTTGGCTCGTCGACACGCTCGTTTTCCGGATCGCGAATAATATCACCGCTGCCAATGGTGTTCGTGACCACCAGGCGGTATTCGTCGTAGCTGTAACCCACCATGGCGGTAAGGCCGGTAAGTTGATCACCCATACGCAAATAGCCATCCACCGGGTTGAAGTTGTCAAACCATGGCAACTCACCGTCTTTGGCTTTGTAGTCAGACTCTACATAAACGCGGCTGACTGCATTGGCAGCAGCCAGATCCTGTGCTGCTTGGGTTTCAGCACCGTGCATGTGTGTTGGGTTATAAAGCGGCGACTCATTTGCCAGTACAAGGTTATTGCGTGATGCATCATAGTCATAACTGAAGTTACGTGTGATCACCAGCGGGCTATCGGCATCAAGTGCAACCTGCATGCCTTCATGGCGCTCTAGGGCGTCATGCAACGTCTCGCCTTCTTCTACACGCAATGGTACCGGTGCCAGTGCTTCATTTCCGGTGCTCAGTATGCGGTAAGCGCTATCGCTCACATCCAGTTGCGTGTTGCCGTAATACTCTTTAACCGTTGCTTCCAGGCAGATCTCTGTTCCCGGTTGGATAGTGTCCGGCGCCGCTTCACCTTCTAGGTAAACATAGATGCCATCTGAGGTTGCATTGTCTCCGTCACCAATTGGGTCTTGTAGGTAAAAACCTTTAAACAGGCTCTCGCCACGCATGGTGACTATGCCCGAGACAAAGTAGGTGTCATCGCTTTCAATTCCGTCTTCTGGCACCATTGGGCTTCTATCGCCATCACCCTGGATCTGGTAGATAGGCGTCAGGTTGTTGAAGTCGCACATGAAAGGCTTCGGTGGCGGGCTGGTATTGCCACAGGTCTCTAACCCACTACAGCCAAGGCCGTCGAAGGTATCTTTGCTATAGCTGGTCCACTGTTCATCGACATTGAACTCACTTTCCACATCCGTACGGCCATCGGTGATGTCAGGGTTCCTGCGAAGGGTTACATCGATTGCGTAGTCTTGGGTATCACCAAGCTGCCCCAAGCTGTCGATCAGGCTGTCATCTTGGAACAAAGCAACAGTGTCGTTGCCATTGAAAGTTAAGCTTCCGCTGAATTGATTGCCGATATCTTGAATTTCGCTGGCGGCATCGTCGTGGTGCAGCACATAGCTTTCCCCTGGAGCTAATTCGGCAGCATTTAGGGAAATTGTTTTTGTGAACTCTGTGCTTTCATTAAATGCCAACTGGATACTGTAATCAGCAAGGTTGATATTGGACTCAGAGAGATTGGTTAGCTCGATGGCTTTATTGTTACTCGAGCCTTCTACGTATTCGGTGATCAGTAGCTGAGAGGCTGCCGGTGCACTTAAAGTAAGTAGTGCTAGGCCGCTTGATAACCCTCTAACAAAGGACATGACAAACTCCGTTTATTTGAATTTGCGGAGAGGGTAGAAATGAATTGTGACAAATTTATTACAATAAGTTTTGTGAATATAAAGCGATATATATATAGATGCCGTGTTTCAAGTTTCTGATTTTATGATCAAGTTTATAAGTGCCATTTCCTTTTAGAGCTTGTTTGAGATAATTAATCATATGTCATCGATTACATTTCATTCTTTCTCTGAATGTTTTTGATAAAAATATACGAATAAGGTTTAAATTTATGAATGGATGTCTCAATTTATTTTTATTAAACGTGAATTGAAATTTTTAAAAGACGATGGAAATACTCATTTAGTTATAATGTTAATTAAAAAATAAAGAGCCTAATCAGTCAGGCTCTTTATTGTGAATAGATGAACGAGTATTTAGCGATTGCCTTTATGGCGTCGCCATGCGCCAAGACCCAATAAGCCAAGGATGCCAAACAATGATATCGATGATGGCTCTGGTACATATCGAGCGACGATAGTGTCCCCGTAAGCAAGGCCATTGTTGTCGGCAAAGCTCCACTTATTATCTACTCCATTGCCCCAATCGATGTGGTCGTAGCGGGAAGAAAACCACGGGGTGGCGACGGCGACATCGCCTTGAGGAAGTTGCCCTGCTAGGTTGGCAATGGTTGCCCCTGTTGCTTCGTCAAGGTTGTTTCCTGTTGCATAGTCGACGTTTGCGCCCGCAAAGACAAAGCTGGTGGCAGAAAGCCCAAGGGAATTAAACAGATCTTCGGTAATGACCTTCCAACCAAATTGGGATTGATAAGAAAGGTCGATGGGGGCGCAAGATGGGGATACCGCAGCACAAGGCGATGCCCATGCCACATCATAGTTTCCAATCGTGATATAAGCGTTTTCACTTACTTCGCTCATTAACACGGCAGATGAATTGGCTGAAAAGAAAAGACCGAAAGTAATAGCGATTAACTTGTGCATATCAATACTCCTTTATGAACAACATGCATGCTACACCTGATGCATATAGCGTGCCGATTGTTAAGATGTTGTTTTTAAATGGTATTGATGCTTATAGCTTCGCGATATGTAAAGAAAGCTGACAGTGATTGCTCTGGCCCATCGCCTTATTCGATCAATTTCTCGACGGCAAAATCAATAAAATGTCGTGCGGCACTTGGTAGCAAATGGTGGGACTGGTAGACGATGTACATGTTGCCTGCCTCAAATGTGTGCCCGGCTAATACTTGCTGCAAGTTCCCGCTGGCAAAGTACGGCGCGGCAAGCCCTTCGGGCAATCTGGCTATACCTACCCCCGTCAGTGCGGCATTGATGTGCAGGTGGGTATTGTCGGTAGCAAACCGCCCAGCGACCGGGTGATCCACTACGTCTTCACCATGGCTGAAAGCCCAGTACTGTTGTCCTTCCGATTGACGCCACAAGATACAGTTGTGTTTGCTCAGATCTTCTGGTGTTTCAGGCTCGCCAAACTGCTGGATATAGGCTTGGCTGGCACAATATACGATTCTCTTGGTCATGATTTTACGTGCCACCAAGGTCAAGCCTTGAAGGTGGCCTGAACGAAAAGCGACGTCCACACTGTTATCAATCATATCGACAATATTGTCGTTCACCATCAGGTCGACAGTGACTTTCGGATACTGCGCCAAAAACTCGTTGATGATCGGCTGCAAGAAGTAAGCGGAAAAGTCATACGGTGCTGCGAGACGAACGAGTCCTTGCGGCTCATTTTGGCTCTGTTGCAATGACTGGTGTGCCTTGTCCATGGCGTGCAAGAAGGTATGGCATTGCTGGTAGTAGGCTTCCCCGGCACTGGTCATCGATAACTTTCGCGTGCTCCTGTTAAGCAAACGCACACCCAGCGCCTCCTCAAGTTGCTGTACTTTGCGACTCACGGTGGTGGACGGCATGCCTAACTTTTTTCCGGCACCGACAAAGCTGCCAGCTTCGACAACGTAGACGAAAATTTTAACTTCATTTAGGTATATCATTTTATTGCTCATGAAAATGGGATAAATAAACTCAATTATACCATCTAATAAAGTAGTACTAATGTGAATACACTTTCTTCATACCCTGAGAGGGACGTTCAGCGATAGAAACAGCAAAGTGGCTGCTATTTGAAATCACTCAGGGAAGATCAAGTTTCTCGAACAAGTGATGCCACAGTGAGGAAAGTACTATGAAACACCAAACATTTACCGCAGAAAATACCGCTATGCTGCTAATTGACCATCAAGTAGGCACGATGGGGTGGGTACATTCTGTTGATTTGGATGAAGTAAAACGAAATACCATCGCATTGGCGCGAGCGGCGAAAGAGACGGGCATGCCGCTGATTTTGACATCAAGCCAAGAAGATAATGTGCAAGGGCCGCTGTTTGAAGAGCTTCAGCAAGCGGTGCCGGAAGCGTACGCCCAACGTATCCAGCGCGGTGGGATTGTTGATGCGATGAAAGATCCTAACTTTGCCGCCGCTGTTGAAGCTACCGGGCGCAAGAACCTGATCATTGCAGGGATCACAGCAGACGTTTGTGTGGTTTACCCTGCCATCACATCGGTACAGCAAGGTTACAATGTCCAGGTGGTTGTTGACGGTTCAGGCTCGCCAACCAAGATGGCGGATGACACAGCACTTCGTCGTATGGAATCAAATGGTGTGACTTTGACCTCGACCAACCAGCTGATCGCAGAGCTGGCGCAAGACTGGAGCACCGAAAACGGGCAGAAATTGATGCAAGTGCTGTTCGAGGAAGTGCTTTCCAAGCACTAGCAAATTCATTTCATAGCTATACCAATAACGAAGCCGCCGGGGGATTGGCGGCTTTGTATCGGTATCATTATATTATTTCTGGCATTATTAATAAGTGAAAAAAGTATTTAACCCTAAGTTTTACTTATCGGTTAAATTACCTAGTTTAGCCAAAGTAATTTCACGGAGTTAATAATGTTCGCTGCCTCATTACAGTCGGTATCCGTAGAAAGATACTTGGGAATAAACCCTTCTTCTGCAATCCACTTTAGCTCGTAATTGCTGTAGTGGATGGCATCGGGATTTTCTTCTCGGTACTCGGCAACAATTCTGGTTGTTTGCGTGCTACTTAGGTTGATGACCTTCTGGAAGTCATGCTTTAGCGAAATCCTACCTTTAAGCAATAGGTTAGCTTCCAGAAACTTATAGTAAATACGCCTTAGGTCATGTTTTTTAGCCAACGTTCTGTCCTTAGTGGGGAATGACAAATAACGTATCGTTGTTATATTTTTAACCTCGATTGTATGGCTTTTAATTAACTTATTCCTTAAAGCGATATTATTTCCACTATGAAATGTGAGGAATATAACAAATGGATACCTAACTAAAATAATAATTCATTTAAGTTGGCCAAGTATCCATATATAACAATATGCGTCCGTTATTATCACCGCGAGTTACATTCTTGGTATAAATAAAAGGGTGCGGGCACCCTTTTATTTTCAGTTATATGGTGCCTTTAATTGCCATAACGGAATTTATGTAGCATATAACTGTGGGCGGCTGCCCAACCAAAGTTGTTGGCGTTACCCGTCCCACCTGTTTCCGGGTTGTAGTTCTCCCATACCGGATCGGAAGTGCCGACTAGCCCTTTCGCATGCTTGAAGTAGGCATCAACAGCCTGCTTGGCTTCTGCGGTATAGCCGTAGTTATCCAGTGCACGCACGCCGAAGTAGAGGTAATCAATCCACACGCGGCCACGCCAGTAGATTTCAGGATCGTAAGACGGGTTGGAAGCCGCCGCGGTTGGGAATGGGATCACCAAATCGCCGCCAATCCAGAAGTCGTCAGGGTTTAGCAGGGTATGCTCAATCACTTCTTTGGCGTTTTCTTGGCTGGCCAAGTTTTGGAATAGCGGTGTCCAACCTTCGGTCGACTTGCCGCGGAAGCTCAACAATTCGCGTACGTAGCAGCCATTGTCTTGCATATCAACAGTAAACCCTTCGGTGTGGTTTTCTGGGATGATATCTTTGCACGTTTCGTATTTGGTGAACTTGCGATCGTAGAACATCTTGGTATCGGGATCGAAGAACTCATCGTTGATAATGGCTTTCAATTTCTCTGCATCGGCGCGGAACGCATCGGCCTCTGCATGTTTGCCAAGCTCGTCTGCCATCTGGGCCAAGTAGATCTTCTCGCCAGTCAGGAAGCTGTTGATATCGATGGACTCTTGGTTCGAGGAATAGCCAATTAGGCCGTGCTCGCCATCGTCATGGTTTTCATAGATGTCCATCACCCAGTCTTTCTCGGCGCGGTAGAGCTTGGCCATATTTGGCTCCGAGGTATCGGCGTAAACCCAGCGGCCATTCTCTTCTTTGAGCGTGTTATCAAACTGTTGGGTGTCTTTTGCGTATTGACCAAGGTGGTCGTAGTCCTGATTACCTTTTTCATTGGCGTCATTAAGGTTGTAGATAAAGCCAAAGCGAGCGGCATCATCCTGGCCTGATTCCCAAGTGACGGCTGTTTTCACCGGGACATCGATATTCACCCATTGGCTGTAGCTCAAGGTACGATCGTTGCCGTCTTCGTCCTTGCCCTGGAAATCGCCCGCTATGCGGTTGGCGAAATTACGGTACTCTTCAATGCCGGCCAGTTCGATGTAATCGGCATCCGCATCTGGCTTAATCGAGAAAATCATTTCCTGATCGGCATTGTTGTGGGTATTGACGTCGCCGTCGGCCTTTCCTTTCGATAGCAAGCCGTCGCGCATGGCACCATATTCAACCAAGCCGTTGCCGTCATGGTCGCGGTTGATGTACCACCACTGGTGGTATTTCACTAATTTCGGGTACAAGTCGGTCAGCCACGTCTTGGCGATGTCTTCCTTACCCTGCGCTTTTAACTGGGTATACACTTCCCATACCGACCAAGAGGCCAAGCTCGGTTTGGTGTTGCGCTCAATCCAGTTGCCCGAGTCGCCGCCGTCGTATTCTGGTGAGCGGCTATAGGCGATAACGTCCTGCAGCGTTCCTTCGTCAAATGGGCGGTTTTGCCATTGCAGCGCATCGGCATCGGGGCCGATTTGCCAATCAAAGTGGGTGTTGATCCCCGCCATTGCCACTTCCGGGTTGAAGTGGGCCATGGCATAGGCGATTTTCCATGTATCCCAAGGCCAGATCATGTTGAACCAAGGAGCGGTTGGTGATGGGGTCAAACCTGCGCCCGTGATTTCGCCAGCGGCAGAGCGCCAGTTCCCGGTCAGGTTGTCCATTAGCTTGACGGCCATACGGCGGACATCTTCTGGCGCATTCGGCTCAACGCCCAGCTTGACGGTTTCCTCCCAGCGCTCGATAGATGCGGCAAAAGCCGGATCAGGGTTGGCAAGGTGCTGGTCGATAAGCGGTTGTTCTTTCACGAGCTCGCTGTTGTCATGCACATAGGAGATAGTCTGGACAATTTCGTGGCTTTCGCCTTTGGCCAGCTGCGGGTTATTGGCCATCATGGCGATGTAGCCATTGGTGACGCACAGCAGCTCCACATCGTCAGCCCAGCTGATGATGTATTTTGACTCGCCACCAAACATCGCATCCCATGTGTCGCGGAAACGGCTGAAATCGACGGCCACCACATTGTGTTCATCATCAAGCAATACGGAGGTATCAAGTAGGTTGCTGTGGCTGTCTTGGTTCTCGTCTACCCGTTGCTCGCCCTTCCAAATATCAAGCAGGGTGCCGCCCCAAGACAGGTCGAGTTTAAGATCGTCGATGTTGCTCTTGATGGTGGTTTTTATCACAGCGGTACGGTTGGTGGCATAGCGAAGTTCGGCCTCAAGCACGAAATCGCCCATGTCGATGGTTTGGATCAGGGCGCCGGGAATATGGAACAGCTCGGCGTCACCGCTACCCAGATCGTAACCGGCGATATTCAGGCGCTGGAAGTTCTCGGAAAGGTAAACGAGGTACTCTTCGGCAATAATCGCGCCGCCAGTAAACGAGCCGTAGTTCTCTGGGCTCTCGGGAAGGTGGAAACCGTGCCACGCCCCCATATCGAAGAAAGTATTGAACTTGCGATTACCATGTTCTTCACGGTCAATCCATGCCTTCGGATCGCCAAAGCGGTCAATGGTGTTTTGGTATTGCATCGCTATTTTTGCTTCCGGCAGTTGTTTGTCAGTCACTGAGGACGAACTGTCACTGCCACACCCCACAAGCAAGGCTGTACTGATCGCGACGGCAAGGATTTGTTTTTTCATAGTCATAGTTTCTACCATTTAATGTGAATTTTCGTGTTATTGCTTTTGTTGCAAACCAACGCGATTACGTGGGGGTATAGGCCGTAACTGCATTGATTTCGTTACTGAATAAAAAACATTTGGATCAATTTATTGCGTTATACCGCGCGGTGCATACCACCACGCTTCAAATTGCACACCGGCGCGGAACTCGTTGTCGATATCCACGTCTTCAGCGGCATCGCCGCCGAATGCACCGCCGTAAACGCGGATAGACGGACGCGACATCAGGCTCGATTCTGGCGACCATTCCTGGGCCACAATCGCCTTGTACAGGTTGGTGCTCTTGCCGTCGCGATCTTCGTCGGCATAGCCCAGTTCAAGCAAGGTGGTGTTGGTTTCGTTCCAGTGGTAGGCAGGACGGGTCACCAAGCTGATGATACTGGAGTCGTCGGCGTCCTTGCGATCGGCGTTGGCATAGACAATCGAGTAGCCCACTTCGATATTCGGGTTCACATCGGCCACACCGAAGTAGATCAGGCGGTAGGCGCTGTCGATGTCGCCATCGGTCACGTTCTCGTTGATCTTGTTGGTCACGGTGCCGTTGCTGTAAGCCATGTGGCCCATCGAGCCATCGGAATACTGGGCAACCAGCTTGTTGTAACCGTTCTCGCCACCGAAGAAGCCGTTGGCGCTATAGGCGGCAGTCAGGAAGTAGCCATTGCCCTCGATGTCGAGCAGCTGGTCTTGCTCATCGGTTGGATCGGAAGCCCCGATCACCGCGGCGAACTCCAAGCCGATGTTCATTGCATAGCGCAGATCGATCTTGTTGTACTGCACATCGGTGGTGTTCGTTACATCGCCATCAATGGCCACCACCGCATCTTCGTTGAGTAATGCTGCGCTTAGCAGGCCATCGCCAAGCGGGATGTATTCAACCCCGACACCGTATCCGCTGTTGTTGAGGTAGTAGAAGTCGAGCCAGTGGATGTCATGACGCTGGTAGTAGCGCTTACCGGCCCAGAAAATTTCCTCGCCGCCCAGCATCACGCCCTTGGCCTGCACGTTGAACTGGCGCAGCTTGGTCTCGAAATCTTGCTCGTCGTTAAGCTGGGGATCCATCCCGCCCGCAAGCATGATTTGCACCTTCCAGTCCTCAGCGACTTCTTTGTTGAAGTCCAGCTCTAAAAAGGTGTCGTTCTCGGCACCCAAACGGCCCGTGGCATGGTTAAGGCTGGTATTGCCAAGCTCAGGGCGCGCTGGTTGCTCACCGCCATCTTGCGAGAAAGACAATCCGGCACGGCCATAGCCGTTAAAGGTAAAAGTATCGTCTGCCACGACAGGCAAGCTCATGCTGGCAGCCATGGTCATCACTGCTAAGTGCTTAAGTTTCATTATTTTTATTTCCTAATTGTGAGTGGGGAAGTTGTTTCGGGGGATTGTGTTTAAAAAAGGAAAGTAAAAATTTAGTAAAGGTCACATTTTATTTTCACCCCTGCCCAAAATGGGCAGCGACTGCATATTTCATGGGGTTGGGATCACAAATAGCTTTATTTTTTCGTGAAATTGAAAAAGTTTGGTGTGAGGTGGGATTAATGAAAGGTTTATAGGATTAAAGCTATTCATATAAATTATATATTTATTGGTTGATTTTAAATAATGTGGTGCTATGGATTTGTGTTTCTTATTTATATACTAAATAAAAGGCATCGTTACAGGTGGAACTAATTAATTTATGTCAAAAATATAATTCCTTTTTCATGATAATGTTGAATAAAAGGTTTTATGGAGGCAATAGTGGCTAGACGAGGAAGTGGTTTAAGAACAGCGATAAAAATTGTAAAAGCAATAGATAGAGCTAATAAACAAGCTGCACGTGATGCAGAACGAAGACGTAAAGCAATTGAAAGGGAAGAAGCTAAAGCTTTTCGTGAGCAGCAAAAAAAAATAAGACAAAAGGAGCGAGAGGAAGCAAAAGCATTACGCGAGTATCAGCGATTATTGAAAGAGCAGGATAGAGAGGCGAAAAGAGCTGAGAAAAACCGTATTATAGAAGAAAAACAAGAGTTTAAAAATTCGTTGAATGATGCTCAAGGAGAGTACCTTGATAGATGTAGCGAACGTTCAGAGTTAAGAAAACAATACATAAAGCAAATGCTAAGGTAGGTCATGGATACTAATCTTCTTTTAATATTAACTGTTTGCTTTTTGGTTGCAGTTATTCTTACTTATACTCTTACAATGAGAGTTATGAATAAAAAAATAAATAAATATAATACTATTGAGGAGGCTTTGAAGAATTCAGGTAAAGAAAATAAAAAAATAGAATATAAAATAAAAGAATCATTAGCTGAATTGGATGAAGTAACTAAAAATATAAATAATAAAAATTCTGAGTATGCGACTATAAAGAGATTGTCTGAAGATGCTAATAGTTACTTATCTAAACTTGATAAAGATACTAAAGCCTTACAAGAGCTAAAAAGTAATGAAAATAAGTTAATTGAAAATATTAACAACTACGAAGGCGAAATTCTAGCGTTGAAATCTAAAATTATTGAAACTAACTCCACTTTAGATGAAAATAAGGCTAAGTTAAAGGATATAATTGGGCAATTGGATTTATACTCAAGGTTAGATGAGTATACATCATGTGGACATTTTGAGGTTCCTCAATATCTGTATGAGACTTCAGCAAGGTTTGCTGAAGAGATCAAAGATGTTCGACAGCAACAGAAGGATATGATTAGAGAAAAGGTGGCTGTAATTTATCCAGAAACTACAATCATATCTAATAATAAGTCTTATAATAAGAAAATTTTAGATGCTCAAGTTAAGCTAATGCTGACCGCGTTTAATACAGAATGTGACTTTTTGATAGGTAAAATATCCCCTAGCAGCTTTGGTCGTACATTAGAGAGAATAGAAAAGTTAGCAAATAATATTGAAAAGCTATCTGCGACTTTTGAGTGTGGTTTTAATATAGATTATATCGATTTAAAGTTTGAAGAGTGTAAACTTCAATTTCAATATACTTTAAAAAAACAAGAAGAAGCTGCTGAGCAGAAGTTGATTAAAGAGCAAATAAGAGAAGAGCAACGGGCTATTAAAGAATATGAAAAGGCGATAGCTGAAGCAGAGAAAGAAGAAAAACTATATCGTCAAATGCTTGATAAAGCTCGAGAAGAGCTTTCTATGGCTACCGATGCAGATCGATTAGCTATGGAACAAAAGATTGCGAGCTTAGAGCTGCAACTTAAAGATGCAGAAGCTAAAGAAGAACGTGCAAAAAGTATGGCAGAACAGACAAGGAAAGGTCATGTTTATGTTATTAGTAATATCGGTTCTTTTGGAGAAGATGTCTATAAGATTGGCTTAACAAGACGTTTAGAACCAATGGATCGTGTAAAAGAGCTTGGTGATGCTAGTGTTCCTTTCCCATTTGATGTTCATGCTATGATTTATGTTGATGATGCGCCATCGCTTGAAGCAGCCCTTCACCGAGAGTTTCATGCTCAGCGTGTTAACTCTGTAAATTTACGAAAAGAGTTTTTTGAGGTTGATTTAGAATCAATCCGGGAAGCTGTTGAGAAAATTGCAGGTGTTGATGCTGAGTTTAAAATGACAGCTTTGGCTGAAGATTATTATGAAAGCTTAAGATTACAAGAGGTTGCATAAATCTATTTATATTTGACTAACTTTAAAAGATTAAAGAAGTAGTCAAAACCGCTTCAAACCAACCTCCCACACAATGAATAATCAGGGAGGTTGGTTGGAGTGATTATTACATTACCTCACCCGCACATACGTATTTTTCACAATCTTATCTGCCAAAACTTCGCTTTTTTTTAGTTTGAAGTTAAGCGGTGCTGCCAAGTCGCCAAATAGTGGTAAGCCGCCGCCCAGCAGTACTGGAATGGTGGTGATAACCATCTCGTCGATCAGATCGTCTTTCAGGAAGTTCTGCACCGTCACCCCGCCGTCGATGTAGAGGTTGTTGAAGCCCTTGCTGTTCAGGTCGGCCACGATGTCTTTCAGCGGGCCTTTTACCAGCGTGATTTTGTCTTCATAGCCCTCAGGGACGCTGGTCATGGTATTGCTCATGACGAATACCGGTTTCGGGTAAGGCCAGTCGCAATCAAAGCTGCGCACCATATCGAAGGTGTTGCGGCCCATCACGAGTGCATCAATCCGGTCGATAAAGTCAGCAAAGCCGAAGTCGCTGCCGTCTGGGTTTGGCACACTGTGCAGCCAGTCTAGTCCTTCGTTCTTATCGGCAATGTAACCATCTAGGCTGGTGGCGATATAAACAATGTTCGACATATTGCGTCCTCTCGGTTGGCTTGTGGGTCATTTTCAATTAAAATATTCTACAGTGTAGAAATTAAGTTTAGTTTAAAGAGATCTGCCAATGAACGTCAAGGAAAAAAAACGTGGTCGTCCCAAGGGGCAGAGTAGCCAGCTGAGCAGCGAGGCGATCACCACTTGTGCTAAAGCCCTGATGAAACAAGAGGGAAAAGTCCCGAGCATCCGTAAATTGGCCGCCAGTCTTGAGGTGGATGCGATGGCGATTTATTACTATTTCGCCAACAAAAACGCCTTGCTTGAAGCGGTGACGGTGTCTTTGGTGGGTGAAATATACCGCCCAGAGAAGGATGCGCCGTGGCAGCAGGAGCTGAGCAAGCTTTGCGAGAGCTACTTGCAACTGCTGGCGCAATACCCCGGTTTGTTGGAGACCATGCTGGCGATGACATCCCACGGTCCTGCCGAGGTGTTTATGGAGCGATTCGATTTGGCGACCGCCGCATTGCAGCTCAATGATGAATTGCGTGAGAACGCCCTTTCGATGCTGGCAGATTATCTTCACGGCTATGCACTGGCGCTGCATTGCCAATCGGGGGATTCACTTAACACGGATTTGCTGGCAGGGCCGTTGGGCTTTTACATGAAGGCGTTGCAGCAGATGGCTGAGTAGCAGATTCTTAATCCCAAACTTTTTCTGAGTCATTGCACATCTCGACAAAGGACTGTGCAATTGGGGAAATAGATCGATGGTCATAGATAAGGCATAGACTGGCAGGAAGCTTTTCTCGAAGCGCAATAAAGCGAATGTTTTTCCAGCGGTGGGAGGCGAAGCTAGATGGCACGACAGTTATCGTCTGTGAGCTGGCGACGTACGCCATCAATGTGTTGGGTTCGACAAACTCATTGTCGATGGATGGTATGAATCCCGCTTGCAAGCAGGCATCTATGATCATCTCTGCTGACGCCGAGTTCCTTCTTGCCATAAAGCTGAAATTATTATCCTTGAGTTCATCTATTGCAATTCGCTTGCGTTCTTTCAGTGGGTGCTTATCGGAAACTGCGACTAGAAATTCCTCCTCTGTTATTTTGAGCGAGTTTAGAGGGTAGATATTGAGGGCGTCAGCAAAACGGCAGAGCCCAATGTCGATTTTTAGGTCTGCGAGTTGCTGCTTTTGGGTTTCGGGACAGAGTTCGATGATTTCCACTTGGGAGTTGGGGTAGATAGTACGGAACTCGGTAAGCATTGAGCCAAACCCAGCCCAGAAGGCAGAACTGACAATACCGATTCTCAACGTATTATTCTGATGCCGGCCTATTTTTTGTACTTTGCTGATTGAACGATCGAGGGCCCTGAAAATTTGTTCGCATTCTACCTGAAGCGCTTCTCCTGCGGCGGTGAGCTGGACATTTCGGGAATTGCGCGTAAATAGGGCCACATCCATAATTGATTCCAGTTCTTTGATCTGGCTGCTTAAGGGCGAGGGGGTGACATTCAAATGCTCGGCCGCCTTGCCAAAGTGCCCCGTTTCAGCAACTTCAGAGAAATACTTAAGCATTCTTAATGTCACGCGGTCGACGGCAATATTTTTCGTATCCATCAAGGCTTCCCTCCAGCACTTTCTGCGATATAGCTCAAATTCTGAATATATATTGATAAATTAAGCCGCTATGCTCCCTCGTCTATTTATGCAAAAGATCACATTGAAAAGTAGCTCTTTTATTTAAAAACGTGATTCCTCAGCAAAGAACCCTTTCTAGCTGCAGATATCTCATGACTATCTTGTTGATATGACTATTCCTGGTACGCCAAAAAATCAGAAATTGTTTCGATAATCCGCATGGTCATTCGGCTTTTACTCACCATAAATGTTTACCACTCAGTAGCATATCGATGTGTTTTAAATAAGTGATAGGTATAGCAATGACATATGATCCTGTATTAAGCGCTCTGAATACCATTAGAGAGAAAAAGCCAAACTTTGCACCCAAGGCGGCATTTATTCTTGGCTCTGGTTTAGGCGTCATCGCCGATGAGCTCACCGATAAAATAACGATACCCTACGAAGAATTGGACGGTTTTCCTGTCAGTACGGTACAGGGACACTCAGGGGAGTTGGTGTTGGGAACGATGAATGGTGTGGATGTGGTCTGCATGAAAGGCAGGGGGCATTATTATGAGCACCAATCGATGAAAGTTATGACGACGCCTGTTAGAACATTCAAAAAGTTGGGGTGCGAATTCTTGCTAGTCACTAATGCGGCTGGCTCACTTCGCCCCGAGCGAATCGAAGTAGGTTCCCTGGTGGTATTTAACGATCATATCAACACTATGCCGGAATCTCCGATGACCGGGGCTAATGACGATGAGTATGGTCCGCGTTTTTTCAGCTTAGCAAATGCCTATGATAAAGCACTGCGGTATGAGCTTTTGGAGGTGGCAGAGAAAAATCGAATCCACGTAAATCAAGGCGTGTTCGTTTCATATACAGGCCCTAATTTCGAAACGGCAGCAGAAATTAGAATGATGAGAGTGATTGGCGGTGATGTGGTAGGCATGTCAGTTGTTCCCGAAGTCATTTCTGCGGCACATTGTGGGCTACCTGTTCTTGCTGTCTGTGCGATCACCAACATGGCCGAGGGGCTAGGGGGTGTTGAACTCTCCCATGACCAAACACTCAAGTGCGCGAAACTGGCTGAAGAAGACTTTATTAAGCTAATCAACGTTTTTATCGCTAATCATTTTTGATCTTCTGGAGGCGTTATGTTTGCGATAGGCTTTTTAGGGATTGGGGCACTCTTAGGGATTGGTATTGCGGCCTCGACCAACCGTAAGGCCATCAAGGTCCGTACCGTGGGGATGGCCTTCTTGCTGCAATTGGCTATCGGTGCCTTGGTACTATATGTGCCATGGGGGCGTTCAGCGTTGGAAAGTATGTCCCACGGTGTCCATGCGGTGCTTGACAGTGGTAAGGCTGGCATCCAATTTTTATTTGGTAACCTAGTTAACTTTTCCGTGGACGGGATTGGCTTTGTTTTTGCTCTGAACGTCCTGCCTCTCGTTGTTTTTTTCTCGGCTCTCATCGCCGTTTTGTACTACCTGGGTATCATGCAGTTTATTATTCGCATGATTGGCGGGGCTATGGCGAAAGTGCTTGGCACTTCTAAGGCTGAGTCCATGTCGGCCGTATCTAATGTCTTTGTTGGCCAAAGCGAAGCCCCGTTGGTTGTTAAGCCCTATATGGATAAAATGAGTGATTCCGAGTTCTTTGCTGTTATGTGCGGCGGGATGGCATCGGTGTCTGGCACGGTGCTGGCGGGTTATGCCATGATGGGGGTTGATATGCAGTACTTATTAGCCGCTTCCTTTATGGCTGCGCCTGGTGGGGTACTGTTTGCCAAATTAATTATTCCTGAAACCACAACCCCGAGTTATACCATAGACAAGTCAACCAGCTTTGCCGAAAAGCGCCCTGAGAACCTACTTGCCGCAGCTGGTGAAGGGGCGGCGTCTGGGGTGAAGCTGGCAGCAGCAATTGGCGCAATGTTGATTGCGATGATTGGCCTAGTCGCGTTAGTGAATACTATTCTCGGCGGTATTGGTTCGTATGTTGGTGTGGCAAGTATCCTGTTATACCAGTATCCCAGCTGTGATTGATTTCACAGCTCGCAGAATGAGGGATCAAAAAGTAACCAAAACGTGATCTTTAAATGTGAAATTGCTGAATTTATGAAATTTTAAACAAGATTATTTTTTACTTATTGGGTTTGGATCTGCTTTTGTTCTTTTGTAGATTGATATGCCTATGACTTTATAGGTGGCTATGTTCATAGGTGAAAGTGAGATCTGGGTAGATTGGTTTGGGGGGGATCTGGGGGCACAAACAAAAAAGCAGCCCAAAGTGGGCTGCTTTTCAATGGGGTTAAGTATTAACGCTGCTCTAGCGGGTAAGAGCGGTAGCTCCACATACCGTAGGTGCGCAGTGCATCGCGGTAGATGCCCAGTAGCTCGCCATCGGTAGGGACTTTTAACTCTTCCAGTGGCTTATCAACGGCTGAAACGGTATCGAAGGTGATCCCTTTCGGACCGGTTTGCCAGCTGGCGATCTCAAACAGGGTTTGGCCGCGGCGTACGTGGCTTGCCGAGCTGATCAGCGTGGCGTGCTCGATGCCGTGGCGTGCCAGGGCATAGCTGCTGTAAAGGGCATTTTCGACAGTGCTACGGGCATAGTTGTCTTCGATGATACGATCGCGGTCGATACCTTTTTCAACCAGCCAGTCGGCCATCAGCTTGCCTTCGGTCTTGTGGTTCTTCGGCACGCCGCCGGTCAGTACGATCAGCGAATCTGGCGATTGTTTGGCCATTGCCAAGGTCATTTCCAAACGCTCAATCAGGATCTCGTGCATGCTGCCGTCTGGGTTTAGCGCATAGCCAAGGGTGATGATTGCCGTATTGCCGGTGTACTCTTTGTCTTGCTTGTCTTTTAGCGGTGTCGCGACAACACGGTTTACGGTGTCGAAGATACGCTGAATATCATCGGCGCGGCCGGCATTCAGATCTTTTAGCGTCATCATGTGCTTGGTTGATTCCGCTTGGTTGCCCTTGAAGTGTTGCCATACGGCGAGGTAAGCATGGGCATCCACATCTTGCGGAGCCACTTCAAGCACTTGCTCGAACAGCTCGATAGCGCGGTCGACATTCTTGTTGTAGATCTGGGCGTTGGCCGCCGAAATCAGCAAGTCGGTACGATACGGCTCAAGCTGGTAGGCTTCCAATAGGCGATTGGTTACCACTTCCATGTTGCTTGGCATTTTGGCCGTAAAGCCGGCATGGGAAATACGGGCCGGCGACTTGAATGCCGTTACCGCATCCGCCAGTAGCTGATCGACAACTTGGCGCTTGGAGGTAAATTGGCTGTATTCCGCCGAGGCTTGGATGCTCTGTTGCGGTGCTGCGTCTGCTAGCAGGGAAGTGGAGGTTAAGCTAAGTAGGCCGCCGAGGGTAAGGGCGATAATTGTTTTTTTCATATTGGTAGACCGTCGTATAGGATCACAATTCATCTGTACTATAAATAAATCACCAATATATTTTTGTGAGCTAACATTCGATTTTTTATGCTTATTTATAAGTACTTAGATTACTTGTTAGCTTGCTCCCATTCTCCAAGCGCATAGTTCGAGCCGATTATCTCGGCTGACTTTTCGTTTTATTTTCGTCTTTCCTAACCCACTGCCGTCTTATAGGTACAAAACGCATTGAATGGCGTTATTCGATAAAGATAAGGCGATAGTGATGATCAAGATTGTTAGCTTCAAAATTTGTCCGTTTGTCCAACGTGTCACCGCGCGCTTAGCGGCGCAGAATATCCCGTATGAGATTGAGTACATCAGTCTTAAAGACAAGCCGCAGTGGTTTTTGGATATTTCACCCAATGGTCAGGTCCCTTTGCTGATCACAGAATCGGGCACGGCCTTGTTCGAATCGGATGCGATCATTGAGTACCTTGACGAGGTATACCCAATGTTGGAATCGGACGTGACACCGGAGCAACGTGCCCTTGATCGCGCTTGGAGCTACCTAGGTTCCAAACATTATTTGGTGCAGTGCAGCACCATGCGCAGTGCAGATGAAGCAACGCTAACCGAGCGTCGCGAGAAGTTGGCGAAAGCCTTTGCCAAGGCAGAAGCGGCACTGGGCGACGGGCCTTTCTTCAAGGGTGAGGCGCTAAGCAATGTTGATATTGCATGGCTACCTTTGCTGCACCGCGCGGCCATCATTAAGGCGCACACTTGCCAAGACTTGCTGGAAGGTTTTCCGAAAGTGCAGCAGTGGCAAGCCGCCATGATGGCAACGGGGCTTGCCGAAAAATCGGTCGCAGAAGATTTCGAGGAAGCCTTCACTGGTTTCTACCTCTCGGAGCAAACCTACCTAGGGCAGAACAAGTGCTGCGATGATGCCAAGGCATGCGAAGTCGGCTGTTGCTAAGTCATGCTGGTGGTGGGGCTAGGTGGCTGGAAATAAAGGCATGCCTTTTTATGGTGTGGAATAGTCATCGCTAGCCCCGAACCGGTTCTTCCCCTTGTTCGCTGTTGGTCATGGGATTGAGGTTGCTGACAATAAGGGGAAGTTAGATGGGGTTAGTTCGAAGGTATTGGGTATTGAAGGGGATTGATGGATTCCCCTCCCTAGAATAAGGGGAGGGGGTCCAAGACTATGTCCGGTTTTTACATTGGTGCATAAGCTGCTTAGTCGATGCGGTACTTGGCAATGATTTCTTCGTCCAGCTCGATACCCAAGCCCGGCGCATCAGAGACTGTCACATAACCGTTGTCGAACTGAAGCTGGTTCTTCACCAACGAGGTGAACAGCGGGCTGGTGCTCTGGGAGAACTCCATCAAGGTGCCGTGCTCGCAAGCAGCCAGGAAGTGGACCGATGCCGCCAGCAAAATACCGGTGCTGAAGCCGTGCGGGATCAGCTGGGTACCGTGTAGCTGCGCCATGTCGTAGATCTTCTTCATTTCGGTGATACCACCACAGCGGGTGATATCAGGCTGCACGATATCGGCGTTTGACTTGGTAATAAACTCTTGGAACTCGTAGCGGGTAGTCAGTGATTCACCGCCTGCGATTTTCTGCGAAACCTGCTGGGTTAGCTTGTTGTAGCTGTTTAGGCTATCGGCCAGTACCGGCTCTTCAATCCAGTTCAGGTTAAATGCTTCCAGGCGTTTTGCCATCATTGCCGAGTGGCCACAAGTGTGCCATTTCGACGCAAGGTCGATTTGGACTTCCACTTCCGGGCCAACCGCTTCGCGTACTGCCTTAACGATTTGGTAGTCGGTTTCCGGATCGTCACCGAATACGCCACCGCCGAACTTGATGCTGGTAAAGCCTTGGTCGATCAATGCTTTGGCAATACCGCGGTTGTCTTCAGGGTTGTCTGCCGGAATGAAGGTACCGTAGCAGCGGATGTTGTCGCGGTATTTACCGCCAAGCAGGGTGTGAACAGGCACACCGTAGAACTGGCCGGCAATGTCCCACAGCGCGATATCAATGGCACTGATAGCGTGGATACCCGCGCCGCGACGGCCCATGTAGTTTGAAGCCCAGTACATTTTGTTCCACAGGCGCTCGATTTCCAGTGGGTTTTCACCAATGAGCAAGCGTTTTAGGCCGTTGCAGTAGAAGTTGGTTTGCGGCGCTTCGATACACGCCTTCACCATTGCCGGGCTGGTGTCCGACTCACCAATCCCCACGATGCCCTTGTCGGTGTGGACTTTAACCACCACCGCATCTTCGCCCCATTCACAATCGGCATCTAGTGCAGGTACACGTAGGGTGATCACTTCAATATCAGTAATTTTCATTGTTCATTTTTCCTAGCAATATTGGGTTTATTTCTGTTTGGTTTTTAATTCAGCATAAAACAGCGGCAGCACTTCGCCCTCCCGGCTTGCTGGCAAGCGGGCAATAAACATAAAATTGTGGAGCGTTTATTTTGTCGGTGAAGCCACTGTTGGTTAAGGTTGTTGGCTAAAGAGGCTTAGGCCGCTTCTTTTTCCGGTGACGAGGCCAGCCCAAGCTTGCGCTTGATGACGTTGATGTCCATGTCGAACAAGATCAGTGCACCGATAACCAGTACCAAACCAATGATTTTCTGCATGGTGACGGCTTCATCCAATAGGAAGATAGACAGAACGAACGCCGATAGCGGGATCAGGTTTTGCACCATGTTGGCACGGGTAACACCGGTCAGTACCAGCGACTTGAAGTACATCACGTACGCCAAGCCAGAGCACACCAAACCCAGCATCAGTACGCTGAACAGGTTCATGCCGCTTGCGAATACGATGCTCATTTCAGTTAGATCCGAGCCTTTGAACGCAGCAAGGATAACCAGCGAGATGGTTGCAAACAGGAACTGGTAAAGCATGGTTGATAGGCCGTCGTAGCGGTCGGCAAAGTTCTTGTTGATAAAGCAAGAAACGATGAAGCCCATCACACCGATAACCATGTACATATGGCCGATGTTAAGGCCGGAGTATTGGTTGGTTGGATCGAACGCAATGAAGAAGGCGCCCACGAAGCTGATCATAACCGCAATGGTTTGGATAAGCGTTGGCAACTTGCGGTACAGCGGGATAGATACCAGCACGGTGAAGATAGGGATCATACCGTTGATAACACCCACTTCCGATGCCGAAATGTAGTTCAATGCCAGTAGCGAGGTATAGAAGAACATCGCCTGGGCGGCAATGCCCGAGATCGCCATTAGCGGGATGTCTTTCACCTGCAGCCATTTGCGGTCTTTGGTGAAAAAGAAGAACACAATTCCCAAGCCGAGGGTGGCCAGGCTGTAGCGGGCAATAGCAAATACCACAGGGTCGATTTTACCTGCCAGTACGCCAGAAAATGGGAACGAGGCGCCCCACATGATGGCGCACATAATCGCGAGGACTAGGCCAGTTTTTTCTTGTTTGTTCATGTCTGATCTCCGCCGCACAGTTTAGTGATGTGCGGCTAAAAAATGAATAGGGTGGTTGTTATTTACTCAGGGTAGATGTTCAGTACGCGTTCCAGTCGCTGGTCTTTTTGGTAAAGCGAGGCGTACGCAAAGCCAACACCTTCGATGTTGGTTAGGCCACCATTGGCGACATAGTTGATTTTCTTGACGATTTCGTTCGATACGTTGTCGATGGTATCTGTCGCCTTCATGATGCCGCAGGCATTGATGTCCATGTCTTCGGTGATCAGGTGTTCGTTGCCCGATACGCGGATCACCGGGGTGATGGCGTTGTTAAAGCCTGCGCCGCCTGAGGTCCATAAGATCATGTGCGCGCCCAGAGAGGCGAAGTGCATCGCCGCCGAACCACACAGGTGGGTGGTTTCGGTAAGGTAGAAGCCCGGCTTGGTTGGCTTCTCGCGGTGGAGGTGGTTGATACGCAGCACGTCTTGGATCGCACGGGTACAGGTTTTGTGCATCGCGCCGTGGGATTTCTCGTCAATCGTGGTCAGGCCGCCAACGCTGTTGCCGATCGACATGGTTTCAACCTCGGTGCCCTCTACGTGCCAGCGGTGCTCTTCTTCTTCAATCAGCTTGCAGATCTTGTCAGCGACGTCGGTGCTGACCGCACGCTCGCGCAGGATATCTTCACAGCCAATCAGCTCGATAAGCTCGCCCGCCATGCAGGTAGCGCCCATATCGACCATCTTGTCGACGGCGGCACCCACACTAGGGTTGGAGGCAATGCCAGAGCTGGTATCTGAGCCGCCGCATTTCACGCCGATCACCAACTCGGAAACCGGAACATCAACACACTCGATGCTGTTGGCATGGCCTTCAAGCTCTTTGCCCAGCGCGATCCCCTCGTTGATGGTGGTGCGGGTTCCTTTTGACTTGATCACCGTCATCGAGTGGGCCGGCAGGCCGGTTTCGCGGATCGGTGCTGCCACCAATTCGGGATCAATCGAGCCGCAGCCCATGGCGATCACCAATACGCCAGCCACGTTCGGGTTGATCCCGGTGTGGATCATGGTGTCGATCATCTCTTCGTTGCCGCCCAGCATACAGGTGTTGTAGTTGGTGACGACGATCGAGCCCTTCACTTCGTTGCTGATATTGCGGGCGATCCCTTCGCAACATTCGTCAACCGCGATGATCAGGATGTGGTTGCGGATACCGAACGAGCCGTTTGGGCGCGGATAACCTTTGAATGTGCTCATTGTTCAATCTCCATTTCTTTGATGATCAGCTCGATGATGTTGTCTGGAATATCTAGGCGGATGCTGCGCACGTTCTGGACGTGAACCAGCTGGCCAAGCTCGATATCGCAGATCGCCTTGCCGATGGTGAAACCCGACTTCAGTACCTCTTGGCCATTTTCGATGTGGCACATGGCCACCTTGTTACCAAAAGGGATGTTCTGCAGTGCGGTGACCGTTGCAATGGTCTGGTTTTCTGTGGAGATGATTTCTACCTCTTCGCCCTTGCGCAAATTTCCCAAAAGCGTCGCCACGTTGTCAGCTTCGGAAAGCTGGATCGCTTTAATCATTTTTCGATCTCTTGTATATTGTCGGACAATCGACATTTATACAAACGTCGGCGACGAAAGAATTGATGTGGGTCAAGATCTGAGGAGGTAATTGCGGCGGATTAATGCAAACTGTGACGAAGGATAGATATTTAGTTGTTTGCGGTCGGTTGATCATCGTAAGATTGTTCGACAGAAACCCCATGTGAAAACAAGTAAACAGAATGAAGTTCAATAAGCAGAGCCTCGAAGAGCAAGTGACCGATTATCTCCGTGAAAAAATCATTAGCGGCGAGATTGGACAAGGCGAAAAAATCATCGAAAGCACCATGGCTAAAGAGCTCGACCTGTCGCGCAGCACCATCAGAATGGCGCTTAACTCGTTGTCACATGAAGGCTTGGTGGTGTCGAAACCCTATGCCGGTTGGCATGTGATTTCCCTTAACGAAGATGACTTGTGGGAGTTGTATAACCTGCGGGTTGCATTGGAAAGCCAATCCGCTGCCATGGCGGCCGAAAAAGCCAGCGATGAAGACAAGCAAGAGCTGCAAACTATTTTGGATGACTACCTGAAATTGTGTGAGCAGAGCCCTGCCGACTTGCAGGCAATCACCGAAGCTGACTTCATCCTTCATAACAAGATTGTTGAGGCGAGCAACAGCAAGCGGATGGAGAAAATCTATAGCCAGATTGCTAACCAGCTGAAAACCTACCTTTGCATGACCCACTACGACTACGATATGTCGCAAAGTGGTTTGAGCCACAAGCCGATTGTCGATGCGATTATTAACGGCGAGCCGGAAATCGCCCGTGCTGAAGCCAAGGCCAATATCACTTCGTTTACCGATTTGTGCGCCTTGTTGAAAAATGGCAAGGAAGGGGCGTAAATCGCATAAGGGCATAGCATAGTAAGGGGCACACCGACATGGCGTTGCCCCTTTTATTTTGGCTATTGAGTTTTAGTAAGTTGCCATACCGTGAGCGTCGCATTAAGGAGGATGCCATGCGCCAAGTAAGTCCAAAACTACAACCCTGGTTGAACACCTTTAATGAGCAAGTGGCCCTATTGGTTGAAGATGGCTTCAAGCCTACCGCGACCAATGCGCGTGAGGGACTGGCCAATTTAACCCAGGGACTGGTCACCGATATCCCTGCGGTCGCCTGGGTGCAGGATGATCTGGTACTCAGCGACGAGTATGACGTGCCGGTGCGCATTTACCACCCGGCACCTGCGCAGAGTTTGCCGGTGTTGGTGTTTTACCATGGCGGCGGTCATATAGCGGGCAGTATCACTGTGTATGATCCTATCTGCCGTAAATTGGCAAATGCCACCCAGCATATTGTGGTCTCGGTGGACTACCGCTTGGCGCCAGAATGTCCGTACCCTGCCGGGGTTAATGATGCTTGTAACGTGGTGAAGCATATTTGGCAGACCCTTGATAGTCGCAAGCTGAACTACTTGCCTCGGTTGTCTATCGCAGGCGATTCCGGTGGGGGCGCGCTGGTGGCCACGGTGAGCCAGAAAGCCCAGTTTGATGATGCGATAACCCTAGCTAAGCAAGTGCTGGTGTACCCAAGCCTTGATTACACCATGGCCTCGGAGTCGATGGTGCTCAATGGTACAGGCTACCTAGTGCAGAAAAGTAAAATTGCTTGGTATTTCGACAATTACTTCCAAAATGATGAAGACCGCACACTCGTTTCCCCCTTATATGGTGACTTTACGCCGCAGCTTCCCGAGACTTTGCTGCTAACGGCGGAGTTCTGCCCGCTGCGGGATGAGGGGATGAATTATTGCAAGCAAGCCAAGGCTGCCGGTGCCGTGGTTAAGCATATCCACTTTCCCGATATGATCCATGCCTTTTTGAATATGGAAGATTTGGTCAAAGAAGAGTGCGATAAGGTATATCGTTATATTGCCGAATTTCTTCAACAATAAGAAAGGCATATTCATTATTGCTTTTATTGTTAGCCCTCCAAAGATCAAACCTCCTAGCCTGAATAGGGTGCCGTCACGATTGCTAGTGTGGCGGCTCATTTACTGCTGAACCTAAAGCTGGCATTGGTAGAGGTGCCCAATTATGGAAAATAGTGTCCATAATGATTGGTGATTTTTGCCATTTATCTTGTACCATGAATACTGCATTCTTGCCCCATCAAATCAAGACAGGGTCAACGACAGTGAAAGATCAAAATCAAAGCCAAGCTATTCAGAACCAAATTATTGATGCTTTCGAGCTACGCCACGCGACCAAAGTATTCAATCCTGATGCGAAGATCAGCGAAGATGAATTCAACACTATTTTGGAAGCCGCGCGTTTGTCACCAAGTTCGTTTGGTTTTGAACCTTGGCAAATCATGGTTGTGCAATCACCAGAGAAACGCGAACTTTTCCGCGAGTTCACTTGGGGTGCGAACGGGGCATTCAATGGCACGGCTGGCCAGCTGGGTACCGCAAGCCACTTTGTGATCCTGCTGGCGCACACGGATGCGACCATGAAGCACAATTCTGACTACCAGCAGACCTTCATGAAGGAAGTGAAGCAGCTGCCGGAAGATGTGATTGGCTTTATCAACCAAGCATTCCAGAAGTTCCAAGAACACGACTTCAAAATCGAAGGTGAGCAGATCACCGAATGGTCGGCACGCCAGTCTTACATTGCCATGGGCAATATGATGACTGCCGCCGCCCTGATGGGTATCGACTCTTGCCCAATCGAAGGCTTTGAGATCGACAAGACCATGGCGGTACTGCAAGAGCACTTTGGTGTTGATCCGAAAAACTACAAGCCTGCGGCGATGGTAGCCTTTGGCTACCGTGCCGACGAGCCACCTTTTGCCAAAACCCGTCGCGAGATGGCGCAAGTGGTGTCTTGGCACTAATTGTTAGGTTACTTGCAGGTAAAAACGGGTAAATAAAAAGGCGCCACCCCATGGGGTGGCGCCTTTGTTAGTTTTCATTTCTACTGAAGTACTGTGCCTTTAAGCCACTTTACCCAATAGAGCTGCTCGAATTACTTCTTAAGGTTAGTGAAGTAGTCGAAGATAACTGGTACGTCGTTGTTGCCCATACCTGCATCAACAGCAGCTTGTAGGCTAGTAGAAGTACCTTCAGCGATAAGAGACTTGGTGCCTAGCTCTTCACATAGCGCCAGGAAGTAGCCTAGGTCTTTGTTTGCGTTAGCCACAGAGAAGCCTAGTTTTTCTTCGCCGTCTACCGCGTAGAACTTACAGAACTGCATGAACGGAGAGTTAGAAGGACCCGCTGACATGATGTCGAATAGTTGCTGACCGTCAACGCCGGCTAGCTTAGCAACTGCGAATGCCTGAGACATAGTGGCAACCGTTGTCATACCCATGAAGTTGTTCACAAGCTTAGTCACGTGGCCTGAACCTAGTGCGCCTAGGTGGAATACGTTCTCGCCTTGCTCGTCAAGCACTGGTTTCACTTTGTTGAACGTGTCGATGTCGCCAGCGGCCATGATGTTTAGTAGACCGTCTTTAGCGTGAGCTGGAGTACGGCCAAGCGGTGCGTCGATCATACCTGCGCCAATCTCTGCAAGGTCAGCACCGATCTTCTTAGTAGAAGCTGGGATAGAAGTACCGAAGTCGATTAGCGTTTTGCCTTCAGACATACCCGCTAGAATACCAGTTTCGCCGTAAACCACTTTCTCAACAACTTCAGATGTTGTTAGGCAAAGCATCACGATGTCACTTTTCTCAGCTAGTTCTTTACCAGAAGCCGCTTCAGACGCATTGCCACGAGCTAGAACGGCTGCTACTGCATCTTTGTTAAGATCCATTACGTTAACTTCGTAACCACGGTTTTGAAGATTCTCAACCATGTTGCCGCCCATAAGGCCAAGACCGATGAAACCAATTACAGGTTTAGTCATTTCAGACTCCTAATAAAATACTATTGTATGACTATATGGCTTATAGAATATACGCCTCCCAGTATTAAAGCAATCTTAGAATACGAGGAAATATTCTCCAGTGTTGCGTTTTTTGATCTGCGTCCACTATAACTATTTGATCTTTATGGATGCGACGGGGCTGGTTAGCAGGCAAGAAATTGTAACCAATGATGTGCCTATTCCCTGCTTTCCGATAGCAGGGGTATGGGATAGCATGATTCAGCAGTAGGAAATGGACGTACTGAGAAGCCGTGCTTTTTTCATCATTAGCGAGAAGCGGCAGCTTTCGTTTAGTACCAGAACATCGCCAGGCCTATAACCCAACACGGCATGATGCCGCCCTAAGTTATTGTAAATAAACAGAATAAACAACTGCCCTGTAATGTGTCTTTAGCCGTCAATTCAAATTTACCTTTCTTGTCATACAATAATACCGTATAGTTAGTGGCGAAGGTGCTACTAACGTGAATGGTTAACTGTGTTAACCCCTATGGCACAACCTTTAACTAACTCATAGAGAACATCAAAATGTCTAAAAAAATTGCATTTATCTCTGGCGCAACGGGTGGTATCGGTTTCCAAGTTGCTAAACGTCTTGGTGAAGATGGCTATACTGTGGTTCTTAACGGTATCGAAGCAGATAAAGGCGCAAGCTGCGTTGCTGTGCTTAAAGAAGCTGGCATCGATGCTGAATACCGTGGTTTTGACGTTACTGACGAGCATGCTGTTACTGAAAACATCAACGCGATCGGTGAAAAATACGGTCATATCGATGTGGTCGTGAACAATGCGGGTGGCCTAGGTGGCCGTAGTCCAATCGAAGGCATGGAAACCGAGTTCTTCCGCAAGGTAATGGCACTTAACCTAGATAGCGCTTTCTTCGTATCACGCGCTGCTATCCCATTCCTTAAAAAATCTGACAACGCGTTTATCATCAACTTCACATCTAATGCGGCTTGGAACGCAGGTGGCCCGGGTGCTGGTATCTACGGTACATCAAAAGCGGCTGTACATACTCTAACGCGCGCATTGGCTAAAGAATTGGCACCTGCTAGCATCCGTGTTAACGCGGTATCGCCTGGTACAATCGACACCCCGTTCCATGCGCAAATCAAAGCAACGAAGCCAGAAGTCTTCGCTTCATGGGCAGACAGCATCATGCTTGGTCGTCTTGGCCAGCCAGAAGAAGTGGCGTCTGCAATCTCCTTCCTAGTGAGCAAAGACGCATCGTTCATCACCGCTGAAACACTGCAAATTGGCGGTGGTCAGGCGCTAGGTATTTAATACTAGATATTTAATAATCAGGTACTTAAGACCAGTACTTAAGAGCAGCCACTGGGCGGCTTACTTTAATGCAAATGCTAAGCTGACATAGCCGGTGCTGAAAAACTAAAAACGCGGCAACGACTCGATGAATCGTTGCCGCGTTTTGTTATTCGTCCTTGGCTCTTAGGTTCTGGTTTCTCGAATATTGTTTATTCAAGCGGGAAACTAAAACTCGCGGTTCATCTCCCCAAGGCATTGAAGCAGTACTTCGGCTTGCTCGGGGCTGATGTTTCTGGTCAGGTCTTTGACCAGCTCGAGGTGCAGCTGGTTGTGCTGCTGGTGGATAGCTTGGCCTGCTTCGGTCAGTTCAACCACAATGGCCCGCCTGTCTTCCGAGTGAGGACGGCGAACAATCAAACCAGCCTTGACGAGCTTTTCGACTTGTACGGTCAGGGTGCCTGTGGTGATCCCCAGTTTTTCTGCCAGCTCTTTCATCCTTAAAGCACCATGGCTCCCCAGCACCTCGATGGTGTGGGTTTGGGCAAGGGAGTAGCCTGTTTCTTTTACTACAGATTGCTCCCATGAAGACATCTTGTCGTAGAACTCGGTCAGAGTCTGGTTCAATTTTTCTAGGTTTTGCATAAGGCCGTAGGATGAACTTCAAGAGTAAGGTGACAAATCTTATCAAACTTAGCGAGCAATTGTTTATATTCAGCTAGGCTTTTGTCGCTATGCGACTCGATAGTAATCGCTGCTGAGTAATGGTGGCCGCTAATTTTCCAGATATGCAGATCTTTCACTGTGGCAAACGGAGCCAGGGCTTCGACAACCTGTTGGCGATATTGCTGATCGATATTTTCATCCAATAACACCGGACTGGTCTGTTTCATCAGGCTCAGTGTCCATTTACCTATCACTAAAGCGCCCACCATACCCATCAGGGCATCGAGCCAATGCCACCCATAGAACTTACCAAATAGTAACGCGACGATAGCCAGCAGTGATGTCAGGGTGTCGGCAAGTACATGTAGGTAAGCCGCTCGCAAGTTGTGGTCATGGTGGTGTTCCCCGTGCGAGTGGCTGTGTGAGTGATCATGCGAATGATCATGGTGGTGATCCTGGAGCAGGAACATGCTGGCGACATTCACCGTTAACCCGATGATGGCGACAAAGATAGCTTCATTGAACTGGATGGCTTGAGGGTTGAAGAGGCGATGGATTGATTCGCCAAACATGACTAAGGCAACAATACCAAGGGCGATGGCGCTGGTGTAACCACCCAGCACGCTGACTTTGCCCGTGCCGAAAGAAAACCTGTCGTTATCGGCGTTCTTTTTGGCATAGCGGTAAGCGAAAAGGGTAATACAAAAGGCGGCAGCATGGGTACCCATATGCCAGCCATCCGCGAGTAGTGCCATCGAGCCGTATACCGTGCCCGCAACAATCTCGACCACCATAGTAACGAGGGTAAGCAAGAGGACATAGAAAGTCCGCTTTTCACCGCGATGATTGTGGGCGGTGAACTCATGTTTGTGTGCTGCTGAAAACTGCAAAACGCGACCTATTTAGTTTGATTGTCAAGATATTTGAATGCCAATTTAGTTTGATTGTCAAACATTGTCAATGTTGTTTGATGGTCAAACTAAATATTATAGGGTAGCTACCCTAAGCTTAAATCTGTCGTGGCGATGGGTGTCGAATAAAAAACGCCTGGCTGAGAACAGCCAGGCGCAGGACGTTTTAGGAGGAAGGCAAAGCTATTACAAAAGCTGTGACAAAAAGCTATGACAATTGGCGTATCCGCTCGATTTCATCAGTATCAATACCGAGCGATTCGAGAAATTGCTGGTGGGCTTGTGGCTCCATCTTCTCGAACTGGATGTGCCAGTTCGTCATGTCTTCTTCGCTCATGCCCGAGGCGGCGAGCAAGGCAGTCCACTTTTCTTTCGTCAGCATCCCCGATGTCAGCAATGATGGCTGGTTGAGTGTAGCCACGATGGCGCTTTGCTGCTTGCGCAACCGCTGTATTTCGCTCTCCAATGCATTGAACTGATCAGTCAGCAATTGCTGCTGGCTTTGCTCGCACTGGCTATCTAGCAGCGGGGCAATGTCTTCAACCGGAATACCAAATGAGCGGTAGGACAAGATGCTTTCCAGCCGCTTGATTTCCTTGTCGCCGTAATAACGGTAGCCATTGTCTGCCCGTTGGGCGGGTTGCAATAGGCCTGCTCGTTCATAGTAGAGCACCGTGGTACGCGAAACGTTGCAGTGTTTGGCCAGTGCAGTGACGGTCAGCATGGTAAAGGCCCCTTAGTTATCGGCGCGAGCATTGGGTCTTATTGCCTTGTATAGGTATGGGATCGCGACACTGGAAATCAGTACGGCAGCCCCCAAAAAGGCAATGGAATTCGGTATTTCCGCAAACAGCAGATAGCCAAGTGCGATTGAGTAAAGAATACTGATGTATTCAACATTGGCAATGACATTTGCCTCTCCCCATTTGTATGCCGACACCCCGAACCACTGGGCAACTGACGAGATAGCCCCGACCAAAATCAGCAGGCACAGCTCATTGAATGTTGGCCATTGCCAGCTATAAAGGCTTGGGATCAGGGCAAGCAGCCCTACAAAGATGGCTTGATAGGCTAACAGGGTAATTCTAGGCTCGGTTTGCGCGACTTTCCTAACGCACACCACCGCCGTGGCAGCCCCCAGCGCGCCAAGGGCACCGAGCACAATATAGAAAAACGAGGCATCGGCAAAGTTGGGCTGCACTATCAGCATCACGCCAAGAAAGCCGACCAAGATGGTAAACCAGCGTGAAGCCGACACCGCTTCTGACAAACACATTCTTGATATCAAGGCGACAAACAGTACCTGCAAGAAGCCAATTGCCTTGGCGTCGGCGAGCGGGATATTACTGACCGTCACAAAGCCGAGGTACAAGGCGAAGAAGGCGCCGGTGATCCGAAGCAGGTGCAGTTTGACCTTCTTGGGCTTTAGCAGAACGGGAATATTGGCCTTGATGGCAGGCATCAGGATCGCGAGGAAGACGACCTGGCGAAACAGCAAGATCTGGAAAGTGTCGATGGTGCTGCTTAGCATTCGGACCAGCACCCCGACCACTACAAATAGCCCGGTTGAAACCAAGGCAAGCAAAATGCCCTTAAGGTAATTAGGTATGGCATCAAACATCGCCATGACAGGTTGGAAGGTGGTTTTGAAACTAGAAAGAGTAGAGTGTGACATAGTTGCTCTCCGTTGGTACGGCGAACATTATCAACCCTACACTTGTAGACGGGTCAATTTGGTGATTCTGGTCATATGTATTTGTGCCCCAGGTATAGCAGGCCGATGTTTATTTTATTGGGATATGCTAACCATTCATGTTTGCTCACTCGCTATCATTGCTGATTTACATCCGTTCTTTAGGAAATTAATACAATGAATAAGACCAAGGTATTGTTGGTTACAGGAGCATGCTTGCTTGCCGGGTGTGAGGCAACGGTAGATTCGGTAGAAAGGCCGTCGGCAAAGATGTTTCCAGAGATTGAGGGCCAAAAACGCCACGTATTTTACGTTGATCCTGTATCAAATGAGCAAGACAAGCGTGTTGAGATTATTGCAGGCAAACAAATGCTGGTGGATTGTAATCAGGTAATGCTATCTGGCCAAGTTGTTGAGCATAACCTTAAAGGCTGGGGCTACCGTTATTACCAAGTCGAGGGGTATACCGGACGCGGTGGGCAAACATTGATGGCTTGCCCCGAGAATTCAGAACAAGAAAAGTTCATTAAGCTAAATAGCAAAGATCTCTACCGCTACAACAGCAAGTTGCCAATAGTTGTATATGCTCCAGAGGAGTTGGAGGTGAGCTTCCGTATTTGGTCCGCTGAAAGCTAACTGGATTGTTGAAGGCTTAGAGCTTCAGCTTTGCGAAGGTGCCTAAAATAAAAAGATGCTGGCAGTTAGCCAGCATCTTAAGCCAGAGGAGGGGGAGCCCGGGAAAGTTATAGGGTACCCAAGAAATCCTCTATTTTTTGTTTGTGCTGGGCGGCTGTTGCCTTGCTCGGTTGCTGGATGTGTTTGTGAGTGAAGTAAACCAACAATGCCATTTGAGCGGTTAGGCGGTTTTCTGCTTCATCGAAAATCAATGAGCGCGGGGACTCCATCACTTCACGGGTACATTCGCGTTGGTCATTGGCAGGTAGGCAGTGCATGAACATGGCTTGCGGGCCAGCTTTGTCCATCATGTCTTGGGTGACCACATACTCAGGGATAAAGGTTGATAGACGGATTTCTTTTTCGTCTTCTTGGCCAAACCAGTAGAAGCTATCGGCAACAATGATATCGCAGCCTGCCACTTCATCGGTGTTGTCGGTGATAACCAGCTTCCCGCCCGACATCTCGCAGTTGTCCAATGCGATGTCTACCCACTTCTGCGGTGCTTTAAAGCGCTCTGGGCAGATGTGCTTGAACGTCATGCCGAACTTGGTACACGCAAACATTAGCGATGAAGCAACGTTGGTGGCATCGCCCACGAAGGCCACGGTGAGGTCGCCTAGCGATTTGCCTTCAGGTAAGTGCTCGACCATGGTGAACAAGTCGGCCATGATTTGGGTTGGGTGTAGCCAATCACACAGGCCGTTAATCACAGGCACGCTAGCTTGCTCCGCAAGGCCTGCCACGGTGCTGTGGTCGTCAACGCGAGCCATGATCACGTCCACCATGCGAGAAAGTACCCGGCCAGTATCTTCTAGTGATTCCTTGGCGCCTAGGTGGATATCTTTCGGTGATAGGAATAAAGCGTGGCCGCCCAGCATGGTCGCTGCTGTTTCGAACGAGACGCGGGTGCGGGTTGAAGGCTGTTCGAAGATCATTGCCACCGATTTGCCTTTGAATAGCTGTGGCAGGGCGTTGTCACGGCGAGCTTGCTTTAGCATTGCCATTAATTCAAGAATGTCACTTAGCTCTTTTTTGGTGTAGTCCTGAGTTTTAAGGAAATGACGAAGACCTTCTTTGTTTAAGTTGGTTGCACTTGAAGATGGCATTTTCATAATGGATTCCTTTTATATATTTAGTAGCAGAGCAATCAATTAGAGAGATATTTATCTGAGGGAGAGGTTAATTCTTATCCCCCTTTGGATGGCTCTATTATTACTAGCGCCGGGGATGAATTCTTAAACTAGAATCACTAATCGGTTCATGCTAAATAAATGCCTGTTGCTTCCTGATTAATGTCACAAACGAGATAACGTGAAGAGAATATTTTTCGATATTTGATTCTGGTATTAAATATTAGGCATACTTTTGAAGTAATAAATAAAAAGCCCGAACCAAGTAGGTACGGGCTTTAAATTCAATGCAAAGCAAGTCATAGCCAAACTAATTTAAGAGAGTCTCACTATTTATCCTGTGCAAGTTCTTCGGTAGGTAAGTGCCTAGATAAGCTTCGGTTAATACTATTGCCTCCCTTGCCATCTCTGGTGGAATATCGCCATTTTCGCGGTAATTCATTGAATACACCTTATCGGCGACTTGAAGTGCAATGGCAAAGATGTTGACGTCTTTGGGGAGCTCGGGCAGGACAAAATAGCGCCGGTATATTGCCTCTACATGCTCGGCCAACAAGAGGTCGTTTTGGGCATCGGCATGGCGAATGGACGTGTAGGTGTGTTGACCTAGTAATATGCGTTGGACAAGGGGGTTACTGCGGTAATAATCGATGAACCCCTGCTCTATCATCCGGTTGATATCGCTCCAGTGGTGAATGGCCTCGGGCTTTACTGCGTTGTCGAGCACTTGGGTGAAGTCAGCAAAAATGTCTTTCATCAGCTCATAGAGCAGCGCTTCGATATTGGGGTAGTGGTGGTAAACCGTTGAAGCCGCAATGGCGGCTTCTTTGGCGACATCGTAGATTGAAATCGAATTAATATCCCGTTGGGCAACCAGCTGGGTGATTGCTGTGTGTATCCGTTCCAACCGTTGCTCTGTCGATTCTCGCTTCATGCTGGTTCCTTGCTTCGCTCTATTTTGCTTATCATCATGCCATCAGCATTGGGCTTAAGGGTGGATATGGGTGCCGGACTGTTTGGCCATAATGGCCTGGGCTTTATCTAACGATCCGATATGGCCAACCCCGTTGGTCGACTTGGCAAACGCGCAGCAAGCATCCACTTTTGGCTGCATTGAACCGGCAGCAAAGGCGTATTGCTGGATTTGGTCCACGGTCACGTCATACAAAGGCTGCTCGTTGGGCGTCCCCCAATCGACGCAGACAAAATCACCATCGGTGAGAATCAAGTAGTGCTCGGCACCAAGCTGCTGTGCCAGCACGGCGGCAGAGAGATCTTTATCGATAACGGCTTCAACGCCTTTGTATCCCTCTGCGGTATCAATCACGGGGCACCCTCCGCCCCCACAGCATATTACCGTATGATCGGCAGCCAATAATGTGCGGATACTATCAAGCTCGACAATTTTCTGTGGCAGCGGTGATGGCACCACGCGGCGCCAGTATTCGCCATCGGCCTTGATAGACCAGCCAAATTCGGCGGCTTTGTCATCGGCGGTTTGCTTGTCATAAACCGGGCCGATGAACTTATTCGGTGAGGCAAAAGCCGGGTCATTGGCGTCAACTTCTACTTGGGTGAGCACCGTGCTGACCTTGTGGCCAGGTAAGTTTTGCTTAAGCCCTTGGGCTATCATATAGCCAATCATGCCTTGGGTTTCGGCACCCAACACATCAAGTGGGTAGGGCGGCGCATCGGTATAGGCGAATTTTTGCAAAGCTAATAATCCTACCTGCGGCCCATTGCCATGGACGATAACCACGCGGTGATCCTCACTCAGTTTTGCCAATGCAGCAGTGGCAACGGCAATATTCTTCTGCTGGTTTTCGAAACTCATTAATTCGCCGCGCTGTAATAGGGCATTGCCACCAACGGCGACGACGATAATAGGCTTGTTATTTTCCATTGTGGTTATCCTGTCTCGTTAATATGTGTTGTGGCTAGGTTGGTTAAAAATTTAGCGCTTATTTTCACTTAGTAGGCTTGATCAGAATCAATTTTCGCGATTAAGCCTGCTTGGGGCATAAATTATGGTTTTTCTGTCACGCCTTGGCGTGAATAAAGCGCCATTCCATCGATAAGTGATTCTAATAACGAAAGCCGCTGTCTTGCTTTGGTTAGATAATAAGCACGAAACAGTTTCGCCATAGAAAATAAACCAAATAGTTAGACACGGAGAAGAATTATGGACACGCAAGTATCCAAAGGAAAAATGGGGGTTACAAGCTTAGCGTTATTTAGCTTATGTGCCGTCATTGTTGTCGACACATTAACGGCATCGGCATCAATTGGCGTAAGCTCAATTGGCTGGTGGTTAGTTACTTTAGTGGTTTTTGTTATTCCTTATGGGCTAATTACTTCTGAACTAGGTACGACTTATCCGGGTGATGGTGGTATTTATGATTGGGTAAAAAAAGCATTCGGCTATAAATGGGCGGTAAGAACCACTTGGTTTTACTGGATCAACGTCGGGCTTTGGATGCCTGCGGTATACATTATGTTTGCCGGTATGTTTGCGGAACTGTTTTTCCCGGGCTTGTCGCTGTTCTGGCAAATTGCAATTTGTATCGCGCTGACTTGGCTGACCATTTGGATTTGTAATGTCTCGGTTGATGTCGGGGTATGGGTAACCAATATCGGTGCGATACTGAAGGTCACGGTGATCACCGTGCTGGGCGTCGGTGGTTTTGTCTATGCGGCCAAAAACGGGGTGGCCAACGAGTTTTCCCTATCAGCTATGATGCCGAGCCTAGACACTGGCGTCGCGTTCTTGCCTGCCTTGGTGTTCAACCTAATGGGTTTTGAGCTGGTCGCGACCATGACCAAGGAAATGAAAGACGTGCGTGATATGCCTAAGTCTATTTTCCTCGCGGCGATTATTACAGCTTTCTTGTATGTGTTTGGTACTGTTGGTATTTTGATGGCACTTCCGATGCAGGATATCGGCTTGGTGGCGGGGATCATCGATACCTTGCGTAAGCTGTTTGGCACCGGGCCATTTGGCCAAATGATGGTGTATGTGATTGGCACCATGGCATTGCTGACCTTTATCGGCAACATGGTGACTTGGACCATGGGTGCCAGCCGAGCGGCGGCAGAAGCTGCTGGTGAAGGCGAGTTGCCAGACGCTGTTGCCAAGATGTCCGAGAAATACGATACCCCGGTGGGCGCGAACAATATCACAGGTATGCTTTCCACCGTGGTTATCCTTGCTTATGCCGTGTTTGCCCAAACCAGCGATGAGCTGTTCTGGTCGGTATTTGCCTTCTCTAGCTGTATTTTCTTGCTGCCATACCTCTTTATGTTCCCGTCTTACCTCAAGCTGCGCCTTGCAGATGGCGAACGCGAGCGTCCTTTCCGTGTGCCTGGTGGTATGGGGGTGCAGTGGGCACTGAGCATTATCTGCTTCCTAACCATTGTCCAAGCTGTGGTGCTGTTTATCTTCCCTGACTTGCTAACGCTATCGGTGAATTGGGTGTACAGCGCGCCGGTATTTATTGGGGTGCTACTCACTGTTGGCGCGGGTGAATACCTGTTGATGTTGGCGGTGAAGAAAAAAGCGCAGCAAGAGCAGCAAGCCAATTTTCATGAACATACGGCTTAACCAAAAACTAAAACAAAAAGGATTGAACGATGACTAAGCAACTAGATACCACCCCACGTCAAGATGGTTTCAGAATGCCTGGCGAACATGAGCCCCATGCTGGCGTCTGGATGGCATGGCCGGAGCGTACTGATAACTGGCGCTATGGCGGTAAACCAGCCCAATCGACCTTTGTCGACGTGGCGAAGGCGATTGCCAAAACCACGCCGGTAACCATGGTGGTGAGTGCTGGCCAGTTCGAAAATGCTCGCACCCTGCTGCCGAGCAATATTCAGTTATTGGAAATGAGTACCGATGACTCATGGATGCGTGATATTGGCCCAACTTATGTGGTGAATGGTGAAGGCGAACGCCGTGGTGTCGATTGGCATTTCAATGCTTGGGGCGGGCTGGTCGATGGATTGTATTTCCCATGGGACAAAGATGATGCCGTGGCGCGCAAGGTGTGCGAAACCTTGGGTGATAATAGCTACCGGGCGCCGATTGTGTTGGAAGGCGGATCTATCCATGTTGATGGTGAAGGGACGCTCTACACCACCGAGGAGTGTCTGCTCCACCCAAGCCGTAATCCAGACTTAAACCGTGAAGCAATCGAGGATGTGTTGAAGGATTACCTATCGGTCGAAAAAGTCATATGGATCCCGCAAGGGCTCTATAACGATGAAACCAATGGCCATGTCGATAACTTGATCCATGTGATCCGTCCGGGTGAGGTCGCGCTGACGTGGTGTGAGGATCCGGTTGATCCGCAGTATGCCATCTCGCGTCAGGCGCTGGATGTACTTGAAACCCAAACCGATGCCAAGGGGCGTCAGATCAAGGTACGTAAGCTGCCAATGCCAGGCCCATTGTTTATCACCGAAGATGAAGCTGGCGGGGTGGATGCCTCGGAAGGCATGGAGCGGGTGGCGGGTGAAAGGCTAGCGGGTTCGTATGCCAACTACCTCATTTCAAATCAGCATATTATCTACCCATTGCTTGATGAAAAACATGATGATGCCGTGGCCCAGTTGTTGGCACAGTGGTATCCGGGTTATGAGGTAACGGGAGTTGATGCCCGTGAAATTCTGCTCGGCGGCGGGAATATCCACTGTATTACCCAGCAGATCCCAGCGGTTTAGCGTCAAAGCCCTATTTTTTTAATTTAGAAAGACAAAGCCCCTCGCCCCTAGATTGTTTTTGATCAGGTGTGGCGAGGGGCTTTTTAGATCGCTATTCACTGGGAGTAGTGTTGATTATTCCGTCGAGATCGCCAGTATTCAGGGGTCTAGCTGGCCATGATTTTTTGAAATTCTGCTTCGGTGACATAGTCTTTTGAATCGGCCCTATCAAGGAAAACGATGCCGTTGAGGTGGTCGAGCTCGTGTTGGAATATACGGGCGATAAACCCCTCCATTCTGGTGCTAACCACTTCGCCGTCAAGGGTGTGGTAACGCACATCGATGTGGGTTGAGCGGCTGACCTTGGCGCGCATACCGGGAATGCTTAGGCAGCCTTCCCAATCTTTTTCTGTTTCTTCGCTCTGCCAGGTTATTTCAGGGTTGAGCATGAGGGTGGGTGCCATCATTGGGGCGTTGGGGTAGCGAGGGTTCGGCCTTGAGGCGACGATGAAAGCGCGGACAGACTCGCTCACCTGCGGTGCCGCAATGCCCACACCGTTGTGTTCCAGCATGATTTTTTCTAGCTCGGCGAAAAACGGTGCATAGTCGTTATATTGGCTCGGGGTCAATGTCTCGGCCTGCTGGCGCAATATTGGGTTGCCAAGCTGGGCAATGGTTAGAGCGTCCATGGTTCACTTCCTCAATCGTTTGATAGGGTAAGTGTTACTTAAATTATTGAGAAAGTGAATGTCATTTGCCGCTAATTATTGGGCTCAAGGTATTTGCCGCTAATTATTGGGCTCAAGGTATTTGCCCGGTGTTGCCCCGGTGTGCTGGCGGAAGAAGGCGATAAAGGCGCTGTCACTGGAAAAGGCAAGCTGGGAAGCAATGTCAGCCACACTGGCGCCCTCGGATAACAGCTTTATCGCGATAAATAGCCGCCATTGCTGCCGCCATGATTGATAGGGCATGCCCGCCTCGCGATTGAAAATGCGGGAGATGGTTTTCTCGCTCGCACCGACTTGGGAGGCGACGTCCTTTAATGGCGGGGGGAGTACGCTCTCATCGATGATCCCGGCAAGCCATTTATGTAATCTGCGGTCTTGGGGAAAGGGCAGGGTCATCGGCACCTGCTGGGCGCTTTGTATCTCCTCGATAAACAAGGCAAGGGTATTGGTTTGCTCCTGCTTGGGTTTGTCCCATGGCCAAAAGGCCATTCGCTCAATCAGCTCGCGCAGCAGCGGGTTGATGGTAAAAATAGTGACCTTGTCGGGCAGGGAGTGGCAAAGCGTGCTGTCGAAATAAAGCGAGCGATAAGCGACAACATTGCTCATTTTGGCGTAGTGGTTTACCCCGGCGGGTATCCATGCCGCCCGCGTGGGGGGCAAAATAGATTTGGCCCCTTGTAGTGAAATTGTCATGCAGCCCGAAGCGGCGAACAGTAACTGCCCTTTCTGGTGGTTGTGCATACCTGAGTCGTGGGCGCCAATGGTCGCGGCAATGCCGACAACATCGTTGTCGATGCTGTCGGCATTGAATGGGGTTGAACCGTCGATAACCGCCATGTTTTGTCTCTATATTGTTGTCTATATGCTGTTGTTTATATTTTGATGCTTAGGCTCTAACTATTAATTTAGGATATCACTTGGGTGCTTTGAGCGGTATTACACTGCTCAAAGCGCATCAGAATAAATGCAAAGCGCTTGGTGCTTGGACTTTAGCGTTGCAAAAGCGGTTTGTACCATCTCGTAGCGTCCGCAAATATAGGTCGTAGGCAGGGACATGAAATCACACTCTTGCTCGACAATATCCATTAACCTGCCTTGGCGGAAGGGGGACAAGCCGGAGGCCACTTCTACTATTGGTATATAGCGAAACCCTGCATGTTTCTTGGTCAGCTCCATAAGATAATGATGCTCATATAGGTCTTCCTCGCTGAAGGCCCCCCAGTAGAGGCTCACATTGCAACTGGGGGAGTGCTTCAATATTGCTAGGAGCAAGCTACGGGTGTAGGTGTAACCCGAGCCCCCGGCAATAAGCACTGTGCTTTCGGTTGGGGGGCGCAACCAAGCATGGCCTGCCGCAACATCTATGTTGATGCTTTCCCCTTGTTCAAAGCACTGGCGTAGCCAGCTGGCTTGCTCAGCGAGCTTGCTCTGTGGCGAAATACCACCAAGGTGAATTTCGAAAAGATTATTCTCCGTTGGTGCGCACGCGATGGAAAACGGAAGCTTGTCGCCATCACCGAATTCAACCATTACATATTGCCCGGCGAGAAATGTGAATGCCTGCTCAGCCTTCAATACCACGCGTAATGTTTTCGTGTTGAGGTGAGTCAGGGCGACTATCTTGCAGTTTATCGGCATTGCCTTTCCTCCGCTATTGCTTGTGGCTAATGGCCACAACGTCGCAGCGCTTGCCTGTGGTGGCCGAGCTTGCATCGAAGCTAATCGCCAGTTCGCAAAGGTGCTCGAGCATGTCGCGGGTTAGGCAGACATTTTCAATCACAAAGCAGTGGTGGTGCTCGCAGCGCTGGTCGAAGGCGATGTGCTCATCGCCATGGGCGCCGATACCATAGCTATCGATGACGATAAATTTAGGCTTAGCCGCCAAAATAGCATCGAGTACCTCGCTATCAAGGTAGGTTGCCAGCGCACCGTAGCCTGGGGTGCCATAGCCATTTTCCTCTAGGTTGCCGGTATAAAGCACCAAGGATTTATCCTTTAATTCCAGCGCTTTCACTTGTTCGATAGTCGGCATGCCCTTCGAGCAATCGATGATCTGGACTGGGGTTCGATAGTCTGTGTGCGCTGGCACCTTGGTGTAACAGTCAATATGAGTGCCGATATGCCCGAGGGCATTGACGGAATCAGACTGACGCTTTGCCCATTGGTAGGCAGGGTGCTCTGGGCTAATGTCTAAACTAATGTTTTTCTCGTACATGTTTTTTCTCCTCAGCATTTGATGGGGAGAATTTTACGTTTTAGCATGGTGGTCTATTACAAGTATTAAGACATTAAACATCAAAATAGGGACATAAATACCGCCTAGTCGCGCATAGTGAGAATAATGACAGCGGCGAAGGCTAGGAACCCGGTCATCATCAGGAAGACATCGTTATAGGCCATAATGGCTGCGTCGCGCTGCATCGTGGCGGTCAAACTGGCTTGTGCCTGCAACATTGCGGTGCTGGCATCGCTGCCCGATTGGATAAAGAACTGGCTCTGCTGCAACAGCTGTTGCCATGCATCGGTGCTGACACTTGGCAACGACTCCTTGATGTGGGCAAAGTGTTCACGGGTTTTGTTATCCAGCAAGGTGGCGATAATTGCAATACTAAAGGCACCGCCGAGGTTGCGCATGACGTTGGTGAGTGTCGAGGCATCGGGAGTGTCATGCTTGCTGATGTTTTTCATCGCAACCAAAGACAACGGCACCATGATAAAAGGACTGCCGATGGCACGCAGTAGCATGGACAGGATCAGCTGTTGGCCGCCGAAATCCACTGACATATGCGTGTTGACATAGCAGCTGAGGCCAAACATGGTAAAGCCAAAAGTCACCAGGTACTTGGGCTTGATGATGTTGGTCAGCTTGGGCACCAAAGGGAAAATCAACAATTGCGGAAAGCCCATCCACATCAGTACCTCGCCAATCTCCATCGCGTTATATTGCTGGATTTGGGTCAGGTATAAGGGTAAGACATAGATGGAGCCAAGCAGCGCCATGCCCAAGATTAAGTAGGCTAGGCAAGACATGGCAAACTGTCCGTTCTTCAACAACCGCAAGTTAACCAAGGGTTTTTTATGCTGCAACTCGTTGATCACAAAGTACACCAGGCTTACCCCGGATATGATCGCCAATGTGACGATAAACGATGAGCTGAACCACTCTTCGCGATTCCCTTCTTCTAGCACCACCTCCAAGCAGCCTAAACCTAGGGCCATGGTGACAATGCCTAACCAGTCGGCTTTGAGCAGTGTTGGCAGGTTAAGAGGTTCATCGTCTAGGCCATAGCGGATCATCGCAATCAGCAAGATAGCTGGCGGGATATTGATATAGAAAATGTAGTGCCACGATAAGTTTTCTGTTAGCCAGCCGCCGAATGTAGGCCCTATCGATGGGGCAAAGGTGGCAGTAATACCAAACAGCGCCATTCCGACGGCCCGCTTTTGCAGGGGGAGAAGTTGTACAACCAATGAGAAGGCGAGCGGGATCAACGCCCCGCCGCTAAACCCTTGCAGTGCACGGAAGACAATCATGGATGTCATGTTCCATGATAGCGAGCAAAGCAGTGATGAAAGCGTAAATACAGTGGTGGTCCAAGTAAGGTATCGCCTTTTGCCCAAGGCTCTTGATAGCCAACCGCTCAATGGAATAGCAATCATCTCGGCGACGAGGTAAGAGGTGGAAATCCATGAGCTCTCGTCCAAGGTTGCAGAGAGCGCACCTTGGATATCTTTCAGGGATGAGTTGGTGATCTGGATATCCAGGATTGCCATGAAGGCGCCGATCAGGCCGCCAAATAACGCAATCCAATGGCGGCGTGGTACGGTAGGTTCTTCAACGTTCGGAGTTATGTTCGAATCTATGCTCGAATCCATGTTTGAATCTATGGGTTGGATGGCAGTATTGCTCATGGGATCAGCCTCGGGTATCGACAGTGGCAACGACAGATAACCCAGGGATCAGGCGGCCTGCCAATGCTTCCGGTGCTTTGACGGTAATTTTCACTGGCACGCGCTGAACAATCTTGGTGAAGTTACCCGTGGCGTTTTCCGGTGGCAGCAAAGCGAATTTTGCCCCTGTCGCCGGCGAGAAGCTATCCACCACCCCTTCAAGTGTTTGACCCGGGAAAGCATCCAGCTCGACATCAACTTTTTGCCCTTGGTGAATACCGCTGAGCTGGGTTTCTTTGAAGTTGGCTTCAATCCATACATCCGAGGTTGGCACCAAGCTCATTAGCGGCATGCCAGGTTGAACGTATAGGCCAACCCGTAGGCTGCGTTTGCCGACAATGCCATCCACCGGCGCGTAAATCTTGGTGTAGCTCAGGTTCAGATCTGCTTGCTCAAGTTGTGCTTGGGCTTCGGTTACCGATGCCTCTGCTTGAATAATTTGGCTGGCAATCACAGCCAATTGGTCAATCGCGGCTTGCTGGCTTGCCTTCGCTTCATCCAGTTGGGCCTTGGTGACTTTTTGATGCGAAATCATGCTGTCTAGCTCGTCTTGCGATGAGTAGTTGCGCTTGAGTAGGCTGCGGGTGCGCGATACCTGTTGCTGGGCTCGCTCAAACTCGGCTTGTGCCGAGGCGATTTGGCTATCGGCTTGGCGAATCTTAGTTTGCTGTAATTGTTGCTGGGCTTTGAGGTTTTCGATGGTCGCTTGGCTGACGGCAAGCTGGGCTTTGGCTTGGTCATCGGCGGCAATGAAATCGCGGTCATCAATTTTTGCCAACAAGTCGCCCGCCTTTACATGCTGGTTGTCCTCGACAAATGACTCGGTGATATACCCGGCAACCTTGGGGCTGATATTGGTGATGTCTCCTTGCAGGTAGGCATTCTCAGTCGATTCGAAATATTGGCCGTAGCCAAACCAGTAGCCACCGCCAGCGAGTCCTAACGAAAGCATGATCAAGGTAGCGATTAACGGTGCTTTCTTCTTATTTTTTGGCTTGGTTTGTGCCGTGGCTGTTGCTGTTGCTGGTGTTGGCGTGTGTGCCTGCTGGGTATCGGTCGCGGCTGACTGGGTTTGCTGGGCCATATTACTCTCTTCTACTTATAGGAATGCGTCTGGGAACTTGGAATTTGAAAAGTGTTGCAAAGTGTAAATGAAAAAGATTGGGTGATAGGATAGGAAAAAGAGGAAACACTGTTGCAAAATTCTTACCAATCGAAGAGTGAGTGGGCTGGTATGGACTTGAACTCAATAGCGATATTTTCACAAGTTGTTGATTGTGGAAGCTTTACTCAAGCTGCTGAAATTCTTGATATGACAAAGTCGACGGTGAGCCGAAAAGTGGCCGAGTTGGAGCAAAGCTTAGGTGTGCGCTTGATCACGCGCTCGACACGGAGTTTGGTGCTCACACCGGAGGGGGAATCTTTCTACCAGTCTTGTTGCCAGATGCTAGAAATCATGGAGCAGGCAGAGCTGGAGGTCACTGCAAACCAAGACCTAGTGCGAGGGCGACTGAGCGTTGCCATGCCTGTGGAGTTGGGGCAGCAAGTGCTGGGGGAGTATATCAATGACTTTCTCAAGCTATACCCGGATGTCACTATTCATCTTGAGCTAACGAACCGCGAGGTGGATATCATCGGTGAAGGTGTCGACTTATATGCCCAAGTGGGCGAGATGGACGACTCTACGTTGGTTTCTCGCCACCTCGCCCAGTCGAGCCGGGTGTTGGTCGCCAGCCCCGATTACCTTGATCAGTTTGGAATGATTCACCAGCCATCTGATCTCAAACCGCCTCACCATCAGGTCAAGATACAGAACAAGGCGGTTAAGTTACCCAGTTGGCATCTGATGCAGTCTGGCGATGCGGTGAGCATTGACCTGCCTTACCGGCTCAGGGTAAACACCATCAGTATGTCGCTGGCGGCTTGCTTGGATGGGCTTGGTATCGCTGTGTTACCCGAGTTTATTTGTCGCGAACATTTCGCCACCGGCCGTTTGGTGCGCTTGCTACCTGACTGGGAAATGCCGTTGGTACCGGTGAGTTTGGTGTACCCCCAGCGCAAGCTGATCCCGAAACGGCTCCGGTTGTTGGTTGATTATCTTGTAGAAAGGTTTGCACAAAGAGCCGCAGGTTTGGAGTAGTACTGCTTGTGATTGGAGCAATATTTACATTGTAAATTAGAGGTATTGGATTGATACATAGATGTATTTCAAAACCCAATAACTTAACCGTTTAAATATCTGGAAGAAGTGAGGGGAAATCTTGGCAAAGCAAGATGGCGTGCCCCTTCTCTTAAGGACTGATAGACTCAGAGAAGGGGCTACACAGTTCAATCAACTGTCTGCATTGTTCATCAATCTGTGCAAGACGTCATAATATATTGTTTGTTGGTATGCACAATGGCAAATCAAGACATCTTATATATTCCAATGCTAAATAAAAACTTAACTCAGTTTGCTATTATGCCTCATACACCTGCATGACTGCATCGAAACTGGTGTGTGGCCCCTTTTTATATTTCTTGTCTGCTTGAGCGATATATGAAAGGGGCCTCTAATAACTAGAAAGCAAACCTCTAAAGACATGGAGTCGCCGTAACTTAATTGTTGCGGCTTTTTTTTAATCCCCACAAACGACTGCAATTGGGCAGTAAAACTTATGTATATTCATTATCGACTTTAGCATGTTGATATTTTAAATATACAAGCTTGCAATTGAGAACTCCGATAAAACGTGTAAATTACATATTTGTATTGGGAGTACTTTTCTTCGATATTTACTCTATGATACAGCCCCCTTTTTACCTACCTTTGATCTGTCAAAAGGGGGCAACTGAAGTGGTCAACTGAAATTGGCCACGGTTTTAGAGTCATTCCAAAATAATCGTTCTGACTCATTTGGCGTCAGGCCACCGTTATATTGATGTGGCCTGATCTCGCTGTAATATCCTGTGGTGTACTGTGTGATTGAACGTTGTGCCTGGGCAAAACTCTCATACCCGATTGATGGTACCCATTCTGTCTTTAAGCTTCGGAAGAATCGCTCCATCGGACTATTATCCCAGCAATTTCCTCGTCGGCTCATGCTTTGCTCAATCTGATATCGCCAGAGTAGTTGCCGAAATTTCAGGCTAGTGTAATGCGAGCCTTGATCGCTATGGAACATAACATTTTTCGGTTTTCCTCTTGCCTCAAAAGCCATTGATAGGGCTTTGCTCGTTAAGTTGGTATCCGGCGATAGCGACATTGCCCAACCAACAGGTTTTCTTGCAAAGAGATCGAGAACTACGGCTAAATAAGCCCAGCGCGTTCCAACCCAAATATAGGTGACATCACCGCACCATGCTTGGTTCGGCTCCGTCACGGCGAACTGTCGGTCTAACTTATTCGCGACTTCAACATGTTCTTGAGTCACTTTCTTGTAGGCATGCTTAGGCAACTGACAGCTCACTAAACCTAGCTTTTTCATGAG
>NZ_PYMA01000014.1 GCF_003026495.1 Photobacterium sanctipauli
CCAGTTTAAGGGCTTCTGCTTTAAATTCAGGAGAATGGATAATACGTTTCTTCTTGTTTGTCATGATTCACCTCGTTAGTGATTGTACTCACTTAACTCGGTGTCCAAAACTGCTGGTGCGGATCATTGATATGAATGGCATTAAGGAAGATATTATTTATTCATGTCACGACCCCAAATTATGTAGTGATTGCAGTGAACGGTTAGTACAAGGTACTGTCTCAATTGATGCGATCAACCAGACAAAAAAAGAGCTTAAGAAAATAAGAAAAACTCAGTTTTATATTATTGCTGACTGGGTCAAAGTTAATCCGAAACTATCGATAGTAATATCTTCAATATGGGCCATTTCACTTGGTGTCATAGGTTCACTAATTGCAACCGCATTATCTAGCAGTGCATAACAAAAGACTATGGCGCCAATAGTTATCTTTTTGCGATGTTATCGTTCCTAAGAGTTACCATCCTAAACACCGAATTTAGGAGCACAACCATCTTGTGAACACAGGAAATGATAGCGACTTTTTTGGGTTTGCCAGCCTTAACTTGCTTCGTATAAGCCGATTTAAATACTGGTTTAAGCATTGTCGCTCGTTAGCAAGGCATTAACTAGCAGGAGAAATATGGAAGTTTCATTAGTTAAAATTGAGCCGCATCTACGAAGCGTGCTCGAAAATTTATTTCAATATTACGTGTACGATATGTCTGAGTTCATGGAGTTTACCCTAAACGACGAAGGACAATATGCATTTGATTCATCCCAGTTTGATGTGTATTGGGAAAGGGATGATCACTTTCCGTATTTGATCATTGTTGGTTCAGAACTTGCTGGTTTTGCTCTTGTTCGAAGATACCCCTCGAATACTTCTATCTATGATATTGAACAGTTCTTTGTGTTACGGAAATTTAAAGGCAAGGGTGTTGGCAAGAAAGCCCTTGAGCTTGTTCTCAAGTCATACCCCGGGAAATGGCAAATTCGAGTCTTAATTGAAAATATGTTTGCGCTAAACTTTTGGAAATCGGCGGTATCCAATGTTGTTGGTTGCGAATACAGCCTTTCTGAAGATATTGATGTTGATCTTAAGATGAATTTCTTCCGATTTAAGGTATAGCCCATAAACCACACCAACTCCAGATGAAATCCCGCTTTGATAAGTGTACACTTATCAAAGTTACTTATGATCTGGACTTCCCTTGAAAGATAAAACTCACCAACACCCATGTGGCAGCAGAGGCGGCTTTAGGGCTGGCTGTGGTCGCAAGCCGGGTGTGAAAACCCGCCCAGTGCGTTTGCCGGAATGGCTGCTGGATGCGCTAGAAGAAATTGATGACCCTCGCCACTGTATTGTGAAAGCTTGTATTAAGCAGTACGGCATTGAACCACCCCGACAGAAAGCTTCACATGACTAAAAAACAACTTATCGCGCACTTTTTGCGTTTGAACCGAACGTCGTACTTGCTAGCGATCGTGTTCATCTTCCTTGTTAACTGGCTTCAGGTAGAAATTCCCCGTTATATCCAATTGGCAATCGATTTGATTGACGATGCGTCTACGTCGGGCCACGAGCAGCTGAAAACCTATGTGGGGATAGTGGTGATCATGGCGGTGTCGATGATCATCGTCCGTATATTGTCGCGAATTTATGCGCTCAACCCTGGGCGTATCACAGAAGCGGCGCTGAAAAACATGCTGCTTAAAAAGCTAAACCGCTTGCCGAACAGTTTTCATGACAAGTTTGCCTCGGGCAAGCTGATCTCAATTGTCAATAATGACCTCAGTGGCGTTAGGCTATTGTTTGGTGTTGGCTTCCTGCAGTTCTTCAATGCCTTGCTGGCGTTGTCGTTAACACCGCTGTGGATGTGGCGCATTTCGCCAGAGCTGACGATGTATTCGGTTGTGCCTATTGCCGTGGCGTTTGTGATCTTTCGCATCGGCTTCAAGCGCATGAAGGCACTGCATATGGAGCACATGCGCCGGCTGCAAAACTTATCTGCCCAGTTGATGAGCTACTTGTCTGGGATTGATTTGATCAAAAGCCAGCAGATGTCACCTTGGGTGAAGGCGGAAATCGAAACGCTGAACCAGCAGCTCTTGCGCTGCCGCATGCAAATCACCCGTATTCAGGTCTACTTTATGCCTATCTTGGATTACGCCAATGACCTGATGAAAGTCCTTATTTTGGGCCTGGGTGGCTACATGCTGATGCAGCAGCAACTGACGCTGGGTGAAATTACCGCATTCTTGACCTACTCGGTGTTGCTGGCAATGCCGCTGATGCAGCTAGGCCGTATCGCGACTATCTATCAGCGTGGCATGGTGGGGATCACCAGTGTGCAGACGATTTTGAATGCGGATATCCCTGAGCAGGATGTGACTCCTTTGCCGCAATTGGAGGTAGACAGCCTCAAGGGCCAAACTTTCTCGGTGCGAAACCTTAGCTTCAGTTATCCGGGCGAAGAGCGCTTAATTTTAGATAACATCAGCTTCGATATCCCGCCGGGCAAAAAAGTCGGTGTGTTGGGCAGTATCGGCGCAGGTAAAACGACGTTGGTAAATTGTCTTAATCATCATCTTGATGTGCCAGCAAGTACTGTGTTTCTGGGTGACAAAGACGTCACAACCATAGCCCGTAGTGATTTGCGCCGCTTTGTTAAAACCATCACCCAAGACCCTTATTTATTCTCGGCCACGGTTGAAGAGAATATTCGCTTTGGCAGCCGCGATGCTGATATTGCAAGCGCACAGGTTGATGAAGTGCTTGAGCTGAGCCAGCTGGCTGGGGATGTGTCGCGGTTTGAAGAGGGTGATCAAACCGTCGTCGGTGAGAAAGGCATCATGCTATCTGGTGGCCAGAAGCAGCGTTTGAGTATTGCCCGTGCGCTGCTTCAGCCGAGTGATTTGATCATCATGGATAACGTGTTGTCGGCCGTTGATTACGAAACCGAGCGGAAGATCCTTGAAGGGCTGTTTAGCCAACTGACAACCCAATCAGTGCTGGTGGTATCACACCGTGTGAATGCGCTTGAGTATATGGATGAAATTATTGTGCTCCATGAAGGCAAGGTGATTGCCAAAGGTAGCCATGCCACGCTACTGAAAACTTGTCCTTACTATTACGACACTTGGCAGTTACAGCAAAATGAAGCGGAGACCGAAGCATGTTAAAAGGTGTTGATGTTAAATACCTAAAGCACTTTTTTAAGTTTGCTAAGAAGTACAAGTGCTCTGCGTTGCTAGGCATTGCGATGTTGCCGCTAACAGTGATCACCAGCCTGCTGTTTCCTTGGTTGATCATCAAGGTGATTGATACTCACCTCACCCAGGGCAATATGGACGGCTTGCTGCTGCATATTTTCTATCTGTTGATGGTGCTTATCGCCAGCTATGTGGTGGATACCACCTATTCGTACCAACTACGGAAAACCGGCCAGCACACCATTACGGATATGCGAACGGTGTTGTTTGACCGGGTATTGAAATTGCCGCGTGGTTACTTTGATAATACGCCGACGGGGGTAACACTTTCGCGTTTAACCAGTGATTTAGAAACCATTGGTGAGTCGTTTGTGCAGTCGATTGTTGGCTTGGTGAAAGACTCAATCAATACCATTGCGCTGTTGATCATGATGTTCTTTATCGATTGGGAACTGACGTTGATTGTATTGGTGATCATGCCGCCGGTTATTTACCTTACCCGGTATGTTCGAAACCGTCTGCGTGCTACGTATTTGGTTACCCGTTCGGCACTGGCGCGTGGTATCGGCTTTTTGCAGGAAGTGCTGATTGGCGTTAAAACGGTGCAGTTCTATCGCGCCGAAGAGGAAGTGGAAGCCAAATACCAAGGTTACACCGACGAGTTTTTGAAAGCGCAAATGAAGGCCAACAAATACGATGCTATCTTATTTGCCTTTATCTCCGGCATTACCTCAATCACCATCGCCTTGATGATTTGGTATGGCTCCGGGCAGGTGCTCGACAATACATTAACCTTGGGTGTGTTGATTGCATTCATTAACACGTTGGAAAAAGTGTTTGTGCCTATTCGCGACTTTACTTCCCAGATCGCCTCTATTCAAAGCTCGTTTGCGGCTTTTGACCACATAGAAGAGCTATTTGTAGAGCCGATGCAAGAAGAAGGGCGCCAATTGCTCCCTAGTCACAAGGTAAAATCGCAGCTCAATGAGTTTGTTAGCCTTGAGTTCAAGAACGTTAGCTTCCGCTATAAAGATGATTCGCCATATGTACTGAAAAATGTGTCGTTCATTCTGGAAAAAGGCCATCAAATCGCTCTGGTGGGTTCAACGGGGTCCGGTAAGTCGACCATTCTTCGCCTGATCTCTAAAACTTATCAGGATTACGAAGGCAGCATCTTGCTCAACGGCGTTGAGTTGTCTGAGATCTCGATGGAAGACACCGCTCACCTGTTTTCGATGATGATGCAAGATGTCCACCTGTTCGAGGAAAGTGTCGAGTTCAATATTGCCCTGGGTAAGGATACCATCACTCGTGAGCAGGTTGAGCAAGCATCACGCTATGTCTTTGCCGATAAGTTCATCGAGCAATTGCCTGGGGGTTATGACTTCCGTTTGGATAACAACGGCTCAAACCTGTCGGCAGGCCAGACCCAGCTTGTCTCGTTCGCCCGTGCAGTGGTGCAGGGTGGACAGGTTATGATGTTGGATGAGGCAACCAGCTCGGTGGACTCCATTACCGAAGATTTGATCCAAAAAGCAATGCAGCGACTGTTCGAAGAGAAAACGGTAATCGCGATTGCCCACCGCCTAAGTACGATACGCCATTCGGATATGATCTTGGTGCTGGAAAAAGGTGAAATCGTGGAGCGGGGTAACCACCAGACGTTGCTCGCCCATGATGGTATCTACGCTGGCCTGCTCAATGAGTCTATCTCAACCACTGAGCAAGACAGTGATGCGGCTTGAGTGAATGTTGAAAAAGCGTTGATCTAGCTTAGCGACAAATGCCACCAGACATAGCCTGTACACGCTGTTCTGGTGGCAATACTACAACTGCTTACTTCCCAGCCTCTGCGGCAAGTTGCTTGGAACGCCTTGCTTTGGCTTGAAGCAGGCGGGCGGCACTTTTGTCGGGCTTGATGAGGATGCTTTTGGCCGTCATCTTCTTGTTATTGTCGCCATCGCTGGTTTTGGCCTTTTTCGATTTAGGCAAAATTTGGTTGAGGACGATAGTGGCTAACGTACCTGTGGTGATCCCCGAGTGGAAAACCATCTTCAAGCTATCAGGAAAGTGCTGAAGTAGGTTTGGCTCAAGGGTAACAGCCATACCCGAGGCGAGGCCAACACACACAACCAGTGCATTACGCCGAGAATCTGCTGCGTTAAGTAGCATTCGGATACCCGCATAGGCAATCATGCCGAACATCACAAAGCCGACACCGCCTAGCACCGGTTTAGGTACCGTGACCGCAAGTGCTGCCAGTTTCGGGAACAGGCCGCCCAGTACCAGCAATACCCCAGTGACCCCCACGACAAATCGGCTGGCGACACCGCTGATCCCGACGATACCTACATTTTGGCTAAAGCTAGCGACAGGCATGGCAGAGAGCATGGCGCCAAAGGTGCTGCCTAGTCCGTCACACAAAAGCCCGCGCTTGAGATCTTTACCGGTGACTTCGGTATGGCAGTTGTTTCCCAACGCCATGAAATCCCCCGTGGCTTCTGCGACGATAACCAAATAGACCAGCGTCATACTGATAACCGCAGGCAGCGAGAACTCCATGCCGTACTTAAAGGGTTCAGGTCCCGCAAACCATTCGGCTTCGTACAGTTGGGTTAGATCGACCATGCCTAGCGGGATCGCCATGATATAGCCAGCCGCTAGGCCGATAACGATGGCTGATGCGGCAATCGCACCTTTGCAGAAAACCGAAACGCCAATGACCACAGCCAATGATGACGCAGCGAGGAAGATTTTGGGCAAAGAGGCAAAGCTTGGATCACCCGCCGGGGCATCACCGATCCAGTTCATGGCAACAGGTAAAATGGTAAGACCTATCAGGGTAACCACGACACCACTGACTAGGTTGGGGAACAGTTTGCGGATCTGCTCCATGTAGAAGCTGGCAATGATGACGATAAAGGAGCCGACAAACGCTGCGCCTAAAATCTCAGCCATGCCAGCCGATTGGCCGATGGCAATCAAGGTGCCGAGAAAGGCAAAGCTTGCCCCCATCACCACAGGCAGGCGGATCCCGACAGGGCCGATACCGATACATTGCACGATGGTGGCGACACCAGAAACAAACAGCGAGGCACTGATCAGGGTGACAATTTCACCTTCGGGCAGGCCGATGGCGCCACCGACGATGAGCGGGACCGCGACGATACCGCCTATCGAGGCCAACATGTGTTGAAGAGCGAGAAAGAAGGTCACCCCATAGGGGGGCTTTTCATTGAGCTGGTAGAGTAACTGCATTATTCATTCCTTACGCACGAGACGTGAATAATTCGCGAGAAAATTCCCCCTGCTGGGCAGGGGGAGAGACATCATCTAATTAGGGCGATGGCTGGTTGATGTGGTTAATCACACTGGTGATGGCATTGAGAATGGGTTGATAGCCAGTACAGCGGCATAAATTACCTTCAAGGCAATCCATGATGGTGTCTTGATCGGGCTTTGGGTGCTTCTTCAGCAATGCCCATGTGCTCATCAATACACCCGGCGTACAAAACCCGCATTGTACCCCACCAAGCTCGATAAAGGCTTGTTGGAGTTGTTGGGCTAGCGGGTCTTGCTTCAACCCTTCAATAGTGATGACTTCGCTGCCGTGGCACTGGGCGGCCAGTACCATGCACGAGCACACGGTATCGCCATCCATCACAACGGTGCAGGCACCACATTCACCCACGGCACACCCTTCTTTGGTACCAGTGAGACCCAGCTCGTTCCGCAGCAGATCCAACAGTCGGGTGTTGGCAGTTACTGCTAGTTGGTATTCACGCTGGTTGACCGATATCGACAGCGGGATCTGGTTTTCAGCAGGTAAACTCATCGGGTGCCTCCTTGCTTGTTGGCAATATCAATCATCAGGTCGTGGAACATATTGAGGTAGACGGGCTGCTTGTAGGCTGCAGACCAGCGTCCGCCAATGGCTTCCTCAATCATGGCCGCCAATGTCTCGCTAGCAGTGCTGATGGTCACCAAGGTCAGCGCTTGTCCCACCATGGCTTTCTCTACCTGGTAGAGCCGCTGGGGCTTGCTAAACAGCGCCCCGTCAACCAACTTGCAATTGGCGATGGTGCCATCTGGGGCAAAGTCCATCAGGCAACTGATGCTAAGGCGGGTAATGTTGAGGGCATTACGCCGGCCTAGCTGGCGGTACTCTTCCACTTGAGCTGCCTTGGCAGGGATTGGCAAGATAACCTTGGTGAGCAACTCGCCCGCTTGTAGCTCGGTACGGTAGCCCCCGGTGATGAAGGATGACAAATCAAGGCTGCGTGTGGTGTTAGCCGATTGAAGCTCAACCTTGGCCCCATAGATCACAAGTGGCGGCACCGAGTCGGCACATGGCGCGGCATTGACGATGTTACCGCCAATGGTGGCTCGGTTGCGGATCTGATGCGAGCCAATGGTATGGCAGGCCTGGGCCAGCAGCGGGAAGTGGGCCTTGATTAGCGGGTGTTCGGTAAGCTTGTTGAAATGAACCCCACCACCAATGACTACCTCATTGCCTTGTTGCTCGATGAAACAGAGCTCTTGCAAGCGGGCGATATTGACCAAGGCTTTTGCGCTGTTCTGCAATCTGCCTTGAACCAGTACATCGGTGCCGCCAGCCAATGGCGATGCTGTTCCGTCTTCCAACATGGTTAATGCTTCAGTGAGGGTTTTCGGTGTCTGCAAACTGAAACCGTTGATGCGGTGGGTTTGCTTTTTCTCTTCCGAAGCATGCATTAACTCACTTTGGCGAGCGGGCTTTTTGAGGTTATAGCCAAGGAAAACCTGCTCAAGGGTGAGTGGCAACTGGCGATGACGGGTATTGGTCGCAAAGGCCACCGCATTGGCAATCGCTGCCGCGGCCAACTCCGCTGCTGGCTCACCGATGCTCTTGGCACCGAAAGGCCCACCGGGATCGCTGTTCTCAACCGCATGGATAGAGAGGTTAGGAATATCTTTGATGGTCGGTAGGAGGTAGCTGTCGAAGTTTTCCGATTTCACCTGACCATGCTCGATATTGTAATCCTCTAGCATGCCATGGCCGACACTTTGGGCGATACCGCCGGCGACTTGCCCTTCATAGCCGATCCGGTTGATCACCTGACCAACGTCGTGAACGGCGGTGATATCGAGCAAATCGATTTTACCGGTGCTGGTATCGACCTTGAGGTCGACAATCTGGCACCCGTATACCCAAGTAAAATAGGGCGAGCCGGTGCCTTTTTCTTCATCCCAATGAATAGCCGGCTGATCAAACCAGCCATAGGCGGCGAGGTTAACCCCGGCCCATTTCGTGGCATTGGCGGCATCGGCGAAGCTGATGGACTTATCGGGCGAGTGGCGGTTAGAGATAGTGCCATCTTGCCACAGGGTATCTTCGATTGCGGTTGCGCATAGACTGTCTTTGATGACCTCGAATATACGCTGCTTGATTTGCTCGGCACCGTTTTTCACCGCGTTACCACCCGTGACCGTGGCTCGGGAGGCAACCGTCGGGCCGCCATCGGCAATCAAGGATGTCGGTGGTTCAACAAAGGTAATTTTCTCGATGGGCAACCCCAACACTTCGGCAGTGATGGCCGACATCGTGGTTTGCAAGCCTTGGCCATTTTCGCAAACCCCGGTTGAGATGTTCACGCTACCATCGGCATTAACGGTAACCAGAGCGCTGGAGGTATCAACCCCTTCGGCACCCATGGAGCAGCCCCGGTAGCTCAAGGCAAGGCCGATACCGTATTTGATTGGGTTATCACCTTGGTTGATTTCGGCGTAGTAATCGCGCTTGGCTTGGAATTCGCAGCTTTGGGCGGCTTTATCCATTACTTCAATCGCCGAGACGGTATGGTTATCGAAGCTTTGGTTGGTAATACTGCGGCTACCTTGGCGCAGGGCATTGATTTCACGCACCTGAACCGGGTAGAGCCCACAGGCATCGGCAATTTCATCCATCAAGGATTCATTGGCAAAGATGATCTGCGGCGAGCCGAATCCGCGCATTGCGCCTGACATGCTGTTGTTGGTGTATACGCCTTTAATGTCGACCCGGACATGGTCGATGTCATAAGGGCCTGCCGCTTGTACTACCGAACGCCAAGTGACAAACGGCGTGCAGGCTGCGTAGGCGCCAGCATCGGCAATGATGTCAATTTTGATGCCCTGGATCTTACCTGCGTTGTTTACCCCTACCTTGTAATGCATATGGTAAGGGTGGCGCTTGGTACTTTCGATAATGGATTGCTCACGGGTGTAGCTGATTTTCACCGGACGCCCAGTCAGCGTGGTCAGCAGTGCGGTTCGGCAGGCGAGATGGTCAATACCATCATCCTTGCCCCCGAACGAACCGCCCATTACGGCACGGCGGATGTTGACCTTGGCTTGGTCGATGCCCATAAAGCTGGCAACGAAGCCGCGTACTCGGTGGGGGTTTTGAATTGAGCCGGTTACTACCAGTTCTTTGCTGGTAGGGTCAACAAAGGCAGTAATTGACTCCGGCTCAATGTATCCGTGTTCTTGGAAGCCAACTTGGTAGGTTTGGTCGATAACAATATCGGCTTCGGCAATGGCTTTGTCTGCATTGCCTTTTACGGTGTGGTGCTTATTCACGATATTCGAGCCAGAGGCTGGATGGATAAGCCTAGCATTGTCGGCCAGTGCTTCTTCAACCGTTGCTATCGGGGCGTAAGGCTCATAGTCGACTTTGATTTTGTCGGCGGCCAAGCAGGCGGCTTCATAGCTTTCGGCGGCTACGATGGCGACAACATCGCCGCTGTACCTTACCAAATCGCTACAAATAGGCTGGTAGTCTCGAATAATCACCCCTGCTTTAGGGTCGCCAGGGATGTCTTTGAATGTGGCAATCCGTACTACGCCTTCAATGGCGTCAGCTTCAGATGTGTCAATGCCTAAAATTTTACCCGCTGGGATATCGGTATAGCGACACACACCATACAACATTCCGGGTATTGAAATATCATCTCCATATATTGCCTCGCCAGTGACTTTGGCTTGGCCGTCTACACGGGGCAGTTGGCTGCCGACGTGATTAAAACGCGTCATAAAATACTCCCTCTTACATTGGCTTGACGAAGAGCCAATGACAAACAATGTGCGATAAAAATTGCTGCATCGAGGATGTCAGGCAAAAAATACGATCTGGTCGTATTTACGTGTTGCGAGGTGTAACCAGCATTTATCAGACCATAATTAGGTTAGGGGGAAGGCAGAGAGAGATAGAAAAGTAAAAATGTGACCCTAACGCCAGAATATTGTTCAATAAATGCGCACATTTAGCAGGTTGTTATATGGCCACTAATCAAGATCACAGTTTATTTTGTTGATAAATAAGAACTATTTTCATTTGCAGGGGTGGCATATCAATATGATAGTGATAGTTTCAAGATGATATTCATGCGATAGATAACACGCGATAGACAGAAAATAAAAAGGCTGAGTACATGGGCTCAGCCTTCTTTTCTGCACAGCCCGCTTACACACTCGGTGCGACAGGTTGATGGGGGGCTGTATTGTTGTAGTAATAAAGTGCCGCCGACACCATTAGGATGAGCGACTTAATGAGAAACTGTGGTTCAAGCGTGCTGTAAACATCAGACTGGATCGAGCCGGGCATATAGCAGCCGCAATCAAAATGCAGTCCTTGGTAGAGAGCAAGCCCCGATAAGGCGATGTATAAGCCGAAGCTCACTACGACGGGAAGTAAAGTAGTAATGCCAAAGAAGGCGAGTAATGCACTGACACCCAACGCCAGGGGGAGGGCAAAGGCCATGGGCTCGACGTACATAGCAGGGATAATGCCGGTATCTGTTAAGAGTAGCCCGGTATGCTCCGGCAAGATAAAACCTTTGGCTGCCACGGCGGTCGCGCACATGAGTACAAAGGCGGTGATAAAGTGGTGGATATATCCTTTTGTCTTCATCATTGTTCTCTTCCTGTCGTGTGGCCCAGCGGCAAGGTGCCGCTGGGCAAAAATCTAGCTCATCCGGTTCTGCTCCAGGTGCATCATGGCTTCGAGTACGCTGCCACCAATAGCACGGGCTTTGTCTGATACCGTGGTGAAGTCGGCTTCAATGCCTCTTGGATCGATGTCACCGATCTTGAAGCCCTCGGTGACGCTTAACCCTTCATTCAGTAGCCCTCGAACCATACCGCCTAAAGGTGCTACAACAGGGGTATCCCCGACATGGGCAACCACGTCACCTTCTTCGACAATATCGCCAAGCTTAACGTGGTTGTGCATTACGCCTTTGCATGGGGCGCGCAGTACACGCTGGTGGGTATAACCGCCGATATTGCCCGGGATACCCGTGTTGGCTTGAGTAACACCGCTGTAGATGATGCGGCCCAGATAGTGGCCCCGATTGGTTTCAATCACGGCATCGCAATCAACCCCTGCGGTGAAGCCCGGTCCGAGGGCGATGGTGATCGGCGCCATGTCTTTGGTGGTGCCGAGGTTGCGCTTGGCCAAGATGGCGTCCACCACGAAGGTCGGTTTGAGGTTGGATAGGCTGCAGCAAGTTTCATCGACCATGACAGGCACTTGGCCATCGTCTATCGCCTTGAATACATCATCGCAACTGGTGGCCTTGCGAGCGGTTATCCCCTCAACTTCGCAGGGCTCCCCGTACAGGCATTGGCCGAAAGAGACTGAGCAGCGGATCATAGTCGGCTGGGCAATATCACTCATCACCACTTTGAATCCGCTGTTAAACAGCCGGATGGCTACGCCTGTCGCAATATCGCCAGCACCACGGATCAAAACCAACTTATTTTGGTTGAGGCGGGTGTCGTCTTTCATTTGCCCGCCAGATGATTGGTGTTTCACCTTGAGGATTTCAGCCATGATGCTAATGGCAATTTCCTCTGGTGTTTCTGCCCCGATGTTGAAGCCGATAGGGGAATGGATGGCCTGAATGTGCGCTTCGCTAACGTTGCACTGGCGCAAATGGTTGAAGAGGGTTTGTACCTTACGGCGGCTTGCCATCAAGCCGGTGTATTGGGTATCGCAATCGACCACTTTGGTGATGGCTTCTTGATCTTGGTGGTTGGTGGCGATGACAACAAAGCTGTCTTTGGTGATCTCCAACTGGTCGATAGCATCTGCCATGGTCGAGCCTTGAATGAGTTTGGCCCCGGCTGGGAAGTACTCGGCATTGAGGCTTTCGGCGTAGGCATCTGCAACGGTGATATCGAACCCAAGCACGTGGGCGGCTTGAGCAACGGCGCGGTTGACGTGGCCAGCGCCGATAAGGAGCAGGCTAGGGCGCAAGCCGTAGACATCAATAAATACACTCATGGCACCGCCGCAGTCCATGCCCATGGCATCAATACCGGTGCGGGTCATGCGCCCTTTTACCACCCTGGGTTTTCTTTCTGTTAACGCTTCTAGTGCTTGCTCAATGACATAGCGTTCTATCATGCCGCCCCCGACGGTGCCGATGATGCTCCCATCTGCCTTGATGATCATCTGGCCTGAGTGGCGGGGTGCCGAGCCTCGGGTTTCTATAATATTGGCGAGGGCAAAAGGCGTATTTTGTTCTTCGAGTTGGGCTGCCTTGGCAAAAATGTTCATGTAATAACCTCAAAGTCGCGTGATCAGGTTGCAACGGCAAACTGCTCTTTCGCTAAAATTTTCTTTATCGGTGAGGCAGACGTCATTACAGCCAGCCAAATGGCATCAAGGTGGTGGTTTTGCTCGATGACTGACTCAGCCGTTGCGTTAAGCAGCTGGGTGTCATGGTGCAAGTCCAATTTGTTGATCAGCCAAATTTTGATGGCATGCGCAGGCGCGTTTTTAAACATTCCACTCGGGTGGGAGATGAGCTTATTCAATACACGATGATTAATTACATCGCCTTGTTGGCATTGGGTAATCGCGGAAAATGCCGACCAGCGGTGAACCGAATTCGGTGTCGCTGGGGTATTTATCGCTTCTGCGCCTGTCACACCGATAACCATATCCGAGTCATTAGGAATGCAAGGCTCATGCCTGAGAGGGGCTTTTATTGGCATGGCGCGAGCGCCATCTGATTCAATAATCAATACTGTGAAGTTTCCTTCATTTTTAAGGATTGATAGCTCGTTAAATGTTAATCCTGAGACTTTTATCTTGTTTTGGCTTTCTTTACTTTTTATTACGCCACGGTGACAAAAAGTGATACTTGGATCAGAAAAAATAAAACTGTCCTGTGCTAAAGATGAAGTGGTTTTCTCATTTTCTGAGTGAGAGTCATTAATTGAATTAACGGATGCTAAGTAATCGAAATGAATAATGTAGTCTGATTGGTGCAGTTCGGGTAAATACATTTTAGTTGTCGTGGTCACACAAACCCGGTGCCCCCAATTTTTAAAAAAATGCGCAAGCCAAAAAGCCGTGGTTGTTTTACCTCCACCACCGACTAGGGATATAACCAATGGTGATGACTGTAAAGCGAGTAGACGGCTAATATCCAGCATCGGAAATAGTGATAATAATTGCGGCTTGGAACTGTAGTTATTATTCATACTCACCACTTACAATACGTTATGGCTAAAAATAAAGGTAACTTATGAAAATCTTGACTCGCCCTGATCGATTGGATTGCGTAATGCCTGCAGCGGGTTTATCAACCAGAATGGGACGTTGGAAGTTGATGCTACCTTACCAACAAAAGACAATCCTTGATGCAAGTATCGAAAATGCACTTTCATTTTGTAGCCGGGTGATATTAGTTGCCGGACATCGTGCTGATGAACTAATCAATAAATATCAATCATATAAAGGGGTCAAGGTGGTCGTTAACCCGCATTTTGAGTCAGGGATGTTTAGTTCCATACAACAAGGCGTTAGTTGGTTGGAAACCAGCCACTTCTTTATTGCCCATGCCGATATGCCCTGTGTCTCCCCCCATGTTTACTACCAGAGTTGGTTAAATCGCGGAGACTATACCGTGTTCCCTGGCACCATTGCGCGCTCAGGCCACCCGGTATTACTGCCAGAGTCCTTGAAGCAACCTATTGCCGAGGCGAGTATTAATGACTCGATGAAAGCCATTATATTCCGACGATCAGTTAAGTACCTTAACTTGAATAGTGAGGCTATATACTTCGATGTTGATACGCCGGAAGCCTATTCGCAACTCTGCGAGCAGGAGTAAAAACAAATAGTTTTCTTTATATATAAGGAATAAAGAAATACAAAAGCTGGCTATCAAAATGAGATGATAGGGCTCTGTCACTCTCATTTTGATATTAACAAAGCGCTAAAATACTTAATTAAATGGTTTGTTTCTATTTTGTTTTTAATTGTTACTTTAAGTTAACATTCTCGGTTTTATGATTGAATTTTATAATAACTATTATTGAATTAGAAAATATCAATTAGATTCCTATCAAACTGATAATTTCATATTAATTTGATAGGCGGTATTTGTTAATTAATAATCATACTCATTCCCCAATATTTTTGCCGTTGATTTCGTGTTGTTATTAGGTTGAGCAGCGTCACAATCTAATAGCGAATTAAGATGCTGGTCACGAAATTAATTCCAAAACTCCCCTCCTTAACCAAGTTTGGCGCACTAGTTGCTCTTATAAACGCAAGTTACTTGGATATACATCGAGCAATGTCTGAATAGTCCAAGCCTTTTACTGAACCTACGCATTGCACTGAGAAATGTGCTGGCTGTGACAACAAACCCGCTTAAGGGTAACTAGAAAAATACAGCATCAAGGAGATCTATCATGGGAGATATCATGCGCCCCGTTCCGTTCGGCGAATTGCTGAATCGCGTTTTTAGCGAATACAAGCAAAAGCAGTCGATTTTTGAAATTCCATCAAAGCAGTTCTACCGCAAAGAAAGTCAAAAAGACTTATCGGTATGGGGAGAGGCTTGTGAAACTCCAGTCGGGCCAGCTGCGGGGCCACACACCCAGTTAGCGCAGAACATCATTGCCTCTTGGCTTGCTGGTGGTCGCTTCATGGAGCTGAAAACAGTCCAGAAGCTGGATCAGCTAGAGATTGCCAAGCCGTGTATTGATGCCGAAGATGAGTGTTTCAATACCGAATGGTCTACCGAATTTACCCTGTTGAAAGCCTATGATGAGTACCTAAAGGCTTGGATTGGTTTGCACCTGCTTGAAGCGGTTTTTGCCCCTCGCAGCTCATCTGGTACTCACGGCGAGCCTAAATCGTTTATCTTCAACATGAGTGTTGGATACGACCTATCGGGCATCAAGACGGCACCAATGCAGAAGTTTATCGACGATATGCTTGATTCCAGCCAGCACCCTGATTTCCACAGTTACATCACCGAGCTGAAAGCGTTCATCCAAACGCCTGAGTTTATTGAGCAGTTCGATTTAGCGGATCGAGTTGATGAGCTATTGGCGATGGCCGATGCGATCCCTGCCCAGCTGACTCAGGGTGTGACACTGTCTACCATGCACGGTTGTCCTCCGCATGAAATCGAAGCGATCTGTCAGTACATGATAGAAGAGAAGGGAATCAATACCTTCGTGAAACTGAATCCAACCCTGTTGGGCTTCGAGCGTGTTCGCAGCATACTCGACAATGCTGGGTTCGACTACATTGCCTTGAGCGAAGAGTCGTTTAGCCACGATCTGCAAATCAACGATGCCAAAGCCATGCTGCACCGCTTGGTCGACTTGGGTAAAGCCAAAGGCATCGGCTTTGGGGTCAAGCTAACCAATACCTTGGGTACCCTCAACAAGAAAGGTCGCTTACCTGATAAAGAAATGTACATGTCGGGCCGTGCCTTATTCCCGCTATCGATAAACGTCGCGTTGGAATTGTCCCGTGAGTTCAATGGTACATTGCCGATTTCATACTCGGGCGGTGCCAGCAAGTTTAATATCCGCGAGATCTTCGAAACCGGTATTCGCCCAATTACCATGGCGACCGATTTGCTTAAGCCTGGTGGCTACCTACGGTTGGCCGATTGTGCCAAAGAGTTGGAAGCGAGCGATGAATGGGGCATGCAGCAGGTTGATGTGGCGAAGCTAGAAGCCTTGGCTGAAAAGTCACTGATCGCCGAGTACACCCAAAAAGAATGGCGTGGGCCTGAGGAAATCAGCGTCAATAAAGCGGTGCCATTGACTGACTGTTACGTTGCACCGTGTGTGACCGCTTGTCCTATTAGCCAAGATATCCCTGAATACCTACGTTTGATGGGTGAGCATAAATATACCCAAGCTTTGGAAGTGATTTATGCCCGTAACGCATTGCCTTCTATCACCGGCCACATCTGTGATCACCAATGCCAGTACAACTGTACCCGTCGTGATTACGAAGGGGCATTGAACATCCGTGAAATGAAGAAAATTGCCCTTGCTAAGGGGTGGGATGGCTACAAGGCGAAATGGCATGAGCCGGATCTAGATAGAGCCAAGCACCCAATTGCCGTTATCGGTGCAGGTCCCGCTGGTCTATCCGCTGCATACTTTATGGCACGTGCTGGCCATCCGGTAACGGTGTTTGAGAAAGAGCACAATGCGGGTGGTGTGGTGAAGAACATTATTCCTCAGTTCCGTATCCCGGCTGAAGCCATTGAGCATGATATCCAGTTTGTTCGCGACCACGGCGTGCAGATTGAGTATGGCTGTAATCCGAACATCACTGTCGATACCCTCAAATCTAGCGGCTACAAGTATGTCTGCTTGGGCATTGGCGCTGATAAGGGCAACCCGATGTCGTTGGCGGGTGAGAATACCCAGGTTTACAAGTCATTGGAGTTCCTAAGAAGCTTCAACGACGGAGAGAAGCTGGAACTTGGTCAGCATGTTGCCGTGGTTGGTGCGGGTAATACCGCGATGGACAGTGCTCGCGCTGCACTGAAAGTAGACGGTGTTGAGAAAGTGACCATTCTATACCGCCGTACAATTGCAGAAATGCCTGCCTATAAGGAAGAGTACGAAGAAGCCGTGGAAGATGGCGTGCAGTTCATGTTCTTGACCAATCCTGAGCAGTTTGATGCCGATGGTGTGCTTGTTGCCCGCGTCATGGAACTGGGTGAACCCGATGAGCAAGGCCGCCGCCGTCCGGTTGCCACTGACAAGACTATCGAGCTGCAGGTTGATTCGTTGATCACAGCTGTGGGTGAGCAAACAAACCGTGATGTGCTTACCCGCATGGGCATCCCAATGGGTAGCGATGGCTGGCCTGAAGTGAACGAGAAAACCGGAGAAACCGCGGTTGAAAATGTGTTCTTGATGGGTGATGCCCAAACCGGGCCGTCATCGATCGTTTCGGCTATTTCCGGAGGCCGTAAAGCCGCGACAACCATTCTTGAGCGTGAAGCCAAGTTGGATGAGGTACTTGAAGCAGAATCTCAGGTAACAGCTGAATCTGTCTATGCCCGTAAAGGGGATATCCAAGTTAAGTTGATTGAAGCCAACAAGTTGGAAGAAGCGGATCGCGATAGCTTTATCGAGCAAGAATCTAGCCGCTGCCTAGAGTGTTCATACATCTGTAGCAAGTGTGTCGATGTCTGTCCGAACCGCGCCAATATATCGCTGGCAATACCGGGCTTTAAAGATCAGTTCCAGACCATCCACCTTGATGCCTACTGTAACGAGTGTGGCAACTGTGGCCAGTTCTGCCCATGGGATAGCAAGCCATACAAAGACAAGTTCACCCTGTTCAACTTGCGTGAGGACTTTAGCCATAGCACCAATGTTGGTTTCTTCGTTGAAGGCGACGAGGTCTTGGTCAGGGCGCAAGGGGATATCCATGCCTTCAAGTTAAACACGCAAGGGCAGGTTGATATGCCTGAGTCGCTGGCAGACGAGGCCACCATCATCAACTACATCTTGGCGAGCCATACTTATCTGCTTGGCGCAGTTGAAGTCTAGGGAAGGAGCAACATATGTTATTACTTAAAAATGCAACGGCAGTGCAGTTTGAACCTGCATTGATTAAAGAAAGTGTTGATATCGTCATTGATGGCAGCACAATCAAAGAGGTTGGTGACAACTTACAGCTGAAATATCCAGAAGCCCAAGTCAAAGACATGAAGGGCAAGTTGGTGATGCCGGGTATTGTTTGCTCCCATAACCATTTCTACTCTGGGCTTGCTCGCGGCATCATGGCTGACATCAAGCCTAGCCCTGACTTCATCTCTATCTTGAAGAACCTTTGGTGGCGAATGGATAGGGCGTTGGATGAAGAAGCGCTGTACTACAGTGGCTTGATCTGCTCGCTTGAAGCTATCAAATCGGGTTGCTCGGCGGTGATAGATCACCACGCTTCGCCAAACTACATCTCAGGTTCGCTTAATACCTTGCGTAAGGGTTTCTTGAAAGCAGGCTTGCGTGGCATGACGTGCTTCGAAACAACCGATCGCAACGGCGGCAGCAAAGAGATGATGGCCGGGGTGGAAGAGAATATCGCTTTTGCCCAGTTGATCGACCGTGCCAAGGCAAACGGCGAAGAGCCTTATCTTGTTGAAGCGCACATCGGTGCCCATGCCCCGTTCACCGTCACCAATGAAGGGTTGGCAATGATGGCTGAGGCGGTGCAGGCGACAGGCCGGGGTATCCATGTGCATGTCGCTGAAGACCGTTACGATGTCACACACAGTCATCACCATTACGACCAAGACATTGTTGAGCGCCTAGATAGCTTTGGTTTGATTAATGAGAAAACCTTGCTGGCACATGGCTTGTTCCTGTCGGAGAAAGACATTGCGATTTTGAATGCCAAAGATGGCTTCTTGGTGCATAACGCCCGCTCTAACATGAATAACAACGTGGGTTACAACGACAAGCTGACTCGCTATAACAACGTGGCGATGGGAACCGATGGGATCGGGGCAGATATGTTCGAAGAGCTTAAGTTTGCGTTCTTCAAGCACCGTGACTCGGGTGGTCCGTTATGGCCTGATAGCTTCTTGCGTCACCTGTGGAACGGTAATGAGATTCTGGCCCGTAACTTCGGTGCCAAGTTCGGCCGCTTGGATGCGGGTAACAAGGCGGATCTCACCATTCTTGACTACACCAGCCCAACGCCGTTTGTGGCCGATAACCTACCGGGTCATGTCGCGTTCGGCTTTAACGCTGGTAACGTCAATAGCGTGATGGTTGAAGGTCGCTTTGTGTACGAAGACCGCAGCTTCCCGTTCGATGTTGCGCCAATTTATGCCGAAGCCAGCAAAGTAGCCCAGCGTTTGTGGAAAACAATGGATAGGCTTGACTGATGTGAGAACCTAGTATGGATACGGTAAATACGACGTTTAAGTGGGATGAAGCCACAGGTGTTGCGAAGTATATTGCCGACCGCCATTACGAGGGACTTTTAGAAGGGCGGTTTTACCGCTCTTCTTGCCCTCGGGGGCTTATAAAGTCGGTATCCCTGCCATCGCTTCCCGATGGCTATCACTTGTTCGGGGCTGATGATGTACCCGGACAAAATGTCCTCCCTATTGTTGAAATTGATTGGCCGGCCTTTGCCGATAAAGAGGTGAGGTTTGTCGGGCAAGTGATTTACTTGCTGGTGGGCCCTAATCCTGATGAGCTTGAGCGCTTGTTGGGGCTGATTGAAGTGGAGTATCAACCGCTAACGCCTGCCTATACGGTTGAGCAGTCGAAAGCAGCGGTTGATGGCGCCATTCATGGTGAAGACAATGTGCTCGCTCATCATGTATTACACCGTGGTGATATTGATGCGGGTTTTGCCAAGGCAGTGAAGGTAATTGAGGAAACCTGCTCAACGGGTTATCAGGAGCACATCTACCTCGAAACCCAAGGGGCGGTATGCTACCCAAGTGATGGCAAGGTCGTGCTCGAAGGCTCAATGCAATGCCCTTGGTATGTTCATCATACCATGGCGGTGGTGCTTGGCCACGACAGGGTGAGGGCGATCCAGTGCCCCACTGGCGGCGGCTTTGGTGGCAAGGAAGACTTCCCTGATGTGCTGGCTGGGCCTTTGGCGGTCGCGGTTGAAAAACTGCAACGCCCGGTGCGGATCATTTTTGAACGCGGCGAAGATATTGCGACGACATCCAAGCGACACCCTGTTACTTTCCACTACAAAACCGGCGTGGATAAATCCGGCAATATTGTCGCGATGGATATCCGTTTGGATATTAACTCTGGCGCCTACTTGAGCTTGTCTGGCATTGTACTGCAGCGCTCTATTACCACGGCAACCAACGTTTACGACATACCCAATGTGCGGGTTGAAGCCCATGCATGGGCAACCAATACCGTGCCAACAGGGGCATTCCGTGGCTTTGGCTCGCCACAGACCTGCTTTGCAATGGAAACCCATATCAATCACGTTGCCAAGCAAATCGACGAAGATCCCATTGTTTTCAAGCAGCGCCACTTCCTAACATCGGATTCCACCACCTTAACCGGCGCGAAAATCTATGGTGATCTGGTGCTGGACCAGATGCTTGAGCGCTTGCTTAGCATGTCGAACTACAAGCTAAACAAGCAGTCTGTCGCTCACTTTAATTTGCAGGCGATGGCTGATAAGCATGGGCAACAAGGTAAGCACGGTAAGCAACGGGGGTTGGGGGTAGCATTCTTCCAGCATGGTTGCGGTTTTGCCGGGGATCTTGAAGACACCTTGGTTCGTGCCAAAGTCACGTTGGATAAGCAACCTGACGGTACGGTGCAGATCCTGGCTTCCAATACCGATATCGGCCAAGGGCTAAGCCTGACTTTCCGTAAAATTGTTGCCGATACCTTGGCGAGGCCAATGGATAGTATTCAACTGGCTGTGCCGGATACGGGCATCGTGCCAGACTCCGGGCCGACGGTAGCATCCCGCTCAATTTTGATAGTCGGTTACTTGTTGGAAAAAGCCGCCAAAAGGCTCAAAGCGACTTGGATTGACGGGGAAAACCAACGCATAGAGCAAAATTACCTCAAGCCTGAATATCACCAGTGGGATCAAAATAGCTACCAAGGTAACGCCTATCAGGCCACCAGTTATGGCATGAACATGGTGGAGGTCGAAGTGGATATTGCCACGGGGGAAACCCAGATCCTTGACGCCTGGGCGGTGTATGACATTGGCAAGGCGATTGATCCGGTGATCTTCAGGGGGCAAATCGATGGTGGCTTGGTGCAAGCGCTGGGTTATGGCAGTTGCGAGAAGTTGGAGCTAACGGCAGATGGTACATTTGCTCAACGCACAATGGCCGACTATGTCATTCCGACCGCGTTGGATGTGCCCAGTATTGCCAGTGACTACATCGACAATCCTTACCCTTATGGCCCAAATGGTGCCAAGGGGGGCGGTGAGCTGACCCATAACGGTGGTGCGGCAGCCTTTACCGCGGCGGTGGAAGATGCGATTGGCGAGCCGCTATCGAGTATTCCAGTGACCCCAGAGAAAATATGCCTCGCGCTATATGACCGAGCAGAGCAGGAGTATGGCGATGAAAATTAGTTTTTATCTCAATGAGCAACCAACCAGTATTGATTGCGATCCAATGCAATCGCTATTGCACACCCTGCGCAACGACATTCACCAAACCGCAACCAAGGAAGGGTGTGGTGAAGGGGAGTGTGGGGCTTGTTCGGTATTGCTGAATGGCCGGTTAGTGAACGCTTGCATGCTGCCTGTCGCCCAGGCTGAAGGGGCACAAGTGATGACCCTTGAAGGCTTGAAGCAAACTACCAAGGGCCAATTGGTGATTAATGCTTTGCTAGAAGCCAAAGGGGTACAGTGCGGATTTTGTACCCCTGGGATGGTACTGGCCTTGTACGCCCTGTTGGAAGTCAATCCGTCACCGGATGAGCACACCATTCGAACGGCCATATCGGGCAATTTATGTCGCTGTACCGGCTATGGCATGATTGTCGAAGCCGCGAAGATAGCAGCCAAAAAAGGAGAAGGGGTATGGTAAACGTTTATCGTCCTGATACCTTGCCGCAAGCGTTGGATAAGCTGGCGGTTGGTGAGCACACGGTGTTTGCTGGTGGTACTGATTTGATGGTACGCCACTCGGTACGTTCTGGCATGGCCCCCAACTTTGCCCATGACGTGGTGTTTGTCGATGCCATTGAAGAGCTAAGGTCGATTAGGGTTGTGGACGATGGTGTTCACAAAGCGCTGTATATCGGTGCTGCTGCCGTGCTTGCCGATTTGGTTGAGCACCCGTTAGTGCCAGCGATATTACGCCGGAGTGTCGCGGGTATCGCAGCCCCGGCACTGCGTAATCGAGCAACCTTAGCGGGGAATATCTGCAATGCTTCGCCCGCTGCTGATTCACTGCCGGCATTGTATGTGTTGGATGCCAAGGTGGTCTTAAAATCGGTACGAGGTCAGCGTGAGATACCCTTGGCGGAATTTATCCAAGCACCCGGCTTAACCACGCTTAAGGCCAATGAGATGCTGACGGAAGTGGTGATCCCTTGTAATGAATTTACCCATACCTTCTATCACAAAGTGGGCACCCGGGCAGCAAACGCCTTGTCTAAATTGTCGGTTGCCGGATTAGCCAAAGTGGATGGCTCAGCAGATGAAGGCTCTGAAAAGCTGATCACCGATTGGCGGGTAGCTTTTGGGGCGGTAGGGCCAACGGTGGTTCGCAGCGAGGAACTGGAATCATTGCTAGTGGGTCAACCTGTTGAGAAGCTCCGCCATCCAGCATTTTTAGAGCAGTTAGTCGGTTGCTATAGCGAGATTATTTGCCCGATAGATGATCAGCGCTCGACAGCAAGATATCGCCATCAAGCCTCGGTTAACCTGCTACGGCGATGGTTAGAGCAGCTTGGCTATTGCTAGTAGCTATAAACCCTTTTGGGTTATTACTTTGCATACTATTTGAAAGGGGGCCTTTAGGGCCCTTTCTTTGCTGATAATATGTTTTTGCCCCTTTACGAGTTAGACTATATTGTGGTTAACTTTCTTTTCTGTATGATATTGCTTGCGTGTAGAGCAATGTAAAGCGTACCATTTTTACTTCTCATTGATACCTACTAATGATTTAGACTACGAGTAGAAATCTAGGAAACCTTGTAAGTAGTATGAAAAATATAGAATCCGTATACTCTTTTTTTGAAGGGCTAGGTATTGCTCACCCTGAACAGTATTTTTCTCAATTTTCCACTTCATTAGTTGATGAATCTTGTGTATTGCTACGCCAAGGTGAAGAGCAGAGCCATGCATTCTATTTGATCTCTGGTATCTTAAAGGCCTGCCACTATACCGATTCAGGAATAGAGCGATGTAAAGAGTTTTATTTTCCACAAAGCCTTTGCTTACTTTTTTCGAGCTGGATAGAGAATCGAGAATCTAGGTATCAAATTGAATCAGTAACTAAAGTTGAATACATTAGAGTCCCTATAAGTATACTTAACTCTCAAGAATGGGTTAACGCAAGAATTCAGCTCCTAGAACAACAATTACTTTATAAAGAAAAAAAAGAGAGCTTCTTTCTACTCAATACACATGAAGAAAGATATAAGTATCTAATCAATCACTTTCCGCACTGGATCAATAACTTAACAAGCATTGATATCGCTAATTACATGGGGATAAGCCCTGTGAGTTTATCAAGAATAAAAAGCCGCATTAACAATTGTTAATTAACATTATTGAAATTCAATAGAACATAGAGCCACTATTCCTTATTTGGTGAGCTCTATTTTGTGGGTTTTATTCTCTCTTCTATCCGCTGTATTTTTAACCGTGAAAGATGTGTCACTAAAAAAGTCCACATCTAGATTATCAGCAACACAATCTACCGCAGTGATGTTGTTTATTCTTTGTCCTATTTGTTTGTCCACCATATTCACTCTCGAAAAGGTGGACTACGACGTTGAACTAGTAGTCATGATGCTCTCGGCTGCCACACTTGATGCTATGGCCATGACATTTTACCTCTTAGCTTTGCGCAAGGGCTCTTTAGCCAAAGTGGTCCCGCTTTTATGTTTTGTCCCTGTATTTCAGCTAGTTTTAAACTTTGTTTTTTACAATGAAGCTCCGTCATTGTTTGGAGCCATAGGGATAATTTCTGCGATCTTTTTTATATTATATGGTGAGAGTGCAAGTCTAACTAACCTAATAAAGGATAGAGCGGTAAACAGCATGCTCTGTGTTGCTCTGCTTTGGTCACTTAGCTCAATCATTCATAAAGATGGTTCTAGTCAGATTGGAGCTGTCAATTGGACGGCACACATATGCTTAGTCATGTTCTTATATTATTCGTCTTTTCTGTTCAGGATACGGGTATCGACCTTAAGTTTAAGTGACTTTTCTTCGTTAATTGTTCCCGCTCTTGCTCACTTACTAACTTTACTTACATTTTATCAAGCTGCTTCGATAGGAAACGTTGCTTTTGTATCTTCGCTAAGACGATTCTCGACCGTATTTTCAATTTTGATTGGTTGGTATAAGTACAATGAGACTGTAACAAATAGACTCTGCATATCGATATTTGGACTAATAGCTTCAGCTTTAACCATTACACTTTTCGGCTAATCGTATGCCAACTATCGGGTAGTCGGCTCTTGATAGCGGATATTGTCCTATCTAATATGTATGGTTAATGTTTGAAACTCCTAACTCATATTTGTCCAAAAGCGTGTTAGGGAACAAGGGTAGCCTATGTGATCTACCCCAACAAGATTCGACATTGCCGAGGTGTCAAAACACCATGATATCGACAAATACATTCCTCCGTACTTTGGATCATCGCCGGGCAGGTTTTTTACCTATACTTTCTTCAATCAAGCTTAGGTGTAAACCAATACCTATGTTCTGGAGTAAAGAAGATGAGTATGAATAGTCGGCATGGCCTGCGATTGATGGCGGCCATATTTATCAGCTCAACATTCCTTGGCCAGAGTGCTCACGCAACAAAACACTCTGATGACAAGGACAAACTAGGCACCGTTCAATTTCCTACCTCTTGCAATTCAGACAGCCAGCCCAAGCTGGAAAAAGGGCTAGCTTTGCTGCATCACATGACCTACGTCGGTGCTCAGGCAACGTTCGAAGACGTCATCAAAAGTGACCCTGATTGCGCCATGGCCTATTGGGGAGTAGCAATGTCAATGATACATCCTCTTTGGTCTGATCCGCCTGATCAAGATGAATTTGCTAAAGGCCAGGCAATGCTTGAGTTAGCCGCTAGCAAAGGAGATAAGACACCGCGGGAGCTTGCCTATATTGAAGCGGTTGAAAGTTACTATGCTCAGGGGCGCAATACCAAAGAAGCCGCTAACCTCGCCGCTTTCGAACAAGGGTGGAAAAAAGTGATGGAGTCGTTTCCGGATGATCCTGAAGCGACTGCCTTCTATGCGCTGGCCCATTTGGCGACTGCTTCACCGGACGATAAAAGCTATGTAATACAGAAGAAGGCGGGTGAGACCGCAGCCACTGTATTGGAAAAGATCCCTGAGCATCCAGGGGGACATCACTACATAATTCATGCCTATGATTATCCCGAATTGGCGCCCAAAGCATTAGATGTGGCTCGCAGTTATGGGGATATTGCCCCATCCATTCCTCATGCTTTGCATATGCCAACGCATATTTTTACCCGACTTGGCTTATGGCCTGAGTCAATCACCATGAATATCCGCTCGGCCGAAGCTGCCAAGAACCATCCTGCTGGTGATAAGCTCTCTCTTCATTATCTTCATGCTTTTGATTACTTGGCGTATTCATACCTGCAACAGGCACAGGACGCGAAAGCACTGGAAGTGGTCGAAACTATTCAAGGGCTCGATGCACCGATTCAGCCGCATGTTGCTTCGGCCTATACACTGGCCGCTGTACCTGCCCGGTATGCACTTGAAAGACAGCAATGGTCAGCAGCAGCAGAGCTAGTGCCTAAAACGCCCAGCAGCTATCCATGGGATAACTATCCGGCGATGGAGGCCATTACTCACTTTGCCAATGCACTTGGGGCTGCCCGAGCCGGTGATAAGCAAGGTGCAGAGAAAGCGCTCAAAAGGCTGGGAGAGTTGAAGACTCAAGCCGAACAAAGCTCGGCCTATTGGGGCAAACAGGTTGAAATTCAGCGCCTGTCTGCGCTGGCCTGGCATCAATTCCAACAAGGCGATCATGAACAAGCACTGCAGACCATGCAAAGTGCTGCTGACCTAGAGGCGACGACTGAAAAGCATCCTGTAACACCTGGCGAAATCATACCGGCTAGAGAGTTGCTGGCCGACATGCTTTGGGAAATGGAAATGTATCAACAAGCATTGGATGAATATGTCATAGCCTTGATCCGAAGTAAGAATCGCTTTAACAGCCTCTATGGCGCAGCCCGTTCAGCGGAGATGGCTGGAGATAAAGATAAGGCTGGGCAATATTATCAAATGCTGATTGATGTCGCCGGAGAAGGGGATGCCGATCGGCTGCGGTTGCAGCAGGCAAAAGAGTTTCTCGCTGCCAAGTAGCAATACGTGATAAGCAGAAAAAGTTAAAGCTAATGCAAAGCCACCTTTTTTAGAAGGTGGCTTTTGACTTGTCGTTTTGATAGCTAACTTCTGGTTTAAATTCGTATTGAAAACCGTAGTTAAAAATCGTACTGATTGATAACCCCAGCCAGGATCTTGTCAGCGATGTATTTGTGCGTTGCGGTGGTTGGGTGGGTGACCCCCCAGAACACATACTTGTCAGAGCCATGGTAAGCACAATCATTGGTTAGGCTGTGGCTGTAAAGGTAATCCATCGCGCTGCTGCGATTGATATTAAGGCATGCGTCTTTGGCATTCTCAAAACCATGGGCTTTTGGTGCTGTGGTTATATCGTCAAACATCTGCGCGGCATCGACCAGCGCGACGTTGATCCCTTTATCTTGATAGAACTGAGCTTGTTCACGGATATAGACATTGAGTAGCTGGATTTTAGCCCGGACTTTTTCAATCTCATCTTGGGTAGAGTATTTAAACTGTGGAGCCTTGGTGGCATCCGGTAGGGTAAACAGCATGATATTTTGCGCACCAGCGTCTGTCAGGCGAATAAGCGCGCTACTGAAGTCTGCTTTGACTTCTGCGACTTCACGGTTGTAGTTCATGAAGTCGTTCAGGCCGAACTCCAAGGTAAACAGAGTACGCTCAGGCTGATAGTTTTGTGCCATTTTCATATAGGTCAGATAAGAGGTGACCTGATCATAGACACCGGTCAGCGCTATATACTGATTGGTGCCTGCTGCGCCACCGACTGCCCAGTTATATAGCGGTATATTTTTGTCGCGAGCTAGGTATTCTGTCCATACTAGCCCATTGGAGAAGCGGCCTAAAAACCAAGAGTTAGGGTTGGGGAATAGCCATTGTTTTCTGTCTATCTTAAGGATGAAAATGAAGAAATAGTTGCAGGTTTAAAAGGGAACACCTGTGGCAACTGGTTACATGTTGAATATTTGTGGGTTGACGACAAGTGCCGAGGGCAGAACTTAGGTGCTAGGGTATTGGGCGCTGCTGAAGATGAAGCCCAAAATTGAGGATGTATTGCTTCAACGCTTGATACCTTTAGTTTTCAGGCTTTAGATTTCTACAAGAAACAAGGTTATGAGGAAGTAGCTACTTTGGAAGGATATTATGGCTCATTTAGGCGACATATCTTACAAAAGAACTTGGTTGGTTAAATACAAAAGACGTCTTTAACCTTCCAAATATGAAAGCCTAAAGACATCATGGTTTCTTTATCAATTATGTATAAGGAAATACAAAGGGAGGTACGCTAGCGAACCCACTCTTGATAATACCTTATACATTGTATTTGAGCGGCTTTTTGAGGGAATTTGATATCGTGGCCTGTAACTTTGATGTTTCTTTCATCTTGTTCATAGTTAATTGAATATAAACGGTAGTTTTCTGCGTACAATATAGGTCCGCTGCAATCGCGTTCACCGTGAAATGAAGCCCTCAACCATAAAACCCATGTCACACCTTCATCTGTGCTTGTTTGGCGATAGTTAGCAATTCGGTCGGCGTAAAACTCCCAGCCACCGTTATAAAACATTGTAAACTGAGCTGGATTTTCGTAATGAAGATCTTCTCTGAAAAAGTCTAAATTTTCCAATAAGAAGATAGGGTATGAAAGAGATCCTTTTTTATCTTTGGGTGGAAGAAGACTTTGTGTTACTGCCACTGCAGTGGCTTCTGGTCCCGCTTCATTGACAGGTTCATTGGCAACAACGTCAACACTTTCATCTTCATCAGATGAACTACATCCAAACAACAACACAGAAAGAAGACAGCTTACTAAGACTGATTGAATACGATAAGTTCTGAATAACATAACAGCCCCAAACTATAGGCAGTTTGATATGTAGTACAATTATAGTTTGCCATAGCTAATGTTCGATATAAGTTTCAGTCAGGCATGCCCCTAAAGGAACTATCACTCCCATTCATATCATTTTGATAGCCCCCTGATATTATTTTGATATTACCTCTGAGCTTAGTGATAACCGTTATTATCTGCTTGATAACCTAGATATTTATCCGGTTTTAAAAAAGTGACATGTGTCCCGACGCTGATCGCATTTTTACTGAAATTTCGGACTGTGCTCACGAATCCTTGTCTCAGCTGACCAGTTTCAGCAGTTTGGCGTGTTTGTTGCCTTTTAGATATTCAAGACATCAATAACGTTCCGTAAAAGCCTCTCGGCCGAACGCATGATGCAGGAATAACAATGAGAATGCGAAAAGGCAATTAACATGATTGAACAATATCTAACGCCTGATACCCCTGCTCAGGCACTTGAATTCAAGCAGCAGCATGGCAGTGATGCCATCTGGTTTGCAGGCGGATCCAAAATCAATGCAGCGCCAACTAAAACAGATAAAACGGTTGCTATCTCTCTGGGCAAGCTGAGCCTCTCCAAAGTTGAGCAGCAAGGTGACAGCCTACACATTGGTGCGATGTGCCACATCCAGCAACTGATTGACCACGAGTTGGTGCCAGTGGCGTTGAAACAATCTGCGGCCTTTATCTATTCCCGTCACGTCCGCAACCAGGCCACATTGGGGGGTGAGATTGCGGCTCGTCAACCAGAAGCTTTGCTTGTCCCTAGCTTGCTTGCACTAAGGGCGAAACTGAAGCTGGCAAACGGCTTGGAAGTGGATGTAGAAGATTACATCAACAGTGAAGAGCGTGAGCTCATTGCAACCATCATTATTCCAGACAGAAACCTAACTTGTATCGGTTACAACATTGCCCGCTCGGCAGCAGGGTTAGCCATTGTGACTGCGGCGGTATCTATCGATAAACAAGGCAACAAGGTGATTGCCCTTGATGGTGTGTCTCCTTTGCATGACGGCGCAGCTCGTCCGGTTCGCCTGCGCGATGTGGAAGCACAAGATCTGAAAGGGGAACTGCTAGAGCAAGCGGTGGCTGATGCGATCTATCCGGAAGCCGATATTCGCGGCAGTGTGGAGTACAAGCGATATATCGCAGGTGTGGTGATCACGGATTTGATGGCTGAATGTCAGCACTTGGTAGAGGAAGCATAATCATGACGATTCAATTTACCTTAAATGGCCGCCCTCAATCTTTGGAATGTCGTCTTGGTGATAATGTTCAAACTTTGCTTCATGGCATGGGTTATCACTCGGTGCGAAACAGTGATGATAGTTGGGGCTTCGCCGGATCGGACGTGATCCTGTTCAATGGTGAACTGATCAACGCTTCGCTGTTGATCGCCGCCCAGCTTGAAGGTGCGGAAATCAAAACCGCTGAAGCTCTTGGAGAGTGGAATCAGCTGAGCTTGGTTCAGCAGGCGATGATCGATGTCGGTGTGGTGCAATCGGGCTACAACGATCCGGCATTGGCACTGATCTTAACCGAATTGCTTGAGCGTATTCCTCAGCCAAATCGTGATGAAATTGATGACGCGCTATCAGGCTTGTTCAGCCGTGATGCGGGTTACCAGCAGTTCTACGAAGTGGTCGAACTGGCAGTCAAACGCCTTAACGATCCTGAATATACTCAGCAGTTTGCCCCTGAGTTCCGTGATGATCTGGCGGTAGTCGGTAAGAACTGTCCGAAGATTGATTCGGCCAAAATGGTTCAGGCCAAGCCTTGCTATGTAGAAGATCGCATTCCGGCCAACGCATGCGTGATTAAGATGCTGCGCAGCCCGCACCCGCACGCTTGGATCACTCATTTGGATGTGTCAAAAGCAGAAGCCCTACCGGGTGTGGTATCGGTTATTACCCATCGCAACTGCCCTGATATTCCTTATACGCCGGGTGGACAAAGTGCGCCTGAGCCATCACCGCTTGATCGCCGAATGTTTGGCCAGAAGATGCGCCACGTTGGCGACCGTGTGGCGGCGGTTGTTGCCGAAAGCCCAGAAATTGCAGTGCAAGCACTGAAGCTGATCGACGTTGAGTATGATGTGCTTGAGCCTGTGATGACCATTGACCAGGCAATGGCTGCCGATGCGCCAATCGTTCACAACGAACCGATTGAATATGGTGTCGGTGCACCGGATGATTTGGAGCAGCAGAACCTCAATGCCGATCCTCGTGAAGGCAAGCTTATTGTTAATTTCCCAATTGGCTGCTTCCCGCGCAAGAACATTGCCGCCAGTGTGCGTGGTCATATCGGTGATGTGAAAAAAGGTTTTGATGAAGCCGACTTGGTGATTGAGCGTACTTACGAGTCTAAGCAGGTGCAGCAGCTGCCTGTCGAAACCCATATTTGCTACAGCTATATGGATGGTGACCGTATTGTGATGCACGATTCAACTCAGGTGCCTTGGCACGTTCGCCGTCAAGTCGCGAAAATTCTTGGTGTGAAGCAGAACAAGGTACATATCGTCAAAGAACGTGTTGGCGGTGGCTATGGCTCTAAGCAGGATATCCTGCTGGAAGATGTGTGTGCTTGGGCGACGTGGACAACAGGCCGTCCGGTGTATTTCCATCACACCCGCGAAGAAGAATTTATCTCGAACTCTACTCGCCATGTGGCCAAGGTAACCGTGAAAGTCGGTGCCAAGAAAGACGGTACGTTAACCGCCATTGATATGGAGTTTAGGGCTAATACCGGCCCATACGGCAACCACGCGTTGACGGTGCCAAGCAATGGCCCAGCACTATCGCTACCGCTATACCCTTGTGACAACGTTGATTTCCGCGTGACTACTTACTATTCGAATATCTGCCCAACCGGTGCCTATCAAGGTTACGGTGCGCCAAAAGGTAACTTTGCGCTGACCATGGCGATGGCCGAGCTGGCTGAGGAGCTAGGTATTGATCATCTCGATATGGTTGAGAAAAACCGCGTGGTCGAAGGGCAGGAGCTGAAAATCCTCGCCGCTATCGGTGAAGGTAAGATGCCGACCAGCGCACCGAAAGTACATAGCTGCGCCCTAGAGCCTATCTTGCGTGAAGGCCGTAAGTTGATTGAGTGGGATACACCGAAAAACGCTGACGGTGATTGGAAAGTCGGCCGTGGTGTCGCCATTATCCAGCAGAAATCCGGTATCCCCGATATCGATCAGGCGAACTGCCGTATCAAGATGGCCTCTGACGGTACGTTCATTGTTCACTCCGGCGGTGCAGACATAGGTACCGGCCTTGATACAGTGATCAGCAAACTGACGGCAGAAGTACTGTGTTGCCCAATGGACGAGATCACGGTTCACTCCGGCGATACCGACCATGCACCATTCGATAAAGGGGCTTATGCGTCTTCGGGAACCTGCTTCTCGGGTAATGCCGCTAAGCGTGCCGCCGAGGCGATGCGTGAGAAAATCCTTAAATGTGGCGCCGAGATGCTCGAAGAGCCAGTGGAAGATGTCACCCTTGTGGCACCGGGTTTGGTGAAAGGCAAGAAAGGTGAAGTGAGCTATTTCGACATTGCCCACAAAGCCGAAAGCGGCACGGGGTGGGGGCAGCTTTTAGCTTCAGGCTGCTTTATTACACCTGAGTTTGCCTTCCCATACGGGGCAAACTTTGCCGAGGTGGCGGTTAATACCCGAACCGGTGAAATCCGTTTGGATAAATTCCACGCCCTGCTCGATTGCGGTACACCAGTGAACCCAGACTTGGCCTTGGGGCAGATTTATGGTGCCAGCATGCGTGCTATCGGCCACAGCCTAACGGAAGAGCTGGTATACGACGATAACGGTATCCCGCTAACCCGCGACCTTAAGAGCTATGGCGCGCCAATGATCGGGGATATTCCTCGCGACTTCAAAGCGGTATTGGTGCCAAGTGATGATCCGGTAGGCCCTTATGGCGCCAAGTCTATCTCGGAAATCGGGGTTAATGGTGCCGCGCCGGCCATCGCCACCGCTATTCATGATTCCTGTGGGGTCTGGATCCGTGATTGGCATTTCACACCGGAGAAAGTACTAAGAGGACTTAACAAGCTCTAGCAATTGATAGGCGGTCACCTTTAGGGGATGAGAGGTGGCCGCTTTATTTGCGAATGAGCCGTTTTAGCTTGGCTAGTGAGGTGGTGAAAAGCCACAGCGGTGCGGGGAGAGGCAGCAATTCAATGGCTTGGTTTGGCAACAGTGAACACTCAAGCACTTGAAAAGATAGGCCCTATGTTCTGGCTAGGTTATCGATTCATTACGCGTCCAAAAATTAGCAATGGATGGTATTGAAATGAAACTGTTTTACAACGTAGAAGATAAACCTCCGGTGGGTGCCTCAATCTTATTGGCGTTGCAGCACATGCTGGCGGCGATGGGGGCGATTATTGCTGTGCCTTTGGTCGTTGGTAGTGCAATTGGCTTACCGACCGATCAGATGGTGATACTGGTGAATGCCGCACTGATGGTGTCGGGTGTAGTGACCATTATCCAATGTAAAGGGGTTGGTCCGGTTGGGATCCGCTTGCCTGTGGTCATGGGGACGAGCTTTACCTTTGTTGCCATTTCTATTTCTATCGGCCTTGATGCAGGTATTTCGGGTATTTTCGGCGCATCCCTGATTGGCTCGCTGGTGATGATCATCGGTAGCCGCTTCATGCCGCAAATCCGAAAACTGTTCCCGCCTGTGGTATCAGGTACGGTGGTGGTGTTAATTGGTTTGACCATTTTACCCGTATCTGTCGATTGGCTAGCTGGTGGCTTTGTCGGCCAGGAAGAATACGGTCAATTGAACAACCTAATGTTAGGTATGTTGGTACTGGTGGTGGTGATTGTCTTGTCGCAAGTTGGCAAGGGGCTGATCTCTGCGGCAGCCATTGTGATTGGCATGATGGTGGGTTACATCGTCGCGATGATGATGGGGATAGTGGACTTCACGCCGGTAAAAGACGCCAAGTTTTTTGCCCTACCCGAAGTGCTGCCGTTCGGTTTGGCCTTCACCGTGAGCGGTATCATCGGCATGTCGATAGCCTATCTGGTCACCATTATGGAATCGACAGGCGATTTTCTTGCCTTGAGCGATGCAACCCACACTAAGCTAACCGGTAAAAAGCTATCTAAGGGGATTTTGTGTGACGGGGTAGGGAGTGCGCTTGCCTCTGTATTTGGTGCCACGCCGTTTTCATCGTTCAGCCAGAATGTCGGTATTGTGTCTATCACCGGTGTTGCTAGCCGTCACGTGGTCGCAGTAACCGGGGTGATCATGCTATTTGCTGGCATGTTCCCGAAACTGGGGGGCTTGGTGGTCACCATTCCTTCTCCGGTACTGGGTGGCGCAGGCTTGGTGATGTTCGCGATGATCATCTCTGCGGGGATCGGCATTCTGTCACGGATTAATTTCACCAAGCGCAACATGCTTATTATCGCTGTCGGTGTGGCTTCGGGTATGTCGGTGACAGTTCGTTCCGAAATCCTGACTTATATGCCTGACTCCCTTCAAGTCATCCTTGGTTCGGGGATCACCACAGGATCACTGGTCGCGCTGGCGTTAAATATCATGCTAGGAATTAACCGTGCCGATGAAGCTGAAAGTGCCAAGGAAAAGCGCGAAGCACTCAAAGAGCAGATCAAAGAATGTGAAGCCTGTGATAAAGCACTGGCAGAAGAAGAGTTAGAACAAGCACGCCAGCAAGAAGGCAAGGCCCTGTAATAAAGCAAGGCCTAGACAAAAAATTTAAGCGTCAAATACAACAGAAGATAATAATCCCGCCACCGGGTGTCGGCATGACCCTACATTTTTTGCCGAGCAGTCTCCCGGTAGGCGAAGGACAAATTAGAGGTAGTTATGGAATATACCCAATCAATTAAAGCAATCAGGGCATCAATACTCGATATAGCGCAAGTTGTCGACAAGCCGGAAGAGATAGAGGAACAAGTTCGGTTTATCGAAGATGGCTTGATGTTGGTGGATAATGGTCATATCGAGTGGGTGGGACCATGGGAAGAAGGCAAGGACAAGATCCCGGCATCGGTAAGGATAAGGAGTTATCCGGGAAAAATCGTCATGCCTGGGTTTGTCGATACCCATATTCACTATCCGCAGGCTGAAATGGTCGGCGCTTATGGCGAGCAATTGCTAGAGTGGCTGAATAATTATACCTTCCCGACAGAAGCGCGTTACAAAGACAAAGATTACTCGCGTGAAATGTCGAAGTTCTTCGTGAAGCAATTATTGCGTAACGGTACCACCACCGCACTGGTGTTTGGCACCGTGCACCCTGAATCGGTGGATGCCTTGTTTGAGGAAGCAGAAAGCATCAACATGCGCATGATTGCCGGTAAGGTGATGATGGATCGCAATGCGCCGGATTACCTGCTTGATACCGCCGAAACAAGCTATACAGAAACCAAAGCGTTGATTGAAAAATGGCACAAGCGCGGTCGTTTACTTTACGCCATTACCCCACGCTTCGCGCCGACCTCTACTCCAGAGCAACTGGATATGGCGGGCCGCCTAAAACAAGAGTATCCAGATACTTACCTGCATACCCACCTTTGTGAGAACAAGAACGAAATTGCTTGGGTGAAAGAGCTTTACCCAGAGCAAGACGGTTATCTAGATGTCTATCACCACCACGGGTTGACGGGGGACAAGAGTGTATTTGCCCACTGTATCCACCTCGAAGACAAAGAGTGGGATTGTTTGAAGGAAACGGATTCGGCGGTCGCCTTCTGCCCGACTTCTAACCTGTACCTAGGTAGTGGCTTGTTTAAGTTGCAAGAGGCGTGGAAACGCAAAGTGAAAGTGGGAATGGGGACTGATATTGGCGCCGGCACCACCTTCAATATGCTGCAAACGCTGAACGAAGCCTACAAGGTGATGCAGTTGCAACAGCATCGTCTATCGGCGTTCGAGGCATTCTATCTTGCGACCTTGGGTGGGGCTAAGTCGTTGTCTCTAGACCATCAAATCGGCAACTTCGATATCGGCAAGGAAGCGGATTTCGTTATCGTCGACCCTTGCTCGACACCCTTGCAGCAACTTCGTTACGACAGTTCAAAAGACTTATCTGAAAAGATATTCATGCTGATGACACTGGGCGATGACCGTTGTATTTATCGCACTTATGTTGATGGACGCTTAGTTTACGAACGCGGCTAATTTTGTCCATTTTTGAAATATAAGTTTCTGACAATAAAGGGTAAGTGGCGCGTATAATCGCCGCCAATTTACCCGACCCCAGTTCTGGTTTTAAGGACATTGATGGGTTCCACGTGAACTGGGGATATATTGCTTAAAGTTAAGCCATTATTGCCCCCAGAAAAGCAAACGATTGCTACGGGCGGGTTGAGAGGAAGCTCAACGTTTACTAGGGCGGACAGGCAAAAGGCCTGACGCCATATTTTTACAAGGAATCACATCATGTCTGAAAATAGTTCGATTCATAATGAATCTACAGTGGTAGCAGATGACACACCCCGCAAAGGCGGGTTGGATGGGTATTTTAAAATTTCACAGCGCGGTAGCTCGGTGAAGCAAGAGGTCGTAGCGGGCCTGACGACTTTCCTTGCGATGGTCTATTCGGTCATCGTTGTGCCGAGTATGCTGGGCGCAGCAGGCTTTAACCAAGGTTCGGTATTTATCGCTACCTGTTTGGTTGCAGCATTCGGTTCTTTGCTGATGGGCCTTTGGGCTAACCTACCGATGGCCATCGGTTGTGCCATCTCCCTGACAGCATTCACTGCATTTAGCTTGGTCTTGGGGCAGGGCATCAGTATTCCAGTTGCGCTGGGCGCAGTGTTCCTAATGGGTGTGGTGTTCACGGCTATCACGGTAACCGGTGTACGTCAGTGGATACTGACTAACCTGCCGTATGGTATCGCTCATGGTACGGGTATCGGTATCGGTTTGTTCCTATTGCTGATTGCCGCTAACGGCGTTGGCATGGTGGTGCAAAACCCACATGACGGCCTGCCAGTTGCCTTGGGTGAGTTCACTTCTCTGCCTGTATTGATGTCTATCCTTGGTTTGGCAGCTATTTTCGGTCTTGAAAAACGTCGTGTACCGGGCGGTATTCTATTGGTGATCATCGCAATTTCTGTATTTGGTTTGATTTTCGACCCGAACGTGAAATTCCAAGGTCTATTCGCAATGCCAACCTTTGGCGGCGAAGGAGAATCACTACTGGGTAGCATGGATATCATGGGGGCGCTGAACCCGATTGTTATCCCAAGTGTGTTGGCGCTGGTAATGACGGCGATCTTTGATGCCACGGGTACTATCCGAGCGGTAGCAGGGCAGGCAAACCTACTGGATAAAGACAACCAAATTATCGATGGTGGTAAGGCTCTGACGTCTGACTCAGTCAGTAGTATTTTTGCGGGCTTCGTTGGTGGTGCCCCGGCAGCGGTATACATTGAGTCAGCAGCGGGTACTGCAGCGGGTGGTAAAACAGGTCTGACAGCGACGGTTGTGGGTGGCTTGTTCTTGCTAATGCTATTCCTTGCGCCTGTGAGCTACTTGGTACCGGCTTATGCAACAGCACCGGCACTGATGTACGTGGGTCTGCTTATGATGAGCAATGTTAGCAAGCTAGATATGTCAGACTCGGTTGATGCACTTTCTGGCATGATGTGTGCGGTATTTATCGTCCTAACCGGTAACATCGTAACAGGTATCATGCTTGGCTTTGCTTCATTGGTAATCGGTCGTGTGATTGCTGGTGAGCACAAGCGCTTGAATGCAGGTACAGTGATTATCGCTATCGTGCTCGTTGCATTCTATGCGGGGGGCTGGGCGATTTAAGCTCTCACGTGTTCTTATCGATGTTGAAAAGACGAGGTTGCTACCTCGTCTTTTTTTTGGCTGGGTGGTACTACTTCATCCAATCAATGATGAACGCTGCAATGGCTTCAGGTTGATTGAGATTAAGCTGGGGTAAATCACAATCTTTTGGCTCACCTTCGTCAGTAGCAAAGGCGATGATATGGCTATCATTTGGGTGTAATAGCGGCTTGCCGTAGCTAGGGCGGTGGATTTCAATCTTTGGAATCGGCTCTTCGCGAAACCCTTCCACCAAGATCAGATCAAGCTGGCTGTGGTCGAGTTGGGCAAGGCATTGCTGCAATTCGGGTTCATCACGCTCTGGCTCTGGGTATTCGAAGTAAAGCATATGCCTTTCTTTGGTAGCCAGTAAGGTTTGGGCACAACCGGCATGGCGCAAGCGGTAGCTGTCCTTTCCCGGTTTATCAGGATCGATGCTGTGGTGGCTATGTTTCACCAAGCCAATACGTATGCCACGCTGTTTTAAACAAGGAATAAGTTGTTCTAGTAGGGTTGTTTTGCCCGAGCCGCTGTATCCAGCAAAACCAAGAATAGGGGTCATGATTGCCATAGTTGTGTTGTTTCTGTCGGCGCAAAGTTTAATTGAACTGTCTACCGATCGCATTACAAATTCAGGGTAAAGTGTCTCAAAAGTGAGTGGCTCCAATTTTTTTCCATGCCAGTTCAACATTCCAGCTACATTTATTGTGTAGTTGGGTTGCATCTGCTATTACCAATTCAGGTGCAGCAATCTTTGCATCTCTGTGGTTCAGTGTTTTGACAGGAAGTCGTGGTTCTGAGCAACAGATCATCATCACCACATCAGGGAGAGTGCAATGTGGGCAACATTGGATTTTGAAGCATCCGGTCTTTCTGACCAGTCTTATCCTATTGAAGTTGGTTATTCCTTGCCTGACGGTACAGGCCACAGCCTGTTAATTAACCCGTTGACTGCCAGTGATGTTTGGCAGCATTGGGATGAGTATGCCGAGCAGGAAATTCATCAGATCACCCGTCAGGAACTGCACCATAGTGGCTTGCAAGTGGTAGAAGTTTGCCAGCATTTAAATGCCGTTTTGGGCAAATACGAGCAGGTTTTTTGCGACAGCCAGTGGGACCTATTTTGGCTCGGGCGTTTATATCATGCCGCGCATATGCGACCGTCATTTACCTTAACGGAAGTGGGTTTATGGCTGATGCAGAAAAATGGCATCCAACGGGCGCATTTTCAGCAAACCATGGCAGATTTGGGGCCGGCCAAGCACCGGGCCGAGTCTGATGCCAAGCAGATAAGGCAAGCGATTTACCAACTGATGGGATAAGTTTTCCTAATTAGGTAAGAAGGTTATCTTCCTGGTTCGCCTTGTGTAGAGTTTGGGGTATCGCTTATATTGTTTAGCGACTACCACGCCGCTTACTGTCAGGAATTGCTGTTGAAGACTCAAGCTTTTAATCAGCGCAGTGATACGTCACTCGCGCCATCACTTCGTGTTGCTGTTTTTAATGTTTCTATGTCTTTGCCCGAGGCCGGGGCGATAAGGCAGCAACTACTTGCACCTGACAACCCTCGCTTTTCAAAGCTCGCGGCGATTATCCAAAATCAGCGTCCTGATATTTTGATGCTGTGTGAGTTTGACCACCCTGGCAACGGTGGGGATGACGGCGCGTTGGCTGATTTTTGTCACCGTTACTTGGGCGTCGCCCAACATGATCAGCAGCCGATTGACTACCCCTACCGTTACTGCCCGCCGACCAATACCGGCCTAGCGTCTGAATACGATCTTGACGGTGATGGGGAAGTGACCTTGCCAAACGATGCGCATGGTTTTGGCGAGCATCATGGCCACTTTGGTTTTGTTATTTTGTCTCGCTTTCCCATTGTTCTTGATTCGGTTCGTAGCTGGCAGCATTTATTGTGGCAGTCATTGCCCGACAACCAAATGCCCGTGGGATATTACAGCGAAGCGGCGGTGTCTACGTTACGTTTATCGTCGAAGAATCATTTGTTGGTCCCAGTGAAAGTGGGGGACGAGGTTTTGCATTTGATTTGCGCTCATCCAACCCCGCCTGTTTTTGATGGCGATGAAAAGCGAAACGCCCGCCGCAACCACGATGAACTGAAACTGCTCCAGGCCATTATCGATGATGCAGCGTATCTAGTGGATGACAACGGGCATCAAGGTGGGCTAAAAGCGGACAGCAAGTTTGTGGTCTTGGGCGATTTAAATGCCGACAGGCAAGATGGTGATGGGATGAAGTCTGCCATTAGCGAGCTGCTATTTCATCCGCGAATTTACCGCAGTGTCGCGTCGGGACGAATGACACCTAAGAGCTTAGGTGGGCGCTTTCTGAGGCCTTGGCAAGCTCGCAAGGGGCGGGCAAGTGAGTGGACCCATATTTCTGGTTTAAGGCTTGATTATGTGTTGCCTTCAGCTAACTTGAATGTACTGCAATCTGGGGTGTTTTGGCCTGACAAGAAAGATGCCCTGCGGCATCTGATCACGGATGAGCGAGGGCGTGAGCGACCACAGGCTGGTTCCGACCACCGGATGGTGTCGGTAGATATTGCCCTTTAACATCGCATGAAAAGTCCTATTTAATGGAATGGTTGTTGTTGATTTTCTGACCTAAGCTTTTACCAAAGCAAAACAAAACAGGGAGTTAATGATGCCAGATTCATTGAAGCCTCTTGGTGGGGAAGGGTTGCGCGGTCAAAGTGCGGGAACCACCGCCTTATGTACGGTGGGTAAAACCGGTACCGGTTTGACTTATCGCGGTTATGATATTTCTGATCTTGCTGCGCATGCTGAGTTCGAGGAAGTCGCCTATTTATTGTTAAAGGGTAAGTTGCCGACCCAAGCAGAACTCACCAATTACAAAACCAAGTTAATTTCCTACCGTGGCTTGCCGTTAGCCCTAAAGCAGGTGCTTGAGCAGATCCCAGCGGATGCCCATCCGATGGATGTGATGCGAACAGGTTGCTCGATGTTGGGCAACCTTGAGCAGGAGCATGGCTTCGCAGAAGAGTATGACAAGGCAGATCGCTTGTTAGCTTTGCTGCCTGCCATTATCTGTTACTGGTATCGTTATAGCCATCATGGTGAGCGCATCGAGACCTATTGCGACCAAGATAGCATTGGGGGCTATTTTCTTCGGATGCTAACGGGTGAGTCGCCATCTGAGTTACATAAGCAGGTGATGCATTGCTCGCTGATCTTATATGCTGAACATGAATTCAATGCGTCGACTTTCGCCGCAAGGGTTTGTGCTTCTACCTTGTCTGATATTTATTCCTGCGTCTGCGCTGCCATCGGGACATTGCGTGGCCCATTGCATGGCGGTGCAAACGAAGCGGCGATGGAAATGATTGAGCAGTGGCATACGCCCGATGAAGCTGAAGCCGGTATTTTGCAGATGCTCGAAAATAAAGAGAAGATCATGGGGTTTGGCCATGCGATTTACCGCGAGTCAGATCCCCGAAATGCGTTGATCAAGGTATGGTCTGAAAAGCTATCGCAGCAAGCCAATGATCCTCAGCTCTATGCTATTTCTGAGCGGGTAGAATCTGTTATGAAGCGGGAAAAGAACTTGTTCTGTAATGCGGACTTCTTCCATGCTTCGGCATATCATTTTATGGGGATCCCAACGAAATTGTTTACCCCTATTTTTGTTATGAGCCGGGTAACAGGCTGGGCGGCACATGTGTTCGAGCAGCGGGATCATAACCGGATCATCAGGCCGAGTGCCGACTATATCGGCCCAGATCATCAAGACTGGCTACCGATAGAAGAAAGGTAAGGAAAATAAAAGACAAATGCAGCAACTCTATCTACTGGCACCTGCCAATGAAAGTCTGTCGCAGCCTGACGTTCAAGCAACAGGTTGGCAGAGCATCACGGATGGGCAACTCTTGTGGTTGCCCCAGTTTTTCTCACCTTCAGAAGCGGATCGTTTATACCGGGAGCTGGATTCCAGCTTGGCATGGCAGCAGTTGCCCATTCAGATGTTTGGTCGCCAAGTGCTGCAGCCCCGCTTACAGGCATGGTGCGGTGATGCCGTGTACCAGTATTCTGGCTTAACGATGCACCCAGATCCTTGGACACCGGCACTGGTTGATATTAAATCCAGGCTTCAATCTACACTAGGCCGAGACTTTAACTCAGTACTGGCCAATAAATACCGCGATGGTCGTGATTACATGGGCTGGCATCAAGATAACGAGCCAGAGTTGGGGCATCAGCCTGTTATTGCTTCTGTCAGTTTGGGAGAGGAAAGGCGGTTTGTGCTAAAGCACCTCGCAACAGGTGAAAAGCGTGAATATGCCTTATCCCATGGTTCGCTGCTTGTGATGGCTGGTGCATTGCAAACCCATTGGCTGCATTCTGTGCCCAAGACGCAACGTCCTAAAAAATCGAGGATAAACTTAACATTCCGCACAATTATTTAACCAAACGCTGACTTGGTTTATCATAGATTCTGTTAGCGTAATTATGCGTGTACAGAATATAGGGACATAGGTAATGTTGTTGAACAAGCAAAAACGGAATACGTTACTTTCAGTCGGCATGTTTTTTTCAGTGGCGGTAGTGCCTGCCGCTATCATTCCTGCGGCACCGGCTTTTGCTGCTCAGGCCAGCGACAGCCAGGTCAGCGATAGTCAAGTTCAGGCCGAGACTCTTCCTAGTTATCAGCAAGATGCTGAACTCATAAAGCAAACGTTTGAAAGCCAGCTCTATACCTTACCGGCATTCAAAATGGGCCATTACGGACTACGCATGTACCGTCAAACCCAAGATCATAAATATGAAGCAGCGGTATGGGCAGATATGGCGCGGGTTGCGAGCCGTCTAAATTACTTTGCAACCGAAGTGCATACCCCCGAACAAATCAAGGCCTATTCTGCTGAGCGTATTGCCCGGTACGATAAGAAAAAAGATGTACGCAGTGACCTACGCTACGAAGAGACGATTGATCAACCAGAGTACTTGTACCTCGGCGTTGATTTGTTGGGCTCGATGGCACGGGCGAATGAATATGGCCTAAAACACCGAGAGGACGAAAAGCTACGCCAGGTCATTCGACGCTATGATTTTAAGGCGTTTGCTACCGACCATGGCTTGATCCGAGCTTGGGCGGCGCAATTGGCTAACCAAGTCTACTGGTTGCAGCAACTGGGCGAGCAAGATGTGGTGGCTGAGTTTATCGAGGCGTTTAAAGCCACTTACCCAGATAGCCAAGATGAGCAACTGACTGATCAGCAGTTCATGAACAAGATCTACGGGATGACCCATATTATTTTTGCGGCTGCCGAATACTATCAGCACTCGGTTAATGAAGCAGACTTCCAGTGGATCTACGACTATTACCGCGACAATGTTGAGCAGATCCTAGCGCGTTCCAAGGAGGATGTGCTGGCAGAGGTGGGTATTAACTTTTTGCTAGCAGGGCTTGAGGACGATCCTGTGGTTGAAAAAATGCGCAAGGCGATCCAACAGTCGATTGATCGTGAAGCAGGCATGGTACCGGCCGTGAACGGTAGCACTGATCTTGAAGACGGCGAGCACCGTAATGTGTTGGCAATCATGCTGCTGGACTGGAAAGGGGCGAGGGAAGTTCCAACCATTAACCGGGACCCGGAGATGTTTTCCAGCATTCCGTATGGTTTGGTCCGTCAATAATTCAAAGACAGTGACCTAAATTGATACAACGAAGCCCTGACTATTCAGGGCTTTGTCGTATTTGAACTTGGTACTTGAGAGTTGTCGCTGAGAGAGGTGTTGTATTTGTTGATGAGCGCAACGATTAGAAGTACTTACCGTGGATACTGTTCACATCAAACGTTTGGATTTTCATTGTTGGTGACCAATAAACCGCATTCCAACCGGCTTTGATTTTAAGCTGGCGGATGAAATCAACGGGTTTCGGTAGGCTTTCCCATACCTGCGGCAAGAACAGGGCCTGCTGGTGGTTATCAGACAGAATCACCCCGACCTTGTTTGTCGCCAGGTAGTCGAGTAGCTCTTGCTCTGATTGCACAGCCAGTGGTTTAGGCTTAGAAAGCACCGAGACTTCAATGGTCAGGCTATCCAGTTGCTCCTCGACAAGGGGCATGAAGCGGCGATCTTGGTATGCACTGGCCCTTGCCTTATTGTGCACTTCCAGCACTAGAGGGGAATGGGCAACAGTGGTGCCCAAACAGCCTTGCAGTTGGCCGTCGACTTTGAGGGTAACAAAGCAAGCACCCGGTTCGATAAGTTTTTTACCGTAAAGATCTAACTGGGGTGCCTGAGGCATTTGCTCGGAAAAGTGGCCTCGTATTGCCTCACGGGCAATATCAAGTAATTGGGTTAGTTCACCTTTATTAAGGTTCTGATACAAGGTAGCTGACATATCCTACGACTCTCTCCTTATCTCCGACTTTGGTATCGCCGGAGTTGATTAATGCTTTTCGGGTAAGTTGATATCCCCTTTTTTTGGCAAGTAATAACAATGTATTGATGCCGGTTGAACCACATGCTTGTTCTGGTGTTAATGATGGTTCATAACGTTCAATGAGATTACACGTATGGCTATCAATATGTTGCGCATCTTTATAGGAATGAAAATGGCTAAGGTCGCTACTGACTACCAGTAAACAGTTATCTTCTTGCCATAACTTATCGATGAGCGTTGCCACCTTGGCTGGCGACACATTGCTGGTTAATAGCGGTAATAGGGTAAAATCGTTTAAACAGGTTTGCAGAAAAGGCAATTGCACTTCGAGGCTATGCTCCAGTGCGTGTACTTGTTCTGATACTTCAATATCTTCTATTTCTCGCAGCTTTTCAACAGATTGTGTGTCTATGGCTACTCTGCCTAAAGGTGTTTCGAAATAGTCGGCTGCTGGAAGGGCGCAACCTCGGAAATAATGGCGATGGCTGGGGCCGATAAGAATGACTTTCTTGATGCGGTCTGCCTGACTGTTAAGGTATTGATAGGCTTGGGCAGCGACGGCACCAGAGAACACATATCCAGCATGCGGCACAATTAAAGCGCGAATGGGTTGATCGCAGCTCTCAGGTTGAGAAAGCCAACCGGTTAATTGCTGTTGAAGCTGTTCGGGGGAGTGGGTGTAAAACCGGCCCGCCACCGCTGGATGACGAATACGCATAAAAAACCTATCAGATTAGCCGCGACAATTTTTAATTTCCTATACTTGAGTATAGAAAAGGAATACTCAATTGGGTGAATAAGATGCGCGCACCTCCACAGTTTTATCCAACAAAATATTGGCATCAGCTCGATGATGGTCGAGTTGTGTGCGATTTGTGCCCACGGCACTGTCGGCTACGTGATGGAAAACGTGGCGCTTGCTTTGTTCGGCAGGCGCATGACGGTGAAATTGTCCTGACCAGTTACGGCCGTTCGAGCGGCTTTTGTATCGACCCGATAGAGAAGAAGCCCCTCAACCATTTCTACCCCGGCAGTTCGGTATTGTCGTTTGGTACTGCGGGGTGCAACCTAGGTTGTAAGTTCTGCCAGAACTGGAATATCAGTAAATCACGGCAAATAGATACCTTGGGTTCATCGGCGATGCCTGAGCAGCTGGCGCAAGCGGCGAAACGGTATAACTGCGATAGCATCGCTTTTACCTACAACGACCCGGTTATTTTCCTTGAATATGCCGTCGATGCGGCGCAAGCCTGTCGTGAGCAGGGCATAAACAGTGTTGCTGTGAGCGCCGGTTATATTACAGACCAAGCCAGACCGGACTTTTTCCGTCACATGGACGCGGCTAATATCGATTTGAAAGCGTTTACCGAGCGCTTCTATCACAAGATTTGCAGTGGCCATTTGGCACCCGTCCTCGACACATTGCTGTACCTTCGCCATGAAACCAATGTTTGGTTTGAAATTACTACCCTGTTGATCCCGGATGAAAATGACAGCAATGAGGAGCTAGAAGCGCTGTCTAAATGGGTGTATGACAACTTAGGGCCAGATATTCCCATTCACTTCAGTGCGTTCCATCCTGATTTCAAAATGATGGATAAATCACGTACGCCACCGGAAACGGTCAAACGTGCCCGTGAAATAGCAGTGAAGAATGGCCTGAATTATGCCTATGTCGGTAATATTTTTGATGAGAAGGGCGACAGTACCTACTGCCCAAGTTGTAAGCAGAAAGTGTTGTCGCGCAATTGGTACGAATTGGGCGACTGTCATTTAACGGGGCAGGGGAAGTGTAAGCACTGTGGTTACCAAATCGCTGGACGCTATGCCCGCCGCGAGAAGGCGTTTGGCAGGAAACGTATTCCTATCAAGATTGGTTAGTAACTTGGGTATATATATAACTATTAGAGTGAAGTTATAACGCCAAAAAATTGCGGCAGGGTTAGCTTTCGATTATCTTAGCGTGCAGAGTTAACCTGAAAAAGTGAAGAACCATGTCTGAAATGACAATTGAACAACTATCAAGCTACCAAAACCTTGTTGTTACCCAACCAAACTGCCCATTTTGCGTAAGAGCAAAAGCCATTCTTGATGAGCGTGGTACTGAATACACGACGCTGGTACTAGGCCAAGATTTGCCGAAAACCATGATGGTTGATTTTATCGAGCAAACCACGGGTAACCTAGTGCGAACTGTGCCTCAAATCATTCTAGATGGCCAATACATTGGTGGTCATGACGATCTGGTTGCTTTCCTTGAGCGTCAAGTAGAAGGTGATGCTTTCGGTGGTTTCGAACTATAATTCAAACCGAAGCACAAACAGTTTCTCTTAAAACAAAGGCAGCAATTTCGCTGCCTTTATTGTTTTTGATCTGAGTTAAACCTTTCTTTAATAGGCAAGTTATCTTTGTCGGTTCTGGTAAAATACGGCTTAGTTGTGGTGGGTATTACCAGCAAAATGGAGTTCGGGCTTTGGGTTATCAAATTTTACTTTTCGTGTTGTTGCTAGTCGCTGCAGGCCTATTACTGGCAAGGCATTCGTATCGTTACCACAACAAAGTGACTCCCACCTTTATCTGCCTATTCGGCCTTGTCTCAGTGCTATCTGTAGGCACGTATGCCTATTTGGGTAACAGCAAGTCTGATACTCAGGTGATAACGGCACAGCCAATGCCGGACGAGCACGCGGGTGATGACATGGCATCGATGAGTGCATCAGAACTAAACCAGAAACGCATTGAAGAAATTCAGGACAAGTTGCGGGAAGACACTCAGAATGGCGAGCTATGGTATGCACTCGGCAACGCTTATATGTACGTTTCACAGTTTGAAAATGCCAGCAAAGCCTTTTTCTATGCCTCGAAGTTAGCCGAAACGCCTCAAGCCAATATTTACTCAGCCATGGCGACGGCGAGTTACTACAGCGAAGGCCAGCGTTTTAATGTACAGAGCCAACAGTGGCTAGAGACGGCGCTTTCCCTTGATGAAGATAACGTGCCTGCGTTGATGTTACAGGCTACGGATTACTTTCTTACCGCGCGATACCAGCGAGCTATCGATAGTTGGCAGCAAGTACTGGACACGCAACGCACCGATATTAACCGTGTTGAGTTAATCAATGCCATCAATCGGGCAAAAGATCTGCTTTAGGCCGTCTTTTGCTGGTTTAGCTCTTTGTTTCAGGGAAGTGGTGATAAGTGAATGGCCACTCGGGCCATTCTAACAGCTATTGGTGTCGGCGGATCTGGTAGCGAACGGCCAGGAACAAAATCAACAGGATTAGCGGAAACAGCAGGTCAGGCTCAGGGATCACATTTAGCGCGTTATTCACAGGGGTAACACTGACATTATCGATGAGGTTACCCAGCGTCCCATCGTTATTGGAGGTAAAGCGCAGGGTGGTCAGCGAACTGTCAGCGGTGAACATCCCAGAGTAGGTCCGCCAACTGAAGCGGGTATGATCATCTAGCTGGTAATCTAACAAGGTGTTATCGCCCGTCACACTAACGTTGAAGCTCTCGTTTCTGTTTCTTCGGGCAGCATAATCAAAGCTCAACTGATACAAAGCGTTTTCAATGGTATTGAACGTTTGAAAGATAGAAAACTTGTCTCCTTGGTTAGGGTGAGCATTCAATTCGGCATGCTGCTCACCGTCACTGGCTTCAAAGCCAAACAATGAATCCCAAATTTCGACATTGTCGCCTTGCCATCCTAGCCCCGTTGCTCTTGGTGTCCCAGGGACAAAGTAGCTCCAGCGCCCGTCTCTAACGTCGATATCTTCGAAACTACCATTGATGATAAGGTTAGCTTGTGATGAAAAACTAAATACCAGACTAAAAGCCAATACCAGCTTTAATGCAGAATTTGTTACCCAACGCATAATCACTCCCTGAGTATGAGATGTGTTGTTTATGATCTTCACGTAAAGTGTGGTCAATGGATCACGATATGACAAATTTGTGCTCTTTAAGGTGACACAATTTGCGACGTTGATTAGGTTAGGAGTCTGAAGTGACTATCGCGGGAAATTAACAACAGAAGTTAATTGGAACTGGTAAGGAGCGTCATGCCATGGAGCAGACTATCAAGGTGAGAGCCGCAAACCTGACGGAGTTGGATTGGGTTGACGGGCAATATGACAAAGTAGGCTTCAAGCGTTCAACAGGTACTAATGAGCTGATTGCCATTGTTGAGGTAAACAATGTACCGGTTGGGTTGGGGCGATTACAACATATTGAACCATCTGTTGCTGAGATGGGGGGAATTTATGTTGATGAAAACTATCGCGGATTAGGGTTGGCAGCAAAAGTTGTGGAATACCTGATCACACACTCAACGCAATACACAGTGCTATATTGCTTGCCATTTTCTCCTCTCGCGCATTTTTATAATGGGTTTGGGTTTAAATCGGCTGAGAATTTACAAGATATTCCAAAGCCAATTTATGAAAAGTACCTATGGTGTAATCAAACTTATAATGATGAAGTGCTGTTGTGTGTTTTAAATAAATAGAAAATGAACCTTAATTAGAAAAATTTGTGATCGCAATCTAATTTAATTATCTTGCCATCAATATTGTGATTACTTGTTGTGGCAATTATTAAATTTTTTACTCATCAAGTTTGTTTTAACTGTTGATGATGTTAGTTACCGAAAAATAAAACCCCAGCCGAGGCTGGGGTTTGTTATGGGGTATATCAAAGAAACTTATTTGTCGTACGAGGCTTCACGTACTTTTGCTTCTTCTTCCCACTTAGGAATAACGTTTTGTAGGAAGTCTTCTTTTTCAGCTTCCATCGCTTCCATATCCATACCAAGTGCTTGCTGTGCTTTTAGCTTGGTAGAAATATCAGGGATTTCTACAGGCTCAGTGATGCCCTTGGTTGCCAGTAGGCGAACAACTTGGGTACGTGCATCACTTGCCTTATCAATGGCAGTACCCAGTACGCGTAGTGCAACCTCAGGCGCGTGCATGTGTACACCGTGAGAAGCAATTGCATAGTCCCAACGCCATTGAGCGTGACGGATGTCTGTTAGGATTGGCTTCATTTCTTCTTCGGTTGCACCTGCATCCCATGCTGCTTTTGCTTCAAAGTGAGCGGCAACAATTTGCTTCTCAGCACGAAGCTTCATTTCTAGTACCTGTGCTTTACGAGTAGAGACAATGCCTTGTAGTGTTGCTTTGTCTTGGGTATGGCACTGGGCACAAGTATCTTCGAAACGGTCGAATGGGTTGCCGATCTTGTGATCAGTGAACACAACACCGTCTTCGTTTTGTACTTTAGGCATGTGACAGTCAATACAAGTCACGTCGTTCTTACCGTGGATACCATCTCGCCAAGTTTCGTACTCAGGGTGCTGAGCTTTGATCATTGGTGCCTTAGATAGGCCGTGAGTCCAATCGGCAAAGCCTAGGTTGTCGAAGTAGATTTCCATTTCATCAACGCCAGTACCAAGATCCCACGGGAACTTGACTGCGTTGTGGCTTTCTTTCTGGAAGTAGTACTCAACGTGACACTGGCCACAAACCTGGGCTTGCTGGTCAAGGCGAGACTGGTCTTCAAATTTCTTGCCAATCGCTTCCATCGCACGCTCAGCATATGGGCGTGAAAGGGCTAGGGCAGGCTTGCCTTGCTTGAAGTCTTCGCTGTTGGTGTTGTGACAGTCAGCACAACCGATGGTGTTGCTGATTTCAGAACCTAGGCGTGCCCACTTACCTTCAAAGTAGCCATCTTCGCCACGTTCGTTGATTACACGTGCAACGTCAGGGCTTTTACAGCTCCAACATGCCATTGGCATTGGGCCTGAGTTTTCGTCTTGCGGGCTACCGGTACGCAGGGTATTACGTACATCGTCAAGTGCATAGAAATGTCCGCGAGCCTTGTTATAGTCTTTTGCGAAGCCGTAGCCAGCCCACAAAATAACCATGTTAGGATCGCCTTCAAGAGCATCTTCGATATCTTCACTTTCCTTGGTTGCTTCCCAAGTTAAGTATTGATCGACATGCTCTTTCGCATATGTTGAATTGCGCGCCTCTATATGAGCTTTCTCGGCTTCTTCAGAAGCAGCCTGAACCCCAGTAGATAGAAATATTGCAGACAACAAAGCTGCAACCGCGGCAGTGTTTCTCGTCCAATTACTCACAGTGTGTTACTCCATAATTCTAATTATTAATAGAGCCAAGCGTTGTGAGAGCGGCCATTGATGAATAAGAATTGGAGATCATGGTAAGGATAGCAAAAAGATGACTGTTCGCATTTTAAAGCAAAAAGTTTATTGTTTTGGATCAATTGTGAAAAATTAAGAATGGGATTTGGTTTATATTTATAACTATATACCCCTTTTTGGGTATTTAGGGGTAGGTGAAATGCTGCTTCATACCTCTTTGTAATTAGAATAAATAAAACAGCATCTTATCCCGTTCATTTAATTGATCTAAATCAGTAAATCGGCTTATTCAATCCTTCCTTAGTGGTATTTATTAATTGATGCATGTTTTCACATCTTGAAATATCGTTTAATATTAATGTTGTTAAGCGTTGTGGCTTATTGTTGATGAAAATAAGAATCGATATCAATTAAGGTGTTTTTACACTGGTATTTATCGGTGCATTTCGTTGCACTTAACTCTTTATATCAACGCCTATTACTTTTATTCAAAAGTAATTATGGAAGATGAAAAGGTGAAAAATGGGCAATTATAAAGTAGCCCTAAATAGCATGGTGACGTTATTTGTTGCGATGTGTATTTGGGGTTTCTCAATCAATGTTGCCGCAGACTCACAATCGACAGAAGCCACAGCAGCAAACTCTTCTGTTAGCCAATCTGAGTCAGGTAGACATGTTGTCGATTTTATCCGTGACCGTGATTACGCGTGTACGCAATGTCACAAGGATGAAAAAGACATGCTTAAAGGCGCTCATAGTGAAGCGCTACATCCCGAAACCAGTCGAAGCGTTACTTGTGTCGACTGCCATAGCAATATCGGCAAAAACCACCGTGTAGATGGTTCTGTTGTGACTAAATTTGCACCGTCGCAATCCGTTGCGGGCAGTGAGAAGCCGGCAAGTGACGTGGCTTGGATCACTAAGCAAAACGAATCATGCATGAACTGCCATGAGCCTAAGCTATTAAGCGAAGCTGACTGGACCCATGATGTGCATGCATTAGATCTGTCTTGTGCATCTTGCCATAACATCCACCCAGAAACTGATCCAATGAAAGCGATCGAGAGAAAGCCAAGAATCAAGCTTTGTGTCGACTGCCACTCTGATCAGATAAAAGAAGAGTAGGGGCGATTATGACGTGTTCAAGACGTAATTTTTTGGCAGGCGCTGGTGCAGTTATTTTTACAACAGGTGTTGGCGTTAATGCCCTTGCTGGCCGCAAGACATTAGCCAATACAATGGAAGACGGTAAGAAGCGCTATGGCATGGTACACGATGAAACATTGTGTATTGGCTGTACAGCGTGTACCGACGCGTGCCGTGAAGTAAACGATGTACCTGAAGGGGTTTCCCGCTTAGAAATCGTTCGCAGTGAGCCTCAGGGCGAATACCCGAATGTTGACTACAAGTTTACGCGTATCTCTTGTCAGCATTGTGAAAACGCACCTTGTGTGCATGTTTGCCCAACGGGTGCTGCATTTAAAGATGAAGAAAACGGCATTGTTGATGTCGATAACTTCAAGTGCGTAGGTTGTGGCTACTGCTTAGCAGCTTGTCCTTACCAGATCCGTTTCTTCAACCCTGAAACAAAATCTGCTGATAAGTGTGACTTCTGTAAGAAGACTAACTTGAAAGAAGGTAAGCAGCCGGCTTGTGTTGAATCATGCCCAACGAAAGCGCTGACTTTCGGTGATCTGAATGATCCGAATAGTGAAATTAGCCAGCTGATCGTTGAAAAGCCTGTGTATCGCCAAAAAGTGGAACTAGGGACTCAGCCTAAGATGTTTAAGGTGCCACATGGAAAAGGGGAGATAAAAGGATGAGTACATTTGCAGATGCCTTTTATTTTGATTCGCTAGTGTGGGACTGGATCATCGCGGTATACCTATTTTTAGCCGGTATGTCTGCGGGTGCAGTTATGATTGCCATTTACCTTAAGCGCAAGGTGATCGAAGGTGACCCGAGCACCAATGGGATTATTAAGGCAACGGCCATTCTTGCACCGTTCGGTATCATCGTCGGCCTGCTGATCTTGGTATTCCACCTGACGAAGCCGTGGTCGTTCTGGAAGATCATGATCTTCTATAACCCGAGCTCGGTGATGTCGATGGGTGTCATCCTGTTCCAGGTTTACATGGTTGTGTTGTTCGCTTGGATTGCCATTATCTTTAAAGATGAGCTGATGAAGCTGCTTAACGGCCGCTTCCCAATTGTTGATAAGGTAATGGGCGTGATCACCCGCTTTGAAAATAGCCTTGAGCTGTTCCTTGGTTTCTTGGCATTGATCCTTGCGGCATACACTGGCTTCCTACTATCTGCACTACAGACATATCCGCTACTGAACAACCCGGTACTGCCAGTACTGTTCCTGTTCTCTAGCCTGTCTTCTGGTGCGGCTGCGTGTATCTTGTTTGGTGTGGTGTTCTTCAAGGAGTCAGCGCACAGCGCAAGTACGCAATGGATCCACAAGTTTGAGCGTCCAGTTGTGATGTTTGAGCTGTTTATTATCTTTGCGTTCTTCACTGGCCTTTACTTTGGCGGCGGCCAGAGCACGGCAGCAGCCATGGCAGCTATCGGTGGCGGCTTCTGGGCATCTTGGTTCTGGTATGGGGTGATTGGCATGGGAATGCTGGTACCACTTGGCCTGAATCACTTTAGTCCAGCGGGCGTTCGTCATAACAAGGCATTTATTATGCTGGTAACGACCTTAAGTTTGATCGGGGTACTGATGTTACGTACCTTCATCCTTTATGCTGGTCAAATGACAACGCTGTAACACGTAGTATTATAATCGCCACGGCATGCGCTGTGGCGATTACTGAAAGGAAACACAATGCTCCCTGAAGTTGGACATTTTGCCCTAATCGTAGGGATGGTTTTAGCAATTCTGGGTTCTCTTGTCCCAGTTGTTGGTTTAGTCAAAAAGGATTCATACCTTACCCGCTACGCTTGGCCGTTAAGTTATGGCGCCTTTATATTTATCGCGATCTCTATATTCATCCTCGGGGCAGGGTTTGCACTGGACGACTTTTCTGTTGCCTACATTACCCATCATTCTAATACCCAGTTACCTGTTTTCTTCAAGCTAGCCGCGGTATGGGGCGGGCATGAAGGGTCATTTCTGTTCTGGCTTTTCTCCTTGGCATTCTGGGCTGCGGCGGTGGCTTGGGTTTGTCGTAAGCGGGATGAAGCCTTTATGGCTCGGGTACTGATCACCCTCTCTGTCCTTGTCGCTTTATTCAGTGCATTCGTATTATTTTCCTCGAACCCGTTTGAGCGGCTATTTCCGGTACCAATGGAGGGGCGGGATCTTAACCCGATGCTGCAAGATGTCGGCCTCATTTTCCACCCGCCAATGCTGTACTTGGGCTATGTCGGTTTTGCTGTCAGCTTTGCCTTTGCGGTGGCGGCATTGACCTCAAAAGAAGCGCAAACTAACTGGGCGAAGTGGAGCCGACCGTGGACGCTAGCGTCCTGGGTATTTCTTACCGGCGGTATTGCTTTGGGCTCGTGGTGGGCGTATTACGAGCTAGGCTGGGGCGGCTGGTGGTTCTGGGATCCGGTTGAAAATGCCTCTTTGATGCCTTGGCTAACCGGGACAGCCTTGTTGCACTCACTGATGATAACGGAGCAACGACGGGCCTTGATTGGTTGGAGCTTGCTACTGGCTATTTTTACCTTCTCGTTGAGCTTGTTGGGCACTTTTATTGTTCGTTCAGGCGTGTTGACTTCGGTCCATGCTTTTGCGGTTGATCCAACCCGTGGAGTCATCTTACTGTCGATTCTGGCGTTGATCTTGGTGGTTGCACTCAGCCTGTTTGCCATTAAGTCGGCACAGTATTTTGTGCCGGCAAAGTTTGGTTTCCTATCGAAAGAAGCCATGTTCATGATTGGCAATAGCTTGTTTGCTGTTGCGACTATCACCGTACTATTGGGCACCTTCTATCCCCTTGTTTTCCAAGCGCTGGGAATGGGGAACATTTCGGTGGGCGCCCCGTATTTCAATGCCATGTTTGTGCCGATGAGTTTCGTGTTGTTTTTCTTCATGGGCTTTGGCGTGTTGATCCGTTGGCATCGTGTCACCATGGATGATTTGATCACCCGAACATTGGCGCCAATGTCGGTCTCGATCGTTCTGGGCGTTGCACTGTCGGTGATGTTTGAGCGTGGGGTGAATATTGTTGTTTGCTTTGCCTTTATTACCGCGATTTGGGTTGCTTTTACTGCCTTGCAGGCTTTCTTTCTTCGGGTTAAAAAACGTCGCTCGAAGGGCTTGAACGGTATCGTTTGGAAGCAGGCGGCAATGGTGATTGCCCATGTCGGCGTGGCTATTAGCATTATTGGTGCGGCCTTGGTAAGCCACTACGATATAGAAACCAGCGATAAGATGGGGCCGGGTGATAGCGTCCAACTGGGTGAGTATACGTTTACCTACAATGAGACCGAGTTGCTTATCGGGCCGAACTATACCGCAGAGCAAGCCAATATCTTGGTGACCAAAGATGGCAAGCTAGAGGCCGTTATCAAGCCACAGCGTCGTCACTATGCGGTACGTACCATGAACATGAGCGAGCCGGGTATCAAGTGGTACTGGCATGGTGATTTATACATTACCATGGGTGAAAAGCTTAACCGGACTGATTATGCCATGCGCATCCAATACAAGCCGTTTGTTCGTTGGCTGTGGCTGGGTGGTGTGCTAATGATGATCGGTGGCGCGATGGCTGTATGGAGCCTGAGAAAAGGGAAGGTTTCCCATAAGCAAATGGCGCCAGCGAAAACCATCGTGGTATGGAAGTAGCGGCATGGTATATATAAAGGACGTAGTAGCCCGATAAACTGCCTATGAAAAAAGTAACTCGTTTTATTCCGCTGATTGCCGTGATCGCTGTTATTGGGATCATTGCTGTCTCAATGAGCAATGATCAACCTTCTTCTTTGGCAAGGGTAGAGAAGACGCCTATTCCACAGTTCCAAGTGCCGACGTTTTCACCAACAGCAGTGCTTGCCAGTGAGTCTATGTTCAAAGACAGGCTGACGCTTTTGAACGTTTGGGCGTCGTGGTGTGCAGTGTGCCAGTCAGAGCACCCGTTCTTGATGTCCTTGGCTGAAAGCAAGCGTATCGACATCGTCGGGTTAAATTACCGAGATAGCATGATTGACGCCCGTGGCATTTTGCAGCGTACTGGCAATCCTTATCACACTGTTTTGTATGACCCTAAGGGGCAACTGGCGTTGGATTTAGGAGTATACGGTACGCCGGAAAGCTATTTGGTCGATCAGCAAGGCAATATCCGCTACCGTTATTCGGGGGCACTGGATGAGCAAATTTGGCAGGAACAATTTGAGCCTGTGATTCAATTGATTAAGGAACAGCAAGATGCAAGCGTCAGTGGTTGATGGTTCGATGAAATCGCATGGGCGTGGTGTCAGGGCATTCATAGGGTTAGTGTTAGGCGGGCTGGTCTCTTTACTGGTTAGCTTGAGCTTTACGGCTTCGGCGCAAGTTGATCAGATTTTTGTTGGTGCTGACAGCAAGGTTGTCGAAAGTGTAGAAACCTTCAAGTTCCGCTCCCAAGCGGATCAGCGACGTGCCATTGAGCTTTCTCGTCGACTTCGCTGTCCACAATGCCAGAACCAAAACCTGATTGAATCCAACTCTCCGGTAGCAAAAGATTTAAGGCTAGTTGTTTATCAGATGGTGAATAAGGGTAAGACAGACAGTGAGATTGTCGAATACATGACTTCTCGCTTCGGGGATTTTGTGCTTTATAAGCCAAGGTTATCACCACAGACTTACTTGTTGTGGGGGGGGCCTATCCTGCTCGTCTTAATTTTTGGTGCCATTATTTTTGTGACAGTCCGCCGGCAGCAGCGCTCGGCTGAAAAGGAAGTTTAAGTGCTCAAATCTATCCACCATGCGGCCATCATTTGTTCCAATTATGCCGTTTCCAAACACTTCTATGTTGATATTTTAGGCTTGAAAGTTTTTGCTGAACATTACCGAGAAGCACGGGATTCATTCAAGTTAGATCTTGAATTGCCGGATGGTAGTCAGATTGAGTTGTTTTCTTTTCCTAACCCGCCTGAGAGGGTGAATGCGCCAGAGGCAAGGGGATTGCGGCATTTGGCTTTTGCGGTTGATTCGGTAACGCAGGTCGCCAGTTATCTAGAAAGCCGTGGCATAGAGGTGGAGCCCATCCGTGTTGATGAATGTACCGGTAAACAGTACACGTTTTTCAAAGATCCGGATGGACTGCCGCTCGAACTGTATCAAGCTGGGGGAATTGGCTTATAAGGATCAGTCCGAGCTGGGTATTAGGTGCTAGTTTAAAATGCCTGTTAGCAGGGCTGCAAAGACAAGGCTTGCAACACCGTAGAAGCCGAACTCAATGCGCGACTCGGTAGCCGTCATCTCGTCTGTCGACTTGGCGGTTGCCATGGTGAAGAATGACCCACCAGATAGGCCAATAAGCAGGACGATAAGGCCAAACAGCAATCCTTCAATTAAAAATGTTAATTCCATCTAAATGTCCTTGTAGCACGGGATAATACACTTGACGTGGAATAATACACAGCTAATTGCATTTGGCAATCGATAAATTTCGAGATTATACCTAGTATAAACAGGGTTTTAATTACTTATTGAGTTGCTTTGCATTCATATGCATAAAAGCATTTAAAAACACAAAAGTATGAAATGGCTTGATAAGTTTGATTGTGGTGAAAAAGGAATGAGCCCTAACGAGTAGGGCTCAGGTTTTAGTCATCGTGAATCGATAACGATAGATTTATACCTTATTGGTATATGCGGGGCCGTTAGAAGCAGGTCTCGACAAATTGGTGAACATTATGCGCTTCATCGGCGACACAAATGTATTTCCACTTATCGAAGGTTAGGCAAGGGTGAGATGTTGAGAAGGCGATAATATCACCAACTGCAAGATCACTGCCTTCTGGAACCGTCACGAAGGTGTGCTGATCCATAATGGCCGTTGCGACTAAGCCCTGCACGGCGATTTCTGCACCATCACGGTATCCACGCTCTGGGATCGGTAGGCCAGCATCAAATGCTACATCGCGCTTGCCCAAGCCGATCACGGCTTTGTTTGGCTCCGGTCGAGAAATAACGTAAGCCCATACTTCAAGGGCCGACTCAAGGTTGCCACCCAAATCACAAGCATAGCCTTGGTTCTTCTGGGCGCGCGCCATCACCAGATCCTGTGCATCTTGGTAGATACCCGTATCGTGGATCAGGTAGCAGCCTGGACGAATGATGGCATTGAGATGCTGACAAGCAGCGAAGCTTTCTGCCACAACGTCATACCATGCTGAACCGGCACCGGTAACAATCGGGTGCTGTTCTGTGATCAACTTGTTTTCCGCCAGTTTCTCAACGGTTTTCACCGTTGTGGCCAGAAACTGTCGAATATCGTCCTCGGCGTTATCACCGTGGATCACGCCTTCGTAAACTTCAAGGCCGGCGAGGTTGAGGCTATCCAGTTGGCTGACATGCTTGGCTAGGGCAACCACTTCTTCAGGGTTGCGGCAACCACAGCGACCACCTTCAACACCAAACTCAATCAACACATTTGGCTTAACGTCGTGTTGGCTGAAATATTGATGTAGCTGATCAGCATTTGCCACCGAATCAACACAGCAATAGAAGTTCACACCGTATTGTTCAATGGTTTGTTTCACCATTGCCATGTTGGCTTTACCCACAAGCTGGTTTGCCATCATGATGTTTTTTGCCCCAGCTTCCGCAGCAACTTGTGCGTGTGGTGCTGTCGCGACTGTCACTCCCCATGCGCCAGCTTCGAGTTGTTGTTCGAAGAAGGCAGGTGTCATGGTGGTTTTACCATGCGGCGATAGTTTTACCTGGTGGTGGTTGGCGAATTGCTGCATCCACTTAAGGTTGTTCTCAAGCGATTGTTGCTTGATCACTGCTGCAGGTAGGCTGATCTCCTCGGTAATTAGGCTGTATTTTCCCTCCGTTTTTTCATCCACCCATACCCCTTTGGTGCCTGCGGGAAATTTTTTGTGATGGATCTCTTGGTATTTACTAACATGCTTTTTATTTGCTTGGGTCATTTATTATTCTCCTAACATAGCCTTCAGGCCTTGTTATTACTGCTTTAGAGCGGTTTGATAATATTACTGGTGTTAGAAAGTATCAAACATTGCTGGTTGTTTTGTGCTGTTTCTCACTGTTTTACCCAAGCCCTGAATTTATTATTTGTCTTGTCGAGAGAAAGGTGAAAGCCGTGACAATCGAAGTTGATATTGTTTCAAGAATTACAGAACGCTTTTCGCAGTTACGCGAGGCAGAAAAGAAAGTCGCCCGACTGGTCATCGATGATCTAGCCGGGGCTTCAGGGGCAAGTATTAGCCAACTTGCTGAAGAAGCGGGTGTGAGTGAAGCCACCATTACCCGATTTGCCAAAGCGGTGGGTTGTAAGAACGTACGCGATTTGAAGTTAAAGCTGGCACAGTCATTGGCGATAGGTCAGCGATTTATACACGAAGCACCAGACCAATCAGGTATTCAAGGTGTCTACGAGTCAATCAAGAACGTTATCAATATCAACCGCAAGATTGTTAACGAGGATGACATCGCGACAGCCGTCGACTTGCTACAAAACGCCCGCCAGATTCTGGCAGTGGGAATGGGAGGCGGCTCGACCATGTTATCCCAAGAGCTTCAGTTCCGTTTGTTTAGGTTGGGTTACCCTGTCACAGCCTATAACGATGGCCTGCTAGCTCGAATGGTTGCCTCAACGGTTGACCCAAACGATGTGATGGTAGTGATTTCTGCCACGGGTTATACCCCTGAGGTTGTGGAGCCTGCTTCGATAGCAAAACAATACGGCGTGAAAGTGATTGCGATTACGCCAAAAGATTCACCACTGGGTGAACTGAGTGATTTAGTTCTGCCTGTAGTGACGAAAGAGACAGATTTTATCTACAAACCATCGGCCTCGCGTTACGCGATGATGGCATTGATAGATGTATTGTCGACAGAGCTTGCCTTGAGCCACAAGCGTCGTACCAGAGACAAGTTACGACGATTAAAACTGGCGCTGGATAGCCACCGAGGTGGTGAAGATAGGCAGCCTCTCGGCGATTAACCGCCACCGAAAGTCATGCATTTCGGGAGCGGTAATGAAGTAGCAGTTAGAGAGAAGGAAGAGTCATGCAGTTCGATACCGTTTTCCGAAATGTACAAGTTGTAGACGGCACAGGTGCCGATCCTTACAACGCAGATGTCGCAATTAGTGGGGATCGTATTGCAGCCATTGGGGATTTAGCGGGTTGCGAAGCATCGCAAATTATTGATGGTGCAGGCAAAGCATTGGCACCAGGCTTTATTGATGTGCACACCCATGACGATACCAATGTGATTCGATTTCCGGAGTGCTTACCGAAGATCAGCCAAGGTGTGACCACCGTTATTGTTGGCAACTGCGGGATCAGCGCTTCACCAGCGGTACTGGCAGGTGATCCGCCGGATCCAATGAACCTGCTTGGTAAGCAGCAAGATTTTAAATACCCGAGCTTTGCTTCTTATGCGCAAGCCGTGACTCAAGCCGAGCCTGCCGTGAATGTGGCAGCTTTGGTGGGCCATACCACCTTGCGTAATAACGAAATGGATGACTTGTTTCGCCCAGCGTCAACAACTGAAGTACAGGCTATGAAGCGCCAGTTGCACGAGGCGATGGAGCAAGGGGCACTGGGATTAAGTTCGGGTTTGGCTTATGCCACTGCCAAACAAGCGCCAACCGAAGAGGTGATGGCGCTGGTGGAAGAGTTGGCTGAGTTCGAAGGGATTTATACCACCCATATGCGCACTGAATTCGAGCAGATTTTGGAAGCAATGGAAGAGGCGTTCAAAACGGGTAAACACGGCAAAGTGCCAGTGGTTATTTCACACCTAAAGTGTGCCGGTGCGGGTAACTGGGGCCGTACCGTAGAAGTACTTGACTTGATGGAAAAGACGGCGCAGCACCAAGATGTGGCTTGCGATTGCTACCCGTACTCTGCCAGCTCTTCAACGCTCGATTTGAAGCAAGTGACGGGTGAGATCGATATTTTCATCACTTGGTCTGAAGCGCATCCTGAGTATGCGGGCAAGATGCTTAAAGATATTGCTGCCGAGATGGCGTTGCCATTGATGGAAGCAGCTAAGCAACTTCAGCCAGCGGGTGCGGTTTACCACTGTATGGATGAGGCCGATGTTGAGCGGGTATTGAAATACCGCTTAACCATGGTGGGTTCAGATGGCTTGCCGAATGACCCGCATCCACACCCAAGATTATGGGGCTCTTTCCCACGCGTTTTGGGTTACTACAGCCGTGAGCGTCAGTTGTTCAGCCTAGGGCAGGCGATTCACAAAATGACGGGTATGTCTGCTAAGCGCTACTGCTTAAAAGACCGCGGAGAGATTAAACAAGGAGCTTACGCTGACATAGTGCTGTTCGACCCGAACACCATTATCGACATCGCAAGCTTTGAAAACCCGATTGCGGCGGCAAAAGGCATCGACGCAGTCATGGTTAACGGTTCTATCAGTTATCAGAAAGGCCAGGTTTCGGAACAACGTTCTGGTCGATTCTTATACCGTCATCAAGCATAGCTTGGTGGCACCCAAATTGATGGCGAATCAACGTGATACGCTGTTATTGAAGTAAAGACTTATTTGATAAGTAACAAGAAGTTGGAGAAAAAATTATGACTATCACACGCTATGGCATCGAAGGCGGTACAGGTACTGGCGGTCAGCACCTTCCATTTGCGCGTGCAACTCAAGCGGGTGGTTTCCTGTATGTTTCAGGCCAGACACCAATGACCGACGGAGAAGTTGTCGAAGGCGGCATTATTGATCAGTCTCGCTTGGCAATTCAGAACTGTGTCGACATCATGGAAGAAGCAGGCTACGGCCTTGAAGACGTAGTACACGTAAAAGTTGTACTGACTGATTCACGCTACTTCCAGTCGTTTAACAAGGTATTTAAAGAGTTCTTCGGCGCCAACCCTCCTGCACGTATCTGCATGGTATGTGATTTGGTTGTAGACGTTAAAGTTGAAGTAGACGTGACTTGCTACCGCGAAGATCGCCGCTAAGACGCTTCATTATCGGTAAGCCTTCTGATGAATAACCGTACCAAAGAGTACTTGAAGGCTTGCTGAAATCGCCTCCAAAAGAAAGCGATAACAAGAAAAAAGGGTTGGCAAAGTACCAACCCTCATAAAGACGTAAAACTGATAACGATCAGTAAGTCCAACCAATGACTGGCTGGCAAAATCATGGGGTAGTGAGTGAGAGTCGCTATCCACAAGCAAATAAAAGCAATGACGGATTATAAGAGGGATGGGATGAACAGTACACTTTTTCTCACCGGATTCGGTGCATATGTGGTTTTTTTAATCTGGTTAGGTTGGTTCGTTTCTCGTAACCAAAAGTCAGGTGAAGATTTCCTACTTGGCGGTCGTGGCCTACCTTTGTTCCTAGTTCTAGGTACAACTGTTGCGACCATGGTAGGTACTGGTTCAAGTATGGGTGCGGTAGGTTTCGGCTATGCAAATGGCTGGGCTGGTGCACTTTACGGTATCGGTGGTGCAATCGGTATATTGTTGTTGGCATACTGGTTTGCCCCAGTACGTAAGCTGAACTTCATGACCATGAGTGAAGAGCTGTCGTACTACGTTGGTGCCAACAAAGTGGTTAAGAATGTTGTTGGTATCTTGATCTTTGTCGCTTCGATTGGTTGGCTTGGTGCGCACATCCTAGGTGGTGGTATGTACCTGGCTTGGATCGCCGACATCGAGCTAAACACAGCGAAACTGATTATTGCAGCAGCATTTACGATTTACGTTGTAATCGGTGGCTACACCGCGGTTGTATGGACAGACACCATTCAAGCAGTGATTCTATTTGCTGGTTTCATCTTGATGGCAGTGCTATCGGTTAACCACATCGGTGGCCTAGATAACCTATATGCTGCAATGGACCCTGCTGCGGTAAGCTTCCTAGGTATTGATAAACTGGGTGTTGTACCTGCGGTATCTTTGGCGATGGTGGTGGGTGTCGGTATCCTAGCAACACCTTCATTCCGTCAGCGTATCTACTCGGGTAAAGACGTGAAAACAATTCGCCGTTCATTCGTGATGTCGGGCGTGCTGTACATGTTCTTCTCAATCATCCCTGCGGTTATCGGTATGTCTGCACATGCGATTAACCCAGAACTGAACAATGCGAACTTTGCTTTCCCATACGTGGCAGCAACAGTACTACCAGTTGGTATCGGTATGATTGTATTGATTGCCGGTCTGTCTGCGACGATGTCGAGTGCGAGTTCGGATGCGATTGCAGGTGTTTCTATCCTACTACGTGACATCTACATCATGTTCACTGGCAAAGTGCCTTCTAAAGATAAGATGGTAACTTACTCGCGTTATGCACTGGTTATCTGTATCGGTCTAGCACTGCTGTTCGCCCTAACGTCAAACGACATCATCGGCTACATCACTAAGATGATTTCGACAGTGATGTCAGGCATGTTCGTGTGCGGTATGTTGGGTCGCTTCTGGGGTCGCTACAACTGGCAGGGTGCGCTAGCAACACTGGCAGGTGCATCAGCAGCGTCTTTCTCTGTCATGCTTAACGCTGACTGGTCAGCATTCTGGGGCAACCCAGTAATCCCATCAGTACTAACAGCGTTGACGGCAGGTGTGGTAGTGAGCCTAATCACACCAGCGAACAAGGTAACGAAAGAAGAAGCGAAAGCGATTCTGGATGCCGAGCGTGCAGCGATGGAGCAAATTGAGCAAGCAACTGTCGACGCTCAACCAGCCACTGCAAAATAATCTTCTAAAACTCGTCAAAATGCAGGCCTTTATGATGATGTAAGGCCTGCATCTTCAATTACGCTTTTAGTACAACATGAACAATTAAAAGGGTGGCAGTGTGAAAATTGCATTTTTCGGTGAATGTATGGTTGAACTGAGCGGTCAGCCACTACAGCGTACTTTTGGTGGTGATACGCTTAATACCGCCTTGTACTTATCTCGATTGGGTGCGTCTCGTAGTATTGCTGTCAGCTACGCAACAGCGTTAGGTGTCGATAAAATCAGCCAAGACATGCTTAGCTCATGGCAGGCAGAGAATATCGATGTGTCTATGGTACGAAAGCTAGAGAACAAACTACCGGGTCTGTACCTTGTAGAAACCGAGCCAAGCGGTGAGCGTCATTTCCATTACTGGCGTAACGACAGCGCGGCTAAATTTTACTTTTCTGTTGATATGACGCCCCTTGAGCGTGCCATTGAACGCCATGAGTTCGATGCGCTTTATATCAGCGGGATCAGCATTGCTATTTTGGCGGAAGACGCCAAGGCAACATTGATTACCTTACTTGAAAAACACAAGGCCAATGGCGGCAAGGTGTTATTCGATAATAACTTCCGACCACAGCTGTGGACAGCGAAGCAAGCCCAATATTGGTATGCACAAGTGCTGCCTTTCGTCGATATTGCACTGATCACCGAAGATGATGACCATCTGGTTTGGGGCGATGATGATATTGTTGAACGTTGCCAGCGTTTGGGTTGTGGTGAAGTCGTGATTAAACGTGGCAGTGAGCCTTGCAAGGTGGTTTGTGGCTTACAGTCTGAGCGGTTAGAAACCTACTATATCGCGGCAAATAAAGTCGAAAAAGTGGTGGATACCTGTGCTGCTGGCGACTCATTTGCAGCAGGCTATTTGGCGGGCCGCTTGAGCGGAAGCTCAGAGACGGCATCAGCAGAACTGGGGCACCAGTTGGCTTCAATAGTTATTCAGTATCCTGGGGCGATTATTCCGTCTCAAGCAATGAATTCGTTAATGTAAAAGGAATAGAAAAAAGATGTCAGCGCAACTTATCGAACAACTGAAAGCCTTTAAAGTTATCCCTGTTATTCAAATCAATAACGTGGAGCAGGCGGTACCTTTGGCTAAAACCTTAGTAGAAAATGGCCTTCCAGTTGCCGAAGTGACATTCCGTACCGAAGCTGCTGCCGAAGCCATTCGTTTAATGCGTGAGGCATACCCTGAGATGTGCATTGGTGCAGGCACTGTGCTTAATGCCGAGCAGGTTGATCGTGCGATTGAAGCTGGCGCTGAATTTATGGTTGCACCGGGTCTTAACCCAAATACGGTTCGTTACTGCCAAGAGAAAAACGTGCCTATGGTACCGGGTGTCAATAACCCAAGCCAGGTTGAGCAGGCGCTAGAACTCGGGCTGACTTTCTTGAAGTTTTTCCCAGCAGAAGCATCTGGTGGTATTAACATGATTAAGTCGCTGTTAGCGCCTTACGGAGACATCAGCTTTATGCCAACGGGCGGTATTGGTAAAGCCAATGTACGTGACTACTTGGCTGTCGATCGCGTGCTATGTTGCGGTGGTACTTGGATGGTATCACCTAAGTTAATTGAAGCGGGCGATTGGGACGAAATTGGTCGCTTGGTACGTGAAGCGGTAGAGTTGGTTAACGACTAATATTAGCGACTGAACGATACCAACCCATCAAAACCTGACTAGATATTTAATGGGGTTAGCCTTAATTGAAAAGCCACTGCATGCGACATGCAGTGGCTTTTTGTTTGCTTCAGAAATCGTAAGGGTGTTACCAAAACGGTTTTGCCAATCCCTACAAAAATCAGCTCAAAAGATGTGTAGCCTTAGTTAAACTGGCATGAATCCACTTTGCCGTCAGCACCAAAGTTAAGGTATAGGTTCTCCCATGTTTGGCTCTGATTATCAAAATAGGCTAGGCATGAGCCATTGTTTATTTCTGTCTTAGCTTTAGAGCCATTACTGATGATGACATCGATGCCTTTCACTGCTGATGCGATTTCTGCTGAGTATTTATCAGCATATTGGCTAAGTAAGACAATTTTATTGATACCCTGGGTATAGAGACGATCGACAGAATGGGCGAGGAGCGCCATGTCTTCAGCTTCAGGCTGGGTGTCGCTATACAGGCTCTGGTTAATAAGGGAAAGATAGGCGATGCGCTCAGCACCCACGGTTTGAATAAATGCATCGGCGCGAGATTTCTCTCGGTTATAAGCGAAAACATGGGCACCATATTGCTTTAAACCGAAATGAATATTGCTGGCGATGATTGCTTGGTGGGCGCCATAGGTAGATGTCGAACTAGACTCTGGGTCACTAAATAATGCGTTGGGGTTCAGCACTAATGCGGTGACATAGGAAAAAGCTGGCGTTAACAGAGGGACTTGCTTGTTTTGATCGGAGTAGAAACCGATGTGTTGAGCATTATAAATCGCCGCATGGTCGTAGGCTTGTTGCATGTTTTCTTGCAACCAATGGTGAACAGACTCTTCGTGGTAGTAGCCATTAACTAACATGCTCTTAGGTGCTTGGGTAATATAGCTAATGGCGATGTTTGTTTCTTTATGTTGCTTCGGGCTACAGGCTGCCAGTAGCAAAATAGAAAAAAAGATAGGGATGATAAGCAGAGTACGGGTCATGTTCAAAAAGAGCAAAGTGTGAGCTGGGTCGCTATTTTCTAGTAATGTAGGACAAATTACAAGCTGCTAGTATAGCTTTGAACACTGCAATTTTACGCTTAGTTTCTTGCAGATAAGAGGTTTAACATCGGTTGATGGGCGGGAAGTGAACGGAAATAGCCTTTTATTCGATATTTTGTACATATATCAGTCAATTAAATATTTTTTTGAGATTTTTTGTTGACTCAATCTCAGCATTCCGTAGAATGCAACGCATACCAACGACGACGAGTTGTTGAGTATTCAGAGGCGCGTTGGCAGAGTGGCTATGCAGCGGATTGCAAATCCGTGGACCTCGGTTCGACTCCGGGACGCGCCTCCATTCTCTCTTAGAGAATATTAAGCGACACTAGCTCAGCTGGTAGAGCGCAACCTTGCCAAGGTTGAGGTCACGAGTTCGAACCTCGTGTGTCGCTCCAAATTAAAGTCTCATGATGTAATGTGGTGGGATATAGATGGTGTTTAACTTTTCAGTTAGCGCATCGCAATGAATTGCGTGCCCTGGTGGTGGAATTGGTAGACACAAGGGATTTAAAATCCCTCGACGTTCGCGTTGTGCCGGTTCAAGTCCGGCCCGGGGCACCATCTTACAAAGTCTGTTATTCTTAAACTAAGAATTCAGCATGCGACACTAGCTCAGCTGGTAGAGCGCAACCTTGCCAAGGTTGAGGTCACGAGTTCGAACCTCGTGTGTCGCTCCAAACAAAAGAATCCCGACATTTGTCGGGATTTTTTTTGCCTAAAATTCACGAGTTCTCACCTACTTAAAATAATACGCAGCGCCAATATAGTAAGTCCCAAGAAACACATCACTTTCTACATCTTTGAAGCGCCTGTTCTCGACGTTAAAGCCGTCACCCTCATAAGCAATTCTTACAGTCAGATCGTCCAGTTGGCTGACGACATACTCAGCGCCGATGCCAAAGCGAATCGCGACACCGCTATCATCTTCCAAGATAGGTTGGGATTGGCTCAGGTTGAGTGCAGAAAGGCCAACTAAGGCAAAAGGCCTTATGCCATTAGAGAAGCGGTGGCCAAGGTTGGCGGTTAATGCAAGCGCTGTCGGCTCGAACTTATAGCGGTCAATACGCTCGATAGTACCGTATGAGGTGTAGCTCGCTTCGAGCTTCCAGCGAGAGGAAAATTGATACCCAGCTAGGATTTTCCAGCTCTTATCATCCGATCGAATATCATCGGTATCTCCGGTCGTCCAGTCATCTTCTTCATAGCTGGTTTTGCCAAAACCAACACCAAAATAGAGGCCTTTATGGTCGTTCTGTGCTGCTTGGGCCGAAGGTGCCATGCTGACCACGGCGACTGAAGATAAAAAAATAACAAATAACTTATTCATTACTACGTTAGTTGTTGGGGTGAGCACTAATTATAGAAGTTGACTGGTATCGCTAAGTCTCTAATACGAGAGTGGTAGATGTGTATTGCGCGTTGGTTGTAGAGATTTGATTACCATTGGAATTCTCTATACATTTGATATGTTTGATATAGATTAATTAATTGTTAATGGCTCATGGGCAGGGATAGCAATGAAATTAAATTGTGATATGGGTGAGAGTTTCGGCCAGTGGAAGATGGGCAATGATGCTGCGGTGATGCCTTGGGTTGATATGGCAAACATTGCTTGTGGTTTTCATGCGTCAGACCCGGATCATATGTCTGAAACCGTTATGCTTGCGAAAGCGCATCAGGTGGATGTTGGCGCACATCCAGGTTATGACGACAAGGAAGGGTTTGGTCGCCGCTCGATACCGCATTCGCACCAAGCCATAGCTAACTTGGTGGCCTACCAAGTGGGGGCACTTAGCGCAATTTCACAGTATCACGGGGTAGAGGTGAGCTATGTAAAACCTCATGGTGCATTGTATAACGACATGATGGCTGACGAAGGTATCTTTACAGCCATTGTTGAATCGGTTTCTAAACTGAACCTAAATCGCAAAACACCGCTAAAGCTCATGATCCTGGCGCGAGTGGATAACACTGCTTATTCGGCATTGGCAAGCAAGTACCAAGTTGAGCTGTTATTTGAAGCGTTTGCTGATCGTGCTTATGACGAGCAGGGGTTGCTTGTTGCTAGAAGCTTGCCTGGTTCGGTTTACCATGACAGCACCCGTATCAGGCAGCAAGTGGCTGAATTTTCAGCTGGCTATGTCACCACAATATCTGGGACTAAATTAAAGCTGCGTGCAGATTCGATTTGTGTTCATGGTGATAATGACGAGTCGATAGCAGTGGTGAAAACCCTGCATGGGGATCTCCATCCATGATCCGGATAGAACCTGTTTCTGAAACCAATGCCATTATTTATCTGGGTGACGAAATTGATTTGGCGTTAACACCTCAAATTGGTGAATTGACCGTATTTCTTACTAGGTTAAACCCAGAAGCGATAGTGGAAGTGATCCCGTCTTATACTTCGGTGCTGGTGCAGTTTCGGCCGCAGTTGATGACCCATGCAGAACTGAAACAGGCTATTGAGGGATTTAAAGCAAGGCTTTCAATGGCGACTAATTCAACCGGTTCGCCAGTACCCAAGGGCAAACTGATTGAGCTACCCGTGTATTACGATTTGGAAACCGGCCCAGACCTCCAGCTTATTGCGGATGCCAAGGGCATCAGTGTTACACAAGTTATTGAGACCCACAGTAAACAAGACTACACCGTTTGTGCGATTGGCTTTGCGCCAGGTTTTGCCTTTCTGGCTTCCGTTGATGAGGCCATTGCCACACCACGCCACTCGACACCTAGAAAACGATTGCCGGCAGGGAGTGTGGGAATTGCCAACAGTCAAACCGCCGTGTACCCGGCAGATTCACCTGGCGGTTGGCAAATCATCGGCAATTGCCCACTTTCGCTGTTTAATCCCGACAGCACACCGATGTCACCTTTTAATGTTGGCGATACCGTTCGATTTCTCCCGATAAGCCGCGAAAAGTTTATTGAGCAAGGAGGGGAAATATGGCCGGATTGGAAGTAGTTCACGGTGGGATGTTAAGCCTTGTGCAGGATCTGGGTCGCTTAGGTGTGGGCGAACATGGTTTGAGCCAAGGTGGCTCTGTCGATCTACATGCCCATTGCTGGGCAAATTATTTGTTGGGGAATGATCCGTTATCTCCCGTTATTGAAGTCACTTTAGGTAAGGCGCAATTTAGGGCAACAGAGAGTTGCCTTGTTGTGATCACCGGCGCAGAGATGTCGGCTACGGTTGATGGTACTCCCGTGTCTAATTGGCAAAGTTTTATGCTCAACAAAGGGCAGGTATTGTCATTTGGTTTTGCCAGAAAAGGGTTGAGGGCGTACCTTGCAGTCGCTGGTGGGTTTGAAGTAGCAGACACCCTTGGCAGTTGTGCAACGGTGCAACGCAACCAGATGGGTGGGTTAAGCAAGGGCAGCCCCTTAGATAAAGGCGATCTTTTACCTATCTCGCCAAGTGAGGCTTCAGGTAACAGTAATCGAACTGCGGGGCAGTCTTTGGCTTACCATTATATTCCAGAGTACGCTGATACCATTACATTACGAGTAATAGAGTCATACCAGCACGCGCTGTTTTCAAAAGATGAAAAAGCAGCCTTCTATCGCAATGTCTATACTGTCAGCCAAGAAACGGATCGAATGGGATGTCGTCTAGAAGGGCAGGCCGTATCAACATTGGCGGGTGGTATTGTATCTGAGGGGATTGCGTTGGGAGCTATTCAGATCCCGCCGAATGGGCAGCCGATTATATTGCTTAATGACAGGCAAACGCTTGGTGGCTACCCGAAACTTGGCTGTGTAGCCCGTGTTGACCTCTTTAAATTAGCGCAGGCCAAGCCGGGTACATCGGTTCAGTTTGTCAACGCTGACTTTGATGAAGTTGCTCAAGAATGGCTGGCCTATACAAGGTTCTTCGGTTTACCTTTGTAGTTTGTCGAGAGAAAAATTATTCATCTAGTTTTAGGAGCACAATGTATATATTTGGTTACGGTAGTTTAATTAACCACCATTCAAGAACACGGACAGGACAAACAAGCGAAGCGTTACCAGTGACTGTTGAAGGTATTGAGCGTCATTGGGGTAAGATTGATAGTCGATACACTATTTCTCCATTGGTTGCCCGGATGGGAGAGGGGGAGTGCAATGGGGTGTTGATGCGAGTCTGTGATGTTGCATTAAAGCAATTTGACCAACGTGAAATGGGCTACCAGCGTATTGAGCTCGCTCCTGAGCAAATAGTCACAAACCATGATTTTGATAAGCGTCAGCCAATATGGGTTTATGTCAGATCTGAACACGAACCACCCTGCGAAGTACAACCTATTATGCAAACCTATGTCGATACAGTTTTAGCCGGCTGTTTGTCTATTTCTGAGTCATTTGCAGAAAAATTTGTCCAAACCACAAAGGGCTGGCATCATCCGTTGGAAAATGACCGTCATCAGCCAAAGTATGGGAATCATGCTGGGGTAGAAGAAAGCCATCTTGATCACATTGATCGTTTGCTGATGAGGGTTAGGCAAACCTGATCTGTATTTTAAGAAAACACCCATGGCTAAACCGAATAAGAAAGGCCCAACGAAAACCGTCGATATATTTTGTGCGGGCTGCAAAGCCCAACTCTATAAGTACCGAAAGGGCGGCAAAGGGGCGCTAGTGAAGTGTTTCAAAGAACGAATTGTCAAAGACTTCACCGTTGAACCTGCTACCTGCCCGCAATGCAATAAGGTATTTGCCCGTGATACCTTGGTACGTGGTGCGCCTGCATATAAGATGATAGGCGGCAAAGTGACAATGAAATAAGCCCAGTAAAGCACTAACAGGATCCAAGCGAACCGGTCGTAGGTGGTTTATGGCGTGATACTGGCTGTTGAATGAATGACTTGTGCTGCTTGAAGCCCGCTCTGTGGACAGCGGATCTTTTGGCTGAACATTACCGCTTTGAGGTTCAGGATTTTACGTTTGTATGTTGCCCTGACTAACTGGTAGTCGATGTCTGGTGAGAACCACAGCACGAGTTTTCTATCGCTCTTGCGGATTTGCTCGACGCGAATCGTGCTTATTTTGCCGAAGTTGCTGTTTATCGTTTCTCGCCCTTTGACTTGAAAGTAATAGTGGTTCACATCATCGGTATCTTGCAGCTTATAGCTGAATGTGGTTTTTCCTTCTATTAATGCCAATCGCATTTGCGTACCCAATGCATCACCATCGAGCAGCGGTAAATCATCGCTACTGAATTTCATGGTTTTGCCGTCACTGGTCACGGACGATTGCTTTGCATCTGCGGTAAAGCTTGCTTCGGTTTTGCCAGCAAGAATACCTGAAACTTCGCGATTAAAGCCCTTCGAAACAAATGAATTATGTACTTCTGACCAGTAAACCTGACTGTATTGCTTAAACTTGGTTTTGGTCATTAACACATCGACATTGCTGTATGAGCGTATTGTCGCCGTTGTGCCTTGCCAGCTTAGGCTCCGACTCAGCTGACCCACTTTAAGGTTATTGAAAAATAAATCATACGCGAATGTTTTCGAGCATTGATGAAAAGCCTGAGGCGGAGGTGCCGCAGAAGCTGGGGGGGAAATAAGGGAGCTGGAAAAGAGTGCAATCGCAAAAATGCTTGGATACACAAGGGAATAAGCCTGCACTCTACCTCCGAAATCTTAGCTTATCGCTTTAATCAAAAATAGCAGTGCAGGCTTTAATGTGCCAATTTCCCTTGGCTCGATAATTGGATAAAGCTTAATTGGATAAAGCTATTTGAGCAGGCGCTTGAGGATTTTGCCTGTCGCGGTCATAGGTAGCTCGGTAACCAGCTGGATATGGCGAGGGTATTTATAATCGGCAAGACGTTCTTTACCCCAGTTCATCAGTGCTTTTTCGCACGCTGTTGCACCTTCCTTCAAAATGATGAATGCCTTTGCTTCCTCACCATAAGTTTTATGGGGAATACCGATGACCGCGACCATATGAACGTCAGGGTGAGTCATGAAGGTCTCTTCGATATCTCGAGGGTAGATATTAAAGCCGCCCCTGATAATGACTTCTTTTAGTCGATCGACCACGTATACGTACCCTTCGTCATCCATTCGAACAATATCGCCAGTATGTAGCCAACCATCGATAACAGTTTTTGCGGTTTCTTCCGGCTTCTTGTAATAGCCTTTCATGACATTATGGCCGCGTACTAATAGCTCGCCTTCTTTACCTCGAGGGACCTCGTTGCCTTTATCATCAACCACTTTCATGGTGACACCAGGAAGGGGTTGCCCGATGCTGCCAGGCTTACGCTTGTATTCCAGATGGTTGAACGCCGCCACAGGAGAAGATTCAGACAGCCCATAGCCCTCGATAACTGGGACGTTGAGCTTGGCTTCAAATTGCTTGAGAATTTCCACTGGCATCGATGAGCCGCCAGAGATAGCGACTTTTAGGGTGCTAGCCACTTCGGCAATTTCATCCCCTCCATGTCTTTCAGCATAAGTCAGCAGACCGATGAACATGGTCGGTACACCGGCGATGTGGGTTACCTTATGCTCTAGCATCAGTTGGATGACTGTTTTAGGGACAAAACGCGGTACCAGTACCAAGGCGCTGCCTGCGAGAATCGATGTGTTCATGATGAGCGACTGACCAAAGGTATGGAACAGCGGCAATATGGCCATGCTGACGTCTGTGCCTTTTTGGTTGGTGAGCGCTTGGCACGCCTGTGCGTTGCATAGCATGTTACTTTGGCTTAGCTCGGCACCTTTGGCTCGGCCTGTTGTACCAGAGGTATAAAGGATCACACATGAGTCTTCGGCGTGACGGTAAATGGCATCGAAATCATCAAGCTCAGATGCCAACCATTGGTTAAAGCTGTGTGCACCCTCTGGTAGCGGAGTACCCGCGCCTGATTCAATGGAAACGAAGTGTTGGCAACTTGGGGTTTGTTGGAAACCCTCAAAGCAGTATTCGCCGCTTGGTAGGGCACTATTGCCCTCAAAGCTGATCAGTGCGACAGCGTCTGAATCGTCAAGGTGGTAAGCAACTTCGGCACCTTTTAGCATGATATTCAGTGGTACAGTTACCGCCCCCACCTTTTGAATCGCATAGTAGCCAATCACAAATGCAGGCGTATTTGGACAAGAAATGGCGACTTTATCATCAGGTTGGATGCCGAGCTGAACAAGGTGATTAGCCACCTTGTTGACCATGGTGTTTAGCGTTTTGTAATTGATTTTTTGTTCGCCAAAGATGAGCGCAGTGTCATTGGCACGGAAGTTGGCGTTGCGTTCTAGGTTCGTCGCTAAATTATACATAGTGTATTGAGATGTTATGAATGACGAGGACCATTTTAATATAAAAAAGGTGGAACTTGCTGATAACTTGCGAATATGTCTCTTTTTTTAAGGCAGGACGAATTTTTTATGACAATAGATATTCAAGGTATTCAATGAGTTATTGCTAGCTTATATGTTACCCCTCTCTGTAATAAGTACGGCTTATTCTTAACTTGCTGATTATATGTGACTAATTTTGAAATCGGCACAGACTAATTCAATGAAACTTTGATGTCGTTTATTTGACGATCTTGATCTAGGCTTCTATTTTTAGTTGGGTTTAACTGACAGAGGTGTGGAAGATGAAGAAAATGAACTCGGCCTATCGCTTGCAAATCATCAAAGAAGTCGCGACTCGTAAACAGTTAATAGCAGATGGTGATCCGATGGCTTGCCACATATCTCAGTTATTAAACTCCAAGCATGAAAAGACGGAAGTGGTTGAAAAGCATTTCAATGGCTGCCATTACGATGATGCCGTTGGCGGTTGGGTGAGTAACCTATGGGATGCGAAAAAATAATAGCAGCAATACCAAATGAGTGACGAGTCACTTAACCAATCGATCACCTATGGCGACAACAGCGTAAAGCGAAGATTGCCATAGGTTTAAGTGCCTTACACACCTTCAATATTCTCCTTTCAAAGAAACATAGCGCCCCGACTGGATAAATGTAATTGACTCAGGTACATTCCCTGCGTCTGTAACTTTTAGGTCGATGCATGAATTACGTAGAGTTAGATAGCTATACCCGTAAGTGGATTTTCACCCACGCTTCTATGCCTGTGGCAGAGGATGACTTAGCTTTGATTAAGCCGTTCACTCAGGCCCGTTCAGCGCAAATTTGGCGTGAGCACATCAGTGCGCAAAGCCCTGACGCTGATCACTTTGAAAAGGGCGATTGGGCGCATAATGATAAGATTTGGTCAGAAGCACATGACTGGCAAGATGCATGGGATAGCGACGAGCCTGAGTTACCTGAAGAACTACTTGCGTTCCTTGACTGGGAAGACAACACAACGGTCTTTTTCTGTTATGAAAAATACAATGTGATTGAAACCAAGTGGAATGTATTCAAGCGCAACTGGAAGAACTTCCTGTTTTTCGATGATGGCCCAATACTGATTGGACGTAAGAAAAAACAAGCGATATGGTTCAGTTCCAAAGGCACATTCAAGTGTGCGCTGCGTAGCGATTAAACCTAACGGTATTGACAGTACAGCCTCTAGAAAGAGGCTGTATTTATACCAACCTCAGCAAAAAAACTGACCAGTTCCTTATTGGGGGGGTATTATATCAGCCGCTATTATTTCCATACATTGAGTTGTACTCAATGACTTGCCCCTTGCCCAAGATTTTCGCTTCGTACATCGCCTTGTCGGCCCGTCGCAAAATATCATCACCGTTTTGCTTTTCATTGGGTAATACATAGTAACAACCAATGCTGGCGCTAATGGAAAGCGCCTTGCTACCAAGTTGTATGGGTTCATCGATTCTATCAAACAGGCGCTGGCAAGTACGGCGGACACCGTCTTCACTTTCAATAGGGCTCAGTAAGATAACGAATTCGTCCCCGGCTAAGCGCGAGACAAGATCGGTTTTGCGTACCGTTCCCTTCAGCTTTTCAGCGATGATCTTGAGTACCTGATCGCCGGCCTCATGGCCGTAGCTATCGTTCACATCTTTAAAGCCGTCGAGGTCAATAAACAGTACGGCAAACACTTGCTGGCTGGTATGTTGCTGAATTAAGTATCGGCGTAGGGATTGGTGCAACTTGGCGCGATTTGGCAAGTTGGTTAGTGGATCATGATTAGCAAGGTGTTCAAGTCGTTGTACTTCTTTCATTGATCGCAGATCGGACGCTATCACCACGGTCTGAGGCTCTTTGCTATGGGAGTCTTGTATTTGATTGACTCGAACAAAGAGAGGCAGAGATTCGTTATTCATGGTGCGGGTATTGATCTCGCCCTGCCATTGGTTTGCGATATTGAGGCTGTACAAAATGGTGGCTTGAAGGCGTTGGTATTCATCGTCGTCGACCAGCTGCCTAAACGGCTTGCCGAGAATATCTGCCTCACTGTAGCCCGTCATGGATTCGAATGCCGTGTTGACCATAGAGATATTGCCATTTTTATCGAATAGCAATATCGCATCTTGGCTGTTTTCGAAAATATTGGCAGCAAGCTTTTGCTGTTTTTCTGCCTGGTAGCGATCGGTAATATCTTCAATCGCAAATAAGGTTTGGTGGCGCTGGTTTAATGGGCGGCTAAATACAAGGTAAACCTTCTCTTCACCTGAGCTGGAACGGGTTTGAATCGTGAGTTGATCAATCACAGCCCCTTTGCATAAGGCTTTTCTAACGATGGGTATCACCGGGTTATCGTGGTCGGAGGCAATAATATCAATGAAATATTTGCCAGATAACTGAGTCAGCGGAATATCGAAGACATGCTGGCAAGCCTGGTTCACCAGGGTGATGTAACCGTGATGGTTCACAACAATCAAGGCGTGTTGAACTGTTTCAATCACATCTTCAGCAAACGCTTTTTCTTCAGCAAGCTCAGCCATGGCTTCTCGTATTTTACTGTCACGCAGGCTGATTTTATCCACCATTTGGTTAAAGCCACTAACGAGGGAGCTGAGCTCATCATTGGTGTATCGACTTTGGGTCAACGGCTTGTGTTCATCCCCTTTAATTAACCGAATAATGGCCTTGTTGAGTTGGGTGATGGGGTTAGTCACCCAAAGTTGCATTCGATTAATAATGTACGCCCCAACACCAAATAACAGCAGCAACAAGAAGAGGCTAATTTTGAGGTGTGTGATGCGCAGTGCCTGCAATTTATGAAGTGAAACCGCAATGTGCATATGAGCAATATTTTCGCCATCGAGCAAGATGGGCACGATGATATACAGCATTTCGGTGCCAAAATGATGGCCATTTTGTACGATTAAGTGCTGTTGCTTGGGTGTAGGGGGAGTAAACTTAATGCTGTCATCGATATAGTGCGCGAAAAGGCTGTGATCAGGTCGTTCGAGTCGCACTCTTGCTATCAATGTGTCTGCCTTAAATGCAGATAAAATATCATGGGCTGCGACGACATCGTTAAATAGCACCGGGGCGGTTAAATTAAGCCCGACACCATTGGCTAATATGTTGGTGCGTGTAACCAGATTGCTTTTTTCTAGATTCAGGTAGCGCTGATAGCTGAACACTTGAAATGCCATAAACACGATAACGATAAAACTGATAATCGGAAGCGACAGCCGCTGATTCAATGTCAGCTTTTCTATCCATTTATTCATGACTTCCCCCACTCATTTTATTACCGAGCTGATGGTCATGGATAATGGCAATACGAAGTAATTGCGAGCTAGCAGAAAGGTTGGCGCGTTGAAGGTGAGTCAGCGACAGGGCCGGTTTGATTTTTTTATTATGAGTTTGCAGCTCAATCATACCTCCTCGCTCAAGAAAGCGTGGACTATCGCTTATTGTTAGCAATTCAGGATACTGAGGTATAGCTTGTAAGATATTGAGTTTTTGTTCAGTAATATACAACACCTCACATTGTTCACTGGCGGCTGTCAGATCATCCATTTTAGTTAGTTTAGTGTTTACTGCAGCACTGGCAAAAAACTTGTCGAGGGTAATGGTGATACTGTCTCGGCCGAGTACGCAGTAACGAATGGGATCGGCGTTAGGCCAGCGAATAAAATTGGCGAGGCGATACACATAAACGGTTTTAATTTTGTGGGCGGAATAGCTTTGAGAGGGGGAACTGGCTTTTGCGGTAACACTCAGTACTAGCAATGCAAACGACATTGCTAGCCAGAGTTGATACCGACACAATATTGTTCTTCCTGTCATGCTTACCAGTTCCATGATGCCCGTAAAAATGCACTTTCTTCTATCTTGGCTTTATAAGGTAAATCTTCATAGGCCGATTTACCGAATGCATCAACAATCAATTCAACTTGTGGCCAACTTGGTTTTTGTTGCCATGCAAGGCGAATATCAAGTGTACTGACTGAAGGCGCTTTATATGCCTCTAGCTGTGAGGATACAGCACTTTTGTGTTTGTACCATAAATCGAGTTGCCAAGCCGGAGTTATATCCCATAAAGTCTGAATAGAAACTAAATGTGCAGGTTGGTTGTTGTATTTTGTTTTATACCCAGTTTCATTGCTTTTGGGGCATTGTTCACTGGTATCGCAAGCGGCCTCTGTATGGATATAGCTGTAACTGGTATTTACCGTGAATGAAGATATTGGTGTCCAGCGGATTGCTGTTTCAAAACCATAGCTGTCTGCTTCTAAATCGTCGGAATAGGTTTCGGATAAAATAAACATCTCATAGGGCAGGGAGGAGCCATCGGCACAATGACCGAAAGTACAGTGCCATTGACTATTGCCTTCCATTCTTAGGTTTTTGTGTTGGCTATAAAATAACGTGCTATCAATATCTAAGTGGTTAGCCAAGGTGTAGCGATGCCCCATGTCGAGGGTGACAACTGTTTCGTTATCTAGGTCTTCATTGGCGGCAGTGTAGATGATAACAGGCCGGGTATTACCGCATTGCTCATCAAGGCAAACCGTCCCTGAAAAATAGGCATCGGTTTTGGTCGCAACAAATGAAGGGGTGACAGTAGCTCGGCCTGCACCAGCCCAAAAGCGATGACTGTCGTTGTGTTTATAGAGTACTCGTACCTGAGGTTGTATTTCTGTTGAGTCATTCAATGAATAATGCTCGACTTTTGTCCCTAGCGTCATGCTCACTTTTTCAGTGAGTTGCGATTCAAGTTGGGCATAGGCATTGAAAATGGTGTCAGTCTCTTTCGGATCGAGGCTATACCGTCCCCATGGTTCGACATGCTGATAGGTTACGTCGGGGTAGGGCTCTGTTTGACGGTGAATGGCCCGAACACCGCCACCCAAAGTGAGCTCAGTGTTATCGTTGAGTAGGCGATGGGTGAGCAAGTCGAGATCAAAGGTATAAAATTCACCTTTGGCAGAAGGTTCGTTGGTGGAGTTGGCATCAAGCCAAGTATGCAGTTCATAGTTGGCATCTTCTTGTTGTTCGTACCAATCGAAACTAATGTAGCCACCGCGAGAGTAGACATTGAGCTCAGTTTCGGTAAACACACTCGCGGGATCATTTTCAAAGTTGGCATAAAACCAGTCATGGCTTGATTTTGTTTGGAATCCGCCGGCTTGAACCGTGATTTGACGATTTCCGCCATCGTAATCGGCTCTCATGCCACCAGAAAGATTGCGCCAAGTGTCATCGTTTTCGAGGTAGTAATCACCTTGGGTGCCTTTGACATAAAAACGGGCGGTAAGATTGTCAGAAAAAGAAGTGCCATAGCGGTAATTGAGGTTTTTATATTGCCGTTCACCGACGGCAACTTCACCGTAGTGACCTAAAGTGTCCAGACTGTTTTTGGTGATGATGTTCACTATACCGTTGGCGGCGTTGCCTCCCCATAGGGTGCCGGCTGTTCCTCGAATCACTTCTATGCGATCAATGTCTTCGAACATGCTGTCGATGGTGTGCCAGAACGTCCCTGACATCAATGGGCTGTAAACACTGCGCCCGTCAACCATAACGAGTAGCTTGTTATACAGCACTTCGTTAAGTCCGCGTAACGACACTTGCCAGTTATACTCGGATATTTTAGTGACTTGCACGCCGGGGGCCAGGGCGAGTGCCTCGGCCACCGACCTAACACCACTACGTTTAATTTGCTCACTACTGATGACATAAACGGCGGCTGGGATGTCATCGATAACTTGGTTCTTTTTGGCGGCAGAGGTCACTTTAATTTCAGCTGAAGCGAGTTCCTCAAGACTCATTGCCAGTAACATATCGAGCTCACTAGCATGAGCTGACAAGGGTATGACGGCAATGGATGAAATTAGTGCGAAAGATACCGGTTTAATCGTTACTGTTTTCTGCTGCAAAAAAGAGAGTGCCATATCGAATATAAACCCATAGTGAACTAATGGGATATATAGTATCAAAGTGGCAATAAAATCATTAATATTCAGCGGGTTATGCTGGTATAAAGGTTTTGGGTTTTATGCTTTGGGGGAATTAAATGGCCCATTAATACATAATCACTAATATGTTAAGTGAATAGTGGGGAGCGAAATTTTGACTCTAATGATTAGATACCCGTATGTTGACGAGAAAAGCATTCACATAGGGTGTTTTTGAGTCGTTAGTGACCCGTATCTGCTGTTTATAGCCTTCGGCAGCGTCAAAAAAATGGATAGCAAAAACTGTGATCATAATCACTACATCTTTATATTTTGAACTAAGATCACTTTCTTGTCGCGAGTAGGGTACCGATATTTTGGGTCGCTTTTGACAGATTATCGGGCGTTGAATGAACCGATTGGGATGAGGCATAGAACGGCTGCCCTAATGGTTGCCCCAATACAACGAATAACCGTGCAGCCACTTGCCCTGTTCGAATTTCAATCGGAAGTGAAGATTTATGCAGTGTCGCCATTTGATGGTGGTGCAACTGGCTGCCGCTGACATAGACACTGCCTGAGCGAATGTAGACAAAGCCCGTCGTTTGATGCTCCTGTGGCACGAAGTGCCAGATCCCATAGGGAGAAATCATGATATCGAGGTAGGTGATAGGAATGCTGTAGTTGGCAGGACTGGTGACACCTTTGTAGCTGCCAATAATCACCTTGGTGGTTGAATCGTCTTCTTCAACGAGAGGCAGTTGGTCGGCGTTAATGTTACAACTTGACGCTGCTGCCATTTCAGTATCACCAGCGGGTAGGGCTGTCCATAAGCTAAATGATTCAACGCGACCATTTTGAGGGGTCATGGTGTCTTTGTGAATGATCCCGTTACCGGATGTCATGATGTGCACATCACCACTGGCAAGGGTGACATGGCTGCCTGCAGAGTCATGATGCTTGAGCGCACCTGTTACCGGGTAGCTAACGGCGTCGATCCCTGAATGGCCGTGATAATCAAGCCCGGTAGACTTCACTACGGCTTTGGCTTCGAAGTGATCCCACAGCACAAACGGGTCCAGCGTTTCAAATTCTTGGTTATCGATAAACGCGGTTAATAGGCCTGATTTTTTTCCGAAGCGGATTTTTTGGACTTGTCTTATTTTTCTCATGATAAGCCACCAATAATCATGATCAGGATATTGCTAGAATTATCTAATAGTTGAATTAAATCTTAGACCTAAGAAGGGAAATTCACCATTGAGAATGATGAGAAAAGGGAATAAAAAAGCAGAAGCCGTTAATCTAATAACGGACTTCTGCCTATTATGCTGTTTACAACAGATTTATGCGGTTAACTTAGAACGAACGGCTGTACTGAAGGCCGATAAGCACTGCGTTAGCGCGTGTTGTAGCATCCGTAATTGAGATTAAATCAGAGCCAGGAATTAGCTGCTCATCAAAGGTGACGTCTTGACCAAGTAGGTAGGTAAAGCCAAAGTCAACGTCCTCGTCTTTATTGATGTTGTAGGTAAAGCCAGCTGATAGCCAATGACGGTTTGAGTCAGGAATTGAAATTGACTTCAATTCGTCAGTTGCTGCGATGTCGTACATGTAACCGGCACGAAGCGTCCAGTCATTGTTGAGGTAGTAAGTACCACCTACAGAGATATGACCTGCGTCTTTCCATTCATATGCTTTGTCGATAGATGGGCCGATTTCACTTTGTAGTGTAATGCTGTCAAATGCACTCCACTGTACCCACTGAAGGCTATAGTGAGCAGCAAACTTATCGCTTAGGCGGTGGTAACCAGAGAATTCAGCCATATCTGGTAGCGGCAGATCGATATCATCAGTCGACTTATCACCTTCGGCTTCAATTGTTGGGCTGTAGCGGTAGCTAAGGCCAAAGCGGTGGTCTTCGTTTACTTCGTAAACCATACCAACGTTCCAGCCTAGGCCAATGCCCGTAGCATCGATATCAACAACCTTGGTATCAACAACATCACCAACTATGTTGGCATTTCGCTCTAGCTTGCCGATACCGTAAATCACATCAAGGCCCGCACCGAAGCTTAGGTTCTCGTTTAAACGGTATGAAACATTAGCCGCTAAGTTCATGCTTTTAATGCTTGTTGTACCGCCGAAAATTGGCGCAACGAAGTCATCTTCAAACTCAGTGGCAGTACCAAAGTTGGAATAGGCAGATAAGCCCCAAGCCCAGGTTTCATTGATTGGCATTACAAGGTGAAGGTTTGGAACAAAAGAGGTGCCGCCAATGCCGTCAGTTTCTTCAATTGGAGTTGAACTTAAGGTACCGCTTGGTAATTCAACATCATTGAAAGTACCAGACTTCAAGCGCACATCTGTCGCGATAACATTGAAGCCCAGTGAAAAATTCGCTTCCTTGAATAGTGCCATTGCCGCTGGGTTACGTGCTGCAACTGAAGCGTTATCAGCGATAGCAGCATCACCAGCAAATGCACGACCAAGACCGGTAGCAGATTGGCTATTTAATTGGAAACCTGCAGCCAGGGTTGGCGCAGACGCAAAAGACAGTGCTGTAACAACAGCACAGGATAACAAACGCTTCTTGAACATAATTTAGGCTTATAGTTATTTAATTAGACGAACTGAGTGTGTCCCCAGAAATTAAAACAAATTCTAGAGAGAGCCTATATTTAAACAAATTAGACCAGTTGGGCTGAAAATAATTTGTGGGTAACGTGTGTTAACAATGTTTAATTTGATGATTGAAAATTCTCGATATCAATAATGAAATAAACATTATTCACATTAATTATTCGTTATCTGTGAAGCTAAAAAGTTATCAAGACCCGATAGTGTGATATTTAGTTAGATCTGTCAATTTTGAACATGATTTGTCCTTTTGCGGCTGCGATATCAAAAAATATCCAGATGAAATAGTGATGGTTTTCGTGGTTGGAATTGACGGGGTGGTTGCTTTTAACATGTTAGCATCAAAGATTGTGTGTAATTAAAACATCAGACCAGCATGGTTGTACGTTTTATTTAGAGTGTATTTCTTTATAATTACGCCAAAGAAAGTATATCTATAAATATACATTTTATTAATTGATGTGATGCGTTTTATTAGCATTAACAAGAAGCTTAAATAAAAGATATTAATAATGAAAAAATATACACGTAGTTTAATCGCAACAGGTATCGCGTTGGCCTTAGTTGCATGTAACGATGACAGTTCAGTAAATGATGGCAAAGAGTTACCTGCTTCTCAGCCAGTGACGATTGAAGTCAATGGTGCCAAGGTTACTGGTCTAACCGAAAGTAATGAAATTACCGCTTTGAGTGGCAATAAAGAAGTGGTAAGAGTCGAAGCATTTAAGGGCATAAAGTTCGCTGACGGCGAGCGTTTCCAGCATAGTAGCCTAGTGAAAGTTGATGGTAGTACTGACATTGACGCGACAGAATTTGGCTATATCTGTCCTCAGTTGGGTGAAACAGGCGAAGCGCAAGCTGAAGACTGTCTGAACCTGAACATCTGGCGTCCAGCTGGTACAGAAGCCAATGCAGAGCTACCTGTTTATGTTTTTATTCACGGCGGCTCGTTTGAAAGCGGTTCTGGTTCTACAGAGCTAAACCGCGGTGACACGATTGTTGCCCAGAGTATCTCAGACTATGAAGCAGGCGATCGTAGTGAGCCATTTATTGCAGTTTCTGTTAACTACCGTTTAGGTCTTCTAGGTAGCTTGTGGGTTGACGGTAAGGAAAACCCTAAAGGTGGTAACTATGGTATTGGTGACCAGAAGCGTGCTCTAGAGTGGATTAATGATTACATTTCCGAGTTTGGTGGTGATGCTGGCAATGTGACCGTATATGGAGAAAGTGCCGGTGCGATGTCGATTGGCATCTTGCAGGAAGATAAAGACGTTGCAGGTCAAGACTATCAGCGTGCAATAATGCAAAGCAACCCATACGGTATTGCGTATAAAAACTATGCATCAGCTCAATCTATTTGGAATGATGTAAAAGTTGCGGTGACTGGTAGTGAAGATACAGCGGATAAAAATGTTCAGGATCTGCTGGCTGATATGTCGCTAGAAGAGGTAAAAGGGCTTCAGCAAAATCTTAAAGGGAATTTACTTTCTTACCTGATCGAATCTAAGCCATCAACATCAGGTTTCTTGCCATTTGCGCCATATATTGAGAAGAAAGCATTTGGTCCAGCTGGACACCATTTAACGAAACAGCCATTAAGCAATACAGACTTCAATGTAGAAACAGTTATTGGTTTTAATACAGATGAATCAAATCTGTTTACTTCTATGTTTGAGCCGTTGTTATATGCAAACATTAAGAATAAAGATGGTGAATTTGTTCTTGGTGGTGATGTTGTTTTACAAGAAGATTTTATTATAGAAGGTGTTATAGAGTTACCAAAGGGAACAAGTGTTCGAGAATTGCTTGAGCATGAAGCTATTGGTGGCATGTACGGTATTCTTGTTAAAGCTTTCTTTGGTGGAATTCCGAAAGTATCAGAGAGCATTCCTGGTAACTGTGATGTCATTAGTTTTGCTGCTGGACTTTGTAAGGGGCAGCAACTATTCAGTAAAGTCAGTGATTACAAGCCAGAACTTGGCTCTGGCTATAGTTTAGAAATGTCTACTGCTAACATCCGTACTGCCCGCATGCTAGCCAACGATATGTTATTCACTTGTCCATCTCGTAAAGTAGTTCAGAATAACGTGGCTACTAGCACGACAATGTACCATTACGAGCACGAATCACAGTTTAACTTCTGGCCGTTTGACGCAATGCCACTGGCTTCACTGAGCTGTCAAAACTTGGACGGGCTAAAAGGTAAAGCATGCCATGCTGCTGAGCTGCCATTTGTATTTGGCAAAGCAATTAACGGTGCGGGTCAGCCTGTCTTGACCAATGCGAAAGATAACCAAGTGATGGCAGCAATGTCGCGCGAATGGTTTAAAGATACATTGTTTACGGATAATGAATGGGAATCAGGCTCAGATAACTACCTGAAGATTGGCGGCGAAGGTAACATCTTTGAATCAGCTGCGAACTTTGGTGCTGATGATTCTGCTATCGGCGCACGCTGTGATGATTTAGAAGCAAAAGGATTACTTGACTTCTAAGTGATATCTAAGGCGGGACAATCACCCCGCCTTTTCTTTACCTACCGCTCACCAACTCACAAAGCTTCATCCCACGCCACATAAACCACCTCGGCAGGTAGCGCCAGTTGTTGGAAAACCTTGAGCCACCGTATTTGGTTACTTTGCAACTTATCACCAGGGCCTTTAACTTCGATCCAGCGAAATTCGTCTTCTTTAAAGAGAATTAAATCAGGAAAACCGCTGCGGTTGTTTTTCGGGTCAAACAGGATACGGCGGAATATTTTATCTAGTGCTGTTGGTGGAAAATGGTTAGTAGCATGTTTGATTACTTCGGGTGTGATGAGTGGCCAATGTACCCAGTCATTTGAGATCCCCTGCTTTTGTTGATAGACCGTGAGCCATTGCTGCCACTTGCCTGTGGCTATTTCTAAAAGCCGATCATCAATGGCGGTTTGTCGTTGTTGATAAAATGCAGAGCTGAACATGTCTTTTGGCGAGCGCTGGAAAGGGTTGAGAAATGCCCCTTGTATCCCATCATTGAAAATAATGTCCCAGAAGGCCAAGCCAAACAGGCCGCAGATTAAGGTATTTTCCAGATAATATGCATGCCAGCCCTGATGTTCATAATGGTTTGCCACGCAATGCTCCACACGGTCACCATTGTTCGGTAGGGTGAGTGAGTAACTAGAAAACACCGGCTTCTTTGCTGGTGCTGATTTAATTGCGAGCTTACGGGCGAGTTTTCTCACCAATACATCGGCAACATCGGCCTCTTCTTCTGACTTTGGTGCTTGCTGCATAGCCAGTGCGAGCTGATAGGCTTGCTCTACTTGCCCTTGCTTATCAAGGATTCGAGTTCGCCGCTCTCTTGCTGGTGGCAATTCACTTTGCTCGAACAAAGTGAGCGCTTCATCTAACTTATCTTGCTGTGTTTGTCCGATACGCTCAATATCACGGGCGATGAGGTTAACCAGCTGCTGGCGCTTCTTCTCGAGTAACGGCCATTGATAAGGGGAGGGTAAATGACAAGCTAGCTCAGCAATAGCCTCCGCATCTTTTTGTTCTTTCGCTTGCCAGTACTGATCTTTCAGTTGCGCGAGAGACAGCCATTGCTCGATATCATCACGCGAGCTAAACAAACGGTGCTGGCGGTCAATGGTGTACGACTCATAGCATTGAACCCCCAAATCGCTCAGCACAAACTCGGTTAAATCTTGGCGGCTATTGCCAAAAAATAACAGTAGGAAGACGTTTAAATGCGCTGAATACTTAACTTCAATAATACTTTCTTTGAAGTCACCGAGGGTAGGGGAAAGCTGTTGTAGTGCTTCGACAATGATGGCTTTCTTTTGTTGTTTATAGCTTGAGAGCGGTTCAAATAAAGCGAGTAACTCTGGCTTGGTAAATAGCGCCGCTATCAACGCTATCTCTATCGATGCATTGGGCTGGGTACTGTGCTGGGAGTCTGGCCGTGCTAAATGCGCCAAGCCGCATTGGTTAAGCTCATTGGCGGCGGAGTTAAGATCCGCAATCTCACGGTAGCTTAATTTACTAAGCCGAAACAGCGGGCCTTTACGTGTCAGTAGGCGTATATAGAGCTTTTGTGCGTCAGAAGACAGGGAGCGGAAGGTAGCCAGCCAATGCTTTTCATCAGCTGACAGCAAGTCTTCGTACTGACTAGATACGGTATTGATTAGCGTGACAAAGTTAGTCTGGTAGTAGTCGTCACTGAGCTCGGTTGGGGATATCATGTTATTTATAATTTGATGCAATATTACTCACAGATGTGCATTTTTCTATGAATTAGCTCCAAAGAAAGTCGCACTGATAGCGAATGGAATTATTTGTTAATACATTCAATGGCTTGCTGTTGTGTTGGCTGTTATTATCGTTTTATCTTTTCTATTTATAAAGGCTTATAGTGTTTATTAGTGTAACGCCAATGGCTCGTTGGCTGGTTGTTTTTCTCTTATGTTTCTTGAGTCCGTTGCTGAGTGCACAAGAGGCAGCTTCACAACAGTTAGATTTAAAGCCGGAAGCTTCACCGCTGTTGGTAGGCGAAAAAGTGCCGGGTGAAAACGGGCGACACCCAGAAGACATCATTGGTGCGGTTTGCGTTATTCGCCATGGTGATAAATTGGTGATGATGTCTGAGGTCATCACGCGAAAATTGTCTTTGCCCGGTGGCTACATTGATACGGGAGATACACCAGAGCAAGCTGCGAGAAGAGAAGCGCTTGAAGAAACCGGCATAGACGTAACAGTGTCAGATCTCATCCAGTATCGAGGCCGAGCGGCAATATACAGTTGTGTTGCTAAAACACCGATTTTGGTTTCTTCATTCCGTGACTATACCGGACACCTTATTGTTGCATCATGGTTTTCTAAACACTTTGCGACTGAAATCGAGCGGGTGTACCTGATTGATCCGCAAGATGTGTCAGCTAAGGCGTATCGGTACGCAGAAGATGCTGAGTTACTGCCATTATGGTTAGAGAAAACCCCTAATAGCGAAGTGCTGGTTTATTCAGACTTGAGTGATCAGGTCAATTTTCTGCATCAACTTGAATTGGTACTGATCAAAGGGTTTCAGCAGGGGGTATCACAATGGCCACAACCACTCCAAAATATGTTCGAAGGCATGATGTTCTTGATGAATTTGCCGGGTGAACCTTGGTTTGTGGCGGTTCTGTTGGTTGCTATCGCTGGGTTTTTCGGGCCAAAAGCCTTGATCGAGTTTCTATTTGTACTGATTCTAGCTTCCTTTACGTCATCCCTGCTGAAATATGGCATTGCTTCGCCGAGGCCTTCAGTCATTATCCCTGAGCTGCAAAAAATTAATGCTTACGGCTTTGGTTTCCCGAGCGGGCATACCTTGTTGGCGACCTTGCTATGGGGGATCTTCTGGCATGTATTGTTGAGAGTGGTGAAAGCACCTTATAAGTGGCTAATCACGTTTGGTATCTGCATCATGATTGCCGGGCAGGCAGTGGCGCGAGTCTGGTATGGGGTGCATTTCATTAGTGACACCATCATGAGTGTAATGCTGGGGCTTGTGATTGTTGCGCTGGTCATTGTTTGGCGCGGTGATGAGTCGAATCAGTATCATCGACTATTGATGACTAAGTGGTTTTGGCTGTTCATCACCATGGTAGTAGGGATAGTGGCAAGCTTCACCCTTGTGCCGTCACATGCGTACTTGTTTGCTGGCATGTTGGGGGTATTCCTCACTTGTGATTACGTTGCTAAACAGCCCGTTAGGGCAAGAAAAGTTCAGTGCCAGCAAGGCTTTTTGCATAGTGTTGTTATCGCTCTTGGCTTTGCGTTGTTGGCGTGGACGGTAAACTTTGTTGCCTCGCTCTCGACGGTGAGTTTATTGGTACTGGCTATCAAGGGAGTCGGTGCCATGATCGTGACGGTATGGCTGGTAGGCAGTACAACCTACTTGCACTGTAAGTATCAGAAATAGCGCAGTAAGTTTTGGATTCAGGGTTAAATGGTGTTTAGGCACTGTTTAACCTTGTTGCGCAACTCTGTGCTTTTTTTCAACTAAGCGGTGAGGTAAAGTGAATAGATAAGCCAAATATAAAAGAGAGGCCAGTAGTCGTAGGATACGACGTGATACTGGACAAGGAGAGCAATGTTACCTGCACTGACACACCAAGACAGTCTTGAACCGTCTGTACTGTCTTATCTTGAAGCGTTGGATAAAGCCGGGTTTACTGGTGATGTCGAACATACTTATGCAAGCCGCCTCGCTGTTGCCACCGATAACAGCATCTATCAACAGCTGCCCCAGGCCGTTGTTTTTCCCCGAAGTAATGATGATTTAGAGCGATTGGGCAAAGTTGCGCAGTCGGATCAATTCAAAGCGATTACCTTCTCCGCAAGGGGAGGGGGCACTGGGACAAATGGTCAGTCTTTGACGCCAGGTATCGTGGTCGATCTTTCGCGCCATATGAACCAGATTATTGAGGTTAACCCAGAAGAAGGTTGGGTTAAGGTGCAAACCGGTGTCGTTAAAGATCAACTCAATGATGCGCTACGACCTCACGGCTTCTTTTTCTCGCCAGACTTGTCGACCAGTAACCGTGCCACCATTGGCGGAATGATCAATACCGATGCCTCAGGCCAAGGCTCTTTGAAATACGGTAAAACCTCTGATCATGTACTGTCGTTAAAAGCGGTATTGGTCGATGGCTCGGTACTTGATACTGAAGTGCTAGCTGCCGAAGACATTCAAGCCATGCCAGAAGGCACTGATTTAGCAACAAAAGCGCTCAAGCTATCAGAGCAAGTATGCCGGGAAAAGCGCCAGCAGATCTTGGATAAGTTCCCGCCGTTGAACCGCTTCTTGACGGGCTACGACTTACAAAATGTCTTTGATGAGTCGCTAACGCAGTTTGATATTGCCCGCCTGCTTTGCGGTGCCGAGGGCTCTCTGGCCTTTATTACCGAAGCTAAGCTCAATATTACTCCCATCCCGAAATCACGGGTGTTGGTGAATATTAAATACGATAGTTTTGATTCAGCCTTGCGCAATGCACCTATGATGGTTGAAGCTCAGGCGTTGTCGGTTGAAACCGTTGATTCGAGAGTATTAAACCTTGCTAAGCAAGACATTGTTTGGAATACCGTCAGTGATCTAATCAAAGACGTACCCGGCAAGACCATGCTTGGCATTAACATGGTGGAATATGCCAGTAATGATCCGGAAGAAAACCAGCAGTTGGTGGCGCGTTTGTGCCAACGTCTGGATGAGATGCTCGACAAGCAGCAGAGCGGCATCATTGGCTATCAGGTTTGTAATGATCTAGCCAGCATCCAAAAAATCTACGGGATGCGAAAGAAAGCCGTGGGTTTATTGGGTGCGGCAAAAGGTAGGAAAAAACCGCTGCCATTTACCGAAGATACCTGTGTGCCGCCTGAAAACCTGGCCGACTTTATTGCCGAGTTCCGACAGTTGCTAGATGACAAGAATTTAAGTTACGGCATGTTTGGTCACGTGGATGCGGGTGTACTCCATGTTCGCCCAGCACTTGATATGTGCGATCCTGAACAGGAACGCTTGATGAAAGAAATTTCGGATCAAGTGGTGGCATTGGTCGCGAAATACGGCGGCTTGATGTGGGGTGAGCACGGTAAGGGGTATCGCTCGGAATACGGCCCAGAGTTCTTTGGCGAAGAGCTATTTACGGAACTAAGACGCATTAAAACAGCCTTCGATCCTGATAACCGGATGAACCCCGGCAAGATTTGTACACCGCTTGAAAGCGATGCCGAGCTGGTAAAAGTGGATGGCGTGAAGCGTGGTTTCTATGATCGCCAGATCCCAGTAAAAGTCAGAGATAGCTTCAAGCAAGCCATGGAGTGCAACGGTAACGGCCTTTGCTTTAACTATGACACGAGCTCGCCAATGTGTCCTTCCATGAAGATCACCGCTGATCGCCGTCACTCTCCGAAGGGGCGTGCAGGGCTGGTGCGTGAATGGCTTCGCTTGTTGGCCGATCAAGGCGTTGATCCGGTAACCATAGAAAAAGATCTGATGGCCCGTTCGCCATCGGTGAAGCAGATCATCGATAGGTGGCGCAACACCTTCGGATCAAAGCGTAACGAGTACGACTTCTCCCATGAAGTTATGGAAGCGATGAATGGCTGTTTGGCATGTAAGGCGTGTGCTAGCCAGTGTCCAATTAAGGTTGATGTCCCAAGTTTCCGTTCGCGCTTCATGAATCTTTATTACAGCCGTTACCAGCGTCCGGCGAAAGACTACATGGTGGCCTATGTTGAAAACTACCTGCCACTAATGGCGAAAGCGCCAGCCATGATGAATGCGATTATGCGACCGAAATGGTCAAAGGCATTAACCGAAAAGTCGCTGGGGTATGTTGATATGCCGCCGTTGTCGGTACCGACATTGCTGGAGGGGCTTGATGGGCACCATGCTACTCGCTTCGATCTTCAATGGTTACAGGCATTATCAGAGCAAGAACGTGAACGCTATGTGTTAATTGTCCAAGATCCGTTCACCAGTTTCTATGATGCTGAAGTGGTCAAAGATTTTGTCGAGTTGTGCGAGAAATTGGGTAAGAAACCGATGCTGGTGCCATTTAAGCCCAATGGCAAGGCACAGCATGTGAAAGGCTTCTTGCGCAAGTTCGCCAAAACAGCCGCCAATACCGCCGAGTTCCTCAACCAGCTGGCTGAGCTGAATATCCCAATGGTGGGTGTCGATCCTGCGTTGGTGCTTTGTTACCGCGATGAATATAACGAAGTACTGGCTGATAAGCGTGGTGACTTCCAGGTACTGACTGCACATGAGTGGTTGCTACCACTACTGCCATCATTACCGGATTACCCGAATCGTGAAGGAGATAATTGGTATTTGTTTGCACACTGCACCGAAAAGACCAAGATGCCAAATGCCGAAAAAGAGTGGGGTGAGATTTTCAGCCACTTTGGCACAACGTTGATGTCAATCGCGGTGGGTTGCTGTGGTATGGCAGGTACATTTGGCCATGAGAAGGATAAACTTGAGACTTCTCGCGGGGTTTATAACTTGAGTTGGCAACCAAACCTAGAGCAGCTCGATCCTGAGCGCTGTATGGCAACGGGATATTCTTGCCGCAGTCAGGTGAAGCGTTTTGAACATATCAAAATGAAGCACCCTGTTCAGGTATTGCTTCAGGTCGTGAAAGCGGCATAACCAGCCAAACGCACGCAATTGTAGAAGCTTTTACAACAGCACTTATTAAGCGGGAGAGGCAAGTTAGCCTCTCCCGTTTTTTATGCGATTTTATGTGCGGTTTTGGTTTATTAGATGGATAACTTGATAGCTAATCGTCATCGGGGCTTAGCCAGCGATAAACTATGCCAGCAACGAAAGCACCGAGTAGCGGCGCTAACCAGAATAACCAGAGTTGAGCCAATGCCCAATCACCCACAAGTACAGCTGGGCCTGTACTTCGAGCAGGATTCACAGATGTGTTGGTAACGGGAATACTGATCAAGTGGATCAATACCAGCGCAAGACCAATGGCTAGCCCTGCCATTGAAGGGGTGGCCAATTTATGAGTTGCCCCCAGGATCACAATTAGGAACATAAAGGTCATCACGAATTCGGTAATAAAGCCCGACACCATGGTGTAGCCTCCGGGTGAATGTTCCCCGTAGCCGTTCGAGGCTAACCCGCCTGCCAAATCAAAACCGGCTTGCCCGCTGGCGATAATATACAGAACATAAGCGCCCGCGATGCCGCCAAGGACCTGAGAAAGAATATAGGGTAATACTTCACTAATAGGAAAACGGCCACCCGACCATAATCCGATAGTGACGGCGGGATTGAGGTGGCAACCAGAAATATGGCCAACGGCATAAGCCATGGTGACCACGGTCAGACCAAACGCCAGTGATACGCCTAATAGCCCGATGCCAACATCAGGAAAAGCAGCGGCTAAAACGGCGCTACCACAACCTCCGAGTACCAGCCAAAATGTACCGATAAACTCTGCGACCAGTTTCTTCATCATAATCATGAGTTCCTTGCTTCACCCAAAGAAATACTCCGCAAAACAAAGCGGTGCTAGGGACTAAAGCTACAGTATAGGTACTCTACTTATGTGGTAGCTGGCTCATTCGTGAAACAGCATGCATCCTTACAGGCTAAAAAAGGGCAAATGACCAAATAGTCATAGGTTGGCTGATCGTGCCTGATAGGTTTTAGGTTGTACTGTGTTTTTGTAGGTAACGCTCAAGTTGCTCAGAAAGCCAATAAGTTAATGCGCCCTGTTGGCTGTTTCGGCTATGGATAACCCCATAAGGTTGCCAGCGCATGGCTTGGTAGTGGTTTAGTACCTTAACACTGCCGCTACGAAGCGAAGGGTTGATAAGCACGGACGGAACAACCGACCAGCCATTCCCGTCTAATACCGCATCGCGTAAGTGTTCATAAAAAGGCAGGGCGATATAGTTACTTGATGCTGGTGATAAGGCTTTAACACCCGTTTCATCGTCATAAACAGAAAGGGCAAATTCCGTGTAGCGTTCTAAATCTGAGCTTACAACCTTACTCAATTGCGATAAAGGGTGATTGGCATGGGCGACGGACATCATGCGAATTTGACCAAGCTTTAGATAATGGTTTTTTGACAGGCTATCAGCCTGAGGAAGCAAGCAAAAAGCCACATCGACTTTGCTATCTTCAACCATCTCATCAAGCTCCGGCGGGGGCGCAACATAAACAGACACACTGGTGTTGGGAAACTCCAAGCTCATTTTATGTACCAGCTTGCGCCAGAATGCTTCGGGTAGGGCATCATCGCGGGCAATCCTCAATACCGATTCAAAGCCACCAAGGTGCTGTTGGCATTTGGCACTGATGTCGCCAGCAATCATCAGAATGCGTTCGCAATCATTCTTGATAGCCTCGCCAATGGGGGTGAGTTCTACGTGATTACCCGAGCGCTTGAACAGCTCGACACCCAACCCGTCTTCGAGTGCGCTAATGCTTGAACTCACTGTTGTGCGGCTTTTACCGAGCTTTCTCGCTGCTTCCGAGATCGAATGCGAAATACTGGCTTCAAGGAACATTTCAATTTGGCTGATTTTCATTCTACTGGGCCTGCAAAGTAGGAGTTGTCTAACCGAATAATACGTACTGTTAATATTCCCAATGACTTTAGCGACGAAAATTACGTCGCTGAGTGATTATCATCATCCGAAATATCGCCGTAGAATGCAACTTATAGAGTTAATGAAAGAGGGCGCAGACGAAAAATCTGTCGGTTTAAAATGAAAATGCATACAGATGTATCCTTAGAGCGAAAATTATTACAGTTCTCAACAGTTGCGGCCTTGTTCTTTGCCCTGCTGGGCATAGGGCTGGGCTTATGGATGGGCTCTTTGGTGATTGTGTTTGACGGTGCATACTCTTTTGTGAGTTTGTCTCTTACCGTTATCTCCTTACTGGCTGCATCCTACATTCATTCACCGAAAAGAAAGGATAGTAAACAGGCAGCTGCGATCATTGAGCCATCGGTGATTGCCTTTAAAGGCTTGGTGATCACCATGATGTGTATGGTGTCATTTTATTCTGCGGTGACTGCCATTATGAATGGTGGCCGAGATGTTGATGCCGGTTTGGCACTGATGTTCGGTGTGGTCAATGTTGTTGGTTGTTTAGCCACATTTCTTGTATTGAAGAAATACGGTAAGCAGTCAGGTTCAGCCTTGGTGGATGCAGAATCAAAGCAATGGATGATGGATACCGTGATCAGCGGGGCGGTAATGGCTGGTTTTATTGTTGCGTCAATTCTGGTGTTTATTGGACAAGCACAATACGCCGCTTTTGCGGACCCATTAATGGTTGTGGTGGCGTCGATTTATTTTGTCATCGTACCGGTGAAGATGATGGCGGGGGCGATTAAAGATCTTAAAGTGGAAATGGCTTATCGCCAGCGTACCTAGATGTAATTAGGGTCAACAGACCCTAGCTTGGCTTTGCGGATAAGTGAAGCCGGACGTTGAATAACCAAAAGGGATAAGCTTATTGCTTATCCCTTTTTATACGTTTGGAATAGGTTCGAACTAGCGGCGTGGTTGCCCTAGCAAAAGAGTGTTTTCAATTTCGCGGAAAAAGTGTGCGGTGTTGATCAGCGACGCAGCCGTGAGCCCCGGCACACCATAAATTTCCACATCTTTACCGTATTTGGTTTGAACCTTATCAACCAACAGGTCAAAGTCACCATCGCCAGATAATAGAATCACTCTATCGACTTCAGGCGCATGCTCTATCACATCCAGGGTAATACCGACATCCCAATCACCTTTTGCTGAGCCATCACTACGTTGGATAAACGGCTTTAGTTTTACTTCAAAGCCAATACCACGGAGGATATTTTGAAATTGGCGCTGCTTTTCGTCGCCACGATGAATGGCGTAGGCATAAGCGGCAACGACCTCTCTTCCCTGGGTCGCTTCAGCCCAAAATGCATTGTAATCAAAGTTACAGCCATAGGTGTCTTTAACGGTGTAGTAGATGTTCTGAACATCGACGAAAATAGCGACTTTTTCCACAGTAAACCTGAATTGGTGAGTGACATCAGTATTATACACATATATACCCAAGTGACTTCAAGGTATTAAGTTTTAGAGGGGGATACGCTAAAAATGAACCTTGAAGTAGCTTGGGTATATATTCCTCATTTTTAGTTTTCTATAAGCACTATGCATAGATGTTAATATTTTGAAACATCAAAGTGGTGGTTTCAGTTTGTTTCTTGTGAAATCAACACGATATATGCTAGCTCTGTGCTTGTTGTGAGGAGAAAAAAATGTGAAAGTAGGGCAACAAAAACAACAATGACAAGATTTTGGCTATGAAAAGCAAACTGATTTTAATTCCTTTCCTATTGGTATCTGCAGGGGTGACTGCGAAGACTTGTCCGGTTAACGTACCGAATGAAATTCATGTTGGTGAAAAGCAAGTCTCTGTTTATCAGGATGGGGCAGCGAAGCTTTTGATTGATGAGCAATACCAGTTATTTATTAATGGTGACAAAGTTGAGCTTTCTGCCATCCAGCAGCAAGCGATAGAAGCTTACAGTAACAATGTTCAACACTATCTTCCCCAAATGGCTGATATAGCTGATGATGGCGCGGAAGTCGCGAATGGTATTCTGAAGGAAATCAGTGCGAGTTTTGACTCATCGGCGTCTTTCGACAACATAGAGGCCTTGATTCAGGAGTACAGTGACAAAGCGCGAGATAAGTTTTATCAAGGCGACGAATTTGTTCTACCCGCAAATGTTTTCGATACGGCCGAAACCGACTGGAAACAAGAGTTCGATGATGCTCTACAACATATCAGTGTTGAGTCTGTTGCCAGCTTATTTGCTGCATTGACGGAAGAGATGAAAAACGGGGAAATTAACTTTTCCGAACTGCAAACCAAATTTGCAGAATTGAAGGTGAAACTTCAAGAATACATTAGCGAACACTCAGGCGATGTTGCTATTAAAGCCAATGATCTTTGTGACTCTATCAAAGGGTTAGCTGAAGATGAGAAAGAGCTACAAACTATCGTACCAGAGCTAGCACCATACCCAATGTTTGAAATCTAACGTTATTCTTAGCAATGCGTTATTGGAGCTTAGAGTTTAACACCCTGCTTGGGTGTTAACTTTGCTTTAGTGAATGGATGACAAAAGTCAGCAGGGACATAGCGTGTATTTAGAAGAGCATTACTATTCTATTTCTATCGTCACTAAGTTTATCCAAGATATTGGTGTTGTAATTATTGAAAAAACACATTGTGAGCCAGTGACAGGCAGCCAATGCTGGATATATAAAGGGCGACTTTATTTCTATAACCAATCTCAGAAAGAAATAAGAGCGGGTGAGTTGTTGTTTATGGCAGGGATTATTGCAACGACGCCTGCCGCTGATCGCTTTAAGCTTCATTGCCGTATTGTTGATGAAGAGTATCAAAATATGATGGTGCTGGCATGGTGCTGGGCCGCCATTCATAACCTCGGCTTAAACATAGACACCTTGCTTTATTCGTTTTCCGATGAGTCTTATTACCAGTCATTCGAACGTTGGACGGAATGCCGATTTCTTGGCGTACCGCTTTTACAGAATGCGGGAATGACCCTTGAGCCGACGCGCCAAAACACGGGAGATGCCGCCGTTTTTCCCAATATGCGTTGTTGGCTAAGGCGCTAAGAGGTAAGTGCCCGATGTCTCGGTTTCATTTCGTTACCAATTGGTTGACCTTGGTAACGCTCTGATGCCGGAAGCTATGTTATTGTAAACCAGTAACTTGAGTATCTTTATTCAGTATGGTTGGGGCAACTATGTTAAAACTAGGCGTTATCATCGTGCTGTTATTACTTGGCGGACTAGCGACCAAATACCTCGATGAAAACTCGCAAAAGAAAGTACTGATAGGGTTTGGGGGTTTAATCTTAGCTGCCGTTGTGTTTTTTATGGCTACTGAGCTTATCCGTTAAATGTGGCAGTACAGTTAGCTAAACGCTATTGGGTGCGGATTCTGCACGAGTACCTTGAACGATTGACAACAATTAAAAAAGGCCGAGAGCGGCCTTTTTTAGTTGCTATTGATTCAAATTAGTCCAATTGAATTTGCCATCTTTCGAGCGGCGTTTCTGGGCTGATCCCTCTTCCCCAGCGATTTATCGGTTCAATCCTGAGTACATTTGCACCTTTAGGCAATAATGCGAGCAACTGTCGATTCGCCGTACGGGTCGTTAAAAACCATACGTCAGGCTCTTCTTTTACGACTTCCTTAATCGCTTGTTGGTCATTTTCATTCCAATCAAGATTGGGCTTGAATTGGCGATCTAGTACAAATAGGTCATTAGCAACCGCAAAATCTTCAAGCGCTTCATCAAGTAAGATAACAGCATCGACACCGGCATTAATGAGTGATGCTTGCTGGTTTGTTGCAAGTGCCATCATTTGATTGCGCAGTGCACCGTAGTTGTTATGAATTTGCTTTTCGTGCTGTGGCCATAGGCGTTTCAGATCCGTGGTGACAATTTCAGCCATTAGCAAAAGATTGGCATTGCTGAGCCAAACATAAGGTGAAATACCCTGCTTAAGCTGTAATGTTGCAACACTTTGCCCATTGGGCAGTAATGCTTGGCCGGCATCGATATTGATTATTTTGATATTATGTTCACGAGCGTGGAGGAACAGTGGGTCTGCAGGCCATACAGAGCCCAGTGTAACCACCGCAGTCGCTTCTGTGGTACAAGCTTCTACCTCGTCTGCCCCTTGATTTGAAAACCACCCAGGTAGGCGTTCAATACCGTAGCGGGTGGGGGCGAGGTTTTTGACAACCAGCCCGGTGTCTAAGGTGAGTTGCTGAGCCAGCATAAATGTCGCTGGTAGCGTCGTGAGAATATCGGCCTTGCGTTCGTTAGCTGAGACTAACGACGGAATGAATAAAAGCAGTATGAGCAGTTGGCGCATAGTAAATGTTCCTGATAAAGGCGTGGGTGACACAGAGTTAGGCTTTTATGCGAATACGGTATAATGTCGCGAGCAAAAAGAAGCTGGCACACAATAAAATAATTGCTGCACCAGAAGGGACAGCCCAACCCATTTCCATTGGAATTAAGGTTCCCAACACACAAGAGACTGTAGAAATGCCTGCTGCACGGCGAACAAACGTGCCCATGTCGTGGCTGATCATTCTGGCAGTGGCACCTGGAATTAATAGCAGCGCACCAACGAGAACGGCGCCGATGATCTTCACCGCAGCAATCGTGATCAGGGTGATCATAATGACAAAAAGGTAGTCATAAAGTGTGGTGCGGTAGCCTCGAACCCTTGCCAAATCGGGACTGATGCAAGTGAGTAGCATTCTGTTAAATGTCGGCAAAAAGAAAATCAAAATTAAAATGGTGGATAGGCCCAACAAATAGATATCAGCATCTTTGACGGTGAGTATTGAGCCAAACAACACGTTTTCAAGTAGGTGTACATTGATTTGGCGCGCAACATACATCAATAAGGCTGCACCGCCCGCTAAAGCAACCGCAAGGAAAACCCCAACCAAGGTGTCGTAAGGCACTTGGGTCCGGTTCCGGACATAATGGAGAAGTAGGGCGAAAACCATGGCAAAGCAGAATAAGCTGACAACTGGGTTGTCTGTCGGCTCCCCTAACAGGATACCAATGGCTATGCCCGTCATTGCAGCGTGACCTACCGCCTCGGAAAAGAAGGCAAGTCGTTTAGCAATAACCAGCGTACCCAAGCCACCAAGCAAGGGACCAATGAGTAACGAAGCCAAAAGGGCGTTAACAACAAACCCGTATGCAAAGCTTTCTGATAAGAAGCCAGCTTGCGAAGCATCATAAGCTAGATGGCGTAGCCATTCCATTAGGCCACCTCCTGTTTCGGGGATTGGGTGTAGTGCTGGAATAACGTCGCAAGGTTAGATGCTTCAAGCAGTTCTGATGCCGGGCCTGATTGTAAGATCCGACGATTGACAACATGTACTAAAGGGGTTGGCAAACGCTGGACCGCAGATGCATCATGGTGAACAGCAAGTAATGTTCTCTGTTCTGATAGTAACTCTTGAACCAAAGCATCTAAGTATTTGACACCTTGTTCATCCATACCTGTTGTTGGTTCATCAAGGACAATAAACTCAGGGTCATCAAGTAGTGCTTGCGCAAATAACACCCTTTGTTGCTCGCCTCCCGAAAGTTGTCCCATCCTACGGTTGGCTCTTTCGGCCATACCAAGCCTTGCCAGTTGGTCCATTGCGCGTTTTTTATGGCGGCTGTTTTGACGCCAAAAAAGTGGATGTCGGGTTTGGTTCAGCAAAATAAAGTCTGTCACCGTTAACGGCAAACTAGACTCGAAAGTGGCTTTTTGTGGGACGTAGCCAATTTTGGCAGCACCATTATGCCAATTAATTAAGATCTCCCCCTCGAAAGGGGTCAAACCGAGAATAGAACGAAGCAGTGATGTTTTTCCGCCACCGTTTGGCCCCATAAGGACATGGCAGCGACCGGCTTCGAACTCATGACTTATTGGCTCGAGAACCTGATTGGCTCCGTAGCTCAGACTGACATCCGATAAAGTGATTTTTGGACCCATTAGCTAAGCTCCGAAGAGAAGCGGATTGCTTCGATTAAGGTTTCAAGGTTTTGCTGAGTTTCTATTTCCACTTTATCGGCGTCGAATGGACCATGGGTCATGTGTGAGAATCGAAATAAACGCACACCGGTTTCTTTTTCGATGGTTTCAACAAAGCGGTTTGGCATATCCAACTCGTAGAACAAAATACTGATACCTGAGTCACGGATATTGGTGATGGTTTCTTGCAGTTGGCTAGCGCTTGGTTCAACCCCATGGGCCGGCTCGATAACGGCATCAACACCAATACCGAACTCTTGCAGAAGGTAGTTATAGGCATTGTGGGTGGTGGCGACTTGCATTCCTCGAGTGTCAAGCCCTGCGATGGCTTGCATGGTTTGGTGTTTTAGCTGGCGAAACTTAGTGGCATAGGTACGTGCGTTTCTGCGGTACTCTCGCGCATTTTCTGGGTCTAGCTTGCCCAGCTCTTCCGCAATGGTATAGACCTTCTGAATGGTGGTTGTAATGCCAATAAAGGTATGAGGGTTGACAGCATCAGAGCCAACGCTTGCCCCCATAGCCGGTAGCAGCGGAACAGAATGGTTGGCGTTGATAACGTTGAGATCAGCCCGATTCGCAGCCCTGATTACCTCGACTGCAAAATCGTCGTGACCGATACCGTTAATCACGATCGCATCCATTTTCGCTAGCCTCAGCATATCTTGCGGCTGAGCTTGGTAGTTATGGGCATTGAAACCGGCATCAACTAAAGGAAGCACTTCAGCTTTGTCGCCGACTACCGCTTTAACATAGCTATAGTAGGGGTGAAGCGTTGTCCCGATCACCATTTTTGCATGGCTTGAAAAAGGAAGAGCAAGTGCCAGTATCAAAAACCAGCATTGTTTAATCTTAGACATTTTCATTTTCGCTCTGATTTAGTGGAGGTGAACTTGGCGTGGGCTTTTAACGAACACCACTTGTTGCCAACCTTGCTGTGGAAGATCATCATCGGCTGTGGTTTGGGCTAGGGTATGAAGCCAAATCTGTGCTTCATTTTCAGCGCGGCTATCCAGTAATACGGCAGCAAACTGCTGGCTGGAAAGCGGGCTGGTACCAAGATAGAAGCCATTGTCCAACGAGCGCCATGCAAGCTCGCCTTTACTTTGCCAGTTGAGGTCTTTCACGAAGGGGGCTAAAAACAGCGATTCTAATTCCGGCACGTCAGGCCAAAATTCACCGTCTGTTTCTTCATATAGATCAATTACTTCCTCGTGAGCTAACTTAAGCTGAGATAGCAGCATTTGTTTTTCAGGGTTAAGTTGATCGACACGTATTTGATAATCGCTAAGTTCAACATGATTAACGGGCCGCTGGTTGAATGGCAGGGCAATAACCCCGCCAATCAACAACAGTGCAATCCCAAGAAGTAGATAGCGCCCTTCTTGAGAGCCATTATCTGATCTAACTTTTTGAGTGAATGCCATTATTTTTCCTTGATCTCAACCACATCAACTTCAGCTGGTGCTTCATGGCCAGGATCGAAGATTAGATAGAACTCGTCTTCCGGCGTTTCAAAGCGAACTTGAGACTTTGCATCGGTGCGAGCACGAGCCAACAAGTTATCGTCATAATCAAATAGCTCAATGTCGTAATTTGAAGCATCGGTACCGTCACTCCAGCCAGCTTGGCAAACCACTGCTGCTTTTTCGTCGGCAAACCAGCACTCCAGCATGCCGTAATGGGCTTGAGCAAATGGTGACAGCAAGCTTAGCCCCAAGATCGCGTATTTCATATTTAGCCCCTTAGTTAAGCTGTACTTCGAACGTGACAGATAGCATGGTGCCATCCATATCCGCCATTGGGTCGTTATCAATAGGTTGGCGGGTGTAGGTTTGCAGTACATAGCGCCCAGCTTGATCTGGGGTAAATGTCACTTTACCGTCGCTACCAGATACCACTGTGATTTCTTCTTGGGCTGCGCGATAGAAGGTGCCATCTCGGGTAATCGTCGCTTCTACAGCTTCAACGGGTTGACCATTGAAAAGAAATTGGAAGGTGGTTTCTTCTTGCTCGATGATATCGGCTGGGTGCGTGATCGGCAGCAATTCTAAGCCTTGACCTTTAGGCTCAAGGGCTGTTGTGGATGGCGCCATTACAGTGACATAGCTTTCGGATTTACGCACCATGCGGGTAGTTGTCACGTCACGAGCTTGTTCTGGCACTTGTAACTCACGCTCAGCTTTGCTTGCACGAATTCGGCGTTCAGTGTCTCGGTTGCCGATCTTGTATGTTGTCATATAAGACGGCTCAAACTGGTTCACAATCTTATGGGTGCCAGGCTCAACAAAAAAGAAATCGAAAACAGAACGACGTTTGCCGCGCATGACATGATCCGGGCGTTGCTCTGAACCGTCAGGCATGATTACGCGTGCATTGTGGGCACTTGCTGGTTTATCAGCAATAAAGGTGCCGTGAGAGGCTGTTACATCGACAGTTACCCAGTCGCCTTCCTGTTTAGAAACAGAGAAATGCGAAGGTAATAGCCAGAGTGGGTGAGCAGCTGCGATGGCGGGGGCAAGGATAGCTGCAGCCAGCAGGCTACGTTTAATCAATTTCATTACGTTATTTCCTTAGTGTTTAATTAACTTGGTAATTTAGTTCTATTGCACCGATTTCAGCTTTTGGCTCTGTGGTTATTTGAAAGCCTTCTTCACCAAGCACAATGGCTTTTCGTACTAAGTCTCGCCCACCGTGCTCACGAACAACCTCCGTGAAAAGGGTGTAATTTCCTTGTTGTACCCGCTCACCGTTATCATCGAGGCCGTCCCAATTAATTCGGTATTGACCCGAACCTCGAGTTGCCGATGAAATCCCATCGATGTTCTCTGAGTTATATCGGCCAAACTTACGCCACCAACTGCGGATATCTTTTAGCCATTCAGTATGATTGCCCGTCCATAACACGATATTGCGGACAACTTGCCTGTCACTATCTTCTAGCCAAATCGCGACGTAAGGTCTGGCGTACATGGGAACATCCAGTTCGGGCAATTCGAGCTTAATTTGCATATTTGCCTGCTCTGGCAATGGGTTGGCAGATACTGGAAAAATCGCTGTAGCAGCAGCCAGTATGAGTGGTATAAAAACTTTCATGGTTTGATCCGTCTTTTAAATAAAACTTAGGTAATAGCAAGAAATTGTGATTGCAGTGCCAGCGCCCATCCATTTAATTGCTGTAGCAAAAGTCTTCTTTTTGGGAAGCAATAAAATGGCACCAGTGAGAATAAATAACACCATGACGATGGAAACCACATCGATGAATATATGCCAGATAGCGCCAGTATTTCGTCCTTTATGAAGGTCGTTTAACCAAGCAATTGTTCCGTGGTTAGTTATTCTAATTTCAGCCTCAGATATGTTCATGTCAATGAAAACACTAGCATCATAGCCAGGTCCCTTAAAGTCGACTTCAACTTCACCTTCAACTAATTCACCATCTTCAATAACTGTGTAAATATTTAATGGTGATGGAATTCCTTTGAGGTTTCCTTCAGTTTTTAGGAAGTTAACAAGATTATCTTTCTTGGGTTGAAAAGTTTGGTTTTCTGCTCCTAATAGCGTTTTAGGGATATCAATAATGAACTCATCAATATTTGGCTTACCAACAAATAATTCAGGCCGGTTGAGGGTTAATCCTGTAATAGCAAAAAACACCATGGCAATCAGTAGCACCATGGAGCTATAAATATGAAGGCGGCGAGACCATGTCTGTACCGACTTCTGGCGTAAGACCTTGAACATAATGGGATTGTTTTTTACGGAATGACATAGATATAACGCTAAATTTATCAGAACTATTAAAATAATAAACATTAATGATATTAATTCTCATTGCGTCAGTTGTTTTTTTTGATCTAGATAAAGTAATAAGAATTCTTACAAATATTCATTATGTTATTCATCGCGCTTTAATGTATTCGCGTGACGCGCGCGTAAGCAGGGTGATTTTTTACTTGTACTTTATGTTTCTTGCTTTAACTAATTTAAATAAGTTTTCTGTTTTTGTTGTTAGTAATTTAGTGCTGTTTTAATTATGCGCTTTCCTATTCTTGATAGTAAATTTTCTCATTGAAATACAAGTAATTCGTGCTTATTTTTATCGTGACTTCAATTTTTAATTTGTGGTTTTTATATTTTTAAAGAGTACCTGTAGCTGTAATTAATTACTTTTAAATTTATGTATTTTTAAAAAAAGTGTGAATGGAAACAAATTGAAACGCTGTGAATTTATATTTTACATCTGATTTATATTAGTTACATAACTCAACTGGGAGTCTCAATGATAACTATTATCATTTAGTTTCTTGGTTTTTTCGCTAAGACGTTCATTAGAAGAATTCAATTTATACACAATTAGGAACTTAAATGGATCTTAGAAAATCAGCAGTCTGTAGTGCGGTTGTGCTTGCACTTACATCGACGCATGCATTGGCAGATGATAATGCAATAAGCGATGTTGACGAGACAATGGTTGTTCACGCGCAAAGCTTTGATGACTATAAAGTTGATAGCTCATCAAGTGCGATGCGTATGGACATGAATATGTTGGAAACACCGCAGTCAGTGACGGTTATTCCTGAAATTATCCTTGATGAGCAACTCGCCACCACGCTTGGTGAAGCGTTGCGTAATGATGCGAGTATCAGCCAAGGAACTAAAAAATGGAATCGTGAAGTATTCAGCTTACGTGGCTTTGAGCTTGAGTCTGGAAACGGATACCTCATTGATGGGCACCCTCAGTTTGCACACTATATGTTGCCAATCGAGACTGTTGAGCAAGTTGAAGTATTGAAAGGCCCATCTAGCCTGCTATACGGACAGTCTGGCCCTGGTGGTTTGGTTAACATGGTGACTAAAAAGCCAACAGCCGAGAGCCGTGTGAACCTTGGTACTGACATTGATGATGAAGGTAGTACGCGTTACCACATCGATGCTTCTGGCGCCTTGAATGAGTCTGGCTCTGTACGTGGTCGTACGGTAATGGTTAAGCAAGATACTGAAGAACGACGTCAGTATGCCAATGGTGAAAACCGCGAGCGCGATCGCTTCCTTGGCTATGGGGTAATCGAAGCGGATTTGTCTGATTGGGGCTTGCTATCGGTTCATTATCAGCGTACCCAAGATAAAGCCAATATTGATTCTGGTGCTTGGCTAGATGAAAGCGGTAATGATCTGCTGGGTCGAGATAACATTTGGGACATGCCATGGACATTTACTGAAAATGATGTCGAAAACATGGGTGCGAACCTGTCTGTGTACGTGAATGAAGACTGGACAGTCAGGGCTGGTTATAACCATCAGCAAATGCGTCGCCACCGTCGTGATTCATCTGCATCACCAACTGACAGCACGCTGGTTGATGGTTCATACCAAATTTCACCATTCGATCGTTATGATGACTGGCAGTACCATTCTTACTTTGTTGATACCGTAGGTTATTTCAATGCCTTGGGTATGGAGCACCAAACTCTGATTGGTATGAGCGGTATCCACCAGACTTACCGTCAAAAAATTGAAAGAACAGGTCGAGGCGATGAGATTACTGTCACACCTGGAGACCCACTACCGGGCTTCCCTGATCTTGATTACAACCGTTTTGATGCCACTAAGAGTGGTGACGACTTCTATGGTTTCTACATTCAAGATCTGATGACAATCAATGATTACTGGCAGGTGTTGGTTGGTGGCCGCTTTGATATGTACCGCCAAGATACAACTGACTCAAGCGGTAACAACATTGATAACGATAGCAACTCATTTGTACCTAAGGTTGGTGTGATTTATCACCCTGCTCACAATGGTTCGATTTACGTCAACTACTCTGAAGGCTTCAACCCTAACTCGGTTAAGAAAGAAGGGCAAAATACTGGCCAAGATACGTTTGTTCTTGATCCGGAAGAAAGCCGAATTTACGAGCTAGGTACCAAGTGGGAGCTGATGGACAATAGTCTTCTGGTGACTGGTGCAATTTTTGATATTGAAAAAGAGAATGTTGCATACTCATACAGTGACTCTTCAAATGATACTATTTGGGGAACAGTAGGCGCTCAGCGTCATCGTGGTGCTGAAGCTGCAGTACAAGGCCAAGTGTCTGATCAGCTATTCATGATGGCGACGGCAATGTACCTTGATGCTGAGTATAGAAAGCATAGTAGCGGTAACAACAACTACACAGGTAACCGCCCTGCGAACGTGCCAGAGTGGTCTGGCTCTGCATGGGCTCGTTATGCGATGACGCCAGAGTTGGCATTTAACCTAGGTATGTTCTATCAAGGTGACCGCTATGCTGATCACGCCAATACACTAACTCTAGATGCTTACACCCGTGTTGATGTTGGCGCTTCTTATAAGCTGAAGAGTGGTGATATTACTTGGGACTTCCGTGCAAATGTTGAGAACCTGTTTGACGAAGATTACTTCGTTGGTTCAGGCGGTTCATACAGCAACGGTATTATCAGAGATGTTCACTATGGCGACGAGCGCAAGTTCAAATTCTCGGTCAATGCTTCTTTCTAATCAAGCAAGGTGAATAATAGATCCCCATGTTCTGGCGGGCATATTATGTTCGTAAGGGGATAAAACAGTAAAGGTGCCATAGGGCACCTTTACTTTTATTCATCACAAGCTTAATGATTAACGCGCTCTCGCGCGGGTCGGCTTACCGCCTTGGCGTTGGCCTTGTGAACCGTTGCGGTTCGGGCGCGATCCGTTAGGTGACTTGCGTTGTCCTTGCCCTTGCCCTTGTCCTTGCCCTTGCCCTTGTCCTTGTTCACCACGGCGTAGCGATGGCTTACCGGCACCATTCTTATTCGAACCGCCATTTTTACCAGCACCAGGCTTACTGCCAGAAACCGGTTTTCTGCCGTTCGAGTTGCCATTTCCGTTGTGAGACTTACCGCCTCGTTTACCGTCTTTACGGATATCCGGCTGGTTAGGGTGCTTGGTGGCGAATCGTTTTGAACCGTGACGGCCTGAGCCTCGGCGTTGTGCCGGTGTCATTTCTGCTTCGCTGCCTTCTTCAGGTACCAGGCAGTTCGGGCGATCACCAATTAAGTACTTTTTACCCATGCTAACCAATGCTTCACGGATCAACGGCCAGTTGGCTGGATCATGGTAGCGAAGTAAGGCTTTGTGCAATCGGCGCTGGCGTTCACCTTTGGCAACGAACAGATCTTCACGCTTCTTGTACTTAACACGCTTAAGCGGGTTGGTTTCCGAGTGATACATCGCCGTTGCATTACACATAGGTGATGGGTAGAAGTTTTGTACCTGATCACATTGGAAATCGTTTTTCTTAAGCCAAAGCGCCAAGTTCAACATGTCTTCATCAGTCGAGCCTGGGTGAGCAGAAATGAAGTAAGGGATCAGGTATTGCTTCTTACCTGCTTCTTTACTGTATTTTTCAAATAGCTCTTTAAAGCGGTCGTAAGTACCCATGCCCGGCTTCATCATCAGATCAAGCGTGCCTTTCTCTGTGTGTTCCGGGGCGATTTTCAGGTAGCCGCCAACATGGTGCGTCACAAGCTCGCGGATATACTCCGGTGATTCAATCGCCAGATCGTAACGAACACCCGAGGCAATCATGATCTTCTTAATACCATCGACTTTACGTGCCTTGCGGTAGAGATCGATAGTGTGTTTATGATCGGTATCCAGCTTCTTACAGATTTCAGGGAAGATACACGATGGACGGCGACAGTTTTTCTCGGCACGCGGATCGGAACAACCTAAACGGTACATGTTTGCCGTCGGGCCACCCAGATCAGAAATAGTGCCGGTGAAGCCCGGTACCTTATCGCGAATATCTTCTAGCTCGCTGAGAATCGACTCGTGAGAGCGGTTCTGAATAATACGACCTTCGTGTTCGGTGATAGAACAGAATGAACAACCACCAAAACAACCACGCATGATATTCACACTGGTTTTGATCATATCGTAAGCTGGGATCTTCGCTTTACCATAGGCAGGGTGAGGTACACGTGCGTAGGGTAGACCAAATACAAAGTCCATTTCTTCGGTGCTTAGCGGGATTGGCGGACGGTTAATCCACAATTCACGATCACCATGGCGCTGGATAAGTGCGCGCGCAGAGTAGGGGTTAGTCTCAAGGTGCATGACGCGGCTGGCATGCGCATACAAGATACGGTCATTACGCAGTTTTTCAAACGAAGGCAAGCGGATAGCCGTTGTTGCAGCATCATGGCGAGATGGCTGGATTTGTACCGGCTTAGCCGCAGGTTCTTCTTGCTTCGCAGCTTTATTAGTTTCGCAATTTTCTTCAGTCGCATAAGGATTTGGCATTACCATAGCTTTGCCAGGTTTTTCGATGCGGCTGGAGTCGATTTCTTTATAGCCTTCAGGTAGCTCTTTTCTGATCACCGCCGTACCCGCGATGTTGGTCAGGTTCGCGATGTCCTCACCTTCAGACAAGCGATGCGCCACTTCCACCAGAGCACGCTCAGCATTACCAAAGAGTAGGATGTCGCCTTTGGCATCCAACAGCACTGAACGACGAACTTTGTCTGACCAGTAATCATAGTGAGCAAGGCGACGCAGGCTGGCCTCGATACCACCTAATACAATCGGGGTTTCTTTATAGGCTTCACGACAGCGCTGTGAATAAACAAGTACCGCGCGGTCAGGGCGCTTACCGCCTTCGTTATTTGGGGTGTAGGCATCGTCATGGCGAAGCTTGCGGTCAGCCGTATAACGGTTGATCATCGAGTCCATGTTGCCGGCAGTAATACCAAAGAATAGGTTTGGTTTGCCCAACGACATAAAGGCGTCTTTATTGTTCCACTCAGGCTGGGCAATGATGCCAACACGGAAGCCCTGTGACTCAAGTAGGCGGCCAATTACAGCCATACCGAAACTTGGATGGTCAACATACGCATCACCGGTAACGATAATAATGTCGCAGCTATCCCAGCCAAGAGCATCCATCTCTGCTCGTGTTGTCGGCAGAAACGGTGCGGTACCGTAACACTCTGCCCAGTACTTTGGATACTCGTTAATTTTGTTTGAAATCATTTGCTTACAGTTTACTTCTCAAAAATAGGGCATAAATGGGACAAATACGAATGCCCCGATTTTTTGATAATGTATGTACTGCCCAATACCGAAAGATAATAGCACTGTTGCCTATAGCCAGCACGCAAGAAAAGTATAGGGCGTAAAAAGGGGGGCATTTTACCATGTTCTCGGGGTATTACACCTTTTTTGCAATATTGATTACATTAGAGATGAAGAAAGCTGGTTTAGGCGAATAGCCACTCATTTATTGTGGAATGAGAAAGAAGATAGAATGAGAAATCTCACATGCTCTATGTGATGGCATGTTCTTATACCATAAGATTGCATCCATTCTTAAGAGACAGCTTTGATTCTAACTTGAGATAACCACTGTATTAAGAAGCATACATCCAATGAGATATTTAATAATTTCGTTAGAAAGTGACATGCGTAAGTAATCAGTTTAATTAGAATGGTATTAAATTATTTGTGGTGTTTATTTGCCTGGTAAAATATAAAATTGTAATGCAAAGTGTATTTTTATACCAAATTAATACTTAGGTGGTACAATGACTTAGAGTAATAAAATGATCTTTGTGGATGTATTTAAATATAAGCAATTGAATTAAACGGTAAGATGAATGACCATTCTCAATAATGGGATACATATTTATTCTGTATTTTTTGCATGTTCATTTAATTATGCCTATAAATATATCCGTGACTAATGGATTAGACATATGGATACAGGAGTAACCTTATAATTGATAATTAGGATACTATTCCGATGAATATAAAGTTAGTTGGCCTATGCGCTGCCTTAGCACTGGCAGTGGCTTCATCAGGTGCCCACGCGTATAGCAGTAAATCCTATTACAAACACGATTATAAACCTTACTACAAACACGATTACAAACCTAAGTACGAACACCGTAAGAAAAAGTCCAGAAGCTGTAAGTCTTATAGCTACTCAAGTAAAAAATACTATGGCTATAAAGGCAAGAAGCATAGCTATTACAAGAGTAAGAAGAGCTGCGATTACTATTATGGCTAGTTGATGAATCTAGGGTAGCGGGAGCGATATGGCTTCCGCTACCTAATTTATGGCATAACAAAAAAGATAATAGAAAAAGGTAGTCTATTGGGGGAGCGATAAAGTCAATGCATTCAATTTTTTATCGACGTATTTTAATGGTATTTAGCTTAACACTTCTTACTGCATGCAATGACACCGATTATGGCGTGCAATCCACTCAATCTTCTGCTCTAGCACAATATGAAGACCCGAATATTAGCAGTGGGTTTGATCATCTAGTTGTCGCTTCCGGTACGTTGAAACCCGTGGGAGAGGTGGAAGTCGGTTCTGAAGTATCAGGCAGGATCACCGAGTTACTGGTTGATTTTAATGACGTTGTTCATAAGAACCAAATTATTGCCCGTATTGACCCTAAGTTTTTTGAAGCTCAAATCCGCCAAGCCGAAGCGGCGTTGTTAAATGCAAAAGCCATTGTTGAAATGAAAAAGGCATCTTATCGTCAGGCGACCCGTTCATTGAAGCGTATAAAAACGCTCAATAAACGAAACGCAGCTTCTGCAAATAAATTAGAAGAGGCAGAAACGGAAGTATGGGTGACGAGTGCAGAACTCGACCAAGCAAAAGCGGTGGTAATAAGCCACGAGGCTGAATTAGAAGAGGCAAGGGTAACGTTATCGCGCACAGAAATATTCGCTCCCATCGATGGTGTGGTTATTTCTCGAGAAGTCATGAGCGGGCAAACTGTTGCTGCTAGCCTTGAAGCGCCAAAGCTTTTTAAGATTGCCCATACTTTAGAAGAAATGGAAATACACGCAAGAATTGATGAAGCAGACATTGGCCAAATCCGAATTGGTCAAGAAGCGATATTTACCGTTCCTGCCTATGGGGAACGTCAATTTGTCGCTAGCGTGGAGCAGATCCGGGTCGCGCCGATAATTGTCGATAACGTTGTAACGTATACCGTTGTTTTATTAGCTGAAAACAGTGGGGAATCATTATTACCGGGCATGACTGCCGTGGTTGAAATTGAGACTGATGAGAAAATTACAGATGAGACGGTAGGGAGTGAAAATGAAAGTTACACTTCACTCATTGAGGAGAAAATAACACCGGAAGTGAATGAGCAAAGTGGAATTTAAGGCTTCATCACGATGAGTTATTGGCTGTATTTTACCAACGCGTTGAGGATTATTTATCGTCACCGCCTGCGTAGCTTTTTGACAATTTTGGGCATCATGATTGGTGTTACCGCAGTGGTGACTGTAATTGGCGTAGGGGCCGGTAGCCAGCATCAGATACTTGAGCGGGTTGAAAGCTTGGGAGCTGATTTGTTGTTTATAGAGCCTGATGCTATGGAAAATGGCGGGGTTCAACTTGAAGGGCGGTCTTCCACGCTCACCGTTAAAGATATCACCGCTATTCGTAATTTAGTGCCCAATATACAGGCTGTCTCACCCTCGGTTTATGCTGAAGCTCGGGTATTGTTTGGGTCAAAAAACTGGATCAGCCGAATTCAAGGCACTACCCGCGATTACCTATCATTAAGAAAGTGGGATTTGGCACAAGGCCGGATGTTTACCGAGCAGGAAGAAGTACGTGCAAAGAAAGTGGCTGTACTGGGCCATAGTGTTGTTAAGGCGTTATTTGGCAAGCAGACGCCTATTGGTCAAACAATCCGCATTGGTAAAACACCATTTAAAGTGATTGGTGTTTTAAAGCGAAAGGGGCAGGCACCAGGTGGTATGGATCAAGACGATAGAGTACTCGTGCCGCTTTCCACTGCAAAACTTCGTATTATCGGTTTGAGCAAGACACGCCCTGGCAGTATTCACTACGCCCATTTGCGGATAGATGATAAAACCAAAATAAATGAAAGTATTTATCAGATCCAAGATGTACTCCGACGCCAACACCAATTGCCTGACCATCAACCCGATGACTTTATTATCAACGATTTAACCGAGATCCAAGAAAGCATGACAGAAGCGACACGGTCGTTAACCTTCTGGTTAGCATCTGTTGCGGCGATATCATTGGTAGTGGGTGGGATCAGTATTATGAACGTGATGCTGGTGGCGGTTCGAGAAAGAACGGAAGAGATAGGCTTGCGCCGGGCAGTAGGGGCAACGCATAAAGATATTCGCAATCAGTTCATCATTGAAGCCACCTGCTTGACCACGATAGGCGGGCTATCTGGTTTGATTTTAGGATCTTTGCTCGTCATCACTGTTGCAAATATACGGGGTTTTCCTGTGATGATCACACCGAGTGCCCTCATTCTCGCTTTAGGCTCGGCGGCTGTGGTGGGCATTATTTCTGGGTTGTATCCGGCTTTATTGGCGTCAAGGCTTGACCCTATTCGGGCTCTAAAACGGGAGTAGCGATACGTATGGGTGAAATAGCCAGTGCTTTAGTGCAGTTAGATACTGTCAGTAAAATCTATGAGATGGGACGTTCAGATGTGGTTGCACTCGATGGTGTGTCCCTAAAAATTAATACTGGGGAGTATATTGCTATTACGGGTACATCAGGTTCTGGTAAGTCGACGTTATTGCAGATTATCGGGTGCTTGGATACGCCCAATATAGGGAGTTATTTTCTAAACGGGACTCGCGTGGATGAGTTGTCAGATACCGCACTTTCCTGCGTTCGCAACCAGCAAATTGGGTTTGTTTTCCAAGCATTTCACCTGATGCCGCAGCTAAATGTGTGTGAGAATATTGAGCTGCCTTTGCTGTATCGTAAATTGTCGGGTCAGCAACGTGATTTAAAAGTGAAAGAAGCGTTGGCCAAAGTAGGATTAAGTAAGCGGGCGCTCCATAAACCCCATGAACTGTCAGGTGGCGAACGTCAAAGAGTGGCGATTGCTAGGGCGCTGGTTGGATCGCCGTCATTACTCTTGGCTGATGAGCCAACGGGTAACCTTGACCATAAAACCGGTGACGAAATTATGAAGACCATAGAATCCCTCAACAAAGAGGGGGTTACTGTAGTAATGGTCACGCATGATTTGGAAAAGGCGAAGCGAGCGGGCCGCCTGATCGAAATGAAAGATGGAAAAATGCGTTAGGGTGATAACCCGTTACCTGCTCAACAGTCTGCTAAACCAAACTTAAGAGAAGCCTTCTGCCTTCTCAAGCAAGAAATCTATCAGTACCCGAACGCGTTTCGCTTTCTGGCTATTTTTATGGAAGTAGACATAGAGCCCAGAATAGGGGAACCAGTAATCTTCCAATACAGGGATCAGTTTGTTGTGACTAAAATGGCTAGCAACCATAGGTTCAACAATTCGCCCGATCCCCAGTCCTTTTAGCGCGGCATCTACCATGAGGTCTGTATCATTCACCACCAAGGACAACGGCATATCAACTGGCAGGGTCGTACCGTTATCATCAAGGTTCAAAGGCGCCAGTTGATTTGATGAAATAAATCGGTACTGCACCAACTTATGCTGTTTAAGATCTTCAGGCTTTGTCGGTAGGCCAAACTGCTCGATATATGCAGGTGAGGCAAATAGCGCTTCCTTCATCGGTTGAGTTAACTGGCGAGCGATCATGCCTTCTTCTACTTTGTCGCCGAATCGAATCCCTATATCAAACCCTGCGGCAATGATATCTATGGTGGCATCAGAAACAGACACCTCAAGTTGGATGTTGGGGTAGCGTTGACAAAATTCTGCATAAATTGGCTTGAGCAAAAACTGGTAGATAAACCGAGGGACGGTAATCCTTACTTTGCCCGAAGGGTTTTTACTTAAGTCGCTGACGCTTTCTAAGGCAATGTTTAACTCTGAAATGGAGAAGCGTGTTCGTTCAAAGAGTAGTTGACCGGCCTCGGTCAGCTCCATACGGCGAGTCGTTCGGCTAAAAAGCGGTAGCCCCAACTGCTCTTCAAGGTTTTTCAGCGCCTGGCTGACAGACGGCGGCGCAATTTCAAGCTTGCGTGCAGCTTTGGTGATACTGCCTTCATTAACAATCGTATGGAACATCGTAAGTTGATTATAGGTGGCGCCATTCATTGCTTTACCTTTCGCTTAGCCGTTATCTTATATTTAATTATTAGTTTCTACCTAATAATCATTTAAGTAAAGTGCGTCTAAAAATTATCAATCTTACAACGTATGATTTGCACATCGGTTAAGGCAAGTATTGAAGAGGAACCACCATGAGCAAAGTTGTTATTATTTCAGGTCACCCAAACTTAGAAGAGTCTTTCACCAACACAGTGATCCTAAATGAGATGGAAGCTGGCCTTGAAGATGTGGCTATTCGTCGCCTTGACACGCTTTACCCTAACTATCAAATTGACATTGAAGCTGAGCAGCAAGCCTTACTGGAAGCGGATGTGATCGTGCTGCAATTCCCGTTTTACTGGTACTCGGTACCTGCATTGATGAAAAAGTGGATTGACGATGTATTTAGCTATAACTTTGCCTTTGGCTCTAAAGGCGACAAGCTTAAAGGCAAAGATTTCATCTTATCGTTTACCATTGGCGGGCCTGAAGAATCTTATGATCCGCTAGGTTATAACCACTTTTCAATTGAAGAGCTAATGCGCCCGTTACAGCAAACCGCGTACTTGGCAGGCATGAACTACCATAAGCCGGTTTACACCCATCGCATGGTGTATATCCCTAATGTTTATAACGAGTTGGATGAAGTACAAGGTCGTGCCAAAGATCATGCAGACCGCTTAACCGCACAGATTGAATCAATAACCCATTCAGCTCAGGGGCGTATTAATAAGTTTGTCGCTGAGTGGTTTGCCAAGTTTGACGTCTTGCCTGAAGAGTCGGATTATTTTACCCAGTACCTGGCAAAGGATATTCGCTTGGCGATGCCGGAAGGGGAGTTTCATGGTCATGAGGGCTTCCGGGATTGGTATTCGATGGCCCGTGGCGTGTTTAAGCCAGCTTGCGAGCACCTAGTAGAACAAGTGGAAGTCAAGTCTTCTTCAACTGATACATACCAGGTTGAACTTCGCATTAGGCTAAAAGCGGAAACCTATGCCGAGTCAGCGCTAAAAGGCGAACCTGTAGATATGTTGGTTAATGAAACTTGGCAGGTATCTTTTGATGAGCAAGGTAAAGTGGTTATCCACGACTACAGCGTAGTACCTGTGCTTGGCTAAGGCACAGCACTGATTATTAAATGAAAGAGCTTGTTGGCGAGAGGCCAGCAAGCTCTTTTAGTTCATTCTGCGCTCACGAGGATCAACTAGATTTGGTAGTTGAATTCAATGCGGTGGTCACCATCTTTAAAGTCGGTGTATTCTGTCCAGTTGGCAAAATAACGTACATTAAATCGCGGATTGAATTGGTATGAAGCGGCAAATTCATGGGCAAGAATATTGGCATTGTTCTCACCGTAGGCGTTGTTTTTGTAGCTATCTGAACCCGAGAGCGTCGTCATCCACATCGGGTTGTAGTTAAGCCAAATCTTGTCGTTAATCGTGAACTTACCATAGGTACCGATCACTGCGAATGTGCCAGGCATTGAATAACCACTGATTGTCTCTCCATCATCCCCTGTCACATTATTTCCGAAGGCTGCACCGACGCCACCAAGCGGGAAGAGTTGTATTGGACCAAAGGCTGGTAGGGCTTGAATGAAACTGTATGAGATGCTGCCTGCTTCAGTGTTGAAGTCATAGTTCACATCAATTTGGTTACCACGGCCGTTGGTTAAATCTACCCCGAAGTTGCGAAAACGAATGCTATCAATACTGTCATTGGCCTCGTCGCGCCAGCCCAAGGTGTCACCCATCGCGCCTTTCAGTTCTAATACATTCATTCCTGCGGTGGTTGGGTTGCCTGTATCGTAGGTTTGTCCCAACTTAATGTTCAGGCCTTTGTCGGTATAACCAGCACCTACTTGGGTAAATACCGCCAGTGGATCAGACATATCTTGTATGTCGTCATCGGCAAACGCATTGAAGCTAACTGCAGAAAATACGGCTACAGTGAGAAGTGTTTTTTTCATGGTTTCTTTCTTCTGGATTCGACATTGAATTCGAGAGGAATTTACCATTGGTGAAATTCATGCGTTGCACTGGCAGTGCATGTTGACGCTATGGTTTGTAATATTGTGTTTTTTTCAATGAGGTATGAGAAATATCATAATGTTTGATTGATTGATTGAATACATAAAAATGGTTTATGTATGACATAAATAAGGGTGACTAGAAGCTTATATTCCCTTTATTTAAAATAGCGATGTTTTAAAAATATAAATTAACATGTAAAAACAGCTATATATCGGAGGCCATAATGGATCCTTTTCTCTGCTTGAAGCATACTTATCAAGTAGATGATGGGTTAGCCAAACTCATCCTTGAGAAAGGTAAAGTGAAGAGCGTAAAAAAAGGAAGCTTTCTTTATTATCAGGATGAATGGTCGGATTTTATTGCTATGCCAATCAGCGGGATTTTTGGCATTTTTCCAACTAGCAATAATAGCCACTTTACTTTTTATAACTTGATTACACCCGGTATTATTGTTAACGAAGTTCAGTATTTACTTGAAGGTGGCAGCCATACCGATGTTAAAGCGATTACCGATTCAATGGTGATCATACTGCCATTTTTCGTGGTCAAGCAACTCATAGAATTAGCGCCTGATTTTCTTTTGATGTTGAGTAAGTCATTGGCTAAGAAGCAACGATTTTCACATACCTTGTTTCACCTTCGTGCAGAAAAAGATGCCTATCTCAAAGTAACAGGTGCGTTGAAAGCAATAAGTGATGTAACAGAGGATGGTCATATCCCATTGAATATTATTGCATTAGCCTCATTATTATCGATGTCGCGGAATGTGGTGGGTAAAGAAATTAAGCGTTTAATCGCGCTAGGAGTGATAACAAAGAAACTACTGGGTTATAGGCTTAACTCATCCGTGCCTTAAGCAGTTAAAATGACTTAAGCTTCTGAATTCAACCTTATGAACGAATTGATTGTTTGGTTGGGTTTTATTATAAGCTTTGTGTTTTTACTATGTTGATAATAAAAAGCCTGCCACTGGCAGGCTTAATAATAGAAGTTAAATTACTTTTCTACTTTATACATCTCAGGTAACTCAAACTCACCATTCACCACTTTTTCCTCTGGCTCATATAAGCGAACTTGCAGCATGAAACCATCGTTTGGTGCAGGTAACCAGTTTGCTAGTTTTTTCTCATCAGAAGGTTTGTCATGACTGATATAAACCGTCAGTGAACCCTCATTGTTGTAGACGAGATCTTCTGTTGTGGTACCAATTTTAAATCTGTCGATCTTGTTTTCAACCATGAACCGGTCTTGGGCATCGTACATAGTGACGGACCAGAAACCACCAAGGTCTTCTTTGACTGCCATATCTTTAGGGAAGGTAATGGTGTAATGATTCTCACCGCTGAGCAGTTCACCGCTACTATCAACATAGCGTTTAGGGTACATTGCCCGCTCAGGTGAATTGAGGCCAATGGAGTTCATATTGACGGCCGCACGCAACAAGTAATCGGTACCGTATCTTCCGGCGTCATACTCCAAGTTCCAGCCGTTTACTGGTACGCCAGTGTACATTGCAGCGTCTCGTACAATCTCAAAACCGTCAGGAAATGCGGCTTTTAAAGCTGCTTTTTTGACATCACTGAGTTCGGCTGTACCGCCATTGCCAACGCCGATGAACTCAAAAGAATCGACAAGCGCTTTGTCTGATGCGAGTGGGTTTTCGGCAAGTACAGTATCTAATCGATCATACCATTCAAGCCCAGCAGGGAACTGTACTGTTGGTGCGCCAACTGCCACTTTCGGCTTTGGCTGAGCTGAGGTATTAGGGTATTCGTCGAGTTTTGTTAGGCGGAATTTCGACTGTAATGACAGTGCTTCTGCCTCATCATTTGCATCGGTGACCCCTAATCGGCCTGCCATCCAGATGTAGCGTGTATCTGAATAATAGACAGGTAATCCCTCTGGTAATTCGCCTTCATATCCCGCTTTAGCCAAGACAAAATCACCGCCTTGATCACCGACTGTAGCGTTACCGAGATCAACAACTGACTCAGTGTACATGTCGACAATTTGTGCTATCCAATAGCGGTCTTTGATTTCTGGTACTGAAAGAACGATCGGCTGCTCTTCGAGATCGCCCCACATTTGTAGATATATGGTGTCATTATTTGGCGTTGTGTATGAGCGGTCACGATGATCCCAAAGACGGGTTATCGGACCTAACTCGTTCAAAGGTGCTTGACCATTGTCCATTGGCGCATCAACTGAGGTTTGAAGCTCCAATGCGATATCCATCATTACAGGCGCCCAGCCGTAGACCGCAGCTTGCACACCTAGTGAATACGCATAATTATATTCTGCTTGTTCACGGTTATTGTATTCAGTGGTTGTCGAAGAGGGTTGGGAGGCTGCATGGCTAAAAGTAGAAAAGCTAGCACTTGCCATTAGTGCTAGCGCGATAGATTTTGTGATTAGGCTCTTATTCATTGCGTCTACTCATCCAAGGGTAAAAGGTTCTGATGAGTAGTATTAGAGCGTTTTGGCATCGTCCAATCCATAGAGTAAGGCTTATTCAATACATAAGCTATATTGATGTATTGTCGATATTTATAGCCTCTATCTTAGTTATGTTTATCTATAATGAAGTCTGATTAAGCTTGAAACTGGCTATAATTTTTTGCCTGAGCTTGATGTGGGCGGGATCGTTGATTGATCTTTGATGGTAAACCATATGAATAGGGACTTGCTCACACTCTAGCGGGATATCAAATACGCTGAGGTTGAGGCGATTTTCCCATTTACGGGCAAAAGATCCAAAGACTAACCCTAGGTGGTCGGAGTCAGCCACTGCCAACGCCATATTGGCTTGAGTTGACACTTCTTGCTTTTCTCTCCTTGGGCGAAGGGCTTCTTTGGCAAATAGGTCTAGAAATTGTCGACCCTCACGGCGAGCCTTAAAGACAACATGGCTTTCTTGGTAAAACTGCTCTTTAGTTAACTGGCTGACGATACGGGGGTGATCTTTCCTACAGATAATTTTTATGGTTTCTTGGTGGATAAGATCCATAACAAAAGCACTGTCTTTGCTGGTTGTCGTATCAATGGCAAGGTCGACTTGTTGAGAACGCAAGTCTTTGAAAATAAGTTCTTGATCGAGTGGTGGAACTTTGAAAATCGTATCGTCAAGATCGCCAATAAGATGAGAGAGTCCTTCAACGCAGTAAACAGAGTGCTGTGTTTTGGCTGAAATAGCATTGTCGATAATTTCGATCCCCCGCTGAAGTTCGGAGGCAAGCAACTCAGCCCGATGAGTGGGGGTGATACTCCGGCCACTTTTGATAAACAAGGCAGTGCCAACTTCGGCTTCCAACCGCTTTATCGCCATGCTAACTGCAGGTTGGGTCAGTCCTAAATTTTCAGCTGCTCGGGTATATGATTGATGTTGATATACGGACACAAATGTCCGAATGAGGTTCATATCCATTTAGGATCCTTTAGTGCCCATTTCTCCTGGGTCAATCTTAATCTATCAAAGCCTCGAGGATAAATAGCTCCAGCTTGTACTTGGTCAACATTATCTCCTTTATTTAAAGTATTTGCTCAATGAATTGATCGGCGATGTTGAATAAGAGCGGTGAATTGCTTTATTATGCCCGTGTTTTTACAGATGGATGTACTAATTGAGTGGTAGGCATAATGAAAAAAACAGCAGGCTTTACGTTAATTGAGTTAGTGGTTGTGATTGTCATACTCGGTATCGTTGCTGTGACAGCGGCTCCACGCTTTTTGAATTTGGACGATGATGCCCATGAATCTGTACTTCGTGGAACGAAAAGCGCTTTTGAGAGCTCGTTAGCAATGATCTATGGCAAGCATAAACTTCAGGGGGAACCTAGCACCTTGGAGATCAATGGCCATACTTTGCAATTTCAGCACCGGAATAACCGATACGATTACCCGTTTGCCAAGAATAAGCGTGAGTGTGTGAATATTTGGAACACCTTGATTGATAGCATTGAAGCTGTTCGACGTAATGCCGAAACCAATGAGTTGTTAACGAAGTATCAGCGTAGAACACGCACCTGCACCTTCTCTTATTACGGCGAGAAGGGCGAGATTGTCTATACCTCTGGTGTGGGTAAGGTCGAGTTCAAGCTTAACGAAAGCCATTCTTAATCTATCTAAGAGTTGAAGGTTTATGTACACAATATTTTCGATCTTAAAGTGGGTTGTTTTAATTTATTTGGTTAAAACAGGCCGCATCCCAGAATCTACGTACATAAAATTCAAGCAATTCACATTGAATGCCATTGCGATGTTGGTGCTGCATGCGGCACTGGTTATCCATGCCACAGAGTCTGTCGAGCTCGTTAGCAACGGTACGGGTGATGGCTACTTCTTGCGACAGGATGATGCCATCACCAACCATATGTCTTGAGCGGTGGCCAAACTCGGTATGTCACTACAGTAGTGAAGTGATTAAGCTCAAAAAATGAAGGAGGCGCGGCCTCCTTATTTTTTATCTTTAGAATTATATATTTTTCATGGAGTGAATATTGGTTTATTTCTCTTGTATGTCATTGACTATAAAAAATAAATATTGAATTAGCCCCCTAAGCCCGAGTTTGTGAAGATGAGCTTCAGAACGTAATGGTATTTGGCCAATTACAAATAACGACGACCGAATAATACGGTCTACGACGTGAAGATTATCTGAAGTAATTTAGGGATGTAATAACATATGAGTAAAAAAGCGCATTGGGCAGTAGGCTTGGTTTCTGCATTATGTTTTTCACCAATGACTTTTGCCGATTCAGACGGTTGGCATGAAGAGCGTGTTGAAGAGCGCCGTGAAGAAAGAAGAGAAGATCGTCGTGATGAGCGTCAAGAAGAACGCCAGGAAGAACGTAAAGAAGAGCGTCAGGAAGAACGCAAAGAAGAGCGTCGTGAGGAGAGAAGGGAAGAGCGCCGCGAAGATTTCGTGGATGAAATCTTCGACTAAGCCTCACTTAGCGATATAGCCTGTTGTTTTGAACGAAATGCGGCAGTAGCCTGCCGCATTATTGACAGCTAAAAGTTGCAGGATTACTGCACTTCTTTAAGCCGATAGACTTTTAATTCATGGCCATTAAAGAAGCTGACCACTAAGGCATCACCCTCTGATAATAATCGAATAGAGCTAATCACATTGGTGTTGAGGTCAAGTGTATCCTTGAGCTCAGGATCGTCAGCATTGGCATCGACTTGGCGAATGATAATTCTGCCATCAACATCTTTTTTATAGTGGCTTAGGTATTTAACCTCGAATTTATCTGCCTCTTTATCTTGGCCATAAATGTTCAAATGGTTGTTATCGAATTCAAGATAGAATCGAACACCTTTCTCGGTCTCGGTATACCATAACCCCTCAAAATGGCCGAAAGTCGGCATGATACGGTCTTTTGCAAAGAGCAACACGCCTGAAAACAGCAAGACAGCAATAAAAAAAGTCAGGATTACGGTGCGATCTTTGTACATGTCTTATCCTCATGGCAGCCGTACAAGGTCTCTTTGACTTTGTCGATGTAAATATATTCTTCTGATTCGATGGCTTGCTCAACCAGTGGCAATTCCTGCTCATCGGGAACGAATAGCACGGTGGTCTGCCCAATGTGCGAAGTCGGTGTTGGCGGGATAAGCCAATGGCCTAGGAACACCAACAGGGCGCTGACAACAAAAGCCGTGATATATAACCAGGGTGAACGGATTGGGTTAGGCTTTGACGGTGCGTCAGGGCTTTGCTGAGCACTTATATCCGCTTGTTCTGGGCCGGACTGGAGATGAATACCCGGTTTTACATCTTCTTCGCCTTCAGATGCTAGGTCAGGTTGGTTTTCACCCTTGTCATACAGCGGCTCTGTTGTGAGCTTGTAGCCACGCTTTGGCACCGTAACGATAAGGCTCTTACCTAAATCGAACAGCTTTGAGCGCAGTCCATTGACGGTCTGGTTTATCGTGAAATCGGAAACATAAGTGCCAGCCCATATGGTTTGGGCAAGATCTTGGCGAAGCGTGACATGTGGGTAGTTTTGGCAGAGAAGCTTTAGCAACTCGGCTTCTTTGACTCTTAGCTGGTTTTTGGCACCGTTGACGGTGTTGATTACCGTTAAGTCAGACCCGGAAAAGCGCAAGGTTTGCAAAGAGAAGTCTTGCGGTTGGCTGTTTTCAGTATGGGGCATAGGCGTCATTTTTTTGTTATATAAGCTAATAGGCGAATATAGACGAAAAAAATGCTTTTAGGTTAAATTTATGTCAAAACACCACGGAAAACCGTGGTGTTTTTCGATATATATTGATCGGACGATCAAATACTTGCGGGTGACGCCTTAAGCATACATAGGTACAAGTACCGCAGTACCAATAATGACAGTAATTAGACCACAGATAACAGGAACAGAAGTACGCTTAACTACTTCGAATGGGTTTACGTTACCCATACCAGAGGTCGCAACAATGACACCAGATACTGGCGAGATGGTACGACCTAGGTTAGAAGCCTGAAGCATTGGGATGATAAGGAACGCAGGGCTCAGACCCATCTTACCAGCCAGTGCAGGTGCTAACTCTACGAATGCGTAGAATGGCGCGTTACCAGAACCGGTTGCAATGGCTGCTGCAACAGTTAGGCCTGTCAGTAGCAGCATCAGCGCGAAGCCGCCTGCACCAGCTGCCTCTGCAAGGCCGATTAGGTTGTCGATTGCACCGATAGACATTAGACCCTGTGCAAATACACCAGCCGCTACCAATAGCATTACCACGCCTTTAAATGCGTCAGCCATACCTTGGTAACACGCTTCTAGATCTTCTAGCGTTTCTTTACCTTTGAAGCGCTTAGTAATGAAATCAACTAGCGCACCGATGAAGATAGACAGTACAACGATAGTGTAGATATCAAGGTATAGACCTTTGATAGTGCTACCGTTGAATAGGAATACACCGATGATTGGCATGAACGGCAGGATAGCGTAGTAAGCCGGCGCTTTAACTTCGATTTCAGAAATATCAACTTTTTCCATTTTGATATTTTCTTTCTTATCTAGGTATTTGTTCCAGAAGAACGCCGCCGCAGCCATCACGATGATTGCACAGATAGAAACAGGTAGTACGGTTTCTACTGCGAATACGTGTAGAGGCAGGCCTGACTTCTCAGCCGCAACAACCACGTCGCCTGAAGTTGGCGATAGGATGATTGCCGCAGGGGATGCACAAATAGCAACCGCTGCAGGGCGAGAAATACCCATAGCTGTCATCATTGGGAATAGGGTGGCCATCAATAGTACACCAAGGCCAGTTGCAGAACTTACCGCCAGTGACATTAGACACGCCACGATGTAAGCCGCTACCAGCAGTATGTATGGTGATTTGATGTAAGAAAGCGGTTTAGAGAACTGTTTAACCACCACGTTGTTTGCGCCGATGTGGGTCATGTAAGACGCGAAACCACAAAGCAGCATGATCTGTAGACCAAGGCCGCCGCCACGGTACTGCAGCATGTACTTAACGTACTCAAGTGAGTCTGTTACGAAGTTGCCTGTTGAGTTGATGCTATCAGGCAGTACTTTCATGCCCATCACACCGGTGATTAAAAGAAGTACGATACCGGCAGTTAGTAGCACGCCTGCTGGTTTGTACCCTTTGATGATGAAATAGCCAACAGCGATGGTAACCGCAAGGCCAATGAAAAGTTCCAACATGGAAAAAATCCTCTTAAACCACAAATGAAAACAATAAAAAGAAAAAATATGTAACTTTACAAAAACTTCTTACACATTATTTGCGTTTAATTTACCTAAAAAGAGGCAGGGGAACGATAAAAATGGGCCGTGTTTATGATCTAAAACAGGATTTAAAGTAGTGTGTTATATTCGCGCTACAACAATGAAAACAAACGCGTTAACAAGTGTTTAGAGGTGGTTAAAAGTTATATATTGCTTGTGAATTCACCACTTCGTTGTTAAACCCTTATATCTAAAGGGTTATAAGCAATCATAATGGTTGTGAATGTTTCAAAGTGTAAATTGTATTTAATTCTAATGATGGTTTTTAACATATTCCATAAAGGCACGATCTGCGACGGACAAGTAACCGTTTTTGCGCCATGCAATGGCAATATTAAGGTAAACAGGTTGCTTAAATGGGATAGGGACAATCCCTGCTTCGTACTCGGTCACCATATCGAGTAGAGCGGCAATAGCAAAGTCGTTTCTCACTATTCGCAATATCATTGGCAGCAAGTTGGTTTCAAACGCGATTTGTGGTTGGTAGTTATATTCTTCGCAGATCCGGTCGATATACTCGCGGTGAAAGTAGCCGGCTTTAAACATCACAAGCTCTTGCTTGAAAAAAGTATCGAAGTCTATGCTCTTTTCCTTCGCTAAAGGATTGTCTGGGCTAACGGCAGCGACCATCTGGGTGGTGATGAGCCGCTCAGTTGAGAGGCTTTCTGGTATTTCGCTACAGTGGATCACGCCCAAATCCAGCTCCTTGCTGATGAGCATCTGCCGTATAGTTTCGGTACCCGCCTCGACGATGGTCAGTTTTAAATCGGGGTACTGACTTTTAAATCCCATCAAAATCTCTGGCAGGTAGTAGGAGCCCAGCGAGCTCGGTACGCCAAGTTTTACCTCGCCGATAGTCAGCCCTTTTAGCTCTTCCATAGCGGTGGTCGCATCTTGGACATTTTGCAAGATTAACTTGGCGTGATGTAGCAGCACTTCACCTTCGGGAGTGAGCACCACACGTCGATCGTTACGGTCAAACAGCGTGATCCCCAACTGTTCTTCAAATTTCTTAATCGCAATACTCAGTGCTGGCTGAGCAATGTGCAGCACTTGCGCGGCTTTGGTGAAATTGCCGCATTCGGCAAGCGTTTTGAAATAAGACAGTTGACGGATATCCATAACTATATCTTTTATTTATAGAGTTAATAGTTTTAATATATTTTCACTATTGCCGCTAAATTGCTAGTTTTTCAGTAGGATAATTAACGAGCAATTGATCATGATAGATATCAAAACCCCCGAATACCGACGTGCCAGTTTGGCCTTGTGTCTTGGTTCTTTTTTGATCTTTTGCAACCTATACCTATTCCAGCCCATGCTACCGCTGATGGCCGAGCAGTTTGCTGTTGCTGCAACCACCGTTAACTGGCTGGTTGCAGCGAGCACAATGGCGCTGGCCGTGATGCTTGTGCCGTGGGCTGTGTTGTCTGAGCGAATAGGGCGACGTGAAGTCATGCTAATTAGCTTAACGTTGCTACCTATCATCGGCTTTATGATGGTCTTCCTTGAATCGCTATGGGCACTAAGTATTGCTCGAGCCCTGATGGGGGCTTCACTCGCAGGCTTTGCTGCGGTAGCTGTGGCATATATGGCTGAAGAATTTACCCCTAAAGCACTCATGTTGACCGTCGGCGGTTATGTGAGTGCCAATTCGTTGGGCGGCATTGTTGGCCGTATTAGTGGTGGTTTTGTTGCCGACAACTTCGGTTGGCAGGCGGCTGTCATTATGATGGCTGTATTCAGTTTGGTTGTGGCATTAGTGGTGTACCGTTTATTACCAAAGCAGCAGCATTTTACGACGTCGAAGGGGCAATTGCGTAATCAGACCTACAGTGTTGTCCATCATTTACGTAATCGTACGCTGTGGTTTGCCATGATGATTGGGGGGGTAAACTTTGCGCTTTTCGTTAACTTGTATTCGGTAATGGGGTTTCGCTTGGTGGCCGAGCCTTACTCCGTACCCGTGAGTTGGGCGTCTATGATTTTCCTTTGTTACCTGAGTGGTACGGTAACGGCAAACCTGAGCGGTCGCTGGACCCAACGTTACAGCGCCGTATCTGGAATGGTATTGGGGACCACCATCAGTGGGGTGGGGATGTGGCTGGCATTAATTGAGTCGATCCCCGCGATGTTGGCCAGCTTGCTGCTGATCAGTTCTGGTGCTTTCTTTACCCACTCATTGGCTTATGGCTGGGTGAGCCAGCGAGCAAAAACAGCCAAGGCAACGGCAACCGCGCTTTATCTGGTTCACTATTATGCGGGTGGTAGTTTGGGGGGCTTCTTCCTTATAGGTTGTTGGCAGTTTTATGGTTGGATGGGAGTCGTAACTGGTGGAACGGTGCTGTATGCTCTGATTTACCTGCTGTGCTTCCGCTTGCAAAATTTGACGAAAGAAGAGCAGAGCCCAGTCGCTATCTAGGGCAAACAGAATCTAGGGCAAACAGACCCTAACCACTTGGCCGGATTAACATGGAATACAACAAGGGCGTGCCTTAACACGCCCTTTGTTACTTTAGAACTTAAATTGTCCCACAACCCGATCAAGCTCTTGCGCCATTTCTGTTACTTGCTTACTTGCCGTCGAGGATTGATCGACGGCGCTGGCGGTACTGGTCGCCAGTTCTGCAATACGGATAATGTTCTTATCAATTTCGGCAGAAACAGCGGCTTGTTGCTCTGATGCAGAAGCAATTTGCAGGCTCTTGTCCGAGATACCAGTGATTGCTTCGGTAATTCGATTGACGGCCTCAGTGGCTTCTTGGGTTTGCTCTACGGTAGAAACGGCCAGCTGCTGGCTTTCTTCCATAAGGGCAACACTTTGGCTAACCCCGGCGTGAAGCCGCTCGATGGTTTGCTCTATTTCCTCGGTAGAGCTGTGTGTACGCTGGGCTAGCAGGCGCACTTCATCGGCTACGACTGCAAACCCGCGGCCATATTCCCCTGCGCGTGCCGCTTCAATCGCGGCATTTAATGCGAGCAGGTTGGTTTGGTCGGTAATGTCACGGATCACCGAAATCACCTTGTTGATGCTGTTGCTCTCCGCCTCTAGAGCCTGAATTTGGTGTTGTGCCGATTGAATCTGGCTGGCGAGAGATTCAATGGCTGTGCCAGCCTGTTGGCTGATGGCCAGGCTTTGTTGTGCATTTTGCTTACCGTGCTCGGCAGAATCGGCGGCATCGGCGATATTACTGGCGATTTCGTTGCTGGTTGCCAGCAATTCGTTAATGGAAGTGGCGACATTGGCAGATTCTGATTGCTGCTGCTGGGCATTGGTCAAACTGTTGTTAGCCGAGGCGCTTGACTCGTCAGCACTTGTTGAGAGTTGCTTAGAGATTGAAGCGACATTTTGAATGATAGCTTGAAGCTTGTTGGCAAACTGGTCGAATGATTGGCTTAGTTTGGCAAATTCATCCTTACCGTTGTCATTCATGCGAACAGTTAAATCACCATCGCCGCTGGCAATGTCTTCCATTACTTGGTTAACACTTTTTAAGCGGCTCGAAATTCTACGGCTTATCATGATCAGGGTTATCACCATGGTTAGGGTAACCAAGGTGCCAGCAACCATCAGCGCTAACTTCTCATTGTTCTGCTCATCATTAATGGTTTGAACGATAGTTGCTTCAAGGTTATTGATATTCTGCTCTACGTCCTGAACATTGCTGCGAAGCTGTCCGTATAGGCCTTCGTTATAATTCAGGCCGATTGTGGTATAGCCTTCTACCAACTCATCAAACATCATTTGATACATGATGATGCTGCGCCGCAGCGATTTCTGTTCTCGTACGGTTAACTCGCTATTACTTATTGCTGAAATAAGGTTTTCGACATTATTTTCAAACACCCGAACATGGTCAGGGTTGTTGGTGATAAGAAAGTCTTTTTCGTTACGTCGTAGCGTCAGTAGCATGCGATAAAGGAGTTCGTTGCCTGTGAGTAAAATCCCTTCTTCGGCATCATTGGCTGCACTGCGTATATTGCCTCGAAGCCCTTCTTGAGGGGTAAGGCCAATTAAAATCGTTTGGTCGGCAATAATGTTGAACTGGTTGGAATAAGCGTCTAACGCCTGTAATACGTCAGCAAATTGCGAATTATTTGAATCGTCATATTGAGCGAGTAGGGCCTGAACATCTTTTAGCCGCTTGCTAAGGGCTATTTGCTGCTGGTTAAATTGCTCGATGTATTGAGGGTCTAACCGCGCGAGGAAATCTTTTTCATGGCGACGAAGTGTGAGCAAATCTGTATTGCCGTTCGCCGTTTCTTGCGCCGCCTGTTGAAGCTGGTCAAGCTTTTTGAATGAAAAGGCTTCGAAGATACCAAAGCCAACCATGGTGGTGACAAGAAAAATACTCACCAAAAATAGTTGGGCTTTAATCGTATGAAGCGATGGTTTTCGCATCTGGCTCTCCTGTTTTTTGCTTTTTTAAGGCACGACAGGCTGATAAGGCTTTAGCCCATAATCGAGGGTGCACGTGTTGCAATTATGCGACAGTGTTCACATCTTTTTTTAACTATAGGATCAGAAAAGAGATATGCCCAAGTTAGTTGACAACCGAGACTAAAAAATCCCAGATCTAGCGTCAATATGCGGGGAACATACGCTAAAGCTGGGATTAAAGTTAATAGGTGTACTAGTTTGGCCAGATAATATCTGGTGGCGATAGAAAGTCAGTACCCGGTATTAGCCAATCGCCATGGCCAATAACGAAACAGGGTGAATGGTTTCTAAGTCAGTGTTCTCTTCTATTTGCCACTTACAGGTTTCGCAGTCGGTAATGGCAAAATCAGCTTTAGAGCGGTTAATTTGCTTGAACAAGTTGCTACCAATCGACATGGACGTGTCGTAGTTTTCGGTCTTGAAGCCGTAGGTACCGGCTAGGCCACAGCACTGGCTATCAAGTACTTCCACTTCAAGCCCTGGGATCATCTTCAAGAGTTCAATGGTGTAAAGGCTGCCGCCTGTGCGCTCTAGGTGACAAGGCGTGTGGTATACCACCTTCTTGTTGATTGGCTTCATTTTCGGCATTTTGCCGTTCATGAACTGCTTCAATAAAAAGCGGGTCACGTACTCAATTTTATCAGCGACTTGGCGGTTATCGACTTTCAATACGCTTGGGTATTCTTCTTTCAGGGTGAAAGAGCAAGTAGATGATGTCGATACGATTTGAGAGTCATATTTCTCGATAGCTGAAGCAAAGTTTTTCACGTTCAGGTGTGCATTTTTCTTTGCCTTGTCAAAGAAGCCGTTGGCAATCAAAGGGACGCCACAGCATTTCTCTTTATCTAGCAATTGGACACCAATGCTCATGGCATTCATGACTTTGACGAAGTCTTTGCCCAGTTGCGGGTGGTTATAGTTTACGTAGCAGCCGTGAAAGTAGTGCACTTGCTGAGGGTAGAGCGCCTGGCTGGTGCAGTTTTGCTTGTACCAGCGGCGGAAGGTGCCGTGGGAATACTTAGGCAAACTCTTATGATCATGCACACCGATTGTTTTGTGCATGATTTTTTTCACTGGCTTAAGCCCGGTAATTGAGTTCACGATTGGCGCAAACGGTGTGGCCGCCGAGCCCATGAGATCAGTGTGGCTCAACACATAGTCACGCACCGTCTTAATGTTCATTGGCAGCTTGGCGTGGTTATCGCGGGCCACCGCAATCATGTCGCCAATTTTCACACCTGACGGACAGGCGGTTTCACAGCGCTTACAGTTGGTGCACAGCTTTAGGGTTTCATCGTAAAACTCAGGACTTTTGATGCGAAGGCGTTCGCCATCAGGGCCGCATTGTTTTGGACCTGGGTACTGCGGGTTCGCTTTGGCTACCGGGCAGTAGACGGTGCAAACCGTACATTTGATGCACTGGTCGAAACTGGTGTCTTTTTGAAGAAGGCTCATGCTGTTGTCCTTTCTTGTTTTTGTTGTGAATCTGAAATCTGAACCGCTTGTGAGCGGGCAATCATTTGTTCGGCAACATAATGGCCGGTTGAGATGGCAACACCAGATCCAGAGCCTTCTTGTACCGGATCATAATGGGCGAGGATCGCACCTGCGCAATACAGGTTGCTGATGGTTTGGCCCTTGATTGACGGTTGGAAGTGCTCATTGCAACTCACCCCCATTTTCATGAACGGGTGGCTTTGCTTGGCAAAGAATTGGCTTTGGTACCAATGGTCACGGTGTGAATTTTCCGCCATGTCTAAACCAAAGACAGGCTCTTCGATGCTCTCGCGATGAGCAGCAAGCCCTTTGCTAAAGAAGCTGCCGTTTGCCATCAAGAAGTGATCTGCACTTAATGGGATGTCTTCATGATTACGGGTGAAAATATGGGTGAGTTTATCCCCGTCAAATTGCCCACTGATAACTTCATCTCCCGCCAGAATAAGCCCGCCTAGCTTTTTAAAGTGGGACTTCATGGCTTCTTCAAGTCGGATACCGAGCAGTGAAGGCGGCATGGTTGGAATTTCGCAAATGCTAAATCCGGTCAGTCCTTCAAGTAGCTTGATGGTTGCTGCGCCATCGCCATTACCAAAAATGGCAGGCAGAATGACCAAGTCAGCCTTGCCGACTTGCTGGATCATGGACTTGGCAAAAGCGTGCAATTTTGTTTCGTCGCGTAACACGCGGGAAATATCAATTGAGCGGAATTCACATGGATTGCGCTGCATTTTTTCAAAATCTGGCAATTCAACCGCCGCGGTTTTAATGCTGACGTTGGCAAATTGCGGCAGTTTGGCGAGGTTGTCAGCGGCCAGCTGCGGTTGGAAATCACGGAAACCGTCAACGGTCACAAGGGCGACGTTTGTCAAACCTTGGCTTAGATCATGCAATGGAAACTGGTGGACCGTTTGCTGCGATAGCCAAGTTGAGCGAAAAGTCCCCATTGGCGTTACGCGGTAGTGGTTTTTCTCATCAGCTTGTTCGCTCAGGTAGACGCCACACTTTTCCATCATGTTCTGATACCAAGCGATGGCATCACGGCTAGCTGCTACACCTAGTTTGCTGTATGGGTGGTGTGGGCTTTGTTCCGCAAGGGTTGTAAATGCGTCAAAGGGAGCCGCAACGGCTTCGCCATTGGGTAGGCGACTAAGCACATCAACCGAACCGGATGAAAAGTGAAGGGCACTTTGACCTGCAGCCACCACAGCGGTTTTCAAACCGGCCTCTGCACAACGAATCGCGCAGCTTAGGCCTGCGACACCGCCTCCAATTACGATGCTATCGAATTTCATTGTGTTACCTCTTCATCACTTTTCTTTACAGCTTGCTGTTGTTCGGGCAAGTCACTAACACCAAACAGTCCTTCATAAATCCAGTAAGTGAATTCGCCTTCGCGTAGTGCATCACCCCAGAACACAGGCTTGATGCCTTTCCAGCGCTCTTCTAGGAAATCTTCCAGCAAGTGGCTCGCTTCGGTACCGGAGGTTTTTCCGTATTCTGAGAACAGTCCGGCAGCACGGTATGAACAAAGCTCACCTTGGCATGGCCCCATCCCGATACGGGTGCGGCGGCGTAAATCAACCAGGTTGTGAACATCCAGATCCTTGATGGCGTATTCAACTTCGCCACAGGTCACCATTTCACATTCGCAAATTACCGCTTGGCTCTTTTTGTCGTTGCTTAGGAATTTCTCGGCGCGCTCACCGTGGCGGTAAAATGCCGATTGGTAAACAGGCTTGGCAAGGCTTGCTGTTGGCTGCTTTTTAGGCTTGGCTTGTTCGGAACCAGGCAGCGGTTTTTCGTGAGTAATACATGGTGCAGTGTTACCGAGTTTTTTCGCCACCAGATCCGTTGTCCATTCAGCCATCATGCGGTAGGTCATCAGCTTTCCGCCCGTAATGGTGACGAAGCCATCAAGCCCATCACGCTCGGCGTGGTCAAGTAGCACAATACCACGGCTGATATTACGGCCGCTGGTATCACCATCGACGGCAACAAGTGGGCGAACACCAGCATAAGCGCGCAACACGCGGGTATTGGCCATAATCGGTGCCAATTTGGTGCCTTCTTCTAGCAGAATATCGATTTCTTTACTGGTGACGTGCAGGTCATCAATACGATCGTAATCAATACGCTCAGAGGTGGTACCGATAAGCGAAATAGTATCGCCCGGTACAAGAATATCGGCATCGGACGGTTTGCGGCAGCGGTTGATCACTAAGTTGTTGATACGGTAATCAAGGATCAGTAGGGATCCTTTGGCAGGGAACATCTTGATGGAGAGATCGCCATACTCGCAGATCTGCTGTCCCCAAATCCCCGCAGCGTTAACCACTTGCTTGGCATGGATCTCGAAGTGTTCACCGGTTTTCAAATTCAAACATTTCACACCGCGCACGGTGGCACCATCACGAATAAGCCCGGTGACATGGGTATGATTGAATAGCTTTGCGCCGTGCTCGACGGCATCAATAACGTTCGAGGCTGATAGTCGGAATGGGTCAAGCGTGCCATCAGGCACTTTTACTGCGCCAATGAGGTTCGGGTTACAGTTTGGCTCAAGACGTAGGGCATCTTGAGGCGTGAGTTGTTCAACGTCGATATCCGCTTGCTGACAAGAAGTAATAAAGGATTTTTGGAAATCGAGGTCATCATCAGGCAAAGAGATAAACAGCCCTTGCGTATCTTCAACGCAGTGGCGAGCAATGTTTTTGAGAATGCGGTTTTCTTGAATGCACTCTTTGGCTGATTCCTGATCCGTCACTGCATATCGTGCTCCGGAATGAAGTAGGCCGTGGTTACGTCCAGTTGTGCCAGAGGCGAGGTCGTCTTTTTCAACCAGAATACAAGAGAGTCCACGCAATGCACAGTCACGCATAATGCCAGTGCCTGTCGCGCCCCCGCCAATAATAACAACATCTGTTTCAAACCAACTATTCATGTTCGTTTTCGCTTATTGTTTGGTCCATGAATGAGGAAAGTGATTATTTCCTTCGTTTTTATGGGGATAAATATGCCACTTTTTTCAGGGATATTATTTGATCAAGCACACACAAATGAGCGAACGAACATTCGTTTGCGCAAAATAATGAGTGTTTGGGTGAAATGTGCGCAGGAAAATGCCGTATGAACGGCAATTTAGCCTTGGAAATATATCGAAAGTGAAGATTATTCAGGTGGCGGTGGGGGAGTTCGAGTGTGTTTCGGGCACGAAAACGAAAAGAAAGTGGGTATTTACCCCACTAATTGGCATTCGGCTCTGCTTGAGTATTTGTAACCGGCAGGGTGATAGCGACGGCAATCACGCCCTGCATCTTTACACTCATACAAGGCATTATCGGCTCTTTCCAGTAGCGATGAGAGTGTGTCACCGTCGGTAAAGCTTGAGATGCCTATGCTGGTTGTAATGCGGATTTTTGTATCATCTACCCCAATATCGAGCTGCAATTGACGGATTGATGCAAGCAGTTTGTCAGCCAGCTGCTCTGCTTGGGTGAAGTGGGTTTTGGGTAAAAACAAAATAAACTCTTCACCACCGAACCGGCCAAATAACTCATCACCTTTGGATTGGCTCTGGATAAACTGAGTGAACTCTTTGAGTACCTGATCCCCGGCACTGTGCCCCCAAGTATCGTTTATTCGCTTGAACTTATCGATATCGAACAGCATGACGGAAAAGGGCTGTTTGGTGTACTCACTGTGAAGCATGCACTTATTGGCCAGTTGCAACAGCATTCTGCGGTTATAGATACCGGTTAATGGGTCAAGCGTGGCTTGGCGATACAGTCTCATCAGCATGTATAGTTTGGATAGCTGCGACCAAATCACCATCATCGCCAAGATAGTTTGCAACCAGTAATCAGCGATGTTTTCTGGCGTGAGAAAGTAGGTGGCTTGAAAATCAGTAAATAACTGAACAAATGCAGTGATGGCCAGAAGCCCTAAACTCTCTTTTAAGGTCACTGGCAAAATGGTCAGCATTGCAACATGAATGATGGGCAGTAGGGTATAACCATAGAAGTAGCCGCTATATACGCTGGGAAACTCTAAAATCCAAATGGCATATAGATAGAAAAGGTTAGTCGCTGTGACTAATAACCCCATACAGATCTGTGCATGCTTTAATTTCGTAAGGCGATAGTTAACCTTGGCAAGCAAAAGTAGGGAGGTGCCAAGAAGTAAGCGGGCAATGACGATTGGTACGCTTTGGCTTTCAGGCAGAAAAAAGAGATCAAATGGTATCCAGATAAATACCAATAGGCCCCAAACAGCCGCCAGCATACTAATACGGTTACGAAGGTAGCCACTCCGTGTGTTTTGAAAACTCGATGAGTGAGCGTTCGCACTCCATAGATCAGGGATATAGAGCTTGATCGTTTTTAATAGCTGGCTGGGCGTCTCTTGCATTTTTCTCGCTTACTGTGAGTATTATTCGGCAAGATAGCCGGGTTTTATTGATAAAATCATTATTAAATACTTGTTTAAATTGATTTTATAGAATGAGTGATTATTCTATGAAGCGCATTTTGTTTCAGTGATATTGATCCAATTAATCGTTTTGCTTGTAACTAAATGCTTTGTTATGCATCAATATGGGTGAAATAAGCACCTTACCTCAGTGAGAAAGCGAGCGGCATTTGGTATCAATCGCGGGTCTTGCTATTATCTGCCTCCATATTTACCGCTACCTAGTAAAGAACACATTTTATGAACACAGGCGTGATGTTTCTTATTCCAGCGTTGTTTGGCGCACAACTTATTCTTACCCTTGTACTCACAAAAGGGGAAATTTGCCCCGGTCAACGAGGCCGTGTACATAAAACACTGCCAGTGTTACTGATTGGGTGGCTAATCGCCGCTGTTTTCCAGCCTATCGCTGTGTTGCCTTTGGCTACATTGGGTTACTTCACGATGAAGGTGAAAACCGGTAAAACCCGTGATGCAGGCCCAATGAAGGTGCTCTTCGCTGCTGAAGGTTTGGCATTTATGGCTTGGTTAGCGATTTTGCCATCGTTGAGCTTACCAAGTGCTTTCCTGAGCTTTGTCGCCATTCCGATGCTTGGAGCACTCACCGCCCACATCCTTTTAACCCAGGCAAGAACGCGTCTTCAAGCCTTCCACCGCTTACTGCCTTTTACTGGCTTTGTTAGCGCAATGCTAAGCGTGCTGTGTATTTTGTGGCTATCAAGTTCGTTATCTGAGGAAGCGTTGGCAACGGCGATCAGCAACATTATTGGTTCATTGTTGTTGTTAGTGTGTGCTTTATTGGTTTGGGCAATGCACCTACTTACGGGTAAAACGGTGAATAAGTGGCAGCTGATTGTGGCTGCGGGCTTGATGGTGGTGTCTGCTTCAATGCAAACCACGTTGATTTAATATTCCCTGAGCATTTGGGGGTAAATATGTGAGCGGGTTCTTTTTAAACCCGCCGCATTCTGACTATGCTTATACAGGTTGGTATTCGAGATCAACACTTGGTTAGTTAGTACCAAGGAGGTAAGTATGGAGATTAACAACCTGCTAAACATGGATGGCAACATTGTGCTTGGCATTGTAAATGAAAGACTTCGCCTTGAATGTTCAACGGTTGAAGAGCTTGTTAGTCGTTACGAACTCGACTTCAACGAGTTAAACGAAAAAATGGAATCGTTAGGTTATCACTACGATCCCATTAACAATCAATTCAAGTAATTCCTCTGACTCTCTTAGCCGTGAATACCTATGGTTTGCACGGCTAAGCTGCTTTTATCCCTTCTAAATGTGTCTGGCATTGCTGTTTTGCGGTGGCAAAAAAGGCGGACAGGTAGTGCCTATCTCGCTCGGACGAACGAACGCCGGCAAACAATCGACGCCATAGCCCTTCGCCTAGCGGCTTGCTGACGACCAAGCCTTGTTTTGCATAATCATAAACAGCCCAATTAGGCAAGGCGGCAACCCCAAGGCCAGCGGAGACCATCTGTATCAACATCAAGGTATTATCGGCTTGTTTCCAATTGCTTGGTTCAATGCCGGCTGGTTGCAGAAAGTGTTTCACTACATCTAAACGGCTTTTTTGAACCGGGTAGGTGAGCATGGTTTGTTCTTGTAGATCTTCCGGGTTGATAAAGTCTTTGTCGACTAGGTGTGATTGCGGAGACACAATTAAACGCATCTCAAAATCAAATAGTGGTTCATAGTGTATTTCACTCCGAGGTTGAATATCGGAGGTAATGACTAAGTCTAGTTCGCCAGCGGCCAGTGCAGGCAGTGGTTCAAAACCGAATCCGGAAGAAAAATCGAGTGTGACACTTGGCCAATGGATCTGATACTCCTTGAGCGCTGGCATGAGCCATTGGAAACAGGAGTGGCACTCAATTGCCATGTGCAGGCGGCCATGGGTATCTTCCTTAAGGCTAGCTAACTCATGCTCGGCTTTAGCGATGCGGGGAATAAGATCATCGGCCAGGCGCAATAGTACTTCTCCTTCGGCGGTGAATTTCACCGGGCGGGTTTTGCGAAGGAAAAGCTGCCCGCCAAGGCGCTGCTCTAGATCTTTTAATTGGTGTGAGAGTGCCGACTGGGTTAAACACAAGGTGTTTGCCGTTGCCGTGAGCGAACCAGTATCGCGTAATACCGTAAGTGTTCTTAGGTGTTTGATTTCTATCATTGGGTTAGCTCTTCCTTGTTGTCGCACTCGCAGCAGGTTTATCTATTTCATTGCTGAATATGCAACCTGCATTTATATTCGATTTACTTTGCCAATGTACTTGTTATTAATGGCGGTGTAAACATCTAGACGGCTAAATGCGTTTTTTATGTCGATTCCTACCACTTGATGGCCAACTGACATTAACTTGGTCGTACCCGATATTTATGTGTTTAGTATTTCAGACATTGTGTAGCTGGCCTACATTTGTGCCTCATGGGTATAAAAGTGGTATGAAGAGGCATGGAAATTATACGTAATGGTTTGATTTATCATAACAATAGGCAATACTTATACCTATTGCTGAAAATAAAAGGTCATCATGGAACGTAGGCTTTTTCTCATCACTGTTTTTACCGTTTTTACAGGCGTTGTTTTACTGTGCTTGTTGTTTCGTCTTTTCTATCAGCTAGAAACGACCAATATTCAGCGCCAGTTCGATATGGATATCGAAAAAAAATCGGACAGCCTTTCTCAAGATGTTGAGCTTTACCTTGAGTCGCTGCATAGCATAAAGAGTGCTTTTGATAACTCAGGGGTACTAACACCTGAGGCTTTTTCTTATCTGGCCCAGTCTTCTATTGCTCGCCATGGCAATATTCAAGCGTTGGAATGGATTCCTAAAGTCGATGCTGATCAACGGCAGGCATTCGAACAAAACGTACGCCAGCACACCCCAGGCTTCCAGTTTACCGAGCGTGTGGCTTCTGGCGACATGGTAGCGGCAACGAACCGAAGCGAATATTATCCGGTGCATTATGTCGAACCCCTTGCAGGTAATGAGGCCGCTTTAGGGTTTGATCTAGGCTCGAATGCAATTCGCCTAAACGCCATTACTAATGCCACTGACAGCGGCAAGATACAAATTTCGGAAGGGGTGAAGTTGGTGCAAGCAGATGAAAGTCAAACGGGGTTTGGTTTGTTAATTCTGCTGCCAATATACGAAACAGTGTCTCCGCCAACAACTCAGGCGCGACGTGAGAGCTTGCTCGGCTTTGTTCTTGGGGTCTATAAAATTACCGATATCCTAGCCAGCTCGCTTCGTGCAGCAGATGCCAAAGATATGTCTTTCAAACTGATTGATGTCGGGGCCAGTGAAGCCAATAAGGTGTTATATGACAATACCAACATGCAACCCCCATTAATGGAAGGCAATCAATTTGTGGTTTCCAAACTTGTATTGGACAAAGGCGGTAGGCAGTGGGTGCTAGAGGCCATCCCGACCAAGGCGTATTTTGCGTCCCACCGAACCAGAATGCCATTGTTGGTGTTCACTATCGGCTTGGTCGTGTTTGCTATTGCGATGTGCTATGGCTTCGTTGTGATGCAGCGTAATCAGCTTATCTTGATGTCACTTGATGCTAAGAACAAAGAGCTTGATGAAGCAAACAAGAAACTGGATAGGCTAACTAAAACCGATGTTTTGCTAGGTATCGCCAACCGTCGACATTTTGATGAAACGCTAGAGCGTGAATTTATGCGAGCCAGCCGCGATGGCAGGCCGCTGGCACTGCTGGTGATTGATATAGACCATTTTAAGGAGTTTAACGACACCTATGGCCACCAAGCCGGCGATCGTTGCTTACGCTTGGTGTCGAGTGAGTTAGAACGAGTACTTAAGCGTCCTGCAGATATGCTCGCAAGGATCGGTGGGGAAGAGTTTGGGATCATTCTGCCGAATACCAACAATGGCGAGGTGGTGGCTAAACAGTGCAGGGCCTCGATCGAGCGCTTGGCAATAGCGCATTCGGGCTCGAAAGTGTCTGACGTGGTGACGGTTTCAATTGGCGTGGTAACACTAGAGGCTTTGATAGATCAAACCGTCGATTCCGTATTTAATCATGCCGATTCCTCCCTCTATCAAGCCAAAAGTGCTGGTCGAAATTGTGTTAGAGCGATGCGGGTATTGAAGCGTACCACTGAAAATATTACGAGTTTGTGTTGATTAAGAATGAAGTAAAACAAAAAAAGCACCTGCGAGAGGTGCTTTTTTGCGTTCAGTGAGTGAATTACTCAGCCGCGCCGCGGGTGAATGTCAGGCTATGCTCTGCGCCTGTTAGGGTTAGCTGGTTGCCAACAACATCTGCTGTGCTCCAGTCCATTAGGGTTGCGCTCATTAGGCGCTCCATTTCCATGGCCGGCTCAGGACAAGCCATCATTGTCATGCCCATCTTTTCGATGCGTAGCTTACCGTCTTTCAACTCAGCTTGACCAAAGTAACGGTTACAGCCTGAGTGGCCGTTTGCGCTTAGCTCAGTATTAAGCTGCAGGTTTGGCGCCTTAAACGGTTCAGGAAGATCAATCGCCTTATTATCTACTTTAGTCAGTACCCAGTTATGAGTTGCAATGTCCGCTTCAGTAGTCATAGTCTTTACCGTTGCTTCGTCATTAGATGCACAGGCAGCAAGAATTACCGGTAATGCCAGTGCAGCAAGATAACGTTTCTTCATCATAATTGAATCCTAATTCCCAATGTGATGGCTTGTCTAGTAGTTAAGCATAGTGTTTCTGAATGTAAACTGGCTAAACAATAACTTAATTGTACGTTGTTTTTATGTTACTTGATCAATATATATCAAGGCTCAGATTGAATGAACATAAAAGAGCGACAATATGCTTTGTGTTCAGGTTATATTAAATTTACTAACCATTAATGCAATAACTAGTTTACTGTCGCTCTTTGGTGTGATTGTTAAGCTCAAGTCATTTTTCTTTCAATTTATTATCAGCAGGTTCCCAACCTGGCGGTTTAATGAGCGTGTTGATGCGATCGCGCCAATTGCTGCATTGAAAGCATTGCTTGCATAAGTCCCAGTATCCACCAAAAAAGACTTTTATTGGATTAATCGTATTTATTTGTGGATAAACCCCGAAACGCACTTTGTCTTTTTCTTCCGCAAAGGTGCCAAACATTTTATCCCAGATGATCAGAATACCGGCGTAATTTTTATCAAGGTATTGTCGGTTAACGCCGTGGTGGACCCGGTGATGCGAAGGTGTATTGAATACTGCTTCGATTGGGCGGGGCAGTTTTTTCACCGCTTCTGTATGCAGCACAGTTTGGTAAATTTGTACAATGGCTTCACATAGGAAGATAACCAATGGGTTAAAGCCTAATATCGCCAGCGGTAGATGGAAAAACAACGGGAAGAACCCATCTAACGGCCCAAAACGAAAGGCGACCGAGATATTAAAATAAGGCGAACTGTGGTGAACGGTGTGCGTTGCCCAAGCGAACTTTACTCTGTGTACAAAGCGATGCTCCCAGTAATAGGCTAAGTCCGCCAAGACTAAGCAGCCTACAATCGTCCATAAGTTGGTGGGTAATTGAATAATGCTAAAGTGTTCGTATACCACATAGAAAATGGCGATATAGAAAGTGGCCGCCAATATAAAATTTATCCCTATGAAAAGGTACAGGGTAATAAAGTTAGTGACGGCATCGCCAAGAATTCGCCAACTGATAAGCTTTTTAAATGATAAACGAATAAGCTCTAAACCAAAGATGCCAAGAAATAGAACAAAGCTCCAATCCTGTACCCAAACTTCCAAGCTATAAACGTCGGTATCAGACCAAGGGAATGTCAACCAGTCCATGTTATTTCTCCTTGCTTAATTGGTAAGTGACAGCTTCAAGTAGCTCGCCATCCCCAGTGTAAGTATATTCTTCAATGATAGTTGCTGGTGGGTTGCCCACAGGTAAACTCGCCCATTGCTCCCAAATATCATCGCGGTTTGAAGCCTGTTTTACTTTGGCATATTGACCAGATGGTAATGTTATTTTCGATGACGATGTCTTCTGGTTAACACGGTTTAACGCCTTGATGTCGTATCCGGTAGCGACCGTTGCCTTGCTATAGTCGGCGGCAATATCACGGTAAACAACGTAAACCGTGTAAGTTGCGGAGGGCTTCAAAGCGGCAATGAGCTTTTCGTCGTTCTCGAACGTGTTGATAAAGTTTGCTACAGCGTCAGATTCTGCATCAAGGGGAAGCTCGGTTGGGCCTATTCCCACTATCGTTTGTGGCAAGGAAACAAGGTTCTTGGATTCCTTTTTGTTGCTATCGTTTTTGTTGCTATCGTTGGCCTGTATTTCCGCTTTTTGCTTATCTTGATCCTTGGTGTCTGCTTGGATCGGAGACGCGAGAATGTTGATGTCAGTTTCCGCTGCGACCAAAGTGGCAGGCAACCAGAGCTGGGCAGACACGCCAGCCCAAACAGTCGCTGTGATCAGTCCGGTTGTTGCTAGTGCGGTGGCAAGTTTCATGTGATACCTCGTCGATAAATCGGTCTTTTGACCTTAACCTCTAGTCGAAACGAGTATTTCACGGCAAGGGTTAACATTTCGTTAACCCTAAATGAGAGAGGTGAGTTTTAAGGTAAGCTTAGCTATTTTGTCATAGCTCTTTGGTCATAGTTTTCTTTGCCTTAGCTTTCGTCGCCTTTCTTATCAACCATGTGTAAGTGCACATCTTGTTGTGGGAACGGGATCGAAATACCTTCGCGGTCGAAGCGCATTTTCACCTCTCGGGTAATGTCCCAATAGACATCCCAGTAATCTTCTGTTTTAACCCATGGCCTAACAATGAAATCTACCGAAGAACTATTTAAGGTATGGAGTTTGATGGTGGGCTCTGGTGCCCGCAGCGTCATCGGGTGATCTGCAACGATGTCGTTGAGCACGCGCTCGGTTAATTTAATATCGTCACCATAGCCAATGCCAAAGACCATATCGACTCGGCGCACGCGCTCGTGGGTGATGTTCTTAATCGTATCTCCCCAAATTTTGCTGTTTGGCACGATCAAGATTTGGTTATCGAAGGTTTTGATGGTGGTGCTGACTAAGCTCATATGGCTGACTTTGCCTGATGTTCCCCCGGCTTCAACAAAGTCGTCGACATCGAAGGGGCGGTAGATGAGCAGCATCATGCCAGAAGCAAAGTTCGACAAGGTGTCTTGCAAGGCGAAGCCGACAATAACGCCCGCCACCCCGAAACCGGTCAGGATAGGGGTAAGGTTCAAGCCGATTTGCGATAGTGCGATCAAGATACCGATGCAGAGGACGATATTACCGCTGATTGATATAAAGAAATCTTTCATTAATTGTGACATGCGCAGCGTGGGCGAAGATACCGCTCGCGTCACCATGGTGCGGGTAATTTTCTTTAGAATGCGGAAGATGAAGATAATGACAAGGAAGATGAACACCTTGAACAAGATTTGCGGGGTATTTTCAGACAGCCAACCCCTTACATCTCCAAACCAGCCAGATACAATCGCCCATATGACCTTCAAATCAAGCAGTTCGTTGGTCAGGTTTCCCGTGGTTTCGAATAACTGCTTGGTATAGCGGGTGGTATCTATCCCCATTTGGCCGCCTAAGTCGACCAAAAATTGCAGAGCTTCAATATCGCTGGCGACCTTGCGCTGGGCCAAAATATGTTGAAGCTGCAGGTTGGCTTTCTCACCTTCAGCGGCGCTTTTCTGTTGGCTGGCGAGGGCAGACTCTTGTTGGCTGTCAAAGCTCAGCATGGCCGAGACGAAATCGAGTCGCTCTTGGATATCGGCAACCAAAGCTTCAGATTGTTCGGGGTTGGGCACTTCCAGTATCTGGAGCCATTTAAAGTTCACCCACTGCTCACCGAGCATTCGATGATAGAAGTTGGTGGTGTCTTGCAAGGTTTTCTGCAAGATTAACTTTTGCTCTGGATCTGCCTCGTCGAGTTGTTTCTGTTGTTTGGTGATTTGCTCTGAGAGAAAGTCAGCGGCGCGAGTCAGGTAGTCAACCTGATCTTTAACAAACGTAATCAACTCTGGGGTCGTTTCTTCCGTACGTTTGTTGATCAGCGATTGCAGCTCTGCCCGAAGCTGTTCGTTTTTCTTGAGCATCTGCATTTCGACGATATTTTTGGCGGTCCCGGTTTTGCCGAGCGATTCCTCGTACAGCTTACCGAGTTCGGCTTCAAGGGACTCAAGCTTGGCAGCAAAGTGCGGTTCTTCTTTCACCTCTGCGGCCTCAGCTTCGCCAGCTGGCTGGCCATCAGCTTGTTGAGGTTCAGATTCAGCAAAAGCAAAGGAGGACAATAGCATCAGACAAAGCAGAAACAGTCTCATCCAGAATAGCCTCTATCGTTAATTACTATCAAAAGGTCAACAGACCCTAATGCTTAAGGGTAAGCAATGGGTAGACAAACGCTGGCTTAATTACGGGAAACTTCCCCGGATCCCATTTACTTGTAGGCGATGGGTATATTCTTGTCGAAGAATGCTTACAATGTATTTATTGAAAGCGCAGAGATAAAAAAGCCAGTTGTTCAGGGAGATAGCATGCAAACACAGGCACTGATCATAGAAGACGATAAGGATTTGGCGGCCGCAATCAGTGATTATATGGAGCTAGAAGGCGTTGAGTTTGATTTTGCGTTCAATGGTGCTGCGGGGCTAAACCTAGCCCTGGAAAACCGCTATGACATCATTTTGTTGGATATCTCCATGCCGAAGATGGATGGCTTAACGGTATGCCAGCAGCTGAGGGAAAAAGGGATCAGCACACCGGTGTTGATGCTAACAGCACGGGATACCCTCGAAGATAAAATCAAAGGCTTTAATGCAGGCAGCGACGATTATTTGGTAAAGCCATTTGCAATGGAAGAGCTAACCGTGAGGATCAAAGCCTTAGTACGACGTACCCAAGGCACAGTGAATAAACTGAAGGTGGGCGACCTATCTATTGATATCGACAAGCACCAAGTACAGCGGGGCGGGGAGGCGATAAACTTGCCGCCGGCATGTTGGAAGATGTTGGTTTGCCTGATGCAAAACAGCCCGAATGTGGTCTCGAAGGCCGAACTAGAGCGCTATGTCTGGGATGATGAGCAACCAGAGAGTGATAGCTTGAAGGTGCACTTATTCAAGCTTAGGAAGTTGATTGATAAGCCCTTTCCTCATCCGCTGATCCATACTGTTCATGGTGTGGGTATCGTGATTAAAGAACAAGACGAAATTAAAGAGCAAGAATAAGGCGTAGGAACGGGGTTATGGCAGGGATCAAGCGCGACATTTATCTTTTTCTATTCGGCTTAGCGGTGTTGTTGGCAGCTGTTTATAACCTACTGATGTACCAAAGTTATACTATCGGTATGATTGAGACCGAAAAGTATGCCTTTAATTATGAAATCGCCTTGTTAGAGCGGGAGTTTTTACAAACCGGCGAAGTTCAAAGCCAAAATCGCGAAACCTTTCAGGTCTATAGCAATTTCGATGCAGTACCGAAGCAGTACCAAAATGCTATCAATTGGCAAAACTTGGCTGCTGATGAGCTGGGAGAGGCGGTTATTCCCGCCCAAGGCGAGCAGGCTAACCAGTATTTGTATGGGTTAAAACACCGTTTATATAACAGCGATACCACTGTCTATATCGTGTCCCAATATGATGAGGCATTGCTGGCCTTGTTATATGAAGACGATCCTCCTCAAGACCATAACCAATTTCTGGCAATCACGGCTGGGGTACTGGTGCTGGTGGCGTTTATTGTGGTGCGGATTTTAGTATTCCGAATCACCAAACCTGTGTTGATGCTGTCAACATGGGCAAAAGATCTCGATATTACAAACCCACCCAAGCCGCAATCGCTCCGTTACCATGAAATCGACTTTCTTTATCAGCAACTTAAATTAGGGATCGAAAAGCAGCAGGAAGCTAACCGTAAAGAAGCATTCTTTTTACGCACGGCTAGCCATGAAATGCGAACGCCAATTGCAACGGTGTCTGCCAGTGTCGAATTATTGCAGCGCTTAACCGAGCAGCTTCCGGACAGTGCCAAGCGGGCTGTTGGCCGCATAAGTCGCTCTACCGAAAATATGAAAAACTTGACCACAACGTTACTTTGGTTAGCCCGCAGCAGTGAAGGCAAGACTAGTGCAGAAAAAAGTGAAGCTGAGTATATATCGCTAACGTCTATTGATTTAGCTGAAATGGTCGAAAAGGCATTTGTAGCTCAGCAGTCAGTATTTACCGACAAAGAGGTCGAGTTGGTTCTAGACAATGCGGAAGCTGAAGTGCTCGCTGCTGAATCGGAGGCATTAGTCAGTATTGTGGTCACCAATTTGTTGCGTAATGCGGTGCAGCATACGGTGGGCCATGTTATTGATGTCAGCCTTTCTCAGCGGCAGTTGGTGATAGAAAACGATGCTGAACCAGTAGGGGAACATAACCCAGCCGATAGCCTGGATGTGAATCAAACCAGCTTTGGGATCGGGTTATATTTGGTTGAAAAAATCTGTGCTAATCGTGGGTGGGCATTGACGTTCACTCAGACAGATAATCGATTTAGGGTATCGGTGAAATTTAGTTAACCAAAAGTTAACCCCTGCTGATTGATACTAGGTTCATCGCATTAGGAGATGAGGTGAGTCATGAAAACTTGGTTACTGGAAACGTTAATCTGGGCTGTTGTTACTATGATGGTGGTAGGGGCGATTTGGGGTTTTACCCTGCCTAATTTGGGTCTCTCAGTTGGGATATCAATCCTGGTCTCTTTGTTTATCGGTAATAGCCACCGCTCGTAATTCAATACGAGCATAGGGTTAATTAACGAATCAAGGAGATAACGATGAAGATTGCATTAATCAAAGCCAGCCACGACAGCGATTTTAAGCAATATAAGAAGTATCAAGCATCGCCGCCGCAGAATATTTTTTCTGCTGCAGCGGCGCTGTCCGGCATTGCTGAAATCGCGATGTATGATGAAACGTCTTACCATAAAGCGCCCGTTGATCTCGACTGTGAAATGGCGGTTATCTTTATGTCTACGCCTGATGCGCTGCGGGGTTATCAACTGGCAGATTTATACCGTCGTCAAGGGAAGACAGTGATCCTTGGTGGCCTGCACGCCACTTTCATGACCGAAGAAGCATTAGAACATGCCGACGCGGTGATGAAAGGGGAGTCTGAAGCGCTATGGCAAGGCATGCTGGATGACTATAAGCGGGGCAAGCTCTCATCGGTTTATCAGGCAGATTCACCTTTTGACTTGGCGAACATTGGCCATTATCCAACAGAGTTTATTCGTCCTGAAATCTACCAAGGGATCTGGTCGGTAACGGTGTCTAGAGGATGTCGCTTCAAATGTCGCTACTGTACGGTTCCTCGGTTTTTTAGAGAGCAAACATACCGCCCGATCGGTGATATTGTTGATGAAATCAAAAGAAGCGGGCAACGCAGTTTCGAGCTGAAGGCGGATAACCTCACGTCAGACCGTGACTATTGCCTCGAACTGTTTGAAGCGCTTGCACCACTGAATATCTACTGGACGGCTGAAACCAACCTGCGATTTGCCGATGATGAGGAGTTGCTTGAGGCAGCGGCCGAAAGTGGCTTGTGGTATTTGTTGGTCGGGCTAGAGACGCCATCGAAAGCTGGCCTCAAGGAAGCCGCGAAAGGCTTCAATAATGTGCATCGTTCGGCGGAATATATCCGCAAGCTTCACGAATACAATATTGTGGTCGATTCATGCATGATTTTTGGCTTTGACGAGCACGATAGAGGCATTTTTGATGAAACTTGGTCGTTTATCCATGATGTAAAACTGGATGTATGCCACCCGACAATCATGATCCCATTCCCAGGAACCCCTTTGTACCAAGACTTGGAGCAGCAAGGGCGGATCCTGACCAAAGATTGGTCGAAATATGATGGGAATAATGCGGTGTACCAACCGGCGAAAATGAGCGTCGAAGCGCTGGAAGCGGGATGCTACGACTTTACCAGCCGTTACTTTTCTATGGGGGAGATGATCAAACGCAAAGCCAGCCACACGAAACGGTTTGGTGCCTCAATGGCCTTGTCGTTGCCATGATTTTTCTATTTCAAAATAAAAAAAGGCCCCCTACATGAGGGGGCAATATTTACCATCGCTATTATTATTGGGTTAAACGACTTTGCTTTTGAGGAAGCAGGTTAATAATTGTATTTAATCTATTGTTTATTAACCGAAGTCACCGTTCACGTAACCACGGGTGCGGTCATCGCGAGGGCTTGTAAATAGTGCATGTGTGTCATCGTGCTCGACCAGTTCACCCATTAGGAAGAACGCAGTGCGGTCAGAGATACGACGAGCCTGCTGCATTGAGTGAGTCACGATAACAATGGTGAAGTCTTTCTTCAGTGACTCCATCAAGTCTTCAATTTTCTTGGTAGCAATTGGGTCAAGTGCCGATGTTGGTTCATCCATTAGGATAACTTCAGGCTGCATCGCGATAGTACGTGCGATACATAGACGCTGCTGCTGACCACCCGATAGACCGAAAGCGTGAGACTTAAGGCGATCTTTTACCTCATCCCAAAGTGCCGCGCCACGCAGCGACTGCTCAACCACTTCATCCAGTACTTTCTTATCTTTCACACCTTGAGCACGTAGGCCGTAAGCCACGTTCTCGTAGATGCTCATTGGGAATGGGTTTGGTTTCTGGAATACCATACCTACTTTGATGCGAAGCTGAGCAACATCGATGTTGCCATAAACATCTTCGTCATCCATGGTTAGCTTACCTTCGATCTTCACGCCTTCGATGAGGTCGTTCATGCGGTTTAGGCAGCGAAGTAGGGTAGACTTACCACAACCTGATGGGCCGATAAGCGCCGTTACTTGGCGGTTAGGAATAGGCAGGTTGATTTGCTTAAGTGCTTGGTTGCTACCGTAGTATAGGTCTAGGTTTTCAATATTAAATTTGTTCATGGTTCTCTTTCCTCAAAATTAGTAAGTCGCAGTGTTGAATCGGCTAGCAATGATTTTCGTTAGTAAGTTAATAACAAGAACAATCACAATCAGAATGGTGGCAGTTGCGTATGCCTGGTTCCATTCGTGAATGGTGTAAAGCTCTTGCGTTAGCTTGTACAGGTGAACGGTTAGCGTACGGCCAGAGTCAAACATGCTCTCTGGGATACGGGCAACCATACCTGCTGTCATGAATACCGGTGCTGATTCACCAATAACACGACCTACGCTGAGGATGATGGAGGTTACGATACCTGGCATCGCGCTAGGTAGGATAAGTCTCCAGATTGTGTAAATTTTTGATGCGCCCAGACCGTATGAACCTTCACGGTAAGTCTGAGGAACCGCCATCAGTGCTTCTTCAGTGGTACGGATGATAACTGGCAGAATAAGGATACTCAGTGTCAGTGCACCTGACAGGATAGAGTAACCAAAGCCCATTACCACGACGAAGAATGTCATACCGAATAGACCGTAGATAATCGACGGAATACCAGCAAGAGACTCTGTACAGAAGCGGATAACTTTTACCAAGCGGCTACCTACTTTCGCATATTCAGTAAGGTAGATGGCCGTCATGATGCCGAGTGGCGCAGCAACACCGATAGAGGCTGCAACCATGTATAGGGTCGATACAATCATCGGCCAAATACCAGACTCTTGTCCGATAGTGGTGTAGTCACTGGTGATGAACTTCCAGTCAACGTGCGATAGGCCGTTGCTTAGGATGTACCATACTACCCAGATTAGAAAGCCGACGGTGACGATGGCAGCAGACCAGATCAGCGACATCGCGATCTTATCTTTCATCTGCTGTTTTTGTGTATTAGTACCTTGTAGAGCCATTGTGTTTACCTCGCACGCTCACGGTTCAAGTAAAGAAGCGCGGCGTTCAGCATCATGATGAAGACAAGAAGAACGATACCTGTCGCGTAAAGGGCACTTGCGTGTAGGCCGGTTGCGTAAGACATCTCGATAGCGATGTTTGCAGTTAGCGTACGTGCTGAGTCCAGTAAGCCTTCCGGCATAGCTGGTGAGTTACCCATTACCATGATGATTGCCATTGTTTCACCCAGAGCACGTGCAACACCCAGGATGACACCGGTCATGATGCCCGAGCGAGCAGCGGGTACAAGTAGCTTAAACACAGTAAACATTTGTGATGCACCAAGCGCGTATGAACCTTCTTTATAGGTACGCGGTACAGCACGGATTGATGTTTCTGATACTGTAATTACCGTTGGTAGGATCATTACAGCCAGAACGATGATACCTGCTAGAACCGTGTTACCAGCGGGTACCGAGAAGATATCTTGAATAAGCGGTACGATGATAACCAAGCCAAAGAAACCGTAAACAACTGACGGGATACCGGCAAGCAGTTCAATCATCGGACGAATAATATTAGCCAGTGGCTTAGGTGCAACCTCTGCAATGAAGATTGCGGTTAGTACACCGATTGGCACACCGATCACAACAGCACCAGCCGTTGACACTACCGACGCCACAATCATTGGTGCAATACCAAACAGGGCAGGTGGCAGCCAGTCAGAGCCGAATACGATGGCGCCTACACCAGCTTGAGCAAAGGCATCATAGCCTTCTAGAAAGATAAAGTAGCCAATTAAAATCAGCGATAGAATGCCAAGTGCAGCACTCGATAAAAATAGGTATTTGAAAAACAGTTCACGCCAATCGATTTTGTCTTTCGCTTTAAGCGAAGAGCTCTTAGCTGAACTTGCGATGTTATTTGCGATGGTCATACTTTCTACTCCAGATACCGGTTAAACAGGGTTTAGCCAAATACCGAGGAATCAATAAAAACCGGCCACCATCATCTGATGATGACCGGTAAAGAAACTATTACTTAGTTAACAGCGATGTAGCCTTTGTCAGCAACAATCTTCTGTGCTTCTGCACTCTTAATCCAAGTTAGGAAGTCAAGAGCTGCTTGAGATGGGCGACCGTCTTTGTAAAGCACTAGGAATGGACGCTGAACACCGTAATCACCAGCTTGGATAGCTTCAACTGATGGTGCGTGGCTGTCGATAGATAGTGGCTTAACAGACTCGTCTACAGAACCTAGAGAGATGTAGCCGATAGCAAATGGGTTGTTAGCGACGATAGTTTTTAGCTGGCCGTTACCGCTTGCAACTTGTGCACGCTGAGAGATAGCTGAAACACTTACATCGTTAATTTTCTTTTTAAGACCCATGATGTCTTCGAATGCACCACGAGTACCAGAAGCTGTATCACGAGTAGCAACTACGATTGGCTTGTCTTCACCACCCACTTCTTTCCAGTTTGTGATTTCGCCTTTGTAGATTTTTGATACTTCTTCTTTAGATAGGTCAGACACTGGGTTGCTTGAGTGAGCAACAACAGCGATACCGTCACGAGCGATAACAACTTCTTTAATGTTGTCTGCTTTTTCTGAAGATTTTAGGTCACGAGAACTCATGCCTAGGTCAGATGAACCGTTGTGAGCTGCACGAACACCAGCAGATGAGCCAGGGCCCTGAACTTCAACAGTTACATTGTTTGATTGAGAGTAGGTTTCACCTAGAACTTCCATGATAGGGGTGACGGAGTTCGAGCCAACAACAGAGATAGTTTCGTTTGCAACCGCTGGGTTGAATACCATTGTACCTGCTAGGGCTAGTGCACCAAGAACCTTAGTTTTCATTTTCCTAATCCTTAAAAAGCTGGCCTTATTGCCAATAGGTTTGAATGAACGAGGCTAAGGTTAGGAGAGTTGTATGACAGTAATGTTTCAGAACTTTGAACACTCTATGACGAAGGTCATAAATGTTTAATAAGTGACCGAACGGAGTGAGTTTTTGTCAGAAAACCAGGCAATATAACCGCTTGTTTGCACGCTTTTTAGAGTGGTATCACAAATTTTTTGTGGTGGTAGGAGGTGTTAGTAAATGTTTCTATCTATTGGTTTTTTCTTATTTTGATATTTTATATTGGTTATTGTCGCAAAATGTAGTTAAAGATATTGGTAAGTTGGGCGTTTAAGAAATTGTTAGCCTAACACTATTACCAAGAGGTTTTAATGCCATTTTCATTTAACAATTTATCGATTCGTATCCAGGTACTCGTGCCTGTTGTCATATTAGCTGTTGTTCTGCTGCTATCTACTATTGTTGCAGGCGGTAAAATTGATAGCCAGCAGGCGTTGATGCAAGCGCATACCGAACAGTCTCTGAATAACAAAGACCGAGTCACTTGGTTGATTGATAACACCTATCAGATGCGCATTGATGCAGTCTACAGTCTATATGATATCGAGCAATTGGGACGCTTGAGAGACTCACTAGAGCAAGGAATGGCAAAGAATTTTCAGGTACTTGATGAGTTATCTGAAGTAAAGGGGCTTGATAAAGAAGCAGCGAACACGCGAGATAAGATGCAGAAGTATCTGAATTATTCACTGCAACACGTGATCCCTTTATTACATAAGCGCTTTGATGGGCAGCTCAGTGACGAGCAGTATGCAGCGCTTACTACTGACTTTCGCGTTTATGGCCATAATATGGTGACGGCAATGAACACATTGCTTCAGCATGTCACCAAGTTAACACTTGAACAGCAAGCTGTGCAGGCTGAGAACCAAGATAGCCTGATCTCGACCTTGTTTTATACCTTACTTGCTGTCCTAGCTGGCGCTTTATTTGCTGCATGGTTTATTTCTGGTTTGATTGCCACGCCAGTGATACATCTTCAATCGGTAATGCGTGATGTGGCAACGGGTAACTTGAAGGTCCGTGCTAAACAGAACGGTACCAATGAAATCGCCCAATTAAGTGCCAGTGTGAATACTACTGTGGAGCAGCTTAGCACCACGGTTGAATCATTGATCCGTATTAGTGAAGACGTGGCTGCCGCCGCGACAGAGCTTGCGGCTGTCATGACCCAATCAGAAGCCAATGCACAGACCGAGCAGAATGAAATTGATCAGGTTGCCTCGGCAGTGAATGAGTTATCAAGCACCGCTGATAATGTCAGTGACAACGCAACAAGTGCGGATTCGACAGCCAAGCAAACAGATGAGCTCGCTCGTCAGGGGCTGGGCGTATTTGAAGAGAGCAATGCGGCTAGCCAGCAAATGTCACAGACCTTGTCGGAGGCAGCTGGTGTGGTAACACGACTAAAAGATCAGTCTGAACAGATCAGCAAAGTGATTGAAGTGATCCGTGGTATCTCAGAGCAAACAAACCTGCTGGCATTGAATGCAGCGATTGAAGCGGCACGTGCTGGTGAATCGGGCCGTGGCTTTGCGGTCGTTGCCGATGAAGTACGTATGCTTGCTGCACGTACCCAAGACTCAACCCAAGAGATCCAGTCGATTATCGAGGAGTTACAGTCGCAATCTAACAATGCCAACGACAGTATGCAGGTTAGCTTGGAGATGCTTGAACAAAACCAAGTACTGGCTAATCAAGCCAATGAGGTATTGATGGGTATCACTGAGTCGGTAGTTCAGATCAGCGATATGAATACCCAAGTCGCGACCGCTGCCGAGCAGCAGTCTCAGGTGACGCAAGACATCAACCGCAATGTGACCAACATGTCGGAGATCGTGAATCAAAACGTCGCGGGTATCAGTCAAAGCGCAATGGCAAGTAATGAGCTTTCCCAACTTGCCGAGCAGCAGAAACAACAACTGGCTTTCTTTAAGCTATAAAGCATTGCCAATACTTAAAGACAATAGGGCTGCTTAGGTAGCCCTTTTTACGGTGTAAAGAATCTTATACTTACCAATTGCTAGCGTATCGAAAGGCGATCATTTCTAAGAAAACACTGTGCTTGCTTGAGATTTGCTCTGTTTGTGGTTGTTTTGTCATCTACAAAACAGTAATGCTATGAATTTGAAAGGGGTTTATAAATTGACCGTGATGGTCGATAGTTAAACCTGCTTTGATTTCAGTTATGATGTGCATTGAAATTGTTACAGTGTTTGTGTGAGCAATATCTCATTTTTGGTGTTTTTATAGCGGGTATGTGCTACTTTTGGCTTCTACTCGTTTTTCACTAGAAAAAATCCCAAAATGCTCAACAATTTTAATAACCTCTCTTTAAGAAAACAGGTATTACTGCCTGTTTGTTTACTTGCGCTAACGCTCTCTATTCTTGTTTGGTTTATCGTGTCGGTGTCATCGACTCAGCAAGACAAGAATCAGGCAATGACAATGTTGGCTCTAGACCATAAAGGCATGTCAACGCAACTGGTTGATAATACCTATCGCGTACGTTTAAGCGCTGTTTATAGCCTGTATGATCCAGAATTGCTGCGTAGCTTTTCAGGTGTGCTGACTTCTCGCTTTGAAGACAGCCGTCAAGTGCTGACTCAATTATCTGCCGAGCCAGAGTATGCGGAAGAAATCGCGACAATGCGCAAGGCGCTCAACAATTACCAAAATCACGCTGAAAAGGTGATGATCCCGCTACTGCAAAAGCGTCATCAGGGCTTAGTGTCTGACATTGAATACAATCGTCAGTGGGATGCTTGGAAAACTTACGGTGCTGAACTTGTCGAAAGCATCGAAATATTAGCCAATGAAGTTAGCCGTGTTATGGATTTAAGGCTAGAAGAGGGCGAAAAATCATATAAATCAGTGGTGCAGACCAGTGTGATGATTTTTGTTGCGGTACTTGTTGGTGTTCTTTTTGCCGCATGGTTAATTTCCGGCATGATTGTTTCACCTGTTATTCAATTGCAAAAAGTCATGCAGAAGCTGTCGGCGGGTGATTTGAATGCGTCGTCTTCGTTTGAAGGTAGCAATGAAATTGGCCAACTAAGTGCTAACGTGAACGGCACAATCAGCCAATTCAAGTCTACCGTTGGCGAATTAACCAAGATCAGTGAAGAAGTGGCCTCTGCGGCGACTGAGCTGTCGGCGGTCATGACCCAGTCGGAAGTGAATGCACAGTCTGAACAAAACGAGATTGATCAAGTTGCCTCGGCTGTAAACGAGCTATCAAGTACTGCAGATAACGTTAGTGACAACGCGACAGCTGCGGACTCGACAGCAAAACAAACAGATGACTTGGCTCGTGAAGGTCTACGTGTGTTTGAAGAAAGCAATGCAGCTAGCCACCAGATGTCAGAGACCTTATCGAACGCAGCTGGTGTAGTTACCCGACTGAAAGATCAATCAGAGCAGATCAGCAAAGTGATCGAAGTTATCCGCGGCATTTCTGAGCAAACGAACTTGTTGGCACTGAATGCGGCAATCGAAGCGGCCCGAGCTGGTGAGTCAGGCCGTGGTTTTGCCGTCGTTGCCGACGAGGTGCGTATGCTTGCTGCGCGTACCCAAGAGTCGACCAAAGAGATCCAAACCATTATCGAAGAGCTGCAGGCACAGTCGAATAACGCCAACGACAGTATGCTGCAAAGCTTGGACATGCTGGAGCAGAACCAGACGCTGGCAAGCCAAGCGAATGATGCACTGATGGGAATTACTGAATCTGTGGTGCAGATCAGTGATATGAACACTCAGGTGGCAACAGCAGCAGAGCAGCAGTCCCAAGTGACCCAAGACATCAATCGTAACGTAACGAATATGTCTGAAATCGTTAACCAGAACGTTGCGGGCATTAGCCAGAGCGCAATGGCGAGTAACGAACTGTCCCAGCTTGCTGAGAAGCAGAAGCAACAGTTGTCGTTCTTTAAGATTTAACCGAATTAACGACAGACGAAAGGGGGCTTTTAAGCCCCTTTTTTCATGTTTGTTAAACTGAATGGATAGCAATACGCATGATGCATGGCTTTGTGCATTCTATGTAGAAGAAAGACAGAAATATAGGCGCTAATAATGATTAAAAAAGCCCAGCAGATGGTGGTGTTTAACGCCCTGACAAACCAGCGTAGCTTTACTAAAGCGGCTCAGTTGCTTGATATTTCGCGCACGCAAGTGAGTAAGCAAATACAGCAATTGGAAGAAAGGTTAGGCGTGCAGCTGGTCCAGCGGACCACTCGTTCATTTGCACTTACCGAAGCCGGGCAGCGCTTTGCCGTACATTGCGCCAATATAGTTGGAGAGATCAACGAGGCAGAAAGTGAACTGCTACAGGCAAGTGACAGTCTACAAGGGGTTTTACGGGTGGGTAGTGCTCAATCATTCGCACGGCATCACATATCACCCTATATTGCCGACTTTCATGCTCGATACCCCCAATTGGATGTCGAAATGAGCCTGTTTGATCATAAGGTGGATCTGATTGCAGAGCAGTTGGATCTCTGGATTGGGATGACGGATACGCCGCCAGAAGGGTTCGTTGCCCGCCATTTAGCCGATTGCCACTTTGTGTTGGCAGCAAGCCCTGAATATCTCGCCAAGCATGGCGTGCCGTATCATCCTAATGATCTTCATGATCATAATTGCATCATTTATCACAGCAGGGAGCGTAAAGATAACACTTGGTGTTTTCAGCAAGAAGAAGCGGATGTAGCCGTAAAAGTGACTGGGAACTACCGTGTCGATTCTGCCGATGCCATTCTTGATGCGACCCTGGCAGGGCATGGGGTAGGGTATTTAGCCACTTACCTTCTTGATAAAGAGTTTCGGCAAGGCAAGCTGATCCGCCTAATGCCTGACTGGTCATTGTCACAATACATGCCACTGTATGCAATATACCCGCGCTATAAGTTCTTACCGAAAAAAGTGCATAGCTTTTTGGCCTTTATTCGTGAGCAGATTGGTGAGCCGGTATATTGGGATAAGGTGCTGGACTAAGTGATTAATCACTACAAAGAGCCAGAAAAGTTGAATGAAAATCAAACAGCCACTGCTTTTTTTATGACCACTATTGTCACTGGCTATGACAATAGTATCCCCTATTTGCACTAATCACGGTCAAAAGCCTAATTTTGCCCAATAAACAACCAAAAGTGTGTGATTGTGTGTCTGAGGTGTGAATATGGATAACAATTTGAACCTTGTCACACTTTTCGATATGAATAGAATCCCTCCGCAATCGTTTTACTAACAACATTGTGGAGTTTGACCATGAACTATTTGGTCAGTGTATTGGGTGTAATTACACTCTTTACAATAGCAGTTCTTTTTTCTGAAAACCGTCAACAAATCAATTGGCGTACCGTAGGCGGTGCATTTGCCATTCAGTTAATCTTTGCTGGCTTCATTCTGTACGTGCCCGTTGGCCGTGAAATCCTCAACACTATCTCCAATGCGGTATCCGGCATTATTAACTACGGTCGCGTAGGTACTGAGTTCCTGTTTGGTGAGCTTGCCCAGTTTAAGCTTGGCTTTATTTTTGCCGTTAATGTGTTACCTACCATTGTCTTCTTTTCTGCACTTATTTCTGTGCTTTATTACCTAGGTGTGATGGGTTTTATTATCCGTACCATTGGTGGTTTGCTACAGCGTTTCCTAGGGACTAGCCGTACCGAATCCATGTCGGCAACCGCCAATATTTTTGTGGGCTCGGTAGAAGCACCATTGGTTGTCCGTCCTTATTTGGCGAAAATGAGCCGTTCTGAACTTTTTGCCGTGATGGTGGGTGGCTTGGCCTCGGTTGCTGGTGGCACATTGGTGGGCTACGCCGGTTTGGGTGTAGATATCAGTTACTTGATTGCTGCAAGTTTTATGTCAGCGCCTGCAGGTTTGATGATGGCTAAAATTCTGGTGCCACAAACCCAAGTGATTAATGACGGAGCAAGCTCGGAAGAGGGTGAAGATGACGAACCGGTCAATATTATTGACGCTGCGACCCGTGGTGCACTAAGTGGCCTTCAAATTGTCATGGCTGTTGGGGCAAGCCTATTGGCTATTATTAGCTTAATTGCCTTGATCAACGGCGGGCTGGCACATGTTGGTGACTGGGCTGGCATTGAAGGCTTGAGCCTTGAGTTTATCTTTGGGTATTTGTTTGCACCTATAGCCTGGCTGATTGGTGTGCCATGGTCTGAAGCAACAGTGGCTGCGAGCTTGATTGGTAAGAAGATTGCGGTGAATGAGTTCGTGGCGTTTGCCGACTTAATGGCAGTAAAAGATCAGCTAAGCCAACACTCGCAAGCCATCGTGACGTTTGCCTTATGCGGATTTGCAAACTTGACATCCATCGCAATGTTGATGGGTGGGC
>NZ_PYMA01000015.1 GCF_003026495.1 Photobacterium sanctipauli
TTTGAGTACATTGAGGTTGATTATAATCAGACGAGAAGGCACAGTGCTCTTGGGTACCTAAGCCCAGTTAACTTTGAAAAGCAAAATGTCGCTTAATGAAGTGTCCAGTCTGGCTGGAGCAGATCATTACTACTCATCCCACCGAATTGTATCTAACGCGACGAACCTAGGGGACAGCAACTTTGGCCCAGCCACAGGCAAGAAAGCGTTTTTCAGAACGACCGTTGATTGCAAAGTCTACCGAAACCGTATTGTTGAAGAGTGGCTAGTACGAGATAACCTATACATTGCTAAACAGCTTGGTTTTGATCCTGTCGAATTGGCGAAGAAAATGGCCAAGGGATTTAAAACCAAGTCTCCTGCCCTGCAATCCAGGTTTGGTTTATCGGAAAATCGAAAAGGACAATTCACTCCAGAGATCACCGTCAAAACGATCACCAACGCTGAAGGTAAGTTCGACATCGGTAACTTTGTTATTGCTATGTATGAAAACATCTGGAATTACCGCTACTTTAACAAAGTAAAAGACTTCTATAGTGAAAATGCCATTGTCCATTCCATCTGCAATAAAGACCTGTTGGGTGAAAGCCAAATACAAGGCTTTTTAGTTAGCTTATTCGCCTCTGTTCCAAACTCTAGGCTGCTCATCGAACGAGTAACATGCAACCAAAATGGCGGCAGAGAAGATTGGGATGTATCAGTAAGATGGCGTTTATCTGGTGTACACGAAGGCACAGGCTTCTTTGGCGCCCCGAGTGGTAAACCGGTTGAAATATTTGGGATCAACCAATTAAGGGTCAAGCAAGGCTTGGTGGTTGAAGAGTGGGTCACATTCGATGGTTTGGACGTACTACGCCAGATCCACATGGAAGAAGACGACGCCTATCTTAATGTAAACGGAGGCTAAATGGATAATCAGCAAGAAGACGCTATCCTTGGCCAACACCTTTCAATGCCCCGAAGGTTGGCCGCATTCGCCGCGATATTAATAGTCTACTTCTTCTACTGTTATAACTTCATGGTGGATATTTTTGTAAGGCCGACATTGGTAAATGAGTTCGGCTTTACGCTACAACAAGCCTCATCCATCTTTGCTGTTATGTCTCTTGGCACAATCCCCGGCACAATCGTCGCGGGGATATGTTGCTCGCGCTTCGGTAAAAAAAGAACCTTAATCGCGATAGCAGTGCTGTATGCCTTAATGACATATATCCCATTACTAAGCCCTGAAAATTACACGCTTTGGCGGGCAGCGCGCTTTATTACAGGTTTTTGCCTTGGCGGGGTTTTTGGTACCTCGATACCTTTGGTTGCCGAGCTATTCCCTCAAAAGTACCGAGGGAAGTTGGCTGCAATCTGTACCAGCACTTTCTCTGTCGCTATGATCTTTGCGGGTCAGCTCTATGGGGCATTAGGGGATGAAAATTGGCAGCTACTTGTTTGGACCGCGATTATCCCACCGCTTATTGGCGCCGCTTTGGTACTATTTTTAGTGCCTGACGACGCTTCCTATATGAAAAAGCTTAGGGAAGAAGCAGCAGTAGAAAATACCAAGATCAGCTATTTGGAAATGTATAAAGGGAAATATCTCTGGATAGGCATTGCCGTAATTTTATTGTCTGGTACTAACTTCGTCGCGTATTCGGGATTTTCCAACAATGCGACTACCTACCTGACCACGGTATTGGGCATGTCGGCAGCCACTGCCGGTACCATCTTCAGCATACAAGGTATTGGCCAACTGATTGGCTATAACTTCTGGGGATTCATGTCAGACCGTTACGGAAGAAAAATTCCCATTTTAGGTATGGTTGCTTGTTCAGCCCTGATATTTATTTACTCAAAACTTGGCGTAGAAAGCATCAACATGTTCTACCTGGTATCTGTCATATTAGGTATGTCATTTGGCTTCTCCGGCGCTTGGGGTGCCTATTATACTGAGCTATTCCCAAACAAGTTTAGGTCGCTATCTGCCGGTATTTCCTTTAATGGTGGTAGGTTAATCTCAACCATTGGCCTGCCTTTAGTCGCTGGGGTGTCTGCAAGCACATGGGGTATGCAGGGGTTATTTACCGTTGTAATGCTTGTTGCTCTCGCAGGGGCTGTACTTTGGTTTTTCTTGCCTGAAACTTTGGTTAAAGAGAAATCCATGAAGCAAACTCAACCAAAACAAAGTGAAGTTAACACCGCGAAATAAAGTATGCAGCTAGTAATAATGTAATTAGTCATAAACAAAGCCGGACCACATTGTCCGGCTTAATTTCTCACCAATATCAACGTCTCGTCCCTTTTCTACTGCAACAACAATTCACCAAGAATGCAAAGCCATTGTCATAATCAACTTTTAGAATCGCAGCCCAAACATTCAGCAAAACATTTACTAAATAATTAATCAGAGTAAATCATGGCTAGGGTAGAAAATAAGTTGATAAATGACGGGATAAGCGAGGCAATTAAGACCATTTACACCCAGTTTCCTAACTTGAGCTACAAGCCACGCCCGGATGATGTAAAGTTGTTGGCTGCGTATATGAAAAGCCAAGACGAAAGCTATCCACTTCACTTGGATGAATTGCTAGCCGAAGAGAACCTGAAAATTGAGATGGCGCTGAAGAAATACCACAGCATCAACAAGACCAAGTTAAAGCTGGTTGCGACCGCTTAATACCGTGGCCTTGTTATATTACCAATGATCTACCTCGGTAATTTCCGCCTCTAGGTAATACTGCTTCGCTGACAACACCTTAAAGCGTAAAGTGCGCCCTTCCCGCTCGGTATCGGGGCGAAAGTAGGTTTCTGGCATACGTTTAATCGACGTCCACACCTTTTGATCTTCACGGGCGATGAGCTCCCCTTTGGCGCTGTGCAGTTTTAGGGCAAGTTCGACCAACACGATGGAACCCGTACTGTCATTTTTCAGCGACGTTGGAATCAACAGTTCGCCGTTTTGGTAGCTTGCGGGCTCCAATGTCAGCGTGACGCCGCTTCGCTGTGCGGCCTCAACTTGCTTGCCCGTACCGGGCTCAATCAAGATGCCATCAGGTGTTGCTATGCCCGGTTGTGTTACTGAACTTGACTGTACCTTATCCGGCGCTTGCACTGGCGCTGAAGCAGTAGCAACTGTCGCCGATGCTGCTGGGGCCGTTATCGGGGCGGTATTGGAAACAGGTTTAGGGTTAGCTTGGGGCTTAACCTCAGTTGTTGATATTGATGTTGAGGTTGGGGTTGAGGTAGATAGTGCAGCCGCAGAAGATGCACTTGTTTTTTTAGATACACTTGAGCTTTCAGGTACACTTAGAGTTTCAGGTATAAAACGCCAAGTATTATCCGGATATAACATGACTTCGCGGCCATCTTGAAGGGTGGCTTTCATTGGCTCGGCAGACACGTCCGCGGCGAGTATGGCAGTACCAAAGACGAGGCCAAAAGAAAATGCCAATTTAGGTATTTGGATCAGTTTAAGTGGTTTCAAAGCAGCCCCCTTCTTTTCAACGAGTGTAGTCAAAATAAAGGAGGCTGCTGGCTCATCCCTGAGTATTCATTTAATCGCTAGCGCTATTATTGCTTGCGGGTCAACCACCAGCAGCTTAGCGATGCTATGGTTACCATGACCACCCCCTGCCAGAAGGTGGCAGTCAGTTCGATATCCAGCAAAATCGCCGAAAGGAAGGTCGAGAAGATCGGCGTGAAATACGAGAAAGTCGCCAGCATCACCATGTTCCCGCCGATAATCGCGATATTCCACAGCGCGTAGCCTGCCCCCATCACTGTTGCAGCGAGCATCAAATCAATACCCGCTTGCCAAGTCCAGACCATTGGCGGTTCGTTACTCAGCAGATATTTTATCCAAAGTGCGATAGCCGTGCCGATGAAGAACCACGTGATACCGTTCTCCCCTTTTGCCAATCGCTTGGTAAGGTTGCAATACACCGCCCACAGAAATGCACCAACGAATGCCAGCGTATAACTCACAGGGTTTGATGCAACGTTGGCAGCCAGCTGGGCGATAGAAAGCCCTTCGTCACCACTCACCGTCCATGCCACGCCAAAGAACGACAACGCCATTGCCGGGTAAAGCAAAGGGCTAACTGGCTTTTTACTGACAACCACTGCCAGCAAAACGGTCAAACATGGCCACAAATAGTTAATGACACCCATCTCAACAGCTTGGTGGCGTGAGTTCACCATACCCAGTGCCAATGACAGGAACATCTCATAGGCAACAAACAAGCCGCCGCCAATTAGCAAGTAGCGCAATGAAAAACGCTTGGGATTAGGCAGGCCAACGAAAATGGCCAGCAAGACAGAGCTAACCGTGTAAATCAGTGCCGCACCACCAATAGGCCCCAGCTGCTCAGAAACATTGCGGATAAAGGCAACAATACAGCTCCAAAGCAAAATCGCGGTACAACCCGCCAAGGTGAATTTATGTCTAGAAAGCAAGGGATAAACCAATGAATACAAAAAAGGGCATGCAGGTTATCAATCTTATTGGCTAGCAACCACAAAAAAAGCACTGATACTTCGCAGTATCAGTGCTCTCATACAAGTCATTACTAACAGTGCTTACTAACCAGGGACGCTAACTAAGCGCAACCAATGGGATTAGTAAGATACTTGGTAGTTAAGCGTGAACGTACGGCCACGGCCTTTGTACTCATACATTGGTGAGTCGCCATACCAGTGGATTGCACGCTGGCTCCAAGTTGTCAGGTAATCTTCGTTAAGCAGGTTTTTGATACCAAAGCCCAAGCTACCGACAGGAAGCTGGTAGTTACCCACTAGATCCACAACGGTGTAACCATCAAGCTTGCGATCATCTGCATCGGTATAATCAAACGTCGTTTGGCTCTGCAGTTTCACGCTGTAGTCATACTCATACCAGCCAATCCAAGCACTTGCCTTAGAAGTACTCGCTTCCATGGCTTCGTAATCTTCCCAGCCTGTATCAGCCTTAATTTCTGATACAACGTAGTGGCCTGCTGTACCTAGCTGTAGGTTGTCCGTTGCCCAGTAGCTAACTTGCGCTTCTGCACCGTAAACACGTTTTGGATCAGAGATACCGCTAATGCTTTGGTCATCGGCGTATTCGATTGAGCCGTCAGAGTATGAGTAGTACGCAGCCGTTTGAAGGGAAACGCTGTCCCAGTCGCTACGGTAGCCAATCTCATAGCTGTCTGTTTTGATACCTTCAAGCTTGGTATCGTTCACATTCACAGACGCATCTTTACCGTAGTATTTAGCCGGGTTTGCTAAATCAAAGCCTTGAGAGAAGTTCGCCCAAACTTGAGAAGATGACGTCAGGTGATAGATGGTGCCAAGGTTAAATAAGTTCTCGGCGTAATCCGTCTCTCCACCCGGTACAAAGTCAGAGCTTTCATTTTTCTGGAAGTCTGATATCTTGGTGTTGAGGTATTGATAACGGTAACCACCTTGTAAAATCCACTCCGGCGTCAGCTCGTACTCGGCTTGGATAAAGCCTGCCAACGCGTAAGTATCAACACCTGGGTAACGGCCTTCAATACGGTCAATGACGTTAACCATACCGCCAGTATCTTCCGTCGTGGTTTGATCGTAAATCGCATTATCGCTGTCAAAACGGTCAATAAAGCCGTCAACACCATAGGTCAGGCTCAATGCATCATACGACTTGTTTAATGCCGTTTTGACCGACAAGATATCAGTGTCTTGAGTCGATGAACTTAGCACCAGCGAGTCACTACCGCCCGCAGTGTAAGGGGTGAAGGTATGATCTTCTGTGCGGTAGGAAATCTCGGCAATAAGCTGATGGTTGAAAAAGTCAGTGTTGCTGTACTGCGCACTCAACATGACACGCTGTGTACCCTGCTGGCGATCAGCAGAATAACCATCACGCACCTCGACAAATTGGTAGTTGCCATCGCTGTCTTTCTCGAAGAACAGGCCGTATGGCGAATCTTGCTGGCTGTCATAGTACTGAGCCAACAGGTTAAGGTTTTGGCCTTCGGCTAGGTTGATTTGCAGTGTACCCATCAAGTCGACAGTTTCGTTGAACTGAGTTGAGCCTTGGGAAATGTCTGGGGTAACAATGGTGCCATCGGCATCAAAATAGCCTTGGGTCTTGGTGTAGGCAACCGATGCACGGCCACGCACTTTCTCATTACCACCAGCAATAGACTGGGCTAGCTTATAATCAAAGTCTTCATCTGAATTAAAGCCAGAGGTGCCACTCACGTAGCTTTCAAATTGCACGTCTTCTGCATGTGCTTTTTTAGTCACGATGTTTACAACACCGCCACTTGCACCTGCACCATAAATTGAGCTTGCACCTGATAGTACTTCGATTCGTTCAATGTTGAACGGATCAATCGAGTCAAGCTGACGGCTGATCGAGCGAACAGACTGTAGAGACACACCATCAATCATCACCATGATGCTACGACCACGCAGGTTCTGGCCTGAGTGAGTACGCCCACCGCTGCTGACATCAAGAGACGGGATGGTTGCCGCCAGAATTTCATCTAGGTTTAGGCCACCACGATATTGTTCTTCGATTTGTGCAGCATCGATAAACCAAACCGTACCTGGAATATCACTGATTGCCTTTGGTGTACGGCTTGAAACCACCACCATGCTCTCGTCTGTCGAGGTGTATTGTTCTTCTGCTTGGGCTGCTACCGCGATATTGGCTGTTGTGGTTGCGGCTACTGCAAGTGCAATAGCGGAATACTTGAAACTTCTGTTTTTGATGCTGGCTTTCATTTTTTTCTCTTAGTTTTCTACACGCGCTGAACTGTGCAACTCTAAATGATAATTATTATTATCGTTTTTTCGATTCAAAAATACAATACGGAAATGCGATTTATTTTCATCTGGATATGGATATGGATATGGGCGAGATTCTGTCTGTATCGCAGAATTCAAATAGGTTGGTTTATGCCGAGGAATACTAGGGTCTGTTAACTGAGGGATTCAATAGAGGGGAAAGGCAGCCCCATCGGGCTGCCTTTTGAATTAACGGCTTTTAGCGACAAGACTATTTATCAGCTTTTCCCGCTGTGCTCGCGTTACATTCATAACATCATTGTAGGTACGCTTCATAACACGAATATCGTTTTCCAGCAGCTGAGCCAATTTGGTTGATGCTGCCTGGTTATTGCCATCAAGCACCAGTTCAATGATATCCAAGCGACGTTGACAAGACTTACTAACAGAGGATTGCAAGTGCATCGAAACCAAGTCTGTCGCTTTGCGCAGGCGGTTGTGCTGCTGCATGATATTCAGCAAAAATCGGTTGCCCGAACAAGCGACAAGCGCTTCATGAAAATCGGCACTTAGGCCAAAAAGCTGGCTGGCATTTATCTTTTCTGGATTGGCAATGGCCTGCAGGTGACGTTCACGGCACCGCTCAAGTAGCTCGCGATCCAACTCCCAACTTGGCTCTAGTAAGGTGGCTGGTTCAAAAATCAACCGACACCGATAGCTCTCTGCGTGTCTGTCTAACGTGTTCAAGACCCCGTTGAGTTGCCATTTATAACCCGGACTCCGACGCAAGATAGCATCGTTTTCTAGCAAGCGAAGGACACTCTGTATCTCACCACGGTTGGCTTGATAACGCTCTTGTAGCTCTTTTTCAGAAAAAGAGTCCTCAATTTCACCAAAGAACAAATCCATGAGCAGCCTTAGATAGAGCTGCTCTTGGTCAGGCTGTTCATTGTCGCCACTGCCGATTGTCTCAATGCTTGCTGCATCAACCTGAAGGACAAACCCCTTATATGGCACCGCCTTGGCAATATCCTGAGCAACTAGGTGCTTTAACACGGCCCGCATGGGAGTTCTGGAAACTTCAAATTGCTGCGCCAAAGAAGATTCATTCAGGCTACTGCCCGCCTGGGCGTTTTCAACCTTGAGCCTGGCAATAACCTTGGATAACAAATCTTGTTGAAGTCGGGTGATTGCTGTCGTGTCCATAAGATTCATAAGCTTGTCTAAATTCTTAGCCTCATGGTAAACACAAACGTTCTTGAATACCATAAATTGTGTTTTTGCAGCCAAAAAACAAGCCCTCGTTGAACGTATTGGCGATAGTTGCCAATGCGTCCAACGAGGGCTGATAACGGATAAAGCGTTTTTCTATTTTCGCATTAAGTACAAGAAGTACGCACCGCCAAGCAATGAGGCCAGCAGTCCTGCCGGGAATTGCCACGGGAACCATAATACCCGGCCCATCCAATCGGCAGCCACCATGATCACACCACCGATCAGTGCCGCCGTCATCATTTGCGAGGAAGCACGGTATTGATTTAGCGATCGTGCCATATGCGGGGCTAGCAATCCGATGAAGCTCAACGGACCGATAACAATGGTGCACAAGGTCGTCAGGGCTGCAACAAGAATAAGCAGCATCAAACGTACCTTACGGCAATCCAGCCCGATACTGCTTGCGGTCACCTCGCCTAAACCGATGAGCTCAACCCAACGGTGTGACGCGAGTGCAATACCGCCGACCAAGATCACCCCAACCAGAAGAAGTGCAATATCACTATAAGACACCAAGTAGGTCGAACCAGATAGCCAAGTTAATAGCGCCTGGACGTTATCTTGACCGGAGGACATCGCGATACGAAGGAAGGCATCCAAGCCCGCACTTAGGGCTATACCGGTTAACAGTGTTTGCGAAGGTGCAAAGTTATGGCGCTTACCCAGTAGCCATACCAAGCCCGTGACCAACAATGCGCCAGTGGTACCCAGCAACATCTGCTCATGACGCTCAACCGCAACGCCCAGCATCGCACCAATCACCAGTGCCAGTGCCGCACCAGAGCTTATACCCAGAATTTCCGGGCTCGCCATCGGGTTGTTTGATACACGCTGGATAATGGTACCAGCGAATGCCAAGCCAATGCCTGCCAGCAAGGCAACAAACACTCTCGGCGCACGGAATTCAAACACCAACAAAGACGTGGTGAAGGTCCAACCTTGCTGGTTCTTGCCCACCAACACAGCCACGGCTAATACCGCCATCAATACAGCAAGCAAACCTACCGCAACCGGCAAGAAACGACGATGATGATAGGCTTGCGGGGTTTCATCCCTTGCCTTTAAATCTGACTGCAACGACTTGCGTTGTAACAGCCATAGTAGAAACGGCGCACCCAACAAGGCTGTCATCGCACCTGTTGGCAACAGTTCACCACCCGCCCCAGAAAATGGCTGAATGATCAAATCAGCCACCAACAACATCACAGCGCCGATTAATCCACTGAGTAGAATTTGCTGCTGCAGGGCACGTGCGCCAAGCATACGCGCCAATGCTGGCGCCACAATGCCAACAAAGCCAATCAAACCTACCTCACTCACCACTGCCGCGGTGACAAAGATAGACAGGGTTAAGCACAGAAGCTTGATTTGCTTTACATTCACACCCAGTGATCCCGCCACGTTATCGCCAAACTGCAGTGCCGACAAAGGGCGCTGCAAAATGAGCAACAGCACAACCGGGATAGTCACTAGCGGCAGCAAGGTGGTTGCACTCGACCAGTCGTTTTGGTTTAGCGTTCCGGCTCCCCAGACGAACACGCTAGCCAGCTGCTGCTCGTGGAGCAATACCAACATGGTGTTCATTGAGCCAAAGAACAAGCTGACCACCATACCTGCTAGCACCATGTGTACCGGCGAGAAGCCGCGCTTGGCACTCAGGGCGAAGACCAATGCAGTTGCCAAACAACCACCAAGAAACGCGGGAATAAAGCCACCAATAACAAGCTGGCTAGGGATAAGCAACAAACCAAGTACCATACCCAGCTCGGCACCCGCAGCTACCCCCAACGTGGTTGGCGAAGCAATCGGGTTGCGCAATACGAACTGCATAACAGCACCAGCCACCGCCAACGCAAAACCACACAACACCGCAACGGCTAAGCGCGGTAGATAAGTCATATTGGTAATAAGGTGCTGATAGTTAGTGACATCGTAGTTAACGATTGTCTGCCACAATAAACCCAAGCCTTGCGAATATGGCGTGGTGTAATGCACCAAACCAATAATAGCAGCGAACAGCGCTAACCATGCCGATAAGCGTTTTGGCGTGAAAAAGATAGGCTGGGCCTGAATCATATTAGAACTGCTCATGGGTATTAATTAACTGCTGAGTAATGTGATCGCTAAATCGTTGTGCCGAAATCAAGCCGCCAAAAGTCCAGATGGCCGGTAACTCATAAACGGTGTCCTCACGGGTAAATGCCATTGCCTGCCACAACAATGATTTGGTCAAATTACCCTTTTCAGCCTCAGTTAACGGGCCGAAAATCATTAAGTTGGTTTGCTGGTGCTCTGCCAACTTTTCGAAACCAGCGGTGGTAAAGCCCCATAAGTTGGTATTGGCAGACCAGTCATTCACTAGCCCCATCTTGGTGATGGTGTCATCGGCAAGGGAGCCTTCACCATGGATCCTTAATGTCTTATCGTTGATGAAGCGTACGAACATCAAAGGCTTAACATCAGAAACATGCTTGCGCACCATTTCACCATTGTTAGCCAGTTTGTCGTTCGTCTGGGCAATCACCTGCTGTGCCTGTTGCTCTTTATCAAGCAACTTACCCAGTTGGGTGGTCATCAGGGTTGCAGATTCAAGCGGTGTCTTGTCGTTGCTGTAGGCACTATAAACCATAACAGGTGCAATGCGCTGCAATGGGCGATAGGCCGCCGCCATATGTTCGCTCATCAAGATAACATCGGGTTTGAGCTCTGCGAGCAATTCAAGGTTCGGCTCGCGGCGAGAACCTACGTTGATCACGTCATCACTCAGTACGGGCTCTGAAACCCAGGTTTGGTAGCCACTAACATCGGCAATACCAACGGGCGTCACACCCAAACTCAATACCGCTTCGGTTAGTACCCAATCCAATGCCACCACACGCTGCGGCGTTTTATCGAAAGTGACTTCACCTAGTTCATGTTTAAAGGTTTGTGCTTGAGCCCAACATGACACTAGCGCCAGCGCCCATAAAACAAGCTTTTTCAAAATATCAGCCTTTTTCATTTTAGATTAAGGGATGTAGCTAATTGGCTTACCTGTTTCAGGGTGGTTGAACAACGCCAGTTCCATGCCATATATCTGTTGAAGCGTCTCTGGGTTCATCATCTGCTCCGGGCTACCCTGGGCGATAACTTTGCCAGTGTGAAGGGCAATCAACTCATCACTGAATTTGGCTGCCATGTTCACATCATGCAGAACCATGATGACGGTAAGACCAAGAGACTGATTTAGCTCTCGGATCAACGCAAGTAGCTCATACTGGTGGGCAACATCGAGTGCTGAGGTTGGCTCATCAAGAAGGATACACTTACTCTGCTGCGCCAGTAGCATTGCGACCCATGCACGCTGACGCTCACCGCCAGACAGGGTGGTAACAAAACGATTAGCAAACGGCGTTAGGCCAACTTTTTCGATTGCGTCATCCACCAGGCGGTAATCTTGATCACTGTATCGACCAAAGGCACCTTTCCAAGGATAGCGGCCAAAGCACACCAACTCTCTGACGGTCACACCATCGGTGATCGGCGGATGCTGAGGCAGGTAGGCAACATTCAAAGCAAAATCTTGGCTCGACAATGCACTGATCGGCTGTTGATCAAATAGCACCTGCCCCGAAGCGGCAGGGTTCTGACGGCTCAATAGCTTAATCAAAGTGGATTTACCGCAACCATTGTGACCGAGCAACGTTGTCACGGCACCGGGTTTGAAAGTCAAATTGGTTGGGTGAAGAATAGTTTTGCCATCAATTTGAAATGACGCATCGACAAGTTGATACATGAGCCAATCGCAGAATATTGTTGAGTGAAAATCTGGGGCGCCACTTTAACATAGGGGAATACCAATGATAATAGTTTTCATAGTTGCTAATTGTGAGTAGTATCTCCTGCCAATCATAATAATAAGCTCAATACCTTAAGACACCATGACTGAAAAAGTCCAAGCAATCACAAAGCCCTACCCGCTGTATATTCTTGCCAGCATCGCCACCTTGATGGGGATTGGACAGAATGGCCTGTTAGTCTCGTTGCCCTTACTCATTGAGTATTCGGCATTTAGTCTCCCTGAATGGTCAATGCTTATTGCCCTTGGTAGCTTTCTTTTTCTGCCCGCTGCGCCCTATTGGGGAAAACGCAGTGATCGCCGCGGCCCTAAGCCGATTGTGAAAATAGCCCTAATGGGCATGGCGCTTAGCTTTTTCATGCTGCTTGGCTTTTCGCAGCTAAGCCATTCTTTTTCTGACCTTTACTGGGTTTGGCTCATTGGCTTAATCGGCGCCCGAGTTATTTACGGATTAACCGTAGCTGGGCTTGTTCCTGCGCTTCAACATTGGGCAATTTTACTGTGCGGGGAAGACAACCGCATGCAAGCTATCGGCACCATTAGCATCGGATTGAGCAGCGGACGACTCGTTGGCCCGTTATTTTGTATCGCTGTCCTGAACATTTCGCCTTATGCCTCTTTGGCCACCATGGCAGTTTTCCCTATCATTGCACTGCTGGCTGCGTGGGCATTGCCAGCGCCCGAATTTACTAGCAATGACTCATCAAGAGCTGCGCAATCAAAAGGCTGGTTGCCCCCAGCTTCACTTGCCTCATACCTTCTTTCGGGGCTTTTTCTTTGTATCGTTATTGCCCTGCTGCAATACACCCTACCCGCCATTCTTAACGACATGACGACTTGGAGTAGTAGTGAAATCAGTAACGCCATTGGCCTACTATTAACGCTCAGTGCTGCGGTAACACTGGCAACACAAGTCATTGTGATAAAAAAGAAACGGCTCTCTGCGGCTAAAATGTTTCGTATTGGCGGGGTAACCCTCGCATTGGGGGCTACGTTATTCTTGACGGGTAATTTGGTGTTTTTCGCCATCGGCATGGCAATTTTGTCATTCGGGGCAGCATTACTCGTGCCAGCCTACACCACCCTCGCGACCCAAGCACACAAGCATAGCCCTGGGGCGACCTCCGGCTTTATCGCCATGTCACACACGGTTGGCTACACACTCGCAGCTGTTCTTGCCTATTCAGTGCAAATCGCTCCTATTTTTCCTATCTATATCTGTCTTGCTGCCAGTGTGGCAATTCTCATAATTTCAGCCAATAAAGGTGCTCATTTTGTGACCATGTGAGCAAAGATGCATCAGCAACTAGTGTAGCATCTAACTCATATACCCAAGTGGCTTCAGGTTAATAAATTGTAACTAACGTCTTGTTGTTACAAGCATCTTGACGCTGCTTGGGTAGTTATAAGCATCGACGGTCATCTCGAGAGCGATCACTAGGTTTATGTGGTTTATCACCAAAATGCTCTGAATGATAAGGTGCAAACAGGCAATGATTGCCGTGACGTATTTTGGTGAGGAGTAAAGAATCGACGCCATAAGGAAGTCGACCTAATAATAAATCCATAATCCAAGGAGCTATGTCGTATGTCTACACTGACCCAAAGGAGCAATTCGTACCAAGACACCCCCATTTATCCCGGCATCCCAACCGTTATCCATGGCAATGGCGCCGTCGCCCATGTCATGGATCATGTCTGCGGTGGTGTCATCGGATACCCAATCACCCCTTCAACTGAAATTTCTGAGCTCTACGAAGCTTTCCGGGCTCAAGGTGGTTGCAATGTTTGGGGCCAACATCCCTTCTTTTTCGAACCAGAAGGCGAACATTCGGCGCAAAGTGGGGCACTAGGGGCAGCCCTAACCGGCGGAAAATATATTTCCAACGCCTCTTCCAGCCAAGGTATTCTCTACGGCCTTGAATCCCATTACGTCACAGTCGGTAAGAAAGCCGCTGGCTTCGTACTGCATGTCGCAGCCCGCTCTGTTTCTCGCCACTCACTGAATGTCATGGCGGGGCATGATGATGTTTATGCCCTACTGTCAGCAGGCTACACCACCCTGTTTGCCAGTAATGCCCAAGAAGCCGCCGATTTAGCTGCAATTTCATACCGGATCAGCGCACTTTCGTTGATCCCGGTTGCCAACACCATGGACGGCTTTGCCACCAGCCATATCCAAAGCGAAGTCGCCCTGCCCGAGCCTGATCTACTCAAGCACTACCTAGGTGATCCGTCGGATCGTATCCCAGCCCCAACCGAAGCCCAGTGCTTGCTTTACGGTGCCAAAGGGCGTGTGTGGCAACTCAACCAATTTATCGAGAAGTATCACAGCCAGTTTTGGCCAGAAAAGCTAGATGAGTTGAGAAACTACATCACGGTTAATGCCGAGGCCATTGAACAAGATAGCGAAGGCAAGCTCGTCGAACCAACGGTCGCGTTGTTACCTGAGTTGCTGCACAAGAAGTGGCAACGGGCTTGGCTCAATGCCTACGAGAAGAATACCCGCCAGCGCGTTCCTGCCCTCGTTGATACCCATAACCCCGGGCTGACTGGTGGGGTTCAAAACCAGCCTGACTACCAAGCCGGTATTGTCGATCACCGCAGCCATTTCCAAAGCGATGTGCCGCATTTATCGAGCAAGCCATGCAGGAATACGGTGAACTAACAGGCCGCGTCTACCAGCCCGTGATGGACTTCCTATGTGACGATGCCGATTATGTCATCGTGGGGCTAGGCTCTGTCACCGACGATGCCGAAGCCGTCGCCAGCCATCTTCGCCAGCAAGGACAAAAGGTTGGGGTGATTTCGATTAAGCAACTTCAGCCTTTCCCGGAAGCACAAATTGTCGAAAAGCTCGCTGGGAAAAAAGCCGTTACGGTATTGGAACGCTGTGATGAAACCCGCCTAACTGCGCGTATTTCTCGTGCCCTATTCAAGGCGCAAGAAAATGTGCAACAGCCGCGCCACAAAGGCATAGCGCCATTGGCACAGATCCCGATGATCAACACAGGTATCTTCGGGCTTGGTGGTCATGATCTACAGCCCAAGCACTTGATCGCAGCCTTTGACAATATGCGGGCTGAGGCGCCCAAGCCATTCTACTATTTGGGCAGCCAGTTCTTTGATGCCGAGGCCAAAGGCGAGCTTAAACAAATCCAAGGCCGACTCCGTGCCGCCTACCCCGATACCGAGTTAATGGCATTGGAAACCGGCGATAACCCTAACTTGCTTCCTGACGCAGCCCTACGGGTAAGATTCCACTCTGTTGGTGGCTACGGCACCATCGCAACAGGCAAGTTGCTCACTGACATCCTGTCTGGGGCATTAGGCTTGCACTCCAAGTCCATGCCGAAATACGGCTCGGAAAAAAGTGGCGCGCCCACCAACTTCTTTATCACGCTGTCGCCAGAGCCAATCAAGATCACCAATGCCGAGTTACAGCAAGTTGAAGTGGTACTGTCACCGGATCACAAGGTGTTCATGCATACCAACCCGCTTGCTGGGCTAACCCGCAACGGCACGTTCATCTTGCAAACCCACCACGAGCCAGAGCAGGTATGGCAAGAAATCCCGGCAGCGGCACGCCAGTACATTCGCGACAATAATATCGACTTCTATATCGTCGATGCCTTCAAGGTAGCCAGGGAGCAAGCGCCATCTGCCGATCTTGAAATCAGGATGATGGGTATCGCCTTTATCGGTGCGCTATGTGGTCATGCGACCCAAGTTACTCAGGGCGCCGATGAAACCTTGATGCTTGAGCGGATCACCCAGCAAATCGCCAAGAAGTTTGGTGCCAAGGGTGAGCGCGTTGTTGAAAGTAACATGGCGGTGATCCGCGAAGGGATTCACGCCACCAAGCAAGTCTGCTACCAAGATTTCAGCGATGTCGCCATTGAGGCATCAAATGCCGCAACGGCAGAAGCACCAAAGCAAACCCAAGCCAGTTGTGGTTTGTTCGACCCTTCCTACTTCAACAATATTGCAGGTAAGCGCTATGCCGACGGCTCTATTGGCGAAGCGCCTGTCATTCCTGGTTCGGGTATGTTCATGCCGCCTGCCAGTGCCATCACCAAAGATAAGGGGCTGTTTAGGCTTAATGTGCCCAAGTTCGACGCCGATAAATGTACCGGCTGTATGGAGTGCACCATTGCCTGTCCTGATGGCGCGATACCTAATGCGGTCCATGAACTGCACGATATTTTGTCTGTGGCCATCGACAAACTGAATATCCCGCCAGCGCAGCACGACAGGCTGAGAGCACAAATGCCGCCGATTGCGGATGCGGCTCGCCACTACTACCGTAATGCACCGAAGAACGAGTCTATGCCACTTCATCAGATTGTGGCTAAAGTCGTCGATACCATGTCCTTCGGCGATCACGGTATGACCCAGCAAATCGCGGGAATGTGCGTTGCACTGGAATCGCTACCGGTTAGCCGTACCAAGCCATTCTTTGATGCGATGGAAAAAGCGGTTCCGGGCAGCGGCGGTTTCTTCTCGGTAGCCATTGACCCAAGCAAATGTAGCGGATGTATGGAGTGTGTCGACGTCTGTGGCCCGAACGCGCTATTGAAGGTGCGCCAAACCACAGAAATGAACCAGCAAATGCATGAGCTGTTCTCGACATTGGCCGAAATGCCAAATACCCCACCTCGCTTCTTGCACCAAGGCGTAACCGATGCCAGCGAATCAAAGCGGTTATTGCTTGATCGCAGCAATTACTATGCGATGAGTTCCGGCCATGGTGCGTGTCGTGGTTGTGGCGAGGTTACTGCCCTGCGCCTTGTTACCTCCATTAACCGAGCGCTACAGCAACAGCGTTACCAATCGCACATTGCTAGCCTTGAAAACATCATCGAGCAACTCGAAGACAAACAGCAAGCGCTAGCCAGTGGCGAAACAGCGCAAGGACGCGTGGAGCGTATTACGAACACCATTCAAGTACTGGAAAAACGCCTCTACCACTTTGAGCACGGCCCAACGGGCAATGGGCCATCTGACGCCTTGATTGCCAACGCCACCGGCTGTAGTAGCGTTTATGCCTCCACCTTCCCTGCCAATCCTTACAACGATCCTTGGGTAAATAGCTTGTTCCAAGATACCCCTGCGGTTGCCAAAGGGCTATTTGAAGGTGAAGCTGCCAACCAGCTTGAGCAGTTCAAGGCATTGCGAACAGCCAAGCTAGAGCTTGAAGACATGTACGATCCAGACGTGCATGACCGCCAACTGCGCTATCTCGAGTGGAACCAGCTGTCTGAGCAAGAGCTTGGTTTGCTGCCTACGGTGTTCAGTATCGGTGGTGACGGCGCAACTTATGATATCGGCTTCGGTGCCCTATCGCGGTTGCTGACCACCAGCACGCCAATCAAGATCTTCGTGCTCAATACCGGTAGCTACTCCAATACAGGCGGGCAGGCATCTACTGCTAGCTTCACCGCGCAAGATTCCGACTTAAGCCGCTTCGGCGCCGCCCATAGTGGTAAGCAAGAGTCGCGCAAAGAGCTCGGCATTATTGCGACCTTCCACCCGAAAGTCATGGTGGTGCAAACCTCCACCGCGTTGCAGGGCCACTTCATGGCTAACTTGATGGAGTACCTCAATTACCAAGAGGCACCTGCACTGTTTGATGTCTATACCCCATGTATGGGCGAACACGGTATTGCCGATGACGCCAGTACCCGACACTCACGCCTGGCGGTTGAAAGCCGGATGAACCCGGTATTTGTCCACGACCCGCGTAAAGGCGCGACCTTGGCAGAGCGCTTCTCGATTGAAGGCAACCCAGAGCTACAGCAAGATTGGGCTACCCACACCATCAGCTACCTCGACAGTGATGGCATGACCCAATTGAAACAAGTGCCGTTTACCCCGGCCGACTTTGCCTTGTACGAGGGCCGCTTCAAGAAACACTTCAACCCTATTGGCGAAGAGCAAAGCGCCGTTGAACTAGCCGACTTCATCGCCATGAACGCCGATGAGCGCCACGGCAAAACGCCGTTCATCTGGTCAGCCGATCACCAGCAGCACTTAGTCAAACTGCAGGTCTCGGCCTCACTCGTTGCCCTCACCGATGAGCGATTAAGCAACTGGCGTATGCTGCAATACTTGAGCGGGCTGCACATTACTAACCTTGATAAGCAGTACCAGCTTCAAGTGGATGAATGGAAACTGCGTTACCAGCACGAACAAGACAGTAACGAACAAACTATCGAAACCATCGCCAACGGTTTGGCGGAGCTGGCAATGTTTGCCTCACCAACGGCTGGTAATGCCATCCCGGTCACCCAAATCGAATCAAGTGGTAGCACAGGTGCAAGCCAAGAAAGCAGTGCCAATGGTGATGCCTTACCGCTAGTTGCTATCAACGAGGATGAAAAGGGCCAGTGTACTGATTGCAAAACCTGCTATCAGCAGTTGGGTGAACTGTTTGAGAAGACGACGATTGTCGAGAATGGCGAAGCGAAAATCATCAGCCAAGTGGTCCCCAATGCGCTGGACACGGTTGAACTCAGCGATGAGTTAGTCAAGCGTGCCGCAAGGATCGCCGATGAGTGTGATGCTGAAATCATACACTTTAACGCCCCTGCATCAGTGGAGGTGTAGCGATGGTTGAACTAGTTACCAAATCAGCAATTGACCAGCCGGAGCCGAGACAATCGGGGTTACCGGATGCCCAACGTGAGCTAATGCTAAGGCGCATGGAGCAAAACCCGCAGCGCTTTCAGCAAATGGTCATCGAAGAGAGTATGCAGCTTATTCGCGAGACGCTGAAGCAAGGCAAGCTCTCCGCCGAGTTCACCGAAAAGCTGTGGCAGCTATTGCTTGCGAACAATACGTTGAGTATCGCACTGCAACGTTATCTATGGCGTATTCCACTCAAGCAAAAACGCGCCTTCGTCCAAGCGCTGGATACCCATATGTCGGTGCGCTACCCGATGTTCAAGGGGCTGTCTGTCGGTTGGCCGGGGAGCAATAATATTCCCCCTTATGTCCGCCCAGCAGAAGAGCGCCGCAACGACTTCGACCTCGTTAGCCAAGGCTATTTAGGGTATATGGGATTGGGGTACAGCTTGCGCGAAGTCGAACTGTTTGTCTGGCTCGAAGTTATTCGTGATAAGCAGTGCGAAGATCGCCCTTGTGAAATTGGCGCACCAAAGTGTGACCGCGACGGCAACCCTACCGATGAAACCGATGGTGGTTGCCCGGTTAAAATCCATATCCCCCAAGTGCTTAACTTAATGGGAGAAGGACGCTTCAAGGCAGCCTTCGAGCTGATCCGCGATGCCAACCCGCTGCCCAATGTCACCGGCCGCGTCTGCCCGCAGGAGCTTCAGTGCCAAGAGGTCTGTACCCATAACGACAGGCCAATCGAAATCGGCCAGTTGGAATGGTTCCTACCCCAGCGAGAGCGTGAACTAACCAATGGCGAACCGTCGCAACCGGTTGAGGTTAACCCTTGGGTGGCAGCCTCCAAGCCGCCTGTCGCCATTGTTGGCTCAGGGCCTTCGGGGCTGATCAATGCCTATTTGCTAGCCAAGGCAGGCTACCCCGTCACCGTGTTTGAAGCATTCCATGTCTTGGGCGGGGTGCTGAGGTACGGGATCCCCGAGTTTCGTTTGCCGAACCAGCTGGTTGACGATGTGGTTGAGAAAATCAAAGCCTTGGGAGGCCGCTTTGTTGCCAACTATATCGTGGGCAAAACCGCGACCCTGGCCGATCTGAAACGTGCGGGCTTCACCCGTATTTTCGTGGGTACAGGCGCCGGCTTGCCCCGGTTCATGAATGTGCCGGGTGAACACCTGCTGAACATCATGTCGGCCAACGAGTTCCTGACCCGTGTCAATCTGATGCACGCCAACGAGCCCGACTATGAAACGCCAATGCCGGATATGGAAGGCAAGGAAGTGATGATCATCGGTGGTGGTAACACCGCGATGGATGCCGCCCGTACCGCTTGCCGGTTAGGCGCCAATGTCACCATTGTCTACCGTCGTACCCAGCAAGAAATGCCAGCCCGCGTCGAAGAGCTACACCATGCGCTGGAAGAAGGGATTTTGCTCAAAGAGCTTCGCTCACCTTGCGAGTTCAACGGCGACAAAAACCACTTCCTATCCAGTGCCAAGCTTGACGTCATGGCGCTTGGCGAGCCTGATGCCTCCGGTCGCAGGCGTCCTCAGTCCACGGGTGAGTTCGAGTTAATGCCTGTCGATTTCGCCATTATGGCGCTCGGCAACAGCTCGAACCCTATCGTCAAAGACGCCAACCCCGATTTGGATACCTCTAAATGGGGCACGCTGTTACTGAACAGAGATTCGCAAGAAACCTCAGTCAGTGGCGTTTACAGTGGTGGTGATGCTACCCGTGGTGGTTCGACGGCCATTAAGGCTGCGGGTGACGGCCAAGCCGCCGCTAGGGAAATCATGGGCCATGTTGATTTCAATGCCAAAGAGGTGGAAGGCTTGGTCGCACAAGCCAGCCGCTACACCGAGCTTGGTCAAACTGCGCCTAAAATCGTCAAGCGTCGGCAATTAACCGATGAAATTGTGGAATTCACCATCACATCACCCTTGATTGCCCGCTCGGCCAAAGCTGGTCAGTTTGTCAGGGTACTCGCTGATGAGAAAGGAGAATTAATCCCACTCACCCTCGCAGATTGGGATGCCGAAGCCGGCACCATCGAACTGGTAGTTCAAGGCCTTGGTACCAGCTCCAAGCTGATTAACCAGATGCAAGAAGGCGATAGCTTCGCCGCCATTGCGGGTCCATTAGGTCAAGCTAGCCACGTTGTGAAGCACCCGGATAACCAGCGTGTGATTTTCACCGCCGGTGGCGTTGGGTTGCCTGCCGTTCATCCGATCATGCGTGCCCATCTAGCGATCGGGAATAAGGTGACGCTTATTTCCGGATTTAGGGGCAAAGCCCATCGTTTTTGGACAGAGCAAGGCGACAAGGTCGAAAATCTTCGTGATGCCTACCCTGAGTTACTGGACGTCGTGTACACCAGTAACGATGGTAGCTTTGGCATTGAAGGCTTCGTCACCAAACCGCTGGAATCGCTTTTGATCCAACACCGTGATGGCAATGCTGACACAGCTAATAGGAGTGAAACTGATACCGCTAGCACTGAACAGGCCATTGCCGAAGTTATCACCATTGGTCCACCGATGATGATGCGGGCCGTTAGCGATCAGACCCTAGGGTATGAGGTGCCATGTGTCGCGAGCCTGAACTCCATCATGGTGGATGCCACCGGCATGTGCGGTGCCTGCATGGTGCCCGTGATGGAAGATGGTAAACTGGTACGCAAGCACGCCTGTATCGATGGGCCGGAAATCAACAGCCATGTCATCGATTGGGATAAGTTCTTGCCTAGGTTTAATCAGTTCAAGCCCCAAGAGCGGCAAAGCGAAATCGCCCATCATTTTATTGATGAGTAGCTTGTTGGTAGCTCGTTGGTAACTCGTTGGTAACTCGATGATTAATACCCAGCGCTTCTAACTGAAGCGATACCAATGACAAAGGATCTCTTAAGAAGAGATCCTTTTTTATTAAACGCGTTACGTTGACCATTGAATGATGACTCGGAACAACTTATTACTCATCGGTATTCACGTATTCAAAGCTAGGTGGCTGCTGGTCGTAGAAAGTGACCTGCAATTGTTGCTGCGCCGTATATGGAATACGCACTATTGTGCTCAAAGGATGTTGTTCATCGACTTCAATTCCACCAACAAACCGTTCAATATTATTGGTACTGGCCAACGGTATGATCAGGGAGATGAAATTGCCCCTTTCACCACCAACTAACGGTTTATGCGCGCTAAACCACTCTCGATTCCCATTTTTACCTTCGGGATCATGCGGATTCGCGGCAAGGCTTATTTCAGCGCCAGCGGGAACGGAGGCAAACAGCACTAAGGTATCTAAAGTCTCTTTCTCTGAGATCGGCAAAGCTTGCGGCAACATCTTTTGTTGCCCTCTAAGCAAAACCCAGTTCTCACCCGAATCAGATTTAAACTCAGTCAACACCTGATAAAGCACTCCCCCGTTATGTCCACCCGCATAAGTTGTAGCGGCGGAAATCGTATCGGACACAACAGTGATGCCATTGTGCAACAAGGCGACCTGACGCTTAGCGCCTACCCCTGAGTACTGGTACCTTGAGTAATCAACAAAACCATAGGCAGCCTCTGGTGCAATCGAGCCTGCGCCATACTCGTCAATGACATAGCCATGGCTTGGTGTGTATTGCATAACCTCGTCAAAATGCTCTCGCTCACCCGGTGCAGACACCTCTTTCGATTGATACGGCGCATTTGGGTACTGGTATTCAAGTGGGTTAATGTAAATATCATTGTTTTTATTTGCTTCCGACCAACGCTTAATTCGAGATACCGTGTGTGAACCATTGAAAATATGGGTATCAATGCCTGAGCGGTGATCATGCGCTGCTTTGTGCTGGGTATAACTCAGATCCATCAATAGATACGGTGCCCGAGGGTGATGCCCTGTCGACACAATGAGTTTATCTTGCACTTCAACGTAATTGGTATCACCCCGACCTAGCAACAGGCCATCTTGTGCGCAGCAAGATGTTATTCGAGGTGTCGCTCGAGACAGTACATCTTCTGGGCGTGGTTTTGCTAACGTAATGTCTATCGCATCAATACCTAGGGGCCACAGATCGACTTTATAATCGTCGGCTGTTATCGCACCATGTGACTGTAAATAAAGCGATTCATATTTTCTCGCGACATAGAGGTAAAATGGATTGTCCCATAGGCGGTAGCCTACTTTTAGCACCCAAGGTAAGTTATTGCTTGCCGATACCCTCATCTGCCCCTGGGCACTTTTCTCTGTCGACTTGCCCCATTTCGCCGATTGCCCACTACTCATCACAGTACGAGACATCCTATCCATCATTCTTAATAAATGCTCAGATGCGATGACCTCATCTTCTTTACCATGGCGTAGGGCGATATTTAATATGATATGAAAGCCAGTCCCGGCATCGTAATGAGGGGAGTTATCTCCGTCATATGACATTTGAGTGACGTTATACCAAAAAGCGTGAAATGCTTCTTTCACCATAGGGTACTGAGTGGTGCCCTTGTAAAGCAAAGTAATCGTTGAGGCTATATCCATTGCCGTTACATGCTTGTTGTATCCGCCTGTAAAGTATGGGCCATCATAATATGGCGCTGTACCTTCAATATATGTAGTAACGAAGTTTTCAAACTCACGACGAAAAGCAAAAACCTGAGGGGCGTCACTGTAGAATTCACCCAGCATATACAAACCCCAAGCATAATCCATATAATGACGTATCGGATTCACCTGGGCCAAGTCATTAATTTTGCCTTCATGCTTTTCAATGACTCTTATTGCTTCCAACCGAGCTAACTCACCCTCTTCTTGGAACCGTTTAACTACCTCATTTTTCCACTCAGGGTAAAAGCTTTCCTCCGTTACCAATGTCACTAATGTCCTTAGCGAACTTTTAACCCCCGTCTGGCTATTATTCTCTTCAATAAATCGTTCAATAATGGCCGATGCATCACCTGCAGCATTTGCCTGCTGAATCTCATCCAAAAAACTATCATAAACGGCGAACAATTCATTTTCTCGACGTGCAATTTCAGTATCATCCTCATAATAAGGGACGTAATCCATTGCAAAAATATTGCTGGTATTCGTGCTCCCCATTATTGGCGAGTTAGAAAGTTGGTCTAAGTCATTCCCGTCACCATCTCTTCCTACTTCCTCCACATCAAGGTCATGGTTTAAGCTGAATACAAATCGATCAAGCGCAATACCTTTCTCGCGGTCCCGAACCTTAAAACTCAACGCTTTACCAACATCTTGTTCAGTCACAACAAATTTTTGGCCACTACCAAACCAGAAAAATTTACCTTCCTGAGGGTTAGTGATTGGATGAGATTCAAGTTCACTGTCTTGTGATTGGCGTGTACCCAGTTTCTTATCCGGTTGCTCGCCAAAGCCTGGAGAAGCATAAAATGAATCCTCCCCACCATAGGACTCACTCCCACCGCGCTCAAATAAAGAGCTACGGTAATACAGTTTATAGGTGCCTGGTGTATTAAAAACCAACTGGTAGTCAACCGTGGACTGCTCGCCATCGGAAGAAAAACGCATATCAGCAATCAAGGCATGATCACCAGAGGCCGGGAATTCGCTGTGTTGCGGTAATACCTGCGAGCCAAAATCTGAAGTAAACGCATCAATACCGACAATATTAAAGCCGTCATTATCTCCATTGTGCCGAGTGATCTCAGAATAGCTTTCAGCTTCAAAGGCAATGTAATTCGCCTCTAAATCCTGTTCAAAGACCAATTGTTCAGTTGGTGTTTTGGCTAGAATATCAGTTTGGCTTTTTGCCATCGTTTGTCCCATAAACGATGATAAAAATATAAATAACAAGGTTGGGGGGCTGTAAGGTGATCTACGCATGAATAATGAATAACTTTTTCAATTTAAAGTCATTTTATTATTAAGTATTGAACAAATTCATTTCAAGATGAATAACAAACAAATTGCCTTCACAAAAATAAAAACGGCTCACTCACAACTAAGTTAAATAGGCAATTATACTCGCCCATTAAATTAATTATAAAAAACATACAAAATCAATTTCACCAACAGAAATTTCGATAGCAAAAGGCTCTATTTATTCCAAAAGAATAAAACAATATAAAAGACTTATAAAAATTATACATATTCAGCCTTAAAAGTTTAATTACGAAAACCAAACTAACCATCCACCTACTTTTTTATAACAGCAACCAATGACGCAAAGTAAGCAGTGCACGCTCTGAAAACTCCATTTCATCGATGGCAGATTTCACCTCTAACGCCATTTTCGGCTCATCCGTGATAATGCCATCAACGCCCAGTAAGAACAGACGACGCATGGCTGGTTGGTTGTTAATTGTCCAAGCCAACACCTCTTGGCCTCGTTGCTGAGCATCGATAATTCGCCAAGCATTAAACCATTGCTCGTTCAGCATCAAAATATCAACTTCTCGCTCCAGCTCCGATTCACCCACGCTTGCGGCATAGATAAGTGCGTAACGCAGCTGGCCGGGGCGAATAGCTGTCATTTCTTCCATTAACCGCTCCAACAATGACACATCAAGGCTCGACACAATCATCGCTTGCTCATAGTTCGGCAGTATCTCAGCCATCGCGAGTGCCAGATCAAAACGGAAGTTGTAACGCTTCAGCTCTATATTGAATTCAATGTCATCGGCATAAGCATCTAATAAATCGGTCAGCAACGGCGGGGGAATTTGGTTGTTTGCCTCATAGGCGGCAACAATTTCAGGGTAACTTGTGTTTTCAACAACCAAGGGCACACCGAGTAAGCGGCCTAAATCACGGTCATGGAACACGATAACCTGTCCGTCTTTGGTTATCTGAACATCAATTTCAGTACTTTTGATCCCCAGCTCAATCGCATACTGCACCCCCGCCTCACTGTTTTCAGGGTGTGCAAAGCCACCTCCCCGGTGCGCAACCACATAGCCCGATGTGTCGGTTTGTAAGTGCCCGACGAAATTACGGACATCTGAGTAACCGTTAACGGCGGCAAACCCAATAAACAGCACCATGGTCGTCATAAGCAAGGTACGGCGCTGGGTGTTCTGTTGAATGCCTGCAAAGCGCTCTTCTTCATTGACCAATTTAAGTCGCTTGGTTTGCAAGCGTAGAACATAATATTGGCAGCTTGCGTAAATAAAGCGGTCAACAAAACTCAATAGAAACGCAATGGCAAATAACAATGCCGTTGCCAGCATTAACCACGGATAATGCTCAGGGTCGGTTGTTGCCCAATACAATATCGGGTCAAGAATGAAAAAGACCACTTTCGCGATAATGGCAATAATGACAACCCGACCAAACAGCCAAGCAATGTGACCAACCAAGATATGCAGATAAATAGCCTGGCTAAGCCTTTGGGCCTGCTTGAATAAACGCCATTGAGAGCAATTTTGAAAAAGGCTCAGCGGCAGAGCAAGCCACCAGCTTGCCCAATAACGAAGCACCAATAACACAAGCGGTAAGGTGAGCAAAACCAACAAACCAACGGCAATCCATAATGAGCTCATTTGATTGTTGAGATAATAGTTTATATCCCAATCACTCAGCATTAAGCCGTAAAGCCAACGCCCGCACCAAATCAAAGTGGAGAACAATAAACTGATCCCAATAGACTGTGCGAGCACCACTTTAGCAACCCGAAAGCTACGCTGCAGGATCAAGCCGAAAGTATCTAGAATCGACCGCTTCCCTAAATCATGCTGGGCAAGCAAAATACTAATGGTGGAATGCTCAACAAAAAAAGCAAAGCTCAATTGCGTCACAAACCAGAAGCTCAGCAAGAAGCCCGCAGGCGAGAGAAAGAAAGCCAATAGATCCTGGTTGGCAATCGCACTTACCCCATGGAAAGCCATGAGCTTAGAGCTTATCCATATATCAAAAGGCACAAACAAGGTAATCAGCGCGCAACGCACAAACAGAAAGCTGGCCAGCATCTGAAAGCCGCTGGTTTTCAGTCGATGCCAGGTGAAATACAGGATATGTCTACCGCGATGGAAAATTGCGTTGCTCAAGTGGTTGTTTCGCCAAGGTTGTATGCTTGCTGTAAAGATATGATAGCACCGTAAATACTCGAAAAGTCACAATCGTTACATCATGACTATTCGAGAGTTTAGGATATGAGCAATATTGACAATGACTGAATGATTACTTTTCTGAGAATCTTGCCTGATGGGGATCCAATTCGTGCCCAAGCGCCTCGGTCAGTGGGTGATATAGATCAGGACGACGCCCACGAATCCACCGCTTACCGGTGCACATGTCCAGCTCTTTCGCCTGCAACGTTGCAACAACCATATCATTGTCCACACTATCTGTTTCAGTAATAATTTCACCATAAGGGTTAAGAATCATGGCGTTGCCTGTTCTAACTTCATCCATATCAACCCCGACACCATTACTAAATATAAGGAATAGGCCATTGTCATGTGCTCGGGCAGGTAGCCAGCGCATTAGCCACTCCCGCCCTTTTCTTCCTTGCATTTCAGCGCGAATCGCCTCGGGGTTACTACCGCGATTATGCCAAAGATCTAGATCAATCAGCCCCATAGCATTTGGGCTTCTCGAGTGGCATCCACCCGTTTGGTGTGGGGCAATTAAAATATCCGCCCCTTTCAATGCGGTAATGCGTACATTCTCAACAAGGTTATTATCCCAACAAATCAATATCCCAACCTTACAACCGTGAGGTGTATCGACAACGGTATACTCACTGCCACTGCTCATATGGGGGCTAACAAAGGTATGTAACTTGCGGTGTTTTGCCGTTTTACCGTCCGGCATGGCCAAAACAAAAGTATTATAAAGCTTTCCATCATCACCAAGCTCAATTAACCCAGCACCAATACTCATGTTATTTGCTTTCGACAATGCCAGTAGGGATTGTGTGGATGGGCCTTCTGGAACAGGCTCAGCCAATATTTCAATCTCTTGCTGGCTTAATTTAGAAACATGCCAATAACCGGTAATACACATTTCAGGAAACACAATCAATTCGACTAATTCGCTTCTGGCTTGAGCGACGTAGTGCTCGATCACTGAAAGGTTGTATTCCTTATTGTTGGCATGATGATTAAATTGTACAGATGCAACGCGGATATCTCTCATAAATAGCTCATTTTAGTTCTTAAGTTGTGGTGAGGTCAGTTTAGAAAATTTCTTTCATTCCTTATAATGAAAGAATCTCAACCTTCGATGAGTAATTGGAATGAACCATGATCAGTTGCGAGCCTTCTGCCAACTCGCACAAGACAGAAACTATCGGATAGCCTCTGAGCATTTATGCATCACTCAATCGGCACTGACAAAAAAGATTCAACGTTTAGAGGAATACCTTGGGGCAGAGCTCTTTGAACGTGGCCGGCAAGGTGCAAAATTAACGCCTATAGGTAAAGTATTATTACCTGAAGCCCAGCAGTTACTACAAAGCATGGTGAACTTTGAAGGGCTTTCACGATTAGTAATAGAAGGCACACGGGGCTATTTAAAGATTGGGTTTGGTGTATCAACTTACCATCAAGCACCTAAATACATAGCTGAGTTTAAGCAACACTATCCACAAGTAAATATCACTCTCAATGATATTCCATCCGAAAAACAGCGAGAGAGCCTGCTAAACGGTGACTTACAGCTCAGCTTTAATCGTCTACCCGTTGAACCACCTCTTAAATCAATAACACTGTCTTGCGATCATTTGGTTGTCGCAATCCACAAGGATGAGAAAATAAATCAAAAGAAGCTTTGGGAGACCTTATCTAGCTACCCGTACTTACAACTAAATCCTTTGAAAGGACCTGGCCTTCACCAGCAAATAAAAGCATTTTTGTTTACACAAAGATGCAATCTCAAGGTTGAACAAGAAGCTGATGACATCCTTACTTTACTTACCCTGGTCTCTTCACGTTTAGGCTATACAATTGTGCCGGCCAGCACCCAAGCAATTAGTCAGCCTAACATTCGATTTATACCGCTAGACGGGCAACATTCCAGTTGGGAGGTTGGTGTAATATGGAATGAACTCAAACCTAACCCATTTGTGTCTAAGTTTATTGAAATTATTGAGAAAAATTAGCATTTCAATAGCCCCCTAAAGATATAAACCGCCATAAAAGATATATCAAATCCCCTGCACGGCTCTTGTCAGGGCGTCCAATTCGTAACATTATCCGTGCCGAAAGCGATTCGCGCTTAGATGAGTAAAGTCAGCAATCCCCCTGATGCTATCGGCATTGATGATGTAACTTCAGTTACAACTAAATTCCGGAAGCCCATCTAAGTTGAGTACTTTCAATAATTGCTAATTGTGTTTATCACCTACTTTAGATAAACGTGTCGGGGGAGGCCCTACTCCCCACTTTTTTATAATTACAAAGATCAACACAAGCCTTGCCCGATTTAGCTATAAAGGTTATAACCCCAAAACCAGCAGCCATATCTTGATAGAAAGTCACCTAGAATAAATTTAGTAAGCTAAGGTTCAACTCGATTTTCTTTTGAAGAAGCAACCGTTTCATGTCGTTTAAACATACGTCGAGCAACTCTTTTAAAAGGTGTTAAGTACATATTTAGCACTCCTGCATAATTGTCATACTTCTCGCCAGCTACACCAAAAGTTAGTACTTCCTGCTTAGTTGGCATAACTTGAGTATTGAAAATTTGGTCCCAAAATGAGAACAGAAAGCCGAAGTTGACATCATGATGCTTCCTCAAACTACTATGGTGAATTTGGTGGTAAGCAGGGCTCACTAATATGCTTCTTACGAACCGAGGGTATCTGATAAAGACATGAGAATGTTGTAAATTTAACCCCATTATCAGAAATATAAGCATAAATACATTCTGACCAGCTATAACTATGTATAACTGTTCACTAGGAAACAAATGATTAATTACTCCTGAGTAAATACCTGTAAACAAACTAACAATCAGCACAAAACAGATTTGATTCACTGGGTGCGAGCGGTAAGCTGTTAATGGATTTAAGTTATCTGCAATGTGATGAATTTTATGAAACTCCCATAAGAACCTGACCTTATGAGCTAAGTAATGCTCAAAAAAGGTGGCAAAGTCAAAAACAATTATCGCTCCAAGCGTTAGTAAACCGCTTAACAGCAACCCAACTTCAACATGGATTATTGGCAACCCTACAATTGATAATAAGTCAAGCACCGACTGCTTAACAACAAAAGCGCTAGATAGAATAAATGAATACATAAAGCCCAATAGCACTTTATCTACTAAGTAAAGCTTAATATCATCTACCGTTGACTTTGATTTAAGCTTATGAAGCTGTATCAGGCTTTTCATCAACCATATAAAATTCCAAGATTTTGTCTGGTACGACTGAAACAGCAAAGCAACTACCAACGCAGATAAGATATAGCCAAGGAACAAACCTTGGCTGGGATCTAAAAACACATAAAGGCGCTGAATAACCGACTCTAAGCCAAGATAAAGCAACTTAGAAAGCCAACTGAAGTCGATAAGTGTATCCACAAGCGCCCCCTTATACGTTAATGACAACCGCTTTTTCTTTTATGTGCTCAATCATTGAAACCGTTCTTAACATCAGATGTTGAGAATCCCACCAAGACTCATCTCTTGCACCATCTATACTCTGTTGAAAACACTTAAGCATCTGATGATGCTGATAATCATCAAAAACAATACGACGCTCTTGCTTCTCGACTAAAGGGAGAAAGCCACTACTAATAGTGACCTTAAGACTGTCAACTACCTTTCCGTATACAAAAGACCCACAATACGGCATAACAAAGTCATTAACCCGAATCTCACCCTTATCACCAGATATGATCAACTCCTGCCTTACTGTTGCACCATGATAAGATGAAGATATATTAAAAATAGTTTTATCCACATAACCAATTGCATTGAACCCAACAGTACAATCATTATCATTATTAAATATGACAGGGTTAAGTATCATTGAATCATCACAATCACAGAGAGTTTGTAAGATCCGGATTGGATACCAGCCCAAATCACCAAGCGCCCCGTTTGGTTCTAATTTTGGCTTGAATTTAATGTGACCATCATCAATACTTGGCCAAATAAAATCAGCATCTATACGTGTAATATTACCCACAAACTTGTTAATTAAGGAAGGAAGCTCAACCATAAATTCATTATGTAAAAAGTGGCTAGCATCCATAAATATCAAGTTAGAACTTGATACTTGATTTAATGTATTATTCACTAAAAAACTATTAGGAATAGGCTTCTCGACAAGCATATGTTTTTTAAAATCTAAAGCTTGATTTATGTGCTTTTGCTTCATGCTTGTCGGCGTGGCTATGTATACAGCTTTCAAAGCTTCGTCACTATAGAATGCCATCTCATCACTAAAACACCGCTCAATGGGTACCTTGTATTTCTCTCCAAAGCTTCTGGCTGATTCAAGGTTCCGCGATAACACTGAGTGAATAGGTATACCAATTTTCCTACATGAGGATGCAATCACACTGGCCATTAAACCTGTTCCAACAATACCTATGTTAATCATACTGGCACCTATAATCTAAATGCTCTAATACTTTAACTGTAAACTTTTTCCCTTTTGGCACTATCATGATTGAACCTTTGGAAACAGATGACTCTTCACCGTCAACTACAAATACAGCTTTCCCTGCTTCTATATGGAAAGTTTCTTGTTGTTCTGCTAACCAACAATAACTACCGCATCTCATAAAGCCAAAAGTAATAACAGTATCATTACCTGTTTTGAAGTTACGTAAAATGACATTACCATCGAAGAATACAAAAGTGTCATGATAGTTGTATGTGATATTAGACATGATTATTACATAGCTCCTTAATATAGCTATCATCCACATTAAGTCCAGTTTTGAATGGATCTGTAATTACTTCAGGTATAGGATCAGCACCAAGTGCTTCACGGCGGTCAAACTTTAAGTTTTCGTTGTTGGTGTAACAGAGAATGAGTTGAAGACGATTCGTATAAGGACATGGTTCGCGACCATGCTTATACTCTTTTCCATTAACGATCAAGATATCCCCTGCATCCATAGAAATACGCTCATCCTCAATAAGGAAATCCCAATTATTCTCAGCTCTATTGTTTATATTCAAAGAAATAATATAATCTACAGAATCCCTATCTTTGTGCATAACGACAGGGTGACCCTCCTTATAATTCCATAAAAAGGAGTAACTTGGGTATACTTTCTCACCAACAGTCTCAGAAACCAGATCAGAATAGTAACTAAGCATGGCTTCAAAGTATGGAACCGCAAAATACATATGCACGTTTTCAGAGTCTGTATTACCATTTAAATTACCAGTGCTATCCATAATAGCAAGATAGCGATACATCAGTTCAATTTCTCTTTCAGAGATAGCACTCTTAATCAGCTTATAACCATTAAGCATAACACTTTTCCTCTAGAATCTTATTAACAAAACCAGATTGTCTATTTTCCACCCTATTCTTTATTTCTTCGTACGACTTACCACTAATTTCTGCTAACCAATTAATGCCAGCATCATTTACATGTAGAATATTTTGAAACTGATTTAAATGATCCTTGATTTTTTTTACCTTATAAGGATTTTTAATAATTTGTTCTCGGAAGTAGTTAATCCCCATTTGAACATGTCGAGCTTCATCTTGTAGGGCACCTTTGTATATTTGTCCAATTAAACTATTGGAACCAAAGGCTTGAATAAAAATATTGAATTGCTCTAATGCTCCATTCTCTAGAAAAACATGGCTGAGAAAAATATCATCAAAGTCAGTTAGAGTAGAGAAGTGCTGGTCATAAATCTCAGTATTTTTTGATAAATCTTGAACATTTCCATTAGCTAACATCACGTATTTTGAAAATAACTCAGCATGCCTAGCTTCGTCATTTACCGCTTGCCCTAGCCCTATTTTTAACGCGAAATCTTCGCAATCAGACAAGAGTTCTGCAGCATTTTGCATTCCAAGAACTTCAACATGGGCAGATAGGCTTGCTACAGCAATTGCCGTATCTTTTAAATGCTCAGGAATTAAATCATCTTCAGCTAGGCTCCAATCTAAATCCCTATCCCAGTTTTGTTTTTCCTTACCTTTAAGATAGATATCGTAATGACCAGTAGTTAAAAAAGACAACTCGCTCATCTTTTCACACTTAAGCATTTATCCTCCTTCCAGAGTGTAGGTTTACTGTCTTTATAGAACAAAAAATTAAGATTATAAAAAGTGCTATACCTGTAACCTTAAATGTAAAGGTAATTGAGTATAGGTTTGCTAAATACCCACCTAATACAGGCATACATATAGCAATCACAGATGATATTTTTTGAATTCCACCTGTAACTTTTGCAAGGTTACTAAAATCTACTAACCTTCTAATGCCAAAGCGAAATGACACAAAAATTATACCAGATGCAAGACCAGTCAAAAATATCAAGAAATAGTAAAAATATACACTAACTACAGTTTCATTGAGAAATCCAAATGCAGTGAACACTATACTATTAACTACAAGAGATAGTAAAAAAACATGATTACTGCTTAATTTACCCATCATAAAAGAGCTTATTTTCGTTCCAACGATACCTCCTAACCCTAGCATAGTTATTATATATCCAACACTTTCTTCAGATTCACCAATAAATTCAAAGAAAATGCTAAGCATGTCATTACTTAGAAAGAATGATAAGTTAGATAACGTATAAGCAATAATCAGCAAATATAATTCTGGTTTATCCTTCATCTCTTTCCTAAGAGAGAAGTTATTTTTTAAAATAGATTTGTTATTGATATCACCATCATTAAAATATCGTTCATTGTCGAAGATTGAAAATAATAAACCTATTATATTAAGCAATAATGAAATTATAACAACAGACCATAAACCAAAAGTTCCATAGAAGAATGTTACTAGTAACGGAATACCAATCCGGCTTATGTTGACTAAATATCCACATATTTCATAAAACTTCTTAGATTCATTTTCATCTTTGTTCAGTTTTGGATTAGAAACGTTCAACCCACAACGACAAGAAATTTTCATCAGCAAAATAAAATATAAAGACACCATTGAATCTGCCAGTAACAATAATGGCATTAATATAATGACACTAAAAAATAGCCCTCCCCTTAATATTTGCACATTATACTTATCGAACACTTTTCCAAACCACTTTCCAAATACAAAAAATGGAAATGCGAAACACGCCCCTAACAGACCCATTTCAAATGGTGTTGCAGAGAACATGTATATAGAAATAATGCTAAAAATAGTGTAGTCAAGATAGGTATCTAGCTCACTAGCACCTATAGTAATATATTTTTTCATATTAAACCTTCTGAAGAAAGGTATGGTTACCCATACCTTTCGTTATTTAATTTAGATATTGCCAATTGGTTGGTATTCCATACATCCCCCTAAATTATCCTTAATTAAAAATGTAGTGCCGTGTGGCAGGAATATAAAAACAACTATCTCCTCAAAAAAGAAGCATTTTTTTAAAACAATATTGTTAATTTGATGTTAAACACAGGAAATGCCAATTTTACATGTTTTTTATTTGACAATATCTTGCATATGGTCAAAGATAACAGATTGCAAACTGGTTGCATATAACTCGGTGGCATATAAATATGTGTTTAAATGCATATTTGGTATAGGTAAGTCCTAAACAAGCAATCACCATTAGCACTTAATAAACTACGAATTGCGTAAAAAAGCAGCAACCCAATAAAGATTGCTGCCTCACCATTAAGTGTTATTACTAAACCTTTTAATAGTTATCACTACTACCTTAATTAATTTTGATTAACTGACACTAACTGCTTCAACAAACCAAAACCTTTAGCTGCCACTACAGGGTTAAAAATCTCCACATACTCTGTAATTTCCCCGTTAGAGTTGAATTTGAATGTCGAGTAATATTCGTTTTCATACCAACCTCCACTGTTTTTCAGTTTGATTCGGCCTGTATACCGTACAAATACCTTGTCACCAGCTTCCATGGCATAAAGTTCATGAATAGGGAACGCCATGCCATCAAAATTGGGAAAAGTCGGTGCCCAGTAAGCTTTTATACCCTCCCGCCCCTTGGCTCCGGTTGGAAAAACGCCTGAGTGGTAGGGATTAATATGAAGGCCATCTTCGGCAAAGAGCGCAGCAATGGCTTCAGGGTTTTCTGCTTCAATCGCCGCGAAAAAATCGCGGACTCTTTGTTTATTTTGTTCTGCTAAGCTCGACATAATGTTCTCCACGAAAATCGTTAGGTAGCCTAATTAACCTTTAAAGAAATCGGCTACCGCATCGCTGGCTTTGCCCACTACATCTTTACGATCGTAAAAGTCGAATTGAGTTACATCGTCTTCTAGCCATAGCTTTTCCAGTGGGGCTTTAGTGCGCTTTGCATAAGCTTCTGCGCCAGCTGGCAATGCGATAGAGGCAGAACCAACCATCAACATTGGTTTGCTTAACTTATCAGCGGAAGCTTGCGCATCGTAAGTCAACCAAGGCTTCCAGCTTGCTACCGAAAACTTGTTATCGTACTCGGCAATCAAACCACGGTGGGCCTCAGTGTAATAAGGGGCTTGGTACATCACCGATTTATCATCTGTCGCACTGGCTCCCAATAGCACTGGCTCCCAATAGCACTTGCTCGCCAGCACCTGGGGCTTCGCTCAAAGCAATCAAGCCCGGTACAACTTCTGGGCCACCATAAACGGCTTCTGCCATTGCAGGATCGTGGAGCCAAGGGGCAACCAACGCCACTTTTTGCAAATTAGCGTTACTCGCAACCGCATCGGCCATATAACCCGACGAGGCACACACCCCTAAACCAGAAATACGGGCGCTGTCTACTTCGTCCAATGTCGCTAAAAAATCAGCTGCAGCTTGAATGTCTGCGGTTTTCACCACAGGGTCTTCGACATAGCGAGGGGCGCCTTCACTTTCGCCCCAGCCGGTAAAATCAAACGCCAATGCAGCGAAACCACGGGCAGCCAGTTCACGCGCATAGGTCCCCGGCATTTGCTCTTTCACTGTGGTCCAAGCACCCGCAACGATAGCCGCTGGCAGTGGTTGGCTAGCACCCTCTGGTGTATACAGCGTGCCTTTCAACATTGCGCCATTGCTTTGAAAAGCGACGCTTCTGCTCACTACACCTTCTTTGTTAGGGGTATTTTGTAAATTAATAATGGAATTTGGCATAGGGTGTCACCACTTCATGTCGGTTAGTTTGGGAAGAGTATAGTGGGACAGGGAAAGCAGAGATTGACGATTATTGCCTGAGTTTTTGTACTTTATTGCAGCAGAGGAAGTGATTAAAAGACAGCAATAAAAAAGCAGCAACCCGGCATCCAGGTTGCTGCTTAATTATCAGCAGTTAAGAGCAGCTACACGTTAGGCACTCACACATGTCCCGGCTTTTTCAGCCAATACATCCAAGCCTTGCTCTAAAGCGCCAATGTATGCCTTGCCGCCGAAGTTGGCAAAGTCAGCCGCGGCTTCCACTTTTGGCCCCATAGAGCCAGCCGGGAATTGATACTCACTCAACTGGGATGGCGAGGTTAGACGTAATGCCCGTTGGTTATCGGTGCCCCAATCCAAGTAGACCGCATCAGCATCGGTGAGGATCAACAGTTTGTCCGCTTTAAGCTGCTTGGCTAACAATGTGGCTGCCAAATCTTTATCAATCACCCCTTCGACACCCGCGTAGCCAAAGTCCCCTTTGCGTACCGGGATCCCGCCACCACCGCAGCAAATCACCACCTGGCCTGCGTTTAACAAGGTCTCAATAGACTGTTTATCAATAATGTTCACAGGCTTAGGCGATGGCACCACGCGCCTGACAAATTCACCGTCGCGCTTCATGGTCCAGTTATTGGCCTCGGCCAAGATACCGGCTTCTTCTTCGTTGTACACCGGGCCGACAAACTTGGTTGGGTCCAGCATACTTGGGTCATTGGGATCGACTTCAATCCGGGTCAGCAAGCTGCTGACTTCAGTTTGCAGCATCAGGTTTTGCAACTCTTGCGCCAGCATATAACCAATCATGCCCTCACTTTCGGCACCCAATACATCAAGCGGGTATGGCGATACTTTGTCGTAAGCCAAGTTCTGCAACGCCAGCAACCCAACCTGAGGGCCATTACCGTGAACAATCGCCACTTGGTATTCTTTGGCTATCTCAGCAATGGCTTTAGCGGCAATCTTAATATTGGCGAGTTGGTTTTCAAAACTTGGGGCATCGCCGCGACGCAGCAATGCATTGCCGCCCAAAGCGACAACAGCAATAGGCTTCATAGTAGCTCCTTGAATTATCCTTGTTGGTGGGGAGAAGCCCTCTCTTTCGATGAATCTCCCCTATCTGGCCGTTACAACAAACCCGCTATAGCAATTGGTGAGTATGGAACGGTTGGCGGCGAATAAAGCGGCCATTCCCGGCTTTCCCCGTAAATTCGCCATTGCACGCCACCACCTGCCCTCGGCTTATCGTCATTACTGGCCAGCCTTGAACTTGCTTACCTTCAAACGGGGTGTAATCAGTGTTGTCGTGTAATAAATCGTGTTTTATCGTGACTTGTTGCTTAGGGTCGAACATGACCAAATCGGCGTCCGCCCCGACTTGCAACGTCCCTTTTTGTGGATACAAACCGAACAACTTAGCTGGCATGTAACTGGTGAGCTCAACAAAACGGCTTGGGCTGATCCGCCCCGACATCACACCGTCTGAAAACAGCAATGGCATCCGGGTTTCCACTCCCGGCAGGCCGTTGGGGCAAGCACTAAAATCTTCCTTACCCTGCTGCTTTTGTACCTTGTAAGTAAACGAACAATGATCGGTGGCAATGGTATCGATGCTGCCATCTTCAATGCCTTGCCAAAGCTTGCGCGACTCTTCGACCGGGCGCAGTGGCGGGCTGAGAATGAATTTAAGTGCATCTTCGCGTTCATAGCAGGCATCGCACAGCACAAGGTATTGAGGACACGTTTCGGCCCAAACCGGTTGATGGTTCTGTCGTGCCAAGCGAACGTAATCAAGCCCAAGCCCATTTGATAGGTGGACAATATATAACGGCGCGTTATCGGCCAAGCTTGCCAGGTTGATAACCCTGGCGATGGCTTCAGCTTCACAGGCCAATGGTCGACTTTCGGCATGATACTTGGGCGCAGTTTTACCTTGGCCAAGCAGCTGCTCACGCCGCAGTGCGATGGCAGCGTCATTTTCCGGGTGCACAGTGGTTAGTGCATTCACCTTGTTCAGCTCAGTGAGAGCCTTGAGTACATCGGCATCATCAAGCTTGTAGTTGTAAGTGAGGTACAGTTTGAAACTGGTGATCCCCTCTTCTTCCACCATCGAGGCCATCTCAGCCAAAATTTCATCATTGATGTGTTGAATCACACCATGGAAACTGTAATCAATGACCGCTTTGTCCTTGGCGTATTCTTTGTACACCGCAAGTTGGTGATGAAGGTTACAGCCCTTTGGGCCAAACCCCATATGATCAACAATGGTTGTCGTGCCCCCGCAGGCGGCAGAGCGGGTACCGGTGTAGAAATCGTCGCAGCTGCGGCTGATACCAACATCAATATTAAAGTGGGTATGGACATCAATCCCGCCTGGCATCACATACAAACCCGCCGCTTCAATCACATCACAGCCAGAGGGAACACGGTGAATTTCAGGAGCAATATCCGCAACCTTGCCGTCAATAACCAGAATATCGGCTTGTTGTGCTTTCACGTGGTCGACAACGATGCCTTGGCGGATCAACACGGCATTGTTCATCTCTGGCGCACGCTGGGGCACCTCGCTCGCCAGTGTGTTTATGGTCGGATTGCCTTGAGTCATGATTCCCTCACCACTGTCCAGAAATTCCATCCTAGGGGGGATATGAGGCCAACTGTTAGGCAGAGGGTCGGCGCCCCTAGGACGGAAAAGGTTTAAACCACTAACGGGTTATTTTTTCAGTTCTTGTAGGTACATCTGTGGAATAACAGCGTACATCGCAGCACAGGTCACCAAATGCTCTTTCCATGTTTTCTCATTTGGAGCGTGAGCTTCTGGCTCTTTACCTGGACCAAAGCCAATCACAGGGATACCGTAACGGCCCATGATTGATACGCCATTGGTAGAGAAGGTCCACTTATCGACGGTTGGTTTCTTGTCGAACAGCAACTCATAAGAGGCTTCAAGTGTTTTAGTTGCGACATTTTCTTCATCAATAACCCATGCCGGGAAGTAGCACTCTGTTGGGTAAACCAAACCGGTGTAGGCAGGACGATCGTAGTTGTACATCGAAACCTTGCCGCCAAATCTCTTCACAGCATCCAGCTCTTCGATCTCTTTGATCGCGCCTTCCCAAGTTTCACCCCAAGTCAGGCGACGGTCGATAGAAACGGCGCAGCTATCAGCAACAGCACAACGGCTTGGCGAAGTGAAGAACACTTCTGATACTGTTAGTGTTCCTTTGCCTAGGAACGGGTCGTCACCCAAATTAGAAGCCAGTTTTTCGATATCATTTAGCATGTGGCCCATCTTGAAGATGGCGTTGTCACCACGTTCTGGGGCTGAACCATGGCAGCTCACACCTGATACATCGACGCGGATTTCCATACGGCCACGCTGACCACGGTAGATCTGGCAATCTGTTGGCTCGGTTGATACCACGAATTCTGGGCGGATATTGCTTTCCTGGATAATGTACTGCCAGCAAAGGCCGTCACAATCTTCTTCCTGCACCGTACCTGTTACCAATAAGGTGTACTCATCTTCAAGGCCGAGATCTTTGATGATCTTCCCCGCGTACACCATCGATGCCATGCCGCCTTCCTGATCCGACGCACCACGGCCACCGATCACTTCATCATCTTCCATACCCTGGTAAGGATCAAATTCCCAGTTATCCATGTTGCCCACACCAACGGTATCGATATGCGCGTCCATCGCGATCAAGTGCGGGCCATGGCCGATCCACCCTAATACGTTACCCATTGGGTCAATTTCAACCTTATCAAAACCGACTTTTTCCATTTCTTCCTTGATGTGCAGTACGACTTTCTCTTCATCGCAACTTTCACTAGGGATCGCAATCATGTCACGCAGGAAGCGGCTCATATCCGCTTTGTATTCTTGGGCTTTTTCTAGTACTTGGGCAAATGGGATGTTCATTGTCATTGTAATTCTCCTTGCGCCGGCAACATTTTCACGCCGGCATGTGTGATTTTGCAGGAGCTTGAAAGCAGTATTCACCGCTCCCAGCGCCATAGAATTTTTATTGATGCTCTGAGCATTAACTGAAGCTAGTTAGTGCAAGGACAAAGAGAAAGCGCGGAGTTTATAAGCATAAATGAGCACTTTCGATACAGGCATTGTGCTAACTAGCAAAAGTAAATGTTCAGAGTGTTGGGTGAAGTCCTTGCCACACTACCTCACGGTAATGCACCGGATCGGTATCCCCTTCGGTGTTGATCAGCAATACCACCGAGTCTTGGTTTAGGCCGAGTTTCTCCATGAGTTGCTCGCGCTCTGGGTGGTAGTGAACGGCAGCAAGCAACCCTGCGCCAACAGCACCCGACTCGCCGGATACCACTCTTGGATCATCACCCAATGGGTTGCCTAGCACGCGCATACCAAGTGCGGCGACGCTGTCTTGGCATGAAACAAACTGGGTCGAGCAGTCGCGTAATACCGGCCAGCCGATTGGGTTAGGCTCACCGCAGGCTAAGCCGACCATGATGGTGGCAAGATCGCCGCTTACATTGACCATGTCGCCTTTGTCGCTAATTCCGGAGCGGTAGATACAATCGGCTTGGTCTGGCTCAACAACCACAGAGTGAAGTTTATCCGGGCCAAATTGCTCGCATAGGTAGCCGAGTACACCACCTGCCATTGCGCCGACACCCGCTTGTAGGAATACATGGGTTGGACGGGCTATTTGTTGGGCTTTCATCTGGTCAACAGCTTCGGCTGCCATGGTGGTGTAGCCCTGCATGATCCAAGTTGGGATTTCGGTATACCCTTCCCATGCTGTGTCTTGCACGACCTTCCAACCGTTTTCTTCAGACGTTTTAATCGCCAAGCGCACGGTATCGTCATAATTCATATCGGTGACGATACATTCGGCGCCCAAGGCGCGAATATTATTGACTCGCTCATCGGCCGCGCCTTTTGGCATGTACACCACGGCATTCTGGCCAAGCTTGTTGGCTGCCCATGCTACACCCCGTCCATGGTTACCGTCGGTTGCCGTGGCAAAGGTCATTTTTTCGGTGATATCGTTTTTCAAGGTATCGAAATTAAACGCGTTAATATCGAGCTTATATTCGTCACATAACAAACGGGCAATCGCATACGCACCGCCGAGCATTTTGAATGCACACAAATCGAAACGGTGGGCTTCGTCTTTGACCAATATTTTGCCAACGCCGATTGCTTTGGCCAGGTGGTCTAAAGAATGCAAAGGGGTTGGTTGATACCCTTCCACCTTTTGGTGAAAAGCGCGGGCTTTTTCCGCTTCTTCAATGGAGAATAGAGGAGATAGCTGACCGTTATAATGGCGGTTATCGGCGATCTCCATTTTTAGAGAGAATGTAGACACGACCAGTCCTCATTGAATTAATTGAAAGAAAAACGCGGGGGCTCCCAAGGAGTAGACGCATGATCGTTACCCCCGCCATGAGCTATCATGCTCAAGCTGTAAAATTACAGATAGATCGACTTCGGTGCCCACTGCCCGCCCTTGCAGGCAGCAGGTATCTTGAGTATACGAAGGAATTACTTCACTCGTTTTTGCCCTTCATCTAGCAGCTCTTGCAAGATATCGGCAGGGTTTTGGTACTTGCGGTTCATAATCATTGCAGCAATGATGTACGGCTTCCAGCTAGCTTCCTTGTATGTCGGGATGCGGTATTTTTCGAATACGGATTCTTCAACCTCACCTTCTTCACAAGAGACACCGGTGATATCCGCTGGCAGACAGTGCATGTATAGTGCTTCGCCGTCTTTGGTCAGCTTCATCATTTCTTCGGTGCAGTGCCAGTTTTTGTGGTTAGCATTTTGGGCCAAGCATTCTTGCTCTAGTGCTTTCAAACCGTCGTGGTCATTGGCACGCAGTAGTTCGGTACGACGTCCCATCACCTGATACGGCGCCCAAGATTTAGGGTAAACAATGTCGGCATCCTTGAATGCTTCTTCCATCGACTCAACTTGAGTGAAGCTACCGCCTGAAAGCTTGGCGTTTGCACGCGCTTCTTCCACCACTTCTGGGATCAAGTCGTAGCCTTCTGGGTGAGCCAAGGTCACATCCATGCCGAAACGAGTCATCAAGCCGATGATGCCCTGTGGCACTGAAAGTGGTTTACCGTAACTTGGCGAGTAAGCCCAAGTCATCGCAATCTTCTTACCTTTCAACTTATCTAGGCCGCCGAAATGCTCTTCTAGCCATGCAAGGTCAGCCATCGACTGGGTTGGGTGGTCAATATCACACTGTAGGTTCACCAGTGCAGGACGGTGAGGCAATACGCCTTCTTTCACACCATCATCCAATGCTTCGCCAACTTCACGCATGTAAGCGTTGCCCGCACCTAGGTACATGTCGTCACGGATACCGATAGCATCGGCACAGAATGAAATCATATTCGCTGTTTCACGCACTGTTTCACCGTGGGCAATTTGCGACTTCCCTTCATCCAAGTCTTGCTGAGCTAGGCCCAACATGTTGATAGCAGAAGCATATGAGAAACGGGTACGGGTAGAGTTGTCACGGAATAGCGATACAGCTAGGCCATTCTTGAATACATTCGTGGCAATGTTTTCCTGACGCATAGCTTTAAGCACTTGGGCAGTTTTAAGAACACGCTCTAGCTCTTCCGGGGTTTGTTCCCAAGTGAGTAGGAAATCTTTATCATGTAGGTCTGACTTTAGTTCATTGATTTCCTTAATTAGTTCATTAATACTTTTCATCATCTTCTTCCCGATAATTGGTTGTTATAGTTCACGTCTGGAAAACACCGACACAAAGTGACAGGCTTTATCTAATCGTTACGTGGGCATTAATTGGTTTACGTTATTTTCTATCTGGCTCTAGTATCCAGTTAACTTGGTTTTATAACTTCCAATATCTATGCCATGTTTTGAAAAGTCGGGAAAAACGCTGAAATAAAGTGGCCTAGATCTCATAATTTCTTTTAATGGATGGCGTAAGTGAATTATCGCTTTCATCCAGGTTACGGTTTCCTTCTCAGAGTATTGAATAAACTATCAAGCCCTATCAGCCTTGATAGCCAAAATGATAGTAAATAAGCCGCTGCTATATCATATTGATATTCAGCTGTGACATCGGTAGCAATTGTCTTTATTTATGGCTTATGCAACATAAAACACTGACATATATCAATTAGGAATTTCTAAATATCCACTATTTTTATCTATTCCATAATTAAAAAAACTATTGTTATGCTGAATACAACTGTGACATCCGAGCTGATGAAGCTTCAGCCGACGATACTACGCTTTACCCAGACCTTATCAGCGGTATTGAAAATAGATGCTGAAGTGGTCGATGCCAACCTGGTACGAATTGCAGGTACTGGCCCCTACAGCAAATTCTTTGGCAAGAAACTCAATACCAGCTCAAGGATTTTCAGGTATATACTTGAAACACATGAGGAAAAAGTCGTCGTTAAATCACGTACGGACCCCTTATGTGAAGGGTGCACCAACAAGGGAACTTGTCGGGAGACAGCCTTTCTTGGTGTGCCTATTATTATTGAAGAGCGCTGTCTCGGGGTGATTAGCCTTGTCGCCTTTACCGAAGAATCCCGTGAGCGCATTAAGGATAATGTGCAGCTTTTCTCCGATTATATTAAGCACATCGCCCAGATCGTCGTATCCAAGGTTGAAGAGAAAGATAATATTGCCGACGGCCTCGATGAGGTGTTTACTAATCTTATTGAAAACATGGACCAAGGCGTATTAGTTCTAGATGAAAGCCGACGGGTTAAATATGGCAACCAACCCGCGCTAACCAACTTAAACATGACCAGAGATGCATTGAATAAAACTGAAGTAAATATTCAGCCTTTATCAATGCACAACAATGAATTAAAAGGCCACCAGCAGCACATCATTTCCCTTGGTGAACGCCAAGAATTAGTTGTAGGGCAATTTTATCATGCCCAAGGGCACCAATTATTCCTGATGGCTTATTACCAGCCAAATAGTTCGATTGCTATTGCTGAATCTTTACCACAATTTTCAACGGTAATTGGCGAATGTAAAAAGATGCGCCAATTAAAAACCTTAATTACCCGTATTGCCAGCAGCCCGTCGAGTGTACTAATTAATGGTGAAAGTGGTACCGGTAAAGAAGTGATCGCCAATGCGGTTCACAACTTGAGTGATCGTAAAAATAACCCGTTCATAGCAATTAACTGTGCCGCCATACCAGACCAACTCCTTGAGAGCGAGTTGTTCGGTTATGTTAAAGGGGCATTTACGGGTGCATCGAGCAAAGGTAAAACAGGCCTTATCCAAGCGGCTAACAAAGGTACCCTGTTCCTAGATGAAATCGGTGATATGTCGATGACCCTACAAGCCAAGCTGCTACGCGTGCTTGAAGAGCGGGAAGTCATGCCTATCGGGTCGAACAAGGCTGTACCGGTTGATATCCGTATTATCTCGGCCACCAACCGCAACTTTGCCGAAATGATTGCCACCAATAATTTCCGCGAAGACTTGTACTACCGCCTGAATGTGATCCCTATTCACTTGCCGCCGTTGAAAGATCGCGAAGGTGATGTCGAGCTTCTGATCCGCTTCTTCTTGGAAATCCATACCCAAAAGATCGGCGTTGGCTATCCGGGCATTACCCCCGAGGCGATGAACCGCCTTAACAGTTACCACTGGCCGGGTAATGTGCGCGAGCTAAGCAACTTGATAGAGTATTTAGTGAATGTCGTGCCAGAAGGCGATCAAATCGATGTTGATCTGCTGCCTCCATACTTTGACAACGTGCAACCCAAACAAAAGGTTGAGCCCATCATCCATGATGACAGCGCCATGAGCTTGGAAGAAATGGAAAAGATCCGTATCGAAGAAGCCATTGGCCGCCTAAGTAACCGCAAGCTCGTTGCCGAGGAGCTTGGCATCGGTATCGCCACCCTATACCGCAAGATCAAAAAGTACGGTTTGGGTAATCACTAAGCCACTGTGCTAAAAACAGAAAAAGTCGCATTCGCGTTTCTCGAGTAGAGGGCGAATGCGGCTTTTTGATTTTTCCGGGCTTGAAACAGGTGCTAGCCTGAACGCGGGATAAAAAGAGAAGTGAATCAAAAAACGAAATAAAACGTTCCGATTTTGTTGCAAAAATGTAAATTACCCGTTTATCATTACCTGCACGATCGGTTGTTTTTTGATCGATCTGATATCTTAAACCATGGAGAAGGAAATCAGGTCAGCATGAAACAGAACAAGCAAATAGAGAAAGGCATTAGAGAGTTATACCAAGAAGATCCTATCGGTGCAGATAAGAAAGTCTTTGGACGTACCAGCGATCCCATCAGCAGAAGGGGATTCCTAACCGGTTTAGCAACGATGAGCACTATACTTGGTGCCGAGATCGTGTTCGGTCGTTTTATGCCGGCAGGACTCATACCAGCGGCTTTTGCCGAAACTACTGACAATTTTATGCTCCCCGGCAAAGATCCGGGCCTGATTGTCCTCAATGACCGCCCTATTAACGCAGAGGTACCAGCCCACCTACTCAATGACTTGGTAACACCTGCCGATAAGCTCTTTATTCGAAATAATGGCATCCCACCAGAGAATGTAGACGTGGACAGCTGGACTTTGGTTATTGATGGAGAATCCGTTGAAACCAGTAAAACTTATACCATCAAAGACCTCAAAGAAAAGTTCGAGTCACATACTTATCAACTGACGATTGAATGTGGTGGTAATGGTCGCGCTGAATTTAACCCGCCAGCCAAAGGTAATCAGTGGACAACGGGTGCTGTCGGATCCCCCCAATGGACAGGGGTTCGTTTGCGTGATGTATTAAAGGACTGCGGTATTAAAGATGATGCCGTTTATATTGGCTACCATGGCGGTGACTCGCACCTTTCTAGAAACCCTGAAAAAGAAGCGATATCCCGAGGCGTGCCTATATCCAAGGCCTTAGAAGACGAAGCATTGATTGCTTGGGCAATGAATGGTGAAGATATTCCAGCTTTGAATGGGCACCCATTGCGATTAGTCTTTGGCGGCTGGCCAGCCTCAACGTCTGGTAAATGGCTAAAAGGGATTTCGATTCGAAACAAGGTACATGATGGTACCAAGATGGAAGCACCAGCCTATCGGATACCGTGTGAGCCAGTAGCGCCCGGTGACAAAGTAGCCGCCGAAGATATGTGTATCATTGAAGCGATGCCGGTGAAATCATTGGTGACGCTCCCTCAATCAGGCATTAAGCACAAAATAGGGGAGAAACTGGCTGTGAAAGGCCATGCTTGGGCGGGCGATAAGACGGTTGAGAAAATGGATATCTCTATCGACTTTGGCCAAACTTGGCAGGAAGTAAAACTCGCCAAACCAGCCAATAAGAATGCATGGCAACGTTGGGAGGGCGAGGTGAACTTTCCTAAGAAGGGTTACTATGAGGTCTGGGCAAAAGCGACTGACAGCGATGGTATTTCCCAACCAATGGTACTGCCTGGCTGGAACCCTAAGGGATATTTAAATAATGCATGTCATCGAATCGCAGTACAAATTGTCTAGGGAGTACTGGCATGAAAAAGCATGTGTTATTGCTAGGCTCATTACTCTCTTTTGCAGCCGTTGCTGTATCTGATTATGAGAAGGACAAAATAACCGGATTGGTGATTGATAAAGGCTTTGAAGAAGTCAGGGCGAACTGCACCGTTTGCCATTCAGCTAAAATCATTACCCAGAACCGAATGAGTTATGATTCATGGTTAGACTCAATCCGTTGGATGCAGGAAACCCAGGGGCTGTGGCCACTGAGTGTTAATGAACCGATTATCTTGGACTATCTTACGAAGCATTATAGCCCTGAAGATACGGGTCGGCGGGCAAACCTTCCCTCGCATTTGTTACCGAAATAATTCAATCATGGTTCTCCCCGGCTATGCCGGGGAGAACCGCATAGATTCTACCTTTATCGCGGTATAAATAAGGGGATTAAAAGTTCAGCAACTTACGGCCAGTGTTTTTATCTGCTGGACCCGACTTCTGCTTGGCAGGCTTGGAAGACTTTTTACCCGCTTTGGCTTTATTGCCTTTGTTCGATTGCGCGCTCTTGCCACGCTGCTGCTTGCTTGGCTTAGGCTGTGCAGGTTTTGGCTTTTCTGCCTTTGGATCCGGCTGCTCTGATACCGGCTGATCACATATCACCAAGTAGAATTCATTATTGAATTCAATTACATCGCCGTCGTAAATCTTACGGCGCTTACGCTGCTCAAGTTCGCCGTTTACGGCCACATAACCTTCAGAAATGGCAAATTTGGCTTCACCACCACCGCTGACGGCGTTGGCGATTTTCAACACCTTATAAAGCTCAATTGGCTGGGCACTGACCTCGACGCCAAGGGCTTCTACTTCATATTCATTATTTTCTTCAGACATAACTAAACCGGTGGTGAAACAATTTCGACAGATTCTACCGCAAAGCTTGCTAGCAATCACGAATTGGCTGCGCTATTCTCACCTCCGCTTTAAAATGCATCTAATCAATTAGGTTTAGCAGGTATCTCAATCATGTACTGCCCCGAATGCGGCCAACAGTCCTTCTCTCAGCAAGATGAAAAAGCCCATAGCTGCAACCATTGTGGATTCACTTATTTCCACAATACAGCATCTGCTGTGCTGGCTCTCATTACTGTTCACGATGAAGTACTTGTCGCGACTCGCGCAAGGGAGCCCGGCAAAGGCATGTTCGACTTTCCTGGCGGGTTTGTTGACCACAATGAAAGTTTGGAGCAAGCACTTGCCAGAGAGTTGTATGAAGAGTTGGGACTACCTGATGCTAAGGGCAAGTATTTGGGGTCGTATCCAAATACTTATCAACATAAAGGCATAACCTATAAAACCTGTGACAGCATCTTTCACATAGCATTAAAACAAAAGCCTAACTTAAAGGCGGCTGATGATGTGGCCGATATTTGCTGGCAAAAGATAGATGAAATCCCTTGCACACGTTTTGCCTTTAATTCGGCAAAGCATGCAATATCGCTGATAAAACAATAACTCACAGCGAAATCGTAGCATGGTGACTTGCTACTGATGAATGACCGATGATGTATATGAGAGAAGAATAATAGTCACTAACTACGCCTACAAAGGTTGATAAAATGTGAACTACGCCCGTGTACTCATCCCCGCATAAAAAACTCAAGGATGATGTTTTTTTATTCAACCACACAGACAATGCAGCATATCTGTTGTGGTAATTACTACACATTATTACTTGAGGGTATTACGACATGCTTATTTTCAATAAAGACTATGTATTTTCTGACGTCACAGAAGAGGCACAGCAAGCAAGTCAGCACACACAGACATCCGAACAAGAGCAGAAGCGTTTAGCCATGCTAGCTGCTGCTCAGCAAGTAGGTGGATTGGAATCAGAAGCATCTTGTTAGTTTGCTAACCGGCAACCACCTTACGACTCTCCAGCACTGGCGGTAAAATAGACCTCGGTCGCCAACCTTGGACTTTCCTGTACCTCGTTGTTAGTAAGCAAATCAGCAAAGTCAGGACCCCAGTGCTATCTTCCCTCTCCCTGATCTACCCTACACCTAACACCCTATACCCTATACCCTATACCCAAGCTATCTCAATGTGCGATTGAGCACATCTTCACAACCAAGCGTTGATAATGCTATCTACACCCAATTTACTTTGCTATATAACAATTTAAGCTACTTTAATATCTTGACCACTTAATAAAAGGCTGCGCCATGCTCTATCGCCTGCTTCTGCTATGTACATGCTTGCTATGGACTCTTCCGACTTTGGCTGAAGAAAAGTACTCGGAACAGAGTATTTACGATAAGGCATTGATGGAGCGCTATGTGCTTGATGAGCTGAAATCACTGCGCAAAGATCAGCAAGATCTTGAGCGCAGGGTGATTGTCGAGATCACCGACCGAGAACTTGCGGTCGCCGATAAATCCATGAACTACGCCAATGTCACGGTTACCTACTTCTTCTATTTGATCGCCGGTGCAGCATCATTGTTTGCCCTAGTAGGTTGGCAGTCGCTGCGTGATTTAAGGGACAACACCAAGAAAATCGCCGATCAGCAATTGCAAGAAATCGCCGATCAATACGAGAAAAAGTTTCAGCGCCTAGAGCAAGACTTGAAACGTAAGACCCGTATTATCGCCCAGAACAACAAAGAAATTGAAACCATTAACGAGATCCACAATCTCTGGCTCCGCTCGCAGAACCTACAAACTCCCGAGCAAAAAATCGAAGTCTACGATGATATTTTGCGGATCCGCCCCGGCGATCTTGAAGCCCTGACCTACAAGGCTGATGCCGCCATGGAGATCCGCGAGTTCCACTGGGCGCTGAGCTTATGTAACCGCGTGTTGGAACTTGACCCGACCAACGCCCACGCCCTTTACCAGCGTGCTTGTGCCTATGCCTGCCTTGGTTCTGAAGATCAAGCCATCGATGATTTGGCAATGGCCATTCAAGGGAGTGCCTCTTTGAAGGAGCTGGCTGCCGACGAGCCCGACTTTGAATCACTCCGCGGTAACGAACGCTTTGAAAACCTGATTGCCATCGCGGATAGCTAGTCGCAAATATGGCATAGACATAACCACAGTCTAGCCATGGTTATATTGGTCAAATGATTAGGACTTTTCCCCATCCTGCTGTAAGCTAGCCCGCTTGCTGCCGTGTGAGGCAGATCAACTTTTTCATTTTACCGAGAATTGTCTATGAGTTTTGCCTCTCTGGGGCTATGCACCCCAATCCTTGAAGCTGTTGCGAATCAAGGCTATGAAACCCCCTCTCCTATTCAGGCCCAAGCCATACCGGCAGTGCTTGAAGGCAAGGATGTCATGGCTGCAGCACAGACAGGTACAGGCAAAACCGCGGGCTTTACACTTCCTATCCTTGAGCGCTTATCAAAAGGCCCTATCGTGCGCCCTAACCAGGTGCGTGCGCTGATCCTAACTCCAACTCGTGAGCTAGCCGCTCAGGTGGGCGAGAATGTGGCAACCTACTCTAAACGTTTACCACTTAGCTCTGCCGTGGTGTACGGTGGTGTAAAGATCAACCCGCAGATGATGCGCATGCGCAAAGGTGCCGATGTACTTGTCGCGACACCGGGGCGCCTACTGGATTTGTATAGCCAGAATGCTGTTAAGTTTAACCAGCTTGAAGTGCTCGTGCTTGATGAAGCCGACCGCATGCTGGATATGGGCTTCATTCGTGATATCAAAAAGATTCTGGCGCTATTACCTGAAAAGCGTCAGAACCTACTTTTCTCAGCCACCTTCTCTGAAGAAATCCGCGAACTTGCCAAAGGCTTGGTGAACAACCCGGTTGAGATTTCGGTGACACCGCGCAATGCCACCGCCAAGACGGTGAAACAGTGGGTTCACCCGGTTGATAAAAGCAAAAAGTCAGCACTGTTAACCAAGCTGATCCAAGAAAAGAAATGGAAACAAGCACTGGTATTTACCCGTACCAAGCACGGTGCCAACCGTCTAGCGACTTTCCTTGAAAAGCGAGATATTACTGCGGCAGCTATTCACGGTAACAAAAGCCAAGGTGCGCGCACCAAAGCGTTGGCCAACTTCAAAAGCGGTGAAGTCCGTATTCTGGTTGCAACCGACATCGCCGCACGCGGTATTGATATCGACCAACTGCCGCAAGTAGTTAACTTTGACCTACCTAATGTCGCTGAAGACTATGTTCACCGTATCGGCCGTACCGGTCGTGCAGGTGCCGAGGGTCAAGCGGTATCACTGGTATGTGCCGATGAATTCAAAGAGCTAAATGCCATCGAGCAACTGACTCAGCAGCACCTTGAGCGTGAAGAAGTGTTTGGTTTCGTTCCAAGCAACAAACTGCCGGAATCATTGGCGCTAAAGCCAATTAAAGCGAAAAAACCTAAGAAGCCGAAAAAGCCTAAGGCACCGACCGAAGCTGGCCAGCAGGCCAAAGACGCTAAGTCGGGCAATGGCAAAAATGCGCCAAAAGCGGGCAATAAAGCAAAAGGCCATAATGGCAAACCAACCGCATCTGGCAAACAGGGTAATAAGGCGCAAGGCAATAAAGGCCAACAAGGTAAGCAAGGGCAAAAAGCAAACCAAGCCAGCGGTGAAAACAAATACCGTAGTGATGCCAAGCCTAAGTCTGGTTACCGTAAATCAGGCTCAGACAAAAAAGGTGGTAACAAGGGTGGCAATCAAAGCCGTGCTAATGCGGGCAATAAAGCCCGAAACAGCAACCGACAGAAACCGGCAGCAAAATAAAAAACCTAACCAAGCTAACAGTTAAAACAAAAACTCCAATCAGTGAGATTGGATTGTGATCTTGTATAGGTTAAGCACTAGGCCAGCATCATATAATGCTGGCCTAGTTTCATATTAGGACTGCATACATGCAAAATTTCAAATGGTTATCGATACCACTTCTCACCCTGTTCAGTCCCCAGCTTCTCGCAACTACTTTCGACCAGCTGGCTGAACTATCATTCCCCCACCAAGTCATCGACTGCCGATCTAGCAACTATTTCAATGGTTGGCCGGAAGGGGAAGCCACACGCGGCGGCCATTACCCTAACGCCATCAACTTTGATGCCGATTGGCTTAGCACCCTTCGTCCGCCAAAGCTGCAAGCACTCCTCGATAGCCACGGCATCGATGTCGAACGGCCAACCTACCTCTACTGTCATGAAGAGAAAGCGCAGCATATAAAGCAGCAATTCGAGCAATTGGGCAATGACGATGTCACTATCATCTCAGAACCTATCGCCAGCTACTCCGGTGAACTGATGGCATTGCCAAACTATCAGCAACTCGTGCCCGCCTCTTGGGTTCAGCAGCTCATCAATGGCGAGCATGTTGCGCACCCACCAGCAAAAGGCTTCAAGATTGTTGAGGTGGCATGGGGACCACCCGCCAAGCACTTGGTTTCCCATATCCCCTCTGCGCTGTACTTGAACACCAACCATATTGAAGCCGAGCCCTGGTGGAACCGGGTTTCCGACCAGCAGATAGCGGAAATGGTCAAAAATTTGGGTATTCGCTACGAGACCACGGTGATCTTATACGGACGTGACAATACCGCCGCAGCCCGAGCTGCCAGCATCATGATGTACGCCGGTGTTGAAGATGTACGCCTGCTTAACGGTGGCTGGCAGTCTTGGGTAAACGAAGGCTATAAAACCGAGCCGATGCGTAACCGCGCAACACCGGTCGAGTTTGGCCGCCCTATCCCATCGAATCCCGACTACATTATTGATGTGCCCGAAGCCAAGGCGATCCTTGCCGATCCCGAACACCAGTCTTTGGTCAGTATCCGCAGTTGGCCGGAATACATTGGTGAAACCAGTGGCTATAAATACATTGATCCGAAAGGCCGGATTAAAGGTTCAAAATGGGGTCACGCCGGATCAGATCCGTACCATTTGGAAGACTTCCGCAACCCGGACGATACCATGCTCAGCCCTTACCTGATCACTGAGTTCTGGAAAGACTGGGGGATCGAGCAACACCAAAACGTATCCTTCTATTGTGGTACGGGATGGCGCGCCTCCGAAGTGTTCTTCTATGCCCACGTCATGGGCTGGGATCAAATAAGTGTCTTCGATGGCGGTTGGTATGAATGGAGTGGTGATCCTGCTAATCCATACGAAATAGGTGATGTAAAACCGCCGCAGGGCTAATGAACGCAACAACAACCCAAAAGGGGCAGATGTACTTCTGCCCCTTTTTTCAACTTTAAGAACAAAGTACATGCAATAAGCGCTACACCGCAGAAATTAACACTTGCACCCACAGGCCATTCACACTACCAATTACAAGCGCAATTATACCACTCTTGATTTAAGCACCAAGTTGACCATAAAATTAACGGCATAATTTCAAAAATATCATTTTATTATTTTGAGGGAACAAGATGATAAAAATAACAATATTATTGTTAACTGTAGTCTATTTATTTTCCAGAAAATTCACTAAAAAAGACAGCCAATTTGGTTTAATCACCCGAAGAGCCACATTACTTTGCTTGCTTAATGCTTTTCTATTCCTTTTGGTACTTGCCTTTGGTGCAGAGAAGTACCTTATCTACAGTGATAGCCATGGCCTGTTCACTCAAGGCAATCAGGCATTATTTTTTGGCTGGGAGCAGTTCCGCTTATTGCCAATTCAAGCATTATCAAAGCCGGTTTTGATTACAGGTGACTATACAACAGTACTACCACCTCCAGCGGATCACCTGCCGCAACTCATCGAGCGCTACCCTTATCAAACGGGCTTTGAACCTTATTATTCTCTGTTTTACCTCTATACTCTGCTGTCCGTGGTGTTGGTATTATCGAAACACAAAGACATCGATAAGAAATGGAATGAAGCCAAAAGCAATGACACCGTCGCCGGTTATAAGCTTTTTATTCACTGGTCTGAGGCTAACTTCATCCGTCGCATGTATACCACCAAAGAACGTCAGCAGGCTGTTGATGCTTACCAATCGATAAAGCAAAGAGCTATCTTAAAGCTTGATACCTACCAATCGGCCTTTTCCCACTCTGGCTTAAAACCGGTATTCCTCAACATAGTTCAAGCATTAGCGAAGGAAAAATGTGAATCATTGAAGCTCGATGTAAAGTACAACGGAAACAACCACCACCTCTTCAATGTCGATGAATTTTACTCCTCACCCAAAGATAAGGGTTTTGAATTCAAAGAAGACATCAGCGAGCTGCCAGAAAAAATCCTGCCAGACATGCTAACTGATACAGCATCTAAAATGGATCTATTGATGGACTATTCAAAGCGTTTGCTCGATGAGTACCCTTATTATCGGCTTGGTACTGGTATCTCCATGCTTGGGTATGCAAAACCACATACGTTCATCCATCTACCCAATATAGAGTATGCCGAAAAATCGGTGCGCAATGCATTAGATGAAGCTCTACAAGAGGGGGTTAGGAAATTTGCCGGCCAAGAACTGCTATCCATCAAGGATAAAAACGAAGGTGCTGTACTAAGTGTGGATTTTAACTGTTTTGTCTACTCCCCCTTTCACATCATGTGTAAGCCAAAACATTGGAAAAGAACCGCTGGATTTTCTGCTGGGGCGGGCTACAAAGAGTTAATCGTTGACGGCAAGGCATACCCAGGTGCCGCTAACGCATCAACTACACTAGGGATGCTTTTCAGCTGGCAACTAATCGTTAGAGGCAAAACCATACTCGAGGGCAAGCAATACGCATTACCTGATGATACGTTTATTTATAAAACGAGCAACATAGGCCCCGAAATCGAGAGCTTCGATTCCCGCGATAAAGGCTTTTTTGATGCAAATGCGATAAGCAATGTAAATAGCTTGTTTGCCCAATTAATGGGCATTGATGTCAACACCATTAATAATACAGAGCTAAGGCTAGATAAGACTTCTGCAAAAGTACTTGAGCAAAGTGAGAGCCAATTAAGCCAGCTTTCCCACCAGCTTGAAACGGCGCTTAAAGATGAAAGCTTATCTGAATTGCTCAACACATCATCAAAAGAATTGTACTTAAGTAACAAAGCGCTTTTTGACTCATACATTGCAGACTTCATTCAAAACACGGACCAACAAGAGAACCTCAGGTACATAGCCGAAAACTATGCCGACTTAATCCCTATTTCAGACATCGCGGAAGAAGTGCTCAATATTGCGTTGGAGGCAACTGAAAATGCATAAAATATTTATCTTGTTGCTGGCCCTGAGCTGCCAAGCTGTTTATGCCAGCCCTTTTGGCTCATTGAAAGAGAAAGCAAAAGAATCAGTCTTTGGCGAAATTGCCTCTTGGTTCGCATCGCTCCCAGGCATCAAATACCTCGAAAACAAGATTGACAGCAACAAGGTCAGGATCATTACTTCCGATTCAAACTCGCCTACATTGTCTATCACCGCAAAGGAAGAGTCTGAGTTATTTATCAGGCCAATCAATAGCAATGCCTCATTACTCATCTATGACAAGCTTTCTATTCCTGCTGGTAGCTATTTTATCCATGCGTCTCAAGTGAAGAAAAAGGGGAAAGGCCAAACGGTCTCCAGGCGCATCAACCTACCTAACGGGGTCAACCACCACGAGCAAATTGTGTACTGGAAGGATCATATCAAACAGTATCCTTTGCTGATTGATACCCACCCTCAAGCGCAACGTATTCGGGTGATGAACATTAAAGCCAAGTATAGCCATGGCATGATGCTAGACAGTGGCCGTTACGATATTGAAGTTCTTTTCAAGGGAGACAAAAAGCGCCATCGTTTTTATGTCAACCTCGATCAAAATCAGCAGACGTTTAGTGTTTACCATTAAGCAAATAAGGATCTGAACTAACGTCAGATCCTTTGCTCTTAACTCAATAATACCAATCTGGATAAGCCATTGACCTAAGTATTACGCAGGAAAGGTGGTTGGTATAAGATAAGGTTAATTCAATATCACTGCTAGTACTCATTCACCGAGCCACGGTAGCGCATAAACCTCGCGACTTGAGGCAAGACCAGTAATAGCACCGCCAAAGTAAATGCGATAAAGCTGCCAACCATAAAGGCAGACTGGGCACCAGACGTGATGAATAAATTGCTAGCCAATGGCGAAGTAAACTGGCCAAGGAAGAAGGCTGTCACAAACCCTCCCATTAGCTGTGGTCGGCTCTCTGGCGTACTGCAAGCCGCGACCCCTTTATTCAAGGCAGGTACCAACAAGCCAAAACCTACCCCAATGATACAGCCGCCAATAGCCATGCCTAGCCAGCTGGCTGCCACAGAGATCAAACCATGGCCGACTGTGAACGACAACGCCGCAATGGCGATGATTTGGTATTCGTTGAATCGGCGTCCAAGGCGAGGAACGAGCATTGAGGCCGCCCCCGAGACGAAACTAAACAATGCCAACGACATACCAATCTGGGTTGGGCGGGCATCCAGCATTTCAGTCACAACAAACGGGTACATAACGGGGATCATATAAAACAGCACCATCATCACGAAGCCTGCCATATAAATTGGCATAACCTCAAGCCATTGCTGCTTAGTCACCACAACCTTCGCTTTTTGGGCTGGCTTCTCGCTGGTTGGGATCACCACAACGGCTGCCATTAGCACCAGCAACGCCAAAAGGTAGACTGAAAATGGCAAGCGCCAGTGCATATCGGCCAGATAACCACCAACGCCGACAAAAATAACCCCGCCCATATTCATTGCGACCGACTGATAGGCAATCAGCTTTTCTCGTCCCCGGCCAGAGCTCAAGTTAGACACCAAGGTTGAGCTCAGCGTCATGATGATAGCTATCGACATCCCCAACACGAACCGGCCAACCAACAGCAAAGGTAGACTATCTAACCAAAGTCCGGTGCTACCCGCAACGCCGTAGCCGAGTAGGCCAATCAGGAATAAGGGTTTCAAGCCCAGCTTATGGGTCAAGGTGCCAACAAACGGCGCCGTCAGCACCACCGCCAATGAAGGCAGAGTCAGTAACAGCGACACCAGTTCAAGATTATCAAACTGCAAGTTAAGTGCCGGTAATGATGGGCCGACCAATGTCCCCGCCATGATCGTAAGTGCGCTGGATACCAGCAGCAGTAAAGCCACCGGCATTTTAGGAAAAATATGTGGCGTCATCACGTCCCCTCTTCATTGTTATATTGACAACAATCATAATTGCGTACCAATATGTGAACAACAGTAAAAAATGAGACAGATTGTTCATGAAATGGAACATTAACGACATGCCTATTTTTGTCGCCGTGGTTGATTGCGGTGGCTTTACCGCAGCAGCAAAAAAAACTTTCCATGCCCAAATCGACAGTGAGTCGCAGCATCAGTCGCCTAGAAACGGATTTGAATATCCGTCTGCTTGAACGAAATTCCAGAAACCTGCGTTTAACCACCGAAGGTGAGCAGTTTTATCACCACTGCCAACTGATGATGGAACAACTTGCCGCCACTCAAGCAACGCTATCAGGCTTTGCCCAAGTCCCCAGCGGTAAGCTCACCGTCTCGTTGCCTGCAGGCTTCAATGTCGAGTTTATCCAGAGCGAACTAGTCCATTTCTTAAACCAATACCCAGAGATCCAGCTGGATCTGCAAATCGCCCACAGCCACCAGGATCTTTATCATGGCAATATTGACCTTGCGGTACAGATTGGCCCCCTGCCCGACTCCGAGCTGATCGCTATCAAACTTATCGAGTCGCCACAAATTTGGGTGGGTTCTCCCCATTACCTAGAGCAATACACGGATGAGCTTCAATGTCAGGATGTCACCATCACTAGCCTGAAAAAGCACAGCAAGATACAGCTAATCCACCCGCAACAATACAATTTCAAAATGCACTTTAAAGGTGGGGAAGATGTCCTATTTGAACCGCCCGTCGCCCAATGCAACGATGCTCTCACCGTTAGGCAAGCAGTGATCACGGGGGCCGGTATCGCGCTTCTGCCCAAGTTATTGGTTCAACGAGCACTCAACACCGGAGAGCTAATCGAGTTTGCCAAAGAGCGCGAAGTACACCCAAAAACCGCCTTGTATGCCGTGTATCCAAGCAATAAGTTTCTATCTGAAAAAACACGGCTATTCATCCAGTTCTTGAAAGACGCCATAGCAAACAACGACAACAAAGATGATTAGGCCCGCTTGATGCACCTTGCCCATGTTTTTCTGAAAAATTAGGCGGGTTTCCTTAACCCGCCAAACACCCCATGTTATTCGAAGCTGTTTTTTCTGGCTTCTTTCGCTTTCAGTTTTTGCTCTGCAAACCTTGGCGCTTGCGCCAAAATATCTCTGCTGCCATCTTCGCTATTAGCCTTTAAGGTCACGGACGTGATATGCCAATGGCCCTCAACCTTCGCCATTAAAAACGCATATTCGCCCGTCACAGCCCAAAAGCCATCGTCACCCAGCCAGTGGCTTGCAGTAATATCAACCTTGGCACTGACGCTACTGCCGTTAACCACCACCTGCATATTGCTCAACTCATGGTAGGTTGTGTCAAACCCCGGCAGAAACCCAGCCCATTGCTTCATCAAATCTTGGCGGCTTACTTTCTGGGGCTCGCCCCCAAACAAGGAGGTGTAGTCAACGGTCAGCTCAGGCGAGAACAAACGGCCTAAGTATTCATAGGCCCCTTGGTCGGCCATCGCAGAAAAACTATTCAAAGCACTGCGGATCTGCGCTTCGTCTCTGGTCAGTGTTTGAGCATTAACAGTCATAGATAAAACTCCAACTACCATTAAAATCCAATACCTAAACTTCATCGCGTCACCTTACAAGTTGGCGTCAAAATGCTTTACCAGTGCTTCAACCGCCTGAGATACCGCCTCTGGTTGGTCGTAAAAATCAAACTGAGAAACATCATCTAGCCACACGGCACTGACATTGTTACCTGCATTATCCAGATATTGATGGGCGCCAGCTGGTAACGCCATCGACTCCGATGCCACCATCAGTACAGGTTTGTCTTGCTTGCTCGCACTCTGCTGAGCATCGTAGTTCAACCATCCATCCCACGAAGCCACATTGAATTGATTGTCATATTCGGGGATCAAGCCACGTTCTGTTTCCGTGTAGTAAGGCACTTGGAACATCAGCGCACGATTGTTAGTGCTGCTCGCCGCTTCAATATAAACAGGTTCCAAGGCTTTTGCCGCTTGCTCGGCTGCTGCCAGCAGTCCATTGGCACTCTCTTCGCCACCATAGATTTCGGTTGCCATGACTTTGTTATGCACCCAAGGGGCAACTGCCGCCGCAGCCTTCACCTGCTCATTACCCGCCACAGCATCCAACATGTAACCCGCAGACGCACAGATCCCCAAACCGGCGATTCGGCTGCTATCTATCTGCTCCAATTTCGCCACAGCATCAATCACTGCACGAATATCAACTGTTTTACGACTTGGGTTTTCCAAGTACTTAATGGTGTCATCCGACTCACCCCAGCCACGAAAATCAAATGTCACCGCAGCATAGCCTTTATCTGCCAATGCCCTCGCATACACTGCCGGCATCTGCTCTTTCACTGTTGTCCATGCCCCAGTCACTATCACTACCGGCGGCTTTTCAACGCCTTCTGGCAAATAGATATTGGCAGCAAGCTGGCCTACTTGGGTATCCAATTCAATATGCTTCACAGTTATTTCCTCATTGGCAACATTTGCAGTTTCGCCACTTGCTTGGGCGGCAAATGGCAACACACCTACCGCTAGCATCAGCAGTTTTTTCAAGCCTTTATTCAACATAACCGACGACCTCCAAATCCTATGATTGTGTTCCGACTAAATTACCCGTCTAAGTTGAATACAGATTAGCAACGCGTAGATTTTGAGGATTGAACATTGCTGCTTGGGGTTTTGTACTTTATTGCCAGCCGAGACCATAGTGAGGTATATACTTGAGTTGACGGAATAATCTATCATCGGCTAAGTTTTGTGATAGCGTATACCGAGCTAAAAGAGCGCCTTAAGAGGAAAGGATGAAATCGAGCCTGAAGTTTTACGATTTTGAATCTAAAGCACTATCTGATTGCGGTGATGTACTCGACATCGAATTTTCTAACCATGAGTTGAATTGGCCTGGCGTCATTCTCGAAAAGGGGATGTCGCCGCACTTCTACCCAACCAATGTGTTTACCCCCTACTTCTATTTCGCCGTTGCAATAGACCAAGATCTCAATTGGAGCGTCGAAACCAACGGCAGTTTCTCTGACTTAAAAAGCAGCCCAGGCAATATTTGGATTAACCCGCCTGAAACGCCCTTTACCCATGATATTTCTGAGCCTTGCTACTTTGTTATTCTTGCCATTGAAAAGCAGGTCTTTCTTGAAAACTGCGCGCTGAGCATAGAAGGCATCCAGTTACAGTTTTTGAATAACTACAACGTGTTGGATGAGACCATCAATGGCATCATTAGGCTTTTCATGCTCGAAGCGCAAGCCAAGGGTAGAAACGGCAATGCTTATATGAAAAACCTCATATCCCTGCTTGCCACGCACTACATCCACAATTATTCGAACTACGTGGATCTCAAAAACAGCCAACTGGCCGCGTCCAAGTTCGACCAACACCAAGTCGACCGTGTCGATCAATTCATTGAAGCAAACATAGGGAGCGCCATTTCTGTCGATGATATGGCCGACTTACTCGGGTGCAGTAAGTTTTATTTCCTGCGGGAGTTTAAGAAGCTAGTCGGCGTAACCCCGTACCAATACTTAATGAACAAACGCCTTGAGCAAGCAAAAGTAGCGCTCTCGTCAGGATCGGTTAATATTGCCCTCACCGCCCACGAACTGGGCTTTAACGACCAATCCCATTTCACCCGCGCCTTCAAAAACCACTTCGGCATGACCCCGGGACAGTTCGTCAAACAACGTCAATAGGCAATAGGCAATAGGCAATAGGCAATAGGCAATAGGCAATAGGCAATAGGCAATAGAAAGAATACAAGCTGCCATTGAGTCGGCGCCTGTAAGAATAGAACTAGTAAAACAATCTACCATTAATACAGAGTGCAGTTTTGATCTTCATACCCCACTAAGGCAGCGACCTCATTCAGTCTCATTAATATCTCCGACAAATACGTCTTAACCCCCCTCAGCAGGGACACTAGCAAAACACGACAGCGGTTCGGCAATTTACGCCAAGTTGTCGCAAGCTCATCAACATCACCCTATACTCGTTGAGCTCCCTTTTACGCGTATTTCATCATCACAATAATTCACTCTTAATTTCATTGACTAATAGCTCATTCCACCCCTACTATTGATATGTTATAACGTATCCAACCCGCACAAGAGAATGGACTAGCTAGACGCTTATGAACAACCTTGAAGCTATAATCTGTCATGCTGAGGAGCTATGCCGCGACCGCGGGACACGATTAACCACCAAGAGGAAGACTGTACTTTCTGGTCTTATCCACTCTCAGAAGGCACTTTCTGCCTATGAGTTAATTGATATCTGCAAGCAAGAATTTGGAACAACGATTCCTGCGACATCGGTATATCGAATTCTGGAATTTCTGGAATCAGAGCAGTTAGTTCATAAGCTTAACATCAGTAACAAGTATGTGGCTTGTTCGCACATCACCTGTTCCCATGAGCACGGTACCCCTCAATTTCTTATCTGTAATTGCTGTAATAAAGTTAAAGAAATCAATGTGAGTAAATCTGCAATTGGAGAACTGCAAGAAAGTGCCAAACAAGTTGGATTTCAAATCATGAGTCCACAAATAGAGATGAATTGCATTTGTAAAGAGTGCACAGCCGAAGAACAAGAATATAACTCGTAAAGGACACGAGAGGTGAACTATGAACAATACAGCTATCCAGGCCGTACCCACCAATATCATCACTGGATTTCTAGGAGTAGGTAAAACTTCTGCCATACTCCACTTGCTAAAGAGCAAGCCAGACAACGAGCGCTGGGCTGTTTTAGTCAACGAATTTGGCGAAATTGGTGTCGATGGAAGTTTATTTGAAGGCCAGCATACCGAAAATAACGGCGTATTTATTCGTGAAGTCCCTGGCGGCTGTATGTGCTGCGCAGCTGGCTTACCGATGCAAATAGCATTAAACCAGTTACTCAGCCAAGCCAAACCCGACCGCTTACTCATTGAGCCAACAGGCCTTGGACACCCTAAAGAGGTGTTACAGATACTCTCAGCTGACTATTACCAAGAAATTTTGTCACTGCAAAAAACCTTAACGCTCGTCGACGCCAGAAAGCTCTCTGATCCGCAGTACACCAATCATGATACGTTTAATCAGCAAATTACCATTGCTGACACCATCATTGGTAACAAAGTCGATTTATATGATGAGTATGACAAGTTCCAACTGTCTAGTTACATCAAGCAACATGCCAAACCGGACACCGAAATCATTTTAACCCAGCAAGGTCAATTTGACCTCTCAGTGCTGAGCGGCCCAACCTCATGGAAGTTGGAGACCGCGCATCATCATCACCACCATGCCAAGAAAGACAAAGTCATGGCTTCAGATGCTCCGATACCCGAGAGTGGTTTTCTCAAGGCCCAAAACGAAGGGGAAGGCTTTAAAAGTGCTGGATGGCGGTTCTCCCCGGATAAAGTTTTCGACCATAATAAATTGCTTGGCATTCTTACTGGCATCCAAACAGAAAGGTTAAAAGCCGTATTTATTACTGAGTCAGGGGTATTTGGCTACAACCTTACCAATGATGGCATGACTGAATTTGAGCTCGACGATTGTGCCGAAAGTCGCATTGAGATAATTGCAACAGAGCTGAGTGAAACGTTAGAAGATAATTTACTAGCGTGCTTAGTTGAGTAACAACTTTCGTTAAGATATGTGGGGCACTACCAATGCCCCATCATGCAAATGCAAAGACTCATTAACCTTTAATTTCAGCGACTTCGTGCAAATCGTTCGTCGGGCTCTTTTCTGGCAATGGGTTTCGCGTAACAAAGTACAGGCTAAAGCCAATGGTCATTACTTCTGCAAACACGAATGCCGACCAAACGAACTTATCCCCCAGCAACGGTGGCAACATAAATAATCCAACCAACACAAATATCAGCCCACGGAGCAAAGAAAGCACCGAAGATTTAGACGGCTGAGCGAGGGCCTGAAAATAGGTTGAGATAATAATATTGGCCGCCATAAACGGCGCAGACAGGAAGTACCAGCGAACCGCCTCCACTGACATAGCGATTTGAGCAGGATCGTCTGTGATGAACCACTGGACAATTTCGCTAGCAAAAATGGAAACCAGCACGCCGACGGACAGCCCAATACAAACCCCATATTTAAGCCCTAATGAGAAGCTTTGCTTCACCCAAAGGTAGTTACCAGCCCCAAAGTTATAGCTGATTATCGGTTGGCAAGCCTGAGAGATCCCCAGCAGGATGAAAAGCACAAACACGCCTAAGTTGATCGTTAGGCTGTAAGCAATAAGGTGAGCTTCACTGTATTGGTTGAGCAATACAAAGTTAAACACCACAATAGTGATGGTGAGTGCCAACTCGATAAAGAAGTTAGGTGCGCCAATGGAAGACACACGCTGAATCACATCGCGCCTACATCGACTAAAACGCAAGGATAGCTGGGCAGTTTTAGACTTAAAATGCGTTAGCAATATCGCCGTCATCACCCATTGCGCCAACCCGGTTGCCAAGGCAGCACCGCCCATTCCCATGTCCATCCACCAAATAAACACGACATCCAACACGATATTCACTAAGGCACCAGCAACCATTGCCACCATCGCCAATTTGGGATTACCGTCATTACGGATAAAGCTCGATACCACCCAATTAATACTGTAGTTGAGTAAGAATGGCAGCAGGTAAATCAGGTATTCTCGGCTCAGGGTAAATATTGCCCCCTCGGCACCGAAAGCATGCAGTACGCTATCGAGCGTCAGCCAGCTGAGTGCCACCAGCAAGGTGAACACCCCAACAGAAAAAAACAGGGTCTGAGAAAAAATCGCTTGTCCTTTATCGTGGTTTCCCTTGCCAAACTCTATCGACATCCAAGTAGCACCGCCTATCCCAAGCATCATGGCAATGGCTGTAAATACCGAAAAGTATGGGATAACCAGAGATACCGCCCCTAACCCATCGGCACCAACCAATCGCCCTATAAACAAGGTATCAATAAATATAAAGGCGCATTTGATCAGCATTCCCGCAACCGCAGGGATTAAATAACGATGAAAAGTCTGGCTAACAGACCCTTGGTTAAACTCAGTAGATGTGTGGCTCATGGCAATCGAACATTAAGAAATATCAGGCCGCGAGATTGTTGCTAAAACCTGAAAAAATGTCGAGGAAAAACTCGCCATCACCTCAACGACAAGGGCCTACCCATATCGCCAAGCGAATAATCACAAACGCCGTCGGGAAACGTCTGCTTTAACAACGCCACCTTCCCTGTCAAATCAACATTGCCATAAATCCCCTTTTCTATCGCGCTTTCTACCGAGATGGTATGGCATTTGAAGATGCTCCCCTGCCAAGGGCCACCTGCTTTTATTCGACTATTACTGTAGGTTGGGTATTGCTGCATGCACTCGCCATCCGGCTGCCTATTCCATTCGCCATCAAAGACACCCTGGCCTGCTGCCATAACCTCACCTTGGGCATCAAAACAGGTATCGGTTGCCATCTTTGGCTTCGCGTTGAGGACCTTTTGCTGATATGAAAGGTGGCTGGGTTGATTTTTGATAGCCAGCATCCACTTATCCATAACCTCATAACCAAGCGCTATCGGGGTATAGTTTTTATCGGACACCCATACCACATGGTTGCCCGCTTCATGCTGGGATTCCAACATCCTCAGGCGCGTAATAAACGATGCAATGGAATGATGCATGTTCAGTTCGTCTTCAAGGTAATGGCGAATATCAATCGTTGGTAGCGTAAGTTGGCCAATAAAGATCTGACCGTACCGATACGCCCTTTCAATACCGGTAAGATCTGCCGAAAAGCGGCTAGCGGGATTGTCTGTCACATTCGTAATATTGTGGTTGCCCCACAAGGATAACCAAACCGGCGGCAAGCCCGCCGCCAAGCTGAGCTTTTGTTCAGGCTGCATTTTGTTGAACGGCTTCCAGGCCCCGATTTGACGGTTTAAATCAATGAACTCATCAAATAAAATTTGCCCTGCAAGCAAGGCTTCAAGACCGTATTGGACCCCGACGTTATCCCAGGTGGAATTGGCAAAGCCTTGCTTGTCGACACCAAAGACTTGCGCCATTTCCTGCCAGTAATGCCAGTTAACCTGCTCAACCACGGAATCATGATAGAAAGGTTTGATAAACCCTTGTTTCGGGTTATAGATATAACTACTCAGGCCAAAATAGCCATTAATACATTCGTTGTTACCACTTGGAAAATCAGGGAACTGGCCTTGGAGCAACTGGTTCAATGGCTGCAACCAACCAAACTTTTGCTCTGCCCCATTAATTGCTCTTAGCCCTTCTACCGCTTGGCGCTTATTCCAATCTTGCCATTGCTCTTTATCAGCGCGGAAGCTGAAATAGTTATTTAGCAAGTCACAATCAAGGGCATAGGTGCTGACACTGATCATATCGGGGTAGGAATAAAGTGGCATCAGCGCATCCAGTATGCCTTGGCTATTTTGCCCAATGAGGTACTGTGCCAGCCCACCGCCAGAGGCCCCAATCCCGATGGTATACAAAGGCTCACCAAACAAACTGACAAATTGCGTTTTTACCCGCCGCGCAGTATCTTCCGCCAGCAGCATGTTGTAGCCATAACTGGTTTTATTCCCACTCGATGTGATAACAGCGTAGCCCTTTTCCAATTGGTCCAGCTCTTTGTTTATCAACCGGAACAGCTTCAATCGGCCTTGACGAAAACCGATACCCGAGCCGCCTTCAAAGCGGTATATCAAGCGTTGGTTCCAGCTGTTGCTGCTCGTTTGGCTCCCAACCTCATCAATCCCAATTGGCATGGCAATGGTATAGATATACCGATTAATGGTGCCCTGCTCTATTCTCAGCAACAGCTCTCCGGCAGCTGGCGGATTTAGCGCTAGTTCTTGGGCGGTTCTAAGGTGCAATGTTTTATTCCGATCCACCACGACATAAGCAAGCCGTGTAGGCAAAGAACAATCCTTTGAGTAGCCAACCAGGTGCTCTGCCAGCTGTTCTCTGTCAAACTCTTCAAACTCATCGGTATCGTAAACGGGCACACCGAAACCATCTTGGTTGTCCACCAGCGGCTGGCCAAGCTTGGAATCGACAGTCATACAGTAAAAGGGATACAGGTTTTTACCTGAGTAAAGGGATTGGGTCGGCCCAACTTCCCCGACTTGAATGGGAAAAGGGAACGTCTCTTTTGGCCTTGGGGTTTGGCTGATGTGCTGTTTTACATCCAGTAGATAGTTAGGCTGAGGCTCAGCAACTGCTTTGACCTGCCTTGATGCAACCGGGTCTTCAAAGCCCAGTTGCTGCGCGATAAAAAAGATAAGAGCCAGAACAAGTAAGCCGAATATCACCTTTCTCATAGCCTTTAGCCGCCACCCAACGTCATAGTCTTGAGTTTAGCTGAAAGAAATAATCAAGCTATCAAGCCCAACACTCACTACTTAGCAGTGAGTATTGGGTTGAAAGGGTTTTAATCAGTTGATACTACTTCGAACCCAGTTTCAATGTTGAGGTGAAGAAGCTATACAATGCGGAGCCCGATATTGCACCTGCCCCCAATACATACAACTGCTTCTTACCTTTCTCACCGAAGTACTTAACGACAATAAAACGGATCGCCAAACCAACAAAAATCATGATCCCCGCTTTTGGGGACATAATCAGTAATCCGGTTGCGAGTAGAACGCCAATTTGACGAGAGATCCCACCGATGTACTGAATTGCCGCACCAACAATAGCCCATAGTGCCAACATCTTCGCAATGCCACTGTCTGCGCCCGCTTCAATTGTTGCCACATAAACCCGAGCGACAGGTGGCACCAAATCCTGAGCAAAGTAAAACTGGTGAACAAAGGCCACAATTAGAATCGCAATGCCAAAACTAAACAATTCTGCGAAATATTGCTGTTTTCTCCCTGCTAGCTCAAACTCTTGATCCTTTCCTTCTTTACGGATAACCCAGCCCGCTTTTAGATCATAAGCCATATCAGCAAATGCAGGTCCTGTGGCAACTGTAAATGCCACAAGTACACCCAGCGCTTCAGTTGGAAAGCCAATCAGCATACCCAGTACAAGGAAAATTAGACCGGTAGCAAATGAAGGGAACCACCCAGAGTGCATCGCCGCAATACCGACAATCATTTCAGATGCCAAGGCAGCCACAGCGGCAAAAATCAGCCAACCAATCATCATGCCGAAGCTCATATCGGTATAAATACCAGTACCGATGGCAAGCATTAATGCAATAGTCAGATACACACTAAAACCGCTACACATAGCAAGCTTCATCTGTAGCGCAGAACGTGTTGGACGCTGGCTATTGCTCTCATCACCACTCTCGGAGTCATCACGGCGGATCAACTTCAGTATTTGGAACAACGCGACCATACCCGCACCAATCATGATACCGTGAGGAATATAGTGGGCATTAATATCAACACCAAATAACTCGGTTGAATAGCCTCTCAGCAATAGCCCTATACCTAGCGCACTCAACGCAAATACATTTGAAATCCAGGCAATACCCAGCATTTCTGTTGGGATACCGACGCTTTTACCAAGTGCACCGCCAACCATACCCACACCAAGTAACACCGCGCTTTTACCCTTATTCGCCGCTGCTTTCAAAGCTTCAGCCGTCGCAAAACCCGGTGGCCACGCACCTTTCGCGCTGAATAGTTTCGAGTCGAACGAGAAATAGAGAATTGACGCGTCAGTAATTACAGCCAAGGATGCCCCTATCAACATAGGGATCAACATATCTTGCTGCCCCATTAGAAAAGGGATGGCGATAGGCAATAGCAAGCCATTCGCGGCCGAAAATGTCGCGCCAGAAATAGAAGTTTGGACTAAAGTTTGGTTTTCTAAACGCTTAAACCTATTAAAAATTTTAATAGGAATATAGGAAATGATAATTGCCACCAAAGCACCAATAATTGAGGTATTTGGCGTTATTCCTACTCGGGTTATCAATTCCAAGCCAATAATTGCCCCCAATGAAGCAATCAATACATTAAATAACAGTTGCGAAGTTACAAAGAACTTCGGATGTGTATCCGGTGAAGTAGAGACGTCACCGGATGGATAAACTTTCGTGTTCATAGCAATCCTTACTATTATTTCTATCCATTAAGGTCCAAAAAGCGTTCTCACCGTATTAAAAATAATTTCACGTGGGGTAATGGTGCGCTTCCCTGACCATTTTTCAATTTTTTCTCTATGCTCAATCTTATATCCCATACAATCAAGAATAATAAGGTTTCCAGAGAGTTCTTTCGCCTTTACTGCCGCTTGATATAACTGCGCTTCTGCCTGATAAGGAGAGCCAAATACGCTACCTGTATGAAACCCTGCTTCTTCCCAACGTTTTTTAGCATTATCAACCTGTGCCTGTTCAGGGGACATCACAATAAGTGATGTAATGCCCAAGCCTGCAACAAAGTGCTTAATAATATGTTGGGGTGATAATACAACACACCTATCCATTGTTATTGGTGGTAAATCCCCAGTACATAAAATAATAACAACGTCAGGTTTATAGTCCTTTATCCGTGCTACTGCATCAAATAGTCGCGGCTCTAAGTCTGACTCAGAAATACAGACCTGCTCACCATTTGCCATCCGCGATACAAGCAAATCATGCTTTCCCGCAATCGGGTATTTCTTCTCAATATCTCCTCGGGTTAACCCATCAAGCGCCCCTTCTTCAACCCAACGTAGATTCTCGCCTAACAAGGCTTTCATATCTGCATGTATATCAGAACGGGGCGACTGACCAATCGTCACTATCCCAAGTAATGGCGATTTAGCCATTGGCATTACCGCGGGTTTGGAAGTGCTTTTGACTGCCATAAAGGCTTTGCATCAGCTCAAACTCTTTCATATCAACAAAGGTACAAATGCCTTGGCCGAAGTCCCTCGCGACTTCTATCGAGAATCGAGCAGCCTGTTCAATATCCACTTCATGGCTAGCACCAGTTGCACACCCTGCTACAGGGACTGCAGTTGATAGTGCGACGCCAATAACAGGGGCATCAGAAGCAACCGCTGGCTGTAAAATGCTGTTGATATGGTATAGATCGTTACCGTAAGGCGTAATATCTTGAACACTTAGGGGAAATACATTTGCTCTTTCACCAGTGGTTCGCTCAACCACATTAACAACGCTATCACTTACTTTTAAAATATAGCCCTGGCATACTGTTGGGGAAATCGCAATGCCACGGTAATTCATTATACGGTTACCTTTTGTGGTATCGATAGAAATAATGGCATCCATTCTTGGATCAATTTCATATGCCCATGTGTCTTCGAAAGTGATCGGTGAATCCATAAATGGCACTGGATAATGTTCACGTGTTGGGGCATCAGGACAAATATGGGTTGTAACAATAACATCCCCTTTTAAATTATCACCATTATTTGCCATTTTTATTATTTTGGCTGCAGCAGATAACGCCGCTAGTGCACCATCACCATCTGAAACAAAGCTCGTAATATCTGGCCGTGCACCTATTCCGCCCAAGCGACCAATAATACCTAATGTTGGTGCTGACCCACCCAAAAGTTTACCTTCAGAACCAGGAATAACGACTTTAATAAAGTCTGTTTTGCCTTTTTCGGATGTTAGTTGATTAATTTCTATTTGATCGCTGTTAGCGCCAAGAGTACATAAATAGTCTTGTGCGATTCTACCCGATGCATTTGGTGAATCTAATAACTCAAATAAATCCATTACTTGCTTTAACATCAAAACCTCTCCGCTGGTTTAATCACTTTCTAGATAGTAAATAGGTTTATTGATAAGATAAATTGGAATTAGCTATGCATTTATAAGGAAATTTTATGAATATAAGCTCAAGGCAGCTACAAGCATTTCTAGCCGTTGCTCACCATGAAAGCTTTACCGAAGCAGCAGAACAACTTCACCTAACACAACCATCACTCAGTAATCAGATTCGGCAGCTTGAAGCCATGCTTCGCGTTGAATTATTCGAGCGAACAACCCGTAGAGTCGTATTAAGCGATGCCGGACGAGTATTTTTGCCAACCGCAGAGAAAGTACTAAACCGTTTAACAGGTGGTGTTAGCGACATGCATGAGTTCGCGGCAGGCACAATGGGAAAAGTAACTTTTGCGGCCTTGCTGACTGTAGGTGCTAGTCTAGTTCCTGTTGCAATGTTTGAATTCCAGCGGCGTAATCCCAAAATAGTCTTGGAGTACATTGAGGAAAGTGACGAGCCCATTTACCAGCAAGTACTCAATGGTGATCTCGACTTCGGTATTGGTGCACCACCATCTAACCAACAAGATGTTGAATTTATTCCTATCTACAAAGATTACCTACACTTTGTTTGCTCCCCAGAGCATCCGTTAGCTGAGCAGGCAGAGGTTAGTTGGCAGCAAATTGTCCAATATCCGTTCATTGCAATGAAAGGTGGCATGAGTATGCGCCATCTGATGGAAAAAGGTTTCGCACTCACCAACACCCCCTTAAGACCAGTACAGACCGCGACTTACCAATCAACCATCTTAGGCATGGTTGCATGCGGTATCGGTGTCAGTGTGCTTCCATCGTCGTTAAAAATCATGTTTAAACGCAATGATGTCCGTATCATCCCAATCACCGAATCACTTTATAGAGATATTGGTCTGATCATACCGACCAAGAAAGAACTCTCTATTGCCGCAAAAGAGTTCATTAGTGTGTTTAGGCAAGTCGTGGATGACAACAACCAATTACTTCCAAGCTCGGACTGAAGCAAATAAGGGTATACATAGACCATCCCGTGAATTAGCAAACTGACATCAAATCAAACCTTGACTTAAAGTTAACTTTAACTACTAAGCTGTAGCGAAAGTTGGCTATTTACACGGAAATAAAATGAGAAACAAAACCACACCTTACTTATCTGGACGATTTTTCGATGGCATCAGCTCCGGCTTATTCATGATGGCGCTGCCATGGTTGATGCTGAAAACGCCCGATATGGGCACCTTTGTTGCGCTAACGGCCTTGGCATGTACGAGTAACTCATTTCTCTGTACCCCTTTCTTCTCGACACTGATTGATAGGCACTCGAGAAAAGCCATCTTGGTTTGGGTTCAGGTCCTTCAATCGAGCACCGCCGCCGTTGTCGGCATCATTTACCTACTGGGAGTGGGATCGCACTGGGTGCTTGCCTTTTCCCAATTGGTATTTTGGGTATCAAGCAACATTGCATGGAATACCAATAATGCCTTTACCCAAGAAAACTACCGCTCCCATGAATACGCCAAGATCTCGGGCTACCAAGAAGTCGTGATGCAAACCACCACCTTGGGAGCGGGGGCTGTCGGTATCATTTTGCTTGAGCAATGGGGAATATTGGAGTTCGCTGCATTTGCCGCTCTGGCCTCGGGACTCGCGGCGCTAAGCTACGGGCTTACGCCTTACAACCGACAGGTGAAGCCGAGTAGCAAGGTATCGTTTTTCTCGCAGATCAAAGAAAGTAAGGCCATTTTCACCGCAGAACCTGTCTTTTATGGCTTCCTACTGATCTCATGCCTGTCGTATCCGATCCTCACCTATCTTGGTAAGTTGATACCGATTTGGTTTGCCGAGCTGGATGTCTCTGGCAGTTGGGTGGCGCTGTATAACATGGCCTTTGGCTTGGGCTCTTTGGTTACTGGATTGCTTATTTCACGCATTATTGGCCGAATAAGCCATGAGAATATCATGCAATATTCAATGCTGGTGCTGGCATTTATCCTCTTGGCCATGAGCGGCGTTGTTCAACCGCTGTATATCGTGCTACTTACGCTAAGCTTTGGCTTCTTCAACGCACTAAACCGTATTGCCCGCACCAACTGGATGCACCATACCGTTGATATGGCCCAGCGTGGCCGTGTCGATGGTGGATTGGGCATGTTTGCTACCCTTGTCCAAAGCTTAAGCTATGTATTGATTGCCTTTTTGGCTCACTTTGATGCCATCGAATACGGCTTTGTCATCGTTGGTGTTATCGTCCTGTTCGCCAGTATCGGCATGATAGCGATGAGCAAAAAGTTACCGCTTAGCTGTAACCCTAACCAAAAGCCTAAACCTAACCAAGAGCCTAACCTTGACCAGAGCCATCAACAAACTGATTCGGCACTTACCACTCAACACTAGGCCAACGGTTTACTCGCTTGCCTTGAAGCTTGATAACAATGCTTGCTTCGAGGCAGCGAACACCTGCTCAAGTTCATCGCTTGAAAGGTGTGCCACCGAACCTTCTTTTGCTGATTTCTCAAAAGCCAAACAAATTTGGTGTAATTTACTTAGCCCCATCGTGCCAGCCGCACCTTTTAGGGTGTGGGCATAATTGGCAACGTCAGCCAGGCGGCTCTCTGCAATGGCTGCCTGCAACTTCGCAAGTGTTTCTGTTGATGAACTAATGAACAAGTCAATCATCTTGCTGACCATAGCTTCACCCAGTACCTGCATATCGCTCCCCAGTACCTTTTGATCCAGCACCGGCACTGCCTCATTCATTTCCATCGTCTGTTCCTGATTTTGTTTATCTTCAGTTAAAGAAGGTTCGGTTGCCGCGTTTGCTAGTGACTGCTCGAGGGTATCATCACCCACTACGACCCTGTCTTTCCCAGCCAATACACTGCCAATCACTTCAATAAGTTGCTTTTCGACCAAAGGCTTCGGCAAGAAGCCGGCAAACCCTGTCGCCAGGTACAATTCAACTTCTTCACTGAATACATGCGCCGAGAAGGCAACCATCGGTGTCGGTTCATGATCGGCATGCACCGGCGAATTTTTCTCAATGTCCCTCAAGCGCCCCAGCAAGGCGACACCATCCGTATCGGGCAAGTTAATATCCAGCAACGCGGCATCAAATGCTTGCTCGCGGTAGACATGCTCTGCTTGTTTGCCATCCTCGGCCACCACAACACGGTGGCCAAGTCGGTTCAAGAAGCCTTCCGCCACTAAGCTATTTACCGGGTTATCTTCCACCAGCAGAATACGTGCCGACGGAACCGTTGAAGATAATGGCGCTACTTTTTCCGCTACCACGGCTTCGCCCGGCGCCAAGGTCAGGGTAAACCAGAAGCAACTGCCGACATTCGGGGTTGAGGACAGGCCAATTTCACCACCCATCGCTTCCACTATGCGCTTACTGATTGCCAAGCCCAGCCCAGTACCACCGGCGGCTTGTCGACCATCGCTCGATTGGGCAAAGGCATTGAACATACTCTGTTGCTCATCGAGCGGAATACCAATGCCCGAGTCTTCCACTTCAAAATGCAGTCGCCCTTCAACCAGGGCAGACGTACTCACGTGCACCGACACACGGCCTTTCTCGGTGAATTTAATAGCATTACCGACCAAGTTCACCAATACCTGACGAATACGGGTGGCATCGCCAATCCAGTACTCGTTAACATCTGCTTCAATCTCGATGTTCAACTGGATGTGTTTTGCCAAGGCACGGCTTTCCAGCATATTGTGAATATCATTGATCAATACCGGCAACGAAAAGTTACTTGGACGAATATCCAAATGGCCCGCTTCAATCTTGGAGTAATCGAGCACATCATTGAGAATATCCAACAAGGTTTCACCGCTACGGTTGATCACCTCAAGGTATCTCGCCTGCTGATCATTCAACCCCGTATCGGCAAGCAAAGAGGCGGTGCCCAGCACCCCATTCATAGGGGTACGGATTTCATGGCTCATGGTGGCTAAGAAAGCCGACTTCGCCCGGTTCGCCTTTTCAGCTTCTGCTCTGGCCTGGGCGTGATTAATGACCTCTTGATTCAGTTTGCTATTGGCATTTTCAAGCTGGCAGGTTCGCTCGGCAACCAAGTGTTCAAGGCTGCTTTTATGCTGTTGGAGCTCATAGCGAATTTTTGACTCCACTTGTGCCAAGCGATGACGCTCGTAGGCCGTATCGCGTGCGACCATGATCGCCCGCCCCATTTGCGCCAACTCATCATCACCATGGACCGTCAGGCGAATTTCTAAATCCCCCCGAGAGAGTGACAACAATGCCTGGCTGTAATCATTGATCCGGCGGATCACCCGAGCATAAACATAACGCCACATGATCAACACCAGCACCAGCATACCCAGTGCCGAAATAGCTATCAGGCTGTTTCGGGCGATATTCAGGGTTTCATCAACCTTGGTGATTGCCTGCTGAGTGCCCGTATTCGCAGCTTCAATGATGTCATCAACGGTTTGGTTCAACTGTTGGAACAGTGCCAAGTTTTGCTGCTCCATTCGCTCTACCGCACGGCTGGCATGGATCAGCTCTTCATAAGTATTAAAGAACTGGCTATCACGGCGTAAGATCTCGGTTTGAGCCAGCAGCTGCTCCGAGCGACTCGGGTCTTCCACCGATTTCACCCGGTGATTAATGACAGCAACCGAGTAACTAAAGCGCGCTTGCAGGGCTTCTAGACGATTAATGGTGTCCACTTGGTTCATGTCATCAAGCATGTTGATCACTTGCAATGACAAGAAGCGCAACTCGAACAAGCGCTCGGCCAAGTCCATATCGACTTCAACCAAGCTATCTAACGCGTTATAAACCGCAGACTTATTGCCTTGTTCAACCAAATCATAAATGCGGGACACATTGGCGACCGCAATGGTATTCGCATTCGAAACTTGCGACTGGGACAGGGTCTCAATCTGCTCTGCGGCAGCTGTCATCTCATCATTGATGGCATGCACTTGATCGGTCAGGGTCAACTTGCGGCCAACCAGTACACCCAACATCGCAAGGTTATTAACGATATTCTCAACGTCGGTTTCAAGTTGCGCCATGATCGCTGGCTCGAACGAATACTGCTCAAGCGATTGGAGGCTTTGCTTAAGTGCCTCGATATGGATGGTGAGGGACTTCCCTTGCTGCTCGCGCTCTATTTCGTTTTTGGATTTCGCCAGCACCTGAGCGGTGAAAATAATTCGGGTACTAAAATCGGAAAGCTGACGCGCTTCTGCCAACGCAGGGACTGCCGAATTGATAACGGTGCGCTCTGTTTTAGCAACAAGCGAAAAACCAGCAACACCAATCACAACCGCAATAATCATTAATCCGGCCATCATGGAAAAGGCAATTAATAACTTTTGCCCAATACCACTTGGAGTAAATGTCATACTAAAAACCACGAAGAAAAAGAATAAACAGCGAAAGCATCACTATTTTGCCAGCCAAAATAGTAATAGTGGTATTATACCCTTTCCATCAACGTCATGCCCGTTGATGCGAGAAAACTCATGAATTTGGTAAAGCGCAATGACAAAAAAATGGTTAATTTCTCTATTGATGCTAATGGGTGTCGCCCATTCGGCACAAGCGGTGGAAGTGATCACCTTTTCACCTCCGTTTGCAAGCAACAAGCAAGCAACCGCAATAGATTACCAACCACTAACCAGCGCCTCTAAGGCATGGAAGCTCTGTGCGGTTTACCCCCACCTGAAAGACTCTTATTGGCTTTCGGTCAACTACGGCATGGTCAACCATGCCAAAGCGCTGGGTGTTCAGTTAAAGGTACTGGAAGCCGGCGGTTATCCAAACCTCGATAAACAACGCAGCCAGCTGCTGGACTGTAAGCAATGGGGAGCCGATGCCATTATCCTGGGCACCGTCGACAGCCAAGCCCATGACGGCCAGCTGACCGAGCTAACCGGCGATATTCCGGTCTTCGCGACGGTAAACAAGTTGGAAATGCGCAGCGACGACAGCAAAAAGAACATTGTTGCCCGGGTTGGTATCGACTGGTATCAAATGGGCTACATTACCGGCGAGCACTTGGCAAACCTTGAGCAAGACAACGGCGATACCGTAAACGTTGCCCTATTGCCTGGCCCCCGACAGCGTGGCGGCACCAAACCTATGGTACAAGGCTTTCTCGACGCGGTAGCGAATAAAAATATTGAGGTCATCGACACCCTATGGGCAGACAACAGCAAGGAGCTGCAACGCAACTTGCTACAACAACTTTTCGCCAACGGTCGCCAAGTCGACTATATCGTTGGTAGTGCCGTCGCGGCGGAAGTGTGCATCAGTGAACTCAGAGCCAACAACATGACGGATGATGTCGACATCTTATCGACCTACCTGAGTCATGGCGTATACCGAGGCTTGCTTCGTAACAAAATACTCTTTTCCCCCACCGATAAAATGGCGCAGCAAGCCATGCTTTCGGTCGATCAAGCAGTCAGGTACCTCGAAGGCAAACCGCTGCAGCGCGACTTATCACCCAAGGTCGAGGGCTTAACCCCAGGCTGGTTGCCAGAAGAGGCCATTGCCGAATCGTTATCATCAGCAGAGTTTCGCCCGGTATTTGGCGTAACACCGTAATGTTGGCGGCGTTGCTGGGGCCAATTATTCAACTGCGCTCTTAGCAAACACATAAAAAGTGATAGCTACCTTTGATTTCAAACAATTAGGATGTACATCATTGCTAGGCTCTGGTAGTTATATACAGATTCATAATTAAGGTTTGGTAAATGGCTTGAAGTTGCCCTATACCTCGCCGTATATTCAGTTGGTCATTTCGTATCTTTGTGGAGTCATAGATGCACGTAACAACCCGTACAATGGAAACTAACAAACACATCGCTCTTGTTGCTCATGACAATTGCAAGGATCACCTACTACGCTGGGTTATCGAGCACAAAGAAAAGCTAGCCAACCACACGCTATATGCAACGGGCACAACGGGTCACATGATTGCGCGTGAATCTGGCCTTGAGGTGAACTGCCTGCTAAGCGGCCCGATGGGTGGCGATCAGCAATTAGGTGCGCTAATTTCAGAAGGTAAAGTCGATATGATGATTTTCTTCTGGGATCCACTCAATGCCGTACCGCATGATCCTGATGTAAAAGCACTGCTTCGTATTTCTGCAGTATGGAATATTCCAGTTGCCACCAACCGTGCTAGCGCGAACTTCATGATTTCTTCGCCAAAGCTGGCGGAAGAAGTGGAAATTGAAATTCCTGATTACGATGCTTACCTAACCGAGCGCTTAGGTTAATATCAGTAAAATTTCACAAAAGCCTGCAATTGTTAGCAATTGCAGGCTTTTTTATATTCCGCCTTTCAGTCTGCGTGTCTTATCTTCGGCCTCATATCGCCAAGCAACTCAAAAATAAGGTTTTCATAATACTGGCTCAATTTCGTTTCGCCCGACTTTGCCATTTATGGTTTATGTTTAAAGACATAACAAAAAGACAGAATGTGGTGGCCAATGAAAGCATGGAAACTAACCAAGCCAGAAGGACCTGAGTGCCTTAAACTACAAACAGCCGCAAAGCCGACACCTGCCAGTGATGAGGTTTGTATCCAGGTTAAGGCGGCAGGTCTTAACCCTATCGACTTTAAGCTGACCAGTTGGGGCTATGCCACTTGGCAATACCCGCAAATCATCGGGCTGGATATTGCCGGCGTGGTATCGTTCGTTGGCAAAGATGTTCATAACTTCCAGCCGGGAGACCGGGTAATGTGCTTTGTCGATCCCCGTCATGCCGGTGGCTTTGCCAACTATGCAACCTCCAAAGCCTATGCCCTTACCCGTATTCCCGATAACGTCAGCTTCACCGATGCCGCAGCCCTACCCTGTGCGGGATACACTGCTTGGCAAGCTGTCCACGATAAGCTAAGGCTCACCAATGGGCTCAGTGTCGCCATTACGGGTGCCGGCGGCGGTGTTGGAGGCTATGCAGTACAACTTGCCAAACTTGCTGGCGCACATGTTTACGCTATCGCAGAAGCACAGCACCATCCCCGTTTACTGGACTATGGTATCGACGATGTGATTGACCCCAGCACCGAAAACACCGCGATGCGCCTTATCGAAATGACAGAAGACCGCTTGGTGCATGGCGTCATCGATTGTATTTCGGCTAAATCCGGCAGTATCATGAGTGCCTTGATCCAGTACAACGGCCAAATTGTGATGGTTGCCGATCAATTCAACCAAGTACCGCTGCTGGCAACAACCAAGGCATTGAGTATTCATGAAGTGGCTATCCACGGTACTTATGCCCACGGCCATCAAGAACATATCCAACACCTTGCCAGCATTGGCCAGTCACTGGTTAACCTTGTCAGCGAAGGCAAGCTCGATGCGATGGTCGATAAGGTTTTTGCCTTTGAAGAATTGGATAAGGGATTGGCTTACCTACAAAGCCAGCAGCACAGCGGCAAGGTTGTGGTGAGCCTAGATGATTAACAAGGTATAAGGCGATTAACCAGTCTTTAGAAAATTATCAAATCATAAAAAAGCGAGTTGCTCTTTACGAGCAACTCGCTGGATCTTGCGATATTGTTTTGCAGGTGATCTAAAACACCTATTTCTTGCCTTTTTTGTCCGTGGTTTTAATCCGCTTGATTTTGTTCACCACCGGATACTTCTCATCAATCAGTTCATTCACGAAGGAGGAAGTTTTTTCCGGATCGGCGCAGACCCAAACATGTTTCTTCGCGCGGGTTAAACCCACATAGAACAAACGGCGTTCTTCCGCATCGGCGAATTGCTCGTTGCGAGCCTGGAGGCACGCCGCCAAACCGGTATCACGGTCGGTTGCCGGGAACACGCCCTTGTTCACATCTAAAATGAACACAAAGTCGGCTTCTCGCCCCTTACTGGCATGGCAAGTCATAAACTGCAGCCCCAAATGAGGCCATCGCTCTTGCCATTGCTTAAGGGCTTCCGGACGCTGGTTATTGTTGCGGCCAAGCAATAATACCGATACTTGGTCTTTTTGCTGCGAGGCAAGCTGTGCCAACTCTTGGTCAATCAAATCTTGGCAAAGCAAAGTAACGGCCTTGCGCTTCTGCTTCTTATGGCTCGCCAAGTCTTTTTTAATTTGATTAGGGTTTTGTTGAATAAACGTGTTGGCAACATCACCGATCATGCTGTTAAAGCGATACGTTGTACCTAGCTCAGTAATATGACTGGCACCAAAGCGGGATTCAAACCCGGTGGTTAGGTTCACATCGGCCCCCGCGAAACGGTAGATTGCCTGCCAATCATCGCCCACGGCAAACAAGGTTGGCCGTGCTTCCTGTTGCTTGGAGTGGCACAGCGCCTCAATCAATGCCAAGCGATGCGGCGAAATATCTTGGTATTCATCCACCATGATAAAACGCCAAGCAGGGGCATATTTGCCGTCTTTCACATATTCGGTTGCTCGCTGGATCATGCTGTTGAAATCAATTTGCTTGCTTGATTTCAAGTGCTGCTCATACGCTCGGTAGCATGGCCACAATAACCCAAGCTCGCTTTTCATTCGTGCTTTAGCGCTGTCATTGCTGTGCTGCTCGATACTCTCGCTCAATTGCGACTTGTTCGCGCCCCGTTGGCCAATCAGCTCGATATGACGCCAGATCCAATTGATAAGCTGCTCGCTGCGTGCCTGCTTTTCCATCGAGTTTTCGGCTTTAAAGCCAGGAATACGCCATTGGATGAGGTGTTTTTGCCAACGCTTGGCTGATGCGGCGTTCTCCCATTGTTCAGTTAGCATGGACGCCATCCACTCGACCCGTGCCTTCTCATCAATGGTCACAGGCGACACACTTGGCATCGAGCCTTCTACGGCCTGAATGATCTGGGTCCCCAAGCTATGAAAAGTGGCCACCTTAATTTGGTCGCTGACTTTCTTGCCCAAGCGCTCGCTCATCTCTTCAGCCGCCTTCCTGCCGAAGGCCAACATCAAGATTTGCTCTGGCTGGGCAATCTGATTGGCAATCAAGTATCCGGCACGGGCAACCAACACACTGGTTTTACCGGTCCCTGCCCCAGCCAATACCAAATTGTGGTCTTGGTTGATCAGCACTGCCTCGCGCTGAGACGGGTTGAGTGGTGATGATTCAAAGGCATCAAACCACGAAGACCACTTTTCCGCCTCGGCAGAGAGCCATTTGTCGTTGGTTTCTTTAACCCAGTCCTCGTTTCCTTCAAGCCAAGGCTCAACTTTCTCTAGCGCCAACGGCCTGAACGAAGATGCCAGCTCCAGGGTCAGCCCCGTTGATGCCAGCGACTGGTCAAGAAAGTGATGCAGCTGGGTATGATCAGACTGGCGCAAATAGCCCTTCTGATTGGTATAAGTATCAATGTGCGTGAGCATGGCTGGCAACGCGGTGTCGAGCTTTTCCACTCGCCCTTGCGCCCATTGACGGTATGATTCGAGTAGGTAGTTGGCGAACGCCTTGCATTGCACCCACGGCAGGCCGTGTACAGTCCAGCAATATTCCTGATCAGCCGAGCTAATTTCAAAACTTCCCCAAAGTACCCCGCGATGTACGGCTATCGCACCGTCCCACTCATCAAACGGTATTTCTTCAGTTTCAAGCTGACTATCTAGAATTAGGCAATTTTCACCTAACGCAATACTGCAATAGTCACCTTGGGAAAGCCATCGGGCTAACCACCCAGCTGTTAAACGCATCCTGTCACCAAACTCTTCTTGTTGTTACACGGTAAGATTACCAAGAACTCACAGTACACCATAGCGTAACACGAAAATTTTCCGTCAATTCTATGCTAAAAATCACGACTGACATGCATAGTAAATTATCTCATTCACAGCCAAAACAACCTGAACCATAGGGAATACTGATTTTTTGTAGGGATTTATACCCATTAGTTGCCTAACTTTGCTATCTTTACCGCTTCACCGAACAGATTGATACAAAATGCAAACCAGCCGCCTTAAATTAACTTTACGCCGCTATTGGGCAAACGACCGCATTAACTTTAGCATTCGTGTGTTTATTGCCCTAGTTGGCGTCGCCTTGCCATGTTGGTACTTCGATGCAAAGTCCGAAGTAACCCCACTTGTACTCGGGATCATTGCTTCAGCACTGGCTGAAACCGACGACAACCTCAGCGGGCGGATCAAAGCCTTCATCACCACGCTGGTGTGCTTTTTCGTCGCCGCCATTTCGATTGAGCTGCTTTTCCCCTACCCAACGCTATTTGCTGTCGGGCTATTCAGCTCAACCTTTGGCTTTATCATGCTTGGCGCCATGGGGGCACGCTATGCCAGTATCGCCTTTGCATCGCTATTATTGGCGGTCTACACCATGCTCGGTGCAGCCGAAAGCCCAAACTTGTGGTACCAACCAACACTCTTGCTTGGCGGTGCCACTTGGTACGGGTTGCTGTCGCTAACATGGCAAGCCATTTGGCCCAACCAACCGGTACAACAAAGCCTCGCGGCGGTGTTCTCAGAATTTGCCCACTACCTCGATTGCAAAAGCAAACTGTTCGAACCGGTATCAAACCTTGTACCGCAGCCCCTTCGCCTGGAAGCCGCAGGCAAGAATGCCCGTGTTGTTACCGCGTTGAATAATGCCAAAGCGACCCTGCTTCACCGCGCCCGCCGGGGCCACCCAAACGAGACTGGCGACAAGTTTTTAAAAATTTACTTTCTTGCCCAAGATATTCACGAGCGAGCAAGTTCATCGCATTCGCGCTACCAAGATTTGGCTGCCGAATTCCAGCGCAGCGACGTTCTGTTCCGTTTTCAGCGTTTGCTTGCTAGGCAAGCCCAGGCGTGCCGTGAAATCTCCCACGCCATCGCAATGGGCAAGCCCTACCATCATGGTGAAACCAGTGTTCGCGCCCTTGATGAGTTGCAAGAGTCATTGCTATACCTGAAAAATCAAAGCAAGCCTGAATGGCGCACTTATCTGGCACAACTCGACTACCTGTTTAATAACCTAGCGACCGTTGAGCGCCAATTATCAAATGTCAGTAATCCCGATGTGGCCCAAACCGGTAACGATACCGAGCTGGCAGACAACGAAGCCCGTAGCATGAAAGAACGCTGGCAGCGTATTACCAGCCAGTTCACACCGAACTCCATGCTGTTCCGTCATGCCCTACGCATGGCTATTGCCCTTACCGTGGGCTATGGCTGCATCCTGGCGCTGGATTTAGAGCGCGGGTATTGGATATTGCTCACCACCTTGTTTGTTTGCCAACCAAACTACAGTGCGACACGCCAAAAGCTGGTGCAACGGGTGATCGGGACATTGGCCGGCCTGCTCGTCGGTATGCCACTGCTCTACCTGTTCCCTGGGCTAGACGGTCAAATGGTGCTGATGGTGTTGGCTGGCGTGCTGTTCTTCTCGTTCCGTACCGCCCACTATGGGGTTGCCACCTTCTTCATCACCTTGTTGGTGCTGTTCTGCTTCAACCAATTAGGCGAAGGCTTTGCGGTGATCTTGCCTCGCCTTGGCGATACCTTGCTGGGCTGTTTACTCGCGGTGCTAGCAGTAAGCTTTATCCTGCCGGATTGGGAAGCCAAGCGCCTGCATAAGGTAATGGCTTCTGCCGTTCAAACCAACCGCGATTACCTTGGGCAGATCATCGGCCAGTACCGGATCGGTAAGAAAGACAGCCTAAACTACCGTATCGCCCGTCGCGATGCCCACAATACCGATGCGCAGCTAAGCACAGCCATCAGTAATATGCTGGCAGAGCCGGGGCGCTACCGTATGGCCACCAACGAGAGCTTCCGCTTCCTGACGTTGAACCATGCCATGCTGAGCTATATTTCGGCATTGGGCGCGCACCGTACCCGTTTGGAAGACGAGCGCACTCACCAGCTGGTCGCGCAGGCACACCGCCAAATCCATGCCCACCTAGATTGTTTGGCAGAGCAGCTGGATGGCAACCTGTGTGCCCAAGCCCCAGCCTCAGATAGCGAATTAGAGCAGCGGGTATCACAGTGGCGAGATGAAGACTGCACGTCAATCCGCATGGTGCTGCAGCAACTGCATCTCATCCAGCGCATGCTGCCGGAAATGCACTCGCTTGCGAATAAGCTGGCGGCAAGAACCAATGAGGGATCGGAGGCGACGGCTTAGGCTTGAAGCCTAAACGACAGGAAAAGTGATTTGAAGAGCTAGCGCAGGCGCCAAGTTGATACCACGCCTGCTCAATGACATAGCACTCGCTAAACCTCTGGCATCAAGCAGCCATTACCGACGGAGCACTGCGATCCATCGCCCCAAGTTTAACAAGCTGGTCAGCGAGGCAGCGACATAGGTCAGCGCTGCTGCCTTGAGTATTTTCTCCGCATGCTCCAGATCACCATCGTAAAGGTAGCCGCCTTTCTGCAGGATCGGCAGCGCCTTGCCATAACTGGCATCGAACTCAACCGGAAGAGTCACCAGGTGCACCAGGGTGCTTAATGCCATTGAAACAACACCAATCATTATCGTTATTGCTCCCGCTTGCGGCAGGCGGGTTAGCATTAGGACAAGCGGAGCAGCCACTAGCATCATTCCGGCAATACGCTCGCCGACCATGGCAGTCTTTACGAGTTTCTGCCGCGCCATGAACAAGGACTCTCCACGTGAATCCTGAATGGCATGCCCCACTTCATGGGCGGCCACAGTCACTGCCGTCAGCGAGTATCCTGAGAAGTTGTCCGGCGTCAGACGCACAGCCTTAGCGACCGGATCATAGTGATCACCAGCAGAGGTCTCCTCTACCTCGACGTTACCTAAGCCGAAGCTGTCTAGCAGGTGGCGAGCAAGTTCACCACCACTTCCCTGCTTGCGGTAGCGATCTGCCGGCTGTCTGTACTTTTCCATCACATGCTTGACCCACAGGCCCGGCAGGAAGACGCATATCGCGATTATGAGTAATATGATTATCCAGAACATTTAAATCAGTATGCCATGAGCAATTGTGTGACTACTAAATATTATACGCATAGAAATAAGCAGCAGATGCTTGCCGACAATAGGCTGACTCGAAGATGGACAAAACTGTGTCAGCTACCTTGCTAAATTAGCAAAAAATGGATTAATTCAAGTGTTGAAAAACAAAAACGTTGTGTTTTTTCCTCGTGCTTGCCGTTATGTATTGGTGCCAATTTGGCTTGCGGGTGATGTATGGAGTCTACTTATCCTTTGCCAACCCAAACTGTATAACCGAACAAGAGCTAACACACTGTATAGATATTGATAGGTGTACTTTGCTTAAATAAGTAATAAAATCAATGTGATTTTACAGATTTCTCGTCGGGGCATTGCATGACATCATACCACAATGATCAACCTATCAACCGTTCGCAGCAAGACCAACTTAACCGATTCTCTTTTAGTAGGTCTCTAGCCAAGATTGCTGCCTTAGATGCTAATTCACCGTGCCTAACGATTTCCATTGAAGGTTGTTGGGGCACAGGCAAAACGTCCATCATCAACCTTGTTAAACAGAGCTTTGATGAGTCGTCTAACCCACCCATTGTGGTCCAATATAATCCGTGGGTTAATGGCAAACCCAAATCGTTGATAGAAGATTTTCTAGTTCAATTTACCTCACAACTTGGATTGGCAGATCACCCTGAGAAGGGGATGCAAGTAGCCAAAGAGTTACTGTCTTACTCTAAGCTTTTCAGCGTAGCGAAGCTAATACCTGGTGTTGAACCTTTTGGCTCGCTTGTTGAGAACATCTTCAAAGGTGTAGGTGAAGCTACGAAGTCACTGTCAGATTTGAAGAAATTAGATGTTCAAGCTCAAAAGGAAAAAGTAGTTGAATGCTTGCGTAATATCGATAAGCCAATCGTTGTCATAATTGACGATATTGACCGTCTGACGCCTAATGAATGTTTTCAGGTTTTACGATTGGTCAAAGCCATCGCCGATTTCCCAAGAACTACATTCTTATTAGCCTTTGACCCGGTGTACCTTCAATCTGTCCTTGCTGCAAATAACATCAGCAACTCAAGCCAATACATAGACAAAATTGTTCAGTTAAGACTACCGGTTCCACTTATTACAGAAGATGACCTGAATGCTTTGGTTGACACAACGCTTGAACAACTAGGCCCTGACTTTACGTTCGAGCATTATGAAGACGATAGGGAAAGGTTTACGTACATCTACCATAGATACATAAAAAAAATTCTGGACAGTCCACGTGATGTAAAACGAGCTGTGAACCACTTCAAGTTTGTATATCAACTAGTTAAGCACGAGGTTAGTACAACAGATTTGTTCATACTCTCCGTTCTTGCTACAAAGTACGGCAAGATATACGAGCATATTAAGAGTGAACCATACCAATATACGAGCCAACATAATGGGAAAAACTTCTGGCTAACCAGCACAGATAAAGAACAAGCAGTGCAAGAAGCTAGGGATCGACGAAGCAAAATATACAACTCTATGGATATGCCTAACGATAACCCCATCGAAGGGCTTCTTGAAGAGATTTTTCCGTCTATCGGAAGGAGTTTCCACTACAACTCTTATGGTGTTGACGACGCAGATGCGGCAGGTCGCGTTGATAGTATCGACCGTCTGTCAACGGCACTCCATATTGGTACTCCTCGCGGGCTATGCTCCGATGAGGATGTTCGCAGGTTCATTGAAAATGCCGAAGAGAACATGGATGCACTGGAAAGTGCTATAAACGGCAACGCAACCTCTCGCTTCTTGGAGCTATACGGGTTCCAGCTTGAGAATAAACAACATAACCCTGAGCACTGCATCGACAACCTAAGTAAGTTAGCTGAAGTATTGATGGCAAATAATCTATTCAATCAACCTAGCGACCTTTTTAGCGATATGTTTGTCAAAGTTAGCCATTATAAAGCTCTGTGTGGCCTTGTTCGCAAAATTGTCCGCATTGCCGAAGATAAAGTAACGTTATTGAATAAGGCCATAGATGAGCTAGCTCTACTACCATTCGTGTCCGAATCAGTACAGTTAATGGTAAGGCAACATACGGGCTCTTCTGAATCACAATGGCTTTCAGAGAGTGATGCGACTGCAGTCTTTGACACATACTCAGCTGCCGCAGAACAAGCTCTCACACAAAATCAGCTTAACTCGAAAATCCTTGAGTATCATGTTATATCGCCTCTTTGGGTAAGTGGAACAGAGACTGGAAAAAGAATTCTGAGTGCCATAGACCAGAATGATGTGCTACGAATAGGTTATCTTCTAATTGGTGAAATAGGTGCATCTTCTTCTAATGGTACTTATCTATCAGTCAATCTCGAGAAGGCCAGTTCTAGTGTTAATGTACTGACTCTAAAGGAAGAGGCGCAAACGCAACTAGAGTTAACTAAAGATCCGCTGGATAGAGCCATTTTGCTTAGTACTCATGATGGTCTAAAGCACTATGTCAGTGATGGCACTATTAAAAGCGACTTCTAATAAGTGCTGATAAGGCAAATTCGTATTAACATTATGTGGATAAGCTTTTAGTCTAAATTGATTTGGGGCACAGGCTTCTCAAAGAATCGAGAAGCCTGCAAAATCATACTTAGCAATCAGTTTGCTCCGAAAGCCTCAAGGCATCCTCTAGCTCAACACCTAGATAGCGAATAGTGTTATCCAACTTCGAATGCCCTAGCAATAATTGTACAGCCCTAATGTTCTTCGTCCTGGCATAAATGAGCGTGGCTTTGGTACGTCGCATGGAATGTGTCCCATATTATTTGGATTCAGGCCTAGCTTATCAGCCCAGCATCTGATGATTGAACGATAATACGAGTAGCTTATGGGCATCCCTTTTCGACGAGTACTTGGAAATAGGTAACTGCTTGCTTTCAAGTGAGGCTGAATTAGTACAAGTGACGGCTTAGTATCGATGTAATTTTGGTTAACCCTCTTTTTCTGGCATGCTGGATTGCAGTCATTCCATCTCGGTCGGCGATACCAGCATCGGCACCATGCTCCAGCAATAACTGCACTACTTTTTGATAGGTCGGGGTATCGCGACCCAGAATCGCCACTTCCAATAAAGCCGTCCAGCCAAGGTTGTTAACATGATCAATATTGGTACGCCCGTCGTTTAACAGTATTGCTACGGTTTCCAGATGACCTTTTTCAGCCGCAGGTATTAAAGCCGTACCACCGTAGTAATTAACCCTCTCAAAATCAACATCACCTTTTAGCAGAGCCTTAAGGGCATCATTTTTTCCTTTGGCGCCTGCCATTAAAAAAGGCGTGAAGTTTATAGAGTCGTAACTAGCGCGTTGATTTACATCGGCACCTTGATGAATTAGCCAGGCCACCATTTTGCCATCATCATTCTCGGTTGCGATATAAAGCGCGGATTTGCCGTCACTCGATTGAGCACTGATACATTCTGAGGTGGTAGATAGCGCCATTAACTCAGGAAGATTTCCTGAGGCTACGTTTTGCAGCCACTCATGGCAGTCAGTCTTTTTTGCTATCACTGATGCACTCATCAGAATTAAAACCAAGCCGAGTAACGTTTTCATCATTGACCTCTCTTAATTGTTCCGAACCAGAATCAGTTGTATTGCTAACCGATTGAGCACAGCCAAAATAACGAAAGTGCGTTACTCAAACCTTACCTGAGCATTACCGTATTGTAATGCTCTTCGCGGTAACACTATATTACGTTCAGCTTACTAGAAAATCAGCGATATAGAACAATGCACACATAGTTAAAGGCATCTTAGGCATATCGCGTGCAATACGGCATGTCCATGAGCACGCCATTTCATCTTCTTTCCACATCTGAAATTCCCCCTTGCTGACAGAGGTAAGGTTAGTCACGACTAGCTCGAACGACCACATTTCGTTCCCCAACGAAATATCACTATTTAAAGTCGTTATAGTAGACACAACTATTAAGTAAAATTGAATGAGAACAAAATGATTGCCGTAATTTTCGAAGTTCAAATAGCCGATGGTAAAACGTCTGAATACCTGGACATCGCCAATGATATCAAGCCATTACTATCAGAAATTAAGGGGTTTATATCAGTAGAGCGTTTTCAAAGCCTTACTAATGAGAGAAAGGTTCTTTCTTTGTCATTTTGGCAAGATGAAGAATCAATAAAAGAATGGAGAGCTTTGGAGTCACACAGGTTTGCACAATCAAAAGGACGTGGTGGTGTGTTCGAAAACTATAGACTAAGGGTTGCAGGTGTAATGAGAGATTATGGCATGCACAATCGCTCCGAAGCCCCAAAAGATAGTATCGAGGCTCACGGGTGATGTATCAACCGTTAGTAAGCAATTGATAGTTGCAACTAATAACTGTACTTTGATTGAATGACAGCGAGTTAGGCAACCTTAGATTTGAGCAAACAAAATACCTTTTCCACAGAATCAGAAAACTATAGCCAGGAAGAAGGCATGGCAGCACTAGCGGCTGCTATGTCGGACGCTTCTCGGATGAAAATTTTATGTGCATTAATGGATGGAAGAGCTTGGACGGCGACTGAATTAAGTGCCGTCGCTAACATTGCGGCATCTACTACCAGCTCTCACCTGTCTCGTCTGGTAAAAGCCAACCTTGTGACATGTTTATCACAAGGACGGCATAGATATTTTCGCCTTTACAGTAGTAGTATTGCCTCACTACTAGAAAATATGATGGGAGTGACTTTCCAAGCAAGCAACCCATCACGTTCAAAAGTACCTGAAGAGCTATTAAAAGCAAGGACCTGTTATGACCATTTAGCCGGTGAAATTGCAGTCAAATTGTACGACTCTCTAGTAACCAATGGTTGGATTGAAAATGATGGCAGTGACCTTACACTGCAAGGGAAAGAAAAACTGTTACAGCTAGGCATCAAACTTGATGCTAAAACCAAACGCAAGAAGTGTTGCCCATGCTTGGACTGGAGCGAAAGAAAATTCCACGTCGGCGGCTTTTTAGGTGCATCCCTACTCAACTTTTTTGAAAGCCATCACTGGATAGAAAAAGTGCCCGGATACAGAGAAGTGATTATTACACCCAAAGGTCACCAAGGGCTTCATCGGCATTTTCTCATTGATATATAGCTTCACTTTGTGAGAAGAAACTCATCGCTTATCAGTGCATATATTAGAGATTCTATCTTCTATATAAACAACTAACTCTTTAACTTGATCTTGTTTGTCTTCCCAAATATCGGGCACTTCACCTAGATAACCTAATCGTGCATAGCGCATCATCACACTGTGGTCCGGCTCGAGCATCGCTTCGGCCCATTGTGCTGCAGCATCTTTAGAGACAATTTTGCCATTAGCTAGGGTAAACCACATTCTCGCTAGTGTGAGTAAAACATTCCTTTCATCCCCCTGAAAGCTCTCAACTAAACCGGGAAGCGAATCTTTCATAGCCTTATAGATATAATTCATAGGTATAGGCTTGATCACTTCAGAGGCATCCAGCCCACTCAACGTTAAACTACTATCAAGCACTTTTTTAAGCACTATTGCCAAGTCTGCCTCGTTGCATGGTTCGTCAATGTGCCCATTCTCGAAGCTCTCTCTTAGCCACTCTCCATAAATGAACTCAAGCCGCGGTGGGTAAATAACCGGGTCAACACTGGTTCGTGTGACGATTGATATTTCTAGCGGCCTAACAAACTTGCCATTGCCAATACTTCCTGAAATATCTAGCAGTATAGCTACCAACTTTTCTTTTTCTTTGGCCGTCGGTTCTCGGTCAAGAACAACTAAAAGATCTACATCACTTTTAGGCTTTAGCCCACCCACTACTGTAGATCCAAATAGGTATATTCCAACAACTGAGTTGGAAAACAGCTCTAGTAAAGTCTCTTTTGCTTGCTTGGCTTCTTGCGGCAAAAAATTCTGATTCATATAATATTTTTACTAATTACATTTTATGAAAAGGGAGCTAAATTAAGCTCCCCTATACTTATCAGGCTATGAACATCGAAGTTCTTTTGGCATTTTCGCCTTTATATCAGCTTATGAGCAATTAATTGGCTGCTTACCCTGATACTCAGGGCCTGCTGCGGCAACGAAAGCCATTTCTACCAGTAAATCTGGGTTCGCCAGTTCGACCTTAACACAGGCACGGCTTGGTGCGCAGCCTTCTGGTAGCCAAGCTTCCCACGCCACATTCAAGGCGTCGAAGTTGGCAAAGTCCGTTACGTAAATCGTCACCGAAACCAGTTTTGACTTGTCGCTACCCACGCTCGCTAGCATCTCTTCTGCCTGAGCAAAGATCTGATTTACCTGCCCTGTCATATCGGCACTGGTATCTGCCTCGGCTACTTCAACAAAGTGCGCCATGCCGTTGCAAATTGTTACGTCTGACCAACGGGCTGTTGGGTTTATGCGTTGAACATCCATTCTCTATTCCTATCGGTGAAACTCTATTAATCACACTTGCCGATACAACAACTTACCGCGCTAGTAGCAAATGCTTGCCCCTAAAGCTCGGGTTAAGTTACCGTCGGGTAAAGTCTTTTAAAAATCGACACTACTTTATAGGGATGAAGATGAAAACTCAAAAAGAACGCATGTTGGCTGGCGAAGAATACTGCGGATGGGACGAAGAGCTGATTGGCGATCGCACCCGTTCTAAAATCGTGGTCCAGCGCTACAACCAGCTGGCGGTCGAGAAGACAGAAGAAGGAAAGGCACTACTTAAAGAGCTGATGCCAAACTGTGGCCAAGTACCTCATGTTGAGCGTCCTTTTGCTGTCGAATTTGGCTACAACATCAAGTGCGACGAAAATGTTTTCATCAACCATGGCTGCAACTTCCTAGACTGTGCTGAAATCCGTATCGGTAAAAACGTGTTGTTCGCGCCGGGTGTCACCATTTCAGCCGTTACCCATCCGCTCAATGCCCTGCAGCGCGATGCCGGTATCGAATACGCCGAGCCTGTTATTATCGGCGACAGCGTCTGGGTTGGTGCCCACGCCGTTATCGCCCAAGGCGTCACCATTGGCGATGGTGCCGTGATTGCCGCCGGAGCTGTCGTCACCAAAGACGTACCAGCCTACACCTTGGTTGGCGGTACACCAGCCAAGGTTATTAAAGAGATTGAGTAAAGGCTTGTGCTAAAAAAATCCCCCGAATAGCTCGGGGGATCCACCTTAATCAGCTCTACAAGGTAAATGAGTAATTAAACAACAAGGCTTACTTAAGGGTTTGGCTTACCACGTCCCCTTTTGCATCGTCACCAATGCCCACGGTGAACGGGAAAGTGACATAGTGATAACGGGTGGTTGTTTGGCCGTCATGAATGGCGATATTGAAATCATAGGTACCACCGACTTCCATGATCTTGTCATCTTCCGGGAAGCCTGTATCTAGCTTGCGCTTGAAGATAACGGTGTACTTGCCATCATTCCATTCAGAGTGAATTTCATTATTCGCCCCGGCAGAGCCTTCAGCAGCACGATTTAGGCGGCCCTGGAGCATCTGGCCTTCTTCAATCTTACTGGCATCGTATGGCATGGTGTTCACGCCCTCTATCAGCGCAATGTTCTTGCTTAGATCCGTCAAGTCTTCTGGGTTTAATGCATAGAAACCAGTCACTGACTTATCGTACATGAACTTAGGTAAGCCTGTTTTCTTATCAAAGTTCCAAGTGAATACCGTTTTACCGGCATCGTTTAAACGGTATTCCAGTACATAACCATCGTCGGCACTGCCTGTTGGGGCAGAGCGGGTTGAACGCCACTGCATCAAATCGACAAACTTGCCGTCTTGCTTCAGCTGGTCGATTTCTTCGCGTGTTTTCACCTTGTCCCAGCTCTCGCCATATCGCTCTGTACGCGTATCTGGCAGGTACTTACGTATATCTTTCTGGTTCAACCCGTCCATGCCAATCACCTCTAGCGCTTGCACGTCGCGCATGGTGGCTTGGCCAATATCACGCATCCCTCGGTGGCAAGACATCCAACAGCCTTGCTGGGCAAATTCATCAACACTGCCGTCATCAATCATGATTGAGAAGCGATCTTCGTAGATCGGCGTATAAGGGTTTTTACCACGATCACCGCCGATGATGGTCCACTTGCCGTTTTCAAACAACAGCGTGTCATGGATTCTTGCAGGGTAAGGCATTTGAGTTTCCCACGTTGCCTTCACGTAAAGGTGCTCATCATCATTGGCGAACTGAAAATCAACGTCGATCGAGCCTGCTTTTCCGGCCATTTTATCAAGGCGGTCGTGCTTGATAAGTTGCTCGCCCAAGCCACGCTCTTCTCCGCTGTGGCAGCTGGTGCAGGTTTTGGTGTCAAAATCAGCCCGCTCTGTCCCCTTGTGGGCTGGCGAGTTAATCCAGTCGTAGGTGATCAAACCCGGAAAAAACATGGTCTTCTCGATAACGGGAATTTCATTCCAATCAATATCCGGCTTCACATCGTAAACGCTCATGTTATAAGCGTTAGCATTCAGTGCAGCACCTGATAATAACGCCAATAGCACACCACGCCCCATGATTGTTGGCTTCATGAACTTTGCCTTAAGCATTTTTCTTTACTCCCATCATGCGAACCAAAGTGCCGTCTTTCAGTGCAACTTGGTGGTAAATCGTGCCAATACAGTGCATAGCAACCAGTAAATAACAAAAGATTTCGAGGAAGGCATGAATTTGGTAGGCAAACTCAATCAAGCCTGAATTACGCTCTGCAAAACCGGGAATGGTGAACATACCGAATACCACAGTGTCCTTGGCTTTCGCCAAGCTAATTAGCAAACCCGATAAGGGCATGCCAAGAGAGATGGCATACATCGAAAGGTGGGCAGAGTGGGCAATGAATTTTTGAAGCTGTGTGCCTTGGGCTGGCGGCTGGCCTACCCAATTGATCCATGCAATACGGGCAGCAAAAATAACCAGAACCACGACGCCAAGAGATTGGTGAAGATTAAAAGCGAAAGAGTCAGGGATCGGTTCGAACAACATAATAACCATGGCGACTATAAACGCGATAGCCGACACGATATGCATCACCTTACTCCCTGTACTGAAATGCTCAGTGGGTACAGATACCTTCATAAGTTTTTTTCCTAAGGTTGTTAAAATACTTTGTTCTAACTCTTAGGGGGTATTTTAATTTCTTGGTATCTATTTGATGATTGATAATAATCAATTTCTATTCCGGACAGAATTTAATTATCAGGGAATTGTCATAACCAGTTATATTTATTTTTAATTTTAAACAGAAAGTTTTAAATAAAAATTCCAGATTAATTAGCTTCACCGTTTATTCTTCATTCTGATAAATAAATTTATCAGCTCAATTTTCAGTAAAAGAGTAAATGTGATATCGTTCAATAACACCAGGTGTTCATTGGGCACCTTTTATTTTGATCAGTTCAAAAAAACGCATCCGGCTGGATGCGTTATTAGGGTCTATACCCAAGCGACTTGGGTGTATCTTCAACCGCACTTTATTGCAACATACCCGAGTACACTTGCAAGCCCGTTTTAGTTAGCGAGTAGACGCGCCCTTCCCCCTTGCTTACCAGGCCGCTGTTGACCAGCTGGCGCAAGTGGAAGTTAAATTTAGTGTGATCTTCAATCCCGACAACACGGCACAAGTCCATAAATTTCATCTTGCGATGGATCTTAAGTTGTTTGACGACCGAACGGCGGATTGGGTTCGACAGCGCACTGAAGATCAAGTCATTGCTTCGCTCATCAAGCGGTGATTTGGGTGATCGCTCGGCGTGGACTCTTCTCAAGGTGACTGACAAAGCCGCCAAGTTAAAGGGCTTGGTAAGAAACTCGTCCGCCCCTTTTTTCATGGCATCAACTGCCACATCAACGGTTGCAAACGCCGTGGTAATTATAATGCCGATATTCGGGTGCAAACGGCGCAGCGTGGTCAGCGCTTCAATGCCTGTCATGCCCGACATCACCACATCGAACAACGCCAAATCAAAATGTGCATTGGTGGCAATGTCGAGGGCATCCTCGGCACTGTCGCACGCTGTCACCTCGAACAACTCCAAGGTCAGGGCTTCCACCAGCACTTCACGGAGTTGTTGGTCGTCTTCGGCAAGTAAGAGTTTTAACGTCATGGCATTTTCCTAGGTATTCGAACGGCTACGGTCAGGCCGTGTTCATTGTTGTGCAGCGCAATGTCGCCGTTATGCTGCATAACTATCTGTTTGGCAATGGCCAAGCCCATTCCTGTCCCTTCCCCTTTGGGCTTGGTGGTAAAAAAGGGCTTCATGGCTTTTTCAATAAGTTCATCACTGATACCTGTACCACTATCGGCAATGGTCACAATGGCATCCAATTTGTTTTGGTAGCCACTAATCGAAATTTTCTTACTTTCAGCACAGGCATCAATGGCGTTGCTTAGCAGGTTAGTAAATACTTCCTCAAGTAAGCCGGCATCACCGGAAATAACGAGGCTCTCATCAATACTCAGCTCAAGGTCAAACCCTTCTAACCGATACTGGTTGAGCGAAACCGATGAATTAATCACTTGCGCCAAAGTCACATCAACTCGCTCTATCGGCCTATGATGGGCATAGTTCAGCACTTCCTGGCTGATCTCTGCTGCCCGCTCCAATCCATAGCGGATCCGGCCAAGTTGGCGCTGGTGCACCTCGTTATCGGGCAGATGGTGTTCAAGCAAGTCGCAGCTCATCATCGCGCTACTTAGCGGGGTTTTGATTTCATGGGACACCGCCGATGTTAGCTCACCAAGCTCTTTAAGTTTGGCGTCTTGCAGTGACTGCTGCAATGCCGCTTCAATCTGATTATTGCGCTCGCGATCGAAAATGCGCAGTGCGTACCAGAGCGAGACCAAAATACCGATAGCACACAAGGTGCGAACAAATAAAACCCATAAGCCAAGCTCCACCATCAGTACACCCGCGCTGATGCCATAGCTTATCAAGGCAATCCCGGTAAGCTTGAAGGGCAATGAAGCACCATGGCCTTCCACTTCGAGTTCATTGGCGTAGCTGTACATTGCCATGCCTGACAATACCCCGGCCCCAAGGCCGAAAATCCAGCGGATGTGGTTCGCCGTAACGTCTAGGTAGGTACGGTATTCCTGATCCCCATAACGAACCACCAAGCTAATCACAAATGCTGCTAGCACCAACATTGCAACGCACTTTACCCATTGCACAAGTGGCCAACGGGTGATCTCCAACATCTTCCAGGCGAACGCCCCAAGGGCAATATAGGAAAGCCACAACTTAATCACCTTGAAGGTTGCCAATGCCGTAGTGAGCCGGTACTCCTCTTGGTAGATTTCAAAGTAAAGCTCAGACCATTCGTGCAACCCGTGGATCAAGCCAAAAAGCGCTAATATTGGCAAGGCTTCAGCAATGCTTATCCGACTCTTGCTCAGATCCTGAAACAGGATAGCAAAGAAAATAGCAAAGAATGCTAATCCGTAGGCAAGGTAGATATTAAAAGTGATGAGTATATCCATGGCAGTTAGTTTAATGAACTTGCCGGTTGTCATCAATTGGACGTCGCACTTTTGTGTGCCAAGTTATTTCTGTGAAGTTTATTTATCATCTCAATTTTCATTACGATAATTGTTATTCACGCCACGGGGTATTTCGTCTCACTTTAATAAACTTGTCATATTCGATTTCTAATCTCGCCTTCGTTGATTGGGCAGCACCCTTTCACAGTTTGAATTTATTTCAAATCCTTAGTTTGTTTGAACGCTAACTAATTTGGCCTATTTAAATTTTTAAATAGGCCATCTCAACGACATTTGATATCGGAGATATACCGTGAAGCTAATCAAGTCAGCTCTTGTGACATCAGTACTGATCGCTGCATCATTCGGTGCTTCAGCCAATACAACAATCAATGGCGCAGGCGCGACGTTCCCTCACCCAATCTATGCCAAGTGGGCGGAACAATACCAGAAGGAAACAGGTATTCAGATTAACTATCAAGCCATTGGTTCTGGTGGTGGTATCCGCCAAATCACAGCTAAAACCGTTGATTTTGGTGCAACCGATGCCCCGCTAACAATCGAAGAACTTAATAAAGAAGGCATGCTTCAGTTCCCAATGGTAATGGGCGCTATCGTTCCCGTGGTTAACGTACCGGGCATTGATGCTGGCGAAATGAAACTGACGGGTAAAGTACTTGCCGACATTTATCTAGGAAACATCAAGGCTTGGAACGACCCAGCCATTGCTGCACTTAACGAAGCTCTTGAGTTGCCTAACCAACCTATTTACGTGGTTCACCGTTCTGACGGCTCTGGTACCACATTTAACTTCACTGAGTACCTTGACCAAGTCAACGAAGAGTGGAGCGAGACAATTGGTGTGGGTAAAGACATCACTTGGCCACGAAAAGCGACAACGATCGGCGGTAACGGCAACGCCGGTGTTGCTAACTTCGTCAACCGCACCCGTGGAGCCATCGGCTACGTCGAGTACGCCTTCGCTAAACAAAACGACCTGGCTTACACCCAAATGGAAAGCCGCGACGGTGAATACCTAATGCCAACAATGGAGACGTTCCAGGCAGCTGCCGCTAACGCAGACTGGGATAACGCGCCTGGCTACCATCTACTACTGAACAACCAACCAGGCAACGCTTGGCCGATGACTGCCGCCACTTTCATCCTCATGCACGAAGAGCAGGCTGATGCCGAGAAAGCACAGAAGATTATCGACTTCTTCGAGTGGAGCTACACCCAGGGTGAGTTTGCTGAAGAGCTAGACTACATCCCGATGCCAGAAAAAGTAGTGAACATGGTTAACGAAACTTGGAAAGAAGGCCTTAAGTCAAACGGCCAAGCCGTGATTACTAAGTAAATTAGGCCAGAGATAAGTCACTTAAATTAAGCCTCTGTGCCTCTTGAGTTCACACAAGCGCACGCACAGAGGCTTATGAATGATCATTATGACGACATTAACGCTTAAAAAAGTAAACGGCGACTCAGTGTTCACCAAGCTGAGCTTTACGAGTGCCCTGCTTATTTTCGTTACCCTTGCGGGTATTGTTCTTTCTTTGATTGAAGGCGGCTGGCCGGCATTCAAGGAGTTTGGCCCAGGCTTTGTATTTCGCAATATTTGGGATCCTATTAATGGTGAATTCGGTGCCGCTGCCGCAATCTACGGAACGCTGGTCACTTCGCTTATCGCTATTGTCATTGCCGCGCCGATTGCTTTGGGCACCGCGATTTTCCTCGCCGAGCTGACACCGAAATGGGTCAGTGTTCCTGTGAGCAAGGCCATTGAATTATTGGCTGCTGTACCAAGTATTATCTACGGTATGTGGGGCCTGTTTGTTTTTGTACCTTGGTTCTCTGAAGGGTTTCAAATGTGGGCGGGCATGAACCTGACCGGGCTACCAATTATTGGCCAGTGGTTCAATGGCCCACCGATTGGTATCGGGCTGCTGAGTGCCGGCATCATCCTTTCTTTCATGATCCTGCCAATCATGACGTCCCTAACCCGTGATGCGCTCAAGTCAGTGCCTAACGTACTGCGTGAAGCCGCCTACGGAACAGGGGCAACCCCGTTTGAAGTGATCACCAAAGTACTGCTGCCTAAAGTGAAAAATGCCACCGTGAGTGCCGGCATTCTGGGTTTAGGTCGTGCGCTGGGTGAAACCATGGCGGTTGCCTTCGTGATCGGTGGCGCTAGCCGTATCGAATTTTCGTTCTTTATGCCTGCAAGTTCGATTTCATCGACCATCGCCCAGCAGTTCAACGAAGCGACTAACCCTATGCACATTGCCTCGTTGATCGGCCTTGGTGTTGTGTTGTTTATCATTACCTTCTTCGTGATGGGCTTCGCTCGTCGCTTGTTGAGAAAGTCATCATGAATGCTAGAAAAATAAAGAACTACCTGTTCCTTGCATTCTGTACCCTGTCTGCGGGGTTCGGGGTGTTTGTGCTTGCTTCAATCCTCTACACCTTAATTGGTGAAGGTGTTAAAGGCATGAGCCTGGCGGTATTTACCGAAATCACGCCTGGGCCAGGTAGTGACGGTGGTTTGAAAAATGCCATCTACGGAAGCTTGAAGCTAACAGCCATTGGGATCTCGATTGCTGCCCCTATCGGCGTATTGGCCGGTACCTGGCTTGCCGAAGCTGACAAAAACAACAAGGTGGCGGAATCGCTTCGCTTCTTGAACGGCATGCTAATGAGTGCGCCTTCTATCTTGGTCGGCCTATTCGTGTACGCCATTATTGTCGTCCCAACCGGCGGCTACTCGGGTTGGGCTGGTGCGATAGCCCTGGCGGTACTGGCACTGCCTGTGATTGTGGCATCCACCGAAGAAATGCTTCGCCTAGTCCCACCCACGCTCAAGGAAGCTGGCAGTGGCGTGGGCGCACCGAAATGGCGTGTTATTACCCAACTCAGCTACCGAGCAGCGGCACCGGGCATCATTACCGCCATTCTATTGTCGGTTGCCCGAATTTCAGGTGAAACAGCCCCGCTGCTTTTCACTGCTCTGAACAGTAGCTTTATGACCACAGATATGGGTAAGCCAATGGCGAACTTGCCTGTGACGATTTACCAATTTGCCATGAGCCCATATACCTCATGGCAGGAGCTGGCTTGGGCCGGCGCACTGATTATTACCACCTTTATTCTTATTGTTAACGTACTGGCGACGATGTTGCCGCAACTATTGAGAGCGCGAAAATCATGAACACGGCAGCAGCACAAACAATGAATGACTCTGCGATTAACGGTATTTCTATGAACACCAGCGTACTGGATGCAGCCAATGTTGAAGTGGCAGTCAACCCAAGCCACCGTATGGAAATTCAAGGCTTGAACTTCTACTACCAAAAAGGGGGGGAAGCGTCGCTGAAGTCGGTCTCGATGCCGATCTACAAGAACCGGGTCACAGCACTGATCGGCCCATCGGGTTGCGGTAAGTCTACCCTGCTCCGCACCATGAACCGTATTTATGATCTTTATGGTACTCAGCACGCCAAAGGTGAGATCCTGCTTGATGGCAAGAGCATTTTCTCGAACACCGATGTGAACGAGCTGCGCTCGAAGGTAGGTATGGTCTTCCAAAAACCCACTCCGTTCCCGATGTCTATCTACGAGAACATGGCTTTCGGCCTGAAGATCCAAGGTAAGTTGTCTAAAGCTGAAATCAAAGCACGGATCGAAAAAGCGCTTAAACGTGCCCACCTATGGGAAGAGGTGAAAGACAAGTTGGATGCGGATGCCAACGGCCTATCCGGTGGCCAGCAACAGCGCCTGTGTATCGCCCGTACTATCGCGCTTGAGCCTGAAGTTATCCTGATGGATGAACCCACTTCGGCGCTTGACCCAATTGCTACCGCTGCAATTGAAACCTTGATCACCGAATTACGCGAGAAGTACACCATTGTTATCGTGACACATAACATGCAGCAGGCGATGCGTATTTCTGATTACACCGGCTTCATGTACCTCGGTAAATTGGAAGAGTTTGGCAAAACCGACAAGATTTTCCACGCGCCAAATAACGATCGTACTCGCCGCTACATCTCAGGTGACTTCGGTTAATCACTTAGCCAGACAACGAAACCTTCCCGTATGTTTCACCATATCGGGAAGGGGTTTGTCTGTAATTTTTGTTTATATAAATGGTTAAATCGACTCCACCCCACCATAGACATCCACCACCAAATCACGCTGCTTGGCGTATTGCTTGGGCGTCGCACCGATATGGCTTTTCAAGTAGCGGATCAAGTGCGGCTGGTCGCTAAACCCAAACTCATGGGCAACGTCAGTCCAATCAATGTCATTCGCATCGAGCTGATACAAAGAGGTGAGCAAAGCATCCAGTTTATTCATCGACTGGCACTGTTTTAAGGTAATACCCGTTGCTCGCAAAAAGCTCCGCTCCAATGTGCGCTGCGAACAGTGCAGGTGATCGCCCAATTGCGAAATAGGGATCTCAGCTAACGATTTGTCACCCTTCAATTCAACTCCCGACAGCCGTTCCCCCAAATACGGTAACGCCTGCTGCACCAGTTCAAAGTGCCTGTCTGGTGTTGTCGTTTGGCACAGTGGTAATAGAAACTGCTCCAACAGCTGATAGCATCCCTTGGGGTCTGAATTTGCCATTGCTAGCAACAACGATTCATCTGCAGATGTAATACCCAGCCATTCGCTGAGATCGGCAACCTCTGTTTGATTACATTCTGGCTGTGCGGCCTGAAGTGCAAAGGCATACAAGGCGCCGGGATGGAACTTAACCCCTAGCAGCTTAAAAGGCTCTTCATGCTCCATCTGGTCGGTATGATCCATCTGATAAGTCGCGCTATGCGGGTATAGCCAATGTGTTCCCTTCCCTTGAAGGGTTAGCTCAGCACTGTGGTAATGATAAGCCTGTGCTTTGGGGGTGATAAGCAGGTGGGCGCAAGGATCGGGATTCAATTTAGGGTACTGGCTGCCTTCCATCTCGGCCGTGCGCTGCAAGAACCAATAGCAGTCAACGTATTTGGCAACCTGCGGGTTTTGCGGTTGGTGCAGCCACAGGTTCATAATGTCCCCCTTTCATGACGGCAAGATGCTCGTCCCTCATTGCTTAAGCTTTCACCAGCCACGATTTTATCTTCTGTTATGATCTTTCCCTCAACCAGCACCTTGCCATCACGCTTGACCAACTGAACCTCGCTCCCCGCTTTTTGGATAACGACCTCACAAGGTAGCAAAGCAGGCCGTACAAAAGAGAATGATGCGCGGCGACAAGGCTGTTCCATAGCAGCCATTAGCCGTGCCACCGAGTACATGCCATGGATAATAGGCGCAGCAAAGCCAAATGGCAGTGCCGTAAGCTTATGCAGGTGAATAGGATTATAGTCGCCAGAAACCCTAGCATAGCCTCGTGCAACCTTTGGGGTTAGCGTCATTGATGCTAGTTCCACCCATATCTGCTGGCGTTCAGGGGCGGCGTGCTCTGAACGCTTTGACTCAACCTTCGCTTGGTTGGCGGCTTTTCGAACCAAGCAACGACTACGGTAGCTCGCGGCTAGCTCATCACCATCATACAATTCACCGACCAACTCAAACTCTAAGCCCTTGTCAGTTTCAAGTTGCTCACCAACAGATAATTCAAACTCGTAAGCATGACGGGTGAGTATTGGGGCATACTGTTCGAAGCCCACCCCGACGTGCACCATTCCTAAGAGAGGCAGCGATACTTCAGGCTGGGTAAGCAGGTGTAGCTGAGCCGATTGGGTGGCGACAAATAAGTAGCTTAGCGGTACATCACCATTTTCAGATACAAAGCTGTGCTCAGATGCAAAACCGCAATACTTCGAATATTGCGAAACCTTACTGTCCTCAAACACCAAATGGGTAACACGAAAAGAGCACGCAGGCAGAGGGTCGATTTTGCCTCTTTTAAACATCGCCTTCAGCATAAGCGACGACAAAGAGGGGATTTGTTTTATTGATAAGCTATTCATACACAAGTGAGGCATTGAAGGTTGCGGCATGGTGAAGTCGTTCCTGAAATTTCAATCTTTAGTATACCTAATTTTCTGGCTCACCCGACTAAACAGGATAGGTCGATTTGGTGTATCCCCACATGATCAATTACTGTGATCAATACAACCAAAACAATTAACATTTACCCATGAATATATAAAAGCAAAACACCAAAAGAACACAAACCCAAACAATAAAAACAAAACAGGATTAAAAACCAGCAAACAAAACACAAGCCATTCAATTCCCCTGCCATTACCGCTAGAATCCAGCACCTTGTAAAATCTAGCACGTAATTATCATGATCGACTTTTCTGTTTTGCCTGTTTACCTAACAGCTGTTGTAGCCCTCTTACTGATCCCTGGCCCGGATATGCTGCTTATTGCCAGTTCTAGCCTAAGCTACGGTAAAAAAGTCGGCTTGTTTGCCAGCCTTGGAAATGCAACCTCAGGGATCATCCTTACCCTACTTGCAGCCATGGGTGTATCGGCACTGATTGCCATGAACCCTATCGCCCTACAAGTTTTACGCGTGCTTGGTGGTGCCTACCTATTAAAGATGGGCTGGGACTGTATGCGAACTCAACCATCAGAAACCCCGGACGTGGAGCAAAGCAACAGCTTGGCTGCGACGCTGTACCGCCGAGCGGTGATCAGCAACTTGCTTAACCCGAAAGCACTGATTTTCTTTGTACTGTTTTTGCCACAGTTTGTTTCCACCCAAACATCGGCGACATCGGGTGAACAAATGCTGGTACTGGGCTTATTGCTTAATGTGCTGGGCCTGCTGTTTAACCTGTTCTTGGTTACCATGATTGGCTCTCTTGGCCAGCCGCTGCTAAAAAATGAGAAATTCCGTACCAACCAGCATAAGTTCATGGGCTTGATCTTCTTTGTTCTGGCTATTTGGTTACTGGCGTCGCAAGTACCGACGGTTTAATTTGTCCGGTTTATACAGGGTTACCTCTCTGATGTTCAGATAATAAAAAAGACGCCGAAGCGTCTTTTTTATTATCAAGAAAGGCTGACAAATAACTTTCTTAGCTTTTGTTAATTAGAATGGTACGTGTTTCGTATGGCTTCAAACTAATAGTTGCTGTCTGCCCCTTACCTTCTGAAGCCAAATAGTTGGAAAGCACACATTCACCACTTTCAACATTTAACTCAACCGGTAAATGACACTCAACACTTTCGCCATAATAGTTGTTCACGCATAGCAGAATTTGATGTTCAGATTCGCGCTTGAAACAGAAAATGCGATCGTGCTCTGGCATCATATCGGTGTAATCACCCGTGGTAATGACATCAACTTCTTTACGCAATGAAATCATACGGCGGTAGAAGTGGAATACCGAATTCTCATCGGCCACCGCCGACTCCGCATTCACCTCTGGGTAATTGGCCGCCACCTCAAGCCAAGGTGCCGCCTTAGAGAAACCGGCATATTCGCTGGTATCCCATTGCATTGGCGTGCGCGAGTTATCACGCGACTTTTGCGCCAAGATAGCCAGCATGTCCTGCTCTGAAACACCCTGCTCATTGACCATGATGTCGTACATATTGGTACTTTCCACATCGCGGTATTGCTCGATAGAGGTGTAACCTGGGTTCGTCATACCAATCTCTTCGCCTTGGAAGATATAAGGCGTGCCCTGCATCATGTGTACCGATGCACCCAACATTTTCGCAGACTCAACACGGTAGTTTTGATCATCACCCAAGCGACTCACCACGCGGGGCTGATCGTGGTTACACCAGAACAGTGCCCCCCAGCCATTGCCGTTCAGGCCAGTTTGCCAATGGTTGAAAATCGATTTCAACTGGTGGAAATCAAACGGTGCCTTGGTCCACTTCTCGCCATTCGGGTAATCGACCTTCAAATGGTGGAAGTTAAATACCATCGACAGCTCTTTGCTATCGTTGGCAGAATACTGCTGGCAATGCTCAAGGGTGGTTGATGACATCTCGCCAACCGTTACCGAGCCATATTTTTGGAACACTGCTTCGCTGATTTCTTGCAGGTACTCGTGTACACGCGGGCCATCAGTATAGAAGCGACGACCATCGCCAATATCGTCGTTCGGGAAATCCTGCTGTTTGGAAATCAGGTTGATCACATCCAAACGGAAGCCATCGACACCCTTTTCGGCCCAGAAGCTGATCACGTCTTTCACTTCTTGGCGCACTTTCGGGTTTTCCCAGTTCAAATCCGCCTGCTCTTTAGCAAATAGGTGAAGGAAGTACTGGCCCGTCGCCTCATCCATCTCCCAGGCGTTGCCGCCGAACTTCGACTGCCAATTGGTCGGCTCGGCACCATCAACCGGATCTTTCCAGATGTAGTAGTCACGGTATGGGCTGTGCTTGTCGCCAAGTGCCGACTGGAACCAAGCGTGTTCTGTCGAGGTGTGGTTAACCACGATATCCATCACCACCTTGATACCCTTCTGGTGCGCTTGAGCCAGTAGTTCATCAAAGTCGGCCATGGTGCCAAATTGCGGGTTAATGGCGTAATAGTCAGAGATATCGTAGCCATTATCGATCATCGGTGATTGGTAAACCGGCGTTAGCCAAATCGCATCCACACCTAATTGTTTCAGATAATCGAGCTTCGAAATAATCCCTTTAATGTCGCCCGTGCCCTTGTCACCACTATCACAAAAGCTTTTAGGGTAAATCTGATAAATAGTCGCGGTACGCCACCATTCAAGTTGCTCTTTCATCATATAAGCCTGCACACTAAAAAATAAATCAAGAAAATAGCCAGCAAGGCTGGCTATTAATATAAGTCACTTACGCTACTGCTAGCTCGCCTTTTGCTTCAGCGCGCTTGTACATAAACAAGGTCAGTGTAATTGGAACCGCAATCGCAACAGCCATCGCAACAAGGAAAATCATCCAATATTGTGGTTGAATCGATAGGATGCCCGGCAAGCCGCCCACACCGATACCGTTAGCCATCACCCCTGCACTACCACAGATTGCTGCCGCCAAGCCTGAACCGATCATGGCACTAAGCATTGGGAACTTGTATTTCAGGTTGATACCGTACATAGCTGGCTCAGTTACACCAAGGTATGCTGAGATCGCCGCCGGTACAGAGATTTCACGCTCATTCTCTTTCTTGCTGATAATGATAATAGCCACTACCGCCGATGCCTGAGCAATGTTTGAAAGTGCAATTAGCGGCCAGATTGGTGTACCGCCCATTGATTGCATCAGCTGCAGATCAACGGCGTTCGTTGTGTGGTGGATACCGGTGATCACGAGCGGCGCATAGAAGAAACCAAACACCATTGCCCCCAGAATCGCGAAATCACCTGTCATTGCAGCTTGCGCGGCATAACCAACACCGTCACCCAGCATACGACCAAACGGTCCAATAAATGCGTGCGCCAGTACCACAGCAAGAATGATAGAAACAAACGGTACGATCACTAAGTACAGGTAAGCAGGAATAATTTTCTTCAGGTTGGTCTCAATCAAGGCCAGTGCAATACCCGCCAGCATTGCTGGGATCACCTGGGCTTGGTACCCCACCTTCTCAATAACAAACAAGCCGAAGTCCCACGTCTCTGGTACTTGCTGGCCTATCAGGTAAGCGTTCATTAACTGAGGCGATACCAAGGTGACACCCAGCACGATACCCAGGATCGGTGTACCATCCAGTTTCTTCACCGTAGACCAACACACGCCCACCGGCAGGAAGAAGAAGATAGCTTCACCTATCAACCATAGGAACGAGTGAACCGTTGCCCAGAACTGGCTGATTTCCGTCAGTGTTTGGCCATCGAACATGCGGATGTCGCCAATCACATTACGGAAACCGAGGATCAAACCACCCGTAATAATGGCAGGTAGCAATGGAACAAAAATCTCAGCAAGGTGGGAGATACCACGCTCAAGCCAGTTCATATTCTGACGAGCCGCCACTTTCGCCTCATCTTTGCTTGCTGAGCTAGCCCCCGTTGCTGAGGTCAGCATCTTATGTACTTGGTCTACCTCGGTGCCAATCACTACCTGAAACTGTCCTGCATTGGTGAAACACCCCTTCACCATAGGAATTGCTTCGATAGCCTTGATGTCCGCTTTGTCTGTATCTGCCAAAACAAAACGTAAACGTGTCAAACAGTGGCTAACGCTCGCGATGTTCTCGCTGCCACCGATCAGCTCAACCAAACGGTCAACTTGCTGCTGGTTAATCTTACTCATGCCGAAGTCCATTGTTATTAAAATAGGAATATTGTATGAATGCCGCACAAAATGGGAATGTTCCCACTCGGTAGAAACAATAATTCCAGAGAATCGCTTTCATTTAAATGGGAACATTCCCACCGCGTGAGATAGCTCACAAGTTAATTATACTCAGCACACCCATTTTGCAGGTAAGCTAAGTACAATCTGCTACACCAATACCGTTAAGATGTCGGCTGTTGAATAAGGTGGGTAACCGATTCTTGCCCTGCCAGCTGCTTAATCAATAGCTGGGCCGATGCTGCACCGGCTTCATAGTAACCAGGGTCGATACTGAAGGTATTTGGGAAAAGAAAAGACAGCAGATCTGTGGCTCCTACGCCTGACACCTTAATATCAGTGCGGCCAAGATCTTGCAATCGCTTGGCAACGCCCATTGCCAAGGTATCACTGGCACAGACAATGGCTTGCGTACCATCGGCTAAGACATCATCGGTGATCTGATATGCGCTCTCATAATTCAATTGGCCTGTTTGAAAGCGCGGTTCAATGCCCATGGCCTCGCAGCTTTCTTTATAGGCATTCAAACGCATCAAACCGGTGGTTTTATCGCTTGGATCCACCCCGATATAACTGATTTCTCGGTTGCCCTGCTCCACCAGCTGCTTCATCGCCAGCTCAATCAAACCCTTGTGGTCATAATCGACCGAAGAAATCGTATCGGTATCGACCGCTATCACTACCGCCTTATTACCCAAGGCTTCGATAGCCGATAAATCGCAGCCAGAGAAACCAAACACGATGACCCCATCAACATGGCGCTTTTTCAGCACCTCTAAATGCTCATTGGTTTTGTTGGCACTGAATTGGCTTTCCATGATCACCGCATCATAGCCCGCACGGTAGATGACATCGAGAATACCGCTGACCGCTTTGTTTTCCGATGGTGAGTCAAGGCGTGACAGGATCACGCCAACTACTTTTGCACTACCACCGCGCATCGCCTGTGCAGACTTCGACGGCACATAGCCGGACTCTTGGATCACCCGCTCAACCTTTTCTCGGGTCTCGGGTTTCACCTTGGGATCATTGGTCAACACACGTGAAACGGTCGACTTTCCCACACCGGCTAATTTGGCAATATCTAAAATAGTGAGCTTTTGGGTCATAATGATGTCTATATAGAAGATTCGTCAGTATTGTCGCTTTCAAGTCAATAATTTCAATCTTTTTTTGGCTTCTCAAGTTCAAGACTCAGACCTCAAGCTGACCAGAGTCCGAAAAATGTTAAGTTTCTGCATTTTTTCTGACATTAACTTACATTACGCAGACATAACTTGATGTTGGTTCGGTTAGATTGGAGTCATTGCTCATGCTGTTCTTTATGCAGTTTATTGACTTGAAAACGGCAAAAACAGACCAAATGTATACTATTAATCCTAAACAATGTTGTTTAGATAAATAAAGCGACAACAGCCAGACCCGCGCACAGGCATCCAATTTCGAATTTCTATTTTGTGCCGGCAGAGCTAAGGAACGCTTAAGGATAATTATGATTACTCACGTTGGCATTATCGATCAGGATCCTGTCAGGCTGATCACCCCACTGCTCGACCACGGCATTCCAGCCGATAAGATGATTTTCATCGGCATTGAGTCTCAGCGCGAACAATACGATCGCCTAGCCTCAATCCTTACCCCTCGTAACATCGAGGCTGAGTTTTTCGTTATTCCTGATTCAATCAATATCACCTGTATTCGCAAGCAAGTTATTGAATTAGCAGAAAGACTAAAACAGCAAGACTCCGATGTCTGGTTCAACTCAAGCTGTGGCCTGCGTCACCGCCTGCTATCCGCCTATGAAGTCTTCCGTACTTACCACTGGCCAATTTACGTTATCGAGCCTTACAGTGATGAGATGTGCTGGCTCTACCCGGCTGACCGCGAGCAGCAGCAAGTTGAAGACCGCATCCAGCTTGAAGATTACCTAACCATTTTCGGTGCGCGCTCCGAGTTTACGGAAAACCTGGTACCTGAGTCGCTCAATGACCAACTTTGGGAGCTCGGCCAACGCTGGGCAGGTTCAGCCTTGGAGCTTGGTCCGGGCTTGGCTACCCTCAACTACTTGGCAACCACTTGCCGAAAAGAACAGAAATTAGATGTTGCCCTAAGCGAGAAGCAACAAGGCTATAAAGAGCTCGCCATGCTACTCAATGATCTGGAAGAAACTGGGCTGGCTACCTACCAAGATGGCGTATTAACCTTCAAACACGAAGAAGCCCGACGTTTTGCCAATGGCGAATGGCTAGAAAACCTAGTACATAGCACGGTACGCGCTATCCAAAATGATCTACCTACCATTCAAGACCACTCTCTGGGCGTGCAGGTTTACCGCAAGATTGGCGATCGCGAAGTACGTAACGAACTTGATGTCGCGACCGTGGTAAATAACAAGCTCCACATCATCGAATGTAAGACCAAGGGCATGCGCGATGACGGCGACGATACCCTTTACAAGTTGGAATCGCTGCGTGATCTACTTGGCGGCCTACAAGCACGCGCTATGCTAGTTAGCTTCCGCCCGCTTCGCCACCATGATTTGGTACGAGCGCAAGATCTTGGCCTTGCCATTATCGGCCCAGATCAGCTGGGTGACTTGCAAACTCACCTGCACAACTGGCTAAAAGATGCTGGTGGTCATAGCCATAACATTGCTTAATGATCTAAGTATTCAAGCTAGCCAGCATTAAAAATATCAGGGGTTAGATCCACTGATGCACACAGTGATGGGATATCGGTAAGCAAAATCTGGTTACCAAACTCACTGATATAACCGTCATCTTTGAGCTTTTTAATTGCTCGGGATAAGGTCTCAGGTGTCATCCCTAGCTGTGTGGCTAATATCTTCTTCGTCACAGGTAGCGTTATCTTTCCATCGCACCTTTCTTGCGTGCGATAGATTTCAGCCAACCTCATGACTAACCTCTGGTTCGCATTAACTTGGGTTAAGATATTGACCGTATTCATCAAATGATGAATGCGGTTACTCATATAGCTCATAACCTTCGCAGAAAGCGCTGGTGAGCCCGTGAAGATCTCTAATACATCAGCATAATGAAAAGCCGACAACTCGGAGTCTTGCTCGATACGCGCACTCATCGGGTACACCCTCGGGCACATGAACATCGCCATCTCAGCAATAAATTCGCCAGCCATAAACACTTTGAAAAGCTTTTCGTCACCGTTTGGCATCAGGCGGTACAACGTTACCTTTCCCTTATTAACCAAATACATATGTTGAGCATCTTCATCTTGTCTAAATAGCTCATCACCTGTTTTGCAGCACACCACTTTTTTTCTAGAAAGCAGCTTTGTTCTCTGCTCATCGCTCAATAGTGAAAATATCGACCCCGGCATCTACTCTCCCTAGCTTGATAATAATCAAGCATGAAATTCCACCTCACACTATAAGATACAAATAATAATCATTATTACTTGATGTTCAACAATCATAGGTTGATAAGAGAGTCACTAATGGAACAAATCAGCACCAGCTTCAAGTGGATTACTGTATTAGCCGTTATTGCATTCTTTATTCCAGTCGCTCTTTTTGCCTAGGAGGCTATATGTCTAAGAAAGTTCAGATGCCAAGCGAAAACAGGGAGATATCTAAAACACCAGGCCACTGGGTTTTGGCTCAACTCGGAAAAAGAGTACTCCGTCCTGGTGGCAAAGAGCTCACACAAAAAATGCTGGCTGGACTCAATATTACTTCTACAGATAGCGTCGTCGAGTTTGCACCTGGTATGGGCTACACTGCACGCCTGTGTCTACAGCAATCTCCAAAACATTACACCGCTATAGAACAAAACGAGCAAGCGGCAGAAATAGTGCGTTCCTACCTCGATGGAATAAATCAGCAGTGCCAAATTGGTAATGCTCAAAATACAGGCTTAGAAAGCAATACCGCTTCGGTGGTGTATGGCGAGGCAATGTTAACTATGCAATCCGACGCCCGCAAAAGCGAAATCATTGCTGAAGCTGCACGAATACTCTCGGCTGGAGGCCGGTACGGTATTCATGAGCTCTGTGTGACGCCTGATGAAATCGACGATACAAAAAAACGGACTATTCAAAAAGAAATAACGGAGACTATCCAGCATCCAGCAAAACCCATTACCCCTCAAGAATGGAAACAACTAATGGAAAACAATGGCTTTGAAATTGAATATGAAGCCGTCTCTCCGATGCACCTGCTTGAGCCCAAACGAATGATCGATGACGAAGGTCTATTAGGATTTTTGACTATCGCCAAGAATATTTTGACTAAGCCTGCTGCCAGAAAGCGGGTTTTAGGCATGCGCCGCGTATTTCGTAAACACCACACAAACCTCTCAGCCATTACTTTGGTCGCTAAGAAAAAGGAAACAAACGATGTTTGAATACACACTTTATGAAGATCTCGCCAATGAGGTAGACATTCCTAAGGCAGGCATCACCAGCTGCCCTGTTTACAAAAGCGAGCGACTGCGAGGCGTTATATTCGGGTTTGCAAGTAATGAGGAAATGACTGAGCATACCGCTTCGGTACCGGCCATTGCGCAGGTACTAGAAGGCGAATGTACCTTCACCTTAAATCAAGAACCCAAAACACTAAAGACGGGCGCATGGGTTCATATGGACGCCCACCTACCACACAGCATTATTGCGAAAACACCGTTGAAGCTCATGTTATATCTTCTACGAGAGCCTAAATAACCGCTACATGATAATTCTTTCCCAAGCTGAATTGTCAGCTTGGGACACTCACTATAATAACTCTTTAACCGCAGCATTAAACTAGAAACACTATCGCGCTTATTTTATTCTATTCGCATTAAGTCCAATGGCTTAAATTGATGAGTATAACTAGACCACATTGACCATATTCCTAAGTTGTAGCCATATACAAGTGTTACATTTACTACTTGCTTACTTGTCGAGTGATGATAATTACTGATCACAATTTCACCTAACTCTTGGGCCACAATGACATCATCAACATTATTGCTATTCAAAACTGCCTGTATATTCACATAGGTTGTGGTTTTACTTCTACCATCAACCCCATGGAAGTTATACTCACCAACAGTTACATTTGAATCATTAACATTCTTAAGTTCTTTGAGCTTTTTGCTAACAGCAACCAATTCGGAATAATCATTATTTACATTTGATTTTGCTATAAAATATGGTGCAACAAGCGACACTAAAAGTATACATCCTACTATGTATAAGTGAGGTTTCCAAACAGCACCTGTTACTGGGTGACTAGAAGCCTCCTTAACAACATATGTCCCTACAAGCAAATCATGCAATGTTTGCCGGGTAGATCTATTGAAAAGAAATAGATATGCAATTGATATCAACCCACCAAAAATTAAAACGGACAGTGGATACATTAATAACCCAAACTGACCTTGATAATTCAAAGAGGTACCATTCAAATAAAACGGCATTGAAAAAACAACATTCCTTATAAAGGATCGAACCGGAGTGATTGGTTCATTATGTTCATCAACTACTCGTATCTTAAGTAATTTTTTTCCTAAGGTTTGCCCTTTATAAAGATTACTGTTCATTATTCCAAAATAAGTAATTGAAATAACAAATCCGATTAATCTTGCCCAATCCCCCATATTAACAAGTGTTTCTTCGAATAAAGCACCAATGAAATAACCTACAGAGCCAAGGATTAAACCATCAACAAACAAAGCAACTATACGTTGCCAAAACACAGCAGTGCACTTTTCTTCAACCTTTTCCATAGTAGTATTCATTCCTTTTATCGTCTCATTCATACGCTAGCCACAATCAATTCTCGTATATAACTTCATTAAATCAAATGTTTATTTACAAGTAGAAGAAAAATAATGACAGCCTTCAAATAATTGTCACTCCTCCAAAAAAAAAATCTACTTCACAAATTTTGTGCTGAGCCTTAAACATGACTTTTCAGCCTTGATAAATACAATCATCAATTACCGACCAACACAGTGACATAATTAGCGTTTAGAAATGCTTGATTCCTCTTACTGATGATAACAAAGCCCGTATTGAGCCAGAGATTTCCTGGTCAACCAAAACGAGCAAGTACAAACCGTCAATGAGGAGTATCCAAATGGCTTCACCCCCAACTTACTGGCTAATCAACTACTTGACTCGTCGTGGTATACATTTCCATGGATGAGGCCATTATTACTGGATCGTACTGCGGTATCGTAGAAGTCGATTTTATACTCCAACAACCATTAGCTATAACGATATTGGTGACTATCAGGTGACATTTAGCGAAAAATCCTAAAAGCGTTTTCTTGTGAGAATTACCTCAAATTGTTTGTTGACTACATTTTGTAAAGCCCTCTAATAGGGCTTTACAAAACGACAACTATATGCTTTATCTTCGCCCATTACGTTCTAATACTTTCAACAAGTTATTTACTGGTTTTGAATCATGCATTTCAAAGCTTCTTTCAGTAGGGTTCTCGCTGTGATAAATTTTAAAACGACTTCGCTTCATCACAGCCTTTATAGCTGCAACTCCATCACGGTTAGCTTTGGCAACGATTTTAAAGTCTTGATCAGATATCCTTAAACCACCATCACCATTGAATGGCTTAAATATATTGGAGCATGGTACACGAGTGCTGCCTTTCCAGTTAACATCAATAGCGCAGCTAGGTGTTTTTTTAGATTTTGGAATAACATTTGGTGTCTCTACTAAATATACTTGTTCACCTTGATTAGGAGTTTTTCTATAAAAAATAAGATACTTAGCATCATTTGTTTCAGCATATGAGTGGGCAAATATAGTCTGTCCTTGAGTAAAAACTGCATGAATCGACTGAGAAAAAGAAGGTAACATATCTGGAGCTATTTTTAGTGAAAACGCAGGGAAAGAAAAGAGCATTAATATAAAGGCGACTAGTTTAGTCATAACTTATCCTCGTAAAAATTAAATTCTTGTTAGCATTTCATGCTAACCACACAAGAACCAAGTCATATAAAGTATCATTCATTAGATGCATAACGTATTAAGCAAAAAGTCAGCCAAAACCAAAAAAACATTTAAATCAAATACTTGAAGCTGAAGCTAAAAAGTCACCAAATAAAAACGTATAATAAGAATACAGTTAAAGCATAGATAAATATAAAACTTAATAGCGAAAAAGCTTACTTATCAAAAACCTAGTAAGAATAATGTAAAAACATTGTAAGATATTAATTGTAAAAAAACTGACAGTACAATTGATTAATGTTATTAACAGTTTAGCCGATTAAAAATTCACTTATAAATGGACTATTAGTTCATAGAACAAAGCTCCCCAAAGAGACCATTGAGCATCTTTTCAACATGTCGCACAAAGAGCTTTTTCATTTCAGTCGAAGACTCATAACACTTTGATTTGTTTGAGTGTCAATCTCAACTAAAGTCCAACCGATTGAAAAATAGAGTGCAGGTACATTGGTATATACATATAAATGACTCTGTTCTTTATCAGGCACATTTTTAGTACCTATCTTGATGAGCTCTCTCGCAATCCCCCTTCTTCGCCATGCAGGGATAACACTTAATGCATTTATCCATATAACTTTATTTTCTATATTTGGCTCTTTAAAGCGGGTAAACGCCAGCGCACCGATAACCTTACCATCGGCTAACGCGACTATTACCGGAGGTAACCCAGAAAAATTAGAGTAAGTATCATCAAGGTTAAAACCATTCCACTCAGCTTGAAATATAAGATTAACCTCTCGCCACTGGTCAGAGCCCAGATCACAAGGTTGGTATATAACCTTCGTCATTTATTAAATTTCTCCTTCCTACCATTAGGCATCCCTTAAAAAAATAATTTAAATATCGCCTAAAATTCTAGCCATTAATTTGGAAAATCTCATCCTATTTTAAACCTTAACAACTAATTTCTCTCATAGACTAAACAAGGCGTATCAACTTCCAGCAAGTTTTATCATGTCAATTTTTAATGAACAATATGTAACGCAATCACTAATACCATATGATAACAATAAAATAGTCTTAATAAATCAGAATGATAGCCTATCACTACGTGTTCGACCTGAAACACCATGTTAACAACCACTCTTCCAGAAAACTTACTGTCATTGACCATTAGAGAAAATGAGTAGTTATTTTAGTCCAACTAATTGCTTATTAAAGATAAATGTAAGGAAATATAAATACACTTTCCTCTGCCAACGGATAATAATACAGGCACTTTTCCCCATTGTTTTTGTTTTGTATGCTGACAATATTACGTGTTACATCATCTGCAGTAAGGAAATATATGAGATGGGAACGAGATGAAAAGAGGGTTGTTAAAAGGTTTGATAAGGCAATAGAAAAGACTGGATATTTATCTCTGTGCTCAATAATCGAAAGCCAGTATTATTTTCCACGAACCTATCCGCTTGAATTAATTAAACAACCAGAGCGTATAGAAGTAAACCGATCCTATCGCCCTTTACAACCGCAACAATACAAAATTGCAAATTACCGACGCCAGCACGACTGTAACTTGATCACAGTCCCCTCTTTACATTTACTTGCTCGGCAAAGTCACTATTGAGATAACAGACGTTAACTACAGAGTTGGCCATTTAAATTGATAAATCTTATTTTGACGCTTCAAGTAGTTTCACTTGAAGCTGTCATATAATTTTCAGTTAGAAAGGGCTTATTACCCCGCACGGCTACCATTTGGGATTGGGGTTTCTGGCATTGCCAAGCAAGGTGTCAGTTTATCTGCATAGCCAATATCAAATAGCATGCCTTGGGATACCTCACCCGCCATTTTCTGCTCAGGTAAGTTCACCACAAATAGCGCCTGCTTACCTTCAATTTCATAGGGGTTTTCACGCTCTTGCTTAATGCCAGCGAGGATTGAGCGTTCATGATCCCCAAAGTCCACAGTGAGCTTCATCAGCTTTTTTGACTTTGCCACTTCTGCTACTGAAGTGATTGTCCCAACTCGAATATCTAGCTTTTCGAAATCATCAAAAGTGATCAGTTCTTTAATCGGTGCTGGTTGCATTGCACTCTCCTTTTTTTAAACCACAAGACTGTTTCTCGCAAATACTTGCTACTTATTACTACAGGATATCAGATACTTATCTAGCTAAAAACTCCACCTAACCTGTCCAAATACAAGGGTGCTGGCAGTGTCACCAAACAAGCTATCGCGACTGCCGTCAAAGCGTTGGATAACACCTAACAGTTGCCAATCATCTGCTAGCGAGTAGCTATTGCTGGCCCCAACGAAGAATGAGCCATCGTCATAATATGTGGCTGACAAGGTTAAGCGGCTCAGTGGCGAGATATCAAAACTGGCATCAGCATACCCCGTCCAGTTGGTGAAACTTAGCGTTCTTGCCGATAGGGGTAAATTTAAGAAGGCGACGGCATTGGCTGGATCCTGTGGGTTTGAAATATGCAGCACCGATGCCCTCGCCATCAAGTTACGGCGACCGCCAAAGCTATAATCAACCTCCACGGTGGCGACGCTACTTGCTTCTAGAGGCTCGCCTTGCCAAGTGTCTTCCGTCGGCTCAAACCAACTCCACTCACCGCGCACACCCGCCCCTTTGATATCGCCAGCAAAGCCAACGCCGATAATATGATCCAGCCGTGCCTTCCCCAGTAGCAGTTGATAGTCCCAACCTTGATGGTTGAACAAGTAACGCCCTGCATAACTGGTTAAATCGCTATCTGAGTTTGGGTTGAAAACCACGTCTAAGCTGCTGGCAAAGCCTAGTTTGCGGCTGACCATTACCGCATCGCTACCGGAGCGCTCTTCGTAGTCAAAGTCGTAGATGGAATAAGAATTGAAGATGTCATTAGGGTTCCACAAGGTCGACATCGCCCAGTTAATCCGAAAACGACCACCACGAAGTTGCCAATCGTCTTTTTGCCAATCCAAATACAAGCGGTCAAACTGGGTATTGCCTACCACCCCTTTTTTATCTAGCCAGTTTTTAGAAAGGTCCATATAGCCAGTGTCTATGGCAATAAGATCACCGTAACCCGGTGTTTCTGCTGTATCGCCAAACAGTAGCCGGTTACGCATGCCTGCATTAAAACGAAGGTGATCATTGAAGCGATATTCGAAGTTGAAGCGTTGGTGGATCAGGTGATCCAGCCCATTGCTTTGCTCATCAGGCAACACGGCTGTCGCCATGTACTTCACATAACCGTTAAGATCCCAAGCTTTCTCTGGTGCTAGTCCTGGGATTTCGGCTGCTGCCACGGACGAGAAAGACCCTACTTGAAGCGCAACCGACAATGCAGCAATGCCTAGCCCAGCTCGCGTCATTGGCGACGATCCTCTTTCAACTGCCCATCTTCAAACACGATCACTCGCTTGGCACGCTTGATCACCCTGGGATCATGGGTGGAAAAGATAAAGGTCGTCCCCTCTTTCTCATTGAGTTGCTGCATGATATCAAGCAGCTCGGCAGTACTGTTGGCATCAAGATTAGCGGTGGGTTCATCGGCCATCACAAAGCGGGGGCGCGGTGCGAGCGCACGGGCTACCGCAACACGCTGCTGCTGGCCACCAGAGAGTTTAGCTGGTCGTTTGTGCTTTTGACTTTCCAATCCCACTTCATCAAGCAAATCACTGGCCCGCTGCCGACATGTTGCTTCATCATGGCCTTGCAACTGCATGACAAATTCGACGTTCTCTAAAGCCGTTAGTACCGGCAACAAGCTGTAATCTTGAAAGATGAATCCGATGTGATCGCGGCGAAAGGCAATCAAGGATTTCTCGTCCAATGTGCAAATATCACAGTCATCAATCTGCACCGAGCCCGATGTTGGCTTATCGATCCCGCCTACCATATTTAGCAAGGTCGTTTTTCCCGATCCAGAAGGCCCCATCACGGCCACAAACTCCCCTTGCTCAATGGTCAAATCCAAATCTTTCACAGCATGAACAGGAAAATCACTCTCTGGGTTATAGGTTTTTCTTAATTGGTTAATTTGAATCGTCATCGCCGCCTCTATTTAAGAAATAGTTAGTGCTTTTCCGCCATGGCTTCTGCCGGGTGTTGTTTCAGGATTTGCCTTGCCGGATAGAGCGCCGCAAGCATGCTCGCGACGACCACAGTGACAAATATCATCAGGTATTCATTAGCCGAAACTCTTGGGTAGAGAATCGTATCAACACCAAAAGCGCCCAGTCCCTCTGCCATCAAGCCGAGGGATATACCGGTGTTGCCCAACACAGCAATGGTAACCATGCTGACAATCAGCCCCAGCACAGCACCGGTTATTCCCAATAAAGCGGTTTCCAACAGGATCAAAGTAAAAATCCGGTGCTTCTGCATACCGACGGCCATCAATACCCCAAATTCTCGGGTACGCTCAAACACCGACATCAGCATGATATTGACGATGCCAAAACCCATCGCCAATACGAAAATGCCTAGCATAATGGCGTTACTGGTCCCCTGCTGATTGATGATCGACGCCAGCATAGGTTGAACAACTTTCCAATCGCGCGCTGTATTGTCTGACGATATCGCTGCCTGAAGGTGTTTAGCCGTTTGTGCTGCGGCATCATCACTCTCGAGCAATATCGCAATTTCATGGGCGCCTTCAATGCCCGCCAACGCCATTAAATCACCACGCCGAACATAGACATTACTATCATCGAAACTGGTTGACGGGGTTTTGAAAATACCGCGAACCCGAAATACTGCGCCACTAACATCACCATTTGCATCGGTGAACGTCAGCACCACTTTAGAGCCTACTCTAAGCTTTAACCGACCAGCCGTTTTTTCAGAGACCAATACCGGATTGCGGCCTTGTTCATCGAGCCATTCGCCTTGTTGGATACTGCTAGCTATGGGGGCCACACTGGCTTCGCCATTAATATCAATCCCATTCATTCGTACACCACGGGTGCTTCGAGCAGAGGCTATCATGCCATCGGCAATAAACCGGGAAGAGCTGCCCTTCAGATTGGGAAGTTGCTTAATGGCTGCTTCTATCTCAGGTAAGTCGACAACGGTGTTTTTGATATCAGGATCGTCAAGGTAGGCTTGATGGTGAATTTGAATATGGCTGGTTTGCCAAGCAATCGCGTTTTGGATCATGTTGCCATACAGCCCAGAGATAAAACCGATGATCCCCACCACCCCGAATAGGCCGAAGACCATGGCCCCAAGCATAATCCCGGTGCGTAATTTGTTGCGCCATAAGTTACGCCACGCCAGTTTAATCAGCATGTGTCCCTCCCTTTAGCGCACCGACCAATTCAAGGCGCTGTATTCGCCACATTGGGTACAGCAGGCAAACCACCAGCAATGCCAGTACTATCATCACTTGGTTCACCATTAACTGTGGGTCGAGTGCGATTGGCAAGATAGGCTCCCAGCCCATCTCGATGATCATTTCCGCCGTCTCCCCCGTGAGCTCTATCGGGTTGGCATAGAACCAAAGCAAGAATGGCAAGGTGATAATAAAGCCTAGCGCAACACCAAGCACACCTATCAAGGAAGACTCAATAGCGACCAAGGCCAGCAACTTGCGCCGTAACATGCCCGTTGCCAGCATCACGCCAAATTCACGCTGGCGCTCAAGGGTCATCATCAGCAAGGTGGCAAACACACCAAAGCCGACGATACCGTAGAGCAAGTACATGATGACGATCCCCCCGGCCTTATCCATCAACATTTGCTGCGCCATTTCCGGCGAGAGATCTTGCCAATCGCGCACCAGGGCTTTGCCATGGTAAGCCGCCTCCAGTTCGTTGAGTGTGTTAGGCAGCTGGCTGAGATCATGGGTATCCATTACCCACGCCGTGACCTGATCGCCTGTGCTATACAAGCTTTGTGCTAATTGAATGGGCAAGTAAACCAGCTGGTTGTCCAACTGCGACACCGGAAAATCCAGTATGCCCTTCACGGTATATAGTCCCGCCGCCGTTTGCCCACGGTAACCTTGGCCATAGAGCACCAGCTCATCACCGACAGTAATATCAAAATACCGCGCCAGCCCTTCGCCTATGAGCACCTGCTCGTCAGTCGCCGCTAAAAACTCCCCTGTGATGAGTTTGCCTGAAATACTTGAGTATTCATCCTCAAGCTCGGGATCAACCCCCAATACCATCACCCCTTTGGATTTGTCACCATGGGCACCAAGGGCAAAAGACTCAATACGCGGCAATACCCGCTCGATATTGGGGTTGCCATACATTGCCTCGGTGAAGTCCGGCGTCATCGGCAGCAGATCATCAATACTCTGACTTTCACTGAATTCTGGGTGTTGCAACTGAACTAACCCAGTATAAAACCGTGCCGCATTTTCAATGTTATTGGCATAGGTGCCCTCTTGCAGACTTCGCATAAACAACGATAACGCCAAAGCCAGCGCCAGGGCGGAAGCCGTCAGCAAGGTTCGCCGTTTCTGCCGCCACAGGTTGCGCCACGCCAGTTTAATCAACATAACTCATCCTTGTTTACGACGTTGAATCAGTCACGTAATGCCTTCATTTGGCTTTGCGAGAAGAAGCTATCTTTAATGGCAAAGTCGAACTGCGCTTGATGGGTAATGATCTCTGTTTTGTTGCCCGGCTTATCTGCTGGGATCATTTGCATTCGCGAAGCCACTTGCCTACCGCCCATTGGCTTGATATCGAACGTTTGCATGGTGTTCACCAACTCATCGAACTCATCATAGAATTCCACTTTGCGCTGGAGGTAATTGCTGGTAGAGATCCAAAGCCTAACCTTACTCCATACAACAGGTGCATTGGGTTTGGCCGTGGCATCAATGACCCATGTCTGCTCGCCATCGAAAATCGCTTGCTCGACCATGCTGTGGGTGTAATCGACCACGATAGAAGACTGGTTGATAAGGTCGTCGTTAGTAAAATCTGAACCCATCCATGACTGGCCGAGCATCGACGGCGCGATTTTGATCACCCGCTCAATACTCGGTAACCAGTTCCACATTTCGCGGTAACGTTTTAGCGATGCGCTGCCTTTGTCTTTAGCAGGGGCTGTCACCAACACCAAAGATAGCTCTTGCCCTTTGGTCCATGACTTCATGCTCATGGTGCGAGTCCAATCGGGACGAATAATGCGCATCGTCGCTTCGGTATAGCTGGAGTCACCACGCATTTGCGCATCGGATTTTCTTATGATTTCGCTTGCAGACTCAGCATTCGCCAAGCTGGTATGGAGTCCGGAAAAAATGAGAAGCGACAATACCAGCATCCGCTTCATTCCTAACAATACTTGCATGTTATCCACCTACTTCCGCCTAATCGCCTCACAATAGTGAGCGTTCGCAGATTTCATCTATCACAAATTGATGCACTACTCGCTAGCAAACCAAGCATGCAATCGTTCATCCTCAATTAATGGCATGGTGCCTTCTGCTGTTCAAGAAATTGCTCTTCGTTAACCAATTAATTTTCTAATAAGTCTAGCAAGATCAACATATTGACGATAGTTATGCATTCTGTAAAACTATTAAATAAGTTATATCTAACAATTGGCAGGAAATGCCAGATAAGAAAACAATAATGGAAAAAACAAAACAAGCTGCTCCCAACGAGCTGAAATATGAAGAGACTTACGCTGCACAATTTTGTGGCTTTTCACTAAAAAATGTCATCTTTGGCACGCCCTTGGTGATGGCACTCTTCGCTGCGACCCCGGCCGTTCTTGCTCTCTCCCACAGTGAAGGTGAAAAAAAGTTAGCTCCCCTGAACATCGTTGAAGGCTTTAGCAATGAGAATATATTCCTACTAGGGATGATTCTGCTAAGTTTTCTTTTCATGCTAAATGCTATATATAGTGAAGTGTTAGGCTTACCTTTTAGGAAGAGCCAAACTTCCGGCCAAACATTAGAGCAAGACCAAAACATTTACACTTTGCTGGACTATTACACGCTCAAGCCAGTTCGCTTTAACAAGGATGCTTGGTCAAAGCTTTGTGGTTTTCTTTACAGCTTGCCTTCATTGTTAATGGAGACTACATCCTCACTCGTACTAGGATGCATGATCTTTTATTCGCTAGATAATCCTTCAGGCAACGGCTTCAATCTAATACTTGTTGTTATTTCCGTACTTTTCTACGGGGTAGCAACCAAATACCTATATAGTTTCAGTAACTTCCAACGCAGACGTTCGCACAACAAACACAAGAAAATCGTCATTTTTTTCGCCCTGTTCACTGGCTCTCTTTTTCTGGTCTACGCACTGAAACTAATGAACATCAATGAAATTACCAGCAGCGAACTGAAAGTGCATCAGCAAACATTCCTTGCTCTGTTCATAGGGCTCGGCATCGCTCACACCTTCTTGGTCGGCTTGTTTTCCTACAATTTGGAGAATCAAAACGAGCAATAAGCAACTGCATCTTGAGATCGGGGCAAATGTCTCGAAGCTAAACTGCGTTATCTATACTGAAACAGACGCAATCCCAATCTCAGAGTCAGTTGTTTTGAGAGGTTTACATGACATTCAAACAAGCAAGTATCGCGGTGTTAATGCTATCAGCCAGTAGCCTTAGTTGGGCTGATATTCGTATTATCGACACCCAGTCAGGAAGTTGGGTGAAAGTGACTGAACAAGGTAAGCCCGCTGCCAATGCCAGAGTGAGCGTCAGCAACCCTGCTAACCGGGGAAAGGTTTACAAGACCAACGAACATGGCGAGGTATTCATCCCGCTTTATACCCGCCATTCCAGTACGCTGACCTACTCTATTCTCACCGAAGAGTGGAATGAATATAGCAAGCGCAGCCTTCACACCGATAGCTTCGACTAACAGATCCGCTCTCCATTCAAATCGAACCCATACAGCTTTATCTCACTGTCTGGGTTCTTTTCTCTATGCTATTCCTGCTTATTCAATTGATAAATTTCATTACGGCTGTTCATAAAGCTATTGCTGATGAAAGTTTTCAGGTGAGACAACCTATGATCATGCTTGCTCCACAAAGCAAAAGGGATACGGAAGTCATCTTTCAAATGGGTAATATCAAACATCTGGATATTCGAATAATTCCGATGAAGGTAATAAATCACGGTTTTAGGCAATATCCCCCAGCCAAGGCCATCGTCAATCAGCTGGATCATCAACTCTAGGTCATTGATCACTTCATACTTGGCAGACAACAGCAGCTTGTTGGTCATAGGGCCGTCAAGATGCTCCTTGTACACCAACTGGCGCATCGTTTTTAACGTATCCAAGCGTTGCTCGGGGGCAATCGACGCAAGATCGTGCCCTTTCGCAGCCATCACCGCAAAATTAATGTGAGTCAGAAAAACACTCTCGATTCGGCTAATGGCATCCCTTTCATCCACATCGACTATGGCAAATTGCAATCGGTCTTGCTCCAATGACTTGGCTATCTCATTCTTATCTAAGCGTTCAAAGTTAACGCTAAGTTCCGGAAAATCACGGGCGAGGTTTCGACGCAAGTCGGAAAGTACTATCTTGGGCAAAATGCCGCTATAACCGATATTTATAGAGTTAAGCTTGGAGAAGTTTAGCGAGCGGGCGACATGCTCGAACGATCTGGCTTGCTCGACAGTTTGCTTGGCGTAATAGTACAAGTGCGTAGCTTGCTCGGTTGGAATGAGTTTGCGACCGTCCCTTTCAAACAGTTTCAACTCTAGGGTGTCTTCCAAAAAGCCGACAATTTGTGCCACCGAGGTACGGTGTTTATTGAGCCGTGCCGCAGCTGCACTGAACGCGTGTTCCTCGAACACAATGATAAATGTATTGAGTTGTTCAATTGTGACTTTCAACTGCTTGTTCCTGCTAGCAAACGTAAAAATAACCGATGAAAAGTGAGAACGTACTTTTAGTGTAAAATAGCGGTTTACGACCTGTCACTTCACTCTAATACCCAAGGTAGAATGTAAAAAATCATTTCATTGCTTCAAAGCCACATGCTGCGAGCTAAGCCAAACACCTTCCAGCCCTGACATTTGAATGGAAAATCCATTCAAAACCGAGATGCTACGCGCCCCTACTCTTCATAAGATTTCCCTGCACTTGTATTCATTATAAACACAGGATGATCCCTACAGTGAAAACTACTATCCTTGCCCTATTTACCGCATCCGTATTCGCGGGCTCAGCCTTTGCTGACGCGACAGATCCAGCAAAAGCTGTTGAAGCCGCACTGCAAAAAGAAGGAGCACAAGTAACCCTTCCCGTTTCAGCAGTAATTGATGGCTTCTCTGCTGATTTTGCCAAAGAAGCGAAAGCTTCATTTAACAACTTCCACTACCAAATGGGTGGCGACCACGCCCTGTACTACAACAGCCACCTAAACGAGATGACAGCGACGGCACAAGCCCGTCCAAATGAAAACTACAAGCCACTAGCACGTAACCTTGACCAACGTATCAACGACCTTAAAGTTGAAACCTCTAAAGGTGAGCTGTCGTTAACTGACTACATGGCGCACCCGCACTTCCGCCACCAAGCGATGGTAATGGTTCACAAAGGTAAGGTTGTCTACGAAGCTTACCCTGGTATGAAGCCAACAGATCAACACGTTTGGTTCTCTGCGGCAAAAACAACGGCAGGTATTTTGGCTGCTCAGCTTGTTGAAAGCGGCGAACTCGACATGGACAAAATGGTGTCAGCTTACATCCCTGAGCTAAAAGGCACCGTATGGGATGATGTTACGGTTGCTAGCGTTGTAAACATGACGACAGGCCTGGATAACGAAGAAACGCTAGAGTCGATCATGAACCCAGATTCAGCGGTTGTGCGTTACTTTGCTTCCATCCTAGGCTCACCTCGCGCGTCTACAGGTGAAATGGAAAACTGGCTAACCGATGTGAGCCGTGCTCAAACCAGGATTGAAGGTGAAGCACAAGGCGACGTTTTCCGCTACGCATCCATTAACACCAGCATCCTTGTTCAGCTTATCGAAAACGTGACGGGTAAAACATTCACCAAGACATTTGAAGATCAAGTTTGGGGCAAGATGTATGCACGCCAATCAGCAAACTTGGGTATCGCTGAAGATGGCCACGCGCTAGCTGTAGGCCTGCTACAAACAACACCAGAAGATATGGTGCGCTTTGCGACCCTATTTACGCCGAGCTGGAATGCGGTAGCAGAAGAGCAAGTTGTATCTCCTGAGCTGATCAAGCTTATCACCTCAAACCAAGATGCTGGTCGTTATGCTGAGTCAGCGAAACGCGCTTCATCACTGTCTTCATTTGGTGAGTACTCAGTAGGTAACGCTTTCCAATTCGACTTTATCTTCGAAGATGGTGCAATGGCGAAAAGTGGCAACCTAAACCAGATGATCTACATGGATCCTGAACGTGATTTTGCCGCCGTTGTCGTATCAACATCGCCTTACCACTCGGGTTACGGTGAAAGCAAGGCACCAACATTCATGCGTAAAGCAGCAAAAATGCTAGCTGGCGAATAATCATCGACTTGCTACATCAAGAAATAGAAAAGCCAGCCTAAATGACTTTAGGCTGGCTTTCTTGTATTCGCCGTTTGGTTAAATCAAACGAGTGAAATAATAACGCTGTTATTCAGCAAGCATCTTGCGTGCAGCTTCAACCACAACCTTGATAGAACGCGCTTCGGTTTCTTTTAGCGTCGCGTGATCTGGGATCTCTTTCTGAGTACGGTTGATAATTACTCCCGCAACACAACCCGCACGTAGACCAGAACTTGCACACATCGTTAGCAACGTTGCTGATTCCATTTCGAAGTTAAGCACGCCCATTTCCTGCCACTCTTTCATTGAGCCTTGGAAACGACGAACAACACGACCAGAGAACGTATCGTAACGCTCTTGACCTGGGTAGAAAGTATCGCTTGAAGCGGTTACACCTGTGTGTACCGTAGCGCCATCGTCATCACAAGCGGCTTTCATTGCCGTTGCAACCGCAAAGTCAGCAACAGCTGGGAATTCCATTGGGGCAAAGTGCAAGCTTGCGCCATCAAGGCGAACAGAGCCAGTAGAAACGATCATGTCGCCCACATTGATGTGCGGCTGAATAGCACCCGTTGTACCAACACGTAGGAAAGTGCGTACACCAAGCTGTGCTAGCTCTTCGACAGCAATCGACGTTGAAGGACCGCCAATACCCGTTGAACAAACAACAACAGATTTGCCATCTAGCTTGGCGCGGTACACAGTGTACTCACGAGAACTCGCTAGAAACTCTGGGTTATCCATTAGGTTAGCAATTTTTTCTACACGCGCTGGATCGCCAGGAATAATGGCTAGCTCAGCACCGTTAAGATCTGCTTTGTTCACACCAAGATGGAAAACTGCGTTGTCAGACATAATCATATCCTTTCATTCTAGATTGCCGCTTATCAGGGAAGCAAAGGCATGCGGCTACGTTTAGTTATTGTTTTGGAAGTACTCTTTGATGGTTTAATCAAAAAGCGCTCGCGAAACACCAAATAACGATAGCCCATAGAAATCGACATTTGAGTGATCAAAATCACATATACAGAAAAACAATTAATTTTACGTTACATATTTATGTGATTCAAATCACTATCAATCGTTTACCTATGCGAGTAATCACACTTTCCGCCAGCGAAGCTCAACGAACACGATCAAAAAAAGGCACCATTTTCATGATGCCTTTTCACTAGTTCTGCTAATTTATATCGCCAGAGTTAGTCGTTCGACTTGAATTTAAGTAGCCTTAGCGCATTCAGTGTCACTAGCGCTGTTGCCCCACTGTCAGCCAATACCGCCACCCACAAACCGGTAAAACCAAACAAGGTGGTGATCAAGAATACACCTTTCAACCCTAGTGCTAAACAAACATTCTGACGAATATTGGCGAGCGTTGCCTTCGACAAGGCGATCATCATTGGCAGTTCAGAGATACGGTTATGGGTCAGGGCTGCATCTGCAGTTTCCAGCGCAACATCGGTACCACCGCCCATGGCAATACCAATTGATGCCGTTTTCATTGCTGGCGCATCGTTAATGCCATCGCCCACCATCGCTACACGGGCTTTCTGGTTAGCCAGTTCGACTTCTTTTACCTTATCTTCTGGTAGAAGCCCGGCACTGAAATCAATGTCGATTTCTTTGGCAATCGCGGCAGCTGCACGTGGATTATCACCGGTCAGCATCACCGAATGGATGCCCATGGCTTTCAAGGCTTTTACCGCCTTTGCACTGTCTTCGCGCAAGTTATCGCGCCACGCAATCAAACCTACCGCTTGGCCATTCCTTATCGCAACAACCAGCGTCTTGCCCTCGCTTTCTAGTTGATGGGCTTGTTCTGTTTGCACCGATGTAAGTACCACACCTTGAGGCATACGATCAGCGGCAGCCAATACCAACAGGTCCCCTTCGGTAATACCTTGAATACCTCGCCCAGCCAAAGCTTCACGCTGCTCGGCCTCAGCGATTGTCAAACCTCGCGCTTCTGCCGCATTGATCACGGCCTTCGCCAATGGGTGAGCCGAGCCCATTTCTACCGCAGCCGACTGGCGCAGTAGCTTATCTTCATCCCCATCCCAGCTGACAATATCAGTCATCACGGGTTTGCCTTGGGTGAGGGTCCCGGTTTTATCAAAAGCGATAGTCTGGATATGGCCAAGCTCCTCAAGTGCGGCGCCGCCCTTAATCAAGGCACCACGGCGAGTCGCAGCCGCCAAACCTGATGTGATAGCAGCCGGAATTGAGATAACCAAGGCGCATGGGCAAGCAATCAGCAGTAGAGTCAAACCTTTGTACAACCACTCATCCCACGCCTGACCAAACAGCATTGGTGGGATCACCACAACGAGCGCGGCCAGTACAATCATGGCAGGGGTATACCAACGGCTAAAGCGGTCAACAAATCGCTCTAGCGGTGCTTTGCGAGACTCTGCATCTTCAATCAGGTGAAGGATGCGGTCGATAGCGTTTTCTCCCTGGGCCGACGTTACTTTCAGGCGGACAACTTTATCAGCCACCAGCGCGCCAGCCATCACTTGCTCGCCCGCGAGACGGTCTACGGGTACAGATTCCCCTGTCAGGGCGCTTTCATCAAAGCTGGCTGCGCTATCTAGTAACACAACATCGGCAGGCAAACGGCCACCCGGTGCCACTTCAATGACATCACCTTGTTTTAGCTCATCGGCGCCCACTTTCACTTTAGTACCATCGGGACGAATAACCGTTGCTTCTTCTGGTACCAATGCCATCAATGCTTTCACGCCGCTACGGGCTTTGGCTGATGCATAGCCTTCCAGCTGCTCACCAATCAAAAACAGTAACAGCACCATGGCCGCTTCTGCGGTTTCGCCCAAATATAGCGCACCAATCGCCGCTACACTCATCAGGGTTTCAATAGAGAAAGGCGAACCGCTTTTCGCCATCACCACTGCTTTACGTAAGATTGGGATCAAACCAAGAATGGTGGTAGCAGTAAATGCCGCCAAACCCAAGGTTTCAGATTGCTTGCTGAGAACAAAAGACACCAGCATCATAATCGCGATAAAGATCACCGGCAGGTTTTCTTTCAGCAGGCTCTTAGGCGCTTCTTCCTCACCCTTTTTAGTCGTCAACAGCGTGAAGCCGGTTTCTTTGGTTTTATTGATGATCTGCGCCGCCATTGAGTCTGACTCGCAATTCACCACCAGCTTTTCCGTTGCAAACATTACTTTCGCAGAAATAACCCCATCAAGCCCAGTAATCGCCTTCTCTAGCTTGCTAGCACAGCTCGGGCAGTCCATTCCCCCCACTTGCCAACTCATGGTGGTACTGTGGGTAGCAGACTTGTCCTGGCTTTTCTCAGTAACGTTATCGGCTATCGAAGTCGCGCTAGCGCTGTCGCCCGAACAAGTGCTCGATTCTGAACTCGATGAACAACACCCCGTCGATTCACAAGCGGTTTCAGCCGTAGGCGTTACTTCTGCGGAAGTAATTTTGGCAATCTTAAATCCTACTGGCTGACCGGAAGCAGGTTCATCGTCGGAGCCTATGTCCATGTCTTGTTTCGACGTGTTAGAGGAAGGGCTAGCTGAAGCCGTTGTTTGGCAACTGCCAGTTGAGCAGCAATCATCGGCTCGGTTGTTTTCAACCTGTACCGAAGTATTCCCTGCCATCGCAGGTTGTGCTGAATGAACGTGTAGCTTTTTATTGTTGCACTGGGCGCACATGGTGATTCTCCTTGTTTTAGGTACTGACACACATCGTCAATACCTAAAATATAAACCTTGGAGTCGGGTCTAAGGTCAAGGCGTGCATGACAATAATTTCTTTCTCACGATTAACCATTCACAATCCCTTTTTCTTTTCCGTGACCAAGCAAGAAGTTAGTCCTGAATAATATTCAGGCATGGCGACTTTCATGCTTTTTTACGAGCAATATCATGAGTATCACGAGAGTGGTCTTCATATTTATTCGATATTGGTTTGATAAATATGCAAGTGGTATGACTTTGTGAAATTGAGCAATAGCGAGTATGAAACAAGCCCGTCACCATGAAAATAGCCTAGAGTTCACGCCCTGAATTGATAAGCTTTTTTCACCTACCCCCACACCCATTTTTTAACGTATTCAATTAAGGATATTAAATGTTAACTAACAAAAGAACCTTGCTTAGTTGTATGATACTAGCAGCATTGGTAACGGGTTGTGGAAGTGACAGCGACGTGGATGATAAAGACAAACCAGCAACAGAGCTGCCTTATTTTTCAGACTGGCCAGTTATAGACTCCCCCATCAAACAAGATCCAGCCATGGAAGCTGAAATTGCCAATATTGTTGCGCAAATGACGTTGGAAGAAAAAGTTGGCCAGATGATCCAACCTAACCTTACTGATGTTACCCCTCAAGAAGTTGCTGACTACAAGCTTGGCTCCCTACTTAATGGTGGCGGTGCATGGCCAAACAATACCATCAGGCTGCGGCGCAATCCTGGGATGGGCGAGGTTTTCGCATTCCATTTATATGGGCAACAGATGCGGTGCATGGCCATAACAATGTCTTCCAGGCAACCGTATTTCCCCACAATATAGGCTTGGGTGCGGCCCGTAACCCGGATTTGATTGAGAAAATAGGTACTGCAACTGCAACAGAGATCACCGCAACAGGCCTAGACTGGACGTTTGCTCCTACTGTCGCCACCCCACGAGACTATCGCTGGGGCCGTGTATACGAAGGGTATTCCGAAGACCCTGAGATTGTTTATGAATATGCCGGGCGTATGGTTCAAGGCCTACAAAATGGGGCTGAAGGAATAAAAGGCCAGGAACATGTTATTTCAAACGTTAAACACTGGGTCGGTGACGGCGGCACTCACAAGGGTGTCGATCGTGGTGAAAACCACTATTCAGAAGACTATCTGAGAAACATTCATGCTGTAGGTTACTTCTCGGGTCTTAATGCAGGTGCCCAAGTGGTCATGACCTCTTTTAACTCTTGGCATAATGACGCTAACTATGATCTTTGGCGAGATAACCCTGACATTGACAATGGTGAATACAACAAGAAGCTGCACGGCTCAAAGTACATGGTACAAGATGTACTTAAAGATAAAATGGGGTTTGATGGGCTAGTTGTCACCGACTGGAATGGCCACACAGAAATCAATGGCTGTACTGCCGTTAACTGCCCGCAAGCCGTACTGGCCGGTAACGACATTTTCATGGTCACAGCAGAACAAGATTGGAAAGGCTTCTACCAAAATGTCATTGAACAGGTAAATAGCGGCCTTATCCCAATGGAGAGGATTGATGATGCTGTTACCCGTATATTGCGGGTAAAAATGCGAGCGGGATTATGGCAAAAACCCTCCCCTGCCAACCGTGTAAATGCCGGTAACCAATCTTTGCTTGGCCATCCCGACCACCGAGCATTGGCTCGTGAGGCGGTAAGCCAGTCACTTGTACTACTCAAGAATGAACAAAAAATTCTTCCACTTAAGAAAGGCGATCAATACCTCCTTGCTGGCAGCGCAGCCAACGATATCACTAAGCAAACAGGTGGCTGGTCGCTTACATGGCAAGGGGATGGTAACACCATCGAAAATGATTTCCCTGGCGCACAAACGATGAAACTCGCTTTGGAAGAGCTTGTTGGCGCGGAAAATGTGTTAACCGATACCGCAGTTGCCGACCCTGACGATACGATAGCAATTGTCGTGATCGGTGAAGACCCATATGCAGAAATGATGGGGGATATTAAAGACAGTCAAACCCTTGAGTATTCAACCATTAAATCTCATTACGCTGCAGATTTGGCTAAAATTAAAGAGCTTAAAGATCTCGGGTACAAAGTTGTGACCGTCTTCTATTCCGGCCGCCCGCTCTATGTTAACGAGGAAATTAACCTGTCCGATGCATTTGTTGCAGCATGGCTTCCTGGGACAGAAGCTGGAGGTATTACCGATGTTTTGTTTAAACAAAAAGGTAAAAGCTTCACTGGCAAGCTGTCCTACTCATGGCCAAAAACGAAATGTTCGACAACCATCAACCGTCATGCACCCAACCTTGTTGATTATGAGTACCAGGACGGTGAGCAAGACATTTCTATTGGCTCCGAACATCAACCCCTGTTCCCTTATGGCTACGGGTTAGATTACAACGATTCTACAGAAATCGATGCCACCGAGCCTGATCTTAACGCGTTACCTCTCGACCCAAGAAATTACGGCTGTGGTGAAGATGCACCAAATGATGGCGTTGCAGACTCTGTACTTGAAGTGTTTAGTGCCCAATCAGCTGGTGACTTCCTTCCGTATTTGCAAACAGAAGCCAGTGGCTGGGTTCGAACTGAAGTAACCGGCTCAGGCATAACCGATGCGGGATCTATCACTGCAGAGCGGATCAATTATGAACATCAGTTCGATGCGCTTAAAGTGAGTTATGCAGGTAATGTTGGCGAATGGGATGGCCGGGCCGCCGCCGAAGTATTGATGCACACAGCGGGCGATGAACCGGTAGACATGTACCCATACCTCAACGCGAATGCTTCATTGCAGTTTGATGTGAAGGTTATCAACTACTCGCCAGAAGAAAAATTAACAGTTTCAATGCATCATGACGGTGGCTGGGGAGAAGTTGATATTAGCAAAATCTTACCAACGGAAGGCCATGCCAACTGGGAAACAATCAAAATACCTTTAGTTTGCTTCCAGCAAGCTGGCACTGACTTCAGTACCGTAACACGAGCCTTTAACATGTACTCCTATGATACCGTCGAGCTTAATATCGGTAAGATTCGATTAGTGCCAGAGGAATTGAATGAGGATGAGCCACCTGTGAATTGTGCCGACTTATAACAAAGTCGCTATTTTCTGAATGACAATTTTGGGAGGCAACCGCCTCCCTTTCCAACATAAAATGCATCATTTTTTGAGATATTATCCCCAACAGCGGTAATACGAACTCTTCTTTCTCAGTTCTGTTGCATAGAATTAACAACTATTAATTTAGCCCTGAATGTCCATGGAAAAGCCAACTATTTACGATGTTGCACGACTCGCGAATGTCTCGCCGGCAACTGTTTCACGTTTCATAAACAAAAGCTCTGCCATTGATAAATCGAAATCAATTCAGATCAAAGAAGCCATTAGCACCCTTAATTACCAGCCTCGTGAGCCTCGCCCTTACAAAGACTCACTTTCTATTGGTGTATTATTAACCACATGCGACTGCCCCTTTAGCAACAAAATACTTACTGGCATTAACCACTACGCTAATCAAACCCGAAGTCAGCTGGTCATTGAAACCTCCGATTGGGACCCGCAGCAGGAAATTTCTCGCCTCAAATACTTTAGGAAGCTGAACCTCGATGGTGTCATCGTCGTACTTGGCCATATTTCAACCCAAGATACCAAGCAAATTCTGGGTAATACCCCAGTTATATTCACTTGCAGGAGAGATTCCGCCGAAGCCAATACGCTAAATATCAATAATTTAATTGGAGGCAAATTGGCAACCAATCACCTATTGCAGCTGGGCCATCATCGAATCGCCCATATTACTGGCCCCAGCAATGTGTTCGATAGCCAGTGCCGTTTGCAGGGTTACCGCGAAAGCCTTACCACTGCTGGCCTTGAAATAGATGATGAGCTAATTGTTGAAGGTGATTTTTCGATGAAGAGTGGATTTGCCGCCACACAGCAATTACTGACTAAAGGCGTATCATTCAGTGCTATTTTTGCGGCCAACGATCACACTGCATTTGGGGCAATACAAGCGCTAGATCAGAGTGGATTAAAAGTACCATGCGATATATCCGTTATCGGTTTTGATGACCACCCGATGTGTCCATTTTTCATCCCTCAATTAACCACTATTAAACAACCCTTGTTTGAGCTTGGCCTAGGGGCTTTTTCTTCACTGCGTGCGCACATCCAGCGTAAGCCTAGCAATATCAGCCTCCCTCCTTTTGAGTTAATTATCCGAAAAAGCACAGCAGCCAGAAACCCTCTCAATTAGCAAAATCGTAATGGACAAGCCTTCCATATAATTTACCCGCTATTTAGAGCGGGTAAATTAAAGGTTCTAATATTGGAGTGCCTGTAAGATCAAGCGATCACCTCGCTGTTCGAATCAGCTCAAACGCCTTAACACCACAGCGTTATCTAGGATTTCCATCCAAGGTTGGTAGTCCAGCCCCATGTCGAACACATACTCGGTGATCAGACTACGTGCCGTTGTTAGCAATACGTCGGCTTTCCATGGCTTTTCGAAGTAGCTTTCAATCCGGGCGCGGTTAATCGCGGCAATGGTGTCTTGGTGGGTTGCCTGCCCGGTCAGCAATACTTTCTTGGTGCGAATAAAACGGCTGTCCTGAGAGATTTCAGTCAACAGCTCAACGCCGGTTTTACCCGGCATCACGTGATCAGAAATCACCAAGGCAATGAACTCGCCTTCGGCATCTAACTCGTCCATCAGCTCTAATGCTTCATCTGCTGATTCACAGTCTTCCACGTGGAAGAAGTCGTCAAGTGGAGCTAGGTCTTTCAATACTGCGCTTAGTACTTCACGCTGATCATCTACACAAATGATATTTAGCTTTTCCATAACCATCCCTTACGCGATTGGCAGTTTAATACGAAATTTTGTCCTTTCCGGGTCGCTCTTGAGCGCAATGGTGCCGCCATAGCTATGCACGATCCGCTGTACGATAGAGAGCCCCAGCCCTAAACCAAATGACAAGCCACCCTTCTTGGTAGTGAAATTTGGTTGGAAAACTTTTCTACGCGTTGCTTCATCTATCATCGGGCCGTTGTTGCTGATAGTAATAAGCAGGCGATTTTTTGAATGACGGGTAATAATTTCAATTTGCGGCTCGTCGGTTTGCTCCATCGCATCACAGGCATTTTTGATAATGTTGACCCATACTTGCACCAGCTCTGTGGTGCTGGCTGTGATGGTCGGCAACACCGCAGGGCGCAACACGACATTGACCCGCCTTAGGTTACTTTGCAGCAAAGACAGTGACTTATGAATGGTGTCGTTCACATCCACATCTGGCTGGCGGGCGTTGTCTGTCCCACCCAGCTGCTTCACTGAGCGAACAATACTTGCGGCATGCTTGGAAGCCAGCCGCATGTCATGCAGATCTCGCCCTATATCCCAATACCGCAGTGCCTCGTCGAGATTATCTAGCCAGTACTCAGGCACCTCACCTTTTGGCAAGGCGCGAGCCAGCTGCTTGGCCTGATCGCGGCTCAGGCCATGCGCTTCTTGCAACGCCTTCGCCCGCTTGCGAACCTCAGCAGACGTCGATGACTGGCCTTCGCAGATCCCCAAATCTAGAAACGGGCTGACTTCCGGCTTGTTCTCTTCCAGAAAATGGCAGATCCCGTTTTGAATACCTTCGGTTTTACTGCTCAGTACACCAACGGCATTGTTGAGCTCGTGGGCAATACCCGCCGCAAGTTGGCCCAAGGTTGTCATTTGTTCGGCTGCATAAAGCTTTTGCAACGCCTTCTCTTTTTCGATTGCCTGCAACCCGGTCAGCATTTGTCGCTGGGCCAGCTCGTACACCATCACAGGCATAAACTGCTCGGTGAGTGAACCGTACTGTTCGGTATCGACTGCCGAGGTCGACATGTCTATCCAGGCAATCTCGCTGTCTTTCTCCGCAATAACAGTCGTTGATGACATTAAGGTCTTGGAAAAGAAGCTATTGACGCCAAAAAACATCCCTTGCTGAACATGGAATACTTTGGCGGTCATACCACTGGTTTCATTCGTCAGGTAACCGGAAAGCTCGCCTTTTTTTACCCAGTACAACCTGTCGTTAAAACCACCTTGGGTAAGCACTTGCGTGCTCGCCTTCACCGCCTCAGTACGAGACGGTTCGCGGAAGTAGACATCAATAATTCGCTGCAATGCTTCTGGTTGGTGCATCTGTACTCTCGTCAAATAAGGCATTAAATATGGTCGATTAGGTGCAACAGCCAAATCATCGCAAAGCTCATCACAACACCTACCACACCAATAATGACACCGACCCGCGCCATTTGGTTACTTTGCACATGGCCTGTTGCATGCGCCAAGGCATTCGGTGGGGTACTGATTGGCAATGACATACCCAACGATGCTGCAAACGTCACAATAAGGATCAGGGTAATTTCACCCCCCAGTGGCACCAGCGAAGTCATCGACATGCCCAGCGCCGCCATAATTGGCATCAACAAGTTGGCCGTTGCGGTGTGCGACATAAAGTTTGCCATCACCAAGCACAATACCGCCGAGCCCACCAGCACCACGTATGGCGAGAAGCTATCGAACGGGATACTGTGTACCATCAACTTGGCAAGGCCCGTTTGGTCGAGTGCTAAACCCAGTGCGATACCGCCCGATACCAGCCACAGTACATCCCAAGAAATCTTCTTCAGATCTTCTTTGTTGATAATGCCAGTCAACGAGAATACCGCCACCGGGATCAAGGCAACGGTATAAGAGTTCATACCATGGGATGATCCCATCAACCACAGAATAATGGTTAGGGCAAAGGTCACATAAACCGTGATCGCCTTTGGTGTTTTAAGGAATTTGCCCTTGATGGTTAGCTCGATCTTTTCTTGCTTCGCCGGGTATAGCGTGTTGATCAGTACCCAAGCAAATACCAGCAAGATCGCTACAAATGGCACCCCGAAGAACATCCATTCACCGAAAGTGATCATGTTCTCGCCAGTCAGGTATTTAAGTGCAATCGCATTGGGCGGTGTCCCGATTGGGGTACCAATGCCACCGATATTAGCCGCAACCGGAATACACAAGGCAAATGCAATTTTACCCGGGTCTTTGCTGCCGAAGAGCGCAATAACCGGCGCGAGAATTGAAAGCATCATTGCCGTTGTGGCGGTATTTGACATGAACATCGAGAAAATCGCGGTGATCAGCATCAAACCAAACATAACGTATTTAGGCTGGGTACCAAATGGCTTGAGCAGGACTCGCGCAAGGTTCACGTCAAGTCGGTACTTGGTGGCAGCCATTGCCAAGAAGAAGCCCCCAAGGAACAGCATGATAATTGGGCTGGCGAAAGTCGCCATAATATCGCTGTAATTGAGCAACTCACCGAAATGCTGCTGGCCTTCATCAGCCCGGAATAAATACAGCCCTTTATCGGATAACAAGAGCAACTCGAGCACAATAATAACCACAGATGTCGCGTAGATTGGAATCGGCTCCAATACCCAACACAAAGCCGCTAGCAAAAAGATGGCAATGACGCGCTGCTGGATAACTGTTAATCCTTCAACAGGAAAGGCAGAGGCAGGTAAAAGCAAGATCAGAAGAGGTACAAGAATAGGTATGATATACCTTAGATATGGACGCATGATGACATTATTCCCTTAAAACAAAAATCTAGCCGTTCGCTCCAATCAACCGCACTGACCACAATGCCAATCACGTGACTGGTAGGCCTTGCACCTACTCATCCTTTCTGATGGGATTTTAGTTGGAAGGTACCACTATTAATGCAAGCTGCCGGCCATCATTCATCCAAAGATGGCCAGCAAAAACGTAATGGGGTGATTTTCCGCTTATTTAGGTAGGATTTCACCGAATTAGATCAATAAATCGGTGAAATGTAATACAATTCTAATGACTATCTAATCAATAACTTGCAGTGAAAGCGTGTTGGATTAACTCGATATTATTTCGCTTCCGATACCAAAGGCTCATCAAGGGCATCTTCCTGCCCCATATAGGTACGGGAAGAGCAGAACGGTGTCAGCGGCACACTGGGTTCCAAGATATCCACTTCGGCTTCCTGTTGCTCGTGCTCCTGCGCCATAATCTTGACCTGACGGATCACCAAAACCACACCTAAGATACCAAACACGATCGAGCCAACAGCCTGCCCTATCAAGACCCCGCCCGCGCCACCTATCGCGCCGCCAATCATAACGAAAGGCACCGTTCCCAACGTGGCTTTACCCATATTCAATGCCGTAGACCAAGTCGGACGGTTGAGGTTATTAAAGGCAGCATTGGCAACAAACAATGCGCCATTGAAGATAAAGGTAATGGCAACATACGAACAGAAGATAGTCAGCAAGTAAGCCGCATCACCTTGCAGGCTGAATGCTGCAATCAGGTGGTCTTGGATATTCCACAAGATCACCGACACCAACACACAGTACAAAGACACAAACAGCATCGCGTCTTTGAGAGTACGGGTGATCCTACCCCACTTTAGCGCACCGAAATTCTGGCCGATAATTGGCCCTATCGCACCGGACAGCGAGAACACCAGCGCGAACATCACCGGCATCAAACGGCCAATAACCGCATAACCGGCCACATAGCTCTCGCCGTATTGTGCGATATTACTGGTCACGATGGCATTACCTATCGGCGTGGCAGTATTGGTTAAAATAGCCGGAAACGCGATAAAGGAAATGGGTGCCAACGAGGTAAAGAAGGCTTTCAATTGCGGTTTGGCAATTAAGTTATGGTGCACAATCACCGCATGAAGCGAGAACACCATCACGGCCAAGCGCGCAAACACCGAGGCGATAGCTGCCCCTTCCACGCCCATCGAAAAACCAAAGATAAATATCGGATCAAGCACTGCATTGGCACCACCACCAATCAAGGTTGCCACCATCGAACGCCTGGCATCCCCGATACCGCGCAGCGCGGCACCGGCCGACATCGAAATGGCAATCATCGGCGCGCTGGGCAGTAGGATCGTCAGGTAATCGGTGGCAGCAGCGGCAACCTTGCCCTCTGCACCAATCATCGCCAACAGTTGCTGCAGGTTGGACATCATGGCATATACCAACCCGCAGCTGATAATAAAGGCGAAGATCATGACATTTACCGCCAATGTTCGCGCCTTTTCTTTGTCTTCCGCCCCAAGGGCACGGGACACCAGCGCCCCCATCGCGATAGAGGTACCGATGGATGCCGAGGTGGAGAAGAAGATCAATGTACCCGCAAAACCAATCGCTGCCGCGAGTTCTATCTCGCCAAGCAAACTGATGAAGAACATGTCGAGCAAATCAACCAGAAACAAGGCCATCAAGCCGATGGCCCCGGTACCAGACATCACCACGATGTGCTTCATTGGTGAACCGGTAACAAATTTTGCCTGCGATTGGTTTTTCTGCTGCTCTGCCACAATCTCTCCGTTAGCGAAACGTCTTTTCCGACACTGGGTAAAAATAAAGCCAGGTACAAATAAAGAAAGGCGCAAAATTTGCGCCCTTCATGCTAGCTAGCTATAACAATTTGATTTTATACCGGATGCTTAAAGCAATCACCAATTTGATTACTGATCGCTGTCAGTACATCCCGGCGAGTGATCACCCCAACCAACTCACCACGGTCGATAACCGGATAGATCTTTGGTTTCTGGCCTGCCATGGTATTGGCCAATTCGATAATTGAGTCTTCTGGCGACACCGTCAACACATCAGGGCGCATACACTCTTGAACGTTGTGCGTATCCTGACAGTGGTAACCCACCTTCAGCAGCTTGTGGATCATATCCTGCTCTGACAGGAAGCCGACCACTTTTCTGGTCTCGTCAATAACAGGACCACCGATTTGCTTGGCGGTAAGTAGCTTATCTAATGCTTGAGATAGTGACATTTTTGGGTCAAATGTTACTGGGCGCACATTCATGTAATCTCTTACTTTTAACGACTCCATGCATCATCCCCCTAATTCCGTTGTTAATGCAGGGAAACAGGTGATTGGTGTGCTTATTACCTGTTTCGTACTTAATCACAGGCAGCGATCTTTAACGCGAGAATCGCTATGCCGTTTGATATAAGTGTCGTCTATTTCCTTGAAATTACTAAATTGAAAATACCAATTTCACCGATAGTTTTAATCTATCTCATAAAAAAACCGCCTAAGAAGGCGGTTATTTCATACGTTAGCGCGTTGGTACGTGCTTACATAAATAGCATAAACAGCATCGCCAACGGCAGCTGATCACCCGACGCCAATACGACTTTGTCGCCTTCGACTTTCATTTTGAGTGAGTAGTGGGTATCTGACTTTTCTGCAATGCTGTTCTGCACCATCATATTGGCACGCTCGAACAACATAGGATCAGCCTCAACCAAGCCCACTGGCAAGTTGATATTGATTTCACCGCTCAGTTTTTCCGGCAGTTGACCGATATTCTCTGAAATACGTGCAATACCCGGTGCCAAAGTCAGTTGAATATTGCTGTCAATATCCCCTTCTGGCGTGGTCACACTCATGTCACTCACTTCGAACGACATGCCTTTTGCCACCAGCAGATCAAGCGCCAACGACACGCGCTCCGCTTCTTCGGCAGTCAACTGGCCATCCATCGAGTCTGACAAGTCCCCTAGTCGGCTCAGTGCCGGGTAGTTCAAGTCGGCAAACGCCATCTCGAAATTGAAGTTGCTGTACTCTTTGCCGTCCAGCATGATCACCTTACCAACCTTAACTACGTTGGTGTTGGTGAGCATTGGCTCTTGAGTGTCTTCGGTTGTTTCTGACAGTACGTTATTCATTGCGAACGACAACGATTCTACATCGACGCTTTGGTCTGACGTGTTGTCTTTAAAGCTCACGCCATCCAATGACATCTGCTGATCGCCAATCCAGAACTGACCGTCAATGACGCCCTTACCTTGCCCTTGCAAACCTTTTAGCACCATCGTTTCATCGGCGATAGTGGTTAGCGAGGCAGAAGGCAGCTGGTAACTGAACTCGCCTGCGCCTTTGGCATCCACCGTACCTTGCATGACGAAAGCATTGATATCGGCACTGCCGCCATTGTAGTTATCGGTCTTGATTGGGTTGATGGTGAAGGTGAAGTCAGTCTTGCGGGTTAGCGCAGTTGAAGTCACGAAGGTAGCCGGTGCTACGCCTTCACCCCAAAGTTTATCGGCAATCGGTTTAAGCGCTTCGTCCACTTCGACTTCGCTGGTCGAGCTGATGCCCATAAAGTCATGGGTAATATTATGCTTCACGTACCAGACGGTCGGTAAACCTTCTTCTTCGAAGATCTGTTTGATTTCGTCTTTCACTTCGATACGGGATACCGCTTCCGAGCCAAGGTAACCGCGATCATAACTATCATTGGTTACAGCAAGGTATGGATTCTCGTATTTGCCTACTGTATCCATGTAAATTTGCTCGCCTACTTGCCCTGTCGCAAATGGCCAACACAGTGCGACCGCTATTGCGCCGCCTACCGCACCAATTTTCCTCAACATTTCTTACTTGTCCCACATTCGAAGATGAAAGTGCCAGTCTATCACAGCTTGCTGAACAGTCTATTTATCAATAACTAAACCAGCGTCTCAGACTGATTTGACGGCATCTTGTACACTACAACCATAATTAATAATAAATATTTGCTACGGATGCGATGGCAAGTAATCACTTTTCACAGAAGGATATGAGGGTGAATAGTTTTGCAATTGTCTGTCTGGATGATGATCCCAGAATTGTTGAACAGCTAAATCAAGACCTTGCTGAATTTGCGGGGCTATTCGATATCTGTAACGCCTATAGCATTGCAGAGGCCAACGACACCCTCGAGTTTATCGAGCAAGGCAACCAACGGGTTGCCATGGTGATTTGCGACAACGAGTTGGGCAGTGACAACGGGGTCGATTTTTTGGTCTCGCTAGAACAGTACCCGGCGAGCAAGCAAGCGCGCTCGATATTGCTCAACGACAAACCCCAGCTTGATACCATTATGCAGGCCGTCAACGAAGGCCGCCTCCACTACTGCCTAACCAAGCCTTGGAACAGAAAAGAACTCAAGCAGGTCGTCACCAAAGAGCTCACCAGTTTTATTCTCAAACACCCTGAAGAAGACTGGCTCAGGTACAGCCAGCTGCTGGACCATCGCCGCATCCTGAACGCCCATATCGAAAGGCAAATGAGCCGCTACCGCTCGGGCTTTATCCAAGATACCAATACCCTTGATGACGAAACCCTGGCCAACCAAGTGGCCGACGGGCTCCATGAATTCTTCAATGGCAATGACGAAAGCCGGGCATGCCGACGTTACAGTGAAAACCACCTACTGACCCAAGAGGGCCAGTCCAATGACTTTCTGTGGTTTATCAAGAAGGGGGAAGTCGCCCTTTATAAACAAGATGAGCATGGGAACCGCCATGAAGTCGTTCGAGTCGGGGCGGGCTATATGGTGGGCGGCATGTCGTTTGTCACTGGCGAGCCATCTTTCTCGACCGGTGTCACCCTCTCGACCACCGACGTGATCAAGCTCGACCGCAACCTGTTCAACAAAGTAATGAACTCCCGCAGCGAGCTACTGCCGCTATTTACCAACTTGCTGATGCGCAATTTCAACCGTCGGCTCAAGGGCAGTATCCAAACCGAATTACGCTTGCAGCAAACCCTGAAATCGCTCGACGATGCCTACCACCAGCTTATCGACAAAGAGAAAATGGCCATGCTCGGCCAGCTGGTTGCCGGCGTGGCCCATGAATTGAATAATCCTGTCTCTGCGATTTTGCGCGGCAGCGATACCTTGAAGCAGACCATCAACAAAATTACCGACACCCCGCTTAGCCACGAGAACCAAGAGCGCGGTAACTATATATTGCAGCAAGCCATGCAATCGTGTCCGCTGTCCACCTCCGAGGCTCGGCAACGGGCGAAAAAGCTCAGTACCACCTTGGGCGATCGCCAACTGGCACGCAAGGCGGTGCTGATGGGCCTAGATGATCATGAACACACCAGCCAATGGCTGCTACCGCAGAAAGGCGACCTCCCCCATGTGATTGCCGAATGGGATAACTACTATCAGATGGGGAATTTCTTGCGGTCGATAAATGTATGCGCCCACCGGATTGCCGATTTGGTCAAAAGCCTGAAAAGCTACGCCAGGCAGGATGACGAATCGTGGCACACCGTCGATCTGCATGAGGGGCTGGAAGATACCTTGGTGATTTTCGAGAATAAGCTCAAGCGCCATCATGTCACCAAAGAATACAGCGAGCTACCCGCGCTCTACTGCCAGCCGATAGCATTGCAGCAGGTTTGGACCAACCTCATTTCCAACGCGCTCGATGCCATTGACGAACCGGGTGAAATTCATATTTCCACCCGGCTAGCCCCTTACCATCATAGCCAAACCGGACAACATGCCATTGAGGTCATCGTTGAAGATAATGGCAAGGGCATCCCCCGTGAGCAGCAGCAACAAATATTTGAACTGAATTACACCACCAAGCGTGAGGGCAACTTTGGTCTTGGTATTGGATTGTCTGTATGTCAGCAGATCATCCAGCAACACAATGGAAGCATCAAGGTGGAATCTGAACTCGGACGGTTCACCAAGATGATCGTGATACTGCCTTTGGACGAGGCCAAGTAAAGGAGGCCATATGAAAAAATATCTCATCCTCTGCGTTGATGACGAACGAGAAGTCCTCGATAGCGTACTAAATGATCTACGGGATCTTGAAGAGCACTTCATCATTGAAGCGGCAGAATCGGTTGATGAGGCCAAAGATGTCCTCGCCGATGCCATTGCGGATCATATCCCGCTCGCCCTGATCTTGTGTGATCACATTATGCCGGGGGAAAAAGGCATCGACTTCCTGATCGAGCTCAAGCACCAGGAAGAGAGTACCAAAGCGCGCAAGGTATTGCTCACGGGGCAAGCTGGCCTAGAAGAAACCATTCAGGCGGTGAACAATGCCAGCTTGGATTACTATGTGTCCAAGCCTTGGGATGGAAACAAGTTGCACGATATCGTGATCGATCAACTGACAACATTCATGATTGCCAACGAGCCAGAGCTGATGCCTTGGATCCAGATCTTAGATACCAATAGGATCATGGAAGCGCTAAGCGATAGACGATTAAGCCTTTCTGATATTTAGGGCTAAGCTGTAAGGCCAAAATAGCGATTAATTTGTCATACAAACCTTTTCGGGGCGTTATAAAAGTGTTATGTTGATCACATAACAACAAGCGCTCACGAAAAGGTGACCCATGAAAGTTGCAGTCTTCAGCACCAAAAAGTACGACCAAGCCTCATTCGACATCATCAACCAGCAATACCATCACACGCTGGACTATTTCGACTTCCGCCTCACAGAACAAACCGCCAAAATGGCCCAAGGCTATGACGCCGTCTGTGCCTTTGTTAACGATGACCTAAGCCGCCCAGTACTTGAAGTACTGGCCAATAATCAAGTTCGTCTGATTACCATGCGTTGTGCCGGGTTCGATAAGGTCGATCTTGATGCCGCGCGCGAACTGGGTATTCAGGTTGTTCGGGTACCCGCCTACTCACCGGAAGCCATTGCCGAGCACGCGATTGGCCTGATGATGAGCCTGAACCGCCGCATCCACCGAGCCTACCAGCGTACCCGTGACGCCAACTTTTCGCTTGAGGGGCTGACCGGTTTCAACTTCCACGGCCGTACTGTGGGTGTTATTGGTACCGGCAAAATTGGGATAGCCACAATCCGTATCCTAAAAGGGTTCGGCATGAATATCTTGGCATACGATCCGTACGAGAACCCAATCGCGCTTGAGCTTGGCGTTCAGTACACCACGCTAGATGATATCTACCAGCAGTCAGACGTGATAACCCTGCATTGTCCGATGACGGCAGAAAACCACCATATGCTCAACGCCGATGCCTTCGCGAAAATGCGTGACGGGGTGATGATCATCAATACCAGCCGCGGCGAGCTGCTTAATTCGAAGGATGCGATTGAAGCGCTGAAAAGCAGCAAAATCGGCTCTTTGGGTATCGATGTGTACGAAAACGAGAAGGATCTGTTCTTTGAGGACAAATCCAACGATGTCATTAAAGACGATGTATTCCGCCGCTTGTCAGCGTGTCACAACGTCTTGTTTACCGGCCACCAAGCATTTTTAACCGAGGAAGCCTTAGGTAACATTGCCGATACAACCTTAAGCAACATTACCCATTTTGCAGCAGGTACCGCTTCCGGGAATGAACTGGTTAAATAACCTGCTTACTCCCGCTCAAAATCAAGGCTAGCCCCATGCTCTGGCAAGTAAATTGCCACGGGTGCTGGCCTGATATTGAACGCCGCTTGTAAGTACAGCACCAATGTTCTGCGAGCGCTGCAAGCACCCTATAAAATTGGGGGCATGGTTTGTATAATCATGATCCCCTTGAAATATTACCTTCTTGCAACTGTTAGAGGATGATCTGTACATCAGGTTCGAAAATCGTACTTATTTCTAACTTTTTCGCATAGATAGGCATTTGAATCCTCTGGAGCCTGTGCTCTTTCTTCCATCATATAATCGCGACACACATTGGCAACCCTGATCCGGTAACGGCTAAAATATTGTGCTGTCGTCATAGTTTTACTCCATTTTACGTTGATATTTTTTCATAAGTTACAGCATGTTATATCAAGCCCGGATTTCACCACTAGCGGAATTCGGCACTTGCATGTCATAGGTCAACTTATCTCTCGGTTTAGTACCTAATAAACGCTAACCCCGTCCGCTTGGCAGGCATCCCCTTTAAACTCTACGGTTATGCAGTAACGCAGCAAACCCGCGGCGTGTGACTTTTGTTGAATTTTTGTACGAGGAAAAAAATAAACCACAATAAAGTGAGTTAAAAATCTATGATTGGTGCAACGAGTCCATTAAAATGTGCTAATTATTTTTAGCCCACTGGACTAATTGTCATGCGTAAAACTCTTATTGCCACAGGGATGATCCTGGCATCTTTTTCTGCTGCCCATGTGAATGCACAGCAAACCATGAGCAACTTTAGCTACGATTACGCTGAAGCGCGTATTGGTATTAGCCCACTGACCTACGGTGCAGGTTTCAGTAAGTCTATCCACCCTAACGCTCACATCGTTGGTAGCATTGATACTGAATTCGACAGCGACTGGGATGCAGCGCTTGGTGTAGGTTTCCACGCACCAATCAACAACTGGGCTGATGTAACCGGTGAACTAAAAGCACGTAACACCAAGAACAAAGGTCGCTTCGATAGCTCAGCGGGCAAGATGGGTATGGAAGTTAACCTTGGTATTCGCCAATGGTTGGGCCCACAGCTAGAAGTAGGTGGTTCTATCGGTCACCTAAACATCGATGACTACGAAAAAACCATCGGTAACATCTACGCTCGCTTCCACGCAACCGAGCTATTCTCGATTGGTGCAACGGGTCGCTTCAACGAAGTATACGGCGATCAGGTGATGCTAACGACTCGCTTTAAATTCTAATCCCAATAAAATTAGAATATAAACCGATACCATAAAACGCCCCAACGCTAAGCACTAGGCTAAAAGTTGGGGCGTTTTTGTTTTTGCCTTACGATAAAAAGCCCTAACGCATTAGCACCTAACGCATTAGCAATAATTTCACATCGCTATGCGGCGGGGTCAGCAATGATTTCTTCCAGCCAATCAATGAAAGCTTTTACCCGTGGGGATGACGCCATCTCCCGGCGGCAAACCAAGTAGTAATTCAAGGGTGATGCGACAGGTAGGGTAAATGGCGCCACTAAGCGACCAGTTTTCAACTGTTCAGCAATGAACGATTCTCGACCAATGGCAACGCCAATTCCCCTTTCGGCCGCTTGCAAAGCCAAATCAGCACGATCAAAAGTACAGCCAGCTGCGGGTAGCGGCACGCCATTTTGCCTGGCCCAATATTGCCATTCATCAGTTCGGCCCGCTCGCGCCCACGGGGCCGCATCATGCAACAGCATGCAATTTGCCAGCTTGGTGGGGTTGCCGTATAGGCCGTGGGCAACAGCATATTCATGGCTGCATACCGGCAGCATGCTTTCAGACATCAATTTAACGGTGTTAAGCCCGGTGTACTTACCATCCCCAAAGTAGATGGCGCAGTCATAAGACTCGGTCTGGAAATCAACCAATTCATTGCGGGTACGAAGGTGGAAGCGCAGTGCCGGGTATCTATCAATAAACCCCTTTAGCCGAGGTAGCATCCAGCGCTGGGCAAATGTCGGCGGTACGGAAACATTGAGATCGCCACTGAGCTCCTGTGTTTTTAAATCCCGGATCTCATTCGCGATATCACCAAAATTATGGGCGACGACCTCCTTTAAGCGCTTACCCTCTTCGGTCAACACCAGCTTCCTAGGTTGGCGGATAAAAAGCTGAACCCCAAGCGCCTCTTCCAAGTTCTTGATCCGATGACTCACGGCACTTTGTGTTAAGCAAAGCAACTCAGCTGCCCGCGTGAAGCTCATTTGGTCAGCAGCAATAAGAAAGCAATGTAGCCCAGATAATACCGGGCCGGTTAGGCGAGGAAGGCGCATAAAGGTTCATAAGCAAGTATTCGTTTTGCCATCATACAACAAAAAAACCACTTGCTGTAAAGTGGCTTTTTTAACCGGATGAAATATCAACACCTTTACCAACTTGGGAAAAGCAGACTTATTCAATTGCTCGTAATAAGCGCTGTTTTTGGTCGTCTTTGAGTAACGACCAGTGGCAACCATCAATGGCACCGGCAAACATCCAAAGAAGTTTCACGTCCAAGTCTTTACCGTGGCTCTTTCTTACCTTGCGATAGACTTCTACCGCACCAAGCGATACAAAGCTGGTGACATCGGGTATACCTGCTTTCTTTACCATTCGCTCCAGCGTTAAGCGCATATTAGGTAAGTCTCTGAGCCTTTTGCTTTTTTCAGAGGTTTTATAGGCTTTCTCTGATACAGAGATATCAATCGATTCTTTGATTAGCGAGGAGCATTTTTCTCTCTGATGGGAGTACAGATCAGTGATATCGTAATAGTTCACTACGGCAGTCGTGCTTCGTTTTATATGCCTGAACTTTTCGCACCCTAGCTTCGCTAACTGCATGTCTAGCTTTTCACCGCCGCGAAGAAATAATGCCTGTTCGGTAATGATTGCGTACATGGCGCCACCAATAAAGATGCCTGTACCACCGAACATCGAACGTTTCTCAAAACTGCCAAATTCGCGAAGATAATTAAATAATTCATCCTTGAAGTAATGCACAACATGTCTCCCGTTAAACGTTATTGGTCTTATTTTTCCAGTAACGCCAAACAAATAAGCGTCAACGATTTGACAATGACACATCGCTCCCATTATTGCCATATATGAAACAACGAACACTTCAAAGTGAGAATCTGGACATATTATTGAGCGCAAATTAAGCATAATGTGGCAAAAACGACCTTATTTTATTCGCACCAATATCCCTTCTCTCCATCCTCCTATACGGGCAAACGCTACCATCATTCTCATCAGTAACGACTATGTTTAAAGTATCATTAGAGGGAATAGTATGACTGACATCGCCCTATATCCTTCGAGCCAACATATATTGCCGGGCGGAAGGGTTGACATCACCATTACTGAAGAGCGTTATCAGCGCATGTTGAAGGAGTCGTTGTCTGATAAACGACACTTTGCTGTGTGCATGCTGAATGAGGCGGAGAGCGATCAGGAGCTCAAAACCATCCCAGCGATAGCCACCCTCTGCCGTGTCGTCAACTTCGACATGCAAACCAACGGCCTGCTAATGATAACCGTCGAGGGCTCGCATAAAGTTCGCTTATTGGGCGTCAGCATCGAATATGATGGCTTATTTCGCGGGGAGTACACAGACTTTTCTAACTGGCCTCCATTGCCCATTGATGAAAAGGATGCCGACTTAGCCGAAAAATTAGCCATCTTCTTTGAGACAATGCCGGAGATAGGTGAGATGTATCAAAAGCCAGACATGGAAGATGTGAGCTGGGTTTGCCAGCGCTGGATTGAAGTATTACCCTTGGAAGTCCACTACAAACAACTACTTATCACCCAAGAAACACCAAAGCTTACAATCCGCTTTTTACATAAGCTTTTTCAATAAATGACCAGTTAGGTTTATATAAAATCAATATTAGCGATAATGCGTACCATTTTAGGTATTTCCACTGTCTAAAGTCGCCAACAACCGCTAAAATACCTGCAATTGAAATGTATATGATTGTGTAATGCCCCACTTAAGTTTTTTTTGGCTAAAACCTGAGCACGATAAGATTGTCAAAGGACTGGAATCAGAGTTTTGCTCTCTCGTTAAGAGCGCTGTTCAAGAGAACCGTATAACACTTCCCCCCATCCCAAACGTCTTAACTCAGCTACAAAAGCTCTGTAACGATGATGACACCACGGTACGTGATGTCGCTGAACTTCTGCTTGATGATCCCGGTATCGCTGCTTATATCGTTAAAATTGCCAACAGCATGATGTTCAACCGCCGCAATATACCTTGCAATGATATCCATACCGCAGTGAGCCGGTTAGGCATTATCCGCGTCCGCGATATTATTACCGCAAAGGCAATTGAAGAACTAAAGAGTCGTCATCTGTTCTCCCCTTACTGCAATGAACTCATGATGCAAAGTGCCATGCGCTCGCGCCAGTTGGCGGCAACCATGGCACTCATTGCCCATAACTTGGCTGCACACCCAGAGCTTCCAAAACCTGTTGAACCAGAAAAAGCACTGCTTTCCGGACTCTTCGCCGATATCGGCCTATTCAGCTTGATCAGCGAGTATCAAAATTACCTCGATAACGGTAATTACATCGACCTTGATATTGCCAAGTTTATCTTCGAGCATTGCTGCCAAGATGCCAGTAAGCTGATCCTCAAGCACTGGAAATTTGATGATGACTACCTCGAAGTTGCCACCAACACGCCAAGCGCTTATAAAGGGTCTGATAAAGAAAGCTACTATCTGGATATCGCACGAATGGCGAACCATCTACTCCTGTACAAGAGTAACGATGCAGCGATTGATGAGCACCACGTTGAGCTCGACCTCGCAGGTGCTGAGGTCATGTTTGATCTGACTAACCTGTCAGATCAAGAGTTTAACCAGCGCTTAATGATGGTTATCAAAAGCAGTGGATTTTAACCCTCTCGTCCCCACTCTATTTGCCCACTGAATAAATATTGATTGAGAGAGCATATTGACGCTTTCTCAATCAAACTGATAAGCTGCTAAATCTTTTCCAATCAGCATCAACATGCGTAGCAAAGCGAGCTATGCAGGTGCTTTACACCGAAATTACACATAGTTATAGGATCCACATGTTCTCGGGAATGCTCTATATTTTCCTGCCGCTTGTTATTGGCTACTTAATCCCGGTAAAGAAAGCCGCGGTTGTTGAGTTTATTAATACCCAAACCAGCCGCTTGGTACTGGTGATCCTGTCATTGATGGGATTAAGCCTTGCCGGGCTTGATAACCTCAGCCAAAACCTTAACCAAATTCTTATCTACACCTTGGTTTTCTTTGTCTCGATCAGCGTGTGTAACCTACTGGTGCTGCCACTGATTGATAAGCTAGCGCCTACTGATACGCAACAAGATAAACGCCCTATCCCTTTCTCATCCATGATGATGGAGTCGGTCAAGTTGGTATTCGTTGTTGCCGGGGGTTTGATTGTAGGGCTGTTAAGCGGGATAGATTTAAGCTGGGTCGATCAGGCTAGCGAAGTGATCCTACTGCTGCTGTTATTTTTGATTGGTATCCAGCTGCGTAATAGCGGCATGACATTAAGGCAGATCCTGCTCAACAAAAAGGGCATGACCATCGCCGCTGCTATTTTGTTGACTTCTCTACCTGGGGGGTTAATTGCAGCACTGATTTTAGATTTGCCATACAACCAAGGGCTGGCAATGGCTTCGGGTTTTGGTTGGTACTCACTGGCCGGTATTTTGATTGGCGACAGCCTTGGCCCTGTATTCGGTGGCGCTGCTTTTCTAAACGAGCTACTCAGGGAGTTAGTTGCATTAAGTCTTATCCCCGTGGTGATCCGTCGCTATCCGGCCACCGCTATCGGCTATGCTGGCGCAACAGCCATGGACTTTACCCTACCCATCATTCAGAACTGTGGCGGCATACGCTGCGTTCCTGTGGCGATTGTCAGCGGCTTTATCCTCAGCTTGCTGGTTCCATTCCTAATGCTGTTTTTCTTGTCGTTGTAACGACGAACCATCGTACATAAAGTAGGGTGAGGCGTTACCGCCTCATCCCTCTTACAGAACCGTACGTACGGACCTCGTATACGGCTCATGCACGTTTCCATTCAGCGTAATTGCTGAACACATACCCTGTCTTTACATGT
>NZ_PYMA01000016.1 GCF_003026495.1 Photobacterium sanctipauli
GTACACCACAGGATATTACAGCGAGATCAGGCCACATCAATATAACGGTGGCCTGACGCCAAATGAGTCAGAACGATTATTTTGGAATGACTCTAAAACCGTGGCCAATTTCAGTTGACCACTTCAGAGATAGGAAAAATCCAACCTAGTGTTTATAAGATGATGAAAATATTATCTATTATGGGAGTGGACTTATACCCCTTCATAAGGTCTTTAGACGTTGATGTTGAAGATAATGTCATTTATAAAGCACTTGAAAAACGTTACCAGTCATTCCATGCTGTAATATCAAATGCAAGTTACTCCCCTCAGACAAAGCAAGAAGTACCAGTTAAGTGTTATCCATTATTAAGAGATGCTAATGATGGACAAGTTTTATCTGGGATTCATAATTTAGCATCGCACTTAAAAATAAATACCAAAATGCTAAATTTGGTGGATATGTATTTATACCAAATGACACATCGGATAAATGGGCGAAAATTCATCTCAGCCCATGATGAAATAGTAGGGCATACCTTGTCGTTCTTTTTCAATAATGATGAGTTTGACCAGTTTAAGCCGAATAAAGTTGATTTCACCAAAGCAATATCGTACTCAGAAACTAAAGATTTTGTGTACTTTACAACGAGTACATTTGCCTTAGCAAGGATATTGCCATTGAGACAACACTTCGGGATCTAAAGTACATATGTGATAAACCCAATATTAAACGGATTGCTATGCTAATTATTAATCCAGATGTACTTGAAGCGAATAAGGCACTTGGTTACGACACCTTCAAGTACTCCGATGAGTGTGATGAAGGCGCAAGCTTAGAGCTAAATGGGCGGTATTTTAATTACTGTGTAATGATCATTGATAAGCTCAAGTTGCTTAGTAATAAACATATTATTGATTTTATGAAAAAAACGATGTCATCACAACAGATGTAAACTAACTGACACATCGAATATGAAAATTATACTAGGTGAATAATTGTAAAATATCGCTTTTAATTTTCGAATTAGGCAACTAGTACATATATACAGTTTTGGTTGCTATCCTTTCTAATTTAGCCTAAGAGTATAATTTCACGCTTAATATTTTTGCTAAAGTTGACATTAACCTTACATAAAGTGTGATTTTTATCTCAATAATTTATTCAAATGATGTGAGCATGAAATATATTTTGTGCTCATTGTTCTTTTGTTACAAGCAAAAAATAACATACCTTTGTTTTATAAAACAGCAGTTTAGCCCATGAATTATATAAGTGGTGCTTTAACTCTAATTATAAATTAGGCAGAAATTATATTGAATAACGTATGGATGCTAATGAATTGGTATTCATAACACGGCAAAATTATCTACGAAACAGGGGGTTGTTGTTAATTTTAATTTAACTAAATCAGTGTCTTATATTTAAAGCTTTTTATATTACGTACATAAACAGTAGCAAATGAAGCATTGTTTTTTATGGATATGAGGTTCGATGTGTTTGTTTTTTCCGACTTTATCAAGAATCGTCGTCTTCAAGAAGGACTGACTCAACAGGAGTTTGCTTTAAGGTTAAGCGAGGCTTCTCCAAAATTACATGGCGTTGATAATGTCACTCTTTCTCGATGGGAAAAAGATCAAATAACACCGACATTACGTCGGATGGTACAAATACTTGACGCTTTAGGAGAAGGCGTCATGGCCCGGTTGTTAAAAGCGAAGCTGCCAATGCGTAAGACTGTTGTAAATAACTTGCAGCGCCTTTGTTTGGTCAGTTTAATTTACCGGTTGAAAATGCGAATGCTTCTTGGGTTTCTGATATGAGTGAAGCAGGTTCGATAGCATCTCGTTACCGAACCCAGCTTGAAACCCAGGTGCTTTGGGGATCGGGTGAAATACTATTATTGTCGCAGGCTAAAGTCGCAGTATTAGTCTTAAATGATGTACCAATGGCCTACATCGCCTATGCATTTGATAAGAATATACTGAGGGTATTACATGTTGCATATCGTGATCGTCAGAGTTTAATCAGTTTGCAGAGATATTTAGCAGAGTGTTTAGATAACAACTCTTCGGTGTTACATATATTTGCCAAGGTGCCAGATCCACCTTCCCGCTCGCTATTTTTAGCGCTAGGGGCATCAAATTGTACATATAAAGATTCGCTTTATATTGAGCGAGACGAGTTACTGGCAAATGTCATTAGTATTTTAGCCAGTACCTCTAAATTAGAACAGCCTTGTAAAGTCTAAGTCTATTTTTTGTAGTCGGAGTGGCCGGCTACATGATGTAAAAAAGGAAATAATAACATGAAAAAGCAAGTATTGACCGCTGCTGTTGCAGCTGTCATGGGGTTTACTTTTGCTATGCCAGCAACAGCAAATGTATCGAGTGACTCTGCCCAAGCCAATATCTATTGGTCAGGTCAGATCCCGGGTGCCATTGTTGGTAATGGCATTGCTTTGGGGAGCCCAACGGGTGGCGATATTTCTTCAGGTAACCTTGAACCAAAAACGGATGGAACTTTTGTTTCGGACATTATTAATGTACGTGCGTTCGCAACCAAAGACGACGGTAATGGTGGCGAAGAACTAGATCCTGATACCTGGTATACAGGTGCTATCGATTGGACGTTGACGAATGCTCAAGTCAACCTGACTACTTCTGGTGGTAATAGCACTGATGCATATAACTCTGATAACTTAGAATTTAAGATTAATGGCTCGCCTGTTGAGGAAGGAACCCCATATACAACGGCAGATGGTGATGCTCCCGATGCAAATATAACTGTTGGTTATACAGACCCTATCACAGGTGAAGTTTTCCCGAACGACACAGTTCGAGTTGATGTCACTCTATTTGCTGGCCCTGCTGGTGGTGCGCCAACCCCATAAATTAATAAGCGACAACAAAGCTGCGTAAGTGGCTTTGTTGTCAATTCTTTGCCTGTAATGAATTTGCTGAGTAGTAGTAATGCGAAGAAGTATAGCGATGGTAATTATTCTTTTTGGGGGAGTGACGAACGGATTAATGGCAAAACAGATCCCGCATTTATTTAAGGTATCAACCTATATAGATAAAACGGATCTCTACCCTTATTCTTTGACGCTATTGGCTGAGCCATCATCGCTTTATTTAGAGTTTAATTCCCAATTGGGTCGTTTTGATGATGCGACTACTGAACTAATTGTAAATTCTAATATTCCTGAAGTAGAAAGTGCCGCTTTTACTTACCAAGTTACCCTTGTCACCAATGAATCTAATTGCCAGCGGTACAGTGAAACGGAACCCGTGCTTGTTAATGTGATGGACGTCTATCTAGACGGCCAAAGCATGCAAGAGGGGGTGGCATCTTCACGTCAGTACTTGGATGAAGTTGACGAAAGTGGTTTGCGTGTTGGTCGTAATGAAATTCTCCTTCGTAGTCAGCTAATTGAAGAACGTGCTTTAGGTTGCAGTGGCGAAATAATGTTAGAGGCCGAGTTGGCATTATGAACAGGTGGATAGTGTTGTTTTACTGTGTGCCATCGATAGTGCTAGCCCAAGTGCCGGATGGCTTTGAAGACTTATTTGCCGAAGAGGAAGTTCGTGCCCGCGTAAGCCTAAATGATCAAATATCAATAACGGTACCCGCAACAATGGGCATGGGCTCTGCCACAATCATGGAACAGAGCAAAGCGGAATTGGTTCAGTTTCTTGAACGTAATTACGTGAGCCGAAAACACTCAGGATCGATAGTTGCAGAGCTTATCACTGGAGTGAGTGACTCAATTCATTGCCCTGGACGACGCGCAACCTGTCAGGTAGCCGACAGCGGGCGTGGCGAGGTGCAGTATGTTGTGGTCAATGAGCAAAATACACTCCGTATTTTGGTGCCTGACTCGGCCATGGTGTCTGTACAAAATAACAAGCGTTATATTAACCAAAGCCCAGGCCGGAATGCACTGGTCATGCACAACCGGCTTAGTATTAATGGTGGTTCAGAAGGCAATCCCCAAGCGTATTATCAGAACGAAGCGGTATTGGGGATGTTCGGCGGCTACCTTCAGGCTGATCTGAATGCGACAACGGATGAAAATAATAGCGAAGGTGATTATGTCTACCTGGATGAGCTAGCAGGGCATTACTTAAACGAAAATCACCGCCTCAAGTTGGGTTTTACCTCAGAAAATGTTCCAAGGATATGGAATGGTACGGCTTTTCTAGATACCAGAGAAGATTTAAGCGTGCTTGAGGCAGCGGCTGGAACAACCAGAGAGCTTGAGTTTGTTAATGATGAGCAGCGACCAAGAATATATTTTTCAGTCGGCCAAGCTGGGCGACTGTTTGTTCGACGTGAAGACGGTACACCAGTATTAGAACGTAACGTAACCGCCGGCCAACATTTTGTTTCTTATAACGATTTACCTTCGGGAATATCTACTCTGACATTTGAAGTCAGAGCGGGTGAGCGGGTGCTGTATGAAGAAGTGCATAAAGTTTATAACACCCCCAGTACCCGAATGACAGCAGGCGATTGGGATTATTTCGTTGCAGCAGGAAAGCTTTACGATCAAGAGGTTGTGCACAATGAGCTTCTAGCCCGAAATGTTGACGATTATCAGCATGACGCATTTAGTGAATTTCGGGTAGCAACCCAGTTGAACGATGACTTCAAACTGGGTCTGGGGGTGTTTAACACTTCGCAAGATTATTTTGCCAAGGCAGCGCTGGCCTATCAGCCAACGAATGACATCTCTGTTGAGGCATTGTATGGGCAGTTTGGTGACGAAAGTTATTACCTTCAATCTACATTTCGGTTGTTCGGGCTTAATTTAAACGCGAGTCGATTTGCAGACCGAACTGATACGCCAGAAGAGATGACTTTTTCAAATTATCTGTTTGGTTATGGCTCAAACAGAGAGCTTAGCGCGAATTACGTGGTTCCGATTGGGCAAGGCCGCGCATATTTCAATTACTCGTACTTGGAAAGTGAGCTTTTGACAAGTGTGCTTATCGATAATGATGAAGAGCTGTTAACAGAATATGAGTCAGTGACTGCTGGATATACCTTCAGTGCTTGGCGACGTTCTACTGTCGATGTAAGCGCAATGTATACCAATGATAAAGATGATATTGGCATCGAGCATGATGAGCTTACATTTAGATTGTCAGTATCAATACCACTGAGTCGTAGTGCTTATGCCTCATACAGTGTCAGTGCCGATGATGATCAGCACTTGCACCGTATTGCCGCGGGTAATTCATATACCTTGTCTCCTGATGCATCCGTGAATATGGAGGTTGGCGCGAGCTACGACAACCTTGAAGATCTCGAAGATGACTTTGGTTTTGATGCCTCTGTGTCTGGTAATTATGACAATGATTACTTGACCAGCAGCGCTTTTGTTTATGGCGACGAAGATAACTTTAATGTCTCGGCGAACTTAAATTCAACCACAGTGGTGACATCGAACGGCGTATATCAGACGCGCGATAAGGCCGATGCTTACTTAGTGGTTGAAAACACCAGTGCGGCTACAGCGGTCAGCATAGATGAAGGACAACGTGATTTTTTGACCGTGGCAAACCTCAAAGGCAATGGCCAACATGCCGGGCGTATATTGCTAGATAGCGATGAAGTGATTCATCCGCTAGAACGGTATCGAGAATACCAGGTGACATTAGACGAAGCCGCAAGTGACTATCACAACCTTGGTGACTCGAATGCGTCTGCCAGTAGTTACCCCGGAACACTCATTCGCCTGGATGTGGATATGCGAGAAATTAAGTCCTATATATCCACTTTTGATGATATCGAAGGTAACCCGGTTAATACGGTTGAATGCCGTGGGCAGGGGTGTGTGGATGTCGAAGTACTTGCAGAGGGGGTATTCAAATTCAGGGTCAGTGCTGGGATGCCGTTTGAGCTACGCACTAGCGCCCAGTGTTGTCTGATTCCATCGCCAGAAACGTTTTCAACTCAGAACCTTGGTCGTAATTTCTGTATGCCGGTATTTGATGAAGAACGAGATGGTCTTCGCCTTTCTCGAAGTGAAAGCGGTGCCTATTACTACTATGTCGGTGAGTTTATCGATGAAACTTTGATTAAGGCATATGAGCAGCGCTTGGAAGGGGAACCGATGACTTTTATACGTCGCACTGTCGGTGGAAGAACCTTCTTATTTATAGAAGCACCGGAACGTTTAGTTAATACCCAAAGGGAAGTCATTGTGGCCTTGGGCCAGTATGCATTGGAAGAAACGTTAGATACACCAACGTTTGTAACACGTTAAGAGAAAGTAAGAGTAACACTATGAATCGACACGATATAAATTTGATAGGCTTTTGGACACTGTGTGTAGCTTTGCTATTAAACGCCTGGCAAGTAAGCGCTGCACCGACATTTCAGCTTGATACGTTGTTCCAAACCAGTAATGAAAACGGTAATGGCATTTTTACCCTAACTAATACCAACAATAAAAGTATTTTTGTTCAAGGCGAGGTGCTGCAAATAAAAACAGAAAAGGGAGAAATAAAAAAAGTGCCACTGAATAGAGATAACTTCATGATTTGGGATCTCGCAGTGAATCCATCCAAGTTACGCTTATTACCAGGAGAAGTAAGGGATGTGGCAGTAAAATACCTTTGTCAAAGTAATTGTGACCGCAGCTCAGATCTGGTCTATCAAATTCGATTTTCACCAGTCAGCCCCCCCAAGCAGTTCAAAAGCAAGAGGTATCGGTAAAATTTGGCATGGCGCCTTATTATGTCATCCCGGTAGAGCCGCAAAGTGTTAATTATGCATGGGATTTTGATGAAGCAAAGCAAACCGTCAAGGTTTATAACACGGGCAATACCTTCCTAAAAATTGAGTTTGATAACTGCAATGAATTCGCTAACACCAAAAACTGCCGTGGTTTATACCATGTACTAGCTGGTCGTTACTTGGAATTTAAGCTACCTAAAGGGCTGCAGGGTAACAACGTTCAAGTCACTGTCGCCAACCATAACCAGAGGTATGAGGATGAATTTACTCTGTAAACTGGGTTGCTTGTTGGCGGAGGGCGTTCTTTTGTCAACGACGGTTCAGGCAGCGACGTTGAATGGCACGCTTGAAGGCGGAACGTTACGCTGGCAAAACGGCTATTTTGATGGTTCATATTTAACTCTGAGTAATTGGCAACCAGTGAATGGCTTGCAACCAACGAGTGAATGGGTGCCGGGCTCCTTTAAATCGCAGCCCAGTACCGAGATCACGTTAACAAACGGGAGTGACAGCGTCGTAACCCCTTTGGAGGTGGTTGGGCTTGATTATGGTTTGGGGCAAGCATCCAGTGTTTTTGCTAGCCGTGGTAGTCCGTCGTTTTCTGGGCCATCGACATGCGCTGTTTCAGAGCAACAAGCGACAACTGAACGGGTGGTTGGTGCCAATTGCATTGCGAGTGACAGCTATCAAACCGAATCGCAATCGGTGATGTATACGCCCTTTCAGTTTACGCGCCCAGTGCTTGACGCTGACAATGCAGCAATTGCACAGCAATTTATGGATGAAGGGGTAGGCAGCGGGCTTTATTCCGGTACTGTGCATGTGAACCCCGCCTACTATTTTAAGTCGCCAACGGGTACTTGGACCTATCACCAAGTGCTATCGGTGCCTATTACTGTCCGTATTCGCTATGAAGCCGCCAGGCTTGAAGGTATTGAGGTTGTCGGTACCGGTATTATGCCGGCGTTGGCCAATGACCAAAATCAAACAGTGTCTGGCGAAGCCTATTACGACATCACAGCGTCTGGTTTTTTTACTCAAGGCTTGAAGCTGAGCTTTGAAGAAAAGTTTTATGAAATGGAATGGTGCGGCAGTGAGCCCAACGCAGTTTGCGATAACCCCAGCGCTGACAAAACACTCCCCTACAGCGTTGATTGCATTTCATGTGGTGACGAAAGCGGGCCGATAGTGTCGAACGGTGTTTTGCAGCCTGTCGATGGGGAGCTAATAGTGGGGAGCGGAAATACCACCAATGAAATTAGATTTAGGTTGAAAACCCATTATTTCGCTGGCGCTGATGACATTGAAACCGGCCAGTATGCAGGGGAATTCACCGTGTATTTTGAGGAGGCTTTATAAGTGAAGGAAAAACTATTTTTGGCCGCAATTTTGCTGGCCACCCCGGTGTTGGCTGACGAGGAAGAGCAAGTACTCCCTTGGATTTTAGAAAGCCGGATATATGCCGCCAACAACCCTGCGTTTGGTATTGCCTTGTCAACAAATTATTGGGGGTTAGATTGGCATCTTGGGGGGTATCTTCCTGCGGATGATGCTGATAACCCTGATAGTGAGTTTGATGCCAAATTTGACTACGGCGTCGCTAAGTCGTTTGCGGTTACTGATGAGCTAAGTATGAGCCTAGGTATCGGTGCGCTGGAAACAGACATGTATGCCGATTATGGCTTGGATTTTGAAGTGACAAAATCGGTCAGTTTGCAAGCGGGTTACCGTTTCCACTTTGATGAAGATTTTGATAACCGTAATGAATACTACTTGGGTTTTGCCTGGTTTCTTAATGCGCCTGCTGATGTCGTTGTGCCAGCACCGTTACCCGTGCCTGAGCCAATTTCCCCATCACAACCAGAAATTCGCACTGAAGTGACGACGGTGAGCGTGCCGTTTGAGTTAGGTTCTAGCGAATTAATCGCTGCAAACAAGCTTGATGAGTTAACCCAGACAATTTCTACAGCAGACAAAGTGTCACTCACCATCACAGGCCATGCAGATAATACCGGCTCGCCAGCGTTGAATGACCGACTCACCAAACAGCGAGCAGAAGTCGTTAAAGAATATTTAATTCGCAACGGTCTATCGCCTGACTCGTTGGTTTCTATGGGAATGGGTACCCGCCATCCGATTGCAGACAATAACACTGAAGATGGGCGGGCAAAGAATCGCCGTGTTGAGGTGCGCTTGGATGCAACGTTTATCGATAATGCTAACAACGAGTAGTAGGGTAAGCCATGAAAGGACGTAATCTTCTTGGAAGCGTAGCATTGATGCTACTGGCTGCATGTGGAGGGGATGACTCCTCCTCTGGTAGCACTGGCGGGGGGGAAGTGGATACTGTCATGCCGCCTTTTGCTCAACAGAACTTCTCTCAGGTTGCCTTGAATGAAGCAGGGCGTACCGTGTCATTGAAAGACAGTGTCTCGGACCCTCAGGGGCTCAATGTCACCTTAACCTCTGTTAAGGCAGTATCACCCGATTGTGCCGATCCAGACTTTGACTCTCAGACCCTCACATTTGAGGTTGATAAGTCTGTTCCTGATACTTGCTATTACGAATACACGGTAATTAACCACCCTGAAACATCGCAATTTAGTAAGACTTCAACAGCTCAGAGTTATGTATTAATCAGCGAGACGGAGATGTCGGGTACCTTACCGCCTATTTCTAAGATGGCAGCAGAAGGCGATGAGTTGGCGATTGACATTGAAGCGGAGTTAGGCGATCAATATCCTGCTAATTATGTACTTGATAGCGACGTGGTTGTTTTGGGAACAGGCAGTGCCTCCACGACTGGGAACACAATAAACTACACTGCGGCTTCCCGTGGGGTGACGCGAATATTATATTCACTCACGAATCAAGACAGTACTGATGCACAGGCTGGGTATATTGATGTTGCAGTATCTTCCAATGGTAACAATATGCCTGTAGCCGGGAACGTGACTTGGCAGCAAAACGTCGAGACAGGTTCAGAGCACATTATCGATTTGTCAGGCTTCTTTTTAAACCCTGAGGATGAATGTGAACTTAACCCAGACCCACTGCAAAATACGTATATCTGTGACCCCGACGGTGACGCCCTTCAGGTGACCGATGTGTACGCATTCAATGCGTCGGTGTCTGTGGCTGACCAGAGCGACTTGGAGAATACTCAGTTTCGGTTTGAGGCCAACAACCCTGGTGACTACTACGTCACCTATCATGTGACCGATCACCTTGGTGGCTGGGGCGTCGGGATTATACGCGTCACAGTCGATCTACTGTGGGATGATATTATTAGCCCAAATGACACATTCAGTGCACCGTTAACTTTAGAGCAAGCAGAGTCTGCCGGGCATCAAATTGCCGGAACTCATGTTGAGAATGGCACTTCAGGGCCTGATGGCTATGAAATACCCATATACGAATGGTCAGTGGAGAAGGCCGTTTGTAGCAGCAGGGGGCTATACCTTCCATCTATAAATCAACTGGACGTTTTGAATATCACAAACGGTAATATTTATGCCAACCACAAGTGGCCAGCAACGCAACCTTTTCTTACCCATGAAGAAGGAAAGCGTGTTTCATTGATTAATGGGGGGGTAAGTGTAGGGGCGCAAGGATATTTGACTTGTGTAGATACTGAGGAGCTAGAAACTATCAATGTTTCTATTGTTACAGATTTTTCATCAGAGCTATCTATCGGTGATATTAGGCGGATGGAAGTGAAACTTTCTTATTCGGATGGAAGTGATGGATTGGCGAAACCCGAAGAAGTTTATTTTACCAGTAATGATGAAGCGATAGTGCAGGTTGATGAGTCAGGAATAGTTACAGCGGTGGCAACAGGCAGTGCAATGGTAAGGGCAACAAGACGCGGTTCGTCACTATTTGACGAAGTACAAGTTGATGTGAAAGACCCAAGTGGTTTGTTTCCGCTTGATTTAACCGTACCGATAAATACGGGCACTGCAATTCTTGTTATGTATGTTGATGAAGCAAACAATTCGACAACATTTAGCCCTAATGCAGAACCTATTATCACATCCGGTGAAGGCGAAGTGCTTGGAGAGGCTGGCGATTGGTATTTTACTTCGGATACCGAGGGAGTCACCGAACTTATCGTGAGTCATAATGGCATACTGGAAACAATGCGCATAGAAACCATTGATACCGCAGCGCAATTTTCCTATAGGATGTTAACGCAACGAATAAATACCACGGGTGTACCTGGCAATAGCAGTTTCGTTGGTTTTCATCACCCCTCGTTGACAATTGCTAGTTCGGGAACTATCACGCACTTAGGGGCGTCGGATCCGGTTGGGGAAGGATATATTGGAAGTATTGCCGATGATATTGATGGCGGTATTCGCTTGTACGTTCATCCATATGGTGAACCTCTCAGTGAAGCACCTGACGGGACAATAAAAGTGCATAGCTTTAATGGACCAGGCTTTTTGATCCATGATGGACGAAGTATGTATTGCAACTCGAATGAAGTTGGGACTTTGCTGATAAACTGGGTATTCCTAAAGGCTTGGCATGATATCCCCGCTGGCACCATAATTCCGGTATCGATTATGTGCCGTTAACAATGAGAGTGATTAATTCAGCCAGAGTTTTCTGGCTGAATTTTTATCGAAGGAAAGTGATGCTTATGGGCCTTAACCAATCGCAATTGACACCCGAACAACGTATCAAACAGCTAGAACAACAGTTGTTTGATACTCAGCAGGCGTTAATTAAAACCAGGCAACAGCTTTTTCAAGCCAACCAAAAAGCTGAGTTTTTTGAGGCTGTGATTGAAGTGTTAAAACAAGATGGAGGATTCTATATTGTGAAGGAACATTCGGATCCTTCCACTTGAGTTAATAATTTTCGAGCTTTATTTTTCTGAGTTAAGTGGTCAAAGTGTAAAGTACAGTGGTAGTAACAAGCCCAATCAGGTTACAGGTCAATACTAACGACAGCCAGAAAAAGGGTTTATTATCGAGAAGATGATTATCGCTATGTACTTGGACTAGCCGAATAACTTGTTTTATAAAAGGGAGGGTGTGTGCTTTCATTGCAAAAGTCCGTTTTACCTTTTCCAATGTTAGAAAAGTATGATTTAAAATTGGATATGAACAGATCCGAATTATGTCAAATGACTGTTATTATTTCATAGGCATTGATGAACTATTTATTTCCTGGTTTGCCTATTTATAAGGAGGTTGTAAGGCAGGTGCAATTACACTGCCAAGTGGGTTGATAGAGAAAGTAGAAAGTAGAAAGTAGAAAGTAGTTAAGTGGTGCTAGCAGTGGCTAGAAGTTTCTTTACAACTCTCTTCTACGCTTTCGGCATCATCAATAAATAATTTTTCTCCTCTTACAATTCCCTCTAAAATGGCGATGCGGGTCTGCATAAAGTCATAGGCATCGACATCGACAGGGTATGCTGATGGTTTTCCATGTTCTTTAATTAATACTGTTTCTTTGGAATCATGCAGTTCGGCAAGCACTTTGGTCATTTCGCGCTTGAGTGTGGTGACAACTTCAACTTTCATCTTTGAAATCCAATAAGGTAAATTATTGCCACTATTTATTATGGTTTATTATTTAAATACTATTGTGATATGTAGGGATATATAAAGATTCGACTCAAGCTCACAATATTGAGTGGTAGGTAATGATGTCCAACAAGAGAGCAACGGCATTTCATTAATTAAATCACGCGGCGTACGGGTGAAGGTTGGTTCTACTTAAAATGCCTGCGCGCAGTATGCTTGCAGGCATGAATAAAAATGGTAGTAGGTGAGTTATTGCTTATGATTGTTGATTTCGCCAAGAAGGTCAGAAAGTTTATCAATCAACTCCGGTGAGTAGTGTTCGTAGATTTCGTCATATTTAGCATCGACTTTAGGGCTAAGTTCGATAACTAACTTTTTGGCTTTTGGGGTAAGGCAGATAAGTATGCGGCGCTGGTCTTGCTCTGATTTCTGACGTGCAATGAAGCCATTAGCCTCTAAGCGAGTGAGAATCCCTGTTAAACTTGGTGCGAGAATACAGCACTTTTCGCTGATTTGCTTTGGTTCAAGGTAACGATGTTCGTTTAGTAACCGCAAGATTCGCCATTGGTGCTCGGTTATATCGTGCTCTTGAAGCATCGGCCGAAAGAAGTTGAGCACGTTATCTCGCGCTCTAAGCAGCTGTAGCGGAAGAGAGTCTTCAAACTTTCTCATTGGTAGAAATCACTCCACTCTTTTTAGTAATCCATCCAAACAGAATAACTGATTTTCGCTTTATTCAATAGCATAAAATGATAATTAATAGCGAAATATCACCCGTATAAATTGAATGGTTATCACATTTGTGGTGAATGGTTTTACTGACTATTTTGTTATTAGAGTCCGGGTTGTAAAACATGATTTACTTAGCTTTTTCTTCTTTTGTATAAAAACCACAACCCCTAACAAAATAGCGGTAAGGGGCTGCGCTGGTTAGCAATATGGCTAAAGATAAGAAGGCTCATAGGTGGTGCTTGTAAGGTTCTAAAATAGTGGCCTTTTTTTGCTTGCGATAAACTGATCCAACCATAAGTAGAGCGAGGCTGAACAGCCCCAAGGTTTGTGGTTCTGGCACCGGAGTGCTTGATGCCGCCATATAGACATGCATGCTCGCCTTACCACCAAAGCGGTTACGATGGGTGATGGTGAGTTGGTCGATCATCGAGGTTGGCAAGAACCACGCGCTGGCCGATTCAGTACCCGATTGGTTGAAAATGCCGTCATCCAAAAGCCCATCGTCATCAAATTCAGCGACGACCGCTGCATTGTCGGCATCAAAGCCAGAAGGGGTATGCGGGCTGCCGCTACTATCAGGTTTGCTATCAAACAACTCGACCAACCAACTTGCTATTTCTGCATTGGATACCGGTACACCCCCAAGGCTAGCCTGGATGATGGCATCTTCGCCTTCCAGATCGGTTACAGCAAACGCCCAATATGATGGCATGAGCGGTGAATTGAAATTTATCGTCAGTGTTGATATTGGAAGGTTAACATCATTACCACGACCAAAGCGCAGGGATTCTTGGTCGTCACCCTCGCCGAAATAACTTTCCCAAAGGTTATTGTCAAAATCATCGTTGTCATCCACTTTCGTGGAATCTGGATTATGATCGCCCGTAATTGTGAACGTAAAATCGGGCATGCCGCCTAAACCGTTAAACGTACCCGAGCCACTATTGCCTGAGTCATCAACCGTCCAGTCGGCATAGATTGATGCTGCACTAGCAGAGGGAATAGCAAATATTGAGGCTGCGGTTAATAGGGTAGCGGTGAGTTGCTTTTTCATAATAAGTCCCTTTGGTCATTGTTAATCACAGATAACTGGAGCGATGACTTAAGGTAGCAATTGACATGCCAAGATAATTCGATTCCAAAGACGCGTGAAAAGTTGGTAAGCCATTGTTTTATGGCTTGGTGATGGTGTCAGTAGGAAGGCGCTGTTTCGCCAGGCAAGGTGCATTCTATTTTGCAAAGCAAAATGCACTGTAATGGCTGCTTGTGTGCTTCAAAAGCAATGAAATGAAACTTTTCTTACTTTCTTATCTAGACAAGTTGGGTGGTTGTGCTTAATTAGCGTGTTATTTATCTGGCTAATCAACAAGATAAACAAGAGCAACAAGTTCGCCCGTTGTATTGGCGGTCACATGGCTGACATTTCCCATCAATAAAACATTCATACAATCCCTGCACCATGTATCTCGAATCGGACATGAGATGACGGACATGGATACCATCATAAAAATACGCGACGTGAATAAAACTTTTGGTGACAAGCGAGCACTGAAGGATATCAACCTCACTATCAAACAGCGCTCGATGACAGCGTTACTCGGGCCTTCCGGTTCGGGAAAATCAACGCTATTGCGTCATTTAAGCGGCTTGATTGTGGCAGACAGGCATTCAGCCTCGGAAATCACTGTGTTGGGTAAAACTATTCAGTCACAAGGCAAGGTAAGCAAGGATGTCAGGCAGTGCAGGGCTCAAGCAGGGTTTATCTTTCAGCAATTCAACTTAGTTAATCGCCTAAGTGTTATGACCAATGTGTTGGTTGGCGCATTGGGGGCGACCCCGAAATGGCGGACGCTAACAGGCATGTTTACGGCTGAACAAAAGCAGCGTGCTTTGCAGGCACTAAAGCGTGTTGGTATGGAGCAGTTTGCTTACCAGCGCGTATCGACGCTCTCTGGTGGTCAGCAGCAACGTGTGGCGATTGCACGTGCTTTGATGCAAGAAGCCAAAATCATTTTTGCAGATGAGCCCATTGCCTCATTAGACCCAGAATCGTCACGCATCGTGATGGAGCTGCTTGAAGATATCAATAAACAAGAAGGCATCCCGGTAATTGTGACCCTCCACCAAGTGGATCATGCCCTGAAGTACTGCGAGCAGATCGTCGCGCTACGGGATGGCGAGGTGTTCTACCAAGGTGCGGCAGCTAATTTGAGTGAGCAGAAGCTGAACGCACTGTATACCGCTTCGAAGCCGGATACTGGTGCGCGAGTACCGGCAACAGAATTGGCCCCATCGTTTTAATGACAGACAGAGTAAAACACCCATGCTAAACACAATTAAGAAATTTGGCCGCACGTTGGCGCTTGCTGCATGCGTTATTGCCCCGACGGCCGCTATGGCAGAGACGCCGAAAGAAATTAACTTCGGCATTATTACAACCGATGCGCAGCAAAGCCTAAAACAGCGCTGGATGCCAATGTTGGACGATTTAAGCGAGGCGTTGGGTATTCCGGTTAATGCTTACTTTGCACCGGATTACGCGGGCATTATTCAAGGCATGCGCTTTAAGAAGGTCGACTTTGCTTATTATGGCAACAAGTCAGCAATGGAAGCGGTTGACCGTGCCAATGCTGAAATATTCGCCCGTTACATTGATGTCAATGGCCTTGAAGGCTACTACAGCGTTCTGTTGGTAAACAGCGAGAATGACGAGATCAACACGCTGCAAGATGTGATCGATAACCGCCACAACCTCACGTTAGGCAATGGTGAACCGAACTCAACGTCTGGCTTCCTCGTCCCGAACTACTATGCATTCGCCCAAAACCACATATCGGCGCATGATTTTAAGCGCACCATTGTTACTAGCCATGCTGCCAATGCCGTCGCCATTGCTAATAACAGGGTCGATGTGGCTACCAACCATACCATGAACTTAATGCGGCTAGAAAAGGGCAGCCCAGAGCTGCATAGCAAGTTGAAGGTGGTTTGGCAGTCTGAGCTGATCCCTTCGGATGTAATGACATGGCGTAAGGACATTCCGGACGAGCTGAAAGAGAAGGCGCGTGACTTTTTCCTTGCCTACGGCAAAGACAGCGAAGAACAGCTAGAGAAGCTTAAGTTGCTATCTTGGTCAGGATTCTCACCTGCTGACAACAACCAGCTGCTGCCAATTCGCCAGATGGAAGCGTACAAATCACTGGTGGAAACCCAGGATAACCCACGCTTGAGTGACAGTGAAAAAGCGAAACGTGTGGCTAAGTACGAAGCGGAACTGGCTGAACTCGGTAAGCAAATCAAAGCACTAGAAGGCTAACCAAGGAAATTGAAGAGTGAGCGTATTGAATGCTTCAACGTTCACTCTGATTAAGGACAAAATAATGCAGACTCAAACTCAAGTAATGTTGCCGGGCTCTAAGCTGTCGATAAAAAATGCAGTGATTGCGGTTATCGTCTTAAGCGTGCTGATGTGGGCATGGCGAGGGGCTGAAATGGCACCCATGATGTTCTTTGAACACCCCGAGAACATGGTGCAACTGGTGAAAGACTTCTTCCCGCCTGATTTTACCGACTTAGAGCTATACCTAAGCGAGATGATGGTGACGATTCAAATCGGTATTTGGGGAACGCTGCTGTCAATCCTTTTGGCTATCCCATTCGGTATCCTAAGTTCTGAAAACTTAATGCCTACCTGGGTGACCTTCCCGGTACGACGCCTAATGGACGGCTTGCGTGCTATCAACGAAATGGTGTTTGCCATGTTGTTTGTTGTCGTGGTTGGCCTTGGTCCGTTTGCGGGGGTGATGGCGCTATTTATTCATACCACGGGTGTATTGGCGAAGTTATTTGCAGAAGCCGTTGAGGCGATTGACCCAGGTCCTATTGAAGGGATCAAAGCAACAGGTGCTAACCCGTTTGAAGTTATCCTCTACGGCGTTATTCCGCAGGTGATGCCACTTTGGATTTCGTACTCATTGTATCGACTAGAATCCAATATTCGCTCAGCAACTGTTGTTGGGATGGTAGGGGCTGGTGGTATAGGTGTACTACTTTGGCAATCTATCTCGGGTTTTCAGATGCAAGAAACGGCAGCCATTATGTTCATTGTTATTGTTACCGTTAGCATCATTGACTTTGTTTCTCAGATTATTCGTAAGAAATTCATTTAACTTTCATTTGGCATTAATCAAAAAATAAATTTTTTAAGGTTACATGTCTAGATAAGTTAAAACGGAATTAAACCCAAGGACGAATAATGCGTGTTTATTTAGAAATAGCCAAGCAATTGGAGGACGACCTTCGCAATAAATACTCTTACGGTGATTATTTACCCTCTGAGTCAAAATTAGCTGCGCATTTTTCGGTTAACCGCCACACAGTAAGGCGAGCCATTGATGAGTTGGTTGCCGCAGGTTTAATTATGCGTCATCAAGGCAAGGGCAATATGGTGCTAAACCAGCCATCAGATTACTACTTGCACTCGGGGGCGCACTTTACAGGCAACTTACTCGAGCAGGGCTCACTGCCTAGGTGCGAAGTATTACAAGCTCGGGTGACACATGCCAGTGAGTCGTTAGCTAATAAGCTTAATTGCGAACAAGAACAAAAGATTATTCATCTACGCACGTTTAGAAAAATAAACGGTATTCCGCGAACTGTGATTGACCATTATTTACCGGAATATAGCTGGTGGCCTGTGCTGAAGAATTTTCAATCTGGCTCACTGCATCAATTTATTAAAAAAGAATTGGGTGTGGAATTAATTAGGAAAAGTACTCGGCTACGTGCACAAGCGCCAAATACTGAGTATTGCCGATTGTTAAAAATTAATTCCAGTATCCCGCTACTTAAAATACGAACCACGAATGTCATCAAAGGAAGCGATGTAGTCGGCGAATATTCAAGCTCGCATACACGTTCCGATGTCGTTGAATTAGTCATGGAGCACTAAATGGACACGACTGACCAGAGAAAAAACTGGATGTCAGTAGTTGCTAAAGCCAATTTTGATCAGCTTAAGCAACATTGGGAAACCCTAACACTTAATCCTGAGTATCAGGTAATTCGCCCAGCTGAAATTGGCCTAGCGCAGGTTAGAGCACGGATGGGAGGCACAGGGCGTCAGTTCAATGTTGGTGATGTCACTATCACCCGTGCAGTCATTCAACTAGCCAGTGGTGAAATGGGTTACAGCTACCTTCAGGGGCGAAATAAACAGCATGCTGAGCTTGCTGCTGTTATTGATGCCATGTTGCAAACCGAACAGCATCATCGCGACGTCATGGAGCTCGTCATTACGCCTTTGGCTGCCAATAAGCAAGAGCAAGAAACGCTGAAGCAGCAGCAAGTGGCGAGCAGTAAAGTGGACTTCTTCACCATGGTTCGTGGCGAAGACTAACAGCCGAGATAGGAAAACGGAGAAAAGAATGAGTCATATTACCTCGGCTTTTAAGGATGCCGTACATGATAGCCAAGCGTGTTTTCGTCGCTTACTCACTGCAATGTCAGAGCCAGGGCGTGTTGTCGAGCTAGATCGTTGCCATGGCTTTGGTGAAATGATGCCAGCAACTAGCCAAGTATTACTGGCAATGGCAGATAACAGCACACCGCTGTGGTTATCTGCGCACCTACAGCAAGATGCTGCGGCTGTTGAGAACATTCATTTTCACACCGGTGCATCAACCAGTGCTGTTGAGAGCAATGCCGCATTTGCGGTTATCAGCCAGCAAGATCTGCAGCAAATGGAGCAACAAGCGCTGTCTTTCAATGAAGGTGACGAAGAGTACCCTGATCGCAGTACTACAGTGATCATCGAAACTGACAGCGTCGACTCTGGCGCAAGCTTTGTCCTGAGTGGTCCGGGCATTAAAGATCATACCCAAGTCCAGCTGGGTAGCTTGCCAGCCTGGTTGCAAGTGCGCTTGTGTGAGCAAGCGGAGCAGTTCCCGTTGGGGCTCGATTTTATCTTTGTATCGGGGCAGCAGGCCGTTGCCATTCCACGTTCAACATCGGTGGAGGTAGCACCATGTATGTAGCAGTAAAAGGTGGCGAAAAAGCGATTAAATCCGCCCACCAACTTCAAGCCCACAAACGCCGTGGTAACACGGATCTTGCTGAATTGCAGGTCGCGCAGATCAGTGAACAGCTAAGTGGTTCGGTAGACCGCGTGATGACCGAAGGCGGTATCTACGACAAGGAACTGGCGGCACTGGCTGTTAAGCAAGCCGCGGGTGACTTGGTTGAGGCCATCTTCTTGTTGCGAGCTTACCGCACAACGCTACCTCGCTTGGCGGTGTTATCAGCGGTGAATACATCTGACATGAAGATTGAACGTCGTATCTCGGCCACTTACAAAGATTTGCCGGGTGGCCAATTATTAGGGCCAACATATGACTACACGCATCGCCTATTGGATTTCACTCTCCTTGCTGAGGGGGATTATCCTGCGCCTAGCCAGCATGAAGACCCACGTGCAGAAGCAGAACAAGAAGCTTGCCCTCAGGTGATGGGGATTTTGGAAAAGCTTGATTTGATGGTGACCGAGGACGACAACGGGCAGCAGCCTGATGATATCACTATTGAGCCAGTGAACTTCCCATGTGATCGTTCAGCCCGCTTGCAGCAACTGGTTCGCGGCGATGAAGGCTACTTGTTGGCACTGGGTTACTCAACCCAACGAGGTTACGGCCGGAACCACCCATTTGCGGGGGAAATTCGCTCGGGTCAGGTGAGTTTGTCACTGGAGCCGGAAGAGCTGGGTTTTGAGATCGAGATTGGGGATATCGAGCTTACCGAATGCCAGATGATCAACGGCTTTGTGGGTAGCAAGCAAGAAAAGGCCAAACTGACCCGGGGTTATGGTTTGACCTTTGGCTTTACTGAGCGCAAAGCGATGTCGATGGCATTGGTCGACCGTGCACTTCAAGCTGCGGAATACGGTGAACCTGTTGATGGCCCGGCGCAGGATGAAGAGTTTGTCTTGGCACATGCCGATAACGTTGAAGCCGCAGGCTTTGTTTCTCACCTGAAATTGCCGCATTACGTCGACTTCCAATCTGAGCTGGAGTTACTGCGCAAGATGCATAAAGAGTATGACGAAGTGAACGAGCAGCAGGCGAATGTTCAGCTAAAGGGTGAGGGTAAGTAAATGGTGCAGGGAAACACAAGCATGCAAACGTCGAATTCGCAAAGCACAGAAGCAAACAGCGTTAACCACGGATACAACTACGGTTACCTTGATGAGCAGACGAAGCGAATGATCCGCCGCGCACTCCTTAAAGCGGTGGCTATTCCGGGGTATCAGGTACCGTTTGGCGGTCGAGAAATGCCAATGCCTTACGGTTGGGGTACGGGTGGTGTTCAGCTGACAGCCACCATTGTTGGCCAAGATGATACCTTAAAAGTGATTGACCAAGGTGCCGACGATACCACCAATGCGGTCTCTATCCGTGAGTTCTTCAAGACAGTCGCTGATGTGAGTACCACAGAAACCACGACTGAAGCGTCGATTATCCAAACGCGTCACCGTATTCCAGAAATAGCACTGCAAAAAGATCAGATTCTTGTCTATCAAGTGCCAATCCCAGAGCCGCTACGTTTTATTGAACCGCGTGAAACGGAAACCCGTAAAATGCACGCGCTACAAGAGTACGGGATCATGCACGTCAAACTGTATGAAGACATTGCCCGTTACGGTCATATTGCGACAGCTTACGCTTATCCAGTTAAGGTAAACGATCGCTACATTATGGACCCATCGCCAATCCCGAAGTTCGATAATCCGAAAATGGACAACATGGCAGCACTGCAATTGTTTGGTGCAGGACGTGAAAAACGTATTTATGCCATTCCTCCTTACACCAAGGTAAATAGCCTCGATTTCGACGATCACCCGTTCGAGATCCAGAAGTGGGACGAGCCTTGTAGCATTTGTGGCTCAACCGAAACGTTCCTTGATGAGGTCGTGATTGACGATGAAGGTGGCCGAGTCTTCGTATGTTCTGACACCGATTACTGTCGTCAGAACCTAGAGCAGCAAGCTGATCAAAACCAAGCTATTGCAAGTGCACAAGCAACAGAAAGTGCTAGCGTGGCGCAATAAGGTAAACCGAAATGAATGATGGAATGAACACAGTGAATAACCAGGAACAACCGCTTCTTTCGGTGAACAACCTCACCAAACTGTATGCCCCAGGCAAAGGGTTCTCGGCAGTGTCGTTTGATCTCTATCCGGGTGAAGTGCTCGGTATTGTCGGCGAGTCAGGGTCGGGAAAAAGTACCTTGCTACAAGCGATTTCAGGGCGCTTGCAACCTGACAACGGCGAAGTTCTGTATTTACGCGGGGATGCTGATAGCCAGCTAGCCCAAGTAGAAGATTTGTACGCAATGGCAGAAAGCCAACGCCGACATCTATTGCGTACCGAGTGGGGTGTTGTACACCAGCACCCGATGGATGGCCTCCGTGGCCGTGTATCTGCTGGGGGCAACATCGGTGAGCGTTTGATGGCTGTAGGTCAAAGCCATTACGGCGAGATCCGTGAGCAGGCAGAGCAATGGCTGGGTGATGTTGAAATACCCGCTGAACGAATTGATGACATGCCAACGACGTTTTCCGGCGGTATGCAGCAGCGCTTACAAATTGCCCGCAACTTGGTCACTCATCCTAAGTTGATTTTCATGGATGAACCAACAGGTGGCCTTGATGTTTCTGTGCAGGCCAAATTATTGGATTTATTGCGTCGTTTGGTCACGGAGTTAGAGCTTGCCGTTGTCATTGTTACCCACGATCTTGCCGTTGCACGTTTGCTGGCTCATCGCCTCATGGTAATGAAGCAGAGCAAGGTAGTTGAAACCGGGCTTACCGACCAGGTGCTAGATGACCCTCAGCATCCCTACACCCAGCTACTTGTTTCGTCGGTTCTACAGAATTAAAGGAAGTTTCAGGCATGAATAAGCCAATGATTAAAGTAAATAATGTCAGCAAGACCTTCATTCTGCATAACCAGAACGGCATCGAGTTGCCGGTGTTGACCAACGCAGAGCTAACCGTCAACCAGGGTGAATGCGTAGTGCTTCACGGTCATTCCGGTTCTGGCAAATCGACCCTACTGCGTGCTCTGTATGCCAACTATGTGGTGGATGAGGGGGAAATCAGTATTCACCATCAAGGTGAGTGGGTAGATATAGCATCGGCAACACCGCGTGCCATCTTGAATGTCCGTCGTGACACCGTGGGCTGGGTGAGCCAATTTCTTCGCGTTATTCCTCGTATTAGCGCACTGGAAGTCGTCATGCAGCCAATGCTGGAGATGGGCGGTTGCCGTGAAGAAGCAGAGCAAAAGGCGGCCATGCTATTAACCCGACTCAATGTCCCACAGCATTTGTGGCACCTTGCGCCAGCAACATTCTCGGGTGGTGAGCAGCAGCGCGTTAACATTGCTCGCGGCTTTATTGTCGATTACCCAGTGCTTTTGCTTGATGAGCCAACGGCATCGCTGGATGCAACCAACAGCGCAGTGGTCGTGAGCTTGATTGAAGAAGCAAAAGCCCGTGGTGCAGCGATTGTGGGTATCTTCCATGACGAAGAGGTGCGTAGCCAAGTGGCTGATCGCCTCTATGAAATGAAACCCACCGTATCAAACACATTAGAGCAAGTGGCGACAACTCAGGTTGCCTGATAGTCAGTGAAAGGGATCAACAATGATTATTACCAATGTCAATCTGGTGCTTGAAGATCAAGTGGTGAACGGGTCACTAGAAATTGAAAACGGCGTCATTAAAGCCATGTCGGATACCGCCAGTCAATTGCCGCAGGCATTTAACGGTGAAGGCGGTTGGCTAATGCCGGGGCTGATTGAGCTTCATACCGACAACCTTGAAAAATACTTCACGCCAAGACCGAAAGTTGATTGGCCTCCGTTCTCGGCAATGAGTGCTCATGACGCTCAGCTGGTTGGCTCGGGCATTACAACGGTACTTGATGCAGTTGCTTTGGGTGATTACCGTGAAGGCGGCAAGCGTCATGAGAATCTTGACCACTTAATCGAAACGGTTGTTGAAAGTCAGAAACGTGGTGTGAATAGGGCTGAGCACTTTTTGCACCTCCGCTGTGAAGTGCCGCACGAAACCACCGTGGATATGTTCGAGCGTTATCGTGATGTACCGGCGGTGCATCTAGTTTCGCTGATGGATCATGCACCGGGTCAGCGCCAGTTCGTGAATGTTCAAAAGTACCGTGAGTACTACCAGGGCAAATATAAGTTCAGTGATGCGCAAATGTTCCAGTTTGAAGCGGAGCAGCGTGCCCGCTCAGAGAAGTGGTCGGGTGCGAACCGCGCCGAAATTACTCGCCAATGCCGGGAGCGCAATATCCCGATGGCGAGTCACGATGATGCTACCCTTGAACATGTGGCTGAGTCCCATGAATTGGGGATGGTGATTGCCGAGTTCCCAACCACGGTTGAAGCGGCAACTGCGTCTCATAATCTGGGGTTGAAGGTGATGATGGGGGCGCCAAATGTTGTCCGTGGCGGTTCGCATTCCGGTAATGTTGCTGCTCACGAGCTAGCGGCATTGGGTGTGTTGGATATTCTATCGTCAGATTATTACCCAGGCAGTTTGCTCGATGCCATCTTCAAACTCACTGATGATGAACGTAACCAGTTAGATTTGGCTGCCGCCACTCAGCTAGCAACCGTGAATCCGGCACAAGCTTTGCAACTTGATGATCGCGGGGTGATTGCCGAAGGAAAGCGTGCTGACTTGGTACTTGCCCATCACTTACATGATCACACCTATGTAACGCGTGTTTGGCGAGAAGGCCGACAAGTCTTCTAAGCGATGAATACGAAATTAAGATAAGAAATTATGTTCTGGCCTGGAGGGCAGAGTGAAGAATAAGAGTGCAACGTTGTTTTATCTCATTGGTGCCTCCGGCGCAGGCAAAGACAGTGTTTTGCATGCCATGCGTGAAATGTGGCCCGATAAACTGATGGTTGCCCATCGGTATATCACCCGGGCGGCAGAGGCGGGCGGGGAAAACCATGTGGCGTTGTCAGAGAAGGAGTTTCTGCAACGCCAAGAAAGTGGTCTATTTGCTATGAGTTGGCAAGCGAATGGATATCGCTATGGGGTCGGGGCAGAAATTGACTTGTGGTTGTCGCAAGGTAGGGACGTTATCGTCAATGGATCCCGAGCCTATCTTGATACGGCAATTGAGCGCTATGGCGACAATCTTGTGCCAGTTGTTATTGATGTAGAGCCCGCTGTGTTGAAACAGCGGCTTTATGCCCGTGGCCGAGAGAGTGAGCGTGAAATTATCAAGCGACTCGATAGGGCAGAGCTTTATCGACGATTGTGCCCAGCGAATGGCATTGTGGTTGATAACAGTGGCTCGTTGGAAAACACCATGATGCAATTTTCTAAGGCATTGTCGGCGTCATTATCAACAGAATCATCGAGCTAACTTACAGTACATAGGATACATACCATGAAATTGACGGCAATCGGGACTGGAAATGCCCGACACCTGCCAGTGTATGGCTGTCATTGCCAGGCTTGTGAACGCGCGAGGCTCAAACCCGAGTATCGTCGTAGCAAAACATCTGCCGTGTTGAGCCACAACAATAAGCAGTTGTTGATTGATGCGAATGCCGATGATTTGATGACTCGGTTTCCGGCTGGCGATATTGATCGTATTTTATTAACCCATTACCACATGGACCATGTTCAAGCGCTGTTCGACCTTCGGTGGGGGCTCAATATGACGATCCCGGTTGATGGGCCCGATGATCCGAATGGGTGTGACGATTTGTTCAAGCACCCGGGGATCCTCGATTTTCAGCCGCCAAAAGTCGCTTTTGACCCCTTTCAATGGCAAGGCATTACGATCACCCCACTTCCTATGCTGCACTCAAAGCCATGCTTCGGTTATTGCTTTGAGCTAGGGGAAAGAAGCATTGCTTATTTGACGGATACGGCTGATTTACCTCTAGTAGTGAAAGAATGGTTAGTGGCAAACCCGGTCGACCTTATGCTGATAGATTGTAGCTTTCCGCCGGTTGACCGCGATAACGGTGAGCAGCCACAAAACCACAATGATGTGGTTTTGGCTAAGCAACTAAAAGAAGAATGTCGAGTCGCCCAAATGGGACTGATTCACATTGGCCACAATTTAGAAAGCTGGGCAATGGATAATCCCGATCACTTTGATGACAGCTTCTTTTTAGCAGCTGATGGACAGGAATTTAGCTAATGATAACCAAATCACAACCGCTATCGCCGACACTCAATGCTGAGCCAAGTGTGTCTGAGAGCAGTAAACTTCACAATACGAAACTGGGTCGCTGGGTTGAAATTAGTGATCGCTGTGTACTGAATAATGTTGAGGTTGGGGATTATAGCTATATTCAGAATGATTCTAACTTGATGTTTACCGAAGTGGGTAAGTTTACCTCTATCGCAGCCAGCGTCAGGGTGAACCCAAGTAACCATCCTTGGTGGCGGCCAACACTGCATCACTTTACTTATCGGCCTGGCAAGTACCAGCTGGGAGAGAATCCGGCGGATCTGGATGACGAGGTGTTTGCTTGGCGGCAGGAGGATAAAGTTTTGATCGGCCATGATGTTTGGATCGGTCATGGTGCGATTATTCTGCCGGGAGTGACTATTGGCAATGGCTCAATCGTGGGGGCAGGAAGTGTTGTCACGAAAGATGTACCGCCGTGGTCGATAGTGGTTGGCAACCCAGCTCGTGTACTAAGGCCAAGATTTGAGGACGCTTCAATAGGCCCTCGATTAGAAGTTGTTGCCTGGTGGGATTGGCCTGACGAGAAAATTAGCGAGAACCTTCACTTGTTCCAACAAGATGCTGATGTTTTTGTCTCAGAGCTTGAGGCGCTTGCTTAATTGGTCGCGATGAATACATAGTAGATAGCGCGGGTATCAGGTTTTGATAAAGAAAAAGCCAAAGGCAGTGCCTTTGGCTTTCGTTGTTTGGTAGTGGCAACCTTGCTTAGAAGTGAAGGCGAATGACTGATTCGGCTACACAACCAGGGCGACGGACACCTTCAATCTCAACAGTCAGTACTTGAACGATTTCAAGGCCGCGTTTGATTGGTGTTACTGATTGGATCTTGGTTGTTGCACGAACACGGTTACCAGCTTTAACTGGGTACGGGAAGCGTACTTGATTCATTCCCATATTGACCGTCATTTTTGCGGTAGGGAACTTTTGGTTTTCAGGGTCAACACTGTCTGTCAGTACAGAAAGCAATGATAGGGTTAGAAAACCGTGCGCAATGGTTGTTTTGAATGGCGATTCTGCAGCAGCACGCTCAGGATCGGTGTGGATCCACTGGTGATCTTCAGTAACGGCAGCAAACTTGTTAATGCGCTCTTGATCAACCATCAGCCAGTTACCTGTATGGATAACTTCACCAAGGGTCGCTGTTAATTCGTTGTATAGCGCTTCAGCTTCAGGCTTCATTACGATAGCTGGCGCTTTGGGTGCATCTTCAACTTGAGGTGCTGATTTTTCTATTACTTCAAATTTTTCAGCAACTTCAACAACAACATCATCGTTTGATGCTGCTTTTTTATCATCAATCAGTGCACCTAGTTGTGATTTATTCGCTTTATTAACGAAATCATGCCAGTGCTCACGCAGAGACGGTGAGACTAACTCTTTAAGCTCAAACGCATGAAAAGAAAACCCATCACGCTTTTGCATTAAAAAATCGACAACTTTCATGACTTAAGACCTTATTAAATACTGTCCTTAACCGGAGCAAGACGATGTATTGTAATGATTTATTGATATAAGAAAAGCAAAAACGTGTGCTGGATCTCATTTTTGTAACTATACATGACTGCTTTACGCTTATCTATCAATGTTTTAAGCAACTCATGCCTTTAGTGTAAAAATTCTAACCAGCGCTCAAAAATGACGCTTTATTCAGCTGGAATCTATTTTTCAGCGTACACATGTTCGCGTAATCTTATTATTTCCATGACATCTCAGCTAACACGTGTTCATTATTTCTAGCTTACACCTGTTCGCGGTTTACAAATAAAGACGGAGTCGATGGTAGCAAAAAAATACACTATTTTTTTACGACCTTAAAACAAATTAATCATAGTCCAAAATAAGCATTGTTTCCTGAATGTAGGTAAAATTATTAGACATCCCAACCTAAACTTATCACTTGGCTTAGCCATTAATCATAATGTTTCTCATTTGAGAGAAAAAGAAAGCCACCTCTGACCAACTACGCTTACTGTGGGCGTTCATCAAGGTGTTTCGATTGTGAGCAAATGGTTTAGGCTAGCTAGTTTTGTCTTATTGCTGACATTTTCTAATTTCAGTGCAGCCGCCAAGCATGATGAGATCGCACTGAATCTCGATAAATACGTTAAGAATGCGGTTAAAAAGGGCATACCCGGAGCATCGCTGGCTGTTGTGATTGACGGTAACATCCGCTTGTTACGCGGCTACGGGGTGACCAAAAAAGGGGGCTCCCAGAAGATAAATTCCGCGACTGTCTTTCCTCTGGCGTCAATTTCAAAGACTTTTGCTTCGGCAGCCGTCTCTATCCTTGTTGATAAAGGCATACTGGAATGGGATACCCATGTAGTGCCGTACCTCGATAATATTGAGTTCAGCGATGCTGAAATGGGCAGCGAGGTGACATTAAGGCATTTGCTATCCCATACCACTGGGCTTGTGCCACAGGCGTATTCAGATCTTCTTGAAGATAACGTGAAATACTCGCGTATCCTGCAGATGCTTGATAGGGTGAAGTTTGTTTGCGAACCGGGTAATTGTTATGGCTACCAGAACATTGTCTATAACCTAAGTGCAGATATGCTTAAACTCGCAGCGGGTATGGATTATCCCACCTTTGTAAAAGAGCAGGTGTTTATTCCTCTAGAGATGGATCATGCATCGTACGGGCTTGAGCAGTTCAAGGCAGAGAAAAATCGGGTGGTGCCACACGTAAAGGTGAAGTCAGGATATGCGCCAGTTAAGCCTGCGCCTTATTACTACCGTGTACCGGCTGCAGCTGGGGTGAACGCCAGCGCTCAGGACTTAGCCAAATGGATGCTGGCGCAATTTGGCTATAACCCAACCGTATTAAAGCCAGCGTCTTTAGAGCTGATGCACAAGCCCCACATAAGGGCCAATCAGTATCGCTACCGAGCAAAATTAAGCAATGTGTATTATGGCTTGGGTTGGCGTACCTTTGATTATAAAAAGATGACCGGGTTTATTCATCATGGTGGCTGGGTGAAAGGCATTCGTACCGAGATGCTGTTTAATCGAGATACCAAAACGGGCATTGTTTTTCTGACTAATTGTGAAACCGATGTCGCCCGTGATATCGTGTTGCACTTCTTAAAGCTCTACCAAGAGCACTATGGTTAGCCATCATTTAAACAGAGAGTATCCAAATGGGTAAAAAGCGTAAGCTGCAGCTCGTCGAAGCTGGGCAGCACGACATACAACAAAGCCAAGAAACTGAGCTTGGTCGTGGAACGATTAAAGACAACGCGTTGAAAGCGGCGGTAACGAGCCAGTTGTTTAGAACTCGCGTGGTGAAAGCGAAGAAAGGGAAGGGCAGCTTTCAGAGAAAGGGCAAGCACGCAGGACGAGAGTCCTATTCAATGGCAGCTTAACGATACGGTATTAGCTGCTATTGCATAGGACTTTTTCGTTGCTTAAGTTTTACTCCTTACTCCTTACTCCTTACTCCTTACTCCACCTTTCACCGTAGGCGGTACTGTAATCAGGCTTTGGTATCACATCCGCTAGTCCAGCGTCAGCTTTCAGTGGTCCAATTTTGGTCTGATAAGGGATATAGCCCGCCCAAGCAGGCACATCCAGATCTTCGGTATCATCGTTTACTTCACCATTGCTGATTTTTACAGAAGCTTCGGTTAATGGCAGTTTCAGCACCATCGTTGCCATGAGCTCTTTGGGATTGCTAAGCCGTATATCCTGTGTTCGGCCTGGCGCAATTTGTTCGATGAAGTGATTGAGCAATAGGTCTTTCTCACTATTATCATTAACCTGCTCGAATTGGCCGAACACTACGGCTGAGCGGTAATGGGCACTGTGGTGAAAGGCAGAGCGTGCCAGCACCCAGCCGTCAAACAAAGTGAAGGTTAGGCAGGTTTGGCCGCCATGTTTCAGGTTGCGCAGAAGACGGCTGTTGTTGGCGCCATGAATATACACATTGTCGTCTACTCGCCATGCCAGCATTGGAATAACGACAGGCCCTGACTCCTCAATAATGGCTATATGGGCAACCATGCTCTCATCAATGATCTGATAAAGCTGTTCATGGTCGAATACAGCTTTGTGGGCACCTTTCTTAATTTCTGTTCGCTTGGTCTTGGAAAGCATTGTTCTACCTTGTTCTTGCATGCGGATAATTGAAATTTAAAACCAAACTGGTATGTTTTTTAGTGCCAGTTTTTAATAAATAGTGGATCCAGTTATGCAGATGATAGAGGTGGGTGATTTGACGTTGAGTCCTGGTAAGGGCTCTAGGCAAAGCAAACTCTTTCATGCCATACGTAGCAAGATAGTGAGTGGATTATGGTCGAATGGTGGCAAGTTGCCTTCAACCCGCAAGTTGGCGCAAGAGCTGTCTTTAAGTCGTAACACTGTGATTGCGGCCTACGAGCAACTGGCGGCAGAAGGGTATATAGAAAGCCGACTGGGTTCTGGTTTTTACGTAGCCGTTGAGCTACCAGAGCAGTATATCGACGCCAATATTACCCCAACAGGCAAAGTACCGCAGACACCACACCTGAATGTTAACGCACCGTTTGCACCGGGTGTGCCTGATCTGGCTCAGTTCCCCCACGCGAAGTGGCAAAGGTTGCTACAATGCCATTCTTCTCTCACTTCTTTACTTGGGAGCCAGGATATTCAGGGTAGTAAAGAGCTTCGTATTAGGCTGGCAGATTATCTTGCATCAAGCCGTTCGGTTGTATGTAACTCCAATCGAATCATTATTACCTCTGGCGCTCAACAAGCCCTGTCCATAGCGGTAATGGCAACATTGAAACAATCAGATAGCATTCTGATGGAGCAGCCGGGTTATACCCAGATGGACAAAATCATTGCATTGCTAGGTTTGGACAAACAGGGGGTGAGGGTGCACGAGAAACAGGGCGTCGATATCGACGCGATTCTGCAAAGCCGATCACAGGCGGTTTATATTACGCCGAGTAATCAATACCCAATGGGCACAGCCATAACCACAGAAAAGAGGCTAAAGCTCATTGAGTGGGCAATGGCAGGTAACCGATGGATCATCGAAGATGATTATGACAGTGAATTTCAGTTTGCTCATCGACCATATACCAGTTTGCAGGGTCTAGCTGGCCAGATGGGGATGGACGGCCAAGTTTTGTATATAGGCTCGTTCAGTAAAGTGATGTTCAACAGTTTAAGGATTGGCTACTTGGTTGTGCCTGAGCATTTGGTTGAACCGTGCTTGATGATTAAAGACGCCTTATCGGGTGACACGCCTGGCCACACACAGGCGGCATTGGCTGATTTTATCCTTGAAGGTGACTTGTTACGCCACATACGCAAGATGCGCCGGCTCTATCAAGATAAGTATCAGCAGATCGTACGCTCCATTGAGTACTATTTGGGTCAGCATGTCGAGGTTATCAGCCAACCAGCTGGGCTGCATGTCACACTTAAATGGCAGCAGGGGATCGATGAACAAACGTGGGTCTCCCGAGCCAAAGAAGCGGGCATTATCATGCGGCCGTTGGCTTATTATGAGCACCTGCATAATGAGAATGTAAGGTCGTGGCACAGTGTAGTGCTTGGTTATGGCAACGTCGCGCTTGGCGACATCGACAGCCTTATAAGTTCGCTTGCCATGCTGTTTCATGCCAAGAAAAAATAGCTACCGAAGCATGTTTAAGCTGTTACGGCATACTCTGTCCTTAATGTTTGCACATTTTCTCCCAATTCCTTCCATATTCAACTCGTATCATTAATTCAACTAAACAACACGAGGCAGAGTGATGTTATTGAAGTTGATAGGTTGTATTTGTTTATTCGTCCTATGTGGATGCCAAAATGAAAACAGGCAAAAACTTGAAAGCCGCTCATACCGTGCCGTAACGGTGAAGGTGCCTGAAATCATTCCAGATTGTGAGTGTTTCGATAGTCTCGGAAAAATGATCAGCTGTAAGCTGCTTGGAAAATTCCATATAGAAGAGTGTGTAGATTAACAGGGAATCGTTATGACAAAGTATATTGCCTTATTGGTATCATTTTTCAGCATTTACCTTGCTGTAGAACTTGCAGACATATTAATGATTACCTTCTCATTAATAGGCTATTTTACGATTATTTTTGGCTTTATTATTGATTCTGTCACCAATCAAAAAAAAGATCTACATTGAATCTGAAGGCACTTAATAGTGAAGAGTGGTTCAGCCAGAAAATTAGCCAACCTAATTAGTTTCTTTTGATACTAATTGCAGTCAAGGATGAAAACATGAAGTACCTCGCATTAATACTATCTCTTTTTTGTGTGCTAATTTCACTGCTATTGAAAGAAAAAGCCATAACTGGCTTATTTATAATTGGTTTTGCGCTGTTAGTTATCGTTGCGGCAAAAGAAGCTGTTAGTTTAAGAAAGATGAAAAAGCAAACTTACTTTATATTTTATTAACCATCTTAATAACCACATATAAACAGTGTCTAATTGTTGAGCTCTGTCTATTATAATTAGAACAATTTGATTGGTTGTTGAGAGTCATGAAATGGATGCTATGATTCGTTCCTTAATATTGGCGATACAAAACCATATCCGCTTTCGGGCTATTTTAATGATAGTGGCGACAACATTGGTAGGTTCAATAACGCTTATCATGTTAACTAAAATAACGATGAAAGAAGGTTTTCTGCGCTATGTAAACAGTGAAGAGCAAGCGCGCGTTGAAAAGCTAACTGTTCAGTTGGAAAAGTATTTACCGGCCTATTTAGAAAGCGGTAGTAATCCATATAATTGGTGGCCACGACTAGTTAATTCCACATTGCCTGAAGGCGCTGAACACTGGCAACGGCCTGAATCACCGTTAAGTTCAAATTTTAAAGAACACAGTGCACTTAGGGGGGATAACCTATATCACTATACCATGATGTCTATGCGACCCTTCATGCCAGGAAGGGAAAGCGAAAGCTACTTTGCTAACGTGAGTTTTGATACCGATTATCATCGCCCTCCTAGAGGGGATTCATCAGCATTTGAGCATCGTTTAATGCTACTAGACGGCGATAAAAATCATATCATCGGTGCTCATCACCATCCTAATGAAATATTGTACCCGATATACTCAAATAACAAGGTCATTGCTTATTTAGGCCATACTCCACACCAAAAGCTATTAGAAGCGACAGAAGTACAATTCGTTCAAGACTTTAACGGTAGTTTATTATGGATTTGGGTCATATCTTGTGGAGTGACATTAGCAATGGCATACCCTTGGGCGCATGGGTTAATAAAAACAATAGAGTCATTTAATTCAAGTGTTCGTCAGTTAACCTTAGGTACATATAAAACGCGACTTCCTATCAAACGGCGTGATGAACTCGGTCATTTAGCATGTGATATTAATCATTTGGCCAAAGTGTTGGAGCAAAATGAAAAAGCCCGCCAGCAATGGATTGCTGATATTTCCCATGAATTAAGAAACCCGCTGGCAATAATGCAAGCAGAAGTAGAAGCGGTTCAAGATGGTGTGCGTGAAAATAGTGATGCAACAATAAAATCATTACACTACAACGTGATACATCTTTCGCATTTAGTTAATGATCTTTATGAACTCTCTTTAAGTGATATTGGTGCTTTAAGCTACAATAAAATCAAGGCATCACCCTTATCCATGCTCGAGCAGAGTGTAGAGTTATATCGAGACGCTTTTGAAGAAAAGCAACTTACTTTTGGCCTCTATTATGAAGGAGAGGCTGAATCGATGAGAAATCTGTTAATAGACTTAGATCAAAACCGAATTCAGCAATTATTTTCAAACTTAATTAAAAACTCGTTGAAGTATACCGACAGCGGGGGTGGTTTGGATATTAGGGCGCAGATGATTGGTGAGCATAAACTCATTATTTCCTTTAGTGACTCTGCGCCAGGCTTATCGGATAGTGAACTTTCACAGATTTTTGAGCGACTATACAGAACAGACCGATCTCGTACGAGACAAAATAATAACGGTGCGGGGTTGGGTTTGGCGATATGCAATAACATTGCTGATGCACATGGCATGACGTTATCTGCAGAGCATTCTTCAATGGGTGGTGTGTGTATGAAGTTGGTTATCCGCAAGGAAGTTTAATATGAACGATCATGTTTTAGTTGTAGAGGATGAGATACAGCTAGCAACCTTAACTGAAGACTATTTGAAAGCCTCAGGCTTTCAAACCAGTGCCCTTTATGAAGGATTATCGGTGGTGGAGTGGGTTAAAACCCATAGTCCAGATTTGATATTGCTCGATAGCATGCTGCCCGGCAAAGATGGTGTCGAGATATGTAAGGAAATACGCCAGTTTTCCCAAGTCCCGATCATCATGGTGACAGCAAAAATTGATGAAATAGACAGGCTGCTAGGCTTGGAAATCGGCTCCGATGATTATATCTGCAAGCCTTGTAGCTTAAGGGAAGTGGTCGCGAGGGTGAAAGCAGTGCTGCGCCGCCATGCCTTAGTACCTGAAAATCTAATCCAATCTGCAGAATCGAATAGTGAACCCGATATCATCCTGCAGCTAGATAAAACCCGCTATAAAGCCAAGTTACGGGGTAGGGAGCTAGACTTAACCGCGGTAGAGTTTGCCATGCTAGATATACTATCAGCCTCACCTGGGCGAGTGTATTCACGGGGCCAGTTAATGGAGGCCATCTACCGCGATAACCGTATCGTCAGCGAGCGAACAATCGACAGCCACATTAAGAAATTGCGCAAGAAGTTTACCGAAGTCCAACCCGATTATGAGCTAATTCACTCTGTATACGGGGCAGGGTATAAGCTGGAGTATTGATATATTAACTCCCATATTCTTAAGCTGGTCATGGTGATCAACACCATTGTTAATCATGGCCGGCCTTATCTCATTCCACGCTGCTGAAGGATCTTTTCAATTTCGGTGAGTTCTGCGCTAGAGACGGGCGCTTTCCAAGGGTAGCCATTGGTCATACGAACCGTTGCTTTAATCAAAGGGTGATCGAGAGGCAGTGCTGGGCTAGCGTCGGTACCTTCTTCAATTTGGTAGGAATCATGATGGTGATTGGTGATTTGCGGAAAGCCAACATTAATCGCCCACTGCAAAAGCATAAATTCTCGGATCAGGGCTTCTTCTTCGTCAGCGGCGCACAACAACTCGTTATCGATAACGGCTTGTTTTAGCGCACCTTCAAAACAGTGGTGGATATCGTTAGAAACGCCATTTAGCTTACTCAGCCACTTCTCAGAAGCTTTTGCCAGTAAGTCTTTGCTGTTAAGCAAGGTCATAAGCTGGTAGCCAAAAGGGTACAAATACATGGCTTCTTGAGAAACAAGGTTGATGGCGACAATTTTTGTTGGAAGTGAAAACGGCAGTGCTAGCACTTCTTCAATCACATTGGCGGCACGTTGTTCCAAGCGAACCGAAAGGGCAACTAAAACGTCTTCTTTAGATTGGATATGCTTATACACCGATCCCATCGATAGGCCAGCATGTTTGGCAATGGCAGACATTTTGAAGTCGATGAGCGAGCTTTCAAGAATGCATTGCGCAGCAGCATCCAAAATTAGCTGTTCTTGTTCGGCGATAGAGTACTTCGGTGCAGGCATAAGGTATCTTTATTCGAATGATATTCGTAAAGATGCTAATGAATCCAAACAGATGAGTCAACATTAAACGGCTTGGCTGTTATTAATTTGCTTAACAAGTCAACAAGTATAATTTCACTTTTATTCTTGATGCATTATCTTCTTGTTATTGAAGAATAATTCATATTCTCTGGTATCAATTTCCTTCCGATTTTAGTCTTGAGTAGTTTGACATCGAAAACCGACAAAACTAGCATTTAACTTGATTCGAATAATATTCGAATATAATTCGAATGCAATTCTTGTGTTGGTTGAGAGTAGTCATTGCGAGTAATGGACTTCTCAATGTTGGTTTTAGAAAGACGGTGAAATTATGAAAAAGAGTCGGTCTTCATACTCAGTATGGTTGCTGGTGGCTACCGGTTTAGTGAGCTTGATTGGTGGGTTGACCTATTACAAATATTCAGAAATAAAAACGGCCATTGAGTTTGCGGAATCCTTTCCAGAGCATTATGAAGTTGTTGAGCCAACCGTAGTTGAAGCAACTCAACATATCCCTGTCGTAAGTGTATTAGGTACTGCGCTGTCGCCGGAACAAACTGAGCTTTATTCTGAGCTTTCAGGAAAGGTGACAAAAGTGGCTTTTTTATCTGGTGAGTCGGTGGCTAAAGGGCAGTTGATTTTTCAGGTTGATATCAGTGAAGAGTTGGCGCGAGTGAAGTCGGCAAAGGCACGTGAAAAACACGCACGTTCTGTCTACATGCGAGCGAAAAAACTGCTTGGCACTAAAGCGATCAGCCAAGAAAAACACGATCAGGCTTATGCCGATCTCATTGTTATTCAATCTGAGATTGATGTGCTAAACACAACTATCGACAAGAAAACGGTAACCGCACCTTTTGATGGGGTCGTGGGGATGCATAACCTCAAGCAAGGGGATTTTGTTACTGCAAACCAAATGCTAGCCAGCTTTGTTGGCGTGACCGATACAATGTGGGTGGAATTTAGTGTTCCTCAGTTTTATCCCGAAATGTTTGTGGGCGATGATGTAGCCGTTCGAAATATCGATGCTTTGGGGCTTTCTCGCTACCAAACGGCAAAGATTATTGCGCGTGATACCCAAATAGCTAGCAACACCAGAAGCTTGCGTTATCGGGCAAAAGTGAGTCGAGAAAAAGTGGAATACACACCGAATACCCCGATGGAAGTGAATATTCCGGTTAGTGCGAATCAAACTGTGTTTAAGGTACCGCTGGCGTCTGTTAACCAAGATTTATACGGTGATTATGTGGTGCAGCTAATTGAACAGGATGATCAGCCAGGAGCTTACCGTGCGCAAAGACTGCCGGTTGAAGTGATTGCTGAAAGAGAGGGCTATCGATTTTTATCGCAAGGCGTTACTGGGGGAGAGCTAATCGCAGCGGCTGGCTCATTCAAATTGTACGACGGCCTTTTAGTGCGCACGCGTGCCAAGCAGCCTGGGCAATATAAACTTGAGCAAAATGAACAAGAGCAAGCCGAATCTTCAGCAATCGCGTTGGCCGGAGAGTAACGATGGATATATTCGTAAAGAAACCAGTGATTGCCATTGTTATCTCATTGGTGATTACCATCGCAGGGATAATGGCATCATCAAAGCTACCGATATCGCAATTTCCCCAAATTGAAAGTTCTTCTTTGGTGGTTACCACTGAGTATGTTGGGGTATCAGCCGATGTGGTGAAAGGCTTCATCACTGAACCGATTGAAAGAGTCGCTATGAGTATTCCTGGGGTTGATTATGTGGACTCTTCCACGACCGCAGGGATCAGTAAGGTCACGGCTTGGCTGAAGCTCAATGAAAATAGTATCGATGCCCTCGCCGAATTGAACTCTCGCCTGAGCCAAATAGCCTATGAGCTACCGGAAGGTGCCCAAGACCCAAGTGTCTCTGTTGCCAGAGTTGATAGGCCCAGTGGCGCGAGCTTCTACCTCAATGTTGCCAGCGCAACAATGGACAGAGCTGCATTAACAGACTTTCTTGAAAGGGAAGTGACTCCTTGGTTTGCTTCGGTTGAGGGAGTACAAAGTGCAGACGTCCTGGGTGGCCGCAAGCCAGCGATTCGTATTTGGCTCGATCCGCTGAAAATGGCGAGTTTGAATATTGGTGCCCATGAAGTGCACCAAGCGCTAAACGACAATAATGTTATCGCATCGTTGGGCAGTGCGGAAAATGCCTCTCAGAACATTAGCTTAATGAGTAACGCATTATTCCAAAATGCAGAGGACTTTCGTGACCTAATCATCAAGAAAAATGACGATACTTTTGTCTATCTTGGTGATATTGCCCGCATTGAGCTGGGTGAAGACCGGGGAGCAGATACCGCGCGATTGGATCTCAACGAATCTGTATTTATCGGTATTGTCTCAACGCCCGGCTCCAATGAAATCGCCATAGGTGATGCACTGTATAAGCAATTAGCCAGTGTGAATAGCCGCCTGCCAGAAGGTACCGAGATCACAATCGGTTACGATGGCACCGTGTACATGCGAGACGCACTGAAAGAAATCTTTACCACGTTGGCTGAAACAGTGCTGTTGGTTGGTATTGTGATCCTATTGTTGATGGGCTCGTTTAGGACGGCCATCGTTCCTCTGGTCGCCATTCCAATTTCAATATTGGGCAGTGTGGCTGCGATGTCATTGGCTGGCTTTTCGCTGAACTTGTTAACGATACTCGCGATTGTGTTGTCCGTTGGCCTAGTGGTCGATGACGCGATAGTGGTTGTGGAAAACGTGGCCCGCCATATGAGAAATGGTAAAGGGCGCATTGAAGCGGCGTTGATCAGTTCAAGGGAGCTGTTTAGCCCCATCTTCTCTATGACAATCACCTTGGCTTTGGTATTCGTACCGATTGGTTTTGTGAGCGGTTTGTCTGGTGCGCTTTTCAAAGAGTTTGCTTTTACCTTGGCATTAGCGGTGTTGTTCTCCGGGGTAGTGGCAATCACGCTGTCGCCGATCATGAGTGCTTATGTATCGCCAGAAAAAGGGAAAGAGGGCCGTTTTACTCAAAGAGTGAATAAGGTATTTGAGCGCTTGTCGCTTCGTTATGAAGGCGCGATGCGTGTCATGTTTGTTCATCGTCGGGCGATATTAACATCGGCAGTGGTGCTGTCGTTGCTAACGGTGCCATTTTACTTGTTCTCCCAGAAGGAGTTGGCGCCAGTAGAAGATCAAAGTTCTTTGTTTATTATCTCAGAAGCGCCTTCTGGTGGTTCTTTGGAATACGGTAACCAATACATGCAAGAGGCAATTGGCGCTGTATTGGAAATGGACGGTATCGATTTGGTGTGGCAGACAGTCACAGAGTCAGGCGGTTTCAGTGGGATCAGTTTTGTACCTTTTGATGACCGCTCGTTTTCTGTTTCTGATGTGTTGCAAGACATCTACTTCACTCTGAAGGAGGTGACAGGTCTTCGTGTTTTGCCAACCATGCCGTTACCGCTCCCAACCGCCGGGCAGTTTGATGTTGAAATGGTTGTTCAATCGCAAGATAACTATGAACAAATGCAGCAATACGCCTACCAGTTATTAGAAGCGGCACAGCAAAGCGGCATGTTTATGTTTACCGACACTGATTTAAAGATCGATATGCCACACGCCAAATTGAACTTTGATAACAAGAAGTTGATGGACTTAGGCTTAACTACGAAGGCGGTGACTGATCAGGTGTCCTTGATGGTATCGGAAGTCGATGTCACTCGGTTTGACAGTAACGGCAAAGCTTATCGTGTGATCCCTATGGTTGACTCAGCGTCACGTTCAAGTAGCGAAGCCTTGCTAGACTTGCAGGTTAAAACACCCGCTGGTGATTTTGTGCCACTTAGCAGCTTAGCAACCTTGGAGAGGGTGGTGGGTGTTCGCAGTATCGCGAGATTCAACCAGCTCAATGCGTTTCGTATTCTGGGTGGTCTAGTCCCAGGCGTTACGCAAGATCAGGCATTGTCGCTATTGGAGCAAAAGGCACAGGAAATCTTGCCGCCTGACTACCAAGTCAACTATGCCGGCAGCAGTCGTCAGTTAAGACAAGAGGGCAATAGCCTGTTTGCGGTACTAGCCGTGGCATTGTTCGCTGTGTATATGGTGTTGTCGGTACAATTTAATAGCTTCCGTGCTCCCTTGGTTGTGTTGTTGGGTTCGGTACCTTAGGCGCTGGCTGGGGCGTTGTCATTCTCGTTTCTTGGCTTAACCAGTATCAATATCTATGCCCAAATAGGCTTCATCACCCTAGTAGGACTTGTGGCGAAAAACGGCATTCTTATTACAGAGTTTGCCAATGAGCTTCAGCATCAAGGCTATAGCAAAATTGAAGCAGTGATACAGGGTGCCAAGATTCGACTAAGGCCAATCTTGATGACCACGGCAGCAACGGTGCTGGGCCACTTCCCATTGATATTGGTGACAGGTGCAGGGGCCGAAGCGCGTAATAGCATCGGCATCATTTTGGTTGCTGGTATGCTGATCGGTACCTTATTTACCTTGTTTGTGTTGCCCGCTGTCTATTTAGCGATAGCTGAAGACTTTAGTCAAAAATCCAGTAAAAAGCCCAGTAAAAAGTCGGCCGCCAAAAGTGAGGACGAGCTTATTCAGGAGGTGGCGTAGCGATTGGCTTTAGGATTTTTACTTTTTGTGGTTGACCTGTCTAAGGCTTCACAGTTTATCTTTGCCTTATCGAAACTTAGAGTAGAAACGAAGAATAGAAAGGTAAAATATGAAAATTCGTTTAGAAACAGCGTCTGATAGTACATACATTGAGTCTTTGACATATCAAGCTTTTGAAAATCATCCTCATCATGAGCCGGGTGCGAAGCCAACAGAGCACTTGATTGTTAATCGCTTACGAGAAGGCGGCGCATTGAGCTTGTCGCTAGTCGCCGAAGACGAGTCTGGCATTATCGGACACATCGCTTTTTCGCCTGTCACTATTGCTGGTGAAGCATCGAAGTGGTTTGGTTTAGGCCCTGTTTCTGTCACGCCGTCACGCCAAGGTGAAGGCATTGGTGGCTCGCTTATTCGCGAAGGTGTTGAGATGCTTAAAACGCAAGGTGCCGAGGGGATTGTCTTACTTGGCGAGCCTGAGTATTACGGTCGATTTGGCTTTAAAGCGAATGATAACTTAACGCTACCAGGTGTACCTGCTGAGTACTTTTTGGTTATGCCGCTTTGCGAAAATAGCTGCGACGATGCAAAACAGAGCATTCCAACGGGTGACGTTGCCTATCACCCAGCGTTTGGCTGATACGATAAATTAAAAAAGCACTTCTGAATATTCAGAAGTGCTTTTTGCTATCTAATAAACACTAATTAAATCTTAGTGATGATCTCATCAGCCGCTAGGCGAGATTTTGGCAGAGACGCATTGAAGTCGGTATCTTTGCGGTAGCCTAGTGAAACCAAGGCAACCGCAGTGTAGCCTTTCTCGATAAGGCCAAATTCTTCATTAAGGATTTTGGTATCAACCCCTTCAATTGGCACCGCATCAACGCCAAGTGCGCCAGCGCCAAGAAGAATGGTGCCCATGTTTAGGTACACTTGCTTTTCCATCCAGTGTTGAACATCTTTCAGATCGTAGCGGTGCATGTTAACAAACATGGTGCGACCTTTATGAACCGTTTCCTTGAATGAAGGATCGGCGAAGCGACCATCCTGATCTTCTTTTTCTAGGATGTGCTCTAGGTAGCTCTCGTCGATACCTGTTTTTGCACAAAATACGATCACGTGAGAAGCGTTCAGTACCTTACCTTCGTTGAAGGCAAATAGCCCTTGTGTGCCTGTGCTAATGCGTTCACGGCCTTCTTTAGAATCCGCAATGATGAAGTGCCAAGGCTGAGAGTTAACGCTAGACGGGCTAAAACGTAGTAGATCTTGAATTTGTTCGAATGTGTCGGCAGGGATCGTTTTATCTGCATCAAACTCTTTGGTCGAATAGCGGGTTTGAGCGATATCGGTAAGGTTCATGACTAGCATCTCCGGCTAAATGTTGTGTTTTGTTTGTACATATACCTATGTAACGTGGTTATATAATAGAGCTACAACCTTAAATAACAAGTACGCACATTTTGGGTACATAGGTACAAAAAGGATACTATGAAACAAAGTCGATATAAGACCTATGCCCGTGAAGGTTGCCCGGTGGAAGCAACGCTAGAGTTGTTCAGTGGCAAAGGGAAGGGGATGATTCTTTACCATTTGCTGGAAGGGACATTGCGATTTAACGAGCTGAAGCGCCGCGTGGGCGCCCTGACGCAACGTATGTTGACCAAGCAGCTTAGGGAATTAGAAGGCTATGGCTTAGTGCATCGCGAGGTGTATGCAGAAGTACCGCCAAAAGTGGAATATAGCCTTACCGATACAGGCCGCTCCCTAGAGCCGATATTGCTAGCCCTAAAAGATTGGGGTGAAGAGCATGCTTTGCCAAGGTTGCGCGAGAAGCAAGCTGAGTCTGCCATCTGCGAAACTGAATAGCTTGATTGAGTAGGAATGATAAATGTCGATTACTAACCAGCTATCACTGTTTCATGATGTGGTGCAGCAAGGTTCTTTCTCTAAAGCAGCGGCGTTGCACAATATGGATAATTCTTCGTTATCCAAACAAATCAAAAAGCTTGAAGCTACCTTGGGTGTCCAGTTGCTCAATCGTTCAACGCGTTCGTTCTCATTAACTTCCGCCGGGGAAGAGATCTTAGAACAGACGCAGGTATTGCTTGATACGGTAAACCAAATCCAGAATATAGCTGATTCCTATCAGGCAGAGCCGACCGGGACGCTAAGGATCACCTCGCCGGTATATTTTGGCCAAGAATACCTACAGCCGGTCATTTCTCGGTTTATGAAGAAATACCCCAAGGTTAAGGTGACGCTGTCACTTAATGATAGAATGGCCGACATCATTGGCGATCAGTTCGACGTGGCTTTTCGTATTAGCAAGTTGGCGGAGTCTAACCTGATTGCCAAGCGAATCGCCAAAACCAACTTCGCCATCATTGCTTCTAAAGAGTTCATTGAACGATATGGTAACCCTAAAACGCCAGAGGAGCTGATTGCGCTGCCAGCCGTGATTTATACCAACGGTGACTTCACCCTTGATCAGCTTAGATTGAGTACTGGCCCTAATGGCAATGAACTTAAAACCTATAGGATGCAGGGAAACTATAAAGTCACCGATGTCAGGGCGGTGGTGGATGCTGTCAAAGACGGTGTAGGCTACAGCTTGTTTGATTTGTTTTATCTCAAGCAATCAGCTGATGAGCTTGGTTTGGTTCCATTATTGACTGACCATGTGCTTTCAACCATGGAAACAGGTATCTATGCGCTTTACCCCAACCGCAAGCAAACCCCGTTAATGCGTGAGTTTATCAAGGCTGTGCAAGAAGATATTGGTGACCCGCCTATTTGGCTTAACCATATTCCAAACTACCAGCAATGTTATAAATGATTTATAACGTAGTAGACATTAATAATAAGAAAACCCAAAGGATATTGGGTTAGCAAAACAGTGATTAGGAGAACAGCTTGGAGCTAGGTATCTTGTTGGTGTTCATACCAACATTCTTTTTCGTGTCGATAACCCCTGGTATGTGTATGACGTTGGCGCTTGGCCTTGGGATGAGTGTCGGGTTTCGTCGTACATTGTGGATGATGCTGGGTGAAGTATTTGGTGTTGCCCTTGTCGCAATCAGTGCTGTGCTTGGTATTGCCGCTATTATGCTGAAATTGCCGTGGTTGTTTGTGGCCTTCAAGACCGTTGGCGCAATGTACTTGGCCTATCTGGGATACCAGATGTGGCAATCGCGCGGTAAGATGGCGATCACTGACGATAATCTCCAGACCACGCAATCTTCAAACTACGGCTTGTTGTCGCAAGGGTTTATTACCGCCATAGCCAACCCGAAAGGGTGGGCGTTTATGATTTCGCTGTTGCCGCCATTCATCAACCCAGAAACATCGTTGGTGCCTCAGCTGTCTGTGCTGGTGGGGATCATCATGATGTCAGAGTTTGTCTGCATGTGCCTTTACGCCAGTGGCGGCAAGGCGCTTCGAGCGCTGTTAATGAACCAGCAAAACGTGAAAACCATGAACCGTATAGCCGGCAGCTTAATGTTTGGTGTCGCGATTTGGTTATTGCTTAGCTAGGGCTAAACACTACCGCAGCGAACCCGGTGTGATGCCAAAGTGGCGCTTGAACACTTTGCAGAAATAGCTGACATCGGAAACCCCCACTTCTTCTGCGATAAGCTGTAAGCTCATGGTGGAGTTGGAGATGCGCCACTTGGCGTGATTCATCTTCATCATGAGCCAATAATCTTTGGCCGTCATCTGATAGCCTTCCGTGAATAATCTATCTAGCTGACGTCTGCTGATTCCAAGTTGTGCGGAAACATCTTCCACCGAAATCTTTAGTGATAATTGCTGTCGCATGATCGCGATGGCGCGTTTGACATGACGACCAACGAAGGCACCGGATTGGCTATCATCTTGGAGCGATTTAAGGTGATGGTGCTGCTGTCTTGCCTCATCGACCAGCATATCGGCTAGCCCTTTTAAGGCTCGCGTTCTTCCGCTGTGGCGGGAAAGCAACTCAATCGCCAATTCAATGGCAGCGGCACCGCCGGCACAGCTGATCCGCTTGCCATCAATGCAATACAGTTGTTCCGTGATGGTTGGAATGTGCGGAAAAGCACTGTTGAACTCTTGTTCATGCCGCCAATGTACCGCTGTTTTCTTTCCGTTAAGTAAGCCAGCTGCCGCCAGCATGAAGCACGCATTGTCGATGCTGACCAAGATGATCCCTTGCTTAGCCGCTTTGCGAAGTAAGGGTTGATAGTCAGGCGCAAGCTGCATGCTGGCTTGGGCACTGCGTCCACCAAACACAATTAAGTAATCAAATTCAGCAAAGTTAACTTCTGCTAGCGAATGCTGAGCCTCAATGGTTATCCCACTACTAGAGGTAATGGTTCCTGCCCCCAAACCTGCAACAGTCCACTGGCAGTAGCGTTGTTGACTGTAATCTTCTTCATCTGCAGAAAATCGAAGCTTATCGAGAAAGCCGCCGAAGGGCAGCATGTTGAACTCAGGTAGAGGCAGCAGTAAGAACCTCACATCGACGAGCTTCACTTCAGAATTTGGGGCGGGATGCTGGCTCATGAGAAAATTTGCCTTCGAAAACATGGTAATAATTAATGTCTAAATATTACCTTAATTATTCTACGTAACACCAAGTTAATTTCTCACTTTAACCCTATAGTTGAGCCATATCATCATGTTGTATTAGGAAGTGTTATGCCGTTTGAAACTTGGCTTTTGTATTTGGTTGCCGTGACGGGTTTGGCGTTTGCCCCTGGGCCCAACGGCCTATTGGCGCTAAGCCATGGGGCTTTATATGGCCGGAAAAAAGTGCTTGCGACCATCTTTGGTGGGGTGAGTGGTTTTATCTTGATTATTGCATTGGCCATGTTTGGTGTGGGTGCGGCCATGCAGGCTTCATCACATGCATTGAGTATCTTGAAATGGGCTGGTGGGCTTTATCTGATTTACATTGGTATCCAGCTTTGGCGAAGCCCTACCATTGATATGAATACGGCTACTCAGGCCACAAGCAAAGGGGCGGGTAGCTTATTTCGTCAGGGCTTTTTCGCTGCGATATCCAACCCAAAAGTACTCTTGTTTTTTGGTGCTTTTTTGCCGCAGTTTATGACATCGGATAGCCCAATCATCCCGCAGTTCATTATTCTTGCTCTGACATTTGCGGTGGTTGAATTTGGCGTGGAATACTTCGTTGCTTGTATGGCATACAAGCTGCGCCCGTGGCTGGAGAACAAAGGCAAACAGTTTAATCGCGGCTGCGGCAGCGTATTTGCGCTACTTGGTGCAAGCTTACCGCTGAGTTCGTAACTGATATTTTTTTATTCTCGATATCAGGTATTAGCGAGAATCAGCGCCCCTGAGCAATGTTTTGCTTAGGGGCGATTTTGTATTTCACCCTGTGCTATGATTTGCAAAACATCCATGCTGTGAAGTATTAATGAATAACGATATCAACCCAGAAAATATATTCCCAATCGACGGTTTTACTAATACTGTCTTCCTCAAGCCTTTGCTTGATAAATCCGGCATTCAAAACATAGAAGTAGGGGACTATTCCTACTACAGTGATTTTGATGATCCTACTCAGTTCTTCGAGCAAAACGTGCTCTATAATTTTGGCTTTTCTGAAACCGCCCTGCGTATTGGTAAGTTTTGCGCCATAGCCAACGGCACCAAGTTCATCATGGCAGATGCCAACCATGCGACCGTTGGCGTCTCGACCTTTCCTTTTGCCGTGTTTGGTAAGGGTTGGGCAGAAGCGATGCCATTGACCGATTATCCGTTAAAAAAATACGAGGATATCCGCGTTGGTAACGATGTCTGGTTTGGCTACGATGTTACCGTGATGCCAGGGGTGAAAATTGGCAACGGCGCGATTATTGGTAGCAAGGCCGTGGTTGCATCAGATGTACCGCCTTATGCGATAGTGGCGGGTAACCCGGCGAAAGTGATCCGTACAAGGTATAGCGAAGAAGAGGTTAAGATCCTAGAGCAACTTGCTTGGTGGGATTGGCCGATTGACCACGTTCAGGCTGTTATTCCAGTGTTGGTAAAAGGTCAGATTCAAGAGCTGCACGCTTACGCTCAACAGCATCAGTTAATTTAGCCAAATAGCCAAATTAGGTCATAAAATAACGCCTCTCTTAAGCTGTTAAGAGAAGCGTTTTTTATTAAGCGGTAGAGGCAGCGGCTTGCGAAGCCGCATTATGGTTGCGGATGACGTAGGCCAAGCGCATTAGCATCATGATGGCGGCAATGGTTAAGCCTGTCACGATACCCACCCAGAAGCCGGTTTCACCCATCGCAGGGACAATGTAGTCGGTCAAGCCAAGGGTCATACCCAGCGGCAATGCCAAGCCCCAGTAGGCGCTGATCGCCAGTATCATTGGTACCTTGGTATCTTTGTAGCCACGCAATGCGCCGTTGGCTGAGGTTTGCAGGGCATCACTTAGCTGATACATCGCGGTGTACACCAGCAACACAGAGGCTGTCGCACTAATCACCGGGTCTGTGGTGTATAGGCGAATAATCCAGTCTGGGAACAGCAAGAATATAGAAACCGAAACCAGCGAAATAAGCGCAGCCACGATGATGCCGAACACGCTTCGCTCGATAGCCTTTTGGTTTTGCTTGGCACCCAGTGAATGGCCTACACGAATCGTGATACCGAATGAGACACTCATTGGGATCACGTAAGTCATGCTTGATATATTCAAGGCGATTTGTGCTGCCGCGACATTATCGGCACCAATTCGGCCAATCAATAGGGCAATTATCGCAAAGATACTGCCACACACGGCAATGTTCATACCGATTGGTGTACCCAGTTTCAGCAGGTGTTTTATCTCCGCCATGCGAGGTTTAATGTCAGCAAAGTGGATGATCTTCTTATAGTGGTGATGGCCTTTGATGTAGCTAAATAGAAGGCCAGACATTAGCCAGTAGACAATACTAGTAGCAACACCACAGCCTACTGCTCCCAATGCAGGGAAGCCGAACTTACCGTAGATAAGCACATAGTTAATCGGAATATTCACCAACAGGCCAAGTACCGAAACCAGCATAGGCGCTTTGGTATTGTTCATCCCTTCACAGAAGCCGTTAAGGGTGTAGAACAAGGCAATACCCGGCACACCAAAGGCTAGCGCCAGTACGTAATCGCTGGCGATTGGGATGATTTCTTCCGCAACTCCAATGCTAGTGAGGATATTGCCACCTTGGGAAAGGTAGACAATCAGTAGGGAGCTGATAAATGCGGCAACCCAAAGCATCTGAATAAATTCGATACGTACTTTATCTAAATCTTGCGCCCCGCGATGGAAGGCAACAACTGGCGTTAGCGCCATGATAATACCGCGCAGGATCAGCAATACGGGTAGCCACAGGCTAGTACCAATAGCGATGGCGGCCAAGTCTGCCGGGCTAACCTGACCCGCCATGGTGGTATCAACAAAGCCCATGGCTTGCGTTGCCAACTGCGTCAGAATGATTGGGATAGACAGGTTTAAGAGTGCACCGGACTCACTGCGGAAGCGAGATAGTCGAGAATTGTTATTTTGCATGTAGATATAGAAACACCAATATAAATGCACCAATGAAAGCAGGATAGCGGGTGGGTACATTTTAGGATGCGCCTTTTGGCGGTGAGAATTTATACAAGTTTACTGACTAATTCAAGCAATGATTTGTAAGTTTATTCAAGTGGTTTGGAGTGGTGGTATAGGGCAGGTGAATGGGTGCTGGTGGATGTATTAAAGTGCTTGTTTATTGGGGTTGAATGGCGCTTGGTGTTGTGTCGATATTGTGAGTTGTGGTGGTGTTTGATTGTGGGTTTTTGGTTATAATTCATTGATTTTATTTGATTTTATTTGATTTGATTTGATTTGATTTAAAAAAATTGATTGTTATCCATCGTCATGCTCAGAGTTGGTGGCTAAGCTGGATAGCCCGAAAGTGTTTCGCATGTATCTTTCGTTTATTTACTTGATTTGGGTCGATATACAAAAGAGATGCGCATAATAAATGTTAGGTTTCTAAGCCTACTTAGGCAGTTATGCTTTTGTTTAATAGAGAGAATTATATGTCGTTAGTCGCAAGAAGAGTAAGAAATAAAATGGCTAAGGTACAACGTAGATTACAATTTGGCGTCGTACCAAAAAATGAGAAATTAAGAGCGAAGATATATATAAATCTAAATTCAAGTAAAGAAAGTCAAAAAATATTGTCTCATTTGTCTTTGGGATTTGAAAAAGATCTTTATCAGGCTGCACTTAATAATCTGAGTGATAAAGGCAATCCTCTAAGATTTAATAATTTTGCATATACAATGCGGGAAATCATCACTCTTATTCTATCTAGGTACTCTTCAGATGAAGAAATCTTGAAATGTTGTTGGTACAGGAATGAAACAAATTCTGAAGATGGCATTACTAGAGCTCAAAGAGCTAAATATGCAATACAAGGTGGACTAAGCGATGAAAGAGTATTCGAATTACTTGAATTGGATGAAGAAGATCGTGACTACATTCAAACGAAATTAAAAACGTTTACAAAGTTATTTCGTGAGTTAAATGAGCATACTCATTTACGAGAAAAACGTTTCAATATTGGTGATTCTAAATGTGAAGAATTAGCTTTGTCTGTAATGCACATTGTTAATAATATTCTAGTGTTAGTTGAAGATATGAGAATCCAAATTATTTCACTTATAGAGTCTGAAGTCGACTCAACAATAGTGGAAGAGTTTATATCTAATACTCAAGATGAAATTGACATACTTTCAACTCATTCAGTAGTTGACTATAGTGAGCTTGAGTCATTTCATGTATCTAAAATATCAAGTGAGCATATATGGATTGTAGGTATCGGTATTGCTCATTGTGAATTGCAGTGGGGTTCTAATTCAGATTTAAGAAATGATATTGGTGCGACTATGAGTGAAAGCTATCCTTATGACTTTACACTGCAAGCACCACTGTCGAATTTAACAGATCTCGAGTTAGCCCCTGAAGGTTTAAAAATTGATACATCTTCATGGTGGGGAGAATAAACCTAACAATCGCATCAACACGATTTTGCTACATTCGGTATTCTAGGTTTCTTTGAGTTTAGCGTATTAAGTGGTAAATTTAGGCTTAATTTGCATGGTAGTAAACGTGTTATGCAGGCGTTATACGAATCAACCCTGTCTCTTGCTTGCGACAAGCCCTTCAAGAGCTAGTGCAGTAATTTTTCTGAGTATTTCCTGACGTATATTTTCACAACTTTCGCTTTTTGATAGTTCAGTTAATTGGTTAATTTTTGTAAATACATCTTCACTTTCTCCAAAACCAGCAAATTCATAGAATCGATTCAATCCACACACTTCAATGGTCTTACGTCCTTTTGACTCTAAAGGGTAGTAAAACAACCCTGGCTTAACAGCTATAAGATAGTCATCGTAATTATCAAAATGTGGATGAATAATTAAGTATTGAGAAGTTTTTTAGGGTAGTTCTTTTTTGCGTTACTTGTTGTAATTTTTTTATCTGACTTTTCTTTATTACAGTCGACACAACTCAAGCATAGGTTTAAGGGTTCAAACATAAAGTTAGGCTGGTGTGAACGTGGAATTATATGTTCTATATCCCAATATCGACCATGCTTAGAATTTAGTTTCTGCCTGCAATATGGGCATACAGTATTTTGAACACTATGATAGTGATGTTTTACAGTTTCTTTTATAGGTTCGAGATCTTCGTCTGACCAATTTTCGTGATCGAAATCTGGCTCTTTTATTTTTTTTCAATAGTACTTTTTTGACTATCGTCAAAAACTACTGGAGTTAACATTGTTCAGCTATCTCCATCGTGTTTCTTATTATGCCGATTAAAGATTTTACATTATCGCCATCCTCTAAATTTTCTTCCATTGATAACAAAAAACTAATGTTGTTTTTTGTTTCATCGTCAATAATTCCTCCTTTTGCAAAGGTACTTAATACTGAGATACATAGCCTGTTCAAATATTCGTTTTGATATCCTGGTGTGCTAAAGAGTCGTGCCAATTGGAAGTCTACAGATTTATTGAAGTAGCCTTTTGATTCAACTGTTTGATTTTTATCCATATTAAGTATATAGCAACCACTTTCAGGTAAATCGGATATAATTAGCGGAGAATGGGTAGCTATTATGAAGTGGCAGCGTTTATAGTGAGAAAATGCATTGTAAATCAAATCAATAAATGTTTCTTGCCACTCAGGGTGTAAACTAATCTCTGGTTCATCAATTAATATCAAACTATTATTGTTTATCTGACTGGCAATGGAGCAGACTAATAACAGCAGTGATCTTTCGCCAGAGCTAGCATCATCAAGTGTTAACCTTTGATTTGAGTTTTTCTTTCTTAAAGTTATGCTTTGAACTGTTGAAATATTAAGGTCCAGAGAGTTGACTAATGAAATTTTTGTTTTTTCTTCTAGATCTGAGTTTGTACTGTATATTTCAGGTAGGTCTTTCTCACCTATTAAATCACTAAGAGTTTTTTTACCAATTTTAGTCTGAGAGTTTTGACTCAACTCTTGTAGTATATAGTATGACATTAAGTGGTTTTCATCAGCTAATACTCTACTATATAAGTCTTTGTTATTTAATACTAGTTCATTAAATGTACGACTATTATAAGCTAGCCTATTACGTTGGAAGTATCGCTCTAAGTTATGCTTAAATTTTATCGTAATATCACTTTTATATCCGAGTAGTCTCAACGTTCTTTTTACTGCAACGTTACTTCTTGAGCTAACGATAGATGTTGCAAATCTAGTGAGTAGGTTTTGTTCAGATAACGATGATTTGTCTGTCTTAAAACCAATGTAGCTGTAGAAGTTATCATTCGAAAGGTGGTTTGTACTTTTTTTGGGCAACGGAAACTTATCAAACGGACTAATAGATGCGGTTATAAGTTTTTTACACATATTATCTTTAGTTCGTCTGTTTCTTTCGTAGATTTTTCCACCTTTCCCTTTTCCAGACTTGATAGTAACTTGTTTATTTTGATTAATAAAAGTCAACTCTTCAGTTTTGTGGTGTTTAAGTTTCGAGTGGTTCTGAGTGTACTTTTTGACGCCTAAAAATGTTGTAGCTACTTTTGCCAACAAGCGGCTTTTGCCTGTTCCATTCTTACCAATGACTATGCTGAATGTGTTTTGGTTGGTTTGCTCTTCACCACTTGCTACGTTGTAAACATTTTCATTTAGGTTTACAGAAAGTAGTTTCATCAATTTGTCTCAAGATTCTATGCAATGTGTTGTATTGTAACAAATAATTCGTAAGATTCGTATAACAAAACAATTTAAGAGTGATTCAGCACGCATGGCATTTTTGGTTTGGCTCTAGTTTGGTGTTTATGGTGTTCAAATCGAGTGTTGTGGTGGCGTGTTTCACACCTTAATTGGGCTACATGGAATCCCCCCGGTTGTCAACAATAGCGTCAGGTAATATAAGGTTTGGGACTGCCGCTCTACATTCGGTCTGCTTACTGCCCTGATGACACTACGCGGTTGCGGTTCCTCATTCGTTAGAAGGCATCTACAGTACCCGCCGTATTATCAGGTTTTCCCGCAAAAGGCCTGAACCTTATTTATATCATCATTGGCTATTGCAATGACCCGGTGAAGTCGGCTAATCCGTTAGAAAACATCTTGGTTTTATATTGGTAGGTATTTGGTGTCGTTATTAAGTAGCTACCAGATTATCCGCGCATGCTTGGCTCCCGTTCTGAAAGGTACAACATATTTAGATGCCATGACTTTGGGCTGTGGCCCAGCTTAACGAGCTCACGCGCCCAATAATGGGAAGCACCGCATGCTTCCATTCCGACAATGGATGAGGATATATTGGCAAAAGTTGAGAGGACTTTTGAACGAGTTATTATTTTATGAATCAGTACCTTGCCTTGTTCATCTTCGCCTTGGAAATTGTAGAAATGTTTGGTTAAATTAATGTCATAAATTGATTGTGACATGGTGATCTCCGGGACTGTAGTCAGACTTACCTAGTGTGGTAGAGCCTGATGGGGGGAGTCCATGTCATTTGTTATATACTCTTTTCTTTGTCTCCCTTAGGAGACGATGCTATAGTTTACTCATGATAAGTCTATAGAGGTTCATATGCCCGAAATTGATATATTGTTGGGTCTTTCGTTCTGTATGTATTTCTTTGATAACAAGCAGCACAAACTCCCTCATGTCCATGTGAAATATGGCGGCTATGAACTTATTATAGCGATAGAAACAGCTGAAAGTTTAGAAGGTTATCTTCCAAATAAGCAGCGGAAAAGAGCAGAAGCGCACATTGCCGAAAACCGTGAAAAACTAATGCAAATGTGGGCGAAAGCGGTTAACGGCGAAAATCCAGGTAAGCTATAGGTGACGTATGCTAAAAGTAATTGATGTTGATTGGTTGGAAGGCTTCAAGCTTGAGCTAACGTTTAGTGATGGCTTTTGTGGTGAAGTAGACTTAAAAGAAATTTTTCAAAAACCGGCTTTTAAATCAGTAAATGACTTCAAACGATTTGCCTTACGTAGTGATGGTTCACTGGATTGGGAGGGTATTGATTTACCAGCGAGTGTACTTCGTGAGTTAGCTGTAGGTAGTTATGTTGACTCCCCTTTAAATCTCATCAATGTCCAAGAGATGGAACAAATTATCAAACAAGCTGCTTGGGACTCAATGAAGGAAGGTCGTGTTGATATTCTTCAGGCGGCAATTCGTTCATATGTTGAGTTCTTCGGTCATAGTCAGGTAGTTGAGCGAGCAGGTATAAAGAGTCGTACAAGTGCGTATAAATCATTAAAACCTGAGACATCTCCTAACTTTGGAACTTTGGTGCAGCTTGGACATGCAGTGATCGAAATTGCTCAAGATCAGGCAAAATCCGAAAACGCTGATCGTATATAACAATCGTATCAAGTTGACCCAAAACACTCAGCAGTTTGGGTATGAAATTAGCTAAGTGATTAAGGTGTTCAAATCAGGCTTATGTGTCTGTTTGGGGCAACTTGTTCGTGGCGCTATGTGGCAAAGAGGAAATATGGAAATTTCATTACTAGCTGATCATCCTGATTATGCACCTAAAATAGCTAAATGGTACTTTGATGAATGGGCGCATATTGCTCCTAACATCACTGAAGATATCGTACTGGAAAAAGTCATCGAGAAATCTCTAAATCGTGACCAAATACCATTGGCTCTTGTTGCTCGTGAGGGTGGCGAGTTAGTCGGTGTGTTGGAACTCAAGATTCGTGAAAATAAAAACTATCCTGAATATGAAAATTGGGTCGGCGGTGTGTTTACCAATCCACCTAACCGAGGACAGGGTGTCGCTGGTCAATTGCTCAACAAGGCTAAGGAGTTAGCAATAGATTTTGGTGTTAAGGATCTATATTTACAGTGTGAAAGCTTCAATATTCCGTTGTATTTAAATCATGGTTTCAAAGCTCTACACCAAGCTCGACATCACGACGCAGAAACAACAATAATGGTGTGGCATGCAGCCAAATAACAGATTGCTCAAATGGACGCGTAACGTTTTGCGGCTCTGGCACTATGAACCAATAATGTTCGGAGATACTTATCGCCTTTTTGGGTAATCCGGCCAAGTCTTGGTTTACCGCTGTTAAATATTGAGAGGGCTTTTGAGCGAGTTATTGTTTTTATGGTTCAGTACCTAGCCTTGCTCATCTTCGCCGTGGATACTGAAGGAATGCTTGGCTAAATCAATACCATAAATTGATTGTGACATGGCTGCCTCAAAGAGCTGAGGTCAGATTCACCAAGTGTGGCAAAGCCTGATGAGGGGTGAGTCCATGTCATTAGTTTTGGCTCAGTTTGACTCCTCACTCCCCAAAATAAGCTACGTTAGTCACGTATAGTTTGCTATCTATACGTTACTTGCGTACACTTTCTGTATGAAAAGTGTATTTGTCGAATCAAGTATTTTTGAAAAGTACCGTAACGAATACCTCAGCGATGAAGAGTTTAGGCTGTTTCAGGCTGAGTTAATGTCTAACCCTAAGCAGGGTGATGTGATTCAAGGTACAGGTGGTTTGCGAAAGGTTCGAGTTGCAAGTAAAGGCAAGGGTAAGCGTGGTGGCTCCCGTATTATTTATTACTTCTTCGATGAAAAACGACGTTTTTACTTGCTGACCATTTATGGCAAGAATGAAATGACGGATTTAACCGCAGATCAAAAGAAACAGTTAAAGTCTTTTATGGAGGCGTGGCGTAATGAGCAATCGTGACCTATTTGCAGAGTTAAGCTCCGCACTTGTTGAAGCTAAAGAGCACTCAGAGGGTAAGGTAACCCTGAAAACTCACCAAGTTAATGACATTAGTGAGTTAAATATTACACCAGATGAAATTGTTAGTATCCGAGAGCAGTTCAATATGTCTCGTGGTGTATTTGCTCGCTTACTGCATACATCATCCCGCACACTTGAAAATTGGGAACAGGGGCGCAGTGCACCAAATGGACAAGCTGTAACACTTCTAAAGCTTGTTCAGCGCCATCCAGAAACACTGTCACATATTGCTGAGCTATAACAAATGCTTAAAGACGGACTGCCAATCTTTGGCATTTTGGCTCAGTTTGAGTTAGTTGATTACGGTGACCTGTTTGAGTGTCGTGGTGTTGGTAGTCATTTGACCAAGTGTTATGTTTTTATGCGGAAAATTAAGTGAATCATCTTAAAGTTCTAAATTCAGTTATTACACTGTTAGATGAAATTGGTGCTGTAAGTAAAGGCAGTATGGGTAAGCTAATGGGCGACAAGGCCGAGTTGGTCATTTGCCTCATGACTAACGGCAAGTTGTCAGCATCGAATCAACCGGGTTACGATCTCATTGGTACCTCATTATTGCCTGACCTCGAACAGGACAAGGAATTACGTTATGAGGTCAAGTTACGACGAAGCAGTGTAACAGCTTGTAACTTTGAAAATAGTAAATTAGGTAAGTTTGATGTTGGTATTGTGATTTGGTACGACGAAACTACATTACAGCCCTCAGCAGCATTTGCGATACCGCATTCAGTTATTGAAGATCTAGCGAGAGGCAAGCGAGCACATATTACAAAGAAAATTTGTCGAGAGCACGGTTTTGATTTCTTAAATCAGTTATATAGCTTTTGGTAAGCTTAATTCTAAATACAACACGGTAGGTCAAAATAATTGTATAACAACCGACTATGGCGTCAATAGCTAGTTTTTAGCTGTGTTTTATCACACATGACGCCATCTCGAAGCATTGAGTTTAAGACCACAACCATCTTCCTGACACAGGCATTATGGCTACTTTCTTCGGTTTACCAGCGTCTATAAGCCGTTGGTAACTTGTCTTGCTCATCTTCGCCGTGGATACTGAACGAACACTTGTTTAAAACAATGCCATAAATTGATTGTGACATGGTGGCCTCCAAGGACTGTAGTCAGACTTACCAAGGTGATAGAGCTTGATTAGGGGGAGTTCATGTCATTCGTATTGTTGAATTTGGCTTCAAAAAACAGCGGTATTTAGCTAATCTCTATTTCCAAATAATATCTAGGTATAAACATGATTGATCACGTCACAATTTCCGTTAGTGATTTAGAGCGAAGCCGGAAGTTTTATGAAGAAGCTTTTAGTCCATTAGGGTATAAAATTGCGTTTGGTGAAAAGGAAAAATTTTGGGCTTTTGACCTCGGTAAGGGCTTTTTATTCGAGATCTGCAGTGCAAATACAACGGGCGCTTTAACCAGTTTTCATATTGCCTTTCGTGTGGCGAGTCAACAAAAGGTCCGAGAGTTTTATGACGCGGCTATTTTGGCGGGAGCGCGAGATAATGGAGCGCCAGGGCCACGACCTCACTATACCGAGAACTATTATGCTTGTTTTGTACATGACCCAGATGGTCATAATATTGAAGCTGTTTTTGATACATGGAAATCTTGATGCAGTTGGATAAAAAGTAAAAGTATAATGTTCAACACGCTGTGAGCTTCAATATACAAAGCATCTAAGAGTGATTCCCAACGCTTGGCATTTTCGGTTCAAATCGGCTTTAGTTACTACGGTACAATAGCTTAGGTTGGGTAGCGGCGTTGCTCATTACTTTATTAGGCGTTAACTGCCAAGAGGAGAGGTTAGCGATGTATAAAGGAAGTTGCCTCTGTGGCACGATAAAAATTGAAATTTCAGGCGACATCAAAGCAGTGACACACTGTCATTGCAAGATATGTCAAAAAGCTCACGGGGCTGCTTTTGCTACTTTCGCCGCGAGTCGTGATGAGCACTTTGCAATTGTTCAAGGGGAAAGTTCGCTTAAAAGTTATGAATCTTCACCTGGATATGTACGTACATTTTGTGTTCACTGTGGTTCTAATATTCAATGGATTCATGACTTTGGGTACAACAGTGGTTGGTCATCATTTGCGCTGTCTTTGCTAGACACACCATTTTACAGGAATAAACAAAAGCATATTTATACAGACTTTAAGGCCCCGTGGTTGAGTTTGTGTGACAATCACCCTAAGCACGGTGGGTCTGGCAACTAATAAATCGGTCGAGCAGACCAAAAACACGGGGCGGTTTTATACAGTGGCTTGTGTATTTACTGGCTTTGTTGCCATTACCCTGATGGCATTACGCTGTTGTGGTTCCTCATTCGTTAGAAGATATCTATATACGAAATGTATAACTTGCCTTAATGATTCTCTCTACGGATACTGACTACTGTTTGGCTATACCAGTATCGCAGATAAGGTGGCCTCTATGGATAACGAGACGACATTACTAAGTGATAAAGCTGATAGTGGGATGCGATCCCTTTCGTGATTTGGTAGCAGTAAATTGAGGTATTTTAGTTGGTAGAAGTAAAAACGATTGGCTTGTTCTTTGTCACAGCCGTTGCAGAAATATTGGGTTGTTACTTGCCGTATCTATGGCTAAAAGAAGGTAAGTCAATTTGGCTATTGCTGCCAGCTGCATTTTTTCTTGCTTTGTTTGCTTGGCTTTTATCTCTTCATCCAACCGCTGCGGGAAGGGTTTATGCAGCATACGGCGGCGTGTATATTCTCGTCGCGATTGGGTGGTTGTGGTTAGTTGATGGTATTCGTCCTACCCTGTGGGATATCGTTGGTGTATCCGTCGCATTAGTGGGCATGGCAATAATTATGTTTGCCCCTCGTGCAGCATAGTAAAGATGACAATTTATGAATATCTGCGACAAAGTTAACTGCTAGTAAAATAAGCTAACCTGTGTGCGGATAATGTTCAAATTAAAGCGGCAACAAGTGCCGCTTTGTAAGGTTTAGGATGCACATTAAGCCGGCTAGTTGTTAGCCACAAGCTCCCGCCGAACAATATCCGCTCCGGCACTCAATGCATTCAGCTTGGCTGCTGCTACAGTGCGGGGTAGTGGGGCCATGCCACAGTTGGTGCAAGGGTATAGCATATCGGCATCAACATACTTGAGTGCTTCTCGCAGGGTATTGGCGACTTCCTCTGGCGTTTCTATCTCGTTGGTGGCGACATCAATTGCGCCAACCATTACCTTTTTGCCTCGGATGAGTTGAAGTAACTCGATAGGTACGCGAGAGTTGTGGCATTCCAACGAGATGATATCAATATTGGACTGCAGCAGTTTAGGGAACACTTCTTCGTACTGTCGCCATTCAGAGCCTAACGTTTTTTTCCAATCAGTATTGGCTTTAATGCCATAGCCATAACAAATATGGACAGCGGTTTCACACTTTAACCCTTCAATGGCTCTTTCTAGGCAAGCAATGCCCCAATCATTGACCTCGTCAAAAAATACGTTAAAGGCAGGTTCATCAAATTGGATGATATCAACGCCTGCCGCTTCTAACTCTTTGGCTTCTTGGTTGAGTATTTTGGCAAACTCCCAAGCAAGTGCTTTGCGGCTTTTATAGTGGGCATCGTATAGCGTATCTATCATTGTCATGGGGCCTGGTAGCGCCCACTTTATGGGTTGCTTGGTTTGCTTGCGTAGAAATTTGGCATCTTCAACAAATACGGGCTTTTGGCGGCTAACTGGGCCAACCACTGTTGGTACACTGGCATCATAGCGGTTACGGATTTTGACCGTTTTACGGTTTTCAAAATCAACCCCGCTGAGGTGCTCGATAAATGTCGTCACAAAATGCTGGCGGGTTTGCTCACCATCACTGACGATATCTATGTCAGCTAGCTGTTGTTCCTGCAAAGCCACGCGTAGCGCATCGTGTTTGCCATCAATAAGTTCCTCGCCCTGTAATTTCCAAGGCGACCAAAGTGTCTCTGGCTGTGCCAGCCAAGCAGGTTTCGGTAAACTGCCTGCTGTTGAAGTCGGTAATAATGTTTTCATAATCAATGCTTTTTAGGTTTTCGTTATTTATTAAGCGTAATTAGCTGACCACTGCTCAAGAACAGTTTGATAAGGTTTGATGAAGTGCTCTTCGGCAAACTTACCTTGTTTTACAGCCAACTTACTGCGTTCTTCTCGGTCATAAACAATTTGAGTCAATGAGTGATCGAGGTTCTTCAAATTAGGCTGGTAACGCTTACCTGCGATTGCATTGGCATTATAGATTTCAGGCCGATATATTTTTTGAAACGTTTCCATTGTGCTGATGGTGCTTATAAGTTCTAGGTTGGTGTAATCATTAAGCAGATCACCAAAGAAATAGAAAGCCAAAGGGGCAACACTATTCGGCGGCATAAAGTAGCGAACCTGTAGCCCCATTTTCTTGAAATACTGCTCAGTTAAAGAGGACTCATTTGGCTGATATTCAAAACCCAATACCGGATGCTGATTGTCAGTTCGGTGATAGGTCTTGTTATCAGACACACTCAGGCAGATGACAGGTAGCTTTTTAAAATGCTGTTTGTAAGCCTCTGAACTCACGAAATACTTGAAGAGCTTCCCATGCAATTCGCCAAAATTATCTGGAATACTAAATTGTGGTTGATCTTTATTATGATCCAGCAAGAGCACGCTAAAATCATAATCCCGTACGTAAGAAGAAAAGTTATTGCCGACAATACCTTCAATGCGTTCATTGGTTTTATGATCAACAATATTGGTTTTCAGCACTTCTATTGAAGGAAAACTTTGGCCGCTTCCTTCAATATCCATATCAACAGAAATTATCTCTAGCTCGACAGAGTAACGGTCTCCATTGGGGTTATCCCAATGCGCTAATCCATTGAAGCTGTTATCAATCATTCTCAGGGCGTTGCGCAGGTTCTGCTGGCGGCTTTCACCTCGCGCTAAATTGGCAAAGTTAGTGGTGATACGGGTGCTGTCTGATGGATGGTAATTTTCATCGAGACAAATACTTTTGATAGTAAAAGAGAAGTCTGTATTCATGGCGTGCTGGTATCCTATTTCCTTAAATTAAAGCTGAGTTTGTTTTTATTCTTTCTGCTATTTCAGGTTATTTATGCTAAGTGCTTTCACTTAGGTAACTTATTTTTTGTTGCCTTGAAGGCTGTGTTTTATTTATATCTTGGAAGAGAACATGAAGATAATGTTTTTACCTCAAGCGCAACATGAGAAAGATTCATGATCTTTTGATTAGTGGTTTGAACATTGGATTGGTGACCCAGCTCGCAAACGGTACATGACTGATTATGTTCATATTAATAGCCTAAATGTATTGGGGAATAATGCGATGAAAGTGGTGCTGCCTACAATTTGTGCTTTGATGTGTACGGTTTCTTTTAGCTACGCTAACAACCTTGGTGAAGGCGTAAAGATACCCATGGTTGATAAAGGTATAGTCTGGGATTCCAATATCGAACTAGAAGCAACGATTTACAAACCCGTGGGGGAAGGGCCGTTTCCTACCGTTGTTTTTAGTCATGGCTCTACAGGCCCTGGTGTTATACCTGAAGATCAGACGATAAACCCCTGGGGCTTTGGTCGATATCTGGTTGATAAAAACATCGCGCTGGTTGTGCCTATGCGCAGGGGGCGTGGGCAATCTGAAGGAAGTTACAAAGAGCTTTACTCCTGTGAGCCTAAAGAGATAGCCGAGGGCATGGAATATGCCGAGCAATCTTTAGAAGCAGCGATGAGCTTCTTAATGCAGCAAGATTGGGTTGATCGTGAAAAAATGATACTTGCTGGTAACTCAAGAGGCGGGATATTGTCATTGGCTTATGCTTCTCATAATCCTGGCAAAGTAGCCGGTGTTATTAATTTTGCAGGAGGCTGGGTAGGGGATGTTTGTAACCGAGATGATAAATCGCAGAATATCCCGCTTTTTGAGCAAGCAGGCAAACAGTTTAACAAGCCAACCTTGTTTATCTATGGCAGCAATGATTCGTATTACTCCGATGCTACGATTAAATGCCAAGCTGAGGCCTATAAAGAGGCTGGGGGAGACGTTAACTTTCAGTTCTACCAATTCAGAAATGGCGCTGCAGGCCATCATGTTTTTTATGAGTATGGGTACCTATGGAGTGGCGTAGTGGATAGTTACCTTGCAAAAATAAACGCAAAGTAAATCACATAAGTACGTTTGCTACCAACAAACTTAACGGCGACAACCTGTGGTATTTGCTTAATTTGTGGGAAGAGTATGAAGTTTCATCAATTCAATGTATCAGACATTGATGCTCAAAAAAGATTGTTATTAATTGCGCTTTGGACGCCAGAAGATGAACCGGACAATAGCCCCGAAGTCTTAGAATTGCCTCATATTAAAGAGTATTTTGAAAATTGGGGACAAGAGGGTGATATGGGCCTGTTTGCTGTTGGGGCAAATGGTGAGGCCATTGGTATCGTTCAGTTGCGCTATAAATCATGCCTGACTGAATCGTACTCAGAGTACCCAGAGTTAGCCATTGCTGTTGCTCCTGCGTATCACGGTCAAGGGATCGCCTCGGCGTTGATGCGTGAACTACTTGAACGTATTGATGTCACGGTAAAAGGGATACGTTTAGGCGTACATCCTAAAAATACTGTGGCGATGGCTTTGTATAAGAAGTTTGGTTTTAAGGTTTATGACACTGGAAAGAATGGCTTTCCGCAATTGGTCATGAAGGTTAATACTTAATATGCTTGCCTGGTGCCGATAAAGGAAGATAACCAATGGCTAATGAAATCATCCTATTACGAGGTTTGTTTCGTGGTAGCTATCATTGGGGGGATTTTCCCGAGCTATTACAAAGTGAGCTTCCAGATAAAGTCGTCACTTGTATCGACATTCCTGGCAATGGCGAGCTTTCATCACAGGTGTCTCCCTCGACTATCCCCGCAATGGTTGAAGCCATAAGATTGCAGCGTGAAACTAGCAACAAGGTACACATCTTGGCTATTTCGATGGGAGGAATGATTGCGTTGAAATGGGCAGAGTTGTACCCAAGCGAAGTTGAGTCCTTGATTTGCGTGAATACGACAGCGAAAGGGTTTAGCCCGTTCTATCAACGCCTACAGCCGAAAAACTATTTAAAAATCGTCCAAGCATTAATATCGAACTCAGTTCAAAGAGAAAAAATCATCTATAGCATGGTCTCGAACCAACAACTGAATGTCGATGTTGTGGCAGGGTGGGCTGGGTATGGGGAAAGACACCCAATGAGAGCGAGTAACTTTTGGCGTCAACTCGTCGCTGCAACTCAGTTTGATGTCACCCGTCCGGCTAGTCATCTTTACTTTATTTCATCAGAAAAAGATAACTTGGTGAGCAGTAAAGCCACCAAAGCAATCGCTAAGGCATGGAAAGCGCCACTCATAATTAATGAACACGACGGGCATGATATCGCTTTAGATAATCCTCAATGGCTTCTGAAGAAAGTTGTGGTGACTTTGGATAAAGCTGAGTAATGCCGAAAGTGGTCATATTGGATGAACACCGACAGGGCGTAGTGTGGTGGTATAGCTTGTAGGCTAAATAACAAAAGGGCAGTCATCGACTGCCCTTTGTAATGTTAGCAATAGGTAAACGATATGGGTTTACTGAACCACTTCGCCGCTTTCAACAACGGTTTTACGTACCTTGTCTGCAAAATCCAGAGCTTCTTGGCGGATAGCGTCTTCGTCCACCGTTAGCATCTCACGATCTTTCATCAGGATCTTACCATCAACAATGGTGTGCTTAACGTTAGATGCGTAAGCAGAGTAAACCAGTGCAGAGTATGGGTTGTATACCGGCACCATGTTTGGCGACGTGGTATCAACAACGATAATGTCTGCTAGTTTGCCCATTTCTAGTGAGCCAATGGTGTCTTCCATGTGAAGGGCACGTGCTGCACCAATGGTTGCCATTTCGATAACTTGCATCGGTGGCATTGCTGCGCGGTCTTTGCTTACTAGCTTGTGTACTTTTGCAACCTGGTTGAATTCATCAATGGTGCTAATGGTGTTACCAGACATAGGGCCGTCAGTACCTAGGCCGATACGAACGCCTTCTTCAAGCATTTTAGGAGCAGGTGCAACGCCTTTCGCTGATTTGATGTTTGCACTCATGTTGTGAGCAACACCTACATCGTGCTTTTTAAGTAGCTCGATGTCGCTGTCACTAACGTTAATCATGTGAGCACCTACAAGGTTAGGAGTTAGGGCACCGATATCTGCCATGTACTCAACAGGTGATTTACCGCCGCTACGTTCAGCAATAACTTGGTTCTCACGCTCAGATTCAGCAAGGTGGATCATCACAGGCACGTCGTATTTCTTCGATAGCTCAGTGATTTTCTGCAGTGTTTCTGTGGTGTTGGTGTAAGGTGCGTGTGGTGCAAACGCTGGGGTAATACGTGGGTGGTCTTTGTATTCTTCAATAAAGTTAACCGCGTACTTAATGCCTTCTTCGGCATTGGCAGCATCTGCTACTGGGAATTTGATAACGGTCTCACCCAGTACTGCACGCATACCGATTTCATCAACGGTTTTCGCCACTTCATCTTCGAAGTAGTACATGTCTGCGTAAGTGGTTACACCGCCTTTTAGCATCTCTACGTTACCCAGCTGGGCGCCGATGCGCACCATATCACGAGAAACAAGCTTGCTTTCTAGAGGGAAGATGTAGCGGTGCAGACGATCTGGCACATCATCAGCCAGTGAGCGGAATACCGTCATTGATACGTGGGTGTGGGTGTTGATCAAACCCGGCATCACGATATCGCCATCAGCATCAATGGTTTTTTCTGCTTTGTATTCGTTTACATCGTTTCCGTCAGTAACTGCGAAAATCTTGTTTTCTTTTACAGCAACAAGACCATTCTCGTAGACAGTTTTATCTGCGTTCATGGTAAGAACGGTTGCGTTCTTAATAAGAAGATCAACTTTTTCAGCTGCCATTGCCGTGTTGCCAACAAGAGATACTGCTGCAAGAGAAGCTGCTAGCAGAGTTTTTTTAAACATAGTTACCACCAGAGTACGATTAAAGTAGCCTGATGATACCGCCTGCAAATGTGTTGAGAATCACTATTGCAATGACGGTTTACAATATGTGATGTAGTTCCCGTTTTTACGCTTTTACTAACAATAAAGTGCTCAATAAAACGGCGAAAACAGCAAGGGTAAACGTTTGCCTTAGCTCTTTATGCCGCTTTTTGGGCATCTTTATTGAGCGCGTAGGCCATCCAAAGCACCAGTGCTGTACTGCATAGTGGCAGTGCAACCCACACACCGTTAACGCCAAGCAATTTAGCCAGGGTAAAGATAAATACGGTGATAAGGATCAGCTTGCCGCCCGATAGCATAGAGGCTTCCTTGGCACGGTTGATAGACTGAAAATAAGTCGCACCAACCAACAACAAGCCTTCGGCAGGCAAGCCCCAGAAGTACAGTTGCATACCGTTTACCGCTTCAGGTAGTAGAGTTGGGTTATCACCCGCGAACATATACACCACGGTTTCTGGCACGGAGTAGAGAACGGCAACACCAACAAGGGCGAGTGCCAATGTCACGGTGAAGGCAATATTACGTGTTTTGATCACTCGGTCGTGGCGTTTAGCGCCAGTGTTGTAACTGGTGATTGGTTGGATACCTAAGGCTATCCCTTCAAAAATTAGATAGAAGAAAGCTTCTGTATAGCTGACGATACCGTAGGCGGCCACATGGATAGGTTGGCCAACCCATAGAAAGGCTTTGTTGTGTAAGGTCAGTACCACGGAAAGGTATAGATACATCAACAGGCTCGAAAAGCCGAGGCGGCAAATTTGAGCAACTTCGTGCCACTTTAGCTTGAGGGTTTGCCAAGTAATTCGCAGCTGGGTCTTATCGCTGAAAAAGTGAGAAATACACAAGGTCGCGGTAGCCAGCTGGGACAGCATGGTTGCGATGGCGGCACCAGTAAGTTCCCACGGCAGCACAACAATGAATATCCAATCAAGAAACACATTCAGTACACCGCCGAATATCATGATTAAGGTAACGCGGTTAGGTTGACCATCGTTACGTAATAGCGATGAAAATGCCATTGAGATGATCGGGAATGTGCCCAAAGCGAAGTACCAAAACAGGTAATCGGAGGCCATTTGCAGGATTTCACCTTCGGCACCTAGCCATACCAGAATATCGTCACCGAACATCATGCCCAAGCTACAGGTGATCAATGAAACCACCAGGCAAAGAGACAGGGCATTGCCCACAATCTGTTTGGCTTGTTGCTCGTTACCCTCACCAAGCTTGATTGAGACAAGTGCTGAGGCGCCCATACCAACCAGTGCCCCTTGGGCGTATAACACCGACCCTATGGGGTAGCCCAGCATGATACCTGCCAAGCCTTTTTCTCCGATGAAATGCCCCACAAACATACCATCAATCGCTACGTAGATACCGGTTACCAGCATGGCGGCAATGGTAGGCATGGTATAGCGAATGAATAAACGGTACAGGGAATCGTTTTTCAGAGAAAGGTGCGAGGCCGAATTGGATGCTGATGACATGGAAGTAACTTTTTAAAGAGGGTAATAGGCAGTGAGCACAATGTACTTGTAGACGGTTTTGTCGTCTTGCTCGCGTTTGAGCGGGTGGTGAATTTGGTGCTCACCATTCACAAACCCAAATGCGTCATTTAATTGTGAGGGTAAATCGCTGTTTGGGACAAGTAGTTTCACCCCGTCTTGTTGATAGTCTAAGGCGTTTGCTGGCAGCTCACCCAGCCACCAAGCCGGTATTTCTTTGCTTGCCTTGCTTCTATCGAACCAATGATCAGCCACCAATACCAAGTGCTGAGGCTTGTTCGGGTTCAGTTTCTGCTTTGTTTGCTCAATGGCGGCAATCAGGCTGTTGCGCCTTGCGATGTTGGCACTCAACAAGCGGTGGGCAATAACCCAAACGGTAAATTGCTCGGTTTCTATTTGAAAAATAGGCTGTGCCAAGCTGTCTTTGCTTTGGCATTGCTGAAGTTGTGCAGCAATATTATCTTGTTGAAGGGTGGTAATAATTCGGCGGCAAAGTGCTTTGCCTAGGTGGTTTTCACGCATCCCTCGGTTATGAACAGTTGGATAATGCTGTTCACAAAGTTGGTGACAATCAGCTTGGAAAGCTTGAATGCTAGTTGAAAGATATTCTGAAACCAAAGATTCACCCCATGAAACACGAAACTGGCTGGAAGGGTTGGGCGTTCAACCAGCCAGTATTGAATGGGTATATCGTATCAGAAAAAACAGCTTCTTCTACATAATTCAACGATTTGAGTTAACGAAAATGAAGTAACTTAGCTGTTACCTTTTTCGGTTGCACGACGCGGTAACGGGATGATTTGTAACCATCGACGAAATGTTTGATGGCGTAATGCCAAGATCCCGACCACGCAAGTGATATAGATAGCCGGTTCAATGATCCCCGATTTAACTGACCAGTAGTAATGAATGGGCGCGAGCAACACGGCCAGGTATACCCAGTTATGGAGTTGCTGCCAGCGTGGTCCCATCTTGCGCTGAATAGCTTGGGTCGAAGTAACCGCAAGGGCAAACAGGATCAACCAGCTAATGGCACCCAAGGTTAAATAGGGCCGTTCGACGATTTCTGAAACCAGCAGGGCTAGGTTTAAGTTAAGGTCGAGCACCATATAGCCCATCATGTGTAAAAGTGCCCAAAAGAAGCTGTATAAGCCAACCAAGCGCCTAACCCTCACCAGCATGCCTTGTTTAAAGTGACGTGCTAACGGAGAGATGATCAATGTGATCATCAAGGTATTTAGTGCCGCTTTACCGGTGAAGTGACTAATGCCTTGTATTGGATCCGCGCCCAAGCCTCCTGACAGGGTTTGCAAGACTAAAAGCGCCAAGAACCCTAACGATACAAGATGGATAACAACCTTTAGCCAGAATATATGTCGAGGCGTGATTTTAAACCGAGTTTTTGCCATTAGTAATTCCTCGTTAAATCCATCCCTTTATAAAGGCTGGCAACTTCGCGTTCATAACCGTTGAACATGAGCGTAGGCTGGCGTCGGCTACTGAATACGCTGCCTTCGCCGATAAAGCGCTCACTGGCCTGGCTCCAGCGAGGGTGGTCAACTTTTGGGTTTACGTTGGCATAGAAGCCATACTCGTTGGGTGCCAATATGTTCCACGTTGTTGGTGGTTGCTTGTCGGTAAGGGTGATCTTAACGATGGATTTAATGCTCTTGAATCCGTATTTCCATGGCACAACCAAGCGAATAGGTGCGCCATTTTGTGGCGCCAAGGTTTTCCCATACAAGCCAACGGATAACAGGGTTAGCGGGTGCATGGCTTCATCTAGGCGCAATCCTTCAACGTAGGGGTAATCAATCCCGCCGCCTAATCGGCGAGAAGCTTGCCCCGGCATCTGCTTAGGATCATACAGGGTTTCGAAAGCCACGTATTTTGCCCCGCTGGTTGGTGAAGCCATGCGAATCAAATCTGCCAACTGAAAGCCAATCCAAGGAATGTTCATTGACCATGCTTCAACACAACGAAGGCGGTAAATACGCTCTTCAAGGGTGAATTTTTTGAAGATATCCTCATAGCCGAGCGTCATTGGCTTTCTTACCATGCCACCTATTTCAATGTTCCAAGGGTTGGTTTTGAAATTCTGCGCCCGAGCGGCTGGGTCGGATTTGTCAGTGCCAAATTCATAGAAGTTATTGTATTCGAGTACTTTACTTTCTGGTGTCAAAGACAATTGCTTATTGGAATAGACAGATGATTGAGTCGCAAGTGCTCTTCGATTATCGACAATTTTCTTGTCTTTACCTGTAAACGCATCGAACAAACCAGCATTAGCCTGTGAGGCGAGGGGCATGCCTACCAATGTGATGCCGAGCTTCTTCAAAATGTCTCGGCGCTGGTGGTATACCGACTCAGGAGTGGCTTGGTTTTCAGTCAATGACCAGCGAAAAGGTTTCTTAATTAACATAGCTGTCCCTACTTAAGCTTATCTCGTTAAACCTAAAGACCTGAGCTAGGTCGAATAAATTTCACAACATTTCAAAATTGCTTGATTTCACATAAGAAAGAGGTATCTTGCGCTCCCTGATATTCCTAATTCATTGAATGTATAGCTCATGAATGGGTGCTGTTAGTATCAAACAATTTTCAGGGAAAAAGAATGAAACTACGTGCGCTGTTACTGGCATCTGCAATGATTTTGCCGACCACGTCTTTTGCTTCAACTGCTCCATTGGCTGCTGGGGTATTTTTAGGCAGCCCAACATCGGGCCTGACACTGCAATATTGGGATCGCGTCCAGTTTGGACTTGGTTTAGATACCTTGAGTTTTAGTGTTGATGCCAAATGGTACCTAAGTGAGTTCACAGGCCGAACTGATCTGGCTCCTTTCTATACCTATACGGGTCTACAATGGGTTGATGATAATGAAGACGATTGGGGGCCACGCGCTGGGTTAGGCTTCATTCTGCCAATCGGTAGTGCTCATATGTACGCTGAAGCGGGTCCAACTTGGTATGTTGACTCTTCGAATATTGAATTTGAAGGCGCCTTAGGTTTCCGTTTCCAGCTTTAAGTCAATGCTTAGTCTGGCGAGTAGCTACACGAGATTAAAATCAGTTTACGGTGCTAGATTGGCCAAGTAGTAACAAGACGAGATGTAACATGCGCGATATCCATGAATTTAATGCCCACCTTGAGCTTCAGCATATATTCCTTGAAGCCAATGCCGAGCGTTATCACTCATTGCGCCAATACTTTGAAGCTTATTACTGCTATAGCCACAAGTTGACGACTCGCCAAGGCAAGCCTGACTGGGAGCAAATCTTCAGCTTTGCGTCATGCTCCCAGCAAGCTGCAATGATTCAGGCGTCAAAGGCGAATCATCGAAAGGAAACAGTCCGAGAGCTGCGGGTGCCATTATCGGTACTGACAGGCAAGCTAAAGACCCTAGTAAGGGATGAGCAATTAACGCTTGAAGCGGTTAAACAGCTGCTAGATAGCACATTGGAATATGTGGTGATTAGCCGTGCTGAATGGCAGGTCCTGAAGAAAAACGGCTGGCTGGAGGCTATGCCACCGGCGTTCTATCAATCCAGCCACCCCAATTATCAGGATACGAACCTACGCTTCGAATTGGCAGGCATTACTTTCTAGCTCTCATAGGTTTAGTTGTGAATAGTTTGCTCTATATAACAAAAATTATGCCATTCAGTTTATATATAGAGTATATGTTCTAAGCTGTTTCGATAAGTAGGTTATCAGGATGGCAGGGAATGGATAGACAACAAAAATCAAATGGCGCTTCAGCATTGATTGTAGAGGGCGGGGCAATGCGGGGTATTTTTGCTGCCGGGGTACTTGATAAGTTTTTGGAACAAAACTATCGCCCTTTTGATTTTTGTATCGGCGTGTCTGCGGGCTCTACCAATTTAGCGGCTTGGCTCGCCAACCAACATGGCCGAAGTTACCGTGTTATTACCGACTATTCCTGTCGGCCAGAGTTCATCGACTTATATCGTTTCATTAAGGGCGGCCATTGGCTCGATTTGGATTGGCTTTGGGATATCACTATTGATGAAATCGAAATTGACCGTGAAACATTAGAAAACCAGCCAATTCCATTGTACGTAGTTACCACTAAGGTGAATACTGGCGAAGCGGCGTATATTCAGGCAACGGCAGAAAACCTCAATGATTTGCTAAAAGCTTCTTGTTCAGTACCCATCGCATATCGTCATTATCCTGAAATTTTGGGGGAAGCGATGACCGATGGTGGTGTTGCTGATTCAATTCCCGTGATTAAGGCCTATGAAATGGGAGCAAGAGACATTACCGTGGTGCTATCTCGACCAAGGGGCTATCGCAAATCTGCCCCGCGCAGTACTTGGTTAGTAAAGAAGCTACTTTCTGATACACCCGTTCTAGCTGAAGCAATGTTGCAACGGGCAGAGAGTTATAACCGGGCAATTGATTTTATTGATAATCCGCCAGAAGATTGCAAGATCACCGTGATTGCTCCCCCTGATGATTTTGTCGTAGGTAGGGTGACGACGGACAAGGAAAAGCTCGATCTCGGCTATCGACAAGGGATCACAGCAAGCAATTTATAACCTATAACATTTAACGTAACTTGCCATACTTAAAGCCTTCATATATCAGGTCTAAGCTGTTTATAGGGTTCTACCTATATCGAGGATGGTATGTCGGAAGATCAGGTTGAGCAGGTTGGCTTCTCAGGCGGTTGCTATTGGTGTATCGAAGCTGTATTCCAGTCTTTAGTCGGTGTTAATACCGTGAGGCAAGGCTGGATAAAACCCATTAATGGCAGGACCTTTACTGAAGGGGTGCTGATTGATTTTCAGCCCGAAACCATTTCACTTGAAGTGCTGATTGCTGTTCACCTCCATACTCATAACTGTACTAGCCGACATGCGTTACGGTATCGTTATCCTTCAGGTATTTATGTCACTTCAGAATTACAGCGACTTAATGCCAAACAAGCATTGGTCATGAATCAAGCTGACTTTGATGATGAATTATTAACACGTGTTTATGATCTCGGTAGTTTCAAATTGAGTGATGAATCAATGTGGAATTACTATTATGCTAATCCGAACAAACCCTTTTGCCAAACAAAAATCAAACCAAAGCTAAAAGCGTTATTAGACCAATTCTCGGATCATGTTGATAGCAATAAAAGGCGATTGATTAATAACTAGGTTTGAATGTCTAGGTTTGAATATCTTTAATTAAATCATATTAAGTTTATGGTTTATTTGTATAATTTAACGCTACTTATAAACTGCTGGAGGTAGTGATGGCGTATGCAGTTTCTCAATTGCTTTGTAGTAGTCAGTACCTGTATTAGCACAAGAAATAGATACGTTACTTGCTGCCCCAATAGGCTTTTTACCGCTAATGGTTGTGATGGCCGCACTAGTGGGGTTTAGCTTTGGTAGCATTTCAAAAGAGTTTATGCTTACAATTTTCATTTAAATGTCTGCTTGGTTTGCAATATTAAGTTTGAGTAATAGTCATGACATCCTGTGTGGTTGATTTTTACACTACCTACGACAAATTTAGCAATGATATATTTATCATTAACTGAATTTAAAAGTTATTAATTTACATTTTGCGATAGGGCTTACTTTAATAGTGATAAGGTGATTTATTACCACTCTAAAGATAAATAAATTATCTTTTGTGGTGCGATTATTTGTGATTTTGCGTTGGATTTATAATTGGAGATGTAACAAATCAAAATAAAAAAGGCAGACCATATAATGGTCTGCCAGAGCAGGAGCTTGCTAGTATTGTTATTGTAGTGCGAGTTTTTGAGCGTTACGCGTCACCGATAATACCACCATCAGTACGCGTAATACGGATAACCGATGAGCGTGGTACTGAGTTACCGCCATCAGGGAAGTGTGATGGTTCAAGATCTTCACCTGGATGCTGTACACCAACAAACATGGTTTTTTGGTCAGGACTAAACGTCAAGCCAGTGACCTCACAAGCGATTGGACCTGTTAGGAAACGGCGTACTTCACCAGTGTTAGGGTCACCGCAAAGCATTTGGTTATTCCCCATGCCTGCAAAGTCGCCGGTGTTAGAATATTTACCGTCAGTTTGAATCCATAGACGACCAGCGTTATCAAAGCCGATACCATCTGGGCTGTTGAACATGTTGTCGGCGTTGATGTTGTCGCTGCCAGCCATCAAGCCTTTGTGAACCGTCGGGTTACCCGCAATCAGGTACAGATCCCAATCAAAGCTGTTTGCCGTGTGATTACCGTTGGATGGCGACCAGCGCACGATATGACCATATGGGTTTTCTTCACGAGGGTTAACAGCATCAACAGGTTGGTTGGCTTTCATGCCACGGTACTTGTTGTTCGTAAGCGTACAGAACACTTGCTGGTTTTTAGGGTTAATTGCTACCCACTCAGGGCGATCCATGGTTGTTGCACCAACTTGAGTTGCTGCTTTACGCGCAAAGATCAGTACTTCTGCTTGGTTCTTAAATCCATTTTCTGGTGTTAGGCCATTTTTGCCAAACGTAAGTTCAACCCATTCGCCTTTACCTTCAAGCTCACCTTCTTTGGCTGAGAACTTGGCAACGTAGAGTGTACCTTCGTCGAGCAGGTCGCGGTTAGCGCTTAGATCAGAAGGGTTGTATTTGTTTTTAGAAACAAAGCGGTAGATGTGCTCACCACGTTCGTCATCACCCATGTAGACAACAACATGGCCGTCATTGTTGACGGTTAGTGCCGCGTTTTCATGCTTGAAACGACCAAGCGCCGTGCGCTTTTTGGGTGTCGAGTTCGGGTTCATTGGGTCGATTTCAACAACCCAACCGTGGCGGTGCGGTTCGTTAGGGTTTTTCGCTAGATCGAAGCGCTCGTCATGCTTAAACCACTGGTAATCCCAGTCTTCTTTAGAAAGGCCGTAACGCTTGTAGTTACTGTCTAGGGCAGGGTTGCCCGCAGAGCCAAATACACCGTTGAAGTTTTCTTCACAAGTGAGGTAGGTACCCCAAGGTGTTTCACCGTTCGCACAGTTGTTGAAAGTGCCTAAAACGGTTTTACCAGCAGGATCCGCAGAGGTTTTCAGAAGTGCGTCGCCAGCAGCTGCGCCTGTTAGCTCCATTTCTGTGTTCGCGGTAATGCGGCGGTTCAAACGACCTTCAACGTTGATTTCCCATTTACCGTTTTTCTTTTGCAGTTCAACGATGGAAATACCGTGTGCGTTTTGCGACTTCAATACATCATCAGCAGACAGGTTTTTACCCTGATGCTTGAAGAGATACTCGTGGTTGGTGTATTCGTTGTTGATGGAAAGCACGGCACGGTCATCGCTGATCTGGAAGAAAGTCATGCCATCGTTGTTGTCACCAAATTGCTGAAGCTGTGCTTTGCTATCTGCATCTTGGCTAAAGCTAGGCGCACCTTTGAACATTGGGTCGCCCCAAGAGATCAGCACATCGGCCTGATAGCCTTTTGGCACCACAATGGTATCAGCCGTTGAAGCAGGTACGGCTTCAAAGCCGATTTCTACTTTTTGTTCTTTTGTTTGGGCGATGGCTTGGGCAATTGGTGCTGAGGCAAAGAATGCAACCGTACCGGTTGCTGTTGAGGCTTTTAGGAACTGGCGGCGGTTAATTCCTTTTTCAATGATGCGATTAAACTCTGGTTCTTCATTGCGAGGATGAAGAATGCTTTCTAAACGCTCAAAACGACTCATTGCTGACTTCCTTTAATTATATTGTTTGTCCTTGCCAGCTTTTCTATCTGGCAAGCAAAGCTGTTATGTGATTTACGCATCACAATGTATAGAAGGTGTGTGATGCTTTTGTTAATGCTAGATGACAAAACCGTGAATCGAATAACTGTTCGGTGAAAACGGTTGCGCAACCGTTTGCCTTAATTTGTTTCAAAATGTTTCTTTATTATCCAATCACACTTTTAGAAGTTGAATTTCTTCATCATCTCTATAGAATTCGCGCCAAAGACGGATTGAGTTGTATATTTTTGGTGAAATGGACCAAAAGTTTCTACTTCGAGACCTATTCTCGAAACTACAATTTACCTACCTAAGGGTAGGGCAGATCCAGAAGCATCTCCTAACGCTTAAATATCAATTCGATACCTGTCTTGTAGCCAAGTAACACCCATTTTTAACGCCTTAGGATCTTTGTTGTGAATCTGGATACCATGTTCAAGCTGTCGGAACGCAAAGCGACAGTTTCAACCGAAATTTACGCAGGTTTTATTACCTTTTTAGCGATGAGCTACATCCTTGCTGTTAACCCAGCTATTTTAGGTGATATTCCTGGAATGGATCGTGGGGCGCTGTTTACAGCGACGGCAATCGCTTCTGCGCTTGCAACACTTGTCATGGGTGTGTGGGGTAACTACCCGGTGATGCTTGCGCCGGGTATGAGTATGAACGGCTTCTTTAAGGGCGTTCTGCTGAGCGGTTCGATAGCCTTGGTGTGGCATGAAGCGCTATTGGGTATCTTCCTATCAGGTATCATTTACCTAATCCTAAGTATGACTTCAATCCGTAAGAGCTTGATTGAGTCGATTCCTGAAGATCTTAAGCTAGCCATTTCTGTCTCTCTTGGCTTGTTCATTGCTTTTCTTGGCTTAAAGAACGCAGGCATTATTGTTTCAAACCCAATTATCTTGGTGAGTTTGGGTGATGTGACCAATCCTCAAGTGGCGATTGCTTATATCTCTATCTTCATTGCATTGGCGTGTATGATTCGCAACATCAAATTGGCAACCTTCATTGCCTTTGTGTCTGCCATCGTACTAACGGTGATTGCTGACTTCTTCATGGGTACCAGCAACGCGCCGATCCCAGATAGCCTATTCTCAATGCCGCCAAGCATAGAGCCAACCCTAGGCCAAATTTTTAATTTTTCTGGATTCACGCCCGAGAAGCTATTCGACTTGTTCTTCATTGTGATGATCTTCCTGATTGTCGACTTCTTTGACGGCTTGAGCACCATTGTTGGGGTAGGTCGTGATGCAGGTATCATTGATAAAGACGGTAAAGTGCCGAATGCGAAGTCTGCACTGGTAGCGGATGCGGGTGGTACTGTTGTTGGTGCTGTATTAGGTACAACATCTGTTACGGCATTCTCTGAATCTGGTATTGCCTCTTCTCAAGGCTCAAAAACGGGTTTGAGTGCGGTGGTTGTTGCGGGCATGTTCGGCCTGTCACTATTCCTATACCCAGTCTTCTCTATCTTCTCTGCTGCGATGGTTGCACCAGCAATGGTTGTGGTAGGTATCTACATGATTGGTCGAATTGCGAAGATCAACTGGGATATCATGGAAGTGCGCATTGCCTCTTTCTTTACCATCATGTTTACCATTCTGTCGTTCTCGCCAGCAAACGGTATGGCGATGGGCTTTGTTAGCTATGCATTCTCAATGGTTGTTGCCGGTAAGCGCAAAGAAGTGCATCCGCTTATCTATATCCTTGCAGCAATGTTCCTTGCTTACCTAATCTTTGTATAAGCAGTTAAAACCTCCGGTTTGAAAAACGGCCACTTACAGTGGCCGTTTTTTTATGCGTAAGGATGTATGAATTTAGGCTGGGTATGATGAAAGTGGCGCATCTTCACCATCAATAACTCGGTTTGTTCGCTTAAGCATTTATCGATTATATAAAGCTTCTTTATTGATGCCTTGAATAGCCAGTAACGAAAATCGTTAGAGTTATAGCTATTTCCTGTTTCTACAGGATGAAATTAGTTAGATCTCGAAATAATAGGGTGATTATTTTTTCAGCTTCAATCCTGTAAGAAAGGGGTTTTTTGGCTAATATTTAATCGTTAATTGTTGATTTATCTTAAAACTTGACATGATACTAGTGAGAATGGTTTGATCTATATGATGTTTTATTATTTATAGGGCTAAGTATTCTTGGTGAGAGACGTGCCAAGTAGGATTAAATGATGAGTAAAATAGATAAGTACAGTATCGATAATACGGATTATACAGTCGGTCAAGATAACGTCCAAAAGTGGGGGTTTGATGTACATAATCCCGTCTTCGGTACCAGTGCTGGCTTGATTGTTTTGTTTTTGGTTGCTGTTTTAATTAGTGACCCAACTACCGCTAAAGAAACCTTGAATGGTGTAAAGAACGGTATCATCAACCAGTTCGATTCGTTGTTTCTTTGGGCAGGTAATATTTTTGTTATATTTTGCCTTGCACTAATTGTTTCGCCATTCGGTAAGATCCGCATTGGCGGTCAAGATGCAGAAGCTGACTACTCACGCATGTCATGGCTAGCGATGCTATTCGCAGCGGGTATGGGTATCGGCCTGATGTTCTGGAGTGTGGCTGAGCCTGTTGCTTACTACACAGGTTGGTTTGGTACTCCGCTAAATGTTGCTGCCAATACTCCTGAAGCCCGTGAGCTTGCACTAGGCGCGACTATGTACCACTGGGGTCTGCACCCGTGGGCAATCTACGGTGTCGTTGCACTTTCCCTTGCTTTCTTTGCTTACAACAAAGGTTTGCCACTTTCGATCCGTTCCATCTTCTATCCAATTCTTGGCGATCGTGTTTGGGGCTGGCCTGGTCACATTATTGATATCTTCGCGGTATTGGCGACGATGTTCGGTCTTGCGACTTCATTGGGCCTGGGTGCTCAGCAAGCAGCAAGTGGTGTACAGCACGTTTTCGGTATTGAAGCTGGCATTGGCCTGCAAATTGCCGTGATCGTTGTGGTGACCTTACTGGCGGTGATTTCGGTAGCTCGTGGTATTGATGGTGGTGTGAAGCTGCTAAGTAACCTAAACATGCTGGTGGCAATTGCGCTGCTTGTATTCGTTGCTATGGTTGGTTTTGCCGTTTCTATGGGGACTATCCCGACGACAGTTGCAGGCTACGCAGAAAACTTCTTTGCATTAAGTAACCCGCATGGTCGTGAAGACCAAAGCTGGTTGCACGGCTGGACTATCTTCTACTGGGCATGGTGGGTGTCATGGTCACCATTCGTTGGTATGTTTATCGCACGTGTATCTAAAGGTCGTACTGTTCGTGAATTCATGGTGGCTGTACTTATTGTACCAACACTAATCACGACGCTTTGGATGTCTGTATTCGGTGGTCAGGCGATTGATCAGGTGATCAACGGTGTCGGTACATTGGGTGAGAATGGCCTAACATCTGTACCGCTAGCTATGTATGAGATGTTTGACTCGCTACCAATGAGCACATTCCTGTCTGTCGTGGCAATTATCCTAGTAATGGTATTCTTCATTACTTCTTCGGATTCTGGTTCGATGGTAATCGACAACATTACAGCAGGCGGTAAGATTGATTCACCAATGCCTCAGCGTATTTTCTGGGCTGCAATGGAAGGTGCTGTTGCTGCGGTAATGCTGTACGTGGGTGGTACTGAAGCTATTGAGGCACTGCAGGCTGGTGCGATTTCAACCGCGCTACCATTCGTGTTCATTCTATTGCTGATGTGTGTGAGCCTGATTCTTGGCTTCCGTACTGAAAAGTACCGTTAAGTAACTAGATTGCACTTAACTGGTTGCACTTAAAAGAGTGTCTTGAGATGAGAAAAGCCGCTAGCGATAGCGGCTTTTTTATACCTGAAAACTAGAGCCAGAGCTCCGATAGCGGAGTATCCGGACTAAAGTGATAGGCTATTTGAGCTTGAAGCAGTTCAGCCGTAGCCAGCGCATCAGTGACAGCATGGTGGGGTTGATAGGCAGGCAAACCGTAACGTTGGCGGGAGCGGCCTAAGCGAACCGAACCTGGACGGTTACCCTTAAGTCGGTTAATAAAGCCACCAAAATCACGCTGCTGAATAGCAGATTCAATCGCAAGGGTATCGATAACAGGAAAGTGAATACCTTCGTTCAAGCGCGTTTGTAGCGCCTGATTCATAAACTCACGTTCAATGTTCTTGTAGTGGACCACCACAATTTTACCCGCGAGAGAATCGAGCACCTTCTCTAAGATCTTGAGAAGATCGGGCGCGTTTTCGACTTCTGAGTCGGTAATACCATGGATAATGACCGACTCTTCTTCCAGCGGGCGGTGTGGATTTACAAACCACTGTGCAGAGTCCCTGCATCGAATACGTTTCATGGTAAAAGGGACAATACCAATACTGATGATCTCATCTTTTTTGGGGTCTAATCCTGTGGTTTCAAAGTCTAATGCCACAAACTCCACATCTTTTAGGGGCGTATCGCCACTAGGCAGTGAGGTTGAGTAAAACTGCTTGAGACGAGGATCCGTTGCTGAACCTAATAAGGTATTAAAAAACGTTGGCCAATCAGGTGTTGACCGCGTATTTAATAGCTGTCGAGTCGCCTTTGTTGGCGATGCTGGTGATTTAGCCATTAGCGACGATTACCTTGATAGCGGAACTTAATGAAGTTTTGCGCATTGCTTAAAATTTGGAATGCCGCCTTTAGGTTGCGTCGTTCGAAGTCTGACATGTTTTCTGGCTCAATGCTGTTATCGGCTTCGATTTCCGCTTCGATATCGAGTGCCTGGTGGCGGATGCGCACCATGTAGATAAACTCCATCGCATCACGTAAATCTTGTCCCCGCCCCTTAGGTAGAATGCCAGCATCAATGATGTCATCTAAGCGCTCGAATGAATTCTGCGAGCGTGAGCCTACAGCCAGAGAATGCACACGGATCAAATCAGCGAGTGGGGCAGTGCCGCGGCGCTTGAGGTTAATCGAGTTTCGGTGCTGGCCGTCTTTCTCCATAACAAAATCTTTGAAGAAGCCTAGCGGCGGTGTTCGAGTGATTGCATTTCGTGCTAAACAAGCCAAGAAGCGATTGTTTCGACGCGCACGACGTACCACGAAGCCGTTCAACTGCTCTGCCCATTTTTCACGGCCGTAAACACCGGACAAATCGAAGAAGATTGAGCTATTCAATAGGGCCTGTGGTTTCGGGTCATCTATCCATTCGGCAAAGCATGTTTCCCATTCACTGCGGGTTTTACGCCATTCAGGGTTGGTGATCATAATATCGCCAGTACAGTAACTATAACCACAGGCAGCAAGGCCATCGCACACGAACTTGGCAAAGTCTTCAAAGTATTTTCCATGAAGTTTTTCGTCGTAGCTGTCATCAAGGATTAACGCGTTGTCTTGATCAGTAACGATAAGTTGTTCGTCTCGCGCCATTGAGCCCATAGCCATGAGGCAGTATGGGATAGGCGGAGGTCCAAACTTCTCTTCAGCAAGTTCAGCCAGACGCTGCTTGAAGCTGCGCCCGATAACGGACATTGCACTACCTACCATGTGGGCGTTGGCGTCTTCGTTAACCATACGCACGAAACAGTACTTAACCTGTTCGGATACGACTTGCAGCTCCTCAACTGTTTGTTGCTGGAATATGGTACTTACCAGTAACAAGCTGTTTTGAGATTCGTAACGAACGATATCGGTTAGGCCTATCACGCCAATCGGGTGCTTGTTTCGCAATACTGGCAAATGGTGAACGTTATAGCGAAGCATGGTCAGCATTGCTTCGAATACATACGCGTTGTAATCAAGTGAGATAAGCTCTGTGGTCATGACTTCTGACACTGGCGTGTTAATGTCAACACCTTCAGCGATTACGCGAGAGCATAAATCACGGTCAGTAATGATGCCTACCAGTGGGTCAAAATCGTCTTCATCATTACTTTCACGCTCTGGGTCGGTGATAAGCAAAGACGATACGCTCTCTTCGGCCATGGTCATTGCTGCGGTCTGAATCGACTCATTTTTAGCAATCAAGATCGGCTCGCGGGTGAGCAGGGTACGAACTTTTGAGGTTGTTAGATCGTTTTCTTCTGAATGGGTTGAGACGGCATTGCGAAGGCGAGTGCTGTCTTCCAACTCAACGAAATCGGCAAACGAATCAAATTCATCACACAGTGAGTTGAAGATATCTTCCGGAATACAGTACACCAAGGTATCTTCGATAGCGCGAGCTGGCATACGAACGCGATTACTCATCAACAGGCCCATTTGGCCAAATAAATCACCTTCGTCAATACGGTTGTACAGTTCACCTTTCCTGCGGTAAATCTCGACCGAGCCGCTACGGATCATGTAAAGATCATGAATATCATCACCGAAATTCAAAATCATTGTATCTGCACGGTAATAAGAAACCTCAATATTCAGGGCGACACGTTTGAGCGTCTCTTCCGGCAATTGTTTAAAAGGGGGATATTGGCTAATGAAATTGAGAATTTCGAGCTGTTCAGCTTCCATGTGCGATCCGTCTGTGACACGTTTGATATGGCTTAAGTATACCGTTAATCACCCGACATGTATGTTGCTCAGCCCAACGTATTCAAAATTATTCCTGCTATAACAAAGAAATAAGCGTAGATAAGGGATGGCGCTAAATAATAATTGAGCCGCTCGGTGTTAAGTGGTGAAAAAGTGATCGCTCAACGTCATATTATTGTTAATTTCATGATTTTTATTGCAGTCACATGTATTTCGCCCATAATACTGTTTATTTATCCAGTTTTAGAGACGTTGATTGTTTATTGGTGATGTAAGCTTCATCTAGTGACAGCTATGTAGTGTGAATAATGTGGCTAATTTCAAAACACATCTTGGATCAGCCGCGATAACCAGTAGCCTAGCTGCTACCGCGTTATTGTCTGCGGGGCATATCGTGCCAATTACAGCCCTGTGGCTAATGCTACTGGGGACTGTGGGCGGCTTGCTGCCAGACATTGACTCCGATAACTCGACATCCATGAGCACGTTGTTTAGGCTCTTTGCTGGGTTAATCACATTCAGTTTTGTTGGCCATATCTACAAAATGGTGTCGATGCTCGAGCTCATGGTTTATGGCGCTTTCTGTTATTTAACCATTCGTTATAACTGCAAGTCGACGTTAGAAAAGATCACGGTACATCGCGGTTGTTGTCATTCGATTGCGTTTATTTCAGCTTCAGGCTTGTTTACCGTGTGGCTGTTATACCTGCTTGGGTATAGTGATATTACCGCTTGGCTGTCAGGTACTTTCCTGTTCTTTGGTGGTGTGGTGCACCTTGCACTTGATGAGATTTACAGCGTTGATTTAGCCAACCGACGGCTGAAATTATCTTTTGGTTCGGCGCTGAAAATATTCTCGCCCAAAAATCCATTTTTAAGCGCACTTCAGTGCTTACTTATCGGCATGCTTTATATCCATAGCCCTTCGTGGGATAACACCTGGAAAGAGGTTAGCAACTGGAGTGAATTTCGCTTTAAGCCAGATTGGCTTAATCGTGAAGATGTGACACGTTTTTTTGATAGTGTTATCTCTTCAACCAAGGAAGCGATGAATAATAAAGCAAGTTAAACCTTTTGATTATGCACCAATTGCAACAAATTGAATTCTCTTTGGTTTAGTTTGATAAATATCAATAGTAACAATGGCATCCATGCTAAAGTCACGGAAAACAATTCTATAAAATTGCTTTGCATTTTCGTGAGAACCATATGCCATTGAATATCAATAACATTTCTGTCAGAAAGCAGGTGTTGTTACCCGTTGTTCTGATTTGTCTTATTATGCTCGTTGCTTTTTCAATAGTAACAAAGCAATCTGCCGCTCAGCGCAAGCATAATAATGACGTGACCTATAATGCGTTGAACCATAAAACTAACGTTCAACAGGTGTTGGAAAATACCTTTAATATTCGAATTAATGCAATATATGCATTGAATGATGACGCAGCATTTAATCGCCTTGATGCTGCTGTTGCTGATGGTATTAAAGCCAATAACCTACTGTTAGACAGAATTAGCCAAGACCAACAGTTTCTAGCCGCGGTAAATACAGTTCGCTCTAACAGCGAAAACTATCAGCAGTTTATTCAACGTGAATTGAAGCCTTTTGTTGTGAAGAAAAGCAGCATGGGAGTGACGGCAAGTGAAGAGGGTGCAGTTGCGGCTAACTTTCAGGCGACAGGCCAAGCATTAATTGAATCTATCGACGGGTTATCTTTGGCAATTAATAGTGATGCTGAAAATCAGCTGGCAAGTGTTTACGCAGATTATAATCAGATGATGCGCGGCGTCATGATTTTAATTGGTAGCCTTGTGGTTGTTGGTTTATTGATTGCATGGTATCTAGCAGGACGCATTGTGCAGCCGATTATTGCAGTGAGAGATGTGCTGCACCAATTGTCGGAAGGTAACCTTACTGTGCGTGCCGAAGAGAATGGCAGTAATGAAATTGGCGCTTTGAGCCACGACATCAACAATACCCTGTCTCGTCTACAGCAGACGATCACGTCATTGAACCGTATTAGCGACGAGGTAGCATCGGCTTCTACTGAATTGACCGCTGTTATGCATTCAGCTCAAACCAATGCTGAGAGTGAGTTGGCAGAAATTGAACAGGTAGCCTCGGCGGTTAACGAGTTGTCGAGCACGGCTGAAAACGTGAGTATGAATGCGGGTGAAGCAGATACTTGTGCCAAGCAAAGCCAGAAAATGGTTGATGAAGGCCAGAGTGTGTTTGTGCAAAGCGAGCAGGCCAACCGTGAAACCTCCGGAAAAATGTCACAGGCAGCAGATGTCGTGCTGCACCTTCGCGAGCAGTCTGAGCAAGTCAGCAAGGTCATTGATGTTATCCAAGGTATTTCAGAGCAAACAAACCTGTTGGCGCTAAACGCAGCCATTGAAGCGGCGAGGGCGGGTGAGTCTGGCCGTGGCTTTGCCGTGGTAGCCGATGAAGTGCGTATGCTGGCTGCTCGTACACAAGACTCTACCCGCGAAATTCAAGCCATAATTGAAGATCTTCAAGCCCAGTCGGTGAATGCGAATCAAGGCATGCAAGACTCACTGCAAATGCTTGAAGATTCAGGCAATCTAACCAGCTTAGCAAATGAAGTGTTTGAGGGTATTACCGATGCCATGGGCGTTATCGGTGATATGAATGCCGAAGTGGCAACGGCCGCTGAACAGCAATCTCAGGTTACTCAAGATATTAACCGTAATGTGGTGACCATGTCTGAATTGGTTAATCAAAATGTAGTGGGTATCAGCCAAAGCACCAGTGCGAGTGAGGAGCTGGCACAGCTGGCTGACCAGCAGCGCAAGCAGCTGTCATTCTTTAAATGCTAAGCACATTTTTTAGTCATAGCCTGCTTTAAAGTGAAAACAAGAATGGGAGTGATCAATCACTCCCATTTTTTATGTGTTTTATGCGGCTTCTTCCACTGGCTTTGGCGGAGTGCGGAAGATATTAATAATAGCCTTTACTGTGTAGTAGCCACAGATGGCAGTAAAGCCGATGGCGGCAGCATTTTCACCGAATGCGATGGAGCCTCCAATAAAGTTAGCCACTTCGCCGCCGAAGCTTTTGACGTATTCGAGCGCCCATTGGTAGACAAGATATAGCTTAGTTAAGGTAATGAACACAAGGTAGGCTTTACCGTAAGGTGTCATTAGGAATTGTTTTACTTTTAACCAAAAGCTTTTCATATCGGATGCTCTCTGAATAAGTTATTGGGAACGAGAGCAAGTGTAAGAAATACACCGTAGGTAAACTTACCAATATGCGCCAGTGCGTGATATTGGGGTTAATGGCAGTTTGAGGTTGAATTGAGATTACATGGCATCACGAAATATAGAAGGGTACGACACAACTTGGTTCTTGCCCTGCTTCTTTGCTTGCCCAAGCGCGATATCAGCATCATTGACTAAGGTATAAACGCTGTATGGCGATTGTTCGATGGTTTTTACACCAATGCTGACAGTAAATTGAATAGAGTTGTCTGGGCAGCAAGGTAGAGCCAGCTTACTAACCCGCCAGCGAAGTCGCTCTGCGAGTTGTTCGCCGAATTGCTGGGCTGTATTTGGCAGTAGAATCAGAAACTCTTCACCACCCCAGCGACAGATGAAATCAGACTTCCTGATACTGCTTTTACAACAGTAAGCAAAGCGTCGGATGGCTTCATCACCAACGTGGTGACCAAAGCGATCGTTAATTGACTTAAAGTTATCAATATCAAGGAATAAACAGGTAAGCGGCTGGCCGTAGCGTTCGGCTTTGCTAAGTTCGTTCTCTAGAATCGACTCAAAACGGTTGCGATTAGTGAGCTTGGACAGTGCATCCACGTTCGCCTGTTGCTCAAGATCGTTATAGTGTTGATACTTCTCGGTGATATCGATAACAGAGAGCTGTATAGCCGGTTCACCTTCATATTCGACAACTGATTCCGCTGCTAACAAGTTCACTTGCTGCCCGCCACTTTTGTTTAAAACAAAAGTCCTCACTCTTGGTTTCATTTCGTGATTAATGAGCTTGCGGTAATTTTCGAAGGCTTCTTCATGGGGAATGTGTTGAAAAAGGTCAAGCAGGCTTGGCAGTGAAGTAATGTCAGAAACGGAGTTCAGCCCAATTATCCGGCATAAACTTTCATCGGCATAGAGTGGTTTGAACTCACGGTGTACTAGCGTTCCAAAGTCAGAAGCAAAGGTATTATCGTAGTCCAGATGTATTTTAGGGAAACTGTCCATCGTTCCTCATACTGCTCAGTTGTTCTTTTGGGAATACCCATCTGTTCTCTTCTGGATATCCATCCATGCTATATGGAAATTAGTTATTTGATATACCAATCACTAGTTAGAATATGTGATATTGGTTCAGAAACATCAAGGCGAATTTTGCGTGTGAGATAACTTTGTTTGAAACGGTGCTCTGTGTCACGGAATTCTCGTTTTTATGAGCGTTATTTTACTGCGTTCTTATGCTTAGCCCCCGGCTTAACCTGCATAATATTCATTCGTAATTACTCTTACGGCTGGCATGAAATGGTAAGTAAACCATGCCATCATCCATACAATACCTATCAAGATTTGAGGCGTAATCGCCACATCCCATTCAAAACTTGAGGTTGGTATGAGTCAAACTACAAACGAAGTAAAAGCCCCAGTGTCTACTTCTATGGATAGTGAGCCCGTTGCTAAGGAAAGCCAATCACAAGAAAAACAGCCAAAACTAACGCCACAGAAGATCACCGCCGCTGTGCTAATGCTGTGTGTCTTTTTATTCGCATTCTACCTGGTGGCTGACCGAACAATTCCGAGTACCGATATGGCCAGGGTACAGGGTAACGTAGTGCCGCTAACGCCACTGGTCTCTGGCCCGATTACCAAAGTGCATGTAAAGCCGAACGATATTGTTAAAGCTGGCGACCCATTAGTTGAAATTGACCAGACTGATTATCGTATCGCGGTCAAAAAGGCCGAGCAGGGGCTTGAAATCGCAGGTAAGCAGATTGGTGTACAAACTGCGTCTATTCAATCGGCACAGGCGCAGCTTTCTGATGCGATTGCAAACCAAGAGAATGTGCGCCGCCAAGCCAATCGTGTGTTGGCAATGGTGAACAAGGGCATTGTGACCCAGTCAGATGCGGATAAAACGCGCGCGGCATTGTCTCAGGCAGCGGCCCAAGTACAGAAAGCGCAAGCGGGCCTTGAACAGGCTAAGAAACAGCTTGGTGCCAACGGCGCGGAAAATACCGATATGCAAGCAGCCATTCTTGCTTTACAAAAAGCGCAGCTGGATTTGGAGCGTACTGTTATTCGTGCACCTTCAATGGGCGGGGTGACTAACTTCCGACTAGATGAAGGGGTTTACGCTAACAAAGGGCAGCCTTTAATGACGTTTATCTCAGGTGAAGATAGCTGGGTTGAAGCCTATTACCGTGAGAATAGCCTTGGCAACATCAAGGCGGGCGATACGGTTGAGATCGCATTGGATAACGTGCCTGGTGAGGTCTTTAAAGGCCAAGTGGCAAGTATTGATTTTGGTATTAATTGGGGACAAAGCCAGCAAGCAGGCCAGCTCGCCAATGTACAAAACCAGAGTGGTTGGTTGCGACAAACTCAGCGTTTCCCGGTCGTTATCCGTTTTGAAGACGATGCCCCGGAAGGCGCGCTTCGAGTGGGTGGTCAAGCTGACATCATGTTGTATACCCAAGATGCATCAATCATGAACGTGTTCGGTAAAGTTTGGATTCGTGTCATTAGTTGGTTGTCGTATATCCGCTAGGAGTAGACCCATGGTTAATATGAATATTCAAACGCGGCAGATAACTCGATATACCCTGGGCGTTATGCTGGCTATCGCATTGGCCTATGGTTTGAACTGGAGCTTGGCTTATGTCATGCCAGTGTTTGTCGCGAAGATCTTCGTGGATAAACCCAAACCAACGCGGGGCACAATCATTGAGCTGCTTCTTTCTATGGTTGCAACGGTGATCATTGCACTGGGTGTGAGTAACGGTATTGCCCAATATCCGGTTATTCTATTGTTGCTAGTGGGTCTGTTGATGTTCTGGGCCTACTACTTGTTCCAAGATCCGAAGTGGAATTTCTTCGCCACAATTATGATTATTGCCACCTTACTGGTGCCGTACCTTGGGGTGATTACCCCAGCTGCGGCACTGGGATTGGGTAAGGGGTTAATGGTATCAGGTGTCGGGGCGGTGGCTATTTTTTGGCTGATGCATACCTTGCTCCCGGATAGCGACGACCAGGCAAGCGGTAGTGAAGAGCAAGGTCTAGTGCTAAGTGATGAGCTGCGACAAACAAGAATGTTTGAAGCGGGTAGAGCCCTGATGATTAGTTTTCCGGTGATCACCTATTTCTATTTCTTTCAGCCGCATGGTGCCTTATTAACCATGGCGTTTATTGGTATTTTGTCGTTGCAACTCACTCAGTTAACCAGTATTAAATTGTCGATATTTTTGATCCTGACTAACAGTATTGGTGGAGTAATGGCGATAGTCGCTTATGAATTGCTTGTTACTGTGCCGTGGTTTCCGTTTTTGATGGCAATGATGACCTTGGTGATTTTGGTGTTTGCCCAAAAGCTATATCAAGAGCCTGCGAAAGCGGCGATATTTGCCAGCATACTCTCAGCCATGTTGGTGTTGTTTGGCGCAGCGATTGCTAGCGATAACAAAGAGATTGATATGAATGTCTATACGCGACTGTGGCAGATCGTACTAGCCGCAATTTACATGGTCTCGGTTGCAACCTTGATTGAAAGCCGTAAGCCAAAAGCCGTGTTATCAGACGCTAGTGCCGTTTAAAAAGCGCTTTCTGTACGCTTTTGGAGGAAAGCCGGTGAGCTTTTTGAAGGCACGCGAGAAGTGGGCGATGTTGGCATAACCTAGCTCTGTTGAAATGTCAGTTAACGACAGCTCGGGGTTTTCCATCAAGCGACAGGCAGTCGCTAGCATGATGTTATCTTTAACATTTTTAAAGCTAGTGTGTTCAGCGGCAAGGCGGCGCTGTAATGTTCGTGTACTGGTATCAAGGATAGCTGCGGCTTGTTCGATATTCATGTCTTGACGTGAGAGATATGGCGCCAAAGCCAGGTAAATCGATTCAATAAAGCTGGGGGCATCAGGTTGTTGAGTTTGGTCCTCACCGGCGCGGTCAAAACTGACGGGGAGGTGACAAGGTAACGACATGATGTCATTACTCACCTCAATTGCTGCTAGGCTCCTTTCGGTATAAAACACCGTCTTGTCTGTTTTTAATATCGCTTTTAATTGGCTGGCTCCTTCGGACTGCAATGCGATGTAGTTGGGTAACCATGGCTGCTTAGCGGCAAAGCGTATAAATTCGACCATGTAGAGCACGGCAAAGATTTCAGCCCACATAAAGCCAGAAGTCTCTTTTTTCTCTTTATGGCGGCAGATCCAAGGTGTGCCATTAAAATGCTGGATACTTAACTCGGTAGCCGGTGAGTCGTGCAATACGGCTGTTTTTAACTGCTCTAATGCATCGCCAATGGTTGCAGGTTTATCAAGGTGACGCAGAATTTTGGGTATGAAATACTCCTTAATGGCGGTGCAAAGCAGCTGGCCATAATGCTCCGGGTCCGCGCGCTCAGCCATCAAAACAAGCAAGTGCTTAATCGGTGTTTCAGGAATATATTCATGCTTAGTCGAGAGTATATCTTCGGGTAATCCGACGGTTTCCAGTAGTGGGTATATATCCTGCTCAAAGTGCTTGAGAAGCGAGACAAAGGTACTGGCATGAACGGTTTTGATCAGTGGTACGAGTTGACCTTGTTGCATGCATGCCCCCGGAAACCTGATATACGCTGAACATTGTTGAGTATAACCGTTAGTTTACCCGCTATGGAGGTTCTGCCATAGATTCTTGTTTTGCAGACAGCGATGACTGAGTGGCTAGGCTAATTTCTTACGATTAGCCTCACTGTAAAGTGGTAAATCATGCCATAAGATTCACGCCTTTATTGCATAGCGAGAGGGGGTAGTGTGTCTATCATCGATAATATCCTGATTTTTCTTGGTCTTCGAAGTAAGAAACAAATAAACAAGAAGCACGAATGGGATGAAGAGCAACAGCCAAAAGAACAGTTGCCACGCTATACCAAACGTACTTTTTATAAAGGGTATTATCTAGAGAATAGCTCTGGTGATATCGATAACTGGTCGGTCAGAATTAATGGCAAAGTAATGACAGGGAAACTCGACTTACTACAAAAGAGCATTAACTGGTTTTGTGACACCAAAAAATTACTGCCGCCTGAATCTTTTGAAGTAAAAGAAATCGAGGTATCGAGCTCTGATAGGCTTGATATTGAGCATCATGGCTATCGGATTATCAATGACAGCTCACAATCGAATGGCTGGTATACGGTGATCAATGGCAAGCTAGTCAAAGGAACAGAAACACTCATTAAAGAGAAAATTGATGAATACTTGGCTTACAAGCTGAGCCAAGAGCAGAAACAGAACGAACCGATGGCATAAGCTAATTCCAACTTAATGGCTATCTATTGCATCCAGAGGTTAGACTGAAATAACTTCAATTTTACGAATAGGTTAGCTATAACTAAGCATCAAAAAATAATTTGGTGACAAATTGCTTAATGTTTAGTCATGAACAGTTATCCAGTTTTTGTGCTGTATTTGATAAAGGGTCGTTCAGTGCGGGCGCAAGGTTATTAGAAAGGGATCGTTCTACGATTCGAGAGCATATCCATATTATGGAGGACGCAATAGGCGTTTCGTTATTTGTCATTGATGGGAGAAGCGCCAAGCCCACCGAAACCGCCTATAAGTTATACCCACGAGCACAGGTATTGGTTAAGCAGTTAAAAGAGTTCCAGCTAGAAGCAATGGCATCGTTCGAGCAGGAAATTTGCTCATTGAATGTATTTTATGACGCCATGATCCCGAGTGGGCTGATCATTTTTGTAGAAAAGGCCATGACGAAGCAGTGGCCGGCTATCCGGGTCAACTGGCTGCAACGAAGCCGCCAAGAAGCGTTAGATGGCTTGGTACAAGGGAAGGGACATTTGGCGTTAATGCCGATAAAAAATAAGGTAAATACAGAGCGAGAAGTGGTGTTTACTAACCTTGGTGTGGTTCGCTCTGGTGTTTATGCCAGCCCAAGCAGTCCACTACACCAGCTACAATCTGTTCGGCTCGCAGACTTACAGCTCGATAAGCAGTACATTGCCGAAAACCATTATGCGTCTGATCTACAGGCTAGCGTCATTTCGCCGCACTACCACCTTGTTAGCAGTACTGAAATACTCATATCACTACTCAAGGATCAGGGATGGGTATTACTTCCGCTTCAAACGGCTAAATTGTATGAAGAGGTGGGCTATATCAAGCGTCTAGAAGTTGAAGAACTGATCAATACGGTTAACTTTAATATTTGTACTTTTCATTCGCCTGCCATGGAAAGCCACCCTGTGATTTCGTCTTTGCTAACGTCAGTGAAAGACTACGCGCAGTCGTACTTAAAGTAATGCCTGCTAGCGGGCTAGCAGGCATTCAGTATTAGTTTACGACTCGTTCGATAAACGTCATCATTCTTTCTTCTACAGAGAAGCGGGTACCGTCACTGCCCAAGCTGACAGCCCCAGAAGGGTAGAAGTGGCTGGCACCAGGTACCCAGTTGTATTGGAAATCTGCTCCAATGTTGTTGTAGTGATTGAGCAAGATAGGCGTACGGGTTAACGTCGCTGGCAGATCGTATTGCCCTTGGAACATCAGAATAGGGCTAATATCGCTTGCAGACTTTGCTGTTTTCTTGATATCAAAACCAATTTCCGCTGTACCCAACATCATGACACCCGATACAGGTACTTTCATACCATGGGCAACATTTAAGCTGTTTATTGCACCTGCAGAGAATCCACCTAATACCACTTTATCCGGATCTATATTGTAGTTTTCGGCATTTTTACGAACAAAATTAACCGCTGTTCTTAAATCTTCAGCGCCCGCAAGTACTGTATTTTCAACGACCGAGACATCATCAGGATTGGCGAAATCTAACGCAGGAAGCCCCATGATTGAACGAACAAGGTTAACTTGGCCATCTAATTCAAGCACCGGAGACATATCTAACATATCTTCGTTATAGCCATCATAGGATGGAACAGGGTGCTCTGGCGCTACTCGGTAATCGATATTGAAGCAAGCGTAGCCGCGCTTAGCGAATTTCTCACAATACTCCTGCATAGAAGTCGTTTGTGCCCCTTCCATTAAATAAGGCTGGCGAGGGTTTCCGCGATGAAACGAACCACCAAAAGTCATGAAAATGGCTGGAGCAGGTTCGTCGGTAAAGGCGGGCAGGTAAGCGTCCATCCATAGCTCACGTGTTTGAACCTCACCGTTTATCGTGATTGCGGCTTCACCGTAAACAATATCTTGAACTTGGGAAATCTCGGCAGCCTGTGTGCTGAATCCTGCGATAGAAATAGTGCAAGCCAAAGTTAATTTGCTGAAGGTTTTCATCAGATGCCTCTCTCATGAGAGTCTTAATTCAATAAACACAGAGTAAAGGTTTACCTTCAACTGCTCTAATCAGGTTTGGGGGGTAAAACCCCCACATGATGACAAGCTATACACTATCTAAAGATGATGGGTTGTGCTGTAAGGTTGGGCAACAAGGTACGCACTCGACTGACTTTAAATGCCGTTGGTTGCTGATTGGTATTTTGCACAACAATGCTAATAGGTTCTGAGGGTTGCTCGCGCCATACTGGGACGCCATTGTCATATTTTACCCAATCGTTATTAAAGTCTGAGAGAGGAATTGTGAAGGCGGTATCACTACCGTTTTCATAGGCGTAACCGGTACTGGAAAGGGTTTGCAAATAGCCTTGGCTGTCGACTAAACCAATGTATAAGCCAGATAATTGGGTCGGGTTTAAGCCTGTAAAAACCAACTCCAAAGAGCCACTATTGGTTTTACCGAGTTGCTGAGCATTTAGCTGTTCTATTGTCTCTCGTTGCCAAGTCTGCCATGTCGATAACACGATATTTTCATTGATTGCTAAATCATTGTTGAACGCGCCTTGCCAGGCTATTTGGCGTTGTTTTGTTGCTTGACCATTAAGCACAAGATTCACTAACACGGTGCCAGAGGTTGCCCAAGTCGGTAACATTTGTCCGTGCCAATCGAGGGTAGCGGACTCGCCAGCTCCCTTGCTCGACCAGTGGTTGCTTCCTTGTGAGATGACGATCTTCCATTGAGCCCAATGGGTTAGTGCTAGGTCAATTTTCAGAGATTGAAGAACAGAACTTGAGGCTGTAGTTACATCAAATCGGATTACATTCGGAATAGAGCTATCTAGCTCATGTTGTTCGATGAGCCGCTTATATACATCCAAGGCTGGCTTAGGGTTGTACTCTGCATTGAGTAAGCCAAAGCTTTGCTCAGCATCTGCAAACCAGCCTTGTTGCAGTGGCTCATCGGTAAAAGAGAACCAATTAAGGGCGAACAGGCCGAGTTGGCGAAGCAGGGGCAGATAGAAATGGAGTTTCTCAAGTTCATTGGCTTGCTGAGCTTCCCAGTTTGGTTGTGAGGCTATGGATAAATAGGCCAACATCCAAGGTTTATTGAAGCGTTTTTGCAAGCGTTCGCCTAAGCGAAGTGCCCGCACCCAGCCGGACCAATCAGGGGCAGAATGTGCTCGCTCCGTATAACTTGAAAGCATCAGCATGCTGGCTACAAAGTCGCTGGCTTCAATGCTGTTGTAGGCGCTGGCATAGCTCGGTGTACTGCCGGGCTGATCCCAATCACCAAGCCCAAGGCCAATTTTCACTTGAGGGGCCCCTTTTCTGATGAGCGCCATGACTTCAAGCATCAACGGGTCCCAACCATCCCAACTTTCAATGCCGTTTTTATTAAATTCGGGCTCAAGGATCAGGTAGGCTTGGGGTAAATCTTGCAGCAGAGGAATGAGTTTGTTTTCAATCTCGTTTAGATAGCGCTCACGATTCGCTTGCACATATTCAGGGCTGATTTTATCGCCAAAATACCAATAGCTAATCATTGGGATATAGCCTTTTGCATGCGCACCTCGCAACAAATCTGCGCGGAGCCAGTGCCAGTCACTGTCTTGGGTTATCCATAGCGTGACGCTTTTTACGTTTAATCCATGCTGCTCTAATGTATTCCATATCGGGGTGAAGTTTTGCCCACTGCCTACTGGGCTATCGAGGAGTAACCGCGCACCCACTCCCCATAAAAAAGGCGAAGTTGTATTAGGAGGCGCATCTTGATTGAGCTTTAGCATAAAGGCCATGGCATCGACTCGTTGTTGCCAACTTCGAGCAAGTAGACTGTTTTGGCTCGCCCAACGTGAATCGAGTTTAGCTTGTAGCTGCTCAAACAGATCAATGGCTAAGGTATTTTGATTACTTCTTAAAGCTGAAAACACGGCACCAAACATGGCTTGGATATACCAATCCGCTTTCATCTCTTTGGTTGCATCGGCAGTAGTGAGGTATAACTGCAGTGCTTGTTGGGGTTGCTGTGCAAGCTCTAACAAGCTGTGAGCGACTAATAGTTGGCCTCGGATAGCCAAGGGTTGAGAAGGGTTGCTGGCATATAAGCGAGCACTGGTTTGCTGCATTTGCGTTAAAGCATATTGGTCCCGTAACTGCACCAAATAGAGAAAGTCCGCCAGAAGGGGATCACTGCGGTAACCTCGTAGTAGGGCAAAAGCCGCACGAGCTTCAAGCCGATGGACACTAAAAGGATCTTCGCTTAAATATTGCCGATAATACGACATTGCTTGGTTCCAATTTTGTTCTTGTTCGGCAATGCGGGCAGCAAGAAATAAAGCCTCGCCCTTGTATGGTTGCTTGGCACTGGCAAGGCGTTTTTGGGCCGCTGCCAGTTGCCCTTGTTGAACCAGCTGGATGCCTTCGCCTATTTTGTTACTGGCAATGGCATTTTGCATAGTCAGTAACACCAAGCAAAAAATGAGGAAGGGGCGCCAAAGTTTTTTTGGGATACTGATTCTACTGCTTGGAACCATCTTTATCCTGTGCACTATAATCCAGCTCTAAGGTTTCAAAGTACTCTAGGTTATTGCGAATAGTTTCGAGGTGAATTGCCCGTTCTGGTGGTAATTCACAGGACTCAAGCATGGCGAGGTTTTCTTTCATTCCCATCACCATGATTTGAATACGAGCCGAGCTATCATTGATGTCCTCTGCAATATCCCCCAGTTCATCGCCTTTTCTGGTTTGTATCGTCGTTGATAGCTTGCCCATAGAAATATCCACCAATGCATGGCGAATACGTTCTACAGGACCATATAAACGGTAGCTCAGCCAGCAACCTGCCCAAGTTGCCAGCGCCAACTGGAGCAACAGCAATAGCACTAACCAGTTACTCATTGCGTCATACATGGAAGGAAGGGACTGGGCGACGGCATTCAGCTCTTCAGGGAGTAACTGGAAGGAGAGTTGTTCGGCTAAGACATCAAGCGTTTGTGCATAGAAGAAATAAAACTGTGCCGCATTGATAATTGCGCTGAGCAAGGCAATAAATAAGATTCGCCATATCAATCGTCTTGATAAACCCACCTTGATGCTTCTTACAACAGAAGGTAAACGCAGTATTTGCAGCATTGTTGTTCTCCATAACAAACTGGTTGTATATGAAGTATATAGTTTCTAAATTGAGCGAGGGAAAAATTCTGCTTGTCGTTTGAAGGTGAGTAACAAGTTATCGGTTTAGGTTGGTAAATGTTTTAGAAGTGCCCCTTTGAAATGCGCGGTAAAGGGGCACGAATTGTTGGAGGTTTATTACTGGATATTGTCTTCAACCGCCCGGCGCAAGAAGCCCGCTTTGGCTTCTAGTTGCTGCTTAGCCGTCTCGATATCTAAACCGGTCAGGATCATTAATATAGCGAGCTTGACGTCATATTGAGTTTGTTCAAGTGTGCTGACAGCTATCTCTTTTTCGCAGTCGGTCGCTTGCATTACTATTCTGGCTGAACGTGCGACCAGCTTCTCGTTGGTTGCTTTTACGTCTACCATCAAGTTTTGGTAGCTTTTCCCAAGTCGGATCATACTGGCCGTTGTTAGCATGTTCAGTACCAGCTTTTGTGCTGTGCCTGACTTCATGCGTGTTGAGCCAGTGAGTGCTTCCGGGCCAACAACTGGGCTGATCGCGATTTTTGCCACCTCGGCAATGGCCGATTCAGGGTTGCAAGACAGGGCTACGGTTGTCGCACCCTGCGAATTGGCATATTCCAAGCCACCGATAACGTAAGGGGTGCGGCCACTAGCGGCGATACCGACGACAACATCTTTGTCAGTAAAGTTAATCGCTTGCAGATCTTCTTTTCCAAGCTGAGGCGAGTCTTCAGCCCCTTCCTTTGCCTTGATGATTGCCTCAGGACCACCGGCAATTAAGCCAATAACCATTTGATCAGAGACGCCAAAGGTTGGCGGGCATTCTGACGCATCGAGGATCCCCAACCGCCCGCTGGTTCCAGCGCCCATATAAACAAGGCGGCCACCGACCTTGAAGGCCTCGGTAATTTTATCGACGGCTTGCGCGATTTCAGGGAGTACTTTTTCAATCGCGAGCGGGACAAGCTTATCTTGCTGGTTAATGCGTTTGACTATCTCAAGTGAAGGCAACAGGTCAATATCCATGGTGTCGGGGTTACGACCTTCCGATACCAATTGCGATAATGCTGCGATAAGAGAGTGTTCTGTCATGTGAATCCTTATTTTTCTGCGTAAAACGCCTTGTCCGCATAATAAACAACGCCAAGAGAAGCGGCTTTGCTTGCGCCAGTGACTTCGGGCAGGCTGCTTGGCAAATTGTGCATTCGTTGATGTGCAAGCCAGGCAAATGCCATTGCTTCCATGTTGTCACTATCAACGCCTTTTTCTGTGGTTGTACCCACTTGCCATTCTGGCAGCAATTCAGCGATACGTTTCATTAATAGTGGGTTATTAGCACCACCACCACAGACAAGGAGTTGCGGTTGTTCGCCTACTTGATAACGAATTACTTCTGTTGCAATAGTTGATGCAGTGTACTCGCATAATGTTCTTTGTACATCTTCGTGGCGAATGTCATAACCTGCCAGTTTGTTTTCTAGCCAAGGCAGGTTGAACAACTCACGTCCCGTACTTTTGGGGGCACCAAGGCTTAAATATGGCTCTTCTAATAAGCTTGCCAGTAAAGCTTGGTCAACATGGCCACGCTTGGCAAATTGCGCATCACGATCGAACTTTTCACCGATATGACGCTCACACCACGCATCCATCAGCATATTGCCAGGACCAGTGTCATAGCCGATGACAGGTTGCTGTGGGCGTAAGACGGAAATATTCGAAATACCACCGATATTTAAGACAACAACGCTTGACGCCTTAGACTCAAAAATGGATTGATGGAAAGCAGGCACCAGCGGTGCACCTTGGCCGCCGAGCGCCATGTCTTTGCGTCGGAAATCGGCAACGGTATCAATGCCTGTTTTGGCAGCAATGATGTTGGCATCACCAATCTGCATGGTAAATGGACTATCCCCCGTTGGCTGGTGGAAAACCGTTTGGCCATGGTTGCCGATAGCGTGTATTTGTTCGGCTTTGTAGCCTGATTGGGCAAGTAAATGGTTAACTGCATCGGCGTACAGGTGGCCAAGCTGGTGATCCAGCTGGCCAATTTCGACCAAGTTTGTATCTTGACCAATACAAATGTTCAGCAAGCGCTGCTTTAGCTGATCTGGAATAGGGTAGTCGGCTGAAGCGAGCAGGGTAATTTTACCGTTTACCATTTCGACTAGGGCGGTATCGACACCGTCCATGCTGGTGCCTGACATTACGCCGATATACAGTTCTTTATTCATCGATATCTCCAGCGAATTTTCTAGCAAGTAGGGTAGCACCATCTAAGGCGTTCCCCTTGGGCTTAATGATTCTTTGCTGCCAATGCTCAGGCAGTTGATGTTGATAATAATGGCTAAGGCCGCCAAGAAAAACGATATCCAGATTATTGTTTTTACAACACTTAATGGCAAGTTGTTCAATATGCTTTGTACCACGGGCCAATATCCCCTGACTGGAACGACAGCCTTGTTCGGCGCAATTGATGACAACTGGAGCCAATTGGGCGTAGTTCGAAGCGCTGGCTGATTTCAACCAAGTCAGTAGTTGATCGCGCCTGCCTCCCACTATAGGTGTTAACGTTTTGGTTAATAGGGCTTGTTGATCGTTTTTATGGGTAGTACTTTCACGTTTGCTTTCTAGGGACTCAATAAGGTATTGAACGGCATTGAAGCCAATCCAAGCGCCTCCGCCTTCATCGCCGATAGGAAAACCCCAACCGCCATAGAGGGTTGTTTGACCATCATGATCAAGCTGAGTCGCAACCGTGCCAGTACCTACCGCAATGCAGTTAATTGGCTTAGCGTGATTTGCGCCAATTAATGAGATATAAGCATCAGTCATCACCTTACAGTGCGGAAAACAACTCAGCGCCCCTTCAAGCTTTGACTTCAATTCTGTATTACCCGCACCTGCAACACCGATAACAATCCCGACCTGCTCATTGGTCAGCTGATGTTGATGCAAGCAAGTGTGTATCGCTTGTTTGATGGTGCTAATTGCTTTATCCCCATTTTGGGTAAGGGACGACGGACCAAATACATGCTCGCTGGTTTGATCCGTCGTTAGGGGATCTTTCGGGGTTAAGCGTAGGGCGGTTTTGGTTCCGCCCCCGTCAATGGCGATAAAATGCGTAATCATAATTATGCCGATTGTAGCTGGTCTTGCTCTTGTTTCTGGCTGCTACCCATTAGGCATACACACAGAGAAACAAAAGTACCGACACATAGCTGGTATGGGAAGGCGAGTCTTACTCCAACCCAGTCTGGGTAAACAACAGTCATCACGGAATCCCACACATAGGCTTGTAGTAGCAATGTGGTGAGGAAGCCAGCAATCAGTGCCATTGCAACAGAACGCTCGCCACCACGGTTCGTAAAGATGGCGGTGAAGTACACGCCCAACAAACCGGTGTAGGCAAAAACCATCACACTTAAAGCAAATGCGAGTAGTGGCATGTCAGTGTACTGTTGCCAGTAGAAGCAAAGGATCCCCATACTGCCAAGCGCTATAGCGGCAGCAGCCATACCAAAGCGGCCTGCTTTCACATAGTGAAGATCATTCTGGGTACCATCGCGTGCTTCTTTCCAAGGCTTGTAAATGTCTTGAATTGCCACTGATGACATTGAGTTAAGCCCAGAGTTTAACGTTGAAAGGGCTGCTGCGACGACACCAACAGTGACTAACCCGCGCAGGCCAGCTGGCATCTCATTCAATACGTAATACATAAAGATTGTCACGCTTTCGCCGTTGAAGCTTTGTACCACTTCTTGCCCATCGGTACCCATTAACTCAGGACGTTGGTAGAAGATGTAAAGCAGCAAGCCTATGGTCATGAAGATCAATACAACAGGGATAGAGAAGATGATTGAGTTGATCATCGCCTTCGAACCTTGCTTCGCATCTTTACAGGTAAGAACCCGCTGCGTCATATCCTGATCAAGGCCAAATGCACCGATGTTAAGTAAAACGAAACCAGTGATACATGCCCAAAAGCTGAAAGTACCAGCTGGAGAGAAGTCTAGGCTAAAATCGAATAAGGTTAGCTTCGAAGCCTGCTCGCCACCTGGATTATTTAATGCTTGGATGATTTGTCCCATATCAGCAGGGATCTGGCCAAGTAGGTAGATAATTACTGCAATCGCCGCACCAACGTAGACCACAAGTTGGATTAGGTCACTCCAAATAACCGAGCGAATACCGCCCATGTAGGTATAGGCAAGGCCAACGGCCACTAGGATCACAACTGAGCTAATGACACTAGATGGCGAAATGTTGGTAAATAGGATCATCGAAACGGCAATAGCTGCCATGTATAGGCGAGAGCCGGAAGCAAACACACGGCCAACCAAGTACATCATGCCAGCACGCTGTTTGGTTTTCTCACCGAAGCGCACCTTGAGCAGTTCGTACACGGTGGACACTTTGTTCTGGTAGAAGCGTGGGATCAAGACCCAAGCAACAAACAAGGCGCCCATGATGCCGCCAATATTGGTGGCGAGGTAAGTTAAGTCGCCACGGTAACTTGAATCTGGGCCGCCAAGAAAGGTGGCCGCTGATTGAGAGGTTGCTAATACTGATACAGCGACTACCCACATAGGCATGCTATTGCCGCCGAGAAAGTAGTCTTTTGTGGAGGTGATTTTGACGCGGCTAAAGTGCCAGCCGGTGTAGGCAATAATCGAGAAGTAAATCGCAAATACTGCCCAGTCCAATGTTGTAAAAAGAGAATTCATAGCAGCTCCGTAGCATGAATTGTGCAAGGTGTTTGGAATAAAATGTCGCTATTAGATGTTAGGTATCGTTATCTTTTTGGGTCAGTATGGCGGGTTGAATAGGGAATTCCAAAGGCTATTCTTTGATGGAATAGTTGAAGGTGGTTTTCTATGACCATGCTCGCAATTCTGCTTGAGTACTATTCCAATTGAATTCGAAACAAGGAATAACTATTCCTCGGTTTTGAAGTAAACAGTAATCTAAGTGAACCGTGATGTATAAGCATTACATTCTGAAGAAATAATGACAGGAGGCATAATGAAAGGACTAACAAGAATCAAAGCATTGCTTCCTCAACTTTCACCATCGGACACTTTAGTTGCACGTTTTGTACTTGAGTACCCAGAGCAGGTTAAGCTTCTCTCTTCCCCTGAATTGGCGAAAGCCATTGGTGTGGGGCAATCAACCATTGTTAAATTTAGCCAGAAGGTTGGCTATAGCGGCTTTTCAGAGCTTAAGCAAAAGTTATACGAGACTGAGCGTCCATATCAGCCCATTTCGCGAAAAGTGATTCATGGTTCTATTTCTCGCAGTGACAAAGTGTCTGTTGTAATGGAAAAGTTATTAGCCAGTAAGGCGCAATCGCTAGAGCAGACCACTATGCTTAATGCTGATACGAATATTCAGGAAGCGGCCAATATCTTACACCTCGCGACCAAAATACAAATATCTGGTGTTGGCGCGTCATCCTTGGTGGCAAAAGACTTAAGCTACAAGCTGATGAAAATAGGCCATGCGGTGCAGGCTGAATATGATACCCATATACAGGTTGCCAATGCCTCGACGCTGAAGGAAAAGGATGCAGTGGTGGTCATTTCCCATTCTGGTCAAAGTAAGGAAGTGTTGAGGGTGGCGCAAATAGCGAAAAGTAATGGTGCGAAGGTCATTTCTGTTAGCCAACTCGCAACCACCCCCCTTGATAAGTTTGCGGATGTAAAACTGATCACCTCGACAGATGAAGAGCAGAACCGAAGCTCGTCGATTACCTCTAGGGATAGTCAGTTGTTGATTACTGATTTGCTGTTTATTGCTATTACCCAACAAGAAGAGGAGGCAGATAAACTGATTGAGCAAAGCCGTAGTGCAGTGGCTTCACTCAAACAGTAATACTCATTTTACTCTGACCAAATTGGCGGCCACTGATTGTGTTGTGTTAGATAGTCTTCGATTGGTTTGCTTCGATAGCCAGTTTCATAGCGTGCGCTAACGCTGTAATGAACCCAAGTCGGGATCTCACTTTGGCGGGGAATCTCTCGCACACTCTTACCCAGCAAGCGGTATTTACGTTTGTACTCATTGTGCTGTGTTGCATGCGGATTTAAATTTAGCGGCCTTAGGGTGGGGTCGAAGCTGAGCCCTGTTTTTTCTGCCTCTTGTTGGAGCCAAAGCATGGGAATATCGGAAAGCACTGTGCCATCAGCATCAGGTTGGTAACTTCCGCCTACATCGCAGTGAACACCTGCAAACCACACTTGTTCAATATCAATGCCTTCTTTAGGTTGCCAAAGCGTTGGAGTGAAATCTTGTCGTACTTCATCAAGGGCTAAAGCTTGGCGAGCTTTAAGCACATTGCTTCCGAGTTTATCGTCATAGAACAAGTGCTCATCTTCTATCAGTCCAAATATGCTGGTGGGTAACCCCATTGCCCCGACGGTATCCCATACACCAATGAAATTTATATGGGTTGTTTGTTGAATGGCGTAGCGATCTTTCCAATCAATTGAAAATTGGCTATGAGGTTTGTTCTCTGGGTTTCGATAAAGCATAAAGGCATCTTCAATCATACTGCCATTGATGCTTTTAAGTATGCTGCAATTATTGATCATCCCGCATAGGCTTCTGACTGTATAGGCACCGCGGCTAAAACCAAATAGATACAACTCATCGCCAGGCTCATAGTTATGAACAATGAAGCGATAGCAATCCATGATATTTTTATCTAAGCCTTTGCCAAGGGCTCCAGCGAAGAGCTTGTTGTGGTATGAACCAATCCCCCAATCGTAATAAACAATTTGCTTAGTGCCATCTGGAGCTGTAGGAGGAATACAGCGAGCAAATTTTAAAACGTTGGTAGGGTAAGTTTCTTCGCCGTATTGCTCTGGCCGATTCCAAGTACCATCGGAGCATATGATAATTCTTTTCATATTCGATCCTCTGTGCTGGGGGATAGGGAGCGCTTTTTAATTGCCTTCCTCTACTTTAATCAATTCCCGCTTTTTAGCTTGAAGGCTTGGTCACAGATTTATGTGGAATTATCGGCACTTTGTTAATTGTCGAAGGGGATCACATGCTCATTGTGTCAGGTTATTTTACAAAGCAGAATTTCTATACAGCTAAATTATTGAAAGTTAAGTAAATGAAAAGTTGGTATTTCACTTGCTTACTATTAACCAGCTAATAAAAAATAATTAGCATTAAAGCTAATTGAAAAAGAAGTGGCATTATCGTGGCGCATTAAACTAATGACGAGAAAGGCGCCAGTATAAAAACACGGACGTTTTTATAAAAATGGGGAATGCGTTGAAGCGGCACTTCGGTGTCGCTATTTTTTTGTTCAATGCAGACGCCCGTAGCCCGAAGTTTCAGAGGTGCGATTTGTCGATTAGTTTATCGTTGACTCAAAAGCGACTTGTGCTTTTTCTAACTCTATCATTAAGTCGTCGAGTCGTTGATACTGACCAGTTATGATTGCACGCTGAATTTCGCTCTGAGTCTTGATCAGCTTATCTTTGCAACTTTCCTTGGTAAAAAGGTTTCTGAGTCCATCAGCTTGATCCATAAATAATCCTTAAAATGAATGCGCTTTGCGATGAGAAAATAATATTCATATTTAAATCACTTATTCCATTTGTTTCATATCAGTTATAGGACATAATAAATCATCTGAAAACAAGAAAATCTGCGATCCATGTCACATGGATAAAATTTGGTATTTAGCATTTTTATATGTTGATTACATACATATTAGCCATGAATGTTGCTTGAAGGCTTTAATTTAATATATTTAGTGGCTTCTAATTTAAGTAAGATGTGCGACATTTGCACTGGGGGAGAGGGCGTTTAAAACCGCAAATACAGATAATACAGTGGCTATCTTGATCAATAAGAAAGTCATCTTCTTGGCCACATTTAGGGCACGGTTCTAAAAAGCATTCGCATATTTCGATGGTCATAAATCCTGTTTCACTTCATAACAATAGGGTTAATTCACTTTCATTGTTAAGTATTTAATGTGTGATTTGTGTGATATTGCTCCCAAAAACGGAGCTAAAAATAAGCGACTTGAGTGAGTGGCTAATTATCTGTACAAGATACTTGTTACTGAAATGGCCGAGGTTGGTAAGTGGTTGAAGGATAGGTTGATTTTGGTGGTTTATATGTCGATAGGTTTTGTTTATTAGGCAGTGTTATTTAAAAAAAATCCATGTCAAATTGTAAGTGAGTTAGACGAATCAATAAAATTTAACCAAAAAAACGCCGCTCTAATAGCGGCGTCAATTCAATTATGCGTCAGAGGGTAATTAGCTATAAGCTAATTTATGGTGTTGCAATTCAGTTCGCATACCCATTAACAAGCTTACACACATTGTTAGTAGCACAATCGTAAACGGAAGCGCCGTTGAGATTGTTCCAGCTTGAAGTGCTTGCATTGCCTCTGTGCCACCAATCCAAAGCAGCGAAGCAGCGATAGCACCTTGCATGCTAGCCCAGAATAAACGCTGGGGTACTGGGGCATCGACTTTACCGCCAGCAGTGATACTGTCGATAACCAATGAAGCGGAATCTGAAGAGGTAATAAAGAATACCATGATCAGCAATATTGAGATTACTGAAAGCAATACGCTAAATGGCAGTACTTCATAAACTTCAAATAGGGCAAGGGTAACGTTGGTTAGCCCGTTAGCACCAAGTTCACCAATGTTGTTTACAACTTGATCAATGGCGATGCCACCGAATACTGACATCCAAAGTAGCGTAATGACTGTTGGAATACAGATAACAGCAAAGATGAACTCACGTACGGTGCGACCTTTAGATACACGTGCAATGAACATACCTACACATGGTGACCATGAGATCCACCAAGCCCAGTAGAATACAGTCCAACCGTGCATCCATGCTTCGTCTTCACGACCATGCGGGTTACTTAGTGGAATGATATTCTCAATGTAGCCCATTAGCGCAACTGGGATAGTGTTAAACGCTGCAGCTAGGCCAGCAAGGGCAACAAAGATCAGCAGGGCAAATGCAACCAGTAGATTAGTGTTACTTAGCAGTTTAATCCCGCCGTCAATACCGCGATAAACAGAGATACCCGCTAAAAAAGTAACAAAGATAATAACGCCAATTTGTAGATCAACACTGTTATTGATACCGAATACAAAGCTAAGGCCGCTAGCGGCTTGTTGCGCACCTAGGCCGAGCGTGGTCGCCAAACCAAATAGGGTAGCGATAACAGCCATGATATCAATAGCGTGACCAAACCAGCCCCAGGTACGATCGCCCAAGATAGGGTAGAAGATTGAACGCATTGAAAGCGGTAGGCCTTTGTTATAAGCAAAAAAGGCAAGAGACAGCGCAACAACGGCATAAATGGCCCATGGGTGTAAACCCCAGTGGAACATGGTTGCACCAAGGGCAACTTTGGCGGCTTCTGGCGTGTTAGGCTCAACGGCAAGTGGCGTTTCGAACCAGCCAGTGAAGTAAGCAACAGGCTCGGCAACACCCCAGAACATGAGGCCGATACCCATACCCGCAGCGAAAAGCATCGAGAACCAAGAACTGTTTGAGTGTTCAGGTTCTGCGTCTGCACCGCCAAGGCGAATCTTACCAAATGGTGAAAAGGCTAGACCAAGAATGAAAATAAGAAAGATGTTGCCTGACCACATGATCAAACTATCAAAGTTGTTAATGATGCTTAATTTAATGCCATCAAGCACAGATTTGGCTGTGGCTGCATCGCTAAGTAGTAGTGCGACGATGAAAAGTAGAATGAGTCCGGCACTGATACCGAAGACAGGGTTATGGACATCAAAACCCCAACGCTGAACATTATCCTGGCCAATTGTGTAGTCAGTATTTTCTATACTGTACTTATCCTTAAGATGATTCATCATTTCCTCAATTTATTAGCACACTAAGCATTCTGGCGAGCCTTTGCGTCTTCCGTAACCATTGGAATCGCCAATTTGATTAGTGTGCAAAACAATAATTTCGACATACGATATCAAAAATTTGATGTAAGACCAAATAATTCTCAAGATATCACCGTTTTATTGCATTTTTATGCGTCTGTTTAGTGGTATTCCTAGGATGAAAAGGTTAGTTATCTAATCTTTTGTTTGGGGGTGATTATCCTTTGAACTCGAGGGGTTTTATTGTGTTTCTAATTCTAAGGTTATGTGGTTAAGTCTTTTAAAGATCACCATGCTTTAATTTTGACCGCCCAAAACGGGAATGATGGCTATGTCTTGCGTTATTTTGCGCCGAGCATAGGTATCGATGAAGATCTCGCTACTGGCTCGGCCCAGTGTTCATTAGCACCTTATTGGCTAAGCTTGTTATCGAGTACAAGTTTAAAGGTCAGGCAGCTATCGAGTGAAGGTGGTTATTTTCAAGTAGAGCGGAAAGGAAATGAGCATATCTTACTAACAGCAAATACGGTATTGGCTGGTGTTGCTACAGTGGACTAATACTGTTGGCTAATGCTCAACTTGGCGTTTTGATTTATCGGAGTGGGAGGTTGAAATGAAAGGTCAATGTTTATGTGGTGCTATTGAAGTGGAGGCAGAACCCCAAAAGGAAGTCGGCCTGTGCCATTGTTCAATGTGCCGTAAGTGGTCTAGTGGCCCTATGTTTGCGGTCCACTGTGGCTCAGATGTTGTGTTTAATGGCGATGAGCCTACCATCTACCAATCATCAGAATGGGCAGAGCGTGGCTTCTGCAGTAAATGCGGCACAAACCTGTTTTACCATTTACTTCCAACCAACGAATTCATTTTATCCGCGGGACTATTTCAAGATGCCGATTTCACCTTAACTAATGAAATATTCATTGACGAAAAGCCAGGGTATTATGAGTTACGTAATGACACTCACAAAATGACAGGGCAGCAAGTGTTCGAGCAGTATGCTCCCAAAGACGAGTAAGCTGCATTAGTTTAATTAAAATCCATGGAAGGAATAATTGATGAAAACAGTGTTAGTGACTGGTGGGAGTAAGGGGATTGGCTTAGAAGCGGTTAAAGCGTTTGTTTCTCAAGGCCATCAAGTGGTGACTTGTGCTCGATCGGTAGAGACATGGCAAGAAGCGGTAAGGTCGTCCCCTGAGTTAGAACACGTTGATTTTGTTTCTGTTGATCTCTCTGATTCTGCACAAGTCGAGAAGCTTTTTAGTCATATTAAACAACACTATCAGTGTCTGCACATAGCGATTAACAATGCATCTCCCAAGCTCGAATCTGGGGGTGTTTTCGCTAATGTCGATACTGATGAGTTACATAAAACTTTAATGAATGACTTTTGGGCTCATGCATTGTGTTTTAAGCATGAATTATTACTCATGTCGAAAGGCGCTTGCATCGTCAACATCAGTTCTGTGAATGGTATTCGACCGACCCCCAACGCTGCTATGTACAGTGCGGCGAAGCATGGTTTAGAGGGGCTGACTCGCTCTGTTGCGCTTGAGGCAATAAAGTCTGGAATTCGGGTGAACGCTGTAGCCCCTGGTGTTACATGGACACCGCGCTGGGAGGATAGGTTAAGTTATCAAATGCTAATCTACGTAGTGAAGTCGAGAGCGTTGTCCCACTTGGTCGTTTTGCACATGCCCAAGAAATAGTGAATGCCATTGAGTGGTTATGCTCTGATAAAGCAAGTTATGTTGTTGGCCATACACTCGTCGTTGATGGCGGCTTATCGCTTAGTTAGTTTATCTAGTTACTTACAATGAAATAATCTCATGGTTTGGTAAGCCCTCTCCTTGAATTTGTTGAGCTTTATTGGTTATTTTAATTCTTAATAAAATTTGTAGTGAAGGATAACCAATGACATTGACGTTTAGACAAGCGCGGCATTCAGACTTGGAAGGTTTGGTGATGATGCTCGCGAATGACCCTTTGGGCAGCAAGCGAGAAGACGTATCTTTACCATTGAATGCTAAGTATGAAGCGGCGTTCAAGGCTATCGATACTGATCCAAATAACCAGTTAATTGTTGCTGAGACTGATGGTAATTTGGTGGGTATGCTTCAGCTAACCTTCATTCCATATTTAACGCACACTGGTAGTTGGCGCTGCCTTGTTGAAGGCGTCAGGGTGCATGAGGACTACCGTGGTCGAGGTTATGGTGAAGCCTTCTTCGAGCATGCTATTGCCACTGCCAAGTCTAAAGGATGCTCGCTCATTCAACTAACGAGTGATAAGGCACGCCCTGATGCACTTAGGTTCTATGAAAAACTAGGGTTTACAGCAAGCCATGAAGGATTCAAATTAGCCTTATAGTCATGTTTGTTGCTGCGATTGATATCATTGCTAGGGAGTGGATTAATGATAAAACGGGTAGGGAATACAGTGATTCAGCCTAAGCACAAAGCCAGCTGTCATTGCGGTGCCATTGAGCTTGAGTTGACATTACCCAATGGCATTGAAAGCCCAAGACGATGCGATTGCTCTATTTGTCGCCGTAAGGGAGCAATAGTTGGATCTGTGACGCTAGATGCTATCCGCATAGTAAAAGGGGAAGAGTTCTTGAAGCTCTACCAATTTAATACCAATACCGCCCAACACTATTTTTGCTCTAATTGTGGTATTTATACCCACCATAAACGCCGTTCAAACCCCAATGAATACGGTTATAACATTGGCTGTTTAGAAGGCGTGAATCCTTTTGAATTGGGTGACGTTGTCACAAATGATGGGGTTAATCACCCGGCTGATAGGTAGTATTAAGTGATTTAGGTTGTGAGGAAGCAACCTTTAACCATGCAGTTATGGAAACAAGCAGCTGCTTGTGACGTATTTTTGGGGTATCCTGAGTACTTTATCGATAGTCAGGGATGGTTATGTCGACGAAAGGGCTTCCGCCACTGAATAGCCTTGTTATGTTTGAAGCTGCAGCGCGATATTGTAGCTTCACTTTGGCTGCTGATGAGCTTTGTGTTACTCAGGCTGCAGTTAGTCGACAAATCCGCTTACTTGAAGAGCATCTAGGTCGTAGTTTATTTATACGAAAGCATCGAACCTTAGAGTTAACTGCAGCAGGTAAAGATTATGCCTCAAGTATTAGTCAATCTTTAGCGGATATCTTAGCTGCCACACAAGCTGCAAGTATTGCCTCTACACCTACGGCACAGAAGCTTACTATAGTGGCGGGTCAATGCTTTACGTCTTTTTGGCTAATGCCACGATTAAACTCTTTTCAAAAGCAGCATCCAGATATTCAAATACATATTACAGTAGATGATCAAGCCAATGAGCGTAGTGAAAGTGACTATGATTTGGCCTTTTTCTATAGTGGTCAGCCGGATGGTGTGGCTGGTTGGCATCGCTTATTTGAAGAAAATGTTTTTCCAGTTTGTAGCCCATCTTATTTGGCTCAGGCTGGGGGAGAAATCTCACTTACTGAGATATGGCAGCATACATTGCTAATGATGGATAGTTGGCCTGAGAACTGGGAAAACTGGGAGAGTTGGGCATTACGTGAAGGGATAGAGTATCAACAGCCGAGCAAAGCCCTTTTTTTGGCTGAGCAAACATTAATCGTTCAGGCCGCCGTTCAAGACTGTGGTATCGCGCTCGTTTGGGATTGGCATGTCCATGACTTAATAAAACAAGGGAAACTGGTTCCGTTGGTTGACCGAGTTCAAAAGCGAGTTGGTAGTTTTTATCTATCTCAATCAAAACTTTCAGATAGACGAATCAATAAGTTATTTTTGGATTGGGTTGAAACTGAAGTAAGTTGTCAAAAGTTTTAATCCATATACCCAAGCTGAATCTTGAAGCAGCTCGGGTAGATGGATTCATATCAAAAGGGCATTGAGTGCCCTTTTGATTGTGCAGGGTAACATTTCTCCTGCTATTGGAACTTACGATCAATCTTTTCTGACCATACTTTTCTATGTACTTCGATATCGTCTTCCCATGCAATTTGCTCTGCTTCTAGGTAAAAGTAGCTTTTGTCAGAATGAAGCTTTTGCGTGCTTTCGACTTTATAGTTCCACTTTTCTCGTGAAACAGTGTGGACCCATTTGGTTTCAACTTGGGCGGAAGTAGGATCATTTGGAAGAATTATGTATTTTTCAGATGCCACTTGATCAACGGTTAGACCATGAGCGCTATACCTTAAGGTCCCAAAGTCATCAAATATCTCAGTGGTTACACTCCCTGTATATGCGTCTTCCACAGTTTGACGAGTACTATTTCCTTCTCTTAATACTTCCATTGCTATAGGTTTTGCACTTTCAGGTAAGCCAAACGGACTGCTTTCTAAAGCGGTACTGTTGTTATGGCAAGGAATATCCAGAAAGGCATCGGCTAATTTTAATGTTAAACACGTAGGCTCTGGAGAGGGCCATATTAGTGGCCAATAACTATCAGAAATAGATAGGCTGATCCTGTGCCCCGCTGGAACAATATAGCCAATATCATCCAGCTTTATGGTTATACGATAAGGCTTTCCAGGTTCTAAGTACTGTGGGTTATCAAACCCTTCTCTCATACATAAGTTTTGAACCGAATAAGTAATACGTGCTGACTCACCATTTGGAAAAACATCATTCAAACGCAGTGCAAGTTTTGCAACAGGTTTATCCGAAATAATATCGAAAGAAAAGGTTGGTGCGCCAAGTATGTGCATATCTTCAGTTAATGGCTGAGAGGTAAACACGGTTGAGAACGCATCATCGCGGCGCTGATCTGTTGGATATTCTGGCCCTAACCATATAACACAATACTCGCCTGAAGCAGCACCAACGGTTTCTGGAGAGTTGATTGTGCTAGTTGAGTCAATAGCTAAATCATTTGAATCCTTTGTGAGTTGGTTAGGTGTTAAGTAGTAACGCAAAGGTGCGATGTTGGAAGACGGCCAAGACTTCTCTTGAACCCAATGTCCTGGACGCTCATTGTAACTGGCGGCTGGAGGCATAGCATCTTGCATATATAGTGTGACAGCTGGCTCGTTCATAATGCCCGTATCTTTCCCCTTTAACCAATAGTCCCACCAGCGTAGAGCTTCTTTTAGAAATCCAATTGCCGGATCAGGAGTAGCAAAGTGGGGGTATTTATGTGCCCAAGGCCCAACTAATGCCTTTTTAGGTGCTTTTAGGTGCTCTATCATACGCATTAACGGAGTGTGGTATGCATCCCACCAGCCACCGACTAAATAGACTGCAGCTTCTATGGCGTTATAATCTTGGTTTATTGAGCCCTGCTTCCAGTATTCATCTTGGAAAGAGTGCTCCATCCACGTTTTTGCATGAAGAGGCATATTTTGTAAGCGGTTTAGCCACATGTCTCGCCAATCATCACCCACTAAAAGCGGATCGGGCGCGTAAGCCGAGTAACTTTGCATGGTACCTGACCAGCCAATATTTTCGTTCAGCAGACACCCATTATGGTAGTGGATATCATCCCTGAATCGATCATCTGTCGAGCAAATTGAAATAATGGCTTTTAGTGCTTTAGGCTTATGCGTTGCAACTTGGAGTGCGTTAAACCCACCCCATGAAATACCCCACATACCCACATTTCCGTCACACCAGGTTTGCTGGGTTAGCCATTGGATGACTTCCAATGCATCAGCTTGTTCTTGCGGATCATATTCTTCTTGTATTGCGCCTTGAGATTCTCCGTATCCACGAATATCAACTCTAACGCAAGCATAGCCGTGGCCTGCTAGATAAGGGTGAGTCAGTTCATCTCTCGCTGCGGTACCGTCTCGCTTTCGGTAAGGGAGGTACTCTAAGATAGCTGGTACTGGCTTGTTTTCTGCATTTACAGGTAACCAGATTCGAGCGGCAAGCTTAGTACCGTCAGATAGGGGAATAAAAATATTTTCAATTTCGCGTACTTCAAAGGGGAAAGCGTCAATTATTTTTGTACGGTCAATAGCAGTAACTAAGGCCATATCTTTGTCCTTATAAAAATAGAAATAAAGGCTAAAGAGCGGTATTACAGGAGGTAATACCGCACGGAAAAGGGTTAAGCTTTATTTGGAAGTTTGGGTATGAAGTGCTGCAGCTTCTTTTTCATAGTCCCGAATGATGCGGTCTTTTAATATTCGAGGATCATTAGCGAGTGAAACAGCAGATGCTGACATAAGTACTAAAACAAGAATGGCAAATACACCGCCTAGATTTGAAACCATTTTGATGCCGTCAATCCCTGCAAAACTGATCATTGCCCATGAAATAAAGGCGACAAATGAGCCCCACATTACGATGAGTGGCTTATTGGCTTTTAAGTTATCGGCAGATAAACCTCGAGTACAGATTTGTGACATTACAAGCGCGTTTGAGTGAGCAGAAGTGACAAATGATAGGAAAGCAACTAATAACATTACTCCTGCCAGCAGTGATGTTGCGGGTAGTTTGTCGAATACGCTGTAAAGCACATTCTCTACCCCTTGATTTTGCAGTACATCATATAAGGCATTGTTTGAGTCCATGTCCCACTTGATTGCAGTACCGCCGAAGATCCACATCCACAACACAGTGAACGATGCAGGTAATAGCATTGTCATAATGATTAGCTGCTTAACGGTATAGCCTCGCGCGATGTAGCCAAGGAACAAGGCTGATAGCGGTGCCCAAGCCATCCAAATTGCCCAGTAGTACAAACTCCACCATTTCGGCCATTGATCGCCTGATGCTGCACCTGTAAAGGTCAGTTTATTAATGAAGTTGGTTAAAAATTGACCGAAGGCTTCAACACCGAATGCAAACTGGAACAGGGTAGGACCAGCGAAAAGCATCAGTGTTGCAATGGCGAATAACCCGATTGAGTTCCACTTAGCCAAGATGGTTATGCCCTTATGAAGTCCGGTAACAGCGGAACCAACAAAGCTTGCGGTAATCACAATGACAGTGATACCCATTGTGAAACCGTTTGTAGGGATGTCAAAGAAGTAATTTAATCCCCCCATTAAAATCAGGATGCTAGTACCCATTGTGGCAGCCATACCGAAAATCAGCGTAAAAAGGCATGCCGAGTCTAGAATTTGAGCGCCTTTATCGCCGATTTTCCGGTGGCCTAAGGCTGGTTCAATGGTTGAGGCAAGCGAATATGGCTTTTTTAGATTGAAAAAGACCAATGCAAAACACACGGAAGGGACTGCATAGATTGCATAGGGTGCATATGTCCAGTGCATTAAGACTGTTGAAAGAGAAAATAAAGCAGCCTGAAAAGACCCTGGCGTTAAACCAAGTGACTCTGGTGGTTGGTGTAAATAATAAAGTGGCTCAGCTGTAGACCAGAATAATACCCCTGCCGACAATGTTGTTGAAAGTGTGATAGTGAACCACTTCCACTTTGTTAGCATAGGTGTTGCGTCTTTACCGCCAATTTTGACATCACCGACCTTGGAGAAGAATAGGTACCCAGCAATGAGGGTAATGATGAAAGTTAGTAAGCTAAATGCCCAAGCAAAGTTCGCCATGATGACGTTATTAATTGCTGTAGCACCAGCGGCAAACGAAGCTTCATCGATGAGGTTAACAACGACGATCCCTGATGCGACAAGAAAAGAAGGCCAGAATACAATCGGCCTAAGGCTATTGTTGAGCATTTTCATTACAACTATTCCCTTTGTTACTGACAATCACAGCTCTATAGAGTGTGTCGTCGATAGATACTCTTCGAATTATGATATTTATAAGTATCAAATCATTAACAAAATCGTAAAGTGATGTTTCGTTATGGCTAACATTACATCTTGTTATACGAGTTCACTGTTGCAGGAAAGGGAATGTGGCGTTCAACTGTATAGCATAGCTTTAGCCCACAATTGTTGTGGGCTAAGCCGTAATTCTGTTATTTCGCACCAACGAGCGGCGGATGTTCTTGCACATCTTGCCGAAACGGGCAATCTCGTCGAAATTAGGGGCGATACCTCGGTCGAGTTGGTGTTGCCAGTAGCTTAATTCGGTATCAACCAGCTCCATTAGCTTCTTGGGGCAGCCAATACAAGTATTGTCCGGGCCGCACTTGAAGGTATCTTCCTGATAAATCGGAAACTCATCTTTTACAGCATCGATGATCTGCTGCATCGCAGTACTTCTGTCAGGTTTTTTACTCACGTGTTTAGCCAAGTTGGAGCAGGGGGCGGTAGTGTATTCTTATTGAGTGAAAAATCAATTCCCAGCTAGGGCTATTAGCTGGCGACATCTGAAAACTTAGTATTTGATACTGCCTATAAAATAATGATATCAATGGGTAAGCACACAGTATTAAGGGATAAGCAATGAAGACGATCGGGATGCTTGGCGGCATGAGCTGGGAATCAACGGCAAGTTACTACAAAGCAATCAATGAAGGTGTAAAAGAGCAGCTTGGCGGTTTACATTCTGCAAAAATTTGCTTGTATAGCGTCGACTTTGATGAAATTGAAAAGCTTCAACATCAGGGGCGCTGGGATGATACGGCAGACATTCTATCTAAGGCTGCCCAATCGATAGAAGCGGGTGGGGCTGACTTTCTGATGATTTGCACTAACACTATGCACAAGGTAGCGCCGCAAATTGAAGCTAAGATCTCGGTGCCTATTCTCCATATTGCTGATGCAACCGCAGAGCAGCTGGTCAGCGACGGCATTAAAAGCGTTGGTTTGCTAGGCACGCGCTTCACGATGGAGCAAGATTTCTATAAACAGCGCTTGATTGATAATTTCGGCATTGATGTTGTTGTACCGGATGATGCTGATAGAACGACAGTACACGATATTATCTATAACGAACTGTGTTTGGGTGTGATTAAGGAGGACTCCAGAGAAGCGTATCAACGAATTGTTCAACATTTATTTGAGCAAGGCGCTGAAGCGGTCATTTTGGGTTGTACCGAAATTGCACTGCTTATCCAACAACAGCATACGTCAGTGCCGTTATACGATACGACCGAAATCCATGCTATAGCGGCTGTTACCCGCGCCATAGGTGATCTTTCCTAAAGAGGCTGCTCATATCAAAATGAAGAAGTTATTATTGTCACTTGCATTATTTTCGGTTAATTCACTTTCGGCTTACGCTAATGAATTGGTGACGATTGATTTATCAAAGGCACCAACCTATCAGGCTATCATTGAGTTAAGTCGCGAGAGCCAAGGGTATGAGCAGCAGAAGACTGTTGTGGTCAATATGAATGAAGCCGCTAGCTTTCGACTCAGTGAGCAAAGCGCTGAGCCAAGTACCACTCATATTGAACCATCGCCTGGCATCCCTGGTAAAGATTATGTGGTAATGCTGAACACATCGATTCACTTTGATAGTGTGCCCCAAGTACACCTAAACCAATCAAGGCTCCAGTTGTCGCAACGACTACCACTGTCAAACAGTGAACGGATAATGATCGGTGGTAATCACAAAGTGGTTAGCACTCACGATGGGGAGGCCAACCTGACTCACGAAGTGGTCACTGAAATTTGGTTTTCTATCAATAAGCTTTGATCAGCTACATCAAGTGGGAGCTTCACCTCGTATAATTTTGGGTATACAATCGTACGCCTTGGCCCACTGAGAAAATAAAAAGGAGGTAAATCATGACAAAGTGTGAAGCAATTGATAAAAATTTCGCACACTTCTTTGGTAATCAAACTTGCTCAAGTTTTACTGGTATCGTGCTGCGATAACCTTTGCTTGAGCGAAGTTTTAATTACACAGAATAGAGTCACTTCTCTCTAGCTTACCTGGTTATTGTCAGCAATGTTTGACGATAGGCGTTGTTACGCCTGTAAATCTTGAGTAAGCCATGAGCACTTTACTATCTGCACAAACTATTTCTTATCAAACAACTTCAGCACCTTTGCTTGAAGGAATTTCATTCACCTTAAAAAAAGGCGATCGCATTGGCCTTGTTGGTCATAACGGTTGTGGTAAAAGTACCCTTCTAAGCCTACTTAACGGTGAAACTCAGCCTCAGTCCGGTGCTATTACCGCTGCAAATCAATGCTTGATGGAGCGAGTAGAGCAGCATTTACCGCCATACCTAGAGCAAGTTTCTATGCTTGAAGCCGTGGTTAAAAAGCTGCCAAAGAGCGAGCAGCAGTCTGAAAGCTGGCGAGCTGAGTTAATCCTGGCAGACATGGGCTTTTCAAAGCATGACTGGCAATTAACCGCTGGAAGCCTCAGTGGTGGTCAGCATACCCGCCTGTTATTGGCAAGGGCACTGATTTCGCAACCTGACTTACTGTTGCTTGATGAACCAAGTAACCACCTAGATTTGCCAACGTTGCTTTGGCTGGAGCAATTTCTGCTGCAATGAAAAGGCAGTTTTGTCTTGGTTTCACATGACAGGCGCTTGCTTGATCGGGTAACCAATTGCACCTGGATATTGCGTGATAAAGCGCTGCGCTATTTTCGTTTACCTTGCAGTGAGGCACTTCAATCTCTCGAAGCGATGGATGAGGCTGATTTCTTGCGAAACCAGTCAGAACAAAAGGAAATTGAACGCATCGAAAAAAGTGCAAAGCGTTTAGCCACTTGGGGGCAAGTTTACGATAACGAAGACTTGTCACGAAAAGCCAAGAATATGGAAAAACGTGTTGAACGATTGAAAGATGCACAAACGGAGTTGACGTCAGGCACACCATGGCAACTTCAGCTAAAAGGTGAAGCTTTACGGGCTGACAGACTGCTAAGCCTTTCAGATATTGCGGTAAAGCCTGTTCCGGCGGCACCGGTGTTGTTCCAAGTGCTAGAAAAGCAAATCAAGAGCGGCGATAGAGTTGCCATTGTTGGCCGTAACGGTTGTGGAAAGTCGTCACTTCTGAAAATGCTTTGGCGGGCTTATGTCAGCGAGTCTGAGGGCGATCAACCAATAAAGTTCCATCCGCGTTGTAGGCTTGGCTTTTATGATCAAAGCCTTAAGCAACTACAAGATGAAGCTAACTTGATTGATGCGCTAAGCGTGTTCACTGATTTATCAGAAGAGCAGAGGAAAATGGCGCTTATTAGTGCTGGCTTTCCGTATGTACGCCATAGCCAACAAGTTCAGTCGCTCAGTGGCGGTGAGCGCTCTCGGTTGTTACTGGTTGGTCTAACACTGGCCAATTATCATTTGCTGCTACTTGATGAGCCAACTAATCACTTGGACTTGGCTGGAAAAGAAGAGCTAGCACAAACGCTTCGTGAGTTTGCTGGGGGCTTTTTGTTGGTTACCCACGATCGTGACTTGATTGAAGCAAGCTGTAACCGCTATTGGCTAGTTCAAGATGATCAACTCGAAGAGTGGCATGATATTGAACAGCTTTATGCCGTCTTAGAAGGCGCTGAGCCTAACCAAATTGACAGTAATGAACTGAATGAAGTGAGTGCCGAGTATGAAGCACTCCAACTTGGCAGTGATGCGTCATCAAATGATAACAACCCTTCTGAGGAAGAGATGCTTATCGACCGGCTTTGTAATTTAGAGGCCTTATTAGAAGCCGATCTTAGTCGTAAATTGAAGCACCAAAAGCCAAAGTTACAACAAGAGTGGCGCAATGAAATCAGCGACATTAATTGCCAGCTCGGTATCGAGTAGGGCGTGAATGAATATGAAAGAGAACAAACAAATGACAAAGGAAAACACGCAAGCGTTAGTTGTTGGCCACAATGAATTGGCATGGGATAAGAAAGTTGCCGATGATGTGGTATGGACCATTCCTGTATCAATAGAGACCATCGATAAAGCAAGAGGTGGCGATATTGAAGTCAGCCTTGGGGCAAATAGCCTTGTGCCAAGAGATTGGTTCCCATCGCAGTTAAAAGGCGTAAAAATATTATGTCTGGCGAGCGGTGGTGGGCAGCAAGGGCCAATTCTGGCAGCAGCTGGCGCTGATGTTACTGTTATGGATATATCCACTTCGCAATTGGAGCAGGATAGAAAGGTTGCTGACTTAGCGCAATTGCAACTTGCGACAGTTCAAGGGGATATGTGCGACCTATCCATGTTTAGTGATGAAACGTTCGATATCGTGTTCTGCCCAGTCTCTATTACCTACATACCTGATTTGCAGCCGATGTATAAGGAAGTTTATCGGGTACTGGTAAAGGGCGGGTCATTCATGTTGGGCGCACCAAACCCTGCGATTTACTTGTTCGATGATGCAAAGTGGGAGCAAGGAATCTTTGAGGTAGCCAATTGTCTGCCGTTCCAATCATTTGATGAACTGGATGATGAGCAGCGGAAGCAGTTTATTGTCGACAAGAGAGCCATTGAACATAGCCATACATTAACATCCATTATTGCGGGCCAGCTAGAAGCCGGCTTTGTATTGGATGGGTTTTATGAAGATAGCCTCGATGAAGAGCTATCTAAGTACTTCAATGATTACTTTTCGACAAAAGCGCTGAAGCGTTGATATGTCTAGTCCTAAAATAGGTTGACGCTTTTTATGTAGCCAGTAGGTATTCCCTACTGGCTTTTTCATGCACTTCACTTGGTGTTCTCATCCCCAAGCTAGTATGCGGTCTCAAGTCGTTATATACCGATATCGACTCTTTCACCAACACCATCAGTTCCTTTAGGGTATTGCACTGGTAGAGTAGGAACTCACTCTTTAGTATTCCATTAACCCGCTCAGCCAACGCATTCTGGTAGCAGTCATAACCATCTGTCATAGAAGGTATCATGCTATTGGCGCTCAACTTTTCCTGGTACTCCGATGAGCAGTACTGTAGCCCTCGATCTGAGTGGTGGATTGTTGCTGCATCTGTTTGGCGGTTCGTTATGGTCATCTCCAGCGCTTTTACCACATCGCTAGCCTTCATTTCATTACTCAGCTCATAGCCTAATATTTTCCGGGAGTAAGCGTCTGTAACGAGTGAGAGATAATGTGTCCCTTCATCTGTTTTGACATAGGTAATATCGCTCACAACCACTTGTTCTACATGATGAACAACTCTATCTTTCAAAAGGTTCGGATGCTTCCTGAGCCAGTGTTTACTGTTCGTGGTCTTGGTGTAGTTCTTCCTTGGCTTGACCAACAGGTTCTCGTTTTTTAAGTACTTAAATAGCCCATCCCGTCCCAGCTTTATTCCGTGTTTCTCTAGCTGGGGCTTAATCAACTGGTATAGCTTTCGAGTACCAACCCGAGGCATAAATTGGCGCCAATACCTTACCATCTCTTTTACAGGCAATAGTTCCTCAGCACGCGCTTCAAGGCGTTGCTTCCATTGATGCACAGCTTGCCGAGATAAGTTGAACTGCCTACATGCAGTTGCAAGCTTTACTTTTCCTTGCTCTTTGGCAAGCCAGAGCGCTCGGCTAAGTACTTTTTTTCCAAGTCTATCCCGTGCTCTTTTTTAAAGATATCCACCATATCGCCGTAAATCATGTTCTTTAATTCGGCGTCGGCAAGGGCCTTTTCTAGGCGCTTAATCTTCTGTGCTGGCGTTTCTTTTGATTTAGACATAGTAAGAAAGTGCTCAATTGGCTTCGACCAATCTAACTTACCATGCTTTCTTAGCCATACAAGAACAGTGCTTCGTCCCTGAATGCCATAGTGAGCTTGGGCTTGTTTGTAGGTCATCTCGCCTTTTTCAACCTGAGCAACAACTGCGAGTTTAAAGCCTAAAGTGTAATCACGCTGGGTTCGTTTGATCTTTGATTCACTTGATGAGTTCATTGATAAGTCTCCAATGTGTCAACTTATCTCAGGACGGGACAATCTAGGAATAAGAGCCAGCCTGTTGTGGGCTGGCTCTTTTTGTATGTGGTGAGCTAAACGTTCTGTAGCCTATGGGCATATTTAACTGTAAGTTCGTTACTCAACAGTCGGGCGGTCACGATAGCTTTTGCCGGAGGTCTGCTATTTGCCATTATTAACTCCCGCTATTTACCGATAGGAGGATAAGTCGCAACGTTTGTGCGAGATGAAATCAAATCGATATACGTCCGCATGTACTTGCTTAATGTCAGCTCAGCTATCATGGTGAAGTTTCTGAGCTCGGCAAAAGCGGCAATGTCATCAATGTTCAGGTTACGGCGACCTAAGACAAATGCTTCGACATCAAGCTCCTGCTCCATCAGTGCTAGCTGCTCTTCTAATTGAGGAAGGTAGTGCTCCGTTTTTTCAAGTGCTTCCTCGATACTCTGGCCTAGCACTTCTTTACGTGATTCAGTGAAGGCATTAAGCGCCGATGCGCCCGAAAGCTCAGGCAGGTTGAGCTTTGGCATGCGCGGATACAATAATTGAGCTGTCACCGGCTTTAGTTGAGCTAAACGTGACTCCAGCTTTTCCGATACCTCGTAGTGGTCGAACATAGGTACGTTCAATTGATCAAGTTTGCGGATAATATCAAGGCTTTCGGCCATCACTGATACGTTTCCACTTTTGGGATCTACCGTTTCTAATACCGGAACCGTAAAGCGCTCAAACTTTCCTTCGAGGGATGCCGGTAACTCTCCTAGCAGCATTGGGCTGATTTCACACTCGATCCCCTTTAACCCAATAACGGCTTTGACCCTGACACAAAATGGGCAGCTGTCGAATACATGTAATTTCATAGTGTTAACCTCCATGGATTATTGCGAATGACATTTTTCGAATATATACAGGTAGATCCTGATAATTTTGCCAACTCTCATACTTAGGCATTTTTAGTGTCTCGCTCATTTCGAGGATTCTTGGCACCAAGCGGGATGGGTCGGCACGTAGTTGAGCTTTAATTTCAGGAAGTACCAAATCGTACAAGTCATCATAGAACTTTTGTGTAGCCACAAGCGGCACAAGATCCAGTCTTTTTGAATGCACGTTAATGGCGTAATTCAGATCCCAATTTGCCAGCTTAGTTAGCAGTGCTCGACTGCCTAGCATATTGGTATCCGTCAAAAAAACGCCCGGATTCAGCCCTTCGTCGACATACATATCAGCACTCACAGCGACCTTTTCTTTGGGTAAATAGATAACAGCAACCGCCAAACCGTCAGCAGCACCGAAATGATGCAGCTCTACTGATGTCGTCCCCATTTCTATCGTTAAAGATTTTTCGAAGGTCTTATGAATAACCTCTGGCAGCATACCCAGAGGATCTAGCTCCTCATACTCCAAAATGTTGCTATGGGCAATAACCTCTGCATCAGGGAAAATTTTTGTTCCGCCAACATGATCAAAATGTTCATGTGTCAAAACGATTTTTTTGACTGGATTATCTGTTATTTTTGCTATCTCACTTTTTAGGACCTTGGCCCGATAGCTGTTCGCGGTATCAGAAATTAATACATCTTCCTCACCAACTACAACTAGGCTGGTGTAATTAAACAGGCTGACCGCATATACGTTCTCTGCCAGTTCCTGAACTAGTGAGTCTTTTGTTTGTGCAAAAGCAGTTGGTGAAAGAGTGGCAATGAAAATTATTGCCATTTTCTTAAAAAACTTCATGAGGTAACCTTGTTTGCAATTTAAAGCACTTAATTACCGTGCCAAATTGAGTAAGACATTCTTTCTACATGCGCCGGAAGATTCTCTTTGTAGCCACGCCAGTGGCTGAACTCTGGTAATCTGACCGCTTCCTTAAGCTCTTCGGTTGTTTTTCCTTCTTGCATGCCTTTCCATACCGCATCAAAAAGGGCTTTGTTGAAGCGGTAGTCTTCTCTAAATGCTTCCGGCGAAGAGGCTGGCATATGGCCACTTAGTACAGTGTCAAATTCAAGTTCGTTCAAGACACGCTCAAAGGTATTGATAATCGCCACGTAGTTGTGTGCGGTAAGACGATAAGGTTCATTAACGTAACCGGGAAGGTGCCAATCCACCCCCATCAGCACCTGATCTGTAGGCATATGGATGATGCTCATGCAATCGCCGTCGTTCGGACCGTAATAGTGCAAATCGACCTGCTTGCCGCCTAACTTGACCGAGTAGTGATCCTTATACGTGATATCAGGCTGAACGACCCGAGCTTCCAGGTCACGGCTCAACAGCTCTGTACACTTTTCCTGAGTAATAAATTCGGCACCTTCATCTTTGAAGATCTGTCCCCCTCGCGAATGGTCAAAATGGTCGTGGGAATAAATCACTTTTTTTACGGGTTGATCGGTTAGTTTGCTGATTTCCTTACGCATCATTTTTGAGCGAGCTTCGCCTGACGGATCCGTTACGATGACACCCTCGTCCGTGATAACGACTAGGCTGTTATAGAAAAACTGTGAATATTGATAAACGCCGTCTTTCAGCTCTGTCATTGCTGGCTTGGAAGGATCGAAGCCCTGCGCAGCATTGACGCTGGCAACCATGCCAAGCGCAAGGGATAAAGTGGCTAGTTTTGAAGTGGCTAGCTTTGAAGTAATAGTCATAATGCTTCCCTGTTTCACCGTAGTTGGTAAAACAGAAGATAATTAATATAATCAGTGTGCACAATTAAGCAAAATGTCACTTCATAATATATAAAAAGTATCTAATGGATAAGTACAAGAATATGCAGCTGTTTTGCACCGTTGTTGAAAAAGGCAGTTTTGCCAAAGCCGCTAAAACAATTGGTGTGACCCCCGCGATTGTCGGGCGGAGGATCGCAGACTTAGAAAATGAGCTGGGATTGGTCTTGCTGAACCGCACCACCAGAAGCATGCAGCTTACACCTGGAGGAAAAGATTACTATCAGGGGGTAAAGCGGATTGTTGAAGACATTGACCGGCTTGAGGATTCGCTAAGCTCTGATCATCAAAATAATCCCTCTGGCCTCATTCGATTATCGGCACCCGATGGACTAGGGCCCTTTTTAATCCAAGCGATTAGCATATTCAGGGCAAATTATTCTAACATTCGTTTCGATTTAATTTTAAGTAATGCCCAAACGAATCTGATCAAAGAGGAGGTAGACCTTACCTTCCGCCTGTCCTTTGACCTTCAAGACTCCTCTTATATTGCAACAAAGCTGGGTTCAACCACTTTTAGCCTGTATGCATCACCAAAATATTTGGCAATAAAAGGTATACCCACTCATTTTAGCGAACTAGAACACCATGATTGTATTCATATGGGGAGTAATCGGTATGGTGATGTGTGGAATCTACAGGTAGACGGAAAAAATGTTACTTATCGGCAACAATGGGCGATGGTGGTATCCAGTACAGGGGCATTGATTCAGGCATTGCAAAATGGGATGGGGATTGGTGCTGTTCCAACCATATTCGCACGCGAGCAAGTCAGTCAAAGTCAACTGATAGAGTTGTCTGGGTTAGCAAGCTTTCCTGAAGTTGGGATATACGGCATGTACCCGACACGCAAGCATATGCCCTACCGTATGACACTGTTCTTAAATTTTCTAAAAGAGTGGTTCAAAACCAACATAGTTTAAATTTACTTTTCCGGATCCGATTTAACCATTACTCGCACTTAGACAGTTAAGCACCTCTGGCTCGGTTAGGGTTGTTGCGTAACGAACTAAATTCAAAGCTTACAAACACCATAGCTGGTCGAGACTAGAATATGTAACGCAAATTCGCTGGCGCGATCTGCCATTGAACAATTACGTTAATTAATTTTGGGGCAAAAATGAGTCAGCCAACAAGTTAGCATATGACGAATAAGCAACCTGCCAGCTCCTAACGACAAAAACCAACAGGTTGCATTCAAATGGCTTTAACTAGCAGCAGCTAGCAAATCGCTAGGCCACTTGCTTCTTTTTCTTCGAGGCTTTCTGGCTCTCAAGGCTGTCTTGGAAGGCGCGGAGTAAGTCGATGGCGGACAGCATGCCGACCAGCTCCCCAGCCTTGTTGAGTACCGGGGCGGCACCGATGTGATGGTCTAAGATGGTGCCAATGGCTTTGGTGAGGGTGTCGTAGGTGCGAACATGGATGACATCTGTACACATAACATCACCGATGTGCAGATCATCGGTTAAATCGTAGTCGTGGCCGATTTCCGGTGACTCGTCGACCCATTGCGGGCGGCGCAGCTCTCGGTCGCTGACAATGCCGACGAGTTTGCCCTGGTCGTTTACCACGGGCAGGTGGCGAATCGACTCATCGCGCATCAAGAAGAAGGCTTCACGAAGTCCTGCATCCGGTTGGATCGTAATAATCTTTTGCGTCATGTATTCAGATACTTTTGTTGGCATTGCATCTTCCCTTGTCAAAGTAAACGGATGTTGCTCGATTTACCCTAGCTAAATCTCCGGCCGTGAACTGCGAGCAAACCCTAATTTTTACTTTTGCACGTTAACTAAAATGCCGCCTCATGTTGGTTTATCGTATCGGTAAATACGACTTTTCTGTTAATGTGTGGCAACTAAGTCAGATTGTGATGGTCGGACGTATAAATAGCATGAACCGTTCGGTCTTTATCAAGGAGTAGTCGTGGATTCAGTTACACAAATGGTACTGGGGGCAGCCGTTGCCGGTTTTGTCGCCGGCAGGAAATGTTCTCCGAAAATCTTATTGGCAGGTGCGGCGCTGGGAACCTTACCGGACTTGGATGTCATGCTCAGCTATGGCGATCCTGTGTCTGATATGGTGAAGCACCGTGGCTTTAGCCATTCTCTGTTTGTCCTGCTGCCCTTTTCATTGTTGTTAAGCTGGCTGTGGCAGAAGTGGCGGCCAACCCGCTTTAGCTTTGCCCATTTGTGGTTGCTGGTGGCGGCTTGTTTGCTGACCCACCCAATCCTTGATGCCTTCACAGCCTACGGTACGCAGCTGTTCTGGCCGATCACCACGCCGATAGCTATCTCTAGCGTGTTCATTATCGACCCGTTTTATACCGTGCCGCTATTGCTGATGCTGATCGCCAGCTTGTTGTGGCGTGATCGTATGGCTAAGCTTTGCGGCGCCGGGCTGGCGGTGTCTTCGCTGTATTTGGTTTGGTCGTTGGTTGCGGTGAATGTGATAGAGCAGCGGGTCGAACAACAGCTTGAAGGCACGCCAATGGCGGGGCAGCCGGTGTTTATTACCCCAACGCCGTTCAATACCGTGCTTTGGCGTATTGTGGTGAAGGGTGAAGATCACTATTTAGAGGGGCTGTCATCCTTGGTTGATAGCGATACCCATATCGAGTTTATCGAAAAGCCGTTAGGTGCATGGCCTGAGGGTATCGATTCTGACTATCAGCAGATGTTGGCCCATTTCACCTCGGGTTTTATGAAGTACGAGCAGCGCCAAGATGAGCTGGTTGTCACTGACTTGCGTCTCGGTATGGCCGACTACATGCCATTCCAATTTGCATTGGCGAGCCAAGATCAGAGCGGCAATTGGTCGGTGATCCCGCCGGTTCGGCTTGAAAGCCAGTCGGTGAGGCTGAAGCATATCCCTACCTTGTGGCTGCGGGTGTTGGGAAATCAGGATATTGACGCCAACCTGTGCCATATCTCCGAGTGCCCGAGTATCGGTGAAACCGCTCGTCGGTAGGTATGAACAATTGCATCTCAATCTATGCGCTCCTTCAGCTGTGTAGCGGAAGGGGCGAATAATGTTGCACAAATATCTCGTTGCGGTAATTCAATTGGGCGCTTTGTGTAGCACGCTTATCTTTATCGAATACCATTTTTATGCCTCTACTCACATATCAACTGGTTGCTGTGAATTAACAAAATTTAATTGATACGCATCAATTGCTAAGCAAGATTGTGCTGGCAGTCTACTCCCAAAGTATTGTTGCTTTACCTTTCTAACACCTTGTTGGAAGGGAATATTTTGTCGATATAGGGAGATGACGAGTATGTTGTATTTGGAATTTTTATTCCTTCTTCTCGTGTTGTACGCGGGTAGCCGGTTCGGTGGTATTGGCCTTGGGGTTGTATCTGGCTTAGGTCTGCTGGTTGAAGTGTTCATTTTCAGAATGCCGCCGACATCGCCGCCGATCACGGTAATGTTAATTATTATTGCGGTTGTTACCTGTGCTTCGATTTTGGAAGCGGCAGGTGGTTTGAAATACATGCTGCAAGTGGCAGAGCGTATTTTGCGTAGCAACCCAAAACGTGTGACGTTTCTTGGCCCGTTAGTGACCTACGTGATGACGTTCATGCTAGGTACAGGCCATGCGGTTTATTCCATTATGCCAATCATTGGCGACGTGGCGCTTAAGAACGGTATCCGTCCTGAGCGTCCTATGGCAGCCTCATCGGTGTCTTCCCAGCTAGCGATCACCGCCAGCCCGATCTCAGCTGCAGTTGTTTACTACCTCGCCCAGTTAACCGGTATCCAAACCGATATCACCCTGTTGACCATTTTGATGGTTACCGTGCCTTCTACCTTGTTGGGTACCTTCCTGCTGTCGCTTTATAGCCTACGCCGTGGTGCCGATCTGAAAGAAGACCTGGAATACCAGCGTCGTTTGCGCGACCCGCTATGGAAAGACAAGATCCTTCATACCACGGCAACGTCGCTGGACGAGAAGCTGCCAGCATCGGTCAAGCATGCGGTAATGCTGTTTATCCTAGCGCTTGCCTCGATTGTGCTTGTTGCGATGTGGCCTGATATTCGCACCATTGGTGAAGGTAAGCCTATCCCTATGTCGGTGATCATCCAGATGATGATGTTGGCCTTCGGTGGTTTGATTTTGCTGGTGACTCGCACCAATGTGCAGAAAGTGCCTGAAGGGGTGGTGTTTAAATCGGGCATGGTCGCCGCGATTGCCATCTTCGGTATTGCTTGGATGAGTGACACCTACTTTCAGTATGCAATGCCATCGTTCAAAACGGGCATTACCGAAATGGTGCAAGATTACCCGTGGACATTCGCATTGGCGCTGTTCATCGTATCGGTTGTGGTGAACAGCCAGGCGGCAACGGCACGTATGATGCTGCCTGTTGGCCTTGCGATGGGGCTTAACCCGGCATTGTTGATTGGCTTGATGCCTGCGACCTACGGCTACTTCTTTATTCCGAATTACCCGTCTGATATCGCCACCTGTAACTTCGATGTCACGGGTACGACGAAGATTGGTAAGTGGTACTTTAACCATAGTTTCATGGCGCCGGGCCTGATTGGTGTGGTTTCGGCGTGTACCTTTGGTTATACCATCGCCCAAGTCATTGTTTAAATTAGCATAAAAAGAATGCCAGCTAGTGTGAGAACTCGCTGGCATTTTTTGTGTCCAAATTTTGTAAATTTAAGTATAAAATGAGACCAAGCTGATGATTTTTATTCCGAATTGGAATTTGTTTGCCTAATAAAAAAGCATTAAAATTCAAAGGTGTTATATTTATTTTAATAAGAATGATGTGTGGGCCCATTGAGGTGGTAAATGAAGAAGGTCGATTTTGATGCGTTAAGGGCACGGATGCACGGAAAAGCGTTAAAGAAAGCAATGGACTTCTATAAGAAAAAGCTTAGAAAAGAAGAACAAAAATAATGAACAGTTACAACTAAACGGGAGCACCTAAGTGCTCCCGTTTTTATTTCTATTTTTTACCAGTTAATCTTCCGATTGGCGCTTGTGAGGCTCGGTGACTTCTTCGTAAGGCCAATAATGGTGGCCGATACGGATCACGAGCGTGGCAGCCGCAAGGATAAAGGCTGCGAGCGCTAGCCATACCACGTAGATCCCATCCAACTCTTTCATTCCTAGGGTGATATAGCGGGCAATGGCCATGATCGCAATGTAGATTGGGTAGCGAACCGGGATCTTACCGTTGGCGATAAATTGCTGCACCATGGCTAATACTTCGAGGTATATGAACATCAATAAGATGTCGGTGAGCAGAATTTGCCGGTTGACGTAGACATGGATGAATTCGTTGATCATCGCAGCCAGCGTCGCCAGTGTTATCGCAACCAGCAGTATGGCTTCTAGTATGTGGAAGAGCTTTAGGAAAGGGCGGCTGAAGCCCTTAGGCAAATGTGAAGGCATGAAAGATCCTAATGACGATTTATTATTATGCTTACGGTGAATTCCATCACCGTAAGCCAATTATATTTTAGATAACTCGAAAAAGGATATTATTTTCCATGCGATAGGCAGGATAGTTGTAACTGGGTTTACCAATCGACGCCTTTTCGTGCTTTTACGCCGCTTTCAAAGGCGTGTTTTACATTACGTACTTCCGATACGGTATCTGCCAAATCGGTTAGCGAGCGATGGGCCCCACGGCCTGTGACAACAACCGACTGCATTTTCGGGCGGTTTTGGATTGCTTCCAATACCTCGTCTAATTCTACGTAGCCGTATGTCACCATATAGGTCAGCTCGTCCAGCAGCACGACATCGTAGCTATCATCAGCCAGCATCTTTTTACACTCGGCCCATGTTTTTTGTGCGGCTTCGGTATCGGACTGCTTGTTTTGGGTTTCCCAGGTAAAGCCCGTCGCCATTACCGCGAAGTTAACGCCATGCTGTTCAAGCAACGCACGTTCACCGCAATCCCATGTTCCCTTGATAAATTGGCCTACGCCACACTTTTGGCCGTGGCCAACGGCACGGGCAATGGTGCCAAAGCCCGACGTCGACTTGCCTTTACCGTTACCGGTGATCACTAAAAAGATCCCTTTCTCTTCTTGAGCGGCATCGACCCGAGCATCAATTTCTGCTTTGACTTTTTCCTGTCGGGCTTTGTATCGCTCGTCTTTTTGTTTTTGATCTACCATGGGAATCCTTGTTGTTATGTGATGCTTGCCAATAGAACGAGATAGCCAGCGATTTCTGATATTTGTTGAGCCGCGCCTAGGCAGTCTCCGGTATAGCCCCCAAGTTGGCGATTGAACCAACGGCCACAGCAAAAGCGCGCGATGATAAGGATCACCGTTAGGACGAAGGCTGTGGTGAGGGGGAGTAAGAGTAATACCATTAAACTGGTGGCAATTAAAACCCACAAATCGTGCTGGCTTTGCTGATTTGCCAAAGGTTTTACTTTGCTTTGCTCGTCCAATCTCACATAGGGATAGCTGAAGATCAGGCTAGCAGCGATGGCCCGGCTTAGGGTATGCATGATTACCAATGACAGGGCTGCAAAGCTGATGCTGACATTGGCAATGCTGGCTAACGTTGCCCACTTTAATCCCAGTGCGATAAATAGCGCGCTGGCCCCATACGTGCCAAGGCGCGAATCCTTCATAATGTCGAGCTTCTGCTCGGGTTTCCATCCGCCACCAAAGCCATCGAAGACATCGGCAAGCCCATCTTCGTGAAAGGCCCCCGTGAGTAGCAGGCTAAACGCCATTGCGATGACGATGGCAATGGCGGGCGGGAATAAGGTTTGAACGACAATAAATACCAACGCCGTTAGTACACCAACAACGGTGCCGACAAGCGCAAAGTACCGATTGGCCTGGTTCAGGCGCTCTGGGGAGTATGGCGTGTTAGCAGGAATAGGGATGCGGGTGAAAAATGCCAGTGCCACCAAGAAGATTTGCCATTGTTGCTTCATATATCGCTATGAAAATCCGTTTAAAATGAAAAACAAAAGAGTAAAGTATTTTAAACCGATTTTTGATTTCAGCTTAACCGTTTTTTTAGTTAGAATCCCACTAACGGTATGGTGTTCTATTTATTGAAAGGTTTATCAATGCGTATTTGGTTGGCGGTTTGTTTTATTGCTTTACTTGCGGGTTGCTCTAGTCGGTTACCCACCGATCAGGAGTGGGCCGAAAGTTCGGCACAGCGCAAGGGGGAGCTGGTCGAAGTCGAGTATATTGAAGATGCCACTGGGCTACAGTGGGTGTCGCCAACACTGGAGGTTTCTAAATACCAGCAGTTGATGATTGAGCCTGTAGGGCTAAATCAGAAAGCGAAGACCGATCACCAGCTTCCCGAAAAAGTGCTGGAGCGAATATCGCATCGTTTGACTGGGATTCTGGAAGAAGAGTTGTCTAACGGTGTGCCTATTACCCATAGCCCAAATGATCACACCGCCATACTCAGGGTGGAGATAACCCGAGCCAGTACCGATATGGAAGATCTGAAGATCACCGAGATCCTACCTTATGGGGCAATTATTGGCGGAACCAAAGCCTTGCTAGGTACGCGGGATCGTATTGTCCGTCTGTTGGTCGAGTCCCAATTGCTTGATAGTACGACTGGCGAGTTGCTTGCCGAACGCGTTAGTGTATTGTTAGCAAAAGACATATTGGAAAATGACACCGAACAACTACGCTTTGAGCAGATAAAGGATGCTGTCGAGCGCTTTACTCAAGATATCGTCCATTTCATCCGTTTAACGGCTTATCAAGGCCACTTGATAGAGCAGGGTGAGGGTTAATACGTGCGGCAGGCGTAGGCGTTTCAATAAGGAATAATGTATGGCATATAAAATTTTGGTGGTATGCATGGGCAACATCTGTCGTTCGCCGACCGGTGAAGCCATTCTGCGCGCTAAGTCCCAAGAGCGTGGTGGCTATGTCACTGTCGACTCGGCAGGCACAATTGGGTATCACCAAGGCGAGCAGCCCGATCCCCGCTCGATGGCGGCAGGTGAGGCGAGGGGATATAGCTTCGATGGGATACGCTCAAGAAAGATCACCGCTGATGACTTTGAGCATTTTGACCTTATTTTAGCGGCCGACCATGCCAACCTTGCCGATATGCAAGCCATTTGCCCCGATGAATACCAGCACAAGCTGAAGCTATTTTTAAGCTACGGCAATAACCCGGATTTCGAGGAAATTCCCGATCCGTACTACGGAGGTAGCAACGGCTTTGAATTGGTGCTGGATTTGATTGAGGAAGCGTCGGACGCGGTGCTGGACAGTATTCAACAGTGATGCGCTTCAATAGTTCTGCTCTTTGAAGAAACGCATGTACTCAATAACAAAATGCCCGCAATGTTTTGCGGGCATTTGTTTATCTGAAGCTTGGCTTACTTAGCCTAGGGTATCGGTTGCAACCTTGTAGGTTGGATCTTCTACCATGTTCACCTCAACCAGGTTACCCGCTTTCTTAAGCAGCGAGCGACACTCTGGGCTTAGGTGACGAATGTGCAGCGTTTTACCTTGGTTGGCGTAGCGCTCAGCAATGGTATCGATGGCTTCGATTGCAGAGTGGTCAGCAACGCGTGATTTGGCAAAATCAATGATCACATCCGCTGGGTCGTTTTTCGCATCAAATAGCTCTAGGAAGTGAGAAACCGAACCAAAGAATAGCGGGCCGTTTACTTCGTAAACTTTTGAACCACTCTGGTCGATGTGGCTTGATGCATAGATGTGCTTCGCGTGTTCCCAAGCGAATACTAGCGCAGAGTAAATCACACCTACGATTACCGCCATAGCTAGGTCAACCGCAACAGTCACACCAGTGACAAGAATAATCGCGAAGAAGTCGTGTTTTGGTACTTTACGTGCCATCTTCAAGCTTGCCCACTCGAAGGTACCAATCACAACCATGAACATAACACCAACTAGCGCTGCTAGCGGGATCATTTCAATTAGTGATGAACCGAATAGGATAAATAGCAATAGGCCTACCGCGCCGGTGATACCAGACAGGCGACCACGACCACCCGAGTTGATGTTGATCATCGATTGACCGATCATCGCACAACCACCCATAGCGCCGAATACAGAACAGGTAACGTTCGCAAGGCCCTGGCCCACACATTCGCGGTTACCTTGACCACGGGTGCCTGTCATTTCATCGATGACTGTTAGCGTCAGTAGTGATTCAATCAGACCAACAGCGGCCAGTACAAGCGAGTATGGCAAGATGATGCTTAGGGTTTCCATGTTGAAGCCAACCTGCGGTACCGAGAATGTCGGTAGCGAACCTGCTAGGGTTGCTTCTGAGTTGCCACTCATGGTGCGAACGAAGTCGATAACAGTACGCGCATCAAGATCTAAACCATGAACCAATGCCGTTACTGTGATAATCGCAACCAATGAAGAAGGTACAGCAGTCGTTAGCTTAGGTAGGAAGTGGATGATAGACATGGTCAGCGCCACAAGGCCAAGCATGATGTACAGCTCTGGGCCCTGCATCCAAACTAATGCGCCTGAAGCATCTGGTACTTTGAACTGGCCAAGCTGAGCGAGGAAAATCACAATCGCCAAACCGTTTACGAAACCAATCATTACCGGGTGCGGCACCATGCGGATAAACTTACCCAGTTTGAAAATACCAGCAAGGATCTGAATAACACCGGCCAGCATGACAGCCGCAAACAGGTACTCAATACCGTGCTCGGCAACCAGGCTTACCATTACAACAGCCATTGCGCCTGTTGCACCAGAAATCATTCCCGGGCGACCACCCAGAACGGCAGTGACTAGGCCAACAATAAATGCAGCGTATAGGCCAACCATTGGGTCTACACCTGCTACGAAAGCAAAGGCTACAGCTTCCGGTACCAGTGCTAGCGCAACAGTTAGTCCAGAAAGAACGTCATTTTTGACGGATTGTCGCGAAAATTGAGGGAATTCAAACATTTTATTCAGTTTTTATCCGGTTAAGGTGGGTTTAGCCGGGTTGCGTCAGTGCATCCACTTTTAAAAGAGCTTATAAGGCGCAAGATCCTACAGAAATATGTGAAGTGGTTCAACTTTCAAGTGGGTTTTTTCATCTTGAGGTGAGTAATTGTAACCAGATTTATAGCTATCAATAATTGCGGTTGTGGGAGTAATTTCTGTTTTCCATATGTTTCATTATATGAATAACTCAATTGCTGAAATGTCCTTATCAGTACTCCTATGAGTTATTTGAGGCTATTTATTGAGAGCAGCATTTGTAAACCATGTCCCCGGTTTATAACCCCCTCCAGCTCCCCCTTGTATAAACTTGCTCGATTTCTTTACTTCGGAGTTCAAGGGGGAGAGCCTTCTTTGGTGCGGAAAGGGCGTTGGTCACAGTACTGATTACTTGCGAGAAACAGTTCCTTCCCCTTTACCCACTGCGGCATGGTTGTTCGCAGAATCACTTTCAAGGGGAAGGCTAGGATGGGGTTATGGCTCGGAGCCCAATGGCAAGCACAGTGCTAGCAACCCCCTCCAGCTCCCCCTTGTATAAACTTGCTCGATTTCTTTACTTCGGAGTTCAAGGGGGAGAGCTTTCTTTGGTGCGGAAAGGGCGTTGGTCACAGTACTGATTACCTGCGAGAAACAGTTCCTTCCCCTTTGTCAACCATGGCAACGTTGTGCACGAAGTCAGTTTCAAGGCAGGGTGGGGTTACTGCGCCAATCCTTACCGAATGTTCATAAGCCACCACCAAACACCAAGCTCAAAGCCCCCTCAAACTGGCTACTTCAGAGTGTGGTAAAAGGTTAAAAACAAAAAAAGCCATACCCTTTCAGGTATGGCTTTCAATGTTTAGCTACTCAGCTATTGCCGCAGCAATGAGGCTTAACCTAGTGGCTTACTCATTGGCGCTTGAGCAGAGTTGGTCGCCGTTTGGCTACCAGCTTGGCGAGCAGCAAAGCGGCTCTCGCGAAGTGGAGCAATGGCAACAACTTCTGCAGTGGCGGTTTCAGCTGGTGCAGGGGCTTTAGCCATTGGCGCAGCAGTGTGGCGACCACGAGGTGCCGTTGCTGTTACTGGCTTAGCTTCTGCAGCCGCTTCTTTAGCAACAACTTCAACGACAGGCTTTTCTGCCTTCACTTCAGCTTTAGGTGCTGCTTCAACAACTGGAGTCTCAGCGACTGGTGCTTCTGCCACCGTCTCTTCAACAATTGGCTCTTCAACAGCAGGCGCCTCAACAACTGCTTCTTCAGCAACTGGCGCTTCAACGATAGTTTCTTCAACCACAGGTTGTGCTTCAGCAACAGGTGCTTGGCGAAGTGGGAATGCTTTACCCATCGCTAGCTCAGGTTGTGCAACGCCACCAAGTGCTGGAGCAGTTTCTGCTGGAGCTTCAACGGCAGCTTCTGCAACTGGCTCGTCGATAGCGGCAACAGGCACTTTCTTCGCCTGCCATACTTTGCCCATCGCCATTTCTGGTGAGGCAACGCCTGATAGAGGGCGTGAAGCTGCTGGTTTCTCAACAATGCTTACCACGTTTTCCATATCGTTAAGAGCATCAGTGGCTTCTTCAACGGCATGGCCGACAGCATCAGTTACCATCTTCTCTACGTTATCGCCTTTTTCTGGGCGGTTATCGCGGATGCGACGGCGACGCTGGCCGCTAGCGCGAAGGTGGCGAGGTGAACGGCGGTTACGACGCTGGCCATTTTCTTGCTCAGCTTTATCTTCACCTTTTTGTTCAACTTGCTCCTCAGTCGCTTTCGCTTCTTTGGCCATTGCTGTGCCTAGCTCTTCGATTGCCGAAGGTGCTTTTGCCTCTTGTGCGACAGGCGCTTTCACTTCTTCTGCAACAGGTGCTGTTTCTGGCGTTTGTACCGGTGCTTGCTCTAGGTCATCGGTGATACGTACTTTCTTGCGAAGGTCACGGCGTTGACGACGCTGCTTCACTTTAGACGCTTTCTCGAATTCCTGTTCGCGTTTCTCTTCTACGCTAGGCTTCGCACTTTTCGCTTGCTGCTCTTCAGTACGACGTTGCTTCTGCGCTTGAATGTCTTCACGACGAGACTGGCGCTTCTGCTCTTTGTCTTTACGCTGCTGAGTTTGCTTCTCGGTTTGCGGCTGCTCCGGCTTGTCCTTCGCTTTCTCGTTGCGACGACGCTGCTGGCGCTGCTCGTTAGCTTGCTTACGCTCGCCTTCTGGACGCTCAGTGCGATCCTGACGACCACGGCGCTGACCATCTTTACCACCACGGCGGTTTTCTTGACGGTCTCCGCGACGGCCACCTTCTTGGCGCTCACCACGACGGTTGTCTTGGTTGCGGCGGTTGTCCTTGCGGTCACCACGGCGGTTGCTACGCTTGTTCGCTGCTTTCTTCTCTTCCTTCACTTCTGGCTCAGGGCTAGATGAGAAGATGCTTGCGATAGCAGAGAAGATACGGCTAAAGAAGCCAGGCTTTTCTTCAGCAGCAGGTGTTGCTTTCGCTTTCGGCTGCTGTGGCTTCGCTTTAGGCTTAGCCGCTGCTTGCGCTTGCTGTGGTTGTGGTGCACTAAAGCCTTGCAGTACAGGCTCTTCGCGCTTCTTAACAACACGCTCTTGCGGCGCTGATTCAGCTGCTTCGGCTTCTTTCAGTGCTTCAAGTGTGCGAGGTAGGTGGTAAGACAGCGTATCGTGCTCATCACCACTACGTACACGTACAACCTCAAAGTGAGGTGTTTCCATATCAGCGTTAGGCACGATAATCGCACGAACGTTGTGGGACTTCTCGATATGCTGTACAGAACGACGCTTTTCGTTGAGTAGGTAAGAGGCAATGGCGACAGGGACAATCGCAAGCACTTGCGATGTGTTGTCTTTCAGTGCTTCCTCTTCGATCAGACGAAGAATTGATAGCGACAGTGATTCGCTGTCACGGATAACACCCGTACCGCTACAACGAGGACACACGTGGTGGCTCGCTTCAGCCAGTGATGGGCTCAGGCGCTGGCGCGACATTTCAAGTAGGCCAAAGCGCGAGATACGGCCGATCTGAACACGGGCACGATCCATACGAACTGCTTCACGCAGACGGTTTTCAACTTCGCGCTGGTGACGAACAGGGGTCATATCGATGAAGTCGATAACGACTAGGCCACCAAGGTCACGCAGGCGCAACTGGCGGGCAATCTCGTCGGCCGCTTCAAGGTTTGTTTGCAATGCTGTCTCTTCGATATCACCACCCTTAGTTGCACGGGCAGAGTTGATATCGATTGACGTCAATGCTTCAGTTGGATCGATAACGATTGAGCCGCCTGATGGCAGACGAACTTCGCGCTGGAACGCAGATTCAATCTGGTTTTCGATCTGGTAGTGGTTGAATAGCGGCGTATCGGTATTTTCGTACAGTTTCACGCGCGACAGGAAGTCAGGGCGAACCTGCTGGATGTGATCGCGTGCACGGTCGAAAATCTTCTTGCTATCGATAACAATTTCACCGATGTCACGGCGTAGGTAGTCACGGATAGCACGAGCGATTACGTTGCTTTCTTGGTGGATCAAGAACGGTGCTGGTGCAGAGTCTGCTGCATCTTTCACACGTTCCCAATGGTTAAGTAGGTAGTTTAAGTCGTACTCTAGGTCTTCGGCAGACTTGCCAACACCTGCAGTACGTACGATTAGACCCATGCCTTGAGGTAGTTCAAGCGTGCTAAGTGCCGCTTTCAACTGGGTACGCTCTTCACCTTCGATACGACGAGAAATACCGCCGGCACGAGGGTTGTTTGGCATTAGAACTAGGTAGCTACCAGCAAGAGAGATAAAGGTTGTTAGGGCTGCCCCTTTGTTACCGCGCTCTTCTTTGTCAACCTGAACAATAACTTCCTGACCTTCTTTTAGCACTTCCTTGATGTTAGGACGGCCTTGGTAGGTGTAATCAGCGGGGAAGTAATCACGGGCGATTTCTTTAAGAGGGAGGAAACCGTGGCGCTCTGCACCGTAGTCAACGAACGCTGCTTCCAGGCTTGGCTCGATACGTGTGATGCGACCTTTGTAGATATTAGCTTTTTTAGATTCGTGGCCAGGGCTTTCGATATCAAGATCGAAGAGCTTCTGCCCATCAACTAATGCGACGCGCAACTCTTCCTTCTGAGTTGCGTTAATCAACATTCTTTTCATTATATTGTACTCGTTTTTGTCGTTGTATTAGCGCGTGCAGTCACGAGTTTTATCAATGGTGCCCGACCCCAAGTCTGATCTAAATGCAACCTCACGGCTGGAATTCAGGGGTGCTGTTTGGCAACACGTTGTATCCAACTGTATCAAGATGATTAAATCTGAAAAATATACAGCTGGCTCACCGTACTCTTACGGCGGTATCTGTCACATCAATAAAAAAACGTCAGTGAACGCACTAAAAAACACTCCGATGAATTTAACGTCTTACGCCATGTGCTGCGTTTTTCGTCAGAGCGGTATATAAAATAATCACTTGGGTGGTAATCTGCTCACCCTGTTAACAAAGTAGGCTTTTTTTCCTACTCTTGCAGGCAATCATAGCAGGGTGGCTTTTTTGCGGCAATCTGCTTTATGAAAGAGTTCGGTCTAAAGTGTTGAAAAATGCACAATTGCTTTTTTTAGAAAAAAATCAATAGTGAATTAGTCGAAGGGGGGTTATCTCTTTTTCCGTCTTTTGTATAGAATACGTGGCTATGAATGATGACAAACCTAAAGTGCAATTCATCGAGATTTCAGATGACTTTGCCGGCCAGCGGATCGATAACTTCCTTCGCGCAAGGCTTAAAAACGTACCGAAAAGTATGATTTATCGCATTTTGCGTAAAGGTGAAGTGCGAGTAAATAAAAAACGGATAAAACCTGAATATAAACTACAAGACGGCGACCTGGTTCGGGTACCTCCGGTAAGAGTACCGGAAAAAGAAGACCAAGCGCCAATCAGCACCAAGCTGGATAAGGTATCTGAGCTGGAATCGTGCATCATCTATGAAGATGACCACATGCTGATCTTGAATAAGCCGTCAGGAACAGCGGTGCACGGTGGTAGCGGATTGAAGTTTGGTGCCATCGAAGCATTGCGTGCCCTTCGTCCCGATGCGCGTTTCTTGGAGTTGGTTCACCGTATTGACCGCGATACTTCCGGCATCTTGTTGGTAGCGAAGAAGCGCTCGGCGCTACGCAAGCTGCAAGAGCAGTTTCGCAATAAAACGGTGCAGAAGTATTACTATGCCTTGGTGATGGGTGAGTGGAAGGCTAGTTGCAAGAAGGTGACGGCGCCACTGCTTAAAAACGAAGTGAACAGCATTGTACGGGTTAACCCGAACGGTAAAGCGTCTGATACCCGATTCAAGGTGATCGAGCGTTTGGAGCAGGCAACCTTGGTGCAGGCTAGCCCAGTAACGGGCCGTACCCACCAAATTCGTGTTCACTGCCAGTACACTGGTCACCCGATTGCGTGGGACGACCGTTATGGTGATCCGCGCTTTGATGCTTATACGAAAAAAACGGGGCTCAACCGACTTTTCCTTCATGCGGCAAACATCAAGTTTACCCACCCGAATACGGAAGAGCTGATGGATATCAGCGCGCCAATGGAAGCAAAATTGGTGAAGGCGGTGGAGCAGCTGCGGGTCAAAGCGAACAAGCAATAACCGTGCAATGTGATAGCTAAAGCTATTTCGTTAAGCGTTAGATACAGAAAAGCGGCTAGTCGTGAGCAACGGTTAGCCGCTTTTGCTTTGGGTTTATTTATTTTTTATAAAGGGCAGGGGCTCGTTTACAGTACCGAAACGCCTTGCTTCTTAAGCATGTCGCACAAGGCAATCAATGGCATGCCAACCAAGGTGTTGGGATCCCTGCCTTCCAGTTTGTCAAACAACGCAATACCCAGTCCTTCGCACATGAAGCTGCCTGCGCAGTTCAACGGTTGTTCCCGTTCGACATAGCGGCGAATTTCCCCTTGGTCTAATTGGCGGAAGGTGACATGGAAAGGTTCGCAGATGACGTCACTGGTTTGGGTGGCGGCATTATATAGGCACAGGCCGGTATAGAAAGTGACAGTTTGACCGCTTGCTGCTTGTAGTTGCTCGCAGGCTTTATCTACCGTGTGCGGTTTGCCCATGATGTTACCGTTGATCACGCATACCTGATCGGAGCCAATGATCAAATGGTCGGGGTGCTCGGCGGCACACGCTTTGGCTTTGTCTTCGGCTAGGCGTTGTACCAGTGCCTCGGCAGACTCGCCAGCCAGTGGGGTTTCGTCAGTATTGGGCTTGGCGGTCGCAAATGGCACCTGGAGCTTTTCAAGCAAGGACTGGCGGAAAGGCGAGGTAGAAGCCAGCAGCAAAGGTTGGGTCATGATGATTACCGGGTTATTCAAGGTTGTGGTAGTCTAGCCGCCACAGAGTATGAACGCTACGTTATAATGTTAGGTGATGACGGCATACTGGCGATCATTTCATCGTGTTTTGTGTGTTATTTGCGCAGTTAATTAACGGGACTCAACCTGTTTATAGTCAGTCAGATAACAGACAAAATGGTGGAAGTGGCCCCGTTCAGTGATTCGTTCACCGTACGTAGTATACGAATTAACTAAATGCTGTTAATTCACGCACATTTCCTTTGACTCAAACAGATTAGAAGGCTAATATTCGCGCCCTATGCAAAAGGTAAAATTGCCGCTTACGGTTGACCCGGTTCGCGCTGCTCAAAAAAAACTCGACTATGATGGCATCATCAAAGCTGAATTACTTGAGCGTTTGGCCGCGTCAACGCAGAGCGTAACACGTGATGCAAACGTCACCTTATCATTTGACTTGGACCAACGTCGCCTCGCATTTATGCGCGGTCGCGCTGATGTTGAAGTGACTTTGACCTGTCAGCGATGCCAGGAAGGGTTCCAACACGAATACAGTGTGGAATTCTGTTATAGTCCGCTCCTCAAACCAGAGGACGCAGATGATTTCCCGGAAGCTTATGAGCCGGCTGACGTCGACGAAAATGGTGAGATCAATCTGATTCAAATCGTTGAAGACGAATTGATTTTGGAACTGCCTCAAGTCGCTATGCATGATGAAGCTGACTGTAAAGCCAGTGGAAACATGACTTTTGGTGAGATCCCCGTTGCTGATGAGCGTCCGAATCCGTTTGCAGTATTGAAAAATCTAAGTAAGTAATTTTAACAGGAGTAGGGTTAATGGCCGTACAAAAGAGCAAAAAATCACGTGCAGCACGTGGTATGCGTCGTTCACACGATGCACTAACAACTGCAGCTGTATCTGTAGATTCTGCAAGTGGTGAAACTCACCTACGTCACCACGTAACTGCTGACGGTTTCTACCGTGGCCGTAAGGTTATCAACAAATAAGGTTGAACCTTGAGTGGTCTTACCGTTGCACTTGATGCAATGGGCGGGGATTTCGGTCCTCAAGTAACAGTGCCTGCCTCCGTGCAGGCACTGTTGCAATACCCAGAGCTCAAAGTTATTCTTTTTGGTGATCAAAGTGCGATCACGTCTCAACTATCTCTCCTAAACCAGTCTGAACACCCTCGAATTAGCATTGTTCATTGCGAACATGTGATTGGCAACGATACCCGTCCGTCCCAAGCATTGCGCCGTAGCCAAGGCTCTTCCATGCGTATGGCACTGGAAGCGGTAGCCGCAGGCCAAGCTGACGCGTGCGTGAGCGCAGGCAATACCGGTGCGTTAATGGCACTGTCCCGTTTTATACTTAAATTGCTGCCGGGTGTAGACCGACCTGCATTGGTTTCCGCGATTCCTACCCGCACCGACAATAAAACCTGGTTGCTTGATCTCGGGGCAAATGTGTCTTGCGATGCCGACACGCTATTCCAGTTTGCCGTGATGGGGGCCGTATTGGCTGAACAAGGTCTGCCGCATTCGCCACGGGTTGCCTTGCTCAACATTGGTGAGGAAGAGATCAAAGGCAACGATTTGGTGAAACGCTGCTCAGAAATGCTGACAGAATCACCAGATATCAACTATGTCGGTTACCTTGAAGGGGATCAACTATACAGCGGGCAAGCGGATGTCATCGTCTGCGATGGCTTTGTCGGTAATGTGAGTTTGAAAACCAGCGAGGGCGTTGCCAATTTATTCATTAACCAGTTCAAGCAGGCGATTTCTCGCAATCCTCTCAAACAGTTGATTGCTAAATGGTTGTTTAGTGACCTGTTTGATCGGCTCAAACGACTGAACCCCGACCAGTATAACGGGGCGAGTCTGTTAGGATTGCGCGGTATAGTGGTTAAAAGCCATGGAAGTGCTGATACAACCGCATTTGCCAATGCGATTGGTGAAGCGGTTCACGAGGTCAAACGGCAAGTACCGACTAAAATCAGTGACCGTTTGGAAGAAGTCTTACTCGAGAGGCATTATTAGTCTTCATGTATAGCAAAATTTTAGGTACAGGCAGCTTCTTGCCTGAGCAAGTACGTACCAATGCTGACTTAGAGCAAATGGTGGAAACCAACGACGAGTGGATTGTAGCTCGTACCGGTATTCGAGAGCGCCGCATTGCCGCAGCTGATGAAACAGTTGCTGTAATGGGCTATCAGGCTTCTATTAACGCCATCGAAATGGCGGGTATCGATAAAGACGATATTGACCTGATCATCGTAGCGACTACCAGTGCGAGTCACTCATTCCCGTCGGCAGCTTGCCAAGTGCAAGGCATGCTTGATATTAAAGGCTGTCCGGCCTTTGATATTGCCGCGGCGTGCTCGGGGTTCGTTTATGCACTGAGCGTGGCAGATCAGCATATTAAAACCGGTATGGCGAAAAACGTATTGGTGATCGGCTCTGATGCGCTGTCTCACAAATGTGATCCGGAAGATCGTTCAACGATCATCCTGTTCGGTGATGGTGCCGGTGCAGTTGTGGTTGGTGCCAGCGAAGAGCCGGGCATTATCTCTACCCACCTGCATGCCGATGGCCACTTTGGTGGTTTATTGAGCTTGGCGGTGCCCGATCATGGCGAAGCGTTCAGCGACGACAAGTGGCTATATATGGCCGGTAACGAAGTGTTCAAAGTCGCGGTTACCCAGCTATCAAACTTGGTGAAAGACACGCTGGCCGCCAACAACATGGATAAGTCCGAGCTTGATTGGTTGGTACCGCACCAAGCTAACTTGCGAATTATTAAGGCAACGGCGAAGAAACTGTCGATGTCGATGGATCAAGTGGTGGTAACCCTTGACCGTCACGGCAACACGTCTGCAGCCACAGTGCCAACGGCATTGGATGAGGCGGTGCGCGATGGCCGTATCCAGCGTGGCCAAACGCTGCTGTTGGAAGCCTTCGGTGGCGGCTTTACTTGGGGCTCGGCCCTGGTGAAGTTCTAATTATCAGATTCACGACTAGGCTTAGCGCGCAAAGCAACACTGGTTTCACTGGTGGGCTAAGCCTAACAACAACCCAATAAGGATTCTCGAATGTCTAAGTTCGCGATTGTATTCCCAGGACAAGGTTCTCAAACTGTTGGCATGCTGGCAGAGCTTGCAGAACAGTTTGCTATTGTTAAGCAAACTTTTGCTGAAGCGTCTGAAGCACTTGGCTACGACCTATGGGCGTTGGTTCAAAATGGCCCAGCGGAAGACCTAAACCAAACTCACCGCACTCAGCCTGCACTACTGACTTCTTCAGTGGCAATTTGGCGTGTATGGCAAGAGCAGGGTGGTGAGCAACCAGCAGTATTGGCTGGTCACAGCCTCGGTGAGTACTCTGCACTGGTTTGTGCGGGTGTTATCGACTTTAAAGAAGCGGTGAAGCTAGTTGAGCTTCGCGGTCAGCTAATGCAAGAAGCGGTACCAGCTGGCGTTGGTGCAATGTCTGCAATCATCGGCCTTGATAACGATGCGATTGCCAAAGCGTGTGAAGAAGCAGCTCAAGACCAAGTTTGTTCGCCAGTTAACTTCAACTCGCCTGGTCAGGTTGTGATTGCGGGTAACAAAGAAGCAGTAGAGCGTGCAAACGTACTATGTAAAGAAGCGGGTGCTAAGCGTGCTATGCCACTGCCTGTTTCTGTGCCTTCTCACTGTGCGCTAATGCAGCCTGCGGCAGAAAAATTGGCTGCAGCACTAGAAAACATCGCGTTTTCTGCACCAACACTGCCTGTTATCAACAACGCTGATGTTGCGACTGAAACTGATCCTGCGGCAATCAAGCAGGCATTGGTTAAGCAGCTGCACAGCCCAGTACGTTGGACTGAGTCTGTAGAGCGTATGGCTGAGGAAGGCGTTGAGAAACTGCTTGAGCTAGGCCCAGGTAAAGTACTGACTGGCCTAACAAAACGTATTAATCGTTCACTTAGCGCTGCCGCTGTTAACGACACAGCGACGCTAGAAGCTGCTAAGTAATGACCATGTTTGCCTGCGGGGCGCTGAATAATAGCGCGCCACAGGCAGCATAAATAACCTATTAAGAGGAAGAACAATGAGCCTGGAAGGTAAAGTTGCCCTAGTAACGGGTGCAAGCCGCGGTATTGGCCGTGCTATTGCTGAGATTCTAGTTGAGCGCGGTGCGACAGTTGTCGGTACAGCAACATCTGAAAGCGGAGCTGAAGCAATCAGCAGCTACCTTGGTGACAACGGTAAAGGTCTTGCACTTAACGTAACTTCTCCGGAGTCTATTGAGTCTGTGCTTAAGCAGATCAAAGAAGAGTTTGGCGACGTTGATATCTTGGTTAACAACGCAGGTATTACTCGCGACAACTTGCTAATGCGCATGAAAGACGACGAGTGGCAAGACATCATGGATACTAACCTGACGTCTATTTTCCGCCTGTCTAAAGCGGTACTGCGTGCAATGATGAAAAAGCGTCACGGCCGTATCATCAGCATTGGCTCTGTAGTAGGTACTATGGGTAATGCTGGCCAAACTAACTACGCAGCAGCGAAAGCTGGCCTAATTGGCTTCACTAAGTCAATGGCTCGCGAAGTGGCGTCTCGTGGTATTACTGTGAACGCAGTTGCACCTGGCTTCATTGAAACTGACATGACGAAAGCCCTAACTGACGATCAGCGTGCTGCAACCCTGTCTGGTGTGCCTGCTGGTCGCTTGGGCGATCCGCGCGAAATTGCAGCAGCTGTTGCATTTTTAGCCTCTGAAGATGCTGGTTATGTAACCGGCGAAACGCTGCATGTAAATGGCGGCATGTACATGATTTAATCAAAAAAGTTGCATAACTTGATGATGCAAGTCAAACTCAACTAGTTTTCAATGAAAATCGTGGTTTGACCAGCGTCTTGAGTATTGCAACTTTTGCAGTATTGAATAAACTACAGCAAATCGCATTAGCGAATTCTTGTTTTAAGGAAATAGATTAATGAGCAACATCGAAGAACGCGTAAAAAAAATCATTGTTGAGCAACTAGGTGTAGACGAAGCTGAAGTTAAGAACGAAGCTTCTTTCGTTGACGATCTAGGCGCTGACTCTCTAGATACAGTTGAACTAGTTATGGCTCTAGAAGAAGAATTCGACACTGAGATCCCAGACGAAGAAGCTGAAAAAATTACTACAGTTCAAGCAGCAATCGACTACGTTGTTGGCGCTTCTGAGTAATTAAAGAACTCCCTCCAGGCGGTCACCATGACCGCCTGATTTTCTTTTGAAACCTGTTTTATCCTCAAATCCCGGAGAAATTAATCGTGTCTAAGCGTCGCGTAGTTGTTACTGGCATGGGTATGCTATCACCGGTAGGTAATTCTGTAGATTCATCTTGGAAGGCCCTGCTAGAAGGTACTAGCGGTATCAGCACTATTGAACATTTTGATGCTAGCGCATTCGCTACTCGCTTTGCCGGTATGGTCAAAGACTTCAACTGTGAAGAATACATGTCGAAAAAAGATGCACGTAAAATGGATTTGTTTATCCAATACGGCATCGCAGCAGGCGTTCAAGCATTAAAAGACTCTGGCATTGAAGTCACTGAAGAAAACGCAGCCCGTGTGGGTGTTGCTATCGGTTCTGGTATTGGTGGTCTTGGCTTGATTGAAGCTAACCATCAATCATTGATGGAAAAGGGCCCGCGTAAAATCAGCCCGTTCTTTGTTCCATCGACAATTGTAAATATGATCGCAGGCCACATGTCTATCATGCACGGTCTACGTGGTCCAAACATCGCTATCTCTACGGCATGTACAACTGGCCTTCATAACATTGGCCATGCTGCGCGTATGATTGCTTATGGCGATGCAGATGCCATGCTGGCTGGTGGTGCTGAAAAAGCATCTACGCCACTGGGCATGGGCGGCTTCGCAGCTGCTAAAGCACTTTCTACTCGTAACGACGATCCACAGGGCGCATCTCGTCCGTGGGATAAAGAGCGTGACGGTTTCGTACTTGGCGACGGCGCCGGTATGATGGTGCTGGAAGAATACGAACACGCGAAAGCGCGTGGTGCGAAAATCTATGCTGAGCTTGTTGGCTTTGGTATGAGTGGTGATGCTTACCACATGACTTCACCAAGTGTTGACGGTTCTGGTGGTGCACTTGCGATGGAAGCGGCTATCCGTGATGCGGGTATCAACGCTGACCAAATCGGCTATGTGAATGCACACGGTACGTCTACCCCTGCGGGTGACGTTGCTGAAACACTGGGTATCAAGCGTGCAATGGGCGCAGCAGTAGACAAAGTGATGGTGTCTTCTACCAAGTCTATGACCGGTCACCTGTTGGGTGCCGCTGGCTCTGTTGAGGCTATTATCACTGCGATGTCTCTGGTTGATCAGGCTGTACCGCCAACAATCAACCTAGAAAACCCAGATGAAGGCTGTGATCTGGACTACGTGCCAGGCGAAGCTCGCCAAGCTAACCTTGAGTACGCACTTTGTAACTCATTTGGCTTCGGTGGTACAAACGGCTCACTGCTGTTTAAGAAAATCTAAAGATAACCTGTGTTATCATATGGCGGCCCGGTGTTATGCACCGGGCCGTTTTTTTTCGGCAAGATTTACTGATTGGTTTTTCTTGTAGGTTGGTATAAGTCGATTGGTATAAGAACCTTGGTAGAAATAGGTGAGCAATGATTCTGATAAACGGAAAACCTCAATCCCATGTTGAAGTGACCGACAGAGCCTTGCAGTACGGCGATGGCTGTTTTACGACCATGCTCGTTGAAACAGGGCGGGTTCGCCTATGGCCGTTACACTTAGCGCGGTTGAAAAAAACGGTTAACGCTTTTGCTATTGCCGAGCCTGACTGGCAGCAGCTTGAAAGTGACGTTGCCCGCCTGGCAGCACAATACCCGGAAAAAGGGGGCGTAAAGGTGCTGATCAGCCGTGGCAGTGGTGGCCGTGGATATAGCCCGCATGGCTGCGATGCCACCCAAGTGGTTGTGTCTGATTTTACTTGGCCGGCGCATTATGCCAATTGGCAACAAGACGGGATCAGTCTTGGAATTTGCCAGCAAAGATTGTCAATTTCCCCGATCTTAGCGGGGTATAAACACCTAAACCGTCTAGAGCAGGTCATGCTCAAGCAAGAAGCAGAAAAAGCCGGGGTGGTGGATGCCGTCACCTTGGATGCCAACGGGGCGGTGGCGGAAACGGTGGCGTCGAACATTTTTTGGCGTAAGGGCAATACTATCTATACACCGTTACTGGATTTGTCGGGTGTGCACGGGGTAATGCGACGCCATGTGATCGAAATTGTGGCTTCGCTCGATTATTGTTTAGAGAGTGTCAAAATGCCGCTCGATAGCTTGCTTTGTGCAGATGAAGTCTTTATTACTAATGCCCTGATGGCGTTAGTGCCTGTAAATGACATAAATGGAATCAAATTTGTTGAGCGCGATGCGCTTAATGCAATAAACAAGAGGTTGTACACGTGCTAAAGAAGTTGATGATGGTTGTAGTTTTGCTGGGGGTAGTTGCTGCCGGAGCACTGGGCTGGGCCTACCAGCAAGTGAAACTATCGCTTGAACAGCCTGTGGTTAACACAGAAGACGCTTTACTGACGGTTAAGGCGGGCACGTCCTACCGTGGACTATTAAATCAACTTGACCAGCAAGGCATTGTTCCTGCCTCGGAATGGACGCGTTGGATCCCACGGCTAGAGCCAGAACTCGTACAACTGAAGACCGGAAGCTACTTGGTCTCAGCCGAGATGAATTTGCGTGATGTACTTGCTTTGGTGGCTTCTGGCCGCGAGCAGCAGTTTGCCATTACCTTGGTTGAAGGCGACCGTTTCGTTGATTGGCTGGCACAGCTGAGCGAAGCGCCGCATGTGATTCATGAGGCCGAAGGCATGAGCGAGGCTGACATTGCCAAGGCGATTGGTGCTGATGTCGACAAGCTTGAAGGCTACCTACTGCCAGAAACCTATCATTACACCGTGGGTACCAGCGATTTAGACCTACTCAAGCGTGCATACCAAGACATGATTGCGCTGCTTGATGAGGCATGGCAGACGCGTGATAAAGATATTCCGCTTGATAACCCATACGAAGCGCTGATCATGGCGTCAATTATCGAGAAGGAAACGGCCGTTGATGATGAGCGCACCATGGTGTCATCAGTGTTCATGAACCGCTTGAACAAGGGCATGCGACTGCAAACAGACCCAACCGTGATCTACGGAATGGGCGATAAGTACGATGGTAACATTCGCAAGCGCGACCTTCGTACGCCAACGCCGTACAACACCTATACCATTTGGGGTTTGCCACCGACACCGATTGCAATGCCAAGCAAGGCATCGGTTTTGGCTGCAGTAAACCCGGTTGATACGGGGTATTACTACTTTGTGGCTGATGGCAAAGGCGGCCATAAATTTTCTAAGACGCTGACAGAGCACAACCGTGCTGTACGTGCTTACTTGAGAACACTAAGAAAATAAGAATGACTGGTAAATTTATTGTAATTGAAGGGCTTGAAGGCGCGGGTAAAAGTACGGCTATCAAGCAGGTAATGCAGGTACTTGCAGAAAAAGGTATCGAAGATATCACCTCTACCCGCGAGCCAGGCGGTACGCCATTAGCTGAGCAGATGCGCACCTTAGTAAAGGAAGGGCACCCTGATGAGCCGCTAACGGACATGGCTGAACTATTGCTACTGTATGCTGCTCGCTCGCAACTGGTTGAAAATGTGATTAAACCGGCCTTGAATAAAGGCCACTGGGTGGTGGGTGATCGCCACGACATGTCGTCACAGGCCTACCAAGGTGGTGGCCGCGGCTTTGATAAAACTGTGATGGAAAACATCCGTAATACGGTACTGGGTGATTTCCGCCCTGATTTTACGTTGTATATGGATATTGATCCGGTACTTGGCCTTGAGCGCGCGCGTGGCCGAGGTGAGCTTGACCGTATCGAGCAGATGAATATTGATTTCTTCAACCGGGCCCGTGCCCGCTTCTTAGAGCTCTCTGAGAACGATCCAAGCGTGACCATCATTGATGCTAGCCAGTCGTTGGAGAAGGTGACGGCCGATATTCAGGCAGCACTTAAGTGCTGGGTGGAGCAACAGTAAGATGCTTTATCCTTGGCAGGAATCTTTATGGCAGAATTGGCAGCAGTTGTTAGATCAAAGACGACTGCACCATGCCGTTTTATTGGTCGCACCACTGGGCAGCGGTCGTGAGGCACTGGCCAAGCAATTGGCGCAAACAGTGTTATGCCAGAATGGGGTAACGGAGCCATGTGGTATTTGCCACAGCTGTAAGCTGTTTGAAGCGGGGACGCATCCTGATTTCCACCCCTTGGCACCGGAGCAACAAGGCAAGCAAATCGGTGTTGATGCGGTGCGTAAATGTAATCGCTGGGCGGTGGAAACCTCGCAGCTTGGTGGCGATAGGATCATTATGATCGATTATGCCGACGCCATGGGTGAGGCGGCGGCTAATGCGTTGCTTAAAACACTGGAAGAGCCACCATCAGGTTGCCAGTTTATCTTGCTGGCCTCGGCACTTGATAACTTGCTACCGACCATCAATAGCCGCTGTAATAAGTGGCGCCTTGCGATGCCAAATGAAGCCGATACTCAGCGTTGGGTTGAAAAGCAGCTGATGCAAAGTATTAAGCTGGAAACGGTCAGGCTAAACAACAGTGCCCCGATTGCAACCATGCAATTTATCGAGCAAGGGCAGGATATCCGCTATGGCAAGTTGCTAGAAGCCTTTGCCGCTTTCTTACAGCCACCGCATATTGGGCTTTATGACGTTGCCGGGCTGTGTAGCAGCGAAGGGCATAATAGCTTGAAGTGGCTGAGCTACTTCATGGTGGATTGCCTGAAGTTGCAGCAAGGCGCTGCAGGTCATTTGGTGCACAGTGAATCCCTACCTTTGGTGCAGCAAGCCGCCGCAGTGGTTACGCCGGCGACGCTGATTAGCCAAAGCCGCAAAGCCAATGCGCTGTATCAGCAGCTTGAACGCCACACAGGCTTGAATGCTGAGCTATTGTTGGTTGAGTGGCTAACGGGGTTCATGGCTCAATAAGAAGCTGAACCCGCTATAGAGAATAACATGCCCAGCTTGATGCTGGGTTGAGCAGAATACAGAGGAAAATGACGTGTTAGTTGATTCGCATTGTCACCTGGATAAATTAGATTACGAGAAACTGCATACAGGGATTGATGATGTACTGGCAAAAGCGCAGGCCCGTGGCGTGGATTACTTCCTGTCTGTGGGTGTGACGCTAAAAAGCTTCCCGGCCATGATGGAAATGATCGAGCCGCACAACAATGTTTTTGCATCATGTGGGGTACACCCGCTTGATATAGAAACAGGGTTCGATTTCGACAAGCTGAAAGAATATGCCCAGCATGAGCGCGTTGTTGCCATTGGGGAAACGGGGCTTGATTACCACTACCAGCCTGAGCTTGCCGAGCAACAGAAAGCGATCTTTCGCCAGCATGTGCGCTTGGCCGTTGAATTGAACAAGCCGCTGATCATCCATACCCGCATGGCGCGCGAAGATACCATGCAGATTTTGCGTGAAGAAGGTGCCGAGAAGTGTGGCGGTGTGTTGCACTGCTTTACCGAAAGCCTTGAAATGGCGTTGGAAGCCATTGAGCTTGGCTTCTATATCTCGATTTCAGGCATTGTTACCTTCAACAAAGCAAGTGAGCTAAAGCATGTTGTCAGCCAGCTGCCGCTAGAGCGCCTGCTGGTTGAAACCGATTCGCCATACCTTGCGCCGATTCCATATCGCGGTAAGCAAAACCAACCTGCATATGTGAAAGAAGTCGCTGAATATATTGCGATGCTGAAGGGGGTTTCTGCGAGTGAAGTCGAGGAAATTACCACAGACAACTTCTTCACCCTTTTTTCGCGAGCCGAAAGATAATTAGTTAAAAAAAGGAGCGTAAGCTCCTTTTTTTATGCCTGAAATAGTAAAAATTCAGAAAATATTTAAGTGGGTTAAAAATATCCTGCAAAATACGCTATTTTCTGTCTGTTTTAACCTCAATGTAATTTCGTAACGTTAAGTAACATAGCTTACAGTATTGAAAGATAATTACAGTGTGTTGAAAGTGTGGTTTTTGGTATTTTTATTGTTTTAAATCAATATCTTATGTTTTGCGTACTGCCGTTTTAGGTAGTTTGGTCATTGTGATCTATATTTAATTTTGAAATTATATTTCACGCTGTAATGGCATTTTTGACGGCCATCAAGTTATATTTAGCGCCGCAACATATACTAAAGCTGTAATAACAAAGAAAAGCAGTACTTACATAATGACTACGGGGGTAGGTCGTAAGTACTTGCTTAATTTCTGATTAAACATCTCACTCAGGAGCACAATATGTTTAAGAACCTTTTTGCTAACCTGCAAAAAGTCGGTAAGGCGCTGATGCTGCCTGTATCGGTTTTGCCGGTAGCAGGTATTCTGTTGGGCGTTGGTGCCGCTAACTTTAGCTGGCTACCAGAAGTTGTTTCTCAAGTTATGGAATCTGCTGGTGGTTCTGTATTTGGCCAAATGCCACTACTATTCGCAGTAGGTGTAGCACTAGGTTTCACAAACAACGACGGTGTAGCAGGTCTTGCTGCTATCGTAGGTTACGGCATCATGGCTGCAACGCTTGGCGTTATGGCTAGCGTAATGGGCGTAGAATCAATCGATACAGGTGTACTAGGTGGTATCCTTGTCGGTGGTGTTGCTGCGTGGGCATTCAACCGCTTCTTCCGTATTCAGCTTCCTGAGTACCTAGGCTTCTTTGCTGGTAAGCGTTTCGTACCAATCATGACAGGTTTCTGTGCAATTGGTCTTGCGGTACTGCTTTCTATCATCTGGCCACCAGTTGGCGGCGCTATTGCTGCATTCTCTGATTGGGCTGCACACCAGAACCCAACAGTTGCATTCGGTATCTACGGTATCGTTGAGCGTTCTCTAATTCCATTTGGTCTACACCACGTTTGGAACGTTCCATTCTTCTTCGAAGCAGGTTCTTGTGTGAACGCTGCTGGCGAAACTCAGAACGGTGTTCTAACTTGTTACCTAGTTGCTGATGAAGCATCTCGTATCGCGGGTAATGGCTTCGGTCAGCTAGCCGGTGGTTACATGTTCAAGATGTTCGGTCTACCAGCTGCGGCTATCGCGATTGCACACTGTGCTAAGCCTGAGAACCGTGCGAAAGTAATGGGTATCATGCTTTCAGCTGCACTGACTTCTTTCCTAACAGGTATTACTGAGCCAATCGAATTCTCATTCCTATTCGTTGCTCCAGTACTATACGGAATCCATGCACTTCTAGCTGGTTCTGCATACGTTGTTGCTAACATCCTTGGCTTTGTACACGGTACGTCTTTCTCACACGGTCTGATTGACTTCCTAGTACTGTCTGGCAACGCTCAGAAGCTTGGCCTAATGGTTGTTGTTGGTCTTGTATACGCTGCAATCTACTACACAGTATTCCGTGCAGTAATCACTAAGCTTGACCTGAAAACGCCTGGTCGTGAAGACGAGACAGAAGAAGCAGCTTCATCTGCGACAGGTTCTGACCTAGCGAAAGACTTGGTAACTGCTTTCGGTGGTAAAGAGAACATCACAGGTCTTGACGCTTGTATCACTCGCCTACGTGTTGCTGTAGCAAGTGTTGACAACGTTGACCAAGACCGCCTGAAGAAACTAGGCGCGGCGGGTGTTGTTATCGCTGGTGGTGGTGTACAGGCTATCTTCGGTACTAAGTCTGACAACCTGAAATCTGACATGGATGAGTGGATTCGTAACAACTAATACGAACTACAGATTCTAAAATAGAATTCAACAGACTAAAGGGAAGCTTCGGCTTCCCTTTTTTGTTTGCCCAGCAAAGCTGGCAAACCCGTCAGGTTGAAAGAAACCTGAATCGCCCCGACTAAGGGGAAGATAATCCGAATGGCAAGGGCGTTATTGGCCAACGGTAGGGTCTGAAGGAAG
>NZ_PYMA01000017.1 GCF_003026495.1 Photobacterium sanctipauli
GTAATGAATGAATTGACTGTGCCGAATCTTGCGATTCGATTTGGTCACTCAGTTTCATTGATAAATCTTTTGACTATCATTTCACGAGTGCCCACACAGATTGCATGGTCAAATTGTTAAAGAACAATCCGATACGTTGCTGGCTAAGTTGCCGTGCTCCGTGTCGGTGAGGTGGCATTATAGAGACTTCGATCACATTGGCAATAGCTAAAATGAAATAATTTCACCAAAAACCACCAAGCGCTCAATTATCGAACAACACCACCCGCAACCGTATAAATAAGCAGCCAATTCATATCAAGATTTATCTTGAGCATTCGCTTCTAGCCTTAATGTGAACCAAACAGCCCAAGCACCAATAGCAAATAAAACAAAAGGAATAGCCGCAACGGTATATTTCACCCAACCTTGATTGACCAACTCCTTGGCTAATAGCAAGTGACCCCCTATCAGCAACAAGGCGCAAAGAATGGCAACCATGATGAGTTTAGCGTCTGTGGTGATCCCCCCGCTCTTAATCTGAGCAACTCTGCTGTTAGTTTCCGTCATATCCAGCTCCGTCATTAACTAAAATAGGTATTCAGTAAATCATGCAGGATAAAGCCGGGTGTAATACAGTTGGTAGAATAAAGGGATGAACAGTTATCGCTCACATCCCTTTTTTGCTCGGTGCAAAATATCACCAAGCTGCTTTAAAGCCTTTCGCTTCTCATCATTCAATTCGAAACTCGCATTCAGCCTCATACAATGCTTAAACTGGCGACTGCTAGCAAACAGGGTGCCAGGAGCCACACTGATTCGGTACTGACCCAAAAGTTGCTCTAATAACTTGGATGTATCAATTTCAATGGGCAAAGTCACCCATAAGAAATAGCCACCTTCCGGCATGGTGACCGTTGTTCCAGCCGGGAAGTCATTTTGTATGGCTGTCATTGTGGCTGATACCCGCTTTTCCAGCACCCGCCGCAACTGCCTTAAATGGTTATCGTATCCCCCAGCTTTCACAAAAGCCGCTAGCGTTTGCTGATTCGGTACTGCCACAGACAAGGTTGACATGAACTGCAACTCTTCCACTTGCTTGCTAAAGCGCCCAGCCAATACCCAGCCCACCCGAAACCCCGGAGCGAGGCATTTCGAGAACGAAGAACAATGAAGAACAAGTCCATGCTCGTCGATAGACTTAAATGAGGGCGGCTTATCACTGCCGAAATACAGCTCGCTATATACGTCATCTTCAATGAGCGGTATTTGCTTTGCTGCTAGCAATTGATAGATAAGAGTGAGTTGCTCAATCGTCATCGTCGTTGCCGATGGGTTTTGAAACTTGCTCATAAACCAACAAGCTTTCACATCATGCTGCTCGACTATGTTTGCCAAGGCATCAATATCAACACCGCCCCCATCGCCTAGGGGCAGTTCAATCGCTTTGAGGTGAAAGCGTTCAATAGCCTGCAAGGCACCATAAAAGGCAGGGGATTCAATAACGACAGTGTCGCCCGGCTGAGTCACAGCCGCCAAGCTCACCCCCAATGCTTCCGTGGCCCCCGTTGTGATCACGATATCATCGGCACTGACACTTAGCCCCTCGTTGGCATAACGCTGGGCTATCACCCGCCTTAACTCTAAACACCCCGGAGGGAGATCGGTAACCCCACTATTTAGAGGCATCGATTTAATGACACGGCTAAGACGCCGGCCCAGTTCATCAACAGGAAACAATACGGGATCGGGAAATGCCGATCCGAACGGGATAACGTCGGGCTGCTTAATCGCTTTCAACACATCAAAAACATGGCGATTAATTGAAATTGCTTGGTTCGAAACTTGGGGCAGACCTGATGCCGAGGATGGTTCAAGCTGATTGAAATGCGCAGCCACATAATAGCCGCTTTGCGGTTTGGCATAAATCCAGCCTTCAACTTCTAATAGCTCATAAGCCTTTGTCACCGTTGCCGGACTGACTTTGGCCAAACGGCTCATCTTCCGTATCGACGGTACCCGCTCACCAGGCAACCACACTTTTTGCCGAATTTGATATTTAACCCGCTCAATAACATCCGAATAGCGGTTAGGAATACTTGCTTGTGACACACTTTGTTCCCAATCATGCCGAAGACTAAAACATGATATATCGAAGTGTTGGCTTAAGCATGATTTTAGGGCGCTTTTCGATCCTAGCTAACATTTAGCTATAACGGCTCAATCAAAGACAGGATACAAGCAAGAAGAGAATAAACCCGCAGATACAACAAAGCCCCAATCTTTCGATTGGGGCTTTGTTTGAAAATGGTGCCCGAGGACGGACTTGAACCGTCACTCCCGAAGGAAACGGATTTTGAATCCGTCGTGTATACCAATTTCACCACTCGGGCTGATGTCGGTCATTATACGGATACGAGGTTGATACACAACTACTTTTCTAGATAAAAAAGTAAAAAAGCCAACAATCGAGCAGCTTTCAAGCAATATGGGCAATGTAAGAGCAACCCTGGCTCCAACTGGTGATTTTCCTCATCTAGAAACAACAAAGCCCCGACTTTCGTCGAGGCTTTGTTGTTGAAATTGGTGCCCGGGGCCGGACTTGAACCGGCACAGTGTCACCACCGGCGGATTTTGAATCCGCTGCGTCTACCAATTTCGCCACCCGGGCAGACTTTTTATTCTACGTATCTATTCCTCCAACGCAATAGAAAGAAATGGAATAAATACAGTTTTTGAATCGTTTGCTTTAGTTTTGACCAATCAAGGATGAAAATCGCAGACTCGAGAACAAATAAGGCTTAACGCTTTAGTCCCGCCCACAATAAACTGGGTAATATTTTCAACCAATAGCGTTTGTTGTTGAATGAAAAGCGCAGGGGAAATAGGCCGCATAGCCAACCTTGGCGGGGCTTAACCACTATAGAGGCCAATGAGCTAACCGCAAAAGTAAACTCTAAATCAGAGAACGGCCGAAGGGATATTAAAGAAGAAGGCAAGGGTAATTGGCGGTACAAGTGCCAAAACTGCCAAAGCATGGTGGCCTGGGATAACTCAACCACGAAATGTCGCCCGCGAGCGGACACGTGGGCGACTTGGCCGCCCACCTCAACTGTCAGCTCACCGCGACAATCCACCATCACTAATCAAGGTTCCGGCCACGGATACTGATTGAGCCGTTAATTTTCCATACTGAGTGATCAGGCTTATCGCCCGCAGAGCTGGGAACACTAATCTCTACATGGTCGAGTTCATAAGTTAGCTCAGCATGGCGCTCGGTTAACTTATCGTATAGTGCACCGGCTAGTTCAGGCCAATTGGTGGTGTTATCGTTACTTTCTGCCATGACTCTCTCCTGCTAATAACACGTCTGGTTATACATACTGGGTTAGAGGCTACGTTAAACATAGCCGCATCGCTTCGTATTGCACATCCCACTTTCAAGATAAAGGCAATTCACCGTTGGGTTGTTAGTTGCTACACTGCTTGCGCATTTTGACAAACAACGCATTGGGTAAACCGTGAACAAGAAAAAACAACAGGACGTTAAAACACAGAAGCAGTATCCGAGCCTATTTCGTCGCCTTGCAGCCTGGCTATATGACGGACTGGTCGTCGCGGCCGTGCTAATGCTGGCAGGCGGTGTCGCAATGGGGATTGCCGCCATACTAATGAGTATTGGTGCCATCGATATCACGGGCTATGAAGATGTCAGTGCCTACATGACCCAACATCCCGTTGCTGGACCAATTTATACGGGCTACCTCGCCTTTGTGATCATCGGCTTCTTTGCTTATTTTTGGTGCAAAGCAGGTCAGACATTGGGGATGCGTGCTTGGAAGTTACGTATTCAAAATAAAGACGGCTCGAACATCCGCTTCACCCAAGCCATTATCCGCCTTTGTACTTCGGCATTTGGCCTAGGGAACCTCATTGCTCCTTTCAGCCATACCAAGCAGTCATTCCAGGACATTATGGCCGAATGTGAAATGGTGCAGCTAGCTAAGGTTACCTAGTCCAGAACCTAGCCTAACGACTTGAGCGCTAAACCAGCCAAAGCAACGAGCAATAAAAAAGGAGTCTTTCGACTCCTTTTTTGTACGTTATTTTGGCTATAGCTTACGCCTTAGCAGATAGATAGTGATCATCAAGAACACCATACTCGGCCCCAGCGCCCCTATTATTGGATGCAGGCGGTAGACGATACTCATCGGGCCGAACACTTCATTGGATATATAGAAAGCGAAACCAAAGATCACCCCGGACAACACCCTCGCTCCCATCGTCACCGAACGCAGCGGGCCAAATACGAACGAGAGCGCGAGCAGCATCATTACCGCAATCGAGATAGGCTGAAGCGCCTTACGCCAAAAAGCCAGCTCATAACGGGAGGCATCTTGCTTCGAGTCTTTCAGGTAGGTCACGTAATCGTACACACCTGACAATGCGAGCTCTTCCGGCTTCACCGTCACCACCGCCAACTTGTCGGGCGACAATGTGGTCTGCCACGGCCTTTGGGCAAACTTCTCGTTGGTTTGCTGCGACTCGCCAATCGCGGTGACGGTCACATCTTGCAGCAGCCAACCTTGTTGATCATCATGTACGGCAGACTCAGCGAAAGTAGATTGGGTCAGGTTTTCCTGATCATCGAAGGTCCAGATATTGATCGCGTACAGCTCTTTTTGCTCATGCACCCGACCGATATAAATGAAGTCGTTATTATCTTTTGCCCAAACGCCCCGTTGCACCGACAGCATACTACCACCGGACGTCCACAACGCACGCAACTCACGCGCAGCCTTCTGCGCCTCTGGCGCCCCCCACTGACCCAGCAAGGTGATCAGCAACATCAAAGGCACGGCGGTCTTCAATACCGACAAACCTATATCGAGCTTTGAAAATCCGGCAGCCTGCATGACCACCAGCTCAGAGCTAGAAGCCAGCATACCCAAGCCAATCAAGGCGCCGAGCAGCACCGCCATCGGGAAGAACATTTCGATATCGCGCGGCACACTGAGCAGCACATAAATGAGGGCCTTCCATAAATCGTAAGTACCATCACCCACTTTTCGCAGCTGCTCTACATACTTAATGATTGCCGATAAGCCGACAAGGGTAGATAGCGTCAGCGCCGACGTCGAAACAATCGTTCGGCCAATGTATAAATCCAGAATCTTAAACATTAGCCACGTCTCCGAAACTTATCTCTCATTACCCTTAGCGGTAAGGTATCCCAGGTATTTAATGCAATGGCGATGAGCAACATCACCACATTGATCGCCCACATGCCAATCGCGGCAGGCAAGGCACCATCTTCAATCGCTGACTTCGAGGCACTGATCGCCAAGAAATAAGTCAGGTAAATCAGCACCGCCGGCACCAATTTGGCAAAGCGTCCCTGACGCGGGTTTACCGCCGAAAGCGGTACCACGACCATGGTCAATAATGGAATACACAATACCAACGACATTCGCCACTGGAATTCAGCCTTCGCGGCCAGCTCCGGCCGCTGCATCAGCTCCAGGGTCGGCAACGCATCCCAATCACGGTTCTTCTCGCGAATAGAGCGCTGGCCAATCAATGCCTGATAGTCATCAAAATCGGTAATCGAGTAATCAAGACGGGTCGGGATCCCCTCGTAGCGGGTGCCTTCTTTCAAGTCGAGGATTTGGCGACCGTCCGGCAGCTCGCTAACGTAACCGCGATCCGACACCATCACACTCGGGCGCAGGGTGTCTTTTGAAGACAACTGGGCAACAAACACTTTATGCAGGCGCGAACCGCTCTCGGTGATATCATCGACAAATACCACGGCATTGCCATCCGGCGAGCCTTGGAACTGCCCTTTCACCAACAGATCGAGCCCGGAGTCAGCCTCGACCCGCTCCATCACCTGGGTTTCTTTCTCTACGGTCCAAGGCGCGAGCCACAGGGCATTAAAGGCCGCAACACTACCGGTAATAATGGCCAGCCACAGCGCAGCCTGCACCAAAAACTTATTGCCGATCCCGGTTGCGTTCATTACCGTGATTTCACTTTCGGCATACAAACGGCCAAAAGTCAGCAAAATGCCGATGTATAAACTCAGCGGCAGCATTAGCAGTGCCATCGACGGCATGTACAGTCCCATCAGGGTGATAATCAAATCACTCGGGATAGAACCCTCGGTGGCAGACGCCAGAATGCGAATAAACTTTTGACTGATAAAGACAAGAAAAAGGACAAAAAGCACAGCAAATTGGCTCTTTAATGTCTCACGCGTCAAATACCTAACAATAATCACGCTTTAATTACCCATAGAAAACTTGTTTTTTTACCGGAATCACTATAATTTTTCGGTTAATTAGTTATTTTTTAATCTTTCGGTTAATTGTTAACCTGCACTTTAATCCTATACCGAATCTGCGGTCCAGCAAGTAAGTGCGGTATTATCTAACATTTAACTTTAATTGTCTTTATTAGGATGTAGGAGTACGCATGGAGTTCAGTGTAAAAAGTGGTAGCCCCGAGAAACAGCGCAGTGCCTGTATCGTCGTTGGCGTCTTTGAACCACGTCGCCTCTCTCCAATCGCCGAACAGCTCGACAAGATCAGTGATGGCTATATCAGCTCACTGCTTCGCCGTGGCGATTTAGAAGGTAAACCGGGCCAAATGCTGCTGCTTCACCATGTACCAAACGTATTATCAGAGCGTGTATTACTGGTTGGTTGTGGTAAAGAGCGCGAACTTGATGAACGCCAGTACAAGCAAATCATCAAGAAAACCATCAGCACCCTTAACGAAACGGGCTCAATGGAAGCCGTCTGCTTCTTGACCGAGCTACACGTTAAAGGCCGCGATACATACTGGAAGGTTCGCCAAGCGGTAGAAACCACCAAAGACAGCCTGTATACCTTTGATCAGTTTAAGAGTAGCAAGCCTGAGACTCGTCGCCCACTACGCAAGCTGGTATTCAACGTACCAACCCGTCGTGAGCTGTCGTTGGGTGAGCGAGCAATTTCCCATGGTCTGGCTGTCGCATCGGGTGTAAGAGCCGGTAAAGATCTGGGCAACATGCCACCAAACGTGGCTAACCCAGCTTACTTGGCATCGCAGGCCCGTCGCCTAGCCGATGACTTTGATACCGTCAGCACCAAGATCATTGGTGAGCAGGAAATGAAAGAGCTGGGCATGACCTCTTACCTAGCGGTAGGCCAAGGCTCAAAAAACGAAGCCATGATGTCGGTCATCGAATACAAGGGCAACCCGGACTCTGACGCGAAGCCAATTGTCTTGATCGGCAAAGGCTTAACGTTTGACTCTGGCGGTATTTCCATCAAGCCATCTGCCCAGATGGATGAAATGAAATACGACATGTGCGGCGCGGCAACCGTGTTCGGTGCGATGAAGTCGCTAGCGAAACTGAACTTGCCGATTAACGTCGTGGGTATTTTGGCCGGCTGTGAAAACATGCCGGGTGGCGGTGCATACCGTCCGGGCGACATCCTGACCACCATGTCGGGCCAAACTGTCGAAGTCCTCAACACCGACGCCGAAGGCCGCTTGGTATTGTGCGACGCGCTTACCTATGTTGAGCGCTTCGAGCCGGAGTGCGTTGTCGACGTGGCGACCTTGACCGGTGCTTGCGTCGTGGCACTTGGCAACCACATCAGTGGCTTGATTTCGAACCACAACCCGCTAGCACACGAGCTGATCAACGCCTCCGAACAGGCGGGCGACCGTGCATGGCGCTTACCAATGAGCGACGAGTACCAAGAGCAGCTGGCCAGCCCGTTCGCTGATATGGCGAACCTAGGCTCTCCGGGTGCCGGGACGATTACGGCAGGTTGCTTCCTGTCGCGCTTTGCCAAGAAATACAACTGGGCGCACCTGGATATCGCAGGTACAGCTTGGGTTGGCGGCAAGGCGAAAGGCGCAACGGGTCGCCCTGTCCCACTTCTAGTCCAATTCCTCCTCAACCGAGCTGGCCTAGAGAACGTCGAGTAAGACACCAAAATAGAGGGCCAAATGGCCCTCTTGTTTTATAGAGTAATACGAATGACTCATGCTACCTTTTATATAATCGATGAAAAGCACCTTGCGGCCGATAGCGAGTATCAGCTGCACTTTGCTTGCCATCAAGCAGTCATGAGTTACAAGCAAGGCCACAAAGTCTATCTGCTGGCTGAAAGCAAAAACCAAGCAGAACAAATAGATGAGTATTTATGGCAGCAAGACCCTGACAACTTTGTGCCGCATAATCTCATCGGGGAAGGCCCTCGCGGCGGCTCCCCTGTCGAGATTGGATGGCCGGGCCTCCGCCATAGCGGACGCCGCGGTGTGTTAATAAATTTGGCGCAAGATGCAGCAAATTTTGCCGTAACCTTCTCACAAGTGATAGACTTCGTCCCTTGCGACGAAAAACTCAAGCAGTTGGCGCGCGAACGCTATAAGGTGTATCGCCAAGCTGGGATCCAGCTTCAAACCGCCGCTGCCCCTGAGACGCCCTAATTCCACATAGATCCTTCTAAGAGCGCTATGGAAAAGACATACAACCCACAATCAATTGAACAGGCGCTATATCAGCGCTGGGAAGAGGCTGGTTACTTCAAGCCTCACGGTGACACATCAAAAGATGCCTACAGCATCATGATCCCACCGCCAAACGTCACAGGTAGCCTGCACATGGGCCACGCGTTCCAGGATACCATCATGGATACCCTGATCCGCTGTGAGCGTATGAAAGGCAAAAACACCCTATGGCAAGTCGGTACCGACCACGCAGGTATCGCCACCCAGATGGTTGTGGAGCGTAAGATTGCAGCCGAAGAAGGCAAGACCAAGCACGATTACGGCCGCGACGCTTTCATCGATAAGATCTGGGAGTGGAAAGGCGAGTCTGGCGGTACCATTACCAAGCAGCTTCGTCGCCTCGGTGCATCTGTAGACTGGGATCGCGAACGCTTCACGATGGACGAAGGTCTGTCGAATGCGGTTCAGGAAGTCTTCGTTCGCCTATACGAAGACGACCTGATCTACCGCGGCAAGCGCCTGGTTAACTGGGATCCAAAACTACACACTGCGATTTCTGATCTTGAAGTAGAAAACAAAGATAAGAAAGGCAACATGTGGCATTTCCGCTATCCGCTGGCAGACGGCGTGAAAACAGCAGAAGGCAAAGACTACATCGTTGTGGCGACCACACGTCCGGAAACCATGCTTGGTGATACCGGTGTTGCGGTTAACCCAGAAGATCCACGCTACAAAGATCTGATCGGCAAGGAAATCCTACTGCCAATCGTTAACCGCCGTATCCCAATTGTTGGCGACGAGCACGCCGACATGGAGAAAGGCACAGGTTGTGTGAAGATCACCCCTGCGCACGACTTTAACGACTACGAAGTTGGTAAGCGCCACAGCCTACCAATGATCAACATCCTGACGTTCAATGCTGACATCCGCAACGCGGCGGAAGTATTCACCACCAACGGTGAACCAAGCGATGCATACAGCACTGAGCTACCAGAGAAATACCACGGCATGGAGCGCTTTGCTGCACGTAAAGCTATCGTTGCCGAGTTTGACGAACTGGGCCTGCTGGACGAAATCAAAGATCACGACCTAACCGTCCCTTACGGTGACCGTGGTGGCGTGGTTATCGAGCCAATGCTAACTGACCAGTGGTACGTGCGTGCTGCACCGCTTGCTGAAACAGCTACTAAAGCGGTGGAAGACGGCGAGATCCAGTTCGTTCCTAAGCAATACGAAAACATGTACTTCTCTTGGATGCGCGATATCCAAGACTGGTGTATTTCTCGCCAGCTATGGTGGGGCCACCGCATCCCGGCATGGTACGACAACGACGGCAACGTATACGTCGGCCGTACCGAAGAAGAAGTACGAGCTAACAACAACTTGGCACCTGTTGTTGTACTGCGCCAAGACGATGACGTACTGGATACTTGGTTCTCATCTGCACTGTGGACATTCGGTACGCAAGGCTGGCCTGAGCAAACAGACGATCTGAAAACCTTCCACCCATCTGACGTGCTGGTGACCGGTTTCGACATCATCTTCTTCTGGGTTGCCCGCATGATCATGATGACCATGCACTTCTGTAAGGATGAAAACGGCAAACCACAAGTTCCGTTCAAGACAGTTTACGTAACGGGTCTGATCCGTGACGAAAACGGCGACAAGATGTCGAAGTCTAAGGGTAACGTACTTGACCCTATCGACATGATCGATGGTATCGACCTTGAGTCTCTAGTCGCTAAGCGTACTGGCAACATGATGCAGCCACAGCTAGCGGCGAAGATCGAGAAGAACACCCGTAAGACGTTCGAAAACGGTATCGAACCATACGGTACTGATGCCCTGCGTTTCACCCTTGCAGCCATGGCTTCGACTGGCCGTGACATCAACTGGGACATGAAGCGCCTTGAGGGCTACCGCAACTTCTGTAACAAGCTATGGAACGCTAGCCGTTACGTACTGATGAACACAGAAGAGAAAGACTGCGGTTTCGAAGCGGGTGCCGAGCTTGAATACTCATTGGCAGACAAGTGGATCGAATCTCAGTTCGAGCTTGCAGCGAAAGAATTCAATGCCCACATCGACAACTACCGTCTTGATATGGCAGCGAACACGATTTACGAGTTCATCTGGAACCAGTTCTGTGACTGGTACCTAGAGCTAACCAAGCCTGTATTGTGGAAAGGCAGCGAAGCTCAGCAGCGCGCTACCCGCCGCACGCTGATCTCGGTACTAGAGAAGACTCTTCGCCTAGCCCACCCAGTGATCCCTTACATCACCGAAACCATCTGGCAGAGCGTGAAGCCGCTAGTCAACGGTGTTGAAGGCGATACCATCATGACTCAGGCGCTGCCTCAGTTTGACGAAGCGAACTTCGACGAAGCAACCATTGCAGACATCGAGTGGGTAAAGGCATTCATCACCAGCATCCGTAACCTGCGTGCGGAATACGACATTGCCCCAAGCAAGCCGCTTGATGTCATGCTGAAAGTGGCAGATGAGAAAGATGCAGCACGCATCGAAGCCAACCGCGCGGTACTGGTATCACTGGCTAAGCTTGAAGGCATCAAAGTATTGGTTGATGGCGAAGAGACACCGGCATGTGCAACGGCACTGGTTGGTAAGTCTGAGCTAATGATCCCAATGGCTGGTCTTATCGACAAAGACGCAGAGCTTGCTCGTCTAGCTGGCGAAGTGAAGAAGACCCAGGGTGAAATCAAGCGTATCGAAGGCAAACTGGGTAACGAAGGCTTCGTAGCAAAAGCACCTGAAGCCGTTGTTGCCAAAGAGCGTGAGAAGCTTGAAGGCTACAAGGAAACCTTGGTTAAGCTAGAAGAGCAGCAAGCCACTATCGCTGCGCTGTAATGACGCCTAACTAACCGAAAGCAAAAAGCTGGTGATCTTCACCAGCTTTTTTTATGCCTGCAATACCCGCCTATCCTTTTAAAAAACAATAAACTAAATCCAGCCTCAGCGGCACTACTCCCCTTTCATTGCTTTTCCCTATCACAATTATTGCCCAAAACACTTGCAAATGATAACCATTATCATTACGATTTAGTTATTCAAGAGGGAGACGATTTATGAAAAAGACCATCAGCTTCGCCATCATTCACTTTATTGTCGCTTTTAGTGTTGCATACCTACTTACAGGCGACATCCTTATCGGTAGCCTAATTGCAATGATAGAGCCGATGGTCAATACCGTCGCCTTCTATTTCCATGAGAAGGCTTGGCAGAGTAAAACATTGGCACGTACCCAGCTTGGCAACCCAGCCCGCAAAACGGTTAGCTTTGCGGTGGTGCACTTCACCGTCGCCTTTAGCGTGGTGTACATCCTGACTGGCGATATCCTAATTGGCAGTATCATGGCGATGATTGAGCCTTGCATCAATACCATGGCGTATTACTTCCACGAGCGTGTATGGCAGAAGAAAACAGCCAAGCAGGCAGCCGCCCAGGCTATTCAGCACTTGGCCTGCCACCACAACGAATTAAAACAATGCGCTGAAGAAGCCACCGAAGCTCCCGTTGACAAGGTTGCGCTAAACAACTAATTTTGATTGCACTACACAACTAAATGAGTGCAATGACATGGATGCTTCGACGATACGTGCCCAGTCGCGACACCTAGTGCGTGAACTGGGCATGCTCGATCACCAATGCGGTGATCTTGACCTAACCCCTGTGCAAGCCCACGCCCTGATAGAACTGGAGCAAGGCCCACTCACCGTCAACCAAATGGCCGAACGACTCAAGGTTGATAAGTCCAATGCCAGCCGCACCAATGCCAGCTTGCTCAATGCCGGGTACGTCGAAACCAAGGCGGATCCCGAGGATCGGCGCAAGCAGCTTTCGTCACTGACCGCTTCTGGCCAGCAAACCCTCAATCAGCTTAACCAAGGCCTGAACCAGCATGTCAGCCACTTCCTCGAACAGCTTGATAGCGATGAGGTAGCCCAGCTTGAAAACAGCCTGAGGCGTTATACCAAGGCCATTAGTGCTAGCCGCCAGCAAAACGATTTCACGCTGCGCTTGCTCACTCCCCAGGATAATGCGGCCATGGCGGCGGTAGTACGCCGGGTATCGGCCGAGCATGGGCTAACGCCTGATAAAGGCTACGGTGTGTCGGATCCAACGCTGGACTGCCTGAGCGACGTATACGGCGCTAGCAACACTGCTTTCTGGGTTGTGGAAAAAGATCACCGTATTCTCGGCGGCGGCGGGATCGCCGCGCTGGAGGGCGAACAAGGGGTATGCGAACTACAGAAGATGTACTTCCTGCCGGAGCTAAGGGGCAAGGGCTTTGCCCGCCGAATTGCGGCAACGGCACTGAAGTTTGCCCGCCAGCAAGGCTACAGTGCCTGCTACCTGGAAACCACAGCCGATCTGAACGCGGCGATTGCCCTTTATGAATCACTGGGGTTTGATCATATCCCCCATGCAATGGGCAACACCGGCCATGACGCCTGCGAAGTAAGGATGCTCAAAGCGCTATAGTGGCACTTGGAAATGAAGCAAGACAAAAAAAGCTGGCCTAAGCCAGCTTTTTTATTCAATTTCAACGATTACTCTTCGTCTTCGTACTCTTCTTCGTCGTCTTCACCAGACTCGAAGTACGTCCCCCAACCGTCGTAATCAATGTTGTGCTTGTCGGCAAGCTGGATCATTTTATCTGCCTGCTCGTCGAGTAGCTCAACCTTCAGTGCCGATTCCATTACCGCATCAAAGCAGACAACCTTACCGCCACCGTCTTCTGGTGCAAGCTCTAGCTCTTCCGCTTCCTGAACTTCAAAGCCCATCTTGAATGCTTCTACCGCTGCAGCTTCCAGCTCTTCGAACGTATCCGCCGAAAAGTGGTGTTCAATGGTATAAAGCGCATCCGGATCGCTGCCGTCTTCAAGCAACGCCGCAATAATATCGCGAGTCTCTTCCTTCTGCTCTTCAATCAGTTCTGCAATAGACATGGGTAACTCCAACTAGGAATAAATTTGTTGGCAAATATCGCACGGATTGCAACGAATTACCATTATTCGAACGGCTTTATCTCACCTTCGCCAAAAACACGGTGCCAGTGCCTTTCGCTATCGGGAATTTGAGCAATACATGCAGCGAAAGAAACTTGATTTCTATCAAAAGAATGTCATTTGGCATTAGCTGCCACTTTCATCGAAAAAATGCATAATATTCCCAGATATGCACACGAGGTGAATGCATCGAGGCTCCCCCTGCTCCCTCCACGCTATGTAATAACAACGGGCGCCTGGCGGGGGACTAGGGCATTTCTCTATAAAAATGGCCTTAATATAGGACGGGCCATTATAAAAAAAAGCTAAATAGCATATTCACCCACTTATACCAGTGAAATACCCCAACCGAATTTCCTGGCCATTTTGCCCCACAAAACCAGTGCAAAAAAAATGTGAACAACCCCAAAGTTAAACCCAGCCTATCAGCATAAAATTCACCTGCACCACATAAAGAGCCGCGGCAAAGACTGCAGGCCTATTACACTATACGAGAGATACGATCATGAGTAACTTCTACCTCGGCCTTGAGCCCGGGCATCGGCGGCGCCAGCCGCTGCGCCGCCCACGTAGAGCACTCACCCATCTGACTACGGTGATATCCGATACCGGCAGCAACGGTATTCTGGATCCGACCCACCAGCAATCAGATGACGGGTACTCTAGCCTCACCCCGCATCACACCTTGGCATCTTTCTCACGCCCCTATAAGTCGTAGAAAGCGCCCCACAACGTTGTAGTCTTTCCGACTTGGCGCACAATTGTGTAAACCGGCTTTGCTGCTGGCGAGCTTTGTCATGTCCGGATTAAGGCTTGGTAGATGACCCTTTGCTGCCGTCGGCAACAAAGGCGAGGAGATAATAATGACAACCGAAGTAATCAAATCAGAAGAGAAAAGCGGCTTTTTTGCCAACTTCAAATTCCCTTCTGCCTACACCATCCTTTTTGCCCTTATTGCCCTTGTGGCGCTGATGACTTGGATTGTGCCAGCCGGCCAATATGACCGAGTGATGAACGAAGACCTTGGCAAGGAAGTCCCTGTCACGGGTACCTACCACCCCGTTGAGAGCAACCCGCAAGGCGTAGTTGACGTCTTGCTGGCACCGATTGACGGATTTTACGACCATACCACCTATGAAGCAGCCGCTATCGACGTGTCACTGTTTATTCTAGTGATCGGCGGTTTCCTTGGCCTCGTGACCAAAACCGGGGCTATCGATGCGGGTATCGAACGCGTCACCGCGCGCTTGCATGGCCGGGAAGAGTTGATGATCCCCATCCTGATGGCCCTGTTTGCCGCTGGCGGCACTATTTATGGCATGGCGGAAGAGTCGTTGCCGTTCTATACCTTGCTTGTGCCTGTCATGATGGCTGCCCGCTTCGACCCCGTGGTAGCAGCCGCCACTGTTTTGCTGGGCGCCGGTATCGGTACGCTAGGTTCAACCATCAACCCGTTTGCCACCGTGATTGCCGCCAACGCTGCAGGCATTCCATTTACCGACGGCATCATGCTTCGCGTCGCCATGCTGGTCGTTGGCTGGGTGATTTGCGTTGGCTACGTCATGCGCTATGCGAAAATGGTTCGCGCAGACAAAACCAAGTCTATCGTGTTCGATAAATACGAGGAAAACAAGGCCCACTTCCTTGGCAACCAGTCGGGCGAAATGTTGGAGTTCACCACCACCCGCAAGATCATCCTGGCAATCTTTGCAGCCTCTTTCGGCATCATGATTTATGGTGTGTCGGTAGCGGGTTGGTGGATGGCTGAAATTTCAGCCATGTTCCTCGCGTCGACGATTATCATTGGTTTGATTGCCCGAATGAGCGAAGAAGAGTTCACTTCTAGCTTTATCGACGGTGCCCGCGATCTGCTGGGTGTCGCCCTGATCATCGGTATCGCCCGAGGCATCGTTGTCATTATGGACCGCGGTATGATCACCGATACCATTCTTAACTCAGCCGAGCACATCGTCACGGGCCTATCGTCGGTAGTATTCATCAACGTCATGTACTGGTTGGAAATCTTGCTATCTTTCCTTGTGCCATCCTCTTCTGGCTTGGCCGTGCTAACCATGCCAATCATGGCACCGCTCGCCGATTTCGCCGGCGTCGGGCGGGATATCGTAGTGACCGCTTACCAGTCCGCTTCGGGTATCGTTAACTTGATGACACCAACATCGGCGGTGGTAATGGGTGGCTTGGCCATTGCTCGCGTTCCTTATGTACGCTGGGTGAAATGGGTCGCGCCGCTTCTAGGCATTTTGCTATTACTATCAATGGTCATGCTGAGCGTGGGTGTCATGATGTCGTAAGCGCTGCCTTATAGACCAATATAGACAATAAAAAACCGCCTTCGTGGCGGTTTTTTTATGGCACGATAAATACCAATAAATTTAACCCACATAGAAAAACATGTACTAAAGATAAAACAACCCCGTATTAAAGCCATGCTTTAAATATATTAAAAGCAAAAAACAAACCTCACAAATTAAATATATCACCTCGCTAAACATGACCAAGAACAAATAAAAAAGAAAAAGATTTGTTACTACGAGTATAACATTCTCGTTTATTTTATATAGACAAACACTTTTAGTGCATAACCATCAAAACACAACAAAAAATCAACAATAGAACAGATGAATATTATTCCTCCCTTTAGCTAACAACCATATAAAAACAACCATTTAAAAACAAAACATGTAAAAAAAACCGAATATCTCACATAAAAACCCAGGTGAATAACCAAGCATAATTTGCATTAAAAATGTTAACAAAAGAAAAATACCAGGTTATAACGATAATAATAAAACTGTGATGAAACTCTAAGACTCCACTTAGGTTAAGAGTAAAATAAATTCCAGATACGAAAGCGAAGAAATAAAAAACACAAACTTCGCAAAAAACAAATAAAGCCATACCATGGCAAAATAATATATAAAGAGAGATACGATCATGAGTAAGTTCTATGTAGGTTCTGAAATAGGCCAACTACGCCGCGTACTTCTTCATCGTCCAGAGCGAGCTCTAACACACCTTACGCCATCGAACTGCCACGAATTACTGTTCGATGACGTACTAGCTGTTGAGCGTGCAGGCGAAGAGCACGATGTGTTCGCTAACACGCTGCGCGAGCAAGGTGTCGAAGTTTTCCTACTTCATGACATGCTGGCAGAAACATTGGATGTCGCGGAAGCGAAAGCATGGCTACTTGATACCCAAATTTCTGATTACCGCTTCGGCCCTACATTCGCTAACGATGTTCGCTGCTTCCTAGCAGATCTGCCTCATCGTGAATTAGCTTCAATCTTGCTGGGCGGTTTGGCTTATTCCGAGCTACCAATCCAATCTTCATCTATGCTGCAAGGCATGCATGAGCCAAGCGACTTCATCATTGAACCGCTACCAAACCACCTGTTTACCCGCGACACCTCTTGCTGGGTTTACGGTGGCGTCTCTATCAACCCAATGGCGAAACCTGCTCGCCAACGTGAAACCAACCACCTACGTGCTATCTACCGCTGGCACCCAACCTTCGCTGGCGAAGACTTTATCAAGTATTTCGGCGACGAGGAAAAGCTGTACGACAACTCCACCATTGAAGGCGGCGACGTACTGGTTATCGGTAAGGGCTCGGTGCTTATCGGTATGTCAGAGCGCACCACGCCACAAGGTGTTGAGCAGTTGGCATCCAGCCTGTTCAAACACGGCGAAGCCAAACAAGTTATCGCCATGGAGCTGCCTAAGCACCGCTCTTGCATGCACCTCGATACCGTAATGACACACATGCGTGAAGACACCTTCTCGGTTTACCCGGAAGTGGTTCGCAAAGATGTGAAATGCTGGAGCCTAACCGGCGATGAGACGGGTGCCGTGAAAGCGAAAGAAGAAGGCTACTTTGTAACGGCTATCGAAAAAGCACTGGGTGTTGGCCAACTGAACCTGATCACCACAGGCGGTGACAGCTTCGAAGCTGAGCGCGAGCAGTGGAACGATGCCAACAACGTACTAACGGTGAAACCTGGCGTCGTGGTCGGTTACGAGCGCAACGTTTACACCAACGAGAAATACGACAAAGCCGGTATCACCGTTCTGCCAATCCCAGGTGACGAACTAGGCCGCGGCCGTGGCGGTGCTCGCTGCATGAGCTGCCCAATCGAGCGTGACGGCATCTAATTGGCCACCCGTTGGTAATCACGATGGCCGGCATCGCCGCCGGTCACACAGCAGAATACCTTCTCAGAATCTAATGGCTCAAGCCTACCAATAACAAGACTGAGAAAAACCGAGAGAGACGATCATATGACTAAGCAAACTGTTGTTGTTGCGTTGGGCGGTAACGCCCTGCTCCGCCGCGGCGAACCACTAGAGGCCGAGACCCAGCGCCAGAATATCGCCAAAGCCGCCCAAACCATTGCCGAAATCGGCAAAGAGTACAACGTGGTGCTGGTACACGGAAACGGCCCTCAAGTAGGCCTGCTGGCACTGCAAGGACTGGAATACAAAAAGGTAAACCCATACCCGCTGGATGTACTGGGCTCGGAAACACAGGGCATGATTGGCTACATGCTGATGCAAGAGCTGAAAAACCTGCTTCCAGAGCAAGACGTTTCTTGCATGCTAACCCAGATGACAGTTGATCCCAATGATCCTGCCTTCGCCGATCCAACCAAGCCAATTGGCCCAGTTTACCAAGAAGCTGAAGCCCGCGAAATGGCCGAGAAGTACCACTGGACCGTCAAACCAGACGGCCAATACTTCCGCCGCGTGGTGCCAAGCCCGCTACCGACAGGCATCGTAGAAAGCGATGCGATCAGCACCCTGATAAAGCAAGAGCACTTGGTGATCTGTACCGGCGGCGGCGGTATTCCGGTGAAGAAAGAAAACGGCAAACTGGTTGGGGTAGAGGCGGTGATCGACAAAGACATGTCGGCGGCTTACCTTGCCAAGCAACTTGATGCCGATGCGCTACTGATCCTAACCGATGCCGATGCGGTTTACCTTGACTGGGGCAAACCAACGCAAAAAGCACTGCGCAGCACCAATCCGCGTGAGCTTGCCCAATATGCCTTCGATGCTGGCTCCATGGGGCCAAAGATCGATGCATCTTGCGAGTTCATTAAAAAAGGCGGCAAGCTTGTCGGTATCGGCGCCCTTGAAGATGGTCTTGCCATCCTAAAAGGTGAAGCTGGAACAAATATTATTGCAGAATAACGGAATAGTTATTCACAAATACTCAATAATAAGTTAAACAATACATATAAAACCCAACTGGCTGCGGTGAGACGCCAATCAGCTTGCCCAGCCAGACAGAGAGATACAGATTCAGAGAGGATAACATCATGGCTTTTAATCTTCGCAACCGTAACTTCCTAAAACTACTAGACTTTACACCACGTGAAATTCAGCACCTGCTAGATTTGTCTGCCGAGCTGAAAAAAGCGAAGTACAACGGTTACGAGCAGCCTCGCCTAAAAGGCAAAAACATCGCATTGATCTTCGAAAAAACCTCGACACGTACCCGTTGTGCGTTTGAAGTAGCGGCATTCGACCAAGGCGCTCAAGTTTCTTACTTAGGTCCATCTGGTTCGCAAATCGGCCACAAGGAATCAATGAAAGATACCGCTCGCGTACTGGGCCGCATGTATGACGGCATCGAGTACCGTGGCTTTGGCCAGGAAATCGTTGAAGAGCTAGGTCAATATGCTGGTGTTCCAGTATGGAATGGCCTGACGAATGAGTTCCACCCAACTCAAATCCTAGCCGACTTCCTCACCATGATGGAGCACGGCCGCGGCAAGCAACTGCACGAAATGAAGTTTGCTTACCTAGGCGATGCGCGCAACAACATGGGTAACTCGCTAATGGTCGGCGCAGCGAAAATGGGCATGGACATCCGCCTAGTTGCCCCTAAGCAGTTCTGGCCAGAAGAAGCACTTGTTGCACAATGCCGCGACATTGCCGAGAAAACCGGCGCGAAAATCACCCTAACCGAAGATGTGCAAGAAGGCGTTGAAGGCGTTGATTACCTATACACCGACGTATGGGTATCAATGGGTGAAGCAAAAGAAGCTTGGGCTGAGCGTATTAAACTCATGCTGCCTTACCAAGTGAACATGGACATGATCAAGGCAACGGGTAACCCGCATGTGAAATTCATGCACTGCCTACCTGCATTCCACGGTGAAGACACCACTGTCGGCAAGCAGCTGGCGCAGGAGTACCCAGAATTAGCACAGGGCTGTGAAGTGACCGACGAGGTGGTTGAGTCTGATTGCTCAATCGTCTTCGACGAAGCAGAGAACCGCATGCATACTATCAAAGCTGTGATGGTTGCAACCCTAGGCGACTAATCGGCTCTCTTGGATTTAGTGCCTGTGATTGGAGAATAGGCATTATCTCTCAGCACCTATACCGGCCTTCGGGCCGGTATTTTTATGCCTACCATTTACAAGCACTGCTTTACTCCCGTGTTGTCACCATTATTAAAATCAACCAGTTAGACATAGTTTTCCTAGCCCGTTTTTCGCCCAATATTTTGCATAAACTTCCATGTTTTGAATAGTTTGCGCAAACGCTTGCGCTCTTGGAAAATGGGGGTATAATCCTTCGCAATTTGTCTAGAGAGAGATAGAAAATGCGCCAATCAGTCACTACAGACCTGATGCTATCCCACCGCTTCGCGGTGACGGTGCCGTTTTTTATTTTTCCTATTTTTAAAAAGAGCCTCCTTTTTTAAGGGGGCTTTTTTTTGGCTGCTCACCAGCGGCAGGTACGTAACGTTCATCATTGAGATATAGAGGGAATAGAAGCCATGGCGAATTCGCTGTTTCAAAAGCACATCATTTCCATTCCAGAGCTTAGCCGTAACGAGCTAGAGCTGGTTGTTGAAACTGCAAGCACACTGAAAGCTGAGCCAAACCCAGAGCTACTAAAGAACAAGGTAGTTGCTAGCTGCTTTTTCGAACCTTCGACCCGTACACGCCTATCATTCGAAACAGCTATCCAACGCTTGGGCGGTACCGTCATCGGTTTCGATAACGGTGGTAATACTTCACTAGCGAAAAAGGGCGAAACCCTGTCTGATTCGGTTCAGGTTATCTCGTCTTACGTTGACGCCTTTGTTATGCGCCACCCGCAGGAAGGCGCTGCACGCCTTGCCTCAGAGTTTTCCCACGGCGTGCCGGTGATCAACGGTGGCGACGGTGCTAACCAGCACCCAACCCAAACCCTGCTTGACCTGTTTTCAATCTACGAAACCCAAGGCCGCCTAGACAACCTGAACGTGGCCTTTGTTGGCGACTTGAAATACGGCCGCACCGTTCACTCGCTAACCCAGGCGCTATCTAAGTTCAATAACATCAACTTCTTCTTTATCGCCCCTGAAGTGCTGGCGATGCCTGATTACATCTGCGAAGAGCTGGATGAAGCCGGTATCAACTACAGCCTGCACAGCAGCATGGAAGATGTGATCCCGGAACTCGATATCCTGTACATGACCCGAGTTCAAAAAGAACGCTTCGATGAGTCGGAATACGCGCACATGAAAGCCGCCTATATCCTAACCGCAGACATGCTCAAGGAAGCCCGCGACAACCTGAAAGTGCTTCACCCGCTACCACGAGTGGATGAAATCACCGTCGACGTCGACAAGACCAAGCACGCCTACTACTTCCAGCAAGCAGAAAATGGCGTGTACGCTCGCGAAGCCCTATTGGCACTAGTTCTTAACGAAGCACTTTAAGCAGGAGAGAAAACAATGGCGAAAGAAACACAACTACAGGTCGAAGCAATCAAAAATGGTTCGGTAATTGACCATATCCCTGCCAACGTTGGTATCAAAGTGCTTAAGCTGTTTAAAATGCACAAGACTAACCAACGCGTCACTGTCGGCCTTAACCTGCCTTCATCTGCGCTGGGTGCTAAGGATCTGATCAAAATCGAGAATGTCTTTCTTACCGAAGACCAGGCCAACAAACTTGCCCTATACGCACCAAAGGCAACAGTAAACCAAATCGAAAACTACGAAGTGGTGAAGAAGCTGAACCTGACGCTGCCAGAGCAAATCAGCGCCATCTTCAAGTGCCCGAACACCAACTGTATTTCTCATGGCGAACCGGTCGACAGCGGCTTTACCGTCATCACCAAGAAAGAAGACGTGAAATTGAAGTGTAAATACTGCGAAAAAGTCTTCTCTCGCGAGATTGTTACCGAGCATAACTAATCCGCATAACTGAGATTAGCCAACAATATGCTGTCTTAAAGGCGCAGTTTGCTGACCAGCAATTAAGAATGCCGACTCAACCCTGAGTCGGCTTTTTTATTCTCATTTCTAGAGCGCTTCCTCCCCCTTCCCTCCCGCTACCTTTGAAAGACATCCACCAGCAGTAGGGAAAAAAACGAACAACAATCCTGCTGCCATAATAAAAGGTCAGTGGCATGAAGTTATTTGCACGCTCCCAGTCTTACCATGGTTGGCACCCCGCTCGCTCAACGTTAGGTATTTTAAGCCTCGGCTTCATTTTATCCGGATGTATCACCAGCAATGGCCCGGTCAGCTCTGCGTCTAACCACAGCGCCAACCATATGGTGGTGATTGGAGTTCCTATGCTGGTTGGCGGATTTGGCTCGGCAGTGCCTGTTAGCAAGGACTATATGATCACCGCCAAGCATGTTGCCCAACTATCCTGGGATATGGATGTGATCCACCACCCCAACTGCGACTTGTCATTGGTCAAGCGTGCTTCTGACTATATCCCCAAGTGGGGCTTGATCTACCCTGACCAACCCGTTTCCCACCACGGCCACTCGGTACTAGGCAATAAGATAAAAGGCAAAGGAAAGTACCTACAAGACGTCATCGACACCAATACCGACTGCCTTTACTCCCTCAGTGATGCGCCTGTCATGTCCGGCATGAGTGGTGGTCCGGTTTTCAACGAGCAAGGAGAAATAGCGGGGATCACTGTCGCCATCGTTCATAACCCGGAAGATCTTAGCAACCTCCGTCCCGCTGAACGCTATAGCCAATTTGTACCCGCCACACTGATTTTCGACTGGCTAGCATCGCTGGGGATCCATCCTCAATCAGCCAGTCCTGCGCTTGCTTCCATCCAGGTTTCGCAATACGTCACCGAGCTCAACCGCCAAGGGCAGCCATCCAACACCACTAGCGCTAACCGCTCAGACGGCAGCACAAACAACGCATTGGCACCGCTAACGGCGCAAAGCAACCAGGCGCCGGCTGCAACCTCAGCCCTCAGGCAATACCGTACGCCGGTATCCCCTACCTTTTTGCAACCCCAGTACCCAACCCCAAAAGATAGCTCGCAAGAGCCTGAGGAGATCGCAACAACATTACCTGAGCAACAGAAAAAGCAACGCCACCTACTCAACCAATCCGGATATAATTCGTTATTTTAACCACTTAGCTGGCATATTATTTTGGTGATAAGGGTCAAAAAAATATTGTTGCATTGCTGATATGATGCGTATGCAAGATTATGCAACAGCATAGGTATATCTTGCGGTACCCACCAGCTCAATGAACAAAGGGCGCGACAAGGGCTTAGCCCCGTACAACAACTAACGCTCCCAGTTGGTGAAATATAGATACGATCTAAAACCTACAAAACAACAAGGAGTTGCCCGTGAGTGGATTCAGTATGCACGGAGCGATTGATGCTTTTTGCCCTGAAGAGAGCATTACAACAGCCTGCAAGCGACTATTACAGCAGCAAAGTTTTTCCACCCAAGATGACATTCGTGCCCGCCTGATTGAATTGGGCTTCGAGGATGTCAGCCAATCTACCGTATCGCGCCTGCTTTCCCGCCTCGGCGTTGCCAAGGTACCGAATGCCTACGGTAAAAAAGTCTATTGCCTAACCGTCGAAAACGAGCCGGTACAGGTTGGTTCGTCCATTGCCTCGCAAATCGAGTTTATCACCCACAACCAGCTTGTTGTTGTTGTCAAAACCCATCCCGGCGGTGCCCAGTTGGTTGCGCGCCTTATCGATATTCAGCCCCACGCCGAAATCCTTGGCACTGTCGGCGGCAACGACACGGTGATGATTGCGCCAAAAGACATCAGCAGAATAGAGCAGTGTGAACAGGTAGTGAAAGCCCGGCTGGGGATCCCCGCCTAGCGGAAAAACCTTTGACCTGTGGGCCTCCGGGTTGCACACTATTGCTTCACGTAATAACGACTAAGTAAGGACATCCAATGACCCAAGTACTACATACAGAGCAAGCTCCTGCCGCGATTGGCCCATACGTCCAAGGCGTTGACCTTGGCAATATGGTGCTAACTTCTGGCCAAATCCCGGTGAACCCACAAACGGGTGAAGTTGCTGAAGATATTGCAGAGCAAGCTCGCCAGTCTCTAGAAAATGTAAAAGCGGTTGTTGAGTCTTCAGGCCTGAAAGTGGCCGACATTGTGAAAATGACGGTATTCGTCAAAGATCTGAATGACTTTGGTACAGTGAACGAGGTCTACGGCAAGTTCTTCGACGAGCATAACGCCCCTTACCCTGCGCGCTCTTGCGTTGAAGTGGCTCGCCTACCAAAAGACGTGAAAATCGAAATCGAAGCGATTGCAGTACGCAAGTAATACAGATTGAAGTCAAAAAAAGCTGCCAACGGCAGCTTTTTTTATTGATAAGACAAGGCCTTAAACCAACCCTATCAGTTATCTAATCAGTTTTTAACAGGAGCGGAATTAGCAATTTTCCGTCTCTGCCAGCACTTGCGGAAACCAAGCCGTGAACAGCTCAGGGGTATCAACTACGGCCTGCGCCAGCTCACCTGAAGGCCACCAACGGTAAGCCATCACTTCATCAGGGTGAGGGGACACGGTCAGCTCATCCACTTGTGCCACCAGGATATGATCCAACTCATGCTCAACCAGCTGGCTGTCGAGCTCGGCGCGATACACAAAGTGACCGATGTCTGTCAGCTGCTGGACAGCGGTGATCCCCATTTCTTCCTCTAACCGGCGGATCCCGGCTTGGGCAAAGGTCTCGCCAACACGGGGGTGGGAGCAACACGTGTTCGTCCACAGCCCGCCACTATGGTATTTACCCAGCGCACGCTGATGCATCAGGTACTCCCGCTGATCCGAACGATTGCGATAGAGCAATACCGAAAATGCCAAATGCAGATCACCATCCCGGTGCGCTTGCATTTTTTCTTTTTCGCCCAGCTCCCTGCCTTGCGGATCAACTAATATAACCTGTTCTTCAATCATGGCTTTCATTACTGCGTAAATAAAAAGGACATGCCATCGCATGTCCTTGTTGAATTTCTTTGCCGCTTTTATTATCGCTATCGATAATTATAACAGCTTAGCTTGCCGAACGCTGCGCGGCCTCGGCATTGAGCGCTTCCAGCTTGCTTTCCATCAATTGGTGAGCCTTAGCCGATAGGTCGCGTACGTCTTCTTTGGTATAGCCCTCGGTAGAGATAGGCGCCAAAACCTCAACGATAACCACACCGTTGTTCCAACGGTTAAGCTTAATTTTATCGGTCGAGCTACATACAATCGGCACCACCGGCACTTCTGCCCCAATCGCCGCATGGAAAGCACCTGTTTTGAACGGTAGCAAACCACGACCACGTGAACGGGTGCCCTCTGGGAACATCCAAATCGAGACATTGCGCTGTTTGATTTTCTCAACAACCTGGCCAATCGTGCCAACCGCCTTCGAGCGGTTGGCGCGGTCAATCAAGATATTACCGGTCAGCCAGTAGAGCTGGCCAAACAACGGCATCCAAGCAATGCTTTTCTTACCCACCGTCACGGTACGCGGTCGGATTGCACCCGATACGGTGAACATATCGTAGTTATTCTGATGGTTGGCAATATAAACGCTTGGTACCGGCTGCTCTTCACCGTAAGGAAAGCGTATCTCTAGCTTGACGCCGAAAATCCGTGCCATTTTACAAAAGTGGCGGCCAACTATATATACGTTTTTAGGGTTACGTGGGCTCAATAGGCAATAGCCACACCCGAATACAAACATGACAACAGCAAACACTGCTACAGCAATCATGCGCAATACAAATAACATCAGACTCTCCTCAGCGTACAAGCGTTCGCTAGTATACTTAGGCTGCGGGAAAATACACCTTTTATGTGCAGAAATTAGATCGCCCGCCAGATCAAAAAAGCCCTCCACTGGAGGGCTTGATGATAACTCTATCGATTATTCGCTGGCTGATTCCGGCGACTCAACTTCCATCCGGGTCACACGCTGCAACCCTCGCGGCAGCATACTGCCCCGGCGGCCCCGCTCACCACGGAAGTTCTCCAAATCAGACGGCTTGAGGCCAAGCTTGCGCTTACCGGCATACAAGGTCAACGTGCTGTTCTGCGGTAACACGACCAGCTGCGACAGGAACTCTTCCCTCGCCTTGGAGCGGGCGGCTGGGATATTGATTATCTTGTTGCCCTTACCCTTGCTCAGCTGCGGCAGATCCTTGATCGGGAACAACAACATCCGGCCTTCGTTGGTAATGGCCAGGATCTCATCGGTATCAATATTGCTGATTTGCTGCGGCGCCATGACTTCGGCACTTTCTGGCACAGTCAGCAGCGCCTTACCGTTCTTGTTCTTCGAAACCAGATCCGCGCCCTTACAGATGAAGCCATAGCCCGCATCCGAGCCCATCAACCACAGCTGATCGTCCTCAGACATCATCACCTGTCGCATCTGGCTGCCCGGGGTCAGGTTCAAGCGACCGGTGATCGGCTCGCCCTGGCTACGTGCCGACGGCAAGGAATGGGATTCCAACGCATAACTGCGCCCATCGCTGCCAAGGAATACGGCTGGCTGGTTGCTCTTACCGCGGGCATGCGCCATATAGCCATCACCCGACTTATAGCTCAGGCCGCTCGGATCAACCTCATGGCCTTTGGCGTGGCGGATCCAACCTTTTTCCGAAAGCACTACCGTGATCGCTTCACTTGGGATCAAGTCACGCTCGGTTAAGGCTTTCGCCTCTTCACGCTCCACCAATGGTGAGCGGCGGTCATCGCCGTACTTCTCGGCATCGGCCAAGATTTCCTTCTTGATCAGCGTATTCAGGCGGCGCTCAGAACCCAGGATCTTCTCAAGCTGCTCTCGCTCTTTCGAAAGTTCATCTTGCTCGCCACGGATCTTGATCTCTTCCAGCTTAGCCAACTGGCGTAGCTTGATTTCAAGGATCGCATCAGCCTGAATCGCACTCAGGTCAAAGCGGGACATCAACTCGGCTTTCGGATCATCCTCGGTACGGATGATTTCAATCACTTCATCAATGTTCAGGTAAGCCGCCAGCAAACCCTCAAGGATATGCAAGCGGGCATTCACTTTGTCCAAACGGTGCTGCAAGCGACGGCGAACGGTTGTACGGCGGAACTCCAACCACTCGGTTAGGATACGTACCAGCCCCTTCACCTGCGGGCGGCTATCCAGACCCAGCATGTTCAAGTTAACCCGGAAGCTTTTTTCCAGATCCGTCGATGCAAACAGGTGGTTCATCAACTGCTCGCAATCAATCCGGTTCGAGCGCGGTACGATCACGATACGCGTCGGGTTCTCATGATCCGATTCGTCACGCAAGTCATCCACCATCGGCAGTTTCTTGGCGCGCATTTGGCTGGCGATTTGCTCTAGCAGTTTCGACCCGGATACCTGGTGCGGCAATGCGGTGACAACGATATCGCTGCCTTCCTTATGCCAAACCGCACGCATCTTGATACTGCCGCGGCCAGTGCGGTAGACCTTCTTCAGATCCGACTTCGAAGAGATAATTTCGGCTTCAGTCGGATAATCCGGCCCCTTGACGAACTCCATCACATCGTCAAGTTCGGCTTTCGGGTTCTCAATCAAGTGCACCGCCGCCTGGGCAACCTCGCGGGCGTTGTGAGGCGGAATATCGGTCGCCATACCCACGGCGATACCCGTAACCCCGTTCAACAGGATATGCGGCAAACGCGCTGGCAGCATCAATGGCTCTTTCATGGTGCCGTCGAAGTTCGGCCCCCAGTCCACGGTGCCCTGGCCCAACTCGTTAAGCAGCACCTCAGAGAAACGGGACAAGCGCGATTCGGTATAACGCATCGCGGCGAACGATTTCGGATCATCCGGCGCACCCCAGTTACCCTGGCCATCAACCAGCGGGTAGCGGTATGAGAATGGCTGCGCCATCAATACCATGGCTTCATAGCAAGCCGAGTCACCGTGCGGGTGGTACTTACCCAGTACATCACCGACGGTACGGGCAGATTTTTTATATTTCGCGGTCGCCGACAGGCCAAGCTCTGACATCGCGTAGATAATACGGCGTTGTACAGGCTTCAAACCGTCACCAATGAACGGCAAGGCACGATCCATGATTACGTACATGGAATAGTTAAGGTAGGCGTCTTCGGTAAACTTCCTAAGCGGGAGCTGTTCTACGCCATCCATAGAGACATCAGTCATCGTTGGGTATTCCGTTAAGTCTTTTGCAGCAAGCCGGCAAGCAACCGGCTTACTCATTAAATCAATCTAAGCAACAAGGCGAAGCGTTACACTTCTGCCATATCACCTTTTTCTTGCAGCCAATGGCGACGGTCTTCGGCACGCTTTTTACCAAGCAGCATATCCATCATTTCATTGGTCTGCTCATCGTCGTCAATGGTCAGCTGCACCAAGCGGCGGGTATTCGGATCCATGGTGGTCTCACGCAGCTGCAATGGATTCATCTCACCCAGACCTTTGAATCGCTGCACGTTGATCTTGCCGCGCTTACCGCTGAGGCGATCCATAATGCCGTCTTTCTCGGCATCATCCAGCGCGTAGTAAACCTCTTTACCCAAGTCGATACGGTAGAGCGGCGGCATTGCGATGTAGACATGGCCGGCACGAACAAGCGCCTCGAAATGCTTAACAAACAACGCACATAGCAGGGTGGCGATGTGAAGACCATCGGAGTCCGCATCGGCAAGGACGCAGATTTTACCGTAGCGCAAACCGCTCAGGTCTTGGCTGTCAGGGTCGATACCCAGGGCAACCGAAATATCATGCACTTCCTGCGACGCCAGTACCTGATCAGCAGAGACCTCCCAAGTATTTAGGATCTTACCGCGCAGTGGCATGATCGCCTGGAATTCACGATCACGGGCCTGCTTGGCAGAACCACCCGCCGAGTCACCCTCCACCAGGAACAGTTCGGTACGGGAAAGATCTTGCTGCGAACAATCTGCCAACTTACCAGGCAGCGCCGGGCCGGAAGCAATCTTCTTACGCACCACCTTCTTGCTGGCGCGCATACGGCGGTGGGCATTGGCAATACAGACTTCAGCCAACTGCTCGGCAATTTGCGGGCGCTCGTTCAACCATAGGCTGAAGGCATCTTTCACCACACCAGAAACAAAAGCAGCGCACTGGCGCGATGACAAGCGCTCTTTGGTTTGGCCTGCAAACTGGGGATCTTGCATTTTTACCGACAAGACGTAGGCGCAGCGTTCCCAAATATCATCCGCGGTTAGCTTTACGCCGCGCGGCAGCAAGTTTCGGAATTCACAGAACTCACGCATCGCATCCAGCAAGCCTTGGCGCAAGCCGTTAACATGGGTACCGCCTTGGGCCGTTGGAATAAGGTTGACGTAACTTTCGGTCACCAGTTCGCCGCCTTCCGGTAGCCAGAGCAATGCCCAATCGGCCGCTTCAGTTTGGCCGCTGAATACGCCGGTAAACGGTTCCTCCGGCAGCAGGGTATACCCTTTAACGCCTTCAGCAAGGTAGTCCTTCAAGCCGTCTTCGTAGCACCAGCGCACGGTTTCTTCGTTGGCCTTATCAGTAAAGACGATCTCAAGCCCCGGACACAGTACCGCCTTGGCCTTAAGGTTGTTCTTTAAGCGTGAAACCGAGAATTTAGGGCTATCGAAATACTGGGCGTCAGGCCAGAAATGAACACGGGTACCCTTGGCACGGCGGCCACAGGTGCCGATAACCTCAAGCTCTGAAACCTTATCGCCGTTCTCAAATGCAATTTGGTAAACCTGCCCGTCACGCTTAACCGTGACTTCAACACGGGTCGACAGGGCGTTGACCACCGAGATACCTACCCCGTGCAAACCACCGGAGAACTGGTAGTTCTTACCCGAGAATTTACCACCCGCATGCAGCTTACAAAGGATAAGCTCGACACCTGATACCCCTTCTTCCGGGTGGATGTCGACAGGCATGCCTCGGCCATCATCAACCACCTCAAGCGACTGATCGGCATGGAGAATAACTTCGACCTTGCGGGCATGGCCTGCCAAGGCTTCATCGACACTGTTATCGATGACTTCCTGGCCAAGGTGGTTAGGCCTAACCGTATCGGTATACATACCCGGACGGCGGCGGACTGGCTCAAGGCCATTTAGAACCTCAATGGCTCCGGCGTTATAGCTTTGCTCTGTCATATTTACGGAAAGTTACGGAAAATTTTTGCCACAATAGTCAGTAACCCCAGCTCGGTTGTCAAGCAGGGGTCGGTGAAGAGACCCACAAATGTGAGTCGGGTTTGATCAATTTCATCCCTAAGCAGCCCGGTGTCACTTACTTTGAGCGCTCAAGCCAGCTCACTTAGGTATCAGGATCTTATAATCCCAAGAACTTGATGATGTCAGTAGGATAGCGTTCAAATCCGACAAAACTATGATCACCTTCCGGCTCAACAGTCTGTCGGCAAGCAGCGTACTTCTCCACTGCCTGACGATAATCGAGCACTTCGTCACCTTCTTGCTGCAGTAACCAGAATTGCTCGGGACGGGGAATAGCCGCAACATCAATTTGTCGCAGCTCTTCAATATGCTTTGGGGCTAGCCAATAGCGTTCACCGGTATACGGATTTTGCTGCTCGCCTAGGTAGTCTTGCAATAGCTCGTAAGGTTTTACCGCAGGGTTCACCAAGACTGCCGGCAACTGAAACCGCTCGTTGAGCCATGTTGAAATATAGCCGCCGAGCGAGCTTCCCACCAGCCCAATTTTATACTCGCCCGTAAACTGCTGGACATACTCTTCAATGAAAGCGACCGCTTCTGCAGGATAACAAGGCATTTGCGGCACCTCGACCCGAATGTCAGGCCGCTCGCGACGGCAATACTCGGCCATCACCTGCGCCTTATGCGATAGGGGCGAGCTATTAAAGCCATGAATGTAGAGTAAGAGGGGTTTCATCGCTTAGTATCCTGCTGAGTCGAACTGGGGGGTGAACTGGCTCCCCTCAATACGGTAAACCTGCGTCAATAGTTGGCCTTGCGCCGTCAATTCGAGCATTCGCCACCCAGGGTTTTGGCGGTCAAGGGCAAAATCATGGGAATCGGGCTGGAACTGGATACACGTCGATGGTGTCGCCAATACACGGACCCCATGGTAGATACGGTCTAATTCCTGGTGAATATGCCCGCACAAAATAGCTTTTACTTGCGGGTACTTATCGACAACCTGCCAAAATGCCTCGGCATTGTGAAGTTGGTGCTGATCCAGCCAGGTACTGCCCGCAGGCAATGGGTGGTGGTGGAGCAACACCAAAGCATGGCGCTCCGGGTGGGCTGCCAGCGCTTGATCAAGCATGGCCAGCTGCTGTTCGCTCAATTCTCCATGCGGCACCCCCTGCACCTGGCTATCGAGCAAAATCACCTGCCAGTGATCGCCAGCCATCACTTGGTGGCAAGGCTTGATCTGAGGGGACGGCAATACCGCCTGCATACTTGGTTGGTAATCATGATTGCCAGGCAACCAGAAGCAAGGCTGTGACCAGCGAGCAATACCGTCACAAAAACGTTGATAGGATTCTGCGGTATGATCTTGGGAAATATCGCCAGTCGCCACAATGGCCTCAAACGGGCGCGCAGCAACGTCTACCGCATCAAGCACGGCATGAAAGCTGTCTTTTGTCGCAACGCCCAACAAGCTACCGCATTCGTCGGCAAATAAGTGGGTGTCGGTAATTTGAAGTAAAACCACGCTATCGGGGTTCGCCTGTGGCAGAGTGTAGTTCTGCAAAACGTCAAAAACCTTGTCTATCTATACTGTTAACAAACCGACTGTCTACTGATCCCATTTTTCAGGCAATACGCCAACCAATCACCCAAGAAGCGATTCACTTGGTGCTTCTCGTCTTTTTGGTGCATCCGCAGATTCGGATAATCATACCTTGGCTGCAGCCGCGAAATCTGCTGTGCTGAGCACACTTCAGCGACTCTGGCATCATGGTAAAGCCTGACCTTCATCCGAGGTGCCATATATTCAGGCAATTCGGCGCCGCCCGACAAGCACAGCTCAACCATGGTGGTATAGCGGGTCGACTCAATAATGGTCAGATGGTACTCATGCTCAAAGACACAATAAATACACCTATCACCCACCTGATCGCTTTTTGGCAGTAATGGGAGCAGCTTCGCATAGTTCGTCTCGTAGAGACGCATGATACCAGCAAAATCAACGGAGTATCGTTTATTCAATCGGCGTCCTTATCAGTGGGTAACGTTAAACTTCGGCTTGCAACCGTTTATAGTTTAGTTGCAACCATTGTAGCGCAATGATTGAAGCCGCATTTTCAATTTTACCAGATTCTACCCACTGATAAGCGACCTCTCGCGATACAACATGAACGCGAATATCTTCGCCTTCCTCTTCCAAGCCGTGGATCCCCTTGGCCAGATTGCTATCAACCCGGCCCACGAAGATATCCAGCGTCTCGGAGCAGCCACCCGAACTCGAAAGGTAGCGGGAAATTTTTTCGAGATGGCTTACGCTCACCCCGGCCTCTTCAACGGCTTCCCGGCTGACCACCTCTTCCGAGCACTCGCCTTCTTCGATGATCCCGGCCACAATCTCTAATTGCCACGGGGCACAGTTGGCTGCCATCGCACCGACTCGAAACTGTTCTACAATAACTACACGGTCAGTGATTGGATCATAAGGCAGCAAGGCAGCGGCATGACCACGTTCAAATAGCTCACGCTCAATTGGCACACTCCAGCCACCAGCAAACAGCCGATGGCGGAAGCGGTATTTCACCATACTAAAGTAGCCTTGGTAGAGCGGCTCGGTGGATAACACTTCAATGTCATCACGCGTAAATGATTCTAATTCACTGTCCTTTGGGGAGTGATGCTTCATTACAATTTCCCTTTGTGTACCTGTTGGCAGTCTATGTTCGAACGGCTCTATACGATACGTGTTTGTATTTTTTCATTCATAATGCCTGCCAGCAATGATTTAATTCAACATTTATGACAAATATTGTGATTTTATTTAAGTCCATTTTTAGAGTTGAATAGATTACAATCACATATGTTGGAGTAAACCACGTAAAATAAAGTAAAACTGAAAAATGATCAGTTTCAGGCAAGGAAACATCAGGTACACTGATGTCTTGCTCGTTTTTTGTCAGGACCAGGATAGGCATTCATGAAAAAATTGCTTCCGCTTATTGTTAGCGTTGCGCTTGGCGGCTTCAGCCAGTTAGCACTGGCTGATGATTTAGCCGAAATATACCAACAAGCTAAACAAAATGACCCGCAGCTGTTGCGCTCAGCTGCCGACAAAGATGCCGCATTCGAGGCGATCAATTCATCTCGAAGTGCACTATTGCCACAGATTAACCTGACGGCAGGCTACAACACGGCTTTTCTTGATGGAAAAGACAACGATGATGGCTTCAACGGTGGTCTGACGCTAAACCAGTCAATTTACAACCGTGCCAGCTGGGTTAGCCTAGATATCAGCGAAAAGCAAGCTCGCCAAAGCGATGCGGCTTACGCTGCAACCCAACAGGGCTTGATCCTACGCGTATCTGACGCCTACTTTGCCGTGCTACGCGCTATGGACGACCTTGAGTTCGTTCGTGCCGAGAAAGCCGCTGTTGGCCGTCAGCTAGAACAAACCAAGCAGCGCTTCGAAGTGGGCCTATCGGCGATTACCGATGTGCACGATGCACAAGCCCAGTACGACAGCGTGTTGGCTGATGAGATCCTAGCGGAAAACTCACTGACCAACAGCTACGAAGGCCTGCGTGAAATCACCGGCCAAGAGCACACAGACCTGAGCATCCTTGATACCAACCGCTTTGCGGCAAGTGCACCACAAGCCCGTGTACTCGACCTTATCAAAGATGCGGAAAGCGAGAACTTGAGCCTATTAACAGCGCGAATCTCGCAAGATGTTGCCCGTGACCAAATCGCGCTTGCCGAGTCTGGCCACTTGCCAACATTGTCTTTCGACGCTGGTTACAACTACGACGAAAAAAATGCAGGCAGCCGTGACGACGGCACCGTTACAGCAGGTATCAACCTAGCGTTACCAGTCTACACCGGTGGCCGTACAACCTCGGAAGTGAAGCAGGCACAGTTCGCCTACGTGGGTGCTAGCGAAGATCTAGAAGGTTCATACCGTACCGTCGTGAAAGACGTGCGTGCGTTCTACAACAACATCAACGCCTCTATCGGTGCCCTGCGTGCCTACCAGCAATCTGTGGTTTCAGCGCAATCAGCACTGGAAGCAACAGAAGCAGGTTTCGATGTCGGTACCCGTACTATCGTTGACGTCCTAGATGCAACCCGTCGCCTATACGATGCCAACCGTCAGCTTGCCAACGCTCGCTACGATTACATCATCAGCCAACTTCAGCTGAAGCAAGCTGTCGGCTCGCTAAACGAGCAAGACGTGCTTGATGTTAACGCTGGCTTGATGACAGCGAAGTAATCTCGAATTACTGCCAATAAAAAAGCGCCTTTCGGCGCTTTTTTTGTCTCTGTCGAGCCAGTCTACAGCTCGCTGCAGGTTAAGCTTACGCTTTAACCTCGGCCACCTCGGATCGCCTCGATGATTTCCGTCGTCGAGCAGCCATCTTCAAAGTTCAGCACGCGTACTTCACCGCCCGCCGCAATGACCTCTTGGCCACCTGCGATCTCTTCCGGCTTGTAATCACCACCTTTCACCAACAGCGTCGGCAGAATTTCACTGATCAAACGCTGTGGCGTTTCTTCGCTAAACGGTACTACCCAATCGACTGCGCCCAAACCGGCCAATACCGCCATGCGGCGATCTTCCGGGTTTACTGGACGACCAGGGCCCTTCAAGGTTTGAACAGAGCTGTCCGAGTTCACCGCAACTATCAAGCGATCGCCGAGCTTGGCAGCTTCATTCAGATAGGCAACATGGCCTGCATGCAAGATATCGAAACAACCGTTGGTCATTACCACCGTTTCGCCACGGGCTCGTGCCGCTTTCACCGCCTGCTTCAGCTGCACTTCGCCAATCACGCCAAAGCCACTGTCCTGGCTACCATGAATAGCATCTGTCAACTCGATAGTCGAAAGGGTTGAGGTACCCAGCTTGCCTACCACAACACCCGCAGCGGCATTCGCCAGCTTACAAGAGTCAGCCAACGACTTACCCGCAGCCAATGACGCGGCCAACACTGAAATCACGGTATCGCCAGCGCCGGTTACGTCATACACTTCTTTCGCCAGCGTCGGCATATGCAAGGCTGGAAGGCCTTTTTGCAACAATGTCATGCCGTGCTCGCTGCGCGTTACCAGCAAGGCTTCAAGCTCAAACTTTTCAATCAAGCCAAGGCCTTTTTCGACTAAATCATCATCCGAGTGGGTCTTACCGACAACGGCTTCAAACTCGGACAAGTTTGGCGTTAACAAGGTTGCACCACGGTAACGCTCAAAGTCAGCTCCCTTAGGGTCAATCATCACCGGTACATTGGCCTTACGCGCCAACTGGATCATCGCCTGAACATGCTCAAGCGCGCCTTTGGCATAATCCGATAGGATCACCGCTTTCACTTGCGGCAGTGACTGCTCCAAGCGTGGCAAGATCAAATCAGCATCCACATCATGGAAACCTTCTTCGAAATCCAAGCGGATCAACTGCTGACCACGGCTCATTACACGCAGCTTGGTGATGGTTGGGTAATCCGGTAGTGATACAAAATCACAGCGGACATCCAGCGAACTTAACTTTTCTGTCAGCGCCTTGGCTGGTTCATCAATCCCGGTTAAACCGACTAAACGGGCATGGCCACCCAGCGCTGCAATATTCATCGCAACGTTGGCAGCTCCACCTGGGCGCTCTTCGATCTGATCGACCTTTACAACTGGTACCGGGGCTTCTGGTGAAATACGACCTGTCGGCCCATACCAGTAGCGATCCAACATAACATCGCCAACTACCAGCACACCTGCTTGATCATAATCAGGAAGCGTCAGTTTCATTTTTTTCTCCGGGATTGTGATAACCGCCAAATCTTAACATAAAGCCAACTTGCCATGCATTATTCACCCATTAAATAGTCAACAACTTATCGCCAATGGCTATATGCAAAACGAACTAACGGTTCTCATTCGCTTCTGGCTCAAGGTGCTGCTGCCATATCGCCTGCACTGCGGTACGTTCATCGGCAAATGCTGCCTCACTCACATAGGCCGACAGCCCAAGTAAATTCAAGCGGTGGATTTCATCGCGCATCGAGCAATAGGCCTGCTTGAGCATTGTCGCCTGCGACATATCTAAGATCTCGTAATCGGCCATCGTGTCAAACAAACGAACATTGTCAGACCAACGGGTCAATGCCTGCTCATCTTTGGCGAAGTTCAACACCAAATACTGGGCTAAAAACTCAATGTCGGTGATCCCGCCCTTGTCCTGCTTGAGGCCGAACATGCCGGCTTTCTTGCTACCCAGGTGCTCCCGCATTTTATGCCGCATCTCGACCACCTCGGTGCGCAGTTTTGCCTGCTCGCGAGGCTGCATCAATATCTGTTCGCGTGTTACTTTGAAAGCCTGTTGCAATGGCTGATCGCCATAAATCATCCGTGCCCTAACCAGCGCTTGGTGCTCCCAAGTCCAGGCTTCTTTCTGCTGATAGTCTGCAAAGGCTTCCATGGTACTGACCAGCAAACCCGAAGCACCGGATGGACGCAGACGGACATCGACCTCATACAGTACCCCTGACGCGGTTCGGGTCGAAAATAAGTGGACAATACGCTGCGCCAAGCGCAGGTAGAACTGCCTACCGTCAATCTCCTTGCGGCCATTGGTGTACACATTGTCTGGGCAATCATGAAGGAAAACCAAGTCTAAGTCAGAGCCGTACCCCAGTTCCCAACCGCCGACCTTGCCATAGCCAAGCACGCCAAATCCCTTGCCGTCGCGATCGACCAAGTGGCTTGGCTCGCCATATTTTTCAACCATTTGCAGCCAAGCCTGGTTGACCACCGCAGCCACAATCGATTCGGATAGGTAAGTCAGGTGATCGCTGACCTTCATCAGCGGTAGTGCCCCCGCGATATCAGCGGCGGCAATACGCAACAACTGCGTTTGCTTGAACTGGCGAATCGCCTCCATTTGCTGTTCCATATCCTCTTCCGGAATACGGGCTAGGAACTCACGCAGCTCATCGCCATAGCTTTGCAGCGGTGTTGGGTTATAAAGATGCTGCGGATCGAGTAACTCATCGAGCAGAATAGGGTATTGGGCCAACTGCCCCGCCACCATCGGGCTGGCAGCGCAAAGGCGGATCAACTGCTCCAGCGCCGCAGGGTGTTCACTCAGTAGTTCAAGGTAGGTTGTGCGGGTTGCTATCCTGACAATCAGCTTGCTGACCCGTTCAAGGACTTGGGCGGCATCGCTACGGGGGACAATCAACGCCAGCACTTCTGGCATCAGCTTAGCCAGCACTTCCCGCCCGCGAGGGCCGAGGGTACGCTTCGATAGCTCCGCCTTCATCGTGGTCAGAATATCAACTTGTTGCTGGGCATCTTGTGCCTCAAGCTCTTGCAGCACTGCCAGTACGACCTCGGGATCCTTAATCATCGCCCAAATTTCATGGTACTGGGCTGCGACTTCATTTGGCTTTTCGTCTTCTTCGGTACCGATAATGTCATCAAACACTGCATGGATCGCAGCCATATGCTGAGAGGTGGCGACAAGTAGCTCGTCCCAACTCGCAAAATTCATAGCCGATGCCAAGCGGCACTGATCCAGCGGTTTATCTGGTAGGGTCTGGGTTTGCTTATCATCAATCGCCTGAAGCAGATTTTCTAATCGTCTCAGGAAACAATAGCCTTGCTCTAGGGAGTCAACCTGCTCGGGTGGAAGTAGCCCTTGCTCACTTATCGCCTCGAGGGTTTCCAGCAGCCCACGCCCGCGCAAGTTCGGGGTTCGGCCACCACGGATCAGCTGGAAAGATTGGGCGATAAACTCCACCTCCCGGATCCCGCCCGCCCCAAGCTTGATGTTCTTGGTGAGGCCACGGCGGCGTACCTCGCTGCTGATCATCGATTTCATCCGGCGCAGGGCCTGGATCGCGCTAAAATCGATATAGCGGCGGAAAACAAACGGGCGCAGCATCTGGCGCAACTCTTGGTACTGGCTAAAACTTTCACGCCCCATCACCCGGGCTTTGATCATGGCATAACGCTCCCAGTCCCGGCCTTGCTCTTGGTAGTAATCTTCCAGAGCCGCGTAGCTCATCACGAGCGGTCCGCTATCACCAAAGGGGCGCAAGCGCATGTCGACCCGATAGCAGAAGCCATCGAACGTTTGCTGATCCAACGCCTTGATCAGACGCTGACCAAGCCGGGTAAAAAACTGTGCATTGGCCAGGCTGCGGCGACCACCTTGGGTTTCACCGTTCTCGGGATAAGTGAAGATAAGATCGATATCGGAAGAGAAGTTGAGCTCGCCGCCACCCAGCTTGCCCATGCCAAGGATCAGCATCGGCTGCGGTTCACCGGCCGCATTGGTGGGCGTACCCCACTCTTTGCAGCTTTGGGCATAAAGCCAATTATAAGCCTCCATAATGATGGCTTCTGCCAGCATCGACAGGTGCTCAAGGCTACTTTGCAAGGGAATAGTGCCCGCAAAGTCATGGCTTGCAATCCAAGTCATTTCCCGATGCCGGAAACGACGTAGAATACGCATCAAGCTATTTTCATCCGTTGCCACCGCTAGCTCGCCAGACAAGGCATCGCGATAGCTTTCACTGCGGGACTCATCTTCCATATGCTCAGCCAGCCAAGGCAGTAATGAAGCATCACGCACGATAGCCGAGGTAATGAAATCACTGTGCCCCAATACCTGCTGCAGAGCATCCAACTGTTGCTGCGGCCATGCCGCGACTGCCTCGGGCTGAGACTGCGCCACTTTTTCCCATGCTTTGTCTGCCGCAGATTGAATCATGTCTTGCTGGCTCATAGTGCTTCCTTTTGCTATTACCTGTCTGGCTGGGCTTTTTGTGATCCCCAAGATAGCACAACGCCCGCATATTGCGGGCGTTGAAGTGATGATTTGTTATCCCAATAACGCTTACACCGTAAAGGCTTGGATCTTGCCTTCCAGCTCCGTGGCATGGCCTTGCATCACGTCCGATGTTTCCGACAATTCGCTCACCACCACCACCGAGGCTTCAACCAACTCACGCACATTGGTCAGGTTCTGGTTCATTTCATCGGCGACAGCCGATTGCTGCTCAGCTGCCGATGCAATCTGGAAGTTCATGTCGTTGATCAACTTCACCTGATCCACGATCTTATCCAGCTCGCCGCCGGCATTGGTGACCAGCTCAACCCCTTCGGCCGCTTCAACCACGCTCTGCTCCATCAAATCGACCGCTTGGTTGGCACTGTTTTGCAACTGCGAAATCATTTCCTGGATCTCGACCGTGGCCGTTTGCGTACGTTGCGCAAGGTTGCGAACCTCATCGGCCACCACGGCAAAACCGCGCCCGGCATCGCCAGCACGTGCCGCTTCAATGGCTGCGTTCAATGCCAGCAAGTTGGTCTGCTCCGAAATGCTCTGGATAGTCACAATCACGCTGCCAATCTGCTCAACCCTTTCTTCCACTTGGTTCACCGCATTGGCTGATTGGCTAATGTCTTGTGACAGCTGATTAATCGTGCCGATAGTTTGGGTGACAAACTGCTGACCTTGCAACGCCTGCTCTGAAGTGCCCTCTGTCGCGCTGGATGCTTCGCGGGCATGGTCGGCCACGGTTTGAACCGTTGAGCTCATTTCACTCATTGCCGAGGCCAACTGATCGATCTCGTTGAACTCTTCCTGTGCCGATTCCTTGGTTTCCACCATGCTAATCGACATCACTTCAGCCAACCCGGACAACTCACCGGAAGCATCGCGTTGATTGCAAATGACATCACGCAACTGGAGGCGGGTCTTCTCCAGCTCTTGTGCCAATTCGCCATATTCATCACGGCAATCCATCTCGATAGGCTGCGACAAATCGCGGGCAGCCAAGCGCTGGATATTATCAGCTAGGTAGCGTGTCTGACGCAACATGACACTGGAGCCTCCCAGCAAAATCACCACAAAAGCGATGATCATCAAAGCGGTCTGCCACGCAACCTGAACCAAATAGCTTTGGTAATAGGCCTCTGCTTCTGACGCGGGTTGGGACGCCACCACTACCCAGTTTTGCGCAGGTACATTCACGGCATATTCAAACCGGGTTTGGTTATCAAGCACCAAGCTCTCGCTACCGCTGAACTGCTGCAGCACCTGGCTTAACTCACCACGCTCATCAACCTTACCGGCCAATGCGTTGAGCGAGGTTGCCCTTGGATGGCCGAACACCTTGCCACTATCGCGCTCAACCAGGTAGATGTAGGACCCCTGGTTCATGGTCGCCGCCTGAGCCGCAATCAATGCTTCGGCTTTTGCCGCCGTTTGATTGCCACCGGCCATCAACTCAGTCAGCATTGCCGCACTTGATTGCGCTTGCTCTTGCGCCCTACCTTTCTGAATCTCGACCACCGAAAGATAGAATGTATTTGCATCCCATAACTGCTTGCCAATCAGCAACAAGGTACTAAATACCATTAGTAGTACTAACTTAGGTACCAAGCGGATATTGGTTAATCTTTTCTCCCACGGCTTGAAAACCATTTTGGTCATGTGGAATCTCCATATATTCTATTACTGCCCGCCATCATTATCGGAATAGTCATTTGACGCGGGCAAGGGGAAGGTGCTGACGTTTTATCTCAACGCATGACTGTTGAGCGATTTATTTTACACCCCGAAACAACACCGCCTATTGTATAGACCAACCAGGGATTTCAGAAATCGAATGATAAAAAAGATCGATGACGTCAAACATGAACTAAATCCAATGAGCCTAATGTCGCTTGTTTTGTCGTTTCTATCACTGACCATTGTCACCTGCATGATTTTTATCAACAAAGCGAGCAATGCCTATACCCTGCTGCTTGGCATCGATACATTTATCTGCCTTATATTTTGGTGCCAGCTGTTGACTGATCTCTTTCGCAGCCAAGAAAAAATCCAATACCTCAAACGCCACTGGCCGGATTTTCTCGCCAGCCTTCCCATCATCGAGCAAGTCCGTTTTGCCCGGTTAATCCAAGTATTTCGGGTGGTGCGCTTGCTTCGCTCAAGCCAGCAAATCCTTGAGCAGTTGCGCCGCAACCGGCGTGAAGCCACGTTGGCTTCGATCTTTTTGTTATTGACCATTTTGGTATCCGTCGGCTCTGCCATGATGCTCATCTTGGAGGGGAATGTCGCCGAGTCGAACATCAAAGATCCGGCCGATGCCTTGTGGTGGGTGTTCGTCACCATTTCAACCGTGGGTTATGGTGATCATTACCCAGTGACACTGCTCGGAAAAATGCTGGCAGCACTGATCATTATTTGCGGTGTCGGGCTATTTGGTATGGTGGCAGGCTTGGTCAGTAACTTTATTTCCGACCCTAACCACCAGCAGGAAAAAGACGAGCAAAAGCGCGAGCAAGAATGGCAGATGATGCTAAACAACCAGCAACGCTTGCTGGAAAAACTCGATAGCCTGGAGCGGCAGCTGGCTCGGCAACACAAGAAAGAAAAGCCCTAGAGATAAACGCTTGCCAAGCCTTGCACCGGCACTGAAAACAAAATGCCCAGCAAAAGCCGGGCATTTAACAACGAATGTTTAGCGAAGCTTATGGCCAGTACGGCAACAGCTCGATACCCATTTGGCGAGTCTGATCCATGGCATGGATCAGCGACTCCTCCTTACGGGTTAGCCACTTTTCAAGTTGGCGACGATCTTCTTCATCTTCCTGCCCAGCCACCAAAGCATGGATCGGCTCAAGCTGACGCAAGTCTTCTATCCCACGCAACAAATCAAGCCAAGGCATCCGAAATACCCGACGTTTCTCGGCATCATAGAGGGCGGCAAAACTAAGCCCGCTGGTGAGGTTGCGCACCAGTCTTGGCTGCTGATCAAGGTAATCGATACGATTAAGCTGGCGCTCTGCCGGGAAGACATCCACCAGCTCCTGCCATGAACGCGACAAGGTGCTGTCAGAGAAGGCTTTGATCCCACCGGCAAGCCGGCTGCGCGACTTGTCATCTAGGAACGGCTGCCAACCTCGGCTTAAAATCCAACGGCTCAAATCAAGTAGCAAGCCGCAATAACGCGCGGATTCAAGTAGTTCCAAAATTTCTTGCGTGTCGGGAAGCTCAGATTGACGCAACTCAAGCTGCTTCATCAGTTCCTTGCGGGCATTCAGCTTCTTCAAGGCATGACCTTTTTCCGCTAACAACGCATCAATACTTGCCGCTTCGTCCAACCAATCGAGCTCGCCTTCGAGCCATTGAAGCTCTTGGCGTAGCAAGGCACTGGCACGACGCGGGATCATCCCGCCGAAAATCACCAGCGTTTGACGAATTAACCCCAAGGCCTGGAAGATTTGTTCCAGCGCCGCTGGCTCTTGGCGCTCCGAGAAAATCTGCTCATGGTAGTGCCAATGGCCCAGGGCATGCTCCAAGGTTTTAACGAATACCGCCTCGACACTTTCGTCTTCTGTCACCGGCACAAATTCCAACGGCTTCACGGCATCGCCCTGGTAATCCGCCGCAAGACGATAGCCACGGGCCGCCTTGCTTAGGTTGCCAAGTCGCATGCCGCCATCGGCACAAAGTTCGCGGGCAAGAGTAAAGAGTGCATCCGTCTGGCCTGACTTCAGCTCAAGCTCGACTTCACAAATCGGGGTGGTTTTTCCGTTAGCGCTGACGTCACCTTGGTCAAAAGCCAGTTCAACCTGGCTACCGTCAGGCATGGCAATCAACCATTGCTGACGTTCGAAATCAGTAGAGAACAACGGGGAAAGTTGTTGCTGGACTTGCTCGACGTCAAAGCCCTCAGGCCAGGCATCAGCCGGGTGCAAAGCCAAATTAGGCTCTGTACTGGTTGTCTCAGCATTGTATTCAGGGCGTTGGTGCAATCCGGCAACCACGCGTCCTGCTGTCTTTAATGTTTGAACAAACACATCATCAAAACGACGGACCCGAAGGCCGATATCGTGCTGGCGAAGAATTTGGTCTGGGGTGTCGAAGTAGACATTGCCTAACTTGCGACTACTTTGCTGCAGAATTTTCGCTTCAGCGATTTTGTGTAGCAATTGACTCGAAAATTCTGGTGAGACGAAAAACTTCAGTTCTATCTCGGTTTCCATAGTTATACCTATAAACAGTGGCAACCAAAGGATATTGGCAATTGCGCTTAGGGGCAAGCACGAAATATCAACAAAACCTTGATCGAAATTAGTTCCCCTATACTTACTTATGCGTTACCATGCGCGCCTTAATGACCATCGCTCAAGAATTAGCCATTTAAGGCACTTTCTAGGTTATTCGGCTATGCCAGTAAATACTATTATGGGGCTATTTGCTAAGTCCCCAATCAAACCGCTGCAACGTCATGTTACTCGCGTAAATGAGTGTTGCGAACTGCTTGTTCCTTTCTTCGAAGCCTGTAAGGCGGGTGATTGGGATAAAGCATCGACCTTACGTGAGCAAATCTCGCAGCTTGAAAAAGATGCGGATGTGCTAAAGCGTGAGATCCGTCTAAAACTTCCTCGTGGCCTATTCATGCCAGTCGATCGTACTGACATGCTTGGTCTACTTACCCAGCAGGATAAGCTTGCTAACCTGTCGAAAGACATTGCAGGTCGTGTCTTGGGCCGCCAATTGCAAATTCCTTCCGAAATGTACCCTGATTTCATTGCATACGTTCAACGTTGTCTTGATGCTGCCAACCAGGCAAATCGCGTGATCAACGAACTGGACGAACTGCTAGAAACAGGTTTCAAAGGCAGGGAAGTGACGCTTGTTGCCGAGATGATCAACCAACTGGACGTTATCGAAGACGATACCGACAGTATGCAGATCCAACTTCGTCAACAACTTATGTCTATCGAAGACCAATACAGTCCGGTAGATGTCATGTTCCTGTACAAGATCCTAGAGTGGGTTGGCGCTATTGCCGACCAGGCGCAACGCGTCGGCTCGCGACTTGAAATCATGCTATCGCGTTCTTAATGCGAAAAATGAAATAAAACAAGGTTTTACAATGGAAATCCTGGCTAACTACGGCACCATGATTATTTTGGTGGCGGCTTTCTTTGGTTTTTTAATGGCTGTTGGTATTGGTGCAAACGATGTTGCCAATGCTATGGGTACCTCTGTTGGCTCTAAAGCGCTAACAGTTAAGCAAGCGATCATCATCGCGATGATCTTCGAATTTGCCGGTGCTTACCTAGCCGGTGGTGAAGTAACAGATACCATCCGTAAGGGGGTTATCGAAACATCACTATATGCCGCCAATCCAGAAGTCCTAGTGTACGGTATGATGTCAGCGCTACTTGCTGCAGGTACCTGGCTGCTGGTTGCGTCCTTTATGGGCTGGCCGGTTTCAACCACTCATTCGATTATCGGTGCTATCATCGGTTTCGCCTGTGTTTCTGTCGGCCCTGAAGCGGTTGACTGGAGCTCAGTTCAAGGCATCGTCGGCAGTTGGTTGATCACGCCATTTATCTCTGGTTTGTTTGCCTACGCTATCTTTATCAGTGCCCAGCGTCTGATCTTCGATACAGACAACCCACTGGTAAACGCAAAACGATTCGTTCCGGTTTACATGTTTATCACTGCGATGGTCATCGCTCTTGTAACCATCAAAAAAGGCCTAAAACACGTTGGTCTGCACCTTTCAAGCGGTGAAGCTTGGGTCGCCTCTATCGTTGTTTCGTCTATTATAATGGCCTTTGGTTACATTTATATTAATCGCAAGTACACCGATGATGGATCGTCTGTAGATAGCAATGGCTATGCAGGTGTTGAACGCGTATTTAGCTTACTGATGGTTGTCACTGCGTGTGCGATGGCATTTGCACACGGCTCTAACGACGTTGCCAATGCGATTGGCCCACTGTCTGCTGTTGTTTCAACAGTTGAAAACTTGGGTGAAATCGCAGCGAAAAGCTCCATCGCATGGTGGATCCTGCCACTGGGTGGTTTTGGTATCGTTGTTGGTCTTGCAACCCTTGGCCACAAAGTAATGGCAACCGTGGGGACCGGTATTACCGAACTTACGCCAAGCCGTGGTTTTGCCGCTCAGCTAGCAACAGCCTCAACCGTTGTTCTAGCATCTGGTACCGGCCTGCCAATCTCAACCACACAAACGCTTGTTGGTGCGGTATTGGGTGTTGGTTTTGCTCGTGGTATCGCGGCGCTTAACCTGGGTGTTGTTCGCAACATCGTTGCCTCGTGGGTTGTCACCCTGCCAGCTGGTGCGCTGCTAGCAGTCATTTTCTTCTACGTAATGCAAGCGGTGTTTGGTTAAACACCGTCAAAGCGGGCTCAAGATCAAAAGAGGGAGGCGATGCCTCCCTCTTTTCTTGCACCCAACGCACAAAATTCTTAGACTTTGCCCCTTAGAGAAAAATCAGGCTCTCCCCCAAGGAATCTAATTGTGAAGCAGCTAATCAGCTTACTTATTTTAGCCTTCGCGGTAGTAACTCTACCTGCGAAAGCAGAGCAGACGCGTTATATCTCCGATGATCTGTTTACCTACATGCATAAAGGCCCAAGCACCCAATTCCGCATCATGGGCAGCGTGAACGCTGGCACCAAAGTCGTTTTGCTTGAGAGCAACCGCGAAGCCGGCTTTAGCAAAATCACCGATAACCGTGGCCGCACCGGCTGGGTTAACTCTGATTTCATTTCAAGCCAGGTAGGTCTGAAAGAACGCGTACCAGCCCTTGAAAAAGAGCTAACCGAAGTAAAAGCGTCTTTGGCTGAAGCCCAGCAGTCGGGTGATGAGAAAACAGCAAGCCTGCAGAACTCATTGGAAATCCGCACCAAGCAGATCACCGAGCTGGAAACCCAAAACAGCAACCTGAATGAGCAGCTAATGTCCTCTCAAGCGGAAATCCGCGAACTACGCGCACAAATCGATACCCAAAAAGATGACCTGCTTATGAAGTGGTTCACTTACGGCGGTATGGTCGCTGGCGCAGGCTTGCTATTCGGCCTGATTCTGCCACACCTTATCCCGCGCCGCCGCAAGCGCAACAACGGCTGGGCATAACCCCACCCGCTTTGGATACAAAAATGGCAGTCCTTGTGGCTGCCATTTTTCTTTCCGGCGATTTACCTTACCCTATCTAGCCGCTTACCACTCAGACAAAGCCGGCATGGCAATCAGGTAAGACTCGAAGTCAAATACCACTTGGCGTGGTTCAATCCGACGCAGCCTCACGCCAGGCGCTATCTCATCGCCTTCATAAGCTTCACGGCCATTGACCTTCACCCAGCGGCTATCAGCTATTGAGGAGTAGATATGGGCCTGGAAATCCATGCTCGGCAGCCGGTCTTGCACCGACGCTGGCAACTCGCCGAATGCAATCGCTTCGATTGGGCTTTCGACAATTTGCTCGCGCTCCTGCTGGATCAACCTTGGCAATGGCTCACCATCGCCAGTGGCCTCTATCGCCGAACGCAGCTGCTGGGCAATTTGCGGGGACAGCTCCGAGTAATCCAGCTGGGTCAAGTCCCAGCTATCTTCGATATCAGCGGTATTTCCGGCGCCATTTCCAACCTGGCTGCCTGGCGCTCCTTGATGCTCAGGGCTACCGGCAATAGGGCGCGACGAAGGATAGCGTGTTTGAGTGGCTGTTTGCTGAAATCGCGGCATGGGCTCAGTATACAGCTCAGGGTAGGCCAGCCGGGTGATCCCTTCAGGATAAACCACGGCAACAGCCGGCTCGAACGCTTCGGCCTCTTTCTCAACCGCTTGCGCTACCACAGTCTTGGCCTGGACGGGCTCAGCAGGAGCCGTTGCTATTGCCATCTCTTTTCCTGTAGAGGGAAGAGGTTCGCTGCCGCCAACAAGCACTTGGTATCCCAATACTCCTGCCACGGGCGCAACAGCCAACAACAAGGGGATCCCCCACCGCCTTGCTGCTGGCTTAGCGTAAAGGGAGGTCGCTTTAAACTGGGGGGGAGGCGCAGCCTGTGGCTGCTTCGATTCTGATTGTGCCAGCGCTGACATTAATTTCGACATTAGCTTTTCTCCGGCTGTAGTGTCGGCCCGGGTAAATTGAGTGCCGAATCAATCACCATCAGGGTTCGAGGACCGGCAATGCCATCCACGGTTAAATCCTGCGCCCGCTGGAAACGCCTAAGCTTATCCAGCAACTCTTGCTCAAAGGTATCTTTCGCGCCCGATGGCAGCCCCAGCAACGCACTGAGCTGGTTATCCAGCCAGCGCACCCTTGGCCCCTGCTGGCCATAGCGAATAGCCGTCTTATCCCCAAGCGGCGGGCGCCACAGCAAGGTATATCCTCCCTGCCAACGCAGATCAAGCCAATCGCGGCTTACTTCGATACGCTCTCCGGCCAAAAGCAATTGCACCTCCGTCCGGCCGATGGCGTAGATCACGGCAAAGTACTCCTGCCCCTGAGGTTCAGTCAGGCTAACCAATGCCGGACGATTGATAAGGCCAAGCTGCTCCAGGCTCCCCTTGCCTTCAAAGCAGGTTAGCTGGATCAATGCACCGCTGGCACAGTTGGCTTGGTTTAGCTGGGTATCATAGCCCCACAACTGGTATAGCGTCTGCATGGCACGGCGCTCAGATGCGGCTAGTTGGATCCGTTGCAGCCAGTTGGCCTCAGCTTGTTGCGCCGTTGTCTGAGCAACAGCCGGGGATGTTTGAACAGGCTGTGGTTGTACGGTATTGCTCTGTTGCGACTGGGTCGGCTCAGGCACTGCAGGCGCCTCGTTAGGCTGCGCTTGCAGCGCAGTTTGAGTACTCGTCTCTGTCTTGGCCGGGAACATGCCTTGCCAATAGGCGGCACCGGCTGCAAGGGCGATACCGGCGGCTAGGGCAACCAGTGGATTCAGGTTCCGGGGTTTATTGGCCAAGGCCGCACTTGCGGCGCTGCCAGCCACAGGCACTTGCCAGCTCATTACCTCATGGCAAGCTTGGCCGACCATGTCCTTGCTGATCTGATGGCTGGAGTGTTGGTAGCCCAACTGCATGGATTTATCACACACCAGGTTTATCAAGCGCGGGATCCCGCCGGTTGCCTTGGCAATCTGCTTGGTCTGCGCTGCCGAGAAGACTTGATGCAGGCAATCCACCGCCCGCAAGCGATAGTTGATATATTCGTTGACCTCTTCTTCGGTCAGCGGCAACAAGTGGTAACGCGAGGTGATACGCTGCGCCAACTGGCGTAGCCTATCTTGCTGGAGCAATTGCTGTAGCTCCGGCTGGCCAACCAACACCACTTTCAGCAACTTCACGCTGTCGGTTTCCAGGTTGGTCAGCAAACGCAACTGCTCCATCACATCCGGCATCAGGTGCTGGGCTTCATCGATCAGCAACAGCGTCTGTTTCCCTTGGCTATGGTTGGCCATTAGGTGCTGATAGATAGCATCGGTCAATACTTTCAAGCTTGCTTCGGCGGGGTATTCGATAGCCAGCTCGTCGCACAGGCTAGCCAGCAAGTCGTGGGTCGATAGCGAGGGGTTTAAAATGACCGCTACCTGGGTTTCCTGGGGAAGCCGGGCGATCAGCGCCCTTAACACCGTCGTTTTACCCGTTCCAACTTCCCCGGTAAGCAAGCCGAACCCACCGCCGCCACTCAGGCTGGCCAGCATATGGGTCAATGCTTCCCGGTGGCGCTCACTGAGATAAAGGAAACGCGCGCTAGGCACAATTGAAAACGGCGGCTCCGTAATACCAAAAAAGTCCTTGTACATACCGGTCTGTCCCACAATGTGCTGAAGCTAAAAGAAAGGAAGGCGCTAAATTACCTTTCCTCCGAACAAATGTATACCTCGACTCCCCCAACAATAACAATTACCAGCATCGGGTTCGTCTTAATTATCCAATTTGATATAATTCTTGCACAAAAGTAAGCAAAACCAGCAAAAAAGGTGAAGAGATTGCAGACATTTTTAGTCGGCGGAGCCGTTCGTGATGCCCTACTCGGACTTGCGGTCAAAGACAAAGACTGGGTGGTTGTGGGCTCAACCCCGCAAGAAATGCTCGACCAAGGGTATGCCCAAGTGGGCAGTGATTTCCCTGTCTTCCTTCACCCCAAAACAAAGCAGGAACACGCCCTAGCCCGTACCGAACGTAAATCGGGCCAAGGCTATACCGGATTTACTTGCTACTCGGCCCCGGATGTCACCCTCGAAGAGGATTTGCTCCGCCGGGATCTGACCATCAACGCCATCGCCCAAGCCGATGACGGGAGCTTGATTGACCCCTATGGCGGGCAGAGCGATCTCGAACAACGCCTGCTGCGCCATGTCTCACCGGCTTTTGTCGAAGATCCGCTCCGCGTATTACGCGTCGCCCGCTTTGCTTCGCGCTTTGCCCATCTCGGCTTTACCGTGGCACCGGAAACCATGGCGCTGATGCAAGAAATGGTGGTGGCCGGCGAACTCGCCGCCCTTACCCCGGAGCGGGTATGGATTGAGTGGGAAAAATCCCTGCACAGCCCAAACCCAGAAGTATTTCTAAAAGTACTGCGCCAGAGCGGGGCGCTTGCCGTGATCCTGCCCGAGATCCACAAACTCTTTGGCGTACCGCAACCGGAAAAGTGGCACCCTGAGATCGACTGCGGTATCCATACCCTACTCGTCGCCGAGCAAGCCGCCCAATTATCCGATGATACTGTGATCCGTTTTACCGCCCAAGTGCATGATCTGGGCAAGGCGTTAACCCCGCCCGAAGAGTGGCCGAGCCATAAGATGCACTGCCAAACCGGCCTGGCGGCTATCAAGGGCGTTTGCCAACGCTTGCGCGTCCCCAACGATTACCGCGACACCGCACTGATGGTGTGCGCCCAGCATACCAAGATCCACCATGCTGCCGAGCTGCGACCAGCAACATTTATCGATATCTTTAATCAAATCGATGCTTGGCGAAAACCGGAGCGTGTCAAACAACTGGCGATATGCTGCCGTGCCGATGTGAGAGGCCGCACCGGGTTTGAAAATGATCCCTACCCCCAGGCTGATATCTTATTGGGCGCCTTCGATGCCGCCCAATCGGTGGCGGTTAAGCCGATAGTCGAGGCTGGGTATAAAGGGAAGGAAATCAAGGAGCAACTGGCCATCCGCCGCACCGAGGCGGTCAAGCACGCCCTTTCGACCTTGCGCTAACCCGTCACCGGCCCATCGAATACAAAAAAGCCCAGCACGTTGCTGGGCTTTCTTATGTTTTGGCTTGCTCGCGTGGCATTACTGGCTCAGCAGGAAGGCAATCAAGCCCACGCCAAGCAACAGGCGGTAAATCACAAACGGCAGCATGCCCAAGCGCGTCACCAGCTTCAAGAAAACGTGGATACAGGCATAGGCGCTGACAAACGATACGGCCAAGCCAATGGCCAAGGCATCGAACTGGATCGGCGCGCCGCTTGATACTAGCTTCAGGCTTAAGTACCCACCCGCCAGCAAGATAATAGGAATCGACATCAAAAACGAAAAGCGGGCTGCCGCTTCGCGGGTAAACCCTAGGTACAGCGCTGCCGTCATAGTGGCACCAGAGCGCGAGGTACCCGGGATCATTGCCGCCGCTTGTGCCAAGCCAATAAACAGCGAACGCTTCCAGTCAGCCTGATATTCATCATCTTGCTGGGTGGCGCGCGAGTCGACCCACCATAGCAGCAAGCCAAAGAAAATGGTTGTCGCCGCAATCACCCACGCCGAGCGCAGGTAAATTTCAATGATGTCCTTCATGAACAACCCGAAGATACAGGCCGGGATTGTCGCCAGGGCTATCATCCACGCCAGTTTTGATTCCGCGCTATGCTGCTTCTTGAAAATCGACGCGACCCACGCCGACAGCAAGACAACGACTTCCTTGCGGAAGTAGCCTATAACCGCAGCCAGCGTGCCGACGTGCACGGCAACATCAAACGCCAAGCCCTGATCGTCCCACCCCAAGATCGCCGATGGCAATATCAGGTGGGCAGAACTTGAGATCGGTAAAAACTCAGTCAACCCCTGGATCAGGGCCAACACAAATGCTTCGAAGTGACTCATAACTTCCCTAACAAACACAAAGCTCTACAGGCCAAAGAGCCTGAGAACGTTCAAATGACTGCCATAACTGGCGGACGGTGCGACCATCACCAGGGATCACCCTGTCCGGGCACAGCTCCATCAACGGCAGTAAGACAAAAGCAAACTTATAGATATCAGCACGCGGCAAGCTAGGAGGCAACGCCTGCACCCGATCCCCGAAGAGCAATATATCAAGGTCGAGGGTACGGCTTTGGTTCTTTTTCGCTTGTGGCGAGCGGCCATAGTCAAGCTCGAGCTGCTTCAGCGCCTGCTGCAGATTATCAAGCGACAGTGACGTTTTCATGGCAACCACACAGTTGTAGAAGTTCGGCCCCTCGAAACCGACAGGCTCTGCTTCATAAATGGTGGATAGTTGGAAATCCGTGCCTAGCTGCTTGAGCTCACTGACCGCGGCCTGAATATGATACTCACGTTCAATATTCGAGCCTAGGCTGATATAAACAGTGGTCACTTGCTGCCCCGGGCAATAACGACACCAACGCCGCGCGCGTTGGCAACGGCACCCGGCTTGGTGACTTTCACCTTGATCCATGGCACCGAAAAGCGCGTCATGATCAGCTCAGCCACTTCCTCGGCAACACGCTCGACCAACAAAAAGCGGCCATTTTGAATATGGCTGGTTACCGCATCGCTAACCGCGGCATAGTCCAATGCATAGGCAACATCATCGCTTTTCGCTGCCGGACGGTTGTCATGTGCCATTTCCAAGTCAAGCACCAGTTTTTGCTTGATTTCCTGTTCCCAGTCATACACCCCGATGGTGGCGATAACTTCAAGATGTTCGATAAATACTGAATCCATGTTCAATCGCTAATAATGTTAGAGGTCGGATACCTAATTTGAGCAAAAACGCGTATTATCAGGTCGTAATCGTCGATATACTATGACGTTGATTTCCAAGCTCATCATCTAACCGATGCGCTTTGGGCTTGCACTATACCATATGCAAGCCAAAGCTGAATCTCAGCATTTTGATTTTATCGACGGATCCTATCGCCAGCAGCGGGAACTTTGCATGACGCCACTTGTTTTACTGATCATCATCGGGGCATACCTACTGGGTTCGATTTCGAGCGCAGTCTTGATTTGCCGCCTGTATGGTCTGCCCGACCCGCGGGATGCAGGCTCAGGCAACCCGGGCGCCACCAATGTACTGCGCATGGGCGGGCGAGGTGCCGCCGCTGCCGTGCTGATCTGCGATATTCTAAAAGGCATGCTCCCAGTCTGGCTGAGCTATTTTATCGGCGTAAACCCGTTCATGCTCGGCTTCATCGGTATTGCCGCCTGCCTAGGCCATATCTACCCGCTTTTCTTCCATTTCCGAGGCGGCAAAGGGGTGGCCACCGCACTGGGTGCGCTTGCGCCTATTGGCTGGGATCTTAGCGGTATGCTTATCGGTACTTGGTTATTAACCGTGTTGATCTGCGGCTACTCGTCACTGGGCTCGTTAATTACCGCCCTGGCCGCGCCATTGTTTACTTGGTGGGTCAAGCCGGAATACACCATGCCGGTCTCGATGCTGTCTTGCCTTATCGTCTTTCGCCATCACGATAATGTCAGACGACTGCTGGAAGGGAAGGAAAGTAAAATCTGGACCAAATTCCAGCGCAGAAACAAAACGGCCCCACCGCAAGAGTAGGGCCGCCAAAGCACTCATCGATATTACGACTCGGCATCAATAGGCTTGAGTTGGTCAATCGGCCAACGCGGGTGCGCCTTCACGCCCAAATCCATCGTTTCCTGGTTCTTCAAGCGCTGCATGCCCGCATAGGCAATCATCGCCCCGTTATCAGTACAGAACTCAGTACGCGGGTAGAACACCTCACCTTTAAGGCCTGTCATCAGCCTCTCTAGCTCTTGGCGCAGGTATTTATTCGCACTCACACCGCCGGCAATCACCAAGCGCTTGTAGCCTGTTTGCTTCAGTGCACGCTTACATTTGATAGCCAGGGTATCGACCACCGCTTCCTGGAACGCAAATGCGATATCGGCACGGGTCTGGTCGTCATCGCCGTTATCGCGGATCGTATTGGCTGCAAAGGTTTTCAAGCCCGAAAAGCTGAAATCCAACCCCGGACGGTCTGTCATCGGGCGCGGGAACTTAAATCGCCCCTGGGTGCCGTTTTCGGCCAACCTCGACAACAATGGACCGCCTGGATAATCCAATCCCATGAGTTTGGCCGTTTTATCGAATGCCTCACCCGCGGCATCATCGATAGACTCACCCAGGATTTCGTATTCGCCAATGCCCTTCACGTCCACCATCATGGTATGGCCGCCAGAGACCAGCAAGGCCACGAACGGGAATGCCGGGGGATTGTCTTCCAGCATCGGTGCCAGTAGGTGGCCTTCCATATGGTGTACCGCCACCGCAGGCAGGTTCCAAGCGTAGGCCAAGCTACGGCCAATGGTTGCGCCAACCAACAGCGCCCCCACCAACCCGGGGCCGGCGGTATAAGCCACACCATCCAGATCTTCATGGGTTAGGCCAGCATCGGCCAATGCCGCCTTGATCAACGGAATGGTTTTTTTTACATGGTCGCGAGATGCCAGCTCAGGCACCACACCACCGTAATCTGCATGCAGTTTTACCTGGCTGTAAAGCTCATGTGCCAAAAGGCCTTTTTCATCATCGAAAATAGCCACGCCTGTTTCGTCACAGGAGGTTTCGATGCCCAGTATACGCATAACAACCTCTATACTTATGGTAATTGAGGGCAATACTACCGCCCTTGACAGAAATTAACCAGTTCGGGGTTGCAGAATGCTTTACAAATGCCCCCAGATCAGATTAGAATTTCGCACCATTTTTAATCAGCTGACACTTTATTGAACGTCAGCGTTAACCGAATCACTCTGAGGTGAGTATTACATGCCAGTAATCAAAGTACGTGAAAACGAACCGTTTGACGTAGCACTACGTCGTTTTAAGCGCTCTTGCGAAAAAGCAGGTATCCTTTCTGAAGTACGTCGTCGTGAGCACTTCGAAAAGCCAACTACTGTACGTAAGCGCGCTAAAGCAGCGGCAGTTAAGCGTCACCTGAAGAAATTGGCTCGCGAAAACGCGCGTCGCGTTCGTCTGTACTAATCTAGCGATTAACAGAAGGAACGTGTTATGACTCTGATTGAATGTCTAAAAGACGAACAAAAAGCGGCAATGAAGGCGAAAGACAAACCTCGCCTTGGTACTATTCGCTTGGTAATGGCTGCGATCAAACAGCGTGAAGTCGATGAAAAGATTACTCTTTCTGAAGACGACGTGATTGCAGTACTCACCAAGATGGTTAAGCAACGTCGCGACTCAGTAGCTCAATATGAAGCTGCCGGTCGTCAAGATCTTGCCGATGCCGAGCTTGCTGAAATCGCCGTACTGGAAGACTTCATGCCTCAGCCACTGACCGACGACGAAGTCGCTGCGTTATTGGATGAAGCGATTGCAGCAACCGGTGCTGCCAGCATGCAAGACATGGGCAAACTGATGGGCGTGCTTAAGCCGCAAATTCAGGGTCGTGCCGATATGGGTAAAGTTAGCCAATTGGTGAAAGCCAAGCTAGGTTAATCCCAGCCCAAATTCTGCAACAAGCCGTGCTATCCTTTCCGGAATGCGCGGCTTGTTTGTATTATGCGGTTTCACTTTTTCGCATACATCAAATCAAAGGGTTATGGTTTATGATAGCCTTTCGATTTGATCACCACCTTCACCGACTCTCAGGTAACACTTCTTTATGGCAGGAAAAATCCCCCGTTCATTTATCGATGATCTGATCTCACGACATGACATCGTTGATATTGTTGACGCTCGGGTGAAACTGAAAAAGCAAGGCAAGAACTTTGGTGCCTGCTGCCCATTCCATAATGAAAAGACCCCTTCTTTTTCTGTCAGCCAGGAAAAACAGTTCTACCACTGCTTCGGCTGTGGTGCCCACGGCAACGTGCTTGATTTCGTGATGGAATTCGACCGGTTGGAATTCGTCGAGGCCATCGACGAATTGGCCTCGCAACTTGGCCTTGAAGTCCCAAGGGAGCAAGGGAGTGGAGGCGGCCAGCCCGTAGCACGCTCGAAAGAGAAGCTTGGCCTTTATGAGGTGATGGGGCAAATATCCCAGTTCTACCAATCCCAGCTGCGCACCCAAGAAGGCAAGGTGGCCATTGATTACCTCAAAGATCGTGGCCTATCGGGTGAAGTGGTGAAAAAATTCGGGATTGGCTTTGTTCCCGACCAGTGGGACCAAGTCCGAAACCGGTTTGGCCGTGACATGGAAGCCCAAAAGGGGCTAGTCACCGCCGGCATGCTGATCGAAAACGACAACGGACGCCGCTACGACCGCTTCCGGGGCCGGGTCATGTTCCCAATCCATGACCGCCGGGGCCGGGTTATCGGGTTTGGTGGCCGCGTGCTTGGCGACGGTACCCCCAAGTACCTCAACTCGCCGGAAACCCCGATTTTCCACAAGGGCCGCGAACTATACGGCCTATACGAAGTCCTGCAAGCCCATCGCGAGCCAGAAAAACTCCTGGTGGTTGAAGGCTATATGGATGTCGTGGCGCTGGCACAGTTTGGCGTCGACTACGCTGTTGCTTCGCTGGGCACCTCCACCACAGGCGATCACATCCAAATGATGTTCCGCCAAACCGGTACGGTCGTCTGCTGCTACGATGGCGATAGGGCGGGTCGCGATGCGGCATGGCGCGCCATGGAGCAAGCCCTGCCCTACCTCAACGACGGCCGCCAGCTGAAGTTCATGTTCTTGCCCGACGGCGAAGATCCCGATACCTACATTCGCCAATACGGCAAAGAAGGGTTTGAGCAGCAAGTCAACGAGGCCATGACCCTATCCGATTTCATGTTCACCACCTTGCTACAGCAGGTGGATACCACCAGTAACGAAGGGAAGGCCAAGCTCAGTACGCTGGCGGTTCCGCTTATTGATAAAGTCCCTGGTGGTACTTTGCGTCTATATTTACGTGAGATGCTTGGCAAAAAACTGGGATTACCTGACGAGGCCCAATTACAGCAACTAATCTCAAAGCAAGGCAAAGAAGAGCCCAAGCGAGCCGGGCAACCGGAAATCAAGCGAACGCCAATGCGTGAGGTTATCGCCCTGCTGATCCAAAACCCGCATTTTGTAAACAGCCTCGAATTTGATATGGCGGCATTTGAGGGGATAGATGTCGCGGGATTAAATTTATTGTTATCAATAGTTGAAAAGTGTAGGGCGAATCCCCATATCACTACAGGCCAGTTACTAGAGGGCTGGCGAGGAAGCAATCAAGAGAGCACCATGGCCCGTTTGGCCGCTTGGGAGCTTCCCCTCGCAAAGGACGAGGACAATACTCTAGATGTATTTCTCGACGCAATGGACAAAATCATTGATCAGTGCGTCAAACAACAAATAGAAAAGTTGCAGGCTAAATCGAGAACCGTCGGCTTATCAGTCGAAGAGAAGCGGGAGTTGCAGTTGTTGATACTCAACCGTCCCGGCTAGTAAGTAGTCATCAATTAAGAAATTTGTTATAATTATTGGTTTGCACATCTGCATACTACATTCTCAATCAGACCCTAAGTTGGATATCGTCTATGGAGCAAAATCCGCAGTCACAGCTAAAGTTACTTGTTGCTAAAGGCAAGGAACAAGGCTATCTGACCTACGCCGAAGTAAATGACCACCTACCAGAAGACATTGTCGATTCTGATCAGGTGGAAGACATCATTCAGATGATTAATGACATGGGTATTAAGGTGGTAGAAACTGCCCCTGATGCCGATGATCTGATGATGACAGAAGACAATGCGGACGAAGACGCGATTGAAGCCGCGGCACAGGCTCTTTCAAGTGTTGAAAGTGAAATTGGCCGTACAACTGACCCAGTACGCATGTACATGCGTGAAATGGGTACAGTTGAACTACTTACCCGTGAAGGCGAGATCGACATCGCTAAGCGCATTGAAGATGGTATCAACCAGGTTCAGTGCTCGGTTGCAGAATACCCAACCGCGATTGCCCACCTTCTTGAGCAGTTCGACAAGGTTGAAGCGGATGAGCTTCGCCTGACTGACATTATTTCTGGCTTTGTTGACCCTAACGAAGAGGCAACAACAGCACCAACGGCAACCCACATCGGTTCTGAGCTAAGCGAAGCTGATCTTGAAGACGAAGACAAAGATCTTGAAGAAGACGATGATGAGGAAGAAGAAGATACCGGCATCGACCCAGAGCTAGCGCGCGAGAAGTTCAACGAGCTGCGTGTGTCTTACGACAAAATGGCACTGGCAATCAACACCCACGGTCGCCAAGACCCGAAAACCGAGGTCGCGGTTGAAGAACTGTCAGATATCTTCAAGCAGTTCCGCCTGATCCCTAAGCAGTTCGACAAGCTGGTTAGCTCACTGCGCGAATCAATGGATAAAGTGCGTACTAACGAGCGCCTTATCATGCGTATGTGTGTCGACAACTGTAAGATGCCGAAGAAGACCTTCGTTGGCCACTTTGCCGGTAACGAAGCATCAAGCGAGTGGATTGACGAAGCACTTAACTCTGGCAAGCCATACGCCGAGCGCCTGAAGAACTACGAAGAAGATCTTCGCCGTTCAGCCCTTAAGCTACGCATGCTTGAGGAAGAAACCGGTCTGTCGATCGAGCGTATCAAAGACATCAGCCGCCGTATGTCTATCGGTGAAGCGAAGGCTCGCCGCGCCAAGAAAGAAATGGTTGAGGCTAACCTACGTCTGGTTATCTCGATTGCCAAAAAGTACACCAACCGTGGCCTGCAGTTCTTGGATCTGATCCAGGAAGGTAACATCGGTCTGATGAAAGCGGTAGACAAGTTCGAATACCGTCGTGGTTACAAGTTCTCGACCTACGCAACATGGTGGATCCGTCAGGCAATCACACGCTCAATCGCCGACCAGGCACGTACTATCCGTATCCCTGTTCACATGATTGAAACCATCAACAAACTGAACCGTATCTCTCGCCAGATGCTTCAGGAGATGGGCCGCGAACCGCTGCCGGAAGAATTGGCAGAGCGCATGCAAATGCCGGAAGACAAGATCCGCAAGGTACTGAAGATTGCGAAAGAGCCAATCTCGATGGAAACCCCTATCGGTGATGACGAAGATTCGCATCTAGGTGACTTCATCGAAGATACCACGCTTCAGCTACCAATGGATGCGGCAACGGCAACCAACCTGCGCATGGCAACCAACGACGTACTGGCAGGCCTAACGCCACGTGAAGCGAAAGTACTGCGTATGCGTTTCGGTATCGACATGAACACCGACCACACCCTAGAGGAAGTGGGCAAACAGTTCGACGTTACCCGTGAGCGTATCCGTCAGATCGAAGCGAAGGCACTACGTAAACTACGTCACCCAAGCCGTTCAGACGTACTACGCAGCTTCCTAGACGAGTAAATCAACTCGCTATAAAGCATTGCAAAAACGGGCCAGTTATTGGCCCGTTTTTTTATGCTCAACCCCAAGTGTGATCGGTTTCCCTATTTCCCCAAAGCCCAGCCCCAACCGTGCATTAACCGCCTAAAAAGCAAACAAAACAACCACTTTATTCGCTAGACAAGCCGCAAACCATCCCATATAATTTCTCGCACACTGGCCCCTTAGCTCAGTGGTTAGAGCAGGCGACTCATAATCGCTTGGTCCGCAGTTCAAGTCTGCGAGGGGCCACCAGATTCGTTCGCAAGAACAAGAAAAGGCTGATGAGGTAACTCATCAGCCTTTTTGCTTTCTGGCTCTTTATCCCTCACGAGTGCTCGCCTCACCGAAAATCCGCACTGGCCACGGCAGTTCAAGCAGCCCCCTGACAGCCTTGTAATACAAATAGAAAGGGCAAAGTCTATCCCTTTGATTTATTTCGAAGCCAAAAATTAATCAACTATTGATAAGAAACAAAAAAATTCTGTGAAATATGTAGATAATCTCACCTCTCGTTTGAAAAGAGTGAAAAAATTTGCACGTTATCACAAGGTGATAAAACAGTTGAACTATGCTAGTATACGTTGCTTGTTTGTTAGCCCGTTTTGTGTCTTAGCGACATATAACGTTAACAATATCGAAGTACAGTCTGTCATAGTAAAGCCAGATAACTTGTGAATGAAAAGCTGCCTTACCAAAGCAACCAATGCTTTGGTAAGGCAATATTTTTGGAAAAAATTTGTATTATCATTGGTGATTCGCCGGTGAAAGTTATCAATGTTTGAGCCGTGCCACACTTTGTAGGCGTATTTCAACATTAATGACCCTTCATTTTCGGGTATAACACTGTGATTCAAATTTCCCTTGGGTAAAAGTTCGTCCGGAGACCATTCTCAATGAAAAAGACCAAGATCGTATGTACGATTGGACCTAAAACTGAATCTGTAGAAATGCTTACTAACCTAGCTAACGCGGGTATGAACGTAATGCGTCTAAACTTCTCTCACGGTAACTTCGAAGAGCACGGTCAGCGCATCTCGAACGTTCGTGAAGTAATGGCGAACACAGGTAAGCAGCTTGCGATTCTTCTAGACACTAAAGGTCCAGAAATCCGTACTATCAAGCTTGAAGGCGGTCAAGACTTTTCTCTAGTTGCTGGTCAGGAGTTCACTTTCACAACTGACACTTCTGTAATCGGTAACCAAGACCGTGTGGCGGTAACTTACCCTGGTTTTGCAAAAGACCTAGCGAAAGGCAACATCATCCTAGTTGATGACGGCCTAATCGAAATGGAAGTACTAGAAACAACTGAAACTGAAGTTAAGTGTAAAGTACTTAACAACGGTGACCTGGGTGAAAACAAAGGTGTTAACCTACCAGGCGTTTCTGTGAAGCTTCCTGCTCTATCTGAAAAAGATAAAGCTGATCTAGTATTTGGTTGTGAGCAAGGCGTTGATTTCGTTGCTGCTTCTTTCATCCGTAAAGAAGAAGACGTGAAGGAAATCCGTGCGCTTCTAGCTGCAAACGGCGGCGAGAACATCCAGATCATCTCTAAGATCGAAAACCAAGAAGGTGTTGATAACTTCGACGCTATCCTAGAAGCTTCTGACGGTATCATGGTTGCTCGTGGTGACCTTGGTGTTGAAATCCCAGTTGAAGAAGTAATCTTCGCGCAGAAGATGATGATCGAGAAGTGTAACCGTGCACGTAAAGTGGTTATCACTGCAACTCAGATGCTTGACTCAATGATCAAGAACCCACGTCCAACTCGCGCAGAAGCGGGTGACGTTGCGAACGCAATCATGGACGGTACGGATGCAGTAATGCTTTCTGGTGAGTCTGCGAAGGGTAAATACCCAATCGAAGCTGTAACTATCATGGCTCAAATCTGTGAGCGTACTGATTCAGCACTGAAAGCAGAGCTAGGCTCTCGTCTAGACAGCCCTCGCCTACGCATCACCGAAGCAGTATGTAAAGGTGCTGTAGACACTTCTGAGAAGCTAAACGCGCCACTAATCGTTGTTGCAACTGAAGCTGGTAAGTCTGCACGCTCTGTACGTAAGTACTTCCCAACTGCAAACATCATCGCAGTAACAACTAACACTAAGACTGCTGCTCAGCTAGCACTGACTAAAGGTGTTACTCCTGTTGTTGTTGATTCTATCGACAGCACCGACGCATTCTACGGCCGTGGTAAAGAAATCGCTCTTGAAACTGGCCTAGGCGCGAAAGGCGACATCGTTGTTATGGTTTCTGGTGCACTAGTACCATCAGGCACAACTAACACTGCTTCTGTACACGTACTGTAAGACAGACTGTTAGAACAGCTATTTATAAACGGAAGCCTGCGGCTTCCGTTTTTTTATCTGCCATTCCTAGCTTTACCCTATTCCGTGGTAACTACTCACAAATCTGCTTGCTGCTATTCGCCGTTCATTTTGTTCAACGGTATACTCAAAATTCAGTGCATTCCTTCTGGGAATAGCGCTTGATATCGTCAATACCCGAGTTACACAGTGAGGAATGCAGTGTCTAGCCCAACCCTAACCAACAAAGTCATGGAGATGATCCGTCAGGATATACTGAACGGTGAGCTATCGCCTGGGCAAAAACTCGTCGTCGCAGAATTGAAGGATCGCTACAGTGTTGGCGCTTCGCCAATCAGGGAGGCTCTTGTTCAGCTGTCATGGCGCCGATATGTCGACTTTGCGCCACAAAAGGGGTGTTGGGTATCACCGGTATCGGTCGCCGAGCTGGAAGATCTGTTCGATTCATGCCAAGAGCTGTCAAAAGTATTACTCAAGCGCGCCATCGAAAAAGGCGACGAGGCTTGGGAGCTGGAGATCCTGACCAGCTTCCACAAACTCAGCCGTATTAACCCTGCCGAGTCTGAAACAAACTTCAAGGAGTGGGAGCTGCGTCATAGCGAGTTCCACCTTGCCCTACTGGCAGGCAGCCAATCGCCAACCATGCTGGGGCTTTACCGTGAAGTCTACGAGCAAATCGAACGCTACCGCCATATCTGGGTAAGCCAGCATCGCGCCTACGAAGAGCGCTATCACGATAACGGCGAGCATGAAGCCATGATGAAGGCAGTGCTGGAAAAGGACACTGAACGCGCCCTTGGGTTAATCAGCAAGCATTCCGACAGGGCAATGGAAATGATCAAGGCATACCTATAATTTCGCTGTTCTGTCGCTACCAGAAAATTTCCTTGTGGTGGGTATTAAGCAGCAGCACCGCCAACAGAAAATACAATGCGCTCACGTTGAACCCCAACATGAATAGGCTCAATACCGTAAGCCGAGCGAGAAACTTTGCATTCATGGCCTTCCCCTATACGCCGTTTCAGGCGCAACAACATAGAACTGCACCAACCAACCTTATTAGACTTTAGTCTAATAAGGTGAGGTTTTCCGTTGCAGGTTCATTTCAGGCCAAATAAAAAAAACCAGCACAAGTGCTGGGTTTTATAGATAGTTACAATAGGCAGGTTAGGCTTTAAGCGCGCGCTCCCCGCGTGCAATGCCCACTACCCCGCTTCTCGCGACTTCGACAATATCTGTCGCTTCGCCGACGGCAGAAATAAAGGCATCGAGCTTTTCACTGGTGCCCGCCAACTGAATGGTGTAAATCTGGCTGGTGACGTCCACAATCTGACCACGGAAAATATCGGCGGTGCGTTTAACCTCGGCACGGGCAAAGCCATTGGCCTTCACCTTCACCAGCATCAATTCGCGCTCGACATGCTCGCTTTCGGTCACGTTGCTCACCTTGAGGATATCAATCAGCTTATGCAATTGCTTCTCGATTTGTTCAAGCGAGGCATCGTCTTCCACGTTGGTTGTGATATTCAAGCGGGACAAGGTCGAATCGTCGGTAGGGGCCACCGTTAGCGATTCAATGTTATACCCACGCTGGGAGAACAAGCCCACAACTCGGGATAATGCGCCAGGTTCATTTTCCAATAGTACTGATACAATCCTACGCATTATGTTCTCTCCGTTTTACTTAGCCACATTTCACTCATTGAGCCGCCGCGGATCAGCATTGGATACACGTGCTCAGTTTCATCAACACTAATGTCAATAAACACCAACTTATCTTTCATTGCCAGTGCTTTTTCCAGCTCGCTTTCAAGATCTTTTGGATCTGAAATACGTACACCGACATGGCCGTAGGCTTCTGCAATCGCTGCAAAGTCCGGTACCGAATCCATATAAGAATGCGAGTGGCGACCTTGATAAATCATATCCTGCCACTGTTTCACCATGCCAAGGAAGCGGTTGTTCAAGTTGATAATTTTCACCGGAATGTCGTACTGCAATGCTGTCGACAACTCCTGGATGTTCATCTGGATACTGCCATCACCCGTGACACATACCACCTCAGCATCCGGCAGGGCGAACTTAACCCCCATCGCGGCTGGCAAGCCAAAGCCCATGGTGCCCAAGCCACCTGAGTTCAGCCAACGGCGCGGTTTATCAAATGGGTAGTACAGTGCCGCGAACATCTGGTGCTGGCCAACATCGGAAGCCACGTAGGCATCGCCGTCGGTTAGCTTGTGCAGCACTTCAATCACCTGCTGCGGCTTGATGCGCTCGTTGTCAGTCTGGTAGCTCAAGCACTTGCGGGAACGCCAGCTTTCAACCTCGCTCCACCAGCTGTCGATGGCAGCCTTGTCGTTCGCTGCATTTTGATCGTCCAGCATTTTTAGCATGCTGTTCAGCACGGTTTCGGCGGAGCCAACAATGGGAATATCAACCGCAATCGTCTTGGAGATCGATGACGGGTCGACATCAATGTGCATGATGGTCGCATTCGGGCAGTACTTCTCGACATTGTTGGTGGTACGGTCATCAAAGCGCACGCCGATACCGAAAATCAAATCCGAGTTATGCATTGCCATATTGGCTTCATAGGTACCGTGCATCCCCAGCATACCCAAGTTGTTCTTGTGGGTACCAGGGAAAGCGCCCAATCCCATCAGGGTGTTAACAACCGGGATGTTCAAGCTTTCAGCCAGCTTTAGCAGTTGCGGGCCGCAGTCGGCCATGATGGCACCGCCGCCCACATACAATACCGGTTTCTTGGCTGCCAGCAGCGCCTTCACACCGCGCTTGATCTGCCCCTTGTGACCATTGGTCGTCGGGTTGTAAGATCGCATGGCAATTTCTTCAGGGTACTTGTATGGGTAGGTTTCAGCCGGGTTTAGCATGTCCTTCGGAATATCGATGACAACAGGTCCAGGGCGGCCGCTAGAGGCAATATAGAAGGCTTTTTTGATGATCTCAGGGATATCTTCAGGCTTTTTCACCAAGAAGCTGTGTTTGACCACAGGGCGGGAGATCCCCACCATGTCACACTCTTGGAAGGCGTCGTTACCAATCAGGTTACTCATGACCTGACCGGAAAACACAACCATAGGAATGGAGTCCATGTAGGCGGTAGCAATACCGGTAATCGCATTGGTTGCCCCCGGTCCCGATGTCACCAATACCACACCGACCTCACCCGTTGCACGGGCATAGCCATCGGCCATGTGAACAGCGGCTTGTTCGTGGCGGACAAGGACATGCTCGATATCGCTTTTCTCATGCAGCGCATCGTAAATATCCAATACCGAACCACCAGGGTATCCGAAGATATGCTTCACGCCTTGATCGATCATCGAACGAACGACCATATCAGCGCCGGACAACATTTCCATATTTCTGCCTCCAGGTTGCGTATACCACCCTGCATAGCTAATTCATCCCGAAAGACATCCCTGAAGCCAGCATAACGGTATGTGTAACCGGAGGAGCATACACATGCGTCACCCTGCATGGGTTGTACAGTTCAGTCAGCCAAGATAAGCAGCATCAAGCAGGTTCGCTTTAGCTGCTGCGGTGGGGATTACCACACACCAATTAGCTATACAGGCTGATATAACATAGTTAGGGCTTATTTTTAGCCTAATAATGAAATCAAATAACGTTTTCATGCTATGTCATCTGTGGCGAGCCATAACAAGCCACAACAAACTGAAACAACTTTAACGCTTTTGCAGCAATCAAGTCTATTGCCTGAAAGCATTAAACGGTAATCATCTAAAATGGATAAATATTCATCATGATCATGACGGGGGAATTTTCACCAACAGAGTGATCATCCACATTGAAGATTATATCCAGATTATTCCGCTACTCAGTCCAGCACCATTTCGTATCCTCCGCGCATGAAAAAGGGAGCCAGCAGGCTCCCTCTAGTCGTTAGCAAGGTAAAGTACGGTTATGACGCCTTTTTATGGCTTTCTTCGTACATGCGCTCGATTTCCTGGTGGTAGCGATCTTGGATCACCTTACGGCGCAGCTTCTGGGTTGGCGTCAGCTCGCCCTTGTCCATCGAGAACGCACTCGGCAGCAGGGTAAACTTCTTCACCTGCTCAAAACGAGCAAGGTCTTTTTGCAGCTCAACCACACGCTTCTCAATCAGTTCAACGATCTGGCTGTGCTTAACCAACTCCAGACGGTCTTTATATTTGATATTTAGCTCGCGGGCATGCTCTTCCAATGTCTCAAAACACGGTACGATCAACGCCGACACAAACTTACGTGTATCAGCTACCACCGCGATCTGCTCGATGAAGTGATCTTTACCGATAGTGCCTTCAATCACCTGCGGTGCAATGTACTTACCGCCCGATGTCTTCATCAGCTCTTTGATTCGGTCGGTAATAAACAGGTTGCCGTTTTCATCAATATGGCCCGCATCACCGGTTTTAAGGAAGCCATCTTCGGTGAAGTTCTTGGCTGTTTCTTCCGGCATGTTGTAGTAGCCGCGCATCACCATTGGGCCACGCACCAAAATCTCGTTATCGGCACCAATCTTCACCTCGGCACCAGGCATCGCCATACCGATAGAGTCAGGGTTGAAGCACTTGTCATCCCAGCACGAAACCGTCGCTGTTGTTTCTGTCATGCCGTAGCCCAGCTTGACGTTAAGGCCAACTGCGTGGAAGAAACGACCAATGCCCTCATCCAGCTTGGCACCGCCGCATGGCATAAACTTGATACGGCCGCCAAGCAGATCACGCAGCTTAGACAACACCATCTTATCTGCCAAGGCATGGCTCTTTTTCAGCATCAATGATGGCTCACGGCCTTCTTGTTTAGCCAGTGCCATGCGCGCGCCCATGTTTACAGCCCAAGTAAAGATCATCTTGCGATGGAAAGGGGCACGGGATACTTTGTCGTGAACACCCGAGTAGATTTTCTCGTAGACACGCGGTACCGCCGCCATGACGTTAGGCTTAATTTCGGCAAGTGCCTCTTTCAGCAGGTTAGTATCAGCCAGGTAGCAGTTTACGCCGCCACGGTGAAGCACGTAGAAAGTCCAAGCACGCTCGAATACGTGGGAAAGCGGCAGGAAACAAAGCGAAACGTCGCCTTCTTCCAGTGCCAGCTTTTGGTCATGGCCTTCAATTTGCGAGCCAATATTCGCGTAATCTAGCATCACGCCTTTTGGCGTCCCTGTCGTACCCGAGGTATAAATCAGGGTCAGCAGATCGTCCATTGCCTTACCATCGAGGCGCTGGTTCAGCTCTGCTTGATGTTGCTCGCCACCGCTGGCAACAAAAGCATCATAGCTCATCACCAGTGGGTGTTCGGTAAGTTCGGCTTGGCTATCCATCACCACGATACGCTCAAGCTGAGGACAGTCAGCGGCAACAGCCAGCGCTGCGTCCAGCTGCTCCTGCTCGCCCACAAACAGAATACGGATATCCGCGTCGTTAATTATGTAAGCAGCTTGCTGCGGGGTATTAGTTGGATAGATTGGCACGGTAACAGCACGGTTATACAGAGTAGCAAAATCTGCAATAGTCCAGCGCGGCATGTTATTAGAGAAAATACCGACTTTATCCTGAACTTTCAGCCCGTGCTCGAGCATGGCTAACGATAACTGTTGGATACTATCACCAAACTCCGACCAGCTGATGTCTTGCCACTGACCTTCTACCTGATGACGCAATGCAACCCTATCGCCTAAGCGTGCGATTTGGGTACGAATTCTGTTAACAATATGAAATTCACGTTTAGCCATAACTACTCTGCCAAAATTTGGCTTACACCTGTAAGCTTATTGAGCAGGGAATATACCCGTGACAAGGAAAAACGCAACAACGCAACCTCACAAATTCGCCATTCCTCTGGTACGACCTCCATAGCAAAGCCAGTAATTACAAGGGACATACGTTTTGTAATAAAAACACTACAAAATGTAAGTAAATGCGTAATCTCCAGCACAATAAACCACAAAAATAGGAAAGGTAATAATTATTATAGCTGCCTATAAAAGCCGTTTTTCAGGCACAAAAAAACCAGCTTTCGCTGGTTTTTCTCTCTAAGGCACGCCGAATTAGTAAGAGCTATCGCCACAGACTTCCAGCAGCTGGTCGCGCATCCAGATATGGCCTTTGTCCTTTTGTGAAGACTCGTGCCAGCTCAGGTAACCGCTGATTTTCGATGCCTCGAATGGCAACGACATGATTTTAAGTTGCTGGGTGCTTGCAGCAGACTCAGCCAACCAACGAGGTACAACGGCAATCAAGTCAGACTGGCCGGCAACATAGATGATGTTGCTCAGGCTCGCGCCCTGATACGCTTCTTGGTAGGTCGTGTGCTGCTTGTAGATGTGGTCTGCAAACATCTTCACGCCTGGGATAGATTTCATTACCGCGTGCTTCTCAGCGGCAAATTCAGCCTCAGAAATCGTGCTGCCAAGACGCGGGTGGTTATCGGCGGCAATCACCACTAGCTCATCGCTAAATAGCTCGGTGCTGCAAAAACCTGGCTCATCGAAGCGAACATAGTCAATCACGAAGTCGATTTCCTGGTAGCGCATCTTCTGAGTTAGCTCTGCATCAAACTCGGCTTCAAGCTGCATACGCAGGTTAGGTGCTTGCTCTGATACGTTGCGAAGGATACGTGGCGCAAAACGCATATCAGATGGGCTACAAACGGCTAGCTTGAAAGTGCGTGTCGACGTCTCCGGCGAAAAAATGGATGAAGGTAGCTCGTTTTTCACCAACTGCAGTGCTTGGCGTAGTGGACCGAAAAGTTGCTTTGCACGCTGGGTTGGCTGAATACCGCGACCGTGACGAATGAACAACTCATCGTTGAACATCACTTTCAAACGCGCCACTGCATTACTTACTGCTGGCTGTGACATACCCAAACTGTGTGCCGCTCGGGTGATATTTTGCTCTTGCATTACAGCATCAAATACAGTCAGTAGGTTAAGGTCAACACTACGTAGATTTGATTCCATGCCATACCCATCAGCGGAATGAATAGATGAACTTCTTCTTGCCATGTTTTTGCCTCTATCTGAGCTAATTGTTGGGGCAAAATCCATTATGCCGCCGATGAATAATAGAGCTCATCCAAAGCCCTGATTCGAGTTCCCCGTTTCGGGATGAGGCAAGTATCATCGAAATAGATTGATGAAATAAATAGGCGGGTGAGAGCAAAAACTAACAGTGTTATATAAAAAAGTGAATTCAGAATACAAACACTTTTAAATCAACACCATAAGCCACATATAAAACGATCTAAAATATCTATAATTATAATAAAGGCTCAATTATAAGCAGTTTTCACGAATGAAATCGCAAAAAAAACTAAGGTGTAAGCGTTATCCTCGCGCAAAAAACAGCGTTTAATAACTTCCAGTGATTAATAACTTGTGGCGAATATTCCCCCTTACAGGTGGGATTTCCAGCACCGCATCTTCGACGGTTTCGGGGAATTCAACCTGCGACCAAAGCGCTTGCCACAATTCATCACAATGATACCAGTCCCCTTTCATGATCCACTGTGCTATTGCCATCGCGACATCGGGAATATGTACCCGGCCAACTGCATCACTGTTAAGCCATCGCCCCAGCGAAGATGAAGATAAGTAGGACATCGACTGCGCCAACCCCATCAACTCCAGCGTCATCACATTGCTTTGTTGCTCGTACTGGCCATGAAGCGGTTTCAGCAATAGTTTCTTGCCCAAGCTGATGGCTTCTGATGGCAGCTCGAAACCACCGTTGGCAACCACCCCGTTGCACTGGTGCATTCGTTGGTGGAAGTGCTCACGGTGTAGCTGATGCACGCTGACGTTCTCATGCTCGTAGTCATGCCTTGCGTCAGGGTGGAAGCAATAAAACTTGGTTTGGTCAAACCGTGTCAGCATCTCAAGCACCAACTCCAGCTGCTCGAAAGGCAGGTAAACCAAAATAGAACCGTCATTGCCAATCTTATGCTGGCTGGCCGGTACTATCGGTGGCAGGATCATTTGGTCAAAATGATACCAATGCACCCCCAGCGCCAAAGATGAAGGGGCAAAATACCGGGTGATCAAGCTATCACTCCAGCGGGCTTTCTGCTTGGGCACATCTTTTAAAAATGCATTTTGATGGCTCAGGCCGATGCAGTGTACATTCTGGCGGCGTGCCGCCCATGCCGAAACCGGCTCAAAATCGTTCAGCACAAGATCATAGCCTGATAAATCAAGCTGCTTTATATCTTTCAGTAAGGCCAGGGGGCGATTATTGATCAGGGTCTTCCATTGGTTCAGCTGGCCCTTTTCGGTCACGAACGTCAGCCCCCTGCGGGTTTGATAATCGCCAAAGCCTTCCATATCAAAGTATTGATCGGCTGGACGGCCGGAAAACAAGTAATCAACCTCCGCCCCCTGCGATGCCAGCGCCCTTGCCATTTCACGCGCCCGGGAGATATGCCCATTGCCCGTGCCCTGTACGCCATAAAGGATTTTCATACGCCACCTATGCCATGCTAACCAATTCGAAACACATCACGCCCAGCAACGCGCCAACAAAGATATCGCTAAGGTAATGCACCCCTAAGAGCACCCGGGATAAACCGATCGCTACCGCCCACGGCCAAATAAACCAAGCGGTATCGGGATAAAACGCAGTGATCAAAGAAGCCATGACAAATGCCGCGGCGGTATGCCCGGAAGGTAGGCTGTATTTATCGGATGGCTTGATAAAGCTCGGGAAGGATTGCGGACGATCGCGCTTAAAACTGTTTTTCAGCAACAGATACAACGGAAGCTCAATGGCGAACGCGAGCAACCCCATCTTTAGGACTTGCCCGCCCTGCTGTGAATCTAGCCCCCATACCAACAAGGCAAATACAACGTATAGGTGACCGTCGCCGGTATGCGATACTGCCCGGCTGAGCCTTGCCACTTGGTGGTTGAAGCGATGGCCAAGGCACAATGAAGAGAAAGCAAAGTCTAAGCGCTGGATCGGAGCCAATACAGTCATATTCAAATCCTCTCTGATGAGTTGGTGATCAGATTAGAAATGCGATATGACAGGCGAGTGAAGGTTAGAAGGTAAGATGGTGACAATCTTGCCGAGAGGAAACATCCTCCCGGCAATCAACAAGATCAGGCAGTCGCCAGCTTCTCGTGCCTATGAACCAGTTTAAAATCGGCCAAGATGACATAAGCGGCTGGGATCATAAACAAGACCAGTAGCGTCGAGGTGAAGATCCCGAACACAATGGAGATCACCAAAGGCTTGATCACTTGTGCCTGCAGGCTGGTCTCGAGCATCAGCGGCAGCAAACCTGCCGCGGTGGTTAGCGATGTCAGAAATACCGCCCTGAAGCGCTCTCGGCTTGCCAGTACCACGGCTTTTTTTATCTCGTCGCCATCATCGAGGTGGTGGCGGATATACTGTACCAACAAGATAGAATCATTCACCACGACCCCAGCCAGCGAGACAAATCCCATCATACTCGGCATACTGAGCGGGTGGCCCAGCAGCAAGTGCCCCCAGAATACCCCGATCAACGCCAGCGGGATAGCTAGCAACACCACGAAGGGTTCAAGGTAGCTGCGGAACTGGAAACTCAAGATCACAAATACCCCGAAGATCCCCAACATAAAGCCGGTCGCCATCGACTGTCCCGTTTCGGCAGTGTCTTTTGCGGCACCTTCAAAATCGAACCGAAGCCCCGGGTAATCCTGCTGCAGTTTCGGCATCAGCTTGGTTCTGAACTGACCCAGTACCTCCCCCGAGCTGATCACACTCTCTTGCAAGTCACCGTACACACTCAAGGTGCGCAATCCGTTGATCCGCTGGATCCGAACATAGTTACGCTGATGCTCCAAAATCGCCACCGATGCCAGTGGGATCTGGCTGCCGTCCGATAGAATAATCGGGAAGCTGGATAACGTTTGGAGGTCCGCCGCCCGCTCTTTATTGAACATGACTTCAATTTCAATGTTCTCCGGCCCGATCTGGATTTCATCGGCGGTCTGGCCGAAATACGCCGAACGAAGCTGGGAAGCGATCATCTGGCCGTCAACGCCGAACGCTTCCGCCCCCGGACGAAGGCGGATCAATACCTCCGGTTTACCCATTCGCATGTCATCCAATACCCCAGACACACCGGCAAACTCATTAAAGAATTGCTGGGTTTCGATAGATGCCGCCTTGAGCATCGCCAAATCATCATGTTGCATCCGCACTTCGATAGCACGACCGCCCGGCCCCATCATTGGCTGCTTGTAAACCAAGGCCACGGGGGCTGCCAATTCACCCACATCCTCGCGCCACGCATCGATAAACTCATCAATCAAGCTATGACGAATTTCGGCACTGAGTAAATCCAGCCTTACCGTTGCGACATGCGGGCCACTCTCGTCGGCATCGGCATTGAAGTTAAATTGCTCGGTAATGTTTTTAACTAGCGGCACACCGCCTTCGTTGCGATCGCTCCATTCTTGGTTAAGCCGCTTGGCTGAAGCAACAATTTCGTCGACAACGTCTTCAGTCTGGCCCAGTGTCGAGCCCGGCGGCAGAATGATCCTCGCCTCGGCAATATCACCGTCAAGCTCGGGGAAGCCGACAAACTTAAGCCCGCCACCAGCCAGCAAGGCGAAAGAGGCAAACAAGAGTCCAATCACCCCGCCGACAAACAAGTAACGCCACTCCACCACCAGCGCGACCATCTTGACTAGGCGCTCGTTGCGAAACTGTTCAAAGCGCGCCAAGAAGTTTTGCTTCCACTTTGGTGGCTGCCTTTCTTGCTTTTGGCGATGCAATGAATGGCTGAGGTGGCTTGGCAAAATCAGGAATGCTTCCACCAAACTGATGGATAACACCAGGATAAGTACCTGTGGGACCACACGAAGTACCGCCCCCATCTCCCCGTCAAGGAAGATCAAGCTACCAAAAATACAGATAGTGGTCAGGAACGAGGACACCACCCCCGGCAAGACTTTCCTCACCCCGTTATACACCGCATCTTGGATCTTCTGGCCCCGATCCAAATGCGACGCTATCGACTCGGAGATCACTATCGCATCATCCATCATGATCCCGATCGCCATTAATAGGCCAACCAGCGACATAATATTGATAGATAAAGAGAAGGTCGCCATCAAGTACATACTGCCAAGGAAGGCCACCGGCAATCCCGCGGCAATCCAGAACGAGTAGCGGAACGAGAAAAACAGCCACATTACCGCAAAGACCAAGATGACCCCCTGCCAACCGTTCTTCACCATCATAGTGAGGCGATCCCAAAGCAGCGAAGAGAGATCATTGGTCAAGGTCAGGGTGACCCCCGTTGGTGCGCGCTGGTTTTCGGCTTCGACAAAGGCAGCCACCCGCTCTTTGATCCGCAAGGCATCATCGGCCTTGTTCTTGCTTACCCGCAGCATGGCCGACGGCACCCCGTCGAACAACACCTTCTGCTCATCAAGGGCAAAGCGGTCGGTGATTGTGGCAACATCCCCAAGGCGCAGCACTGCCCCTTGGCTATCTGCCCCCACCACGGTTTTGGCAATGGTATCCGGGGTGATTTTCTGCTCATCGAATCGGATCAGTAGGTTGCGATCGGCCAATTCAATGTTACCACTGGGCAACTTGATATTTTGACGGCTCAGTTTATTGGCAATATCACTGACACTCAGGCCAAGCTGGCGTATCGCCACCTCGTCGAGTTCCACCCTGAGCTGATGGTCGGAGAAGCCACTGACCTCGACCAGCGAAACATCATAATCAAGCTTTAGGGTGCGTTTGAGCTGCTCGGCATAGGCTTTCAAGTGCGGCAAACTGGTATCGGCCTTAATCGCAACATCGACAACCGGCTCGTTCCAATCCAACTCGCGTACAATTGGCGACTCGATCTCGACCGGAAAATCATTAATGGCGTTAATCTGGGTCTGCACATCCACCAGCATGCGCGAAACAACATCGCTATTGGTTAGCTTGAGGATCAACGATGCCGAGCCTTCTACCGCCTCACAGCGGGTCTCTTCAATGTTTGCCAACCCATCGACGGCATCCTCCATCCGCATACAGATGCTTTCTTCCACTTCCTGCGGCGAGGCACCGGGATAGACCACCGAGGCGATGATGTAAGGCGGGGCAAATTCAGGGAACGTTTCGCGCTTGATCTTTGGCAACGACACCAGTCCCAACAGAATCAGTGCCAACATCATCAAATTGGCTGCGGTTGGGTGACGGGAAAAATAGCGGATCATGCTGCCGGCTCCTGATCTTGCTCTTGGTCTTGAACCCGGGCCTCTTCAACCGGATTACCGTTCAAGGTCACAACCTTCAAAGCCATTCCCGACACCGCAGGCAATAAGTCATTCACCACCAACTGGGTACCAGAAGCTAAGTCGCCGCTAATCGCGACATGGCCACCTCGACGAAATAGCACAGTAACAGTTTGAATTTTAAGGTTACTATCACTATCAACCAAATAAACCTTATCACCGTGCAACGCCCGCTCTGGGATCACCCAATGCGGATTGGGTTGACCCGAGAGCCTTGCTTCGACAAACATGCCATTGACCAGTGGCGGAGCCGACTCAGGCGAGAGCTGGCTGTAGTCTTGGTCCACTTCGAGGATCACCCCCACGGTTGCTTGGTTGGCACTCACCGTATCGCTGATACGGGTCACCTTCGCCGGCCATCGCTGGATAAAGCTGCCACTCGACAGTTGGATACTCGCACTCAGATCAAGCTGATCAGCTCTCGGCCGGCCATCGGCATGGGCGGTATACTGGGTGAGGCTTGCCGCCAGCACCTGCATATCATGGAGGGCTATTTGGGCATCAATTTCCACCGTGTCGATACCGTGCGCCACCACCATCACCTGTTGGGCGTTCACCACCTGATCCTGCTCGATATCAACACTGGAGATCCTCGCATCTACCGGTAAGGTGATCACGGTTTTTTCCAGGGCACGTTGTGCCTCGCTAACGCGGGAAAGGTTCACCTCCAACTGGGCAAGCGTAACCTTGCGCTCATTAGGCAACACAATCAGCTGGTTCTCAATTTCCTGCACCACTTTCTGGCTGGCCAAGGCGTTTTGCTGCTCCAAGTCTACCGTCGATTGCGAGGTCAGCCCCTTGGTACGTAGCTCCTGCTTGCGCGCCAGCTCCTTCTTGCTAATCGCAAGGCGGTTCTTTTCTATCTTGAGCGTGGTTTGCAGGTTTTGCTCTTCCTGCTCCAATTTGGCTAGCTGTGCCTGGCTCGCACTAACATCGGCTTCGGCCTGAGCCAGGCGCAATTCGTAATCAAGCGGGTCAATCTTGAGCAGTACGGTTCCGGCGTCGAGAACGCGCCCCTTATCAAGATCGGGATGACGATAAACTACCTTACCCGACACCTCGGCAATGGCCTGCCATTCCACCTTGGGCGCCACCCGGCCAAAGCCAGATGCTTCGGGTGCCAACAGTTGCTGCTCAAGGCTAATTACATCAACCACCCGCGCCCTTTCCAGCGCCGGCTTCACCTCGGGAGACGGGCGTAGATTCATTGCCAGTACCAACACCGCTATACCTACCGCAACCGCAGGAAATAGCAGCCATTTTCTATTTTTCAACATCCTCATCCCCATCTTGGTCTACCAGCAGCCCACGAGTCAGCAGCTTAATATTATGCTCGGCCAGCTCAGTCAGATAATCTTCATCGATATTAATGCCTTGCAATTCCAGCAAGGCTGGCGGCAGTAGAAATGGAAAAACCATCAAACTCACAAAACTCATTCGCGCTTTATCGGGGCAAATATCCGGGTGAAGCTTCCCTTGCTGCTGTAACTTTTTGAACATCAACTCGGTTGTAGGACGGGCAACCCGCCGAATTAACTTTTCGATTGTCTGGCGCTGGGGATCGCTCGGCTCCATTGTCATCGCCCGGGCAATCAACTTGGGCATATCCGGGTTTGGCGCCATGATCCGATAATAGGTACGCATCAAATCCCCGATCGAGTTGAAGTCCCCCTTGCGCAAGACCACTTCAAGCTGGTTGTGCATCGGCTTCGCCGTTTCGTGGACCATGGCTTCATAAAGCCCGGCCTTATTGGCGAAGTAATAGCGGATCAGCGCGACATTCACCTCGGCTCGCGCCGCTATCATCCGCGTCGATACCTTGCTGTAGGGCAGGCTCACAAACAACCGCCTGGCCTCTTCGATTAGCCGTTCCCGAGCATCAGACTCACCGGTAGGCCGCCCCGCTTTCCCAACCATCAATACACCTTTATCTACTTACTAATTAAGTAAAAATTTAATTAATCACTTGATGAATTTTAGCGCATTGCGGCGATGAAAAAACCGGATTAATTCACCACTATTTAATCAAATGATTAATTTTAATATAAGCAATAATCCCGGCCGGGCACGAAAGTAGTTAACAATTTTCAAACAGCCAAACCATTCACCACACCCACATAAACACCAAATGAATTCACAAGCCAAATACCTCGCGAGTGAATACAACTGGTCGGATATGTTGAGTTAACTATTAACAATCAACTGAATAACCACAAAAACAAAATAAACATGCAATTAGTGGTTGACGTTGCCACTGTCTATTTGGTATTCATTTGTTAAACAACTTTGTGGATATATTTCAATTATGAAAATGCGTTTCTCAACTCTCCTAAGCCTCCTCCTTATCGTGAATAATTCGCGCGGGTAGCTTATGGGTGGGAAACACCACTAAGAATTCAAAAAGACCCGCGCAGTAAGCGCGGGTTTTTTATATGACTAAGCCAGCGCAAGCGGATGCAGACAAGCCAAACAGGCAGGCGAAAGAAAGGAAGTAGCAATGAAAGATCAGGTCATTATTTTCGATACCACTTTGCGTGACGGCGAACAGGCCCTATCAGCCAGTTTAACGGTAAAAGAAAAACTGCAAATTGCCTATGCCCTAGAGCGCTTAGGTGTTGATGTCATCGAAGCTGGCTTCCCGGTTTCATCACCCGGTGACTTCGAATCGGTACAGACCATTGCCAAGCACATCAAGAACAGCCGCGTGTGCGCACTATCCCGTGCCGTAGCCAAAGATATTGATGTTGCGGCAGAATCATTGAAAGTAGCCGAAGCATTCCGTATCCATACCTTTATTTCTACATCAACGGTACACGTTCAGGACAAACTACGCCGTAGTTACGACGATGTGATCGAAATGGGCGTGGCGGCAGTTAAGCGTGCCCGCAACTACACCGATGATGTCGAGTTCTCTTGCGAAGATGCAGGCCGAACTCCTATCGACAACCTATGCCGCATGGTAGAGGCGGCTATCGACGCCGGTGCCAGCACCATCAATATCCCCGATACCGTGGGCTACACCCTACCAAACGAGTTTGGTGGTATTGTTGGCCAGCTATTTGAGCGCGTACCGAATATCGACAAGGCGATCATCTCGGTCCACTGCCACGATGACTTGGGTATGTCGGTTGCCAACTCGATGGCGGCGGTACAAGCCGGCGCCCGCCAAATTGAAGGCACCATCAACGGTATTGGTGAGCGGGCAGGCAACTGTTCGCTGGAAGAAATCGCGATGATCATCAAGACCCGTGCCGAATTCCTAGGCGTTCACACCAACATCAAGCACGACGAAATCCACCGCACCAGCAAAATGGTCAGCCAGCTGTGTAACATGCCGGTACAAGCCAACAAGGCTATCGTGGGTGCCAACGCCTTCAGCCACTCATCGGGTATCCACCAAGATGGCATGCTAAAGAACAAGAACACCTACGAGATCATGACCCCTGAGTCGATTGGCCTTAAGAACCAAGCGCTGAACCTAACTTCACGTTCAGGCCGTGCCGCCGTGAAGAGCCATATGGATGCGCTGGGCTACACCGAGAATGAGTACAACCTAGACGAGCTATACGCCGACTTCCTTAAACTTGCCGATCGCAAAGGCCAAGTATTCGACTATGACTTAGAAGCCTTGATGCATTTTGCCAATCTGCGCGAGGAAGATGACTTCTTCAAGTTGAACTACCTAAGCGTACAGTCGGGTAGCGTGATGGCGACCACCAGCATCAAGCTACAGTGCGGCGACGAAGAGAAATGCGAAGCGGCTGTGGGCAACGGCCCGGTTGATGCGCTTTACCAGTGTATCTACCGCCTAACCGGTTACGACATCGTATTGGACAAGTTTGACCTTACCGCCAAGGGTGAGGGTGAAGACGGCTTGGGCCAGGCAGACATTATCGCAAACTACAAAGGCCGTAAGTATCACGGCACGGGCTTGGCGACCGATATCGTTGAAGCATCAGGCCAAGCGCTACTGCATGTGATCAACAGTATCCACCGCGCAGACCAAATTGCAGAAATTAAACAGAAATCCCAGATGGAGACAGTATAACCATGGCAGGTACATATAAAATTGCCGTTTTACCGGGTGACGGTATTGGTCCAGAAGTAATGCAGCAAGCCCACAAAGTATTGGATGCTGCGCAAGAGAAATTCGGCTTCACCCTAACGTGCAACGAATACGATGTTGGTGGTATCGCCATCGACAACCATGGTTGTCCACTGCCGGAAGCAACACTGAAAGGCTGTGAAGAATCAGATGCGATCTTGTTTGGCTCTGTCGGTGGCCCTAAGTGGGAACACCTAGCGCCGAATGATCAGCCTGAGCGCGGTGCACTGCTGCCATTGCGCAAGCACTTTCAGCTTTTCTGCAACCTACGCCCAGCACAAATCCACAGCGGCCTAGAAGCATTCTCGCCGCTACGTGCCGATATCTCGGAGCGCGGCTTTGATATTGTGGTAGTGCGCGAGCTGACTGGCGGTATCTACTTCGGCCAACCAAAGGGCCGCGAAGGTGAAGGACCGGAAGAGAAAGCTTACGACACAGAGATTTACCACCGTTACGAAATCGAGCGCATTGCCCGCATCGCATTCGAATCGGCCATGCTACGTAACAAGAATGTTTACTCCATCGACAAAGCAAATGTGCTGCAGAGCTCTATCCTTTGGCGCGAAGTGGTTGAGGAAGTGGCGAAAGACTACCCGGAAGTCACGCTAAACCACATGTACATCGACAACGCGACCATGCAGTTGATCAAAGACCCATCGCAGTTTGACGTGATGCTTTGCTCGAACATCTTTGGCGATATCATCTCGGACGAATGTGCAATGATCACGGGCTCTATGGGCATGCTGCCATCAGCAAGCTTGAACCAAGACAAGTTCGGCATGTACGAGCCTGCGGGCGGTTCGGCACCGGATATCGCGGGCAAGAACATTGCCAACCCGGTAGCACAGATCCTATCTGCAGCCCTAATGCTACGCTACAGCCTAGGCGAAGAGCAGGCAGCACGTGCTATCGAGCAAGCGGTATCGCAAGCACTTGAAGCCGGTGAGCTAACCGCCGACCTAGCGGGCAACGGCCCGGCACTGAGCACCAGCGAAATGGGCGATAAAATTGCCCAGTACGTTCGCCAAGCCTAATCGCAACAAGGAGCAAATGAGCAATGTCTACTACTAAAGCGCCACAGACGCTATACGAAAAAATCTATGATGCCCACGTTGCGGTTGCCGCGGAAGGCGAGAACCCTATCCTATACATCGATCGTCACTTGGTGCACGAAGTGACGTCGCCGCAAGCCTTTGACGGCTTGCGTGAAAAAGGCCGTAAGGTTCGCCAAGTCGGCAAAACCTTCGCCACCATGGACCATAACGTCTCTACCCAGACCAAGGACATCAAAGCCTCAGGCGAGATGGCCCGCATCCAAATGGAGACACTGGCGAAAAACTGCGAAGAGTTCGGCGTTACCCTATATGACCTGAACCACAAATACCAAGGCATCGTCCATGTCATGGGCCCAGAGCTGGGCATCACCCTACCGGGCATGACGATTGTATGCGGCGACTCCCATACCGCCACCCACGGTGCATTCGGCTCATTGGCGTTTGGTATCGGTACATCGGAAGTAGAACACGTACTGGCCACCCAGACCCTGAAGCAAGCCCGCGCCAAAACGATGAAAATCGAGGTCAAAGGCAAGGTCACAGAAGGCATTACCGCCAAGGACATCGTGCTGGCCATTATCGGCAAGACGACGGCAGCTGGCGGTACCGGCCACGTGGTTGAGTTCTGCGGTGAAGCGATCACCGACCTAACCATGGAAGGCCGTATGACGGTCTGTAACATGGCTATCGAGCTAGGCGCAAAAGCGGGCCTGATTGCCCCTGACCAAACCACGTTCGACTACATCAAGGATCGTAAATTCTCGCCAGCTGGCGGCGATCTAGAAGCGGCTATCGAATACTGGAAGACGCTAAAAACTGACGACGATGCCGAGTTTGACACTGTTGTCATCTTGGATGCCAAAGACATCAAGCCACAGGTCACTTGGGGCACAAACCCAGGCCAAGTGATTGCCGTCGACCAGCCAATCCCGGGCCCGGCTGACTTTACCGATCCGGTAGAGCAAGCTTCTGCTGAAAAAGCACTGGCCTACATGGGCTTGGAAGCAGGCAAGAAGTTGTCTGATTTCAGCATCGACAAAGTATTTATTGGTTCTTGTACCAACTCGCGTATCGAAGACATGCGCGCGGCAGCTGCCATTGCCAAAGGCCGCAAAGTCGCTGCCAACGTGCAGGCATTGGTTGTGCCAGGATCGGAGCAAGTGAAGGCGCAGGCTGAACAAGAAGGACTGGATAAGATCTTCATCGAAGCTGGCTTTGAGTGGCGCCTACCGGGTTGTTCAATGTGTCTTGCAATGAACAATGACCGCCTAGGCCCAGGCGAGCGCTGTGCCTCAACCAGTAACCGAAACTTCGAAGGCCGCCAAGGCCGTGACGGTCGTACCCACCTAGTGAGCCCGGCAATGGCTGCAGCCGCCGCTTGTGCCGGTCACTTTGTTGACATTCGCGAACTAGAAAACGTTGCAGAAACGGCTTAAGAAAAGGAACGAGATAATGACAGGATTTAAACAACATACGGGCTTGGTCGTTCCATTGGATGCCGCGAACGTTGATACCGATGCCATCATCCCTAAGCAGTTTCTGCAGAAAGTAACCCGCACCGGTTTCGGCAAGCACCTATTCCATGACTGGCGCTTCCTTGACGATGCCGGTGAGCAGCCAAACCCTGAGTTTGTGATGAACGCACCACGCTACCAAGGGGCGAGTATCTTGCTGGCACGTGAAAACTTCGGCTGCGGCTCATCCCGCGAGCACGCGCCATGGGCACTGGCTGATTACGGTATCCAAGTGATGATCGCACCAAGTTTTGCCGACATTTTCTACGGCAACTCGATCAACAACCAAATGGTACCGGTTCGCCTGACCGAGCAGGAAGTCGACGAGATCTTCCAGTATGTCGAAGCCAACGAAGGCGCTGAAGTCACCGTGGATTTGGAAGCCATGCTTGTGACTGCCAACGGTAAGCAGTACAGCTTCGAAATCGATGAGTTCCGTCGCCACTGCCTATTGAACGGCTTGGATAACATCGGCCTAACCTTGCAGCACGAAGACAAGATCGCAGCCTATGAGAGCAAAATCCCTGCCTTCTTGGCTTAACGGCTAACGAAACCGCTACAATACCCCGGCCACGGCCGGGGTATTTTTTTATCTTCATTGTAATAAATCCGCCCGTCATAAGGTCTTTGTCTATCGAGGTAGTAACGCGCTTATATCCATACCGACCGAGAACGAGGAATCCCCATGCCCCGACTACTTGCTTGCTTATTGTTGTTTTTCTCCAGCCTAGTCCTTGCCGCGCCCAAAGCCGACCTGTGGCCATACTGGCAGCAGCATAACGCCAGCAGCCAGAAGGTGGTCGACCACCAGCGCTGGCAAGTGCTGCTTGATAAGTACCTGGTCGTCCAACCCAAGCAGACCCTGTTCCGTTACAAGGCGGTCAGTGATGCTGACAAGTACGAACTAGACCGCTACCTTAGGGATCTCGGCGCAGTGGATCCCCGCCAGCTAAACCGTCGCGAGCAGTTCGCCTATTGGGTCAACCTTTACAATGCCCTTACCGTACAGTTGATCCTTGATAACTACCCGCTCAAGTCCATCACCAAACTGGGGGGATTTTTCAGTTTCGGGCCATGGGACGAAAAACTCGTGACAGTCGACGGGCAAAAGCTCTCGCTTAACGATATCGAGCACCGGATTTTACGCCCGATCTGGCGCGATCCCCGGATCCATTATGCCGTCAACTGTGCCAGCCTCGGCTGCCCGGACTTGCAACCAACCGTCTTTACCGCCAGCAACCATCAGGCCCTGCTGGATAAAGCGGCCAACCGCTTCATCAACAGCAGCAAAGGCGTCAGCCCGTCAGGCAGCAGCACTCGCTTGTCATCAATCTATGACTGGTATGGCAGCGACTTTGGCAGCAAACGCCAACTGCAAGCGCATATCAACCAGTACCGGCAGGGCAGTCCCGTCACGCTCGGCAAGGTCAGCTACGATTACAACTGGTCGCTCAACGAGGCAAAATAATGGCAACCTTGAGGGTATTGATAGCGCCGATTAATGGATGGCGGCCGTTTTATGCTGGCAAGCAATAGGCTGTCACATTACAATAGCACTCGTTCTCATTCACGGTTACCACCGTTACCCACCTCCTCTTGCCGGATGCGAGAGATTCAGGAGCGCACAGTGAAAAAGCTATTACCTATCATTACTTTGGCAATGTCAGCTAATTCGGCAATGGCTGCCGACAATACCCTCACCGTATACACTTACAGCTCTTTTGCCTCAGACTGGGGGCCGGGCCCGGCCATTGAGCAGGCTTTCGAAGCCCAGTGCGATTGCGATTTGAACTTAGTGGCGCTTGATGACGGGGTATCCATCCTCAACCGTGTCCGCCTTGAAGGAAAAAGCAGCAAAGCCGATATTCTTCTCGGCCTAGACAATAACCTCTTGAGCGAAGCAAAGAAAACCGGCCTGCTCGCCGAGCACGGTATGGATACCGGCAAGGTAGCCCTACCCAATGGTTGGTCCGACACGACATTTGTGCCATACGACTATGGCTACTTTGCTTTCGTCTACGACAGCAGCAAGCTGGCCTCGCCGCCCAAGAGCCTTGACGAGTTAGTCACCCGCGATGATATCAGCATCATCTACCAAGATCCGCGTACCTCGACGCCGGGGCAAGGGTTGATGCTTTGGATGAAGTCGGTTTATGGCGACGAAGCAGCACAGGCATGGCAACAGCTGGCAAAGAAAACGGTCACCGTCACCAAGGGTTGGTCGGAAGCATATAGCATGTTCCTAAAAGGCGAGGCCGATATGGTGCTCTCCTACACCACCTCACCGGCTTATCACTTGATTGCGGAAAACGAAGCCAAATACAAGGCGGCCGATTTTAGTGAAGGCCACTACATGCAAGTTGAGGTTGCCGCGAAATTAAAAAATAGTCCGAACCAAAAACTGGCCGATGAGTTCATGGCATTTATTCTGACCCCGGCTTTCCAGCAAGCGATTCCGACGGGCAACTGGATGTACCCGGTTACCGACCAGGCATTACCGGAGGGATTTGAAAAGCTAACCATTCCATCAAAAACACTGGAGTTCAGTGCCGATGAAGTTGCTTCCCAACGCCGCAGTTGGATACGCGAATGGCAACAAGCGCTAACGCAGTAGTAGGCACTTACTTTTGAATACCCGCAACACCTCTGCTCTGCCCGGCTTGCTCACCGCCGGGCTGATCTTGTGCCTCGTGATCAGTGCTATTGCCACCTTGATTGGCGAGGCGCAAGTGCTCGATATCGGCTCCCTTTGGCATGATAGCTACCTGCGCCATGTAACAGGCTTTACCTTTAAACAAGCCTTGCTCTCGACCCTGCTCAGCGTCCTGCCTGCCATGCCGGTGGCCTATGCCCTATCGCGTCGCCAATTTCCAGGCAAAGCGCTGCTTATTCGGCTATTTGCCTTGACCTTGGTATTGCCGGTGTTGGTTGCCGTGTTTGGTTTATTGGCCATCTACGGTAAAAGCGGCCTACTCTCCCAGCTACTCCATTGGCTGGGCTGGCAAGGCACGCTCTCTATTTATGGCCTGAACGGTATCTTGCTTGCGCACGTATTCCTCAATTTGCCACTGGCTACCCGCCTGCTATACCAAAGCCTTGAGGGGATACCGACAGAGCAGCACCAGTTGGCAGCCCAGCTCGGACTGTCCAGCTGGCATACGTTCCGTTTTGTGGCTTGGCCACGGCTACGCCAGCAGCTTCCCCATGCTATCAGCCTTGTCTTCATGCTGTGCTTTACCAGCTTTGCGGTGGTCATGTCGCTCGGCGGCGGCCCCAAGGCAACCACCATCGAGCTGGCCATCTACCAAGCACTTCGCTACGACTTCGATCTTGCCGGCGGGGCCATACTCGCCTTGTGGCAAATGCTGCTGTGCGCCAGCTTGGTGCTCATCACCCAACGTTTTGCCAAGCCGCTGGCAACCAGCAGCCACAATACCACCCCGCAACGGCTCGCCCACTTCGATAGCCTGCGCTCAAAGTGCTGGGACGCCTGCTGGATTGTGCTTGTGATGGGCTTGGTGCTGCCCCCATTGGCTGCCGTGGTCGTCGCAGGGCTAAACCCACAAACCTTCCCCCTTCTGGTGGAGCCCAGCCTATGGCAAGCGATTACTCACTCACTTCAAATCGCTTTTCTGGCCTGTGTTTTATCCTTGCTAGCAGGCATCTGTATTTTGCTGACCAGCAGGCAATGGCGGCTCCATGCACAAAAATGGCGGGCAGACGGCCTGGAGCTTGTCGGCACCATTATATTGGTCACGCCAGGGTTAGTACTGAGCACGGGGATCTTCCTGCTGCTTCGCCAGCATACCGATGTGTTTGCAGCCGCGTTCTGGGTCGTCGTTGCCGTTAATGCCCTAATGGCACTGCCTTATGTGCTGAAGACGCTCAGCCAGCCCATGCTGCATATTGCCCAGCAATATGATCAGCTCTGCCAGAGCCTTGGCATGTCCGGTGTTGCGCGCCTCAAACTGGTTGAGTGGCGGGCATTGAAAAAACCGATAGCCCAAGCCATGGCAATTGGCTTCGTGCTATCGCTCGGCGATTTGGGGGCCATCGCCCTGTTTGGCAGCCAGGACTTTCAAACACTGCCCCTTTACCTATTCCAGCTACTTGGCAGCTACCAAATGGATGCCGCCGCCGTTGCTGCCCTGATCTTATTGCTACTCAGCCTTGGGATCTTCAGCCTTGTGGAAAAAATCGTGATCCGGAAACCGACATGCTAGAGCTAAAGCAACTTTGCCATATCTACCGCCCAGCGACATGCAGGGGCGAGGCCACCCGGCTTTGTTTCGACCTTGAAGTTAACAAGGGTGATATCGTGGCCTTGATTGGCCCTAGCGGTGCTGGCAAGAGCACCTTGCTGGCGATGGTGGCCGGCTTTTTGCTGCCTGATAGTGGCCGCTTGCTTATCGAGGGCAGCAATGTCGAGCACCTTCACCCGGCAAAACGTCCGCTCTCCATCTTGTTTCAAGAGCACAATCTTTTTCCCCACCTGAGCGTGTTTGAAAACATCGGTTTGGGCCTGCATCCCGGGCTTAAGCTTGATGCCAGCCAAAAAGAAGAGATTGTCGTCGCGGCCGCCAAGGTGGGGTTACAAAATTACCTTGAGCGCCTACCCGAGCAACTTTCCGGCGGCCAGCGGCAACGTGTCGCGCTGGCCCGTTGCCTGCTGAGAAAACGACCATTGCTATTGCTCGACGAGCCCTTCTCGGCACTGGATCCGGCTCTGCACCAAGAAATGCTGGAACTCGTTAGAAAACTTGCCAACGAGCAAGGGACTACCGTATTAATGGTCACCCACAGCCCGGATGACGCCCTGAAGATTGCCGATAAGTGTGCCTTTATTGATCAAGGCACCATCAAGGTTTTCGGCTCCGCGAGGGAGCTGATAGAGGCACCGCAGGATGACGCACTCAAGCGCTACCTTGGGCAGCGTTAACCATTTAGGCGAACAACATTCGATGATGGAAAAAGGGCTGGCTATCACCAGCCAGCCCCTTGTAATTGGGTCGTGAACCTACAGGGTTGGGATTAAAGGTTCTCTTCCGCAAATTCTGCCAAACGGCTGCGGACGACGCCGTTGAGATAAATATTGGCACTGCCCTCGAAGTTTTTGAAACGCTCGACAATGTAGGTCAAGCCCGAGGTAACGGGAGAAAGGTAACTGGAATCGATTTGCGCCAAGTTACCGGAGCAAACAAGCTTGGTGCCTTCCCCACAGCGGGTAATGATGGTCTTGATCTGTGAGGCGGTTAAGTTCTGGCACTCATCCAACAGCACAAAGGCATTCTGGATTGAGCGTCCACGCATAAAGTTTATCGACTTGAACTGGATATTCGCTTTGTCGTAAATGTATTTCATCGAGCCATCGGTGCACACGTCGTTCTTGTGCAATGCCTCCATGGTGTCCGTCACGGCCGCGAGCCATGGCATCATTTTTTCTTCTTCGGTACCCGGTAGATAACCAATCGACTCGGCAATTTCCGGGGTGTTGCGGGTCACGATTATCTTGTCGTACATCCCTTTTTCAATCACCTGCTCCAATGCAGCAGCCATGGCCAGGATGGTTTTACCACACCCCGCAGGGCCGGTCAGAATCACCAAGTCGATACTCGGATCCATCATCGCATCGAGCGCCATCCCCTGGTAGATATTCTTAGGGTGGATGCCCCATGCCTGGCGGTGCATCATACGCTCGTGGCCAATGTCTTTCAGAGTAAGGGTATCCTCGTTTATTGACTGGACACGGCCGGCAAAGTCAGACTCCTCATCGATTAAGTACTGGTTGATAAAAGGCGTATCGAAAAGATCAGCCGGTAGGGTGTGCAGGGTAGAGCGGCCACGGCTTTCCGAGTGGCATTCGCCAACCCCTTCCCAGAAGTTGCCTTCGAACTTGTAAAAGCCCTTGGTCAGCAATTTCACGTCATCAATCAGCTGATCCGAGCGATAGTCATCGACATGGTATACCCCCGCCCCCTTGGCGCGTAGGCGCATGTTGATGTCTTTGGTGATGAGCACCACTTCTCGGGGTGCATAGTGTGCCTGTAGATACAGGACACCATTGAGGATCCGGTTATCCCCGGCCTTGTCGGCAAAGGCATGTACCGTCTCGGTTACCTCATAATCGGCAAAAATAGCGATGGTCCCGGCGTCTTCTCCTTGCTTGTGAAATGGGATCCCTTCGGCAATTTGCTCTGGTGTTGCATCATGGAAGATATCCTCCAGCGCACGGATGGCCACACGGGCGTCGCGAGAAACATCACGCTTGCTGTCTTTGATGCGATCGAGCTCTTCAAGCACCGTCATCGGAATAACGACGTCATGCTCTTTGAAGGAGTAAATGGCGAGGGGTTCGTGAAGTAGAATATTGGTGTCCAGTACAAAGACTTTCCGTCCAACTTCATCCATAGGTACCTCCTTGGTATCAAGTTAACGGTAAAAATACCGTCGTTTTCTAAGCATCAGCCAAATCGCTGCTGTTACTATTAAAGACCGGAGATAATGAAATAAATGTGACACTTAGATAATGCGAGTTTCTTGCCACTTTAGCCGTGACCTTGCTCACAGCATGCAGTAACATTACTCCCCTTTTTTACCGGTGCGATTTCTGGCTTACACTTATATACCGACAACTTTGCCAATCGGCACATAGTTTTCTTGCTGTTGTACGGTATTACTTTGAGTGTAGTTCAATAATGCCAGCACATCGGTTTAGCATTCTCCTTAATATCAAATAATTAGAAGGTTTTAACCACTATGCCATTTGCTTTGGGTCAACGTTGGATCAGTGATACTGAAAGTGATTTGGGTTTGGGAACCGTTGTGGCAGCCGATGCCAGAACCGTTACCCTGATGTTCTCCGCCTCAGAAGAGAACCGTCTCTATGCCCGAAATGATGCTCCCGTTACCCGCGTAATGTTCAATGTCGGTGATGTGGTTGAAAGCCATGAAGGTTGGTCGCTCAAGGTCGAGCGCGTCGACGAAGACGGCGGTGTTTTCACTTATGTCGGTACCCGTACCGATACCGAAGAAGAAAACGTTGCGCTGCGCGAGATTTTCCTGAGCAACCAGATCCGTTTCAACAAGCCGCAAGACAAGTTGTTCGCAGGCCAGATCGACCGCATGGATCGCTTTGCCCTGCGTTACCGCGCCCTGAAAAACCAATACGAGCAGCACAAAAGCCCGCTGCGCGGTTTGTGCGGTATGCGTGCAGGCTTGATCCCCCACCAGCTGTACATCGCCCATGAGGTCGGCCGCCGCTATGCGCCCCGCGTTTTGCTGGCTGATGAAGTTGGCCTGGGTAAGACCATCGAAGCTGGCATGATCATCCACCAGCAGGTGCTATCGGGCCGTGCCGAGCGTATCTTGATCTTGGTGCCTGAAACCCTACAGCACCAGTGGCTGGTCGAGATGATGCGCCGCTTCAACCTTCACTTCTCAATTTTTGACGAGGAACGCTGCGTCGAGGCATTCGCCGACTCTGCCAACCCATTTGATACCGCCCAGTACGTACTGTGTTCGCTGGACTTCCTGCGCAAGAGCCGCCGCCGCTTTGAACAAGCACTTGAAGCCGATTGGGATCTGATGGTTGTCGATGAAGCCCACCACCTCGAGTGGAGCGAAGACAAGCCGAGCCGCCAGTACCAGGTTGTGGAAGAGCTAGCAGAAAAAACCCCAGGCGTACTGTTGCTGACGGCAACACCTGAGCAGTTGGGACACGAAAGTCACTTTGCTCGCCTTCGCCTGCTCGATCCAGACCGCTTCTACGACTACGATGCCTTTGTTGAGGAAGAGCGCCAGTACGCACCGGTTGCCGATGCGGTTTCACGACTGCTATCTGGAGAAAAACTGGATAACGATGCCAAGAATACCCTGGTCGAACTGCTGCCTGAGCAGGATATCGAACCGATGCTGCGCATTATCGAATCAAATGATGTCGATACAGAGCAGCAAGAAACCACGCGCCACGAGTTAATTGATAACCTGATGGATCGCCACGGTACCGGCCGCGTGCTATTCCGCAATACCCGTGCCGCGGTCAAAGGCTTTCCCCAGCGCCACCTCAACATGTACCCATTGGCGCTGCCCGCCCAGTACCAAACCGCCATGCGCGTTGCCGGTATGATGGCAGGCAAAATGAGCGAAGAGCAAAAAGCCGTTAAGCTATTGTACCCGGAAGATATCTACCAAGAATTCGAGGGCGACTCGGCGACCTGGTGGAACTTCGACCCTCGCGTCAACTGGCTGCTGGATATGCTAAAGGCCAACCGCCAGGAAAAAGTACTGGTGATCTGCTCCCGAGCACAAACCGCACTGACCCTCGAGCAGGCGCTGCGCGAGCGCGAAGGCATTCGGGCCACCGTGTTCCATGAAGGCATGTCGATTATCGAGCGCGATAAGGCTGCCGCCTATTTTGCCCAAGAGGAAGATGGCGCCCAGGTGTTGCTTTGTTCAGAAATTGGCTCCGAAGGCCGCAACTTCCAGTTTGCCAACCAGCTGGTGATGTTCGACCTGCCAAATAACCCTGATCTGCTGGAGCAACGTATTGGCCGCCTTGACCGTATCGGCCAAAAACGTGATATCGAAATCCATGTTCCGCACCTGCAGGGCACATCGCAAGCCCTACTTGCCCGCTGGTACAACGAAGGCCTGAATGCCTTTGAAGAAACCTGCCCAACCGGCCGCGCCGTCTATGATGCGTTCAGCGCCGACTTGGTCGCGTTGCTGGCAAGCGACAAACCAGACGGTGAACAGCTTGAACAACTGATCGCCGATAGCGCCGCAATGCACCAGGAACTAAAAGGCAAGCTGGAACAAGGCCGTGACCGCCTGCTTGAGATCCACTCCAACGGCGGTGACAAGGCCCAGCAGTTGGTCGAAAAAATTGGCAGCAAGGACGGCGATACCAACCTGGTGACCTTCGCCCTTGGCCTGTTCGACACTATCGGCCTAAACCAAGACGACAAGGGCGAAAATGCCATTGTTGTTACCCCGTCTGAGCATATGATGGTGGCAAGCTACCCGGGCCTACCATACGATGGTTGTACTATCACCTTCGAGCGCGATACCGCCCTATCCCGTGAAGATCTACACTTTATCAGCTGGGAGCACCCAATGATCCAAGGCGGTATCGATCTGCTGCTATCAGAAGGTGTCGGTACCACAGCGGTATCACTATTGAAGAACAAGGCACTACCGGCCGGCACCTTGCTGCTTGAATTGGTATACGTTGTCGATGCCCAGGCGCCGAAGCAATCGGGCATTGGCCGCTTCCTGCCGAAAACGCCGATCCGGGTCCTGCTGGATGCCAAAGGTAACAACCTGTCGGCCAATGTGGAGTTTGAAGGCTTCAACCGCCAGCTGAGCCCGGTAAACCGCCACCTTGGCAGTAAATTGGTTAACTCAGTGCAAAAAGATATCCACGTCCTTATTGAGCACGCTGAAGCGGCGGTTGCCAAAGAACTGGTGTCCGTACGCGAAAACGCGCAAACAGAGATGGAAACCACCCTGCGTGCCGAGCTTGATCGCCTACAGGCACTGAAGGCGGTCAACCCGAACATCCGTGATGACGAGCTAGTACTGCTGGAGAGCCAAATCACCGAGCTGTCCGGCTACATTGCCAAGGCGCAGGTTCAGCTGGACTCGCTACGCTTGATTGTCGTTAGCCACGGCTAAGGTGGAAGCAAGCTAGGCTGCCTGCCTTGCTCATACATACCTTGCCTATGCCTTGAAGAGCTAGCCGCCACATTCGTGGCGGCTTTTTTATCCGTCAACCTAGCTGACTGGCAAATTAGAGCCCATACACTGGCTGTGCTATTATCGCTCCCTTCGCAAAGACATGATCAGGCCAGCAATGAAACCCTTGCCCGTTTTAGACTACCATCCCCCAACCGAACCATGGCTAGATATCCTTTATCTCGATGACGATATCATTGCCATCAACAAACCCTCGGGCTTGCTTTCCAACCCAGGCCGTGATCCTATCCACTATGACAGTGTGTATAGCCGGGTGATCCGCGATTACCCCGAAGCCCAACTGGTACACCGCCTTGATATGGCAACCTCAGGATTAATGATCCTTGCCTTGCACAAGGACGCCGAGCGCCACCTGAAAATCCAATTTCAGGACCGGAAAACCGAAAAAGTCTATTACGCCAGAGCCATGGGGGTTCCCGCGCAGCCAAGCGGCACCATCGATCTCCCCCTGATCTGTGACTGGCCCAACCGACCAAAACAAAAAGTCTGCCATGAACATGGCAAACCCTCGGTCACCCATTACCAATATCTTAGCCATGATGACAACACCAGCCTGATTCGGCTTCGCCCGGTCACCGGACGCTCCCACCAGCTTCGGGTGCATTTGCTGGCGCTGGGCCACCCCATCCTCGGCGATCGTTTCTATGCCGACGACCAAGGCAGGGCAATGGCCGAGCGGTTGCAACTCCATGCGGCAGAGTTGTCATTCTTTCACCCCAGTACAGATGCTCCCATGCACCTGTTCGCACCTTGCGAGTTCTACCCCGATGCACCGTGCAACTCGTTAGCCGATGAGCAGTGCCATTGGCAAAAATAACGAAAGAAAGCTAACCGCTTCAAAAAATCCTATCCCGCATATTGTGGCTGGGTATCGTTCTAAGGTTTACTAGATCTCACCTTCAGATACCCAGAATAAAACCATGCCAGCACATACGCCCAATGCCGAACCCCAAACCATCGTCTTTCTCGATCGCGACACGATCCCGAGCCATATCCAGATCGCCAAGCCCAATTTTGAGCACCAATGGACCGAATACCCAACCACCGACATAAGCCAAGTTGTTGAACGCCTAGCTGATGCCACTATTGCCATCACCAACAAGGTCGTGCTGGATGCCACAATCTTGCGTCAGCTGCCTCTGCTGAAAATGGTCGCCATTTCAGCCACCGGCACCAACAATGTCGACCTCGACTACTGCCGCCAACACGGTATCGTTGTCAGCAATATTCAAGGGTATGCGGTAGACTCCGTCCCCGAGCATGCCATTGCCATGATGTTTGCCCTGCGCCGCAACCTGATGGGCTACCATCAAGACATTCGCAATGGCGTATGGCAAGAAAGCGGCCAATTCTGCTTCTTCACCCATCCCATTGGCGATATCCAGGGCGCAACCCTAGGGATCATCGGCAGTGGTGGGCTGGGCCAGGCCATGGCTAACCTAGGAAGGGCACTTGGCATGTCGGTGATGTTTGCAGAGCGCAAAGGGGCGACAGCCTACCGAGACGGCTACCACCGCTTTGAAGACGTGCTGGCACAGGCTGATGTGGTTAGCCTGCACTGTCCCCTAAGTGAACACACAGCCAACCTCATTGCCGAGCCGGAACTCGCCTTAATGAAAAGCAGCGCCCTGCTCATCAATACCGCCCGCGGGGGCTTGGTTGAAGAACAAGCCTTGGTCGATGCCCTGAAGGCAGGTTCGATTGGCGGCGCGGGTGTAGATGTGTTTACTGAAGAGCCAGCCCCTGCTCACAACCCGCTCATTGCCAATGCCTATTTACCCAACCTATTGCTGACCCCGCATGTCGCATGGGGATCCGATAGCGCAATCCAGGGGCTGGCCGATCGGCTGATAGACAACATCAACGCCTATGCGGCAGGAACACCCAAAAACCAAGTTTAGCCGCTAGCCCCAGACGATAACCAAGCTCAACAACCAAACGTCAAACATGAAAAAGGCGAAATCATCGATTTCGCCTTTTCGCTCTATCTTCCAAACCGCCCTATTCATCAAGCCGGCTCTATCCATCAAGCTACTATCAACCCTAGCATCGCTCGGCCTTATTTAAACCCTTTTTCCTTGCGGATCAGATCATAGGCTGCCTGCAGCTCTTGGGTCTTTTGCTTGGCCAGCTCCATCATCTCGGGAGGCAAGCCCTTGGCTGCTAACTTATCGGGATGGTGCTCATTCATTTGCTTACGGTAGGCGCGCTTAAGTTCTTGCGCCGAAGCAGACTCCTTTACCCCGAGCAACTCATAGGCATCCGCCAGCTGATCACGGGTAGGCGCCTGTTGGAACCCGCCCTGCTGCTGGTACTGCTGGTTAAAGCCGCCCTGTTGGAAACGAAAGGCTGCTTCTTGCATATGCAGACGCTGCTCTAGCTGGCGCTCCGAGAAACCCAAAGCTCGGGCTATCACATGCAACAGCTGCCTTTCGCTAGGGTGCAGGCTGCCATCGGCGAATGCCGCTTGAATTTGCAACTCCAGAAAGAACTGCAACAAGTCGGCCCGGCCAGCACTGCTAACCCGTACCTTCCCCAGCACCTCTTGCAACGGGAAACCCTCTTCCTTGCCATCACGGAAGGCATTTTGTGCCTGGCGGCGAGACTCGCCTTGCAAGCCCATGCGATCCATGTAGGTGCTGGCGACCCGGATTTCTTCTTCTGTCACCCGGCCTTTGGCTTTTGCCACATGTCCCATCACGGCAAATGCCGCATGAAAAAAAGCCGCTTGGTTCTCTTCCGATCTCTGTCCACCAGAAAAGCCGCCAAATCCGCCACCATAATAAATTTTTGCGCGTGCTTTATCGAACTTATGCCCCAAAAAGAGACCTAATAACAAACCAAATGGTCCACCAAGGAGGAAACCAAAAAATGCCCCTAAGATTTTGCCCCAAACCTGCATTCGCTACTCTCTGGTAATTTGCTAAATTTAGAAATATTTATACTGCGTGAAACCCGATACAATAAAGCCAAAAGATGCCGTCGGGTAGAATTTGCATTATGATAGCTGGCATTTATCGGGAATGCTTGTGAAAACCCGGTCAGCTATAACAAATGCGCTAAAAAAAATTAATACAGGAATGTTTATTTAGATGTCATCCACTTCTCGCAGCTTATTGGCAACCATGATCAGCCTCGCGCTATTCGGCCCGGCAATGGCCTATGCAGCACCTGCATCCGATAAAGCGACTCAAGACGATTCTACGGTCAGTGATGACACTGATGAACTCGCGATGGTTCGCGGCGTTTGTATTGCCCCACAAGACCGGCCGGTAGACCCAAACAACGAGCCGATTCATGTCACCGCCGATCATGCTGAAGCCAGAACAAACCAGAAAGTGACCTATTCTGGTGATGTGGTGCTACAGCAAGGCAACCGAACCGTGGCGGCAGATACCGCGACCCTGCGCCAACCGGAAAATATCGTCACGGCTGAAGGCAATGTCTATTTCCACGACGGCTCCATTGAGGTGTACTCCGATCGCGTCCAAAGCAACCTGGATACCGACGATGCCGAGATGAACAACGCGGTCTATAACATGACCTGTGAAGCAGGCCGCGGCGAGGCAGAAAGAGTCACCAAGAATGGTCTTTCTTACTACCGCCTCAAGAACGGTACTTATACGACCTGTCCGCCGGGCGATAAAAGCTGGCAGTTCTCGGCCACCAGCATTGAGCGGGAAAACGACTCGCCGTTCGCCGATATGTACAATGCCCGCTTTGAAGTGGCAAACGTACCGGTTTTCTACATGCCCTACCTGCGCGTGCCTGTCGGAAAAGAGCGCTTGACCGGTTTCCTATACCCAACGGCAAGCTTTGGCTCCCGTGACGGTTTCGAACTGGAAACACCGTTCTACTGGAATATCGCGCCCAACTACGACATGACCATCACACCGAAGTACATGAGCAACCGTGGCCTTCAGCTAAATTCCAAATTCCGTTACTTGACCGACCTTGGCAGCGGTAGCCTAGAAGGCGAATACTTGGGTAACGACAAGGCGGCCGACGATGACGAAACTCGCTGGGCGTTTAACTGGTCGCACCGTGGTACTTACCAAGGCCACTGGCTGTTTGAAATTGACTACAGCAAGGTAAGCGATCCTACCTACTTCTCGGATGTCAGCTCCAGCATCGGTGAGCGTGAAGACAACAACCTGCTCCAAACCGGAGAGGTGTCTTACCGCGATCTCAATTGGAACTCCACCCTAAGGGTACGTAGCTTCCAGCCGCTAACACTCGGCGTCTCCTCCAACTACCGCCTGATGCCGCAGCTGGAGTTTAACTATTATCAAGATGACATGCCCTACGGCCTTGATTTTAGTATGAATAGCCATATCAGCCGGTTTGAAAACGATGATCCGGAGAAACCATCGGCTGATCGTGTCCACTTCGAGCCAACCCTAACACTGCCTTATGCGACGCCATGGTGGTCGGTAACGTCCGAAGCCAAGCTGATGTATACCTACTACAACCAAGACTTTGACTCAGGAGTGAGCGGACTTGAGGATCTAGAAGAAACGGCGTCACGCACCGTACCAAGTATCCGTATCCACAGCGGCCTTTACCTTGAGCGCGACACGAGCCTTTGGGGCGAACATTACACCCAAAGCCTTGAGCCTCAAGTTCAGTACCTGTACGTAAAAGATGTCTACCAACAAGATATCTTTGATGCGTACGATACCACCTTGATGCAAACTGACTTTTACGGTTTGTTCCGCGATAAGCGCTACTCAAGCGTCGATAGGATTGCAGCAGCCAACCAGTTTACCGTCGGTGCGACCACCCGCTATTTCGACAGTGATTTTGTTGAGCGCTTCAACTTGTCATTCGGTCAGATATTCTACATCAACGAATCGGGCCGAAACCTCGAAAGCAATGACGAGGCGACACCGAACTATTCGGCATCGGCTTTTGAAACCGACTTCAACTATGATGGCTGGCTGTTCTTCCACGGCGGCCTGCAATACGACGCCAGCAAGAAAGACCTGCAGTTTGCCAACGGTGCTATCGAGTACCGCGAAGGGGGGTTATTCAGCCAAATTAACTACCGTTATGTATCCAAAGAGTACCTGGAAGAAAGCCTGCCGGATAATGACCGCCTTGATGATTACACAGAGGAAGGCATCTCCCAGCTTGGTTTCTCCACCGGATTCCCGGTCTACGATGGCGTGACACTGCGCGGTGATTATTACCACGACCTAACCGAGAACCAGATGCTGGAAGGGCAAATCAGCCTGAACTTCCGTACTGCATGTTGGATGATCAGCCTTGGCTATAACGAATACCTCAAAACCCGAGGCAGCGTCTCAAGCAGCCCAGCGGAATACGAGCAAAACTTCAGCATCTCATTTAGCCTGCTTGGCTTAGCCGGGGTGCCTGCTATCGGCTCGGTATCAGATGGCAACTCGATCAAATACGGTCGACCATTTTACCTAAACAACTAATGTGGCAGGCGGCCTTTCGCCTGCACCTGATTTACTGCGCCCTGGCGCTATATGGAATAAAGATATGAAAAATTGGAAGTCTGGCCTGTTAGGCATGGCTCTCTGGGGCTTGGCAGCTGGAAGCATTGCCGCCCCGCAAGAATTGGATCGTGTTGTCACCATCGTGAACGAAAGCGTGATCCTGCAAAGTGACGTTGATGCCATGCTCAAAACGGTTCGCATGAACGCAGCCGGCCAAAACCAGCCATTGCCGCCGGATGATGTGCTCGCTGAGCAAGTAATGGAAAAACTGATCATCGAAACGTTGCAGATCCAGCAAGCTGAACAGTTTGGTATCCGTATCGACGATAACCGCCTGGATCAAGCGATTGCCCAGATGGCGGCAGAGCGCCAGATCACCGTTGCCGACATGCAGCAGGAGCTGGCACAGTATGGTATCAGCTTCCCGATGTTCCGTGAGCAGATGCGCCGCGACATTACCGCCAGTGAAGCCCGCACCATTCAGGTTCGCCGTCGTATCAATATTCTTCCTCAGGAAGTGGAGTTGCTTGCCGGCCAGCTGAGCCAGCAAGAGCAGCAAGGTGTAAGATATAATATCAGCCATATCCAGCTTCGCGTGGAAGAAGGCGCCAATGCCCTAGAGCGTGAAGAAGTGGCCAAGCAAGCCCAGCAGCTTATCAAAGAATTGGAAAGTGGGGCTGATTTTGCCAACTTGGCCTACAGCTATTCGAAAGGCCCTAAAGCACTGCAAGGCGGTGAATGGGGTTGGATGCGCAAGGAAGAGATGCCAACCATTTTCGCTGACCAGATCAGCTCTCAAGGCTCGGGGGCGATCATTGGTCCATTCCGCAGCGGCGTGGGTTACCACATCCTAAAAGTCAACCAAGTCGAAGGCTTGGAAACTGTCTCTGTTACCGAGGTGAATGCCCGCCATATCTTGGTGAAAACGTCAGTTATCTTGAGTGACGAGGGTGCGCAAAGCCAGCTAATGGAAGCTCGCCGCGCCATCATGGCTGGCGAACGCAGCTTTGCCGATGCCGCGCAGGCCCTCAGTGCCGACCCTGGCTCGGCAGCCAATGGTGGTGAGCTGGGCTGGCAAACACCGGACCTTTATGTACCAGAGTTCAAAGACAAGGTGGAAACACTGCCAGCGGGTATGATCAGCGAACCGTTTAAGACTGTTCATGGCTGGCATATCGTGGAAGTACTAGAGCGCCGCGATGTCGACCGTACCGATGCCGCCGTCAAGAACCGTGCATACCGTATTCTATTTAGCCGTAAATTCAACGAAGAAGCCCAGGCCTGGCTGCAAGAGCTACGTGCGGGTGCATTTATTGAACAACCGGAAGGTACCAATGACCAAGGTTAAACGTATTGCCATCACCCCCGGTGAGCCTGCGGGCATCGGGCCGGATTTGGTGCTGTCTCTTGCCCAGCAAGACTGGCCGCACCAATTAGTTATTTGTGCTAATGCTCAGCTTATGGTAGAACGTGCAGCCCTGTTGGGGTTGCCGTTGGAAGTCATCGAGTACGATGCTTCGGCAAGCGCCCAGCCGCATAAAGCCGGCACCTTGGTGGTTGCCAACCATGAATTGGCCGCTCCAGCGGTTGCTGGCGAGCTTAACGAGCAAAATGGCCATTATGTACTGCAAACGCTAACTCAAGCGGCCGAGGGCTGCATGAATGGCGAATTTGCAGCGGTTGTGACCGGCCCGGTACACAAGGGGGTTATCAACCGCGCAGGGGTAGCCTTTAGCGGCCATACCGAGTTTTTTGCCCAGCAATCCGATACCGCACAAGTGGTGATGATGCTGGCAACAGAAGGGTTGCGCGTTGCCCTGGTCACCACACATATCCCTCTGGCTTATGTGTCGAAGGCGGTTACCGAGGAGCGCCTACAGCAAGTAATCCGAATTCTGCATGCAGATCTTGTCAGCAAATTCGGCCTTGCCAACCCGAAAATATACGTATGCGGCCTTAATCCGCATGCCGGCGAAGACGGCTGCCTGGGCACAGAGGAAATCGATGTGATCAGCCCGGCACTTGAGCAACTTCGCCAACAGGAAGGGATGGATTTGATCGGCCCGTTGCCGGCAGATACCATTTTCCAAGAAAAATACTTGGCCGATGCCGATACGGTTCTGGCCATGTATCACGATCAAGGGCTACCAGTGCTGAAATACAAAGGCTTTGGTAAATCAGTCAACATCACGTTAGGCTTACCCTTCATCAGAACTTCAGTAGATCATGGTACCGCACTGGAACTTGCTGGTACCGGACAGGCGGACACCGGTAGCCTTTGGACAGCGCTATCGCACGCCCTTGAATTGGTAGACAAACAAACATGAGCAGCGATCAGGTCCATTTAGGCCACCGCGCGCGTAAGCGTTTCGGTCAGAACTTTTTGAACGACCCATACATCATTGACGGCATCGTATCGGCAATCAACCCTCGCCCGGGGCAAAACCTGGTTGAGATTGGCCCTGGACTTGGGGCGATCACCGAGCCTGTCGGCAAAATGGTTGATAAGTTCACCGTTATCGAACTCGACCGTGACTTGGCCGAGCGCCTTCGTAATCACCCGGATTTAGCTGACAAGCTAACCATCCATGAAGGTGATGCAATGCGTTTCGACTTCACGCAGCTTCTAAAGGAAAACAACAAGCTACGTATTTTCGGTAACCTGCCGTACAACATCTCTACACCGCTGATCTTCCATTTGCTGTCATTCCACGAGCACGTAGAAGACATGCACTTTATGCTGCAAAAAGAAGTGGTTAACCGCCTTGCTGCAGGTCCTGGCAGCAAAGCTTACGGTCGCTTGACCGTCATGACCCAATATTACTGCCGTGTCATGCCAGTACTGGAAGTGCCGCCAGAGTCATTCAAGCCGGCGCCGAAAGTAGATTCTGCAGTGGTTCGCCTAACGCCATATGAAACCTTGCCTCACCCATGTACTAACCTTAAGTGGCTAGACCGTGTTTGTCGCGAAGGCTTCAACCAGCGTCGTAAGACAATTCGTAACTGTTACAAGTCATTGATGGCAGTAGAGCAGCTAGAAGAGCTAGGTATCAACCCTAGCATGCGCCCTGAAAACCTGACCCTTGAGCAATTTGTTGCCATGGCCAACTGGCTGGATGCCAATCACAGCGCCAAGTAAGGGCCCGCTGTCACACGTTGATGAAAGAAACCCGCGCACCGGGCTCCCTGGTGCGCAGTTTTAGAAAGGATGCTGACTATGACAACCCATGTGACACCCACCATCAAATGCCATGTAGTGACCCACTACATCGAAGATCAATCCGAGCCGGATAACCAGCGCTACGTCTTCTCCTACACCATTACCATTTCCAACCTTGGCAATGGCGACGCCCAATTGCTCAGCCGACGCTGGCTGATCACCGACGCCAACGGCAAGAAACTGGTCATCGAAGGCGAGGGCGTTGTGGGTGAGCAACCGACAATCCCGGCCAATGAAGAGTATACCTATACCAGCGGCACGATCATCGAAACGCCCCTGGGCGTGATGCAGGGCCACTACGTTATGGTTAACGAGAATGGGGATGAATTCACTGCTGAGATCTCGCCATTCCGCTTATCTATCCCCAATATCCTCCACTAAGGAACACTATGGCAACTTACCTTGTCGGTGATATTCAAGGTTGCTTTGACGATCTCTGCCAATTACTGGAACAAGCCCAATTCGATCCTAACCACGATGAGCTTTGGCTCGCCGGCGACTTGGTTGCCCGCGGCCCCAAGTCACTCGAAACGCTGCGCTTTGTCAAAAGTTTGGGGAGCCAGGCAACCACCGTACTGGGTAACCACGACTTGCATTTGCTGGCCGTCGCCAATGGCATCGCCAAAAATAAGCCACGCGACAAGATCCAGGCTATCCTCGACGCACCGGATAGCGAAGCGCTGCTAACCTGGCTGCGCCAACAGCCCTTACTGGCAGAGCATCCCACGCATCCTTTCGTCATGAGCCATGCCGGTATTACCCCCGTCTGGGATTTAGACACCGCGCGCAGCTGTGCCCGGGAAGTGGAGCATATCCTGCAAGGTGACAACTACCTCTGGTTGCTCAAAGAAATGTACGGCAATGGCCCAGACCAATGGGATCCCGGGCTGGAAGGGATTGAGCGCTACCGCTATACCATCAACGCCTTTACCCGGATGCGTTTTTGCTACCCCGATGGCCGGTTAGATATGGAATGCAAGCTGTCCCCCCGGCAAGCCTCATCCACCGAACTTAAGCCCTGGTTTGAACTGACGCGACAACCCATAGATAAAAAAATGATCTTTGGTCACTGGGCAGCCTTGATGGGCTACCAAGACCAGCAGGTTATCGGTTTGGATACCGGCTGTGTTTGGGGCAACAGCATGACGCTATTGCGCTGGGAAGACGGGGCGCGTTTTGAGCAACCCTGCCCGGTACACGCTTAGCATATAAAAAAGACAGGCTTAGCCTGTCTTTTTACTATCAAGGTAAGCTCCCCAAAAAACGCCCTTAACCGCGCTCCAAGATCACAAAACGCATATCGTGGGCATTTTTCTCGTCGGCAGTATAGGACTCGGTGTGGGTTTCGTGCCAACCTTCTCCCCAATCAGGAAAGCAGGTATCGCCATCAACGTCCAAGTCGATAAAGGTCAGGTACAAGCGATCGGCCTCGGGTAAGCAGGCGGAATAAATGCTGCCACCGCCAATGATCATTAGCTCATCGGTATCACCGGCAGCTTGCTTTGCCTCGGCAATATCCGCCACCACAGTCACGCCTTCCGCCGTGAAACCCGGATTGCGGCTGATCACAATATTCAACCGTCCCGGAAGAGGACGGCCTATTGACTCATAGGTCTTGCGGCCCATCACAATCGGCTTACCCATGGTTGCTTGCTTGAACCAAGCAAAGTCAGCGGGTAAATGCCAAGGCATCGCATTGTCTTTGCCGATGATACGTCCCTTCGCCATCGCCGCGATCATACTGATCTTCATTCTTTCGTCCTTCGTTCTTGGTTAAACCACTGGTCGGCGACGATAAAACAATAATCCCGGCATTGCCAGCCCTATTGCTAAAGCAGCAACCACAAATACGGCCTTCAAGACATTCTCAACCAATAGCGCCCATAATTCCGGCGTGAACCCACGGTGGTTGATTTCAACTAATGCAATCATTGCCTTAAAGGCAAACACCCCCGGCACCATGGGGATCATCGCGGCCACCGTGAACACTTTGGGGTGGGCTAAAAAACGGTGCGACCAATGAACGCCGATCATCCCCACTAAGGTCGCCGCACAAAGTGTTGCCCACTCAATCGATAAACCATAGTGCATTAATACAAAACGGCAACCATGCCCCAATGCGCCACCAATCGCGCAATATTTTAAGGCCTTGGCCGGCACGTTAAACGCCAAGGCAAACCCGACCGCGGGGATTGCGGCAAAAAACATGTCGTGACATAGCGCCAGAAGAAAATCCACCGTTATCATGACAACCACCCCCAAACATCAAGCACGTTCATTGCCGCTACTATCCCCATGCTGGTTGATAGCGTCAATAACGTTGCCATCGTCCAACGGGCTATCCCCATATTGGCAAACCCCTTTACCATATCTGAAATGGCATTGATCAAAGGGAAGCCCGGCACCAGCATCAGTACCGAAGAAGCCATGGCAAGAAACGGGGCTTCCCCTATCTGGTACACCTGGCCAAACCCCGAAATCAAAGTGGTCACAAAGGCCGTCACCCCAAAGTTAAGCAGCGGATTAAAATGGCAATGGGCAATTTCCTGGCGAACAAACATCCCAACGGAAGAGGCAAGAAAAGTCAGCGCAAAGACCGGCCAGTCACCTCCCGCCAAACGGCTAAAAGAAGCACAGGACAAACCAATCATAAATATCACCAGGTAGCGGTTGTAACGCAATGGCTTGATCTGCTCTAGACGGCGGTGGACCCCTTCCAAGTCAAGCATGCCGCGCTCTGCCATAATACACACCCGCTGGATTTCGGTTACAACCTGCATATTGATACCACGATCCTGGCAACGCCTTGTCGTGGTGATACAGCGTCCATGGCTCAAGGTCGTCAATACCATCGAGCTGGCCGATAACGACACTTCAACACTCTCTGCCCCCAGCGCCAGCCCTAACCGCCTTGCAACATCCATCACCAACGTACTTTCTGCACCATGCTGTAATAAGCGTTGCCCTGCTAATACTGCCAGTCGCGATATCTCCCGTTGTACCGGCTCTGTCAGGGTTTTACCTTGCGCCAACATTCTTGCTCCTATTGATATTTGCCAACCAGGCTGAATTATCATACAAATCAAGCTATCCATGCTTGATTAGGCACAAAAAAACCGCTCAACAGAGCGGCTTTTTGTATTTAGGTCAGACAGCTAGGATTACGGCTTGTAGATGATTTCTACATCGTAGTCATCTTCGTCCCAGTCATCCCAATCATCATCGTCGTCATCTTGATCAGCTTGCTTAACTTGCTGCTCGTGGTAATCATCCCACTTGAACTCGACTTTCTTCTCTTCCGATTCTTCTTCATCATCTTCGAAGACAACCGCAGGCATCGACTCAATCTGCTGCATCAGATCATAAGTCAGCTCCTTGGTTCCCATACGGTTCAGGGCCGAGATGCAGTAGTAATCACCTTCCCAAGCCAACGCCTCCAAGATCTCATCGATCTTCGCTTGCGCTTCTTCCTCCGGCATGAGATCAACCTTGTTGAATACAATCCAGCGTGGCTTGTTCGCCAGCTTGTCACTGTACTTCTCAAGCTCGTTCAAGATAGTAAATGCATTCTCAACCGGATCTGAACCATCGGCTGGCAGTAGATCAATCATGTGTAAAAGAACACGGCAACGCTCAAGGTGTTTCAGGAAGCGAATACCCAAACCAGCGCCATCAGCAGCACCTTCAATCAAGCCCGGAATATCAGCGACCACAAAGCTGCGTTCGCTGTCGATACGCACAACCCCGAGGCTCGGTACCAAGGTGGTAAACGGGTAATCTGCAACTTTTGGCTTCGCAGCAGATACAGAGCGGATAAAGGTTGATTTACCGGCATTAGGCAGGCCCAGCATACCAACATCAGCCAATAGCAATAGCTCAAGGCGAAGGTGACGAACCTCACCCTTGGTACCCATGGTTTTCTGGCGCGGAGCGCGGTTTACCGAGGACTTGAAGCGAGTATTACCCAAGCCGTGGAAACCACCTTTTGCAGCCATTACCTTCATACCGTGCTCAGTAAGGTCGGCAATGACCTCACCGGTTTCTTCGTCAACGGCACGGGTACCCACCGGCACTGACAATACACAGTCCTCGCCGCGCTTACCCGTACAGTTGCCACCACGGCCATTTTCGCCACGCTGTGCAGCATGGAATCGTTCAAAGCGGTAGTCGATCAGCGTATTTAGGTTTTCATCGGCCAGTAGGTATACATCACCGCCGTCACCACCATCACCACCGTCTGGGCCACCCTTTGGCACATACTTTTCACGACGGAAGCTTACTGTACCGTTGCCACCATCACCGGCATCAACTCGGATTACCGCTTCATCTACAAACTTCATCTCTTTCTCCGCACTGTGGCGTTAAAACTTGTCATCCCGGTAGGCATGCCTACCCGAATGCTATTAACCTATTGTAATACCAAACACCGCCCTTATCAGTCCTTCTACGCAAGAAAGCTGCCTGTCGGTGCTGGGGTGACCTCTGGCTAGGTACGCGCTCGAAGCAGTTTATGGCCAATGGCACAAAACATGGCTCCGCTCACCACCACCACGGCCCCGATATAGCCCAAAGCATTAAGCGATGCTGCCGCAAAAAACTCAGGCCAAACCAGGCTGGCAAGGTCAACAAACAAAATAGTAAATAAAGGAGCCAAGGTAATGACAGCACTCACTTGTGAGGCCTGCCATCGCGCCATCGCTTCGGCAAAGGCTCCGTAGCCAACCAGCGTGTTGATGCAGCAAAACAACAACATACCCAATTGGCGTTGATCCATTAACAGGATCTGCTCAGGTACCGCAACAGGGGTAAGGATCAGCGCACAGATCACATACAGCATAAACAAGATCTGCGGCGAGCTATAGTCTCGCAACATGACCTTCTGGCCTAACCCGTACATCACCCACACAACAGCAGCCAGCACGGCAAGCAGCACACCGGTTGTATAGCCGCTCAAGCTCGTAAATAGCTCAGCCAGGCGCTCGTTAAAGAATAGTAATAAGCCAACCAGCAGGCAGGCCACACCAATCACCTGGTGCTTTCCTAGTTCTTCTTTAAACAACCAAACACTGGCAATAAGCAGCATGACTGGCGCGAGCTGAATAATCACCTGCACCACTGGCGGGTTTAAATATTGCAGCGCGCTATTAAACAGCACAAAGTTACCCGCTAGCCCCAAGCTCGCCAGCAACATAATGGTACTGCCTTTCGCCCCCAGCCGTTTGACTGATGGCAATTGCTTTCTGAAGCCTAGCCATAAGCCAAGCCCAACCGATGCAGTGAGAAAACGGTACCAAACGATGGTAAACGGATCCATCACCTCAACAGCCTGCTTCATCGCAATGGGTAGGGCTCCCCAAAAGACTGCGGTCAGCAATGCCAGCATAATGCCCATTGCAGGGTTGTATTGCGGCATAGTGCCCCCATAACAAAAAGCCCCGCCTAGTAGGCAGGGCTTTGGAATTCGTTACGAGACTGAATTATTCAGCTTCGATAGATACGAATTTACGATTCTTAGGACCTTTAACTTCGAACTTCACTTTACCGTCAGATAGAGCAAATAGAGTGTGGTCTTTACCTAGGCCTACGTTGTTACCTGCGTGGAACTTAGTACCACGCTGACGTACGATGATGTTACCTGCTAGTACAGATTCGCCACCGAAACGCTTAACACCAAGACGTTTACTTTCTGAATCACGGCCGTTACGAGTAGAACCGCCAGCTTTTTTGTGTGCCATCTTTAAATTCTCCTGTTATTAAGCGCTGATGCCAGTAATTTTGACTTCAGTGAACCACTGACGGTGGCCCGCTTGCTTACGAGAGTGCTTACGACGACGGAACTTAACGATTTTTACTTTATCGCCACGACCGTGAGTAACTACTTCAGCAGTTACTTTACCGCCAGCTACGAAAGGTGCGCCTACAGTTACTTCTTCGCCGTTAGCTACTAGAAGAACTGAGTCAAATTCAACGCTAGCGCCAGTTTCAGCGTCTAGTTTTTCTAAGCGTAGGGTCTGGCCTTCGCTTACACGGTGTTGTTTACCACCACTTTGGAAAACAGCGTACATGTCTTACTCCGCTTGTCCGCATAGGCCATTTACCACATATATTTTGGGCAATGGGTATGCGCTTAATCTTGTCATCAATAGGGCGCGAATGTTACGCGAAAACGGGGCCACTGGCAAGCCATTAAGCAAAGAAAATTGGCGAAAAGCTGCTCAGTAATAAAAGTCGTTGATTTAAACGCAATCGAGATTATGAAGATGGTAGTCTTTTAGTGTAATATTCGATAATTATTTTTAGCAGCAGATTAACAATTCTAGACTAAACAACCTACTCGTGGAGCGGTTATCATAGATTTTAGGCGATGCTCACAGCCGTTGCATAACACTGATTGATAAACACAGTTTGTTGTAGGTACACTGTGAATTTGCAGACTTAACATTCCGCCGATGTGCGGCAAACTATTTGCTGGATGTACAATGGATTTCAAAGCTATCCAAGCGCTCACTGCTGATGATATGGCAGCGGTTGACGCGAAGATACTGGCTCAACTGAACTCAGATGTAGCCCTCATTAATCAACTAGGCTTCTACATTGTCAGCGGTGGCGGAAAACGCCTTCGCCCAATGCTTGCTGTTCTCGGTGCCCGTGCACTTGGCTACGAGGGTGACAAACACACCACAGCCGCAGCCTTTGTCGAATTTATCCATACTGCGACCCTGCTACACGATGATGTCGTGGATGAGTCAGACATGCGTCGCGGCAAAGCCACCGCCAACGCCATGTTTGGCAATGCGGCCAGCGTACTGGTTGGTGATTATATTTACACCCGCTCATTTCAGATGATGACCAGCCTTCGATCCTTAAGGATCCTGGACATCATGAGCGAAGCAACCAACGTGATCGCCGAAGGTGAAGTTCAGCAGCTAATGAACTGCAACGATCCAAACACCACCGAAGCAAGCTACATGCAGGTGATCTACTCTAAAACAGCCCGCCTGTTTGAGGCTGCGACACAAATTTCAGCCATCCTTGCAGAAGCCCCATCAGACATCGAAACAGCAATGCAGGACTACGGCCGCTATCTTGGCACGGCATTCCAGTTGATCGATGATGTACTGGACTACAATGCTGATGGCGAAGAAATGGGCAAAAATGTGGGTGATGACCTTGCCGAGGGTAAACCAACTCTTCCCCTGCTCCACGCCATGCACCACGGTAATACCGAGCAAGCGGCAATGATCCGCGAAGCTATCGAGAAAGGAAACGGCCTTGATAAGCTAGAACCGATTTTAGCCTGTATGAATGAGGTTGGCTCGCTAGAGTACACCCAAAAACGTGCGGAAGAAGAAGCAGAGAAGGCCATTGCCTGCCTCTCGGTGCTGGAAGACAGCGACTATAAGTCAGCCCTTGAAGCCTTGGCCCACTTGGCGGTAAACCGCAACAAGTAGGTAGCAACCTAGCTGTAACCAAAGCCTGCCATTGTGCAGGCTTTTTTGATCCCGCCGCCAGCCTAGAGCGTTAAATACTTCGACATGACCTATCAGCTATAGTTAAGTTATGATCGTTAGGATCAAAGCAAGGAGATCATCATGCAAGCCAAAGATCTTAAGCCCGGAATGCGGGTAGAATGCCAACAAGGTGTTGCGGAAGTTATCGATGTAGATCAGGAGCACAATACCGCGATCATCGAAAACATGAGTGATCACCGGCGCGTCAATATCAACTGTGATGATCTCATCGATCAACCACAGCTCCACACTGGTTGCGATAGCTACTATTAACAGCAACGCTCATCCCGTTGCTGCCAACGCAGATCAAAAAAGCGGCCATCGGCCGCTTTTATCTATTATATGGTGTCGCTACCAATATTTACTTAGCGAACTCTTCACCTTTTTCGATATCGCCGTGCAAGGTGTCTAGCATGCCTTCCAATGCATCTTGCTCAAACGCACTTAGCTTGCCGTAATCCATCACTTCTTCAACACCTTCTTTGCCTAGTAGTACAGGCTGTGCAAAGAAGCGTGCGTGCTTGCCGTCACCTTCGACATAAGCACACTCAACGATACCGCCTTCACCTTGAAGCGCCTTAACCAACGAAAGACCAAAGCGACATGCTGCCTGACCCATAGAAAGTGTCGCCGAACCGCCACCCGCTTTCGCTTCAACAACCTCGGTACCCGCATTCTGGATACGTGGCGTCAATGCTTTAATTTCTTCTTCGGTGAACTCAACACCTTCAACTTGTGATAGAAGAGGAAGGATTGTCACGCCAGAGTGGCCGCCAATAACAGGTACGCGTACCTGGCCCGGATCGACATCTTTTAGTTCCGCAACAAACGTTTCCGAACGAATAACATCCAGCGTCGTTACACCAAACAGCTTACGCTTGTCGTATACACCCGCTTTCTTCAATACGTCAGCCGCAATCGCAACAGTAGTGTTAACAGGGTTAGTGATGATACCCACACATGCTTTAGGGCAAACTACCGCAATTTTCTCGGCCAGTGACTTAACAATGCCTGCGTTTACATTGAACAGGTCCGCACGGTCCATACCAGGCTTACGTGCAACACCAGCAGAAACCAGAACAACATCAGCACCTTCTAGTGCCGGTGTTGGATCCTCACCACCGTATCCCTTGATAGATACAGGAGTTGGGATGTGGCTAAGATCAGCAGCAACACCTGGTGTGACTGGCGCGATATCATACAGAGCCAAATCTGAACCTGCAGGCAGACGGTTTTTCAGCAACAATGCCAACGCCTGACCGATACCACCGGCCGCACCAATTACAGCAACTTTCATGTTCGTTCTCCTTTACGATAGAAGTATATAATTTCAGACCTAATCATATGAAATCACAATATTTTAAGAATATGATTTGATATCACCAGTAGGTATTGCTGACGTTATAGCAACCCCACTGCAAATACAATCAAACACGGCTAGCTTTGCGAAGTTGCGCATAAGCAAGAATAAAATGTGCTACATCTGTATAACATTTACAAGCGATAACTTGACCACAAAAAATTCAAAACAATGCATAAAAGTCGGTAATTATTCATTTGCGACAACTATAATGGTGATACAAGCACCAGTTTACTTGAACACTGTTTGCTAGTAGCCAAAAGGTTATGCCAGAATACAGCACCTCGTCCCTGCACATAAAATTTACTTATGCGAAATTCAGATAAACAAGAACGCCTTGTTAAGGCATTCAAAGCAATTCTAAAAGAAGAGAAATTCAGCTCTCAAGGCGAAATCGTCGATGCGTTGAAAGCTCAGGGGTTCGACAACATCAACCAATCCAAGGTTTCACGTATGCTCACCAAGTTCGGTGCCGTACGTACCCGTAACGCCAAAATGGAAATGGTTTACTGCCTACCTGTTGAGCTAGGTGTGCCGACCACCAGCAGCCCACTGAAAGAGCTAGTAATGGAAATTGGCCACAACAGCGCGTTGGTTGTTATCCATACCGGCCCAGGCGCAGCGCAGGTCATTGCCCGTTTGCTTGATTCTTTGGGTAAAGCCGAAGGGATCTTGGGCGTCGTGGCAGGCGATGATACGATTTTCATCACCCCGACCAATGCGATTTCAACTGAAGAGTTATACGACTCAGTTTGCGAACTGTTTGATTACAGTAAATAAATCGCTACCAAAACCTCGAAATACCGGGTAGGAAAGCCTTTTTTCCTCTGCTCCTGCCTGGTATTTATGAGAGTTACATCACAATCAAGAAAACTTTTCCCGTTCAGATTATCCCTCCGCAAATCATTGATTGGTTTATATAATTATTCTTAGTTTTCATTCTGTCAGCTCCAATTTCCACTCATTTCACACAAAAAACCATTAACATAATTTTAATTTTATTCTGCTATTTTGGTATCATCTAGTTGATTTAGATGTGTAATACCTTTTGGTATGTGCCTTTTTCCACCGATGGAAAGACGCCTTAAACAGGAATAACAACAATTAGGAAGGGACAAACATGGCATTTAAGCAACTTGTCAAAGTGAGTGCACTTGCAGCAGCGGTTATGGCAACCGGCATGACTACCGCGCAGGCGCAAAGCTTTATCACTATCGGCACCGGCTCTGTTACTGGTGTTTACTACCCAACAGGTGGTGCAATTTGTCGTCTTGTTAATGCAGATCGCAAAGAGCACAACGTTCGCTGTTCGGTAGAGTCCACAGGCGGCTCTATCTACAACGTTAACACTATGCGTGCTGGCGAGTTGGATTTCGGTATCGTTCAGTCTGACTGGCAATACCATGGTTACAACGGCACCAGCAAATTCGAAGAGCAAGGCCCTTACAAGAAACTGCGTGCTGTATTCTCACTTCACACCGAACCGTTCAACATCATTGCCCGCACCGATTCAGGTATCAACAACGTTGAAGACCTAAAAGGTAAGCGTGTCAACATCGGTAACCCAGGCTCAGGCGACCGCGCGACCATGGGTGTGGTCATGGACGCTATGGGTTGGACCAACAAAGACTTCAAACTGGCATCGGAGCTAAAAGGCTCAGAGCGCTCACAAGCTTTGTGTGACAACAAGATTGATGCCTTTGTCTACGTAGTGGGCCACCCGAACGGTTCTATCAAAGAAGCAACCACGTCATGTGACGCCAAGCTAGTTTCTGCGACAGGCGAGAAAATCGACCAAATCGTTGCAGACAACCCATACTACGCGACAAGCACAGTACCAGGCGGTATGTACAAAGGTACAACTGACGATGTTAACAGCTTCGGTGTTGCGGCAACGCTGGTTTCATCAACCGATGTTTCTGATGATGTTGTTTACGCTTTGGTTAAGTCGGTATTTGAAAACTTCGATACCTTCAAGCGCCTTCACCCTGCCTTTGCCAACCTGAAGCCAGAAGACATGGTTAAAGACGGATTATCTATCCCTCTTCACCCAGGTGCGGTGAAATACTACAAAGAAGCTGGCTACCTTAAGTAACTAGCCCTGCTTCACTGCGGCATTTATGCCACTCATGCGCCGCATTCGCGGCGCGTGTTGTTTTTAAGTAACCCTATTACGATAATTTTCACTACCTAGTCCATCGAAGAAGGATTATGCATGACGAAGACAACCCAATCGTCGACAGATGTGCAAGATATGGTGGCTCAGGCTGATACAGGGGCACGAAGCCCCGTGGGACTGGCTGGAAATATCTTGTGGCTGGTGCCACTTTGCTGGTCACTGTTCCAGCTTTGGTACGCATCGCCGTTACCGTTTATTTTAGATTTTGGTGTGCTCAACGACACCGAAGCCCGTTCGATACACCTCGCATTTGCTATTTTCCTTGCGTTCACGGCCTACCCTGCCTTGAAGCGCTCACCAAGAGATAAGATCCCTGTCGTTGACTGGATCCTGGCGTTGGCCGGTAGTTTTTCTGCCTCCTATCTTTTCTTATTCTATACCGAGCTGGCAGGCCGCTCTGGTGCCCCAACCCAGTTCGACATCATTGCCGCCGTCACTGGCATGGTGCTATTGCTTGAAGCCACACGCCGTGCCCTCGGCCCCCCGCTAATGATCGTCGCCGCAGTATTCCTGCTGTATACCTTCGGCGGCCCTCACATGCCGGATGTTATTGCCCACAAGGGTGCCAGCCTGAACAAGGCAATGTCGCACCTATGGCTAACAACGGAAGGGGTATTTGGTATTGCTGTCGGGGTTTCGACCTCCTTCGTATTCTTGTTCGTACTCTTTGGTGCCATGCTGGATCGTGCGGGTGCCGGCGCCTACTTTATTAAAGTCGCCTTCTCACTGTTGGGGCACATGCGAGGCGGCCCAGCCAAGGCGGCGGTTGTAGCCTCGGGTTTATCTGGCTTGGTTTCCGGCTCATCCATTGCCAACGTGGTAACTACAGGCACCTTTACCATTCCGCTGATGAAAAAAGTGGGCTTCCCAAGCCATAAAGCGGGCGCGGTTGAGGTTGCAGCATCGACCAATGGCCAGCTCACACCGCCTATCATGGGGGCTGCCGCCTTCTTGATGGTGGAATATGTCGGTATCTCGTACGTGGAAGTGATCAAGGCAGCCCTTCTGCCTGCATTGATCTCCTACATCGCCCTGATTTACATCGTTCATCTTGAAGCTTGCAAGGCTGGTATGTCTGGGCTTGAGCGCCGCTACAAGCCGACGCTGGCTCAAAACCTACTGTCGTTTTCATCCACTATTGTCGGGCTTATCGTACTTAGTGCCATCATCTACTACGGCGTGGGTTGGACCAAAGACGTGTTCGGCGCGGCTGCTACACCAATGATCGGAACCATCATTGTTGTCGCCTACGTAGCCTTGGTGAAATACTCGGCAAACTACCAAGATCACACCTTAGAGGATCCTAATGCCGAGATCACCGAAGTACCTGATCCGGGCCCGACGGTAAAATCTGGTTTGTACTACCTATTGCCAATCGTGGTACTGGTATGGTGCTTGACCGTTGAACGCTTCTCTCCGGGGTTATCAGCATTCTGGGCGACCGTGTTCATGATCTTCATCCTGCTCACCCAGCGCCCGCTATTGGCTCTATTCAACAAAGAGAAGCCACTATCGCAGGCGACGATGGAAGGGGTGCATGATCTGCTAGAGAGCTTGGTATCTGGCGCCCGCAACATGATTGGTATCGGCGTGGCAACCGCCGCCGCCGGTATTGTGGTCGGCGTGGTCACCCTCACCGGTATCGGGTTGGTGATGACCGAGTTTGTCGAGTTCATCTCGGGCGGTAACATCATGCTGATGCTGCTGTTCACCGCATTGATCAGCTTGATCCTTGGTATGGGGCTACCCACCACGGCTAACTACATTGTTGTTTCCACCCTAATGGCACCGGTTATCGTTACTCTGGGTGCACAGCATGGCTTGATCATCCCGCTTATCGCCGTTCACCTCTTTGTGTTCTATTTCGGTATTTTGGCTGATGATACCCCTCCAGTGGGGCTTGCCGCCTTTGCTGCCGCAGCCATCGCCAAGAGCGACCCAATCCGAACCGGTATCCAAGGTTTCACCTACGATATTCGTACCGCGATTTTGCCGTTTATGTTCATCTTCAACACCCAGCTGCTGATGATGAACATCGATTCCTGGTGGCATCTCATGCTCACGGTGGGCTCCGCCATTATTGCAATGCTGACTTTCTCGGCGGCAACCCAAGGTTGGTGGTTCACCAGAACGAAGTGGTGGGAAGTCGCATTGCTACTACTGATCACTTTCTCGCTATTCCGCCCAGGTTTCTGGTGGGACAAGGTATACCCAGCTAAAGTTGAAATGGCCGGTACGGCGATCACCGAAACCGCCGAGCAGCTTTCGGTAGGACAACCATTTGAGCTTCAGGTAAGCGGTCAAAACCTTGAAGGCAAGTTTGTTTCCAAGCACGTCCTGCTGCCATTTGACGAAGATGCCGTAACAGCAGAAGAGCGTATCAGTTCAACAGGCTTGATGCTGCGCCAGGACGGCGACAAGATGATTGTCGACATGATTGAGTTTGGCAGTCCTGCAGAAGCTGCAGGTATCGACTTTGATTGGGAAATCACAACCGTTAGCCTACCGGCAGATCGTCCGATGAAGGAGTGGGTATTCATTCCGACCCTGCTCATTCTTGGGGGGCTGGGATACAACCAGCGCCGACGGGCGAAAAAGCTCGGCCATATCGCTTAAGCTTCACAAGATGATCCCTTCGTCACGAAGGGATCTTTTTCCCTGATGTACACTATAGGGAGAAGCGCTCCCTTTTAGTTAAGAGATACCTTATGTATAAACAAATTTTGGTTCCTGTCGATCTGAACGAACAAGGATTCGCAGACAAGGCCGTTGAGCTTGCGGTGTGGCACGCCAAACATTCCAATGCCACCATCCACTTGCTGAACGTACTGCCGGGGATCCATATGGCAATGGTTTCCAGCTACTTCCCCAAAGATGCAGCCCGCAAAATGATGCAGGATGCGCAAAAGCAACTTAAAGCCTTTGCTGAAGACTACATTCCTGCAGAAGTCGTGCACCACCAGTATGTGTCTGAAGGCAAAACATGGACGACGATCCTCGACCACGCCGAGCGTGTCGGTGCAGATCTAATCATCATGCCAAGCCACAAGCGCTCCAAGATAGACAAGGTAATGCTCGGCTCGGTTGCGGCCAAGGTTGTTGAAAACTCCCCTATCAATGTCCTTGTGCTCAAACCCCAAGCTCACCTTCACGAATAACCAAGCAGCCCGCAATATGCGGGCTGTTTTTTTAGGCTATTCTTTCACGCTCAGTTAATTAACGGTGATCGTACCCCCAACGCGGCACCAAGCCTTGCTCAACGCCAAGGTGGTCCAAAATACGTGCCACCATAAAATCCACCAAGTCTTCAATGCTCTGAGGTTGGTGATAAAAGCCAGGGGCAGCAGGCATAATGGTTACCCCCATCTGGGATAGCTTCAACATATTCTCCAGATGCAAGGTCGAGAATGGTGTCTCGCGTACCACCATCAGTAATTGCCCGCGCTCTTTCATCACAACATCGGCAGCCCGCTCAAGCAGGTTATCCGACAAGCCATGGGCAACCGACGCCAAGGTGCCTGCCGAGCATGGGCAAACCACCATGGTCTTCGGGGCTGCAGAGCCTGAAGCAACAGGCGAAAACCAATCCTCTTTGCCGCAGACCTCCAATTTGTCAGTCTGGCAATTGAGGTGCTTACACAGTGCAAGCTTGGCAGCATCAGGGCCTGCCGGTAGCTTCAAACCGTGCTCGGTTGCCAATACCACCCGCGCCGCAGAGGAAATCAAAAGATAAACATGGTAGTCCGCGGCCAGAAGGCACTCCAGCAAACGCAAACCGTATGGCGCACCCGATGCCCCAGTCCAGGCCAGTGTGATCCGCTTATCCTGCATATTACTTCTCGCTCTCATCAGAAAGCGCGGCCAATAACTTATTGTGGATCCCACCAAAGCCACCATTGCTCATCACCAAAATATTGTCGCCGGGACGTGCCGACGCAACAATTTTTGCCACCAGTGAATCAAGATCGGCATCAGTGTAGGCGGGTTGTTGGCAATGATCTGCAATTTCTTCCACCGACCACGGAATAGTATCAGGCTGGAAAAGATAAACCTCATCTGCCGCAGCAAGGGCAGGTGCCAAATCCAGCTTATGCACACCCAACTTCATGGTGTTAGAACGAGGCTCAAGCACCGCAAGAATGCGCTGCTCACCCACCTTTGCCCGCAACCCTTCTAGGGTCAGTTCAACGGCCGTCGGGTGGTGGGCAAAGTCATCATAAACCTGAACTCCGTTTTGCTCGCCTTTGAGCTCAAGACGGCGCTTGGTATTAACAAATTTAGCCAAGGCTTCACAGGCCAAGTCCGGGGTTACCCCAACATGGCGCGCGGCGGCAATGGCCATCAGTGCATTCTGTACGTTATGCTCACCGATCAACGACCAATTAACCTGCCCAACTTTGTTACTTTCAAAGTAGACATCAAAGTGGCTACCAGCTTGATCTCGCTTCTTCGCCTGCCAATCACCGTCGTCACCGCTGTATTCAAGCTCACTCCAGCACCCCATATCGAGTGTCTCGTCAATGGCTTGCACGCCTTTAGGTGCAAAAATACGCCCATTGCCAGGAACAGTACGCACTAAATGGTGGAATTGGCGCTGGATCGCTTTCAAATCATCAAAAATATCTGCGTGATCGAACTCCAGGTTGTTCATTATCAGCGTGCGTGGTCGATAATGAACAAACTTAGAACGCTTATCGAAAAAAGCACTATCGTATTCGTCCGCTTCAACGACAAAGAACATACTTTCGCCTAAACGTGCAGAAACACCGAAGTTTCCCAGTACCCCGCCAACCAAAAAGCCGGGCTGATAGCCACAATCCTCAAGGATCCAAGCCAACATACTTGCCGTTGTTGTCTTGCCATGGGTACCAGATACCGCCAGCACCCAACGGTCATGCAACAAAATTTCCTGCAACCACTGCGGGCCCGAGGTATAGCGTAGGTTATTGTTGAGTACATACTCAACACACGGGTTGCCACGGCTCATGGCATTACCCACAACCACGAGATCGGGTGCAGGCTTTAGCTGAGACGGGTCATAACCTTGAATTATTTCAATACCTTGCGATTCAAGCAGAGTACTCATTGGCGGGTATACATTGGCATCGCATCCGGTCACTTTATGCCCAAGCTGACGCGCTAGAATTGCTGCGCCGCCCATAAATGTGCCGCAAATACCGAGAATATGGATGTGCATAACTGTCAGCCCATTGGAGATGTCATAAATAAATCACGCAAATGCGTTACTTCAGTACCATAAAAAAGATCTTTATATACAATTCTTTATACACAAATAGACCACACTCTATAACATAGGCGAAAAGCCGACATGGGTATATAAATTGTCCGTTAGAGACATTGTACCTGACTTAACTGCCCCAATGACAACTTGATGCAAGGATTGTATATGTCCGATATTAGAACCCTTGGTGAGTTCATTGTCGAGAAACAGACTGACTTCCCCCATGCCAGCGGCGAACTTTCTTCACTGCTAGGCTCGATAAAGCTTGCAGCTAAAATCGTCAACCGTGAAATCAACAAAGCAGGCTTAGTTGATATTACCGGCTCGATCGGTGGTGAGAATATTCAGGGTGAGGAACAGCAAAAGCTCGATGTGTACGCCAACGAAAAATTCAAAGCAGCCCTAGAAGCCCGCGACCAAGTTTGTGGCGTAGCCAGCGAAGAAGAAGACGAAGCCGTTGCCTTCAACAAAGAGCTTAACCGCAACTCGAAGTACGTTGTATTGATGGATCCACTTGATGGTTCTTCGAACATCGACGTAAACGTTTCCGTCGGTACTATTTTCTCCATCTACCAGCGAGTATCGCCAGTTGGCACGCCAGCGACCGAAGAAGACTTCCTGCAACCTGGTAACAAGCAGGTTGCAGCAGGCTATATCATTTACGGCTCGTCAACCATGCTGGTTTACACTACCGGTAATGGTGTTCATGGTTTCACCTACGACCCTTCACTGGGTGTGTTCTGCCTTTCCCATGAGAACATGACCATCCCTCAGGATGGTAAGATTTACTCAATCAACGAAGGCAACTACATCCGCTTCCCGATGGGTGTGAAGAAGTACATCAAGTATTGCCAAGAAAATGTACCAGAGGATAGCCGTCCCTACACGTCTCGCTACATTGGTTCGCTGGTATCTGACTTCCACCGCAACCTATTGAAAGGCGGGATCTACCTCTACCCAAGCACCGCGACTTACCCTAACGGTAAGCTACGTTTGCTGTACGAGTGCAATCCAATGGCCTTCATTATGGAGCAGGCAGGTGGTGTGGCTTCCGATGGTGCCCAGCGCATCATGGATATCAAACCTACCGAGCTCCACCAGCGCGTGCCATTCTTTGTCGGTTCGACCAAGATGGTCAATAAGGTTGAAGAGTTCCTAAAGGAATTCCCAGACCAAGACTAGCGTCATTTACAGGCTGCATTTGCAGCCTGTTTCTTTATTGCCTCACTGTAAATGCCAACTCAGCCGATATTTGCCCCCTCGCTAAATGTTGCAATTAGACAAGGAATTGACGATGTTGCTATTATAATTTCAACATCACCAACAATTAGTTAACTTAACAAAAGGAAGAGAACATGAGCCTTAATCAGGTACCTGCAGGAAAGGACATCCCAGAAGATATCTATGTGGTTATTGAGATCCCGGCCAATGCCGATCCTATCAAGTACGAAGTTGATAAAGATACCGGTGCCGTATTTGTCGACCGCTTCATGTCTACACCTATGTTCTACCCGTGCAACTACGGCTACGTTAACCACACCCTATCGCTAGACGGCGATCCGGTGGATGTACTGGTACCAACCCCGCACCCACTCGTTCCTGGTTCAGTGATCCGTTGCCGTCCTGTTGGCGTGCTAAAGATGACCGACGAATCTGGCGAAGATGCGAAAGTCGTTGCCGTACCTCATACCAAACTCAGCAAAGAGTATGATCACATCAATGATGTTGACGACCTACCAGAATTACTAAAAGCCCAAATCACCCATTTCTTCGAGCGATACAAAGAGCTTGAAGCTGGCAAGTGGGTAAAGGTCGATGGCTGGGCAAATGCCGAGGCGGCAAAAGAAGAGATCCTAGAATCATTCAAGCGAGCACAAGAAAGCAAGTAAGTGACAAGGGGCGCAAATAACCCGCGCCCCAACTTCAATGAAAATAGCCTAGAGAAGAGATAGACATGCTACAGTGCCGTCGCCCACTAGTGATCTTAGCGCTGATACTGCTTTCAGGGCTCTCTCATGCAGAGGTCGTGACGCCAGAGCAGTTTTGGCAACACCACCAAGCCTCACAGCATGGAAAGCCGCTTATCATTGATGTACGCACCAATGACGAGTTTCTTGCTGGCCACCTTCCCAATGCCATTAATATTCCCTACGATCAGATAGAGCGCCTCACCAATATCGCTGAAGATAAAAGCCAGGCTATCTTCCTCTACTGCCGTTCGGGCAGACGCTCTGCCATTGCCGAGCAAGCTGTTCTAAAACAGGGCTATAGCAATGTATACAATGGTGAAAGCTACGAAGCACTACTAGAGGCGCTTCCGGCAAAAAAATAGCCGACGAGAAAATGGTCAGCTTCGATGGCACCAATCCCCATCTTCAATCAACGGAAAGCTATCCACATTGTGGTTGTATAAATACACCCATGCCCGGCCATGCTGCGTCTCCACCGGCTCCCTGCGGTAAAGTGACGGGTACTCTTCCAAAATATCGAGCTGGGCTAATTCCTGAGCCGAGACTTGATAGACTTCACCCGCAATCCTACGGTTATGCTCGGCATCCACCAGTGCGGGGTAATAGCCAAGGTTAAAGAGCTGGTATCTTCCTTGAATTTGGCATTGCCCCAAATATAGAGCCTGCTGCAATAAATGGTGATTGCTCTCCCCCTTGCGCAAAGTGCCGTACACGAAAACTTTATCCATCGCCCAAGCTACCTCCATAAAAAACCGGCCTATGATCATTCGCTGACCATAGGCCGATTAGCAACTGCAATACTAATTAGTTAAATTCAAATTGGTAAAGTAAGTCAACCGCACTATCTAGCCCCGACACCACTTCCACATACAGATCTTTCATCAGGCGGTAACGAACCGTGAATTCAGGGATCGAGTTGAATATCCCCACCCCGTATTTCACCTGCAGGCCTGGCGCGATATAACCGCTGATAGTCACTTGGGTATCATCCCCAGAACCAGCAGTATCCAACGACAAGTCCTGTACACCGAAAGCTTCACCGACATTGCCGACCAGCTGGCCACTCTGGGCGAGTCCCATGCTGATCAGTGCTGTTGTCATTGCGTCGCCACTATCACTTGACTCACTGTCCAGATCCTTGCCGCGCAGGATGTAAGACAGCGCATTTTGCTGCGGCATGGCCGGATCCGAGAAGATATCCACCTTCGGCTCATCCGCCGGCCCCGTCACCCGAATACCGGCTATAACGTCATCTTCAATATTGTCAGGGTCACGTATCGCCTCTATCGATAAATACGGTTGATCTGCCGGGCCGTTAAACAAAATCTGCCCCTTGCGGATCACGAGCTCTTGAGCAAAGGAGCGGTAGGTACCGTCACGTAGGTTTATCTCACCATAGACCAATGGCCCTTTATTGTTCTGGCGGACATTTAAGTCACCCACCAAACCAGACTTCAAGCCAAAGGCTGAAAGCTGGACATCATTACCGACATTAATCATGATGTTAGTCCTCACCGTGAATGGGACTATCGGCTCTTGCTCTATCGGCTGCAGATCATCGCTCAGCAAGATTTCATCACTTGAAACAGAGACAGCAGACTCAGGTAGCTGATCCACCTTTATTCTCCCCCAGGGAATACCGACCTTACCGGTGATCTCTGCCATTTTCGGGGATGCCTTGATGGTCAAGTCCGGGGACACCTTCAACGCAACCATTGGCGGTACACTCACCTCTAGCTCTCGTCCGTTCACCCTTAACTGGCTCTGCCAATTAGCCAAATCACGCCAGTCTGCACTACCTTTCAATGCCAGCTTTCCATCTGGAGTGATCACATCCCCATGCAGCTGGGCTTGGTAACCACTGAAGGTAGCCGCGATATCCGCCTGAGTAATATCAATCGGTACCGTACGGCCGATAGCCTCAACATTACCTACTTTTAATACCCCGTTTACCTGGGGATGCATTATCGGCCCCGAGACGGACAAATTAGCATCAACCTGCCCATCAAACTGGTGATAATCCCTTAGCAGGGGCTGCAAAAAGCCAAGCATGAAACGATCAATTTTCAAGTCAGCCTTTAACTGTTGCTCAGCAGTGAGTTGGGTCACTGTTGCCTTACCGGAGATATCGCCATTATCCTTAACAGCAATCAGCCAGTCGGCATTCAGTACATCCTGCTTCACCTCGGCATTCAAAGTGATGCTATCCCAGCCCAAGCTCAATTCAGGCTCATCGTCTTCAAGCTGCTGCCTGACAGAGCCTTGCGGCAGCCTAACACTGGCATTGACATATGGTGCAGACTCCGGCGCCCAAGCCGCCTCCACGTTCGCTCCTAACTCCCCCGTTAACTCTAACTCTTCAGGGAGGAAAGGCGCGATTAAAGCAAAGTCGAACTGGTTCACTGCAACCTTCGCCCGCCCCGAGGCGCCAGCTTCAAGATTTTCGGTCAGGCATAATGAGGCATCATTCTGTTGCCAACAGTGCGCAGCAACATTCGCAAGTTGGGTCTTGAAGTTATAGCCAATTGGCGTTGCTCGGTTAAGGCGCCAAGGGCCAATCTCTGTTGCCACCTCTCCGCGTTCCAACTCACCTTGCCAGCCAGCCTCACGATCCAAAGCCCCCGTTAATCGCAAGGCAGTGCTTACTGGTTCAGCATCCATGTCCAGCTCAAGCTGGTGTTGCTTCTCGGTACCACTAAACAGTAGCGAAAGCTGTTTCAGTTGCACGCCTTCCGCCTGCCCGTTGCGGGCCAATAAAGAAATATCAGCATTAAGTTCCGGGACGGGTTGAACCTGCCCTTTCAGTTCAAGGCTTTCCAAAGAAAAGAGTTCTTGCCAACCCAGCGCTTGACCCACTAAATCAAGCTGCAGATCTGGCTCAGCCATCTTGCCACTCAACACCACATTACCTGCGACATTGCCACGCAGCCCTGGTACCGATTGAGACAAGTCAGGTGCTTGTATCGTCGCAGCTATATCCCAATTTTTAGCCAACTGCCCTTCTGCAGTTAGGCTGTTGGGGCCATGCCGAACAGAAAGCCCTTGGGTATCAAGTTCAATATCACCCTTGCCGGCAGGATCTTTGGCCGTTAGTTGCCCATCAAGGATCAAAGGCTGCTCCATCACTGTACCATCAACATCCAGCATCGGTAGCTCGACATACCAACCACCCGCTTTGGTTAACCCGCCAGATGTTTCTATCTTGCCGCTAACATTACCTTGAACATCAGGCCACTCTACCCCCGGTTGGATCTGTGAAAACGCCAACACGCCCTGCCAATTTACCAACTCCTTCCAGCTAGCCTTAGCATTCCCGGTGATCTCTCCACCTAAGGTTTTAATCACCAGTTGGCTCAAATCAACATGGGTGGTGCTTCCGCTACCGACTAAATCAGCATCAACTGCCGGCATCGGCTTACCGTCAATTTTACTTTTTGCCGTGAATGAAAAGCGCTCTAGCTCCCCCTTGGCATCTATTGAAGTGTCGGCCAAAGTAAACTCAGCCTCTTTATCTATTGGCCATTGGATATGCTGGCTACTCAACGCCAAATCAAAAGGTAAACTCGGCTCTAAAGGGGAAAGCTGGCCAGATAACACCGCATCCAGCGTCCCTTGCAATTTCGCATCCAACGCCAGTTCAGCCAAGCTACCGCTCGCCTCAAGCGACAACTGATGACCGGCAAGCGGTGCCATCGCAATATCTAGCCCCGCATCAAGAGAGAGTGGGTAGTTTTCAGCCAGCCGGACTTCACCCGAGGCATCAAGCTTGGCCTGAGGAACATCCAGTATCAGCTGAGATAGTTGTATATCATGGCCCGATGCTTTTGCCACAAGCTCCAGTTTATTGACAACTTGGGCTGTTTCCCCCTTCAGTTCAAAACCTGAAACGGTAAACCTCTGTATATCAACCGATAGCGGGATCAGCACTTCAGGTAAAACAATACCTCCAGCGCTATCACTCTTTGGGGTCTCTTCGACAGGCTCAGGCGTCCCTTCTGAAGTAGCCAATTCAAGCGTTATTCCCTGCCAATCGGTAGGTTTGAGCGTAAGCTCGCTCCCTTCCATCTCTGCAGCGGTTGAAAAATGTTGCCACGCAACCTTATTCCCTAAAATATCTAAATCAATATGCTTAAGAGCCAGTTGCTCCAGCCGGATCGGCAACGGTAGCGCGATCTCTGTGATTGGCTCACTTGCTTCACTTTCGGGTTCATCACTGCTCTCCGGTAACGCCGGTAATGAAAAAGTGACACCATCGACAGCAAGGCTCGAAATACAAACAGCAGGTTCAAGCAAACATTGATCGTCAATCACCAACCCAAGCGATTTAACGTCTAATACAATATTGCCATCATCATAGGCAACTTGATTTAACGAAAACCCCGTCAGCAAACTGCCGGAACTGCCGCCAACCGATAGGGCTGGCAATGCTTTTTGAGCGCCCCACAAAGCCACCTTGATCCCAGCAGGTGTATACAGCAAGGCGGTTACCGCAATCACCAGCACAACAAATAAGGCCAATAACACGAGCGATATACGCTTTATCCAAATCATATCTCAGGCCCTAAAATAAAGTGGATTTGGAACTTGTCTCTTTCTTTATCAAGCCCCCATGCAAAATCCAGTCGGATCGGTCCAACCGGCGATGCCCAGCGCACACCAACACCGGCGCCACTTAGCCAAGTAGGATCATTAATCCAAGCCGAACCATAGTCGTAGAACACAGCTCCCCACCAATCACCATAAACCCGGTACTGGTATTCTAAGGAAGATGTCAGCATGTATTGACCACCGCGAAGCGCGCCATCACTATCTCTTGGCGCAATCGACTCATAGCTATATCCACGAATACTATTGTCTCCCCCGACAAAAAAGCGCATGGATGGCGGGATATCTTCTAGCTTATCGGCAATAATGGCGCCGCCATCGACCCGGAATAAGCCGCGATGATTCTCTTGATAACTTCTGATCCAAGCAGAGCGCCCTCGGAACCTCGCTAAACGGGTATCAGATCCTAAGGCTGGGTCTGAGAACTCCATCGCAATCAGCTGCTTGTCACCCCATGTCGGCATAGCGCCCCCACGAACCCGGGTTTTGTCATAGCTGATCCCCGGAAGTACCATCGCGAGCACCCCCGATTCCTGCTTACCTTGCTTATAGTCCTCATAGAGTAAGCGCAACGAAGCAATACGCTTCCACCCCGACTCCAACCGCCAATGGCGCTCCAAGCCCAGGTTATACTCGGTACTCACCGTATCGTGGTTATCGACATAGCGGATCCCGCCAACCACTTGGTAATAGTCATTCAGGACGTCATCGAGAGGGATTTTGTAGGTCGCCTCAATCTTTGGCTGAATTGCCGATATTTCGGTTTTGACATTCAAGCTATGCCCGGCACTGTTCAACCAAGGCTTGCGCCAATTTAACTTAAGGTTAAGGCCCACATCCGTTGAATAACCAATACCGGTTTCCACTTGGTTTCTTACCTGAGGCTCAACCACGACATTGATAGGCACACTGTCGCCTTCTAAGTTTTGAACATCCCCCCCAACAAAGATGGATGAAAACCAACCAACACTGGACAAACGCTGGTTAAACTCGCCGAGAGTGGACGCAAGATAGGGATCGCCTTCTTCATAGGGTACTAACGATTGCAAGCGATCTAGCTCAATTTGGCTTCCCTTGAATGAGGTATGGCCGAAGTTGTACCTTTGCCCTGCGGCAAATTCGATAGTAATAAAGGCTTCATTACGGCTAGGGGCAACCTCCAATTTACTGACTTTGAGCTCAGCATCAAAATAGCCTTTACGCAGCGCAAGGCTACTCAGTGACGATTTTAGAGAGTCATAATTGCCGTGGTTAAGGGTATTGCCCAAGCCAAGGCCGCTATTTCGTACCAAAGAGATAAAATCAGGGTCGTCTTTGGCCATCCCGGCAAGTTGGATATTGCTGCGAGCGATCACTGTCTTTGGGCCAGCATCCACTTTTACCAATAACCTACTGTCACCCTCGTCATCATCTTCTTCAAAAGTAATCACGGGGTTATAACGGCCAAGCGCCTTCAGGCCATTGCGGATCTCGCCCTCTAACTGCTCACGAAAACGCAATGATGTACTGTATTCCTCTTCAGGGATCGCTGAAACATAGGCTTCCACATTATCTTTGAGGCTTCCCTTTAAACCGGTGATTTCTAATGACGTTTCAGCGTACACATCCAGTGCCGCTGATAACGCAAGCGTGACAAGGCTGTAGCGCAGTATTTTTTTATTCATTCTTATTTTTTACTTCATCAATAAGAGCATGATTGTTATTCATCTTTTGAGCATTTCTTAATTTTGACAAAGGCCAGCCATAACTGCCAACAATTTGGCATGAAAAAGCAATGAAGTTGAATCTCCCTGCCGTTTCCTCTACTTTGAAAAAAAGACAACGTTATAGGGATGCCGCAAATGTCTAGCACTAAAACAGAACTACCTAACGCCGAAACAGCTTTGATCGGCCGAGCAACACCTATCATTCCCTCGGGCCCACACGCCGTCAACGGTACACCGCTTAACGACTCGGTTCCTGATGGTCTGGAAGAAATTATCGTTGGAATGGGCTGCTTTTGGGGGGCGGAGAGGCTTTTTTGGAAACAGCATGGCGTTTATAGTACGGCAGTTGGCTATTGTGGCGGCTTTACCCCAAACCCAACCTATGAGGAAGTTTGTAGCGGTAAAACAGGCCACACTGAAGTGGTTAGGGTGATTTTCGATCCCCAAATCAGTTCTCTCGATCAGATATTAACCTTGTTCTGGGAGAATCATGATCCAACCCAGGGCATGCGCCAAGGAAACGACAGGGGGACCCAATATCGTTCAGCTATTTACACGCACACAGAAAATCAAGCTTTACACGCCCAACAAACCAAAGAGCGCTATCAAAGTGTGCTTGGTACCAGTGAGATCACAACTGAAATTACTTCAGCAAGTACCTTCTACTTTGCCGAAGACTATCATCAGCAGTACTTAGCTAAAAACCCCAATGGCTATTGTGGCCTTGGCGGGACTGGCATCTGCATGCCCCCTCAGGATAAATAACCTATATAACTTCAGCAAGTTGTTCGATTTCTCGATTAACTTCGCTTAAAGTCATCAGTACCTTCTTATCCTTGCTATTCGGTGGCAATAAACGGCCACCGTCAAACTCATAACCACCAATACCAACGATATAGAGCCTTCCCCGAAAGTAGCTTTTAACGTATCGAGCAACTTGATTTGGCCGGTAATGTTTAAAAATTTTCAGCATACCCATTCCCCCATATGCTCTTTCAGACCGGTGCCAACCGGAACAATTACAGAATGCATTGTGCGTTTTTTACCAAGCAAGTTTCTCGCCAAGTTTAGCTACTCTGCTTTCAATACATTGGGAGCGTCGCCGTTGCAGTTTGAGAAACATTTTGCAAAGCAGTTTTTTTTACTATCTGTGGCACAGAACCCAATTTTTGACACTGGTTTTACCAGTTAGCAAACCGTAATCTAAGATAATGGAACCTCAAATAATTTATGGAATAAATACAATGAATAAGAAGCTCGCAATTACTTTACTGGCTGCATTATTTCCAACATTTGCCATGGCACATAATATTACAGTTGGTGAGCCGATCCCTTCGGTCACAGTGGCTGATAAAGGTGAGATTCTGGTCGAAAACGACGAAGTGGTTTACCAAGCGTGGAATAGCGAACAACTAAAAGGCAAAGTACGCATTATCCAAGCTATTGCAGGGCGCAGTGCAGCTAAAGCAATGAATGCCGACTTGATGACCGCAATAACAGATGCTGGCTTTCCAGCAGACAAATACCAGACCACAACGATCATCAACCAAGGCGACGCGATGTGGGGAACAGGCGGATTCGTAAAATCTTCAGCCGAAGACAGCAAGCGTGAATTTTCTTGGTCATCAATGGTGCTCGATGCAACAGGCTCTGTTCACGCTGATTGGGAGCTAACTGCCGAAAACTCTGCGATTATCGTATTAGATAAAGAGACGAATGTGCTGTTTGTCAAAGAAGGCAAGCTAAGCGCAGCTGAAATCCAACAAGCGTTAGATCTGGTAAAACAAAGTCTATAACGTACCAAACTAATGCGTTGGAATTCATGACAAAGCCATGACCCAGCCCCCCAGTAATGTTATATTATTACAACTTTGGGTCATGGCATTTATAAAGCACAGTGAGACTATACTTCCAGCGCAAACAACTATGCCTTATCTCGCTTTTTATCGGTCTAATGGTCATCATTGGGCCCCACACCGTATTGCACAAACTCGAGGCAACGTCTCCTCATCACCATATTGATAACTGCCCAACCTGCCATGTTATCTATTCAGCCATTTCCCCTGAAGAGCAGCCGTTGGTTCAACTTCCGACTGACCTTCTCACTGTCATATCCTTAGTTTTGCCTTTTTGGTATTCAGTGATCTTCACCCAAAATGCAAGAGACCCTCCGCACGCCATTGCTTAATTTCAGTCTTAGTATCGAATTTTTATGTATATGGAGTCCCAATGAACAACCTAACTAAGCTATCACTATCATCCTTGGCTGTTGCTGCCGCGCTTGTAACCACAGCGGCTAGTGCAGAAGAAACTTTCCGCCAGCACGGTGCCCATGTTCATGGTGAGGTAGAGCTAAACATGGCGAAAGAAGGCAACCAGGTGCTACTTGAAGTAAACGCACCAGGCGCAGATGTTGTAGGGTTTGAACATGCACCCACAAACGCAGAGCAAGAAAGCGCCATCGAAGACGCGATTAAAAAGCTAAAGAATGCCGAATCGCTATTTGTCTTTTCTCAAGCAGCCAACTGCCAGTTAGACCAAGCAATGGTTGATGAAACGCTAACTAAAGATAGCCACGATGACCATGGACACCATGACAACCATGACAACCATGACAACCATGACCATCATGAAGGCCACGACCATGATGACCACGCCCATCATGATAAGCATGATGATCATAAAGACCACGACCATGATCATGATGGCCATGGTGAATTTAATGCGCAATACGCATTTACTTGCGAAAATATCGACAAGCTTTCACAGCTAGACGCACAATGGTTTAACACCTTCCCTTCAACAGAAAGCATTACCATAAATGCCATTACAGAAGCCGAGCAGCTATCAGGAAAATTACAGCCTGGCAGCACGGTATTTAAATTCTAATGTAAGGGGTATGGGGAGCTTAGCTCCCCATTCAAAGGAAAAGACATGAAAACAATTGAGCTTAGTCGTCTAACTTTTCGGTGGCCGAACCAACAACGCGACTTACTTAATATTCCCTCATTAATAATAAAAAAAGGGGAAAAGGTATTTTTAAAAGGGCCAAGTGGGAGTGGAAAATCGAGCCTTCTCAGTCTTCTTGCCGGCATATCCCAACCAACTACTGGCTACATTACGCTTTTGCAGCAGCCTTTTAGCCAACTAAAGTCGAGACAACGGGATCAATTCCGTGCCGACAATATCGGCTACATCTTCCAGATGTTCAACTTGCTACCTTATCTCTCGGTTATTGACAACGTACTACTGCCTTGCCGTTTTTCCAAACAAAGGCGTCAACAACTTGGCAAGGAAATGCATGTTGAGGCCCACCGCCTTCTATCGCAACTGCAACTACCAGAAGAGTGTCTTACACGACCTATCACTGAATTGAGTATCGGCCAACAGCAACGTGTCGCAGCAGCTAGAGCACTGATAGGGTCACCTCAATTACTCATTGCCGACGAACCAACCTCAGCACTCGATCACGACAACAGAGAAGCCTTTATCCAGCTGCTAATGGAAGAGTGTGAACGCGCTGATATCACCCTACTGTTTGTTAGTCATGACGAAACACTCGAATCACTTTTTGACCGTAGCATCTCATTGAACTCATTAAACCTAGCTGCGGGAGAAAGAAAATGACCGCAATTATCAGACTGGCGCTACAAAGCCTGGCCAACCGAAAGACCACAGCCCTTTTGACACTGCTCACCGTAGCTATTTCAGTCACCTTGCTGCTTGGTGTAGAGCGAGTGCGAACCCAGGCTAAATCCAGCTTCGCCAATACAATTTCAGGCACAGATCTTATTGTCGGTTCCCGATCTGGCCAAGTAAACCTATTACTGTACTCCGTCTTTCGCATTGGTAACGCGACTAACAATATAGATTGGCAAAGTTACCAAGAAATAGCCAACCACCGGTCAGTCCGCTGGGCTATTCCTATTTCTTTAGGGGATTCACATAAAGGCTTTAGGGTTGTTGGCACTACCGGTGCTTATTTCGAGCACTTTCGCTATGGCCAAAAACAACCTCTGGAATTCAATGAAGGCAATAAATTCAATACGTTATTTGAAACAGTCATCGGCTCAGAAGTTGCTAAAAAGCTAAATTATAAGATCGGTGACGAAATCATTATTGCTCATGGTATCAGCGACCAGTCATTTAACAGACATGACAACCTACCATTTAAAATTGTCGGAGTCCTTGCTCCAACAGGCACTCCTGTTGACAGCAGTGTCCACGTTAGCCTGGAAGCTATCGAAGCTATCCATGTCGGCTGGGAAAGCGGGGCTAACCTTGGCGCCTCGCCGTCTGCCGAGGTACTAAAGCAACAGCAATTCGAGCCAAAGCAAATTACTGCATTTATGGTAGGGCTTAATTCAAAGATCCAAACTTTTGCATTACAACGATATATCAATACCTACCCGAAAGAGCCATTGAGCGCCATTATGCCGGGAATCGCGCTTCATGAGCTATGGGGAATGATGTCAATTGCCGAACAGGCTTTATTGGCAGTATCAGGCTTCGTTGTTATTGCAGGGCTGCTAGGAATGCTCACAAGCTTACTAACCAGCTTAAATGAACGCCGGCGAGAAATGGCAATTCTACGTGCAATGGGAGCGAAGCCAAGCCATATATTTTTCTTGCTAACTAGCGAAGCTGCAGCACTCACTGCTGTCGGCATCCTGCTGGGAACAACACTGTTATATAGCATGCTATTCTTCGCTCAGCCGCTCATTCAAGAGCATTTCGGATTGCTAATCTCAATTACTCCGTTAACATCCCACGAGCTTATGTTACTTTGTCTAGTACAATTAGCAGGTATGGTTGTAGGGCTCGTCCCGGCAATCAGAGCCTACCAACATTCACTGTCTGACGGGATGACAATTAAGGTATAAACCGCAATGAAAAAATGGCTACTCATCTTATGCTGCTGGTTACCAATATCCAGCTTTGCAAGCGAAGTATTAACCTTAGATTGGATTGATTTGGTGCCAGAGAAAGAGCGTCAGCAATTTAATCAAAATCAAATGCCCCTTCTTAACCATGATGGAGAAGCGGCTCAACAAACTCTCGTCGGAACGGTTAGGGAAGAGCTAAATGGCAGTAAGGTAAAGATACCAGGTTTTGTCATCCCACTCGAAGGCGATGATAAAGCAATTACAGAGTTCCTGTTAGTTCCTTACTTTGGGGCATGTATCCATGTTCCACCACCGCCACCAAACCAAATAATTTATGTGAAGTTTCCCGATGGTGCTCCAATCCAACAACTTTGGGATGTGGTATACATCGTAGGTACTTTAAAAACCCAAGCAGTCAGCCACGATCTAGCTGAGGTGGGGTACCTACTTGAAGGTACCAAGCTTGAAGAATACGACGATATGTAAATAAGCAAAAGGAAGCGGCAAACATACAGCAACTTAGCTTTGCCGCTTTCTCCTTTAAAGAATACCTCTCCAGCACAACGTTCGTTATTGCCTACGTAGCCATGCACTGCTAAAACATACAAGCTAAGCAAGGAGCAAATAATGAGTGACCACAAAGTTACACCACTGTCGTCTACATCCGCAAAACCAGCTATAGAGAGTTCCAGAAAGCCTGATGAAGAGAGCGGTAGTCAGTTTGAAGATCTAGCGATAGGTAATGGACTCAGCTACCTCATCAACAAGCAAGGGCCAGAGACGCTTCACCAACGCTTCAAGGCACGGCAAGAAATCGCAGAAAAGCAACAGCAGGATAATTTAGAAAAAATCTTTAAGCTTACTCATGAAAGCTGCAAAGGAAAGAAAACGTCAGAGCTAGACCCAGACTGGCTATATCAATTTATCTCTATCTCTCAACAGATCCAAAACACGTCAATGCAGCGTCTATGGAGCCGCCTTCTCAAACAAGAGCTGATCACACCCCAATCTATATCGATAAAAACACTCAATATATTAAAAAAGATGACTCACAAAGAGGCACAAATATTTCATCGCGCATGCATGCTCGCGACCCAAATAGGTAATGACCATAGTAAAAAACTCATCACCAGCCTCAAGCGCAGCCCATCATTATTATCACTGCTCTTCTCGACAAAAGTAGAAAAATTAAAGCTAGGCTACTTCCAACTCCCATACGCTGACATACTGACACTGATGGAGCTTGGATTGCTCATCCGCACAGAGCTAGAATCAGGTTCCCTAAAACCGAATATAGCCCTTTCACTTCGCTATCAACAATATCAATACCAACTCACACCACCAAAGTCAGGCTTCAGCTTGACCTATTATCGATTCACGCCAACAGGTCAAGAAATCGCAGACCTGCTTGGTGATAAGGCTCATGAACCTTTTAGGGAAAGTCTACTTGAGTTACTACAGCAACATTTCCTCATTGAAGAAAGATAAAAGTCGAACTTCATGTAAGTAAAACCAACCCAAGTAAAGATACGATCTAATTGAGATTACCCACTTAATGCACTTTCCCATTTCAAAGAAGGGCATTCCCGCAGACAAATTACCAAGTTTCTTAAAGTCAGCAGAACCAGTGTAAACAAATGAGTTCATACTTTCCTCGAAGAAGATCTTGAAGAACCTCAGGAAAAACCAAGAACATTTGTAGTGGCATACAGAAGTTATTACGGATGAATTTGAAAACATCAGTATCATCCAGCTCCCTCCCCACTCCCTTGATATGAACCCAATAGAGCAAGTGTGGAACTTGTTAAGACACCATTGTTTAGCAAATCAAAGTTTCACTGAATATAACGATCTCGTCAGCAAAGTTTGTATGGCATGGAACCAGTTTTTAGTAAGCAGCGAAAGGGTATCCGAAAATGTTGGTTCAACCTGAACAGTTAGTTTTCCAGATTGGTATAAGTCGAGCATCGGGAGGCCTGATCTGAAGTTTCTTCAATACCAGACATAAAAAAGCCCAAGTCGTAAGACTTGGGCTTAGTATTAGTATAAGTGGCGGAACGGCCGAGCTGACGTTCTATCGGACTCGCGCACGAGCGGGACTCATTCGCCTGTAATGCGAACATATCTCACAGATGTAAAAAGCCCCGTCTATAGACGAGGCTTCTTAATAAGTGGTGGTGCTGATGGGACTCAACGCGCACGGCCAGTGCCGCGACTAAAGTGCGCAGCACTTTTAGGGCGCGTAGAATGCAAAAAACCTCAGCCTTTCGACTGAGGTTTCTAATAAGTGGCGGAGCGGACGGGACTCGAACCCGCGACCCCCGGCGTGACAGGCCGGTATTCTAACCAACTGAACTACCGCTCCACTCAAACCACCGCAGGGTCACTGTGGTGATCTAAATTGGAAGCTTGGCGATGTCCTACTCTCACATGGGGAAGCCCCACACTACCATCGGCGCTATTACGTTTCACTGCTGAGTTCGGCATGGGATCAGGTGGGTCCATAACGCTATGGTCGCCAAGCAAAATTCTTACAATCTTGAAAGCTGATGTTCTCAACACTCATCCAAGTGTTCGTGGAGTCCGTAAAACCCCTTGGGTGTTGTATGGTTAAGCCTCACGGGCAATTAGTACAGGTTAGCTCAACGCCTCACAGCGCTTACACACCCTGCCTATCTACGTCGTAGTCTCCAACAACC
>NZ_PYMA01000018.1 GCF_003026495.1 Photobacterium sanctipauli
GCCAGTTTAAGGGCTTCTGCTTTAAATTCAGGAGAATGGATAATACGTTTCTTCTTGTTTGTCATGATTCACCTCGTTAGTGATTGTACTCACTTAACTCGGTGTCCAAAACTGCTGGTGCGGATCACTTGGCGAGATGCTAACTACCTTGGACAGCTATATGTTAAGACTCAATATCACGGCCAAGGTATTGCCAAACAATTAGTTGATGAAATGAAGCAGTTGAGTCACGCAGAAGTGATTCAAGTTAAAGCTTCGATTTATGCAGTCGGTTTTTATAGTAGGGTCGGTTTTCAGCCAACCGATCAAGAGCAAAGCATCAATGGAATACGCTATATTCCAATGGAGCTAGTTGTAAAGCAGCCCATGAGTAGCACTTAATCTACTATTGCACATAATCATCATGCTATTCGGTTACTAAGGGCATTATAAATGCGTGAACAGTTTATGTTGAGAGCGCTTGAAATATCAAAACAAGCGTTGCCTCTATGTCTTCCTAATCCTCCCATCGGTTGTGTCTTGGTGAAAGATGGTTCTATTGTGGCTGAAGGGTTTACTCAGGCGATAGGGGGCGATCATGCTGAAGTTCAAGCGCTTAAAGCGTACTCAGGCTCTCTAGATGGTGTGACAGCCTATGTCACACTTGAGCCCTGTTCATTTGTTGGGAGAACACCAGCATGTGCTAAAACATTGGCAAACTCGGGTATTAAAAGCGTTGTGGTATCTATTCTTGATCCGGACCCTCGCAATAGCGGAAGAGGTATAGAAATCTTAAAACAGGCTGAGGTGAATGTTGAAATTGGCCTTTGCCGTGAGCAGGTGAGTCACTTTCTCGCACCATATTTAGGGAAATCATAATTATTGATCTCTGGCTTCGTTATATCCATTAGCTGTAACATGATCCCAAACCCTATGCAGCTAGAGAGTGTCTAAATGGTTAAGGAAGAACTGTCACAAATGGGCTCGGCGAGTGTGTATTTAACGGAGTACCAGGGCGTTGAGTGTATTCGTAAGCTTGGCGCTTCGCCTATCGAACTGAGTTTTTATCAACATTCGGCCCCATTACTTCGGCAGGCAGGCGTTAATATTCCTGACCTTATTCATGCTGATGGCACTGATTTATATATTGAATTCATTCCCAACCCCATTGCGCTCAATGAGTTAAATCAAACAGATGATGTTTATCGTCAAATCTCAATTATCCATTCTCTTAACCTGGAAAGCCCACCATATCTGAAAACGCATGAGTGGTCTTTGGCTAAAACACATAGTGCATTTCAAATTCTAAACTTGCCTAGTGCTAGTCAAGCTGTATTAACACACATCCAAACGCAAAGCCGTTGTTTATTTTCTCCCGCAACTTTGATCTCCGGTGACACCAATGATGGTAATTGGGGACGCCGTAACACTGGCGAATTGGTTTTGTTTGATTGGGAAAGGTTTGGTTATGGCAGCCCCGCCATTGACTTAGCGCCCTTGGTTAAAGGGATGGGCTGCCGAGCAGATTACGAGTCTGTTATTGAAAGGTATCTAAAGCACAGTACAGCCCAATCGGCTGGAGAGCTGCTGAGACAGCTGGTTATGGCGAAGGCCTGGATTGTCATTGATGTAGTTAATCTGCTTGTAGAGAGAAACAACCCAATGAAAGGGAAGTATATCGATTGGTTCAACGAAAATTTACCCTACTGGCTAGACGAAACAGCGGTAGCCTCGGTTTAAGAAAAGGAATTGAATATGAGTACTGTAGTGGTCACGGGTGCAAACCGCGGTATAGGTTTAGCTTTGGTTAAAGAGTTTATTAAGCTAGGTTGGCATATTATTGCGACTTGCCGTGATCCAGAAAATGCCACTGTGCTAAATCAACTGGCTCTTGATAATAGTCGGTTGTGTATTTATCCGTTAGAAGTGACAGATGAACACTCTGTGGCGGCCTTTTGCTCTGCACTTGAAGGGAAGACGATTGATGTGCTGGTCAATAACGCAGGTATCTTTGGGGGCGATGAACAAAGCGTTGATAATATGGATTATCAAGCGTGGCTGAGCGTGTTTGAGGTGAATACGTTGGCACCGTTTCGAATTTCGACATTATTGAAGCCTAACTTGTTGTTGGCGTCAAATCCGAGGGTCATTTCTATTTCAAGTTGTATGGCATCACTGAGTGGGGAAAGTGTGGGGTCCTATGCTTACCGAAGCTCGAAAACGGCTCTGAATAAAGTTATGCAAGTTTTAGCGAACGAATATAGGCAAGAAGGGATTATTGTTTGCCCTATTGATCCTGGTTGGGTTCGAACTGATATGGGGGGTGAGAATGCAGATATTTCCGTTGAAGAAAGTGCGTCAGGCTTAGTGTCGCTCATTGAAAACTTAAAGCCTGAGCACTCCGGGCGTTTCTTCACATGGAATAGTAAAGAAGTACCTTGGTAATAGGATTATTTGATCATCACTTTCTCAATGACAATAGGAATGACAGGTACATCTTCATGGCCGAATAGAGTGGTTGTGTGAGCTTTGGCAATGGTATTAACAACATCCATGCCTGCTGTGACTTTACCAAATACCGCATAGCCCCAGCCTTGGTTAGTTGTTGAGGTATGATCAAGAAAATCATTATCGGCAATGTTAATAAAAAACTGTGCGGTAGCTGAGTGAGGGGCGTCAGTTCGTGCCATGGCAATGGTGCCATAGCTGTTCTTTAGGCCACGGTTCGCTTCATTGACGATAGGTGCACGGGTTGCCTTCTCATTCAGATCTTGGGTATGGCCGCCCCCTTGGATCATGAACCCGTCTATGACGCGGTGAAAAATAGTGCCTTCGTAAAATCCGTCTTGGCAGTATTTCAAGAAGTTTTTTGAGCTAACAGGTGCTTTGTCCATGTTTAGCTCAATTTCGATATTGCCGAGGCTGGTTTGGAAAATAATCATAATATTGTTGGTCACGTCATAATATTGTTGGTCACGTCATAATGAAGTTGGTCGGAGTATACTTAACTCTATTTATTAAGGGTAGGCTAAAGTTGGCAGCTATATAGTTTTAATAAGCCCGTTTATACATGGCTTAATATTTGATCTTCTCGGGTGTTTTGCCATTCTGGAAACGGCGTCATGGCTTTGGCGTAGATAGGCGTTTGCACAAGACGGTTTATCCAATGGTGAGTTTGCTGATAAGGTGAACTTAGAAACCATTGCCTTTCTACGCGAGAGAATTGGCGGATAAAGGGGAGTAGGGCATAGTCAATAAGGCAGGGTTTGTCCTTAACAATACATGTTTGCCCCGATAAGACTTGCTCTATTTCAACCAGGAATTTTTCGCATTCGTCGCGAAAGTAGTATTTACTAAAGTCTTTGCGTCTCGTAGCTTGTTTATAGCGTTCAAGAAAAGGGATGAACTTAGCATCATGGCGGTGCACTAATTCAAGTTGGGTTACGTGTTTAGAGGATTCATCTAGCAAGTGATGAGGGTCGTTGTGCTGTAGTGCCCAGAGCATGATATCAAGGCTTTCGTTGATGATTTCGCCGCTGGGTAAAACCATCAACGGCACTGTTGGGCTTGAGGATATAACACGCATTTCATCAGGCACCCGTTTTAGGGAGACTTCACGAAGCCGAGTGGATTGTTGTGCACATATTAGCCCTAAGCGAGCCCGCATTGCATAGGGGCAGCGTTGGAGAGAATAGAGAATGGGTAGTGAGTCCATGATGATCTCATTTATCTATTGATGAATATCAGTATACGTATTTTTATCGACAAGGATGCTATATGGAGCAGTTAGAGCTTAAAGTCCCACCGCTGGTGTTAGTGATAATCGCCGTTGGGTTAATGGTGCCTTTGGCTTTGTATTTGCCACAAAGCGAGTGGCTGCAGAGCGCTGGTGGCTGGCTCGGTACGCTGTTCATTGTTGCGGGTGGCTTGGTTGCGATAAGTGGTGTTTGGGCATTTAGGCGATCGCAAACCACCGTTAATCCGATGAGTCCTGACACTGTTTCTGAGCTTGTAACGTCGGGGATATATAGATATACCCGTAATCCTATGTATCTTGGTTTTTTGCTGACGCTGATTGGTGCGAGTTGCTGGTTAGCGAGTATTTATACGCTTATTCCATGCGTTCTATTTGTGCGTTATATGACGACTTTTCAAATTAAGCCTGAAGAGCGGGCATTGGAGCAGCTATTTCCGCACTCTTTCCCAGAATATAAGCAACAAGTAAGACGTTGGTTATAGTCTAGCTTGGCCGTTCTATACCGATTGGCGAATTGCTGGTTCAATACAGCCGCAATTCGCCAGAAAGGAGTGAGTTATAAGGCCGTGATAGAGAAGTTGGTTGCAGGGGCAACAATTTCGTCTTGTGCTGCAATCGTTTGAAGTTCCCACTCGCCTAATGATGACGTTGTTCTGAGTACTGCGTAGCAAGCATCGTTACAGTGCTCGAATGCCTGCTCTGGCTGGTTTGTTGTCAGCAACTGGCCTGTGAAAAGGGCAGAAATTAAATCACCCACCCCTACAGGTTGCTTATCGAATTCAAGGTGCGGGCGTTGTGCAAGCCAGCAGCCTTCTTGGGTCGCTAACATCATCGAGAACTTTTCCGAAGAAATACTGTGGAGGTGCTTAACCAGCACAATTTTCGGGCCTTTCTCCAAAGCTGCCTTACAAGCCGTTACAGCATCTTCCAATGAGTTAATTTCCATCTGTGCAAATTGGCTTAGCTCGAATTGGTTCGGCACAATGATGTCGGCCATTGGCATTAGGGTGTTAATTAAATGCTCGGCAATGCCTGGTGCCACAATACAGCCTTTGTCAGGTGCGCCCATCACAGGATCACAAACGTAAAGCGCGGCGGGGTTGGCCGCTTTCACTTTCTCTACGGTGTCTTTAATGGCTAGGCATTGCTCGGCGCTGCCCTGGTAGCCGCTTAGGATTGCCTCACAGTTTTCAAGCTGGCCAATAGCGGCCATGCCTGCAACAAGGTCAGTAATGTCTTTGGCTTCGAAGGCGCGTCCAGTCCAGCCTTGCTGGTATTGGGTATGGTTGGAAAATTGAACGGTATGAATTGGCCACACTTCATACCCCATACGTTGCAGGGGAAATACAGCAGAGCTGTTACCTGCATGACCATAAACGACATGAGATTGAATAGACAAGATGCCTTTCATTGATAAATTCCTATTGGGTATGACGTAAGGGGTTAGATAATAGTTGGATTGTACTTATATCACAATCACTTAACGGCGGGCTCATCACATTTAATTGGAATAAGCCGTGCTAGAAACCATGTTTTTTGTCTCAATCTCACATAAAAGCAATAATTCACGTTAATCAACTGGTTTCAGTGTGATTTATTGCGCTCGATCTCGGAATGAAAGTTCGACCAATGCTAGTTTTTGCAGTGCATAATATTGAAGGAGTAGAATATGCAAGATGCAAACACTAGGTTTCCATTTATTGCCAGAGTGTTAATTCTAAGGCAATTTCTGTGGGGAGCTGCATTCTATGGTACATACGTACTACTGACTAAATTTTTTCTTGTAGAACTTAATTATAGTGAAGCCGATACCATCATGATGATGGGTGCATTTGGTGCGGTTGGGCCTGTTTTTTCCGCTGTGGGCGGGTTTGTGGCAGACCGTTATATCGGTTCTTTTCGTGCTGTTTATATAGGCTATACCGTTTATACAATTGGCTTTTTCACCCTTGGTATTGGGGCGAGTAGCCTAAATGTTCCCCTTAGTATCTTTGCTATTGCTTTGATCGGTTATGCCCGGGGTCTGTCGGCAACGAGCCCAACAGTACTTTTGGGTAACTCGTACTCTGAAACTAACCGCGAGTCATTCCAGCAAGGTTTGACTGTGAACTACTCAATCAATAACTTAGGTTCATTTTCTTCGAAATACTTGTTCCCATTCCTTATCGCCTTCCTTGCCTATAGCGGTAACTTCTATATTGCTTCAGGGCTAATGTCGATCACTTTGGTGCTATTTGTCTTGTTCCGTGACCGCTTGGTTGCTGTGGGTAACGACATCGACCGCCGCCCTGTAAGCTTGAAAATTTGGGCTGGTTTTATTGTTGGTTCGGCACTCATGCTAGGGTTAGTATTCTGGGTCTTCTCAAACTTGGATGCCGGTAAATACCTGCTTTACGCGTTAGGTTTCGGTGCTATTGGCTACTTTGTCTTTGAGATTACTCGTGCGACCAAAGCTTTCCAATACAAGATGATGGCTGTTTTGATCATGATCTTCATTATGATTGTGTTCTATTTCTACTACGGCCAAATGCTTACCTCGATGAACATTTATGCCATTAACCTGATGGGCGATAGTTTGCTTGGCTTTATTCCAATTCGTCCGGAGTCTAATGCGGCATTTAACCCATTGTGGTGCTTTGTTTTGGGTGGCCCTGTCATCTTTGTATACGGCTGGCTTGAGAGGAAAGGTATTTCACCATCGATTCCAACCAAGTTCTCCGCGGCATTCTTGTTTAGTGCGATAGCGTTTTCTTTGCTTGGCCTTTCAACCAATTTTGTTGGCGAAAGTGGCAAGATTTCTGCTGACTGGATTCTTTGGGTTCACTTCTTCCAGTCATTGGCTGAGTTGATTGTGGGTGCTTTGGGAGCGGGCTTTATTTTCGAAATGGTACCACGCTACCTATCGGCTTTCTCAATTGGCTTACGTTCGGTCGCACTTTCTTTGAGTGGTATTCTTGCTGCGGTAATTTCTACGCGTATTGCCCTGCCAAAAGATCAAGTACTGACGCCAGAGATCATCGAGAACGTTTATGCTAGCTACTTCTTCAACTTGGCTATCCTGGCCTTGGTGATGGTGTTTGTCACACTGGCATTATCCAAGGTGATTGCGAAGTTGGTGCGTAAAGGCGAACAACTTGAGCAACAAGAAAACCAGTCTGACGAGTCGCTGACTGTTCAGCACTAATTTTACGAGTTGTGAAATGATCAACGCCGGCAAATGCCGGCGTTTTTTTATATTAATTTTTATGTAGGTATTAATAGGCTAGTGCTTTGGCACACTGGCTGTAACGGTTCCTTCCGCCGTTGTTGCGGTTTGCTCCGTGATATTGACTTCTGCTGAAGTTGTTGTCATTTCAACAATATCGACCGTTAACTTGCCTTCTCCCAGTAGCTCGTCAACCAGCATTTGTGAGAATGGCCAGTAGTTCAAGGTTGCACTGAGTGATAGGGTGCCGGTGACATCCACAGGTACTAGGAAGGTGTAGTCAACAACAGAGTATCCCTTGGGCGGGATTCTGGTATCCGCTAAAATTCTATCCACTTCCCATACATTCAAGTCGACAACATTGCCGTCTGAGTCGCCCAAGGTCACCTTAAAGTTACGGGTGTTCGGTTCAGTATGGCCATCGACTACAGCGCCGGAACGGTAAACCGTCGTGGCGTCTTGAGCGGAGTTAGCCATAAAATCAACCCATACTTCACGCCCTTCAGGGAAACCCGTTGGTAGTTTGTGGCCAGCACCAACATTGGTCACTTTCACTTTTATGGTGATGAGCTCGCCAGGTGTCACTTCATGGGGCAAGTCTATGAACTCTATTGTGGCGGCAGATCGCAGCATAGCGCGTGCGAGCTCGGCACTTTCAGGTTCATTGAAGTAATTATGAAGTGTGGAGTTTCCGCCTGTGAATTCATGCGAATAAATATGTTCCCTTTCCTTGCCCATTACCGCCGAGCGACCAGGATTATCATTGACGCCCGGCCCAGGGGTCATATGACAATCTTGGCAATGGATGCCTTGTTCGTTATAGGCACTTTCAAGCCATTCATCGTAAGTTCGTTCAATCGGGGTGCTGTTTACCGGGTGGGAAACATTATGACAGGTGGAGCAAAATTCTGAACGCGTATGGAGATCAGAGTATTCAGTTTTATGGTAGGGAGAGACGGCGTCACTGCGTGGGCCTAATTTAACATGCTTTTCTTTATTGGGAGAGAGCACATAAGCCCCGTTATCGTGCCCGCTAATGCCCGTGATGTTATGGCACACTTCGCAATTCACACCGGGCAGATGCTCTTTGGTATCTATCATTTTGGCTGTGGCGTCCATGCTCGTCATGCCGATAGGGCTATGACAGGCAATACAGAAATTATCGATCTCCCCCTTGGTCGCAATGCTGGCACGTTTAAATAATGCTTGATAAATAGGGTCGTCCCAGGATTTTGCCATAACAGAACGTTTCCACTGCTGGTATATCTCGCTATGACAACTTTGGCAGACTTCTGGTTGCTCGAACATATCGGGTGTGAGCGTTTTGCCGTTGGTGGAAGCCCGAGATGGGAAATAGGGTAGAAGCTCTGCAATCTTGTCAGGATCAGTGATCTTATAAGGCTTCAGCCACTTTGTGTCGTGGTGAGTTTCTTGAGCAAACACGGGTGCTGAAAATAAAATTGATAGCAATAATAACCAAGAAAGATGAAAAAACAGGCGTAACCCATAAGGGTTACGTTTTTTGTTACTGTATGATTTCATGTGATTTTTCCATATTATTGTCTGATAACCTAGCGATATGAGTGTAGGAAAACTAACTTTGAGACGGTGTCACAAAAGGAGAAAGTAGACACATTTAAAACATGGACATTTGTTTGTGCGACAGAAGCGATGTTCTTTTGGAGAAATTAATTTTTTCTACGGTGTTTCAATTTATACCAAGCATTCCCTTTCAAAAATCTTATAAATTTTCGCTGAACCTGCATCTTGAAGTTGCTTGGGTATATAATGTTGACTTCATTGCATGAAGGAATAAGTTGTGAAACAAAGAATAAAGCTTGGTTGCTTGGGAGCGTGTTTGATTGCGCTGGTAGGGTGTAACGACGTCTTGGATTTAACGACAACACCCGTTAAAAATGTCGAGAAAATGAACGTTGAAGCCAGCATGGTCGATGTGTACTGCGTAACAGGCATATGCCAGTTCGAATTGGCAGCAAATCAAGAAACACAAGTCACTGTAAATATGCATTACAGCGACACTAAGGTATTCGAAAAGATTGAAGGTGTTAGCGTCACCGGCGAAACCAGTTCATCTGTTGGTATGGTTGATGGCAACACCTTCGAGTTGACCTTGGCCGGCAGTAATAAACCGGCTTTAATTCAGGTGGTCGATTATTACCGAAACTAGTGTCATTACCGGATTTAAGAATAAGTTAAGCTTGTTTTTTCACTACGGGCTAACCGGCACTAATTTCACGAATTGATTTTATTGATGGCAACTCGCATATGGCGGTTGGAGGCATTGGCTGGTGGTTTTGGCTCTACCTCTTTTTTTCCTGCCATAAGATGACGGATAGCAAGATAGGGATGGCGAAATAACATTTTCGGGCCGGCATAGCGCATGATTTCTTTTGAGCGAGCTTTATAGTCGGCTTTATAGCAATGGATTGGGCATAATTTACACGTTGGCTTGCTCCCTCCATATGGGCAGCGATCGAGACGAGTATGCGCGTAGGCAAGAAAGTCTTCACATTCGTCACAGAGTGACGCTGACTGATGTTTGTCTCGGCAATAGATGACGACCATGGCTTTGATGGTTTTGAACTCGAGGTTTAAACTTTCGATCAAAAAATCGTGCTGTTCTGACTGTTTCATGATGTTCCCATTAATCAAACAAAGCAGAGTGATTAACCGTGTAATTTAACTTTAGGTGTATTTGTAATGTAACTTATAACTAATGCACAAAACCATGACCTGAATCGTGATTTTTTGGGCAAAATGCGTTGATCTTGTTAAGAGAACGAAAAAAACATACAAATATGCCAAGAATCAGCCCTGTATGGGTTGATTTCATTGGTTTTGAGCAGTAGTATCCGCACCTCTTTTTTTGTGGTGGTGTATATGAGCAGATTTGAGTGCCTAGAAAGAATTGTCGACGAATACCGTAAGAAAGTTCGTGACGCGGAGTTTAATAAACAGAATGACAGTGAAGTCGCTAAAGTGTTGGTTCTGCTTGTTGGAAACTCTATGTTCAACTTGGCAGATGAATTTGCAGATTGGGTAAATCGTGGTGGCGATCGTAGCTACGGCGGTAAGTTCTTTGTTTCTAAGCAGCTAATGACGTTGCTAGAGCCAGTGACTTTCCGTGGTGTAACGGTTCGTCGTGACTCGATTAAGTTGTTCCGAATCTCATAATTCGAATAGCCCAATATCGTTTATTCAATGACTCTCATAAAGAAAAATTGAAAAACAGAATTTATGCTAGCCGATACGAGTGCCTACCCGTGAAAGCGTGGTGAGCCTTAATAGGTTGGCAACCATTGGCTCAATAACTGGGTCAATGACAAGAAAAGGTGCTTCGGCATCTTTTTTTGTATCTGAGGCTTCGTGTGTGCAATTCTTAGGCGTTGCGATTGAAATCTACTCTATGTGTGGTTGGGTGGATAATGACGGCGCAGAGAGCGTTTGAGCGCCTTGGATGGGCTAACTTGTATGACAGGGTAGGCTCTGATATAACTCTCTGGAAACATAGTCAGCCACTCAAAGAGATAAAATAAATGGATGCAGAATTTTGGCACAGCCGCTGGGCGGAAAACCGTATTGGCTTTCACCTGGACGATACCAACCCAATCTTAGTGAAGCATTGGCCAGCAATAAGCCATTCGAGAGAGGATGTTGTTCTCGTGCCGATGTGCGGTAAATCCGTTGATTTAACTTGGCTTGCTGAAAAACACAATAAAGTGGTGGGTGTTGAGCTTAGCGATATTGCCGTCCGCGCTTTTTTTGCTGAGCACTTTTACACGCCGATGGTGACATCGCTTGGTGGTAGTCAAACCCTGTATGAGTTCGATGAAATCAGCATTTACTGCGGTGACTTCTTTGCCACCAATATTGACCCAGTAGACGTGGTTTATGATCGTGCAGCACTGATTGCCATGCCGCAAGATATGCGTCAGCAATATGCCGATAAACTATTGTCCTTGGTTAAGCCGGGTGGCCGCATTTTGCTCGTTACGCTAGATTACCCTCAACATGAGATGGATGGCCCTCCATTCTCTGTGACACAACAAGAAGTCGAAGCCTTGTTCTCGCAATGTAAAGTTACCCATCTCGATCGCGATGATGCGGATGAAACGCACCCGCGACGCAAGCGCGGCCTCACTCGCTTTGCTGAGGAAGTCTGGCTGATTGAAGCTTAATGATTGTCGATAAAACAAAAAGGAGCTCATACGAGCTCCTTTTTAGTATTCATGCCACCCTCGAAATAGCTACTCCACAAAACAGCCACCCCACGAAATTGCTATCCAGTTCAGAGGGTGAGCGAATGGCGTGACGCTGTCACAGCTGGCTATGTGATAATTAGCATTCAACCTTGATGTCAGCCGCTGTTGCAACCGCGTCTTCAATCGCTTCTTCAACCGTGTTGCGGCGAGTAAGGGCAACACCAAGACGGCGGCGACCATTGATTTCTGGCTTACCGAAAAGGCGAACCTGTGTATTTGGACGTGCTAGCGCTTCGGTTAGGTTGTCAAAGCGAATATCCGTTGAAATACCGTCAGCAAGCAATACCGCCGATGCCGATGGACCGTATTGGTGAATCGAGTGGATAGGCAAGCCAAGGAATGCACGAACATGCAGGGCAAATTCCGACAGCTCTTGTGAGATCAAGGTCACCATGCCAGTGTCATGTGGGCGAGGTGATACTTCACTAAACAGCACTTGATCGCCTTTAACGAACAATTCAACACCAAATAGGCCGTAACCACCCAGTGCATTAACGACTTTTTCAGCAACGTCTTGTGCTGCTTTTAACGCCGCTTCTGACATTTGCTGTGGTTGCCATGATTCGCGGTAATCGCCGTCTTCCTGACGATGACCGATTGGGGCGCAGAAGTGAACGCCGTCGGCTGCACGCACAGTGAGCAAAGTAATTTCGTAATCGAATTCAACAAAGCCTTCAACAATGACACGTCCAGCGCCTGCGCGGCCGCCTTCTTGAGCATATTGCCATGCCGACTCGATATCAGCCGGTGTTTTAATCACGCTCTGGCCTTTGCCTGAAGAGCTCATGATAGGTTTTACAACACAGGGGGTACCGATGTGCTCAACTGAAGCTTTGAAAGCTTCAAACTGATCGGAGAACTCGTAAGGCGATGTTGGGATAGACAGTTCTTCAGCGGCGAGTCGGCGGATACCTTCACGGTTCATTGTTAGTTTGGTTGCATTCGCTGTTGGTACAACGTTCAAACCTTCTGCTTCCAGCTCTACCAGTGTATCTGTGGCAATTGCTTCGATTTCAGGTACAACATAATGCGGCTTTTCAACTTCAATGACGTGCTTTAGGGCTTCACGATCAAGCATGTCGATAACATGGCTACGATGGGCAACTTGCATGGCTGGGGCGTCGGCATATCGATCGACAGCGATAACTTCTAGGCCTAAGCGCTGACATTCAATCGCGACTTCTTTACCCAGTTCGCCAGAGCCAAGAAGCAGTACGCGTGTTGCGTTTAAGCGGGTTGCAGTTCCTAACATCGGAGTTCCTTACTGAAAGTGGTCAAACTGGGGCGATCATACAGTATTTTTTTGTTTGCGCAAACGTTTGCTTTTTGTTTTCTGTCCATCCCTTTTTGTGGCTTATTCTTGGGTTATCAGCACGATAGTCAATGAGATAGTGCTTGTTGGCTTGCTGAGCAAAATGAGAAATATCGCTGGTATATTGCGCATTTGCGGCAGTGGAATGCTGCTATCAAACACTGTTCATAATTTGTCAAAGTTCTGTCATGATTGGGGCTGAACGCTCGAAATCAAGGAACTTTCCCGTTAAATTGACGCCAGTTTCGATTGATTAAAGCAGTAGTATAACCATGAAAAAAGCGTTAGTAGGTTTAGGTTTGTTGTGTGCACTACCAATGCAGGCGCAAGCGGCACAAGCTTTGGGTGTGTTTTTCGGTAGCCCGATGTCAGGTATTCAATATAAGCACCATGACCTTCGTTTCTCACTCGGTATTGACGATTTTGGCTTGGCTTTTGACAAGACTTTTAACCTAGGATCACTGACTAATGATCCTGGTATGAATAATATCTACACCTTCGTTGGCGCCCAATATGTCGATAAGAAGTATGACAAACTGGGTGTTCGTGGCGGTATTGGCTTTGAAGTGCCAATCAATAGCTTTGAGTTTTATGGCGAAGTAGGGCCGACGCTATACGTAGTGGAAGACGTGGACCTCGAGCTTGAAGGCCAGTTAGGTTTCCGCGTACGCTTCTAACGTTAATTTCCTTCAGTTAGAAAAGCCAACCCTTTCCCAAATTGGGATAGCGGGTTGGCTTTTGCTTTTTGGGCCTTATTCTTTTAGCAAAGTCCTGCCAGTGTTTAGCTGTTAATCTTTGATTAATCCCGCTTCTACGTAATATTGCTTAGCACCGTCATGAAGTGGGGCTGAGAGGCCATCTTTGATCATCTCTTCTTTTTCTAAATGGGCAAACGCGGGGTGAAGCTTTTTGAATGTATCAAAGTCGGTGAAAACGGCCTTTACAACTTGGTAAATTAGGTTTTTATCAACCGCTGCTGAAGAGACAAATGTTGCCCCTACGCCAAAGGTTTGCACATCTTTGTCAGACCCCTTGTACATTCCCCCTGGTACGGTAGCAACACGGTAGAAATCATTCTCTTTGATAAGCTGTTCAACGACAGGACCAGATACTTCGACAATGACGCTATCACAAGCGGTTGTCGCTTCTTTGATGGCACCACTTGGGTGGCCAACGGTATAAACCATCGCGTCAATTTTATTGTCGCATAAGGCTTTGGATTGTTCTGACGCTTTCAGCTCTGAAACCTGCGCAAAGTCTTTCTCTGTCCAGCCCATTGCACCCATTAAGACTTCCATCGTGCCACGTTGGCCAGATCCCGGGTTACCGATATTGACTCGTTTCCCCTTGAGATCGGAAAAAGTTTTGATCCCTGAATCTGCTCTGGCAACCACAGTGAAAGGTTCAGGGTGAATAGAGAACACAGAGCGTAGTGACTTAAACGGCCCTTTAGATTCAAATTTACTGGTACCGTTATAGGCATGATATTGCCAGTCTGATTGGGCAATGCCCAAGTCTAGCTCGCCAGCACGGATGGTATTGATGTTGTAAATAGAGCCACCGGTTGATTCAACAGAACACCGGACACCGTGCGTTTTTCTGTCTTTGTTGACCAAACGGCAGATGGCCCCACCGGTTGGATAGTACACGCCGGTGACGCCACCAGTACCGATAGTAATGAAATCTTCAGAGGCCGCTGGTAGCGACAGGGCAATGGCTAACGCCCCAATGAAAGAAGAAACCCAAGTGCGCATTGTCATAATGAGACTCCGTTGCGTAACAAAAGGTGATGACCATGAAGTGTAGTCGCTAGATTGGATTCTTTTGTCGTGCAGATAAGAAAATCCCCGCAAAAGCGGGGACTTGATAATCGGTCGGGAGGGTTATTGGGTTACGGGACGCTTTCTGTTTTCCCATTGAGTGATGAATGCGACAGAGGCAATGATGATGGCTGCGCCAAGCCACAAACGGCCAGGTGGCACCCAACTGAATACAAGCCAGCCCGCCAAGACATTCAGAGGGAGCTTGGCATGGTCGAAAGGCTGTACGAAGGAAGCATCTGCCACAGCATAAGCTTTGGCAATGGCCCATTGCGCCAGTGCCGTGAGCAAGCCTGCGCCAATAAGCAGCAGCCATGTCACACCTGTTGATGGCATGGTAAAGCTCGGTATCGCGAGAAAAATATTGAATGGCGTGATTAGGATCAGCAAGTACACGACGATGGTTGTTGGCGAATCATGGGCTGACATCTTCTTCACCATCAGTGAATAGCATGCCCAGAAGAAAGCGGCGCCAACAGGCAGTAGCGATGCCCAACTGAAATCGTCACCCCATGGCTCGAGAATGATCATTGCACCGATGAACCCGCTGAGGGTGGCAACCCAACGTGCGGTACCGACTTTCTCTTTTAGGAATAGGCCAGATCCAATGGTGGCAAACAGTGGAGAGGTCATTAGCAATGCAATCCCTTGCCAAATTGGAACAGGGTAAGCCAGCGCCCACAGCCATAGTTGAATACCGATGACGGAAAGGAATACCCGGAAACAATGCATGCCGAAGTGTTCGGTTTTTAACGCATTGCGAAGCCCAAGTTTATGCAACCAAGGGAAAATGGCCACCAATGCGATGAAGTACTGAAACAGCGCCACCGTGGTGGATGGGATATGCAAAATCATACTGACGTATTGCGCCATGCTATTAACAATGGCAAAGGCCAGTCCGGCGATAAGCATCCAGCTCGCGCCTTGAAGCGGGTTATGTTGATGTGACATGTTATAAATTTTGTAGTTAACCTAGAAAAATCATACACCTGCTTTTACGGTGAATAAACTTGTTTTATATAAAATGTACATAAATAAAAACCGCCAATAGAATTGGCGGCTTTAATGGGAACAGAGTAGCTATTCGCTTGCTTGTTTAAGCTGCAATATCTTTAAGCAGCTATATATTTAAGCAGCAACGTACGTTAGCGGTACATCTGGGTTTAGTGCTTCAAGTGTTGTTTGGGTATCAGATAGGTGGCTGATTGTGCTATCAGCTTTTTCTACTAATGCCGCTTCTGCAATTTCTGCTAACGGGTAGCCAGCCATGTTCATGTTCACCAAAGCAACTTGAAGCGGGGGAAGACTCGGGTTGAATGCCGCATTCTCTGCGTACATGCCAATAAAGGTCTGGCCGTCTTTGGCCTTAAGTGCCACGCCGCTGAAATTCTTGGTGTAGGGTGCATGAGCACGGTTGGCTGCTTGGCATGCCAACGCAACTAACGCTTCATCTGCTTCTGTAGTCATACCGTGGTTTACGGTTGATAGCAGGGCATCTGTAATATTGAGATCTGCCGGGCCAAACGACTCAGGTAAGTATTCTTGTAGGCTCTTTGCTTCACGCTCAGGCAGTTGAACAACAAGTTCTTGTGCTGTCGTTAGCTCATTCATGAACTGGCGGCAGTGGCCACATGGGCTGTAGTTAATGGTGATATCGGAAATACCAGTTTCACCTTTAACCCAAGCATGGCTAATCGCAGATTGTTCGGCATGAATTGTTTGCGACAGGCAGGCACCAACAAATTCCATGTTAGCACCAAAGTAAAGTTTGCCAGATTCGCCGCGTACAATTGCGCCGACATAGAAGTTAGAAATTGGAGCGACGGAATAGGCAGCTGCTAGAGGAAGTAATGCCACGCGTAGTTCGCTGTCTGTCATTTGTGTTTGCGACAGCAGCTGAGCAAAGGTCTCAGGGCTAATTGTTGCATCGAATGTATCAGCTTCTAGAACAGGTTTAATAGCAGAAGCTAAATCAGCGGGTAGAGAGCCTAAAGCATCCATTACTTTAGTGTGCATGAGTTATCACTCCGTCTTGTGTATGGAGAAACATTGTAGGCATAGAACTAAAATTATAGTGTGATCATTGTCACAAATGATTGTTGATGTTTGCAGTTGTTGCATTAATGAGAGTCGGTTCACACAGTTTACAAAAATATAGCCTATATTAATCAACAGGTTAAATATGTATTCGATTGCTTACACAATTACGCGAAAAGGTAGACAATCAAAGGAAAGATCAGTGGCGCCAATATAGAAGTCATCACGCCACAAATCACTAGGGCCAGTGAACTGAATGCACCGTCTTGGTAATTTTCTTCTGTTGCTTTTGCGGTACCTAACGCGTGCGATACCGTGCCCATGGTGAGTCCTTTTGCAATAGGTGCCCTGGTACCCATTAAGCGGAAAATAGGGTAGCCCAACACAGCGCCAAACAGCCCTGCAATGATGACCATAACAGCCGCAATAGAAGGTACACCGCCGACTTGATCCGCCACAGCCATTGCAATGGGGGTGGTGACCGATTTTGGCAAAATACTGGCGGTGAGCTGTAAATCTGCCCCCATCAGCAAAGCAATGCCTGCACCGGTGAACATCGACAGCACGCTACCTACGAAGCAGGCGGAAAGAATGACTTTCCACTTTTGGCGAATTTGCGAAAGTTGCTCATAGAGAGGAAAGGCAAGCGCAACGACAGCGGGCTCAAGCAGTGCATCAAGCCACTTGTTTTGTTCGAAATAGGTTTCATAGGGCACATTCAGCCACATTAGCAGCGGAATAATAATCACCAAGCAAATCAATAGTGGGTTAACAATCGGGTGCTGCAGGTGCTTGGAGATATAACGTGCCGTATAGAAAACCACTAAGGTAGTGATAAGCCAGATCATGCTTTTCCCTTTTCCTTTCCTGTTTCCTTGTACTGCAGTGCCAACCCAAGGACGATAAAAACGACGATGCTACTACCCAAAGTACTTAGCAGGATGATCATGGCATTGGCTTGGAGAAGATCGAGATAATTGATTAAGCCAACACCAACGGGCACAAAAAGCAATGCCATGTGGCGGATAAGTAAATGGCAGCCTGCCATTGCCCAAGGGGAAGGGATAAAGCCACTTGAAAGTAAACCAAATAAAACCAGCATACCTATGATGCTGCCGGGTATTGCAATTTGGGTGTAGTGCTGGATAGCTTTGCCAATCATAAGGCAGACAAAGATGATGAAGAAAGAACGTAGATAAGCCATGAGCCCCTTCGTTAACTGGAATTGACTCATTTATCATACAAAATAAATGTGATCTAAGCCACGGTTAAATCATTAAATTACATTTGTAGAAAATGGGCGTTTTGCTCAGTAGTTTGAGACAAGCACAATGGCTAACCCCGCTGCCGCCAATAAGAACACCGAGATCTTATGCAGCAAACTGTGCTTCACGATATGTTCAGTAGGGCTTTCAACAAACTCATCCTCTTCAGGCGGTGAAGGCTTAACGGGTTGAACGGTTTTTGTTTGATGGACGAGTCGGCAGGTTTTCTCTGGCAACGGTACTCTAAAACCATAGTGTACGACTGCTTCAATGGGAATTGCAGCCTGTCCATTGCGTTCAAGCTTCTGAGTAAGTGATTTCAGCAGTGTATTGAGATCGTAGTGGTTGTTGTTGTCTTCGTACGGATCTATTTGCGAGAAGGTTTTGTCATAGAGTGGTTCTGCGCTGATCACTTCACCAGCACAAAAGCACATGGCTTCCAATAAACGGGATTCATGAACCGTCAGCGGGGTTTCGGTACCGTCTTTCCACACCAATAGGTGTAAGTCTGGTTCAAAATCAACAGTATCGAATCGGTAGCAACGGGTGAGTGTTTTTGTTGTCATATCAACCACTTTAAATTCAACTTCGAATCCATGAATGACAAACGGGTAATACCTTACCTCTTTCTCTCCATATAGTGTTGATGGTGATGTATCGAAGCGCAATTTCAGGAGTGAGGATTTTGTCTTATAAAAAAGCCTCTTGGTGTGACTGACACAAGAGGCTTGATAATATATTAGGTTTTTCTGCTGGTTAGCAGCGAGAGTTCGCTACCAAAAAATTGTGAATACCGACTGAACTTTTAGACCAGTGACTCTACATAGTCGTACACAGATTTTAGAATTTTCATCTTCTTCTCATCTGACTGGTGCTCCAAGGCAACGGCTTCTAGATTCTGCATGTAGGCAGGCAGGTTTTCTTCAAAGAAGTCTTGGCAATGGTGTTTCCATTGTTGCTGCTCTTGGTAATCCAACGTCATAGGGTAGTGACGTGCACGGTAGCGGAACAATAGTGGCTTGATGCGTTTGTCATCAACGTTAATCTCAAGGCTATTGAGCGCTTCTGGAGGCGTCTCACGAATGATATCCATGGTGGAGCGATCAGCGGTTGAGAAGAAACCATCATAAAGCATGCTGTCCACATTGGTATTTTCACCATAGTCGCGTTCTTGGCTGTAGATCTGCAATAGCTTCTCGCGAACTTCAGGGTGAGCTTTGAGCAATTGCAAATGCTTCAAGCACTGTTCGCGATCGATGCCGATACGGGCTGCATCTTCGGCCTTCAAGGTTTTGGCCGGTGCTAGCACAGGGCACTTATTCAGGTGTACAAGCTTTAGCGGGATCGGCAATTCGTCTGGGCCAAGATCCGCACGTTTGGTATACAGGCGCTGCTGGATTTCTTCTGCACTTAGCTCGATAAGCGGGGTAGGATCCATGGCAAGGTTAACAGTGATCACCGCGTTTTTGTTATCCGGGTGCCAAGCCATCGGCACAATCCAGCTGGTATTGCCGCAATCAACACCGAACATGCCTGATACATGAACCAGCGGCGTCATCTCGGCAATGTCGATGAGCTCTTGCAATTTCCGCTTGTGACGAAGACCGAACAGGTAGTTAAACAGTTTAGGCTGGTTTTGCTTTAAAATTTTCGCCAGCTCGATAGTGGCATACACATCTGCCATGGCATCGTGGGCATTGGCGTGCTCAATGCCATTGGCTACCGATAGGTGCTCTAGCTTAAAGCTTGGTAAACCTTCTTCGTTGTTTGGCCAGTTCACACCGTCAGGGCGAAGCGCGTAACATGTACGCATAATATCAAGCAGGTCCCAACGCGAGTTGCCGTTTTGCCAGCTCCATGCGTAAGGGTCAAAGAAATTGCGATATAGCGTGTATCGTGTCACTTCATCGTCGAAGCGAATGTTGTTGTAACCAATCACACAAGTGTTTGGCTTTGAAAGCTCTGCATGAATACGCGCAATGAATTCAGGCTCAGGTAAACCTTTCTCGTGAGCTTCTTGCGGTGTTATACCCGTGATCAGACACGCTTCCGGCGACGGTAGGTAGTCGAGTGGTGGCTTACAGTAGATGACCAGCGGCTCACCGATAACATTGAGATCCATATCAGTGCGAACACCCGCAAACTGGCAGGGGCGATCAGTCGCAGGGCTTGCACCAAAGGTTTCGTAATCTAGCCAAAACAGGGTTGGCTGATTTGTATCATTCATAGTAGTTTCCAGAAGCCATCGCATTGGTATTAAGTGTTTGTTCTTACAATGGCTTTTAAATGCTATACTGTACACTTATACAGTAGTTGATTCCGGCGCAATAACGTTTGGGATTTGCATTTACGTCCAAATCTGTGTCCAAACACTTGCGCTGTGCGTCCAAAACTAGTTCTAAAACCAAGCGACCAAATCATCGATTTTACAAGGATTTAGTATGACCATTTTAGACCGGCAACTGAAACTGATCTCAAAACAAGAATCTTACGATGGCCCATCAGAAATCAGTGATGGGGAAGGGTTGATAGCCCGCGTATCTCCCACCGCAAAAATTACCTTTCAGTATCGTTGTCGGTTCAATGGAAAAAGCCTCAGAATAAAGATAGGCAAGTATCCCGCAACTAGCCTTAAAGAGGCAAGGCGGAAACATAAAATCATGATGGAATTGAGAGAATCTGGCCGAAATCCCGAAATTGCCAACGGGGTTGGAGGTGGTGGTGAACAAGATTTCGTCACTTTAGATGGCTGCATAAACTACTGGTTGAAACACTATGTCCCCACCTTAAAGAAGGGGACGCAAGAACTTTACAGATCCTTTTCCAGAAACTACTACCTTGATGCCTTCCCAGATAGAAACGTCGAAACCATACCTGCTAGAGAATGGATGCAATGGCTTGATGATATTGGCGCTGAAAAGCCCAAAACCGCTAACTCGCTTTTTACCACACTGCGCGCCTGCCTTAACTTCTGCAAAAGCAAATTCATCATTGATAGAACCGACCTTGACCGAATCAAAAAGCAAAACGTTGGCATGAGGCCAGAGAACGGAAGCCGTGTTCCCACTTGGTCTGAACTAGGGCAAATTTGGTTAGCCATCGAACGTAGCCGCGCCAGCACTGCAAACAAAACCCTTCATCAACTCACCATGCTATGGGGCAACCGCCTCTCTGAGCTTCGCCTAGCAAGACGATCTCACTTCGATATGAAAGCCGGCATTTGGACTGTTCCCAAAGAACTGAGTAAAACCAATAAGCCTATCCGCCGCCCAATCCCCACCAAAGCCCGAGCCATACTAGAACGCGTCATGGCAACCTACGATGACGTGCTATTCCCAGGGCAAAACCTCAACACCCCAATTACCATTTCAGCCGCAAACCGTTATATACGACGAATACGCGCTAGCTTGCCATTAGAAGAGTGGCGTACCCATGATTTCAGACGCTCGTTGTCTACTGGCGCCTCAGAGCTCGGCGTAATGCCACACGTAGTAGAGAAGATGCTGGGACACGATCTGGGTGGAGTGCTAGCCGTGTACAACAAGCATGATTGGCTGGATGAACAGTTGGCGGGGTATGAGCTGTATGCTGAGAGGCTGTTTGCTGAGGTCGGTATGTAGTTAGCTATATTGTTAAGTGCACTTGATAATGCAGATAGTGATAGGTTGAAAATTTCAATTTATAAAGATTTTTATAGCTCCAGGGCTAACTGGAGCTATGCATGAAGTTAGGCTTTCAACTGCTCGAGTACTTTTGTTAGTACTGTGCAGCTTGAAACCACAAGGGCTGCTGCTAATGCGCTAGATGGATTTTGAATTCCGAGATAAATCCCTAACATTAGCAGAGCTGTAGATATCGAAAGAAACAATACGCATATAGTTCTATAAGACAAAGTCAGAGCTCCTTTGAACAAGTAAGCACCTGTACTCCGCGTATTTGAAATCACTTATACACAGATCCAGGTACTAACATTAGTCGTTTCTAGATTGTTGTGACTTCATCGATCCACATTTCGCATCACGTATTGCTTACCAAACGATCAGCACTCTAGCTTCACAATTTCATACGGATTCAAATATAATAATGTTGTTTTAGTGTGTCAACAGTCATATTGATGGGTCAAGAGTGCCCTTTGTTTGAAGAAAAGATTTTAGTGCAGCAGAGCCAAGTATTGATCGGCACTAGTAAATACTTCACTTAGGTTTTTTAATTCTATAACTGCTCAATGTGATAAAAGTCATGATTTTTAGATGTTTATGGTATACCTGCAGTTGTGGAGTCTAGAATTATAGGCATTCGTGTTGATTTATTGCATACTTCACTCAGTCTTTTATAGTAAAATCAGTCACTTGTAACTGTGTTTTTATACAGTATTTATGGGTTGATTTATGATACCTGCTTAGGAATAGTATGGAAAACGGACCATTTGGATCACGCTGCGTTATCGAGGAAAAAATATCAGAGAGCACCTTGCGAGCTTACTTGGTAGGATTTGATTTAACCGATGATGGAAGCAGTCAGTATCGTTGGAAAGAGTTTGTACAACGCATAGTTAATGTTATTCATGAATTTTCTTATGGTCATCATGAAGGAACAACGACGCAAAATACGCAAACATTAGATAAGTTAGTGGAAGCTGCTAATGCTATATATAAAATTGAAGAATTTCAGAAAGCTAAGGATATCTATTTAAATAACGGACATATTGATGATGATGTTGCCGATAAATACCTTCGCCGAGGCGAGTTTGGTGAACTTATTTTACATTTATTGTTGAGAGATAATTTTAATACTATTCCTCTTTTATCGAAAATCTATTTTAAAGATTCTTTAGGCCATACTGTGCATGGTTTTGATGGAGTTCATATTCAACCTGATACTGAATCATTGTGGTTAGGTGAGTCGAAATTATACATAGACCCAAAAAGAGGGCTTGCAGAACTGGTCAAAGATATAAAAGAGCATATAAAGTTAGACTACCTTAATGCAGAGTTTTCATTGATATCAAAAAAAGTTAAGCATTTTGATGAGAATAGTGAGGCTAAAGGGTGGAAAAAGGCTCTTTCGAGTACAACTAAGCTTAAAGATAAGTTAAAAGAAATAAACATTCCTTTGCTATGCACATATAGTAGTGAGGTATTCAATAAATATGATGATGAAGAGTTAGATGAATTTATTACAGAGTATGAAGTTCAAATAAGAGAATTAAGTGACTATTTTGATAAAAAAAACGATCACCCTCTGAAGTCAAAAATAAATATTGTTTTAATTTTGTTTCCAGTCAAATGTAAAGTGGAATTGGTTAAGAGGCTACATAAAAAATTATCGTTAATTCAAGCTATTGGAGATTGATTTTGGGTGACTTAATTAACAAGCTGAAATCAGCAGAAGAATTTTCATTTGATGAAACATTTGATATTTATAGTAAATGCTCTGTTTTAATTGATGAGGATGAAAAAAGAGGTAGTGAAACTCTAATACATATATTAGATAATAGACGTAAATTTGATATTCGTTTAGATGATATGTTAGCTGACATTGTTGAATCTGTAGGTTTTTATCCTTACTTAGAGAAAGAAAAGTTAGCATTATCATCTACAGGTTCAAGAATAAGAAATAAAGCTAATTGCTCGAAAAATATTATCGGAAAGGTTTTTCATGATGAGCAGAAATATCTTTCCGATATGTTGCTTTCAGATAAAAATTTAATAGTAAGTGCACCAACTAGTTTTGGGAAAAGCTTGCTCATTGAAGATATTGTAGCATCAAAAAGATATAATAATATTGTAATAATACAACCAACATTGGCGCTACTTGATGAAACGAGAAGAAAGCTGGTTAAATATAGTGAGTTTTATAAATTAATATTAAGAACATCCCAAGAGCCAGAAACTCATAAAGGTAATGTGTTTTTATTTACCGCTGAACGAGTAAATGAGTATTCGATGTTTGATAATGTTGATTTTCTAATAATTGACGAGTTTTACAAATTAAGCTCAAAGCGTGATGATGAGAGATCAGATACTCTGAATAATGCGTTTAATTATTTATTAAGAAAATTCGACCCAAAGTTTTATTTATTAGGTCCTAATATTGATGGTATATCTGAAGGATTTGCAAGTAAATATAACGCAGTATTCTATAAGACTGAATATAGTTTGGTAGCTTGTGAGGAGAATAATATATTCGAAGAACACAAGAACAAGTTTGGTGAGAGGGGTAAAAAAAAGAAATATAAAGAGGAAGTTCTTTTTGACCTTCTGTGGAAGAAAAGAGATGAGCACTCTCTTATTTATTGTTCATCACCATATCGTGCCAGATATTTATCTAAAGAGTATTATAGATATCTTATTAACAAAGGTGTTAAGGAAGCTAGTCACAACCTTCATATTATTGAATGGATTGAAAAATATGTTTCAGAGAGTTGGAGTCTCATTGATTGTTTAAAATATGGGATAGGAGTTCATGATGGTGCATTGCAGAAACATATAACGACTACAATAATTGATTACTTTAACAATGGTGATATAAAGCAACTATTTTGTACCGCAACTATTATTGAAGGTGTTAATACCAGTGCAAAAAATGTAATTTATTTTGATAAGAAGAAAGGAAAAGATGTATATGTAGATTTCTTCGATTACTCCAACATTAGAGGGAGAGCCGGTAGGTTGATGGAGCACTATGTTGGTAAAATTTATAATTTTAATGAGGTGCCACCAAGAGATCAAATCTATATTGATATTCCTTTTTTTGAACAGAATCCAATATCTGATGAAGTTCTTATAAACATTGATGATGATAATGTTGTAGATAAAAATTCAATACAGTTTGAATATATTTCATCACTTCCGCCAGATGAAAGAACACTTTTTTCTAAAAATTCTCTTTATATAAAAGGGCAAGATAGTCTATTAAAAAAACTCAGAAGGGACTTAGTTAAAGATTATAATTTAATATGTTGGGACTCGACACCTACATATGCCCAACTAGAGTATTGCCTTGGACTTGCATGGGATTATTTTGTCAGGCCAGAAGAATCACTTCGCCCTATGACAAAGAAAAGAATTGTAAAGGTAACATTTGACTATGGTTGGAATCGAAGTATTAACCATCTAGTTAAAAATATTTTTTCATATCAGTTAGAACAGAAAAATAAAAAAGATGAAAGAGATATTTTGGATGACTCGATTCGTGATAGTTTTCAAATATTAAGGCACTGGTTTCAGTATAAAATCCCTAAATGGCTAATTGTTATTCATGAAATACAAAAGTTCGTTTGTCTAGAAAAGGGAATTAGACCTGGAAACTATTTATATTATGCAAGTCTTATTGAAAATGATTTCATTCCAGACAATTTAACAATTTTGGCCGAAATTGGAGTTCCAAAATCCGCAATAGACAAGTTGCAGAAGCATATATCTACAAAGGTAAATCAAGATTTAATATTAAGTGAAATTAGAGAAAGAAAATTATATTCATTACCTAGTTTGCTTGACTATGAGAAGAATAAAATTCTAGAAAACCTATAACCTAAATAATCATATTGATGCGGCCACAGTTAATTGGCCGCATTAATATTATCGTCCAAGACCCCCAATATTTTCTTTCCATTCTTCAACAGCTGACCGTAGCCACCGCAACGGCATCAGAGTAACCGGATCTGGGAAGCCGCGGCTTTGCCGCCACTTGTAGATGGTGGCTTTGCTGCTTATGTGGAACATGGCCAATACTTCTTTATGGCTGATCAGTTGTGGTGATGACTGCTCATCTAACGTTGATACTGCTTTTGATTGTTCGGGTGATTGCTCATCGTTTTTATCAGATTTTAATAGTGACGGTGTCACGCTAATGTCTGATTTAACACGATAAGAGACATCAACTGTGGGGTAATCAGTGTAATTGTACATTTTTAGGCTCCTTATCTGCCTCGAACCAAGTGATACCACCGTCGGTTTCTAGTTCTCCGGTTGCGCCGCAGTCTAAACAGGTTAATTTGTCACCATCGTAGATCCATTCATCATTGCCTTGTTCGGTGGTAACTTCGATTTCGTTGCTGTCGCACTTGACACAGTTAAGCCATGAAAGTCGTATTGTTTTACTCATAATTTTTCTCCTCAGCTTGTTTTAACTTTTGATCAGGGTGAAGGCCAAAGTAATAGGCAGCTCTATCAAGTTGAGTTGTTCCATGAGTAGAAAGGTCATGTCGGTAGTCTTCGATTACTTGCTTCAGCATTAGCTCAATCAGCTTTGCGTCCATTGATGCAGATTGGAGCATCATTGCTGATTGGATTTGGCAATCTAAATAGCTTTCACTAATTTCAGCATCGAAGAAGGTAAATACGGCTTTTTCATTCCAATAGCCACTGTAATCACCTGCATCACCATTGGCTGACCAACTCACTAACTCTTCATTGTCGATACTTTCGGCAGATGTTTTTTGCATTAACAATAAGGCTGCTTCTCGGCGACCTTCTTTTCTCCATCGTTGCTCTTTGGTTTCCATAGTGAGTTCCTTATTTTTGTTTCTTGCTGGTGGCCAGTAGGTAACCGATATAAAACACAACACATCCGGTGGAGTAGATGAGTGGGGCTAAATATTCCATCATGAAACCTCCGTTGTTTTTGGTAGAAGCCGTGGTTCGAAAAGTCGGACTCGGTTGGTGGTATGCCAACAACGGGCATCACCTTTGAACAGTCCACCTTGATTTAAGTTGGCGCAGCCTTCGGGTAATGACTCGCCGCAATATTTGCAGGTGCCGAGCTTTTCTTTGATCACCGGAATCTCGGCGTGAACGCGGTGGATCAATAACTGCAATGCTTCAGCTTGTTTGCATGGTGTACCTGGTTGCGAGAAGAAGCGGCAAATCTCGTTGAGCTGTTCCACTTCCTTTTGTTCCAAGGGCAGGGGAAAGTTAGTCACGCCATTACTCTTTTGGTTGTCGCGAAAACGTTGGGCGCGTCGGCGGCCTTGCTCGCGAAGGCGATCTTCTTTATTCATGCTGCCGCCTTTTTCTTTTTATTACTGCGAGTGGCGGCTTTCTTTGTTGGCTTAATAAGATGACGCGCCTTAGTTAAACAGCTATCGAATACTTTACCTTTACTGAAAGTGACGGTAGTACGGTAGAAACGTAATGCTTCATTAATTCCGCGATCAATTTCTGATGGGAGATAACCCTCAGCCTGAAGTTGTTTATCTATATGCTTAACAATAAATGCCTCAATACTGTTCTTCACTGGTTCTCTCATTGCACGATTTCCTTATGTGAATATTGATAATCAGATTGTGGTCTTGCAGGGTGGTCAGCCCTGGGTTATTCTAAAGTTGAGCCTCGATGAGGACTCATTGCACGAGATACCCCGATTCGGATTGGTCCCTGAGTCGGGGTTTTCTTTTAATAATCAAAAACATCAATGCTCTCGCCGTAGATATTTTGCAGGCCAGAGATTTTGGTTTGTCGGCAGTAGAGTTTGTAGAAGTAACCCGCTAAACCCATTGCGTGAGTGGCGCCGGTAATGCTTCCGCTGATCCGTTTATCGTCTTCGTTGATATAGCCGATGTGGTATTGGCAGTCTTTTTCGCCGTGGTTGTAGAAGGTGACTTTTATTGATTGCCAATCATATTCGGGATGTTTGATAGTCATATAAATAGCGGTATCTCGTTCATCCCAATCTATATTTATTTCACCACCATTCTCTTGGGCCGATTCTTCCCAACAGCTTCGAATTTCATCCAGCATGTTGTGTGCGTCCAGTTCTTCAGGAACCGGGCTAAGCTCAGCTTTGAGTAATTCATCCAGTAGGGTAGCGGCGTGTTTATCTAATGCCTGGCCGTATTTTTCCTGCACCAACTGGGCTACGAAGTGGTTGTACTCTGGAAACGAAACTTTGTTGAGTGAAGTACCTATAGACGCTTCAATTGTCTCGGTAAGTGATTTGCCAAAGTCACTATACCTGCGAAGAGCAGCATTAACGGTATCTTGCATCAGCTTTTCTAGCTGATCTTCGATCATTTTCTCGATGGATCCGTCATCGATCATGTTGGCAAGCTTGGTTGTGACGATTTGATTGAGTTCTTTCATGGTCATTCCTTAGATAACTTTACATCTGATTCTTAATTAATCTTAGCTATCTAAGATTTGTTGTCAATGATGATTTTTAGTTTTCTAAGATTGATGGGGTAAAAAAAACCGCATAAGCGGCTTTTTCTTGAAACATAGAAAGGGATTAGCTGAAGGATCTACCTGAGAAAACAACGACACCAACAATAGTGCAGTTACCATTAACGGGAATGATTTGTTCCGGCCAATTTGGGTTTGCAGGCTTTAAGAATTTCTGGCCACCCTCGATGATGAGTTGTTTAAATGTTGCTTCATTTTTATCATCTAGACGAGCAACAATGTAAGAGCCATGCCTCCACTCAACTTGAGGATCAACAAATATGAGATCACCATCTCGAAAAACGGGTTCCATGCTTACACCTTGAACTTTAAGTACAAAGCTGTCTTCGCTGCATTTCACAGGGCATGGGTAACGAGTGGCTTCTGAAATACTAATTTCTTCGATAGTACTCCAAGCACCAGCTTGCACCCAACTAATCAAAGGAAAGTAGCCTTTAATGTCGGGACCATAAGTTACGTTAGAGCTCGTTGTCTTTTTAGATGGCTTCTGTTCACCAAATAAAAGCCAATCAGGTTCGCAATCTAATACCCGAGCTAAAGCAATAAGCTTTTCGCCCCTGGGTTTTGTCATGCCGTTTACCCATTGGCTGACCCCACCACTGGAGACTCCAGTAGCCTTGCTAATATCTACGCCTTTTAGCCCTAGGGCCTGCATGCGTTCTTTGATGCGATCTGAAATATCCATAATTTAAGTATTCTAAACCTTGACGGCATTAGTTTCCTAAGCTTAGAATCTTAGTTTTCTAAGATTTGGTGGTTTATGCTTAAGTCCGATGTAATCAAGTATTTTAAAAAACGAATCAATATTGCTGAAGCTCTTGGTATATCACCGGGTTCAATATCCCAGTGGAGTGATGTAATTCCAGAAAAACAGGCACTTAAACTTGAGTACTTAACTAATGGGAGGCTCAAGTATGACAGCAGCCTATATAGAAAAGTAGCCTAGTAATTATAGGGTAATCAGACGATTAACGGTGATTACAAACAATCAACCAACGTAAGGAAACAACAATGGTAAGTCTAAAAAGCGTTATGCGTAACGCGATAGAAAGTTGGCGGTGTGAAGTCACCAAGGAGTTCATCGCCAATAAAGTCGCTCGCAATTATTACAAGCTGAATCTGCATCATGAACCGGATGCCCCAAGAAAGCGGATCCTGAAAGTACCTGGTGCCGATGATGCCAACAACTCACAAAACTTCTGGCGCTACAACGAGCGGGTATCGGCTGAGGCCAAAGCCAATATCATGGATCTGCTTCCGGCTATCTTACTCGCCATGCCCAAGCAACGGGCTTGTGATGCACTCAATATCTTCCTCAATCCACTGGGCTTTTCGGTGGCATCAATAGGGGAGAGTGACTGCAGTTCTGGCCGCGATCGCTTGCTGGCTCACTTCAACAAAGAATCATCAGAAGCACTGACCACGCTACTGATGCTGCCCGAGAACGCCTCGCTGGACCAACTCCGTACCGCTTACAAAGAAGTGCAGGAGAGTGAGGGTTCTCACAAACCACTACTGGGATACCTAGAGAACTTGATGGCTAACAAAGCCGCGTAAGGATTTCGTGCAATGAGTCTTTATCTAATTCTGAATCAGGGCCATTCGGTATGGATGGCCAGTAACGGCAGGCGCAAGTTTGAAGTCTCACCTGTTGAAGCCCATTGGATTTTCCAACAGATGAGAGCAGGTCTGGCGTTATGAGTATCAAAGTAATGACGGCGGTATGGGACGCCGATAACCTCAAAGGCAACGCGAAGCTCATCATGCTTTGCCTTGCTGATTTTGCCAACGACGAAGGCTATTGTTGGCCGAGTTTAGAACGGTTGGCGAAGAAGTGTGGGGTATCCCGTTCTACGGTGAAAGCGCAGATCAAAAGCCTGTGTGAGATGCGGATTATCACTAAAGAATGTCGGGTGAAACCAGCCAAAGAAGGGGCTAAAAACAACGACACCAACATGTATTGGATTGATGTTCGTCAGCTGCAAAACAGCGATTCTACCCCAGTCGAAAATCAACCTAGGTCGAATTCTGACCTAGGGCAGATTTCGGCAAAGGGTGGGCCGGAGGCTGACCCCAAACCATCATTAGATCCATCAGATCTTAAAGATCCCCCTATAGTCCCCCAAGCAAGCAATCTTGATAAACCAACGAGCAAAACACGCAAGCCATCGAAAACCTTGCTGCCTGCTCAGTTCCACGTATCGGATGAGATGGCGCAGTGGTATGCCCAGCAAAACTTCTCGCTGGATGTGCACGATGCCACCAACCAATGGGCCGACGCCATGATTGCCCGAGGTTCGAAGTACACCGACTGGATTGCCGCCTGGCGTAACGGCATGCGCAATGCCAATAAGTGGGCGAGTGAGCGTCAAAGCAAGCAGGACTCAACGGTTCTGCGCATGGGGGCTAGTAATGGCAACTACGGACCACCGGAGGGTTACTGATGAACATCATGAATCGATTGGCCAAAGCGATGCCAAAACACGTCCAGCCATACACCGCCGAGCAGATGGCCGAAATCCACGAGCGAGAAGCAGAAGCCTTCCGCCAGAAGGTGAATCAAGAAAACCGTCAGGTGCTGGCAGCGAAAGCGATAGGTCGCTCGGGTATCAAGAAGCGTCATCAGGGCTGTAAGTTTGAAAACTACTTCACCCATTGCTCAGGCCAACGTGCGGCGTTTGCTGAAGCGCAACGCTTGTTGGATGACTACATCAATCATCGTCCGGGTGGTTTCATTTTTGCGGGAACGTCGGGTACGGGTAAGAATCACTTGGCCTGCGCTATCGCCAATGGGTTGTTGCAGCTGCGCCGTTCTGTAGTGGTGATCACTGTGGCTGAGTTGATGTTGAAGATCCGCGACTCTTACCGCAATGAAGCCGAAATCAGCGAGACAGAAATCATCCGCTACCTAAGCGTGGTTGATTTGCTGGTACTCGATGAGCTGGGCATTCAGCACAACAGCAACAACGAACGGGTAATGATTAATCGTATTATCGACGAGCGATACACGCAGGAACGGCCAACCGGCATCATCACCAACTTGCAGAGTGATGAGCTAGTGAAAACCCTCGGGCGCGCCGCGGTCGATCGCATTATGGAAGACGGCAAATGGGTGACTTTCAACTGGAGCAGTTACCGGATCAAGAAAGGGAGCAACGCAGCATGAGATATCAAACACTCGAACAGATTCAATCTGAACTGAAATCAAAGGCGTTTTGTTCTGCTGTACGCCACCTAATGCATCACCGTAAGTTGAAGCAGGATCAGGCCTTAAAGCTGATTGCCGATCACTGCTGGGTATCTGTCGCTACCGTGAAGAAATGGCAAACCAACGGCATACCCGCTAACCAAGTTGATGCGATGTTAGAGCTGCTTAACACCCGTTCACCGTGGGCACGGCATCAGCTAGCCCCGCGTAAGCGCGAAGCCGAAATCTGGATGCGTGTGAATACGCATGGCATTGCGAGGGCGGCGTGATGGCGATTTTGATTAAGAGCACGACTGCCCAAAGTGATAAGAATCGATGGGGTACACAGTGGCCTTGTTTTTGGGATGCCCAAGCTTTGTATGGTCGCGCGTTTGAGCTGGATGTGGCCGCCGAGCCTGAAACAACGAAGTGTGCCGAGTTCTATGTATCACCGGAATGGTTTGAACGCAGCCGAGAGCAATGTGCTTTCAGGTTGAACCCGAACGCTACGGTTCGTGGTTTTGATGCTTTGCAATGCGACTGGGCATCGCATTGGTGGTGTAACCCGCCGTTTGATAAGAAACCTGAGTTTCTAAGCAAGGCGTTGGAGCAAGCCAAGAAAGGCCATTCGGGCATGATGTTGTTGCCGTATGAGCCGTTAACCGGTTGGTGGCTGGAGTATGTCGAGGGCAAAGCCGCCGCTATTTATGAGCCTGATGGCCGATACAACTTCGTCGAACCTGACGGCGTCACCAAGAAGACAGGCGTTAACTTCGGGAGTGTGTTTGTGCTGTTCACACCGGGGTATTTTCCTGTCACGCAGCGGATCCGTTTTAAGCGTGGTATTGCGGATGAGCTAACAATCAACTTTCGCGAAAAAGTGGAGTGTGCCGCATGAACACAAAACAAACTTTTGAACAGCAAGTGGAAGACTTGAAAGCACAGAAGCGACTCCCCCTAGGTGCCGATACCCAATTTAATCGAGTCGTGTCTTCTGCGCTGGGCTTGGAATGGTCAACGCTGAGGGATTTAGAGCAGCGGATTCAAACCAAGTTTGATGCCTTTGATACTCAACCGGCGATTAGCGCCCGATTGCGAGAGGTGAAGCCAAGCAATACCGGCTTGGTAAAGCAGCGGATGTGCAAGCACGTTAACGGCAAATTGGTTTACTACTACCGCCTGGTTCCGGCCAGCATGGTAACAACGCTCGAAGAGGCGGCATAACATTATGAAAATTGAAAAGTTGCTAGGTAAATTCGGAATGAAGGGGATCAGCTATGGTCCCCGCACAGGCGGTAAAGCCTTACTGAGCCTTGATGAGCAGTTGGCGATAGTGGGCATTACTTGGAAGGAGTCGCCCATAGGCTTTCATGTGCTGTTTGTTGAGCTGCTGTCAGACAGAGATTCAGCCAGAGAGCTATACCAGCAAACCTGGCTAGAAGCCGCCAAAGTGATGCAAACATGGCGTGGCGTTTACCCCAAACAAGCCATCGAGGCCTTGTGCCTAACCGCTATAGCCGAAGCCACTCAACAACTCGGCCAGCTATGCCCCGAGTGCAATGGTGTGGGTAGGGTAACCAATAAACACCGCGTCACCCGCAAGTGCCCATGCTGCAAAGAAGGTCGCATAGAGTGGACGACAGAAACCCGCTTTGCTGTGTTTTGTCAAACCTTGCCGATCACCTATACACGCTTCAAGCGGTACTCAACGGTGCTGAACAAGTTGGTGGCGTGGTTAGTAGGGCAGCGAACAGTGGCGGTGTTGGCAGTGCAGAGCAGGGTGGAGCGGGAAAATGAAGAGGTGAGGGAGGTGGCTTAGAAGCTAAGTCTCAGGAAAAGTGAAATATTTAGAGTACGTTCTAGTAGCATTTGTACATATTGTGAAAACATTGGCCGAAGCGATTCGGCCGATGAATTAGAATGTTTTGGTTTTAGATTTCCCCAGCAACCCTTATTAAGGGGGAGCCGTTTTGATCAAAGCTTTGTCGAGAAGTACCTTTATATGATGCTGCGGATAATAATCGATTCAGCATATCAGCATCCTGATAGAATACAGTCATCCAAACACTCCAGAAGCCATCACTTTCAGCTGTTTCGATAATTTGTTCTCGCATGTAATCGTTATTACACTTTTGTAGACGATCTTTTGCTCTTTCAGCTTTATCCCAAACGATTCTACGCTTATTCCAACGACGGTCACTTGCCTCTTTTTCTATCGATGGTTGCTTGGTCAGCCCTACCAAATTAATTAAACGCTCGACTTTTTCTTTTAATGGTGAAATTACTGTGGGTGAAACTCGAACTATTCCGCCCTTTTGGTATTCAATAGCTTTAAATGTATTGTTTTTATCAGGCCAAATATAGTCAGATAGTACAATATCTGTACTTCCTTTATTTGAGTTGCAGTTTGTACAGGCAAGAAGGAAGTTATTCCAGTCAAGTAACCTTGACTGAATGACTTGATTTGCTCCTTTAGGTTTTTTGGGTTGAACATGCTCAACTGCAAGGCTTGCATCTAACTGCATCTCGCAATATGAGCAGTAATCACCTAAGCGCTTTATTAAATCACCTCTGGAATCTTGGTATTTTGAATAAGCTACGTCGTTACCATTATCATCTTTTGGAATAGTCCCACGCTCTACAGGTCGCATTACTCTTCATCCTTGACTTTAGACTTCCCTAGACCGGCAGCGAGCCTTTCCATTTCTAAAAAAGCATAATAAGCTATATCACCACTGTCACTAAAAGGTGCGCTAAGTTCATCAAGTTTCTGTTTTAAAATATTTTTTTCTTCTTCTGTGGCATTTTCGCTTTCTTCAAGAACTTGATAATATCTTTTGGCGACCTCGTACATCCGTTCAAGTCGAGCACTCCGTGAGGGTATGTTTACTCCCATGACCTCCTCAACGATGTCTTCAATGCTACGTTCACTATAACTTTTTGAAGGTGATGGCTGAGCTGTTTGAGCGATGTTATTACTAGCGTCATCATTAAACTCAAATTCTGGAGCTAGGTTCTCTCCTGAATTTAAATCTATTACCTCACCTCTTTGTAATGATTGAATGATGAACGGTGAATGAGTAGAAACTATAAATTGAACTTTTGGAAAAGCACTTCTTAAAGAGTTAACAATTTCACGCTGCCACTTTGGATGTAAGTGCAGATCAATTTCATCAATTAATACAATTCCTGGTGTTAAAGTTGCAGCTTGGTTACCTAGTTGTGGGTTTAGTCTAGCTGCCCGGTGTGCGATATCTGCAACAATTGCTAACATGTTACGATAACCATCACTTAAATTATCGAAGCTATATAAAGTGCCATCGGAAAATTCAACCATCAGTTCTTGAAGTTCAAGATCAAAGTAAAAATTTTCACAGTTTGGTATGCATGTTTTTACGGCTGTACGAACAGCTTCTAGCACATCGAACTTTTTATTTTTTTGAACACCGGCTTGTTCTAATCGACTAAACCATTTAAAAAACAAACGATGATTCGATGCTGGGTCTAAGCAGTCACGATAGCCAACGGTACGAGAGTCTGGCTTTGAAAGTTTGATGTCCTGCTTTTTATGCCAAAGACGACCAGTACCATAATATGAAATAATAGGTAGAAGAACTTCTTCTCCGTTCTCAACCTTAATACGTGCTTCTCTACCTGCTTTAGCAATTTTTTTTGCATTAATTCTTGTTGTTTTTCCTTCTTCTGAGGTTAATTCTCTAGACCAAAGGAATGGTTTACTTAAGGTTGTGTCATTAGGAGCGACTTCTGATAAAGTACCGATACAAGACAATTGAATACCATCAGTCCACTGGGGTTCTAAGCTAACAATTTGACCTGTTTTGATTTGAGCAATGCGAACTTCATCTTTACGAATATGTCGTGCTGCTTGCGGAACTTTGAAATCAAGTAAGTAACTACCCATCATAATGGATAACGCGTTTAAGATAGCAGATTTACCTGTTGCGTTATCACCAATAAGTACTGTTACATTGGATTTCGTATTAAAGCAAAAACGCGTATCAACAAATTTTCTGAAGTTTTTTAGGCGTAGCTCGTGAATTTTCATGATATCACTCGTTGTTTGACCATAAAGCGTCATTTATTGAACCAGATTTTAGCGCTTTTTTATTGGTTTCCCAACAAAATCTATCAATAAATCAATCGTTACAAAACTCAAGTGCAATAAAGTGTGAGTTTTGTTTTTTAATATGAAAAAGGTTATGTTTCTTATGCTTGGGGGGATTGCATGCTTTTAATCACAATTATCTATAAGATGACCGTTGACACTCACCCTGAAACGATGCATATTTACCACATTGCAAAACCTCGCCCACTCGGCGGGGTTTTGTCGTTTTAGCGCTTTATACCTCTAATCCTAACCGCCGTTCTGGCGGTTTTTTTATACCTGAAATTCGCCTATGAGAGAGAAGATGATCGGATGGTTTGCCTACCTCTGGGCGGGTTTTACCGGCTTGGTGTCTGGCTTATCCATCAATGAAATTGGTGTGGTGGTGTCTATCGCTGCCACCTTGTTTACCGCCGTTATCAACTGGCTCTATCGCCGCCGAATGCTCAAAGCCCTGCAGAACCATCCTGATGTGAGAAAAGCCTATGAACAAATGGAAGACGACTAGCGGCGCGGCCGGTTGTGCGGTGGCTGCTGTACTGGCTTTTGTTGCAGGTACTCATCACGACTTAAAGACCAGTGACGATGGCTTGGCGTTTATGGCCGGGCTGGAAGGATGTAAAAGCTCGGCTTACCAGTGCAGCGCCAACGTGTGGACCATCGGCCTTGGCCATACCCAAGGGGTAGAGCAGGGCGATACAGCGGAAGTACCTGAAATTGCCCAATGGTTTATTGATGATATTGCTGCCGCCGAAAAGGTAGTTAATCAACAAGTTAAGCTGCCCGAAGGGCCAAAGTTCGATATGGCCGTGAGCTTTGTGATGAACCTTGGTGCGGGTAATTTCCGCAGCTCGACTTACCTGAAAAAACTCAAAGCTGGCGAGCTGGATGCAGCCTGTAATGAGTTTACTCGCTGGGTGTATGTGAACGGTAAAGACTGTCGTGTGGAAACCAGCAATTGTCTGGGCATAGTGACGCGGCGGGAACGTGAACGGGGGATTTGCCTCAATGGTTATGAGTAAGTTCAAGAGCTTTAGTTTGGTGGTGCTGGTACTGATTGCGGTGGTGCTGTTTGTCGAGAACGGCTTCTTATCACGAGATTTAAAAGCATCGAAAGCGGATATTCAGGCCAAGTCGCAAGAAATCGCACAGCTGGTCGCAGTGAATCAATCCATGGAACAGACGGTGGCTTACCTAGAGGCCATGGCAGAGCGAGAACGTATAGCGGCTGAGCAGGCGGATTTAGCCCGTCGAAGTTGGCAGGCTCGCGCATCACAAGCACAACTACAAATTGAAAAGGACATTGCCAATGCGAATTGTGCTGATTTGCTTATTCCTGGTGCTGACCGTTGGGTGTACTACAACGCCGCCAGTGGTCACCCAATACAAAGTAACACTGATTAAACCGCCTGCGGCGTATTTACTTCCTTGTACTCAACCTTATCAATCGCCTCCGTTAACGTGGGGCGAGGCCGTTAGGCGTGATCCTGTCTGGCTGATGTATTTCTCGTTGTGTGCTTCTCGCATCGAGAATTTGCGGCGTTGTTACGACAACCCGCAGACCTGCATTCAAGAGTGATTTCTCTTTTCTATTTTCATCTTCTGCGTTTGTGCCTCGCTGTCTGCTGCGTTAGCTAAGACGGTGCCCTCCTTACATCTGAGCGCGCATTCAGAATCAAAAAGGCACTAGCCACGCGAGTAAGCGCGACATGAGCGGCAACGTCACCGTGGGCGAGACGGGCGTGACACCGGGAGAGACTGGGCTATTTCCGAGGAAGCCATGAATAATGAAAAACGATTATGGAATACCAGTGAGTTAGAGCAGTTTGGCTCTCACCGTTCGACGGTACGTAAACGCCTTAAAGCGGCAGGTATTGAGCCGGTGGCCTTCAAGGGTAATGCGCCGCTATACGATGTGTGTCAGGTGGCGCCGTATTTGTGTAAAGCGCCAGTGAAAGAGTCAGACGCTCCGGATCTAATGGGCTTTCCAACCGCCGCTGAGCTGCGGGCGTTTGTTCAGGCAGAGCGAGAGAAGCTGAGCCTATCGAAAGACACTGGCGAGTTGATCCTGCGTGAAGACTACGAGAATGAAATCGCCAAGAGTACCGCTGCGATTAAGAAGTTTGCCGATGGAGCTATCAACCGAATTGAAACCGCGATACCGGATGCGACTGCGGAACAACTTGAGAATATCGAAAGATTACTGAATTTTGATTTAGAGGCGGTGAACGATGACATTCGATTATAAATTTGCCGATGCGGCGGCTATTCGTCGTAGTTTGGCTTATTTGTGTTTGCCTGCGAATAAAACCCCAGCGGAAGCCGCTGATGAGTATCTCTGGGTGTCGGATGGAATGGACACCACTAAGTTTATGAGTTCGATGACGCCGTATATGCGTGAGCCGATGAATGCGCTGTCTCGTCGAATTTATGAAGCGGTGATTTTGATGGGGCCTGCGCGTTCGGGCAAGACTAAAGCCTTGGTTGAGGGCTGGATAAATTACGCCGTTACTCAAGCGCCGGGTGACATGCTGCTTATCTACAGTACCAAAACCAAAGCGGTCGATATGAGTAAGATAGATTTAGATCGCTGCTTTACCAAAACCAAACCTATTCGTGATTTGCGTACTGGCCGCAAGGCGGATGACAACCTCACCAGTAAAGTGTTCAAGAACGGCATGATGCTAAAGCTGGATTCCGCGACGGAAACTAGTTTGTCGGCCTCGACTTATCGTTATGCAGGTTGTACCGATTACGATCGCGGTGATGACTCGGTGGGGGAAGAAGGTAGTAAGTTTCAACTCATGCTAATGCGGGTACAAAATGCTAAGTCGTCTGGAATGGCGATGGCTGAATCTTCCCCTGGGCGTATTGTTCGTCAGCCAAAACCGGATGCGCAGTTGAAGCCTCATGAATGCCAGCCTTGTTCGGGCATCGGTGGTTTGTATAACCAAGGCGATAGGCGACGATTTTACTGGCAGTGTCCTGACTGCGAAGCGTGGTTCATGCCTCTTTTTGAGACGCTGAAGTGGGATGACCATGAGGACTACCAGGATGCGGCTAACACAGCGTATTGTGAGTGTCCTCGCTGTACATATCGAATAGAAGAAAAGCAAAAGCAGAAACTTAACCTTGCTGGGCGTTGGTTTCGGGAAGGTGGCGTTGACCAGTATGGTCAGGTTGTTGAAGACGAAAGCCAGCATCGAAAGTCCAAATGGGCAACGTTCTGGTTTGAGGGCGTTGTGGCGGCTTATGCGAGTTGGGAAAAGTTGGTTTATCGCTACTTGAATGCCCAGGCGCAATATGATGAAAGCGGTGATGAAGAAGCGCTGAAAAGCTTTATGAACATCAATGTTGGCCGTCCCTATATTTATCAATCTCAAAGTCAGGAAGTGGGGGCGCATGAGCTGATGGCTCGTGCTGGAGACTATCCGCGTGGTGTGATTCCTGAAGGAGGTCGATTCCTGATCATGAGTATCGATGTGCAGGGTGGTCGCAAGAACCCTCGGTTTGTGGTGCAAGCTCAGGTGTTCGGGGAAGGGCTGCAACGTTGGGTAATTGACCGCTTTGAAATCCTGACTACACCTCATCGCAATGGTGATCGCATTAATCCTGCGGTGTATGCCGAGGATTGGGATTTGTTGATTGATCAGGTGATTAAGAAAACCTATCCATTGGGGGATGAGTCTGGCCGGGTGATGAAGCCGTTACTGACACTGTGTGATTCCGGTGGATCTGGTGAAAAGGTGGGTAATAAAACCACTTCGGTTACTGAGCTGAGTTATCAGTTTTACAACCGCCTGAAGCGGCAGGGGATGTCTCATTTGTTCCGTTTGGTGAAAGGCGCGAGCCGTGATCCGAAAGACTTGGTGAAAGAGAGCTTTCCCGATAAGCGTTCTAAACATGCGCATGGTGAAATCCCGCTGTTGTTGCTTCATACCAACCGGTTAAAACACCGTGTGTCGTCGAGCTATTGTCGGGCTGAGTTTGGTTCTCGATTCTTCCATTTGCCTGCTTGGTGCCAACGTGAGTGGTTTGATGAGCTGACTGCCGAATATATTGATGAAAACGGCGATTGGCAGAAGCCAGATAAACAAGCGAATGAGGCGTTTGACCTGTGCGTGTATGCCGAAGCGGGGATGCATTACAAGGGCGGTGATGAGCTGAACTGGCAGAGCCCTCCGGGCTGGGCCGATGAGTGGCAGTTCAATATCAATGTAGTGGATGCCGATCAGCAGCCGAAGTTTGAGCGAAAACCAAGAAGTCGATATAGGCATTCAAGGGGCATTTACGGATGACAATAACGAACCGCCAGCGCTTGCAGTGGTACTTAGATGCCGAGCAGAAAATTTTGATGCAGCAGTCGGTGGAAACTGCTGAAGGGGAAAAGCTGACCTTTGCCAGCCTTGCAACGGTGCGACGAGAGATTGAACGCTTGCAGGCGTTAATCGCTCGGGAGTCGCAAGGGGGCCGCAGAAGCATGATCCGGAGGAATTACCTTGAGTAAATTCAACCTTGCCGATCGTGTGGTGGGTTACTTCAACCCCAAGGCAGGGCTTGAACGGATGCACAACCGAACGTTAATCAACAAGTATCAAGCTGCATTACCTGCTAACCCCCACACCAAGAAACGTAATCCTCGCTCTACCAGTAAAGCCAATCAGTTAAACAAAGATGCCAAGTCGCTGCGCCAACGGGCGCGGCATATGGATGAAAACACGCCTTTCGTTACTGCGATTCTTGATGAGTTCTGCGCCAATGTGGTGGGGCCGAACGGCATCATGATTGAACCTCAGCCATTGGATAAAGCCGGCAATGTACATACGGAGTTTGCCCGGCAAATCAATGAATGGTTTGAGCTGTTTTCCCTTAAGCAAAATATCGATGGTGAACACTCTCGGGCTGAAACCGAGTGGTTGGCCTGCCGTACCTGGTTGCGAGATGGGGAAGTGTTTGCGCGGTATTACATGGGCTATCACCCAGAGATTGATTATCCATCTGGGACGCCGTTTGGGGTGCAGCCGTTTGAGCCGGATTATGTGCCGGTGAATATCAGTGAGCCTGAGCGCGGTGTGTATGAAGGGATTCGTCGCAATAAATTAGGGCAGATTATCTCTGTGTTGATCCAGCGGGATGCGTTGGGTTTTGAGTTCTCTGAAGTTGAGGCGCGATTCGTTACTCACCTGAAGTTTACCCGTCGTTTTCATCAGAACCGAGGCGTGACCTTGCTGCATTCAGTCATGGACTTGATTGCGGATGTAGAAGATTACGATCAGTCAGAGCGGATCAGTGCGCAGATTGCTAGCCGCTTTGCTTATTTCATCAAGCGTGACAGCAGCACTGAAGTGAGTGATGCCTTTGACCGTGGTGGGGATGTGTTCCTTGGTATGGGGAACAGCTTTGAACTGGCACCTGGTGAAGATGCGGGTGTGGTGGAGAGCAATCGCAGTGAGTCGATGAGTAGTCCGTTCCGTGATGCCCAAATGCGATTAGCGTCGGCAGGTTCTGGCGTGAACTGTTCTAGTGTGACTCGTCATTACTCTGGAACCTATTCGGCCCAGCGGCAAGAGCTTATCGATTCCTTTGCTCGATACCGGATCCTTCAACGCAAGTTCGTTACCTGCTGGACCCGTCCGCAATATCGGCAAGCGCTGGAGATGGCGATTCTCTCTGGTCAGTTAAAAGTGCCAAAGGATGTTGATGCTGAGTCGGTATTGAATGCGATTTATCAAGCGCCAGTCATGCCGTGGATAGACCCAGCTAAAGAGATGACTGGGGTTGAGAAAGGTACGCGGTTGGGATTGCAGTCGCTTAGCCATTACCAGCGAGAACGTAACTTCAACCCTGTATCAGTCAGGCGTGAGATTAAGGCTGAGCGTCAGGCAATGAATGATGATGCGATTGTGAGTGTGGCGGATCCTGCCCATAACATTGCGTCGAAGGTTCAGCATAGCGCTAGCAGCAAGAATCAAACGAGCCAAAACACGAACAGAGAGGCAAAGAATGCCGAAGATGAATAAGTCATGGTTCACTCTGACCAATCAGGGTGAAGAGCAGCCGGTGAAGGTGTGGATCCACGGTGATATCGGTAGCTATGACATTGAGGCTATCGATTTGGTGCGGGCGCTGCAGGCCGTGGGTAGCCAAGATGCTGAGTTTCGTATTCAGAGCTATGGCGGCTCGGTGTATGAAGGGCTGGCGATGTATAACGCCATCAAGGCGCATAAGGGTAAAACCGTGGGTGTGGTTGATGGCTTGGTGGCGTCTATCTCAAGCTATTTCCTGATGGCCTGCGATGTGGTGAAGATGCCGGAAAACGCCAAGCTGATGATTCACAACCCGTCGATTGGGGCATGGGGCGGTGAAGATGAGCTGGATAGCGCGCTGACCCAGCTGAAGAACGCCAAACAAACCATTGCGGATGCTTATGTGGAGCGCTGCGGTAAGCCGTTGGACGATGTGCTGGCGGCGATGGCCAAGGAGACTTGGTTTACTGCGCAGGAAGCACTGGAGTTTGGCTTGATTGATGAGGTTGTCGATCCGGTTGATCTCTCCAACAGCCTCAAGAATGTCTCCCTTGATGATTTGCAGGCCAAGGCCTTTAAGCATCCCCCGGAAGATTTGCTTAATCAGTTAGAAAGCCCTATTTCTGAGCCCAAACCAGAACCTTCAACTTCAAAAACAGAACCTCAACCGCTGGCCGCAAGTGCGGCAGGCAGCGAACTATCACAACAGGTAAGTGACGATATGCCAAAACCACTTGATAACGATACGCTGCAAAATGCAGTGAAGAAAGAAAACGCTCGCCAGTCTGCGATTCGTGCGCTGTGTGCTCAGCACAAGGTGAGTGATGAGCTGCGCGATGACATGCTCAATGATATGGATTGCTCGGAAGAGAAGGCCTCGCTGAAGATTCTGCAGAACCTGGGGACTCTTTCTGCTCAAGGTAGTGAACCGTCTGGTCAAGGACGTGATCCGCAGGGGAATGGTGGTGATCAGGCTTCATCAGGGCCAACCAATACCCATATTCATGTTGATAACGGCAATACCACCAAAGATGCGCTGCAGAATGCGCTAAATTCGCGCTGTGGTACCGAAAATGTCGATAAAGATAATCCATATCGCATGAAAACGCTGTTGGATATGGCTGAGATCTTGGTGGGCAAAGATGCCAAGTTCTGCAGTAACAAGAATGAACTGGTGGCAAGGGCGTTCAACAGTGGTGATTTTGCCGACATCATCACCGAAGGTGTACGGACGGTCATGCGTGATGAAGCCAAGGTTCGGGCGCCGTTGTGGCGTGAGCTGGCAAACACCGAGAATCTGCCGAACTTTAAAGAAACGGATTTGGTGCTGATTAATGATGCGCCGGATTTGATGGCGGTATCAGAAGACGGTGAGTACAAAGCGGCGACCATTAAAGGTAGCGGCGAGAAGATCCAGCTGGCGACCTTTGGCCGTGAAATTGCCTTTACCCGTCAGGCGATCATCAATGATGAAATCGCGCTGATTTCTAAGATCCCCCGTAAGTTCATGCAGTCGGCTTATCGTCTGTCTGACAAGCTGATGTTCAATGCGATCCTCTCTGGCCAAATGGGTGATGGAAAGTCGGTTTATATCCCGGGTACGAGCACCAAGTGGGGCAATCTTAAAACAGGTATCACAAAGGGTGATTACCAAGATTTGATTATGGCGCTGCATAAGTCGTTCGCGACGGCGACATCATCGGGTGGTGATGCGTTGGATCTTCGCGGTGAAGTACTACTGGCAAACCCTGACCATGCTTCATACCTCGAAGCGGTGCTGAATACGGCGAGTAAGCCGGATACCTTCAACCCAGCTTATAAGAAGTTCCAGAAGGTGATTGAAACGGCTCGAATGGCTGAGGTGAATGGTGCGATTGCTCTTACCGGTAAGCATTTCGATTCGGTTGTGATGGCCTTCCTAGATGGCGAGCAAGATCCTTGGTTGGAAACGGGTGATGGCTGGAGCAGCGACGGTGCTAAGTTCCGCATCACTTACGATCTGGCTTCTAAGATGGTTGATCGCCGCGGTATTTCTAAAGTGACGTTCGCTTAATCATTCCCACACTCATTAGTTAATAAGACAGGTAGTTACGATGCGTATTGCTGACGGAAATAAGATTGACCTGAAAGCGCCTGCTGGCGGGTTTACCAAGGATGTGCCGGTTAAGTATGGCTCTTTGATTGTGGTACCCAATTACTCGGGTCCTGAAGGTCAGGTTGTGAGTTGTACTTACCGTGGTTTGTTTGACGGGCCGATTAAGGCGGGGGATACGTCTGCTTTTGAATCAGAACCGGCGTATTTCCACAATGGTGAATTCACCAAAACAGCGCCAACGGCTGACGGTTCGGTGAAAGTGCCGGTGGGTGTATTCACTGATGGCTGTGTGCTGCTGACTGGCGTGCTGGTTTAACGGTGGCTAGTCAGTTTGGTGAGGGGGCTAGCCAGTTTGAAGGAGCCCGAGAGCTAGTTCGGGCTTCGCTTCAAAGCTGCTTTGGCCGTCCCATTGTGGTGATGTTGTCCGATGGCAGCCAGCGAACGGTTCAGGGTTATATCAAGTCCACTGAGCTGAATGGCAATAAAGTAAAACGGCTTCTAACTGATGCCGAGTTACCGCCATTAGCGTCGCTGATGGATGAGGGTAAGCGCTATGTGCTAGCTCATTCAAATGCCCTTGATATGGGACGTGATGGGGATAGCCAAATCACCCGTGAATACTTGATGAGCTTGGAATCGGCAGGGGCTAAACATGGCTGGTCTGAATTCACAGATGATCCTTGATACGCGTGTGCTGGAGAAGTTTTCTCAGTTGCCTGTGGAGTTGGCCAAGGCGGCACGACGGGCGGTGGTGAAAACTAATCGTTGGCTACGTGCGGTATCGATGGCTGACCTGGGCTATGAGCTATCCATCGATAGTAAGGCGATGAAAACACGCTATCGGGTGTATCAGCGTGGCCATACATCGAAGCTGTGGGTTGGTGTACGGGAAGTGGGCGTTCATCGGTTGGGAAAGCCTGTTCAAGGTCGTGACGGTGTCACGGTTGGGCGGCATTTCTACAAGGGTGCGTTTATCTCTCCAATGGATAGTGATCAGCTGTTGGTGTTCCGGCGCCAGAGCCGAGCAAGGAAGTCTATCAAGCTGGTGACGATGGATATCTCGGAGCAGTCCGAAGAGATTATTGAGTCTTATCTTCCCGAGTTAAACCGCAAGTTCGAGGAGCACTTTCACCATGAGTTCAAATTCGTTCTTTCGAGTGCCAAGTGAGTGGGTGATGTTGGTGGTCGGTACGCTAGAGCAGCGGCTAGGCATCAAGATTGGTTCTGCTTATCGGCGTGAGGCCAAAGAGCCTACTCATACGTTGATCACTTATCAGGTTGGTGAGAGTGAGCCTGTAAATCATTCTGGTAATGATGGCCGTAAGCTGCATGAGATTGAGTTGCGTTTTTTGGTAGAAGTGCCGACCGCTGTCAGGGATTTCGACTTGGAAGCGCTGGATGCTTCTACTCGGCTTGAGCGAGAGCTATTGAATGAGCGGTTTGGTTGCTTTAACGATGTGGATGATACCCGGCTGATTTCGAATATCCCCCGTAAGTTCGACCCTGATAATGGGGTTTTCTTGAGAGTGGTCACCATAAAGCAGCGTATTTACATGGGGCCGGTTGGCGAAGAGTGGCTTCAGATTGTGGGGAGTAGTCATCATGATGTTGGAGTTGATGAAACGCCTCAGGTCGCTTGAGGAAGAGGTTCTGGCACTACGTGAAGAGCTGGAAGAAAACCGCAGGGCGGCAGCGAATATTATTCGTCTTGGTGTGGTCTCGAAGGCTGATAAGACAACGGTTGCTGTTACTTCTGGTTTGAACAAGGCTACGCGGATCCCTTTTTTTGTTCATTGCGCAGGGCGGGTGAGTCATTATCGTCGTCCGAGTGTGGGCGAGCAGTGCTTGCTGATAAATCTTGGCAGCGGTGACAACCTCAATAATGCGGTGGCGTTAATGGGGCTTCCTTCCACTCAGTACCCATGTCCAACCACTGAAGCTCATGAAGTGATGACCGATTACGGTGATGGGATGACAGAGTTCTACAACCTCGATAGCGGCAAGCTGACTGCGCATTATCCTGGTGGTGTTGAGTGGTATGCGCCAACCTTTAAGAATCACGGTGAGATTGTTGATCACACGCGATCCATGCAGGCCGACCGCAAGATATACAACGGCCACAAACATTCATCCCCAGAAACGGGTGCTGATACCTCTAATCCGGCACAACAACAATGATTGGAATCGATCCTCAAACTGGCCGCACGGTCAACGGTGCGGCTGCATTGCAATGCCGTTTTGAACGGGTGTTGACCACGTCTATGACTTCCCGCGTTAAGCGCAGAGCTGTGGGCAATCGAGCTATTGAGAGGCTGGGTAGAATTCAGTCTCCAACTGAAGCGATGATCTTGCAGAACCTGACTCTTGAAGCTCTGGCTAATCCGGCAAATGGGCTGACGGCTTTCAATGCTAAGTCGTGCCGTGCAGAACCGGGGAAGAATGGCTTCATTGTACGGGTGAGTGGCGACTGGAACGGGAAGCCACTTGAGCTAAAAGGGCGTGTATGACGAGTTCATCAAATATATCTAATTCGAATCTGCCGAGAGCATTTCAGGTTCCTGACTTTGAATCGTTACTACAGGAGTACATTGGCTTTGCTGTTGATTACTGTGCTGAGCGTGATCCTGATAAAGCGGTAGAGCTTCAATCGGCATTTGATAATGATGCTGAGTTGCTGGCACAGGTAACACAGGCGTTTGTGTTAAAGCGTATTGCTGAAATTCGTGAGTATAACCACCAAGCGTTGCAGATGTTTCGCAAGTTTGTCACTGAATCGGACATGGTGGATTTGTTGGCGTTGCAGTATGGGTTGAAACGGCAGGTGATGGAGCCGGGTGATGATTCGGTGTTTCCGCCTAAGCCACCGGTGATGGAATCAAATGAAAGCCTATTGCAGCGGTTTGATTTGGCGCCTTATCAGTTTCATACCACGGGTACCCACATGGGGTACAAGTTCCATGCGTTGACGCTGGATGAGCGACCGGTGATTAAGATTGAATCTGAACCTGATGCTGTGGTGATGCGGTATGAGTTTCAGAATCTCACTCGGCCTATGCCGGTTAAAGATGCACGGCCAAAAATGATTGAGCCTAATTCGGGTAAGGTCTGTGTGGCAGTACTTAGCCGTGAAAGCCCTGACGGTAGAGCGAGTCCTGCGTTATTGGCGAGGACGCTGAATTATTTAAGGCGGGATGATATTGCGCAGGAGTCTGATGAAATCTCGACCAAGAGCGCAACGCCAAAGCCTTATCGGATTGTAGCGACTTTATACACCGGTGCTCAACCGGGTAACCATGTTCAGCAAGAGGAAGCGGTGAAGGCTGCTGAATCGCTTGCGGATAGGCTTCATCGGTTAGAGGCTATTGTGGATCGTGAAGAGGTGGCGCATATCTTCTATGAGTTGGGTGCTAAGCGAGCCAAGGTGCATGAACCATCGCAAGATGTGGTTTGTGATTGGGATGAGGCGCCTTATTGCACGGAGGTAGTGATTGATGTCCGGGCAGAGTAAGCCTTTTGTCTCCGTTCAGCCGGAGAACCGCACTGTTATAGAGGAGTCACTAGAGTTCGCCTGGCATCAGGCAATCAATCTTCTGGTGGATCCTTTTCCTGAGCTTAAACAACCTTTGTATAGCCCCGACGAGTTTGTTGCTTTGCTAGCGGCAGAACGTGGGGTGATGGACTGGCGCCCTGAAGATACGTTGGATCAACAGCGCAAGACAGCGGATAAGGCCTTTGAGATACACCGTAAAGCCGGTACTCGGCATGGGCTCTCGGTAGCAATGGATGCGCTTGATTGTGATATCGAGGTGAGTCCTTGGTATCAAATGGATAAGCCTCCGGGGCCGTATCATATAGAAGTTATTGCTTGGAAGCGTAGCCATCCTGCCAATAAGCGAAGTGTCGAACGGATGCTTTCCCGTATTGAACATACTAAGTCGGAACGGGACACGGTTGAGCTGATTGTGGCTCATGGTAATGAGTCAGGCTTTCGGTTCTCTGGTATCGCTCAGGAAGGTGTGACCAATCATGATGACTCGGTGAATGGTGTATTACCACCATCACCGGTTTGTATCGGTTCTGTTTATTGGGGCGGTGCAACACGGATGGTGGTTATAAGTGAAATGAATCCCGGAGCAACAGCATGAGTACACCGACGGTACAGTACACCAAGGCTGGATTGGCCGAGCTGATCAGTGCGAAGAACCAAGGCATCAAAGGTGCGATCAAGTGGATCGGCGCGGGTAATCGTAGTTATACGCCGAGTGTTGATCAGACTCGGTTGAGTAACGAGAAGCAACGAGAGTTGATTACGGATTGGGAAGAGTTAAGTCCAACTCAGCTACGTATGGGCGCGGTATTCAAAGGCAGTTTGGAATATGAGGTGAGGGAAGTCGGGTTCTTTTTAGAGTCCGGTACATTGCTGGCTGTTTATTCGGTACCAAACACGCTGCTCACCTATAAATCAGCGAATGCCAGTTGGCTGCAGAAGTTTACTCTCGATATTTCTCCGTTGCCTACTGACAGCGTTAGCGTGGTGCTCGGCGCCGAGAATATAAACCTCTTCCTGGCTGAAGAACTCGCCATCATGGGGACGGCTCAGATTGGCAATATGGCCCGACATGTGGAGTTGCTGCTCCGGGTGAATGAACTGGAAAAGCAAGGTTAGTTGGCTGGCATTAATTCGATAATTGGAAATCAGGCATATGAGTATTGAGCAACAGATCGGGGCGCTGGTTGAAGCGTCGAATGATTTGACTAAGGTGGTGAATGGGAAGGTTGGGGAGATTGATAAGAAGATAGATAATGCGGTTAATGAGATTACAGAGACTATTACTGCTAATAATGTCGTTACGTATTATGTTGACGCTGAAAATGGAAGTGATTCGAACAGTGGCGCGTCTGGGTCACCTTTAAAAACTCTAAAGAGAGCAATGCAATTATGTCCAACAGGTTCGTATGCCAAAATCTATATTAAGAGATCACAGAGGCATTTACTTGAAAGTAATGTTCGTTGTTATGCTTTGTCTGTAGAAGTAATTCCTTGGGGGTCGAACACTGATACCACGGGAAGTGTTCACTATGATGAAACCACTCCAGTCATTATGTGGAATGCAACTGTAACTGCAAGTGGCGGTATGATGTTCGGCACATTTAAAGCTAGCTTGATTATTGAAGTTGGACGAGAAGGTGCTCTCGAATACTATGCGTCAGCAGGTAAATTTACTCTAGCTCGTAGTAAAATCGTTATCGATAGGCCAACCAGCCATCCTTTCATTGGTTCAAATTATGACTATTTGAATGTAGTTAAAGTTTCTCTACGCGATGCGACAATAGAGCAAATCTCTGGGTTTCTTACAAGGCGTGGGTGTATTTTATCAGCAGATGCAGTGACAGGGGCATCTACGATTGAAGAGCTAGTTTTAGGTGCGACTCGTGATAACACTCTAACCAACATGCAATTTGCATCCTAATGAAGAGGCTACAATGATAATTTCATTTTCATATAATGGGGATTCGTATTCAAATTGGAATACAGAAAGTGAAGAGTTTCAAAGATTGAATATTCCCAACGAGGAAAAGGTTAGGATTATATCGGAACAGAGTTTGACTAATGTGCTTCAGGCGAGAAAGGTGGCTTATCAAAAAGAATCAGATCCACTTTACCTTGAATGGCAATACGATCAATCTCCAGAGTCAGAAACAGCTTGGCGAGATAAAGTCGCTGAGATAAAAGCCCGTTACCCATTACCGACAGAATGACAATTCTAACGCCGCATCAGCGGTTTTTTTGTACCTAAATTCCAACCTTATTGATCTCCTGCAGGAACAACTATGGCAACCCAAAAGCAACTTGGGGTGCAGGATTACCCGATCCTGAAACCTTTCCGTCTTAATGGCCGATGGTATTTCCCATCCGATAAAACCATTTCCCTAAAACCTGCGCAGACGCCTTTTTTGCTGAAGAACGGCAAGATTGGTCTGGCTGAGCAGGCTACACAAGTTAAACAAGAGGTGATCAAATAATGGCAACCCTTGCACCAATTCAGGATTTTGAGCTTAACGGAGTTGAAGTTAATACCATTGAGCCGCTACCAAGTATGGGGCCGCTTGCGCTGCAGGTGGTTCATTTGGTCGGTACTGCGCCGGATAAACGCGGGACGATTGCTTATAACGAGCCGACTCGTCTCTGGAATTACTCCGATGCCATGATGGCGCTAGATAGTAAAGGTGATCGCCAAGGGACTCTGCCTAATGTGGTTCGCTATCTGCTGGAGTACGTGAAGTGCATCCTTTATGTGACGGTTGTACAAGATCATACCGATGATGCGACAACTGAATCCAATGTGATTGGCGGTGTAGATTCCGGTACTGGCGCAATAAAAGGCCTCGAGACCGTAAAAGGTTGTCCTGAGACACCAACGATTATTGCCGCCCCTGGCTTTAGCTCTAAACCTATTGGGCAGAAGCTAGCACTGATGGGGCGTGATGTTCGCTGTCGTTCGGTGCTGGATGGGCCTAATACAAACGATATGGCTGCAGCAGAGCTTGCGGCTGAATTTGGCGCAGAAGGAACGGGTGAGGATAAAGTTAGTATTATCGATCCTTGGTTTCTTAAGACTTATGACGGTGCCCAGCTATTGATGCCTGCTTCGATTGCGCTGGTGGCGGCGATGGCTTCTGTGGATGGTTGGGTTAGCCCTCAAAACCGTTCGGTACTTTGTGATGAAACTGCCCGTAACGTGTCGTACAAGATCAATGATAAAACCACTCAGGCCAACTTCCTCAATAAGCACGGTGTTGTGACCATTGCCCGTACCCGTATGGGCGGTTATTCGATCATTGGAAACCGAACCAATACCGGGCGCTTTATTTCTCATGTTGGCCTTGAAGATTTGATGGCGCGAAAGCTGGAAGAAACCAGTCAGCCGTTAATGGGCAAACAGCTCACAGAGGAGTTTATGCAGCAGGTGATTGATCGTCTGACCAATTGGGGACAAGACCTGGTTGCTCAGGGTGTGATTCCTGTATTCAAAGCCTTCTTGCACCCAAGTAAGAACAATCTTGAGACCTACAGCTCTGGCCGTTGGTTCTTGTGCGTTAACTATGGCCGTTACTCACCGAATGAACACATGGTGTATGAGATGAGTGTCGATAATGGCTTGATTACAGCTTGGCTTGAGGAGGTGGTAAATGGCTGATCGTATCCGTATGCGGATTAAGGCACAGGTTGAATCTGTGCCTTTGATGAATGAGATCGTTGATTTCACGCCGCCAGAAATCAAAGCCAAACTAGCCAACAACGAAGGCTCGTTTGTTGTCTCGGAAGATACCGTTGGGCTGGAGAAGCTAAGTTGGTCGCTCAAGGTGCGCGGTGAACATGGTGCGCTTTCTAAAGCGCTGGGTAAGTTCACCATGGGCAATGCTCAGGTGAATGTGACCGAGAAAGGCAAAAGCACGGAAGGTGTGGCGTATGTTGAGGAGTATTCAATGTACGGGCCAATCACTGGGATCAAGAAAGATCCTGTGAAAATGGGTGAGAAGCCGACCGTTACTATCGAAGGTACCTGTAAGGCGTATACCCAACGTGATACCGGCACTGTTGTTCATGACATCAATGTAAACACCGGGAAAACCATTGTCGGTGGTGCCGATTTGATGGGTGAGGCGGGGATAAGCCTGTAGTTGTTTTTCGTTTAGTTGATAAGCGCCTGAGGGCGCTTTTTTTGTATCGGAATTTCCATGAAAAAGACCACTAAGCTGCCGTTTTACAACCGAAACGATAACCATGAAATTGAAATCAAGCCTATTTCTCTGGGGGGGTTCCGACAGCTTCCTTATGTCAATCTTGGGGTAGATAAAGAGCTGAGTCCTTCTGAGTTGTTCCAGCAACTTAAAGCGATGATCTTGGCCTGTACCGATATCTCCAAGGAGGAATTTGAAGAGCTGTCAGCGCCTGATTTCACTCAGCTACATGAAGATATTCGAGCTTTTATCTTGAAGCCATCCGATGAGATTCAAGAGAAGCGACTGACTGGTTCTGATTTTGAGTTTGATTTGCTGTTCCCATTCACTAATGAGCTTGGCGAGAGTATTTCACATATCAAGTTCGTTGTTCCTAAGGTCAAACACTCGGAAGCGCTTGCGGAAATCACGGATGACATCGAGCAAGAGAACTTCATGTTCCGTGTTGTTTGTAACCTCGATACACCTGATATGGATGCGATGGCGCTGAATGACTACCTGGCTATCAAGCCTCAGGTCGGCGCTTTTTTTCAACTGTCGGGGGATTACTTTCGCCCAACGATGTAGAAGCGCTCATTGATTTAATCCCTATGCACCGTAATACCTCTGAGAGTGAACTGCGAGAGTGGCCACAAGATCAGGCGATGCGGCGCTACGAATTGATTCTTTCTAAGCTCGGGGTGAAACGATGAGCGAAAAGATCAGCTTTGTCCTTGATGCTACCGTAAAGGGCACCAAGGATATTGTTTCGACTACTACGGCTACAGAGCGCCTGACAGCAGCGTTGGAAGAGCAGCGTGGTGAGGTGAAGTCTCTTAATACTCAGCTCCGTGAAGTTAAAGGGTTTGAGTCTGTCAGTAGTCGAGCTGCAAAACTGGCCAAGCAGGTTACTGACGCCAAGGCATCTATGAATGCGCTTGGTATTGAGATGGAAGAGAATAAGCAGAAGACATCTCATTTACGTGGCGAGTACGGCATTACCCAGGCTGAAATCCGAAGCCTAAACCAGCAAATGAAAAAAGCCTCTGGTGAAGGGGCTCAACAGCTCAAGTTGAAACTTAATGAAGCCAATAAGCGACTTCAGTCGTTAAATTCGCAGATTCACCATGGCAAGGTTCGAACGACTGAATTAGGTGCGGCTTATAAAAAGGCGTCAGGGAAGGTTGATTCTCTAACTGATCGCCAGACGAAACAACAGAACCGCTTGCAGAGCTTGGGTGATGCCCTGAAGAAAGCCGGTATTAGTACCGATAGGCTCGGTGACGAGCAAAAGCGTTTGCAGTCCCAAACTGAGAAATCAACGGCGGCTCTTGAGAAGCAGAATCGTCGGCTCAAGGAAATGCAGACCATCCAAGGTCGCATTGATGCTAGAAAAGCAAAGCTTGGTGAGATAGGCAGTCAGGCAACGAGTTTAGCGATGGCCGCGGCGCCGTTGGCTGGCACTATGTGGTCTGCGATGAAGAACGAAAGCTCATTTGCTGATGTCAGCAAAGTTGTGGACATGACACCGGAGCAGTCTGCTCAGCTGCGTTCTTGGGCGCTGAAAACATCCACAGATACGCCGATGAGTGCCAATGATATTAATGCGATGCTTGCGGCTGGTGGCCAGAGTGGGATTCAAGACATTAGTGAGCTGAAAAGCTTTGTACTTGATTCCGCAAAGATGGGTGTGGCTTTTGATATGGAAGCCGGACAAGCCGGTGAAACCTTGGCGGTGTTTAAGGCTGCGATGGGGCTTGATCAGCAAGGAGCCTTAGGCCTCGCTGGACTTGCCAACCACCTTTCCAATAACTCCAACTCAAAAGCGAAAGACATTGCTGGCGTTATGGCTCGGCAGGGAGCAACCGCAAAAACGGCGGGCTTTTCTGTTAATGAATCTGCTGCTTTGGCTTCAGCCATGCTTTCAACCGGTATGGGGGAAGAGCGTGCGTCTACCGCCCTTAAGAATATTTCTGGCCGTCTGACCTTAGGTGACGCAGCCAGTGGAACCCAGAAAAAAGCAATGACTGCATTGGGCTTGGATGCTGGTGATATTGCCAGTTCTATGCAGCAAGACGCTTCGGGTACGTTGTTGGAAGTGCTCGAAGCGATTAAAGATGCACCTATTGAAGAGCAGAGCGCATTGATCAGTCAGATCTTTGGTGAAGAGGCCAAAGGTGCTGTGGCGGCGCTGGCGGGAAACACTCAGAACTTTACCAAAGCCCTGAAACTTGCCAAGCAGGGACAAGATGTTCATATCGAATCCCTTCAAAAAGAATACGAGACTCGAGTCAGTACGTCTGAAAATGGCGTAGATATGTTCGTCAATAAAGTGAGCCGTTTGAGTGTTGTCATTGGCACCGCTTTGTTACCGGCATTGAATTGGGTGCTCGAACCTCTGGGTAAGGGCGTGGATATGCTGGCTGACTTTGCTGAGGCTAATCAGGGCGTTGCCGCTGCTGTAGGTATTGGTATTGCTGCATTTATCGGCCTTAAAGGTGTATTGCTTGCCGGGAAAGCTGCCTCACTTATCTTTGGTAATACGTTGGATAAGTCCCGATTGTTTCGAAAGGGGCTAAATAGGGAAACCAAGGAGGGTGGCCGGATTGCTGCAATGGCGGCTAAACAGTGGCGAAATCTGAATGCTGCGGTGGCTTCGAGTCGTGGCCCTAGGAATGGCAGGGCCGGTGGACTGACTAGTGGAGGTCGGAAACGGGCTCGTCCATCACGCTCTAGACGGCGGGGGCGAGGCTTAGCAGGGTTGGCTCGTTCGGTATTGGATAACCGATATGTTCAGCCAAAAGGGGCGGCTTTAGCGATGGCCGGCTCTGGTATTGCGATGATGCCAATGAATGCGATGGCTGCAGATGCCATTGAGATTGGTGGTGATGTGGCCGATACCTTGGGTAAAGCTGGGCTTGCTCGTGTATTAAAGCCACTTGGTCTGACTATGAATGCTGTCTCTGCGGTTGAAGGCATTGCCAATGGCAATATGGAGCAGAGCGGTGAGGCTTTGGGTGATATTGGTGGTTCATTAGGTGGTGGCGCACTAGGCGCAGCACTTGGGACTATGATATTGCCCGGCATTGGTACTGCGATAGGTGGCTTAATTGGCTCTATAGGTGGCGGTATGGGTGGCGAGATGTTGGGTGGTTGGTTTGGCCGCAAACTCGACTCGCCCGAGCAAGTTGCCACAAAGGTTGATGCTGTTCAGCAGAAAGAAGCTCAGGCTAGGCAACAACCTCAAGTGACATTTTCCCCTCAGATTCAAATCACCGGTGCTCAAGGTCAAGATGAGCAAGTCATTGCGAAAGAGGTCACTCGCCAGATGGATCAGCAATTTGCTTACCTGATGGGTGAGAACACGCTTTCGACTCAGTTGGGTTATGCCGCTATCGATCGGGATAGTTAGGTGCTCGAGATAATAAGGGTTCACTATGCATCATTTAGTTATTGGTGAGTTTGTTTTTGCTGTGGGGAATAAAACGCCTATTAGTAAGTTCGAGCGTACTTCTCCAGGCGCGTTCTCTGAAGTGGGTTTGATAGATGATGCTCGGTCGGAAAGGACTGGGCGCCCACTTGAGACCATCGATATTAGTGGGAAATGGCTGCAATACGGGGCTCATGAGTCAGTTGAGGCGATCCGGAACTTGATTGAAGAACCTCAGCAAGTGAGTGACGGGCAGGGGCGTAATTTAGGTCGCTGGACGATTCAGCAGCTTAAAGAAGGTAAATCATCGCTGGTACATGATGGTCGAGCGATGGTGACGGATATTACTCTGCAGCTGAAGGAGTATCGCGGGTGAAGGTCAATGCGAAGGCCGGAGAACTGATCACTGACTTGTTGTATCGGCATACCGGGCAAGATAACGATCAGCTTGAGCAGGCGTTTTATCAATTGAACCCACACGTTCGTGATGAGGTTTTCCAGCAAAATACCATTGTGGTTCTACCTGATGTGAAATCAGCGCCAAAACTCAAAACAGTCACTAAGTCATGGGATTAATGATGATTAATTTGATAGGAAAAAACGCCGACTTGATGTTGAGTCGGCTCAAATCATGGCGTTTGAAAGATGGAAACGGCACTGAGGGTGACAGCCTGACTCTGGTCATTAATTCAGATGACATAGATGGTATCCCGCCTAAGGGGGAGCGTTACTCAGTCATGCTGGGTGATGTATCTCGTGATGAGTTTCAGATCTCCAAACGGTCTATCAGCCTGCATCCAAGAGAGATCACCTTGGTTCTTACTGTGGCACCTTTTGCGATTACTGATGAAACGGGATATCGAGAGCGGAAGTCAGCGAGCTGGGACAATACAACTTTGGGCCAGGTAGTCTCGGACTGTGTTACCCCGCATGGGTTCTCTGTTTTTGTGCATTCGAGATTACAAAAAATTGTAATCGAGCATTTGGACCGATGTGAGGAGAGTACACCGGCTTTCTTAAATCGATTGGCAAAACAGTATGATGCAGTCGCCAAGCCATCAGAAGGACGGTTTGTGTTTGTTCCCATTGGTGAGCAACGAAGTGCGTCGGGACAGACCATTCAATCCATTACCCTGTCACTTTCTCAAGAGAATGATCCTCGCTTACCTGAGTTCATCAATGTGTCAGCTGATCTTGATGGCCGTAATGATTTTAGTGGTGTCCGTGCCTATTACCTTTCTACAGCCGACGGTAGCCGGAAGGAAGTTAGGCTCGGGAGTTCACCGTTCAAGCGGATTGGTAAAGACAAGAATAGTAAGGCGGAAGCCGAGCAGGCTTGCGCTACTGAGCTTAGGAAACTGCAACGGCAGGGAAGGAAAATCACCATAGATGCGCCAGTCAATCCAACGGCTTTTGCTGAAGGCATTGTGATTATGGATGAGTCTTTTCCCCGGGCATTTCAGGGGAAGTGCTCGATTGATCAGGTGAGCTTCTCCGGCCAAGGACTACAACCGACACGTATGGTTATTCAGGCGACTTTAACAGGTGAGTAATGTTATCAAGTAATCTTCGACTTAATCAGCAAGCTTTATTCTCTTCAACCATCTCCCTCAAAATCTCAGATGCCCAAATTAAAAAACACCTCCGCGATCCTCGGGTTCGTCAGCTCAAAGACGAGCGTTGCTCTCTTTATCTGAAATTCAATAAAGCGCGCACGGGTGGCACCTGGGTGTTGATGGAGTACAAGAACGGCAGTCAGTTTGGCCATCGCATTGGTAAATATCCAGCGACTCAGGCGAGGCATGTTATGGAGTTGGTGAGTATAGCGTCCCAACGAATTGCAGCCGGAGAAAAAGCTGAATGCAGCGGATTTGAAACAGTTGATCAGCTAATTAACTGGCATGTTGAGCGGGAATTTAAATTACATCGTTCAACAACTCAGAGATTGCAGAACCTTAAGAGCATGGCGGAACAGCATGTGAGCTGTATGTTTGAGGGTTGGCCGGTCATGAAATTGTGCCACCAAACAGTAGACAAACAGCTTATCCAGCCTATGTTTCAGCAGGGTTATTCTCTGAGCTATGTACGTGCCAATTTTAACTTGATGAAGACGGCATACTCTGCAGCAAAAAAGGTGAAGAAAATCACAGTAAACCCGATGTCAGATGTCCGGTTTAAAGACTTCTTTGGTGAGACCTTTTCTATATCTGCTGAACAGGTTCGAGGTTGCCGTTTCAATACTGATCAACTTCCGGAAGCATTGATGACCATCGAAAAGGCAGATCCAGATAAGCGGTTGCTGCTTACTTTAATCATTGCCCACGGTACCCGGATAGGAGAAACACGAAAAGCCAAGTGGGAACATATCGACTTGATTCAGAAGCGCTGGACCATTCCTGCAGAAGATACAAAGAACGGCAAGCCTGTTGTCTATCCTCTAACAGAAGGCATGGTTGAACTCTTGCGTTCATACCAAGAGTGGCAAGCTGTGCAAGGATATCAAACTGGGATGTTGTTCCCTTTGTCCAAACGAAGCCGAAAGCCTATCCACAGTACCACGGCGAGCGAATGGGTGAGGGATATCTCAAAAAGAAAGTGGTCGGCCCATGACCTAAGGAAGCGGGCAAGGACAATCTGGCTTGAATTGGGCATCGACTATATTGTTTGTGAAGCATTACTGAACCATGCTCGTGACAAGCTTGACCAGGCATATATTTACACTCATATGGAGTTGCAGAAGAAAGATGCCCTCAAAACGTACCATCAATGGCTGAATTCTTGCTGGCACAACTGGCTATTACCTATTTCAATTCCAGCAACAACCCTTCACTAAGCCTTATCACGACTGGATCCTTAAGTGATCCGATTCTAAACCTCAGAGGATGATAAAAAATATGGATAAATTGGCTCAAAGCGGCCCAATCGACTCGAATTTGGTTCGTGCAGCTCGGGCTGTTCCGTATCAAGTTGGTCTAGTTAAGTTGAGCAAGACGCAGTTGAGGGTGCTGCAGTCTATTAGGTGTGGGGAAGAGGTGAGTGCTATACAGATAGCTGAACGATGCAATTTGTCCTCAAGTTGGGCCAGCAATACGCTTCGTATGCTGTTAGAGAAGTGTTATGTCTCACGATATGGAATAAAAAAGGAGAGTGGTGGGATAGAATTTTGGTATTTTAGAAAGCTGAACTGAATGACTTTAAGAAACTAAAAATGGCATTATTCAAGTATCGCCCTGTTGATAAGAACTCACTTAATATCTTAATAAATGATGAGTTATATTTCGCCACCTCTAGCCAGTTTAATGATCCGTTTGACTCCCAGTTATCTCCATCCGAGTACATTCAGTCTTTCGAGTCTCTTGGGATGAATGACCAAGCATCTGAGCTAGTTGTTCTTGAGAAAACCCTACAGAAACGGTTTGAAATAATGGGTATATATTGCTTAAGTTCTCATGATGATAATTTATTGATGTGGTCACATTATGGTGATTCTCACAAAGGAATTTGTTTCGGGTTTAGAAATGATCTTCACTATTATGTCAGGACCGACGGTCCTGTTAGTTGTGAAGAAGTAGATTACTTAAATCCAGGTGAGCATGTATATACGACATTGTATATGGCTTTGAATAGTGGTAGCAGATTTCATGATGATGAGTTTGTGAATAGCATTAAAAAAAGACAAGCGCTATTCAAAACAGCATTTACGAAGAAGCATAAAAACTGGGAGTATGAGCAAGAAGTTCGGCTCTTATGTGACGATAGTGGTATCTTGAAGTTTAACCCATTAGCATTAGAGTCTGTGACTTTTGGTATGAGAATATCGGAACAAGATAAAGAAACTGTATTAACGTTGTTGACGCTGCCTAAATGGAGCCATGTAAAAGTATATCAAGCTAAAGCCAAAGGGCTTGAACTGGCCTTGGAAATTGAGACCTGTTAGGTTCTTTCAAAGAGTCCTTAGTTACAAACGAGGGGGACCCGCGCGAAATAAAAATTTTTCGGGCTCCTAGGTCACCACCACCGGCCATTCACCCGAACCAGTCAGCCTTCTTTCTCCCTGCAAGCGTTATGCGTAACGCATAGTTGATACTGCTTGAATGGTGATTGAAATAGTCTGTATAAAAATTCGACAATATCAGTGTCGCTTATCATTGATAAATAGATAATAAGATCAACATATTCAGAATAATTGATTGAATAGTTTCATGTGTGTGTTGTATAACTGAGATTATTTGCGTATGAGCCTAAAGAGGTAGAATGAAGTCTATATCAGTATTTAACAATAAGGGGGGAGTAGGCAAATCAACTCTTACTCACCATTTAGGTTGTGCTCTTGGTGAGATTGGTGTTAAGACATTAATGATTGACCTAGATCCGCAGTCGAACTTGAGCCTTTTTTCACTAACAGAAGAACAAATTGAACAAATATGGAAGGATGAAGACTCATTTGTTGAGGATTTTGAGTCGGCAAAATCGAGTATAACTCCAGAGGAATTTACCAAACTTCATTCAAGTCCTAGATCTGTTCATTATATTTTGAAACCAGTTGAAGACGGGCAATCGGATGAAGAGGAGTTACCTCCACCAATTGAAGTCGGAGAAAATCTCGCTCTAATCCCTGGTCGTTTGACCCTTCATATGTTTGAAAATAAAGTTGCCAAGCAATGGAGCGAAGCATTTTTAGGAGAACCTCAAGCACTACGCACGATAACAGCTATTAGACAGCTTTGTAAAAAATACCAGGAAAAGTTTGGTTTTCAGGTTGTATTGATAGATACATCCCCTAGTCTCGGCCTTTTAAATAAAGTAATCATATCTAATTCTGATGCTTTCATTATTCCTTGTGCACCTGATATGTTCTCTGACTACGGTGTTAAAAATATTGGTAATGCATTGAGCGTATGGAGACGAGAGTTTGGAACTATGTACTCGATGCTTTCTGATTTAAAACGTATTAATTTACGTACTGGATTTGTGAAGTTATTAGGGTATACAATTTATAATGCCAAGAAGCGCGGAGACGCTCGTAATGACTTAAAAATTGCCAAAGCACATCAGAATTGGGCTCAAAAACTACCTGATACAATTACTTCTTTTGTACCAGAAGAATGTTATAGCTTTCTAGGTGATGAAGAAATTAAAACTTCTATTGGGGCTAATTCCATAATTCATGGACACGGAACAATGCCTACAATGTCTCAAAAGTACAAATTACCAATGTGGAAAGTTCCAGATTTTCCTGAATTAGGTGACGATAAAGGAACAATATCCGGTAATCGAGACGATTATGAGTCAACTCAAGAGCGTTACCATGAGTATGCTCGTGACGTTTTAAACCGATTAGATAGGGTTGTTGACTAATATGAGTACTCAAGAATTTCATAATCAAAAGGTTGTTGCAGTCGTTCAGGAGAACATGCATCACTATGAGTTGCTTAAAGACCGATTGGAATCGATCTTAGTACGAGACAAAACCCTAAAAAAACTAATTCACTCCTTGAAGTATCGCTTCAAAGATATGGATCATTTAGATGAAAAAATAACGCGGAAAAATGAAGAGCTAGATCGAAAAGGTGAACCTCTGATTACACCTGAAAACGTTTTTGACAAGATTACAGATATTGCAGGCGTAAGAGCTTTACACCTTCATATGAGTCAATTTGCTTCGATACACTCAGCGTTAATGCAATATGTTGAAAATGGTGAGTTGGCTCTATACGAGGCGCCTAAAGCATACTCTTGGGATCCTGAATATGTGCAACAATTCAGAGAGTTGGGGATTGATGCTCAACATAAAGATAGCCTCTATACCAGTGTACATTATGTGTTTAAGTTCAGACCAGACAATCCATACACTTGCGAATTACAAGTAAGAACATTGTTTGAGGAGGTTTGGGGGGAAATTGACCATACAGTCAATTATCCGGTAGCTAGTGAAAATCTAGCAATCCAAGAACAACTTAAAGTGCTAGCAAGAGTTGTGAGTGCTGGAACTCGGCTTTCAGATTCAATATTTAAGGTGCAAGCAGAAGTTACTACAAATCGTGAATGACTTCCGAAGTTTTATGCTCAGATTTTCAATATAGTACCTAACCTTTGAAACGAGAATCAACCAGATGGAGGGGCCGCAAAAGTGGCCTCTTTTACGTTCAATGCAATATTAGTATCAAACGATGGGGGCAAAAAAGGGGCAATTAAAAAACGATATAAACAACAAAAATTTATTGCTCAACCAATTGATAAGTAAGGTTTTTTAGTCTTTTTGTTGGTAGTTCAAAGAGTTGTGGGTAAGTAAGTCAGCATTCCGCCCAGTACTTTGGGTACCGCTGGTTATAGTGTTATACGGAAGGTGGCGAGCTTAGTGTCTGAAGAGAAAGTAATCTAGTTATTAGAAGTTGGTTATTGTGTGGTCTGAACCCTAAGTTGTGTCCAAATTGCGTCCTGTAATGATGGCTTGTATAAAATAAATGATTAAAAACAGTTAGTTAATTACTTGTTTGCATAATCTAGCCAAAACAGGGTTGGCTGATTGGTATCATTCATAGTCGTTTCCATAAGCCATCTAGCATGTCATCAACCTTTCCGTCGGTGATGGCCGCGATGCAAATCATAGATGGCTGTTAGTATTAGATCTTATGGCTATAAGTATCTCGTAAGTACCCTGAATGAGGCAAGGTGGAATAGGGAAAACAGTAAGAAATTAGGCGACTTTAGCTGATGTGCACTTTACATCTAAGTTGCAGTATAGCCCTGAGCGTAATCGTGATGTTTTGAATAGTGTGTCGCATAGCTGACTAAACATGACGCAAACAACTCAAATTGATATGAGATGCATCGGAAAAATCTTTAACCTCTTTATTATCCTGGACGCGTTTTAGTTACGTTAATGCTTTTAGATTCGATAGGGAAGTAGCGATGAATCAATGCTATAAGCCAGGTGATTTTTATAAATACTTTGAAGAAAATATGAGAGCGTTAGGGTTATCGGCTCCGAGAAGTTTGTTTGAAACTGCGGAGAAGGCTACTGCAACAGCGACAATATTAGTCACTGCGCTAACGCAATTAGGTAAAAATGCCACAGTTGCAGAGCTTATTGGTGCTACGACTGGTCTGGAAAAGCTTGTTGTAGTAGGTGCACTTTTTGGTGCTGGTTATGCTGGAGCCGTCGTTGGCAGTATAGTTGTTGCAAGTGGGAGAACACTGGCTTGTGGTGCATCAATAGCCGATGCTCTTTGGTATATAAGACAGAATGGAATCGATTTTCCCAATTCACTGATATTCTTTAAATCTAACCCTGAGATTTTGAATAGAGAGGCACAAAATAGAATGAAATTTAGTGCTAAATGTAAGCAAATGAATAATTATGGTTATGTTTGCAGATGAAAAAGATAGCAACACTTATTTCATTGGTTGTCTTACTTGCTACTCTTTGGATGCTATATCAACTTATTGGTGACTATCTCTATTTGATTTTCTTAATAGCGGCAATTGCTCTTTTAGTAAAGAACTCTAAAGGAGCAAAGTTCAACGATTTGCTCGATAAGTAATACTTTGCCGATTGAAAAATTATTCCCCCAGAGACAGCAAACCTGTCTCTGGAAGGGCAGTTAGAGAGTTTAACTCAACAAGCTCACTTGCTTATCCAGCTTCTCTAGTAATACATCCCGTTTAAACGGTTTTGGTAGGTAGTCGTCCATGCCGCTATCGAAACACTTCTGGATGTCATCATCCAGTATCGAAGCGGTGAGGGCAATGATGTGTTTACGTGGGAGTTGGTTGCTAGCCTCGTGCTCACGAATGGCTTCTGTAGCGCCAAAGCCATCCATGACTGGCATCATGCAATCCATCAAGATTAGCCCGATAGCGTCATGCTCGGTTTGGTAAATGTCTACGGCTTCTTGGCCATTGTTGGCAATGATGTATTCAAGCCCCATACGCTTGAGGTTAATGCAAACAACCTGTTGGTTAACTTTGTTATCTTCAACCACGAGGATTTTTTGGCTCGTCGATGACGTTGGTCGTTGAGGTTGCTGCTGTGTTACTTCATCGGCATGGTCATTTTCATAAGCGTTTTTAAGGGTGTTGCTAAGTCGCATACCAAATAGTGGCGCGGTCACAAATGCCACAACGTGGTTTGAATCGATATCGATGTTTTTGGTGTTGTCGCGAATATAAACAACCCGATGTTTTGGCTTTTGCTGTTCAACGGCTTTCAAGATAATCGGGGAGTCAACAATCACGAGTGCATCTTGGTCGATATCAGCGATTAGCGAGGTATTGCCGTCGATAATCGAGTACTGATACCCAAAGCGTGCGAGTTCTGCCACGAGTAATGGATTAGGGCTGGTGGTGCAGTATGCAATGGTAAACAGGTTGTCTTGATTCAGTGTTTGGTCGTCTTTGCTAAACTCAACCTCAAAGTAGAACTGGCTACCCGTGCCTTTGGCTGATTTGATTTTAATCTCACCGCCCATCAGTTCGATCATTTTGGACGAAATCGCAAGACCTAATCCCGTACCGCCATATTGAGCTGACGTATCCGCATTCTCTTGCCTGAACTCATCAAAAATGTGGGCTTGTTTGTCCTCGTCGATGCCAATGCCAGTATCGGTGACAGCGAAGTAAATGACTACCGAACTATCTGTTTCCGATACCTGATGCGCCGTGAAAGTAATGGCGCCTTGCTCAGTAAACTTAATGGCATTCGAAGCCAGGTTCATGAGTACCTGGCGTACTTTCTGCTCGTCGGCTTTGATGTAGTTAGGTAGGTTGTTATCTAGGTCGACAACGATATCAATGCTCTTTTGCTGCGCCTTAGGAGTGATGAGCGCAGCGGTATCAAAAATGATCTCTTTAATTGCGCTGGTGTGGGGGCATATCTCAAGGTGGCCCGATTCAATTTTAGATAAGTCCAGAATGTCATTGATTAGCATCAGCAGCGTCTGGGACGATACGTTGATCGTAGAAAGGTAGTCTTTCTGAATGGCGCTCAGTTTCGAGTCTGATAAGATCTCCGTCATACCGAGTATGCCATTGAGCGGTGTACGGATCTCATGAGACATATTGGCAAGGAAAGCGCTTTTTGCTTTGTTGGCTTGCTTCTCTTGTTCCCGAGCGTTTATCAGTGCTGTTTCCATTTTGCCGATATGGTGAACAACGTAAACCAATACAGCAATAACAGAGAAGGCCAGAGTGAACGCCGCAATTAATAGGTAGAGTTCAAAGACATTAAGCTTGGCATTAATGAGGGCTGGGGTTTCAGAGAAGAGTGTATTGAGTTTGTCTTCCAGGACATGAATGGTTTCTCGTAGATCGCCATGGCGCCCCGAGTTATGGTCATAGCCAAAGTCTTTATAGGCACTTTGCAGCGAGTAAAATGTACTTTCAAAACCAATGAAGTGCTCGTATGCAGTGGAGTCTTTGCCTGATGTGCTAATAATTTCTTGTTCTATATTGCCGAGCGTGATCGTTATTTGTTCGAGAATCCCTTCATCAAAATCAGAGAAAAACTGGAACATTAAATCTTCGGTATTCAGGGTTAATCTATCGAGCGTTGAGTTGTTAGTGTTGATGATGTCATTTTTCAATGCCAAAGAATCATCTTTTAAAGCATCAATCAGACCTTGTTGCTCGCCTTGGCCGTGAATGAGCAAGACAACGTCAGCTAACGCAGAAAACTTTTGGTTATAGGCTTTAATTGAGTCGAGTGTTGCTTGAGGATCATAGCTGGTATCGATGTTGTTTAACGCGATACTTAGGCTAATTGCCTCAAGGCTTTGCAGTAGGTCTTGATAGGCGGTTGCCATCTTTTCTTGGTATTTAGCATCGACACGGGCAATGAAGTCTTTTTCATGCCGGCGCATCATGAGCATTTCATTAGAGGCGGTGAGAATATCAGCATTGAGGGAAATGAGTTGTCCCCGCTGGGCATTCAGTTTTTGGTCGGCATAGAAGAATGCACCAAGAAAAACCAAAATGATGCCAGCACCATAAGTTAGCAGCCGTTTGATTGAGGTGGCTTTTATCGTGTTGGTTTGTTGTGATTGGGTCACTTTCATAGAAGTCCGTTTCCTTTTTGACCTTTAAAAACGTGATAGTCATTTTCACGTTAATAAAAATGTAATACTTGTTGCGCATTGTAACAACAGTTATATGTGGCAAGTTGTTATATAAGCCACAGTGATGGAAACGTTGAGGTCAAAAAGTAACCGAACGGGTAAATGTGTGCGGGTATGATTACCCGCACTGGAGATTAGTTAACGTTAGCTTGGCCTATCTGTCCGGCTAAAGCATGGGGTTACAGTTTGGCATCAAAAGCTTCTGCCTGTTGGATAACCTTGCGGAGTGCTTGCTCAGCTTCAGAGACACTTAGCGGTTGTGCACGCTTAGATACTTTCATTAAAGCAAAAAGTGTTTTGTTGTCTTGGTTATCTTGTATGGCTTTAGCCGTGACAGTAACTTGCGGATAGAGCTCCTCCAACATACAAGCACCAATAGCCGCTGTGCCGCTTGGCAGCTCGCCTGTGGCAACCATTCTGGCAGCTTCTGCTGTGCCTTTCGGGATTTCGAGCTCTTTCAGCTCACTATATTGGCCTTTCCAACGATCAATTTGTTTTAGTGCCGCTGGGTGAGAGGCTATCTGGGTCAGTGGAATATTAGCTTTTACATCAGTTTTAGAGCGTAGGACACACATCTCAATGGCGGTTCGAATGCCGGCTTGAACTTCTTCGACTTGATATTCTTGCACGGCTGCAACGGTTGCTCTAACCAAGTTACCTTCGATGGTGGAGTTTTCTAGCGCTGTGAAAGCCAGAGCTGAGTTATCTACTGCGGCGATGAAGGTTTGCAGGGGCGTACCAGAAAATACGTAGTTTGGCTTAGCTTGGTCGGTTTTCGTATACAGTGAGTTTATCGCCGCATTATTAAAACTACCTGAACTTGCTTGAACGTATACATCGTTGGCGGCAACGGAAGAAAAACTGATTACCGAAAAAGTAAGAGCGATTGAAGCGGTAAGTCCTTTAACTTGAAAAGCCATTATTATCCATCCTTGTTAAAACTGCTGTGTTTTGGTGTAAAAATTATTATACGGCGTTGTTACTGGAGACTTCATCTTGCGATATTGACATGCTGCTGTAAATTCCGACTTTTCAATTTGCTAATAGGATGGCTAAGTGAAGACTGAATATGTGTGAGTTGTCACATTATTGATATCGATACCAATATCTACAATGTAAATTATTGCTATTAAATTCAGTGATTTATGTTTTTAGGGGCGCCTTACGTGGTAATGGCTGAGTGGGGGGGAGTGAGGATGTTGCAGGTTTTCAGGCAATAAAAAAGAGCGCCCTTGGGCACTCTTTCTTCTAAGCTTTAACGCTTGGTATCTAAATTAGATACGCTCAACGTTAGCAGCCTGAGGACCTTTCTGACCTTGTTCGATGTCGAAAGATACTTTCTGGCCTTCAGCTAGAGATTTGAAACCTTCACCAGCGATAGCACGGAAGTGAACGAATACGTCAGCACCGCCGTTGTCTTGAGTGATGAAACCAAAACCTTTCTCGTCGTTAAACCACTTAACGATACCAGTTGCTTTAGACATTGTATGTCTCCTGAAAATGTATATGTAAAATCACGCTTCGTGCGTACTTAAGCCATCATAATGTATTACTTATGGACAAAAGAATTTTGAGCTCTTCAGGACAACGGCGCTAGTTGAAGCGGTGGAACGAAGTTTTCTATTTCAATTTGTGGCATAAATAGGTCTGCATTACAGGCCGGGAAACATTAAGCCACAACTGATATGGTAGGGCAAGCAAATACTAAGAATTTTAGGGATTTATGAGAAAAGTGTGACCGCTTTATCAGCTGTAACTCAACAACTTTACATAGTGATAAGAGTTTAGTTGTAAATATCACAAACTTGCTGATGGGTAGTGATATATATGGAAGACATTAAAAAATAAGGTGAAGAGTGCATTGAAAGCACAAAATTGTCGGTGTGGTGGGAATAATAATTGTGGGTTATGACATGGCAAAAAGTAAAAAAGGGCGGTTAAGCCCTTTTAACTAGACACTGAGTAAGTGCAACTTAGATTTTCTCTACGTTAGCAGCTTGTAGGCCTTTAGGGCCTTGCTCAGTCTCGTATGCAACTTTTTGACCTTCAGCTAGTGTTTTGAAGCCGTCGCCTGTAATTGCACGGAAATGAACGAATACGTCAGCACCGCCGTTATCCTGAGTGATAAAACCAAAACCTTTTTCTTCGTTAAACCACTTAACGGTACCTGTTGCTTTAGACATGTTGTCTCCTGAATATCTTACATCTGTACACGCGCCAATAACTATTTAACTGACGTAACAATTGAAGCTAAATACTCTGGACAGCCCTTACGAGCCATTACCAGATGAAGCAATTCGTTCATATTGTTGCATTCTTGCCAAACACTACTGGTCTATTCAAGATTAGGCAGCCTTATGCTAATTGCAAATACAAATTTAAGATTTTTGTGGCGATATTCACATGTTTGAATGTCGCATTGTAAAAAGTGTAATGCTGGTACTGTTTTTCTTAGGCTGGTTGATGTGTCATCTTGATGAAATCAAAGGAAAGGTTGCGCTAATTTTCAGCAATTATTCGCTGATAACTGCATTAAATCAAAGGAAAGAGGGATCTTTTTTAATTGATTAAAATGTGACTTGAGTAGCAACATGGCTTTCTGTTATAACGGGTGCAGTTAGGTTTTGTAGATTCATAAAAGGACAAATCATGAACACTATCCTAGAGCTAGTTCGTCAAACCCGTCGTAAGAACAAGCTGAAGCGCGAGATCCTAGATAACGATCGCAAAATTCGCGATAACCGTAAGCGTGTTGAGTTGCTGGAAAACCTACTTGACTACATTAAAGCTGACATGACTCACGATCAAATCGTTGAAATTGTTGAAAACATGAAAGGCGACTACGAAGATCGCGTTGATGACCACATCATCATCAGTGCTGAGCTTTCTAAAGAGCGTCGCGAAGTTAGCAAGAACGTAAAAGACCTGAAAAAAGCAGAAATTGCTAGCCAGCAGTAATTTTTACCAAGAATTGTTAAAGCCCGATATTAATCGGGCTTTTTTTATGGTTTTTTTACACTCGTACGACAATCATTAAGTTAATTGTTGTTATAAAACAGCGCTATACTAATCGTGATAATTATCATGTGTGTAAATGACGTTTGAAGAATAAAAATTGTACGATGTTGGGAGAGTTGTTTGTTTAAGCCTTTAGGATGGTTGTTGTGTTGCGTACCGCTTGTTGTGAGCGCAGAGGATGCCCAAACACAAGATGGCCCAGTTGCTGATGAGAAAGCACAAGGTTTCATTTCCGTTCATGATTTGCGTGCAAAGCGGGGGAGTGAACAGCAGTGGGGTATTGCCGCTGTTTTTAGGGGGGCGAGTATACCCTACAGTTCAGCCTATCTAGAGGGTATCAATTCTGATCCTGACCGCGATGTGAGTGATTCATCGGTATATACTTTCGTGCCTATGATGTTTTATCAAGGTGAAAGGCTATTCATTAATGGCACAGAAGGCGGCTTGAATCTCTACCGTGAAGATAATTGGGAAGTGAACCTTTTCACACGGCTTCATTTCATCGATATACCGAGTTCTGTCCAAAATGACATAGGTGGGGATACTGCTGATATGGGCCTGCAGTATAAATACCTCTGGACGGACGATACCTACACCGAGTTTGAATTATTGTCTGACCCTGATGGCCGACTCAGTTCGCAATTTACCTTGGGGTCGAAATACGGTGTCGACAACTGGCAACTAAGGCCTGAACTGTCGTTAACTTGGAAAGAGACGGCTTACAATAGTTATTACTATGGGCTAAATCGTGAGTCGGTACATGCTGGCGTGGATTTGCGCTTGGGCGTAGCTGGTAGTTACCATGTTGCATCTAACCTTTATTTGCTTGGCGGGGCGCATCTAACCTATTTTGATAAAAATGTACGCGACTCCGTTACGATGTCCAGTGATGGGCAAGCTGAAGCATTTCTTGGCTTTGGATTCTTTAATGATCAAGATAAGCCGCGTAAATCTTCTATTAGCACTAAACCCTACTTTCGGGTCGCTCATGGCAGGGCAACGCCTTCCAATATGGGAGATATCTTTTCCGGAAAGGGTGAGAAGGATGAGTTCAATAATCAGTTAACTTCAATTTTTTATGGGCACCCACTTACTGATGAACTCTTTGGCATTCCTCTAGACATTTATCTTACCCCTGGCTTTGTGTGGCATTGGAGCTCTGATGTTCAGTCGACAACCCAAGAGTATGTGATGGCGATTAAGGCGTATTACACGGTTAACTGGCCGGTGAAATGGCGCTTTGGTGTTGCAGAAGGCTTGTCGTACATTACCGATATATCGTATATCGAAGCGGCTGAAATGGAGCGTAAAGATTACGAGCCAAGTAACCTGCTCAACTATCTCGATTTCTCTTTTGACGTGAACTTGGGAGACTTGTTCAACGAGAAGTCGATGGATGGGGTTTGGGTGGGCTATAGCTTACACCACCGTTCCGCTATCTTCGAAAATGCCTCTCAGTTTGGCCGCATTAAAGGTGGTAGTAACTACAACACTATTTACGTTCAATTCGACTTCTAGTTCTTTTGAAGGGCCAACGAAACAAGCAAGCCCCACCGCATGGTGGGGCTTTGAGTATTTGGCTAGGTGTGATTAGACCGCTAGCTTCTCAAGCTCTTCTTCCGCACTCTGTACCGCTTTGCTTGCTAAGTCTTCACCCATGTTTAGTGCTTCACTGTAGACAAACTTCACGTCGGTTAGGCCAACAAAGCCTAAGATGGTTTTCAGGTAAGGCACCATAGTGTCTGTCGCGCCATCTTTATGCATACCGCCACGGGTGGTGACTACAATCACTTTTTTATCGGTTAGTAAGCCAACCGGGCCGTTTTCAGTGTAGCTGAATGTCACGCCTGCACGAGCAATCAAGTCAAACCAGTTTTTTAGCTGGGTTGGAATTGAGAAGTTGTACATTGGTGCCGCAATGACAAGGGTATCGCTGGCTTGAATTTCTGCAATTAATTGGTTGGAAAGTGCCAAAGCATCTTGCTGTTTTTGCGTCAGGTTGTCACCACCACGTAAGCCACCTGCAATTTCACCATCAAGAACAGGTAATGGTTGCGCTGCAAGGTCGCGTTCGATAACAGACTGCTTGCCTTCCCATGATTCAACAAGGTGGTCAATAAGGCCGTTAGATTGAGAGTAATCGCCTAGAATGCTTGATTTCAATACCAATAGATTTGCCATGATGTTCTCCTTAAACTTGTTAGCCATCGGGCTTGACTCTTACTATACGACTGGGCAACAACTTAAGAAAGTTGAAAAAATAGCTGAAGTTGTTCGAAAAAATCGATGTTTCTGGTTTGTTGCTTAAATTAATGATAAATAAGGGTTTAAAGTCAATTGTGCAACGTTATTTTGTTGTGGTTTCTATATTTAAGGAAGATGGTAGGAGAGTTTGTTCAGAGTAGCGGAATGTTGCTGATGCAGAGCGGTTTGGTGTGTGATGGCGGTGAAATTTAGACAAAAAATAGCCCGAAACGACTCCTGTCTCGGGCTTAGGGGAATGGCTCGTGAGAGCCTTGCGCTAACTGGTTAGTAAATGGAGATCAATTACACTATCAATGTTAGTTCAAGCAGTGCAATTTGCCAGTTTTAGCACTGAGAATGCCATTCAAGTCTGATACTTAACAAAAATTTGCTAGTGACGGCAAAAATCTGTGGCAGTTAGTTGCGGTGCCTAAATATCAAACAGGTTGGTGTCTCTAACAAGCTCGCGAGGGAGCCCATTTTTAATGCGATTACCTACCCATTTACCAATACCAATTGGGTAATCACGATAGGTTACAATCACTTCCCCTTTACCAGATAGATCTTCAGGTCGAATATCACGGCCCATAAACCATTCTTTTGCCTGCTCAGATGTAAAGGCAACAACGGTACTCTCGTTACCTTTGGCAAGCGTCATGACAGCTTCATGCTGCCAGCGATAGCCTTTTTTGTGCTGCTCAGCCAGTTTAATACCAATACGCTGGAAGCGAATTTCTTTGATCAAATCGCGAAGTTGAGAAGGGAATAACCACACCTCTTTGTCGCGCAGCCAAATGTCACTGCCTTCAGGAATAACGAGGTCAAGATCTTGCTTGATGCTGGTGGCGACCGCTTCGGCGTCTTTAGTATTGGCTTGGGCGAAAGGGAATTTACCCTTACGCTTTTTTATTGCCGGTGATTCAACAGCGGCTAACTTACGGATACGGGCAACGAAAAATCCTTCGCTGTCGTATATTTGCGGATAGACATGAAGAAAGCCTTCTTCTGTTAATGCCTTGTCTGCCCCATCAAATAAGTCAGCTAATGACTCGAATTCGACCGCATCACCAAATGTTTCTTTTAGGTGGCGACAAACACCTTGGTTTTCACTTAAGTTAAGGGTACAGGTTGAGTAGACCATCACACCGCCGGGCTTGAGGGCTTGGAAGCCACTAACGATGAGGTTACGCTGTACGGCTGCGATATCTTCAACTGACTGCAAGCTCCAGTTTTCCATCGCGTCATCATCTTTACGGATGGCGCCTTCGCCAGAGCAAGGCGCGTCGAGCAGAATAGAATCGAAGGACTCAGGCGCCCAGCTGCCAAACACACAGCCGTCGAAATGGGTTAGGGCGGCATTGTAGACACCACAACGTTGGAGGTTAGAGTGCAGTACTTTAATGCGGCTAGCAGCTAGTTCATTGGCAACCAAGGCGCCACGGTTTTTCATTGCACTGGCAATCTGCGTGGTTTTCGACCCCGGAGCTGATGCCATATCAAGCACACAGTCCAGCGCGTCATTGTCTTTGAGTAATGCAGTAACAGGCATCATAGAGCTAGCTTCTTGAATGTAGAAAAGCCCGGCCATGTGCTCGGCTGTGTTACCCAGAGAAACGCTGTCTTCGTCGTCGCGAGTGATCCAGAAACCGGTCTCGCACCATGGCACAGGTGTGAGGTGCCAACCTTTATCCGCGACACGTGCAAGGAAATCTTCAACACTGATCTTAAGCGTGTTTACTCGAATGCTGCGACGGAGCGGGGTTTTACAGATCGCGATAAACTCGTCCATGTCGAGGTGATCGGGCATGATTTGGCGAATTTGTTCAATGAAAGCGTCTGGAATGTGGATATTAGGATGCAAGGGTATATCTCGATTAACTAGCTGTGGGGCGGGAGTTTATCATTTGCAGCAGGTAAAAAGAAAGGAGCCATAAAAGCTCCTTTCGTGATTGATTTATAGTGTCTATGCGCGATTTAGTCTTTAGGAATCGCCGTGCGCCAGGTTTTCCACTCTGGTTGTGCTGCTTCGTATAAGAAGAAGCGGTCATCACTGATTGCTCTTGGCGAGAGAGGTTGTGATTCTGGTGTGGCAAAGGCAATACCGCCGCGAATTAGGCTGTCTACCGTGCCTGTTTGAATCGATGCGCCAGTTAAGCCGATAGTCACATCAAGCCCAGATGCATTCCAGAACACGGTATCATTGCGTACCAAGTGGCTATATTGCTGTTCGATTTGCGCTTCAACAATCACGCGGTCAGCCAGCTCGCCAAGGCTCACGTCCACCACTTGGCCAACTTGAATGTCACGGTAGAGCAGTGGCGTACCAACGGCAACTGAATTGCGGTTTTCACTTTCCAGTATCACGTGCAGGCCGGCATCGAACTGCTCGGTAACGTCCAAGTCAAAAGTTTGCGAGTAATGGCCTTCGGTCCCCGGTGTGACCGCAATGTAGCTACCCAGCAAGGTATCGAGATCTTCGGCGCCGGTGAGGCTCAGCTTAGGTGTGACCACCCAAAAATGGCTGTCTGATTTAGCCAGTGGGGTGACATACTTAGGGAAAAGGCGCGCCTGAATGATCACCTGGCTAGTTTCAAAGTCTGGGGTAATATCAACCACCTTACCCACGTTCACCCCTTGGTAACGGATATCAGCACCAACCGATACCGCTTTGGCGTCGTTAGCTTTTAGCGATACCACTAAGCCAAAGTCTCTTGCTTCTTTAAAGCTAGGGTATAGCTTGTAGCGATTGTTGGCTAAGTTGGTTACTCCGGGCATTTCATCAAATGCGATTCCGCCTTTAATCAAGGTAGCGAGTGGGTCGGCTTTGACATTCACTCCGCCGAGTCCTGCTTCTACTTCAATGCCTGAGCGGTTCCAGAATACCGTGTCAGGTTTGATTAAGTGGCGGTACTTACGCTCGACGTTAATGCTGATGGTGACACCGTCACGGGTTAGGGCGTAATCTTTTACTTTACCAACTTGCAAGTTGCGGTATAGCACTGGGCTGCCTTCGCTGACGGGTGGTAACTCATCAGCAAATAGGTTGACCGTTGAATAGCCCGATGCCTGTTCTACTGCTAAGTCGGCCAGCTTCTTGCTCTTGTAAAGCGGGTAGTTATCGAGGATTTTACGGCTGCCTGTACTGGTAAAGCTGATATTTTGGCTGATGATTTGATCGGCTGGCGGCACAGTAAGATCAAGCCCTTCACCGCTGAGGTTTGCAGTGATACCGCCATCAATAAAGAAACGGCTACCAGAGCGAACGAGTTTGGTGTACTCAGGACGGACAATTACATCAAAACGGATTTGTTTGCCATCAAGGCTAACACGCTTCACACGGCCAACGTCGATACCACGGTGTTTAAGCTTGGTGCCACGTTTGATTCCAAAGCTTTCACTGGCGTAAAGCGAAAAATTAGCCACGCCAGGTTGCTGCTCTTGCAATTCGTCTTGGCTGATCGCCGTGAATTGGCGGGTTTTCTCGCCGGTACCTGGCATAAGGGTGAGGTAGTTGCCACGGATCAGGTTACCGATGTTCTTCACGCCAGTTAGGGACAGTTCTGCTTCTTCAAGCAGCATCTTAGAGCCGGTATTAAGCAGCTCGCTCATGCTTGGTTCAATGGCTGCGTGGGCGACGATCTTCTGGCGCTCCTTATCGAGGCGAAGGTCGGAGATTTTGCCGATTTCCAAGCCACGGTAAACAATGGGCGCACCGCCAGCGTTGATGTTGTTGCCTTCAGGCAAATCAATGGTGATGGCAATACCGCGGCCCGCAGTGTTTAGGTCAGGGTATAGGCGGAACAGGTGATTCGGTTCGATGGGCAAGCCTTCGTCCGGGGAGTCAAAGGCGATGGCACCACTGATCATGGCTGATAGGCTTTCAAATTGAACGTCAACACCATTGAAACCAATATTGGCGCTCATGCCACTCACATTCCAGAAGCGGCTCTTGTTGGTGACCAGCTCACTGTATTGCGGCTTGATCAATACATCGATAACAACCCGCTTTCTGTCATGGCTAAGGGTGTAGTTGAAGACTTCACCCACAGGGATTTTTTTGTAGAGCACCTGAGAGCCAATGTTGATTGAGCCAAGGTGCGGCGAACGCAGCTGCACGCGCAAGCCTTCACCCAGTGGCGTATCGGCCGGTTGGTTATCAAGCGCCGTAAACTCATTATCGAATTTCCCTTCACCAGGTTGCAAGGCGATGTAGTTACCTGAAACCAAGGCATCTAAGCCTGATATACCCGTAATGGATGCTTTGGGTTTGACGAGCCAGAATTGGGTGCCTTCTTTCAAGGTTTGCACGGCTTCTGGGTAGATATCGGCTTCAACATAAATGCTTTGTAAGTCGTTAGACAAATTCACATCACGAACAATACCCACTTCCAACCCTTGGTAGCGGATGGTTGTACGGCCTGCAACAAGGCCGGCAGCATCATTGAAATGAATTTTAATCCGTTCACCAGCTTCATTAACGGCTTTGAAAACGAGCCAACCAGCAAGCACAAGGGAGAGTACAGGCAGAATCCATAGGGGAGAGATGCCTTTGTCCCGTTTTATGTTCACTGGCTCTGGTTGTTGATTATTTTGTCCGTTGTTCATAGTTGTCCCATATCAGACGAGAATCCAAGCTTTCCGCTGCAAGCATTGTTAAGACGACGACGACACCGAAGGCAATAGCACCGGGGCCGGGGGTAAAATCGAGGAGCTGGTCACGGTCAATCAAAGTGACCATGATCGAAATAACAAATAGGTCCATCATTGACCATTTGCCAATCCACTGGATAAAACGATACAGCTTCATTCGCTGCAAGTGGTTCACTTGGCGTTTGAACTGAATGGTCAGCAAAATAAAGGCAAGGCCAAGGATTTTGGCAACAGGCACAACGATACTGGCAACGAAGATGATGATGGCAATACCTAGCATGTCGGTTTTCACCAGCGTCGCCACACCAGAAAAAATGGTGTCTTCAGCGCGTTTACCGTTGTTTAGGAAAATCGAAATTGGGTACAGGTTGGCCGGAAAAATAAATACCGAAGCCGCAATAAGGTATGCCCATGTTTTTTGGATGGAGTTTGGCATACGTTTGTGAAGTGGCGCTTGGCAGCGAACGCAGTGGCTATTTGTGCCCTGTGACATATGGCAGTGATGGCAATGAACCGATAACTCATCAAGCTTGTGCTCGGTTTCCGGCTGCCAAGCTTCCCAGTAGCGGGTCAGGCTAATGCGCGATAGCAGCAATGCCATCAGAATTTGCAAAATAACCAGCGAGTAAAGGCCTGGGCCAACATAGATATCGGCATAGTCCTGCACTTTAAAACATGAGATACCTAGGCTCACCAAGAATACATCGAACATGGCCCAATGTTTTAGGTGGCCGATGATCCATGCAGAGCGCTTGAACAGTGTGAACTTGCGAAACTTTAGGCTGTACTGGGCTGAGAGCACCGAACCACAAACCAGTAGTGGCGCAATGGAGCTACAAAAAAGGATAAGAAAAGCAACGGCTGGGAAGTCGGGCGCCAAAGTAAGGGTGCCTGATGGCAGCGTTGCCGGGATCATCACGCCGAACAGGCGAATGGTGATCATAGGGAAAAAGTGAGCGGGAATGAAAAGGATTAGACATGCCAGCGCAATGGCAAACTCACCGGTAAAGCGGAAGGTACCGCCGCGATATAGCTTGGATTGACAGCGTGGGCAGTAAGCACTTTGTCCGTGTTCGGCGACCTGAGGTAGTACGGGAAGGTCGCAATCTGGACACAGTCTCGCTGTTGTCATGAAGATCTAATCCTTTAAATATAATACCAACCTACATAAGTACTTGATCAGTCTTACTGGTTAAAATCGCTGTTCTCTGCGTTAGAGATTTTGTCATTAGAACCACTAATCACTGCAATCTCTGCCTTGATAACAACGATTTTTCCTGCGTAATACTTAGATCAACTACTTATGTAGGTTGGTATAACCAAGCGTATGAACACGTTTTCAGGTGAACAATACCCTTGGTTAATCAATATCAGCACGAAATGAACACTATATTATTTTCCGCTGATTCTGGCTACCGATACTTGGTCATCTTCTTGATAAAGTGTTGGTTCTGGCGACTGGACCGACCCGTATAAGGTCTGGTACAAGCCCGCTTCGTTAACCAATTCATGGTGTGTACCACACTGGCTAACCTGACCATCTTCGAGTACATAAATGAGATCAGCCTGTTTTACCGCAGATAGGCGATGCGCAACAATAAGCGTAGTACGATCTGTCAAGAATTCGTTCAATGCCCGGTGCAAGGCAGCTTCTGTCGCGGTATCCAATGCCGAGGTTGCTTCATCCAAAATAACAAATTCTGGGTTAGCCAGTACCATGCGGGCAATCGCAAGGCGTTGGCGTTGACCGCCGGATAATTTGATCCCTTGGCGGCCAATTTCAGTGTCTAACCCTTCGGTTAAACGCTGAGTTACATCGGTCATTTGCGCAATTTCCAACGCATGCCAAAGTTGATCATCAGTAAAGTTACCGCCAAGGGTTAAGTTATGGCGCATGGTATCGTTGAATAAGACAGGCTGCTGAAGCACAACCGCCATCTTATCGCGCAGGGCTTCGTAGCTTACATCTTCAATTTGATGGCCATTAACCAATATCTCACCCTGGTTCTTTTGGTAAATGCCCAGCAGCAATTGAATTAGGGTTGACTTACCACCACCAGATGCACCAACCAACGCCACGCGTTTCCCGGCCGGGATGGTGAGGTTCAAGTCGTTTAGTACCTCTTTATCTTCATCATAAGAGAAGTGGATGTGCTTTAACTCAAGCTCTATTGAATGTGATTCGTTGAACGGATTTACTGTTTGGACAGGGCGCACTTCTTCCTCAATGGCAATTAAACCGTTAAGGCGTTGCATGGCCGCAGATGCGCTGTACCAGGCAAACTGAATCCCTAAGAGCTCTTGTACTGGGCCAAGCATGAACCAGAGATAACCAAATACGGCAAACATCTGACCAACAGAAAGGTCGGTGAACAACACCATGATCATTGCCATGGCACGGAACAGCTCGAAACCAACTAAGAATAGAAGGAAAGAAATGCGGCCTGCAGCTTCAGACTGCCATGCGTATTTATCGGCATCGTGGCGGATATCATTGGCGTTTGATTTTAATTGGGTAAGAAACTCGCGCTCACGGTTGGCTGCTCGTAATTGGTAGATACCATCAAGGGTTTCTACCAGGCGCTGTTGGAATTTCTCGAATGCTTGGTTCTCCTTCTTCTTAAGGGTTTTAACTCGGTTACCCATCAACTTTGATGCGTAAACAACAATAGGGTTTACCAGAAGAATGAATAAGCCAAGTTGCCAATTTAACCACAGGAGAATAACCGCGGTGCCAATGACCGTCAGTAGGCCAACCAGAAAACGACTGAGAGTATCACCGACAAACTTGTCGATGGTTTCAACATCGGTAATTAGGTGAGAAGTGATACCACCACTGCCGCGTTCTTCGTATTGACGCATGCTGATGCGGCCTAACTTGTCGATTAGGTGCTGGCGCATATTGTAGGTGATGTCTTTGGCGACCAAAGTGAACTGGCGGCTTTGAAGAATATTCAAAGCTTGCCCGGCAATACGCATCAATACTACAAACAGCAGGACTAACATGATGTAGGCAGTTGGCTGGTGCAGCGATTCAGGAAGAAAATGATTTAAGAATTCGATGCCGCCTGCTGGCTTTTCCAAAAGGATTTCATCAACCATCAATGGCATAAGAAGAGGAATAGGCACACTGATGAGTGTTGCCAGAATCGCAATAATATTGGCGAAGATTAACCGAGGACGATGATGTTTTGCTTGCTTTACTAGCCAAGACCAGTTAATCATTTGGTTTGAATTGCCTTTCACAATGATAATGATTCCTATTATTAAGTGTAAGGTTGCCATTCTAACGGCTATAGAAGGAGTAAGCCATGGAAAATCGTACAGTAAATTACAACACGCTCACTAAGCAGGCCGTTGCACTGGTAGAAGGTGAGTCTGATATCGTTGCTAATATGTCTAATATTAGTGCGTTACTGGCGATGGAGTTAGAAGATATTAACTGGGTTGGCTTCTATATCCTTAAAGGTGAAGAACTTGTCCTTGGGCCATTTCAAGGTAAACCAGCTTGTGTTCGCATCCCTGTTGGCCGCGGCGTTTGCGGTACCGCGATATCTGAAAACCGAGTACAGCGCGTGGAAGACGTTCACCAATTCGAAGGGCACATTGCTTGCGATGCGGCGAGTAATTCAGAGATTGTTATTCCGTTTACAGTTAATGGCGAATTATACGGCGTGCTGGATATTGATAGCCCGATCCTGTCAAGATTTAACCAATCTGATGAAGATGGACTAGTTACTTTGTTAGAAGAACTACAAAAAAGGCTCTAATTGCATGCTTTCGGTGGTTTTTCAGCGTTAGGTAACTATAATAGCGGAACAATTTCTTTTTAATTAAAGTACTAACGGCGAGGAAGACTCGCTTTTGTCAGGAAAGTCCATGGAAAACTCTGAAAAGCTAACGAACAGTAAAGAAGTCATTGCATACATTGCTGAGCGTTTCCCTAAATGTTTTACGGTTGAAGGTGAAGCGAAGCCTCTTAAGATTGGTATCTTCCAAGATTTGGCAGAACGCCTAAGTGAAGACCCAAAAGTAAGTAAAACTCAGCTGCGTACTGCTCTGCGTCAATACACTTCTTCCTGGCGTTACCTTCACGGCGTGAAAGCGGGTGCAAACCGTGTTGACCTAGATGGCAACGACTGTGGTGTGCTGGAACAGGAACATGTTGAGCACGCTAAAACTGCACTAGAAGAGAGCAAGGCGAAAGTACGCGCTCGTCGTAAAGAGCAGGCAGAAGCGAAAGCAGCTGCAAACAAAGACGGTGAGGCGAAAGCGAAAAAAATTCGTGCTAAATCGGCTAAACCAAAGAACACTAAGCAAAAAACGTCTAAGATAAATAAAAAGCCTGTAGAAACAACCCGTGCACTAACGGCTGACGAAGTTGTTGTTGGTAAGAACGTAAGTGTAAACATGGGTACTGGTAACATGCCGGCTACTATTGTTGAAATTAATAAGGACGATGTGCGTGTTCGTCTATCAAATGGTCTAACCATGGTAGTTAAAGCGGAGCACCTGCGTTCATAAAGGAGAATGCTCGACGCATGAAATGTCGATTCCGTTTCTCACTGATAGCTGCTGGCATGATGCTAGCAGCTTCAGCGCAAGCCCTAGAGGCTAAGTACTCATTAAGTGATTTGCCGCAACTTGCTCCTGAAAAACAGCATGCAACTGCTAGTAAACGTGTTGCGTCTCGATTCACACGTTCTCACTACAAGCAATTCTCACTTGATGATGAATTCTCAGCCAGTGTTTTTGATCGCTATATCGAAATGCTGGACTTCAATAAAAGCTTCCTTACCGCATCCGACGTTAAGCAGTTTGAAAAATGGGAAAACCAACTTGATGATCAACTCAAAAGAGGGGATACATCCGCTGCGTTTGATATTTTCAATACTTTGCTGAAACGTCGTTATGACCGCTACCAATATGCCCTAACTCTGTTAGACAGAGAGATCAAGTTCGATACCAATGAAGAAATGGTATTGGATCGTTCTGAAATGGATTGGGCTAAAGACCGCAACGAATTGAACGAGATTTGGCGCAAGCGCGTTAAATACGATGCGTTGAATCTGAAATTAGCGGGCAAAGAGTGGGACGATATCAATGAAACCTTGGGTAAGCGTTATAATAATGCTCTCAAGCGTTTGACCCAAACTCACAGTGAAGATGTATTCCAGATCTACATGAATGCCTTTGCTCGTGAAGTTGATCCCCATACCAGTTATTTGTCACCGCGTAACGCTGAACAATTCCAGTCAGAAATGAACCTGTCTTTGGAAGGTATCGGTGCTGTGCTACAAGTTGTTGATGACTATACAGTTATCCGCTCACTTGTCGCAGGCGGCCCTGCTTCTGCTTCGAAGAAGCTTGCTGCTGGTGACCGCATTATTGGTGTTGCCCAAGATGGCAAAGACACCGTTGATGTGATCGGTTGGCGCCTTGATGATGTTGTACAGCTCATCAAAGGGCCGAAGGGCAGTAAAGTTAAGCTACAGATCTTGCCGGAAGGGAACAATAAGAAAAGTTACGACGTAACTATTGTTCGCGACAAGATCCGCCTTGAAGACCGTGCTGTTAAATCAGAGGTGAAGGCTAGCCAGGGTAAGAAAATTGGTGTAATTGAAATTCCAAGTTTCTATGTCGGCTTGTCTGAAGATACCAAGAAAGAGCTGGCCTCTTTGAACGACCAACAAGTTGACGGGGTTGTTATTGACCTACGTAACAATGGTGGTGGTGCCTTGACTGAAGCGACCGCATTGACTGGTCTGTTCATTAACGGTGGACCTGTTGTGCAAGTGCGTGACAGCTATGGCCGAGTGAAAGTTAATGGCGACTCTGACGATCGTGTTTACTTCGACGGACCACTGACTGTATTGGTCAACCGTTACAGTGCTTCTGCATCCGAAATCTTTGCTGCCGCAATGCAAGACTACGGTCGTGCTGTCGTGATTGGTGAGCAATCATTTGGTAAAGGCACGGTACAGCAACACCGTTCGCTCAATCATATTTATGATTTGTTCGACAAGCCTCTTGGTCATGTTCAGTACACTATCCAGAAATTCTATCGAATTAATGGTGGTAGTACCCAGAACCTTGGTGTTGTGCCAGACCTTGCTTTCCCAAGTGCAGTTGACCCGTCTGAAACCGGTGAAAGTGTCGAAGACAATGCATTGCCATGGGATAGCATCAAACCAGCTAGTTACCAAAGGTTGTATAACTTCTCTTCTGTATTGCCGAGCTTGAAAACGAAACACGAAGCTCGCATCAGCAAAGATATGGAATTCGGTTTTATTCTTGCAGATATCGAGACATATAAAGCTGAAAAAGATATCAATACGATTTCCCTGAACGAGAAAACACGTATTGCTGAGCAAGACAAAGATGATATCGATCGTCTAGCACGATTGAACCAGCGCCAGAAAGCAATGGGCAAAAAGCCATTTGCAACTTTGGATGATGTGCCAAAAGACTATGAAGCCCCCGATGCCTACCTAGATGAGGCATTGGCAATTACGGCGGATTTGTCAAAAGCACAAAGCTAAAGACTGGATTAATAAGGTCTTAAGTTCAAAATCTCAAACGGCATCAGCAATGATGCCGTTTTTTTGTGCTTGTTTTGTATCAGTTGTGAGACTGTGAATTTAAATTATGTGATATTCATCAAATTTCGCATCAGCACCGAATGAAGACGACTAGGGTTAATGTAGGCGCTCGATTTTGCTGGGGGAAGTGCAATGTTGAAATCAATCTTTTTATCTTTATCGTTATTTTTTGCTTCGTTTAGTGTGCAGGTACACGCTGAGGATCTGACTGAGTTTGATTACCCTTTATTACTCGGTGATTGGTATTGGTTTAGTAATACTGAGGAAGGGGTGAATAGCGAGGGAACAAGTTACCGCGCGATGAATATTAAATTCAAGTCAAACTACCGCTTTATTATTCGCTTATTACAAGTGGATGGCAATGTTGAAGAGTGGGACGGTACTTACGATATCGATGAAACAACAGTCACATTTTTATCCCACGGCCAACCAGAACAACAACACACTTATATGTTGAGTTATAACCAGTTTTTGCTAGACGGCGCTCGTTTCACCAAGCTTGCACCTGAAAATCTACCAGGGAATTGGCGTTCATCACAAATTACTGGCCAAGATGTGGGTGACACGGTTTCTGAATTAGCGATTTCATTACGTCCTGACTTTTTATTTTCCGCAGAAGTTTCTGGTAAAGACGGTAAGAAGAAAGAGCATCGTGGCATTTATTTCATTGAAGACGATCGCATCGTTTTAATATATGAAGATGGTCAACATGACAGCCAGTTTTTATTAGGTAGCGATACCCTAACATTATCGAATAAGCAGTTTGGTATGGAAGCTATTATGCGAAGAGAATAGGGGACATTGCTTCCTCTATAGTAAGAGCGTTAGAAAAATCGGGTGTAAAAAAGGCTTGTTATAAACAAGCCTTTTTTATTAGAGAGCTTTTTCTCGTTAACCTTTTCAGCTAACTTTTGATTAGCTATTTACCGCCTTTGACTAACTAACCAGGTTGAATGCTTGACGCAGCTGGCTCAGGTAGCCTTCATCTCGGCAAATACTTTTACCTGGCTCGTCGGAGATTTTTGCAACCGGGCGGCCTTCACATTCCGTTAGTTTGATCACGACGTTCAAGGTTTTCACATCCGGTAGATCGCAAGTTAGCTGGGTACCGATACCAAAACTTGTGTTGATGCGATGGGCAAAGTGCTTATAAATAGTCAGCGCCTTGTCGAGCGTTAGGCTATCAGAGAAAACCAGCAGTTTTGTTTTCGGGTCAATGCCTAAAGACTCGTAGTGGGCGATGGCTTTTTCACCCCAAGCAATCGGATCACCACTGTCGTGGCGCAGACCGATGAATCGTTCAGATAAACGTAAATCAAAGTCGCGAAGGAAGGCATCCATGTTGATGCAATCTGTCAGCGCGATGCCAAGCGTATCTGGGTATTCTTGCAGCCAGCGGTTCAGGGCAAGTTGCTGAGAGTCGGCTAATTCACCTGAAAGTTGCTGGTGTGCCTGAAACCACTCGTGTGCTTGCGTGCCGACAGGGGTCAACTGGCGAGTTTGGGCAAGGTGGTAGTTTGACGTCCCTTTAAACTCTGGCATGTTGTCTTTCAGGTAGCCGACAACATGGTGGTGTACTTCTTTAGAGAAGCGGCGACGTGAGCCAAAATCAACCAAAGAGAATTCGCTAAGGTCGGTACCTTCGGCTTTGCGGTAGAAATCTGCAAGCTTAAGCTTCAACTGTTCTATCGCTTGTTCCGGTGTCGCTTCTGGGTAGCACTGCGCCGAGCGCACTTCACAAATGATTGCTAGCAGTGGCACTTCCCACAGAATGATGTCAATCCATTTGCCTTTGATCTTAATCGCGAGTTGATCGCCTGACGTATCAACTTGTACTTGCTCGCTTTTGAGCTTGAAAGACTTCAAGTATTCAAGGAAATCAGATTGGAAAAAGCTCAATGTCGATAGGTAAGCAATTTCTTCTGTGGTGAAAGATAGGCCACCAAGGCGATTAATATGCTCTTGGATCTGTGCGCCATAGGGGCGGAGATCTTCCTGGCTTCGGCAGTGGAATTCCGCAACCGCTTCAATATTTGGATATTGATGGTAAATTGCCTGCTGCATGTGGAGCTTATATGCATCAGTATCAAGCAGGGAGTCGATAATCCCAATGTGTCCAGAATGAGTCATAGCTGTGTGAGTGTTTTTTTGCAATCCGAGGATTTTACCTTATTTTGAACCGATAGTGGGTCAAAATGAGTCAAATTGATGATTTTTTTAGGGGCGTAACAATACGATCAAACCTCTCAGACAACAAGCAAGATGTAACAGTTTTTGTCTATTTGATGCTTCTATCATCAATTTTACTTCTACTCTTTAATTATAATCGCTATAGATAAAGGCATCACGGCGCGGGGGGGAGGCTAATAGCCTTTGCCTTTTTGTGGGAATGTGTTTAAACCCTCGACAGAGTGTCTTGGTTCTAACCCTTTTGCTAGTCTGATTTAAAGTAAATGGTTATTTAGATTGGTATTTATCGCTAAAAGTCAGTCTAGTTCTTGTCACAATCATTCAAACGCAGAATAATGGGATTAACCGCATAGTCGCTATCATCGCTAATCATAAATGCGGAAACATATAAGGAATTAACATGGCCGAACAACCAACAACGACACAGCCGACGGCAAAATACCGTGCTGATTATTTGTCTCCTGATTATACCATCACCGATATTTCCCTTGAGTTTGACCTACACGATACTGAAACCAAAGTGGTCGCAGTCAATAAGGTGCAACGTCTTTCAACTGAAGGAGCACCTCTTGTGCTCGATGGCGACAGCCTAAAGCTGGTAAGGGTAGAAGTTGATGGTCAAAGTTGGACTGACTTTAGCGAGGGGGAGTCTAGCCTTACAATCAACAACTTACCAGAGCAGTGTGAGTTATTGATTGAAACGGAAATTAACCCTGAAGCGAATACCTTGCTGGAAGGCTTGTACAAGTCGGGTGGTGCATACTGCACACAGTGTGAAGCCGAGGGTTTCCGCCGCATTACTTTTTATTTGGATCGCCCTGATGTATTGGCGCGCTTTACCACGAAAGTTATTGCAGACAAAACGCAGTATCCATTCTTGCTCAGTAACGGTAACCGTGTGGATGCCGGTGAACTTGAAAATGGTCGACACTGGGTACAATGGCAAGACCCATTCCCTAAACCGAGTTACTTGTTTGCACTTGTGGCCGGTGACTTTGATGTGCTTCGTGATAAGTACACCACAGTCAGTGGTCGTGAAGTTGAGCTGGAAATTTTTGTCGATAAGGGCAACCTCGACCGCGCCGACTACGCGATGACATCTCTGATTAACTCAATGAAATGGGATGAAGAGCGCTTTGGCCTAGAATACGATCTTGATATCTATATGATTGTTGCGGTTGATTTCTTCAACATGGGCGCGATGGAGAACAAGGGCTTGAATGTCTTCAACTCCAAGTTTGTTCTGGCCAACCCAAGCACTGCGACAGATACTGATTACCAAGGTATCGAAGCGGTGATCGGCCATGAATACTTCCATAACTGGACAGGTAACCGCGTGACATGCCGCGATTGGTTCCAGCTGAGCCTTAAAGAAGGTTTGACTGTTTTCCGTGATCAAGAGTTTTCATCAGATCTAGGTTCGCGTCCGGTCAATCGCATTAATAATGTTCGCATCATGCGTGGCCCGCAGTTTGCTGAAGACCGAGGCCCGATGTCTCATCCTATTCGTCCTGAAAAAGTGATTGAGATGAATAACTTCTATACCTTGACCGTCTATGAGAAGGGCAGTGAAGTGATTCGTATGATGCACACTTTGCTGGGTGAGGAAAACTTCCAGTCAGGCATGAAGTTGTACTTTGAGCGTCATGATGGCACGGCGGCAACGTGTGATGATTTTGTCCAGGCAATGGAAGATGCTTCAGGTATTAGCCTTGAACGTTTCCGCCGTTGGTACAGCCAGTCGGGCACACCTGTCGTGAAGGTTGATACTGAATATCTACCAGAACAAAAGCGTTACCGTGTCACTATCAAGCAACACACGCCAGAAACCGCGGGCCAGAAAGAGAAGCTTCCACTGCATATTCCGTTTGATATTGAGCTGTATAACAAGCAGGGTGAAGTTATTTCGTTACAATGTAACGGAAAGCCGGTGCACCATGTGCTTGATATTACAGAAGCAGAGCAAGTTTTTGAGTTTGAAAATGTTGTTGAGCAACCAATCATCTCGATGCTGCGCGAATTCTCTGCGCCGGTTATTTTGGAATACGATTACTCTGACGAAGAGCTCGTGTTCTTGATGGTCAATGCACGTAATGAGTTTGCGCGTTGGGATGCGGGGCAAATTCTGTTGGCGAAGTACATCAAGCTGAATGTTTCCCGCCTACAACAGGGCGAAGGTTTTGAATTGCCATCGTCAGTGGTTGATGCTTTCCGTGGTGTGCTGCTTGATGAGAACTTAGACCCGGCCTTTATTGCTGAGATGTTGACCCTACCAAGTGAAAACGAGATTGCAGGTTGGTATAAGACGGTTGATGTCGATGCCATCCACACGGTTGTGGGTGAATTGGAATCTGTATTTGCGAATGAAATGGCTGATGAGTTTAGTGCGATTTATCACACCTTAACGCAAGACAGCTACACCATTGAGCATGCTGCAATGGCAAAACGTTCGTTGCGTAATACTTGTTTGGCTTACCTTGCTAATACTGAGCAAGGTAATGAGTTGGCAAGCAAGCAATACACTGACTCTGACAACATGACCGATACCATGGCGGCAATGGCTGCAGCCAACAGTGCAGAACTGTCTTGCCGTGAAAACCAGATGAGCGACTTTAGCGAAAAGTGGACTCATGATGGTTTGGTGATGGATAAGTGGTTTATGTTGCAGGGCAAGAATCCAGCAGACAATGCGCTGGAAAATGTACGCGCGACGATGAGCCATGCGGCGTTCGATATCAAGAACCCGAACCGTACTCGTAGTTTGGTTGCGAGCTTCTGTGCTAACAACCCGGTTCACTTCCATGCGAAAGATGGGTCGGGGTATGCGTTTTTAACTGAGATCCTGACTGTGCTAAACAGCAGCAACCCTCAGGTGGCATCACGCCTTATCGAACCATTCTTGAAATATCGTCAGTACGATGAACAGCGTCAGTCATTGATGCGAGCTGAGTTAGAAAAACTGGCTGCATTGGATAACTTGGCCAAAGACTTATTCGAGAAAATTCAGAAGGCACTTGAATTGTAATCTGTCGTTACGCGATTGATTCTTTCTTTGAGGGCAGGCATATTGTCTGCCCTCATTCTATTTCTATATTGTTGCGATCGTTTCTATTTTATTTCCTATGAAGTCATTTACTTTTTCTGCCTATATCTCTTACAACGACTTTTTGAACCATTACTCTGGTGTAGCAGCTACCGTGGTTGTTCGCACGGACAATGGTCTAAAATTGCAACTGCCTGCGTCACGCTTTCGGCCTTTCCTTACCCAAATAGGGGTAAAAGGTCGCTTTCGAGTGACGGTAAACCAAGACAATCGTCTTCAGGGGATCGAGCAAATTGCGTAAAGTCAGCATTGCATTTTGTTAACAAAATGCTTGGTGGTGTGATGGGGCTCATAGAATTGAACCCAGAATGTTATACCCGTTCGCACTAAAGCTGATTACTTTTCTACTCATTTGGTATTAGAAAAAATAACCTTAAAATTAATAGGTTATACCAGTCGTACCAAGAGGGTTATCAAGTTGATGCTAAATTCGTCAAACTCAGATAATCCGACCAGCCAAAATCTTTACCTTAGTCACATATTCGATTTTTTCCTAGTCGACCAGTGATATTAACGTAACCTATCCGCAACAAAACACCCTACAATAGCAGTCGCAACTGGAAAGAATCTTATTGGTAAAATTGCCTGAAATTACCTATAGGATTTTTATAAAACTCTATACTTGATTGATAAAATATAACGATGGAGCATTGCTATGACCGCACCTGACCCTATAGTGCCGGTACTGCTTGAGAAAGTGTATGGCTTAATCCAGGATAAGATTGAGTCTCCTCAGCAGCCATTAGTAGAAGTGTTTGCTCAGCGATTGTTAGGACAACTTGCAGATGATGATCTGCTTCAACGGAATGAATCTGACCTTTACGGTGCTGTACTGAGTCTATGGCATCACCTTGCACAAAATAAATCGGATCAAATATCTGTTCGGGTATATAACCCGACGTTGAGTCGATACGGCTGGCAGTCAACACACACTGTTGTTGAGATTGTGACACCAGATCGACCGTTTCTTGTTGATTCGGTACGAATGACGTTGACGCGTTTGGGTATTACTAGCCACTTGATGCTAAACGGCCCGTATTACTTCAAGCGTGATGAGAAAGGCACCATTACCGAAGCCTGCGGTAAAGACGGTGAACTGCAAACCTTATTCCACATTGAGGTTGATAGACTCAATAAAAAAGATGAGCTTGAAGCATTAAAACAAGAACTCGAACAAGTGCTTCAGGATATCGATCTCGTGGTTAACGACTGGCAACCGATGCAGGAAAAAATGCAGTCGATTGTCGAAGATCTGAAAAAAGCAGATTTACCGGTTAATAAAGAGCACCGCGAAGAAGCCATTGCCTTCCTTGATTGGGTTACTCACCATAACTTTACGTTCATGGGCTATCACCAGTACGACTTAATTCCTATTGAAGGGGATTACGAACTGCGTCCATGTGATGACAAAGGGTATGGCTTATTGAGCAAAGATACGCTCAAAACTATTCGTTTGTCCCAGTTGCCTGAGTCTGCACGCATTGAAGCGCGCAAACCAGAGTTACTGATTCTAACTAAGAGTAACAGCAAATCGAAGATCCACCGTCCTGCATATACTGATTACATTGGTATCAAGCGTTTTGATAAAGACGGTAATGTGATTGGTGAACACCGCTTTACCGGTTTGTATGCTTCGACAGCGTATCACCAGACAGCCATGAACATCCCGCTGATCAGTAACAAAGTGTCCCGTATTCTTGAAGATAGCCGTTACCCATCAGGATCTCATTCATGGAAGGCGCTAAACAACCTACTGGAAACTTACCCACGCGATGAGTTGATCCAAGCAACTGAGAAAGAAATGTTGGATGTGGGCTGCGGTGTAGTACAAATGCAAGATCGTGATCTTCTGCGTTTGTTTGTGCGTCGTGATCCTTTCGGCCGCTTCTTCTCTTGTATGGTGTACGTAACCAAGGAACGTTATAACACTGAGCTACGAAGCAAAACACAAGAAATCTTGAAAGAGTACTTCGGATCAGCTGAGACGGTTGAATTCACGACTTTCTTCTCGGAAAGTCCGCTAGCGAGGACGCATTATATCGTGCGTGTAGATAACAATAACTTCGATGTTGATGTTAAGGCGGTAGAGCATAACTTGGTTGAAGCGGCTTCATCATGGGAAGATCGCCTAAGCGGTGCGTTAGCGGCAAACTTTGGTGAAAGCAAAGGTACCTTGTTAGCCAAGAATTACGCCCGTGCTTTCCCGCGTTCTTATAAAGAACAGATGCTATCAGGCTCGGCAGTGGCTGATATCGAACAACTTGAAAGCCTAAGCGAAGATAACAAGCTGGGTATGTTGTTCTACCGACCACAAGAAGAAGCGTCAGATTCGCGTTTCGTGAAACTTAAACTATTCCACCGCGATGAGCCTATTCACCTATCAGATGTCATGCCAATGCTGGAAAACCTTGGCTTGCGTGTGATCGGAGAGTCGCCGTACCAGATCGTGACGGCAAGTGGCACTGTCTATTGGATCCTTGATTTTGCGATGCTTCATAATGCCTGTACGGGTATTGATTTGAGTGAAGCTCGTGATCGATTCCAGGAAGCCTTTTCTGCTATTTGGCATGGCGAGATTGAAAGTGATGGTTTCAACCGCTTGGTGCTTTGTGCCGGGCTAACGGGTAGGGAGATCACTATCCTTCGTAGCTTTGCGCGCTATATGCGCCAAGTTGGCTTCCCGTTTAGTCAGCACTATATCGAAGAGACGCTAGGTAGCCACAGTGATCTTGCTCGTGATTTGGTGAAGCTATTTAGCCTGCGTTTTGACCCTGCGGCCAAGCACAGTGAGAAAGCAGAGCAAGATCTGATTGCTAAGTTGAATGCGAAGCTTGAGCATGTAGAAAGCCTAGATGATGATCGAATCATCCGTCGTTATATGGAGATGATCCTAGCGACGCAGCGTACTAACTACTACCAGCTGGATGATAATGGACAGCCAAAACCTTGGTTGTCGTTAAAACTTCGTCCTTCTGAGATCCCGGAAATTCCAGCACCAGTGCCATTCTTCGAGATCTTCGTTTATGCGCCAGATATCGAAGGTGTTCACCTGCGTGGTGGTAAAGTTGCTCGTGGTGGTCTGCGTTGGTCGGATCGCCAAGAAGATTTCCGAACTGAAATCCTCGGCCTTGTGAAAGCGCAGCAAGTGAAGAACACCGTTATCGTTCCTGTGGGGGCGAAAGGTGGCTTTGTTTGTAAACGTCAGCCTCAGCTTTCAACCCGTGAAGAGATTTGGGCTGAAGGGCAGCGTTGCTACAAGCGCTTTATTCGTGCCTTGCTTGATGTGACTGATAACATTGTTGATGGCGAACTACTGCCACCAGCCCATGTTGTGCGTCATGATGAAGATGACCCATATTTGGTTGTAGCAGCCGATAAAGGAACGGCAACATTCTCAGATTTAGCCAACTCAGTATCAGAAGATTATAACTTCTGGCTGGGTGATGCTTTTGCTTCAGGTGGTTCGAATGGTTATGACCACAAGCAAATGGGCATTACCGCCAAAGGTGGTTGGGAATCGGTTAAACGCCATTTCCGTGAACTAGGTGTGAATTGCCAAACAACCGACTTCACCTGTGCCGGTATTGGTGACATGGCGGGTGACGTATTTGGTAATGGTATGTTGCTTTCTAAGCACATTCGCTTAGTCGCAGCGTTTAACCATTTGCACATCTTCTTGGATCCTAACCCGGACTCGGCAACCAGCTGGGAAGAGCGCGATCGTTTGTTTAAACTACCTAGATCTAGCTGGGAAGATTACGATCAAAGCTTGATCTCTGAAGGTGGTGGGATCTTCTCTCGTCGAGCGAAGTCGATCAAATTGACACCGCAGATCCAGAAGCTGCTGGGTACTCGCAAACAGTCTCTTACACCTAACGAGCTAATCCGCTTAATCCTATGTATGGAAGTGGATCTACTTTGGAATGGTGGTATCGGTACGTATGTGAAGTCTGAGCTAGAGACACATACAGACGTTGGTGACCGTGCTAATGACGCTTTGCGTATTAATGGTAACGAGCTACGTGCAAAAGTCGTGGGCGAAGGGGGTAACCTTGGTCTTACCCAGCTAGGCCGTGTTGAGTTTGCTATGACGGGTGGCCTTGTTAACACTGACTTTATTGATAACGTAGGTGGTGTTGACTGTTCGGACAACGAAGTAAATATCAAGATCCTCCTAAATAGCTTGGTTACTGGTGGCGATCTGACTTATAAGCAGCGTAATGAGTTGCTAGAGCGGATGGAAGATGAGGTTGGCGATATCGTGTTGGATGATGCGTATTGCCAGAGCGAGTCCATTTCTGTTACTCAGCAGCAGCAAGTGCAATTGCTGAAAGAGCAGATCCGTTTCATTCATCACTTAGAGAAGAACGGCAAGCTGGATCGTGCGCTTGAATACTTACCTGATGACGATACGCTTGCAGAGCGTGAAAAGGCGGGGATGGGGCTAACACGCCCTGAGCTTGCGGTACTCGTGGCCTACGGCAAGATGGTACTGAAAGAAGATCTAGTCACTGACGAAGTTGCGAATGATCCGTACCATGCCCGTTTGTTGCCGGCTTATTTCCCGAAAGAGTTGCAGGAAAAATACCGTCCGCAAATGGAACACCATCCACTTCGTAAAGAGCTGATTGCAACGTCTTTGGCAAATCAGATGTCTAACGAGATGGGCTGTAACTTCGTTACTCGTCTGCAAGAAGAAACAGGCGCAACAGTTGCTGAAATTTCATCGGCGTATTCTGTAGGCCGTGAGGTATTTAACTTCGAAAGCTTCTTCGAGCAGGTAAGGGGGTTAGATAACGAAATTACGGCTGAAGTGCAGTATGAGGTGCTTTACCGCTGTCGACGTATGCTTCGCCGTGCAACACGTTGGATCTTGCGTAATCGTGACCGTAAGCTAGGCATTGAGCAGATGATCAGTGTTTATCAGCCTATCGTTCATAAGCTGCGTGATAACCTTGAAAGTTACCTTGTAACAGAAGAGGTGCAAGAGCACAACGAGCAAGCTGAAGTGATGATCCAAAGCGGGGTACCGGCTGATTTGGCTCATAACATCGCTCGCCTAAGCAGTTTGTACTCAGCAATGGATATTGCCCAGATCGCGAAAGAGCTGGATAAAGATATCGACTTTATCTCCCGTGTTTACTTTGTGATTGGTGCTGACTTATCGCTTCACTGGTTCTTGAAGCAGGTACATAACCAACCGGTTGAAAACCACTGGCAGGCACTGGCGCGAGCGTCGTTCCGGGAAGATCTCGATTGGCAGCAACGCCAATTAACGTCTGCTGTGATCACAAGCGGGCTTGAAGGCGAGGATGCCATTGCCTTGATCGAAAACTGGATGGAAGCGCACCAGGTTGCCATTCATCGCTGGAACACAGTATTAGCTGAGTTCAAAGTGGGTACAACACATGAATTTGCCAAGTTCTCTGTTGCACTACGTGAGTTGATGCTACTTAACCTGAATTGTCGCTCAACAGCTTAAATTCGGTCATAAATACAAAATTGGTTTATAACTAGCTGATTTTAAGTTAAATATTAATGTTAAAAGCCACTAAGTTTATCTTGGTGGCTTTTTATTTTGCCTTTACTAACATCATGAAAACGATTGCGTTTTTCTTAGCTGAAAAAAACAGGCTATAAAGTGTTAATTATAGTTATTAGGGCAGGGTAATCGGTATTATGAAGTGTTTTTATGAATAAACTTAAAAAAATAGTTTGAATTTAACCGACAAAGTGTGAATAATGTTCTCCCGTTTACACGGGGCTTTTTTAGGAGGTACAATGATTTACCGCCTCGCTCGATCTGCTATTTTCCAGCTTGATGCTGAAAAGGCACACGATCTAGCTATTCAGAACTTTTCTCGCTTTACTGGCACTCCTCTCGATCTTTTCTATCGACAACACGTTCCTGATCGTCCCGTTGAAGTAATGGGCATCAAATTCAAAAACCCAGTTGGCCTAGCTGCTGGCTTAGACAAGAACGGCGAATGCATCGATGCATTTGGCGCAATGGGTTTTGGTTTCGTTGAAGTGGGCACGGTAACACCACGACCACAGCCAGGTAACGACAAGCCTCGTTTGTTCCGCGTTATTCCTGCGGAAGGTATTATTAACCGCTTTGGTTTCAACAATTTAGGTGTAGATAACCTAATTGAAAACGTTAAGAAATCAAACTATGACGGTGTTATCGGTATTAATATCGGTAAAAACAAAGATACGCCAATTGAAAAGGGTGTGGATGATTACCTGATCTGTATGGAAAAGGTGTATCAGTATGCGGGTTACATTACCGTCAACATTTCTTCGCCTAACACACCTGGACTGCGTACGTTGCAATACGGTGAAATGCTAGATGATTTGCTGTCTCAACTAAAAGAGAAGCAAAAGGAGCTAGCAGAAAAGCACGGTAAGTATGTACCTCTGACACTTAAGATCGCGCCGGATCTTGAAGATCACGAAATTAAGCAGATTGCTGAGTCATTGATCAAAAATGAGATCGACGGCGTTATCGGTACTAACACGACATTGGATCGCTCGTTGGTGCAGGGCATGCCGCATTGCGATGAAGCGGGTGGTCTAAGTGGCCGTCCTTTGCAAAACCGCAGTACTGAAGTGATTCGTATGCTGGCCGAAGAATTGAACGGCGCACTGCCTATTATTGGGGTAGGTGGTATTGATTCTGCTATCTCTGCACGTGAAAAGATGGCAGCGGGTGCTAGCCTGGTGCAGATTTACTCTGGTTTCATTTATCACGGTCCAAAACTGGTCAAAGATATTGTGACTAACATCTAGCGTTTAATAGAACGACTACAGTTAGTTAATGAAGTCGGTGCTTGGGGGAACTCAAGCACCGACTTTTTTTGTTTATAGAGATATGACAGATCTGCATTCATGCGATTTTTGTCAAACTTTCAGGGTTTTACAGTTGTTTTACCCATTTTATTTCCCCTTTTAATTTGCTCAATGCGAAGTAAAATTCTTCTAAAGGTTTGTTTCAATCGTTAGATAAGCTGTATAACGAACTGATTTTGGAGCGATTACGTGTTAAAACCAAATAATTCATGGACGTGGTATTACGACCAAAAGGATGACTCCCTGATGCTTGATCTGGGTGACGATATGGTTTTCCGCGTAGCCATTCCAACCAAGCACCTTGTTCCTACCGCTTTTGAAAAATCAACGTTTACCGTTGATGATGCGACGGTTTATCAGAGCTTTATCGAAGGCATTTCTGATCTCGACCTTTCCGCACCTCGAAAAGCTGAGTTGGCCCTTAATGCTGTTGCTGCCAGCCGCTTCCATAAGCCACTAATGCCCAAAAGTTGGTTCTTTCAGAACCTAGAAGGGGATTGCACACCAGTTCAAGCCGAGATTGTTACCCTGTACACAGAATCAGGCAAAGGCAACTATTTGGTTATCGAAAACAGCGGTTGCGCAAGTTTATGTATGCTGGCCGATGTGGAACCCTTATCACTGACTTCTACCAAAGATATGAAGTTCTGCGAGGTGATTAAGGTCATGAACGACCGTATGGAAGCCTTCCAGGTTGAGGTAGAGGTGGCACCAATGAGCTTTGCGCTTGTCGGATAGAAGCTAAAATCGGTGACCTTGTCACTAGTTAGTGATTCTACTTCATTTCTCAGCTTTACCCTCATACCGTATTTTCCTTTCCTTTCCTTTCCTGGCTACCCTTGTGACTAATCCAATACGTTAGGTTAGCTGAATTAACATCATCTTAAGCTCAAGCCACATAACCCCAATCATGTCTATCTAGCTCTAGCTCTAGCTCTAGCTCTAGCTCTTTGCGCTTTTCTTATATCAATCCCACGATGACGGAAAGAGGAGTGAATGGCTATGTACACAATGTCTGATAGATAGCTGGAAAGGTCATCAACTTAGAGCGTGAACTTAGTCTGGGCTATTGGCTATAGCTCACATGCGGCATGCCAAGTAATGCCTAGATTTTTTTCGTGTAACGCACTTTTTGGAATGAACATCTATATGTTAACCAGATTGTTGGTGTGGCTATTATTGGGCGCTCTGTATGATTCTTGAACAAAATAAGTGAGCTAGTTCAGAAAATATAAACTTTTTTGTCTTTATTTATTGCCTATTTTTGCGATAAAAGGTCAAAAAAACACCATAAATTGTTTCCTATTCTCTATTGAAATTTCCGCGATCTTCCTCCTTTTCCCGTTTATTGAAAGTTTTATTCAAACACTTTCAATACGTGATTATTTCCCCAATCCAATTAATTCCAGATAGGACGCAATCAATATTGCATTACTTTTACTGCTCGATAGTGAAAGTAAGTACATACAAATATTCATATGACAATCAAGGTTTGCACCTTAAAAATCTCGCTGTAAGTTGTTGTTTTGCAATCTTGTTTCTTGTGGTGAACAATGGTGGTTGCAGTTATTGTTGTTTGCTTGATGGTTATTGTGTCCATATGGAAACAGTTCATTTTGCCCAATTGTTTACAGGTGGAAACGGTGGGTGATTTTGGGGATGGGGGTGATTATCGTGTAACTATTAGCTTTAGCGGGGATGGAGAAAGAAATCGTTGAGGGAAATTGGCGGTTTTAACTCGCTATTCAATGAGGCATGAACACTGATTGCTGCTTTTTTAGCTAAATACGCACTTAACTTCTTTTTATCACAAGGTATTTAGTGGGTTTTCAGTTATAATTCATCGCAACATAAGTGCGAAAAGAACTCCATGAATCAATATCTAGCTATCACTTCACGAGGCCTTGAAAACCTCCTTGCAGAAGAATTAGAACAACTTGGTGCGAGCAACATTCAGGTTGTCCACGCAGGCGTCCGTTTTAAAGCAGAGCAAGCAACCGCATATCGTTGCTGTCTTTGGGTACGTACAGCCTCTCGAATTATTCAGGTCCTAAGCGAATTCAATGTTCGTGATGATATGGACTTATACCTTGGTGCAACGGCAATCAACTGGCCTGACTACTTTGGTAGCGACACGCGTATTATCGTTGACTTCAATGGTACCAACCGTGAGATCCGAAATAGCCAATATGGTGCAATGAAGGTTAAAGATGCCATTGTTGACCGTTTTACCAAGGCTGATCTACGTCGTCCGAGTATCGACCGCGAGCGCCCTGAACTGCGTATTCATATGCGTCTATCTGGTGAGAAAGGGGTACTGGGTCTTGATATGGCTGGCAGTGGTCTTCACCAGCGTGGCTACCGCAGTGAGTCGGGTAAGGCACCATTGCGTGAAACCCATGCTGCTGCATTGGTAATGAAGTCTGGTTGGACTGCTGAGAAGCCAATGCTTGACCCTATGTGTGGTTCAGGCACCTTACTTATTGAAGCTGCGATGATGGCGGCGGATATTGCGCCTGGTATTAAACGCAAGCGTTGGGGCTTTGAGTCAATTAAAGACTTTGACAAAGAAGCTTGGCTAGAGATTCATGCAGAAGCGAAAGTAAAAGCGCGTCGTGGTCCTTCAAAAGTCGAGACTAAGTTCTTTGGCCGTGAAATGGATCGCCGTGTGCTTAGTATTGCCCGTGATAACGCTGGCCGTGCTGGTGTTAAAGACTTAATTGATTTTGAGTATGGCGATGCGACGCAATTGACGGCGCCGGAAGGCTTCTCCGAAGGGACAATTCTATGTAACCCTCCTTACGGTGAGCGTCTGGGCACAACGCCTGAGCTGATCTCACTGTATACCGAGTTTGGTAACCGTCTGAAGTTGGCGTTTGCGGGTTCGACTGCCGCTATTTACTCATCAAACAATGAGCTTCTAAGTTGCCTGCGTATGCGTGCAGACAAGCAATTTAAGCTTCGCAACGGCGCGTTGGACTGCGTGCTTAAGAGCTACCTAATCACCGCTGGTGGTGTGAAGCAGGTGGAAGGTCAAGAAGAAGGTCAGCTTGAAGAGAAACAAGTTGCGCCAGATTTTGCCAACCGCTTGAAGAAAAACATCACTAAATTGAACAAGTGGGCGAAGAAAGAAGGGCTTGAATGCTACCGCATTTATGATGCCGACTTGCCTAACTACAACGCTGCGATCGACAAGTACAAAGATTATCTGGTTATTCAGGAATACGCGGCACCTAAGTCGGTACCAGAAGAAACCGCTCGTCGCCGAATCATGGATATTCTACGTGCAACGATTCAGGTAACCGGTGTTGAGAACAACAAGGTCATTCTAAAAGTACGTGAGCGCCAGAAAGGTAAGAGCCAGTACCAGAAACTATCCAGTGCCGAACGCCACATGACGGTAAACGAGTATGGTGTTGAGCTAAAAGTGAACCTGTACGATTACCTTGATACCGGTTTGTTCCTTGACCACCGTATTACCCGTCGTAAGTTGGGTGAGATGGCACAGGGTAAAGACTTCCTCAACCTGTTTGCTTACACCGGCTCTGCAACTTGCCATGCGGCATGTGGTGGCGCGAAATCGACTACCACGGTTGATATGTCGAACACATACCTGCGTTGGGCTCAAGAGAACATGGAGCTAAACGGCAAGGTAGGGCGTGAACATGAGTTCATCCAAGCGGATTGTTTGCAATGGCTACAAGAGGTGGATGATACGTTCGACCTGATCTTTATTGATCCGCCTACGTTCTCGAACTCTAAGCGTATGAACCAGAGCTTTGATGTTCAGCGTGACCACATCATGCTGATGGAAAACCTGAAACGCATGCTTCGTCCTAACGGACAGATTGTGTTCTCGAACAATAAGCGCCATTTCAAGATGGACTTCGAGAAACTGGAAGTCCTTGGTTTACATGCCAAGAATATTTCTGATAAAACGTTGCCAATGGACTTTGGCCGCAACAAGCAGATCCACAACTGCTGGATTATTACCCACAAGGAAGATTAAGTGCTAATCACGCTCTATAGCACAGAGGGATGTCATCTATGCGAGCAGGCTTATGGCCTGCTCGTACAAGCAGGCGTCGAAGCGCAGGTTCAAACGGTAGATATTGCCTTTGACGATGCGCTTTTTTCTCGTTACGGCGTCACTATCCCTGTACTCGCTATCCAACATAACGATCCTTCATTTCAAAGCCCTGAGCTTGGTTGGCCTTTTGACGCCGACCAGCTGGCTGCATGGTTAAACGAAAATGGCATTAATTAAAATCAGTAACGCCCAACTGGCGTATGGTGATCACGCGCTGCTAGATAAAGCAGAGTTCCTTCTTCAGCCTAACGAACGCGTTTGTTTGGTAGGTCGCAACGGCGCTGGTAAATCAACCCTAATGAAGGTGATTGCCGGTGATGTACTGCTTGATGATGGCAGTATTCAGCGTCAATCAGAGCTAAAGGTTTCGCGTCTTGAGCAGGATCCACCGCGTGATGCAGAGGGCAGCGTATTTGATTATGTGTCGGAAGGCTTGGCCGAGATTGGCCTGGTTCTAAAAGAGTACCACCGCCTACTGGATTTGATCACGCATGAACCGACTGAATCCAACTTTGCCAAGTTGGCTCGCGCTCAAGAGAAAATCGATCATGCGGATGCGTGGCAGTTTGATAATAAAATCACCTCTGTATTGCAGCACCTGCAACTTGAGCCGAATACCTTACTGAAAGACTTGTCAGGCGGCTGGCAGCGCAAGGCTGCGTTGGCTCGTGCGCTGGTTTGTAGCCCTGATATCTTGCTGCTTGATGAGCCGACCAACCACCTGGATGTATCGACGATTGAATGGCTGGAAGGTTTCCTGAAAGAATTTAACGGTGCGATTGTCTTTATCTCGCACGACCGTGCCTTTATCCGTTCCATGTCTACCCGAATTGTCGATTTGGATCGTGGCCAGCTGGCGTCTTTCCCTGGTGACTATGACAAGTACCTTGAAGACAAGGAAGAGATGCTGCGTGTCGAAGCCGAGCAAAATGCCGAGTTCGACAAGAAACTGGCGCAGGAAGAAGTGTGGATCCGTCAGGGGATTAAAGCCCGTCGTACCCGCAACGAAGGCCGCGTACGCGCACTGAAGCAGCTGCGCCGCGAACGCAGCGAGCGCCGTGAAGTGGTCGGCAAGGCTGATATGCAGCTTCAAGATGCCCAGCGCTCAGGCAAAATTGTCTTTGAAGCTGAAAACATCAGCTACAGCTACGGTGATAAGCCAATCATTAAAGACTTTAGCTTTAATGTTATGCGCGGGGACCGTATCGCACTGATTGGCCCGAATGGTTGTGGTAAGAGTACCTTGCTTAAAATCATGCTGGGTAACTTGGAGTCACAGGGTCACTTCCATTGTGGTACTAAGCTTGAGGTTGCTTACTTCGATCAGTACCGTGAAGTGCTCGATCCTGAAAAAACAGTGATGGACAACCTTGCCGACGGTAAGCAAGAAGTCACGGTTAATGGCCGTACACGCCATGCTCTGGGCTACTTGCAAGATTTCCTTTTCCACCCGCGCCGTGCTCGTACGCCGGTAAAAGCCCTGTCGGGTGGTGAGAAAAACCGCCTGTTGTTGGCGAAACTTTTCCTTAAGCCTAATAATTTATTGGTGCTAGATGAACCAACTAACGATTTAGATATCGAAACTTTGGAACTTTTGGAAGAAATTCTTGCCAACTATCAGGGTACGTTATTATTAGTGAGCCACGATCGTCAGTTCGTTGATAATACAGTCACAACAAGTTGGATTTTCGAAGGGAATGGTGTCATCGATGAGTACGTTGGTGGCTACCACGATGCGCAAGAACAACGAGCGAATTCGCTAAGTCAAATAGCGAAAGCGCAGGCGGCTCAAATTGAAGCGGCCAAAAAGAAAAATGAGAACAAGCAGCGCCAGGCTGACCGCCCTAAAGCAGGTAAGAAGCTTTCTTACAAACTGCAGAAAGAGTTGGAAGATCTGCCGCTAAAGATTGAAGAACTGGAAAACGAAATTGCTGAACTGCAGGAAAAAATTAACGATCCTGCGTTCTTCTCAGATGTGAAGAATGATACTCAATCGGTGCTAAGCCGATTGGCCGATGCGGAATCGGAGTTTGAGCAGGCGTTCGAACGTTGGGAAGAATTAGAAGCGATGCAAAAGGAATCTTAATGCAACACAAGACATTAAAGCTATCGACACTGGCGATTCTGATCGCCGGTGCCACACATGCCAACGCTGCTGTATACCGTGTGGTAGAAGTTGATGCATCTAAAGAAGTAGCAAACAACCAATACTTCCCTCAAGTGACGGCTGATCTGAATGATAGTATTCGTTTCTATGGACAAGGGTTATTTACAGCCTCCTCCAGAGCAAGTTGTTTTACTGAAGAGTGTGATGAAACAGAATACCTTGTTTATGGTGAAAGTCGTTTAGGTGCTGATGGTATCAATTATCGCGATGAAGTACCGTTTCTGAGCGATAATTACCAAGAAGTTAATGATGTCATTGAGTTAGAAAGGTACTGTGATCGAAACCTTGGACCAAATACTTGTGAAAACTGGGCGAGAACGCAGTTCTACGGTTCATTCTATAACGAGAATGACCGTGGTGATCGCACAGGTCTTGGTGGTTTTGTTCGTGAATTAGAGGCGTGGTCACAAAACTATTATTCGAATGCGACTGCTATGGTTGAAAGCGGGCAAACTCTGAGTCCATTAATGACATTTGCTGATGAGAGCTCAGGTTATAGTGATGAGGTTAAAGGTTATCTTGGTACTATTGTAGATAGTGTTGGTCAGCACAAATCTACAAATAGTGTTGTAAATAGTGCCGGTACTTCGTCTTTAGGTGATTATAAACTAGGTGTTACAAGTGCTGCTTACTTTTACGATGGTAGTCGCTATGCTCGCCAGTTCAATAAGCGTGGTTTCGTTAATGCTGGTACTTCGATGTTTGGTCTCGAACCGATAGAAGGTCAGAATAATGAGCAGGAAGAAGGTCAAAGTAGTGTTAACAGTGACGAGTTAATTCAAAAGGCTGGGCAGACTTTAGCATGGGATGCTGTTGAGTATAATGGCAACCTGTTAGTCGTTGGTAGTGCATCATTTAACCCAAGTAACTTTAGAGACAGTGATAAGGTTCCTGACCGCGATATAAGCACTGACCCGAATTATAATAGTAATTCTTTCCGTGATTGCTTAGATGATTACTTTGCTACCAGTAATAATACTCCAAACTTAGATGCTTTTTATAATACTCGAGAGTGTCAAATTTCGGTATTTGCTAATGATGCTGCTTTCTGGACTATTGGTTCTGATGAGCAGCTTGTAGCTCGTTCAATAGCTGAACGTGTAGATCGAAATGGAGTAACTTATGAAGCACTTGATCCTGATAACCGGGATCGTACCTTCCAAGGTTCAGCGCGAGCTGTAGAGTTAGTTGATGGCTCACCTGTGATTGTTGGTTTCACTACAGATTCAATTAATAAAGAATCGATCAATGAAGCTCGTAAAGACTACTATGCGGTTCGTGCAGCTGTGTATGAGCTAAAGTTTGATTCTACTGGCTCTGTAGCGGAGAATCAGTGGGAAAGGAAAATAATCCCTGGCTTGCCAATTGAAGACAACAGTGGTGATCGTCGATTAACATATTCGATTGCTACCGATGTAAACCAGAACAACATGGTTGTAGGTGTTGCAAAGAACTACTTTGCTGAGAACCGTTCATATGCTGAGCGTATCTTTGTGTTTGATAACAACACCGACACAGTCTCCTACATTGATGAAACAACAACTTCGACTGATGTCTTTTTTGCTGGTGCCAATGGTTACCCTGCCGCTATCAACAAACATGACCAGGTTGTTGGCCGTGTGGATTCAGAAACTGCAAACCAAGTCGATGGTAAGTTCCGCCGTCAGCGTGGTTTCACGTACATTGCAGGTAGTGATATCGCTGATTCTCCACTGACATCGAATAAAGCATGGTTGCTTGATGACTTAACGTATGGGGGTGAAGACGATGAAATCTCGATTGCAAATAACCAGTTCCGAATTGCTGATGCAACAGGCATTACTGATGATGGCGTAATTTCAGCAACGGCATTCAAGTGTGAAGGCGGTTATGACACGTTTACCAAAGAATCATTCTGTAAGGGTGGTGAACCGAACGCAGAGAAACAGGTTGCGGTTAAGCTGATTCCTGTTCCAGCAGGTGAGATTCAGGCTCGTCCAGCGGAAGAAGAGACCATTAAACGACAAGGCGCTTCTTTGGGTATTTTTGCTCTGACACTACTTGGCTGGCTAGGGTTCCGTCGCCGCAAGTAATTTCTTGTTAGATTTGTTCGTTTTTTACTCAGGCTCACAATTTGTGAGCCTGAGTCGTTTCTGGGCTTGATCTACCGCTTCACTTGGCTAATTCTTAATAGTGGAGTCACAAAAACTCCATCATTATGCAAAAGTAATGAAAGAAACCGAATAAGGATGAGGATCGTACTATGAAGAGACAAAAGCGGGATCGTTTGGAACGCGCACAATCTCAAGGCTACAAGGCTGGTATTAATGGTCGTTCCAGTGAAGAATGTCCGTATCAACAAACGGATGCCCGTACTAACTGGCTAGGTGGCTGGCGAGAAGCAAGAGAAGATCTGCAATCTGGCCTATTTAAATAATAATCTCCCTTCATATCACCCTTATGCAAGCCCCTTTCAGGAGAAGGGGCTTCTTGCTATCTAGGGCTAGGAGATTAGCCCCAGCCTTAAACCCGATTAGCGATTCATCCATTATGGCTGATTTCTCTATACTTCAGGCAAAAGAAAAGGCTGCACAGGGCAGCCTTTGGGAATGATTAAGAAACTATCTTAAACGTAGATTAGAACGTTGACGTATCTTTGAAAAGACCGACTTTAAGATCTTTAGCAACATAGATTTCTTTACCGTCAACCAGTACGCGGCCATCAGCAACGCCCATAATTAGCTTGCGGTTGATAACGCGTTTTAGCTGGATTTCATACGTTACTTTTTTCGCTTCCGGCAAGATTTGGCCTGTGAATTTCACTTCGCCAACACCTAGGGCGCGACCTTTACCTTCACCGCCTTGCCAGCCAAGGAAGAAACCCACTAGTTGCCACATCGCATCAAGGCCAAGACAACCAGGCATTACAGGGTCACCTTTGAAGTGGCAATCGAAGAACCATAGGTCAGGGTTGATATCCAGCTCAGCGTGGATGAAACCTTTGCCATGCTCGCCACCTTCGTTGGTAATAGTAACGATGCGGTCAATCATTAGCATGTTGTCAGATGGTAAGGATGGGAATTCGGGACCGTAAAGTTCGCCTTTACCACATGCAACAAGTTCGTCGTAGTTATAAGATTGCTGGCGTTTCATCAGACTTTAATGCTCCTTAAAAAGTATGAAGGCAATTTAGCTTACACATGTAAGCCAGACAACTCGGATCAGTGCTGGACAAACCAGTTTCTAATGCGACCTAACCAACTGACTTCGCTATTAAGTTCTCCGTTATGGAAAGTATCGATACGCTGTGCTATTCGAGAAAGTAGCGTTTCAGTTTCTTCCTCTTCACTACGGAACACCATGCCGGTAAGTAGTGGCAGGGCGTCGTCAACGCTTTCAACGGTCCATAAATGGAATTGGCCTGACTTGATTGCGTTGAGAACTTCATCGTTCAAACATAGGTTAGTTAAGTTTGTTTTCGGTAAAATGACACCTTGCTTGCCTGTCAGCCCACGGAAGGCACAAACCTTGTAGAACCCTTCAATTTTTTCATTGATCCCGCCCACAGCCTGTACACGGCCAAATTGGTCCACAGCGCCCGTGACTGCAATTTGTTGGTTGATAGGCTGGATAGCCAAGGCTGAAACTAGCGAGCAAAGCTCAGCAAGGGAGGCGCTGTCACCATCGACTTCAGAATAGGATTGTTCGAATACAATGGATGCGGCATAAGGCAGAGGCTGGTCTAAATCGAGCGCAGTACTGAGGAAGGCCTGCATAATCATCATGCCTTTGGCGTGAATATTACCGCCAAGCTCAGCTTTGCGTTCAACGTCAGAAATATCACCATCGCCAAAGTGTACCACACATGAGATACGTGCTGGTTCGCCGTAGGCACGAGGGTGTCCTGGCACTTCAACAACGGTTAGGCCATTTACTTGGCCAATTTCTTCGCCCTGGCAGTTAATCACAACCTGACCATGGTGAATATCCTCGATAGCACGTTCTGGTAGGTACGATTCGCGGTATTCACGTGCTTTTATTGAATTATCAATATCTTTAGCTGAAATGGTGTTACCCTGTGACTCAATTGCCGCTTCACACAGTAGGCTTTGGTGCCATAACGGGCACAAAGGTACGCGGGTTTGGTCTTCGGCGTATCGTGCACCGGTTTTTAATACCATCTCGATAGCGGCAGTATCGGCCAGTTCTGGTAGCGATGCCTTGGCGATAATGGCTTTTAGATAAGAAAGGTAAAGCGGTAGGTTAGCTTCATTGATAACCAAATCCTGCTCAAACTCGCCATACATGGTAAAACCAGAAGAGACATCAGGCTCGGCGTGCTCCAGTTCGCCCATTAAATAGCGATCGCCAATCAGTACTAGCTTGATGTTCAACTGCTCTGCTGGTGGCAGTGGGTATAGCCTTTTGTTAGAAGCAGCTTGCCATTCTAGCGAGCCATTCATCAACACTGATTTGAGGCGAGGCCACAAGCTCGGGTTGCTAAGAATGGCTGCGACAGAAAGCACGAGGTAACCGTTATTGGCTTGATGAACTAAACCATGCTTAACTTGCGGCTTATGCAGGCCGCTTTCTTCTAGTGGCGGGTAGACAGTACCAAATAGGTTTTGCTCTGTAACGTTTTCACCAGCCACAATAACAGGTGGCTCGCCATTGCTTGGTGCATGTTGTGAGAGTAGTTCAATAACATAGTCTCGGTAGACCTTGTTATCTGGCGCAGTAATACGTAGCACACGAGGCTGTATTTCTACAGCGGTAAACCGGCGTACAGCATCCGTAAGACGATCTTGCAACGTGCCTGTTACTGCAGGAGAGAGAGCGTCATATTGAGAAAGGATGGTTTGGTATGTCGAGTAATCTGGAGTCATTGTACGCCAAGTTTCTTCTTGCATGGGCTTCTGCTTTATTTCGTTAGTGTGAAAAAGACAGCAGTATAAATGAATCAATAGCCGCATAATAGGTATATCACGACGATTATTTCATGATTTGCGCTGTGAGTGAGATCTGCTTAAAAACAACTGGTTAAAACTCAAAATCCAATTGAGCTTTAGCTTAGTTAAGGTTACACTGTCACCCTTAAGTTTAGACTTATCGAGAAAACCTGACACTATGAAATATCAGCAGCTTGAAAACTTGGAAGCCGGTTGGAAATGGAATTATTTGGTAAAAAAATGGAAAGAAGGCGAAGCAATTACATGCTACATCGATACCAGTGAGGCTGAAGCTGCTGTAAAAGATTTACTTGCTATCGAGCATGAGCCAACCCGCGTGCTCAAGTGGATCAACAAGCATATGTCAGCAGATCTTGATAAAAAGCTCAAGCAGGCGATCCGTGCCAAGCGCAAGCGCCACTTCAATGCCGAGCAGGTTCATACCCGTAAAAAATCCATCGACCTTGACTACCGTGTTTGGGAAAAGCTAGCAGAGAAGTCTAAAGAGCTTGATTGTACGCTGTCAGACACCATCGAATATTTATTGAGTGAGTCGAATAAGACAGAGCAGGCCAGCAAGAAAGTACTGGATATTAAAAACGATCTCCATGAGTTGCTCGACTTTGACTAATCAAGCTACGAACGAAGCAATAAATTGCCCGCTCTGAGGGCATGGGTCGGCGGTAATTGATTTGAAGGCAAAAAATGCCGCGGTGATGTAGGATTAAAAATAAACGCTGAAAGGAGTAGCGAATGGAATATGTGATCGTCCTGGCTATTATTGTATTTGTTTTAGTCTTTTGGGACAGGCCAATTATGGTGTTGACCTTTGAGGATGGAAAACTCACGCAATCTAAAGGCAATATTCCTAATGGCTTTTTAATGGGATGCAAAGATATCGCCCATAAACAACCGTTCTCGGGCAAGATCAAGGTCTATAAAAATCGCTTTACCACCAAGCTTGTGTTTTCAAAGTCGGTACCATCGAAAGTCAAACAACGGATTCATAACGTCTTTCCGTATAGTGGTAATACCAAGAAGCGCGGTAAGCGTGCCTAAAATTCCTTGTTGATTGCACTTACACTGAAAAGCTTCTTAGGAAGCTTTTTTTGTTTCTCGTACACTGTTTTTATTCTGCATATAAGGAGCTCACATGCTGACACCACATGCCTTTCGTTTAACCCAAGGGGCTGATTTGAAACTGGCTATGCTTGATTATGTCAAAGCTCACCAGATCCAAGCGGGCTCTCTGCTAAGCACTGTTGGCTGTTTATCTGTGGCAGTTATCCGGTTAGCGAATGAAAGTGAAACTATAACGCTGGAGGGGCCGTTAGAGGTATTGTCATTAACAGGTACACTCACGCCTGAGCATGTTCATTTGCATATTTCAGTGGCAGATGCGAATGGCGCTGTCTATGGTGGCCATCTTGTGGAAGGCTCAATAGTTTCCTATACCGCAGAGGTGTGCTTAGCGGCTTATGAAAACCTGACATTCACTCGTGAATTTGATGAGAAAACTGGCTTCACAGAGCTGTGTGTGAAACCTCGTTAGTTCTACGGACTGGAGATAGTATTTGAGGCAGTTACTTCGTTAGCTTAGAGGACCTTGACGATTCTGCATACCGTATATACTGAATGAATAAGGACTTTTTAAGGTGGCGGTATTGTTCTATGCAGAAAAACGTCGATTCAACGCATTCTGAATTAAATCAAACCGATTTTTCGGTCTTGTCAGCAAGGCAGCAGTCGTTTCAGCGCCAAATTAAAGGCAATCACTGTTATGGTTGCGGAAGTGAAAACCCTGATGGACTCAATATACAAAGCTATTGGGCACTGTCTATCAATGGTGAGTTGCTTGAGGAGTCACTTTGCCACTTTGAGCCAGAACCGCACCATAGTGCTGCACCTACACATTTTTTAAATGGCGGGATCATTGCGACGGTAATTGATTGCCACTGTATTTGTACTGCAATGGCATACGCTTACCAGCGAGCTGGTCGACCGATTGGTCAAGGAGAGGGATTATGGTTTGCAACCGGTGCGTTATCCTTGAAGTACCATCGCCCGGTAGGAATGGACTCAACCATCATTTTAAAAGCGCATGTTATTGATTTTAGTGAGTCGAAAGCTGAGCTGGAATGTCAGTTATTTTCGAACAGTAAAATGGCAGTATCAGCTAAATTAACTGCTGTGCGGGTGCCCGATGAATGGATGCGTACACCGGGCTGATGATTGATTATTTCATGGCATTCATTAGCTCATGCTGGCTTTCTAAATAGCGCGTGATTTTTGTTTTTAATATCGTCAATTCTTCCTCTGCTTGTTCACGCTTCTTCTTTTCATGTGCAAGCTTATCGCCAAGTTCAACCGCAAGATAACCGCCTTTAATTAAGGCTTTTGTTGTTACTGAGGTTTCGGTAAGTGCTTTAAGATCTTCAATCATGTAGTAGTGTTGTTCGATATTTCTTATTGTAATGGCCATAAATCAGTTACTTGCGTTAAAAGATAGCATTATGTAATTAATGACGAGGATGTCAATATCTTTGATTGCATTGTTCCGAAGCGGATATCTTTTAATTTTCACTTTTTGCAATCAAAGTAGGTTTTATATTTAGGGTGATGACTTATCAGAAAATCTCATGGCTGTTTGCTTTTTAACCTACTAAATGGTTAAAGTCACACTCTGTAAATGCTGACGGTTGTCAGTGTGATTCATCACGTATTAGAATGACCTATTGGTAAGAATATAAATTATTATAAGGGTTATAAATTGATCCAGCAGGGACGGTCATTTTCGCAACACGCAGCAAAAAATGAAACCTGGGAAGAAGTCGTACTTGGCGAGCAGGCGATTGAAAGGCTTAAACATGGCTCAGGTGTAACCCTGAGTGTGAAAACCCCTCTAGGACGTTTATACCGCGTTGAAACCACTTTTATTGGTACCAATAGTCAAAGCGAACTTTTCTTTGAGCTACCTAGTGTACTTAACGCTGATTTATCTAATTACTTTGATGCCGGTTTCAAAGTAACGGTTAAGGCAATTTCGGATAAAGGCGAGGGCGCTATCATCCAGTTTCAAAGCATTATTAATAATGTGGCTTATAAGCCATTTCGCTTGTTGTCTTTATCGATGCCGCATAATGCACATTTACGTCCATTACGAAATGAACCAAGGTTCGATGTGAAGCTAGACGCTGTGGTTGTTGGCCAGTCACGCGAGTTGGCAGTCAAACTGCAAGACTTGTCGGCTAATGGTTGTCGGTTTATCACCGATTATAACGGCCCGTCGTTTAGTGAAGCGATGACTTTAAATTTGGTGGTGACTAAGCCTGATAACCAACAACAATTTTCACTGACAGGCACCGTGAAAAACCATCATAAGAAAGGATCAACCAAACAATATGGGTTGCAGTTTGATACCCGTGGCGCTATTCAAGTTAAAGCATTAATGACCCAGCTAATCTTTGATGGTTCTCATTTGTCATTTAAGAAAGCAGGGGCGAATTAGTCTGTAGCAATACCCGCTGCCACTTTCTCTAAACAGCGCTGCAACTTCTGCATTGATAGTGGTTTGACGATGTAATCATTGGGTTTGTGGGAAATGACGCGCTTTACGGTTTCGATTTCACTATCACCGGTGACAATCACAACGGGTAAGTCAGCATACTGTTGACGAATGTACTCTAGAACTTCAATCCCATCCAGAGGGGTAACCAAATTGAGGTCAAGGAAAACACAGTCAACTTCGTTCTTAAGCAGTATATTGTATGCCTGTTGAGCTGAGGGGGCATAGAGCAACTTTTGTGGCTTAGCGCATTTACGGAGTAATTGAGCCAAAATGTTGGCCATCATCTTATTATCTTCAATGATAAGAAATTTTTTCATGTAGTTCTTATTCCTTTAATCACGGCAATAACATATCAAAAAGTAATTACTGTGTACGTCCTTATATTTATACTAGGAAAAAAATAACACAGCGATAATGTGCAGTCAGCATTTATGTGTTGAGGATCATATTTTATTTACAAACCAGTGAGTAAAGATTACTTCCTAGCGCACTATAACTTTATATGTGTTAATAAAATCATCAGGTTAGTTACGATTTAATGTCATGTATCTAACTACAATCATTAAAATGATAGCCATCCAGGCGAAATGGATTTCGGGCTCATTTATTTTGGTTAAGCTGTCTTCTGAGCTATCGAAATCAGAAGGGAGATTGGGTTTGGTGGGTGAATTGCTGTCGTTTGCTGGTGGTTGTGAAACCTCAATTGTTTCATTGAGCACTGGCAATGCTGGTGGATCCAAATCTGGCGCTTTAACTCCATCACTCGTAGCTTCATTATTTGAAGTTGACAACTGATCCTCGGTTGACCCTAGTGAAATAAAACTATTGTTAAACAAACTTGATTGGCTGGGTTGTACATTACGATCAGAAATTGCTGACATAGAAAAAGTTGGGTAGCTGCTGTTCATGCTTATTGGATTAGGCGAATCAAATAATAATTGGCCTGAAAACGGATTGTTGTGAAAGCTGCTTAATTGATTAAAAGCAAAGTGATCAGAGGTGACGCTGTCATCTTGTGGGTGGATGGAGAGCTCTGGATTAGTGTAGGTGTCGTTGCTTAAATCAAGGTTATCAAATAGAACATCAAAGGGGATTTTAATAATCTCATCATTATCAACATGTGAATGTAAAAGCGTTAATAAAGTTTGATCACCTTGGCTGTTAATCGTTTGCGGTTGGTCTGGTGCTTGGTATCCTTCAGGCTGCATTTGATTGAACGAAATTCGATCGCTTTTATCAATAGTTGCTAAAGCTGCTTCGCTATCCGACGGTGTAGAGTGAGCAGAAGAAGCCTTTACTCCATGCAATCGTTTATTGGAGCCTAGGTGAAAATAAATAATCGTAACTATCGATATTCCAATGAGTAGCCATAAAAAGTAGATGTAATTTCTCTTGATTGGAAACATAAGCCACCTTGCTCGTTTTGTACTCAATCCTATCTAAATAAGCGTAATGCAAAAAATACATCACAACAAATAGTGATAGGTTGTGCATCTGTTTTTATGGCTGATTAAAAGTGCTACGTTGTCACTTTTTAGGTTATACAACGCTACCGGTCAAGACGCTGTTTAGATGGAGGGGAGTCTTTGATTTGGTAATGAAGACCCCACGTTGATCCGATATAAGAATTGCGTTTTCGCCATTGGATTCTATGAAGTAACTCCGTGCTGTTAAGTGTTGATTATGATCTGCAGTGTTTTGTTCTTTCGCCAAAACAAAGTAATGAGCGCCGTAACGTAAAAAGAGTCCGTAAAATTGTTTGGATACGACAATATCATTATCAATGTTGTAGCCGAAATATTGCATCTTAATTCGACCGCGTATCTGCGTCATCATGAAAGACTCATGTCCAACTCCGGCATAGTGACTATGAAATTGGTATTTGTTTATGGTTGAAAATGCAGAAATAAAACCAATGCTTAATGCCGCAACGAGAGCTAGCGTCACTCCCAGTATTGCCTTTTGTAAGTGTTTAACCATTGCAATCACCTTGTTGTATTTTACTAGTAAGGTCCGTTATCTTTTCTGAGTCATAGGAGAGCAACTGATACTGGTGACACAAACCTCCCAAAGGGAATGCAACAATGGTGTTATCACTGTCAGGTTCCTGTTCAATAACGTCAGTGACAGCTGTTGGTAAGTTAAAGCCGTCTGTATATGCGGGGTAGCCAGCAATTTTGGTCGATTCTACGAAAAAAGCATATTGAGATAACGTAAATAATGTCGCAACAAAAAAAACCAGTGTGACACTGTGACTTGAAAGCGCAGATTTTATCCTTGAAGCGGGGAAAGGCGAAACACTATTAAACCAATGACACTGGCTCAACTCTGTTGTTAAAGAAATATCTTCAAGAGGTGACGCTGTAGCGCTCTGTTGGCCATTTTGTATCCTCAGTAAATAAACCTTTCTTGGGCTCAGTCACGATGATATCTTCAGCACCTAATGAAGAAAAGGCTGAACGAATGTGCTTGATGGCCACATTGAGTGAACTGCTTGTCACTACCTTTCCGGTCCAGCACTTCTCCAACAAAATTTCACGGCTAACCGCTTGATTAGGGGTGCTCGCTAATAATCGGACAATCAGGCATTCAGAACGTGATATTTTTAAACTGTAATTGTCTGAAATTCGAGTAATTTGCTGTTGGTTTGGATCGATAAAAAACCTTCGATCTCAATAGGTTCTATTAATTCTTGCATTAGTATCCTATGAGGCTGATTGTTCACGTTGGATTCTAAGTTGATCCATTATTTGGGGCAATTTATTTGGGGGTGTTTATTTTTCTGATTTATATGCCAACTGTAAACGGCCGATTACTCACGTAAGTCGGCCCAGTATACAGATGAATAAATTAGCATTAGATGTTGAGTTTATATCCCAAGTACATAATGATCCGCACCAGCAGTTTTGGACACCGAGTTAAGTGAGTACAATCACTAACGAGGTGAATCATGACAAACAAGAAGAAACGTATTATCCATTCTCCTGAATTTAAAGCAGAAGCCCTTAAACTG
>NZ_PYMA01000019.1 GCF_003026495.1 Photobacterium sanctipauli
TGGCTTTAAATAGCCAAGACAACGTGCAAAACCCCGTGGAGGGGTTCCCGAGTGGCCAAAGGGAGCAGACTGTAAATCTGCCGGCTCCGCCTTCGATGGTTCGAATCCGTCCCCCTCCACCATCATTCTTGAAAATTGCTTCGGCGGTTTTCTGGCTTTAAATAGCCAAGACAACGTGCAAAACCCCGTGGAGGGGTTCCCGAGTGGCCAAAGGGAGCAGACTGTAAATCTGCCGGCTCCGCCTTCGATGGTTCGAATCCGTCCCCCTCCACCATCATTCAAGCCAGTAGCGCAAGCTGCTGGCTTTTTTCATGCCTGCTATTTATTTTTCCAACTATTCTTATTGTTAAGACAACCACTTAACTTGCTGGTATTGGCGTAATCCTGCTTATTCATCCATCATTAGTAAAAATGAATTTGTCACGTTTCATTTCTGCAATCTAGAATTCAACTAGATGCATATTAATTTGGGATATGGACATGCCAGCTAATCAACATCGCTCTGCGAATCCCCCTGCATTCGACTTGAGCCATTTCAAAGTCCTGATCGTTGATGACCAGCGTGCGGCCGCCATGCTGATCAAAGGTGTGCTGCATAACATTGGCCTAAGAGATATCGACATTTCCCTTGATCACCAAAGCGCGATCGACAGTTGCCAAAAAAGTGCCTACGATCTGCTTTTTGTTGATTACCATCTCGATGGCGCCCTTAATGGCAGTGAGCTAATTAACTTGCTCCGCCGCAGAAAATATATCGCCTCCCACTGCGGGCTCATTATGATCTCCGGGGATAACTCGGCAGAGGTGATCCTAACCAGCATGGCTGTCGAACCTGACAGTTTCATGACCAAGCCTGTCACCACCGAAATCGTCAGAAAGAAAGTCATCGAAACATTAAAAGACTGCCAACAGCGGCAACCCATATACGATGCCATTGAAAGCCATGGCCTGGAGACAGCGATTGAACTTTGCTGCAATCAGCTCAAGCAGCACGGTTACAACCATAAACTGGAAGGCCTACTGCTCGATATGATGCTTGAGAACCAGCAATGGGAACAGGTTGAGCGCTTTACCAATATTCTGCTCAAGCACAACCCATCACAGAAACTCAGCCTGATCGAAGCCAAGATCCTCCACCATAACGGCAAGACCAAGCAAGCGATCCAAAAGCTTGAGCATTTGATTGCCCGCTCCCCGTTAAACATTGAGCTGTACGACTACCTGGCCACCTACCTTGAAGAAAACAAGCGCTTTTACGATGCTCTTGAAACCGCGGAAAAGGCCCTTAAGCTCACCCCGAGCATCAGCCACCGAGCACTCAAGGTTGCCCAGCTTGCCGCCTACCTTGATCGCATGGAGCAACTCATTGATTCGGGTAAAACCTTGGCCAGCCATTTGCCTATCATCGATGTCGAATGGATTATCTGCTTTGCTGAATACACCGCAATTTTCGAGCAGGCCTACTACACCCACTCTTCAAAAAGCCTAAAGCATGAACTCAAGCTGGCACTAAAGGGGATCGACCGCCGAGCCCAATCCCGAGTGTTGCCAATCCAACAACCGTTCTTAACCAGTTTCGGGCACATTATTCAGGCGCGCTTGGCCATTGCCAATGGCCATGAGTTAAAAGCCAAACGACGGCTTTTAGTCGGGCTAGCTACGTATTTTGATAAGATCCCCAAACTGCCTTCAGTCATGATTGCAGATGCCCTGCCACTGCTACTGCACTTTGGCGAGACCCAGTTGGTGGCAGAGCTCAATCGCGCCCTATCATTGCGAGACCGCTTTGACGGCCATAGCAAGCTAAGGCTCAATGAGATCAGGCAAAATAAAGCCCTGTTGGGCACTATCAAGAAACTAGAGACCAAGTTGGCCGAGGCAAACCAACGACGGGATACAGACACTCGCTCCGCGCTTGGCATCTATGAGCAGGTGATTCATGACTACCCACTATGCAGTGAAGCCCACCTAGGCCGCCTAGACTGCCTAAGCCGCCTATGCATTGCAGATACCGACAAGATCAAAGCCAGTTTGAAAGCCATTACCTCAATGCCGCTACCCGATGCACTGGAGCAATGGCGCAAGCAGCTATTTGAAGAAATGTCGACGCTCAAGTCACCGCCCCAGCAGGCAAAAATTGTTCGGACCTACCAAGCCCGAACACATCAATTCCTGCTAAGCGCCAGCTAGCCGCGCCCATGGGGGGAAAGCAGATCGAGCTCCGGTCCTTTAGGCACCACACCGGTTGGATTGATCATGTCGTGGCTAAAGTAGTAGTGACGCTTGATGTGGTAAAAGTCCACTGTGCCTGCAATCCCCGGATACTGATACAACTCCTTTAAATACCCCTGGATATTTGGATAATCGGCAATACGCTGCTTATTGCACTTAAAGTGGCCGACGTAAACCGCATCAAAGCGAACCAAAGTGGTGAACAAGCGCCAGTCTGCTTCGGTGATCTGCCCACCGGCAAGGTAGCGGTGTGACGCCAGGTGCGCTTCAACCTTATCCAATGCAGCAAACAACTGATCATAAGCGTCTTCGTAGGCTTCCTGACTGGTGGCAAAACCACAGCGGTAAACGCCATTATTGATGCTCGGATAAATAAACTCGTTCCAATGCTCGATATCAGCCCGTACAGCTTCCGGGTAGAAGTCTTGGTTATCGCCAGTCAGCGCATTAAACGCCGTATTGAACATGCGGATGATTTCCGAGGACTCATTACTGACAATCGTTTCAGTCTGCTTGTCCCATAGCACAGGCACCGTCACACGGCCGGTATAATCCGCCTTGGCCTTGGTATAGAGCTGGTGTAGGCAAGTAAAGCCGTAAAGTGGCTCCGGTTGGTCGAACTCCCAGCCCTTGGTGCGCATATCTGGGCTAACCACAGTCACACCGATATGCTCGGTTAATCCCTTCAGCTGACGAAAGATCAGTGTCCGGTGCGCCCAAGGGCAAGCAAGGGAAACATACAAGTGGTAACGACCCGACTCCGCCTTGAACCCCTTTTGCCCATCAGGCCCAGGCTGGCCATCAGCAGTCAGCCAGTGGCGAAACCCTGCATCTTCTCGGATAAACTCGCCCTTGCTGTCTTTGGTGTCGTACCAAACATCCTGCCATACACCTTGCACTAACTTACCCATAGCTACCTGCCTCTTTTATCCTGTACGAGTGATGACCTGAGTATAGAAAGGGCTGTTTTGAAAGTCTTTACGTCGAAACTGTTCAAGACAATCAGAAATTTCTAACAAGATACAATGCATACCGGTGCTAAGGTACGACCTGCAAAAGCTGTGGTTATATTAATTATGCAACTGTGTACAATCGAAAATGCCCTTTGGGTATGTTTTATCCAATAAATAATTACTTATAGAGTAGGTTAGTAAAGTTATGACTCAGGTTACTTTTCAAGGAAATGCTGTAAATGTCGCGGGTACTTTCGCAGTTGTAGGAAGCCAAGCTCCGGCTTTTACCCTATGTGGCGCCGACTTATCTGACGTTCAGCTTGCCGATTTTGCCGGCAAAAAAGTGGTTTTAAATATCTTCCCAAGTATCGATACACCAGTCTGTGCCGCTAGCGTGCGTGCTTTCAACGAGAAAGCAGCCAGCCAAGACAACACCGTTGTTGTCTGTATTTCTGCCGACCTACCTTTTGCTACTGGTCGCTTCTGTGAAACCGAGGGTTTGACAAATGTACAAACCGCCTCTTTTTTCCGAGCGCCAACGTTCACCCAAGACTATGGTGTCAATATCAATGAAGGTGCACTGCGAGGTCTTGCTGCCCGTGCAGTTATTTGCCTGAATGAAGAAGGCTTGGTTGTCCACAGCGAGCTTGTCAGCGAAATCACCGAAGAGCCAAACTACGAAGCCGCCTTAGCCGTACTATAAGATCAAGCATTGATCAGCCCACGTAATGCCACCCGCCTTGTTTGGTGGCATTACTGACGAGTATTATTGGGTGGCATTCCCCCTTCCCAAGATGTGACTCTCCACTTCATAGCGCGTTTCGTTCTATGGTAGTATCGCCAAACTGCCCATAAAAAAACGATAAGATCATGAAAGTAATCTCGTTCAACATCAATGGCCTTCGTGCCCGCCTTCACCAACTTCAAGCCCTGATCGACAAGCACCAACCGGACGTGATCGGCCTGCAGGAAATCAAGGTTCACGATGAAGCCTTCCCGCTCGAAGATGTCGAGGCGATGGGTTACAAGGTTTATCACCACGGTCAAAAAGCCCACTACGGTGTCGCCATGCTTTGCAAGCAGGAACCTGTCGAAGTACGCAAGGGCTTCCCTACCGACGACGAAGACGCCCAGCGCCGTATGATCATGGCAACGTTCGAGCAAGAGAACGGCAAGAAAGTCACAGTATTAAATGGTTACTTCCCTCAGGGCGATAACATCAGCCACGAGACCAAATTCCCGGCTAAAGAAAAGTTCTATGCCGACCTGATGACTTACCTTAACGAGCACCATAATAGCGATGAAGAGATCATCGTGATGGGCGACATCAATATCAGTCCAATTGATCTGGATATCGGCATCGGCCCGGCGAATGCCAAACGTTGGTTGAAAACAGGAAAATGCTCTTTCCAGCCAATCGAGCGCGAGTGGCTTAAAACCCTGCTAGATTGGGGCTTTGTTGATACTTTCCGCCAGCTCCACCCTGAGGTTGATGACCAATTCTCGTGGTTCGACTACCGCTCGAAAGGCTTTGTCGACAACCGCGGCCTGCGCATCGACGTTGTTTTGGCAACACCATCGTTGGCTGAGCGTTGCAGCGAAGCCGGTATCGATTACGAATTGCGTGGCATTGAAAAGCCATCGGATCACGCCCCGATCTGGTCTACTTTTAGCTAACCCGAACTGAGCTAAATCGTCTCTAGGTGGCGCCTTTATCACGCCACCTCATTGGCAACGTGTGTTCACCTAACAAGGATAGAAGATGAAACTGTTTGTTTTTGATCACTGCCCGTTCTGCATCAAGGCGATGATGGTCGCCGGATTAAAGCAAGCCGACATTGAGCTGGTCTACCTGCAAAACCACGATGTCGACGCCCGTATCGACAAAGTGGGGGCCAACCTTGTCCCGATCCTGCAAAAAGAAGACGGTAGTTACATGGCGGAGAGCTTAGATATTGCCGCCTATATCGATGCCATCGACGGTAACCCAACCTTGGCAGCTGGTACCAACGACGACAACATCGCCGCTTGGTCTGAAGTCGCCCGTCCATTTAGCAGCCGCCTGCTGTTCCCGCGCTGGATGAAAGTAGAGCTTCCTGAGTTCGGCAGCCAAGATGCAAAAGACTGGTTCACCAACAACAAAACGGCGATGATCGAGCAGGACTTCGAGGACGCGTTTGCAAAAACCGAAGAATACCTAGCCGGCCTCAAAGCCTCGTTCTCACAGTTAGACTGGCTGGTACTGCCATCAGAGCGCAATAACCAACTCAGCTACGATGATGTAAACCTGTTCCCAGCACTTCGCAACCTAACTGTGGTGAAAGGTGTGGCGTTCCCAACCAAAGTGCGCCAGTACATTGATGAAGTAGCGGCACTGACCGCAACAACACTATACGACGATATTGCCGTTTAACTCAGTATCTTCTCCTGCCCCAAGCAAGAAGCCCAGCATACGCTGGGCTTCATTTTCATTAGCTTAATTATCATTAAAGACCGGCGCTAGCCTACATCACGACAGCGGTCGTAGGTGGCGCATCCAGCGGCTTTCCAAACGACGGAAGCACCACAGAATAGCGAAGGTCAGCAACATATAGAACAGACCAGCAAACAGGTATGACTCGAATGGCGCATAATAACGAGAGTTGACAATCTTCGCCGCCCCGGTCAAGTCGACAATCGTGACAATGCCTGCCACGGCCGATCCATGCAGCATGAAGATCACTTCGTTACTGTAAGCCGGTAGCGCCCGGCGCAGCGAGCTTGGCAAGATAATACGGCGAAACGCCTGGGCGTTGCTCATACCGTAAGCCTTGGCAGCTTCTATCTCGCCTTTTGGCATACTGTTGATCGAACCACGGATGATCTCTGCGGTATAGGCCGCAGTGTTAAGCACAAACGCCACCAGCGCACAGAACCAGGCTTCTTGCCATAGGGTGCCCTGTACTTCAATCAGCTGGCTGAGGCCATAGTAGATCAAGTAAAGCTGGATCAGCAGTGGCGTACCACGGAAGAAATAGATAAACACCCATGCAGGCCCGTAAACCACAGGCAAGCGACTGTTACGCGCCACGCCAACAGGGATGGCAATCACCAAGCCAATGACCAATGCGGCCGCGACCAACCACGCCGTGGTGTACAAGCCTTCCAAATAAATCGGCCAAGATTCAGTTAAGATACTAAAGTCCATCTCTTACCTCGTATGAATACTGAATTTACGCTCGGCCCACTTCAAGCCAGTGGTCGACAATGAAGTAAACAGCAAGAAGATGACCGCCACACTCATGTAAAAGGTGAACGGCATTTGGGTTGTTCCTGCTGCCAACGCCCCCTTGCGGACCATATCATCAAGGCCAATCACCGAAACCAAGGCGGTGGTTTTCAACAATACCAGCCAGTTGTTACCAAACCCCGGCAACGCATGACGGATCATCTGCGGCAGCAAAATACGGCGAAAAGACAGGAAGCTGCTCATGCCATAGGCCTTACCGGCTTCAAGCTCACCCTTATCGACCGCCAAGATTGCGCCGCGGAAGGTTTCAGCCATGTACGCCCCAAAGATAAAACCAATGGTGAGGATACCGGCGATAAATGGGCTTATCTCAATGTAATCAGGTAGGTAAGACGTCCACTCATGGTTTGGATCAGAGGACGCAAAATATTCGTTTAGAAACTCATTGATTCGGTACAAGCTGTCGTTCAGCAGCATCTGGCCACCGAAGAAGATCAGCATCATGAGTACCAAATCAGGAATACCGCGGATAACGGTGGTGTAGAAGGTGGCAATAGCCCGTGCCCAGCGATACGGTGACAGCTTGGCAAGCGCGCCCAACATCCCCAATACCACGGCAAACAACAGTGAGAGTAAAGCCACCTGAAGGGTTATCCATGCCCCTTCAATCAGTGACCATTCGTAACCTTTTAAATCAATCAAAAGGAGACTCCTTATTACGACTTAGGAGAGAATGATGTCACCCCAAATAGAACAAGACAGGGCTATTTAGCCAACCAGCTAACTAGCCCCTGTGTACATTGGTTGACGTATTACTGGCCGTATACGTCGTAAGCGAAGTATTTCGATGCGATTTCTTGATAGATGCCTTTCTCGCGCAGTGACAAGATAGCTTCATCAAGTTGCTTGGTTAGGTCTTTGTCCTGCTTGCGAACCGCGATACCGAAGCCGTCGCCAAACCACTTAGGATCAGTCAGAGATGGGCCGATAAACTCGTAACCGTCACCGCCTTCCTTGTTCAGTAGGCCTTCTTCCAGTGCAGAAGCATCACCCAGTACCGTGGCGATACGACCCGCTTTCAGATCGAGGTACGCATCGTCGAACGAGCCGTAGCGAACAATCTCAACAGAACCCGGGTAGTTGTCTGTTAGGTATTTGTCATGGGTAGTTGCACGCTGAACACCAACTTTCACGCCTTTCAGGCCTTCTTTGGTGAACTCGATGTCGGTGCCTTTCTTAGCCACAAATTTATTCGGGATAAGTGCGTACTTACCAGTGAAGTCAACACGCTTCTTACGCTCTTCGGTGATAGACATCGCAGCGATGATGGCATCGTACTTGCGCGCTAGCAGTGACGGGATAATGCCGTCCCAGTCTTGAGCAACGACCTGACATTTAACCTGCATTTCTTCACACAGTGCATTTGCCATATCAACATCGAAGCCTTTCAGCTCGCCGCTTGGCTCAGTCCAGCTAAATGGAGGGTATGCACCTTCAATACCGAAACGGACCGTTTTCCACTCTTTTGCCTGTAGTGAAGTTGCGCCTAGTGCTGAAACAACGGCAGCAGCTAAAATCCATTTTTTCATGTTCTACTCCTGATAAAAAATATGCTGTCTGTGTGAAACTGTTAATAAATCGATGAAATAAATTGTTGTAAACGTTCAGATTCAGGGTTGGTGAATAGCTTCGCAGGATCGCCCTGCTCTTCCACCTTCCCCTGATGCAAAAACATGACTTGGTTAGACACGTCTCGGGCAAACGCCATTTCGTGGGTAACCACCAACATGGTACGCCCTTCCTGCGCCAAGTCTTGCATTACCCCCAACACTTCCCCAACCAATTCTGGGTCAAGTGCCGAGGTCGGTTCGTCAAAAAGCATCACCTCAGGATCAACGGCCAACGCTCGGGCAATGGCTGCACGCTGCTGCTGACCACCTGATAGGTGTCCTGGGTAATAGTTTCGGCGCTCGTACAGGCCGACTTTCTTGAGCAGGGCCTCGGCACGCTCAATCGCTTCTGCTTTTGGGATCCCCAATACGTGTACCGGCGCTTCAATCACATTGCCAAGTACCGTCATGTGCGACCACAAATTAAAGCCCTGAAAGACCATCGCAAGGCGCGAGCGAATGCGCTGCACCTGCTTCTCGTCAACAGGCAGGAACTCCCCCTGACGGTTGTTCTTCATTTTAATTAATTCACCATTGACCCAAATCTCACCCTGAGTCGGCGTCTCTAGCAAATTAATACAACGTAAAAATGTACTCTTCCCCGAACCGGAAGAACCGATGATAGAGATAACATCACCACGGTGGGCCGTTAATGATATGCCTTTTAAGACCTCATTCTGACCAAAAGACTTATGTAAATCCTTTACATCAAGCGCCACTTCACCTGCCATGTGCGCCTACTCCTGTAACTCCGCGAACGATAAATTTCTGAAAAACAGACCACTGCCTTAACGCGATTTTATGCATGATTAGGCAATAGCTTGATAGTCTGTTTTCCGGACACTTCATCGAAGGTATCACCACAAAACGCAATAAGCAACATTTTGTTAACTTTGAACCCTTAGGAATCAATAGTTAAATAATGCGCATATTTACTCATAAAAGCAGTTTTTCTGCCATTTGATAAACCGGAAAACATCCTGTAGCTTATCGCTACAAAATTGCCTTCAAGCTAGCTAGATGGGACAAATTCATGCTTAGTGGTTTTTTTCGCAGCACATTCAACCAAGGTTTCCCCTTATTACTCCTTGTTTCTATTTTGTTTTCTTCTTATAGCTATGCCTTGCAAGAAAATGCAAAAACACCGTCAATTCTTACTGTTGTCCCTGAGTATAAAGATAAAGTAACTGCCAACTTTAACCCTTTCTCAAAATCCAGTATGCCTACAACGCATGAGTTTATTTTTGAACCGTTAATCGTTTTTAATACCCTGCAAAATAACAAGCCAGCATACCGCCTCGCGACCAGTTACCATCTTGATAGTGATTTGAAAGGGATCAGCTTTACGCTTCGAGAAGGGGTTGAGTGGTCTGATGGAAAAACATTCACCGCCGATGACGTGTTTTTTTCATTTTCAATTGCACAAAAATACCCGGAACTTGACTCACACGGCATAAACCAATGGGTTGAATATGTCGAAAAACGTTCTGATTACGAAATTTACTTCAAGTTGAAAAAACCCAATGCGCTTGTGGCCAACACCCTTGTGCTGCTGCCTATCGTACCCGAGCACCAGTGGAAAAATGTCACCGACTTTGCCGAATTCGCCAACCCTAACCCTGTTGGCACCGGGCCATTTACCGTGATCACCGCGCTTGACGAAAATGGCTATACCCAATGCGCCAACCCAAATTACTGGCAAGCTGAAGCCAGGCACGTTGACTGCCTGCGCTACCCGAAAGTCACCAATAACGATGACTTCATTTCCCGGATATCAACCGGTGAGTTTGACTGGACCGGTAGCTTTATCCCGGATATCGAACGCCACTATGCGTCCTACTCACCTGATTACAAATACTGGCTGCCGCCAACCAGCACTATCAACATGATGTTCAACTTCAAGGCAAATGACCCGGAAGTCCGAGACGTTTTCCATCGCGTTGAATTCCGCCGCGCCGTCTCGATGTCGCTACAACGCCAATTGCTCATTGATATTGCCGCATTCGGCCAAGGTGAGCCCTCAACCTTCGCCTCGGGTATGAGCCAGCGCTTTTCTAGCTGGGCCGATCCGGTCGTGACGGAAAAGTATCTCCCTTACATGACTTACAATGCCAACTTAGCCCGTGATTGGCTGGACGTATTGAACGTCACCGATAAAAATGGCGACGGCTGGCGCCAGCTGCCTTCGGGGAAACCATTGCACCTAACACTGCTCACACCTAACGGTTGGTCAGATTTCAACACTACGGCTTTGTTGATCTCGGAAATGATGGAGCAAATCGGCATTCAGGTAACGCCGGTCCAGTTAGACTTCAACCCGTTCGTCGAACGGCTAACACTGGGTGACTACGATCTTGCGCTAACCAACTACCCGCAAGGTCCCACCCCGTTCAAGTACTTTGATAGCGCCTTCAACAGCACCTACCAGTCGCCGCAATACCCGCGCTATGCGATGCACTTTTACCAAAACCCACGGGTTGATGAGCTACTGACGCAATTTCCTATTGCCTCTAGCGCACTGCAGCGCCTGGCTATCATCCGCGAGCTCAACCAGATCATCGCCAGCGAGCAGGTGACCGTTCCCCTCTATAACACGGTGCAATTCTACCAATACAACACAACCCGGTTCGAAGGCTGGTTTAGCGAAAGCAACCCGGTCGCCAGCCCATTGGTGTGGCCACAGGCACCGGAGCGCCTACTCCATGTGCTCTCACTAAAACCCAAGCAATAACACCAACCAACATAAGCAATTGATCAGATTGGTTTTAATCCAGCTTGGTTTCAAAAAAAAGCGAGCACTTTGCAGTGCTCGCTTAGTTATTGGTTAATAGGTAATGGGGTAATTAGAGGCTGTTAGCGCTCTTCTGCCGCTGGCACCGCACTGCAACACTCGTCTTGCAGGAAACCTATCACCCCGTCCAGCACATCATACTGGGGGACGCAGAACAAGGTGCGGCCATCACGCTGCTGGGTAATCAGCCCGGCTGAGACCAAGCCAGAAATATGATGGGACAAAGTTGAGCCAGGGATGCCAAGCTCCTCTTGCAGCTTACCCACTGGCAACCCATCGTGACCTGCTTTTACCAAGTGTTTATAGACACACAACCGTGTTGGGTGGCCCAACTCTTTCAATGCCTTGGCAACTGCTTCCAGTTCCATGCTTGCTCTCCGTCAGAATTTATATTTCGATATTAGCAGAAATAAATATCAAAAGGCGAATATGGTCAACATATTCGCCTTTATTCCAGCCTAATTCAACGGTATTACACCGCCTACGGCGCTAAGATGCGGATCTGGTACCTAGTTACCGGCCAAGTTACATCATGGCCGCGCCAGCAAACAGCAGCACGACCGTTACCACCAGCACCATCACCACAAAAGGCATGACCCATTTCAAAAATCGCTCATAAGGGATTTTCGCCAATGCCAGACCGGCAACCAAGTGGCCTGCAGTCGGAGCAAAGATATTAATCCAGCCACTTGCAGACTGGTAGGCAGTGATGATCAAGTCACGGCCAATACCAGAGAAGTCGGCTAGCGGTGCCATTAGCGGCATCGAAACCGTTGCAAGACCCGATGTAGACGGGATGAAGAAGCTCAGCACAATGTGAACGAAGTAAGTCACTACCACGAACACGCCCGATGACAGGCCGGTAACAATACCTTCAGCCCAATTCAGGATGGTGTCGATGATAACGCCATTTTCCATGACAACATAGATACCACGTGCTACCGCAACCACCAATGCCACACCAATCAGGTCTTTTGCCCCCTCAAGGAAGGTTTTGATGAAGTCGCCTTCTGACATACGGTTAATCACCGCAATCAAGATAGCCGAAGCCAAGAACAGGGTCGATAACTCATCGAACCACCACCACAGCGTTGGTATCGCGGTAATGCCCATGTCAGCCCAAGGGATCACACCGTAGATCATGATGATGAAGGCACCAAAGAAGATACCCATGGTCCACTTCTGCTTGGTGGTAAATTCACCGGCATCTTCCTTAACATGAGAAAACTCATCGTTAAATTCGATGTCCGCCAATACCGAGTTTGCCTTGTCCGCCTTCACTTTCGAGGCGTAGCGCATCACATACCAAGACGCCAACACAATCAAGATAGCTAACTGGATCACACGCAGCACGATACCGTCGCCGATTGGCAAGCCGGCAAAGCCCGATGCGATACCGGTCGCAAACGGGTTAACCGTCGATGCCAATACCCCGACACCGGAGCCCAGCAAGATAATACCTGCCGCCACCATGCGGTCGTAGCCCGCAATCGCCATTACCGGCAAGATCACCGCCCAAAACGCCACCGTTTCTTCGGCCATACCATAGGTAGAACCGCCAAGGGCAAACAGGGTGATCAAAACCGGGATCATCATCTGCTCGCGGCCCCGGAACTTACGGACGATCGCCGCAACCCCGGAGTCCATCGCCCCTGTGCGCATGGTAATGGCCAAGAAGCCGCCGATCACCAGTACGAACAGCGCAACGTCGACAGCCTTGTGGAAGCCCTTAATCGGGGCCATAAAGACGTCGATGACCCCTTGCGGAGAAGACTCGAGCTCTTGGTAAGATCCCGGAATAGGCAGCAGGCGCTCACCACCATCGTAGTCAAGTACTTCGGCTGCAGGGATGATCTGATCGGTACCATTAACCATGTAATCATACTTACCTGCTGGCATGATCCAGGTTAATAATGCCATCAGGGCAATGATAATGAACAGGATGGTATATACAGTTGGCATCTTGAATGAGCGTTTCACTTTGCCAGCCTCGTTAGTTGTCGTTGTCATAGCTCCACTCCCTGCAATTGATAGATCGCGTTGGCATACACATTCATCGCTTTGAGCATGTCATCAATAATTAAATATTCGTTCGGCATGTGCTCGACTTTGTCGCGGCCGGGGAAAATCGCCCCGAAGGCCACGCAGTTCGGTATTGCTCGAGCATACGTCGCCCCGCCCGACGTCATCGGCAAGCTTTCGTCATCGCCGCTAACTTCTTGGTAGGCCTTCATCAGTATTTTGATCACCGGGCTTTCAGCCGGCATATACAGCGAGGGCAATACGTCGAACTCCTCGTATCGCAAGCCGTATTGCTCGGCCACTGCCAGCATGTCGCTATCAAAATTGTCCTTGCTGAAGGTCACCGGCACCCGGATATCAATGCCCACCTTGCTGCTTTCCTCGTTAATGGCCAACTGCGCCACGTTAAAGGTCAAGCGACCGCTGACATCCTCTACCGGGCCGAATATCTCCTTGGCGTTGGCATCTTGCCCAACCTGCTCGGCGATAAACCTCACCGCTGGATGGGTCACACCTATTTGGCGCATAGCCATGCACAAACGGGTAATGGCATTGACCCCCTTGGTATCTGAAGCCGCAGAGTGCGCCGCCTTGCCGAACACCACCACTTCGGCATCGTCAGCCGTGAAATCAAACCCTAGCTCGTCCAGCTTGGCAGCCAGCTCCTCCCATAACGGGCCTTCATATTTCGCCATTTCCGGCACGGCATTAAGCGCACCACCGCAATCCAATGCCACCAAGTCATCGCCATCACCATGCAGCCATGACTGGATCAGCATCTTTTCCGCATGGATCAACGGAAAAGCGGAGTCAGGAGTAAAGCCGCATTGCGGCGCCTCTTCCTTCTCCAGATAGCGGTCAATACAGCGCCATAAGGTTTCCTCGTCGGTGCCAAAAATGAAACGGATCCGCTTGTTCAGCGTGACACCGCTATCAAGCAGCGCCTTTACCGCATAAATGGCAGCCAGCGTCGGTCCCTTATCATCCTGAGTACCACGGCCGTACAAACGCCCATCGCGGATTTCCGGCTCAAACGGGTTGGAGTGCCAAGCCGATAGCTCACCGGTTGGCACTACATCCAAATGGCCCAATACGCCAATCACTTGCTCGCCATTGCCGATCTCGGCGTAGCCGTAATATCCCTTGTGATCTTTGTATATTGCGAACCCCAGCTCATGGCAAAGCTTGAGTGTCTCATTCAGGCAATCGTCAATCGGTTTGCCAAACGGCTTCCCGCTGTCGTCTTCCTGGTAAACACTGGGTATCGCAACCAATCGCTTCACTGCGGCAATATAGTCATCCCGCAGTCCATCAATGGTTGATGCTATTGTTGCGTTCATCGTATCCCTCTTTTCCTCATCTATTTTAGCCTGCTAAATCAAGCCGCAGCCGACCAAAATGATGATTTATGTTATTTAGTCAGAATTATTAGATAGTTAAGCAAGCTCTGACAAAGCCATTCTGCTACAAGGAAATATTGCGAACTGTGACTACTTTCATAGCTCACCAATACAAGATGGGACAACGGTCAAAATCTCGACAATCTGTTTATCGCGATTTGTTATCACGAAAAACAGACGTTATTGACTTGTTAATAGCCAAGCGAGATCCCGCTTAGGGATTTGTCGATTATTAGGTATACTTCGCCGCACTCAACAGTCACGACGAGAAGTAAAATGAAAACATTTATTCCGGGCAAAGATGCCGCGCTTGAAGAGTCGATCGAGCGTTTCCAAACCAAACTCAAGCAGCTGGGCTTCAATATCGAAGAAGCGTCTTGGCTAAACCCTGTGCCTAACGTTTGGTCTGTCCATATTCGTGACGTTGATGCGCCAATGAACTTCACTAACGGTAAGGGTGCCACCAAAAAGGCCGCGCTGGCATCGGCACTGGGTGAGTACTTTGAACGCCTGGCAACCAACTACTTCTATGCCGATTACTACCTTGGCGAAGAGGTTGCCAATAGCGAGTTCGTCCACTACCCGAATGAGAAGTGGTTCCCAATCGATCTGGAAGAAAACCTGCCACCAGAAGCTATTCTGGATGAGCGCCTCACCCAGTTCTACGATCCAACCCTAGAGCTACTGGGCACCGACTTGATCGACTTGCAATCAAGCAACATGGAGCGCGGGGTTTGTGCCCTGCCGTTCGAGCGCCAGAGCGACAAAGAAACGGTCTACATCCCGATGAACATCATCGGCAACCTGTATGTGTCGAATGGTATGTCGGCTGGCAATACCAAAACCGAAGCCCGTACTCAGGGTCTGTCTGAGGTATTCGAGCGTGCAATCAAGAACCGTATTATTGCCGAGCGTATCAGCCTTCCGGAAATCCCTGCCTCGGTCATCGAGCGCTTTCCTAGCATCAAGGAGTCTATCGACACCCTAGAAGCGGAAGGCTTCCCAATCTATTGCTACGATGCTTCATTGGGCGGTAAGTACCCTGTTATTTGCGTGATCTTGCTAAACCCAGAAAACAGCACCTGTTTTGCCTCTTTCGGTGCCCACCCTCGCTTCGAGGTTGCGCTAGAGCGAACCGTTACTGAGTTGCTGCAAGGCCGCGGCCTCAAAGATTTGGATGTCTTCCCTGAACCTTCATTCGACAACGAGGAAGTCAGCGACCACCACAACCTCGAAACTCACTTCATCGACTCGTCGGGCTTGATGTCTTGGGATATCTTCCAGCAAGATGCTGACTTTGAGTTTGTCGATTGGAACTTCAGCGGCAGCTCGGAAGAAGAATTTAACCACCTGATGGCGCTGCTTCATGCCGAAGGCACCGATGCCTACATCGCCGATTACGATCATCTGGGTGTCGACTGTTGCCGCATCATTGTACCGGGCTGGTCTGAAATCTACCCGGTTGAAGAGCTTATCGAAGCCAACAACAACGTGGCGCTTGAACTCCGCGAAACCTTGCTGGCATTGCCAACGGTTGAGTGGGATGCCGAGCAATATGCCGAAATGTACTCTATCTTGGAAGAAGAGGGCTTTGATGATTTCAACCGCCTGTATGAGATTGTTGGCCTTGTACCGCAAGCGGGCGACGCATGGCAAACCCTCCGTATCGGTGAGCTAAAATGTTTGCTCGCCTTGGCTGGCGGCGATCTTGAGTTGGCGCTGGAGTTCGCGAGCTGGTGCGTGGACTACAATGTGTCAACCTACAGCGCTGAACGCTCTCGCTTCTTCCGTTGCCTAGTCGCAAGCCTGAAGCTGGCACTGGACGAGGAACGCGATCCGGCGCAGTTCAAAGGCGCCTTTGAGCGCATGTTCGGCGCAGAAACAGTGGCAGCGGCATGGGGCTCAATTGAGGGAACGGTACGTTTCCACGGCCTGGCAGCAGGTGATCTCACCATGAACCAGTTCCCTGCCCACCAGAAACTCCTGGCGTCTTACCACAAGCTGCAGGCGGCAAAGAAAGCCTAAGCACAGTAATTCCCCTGTCTTTTCTGTTACTAAATGCCAGCTTTTTGCTGGCATTTTTATGCCTTTTGATTCGACCCACCTCGAAAATACTCAACAAAAGTTGAAACATACGCATATATTTTAGCCACACTGATGCTACTTTATTGGTATTGGGGATGTTATGCGCAAACCTCTTCACACCACGCACAAAAACCTTACAATACAAAAGGTTAAACATGTAAGCCTATGAATTTACGATATTCATAATTTTACTTTTGTTATAAAGTTTCTTTCACAACTGACTATATACTGACTTTACATTCAAATTTTTTTGGGTATTTTCTTACAAAATTTTAGTCAAAGTGATCGAGATCAATTCTAACGGAGTAGACAATCGGTAAACTGCGACCAAATTTGGTGAAAAATAATTACACTTAATAGCGGCTTTCGACCTAAGACATAACTTAGGCTGCTGCAGTTAAGGCCAAAATAATAAAAGAATTATCTTTAAACGTAGAACGAGGCACTTATGTCATCACAAGAAAGAAGTTATCAGGAGCTGCACCGCCCTGCATCCGACTTCGCTAGTCGCTCAGACTATCTTGATCATGAGCTGAAAATCATGAAGCCGCGCCGTTGGAAACTCAACCTTCCTGGCCGTGACTTCCGATTTGAGCTAGAAGATTTAGTACCAGCCCTAGCGGGTACCATTGCGATTATCGCGATGTACTCTTCTGTTGCAATGTCTTGGGCTGATGGCCTGACAGCGGCTTGGGATCATGTTGAACTGGGTAAAGCCTTCGCTATCGAAGTTGCCCGTGTTGAAATGCTTATCCCTGCACTTCTATTCTGTATCTTAGCCTCGGGCTTCTTGAACCCGCGTGCTAACTTGGCAGGTAACCACGGCCCAATGATCCCGTTGATCGGTACCATTGCACTGGCTGGCGCCCACCCTCTTGCTCTTGCTATTCTGCTTGGCGTATTTGGCCTGCTACTGAGTTACTTCAAAGGTGGTTCGAAACTGGTCAACCTGACCAGTGAAGGGGTCGCCGGTGGTCTGCTTATCTTCCTCGGCTTTACGGGTGCAATGAGCCAGATTGGTGATATCCAATCTTGGGCTGTTGGCCTAGAAAGCGCGACAGTTGAGAAAGGCAGCTTAGGCTACATCGGCCTGGTTGTACTAGCAGTAAATATCGTACTGTACGCATTTCTTGCCAAAGTAAACAAACGTTGGCTTGCAATTCCAGCTTGTGCTGCTGCTGGTTTAGCAGTATCCCTTGCACTTGGTGCGGGCTTTGACCTAGTATTCGAAACCGAGACTGGTTTGCCAAACCTTAACCCAGTTTACTGGTGGGGTAGCACAGAGCAAGGTTGGATGCTTGGTCTTCCTGGCGTTGAGCACTTCATTGCTTCTCTGCCATTCGCCATTCTTGCTGTTGCGATGTGGTCACCAGACTTCCTTGGCCACCGAATCTTCCAAGAATTGAACTACCCGAAAGGTACTGAAAAAGTACTAATGGATGTTGATGACACAATGACTACGTGTTCTCTACGTCAGATGGTAGGTACTGCGGTTGGTGGTTGTAACATCACTTCGTCTTGGGGTACATACATCATCCCTGCAGGTATCGCGAAGCGTCCTATCCCTGCAGGCGCAATCTTGCTAGGTGTGATGTGTATTATTGTTGCTATCCTTGGTTTCCCAATGGACGTAGCGGTATGGCCGCCAGTAATGCGTATCGCGCTACTAGTAGGTGTATTCCTACCGTTGCTTGAAGCGGGTGTTCAGATGGTTAAAGACACCAAAGACTCGCAAGCGGCAGGTATTTGTATCTTCGCAGCAATGGTAACCAACCCTGTATTGGCTTGGGCACTAACCATGCTACTGGATAACAACGGTTTCATCGGTAACAAAGAGCGTGCAGCTAAGCTGTCAATGCTAGATAAGGTCATCATCCCAGCGGGTGCACTTATCATCTGTTTTGTTGCGATGCTTGCTGTAGGTATGCTTGAAGGCCAATACGGCATTCCTGCACTACTATAGTGAATTGAGGGGCAGTGCGAGCACTGCCCTCTCTCATTAGTGTTTGATAGCACTAATACGAATAATCAAATCATCAAGATTAAATAGCGCTGATTGGATTATCCGTATTATTGTTAATGAAAGTGTACTGTTCACCTTCGGGTGAAGCTGGCTCAACAGCTCACGCAGTACGTGTTTTTTCTACTAAAAAGGTAGGTATGTCATGGCAGAGCAATTTGCTAAAGCTTGGGAAGGGTTCGCAGCAGGCGAATGGCAGAACGATGTAAACGTTCGCGACTTCATCCAGAAAAACTACACTCCATACGAGGGTGACGAGTCTTTCCTAGTTACTGAAGGTACTGAAGCAACTAACAAGCTTTGGGATCAGGTAATGGAAGGTATCAAGCAGGAAAACAGCACTCACGCTCCTGTAGATTTCGATACTTCTCTTATCTCTACCATCACTGCTCACGACGCAGGTTACATCAACAAAGATCTAGAGACTATCGTTGGTCTTCAGACTGAAGCTCCGCTTAAGCGTGCAATCATGCCTAACGGCGGCGTGCGCATGATCGAAGGTTCTTGCAAAGCTTACGGCCGTACTCTGGACCCGCAAGTTTCTAAGATCTACTCTGAGTACCGTAAAACGCACAACCAAGGCGTTTTCGATGTTTACTCTCCAGACATCCTAAAATGTCGTAAATCTGGTGTTCTAACTGGTCTTCCAGATGCATACGGCCGTGGTCGTATCATCGGTGACTACCGTCGTGTTGCACTGTACGGTATCGACTTCCTAATGAAGGAAAAAGTTGCTCAGTTCCACTCTACTCAAGAGAAGCTAGAGTCTGGCGACGATCTACAGATGACGATGCAGCTTCGTGAAGAACTTCAAGAGCAGCACCGTGCACTAGGTCAGATGAAAGAAATGGCAGCGAAGTACGGCTTCGACATTTCTAACCCAGCAACTGACGCGAAAGAAGCTATCCAGTGGCTATACTTCGGCTACCTAGCAGCAGTTAAATCTCAGAACGGCGCGGCAATGTCTCTAGGCCGTACCTCTACTTTCCTAGATATCTACGTTGAGCGTGATATCGCGGCAGGTAAGATCACTGAGGTTGAAGCTCAGGAGATGATCGACCACTTCGTAATGAAGCTACGTATGGTTCGTTTCCTACGTACGCCTGAGTACGATGAGCTATTCTCTGGCGACCCAATCTGGGCAACAGAATCTATGGGTGGTATGGGTGTTGACGGTCGTACGCTAGTTACGCGTACTAACTTCCGTTTCCTAAACACGCTATACACTATGGGTCCTTCTCCAGAGCCGAACATCACTGTTCTATGGTCTGAGCAGCTGCCTGACGGCTTCAAGCGTTTCTGTGCGAAAGTATCTATCGATACTTCTTCTATCCAGTACGAAAACGACGACCTAATGCGTCCAGACTTCGACAACGATGACTACGCTATCGCTTGTTGTGTATCGCCAATGGTTATCGGTAAGCACATGCAGTTCTTCGGTGCGCGTGCAAACCTTGCTAAGACGCTTCTATACGTTATCAACGGCGGTGTTGATGAGAAGCTGAAGCTGCAGGTTGGTCCTAAGACTGAGCCAATGCTAGACGAAGTACTAGACTTCGACAAAGTATACGCTGGCCTAGACAACTTCATGGATTGGCTAGCTAAGCAGTACGTAACTGCACTAAACGCTATCCACTACTCTCACGACAAGTACAGCTACGAAGCTGCGCTAATGGCACTGCACGATCGTGACGTTCGTCGTACTATGGCTTGTGGTATCGCTGGTCTTTCTGTTGCTGCTGACTCACTAGCTGCTATCAAGTTCGCTAAAGTTAAGCCAGTACGTGACGAAGACGGCATCGCAATCGACTTCGAAATCGAAGGCGACTATCCGAAGTTCGGTAACAACGACGCTCGCGTTGATGACATCGCTTGTGAGCTTGTTACTACCTTCATGAACAAGATCCGTAAGCTTAAGACTTACCGTGACGCTGTTCCTACTCAGTCTATCCTAACTATCACTTCAAACGTGGTATACGGTAAGAAGACGGGTAACACGCCAGACGGTCGTCAAGCAGGCGCGCCATTCGCACCGGGTGCAAACCCAATGCACGGCCGTGACGAGAAAGGTGCTGTAGCATCTCTAACTTCAGTAGGTAAACTACCGTTTGCTGATGCGAAAGATGGTATCTCTTACACCTTCTCTATCGTGCCTAACGCACTAGGTAAAGAGCAGGACACTCAGCGTGCTAACCTTGCTGGTCTAATGGATGGTTACTTCCACCACGAAACTGGTATCGAAGGCGGTCAGCACCTGAACGTTAACGTTCTAAACCGCGATACGCTGGAAGATGCTGTTAAGCACCCAGAGAAGTACCCACAGCTAACTATCCGTGTATCGGGTTACGCTGTACGCTTTAACTCTCTAACTGCAGAACAGCAGAAAGACGTTATCGCTCGTACTTTCACTGAGTCTCTATAATTTAGAGTCCAGTCGCTTCAACAAGCGGTGCCTGTACCGCTTGTCATGAACATAAAAATGCCGCTAACCCAGTTAGCGGCATTTTTGTATTCCCTCATGCCAACGGCAAAAACTAGCCATTTTAATCCCCCCTTTACCCAGTTACTGCCTCTTCCCTCACCTCCACTTATAACAAGCAACCTCAGTGAATTACCCTTACACTTAAAGTGAGTTTATGACTACTTTAGCTGAGCGTTTTGTAATAAAATGACAAGAAAATACGCACCTATGCGGAGAAGTTAAGCAATGTCACTAAAAGGCCGTATCCACTCCTTTGAATCCTGCGGAACAGTAGATGGTCCGGGGATCCGTTTTATCGTCTTTATGCAGGGCTGCCTTATGCGCTGCCAGTATTGCCATAACCGCGATACTTGGGATTTACATGACGGTAAGGAAATTACTGTTGATGAGCTAATCAAAGAGGCTACTGCCTATCGCCACTTCATGAACGCATCTGGCGGCGGCGTGACCGCTTCCGGCGGTGAAGCAATGCTACAACCTGAGTTTGTGCGTGATTTCTTCCGAGCCGCGCAAGCGCAAGGCATCCACACTTGCCTCGATACCAACGGCTATATCCGCAAGCACACCGACGTCATTGACGAAGTCTTGGACGCCGCCGATCTGGTTATGCTGGATCTGAAACAAATTAACGACGACGTTCACCAAGATCTGGTTGGCGTACCGAACAAGCGCGTGCTTGATTTCGCCCACTACCTCCATAAGCGCGGACAAAAAACCTGGATCCGTTATGTCGTTGTACCGGGTAAAACCGATGACGAGCAGTCGGCACACCTGCTAGGCGACTTCATCAAGGACATGGACAACATCGAGAAGGTAGAGCTGCTGCCTTACCACCAGCTAGGCGAACACAAGTGGGAAGCGATGGGCTTCGACTACCCGCTAAAAGGCGTCAATCCGCCACCGAAAGAAACCATGGAAAAAATCCAATCTATTATCAGCGGCTACACCAGCGCAAAAGTGATGTTCTAACCATCTAAAGATTATCAATTTTTATAATAGATAGAATAAAGGAGAGCAGAGGCTCTCCTTTTTCATTCCAACCCTATATAGCAGCAAAATAGGCAAAATAAGGCATCTCAGATAACAAGCAACGCTGAAAAATAAGCTTAACCGCACCACTAAATAATAAAGCTGGATACAAAGTAAGGCTGGGAGCCGTGACATGGCCTACTAATAACTGCTTAAAGCTCGCTTTCTCCGATGAAAAGCGCACCTTATTAATCTATTAGTTAATTAGATTGGCATTATAAGAAAAAATGAAACTTGTAGCACATCAGAGGTAAGGTGGCACCTCGCTTAGATTCAAGCTATGCCACCAATTCGACTTTCTACACCTAGAAAGTAAACTTCGCTGCTTCAGGACATCTCAAGCTTATGGTTTTTCATCATACGGTGCCCTTCACGTTTAATACACTCCAGCAATGGGTGATCAGCCATTTCCTTACGCCAAATAAATGAAATTGCACGATCCATTTTTAGTTCTGGTACGTTCAATGCGATAAGTTCACCGCGCTTAATAGATGGCGCCACATCTAAGTATGGTAGGCAGGTTAGATAATGGCCATTGGCCACCATAGTTCGGATCACTGGCACATGGCTGTATTCGCGCCAAACATCCAAATCAGGAATAAGAGGAACCATCGCGCTTTCAAAAATGGCACGAGTACCGGCACCGCCTTCGCGTAATACCCACTGTGCTTGTTCTAGCTGCGCAAGGCTAACACGCTTGTGCTTGGCAAAAGGATGATGCGCCGAGCTGACCACTACAAGGTGATCGCGGCACCACTCTTCCTGATGGGTACGATTATCGTCACAGCGTCCTTCAATGATGCCAATATCGTATTTGTAATTAAGTACGCCTTCTATAATACCCTGGCTACTTTTCACTTCCAGCCCAGTTCTTACCTCAGGAAAATCAGTATCAATAATACTGATAAGCTCTGGAACCAAATGTTCTGCAGGTGTTTGGCTAGCACCAATATTGATACTACCGCTGAAAAGGTGTTGGTCATAAAAGCCAATTTCAATCTGCTCAGCGTCTTGCAATAAGCGTTTCGCCCTTGGTCGCAACCAGTTACCCCAATGGGTCAAGCGCATATCTTTACCCTGACGGACGAAGAGATCCCGGCCAAGTAGCTTTTCTAATTGGCTAAGAGACATACTTGCAGCAGATTGGGTAACCCCTAACCTCTCAGCGGCTTGGCTAACACTCCCCAACTCAGCTACTGCATCGAACACTGATAACTGTTTCAACGAATAACGCACTTTTACTCCTAGGTTTACAACAGGTGGGCCCAACGCCGATAGTTATACTTCGATCGCCAATCAATAAATCTGATTGCTAAATGAACGCATCCAATTGTATCAAGTTTTGGCGCTTGGGTAATGCAAACTGAATACACATTTTATGTTTTAGCCCAGCATACTTAAAGAAAATAGTAACCAAATACCTACAGTTAGATATTCCCCTTAATAAATAAAGAGATGCTGGCTGTCAATTTCACCATTTACTCACAACTACTTTCCGCTGCATTGATTAAATTCAAGCCAAAACACTCAATAAAAACACCAATAGTAATAGCGAAGTATCACTGCATCCATTATGCGACTAATCACCATCATAAAATTTGATTAATTCACTAAGAAATAGATTTTTGAAATACTTTTAAACAAAGTATCAGAAAAACTGAATGACATCCTAAATAAAATCAATTTTACTAATGAGCCGGTGCTGAGTAACATTTCCGTCAACAGCTCAATGAGCCATTTTTCAATGACTCTTGGCGAGTTACTGCAACATTGTTGATTTATATTAAGGAGATTGTTATGAGCGCATTACTTACAGTGAGAGACATTGTAAACACGCAAGCCCCAACGCTAAGTACTGATACGAATTTACCTACGGCTATCGATGTTTTGTCCAAAAATCATATTAACGGTGCACCTGTGTGTGATGAAAGCGGTAACCTTATTGGTTTTTTATCTGCCCACGACATCATGGTAGAAATGTGGTGCCAGGACTACTTACCTGATGAAGACGTATCGGTAGGTACGCTAATGAAGACTGATCTAGTCACGATGGATATTGATGACCGTCTAACAGATGCCCTTGAATATCTGGCTTTGGATAAGGAGCAGCTTTATCCAACAACAGCGATGGGCTATGCGACACAAATGACAACGCTGTCTCTAGAAGAGCGCGCCAAATCAATCAAAATCAACAAACCACAAATTTTACCAGTACTAGAACAAGGTAGGTATGTCGGTGTTGTATCACGCCAAGAAGTATTGAGAGCTCTTCGTGCTCTATTCAATGATGCGACAACACCAGTCGCTGAAAATGTTGCCCCACAGGTTGTGACCTAATTTAGTAACGGACTAATTATACGCTCACAGCCCGCATTCCCTTAGTTGGGCTCCCATGTATTTACGACATGCCATCGCGCCTGTGAGCAGTTCGAAAAAGTTTTTGGAGTTAAAATGGAACACGTTTCCCATCTTTTTGCTTTTAACCATTTTGTAATTGCAATGGTTGCGTTAACAATTATGGTGCTTGTTGCCCGCACCCTTGTTGCTGGCACTAAGTATTCATCATTGCTCGTCATTGTTGTTTTTGGCCTGGCTTTAGGCTCGCTACTGGTTCACAGTGGTATGGCTACACCGGGGCTAGATCAATTCCCGATTGTTTCGCTGATTGGCCAAACAACAGTCATTGCATTAATCGCTTCATTCTTCGTCGGCGGGCAGGAAATCAAACGTCTGCTGTCGAAGCAAAGCATGGATGAAAATTGCGACTTCTTCACCCCGTCTTCTCAAGAGGTGGTGTTGGGGACAAGCAGTACACAATTAACATTTATCATTCGTGCATTCCTGTTGCTCATTGGTATCCAAACGGCTGACGTTCTGCTTTCAGGCCGAGTAACCGACTCGGCGTTAGGGGAGTCATACCTACTCCTGTCATATATCTGCCTTGCTTTAGCATTCATTCTGATTGACCGTAAAGCCGTGATCAGCAACAAGGGCAAATATATTCGTAAAGGTCTATTCGAAGTTGTTGCGATTATTATCGTGCTTAACATTTCCCTTTGGCTTTCAAACGCAGTGTCATCTGTTATTGGCCTTCCGCAGATCTTCTTTGCGATGATCTTATCTTCCGGCCTAGGCATGCTCCTACCAAGATGGAAGCACGGCCCAACCATGAACGCGCTATTATTTGCCGGTATTCCACTTGTACTGGCAGGTAGCTTCATCGTTGGCGGATCACACATGGTTGAAGCTTTCGGTATCCCTGGCCTACAGAGCGTAATTGTTTACGGTTTCTCTGGCCAAATCTTCTGGATGTTCGGCGGTCTGGCTCTACTTATCTTCGTTGGTAAAGCCAACCACCTCCGTAACCTTGCACCGGGCCTAGCTGGCGGCTTATCTCACTCAGGACTAACTGGTGCATGTACTGCTGGTGATTTTGGCCGCACAGCCGCGTCCCGTGCCCCTATCATGATTAACATTCCGTTTGCTGGCCATATCTTTGTCTTTACAATACTGGCAGCCAGTGCCGAGCGCGGCTCCCTGATGGTGAGCTGGACACTACCACTTATTTTGGCTGGCGCAGCGTTTGTTTTTCTATCACTGAAAAAACTTCGTGCCGCCAAAGGCTGTGAAAGCAGTGAAGTAAAAGGCCTGATGCTATTCTCACTAGGCTGGCAGATCATCGCGGTCTTCGGTAGCTTCACCCTGCTTAGCGTCGCGGGTATGTCACTTGAACATGCATCAATGTCTGCCTCATCTGGCCTATCCCACTTCGGCTTATTTGCCGCAGTACAAGAAGGGATGTTTGGTGCTGCCGCTGCAAGCCTTATCACCTTTACCTTTGCAATGACATTCCTGGTTCACCCGTTTGTCTTCGCCATGTTTGGTAAAGCGGCTGAAAATAGCGGTGTAATGGCAGAAAAAGCCGTAATGGCACTAGCAAGTATTGGTTTGATTGGCGTCATTTACTCAACCATCATTATTTAACAATCATTGCATAATAAAATAATACTTAATTAAAACAGACTCGACCCTTTTATTTGTTGGGGGAGACATGATGTCACCCCCAATATATTGCTTCTACGCGTTTAAAACAAAACCTAGTATTTCAATTAGTTTCAATTCAGCTTTAACCATATAACAAGCGAAATAATAAAACCAAGAGATCAATTTCGCTCTTAATTTACTGCTATTTAAAAAATATATTGTTAGCAGTAATTAATTAGTAGGTTAAATCAAATGCAATCAACACAAGTTAAAAACCGCTGGTTAATAGCACTTGCCGCGGTAGGAATCCATATCTCTATTGGATCTGTATATGCGTGGAGTGTCTTTTCTAATCCGCTTCATGTTGCTTTCGGTTGGGATTTACAACAAATCTCACTAACCTTTGGGATCGCCATCTTCTTCCTTGGTGCATCTGCTGCAGTCATGGGGCATGTTGTTGAAAGGAAGGGTCCGCGATTCACCGGTACAATTGCTGCAGCCTTTTTCGGTGCAGGTATTGCCGGAGCAGGTATTGCAACCATGATGGAAAGCTTATATCTGCTTTATTTCAGTTACGGCGTTTTGGGCGGTATTGGCCTTGGGGTCGGTTATGTTACGCCAGTATCAACCCTAATCAAATGGTTCCCTGACCGCCGTGGACTGGCAACCGGCTTAGCGATTATGGGCTTTGGTTTTGCATCGATGATTGCAAGCCCAGCCATTCAAGCTTTAATAAATAGTGTAGGTATATCATCAACCTTCTTTATTCTTGGCGGTACTTACTTTACCATTATTTTAGCGGCTTCACTTTATTTAGAGCGACCACCGGTTAACTGGAAGCCTGCCTCAATGGTAGAGACAGATCAGCCGACCAAAGTGAAAAAGACAACGGCAGATCTCAGCCAGCAAAACGCCAATGAAGCAATCAAAACACCAACCTTTTGGGGTCTATGGGTGATGATCTTCATTAATATCACATGCGGCATTGCGATCATTTCTGCAGCTTCCCCTATGGCTCAAGAAATTGCAGGCCTCACCGCAATGGAAGCGGCAACAATGGTTGGTGTAATGGGACTACTCAATGGCTTAGGTCGCCTACTGTGGTCATCGGCTTCCGATCACCTCACCAGACCGAATACCTTTGTTCTGTTCTTTATTATTCAGATCGTGGCCTTTATGATGCTGCCATCACTTTCGCATGCTATCGCTTTCCAAGCAGTGGTATTTATCATCATGACTTGTTACGGTGGTGGCTTCTCCACACTACCTGCCTACATCGGTGATCTATTTGGTACCAAACAACTCGGCGCAATCCATGGTTATATTCTTACGGCTTGGGCGTTGGCTGGATTAACAGGCTCGTCACTGGCCGCCTATGTACGTGATTTAACAGGTAGCTATACCATCACGATGTATATCTTCGTTGGAATTCTATCTGTCGCACTATGCATTTCCCTAATGATGAAGCTATACGTAGCAAAAATTCAGCAGGCGAACGCGATGGATGGCACCCAGCTTAAGCAGGCCACAGCGTAAAATAGCAATACCTTACTTATCAAAAAGTAAACCCGTATGACAGTCAACCACCAGCCTCTGGCTGGTGGTTTTTTTAACCCAATCATTCAATACTTGCTCGATGGCTCACTCTTATTCACAATAGTGATGCCCCATACCACTGTTTGCATATCGAAATCTACCAAAACTGCAATATACGAAATTGTAATCATATATTTCATATAAGAAAATATGAACCAGCTTTATATTGCTATCAATTTTTCTTATTATTGCATTGCTTAATACATTGAGCATGTAACTTGGGCAGGAAGCCGAAGTGAAAAACAGTGAGCACCGAGACGGAAAAAGTGTGTAGCACTTGGGGTAAGCATGAGTAACGTAGATACCACTAATAACCAGCTGTTCTCGCCAGTAGAAATGATGGCGGAAGCGGAGAAATTCGCACTAAGCAAAGCAAAAAAAACCAGCAGCATGACGCTGGGACTAGCTGTTATGGCTGGTGCATTTATCGGACTAGCCTTTGTCTTTTATATCACTGTTACTACTGGCAGTGCCGCTGCTGGCTGGGGACTCAGTCGCTTAGTCGGTGGCATTGTTTTCAGTATGGGGCTGATCCTCATCGTGTTGTGCGGTGGCGAGCTATTTACCAGCTCGGTTCTATCCAGCATCTCTTGGGCTAACCAACAAATTTCATTTAAAAAAATGATATCCCTATGGGCGAAGGTCTACGTTGGCAACTTCATCGGTGCCATGTTCATGCTATTTCTGATCAGCGCTGCCGGCCTATACTTGCTCAACAATGGTCAATGGGGTCTGAATGCACTCAACATTGCCCAGCATAAAATCCACCATACTCCAGTACAAGCTTTTGCCCTTGGCGTACTGTGTAATTTGCTAGTCTGCCTTGCAATTTGGATGACGTTTAGCTCCGCCAATGCGCTTACCAAAGCGCTACTCATGGTATTGCCTGTTTCTATGTTTGTTTCCAGTGGCTTTGAACACTCGGTTGCCAATATGTTTATGGTACCCCTTGGTATCTATATTCAGAACTTCGCCTCAGATCAATTCTGGCAACAAGTCGCAGCCGATCCGCAACAATTCAGCGACCTCACCATCCCCACATTCCTAATGGCAAACCTACTACCAGTAACACTCGGCAATATTCTGGGAGGCGCGGTGCTTGTTGGTCTTGCAAACTGGTGTATCTTTCGACGCCCTCAACTAAAAGCAGCCAGTGTAAGCCCTATTACGCAAAGCTTGAATCTAGAGCCAACCAAGGAAACTGATATGCTCTCTCACCTAACGGTCAAGGACGTTACAAATACACAACCGTTTACATTAACGGCTGATATTTCAGTACCAAAAGCCATCGATATGATGGTTGAGCAAAACCTCTCAGGCGCACCGGTTTGTGATGTACAAGGCCACCTTGTCGGGTTCTTCTCTACTTTCGACGTAATGAAAGAGCTGTGGTATCAAGATTACCAACCAATCAAGGGCACAAAAGTTGTTGATCTCATGAAGCGAGATGTCGTAGCGGTAAATGTAGATGATCACTTAGTTGATATCGTCGAGTACCTTTGCATCGACAAAGATCAACTTTACCCAACCACGCCGATGGGAATAGCTACAAGCACAACGACTATGTCGCTGGAAGAAAGGGTAAAAGCCCTGAAAGCCAGCAAACCCCGAATTCTTCCGGTACTACAAGATGACCTGTTCATTGGCATCATTACCCGAGAAAGCATTATGGCCGAGCTACGCAACGTTTATGACGATGCTCTAGAGCCAGAAGTCTCCCGACTGGAAGTGGTATAACAGACCAAAGATTCACAACGAACCGCAGCCAAGGCTGCGGTTTTTTATTAAGCAATTCACCAACAAAATTTTTTTCATAATCACTCAAAAAAAGTCGTACAAACACAAATATTTAACAGCAATTTTTTCTTTAATTCTCAGCAACTTTTAAGTAACCATAAGATATAGCAACAACATTCTATTAAAGTTTAACCAAACTAGTGACATATATATCGGCACTTTCCCCTTTACCCATGATAAAATTATGGTATAAACCCAACGCAAACGTTTGCGCAACTCGTAATACTCCTCTTGCGCAAGATATCTCAAGTTACCAAAGCGAGGTTATGGCCGCCCATGAAAAGTGATATTGAAATTTGCCGTGATACCGAACTCACACCAATTGATAGCATCGCACTACAGGCAGGCCTTCTTTCTGAAGATCTGACTCCACAAGGTACGCTCAAGGCCAAAGTAAAGCCTTCGGTACTAAAACGCCTAGCAGATAAAGAAGAAGGAAAGCTGGTCGTGGTTACCGCGATCACCCCAACCCCGCTGGGTGAAGGTAAAACCGTGACAACCATTGGCCTTGCACAGGGCCTAGCCAAGCGTGAGCAAAAAGTCATGGCGTGTATTCGCCAGCCTTCGATGGGGCCGGTTTTTGGCGTTAAGGGCGGTGCCGCTGGCGGCGGCTTCAGCCAAGTTGCCCCAATGGAGAAGCTAAACCTTCACCTGACCGGTGATATCCACGCCGTAACCGCCGCGCACAACCTTGCCGCAGCTGCCATTGATGCCCGCCTTTATCATGAAGAGCGCCACGGTTATGAGGCCTTTGCCGAGAAAACCGGCATGGCTGCGCTGCGTATCGACATTAACCGTATCGTCTGGAAGCGCGTGATGGACCACAATGACCGTGCCCTTCGCATGATCACTGTCGGCAAGAACCAACCGGGCAAAACCATCAACGGCCTTGAGCGCGAAGACGGTTTCGATATCTCGGCGGCATCTGAGCTCATGGCTATCCTTGCCCTATCGAAAGATTTGGCAGACATGCGCCAGCGTATCGGCCGTGTGGTACTGGCTTATAATATCGACGGCAACCCGGTAACAGCAGAAGACTTGCAGGTTGCCGGCGCGATGGCCGTGACCATGTGCGAGGCTATCGAGCCAACGCTGATGCAAACACTGGAAGGCGTACCGACCCTGATCCATGCTGGCCCGTTTGCCAATATCGCCCACGGTAACTCTTCGGTCATCGCTGATCGTATCGCCCTTAAGCTAAGCGATTTCACCATCACCGAAGGTGGTTTCGGCTCTGACATGGGCTTCGAGAAAGCGTGCAATATCAAAGCTCAACAAGCGGGTCGCGGGGCAGACTGTGCCGTTGTCGTTGCCACCTTGCGCGGCCTTAAAGCCAACTCGGGCCTGTATGACCTACGCCCGGGCCAAGCCCTGCCTGAGGCAATCTTTGCCCCGGATGACAAAGCCTTGGTTGCTGGTTTCGAAAACCTAAAATGGCACATCAACAATGCAGCCAAATACGGTGTGCCAGTGGTTGTGGCAATCAACCGCTTCCCGCAAGATAGTGACGCTGAACTTGCGGCGCTAAAAACCATGATTGAGCAGGCGCACTTCTCGACCCACGTTGATGTCGCGATCAGTGAAGCGTTCGGCAAAGGTGGCGAAGGCGCAACCGAGCTTGCCGATGCCGTGATCAACGCATGCCAACAACCAGCTAACTTCAAGCCGCTATACAGCCTAGAGCAAACGCTGGAAGAGAAGCTGATGACAGTAGCCGAAGTGGGCTACGGCGGGCGCGGGGTTGAGCTTTCTGATCTGGCGAAGCAGCAACTTGCCGAGCTCAAGGCCCAAGGGCACGACAACTTGGCGATTTGCATGGCGAAAACACCACTGTCTATTACCCACGATCCAAGCTTGAAAGGTGCGCCAACCGATTTTGTCGTGCCTGTCCGTGAGCTGAAACTCTGCGCGGGTGCCGGTTTCGTCTACGCCCTGTGCGGTAATGTCATGACCATGCCGGGCTTGCCAGAAAAACCTGCCTACCTGGCATTGGATATCGACGAAGATGGCAATATTACCGGTCTTAGCTAATTCGCTAATTTCGGTGGCATGACAAAACGCCAGCTTATGCTGGCGTTTTTAATTTTGGCATCATGCAGGGCGCCCTCATCGGCTCAAGTAGTCCCGATCATGAAACGTCCTCACCCACTCCGGCTTGTAAACCACCAGCAAGGTAATGGCCATACCGTTCAATAATGCTTCGGGGAACAGCAACAGCGGCATCAGAACCAAGTAGTTTTCGACGATATACGTCCAGCTATACTCCCCTGCCAGAAAAATCCACCCTGCAGACACCAGCATATGCACGACCATCGTCAGCGCCCCATTCATAAAAGCGGCAAGAAAAATGTAGACGAACAAGTGCCGGGTAAAAAAACGGTAGGTAAATAGAAAGAAGGCATAGCTGAACATGGTTGGCAAAATGACATTGGTCAGGCCGTATAACCCACCATCGGTCACGGGCAGCAAGCCAAAAACCATCAGCAACAGCATAGGCACCGCGCCTATCAAGCCGGCTATCCGCCAGCCATGGCACAGTGCAAGGAGCGTCAAGCCCAAAAAATGCACCTGCAGGCCGTCGGTTAACCCAGCCCGCAAACTCCAAAGCAAAAACAGCACCACAACCGAGGCTGACACCCAATGCTGGTAGTCCTTCTCGCCTTTAAACTTCGGCCAGAACTCCCGCGGAAAAAACCACAGCAACAAGCCGAGCCAAGCAACGTAGCCCCCAATTTGCAATCCAGTCATGACAGCCCAACATCCTTGTAAGTTAGCCCTTTCGGCCTATCTGCTCGCATTCGGTACCTAACCATACTTATCCAGCGTACCTTGTTTTACTAACACCAACCACACGTGCCGCAAACAAATTACGTCTAGGCCACAAACCGCAAAAGCCGTGTAATAATTAAGAGTAATATTTGTTAAATATCAATTATGATACCTGTTCTGGACAGTCTTTATACGATTAAATCTTTTTAACAAAAAAATGGGTCCAAGACGTCACCAGATCAATTTTTTTTGCATCCAAACTGATAATCTCAGTTGCAGCTCAATAATTATTAAGGCCTATCATTATGGAAATGACCAACGCACAACGTTTGATCCTATCTAACCAGTACTACCTGATGTCTCAGATGAACCCTGAGAATGAAGCGAAATACCGCCGCCTGCAAACGATCGTTGAGCGTGGCTACGGGCTTCAGATGCGTGAACTAGACAAAGACTTCGGTGAATTGCCAGAGCAAGATTGCCGCAATGTCATCGACTTCATGGAGATGTACCACGCATTGCAAGAGTCGTTCAAAATGCTAAGCGAAGACAACCAAAACCAGGTTGATCAGCGTCGTCTTCAGTTCCTAGGCTTTGATGCTGCTACTGAATCCCAACTGGTGCACTACGTTCGCTTCCTAACCGAAGAAGAAGGCCTATACCCTCAGTTCGACAAAGCCGAACACCACTTCAACAGCCAAGTACCGATGCTAGACAAGTACCAGCGCATGCTACAAACATGGCGCAACTGCCCACGTCAGTACCACTTGTCTGCCACTGAAATCCAGCAGATCCAAAACGCATAATTGTAATGCGAGACAGATGAACACCGAACCGGAGCATTTTTGCTCCGGTTTTTTATTACCGCTAACTCACTGCCCACAATGTAAAAAAGTGTGATCTTCAACAATATAAACCCTCACCCTGGGTCAAAATCGCCACAAAAACCACAGGCTTGATGATAAAAGCGCTAACCTAGCGATAAATTACAGCAAGGCTATTTTTTTCCCTTTCTTCGCCCCTCATAATAAGCTACCTGACAATAAATAAATGGTTTGACCATGATGCGAGTTGCGACATATTGCTTTGCTTTGCTGCTGTTTATCACGCCATGCTTCGTCGCTGCGACCAATCAGTTAATCATTCTCACCACCTTCACCGAAGCGTCGCTTCAGCCATTGCTGAAACAATTCCAGCAACACCATCCTGACACCGAGTTCAAGGTACTTCACCGCCGGGAAGCGTCCGGCCTGAGACTGCTAAGCGACAACCAACATGATATTGATATCGTGATATCCTCGTCGCTCTCCCTGTTTATTCCGCTCAGCCAACAAAACCGCATCCTGCCCCTTAACGAGCTCAACTACGATTCTGCGGTTCAGCAACAACTGTTACTGCCTGATACCGTCAACAACGTTGCTATCTTTGGCTACTCCGGCTACGGCTTCATGTGGAATCAGGACTACCTCGATAAGCATCGACTCGATTTGCCTAGCCGCTGGGAAGATCTCGCCGATCCGCAATATTTCAGGCATTTGGTCATGAGTAGCCCTTCGCGCTCCGGTACCACCCACATCATGGTGGAGAACATTCTGCAACAGCACGGCTGGAAAGATGGCTGGCGGCTGCTACTCAAAATTGGCGGCAACTTGGCTTCTGTGTCAGCGAGAAGCTACGGCGTCAGTGATGCCATTGCCCGCGGTCTTGCTGGTATAGGGCCAGTGATTGACAGTTATGCCTACAGCAGCCAAGCACAGTTTCCTTTCATCGGGTTTAGCTATCAACCGTCGAGTCCGCTTCTACCGAGCTATGTCGCGGCACTACCCAATCTTCACCAAGCCAAACAAACCATGGCATTTGTTCATTTTTTACTGTCTGAACAGGTGCAAGATAACCTGTCCATTAGCTCGATGAACAAGTACGCCCTCAACCAGAAGCTATCCCAACCTTATGAGGTTGTCTCGCTTGACCACGCCCTGATGCAACAGCGCTCAACCTTGGTAAAGGCCTTATTCGAGTACAGTGTTAACCGCCAGCTGATCAGGCTCAACCAAGCCTGGCAGCTTATTCACGAAGTCGAGAAGCTAACGACGCTCACCCCCGATCAGCAGCACAAGTTCAACTTGGCAAAGCGGCTCGCATCAACGCCGCCCATTACCGAACGCCAAGCAAGATCGGAGATTTTGCAACAGTCCATTTCGTTATCGAGCAAAGATATCAACAGCATCCAACTTACCCGCCAGTGGCAGCAGTTAATGACAGACCAACTCGACCATGCAATCGCCATTTGCGAGCAGTTGCTCGATGATGAAGGCGGTCACTCATAATGTTTAAGCGTAATACGATCGGCAACCGCCTTATCGCCTCTATTGCATTTATGGCCCTGTTAACGATCAGCGTTAGCCTGATCGCAATTATCAACTGGGAAAGCCTGGATGATCGCATCCAAGCATTGGTGGATAAGCACATACCAACGTTGCGAGCGAGCTACCAACTTGAGCGCAACACAGCGGGATTGCAGGCAGCGCTCAACCTGTTAAGCAATAATACCGATCCGGTCATGCATGCCGATCTCAAGCAGAACATCAACGAGAAGCTCAACCAAATCAGCATAGCTATCAACCAAACCAGCAGCCTGGCCTTTCACCCAGCCGTGAAAAGTGAGCATGAGACTTTGCTGGAAGACATCAAGGCTTACGCTGACTTGCTTTACCAGCGCAATACCCACCTGTATGTGCTGGCGCAAACCGAAAACAATATCAAATGGCTGCATCAGGACCTGATTGATGAACTCAACCCAATCCGCCAAGAAGTGGAATGGCAGCTCACTCGCATGCTACCCAATGCCATAGTCTCTAGTGCCGTCAATGAAGTGATGACGGAATTCTCCCTGATCCAGTCCATTACGGTAAAAGAGAATGAGCTTCACCAATTGGTGCAAGAGATCATCCGCCAGCGGCAGGACCGAGATCTCAGCAATGCGTTTTACTTCATCGGCTACAAAACCGAGGAAGTCAGCAAGATGAGCCACAGCCTGAGCCACTACCCTTCTACCGTGTCTTACCGCCAATTGCTTAATGAATTGATTGCGATAGTTGAGCCCGGCGGCATGCTGGAGCAGCAATTGATTCGGGATAACGATCTTTACCGGGCAATCCTCCAGTACCAAGAAAAAATACAATCCCGGCTCAATGATCAGGAAGAGATGATCCAGACCATGGTGGAGCAAGAGGATGCTTCATTGCATGCCCTGAACGAGAAGACCCGCCAAGCGATCATCATCAGCAACATTATTCTGTTTGGCATGGTTATCGTCACCCTATTTCTATCCGTCATGCTCTCGATTTATTTGGTTGGCAAAGGCATCGTCAAGCGCTTGAATATGCTGTCACAAGACCTGCAAGCGGTGGCAAGCAACCAGCATAACGCAACGATCCAGGTTACCGGGGATGATGAAATCGGCCTGCTCGGCGATAACTTGCGCCACTTCTGCCGCCAGATGCAGGAGATGCAACAAAGCAATGCCCTGAACCTGATCAACAATACCCAGGCCAGCATCATCACTTGTGATTTAAACGGTATGATTGAGTCGGTCAACCCGAGCGCACAGTCACTGTTCCAACGCGGTGACGAGCCGGTAAATATGGCAATTTGGGAATTATTCAGCCCAACCATGCACCAACGCCTGCAATCGCTGTTTGCCGACAACAGCCCACTGATCAAGCAACGAGGCTGCAACCTTACTATCAAGCAGCATCAAGCCCACCATGAAGAACAGCAAGATAGCCTCTATTTACGGCTTGATTTCCGGTTATTCCAGCAAGGCAAGCGGGAGAAGGTCATTGTGACCATGACCGATATCACCGAGCAGGAAAATGCGGCACGCTGGCTGGAAAAAATGGTAAGGGAAAAGACCCACTCCCTCACCACTCGTAACCGCCAACTCAAAGCCGAGGTTGAAGACCGCAAGCGAGTTGAGGCGGATCTTCGCGCGACACAAGACGAGCTGATTCAAGCAGCCAAAATGGCTGTGGTAGGGCAAACCATGACATCGCTGGCCCACGAGCTCAACCAGCCGCTATCGGCAATTTCCACCCATGTGTTCACCGCCCAAATGGCATTGGAAAAGCAGCGGCTTGACCAACTGCCTATCAGCATCGATAAGATTGACAACCTGGCTTCGCGAATGGGACGGATCATTTCAAGCCTGAAAAGTTTCTCTAAAAAGCAGTCTGCCAGTAGCGCATTGCAAAAAGTCGATGTTTCTGCCTCGCTGCAGCAGTCGATGATGATTGTGGAAAGCCGCGCCAAAATGCAGCAAACCACCATTAGCCACCAGCTCAGCCAACCACTGTATTGTTTGGCTGATCAGGTACAACTGGAGCAGGTGCTGGTCAATCTCTTGGTCAACAGCTGCGATGCCGTCGCAGGCTGTCAGCAACGCCATATTACCGTCGAATCTCTAGACAACCAGCCAAGCACCTGCCGACTGGCTGTCAGTGATAGTGGCAACGGATTCGCCACTGAAATTATAGAAAAACTATTTGTGCCATTTACCACAACCAAGGAAGTCGGTTTAGGCCTTGGCCTAACTATTTGCCGCTCAATCATGAATCGTTTTGATGGCGACATTTATCTCGCCTCAACCCTTCAAGGTGGGGCCATGGTCGTGTTGGAGTTAAAAAATTATGATAATGAATAACGATATTGAAGTGCTGATCATTGACGATGATCAGGACGTGCTTGACTCATATCAGCAACTACTCGAAATGTCGGGCTACAAAGTCAAAGCCATTACCGACCCAACCCAAGTCACGACATTACTGCATAAAGACTGGCCCGGCGTGGTCGTCACCGATATGTACATGCCGGGCCTCAGCGGCATGGATTTGCTCGAACATATCAAAAGCCTTGATCCTGAACTGCCCGTTATCATGATCACCGGCCACGGTGATATCCCAATGGCAGTTGACGCGGTACGCCGCGGCGCTTTGGATTTTCTGCAAAAGCCTCTCAAGCCAGCAGAGTTACTGTCATTGCTTGATAAACACTTACCCGTTCGCAAGCAAAAGATAGAGCAGCGCACGACCTTAAGCCAAACCACCAGCGAAGTGCTGCTGGGTGACAGCCCGCTGATCGTAAAAATACGCGAAAAAATCACCCAGATAGCATTAACCACCCGTGATGTCCTAGTTGAAGGTGAAAACGGTACCGGCCGCCATACCGTCGCCAAACTACTGCACCAAAACAGCACCATCAGCCAAGGGCCTTTTGTCACCACCCATGGCCAGAATATTACCTGTACGGCTGACTTGCAGCGCGCAATGATTTCAGCCCGCGGCGGCAGTATCAGCCTCAACAACCCGCACTTGATGCCTAGCGAAACCCAACAGTGGCTCTGCCGCTTCTTGCTTGAACAAGACCGGCAGAACAAAAAAGAAGTACGGGTATTGGCAGTCACGGGGACTGACCCCGAATCTTTGGTTGAACAAGAAACCTTGTTACCAGAGCTATTTTATTTCTTAAGCCAGGTGCGATTCCAGCTACCGCCATTAAAACAGCGCGCTTGCGATATTACCCCTCTGTTCAAGTACTTCTTAAAGCAGAGCTGCCAGAAGCTAAACAAGACAGTTCCGGCGGTTGATAAAGCCTATATCAATACCCTAAACCGCCATGACTGGACCGGTAATGTGCTTGAGCTTAAGAACGTCGCTGAATTGTATGCCATTGGTATCGTCAAGCTGGCAGGGCAAGATCGCACCAAGCCACTGGAACAAATGAGCAGCCCGCTAGATGATTTGGTCGATAGCTATGAGAAGCAAGTGATCGAGGATGCCTTGTACCTCTTTGCTGGCCGGATCAACGACGTCTCAAACTACCTGCAAGTGCCGCGTAAAAAACTGTACTTGAGAATGAAAAAGCACAACCTCGATAAGTCAGAATATAAGGTACACGGCTAGCTTGATACATTAGCCTTGGGTCAATCCTTAAAAACCAAAGAAGCCAGCATATCAGTGCTGGCTTCTCGTTATTATCAAGCCTATACCATTAGGCGCTTTGCGGTTTTAGTACTCGTAACGCAGACCGAGGTACATGTAGTCATCGTCGGCGTCACCGGAATAACTGCCTTCGCCATCACGGAAGACATAACTACCAAATACCGATGAACGTGACGTCAGTTTGTATTGTGCTTCCAACGTTGTGTCACTTAGCTCCAATTCATCCTGATCGTTATCCAACCAACGATAGCCACCGCGCAATACCCACTCATCACTGACATCGTAGACAATGGTGAACTCCACCACTTCATCTTTGCTCTTGATTAAACCATCATCGACTTCGTCTTCAGAGTAGGTCAAGCCAAACAAGGCATCACCAATGTAATAGCGAGTACCGATACCCCATACATAGTAATCTTTATCGCTTATATCACCTTCATTCGCTTGATAGATGACCACAGGTGCCAACTTACCAGCATTGCCCATATCAAAGGTATAGCGTAGTGCAATGTTATAACCGGTATCTAAGTCAGAGTCACTGTTACCGAGAATGTAGGCCACCGACACATCCAAGTAGTCATAACTGTTTTGGTACTGCAAGGTGCCATCTTGACGGAATACCTGTGTTGCAGTCGAATCAACCTCACCAACTTGGCGGGCAATCGCAATATCCGAGGCGGCAAATACATCAGCAATGTCAGTAAACATGATCAAACCAGACGCGACACGGCCACCGGTGAAGCGTCCATAATCGCCAGCATCAATCCCCGCCCAGACATAACGGGCCGTGAAGCTATCATTGCCTTTTCCAGCATTGGCACCTTCAGCAGCATTCACCTGGTATTCCGCCCAGCCGATCACCGAGACATCGTCATTGACTGTTTGCGAGCCACCCAGCCCCAAACGGGCATCGAATTTACCCTTTACATCATCTTCGCCCTTATCGGTAACGTTGAAGGCTAAACGGCCGTAGATATCGATGGTCGAACCATCGGCACCTTGGAATATGGTCCCTGCCTGGGCGTATCCTGTGCCTAGTAACGCCGAAACTGCCACTGCTAATGCTACTCTTTTCATGTTCAACTCCTGTTGTACATTTTTATTGTCGAAGCCGTCATTGGCTTCGTAAAAGCACTATAAAAAACGAAATACTCAATACTAAACAGACATATCAAGCACTTATTTGCGCTTAATTAGCATAGTACATATATTCAGATGGTGAATATTTATTGAACTTTATTGCGAAGTTAGAAATGAATAGCTTTAGCGGGATCAAAAAAGGGAAGCATCGCTGCTTCCCTTTTCAATTGATTCGATATCAAACGGGCTTAGAAGCCGTAAGAAGCACCGAATACGAATGCGTTGTTATCGTTGTCACCTTGGTTGCGGTACTCAACGTATGGCTGAACGCCGTTACGAGTCCAAGTAGCACGCAGCTCGTGATCCATTACTTCAGCATCAATCATGTAGATGTTGTTGTAAGACAAACCAACTTCCATATCAGTTAGGTTGTAAGCGATACGGTTATCCATACGGTAGTCTGTATCGTTGTCAGCATCAGTTGCATCAATGTGGGCACGAGTACGGTTGCTAATTGCGATACCGTTGTCGAAGTTGTAGCCGATTTTAACTAGCGGGCGGTACTGAATAGACTCACCAGCCTGAATTAGGTGTTGGTAACCTGCTGCAACCCATAGGTTATCAGTAAGGTTGAATGATTGCTCACCACCAACAGTAACGTATGCAGAAGACGCATCACCTTCTAGATCACCAATCTGAATACCATCGAACTCAGTGTAAACTGTCAAGCCACCAAGTGAGTTAGTAAAAGTGTGGCCAGCTTCAAGTGTAGATGTCGCACTTGAACCGTGGAATGCCTTATTATCGTGGAACTGTACGTTACCAGTTACGTAAGATGACGCCATTGCGCCTTGTGCCATAAGTAGTGCTACTGCGCCTAGTGCGAAACGTTTCATTCTGAACTCCTAAAGTATTATTCACGCGGCTTTTGCCGTCATTTTATTTTTTTACAGCTAGAATTATCATTCACAAAATGGATACTATCGACAATGAACATAAACCAAATCGCGCAGCGCACTGCACCAGAATAATATATCGACCAAGCTGTAAATTACACCAATAAATATCACACAAACCTGTAATATCAAGGATAAACAGAAGAGAAAATGCCCCAAACAAGAGTCAAACCCGCTTCCTTTGAGAAGCAAATTATCTTAAAAAGCTGAATGTAAGCTGAACAAAGTAAGCGGAAATTCATTTAAAATATAACTGTGATCTAGGCTTAATTTTGAAGCGTGAAATATGTGATCAATATCCTTTCATCCCGGTGCTTGCAGGCGTATAGAGGGGGCGTTTACAATGCGCTTCTACTTCATCAGCTCGGTAACAACTAATGTCATATCAATGCCCGCTTTGTCACTCGGCGCTTGAACAGCAAGCCAATACTTGGCGCTGCCACAATAATCATCAATTTGATTTAGCCAAGGAAGGGTATGTCAATTTGATGCCGGCACATCACAAAGGATCCAAAAACCCTGGTGACAACAAGGAGATGATGCAGTCACGCCGTTTGTTTTTGGAAGCCGGCCACTATGATCCTTTGAGAAAAAAGGTGATTGAAGCCCTAGAGCAATACCTGCCAGAGCAAGCCGAGCAGCTATTGGATATTGGTTGTGGCGAAGGCTACTACACATCGGGCTTTGCCAGCGCCCTGCAAGATCACCCAGCCCTTGAAGTGCATGGGTTAGATATATCCAAGATCGCGGTTCGCTATGCTGCCAAGCGCTACAAGCAATGCCACTTTTGTGTCGCTTCTAGCCACCGCTTACCCTTTGCCGACAATGCCCTTGACGGTATCGTTCGTATTTATGCCCCTTGTAAAACTGAAGAATTGGTTCGCTCTGTAAAACAAGGCGGCATTGTGGTCACGGTAACCCCGGCTGCACGCCACTTATACCAGTTAAAAGCGCTGATTTATAAGGATGTTAGGCTGCATGACATGACAGCCGAAACCATCGACGGTTTCGAGTTGGTCAGTGATAACCAGTTGCAATACACCATGTCACTGGGCGGCGACGAGGCCACGGCACTGATGCAAATGACCCCTTTTGCTTGGAAAACCAGCGATAAGGTATGGCAACAATTGGCAGCAAGCGATGTGTTTAGCTGCGAGGCCGACTTCTCAATCCGGGTATACCGTAAGAAATAGCCACCAATGATATTGGTTATCAATAACATTTGATAACCAATATCAACTCATTTATCATCGCGCACTGTCTATAATTTCTTAAGCATACTTATTAAGTATCGTTTTTATCCCATACTTTCTGATGCTTACTAAAATACCAACGGTGCCGTAACCAATGAATAAATGGCTTTCTCTTGGCTTAATCAGCCTACTTGCGGGATGCGCATCCCAAGCTCCTTCAACCCAGCCACTTTCTACTCCGCCAATTACACAAGCGCCAGCCACGTTTTACGATTACACCATCCATAGCCCGCAAGGCGAAACGATGACACTGTCAGCCCTTGCTGGTGCGCTGAAAGAGGCAGATGTCGTATTGGTCGGAGAGTGGCACGGCCATCCTGCCGCCCATTTACTCCAAGCTCAGCTGTTTGCTGCCCTTTACGCCCAGAACCCAAACATGGCGCTGTCCATGGAGCAATTCACCCGTGACAAACAGCATGTTGTGAACCAGTACCTGGCCAGCGAGATCGGTGAAAAGACACTGATTAAGGAAGGGAACGCTTGGCCAAATTACAGCAGCGACTACCGCCCATTGGTCGAGTTTGCCAAACAAAACCAGCTCGATGTCATTGCCGCCAACGCCCCGAAACCCATTGTGCGTTGCATTGGCAAGCAAGGACCCGGTTACCTGGATCGACTACCGGCAGTAGAACGTAAATGGGTGGCAGAAAGCCTGACACTCGACAACGACGCCTACCATGAGAAGTTCAATGCCTCAATGCACCATGGCGATGAGGAAAAAACCAAGCGCCAGTTTGCCGCGCAAACCGCCTGGGATGACACCATGGCTGAGAGTATGGTGAACTACCTCGCCCTTAACCCTAGTAAGCAAATCATCCATACCGCCGGCCTTTTCCATGTGGCAGAAGGCCTGGGCACTGCCGCCCGAATCAAGGCTCGCAACCCTAATCTCACGGTGATGATGGTCACGCCAGTGACAGAAAAAGCGCAGGTCGCAGAAGGCTCACCAGACTTTACGGTTGATGTTATGCCAATACCAACGGCCTATGTCGACAAAGATACGATGAAGGCGGCCATGAAAGAGATCTATGGTCGCAACCATGATTTGAAGTGCTACCAAGCAGCAGAAGATAATACCAACCTGGATAAGTAATTGATCTCAGTATTACGCAGGAAAAATCGTTGTTATCAAGGCAGAGATTGCAGTGACTAGTGGCTCTAATGACAAAATCTCTAACGTAGAGAACAGCGGTTTTAACCAGTAAGACTGATCAAGTGCTTATGTAGGTTGGTATGAATAACCCGCGCCAGAAAGAACTGAACCCCACCGGCGGCCAAGCTTGTGGGGTTCATTGGGAGGAGATATTGACTCACAAGCTAATATCTCGAGTACCTTGCGGTACGGGGAAATTATCATGTTAACTACCTTGCCAGAAGCTGAATACCCTCTGCTGGGCATGCGACATAGAGCACATATTTGATCCTAATTTCACCCTATCCATTTACTAATAGCTTGTTCAGCCATTTGCTCTCCATCTACAGAACACTCTTCCCCAAAATATTCTCACTACAGGGATATAAACCGGGCAATACAGTCACGACCAAATATCCCCCTACCAAGAAACAATAGCCAAGACGATAAGAACACCAATTGTTTATTTTTTGTTAAATTTTATATGTTCTTTTTATGTGGTTTGCGATAAAACATTATGCCAAGAGGTGATAAAGCCTCGAATAATCACAACAGGGAGCTTGCGAAAATGGAATTCAATAAAAACAAACTACTCACTGCAATTTGCATGGCCGCCTCAATGACATTGGCTTCAACCTCTGCACTTGCCGATGTCGCTAAAGTCGCCGTTTCCCAAATTGTCGAACACCCTGCACTTGATGCTGCGAGGGAGGGCTTGCTTGATGGCCTGAAAGAAAAAGGATATGTCGAAGGTGAGAACCTCGAGTTCACTTACCAAACCGCACAAGGTAACCCTGCGATTGCCGTCCAAATTGCCAAACAGTTTGTTGGCGAAAGGCCAGATGTCCTTGTCGGCATTGCCACCCCAACCGCGCAGGCACTGGCGGCTTCAACCCGCTCAATCCCTGTTGTCTTTACTGCCGTCACCGATCCGGTAGGCGCGAAGTTGGTCAAGAACATGGATAAGCCAAGCCGTAACGTCACAGGCCTGTCGGATCTGTCTCCTGTCGCCCAGCATGTTGAGCTAATGCAAGAGCTACTACCCGAGATGAAAAGCATTGGTGTTGTCTTCAACCCAGGTGAAGCTAATGCCGTGGCCCTCGTCGAATTGCTGCGGGCAGCTGCCGATGAAAAAGGGCTCACCGTCGTTGAGGGCACCGCGCTGAAAAGTGCCGATGTCCAATCAGCGGCGCAAATTGTGGCGTCCAAGGCCGATGTTATTTACGCCCCAACCGACAATACCGTCGCCAGCGCCATTGAAGGTTTAGTCAATGCGGGCAACCAAGCCAAAACACCGATTGTCGGCGCTTCAACCACCTACATTGAAAGTGGTGCTCTGGCAGCCCTTGGGTTCGACTACTACCAAGTTGGGGTGCAAACCGCCGACTATGTTGATGCCCTAATCAAAGGCAAAAAAGTCGCTGAGCTACCTGTAAAGGTGGCGAAAGGGTCTGATCTTGCGTTGAACCAAAAAGCAGCAGACAAACTGGGTATTACCTTCCCGAAATCCGTGGTTGAACGCGCCACCTCCATCGAGAAGTAACCACCATTCGCTCTGTGGTTCTATCCGTTTTTTAGATCCGCAGAGCCAACCCACCGTCTTATTATTGCAAGGAGAATAAGGATGTCTTTCTTTGCCTTTATCGGTACCCTGGAAATCGGCCTGGTCTACGGTTTGGTGGCTCTCGGGGTGTACCTCACCTTCCGCGTTCTGGATTTCCCCGATCTCAGCGTCGACGGTAGCTTTCCAATGGGAGCCGCCGTTGCCGCCACCGCAATTGTTGCCGGCGTGGATCCATGGCTAGCCACGCTATTGGCGATTGGCGCGGGCGGCCTATGCGGCTTGGTCACCGCTTTTCTTGCTGTGCGCTGCGGTATCCTCCACCTGCTCGCCAGTATCCTCACTATGATTGCCGCGTTCTCGATCAACATTCGCATCATGGGCAGCCCCAACCTATCGCTGCTCGGGGAAGATACCCTATTCACCCCCTTCGAATTGCTTGCGTTCGACTGGGGTGTCGACGAGGGCCTTGTGCGCCTTGCCATTGTTGCGCTGTTGGTTATTTTCAGTGGTTGGTTTATCACCCGCTTGCTCGCTAGCGACTTTGGCCTTGGCCTTCGTGCGACCGGCGTCAACAGCCGTATGGTCAATGCCCAAGGCGGCAACACCGCGCTATATACCTACTTTGGCCTTGCGCTATCAAACGGCTTGGTTGGTTTTTCAGGCGCATTGTTTGCCCAAACCAACAGCTTTGCCGATGTCACTTCAGGCGTCGGCACCATCGTCGTCGGCCTTGCCGCCGTCATACTCGGGCAAACCTTGATCCCGGGACGCAAAATCTGGGTCGCGGTTGTGGCTGTGATCCTAGGCTCGGTGCTGTACCGCTTGGCGGTGGCATTTGCGCTAAGTAGCGGCATGTTCGGCTTGCAAGCGTCCGATCTTAACCTGATCACCGCTGTACTGGTTGCAATGGCACTCATCGCCCCAAGGATGAAAAGCCGCTTCCAACGCAAAAAGAAAAACAGTGCACTGGGTGCCAAGAAGTTAGCCTAAGCAGTATATAGGGAAATAACATGATTGAGCTAAACGACATTCGCGTCACCTTCAATGAGGGGACGATACTGGAAAACCAGGCACTGAAGGGGGTTTCACTCCAAGTACCGGAAAAGCAATTTGTCACCGTCATTGGCTCTAATGGCGCGGGCAAGTCAACCTTGCTCGGTGCCGTCAGCGGCGAAACCCCGATGGTTGGCGGCCAAGTGCTTATCGACAATATTGATGTGACCAACAAGTCGGTACACCAACGCGCCCAGTATGCTGCCAGGGTTTTCCAAGACCCACTCGCGGGCACCTGTGGCTCGCTCACTATCGAGGAGAACATGGCACTGGCCTACAAGCGAGGGGGGAAACGAAGCTGGAAGCTCGCGCTGTCCAGCAACCGGCGCAAGCTATTCCAAGAGCGGATCAGTATTTTGGGCCTTGGCCTCGAAGACAGGCTGGGCGATAGCATTGGCCTGCTGTCTGGCGGCCAGCGCCAAGCCGTCAGCTTGGTAATGGCAACATTGGCTGACAGCAAGCTCCTGCTGCTGGATGAACATACTGCTGCTCTCGATCCCCGTATGGCGGCTTTTGTCCTTGCTCTTACTAACAAAGTGGTGAAGGAGTTCGATTTGACCGTCATGATGGTGACCCACTCGATGAAAGACGCCCTCACCTACGGTGAGCGAACCGTCATGCTTCACCAAGGGGAGATCGTACTGGATGTCGACGGAGAGGAACGGGCGCAAATGGACGTCAAGCAGCTGCTTGAAATGTTCAGCAAGGTGCGGGGCGAGGAGCTGGCTGACGATAGCCTGCTGCTGAGTTAATCTCACTTCTTCATCGCTACCACGGTGGATTTAAAGTAAACTATGGTTACCCAAGCTGCTTGGGTATACAGTGCCCAGCCATGCTGGGCCTTTTTGACTTTAGGAAAACCATGAAAAAAACATTTGCTTTAACTCACCCTAAAAAAGCGGTGCCGCGTGTTGTCGAAGCCGTTAAGTATGAAGTGAAAAAATACCTTCGCCGCGAGCGCAACAAAGCGCTACCAGCAGGTGCTGACTACTGGGATTTTGATTGTAAGTTTGGCCATACCGAGCAGGAAGCAAAGGTTATCCATGTAAAAGAGATCAACAAGTGCATTGATGAAGCCGAGACGTTGGCGCTGACTTCATTCTACCTTGAGATCCTAGCGAAGCCGGCAACCCGTGCTAAACGCGAAGTAGAAGACGAAGAGTAATCACCCGTTTTCAAGGCAAAGCCACCGACCACTGTGGCTTTGTCTACTTCCAATTTATCTTCGCTCCCATTTTTTCCCCTATTTCCCCCTCGTTGTAATTTTCCCCACTCCTCTCTTTGATGCCGCGCAGATTTATTTCTCGCCCCTTACATACATACAAGAATGTATGTAAAATTAAACCAATCTCTCAATCCCTATTCAGAGCACAACAATGAAACGTCGATCACTCACTGCCAAGGCATGGCTGTTATTGCCATTGGGTTTACTGTTACTCACGGGCTACCGCTTTAGCCAACTTGAAGACAGTAGCCAAACCCAACCCGCGCCACCACAACCGGTGAAGGTACAAACGGAACAAATCGTCCCCGAGTTGCTGACAGGCTGGTCATTCTCGGAAGGGACGGTACAAGCCTACCGAAAGGCTTTTCTAGATTTCGAAATGCCGGGCAAGGTTGTCACCATTGGCGAGTTGGAAAATGGCACCCAGCTAAGGGAGGGGGCTCGGGTATTTGGCCCTGATGACACAATCGAGCGCGGGCAGCTGCTTGCTCAGATCGACAGCCGCCAAAATTCAGCCTCGGTGAAAGCGCTGGAAGCCCGCTTGCAAGCCGTAAGGGCGCAAAAGCAAGAGGCCGAGGCACGCCTTCAGCAAGCTGAGAATGATCTCGCCCTTTCCAAACAAAACTTTGCCCGCATGCAAGAAGTGTATGAGCGCGGTGTGATCTCCCAAGACGAGTTCGAGCGCAACAAAACCGCCCTACTCAACGCCCAATCAGCGGTTGCAATGAACATCAGCGCGCTGGAAGCCATCGAATCGGAGATCCTGAGTGTCTCTGCCGATATCAACCGCGAAACCGTCAGCCTTGAGAAAACCAGCCTGTTTGCCCCGTTCAACGGCTACATCGCGGCAATGAACATCCGCGAAGATAACCACTACTACCCACCAGCAGGTATCACATCTAACCGTGATCGTGAGGCCAGCAGTGCCATCGTTGTCGTCGATGACAGCCTACTCGAAATCCAGCTGGAGTTACCGGTTGAAGATGCACGCTTGCTCAAAGAAGGCCAAACCGTATATCTCGCCAGTGACAATGCCACGCTGTATCGTGCCGAGGAAAATCAGTTCACCGGTCACAGCGTGGTTGAAGGAAGCATCTGGTCGGTCAGCCCGACCATTAACCTCCAGCGCCGCTCGCAAAGCGTGAAAGTGCGCGTCCACAACGATGAGCAACGGCTTATCGACGGCGAGTTTGTCCGGGCATGGATAGCCTCAACCGTTATCGAGGATGCGGTTTCGCTTCCTATTTACGCCATCTCTTTCCGTAGCGGCAACGCCTTTGCCTTTGTGGTAAACCAAGACGATCAGGTAGAAGAGCGCCAGCTCTCCCTTGGCCTGCAAGGCCTACGCCGAATCGAAGTATTGAGCGGGCTTGAAGCTGGCGAGCAGGTTGTCACCCGAGGGCAGCACTTGTTGGTCAACGGCAGCCAGGTTGAGGTAGTAGGAGCCAGCCAATGAGGCCAATAACGCGCAAACTCTTTGTCCAAACCTTGGTTGGCCGACTGCTGCTCGGCATGGTCGTCTTGGCCGGGCTGCTGTCGTACAACAACATGGTTCGCGAAAACTACCCGGATCTCGAAATCCCCCAGGCCATTGTCATGACCTTTTGGCCTGGCGCGGCACCGGAGCAAATCGAAAAGGAAATCACCAAACACCTCGAAGATGAAATTCGCAGCCTCAAGGGCCTGAAGTCATTCTCGAGCGGCTCGTACAACTCCTATTCCATGGTCGCGGTCGAATTTGACGCCGACATGCCGATGGTCGAGTCGATGCAACTGTTACGCGCTGCGGTCGATAAGGCGGAAGCGGAATTCCCAGCCGATGGCAGTATCGAAAAGCCCGACATCGAAGAAATGTCGGTGTCCAACATGCCGGTGATCAGCTGGGTGCTGAGCGGGGATGTCGACGACATCTTGCTATCGGACACCGCCAAACGGCTGGAAACCCAATTCGAAAACCTACCACTGGTGAAAAAGGTCAACCTCAACGGCATGCGCGAAAAAAGCCTGCATGTCCGCTTGCGGATGGATCGCTTGCGCGATTTGGGGATCTCCCCCTTGCTGGTGCGCGAGCGACTGCAAAGTGCCAACCACGATATGGCTTGGGGCGAATTTGAGTCCGACGAGAATACCTTCAACCTGTACCTCTCCGGCCGCTTCGTCACTGTCGAGCAGGTGCGCCAGCTGCCCATCACGCGACTGAGTGATAACCGCCCAGTTCGACTGGGAGAAGTCGCCGAAGTTAGCCACCGCCTTGATCGCGAGGTAAGCCGAACCTTCTTCAGCGTCAATAACCAAGCATTCGAGCCCGGTATTACCCTGGATGTGCTCAAGCACCCGGGTGCCGATACCTTTGCGGTTATTGGATCTACCCAGCAGAAAGTCGACCAGCTAACCAGCCGCTCCGATTGGCCGCAAGGGCTTTCCCTGTCCCGGGTCAGCGATGACGGCGAGCTCATCGAGCTGGCCTTTAACGATATCTCCAGCTCGATGAAGCAAGCGGTGGTGATTGTCTTTGTGGTACTCATGCTACTGCTAAGCTGGCGTGAGGCACTGGTTGCCGGCATCGCCCTGCCCGTCACCCTATTGGCAACACTGGCGGTAATGGCAAGCTTTGGCTACTCCTTTAACTCGATGATCATGATCGGCATGGTGCTGGCCCTCGGTCTGATGGTGGATGTCTACATCCTGGTGATGGAAGGGATGCACGAAGGGTTATACGTGAAGAAGCTCTCGTTTGCCGAGGCTGCTATCGAGACCGTTCGCCAATTCATTTTGCCCGCCACCGCCGGGCAGCTCACCACGATTCTGGCGATGGTTCCGATGATGATGGTTGGCGGTATCGACGGTAAGTTCATCCGTATTCTGCCGATCACCATTACCGTCACCCTGTTGATCAGCTTGTTCATTGCGTTCCTCATCTGTATCCCGCTGTCGCGCTATATGCTGGAGAAGGCGGCCAACAATGACAAGGAGCTGCTGATCGACAAGCTCTCGAGCCGCTACCGCCATCGACTGCGCCAATGGCTCACAACCTATGTGCTCAAGAGCAAGCGCCGGGCCGGGGTTTGGGTCGGTGGCACCTTGGTGCTGTTTGTCGCCAGTATCATGCTCGTTGGCTTAATGCCATCTGAGATGTACCCGGAAGCCGACGACCGCAAGATCGGTGTCTCGCTGGTATTGGCACCGGATGCGACCTTGGAGCAATCGCAGCGCGCCGCCGATAAAGCCGGTGAGTTCTTGCGCCAGCAACCTTGGATTGAGAAGGTCATCACCTATGTCGGGGCCAAAAGCCCGATGACCACCGCCTCGCTCAACGATGCCTTGCTTCCTTCGCAAGAGTGGAACCAAGTCGGCTTTAGTCTAACCCTTTACCCTAAAGATCAGCGCGATAAGCTGTCATTCGAGTACTTGGAAGAAATTCGCGAGGGGATCCAACAGGCATTGCATGACGAGCCGGGCATCGAGGTATCCTTGGTCCACATCGGGGGCAACCCTGATACGTCGGCACCGATCCAAATTGATCTGATTGGTCCGGATTACAACCAGCTAATCGCCAATGCCGCCGAGGTGAAAGCCGCTCTGGCACAAGTGCCGGGCAGCAGCGATATCAACGATAACCTCGGCCCTGCCCGCTATGAGGTGCGCTTTAGCTTCAAGCATGAAATGCTGAGCTTCCACCAGCTATCGGAATCCGAAGTCTCGCAGCAGATCCGGGTCGCCATGGAGCAGGATGAAATCGGTCACTTCAAGATTGAAGGTATCGATGACGACGCTAAGATGCGCCTGAGCGTGTTGTGGCCAAGCCGCGGAGAAAGCCTTGGCGGGCCGCGCCACCTTTCGGAAATGCAGCTATTGCACATCATCAGCCAAGACGGCCGCGCCGTGCCATTGACCGATTTGGTGGATTACCAAATTGTCGAGACCCCACGGGTATTCGTCCACAAGGAAGGCCAGCGTGCCGTTACCGTTGCCTCGCGCACCGAGGGGCGTACCGCTGGCGAGGTCATCACCGGCCTGCTCCCGCAGCTGGAGCAGCTGCAAGCCGAGTGGCCAACGGGCTATTACTACCAGCTGGGTGGCGAGATGGCGAAAGCAGACGAGAGCTACAGCGCCATGGGCACGGCATTTGTGCTGGCGATGTTCTCGATCTTCGTGTTGCTGACCTTGATGTTCAACTCGTTTGCCCAACCGGCCATTATCTTGCTGATCGTACCGCTTGCCTTGATGGGGACCTTCTTTGGCTACTTCCTGTCGGGCACGGCAATGTCATTCTCGGGGCTGATCGGGATTGTCTCGCTGGCGGGGATCGCGGTGAACAACGGTATCGTACTGGTCGACACCATGAACCGCCACCTCAAGCGCGGCGAATCTGTCGCCCAGGCCGCCGCCTATGGTGCCGCAGAGCGCCTGAGACCTATACTCAGCACCAGCCTGACGACTATCCTCAGCTTGCTGCCGTTGGCGTATAGCGATCCGCAGTGGTATCCATTGTGCATTGCGATTATCTATGGCCTGGTGGCATCGACCATCATTGCCATTGTAATAATCCCCGCGTTGTATATCCTTTTGACCAAACCGTTAGGTAGCCCTGTGGCGCAACAGGCCTAATTGATTATCGGGGGTGCGATGGCACTCCCGAATTTCGGATAAAGCAGATGGCAAGAAAAAGCAAAGAAGAAGCAGAACTCACCCGGCAGCTATTGCTCGATACCGCAATGAAGGTATTTAGCGAAAAGGGCTTAGCCAAAACCACCCTTGCCAGCATTGCCAAAGAGGCAGGGCTGACCCGCGGGGCAATCTATTGGCATTTCAAGGACAAGGCAGACCTGCTGGAAGCCTTGTGGAAGTCTCAATCCCCGGCCCTTCAGCACGCTATCCAAGCCACTCAGCAACTCGAAGGCATTGAGCTAAAGCAAGGGATGCTCAATACCGCCAGGGTGCTGTTGGTTGAGATGCACGACAACCCGAAAATGCGCATGATCATGCAGCTCTCCTTCCAATGCTTTGCCGATGAGAGCCTGATGGAAACCTGCATCGAGCAGTCGAAAGAAGATCGCGCCCTGATGTTGGCTGCGATGGAATGTCTGCACGGCAACGGCATTCTGCACGACCACCTGACCCCCAAGGTCGCGGCAACCATTTTCGAGAGTTTGCTGACAGGCGTATGCGAACAGTGGCTGATGCACGGCATGCCCGAGAGAAGTGAGGAAGAAATAGAGAGCTACATCCAATCCCTATCTTTGGCGCTCTATAAACACTAGCCCCAAACAGCCTGAGCTAGCGCTAATTCGCGCAAATCAATACCTGGGCCTGGGCCAACAGCAATGGAAAAAGCGGCATAGATCCCGTCCTTGCCGCTCCTGCCTGCTAAGTTGCACCAGGCTAAAGCTTTGCACCTGGCTAAAAACCTTGCACCAGATTAGAACCAGCGCTCCAGTGCCCCTTTATCAAGCTGTTTGAAAGCACGGTTAAGAACTTGCGCCAATTCCAAGTAGCGCGGGTGCGACTTCACCGGCTGCAAGGCATAACCTTCGCTGACAATCTTGTCATGGATTTCGCGATACCACGTCGCCAACGACGGCGGCAAATTGGTTCGGCTGCGCTTGCCCAGCCACCATAGCCCCTGCAATGGCATACTCAATGCAAAAAATGCCACCGCAATGGCCTGTGGCAAGGCATCGTAGTTATCAAAAGCCATCTGGCTCAAAACACTCAACACCGCTACTGCCGGCATTACCCGTATCGCAAACTTGGTTGCCTTAATGTAGCGCTGTTCGGGAAACAGCATGGCCAACTCTTTTCGCATTGGCCAGATGCTCATGTAGTCCTGCCCGTTACGGAAAGACCGCCAAATCGAATTTTGTTGAGTCATAAACCACCAAACATCAAAAAAAACAGTAAAAATTCAAAATCAGCGATAACAAACTTGATTCAAATTAATTTTTTCTAAAAATCTTTTTGTTATATTGCGTAACAATCGCTATCCTAAGCACGCCTCATCTAATTGTTGCCTGTAATCTCTGTTCTGGCAACCGTAGGCGCCCCCATGGATGGCTCGGGATCTGAGTTTCACGATTCTTTATATATACGGATGTAACACGAATTTGACCCTGGTTAGGCCGACTTAAAGAAAAGTCGTCTATCCTATGGGTAATTTTTATTCAGTTGAATATCAACTTTCAGACAGATTATAGGTAGTCACTCATGTCTAAGCTGGTTTTAGTTCTTAACTGCGGTAGTTCTTCTCTTAAGTTCGCTGTTGTTGACGCGGTATCAGGTGAAGAGCACCTGACAGGTCTTGCAGAATGTCTGCACCTTCCAGAAGCACGTATCAAGTGGAAACTTGACGGTAAGCACGAAGCACAACTAGGTGACGGTGCAGCGCACGAAGAAGCGCTAGCGTTCATGGTTGACACTATTCTTGCTTCTAAGCCTGAACTAGCTGAAAACCTAAAAGCTATCGGTCACCGTGTTGTACACGGCGGCGAGCAGTTCACTAAGTCTGCGCTTATCGACGACGCTGTTCTTAAAGGTATCGAAGATTGTGCAACACTTGCACCTCTTCACAACCCAGCTCACATCATCGGCATCAAGGCTGCTCAGAAGTCTTTCCCTGCGCTTAAGAACGTTGCTGTATTCGATACTGCGTTCCACCAGACTATGCCTGAAGAAGCATACCTATATGCACTACCGTACAACCTATACAAAGAGCACGGTATCCGTCGCTACGGTATGCACGGTACTTCTCACCTATTCATCACTCGCGAAACTGCGAAGCTACTAGGTAAGAAAGAAGAAGAACTAAACATCATCAACTGTCACCTAGGTAACGGTGCTTCAGTTTGTGCAATCAAGAACGGTGAGTCTGTAGATACTTCTATGGGTCTAACACCGCTTGAAGGCCTAGTAATGGGTACACGTTGTGGTGACATCGACCCAGCTATCATCTTCCACATGCACGACAACCTTGGTTACTCTGTTGAGAAAATCAACAACATGCTAACTAAAGAGTCTGGCCTAATGGGTCTGACTGAAGTGACTTCTGACTGTCGTTTCGTTGAAGACAACTACGGCGAGAAAGAAGAAGCTACACGTGCAATGGACGTGTTCTGCCACCGCCTAGCTAAGTACGTTGCTGGTTACACAGCTTCTCTAGAAGGTCGTCTAGACGCTATCACTTTCACTGGCGGTATCGGTGAAAACTCTGCACCAATCCGCGAGATGGTTCTAAACCGCCTTGCTATCCTAGGTGTTGAAGTTGACGGTGAAGCAAACCTTAAAGCACGTTTCGGCGGCGAAGGTGTTATCACGACTGAAAACAGCCGTGTTCCAGCAATGGTTGTTTCTACTAACGAAGAACTAGTAATCGCTGAAGATACAGCTCGTCTAGCTGAAATCTAATCGACGATAATAGTCTAAGCTATGCTTTAGCGTAGTGATCACGGCTGGCCTAGGCCGGCCGTTTTTTCATAACCCTGCCACTTTGTTTGGTTATGACCCCTTTTGTGGTGCTGTTCAATAGCGGTTACCTAATCGTTATTGAACAGCACTGTCTTGTTCAATAGTTGAGGAATCCATAGTGTCCCGTACTATTATGCTTATTCCGGTTGGTGCCGGAGTTGGTCTTACTAGCGTTAGCCTTGGTGTGCTACGCGCAATGGAACGCAAAGGCGTTCGCGTTTCTTTCTTCAAGCCTATCGCTCAGCCACGCCACGGCGGTGATCAGCCAGACCTAACAACTAACATCATCACTGCGAACAGTGACATGCAAGTTGCAGCACCATTTTCAATGGCAAGTGCTGAAGAGCTTATCCGTAACGACAAGAGCGATGTACTACTAGAAGACATCGTTGCGCGTTTCAAAGAAGCAACTGCTGAAGCAGAAGTTGCGCTAATCGAAGGTCTTGTACCAACTCGTAAGCACCCGTTTGCCAACCAGATCAACTATGAGATCGCGAAAACTCTGGATGCGGAAATCGTATTCGTTGTTGCGCCTGGCACTGATAACCCAGCTCAACTTAAAGAGCGTATCGAAGTTGCATGTTCTAACTTCGGTGGTATCAAGAACAAGCAAATCGCTGGTGTTATCGTTAACAAGCTAAACGCACCAGTTGATTCTGAAGGCCGCACTCGCCCTGACCTATCTGAAATCTTTGACGATGCAGAAGCGACGGTTCCTTCAAACGTTGAAGTGATGCAGGTATTCAACTCAAGCCCAATCCGTGTACTAGGCTGTGCACCTTGGAGCTCTGAGCTAATCGCTACGCGTTCTACTGACATTGCTAAGCACCTAAACGCTGAAATCATCAACGAAGGTGACATCGCGACTCGTCGTATCAAGAGCATCACTTTCTGTGCGCGCTCTATCCCGCACATGGTTGAGCACTTCCGCCCGGGTTCTCTACTGGTTACTTCTGCTGACCGCCCAGACGTTATCGTTGCGGCATGTCTAGCAGCAATGAACGGCGTTGAAATCGGTGCCCTACTGCTAACTGGCGGTTATGAGCTACCTAAGCCTGTTCTAGACCTATGTGAGCGTGCATTCGAAACAGGCCTGCCTGTGATGACAGCACAAGGTAACACTTGGCAGACTTCTCTGAACCTTCAGAGCTTCAGCCTAGAAGTACCGGCTGACGATAAAGAGCGTGTTGAGCTAGTTAACGAATACATGGCTAGCCATGTTGACGGCCAGTGGATTGAATCACTAACTGAAGGTTCAACCAAAGAGCGTCGCCTAAGCCCACCAGCATTCCGTTACGAGCTAACTGAGCTTGCACGTAAAGCGGCTAAGCGTATCGTTCTTCCTGAAGGTGACGAGCCACGTACCGTTAAGGCTGCAGCTATCTGTGCTGAGCGCGGTATCGCTGAGTGTGTGCTGCTAGGTAACCCAGAAGAGATCAAGCGTGTTGCTGAGCAGCAGGGCGTTGTTCTAGGTTCTGGCGTGACTATCATCAACTCTGATGAAGTACGCGAAAACTACGTAGCTCGCCTAGTTGAACTACGTGGCCACAAAGGCATGACTGATGTTGTTGCTCGTGAAAAACTTCAAGATTCTGTTTTCCTAGGCACAATGATGCTAGAAAACGATGAAGTTGACGGCCTGGTTTCTGGTGCGGTTCACACGACTGCAAACACTATCGTTCCTCCGTTCCAGATCATCAAGACTGCACCTGACGCGTCTATCGTATCTTCTGTATTCTTCATGCTGCTACCTGATCAGGTACTAGTATACGGTGACTGTGCAATCAACCCAGACCCAACGGCTGAGCAGCTGGCTGAAATCGCTATCCAGTCTGCTGACTCTGCGAAAGCATTCGGCATTGAGCCTCGCGTAGCAATGATCTCTTACTCTACCGGTACTTCTGGTAAGGGTGCAGACGTTGAGAAAGTACGTGAAGCAACCAAGCTAGCGCAAGAGAAGCGTCCTGATCTAGTGATCGACGGTCCTCTACAGTACGATGCTGCGATCATGGAAAACGTTGCTGCTTCTAAGGCGCCTAACTCGCCAGTAGCAGGTAAGGCAACTGTATTCGTATTCCCAGACCTAAACACGGGTAACACGACTTACAAAGCGGTACAGCGTTCAGCAGACCTAGTATCTATCGGTCCAATGCTTCAGGGCATGCGTAAGCCTGTTAACGACCTATCTCGCGGCGCACTAGTAGACGACATCGTTTACACTGTTGCACTAACTGCGATCCAGGCAAAACAAGCTGACGACGCAAACCAGTAATACATAATTACTGACGTTTGATACTATCGCGCCTCCACAATTTGTGGGGGCGTTTTTATATAATTAGCAACCACTTACTGCTATCCCCTATTCTCGCCAACCACTCCACTGCTTAAAATTCACCCAACCCATCACTTTTCCACCAGCCATTTTTGATAATTATTTTTAACATTATCAACAACGGTTATTGACCTTCTTCACAATACCCACTCTTGTAACACGGCTTTTTGTTAAGGGGTTGTATTTATTAGATGCAAACACCATAACCCCTACTCCTTTAAGGGTATAACTCTCTCCAACGGACTGTTAACTGCAGAACGAGCAATTTTTGACTGATATAAACCATTCTAGTGAGGGAAACATGTTCTGGATTCACCTGTTATTACTGCTCGCTGTCATCTTGATCGGCATCCGCCACGGCGGTGTCGCCTTCGGCCTCCTTGGTGGCCTTGGCGTATCCGTGATGACATTTGTCTTTGGTATCGCCCCGGGTCAACCACCGGTCGGGGTTATGCTGATCATCTTGGCTGTGGTTGCCGCTTCGGCCACCTTGGAAGCAACCGGCGGCCTCAAGCTACTGGTTAAGTTTGCCGAGCGCCTGCTGCGCAAGCACCCAGAGCATGTGGTTTTCCTTGGCCCGCTTTGTACCTATACCCTAACGGTGCTGGTTGGTACCGGCCACTCGGTATACCCGCTGCTGCCGGTTATTTATGATGTTGCCTACAAAAAAGGGATCCGTCCTGAGCGCCCAATGGCGATGGCAACCGTGGCTTCGCAAATGGGTATCACCGCCAGCCCAATCGCGGCAGCCGCCGCCGTGGTAATGGCGACGGCCATGGACAATAACCTGGATATTAACCTTATCAACGTCCTGATGGTCACCATCCCCGCGACACTGGGCGGCCTGCTGATTGGTTGCTTGTGGAGCCTTAAGCGCGGCAAGGATTTGGATCAAGACCCAGAATTTCAAGCTCGCCTACAAGATGAAGAGTTCCGCGCTAGCCTGATTGACCCAGAGCAAGAGGGCTCAGACGAAGAGGAAGCCGAGCACCACCGTACTGCGAAACGCGGCCTAACCGTGTTCCTACTGGGTATCCTATCGGTGGTCATTATCGCCCTGTTCAGCAAGCAGTTGCTGCCGCAAGGTGTCGGGATGTCGGTTGCTATCCAGTTTATGATGCTATCGGTGGGTGCGGTGATCCTCCTAACCACCAAAATTGCCCCGAAGCGCATCGTTAACAGCAATGTCTTTATTGCCGGCATGAGTGCGGTGATCACCATCTTTGGTATTGCATGGTTCAGCGACACCATCATCGGCCACCACAAGGAATACTTGGTCGACTTGGTCAGCGGTATGGTCAACGTCTACCCGTGGTCATTCGCCTTCGCCATGTTCTTTGTGTCGGTATTCCTGAAAAGTCAGGCTGCGGTACTCACCATTATGCTGCCACTTGGCTTTGCGCTGGGTATTGACCCTGCGGTGCTGATCGGTGTCCTACCGGCTTGTTATGCTTACTTCTTCTTCCCGTTCTACCCTAGCGATCTGGCTGCTATCAGCTTTGACCGCTCCGGCACCACGGCAATTGGTAAGTATGTACTTAACCACAGCTTCATGATCCCAGGCTTCATTGGTGTTGGCTCGGCCACCATTATTGGTTACTTCATCTCGATGGTGGTGAACTAAGTTAATACCGAGCTAAGCCAATCCGGAAATAAAAAAAGGCCGCTACACAGGTAGCGGCCAACGTCAGACTCGAATCACGACAAAAATGATAGCGACAAGTTATCGCCTTTAAACGTAGAAACTTCCAAACTCAATCTAGTGGTATCTATCCAGTCACCCGGATAGGTTATTTACCGCGTAGGTAAATGATCCAATACCCCATGCCGACAAACACCCCACCACCAATGATGTTGCCGATAGTCACAGGGATCAGGTTATTGATAATAAAGTTGCTCATGGTCAGGTCGGCAAAATCTGCCGGGTTCATGCCACTCATTTGCCAAAACTCAGGAGACGCTAATGCCTTAATACCGATAGCCATTGGCACCTGAAACATATTGGCAATGCAGTGCTCAAAACCCGAGGACACAAACATTGCCACTGGCAAAATCATCACCAAAATCTTATCTGTCAGGGTGCGGCCACTGAACGTCATCCACACCGCCACACACACCAATACGTTACACATGATGCCAAGGGCAACCGCCTGCGAAAAATCATGGTGCAGCTTATGCTGGGCTATTTGCATGGCATTGATCCCCACCAAGCCGCCACCAGACATATACTGCTTACTCACCAGCATGATGCCGACCAACAGCAAGGCACCGATAAGGTTACCAATGTAGACAACACCCCAGTTTAGGCACAAGCTTTTCCAGCTGATCTTGCCGCTGGCACGGGCGACCAATGTCAGCACCGAGCTGGTAAACAACTCACCACCGGTGATCACTACCAAAATCAAGCCCAAGCTAAACGCCAAGCCGCCAATAAAGCGAGACATCCCCCAAGGCATGTCGCCCGCCCCCGTGGTGACCGTGGTATAGAAGACGAAGGCAATACCAATATGCATGCCGGCAGTGATCGCCAGCAACAACGACTTCATCGGATCTTTGGTGGCCTTGCCCACACCTACCTCGGCCGCTTTCTCCGCCATTTGCGGCGGCAACAACGAATCAAACTGATTCTGACACATATTGTTCTGCACCTGACACATCTTGAAACATATTAAGAAAAAGAGGCGCGCATATTGGCTTTTATCACACAAATATTCAAGGGGTTCCCAAAGCAATAATTCGAAATATACGAGGCCATTATTCGGATAAACCGAATCAACAGATAATGTAAACATCATTCAACATTTCAATGACGCCGATGATCCAATCAAGCAATAATGCCATCACATGCAAAAGGCAGCATAAGAGGCAAACGCCATAACAGCAGATTAGGCAACTAGGAAAAGCAGAAACGAAAAAGCCACCCGAAGGTGGCTAAAAATAAATATTATTGTTATTGCATAGCTGGTTTTTCTACACGCCGTCGCTATTTTGAACCGCTACTTGACCAAATCAGGCCATAGGTAGCGCACATTCTGGCTTCTATCCGGCTTTATGTTCTCACGGGTTTGCAGAAACTTCTCTAGCTTGAATTCCTGCTGAGGCTTTGCGCTCGTTCGCTTACTGATAGTGAGCTTGGTAATCCAATGGCCTGTATCTGGACGCTTTTGACGCTTCACATCTACTTGGTAATACCAGGCGTTATCAGCTTCATGACGAATTCGGTGCAAAATGTTACTCGCCCGCCGAGGTGATACCGCAAAAGCTTCGGCAATATCATGATGGGAAATCGCCTTTTCTAATTGTGCCCCCCAGTTAATCACTTGTTCTTTCAATGACATCTTTCTACCCTCACTCTCGTCATGCCCAACCCAACTTTGGGATAAGGGTCACACTTTGAGGATGATGGTAGCGGCAGTTTTTCCGATGTCTCCTTTTATATTCTTATATTGGCTTATCAGGTTTACTTCCGTTGAAATCAGTTTTTTGAACAACGTAAGATATTGAAAATTAAAAACTTAAAATCAAAACAAAAAAAGATAAAACAAAAATAAATCGAATCTGATTAACCTGTTTTCATTCTGATTAATCGGAAAAATCCAATATGGCGAAACGGTTACGCCAATCCCTCAGATCAAAAAAGGCGGCCAAGCCGCCTTTTCTTTATGCCACCAGCAATGAATATCTGATTACACCAGTTCAACCTGGCAAATCACCTCGTTTTCAAACGACACAACCTTCAGAGTATTGTCTTCCAGCAAGCCAAAGCTCGCTTGGTACTCGCCGCGAGGGATGGTGACGGATCCTGGGTTGAAGGCAAACAAGTCACCTTTCTTTTCAGCCACAGGTAGGTGTGTGTGCCCCGAGACCACGACATCACCATCACGCAAGCGTGGGTGCTTTTCACTGTTATACAGGTGGCCATGGGTTAGGAACAGGCGGCGGCCATTTGGCAACAATACCAAGTTGTAATCTGCCATCATTGGAAACTCCAACAGCATCTGATCAACATCGCTATCGCAGTTGCCCCTTACCGCGGTAATTTTTTCAGCATGCTGGTTCAGCAGTTCGGCAACCTCAATCGGGGCATAGCCCGCTGGCAACGCATTGCGCGGGCCATGGTTTAATACGTCACCCAGCAAAATAAGGTGGTCGGCACCACTTTGCTCAAATGCAGCAAGTGTACGGCGGGTGCTCTCGGCACAACCGTGGATATCAGAAGCAAAAAACAATTTCATGATAGGGTTTCTTTTCCAGCAAGATCTGGCGCCGATCCTACACCTAAGCCCGGCATAATGCCATTGCCACTGGTACGGTTTACTCCCGCAACATACCGTTCAGCACAATGTTGTTATAGCTGACCATGCCTTGAATTTTCCCGTCTTCGATTACCGGAGCCCGGCTGATCCCAAAGCGCTCGAACAACCTGGCACAATAGCGCACATCCATACTGGCATTCACCGATAGCGCCGGTTTCGTCATGATTTCATACACATTGGTTCGCTCTGGTGAGCGATCTAACGCCAACACTTTTTTAGCAATGTCATTCATTAGCACAATGCCGTATTCATCATCCGCATGGCGCTTGTTGATGATGAGCGCCTTGATCTGTTTTTGTTGGGCAATGCGGATGGCCTCGGCGACGGTGATCACCCCTTCGACCACGGCATATTGATCCATCATGACATCGCGTACCCTGACCAAGCTTTCATTACTCATAACTTTGCCTCTACCACTTTGGTCAATGTTTCCACTTGGTGAGCCACGCCCACCGCGTCTTCTATATCAAGCTGCACTGCGATTCCCTGCCCCGATTCGGTGTCAAACTCACCGACTCGCTCAATGGTTTCGAGCACAGTCCTGGCCAGGTGCTCCTCCACTACAAACAAAATTACGTCACGCTGTATTTCAAGGCTCAGGCCAAAGAAGGTCTTCTTCTTGTTTAACCCTTCGCCCCGGGCATTATTGATCACAGTGGCACCCGTCGCGCCCGCTTCGCGGGCCGCATCAAGCACAGCATCGGTTTTCAAGTCTTCAACAAAGGCCAATAACAACTTAAAGCGCATCTCCCTCTCTCCTTCTCGCCTGCCACACCGATAATTGGGCATAGCCCATTACAGTGATCATCGGGAACAGGCTGGCAAACGCAATTAAACCGAACCCATCTAACATCGGATTTCGCCCCGGCACCGATGATGCCAGCCCCAGGCCGAGTGCCGTCACTATCGGCACCGTCACAGTAGAGGTGGTCACCCCACCCGAATCATATGCCAGCGGTACTATCGTCTTGGGGGCGAAATAGGTTTGGATCACCACCAACACATAGCCAACCAAGATGTAATAGTGCAGCGGATCGCCTGCCACTATCCGGTAGCTACCCAGCGAGATACCAAATGCGACCCCAAGGGCTACTGCGATACGCAGGCCATTCACTTTAATCGTGCCGCCAGAAACTTGGTTGGCCTTGATCGCCACGGCGATCAACGACGGCTCGGCAATGGTAGTACTGAACCCAATAGCCGCCGCAAACAAATACACCCAATAGTATTCAGACCAATGCACCACCTCCGGCACCAGCTCGTCAGAGTCAAACAAGAAATCCAACGCCGTCAGCTGCATCGCCATCGACTCACCAAGCGGAAACAAGGCCAATTCAAGCCCCATCAAAAACAGGGCGAGCCCTAAAATGACGTATACAAAGCCCAATACTATTTTGGGCCAATTTGTCACCGGACGACGCAAAACCGCTAGCTGGAAGCCGAAAATAATCACGGCAATAGGAAAGACATCGCGTACTGTCGATAACAGCGTGTCGATAAAATGTGATGTCATTTCTACTACACCCAGCATCCTAAATTATCCCCCTAGTGCATGACCATGCCGTAGCCCATGACAAAGATCATGGGTGTGAGCGAGGCGAAAGCAATCAGGCCAAAGCCATCAACCATCGGGTTACGCCCCTTGATAGACGAGGCCAAGCCAACACCAAGCGCCGCGACCAAGGGGACAGTGATCGTTGATGTGGTCACGCCGCCTGAATCATAGGCGATGCCCACAATCGTCGGCGGGGCAAACCATGTCATTAGCATGACCATCAAGTACCCGCCAATGATCATCCAGTGAATTGGCCAGCCTTTAAGAATTCGGATCACCCCAAGCATGATGGCAATACCCACCGACAACGCGACGGTTAACCGCAACCCGTTGGCATACTCAGCCTGTGCCTGCTTGTCCACCGCGATTAGGCCGCCTTCCGCAGCCACCTCAGCAGCTTCTGCCGCCACTGCAGTCAGTGCGGGCTCGGCAATGGTGGTGCCAAAGCCAAGACAGAAAGCATAAAACAGCAACCAGCTTACACTGCCTTTGCTAGCAAACGAACGGGCCATGGATTCACCAATCGGAAACAACCCCAGCTCCAAGCCATAAACGAACAGGGTCAAGCCCAAAATCACAAATAAGAGCCCGAGCAAAATAGGGGCGAGGTGAGGCATCGGTTGCTGCAGCACAACCAATTGAAAGAAGCCAATCACGACAATGATCGGCAGCAAGTCGCGAAAGCTGGAAAACATGGATTTGAGCAAAGCAAGCATAATGGTCATGATGTCCTCCTTGGCAGCCATTCCCCTTAATGCTTGGGTATACCTATAAGGTACTCCTCATTAACATTTAGACACAGTCTTTGTTGACCAGCACGAGAGCTTGCCCACACTCTTTTTTCTCCCCCTTATGCCATCCAGCCATACAGACAACAGCAGCCGCGACGAAGTCATTCAATTCACTAGATAAAGTGATCGTTATCTTGGGTATACTTGTATCTACGGTTAGTCTCTTTGTAAGGAAGCCTGATGAATATTCTCGTGACCGGTGGTACTGGTTTGATTGGCAAGGCATTAATTAGCCAACTGCATAATTGCAATATCACCGTATTAAGCCGTAACCCCCAACAAGCCAGCCAACAGCTCGGGGCGAGCGTCAAGGCCATTGCCAGCTTGGATCAACTTGATGATCTCGACCCATTCGATGCCGTCATCAACCTCGCAGGCGAGCCCATCATCAACAAGCGCTGGACCGATAACCAAAAAGAAAAAATACGCCAGAGCCGATGGGGCCTAACCCAGACATTGGTCGATAAGTGCCATGCCGGTAGCAATCCCCCGCACACCTTTATTAGCGGCTCTGCCGTGGGGATCTACGGCAACCAGCATGAAGAGACCATCACCGAAGACTTTAATATTGGCGCGCAAGTGAAGGCCGATGACTTTGCCCACCAAGTTTGCCAGCAGTGGGAATACATTGCGCTCAAAGCCCAATCGGAGCAAACCCGCGTTTGCCTGCTACGTACCGGTATTGTGCTGGCCAAACAAGGCGGGGCCCTGGCCAAGATGCTACCGCCGTACCAACTCGGCCTCGGCGGACCAATTGGTAGTGGCAAACAGTACTTTCCTTGGATCCATATCGAAGACATGGTGCAAGCCATCTTGTTTTTGCTCCACACCCCGCACACCGAGGGTGCCTTCAACCTAACAGCACCTGAGCCGGTGACCAACAAGGTGTTTAGCCAAGCCTTGGCCAAAACACTACGCCGCCCACACTTGCTGTTCACCCCCGCCTTTGTCCTCAAGGCGGCACTGGGCGAAGCATCAAGCCTATTGCTTGATGGCCAGCGGGCGATCCCCGCCAAGCTAGAGCAATTCGGCTATACCTTCCGCCATCCGCAACTTGGGGAAGCGTTGGAGGATCTCCTGAACTAACCAATGCAAATTGAAAGAGGGGAAGCCATGCTTCCCCTCTTTCATTAACCGCTAATGCATCACTTCGGCTAGCCTTTAATTGGCAGCAACAGTTCGTGCAGCATCGAGCGGATGATCAGCACCACGAGTAACAAGGATAGCAACGGCACCACCAGCCACATCATAGGGTGCAAGCTAACAGGTAACTCAAAGCCCCATTTCACCAGCGCCGCCACAACAGCCTCGGCACCCAATGCGGCCATGCCGCCCGCTATCATGGCCATGATGCCGTATTCGCCCCATACCGTAGCGGATATCCGCTTCTTGCTCGCCCCCAAAGTACGGTAGAGCTTAATCTCCTGTTTGCGCTGTACCATGCTCAAGCGAAGCAAGGTCATCACCAAAAGCAATCCGCTGGCCACGCCCAGTGCTGCCAGCACCGATAGCGACAACGACATCTGCTGCATGATCCCCTGAATACGGGTCGCCATCGTGCGCAAATCCAATAGGCTCACGGTTGGGAAATCCCTACCCAGCTGGTTGATAATGTCGCTTTGATCCGCCTCGATACGGTAGCTAACCAACCAAGTTGCTGGCAGCGCAGCCATCACATCTGGGGTGAAGATGAAATAGAAGTTCGGACGCATATTGCGCCATTCCACTTGGCGGAGGCTGGTAACGGTGGCACTGAATGGCTGGCTATTGACCATAAAGTCCAGCTTGTCACCCAACTCCAGCCCCAAGCGCTCGGCAATCCCGGACTCTACCGAGACCCCTGCCTCGCCTCCCCACTCACCATCAAGCAAGGTATTGTGGACAGGCATTTGCTCGCGCCAGGTAAAGTTAAGCTCGCGCCGCAGCGACTCGTCGCGCTCTTCCCGATCTTTCACATTCGCCAGTAAGTCCTCATCATTAATATGGGTCAAACGACCGCGTATCACCGGGTAAGCGTCCGACCGCTCGACCTCTAGGCTGTCCAGGGTCGATAAGTAACCCGCCTGCTGCTCCGGCGCGATATTCAGTGCAAACACATTGGGCGCATCGGCAGGCAAGGTCTGCTGCCAATCAGACAACAAATCACTGCGTAATACCCAGATAACCGACAACAGCATCAGGGAGCTGGTCAGGGCGGCCAGCTGAGCACCGGTTGCCGTCGGGCTGCGGCTGATCCGGCTCAATGCCAGCGTCATCGCCGCGCGCCACTTGCCGCGTTTTAACAACGCGACCACGCCTATCCCCAACCCAGCCAGCAATAGCATCAATACCGCCAAGCCAGCCAAGGTAAGCCACATCAAGCTGTTATCACCAAACCACAACAACGCGGCCACCACGGGTAAAGCCAGTAACCAATAGCTTTTACGCTTCACCGGCCATTCCGTCTGGGGCTGGATCACCGAGATGGCCGGCGCATCGACCAAGCGCAGCAAAGAAATGCCCATCCCCGGTATTGCCACCAGCAAGGCGACGAGCACACTGACCAGCAGCGGTGTGAACCCCATCTCAGGCAATGGTTGGGGAAGCACATCGGTCAACGGCAATCGCAGCAGGTACTCCAGCAAATAACCCAACCCCGCCCCGGTAACCGCGGCGATAACAAAAAGCATGGTGAGCTGGCGGGCCAGCCACTGCCAAAGCCACTTCTTGCTCGCCCCCAAGCTCTTCATCATGGCAACAGTTTCAACCCGCGTCGACGCATAGTGCATGCAGGTCAGCACCAGGGTTGCCGCTGCCATCAGGATCACCAAAATCAAGGTCAGCGATAAGTATTGGCGTGCCTTTTCAATCACATCACCAGTTCGCCCCTGCGATGTTTCACTCAGCCAGCGCTCTCCCGCATCCAGCGAAACCGACTCTTGCAGCGCCTTCAGCTGGCTGTCGGCACCATTGAAATAAGCCCGATATTGAACTCGGCTACCAGGCTGGATCGCACCGGTACTGTCGAGATCATCGGCATGGATTAGCACTGCCGGCATTTGGCTAAATGGGTTAAACGATAGCTCAGGCTCCTGTACTATCTTGCCGCTCACCACAAGCTCGGCATCACCGATAGCCAAAACGTCGCCAGCTTGGACTTGGAGCAAATCGAACAACCGCTCGGCCAACCAAAGCTCCCCAGGGGAAACCTGATGAACTAAGCCGGAAGGGCTCTCCAACACCAACTCACCACGCATCGGGAATACACTCTCGACACTTTTCACGCTGACCAGCTGCATGGCCTTCTCGCTAAATGCCATGGTGCCGAAGCGGGTTTGCTGCGAAATGGTGAGATCAAGCGCCTTAGCCTGCTCAAGCAGATCAGGCGCCACCGGGTTTGCCGAGCGGAACACCAAGTCGGCGGCAATCATGGATCGCCCCTGATCAACCATGATCTTCTCAACCCGCACCACCAAGGCCGATAGCGCGAAGACACAAGCAATGATCAAGGTTAGCGCCACGGCAACCGGCCATAACTGGCCTTGCCACAACTCGCGCCAACTCCATTTCAGCATCAGTTGCTTGTTTTGGGGTTTTACCATCGGTCGGGTTTCACTCATCTCTGTCATGCTGCCACCATACTCCCGCCTTCAATGGCCAAGGTGCGATCGCAACGCTGAGCCAAATTCGGATCATGGGTCACCAACACCATGGTCGTGCCGTGATCGCGGTTCAAGGCGAACAGCAGCTCGATCACATTCGCCGCCGTGTGTTGGTCAAGGTTGCCAGTCGGCTCATCGGCAAACAACACTTGCGGTCGGGTCATGAATGCCCTCGCCAGGGCGACCCGCTGTTGCTCACCACCTGATAGCTGAGAAGGCAGGTGGGTTTCGCGCCCGGAAAGGCCGACTTTCTCCAACAGCTCCCGAGCCCTTGCCTCATCGGCATCCTCTTCATTGATGATGGCGGGAAGCATGACGTTTTCGAGGGCGGTTAGCGATGGGATAAGTAAAAAGCTCTGGAATACAAAACCAATCGATTCACTGCGTAGCGCTGCCCGGGCTTCATCATCCATATCAGCCAGCGAGCGCCCCAGCAATTCGATTTTGCCTTGAGTCGGGACATCCAATCCGGCAAGCAGAGTCATCAAGGTTGACTTACCGGCACCAGACACCCCAACCAATGCAATCACCTCTCCCTGCTCGACCTCGAGGGAAACATCCTGCAAAATAGTGAGCGACGACGAGGCTGTCGTCACCTGTTTGGATACCGATACAGCTTTAATCACGGATGTAGACATGATGCGATTCCTTTCAGTTTTACTCTTAGTTTTGTTTTCGCAGCAAGGCATTGCCGCGACACTATTAGTACTGGGCGATAGTTTAAGTGCTGGCTACCAAATGCCAGCAGAGAAAAGTTGGCCTAGTCTCTTGGGCCCGGAAATAGAGAAAAATGGCCACGAAATCACGGTGATCAACGCCAGCATTTCCGGCGATACCACCGGAAATGGCCTTGCCCGCTTACCCGCGCTGCTCAAAAGCCACAGCCCCGATTTCGTCCTGATTGAGCTTGGGGCAAACGATGGGTTGCGCGGGTTCGCTCCTACAACTATACGCAACAATCTTACCCAGATGATCACCCAAATTGAAACTGCGGGTGCCATTCCCCTGCTAATGCAAATCTATGTGCCGCCCAACTACGGTAAACGCTATAGCGAATATTTTGCCAACCTCTATCAAGATATAAGCAAAGAATATGAAATTCCATTGCTACCCTTCTTCCTTGAGCACATTATCTTAAAACCAGAGTGGATGATGGAAGACGGGCTTCACCCTAAAGCAGACGCACAACCATGGATAGCAGGCTATATGGCTGAGCAAATCTCGCCACATCTTTAGTCGCCATGTTAAAAAGAACGGTTACAAGGAAACTCAATGAATATTTTAATCACCGGGTGTAGCAGTGGCATTGGCTACTATTGTGCCCACGCGCTTCATACCGCGGGGCACACCGTTGTTGCCAGCTGCCGCAAAGCCAGCGATGTTATGCGCCTCAAAGCCGAGGGGTTACACTGTGTCCAACTCGATATGGATGATGAGAATTCTATCGAGCAAGGGCTTGAAGCCACATTGAAGCTGACGGGTGGGAAACTGGATCTGCTGTTCAACAACGCGGCCTACGGCCAGCCCGGCGCCCTGGAAGACTTACCAACAGAAGCGCTGCGCAAGCAATTCGAAACCAACCTGTTTGGCTGGCACCACCTGACACGCGCCGTGATCCCGGTAATGTTGGAAAATGGTGGCGGTAAAATCATCCAGAACAGCTCGGTGCTCGGGCTCGTCGCCATGAAATACCGCGGGGCCTACAATGCCAGTAAGTTTGCCCTCGAGGGGTACACCGATACCTTGCGGCTCGAGCTGGAAGATACCCCGATCCATGTCAGCCTTATTGAACCGGGCCCTATCGAAAGCCAGTTCCGAGCCAATGCCAAGGCGATGTTCGAGCAATATATCGACATAGACAGCTCCCGCCATCAGCCTAACTACCGAAACATCCTCAGCCGGCTTGGCAAAACCTCTGCCACCAGCAAGTTTACCCTTGGGCCGGAATCGGTAATGGCACGGGTTGAGGCCATCATCAATGCGGCCACCCCAAAACCACGTTACTACGTTACCCAGCCGACCTACATCGTTGGTTTCCTACGCCGTATCTTGCCCAGCCAATGGCTGGATAAGCTGCTTGGTAAAAGCGACTGATCATAATTAACGACATTCACAACAAAAGCCGCCAAAGTGCGGCTTTTTTGCCATTTATGCATTGAATACTTTTTCGCCGAACCGTGACTCTTCAAGATCAAAAATGCACCACATCCCCACATTAGGCGGTTATAAATAGCCGTTTGGTGCCGCCGAGTGAGAAATCACTCGAAAAAAACAAGAAACGTCATATTTGTGTCACATAAAAGCGTTAACCTACTCATGTAAGTTGAAAGAGTGCCCTACATCCTTGCACCTTACGCCCTGATAAAAACCAAAGACTTGCTCATCCTATCAAGGTGTAGTTATGACATTGCGCCAAATTAATATTTTATGTGTCTGCGTGACACTGGCTCTGCTGCTAACGTTCCAATAAAAAGGAGAACGGTGATCCAATACCGTTCTCCTTTTTGTTATCTCAGCCAGTTTTGTATGGATTTACCTTCTAAATCTTAAACTTATTCACTTCGTGGTTAAGCTGCCCTGCAATCTCATTCAACGCCTGCGAGCCTTGGTGGGCATGGTCGGCCTTTTCTGACAGCTTTTCTGCAACCCCGTTGATGGCTTGGGTATTACGGCTAATGTCCACCGCCACCGCCCGCTGCTCTTCCGAGGCACAGGATATTTGCGTCACCATATCGGAGATTTGCTGAATAGAGGCGGTGATCTGCTCTAGCGCCTTGGCCGCGTTATCGGTCTCTGCCATGCTGCCCTCCGCCAGCAGCTGGCTCTTTTGCATAGTAGATACCGCTGTCGCTGTATTGGCTTGCAGCCGGGTGATCATCGATTGGATCTCTTCCGTTGATTGCTGGGTGCGCTGGGATAGCACCCTCACCTCGTCCGCCACCACCGCAAACCCGCGACCCTGGGCGCCGGCGCGAGCGGCTTCTATCGCGGCATTCAGCGCCAGCAGGTTAGTTTGCTCGGCTATCGACTGAATGGTCACCAGAATCGTGTTAATCCCCTTGGCATTGTTTGCCAATTCATTAATCACCTGCTCTGCCTGCTGAATATTGTCCGACAAGTTGGTAATCGATGATTGGTTACGCGACAGCACCTCCTGGACTTCCTCATTACAGCTTTGGTAAGAGGCTGTCGCCGTCCCCGCCGTCTTTTCCGACAACAGCGCCACTTCGTCGGAGGCCACTGACATTTGCCGTATCGCCGTTGCAATTTGCGTGATTTCATCAAATTGCACCGTCAAGGCGGTATGGTTTTCTTCGACATCCTCAAGGTTGGTTTGGGCCCGCTGGCTTAGGGCGCTGGACGTATTGGCAATCCCCGTCATTGAGCGGTGCAGCTTGTCGATCAAGCGGTTAACGTTTTGGCTCACCTGGCCGATTTCATTGTCTTCCCGGCAATCCAAGCGACGAGTCAGATCACCACTGCCCTGCGATAAGTCATAAATGGCCGACGACAAGATACTCAACGGGGCTAACGCACGATTGATAAAAACAGTGATCAAGCCAATCACCACCACCAGCTGGATCAAACTCCCCATTAGCGCACTGGCTTGTGACTCTTCGACATCCTTAAAGGCAATACTCTTGTCAAACATCACCACCAGCAGCCAGTTGGTCGACGGCAACCGTTTCACCTTCACCAAATAATCAATGCCATTGATAGCCAGTTCCACCATGTTTGCTTGCTGGCTCAATGACAACAGGCGCGATGGCGTTAGCTCGGGGTTAATATCGGTGCCGGGTTTCAGAGTCATACCGGGTGTTGGATGGGCGATGATTTTGCCATCGGTTCCCAGCAGCATGGTCGACATCCCAAGCTCACTACCGCTCGTGGCAAGAATTTCATCAACCAGCGCACTGATGGAAACATCGGCTCCCACCACTCCTTGATTGTGGCGGCGCTCAAAATCGGTCGAAATGGTGGTGACCAGCTGCCCGCTAGCGGCATCGATGTACGGCGGGGTATAGATGATACCGTCGCGCTCCGTGGCCAGCTGATACCACTCTCGAGTTCGCGGATCGAAATCATCCGGTAACTCAACGGGGATACTGGTGAGCAACTCCCCTTGACGGGTTCCCGCATACAACAAGTCGAACTGCCCGGCCTGCATGGCTAATAACAAGCTATTGATCGGCTTTTCTTGGTGATCAAAGCCGCTAATCGCGGCCTGTAGCGATGCTGATTTATTATCGAACCATTGCGAAATCGTCGTTGAAGACGAAAGGAAAACATACTCGGCCAATTGCTGGGTAGATCGCTCAGCATCTTGGGTTTGCCTTGAACTCGTTAGCATGATCTGAATCGCCGAAACCGACAAAATAGTCACCGCGAATATCAGGCAGATTTTGTTTTTGATTGATAGGGTCACTTACCACTTCCCACAGCATGAAAATGATTGAAATCGCTGCCGTCACCGTTGGCTGGAACGACAGTAAGGTAATAATGGTTTTCGCTATATTTTTTATATTTATTGGGTTTTGAGATCGAAGCCCGTCAGGGAAGACTGCAATGCTTCGACCTGTTGGTTTACCGTGGCTTCGGCAACTTCCAGCTCAGCCACATTCTCTGCCGCCATCGAGACCATATTGTTCAGCTCAAGCACGCTTTGGCCGATGCTTTCGGTTACATCGCTTTGCTGAGATGAAACCTCCGCCACCTCATGGTTCATTTCTTCAAGGGTATCCATTTTGGCTAGGCAAGTTTCAAGCGCCTGCCGCACCTGCTGGTATTCGCTGATCGCGTTTTCACTGGCAATGATGTTTTTATCCATTCGCTCAGTCGTTTCATCAACGTTGTTTTGCAATGCCTGCACCAAGTCATGGATTTCGGTTACGGAAGATTGGGTCTTCATCGCAAGCGAGCGTACCTCATCAGCCACCACCGCAAAGCCACGTCCGAACTCACCAGCCCGTGCAGCCTCGATAGCGGCATTCAGTGCCAACAAGTTAGTTTGATCTGCAATTTCTGAAATCATCTTGCTGATCTGGGAGATCGCATCCGTATTCCCCCTCAAAGAAGCAATGGTCTCATTGGAGTTAGTGAGCTCGCAGCCAATATCATGCAGATAAGATTCGGCCTTTTCCGAGTGGCCACTGCAAATGGAGAGTTGCTGGTGCATATCACTGGATATTGCCGAAGTCTGGGTGCACTTCTGGGCAATTTCTGCCGCCGAAGCACTCAATTCGGTAACAGATGATGAGAGCAATTCGGCCTGGGCTTGCTCGGTATGGTTGCGTTCAATCACGCTACCAATAACGCGAGATAGCGTTCTGTTTTGCTCGGCCACGGCAGTTCCGGCTTGCTGCACGTTCACCAGCGCCCCCCTAACATGGCCTGTAAATCGGTTCAGGATAGACGAGAACAGCCCTACTTCGTCATTCCTTTGGTACCGGAACTGGTAGCTGAGCTGACCATTGGCCACCGTTTCCATACCTTGCTGCATTTCAGACAGCGGCTTGGATATCAGTGCACGAACGGTTACCAGCAGCATCAATACAATCAACAAAATAAACGCCGCAACCAGATACAATTGGGAATAGAAGCTATTTTTCACCGCGCTATCGACCAGAAACTCGTTGAAGGTCACCTTGAAGCGCCCCACCAGCATCTCGCGGTAAAACACCTCAATCGGCGTTGCCTGATCATTTGGGTTACCCAAACTCAAGACCGGATTGTTCAGGTTATCTTCAATGTATAGCCCTTCGATATAACTCGACTCCATGGTCAACTGAGCAATCGCATCAATCTGGGGGTTATCAAGATTGTAAAGCGGTGCTGCCAGCATAATTGCCAACCCGTCCAATCGCTCTTGATGAATATCCAAACTATCGGCTGATGCTGAGTCCCGAACCATCATCAAGTTAATCGACGTCACCAAGACACCTGCAACCAAAAATAGTAGGCATGCTGTTACAACCAATTTCTTAGTAATACTATTGAACAAGCGCATTCTTCATTGCATTCCTTTCAACCACCGCACAAAAATGCCGAGTGACCTCGCACCAGCACCCAAAATCTTTACCCAAGTAGCTGAAAATCTCCGCTATTTAGGTACGGGGCATTAAGGAATAGCCTCAGGCTGAATACCAATGAAAGTGGCTTTAATTTTTTCATTTCCTCCTGATTTATCTGACTCAAAGCAATTTATGTTTTTTTATCTCCAGCCAAAAATATAAACGCCAAGCAAAAAATCACTGACAACACCCATAAGTAACTGTTATTAAAACAACAAATAAAAATAATCTTGTTTTCAGTAAAATTGATTCGTTCTCCCTGTCCTTAACCTCACTCCTTACTTAAATTTGGTGCCGCTGTTGCCTCCCGTCGACTGGCTGTCAGCACATCATTTTCAGGTCGAGTTGAACAAACCAAATTCATAAGGACAACCCATGAAACCACTATCAAAGCTGCTATTGGCTATTGGCCTATTTTCAGCCAGCACGGTACACGCTGCGACTGAAGTCAAAACTATGTTTGGCGGGGTCGATTTATGGCAAGACACGCTACTGCGTTCGGCACTTGATGCATCGGGAAAAGACTATACCGTATCGAAACTCGACAACAGTGGCTTGGGCGAACGTGCTGTCCGTGCGCTTGAAGCAGGCCAAAGTGATGTGATTTGGACAATGACATCGCCTGAAATGGAAGAGCGCTTGATCCCTATTCGTATTCCGCTATTCAAGGGGCTACTGGGCAACAGGCTGCCAATCATTAAAAAAGCCGATCAAGGCAAGTTTGCCTCACTAGACGAGAACCAATTCCGCCAGCTAAAAGTAGGCCAAGTGGAATCATGGCCGGATGCCAAGATACTGGCAAACGACGGGCTGCCTGTTGTCACGAGCATAGAGTACGCCCTACTCTACGGCATGCTAAATGCACAGCGATTCGATTACTTCACGTTAGGCGCAGCCGAAATCGAGGGCGAATTTAATCGTCTAGGCCCTGACGGCCAAATGATCGATAACAATATTCTGATCCAATACCATTCACCAGCTTATTTCTTTGTCAGCCCAACCAAGCCAGAGCTAGCTGCCGATATCACCGCGGGTCTTGAGAAGCTTGTCGCCAACGGTCAATTCGACGAGATGTTCTATAACCTCTCTATTTTCAAAGATCTACACCAGCGCCTGAAACTGGACAAGCGCACTGTGTTCTATATCAACAACAATAGCCTAACGGCGGAAACACCGTGTCAGCGCCCTGAACTGTGGGACTCTCTCTTCGCCACACAGTGTAACCAGTAATTACCCAAGGCTCAGCGCCCAAAGCGCCATGTATTTTATCCAAGGAGTTGGCTGGCCTACGCGCCAGCCAAAATTGCAAGATGCTAACATTGAAAGAGCTCGAAACTGCGTTTTACAACAACCAGTTTATTCCTTTCTACCAGCCGATTATTGATACCCAGCAGGGAAGTACTGCGGCATTCGAGATGCTATTGAGATTGGAAAAAGATGGCCAGATCATCATGCCGTCTGACTTCATCGCAACGCTTGAAGATAGCTGGCTTATCGAACCGGTGACCTATTACCTATTGGAACAGGCATTCGCCCTGATTGCCCAGTACCAAGGGCAGTTTAAGCTAAGCCTAAATGTGCCCCCGCAACTTATCGCTAGCGATGAAATCATCAACCAAATCAAGCTGTACAAACAGCTATACCAGCCGGTTAGCAATGGCGTGATCCTGGAAATAACCGAGCGTTTACCGGTCGAGCATATCGAAGAAACCATCGCGGTTATCCAGGCATTGCAGCTCGAAGGTATCAGCATCTATATCGACGACTACATTCCCAACCATATTCACTCAACGCTGATTTCGCACTCGGCCTTGGAAGGTATAAAGATTGACCGGAGCATGACGGATACCACCAGGATAAACCAACAGCTTTCGATGCTAGATTTGCCGACGCCAAAAGCGGTCCAGTGGATCGCAGAAGGTATCGACTCTGAAGATAAAAAACAACATTGGCAGGAAATGGGGGTGGTTCTCCAACAAGGCTTTTTATTTTCGCCACCTCATGACGAGGCAGCGATCTCGTCCATGCTGGAGACCAATTGGCATACCGAATTCGTTAATTAACGAAGCTAATTCATAAAGGGTAAAATACCGGACTGCGCTTCCGGGCTGGCATGCACCCACAACAAAGTGCCATCAGAAAATAACCACAGATCAGAATTTCCATCCCGGGCGACACTGGTAACTTTGCCACTGGTTCGAACAAACTTGGTTGTTAAGTCGATTAATAACTCATGATCAGCGCTATCATCAAAATACTGGTTAATCGCGTCTTCATTGAGGTGGAAAAAACCAGGCTTTACATTCAACCACTTTTCATTATCAATCCAGCTTGAAGCCTTCCGCTCCATCGTTGAGACTGATTGGGCCAACAGTAAAAAATCATCACCGGTATCTAGAGTTGCCACATTTAATGCCAACGCTTCCCCGTCTTCTTTTTCGTAAGCCATATCCAGCTCGACTTCAAGCAACTGGCGATTAAATGACACAAAATAGGAAGAGTAATAGTTTGAACTACCGTGATAACTCGATACTGTTTTCAACGGTGCATCCAAGCGTCCTTCGGCTAGGTGCTCAAGCATTTCGGGTAGTTGCTTATTATAAAATTGGACAGTGACATCCTCTGATGAATCACAAAGCCCATGGCTGTCCTTGACGCACCAACTGATGGAATTGAGCTCGCCATATGAAACAGCATAAACATTTAATGCCGAGCGGCGGCGTGCCAAATGTTTTATAAATGTCTCGCTTTCTTCACTTAATGTGGTGAGAGCAAATAGCGCATTATCATTATTCAGTGCGTCTTTTTCTAATCCATGACGAGGAAACAACAGTGCAATAGCCAGGGCTAATAACCCACCCAGTACGCCCGCTAAGAAATACATCCCGGTACGCTTCTTTTTTACCGTCTTTCGTTCGGTAATATTAACCCGGTATCCCAATCTGGGCACCGTAATAATAACATCCTTACCCAACTTGTTACGTAAGTTTAATATCACCCCAAACAATGATGACTCGGTGACATAACCATTTGGCCAACCAGCGCTTAGTAACTGTGCTTTGGTCAATATCTCATCATGGTGATCAACAAAGTATTGCAATATTCGATCTTCAGAGGCATTAAGCTTAACCTGAACATCATTTTTAAATAGCTTTCTCTCATCTGTATCAAATACGACATTGTCAGAAAGAAAAATTAGCTCTTTCATCTGTCACTCCATACAAGATGATACATCCAGACCATACACCCAATTCATTGACTGCCCAGGAATTAACAATAGCCCCATGTTATGTTGGCTGTAAGGAAGGTGAATTCGATAACTGCCTTTTTCAGTACCCGCCATTCGCATGAGCTCACTGGCATATTGGCCCGCATTACTAAGCAACGCATTATCAAATTTTAAGATGCTTAATTTTACATCTGCTGATGCCATGAACTCCTCAAAGTCGGGTTGCTGTAATTTGGCCCTCCCTCCCCTAACACCAATGGTATGGCTTTGCTCATTAAGATCCGCAGCATACATGACCCCTGAGAAAACTTGATTATCACAACTTTCCCCTGAGCTTATACTCCGGGTCGAATACTGAACCGTGGTGTTATCATCAAGGTATCGGTAGACATTACTCAGCCATTGCGTCTTTGATGACATATCTGCACGGAGTTCCCGCTTAGCCAAATAACGCTGCTTAATATCTTGCGCGAGTTGAGTTAAACGCTGCTCTTTTTCACTGCGGTTTAGCATCACTGAGAAGCTTTCACTTTCATCACAAATACGGTTCTGAGAGTTGCAGCCGGCAATATAAAGAGCATGCTTAGTTTGATAGAAATACAGCATCCTTTCTTTATTGGGTAACAGCGAAATGAGTCGCTCGGCATACTCTCTCAGTGGCAACAATAACTCAGCACTGTCACTATAGAGCGTTATGTGGTTACCGGTCATCACATCATAGCTAATATATAACTGCTCTTGCTCAACGTCTGGAGAAGTGCCCAACCAGAAAACCCCACCAGCTACGGCGGCTAACAGCGCCATGGCACCGAAAGTAATGCCAGTTACCCAATGTGATGTCTTTTTCTCTGTTTTTACCGTTAAGGCGTCAGGCTTTAATATGTAACCTACTTTTGAAACATTCTCTAAATATACACCTTTTTCTGGCTCGCCTAATTTTCCCCTAAGGCTTCTTATTACCTGAAATAGGGATGAGTCGGTAATGATACGATTAGGCCAAGCTGCCGCGATCAGTTCCTCTTTCGGTACTGGTTGCCCTAGTCGGCGATAAAGCACCAGCAAGACTTGATACTCTGAGTAATTCAATGTGACTTTATCTTGGTCTGACCACAATACGTCACTTTCAGGATTCCATTTAACGTTACTTTTGAAGACTACGTTGCTGATCATTATGGTTTTCACCACATAAAAACTTAAGCTTAGTGAGAATAACTGACGTAAAAAATTTTTTTTATAATTTATATACTTTAAACAAGTATTGATTTTTATATTTCCATACAAACCAAAGCAAAGATAGATGAAATATATCCCCTACAATGCTTTTCATTTTATACGGTTATCACCAGCAATAATGCCCGTGTAACATATTGATTTGCAAGTATCGGAATCTTACCCCAAACAAAAGGGATTTACTAACACTTTGGAACCAACTCGATATTTTAAGCACCAACAAAAAACACAATAAAAACAACAAACAAACATTTAATTAACCAAGCGTCAATTTTCAAACTCAATGAAAATATATATCGTCGGAAATATGGCGAAGCATGTATTGTGATTTATTTTTTATAAAGAAAGAGTGTAACTGACAATCAAGTTTATAAAGTTCTGACGACTCAATTTTAATTTATCGTATTGATGACTTTAAATTAAATAGGCATGAGACATCTCGGCAATGGCTTTTATGCCATCCTCATAAAGTGGTATGAACTAGTTTTTAAAGGCAATGAAGTCAGTCTACTGGCTTTTTCATTTCAATTCTCTGCCAGACTTCAAACATCACAAAAGTTAGAGGGCCAATTGAAATTGATAATGGGGTCATTAGGGTTCACCCACCCTCGATACAGGCTTGCTCAAGTACAAACAACTTTTGCAATTTATTGGCTAACTGTTGAAATAGATAGCCTTTGCCCCCATAACTATAACTAACAAAAGAGCAGGATTCTTAGGGAGCGAAGTAAACCCATGTACCAACAAATTGCTATCGAGCTAAACGAGCAAAACTTGCAACAGGTCATCGAGCAATCAATGCAAACACCTGTTGTGATCAGCTTTTGGGCGCCTTCTATGCCTGAAACCAGAGAAGTTAACCAAGTGCTTGAGCACGTTGTCGCTTCCTACCAAGGACTCGTTACCCTTGCTACCTTGAACTGTGAAACCGAACAGATGGTTGCTTCTCAGTTTGGCGTCCGCAGCCTACCCACGGTTGCCCTATTCAAAAACGGCCAACCTGTTGATGGTGCCGCTGGCCCACAAACAGAGCAAAGCATCCGCGAAATGCTCGCCAAACACCTGCCAAGCCAAGAAGAGCTGGAACTTAAAGCGGCGCTAGAAAAAGTCGATGCCCAGCAATACGGCGAAGCCCTGCCTGTCCTTCGCGAACTTGCGACCAAGTTTGAGAAAAACAGCGTGATCACCCTTGCGATTGCCGAGTGCCTTGTTGAAACCTCGCAATACGATGAAGCAGAAACTTTGCTTGCAACGGTGCCGATGCAAGATCAGGATGCGAAATACAAAGGGCTAATGGCCAAACTAGAACTTCATAAACAAGCTAGCGATTCGCCTGAAATCCGCCTGTTGGAAGAGAAATTTGCCGCGCAACCAGACAACCTTGATATTGCCTTCGAGCTTGCTGTTCAGTACAGCCAAGTTGAACGCGCCGAAGAAGCATTAGAGCTGCTCATCAAACTACTTCGCAAGGACATGAACTTTGCCGATGGCAACGCGAAAAAGACCACGATGGATATACTGGCTGCACTTGGCCAAGGCAATGCTATCGCCAGTAAGTTCCGCCGCCAGCTATATTCACTGATGTACTAGAAATAAATGCGATACCGCCACTCTCATTGTCATGGTGTGGCGGTTAATCATGCTTACAAAGGCCTTCAATGATTGGGCAGTTGGCCCCCTCATCACCCGGGCATTGTTTGGTCAGCACTTCCAACGTTTGCTTCATTTCCAATAACTCTTTGATTTTTTCGTCAATTTCCACCAACTTTTGCTCTGCTTTGGCTTTTACATCAGCACTGCGCCTTTTGGGATCACGCGAGAAATCCAATAATTCTTTGCTCTCGTCCAAAGTAAAGCCGACCAACCGGGAGCGCCGGATAAGGTGTAGCTCATCAATGTGCTTTTCACTGTACTGGCGATAGCCATTTTCAGCCCTAAACGGCGGTGAAATAACGCATTTATCTTCATAAAAACGGATGGTCTTCGCGGTTAGCCCCGTCAACTTGGCAACTTCACTGATGTTCATAGCAAACCTTACAGTTGATGTAATCTTTGTGGCTATTATTGGAGATCTATGTTCCTTATACAACCCCAATAAAAAACCATTGACCTTCCAGTTGATGGAAGCTTTATCATTAGGGCATCATCTTAAAAAGATCGGTGGATTGGCCACTCCAATTCCCCGCCAGGATAGTATTAAGGCAACCCCATGGCTGAGCTCACCCTCCCCCTCGCAAAAGTCAGGTGCATGAATTGCGCCGGCAAAATCCAATCCGCACTGCTGTCTCAGGCAGGTATTACCCGTGCCGAGGTAAATACCGAGCAGGCCGTACTCCAAGGGGATTTCGACCCTATGGCTGCCGTCACCGCCATTGATGAACTCGGCTATGAGGCGGGCTATAAATACGACCTACCACTGCAGGGGCTATCCTGCTGCAAGTGCGTCAACAAGGTCAAAACTGCCCTTGCCGATGAAGCCGGTATCTTTGAGTTCGAGGCAAGCAAAACTCGCCTAACCGGTCGCGGCATTATGCCACAAGCCAACCTGGTAGCAGTGATTGAGCAACTTGGTTTCCAGGTACCGCAGCTATCAACAACCCAGCTCACCCTATCGGGGCTTAGCTGTGGTAAATGCGTTGCGAAAGTTGAGGCAGCACTGAGCGTACACCCCTATATCGACGCTTTCGAGGTGAGCAAGACAGCGGCCACAATCGACGCTTACCTTTCAGAGCAAGCGCTGATCGATTGTATCCATGAGCTCGGCTTCACCGCTCACAGCGCGAATAATACCGAGACCACAACGATTGAGCAGGCGGAACCGGCTACTCAACAAGCTCAACAAGCTCAACAAGCTCAACAAGCTCAACAAGCTCAACAAGCTCAACAAGCAAACCAACCACAGTACAGTGCCACTGCCCAGCAATTTATTCTATCGGGCATGACCTGTGCCAGTTGCGTCGCGTCAGTGGAACAGGCCATCAACTCGGTCTCGGGCGTTCAGCAGGCCAATGTGAACTTGGCCGAGCGCACAGCGCTAGTTTCAGGCGCCGCATCTGCCGAAATGATCATCCAGGCGATTACCGATGCCGGGTATGGCGCCGAGCTTAGCGAAGATGAGCAAACACGCCGCCAGCGCCAACAGCAGCAGAACGAGCAAAGCTTCCGCCAGCACATCCGCCATTCGGTCATCGCCTTAATTGCAGGCGGTGCCATGATGGCGTGGGGAATGTTCGGTGGCAGCATGATGATCAACTCCCCTCAAGATCAACTGGGCTGGGGCGCTGTTGGCCTCCTCACGTTGCTCTTGTTGCTAACCGTGGGGCGCCACTTCTTCATCAATGCTTGGAAAGCCTTCAAGCATCACCGCGCAACCATGGATACCCTGGTAGCCCTCGGAACAGGGTCGGCGTGGCTTTATTCAATGCTGGCGGTGCTTGCCCCAGAGATCTTGCCAGCCCAAGCAAGGCATGTTTATTTTGAAGCCTCCGCGATGATCCTTGGCCTTATCACCCTTGGCCATGCATTAGAAGCCAGAGCCAGAAGCCGGACATCCAAAGCACTAGAGCAACTGATGGACTTGCAACCACAAACGGCGGTTATCATCGAAAATGGTGAAGAGCGTGAAGTCCCTCTGGCTGATGTCAAAGCCGGAATGCAACTTCGCCTCTACCCCGGGGCCAAAGTCCCGGTCGACGGTACGATTATCGACGGCCAAAGCTACATTGACGAGTCCATGCTTACAGGCGAACCTATTCCAGCCAACAAGCAGCAGGGCGATCAACTCCATGCCGGTACCATCAACCAAAATGGTAGCTTGATTTTCAAAGCGGAAAAGATCGGCCATGACACCATGCTAGCGCGTATTATTGACCTGGTTCGCCAAGCGCAAAGTAGCAAGCCGGCATTGGCACGCCTTGCCGATACCATTTCAGGTATCTTTGTCCCGACAGTCATGATCATCGCTATCGTGACCGCCATGGTTTGGTACTATGTTGGCCCTGATCCATCCAGCATCTACATGTTGGTTACTGCAACGACAGTGCTGATCATTGCCTGCCCTTGCGCCCTTGGATTAGCGACCCCGATGTCGGTCACTGTCGGGGTCGGACGCGCTGCCGAGCACGGGGTTCTGATCCGCAATGCCGAAGCCATGCAGGTCGCGGCTGACGTTGACACTGTCGTACTAGATAAGACTGGTACCTTAACCGAAGGCCGCCCTCAACTTATCGAAATCCAAGCCTATCAAGGAATGGGCAGCAACCAGTTACTGGCACTCTCGGCCAGTCTTGAGCAGGGCTCGGAGCACCCGTTAGCCAAGGCTATTCTCGATGCGGCAAGCGAGCAATCTATCCGCTTGATGCCCCAGCAAGGGTTCCAAGCGTTACCGGGCCTAGGGGTAAGCGGCATCGTCAACCACAGTAACTTGCTGCTTGGCAATAAGAAACTGATGGATGAGCACAACGTGGATCTGGCTGCCGTTTTGACCGATGCAGAGAATATCAGCCAGCAGGGCGCAACCCCTATTTTCGTCGCACAAGACAACCTCGTTGTTGGCCTTATGGGTATCAGTGACCCGCTGCGTCACGACTCCATTAGCGCAATCAAGCGCCTATCAGATATGGGCTTAGACGTGATCATGCTAACCGGTGATGTGGAAGCCACCGCGAAAGCCATTGCCAACCAAGCCGGGATCAACCACGTGATAGCAGGCGTACTTCCCGATGGCAAGGCAGCCAAAGTGGCTGAGTTGCAGCAACAAGGCAAAAAAGTCGCGATGGTGGGTGACGGGATCAATGATGCCCCCGCGCTGGCCCAAGCCGAGGTCGGCATCGCCATGGGGAGTGGCAGTGATGTGGCAATAGAAAGTGCCCAACTCACCTTGATGCGTCATTCGCTTCATGGTGTCGCAGACGCACTGCAGCTATCAAAGGCCACACTCAAGAATATGAAGCAGAACCTATTTGGTGCCTTTGTTTACAACACCTTGGGGATCCCGATTGCAGCCGGCGTACTTTTCCCGTTCACCGGAGCACTCCTGAGCCCGGTTGTGGCCGGGGCAGCCATGGCGCTCTCTTCAATCACCGTGGTAAGTAACGCCAACCGCCTACGTCTGTTCCGGCCTACCGGTACCACCCAGTCTCAAGCTACGCACAAGGAGCAATAACATGGTTGCTATTATTGGTATCGCCGCAATTGCCTTTATCGTTTGGTGGTTCTGGCTTCACCCGGATAAATAGCCAGAATGGCAGATAGCTGATATAACAAAGGTTGTTCCCTTAGCTATCTGCCTACTACTAACGGCCTTTATCAAATTATGCCTTTATCAAGATTGACTGCTCGCCTCACCAAACTCTTCTGGCTATTACCCTTTATCACTGCACCGGCCTATGCCGAACCCATGGTATGGCTAGCTAAAGATCAACAGCGGGAGTTTGTCTTCTTTGGCTCCATCCATGCCGGAAACGACAGCCTATACCCACTGCCTAAGCCTTTTCATGATCACTGGGCAAAAGCAGATGCCTTGGTGGTGGAAGCCAATATCCTCAAGCCCAGCAATACCCGATTAAGCCCAAGCCAACCCACAGTGCTTGATCAGCTGGACGATAGCGAAAAAGAGAAATTGGCGCAGGTTGTCAAGCAAACCCACCTTTCGAACCCTACCCTGCTCAACAGCCCACCTTGGCTTGCAGCGATACAGCTACAAATGGCAATGGCGGTACAGGCAGGGCTATCAACCGAGCAAGGCATTGATATCACCCTGCTACAAAGAGCCGAAGAAGATAAGCTACCTATTCTGGAGCTAGAGAGTGTCGAGCAGCAAATCGCCATGATGGAGCAGTTAGACGATCACGGCAAAGACTTACTGATGTCGACGGTTAACGAGTGGGAAGCCATGCAATCCCAACTGCAGTGCTTGCTCGATGCTTGGACGGCAGGGGATCACCAACAATTGCTTGCGCTATTCAATGACAGCCAGTATTCCGCCAGCACCGATGAAGCGCTTATCTTTGAGCGTAACCGCAACTGGGCAAAGACGCTTAGCTCATCCCCGCAATACCAGCAGGGCCGCTTTATCATCGTAGTGGGGGCGCTGCACTTATTTGGCGAACAAGGTGTGCCAGCCCTACTGCGGCAACAAGGCTTTGATGTCAGCTTGCTCACCGAAGGAAAGAAAAGCCGCTGCCATTATTAGGCGTTTCCGCCATACCTATGAGCAGAATGCGCTACCAAACTGCGTTATTCACTGACACTAGAAACAGAAAAGCCTCGTCATTTGACCGGGACGCGCAGTTGAGGCTTTTGAAGAGTGGTCGGTGAAGAGGCCAATCAAGGTAATAGGGAACCCCCGACTCTCTGGTCCGCCATACCTAAGAGCAGGATGCACTACCAAACTGCGCTATTCACTGACACCAGAAACAAAAAAAGCCTCGTCATTTGACGAGGCTTCTGAAGAGTGGTCGGTGAAGAGGGATTCGAACCCCCGACCCTCTGGTCCCAAACCAGATGCGCTACCAAACTGCGCTATTCACCGACATTGTTGAGCTTTGCGATGCCCCTGCTCGAGGGTCGCCTCTGGTCCGCTATTCCCAAAAATCAGGATGCCCTACCAAACTGCGCTATTCACCGACAATAAATAATGGCTTTTAGTATACCACTATTTGAAATAGTGGTCGGTGAAGAGGGATTCGAACCCCCGACCCTCTGGTCCCAAACCAGATGCGCTACCAAACTGCGCTATTCACCGACATTGTTGAGCTTTGCGATGCCCCTGCTCGAGGGTCGCCCTCTGGTCCGCTATTCCCAAAAATCAGGATGCGCTACCAAACTGCGCTATTCACCGACGATAAATAATGACTTTTAGAATGCCACTATTTTGAAATAGTGGTCGGTGAAGAGGGATTCGAACCCCCGACCCTCTGGTCCCAAACCAGATGCGCTACCAAACTGCGCTATTCACCGACATTGTAAGCATTGCGATGCCCTTGCTTGAGGGTCGCCCTCTGGTCCGCTATTCCCAAAAATCAGGATGCCCTACCAAACTGCGCTATTCACCGACTTAATTAAGTAAAAAGTCTTATAAACTCTTTACTTGCTAGCAGCTGTGCTGCTGAGGTGGCTTATAATACTCAGCCTCTAAAATTACGCAAGCAAAAATAGCTTTTTTTTAAATTTCGAACTTTGTTTGACTATTGTTGCAGCAATAAACGTAATTTAGTGATCGCAAGCACACCATTCAACACAGTAATGATACATATACCCTACCATTGATCCAGATCATCATAACATTTCCGTTTCATTGGTTATCTTGTAGCCACATTCTCGCAACCCAAAGGAAAATGATATGGAATTTTGGCTAGACCTGCTATTTGGCAATGCCGTAGGCCTCTCTTCAATGATTGTTATTTTTGGGGCGCTGGGACTGATGTTATTTTTCGGCGGTTTCTTTATCTATAAGGTACTGTCGGCACCTTCTCCTCACTAGAGCCATTTAGCAATGTAGTGTGCTTGCGCCAGAGCCAAACATGTCGGTGTTGGCTCTGGATTTCTTTTCTACCTGCGTTAACTTGATATAATCATCGTTATTAGTATTAGTTTCTAGCTGTTAGCACTATGTCAGATAACGATGAACTCGATCTCTTCAGAGAGATGATGGCCGATGTCTCGCCGATGGAGCAAGACAAGGTCGAAGACACCGCTAAGCACCAAGTGACCGAGGCGCATCTAGCGCGACGCCTTGCTGCGCAAACCCTATCCGATAGTGATCCCGAATACTTGTCACTCGACTATGCCAAAATGGTCAAACCCGACGACATGGTGGAGTTTAAACGCGATGGTGTCCAAGAAGGCGTATTCCGCAAGCTACGCTTGGGCAAATATGATATTCATGCGCGCCTCGACCTGCACCGCAAGACACTTAAGCAAGCCCGAGATGAAGTACTTCAATTCCTCAAGCAATGCCAGCGTATGGATATCCGTACGGTGATCATTGTTCACGGCAAGGGCGAGAAATCTAACCCACCCGCCATGATGAAGAGCTACGTGGCAACTTGGCTAGAGCAAATTTCCGATGTGATGTGCTTCCACTCGGCACTTCGCCAGCACGGCGGCAACGGTGCCTTGTATGTCATGCTCAAGAAGAGCCCCGAGCGCAAGCTCGAGAACCGCGAGCGGCACAGTAAGCGCCAAAGCTAGCGACATACCTTTAGCGTCACCCAATTAAAAACCAAGAGGAGCCTGCTCCTCTTGGTTTTTATCATCGATTCGAATTTATCAGTGATTAACTTTTATCGTTGATAGAAGTGCTACTAGGCTTGGATCACGACCCGCAGTGCCAACAGGATCAATACCACACCAGAAAGTTGGTCAATCAACTGTGCCTTTTCGCGTAGCTTATCAAGCACCTTCGGGCTAGATAGAACAAAAGCGATCAGGGTATACCATAAGCCATCCACCAGCAGCGGTGTTGCCACGATAATAGCGCGGCTGCTTGCCTCGGTGCCCACCGCAACAAACTGGCTAAACAATGCCAAGAAGAACAGGGCCAGCTTCGGGTTAAGTAATGAAATCATCGCCCCATCTCGGGCCGCAACCCAAATACTTGCAGGCTCGCCAGCTGCCAGTTTGGCTGCAACGCCGCCTTTTGAGCGCAGCGCGTTCACGCCAAGATAAGCCAAATAAGCGGCACCGGCATAAGTAATAAATGAAAACAGCATCGGTGACTGTTTCAATACAACGGCCAAACCCAGTAAAGTCAGTAAGGCATAAACCCCGACCCCGAGCGCGTGCGCCCAAGACGTCACTACACCATGAAAGCGGCCACCAGATAAACTATGCTTGGCAACCACTGCCAAGCTCGGGCCTGGCGACATCGCGCCAAGCATGCAAACCATTAATAATGAAAGCCAAACTGTAAATGTCATTGTTGTACTCCTTGTGTTGCCTTCACCATAGCAATCACAAGTCATTCGTGGAAATCAAAAGAAATCATCAAAGCTATGATTTTAAATCATACCCTTTAGCCGATCGACTTGGCTTATCGAATACATAGAGCTTTGCATGACATTCAATACCTGCTCCCTGAACCAAGTATGGGCAGGATCTGCATCAAATTTAGGGTGCCAGATCAACCAATAACGATGCTCCGGGACGGGAATAGGCAACGGTTTGGAAACAATGGGAAGTATTGCCTGCATGTTTACCGCAATATGTTCAGGAATGACCATCAGCATGTCTGTCCGGCACAACGCCTCAAACGCCGAGCTAAAAAACGGCACCGATAGCTGAACATGTCGAGAAAGCCCAAGCGCCTTTAGTTCATGATCAATGAAGCTGTCTTTGTCTCCCCCTGCCGACACCCGCATGTGCGGAAACTGCACCAACTGCCCAACACTGAGCTCATCAACATTGGCCAAAGGATGGTTGTTGCACATCACGCAGACCGGGTAGTCAGCCCCTATATGGGCCCCACATAGGCCATCGGGGATCGCAGGCAACATGGTCGATACCAACTGGACATCCAAGTCGGCCAACAAGGGTAATTTTTCCGGGGACCACAGCTGATAGCTCAAGTTTAGGTTTGGGGCGCTCTTTTGCACCCTTTCAACTATTTCCGGCAATATATACTGAGCCACGTAATCGGATGAAGCGAGTGCGATTGGCCCTTGCCACTGGCTGGGAACAAACTCATCACTGCTTAACAGATCATCGCAACCCGCAATAATTGCCGCAACCCGTGGCCGAAGCTGAATCGCCTTCGAGGTAGGGATCAATCGGTTGCCATCACGGATAAGCAGTTGGTCATCAAATAGCGCCCTCAGTTGGGTTAACTGCCGACTCACCGCCGACTGGGTGACAAACAAACGCTCAGCCGCCCGGCTAACATGGCACTCTTCGAGCAGAACCAACAGCGTACGCATTAAGTTTAGGTTGACTTGGTTCATCGCTGTTTGCTCCGCTATGACATTATCAGCAAGTAGGCAACTAGGCTGCCTTGGCTATCTCAGCAAATTGGCCTGAAGTCAGCATAAGCAGATCACTTGGCGTCAGCTCAATTTCCAAGCCGCGGCGACCCGCACTCACACAGATTGTCTCAAACTGCTGGGCGGAAGCATCGAGGAAAGTCGGTAATCGCTTCTTCTGTCCGAGCGGGCTGATCCCCCCCACGATGTAACCCGTGGTTTTCTCGGCGATTTGCGGATCGGCCATCTCAGCCTTTTTCCCGCCAGCAGCCTTTGCCGCCGCCTTGAGATCTAGCATCCCCGCCACGGGTACAATAGCAACAGCGAGCTTCTTCGGATCACCATTAAGGGCAAAAAGTAAGGTTTTGAATACTTGATTCGGGTCTTGACCCAATACTTCAGCAGCTTCCAAGCCAAAATTGGTATTGGCCGGATCATGCTGGTATTGATGAACGGTGTGGGTAACTTTCTTCTTTTTAGCAAGATTGATAGCTGGAGTCATCGCACCATGATCCTAAATAAAAAATTAGACTTGCCAATATAGCTTAAAAAACAAAGCCCCAGCAAATTGCCGGGGCTGAATGTGGGGCATATTTAGCGAACGCTAACTATCCGCTACTTGTAAACAATCTCGCCCTTGGGTGCAAAAGCATTGACATCAATCGGGCTGTTAACCTCCAGGAACTCTTTCAATACTTCCGCATCCACAAAGCCGGTGTTCACATGACCAGCGTGACCGGTCACTTTCGGATAGCCGTCACCGCCAGCGGCATTGAAGCTTGGTACCGTAAAGCGGTAAGTATCAGTCATGCTCAGTGGCTTGCCGCCAATTTTCACATCGCTGACTTTGCCGTTAGCAACGGTCATCGAAATGCCGTAGAACTGCGCATAGGCACCCGAATCAACCGGCTTGGTCGCAACAACATTCAGGTAGTCCATCACCTCAACCCCTGTCATATCGTTGTAGGTCACGATATTACCAAACGGCTGCACGGTCAGCACATCTTTGTAGGTGATATTGCCCGCAGCAATCGAATCGCGCACACCGCCAGAGTTCATTACCGCAAAGTCGGCTTTGGCACGTTGCATGTGGGAGGCGGCAATCAAGCGGCCTAGGTTAGTCTGCTGGAAGCGCACCACATTACGATCGCCCTCCAGTTTGCCATTTGATTCCGCAATCTTGATATTAAGCTGATCTTGACCACGCTCTTGGTATGGCTGAAGGAATGCCTTCACTTCCTGGTTTTCAGCAATTTCATCTTGAATAAAGACACGCTGCGAAGAACCGTCAGCCAGCTTAACCTTCTTCTTCAGGTTAACCGGGATCAGATCGTAGCTCACCATCTGCAGCTCGCCATTCTTGAATTCGAAGTCAGCACGGCCAACGTATTTACCCCATTCATGGGCTTGGACAATCCAGGTTCCGTTTTGCTGATCCGGCTGACAATCGTCACCTGGGTTGAAGTTCTTGTTGTACATGTTCGGGCCTTCCATACAGACCGGCTCCTGCGAGTGACCACCCACAATCATGTCCAAATCGCCTTCGTTCAGGTAGCGGGCCAATGCCACATCACCCGGCGCATTGATGCCGCGATTGCCGTTTTCATAGTGGCCCATGTGGGTTGCCGCAATGATCACATCCGGCTTTTCTGTCGCCTCAAGCTCGGCAATCAGCTTCTTCGCTTCTTCTTTAGGATCGCGGAAATCTACGCCGCCGATGTATTCCGGGTTACCGATTTTCGCGGTGTCTTCCGTCGTTAGGCCGATCACGGCAATCTTGATACCTTGCTGCTCGAAGATCTGGTAAGGCTGGAACAAGCGCTCACCCGTATCTTTATCATAGATATTGGCAGACAGCATAGGGAACTCGGCCCACTCCTCCTGCTTACGCAACACATCCAGCGGGTTATCAAACTCATGGTTACCCAATGCCATGGCATCGTAACCCAGCATGTTCATGCCCTTGAAGTCCGGCTCGGCATCTTGCAAATCGGATTCTGGTACGCCGGTATTGATATCGCCACCTGACAGCAACAGGGTTGTCCCGCCCTCAGCAGCGACTTCTGCTCGAATTTGATCAAGTAAAGTTTTGCGCGCGGCCATCCCATACTCACCATATTGGTTCTGCCAGAAGCGGCCATGGTGGTCATTGGTATGAAGGATTGTCAACTTATAAGACTCACCTTGCTGCCATGCTGGTTGCGTGGTTTCTGCTTGGTTGGCACAGCCAACAAGGGATGCAAGTACGGCTGCTGTTAATGCTGTTTTGGCGAAAAAGCGTTGCTTCATGGGGTCACCTTAACCTGGTTATTTTTATATTCCTTTACCGAAAAGTCGGTTTAACAAGCGTCAGTTTAAATTATTTAGTTAACAGCGTTATATTGATTTCATCAATCTGTTGCCTAGATCACCATACTTAACCACCTTGTTGATAACATCGCCCTAACAAGCACAAAAAAGCCCCGCTTTTGCGGGGCTTAAATTCTTTATCAGGTAAAATCAGAACCTTGTGGGCCTATGGATCAGGCCGTCGTAAGCTTACGGGCCGGGTGCTTCATGAAAACAGCCACTACTGCTGCGATAGCCAAGAAGAAACAGTAGTAAGAGTGGCTCACCACCTCCAGTGGCGATAAGCCAAATACTGAGCCAAGCAACAGGGCTTGTGCACCGTACGGCAAGACACCTTGCACCACGCAAGAGAAGATATCCAGCAAGCTCGCCGCTCGGCGTGGCGTCACACCGTTTTCTTCAGCCAGTTCGCGAGCAACGCCACCAGAAACGATAATCGCTACCGTGTTGTTTGCCGTACAGCAGTTAGTCATTCCCACCAGGCCAGCAATGCCCAACTCGCTAGCACGAAGGTTTTGGCCTTCGGTATGCTGCTTGCTAAACACGCGGATCACTTTACTCACCAATTGGGTTAGGTAGGCCAAGCCACCCTGCTGGCGCATCAACTCACCAATACCGCCGATAAGCATCGACAGCAAGAAAATTTCCTGCATGTTGCCAAAACCGGCATAGATATCCTGACCAATATTCGCCAAACCGTAATCCGCCACCGAGAACAAGCCAATCCCACCAGCCAGAACAATACCAATAGACAGCACAACAAAGACATTCAACCCCGATACCGCCAAAACCAGAATCGTCAGGTATGGCACGACTTTCAGCCACTCCACTTCAGATGTTGCCGGCACTTCAGTTGCCGTACTGCTAAACAGGAACAACACCATTGCAGCGATGGCAGCTGGCAGAGCAATACGAATATTCTCTCGGAACTTGTCCTTCATCTGACACCCCTGAGAGCGGGTAGAAGCAATCGTGGTATCAGAAATAATAGAAAGGTTGTCACCAAACATAGCACCGCTTAGTACCACACCGGCGGTAAGGGCGACATCGAAGCCCGCCGCCTGCGCAATACCCAAGGCGACTGGAGCAACAGCGGCAATGGTGCCCATAGAGGTACCCATGGCTGTCGCGATGAATGCCGAAATCACAAAGATGCCCGGTAGGATCATGCTGGCTGGTAGCATCGACAAGCCAAGATTAACCGTTGCATCAACGCCACCCGTTGCCTTAGCAACCGACGCGAAGGCACCTGCAAGCAGGTAAATCATACACATAGCGATAATATCGCTGTGGCCGACACCACGCAGGAACTGCTCAATGGCCTTGTTTAGCTTTTCTTTGCTCAGCAAAATCGCCACGACCACAGCGGGCAATGCCGCCACAGGGGCTGGCAATTGATAGAAAGCGAAATCGACACCTTGCATGGTGAAGTAAGCACCGACACCGATAAACAGGGCCAGGAAAATCCCTAAAGGAAGTAATGCCAACGCCGACGGGGTTGGTTCAATATGATGTGTTTGTTGTTTTGTGTTTGGCATGGTGATGATAGGACATCTATTTTAAAAATTGCGCGTAGACTATATATATGAACTAGCCATGTCAACATCTAGACGTCTAAACATCTAGATAGCAGTAAAAACGAACAATTATCCTCTGCTAGGCGGTGTTAAAATACCGCCCCTCCCACCAGTAAAGGCGATTCACATTAGCGCCAATAATTTGACCGTTACCCATAATATGCGTCAATTCTTTCGCTTATTTTTCATTCGTTTATTTTTTTTATGATGGGTGTCACTTTTTCGTGCAGCAAGCGCAAAAACGCTATAAAATCCACCGCCTCTTTTATGGAGTAATAAATCCCCCATTATTACTCCGCCCCATTCAGATTAAGTGAAGTAATGAAACTATCATTAAAACAAAAACTCATTGGAGCTAGCCTCTCCGCTGTGGTCATTATGGCTTCAGCGCTCACTTGGCTTGCCGCTGATCAGCTGTTCGAACAAACCCGTAACGGGATCTACTCCCGTGCAGAAAGCCTAGGCGAAGCAGCAAGTGAAGGTATCTCGGAATGGATGGAAATCCGCCGTGCTATCGCCAGCGCCTTTAACGACTACAGCACCGAAGCCGATGTTGTGCCTTTCCTGCAGCAAGCACGCAAGGCCGGCGGCTTTGACGATATCTTCCTTGGCACACCAGCAGGCGATATGTACCGCTCCCACCCAGAGCGTAACCGTGCCGACTACGATCCACGCACCCGCCCTTGGTATCGCGATGCCCAGGCAGCCAACAAGCAGATCGTTACAACGGCCTACCGCGACGCCATCACCAATGCCCTGCTGGTCACGATTGCTGAACCGGTATTGAAAAATGGCAGCATGATTGGTGTTGTCGGGGCAGACGTACTGATCGACCAGCTGATCAGTGATGTGATCAGCCTAGAGGCAGGTAAAAATGCCTATGCAATGCTGATCAACAAGCAAGACAACACTTTCCTTGCTCACCCCAACGAATCTTTACTGCTACAGCCGATCAACCGCTTTACCAATGAGCTATCAATGGCTGATATCGAGCAAGCAGCTCGCTCCGGCAGCATTGAAACGGCCACTATCAGCGGCAAAGAAAAGCTATTCTATTTCACCGAGGTGCCAGGAACAGACTGGGTACTGGGCATCGAAATGGATCGCCAGACGGAAGAAGCGAGCCATGCTTCGCTACTTCGCCAGCTCATCATTACCTCTATTGTGATCACGCTAATTGTTGTTGGCGCAGTTGCCTTCCTAGTCGGCTTCTTGTTCCGCGATCTTGCTCGTGTATCTGATGCCCTAGCAGAAATTGCGTCGGGTGAAGGTGATCTTACCCAGCGCCTTGAACCTCGCAGCGACGATGAAGTGGGCCAACTTGCCCTGAACTTCAACCGATTCGTGGGCAATATGCATACCATGGTTTGCAAGCTAAACGACATCTCCAACTCACTCAGCCAGCAAGCACACCTTACGGCTTCACAGGCAGAAGAGCGCAGCACCCGCATCCAACACCAGCAGGATGAGATCAACATGGTGGCAACCGCTATCAACGAGATGGCAGCTGCAACTCAGGAAATCGCGGGCAATGCTGACAATACCGCTTCGACATCCGGTGAAACCGTACAAGTTGCCGAACATGGCGCAGGCCAAGTAAGCCAGAGCCAGCAATCTATCACCAGCCTTGCCACCGAGGTCGATACTGCAACAGGTGTGATCGGCGAACTGAACACCCACGCCCAGAGCATCAATACCATCTTGTCGACAATTCAAGATATTGCTGAGCAAACCAACCTGTTGGCACTGAATGCCGCGATTGAGGCTGCCCGTGCAGGTGAACAAGGCCGTGGCTTTGCGGTTGTGGCCGATGAAGTACGTGTACTGAGCCAGCGCACCCATGCTTCGACCCAAGAAATCCAGCAGATGATCGAAACCCTGCAGCAGACCACGGGCCGTGCTGTCGGTATCATGGAAGACAGCCGCCGCTTGGCTGAAACCAGTGTCGATGATGCCAATGCGGCTTCTGCCAGCCTGTCGCAGATCAACAGTGCCGTGACCAATATCAGTGATATGGCAACGCAAATTGCTTCTGCTGCCGAAGAGCAATCTTCTGTAACATCAGAGATCACCCGCAACACCGAGGGGATCCGCGACGTTTCCAACGAGCTAGCATCGGAAGCCAGCGAAGCTGCGCAACAAGCCGCCGAGCTTTCTGAACTCTCCCACCAGCTGCACCAGGAGATCAGCCGCTTTAAGCTGTAACAACCAGCGAACGTGTATCTGAACCCGAAGGGCTTGCCATGATGGCAAGCCCTTTTTTATGTGCTCTACGACATATAAAAAGCGCCCCTGCTTTCGCAGGAGCGCTTGAATAAGGTATTAACCAATAAGCTAAGGCTTATTTAATCTCGATAGTCTCGAAGCCTTTGATCAGGTCATCCAACTGCTTCAGCTGGGCCAAGAACGGCTCAAGCTTATCAAGCGGGAATGCAGATGGGCCATCACAACGTGCGTTATCTGGGTCTGGGTGTGCTTCCATGAACAAGCCACCAATACCCGTTGCCAAACCAGAGCGCGCCAGATCAACGGTTTGCTCGCGGCGACCGCCCGAGGCTGCCCCTTGTGGGTCGCGGCACTGAAGCGCATGCGTCACATCAAAGATGATTGGGCTACCATTGGATGCCTTCTTCATCACGTCAAAGCCCAACATATCAACCACTAGGTTATCGTAGCCGTGCAGGACACCACGCTCACAAAGGATGATATTCTCGTTACCACACTCGGCGAACTTCTCAACAATATTACCCACCTGGCCTGGGCTCATGAACTGAGGCTTCTTCACATTGATCACCGCGCCAGTTTTCGCCATCGCCTGTACCAGATCGGTCTGGCGAGCAAGGAAGGCTGGCAACTGGATCACGTCCACAACGTCAGCAACAGGTTGTGCTTGGTACTGCTCGTGGATATCAGTAATGATTTTCACACCGAAAGTGTCTTTCAGCTCTTGGAAGATCTTCAGGCCTTCTTCCATCCCCGGACCACGGTAAGAATGCACCGACGAGCGGTTGGCCTTATCAAAAGATGCTTTGAATACGTAAGGGATCCCCAGCTTGTCCGTCACTTCCACATACTTCTCACAGATCTGCATTGCTAGATCACGTGACTCAAGTACGTTCATTCCGCCAAATAGGACAAACGGCTTGTCATTGGCAACATCAACATCACCAACTCGAACAACTTTCTGTTCCATCATATTCTCTCTTTTATTGATTATCGCCTTGGTACGTTTGACGATCAGTGCAGTACCAGCGGCTCTTGGTTGAGCTCTTCAATCTGAAGCTTCAACAACTTGGTCGTCGGATCTTCAGGACATTGCTCAATAAAATATTCAAAATCCATCACAGCAGCATGGCTACAATCTAGCTGCTGATAAATATAGCCCCGATCGCGGATTTCATGCGGGTCGCCGGGACGAAATGCGCCCAGCACCACATCGCTACAGCGCAGCGCATCGGCAAACAGCCCTTCGCGCAGCAAAGCACTCTTCATCACAGTCAACCAACGGGCCAATACATCGCTGTGCTCTGCGGTATCAAAATACTCGTTACGCAGCTCACTGAACGGGCCGCGATGGCCCTTAAGCCAAGCGCCCATCACCTGCTTGCTGAGGTATTCGCCATCAAACGGGTTGATGAACTGGGTCTCGCCATCAAACCACTCGACCTTGAGCACAAACTGGGTGGGAAAGCCCACGCCGCTAACAGGCAGCTCTAAACGATCGGCTAGATAGAGAAAAATCGCACCCAGGCTGACCGGAATGCCCTTCTTTCGCTCAAGTACTTTATCTAGGTAGATGTTTTCAGAAGAAAAGTACTGCTCATGATCGCCACTGAACCCCCACTCACGGTAGAACAGGCGGATCAAACCCTCCAGGCGAAGGTGGGCATTCGGTTCATCCATCAAGCTATGCTCGGCTTCTTGCGCCAAGCGCTCAAGCTGGACTTTCACCCATCCAGCAGGAAAAGCCGGATCGACCGCAGCGGTCACTTCCAATGCCCCTTCAACCAGCGGCATTTGCTCCAGCTCTTGTTCAGTAAAACGTAACATGATTATCCTAAGAACGAAGTTTTCGTCATTGCAATGTTAGCGGCTGCCATCAACCAGCCCAACGCGCCGAGGAAGGCAAACGTCTTAAACAATTTGCCGTGCTGCATCTTCAACGCAAAGAAGCCCAAAGCAATATAGGCTAACACACAGCTTATTTTCTCGGTTAGCCAGCCACCCGCTTCGGTAAACGGCATAAAACCGGTAATGAAAATTAATGTAACACCCGTTAGCAATAACACCGTATCGACAATGTGAGGGGTGATTTTCAAAAATTTCTTCTCGTTTAGCGTCGAGTTAGCCATCATCAGGGCATAACGCGTGACAAAAAGCAGTACACTCAACGCAATAGCGATCATATGAAGGTGTTTAACAGCGGTATACATTATTTTCTCTCTCTATCCTTGCCAACAACCCAGCGTTACCCGGTCAAGACCGGCATAATCTTGTGCTGTTGTGACCTGGTGGTAACCCAGTTCCAGTAAAATAGTTCTGACAGCTTCACCTTGCTCGAAGCCATGCTCCATCAGCAGCCAGCCGCCTGCCTGCAAGTGCTGACGCCCCTGCTCGCTGATGATTCGAATATCTGCCAACCCATTATCATCCGCCACCAGCGCACTCTTGGGCTCGAAGCGAACATCCCCTTGCGACAGGTGGGGATCGGCCTCATCAATGTAAGGCGGGTTGCTGACAATAACAGCAAAACGCGCTTCCGTCTGTAGCGGGCTATACCAGCTGCCAGATAAAAAGCGCGCATTGCCAAGATGCAGGTTGGTGCCATTTTCGGTGGCCAATGCCGCCGCTTCCGGGCGCAAGTCGATCCCCGTCACCGAAACATCACGACGCTCCGAGGCTATCGCTAGGGCGATGGCTCCCGTTCCAGTGCCCAAATCCAACACCGAACAAGCCCCTGCCGGGATCTTGTCGAGCGCCAGCTCGACCAGACGTTCGGTGTCAGGACGGGGGATCAGGGTATGGGGGGCAACTTTCAGAGGCAGCGACCAAAACTCGCGCTCACCGACAATATAGGCCACAGGCTCACCGGTCAGTCGGCGCGCCATAACGGCATCAAAAGCCGTAAGCTGTGCTTCTTCCAACATCTTTTCAGGCCAAGTCAGCAAGTAGCTACGCGGTTTGTCGAGTACGTGGCACAATAGCACCGCAGCATCAATGTGCGGGCTCTCGGAGCCCGCTTCTGTCAATTGCTCAACCGCCAGCTTCAGCCTGGCTTCAATTGACAGCGACATTAGTTTTGTTCAGCCATCGCAGCTAGCTGATCGGCTTGGTGCTCTTGCAGTACAGGCTGGATCAGTGAGTCCAGATCCCCTTCCATGACTTCGTTCAGACGGTAGATAGTCAGGTTGATACGGTGATCAGATACACGGCCCTGCGGGTAGTTGTAAGTACGAATACGGTCAGAACGGTCACCAGAGCCTAGCAGGTTACGGCGAGTGCTCGCCTCTTCCGCCTGGCGCTTTTCTTCTTCCGCCTGAATAATACGCGCAGCCAGCACAGACATCGCTTTTGCCTTGTTCTTATGCTGTGAACGCTCATCCTGACACTCAACCACAATACCGGTTGGCAAGTGGGTGATACGGATTGCAGAGTCAGTGGTGTTAACGTGCTGGCCACCCGCGCCCGATGCACGGAAGGTATCGATTTTCAGATCGCCCGCATTAATTTCTGGAATTTCTGCTTCCGGGATCTCTGGCAGGATAGCCACAGTACACGCAGAAGTATGAACACGGCCTTGCGATTCAGTGGCAGGAACACGCTGAACTCGGTGGCCGCCTGATTCAAACTTCAAGATACCGTATACGGCTTCGCCGCTGATTTTAGCGATCATTTCTTTGTAACCGCCGTGCTCGGCATCGTTGGCGCTCATTACCTCAACACGCCAGCCGCGTGATTCAGCAAACTTGCTGTACATACGGAACAGGTCACCGGCGAAGATACCCGCCTCGTCACCACCCGCACCGGCACGGATTTCAATAAAGCAGTTACGCTCATCGTTTGGATCTTTAGGAATCAATAGAACTTCTAGCTCACCTTCAAGACGGGTAATTTCGCTCTTCGCTTCTTTTACCTCTTCCTGCGCCATTTCGCGCATTTCAGGATCGTCTTCATTCGCCATTTCTTCAGCCGTTGCCAAATCTTCCTGCGCCTGCTGGTAGGCCTGGAAGCATTTGGTCACTTCTTCTAGCTGAGAGTATTCACGAGATAAAGCACGGAACTTATCCTGATTACCAATCACCTCGGGATCGCCAAGTAGGTGCTGGACTTCTTCGTAACGCTCAACCAGCGTTTCTAATTTCACTAAAATTGAAGGTTTCATAATAGGTTTCTATTGTTCCGTTGATAGCAGAGCGTAGTGCTCTGCCTAGTATTAATTCTTGAGTGAGTCTAGCCCGAGGGTTTCGCGGATCACCGCCAACTTCTCTGGCTCGCCATTGTGGGCAGCTTGCTGCATGGCACGGGTCGGGGCATGGATCAATTTATTCGTTAGCTTGTTGCTCAATTCAACCAACACTTTTTCCGGATCGCCGCCATTGGCCAGCGCCTGAATACTGCGGGCCACAAGGTCTGTTTTAATATCATCGGCCTGCACCCGGTATTGGCGAATACTGTCCACCGCCTCAAGCGAGCGCAACCAGCGCATGAATGCCGCGCTTTCCTCACTCACGATCGCCTCGGCTTGAATAGCCGCGACTTTACGCTGTTCTCGGTTTTTTTCAACAATACTGTGCAAATCATCGACAGTATAAAGGTAGGCATCGCTTAATTCCCCTACCTCTTGCTCGATATCTCGCGGTACGGCGATATCGACCAACAGCATAGGTTGGTGGCGGCGGGCCTTAATCGCCTTCTCCACCATGCCTTTGCCGACGATCGGCAACGGGCTTGCCGTCGAACTGATCACAATATCGGCCCTTGGCAGGTACTCCGGAATATCCGGCAAGCCGATGACTTCGGCACCAAACTCCTCGGCCAGGTTTTCCGCCCGCTCTTTGGTACGGTTGGCGACAATCAGGTTGTTACACCCCTGCTCAACCAAGTGGCGGGCAACCAATTCGATAGTTTCACCGGCACCTATCAGCAATACCGTCGCTTCCGACAAAGATTCAAAAATTTGCTTCGCCAAGGTACAGGCAGCAAAAGCCACCGACACCGCATTACCGCCGATATCAGTTTCGGTACGCACCCGTTTGGCAACGGTGAATGTTTTGTGGAACAACTTTTCCAGCATGCCGGAAATCGCATCGTTATCGCGGGAGTCGGAATAGGACTGCTTCACCTGACCTAGAATTTGCGGCTCACCCAATACGAGCGAATCAAGCCCACACGAGACTCGCATCAGGTGGCGGACGGCGGCCTGCTCTTCATGGAAGTAAAGGCTAGGCATCAGTTCTTCGGTTGAGATCTGATGGAACTTGGTCAGCCAATCAATCATCACGCCGGGGCCGGATTGATTAACATCGCAATAAAGTTCAGTGCGGTTGCACGTAGAAACAATAACACCACTGTTCACCTCGGGGTGTGTTTCTAGCTGGTGTAACGCCTGTTTCAGCTTTTCAGGTGAAAACGCAACACGTTCGCGTAAATCCACAGAGGCTGTTTTATGGTTTATTCCTAGTGCAAGCAATGTCATGGAGACGGTGTACCACTTCGCCGATGAAAAAAGATCTAGGGCGGGATTTTACTTGATGCCCCAACGTAATAAAAGAACGCAAACCCAATCTATACGGCATAACTCAGTAAAAGTGGGTTTTTAAATACTTTATTACAACTCAAACTTTCTTATTATAGCGTTTAAGATAGTTCAAAAAAATAATGCTATCGAGTTACTAAGAAGTTGGAAATCTATGACTTTTACCGCTATTGTTTGCCACATAACACTCCAACAATAAGCCATTCTTACTATGCCCGTGACTCAGCCTATTGCAGCGCCAACTTCCAACACAAGAAAGTACCGGCTCCTCCTTCCCCTGTTATTCACCGTCTTAGCGGGCTGTGCAACTCAAGCACCGCAAACGTCCTCGACAGATTGGGAAAGCCACCAAGCCGAACTGGAAAAGCTCGATAGCTACCAAGCCAAGGGAAAATTGGGTTACAAAGGCAGCCAACGATTTGGCGCAAATCTCATTTGGGAGACACAACCCAACAAGGATCACCTGCTGCTCACCAGCTTTCTTGGCAGTACCCTGCTAAAGCTTGACGCGGCGCCAAACCAGGTCACCCTCGTCAACAACGAAGGCAAAACCTTTCAAGGTACCGATGCCCAAGCCTTGATCCAGCAACTCACCGATATCAACTTGCCAATCGAACAAATGCGCGACTGGCTTATCGGCTTACCGACGGCTGCCGATACTTACCAACTCAACGGCGAAGGCCGTGTCGGCTACCTTGCCAAGCAGATAGACGACAAGCTATGGCAGCTCGATTACAACGAATATGATTATTCTGTGACGCCGGGCCTGCCTAAACGCATGGTATTAAGCACCACAGGGGTTAGTATTACCCTCGTCATCAACAACTGGTCCATTAAATAGAGCGTACTATGATCACCCGCACCACCCGTTGGCCCGCACCGGCCAAATTGAACCTGTTTTTGTACATTACCGGCCAGCGCCCAAATGGCTACCATGAACTGCAAACCCTGTTCCAGTTTGTCGACCATAGCGACACGCTAACCATCACGGCCAATGATTCCGGTGACATCACGCTCTCGCCAGCCATTGAAGGCGTTGCCACCGAAGACAACCTGATCTATCGCGCGGCTGATATGCTGCGAAAAAAAGCCGGCATCCAAGCAGGGGCTGACATCCACATCGACAAGATCCTGCCTATGGGCGGCGGACTGGGTGGCGGCTCATCCAATGCCGCTACGACACTGATTGCATTGAATTATTTATGGCAGACTAACCTCGATACCGATACCCTTGCCGAATTGGGCCTTGCCCTTGGTGCGGATGTGCCAGTATTCGTAAGAGGAGTAAGTGCATTCGCTGAAGGTATTGGGGAGAAATTGCAGCCCGCCGAACCGGAAGAAAAGTGGTATTTGGTCGCCAAGCCAGAGATCAGCATCGCCACTGTCGATATTTTCACCCACCCGCAGTTAAAACGTGATAGCGAAAAAAGGTCGCTGAGTGCCCTAATATCGGGGGTTTACGAAAACGATTGCGAAAAAATTGTCAGATCACTGCACCCCGAGGTTGATAAGGCTCTTTCGTGGCTGGTAGAATACGCGCCGTCAAGATTGACCGGCTCTGGCGCTTGTGTGTTTGCTGAATTTAGCACTCAACAAGAGGCCATTGCAATACTGAATATATTACCTGACTGGCTTGATGGATTTGTCGCAAAAGGTGTCAACACATCTCCCCTTTTGACAGCCTTGACCGCTCATTCCAACGAGAGCCAGTAATTACAACTTGGACGCAACCTGAGGTTTCCACCGTGCCTGATATGAAGCTGTTTGCTGGTAACGCGACACCAGAACTAGCCCAACGCATTGCTGATCGTCTTTACATTTCACTAGGAGACGCAACAGTTAACCGTTTTTCCGACGGTGAAGTCTGTGTTCAGATTAATGAGAACGTTCGTGGTAGCGACGTATTCATCATTCAATCTACTTGTGCGCCAACTAACGACAACCTAATGGAACTGGTTGTTATGATCGATGCACTTCGCCGCGCTTCTGCTGGCCGTATTACTGCTGTAATTCCTTACTTCGGTTATGCTCGCCAAGACCGCCGCGTGCGTTCTGCTCGTGTGCCAATCACAGCTAAAGTAGTAGCGGATTTCCTTTCTAACGTTGGTGTTGACCGCGTTCTGACTGTTGACCTACACGCAGAGCAGATCCAAGGCTTCTTCGACGTACCAGTAGACAACGTATTCGGTAGCCCAGTACTACTAGAAGACATGCTGGCTAAGAACCTAGAAGATCCAGTGGTTGTTTCTCCTGATATCGGTGGTGTTGTTCGTGCTCGCGCTATCGCGAAGCTACTAGATGACACTGACATCGCGATCATCGACAAGCGTCGCCCACGTGCAAACGTCTCTCAGGTTATGCACCTGATCGGTGACGTTGAAGGCCGTGACTGCATCATCGTTGATGACATGATCGATACTGGCGGCACACTATGTAAAGCAGCTGAAGCACTGAAAGATCGTGGCGCGAAGCGTGTATTTGCTTACGCAACACACCCAGTATTCTCAGGTAATGCCCCACAGAACATTCGTGAGTCTGTGATTGACGAAGTTATCGTAACTGACTCAATCCCACTATCAAAAGAGATCCAAGACACTGGTCGCGTATCAGTACTAACGCTTTCTGGCATGCTAGCCGAAGCAATTCGTCGCATCAGCAACGAAGAGTCTATCTCTGCGATGTTCCAACACTAATCGCTAACCGCGATAAGTTTTCAACGCCCCGCCTTGTGCGGGGCGTTTTTCGTTACTTCGGGCAAAGTATCAATTTCGCCGCGTTTGGTATAACATAGCGCGCGTTTTAAGCCCCTAAGAGTTGAGAGACAAGCGTGAGTAATAACATTCGCCTACTAGTCGGCCTCGCCAATCCCGGTGCCGAGTACGCTAAAACCCGCCACAACGCGGGCGCATGGGTTGTTGAAGAACTGGCCCGTGCTCACAACGTTAGCCTACGTGAAGAGTCCAAATACTTTGGCCAAACTGGCCGGATCATGGCAAACGGCCAAGATCTTCGCTTGTTGATCCCTTCGACATACATGAACCTATCGGGCAAGTCTGTCGCGGCGCTGGCAAACTTCTACCAGATCAAGCCAGAAGAGATCTTAGTGGCACACGACGAGCTTGACCTGCCTCCTGGCGTGGCTAAGTTCAAAAAAGGCGGTGGCCACGGTGGTCACAACGGCCTAAGAGATATCATCAGCAAGATGGGCAACAACAAAGACTTTTATCGCCTGCGTATTGGCATCGGCCACCCTGGCGATAAAAACAAGGTTGCCGGCTTTGTACTGGGTAAAGCGCCAGCCAAGGAGCAAGATAACATTGATGCCGCCGTTGACGAAGCTGTCCGCTGCATGGATATCTTGCTAAAAGATGGCTTAAATAAAGCGCAAAATCGACTACATTCATTCAAAGCAGAATAATTGTAGTTATTCCAATTTTTTTCACTGGCCCAAAGCGCCAGTGGGATGTTTCACCGAATAATCACCAAAAGGGTTTCACACCATGGGTTTTAAATGCGGAATCGTTGGCCTGCCTAACGTTGGTAAGTCAACACTATTCAACGCCTTAACCAAAGCAGGCATCGAAGCGGCAAACTTCCCGTTCTGTACAATCGAACCAAACACTGGCGTTGTACCTGTGCCAGATCTACGCCTAGACGCGCTAGCGGCTATCGTTAATCCAGAGCGCATTCTGCCTACGACCATGGAGTTTGTAGATATTGCAGGTCTGGTAGCGGGTGCATCGAAAGGTGAAGGTCTAGGTAACAAGTTCCTGGCTAACATCCGTGAAACTGATGCTATCGGCCACGTTGTTCGTTGTTTCGAAAACGAGAACATCGTTCACGTTGCAGGTAAGATCAACCCACTAGACGATATCGAAGTGATCAACCTTGAGCTTGCTCTGGCTGATCTTGATACCTGTGAGCGTGCTATCCAGCGTCAGGCTAAGCGTGCCAAAGGTGGTGACAAAGATGCTAAATTCGAAATCACTGTGCTTGAAAAACTACTACCGACCCTAACCGAGGGTGGTATGGCACGCTCTGTTGAGTTGGCGAAAGAAGAGTTTGCAGCAATTAGCTACCTAAACTTCCTAACGCTAAAACCAACGATGTACATCGCTAACGTGAGCGAAGACGGTTTCGAAGATAACGAATTCCTAGACATGGTTCGCGAGCACGCGGCAAAAGAAAATGCGGTTGTGGTACCGGTTTGTGCCGCTATCGAATCTGAGATTGCCGAACTTGACGATGCAGACCGCGAAGAGTTCCTTGCGGACATGGGTATCGAAGAACCAGGCCTAAACCGCGTGATCCGCTCTGGTTACGAGCTACTGAACCTACAAACTTACTTCACCGCTGGTGTTAAGGAAGTTCGCGCATGGACTATCCCTGTGGGAGCAACAGCACCTCAATCAGCCGGTAAGATCCACACCGACTTCGAGAAAGGTTTCATCCGTGCAGAAGTTGTGGGCTACGATCACTTCATCGAGTTCAACGGTGAAAGCGGTGCGAAAGAAGCAGGCAAGTGGCGCCTAGAAGGTAAAGATTACATCGTTAAAGACGGCGATGTGGTTCACTTCCGCTTCAACGTATAAGTCAGTTAGTCATACTGATCCGCAATACAAACTCTAAGCCAGCCTTCGCGCTGGCTTAATTTTTATCAGGCGCCACAGCCTTGATAAATTCCGACACAATTTTCTTGCCAGAACAGCCCCAAAAACCTTAATTTAGCATGGCATTCGCCCAGTTCGCCCAAATAAGCAACGAACAAGCGTATTTTCTGAAGATATTGAAAAAAACTATTGACCCTTTTCGCTGGTATGAGCATAATGCGCCCCGTTCCCGAGACAGCGGCCGCTTAGGCAACTGGCTTGAGAAATGAAAAAATGGCTACGTAGCTCAGTTGGTTAGAGCACATCACTCATAATGATGGGGTCACAGGTTCGAATCCCGTCGTAGCCACCATCCTTCTCTACCGAAGGATGTAAAACATTGATGCGGAAGTGGCGGAATTGGTAGACGCACCAGATTTAGGTTCTGGCGCCGCAAGGTGTGAGAGTTCAAGTCTCTCCTTCCGCACCATTCTCTCTTTTTGAGGGCAGCTTTGAAGAAAAGCGATTGTAGGTCTATCGCCAAGCGGTAAGGCAACGGGTTTTGATCCCGTCATTCCCTGGTTCGAATCCAGGTAGACCTGCCACCTTTACAAGGTTGGTGATTATCATGTATAGTCGGCAACCCACGTTGGCTACGTAGCTCAGTTGGTTAGAGCACATCACTCATAATGATGGGGTCACAGGTTCGAATCCCGTCGTAGCCACCATCTTCTCTACCGAAGATGTAAAACTTGATGCGGAAGTGGCGGAATTGGTAGACGCACCAGATTTAGGTTCTGGCGCCGCAAGGTGTGAGAGTTCAAGTCTCTCCTTCCGCACCATTCTCTCTTTTTGAGAGCGGCTTTGAAGAAAAGCATCCTGCAGGTCTATCGCCAAGCGGTAAGGCAACGGGTTTTGATCCCGTCATTCCCTGGTTCGAATCCAGGTAGACCTGCCACTATTTTCGATGTTGATTTCATTATCAACAACGACAAGATGGCTACGTAGCTCAGTTGGTTAGAGCACATCACTCATAATGATGGGGTCACAGGTTCGAATCCCGTCGTAGCCACCATCTTCTCTACCGAAGATGTAAAACTTTGATGCGGAAGTGGCGGAATTGGTAGACGCACCAGATTTAGGTTCTGGCGCCGCAAGGTGTGAGAGTTCAAGTCTCTCCTTCCGCACCATT
>NZ_PYMA01000002.1 GCF_003026495.1 Photobacterium sanctipauli
TAGTAATATTTAACAAATCATTATCTTTAATATTCTTATTATATATTAAATCATTTCTTTATGTAAGTGTTCCTTTATTACTATTTTTCTTTTTATGCTCTTTAGTGTCTTTACGTAATTTTATAAAATACCGAAAAACTTTAAATAGTGAATTACCTAAAAATGTTGCAGATTATAAACCAAAATTTGCATTATACTTTAGTGCACCCAGAGGCTCTGAGTTCCATATAGCAATGTGGATAAAATATATAGAAAAGTTAAATGGTAAATTTATAATTATATTAAGAGAAGCATTTAACTATGAGTCAATTTCAGCTATGACAAGATCACCCGTTATAGTATGTAAGACAATGTCAACATTAGATCAATGTATACCTGAATCATTAACTACTATCTTTTATGTGAATAATGGCTCAAAAAACACTCATATGGTAAGGTTTAATCATCTTACACATGTTCAATTACTACACGGTGATAGCGATAAAGCTCCTAGTTTTAATCCAGTTACTGCTATGTATGATAAAATACTTGTAGCAGGACAGCTTGGTGTAGATAGATACAAAAAGAATGGTGTTTTTATACCATTAGATAAATTTGAAATAGTGGGTCGACCTCAACTAGAAAAAATTAAGCAAATCAGTAACCAGAAAAAAGGTCCTATAACAACTGTTCTTTATGCACCTACTTGGCTTGGTTATAATGCTGATTCAGCATACTCATCAATCTTAAAGTCAGAAGCAATAGTTAGAGGTTTGTTGGAAAGGGATAATACTCGGGTGGTTATAAAACTACACCCGTATTTGTATAAGAACAAAGAGACAAATATTATTGCGGATAATTTAAGGGAAATCCTTGAGCGTGAAAATGAAAAAGGAATATTGAATCATATATTTATTGATAAATTAGATGTAAATATAGACTTATACGATTGTTTTAACATGTGTGACGCATTAATCTCTGATGTCTCTAGTGTTGTGAGTGACTTTTTATTTAGTGAAAAGCCGATCTGTGTAACAGATATGAAGAATGAAAAAGATAATATGAGTGTTACTTTTCCTATCTCAACTGTTTCTTATGTACTAGATAGTAATATGTCAAACTTAGCTAATGTTATTGACGAACTTACGATACATGATACAAAGAGAGTTGAGAGAACTAACTTTAAAGAATATGTATTAGGTAACTTTCCAAATGAAAGTTATTCGGATGTTTTTACAAATACCGCTAATAAAATTATAAATAAATCCCAGGTTTAATCATGATAACGATTGTTTTTTATTTGTTAAAGGTTAAAGCTTCACTTGGTAAGTTTAGTTTTATATTTAATTTTGTTAACAAAATTAAATATAGACCTAAAACCCATAGAAAATTCATCATGTTACTTCTTTTTGTAGTATGTTTTGAATTGTTTTTCCTGTCTGGATGGATATACAGTCCTATATTAATATTGTCAGTTACTGCTTTAGAGCTTTTGTCGACTGTGATGTTTAGTAAAGACTTTGATAAAATAAAAAATTCTTTATTAACTGAAAAAGTGAATGCGCAAAAGTTAAAACCCAAAGTTATCTTTTATTTTTGTGGCCCTAAAGGCGCTGAGTATCAGTTAAAAATGTGGTTACCGTATGTTGAAAAACTTGAGCTGCCATTTATTGTTGTTCTAAGAGACTACCATCACTATGAAGCGGTAAAAAGTTTCACAAATGCACCAGTATTATTGTGTAATTATGTGAGTGAAGTTGATGACATAGTTTTTGAGTCAGTAGAGCTTGTTTTGTACGCCAACAATAGTGCAAAAAACACACAAATGGTTCGTTTTAACGATTTAATACATATCCAACTATTACATGGTGATAGCGATAAATCACCAAGCTACAGCCCGGTAAGTAAGCTATATGATAAGCTATTTGTTTCAGGAAAAGCGGCAATAGATAGGTATTCTCAACATAATGTCAAGATACCTAATGATAGCTTTGAACTTATTGGCCGTCCGCAGTTAGATAGTTTGTCCAAAGATAATATAGATAGCAAAAAGAGAAAAACAATCGTATATGCTCCTACTTGGCGAGGAGACTTTAGTGATTCAAACTATAGCTCATTGTACAATGGAGATCAGATTGTAAAATCTATAATTAGCGCTGGTTATAATGTTATCGTAAAACTTCACCCGTATACAAATCGCGACGTAGAGTTAGTTAAAGTAGCAGCTAAAATAAAGAATATTGTTGATAGCGTATCCGATAAATCTTTTAATTGTGAATATTATGAATACAATGATTCATCGATTAATATTCATGATTTATTTAATCGCTCTGATGCGATTATATCAGATATCTCAAGCGTCGCTTCTGACTATCTTTTTACAGAAAAGCCATTTGCTATTGTTGATGTGCAAAATTATGAAAGTGCGATATATGAAAGGTTTCCGTTGTCACGTGCTAGTTATGTGATTGATGCTAAGTTGAAAAACCTTTCTGGCATTGTGAAAGAGCTAGCAGAAACTGATTCAATGAAACAGCTAAGATGTCAGCTGAAAAGCGAATATATATACGAAAGAGAGTCTTTTAGTCAGTTTGATAACTTTAAAATGTCAATATTAAATCAACTTAAGTAAGATATATAATGACGATAGTAAATAAGATACAGCATGAAAAACTAGTTAGAAAGGCGGTGATCCCGGTCGCGGGTTTGGGAACTCGTATGCTGCCTGCCACCAAGGCGATTCCGAAAGAGATGCTGCCAATTGTTGATAAGCCGCTGATTCAATATGTGGTGAATGAGTGTGTGGCTGCGGGCATCAAGGAAATCGTGCTGGTTACCCATTCCTCGAAGAACTCGATCGAGAACCACTTCGATACGTCATTCGAGCTAGAAGCGACGTTGGAAAAGCGTGTTAAGCGTCAGTTGCTGGAAGAAGTACAAAGTATTTGTCCATCTGATGTCACCATTATGCACGTTCGCCAGGGCCAGGCCAAAGGTCTGGGCCATGCGGTATTGTGTGCCCATCCATTGATTGGTGATGAGCCGTTTGCGGTTGTGTTGCCGGATGTGATTTTGGATGAAGCGGCAAGTGATCTGCGTAAAGAGAACATGGCTGCAATGGTGGCGGCGTTTAATGACACGCGTATTAGCCAGGTGATGGTTGAGCCAGTGCCTATGGCAGACGTGTCTAGCTACGGTGTTGCTGATGTTGCTGGTGCTGATCTCAAGGCTGGTGAAACTGCGGCAATGAGCAAGGTTGTTGAAAAACCGGCAGTTGAAGAAGCACCTTCTAACTTGGCGATTGTTGGGCGCTATATCTTGCCGGCCGAAATCTGGAATTTGCTAGCCCGTACTCCTGTGGGTGCAGGCGATGAAATCCAGTTAACTGATGCCATTGATATGTTGATGGAGTCACAACAGGTGAATGCATTCCACATGTCAGGTAAGAGCCACGACTGTGGTAGCAAACTGGGTTACATGCAGGCGTTTGTAGAGTATGGCATGCGCCATGATGAGCTTGGTGAAGACTTTACCGCTTTCCTTAAAGAGATGGTGAAGGGTTAAGAGCGGAACTGTGGTTCTGAGGTCCTAGGTTCTCAGAACCGTATAAGTGTCTAGCTTAAAGAGAAGCGAGTACCATTCGGTACTCGCTTTTTAACCATAGGATCACAGTACCGCTTTTTCCTTAGTACCGCTCTACCTACTTCTCCGCATGGTACTGTTCACAAGCATGCAGGGTATTTTCAATCAAGGTTGCTACCGTCATTGGTCCAACGCCGCCTGGTACAGGGGTGATATGGCGGGCACTTTCACGGGCAAGGTCGTATTCCACATCCCCGACCAACTTGCCGCTATCCAATCGGTTAATACCGACATCGATAACCGTTGCCCCTTTCTTAATCCAAGTGCCAGGGATAAAGTTAGGCTTGCCGACGGCGACGACTAGAATATCGGCTTGGCGAACGTGGCTTTCAAGATCTTTGGTAAAGCGATGGCAGGTGGTGGTGGTGGCACCTGCAAGCAGTAATTCCAGCGTCATTGGCCTACCGACAATATTGGAAGCCCCAACAATGACAGCATGCTTGCCGCGTACTTCAATGTTGTAGCGCTCCATCAGGGTAATGATGCCCTTTGGTGTGCACGAACGAAGCTTAGGGATACGCTGGCATAGGCGACCCACATTGTACGGGTGGAAGCCATCTACGTCTTTTTCCGGGTCGATATGCTCAAGAATTTTGGTGCTATCAATGCCAGCTGGCAGAGGCAGCTGCACCAAGATCCCATCAACGGCGCTATCGTGGTTAAGTTCGTCGATCAGCGCCAGCAGCTCGGTTTCGGTTGTGGTGGCAGGTAAATCGAAAGATTTAGAAACGAAGCCGACTTCGTCGCAGGCTTTGCGCTTACTGCCCACATAAATTTGCGATGCCGGATCTTGACCGACTAATACTACGGCTAACCCAGGGGCACGCAGGCCCGCTTCAACACGTGCCTTAACACGGGCAGCAACTTCTTGACGAACAGTCTGGGAAATAAGTTTTCCATCAATAATTTGAGCGGCCATGATTTTCCTTTGGGCTGAATAGTGGTGACTTACGGCTGTATGTTTATTTGTATTGCTGTGTCTGACTTGTTTTTTTTGTTAGCAACAAGTCAGTACCTTGTTCTATGAAACGTTGTCATTGTCGCAGAGTTTGTAAATAAGATCTATAGCGCAAACGTTTGCGCTGGTGTTTGCGTTGTTGGTTCATCGATGGTTGCGCTTGTACTTGGGCATAGGGGCGCGGCTTGGTGGCGAATGCACCATTTGCCTGAATTTTGCTTTTTGTTTGAACACTTAAACACAATTGCACCGAAAATAAGGGCGAAGGCATTGATCTTAATTATCAGCTAAGTATAATTCCGTCCCGTAGCCAAGTGTTACACCAATGATGCGCCCTTAGCTCAGCTGGATAGAGCACGTCCCTTCTAAGGATGTGGTCGTAGGTTCGAATCCTACAGGGCGTGCCATTTCCCTCTTTAATGCTTTTCAGCGAACCAACCTTCCCGAGTCTTTACCTACTTTACCCGTGCCGCCTTGGTGCTGTGTTGGACTGCCTGCTATTTCTTGTACCAGTAATGCTTTTAGCGCCACCAACTCGCGTTCGTTGCTAGGTTGCCAGGAAGCGATGACCTTTGCTTTGTTCCTTTTCATTGTCGTGTCCTTTTCTAGTTGTATTTGAGGTGTAACTGCCTTGGGGAATGCAAATACATATAATATACCTGTTGCATATTTTGGGTGTGATGGTTGCGTCTTATTTAGAATGTTTTGTAATGATTTTGGTTGTTTGAGTAATTTTTGATACCAGCTTGAATTGAGCGTAAATTGTTCAGTTTTAGTGTGCTTTCAGGCGGGAATATCACGTATTAGACAAGCATTGGTGTTTGAGGCTGGATTAAAATGCCGCCAATGCAGCAGGACTTTCTGCAAATAAAAGAGGCTATTGTCAAAAAATAGCAAAAGGGAAGGTTTTTTTTCGGGTTTGCCCTTGTAAATGGAATTTTTGCCCCTATCTTGTGTGAAAGGTTTGAGTGCGGTGCGGCCCTCTGTCTCGACGACAGGGTGATGGATCGCTATAATACCGCGTTTTTAATTTCTGGTTCAGTGGCAGCAAAGCCAGTAGAAACAGAAATTATCAGAATTAAGGCGTTATGGTGTTGGCGTGGTTGCCGGCCATAACACGAAAGGATGCCACCGTCAGCAATGCTGATCGGCAACATCACTCAGAGAACACTGAGTAAGTTTTGAGGTTAAATAAAATGCAAGTTACCGTTGAAACCACTGAAGGTCTAGAGCGCCATCTAACTATCACAGTTCCTGCTGCAAACATCGAAGATGCAGTAACAGCTGAACTGAAGAAAATTGCTAAGAATCGTCGTTTTGATGGTTTCCGTCCAGGTAAAGCACCGATCAAAATGGTTGCTCGCATGTTCGGCGCATCTGTTCGCCAGGACATCCTAGGTGAAGTGATGCAGCGTCACTACATCGAAGCTATCGTTAAAGAAAAAATCAACCCAGCAGGCGCGCCTACTTTCACTCCAGTAGAAATTGCTGAAGGTAAAGACCTAGTATTCAAGGCTACTTTTGAAGTATTCCCTGAAATCGAACTAGCTGGCCTAGACAAAATTGCAGTAGAAAAGCCTGCAGTTGAAGTTAAAGACGAAGACGTTGACGCGATGCTAGAAACGCTACGCAAGCAGCAGGCAACTTGGTCTGAAGTTGAAGCTGAAGCAGCAGCTGACAGCCGCGTAACTATCGACTTCACTGGTTCTGTTGACGGCGAAGAGTTCGAAGGCGGTAAAGCTGAAGGTTTCGCTCTAGCAATGGGCCAAGGTCGCATGATCCCTGGTTTCGAAGACGGTATCGTTGGTAAGATAGCGGGCGACGAGTTCACGTTAGAAGTGACTTTCCCAGAAGATTACCACGCTGAGAACCTAAAAGGTAAAGCAGCTTCTTTCGCTATCAAACTACACAAAGTTGAAGCGCAGGAACTACCTGAGCTAACTGAAGAGTTCGTTGCTAAGTTCGGTGTTGAAGACGGTTCTGTAGAAGGTCTTAAGACTGAAGTTCGTAAGAACATGGAGCGTGAACTGAAGCAAGCTGTTAAAGGCCGCATCAAAGATCAGGTTCTAAACGGCCTAATCGAGCAGAACGACATCACTGTTCCTGCTGCACTTATCGACCAGGAAATCAACACTCTACGCCAGCAGGCTACTCAGCGCTTCGGCGGTGATGCAGCTAACGCGCCTGAGCTACCACGTGAGCTATTCGAAGAGCAGGCTAAGCGTCGCGTAGTTGTTGGTCTTCTACTAGGTGAAGTGATCAAGTCTGAAGAGCTAAAAGCTGACGAAGAGCGCGTTAAAGCAATCATCGCTGAAATGGCTTCTGCATACGAAGATCCAACTGAAGTAGTTGCATACTACGAGAAGAACGAGCAGATGATGAACAACATGCGCAACGTTGCTCTTGAAGAGCAAGCGATTGACGCACTACTAGCAAAAGCTCAGGTTTCTGAAAAAGAAGTTAGCTTCAACGAGCTAATGAACCAGCAGCAGCCAGCCGCTTAATTTGCTGAAATTACTGTAGAGATTTGACTTTACTTCAAATCTTCTGCTAACAATGGTCCGTGTGAGAGTAATTTCATTCGGGCCATTTATTTTAGGGAAATAACGTTATGAGCTACCAAGAAAAAAACGCCATGTCGCCGATTCTAGATGCGCTGGTTCCTATGGTGGTCGAGCAGACTTCTCGTGGTGAACGTTCCTACGACATCTATTCCCGACTATTAAAAGAGCGTGTGATCTTTTTGACAGGTCAAGTTGAAGATCACATGGCAAACCTAGTCGTTGCTCAGCTTCTGTTCCTTGAGTCAGAAAACCCTGACAAGGACATCTTCCTGTACATCAACTCACCGGGCGGTTCAGTAACAGCGGGTATGTCTATCTACGACACCATGCAGTTCATCAAGCCAAACGTGAGCACGGTATGTATGGGGCAGGCATGCTCGATGGGTGCCTTCCTGCTTGCTGGTGGTGCTAAAGGCAAGCGTTATTGTCTACCTAACTCACGCGTGATGATTCACCAGCCGTTGGGTGGCTTCCAGGGACAGGCATCTGATATCCAGATCCATGCCCAAGAAATTCTAACGATCAAGCAGCGCTTGAACGGTTTGCTTGCAGAGCACACCGGCCAGCCACTCGAAGTGGTTGAGCGCGATACCGATCGTGATAACTTTATGTCGGCAGAACAGGCTGTAGAGTACGGCTTGGTCGATGCTGTTTTGAGTCAGCGCGAGCTGTAAGTTTTTTTGCCTCCGTGCAATGACAACGCTGTTGTACGGAGCAAAATAACCTGAGTTGTTATACACTCAAGACAAGGCAATGATGGGGTAAGACCCGAAAAGAGGTTAGCGAATGACAGATAAGCGAAAAGAGAGTGGTAGTGGAAAACTGCTGTACTGCTCTTTCTGCGGCAAAAGTCAGCATGAAGTTCGCAAGCTGATTGCAGGCCCTTCTGTGTATATTTGCGATGAATGTGTTGATTTGTGCAACGACATTATTCGTGAAGAAATCAAAGAAGTGATGCCTAAGCGAGATGGCAGTGAACTTCCGACACCACAGGAAATTCGTGCAAACCTGGATGAATACGTTATTGGTCAAAGCCACGCCAAGAAGGTACTGGCAGTAGCGGTATATAACCACTATAAGCGCCTACGTAACGGTGATACCAATAGCGACGGTGTAGAGCTAGGTAAGAGTAACATCCTACTGATTGGCCCAACTGGTAGTGGTAAGACGCTACTGGCTGAAACACTGGCACGTATGCTTGATGTTCCATTCACGATGGCAGATGCCACCACGCTGACTGAAGCGGGTTACGTGGGTGAAGACGTAGAGAATATCATCCAGAAGCTACTGCAAAAATGTGATTACGACGTTGCAAAAGCAGAGCGCGGTATTGTCTACATTGATGAAATCGATAAGATTTCACGCAAGTCAGACAACCCTTCTATCACCCGTGACGTTTCGGGCGAGGGTGTTCAGCAGGCATTGCTGAAATTGATCGAAGGGACAGTTGCATCGGTTCCACCTCAAGGTGGCCGTAAGCACCCACAGCAGGAATTCTTGCAGGTAGATACTTCAAAGATCCTATTCATTTGTGGTGGTGCTTTTGCTGGACTAGACAAAGTTGTCGACCAGCGCGTTGCAACGGGTACAGGTATCGGCTTTGGTGCCGATGTTCGTTCTAAAGACGAATCAAGCACGCTAAGCGACTTGTTCGAGCAAGTTGAACCAGAAGATTTGGTGAAATACGGTTTGATCCCGGAATTCATCGGTCGTCTGCCAGTAACGGCTATCTTGAACGAGTTAGACGAAGAAGCATTGGTTCAGATCCTTCGCGAGCCGAAGAACGCACTGACCAAGCAGTACGCAGCCCTACTTGAGCTTGAAAATGTTGAGCTTGAGTTCCGCGACGATGCACTTGTGGCAATTGCCCGCAAGGCAATGGAGCGCAAAACGGGTGCGCGTGGTCTACGCTCAATCGTAGAAGCAGTGCTACTTGATACCATGTATGAGCTACCTTCTGCGGAAGGTGTAAGCAAGGTTGTTATTGATGAATCAGTAATTAAGGGCGAGTCTGAGCCTTTGATGATTTATGAAAATACAGAAAACCAAGCGGCTGGCGCTGAGTAATTGAACGATTACTGGCCATAATGGACAAAAAAAGGAGGCTTTGGCCTCCTTTTTTATTTTCTGCTACTTATCCCGTTGAATCTTGCGGCATTGCCCCCATATACTCAATAAAGAGACTGAACGGAAGAGAGAAAAATATGAACCTGGAGCGTTCGGAACGCCTTGAGATCCCCGTTCTACCACTGCGTGATGTGGTGGTCTACCCTCATATGGTTATTCCATTGTTTGTAGGCCGGGATAAATCCATTCGCTGCCTTGAAGCGGCGATGGATGACAATAAACAGATTTTGTTGGTGGCCCAGAAAGAAGCGGCGACTGACGAGCCTTCTATCGACGACCTTTACGATGTGGGTACCGTTGCGACTATCTTGCAGCTGTTGAAGTTGCCAGACGGTACCGTGAAGGTGTTGGTTGAAGGCCAGCAGCGTGCGAAGGTCGAAAATCTTCGCGACGATGAGTTCTTCAGTGCCGATGCCGATTTCTTGGTAACGGAAGAAATGGATGAGCGCGAGCAGGAAGTCTTGGTTCGCACCGCTATCAACCAGTTCGAAGGCTTTATCAAGCTAAACAAGAAAATCCCGCCGGAAGTGCTGACCTCGCTTAACGGTATCGATGAGGCCGCGCGTCTTGCCGACACCATTGCTGCGCATATGCCGCTGAAGCTGGCTGATAAGCAGAAAGTGCTTGAAATTGTTGACGTCGTAGAGCGCCTAGAGTTCTTGATGGCAATGATGGAGTCTGAAATTGACTTGCTACAGGTAGAAAAGCGTATCCGTGGCCGCGTCAAGAAACAGATGGAAAAGAGCCAGCGCGAGTACTACCTCAACGAGCAGATGAAGGCTATCCAGAAAGAGCTGGGTGAGCTGGATGATGCACCGGACGAATTCGAATCTTTGAAAATCAAGATCGAAGAGTCGAAGATGCCGGCAGAAGCACGCGAAAAAACCGAGCAAGAGCTGCAGAAGCTGAAGATGATGTCCCCGATGTCGGCGGAAGCGACCGTGGTTCGCGGTTACATCGATTGGATGCTGAGCGTGCCATGGCACAAGCGCTCGAAGGTGAAGAAGAACTTGGCCAAGGCCGAGGAAGTATTGAATGCCGACCACTATGGCTTGGAACGCGTTAAAGAGCGCATTCTGGAGTACCTCGCGGTACAAAGCCGTGTGAACAAGCTGAAAGGCCCGATCCTTTGTCTTGTCGGTCCTCCTGGTGTGGGTAAAACCTCACTGGGCCAGTCTATCGCTGCCGCTACAGGCCGTAAGTACGTGCGTATGGCATTGGGCGGGGTGCGTGACGAAGCTGAAATTCGTGGTCACCGCCGTACCTACATCGGTTCGATGCCGGGCAAGTTGATCCAGAAGATGGCAAAAGTGGAAGTGAAGAACCCGCTGTTCCTGCTTGATGAGATCGATAAGATGTCATCGGATATGCGCGGCGATCCCTCTTCGGCCCTGCTTGAGGTACTTGATCCTGAGCAGAATAATGCTTTTAACGATCACTATTTGGAAGTGGATTACGACCTGTCGGATGTGATGTTCGTGGCAACATCGAACTCGATGAACATCCCTGGCCCGCTGCTGGACCGTATGGAAGTGATCCGCCTGTCGGGTTATACCGAAGACGAAAAACTGAATATCGCTAAACGTCACCTGCTTGAAAAGCAAATCAAGCGCAATGGCTTGAAGCCGGGTGAAGTGGAAGTGGATGACTCGGCACTGCTCGGGATTATCCGTTACTACACCCGTGAAGCAGGCGTACGTAGCCTTGAGCGTGAGGTGTCTAAGCTGTGTCGTAAGGCAGTGAAAGAAATCCTGCTAAACCCTGAAACCAAGAAAGTGGTTATCAACCAAGATAACCTGAAAGAGTACTTGGGCGTTCAGCGTTTCGATTACGGCAAAGCGGAAGAAAACAACCGTATTGGCCAAGTCACTGGCTTGGCGTGGACCGAAGTTGGTGGTGATTTGCTGACCATTGAAACGGAATCTATGCCGGGCAAAGGTAAGCTGGCTTACACGGGCTCGCTGGGTGATGTGATGCAAGAGTCTATCCAAGCCGCGATGACCGTTGTACGCACCCGTGCGGAGCGCCTAGGCATTGCGCCAGACTTCTACGAGAAGCGTGATATCCACGTTCACGTACCAGAAGGTGCCACGCCGAAAGATGGCCCGAGTGCGGGTATCGCCATGTGTACTGCTTTGGTGTCTAGTTTAACAGGCAATCCGGTGCGCGGTGATGTTGCGATGACCGGTGAAATTACCCTGCGTGGTGAAGTATTGCCAATCGGTGGTTTGAAAGAGAAACTGCTGGCAGCTCACCGTGGCGGTATCAAAACTGTGTTGATCCCGAAAGACAACGAACGTGATTTGGAAGAGATTCCAGATAACGTAATTGCTGATTTGGTGGTGCGCCCGGTGCGTTGGATTGATGAAGTGCTGACCGTTGCACTGCAGAATAATCCAACGGGTATCGAGCTGGTAAACGCCCAAAACAGTGACATGCAGCAAAGTTAAGAAATGAAAAAACGCTTTCGGGGCTAAAAAACCTTGTCAGCGTTTTTTTGTGTAGCTATAAGTTAGGTCTAATTCGCTGTTAGCTCAATAATATCAACGCTTACCCGTATTTCTGGTGCTTTGAACTGATATAATTAGGCCTGATACATTTTCAAAACCGGCGTGTGTAAATTTTTGCCAGTGAGGCGGCACGCGGAAATAGTTTACAGAGGGGAACAGATCGTGAACAAAACTCAATTGGTTGACAAAATTGCTGAAAACGCAGACATCTCTAAAGCGTCTGCTGGTCGTGCTCTAGACGCATTCATTGATGCGGTTTCTGATAGCCTGAAGTCAGGTGATCAAGTTGCTCTTGTTGGTTTTGGTACTTTCTCTGTACGTGAGCGTGCAGCGCGTACTGGTCGTAACCCACAGACCGGCGAAGAGATCCAAATTGCAGCAGCAAAAGTACCTGGCTTTAAAGCAGGTAAAGCGCTAAAAGATTCTGTAAACTAAGCAAGGGCCCAGCCCTGTTGGTTTGTTGGAACAAACAGAAATTCAGGTTGTCATAACAAGACAGCTTGGCTGGAATAAAGGGCGCATCGGGTTGATGCGCTTTTTTTACTTTGTATCAGTGTGGATTACTCAGCTCCGTTTCTATTCAGGATCGAGAAGCATTCTTCACAATACCATGCCAAATCGCATCAGTAGGAGATACGGCAAATTATGATGGAGCGAATGCGCGAAGGCGCAAGCAGCATTTGGGTCAAGATTATTCTTGGCTTGATTATACTTTCTTTTGTTTTCGCGGGCGTAGGTAGCTACCTAGCCGGCGGTGGTCAGCAAGTAGCAGCAACGGTTGATGGACGAGAGATCAGCCAGCGTGAGTTCGAGATGGCCTATCAGAACGAACGTAACCGCATGCAAGCGCAGCTGGGCGATTATTTCTCGACGCTAATGGGCGATCCTGCTTACGTACAACAGTTCCGCCGTAGCGTGCTAGACCGTATGGTTAACGACGTGCTAATCGAGCAGCGTGCGAACGACCTTGGCCTGCGCATCAGTGATGAGCAGATCCGTACTGCCATCGTTTCTATGCCAGAATTCCAGCGTGATGGTCGTTTTGATAACGAAACGTACAACACACTTCTGCGCCGCTCGGGTATGACGCCGGATCAGTTTGCTGAATCTATGCGTACCGATTTGCTTCGCCAGCAGTTCCTGCTAGCTATTCAAGGCAGCGACTTTGCCCTAAGCAGTGAGTTGACTGCGCTGACCAAGCTTGAGCAGCAGCAGCGTGAAATTCGCACTTTGACCCTGGATGTTGAAGCGTTCACCAAAAACGCGGAAGTAGCTGACGACGAAGCATTGGCTTTCTATGAGCAGAACCCTGAGCGTTACACGCGCCCAGATCAAGTGAAGGCGGCTTACATCGAACTATCAGGCAAAGGCCTGAAAGGTACGCTTGAAGTGACCGAAGAAGATGCGAAAGCATACTTCGACGACAACCAGAAGAAATACGGTACTGCCGAGCAGCGCCAGGCAAGCCATATCTTGGTTCAAGGTAAAGACGGCGATGCTAAGGCGAAGGCTGAAGCACTACTTGCTGAGCTAAACGGCGGTGCTGATTTTGCTGAGCTAGCAAAAACATCTTCAGATGATACGTTCAGCGGCAAAGAAGGCGGCAAGCTTGACTGGTTCGAGCGTGGCGTGATGGATCCGGCATTTGAAGATGCGGCGTTTGCCCTGAACAAAGGCGAGATTTCTGGTGTTGTTGAGTCTGACTTTGGTTTCCATATCATCAAGCTAGATGACATCAAAGAGCCGCAGGTTAAGCCTTTCGCTGATGTACGTGAAGACATCATCGTTGAGCTGCGTGAGCAGCGTGCGGTAGAAGCTTTCTACGACCTACAGAACCAGCTGGCTGAGACGGCGTTTGAAATGCCTGATTCGCTAGATGATGCTGCGCAGGCTGTTGATGCAACGGTTCAAACCACTGACTTCTTCTCGCAAAACGATGCTCCGGGTGTATTGTCTACACCAGTTGTGCTTCAGGCGCTATTTAGCCCAGAAGTACGTGAAGATGGCCTGAACTCTGATGTGATCGAGATTGCGCCTGAGCACGTTGTTGTTGTTCGTGTCGATGATTCGCGCGATGAAATGGTACTGCCGTTCGATGAGGTTTCTGAGTCTGTTAAGCAGCAACTTGCCCAGCAGAAAGGCGAAGAGCAAGCTCAAGCGAAAGCGGATGAGATGCTTGCCCAGCTTCGCGATGGTAGCAACGCACTGCTTGAAGATGCAGGCCTAAGCTTCTCTGACGCTGAAGTGATTTCTCGCATGGGTACCGATCCGATGCTTGCGCAAGTTGCATTCGGCTTGGCTAAGCCTGAAGGCGAGCAGCCTGTTTACGGTGTGACTCGTGATGCAGCAGGCGACATGCTAATTATCGCGCTGGATAAAGTGATTGAAGCGGATGTCGAGCCTGTATCGGTTGATAGCCAGTTGGCAGCACAAGTTCAGCAGATGAACGCCCAGCAAGATGTGATGGCAACGCTAGATCAGCTTCGTAATACGGCTGAAGTGAGCTACCCTGAACTGGATGCAGCTGCAAATTCACATAATGGTATGTGATTAAAATACAGTTAGTTTGATGTGTGGTTAGCTGCACATGCAAAATAAATGTAATTAATACGTAAGTCGACGGGCCGCCATTGTGCGGCCCGTCGTTTTTTTAGCTGCGAATAAAAATGCGTTGTTTACATCTTCTTGCGAGAAAAGCACCGTGTGTACGACCACTGGTCATAACTGATTTTCAAGGAGCATAGAAGATGGTTTACTTTATTAAATCCGCCAGCGCTGCGGTGCTATTGGGCTTGATGGTGCTAAGCACAATACCTGCAGCCGCGGATGATTACGAAGGGATTGAGATCACCGTTAATGTCAATACGGCCAATGCAGAAGAGCTTGATAAGCTATTGCTAGGGATCGGCCCTGATAAAGCGCTGAAGATTATTGAATACCGCCAACAGCACGGCCCTTTTTTGGCTGCCGATGACTTGTCGAAGGTAAAAGGGATTGGCGCATCAACGGTCGAGAAAAACCGCGAGCGGATAAAGTTATAGCTCCTCCCGGCTAGAGAGGAGAGAAGTCTGTGGTTCTCCTTTCTGCTCAAGCTAGTCACGCTTGGCAATAGAAGCTTTTACCTTATTGGCGAGTGTATAGAGTAGGGCGGAAACCACGCCAAGCAGATGGGCTTCCACTGCAACCCTTGCATCAATGAGTCGTGCTGAGCTGGCTGAGCCTCCTGAGTATTGTTCCCAAACCACTTTGACGATCACCCCAACCAGCAAAGCCCATCCAAGTTTATCCTTAGATTGAATATCCTTTATAGCCCCTAAGGCAAAGAGGCCATGCAAAACACCCGATAGCCCTGCATACCAAGTGGTTGATGAAAACCACAGTGCCGAACCGATAAAAGCCGCAGAGAAGACAACAAAGCCTGTTAACTGGCTGAGCTTGAGATTTCGGCGAAAAATGAAGGTAATGATTGCCAATGCGAGGCTGTTCATTATCATGTGGGGCCAATTGGTATGGGTGAAATTTCCCGTCAGCAATCGCCAAGCCTCGCCGTGGCTAATGGCGCTGCGATCCCATGCCAATAGTGTCTGCATCCCATCTAGTTGGAAGACAGCCATGAAGCAGACGGCAGCAATTACGAACAAACGAACAGACAAGGCAACCTCAATGAGTCGATATTGTGAAAAATGTGGCAAGGCGCAAAAAGCCTGTATTTGCCACTGGATCCAAGTTATTGATGCTAAAACCGAACTTTGGATTTTACAACACCCATCTGAGGTTAAGCGTGCGATTGGTACTGCGCGTATTCTTACCTTGTCGCTACCCAATGCCCGTTTATGGGTGGGAGAAGACTTCTCCCAGCACGAAGAACTCAATGCCCTGCTAGCAGAGCCCACCCGCGATGCTTGGCTGATATACCCTGGCGAAGAAGCAGTGGCGATATCTTCGTTGGTCACCGAGAGCGTCGAATCGAGTCAGGTTCGAACCCTGATCCTACTCGATGGGACATGGAAGAAAGCCTACAAGATGTGGCAGCTTTCTAGCAACTTGCAGCAACTGCCAACCGTGAGCCTAGATAACGCCGAGCAAGGTAATTACCGTATCCGCAAATCTCCCAAGGTGCAGGGTGTATCTACGGTTGAGGCCGGCTTTCTAGCCCTTGACGCGCTAGAAGGGCGTGATGTTGATTTCAGCCCCTTGTTGGATACCTTTGATCGTATGATTGAATTCCAAATCCAGCAAATGCCAGCAGGCGTCTACGAAAAAAACTATCGTTCTTAGTTTGCTTGGTTTTGTTAAGGAATTTGGCTTGTGCAATGGTCTATATCTCGGATTAGCTTCACTAATCGATGTGGGGTGAGCTAAACCGTTAATCTACGCTACCCCAACCCCCATCCAAAATGCGTCGAGCTGCGCTTCTACTTCATCAAGGGATGTTCCCTTGTGGGTTCGAACAATGGCAGACAAGAAGTTGTCATGCTTGTTAGATTTGATGCCCACCAAGACGGCGAGGGTTGCTTGGCTGAGTAAATCCTTCAGATCAAAGCCCAGCAAGAAGGCTGCTTGGCGCTCTAGGTTGAAATCCAGCGCCTCGCCGGGAACGTAATCTTCCCAAAGGCGTCCGTCGTGGATCTGGCCGTATTTGCTCAGTATCGAGTAAAAGTCAGTGGCATCTTTACTGTTCTCGAACCCGCGTTCGTCCCATGCCATTAGCTTCAGCATCGCAATGCCGGGCAGCGATGCCACTTTGAATGTGGCGGTACCGAGGGTAACGGTCAGAGCGGTTTGGTAGGCTTCCTGGAAACCGACCACGGACATCGTAATGTCATGGCTTGGCGGCCATTGGATCTGTCCATCCTGATCGGCCAGCTGGCCAAAGGGGATAATATCAACAGGCAGCCCGCTTTCAGGCTCCCTTAGTCGGTGGGTTTGCTCGGTGGGGGCCAGCCCAGCCGCCAGCAGCTTGGCCTTGGTGGCATCGAACTCCTCCCAGTTGGCGACCAGGATAGCGGTGTCGATATCCCTTGTTGCCCGTATCGGCGCGTGGCCGAAAATGCCGTGCAGGACGATGTCCCGGGCGGTTGCTCCGGCGATGAAGTAGGGCACGGCCAGGCTGTTGACTGCCTCGACCACCCTGAGCAGTGCCTGCTCAAATACCGGGTTAAGGGAGTTGCTTAAGGTGTAGGTATTGCTCATTTAAGATCTCGGCGACTTCTCGGTTACGGCCATCTTGGCTGGCCAGCAGCTCAGCTGTGCTGAGTAATGCGTTGGCAAAGGTGTTCAGGGTAAGCGCCTCTCCCCAAAAGGCATTGGCAACGGTGAGTTTGCCGTTCGGATCCGGCCGCGAGCGGTATTGGCGGATCTTTTGTTGCAGCGGTTGCTGGGTGAACAACAGCCACTGCTCGGCCTCAAGGTAGTCGGTCAACTGGCTTGCTGCCACCTCGCCGATCCACACATCGCCTGGCTCGGTTGCTAGCTTTTGCCAATGTTGGTTAGCCTCCAATACCAATGTACTGAGCTTTGGTTTCAGTACGGTAGGGTAAGCTATCAGCCATTGGTAGGCGAGGGTAGTCTTATCTAGCAAGCGCCGCCCTTTCTTGCCGCCGGGAATGAACTGATGCTCAGTCAGGTAGCCCATGGCTTTGCTAACCATCCCCACTGATATTCCGGCCCTGTCGGCTATCTTGCTATAGGGTTGGCTTATTAGCTCGTCGTCGGCGAAGAAGGCAAACAGGCACTTCATGATCCCGATGCTCATGCCCGGTACTGACGGTTGGCGCGGGGGGACTGCGTTACCTTGTAGCAACACATATACCCCATCCCCCACAATTCTGGCGTTGCCGGCCGCATCGATATAGTTGATGTTTTGCTGCTGGCAATAGTCGCGCAAGAAGTCACTGAGCGGGTTGCAAAATAGCAGTGTCGATGCGGTATCGCACTGCTTGGCATAGTGGTCTAGCGTTTCTTTGCGGTGGATGTACTTGCTCTCGACATGGAAGTTGCGCGTAAACCCACCGAACTCGAGTGTGAGCTCAGCATCGTAGGGGCCAGCTGGGAGCAGGGTGATGTTCGCCAACCAATCCGCCGGTAGCTGCGCCATTACCTGATTTTGTATCTCGACTTCTTTTTTCATGATTGTCATTTATTCATGATTCATGAAATTATTTTAATCGTGAAAGTTTGGTCTGTAAAGGATGTCTCCGGTTTGAACACGGGTTGAACATAGTTTTGCTCCTCCCTATTTAAAGGGAGGGGGAACTATGCTCCAGAGAGGCTAGAAACCATGCCCCTCAATGCCGACACCAACCGTCGATGTGGGTTGGAACAGGGTACTGTACAAGCGTTGGGCAAAACCGTCGGTCATGCCGGAGATGTAGTCGGCAATAATGCGGTGGCCGTTTTCGCCATTGGCTTCCGCTTGGCGCCAGCGCTCGCGGGTGTTTTCAGGTAATAGGCGTTCAGGATCGGAATCGAAGGCTTCGAATAGCTCCATGATAAGTTGCTGGCCCTTGTATTCCAGCAATTGGATATCGGGCTTATGAACGACATACAAGCTGACAAAGCTTTTTAATACGTCGAGTACCTGCTCCATTGGCTCTGACAAGAAGGCGTTCCACTGGAGTAGCGGCTCTTCGAAACTGTCGACGCCGTTTTGGATCGCAGGTGCAATATGGATCGAAGTCAGCAATGCGTTAACCATGGCACCAATGGCGTCTTTGCGCTGGTGGTGGGTGCCAAAGAGTTGGTCGCTGAGCTCGCCGATACGCTCTTCCAGCCACGGCTCACCACAGTCAGCTAATTTGCTTGCCACGGCTTCCTGCCATTGCTCCCGGGTGACAATACCCATCACGATCGCATCTTCCAGATCATGGACACCATAAGCGATATCATCCGCAAGCTCCATGATCGAACAATCAAGCGATTTAAAGCGAGTCTTGAGCTGCTCTTGGGGTGATGTCCTCTGCTGGCGCATCTGGCTGAACAAGGCCTTATCATGAGAGGAGAGCGGGGCTAGCACCCAGTCAAAAATAGCAGCATCGTCATTGTAAATACCTTTGGCTGGATACCAATCCTTCGCCTTGAGCTGGCGGAAGTGGTTTACATCGGACGGTAACTGGGTCGCCTGGGTCTCGCTAAGAAAGGCGGGGTACTTGAGCAAGCCGAGCAATGTCCGGCGAGATAAATTCATGCCGTAGTGCTCGGTGTATGGTTCAAGCAAGGCAACGATGCGAAAAGTCTGGGCATTGCCTTCAAACCCACCGTGGTTGCGCATCATATAATTGAGGGCTACCTCGCCACCGTGGCCAAATGGCGGGTGGCCAATGTCATGCGCCAAGCACAAGCTTTCCATCAAGCTGGTTGAGGCCAGCAAGTCCCGAAATTCAGGTTGCTTGATTTTCAGTTGGGCAACAATGCCGGTACCGATTTGCGAGGCCTCTAGCGAGTGGGTGAGGCGGGTGCGGTAGAAGTCATGGTGGCCGGCACCGTGGACCTGGGTTTTGGCTTGCAAGCGGCGAAATGCCGCTGAGTGAAGAATACGCGCCCGATCGCGCTGGGAAGCTGAGCGATGATCATTGCGGCGAACTTTTTGCTCGTTGCTGCGGCGGTCTTCCCATATTGATTGCGATTCGGCGGAAAGTACAAAAGGTTTCATCAACTAATATCATCCAGGGTCAGGTTGAAGCTATCAACAAAGGTCGCGAGGAAGTACTCCATTTCGGGAGTCGAACGATCGTTAAGGGTCTTCTCTAGGTTCTTTTTGGCGGTAGTGAACTCGTGGTTACCCGCATTAAGTTCCTCTAGGCACTTGAGGTAGGCACACAAGCTGTCGGCCTGTTTGACGATCGCGTAGTCGTCTTTGTTTATGTGGTGGCTATCGAGTAGCGGTGCGTAGTCATCATGGAACTCTTCCGGCAGCATGGATAACAGCTTGCGCTCTGCGGCTAATTCAATTTTCTTGTATTCCTCAGCGATAGCCGGGTTGTAGTACTTGATTGGGGTTGGCATATCACCGGTAAGGACTTCGCTGCAATCGTGGAACATCCCCAATAGGGCTATACGCTCGGGGTTGGTGTTGCCACCAAATTTCTTGTTTTTGATTAGGGCAAGGGCATGGGCGACAAAGGCCACTTGCAAGCTATGCTCTGAAATATTCTCGGTTTCAACGCAGCGCATCAGCGGCCAGCGTTGGATAAGTTTCATTCGAGCCAAATGGGCGAAAAAATGACTTTGTTTCATATGGGTACTGCACAGAGATAACTAAACAATACCTTTAAAGGTAACAGATATTCCGCTTGGTAAAATAGTAATATTCGCGAATGTCGGGCAATAAAAAGCCCCAGAATATCTGGGGCTTAATGAGAGAGTTTGTATTACTGACGGTAGCTATGGAGGAAGCGTTCTAGGCGGCCAATAGCCATTTCCAAGTCGTCTACCCGAGGAAGGGTAACGATGCGGAAATGGTCGGGCTTCTTCCAGTTGAAGCCAGTCCCGTGAACAATCAGGACTTTTTCTTGCTGAAGGAAGTCGAGCGCCATTTTCTGATCATCAACAATGTTGAATTTTTTTTGGTCTAATTTCGGGAATAAGTACAGCGCCCCTTTGGGTTTGACACATGAAACACCGGGAATAGAGGTGATCATGTCATAGGCTTTGTCTCGCTGTTCTAGCAGGCGGCCACCTGGCAAAATCAGTTCATTGATACTCTGGTAGCCACCCAATGCAGTTTGCACGGCATGCTGCATCGGTACGTTGGCACACAGGCGCATAGAGGAGAGCATCTCCAGCCCTTCCACATAGCCCTTAGCAAGGTGCTTCGGCCCGGATAACACCATCCAGCCAGCTCGGAAGCCGCACACGCGGTAAGACTTTGACAAGCCGTTAAAGGTGACGCAGAAAACATCTTCCGCCAGCGGGGCGATAGAGGTGTGTTGTGCACCCTCGTAAAGAATTTTGTCGTAGATCTCATCGGCAAAGATAATCAACTTATGCTGGCGGGCAATTTCAATCACTTCAAGCAGGAAGTCTCGGCTATATACCGCACCCGTTGGGTTGTTCGGGTTGATCAGCACAATACCCCGGGTGTTTGGGGTGATCTTGCTGCGGATATCATCAAGATCAGGGTACCAATCTGCTTCTTCGTCGCAGGTGTAGTGAACCGGGTTACCGCCAGACAACGAGACCGCCGCGGTCCATAATGGGTAGTCTGGCGCAGGCACGAGGATTTCATCATTGTTGTTCAATAATGCCTGCATTGCCATTACGATGAGCTCGGACACACCGTTACCGATGTAGACATCCTCAACATCAAGATCAAGCATGCCACGTTTTTGGTAATGCTGGACAACTGCCTTGCGCGCAGAATAAATCCCTTTTGAATCGCAGTAACCTTGCGATGTTGGCAGGTTACGGATCACATCAACGAGAATTTCATCAGGGGCATCAAAACCGAATGGGGCGGGATTGCCGATATTCAGCTTGAGAATTTTGTGCCCTTCCTCTTCCATGCGCTTGGCATGTTTAAGGACGGGACCTCGTATGTCGTAACAGACATTATTGAGTTTTGATGACATCCCGATGTTGTGCATTTTTGCGACCCTGTTTTATTGGTTTAATCACAATAAATTACACTATCAAACAGTCAAAAATAAACAGGAATAATAAAAAATCAATACCAAACAGTTTTTTATCCTGTGAAGATGGGGTTTTATAGATCGGATTGACTGCTGGTTATGAATTACGACGCGGGTTACCCTTTAAATTCAGAATAAAATGTCGCAAAACAACTGTTGTTCAAAATCTAAGCACGTTTTTTCCCCTTAATTTAGCTTTGGTTATTGATAGTCAGAATGACAGGCTAAGCTGGAAAATGCTAACACCTGGCCGATTAGGGATAAAATCTGGACATAATAAGGATTATGATGGGATATGAAGATTCGTGATGAGAGATGACTTTATTAGTCAGAATGCGAGAACTGAGGTAGAATGCCTCATTCATTATGTGGTTGATTGGTTGCTTCATTCGCTATAGATCAATGCAATACCACATAAAGGTACGCCCAGAGCCGCCACTAGGTGCCTATGTCGCGCAGCTATCGGTTGTTGGGCTCAGAACAAATGCTAATTGATTAGCTAGTTACAATCAGCCAGGGATGAGCCTTCGTAGGTGCATGAAAGCTGAGTGAGGTTACCTTGACCGCGTTACAAAAAGCCGTTGAGTTACTAATTAAAAAAATTCAACAACAATCCAATGACAGTACTCAACGTTTCACTGTGAAGCTGGAACTTCCCGCCAATACTGATCTTATTGAGTGGATGGAAGCTCAGCCGATATTTCCTAAGTTTTACTGGCAGTCTCGCGATAGTCGCGAGGAGGTCGTTGCCCTGGGGCAAATCAAAACATTTACCGATCCGAAAGCGGCAGAAAAAGTGCTGGCCGACGAGCAGCGTATCTGGGGTGGCCGTTCTTTTGATGGGCGCTCAAGCCGTAACCAGCGCTGTTTATCTTCCTTCTTCTTCTTGCCGGTGGTTGAAATTATTCGCCTTGACGGTAGCTGGCAGCTGGCAGCGAACTATTCTGCCGAAAATGCAGACAAGATTGTAAAGTCGTTGTCTCAGCTTAACGCAAGCTCGGTTGAGCTAGCTGAAATCAAAAGCAAGATTGTGGGGCGCAGTTATTCGCCTGACTTTGCCGGTTGGTCCAAAATGATTGGCAGCGCGTTAGATGCTATTTCGCAAAAAGTATTTGAGAAAGTGGTACTTGCGCGTAAAACAACGCTAAAGCTGGATACCCCGGTCTCTCCTGCACAGTTGCTTAAGGCAAGCCGAGGTAGCAACCTTAATAGCTTTCACTTCATGATGGCGCTAGATAGCAAGCATTGTTTTGTTGGTTCAACACCGGAGCGTTTGTTCCTGCGCCAAGAGCGCGATCTTAATACCGAAGCGCTGGCTGGCACCATCGGCCGTGGCATCAACACCGCGGAAGATAACCGTCTGGCGCAGTGGCTGATGGATGACAACAAAAACCGCTATGAGAACCGCCTGGTCGTTGACGATATCGTGAGCCGCTTGGTACCGCGTTGCGAGTCCATGACCGTGGCCGAAACACCTGAGCTGATCCGCTTGCGCAAGGTGCAGCACCTTAAGCGTGGCATTGATGCGCAATTGAATGAGTCGGTTGACAGTGCTGATTTGCTAGATAGCTTGCAGCCCACAGCGGCCATTGCCGGCCTGCCACGTGAAGCCGCGTTGGACTTTATTATGGAGAACGAGCCGTTCGCCCGTGGTTGGTATAGCGGTGCGGTTGGTTTCTTGAGCAACCGCCGCAGCGAGTTTTGTGTGGCGATACGCAGTGCCCTGATCATGGGGGATGATCTCCATTTGTTTGCTGGCGCTGGCATCGTTCCGGGCTCTACTGCCGACAGCGAATGGAAAGAGCTTGACCGCAAAACATCGACCTTGTGTAGCTTGCTCGGTAGCGATGAGCCTGAGTTGGAGCGCAAGTCGGCATGATGGCACAGCAGCACCGGGCAGCATTGAACCAGCTTTGGGCTGGCTTGATGCTTGAAGAGTTGGCGCGCTTAGGGGTCGAACACGTTTGTATCGCGCCGGGTTCACGTTCAACACCTTTGACATTGGCAGCGGATCGTAATGAAAAGCTGACCATTCATACCCATTTTGACGAACGTGGCCTTGGGTTTATGGCCTTGGGGTTGGCTAAATCAACCCAAACACCGGTGGCGGTTGTGGTCACCTCGGGGACCGCCGTTGCCAATTTGCTACCTGCGGTTGCAGAGAGCGGCCTGACGGGCGAGAAGTTGGTGATGCTGACTTCAGATCGCCCGCCTGAATTGATCCAGTGCGGTGCTAACCAAGCCATTCGCCAGCATGGTATTTTCTCCAGCCATGTAACCGAGTTTCTTGATGTTCCTTCGCCAAGTACAGATATCTCCCCGGCTTGGCTGTTGGGCAGCGTTGATACGGTGATGTATCAGCAGCAGCTGCGTGGCGGGGCAGTGCATTTCAATTGTCATTATCCTGAACCCCTTTACGGTGATGCCGCCGATTTTACACAATACCTTCAGCCTGTCGGGCGTTGGCAGCAGTCGGCATTACCTTATACCGCCTACCAAGACGTCCGTTCACCAGTGTTGATGGTTGACCAATCGCAGTGGCAGTCGTTGCGCCAACAGAAAGGGGTGATCGTGGCCGGCCGCCTTGAGCCGGGCGAGTTTGCCCATGTAGCGGCATTAGCAAAGCAATTGGGCTGGCCACTCCTTGCCGATCCCCAGGCGGGGGGAAGCAGCGAATGGGCGGGGTTTGATGTCTGGCTGCAAAACCCGGCGTGCCACGAGCATTTATCCCAAGCGGATGTACTGCTCCAATTTGGCGGCCGGTTGGTCTCGAAGCGATTGGGCCAATTTATCGCGGGTACTGCTTGGCAGCATTACTGGCTGGTGGATCCTCTCTCAACGCCGCTGGACCCCACTCAGCAATGTAGCATGCAAATCAAGGCGAAGTCGGGCGACTATGCCCTGCAGTTGATGGCGCAGCAGCAAGCGGATGGGGCGATAGCGTTTACCCCTCCGTTCAGTGGCTGGGCAGATAACCTGAAAGCGGCATCGTCGCAGTATCTTGGCCACCTACTTCAAACCCATACCGAGTTGAACGAAGTTAGCTTGGCAGCCAATATGATGGATTGGTTGCCGGATAATGCTGAGCTATTTCTAGGCAATAGTTTGATTGTTCGCTTGTTGGATATGTGCGGCAAAGTGCCGGGATCAGCGACGTTTGCCAACCGTGGCGCATCGGGCATTGATGGCTTGATTGCCACCGCTGCGGGTGTTCAGCAAGGGCGACAAGCGCCGCTGTTTTGTGTTTTGGGCGATACCTCATTGCTTTACGATCTCAACTCGTTGGCATTGTTGCGCCAGGCCAGCCAGCCCGTGGTTATTTTGGTGACCAATAATGATGGCGGTGCGATTTTCGATATGCTCCCTGTGCCAGAGGCACAAAAAGAGAATCTGTACCGGATGCCGCATGGACTTGAATTTAGCCATGCCGCAGCCATGTTTGGTTTGGATTATGTTCGGCCTGCGTCTTTGGCTGAGGCCGAACAAGCGTGCCGGGATGGCTTTGCCAGCCGTAGCGCTACCCTTATCGAGGTACAAACACCGGCAGGGGAGAGCGGCCAATTGCTAAAAGCCCTGTTTGCCGAGGTACGGCATGCCTCTCTACTCTGAAACCTTTGGCCTAACGCCACCTTCTGATCGCCTCTCTCAGCGCCCGACCTTGGTCTTCCTCCATGGCTTACTCGGCTCGGGGCGTGATTGGCGCGAAGTGGTTAATTATCTGTCACCTGACTACCCATGCCTTACGATTGATTTACCGGGGCATGGTCATAGCCAATTTTGCAATGCCAGCGGTTTTGAACAAACCAATGAGTGGCTACAGCAGGCACTTGCTGCCAGGGGCATCACTCACTATGTGTTGGTGGGGTACTCGCTGGGTGCGCGTATTGCGATGTACCATGCCTGCCAGTTGGCTAATGTTAACGCGACGCAATCAGCGTTATCGCCACAATTGGTCGGTTTGTTTGTTGAAGGTGGCAACTTTGGTCTGCCACAGGCACAGCGAGAAGCGCGTTGGCAAAATGATATAGCCTGGGCGAACCGCTTTGCCAAGGAGCCAATTGCAGAGGTATTGGCTGATTGGTACCTGCAAGCTGTTTTTTCATCATTAAATCATGACCAAAGACAAGGTTTAATCCACAAGCGCAGTGATAACCTTGGGGCTGCTATAGCACATATGTTGCAGGCTACATCGTTGGCGAAACAGCCCTTGTTGAAAGCCGAATTGGCAACATTAGCATTAGCCATGCCCGTCCACTATGTGTGCGGAGAGAGAGACGAAAAATTCAAATGCTTGGCCGAAGAATCTGGATTGGACTACTCCGTTATCCCAGAGGCGGGGCATAACGTGCATGTCGAACAGCCATATGCGTTCTTCATGACATTGAAACAGTATTTACTAAAAAATCAGCAGATGGAATTCAATCATGCGTAGCGCAAAACTTTTCCAATACCAACTTCCGATGGATACCGGTGTGATTTTACGCTCTCAGCGTTTGGTTACTCGCGAAGGCTGGGTTATTGAGCTGAAACAAGACGATAAAATTGGCTATGGTGAAATTGCACCATTACCCGAGTTCAGCCATGAAACCGCTGAGCAAGCAGGCGAGCAGGCAAAACAGCTGCTGGCGAAATGGCAAGCCGGGGAAGCGATTGACCTTGATTCGGCCTACCCTTCGGTTGCAAGCGGCCTAAGCATGGCAATGCTTGAGCTTAACGGCGAGCTGCCGGCAGAGGGCAACTACCAGGTAGCCCCGCTTTGTTCGGGTGATCCGGATGAGCTTGTTATCGAGCTGAACAAAATGCCGGGCGAGAAAGTCGCCAAAATTAAAGTGGGTATGTACGAAGCTGTGCGCGATGGCATGGTGGCAAACATGTTCATTGAGGCAATTCCGGGTATTCGCTTGCGCCTTGATGCCAACCGCCAATGGACGCCGCTAAAAGCGCAGCAGTTTGCCAAGTATGTAAAACCTGAGAACCGCGCGGGTATCGCCTTCCTTGAAGAGCCTTGCAAAACGCCTGCAGAAAGCCTTGCCTTTGCACAGGAGACGGGCATCAATATCGCGTGGGATGAGACCGTACGCGATGAGGGCTTCGAGGTAAAAGCCGAGCCGGGTGTGGTGGCGATTGTTATCAAACCAACTTTGGTGGGTCCGGTTGAGCGCTGTATTGAATTGGTGAAGCAAGCCCATGAAGCAGGCTTGGTTGCCGTGATCAGCTCCAGTATGGAATCGAGCCTTGGCTTGAACCAGCTCGCTCGCTTTGCTGCATGGCAAACCCCGGATGTGATCCCTGGGCTAGATACCATGCAATTGTTCCAAGCTCAGCTTGAAACACCATGGCCTGAGTGCTCCCTGCCTGTGACATCACTGAATGATCTTGAGGTGGTATGGCAGAGCTAACGCCTGTTTCATTCCCGACCTGGCCTTGGCAACACTGGGCTGCAGAGCGACCGTCAGAGGTCGCTTTGTCATTTGAGGATCAGCAATTTAGCTGGGCGGAAGTTGCCGCTCAGGTAGAGAGCTATGCTCAGGGATTGCTGGAGCAAGGCGTTAAGCGCGATCAGTTGGTGACGGTTGTGGCGCCGAATTCGGCGCAAGTGGTCTGGCTATTGCTCGCTATCCTCAGGGTCGGGGCGCGCTTCGCAGCGTTGAACCCACGCTTGAGCCAAGCCGAGATTGACAGCCAACTGGCCCAGCTCCAGTGTGATTATGTTTGGTATCCGGCCAAGTGTGAATTCAGTCTGGGCCAATATCGGCGTGTGCAATTGTTGCCTGCTACCCAGCCTCGTGTAGTACCCGTTACCTGGCAGCCTAGCCGGGCGGCAACCTTAACGCTGACGTCTGGCTCGACGGGCCAGCCCAAGGCAGTGGTTCATTCAGCCCAAACCCACCTAGCCAGTGCTCAGGGGCTACTGGCTTGGATGAGCTTCGAGCAGGGTGATAGTTGGTTGCTGTCGTTGCCGATGTTTCATATTTCTGGGATGGCAATTGTCTGGCGCTGGCTATATCGCGGTGCCCGGCTGGCACTTTGTACCCCGGCTAATTTTGATCATGCCTTGACCAAAGTGACCCATGCTTCACTGGTACCAACCCAGCTCCAGCGGGTTATCGCCAGCGAGGGGGCGGCATCGCTTAAGCTTAAGCAAGTATTGTTAGGCGGCGCGGCTATCCCTGTTCGCCTAACCGAGCAGGCGGCAAGCATCGGCATTGGGTGTTGGTGTGGTTACGGGATGACCGAGATGGCATCGACGGTGACGGCAAAGCCGGCTGATAGCAGTGCCGGTGTGGGCGCCGTATTGCCAAACCGCGAGCTGATGCTGCGCGACGGGGAAGTCTTGGTTAAGGGGGAAACCCTATGCCTTGGCTATTATCGCAACAAGACTATTTTCCCGGTTAGCGATGAAGAATGGTTTGCCACCAAAGATCTCGCCAGCTGGCATGACGAAGAGCTACACATTATTGGCCGGGCAGACAACATGTTCATTTCCGGTGGTGAGAACGTGCAGCCGGAAGATATAGAGAAAGTGTTGTTGGCGCACCCGGATGTAAAGCAAGTGTTCGTTTTACCGATTGATGATGAAGAGTTCGGTCAGCGCCCGGTTGCCATCGTGGAAGCAAAGGGGCAGTTTAGTAAAAGCTTGCAGCAAGCCTTGGCGGATTATATGCAGCAGGAAGTGACCGCGTTTCGCCGTCCGGTTCGCTATATGGCGCTGCCTACGGATTTGCAAGCTGGTGGGATTAAACTATCGCGCAAGCAATTGGCCAATTGGCTAGCAGAGTAAGCTTGAGCCGTTAACTTTCGCCAACCCCATTAAAAATCTGGCCAGATATCTAATGGGGTTGGTATCTCCCGGGGGCTATAAGCCTAGCGATTATCACCGCGTAAGGTAAGCACCTCTTCACGAAGTATTTCACTGTTGGCTTGCTTGGAGTCGATTGGCGAGCCGACGATGATATTGACCTTAGACCAAAAACGCTTCGGAATTTTGAGCAATGCCCGGCCACCTTCGCGGCTGAAATAGCTGCCCCAAAGCCCTTGTAGGGCAACAGGTACCACTGGCACCGGCGAGCGTTTGATAATAAGGTCGATGCCGCGCATGAACGGGGCCACTTCGCCATCGTAGGTCAATTGGCCTTCCGGGAACACGCAGACCACATCCCCCCGCTCGAGGTATTTGCTGACTTTGACAAAGGCTTTCATCACAGATTTCCTGTCAGTGGCGTCTATCGGGATCACCTTGCAGGCTTTGCAGAAGCTTCTGATCAGCGGCAAATTGTAGATATCACGATCCATCAAGAAGCGGATAGGCCGCGGGCAAGCCCCTGCCAGCAGTAGGGCATCCATATAACTGACATGGTTTGAGACGATGAGTACGCCGCCTTCAGTCGGTATATTGGCAAGATCCTTATGCTTCACACGATACATTGTGTGGCTTACCACCCACACCAAGAAACGCCAGAAGAAGTCTGGTGCTTGGGTATAGATATAGAGCACTACCACAAAGTTCAGCACCGACAAGAACAGGAAGAACAGCGGTATCGATAAGTCCAAGACCGAAAGGAATATGATGCCGCTGATAGCACTGACGACCATGAAAATCGCATTCCAGATATTATTGGCCGCAATGATTTGGGCACGCTCGTGCGATTGGGCGCGGTGCTGCATCATGGCATAGAGCGGTACGATGAAAATACCGCCCGAAACGCCAAGCAACGTCAATGAAACAAACACACCGAATAGCTCGGGGTGGGTAATAAACTCGATAATCGATAGCGTTTCCGGCATGGAGGCTGGGGTGGTAAACATCAGCCCTGCACCAAAGACGGTTATCCCCATGCTGCCCAACGGCACGATGCCCGGTTCTATGCGGTGGCCCGACAACCGGTCACAGAGCAGGGAGCCAACAGCAATGCCGATAGAAAATAGGGTCAGCAAGAAAGAGACGGCTGCTGCATTTCCGCCAAGGTAAAGCTTGGCAAAGTTAGGGAATTGGGTGAGATAACATGCCCCAAGGAACCAAAACCAACTGATCCCCATGATGCACTGAAAGACGGTTTTATCTTTGCGGGCAATCCCTAGCGTCAGGCGGGTTTGTTTCACCGGCTGCCATTTGAAGACCAAATCCGGGTTGCTCGGCTTGGCTTCCGGGATCCAACGCGAGCAAAGGAAACCAATGATTGCAAAAGTCACCACGCTAATGGCGGCGATGGTGGTGGCGTTGTCGGCATTGGCAATCACGCCAGCAAGCAGGGTACCGATCAGGATCGCGAGGAAAGTACCGGTCTCAACCAGCGCGTTGCCGGAAACCAGCTCTTCTTTGCGTAGGTGTTGCGGCAAAAGCGCATACTTGGCCGGGCCAAAAAAGGCCGACTGGGTACCCATAAGAAACAGTAATACAAGCAGTGCTGTGTAGCTCTCACTGATGAAGGCAATGGCAGCCAGCGACATGATCACAATTTCCGCCATTTTTACGATACGCATGATCTGTGCTTTATCGTATTTATCAGAGAGCACCCCGGCAGACGCCGAAAACAAAAAGAACGGCAGGATGAATAACCCAGCTGCGAGGTTGATCACCAGATCGCTGTCTAACGGCAGGGTCCCTGGCGCGGCAAAGGCAATTAGGATCAGTAAAACATTCTTGTAGATGTTGTCATTGAAAGCCCCAAGAGCCTGCGTAAGAAAATAAGGTAAAAAGCGCTGTTTGGTTAACAGCCTTGATTGGGGCTTTCCCGACATGCCTAACTCCGTTTAAGCTTTCCAGGCATTCATATAGGTGTTGAGCAAGTTATCGATCAACGCCTTGCCATCGACAGGGGTTGAGGTAAATAGCTTGTCATCCACCGTCAATAGAGTGATACCGTGAACACCAGACCATAGCACTCGGCTTGCTTCGAGTGTCTCTTCTTCTGTTAGTTTGGCATTAATTTGGCGAATCAGAGCTTCCAAAATACCGGTTAGGTTATCGATACGCTCTGATTGCCACTCCGGTAACTCTTCGCCGTTCATGGTATGTTGGAAAATCAACTGCCAGCGGTAGGGGTTTTGTGCGGCAAAATCAAGGTAGCAGTATGCTAATTTGCTCAGCGCGTCTTCAGGTGAACTGGCCTGTTGCATTTCAGCTTCGGCTGCGGCAAAGAGTTCATCAAGGGTTTGGGCGACGGCATGAAGCAATAATAGGTTGTAGTTGCCAAAAACATTCACCAAGGTACTTGGCACATAGCCAATCATCGCTGCGACCTTCCTTAGGCTTAGCTCATGGTGTGGGTGTTCGTTGAGAAAGTTTTTGACTTGCTCCAGTGTCATATTTACCAACTCTTCGCGAGTATGGTCGTTTCGTCTTGCCATCGAATTTTTACTCTTAATCGAATTCTGCTTATCTTGTTTATTGGCGGCATGTGTCAATGCCAATGGTCACAAAATAAGTATGGTGTCCCCGACATGCCTTGTCGTGGGAAATTATAGAACATTGTTCGATATTCTAGTGGTTACCGATCTATAAGATCAAGTTTTGGTTATTGATTGACTACATTTTACTGCTGATTTCTCAACTAGTTGTGACTTTAATCATCAATAAGTATTCGGTAGTGAATAATAACTATACACTACCGAAAAATCGTTAGGTAAATTTATAGGCGGGTTAGGCTCGGCGGGATTCGGTGTTCTTGATTGAAACTTGCTCATTCAAGGTCCAGAAGTCGACCAGAATACCAATCAAGAAAAAGCCGAAGGTGCAAAGGTATAAAATACCGGTTAGCCATTTGCCCATGTACATACGGTGAACGCCAAATACACCGAGGAAGGTTAGCAAGATCCAGGCAACGGTGTAGTCGGTATCGCCGCCCGTAAAGCGCAGATCGGCTTCTCTATCCATCGAGGGAACGAGGAATAGGTCGATGAGCCAGCCGATGCCAAATAGGCCAAGGGTGAAAAACCAGATGGTGCCCGTAACGGGTTTGCCGTAATAAAAGCGATGCGCGCCAGTGAACCCGAAGATCCAAAGTAAGTAACCAATTAGTTTACTGTGAGTGTCGTTCATTGAGCGTCCTGTAGTGTGAAAACGCGATTTCAGTCTGCATTATAGTCGTTGAATACTATAACTTTTGTCTATCCAATATTCACCTTTGATAAATATTAGTAACAATTTGCTTTGACGGTTTAGTTGACATTCAGTTCCAGCGGTTTACGATGCAATTTCCAATATGAGGCAAAGGTACTGATTTCTATGAAACGCTTCTTCACTGTTTTCACCTTGATCCTGACGGTGGCATTTGTCGCACCACAGGTTGAGGCGAAGAAATTTGGTGGCGGCAAGTCGTTTGGCAAGAGCTTTAAAACGGCTCCAGTAAAAAAACAACAGCCACAACAAACTAACACCCTAAACCAACAGCAAAAGCCTGGTGCGAACCAAGCTGCCCAATCCAGCAAGAAAGGTTTGATGGGCGGTCTACTTGGCGGCCTGCTAGCTGGTGGTCTACTAGCTGCATTCTTCGGCGGTGCATTCGAAGGTATCCAGTTCATGGATATTCTGATCTTCGGTTTGATTGCCTTTGTTATCTTCAAGCTGTTTAAAACCATGCGCGGCGCGAAATCAACGCCGATGGGTCACCGTGAGGCTTATGCCGGCAACTCCCCGCAGCAGAAGCAAGCTCAGTTCCGCCAGCAAGCTAACGGCATGAACGCCGGTGCAGCGCAGCAGGAAGAGTATGTTTCTACTGATAGCGAAGTACCGTTCAACCTGCCTCCTAGCTTTAACATGAACGCGTTCCTGAATGGTTCACGCGAGCACTACCGTAAGATTCAAGGTGCTTGGAACCACAATGAGCTGGAAACCATTCGCGAGTACGTGAGCCCTGCGTTGTTCAACGACTTGGCAGCAGAGCGCGCTAAGCTAGATGGCGAACAGCATACTGAAGTGATGTATGTGGATGCCGAGCTGGTACGTGCCGACTACGATGCGAACATCGCACAGCTAAGTATCAAGTTCTCTGGTCGTTATAAAGATCGTAACGAAGGCGTTGAAGAAGACATCACCGACGTGTGGCACTTGGAGCGTGATCTGCGTGCCCAAAATGCGCCATGGTTGATTGTTGGTATTCAAGCTTAATCTTTGACCAATAAGTAACTTTTTTGAAAAACCGCCCGTTGTGGCGGTTTTTTTATATCAAAAATTTGATCTTGCTCTCTCGCTGATTAGACGGGATATGATCTCGTCACCTAGTTTAATCTAGCTGACCCGCTAGTATTAATATCAAGCGAAATAACTTGAGAGAACACTATGCCATATAACGCAGATTTGGTTAACGAGCTGAACCTACTGGTCAAATTCCCGATGCACAGTGATTTGGAGGGGATCAAAGTACACAGCAATGCTGCACCGGAAATGGTTTCCGCTGCCCAGCGTCTGTATGCAAAGGGGCTAGTTACTAGCGAAGATGGTGGTTACCTGACGTTTTCTGGGCATCAAGCCGTTGAGCATGCCAAGTCGGTATTGCGCATTTTAACGGGCAAAATGGATCCGTAATAAGCGGAAATATGTTGTCGAATGCTAGTTGAAAGCATGACTTTAGGTCATGCTTTCTAGTTCTGTAATGTTGTCTATGGCTTGCTGCGAGCTTGAGCCGCAAAGCGATGGGCAGGCTTTAAACTGATGGCACACCGCCGGCCTTTCTGGCTGGCCAAAGATCTTACACAAGTTGTTTTCATTAAGCTGGATACAACGCACCCCTGCAGGCTTGCCTTTTGGCATGCCGGGAATAGGGGAAGAGATACTCGGGGCGATACAACACGCGCCACAACCTAATCGACAATCCATAACTCACCTACAATTATTGAAACGGTGCGAAACTTACCACTGTCGCTTGGTAGGATCAAAAAATATTCTGATTCATACTGGTGGAATGGCTCTAGATAATAATGAATCTTATTCACCCCATTAGTTTGGGCGGTATGAGCAGAATCGCTTGCACTTTGATGGTATGACGGCTATAAAACCGCCTCCGAGGTAATATCAACCCGCTTCGCCGGGAGGATAGGTTCAACAAAAGGCAGAGTGATGACACACTATTGGCAACAAAAAGATTTGAAGGAAATGACCGATCAGGAGTGGGAGGCACTGTGCGATGGCTGCGGTAAGTGCTGCTTGCATAAACTGATCGACGACGATACCGATGAAATCTACTACACCAATGTTGCTTGTAGCCTGCTGGATAACAACACCTGTTCGTGCAAAGACTACCCGAACCGCTTTGAGTCAGGCGAAGAGTGCTTGAAGCTAACCCGTGACCGTATCGATGAGTTCGTTTGGCTGCCTGAAACCTGCGCCTACCGCCTATTGGCCGAAGGTAAGGACCTACCTGAGTGGCACCCGCTACTTACCGGCTCCAAAGAAGCCATGCACAAGGCAGATGAATCGGTGCGCGATAAGATTGTCTATGAGATCGATGTTATCGACTGGGAAGATCATATTTTGAACCACCCGGAACGCTCATAATTGATCACCTGCGAGCAATGAGCAAAGCATACAGAAAGCCCGACTTGATGAAAGTCGGGCTTTTTCATTAAGTGGTGATAGCCACAAATTACGCTGTTTCTGCTACCTTGGTTGGCGCCGGGTTACGGATGAGGTAATCGAAAGCCCCCAGGCTTGCCTTGGCGCCTTCACCCATGGCGATAATGATCTGCTTGTATGGCACCGTGGTGACGTCACCTGCGGCAAACACGCCATTCATTGAGGTTGCGCCGTGTGCGTCGATTTCGATTTCACCACGCGGTGATAGCTCAACGTTAGTGCCTTTCAACCATTCGCTGTTTGGCATCAGGCCGATCTGGACAAAAATACCCGCCAGTTCGATTTGCTTCAGTTCGCCCGTATTGCGGTCTTTGTATTCAAGGCCGGTTACTCGGTTACCATCGCCCAGTACCTGGGTCGTTTGTGCCATCTTGATGATGTCGATGTTTGGTGTTGCGTTTGCCTTGTCAATCAGTACTTGGTCTGCTCGTAGCGTATCTGCGAACTCAAGCACGGTGACATGCTCCACGATACCTGCAAGGTCGATAGCAGCTTCGATACCGGAGTTTCCACCACCGATCACGGCTGTTTTCTTGCCTTTGAACAATGGACCATCACAGTGCGGACAGTAAGCCACGCCTTTGTTGCGGTATGCTTGCTCGCCAGGTACGTTCATTTCACGCCAGCGGGCACCTGTGCTGGTGATGACTGTACGCGCTTTTAAAACGGCTCCGCTTTCTAGCTCGACATGGATGTATCCGTCAGTGGTTTCTTCAGCGTCGATGATGTTAGCGGCGCGTTGCTCGGTGATCACCTCGACGCCATATTCTTTTACGTGCTCTTCAAGGCTTGCCACGAGCTTAGGGCCTGTTGTGGCTTTTACCGAGATAAAGTTCTCGATAGCCATGGTATCCATTACTTGGCCACCAAAACGTTCAGCGACGACACCGGTACGAATGCCTTTGCGGGCAGCATAGATTGCCGCTGACGATCCCGCAGGGCCGCCACCCACAACCAGTACATCAAAAGGTGGTTGCTGGCTTAGGTTGGCCGCTTTCTTCTCTGCGGCGCCAGAGTCCACTTTGTTCAGGATTTCAGCCAATGACATACGGCCTTGACCAAATAGCTCGCCGTTAATAAACACACTTGGCACTGCCATAATATCGCGAGATTTTACCTCGTCTTGGAAGGCTGCACCGTCAATCATGGTGGTTTTGATCAACGGGTTGATTGCCGACATCATGTTGAATGCTTGTACTACCTCTGGGCAGTTTTGGCACGACAGTGAAATGAAAACTTCAACATTTAGCGGCTGACTCAATGCCTTAATTTGCTCGATAGTGTCTGCTTCAAGTTTTATTGGGTGGCCACCGCTATGAAGGAGCGCGAGCACTAGAGAAGTAAACTCATGCCCCATCGGTAGGCCGGCAAAGCTAATTGAGGTGCCTTTTTCTTCATTGACAACCTGCATGATTGGCTGGCGCGTACTGGCGCTGTCATCACGGGTTACTTTGATTTTGTTGGTTAGTGAGGCAATGTCGTCTGCCAAGGCCTGAAGCTTGCTTGCTGTCTCGCTGCTATCCAAGCTAAGTATCAGTTGTACATCGGTTTTAAGGTTTTCTAGGTATGCTTTAAGCTGCTGCTTCATTGCTTGATCTAACATAATCGTGCCTGCTCTTAAATTCTGTTTTTTGGTATTGACCAATACCTTCTTGCTTTAAAGGAAAATAAAAAGGGGGCGCAAGTCGGCAAACATTGTGTGGGGTGGGTTGTCTATTCGATATGCGGATAGCTTGTTTGGGGCGGCACGCCCTGGCCCTTTAGGAGATAGGCCAAAGCGTGCCTGTCAAACTGAACAGTGTCCGCTATTCAGTTGATCTTAAATTTTACCAACTAGGTCTAGAGATGGTGCTAGCGTCTCTTCGCCTTCTTTCCATTTAGCCGGGCAAACTTCACCAGGGTTAGCCGCTACGTATTGTGCCGCTTTAACCTTGCGTAGTAGGTCGTCAGCATCACGGCCGATACCTTCAGCAGTGATTTCCATCGCCTGGATAACGCCTTCTGGGTCGATTAGGAATGTTGCACGGTCAGCTAGACCTTGGCCTTCACGCATTACGTTGAAGTTGTTAGTGATAGTGCCGGTTTGGTCGCCTACCATGAAGTACTCGATAGTGCCGATTTTGTCTGAAGTGTCGTGCCATGCTTTGTGAGAGAAGTGCGTATCCGTTGATACTGAGTAAACTTCCACACCGCGAGACTGAAGCTCAGCGTATTTTTCTTGCAGGTCAACAAGCTCTGTTGGGCATACAAAAGTGAAGTCTGCTGGGTAGAAGAAGAAGACTGCCCACTTACCTTTTACATCTTGCTCTGTGATTTCTACGAACTCGCCGTTTTTGAATGCAGTCGCCTGGAATGGTTTGATTTCTGTATTGATCATGCTTTAACTCTCTTTCTCATTTATCGTGTTTGACGCTGTCCCGCGTCGATGGAGATATAATGCATTGGCCCCGAAATTTTTTGAAATTGGACGTTCCAATCGATTTGATAGGCGAAACCTATACACGATAGGCATCGGCTATAGAGAGAAGCTATCGACACCAATTGCGTATGTTTAATGGGATAGAGAAAGGTGAAGGGGGAGGTAGCGGTCTTAGGTTGGGAAATAAAACAGACAAGCCCGGCTTGGTGAAAGCCGGGCTTGTGAATGGGGGCTCATTGTTCAAGGCTAAGCCGCGATAGCGCGGTGGGCATTTTCCAGCACTTCAACAATCGGTTTTGCGCGGTTGAGGCGGCGGATATCGGCAAACAGCGCCTTGGCTTCAGGGTATTCGTGGCGCAGGTAGGCGAACCATTGCTTAACCCTATTCGGGTAGTACAGGCCTTTGTCACCCTTGATTTCGTATTCCGAGTAGCGCAACAGCAGCGCAAGCACCTCGGCCCATGTCATCGGGGTTGCATTGTGTTTTACGACGTTACCGAGGTTCGGCAGGTTCAATGCGCCGCGACAAACCATCAGGGCATCGGTTTGGGTGGTGTCAAGGCAGCGTTGGCCGTCTTGGTAGTTCCATACCTCGCCGTTGGCGATGATGGGGATACGCACTTTGTCTTTTAGCTGGCGGATATATTCCCACTTGATGGTCTCGGCCTTGTAGCCATCCACCTTGGTTCGGGCGTGGACCACAATTTCATCACCGCCGGCCTGGGCGACGGCATCGGCGATGTCGAAGCAATGGGATGGATCGTCCCAGCCAAGGCGCACTTTGGCGGTAACCGGCAACCTTGGGTCGGTGGCTTCCCTTACTGACTTGACGATGTCGTACATCAACTGTGGGTCTTGCAGCAATACCGCGCCACCACGGCTTTTGTTTACCGCTTTGGCCGGGCAACCGAAGTTGATATCGATGCCGGACGAGCCGAGTTCAATGGCCCGGCGGGCGTTTTCTGCTAGCCAGTTAGGGTCTTGGCCAAGCAGCTGGACGCGCACCGGTGTGCCAGAGGCGGTTTTGCCGTTGTTGTAGAGTTCAGGGCAAAGGCGGTAGAAGACGCTATTGGGGAGCAATTGATCGACAACACGGACAAACTCGGTCACGCAGAGATCGTAGTCATTGATTTCGGTTAGCATCTCCCGCATCAGGTGATCAAGTACACCTTCCATCGGGCCTAAAATTACACGCATAGCATTTCTCGTCGCCAAGGCTAATAGTCGCTAGGGCACTAGACCCTAGGTTGGAGGCGAGATTTTAGTGGGTAACCGCGGGCTTGTCTAATAGCATCTTGCCGGAGACGATTTCGATAGGCGCCAATGTCCGGCTTTCGGCAGCCAGTGATAGCTCTAGCATGCGCCTTGCCACTCGCTCGGCTGGGATTGGGTCAAGATTGGCGAGCGGGCCGACAACGAGCGGGTGCAACGTATCGAAAATCCCTTGTACCAATTGCTCATCTTTGCGCGGGGCACTGCGCTCGCCCTTGAGTGGGCCGGGACGGACAAAGACGCAGTGGTCAAAGTGCATGGCCGAAAGGGCTTTTTCCATCTTGCCTTTGCAGCGAAGGTAGTGCGAGGGTGACCAAGGGCTGGCAAATAGGCTTGAAATTACCACGATATGCTTAACCCCGATCATCTGCATGGTATGGGCGACGTCCTTGACCAGTTGGTAGTCAACCGCTTCCAATGCTTGCTTACTGCCGGCCTGTTTCTTGGTGGTGCCCAAGCAGATAAAGCCGATATTGGGGGTCGGTGAGGACTCTTCCCAATCGGTGATCCTCAGCTCGGGGTGAATCAGTTGCTTGAGCTTGGCGCTGCGAAATGGCAGTTCCCGACGGGCCAGTGAGTAGACGGTACTGAAGTTAGGGTGGCTTAACAGAAGGTGCAGCAACTCGTCTCCAACGAGACCACTTGCACCGGCAATAATGGCGGTCGACATATGAAACTGCATCCTAATGTTGGGTTAAACTTAATCATTTTTGCCACTGTTCAAACAGAAGTTCAACTATTTTGTCGATTTTTCACAGATTTACTGAGGCAACTCAACTTACTGAAAAGGCTAGTTTGTTTTTTCCTATCTGGCTAACCAGAAAGCGGCCTCGTCGCTGTGAGGCTAAATCTATTCAAGTTTGAGAGAGAGTGGGTATAATCTGCGCCAACTATGAAGTAACGAGATAGAACACCATGACAGAACTAATGACGCTACCGGCACAATGGGAAGGCATGCCTGCCACATTCATCGAAGGTGCGCTTTTGGCTGCCAATGCCAACCCTAAGCCGCTAGAGCCAGAAACATGGCTACCGCTATTGGTGACAGGTGGTGTGGAAGAAGATGCGCCTGTTGAGCTAAATAGCGACGATAAAACGGCTATCTTGAATCACTTTGAAATGCAGTACCGCTACATCAAAGCCGGTGAATATGTGTTGCCAGAACAAGTTAGCTGGCAGCCGGAGCAAGGCGTGACTGAGGAGCTGGCCCAGTTTGCCGAAGGCTTTCTGACGGTATGGCCAGTGATTGAGCCAAACTGGGCTGAGCAGCCAATGTCGGATGGTACCATGCGCATGCTGTCGGCGCTGCTGACTACTTTGATGTTGATGATGGACGAAGCGTCTATGTTGCAGCAAATGGAAGATGCGGGTGTGACAGGCATGCCTGAGCCTGAAGCGCTTTATGCCCAATTGCCTTTGATGCTACCGGAAGTGGTGATGGCCGCGGATGAAATGCAACAAGGTGCGGCAGCCCAAGCGGTAAACCCATACAAAGATACAGGCCGTAACGATGCCTGCCCGTGTGGTAGTGGTAAGAAGTTCAAGCAGTGCTGCGGTAAGTAACTGATGGCAGAACAACCAGGTACCACTGAACGAGCAGTGATATTGGTCGTGGCCGGTGTGATTGAAAAGCGAGGCCAATACTTGCTGGCTCAGCGCTTGGACGGTGCGAGCCAAGGCGGGCTGTGGGAGTTCCCCGGTGGTAAGGTCGAGCGGTCGGAAACACCTGAGCAAGCGTTGGAACGCGAGCTGGGTGAGGAACTGGCCATCGAGACGAAAACCGGGCAGTTCTTGGCTGACAGCATTTTTGATTACGGTGATAAGGTTATCCACCTCAAGGGCTACCTGTCACACTGGTTAGCGGGGGAGTTGGTGATGCACAGCCACCAAGATGCGGTGTGGGTCGATTTGGCCGATATCGACCGCTATCCACTGTGTCCTGCCGATTTACCTATTGTTGAAGCATTGAAAAAGCGGTAGCCCCATTTCTCTTCAAGGTAGAAGTTTTGAGGCAAAAGAAAAAGCGAGCAGCCAAGGGTCTGTTGACCGTTAGGGCTACTCGCTTTTTTTATGAGCTGCTCTTGAGTGGTATTGAGCTTAGTCCTCTTTCGTACCAAGGAACTGGGCAACCACAATGATAGCCAATGCAGCAAGGTTAGCGGCGAAAATGATCACCAGCCATTGCGGCATTGATTGGCCCAGGAATTGCCAAACCACTTTGGCGCAGTCGCCGTTGGCCTCGAACATCCAAGGTACCCACTTATTCAGCGGTGCCCAGTCAGGGAAGGTCACGAACAGATCGCAAGTGGCGAACGGGGACGGATTGAATTGGTAGCCAACATGCTCCTGTGCCAATGCCAGGCCGCTGTATGCCGTATAGCCCCATGCCGCCAGGCCTGACCAACGGATAATGGCATTTTGCGGGGCAATCATACCCAGCAGCGCGGCAAAGCCGATCCCCATCATCGCGACACGCTCGTAAATACACATGACGCAAGGGTCAAGCTTCATCACGTGCTGGAAGAACAACGCGGCGGCCTCAAAGAAGATCACGAACGCGAACAGCAAAAACCAAGATAGGCGACTTTTCGAAAAGGTATACAGAAAGTGCATGGTGTGCATCCAATCAACAATATAAATAAAAATCGATTACCGACTGAAGGCGGAATCTAATAAAACAAAGCCCTGAATAATCAGGGCTTTGATCTGTTATTACTGACATTAATCTTTACGAAAGATTCAATTAATGTCCAGCAGCAGGTGCAATTTGTGTGGCAACTTCTGCAGCATGGGTCAACCAACCCATGTCATAGAACCATTGGGTCATCGGCACTAGGGTAAATTCGATACACGCCAAGCCAACAATCGATAGCACGATGGTGTATGGCAGCGCCATGTATACCATGCGGCCGTATGACAAGCGGATAAGCGGTGCCAGTGCCGATGTCAGTGCGAATAGGAATGCAGCCTGGCCGTTCGGTGTTGCAACCGAAGGTAGGTTCGTACCGGTGTTGATGGCTACGGCTAGCATATCGAACTGATCACGGGTGATGATGCCGTCGACAAGGGCAGCCTTCACTTCGTTGATGTACACCGTACCGACGAATACGTTATCAGATACCATCGAAAGCAGACCGTTAGCAATGTAGAACATGGTCATCTGCATGCTGCCTTCTAGGCTCAGTACCATCGTAATGATCGGCGCAAAAAGCTGCTGGTCGATGATAACGGCCACAATGGAGAAGAAAACGGCCAATAGCGCGGTGAACGGTAGTGCTTCTTCAAACGCTTTACCAAGGGCATGTTCGTCGGTAATACCGGTGAACGAGGTCGCGAGGATAATCACGGTCAAGCCAATCAGGCCAACCGCAGCCAAGTGCAGGGCTAGGCCGACAATAAGCCAAACAGCGATAATCACTTGGATCCAAAGTTTCGCGTAGTCGATGTTGGTACGGCGCTTGCGTTCTTCGTTGTCGTAATCAACCAGGATCTTACGAACGTTTTCAGGCAACTTAGAACCGTAGCCGCAAATTTGGAATTTTTCGACCAACACACAGGTTAAAATACCGCAGAAGAACACGGGTAGCGTCACAGGCAGCATACGCATGATGAACTCGCCAAATAACCAACCGGCCTGATCGGCGATGATCAAGTTTTGCGGTTCACCCACCATGGTCATTACACCACCCAGCGCAGTACCGACACCCGCATGCATCAGTAGGCTACGTAGGAAGGCACGGTAGTTTTCCAGATCGTCACGGCTGACTTCGCGAATGTGCTTGTCTGTGGTGTGGTCGTGGGAAGCATGCGGTTCTTGGCCAGAAGCAACCTTGTGGTAGATGCTGTAGAAGCCGATGGTCACGCTGATCACCACCGCGATAACGGTTAGGGCATCAAGGAACGCGGACAGAAAAGCCGACATCACACAGAAAGCGAGTGACAGTAGGGTTTTGGAACGAATACCGATCAGTATCTTGGTGAAGATATAGAGCAGTAATTGTTTCATAAAGTAAATGCCAGCAACCATGAAGATCAGTAGCAAGAGCACTTCAATGTTCGCCACGATTTCGTGCTTGACCATCTCGGGGCTGGTCATGCCGATGGCGACGGCCTCGATGGCAAGCAAACCACCGGGTTGCAGCGGGTAACATTTGAGGGCCATGGCGAGGGTAAAGATGAATTCAATAACCAGTAGCCAGCCAGCGACAAATGGGTCAACAAAGAAGAAGACGATTGGGTTGATGATCAGGAAGGCGATGATTGATACTTTGTACCAGTCGGGGGCTTTTCCTAAAAAGTTCTTAATGAAGGCGTTCCGTAGCGAAATTGCCATTGTTTCGAGTCTCTTAAAAAATATACGCAATAGTTGTTGAGCTGCGTGCTACATTGCCTTTTATAGTCCGAGATCGAGATAACCATTTGTTATTATGTTGGTTAAGTGTTCTTTAGAGACCCTCTAAGCTAAAGACCATATCCCTTATGGTGTTTAACTTAAAGCAGGCAGCAGCATCCATTCAGCTCCCAGATCGTGCTAACTGTACCGTGTGATCTTGATCAGTCAAGTACTAGGTTGAGAACTTATTTAATATTGTGAAAATTCATCAAAAAACGTGTGTGACACACGCTTTTCGCACGACCGGCTGAAATATATGCTTACACCTTTCAGAATACGTTGAGCTTCATCAAATTTATAACTGTTGATGCAAAGATAATATTGCTAGCAAGCGAATGATTGTTATGTGCATATTCTGTAAGGGTTTATTCAACCCGAAATATAGCCTGTGGTTATGTGTTACCGTGGGGGATTAGTCTGCGTGATGCCCCTTGTGTGGCGGGAGTCACTTGTATTTAGGTAGGCAATCAATTCATACTAGTGGTATGATGAGTTAATAAAAAATTAGCAAGAAGCAACCGGAAAATTAATCAGATGGTAATAAAGGCTGATAGCCCAGCAACATTTGCTGAGAAATATATCATAGAGAGTATCTGGAATAATCACTTCCCTCAGGGCTCTATTCTACCTGCAGAGCGCGAGTTATCCGAGCTTATTGGTGTAACCCGAACCACGTTACGTGAAGTATTGCAAAGACTTGCCCGTGATGGTTGGCTAACTATCCAACATGGTAAACCAACCCGTGTGAACAATTACATGGATACCTCGGGGCTAAGCATTCTGGATACCTTGATTACCCTAGATGGACAGGATGTTCAGGGCGTGTTGGAAGACTTGCTTTCGGCGCGTACCGATATCAGTAGTGTTTACATGCGTTACGCCATTAAGGGTAACCATGAAGAATCAAGCCAACTGCTTGGGCACATTATTCAAGAGTGCGAGACACTACTTAAAGCTGATAGCTTTGCCGACTTTGTTGAGAACAGCGAAGATAAAGCTGAGCTGATGCAAGAAGTGAAAAAGATCGTTGATAAGTACGGCAAGGATGATCCTGAGTTGTGTGAAGCAATTTGCCGTGCTCGTGCATTTAACTACTTCGACTACCGTATGTTCCAGGGTATGGCGGCAAAATCGGGCAATACCTTGTATGTATTGACGATTAACGGCCTGCGTAAAATCTATACCCGTGTTGGTGGTTACTACTTTATGTCTAAGGAAGCGTGTGAACTAGCGCTTGGCTTCTACCGTGATATGAAGTCTTACTGTGATAGCCAGCAGCCTGAAATAGTGGCTGACCGTATTCGTAATTACGGACGCGAAAGTGGTGCTATCTGGTATGCCAACCGTATTGAAATCGCCCGCTACTTGTACGAAGAAGAGCAGTAATCGGATTTCATTGCTGGCACGCGACTAGCGTCTAAGCAAAGCCCCTTCTTGTTGTGATACCTTCTTGTTGTGATAATTGGGGGGCAACAGACAAAGAAAAGCGAGAACCATTGGTTCTCGCTTTTTTCTTTTTATCTATCAAGAATGATTACATATCACTGTTGTACTGGTTGCGAGTCGGGCAAGTCCCCAAAATTTGGGTACGTCCGTCAGGCAGCTCCTCTTCCAGGGTGACGTCAAAGCCCCATAATCGGTACATGTGCTTCAGCACTTCCTGGTGGCTATCCGCTAACGGGATGCGGTTATGCGGTACATAACGCAAGGTTAACGATCGGTCACCCTTCAGTGCCACATTCCAAACCTGAATATTTGGTTCTTTGTTACTTAAATTATACTGGGACGACAGCTTCTCACGAATAGCGCGGTAGCCCTCTTCGTTGTGAATCGCACTCACCTCAACATAGTTATGCCTATCATCGTCATTGACGGCAAACAGTTTGAAATCACGGATCACTTTCGGTGACAAGAACTGGCTTATAAAGCTCTCGTCCTTGAAGTTCTCCATCGCAAAGTGCAAGGTTTCAAGCCAGTCTTTACCGGCAATATCCGGGAACCAGTACTTATCTTCCTCCGTCGGGTTCTCACAGATCCGGCGAATATCCTGGAACATGGCAAACCCTAGTGCATATGGGTTGATCCCACTGTAATAGGGGCTGTTGTACTCAGGCTGAGCCACCACATTGGTGTGGCTGTGCAAGAACTCAATGATAAAGCGATCGGTAACCAACCCCTCGTCATAAAGATGATTGAGAATGGTGTAGTGCCAGAATGTTGCCCACCCTTCGTTCATTACCTGGGTTTGCTTCTGCGGGTAGAAGTACTGGCTAACCTTGCGGACAATCCGCACAATTTCCCGTTGCCAAGGCTCTAGCAAGGGAGCATGTTTCTCTATGAAGTAGAGAATATTCTCTTGCGGATCGGCCGGGAACCGAATCTCTTCTGAGACCTCTTCTTCTTCCTGCTGAATGGGCAGGGTACGCCACAGGGCATTGACCTGTGTTTGAAGGTAGTCTTCCCGTGCTTGCTGCCTTGCCTTCTCCTCCACCATTGAAATACGTTCCGGACGCTTATAGCGGTCGACACCGTAGTTCATAAGGGCATGGCACGAGTCGAGCAAGCGCTCGACATCATCGACGCCATATTTTTCTTCACACTCAGTAATATACTTACGAGCAAAAAGCAGGTAATCGACAATCGAACTGGCATCAGTCCAGGTTTTAAATAGATAGTTTCCTTTGAAAAAAGAGTTATGTCCGTAACAAGCATGGGCCATAACCAATGCTTGCATTGTGATGGTGTTCTCTTCCATCAGATAGGAAATACAGGGATCGGAGTTAATCACGATCTCGTATGCCAGACCCATCTGACCATGCTTGTAGCCTCGCTCTGTTTCGATAAAGCGCTTACCAAACGACCAGTGGTGGTAGTTGATAGGCATACCGATACTGGAGTAGGCGTCCATCATTTGTTCAGCAGTGATGATCTCGATCTGATTGGGGTAGGCGTCTAGCCGATAGTGATCGGCTACACGCTTTATTTCTTTGTGGTATTGATCAAGCAGATCAAACGTCCAATCAGGACCGTCACTGAGTGCCTTTGACTTCGTATTTGTCTCCATAGCACACTCCCCTAAAGCGATGTTAATTCACTTGCTTCTTAAATAGCTCCCGGAATACAGGGAATATGTCTTCAACGCTTCTAATGTTCTGCATCGCAAAATTACTATGGCTGCCCTGTAGGGCCTCGTATTCCCGCCATAGTGTTTGGTGTGCTCGGCGAGTGATCTCAATGTATGAGTAGTAGCGGGTAACTGGCAGTATTTGTTTGTCCAGTAACTCCCTACAGCCCGGAGAATCGTCCGCCCAGTTATCACCATCGGAAGCCTGAGCCGCATAGATGTTCCATTCTGCGGGCGAGTAGCGCTTCTTGATGATGTCATCCATCATTCGCAGGGCGCTGGACACAATGGTGCCACCGGTTTCTTGGGAGTAGAAGAACTCATGCTCATCCACTTCTTTTGCCTGCGTATGGTGGCGAATAAACACCACATCAACGTTTTTGTAGGTTCGGTTTAAGAACAAGTACAACAAGATATAGAAACGCTTTGCCATATCTTTGGTCGCCTGATCCATCGAGCCGGACACATCCATCAAGCAAAACATGACGGCTTGGCTGGTGGGTTGCGGGCGACGCTCGTAGTTTTTGTAGCGTAAATCGAAGGTATCAATAAACGGTACACTACTGATCTTCTGGCGTAGCGCTTGAATTTCCTGCTTCACCCTTTCTTCTTCAAAAGGCTGTGCTGGTTCAGTGTTCATCAGCAGGTCGAGGGTTTGTTCCAACTCACGAAGCTGGCGGCGTTTTGCTGCCGTCATCGCTGTGCGGCGTGCCAATGAATTCTGCAATGATTTAACAATCGCAATATTGGCCGGTACACCTGATGACTTATAGCCCGAGCGGAATGTCTTCCATTCGACGATCTTGTTCAGCTGATTCTTTTCAAGGTTTGGTAATTCCAAGTCTTCAAAGAGCAGATCTAGGTACTCGTCTTTGGATATTTGGAATACGAACTCATCCTGACCTTCACCATCCGGGCTTGCCTGTCCTTCACCGGCACCGCCTTGTCCGCCCCCTCCTTGGGGGCGTTCAATACGGTCTCCAGGGCTGAACTGGTCGTTGCCCGGGTGGACAACTTCACGTTGTCCACCGCGTCCTTGGTGAAAGCTTGGCTCGCTGATATCGCGGGAAGGAATTGCAATATCCTCACCGCTTTCAACATCGGTAATCGAGCGCTTGTTCACCGCATCAGCAATCGATTCTTTGATCTGCTGTTTGTGGCGGCGTAAAAAGCGCTGGCGGTTTACCGTGCTTTTATTTTTACCGTTGAGCCTGCGGTCTATGAAATGCGCCATAAGCTCCCCCCTTATTCATCCATTAACACTCGGTCTTATGATGACTTACGAACGCGTAAGTACCATTCAGACAACAAGCGAACCTGCTTGCGGGTGTAGCCTTTCTCCATCATGCGGGCAACGAAGTCGTCGTGCTTCTTCTGCTCTTCGGTAGAGGTTTTGGCATTGAATGAAATAACTGGAAGTAGCTCTTCGGTGTTCGAGAACATTTTCTTCTCGATAACCGTGCGAAGTTTTTCGTAGCTGGTCCAGTTCGGGTTTTTGCCTGCATTGCTCGCACGGGCACGCAATACGAAGTTGACGATTTCGTTACGGAAGTCCTTCGGATTACTGATACCGGCCGGTTTTTCAATTTTCTCCAATTCGTTATTAAGTGCCGCACGGTCAAATAGCTGACCGGTTTCAGGGTCACGGTACTCTTGGTCTTGGATCCAGAAGTCGGCGTAGCTGACGTAGCGGTCGAAGATATTCTGGCCGTACTCAGAGTAAGACTCTAGGTAAGCGGTTTGAATCTCTTTACCGATGAACTCAACATACTTAGGCGTTAGGAAACCTTTGAGGTGTTCTAGGTATTTTTCTGCCATCTCTTGCGGGAACTGCTCACGCTCGATTTGCTGTTCTAGTACGTAGAACAGGTGAACCGGGTTTGCTGCCACTTCAGAGTGGTCGAAGTTAAAGACGCGCGATAGGATCTTGAACGCGAAACGGGTCGACAGACCTGCCATACCTTCATCGACACCGGCATAATCGCGGTATTCTTGATAGGACTTGGCTTTAGGATCGGTGTCTTTCAGTGTTTCACCGTCGTAAACTCGCATCTTAGAGTAGAGGCTTGAGTTTTCAGGCTCTTTCAAGCGCGACAACACGGTAAAGCGAGCCAGGATCTCTAGGGTACTCGGTGAGCATGGTGCTGATGATAGCTCACTGTTCTGCAATAGTTTTTCGTAGATTTTGATCTCTTCCGAAACGCGTAGGCAGTACGGTACTTTTACAATGAAGACACGGTCTAGGAAGGCTTCATTGTTCTTGTTGTTGCGGAATGTCTGCCACTCGGATTCGTTTGAGTGGGCCAGGATGATACCGTCATACGGTAGGGCTGATAGGCCTTCTGTACCGTTGTAGTTACCTTCCTGGGTTGCCGTTAGTAGAGGGTGAAGCACTTTCAATGGTGCTTTGAACATCTCTACGAATTCCATCAGGCCTTGGTTTGCCTTACATAGCGCGCCTGAATAGCTGTAGGCATCCGGATCATCCTGAGAGAAGTGCTCTAGTTGGCGAATATCGACTTTACCTACCAGTGATGAAATGTCTTGGTTGTTCTCATCACCCGGCTCGGTTTTCGCGATACCCACTTGGTCTAGGATAGATGGGCGGACTTTAACGACCTTGAACTTGCTGATGTCACCGCCAAATTCGTGCAGGCGTTTCGCAGCCCACGGCGACATAATGGTATTCAAGTACCGCTGAGGGATACCGTACTCAGTATTGAGCAACTGACCGTCTTCGTTCTTGTCAAATAGGCAGAACGGATGGTCATTGACAGGGCTACGCTCGCCATTGGCAGTCAGTACATAAATTGGCACTTTCTGCATCAGGCTCTTCAGCTTCTCAGCGAGTGATGACTTACCACCACCCACAGGGCCTAGGAGGTATAGGATTTGCTTGCGCTCTTCCAAACCTTGGGCAGCGTGTTTTAAATAAGACACGATTTGCTCGATGGCATCTTCCATGCCATAGAAATCTTCGAATGTTTTGTAGCGAGAGATGACGCGGTTAGAAAAGAGTCGGCTCAAACGTGGGTCTTGAGCGGTATCGATCATTTCGGGTTCGCCGATAGCCATCAATAGACGTTCTGCGGCGTTTACATATGCACTGCGATCGTTGCGACAGATCTCAAGGAATTCTTGCAATGAAAGCTCTTCATCCTTGGCTTCTTCATAGCGCTGACGATAGTGGTCAAAAATACTCATGGTATGCCCCCTGAATCGTTCTTTAATCAATTAGAAAGGACGAAAACAAAATACTTTCACATCCCTCATAACTTAAGACTAGACCTAACTGATTAATTTGCTTGAGTGAGTTGTTGGTTTATAAACTAAATTTCCCTTTTACCTTTACCTAACGAGCTGCATGTTTTTCATACACATTCCTTACTATCCTCCTATAAATCGCGTTCTGCAAGTGTGAATGTTTAAAAAAACCTCATGAAGTTGTTATCGAACTGTGATCGCGGCGGTTGAAAAATTCATTAGTCGATAATTGCGAAATTTATTTCATAACCGGATTTAGTCACTGAAAGTAATGCATTTCATATGTGATAAATATCATGGCACGGTGCTTATGTGGCTCAAGATGGGTTTTTATTCTTTTGCTGTTTTTCGTACGTACTTGTGCCAATAAAACATGCTTGTGGAGGATGCTGGGCGTTTTAAATTTTGAGATGCAGGCTTGTTATTACTAATCGTGTTTATTTTGTGCGCGAAATCAAATGCCTTGGCTTAAGATAAAAAAGTGCTCATGATTGGGGGGAAGTGGTTGAATGAGTATTTCACGCGTCGATACTGTTTCGATACCTGTCTCAGACCAAGGTTTGGCATTGCAATTCTACCGGGACGCACTGGGTTTTGAATTGATACGCGATCATCAAGCCGATAATCAAAAACGCTGGATACAACTGGCGCCCAAAGGGGCAGAAACAACAATAAGCCTTGTCAGGCCTTTTGGCGGGATGGAAGCGGGATCCGTTCAGGGGTTGGTGGTACAAACCGATGATATTCATAGCACACACTATGAGTTATCAAGCAGGGGAGTGCCGTTATCTGAGATAGTCACCATTATTGGCGGGCGGTTTGCCACCTTCGCAGATCCGGATGGTAACGGCTGGGTATTGATAGAAGCCAACTCGCAGATGCTAGCCTAGTGGTAAACGTAAAACGAATAGCTGAGTGAAGTGTTGAAAGCGCCTTACCAGAATAGAAAGGCGCTTGTGACGTTTATTCGCTGTGGCCAGAAGTCTTAGCATTAGCAACCGCCAGGGGTTTTAGTTGTCGCCAAGAGTTTTAGCAGCTGCCAAGAGCTTTAGCCGTCGGCAGAAATATGAGCTAGCGACTAACTGATACCTGTGTTGTCAGGGTGTGGGACTCTCCTGGCGTCAAGGTGATGCTGTCCGGCTTATTCAGTGTAGATTCGACACATACCATGGTCTCAAAGCTATTATCTGCCATGTCACCCATGCTGTGCGAAAGCTCGGCCCAAGGGTTCCACAAAACAGCTGAATTGTGGCCGCTGTTTGTGATCACTAGCTTACGGCTATTGCCTGCATCATGAACCGTAATGGTATCTTCGGGTTGAGTGTAGACACGATCGACTTCTTGTTCGAAATGCAGTTGCTCACCGCCTTCTTCATGCTTGCCGCCTTGCGTGCTATCGATGTATTGGCTCCCCATACCCGTCACATGGGTCTGCTTGATATCTGCTACCGTAAAGTAGCTATGCAGTGCGCCGCCGAAGTGCCATGGGGTGCTATCGGTGTTGGTCGAGGTCAGGCTGACTTTCAAGCTGGCACCGATCTCGAAGGTCAGTACGTTATTGAACTTATGCGGCCAAAGAGCACGGGTGGCGTCGCTGTCTTCAAGGGTCAGGGCAACAATGACACCTTGGTCATTTTCGCGGTGCTCTTTCAAGGTCCACTCGCTATTGCGGGCAAAGCCATGCGATGGTGTTGCTACCTTACCAAACCATGGCCAGCATACCGGAATACCACCACGAATCGCCTTGGCTGTATCAAATTCTGCTTTTTCACTTAGCCAGATAACATCATTCTCACCTTTGGGCTTAAACCACACTAAGTGGCCGCCGTGTAATGAGATCCCTGCTTCTGCTGCTTCATGAATAATGCGAACAATCTTAATGCCGTTGTATTCACAAATTGTGACGGCATCCGACAAGGCTGTGAGTGTTGAAAGTTGACGTAAATCCATCATGCAACCCTTAATTTTTTGATTTATATACCTAATCACTCTCGCAACATGATCGGTGAACAACCGGTGCGGTAAGAGTATTTGGGTATATCATCAATATTTTTGACCTGAATAGGACGAGTAAGAAAAGCTCAGTTTTCAATATACTTATTTTTATTTAAAAAATATCTGCAAAAATTAAAATATATTTGTTAAATTTGTAAGTGGTTTTTAGCTTCTAAACTAGAGTAAATACGGGTTTTTGCTTTTATAGTCAGGAAAATGCACCTAGTTTGACTCGAACAGCAACACTTATAACTCGCGCCAAACGGCATGTCTATAGTGGGAAAGCACCGTCCTCCTATTTGCTAACTAGGCTAGCCATGTTGCAAACATACAAAAAAGGCGACACTGAAAGCGCCGCCTTTTGTCATTCTAGCTAAAAGCTTACATTACTTAGAGATGTGAGCGATTAGGTCAAGAACTTTGTTTGAGTAACCGATTTCGTTGTCGTACCAAGATACAACTTTAACGAAGTTATCAGTTAGCGCGATACCAGCTTTAGCATCGAATACAGAAGTCTGTACTTCACCGATGAAGTCCTGAGATACAACCTGATCTTCAGTGTAACCTAGAACACCTTTCAGCTCGCCTTCAGAAGCTTCTTTCATTGCTGCACAGATAGCTTCGTAAGATGCGCCAGTTTTTAGGTTAACTGTTAGGTCAACTACAGAAACGTTAGCAGTTGGTACGCGGAAAGCCATACCAGTTAGCTTGCCGTTTAGTTCTGGAAGAACAACGCCTACAGCTTTAGCAGCACCAGTTGAAGATGGGATGATGTTCTGAGAAGCACCACGACCACCACGCCAGTCTTTAGCAGAAGGACCGTCAACAGTCTTCTGAGTAGCAGTAGTAGCGTGAACAGTAGTCATAAGACCAGACTCGATGCCGAACTTGTCGTTAAGAACTTTAGCGATTGGTGCTAGGCAGTTCGTAGTACAAGAAGCGTTAGAAACGATGTCCTGACCTGCGTAAGTGTCTTGGTTAACACCCATTACGATCATTGGAGTCGCATCTTTAGAAGGACCAGTTAGAACAACTTTCTTCGCACCAGCAGTGATGTGCTGACGAGCAGTTTCGTCAGTTAGGAAGATACCAGTTGCTTCAGCAACAACGTCAACACCGATTTCGTCCCACTTAAGGTCAGTTGGGTTACGCTCTGCAGTTACGCGAACTGTTTTGCCGTTAACGATTAGGTTACCACCTTCAACTTCAACAGTACCGTTGAAGCGGCCGTGAGTTGAGTCGTACTTAAGCATGTAAGCCATGTACTCAACGTCGATTAGGTCGTTGATACCAACAACTTCGATGTCGTTACGCTCTACAGAAGCACGGAAAACAAAACGTCCAATACGGCCAAAACCGTTAATACCTACTTTGATAGTCATTACAGTTGCTCCACAACTTAATTTCTAATGAAAGATAACTGGTAGTAAAATTACAGAATCTAACGTGACGCTGCAAGTGAAAAACGAACTTAAATTGCGTGAGGTCAAAAAAAAGTTCGGATTTTTTTTACATTCCAACTACAACGCTGCAAATTCGTACAGCATTTGTATGAATATCCACCATTACCGTTATTAACTTTTAATATCGACACTTTGCTCAGGTAAAATATGCTTAAATGAGCAGTGAAGATGTAAAATCCTTTCGAGCAGAAAGTATGTGCCACAGTTCGACTAAATGGCAACCAATTTTCTGAATCGGATCTAGGTGAAATAGCAATAAGGATATGTAATGTCAGAAAAATCAGATACTTATTGGAAGGGAAAGTTAACTGATGAGCAATATCGAGTCTGCCGAGAGCAAGGAACAGAAGCGCCGTTCTCTGGCACACTCCTGCATAACCGCGAAACAGGCATCTATACTTGCACCTGCTGCGAGGCGCCGTTGTTCAACTCCGAAAGCAAGTATGATTCTGGTTGTGGGTGGCCGAGCTTTGATGCGCCAATCGAAAAAGACGCGATTCGCTACCTTGAGGATCACAGCCACGGCATGCACCGCATTGAAATTCGCTGTGCCAAGTGCGATAGCCATTTAGGCCATGTTTTCCCCGATGGTCCTAAGACCACCGGGGAGCGCTATTGTGTCAACTCTGTCTCGCTGATCTTCAACTCAGAGCCTGAAGCGTAATCTGCTGTTATAAGGTAGGTTAGCTGCTACATGGTGCTGTATGGTTTACTGCACCATGCTAGCTCTGAATTTGCCTCGCGCGATGGCTTCGGCTAAATCACCTGCTCGTTGATCTATGGCCTCGCGCTTTTGATCTGCCATTGGGTAAAAGGCAATGAGCTTGTCGCGACTGCCAATTTGCATTTCTAGCTCATTACCTATCATTGACCAAAGGTAGGCGAGCTCCGTGTCACCGCTCTGGTGGGCAATGGTCGCCAAGCTTTGGATGATCTCCGGTTTTACCTTCTCCCCTTTGTTGTATAACTCAAGCGCATGCTTGAGCAGTCCAACCGTCTTTTCTTTGTCGTTGGTCGTATAGAAGGTGGCTAATGCCAACTGCATATCGGGGGTTTCTAGTGCTGGGGTGCCTTCAAGCATTAGGAACTGGCGCAAAGCCCTTTTATCCCCCTGGCTCCAGCGATAATAAATGATTTCAGGATCGGTTGAATCAGCCAGCTCTTGGTTCAGGCGCTTGATAGAATCGTATGCACTGAGTAGGGCGCGGGTACGGTTGGTTTTTCTTTCTTTTAGCTCAGTCGGCTCGATACGTGCCGCATACTCCAAACATTTTTGGTAATCGTAAGTGAATTTCAGCTCTTTAAACTTCTCTGCGTCTGTTGGGTTTTTCAGCACATCATAGCGTTTCCATATCAGGGTTGTACGCTGCAACCGGCACTGGCCATCGTTTAAATTGGTATCGGCACAAAGCTGCGGGTTGGCTTCGCAGAGGCTATCTGTTGAGCGGTGCCTTTCGAAGCAGCCTGATAGCAGCAACAAGCTGACAAGCAGGCAAAGTGGTTTGATTGCGATTTGAAAAAGACGGTTCATATACGGTGCTGTGCTTTTTATTATGTTTATTAAGGCTGATATTAATTGTTGTAATAGTTACTGTACCAGAAGTTGTACTGAAATCGGGTTCCACGGCTGAAACACAGTGTGATCCCCTAAACATTTATCGACGTATTTTTGGCGAGCTTAAGGTTAAACTGATATACCAACCAGATAATTTGATAACAACTGGATAGTAAGTCACATGGATCTTGAAACTTTGCTCAACGCAATGACCCCAGAAGTATATAGCCGGATTTCCACTGCGGTTGAAATTGGCAAGTGGCCTGATGGCACGCCTTTGACTCAAGAGCAGCGTGATTCGGCAATGCAGGCTGTGATGCTCTACCAGTCGCGCCACAATACCGATGCCGCGCATATGACGGTAGAGGTTGGGGGAGAAATCAAGTTTAAGTCTAAGGCTGAGCTTAAGCGCGATTTTGCTGGCGAGGGCGGGGAAGATACGGCACAAGTTGATGAAATTGCCCGTTTTGGCCACGAGCAATTGTAGACATTAATTGACTACCCCTGGGTGCCAACAATGATTGGGTTGCAATAAAAGCCCGCCATTTCATGATCTTCCACACTGATCAAGTTGGCCACCCATGGCTCCTGCTCGATTGCCGCCAGGTAATGGTTGAGCTTTGGGTAGTTAGAGTAGCGCAGCCCCGCCATCCAGCCACTCCGGCAGACACTCCACAAACTGATCTCCGCCATCGATAGTTGGTCGGTAACAAACGCCTGTTCCGGTAATTGTTCTTCAAGGTAAGCCAACACGGGGGGCAGGTGGTGCTCGATACACAGTTCGAGTGCCTCTTCGTCGATGTCTTTGTCCAGTATCTTGCCGCGCAAAATTTTCTGGTAAAACATCACCCCGCCGATCAAGGATGTCAGCCTAGTGTCGGCATACTCTTCCAACCAACGTATTTGTGCTCTGGATGCGGCATCGCCGGGATAGAGTGGCGGTACCGGATAACAGTCATCGAGGTAGTGGGCAATGACCGTTGAGTCGATAATGCTCTGCCCGTTATGCTCCAGCACCGGGACCTTGCCCATTGGGTGGCGCTTTTGTGCGAGTTCTTTTTCCACGAAGGGGTTTAAGGGCTGTAGCTCGTAGCTGAGTCCTTTATAGGCGAGTGCCAGCATTATCTTTCTGACAAAAGGCGAGATAGAAGAGCCGTGGAGGATCATCGTCATGACTTTGCCTGCGTAAATATCAATAACACAAAGTGTAGACGAGAAAAAAACAACTTAGCTGTTCAGCTGTGGCTAGTGGCGGAAAAAGAAAAGCGAGGACATGGGCCCCCGCTTATTGCTATTTGGTGAAAATCACCGATTAGATTGACAGCTCACCACGTAGGTCTTGCTGCATTAGGCTTCTTACCGTTTCGGTCGGTAGCGCTTGGCTGAGCAGGAAGTGCAGTTTTGCCAATGCGGCTTCTGGTGTCATGTCAAACCCGCTCAGTACCCCGGCATCTGCCAAGGCGCAGCCCGTGGCGTAACCGCCCATGTTAACCTTGCCGGATAGGCACTGGGTCAGGTTCATGACGATCACCCCGCGATCGCTGGCTTCTTTTAGTTGCTCAAGCAGCTCAGGGTTTTGAGGCGCATTACCCACCCCAAAGGTAAGCAGGATCATCGCATTCACCGGCTGGCGCAGGGTATTGCGGATCACTTCTGGCGAAATGCCTGGGTACATAGTGATCACACCAATCGGCTGAGGCGTGATGTTATGGACTTTGAATTCACCTTCGGGCTTTTTGTCTAGCTCGACATTGTTAAGCTGGATATTGATACCCGCTTCTAGCAACGGCGGTAGGTTTGGCGAAATAAAGGCGCCGAAACCATCGGCGTGCGCCTTGGTACTACGGTTACCGCGGATCAACTTGTTGTTGAAGAAAACGGTCACTTCGTTGATTGGGTAGTTTGCCGCGACGTGCAAAGCATTGAGCAAGTTGCTTTGGCCATCTGAACGCAGCTCCGCCAATGGGATTTGCGAGCCGGTAACAATCACTGGCTTATCGAGGTTTTCGAACATAAATGACAGGGCAGAGGCGGTATATGCCATGGTATCCGTACCATGTAGGATCACAAAACCATCATACTTGTCGTAGTTCGCTTTAATATCATCAGCAATGCGCTGCCAATCCGCTGGCGTCATATCCGAGGAATCGATTAGGGGATCATATTCATGGATAGTGAATTTAGGCATTTCTGCACGATGGAATTCTGGCATGCTTTCAAGCTGTTTTTCCATGAAGCCGGCAACAGGGATGTACCCGTGCTGTGACTTCTGCATGCCAATTGTGCCGCCTGTGTAGGCGATATAAATGTGTTTTCTTTCCATATGAAGGTACAGAATTATCGGTTTGGTGGCCGCATTATACGGCTAACAGCTATTAAAAAAAGCCCGGCGTTGCCGGGCTGATCTCACTTTTCGATATTGATACAGTTTATACAGAACGCATATTGCCCTTTTGGATCATCAAAGTTACCAAGGGCGGTTAGGTCTGTTACAACTTGTTGTGTAACTGGTTGCAATGACTTTGGAATATCTCCAAGTATAGCAGAGGCGATAAAGGCACGGGCCTCAGAGGTAAACTGCTGCATGAACATCTCTGCGGTGCTCAGCGGCTCGGCCATCCAGCGCAGTTCATAGCTGTCTAGCTGGGCAAGTTCAACGGCGGCGTTGACAGCATCGTCAAAATCCCCCAATTCGTCGACCAGGCCAAGCTTAAGTGCATCTTTACCTGTCCATACCCGGCCTTGGGCAATGCTGTCAGCTTGCTCTAGAGACATATTGCGGTATTCGCTCACCAAGCCGATAAAGCGTTGGTAGCCGTGCTCAATACCAAGCTGGAACACTTGGGCAACCCCTTCGGGCAGCTCGCGAGTGACACCGACACCCGAGAACGGGGTGGTGCCCACGCCGTCGCTGTAGATGCCCATTTTCTCCAAGCCTTTTTCAAAGGTGGTTAAAATCGCAAAGATACCGATGGAGCCAGTGATGGTGGTTGGCTGGGCCAAGATGCGATCTGCACTGGATGAAATCCAGTAACCGCCCGATGCCGCAAGGCTCGACATTGATACAACGACAGGCTTGCCGGCATGTTTTAGGGCGTCAACCTCATTGCGGATAACTTCTGAGGCAAATGCACTGCCGCCCGGGCTGTCGACACGCAGGATCACCGATTTCACTTTGTCGTCTAGGCGGGCTTCGCGAAGCAGGGCGGCGGTTGAGTCTCCGCTAACCGTGCCTTTGCGCTGGCCGCCGTCGACGATAGCACCGCTAGCCACAACCACGGCAACTTGGTTTTCGCTTGGCAGATCGGTACTGATAACCGTTGGCTGGTAATCGTAGTAGCTAATCTGGTTGAAGCTACTTTCGCCGTTGCTACCAAACTCGTCAATTAATTGCTTGCGCAGGGCTGGGCGGGTGATCAATTCGTCAACCAAGCCGAGTTTTAGGCTGAGCTCGGCAAAATCGCCGTTTACCGCTTTTAGTTGCTCGATAAAGCTCTCTAGCTCTGGGGTGAGCACCGATGCATCGATTTGGCGGTTTGCTGCCACGTCAGAGGTATAGCCTTGCCATAACTGATTTAGCCAAACGGTATTGGCTTCTCGGGCTTCGTCAGACATACCGTCGAGGGTGTACGGCTCAACAAACGACTTGTAGGTGCCGACACGGAAAACATGGGTATTCACATCCAGCTTTTCTAGCAAGCTCTTGTAGTACAGGCTGTAGCTGCCGTAACCCGTTAGCAGTACTCCGCCATCCGGTGACATGAAGACCTTATCGGCAAACGTCGATAGGTAATATTGGCTTTGCTTGTAGTTATCGCCGATGGCATAAACGGGTTTGCCCGCCTGCTTGAACTCTTCGATTGCTTTGGCGATATAGCGCATCTTGGTCAGGTTTGTTTCAGCCATTCCCCTCAGGTTCAATACCAATCCGGTAATGCGGTTATCGGTTGATGCCGCTCGAATGGTATCAACGATATCAAACAAGACATTTTCTTTAACTTGTGGTTGGCCGAGAGCGTTGCTGGTGATGGCGTCGACAGGGCTTACGAAGTTTCGCTGCTCAACAATTGGACCGCTTAGGTCTAGAACCAAGGCTGCTTCATCAGGTACAACCGGCTCTTCACCACTTTGCGTGAAGGCAAAGATTAGTACACCCACGATCAGAAGGAAGATCAGGTTAATAATTAGCTGGCGGGTAAAGCTAATCAGCTTCCAGATCCCACGGAACAGTTTGGCTATTCCTTTAAATATCACTTTCATGAAAGTTCCTGATTATGTGTTCGGTATTATTTCTATCCTAACTTAGTAAACAAGGAATTACAGTAATAAATCGATTGACCAAGGTGTAGGCCGGGGACTTTTGCGGTTAGCCTATCAAGAATAAGCAACGTGAAAATAATGGCCAAAGGTTAGATCCAAATCAAACTGGTGTTAATTTTATGTAAACAAGTGTTTGATTAAAGTTTGTCCTCTTCATATACTGGTCAGACCATAACAACAAAAGAATGGAAGCCATGGACGATAAAACTTACCCTCATTTGTTAGCGCCGTTAGATCTTGGTTTCACTCAATTACGTAATCGTGTGTTGATGGGATCAATGCATACCGGGCTGGAAGAGTCCCGTGACGGATTCAAGAAACTCGCTGCTTTCTATGCGGCCCGCGCCAAGGGCGGTGTCGGCCTGATTGTGACTGGCGGCTTTTCCCCTAACTTTCGCGGCCGCCTGCATCCGCTAAGTGCTGAGTTTAGCTCTGCCAGAGCGGCTCGTGCGCACCGTGTCATTACTGATGCCGTCCATGAAGAAGGCGGCAAAATTGCCTTACAGCTGCTTCATGCCGGGCGCTATGCCATGCACCCGTTTGCCGTTAGTGCTTCTGCGATTAAGTCGCCCATTTCCAAATTTACCCCAAGCCAAATGAGTGAGCGGCAGATCTACAAAACCATTGAGGCCTTTGCCCGCAGTGCCGAGCTGGCTCGCGAAGCTGGCTATGATGGTGTTGAGTTGATGGGGTCGGAAGGTTACCTCATCAACCAGTTTATTTGTAAGCGCTCGAACCACCGTTACGATGATTGGGGCGGTAGCTATGAAAACCGTATCCGTTTTCCGCTTGAGTTGGTGAAGGCGGTTCGTGCCCGGGTTGGGCGTGACTTTATTATTGTATTCCGCCTGTCGATGCTGGACCTGGTTGAGCAGGGCAGTACCCACGAGGAAGTGGTTCAGCTGGCGAAACTGCTAGAGCAGGCAGGCGTCTCTATCTTGAATACTGGCATTGGCTGGCACGAGGCAAGGGTACCCACCATTGCCACCCAAGTGCCGCGGGCGGCGTTTGCCTGGGTAACCGAAAAGTTGAAGTCGGAAGTCTCGATCCCGCTGGTAACCTGTAACCGAATCAATACCCCGCAGGTGGCTGAAGATATTTTATCGACCAACCAAGCCGACATGGTGTCAATGGCACGGCCGTTCCTCGCTGATCCGGACTTTGTGATGAAAGCCGAGCAAGACCGTGCCGACGATATCAATACCTGTATCGGTTGCAACCAAGCCTGCCTTGACCATGTCTTTGTCGGCAAGCGAGCAAGTTGCTTGGTGAACCCGCAAGCCTGTTACGAAACTGAGTTGGTGCTGACTCCAGCAGCGAGTAGCCGCCGTATTGCCATTGTGGGCGCGGGCCCGGCAGGGATGGCGACCGCAGTAGCTGCTGCCGAGCGTGGCTTCCAAGTCGACTTGTTTGAGAAAAATGATTATGTCGGCGGTCAGTTTAATTTGGCGATGCAGATCCCCGGCAAGGAAGAGTTCAAGGAAACTATCCGCTACTTTACCCGCCGTCTTGAGCAGACCAATGTCAATGTGAAGCTGGGCCATGGCGTGACAGCCGAGGAGCTGTCTGGCTATGACGAAGTGATTGTGGCGACGGGGGTGCAGCCGCGCAAGCCACCGATACCGGGCGTTGACCACGAAAAAGTGATCGATTACCAAACCCTGATACGCGATAAGGTACAGCTTGGTCAAAAAGTGGCGGTGATTGGTGCCGGCGGGATTGGGGTCGATGTGTCTACCATGCTGACCGAGCCAGAGCACCAAGCATTGGACGACTGGCTGAAAGACTGGGGTATTGATAAAGACATTGACCACGCGGGCGGTTTGTATCCGCATGATGAGTATGTGAGCCAGCGCCAAGTTTGGCTAATGCAGCGTAAGCCTGGCAAGGTCGGTAAGGGGCCGGGTAAAACAACGGGTTGGATCCACCGCAAGGTGCTTGAAAAGCGCGGCGTCGAACTGCTTGCGGGCGTGAGCTACGATCGCATTGACGACAGCGGCTTGCATATTACGGTTGAAGGGCAGTCGCGGGTGCTGGATGTCGACAATATCGTGCTGTGTGCCGGGCAGACCTCGGTCGAGGAATTGTCCGACAAGCTAAAAGCCAACAACATCAATGTGCATGTGATTGGTGGGGCAGACGTCGCAGGCGAGGTTGATGCCAAGCGGGTGATCCGCCAAGGCATGGAGCTAGCGGCAAAGCTATAGGCGATCGGTTCTATGGTTCTAAAGTCACCTTGTGAAAGCATTGCTAAGCAAGGCTAGTCTATTAGAACCATAGAACCATAGAACCATAGAACCATAGAACCATAGAACCATTAGTAATATCCCACTATTTCTCAGTGGATTTGCTCCGCAAGAATTATGCTATCGTCGGTATAGGACAAAATTTCATTATGAGGTAGTTATGGATGCACTCACCCTATTGCTTAATCGACGTTCGTTACCCAAGCTCGTTGCCCCTGCGCCGGAAGGCGAGGCATTAGAGGCGATTTTCCAAGCGGGTTTACGCGCACCGGATCACGCCGGTTTAACCCCTTGGCGTTTTATCGTATCCCAAGGCGAAGAAGGGTTAGGCAAGCTGTCCGATATCTTGGTGGAGGCGGCCAAAGCCGATGGTGCCGATGAGGCCGTTATCGAAAAGGCCGCGAAATCGCCTTTTCGGGCACCCATGGTGATCACCGTGGTGGCCAAAGTCACCGAGCACGAGAAAGTGCCGACTATCGAGCAGCACTTATCAGCGGGGTGTGCGACGCAAGCTATGCAGATGGCAGCGGTAGCCCAAGGTTTTTCTGGCTTTTGGCGTACCGGCAAATGGGCCTACCACCCGATGGTACGCGAGGCACTTGGGGTACAAGGTGATGATCTTATTGTTGGCTTCCTTTACATCGGTAGTGCAGGTTGCCGCGATGCGAAGGCGCCAGCCAGGGATTTAACCCAGTTTGTTGAATACCTCTAAGCGCTATTGGCGGTAAAGTTAACCATCAGGGGAAGCTAAAATGCTTCCCCTTTTTGATCCAGAATGATGACACTGCCAGATCGCAGGAGTAGAATCCTCGCTCTTGTAAAAATTTTTCGGAGCGTGTCATGGAAAATGTTCGTCTAACTCAATACAGCCACGGAGCAGGGTGTGGTTGTAAAATTTCTCCTCAAGTACTTGATACTATTCTTCGATCGCAGCTCGCTCCATTCGCGGATCCAAACCTGCTAGTTGGTAACGAAAGTAAAGATGATGCCGCGGTTTACGATCTTGGCAATGGTACTGCGGTTGTGAGTACTACCGATTTCTTCATGCCTATCGTTGATAACCCTTATGATTTTGGTCGCATTGCCGCCACTAACGCTATCAGCGATATCTACGCGATGGGTGGTAAGCCAATCATGGCCATTGCGATTTTAGGCTGGCCGGTCAATGTGTTGGCGCCGGAAATTGCCCAGCAGGTGATTGAAGGTGGCCGTGCGGTGTGCCGTGAAGCGGGTATTTCTCTGGCTGGCGGCCACTCTATTGACGCCCCTGAGCCTATTTTTGGCTTGGCGGTAACCGGTATTGTGGATACCGACCGCGTGAAGCGCAACAACCAAGCAGAAGCGGGTTGCAAACTGTACCTGACCAAGCCGTTGGGTATTGGTGTGCTGACCACCGCTGAGAAAAAGTCCAAGCTAAAAGAAGAGCACCAAAACCTTGCTCGTGATTGGATGTGCGCATTGAACAAGCCAGGCGTGGATTTTGCCGATGTGGCTGGTGTTAAGGCCATGACCGACGTAACCGGCTTCGGCTTGATGGGCCACCTTAACGAGATTTGTGAAGGTAGCGGCTTGAAGGCTACTATCCAGTTTGATCAGGTCCCGCATTTACCAGGTGTTTTTGATTACATTGCAGAAGGCTGTGTACCGGGTGGCACAGGGCGTAACTTTGACAGTTACGGCCACCGCCTAGGTGAAATGACTGAGCAGCAAAAAGCGCTATTGTGTGATCCGCAAACGTCGGGTGGTTTGTTGTTGGCGGTTACCCCAGATGCCGAGCAGGAAGTACAGGACGTGGCTAAGAAGCATGGCATCACCTTGAATGCGATCGGTGAGCTTACCAAAGCAGCCGATGATCAAGCTGTACTGATTGAGATTTGCTAATTATGTCACGCCCAAACTGTGAAGATTTCCAGCAGCTGTTTGTTAATGATACGCCGTTGATGGATATGCGTGCCCCGATTGAATTTGCTCAGGGTGCGTTTCCAACCTCGGATAACCGACCGCTAATGCAAGATGATGAGCGAGAGGCGGTTGGCACCTGCTACAAGGAGCAAGGCCAGCAGGCAGCGATTGCCTTGGGGCATGAATTGGTTAATGGTGAGGTGAAAGCCCAGCGCGTTGCCCAATGGAAGGCGTTTTGTGAAGCAAACCCTAACGGCTACCTGTACTGTTTCCGTGGCGGGTTGCGTTCGCGTATTACCCAGCAGTGGTTGCAAGAAGCCGGCATTGACTACCCAATGGTTGTGGGGGGGTACAAAGCCCTGCGCCGCTACCTTATCGATACCATTGATGCTGTGGCAGCCAAGCCGATGACCTTGATTGGTGGCAATACCGGTTGCGGCAAAACTATCATGGTCAACGAAGTCGACAATGCCATCGACTTGGAAGGTGCGGCAAACCACCGGGGATCGTCGTTCGGGCGTTATGTCACCCCGCAGCGCACCCAGATCGATTTTGAGAATGTGCTGGCTGTGGCGATGTTGAAAAAGCAGGCGGCAGGCCACGATCACCTTGTCTTCGAAGATGAAGGCAAGATCATCGGTTCGGTTAGCGTACCCTTGTCGATCAACCAAGCAATGCAGCAAGCGCCAATTGCCATTGTCGATGATCCGCTGGACGTACGCCTTGAGCGCTTGCTTGATGACTATGTCGTGCGCATGCAGCGCGATTTTGTCGCTCAATATGGCGAAGAAGACGGTTGGCAAAAGTTTGCGGAGTACCTTGAAAGAGGGATGTTCAGCATTCGCAAGCGCCTGGGTTTCCAGCGCTACGAAGAACTATTGCTCGTTCAGCAAAACGCGGTAAAAGCGATGCAATCGTCCGGCTCGCTTGAGCGCCATTATGATTGGCTAAGCTTGTTGCTTGAGCAGTACTACGATCCAATGTACACCTACCAGTTGGGCAAGAAAGCCGATCGCATCGTGTTCCGTGGTGAATACGATGAGGTCAAAGCGTGGCTGGCTGAAAACGCGCGCTAACTGCAATTTTAGCGGTGCGGGTATCGAGCCTTCACCGCTATCAATTTTATTGCTGTCAGTCTTTCCACAATGATTCTTTGCGCAACTCAAACGCTACTCTCGAAACTTTTCCCTTCGATTTTAAACTGTATCTATATCCAGTATTTCTTGTTCTGATGGCTGTTTTCTCATATAGTTCAAAGTAATGAAACCCTACTAAGAACAATTGCTCCAGTCCCATGACGCGTCTTTATATTGCAGAAAAACCCAGCCTTGGCCGTGCGATAGCGGCTGTATTGCCTCGCCCTCATAAGAGCCAAAATGGCTATATCGAGTTGGGGAATGGCGATATTGTCACTTGGTGTATCGGCCACTTGTTAGAGCAGGTTGAGCCGGATGCCTATGACGAGAAATACAAGAAATGGAACATGGCCGATCTGCCGATTGTGCCGGAGCAGTGGCAACTATCTCCGCGTAAGTCAGCCAAGCAGCAGTTGGCGGTTGTCCGTAAACTCTGCAAGCAAGCGACCGAGGTGGTGCATGCGGGCGACCCTGATCGCGAAGGGCAACTGCTGGTGGACGAGGTGATTGATTACGTCAAGCTTGCCCAAGGCAAGAAAGCCAATATGCAGCGCTTGCTGATTTCCGACCTGAATCCGGCAGCGGTTAAGCGCGCGTTGGGCAAAATGCGCAGCAACCGCGACTTTATTCCGTTGTCAGTCTCGGCGTTGGCGCGCTCGCGGGCGGATTGGCTTTACGGCATGAACATGACCCGCGCCTATACCCTATTGGGGCAAAAAGGGGGCTACCGCGGCGTTCTGTCGGTTGGCCGAGTCCAAACACCGGTGCTGGGGTTGGTGACGCGCCGCGATGATGAAATTGCCAATTTCGTTCCCAAGCCCTTTTTTGAGCTGTTCGCGTTGATCCCTTATCAGGACATGACTATCCGTGCCCGCTGGAAGCCGAGCGAAGCCTGCCAGCCATGGATGGACGAAGAAGGAAGGGTGCTTAACCGTAAATTGTGTGAAAACGTCGTCAGCCGAATCAAAGGCCAGCCGGCAGAGGTAACGGCGTCAGAGCGTAAGGAAACCAAGCAGAATGCGCCGTTGCCTTATTCGTTATCGGCGTTGCAAATCGATGCCGCCAAGCGGTTTGGCATGAGCGCGGCTGATGTATTGGCAAATTGTCAGGCGTTATATGAAAAGCACAAAGTGATCACTTACCCTCGCTCGGACTCACGCCATTTGCCGATGGATCACTTCAAGCAGGCAAACGATGTATGCCAAGCGGTGGCCAATAATGACCAAAGCCTAAGCCAGGCGGTGGCTGGGGCGGATACTTCAATAAAGTCAAAAGCTTGGAATGATAAAAAAGTGGATGCCCACCATGCCATTATTCCAACACCCAAGTCGATTAATGCCGCGTCGCTCAGTGCCTCTGAGCAGAAGGTGTACCAACTGATCGCAAGGCAGTACCTGATGCAGTTTTATCCACCGGCGGTATACAGCGAGGCCAAGCTTGAATTTACCATTGCGGGGGGCTTGTTTGTTGCCCGAGGGCGGCAGTTGATGTCTCCGGGCTGGCGCCAGCTGCTTGGCCGCGATGATTCAGCGAAAGAAACGGACCTTGCCGACAAAGTCCCGCCATTGGACAAGGGCACGGTTTTGACCTGCCAAGATGGCGAGATCAAAGACAAAATGACCGAGCCACCCAAAGCTTTTACCGAAGCGACCTTATTGCAGGCCATGACCGGGATTGCCCGCTTTGTTTCTGATAACTCGTTAAAGAAAATTTTGCGAGATACCGATGGCTTGGGTACCGAAGCGACCCGGGCGGGGATTTTGGATGTCCTCTTTAAGCGCCAATTGTTGATGCGCCAAGGCAAGAATATCCATGCGACAGAGGCGGGGCGCGGGCTGATCTATGCGTTGCCTGATGAGTCGACCTACCCTGATATGACTGCCCACTGGGAGCACCAGCTGCAGGACATGGCCGACAAGAAATGTGCCTATAAGCCGTTCATGGATGCCCTTGAGCAGCAAGTGTCGGCACTGATGGAAAAAGTAAAGCACAGTGAAGTACCGCAAAGTTTGCGAGACTTAAAATCCCCAGAGCCATTTAAGGGCAAGAAACGCCGCTATAACAAAGGCGGGGCAAAGAAAAGCACTGGTTCAAAAGGGCGTAGCCGGGCATCATCAGGTGGCCGTAAACCCAAGAGTTAGTAATAGTGTCTATACCCATCTTGAAGTAGCTAGGGTATAGATCGTTGATATATAGAATTTATATCGGCTTTATTGGGTATCGGCTAGCGGCAGTGTTGGCACATGAAGTACTGGTTTCTCCCGTTTGACTTGGCTTCATAAAGAGCATGATCGGTCTGCTCGAAAAATTGGCTTGGGGTGCGAAAAGACGATGGAATGATGGTGCAGCCACCAATGCTCACCGTCACGATATTCGGTGCACTGTCTGCCCCTTTTGTGCGGTGCAGCTGAAGATCTTGAATGGAGTGCAAAGCCCGCTTCGCCGCATATTTTGCTGCATGATGATCCTGTCCCGGAAGCAAAAGTACAAACTCTTCGCCGCCATAGCGGGCAAACAATGCCCCGGCGCGTCTTTCAAGGCTTGCCAGGCAAGTGGCTACCGCCTTCAGGCAATCATCCCCGGCGGCATGGCCATAGCTGTCGTTGTATAGCTTGAAGTTATCAACATCAATGATTAGCAAAGACAGTGGCAGTTGGTGGCGCTCTGCCCGGCGCCACTCCTCGCTGAACCTTTCATCAAATACCCGGCGGTTGGCGACATCAGTGAGGGCGTCAAGGCGGGATATCTTTTCAAGTTTTTCATTGGCTTGCTGTAACTCTTCGGTACGCTGGGCAACGATGAGCTCAAGGTCGGTATTGAGTTGCTTGAGTTTCTCCTCTGCCTGGCGACGGACTAAATGCTGCGACACAATAAAGCCGAACTGCTTGAGCAATTGCTGGTGGTTGTTGTGCAACGGCATTCCACTAAGCAGGTTGTCGCATGCTATCCAGCCGATGGGGGTGTCTTCATCCCACAGCGAGATATAGCCATTCCAGCCAAAGCCGACTTGCTTGAAGTCGTGGTAGAGCGGGGTGTCATGCTGTACCGCGAAATATTCCTTGTTGGTGAGGGTACGGTTTGAAAACCATTGGTCGGGGATCCCGGCCTCAAAATAGTGTTCATCCACGGTATTGCCGTGGATATCAGTCCCATATGTCCCGTGCATCTTTTGATTTTCATTGAACAAGAAGATGGCCATCCGGTCGATTTTCAACGACTTCTTTGCTTCATCGACGGCGGTATACAGCATGTCATCGACAGACTCTGCCCGCCAAAGCTTGAAGGAGATATCGTGCAGTGCTTGCAGCTGCTGCTGCAAACTATTCTGCTCATCGATGCTAATTTTTAATTCCCGCTCGGCTGTGCGCCGACCGCTATGCTCGTCTTGAATACTGGCATTGATCAAGGAAGAATCGAGCTCAGAGGCAATGAGTGTGGCAAGCGCGATGAAGTCATTACCAGTAATATTTTCGTTAGTGACACTCTTGGGTAAGTCGAAAATTAAGCAGCCGATAATGGTAGAGCGGCGCTCTATCGGTAGCAAGAAGCGTCTGGCGGTATCGAATTCGGTAACTGTAGGGTGGCGTTGGCGGATAGCTTTGGTGATTTGGTAAAAAGGCACAAGATTGTCGTCAGCGATCTCATCGGGTGGGAACTGGTAATGAATACCGTCTTGCCGCATCTCCAACAAGGATCGCCAGCGGGATTTATAAGCAACAACCAACTGTGCCTTCTCGACGCCAAAGCTCAAGAACAAGTTGCGGCTGGTTAGCTCGCAAATGGTGCGCAAGCCATGGGCTTTTGCCCACTGTGAGAGTATTCGCTGATAAAAGCTATTGAGCTGATCATGTTGTGCCAACGTCAGGGTATCCCATTTATTCTTATTGATTTCTTAGGTCATTGTTACGGATTTAGCCGCTAAAAATGATTGCTGACGACACAGAATGCAATTCTTATGCATGGTAATTGGTAAATTTGCGAGTCATTACACAAGTTGGAAAGCGCGTAATTACATTGAGAAATAGCTTTATTCCTTATGGGTATTTTGGGGGGCCTTGGTTAGTTACCAAGGCAGGTAGTTCCCCTGATAGTCCATAAACAAGCCTGAGTCAGCTTCGCCCACACTATCAATAACTTGCTTCAACCCTTTGGCCGATGTCTGGGTATCAATCAAAGCATTCGGCCCGCCCATTTCGGTTTGTACCCAGCCGGGATGAAGGGCAATACAGATAATGCCTTGTGGTAATAGGTCGTTGGAGAGGCTTTTCACCACGGAGTTAAGGGCCGCTTTCGATGAGCGGTAGATGTAGCCACCGCCGCTGGTGTTTTCAGCCATGCTGCCGACTTTGGATGAGAGGCAAGCGACAACACCCGGTTGGTTAGCTTTAAGCTGCGGGTAAAAGGCTTCAACCAACTTGAGTGGGGCTATGGTATTGATTTCAAATACTTTGCGCCATTCATCTGCATCGGTATTACCAAATCCGTAGCCCTTGGGGCCGTAATAGCCTGCATTGTTGACCAGCAAGTCAAAGCTTATCGCCTTTAAAGACTGACTGAGTTGCTCAATAGCGTGATGGTCGGTGACATCCAGTTCGCTAACAAAGAGGTGCTCGTGGATACGTTGCAATGCAGTGAGCTCGGGGGCTTGGGTTATATCACGGCAGGTGGCGTAGACCGACCAGCCACTTTTTAGGTAAAGCTCGGTTAGGGCAAGGCCGATGCCTCGGTTTGCACCTGTAATTAGGACATGTTGGGTCATAGGGCTTTCAGCTAATTAAGATAATTTGAGTATAAAAATAGCGGATGTATCGAAACTAAGACAGTCATATTTTATCGAACACTCTAAATTTTAGGTGTCAGTATTCATATAGGTAAGGGAAGACGATGCCGTTAGCACCAATTTTGCTTGCATCCATTGTTGCGGTGACCACCATAGTCGGTTGTGCCGAAAGCCGGCATGAGAAACTCGCCGAGCTAGGGTTTACCCGTAACTATCTTGATGGTTATCAAGACGGCTGCAGCAGCAGAAAATTGGCCGCGAGAACACACCAGGAAGGGTTTAGACGCGATCCGGAAAGAATGGAAACTGACAACCGATATGCCAATGGCTGGTCGGATGGATTTGAGCAATGCTTTGCTAGCAATCAAGAGTATCATTAGCCACTAGCCTGCCGACAGAAGAACAAAAAAGAAGCCGCAATCATGCGGCTTCTTTCGTTGTAGCTTGGGGTGGCTGTCCTGCCTACTTAGGCGTGTAGAAGCGCTTCATTTCGTGCATTGCTTGCATCAGCGTCGATAATTTAGGCTTTGCGGCGTCCAGCTGCTGGTAGTCTTGGTCGTAAACGCGGTAATTGCCGTACTTATCGACCACCGTTGTCGTCTTAGGCTGGATCATCACAATGTCATCATTGTTACCGGCAAGCAACCAACGGCGCTTGGGGTTAACCTTAAACAAGCTGGTACCGCTGCTATAAGCAGAAGTCGGTGCCGTTGTACTCAATACCGATTCCATGATTGTAGGCACTAGATCAAGGTGGCTGGTTTGTCGCTTGGTGACTGAGGCAACACTATCAGGCCAGTGGATGATCATCGGTACTTTCAGTTGGTATTGGCTGTAGTTGGTATTTGCCCCCCAACTGTTCGAGCCGGTTTCATTGAATTCAGTGCCGTGGTTGGCCGTGATAACCACAATGGTGTTATCCATTTGGCCTTGCGCCACCAGTTGATCGAAGATGGTAATTAGCTGCTCGTCAATATAATGGGCAGCATTCTTGTAGCTGTTCTTGAACAGGGTGTTGGTGTCTTGCCCTTGGGTATCATTTGAACCCAGTGACGGTTCAAAAACAGGGACGTAGTCTCCACCTTCTTCGAAGTTTTCAACACTGGTAAGCTCGATATAGCTAAACCATGGTGAATCCGTCGGCTGCTCTGTTAGCCATGCCGTCCAGTCGCTGATGGCTTGTGGGTCGCCAGTACCTTCGGTGGCTTCAGGTAATGCTTGCTTGCTAAAGATCGCGTCCTGGTAAATAGGCTCATCCAAGCCATTGCCACTGAATGCACCAAACTGGTAGCCGCGCTTTTCAAGGGTATTAAGCATAAGTGGCTGCTTACTCGCCGAGCGGATACTGTTGTAATAACTACTCGGCAAGCCATAGAACAGGCCGAATAAACCGGAGTCATTGTCGTTGCCACTGCTGTAGTGGTTGGTGTAGTTCAGGTTTTGCTCGGCAAAGGCCGACAGGTATGGCATGACTTCTGGTTTAACCATGTCGCTGCGCAAACCATCGATCATCAACACCAGAATGTTCTGCTGCGTACCCGGATCGCGGAAGCTCATTTTTTCCAGCGGGTAGCGGATCTGATCGCTATCTTCAACACCTTGGGCGTTGAGGCGCTCAGTGTATTCTTTGCGGTCAAGCAGGCCGTGTTTTTCCATGAATGTTTTCGCGGTCATCGGGTATGACAGCGGGAAATTCGAACGCTGGACCGTTACCGGGCGATATAAATTAGCATCGGCCCAGATATAAATAAGGTGGCTGCTGATAAAGCAGACCCCGAAAACCATGGCAATAGGCACGCCAACGTGTTTTCGGGTGAGTTTTCGCAGTTTACGCCATAGCCATTCTGACAGCACCAGCTGGAGCAGGAAAATTACCGGTACGGTAATAAACAAGTATTGCCAGCGGGCATTCAGTTCTGTTCTTTCTCCACTTAGCAGCAAATCCCAAACGAGTGGGCTTAGGTGTAGCTCCAAAGACTCGTAGGCATGGGTATCTAACAACAAGGTTGTCAGGCCGATGGTGCCAACCAATACCGCAAACAGGCGCATAAGGCGCTGCGACGGGATCAAAAAGCTAGCCGGAAATAGGATCAGAATATAGAAGCCAAAGACAAGGAACCCAAAATGGCCAACCCAGCTAAAGGCAAGGTAGGCTTGACCCAAAAGGGTTTCGGGCCATTCAGAGTGCACAATATAACGCGTGCCAAGTAGCATGGCGGCGATGATATTAAAGAAACTGAACCAGTGTCCCCAGCTAATCAGCTGGGAGACTTTGTCTTTGTAGTTGTTACCGCTGGAGACCATATATGTCAGTGTTTCCCAGTCTTATCTTGCTATAACGTAAGCAAACAAGATTAATCTTCTTTGATTGAGGATTGCAGGGCTTGTGCGAATTTATCTGCAATTGCCTTCCTTTGCGCTGCAGGCACGTCTGAATTAATGATGTTAGTCGCAATATTACCAACGATCATCAGAGCAAGCTCTGCTGAAGCATCGTGCTTCTCTAGTACATCGAACATATCTTCAATGATTTGTTCAACTTTTTTATTGCTGTATTTTGAAGTAATAGGCATAGGAAGTCTTGTTTAATCTTCTTTAATGTTAAGGAAAGCGACTTATAATAACCTACACTTTAGATTTACTGAAATTTTTCCATTATGAGTCTTACACTTTCGAACGTCATTCTTCACCAGCTGGTAAAGAATGATTCAGAAGAACTGGAAGTTCACCTAAGAAAACAAACGCTTGAGAATAACTCTGCGACAGAAGAACTGGTTGCTGAGCTGCATCGAGTTTATAGCAGCAAGGGGGCGAAAGGGTTTGGTCATTTCGCCGAAGAGAGTGAATTTAGTCACTGGTTGAAACAAGTTCGTGCCGGTGAGCTGGATTTTCTTACCTTTTCTAACCAATCAGCCCAGCGCTTACAGGCTGAGTTGGCGAAATACCCATTTGCCGATGTGGGCACCTTGGTGATTGCCGAGTACCAGTCTTTGGCGACGGATTACCTGCTTATTGGCCTGTTGCCAACCTGCCACAGCATGAAGGTGACCGAGCAGCTTGATATCAGCGCAACCGACTACCTGGATGTGGGTAAGATGGATATTGTTGCCCGTATCGACTTGTCTTCGTGGGAAACCGACAGCGATTCAAATCGCTACCTGACCTTCATCAAAGGCCGCGTTGGCCGTAAGATTGCGGATTTCTTCCTTGATTTCATGCAAGCGGAAGTTGGCTTGGATGTTAAAGAGCAAAACCAAGTGCTGATGCAAGCGGTCGAAGACTTTTGTGCTGACTCGCGAATGGAAAAAGAAGAGAAGCAAGAATACCGCAAGCAAGTTTATGACTACTGTAATAGCCAGCTTCAGGCTGGTGATGAAGTAACAGTGAAAGAGCTGGCGGCCGAGCTACCTGAGTCGGATGATGGTACGGATTTCTACCAGTTTACCTCTCAGCAAGGCTATGAGCTGGAAGAAAGCTTCCCGGCTGATCGCACCGCGATGCGCAAACTCACTAAATTTGTCGGTTCCGGCGGTGGGGTGACCATTAATTTCGATAGCATGCTACTGGGCGAGCGTGTTTTCTATGACGCAGAAACCGATACGTTGACGCTGAAAGGTGTACCGCCGAATCTAAAAGACCAGCTGATGCGCCGCTTGAACAGCGATAATTAATCTACTTTTATTAGGGATTTACCGATTAAAGAGCAATATGCAATATGTTGCTCTTTTTTTGTCCCTGTTATTTGCCCCCCCAATCGTTCTTTGTCTAAAGTTATCTAGGTAATCGTGTACAGCTTTCTAGGTATATGCAATGCGTAACACATTGTTTTCACCAAGGTTGGGTACAGTTAGCAAGATAATAAATAGTTGAGATAATGTGGCATTGATTGCCACCTTTAAGGTTGGGTTTGATGAAATTATCAATGATTCTTCTGATGGCTGTGAGTGCTGGTGGTGCCTTTGCTGGCTTTAGTGGCATGCAGTTAGGCTATGTTGTTGCGGCTATTTCGGGGCTGGCTGCCGTTGGTTGTGCCTTTGTGATGGTGAGGCAAAGCAGTGTTCAGCAAGATGAAGTCAAGCAAACGGAGCAACAGCCTTCAGAACGAGTTTCTGCCAGCCAGGGGGAAAATACGGTTATAGAGGAAGCCGCACCGGTAAGTGATAAACCTGTTGAGGTGGAAACCGACGCTGCGCTTGAGGTTGATGTCGAGGTTGCAGATGCTGGGGGGCAAGTGGTTGAAGCATCTGTGATAGAGGGCAGTGAACAAGAAGAAAAAGCTTCTCGGTTTGACGACTTACTGGTGTTTGATATCCAGCATATCTTAGACAGCATGGATAACGACCATGAGTCGGTCGCAATGTTGCTGGAAATTTTCCTTGAAGAGCATGCCGACGACGGTGAAAAGTTGAAGCGCTATTTGGATGCTGGCGATCTAACCCAAGTGAAATTGGTGGCCCACAGCCTCAAAGGGGTAGCAGGCAGTCTAGGTGCCCAGCAGCTACGCGCAGTTACCGAGTATATTGAGCACACGGTAAGTGAAGGTGGTCAGATCGATCGTACCGACTGCCAGCAATTTATCACAGCCATTGCCAAGGTTGAACTTGAGATCACGGAACACCTTAAGCAATGCCAAGCTGAAATCAGCAGCCTGGCTGATAATGATGAGCAAATGATCGACAGCATTATCGAAAAAGCAGAGTTTGAGGAGTACAACGCGCCCGAACCCGCGCAGTTTGTTGAAAACCAGCCAGCCCAATCCATTGAAGAGGCCAAAACCTCCGGTGATTTACCCGCCAAGATTGATGTGAACTTCTTACTTGATTCTCTAGATGGCGATCAGGACACGGCCTTGATGCTGCTCGAAATCTTTATCGAGGAGCATGCGGGTGACGGCCAAGCCTTGATAAAAATGGTTGAGTCCAACCCAAATGATGAGCAGGCACTGCGTTTGGTCCATAGCTTAAAAGGGGTTTCGGGTAGCCTAGGTGCGGCAGTGTTGAATAGCCTGTCGGCTGATCTTGAGTTGAAATTAAAGCAACAGCAAACGGTTTCAATGGCTGAATGCCAACAGCTTGATCAGGTGCTGACCGAGACCGTTGCCAGTGCGAAGGACTATTTAGCCGAGGTGGCGGTTGCTTAATGAGCGATTTTTGCTCGCCAAAAAATAGACACTTGGTGTAATTTTCGTCAGTATTTTGCTTTGAATTGATGGTTCAGACGCCTAAATTGATCTAAATCAAGGGAATATGGTGCTAGCGGTGGATAATACCGCCACTATGACCGTTCAAAACACACATTCAGTTCGTCAGCAGCGTGAACTGGATACTGCTAAAGCGATGATTCGTCTTTACTGTAAAACGCTGCACCGTGGGGCAATTGTTTGCCCTGAATGCGAAGGGTTAATTAACTATGTCGAAAGCCGAATGGCAAAATGCCGTTTGGGTGATGACAAGCCTAACTGCTTACAATGCCAGAGCCAGTGCTATCAACCGGCGAAGCGTTTGCACTTAACGCATGTACTTCGCTGGGCAATGCCGAAATTTACTTGGCGCCGACCGATACAAGCGATGAAATTTCGGTTTGGCATGCTGCGTAGAACGACAAACGTAACAACGGCGAGTGTCGATACCTCAACATCACTATAGTCGTTTAAGTACACCTTTTAGCTTAGATTTTATAGACTTAAACGCTAATACCTAGGTAGCTAAACAGCTAGCCAGTCAATTACTTAGATGCTTGAGACAACAGATCATAAAGGGCTGCATTATGCAGCCCTTATTGTTTTATTGCCTGTACAAGCTATGCATAGGCACAATTCAAAGTCATCGATTATAGGCCCAGGCTTGCAAGCCAGGTCGCAATACGATCATCTGTTAGCTCGGGTTGGCGATCTTCGTCCAAGGCCAGTCCGACAAACTTGCCGCCTTTCACGCCGCGGGAGTCGTAAAAGTCATAGCCGTCAGTGGGCCACTCACCAACCAGTTCACCGCCGGCCTGCTCGACCAACTCGGCCAAGTCGCCCATGGCATCAAGGAAGCTGTCAGGGTAGTCAACTTGATCGCCCAAGCCAAACAGCGCGACTTTTTTCCCGTTTAGATCGGCATCTTCCATTTCAGGCACAAAGTAGTCCCAATCTGGCTGCATTTCACCGTAGTTGGCGGTTGGCGTGCCCAGGATGAGAAAGTCATAGTCATCGAAAACATCGCAGCTATTGCCTGCAATATCATGAAGTTCGATCGATAGTTTTTCTGCAATTTTCTGAGCAACTTTTTCGGTATTACCTGTGTCGCTCCCAAAGAATAGGCCGATGTTCGCCATGGTTTTCTCCTGATTTTGTTATAGACCACAGCGGCTGCTATCCGCTGTGGTTGATTTAATTTACGTGGCCTGCGGGCGGTTGCCCGCAGTAGGTAATGAATTATTTTTCCGGTTTCCAGTTACCGAGTTGCTCCAGCAATCGGTGCTTGGTCTCGACTTGTTCACGAAGCCGTTCGAGGTTCTGCTGGTAGCGCTCTGGATCCCGGCGCAGGATTTGGGTAAATCGCGCTTCTCGGCTGATCAATGCTTCGACATCGCGCTTCGGTGCTTTTGAGTCCATCTGCAGTGCCGCACGCCCTTTCTCGGTTCGGCGCGGATCAAAGCGGAACAGTGGCCACAGCCCGCTTTCAACCAGTAACTGTTGATGCTCGACACCTTCAGCCATATCAAAGCCGTGGGTGATACACGGTGAGTAGGCGATGACCAATGATGGGCCGGGGTATGCTTCGGCTTCTTGCAGCGCCTTGATGGTTTGGTTCATGTTGGCACCCAGCGCGATTTTGGCGACGAACACATTGCCGTGCATCATCATATTGAGCGCCAAGTCTTTCCCGTTGCTGGTTTTGCCTTGGGTGGCGAATTTGGCAACGGCGCCTGTTGGCGTGGCTTTCGATTGCTGGCCGCCGGTGTTGGAATAGCCTTGGGTATCCATCACCAGCACATTGACGTTATCGCCGCCGGCAAGCACATGGTCCAAGCCGCCAAAGCCAATATCGTAAGCCCAACCGTCGCCACCGACGATCCAGTTGCTTTTTGCGACAAGATCGTCTGCGAGAGTGGCTAGCTGGCGGTGAGAATACGGTAGCTCGGCGCGCAGTTTAGCGATGTTGGTACGTTGGCGTACCACTGCTTGCTCGCTGCCATCAAAGGCATCCTGTTTGATTTGCTCTACCAACGTCTGTGGCAAGAAATCGGTGGCTGTTTCGAGCAATGCCAGCGCATTGTTGCGCTTGCTGTCTAATGCGAGGCGCATACCAAGGCCAAACTCAGCGTTGTCCTCGAACAGCGAGTTCGCCCAAGCCGGTCCTCGCCCGTGCTGATCAACAGCGTATGGCGTAGTGGGTAGGTTACCGCTGTAGATGGAAGAGCAGCCAGTTGCATTGGCAATCAATAAGCGATCGCCAAACAGTTGGGTAAGCAGCTTGATATACGAGGTTTCGCCACACCCGGAGCACGCGCCAGAGTATTCAAACAATGGTTGAAGCAGCTGGCTGGTTCGGGCATCAATACGCTTAATGTCGATTCGTTCAAGCTCGGGCAACTGCAGGAAATGCTCATAATTGGCATGTTGCTGCTCTAGTACCGGTTGCTTGGCCGCCATGTTGATTGCTTTGCGGCTAGGGTCATTTTTATCGCTGGCCGGGCATGCCATGGTGCACAGATTACAGCCGGTACAATCCATTGGGGACACCTGCAAGGTGTAGCTTTGGCCCTTGAAGTCGCGTTGTTTGTAGTCGGTGTGCTTAAAACCGTCAGGCGCATCATGCAATGCCTCTGGCGCAACGGCCTTGGCACGAATGGCGGCATGCGGGCAGACCAGGGTACAGATATTGCACTGGGTGCACAGATCTTCTTCCCATACAGGGATCCCTTGGGCAATGTTGCGCTTTTCCCACTGGGTTGTTGCCGTCGGCCAGCTGCCGTCAACAGGGAAGGCACTGACGGGGAGTTGATCGCCCTTATCCGCCATCATCATGGCACTGACGCGCTTGACCAGATCCGGTGCCTTTTCGTTGACCACCGGCGGGCGGCGGAAAAGACTGGTTGCCGTTTCGGGAACCAGCACCTTGGTAAGGTTCGCAACGGTGGCATCCACTGCGGCATGGTTGGCTGCTATGACTTCTGGGCCGCGCTTGCCATAGCTCTTTTCAATGGCTTGTTTGAGCTGGCTGATGGCTTCATCGAGCGGCATCAGCTCGCTCAATGCGAAGAAACCCGTTTGCATAATGGTGTTGATACGGTTTTTCAGCCCCAGCTGGCGCGCCAAAGACACAGCATCAATGACATAAACATTGAGCTGTTTGTTGATCATGACTTGCTGTACTTCATGGGGTAGGTGCCCCCACACTTTGTTGGCAGCGTGCGGGCTGTTGATCAATACCGTTGCTTTCTCCGTCGCTTTTTCGAACATCTCCAGTTTGTTGATGAACTGGAATTGGTGGCAGGCAATGAATTCTGCTTGCTCTATCAGGTACGGTGCTTCCACAGAGCGTTGATCGAAGCGTAGGTGAGAGACTGTTGTCCCTCCCGACTTTTTCGAGTCATAGACGAAGTAGCCTTGGGTATGGAGCGAAGTGTTTTCACCTAAAATCTTGATGGTGTTTTTGTTGGCGCTCACCGTACCGTCGGCCCCGAGACCGTAAAACAGCGCGCGCAGCCGGCTATTTGGCTCAAGGTCGAGCTGAGCCGCGGGTGGCAGTGACAGGTTGGTGATGTCATCGTTAATGCCAACGGTAAACGAGTGGTGCAAGCAATCATTTGCCATGGCTTTGAAAATGCCGGCAACATGGGACGGGGTGAATTCTTTCGAGGAAAGCCCGTAACGGCCGCCGATCACCCGTGGCAAATGGGCGATTTTGTTGTCGCTAAATGCTTGTTGCAGCGTCGCAGCGACATCCAGATACAGCGGTTCGCCAATAGCGCCCGCTTCCTTGGTACGATCCAGCACCGCAATTTGTTCAACAGAGGCAGGCAATACCGAGATGAAATGTTTTAGCGAGAATGGTCGGTAAAGGTGAACACTGATCACCCCGACTTTTTGCCCAAGCTGTAGCTGGTAGTCGATAGTTTGCTGAACCGTCTCACAAGCCGAGCCCATGATAACAAGAACATTGGTTGCTTCTGGGTGGCCATAGTAATCAAACAGTTTATATTCGCGGCCGGTAAGCTCGGCAAATTTTTCCATTTTGGCCGCCACAATATCTGGGCAGGCTTGGTAGTAAATATTGGCAGCTTCGCGGGCTTGGAAGAAGGTGTCAGGGTTTTGCGCCGTACCACGGATGCTTGGTGCATCCGGCGTAAGGCCGCGTTCGCGGAATGCCTCTACGTGTTGCTGGTCGATCATCGCATCAAGGGTTGAATCTTCTATTAGCTTGATTTTATTGATTTCGTGAGACGTGCGGAATCCGTCGAAAAAGTGAACGAACGGGATCCGGCTTTCAAGTGTTGCCGCTTGGCTAATGAGGGCAAAATCGTGGGCTTGCTGAACACTGTTGGCTGCCAGCATGGCAAATCCGGTTTGGCGCACTGCCATCACATCGGAGTGGTCGCCAAAAATAGACAATGCATGGGTGGCAAGAGTACGGGCAGCAACGTGCATCACAAACGGGGTGAGCTCACCGGCAATCTTGTACATGTTGGGAATTTTGAGCAGTAGGCCTTGGGATGACGTGAAGGTTGTCGCCATTGCTCCCGCCATTAGCGCACCGTGAACCGCGCCCGCAGCCCCGCCTTCCGATTGCATCTCAATGACACGCGGTACTTGTCCCCACAGGTTTTCTTTACCTTGTGACTCCCATACCTCGCAGGCTTCGGACATCGGGGAAGAGGGGGTGATAGGGTAAATCCCGATCACTTCGTTACAACGGTAGGCAATGGAAGCGGCGGCTTCGTTTCCATCCATGGTGGCAAAGGCCTGACTTTCCGTGGTTGCAGTGTTTTTTTGATAATGTTCAGACATAACTAACTCCAGCGAACAAGCACTGTCATCAAATACGAAACTGTGTCCCTGCATGGCAGGTACATAGATTGAATTATTATTGTGATAGGTGGGCCGACTCAACGTGGGTAGCAAAGAGCCAGCCCGAAAGGCATATACCTGAATTACAAAACCTAGATAATCAAGGTAAACCTAGGTACAGGTTGCAGGGCGTTTATCCGCCCTGCAAAATTGGGCAATTAAGCTTCAACCAACGTGATTTCAGGCTGAGGGTTGAGCATTTTTTCCAGATCAGCTTTGGCATCGCCGGTTAGCTGCAGGTTGAACTGCTGCTGGAGGAAATTGAAGATATCCTCGTTGACAAATTCCGGCGGGTTTGGACCCAGGTAGATGTTTTGGATGCCAAGGTTGAACAGCGCCAATAGGATCAGCACCGCTTTTTGCTCCATCCAAGACAACACGATGTTCACCGGCAGATCATTGACCGCTACGCCCATAGCATCGCTCAGCGCCAGCGCAATCATCACGGCACCGTAGCTGTCGTTACACTGGCCAAGATCCAAGTAGCGCGGGATTTCAGTGCCCGGTACGGTGCCAAAGTCATGGTCGTTGAAGCGGAACTTGCCGCATGACGAGGTCAAGATAATGCAGTCGTCCGGGATCGACAGTGCAAGATCGCGGAAGTAGTCATTCGGCTTACCTGGCTTGTCACAACCGGCAACCACGAAGAATTGCTTGATCTTGCCTTCGTTTACCGCTTCAAGGATTTGCGGTGCCAGACCTAAGATAGTCTTGTAGTTATGGCCAGTCATCAGGGTTTCTTCGCTGTCGAAGCCCTCGATATCCGGTAGGCTCAGGGTTTGCTCGATGAGCGGGCCAAAGTCCTCTTCAAGCTGGCGGCAGTTGTCGATACCCACGATACCGTAGCTGTAAAGGCGGTCGGCGTAATCAGCACGGCCCGTTGGCGGCACGATGCAGTTAGTGGTCACGATAATCGTACCGTTCCACTGTTGGAATAGTTTCTTCTGATCAAACCACGCCTTACCGATGTTGCCTTTTAGGTGGCTGTACTTACGCAACTCAGGGTAGCCGTGTGCAGGCAGCATTTCAGAGTGGGTGTAGATGTTGATCCCTTTGCCTTCCGTTGTAATCAACAGGCGCTCAAGCAGCTCAAGATCGTGGCCGGTGACCAAGATGCCCTTACCCTCGGCCTTGTTTTGCGGTACGCAGACTGGTGTAGGCACACCCAAACGGTTGTGGTGCGCTTCGCCAAGCAGAGACATCATTTCACTACCCGCGCCACCAATTTTCATTAGTTGGGCAATGTGCTGGTCGAAGCTGAAGTTCACATTCGTTAGGGTGAAGTAGAGGGTTTCAGCAATAACATCGTCAACCGACTTGGTGTCGGCACCAAGATCGTTGGCATGGGTGCGGTATGCAGAAAGGCCCTTAAGGCCAAAAATCATAATATCTTGTAGGCGTGATAGGTTTTCGTCTTTACCACAAGTACCTTGGGTTTTTCCGGTGCTACCACAGCCACCTGTTTGTGCCATAGAGCACTGGTGACAAAACATTGCTAGGTTCGACATTATTGCATTCCTTAAAGGTGTATTTATTTTGCAACTTTATAATAAGGAAAGCTTAAGGCGATGGATGATTGAGTTCATTGATCAAGATCATTATCAGAAGATTTAAAGTGTATTTTAAATATATCTTATATTGCGGGGGAAAGGATATTCAGTCTAACAGGCTGACTAATAGTGGTTTGTTGGTGAAAGTATCGACGAATAAGGTGCGACGAAAAGGAAGTAGAACAGGTGCTGCGACAAAAAAGGCGCCGAACAGGCGCCTTATAAAGAAAAATTACTTATCTGCAAGCAATATTAACCGGCAATTTTAACCAGCACTTTCTTCAGAAGCTGGATGCGAGGCTCGATAGTATCAAGCTCTAGGTACTCGTCAGCACTGTGGAAACCAGCACCTGCAGGGCCAAGGCCATCCAGTGTTGGAATACCCAGTACCGCAGTTAGGTTAGCATCTGAGCCGCCGCCCACTTCTTGCCACTTGATGTCGATGCCCAGTTCTTTACCAGACTCTTCAACCATCGCCATCAGTGCTTCAGTTTTCTCTGAAGGAACCATTGATGGTTTGTGTGCTTCGCGGTCAACCGTGATTGATATGCCGTCAACGAACGGTGTTTCAGCCAGAGCACGGATCTTCGCGTCAGCATCGGCGTACTCGTCGTTGTCCCAGAAACGGACATCAACCACAGCTTCAGCGTGATCAGGTACGATGTTCGCGCCTGCACCGCCCTTAACAACACCTACGTTCAGGGTGGTGCCTGACTCGAAGTTTGTTAGGTTGTTGATAGCCAGGATCCAGTTAGCCATTTCAGTGATTGCACTGCGGCCGTTTTGCGGTTCGTTACCCGCGTGAGCAGCTTTACCTGCAAACGTTAGGCGGTAGCGAGCCATACCTTTACGCGCTTTAACCAGTGAGCCGTCGGCACGAGCGGCTTCGGCAACCAATACGTTCTTAGCGTTAACAGCAACGCTCTTTAGCCACGCTTCAGAGTGTAGCGAGCCGATTTCTTCGTCTGGGTTCATGCAGATGCAGATAGACAGCTTGTCTAGCGTCTCTTTATCCATTTCGCGCATGACATGAACGATGTTCAACAGGCCAGATTTCATATCAGATACACCTGGGCCGTATGCACGCTTTTCATCGAAGGTCATTGGGCGAGCTGCCACTGTACCCACTGGGAAAACAGTATCCATGTGGCCAAGTAGCATCACATCAATTGATTCTGCTTCTGGCTTGTTGCGAACTTCAAGGCCAGTGCCTGCAATACCGCAGTCAACGCGCTTAACATGCCAACCAAGGTCGAGGTATTTCTTTTCCATTTGGTTTGCAATAACTTCGATACCTTCTTTGGTAAGGGTACCGCAGTCAACATCAATTAACGGACGTAGTTCTTCCAAATAATCTTGTAGTGAGAAACTCATAGTAGCTCCTGATAGAAACCCGTTTGTCGGGGAGGAATAGCGACAGGAATAAAAAAAGGGGGCAGATCTGCCCCCCTATTTAAATAGCGTTACACTAGGATGTTCATTACGAACATTGCAACGAATGCGTTGAATACTGAAATCGCAACCATTACTGGGATGTGGCGACCTTCAGTACCGATAACACCTAGGATACGGCCTAGGTACTGAACCTGAGAGCCCATTAGGTAGATAGCCGGTGCCAAGATAGCGATGTGGCTGCCGTCTAAGATACCGCTGTCAAACAGGGTGATAACAACACCCACAGCGCCGCCCATAGACATCCAAGCACCGATTAGTACGGCCGCTGCCTCGCCTGGTAGGCCGAAAATACCCATAACTGGTGAGAAAAGTACGCCCATTGCGTCTAGGGCACCAGTCAGAGAAAGAACTTTGATGATAACGAATGCCATCATTACGTTTGGAATTGTTGAGCTAGTAGAGATTGCCCAACCTTTTTTTGCACCTTCTACGAAGATGTCGGTAACCATTGGCTTTTTAGTAGCTTGAGACATTATGCGGTCTCCTTCTCTGAAGTTACGTTGTTTTTCTTGTCAGTTGCAGCTAGGTATAGGCGGAAGATGTTGGCACCAACAATCTTCATAACGAACATCATCACTACCGCAAGACCGATAGAAGATGTCACAGCCGCTGTGCCGTCAGCGTAAGTTAGGGTGAATAGCACCGCACCTGAAGAGAAGAAGTTAACGATAGTCGCACCAGCTGAGAACTGGAACATCGCGAACACGTCGGTTTCACGCTGGTTGATGTGGCCTTCTTCCTGCAGCTGACGGGTCATTGATGCACCTGAGTCAGTGTTCTGTAGAGAAGCGATAAGTGCTAGGCCGGTATCACCTGGTAGACCAACTAGTGGACGTAGTAGAGGAGTCAGTAGCTTACGTGCCGCTTTAAGTGCACCGTAGTGCTCTAGTACGTTGATCATGCCCAGTGCGAACATAACTGTTGGAACTAGTGTTAGGGCAAACAAGAAACCATCACGTGCACCGCTACCGCCAGTACCGCGCATAGTTGTCTTAGTCACTTCTAGTGCACCCTCTGCAGCAACAGTGACTTCGTTAGCCATAGTACCGAAAGAACCGTTTAGGGTGTTAAAGTCAAAAACACCGTACCACTCGTTCGTCTGTAGTGCGCCTGAGAAGAACACAAAAGCAAACGCTAGGGCAATGTATGCACCTATTGTTACCTTTTGGTCATCCTTTGCTGGATTGCTCATATATAACCTCGTAGGAATCTAAAAGCCAAATTGGCAAAAAGTAACTTGTAACAACTTTTCACAATGGGTAAGAAGTTGACGCTACTTAAAATAAAAATCGTGGTTATTTTCTCTAATTGGCAGGGCAAATAATTGACGGGGGTCAATATGTGCTACTGAAACATAACACTATTGAAGTATTCGTTAATAAATGTGATCTGGATCTATATTAATCAGGGCTTTGTGAAAATTAATGAATAGAGTGAATAGTTAAATTCTTCGTCAAATGTTTTTTCTTTATTAATTAATTGGCTTCGAACTGTGTGCTTTCAGTTACTGGCTTGTTTTGGTGACTAATTTTGATTGATTAGCTCAAGATTTTGAATGTTTTCCAATAATTCATGGCTGACATATTTGTTTACATTCACCATGGTGCCAGTATTGAAACTTGGAGTAGAGAATCATACTGGGAAAAAGCTCAGAGGCGATATTACTTTTATCGGTATCTGGGTATGGTTTTTTCTAGCGTCAGCGAAGGACCTAGACGGATTAGGCCGTTTATGAAATATCAGTCACAGTAGCAGAATGGTTTTACCACAGGGATGGATAGCATGTGTTTTTGCGGTCTAATTCAATTGGTGGCACTGAAACCGATAAAACAATGCCTTTATTGATTGTTCCTCACGTCTCCAATATTGGGCTAGCTATTTTTTGTCTCTGTATTGGCTGTTCTATGGCGTTTCTATATGAGTTTCTTTCTTTGTGTAGGTGTCTGACTTTTCTAATTTATATTGATTAAGGTATCGCAATGTTGAGCGCATGCGGGCTATCAATTCGATGGTCGTATATCAAAATTAGCCAGTAAAGAGAGGAGGGAAATAGGGGGATGCCTTTCGCCCAAGCGTCAAAACTGAACAATAAGTGGTAGTGAGGTTGCATCATAAGCGTCTTTTGCATGTTTTCTAGTCCGTTAAACAACGGACTCAAATAGCAGCAATTTCTATTGTTAAAAAGCGTCAACTTTACTTGCCCGACAAAGATTTCACGCGGAAGTGATTTTTTTACAGGTTTATTGCATATTCTACTTGTGTTTCAGGGCTGAAATTACTATAGATGGGTATCAGATTTTGGGTTTGGCTATCGACCAACAGATATTAAAAACAGGGAGTGTAGTGCACATGATGAAAGTAGGCTTAGTTGGATGGCGAGGGATGGTTGGCTCCGTCCTTATGCAACGTATGGTAGAAGAAGGGGATTTCGATGTAATCGAGCCGGTATTCTTCTCGACATCCCAAATAGGTATTCCTGCACCGAACTTTGGTAAAGATGCAGGCGACCTACAAGATGCCTTTGATATTGATAGCTTGAAGAAGCTTGATGCGATTATTACCTGCCAGGGCGGTAGTTATACCGAGAAAGTTTACCCACAACTGCGCCAAGCTGGTTGGAAAGGGTACTGGATCGATGCTGCCTCTACCTTGCGTATGGCTGATGAGTCAATAATTGCGCTTGATCCTGTTAACTACGATCAAATGAAACAAGGCCTGGTAAATGGTGTGAATACCTTTACCGGCGGTAACTGTACCGTTAGCTTGATGCTGATGGCGGTGGGTGGTCTTTACCAGGCAGGCTTGGTGGAGTGGATGACTTCGCAGACCTATCAGGCTGCATCGGGTGCCGGTGCTAAGAATATGCGTGAGTTGATTAGCCAGATGGGCGTGATTAACGATGCGGTATCAAGTGAGCTGGCTGATCCGTCAACATCCATTCTTGATATTGACCGTAAGGTTGCCGACGTGATGCGTTCGTCTGACTTCCCGTCGAATGAGTTTGGCGTGCCGCTGGCAGGCTCGTTGATTCCATGGATTGACGTGAAGCGTGATAACGGCCAGAGCAAGGAAGAGTGGAAAGCATCGGTTGAGACCAACAAGATCCTAGGCCTTGATGGCAACCCAATTCCAATTGACGGTACTTGCGTGCGTATCGGCGCGATGCGCTGCCACAGCCAGGCGCTGACGCTGAAGCTGAAAAAAGATGTACCGATGGACGAAATCGAGCAGATCATCGCTTCGCACAACGATTGGGTGAAGGTGATCCCGAACGATCGCGATATTACCGCTCAGGAGCTATCACCAACCAAGGTAACGGGGACGCTTTCTATTCCTGTTGGTCGTCTGCGCAAGCTGGCGATGGGCGGTGAGTACCTGAACGCGTTCACCGTGGGTGATCAGCTACTATGGGGTGCGGCAGAGCCGCTACGTCGTACTTTACGTATTATCTTGGCTGAGAAGTAATTTCAGTACTTGTTTAAGCTTTAAATGTGAAAACGCCTGCAGTTGCAGGCGTTTTTTTATGGGTTAAGAACGACGGCTAAACTAAGATGTAGCCTGAGACTTATCGCTTGACTGGCCGAAGGCCAGGCGAGCTTTGTCTTTGATTTTGGCCAAGGCAACATAGGCCACCGGTACGACGAATAGCGAGAAGAAGGTGCCGGCAATCAATCCGCCAACCAGCACTAATCCGATATTGATTCTGCCTGCTGAGCCTGGGCCAGAAGCAAAAACCAGTGGCAGCGTGCCGAGGATCATGGTCAGAGACGTCATCAGGATTGGGCGCAAGCGAGAGCGTGCACTTTCCATTGCGGCCTCAAGCACAGGTAAGCCTTGGCGTCGTTGGCTATTGGCGAACTCGACCAAAAGGATGCCGTGCTTGGTGACGAGGCCGACCAAGGTGAGCAATCCGATCTTGGAGTAGATATTCATACTCTGGCCGAACACTGTCAGTGTCAGCAGGGCGCCGACAATACACAATGGGACCGTCAGCAAGATCACCAAGGGGTCAACGAAGCTCTCAAACTGTGCCGCCAAGATTAAGTAAACAAACACGAGGGCAAGCAAGAACAGCAACTGGGTGCCCGCCTGTGAGTCGTTTAATATTTTGACCGTTCCATCGTAGGCGTAGTCTTGAGCTGGGTTAAGTAGTAGTGGTACTTGCTCATCTACAAACGCCTTGATATCGCTAGGAATATAGCCTGGCATTAGCTTTGCCGAGATAACAGCGCTGTCCCGTGCCATGTATGTCTTGAAGGTTTTCTCTGCGGTGGTTTGCTTAATCGAGACAAATTGCGACAGAGGTAGACTTTGGCCCGACTCGGAATTGACATACAACGTATCAAGGACATCAAAGTTACCCAGATCCTGGCGGTTGACCTGTACCTGAATCGGGTAGGTAAAGCCATCGTCAGCTTGTAAGTCAGCCGCTTTCACGGAGCCAAGAAAAGTCGACAGGGCGCTTGTGACATCACCATAGTTTACGCCTGACAATGTAATCGCATTTTGGTCAATGAACAAATCATAGGCGAGGTTGTCACGCACGGTTGAGTTTGAGACATCGGTAAGGCCTGGGTAGTTTTCCAGTAGCGTTACAACATTCTCCGCCGTAGCAGCCAATGCATCTGTATCACGATCGACCGTCGTCAGGACTAATACCAGGCTAGTCGCCAAGTGAAGGCCGTCGGAGGTGCGCACCGATATTGATGATAAGTCATAAGCGGGTATTGATTGCCCGGCCTGACGGCTTAGGTCTGCGATAATCTCTTCGATGGATTGCTCGCGTTCGTCCCATGGCTTTAGCAGGATATGGTTGTCAGGGGCGCTATCAAGGTATGAAAGATTCGCTTCGATAGCTTCATTGTTACCCATGACTTTGTTTAACGCGTCACGGTGGGTGAGGTGGTATTGGGTACCAACGCCGGTCGGGCTGACAGGTGTCGCATGGATATAGCCCGAATCTTCAGTCGGCAGCACTATTTTGGGTATATAAACAAAAGTGACGCCAGCAATGAGCAACAGCCCGAGCGAAATGGCTGCCATGGTTGCTTTTCGGTTAAACCATTTCGCTAACTCGTTATTGTAAGCATTCGCTAAGCGGTTTAGCTGGTGGTCAATACGAGCATACCAGCGCGGCTGCTGAGTTGGCGGGGTGAGTAAGTAGGCACTCATCATCGGTGACAGCGTTAAAGCTACGATACCGGAGATAATGACCGCTGCGGCAAGTGTAAAGGCAAATTGGCGGAACAGATCCGCGGTTAGGCCTGACATAAAGCCGATCGGTAGGTAAACCACTGCCAGCGTTAGTGTCATCGAGATGACGGGAAAGACAATTTCTTTACTGCCCTTCAGCGCGGCATTGAGTGGTGTTTCACCGTTTTCGATATGTCGGTAGCAGTTTTCCACCACTACGATGGCGTCATCGACGACCAGGCCAATGGCGAGAATGATCGCCAGTATCGTCATCATATTGATGCTAAAGCCAAGCCATGACATCACGGCAAATACACCTATCACACAAACAGGGATAGTAATCACCGGGATAGAGGCCACTCGGATTGACCCCAAGAACAGCATGACGACTAAGGAAACCAGCACAATGGCTTCGATGAGTGTCGAAAAGCCTTGATTAATGGCCGAATCAATGAAGTCAGCTTCGTTATACACCATCTTCATTTCGATGCCTGCTGGCAATTTTGCCTGCATTTTCTCCATGGCGGCCTGGATACGTTCCGTGACGACAATCGGGTTCTCGGCTTTAAATGGTGCAATCTCTAACGATAAAGCCTGGTGGCCGTCGATAGATAGCATATTCGGGGTAAGGCTTTCCGCCCCCATGTTGATATCGGCAATGTCTTTTACTCGAATGATTTGGCCTTCATCAACACGGATCACTAAGTTACGTACATCATCAATGTTATCAACCTGGGTAACTGGGTTGATAGAAAAGTCTCGGGCCTCACCCTTGATGGTACCGGCGGTAAAGGTGCTGTTATAGGTGCTGAGTGTGCCTACCACATCGGCTGCTTGGATGTTTAGGGCTTTCATTCGTTCAGGTTTTAGCCAAACTCGTACGGCTTTGGCTTCGCCACCGAAGGGGCCATTGACGCTGCCAACGCCCTGAATGTGCCTGAATTGTGGAATGAGCTGTTGGTCGATGTAGTCGAACATCGCTTGTTGATCCATCTCGCCCGTATTGACAAAAGTAATGACATTACTAGCAGCACCGAGGGCAAAGGTATTGTCCGTCACCGTTGGCTTGTCGGTCATACTCGGCGGGAAGTCAGTGATCCCCTCAACGCTACTGCGCAGCTTGTTCATTAAGTTGGTGTATTCGGTCTCATCGACGTCATCCGAAAACTCAATCGCTAAGCTACAGGAACCTTCGCCACAGTCGGTCTCCATTGTTTCGATGCTATCAATGCCGCTTGCAGCATCGATCAGCTTATCTGCCACGTTGCGCGACATAAATTCGGCACTAGCACCTGTAATGTTGGCACTGACAGTTGCGGTCGAATCTTGATGCGCCGGGAAATAGCGAACAGAGAGTTTTTGAAAAGACAACAGTCCCAACAAGACTATGGCGATACTGAGTACCGATGCAAAAACAGGATGGCGAATACAAACTGAAGGCAACTGCATTAGCTGTCCTCCTCAGTTTCTTTCAACGGTTGATCCATCACTTTTACCGTTACGTTTTCATTGAGCTTGTGCTGACCCGCAGTGACCACCAGCTCACCCTTATTGAGGCCGGAGTTAACTGCTACGTAACCGTCATTGGTATTGGCACCTAATGTTACGGTTTTGCGTGTTGGCTTATTGTCTTTGATTACCCAAATGTAGCGTGTGTCGTTATGCGCAACGATGGCGGTTTGAGGTACAACAAGCTGCTGTTTTGCGACTTCGAGTTTATGGCGCACATCGGCAAACATGCCCGGTGCTAAAGTCAGGTTCGGGTTATTGATATTGGCATTGACCTCAACTCGTCCTGAACTGTCGTCTACAGCCGGCGCAATATAATTAACTTGGCCAGTAAACTCTTGGTTTGGGTACGCTGAAACAGTCACACTCGCGGCTTGCCCCTTGTGGGCCTTGCCGAGATCCTCTTGGCTGATTGAGTAGGTAACTTTAACTGGATCAAGCTTGAACAAGCTCACCAGCGGGGTAGAGGCATCAATATGGCTGCCGACCGAATAGCTGAATGTGGTCAGGCGGCCATCAAACGGGGCAACAATGGTGTAGTCCTTAAGTGTGGCTTCCTTCTGGCGGAAATCAGCTTTCGCGAGGTTTACCTCTTCTCTGATTCCGTCAACATCCTGTGGAGAGAGGGCGTCTGGTTGCTTGGCAAGCAAGTTGAGCGTCCTGGCTAGATTGGTTTCAGCGAGCTTCAGTGAACTTTGGGCCTTATCGTAATCCGCTTTAGCTTTAGTACTATCAAGTTCGGCAATCACAGTTCCAGCTTCGACAGCTTCGCCATCATTGAAGTGGATAGCTTTTATTTTGGCACCGGCACTGAAGGTGAGGTTGGCAGAGTCGTGTGCGGTGATTTTACCCACTTCTTCGATGTGTTGGGTGATGCTCTTCGTTGCCACGGGCTCAACCGTAACAGGGATAGCGGATGCCTCTGTCTCGTTGGCAGTAGCAAGTACCGGAGCAAGGCAAAGTAGGGTGGTGATGAAAGTTTTGCTGGCTGAATTTTTAGTCATAAGAGTATCTTCTTGCTGAATACACCCGCATTTTTACTTTCATTTGTTCAGCAAATTGTCAGGAAAGCGTAAATCAACTATATGAAACCATACGATTTTATATTTTTTATGGCTTTTCAGGGGCGCGAGGCTTATAAAAAGCAGTTCAAACTTACGTGTAACTAATTGACTTTAAATTAAATTATAGGGTGCTTCACTTGTGTCGGTGAATTTGCCCTAACCAAGGATAAAGGCACCATCTTTTCGCTGTAATCAGCGATTTCTCTTACCCAGCCCCGCCGAGTATCGTATGTTTTAACGAGAATCGGTCCATTTGTATGGAGCTTTGAGATGCATTTGGCAGCTGAAAATGGTGAAGGACGGTTGCTGGTGGGTATGGCTAATTTAAAAAGAATTGCGGCGGGAGGCTAAATAGATTTAATAAAAAAACGCCTGCAATATGCAGGCGCTTATGTTCGAGGCTAAAGGAGCCGGTATCGATTAAGCTGCTAGGTTCTTAGCAACGAAGTCCCAGTTAACTAGTGCCCAGAAGCCGTTCATGTAGTCTGGACGAACGTTACGGTAATCGATGTAGTAAGCGTGTTCCCATAGGTCAACAGTTAGAAGAGGAGTTACACCTTCGTCTGTTAGAGGCGTCGCAGCGTTAGACGTGTTAACGATGTCAAGAGAGCCGTCTGCTTTCTTGACAAGCCAAGTCCAAGAAGAGCCGAAGTTGTTGATTGCAGAATCTGTGAACTTCGCCTTGAACTCTTCGAAAGAACCAAAAGACTGAGCGATTGCGTCCGCTACCTCACCCGTTGGCTCGCCGCCAGCGTTTGGTGCTAGGCAGTGCCAGTAGAAAGTGTGGTTCCAGATCTGAGCTGCATTGTTGAATACGCCGCCAGTAGAAGTCTTGATGATTTCTTCTAGAGACTTCTCAGCAAGTTCTGTACCTTCAACAAGACCGTTTAGCTTAACAACGTAAGTGTTGTGGTGTTTGCCGTGGTGGTACTCAAGCGTTTCCTGAGAGATGTGTGGCTCAAGTGCGTTGATTGCATAAGGTAGAGCGGGTAGTTCGAATGCCATTACTCGATTCTCCATTTTATTGAGGGGGGTTGCCCCGCGACATTGCTTCCGGTTGGCTCGTGACCAACTTATTTTATAACTGACTAATACCCATCGTTTTTGTTGTTGGTGGGTATGCTCACAACACGACTAGAACCAAGGGCTGGTAGCCTGATTGTGATGATAGGATCATTTTAGCAAGTTTTTTCTTTATTAAAACCCCCTCGACATAAAAAGCTCACGAGAAACGCCAGATATTTACCCATTCAATACCCATATTACTTTTAGGCGTTTTTTTCCTCGCCCCAAGGCAGTAGAATGTGCTTGTGAAATTCAACTTATAATACTGAGCAAGATCGTCGGGCTATATGTGTGAGAATTAATCAAGCATGCCGAATTGCTTGGTATAACTAAAATGTCGTAAGAGGAAGCTATGGAAACCATCGACAAAATTAAGCAGCAGATTTCTGAAAATCCAATCCTGTTGTACATGAAGGGTTCACCAAAACTGCCAAGCTGTGGTTTTTCATCTCAGGCATCTCAAGCTCTAATGGGCTGCGGTGAGAAGTTTGCCTATGTAGATATCCTGCAAAACCCTGATATCCGTGCTGAGCTGCCTGCTTACGCACAGTGGCCAACATTCCCACAGCTATGGGTTGAAGGCGAGCTTATTGGTGGTTGTGACATCATCATCGAAATGTTCCAGAAAGGTGAGCTTCAGCCACTGATCAAAGAAGCGGCAGAGCGCCGTGACGCTGCTGCAGAGTAATTCTCGCTTAAGCTCGGCGCTCAGTTAAGGCGCTCAGCGAAGCAGACAACGAAACGCCCCAGCCATAATTGGCCGGGGCGTTTTTTTAGGGCCGCTTTTGAGTTTGTTTGCTCAGCCATGCCGAGACGTGGCTCGATGCATTATAAGTATCAAAGTTGCTGGCTCAGCTGTTTGAGTTGCTTCATTTCATGCGCGTTTGGTGAAAGTTGCTGATTGCCTGCTTGATGCTCTATTTGCTCAAGGGGCATGGCGAGTGCTTCACATTCCAACATTCTTGCCGCGCCTTTCATGCGGTGGGCAACATCGGCCGCAGAGGCTTGGTTGTTATTGAGCAGCGCTTGTTCTAGCAGCTGAAGATCGTGCTGGTGGTTTTGCTTAAATTCTTCAATCAAGTTGTCACTGAGATCAGCATCGCCAAAGATAGCGAGGATCTTGTTTCTGTCGAGAACGCTTTTGTTGCGGGAGGGATCAAATTGGTCAGGTTTGGCGTCGTCGCTATCTAATATCGGGGAATCCGCTTCCTTTGTTGGAGCCTCTAGTTCTGCGGTAATACCGCCGAACAAGGCGCTGAAATCATCTTCCAAAGATGCTGGTTCTTGTGTTTGCTGTTGCTCGGGTTCTGGCTCGGGCGCGGAAGGCAGCCATTGTTCAATGACCGCCTTTAGCTTGTCGATTGATACCGGCTTGATCAAAAAGTCATTCATGCCTGCATCGATGCAGCGGTTTTCTTCGCCTTGGACGGCGTTGGCGGTGAGCGCAATGATAGGAAGGTGAGCAAACTCTTCCTGTAGGCGCAGTGTCGTGGCGAGAGTATAGCCATCCATTTCCGGCATGTGGCAGTCAGAGAGGATCAAGCCATAATGATGCTGCTGCAGTGCTTCAATGGCTTGTGCACCATTGTCTACAATGTCGGCATGCACGCCGATTTTTTCAAGCTGGTTGGCGATCACTTGTTGGTTGACGGGGTGATCCTCTGCCACCAAGATCAACCGGCCATTTTTTTCGGCCTCTATTCTTGATTCGCGGGCTGCTTGCTCTACTGGTGCATTGATAACCGAATTGGTAATCGCGCTGACGGGCTCGGTAATGACATGCATTAGGTTGTCGGGTAGTAGTGGGTTGACCGACAGGCACCATTGATGATCAAGCGGCTCAGGCGAAAGCATCGGGTTCTGGCTGATCACAATTACCTTGCAGCTTGGTAGGTGGGTGCTGAGCCAAGTACTGTCGATGCCCAGTTGTTGCCAGAGAGATTGGGCGATACAAGCAATGTCGGGTTGCTGCTGCTTGAGGGTATTGCAAATGGCGTGCGGGTGGGTTTGCGGGGCCACGTTAGTCACCACACCCTGATGTTCAAGGTATTGGCACAGCTCTTCGCGCTGCAGAAAATAACCGAATAGCAGTGCGCGTTTACCTGCCAACATTTGTGGGGTGCGTGTTGGCTCAGGTTGTTTGGTGATGGCAAGGGGAAGGAGAACGGAGAAAGTGCTCCCTTTTGCTTCTTCGCTGCTGAGGGTGATTTCCCCCTGCATTTGCTCAACCAGTTTGCGGGCGATGGCTAAACCGAGTCCGGTTCCACCGAAACGACGGCTGGTACTTTGATCGGCTTGCTCGAAGGGCTGGAACAGGGCTTGTTGCTGAGCCGGAGAAATACCAATTCCTGTATCCTTCACGCTAAAGCGTACATGCTGTATGCCATCTTCAGTAGTTGGACTCGTTGCCGAACTTGGTTGAGGGAGAGCATCCACCACTAACGAGATAGTCCCTTGTTGGGTGAACTTGATTGCATTGTTCAGAAAGTTATTGAGGATCTGGTGCAGGCGTATATCGTCGACAAAATGGCTTTCGGCAAGGTTTGGATCTTGCCAGTAATGAAAGGCCAGCCCCTTCTGCTGGGCATGGATAGATTGTGGCTGGATGATCCTTGCTAGTGTCGTCCCCAAGGCAATGTCTGCGGGGCTCAGTTCCAATTTTCCTGCTTCAATCTTTGAAAAGTCCAAGATGTCATTGACGATATGGAGCATGTTTCGCGCCGATTGGGTCAAACCGCCGTGTAGGCTGCGTGTTTCCTCGTTGAGTGGCTGGTCTTGCATCAGCTCTAATAAACCGAGTATACCGCTGATGGGCGTACGCACTTCATGGCTCATGGTGGCAAGGAATTGGGACTTGGCGGCGGTGGCAATTTCTGCTTTTTTCCGGGCGTCATCGAGCGCCAGCTGCTGTTGCTTGAGTAGCGAAATATCAGTGACGACGGTGTTCCAATAGTAACCGCCATCTTCATGGGGAGTGATACGGCTCTTGAACTGCACCCATTTCGGTTTGCCACTTGGGCACTTCATGGCTTGCTCGTGATCCCAGTGTCCTTGCTGGCACGCTCTGAGCATACTGTTTTCCAGGCTTTGCTCATCATCCAATAACATTTGCTCAAGTAAACTGGACGGTGCCGATAGCAGTTGGTCGGCATTGATATGGAGTAACTCGGTGATCCCGGCACTGATAAAGGTGAAGTGCAGTGCCAATGGTTTATCCGGATCCGGTTGGACGTGCTGGAGCACGATACCATCAAGGTTATCGGCTAGTTGCTGCAACCGTTGCTCTGCCCGTTTTGCCCGTCGCTCGGCTGTTTTTCGCTGTAAGATCTCCTGTGCCATTTTGCGGTTCCAGCCAATGATGCTAACGATCACCATTAGCCCGAGTGCAGAAATAAGCCCTGCCCACTTGGCGACCTCCATTGGTGCTAAGCCTTCTTGGTAGTCATAAGTGAGCCATTTGTGCTCTAGCCGATCGAACTCTTCTTTGGGTATGGTCGCCAACGCTTTATCGATAATGCCGTGTAATATTGGATGACGATAGTTGACGGCAAACCTGAGGGGTAACAGGTTTTCAGGCTGGATTTGCCCGATCATCTTGAACTGGCCGATATAGCTGCTTTGCAATAAGGGTGAAGCGTGATGAAGTGAGCTTAGTACCTGATCGACGGTATTCTGTTGTAGTGCCCGAAATGCTGACGCTTGATCCATAAAGAAAGTCGGCTTGCAGGTGCTGCAAAGTGTGGCAAGTAACTCTTCGCCGGCAGTACCACTAATGACCCCGACTTTTGGTTCTGAGTCGGTGAATAAGCCACCGAGCGAGGCTCCAGCATGGCCGAAAAGTACCCAGGGCTCATCAATATAGGGGGCCGAAAAATACATTTGCAGGCTACTTTCCTCGGTTTCAGCCACAGCCGATAGCATCATCACTTCGCCATCGATGAATGATTCGGTTAAAGCGGCATAAGACGGGTTTGATTGGGGCTTAAACTTCACGCCCAGCTCGTAGCTTAAAATATCAAGCAGATCGGCGCTTAGTCCGGAGTGGCGATTTTGGTCGTCAACAAAATCGTACGGGCCCCAGTCTTGGTGTACGCCAACAGAAATGGTTGGGTTGCCGTCAAGCCAGTTTCTTTCTTCTTGGCTGAGCTTGAGTTGCCCGTAATGGGTGAACATATTTTGTTGTTCGGGGGTGAGCCATTGGTTGTAAATGGCGGGCATGCTGTCGCGCTTTATGTCTTCCAGGGCAAAGTTAATCCGGCTCAGTAGCTTATGTTTTCCCTTGGGGGCCGAAAAATGCAGGTGTTTGGTGGGCAGCCCAGGCAGTATTGATAAGGTTAGGGCTGGGTTGCCCTGTTGCTTTAACAAGTTGGACAACACAACAGCATCACCGACATAACCGAAGGCAGTACCGCTTAAAATCGCACTGATAGCCTCATTGCTGTCGGCAACGGGCTTGAGCCAAGCACTGGGTAATAGGGTTGGCAGCAATTCATTGAGTGCAAATCCCTTTTCGACCGCTATGGTTTTCTTGTTGAGCTGTTGGTAATCGTTGACCGACTTATTGTGGGTGATCACCCCGCGGCGGATAGAAAACATGGGATCGCTAAACGACATATACTGTTGCCGCTCGAAAGTAGCCGTGACACCCAAGAGTAAATCAAGCTCGCCTGCTTTAAATGCCGCTAATACCTGTTGGAAATCGGGGTAGAGCACTAATTGATATTCGAAGCCAGTTTGGTTTGCTACCTTTCTGAGGACATCAACCATAAGTCCGCTATAGGCACTATTTGCGAGCGGGTAGCCTGCCGCTGTGACTTTATGGGGCGAAACTTGCTTGTCGATATAGATGTATGGCGGTACATCAAAATAAGGCAAGCCGACTTTCAATGTGGGTTGCTGGCTAGCGAAACTCACTGGCGGGAAGCAAAGCCATCCCAAAATGAAAACTATTTTGGCCAACGCCAGCTTAGAGGTGCGAGACAACATACTTTACATCCTTGCAAAGGGTGACTTAGTTATTAAGCGCTAGGCTCCGGTAGCGAAATTGCTTCTTGCTTGACAAACTTACCCAGTGCGATGGCCTGTAGCCTTGCCAAGGTTAGGCTGGCGGGCAGTTGCAGGCTGTCTATTATCTTGATCGTGCGCTTGATGCCACTTGGATCGCCAAGTTGATTTAATGCCCAGCAAATTAAGTAGCCGGTTTCGGTGTCAGTGATTTCTTTGTCCGTGATATCTGCCAATACCTCTTTGGCCTGCTCTTTCTCTTCTATTAGTAGGAATTTAATGGCGGCAATGGCCTTGTGGGTGCCTTTTGAGGTAATTCTACTCTTCGGATCTTTGCTGATCCTTGCCCACGCACTTTCCAACCGCCAGTTTTCAAGGGATTGAGGTTTCTCTTTTTGACATGCAAGTAGATCGGTAAAGGCGATGAGTCCTCGCCGTCCCGAACTGTCCCACATCGAGTTCGGGAGCAGCTGCGCACTCTTAAGCAGTAATGGGGTGGCTTTGTCTATCTCTTGTTCGATGATGTATAGCCATGCTAGGCAAAGTGTTTGGTCAAGGCTGCTAGTATGAAGTTGGATATGGCGCTGGATGGTGTGTTCAAGTAGCTCCCACTGCTCGGAGAGGGTGCAGAGGGTGGCTTTAATACCCAGTAGCCTGACATTAAACGGGTTCTCGTCAATGAGGTTGTTAAGCTGTTCAATGGCTTGGCGGAATTGTTGTTGGTCTGCCAATATTTCCACCTGCTTTATTTTTGCCGGCAAGTAGTCATGAATTTGCAGCAAGCCTGCCAGCATTGCTTGTGCTTTGTCATATTGGTGATTGGCTCTTAGCATATCAGCGACGAACAGTGTCCCGCCTTTGAGTGCCATGGTATCCGGTGCTTTAGAAAATAAGGGCTTAACTTGGTTTAGCCCCCCTTCGCCAAAGGCTTGTTGGAGTGTGCCGCAAAAGGTGCGGCGCTGTAGCCCGGATGAAACTCGCTTGATGATATCTTCAGAGCGTATCGGCTTGATCAGGTAGCCATCAGGCTCAAGCTGCGAATAGCCGAAAAACACATCTTGGCTATCATTGCCGGTGACGATAAACACCAAGGCGTTGGGGGAAATGAGCTGCTTGTAATGCAAATATTCCAAAAGCTGCAACCCTGTGCTGCCGGCACCAAGGTTATGGTCGATAAGCAGAATATCGAACTTGCGTTTGCTACATGCCGCGATGGCGCCTTTGGCGCTGGCAGTACTGACGATGTTGTTCATCGGGACGCCAAGCTTCATCAACAGTGCGCGGGTCGCACTTTGAATGATGTTGCTGTCGTCGATGATTAGATACGAAGACTGGGCCAGAATTTCCATTTCTCATCCCTGAAATTTTTATTCTTTATTCGCTAACTATAGGCTAGAGATGCCATTATGAAAATGGGTTTATAGCATCTGGTTTTATTTTGCTAAGTGTTTGGCTAGTCAGTAAAAGAATAAAAAAACACCAGCCTTATAGGGCTGGTGTTTTCAGGTAAGTTTATACCCTGGGGTATTTTCTTTAGGCCGTAAGGCTATTTGCCGGGCTACAGCACCATAGCCGCAATCCAGCCAAAGGCAATCAGTGGTAGGTTGTAGTGTAGGAAAGTCGGTACCACCGTTTCCCATACGTGCTCGTGCTGGCCGTCAGCGTTCAAGCCCGCTGTTGGACCCAAGGTTGAGTCAGACGCAGGGGAGCCCGCATCACCCAGTGCGGCAGCTGTACCGACTAGGGCTACCGTAGCCAATGGCGAGAAGCCGAAAGTGATACATAGCGGTACGTAGATGGTCGCTAGGATTGGGATAGTCGAGAAAGATGAACCGATACCCATAGTAACCAGTAGGCCAACAACCAACATTAGGATGGCAGCTAGCGGCTTGTTATCGCCAATTACGTCAGCCAATGAGCTAACCAAGGTCTCAACACCACCGGTTGCTTTCATTACCGAAGCAAAGCCCGCTGCGGCAATCATGATAAAGCCGATCATTGCCATCATGTGGACGCCTTTGGTGAATACGTCGTGGGTTTCCTTCCACTTGATCACACCACCAAAAGTAAACACCATGAAGCCGATCAGGCCACCAATGATCATCGAACCGCTGTACAGCTGGGCACCCAGTGCCGCAATGATGGCACCAACAGCAATGTAGACATGCTGCATGTTGATTTCAGCGTGCTCTGGTTCGCTCGCCAGGATTTTCTCTTCCGAGTACTCACGTGGTTTGCGGTAGCTAATAAAGGTGGCAACCAGCAGGCCGAAGATCATGCCCATCGCAGGTAGTAGCATTGCAAGCGGTACTTGGCCTGCACTAACGTCCAAACCATTGTCGTGTAGGTTTTTCAGTAGGATGTTATTTAGGAAGATGCCACCAAAGCCGACAGGTAACACCATGTACGGCGTTACAAGGCCGAATGTCAGCACACAGGCAATAAGGCGACGGTCTAGTTTTAGCTTCGCGAATACGTGCAATAGCGGTGGGATCACTATCGGGATAAACGCGATGTGAACCGGAATGGCATTCTGCGAAGAAATGGCCAAAAGCACTAAAATAGAAAGAACAGAGTATTTTACGCCAGTGGCTGCTGCTGCGTTGTGATGGCCGCTGATGCGCTTGATCACTTTTTGCGCCAGTACATCCGTGATGCCCGAGCGTGAAATGGCAACAGCGAAAGTACCAAGCATGGCATAGCTAAGTGCAGTGGTTGCACCGCCGCCTAGGCCGCTTTCGAAGGCACTGACGGTGTCCGCCAGTGGCATCCCGCCGATCAAGCCACCAAGAATGGCACTGAAGGTAAGCGCAACTACTACGTTGACCCGCATCAATGCGAGTACAAGCATAACGCATACCGAAATTACTACAGGGTTCATAAAACTTAGATCCGTCGTTGTGTTATGTCGTTAAAATGTTTGTATTACTACAACTGGCACGAAATGAGTGCCTAGAAAGTAGTATTTATAATTTAATTGGGCTGTTTTGCTCAAAACCATTCAGTTTGCTGAAAATTTACAACATGTCGAGAAAAATTTTACCGTAAAAGGGAATTTCTTTATCTGTGCTGTATGTCTTAGCCTTGTCATCAATGGGTGTTTATACTGGTTTGGATATTCGTTAAATGTATAACCTGTAGTAATAACAATGCGTTATTACTATTCATAAGCTGAAGTGTTGGATTGTTCACCAATTCGATGCTCAATTAAATGGAGTTTGTTATGAGTGTACTAGTAGGCCGTCCTGCGCCAGACTTTACTGCAGCAGCTGTTTTAGGCAACGGTGAGATTGTTGACCAGTTCAACCTAAAAGAGCACATTGCTGGCAAGCCGGCGGTTATTTTCTTTTACCCACTAGACTTTACCTTTGTTTGCCCATCAGAACTGATCGCTTTCGATAAGCGTTTTGCTGACTTCCAAGCGAAGGGTGTCGAGGTGATCGGTGTTTCAATCGACTCGCAGTTTTCCCACAACGCATGGCGTAACACCGCGGTAGAAGATGGCGGTATCGGTCCTGTTCAGTACCCATTGATTGCAGATACTAAGCATGAAATCTGCCAAGCCTACGACGTTGAGCATCCTGAAGCGGGCGTTGCCTTCCGTGGCTCGTTCCTGATCGACAAAGAAGGTGTGGTTCGCCACCAGGTTGTAAATGATCTGCCGCTAGGCCGTAATATCGATGAAATGCTACGTATGGTTGATGCGCTTCAGTTCCACGAAGAGCACGGCGAAGTTTGCCCTGCACAGTGGGAGAAAGGTAAAGAAGGTATGGATGCATCACCACAGGGTGTAGCCGCTTACCTGTCAGAGCACACTGACGATTTGTAAGGATCTGGATTGATTGCCGAGCTCAAGCGAGCTTGGCTGCAAATACAGTGAAGAAGAGAAGGCTAGCCAAGTGGCTAGCCTTTTTGTTGCTTAATCTTCTTGATTGCCGATGGTATCTACTTTGCCTGTTGCAAAGAATTCACCTACTTGAGCTTGCATCACACCATGGGTAATTAGCTCGGGAGCACCAGGGGCAAATGTACTAGGGGCAATGAAGGTTGAGTGGTTACCTTCTGCCGCCTCGTTGAACTTAGCAAAGTATTTCCCTCCTTCTGCTGGACCAGATGTAAAAGAATCCAAGCCGAATAGATCTGCCATTGGCTCGGTACCTGCAAATGGCTGGTTGAGGATCTGATTGATCGGCACATTGTTTGGTACAGTATCGTCGTTTTTGACTTGTAGCATGTACATCGGAATGTTGACTGGCTCATCGCTTCCATCTGGCGCTACGTTATTGCTAGCGAGCCAGGCGGCGTTCACTGGATCGGCTGTACCAATAATGGTTTGGGCGGCGTAAATAAATGAACTGAACGTTGAGCTCATTTCAGTTTTTATTTCATCGGACGCGGCGGCTTCGAAATTATCAAAACATATGTTCTCCCAGCCCTCAAAGCTAGTATCGGTGCAGCTTGCATCAGCATAGGATTGGTAATCCTTACTACTGCTATACATCAAGTTGTGTTTGATCATCGAGCCAAAGGCTTGCGAGCCGAATAGCAGGTTGCCGATATCACTCCCCGAATTGGCAAAGGCCGCTTTTTCAAATGAGAACATACCATCAACTGGCGTGCCGAGTCCGAGGGTACGGTTAGCTGCAACAACAGCTGGTGCGCCCACCACGCCCCCGAGTGAGTGGCCGAGGAAAGAAACGTTAGATGAATCTAACAGTTTTAGCTCGTCATCAGTTGTTAAATCGGTCACTGATAGTGCGGTACGTAGCCCGTTGATATCTAACATACTCTGGCGAATATTATCGCGGGCAACAGGTAGATAGGTTAGGTTCAGATAAGCTTGAATATCCGTGTTAGCCGAACGGTCGTCATCCAGGCTGCGATCACCGTGATGCGGATTATCGATGGCAAGTACAGCAATCCCTTTTGCTATCAAGTTGGCTGCGAAGGCATAGCTATTTTCTTTTACCGAAGTAATACCGTGTTGATATATCACAACCGGTAGCGAGCCATCGGCTGCAGCAACTGTTGGGGTGAACAGCAGGTAAGGTACATCTTCGAGTGACTTGATTTGCGGGATTGGACTGTATTGGGTGATCAAGCTTTCGGCATCAAGCGGTTGCCCGTCAGCATCCTCCAGCGAAAGGCCAACCAGTTTCAGTTGCTCGGTTGTATCCGTGGCTAGCTTGGTCACGTCAATACCAGCGGCGATAAGCTGTTCGGTAACCGTGGCGGCGAGCGCATCGTCACCCAGCGCGTTAGCAATAATTGCAAGGCTAGGCATTGCCGATTGGAATGGGGTGTTATTCCAATTATTTGTATCAGTTTCTAGGTAGTATGGGAGCTTGACCGTTCCTTTGGTAACGTTGATTGTCCCCGGGCTTGTTGCGCTATATAAGCCGATTAATGTTTGCTTTAGAGTCCCATTGCTATCATCGAGATACTTAGTGAAGTTATCGTCCTCACCAAGTGCGGCAGCATAGTCCTTGGTTGAGTCTGCTGAGATTGAGTAGGCTAGGGTCAAGTCAACATTATTAGGGTTAGCCGTGCCAGTCCAAACTGATTGAACCCCCTTGCCTGACAACACCCCAGAAGCTACGGCCGCTTTGGTTGCGTAAAGTGTTTCACCTACCGAGCCTGTTGTGAACCAGCTGGAGTAGATGATGGTTTTCGAATCCATGCCAGTACTTGCAAAAATCCCTTCAATCAAGTGGGTGACTTCTTGCGCAGTGACCAGATCTGAACTTGGTGCCTGGACGGTTGTTTTTAGCGCTGCATAAGATTCTGACATACCCACAGGCTCACCATTGCTGTCTTGCAGTTCGTCCGTGACCGCAAACATATAGTGGGACTTCGGGTTTAATGGCTTAGTTGGTTGAATGATAATGCTGTCGTCAACGGGCAGGGCTAGGTAGTCAACACCATATTGCAACTCAACGATATTGAATGGCGCTCCAGCCCGCGGATCGCTAGTCTCGATAACTGAAATCGCACTTGGGATCGTAGCGCTATTGAGTCCACCGCCAAACGGCAAGACAATGGGCTGAGTGGTACTCCAGCCATCAGTTTTGCCTAGTGCCGCAACCGGATCAGAGAGATCCGTCGAGTAATGATCGTCACCCATACTGCCCTCGGTCGACAGGGTGCCATCGATGGTATCCACTGCCATGAATGTTGGCAGGATTGGGTCAGTCAGTACATCAAATACAATCTTGGTGTCGGCCTGTAGACTCTTTAGGATGTGATCTTCATACTGAACCTTATTCTCGACCTTGGTGTCGTTGCCGCAGCCCGCCAGTGCCAGAGAGGCTGCCACGCTCAGTGCTAAAATACTTTTTTTCATTTGGTAATCCCTTAGCTAAATTTATCCACTTTTTCGGCTTAGAAGCTGTAGTTGATCTGAGCTGATGTCAGATAGGCATCGTTGGTAGCATGGAAGGTTTCTTTGCTTTCCTCGAAGCTGTTGCTCTTGCCGTATAGGTAGGTGAAGCCAAAGTCGAAGGTCATCTGGCTGCTGTAGTTGTAAGTGAAGCCTGCTGAGTACCAGTAACGATCGGTATCAGGGATGCTAAGGGTCGATTTACCTGCCTGCTCATCGAATGCAAAGCCGGCACGTAAGATCCAATCTGGGTTCAGGTTATAGGTGGCACCAATGGAGTAACGGAAGTTGTCATCGAAGTCTTCTTCTTTCAACAAACATTCGTTATTCACACATTGATCACTGGTGGCTTTGAGCTCTGTAAACTTACTCCACTGGATCCATTGCACACCGTAGTGAACTGCCCATTGGTTGTTGAGCTGGTGGAAGCCGCCAAACTCGGCAATGGCCGGAGTGATAACATTCAGCTTGCCGGGAACGGTCTCGCCAGCCTGCCCACTATTGATAAAGGCACCGGTGTAATCAGTGAAATCGCCATCAAATTTAAGTTCGACCTCCGAGCGGTAGCTTAAACCAAAGCGGTGATTTTCATTCACTTCGTACAATAGGCCAATGTTCCAACCCCAATCAATGGTATCGCCTTCGAGTTTCAATAAGTCGGCACTTGGGTTGCTTGGATTCAAGCCGCCTTGGTGACGAAGCAACTCGGCATCGGCATAGACCATATTAATACCCGCACCAATACTCAAGTTGTCGTTAACTCGGTAGGCGATATTCGGGTTTAGATTCAAGGTTAGCAGATCGGTTGTACCGGCATCAGAACCAAAGTGGAAGTCAGAAGGGTATTCAGTGGCAAAGCCGTAGTTGGTGAATAGGGCAAGTCCCCAGGCAAATTGATCGTTGATTGGTTGGATAAAGTATCCCGCTGGTACGACTGCGGTTGGGGCCACATCGGTTGCGGTTTCCCCAACGTTTTCAGCTTCAACATCTATTTGCGGATCAATATATGAGATTGCACCTGATAGCTGCATGGTATCGAACATCATCATGGCGGCCGGGTTGCGGGCTAATACCGACGCATTGTCAGCAACAGCGACTTCACCGGAGAAAGCGCGACCTAAACCTGATGCTGAATGTTCGTTTACTTGGAAGCCTGCCGCATTAGCATTGATGCTAACTAGCGCTGCGGCGACGGCCATAGCGGAGTATGTGATCTTTTTAGACATTATGATTGTTGCCTCTTATTTATATTGCTCTTTGCTCTTCAATCCATGAATAGAAAAGCTCAATCACTGAATCGCAGTGTTGGAGGGAGGCTTCTTTGTTGCGGAGATGGTTGCTCATTGCTGGTGTCACTTGCAGTAATGAACAACTTGAATTCCACGTTATTCTTTTGAAGCATTTATTAACACATTGAAACAGCAGTGGTCAGTATATCGGGCAAGATTAGAAATGTTAACCTAATGTAAAGCATTGTTTTTGAATGTAATGTCTAAAATTTAATCGATTATATTTCGGGTGTTTGAAACGAACATTTAAAATGAAACGGCCGTTTGAATCTTGCAGAAAAAAGCCCAGATAGTCTGGGCTTGTGCTGGGTTTGGCTAGGGGGCGCTGTTTGAATTATTCTTCGTTGGTCTCGTCATCTGTTTGAGGCGCAACGAGTGGCCAACCACCTAATTTCTTCCATTTGTTAACAATCTCACAAAATAGCTCTGCGGTACGTTCGGTATCATACAGTGCTGAGTGCGCTTCCTTGTTATCAAATGCAATGCCAGCGGTCGCACACGCTTTGGCAAGCACCGTTTGGCCAAACGCGAGGCCGCTTAGTGCTGCGGTATCGAAAGTTGCAAACGGGTGGAATGGGTTGCGCTTTAGTTTGGCGCGCTCAGAAGCTGCCATTACAAAGCTGTGATCGAAGTTGGCATTGTGGGCCACCATGATTGCGCGTGAACAACCGGATGCTTTTTGTTCTTTGCGGATCTGCTTGTAGATTTCTTTTAATGCGGTTTCTTCAGATACCGCGCCACGCAACGGGCTGAACGGGTCGCGGATCCCATTAAATTCCAGCGCCTCTTTGTGGATCACTGCCCCCTCAAAAGGCGTGACATGGAAGTGAAGCGTTGTTGCCGGCTTTAGCCAGCCATCTTCATCCATTTGAAGCGTTACAGCACAAATTTCGAGTAGTGCGTCGGTCTTAGCGTTGAAGCCAGCTGTTTCTACATCGATGACAACTGGAAAGTAGCCGCGAAAGCGACTTTTTAATGTGTTTAGTTCGTTATCTTGGCTCATAACACTACGGCAAAAATTGAAGTAATTGCGCATTATGTCAGATTCACATCCGGAGCTAAACCTTTAGACGGTGTGGCGATAGGGCAAGTCATTGTGATTTTGCTGCCTTTCTGTGTGTTGGCTAAAGATTTTTCTATTTGATCCGATACAATAGGGGCGAGCAGAACAGTAGGTAATGACTATGGGTAAAACAACTTTCACATATGGCTATGCAGCGTTGGGGGTGAGCTTGATGCTCAGTGGAACAGCGGTTGCTAATCAGCAGTATGTGGCCACGCCTGCGCAATCGAGCTGGAAAGTGGCAGTTGATACCCCTTTAGAATGCCGAATGCTGCATGCTATCCCCAATTACGGTGAGGCCCAGTTCATTTCCCGCGCCAGCAAAAAAATCAACTTGGACTTCGAGCTAAAAATGCGCCGGCCTATGGGTGAGACCCGTAATGTCAGTTTGGTTTCCATGCCGCCCAAATGGATGCCGGGCGATGCTGCCGAGCCTATTGCTCAAATTACTTTCTTCAAGCAGTTCGATGGTTATGTCGGCGGGCAAACCGCGTGGTCAATGCTGTCTGAACTGGAGCTGGGTCGCTACCCAACGTTCAGTTATCAAGATTGGCAACAGCGTAACAAGCTGGTGGAGGTGGGGTTATCGGCCGTCGCTTTCCAAACCTCGTATAACCAATTCAGCCAATGCCTAGATAACTTACTGCCTTACAGTTTTGAAGATATCGCCTTTACCGTTCTGCATTATGATCAGGATAGCGAAGAGCTTAATAAAGCATCGCAGCAACGATTGGCGCAAATCTCTGATTTTGTGCGCTACAGCGACGATGTCGATCTGGTGTTAGTCGCCACTTACACCGACTCGCAAGGTGGTAAGAATACCAACCAAGCGTTATCTGAACGCCGTGCCAAGCGGTTGGAAGACTACTTCATGCAAATGGGGTTGCCGAAGGATCGCATTCAGGTTGAAGCCTATGGCAAGCGTCGTCCAATTGCCGATAATTCAACGCCAATTGGCCGCAATAAAAACCGCCGCGTGGTCATTTCCCTGGGCCGTACCATCTTATAGCAACGGGGTTAGCTATTTTCTTGGGATAATATTCGATAAAACTGATTACTTGACTAACTTTATAGGGTGTAGTCGAAATAGGTAGTCAAATATGAAACCGTTGTTATTCATTGCACTGTTTGCCGCCTTTCCTTTAGTGGCTCAAGATTGTAATCCGGTGGCGAAAGTTGATGGTGTCCCGTATGAGGTGACGACCGACAAGGCCAAGTCAATGGGGTTGAACCGCTCTGAGTCATTTACTGTTTATACCGTATCGGGCAAAGCGCGCCTAGACCAGCAGGTCTACGATAAGCTCAAAGAGAAAAACATCGAATACTATTCCGTGGCCTATGTTGCGCCGCGTAGCTACGACAGTAACTACCAAGCCATTGTGACTGGCTATTACAATCAAGTGGAATAGCGATTTATTGTATTTCCTAAGGGGAAAGGCGGTTAGCGAACAGCAGCGACCGCCTTTTTGGTTTGTCGCCATTTCGTTTGGATCGACTCATGCAATTTCCCGCTCCCATTTCTTATTTTTGAAGCTGAACTAACTAGCAAACGGGCTAGATTTAGTGTGGAACAATAAAACTAAGAAGGTAGTGGTTATGAAAAAATTAGCTTGGCTAGCGATGTTTGGTTTTTGTTTTAGTGTCGGCACTGCGATTGCAGCTGACGACGTTGTGCTTGATAGCGATGTGGCTAAAGTGGGCTCTGAATTGGCAGCTGAAGTGAATGCTGAGCAGATCTCGGTTGAACAGGCTGAAGAGATGGGGCTGAACAGGGCTGAAACTTATGAGATCTCCAGTACCGTCAGCGTCGAAAACCTCGAACTGCAAATTGCTGAAAAGCTAAAAGAAAGCATCATGCCGTATTACTCTATCGAGTTTAATGACCCAACGAGCGACGATAATAACTATCGCGCTATCGTGACCGAATATTTCAGTAAAGTAGAGTAATGTAATTCGCTCTGACTACTAACAACAAAGCCCGTTAATTGCTGTAACGGGCTTTGTTGTTTTCTATCGGTCGTCGCTACAGCGTTATTCCGCTGGGTAGACCTTGTCTTTATACTCGCAAAGATCTTCGATAATACAGCTACCGCAGCGTGGCTTGCGGGCAATACAGGTATAGCGGCCGTGCAGGATAAGCCAGTGGTGGACATCGACCTTGAACTCTTTCGGTACGACCTTCAGTAGTTTCTGCTCAACCTGATCGACGTTTTTACCCATGGCAAACTTGGTACGGTTTGATACGCGGAAAATGTGGGTGTCGACAGCTATGGTCGGCCAGCCGAAGGCGGTGTTTAGCACAACGTTGGCTGTCTTGCGGCCAACACCGGGTAGTGCTTCTAATGCATCACGATCTTCAGGGACTTCACCGCCGTGCTTTTCAAGCAAAATACGGCAGGTTTTTATGACGTTTTCAGCTTTTGAGTTAAATAAGCCGATGGTCTTGATGTATTCCTTAACGCCGTCAACACCCAAGTCAAATAGGGCTTGCGGCGTGTTGGCGACAGGGTAGAGCTTGTCTGTGGCCTTGTTGACACTGACATCTGTTGCCTGGGCTGAGAGCAATACGGCAATCAGCAATTCAAACGGTGAGCTCCAGTTAAGCTCGGTTTCTGGGTGAGGGTTCTCTGCTCGTAGGCGTTCTAGGATTTGAACCCGTTTTTCATTGTTCATAACGACTTCCAGTTAAGCTGACAAACTCAGTCACATTGAATATTTGTAGGGCGTGCTGAGTAGTGTGTCTGATCTGCTGCGGAGACTTCATCTCCACAGCATGCGATCATCGACAAATTGAAAAATTAATTAGATGAAGTAACGCGAACTCGTTCGATTGTCGGCTTGTCTTGTTGTTTTTCCGCTTTCTTTTCACGCTGCTTATCAATGCTGTTCTTGATTGCAATCATGAAACCAACCCCGATGAATGCGCCTGGTGGCAAGATGGCAAGCAAGAAGCTGCTATCAAAACTAAATACTTCGATACGCAGAACCGATGCCCACTCGCCAAGCAAGCGGTCAGCGCCATCAAATAAAGTTCCGTTGCCAAGAATTTCACGAATTGCGCCAAGCACAACCAGGGCACCGCACATACCCAGACCCATCCACAAGCCATCAAGTACGGCTGCCTTAGGTTCGTTTTTCGATGCAAAGGCTTCTGCCCGGCCAATGATTATACAGTTGGTCACAATCAGCGGGATGAAAATCCCCAGTGATTGGTACAAGCCATAGGTGAAGGCGTTCATTAGCAATTGGACACAGGTTACCAATGCCGCGATTACCATGACGAATACTGGAATACGGATTTCAGAAGGTACCCACTGGCGAACCAGCGAGACGATCAGGTTCGAACCGACCAGGACGGCGGTGGTTGCCAAGCCTAGACCGAGTGCGTTGGTCACTGTTGCTGACACAGCCAGCAAGGGACACAAACCCAAAAGTTGAACGATGGCCGGGTTGTTATTCCACAGGCCGTTTTTCATTAATTCGTTATTCATACTGTTATCCACCCTGACAGTTCAGAGGTTGTGCGAATAAGGTCTGTTGCTGTTGTTGGTAATACAGTGATACATTTTTAACGGCACCTACGACAGCGCGCGGGGTGATGGTTGCCCCAGTAAACTGATCGAATTCGCCGCCGTCTTTGCGTACTGCCCAGCGGCTATCTTTCTCGCCTTCAAGCTTCTTACCGTTGAAGCTATAGATCCAATCACTGATGCGAGTTTCAATTTTATCGCCTAGCCCTGGGGTCTCGCTGTGGTTCAGGATCCGTACCCCAGTGACGACACCGTCTATGTCTAAACCAACAATTAGCTTTATTGCACCGCTATAGCCATCTGGTGCGATGGCTTCAATGGCAACCCCGGTTTTCTGGCTATTTTTCTCTGCAATATAGGCAGGCATAGGCTCTGGTGTACCCAGGTATTGCTCATTGGTGATCAGGGTGCAGCTTTTATATAGCTCGTTATCATGGCTTTCGGCCGGGATAACTTGGTTAAGTACTTTTAAGAGCTCTTTTTGTTGTTGCTCTTCGATCTTGCCTGCGGTGAGCAGGTGAGTAACCGAGACCAATCCGGTGGCAAAAATAGCAAATAGGGCGAGGATGCCACCGTTTTTTTTCATTGCGTTAATCATGGCAGCTCCTACTGGTGACCATAGGTTCTTGGGCGTGTGTAGTAATCAATGAGCGGTACACACATATTGGCAAGCAGGACGCTGAATGCCACACCATCAGGGAAGCCACCAAAGGTACGGATCAAAAAGACCAGCAGGCCAATCAATGCGCCGAAGATCAATCGTCCTTTAACCGTGGTTGAGGCTGAAACCGGATCGGTTGCAATGAAAAATGCACCCAGCATGGTTGCACCAGAGAAAAGGTGGAACAGCGGCGATGCTGAATTGTCTGGGCTGATCAAAAAGCCAAGAGTGCTCATCAGGAACAGCATGCCCAGCATGCCCGCAGGGATGTGCCACTGGATCACACGCATCTTCAGCATGATCACACCACCAACCAAGAAGGCGATATTTACCCATTCCCAACCGACACCGGCAATGGTGCCAAAAACTGGGCCTGATAGGATTTCCGTTGTGGTATGCCCGGTTGTTAGCGAGGTTTTCAAGGTGTCCAGTGGGGTTGCCATGGTCACGCCATCAACCGACACCCTTAGCTGGTGCACACTAAAACCGTCTTGGGTAAAACCGGTCATGATGGCACTTAAGCTGTCCATGAAGCTCACTGGTTCGGCACTAAGTGAAACTGGCGGTAGCCAAGTTGTCATTTGGAGCGGGAACGAGATCAGCAAAACAACATAGGCAACCATGGCCGGGTTAAATAGGTTTTGCCCCAACCCACCATAGAGGTGCTTGGCAATGATAATCGCAAACACCACACCAATCACAGTGATCCACCACGGTGCCAGCGGTGGGATGGAAATACCCAGTAGTACACCTGTCAGCAAGGCACTGTTATCGCGCAGGTAAGGGGTAAGTGGTCGATTGCGTAGTTTGACTATCAGTGCCTCAGCCGCAACCGCGCAGGATCCAGCTAAAACAACTTGTATCAAGACGCCCCAACCAAAGAAATACCATTGTGTTGCAACACCCAGCAGGCTACATAAAATCACCGTTCGCATTAGGCTGCTAGTGCTACGGCGACTGTGGGCGTGTGGGGAGCTGGCAATATTAAAAGCCACGATTAGTTTTCCTCATTATTCTTTGCTTGTGCTTGTTGAGCAGCCTTGCGCGCTTTGGCACGGGCAACGGCAGCAGCGACAGCCGCTTTTTTCGGGTCGACGTCAGGCTGCGGGGCTTCTTCAGTCGCTTCGCTGGCTTGCTCAGCTTGTTGCTCTGCTTCCTTTTCAGCCTGTTGGGCAGCCTTGCGCGCCTTGGCACGGGCAACGGCAGCAGCGACAGCCGCTTTTTTCGGGTCGACGTCAGGTTGCGGGGCTGCTTCAACCGCTTCGCTGGTTTGCTCAGCTTGTTGTTCTGCTTCCTTTTCAGCCTGTTGGGCAGCCTTGCGAGCTTTGGCACGGGCAACGGCAGCAGCGACAGCCGCTTTTTTCGGGTCAACGTCTGGCTGCGGGGCTTCTTCAACCGCTTCGCTGGTTTGCTCAGCTTGTTGCTCTGCTTCCTTCTCAGCCTGTTGGGCAGCCTTGCGAGCCTTGGCACGGGCAACAGCAGCAGCGACAGCCGCTTTTTTCGGGTCAACGTCTGGCTGCGGAGCTGCTTCAACCGCTTCGTTGGTTTGCTCAGCTTGTTGCTCTGCTTCCTTCTCAGCCTGTTGGGCAGCCTTGCGAGCTTTGGCACGGGCAACGGCAGCAGCGACAGCCGCTTTTTTCGGTTCGACGTCAGGCTGCGGGGCTGCTTCAACCGCTTCGCTGACTTGCTCCGCCTGTTTTTCCGCTGCCTTTTCAGCCTCTTGGGCAGCCTTGCGGGCCTTGGCACGGGCAACAGCAGCAGCGACAGCCGCTTTCTTCGGATCGGTGTCAGGCTGCGGAGCTGCTTCAACCGCTTCGCTGGTTTGTTCAGCTTCCTTTTCAACCTGTTGGGCAGCCTTGCGGGCCTTGGCGCGGGCAATCGCTGCAGCGACAGCCGCTTTCTTCGGATCGGCGTCGGGCTGCGGTGCTACTTCAGCATCTTCCTCTGCTTGAGGTGCTTCAGTACTGCTTTCAGCCTGTTGTGCAGCCTTGCGAGCCTTGGCGCGGGCAATCGCAGCAGCAACAGCCGCTTTCTTCGGATCGGCATCAGGCTGCGGTGCTACTTCAGCATTTTCGGCAGTTGCCTCTGCTTGAAGTGCTTCAGCGCTGCTTTCGGCTTGTTGGGCAGCCTTGCGAGCCTTGGCACGGGCAACAGCGGCTGCAACGGCATCTTTTTTACCGTCAGTTGTAGCCGGTGCTTCCTCTAGCTCTGCCATTACCGCTTTCTTGGCTGCTTTTTTCTCGCGAGCTTGGCGTTTGCGCTCTTCACGGAGTTTGGCCATTTCGCTGTTATCCGGCACTGCCTCTTTGACAGCACCCGATTGCGCTTCTGCTTGCTTGGCTTTGGCACGGGCAATTGCGGCAGCAACGGCTGGCTTCTTGTCATCGGCCTCACCGCCAGCTTGTTTGGCTTTTACGCGGGCGATTGCGGCAGCCACAGCGTCATCACCGCCTTTGTTTGCCATTTCTTTACGGCGATCTTCCGCTGCTTTCTTGAAGCGGTTTTCACGCGCCGCTTTGTCACGTTCAAAACGTGCTTGCTTCGCTTCAAAACGTTGCTTGGCTCGCTCGGCATTTTGCTCATCTTGGCGACGGGCGTAGATTTCAGCCTTGGCCTGGCGGTAGTAATTAACCAACGGGATTTCACTTGGGCAAACATAGGCACAAGCGCCGCACTCGATACAATCGAACAGGTTGTATTCTTCACACTTGTCGTAGTCTTGGTCTTTGGCGTACCACTGCAATTGCTGCGGAAGCAGAGATGTCGGGCAGGCATCAGCACAGGCACTGCAACGAATACATGCCATCTCATGGGTGTGCAAAGGTAACTCACGGCGCTTGGGCGTAAGAATACAGTTGGTGATCTTGGTGATCGGCACATTGGCATGCGGTAATGTAAAGCCCATCAACGATCCACCCACAATGACGCGTGGGTACTTGCGATCTGGCTTATAGCCAAAGTTGTCGAGTAGGTACTGAATCGGCGTACCTAAACGCGCGAAAACATTGCCGCGTTGTTTAAAGGCTTCACCGGTAAGGGTGACAACTCGCTCAATCAATGGCTCGCCATCGATAATGGCGCGCTTGACAGCAAAAGCGGTACCGACATTTTGCACCACCACACCCACAGCGGAAGAGCGGGACTGGGTTGGGACTTCACGCCCTGTCAAAACTTTAACCAGCTGCTTCGAGCTTCCCGAAGGGTATTTGGTTGGAATGACACGAATGATGATGTTGTCATCGGTGGTGACATGCTGCTCAAGCGCCTTGATGGCTTCCGGCTTGTTATCTTCGATGCCGATAAGTGTCAGCTTAGGCTTAACGATGTGGCGCAGGATACGCACCCCTTCGATAACCTCTGCTGCATAGTCCTGCATCAGTCGGTCATCCGCCGTGATATAAGGTTCACATTCGGCAGCGTTGATGATCAAGATGTCGGCTAAGCCAAGGCTACCCTGAAGCTTACGGCCGGTCGGGAAGCCTGCACCCCCCAAGCCAGCAATACCATTGAAGCGAATGGCATCAATCAGCTCACCAGGTTCTTTATCTTGGTAATCGGGGAGCTTAACCTGCTCGCCCCAAGTATCTTCACCGTCACTTTCGATAACGATACAAAGATCCGATAGGCCAGAAGGGTGGGCGGTAGTACGTTGTTCAATGGCGGTCACTGTACCTGAGGTGGGCGCGTGGATAGGCACACACATGCTCATGTCGCTTTTTGTTAGCGGTTGGCCTTTCAGTACCTTATCGCCAACGGCAACCAGGATATCCCCTTTGGTACCGATGTGTTGCTTAAGTGGCAACACCAACTCGGCAGGAATACCGGCCTGCTTGATTGCCACTTTGCTTGATAGCTTCTTGTTTTCAGCTGGGTGAATACCGCCGGGAAAGTCCCAAAGCTGGCCTTGTTTTATTTGTTCGATAATTGACAGCATGTTACTTCACCGTGCTCTGTTGACTATCTGCAGGTAGATTGACGACCGGAATTTGGTTAAGGTCCCACTTCCAGCTATCTGGTGTCGTTTCAATTGGCACCATTTCAATACAATCCGTTGGGCACGGTGCTACACACAGGTCGCATCCGGTACATTCGTCTTTGATGACGGTATGCAGGGCTTTGGTGCCGCCGACAATGGCATCAACAGGGCAAGCCTGAATACATTTGGTACAGCCAATACACATGTCTTCATGAATAAAGGCCACTTTTTTAATGCTTTTCTCTGCATCGTGGGCCGACTCTTGAGCTTCAACACCCATCAGATCAGCCAACTTTTCGATGGTTTGCTGGCCGCCCGGCGGGCATTTGTTGATGTCATCGCCATTGGCAATGGCTTCGGCATAGGGGCGACAGCCAGGATAGCCACATTGGCCGCACTGGGTTTGCGGCAGGATCGCATCGATCTGCTCGACGATAGGATCCGCTTCCACTTTGAATCGGATCGAAGCGAAACCTAAAACAAGGCCAAAGATTGCAGCAAGGACGGCAATAGCAATGACGGCAATCAGTAATCCGCTCATCTAAATTTTCACCAAACCAGTAAAGCCCATAAAGGCAAGAGACATCAGGCCTGCGGTGATCATCGCAATGGATGCACCCTTGAAAGGTTCAGGCACATCGGCGGCCGCAATACGTTCACGCATAGAGGCGAACAAGACAAGCACCAATGAGAAACCAGCGGCGGCACCAAATCCGTAAATCACGGATTCAATAAAATTGTGTCGCTCATTGATGTTCAGCAGTGCAACACCTAACACCGCACAGTTTGAGGTGATCAAAGGTAAGAAAATACCTAATAGGCGATAAAGCGTAGGACTGGTTTTGTGTACCACCATTTCAGTGAACTGGACCACAACAGCAATCACCAGAATGAAACTGAGGGTTCTGAGGTATTGAATATCCAGTGGGATAAGAATGTAGGTCTCAACCAAGTACGCACACACCGAGGCCAGTGTGAGAACAAATGTCGTCGCTAATCCCATACCAATAGCGGTCTCCAGTTTTTTGGAAACCCCCATAAAGGGACACAGACCCAAGAATTTAACCAGTACAAAGTTGTTTACCAACACTGTACCTACGAGAAGGAGTAGGTATTCAGTCATACCGCCGTAATACTATTTGCTAAAGATCCCTATATTATCTGCCTTTGTGATAGCTATAACAACTCCTCAACAGCAGGGTTTTTCAGATAGAAGGGCTTTTTGGCGGTTAATTCACCCATCGTAAAGAGAATTCGATGTTGCATTAACATCCTTAAACGCTTTGTCAGCATAAACTAAACACTTTAAAGCGCATTTGTTGGGTGTTTTTTGTGCAATTCGAACAATTGTTCGGTTTTGTCCTCGCAACGCAAAAAAACTGCAAAAATGATCTTGCTTTTCTCCAGCCCAGACAAGACAAGGCTTTAGCGTACTTATCCACGGAAACTGTGGATAAGTATGTTAATTGATGCTTGGAAAGTGCTTGTATAGCCCAACGGATTAACGGTTTGCGTGAAAATTGTACAGCTGAGGCAGGGTGCTAAAGCCCTGTTATTGGAGGCGTGACAGCATGGCTGATACATTGCAAGGGATAAGTTAGAGTGAATACTTTAGGCTAAAAATTCAAGATATTGTGCTGTGAATTGATTTAAATCAATGATTGAATAAGCTGTGGGAAAAATAGGTATAAAAGTATAATTATGAGGAATAATTATCTACGCTCAGATGAAGACTGAACTGAGGCTGTATGAAGCGTGGGCGAAGATATTAAGGCGAAATAGCAATACGGTCAAGAGAAAGATCACTCTTTCTTCATCATGGGTTAATTCACTCCAGCTTGGTGTTACAAACTGGAGTGATGTCATAGAGTCATTAAGGCGTTAACTGGCAACCTGTTGTTGAGTTGGAGTTCTGGTAGACGATTTCGCCGCTCGGTTCATAGTCAGCGGCGTTAATGGTTCCCGCTGATTCGAAGAAGCTTCGAAGTACATCTGCGTCGACATTACCGGTATCAATAAATTCCAAGATAGGGTAGTTATCACCGCCGTTGGCATTGAAGCTTGGGATGGTAAATATATAGGGATCATCAGGTGTATAAGCTCTGCCGCCGAGCTCTGAAATCGTCACAGAGCCAGCCTGGCAGTCGACAGTCATACTGATCCCGAAAAATTGGGCATAGGCACCGGATTCAATCTGCTTGGTGGCAACATCGCTTAGGTACTCGGTTATTTCACTACCGGTCATTTCAACGTACCCGATGGTATTGCCGAATGGCTGTACGGTTAATACATCACGGTAGGTGACTTCAAAGCCATCGACTCCTTCGGGGTTGATCGACTCGCGCACCCCGCCAGAGTTCATGATACCGAAGTCGGCATTGGGCACAGATTCAGTTTGGGCTGCGCCAATCAGGCGGCCTAAATTGGTTTGTTGAGAGCGAACCACATCACGATCCCCCTCTAATTTGCCATTAAGTGTGGCGATGGTGTCACCAAGCGCTTCATCCCCCTTCATTTGGAACACTTCCAAAACGGCGAATAGGTCGGGATCTTTTTCGATCTCCTCTTGGATAAAGACTTTATCGCCATTCTCGTCTTCTTCAACTAAGTTCACCGGGATAAGCTCGTAGCTGACTAACGTAAGCTCGCCGTCGGTGAATTCAAAATCAGCCCGCCCCACATACTTACCCCACTCGTGGGCTTGCATGATATAGGTACCGTTTTGTTGGTCGGGAACACAGTCGTCACCAGGCTCGAAATTGGGATCATAGTTATTGCTGCCGGGCTCCATACACACTGGGTTCTGCGAGTGACCGCCGATAATGGCATCAAGCTGGCCGGGCTCCAAGGAGCGGGCAAGTGTGACATCACCCGGGGCGTTACTACCGTTATTACCATCTTGATAGTGGCCCATATGGGTGGCGGCGAGGATGACATCCACTTTTTCTTTGGCGTTAATCTCATCAATGACCTTCGCGGCTTCTTCTGCGGTATTGCGGAACTCAAGATCCGATACATATTCCGGGTTACCGATCCGGCCTGTATCTTCGGTGGTTAAACCGATAACAGCGATTTTTATTCCGTTGACATCAAAGATTTCATAGGGCTTGAATAAACGCTCGCCAGTTTCCTTGACGTAGATATTGGCCGACAGCATAGGGAATGAAGCCCATGTTTGCTGTTGGTCGAGTACTTCACGGGGGTTATCAAATTCATGGTTACCCACGGCCATTGCGTCATACTGGATGTCACTCATACCAACAAAGTCAGGCTCCGCGTCCTGTAAATCGGACTCAGGGACCCCAGTGTTGATATCGCCGCCAGAAAGTAGCAATACTTCGCCACCACTGGCTTCTACCTCGTCACGTAAATTGTTTATCAGGGTTTTACGCGCTGCCAGGCCATACTCACCATCACTGTTATGCCAAAAGCGGCCATGGTGGTCATTCGTGTGTAGGATGGTGAATTTGGTCGTATCGTCGTCACCAGTATCAAAACAGCCAACAAGTGTCGCCAGGATAGATGCCGCTAGGGCGGCCTTGGCGAAGGTTTTTTTTGCTAATAGTTTTCATATTGATAGCCTTACCATATGCTGGGATAGCTCCCGGTTAGATATTTATATGGTCACAGTAAAGAATAGAGACTTATAGCTAAAATGAGTGACTAGTTAAGTAAAAACAATGGTTCGATAATGGGGTTTGGATTGAAATCACTATATGCATTCTGGTTCTTTGTCTTATTGCTATTGATATCAAGTTAACAACATTAAAGGTAAATAAAATCATTACTTTATGTGCTTTATTGATATTTGCGATTGGGACAGATACCTTCTTGCGTTAACCTGTGGTTTTAGGTTATTTCGCCATGCACTCGATGAATAATCACGTTGATAAATATGCATTTTTAGGATGCTGCTTCTTCGTGATTTAAATGGAAAAGTTTGCAAACAAGCCTAGGCCAAGCCCGCTGATGATTGCTGTTGAGAGGCTTGTTAGCTACTATCTACACACTGATCATATAGCCAGTACGGGTTTCAGATGGATAAAGCCAGCTCAAAAACATTTAACCTCTCTTCAAACTATTCGCCCTCGGGCGATCAACCCACCGCCATTGCGCAGCTGTTAGATGGACTTGATTCTGGGTTGGCTCACCAGACATTGCTTGGGGCAACGGGTACCGGTAAGACTTTTACGGTAGCCAACGTTATTGCCCAAGCAGGCAGGCCGACCATGATCCTGGCGCCAAACAAAACACTGGCGGCTCAGCTATATGGTGAAATGAGGGAGTTCTTCCCTGATAACGCGGTGGAATACTTTGTATCCTACTATGACTATTATCAGCCTGAAGCCTATGTGCCTACCACGGATACCTTCATTGAAAAAGATGCATCGGTGAATGCGCACATTGAACAAATGAGGTTATCGGCGACCAAGGCTCTCATGGAAAGGCGTGATGTCATCATTATTGCTTCGGTATCGGCTATCTATGGCTTGGGCGATCCCGACTCATACCTAAAGATGATGCTGCATGCCCGCCGAGGTGATGTGATCGATCAGCGTGATATTCTGCGCCGCTTGGCCGAGCTGCAATATACCCGCAATGATGTGGCATTTGAGCGTGGTAACTTCCGGGTGAGGGGAGAGGTGATTGATATCTTCCCGGCGGAATCTGAAAAAGACGCGATTCGAATTGAGCTGTTCGATGATGAGATCGACTGCATTAGTGTCTTTGATCCGCTGACCGGCGCGGTGATCAAGCGTGATCTCCCTCGATGCACCATTTATCCGAAAACCCACTACGTGACCCCGCGCGAGAAGGTGCTGGAGGCGATTGATGGGATCAAAGATGAGCTGGAAGTTCGCAAGAAGCAATTGCTAGAGAACAACAAGTTGGTTGAGGAGCAACGTATCAGCCAGCGCACCCAGTTCGATATCGAGATGATGAACGAGCTGGGATTCTGCTCGGGTATCGAGAACTACTCCCGTTATTTAAGTGGCCGAGCAGAGGGTGAGCCGCCACCGACACTCTTTGATTACCTGCCTGCCGATGGTTTGCTCATTATTGATGAGTCCCACGTTACCGTATCGCAAATTGGTGCCATGTACCGTGGTGACCGCTCGCGCAAGGAAAACCTGGTCGAATATGGCTTCCGCTTGCCATCGGCACTGGATAACCGTCCGCTCAAGTTTGAAGAGTTTGAGGCACTGGCCCCGCAAACCCTCTATATTTCTGCGACACCTGGTAATTATGAAATCGAGAAGTCTGGCGGGGATATCGCAGAGCAAGTCGTCCGTCCAACGGGCTTGCTTGACCCTGCTATTGAGGTAAGGCCGGTGTCCACCCAGGTCGATGATTTGCTTTCTGAGATCCGTATTCGCGAAGCGAAGAACGAGCGGGTACTGGTAACGACCCTCACCAAGCGTATGGCGGAAGATTTAACTGAATACCTGTCTGAGCATGATGTCAAAGTCCGCTACCTCCACTCCGATATTGATACGGTTGAACGGGTCGAAATTATTCGCGATCTTCGCTTGGGAGAGTTTGATGTACTGGTGGGGATCAACCTGTTGCGAGAAGGCCTGGATATGCCCGAAGTATCGTTGGTGGCGATATTGGATGCAGATAAGGAAGGCTTCCTGCGTTCCGAGCGTTCATTGATCCAGACGATTGGCCGAGCCGCACGTAACTTGGAAGGTAAGGCGATTCTGTACGGTGATAAGATCACTGGCTCAATGCAACGCGCAATCAATGAAACAGAGCGCCGTCGTGAGAAACAGGTAGCCCATAATGAAAAGCATGGCCTAGTGCCTAAAGCGCTGAACAAGAAAGTGTCCGATATTATGGAGCTTGGCGCACCCGGAAAAGGGAGGCCAGCGAATCGCGCAGCCCAGCTTCATAAGGTTGCTGAAAACAAAGCGAGCTACACTGCAATGTCACCGCAGCAGCTGGAGTCTGAGATTCAGCAATTTGAGAAGCAAATGTACGATGCGGCTCAAAACTTGGAGTTTGAAAAAGCGGCGGAGCTGCGAGATAAGATCCATGAACTACGACAGCAATTTATTGCTAATTCCTAATTCCTTCCCTTAACCGCAATGGCCTTATCACTTTTTTGATGGGGCTGTTTGCAGGCAAAAAAAAGCCAACCGAGAACAGTTTCGGTTGGCGTCATTGTTTTAGTGAAAAAATCCACAAACAACGTCAGTTGGCTAGGTTGACTCTCAGGAGAGTCAATTTAATAAATGCAGAAGCCGTGCCAACTTTTCATGACTTCTTTAATTGTACTTTTTTAGCGGGGTTAGATGATATTTTTGCGCTCGGTAGGATAAAAAATAGCCATGGATTTGCATTTTGCGAATCATTATGCGATTCATAATGAAAAAATACGTTGTTGTGTTAGTGCGATAGCAAAAAAGTGACAACAAAAAATTTCTATTGATTACAATTAGTAAAGGTCAATAGGATTTGGAGGGGCAATGGAGAGCAAAACAAGACAGCGTCAAGTCTTGATGGTTGAAGATACCGCCTCAGTTGCGGCGTTGTACAAGTCATACCTAAACCCACTAGGTGTGTCGGTCACTATTGTCGGGACCGGCACCGAGGCGTTGGCATTTGTAAAAGATATCACCCCAGATCTAATCTTGTTGGATTTACGCCTGCCGGATATGACAGGTATGCAGGTGCTAGAAGCCGTCAGGCGAGATCATGGCAATATCCCTGTGGTGATCATGACGGCACACGGCTCGATTGATGTCGCGGTTGAAGCGATGCGCTATGGAGCCCAAGACTTCTTGATCAAACCTTGTGAGGCAGACCGGCTACGTGTCACTGTCAATAATGCGCTGAAAGAAGAAGAGAAATCGCCACAAGAGAAAAAGTCTTCCAAACAAGCTGGCGCGCAATATCAAGGCTTTATTGGTAATAGCTTACCGATGCAGGCGGTTTATCGTGTTATTGAGTCTGCGGCATCGAGTAAGGCAACGGTCTTTATTACCGGTGAAAGTGGTACCGGTAAAGAGGTATGTGCTGAAGCAGTCCATGCGGCAAGCCCTAGAAACGATAAGCCTTTCGTGGCCTTAAACTGTGCCGCCATTCCTAAAGAGTTGATAGAAAGTGAGTTATTTGGCCATGTAAAAGGCGCCTTTACAGGTGCGTCGACAGAACGCCAAGGGGCGGTCGAGCTTGCCAATAACGGTACCCTTTTCCTCGATGAGCTTTGCGAGATGGATCTCGACTTGCAAAGCAAGCTGCTTCGATTCATTCAAACAGGGACTTACCAGAAAGTAGGCTCATCGAAAACCAGTACAGTCGATGTGAGGTTTGTCTGTGCGACTAACCGTAACCCGTGGCTAGAAGTGCAAGAAGGCCGTTTTCGGGAAGATTTGTATTACCGTTTGCATGTAATTCCGGTTTCATTGCCACCTCTTCGTGATCGCGGCGATGATGTACTTGAAATTGCCCATGCACTGTTGGCTCTTATGTCAGTTGAGGAAGGCAAAAATTTCAGCCGTTTCTCTCCAGAAGTGATAAGGCTCTTCAAAGCGTATCATTGGCAGGGAAATGTTCGTGAGCTGCAGAACGTAATTCGAAATATCGTGGTGCTAAACGAAGGCGAAGAAGTTACATTGCAGATGGTGCCGCCGCCAATCAATAATGGTGGCGTCAAAATTGCATCTACTTCAAGCATTGCATCTACTTCACATATGGCAGCCGAGGCACCTGTTCAACCTGAGGTGCAAACAGCGACAAGTAGTGTTAGCCAAATCGTAAGCAAGTCACAGATTGAACCGCTTTGGATTGTAGAGAAACGGGCAATTGAAGCGGCGATTGATGCTTGCGATGGCAACATTCCGCGAGCGGCGGGTTTATTGGAAGTAAGCCCATCCACGATTTATAGAAAATTACAAACCTGGCAGGAAGCACAGGGTTAATTGTAGGGAGAGTATTGAATGGCTACAGGTATTAATGTAGAAACAATCAAGCGTATGGCTGATGAAGTTGGTCATGATACTTTAACGTTACTTTTAACCGTTTTTAGTGACGAGTTAGAGCAGTATTTCCGTCAGCTTTCTGATCAGCCTACTGCGGGGCAGGTACGTGAAATTAGCCACGCAATTAAAAGCAGTGCCGCGAGTTTTGGGGCCGACGAATTGGCATTGATGGCGCAGGAATGTGAATCTCGTGTTCGCCAAGGGCAGGAAGATTGGATGCACGACCACCTGCCTGAGTTTAGGCAGCTGGTCGAGGGAATGGCGGTGGAATATAAGCGCTTAGCGAGCCTCGACAATCCGATCAATAGCTTGCTTTAGTTTATCGCGGTCATGTCGCCACTCATGGTTGTTTGATGCGAGATCTTCCACACACTGGTCGTATTTCGCATCAAGCAGTTCAAGCTTTTTATCCGTTAAGATTTTGTCTACCTGACGCCCACCCATCGAGCGCTCGCACCAATGCAGCATCTGCTCCAGTGACATCATGCCGGCAGGCCCTTTTTCTTTATCCAGGTTGGTAATGAAGACGATTGTGGCTTGGCTCTTCTTGAGTGCCAGCTCGACTTCTTTCAGTAGCAATACCGGCATAACACTGGTCAGAAAGCTACCCGGGCCCAGTAAAATCACGTCAGCGTCATTGATAGCGCTGACCGCCTCCTTGGTGGCAGGCACTGCAGGTTCGACGTAGAGCCTTTGCGGGATCTCGCCTAGCTCATCGACACTGGTTTCACCACAGATGATCTCACCTGTTGGCGTCATTGCCGATAGATCGGCTGGGTGTTCCGACATCGGCACAATCTGGGTTTTCACCTTCAGCATGTCACGGATCAGGTTGATGGCATCCAGTGGTCGAATCGATAGATTATCCAACGCCTTTAGCATTAGATTGCCAAGGTTGTGGCCGTCCAGTTCGCCATTGCCACGAAAGCGATATTCGAAAATCATCGAGCCGACTGAAGGCTCGGTAATTAACTGGTTTAGGCAGTTACGCATATCCCCCCAAGCGATACCGCCTTGGCAAGCCCGGATACGTCCCGTCGAGCCGCCGTTGTCTGTTGTCGTGACGATACCTGTCACATCTTCACCGTAATCAGAAAGCGCGGATAAGATACGCCCAAGTCCATGTCCGCCACCAATGGCGACAATTTTTGGCGTAGTAGAAGTGAGGGAGGTCGTGTTTGACATGAGTTGCTCGACGTTTACATAGGAATAACTGTGAGCAGTGTACTTTTTTCTGCGGTATGAATACAGGTGATTGCTTGAAGCTGATAGCTATATCACAGTTGGGGATACCTGCGAGGCAAGATGGACACAGCAACCAAGGCTATCAAGGCAGGGCACCTGCGTTGTCGCCCTCCCAGAGCAAAGAGGGCACAAATGACAACATGATGGTATGAGCTAGTGATTTTTCTGCATGATGCTCATTAGGTAGTCATAGGTATCGTAGCAGTTAGGCGTGTTGAGCAGTGCCTGTTTTTCGCTAGCGGGTACCGGCAGAAGTTCGAGCCAACGCTGGCACAACCAACTCAAGTTGCTAAATTGTTTTTCTTGGTGGAGCCCATTGAGTTCCGGGTGCTTTTTGAACATGATTTTGAGCTTGTCGGCAAGTACTTGTTGGTCCGAGCTGACTTTGGTTTCTGGCCATAGCGGAATAGGCTGGCAGTCGCCAATAAATACACCGTCGTCATTGCGTTCAAGGCTGTCGATACGGAAGTTTTCATGGCCTGCGACCGTGACCACCAAGGTGCCATCATTTGTCGAGGTGTCAAAATCTTCGACAGTCACTCGGGTACCAATATGGAAGAAGTGGTGCCCATGCTCGCCTTCGTCAAACATGCATACCCCAAAACCGTTCTCATTTTTGAGTGCGGCTTTGAACGCCTCCATTTGTGGGCCAGGAGAAATACGTAGTGGGATTTTTCCGCCAGGAAGAATGTGACGCTTTTGGAAAATTAGCGGTATGTACTGTTTCATAGTCTGCTCCGGCTATCAATTGTTGTCAGGTAATATGGACATTGCAAATGTGATGCCGGATTGTCATACCGCTATTTATATGGTGTGATTTATCATCCCTGCCGACTTTTTAGCATAATGCAATAAATGGCTTATACATTATGTGCAAAATGCAATTCATTTTTGATTTGCAATGATCTTCATTGCGTTGTCACTGGGTAGCAGTTCGAGGTGGCTTTGCTCATCAAAGTACCAACCTTTGATTAGCCCCTTGTCCTGCATATCAGTAAAACCATCAATGACGGTTTGTGCTTGCTTTCGGGCCGTACTTGCATCAAGCCCTTCCTCACGTTGTAGATAGAGCGCAATATCCTCAACCGTGGCGGATTCGATTATATTGGACATAATATCCTCACTTTTTGTAAGAAAATCTTCCTGTATTCCCTTTAGTAGTATTGTCGTGAAATGCCCCGAAAGGTAGAATGCAGCACGTTTTTTTTCAGATGATTTGCCCCTTAGGTCATTCATCTGATACTTTTATAACTATTACTGCTATTGTGTCTTGTTTGGATCAACCCCCTTTGCACAATTGCCATAACTCCGAGCTCAGATCACTAAGTGCCTTCTAGAAGTGAAGCATAAGTGCTCTAAGACAGTGACAGGTTGTCACCAGGGTCGATAAAGAAATGCATCGGCCTCCCGTATTTGGAAAGGTGTTCCGTGGCGAAACAATTTGAAGATACCTATCATCGCAAGTTTTATTACTTGCGATTGTCAGTTACAGATGTCTGTAACTTTAAATGCACATATTGCCTGCCGGATGGCTACCATCCTACAGAGAAGAAGAAGCCTTCTTTTTTGACGCTTGAGGAAATCCAGCGTGTGACTGGCGCGTTTGCTGAATGTGGTACCACGAAAGTGCGTATTACAGGCGGCGAGCCAAGTTTGCGCCGCGATTTTACCGATATCATCCGTACTGTTGCCGATCAGCCTGGGATCACCAAGGTCGCGACCACGACTAACGGTTATCGTATGGCTAAGCATGTCAAAGATTGGCGTGATGCAGGTTTAACCCACATCAATGTGAGTGTCGATAGCCTTGATCCTAAGATGTTTTACCAAATCACTGGTGAGAACATGTTTAATCAGGTCATGGATGGCATTGATGCGGCGTTCGATGCCGGCTTTGAGCAAGTGAAAGTGAACACGGTCTTGCTCAAAGATCTCAACTCTCAGCAACTCCCGCAATTCCTAGCCTGGATTAAAGATCGTCCCATTCAGTTGCGCTTTATCGAGTTGATGCAGACTGGTGAGATGGATGAGCTATTTAACAACCATCATGTTTCCGGTGTTAGCATCCGTAATTACTTGATTGCCAATGGCTGGTTGTTGAAAATCAAGAGCAACAACGACGGTCCCGCACAAGTTTTCTGCCACCCAGATTACCAAGGGGAGATCGGGCTGATCATGCCTTACGAAAAAGATTTTTGTAAGAGCTGCAATCGCCTTCGTGTCTCAGCAAAAGGCAAGTTGCATCTATGCCTGTTTGGCGATCACGGTGTCGATTTACGTGATTTGCTACAGCAAGACGATCAGCGTGATGCGCTTATTGCCCGTATTCAAGGTGGGTTGCAAGAGAAGGCAGTCAGCCACTTCCTCGATCAGGGGAATACCGGCATGACACCGAACTTGGCATCAATTGGCGGCTAGGCCGCCATCTCACATCAAATTTAATTTTTCTGTTTGGATTTATAACGGATGAACCAATTTACCCATATCAATGCTTCTGGTGAAGCAAACATGGTTGACGTGTCTGCGAAAGCTGAAACTGTTCGTGAAGCACGTGCCGAGGCATTTGTTCACATGGCGCCAGAGACTTTGGCACTGATTGTGTCAGGCAAGCATCACAAAGGTGACGTGTTTGCGACGGCCCGTATTGCTGGTATTCAGGCGGCGAAGAAAACATGGGACTTGATCCCGCTATGCCACCCTTTGCTGTTGTCTAAAGTTGAAGTTCAGCTGGAAGCGATCGAAGCTGAAAATATGGTGCGCATCGAATCGTGCTGTAAGCTTGCGGGCAAAACCGGTGTAGAAATGGAAGCCCTAACGGCGGCGTCAGTGGCTGCACTGACTATTTACGATATGTGTAAAGCGGTACAAAAAGACATGGTGATTGGGCAAGTTCGCTTGCTAGAGAAAACGGGCGGTAAGTCTGGTCACTTTAAGGTGGAATCATGATTAACGTTTTATTTTTTGCTCAGGTAAAAGAGCTTGTGGGTGTCGATCGTCTAGAAGTTGAAGCTGAGTTCGCTACCGCGGAAGCACTGCGTAGCCACCTTGTTGAGCGTGGTGACAAGTGGCAGCTGGCGCTAGAGTCGGGCAAACTGCTGGTGGCAATCAACCAGACGATCAGCTCGCTGGACACCGAAATCAAAGATGGTGATGAAGTGGCTTTCTTCCCGCCTGTAACAGGGGGCTAACCATGATTTCAGTTCAGTTCGAAGACTTCTCGGTTGCGGATGAGTATGAACAGCTGGCCCAAGGAACCGATGCCGGTGCCGTGGTGACCTTCGTGGGTAAGGTCCGCGACTTTAACCAAGGTGATGCGGTAACAGGGTTATCGCTTGAGCACTATCCGGGCATGACGGAAAAGTCGCTGGCGGAAATCGTCGAACAAGCAACAGCCCGCTGGCCGCTGCTTAAAACCCGTGTTATCCATCGTGTTGGCGACTTGGCATTGGGTGATCAAATTGTGTTTGTAGGTGTAACAAGTGCACACCGTGGCGCCGCGTTCGAGGCCTGTGAATTTATCATGGACTACTTGAAGACACGCGCGCCATTCTGGAAGAAAGAGCAAACCCCTGAGGAGTCACGCTGGGTTGATGCTCGCGAGACGGATACTTCAGCAGCCGATCGCTGGCACAAGTAATCGTTTAATAGCGCCTTCCTCGTAGAGGCGCTATTCTTTCCTGCTTCCTGCTTCCTGCTTCCTGCTTCCTGCTTCCTGCTTCCTGCTTCCTGCATAATCTTTCTTAAATATTCAGGTGTTCATTCCTGATGAGCTGTGCTACTTTCAAATTAAAGGTATAAATAACCATTAAAAGTGAATGGTTATTGTTTTTTGTGGCGTAGGATCGCCAGGGCTAAGCTGCTAAGGAGGGCGCTTATGATTAGGAGTGATCGCTTGCTCTATGAATTAGAGCCGGATGGTTTTGGTGCGAGAAACTGCGAACCGTGGGCGCAGTGGCGACTCAAGGCCAAGCAAGCCTTGCCCAATTTTCCCGATGATGTACTCAAACAATGGGTTTATCGCCATTGGAAGGGAGTATTATGCAACTGGGGATGGTTGGATTTTCAGTCAATGCAGTTCTCGCTCGAAGAGTGGAGCTCGGAGCAAATTCAGTCAAAAATCCAGACCCCCCATCAAGAAGTGGTCGATAAGCTGTCGAGTCGGATGCAGAACCCAATTTATCAAAGAAGCTGGCTGGTACAGGCAATGCAGGAAACAGGGACTTGGCCTGTTGCACCGATTGTACTTCATTATGAACGTGATATACCGATGATGAACGGCAAAGTGCTAAAGGCGAATTACAATTTGCTGGAGGGGCATCATCGCCTGGCTTACTTAAACCGCTTACTTGATGACGGCTTACCGGTACAGCCTTGCCATCAGGTGTGGGTGATTAGGATACCGCTGCATTAGTGGGCATGTGGTTTACCAAGCCGTTGGTGGGTTACTCAAACTTCGCCAACTGCTTGTAGCAACGCCTTTCCGCCGCATTCAATTCCATCATGATCAAATCGATATCATTCTGTTGCTGTTTCAGTTTCCGTTGTCTGGCCTGAACAGTATTTAGCATGGTTTGCAGCTGTTTTTTATTATTAGAATCAGCGTCATAAAGGTTAAATAGCTCTTGGATTTCCATCAGGCTAAAGCCTAGCCTTTTCCCGCGTAAAATCAGGATCAGCCGGGCTCGGTCTTGGCGCGAAAAAATACGGGTTTTGCCATGGCGTTTTGGCTTTAACAACCCCTGATCTTCGTAAAAGCGGATACTCCTGAGCGTGACATCAAACTCTTGAGCTAATTGAGAGATGGTATAGTTCTCGTCGTGTGATAATGCTTTTGTTTCCATCTTGGTATCCATTCCATTAGGCAACTGGTCGGCATTGGGTAAAGCCAGTGTGCGATCATCCCCTTGATCGCAAAAAGATGATTCCATAGCCGTGATTGAATAACAAGTTTCTTGTTTTTGCTAAGGGCTTAATGCAAAAAAATTAGCCCCTCAAATGAGGGGCTAATACATAACTCAACCGCGAAGGGCTTTATCGTTATTTCTTACTTACCGTCTTTGACTTTGCGCGACGGAGGCACGTAGCCATGACGGACGCGGGAAGGACTTGGACGTGAAAAACAACCTACTGGTCTCATATTCTACTCTCAAGGTATAACGGAACGGGGAACGGAATATTGGCGTATCTTGTTAATCCAATTAACTAAATAGCCAATAAATTTATAGTAGCTTTATTAAGCGGTTAGAGAAATGTGTTGTAGGTGAAAAGTTCACTATGTGAAAACTTAATCTATAGGGGATGTTTTATATTCGGTTTGGTTATTATAAGGGCGAATTGAAGGCGCTATTCCCATTGCTGTGCCATATTTTAAATTCATGATTAGCATGATGGAATAACATGGATATTGAAAATATATTCATTTAATGAAGAAAGAAATGCTAGCTGGGTTTGAACAAATTAATTTCTTCAATGGCATTTAATTGTGTATCTCGGTTAACAGCGGAGGGTTTCATGAAGCATAAGCGCGTCACGAATCGTAAAATTAAGCAAATGATGGAAGAGATCAACCACGACGGTATTTTTGATTCCGTGGTCAATGCAGATAACGACCAGTCAATACGGGAAGGAAAGCAGCAAACACCGAATGAAGTTCCGCCAAACATTCAGTTAGACAGTGAGAATAAATAAAAAAAGCGCCGAAAGGCGCTTTTTTTATGAGTAGACATCATGTTTTTAAATATTTGTTATTGACTGTTGTGTATTTTGTTGCTGTGTTGAGTTTATTATGCTGAATATATGTTCAATAATATAATTATTTATTCAATATTGACTGTTTTTTGGCGTTTCTGGCCGATTTTCCTTTTTATTTAGGGTTTTGTGACATATTGAGCTGTAAGCAAAGTGTCATATGGCGGCTAATGCTGGGTTTTTGCTGTTTATTAAGGATTATGTCGGTTTTTGTAATCAAAATGTGGCAAAAGACTTCAATGCCTGATAATGTTTTGAACAATTCTTCGGTTTGCTTTGTGTTGTTTAGGATTAATGATGCAAAGATTGTTGCGTGAATATGCACCGACTGAAGAACATCAAGGACGTATTAAATGATGTATTGGAGTTAATGCATGTATAAGAACAAAATTACCCAGGCTCTTCTTTTAAGCGCTGGCATGGCTGTGGCAACCACCTCTTTTTCTACTTTGGCTGCAGATGTACCTGCCGGTGTAAAACTGGCTGACAAGCAAGAGCTAGTCCGTGGTAACGGTACCGAAGTTGAATCTTTGGACCCGCAGAAAGTATCTGGTGTTCCTGAGTCGAATGTAATCCGTGACCTTCTTGAAGGTTTGGTTAACCAAGATAGCAACGGCAAGCTAGTTGGCGGTGTTGCTGAGTCTTGGGAAACTGAAGACAACAAAACTTGGACTTTCAACCTACGCAAAGACGCGAAATGGTCTAACGGCGATCCAGTCGTTGCTGAAGACTTTGTTTACACATGGCGCCGCCTAGCCGATCCTAAGACGGGTTCTCCGTACGCTTCTTATCTAGAAATGACCACGATGCAAAACGCGAGTGACATCATTCTAGGCAAAAAAGATCCTGAAACACTGGGTGTTGAAGCAGTTGACGCGCACACATTGAAAGTAACGCTAGACAAAGCAGTACCATACTTTGTTTCAATGACGGTGCACACATCGCTAAAACCGGTTAACCCGAAAGTGGTTGAAGAGTTTGGTGATAAGTGGACAAGCCCTGAAAACTACGTAGGAAACGGCGCATACAAGCTAGATAACTGGGTTGTAAACGAGCGTATCGTTCTAGCACGTAACGAAGCATACTGGGATAACGACAGCTCAGTACTGAACAAGGTGACCTACCTGCCAATCGAGAACCAAGTTGCTGAAATGAACCGTTTCTTGGCTGGCGAAGTTGATGTGACTTACGAAATGCCAAACGAGCACTTCAAGCGTTTGGTTAAGCAGCATCCAGACTACGTAAAAGTCACACCGTACCTATGTTCTTACTACTACGAGTTCAATACATCTAAAGCGCCATTCGATGATGAGAATGTGCGTAAGGCACTGTCTTACGCGGTTGACCGCGACGTCATCGCTAAGTTCATCGTTGGTAAGGGTGAAACCCCAGCATACAACTTCACACCGCTAGCTACTAACGGTATCGAAGTTGAAATGCCGGACTATTCTGAGCTATCGCAGAAAGAGCGTGTCGCTAAAGCGAAAGCCCTGCTAGATAAAGCAGGCTACGGCTCTGACAACCCGCTTAAGTTCAACCTGCTTTACAACACCAGCGAAAACCACAAGAAAGTGGCGGTTGCGATCGCTTCAATGTGGAAGAAAGAGCTGGGTGTTACTGCAGTACTTGAAAACCAAGAGTGGAAGAGCTACCTAGACAGCAAGCGTCAGGGTAACTTCGATGTATCACGTGCCGGCTGGTGTGGTGACTACAACGAGGCATCAACCTTCTTGGCAATCATGCGCGATGGCCACTCGCAGAACTATCCGAAATACGATAGCCAGGCTTATGATGCATACCTAGATCAAGCGCTGACTGCTAAGTCTGATGCTGACCGTGCTACGGCATACAAGGGTGCAGAAGCGCAACTTGCGGCCGATATGCCAATCATGCCTATCTACCACTATGTTAATGCTCGCCTAGTTAACCCGAAACTTGGTGGCTACCCAGAGAAAAACCCTGAAGACAACATCTTCAGTAAAGACCTCTACATCATTGCTGACTAATAAACAGCAAGATGAATAATAAGCACTGCTCTTGGTTCAAGAGCAGTGCCCTTTTCAATATTTGCCGCCAGCCAAGAGTGATTGGAAGTACTGATTGGATTCAGCGGTTTTTCAGTAAGCAATTAATAGTAACTGTCACAGACTATACGGTGGAATTTTATGATTAAATTCATCGCAAAACGGATTTTTGAAGCCATACCCACATTATTGGTTCTCATCACAATCTCTTTTTTCCTGATGCGCTTCGCACCAGGTAACCCATTTTCAAGTGATCGCCCACTACCGCCAGAAGTTATGGCCAATATCGAAGCCAAGTATGGCCTAGATAAACCCGTATTTGAGCAATACACCACCTACCTTGGCAATATTGTCCAAGGTGATTTTGGTCCTTCTTTTAAATACAAAGACTTCACGGTAAATGAGCTGGTATCCAAAGCGTTGCCGGTGTCTGCCAAGATCGGTGTTTTTGCCTTTATTTTTGCCGTCATCATGGGGGTCACCGTCGGTACCATTGCCGCCTTGAAGCAGAATAGTTGGATAGACTACTGCATCATGTCGACCGCCATGGCCGGGGTCGTCATGCCCTCATTTATATTGGCGCCGGTACTGATTTATATCTTCTCAATTAACCTGGGCTGGCTACCGGCCGGTGGCTGGAACGATGGCTCGCTGCCGTACATGCTATTACCTATGATGGGTATGTCATTGCTGTATGTGGCAACTTTCGCCCGTATTACCCGCGGTAGCATGATTGAAACCTTGAACAGTAACTTTATCCGTACTGCGCGTGCCAAGGGCCTAAGCTACCCATATATCGTCATCAAGCATGCCCTCAAGCCTGCCATGCTACCTGTGGTTTCTTACATGGGGCCTGCATTTGTAGGCATCATCACAGGTTCGGTGGTTATCGAAACCATCTTTGGCCTACCAGGGATCGGTAAGCTATTCGTTAATGCTGCTTTTAACCGTGACTATTCGCTGGTTCTGGGGATCACCATTTTGATCGGCTCCTTGACCATTGTCTTCAACGCCATCGTCGATATCGTGCTGGCGTACATTGATCCTAAGATTCGTTATTAAGGGGACAGACTGATGATGCTGACTAAAAAAGACAATGTAGAAGCGGTCGAGAAGTTCTCTGAGCAACTTGAAATCGAAGGCCGCAGCCTGTGGCAGGATGCGCGAATTCGTTTCATGCGCAACCGAGCGGCAATGGTGAGTCTGACCATTCTATTCTTTATTACACTGGCTGTGATTTTCGGCCCGATGTTTAGCTCGTATGCCTTCGATGATACTGACTGGTATGCATTGCATGCGGCACCAAGCTTTGGCCCTGATGGTCACTTCTTCGGTACCGACAGCCTTGGGCGTGACTTGTACACCCGTACTCTGATTGGCGGCCGGATCTCCCTGATGGTGGGTATTCTGGGTGCCTTGGTGGCGGTCGTGATCGGGACGCTTTACGGTGCAGCTTCCGGCTTTATTGGCGGTCGTACCGACCGTATCATGATGCGCTTGCTGGAAATTTTGTATTCCATCCCGTTCATGTTCTTTGTGATTGTACTGGTGACTTTCTTTGGCCGAAATATCATGCTGATTTTCGTCGCTATCGGTGCAATCTCATGGCTTGATATGGCGCGTATCGTACGTGGCCAGACCCTGTCGCTGCGCAGTAAAGAGTTTATTGAAGCGGCACATGTTTCTGGTGTGAGCCAGTGGCGGATCATTACCCGTCACATCGTACCTAACGTATTGGGTATCGTTGCGGTTTACTCAACGCTGCTAGTGCCATCAATGATCCTAACCGAATCATTCTTGAGCTTCCTTGGCCTTGGTGTTCAAGAGCCGATGACCAGCTGGGGCGCACTGCTTCAGGAAGGCTCGCAGACAATGGAAGTTGCCATTTGGCAGCTATTGTTCCCTGCCGCCTTTATGGTCGTGACTTTATTCTGCTTTAACTATGTGGGTGACGGTTTGCGTGACGCACTGGATCCAAAAGACAGATAACAATAAGGCATGTGTTAGCCCGCTTAAAGGTGGCGGGCTAGGGCAAGATAAGTATAAGGAAGTAGTATGAGCTTATTAGATGTCAAAGATCTACGCGTTGAATTCAAAACACAAGACGGCATTGTTACCGCGGTAAATGATCTTAATTTTTCTCTCAATCAAGGTGAGACCCTTGGTATCGTTGGTGAGTCTGGCTCGGGTAAAAGCCAGACCGTGTTTGCCATCATGGGCCTGCTGGCGAAAAACGGCATGATTGGCGGCAGCGCCAAGTTCGAAGGCCGCGAAATTCTTAATTTGCCGGAAAAGGACTTGAACCATATCCGTGCCGAGCAAATCGCGATGATTTTCCAAGATCCGATGACCTCGCTAAACCCTTACATGAAAGTCAGCGATCAGCTAATGGAAGTGCTGATGCTGCACAAGGGAATGGGCAAGTCGGAAGCGTTCGAAGAAAGCGTTCGCATGCTTGAGGCGGTGAAGATCCCTGAAGCACGCAAGCGTATCACCATGTACCCGCACGAATTCTCGGGCGGTATGCGCCAGCGCGTCATGATAGCCATGGCACTGCTATGCCGTCCGAAACTGTTGATTGCCGATGAGCCGACCACGGCACTCGATGTAACTGTACAGGCTCAGATCATGGAGCTGATGAACGAGCTGAAGAATGATTTCAATACAGCCATCATCATGATCACCCACGATCTGGGTGTGGTTGCCGGTAGTTGTGACAAGGTACTGGTGATGTATGCTGGCCGTACCATGGAATACGGCAAGATTGACGAAATCTTCTACAAACCTTCTCACCCATACACCGAAGGGCTGTTGAAGGCTATCCCGCGCTTGGACACCGAAGGCGAAGAGTTGCCGACGATCCCTGGCAACCCGCCAAACTTGCTGCACCTCCCGCAAGGCTGTCCTTATCAGGACCGTTGCCACCGCGCAACAAGCCAATGCTCTCAGGTGGCACCTGAGCTAAAAGCATTTACCGAAGGGCGTTTACGTGCGTGTTTTTCTGATGTGGGGACGTGGTAATGGAAGCACAAAAAAATCTACTGCTTGATATTCAAGATTTAAAAGTACACTTCGACATTGCACAAAAGTCGGCTTGGCCATGGACTAAACCACTGAAGCTAAAAGCGGTGGATGGGGTTGGTATCCGTCTTTACGAAGGTGAAACCCTAGGGGTAGTTGGCGAATCCGGCTGTGGTAAGTCGACCTTTGCCCGCGCGGTTATTGGCTTGGTTGAAGCGACTGATGGGAATGTTGTTTGGCTAGGCCAAGACTTGACCAAGCTGGATCACAAGGCGATGCGCGAAAAGCGCAAAGATATCCAGATGATTTTCCAGGATCCATTGGCATCGCTCAACCCGCGTATGACGGTGGGCGAGATCATTGCCGAGCCTTTGAAGGCTTACTATCCGGAACTGGACGCCGATGATGTGAAGCAGCAGGTTAAAGCCATGATGGCAAAAGTTGGCTTGCTTCCGAACGTGATCAACCGCTACCCGCATGAATTCTCCGGTGGTCAATGTCAGCGTATCGGTATTGCCCGCGCCTTGATCCTCAAGCCGAAGATGATCATCTGTGATGAGCCGGTATCGGCATTGGATGTATCGATTCAGGCGCAGGTTGTGAACTTGCTAAAATCACTGCAAAAAGAGATGGGATTGAGCTTGATCTTCATTGCCCACGACTTGTCGGTGGTTAAGCACATCTCTGATCGTGTATTGGTGATGTACCTCGGTAACGCGGTTGAAATGGGCGAGGCTGATGCCTTGTTTAGCGATCCAAAGCACCCATATACCAAAGCCTTGATGTCGGCAGTGCCGATCCCAGATCCGGACCTCGAGCGTAACAAGGACATCCAGTTGCTTGAAGGTGAACTACCGTCACCAATGAACCCGCCATCGGGTTGTGTGTTTAGAACTCGCTGTCCTATTACTACGGCAGAATGTGCGAAGCATAAACCGCAGCTGCAAGGCGGCGATATTCACGCGGTATCCTGCTTGAACGTAAACTAATTCAAGCCTGTGACAGGCTTTAAGCGCGGGGTAAAACTCGCGCTTTTTTTCGTTTAGGTAGAACATCAAAAAATATTGATAAAGTTGTAACTGATATGTAAAAATGCAACCTGCTCAATGGATTATAAGCAGTAAATTCTATTTCTCGGCTGGTGGATAAAAGTCGATGAAATAAGCATCAAAAGGATTGTTGTATGCGGTCAATCTCCGTTCAATGGAAGATCACCCTCATGGCGGGTCTCGGCTTGCTTGCCACTGTAACAGTGTTAACCGGCCTGTCTTTCTACTTCTCGGCTCAAAACCAGCAACTGGTAAGAGAGCAATCATTTAATACTTTACGCAGTAAGTCTGAAGAGATGGTTCAAGCCCAGGCTCACCGGCAAGCCACTGGCGTAAATCAGTACCTCGACGAGGCTTCCTATCGTGCTGAAATGTTGGCGCAAAGCATTCTTTTCTTGAAAAGCAGTGCCGAAGACAACTTTACCAGTAGCGAAGAATTGCGTGGCTCTATCAACGATCTGCTCCGAGATTCAGTTAAACAGTTTGATAATATTTACGGTGCCTTCGTCGTATTCCAGCCAGATGCCCTTGATGGTGAAGATAGCTATTACCACGGTGCCGACTATGTGGGCTCCAATGAAAAGGGGCGTTTCGCACCGTATTGGGCACAATCACCCGAGCAAGGTAGCCAGCAATACATTATTGGCGAGCAGGCGTTGATGACGGCGGGCAATGCTGAAAAGCTAAATTGCAGCCTTAATAGTGGCTTGATGTGTGTATCTGAACCCTTTCATGCATCTATGGGCGAGGAGAAGCCATTGGTGAGTTCGATTACGTTCCCACTATTGGCTGACGGCGACGTGATTGGGGTAATGGGGTTGGATATTCGCCTAGGCCCACTTCAGGCCATGATTTCACAGGTTGATGGTGCCTTGTACGGCGGCCAAGGGCATGTCAGCCTGATCAGTGAAAGCGGGGTGATTGTCGCGTGGGAGCAGGCTAGCAACCGGATAGGGCAGCAATTTGGCTCAAGCGATATATTGCCAACTGAGCTGACAGCTTGGCTTGCGCAAGGGACGGAGCAGATAGTTTGGACGCAGGATCAGCAATGGCTTTATGTCTACATGCCGGTATCCTTGGGTCAGTCATCGTGGGGTGTGGTCATCCAATTGCCGGTTGACCAAGTATTGGCAGATGCGATTAATCTTGATACTGCTATCGAGCAACAACGTAATGAATCAGTCTATGTTCAGCTGCTTGCCAGCGCCATCATCGCAGTGGTTGGCTTTGTGGTGGTGTTGCTAGCCGCTGCCCGTTTGGTCGCGCCGATTAAGCGAGTGGTGGCGAGCCTGAAAGATATCGCCTCAGGCGAAGGGGATTTAACCCAGCGCTTGCCAGTTGCCCAGAATGACGAAGTGGGTGAATTGGCGATGTGGTTCAACCGCTTCCTCGATAAGCTGCAAAATACAATCCGGGAGGTGGTCACAGCGGTGGATCAAGTTGGCGATACCGCTTCAGAAGCGGCGCAAGTCGCCCGCCACTCCCGCGATGGTAGCCAATCACAGTTCAAGGAAGTGGATATGGTTGCCACGGCCTCCGAAGAGATGGCGTTGACGGCGCAGCAAGTAGTGGAGCATACCGAAACGGCGGTGGTGGCTGCCAACCAAGCTGAAGTGTCGGTGCAAGATGGCCAAACCGTGATTCAATCGTCTTCGCAGTCAATGGGGACACTGGTGAACAGAATGGAAACGGCTGTCCCTGTCGCGAAAGAGCTGGCAAGTAATAGTGAGGATATCAACCAGATCTTGCAGGTGATTGAAGGTATTTCTGAACAAACCAACTTGCTGGCATTGAATGCCGCGATTGAGGCGGCGCGGGCAGGGGAGCAGGGCCGAGGCTTTGCGGTGGTGGCCGATGAAGTTCGCCAACTTGCTAGCCGTACCCAAGATTCGGTCGGTCAAATACGTCAGGTTATCGAAGTACTCCAACAGGGTACCCGTGATGTTGTCAAAGCGATTGAAGAAGGCAACCAATTGGCGGGCGAAACTTCTGAGCAGGTAAGCGAAGCGGTTGATAGCCTTGAGCAAATCACGGCTGCGGTGCAGTCGATTCAAGCGATGAATGAGCAAATCATGCATGCCGCGAACGAGCAACAGGCGGTATCGGCTGAGGTGAACCGTAACGTCACCAATATTCGCGAGCTGAGCGAGAATATTCTCGAGCAGGCTGAAAAGTCGGCGGGCATTGGCGAGACACTGACAACCTTGTCCCATCACCAGCAGTCGCTGACTGGGCAGTTCAAGGTTTGATGTTGCAGTGAGTACAGTCGACTAAAAATAAAACACCGAGCGCCGCTCGGTGTTTTTCTATTGTGGTGTTTTTCTATTGCTTAGTCGGCTGGGTACCAGTAGCCGTGGTTGACCAGCTGGGTGAGCAGGGCGATGAAAGCGGGGTGATCGATCAGCTTGCCAAGTAAATTTTGGCTGATTGCCTCTTCGTCACAGAGGTAAGCCGCTGCCGAGCCGCACTCTTGCGGTAATTCATAACGATCGCCGTTGATGTATAAGATGTGCGGCTGCTCAGGGAAGTAGAATGCACGTAGGCCACCTAGTCGCTTCATCTCTTCGCCACTTTCAAGGAATTGGTAGGTTTCGGCATTTTGCCATGGTGGCTCGGCTGCAATCACATCCAGCTCATGGCGGCTGTTGCTCAGGTGCTCACCCATCCATTGCTGCATCATCTGGGGATGGTCGAGCAAGCTGCGCATCATGTTTTCAAGATCTTTTGCTTCGCTGGCTAGGATGGCACCAGAGTGCTTGCGCGCTGGCAGGGCAGGATTGTGGTAGTGAACATCGCCAATGTCATTGGCAATTACATAGTCGGCAAAGCTGCTGAGCAGTTCTTGTTTTTTCGGTGAGCGGAAGCCAACAGAAAAGCTCATCGACGTCTCAATGGCGTAGCCGTCATGGGGGAAGCCCGGCGGAATATAGAGAATGTCACCCGGTTCAAGCACTTCATCAATGATCGGGTCAAAGCCCTTGATTTGGCGCAGTGCCGGATGACCGAACTCTTCTTCGTAGTCGTCTTTTTTCGGCCCAACACGCCAATGGCGCTTGCCTGAGCCCTGAACGATGAATACATCGTATTGGTCGATATGGGCACCGACGCCGCCGCCCGGGGTAGAGTAGGAGATCATCAGATCATCAAATAGCCAGTTTGGCATTTGGCGGAACGGTGTGACTAAGCGTGCCGCCCCTTCATGCCAGTGGTTGGCAGCCTGAACAATGAACGACCAGTTATCTTCAGGCACGTTGTCGAAACTGAGTGGGCCGTGTTTTACATCCCAGTCATCGCCTTGTTTGGCAATGTAACGGGAGTCGACTTCTTCTTCCATGGCAAGTCCGGCCAATTCGTCGGGGCTGATAGGATCAACGAAGTCTTTAAAACCGCCCTTGATAATAGTGGGTTTCTTTTGCCAAAACTCGGCAAGGAATTCATCGAAGCTGAAAGTGAGTTGATACATATAATTGGCTTTTTTAGCTGACTATTACGGCGAATTATACGCTTAAGTAGCCAAATACCAATAGGAGGTTATCCAAGCGACTTCACCAATTGAAGGGATTGGTTTTTGGTAGTTGGGGAAGAAAAGAAAAAGGCCAGCGGATGCTGGCCTTTGAGAATGAAGCAAAGATCGCGAAGCGATTACAGCTTATCAGTTAGCTTAACAGCGTCACCGATGTAGTTAGCCGGCGTCATTTCTTTCAGACGTGCTTTCTCGTGCTCTGGAAGCTCAAGACCGTCGATGAAAGTACGCATACCTTCGCCGTCAACACGCTTACCGCGAGTTAGCTCTTTTAGCTTCTCGTATGGCTTCTCGATACCGTAGCGACGCATTACCGTTTGTACAGGCTCAGCCAGTACTTCCCAGTTTTGGTCAAGCTCAGCTTCAAGTGCAGCTTGGTTAACTTCAAGCTTGCTGATGCCTTTCAGCGTTGATGTGTAAGCGATGATAGCGTAGCCACAACCCACACCTAGGTTACGAAGTACTGTCGAGTCAGTTAGGTCGCGCTGCCAGCGAGAAACAGGCAGTTTCTGCGCTAGGTGGCCGAAGATAGCGTTAGCTAGGCCTAGGTTACCTTCTGAGTTTTCGAAGTCGATTGGGTTAACTTTGTGCGGCATGGTTGAAGAACCAATTTCGCCTGCAATGGTCTTCTGCTTGAAGTGGCCCAGTGCGATGTAGCCCCAAACGTCGCGGTCGAAGTCTAGTAGGATCGTGTTGAAGCGAGCGATAGCATCGAATAGTTCAGCGATGTAATCGTGTGGCTCGATCTGAGTTGTGTATGGGTTCCAAGTTACGCCAAGAGATTCTGTGATGAACTCTTCGCTGAACTGGTGCCAGTCAACTTCAGGGTAAGCAGATAGGTGAGCGTTGTAGTTACCTACAGCACCGTTGATTTTCGCTAGGATTTCAACGTTTTCAATTTGCTTGTACTGGCGTTCCATACGGTATGCAACGTTAGCCATTTCTTTACCCATGGTAGATGGAGAAGCTGGCTGGCCGTGGGTACGAGATAGTAGTGGTACTTCACGGTATTCGTTAGCAAGTGCCTTGATTGCGTCGATAACGTTACGGATCTCAGGCAGGATCACTTCTTCACGTGCTTCTTTCAGCATTAGCGCGTGAGACGTGTTGTTGATATCTTCAGACGTACATGCGAAGTGAATGAACTCGTTCACTGCGTGTAGTTCTGGTACTTCAGCTACTTTTTCTTTCAGGAAGTATTCAACAGCTTTTACGTCGTGGTTGGTTGTGCGTTCGATAGCTTTGATGCGCATTGCATCTTCTTCGCTAAATTCAGCAGCAACGCGATCTAGGAAAGCATTTGCTTCGTCGCTGAATGCTGGCACTTCCACGATAGCATCAGTAGCGGCTAGTTTTTGTAGCCAACGGATTTCAACAATAGTGCGGTACTTTAGCAGACCAAATTCACTGAAAATGCTGCGTAGTGCAATTGTTTTACTTCCGTAGCGGCCGTCTACCGGGGAAACAGCAGTCAATGCTGACAGTTCCATGTTGCTCTCTCCTGATTAGTGAGGGTTAAAACTAGTTATTACTGGCTTTTCGCCGGGCAAAAAGCGCAATGTAGTGCTGGCGCCATGGCGCCAGCAGAAAACTGTTAGCAACGAGCGAGTAAGATCTTCGCTTGTTGCACCATTTGTTTGCGACCGAAGATTAGGTGACGGCGTTTGCCACCCACTTGGCGCCATAGTACCGCTGCACGAATAGCTGCGAGAAGCAGCGCGCGTACTTTGTGTTGTACTGCCTGCTGCTGCAGGTGTGCAGGTGTACCGGTTACCTGGATACGCGGGCCCAGCGGGCTGATGATATCAAGGTAGATGCTCGCCAGATTGCTGACCATTTGATCCTCAAGTAGCTCAAAATGGTCGATCTGACGCTTAGCGGTATCGATGCGATCACCGAGTTGAGACATGCTGTCACGGCGGCTGGCAAGCTTGCGTTCAAGCGCCATCACACTGACCAAGTAACGCGTCATTTCGTTACCTGACGGGGAGTTGTCAATCTCGGCAGACAACGCTTCTAGGCCCATACGCAAGTTAGCTTCGTTGCCGTAAATCTCGATGGTATTCGACGGGTCGGTTACCACAATACTGTTTAGGGTTGCAGCCAATAACTCATCGTCACAATGACCGTCACGAGCAATTTTCTGAACAAGTTTTACCGCTTGGCAAATGCCAGCAAAAGCAATTGTACGGTCATATACAGTGTGTGCCATGTGCGTCAACTCCCTTAGATACGCTTCTCGATAATACCGCCGCCTAGGCAAACGTCGCCGCTGTAGAATACAGCTGACTGGCCTGGTGTGACCGCAATTTGTGGCTCATCAAAGATCACTTTGATGTTCTCATCATCCATTGGAATGATGGTGCAAGGAATATCTTGCTGGCGGTAGCGTGTTTTAACTGTACAAGCCAAAGGCTCACGCATTGGTTGACGATCAACCCAGTGCAGCTGGCTCGCAATCAGGCCGTTAGATTTAAGGCGAGGGTGATCTTTACCCTGACCCACAATCAGTACGTTACGCGCTACATCTTTATCGACAACGAACCATGGTTCTTCATTACCGTTGCCACCTTTCTGACCACCAATATGCAGGCCCTTACGCTGGCCTAGGGTGTGGTACATCAGGCCTTGGTGTTCACCGATAACTTTGCCTTCATCGGCCGTTTCGATTTTACCCGGCTGCGCAGGTAGGTATTTACCAAGGAAGTCAGTGAACTTGCGCTCACCAATAAAACAGATACCGGTAGAATCTTTTTTCTTCGCGGTGATCAGATCTTGCTCTTCAGCAATGCGGCGCACTTCCGGCTTTTCTAGTTCACCCACAGGGAAAAGGCTACGAGCGATTTGCTCATGGCTTAGGGTGTACAGGAAGTAGCTCTGATCTTTGTTGTTATCGACACCACGCAGCATTTGCGGCTTTTCGCCTTCTGCGGTTGGGAAACTGCGGCGGGTATAGTGGCCCATCGCAATGTAATCGGCTTCTAGTACTTCGTCTGCAAATTCAAGGAATGCCTTGAACTTGATTTCTTTGTTACAAAGAATGTCAGGGTTAGGTGTACGGCCTGCTTTGTACTCTGCAAGGAAGTATTCGAACACGTTGTCCCAGTACTCGGCTGCAAAGTTGATGGTGTGCAGGTGGATACCTAGTTTGTCACATACAGCTTGTGCGTCAGCGAGATCTTCTGCGGCAGAGCAGTACTCTTCGTTATCGTCTTCTTCCCAGTTCTTCATGAACAGGCCTTCCACTTGGTAGCCCTGTTGAAGTAGTAAGTAAGCGGAAACAGAGGAATCAACGCCGCCGGACATGCCGACTATGACTTTTTTCTGGCTGTTATCTGACATATTTCTCTTCAGTCGTTAATAGAGTTAAGAGCGTAATTCTAACAGAAAGCTTTTTAGCGAAACAGAGCGAGAGCCGAATCACACTTTATTAATTTGCCATTCTTTTGTTCCGAGTCAGAAATCCTTTACGGAAAGCGTGAGTTAAACGAAACAGGCAGACTATTTAACACTGACGCAAACGTTTGCTTTGTTGCGGCAATAATAGATTAGCTAGATTGAAATGTGTAGTGGTTTTCGAATTAATTAACTAAAAAAATCGTAAGGAAATGATTGCCGAGCATTGAAAGGAAACTTACCTAGCAAGGGGATGCTAGGTAAGTATTATTGCCGTTGGAATGGTTAGCCTAGGGACACTTCGCGCCACTCGCCTGGCTGCAAGTCTGAAACGGTCCAGTCGGCCATTTTATAGCGGATCAAGCGCAGGGTAGGGAAACCGATATTGGCCGTCATTCGGCGAACTTGTCGGTTGCGTCCCTCCTTTAGGGTGATCGCCAGCCAGGTCGTTGGAATATTCTTGCGTTCACGGATAGGGGGCACCCGTTCCCAAACTTGAGGATCTTCGATGCGTTCGACGCCAGCTGGCAGCGTCGGCCCGTCTTTTAGTACCACTCCCTTGCGCAGCTTATCCAAATCTTCGTCACTCGGTGCGCCTTCAACTTGTACCCAATACACTTTTGGCTGTTTGGATTTTGGCTGGGTTAGCTGGGCCTGCAGTACGCCATCGTTGGTCAGTACCAATAATCCTTCGCTGTCTTTGTCTAACCGTCCGGCTGGGTATACGTCTTTTACCGGGACAAAATCGGACAGGGTTTGATCGCCCGGTTCGCCGGTAAATTGGGTCAGAACGTTAAAAGGTTTGTTAAATAAAATGATCTTCTGCGGCCCGCGCGGACGTTTCGGTTTATTTAATTTTCTTGATGGTCGGCGCTCATTATTAGAACGTTTTGGTTGACGAGCTGAGGTGTTTGGCTTCATAAATAGCGTGTTGTACAAGGGAAAAGTAAATTGACACGCCCATTATACTCGAAAAATAACATGAGTGGCGTATCGATAAAATTTCAAGTATGATTTGCGCGCATCTTACAAAAAGATAACAAATGGACGCTAGGAGATTAAAATGGATAGTAAAGTAGTTGTACCAGCTGAAGGTCAGAAAATCACCCTGGATTCTGAAGGTAAACTGGTCGTTCCTAACAACCCTGTCATCCCTTACATTGAAGGGGACGGTATTGGGGTTGATGTAAGCCCTGCAATGATCAAAGTAGTTGATGCAGCCGTTCAGAAAGCCTACGCCGGCGACCGTAAAATCGCGTGGATGGAAATCTACACAGGTGAGAAATCGACCCAGGTTTATGGTGAAGATGCTTGGCTACCGAAAGAAACTCTAGACTTCATCCGTGACTACAAAGTTGCAATCAAAGGTCCACTAACAACGCCAGTTGGCGGTGGTATCCGTTCACTAAACGTTGCTCTTCGTCAAGAGCTTGATCTGTACATCTGTGCTCGCCCAGTTCGCTACTTCGATGGCGTTCCAAGCCCACTAAAACAGCCTGAACTAACTGATATGGTTATCTACCGTGAAAACTCGGAAGATATCTATGCGGGTGTTGAGTTCAAGGCCGGTACTGAAGAAGCTGATAAGGTAATCAAGTTCCTTCAGGAAGAAATGGGTGCGACTAAGATCCGCTTCCCACAAGAGTGTGGCGTGGGTATCAAGCCTGTTTCTGAAGAAGGCACTAAGCGCCTAGTACGCGCTGCAATCCAGTACACCATCGATAACGATCGTGACTCGCTGACGCTAGTCCACAAAGGTAACATCATGAAGTTCACCGAAGGTGCCTTCAAAGATTGGGGTTACGAAGTGGCAGCGCAAGAGTTCGGTGCTGAATTGTTGGACGGCGGCCCATGGATGACGTTGAAGAACCCTAACACGGGTAAAGAAATCATCGTTAAAGACAGCATCGCCGATGCTTTTCTACAGCAAATCCTACTTCGCCCAGCGGAGTACGATGTAATCGCAACCATGAACCTTAACGGTGACTACATCTCTGACGCACTAGCAGCTCAGGTTGGTGGTATCGGTATCGCACCGGGTGCGAACATTGGTGATGGTGTTGCTCTGTTCGAAGCAACTCACGGTACTGCACCGAAGTACGCTGGTCAGGACAAGGTTAACCCAGGTTCACTGATCCTTTCAGCGGAAATGATGCTTCGCCACCTAGGCTGGACAGAAGCTGCAGACCTGATTATCAGCTCTATGGAAGCGGCGATCAGCAACAAGACTGTGACTTACGATTTTGAGCGCCTAATGGACGGTGCAACGCTACGTAAGTGTTCTGAATTTGCTGATGACATGATTGAGCAAATGTAAATTCTGGTTCCCAGAACCTGCAAAAGCCCGGCATTAATGCCGGGCTTTTTTTATGCGCGATATTTGGAGCAATGACCTATCCAGCCAGGTGTTATTGATAGTGTAAATGGGTGACTAGGGGAGAAGGTATGTATTGTTAACAGAAATGTTAATAGATGATTGTGTGGGAGAAGGTTTTTATGCAGTTGTTATTCACTTCGTCTGGTGTGGTTAATCGTAAAAAAGTACCAGAATATTCGGGGGCTTAGGTGTCGGTTAGGTATAGAAAAGGCGAGCCAATGCTCGCCTAAGCAATGCGGGTTGAAGTGATCGCTATTTAACGAACTCACCTTCAACAGGCACTATCTCTTTGGCATGGAAACCTTTTGGACCCGTCTCAACGGTGTAGTTAACCTGTTGGCCTGCCTTGAGTGTACGGTATCCATCCATTTGGATAGTTGAATAGTGTGCAAAGATGTCTCCTTCGCCTGTTTCCGGGCAAATGAAGCCAAAACCTTTTGCGTTATTGAACCATTTAACTGTACCTGTTGCCATGCTTACATCCTTCTTTGCATTCAAGTTCCATTTTGCATTAGTTTGCTATCTCTTTTTATCATGACTTGCATACTAATGCTAATTTGATGCAGTTAACATCTATTACAAGTTACACTTTAGTAAAAAGAAGTAGACAGTCAAGTGCATATAATAACATTTCTTTAAAATCTGCTATTGGCATCGAATATGTGAGCAATAGAAAAAAGTGTCGACAGCGGCGGAAATTTCGTGCTTATTGGGGGTAGAGAGCAATAGCCTGCAATATCTTTTGCTAATGCATAAATTGTCAGCAGATACATCTTATATCAGTCGGTATTGTCGGCTTAGTCATAGTCATCTCAGATTTGCTGGAATACAATGTGTGCATTAGTCTGAATATAGAGGTAGGAAAACTGCGGTCGAATTGCCATATTTTAATGGCTTAGTGTTAAGTTGTTGTTTATTGGTGGACTATTCCTATCGTACTGGTAAGTTAAGGTTATGAGCAAGTTATATGAGTGGATTATCCCAGACTCTGATGTCTTAGAAGAAGAGGATGTCCAGGTAAAACCGCCATCGATGTACAAAGTAATTTTAAACAATGATGATTACACACCGATGGATTTTGTGATAGAAGTGTTACAGAAGTTCTTCTCCATGGATCTGGAGAAATCAACACAGTTGATGCTTACTGTGCATTATGAGGGGAAAGCGGTATGTGGAACCTTCACTGCTGAAGTCGCCGAAACAAAGGTGGCCCAAGTAATGATGTATGCAAGGGAGCATGAACATCCGCTACTGTGTACGATGGAAAAAGCCTGAGTTTTTTCCGGCACGCCATTATTGAGTGGTATTTAGGGGAGGTGCCTTATGCTAAATAAAGAACTTGAAGCAAGCTTGAACGGTGCATTTGCACGTGCAAGGGAAAAGCGTCACGAGTTTATGACAGTAGAACACCTACTGTTAGCCTTACTAGAAAACGCAGCCGCACAGGAGGCGTTACTGGCCTGTCGTGCCGATTTGGATACGCTGCGCAAAGAGCTCGACTCATTTATCGAACAAACGACACCATTAATTCCGGTTGATGATGAGAGCCGAGAAACTCAGCCTACACTCAGTTTTCAGCGAGTATTGCAGCGTGCCGTATTCCACGTGCAGTCGTCTGGCCGCAGTGAAGTGACCGGTGCGAACGTACTTGTTGCTATCTTTAGCGAACAAGAGTCGCATGCCGCTTACCTACTTAAGAAAAGCGATATTAGCCGCCTTGATGTGGTTAACTTTATTTCTCACGGTACGGTCAAAGACAGTGATAACGACGATCTAAACAGCTCCGATGTGGGTGGCGAAGACCCACGCGCAGAGCAGAGCTCTGAAGATAAGCTAGAGAATTTCGCGACGAACCTGAACCAGCTGGCTCGCGCAGGTGGCGTAGACCCGCTAATCGGTCGTGATTCTGAGCTGGAGCGCACCGTACAGGTACTTTGCCGCCGTCGTAAAAACAACCCATTGTTGGTTGGTGAGGCGGGCGTGGGCAAAACAGCCATTGCCGAAGGTCTTGCATGGCGCATTGTGGAAGGCCAAGTCCCTGAAGTGATCAAAAATTGCGTGATCTACTCGCTCGACATTGGTTCGCTACTGGCGGGTACTAAGTACCGCGGCGACTTTGAAAAACGCTTCAAGGCGATTTTGAAGCAGCTGGAAAAAGAAGATCAGGCCATCCTGTTCATTGATGAGATCCACACCATTATCGGTGCGGGTGCTGCATCTGGTGGCCAGGTTGATGCGGCAAACCTTATCAAGCCACTACTGAGCAACGGTAAACTACGCTGCATGGGTTCTACCACCTATCAGGAATACAGCAATATCTTCGAAAAAGAGCGTGCGCTTTCTCGCCGCTTCCAGAAGATTGATATTGTAGAGCCGTCGTTGGATGACACGACCAAGATCTTGATGGGCCTGAAACCGAAATATGAAGCGCACCATGAGGTCCGTTTCACCAATAAAGCGATTCGTGCTGCGGTTGAGCTATCTGCTAAGTACATCAATGAACGTCACTTGCCGGACAAAGCCATCGACGTTATCGACGAAGCTGGCGCACGTTGCCGACTAGCACCTGTGAGCCGTCGTAAGAAGACGGTTAATGTGAGCGACATTGAGGCGATGATTGCCAAAATGGCGCGTATCCCAGAGAAGTCGGTATCTTCAAGTGATCGCGATGTTCTTCAGAAGATGGATGACAAGCTGAAAATGCTGGTGTTTGGCCAAGACCCTGCGATCGACGTACTAACAGAAGCCATCAAGCTTAGCCGTGCAGGCCTGGGCGCCGAGAATAAGCCTGTGGGTTCATTCTTGTTTGCCGGTCCAACCGGTGTGGGTAAAACCGAAGTGACGGTGCAGCTTGCGCGTACCTTGGGTATTGAGCTATTACGCTTCGATATGTCTGAGTACATGGAGCGTCATACCGTAAGCCGCTTGATTGGTGCGCCTCCGGGTTACGTTGGTTACGATCAGGGCGGCCTGCTAACTGACGCGGTGATCAAGCACCCTCACGCCGTTGTGTTGCTTGATGAAATCGAAAAAGCACACCCAGATGTATTTAACCTGCTGCTACAGGTGATGGACAACGGTACCTTGACCGACAACAATGGTCGCAAAGCTGATTTCCGCAATGTGATCCTGGTCATGACCACCAACGCCGGTGTGACCGAAACGGTTCGTAAGTCGATTGGCCTGATCCAGCAGGATCACAGCCACGATGCGATGGGTGAAATCAAGCGTGTGTTCACTCCTGAATTCCGTAACCGCCTAGACGGCATTATTTGGTTCAACCATCTTGAGAAAGATGTTATCTCGCAAGTGGTGGACAAGTTTATTGTCGAACTGCAGGCGCAGCTTGATGCCCGTGGTGTGTCGATGGAAGTGTCGTCCAAAGCACGAGAGTGGTTGGCGAACAAGGGTTACGATAAAGCGATGGGTGCCCGTCCAATGGCGCGTGTTATCCAAGATAACCTGAAAAAACCAATGGCGAACGAATTGCTATTCGGTTGTCTGGTGAACGGCGGTTCGGTACGCGTTGATATTGTTAACGACGAGCTTGACTTCCAGTTCAGCAGTGAAATGGAACCTGCGCATTAATTTAATTGGTGCTCTGTGTTTAAACAGCCGCCTTCGGGCGGTTGTTTTGTTTTAGGCGCAAAGTTGTTCTGGTATTAGCTCTTGTTATCACGTGAAAAATAAAACCCGGCGCTTGGCCGGGTTTTATTTGTATTCTTAATCTTGATTCAAGATTAACGGGCGCGGAAGACGATGCGGCCTTTGGTTAGGTCGTATGGAGTCAGTTCCACAGTCACCTTGTCACCAGTAAGAATACGGATGTAGTTTTTGCGCATTTTACCAGAGATGTGAGCGGTAACAACGTGACCGTTTTCTAGCTCAACGCGGAACATTGTGTTAGGTAGTGTATCAAGTACAGTACCTTGCATTTCAATTACGTCTTCTTTTGCCATTGAATCCTCTTAGGCTACCAGCCATTCTTCTGATCGGGCTGGATCATGCCTTGAAACTGTTTGAGTGTAAAGTTTAGGCCGCAATTTTACCCTTGCGGTAGGGCTTTGTCAGCAACTGTGATGCATTAAAACGTATTTTCTCTCATTTCACCCAAAGCGAAGGTGAAAATTGCATCTCTATCTGTCTAACTGGTCGATTCCCAACCGTTTTCAGTGAGTTTTTGGTGCGGTTTAAAGCGCACTTTGTAGTTCATCGCCTTGCATTCATCAATCTGGTAGCCGGGGTAGAGCCATTTTCGGCCTGATTGTTGGCAATATTGGATCTGATACAGGATGCAAAGCGTGCCCAGTGAAAGTGGGGAATCAGGGTCAAAGAAACTATAGACGGCACTCATGGCATTGTCGAAAACATCGGTCACGGCAACAGCAATCAGCTTTTCCCCGTCATACGCGTGAAGAAAACGTGTCGACATCCATGGTGCGGTACAAAAGTCAAAAAACTGCTCACGGTTGGGCGGGTACATGCTGCCATCTGCATGGCGCAGGGTAATATACTTTTCATATAAGTTGTACCAGCCATCGTCCAAGTTGTCCTTAAACTCCCACCTAAATTGCTTCATCTGGTTTAGTTGCCGCTTTTGGCTTTTTGAGGGGGCAAAGGCTTGGCAGTCAATCCGTAACGGCGTACACGCTTGGCATAGCTGGCACATTGGCTTGTAAACAGCTTGCCCGCTTCGGCGGTAACCGGATGCCAATAATACATTGTAGCCTGCGGGGCTAAGCCAGTGGTGATCCATTACGACACCCAGCTGCTCCGACTCAGTGGGCAAGTAGTTGCATTCTGACTCTGGTGTCAGGCCGATGCGAAGCGATAGCTTATTAAAACTGCTCATGATGATGAAGGTGCCAACTCCTGCTTTTGATAACATCCCTGATCTAGTATGGCATCTCTGTCACGTTGTAGGGTCCGGCTGAACGAGGGGCGGTCGAGCTCAATGGCGCCTAAGGATTCAAGGTGGTTATTCATGATTTGGCAATCAATTAAGGTGCCACCGTAATGGCTAAAATGCTGGCAGAAGGCCCAAAGCGCAATTTTCGATGCATTATCAGCCAGTGAAAACATTGATTCGCCGCAGAAGATAGTACCGACACCAATACCATAGAGCCCGCCTACCAGTCTCTGCTCTTGCCATACTTCGACCGAGTGGCAATAGCCTAAGTTGTGCATTAACTGGTACGCTTGGATCATATCTTCGGTGATCCAGGTTTCTTCCGGTCCTCGGGTATCGGCACAAAGGCGGATCACATCATGACAGGCGTGGTTCAGTGTGACTTGGTACCCTGACTTACGGTAGAATTTTCTTAAGCTTTTATTGGGCTTGAACTCGCTTGGCATAAACACTGCCCGAGGGGTAGGGCTCCACCAAAGTAGGGGTTCGCCTTCGGAGAACCACGGGAAGATCCCTTGTCGGTAAGCGGATAGTAACCGTTCAGGGCGTAGGTCGCCGCCGAAAGCCAACAAGCCGTTTGGATCGTCAAGCGCGGTTGTTGTCGGCGGAAAATCAGTGGTAACCGGGTCGAGTTCCGGAAGGTAAATAGCCATAATTTAATTAATGTAGTTTAAATCGTTCGTCAGTGTGTCGTGCGCAATAATGAAAGGGGATTATATGATGAGAAAGTGGTTAATGTTATTGCTAATTTTACCTCTCGTTGTATCTGCGGCCCCTTACAACCGCAATCAGGCCCGTACTGTCAATAGTGTGGTGTTTGGCGAGGTGGACAGTGTGCGTTATATCACCCACCAAGAGGTGATTAACTCCCAAAGAAATGGGTGGGAAACCTTGCTTGGCGGTGTTATCGGCGGCTTAATCGGTAACCAGTTCGGCGGAGGTACAGGCCGGGAAGTGGCGACGGCGGTGGGTGCTGTAGCAGGGGCAGGCATTGCGCACCAGCGCCAGCCAACTAAAAAAATTGTCAATTATCGCTTGGTTGAAGTCTTGATAAAGGCCGATGACGGGCGGTTGATTGATGTGATTCAGGATGTCGATCAGTCGATGATTTTCAAGCGGGGTGATGCAGTGAGAATCTTGTATTTTGATAATGGTGTCAGAGTCGATAAAACGTATCCATAACGAGTTTGAAGTTACCCTGCCTAGAAAAACAAAGGGCGTAGCCAATGGCTACGCCCTTTACGTATGACTAAGACTAAGGTGCTTACTCTACCGTTAGAATACGCATGTTGTTGGTTGAACCAATGGTATCCATCACGTCACCTTGAGTGATGATCACCAAGTCGCCTTGGTCTAGCAAGCTTTTTTCTTTCAGAACGGCTACTGCGTGTTTCGCGGCAGCTAGGCCAGCGTCGCTATCGCGGTCAAAGTAAACTGGCGTTACACCACGGTATAGCGCAGCACGGTTTAGTGTGCTCTCGTTGCGTGACATGGCGAAGATTGGCAAGCCAGATGAAATACGCGACATCATCAATGCTGTGCGGCCTGATTCAGTCATTGCGATCATCGCTTTAACGCCTTCCATGTGGTTTGCAGCATACATGGTAGACATTGCGATGGTTTCTTCTGGTGTTTCAAACGTACGTGCTAGGCGGTGGTTTGACACATTAATGCTAGGCTCTTTTTCAGCACCCACACAAACACCAGCCATTGCGGTTACTGTTTCAACCGGGAAATCACCAGCAGCAGTTTCGGCTGAAAGCATTACCGCATCCGTACCATCAAGCACAGCATTGGCAACGTCCATGACTTCCGCACGGGTTGGCATTGGGCTTGTGATCATTGATTCCATCATCTGCGTTGCAGTGATAACAGTACGGTTTAGGCTACGAGCGCGGCGGATCAGTTTCTTCTGTACGCCCACTAGCTCAGGATCGCCGATTTCAACACCGAGGTCGCCACGGGCTACCATCACTGCATCAGATGCCATGATGATGTCATCCATTGCTTCGGTTGTTGAAACTGCTTCCGCACGCTCAACTTTAGCGACAAGCTTCGCTTCTAGGCCTGCGTCAGTTGCAAGGCGGCGAGCGTATTTCATGTCTTCGCCGTTGCGAGGGAAAGAGACGGCTAGGTAATCAACGCCCATCTTAGCTGCAGTGATGATATCTGCTTTATCTTTGTCAGTTAGGGCTTCGGCAGAAAGGCCGCCGCCTTTCTTGTTGATACCCTTGTTGTTTGAAAGAGGACCGCCAACGGTAACTTCAGTGTGTACTTTGTTGCCTTCCACTGATGTCACGCGTAGCTGAACACGGCCATCATCCAGTAGTAGGATGTCGCCTGTTTCAACGTCTTTTGGTAATTCTTTGTAATCAAGGCCAACAGCTTGCTGGTTACCTTCGCCTTTCGGAAGATCGCTGTCTAGGGTGAACTTGTCACCGATAGCAAGTTGAATTTTGTTGTCTTTGAAAGTTGAAACACGGATTTTTGGACCTTGCAGGTCACCAAGGATGGCAACATGCTTTCCAAGTTTAGCGGCGATTTCACGTACAGTTTTAGTGCGCTGAATGTGGTCTTCAGGACTACCATGAGAGAAGTTCATACGTACTACGTTGGCGCCTGCTGCAATCACCTTTTCAAGGTTGTTATCACGGTCGGTTGCAGGACCCAAAGTAGTTACGATTTTAGTACGTCTTAGCCTTTCTGACATTGGAAACTCCATCTGTATCATTGTTTACCATGAAAACGATTGCTTGGTTTCAGTCATTCCATGGGGGTAATTGAAATTTTACTACAACTTGCGTGAAGAAGAAGCTGTTCTTCATCAACAAAATGTAAGAAAAATACGTACTACAAGCATAATTATGAATAATTTTGCATGTTACGATAAGAATTGCGGTTGATTTACCTAGTTTAGTGAATATTTCTTATGCCAACCTGGATAAGTCATTGAGCTATGTATTACGCAGGAAAAATGGTTGCTATGACTTGCTGTTAAGTGTAGATGACACGGACGAAGAGGGGGGAACGCTGGGCTGGGTAAAATATAAAAAAACACGGCGCTAAGGCCGTGTTTTATAATGAATATCGTGTAAGGGGGGCTTACATGATCCCTTCTTTGGTGAAGCGGGAATCTTTAAGTGAGTCTTTTACTCGCTTTAGGTTTTCGCGAAAACCCGCACCGCGGCGAAGGGTGAAACCAGTCGCCAATACATCGATAACGGTCATTTGAACCACACGACTGGCCATTGGCATATAAACGTCAGTGTCTTCTGGTACATCAAGGCAAATTGATAGAGAGCATTCACGATCAAGTGGCGAGTCTTTTGCTGTAATACCGATGACCGTTGCGCCATTCTCACGTGCCATTTGCGCAACTTCAACCAGGCTCTTAGTGCGACCTGTGTGCGAAATCATGACAACAACATCACCATCGGTGCAGTTGATAACACTCATGCGCTGCATAACGATGTCGTCAAAGCATACAATTGGGATGTTAAAACGGAAGAATTTGTTCTGCGCATCATGGGCAACCGAGGCAGATGCACCTAAGCCGAAGAAAGAGATCTTCTTAGCTTGGGTTAGCAGATCAACAGCACGGTTAACTTGCATTGGATCAAGGCTGTTTTTTGCGACATCAAGACAAGCCATGGTTGATTCGAAAATCTTTGATGTGTAAGCGTCAGGCCCGTCATCTTCTTCGACATTGCGGTTCACATAAGGTGTACCGTTGGCTAAGCTTTGCGCCAAGTGTAGTTTGAAGTCTGGGAAGCCTTTCGTATCGAGGCGACGGCAGAAACGGTTAACGGTTGGCTCACTGACATCCGCCATTTTCGCCAGCGTTGCAATGCTAGAATGAATCGCAGTTTGTGGAGAAGCAAGAATCACTTCAGCAACTTTACGTTCTGATTTACTGAAGTTATCTAGGTTCTTTTGAATTTTCTCTAGGGTATTCATGGCGGTTACCGCTCGTTACTGAATTTCATTACCGGCTTTCATTAACATATCAAGCCATTTTGATGAAACTATACTACTTTTCATGGATCTGCTCCTAGCAAATCCATGAATATCCCTTTTACTTTTTATTATAGTTTGACAGGGATCTACTTTTTCCTTTCAGAACTGAAAATATTTTTAAGTGAAATAGCGAAATTCATACGGATATTGGCATTTTTCTGTTGTTTATTTTCATGTGCTAGGAATTAATTTACAGGATGAAATAAATAAAAGTGGTTGTTTAATGTCATCGTATGCATATTGTTGGGACAAAGCAGAAAATAAATGAGGGAATTATGAAAGTCAGTATCTGTGGCTGCGGGTGGTTAGGTTTGCCCTTGGCAACACATTTAGTAAACAAGGGTATGGATGTTTGGGGAAGCAAGCAAGATGAAGCTGCCGCTGATAGTTTAAATGACCTAGGCATAAACGGTATCCAATTATCCTTGCCCGATGACGTGATTGAGCCTAAGTCAGGCCCCCAATGGCAGCAATTTTTTGGGAGTGATGTGCTGGTAATTAATGTCGCTCCGGGCCGTGGGGAATACGCCGACAAGCGATTTATCGCCAGTGTGCTTGGGCTTGCGAAGCAAGCTAAGCTTGCAGGATGCCATCGAATTGTATTTATAAGTACAACTGGTGTTTACGGTAGCGCAAAAGGGATTATTACAGAGGATACCCCAGTACAACCCGAAACAGCATCAGCCAAAGCCCATGTTTTTATTGAGCAGCAATTGCTCTCACAATGGGGCGAGAATGTTGTGATCATCAGGTTAGCTGGTTTGATAGGCCCAAAGCGACACCCAGTAAAGTTTTTATCCAATCGTCAAGGTATCGAACATGGCCTTGATAAAGTTAATTTGATTCACCAAGAAGATTGTATCAATGCGATAACCGAGATCATGACGGTATGGCCGAAAAAGCAAATATTGCATTTGGCAGCACCGACTCACCCAACGCGGCAAGCGTATTATACGGCGATGGCTGATCTGATAGGTATTCCGGCACCATGTTTTTCCGCTTCTAAAGAGCGAGATGCCAAAGTGGTTGATGCCAGTGAAACGTGCGAGCAACTTTCATTGACACTAAAGTATCCAGATTTGATGGTGTTGAAGCCGCAAATATAAAAAAAAGCCGAGACATTGTCTCGGCCATAAAAAAGTACACAATTAGGAGTTTAGCAGCAGTGGCAATCAAACATTATGGCGTGCTATTTAGCTAGGGGTAACAATCACGCCATAATTTCAATCATATAAATATGACCATGCTGCTTTAAAAGAGTTCATAAAAATTTCATTTTTTTTATTTAATTGATAAGTTGCTGAATCTGCATTGGGGGTATGAGGAAGTGAGCCTCAACTTGCTATCACGATAAAAAAATCCCGCTGACTGGCAGCGGGACAAAAATACACAATTAGGAGTTTAGCAGCAGTGGCATTGAAAATTAAAGGAGCGGCTTATCACCATGATTGGCCCCTTTAATGTTGAATGTTATTAATAAGACTGACGGGAATGCCAAAGGTTCAAACTTTTTTATAAAAAATTTATCTCTATGGTTTTGTGATAAAAAAAGCCCACTGACAAGCAGTGGGCAAAATCAATTACACAGTTAGGAGTTTAGCAGCAGTGGCAATCACAGTTCAAAGGAGCAAAGCATAATCATTCATTATGTTATGCACCTTTGTTTCAAAATGAATGTATATATAGGACTTCGCTGAGGGTGATTGGTTCAAATTATTTTTGTTGTCTTGGTTATTTCAGGTAAAAAAAAGCCCACTGAAATCAGTGGGCGAAATTCTATTTACACAATTAGGAGTTTAGCAGCAGTTGCATTCGTAGATTAAAGATATGAATTCGTGTTTGGCGGCCAGCTAACAATGAAATCTTTAATCTTAATGACATATATTCTGACTCGCTGATCATGATTTGGTTCCAACTTTTCAGCTGTTTTTTTCAATTTTTTTATAACTGATTGATAAGTGGTAACTAAAAGTTAAGGGCACGCAGGTTCGGTGATTAACATCCTGCTTGAGCTATTTAAGCGGGCCCCAATAAAGAAAACCCATCTCCATGAGGGGACGGGCTTCGAAGAATGTCTTCTAAGAAAAAGCAGTGGCATTACATATGACCTGCTTTTTTTTCCTTTGTTCCCATTTTTTTTAAATTTCTCAGTTTTTTCTTGTTTGCTCCATTCTCAGCAATGTCGCATGGGACGGGGTTGAGACTGCTGCTATGGCCAGAAAATCAGTGGCGGCACATTGATTTTTAACATGATCGAAGTCGCAACTTTGGCTAATAAAATCAACTTATCAATCACTTAGAGTAGAGTTTGTGTTTATTGCTTGTTAAAAATGCTATCAAGTTGTAAAGTTTAAACATGTGTTTAATACGGGTGAATGAATATGGCTGGAAAGGGAGAAACCAAAGCACGTATTTTGGATGCCGCTGAGCTGCTGTTTGCCGAGCATGGTTTCAAGGATACCTCGCTAAGAACAATTACAAGCAAGGCCGGGGTTAATCTAGCGTCGGTAAACTATCACTATGGTGACAAAAAGACTTTAGTCAGGGCGGTGCTAAGCCGTTACCTTGATGCGTTCATGCCGGCGTTGCAGGCTGACTTGGAGGTGTTGCTTACTCGCGACGACTTCTCTATGGATGACGTCTTCCGCTGCATCAAAGCCCCGCTGGTGTCGTTGAATGATTTTCGTCCCCGTGGTGCGACTGTCTTTATGTCGCTGATCGGTCGTGGGTATACAGATGTTCAGGGCCACTTACGCTGGTACATCCTCAATCGCTATAACGAGGTACTACAGCTATTCACGACCGCCGTATGCCGCGCCAATCCTTCTCTTGATCCTGAAACTCTTTTCTGGCGCCTGCATTTCACCCTCGGGGCTTCCGTCTTCACCATGGCATCGTCAACGGCATTGTGTGAGATTGCCGAGAATGACTTCTCCCGCAAGGTGACGACTGAGGATTTGATTGAACGCATGGTGCCGTACTTGGCAGCTGGCGTTGCAGCACCGATAGATCAGCCGCTATCGCTTATCGGCGGTACGCAGACAGGAACCGAATAATAATGTAATACCCGCAATAAAAACCAATAACAATATGAGACAAAAGGACCTGAAACATGAGTACGTTAACCAATATAAGAAAACGCTATCTCAGTGATCCCGCATTTAAAATGTTCAAGAAGGTGTTGCCACCGCTTTCTGATACCGAGCGTGAGGCGATGGAAGCCGGTAGCGTATGGTGGGATGGTGAGCTATTCAGTGGCGCACCAAACTGGAACACGTTGTTGACCTACCCAAAACCCAAGTTAAGCGATGAAGAGCAGGCATTCATTGATACCAAGCTGGAAACACTGCTTGATATGTTGGATGACTACCAGATTGTTCAGGAAGATAAAGACCTTCCGCCAGAGGTTTGGGAGTACTTACGTAAAGAAAAGTTCTTCTCGTTGATTATTGGTAAAGAGTACGGCGGGTTGGACTTCTCTGCCCATGCCAACTCTACGATTGTTACCCGCATTGCGACCAAGAGCTTGAGTGCGGCGGTATGTGTCATGGTACCGAACTCATTGGGCCCGGGTGAGCTGCTAAGCCATTATGGTACTCAAGAGCAGAAAGATTACTGGCTGCCACGCCTTTCTCATGGTGAAGATATTCCATGCTTTGCCCTAACAGGCCCAGAGGCCGGCTCTGATGCTGGTGGTATCCCTGATATGGGCGTGGTGTGCTACGGCGAATACCAAGGCGAAGAGGTGCTGGGTATCCGCGTGAGTTGGAACAAGCGTTATATTACTCTGGCGCCGGTTGCGACTGTACTGGGCTTGGCATTCAAGCTTCAGGATCCTGAAGGCTTGATTGGTGACAAGCAAGATCTTGGTATTACTTGTGCGTTGATCCCTGCCGATCATGCCGGTGTTGAAATTGGTGAACGTCACGACCCGCTAAACTTGGCGTTCATGAATGGCCCAACCCGTGGTAACGATGTCTTTATTCCGATGGATTGGGTGATCGGCGGCCAAGACTATGTTGGCCGTGGTTGGCGCATGCTGGTGGAGTGCCTGTCGGCTGGCCGAGGTATTTCATTGCCAGCATTGGGCACTGCGGTTGGTCACCTGACCGCTCGTACGACTGGCGCCTATGCTTATGTCCGTAAGCAGTTTGGTACCTCTATCGGTAACTTCGAAGGGGTGGCACAGGCCATGGGCCGCATTGGTGGCTACACCTATATGCTTGAGGCTGCCCGTACCCTGACAACAACATCGCTTGATATGAAAGAGAAGCCGGGGATTGTTACCGCAATAGCCAAATACCATATGACGGAAATGGCGCGTACCATCCTGAATGACTCGATGGATGTTCACGCCGGGCGAGCGATACAGCTTGGGCCAATGAACTATATTGGCCACCATTACTTTGGTATGCCTGTCGCGATCACGGTTGAAGGGGCTAACATCTTAACTCGTAACCTGATGATCTTTGGGCAGGGTGCGACGCGCTGTCACCCATATGTACTGAGCGAAATGGAAGCGGCGGCTAATCCTGACACAGAGCAAGCAGCCAAAGATTTCGACAAGTTGCTATCGAGCCATATCAGCTTTGCGGTTGGTAACGTGGCTAAGTCGATGGTGAATGCCTTTACTCGGTCACGCTTTAACCGTACGCCGGTGTCGGGTGAAACCGCTATTTATTATAAGCACTTGTCACGTATGAGTAAGGCGCTGGCAGTGGCTGCAGACTTTGCGATGTTGAGCCTGGGTGGTGAACTCAAGCGACGCGAAATGGTGTCGGCACGATTGGGTGATGTCTTGAGCCACTTGTACCTTGCGTCGGCAACGCTGAAGCGATTTGAAGATGAAGGCCGCCAGCAGCAAGACTTGCCGATGGTCCACTACGCACTTCAACACTGCTTGCATCAGTGTGGCGTTGCATTTGATGAGGTATTGGCAAACTTCCCTCGCAAAGGAGTAGGCCGTTTGCTTCGCACCTTGCTGTTCCCGTTGGGTATCCATTACTCGGCGCCAAAAGATGAACTGTCGGTGAAGATTGCCGAACTGCTAATGACCCCAGGGGCGCACCGCGAGCGACTTACTCAGCTGTGCTACGTGGGTGAAAAAGAAGATGATCCGGTTGGCATCATGGAGCGTGCGTTTATCGCAATGTACGGTGTCAAAGATTTAGAGCGCAAATTGGCGAAAGCAGTGAAGGCGGGTGAGATCTCGCGCAAACTTTCGTTAACAGAAAAGTTACAAGTTGCGCTTGATGCGGGCATCATCACAGAAGGTGACGTTGAGAAGATGCAAAATGCTGATCAACTAAGGCAGAAGGCAATTCAGGTGGATCACTTCTCTGCTGCTCACTTCAAGAAAGGTAGCCTACAACCGGGAAGGGCTGCCTAAGGCAATAGCCTAAGTGAACAATAAACCCTGGTGTCTCCCATGTGCCACGCGAAAGCGTGGCACTTTTTTATGTCTAATTTGCGGTTAAATAGACGACAAAGTTGCTAATAACACCTCCAACCACTGGAAATTTTAGCGTTTTCGCTCATAAATTTAATGCGAATTTGTCATTTACCTTTTATCCTACAGTCAATTGTGTAAGGGAAGTTGAAAATGATCATCAAACCTAGAATTCGTGGATTTATTTGTACTACAACGCACCCTGTGGGTTGTGAAGAAAACGTCAAAGAGCAAATTGCTTATACCAAGGCTCAAGGCCCTATTGCCAATGCACCTAAGCGCGTGCTGGTTATCGGCTCTTCAAGTGGCTACGGTTTGTCTTCTCGCATCGCGGCAGCCTTTGGTGGCGGCGCTTCAACTATCGGTGTGTTCTTCGAAAAGCCAGGTACTGAGAAGAAGCCAGGTACCGCTGGTTGGTATAACTCTGCTGCTTTCGACAAGTTTGCTAAAGAAGAAGGCCTATATTCTAAGAGCTTGAACGGTGATGCTTTCTCTCACGAAGCAAAACAAAAAACCATTGACCTGATCAAAGAAGACCTAGGCCAGGTTGATATGGTGGTTTACTCGCTGGCTTCACCAGTGCGTAAAATGCCGGACTCTGGCGAGGTTGTACGTTCGACCCTGAAACCAATGGGCGAAACCTACACCGCAACGGCGGTTGATACCAATAAAGATGTGCTGATTGAAGCAAGCATTGAGCCTGCGACAGAGCAAGAAGTACAAGACACTGTTACCGTTATGGGCGGCCAAGACTGGGAGCTGTGGATCAACGCCCTGTCTGATGCTGGCGTATTGGCTGATGGTTGTAAGACTGTGGCATACAGCTACATCGGTACCGAAATCACATGGCCTATCTACTGGCATGGCGCACTAGGCCAAGCGAAGATGGATCTAGACCGAGCGGCGAAAGAGCTAGACGAGAAGCTTTCTGTAACTGGCGGTACGGCGAACGTAGCGGTACTGAAGAGTGTTGTAACGCAAGCAAGCTCTGCTATTCCTGTAATGCCGCTATACATTGCGATGGTCTTCAAGAAAATGCGCGAAGAAGGCGTACACGAAGGCTGTATGGAGCAGATCCACCGCATGTTCACCCAGCGTCTATACAAAGAAGATGGCACTGCACCAGAAGTCGACAGCGAAAACCGCCTACGCCTGGATGACTGGGAACTTCGCGAAGACATCCAGAAGCACTGCCGTGAGCTATGGCCGAACGTGACTAACGAAAACTTGTTCGAAGTGGCAGACTACCAAGAATACAAAGACGAGTTCCTGAAGCTGTTTGGCTTTGGTATCGAGGCTGTTGACTACGCGGCAGACGTAAACCCTGCTGTTGAGTTTGATGTACAAGACATCTAATTCGCCGCCAAGCGTAGCGTAACGTTAATAAAAAACCGCCGGAAGGCGGTTTTTTTGTTGATGCTCAACTTGGTCGCTGGGTGCAGGTTACCGTAGGTTTGGGACGGATTACTGTTTCGGCAGTTTGATCACGAACGACGCACCTTCGATGGTGGCTGTTTCTACGTGAATGGTGCCCTGATAACTGCGGACAATTTCATGGCAAACCGACAAGCCGATGCCTTGACCTGGATTGAGCTGGTCGGCACGAACACCACGCTGGAAGATGGCTTCGCGTACATCCTCTGCCACGCCGGGGCCATCGTCTTCGATCCGGATGATGAAGTGGTCCGGTTTTTCATCAACCGCGATGCGCACCTCACTAATGCAGAAGCGATAGGCGTTTTCCAGCAGGTTGCCCAGCAGTTCCATCAAGTCACTGCGGTTAACTGGCAGCTTCAGCTTGTAGTTGAAGTGGTAGCCGAGTTTTACGCTCTTATCGGTGTATACCTTGCTTAGGAGGCGACCAAAACTATCGATCACCGGCTTCAGCTCGGTTTTGTCTTTTTGTAGGCCTTGCTGACCCATCATTGCCCGCTTCAACTGATACTGAACCAACTCATCCATTTGGCTGATTTGTTCCATAACCCGCTGGTTTAGCTCGATCCGGGGGATCTCTTTGTCATCCAAAAGGGCATTGGTGGCGGCCAGTCGTGTTTTCAGGCTGTGGGCAAGATCGTCCATTGCATGCCGGTAACGGCCTTTTTGGGCATTGCTTATCTCAATCAGGCGGTTGAGGGCCAAAGTGACATCTTGCAGCTCCATCGGAAAATTATCATCGAGCTTGTTGCGCTTAGCATCGGTCATTTGATCGAGCTGGGAGGCCAGCTTGCGCAGCGGCTGAAAACTCCAGTGGAAGGCGGCAATCAAAAAGGCAATCGCGATAAGAACGAACAGCCCGAGGTAGAAGGTGGTGCGCTTGTGCAGTTGATTCAGTGATGAAATGTAAGAATCGCCCGAGCGCAGCACGACCAATTGGAAGGTGTTGTTGCCTTCACGCTCCTGGGTCATGTTGTAGGCGATATAGCTATCACCTTTATTGGTTTCTATTAGAGTCGGGACCGGAATACTGTCAGGTAACTCTTTACAGATATTACCGATGTTGGCTTCCTGGGCCTCTTCCGACAACCAAATCGTATGGTCGGTCTTATCGCACACCACCGACATGTAGTCGGTGTCTGATGGGTCGACTGAGTCAATCCACTTATCAACGTCTTTAATTAAGCCTGCCCGGTTGAGCTGGGCAACCACCATGGGCATTTGTGCGACCAGCTCAGAAGAGTAGGCCGCCATATAACTTTGGCTATAGAGTTGGTTTATCACGCCGGCCAGGGCCGATGTGATAAGAACAATGATAGCCACCGAGGTAACCAGTACTCGGCGGCGTAATCGTGGTTGGATAATTCGGTTCATTGTGCGTGTAGTTCGAAGATGTAACCCTGGCCTCGGATAGTTGAGATCGGGTTGTCTTGACCGTTACTGGTGAACTTCTTGCGCAGGCGGCTAATCATCACCTCGATGGTATTTGGATCGCCTTCTTGATCTTCATACAACACATCAAGCAAACGCTGCTTAGACACCACCTGGCGGCTATGGCGCATTAGGTATTCGAGCAAGTCGTACTCAAATGCGGTCAATTCAAGCAGGTTCTCGCGAATGAACACTTGCTTGGCAAGTAGGTCGACACGAATATCGCCCGCGGTCATTTCAGGTTTTACAAAACCGGCACTGCGGCGCACTAGCGCACTCAGGCGAGCCACCATTTCTTCTTTTTGGAAAGGCTTCACCAGGTAGTCATCGGCACCCGCTTCAAGGCCGGTTACCTTGTCTTGCCAGTTCGAGCGCGCAGTCAGGATCAAGATTGGTAGGCGTAAGCCTTTTTGGCGAATGTCTTTGATTAGGCTAATACCATCACGGTCAGGCAGGCCGATATCAACAATCGCCACATCGTTTGGGTAGTCTTGGGCAAAGAACAGGCCTTCCTCTGCCGTGCCCGCACACTGCACCTGATGGCCAAGCTCACTCAGCTGAGATTTCAGGTGATGGCTAAGAATAGGATCATCTTCAACAATTAGGATACGCATAGTTTTGATTACCAATGTTTTTTCTTTGTATTCAATATACTGAATAGCAGTCAGGCTGGCGAATGATATATGAGTGATTTTTGATTACAGACTGCAAAATCAGTCATTAGATGAATATATAGTAGTCGAACGGACTGAATCAGACCTGACTCGTTGAAAGACATGCAAAAAAATGCCCCTGGCATCACACCAAGGGCACGTTTGATTTATGTTCCGTATGATGGGCTAGCTGAGGATCACAAATAGCGTACCAGCTACGGTGAGCAACACGTTGGCAATGGCGTAGGTACCGGCATAGCCAAGCGCTGGAATGGTACTTCTGGCGTGTTCGTTAATCATGTCCATTGCCGGGGCACAGGTACGGGCACCAATGATGGCACCAAATAACAAGGCGCGGTTCATCTTCAAGATGTAAGCACCGAACAGGTATGCCAACACCACAGGTATGACGCTGACCATTAGGCTAACCGAGAACACCGCAATACCAACCTGAGATAGCGACTCAAAGAGGTTGGAACCGGCGCTCAAGCCGATGCCGACCATAAACACCATCAAGCCGAGATCCTTGGTCATGTTCAACGCCCCCTGCGGGACATAACCAAAGGTGGGGTGGTTGGCCCGCAAGAAACCAAGGGTAATGCCAGCGATAAGTAGGCCAGCAGCACTACCTAGGCCAAACGCGATCTGGCCAAAGGTCATGGTGATGGTACCCACCAATAACCCGATGATAAAGAAGCAGCAGAAAGCCAGCAGATCGGCAATCTGACTATGAACCGAGATGAAACCGATGCGTTCTGCAAGGCCAAGCACACGGCTTTTCTCGCCACTGACCTGCAGGATATCCCCTTTGCTAAGCAGGATGTTGTGATCCATCGGCATTTCAATCTGGGCGCGCACAACACGGTTGAGGAAACAGCCGTATTCAGACAGGTTGAGCTCTGATAGGCGCTTGCCGGCAATGCTGTCATTTTTTACCACGATCTCTTCTTCGACAATGCGCAGGTCAAGTAGATCCCGGTCGAATACTTCTTTCCCGTTACGGAAGCTTGGGTCAAGACGGGCGTGGCTGTCGGGGTAGCCTACCAGCGCGATTTCATCCCCTTCTTGTAAAATTGCGTCACCATCGGGATTGGCAAGAATACCGTTTCGACGAACACGTTCGATATAACAGCCGGTTTGGCGGTAGATACCCAACTCACGCAGGTTGCGGCCGTCAATCCAGTTGATTAGCTCAGGGCCAGCGCGATAAGCGCGGATAATCGGTAAGTAGACCTTGCGCTGGGCACTCTCTCCGATGCCACGCTCGCGGGCGATTTGCTGCGAGGATTCGGCCAGGTTGTGCTTTTGCAGCTTCGGCATGAGCTTGGCCAGGACAATGACACTGATAAGGCCAATTAGGTATGACATCGCATAGCCAACGCTCAAGCTGTCGACCATTTGCTGGATGATATCGCCATCGGTGATGCCAGCTAAGCCGCTATTTAAGGCGTCTTTGGCACCTACCAGTACTGGCGTAGCCGTGAGCGAGCCTGCCATCAGGCCGGTGGCCAAGCCGAGCTCGAGTCCTAGGTACTGGCTCATGGTAACGGTAATGGCAATGGCAGAAAGAATCACCACCAATGCCAGCATCAAGTAGTGCTTACCATCACGGAAAAAGATACCGAAAAAGTTCGGGCCTGCCTCGATTCCGACACAGAATATGAACAGCATAAAGCCGATATTCAATGCGTCAGCATCAAAGGTGAAACCTGCGTTACCAAAGAGCAGGGCGGTGATGAGAACACCGATGGAATTACCTATTTGGAGGTTGGCAATCCTGAGTTTGCCAGCGGTTAAGCCGACGGCGAGGACAACAAAGAGCAACAGAATATCATTCTGATGAAGAAGGGCGGCGACATCGATATTCACAACATTTTTTCCGGGGACGATAGAACAGCAACAAAGTGGTGAAATTCTAGCTGATTTTGGCTAAAGGTCATACCGAAAAAAGCATTATTTAATACAAAAAATACAATGTTTTTTAGCTAGTGATTTTTGTTAAGGCAATAAAAAAGGCTGATATTTCAGCCTTTTTAAGAATTTGTTATCAGGTGTGTTGTTTTTAATTGTTAACACCCTGTTTTTAAACCGATTACTGGAAAAGGTTTAGGTTTTCTTTCGCGTAAGCTTCAAACTCTGTGCAACCACCGATGTGCTCTTGGTCGATGAAGATTTGCGGCACAGTTTCTACTGGCTTACCGACTGTTTTTTCAAGGTCTGCTTTGCTGATACCTTCAGCGTGGATATCCACGTAACGGTAGTTAAAATCTTCACGCTCTTCTTTTAGCTTTTCAGCTAGATCTTTAGCGCGAACACAGAATGGACAACCTGGACGACCGAAAATAACAACAAACATGACATATCTCCTAAAATTTGATGGGTTTACTATAACGTGACTGCGGGAGATGAGAAAGAGGGTTTTATCTCTTGCTGCGATAGACAAAACCGATTGAAGCTGTCGAAGACGAATAGAAAAAGTAAAACCGGACATAGCGTCCGGTTTTGTTGGGGCGATTTTAAGGGCTAAATAACCGACTTAGAAATCGTAGCGAACGCCAGCCTGGAATTGGTCATCGGTATCATCAAGTTGTTCGAACAGGTAACCCGCATAAGCACGGAAGTTGCTATTGAACTTGTAGATAGCTTCAAGGGCAAAGTAGTCAACGGTATCGGTCTTGGTACCGTTCAGGTCTTCTTCTTGGTAGTTGTACACACCTTGGAAGGTAAACTGGTTATATTTGTATGCCGCTGCAAGTTCATAAGCGGTGAGGTCGGCATCGCCAGCTGAGCCGCCAGCATAGAGACCAGCAACATAGAAATCATTGATGGTGTAGGCGGCAGTGATGTTGTACTGGTCGGTATCAACATCATCGTCCTTGCCGTCAACATAGCCTGCGCCGAGATCAAGGCCCATCGGCAGGGAGTAAACAAAAGAGATACCGTAAGTGTCAGAGTCCTTCGCATCGTTGGCGATATAGTTTGCGGTAACGGTCAGGTCATTGAACGAGCCGGAATAGACAAAGTTGTTTTCACGCTTGTCTTTGTTACCATCGATCAGGTCAGCCGCATCACCACCGAATGTGGCTAGGATATCTGTAAGGTCGGTTAGAATAACCTGCGCGGAGTCTTGCTGACCGTAAGAAAAGGCACCGACTTGCGTGTCTAGGCCTGCAAATAGGTAGCGAGTTTCAACTTTGGTGTCTTTTCCGTTTTTCAATTCAACTTCATAAGTACCGAAGGCACCCAGGCCATCCATGATCTCTGTCTTACCTTTTAGGTTCACACGAGCACGGCTCTTGTCCTCGAAGGAATCGGTGCTATCTGCATCTGACTTGTTCTCGTCAGAAATGTTGAAGCGAGCCTCGGCGCGACCGCCTACACTCAGCGATGATGATTCGTCTTGGTAAACCGTTGCTGCGCTAGCTGCACCAGATACTAGAGTGGCAAAAATAGCTGATGCCAATACTGCTTTTTTCATTTTTTATCCCCTGTTTTAACCTTTGTGGCTTCGTTGCCATTTTTTGTCTTGGGGGCAGAGTAGAGGGTTGAAATGACAGTAACATTTTAATATTTAGGCACTTTTATGACACTTGGTTGAGTGTTGTATCAATATAACTTCGTAAAACTAGAGACGTTAAAGTAACCAAGCGTCATCAATTCACCTTAATGGCTAAGTGTGACTGGGCGCGGATTATCGACGTTGCAGGATTTATCACTGGGCAAAGTTTGTTCAGAATCAAAAACAGGAATCATGAAGCGGGCACACTCGATAATACTTACCTATACCCAAACAGTTTTATGAGCATGTTATTGAATTCAAAGCATTGAAGGTAGAAGCTCGTCGGTGAGCCATTTGAGGTTGTTTGGGTATATGTTTGTGGAATGGAGTGCCTATGTTTCAGTTTATGACCGCAACCCGGATTATCTTTGGTGAAGGTGCGCTAAATAATTCTTTGTCTTCGCTCAATCAGTTTGGTTACAGCGTCTTGCTGGTGACCGGCCGAGACAGTGTCCGTGCCGAGCCTATGATTAGTTATTTTAAACAGCAGAACATGCGATATCAGCAGGTCGCCGTTCATGGTGAGCCTTTGATAGCCATGGTTGAAGAAATGGCGGCAATGGGGCGCAAGTTTCGTCCTGATATGGTCGTGGCCGTTGGTGGCGGCAGCGTACTGGATGCGGGCAAAGCGCTGGCCGCGTTAATACCGAACCAAGGCAGCGTTTATGATTATGTTGAGGTGGTTGGCCGCAATGTTCCCCTGCAGGCAAAACCTATCCCGTTTATCGCGGTGCCGACAACGGCAGGTACCGGTTCGGAAGTGAGTAAGAACGCTGTGCTGCGTTCGGCTCAAGAAAATGTCAAAGTCAGCCTTCGAAGTCCTGACATGTTGCCGGACTTGGCCATTATCGACCCAACCCTAACCTATGGGATGGAGCCAGTCATGTCCGGTTGCTGCGGAATGGATGCTTTCACCCATTTGATGGAATCGTATGTGTGTGGCGAGCCTAGCCCGCTGACCGATATGGTGTGTGAAGAGGGCTTGCGACGGCTGTCGGGGGCCATTTTGGCAGCCTGCGAAGATGACGATCCCCGTGCCCGCTCGGATATGTCGTTTGCCGCCTTGCTGGGCGGGATGGCGTTGGCCAATGCTAAATTGGGCGCCGCGCATGGGCTGGCGTCATCGCTTGGTGGCCGGCTAAATGCCCCGCATGGTTTGATCACAGCCCAACTGGCGCCATTCGTGATGCAGGAGAACGTGTTGGCAGCGCGTGAAGCCGGGCGTGCCGATGTCCTCAACCGCTATCGCCAATTGGCGTGTATCCTGACAGGACGAATGAATGCGGAAATTATCGATGGGATCCTATGGACCAAGCGAACCTTGAAGCGACTTAACTTACCGCCCGTTTCTGATTATGGCTTGTGTGACATCATGTATGATGAGGTGGCAGAAGATGCCTTGCTATCTAACGCCATCAAAGGGAACCCACTTCCGCTAAACAAAGATCGCTTGCTGAGTATTCTTGAGCAAATGTGTGATTGCAATAAGCAGAAAGATTTAGCCGCGCTCGGTGAGCGTAATGATACTGCTGAGCAATAATTAAGTGAGTTAATCATTTACATATATTTGTTGGCTGAATAATAGTGGGCTGTGGTAAAGTGAACAGCTCACTATTGATAATCATATGCTTAAGTGACTTTGGTAAAAAAGATAAGGATATCTATGAACCAGGCAATTGAAACCATTCTCGCCCACCGCTCTATTCGCAAATTCACCTCGCAGCAGGTCGCTCCAGAGCAGCTATCAACCATTTTAGATTGTGCCATCGCAGCATCGACTTCTAGCTTCATTCAGTGTGTGAGTATCGTCCGCGTAACGGATACCAATAAGCGCGAACTGCTGGCTGAATATGCTGGTGGTCAAGCTTATGTCGCCTCGGCGGCCGAGTTCTTGGTGTTCTGTGCCGATTACAACCGCCATCAGCAGATCAACCCGCAGGCGCAACTGGGTTTCACAGAGCAGACGTTGATTGGCGCGGTGGATGCGGCACTGATGGCCCAAAATGCCATGATTGCTGCCGAGTCGCTGGGATTGGGTGGGGTCTATATTGGCGGTCTTAGAAATAACCCGGACAAAGTTGCTGATTTACTTGAGTTGCCTGAACACGTGTTGCCACTGTTTGGTCTTTGCCTTGGCTACCCTGATCAACAGCCTGAGATTAAACCTCGCCTACCTCAGTCTTTGGTTGTTCACCAAAACAGCTATCAACATGAGCTTGATCGTGATGCGCTGGCTGAGTATGACAAGCATGTGCGTGACTATTACCGTACCCGTACTGGCGGAACAAAAGACATGTCTTGGAGCGAGCAGATAACGGCTACCTTGAACAAAGAAGCCCGACCTTTCATGAAGCAGTTTATCGAAGATAAAGGCTTCAGCATTAAGTAGTCATTAATGTCTGGCTTGCTTGGATATCGGTTATAAATGCTGCGAAATTACTCGATTGTTTGTGCTTGAGCCAAAAATGACAGGGAATTAACAACCTGAACTTTTTTGCGGTTTCTGAGTCCGATACAATAAGACGAGAAAAAATATAGCAAAATTGGAACACTTATATGAGATTTAGAGGGAAAGCTGTCGGGTTAATGTTACTTGCAGCTTTACTCAGTGGGTGCGGAAGTACATCTGGTAATGAAAGTAGTGCTCCAAATGAAGTCAATTCGGAAACCACCTTACAAACAGCACAAAAAATCCACTTACAATGGCGAGACACATTGATCAATGCGGAAGCGTTGCGCATTTACTCTCCTGAACGATACAACACCATGATGGTGAGTTGGCAGAAGGCTGATTCGCTGTTTAAGGAAATTCAACAAACGCCTGATATGGCATTGCAGAGCGCGTCGTTATTCTCATCGACGACCTATATCGATCGCTTCTATGAAGATATCACGGTGGTTGAGAATAATCACAAAGAGCTCGAATACCTAAAGCGTGTAGCGGATGAGGTGTTGGCGCCGTCGATAACTCAAATCGCCTACCTTAATTCTGTTGATGCCAGCCAGCATTATCGTAGCGAATTTGTTCGCTTGAACCGCTTCTATGCCAAGTTGTTTAGCTTGATTGCACGTGGGCAGATTAGCGATGCGAAAGAGGAGCAAAATGAGTTTTTGTCGCGTGCCCATAGCCTTGAAATCAGGGTAATTAAGCGGATCTATATCATGCCGCAAGAGGAAGCTTTGCGTGAGCTAAGGCGTAACGATGTGCGTTATTATGCGCCGTTGAGCTACGCCAAGGTCGAAGCCGAAATTGCAGGCGGTAAGGCTTTGATCGATAACTCGCCACGTGCGTTTGATGCCATTAACCAAACGGTATCCGCGATCAAGTTCGAGCTTGCCCATGCTGAGCATATAGCCCAAGAGGTGAAAAGCCTGCGTGATAGAAGTCGCGATGAATATGAAAGCTTCTTCCTGGAAATGGAAGGCCAACTGCTCAATATCTCATTGGCGTTGAAAGATGAAGATTTGCGTGATGTGCCGTTAGCCCAGCAGGCAAAACTCATTGAGGAGGCGATTATCGTGGCAAGACGCCAGCATGATTCTACCTCCAAGCAATTGGCCCGCAGCGAAACGAACGATCAGCTGGATATATTGCAAACATTGATCAGCCAGCAGAACGAGCAGATTGCCTTGCTGAAGTCGCAACTGAAGCAGTTAACGGAAGCCAAGGTTGCTCCGCCAGTGACGGTACCGTCGGCGCAAGCATTGGAGCCACTACCCGATGTTGCTGCTGGTGGTAAAGGTGAGGTTAATTCAGCAGAGCCAACAGCCCCCTCTGAGCAACAAGAGCAAGCGCTAGCGGAAGCGTTGGCCCAATAGCCTTTCCAAAAGACAGCAGAACTAAAAAGCAGCCGAATGGCTGCTTTTTTTTTGGCTTGTGAAAAATATGAATAGGATGAAGTTGGCCTTTTGTTGTTAACTTAATGATTATTAAGTCAATAAGTGCGAGTTGTGAAATATATTGATAAAAGCTCGGTTTACACTTGATAACATTTAGAAATAGAATTCGAATGAAAAATACTTTACAGAGAAAATTAAATTCCAACTTTTTTTGAGTTTGGTTAAGTTTTGCACGGCTTTTGGATTGATTTGACCAGCTTCATCCTTTAGAATTCGCCGCGCATTCGAAATGCATCTAAATTTTAATGTTTGTAACTTTATTTGAATTAATCCTGTAGGGGACCTAATGTCTACGAAACTAGCTAACCCAGCACCACTTGGTCTTATGGGTTTTGGTATGACTACCATCCTGTTGAATATCCACAATGCGGGCTTCTTCCCGATTGACTCTATGATCCTGGCTATGGGTATTTTTTACGGCGGTCTAAGCCAAGTTATCGTAGGTATGATGTGCTTTAAGCGTGGTGACACCTTCGGTACCACTGCATTTACCTCTTACGGTCTGTTCTGGCTGACACTGGTTGGCATCTTGGTCATGCCTTACATGGGTCTACCAGCTAGCCCTGCAAGTTTCATGGGATGGTACCTACTACTATGGGGCATCTTTACTGGCTTCATGTTCATTGGTTCTCTGTGCTACCCACGTGCTAAGCAGTTCGTATTTGGTTCTCTAACCGTACTGTTCTTCCTACTTGCAGCTCGTGACTTCACGGGTAGTACCCTAATCGGTACTATCGCTGGCTTCGAAGGCATCATCTGTGGTGCAAGTGCGATTTACTTCGCGATGGCTCAGGTACTGAACAACGAGTATGGTCGTACTATTTTGCCAATCGGCGAACTGAAGAAAGACAAAGCCCAGCTAAAAGCAGCCGCTTAATCTTGCTTCATTAGGCAGGGGATCGCCTCGCCTATATATGTTATTCCCAAGGCTCGCCCAATGTGGTGGGCCTTTTGTGTTTTATGCCTTTCTTTTATCCATTCCTAATTTGTAAATGCTCTGCTTTTGCGTTCTTGGTATAAGCTTATTGCAATACTTTTCTCTCAAGAAAGGAACGCGCGATGGCACAACGTTATGCAGCATTGATGGGGGCGTTAGTTGCAGATGCCGCCAGTATGGGAACCCACTGGATCTATTCACCCGAGCGGGTCAAGACACTCCAGTCTCTACCGCATTTTCCATTTATTGAGCCAGACGCCCATCACTATGAAGGGGTAGAAGGGTATTACGCCCACGATAAGCTAACGGCGGGCGAGTTGACTATTTATGGCGAATGGCTGTCTTTATATATTCGGCTTTTATCGCAGCCTGGTGTCGATACCCAAACCTTGCAGCAAGAAATCCTCGATTATTTCGGCCCCGGCGGGGAGTTTATCGGCTACGTCGATAGTCCGACCAAGGCACTGCTGCTGACGCTGTTTTCGATGGCGCCGGAAGATTGGCCAGAAGATTCGGGCAGTGATGACGATCAAAACCCAGCGTTGTGCGCAGTGCCTGCATTGGTGGCCTTGAAAATGCCATCGGTTGAGTTGGAAGCGGAAATTGAGCGCGTGGTTGGCATTACCCACCAGAATGAAACCGCGATTGCTTGTGCCAAGGCGTTTGCCAGTGCTCTTAACGAGGCATTGCGTTCGCAGCGGATGGAACCTGTGCTTAACGTGCTAAAGGTTAAATCACCAGAACCGATTCAGGAAAAGATCGAACAGGTTAGGGTATTGAGCGGTGATGTGAACGACTTGGGACATGTGCTCGCTATTGCCAACCAAGCTTGCCACTTGGGAGACAGCTTGCCGATGGCGGCGTGGATCTTGCAAAACAGCAGCAGTTACACCGAGGCAATAATGAAGAATATTCTTGTGTCGGGAGATAGTTGCGGTCGGGGGATCATTGTCGGCGCTTTAGCCGGTGCTTGCTATGGCTTCGGCAACCAGGATGGGATCCCAATCTCATGGCTGACCACTTTGCAATGCGGTGAGGCGATAGCCGAAGACATTGAGCAGCTGTTGCACAATGCGGGCGGGGCTTTCTAGTTGCCGTCGTTGTATTGTGAACCATAAAAAAAGCTACCCGAGGGTAGCTTTTTCAATGTCTTAATCTTGGTAATTAGCAAATTACTTTGATTGCCAGACCGCCCTGAGATGTTTCACGGTATTTCGCGTTCATGTCTTTACCGGTTTCTAGCATGGTTTCGATAACTTTATCTAGCGAAACGCGTGGGTCAGATGAACGACGTAGTGCCATGCGAGATGCGTTAATTGCTTTAACTGCAGCAATACCGTTACGCTCGATACATGGAACCTGCACCTGACCTGCAACTGGGTCACAAGTTAGACCTAGGTTGTGCTCCATCGCGATTTCAGCCGCCATACATACTTGCTCAGGGCTACCGCCCATAAGTTCAGCAAGACCAGCAGCAGCCATAGAACAAGCTACACCTACTTCACCCTGACAACCTACTTCAGCACCAGAGATAGAAGCGTTACGCTTGTAAAGGCCGCCGATCGCACCAGAAGCCGCGAAGTAACGGGTGTACTCTTTAGGGCCAACAGACTGGATAAACTTATCGTAGTAAGCCAGTACCGCAGGGATGATGCCACATGCACCGTTAGTTGGCGCAGTCACAACACGTCCGCCAGCTGCGTTCTCTTCGTTCACAGCGAATGCGTACATGTTCACCCAGTCAACAACCGTCATTGGGTCGTTGCTCAGTTTTTCTGTGGTCATTAGCTGCTGGCGAAGTGCTGCGGCACGACGTGGTACACGTAGAGGACCAGGCAGGATACCTTCTTCGCTCATACCGCGTTCCATACACTCACGCATGGTTTTCCAGATGTTAGCGAAAGAGGTGTTGATTTCGTCTTCGGCGTTCATGGCACGTTCGTTCGCCATAACCAAAGAGCTGATAGAAAGACCGCTTTCTTTACACGCGCTCACTAGCTCTTCAGCTGTGGTGAACATGTGAGGAACTTTTACAGAAGACTCAGAAGATTTACCGAAGTTCTCTTCGTCAACGATGAAACCACCGCCAATAGAGTAGTAGGTCTTAGTGTAGGCTTCTTCATCACCAATCCAAGCGTGGATGGTCATGCCGTTTTCATGAAGAGGAAGGTTAGTGGTATGGAAGTTCATACCGCCTTCACGAGGGAAGTCTACAGTGTGGCAGTGCATGCCAACAGGAAGGCGCTCGGTTTCTTCAACACGTGCGATAAAGCCAGGGATGCTGTCAATATCAACGTGCTCAGGGCTGTTGCCCGCAAGGCCCATAATGATTGCGATATCAGTGTGGTGACCTTTACCGGTAAGAGAAAGAGAACCGTAAACATCCACGGTAATTTTAGTCACGTCACGAAGCTTGCCCATTGCACGCAAATCGTCGATGAACTCTTTACCTGCTTTCATTGGACCAACGGTGTGTGAACTGGAAGGACCCACACCAATTTTATAGATATCAAAAACACTGATCATTGCTAATACCTCAGTTTGGGAACCCTATCTAGCGTTCGGCAAACTGTATAGTTTTTATCATTCTCGCCCCTTCCTTGGCGAGATAATCAAAACAAAAGAGCAGGGGCATACGCTTCCTGCTCTTTTCGTTACTCTATTGTACGTGAATTAATTGAGAAGACTATGCGTTGTAGCACATTTTCTTGCCTTTACAATTAATCACCAGTCATTCTTTCTATTTATATTAAGAGTGACTTACAGTGCACCGTAGATTACAGAAGTAATCGCTGCAATACCACATAGTGCAGTGAAAATTTGAGCTGGCGCAGAAGTTTTGTACTTAGCCATTGCTGGTACTTTGTTCATCGCAAAGATAGGCATTAGGAACAAGATTGCAGCAATCATTGGTGCACCCATTGTTTCAATCATGCCAAGGATGCTTGGGTTAACTACCGCAACAATCCAAGTCGTGATGACGATGAAACCTAGAGAGATTTTCTCGATCTTGCTCTTAGGCATTTCAGAGCGAGACTTAACTAGGCCAACTAGACCTTCGTGTGCACCTAGGAAGTGACCGAAGTAGCTAGATGTGATAGCTGCGAATGCAACTAGTGGACCCATTAGAGAAATCAGTACAGAGTCGTGCTGGTTCGCTAGGTATGAAAGAACAGAGATGTTCTGAGCTTGTGCTTCAGCTAGTTGCTCTGGAGATAGAGAAAGAACAACAGAGAATACGAAGAACATTACGAAGCCCATTAGCATCATCGCTGCACCGCCAGTGATCATGTCAGTCTTCTGAACTGCGTTGTCACCGTAGATGCGACGCTGTTCTTTAGAGAACTGGCTGATGATTGGGCTGTGGTTGAAAGAGAACACGATGATTGGGATCGCTAGCCAGATTACTGAAGGCATTGAACCCCAGTCTGGGCTAACAGATACCATAGACGCGTTCCAATCAGGAATTAGGTACAGAGATAGTGCTAGTAGAACGAATACTAGTGGGTAAACCATTGCAGAAGTTGCCTTCAGCATTAGTTCTTTACCGAATACAACACCCGCTGTCATCGCCATGATTAGGCCACCAGACAGGATCCAGCGTGGAAGTGATTCCATGCCAAGCTGGTTAACCATGAAAGAGTCAACAGTGTTTGTGATACCAACACCGTAGATTAGAACGATTGGGTAGATGGCGAAGAAGTAAGCAAAAGTGATGATGTTTGCGCCAGCTTTACCGAAGTGTTCTTCAACAGTATCTGTGATGTCAGCTTCTGGGTTTTTCGCAGAAAGTACGAAACGAGCCAAGCTCTTGTGCGCGAACCAAGTCATTGGCAGTGCAAGCAGAGCAAGAATAACTAGAGGCCAGAAGCCGCCAGCACCCGCTTTAATTGGAAGGAAAAGAACACCCGCACCTACAGCAGTACCAAATAGTGATAGTGCCCAGGTAACGTCTTTGTAAGTCCATCCTGCTTTTGCTGCAGTGTTAGCAGCTGTGCTTGTAGATGTCTGCATGATTATATATCCAAAGTTAATTACGGAACGGAATTTAGGAACGGGGCGCATTTTCACGATTTATTGCAGGAAAACTTTGATCAAGATCGCGTTATGTAATCGGATGTAATTGCAATACAATTAAAGGTGATTTGGATCACATTATAAGGCGGGGTTATATTAGGGAAAATGGCGTGTCACATTAGATTTGTTAATACCAAAGCTGCTTTGATAGCAGTTTGAGCATCTGGGCGGTGGCACCCCAAATTGAATACTTGCTGAATGGAATTGAATAAATATTATGAAGACTTCCGGAAATAGTAAATTTCTGTGTTCTTATATTCACTGGGTTTAATATATAGTCCAGTGGTGCTTCGAACAACTCATCAACCTCGTTAGGGTCTAGCACTGGCTTATACTCAGGTGAGATAATGGCAAGATAAGGGGTAACAAGGTAGCCACTGACCGTTGGCAGCGCAGGGAGCTGTCCAATAATATTGTCACGATTGCATAAAATACCAGTCTCTTCTCGGGTTTCCCTCAATGCGGTATCAATTAAATCAATATCACTGTTTTCATAACGTCCTCCGGGAAAGGAAACCTGCCCCGGGTGGTGTTTCAGGTGTAACGCGCGTCGGGTAAATACCACATGGTAGGCACTGTTTCGGGGGACAAGTGGAATTAATACAGCCGCTTGTTTCAGTTTGGAGTTTGGTGCGATGTGCTGGCGGATACGTGCTTGATGGCTATGGTCGTAATTAGCTTGCGGTGCGAGTAAGAAGCGGGTGAGTATGTGTTGCTGATTTTCCATAAGCCTTCCATAGCATGTTGCTGTTACCCAATATAGTAACTATAGCTGTTGAAACAGATTGTTAGCGTAAATTTATAGCAAAATGTCATTGTACTATTGGATACAAAAGCGGGCTATTGCCCGCTTTTCATTGCCCGTGCTTGGTTTGGTGTTATTCGAGCGTGGGCAGGATTTTGCTCAGCTTATCGAGGATCTCTTGGTATTCGCTGTCAGCCTGGCTGTCTGCGACCACGCCGCCACCAGCCCAAGCATGGATATTGCCCTGATGAGCAACCAGCGTCCGTATCGTGATGCTGGTATCCATGGTGCCGCAACGGCTGATGTAACCGATGCTGCCACAATAGACACTACGGCGGTGAGGCTCAAGCTCCTCAATTATCTCCATCGCGCGGATTTTGGGTGCGCCAGTAATGGATCCGCCGGGGAAGCAAGCTCGCAGTAGATCTGTTGGGTTGTACCCGTCGTCCAGTTTTCCTGTAACGGTACTAACAAGGTGATGTACGGCTGGAAAACTTTCGATGGCAAACAGTGAAGGTACCCGTACCGAACCCGGGGCGGCGACCCGACCGATGTCATTACGTAGCAAGTCGACAATCATGAGGTTTTCTGAGCGATCTTTCTCGGCCGTCTGCAGGTCATTGGCAAGCTCGGCGTCGTAATCAGGGTTTTCTGAGCGAGGGCGGGTGCCTTTAATTGGCTTGGTCTCTATATCACCGTGGCTATGTTGCAAGAAGCGCTCAGGCGAAACAGAGAGAATAGCGCTGTCATGGGTGCGGATAAAGCCGGAAAAAGGGGCGCCATTGTGCTGTTCGAGATGTTGGTAGGCTTCCCACTCATCCCCTGCAAAACTGGCACTGAAACGTTGTGCAAGGTTGATCTGATAACAATCACCCGATAGCAAATACTGCTGAACATGATCAAATTTGTTGCAATATTCCTCTTTTTCCATGTTGGAATGCCACGGAGATGTTAAGGCAAAGCGAGTGGTTTGTTGTAAAACGTTATTTTCCACTTTACTTAGGTGCTCAGCCAGCTGCTTTTCTAACCATGCTCTGCGCTCACTGCCTTGCGGGGAAATCAAATAAAGTTGTTCAGTGTGATGATCGGCAATGAGTGCCCAGTCATAAATGCCAATCGCCATATCGGCTGTCGCCAAATCGTGCTGTGCTAGCGAAGGAATGTTTTCGACCCGACGGCCGAGGTCGTAGGCAAAGTACCCGAGTGCACCACCTAAAAAAGGTACATCTTTGATAGGGGTAATAGCAGGCAGTAACTGCTCTTGTGTTTGCGCAACTAACTCGAAAGGATCATGGGTGCTGGTTTTTTCATCACCATTTGAAAATTTAATATGAGTTGTTTCACCATATGTCTGTAAAGTGGCTAAAGGATCAGCAACTAATATGTCAAAGCGATTATCAGGATGATCTGAAGCCGCAGAGCGTAATATCATAGCCCACGGCTGGCCCGCCAACGGTTGGAACCACGTTAGCGAAGCGTCTTTAGTGTAATTGAGTTGTTCAATACTCAGTTTTGGATGTGATTTACAAATCATTTTCTTTTTTGTGACAGGTGTACGATTGGCGCATGGCGCGAAATTGTCCGCAAGAGTATCATAAACGCAGAATTTAATACGACGCCCAAGGAAGTCCTTTGACCATTATTTTCTACTGGAGATGTAGAAACAATGGTTAACGGAGATAAGCCATGAGGATCATGGCCACGTGGTTACATTTCATCCTGTGCATTATCCCCTACATACAGGCATGCAAGTGTGAATCACATGACATTGGAAGCATTAAATCGGGCGCCATGGAATGATAATAAATCAACGAGGGCTTTATGACCGTCATCCAGAAACAAGATGTGATCAATAGTGTTGCTGATGCACTACAGTATATTTCCTACTACCATCCGCTAGATTTTGTTCAGGCACTTGAAAAAGCCTACAACAAAGAGCAAAGCCAAGCGGCAAAAGATGCGATTGCGCAGATTTTGATTAACTCGCGTATGTCTGCAGAAGGACGCCGTCCTATTTGTCAGGATACCGGGATTGTGACCTGCTTTGTCAAGATTGGTATGAATGTCCAATGGGACAGCGATCTGACCGTTCAGGAAATGATTGATGAAGGTGTTCGCCAAGCCTACACCAACCCAGACAACCCGCTACGAGCCTCTGTCGTTGCGGATCCTGCTGGTAGCCGCAAGAACACCAAAGATAACGCCCCAGCCGTGGTACACATTGATATGGTACCGGGCGACAAGGTAGAAATCCAAATTGCCGCCAAGGGTGGTGGTTCTGAGAACAAAACCAAGATGGTGATGCTAAACCCGTCTGATGATGTTGCAGAGTGGGTAGAGAAGACAGTGCCGCTAATGGGTGCTGGCTGGTGTCCGCCGGGTATGCTGGGTATTGGTATCGGTGGTACCGCTGAAAAAGCGGCGGTACTGGCAAAAGAATCATTGATGGAGTCGGTTGATATCCACGAGCTGCAAGAGCGCGGTGCGCAAAATGCAGAAGAAGAACTTCGCCTCGATATCTTTAACCGTGTCAACAAGCTGGGTATTGGTGCTCAAGGGCTGGGTGGTTTGACAACGGTGGTTGATGTGAAGATCAAAACCGCACCTACGCATGCCGCCTCGAAACCGGTATGCATGATCCCTAACTGTGCGGCAACTCGCCATGTCCATTTCACCCTAGATGGTACTGGTCCTGCCGAACTAACGCCACCGAAGCTGGAAGACTGGCCGGAAGTCACCTGGGAAGTGGGCGAAAACGTTCGTCGCGTGAACCTCGATGAAATAAGCAAGAAAGACGTCCAAGAGTGGCGTTCGGGTGAGACGGTATTGCTATCGGGCAAAATCCTGACAGGCCGTGATGCCGCGCATAAGCGTATTCAGGACATGCTGGCGAAGGGTGAAGACTTCCCGGTTGATTTCAAAAATCGCTTTATCTATTACGTAGGTCCGGTTGATGCGGTTGGTGATGAAGTGGTTGGCCCAGCTGGCCCAACAACTTCCACCCGTATGGATAAGTTTACCGATATGATGCTTGAGCAGGCTGGCCTAACCGGCATGATCGGTAAAGCAGAACGTGGTCCTGCGACAATTGAGTCCATCAAGAACAACAAGGCTGTTTACTTAATGGCCGTTGGTGGTGCTGCATACCTAGTGGCGAAAGCTATCAAGAAAGCGCGTGTCGTTGCTTTCGAAGATTTGGGTATGGAAGCTATCTACGAGTTTGAAGTGGAAGATATGCCGGTCACTGTTGCCGTCGACGCCGAAGGCGTGAATGCGCATAAGACCGGTCCTGATACTTGGAAAGTGAAAATTGCTGAAATGGAGTAGGCAAAAATTTGCTTTAATCTGATCAAAAAAGGAGCTGCGGCTCCTTTTTTGTTTTTTTACCTTCGCCGGTTTGGGCTGAATTCTTCTCTGTACAGCTAAATTTAGCAACTAACTTGGTTTGTTTCCCCTGATTTCTTTTGAAATTCCTCCCCCCTGCCTCGTTTGCCTTTAGCCAATTTGTTAGCGTTTGCTCTCATTTAATAAATTGTTTTTGGTCGCTTTTTTGTGTTCGGTTCGAAAATTGTGTCTATTTGTGGACTATAGTGTAATCAGGTATTTGATCTGGTGATGCGTAGGTTAAGGCGCATTGCGAGTTTCAATGGCCGGTTTGCGCTGTTGTCCCGTTGGAAGGGCAAAAACAGTCATTAGACAGAATAAAAACAAACCGATTATTGAGGGTATTATGGGGCGCGTTATTTTAGCTGCGGCTATGCTATCTCTGTTTATTCAGGGGTGTGGCGGCAAGGAAGTAGAAATACCTGAACCTGATTCCAGACCGGTGAAGCTGGAAGCCGTATCAGTGGGAGATGATCAAACATTTCGTACCTTCCCGGCGGTGGTTGAAGCAGGTGATAAGGCCGTATTGGCGTTTAGGGTGTCGGGGCAGCTTGATAAGGTGAATGCCAACCCGGGAGACTTTGTCGAGCGGGGACAGGTACTGGCTCACTTAAATACAGATGAGTTAAGCCTATTGCTTGAGCAATCACAAGCAGACTATGAATTGGCTTATGTGCAGTACAAGCGTGACAAGGAACTGCTCAAGACCAATGTTGTTTCTGAGCTGGATTTTGACCGCTCGGAAGCTGAGCTTAACCAGGCAAAAGCGGATTTAGATAAAGCCAAGGCCAATCTGAATTATGCCAGTTTAGTCGCACCGTACGATGGGACCTTGTCCTTATCTCTGGTAGAAAACTATGAGTACGTCGCGGCCAAGCAACCAGTGATGCATATCCAAAGTGCTGGTGTGATCAATGTGACCTTCCAGCTCCCAGACCAGTTGTTTGCCCGGTTTGAACACCGTTCTGATTTCGACCGTGATCCCCGCGTGACCTTCGATACCATTCCTAACCAAACCTTCGAAGCCCAATTCAAGGAAATTGACACCGAAGCTGACGAGAAGACGTCAAGCTATAAGGTCACCCTTTTTATGGAGCGTCCGCAAGGTTACAACTTGCTGCCGGGGATGGCGGGTCACGTGAAGGTGGCGATTCCCAGTGGGGGAACAGGCGCGTTGCCTAGGCGTGCCATTTTGACCGAAGGCGATACGACCTATGTTTGGAAGGTGGATGAACAGGGGATGGTCACCAAAGTGGCTGTCCAGCTTGATGACAGGCGGCGCGTGATCAGTGGGCTGCAAGATGGGGATCTAATCGCAACCTCTGGTGTGACTGGGCTGCAAGAGGGCCAGAAAGTCCGCAAATGGGTTAAGGAGCGAGGGCTATAAGATGAAGAAATGGACATTAATGCCTTTAGCTTTAGGGGCTGCCAGCGTGCTGTCTGGTTGTGATAAGGCGGAAGTTGAGCCCCGGATTATTGTCGCGCCCGTTGCGGTTAGTGAAGTAACAATGGCCACTGCTGCGCCACAACTGACCTTTCCTGCCGTTGCCGCCGCTGCTAACAAGTCTAGCTTATCGTTTCGTGTTCAAGGTGAGGTGAGCTATATCGCTGTGCGCCCGGGGGATCAGATCAAGAAAGGGCAGTTATTGGCCCGGCTCGATCCGACAGATTACAAACTGGAAGTGGATGATGCGCAAGCGAAGTTCAATGTCGCAGATAGCCAGTATCGCCGCTCGGCCAAGTTGGTCAAACAAGGTTTTTTGCCCCAGTCGCAATTTGATGAACTGCGAGCCCAACGCCGCATTGCCAAGGCTAGACTGGATCTTGCCAAGTTAAATTTGACCTTCACTGAGTTAAAAGCTCCGTTTTCCGGGGTGATTTCACGGGTGCCAGTAGAGCAGTTCGAGAATGTTCAAATTGGCCAGATGGTCATGAACTTACACTTGGCCGACCAGGTCGATGTGATCATTCAGGCGCCGGACATGATTTATTCCCAGAGCACAGCTGTAGAAGTTGAAGAGTCTCAGCCTGGCGCCAAAATTATTTTGGCCGACGGCTCCCAGTACCAAGCGAAACTCAAGGAGTTTACTACCGAACCCGACCCGAATTTAGGCTCGTTTTTGGTCACCTTGACCATGCCTATGCCGAAAGACCGATTTATTCTCGATGGCATGGCGGTGGAAGTAAAAGCAGATGCGCAAAAGCTGAAAGTGTATCGCCGTGATGAGGCGGTGATCCCCATGGAAGCCATATTCAATGCCGACGGGGATGATTTGGGGCTAGAGAACAAGTTCGTGTGGATTGTTAACGATGATAATACGGTGACCAAGCGGAAAGTCGTCACCGACAAGGTGGTACCGGAAGGGGTGCGTTTAATTGAGGGGCTAGAGCCTGGAGAGCGTATTGTGGTTGAAGGTGTTAACCGACTCCGTGAAGGGCAATCGGTGACTATCGTGGATAAGGAGGCGGGCAGATCATGAAACAGGATATTGCAGCCTATTTTATACGGAATAAAGTTATCAGCTGGATGCTGACGTTGATCTTCCTTATTGGCGGGACCATGGCCTTCTTTGGGCTTGGCCGACTGGAGGATCCGGCGTTCACCATCAAAGATGCCATGGTTGTCACTGCTTACCCTGGTGCTACTCCGCTGCAAGTGGAAGAAGAGGTCACCTATCCGATAGAGAAAGCGATTCAGCAGCTGATTTATGTTGACGAGGTGAACTCGGTGTCGAGCCGGGGGCTATCTCAAATTACCGTGACCATGAAAAACAACTATGGCCCGGATGACTTGCCGCAGATCTGGGATGAATTGCGCCGGAAGGTCAACGATCTTAAGCCATCTTTGCCGCCAGGTGTTCAAGAGCCCATTGTTAACGATGATTTTGGTGACGTGTTCGGTATTTTGTTGGCGATCACCGGTGAAGGGTATAGCTATAAGGAACTGAACGATTACGTTGACTACTTACGCCGTGAGGTGGAGTTGGTCGAGGGGGTAGGTAAGGTATCGGTTACCGGTACTCAGCAAGAGCAAGTCTTTATCGAAATCTCGATGCAGCGCTTGAGCAGCCTGGGTATTTCGCCGCAAACCATTTATAGCACGCTTGAGACCCAGAACTTGGTGACCAGTGCGGGGGCGGTGCGAATTGGTACTGAGTATATTCGCGTCCACCCCACTGGTGAGTTTACCAGCGTTGAAGAGTTGGGTGATTTAATCATTACCGACAGTGGCGCCGAAGGGCTGATTTACTTGAAAGACGTGGCTGAGATTAAGCGCGATTTCAAGGAAATACCCGACAACCTCATTGGTTACAACGGCTCTGAAGCCCTGCATGTCGGTATTTCCGCGGTTGATGGCGTCAACGTGGTCGAAGTGGGGAATCGAGTTGATCGCCGTTTGCGTGAACTGAAAGAGCAACAACCGGTTGGCATCGATATCAGCGTGGTATATAGCCAGCCAACCGAAGTCGATAAGTCAGTCAGTGGCTTTATAGTCAGCCTTGGCCAGGCGGTGGCGATTGTTATTATCGTTCTGCTGTTCTTCATGGGTTTAAGGTCGGGGATCTTAATTGGTTTGATCCTGTTGCTTACCGTATTGGGCACCTTCGTCTTTATGAGCTGGATGGCGATAGACTTGCAGCGGATCTCACTCGGGGCCTTGGTTATCGCCCTCGGGATGCTGGTGGATAACGCCATCGTGGTGGTCGAAGGGGTGCTGATAGGAATGCAGCGGGGACGCACCCGGATGCAGGCCGCGTCCGATATTGTGACCCAAACAAAATGGCCGTTGCTGGGGGCAACCGTGATTGCGGTAATGGCATTTGCCCCGATTGGGTTGTCGCAGGACTCGACGGGTGAATACTGTCGAACCCTCTTTACGGTACTGCTCGTGTCCCTGATGCTCAGTTGGTTTACCGCTATCTCGCTGACGCCGTTTTTTGCCGATATGTTCTTCAAGAGCAGTAAGGTCAGCGATGGTGACGATGATGCGGATCCATACGCAGGTAAGCTATTTGTGGCATACAAGGCCTTCCTAGAGTTCTGTATGCGCCGGGCCTGGCTGACCGTGATTGCACTGGTCATCATGTTGGGCGCGAGCTTGTACGGCTTTACCTTGCTTAAGCAATCTTTCTTCCCAGCTTCAACAACGCCGATGTTCATGGTTGATGTTTGGCTGCCGGAAGGGACGGATATCCGTGCAACCAACGATACCTTGAAGGATCTTGAGCTGGCCATTGAGCAGGACGATCGGGTTGAGTATGTCAGCTCCAGTGCGGGCAGAGGCTCGCAACGTTTCATGTTGACCTACTCACCAGAGAAAAGTTACTCGTCGTACGGTGAGTTGATTATCAGAGTGAAGAGCTTTGAAGATGTCTTACCGGTGATGGGCAAGTTGAGCGAAGTGCTCGATGCAAGACACCCAGAGCTGGATTACAAATTGAAGCAAATCATGCTTGGTCCATCTTCTGGTTCGAAACTTGAAGCCCGCTTGGTGGGGCCAGATCCAACAGTACTGCGTACTTTAGCCAAGGAAGTGGTCGATATCATGAATGCTGACCCTGGGGCATTCAATATTCGACATGACTGGCGCGAGCGTAACAAGGTGATCGAGCCAATTTTCAATGAAAGCCAGGCTCGCCGCTACGGTATTACCAAGAAAGATGTCGATGACTTACTGCAAATGTCATTCTCTGGCTTAACGGTTGGGGTGTATCGTGACGGTACTAACCTGATGCCGATTGTGGCGCGCCTGCCAGATGAAGAGCGGGTCGACGTCAGCACTATCGAAGGGATGAAGATCTGGAGCCCGGCAACCCAAGGCTATATTCCGTTGCAGCAGGTGATCAACGGCGTCAACATTCGCTGGGAAGATCCACTGATCGCAAGGAAAGACCGTAAGCGTATGCTCACCGTGATGGCTGATCCGGATCCGCTGGGCGATGAAACGGCCGCAACCGTTCAGGCTCGTATTCAGCCATTGATTGAGGCGTTGGATTATCCGCCGGGCTACTCGTTGGAGTGGGGGGGTGAATATGAATCGTCGGCAGATGCGAAGGCGTCACTGTTCCAAACGATGCCTATGGGTTATTTGGTGATGTTCCTTATTACTATCTTCTTGTTTAACAAGGTAAAAGAGGCGTTGATAGTGTGGGCGACGGTACCACTTGCGGTTATCGGTGTGACTACCGGCTTGCTATTGCTGAATACACCATTTGGCTTTATGGCGCTACTTGGCTTCTTGAGCCTGTCGGGCATGCTGGTGAAAAACGGTATTGTATTGCTTGATCAAATTGAGATTGAAATCGCCAGTGGTAAGGAGAAGTACCAGGCCGTTGTTGATGCGGCGGTGAGCCGTGTTCGTCCGGTATGTATGGCGGCGGTAACCACCATACTCGGTATGATCCCACTATTGCCCGATGTGTTCTTCAAGCCGATGGCGGTAACCATCATGTTCGGTCTCGGTTTTGCCACCGTGCTGACCTTGATTGTGGTACCTGTACTCTATCGCTTGTTCCACCACGTTGCTTTGCCTGGTTCGGTTAGCGAGGGCACGCCAGCCATGCAGAACTAGTGGTGATGCGATAGTTTCTAGATAATCAAAAAGGGCTTCCTAAATAGGAAGCCCTTTTTAATGGAAAAGTTTAAGTAATTTGTATTACTTCACTTGCCACTGAATTTCTTCGCCTGCGCGGATTGGCACAACGACATCGTTACCGAATGACATTGTTTCAGGCACCGGCCAGCTTTCTTTCGTCAGCGTGATGGTGTCCGTGTTGCGAGGCAGGCCGTAGAAGTCCGGGCCATTGAAGCTAGCAAAAGCTTCGAGCTTATCCAGTGCGCCAGCTTGTTCGAATACTTCAGCGTATAGCTCGATAGCTGCGTGTGCCGTGTATGAACCCGCACAGCCGCAAGCTGATTCTTTGCGACCTTGAGCGTGAGGTGCTGAATCGGTACCAAGGAAGAACTTAGGGCTGCCGCTGGTAGCCGCTTCGATTAGCGCTTGCTGGTGAATATTGCGCTTCAAAATTGGCAGGCAGTAGTAGTGTGGGCGAATGCCGCCAACCAGCATGTGGTTACGGTTAAACATCAGGTGGTGGGCCGTGATGGTGGCACCTACGTTAGGGCCGGCATTGTTGACGAACTCTACCGCATCTTTTGTCGTGATGTGCTCAACCACAATCTTTAGGGTTGGCATTTTCTCAACGATGGGTGCCAACACCGTATCAAGGAATGTTTTCTCACGGTCGAAAATGTCAACGTCGTGCGTTGTTACTTCACCGTGGATAAGCAGCAGCATGCCTTCTTCTTCCATCGCTTGGAGCGTTGGGATCAGCTTATCGATAGAGGTCACGCCTGAATCCGAGTTGGTTGTTGCGCCAGCTGGGTATAGCTTTGCCGCATAAATGTGGCCTGTTGCTTTAGCTTTGCGGATTTCTTCAGGTGTGGTGTTGTCGGTGAGGTAGAGTGTCATTAGAGGAGAGAAATTGCCTTGAGGCTTTTCGGCAAGAATACGATCGCGGTAAGCAAGAGCTGCTTCGGTATCGGTCACCGGTGGAACCAAGTTCGGCATAATGATTGCGCGTCCAAGATACCGGCTAATGTCCCTTACAGTATCGTTCAACACTTCGCCGTCACGAAGGTGCGTGTGCCAGTCATCAGGACGTGTGATCGTTAATGTCGTCATTGTTGCTTCCCTCCCAAAAAAATTCGACCGATTCTAAAAGCATAATGAAGGGATGTAAAGGGGTGGTTTCAAACTATCTAGCTCTATGATTATTAAAAGAGTAAACGTTTGCTTTTATGTGAGGCGAAACGGGTTAATGCTGGGTAAAAGAAAGCCAGTCGCTAAGCAACTGGCTTGGTGGTATAAATCAATCACTTGAATGGCTATAGCTTGAAGCGATGAACCAAATCATTTTGCTGGTGAGAGAGTGTATCCAGCTTGTTGCTCGCCTCTGCAACTTCTTCCATCGACATGTAGTTAGAGTCGGCAATATGGCTGATGTCCTCTAGGGTTCGCGCAATTTCAGCGGTGGTACTACGCTGCTCTTCTGCGGCTTCGGCAATGTGGGTGCTCATTTGGCTGATTTCCAAAATAATCGCTTGGATCTCTTCCATTGCGCTGTTGGCGTCAGATGCCTGGTTGATGCTGTTTTCCATTTCACCCACACAGGATTGCATGACGTTCACCGCTTGGCCTGAGCTGGACTGCAAGCTTTGGATCATCTGCTCGATTTCCGAGGTGGAATCGGTGGTGCGTTTTGCCAGCACCCTGACTTCATCGGCAACCACGGCAAAGCCTCGGCCTTGCTCGCCGGCGCGGGCAGCTTCGATTGCGGCATTGAGGGCAAGTAGGTTGGTCTGGTCGGCAATGTTTCTTATCACGTCAAGGATCGAGCCGATATTGCTGCTCATCTCTTGCAAGTTCGAAACCGCTTTTACCGACTCGTCAAGCCGCTCGGACAACTGATGGGCGGTGTTAATATTGCGGCTCATCACCTCGCGACCAGTGTTGGAAGCCCGCTCTACCTCGTGCACCCGCTCCATGGTGTTTTGGGCGCTATGGGAAACATCGGTAACGGATTGCTCCATTTCTGTCATTGCCGTTGCAACGGAAGCCGTTTGTTGGCGCTGTTCGTTGAGTCGGTGCTTGGCTTCAGTGGTTGTGGTTTGGTTCTCTTCCGCAACGCTGGTTAATTCACTGGATGCCTGGGTGATTTTGCCCAAGATTTCCTGCAGGCTATCGGCCAGCGAGTTGATGTAGCTGCCTTGCTTGCTGAACTCAACAAACTGGTTGATATTGCTGCGCTTGGTCATGTCGCCATCGGCCAGGGCTTCTAGCGTTTTCAGCGTTGAATTTAAAGGGCGGCGAACACTCTGGGCCAAGTACCAGCCAATGAAGATGGCAAAGGCGGTAGCGGCCAAACCGATCATGATTGCACGGTTGTAACCTTGCTGGTATGCCTCATCGGCATCAACAATGGCTTGGTTCATTTGGGTGTTGGCTTGAACCCGAAAGCCATCAAGAATGGCCGTGGCGTTGTCTATCTCAGTGGCCAGGATGGCAATGTTGGCATAAAGGCGCTCGCGGGCTGAAACATACTGGTAGTGGGCATCCAAGACCCCGCCATTCTGGCCGATATCTTTGCTGTATTGCTCAATGTCTTTATCGAAGATGCTTTTGATCTCCGGCATCATCGAAGTGAGCGAGCGGTAAGTATTGCTGAGGTGGTTGACATACAGCTTGTTGTCTTTGACGGCATTGTTGATAGCGGCCAAGTCATCAGTTGCCAGCGCATCCGAGGTAATGGTTTCTGTTTGCTGTAGCTTGATGAAGTAATTCTTGGCAATCATCTTGACGGAGATACTTTCCTGCTCCTCAACGTAGTCCTTCATCTTGAGGTTTAAGCTGTTATGCAGTTGCTGGAATTGGCGGGCAGACTGCTGTCGCTCGCTTTCGGCCAGCAATTGGGTTCGGTAGTTGCCCATCGCAGTTTTTGCTTCTTGGAAGTAGCGGTCTTCGAGGGCAATAAGCTCGTTTAGCTGGGCGTTTAGCGCGTTGTTGTTTTGGGTAAGGGCGACTAATTCGTCAAGGGCAACGAGAAATTCATCATGGGCCACTAGCAGCTCTTGTTCGTAGGCTTGCATGCGCTCGATGTTTTGGCTGGTCAGGTAGTCTTTGAAAATCTTGTCGACGGAGAGAAGGCGGACGCTGACGAGGTTTGAAGTGGAGACCAAAGGTAGTGCATCGGTAGTCACGGTTTCAAGTTGCTGGTGAATGCGGTTTGTGCCATCGAGCATCATCATGATTGTGGCGGCAAACAAGATAACCATCACTGCAAAGCCGGTATACATACGTCGTATGACGGAGGTTTGTTTCGTTGTCTTCATAATATCCCTAAATAGATCAATTAAGTAAGCGACAGCTGGACTTACTGAACTAACTGTAATACGAAGTTGTTATTATGATATTGGTCTTCGTACAAAGTGTGATGTCGAAATTTTAAGCAATAAAATAAGCAACACCAAATGTGACAATAATGACCCTTTCAGCACATAAATTCCGTGTGAAGCAAAGGGCATAGCAGCTGATCATATCTGAATATGCGTCTTACAGTCTTTGACGGCTGCATCAAAAAATAACTTCCAAGTTGACTTATTCACTGGAAAAATGGTTTAAAACAGTGTTCAATATTGCTCTGTTGGGTTGAGTCACGCATACTGGGAAGCAAGGAAAAACCTTAGCTAATAAAAACGGAGCGTGTTATGGCTGAAGAGACCATTTTCAGTAAGATTATTCGTAAAGAAATTCCAGCAGACGTTTTATATCAAGATGATCTGGTGACAGCATTTCGTGACATAAACCCGCGTGCGCCAAGCCATATTTTGATTATCCCTAATAAGCTGATCCCAACAGTAAACGATGTTGAAGCGAATGATGAGTTGATGATGGGCCGCTTGTTTACGGTTGCACGTAAGCTAGCAGAGAAGGAAGGTATCGCTGAAGACGGCTACCGCCTCATCATGAACTGTAATCCTCATGGTGGCCAGGAAGTGTACCATATTCACATGCACCTGCTTGGTGGTCGCCCGCTAGGACCAATGTTGGTTGGTTAACTATTGATTTGATGAATGCTTGATCTGGCGTATGATAGTTGCGCCTGATTGGGGAACTTACGTCTTAGAACAAAGTCTGAGTGGCAGGTGCTTGGGTATATGAGCACCAAGAGTGTGATTTTTTCGCCTATCAAAGGTCAATAAAGATAACACTCGGCACTTGGGCTTTTTTATTTTTAGTGGTTGATGACAGAATGTTGAAACGTGCCGCCGTTGCGGTTTTATCCTTTAGTTTGGTTGCGTGTGCGAACTTATCGACGCAAAGCTTGTTCAGTCATTACAGCGCTGCAAATAGTCAGGCACATCAGGCAATGCAACAAGGCCAATACCAACAGGCTTTGGAAGCATTACCTGATGCACCTGCTGGTGACATTTTAGACGGTATGGAGAAGGGGCGCGTGGGGTTTGTCGCCCAGCACTACCCTGAGAGTTTTGCTGCCTTGAAAGTGTCGGATAATGCGGTAAAGCAACAGCAGCGTGAGGCTGTGCTTCAGGTGTCGGAAGGTTTTAACCAAGCTGGTTCTTTGCTGACGAACGACAACATGATCACCTACAAGCCCGCCGACTACGAGTTGGGGTTTTTACATCTGTATTTGTCGCTGAACTATCTGCAGCAGCGAGACTTGGAAGGGGCGCTGGTTGAAGTAAGGCGTGCAAACCAAGTCCAAGAGGCTGCAAAGCGAGAGCGTGAAGCCGAGTTGGGCCGTGCGGAACAAGAAGCCAGGCGTAAAGGGTTAGATCAAAATCTTGGTGCGGTCTTGGCGCGTTACCCGGATGTGGGTGCAGATCTGGGCAATGTACAAAACGGTTATCTCTTTTACTTCTCTGGTGTGCTTTATGAAGCCGATGGCGACTTAAACAGCGCCTACATCGATTACAAGCGTGCACTCGCCGTTGCCCCCGACAATGTATTCGTTGCTGATACTGTGCTTCGCTTGGCTACACGCATGGGCATGACAGACGATCTTAAGCAACTTGAAGCCCGCTACGGCAAATACCAAGCGCCTTCGCGAAATCAAGGGCGCGTAGTGATCTTTGACGAGCAGGGGGTCGTGGCGGCCAAAGATAGCTGGCGTTTACCGCTATGGCTATATGACAGGCATGGTAATGGGGCGGTGTATAACTTGGCCTTGCCCTATTATGGAAACACCGTAGCGCCGAGGTTTTCGCCATTGAAAATGGATAACCAACCGTTATCCAGCAGTAACTTGTCTAATATCAATGGTATGGCGCAATACAGTTTGAGTGAAGAGTTGCCGGTTATTGTTCTTCGCCGGGCGCTTCGAGTATTGGCAAAGGATCAGGTAAGGCAGTCAGCATCGAGAGGGGCTGATGATGTGGGCAATGTGCTGGCCAATATATTTAATACGCTGACAGAGCAGCCCGATACACGCAGCTGGCAAACCTTACCAGCAAAGGTTGATGTCTCGCACCAAATGCTGGCCCCGGGCAAGCATGCTGTAACATGGAACGGTCATCAGGTTGACGTCGATGTCGTGGCTGGCAGGACGACCATGGTGTGGGTTTCTCGACAAGGAAATCAGCTGACCGGTTGGTCGGTGTTATTAGGAGATAGCTAATGAGAGTGTTGTTCGTAGTGTTAATGGTACTGGGTCTGGCGGCATGTTCGACGACAACCTCGGGTATCAGTATCGAAAGTAGCAACCAAAACGTCGTGATTGGCAATAACGATTTGGCAAACCGCGTCACCATCGAGCGTGCGCATGTGTCGAATGCTAATGGCTTGCTCAAAGCAGCGGTGCCAGTGACGAGCAAAATCGACTCTGATCTCAAATTACAATACCGATTTTATTGGTATGACGCCCAAGGGTTAGAAGTCGCGGGTAGCGATTCGCCTTGGCGCCAGTTTGTACTACATGGCAAGGACACCATGACGTTGCAAGCGGTCGCAAGAAAGCCAGAAGCAACGCAATACCGGGTATATATCCGCAAGGCGACATATTGATTTAGGGCATTGGCTTATCCTTTCACACCCAAGTTTCTTGGATATAGGTATAAGCGGTTGATTTAAAATAAAGGTAGGAAAATGAAAAAAAGCGTGATTGCATTATTGGGTGTGGCTGCACTAATGGGTGGCTGTGCGCAGAAAGTGAGTTATGGCGATGCTCAAGAAGCAGAAACCACCACCATTGAATTCGGTTCTACCGACTTGCAGAAAATTGCTGAAGAGATGACCGATAGCATGCTGTCTTCTGGTTCGGTCGCTTACATCACAGGTAACAACCAGCGCCCAATTATTGTTGTTGATGGTATCAAGAACAAAACCAGCGAGCATATCGACACTGAGTCAATTACTGATTCAGTAAGTACGCGCTTACTTAACTCGGGTAAGTTCCGTTTCGTTGATATGACCCGTGTTGAAGCGGTGCGTAAGCAGCTTAACTTCCAGAACAACGATGAGTTGGTGAACCAAAGCACGGCTATTCAGTTCGGTAAGATGGTGGGTGCGGAATACATGCTATACGGTAACCTATCAAGCATTGTTAAGTCAGCCGGTAGCGATAAAGACGTTTACTACAAGATGACCATGCGCTTGATGGATCTGGAAACAGGTTTGATCGAGTGGGCTGACGAAACCGAAATCCGTAAGCAAGAGTCAAAAAGCTTACTGGGTTGGTAACCGCCTAGGTGGTTCATTTTCAGGTACTAATATATTGAATTTTCAGGTAGCAGCATGGCCGTCAACTCACAACAACTGAGCGCGTTGCTATGCTCATTGCTACCTGATTATCAATGTATATCGGCTTCGCCACTCAGCGGTGGTTTAAGTAACCGCTGCTGGCAAGTCGACCTTCAACATATCCGATCGTTAAAGCGCCACCGTTTCGTCTGGCGTCCCGTTTCATTATCGACAGCAGCGTTTGATATTTCACGTGATCATGAGTACCAGCTCTTGGCTGGCATCAATCGCAGCGATACTGGCGGGATAGCACCGCGCCCATTTTTATGCCATGAGCAAGGTATTCTGGTTGAGTGGCTTGAAGGTGACACCGCCAATGCCGAATTAGATTGCGAAGCCTTGCTGAAACTACAGGCACAGATACACCAACTTCCTGTTCCTAAAGCACGGTTGGATGTCCAACAAAAATCGGCTCACTATTGGCATCACATCAGTATTGAAAATAAAGATGAATCATTGCGAGCGATTTACGGATATTTTCAAGCGCTCAAGCCTGTGCAGTGGTTTAGTGATACCTGCTGCCACCATGATCTTGGTTGGTACAACGTGATTGTTTCGCCGCAGGATGAATGCCGTGTTATAGATTGGGAATACGCTGCCGCCGGCGATCCCTCGCTAGATTTAGCCTTGACCCTATCTGCCAATCAACTGCCCATCACCGAAGCTGTCGAGCAGTATTGCCACATAAGGCAATGTACTGATATTGAACGTTGGTGTCAGGCTGTGCAATCTTGGCTGCCATGGTGCGAGTATCTCGCCATGTTATGGTTTTATGTTGGGGCTGAACTTTGGCAAGATGAAAGCTATCTTATTGAGGCAGAAAAACTAAAGCGCCGTCTCATTTCTTACATGCAATCTATTGATTAGTTAAATCTTTTCTCTTAATTCTGGTCTAAACTTCATGCGAGCTGATTCGTTTGGAGCAACCAAGATGGTGAGAATGATCCCCCAGATCACAGCAATATCACTGACCTTAATTCTGTTGGGTGGGTGTGCAACACGTCTTGCTTATAACAACCTTGATTATTGGGTTGGCTATAACCTCTCCAACTATGTCAGTTTGGACAGTCGTCTGGAGTCCAGCCTAGATGGTGGCCTGGCACGGGCTTTGGAGCGCCACCGTGGCCAAGAATTGCCTAAGCTTCATCGTGCCCTTGATCAGCTAGTGGTTGATTTGTCCATACCGTTAACTTTCAGCCAGGTAAGGGGCTACTACCACACATTCAATAATCTTGGTAAAAGCTCAATCGCGGTATTGGCGGAGCCCTTAGCGGATATGCTTTCGGGTTTGACGGAGCAGCAGGTGGCTGAGTTAGATAGGAAAATCACGACCCGTTTAAATGAGATCAATCAAGAGCGGGCAGGGCTGGCACCGGGCCAAAAATTAGCCAAGCGAACCGAACGGCTTGAAGACTTCACCCAAGATTGGATAGGTTCGTTAACCTCCAAGCAGGAAGCCATGTTGCAAGAACTGGCTGGGTACCAGCTGGAAATGGAGCCGGTGTTCCTGGCAATACGCAGCTATTACCTCGATAGCTGGCGAGCCTTAATGCAGCAGCGCAACTCACCGAACTTTGAATCTCAGCTTAGCCAATTGCTGCAAAAGATTGTCTCTCTTGAAACACCGCACCATCAGGCAGAGGTCAACTTCTACCTCAACCGCCGTTTTGAACTGATGCGAAGATTGAACCACACGCTTTCTGATAAACAGCGTGGCTATTTAATCAGCAAACTAACCGGGTTACGCAAAGATGTGGCTGTCTTGATTAACCAATAGTGAAAAAAGTGGGATTTGTGGCTTTTAAACCCTATAAAACGTGTTAGATTAAATTCAACGAATTGTTATAAGGGTTTTACGTTGCAGTGTCTGTTTTTGTTTAATTAAAACAATGCTCAGCTTAAGCCCTAGCGTAAATCACGACAGGGAGACAAGATGATTATTTATTTGCATGGCTTTGATTCAACAAGCCCGGGTAATCATGAAAAGGTACTACAGCTTCAGTTTATTGACCCTGATGTTCGTTTCGTGAATTACAGTACCCTACACCCCAAGCATGATATGCAGCACCTGTTGAAAGAAGTGCACAAGCTAAAAGAGGAATCTTCAGATGAGCAACCGCTGATCTGTGGTGTAGGGCTTGGGGGATACTGGTCTGAGCGAATCGGCTTTTTATGTGGGATCAAGCAGGTCATTTTTAACCCAAATTTGCACCCTGAGCAAAACATGGAAGGGCGGATTGATCGACCTGAGGAATATGCCGACATTTCGACTAAATGTGTAACAGGCTTCCGTGAAAAAAATGCAGGTAATTGCCTTTGCATACTTTCAACTAATGATGAAGTGTTAGATAATCGTCACACAAAAGATGCGCTGGATGATTTCTACGATATCATTTGGGACGAGAGCGAAACTCATAAATTTAAAAAAATCTCGCAACATCTACAAACAATAAAAGCATTCAAAGAAACGCCTTAGCCTCCTACCCCCCGCAGACGGTTTTTTGCCGTCTGCTCATTAATATCAATAGAACAGCGTCTTGCTTTGCACCTTGTTGCTTAAGGGTGTTGTTCTGTTGATATTAATAAAATTCAGTCAGCTAGCCAGCGCAGTACAACCTTCATTTTATGGATGAAAGGTCGGTGTAAGGCTCTGAGCAAAATAAATTTAGAGAATATGAGGAAGTAATTGTGACGCGAATTATCGTAGTAGGCGGTGGCGCCGGCGGTTTGGAGCTTGCGACTAAACTGGGTCGTACCCTTGGGCGTAAACGTCGAGCCAAAGTAACCCTTGTGGACCGCAAGGCCAGCCACCTGTGGAAGCCTTTATTGCACGAAGTGGCGACAGGCTCGATGGATGCGGGTGTCGATGCGTTGAGCTACCGTGCCCATGCGAAGAATCACCATTTCGATTTCCAAATGGGCAGCCTGCAAGACATTGATCGTGAAAATAAAGTGATCAAGCTTGCCGCACTTTATGATGAGCATAACGAACTGCTAATGGCAGAGCGCGAGCTTGAATACGATGTGTTGGTGCTTGCGATTGGCTCAACCTCAAACGACTTCAATACTCCGGGAGTGCGTGACAACTGTATTTTCCTGGATAGCCCTGAGCAGGCACACCGTTTCCGCACCGAGATGAACAACCAGTTCCTGAAACTCCACGCCGATAAGAACCAGAAAACGGTTGATATTGCGATTGTCGGTGCGGGTGCAACAGGGGTTGAGCTATCGGCGGAGCTACACAATGCTGTACAAGAGTTACAAAACTACGGCTTTGGCGATCTGGATAGCTCACGTTTGAACGTCAACCTTGTGGAAGCGGGCGAGCGTATTTTGCCTGCGCTTCCACCGCGTATCTCATCTGCGGCGCACAGTGAGCTTACCAAGCTGGGTGTGAACGTACGTACCGCGACTATGGTTACCAAGGCCGATGAAACCGGCCTGACAACCGAAGATGGCGACCATATCCCGGCGCAAATCATGGTTTGGGCGGCAGGTATCAAAGCGCCTGACTTCATGAAAGAGATCGCCGGCCTAGAAACCAACCGCATCAACCAGTTGGTGGTGAAGCCGACGTTGCAAACCACCCGCGACGAAGACATCTATGTTATTGGCGATTTGGCATCTTGCGTGCAGGACGACGGTAGCTTTGTTCCGCCACGCGCCCAGGCTGCCCACCAGATGGCAAGCCGCTGTTTCTACAACATTGTTGCGAAATTGACCGATCGCGAGCAGAAGCCTTACGTCTACAGCGATCATGGCTCGTTGGTTTCTCTGAGCCGTTTCTCTACCGTGGGTAGCTTGATGGGTAACCTGACCAAGGGCTCTATGATGGTTGAAGGTCGCATTGCGCGTGTTGTGTACATTTCTTTGTACCGCATGCACTTGGTCGCGTTGCATGGCATGTTCAAAACAGGTTTAATGATGTTGGTTGGTCGAATCAACCGCGTGTTGCGACCTAACCTGAAACTTCACTAAGCAAGCCGCCGATGCGGGGCGCAAAGAAAGGATGTCGATAATGTTCTTAATGTTCGATGTATTTGGCACCAAGATGTCAGTACAAAAGAAAGACGGCTTTTGGCTATTGTTCAAAGAGTCAGATACCGCGATGCGTGCCCGTATTTACGATGTTGTTATTCCACCAGAGTTGGAAGAAGACGACTTGGCCACTTATTTGGCCGACATTTACCATGAGAATGCGACCGCAGCGCGTTCCGAGGTAAAGCGCTTGAAATAGCCGCTTTGCATGAAGCGGCTTTGGCTGAGTAATGGGCTATAAGTGAGAAATAAAAAACCGCCATTGGCGGTTTTTTTATTGGTTATCTGTCTGCTGTCGGGCAATTAGTTGATTTTAAACAGCTCAACATCAAAGATAAGCACAGAGCCCGCCGGAATACTGCCAACGCCACGGTTGCCATAAGCAAGCTCCGCAGGAATGAAGAAGCGGGTTTTTTCGCCTTCTACCATTAACTGAAGCCCTTCAGTCCAGCCCTTGATCACCTGGTTCAAACCAAACTGGATAGTTTCACCACGCTCAACTGAGCTGTCGAAAACCGTGCCGTCAATTAACGTACCGTGATAGTGCACAGTGACCTTGTCGGTGGCCTTAGGGTGAACGGTGCCTGTACCTTCTTGTAACACTAAGTATTGCAGGCCAGATTCAGTGGTTTTTACCCCTTCTTGCGCTTGGTTGTTCGCCAAAAACTCAGCACCAATTTTTACGTTCTCTTCTGCGGATTTTTTATTGGTGAATGAGCGCTGCACGAAGAAAATAACAAGGCCGATAAGGGCAATAGTAAGGATAATTTTGAACACGTTGGATTCCTGTCAAAGCATTGAAGATTCAATATATACCATGTTTCTTTAAGGTAAAGGCGTTTTATGCCAACCCAATTCAAGATCTGACCAGATATTTAATCGGTTTGGCATTATTTCAAGACTCATTGCCTCTGGGGGCCGGGTTTTGAGGTATGTCTGTGGGGATCAAGGAGAACAACAATCCGTTAATGGGGTGTCCATCTTCAATGACCCGGTTTCTGGCGGTACATTCAAACTTTGCATTGCATGCCAGTGCTGTTCGTTGGCTGGCTAAATTGCCAAGGTGGGTCACGATTTCAATCCGGGTCAGTTTTACTTTCGAGAAGGCAAAGCGGGCAGCTTCTCGACAAGCTTCTGTGGCGAATCCTTGCTGCTGGGCGGATGATTTAATCCAGTAACCCAGTTCACCTGAGTTGGTAATTTCGGATAAGTTGCTGATGGAAATACTGCCAAGGAACTCATCGTCGTCACGGTGGAAAATCGCGAACTCATAGCAAATATCATATAGCCAGTTTTGTTGGCTGGCGTGGATCCATTCGTGCGCATCATGCTGGTTGTAATGTGCGCTGCACCAAGGGAGCCAGCGCGACAAGGTGTCATCTGATTGTTGTATTGCCTCGACAAGGTCAAGCAAATCAACATTTTTATAGGGCCTTAGAATTAGCCTATCTGTTACCAGTTCAAAATCTGCCTTCATTTATTCAATCCTTTGAAGAACTTATTGGCATATGACTAGTTTGGTATGGCTGTTTGAGGCTTGCAATAGGCTGGCGGTAATAGTGTGAAGGGGCAATACGCAACAGATACAAAACGGGCAACCTATAATAGGTTGCCCGTCAAAAGTCGTTAATCTATCCGGATGTTAGCCATCGATTCGGCGGATTTGGATGACCATGCCCATGAGTGGGTGATCAAGGTAGTGGGTTTCACCACTGCGCATCTGGCGCTGCTGTTCAAAGCGGTATGATTTCAAGAATTCTTCCACTTCAACTTTGTTCTTCACTTCCTGTAGGTGGCCAACCTGAACATTGCTGTCTTCACTGAGCGGGTCGAACTCATCCATGCCTTCGGTGCCAACAATGACTTCGCGGCGACCGGGTTCGCGGAGATCCACATTGATTTCAGTGAATAAGTAATGCTGGACGTACACACGGATCATACCTTCGAGCTCATAAAGCGGCTGTTCTTTTGCCACTTCAGGGATTTGCTCAGGGCTTAGTGACTGTTCATCAATTGCGACCGGATCGTTGTCGGCAACAACTACAATACCGTCCGTGCCTGCTTCTTGCTCACGGCGCTGCTGCTCGGCTTTTGATGTGCCATCCGCCAAGTACTTGTCCGAGAAGTCTTTACCCGCGGTTAAATGAAAGCGCGGTGCTGCTGCCCGGCTAAGATCACCCTGACGCCAGCCAAAGTGGGCGAGAGGGGTAAAGCCCGCGTGGCCTTTAAGCTTGTTGTACTGCGGAGTAAGCTCGAAATCCGAAGGCGACATCAGGGTGATCCCTTTAGCTGCCAGACGGTCGCTGTCACCGAATGATACAACGCCTTTGAGGTTGATAGGCTTTTGCTGATCAGGCCAAGATTCACTTACCTGCTCCGGCGCAATGTTGCGCTTGAACATGATCACTTCAATGTCGAATTGTCTTGCTGCTAGGCTCGGCCAACTGATGGCTAAGAGCAGCAAATAAATCATTTTTTTCAAGATAATACTCCGCACTTTAATGCCGTCTATTATAGAGTGTTTTCCGCTAGCTGTGTTAGAAGCCCGTCAACATACTTAATCCGATCTTTACGATCAGTCATCGGTGCCATTACTTTCAGCTTGGTTGGCCCTTCCATTCGGTAATGTTGTGGCTGAGCTTGAAGTAGCCCAACCAAGAACGCCGGGTTAATGGCTGCATTCGGGTTGAACTCGATAAAGCCACCTTTTTCGCCTGCTTCAATTTTACGTACACCCACATCGGCTGCTTTCAGCTTCAATTTGTTCACTGTCAGCAAGTTCTTGGTGGCATCCGGTAACAAGCCGAATCGGTCAATAAGCTCAACTTTCAATTCATTGAGGGCGTTTTCGTTCTCTGCGCTCGCAATACGCTTGTACAGCGAGAGTCGGGTGTTGATGTCAGGGATAAAGTCATCGGGCAGCAGCGCCGGTAAGCGAAGTTCAACTTCGGTTTGCTGGCGCAGCAAATCATCCAATGAGGGTTCTTTCCCTTCCTTCAGCGCTTCAACTGCTTGCTCAAGCATTTCCATGAACAGGCTAAAGCCAACGGACTGGATTTGGCCGCTTTGCTCGTCACCCAGTAGCTCACCCGCACCGCGGATCTCAAGGTCATGGGTAGCCAGTGTAAAGCCTGCCCCTAAATCTTCAAGGGATGATATTGCATCAAGACGTTTCACCGCATCCTTGGTCATACGTTTTGGATGAGGTGTAAGCAGGTAGGCGTATGCTTGGTGGTGTGAACGACCAACACGGCCGCGCAGCTGGTGCAGCTGCGCCAGGCCAAGGTGGTCGGCACGGTTGATAATGATGGTATTGGCGGTCGGAACATCAATACCTGTTTCGATGATCGTGGTACACACCAGTAGGTTAAAGCGCTGATGGTAGAAGTCGCTCATGATCTTTTCTAGCTCGCGTTCACGCATTTGGCCGTGGGCAAATGTGACGCGGGCTTCTGGGATCAAGATGGCGAGATCTTCGGCCATTTTTTCGATGGAATCGACATCATTGTGGAGGAAGTACACCTGGCCACCGCGCATGATCTCACGCAATACCGCTTCGCGGGTAATGGCATCATCGCGTTCTCGGACAAAGGTCTTGATCGCCAAACGGCGTGCTGGCGGCGTGGCGATAATCGATAGATCGCGCATACCGCTCATGGCCATGTTCAGGGTACGAGGGATCGGTGTGGCGGTTAAGGTCAGAATATCGACATCGGCACGGATGGCTTTTAGCTTTTCTTTCTGGCGGACGCCAAAGCGGTGCTCCTCATCGACAATCAGCAAGCCGAGATCATGGTAGTTAACCGAGGCATTAAGCAGCTTGTGGGTACCGATCAGGATATCAATCTTACCTTCTTCCACATCTGCCAATATTTGCTTTTGCTCTTTGGCGGTCTTGAAGCGCGAAAGGACTTCTACGCGAATTGGCGTATTGGCAAAACGGTCACGGAAGTTTTCGAAATGCTGCTGGGCCAGTAGGGTGGTTGGCACCAGTACCGTCACTTGTTTGTTGTTGTCGACGGCCACAAAGGCAGCACGCATCGCGACTTCGGTTTTACCAAAGCCCACATCACCACACACAAGGCGATCCATGGCTTTGGCTTGGCACATGTCAGAAAGCACAGCGTTGATAGCCAATGCCTGATCATGGGTTTCCTCGAATGGGAAACCGGTACAGAAATCGGCATAGGCTTCGCGGTCTAGCTTGAATTTAAAGCCAGGCTTCATTTCACGCTTGGCATAAACATCCAGTAGTTCAGCGGCAACATCGCGGACTTTTTCGGCCGCTTTCTTGCGTGCTTTCGCCCATGTTTCGCCACCGAGCTTGTGGATAGGCGCTGTTTCTTCAGCCCCGCCAGAGTAGCGGCTGATCAGGTGCAAGGAAGCAACCGGTACGTAAAGCTTGGCGCCGCCTTGGTATTCCAATGTCACGTACTCGGTTTTTAGCCCGCCAGCCTCAAGGGTTTGCAAGCCTTGGTAACGGCCAATACCGTGATCGATATGAACAACCGGCTGGCCGACTTGTAGTTCGGCAAGGTTGCGGATAATGGTATCGGCATTGACCGATTTTTTATCTTCCCTGCGGCGGCGTTGAACCACTCGCTCACCAAGCAGATCGCTTTCACAAATAAAGGCGACAGACGGATCTTCTAAAATAAATCCTTGTTCCGCTGAGCCGATCACCAGGCTGAAGCGACCCGGCGCTTCTACTGCCTCGGTGAGTGAAGCGCATACGATCGGGCGCAACTTGATTCGTGCCAGCAGATCAAGGAGAGCTTCGCGGCGGCCTTCGGAGGCGACCGAGAAAATAATCTTACCCGCAAAGCTTTCGCTAAAGCGTCGGAAATCAGCCAATGGCTCTTTTAGCTGGTGGTTGATGGTGATTGCTGGGATTGGGCCCAGTGCCGGATTGAAACGGCCTGCTTTCTCCGGCTCTTGGTCTTGGCGGATCCGAACTTGCGGCAGCGACTTAAATCCGACGAACATTTCTTCTTTGGTCAGCCACAGCTCTTGCGGTGGTAGCAACGGGCGTAATGGGTCAACCTTGCGTTGGTCATAGCGGTATTCGGCATCGTTCAAGAATTGATCGACGGCGGGTTCCAAATGACCAAGCGTGACTAGCAAGCTGTTTTCAGGCAAGTAGTCGAATAAGGTCTCTGTTTTTTCAAAAAACAGAGGATGCCAGTACTCGATACCGGCAGGCCAGGTGCGTTTGCTGACTTGCTGGTAGATAGACTCTGGCTCGCGTCTGGCTTCAAAACGCTCGCGCCAGCGCATACGGAAGCTCTCAACCGCAATATCATTGGTTGGGAATTCATGAGCCGGCAGTAGGTTGATGCTGTCAATTTCCCCAGTCGAGCGCTGGTTTTCCGGGTCGAACTGGCGGATTGAATCAACTTCGTCATCGAAAAAGTCAATGCGATAGGGTTGGTTGCTACCCATTGGGAACAAGTCGAGCAGTGAGCCTCGGCTTGCGTACTCGCCATGCTCCATCACTTGATCGACATGACGGTAGCCCGACGCTTCAAGCTGCAACCGTAGCTTGTCGAGTGATAGGCGGTCCCCGTTGCTTACCAACAGTGCATGCTGGTGAATAAATTCTTGGGGTGATAAGCGTTGTAGTAGGGTGCTGATGGGTACCAGCATCACCCCAGATTGCTGGGTGGGCAGCTGGTACAAGCGCGACAGTCGCTCGGAAATAATATCTTGGTGCGGCGAGAAGTTGTCATAAGGCAGGGTTTCCCAATCAGGGAAAACCGTCACTTCTTGCTCGGTAAACTGGCCAACCTCGGACTGTAACCTAAGGGCGGTTTGCGTATCGGGTACCACAACCAGCAGCGGGCCTTGATGCTGATGGGCCAACTCAGCGACAGAAAGTGCCAGTGCTGCGCCGGTAACATTACCGACAAAGCGGCTATCGCCGGCCTTGGATGGCAATGGTAAAGAAAGAATCGATTGTACTGTCATGGTAATTATTGGTTTTCTGATCGCTGTTGGGCGCGTTGGCGCAAGATTTTCTGTTGAAAGTGCAGGGCGGCACGGATCAAAAGATCCCTGTCATCTTCCTGTAAACGGGTGTACTTGAGTGTAATCTCAAACTGATCATCTTGCTCGGTGCATTCAGCCACTTCGGCATAGGCATACACTGCTGCCGCGGGGTTATCGAGAAAGAGCTTCACCCTGACTGCTGAACCTTGGGAGAGGGCGACTGGCGAGCGGTATGATAACCGGCTCGCTCCAAAGGACTCCGTTGTGAAACGGTAAGCGGGGTCATTTTGCTGAGAAAGCACGAAAGTGAGCAGCAGATTGATTTTATTATTCTGCGCTGTCAGATAAGCCGTGAGTGCTTGCTGTTCGGTTTGGCCGAGTGTGCTTAAAGAGCGCTCTAGATTGTCGTCAAGCTGGTTACACTCACTGGCAACACGGAACAGTGGCGGTATTTCTAGGCTGAAGGATTGCTCGTCTGGCGTCATTTCATCTGCCGGTAATGGTTCGACATTAATGGTCAGTCCGGCATTGACTGAAAAATACTCGTCCTGCTGCATGTTGCACTCACAATAAATTAACTATCATTCGATTATCACTTAGCAATCGCTTAGGGGCAAGTCGGTAGGGGTAGGAGTGCCTGTTTTACCTTCTGTTTTTACATTAGTTTTACCCTTTGCTATTGGTAAAAAGCCGCATCAACGGTATGCTGGCGAACAGTTTTTATCAGGATGGTATTTTCACAATAATATGTTTCATCCCGTTTCTTTTTTTATCGGCCTTCGTTATTTGCGCGGTCGCTCCGGGGACAGGTTTAGCCGATTTGTTTCCTATATGTCGACGGCCGGGATCACTATCGGGGTGCTGGCCTTGGTGACGGTGCTATCTGTCATGAACGGCTTTGAGCAGCAACTCAAAGAGCGCATTCTTGGGGTGATGCCCCAAGCGGTCGTATCCGGCCCGGATGGGCGGATAATGCGAACAGACACCCCGCCGCCATCACTCCTTGAAATGCCCCATGTTGAAATGGTCACGCCAATCACCCGTGACGAGGCGATATTGCAAAGTGCCCAGTCGCTGGCGGCAGGTATGCTTCTTGGGGTTGACCCTGAAGAGTTTGAGCCGGTGGGTTATTACACTAGCCGTGGCGCGATCGAAGATTTGCAGCCGGGTAGCTACCGCGTGATTTTGGGCCAATCATTGGCAAACCAGCTGGGTGTTGCCGTGGGTGATAAAGTGCGCCTGATGGTGACCAGTGCCAGTCAGTACACCCCTCTTGGCCGTATTCCAAGCCAGCGTAACTTTGAGGTGTCCGGGATTTACAATACCGGCTCGGATGTCGATAAGCAGTTGATCCTGACCCATATCGAAGATGCGGGTCGGTTGCTTCGCTATAAAAAAGGCCAGATCACCGGGTGGCGTTTATTTGTCGACGATCCGTTTGTGGTCGCCGAGCTAGCGAAGGAGCCGCTGCTGGATGATAAGCGTTGGTCTGATTGGCGTGAGCAACGCGGTGAATTATTTCAAGCCGTTAAAATGGAAAAGAACATGATGGGCCTGATGCTGGGGCTCATTATTGGTGTGGCTGCGTTTAATATTATTTCTGCCCTCATCATGGTGGTGATGGAGAAGCAGGCAGAAGTGGCGATTTTGAAAACCCAAGGTATGTCATCAAGGCAAGTGCTCTTTGTCTTTATGGTACAAGGGGCCAGTAGTGGGGTGATTGGCGCGATTTCCGGTGGTTTGCTGGGGACGTTACTGGCATATAACCTGAATACTATTTTATCGGTCACAGGCGTTAGCCTGATTGCTGCTGGTGGTTCGCTACCCGTGGTGATTTCACCGATGCAAATCTTAGTTGTGATTGTCGGGGCGATTTTGTTGAGCCTGCTGGCAACTGTTTTTCCTTCCTACCGGGCGGCATCGGTTCGTCCTGCTGAGGCACTTCGTTATGAGTAATTCGTTATTAGTTTGTCAGGGGCTACGCAAGGTTTATCGCGAAGCCCAGCTCGAGACCGAGGTGTTAAAAGGGGTAGGTTTTAGCCTGAATGCGGGTGATTTGGTGGGCATTGTGGGTGCTTCAGGTTCCGGCAAAAGTACCTTGTTGCATTTGCTGGGCGCGCTGGATGAACCAACAGAAGGCGAGGTCTTTTTTAAAGGGCAGAAGCTGAATGCCATGAGCGCCAATAAGCAGGCCAAGTTGCGTAACCGTGAGATAGGCTTTGTGTATCAGTTCCACCACTTGCTGGCAGATTTTAGCGCGGTGGAAAATGTGGCAATGCCGCTGTTGATTGGTGGTGTGGCGTCGGATAAAGCACGCTCTCAGGCTCACAGCATGCTGGAAATGGTCGGTTTAGGCCATCGCCTGGAGCATCGTCCTTCAGAGCTAAGTGGTGGTGAGCGACAGCGGGTTGCCATTGCCCGCGCCTTGGTGAATAAGCCGGCTTTGGTGCTGGCCGATGAGCCGACCGGTAACTTGGATCATAAAACCGCGTTAGAAATCTATGATTTGATGCGCAAGCTGAACAAGGAGTCAGGCACGGCATTTTTGGTTGTGACCCATGACAACGAACTTGCGGCCAAGCTGGATCATTGCATGCACATGCAGGACGGCGAGCTAGAAAAGGTTGAGGTAGCTTGATGTTTCGACCGTTATCGCTATTTATAGGTAGCCGTTTCAGCCGGGCGAAACAGCGCAACCGGATGGTCTCGTTTATTTCGGTTTCGTCGATGTTGGGCATTGCGGTCGGCGTTGCCGTGATCATCATTGGTCTATCGGCCATGAACGGTTTTGAGCGTGAGTTGCAAAACCGGGTGTTGTCGGTGATCCCACATGGTGAGTTGCAAGCGGTGACCCCGCCATTTACGGACTGGCAGCCTGTACTAGAAAAGGTCGAGCAGCATCCGCAGGTTGTGGCCGCCGCACCGTATATTCAATTTACCGCCTTGTTGGAGAAGGGTAGTAACTTGAAGGCGGTCGAAGTGCGCGGTGTGGATCCTGAGCAGGAACGAAGAGTAAGCGCGATCCCTAACTTTGTTGAGGATGGGGCGTGGGATCGCCTTGAAGCTGGCAAGCAGCAGGTGATCCTAGGGCAAGGTGTGGCGCAAAAGCTGGGTATTGATGTCGGTGACTGGATCACGGCCATGATCCCCAACCCGGATCCTGCGCTTAAGCTGAAATCCCCGCAGCGTATTCGCTTGCAAGTGGCAGGCTTGCTCGCCCTGGCAGGGCAAATTGATCATAACTTTGCCTTAGTACCAATGGCAGACGCCCAGCAATATTTGTCGATGGGTGAAGGCGTGTCGGGCATTGCAATCAATGTTGACCAGGTACTTGATGCCCAGAATATCGTGCGCGAAGTGGGGTTCACCCTTCCGGTCTATGTCTATTTAAAGAGCTGGCAGCAACAATACGGCTATTTGTACCGTGATATCCAGATGGTTCGTACGATCATGTACTTGGTGATGGTATTGGTGATTGGCGTGGCCTGCTTCAATATCGTGTCGACGTTGATGATGGCGGTGAAAGACCGCGCGGCGGATATCGCCATTCTTCGAACCATGGGGGCGACAGATCGGCTGGTCCGCTCGATTTTCGTTTGGCACGGTGTACTTTCTGGTGTTATCGGGAGCTTGCTTGGCTCGATAATTGGCTCGGCAGTAGCAGTGAACCTGACGGCCATCGTCACCTTTGTCGAGGGCTTGATTGGTCACCAGTTCTTATCTGGCGATATTTACTTTGTCGACTTTTTGCCAACTCAGCTGCAAACCCATGATGTGGCAATCGTCACGGTGACTGCGGTACTACTTAGCTTCTTGGCGACTTGGTATCCGGCCAAGCGTGCCAGTGCGTTGCAGCCCGCGACAGTGCTAAGTGCCAAATAACTGACGGTGACAAGGTGTTAGGGGCAGGGCGCTGGGTACATGGCAGTGGGTACAAGGGAGAGAGAATTAACGAATAGTGGTTAAATTTATCGACATAGATTCCATCATTGGCTGTATTTGTACAGCTAAATACAATGAGTGTGTGTCGTGACTTCCTTTATCGTGATGTCATTCTCCCCTTAGGTTGCTGCTGACTTATTTACATATTAAAAAACCTCGCATTAGCGAGGTTTTTTTATTTCGAGTATCAAGCCATAGCCGTATAGCGATTAGTCGAGGTTGAGCAACCGAAACTTTCGCTTTTGCCAACTACGGACGACTGAGTAGCGCCAAAGGCCGCGGATCCCAAAGTAGCCGACAAGGGAAAAGAAAATCGCACAAACCAAGCAGCCAAGTAGGAACGGCGGGCCAATTTGGTTCATCTGGTGCATGAGGAACTCCCACGACAGCTCAAAATGAAAAGGCTGGTGGGGGGTATTCATGAGCCACGCCCCGACTTTGTAGGCGGCATAGAACATGACTGGCATGGTAATCGGGTTGCTGATCCAAACAAGGCATACCGATAAAGGCAGGTTGACACTAAAAAGGATTGCCAACCCGGCAGCCATGATCATTTGACTGGGAAGAGGAACAAACGCCATAAACAAACCAACTGCAAAAGCACCTGATGCCGAACGGCGGTTAAGGCACCACAGGTTTGGGTTATAAAGCACACTACCAAAAATTTTCAGCGCTTTTTGGCGCTTAATCACTTCGTGGCTGGGCATGAAACGTTTAATTACTTGTCTTGGCATTGTCAGTCATTTTATTTACAGGCAATAACGGTATGAATATCGCTTTTGCCGGGATTGCTTTAGGACTATTGTCACTTCATTTCTGGCCATCGATACCAGAATATAATGGGTTTATTGCAGCTATTATATTTGGCTGCGTAGTGTGTGCTTATTTAGGCAAACCACTATTGATCTGGGTCGCTTTTGGCACACTGTTGGCGAATATCGCCGCAACATCCTATCTAAAAAACGTCCAACATATATTTATTGAGCCGGAGAATCTTACCATATTTGGGGAAGTTAGCAGCCTATTAAATGCTAACAAGCCCGTTATCACCTTTGATTTTGTAACTTCAAATTACCCGCCGTTAGGAAATGTTGAGTCGGTGCCAATGAAGTTTAGGTTACATTGGCCGCAAGGTGAGAATGAAACCGTGTTAAGGCAAGGTGAGCGATGGCAGTTTGAGGTGAGGCTTCGACCTCCTTATGGCCGGGTCAATAGCGCAGGGTATGATGCGGAAAAGCAATCTGTGGGAAAAGGGATTCATGGCCGGGGCACGGTATTATCAGGAAGGCGGCTTAGCCTTGAAGGTCAGCATTCCACTCGGCAACATCTGTTTGATTATCATTTTTCGCTGACCCAGGGTTTAGAGCAGCAAGCATATCTATTGGCATTGGGGTTTGGCTTTCGCGGGGAGTTGGATGACCAACACTGGTTGCTGCTAAGAGACAGCGGCCTTTCACATTTAATGGCAATTTCAGGTTTGCATATAGGCCTTGCGGTGATGGGGGGCTGGTGGCTGGGCCAATGCCTGCGAGGAATGCTCAACCTACCACTGTGGGGGCAATGGTTGCCATTATGGCTAGGGTTGGCTGCCGGGGCAGGGTATGCGTGGCTTGCCGGCTTTAGTATTCCAACGGTTCGAGCCTTGGTGATGAGCGCCATAGTCTTATTATTATTGCGGCTCAGGATACGTTTACCCGCCTGGCAGATCACCTTAATGACTTTTACGCTTTGCCTGGGCTTTGATCCCCTTGCGTCTTATACCGCGGGCTTCTGGTTATCCTTCTCAGCTGTTGTCATTATCCTATTCTGCCTGGTTGTCGGTGCTGGGAGGGCAAGCAATCTAGGGCCGCGCGACTCAAGTGTGGCCATTCATGCCGTTACTTGGGCGAAAGTGAAGCCTTTAGTACAAATTCAGTTTGCCCTGCTGCTATTGATGCTGCCGGTACAGTGGCTATGGTTTGGTGGTTTTACCCCTATGGCACCGTTGATTAACCTCCTTGCCGTACCTTGGGTCAGCCTGGTCACTGTCCCCTTGGTATTATTGGCCATTGTGTTTTCTTCCAGTGAGCTTGTTGCCAGCAAATTATGGTGGTTGGCCGATCACTCTTTAACACCGGTGTTAACAATTGCAGAGCTAGCCGTGGGTAGTTGGTGGGTATTAAGTCCGCTTGCCATGCTAATGCTATTTGGTGTGATGTTGTGTATCGCATTAAGGTGGTTTTTTCCCTTCTCGACGTTTCGCTTTTTCTATACGGCTTTGCTTATTGTGTTGGTTGCATGGGGGTGGGGTTTCCGTGGTGATAGGTCGGCTAAACCAGCAGGAGAGGTCGACCTGCTGTCTTGGCAGATCCACTTGCTGGATGTCGGACACGGGTTAGCCGTCTTGCTGGAAAGAAATGGCCGGGCTGTGCTGTACGACACAGGTAACCGCTGGGAATCGGGCAGTATTGCATCATCAGTGATTGCGCCGGTGCTTCATGCAAAAGGCATCCATCAACTCGACGGCTTAATCTTGAGCCATGCCGATAATGACCATGCGGGCGGTACCCAGTTTCTGGTCGAGCATTTTAAGCCGGGCTGGAAAAGAAGCAGTGATTTCCGTGCCGGTTTCGCCTCCTGTGTTAAAGGTGATAGGTGGCAGTGGCAAGGGCTGGAGTTTCGGGTCTTGTGGCCACCAAAGCGCGTATCCCGTGCTGCCAACCCTCATTCTTGTGTGATTGAAATAGCTAGTATGACAACCCAGTTTTCACCGGTATTACTGCTCACTGGGGATATCGATGCGATTTCAGAGCTGTTGTTGAAACAGCAAGCCCCTTCTCTTTCTCCCGATATCTTGCTAGTCCCGCACCATGGAAGCAACAGCTCGTCTACAGCGACGTGGCTTAGCGATATGTCACCGCAATTTGCATTGGTGTCGGTGGCTAAATATAGCCCATGGCCGTTGCCGTCATCTCTGGTTAAGCAGCGATATGTGACGAAAGGGGCACAATGGCTATCAACCGCTGATTCTGGGCAGATTTCGCTGACCATTGGGCCGGGGGATGTTAGCGTTCTGAGGTATAGGCAGGATGTAAAGCGGGCGTGGTTTCGTATTTATGAATAATTCGCCTTGGGGTGAAGTCGAAATTTGCATGAAAATTGAGCGGTTTACAAAGGGGGTGGATTAACTTATTTGGTCCAATGACGCTAAGCGAGTAGAATGTGAAGAATTGACTTCAAAAATAAATGAATTTTCATGACACAACCCAACGATCAAACCACTTGGGATACCTTTAAGCGCCTCTGGCCTTCCATCAGCCTGTATAAAGCGGGCTTAGGTGTTGCCATTGTTGCCCTTATCGTCAATGCCGCAAGTGATGCCCTGATGCTTTCGATGATTAAGCCATTGATGGACGAAAGCTTTGGCGGAATAGACAGTGTAGAGTCGAACTTCTTGGCAATGATGCCGATTTATTTACTGGGTTTGATGATCCTACGTGGGGTCAGTGGCTTCGTTTCAACCTATTGCCTAGCTTGGGTGTCTGGCAATGTCGTGATGACCATGCGCCGCCAGATGTTCAACCATTTCATGAAAATGCCTGTGGGCTATTTCGATAAGGAATCGGCCGGTAAATTGCTTTCCCGCATCACCTATGATTCTGAACAAGTGGCTTCGGCAACCAGTGGTGCCTTGGTGAATTTGGTTCGCGAGGGTGCAACCATCATCGCACTCATGGCCATCATGTTTTACAACAGCTGGCAGCTTTCCGCGATCCTCCTGATTATCGCGCCAATCGTCGCTATTTCTATCCGTGTTGTTTCAAAGCGTTTTCGCCGCATCTCGAAAAATATGCAAGATGCAATGGGCTCGGTCACCTCATCGGCAGAGCAAATGCTGAAAGGCCACAAAGTGGTATTGAGCTATGGCGGCCAGCAAGTTGAGAAAGACCGTTTTGATAACGTCAGCAACCGCATGCGCCAGCAAACCATGAAATTGGTCTCTGCTCAGGCCATTGCTAACCCGGTGATCCAGGTTATTGCTTCGTTGGCGTTGGTCGCGGTGCTGATTTTGGCCAATACTGACACACTGCGCGAGTCGCTGACGCCGGGTACCTTTGCCCTGATCTTCGGTTCGATGTTTGGCTTGATGCGCCCTTTGAAATCGCTGACTAACGTTACTTCACAGTTCCAGCGCGGTATGGCGGCATGTAGCACCCTATTTGACTTGATGGAGCAGGAAACCGAGAAAGACCACGGTAACCTGGTGGCCGGCCGAGTAAATGGTGAAGTTAAAGTCAAAGACGTGACTTTCACCTACCCGACCAAAGATACCCCCGCGCTACGCAACGTTAGCTTTGACCTGCCGGCCGGTAAGACATTGGCATTGGTCGGCCGTTCTGGCTCGGGCAAAAGTACCATCGCTAACTTGCTAACCCGTTTCTACGACATCGACTCTGGTAGCATTACCATCGATGACCATGATATCTGTGAGTACAAGTTGGCTAACCTGCGTGATCAGGTGGCCGTGGTCTCCCAGAACGTACACTTATTCAATGACACTGTTGCCAACAATATCGCTTACGCCAGTGGTGATAAGTACAGCCGCGAAGATATTGAAAAAGCAGCACGCCTTGCCCATGCGATGGACTTCATCGAAGGGATGGATGAAGGCATGGATACCATGATTGGTGAAAATGGCGTCAGCCTATCGGGCGGTCAGCGCCAGCGCCTTGCCATTGCCCGCGCCTTACTGCGTGATGCGCCAATCTTGATTCTGGATGAGGCAACCTCGGCATTGGATACCGAATCTGAGCGAGCTATTCAGGCGGCGCTCGATGAGCTGCAAAAAGACCGTACCGTGTTGGTGATTGCCCACCGCTTGTCGACAATCGAAAAAGCTGATCAGATCTTGGTGGTGGACGAGGGTGAAATTATCGAGCAGGGCGTTCACGCTGAGCTGCTGGCTCAAGATGGCGCCTATGCCCAATTGCACCGTATCCAGTTTGGCGAGTAGCGGCCTGGGCATATCATGGCATCAATGATTGAAAAAATTTGGTTCGAGTCCCACCCGGCCGGCCGGGCACTGAAGCCTTTATTATGGCCATTGAGTAAGCTCTTTGGCCTGATAAGTCGTCGTCGCCGGCAGCAATATCAAACCGGTCGCAAGCCCGCCTATCATGCTTCTGTGCCTGTCGTCGTTGTGGGCAATATCACCGCTGGTGGGAACGGCAAAACCCCTGTGGTGGTATGGCTGGTTGAGCAGTTACTCGCGGCAGGCTTGAAACCCGGCGTTGTGTCGCGGGGGTATGGCGGTAAAGCGCCCCATTACCCTTACCGTATCGACGGGCAGAGTAGCACCAGCGAGGCGGGCGACGAGCCTATACTAATCTACCGCCGTACTGGTGTGCCTGTTGCCGTATCACCGAAAAGGGCAGAAGCTGTTGCATTGCTTGAGCCCGAGGTCGATGTCATTATTACTGATGATGGCTTGCAGCATTATGCGTTAGCACGCGATATTGAGATTGTTGTCATTGACGGCCAGCGTCGGTTTGGCAACCAGCAACTGATACCGCTTGGGCCATTGCGTGAAGGTTGCGAGCGCTTGCAAGAAGTGGATTTTCTGATTTGTAATGGTGATCAACCACAAGCAAACGAAATCCCGATGCATTTGGCTCCATCGCCGCTTATCAACTTGAAAACCGGTGAGCGGGCAGAGCTCCAATCGCTTGAAGGCGACTTGGTCGCGATGGCGGGTATTGGTCATCCGCCACGATTTTTTAATACATTAAACCAGCTAGGTGCTAACCCTGTTGTTTGTCAGCCGTTTGCTGATCATCAGGCTTTCTCCGAGCAGGAATTACAACAGTTGGCTGCCAATGGGCAGCATCTGATCATGACAGAGAAAGATGCGGTGAAATGCCACGCTTTCGCCCTGCCTAATTGGTGGTACTTGCCGGTGGATGCCGTCATGCCAGAGCCGCAGGCTGAGAGCTTGATTAACCGCATTAAAAAGGTAAAGGAAGAATATGGATCATCGTCTACTTGAAATCGTTGCTTGCCCTGTTTGCAAAGGTAAATTGAATTTCGACAAAGAGAAAAATGAGCTGATTTGTAAGTTTGATCGTTTGGCTTACGGCATCAAGGACGGTATTCCAGTTCTGCTTGAGCCTGAGGCACGCACATTGAGCTCGGAAGAGGTGAAATAATGTCATTTACTGTCATTATTCCAGCCCGATACCAATCATCCCGCCTACCGGGTAAACCGCTTGCAGATATCGCGGGCAAGCCAATGATCCAGTGGGTTTATGAGCAGGCCAGCAAAGCCGGTGCTACTCAAGTGATTGTTGCCACGGATGACCAGCGCATTGTTGATGTTGTGACGGGCTTTGGTGGTGAGGTTTGCCTAACCCGAGATGATCATGAATCGGGTACTGAGCGCCTTGCCGAAGTGGTTGAAAAGTATAATCTGGCCGATGATGAAATCGTGGTTAATGTGCAAGGTGACGAGCCGCTGATCCCTGATTCAATTATTCGCCAGGTGGCGACCAACCTTGCAAGCAGCCAAGCGCCGATGGCGACATTGGCAGTGCACATTGACCATGCCGATGAGGTGTTCAACCCGAACGCCGTGAAGGTGGTGACGGATAAAGACGGCTATGCCTTGTACTTTAGCCGTGCATCGATTCCGTGGGATCGTGATAACTATGCCAAGCGCCCGCAGGAAATCCATCATAACCTGATGCGCCATATCGGTATCTATGCCTACCGTGCCGGTTTTATTAACACCTACATCAACTGGGAGCCAAGTGCGCTAGAGAAAATCGAGGCACTGGAGCAACTACGCGTGCTGTGGTACGGCGAGAAGATCCACGTTGAAGTCGCGATTGATGCGCCGCCTGCTGGTGTTGATACGCCGGAAGATCTTGAAAAGGTCCGTCAGCTGGTTGCTGCAGACTAGCTTGTACCATTAAGCCGCATCGTAGTGAGCTTAAATACAGTCAAAGGGCTGATGGGTTATCCCATCAGCCCTTTTTTAATCATAGGGGTAACCATATTGTATGGTCAAATCAAGCTTAGGTTGAATATTTGAATTAAATTATTGTTTTGTTTAAATAAGATGTTACTTTTTACTTAATAGTAACGTTCATAATAATATCAACAGATGGCAGATATAAGAGAATAATAAATTTACTTTTTGAAATGAGCATTATAAATTCGAGTCACCTTTCTGCTGTTTTATTTTTATTTTATCTTTATTTTTGTGAGGTGGTGTGGGTTTTCTTAATGTGTGTTAAAATAACTCAAATACAAAAAACATATTCTGCGTGATTAATATTTTGTTTATATTTTATTTTTGATTGTGTTTTTACTTGCTTGTTTGTATATATTGTGTCAGATGAAATTTTGTAATTAGTAACTTTTAGGTGATACATTGAAATTTGGTGATTTTTTTGTGTGGGCTGTGATGTTGGCGTTATCTGCACTAATGCTAAGCAACTTTTTGACTTATAAGGTTTTATCGAAAGAAAATGAAGTTTTAAATGCAAAGGTTAACTTGCTAAATAATGAGGTGGTTCAAACAGAAACTCGTTTGGTAAACCTTCTTGACTATGCGGTTTCAATGAAAAGCCAGCTAACACAATCAAAACAGAGTGTTGGAAATAAAAACTTTTATCCTGATGGTACTTTTTGCTATCGGGGAGTAATTGCGATAGAAAAAAGTGGCTTAACTGATTTTGAGTATGTTGATTCTGATGAATGTGGAGTTGTTTCTTTAGATGAGATGACTATTGATAATTAGCACTAATTTGATGTTCTCTACACTTTGATTATTATATGATAATCAAAGTGCGGTAAGCTATACAGTGCTTATGTTGAGGAAATACCCTTTGGTTATTAATGAGTCGACAAATTGAGTATGGTAATTTTATAAAATAATAGACTGGTTTACTCATTTTTAGTTAAGTAATCATTTAAAACGTCTAGTCTGTCGCAGTAATTAGCCCTGCAAAATATTGCTGAAAATGTACTTCACTTATAACAATCGGAATGGCTCACCCATAGATGATATGGGGCTGTTGGTAGCATAAAATTAATCAATACCCTAGCGATAAATGCACTCTTTTTAAGGCGAGTAATATTAATACTCGCCTTTTTATTCGCCCAGCTAAGCTGGCAAATCCGTCAGGTTGAAAGAAACCTGAATCGCCCTAGCTCTAAGCGAATGGCAAGGGTGTTGATGACCAACGGCAGGCTCCGAAGGAAGCCATAGGAAGTTAGAGGCACACAACGCAAATGAAACTGATTCGGCTTGATAGGTGGGTAAGCGTGAAAAATAGCTCAAAGCCTAATACTCAGTCAGACCTATTGAGAGTTTGAGGGAGCGTTTCTGACAGGGAGTCAGCCAGTTACTGGGAAAGCAAAAGGTGGGGCAGAAATTGATATGCAGAGCCTGAGTGACTTCGTCTCAAATCTGAGTGATAACTTCGATTAACTGCTTCTAGAACTCAATTAGGTAAATCAAGAAGGACGAGCATAATTGCTCGTCCTTCTTGATTTTAACAAAAGTGAATATTATCAAGCTTTTGCTGGTTCACCCTCGATGTCGTTATCTGACTCGAAGATCTCATCATCAGCCTGACCCAACACGCGAGAGGTGATGGTACCTGCTGTCATAGCTCCACTTACGTTAACGGCGGTACGGCCCATATCAATCAACGGCTCGATTGAGATCAGGAGACCCGCAAGCGCGACAGGCATATCCAATGCGGATAGTACGATAAGTGCGGCGAAAGTCGCACCACCACCGACACCGGCGATACCAAATGAGCTGATAGTCACAATTGCGATTAGTGTCAGCATGAAGCCTGGGTCCAGCGGGTTAATACCGATGGTAGGGGCAATCATTACTGCTAGCATGGCAGGGTATAGGCCCGCACAACCGTTCTGGCCCATGGTCGCACCAAATGATGCAGAGAAGTTAGCCACGCCTTCACCATTACCCAGCTTCTTAACCTGAGTATCGACGTTCAGCGGGATGGTACCGGCACTTGAGCGAGAGGTGAATGCGAACGTCAGCACAGGTAGGATTTTCTTCAGGTAGCGCACAGGATTAACACCGACAAAGGTCACCAGTACCAAGTGCATCACCAAGATCAGGCCAAGGCCAACGTAGGAGGCTACAACAAAGTTAATCAGGCTCAAGATGTCATCGTAGTTTGAACCTGCAACCACTTTGGTCATTAGGGCTAGCACGCCGTATGGCGTTAGGCTTAGCACCATACGTACTAGGGTACGCACGATTTCTTGTGCAACATTCACGAACTTTTCAAAGCTCGCGCCAAGCTCTGGCTGGGTGCGCATTACCGTCAGGCCTGCAACACCGATAAAGGCTGAGAAAATAACAACAGCGATGGTTGAGGTGGCACGGCTACCTGCAAGGTCCGCAAACGGGTTGCCAGGGAAGAACGAGATAATCATGTCAGCAAATGACAAGGTCTGAACCGTCGTCAGGCGAGTTTCCAGTGCTTCGCCACGTGCAATTTCACGTGCGCCTTGGACAATGCCTTCGGCCGTTAGGCCGAACATATTGCTCACCAGAATACCGATTAAGGCAGATGCTGCAGTTGTTGCCAGCAGGATACCAATACTTAGGCCGGAGATCTTACCCAGCGAGCCAGAGTCTTTAACCTTAATGATGGCACCAATGATCGACACCATGATCAAAGGCATGATGATCATTTTCAGCAAGCTAACATAGCCCGCGCCAACAATGTTGACGTACTCCAGTGTGCTGGCGATAACTTCGCTGCCGCCACCGTAAACAAGCTGTAGTGCGCCACCGAACACAACACCTAGCCCTAGGCTGGTAAATACACGCTTTGATAGCGTATTTTCTGCTTTTTGTTGCTTATACAGCAGGCCAATAAGAATGACGAAAATCGCCAAGTTTAATATCTGGTACATCATATTCGGTATCCTAAATCTCGCCGTGACCTGCAAGTTCCGTTTACAGGCATATCAATAACTAATAGGCGGACAATAATATGATGCAGTTTGCAAATCGGGAATGGCTTTATTGGAATTTAAATATGAACAAATTTACTATCATATTCCAAGTTTTTATAAGTGCGGTTAAGTTGTATATAAAATGGCCTTTTATTGATATTGCTTCGAAAAAATGACCATTCATGCTTTATTCGTCACGTGACTGACCGCCTTAATTTATTGAGGGTAAAATATAACGAGAGAGTAATTATGGTTCGTCAATACGCGCGATTTTCATTAAACCGTCCTTGGGCACACCGCCTATTTTTGCTAACAATGGCTTTGATGCTAATGGTTTCCGTTTATCAGGTGCTGGCAAATGAGTCGTTGGTTTATATTGCCAATATCGGCTTGGTTGCTTGCATTGTTCCCCTTTTCGCCATGGCGTCAGACTACAAGCGCAAATACCTGCACGATTAAGCCGTAGAGACGAAAACGTCCCGTGAGCTGTTTAGTAACAGTTCACGGGACGTTAGTTTTTTTGTGGCAGGGCTTAAACCTAAAGCTACACCTAAGCTGAAACCTGAGCCGGCTCGTCAGGGGTTGACGGCGCTTGAATTTCAGGATCCTTAGGGGCAACGACCTTTCTCAGTTGTTGCCACCACCGGCCAAGTCTTTCATGCCAGTAGCGTTCAGTCTGCTCTAGGAATTTCGCTTGCGGGCGGTATCTATGCCAAGGTTCCTCTATCTTATTGCTGGCCAAGAAGTTGGTTGGTGCCGCAGCAGGGTTAAGCCCCACTTCATGGAACTCATTCATGGCCCTGGTCATATGGCTGGCTGAAGTAACGATAACCAGCTTCTTATCGCCCACGACGGTTGCTGCTTGGAAGGCTTCTTCCCAGGTGTCTTTTGCCGTCTCCAGTAGCAAGATGTCATTCTTATTTACCCCGAGTGCCAGTGCGACCTTTGCCATCATCCTGGCTTGGCTGATCTCAGTGCCGGCACCATATCCCGACAGGATCATTTTTGAACCTGGGAACATGCGGTGGATGCGGATCCCTTCCGACAGGCGCATCAATGAGGTTCTGGATAGTTGGGAAGTGATGGGCATCTTGTTATCGATGACATGACCGCTTCCCAGCACCATGACGAATTCGACAGTCCGGTCTGAAGGGACATAAGGCGGGTAGGCTTTTTCCAGTGGTCGCAGCAGGCTGGTCGCGACAGGCTGGAATGACACTAGGAATATTCCTAGAAATGCAAAACCGATGAAAAATGATGCAAGTCCCTTACGTCGAGTAAACCAAAGCAGCAGTAACCCGAACAAGCCCAGCAACAGCAAGGCAGGTAGGGGCATCAAAAACGTTGAAACAATTTTTTTTAGTTCAAACATGCAATGTAGTCCGAAAAATCAGCAGTTGAGCTTGAAAAAGCATCACAAGCCTTTATTCCTCTTTCGCTTGTGAGAAAATAAGCCACATTTTTAGAACCGCTATCATAACGTAAAGCTGACGTGATCGAAGATCGAAATTTTGACGACTTAGCGCAAAAATTTGCAAAAAATATTTACGGAACAGCCAAAGGGCAAATTCGCCAAACGGTTGTTTGGCAAGATCTTGAGCAAATTTTAGCCTTATTGAAAACCAATGAACCGCTGCACATTCTTGATGCTGGTGGGGGTGTTGGTCAGCTCTCGCAAAAAATTGCTGAGCTAGGGCATCATGTCACTTTATGTGATCTCTCTGGCGAAATGCTGAAATTGGCTGAGCAAGAAATTGCGAAAAACGGGCTTCTTGAGCAATATCGATTGGTTCATAGCCCGGTGCAGGAAATCAGCCAGCACTTGGATGAGCCAGTCGATCTGATTTTATTCCATGCAGTGATGGAGTGGTTATCAGACCCGAAAGAAGCGCTCGAGCGTTTATTGGAGCAAACCAAACCTGGCGGCGTTATTTCTGTCATGTTCTATAACTACAATGGTTTGCTGTTTAAGAACTTGATTTGTGGCAATTTGACTCATATCGAAGAAGGTATGCCACACCGTAAGCGCTTTAAGCTTCAACCTCAACAAGGTATCAAACCAGAAGAGGTATATAGCTGGTTAACTGATGCTGGATTTACCATTTTGGGTAAAACCGGCGTACGTACCTTCCACGACTACATGCAAACAACCATGGTGGGAGATTACAGTTTTGAGCAGGTTCTTGAGATGGAGCAGAAGCTTTGTCGTCAGGAGCCTTATCTGTCTTTGGGGCGCTACATTCATGTTTACGCCCAAAAGCCGTTGGCAGAGAGTGAGACAGATAAAAACAACAGCAATAAGGACAACGGATGAGTGAAGTTACCCAGACCGTTCCCGAGTTGGTGAATTGGGTTAAGCAACACCAGTTTGAGCTTAACCTACCAACCGAGCGGCTGGCGTTCTTGTTGGCGATTGCTGTTTTAAGCGGTGATCGTTTCGATGAAGAATTAGGGGAAGGGGAGCTGATTGATGCGTTTCGTATCGTCAGTGATATGTTTGGTCAAACACCTGAAACCGTGGCCTTTCGAGCCAATAACGCCATAAATGAATTGGTTCGCCAACGTTTGATTTCACGATTTACCAGTGAAGTAACAGACGGGGCGAGCATTTACCGCCTTAGCCCGTTAGCGCTAGGGATCACGGACTATTATGCCCGCCATCGCGAGTATTCGACGCTTAAGCTGTCGATCCAACTTGCTATGGTGGCAGATGAAATTAACAAGGCTGCTCAGGCAGCTGCCGAAGGCGGCGACGAGAAACACTGGCGCCAGAATGTCCATGCGGTGTTGAAATATTCGGTCGCCGAAATTTTTGACCGTATCGACCTTAACCAGCGCACCATGGATGAGCAGCAGCAACAGGTGAAAGAAGACATCGCCGAGCTGCTTAACCAAGACTGGCGCGCGGCCATCACTAGCTGTGAAACGCTATTGAACGAGACGTCAAGCACGCTGCGAGAGCTGCAAGATACCTTGCAGGCGGCGGGTGATCAGTTGCAAACCCAGTTGTTGATTATCCAGGAAGAAACCCAAGGTAACCCTGAACTGGACTTCGTTGATGCCATGGTTTTCAACTTACAAGCTAAGTTGGATCGCATCATTAACTGGGGACAGCAGGCCATCGACTTGTGGATTGGCTACGACCGCCACGTGCATAAATTTATCCGTACCGCCATCGATATGGATAAGAACCGTGCTTTCAGCCAGCGTTTGCGCCAGTCGGTTACCGACTACTTCGACGCGCCGTGGCTACTGACTTATGCCGATGCTGAGCGCTTGTTGGACATGCGTGATGAGGCCTTGGTACTTCGCGACGATGAGGTGACGGGTATCGTGCCAGAAGAAATGGAGTTTGAAGAACTCGATCTGGTACAAGATCAGCTCGCCGAGAAAGTCGCTGCTATGCTGCAAGCCCATAAAGAAACTGGGGCGGCAATTAACTTAAGTTTGCTTCTTAAAGATTATTTGGCTCAACACCCGCAGGCGCAGCATTTTGATGTGTCGCGTCTTGTGATTGACCAGGCTGTAAGACTGGGTTACTCCGAGTCGGACTTCAGCGCCATCCAGCCTGACTGGGAAGCAATTAATGACTATGGAGCCAAGGTACAAGCAAATGTCATTGACAAATATTGAAGAATTTATGCCTGAAAAGCTGGCCAAGGCAATTGCCAACCCGCTTTTCCCTGCTTTGGATAATGCGCTGCGTACTGGCCGCCATATTTCAAGCGAAGACTTAGATAACCACGCCCTATTGATCGAGTTCGAGCAAGAGCTGGTGATGTTCTATAAGCGCTACAACGCTGAATTGGTTCGTGCTCCTGAAGGTTTCTTCTACCTTCGTCCGCGTTCAACCTCGTTGATTAGCCGCTCGGTTCTGTCTGAAATCGACATGCTGGTGGGTAAGGTACTGTGTTTCCTTTACCTAAGCCCCGAGCGTTTGGCCCATGAGGGTATCTTTACCAACCAAGAAATGTTCGATGAACTGCTTGCGCTAGCGGATGAGAAAAAGCTCATGAAGCTGGTAACCAACCGCGCAACAGGTTCTGATCTTGACCGTGAAAAGCTATACGACAAAGTGAAGACTTCGCTGCGTCGCCTACGCCGTATTGGTATGTTGATCCCGGTTGGTGAGAACGGCAAGTTCCGTATCAGCGAGGCGGTATTCCGCTTTGGTGCGGATGTTCGTGCTGGCGATGATGTGCGCGAAGCACAAATCCGCTTGATTCGTGACGGTGAAGCGGTTGTTGTTCACCAGCAAGAGCCAAGCCAGTCAAGCCTGCTTGATGCTGGAGAAACTAAAGAACAAGAACTAGGCCAAGAGCAAGATCTTGAGCATAGCGAGCAGGAGGGCGAAGCCTAATGGAACGCGGTAAGTATCAATCGCTGACGATGGTCAACTGGAACGGCTTTTTTGCCCGTACCTTTGACATCGATAACTTAGTAACCACCCTATCAGGGGGTAACGGTGCAGGTAAGTCGACCACGATGGCGGCTTTCATCACCTCGCTGATCCCTGATCAGAGTTTGCTTCACTTCCGTAATACCACTGAAGCGGGTAGTTCGAACGCCTCACGTGACAAGGGCCTGCACGGTAAGCTTAAGCCGGGTGCCTGTTACTCGGCACTGGATGTGGTTAACTCGAAGAAGCAACGTGTCATTTTTGCGGTGAAGCTGCAGCAAGTGGCTGGCCGTGATAAGAAAGTAGATATTAAGCCTTTCATTATCCAAGGCTTGCCGTCACACGTTAAGCCGACAGAAGTGTTGGTTGAGTCGCTGTCTGACAACCAGGCACGTGTTCGCCAAATCAACGAAGTGAAGGACATCATCACGTCTGAATACGAAGGCGTAGTGTTCAAGGCGTTCAACTCGGTCACTGACTACCATGCGCAAATGTTTGAATTTGGCGTGTTGCCGAAGAAATTGCGTAACAGTACAGATCGTTCGAAGTTCTACCGCCTGATTGAAGCCTCGCTTTACGGTGGTATTTCAAGTGCCATTACCCGCTCGCTGCGTGACTACCTGTTGCCGCAAAACGGCGGGGTGAAAAAGGCGTTCCAAGACATGGAAGCCGCACTACGCGAAAACCGCATGACGCTAGAAGCGATCAAGTTGACCCAAAGTGATCGTGACTTGTTCAAGCATTTGATCACCGAAGCGACCAACTATGTGGCTGCAGACTACATGCGACATGCCAATGAGCGTCGCAAAAAGCTAGAAAAGACCCTGGCTTTGCGTAGTGAGCTGATGGGATCTCGCAAGGCACTGGATGATCATCAGGCGTCGATGACCAATATGACGGCTGAGTTGGATGAACTGACTGAGCGCGAAGGCGCGCTTGAGCAGGATCATCAAGCGGCATCCGATCACCTGCAATTGGTACAGACGGCGGTACGCCAGCAAGAAAAGATTGAGCGTTACCGCGAAGATCTGGAAGAGCTGACCGAGCGTCTTGAAGAGCAGGTTATGGTGGTGGAAGAAGCTGCTGAGCAGTTGGCGATGGCTGAAGAGCAGTCTCTTTTGACTGAAGAAGAAGTTGATAGCCTGAAGACTCAGTTGGCTGACTACCAGCAAGCATTGGATATGCAGCAAACCCGTGCCCTTCAGTACCAGCAAGCGGTACAAGCGTTGGAAAAAGCCCGCGAGCTTTCAGGCGATCATCAATTGCTTGCCGACAAAGCGGTGCCTTACCTTGCTCAACTGAAGCAAGAGCAGGAAACCCAAACCACGGCGTTGTTGGCGCTCAAGCACAAGCTCGATATGTCATCGGCAGCGGCGCAGCAGTTCGAAAAAGGCCTGCAAATTGTGACCACCATTGCTGGTGCAGTTGAGCGTTCTGAAGCGAGCAATAAAGCGAAAGAGCTGATTGCAAAGGCACGCCAGTTGAGATCGGTTACCGAGCGCGGCGAGCAGCTCAAAGCGCAATACCGCGATCTAGAGCGTGCAGTACGCAACCAGCGCCAAGCGACTGAACTGGCCGAAACCTATGCCAAGCGCTTTGCCGTGACACTGGATGGCGAGTTGGCGTTGGCAGAAGAACAAGCTCGCCATGAAGCAACGCTTGAAGCCCTAGAGCAAGAACAAGAAGTCTTGGTTGAGCAGCGTAGCGAGCAACGTCGCCAAGATCAGCAGCTGGCGGCACAAATCTCTACCTTGGAAGCGGCAGCGCCAGCATGGATTGCAGCTTCTGATGCATTGGAAAAATTGGCGGAGCAATCAGAGCGCGAGTTGTATGACAGCCAAGCGGTCATGGATGCAATGCAAGATACGCTGGACAAAGAGCGTGAAGCGTCAAGCAACCGCGACCAACTTGCGGCACGCAAAAAGCAACTTGAGCTGGATATCGAACGTTTGGCACAGCCGGGCGGTAGCGATGATTCGCGCCTGCGCGCTTTGGCAGACACCTTGGGCGGCACCATGCTGTCTGAGATCTATGACGATATTACCCTTGCCGATGCGCCATATTTTAGTGCCATGTACGGCCCGTCGCGTCATGCGATTGTTGTACCTGATCTCAAAGGTATTAAAGAGAAACTGGTCGCGCTTGATGATTGCCCAGATGATTTGTACATCATTGAAGGTGATGCTGACTCGTTTGATGACAGCGGCTTTGATGTTGACGAGCTTGAAGATGCGGTATGCGTTCACTTGAACGACCGCCAACTTCGCTACTCTCGCTTCCCGAAAGTGCCACTGTTTGGCCGCGCGGCACGTGAGCAGCGTTTGGAGCAACTTCGTGATGAGCGTGATCAGGTTGTAGAAGATCATGCCAAGGCATCGTTCGATTCGCAGAAATTGCAGCGTTTGTACCAGAGCTTCAATAGTTTTGTTGCCACCCACATGTCGGTTGCCTTCAACGATGATCCGGAAGCGGCATTGAAAGTGGCCCGCGACAAGCGTAACCAAATTGCCCGTCAGCTATCAGAAACCGATGCCAAAGAGCAACAGCAGCGTAGCCAGCTGACTGCAGCACGCGAAGGTTTGTCGCTGTTGGGTAAGATCAACCCGTTGGTTAACTTGCTTGAAGACGACACCTTGGTGGCGCGTTTCGAAGAAATCGAGCAGCAACTGGCACAGCTTGATGAAGCGAAGCACTTCATCAACACGCACGGTAAGGCAATTGCCGAGCTAGAGTCATTGGCCACTGCCCTTGAGGCTGATCCAGAGCAGTTTGATAGTCTGCAAGCCGGATATGAGCAGGCAGATACCAAGCTGCAGGCGTTGAAGACCAAAATTTTCGCAGTGGCTGACCTGGTCGAGCGTCGCCACCACTTCAGCTATGCCGATTCTGTTGAGCTACTGAACAAGAGCTCGGAGCTTAATGAGCAGCTGAAAGCGAAATTGGTTGCCGCAGAGCGTGAGCGAACTCGTTGTCGTGATGCGTTGAAGCAGTCTCGTGCCCAGTCGAACCAATACAATCAGCTATTGGCATCGTTGAAGAGTTCGCACCAAGCGAAGCTGGAAACGGTTCAAGAGTTTGAGCGTGAATTGCAAGAGCTAGGTGTTCGTGCCGATGTCGAAGCCGAAGAGCGTGCACGCTTGCGCCGCGATGAGTTGAATGAGCGTCTGCACGCTTCTCGCAACCGTCGTAGCCAGCTTGAGAAAGCCATCACTTCTGTTGAACTTGAAATGAAGGGCTTGGTAAAACGCCTGCGTAAAGTAGGCAAGGAATACCAAGACATTCGCAAATTAGTGGTAACGGCGAAAGCCGGTTGGTGTGCTGTGCTTCGGCTCGCACGCGAAAGCGATGTTGAGCGTCGCCTACACCGCCGTGAAATGGCTTACATGTCTGCTGATGAATTGCGCTCGCTATCGGATAAATCCCTGGGTGCACTTCGTTTGGCTGTCGCGGACAACGAAGAGCTGCGTGATGCATTACGTGCATCGGAAGACGTGTCGCGTCCAGAGCGCAAGGTGCTGTTCTACATTGCAGTGTACCAGCACTTACGTGAGCGTATTCGTCATGACATCATCCGTACTGATGATCCGGTCGAAGCGATTGAAGAAATGGAAGTGGAGCTTGCCCGCCTAAGCGAAGAGCTGACGGCACGTGAGCAACGCTTGGCAATCAGCTCTGACTCGGTTGCGAATATTATCCGTAAGACAATTCAGCGCGAGCAAAACCGTATTCGTATGCTAAACCAAGGCCTACAGAATATTGGCTTCGGCCAGGTGAAAGGGGTTCGCCTGAACGTGAAGGTACGCGAGACCCACGAGTCGCTACTGAATGGCTTGGCGGATCAGCAAGACCAGCACCAAGATCTGTTTGGTAACCAGCGTCTGTCGTTCTCGGAAGCGATTGCGAAACTGTTCCAGCGTTTGAACCCGCACATTGACATGGGTCAGCGCTCACCGCAAGTCATGGGTGAAGAGCTACTGGATTATCGTAACTATCTTGAGCTGAGCATTGAGGTTAACCGTGGTACAGACGGTTGGCTGCAAGCAGAATCTGGTGCGCTATCAACAGGTGAAGCTATCGGTACTGGTCAGGCTATCCTACTGATGGTTGTTCAGAGCTGGGAAGAAGAATCTCGCCGTCTGCGCGGTAAAGATATCATCCCGTGTCGCTTGTTGTTCTTGGATGAGGCAGCACGTCTGGATGCCAAGTCGATTGCAACCTTGTTTGAGTTGTGTGACCGTTTGGACATGCAGTTGCTTATCGCTGCACCTGAGAATATCAGCCCTGAGAAGGGCACGACCTATAAGCTGGTTCGTAAGATCTTCAAGGATCGTGAACATGTGCACGTGGTGGGTTTGCGTGGCTTTGGTCAGGAATCCAAACCTCAAGCCAACATTCAGGAAATGCTTGAACTCGACCCTGTATAGGGGTTCAAGTTTCAAAAATAAAACAAAGGCCGGTTTCTCAACCGGTCTTTTTTCGTCTTGTTAATAAGATCTTTTTCTCATTACTTAATTAACCTTCTGATAATTTTTTTGCCTTCTCAATAGCTCCTAAAATTTGAACTGTCAGATTCAATCTGGCCATTAATAACAATACAGCCAAACACTCAGCGGCCAGCGGATTGGTTTGGTAACGGCCAGTTTTTACATTGTCGTAGGGGTGAAGACATGAACAAAATACTATTACCAATGCTAGCCACGCTTGTCGCAGCCGGGTGTGGCGGGGGCGGGGGCTCGGATGACTCAAACAATGCAACAGGTAACCAAGATAGCGGTGGTACGGCGCCCGTTTCTGTAGATGTGTCGGTTCCGCCTTCGGAAGTACCGAACGGTACGGATGACCTGCAAGCGTGTGTCGCCATTGACTCGGTATCAATTAAGGATTTATCGGGAACCATTGTTGAGTGGACAACGAAAAGTATGAGTGACCCATATGGCGTTAACTCAAAACAGTGTATTCCAGCCGACTCGGAAATTCCTGTTGATAATGATGGCTATCCGAAGTTTATTGTTATCGACCTGTATGATATTACCGGTATTGATCTTAAGGATCTGATTGCGGAACAGCTTGTTCCTGTTGGGGAGTATACCTCGATGGCGCTTTCCGTATTGCAGGGTAGCTATGGTGACTTCCTTGATACACCATACTCATACGTGGGTAATCCAGTTGATAAAATGAAAATGGATATTGTCGATGATCTCACGTTTGATGGCTTGAATATCAACATTGATGTACCTGAAAAGTTCATCTTTACGTTTGATTTACGTAGTTTGCTTCAATTGGTTGATCAAGCCTACATACTAAAGAGTGAAGGTTTCCGTGTTGCGAATGAAGCGCTATCAGGCACTATTCTTGGTGACGTCGATTTATCATCATGTGTGAACAAAACAGATGACTCTTATGTGTATTTGTACGAATCTGATTCTAAGTATGGTGATTTAGGTTCAGCTTATGCGCCAGTGATGACGGCGAAAGTATCTAGTGATGATCAGTATAAGATGGAGCATGTGCCGCAAGGAAACTACGATGTGGTGTTAGTGTGTGATGCCTTGCTGGATCTACCGAATCAAATTGATTTGGATATCGACCTAGATGGTGCGCCAAACGATAAAGGCCACTACATTAAGGCTGGTGAAGAGCATTACCTCCACCTTTAAGATGCTTATCTGATTGATTGGGCCGCGAAGTGGTAACACTTCGCGGCCTTTTTATGTACTTAGCTAGAGACTTATGCTGTCAGTTAAGCGCCTATTCAGCATATTTCATTATTATCTAGTATATAAAATTACGATCTATCTCTCATTTTCAATAATCCTCATCATTTTTCTGAGTCAGCTAACCGCTTGGCATGAAATAAAATATCGTTAATTGTCTATTCTTTTAGTCACGCCTGTATGGCTGCAGCTGGTTGTTTTTTAATCACGCATTGATTAAATTGCTTCACCAGAACGAAACGCCTGAGAGAAGAGACCACGATATGCCAGCAGTTATGACCCTTAAAAAAGTTGTGTTCGGTGCAATGTTTGGCCTTGCTGTATTAGGTACCACCACGGCCAACGCCTCTGTTACAACTTCACCTGAGCACCACCTGCTTTCAACATTGAACTATGTTGAGCTTGAAGCTGAACAGGGTGATAAAAATATGCAGCTTTTCTTAGGTCGAGCCTATCTTGAAGGCTCCAACGGTTTAAAGGCCGACCCGCTAAAAGGCATGTACTGGCTAGAGAAAGCCGCGGTTGATATGCCTGAAGTCAAAACCATGATTGGCGACCTATTTAAGCAGGGTCAGGTGCTACCTCGTGATAACGAACAAGCGCTTCATTGGTATAAAGAAGCAGCAAAAGAAGGTGATGTACCGGCAATGGTTGAGCTTGGTATGTACTATGCTTCTGGCGCAGCTGGCTCGGTAGACTGCGGCAATGCCATTAAGTGGTTTAACGAAGCATCAAACGGCGGTTCGTTGGAATCAAAGCGTAATCTGGTATGGCTGTATGCGACATGCTCGGACGAGCGTATGCGTGACGGCGAACGTGCACTGAAATTGGCTAAACAGGTATTGAGCCGTACTGGCACCGGTGATGCAGGTGATTACGATAACTTGGCTGCGGCCTACGCTGCATGTGGCGAATTCCGCCAAGCTATTGAAGCTCAGGAAACGGCGATTGGTAAACTGGACGACAGCAACAGCCAGCGTGTGGCGAACTTCCAACAGCGCTTGAAGCTATACCAGCAGAACCAAACTATCTACAGTGTTGCACTGTAAGTAAAATCCTCCTTCCTCTCTTAAAAGGCGCAGCAATGCGCCTTTTTCTGTTTTATCAAATACCAACTCATTCTCCTTCACTAAACCTGACCTTGTATTGAATGGGGTTGATGTGAAAAATGTGCTTTGCTTCAACACTTTTGCTTTAATTGAGCGGTTTTTCCGTACCGTTAACATCCTTAACTATACTTGAACATATTCGATATAGCCCTTTAGCAGTAAGTGCCTACTCGTTGCTTAAGGGATACAGATAATAAGAAGGATGTCAGCAATGAGTAACCCTGATCCAGTCGCGGATAAAGAAAGAGCAAAGTATGAGTGGCGCTCTTTTCTCTTCATCACTATTTTCCTGTTTCCCATTCTTGCGGTTGCCATTGTGGGCGGTTATGGCTTCATTGTATGGGCGATGCAGGTCTTTTTCTTAGGCCCTCCGGGGCACGGCTAGATACGACGCGTTAACACCGTAAGCCAAATTAAGGAAAGGTAAGCATATGATGAGCTTTTTGAAAAAACTATGGGCCACGTTTTGGCGTCCGGCTATGCACATTAGCTTGGGCGTCCTCACGTTGGGCGGCTTTATTGCCGGTATTATTTTCTGGGGTGGCTTCAATACCGCCCTAGAAGTGACCAATACCGAGAAGTTTTGCATCGGCTGTCATGAGATGCGTGACAATGTATACGAAGAATTGAAGGGAACGGTTCACTGGTCGAATCATTCTGGTGTGAGGGCGACCTGCCCAGATTGCCATGTTCCGCATAATTGGACCGATAAAATTGCCCGTAAGATGCAGGCAAGTAAGGAAGTGTTTGGGGCTATTTTCGGCACAATCAATACTCGCGAGAAGTTTCTCGAAAAACGACTGGAGCTTGCCAACCACGAATGGGAACGCTTCTCGGCCAATGGTTCACTTGAGTGTAAAAACTGCCACAACTACGACAGTATGAAGTGGGATGAAATGTCTGACATCGCCCGAACCCAGATGAAGCAAGCCGCTGAGCGTGATCAAAGCTGTATGGATTGCCACAAGGGGATTGCCCATGAGCTACCGGGCAATATGGAAGCTTCTGGCGGTATGATTTCAGGTCTGGTTCAAAAAGCGAATAACACCCGCTTCTCTGAGGGTGAAAATTACTTCAGCGTCCGTTACTTACCTATGTATGAAGATGAAGCCTTGACGATTGATGGCGGGCAGTTGAACCCGGCGTCAGAAGTGAAGGTTGTTCAAGTGAAGGATAATGCAATTCAGGTCGAAATTGCCGGGTGGCGCAAAACCAAAGGCTTTGGTCGCGTTATTAATGAAGATTTCGGTATGAATATTCCAACGGCAGCATTGAGCAAAGATGCTGCTTTGAGTGAAACCTTGGTTGAGAAGTTTGAAGAGAAAGAAGACGAGTTAACCGGTCTTGGCTGGCAACGTGTCGTCGTCAAACTCTGGATGCCAAAAGAGTCGCTTATCGATGATGTCGAAGTGATCTGGGCGGAAGCACGCCCTGCCTACAATGACAACTGTAGTGTTTGTCATACTCAGCCGGCAGAAAATCATTTCGATGCCAACACTTGGCCTGGCATGTTCAACGGGATGCTCGCATTCGTCAATCTCGATCGTGATAGTGAAGCACTTGTATTGAAATACTTGCAAAAACACTCGTCAGATTTCTCTGACGCAGGCCATTAAAAGAAGCGAAGTGAGGTTAACTATGTCTCTGAGTCGACGTAAATTTTTGAAAGGGTTAGCCACCACCAGTGCGGTAACGGTGATTGGCCCTAGTTTATTAACTTCGGCGGCACGTGCTGCTGAAGAAGTGGCATCCCCGTATGCTTCAGATGGGGTATGGAAAACAACAGGCTCCCACTGGGGGGCCTTCCGGGCCCGTATCTATAACGGGAAGGTGACCGACATTGAGCCGTTGGATCGAGATAAATATCCAACGGATATGATCAACGGGGTAAAAGGGATCATTTATAGCCCATCACGAGTGAAGTACCCGATGGTGCGGCTTGATTGGTTGAAGAAGCATAAATATAGCGGAGATACCCGAGGTAATAACCGCTTTATCAGGGTGACCTGGGATGAAGCATTGGATCTGCTTTATCAAGAGTTAGAGCGGGTGCAAAAGGATTATGGCCCATGGGCCTTGCATGCCGGGATGACCGGTTGGCGTCAAACGGGACAGTTCCACAGTTGCGGTAACCATATGCAGCGTGCAGTGGGGATGCACGGTAACTTTATGACCAAGGTAGGGGACTACTCGACGGGGGCGGGGCAAACGATCATGCCCTATGTCTTGGGCTCTACCGAGGTGTACGCCCAAGGTACGTCTTGGCCTGATATTTTGAGTAACAGTAAGAATGTTATTTTATGGGCCAATGACCCGGTGAAAAATACCCAGGTCGGTTGGCAGTGCGAAACCCATGATTCTTATGAATACTATGAGCAGTTGAAAGAGAAGGTCGCCAAAGGGGAGATCAAAGTGATCTCGGTGGATCCGGTGAAGTCGAAAACCCAGAACTTCCTCAGCTGCGATCAAATCTACGTTAACCCGCAAACCGATGTACCATTCATGTTGGCAATTGCCCATACCCTGTACACCGAGGAGCTTTACGATAAGGAATTTATTGATACCTATGCCTTAGGCTTTGATGAATTCATTCCTTACGTTGTGGGGGAAGCGGAAGATAAGACCGCGAAGACCCCTGAGTGGGCTGAGCCTATTTGTGGCGTGAAAGCGGATCAGATCCGCGAATTTGCGCGCATGATGGCAAAAGATCGTACCCAGATTATTTTCGGTTGGGCGGTGCAGCGTCAGCAGCATGGTGAGCAGCCATACTGGATGGGGGCGGTTATCGCCACCATGCTTGGCCAAATCGGTTTGCCGGGCGGTGGCATTTCATACTCTCACCACTACAGTGGGGTCGGTATTCCGCCGACAGGGGCGTCTGGCCCAGGTGGCTTCCCTCGTAATGTTGATGAGGGTAAGAAGCCGAAGTGGGATAATGACGACTTCAATGGCTACAGCAGGACAATTCCAGTTGCCCGTTGGATTGATGCGATTTTGGAGCCGGGCAAGGAAATTAATTACAACGGCAGTAAGGTGATATTACCGGATACCAAGATGCTGGTCGTCAGTGGTTGTAACCCTTGGCACCACCACCAAGACCGTAACCGGATGAAAAAGGCATTCCAGAAGTTGCAAACCGTTGTCACTATCGATTTTGCGTGGACGGCAACTTGCCGCTTCTCCGACATCGTATTACCGGCGTGTACCCAGTTTGAACGTAATGATATCGACCTTTATGGGGCGTACTCGGGAACGGGTGTGATTGCCATGCACAAGTTGGTTGATCCTCTTTATCAGTCGCGCACTGACTTCGATATTTTTACTGACTTCTGCCGTCGCTTTGGGCGCAATAAAGAATATACCCGAGGCATGGATGAAATGGAGTGGGTGCGCTCGTTGTATGAGGATTGCCGAGAAGCCAACAAGGCCAATTTCGAAATGCCGGAATTTGATAAGTTCTGGGAGATCGGTGAGGCTGGCTGGGTAGACTTCGGTGAAGGCAAGAACTTTGTTCGTCATGCTGATTTCCGTGAAGATCCTGAAATCAACCCGTTGGGAACACCTTCTGGCTTTATCGAAATCTATAGCCGTAAGATTGCCAGCTATAACTACGAGCACTGCCAAGGTCACCCGATGTGGTTTGAAAAGGCCGAGCGCTCGCATGGTGGGCCAGGTTCCGATAAATTCCCGCTTTGGCTTCAATCGTGCCACCCAGACCAACGCTTGCACTCACAAATGTGTGAGTCAGAGGAATATCGTGCAACCTACGCGGTACAGGGCCGTGAGCCGATTTATATCAGCCCGGAAGACGCTAAAGCTCGAGGCATCAAAGACGGTGATTTGGTCCGGGTGTTTAACGACCGTGGTCAATTGCTGGCCGGGGCTCGGGTGTCTGATGATTACCCGCCGGGTGTGGTACGTATTCATGAAGGGGCGTGGTATGGCCCGCTGAATGAAAAGCTGGGTGCCATCGATACTTATGGCGACCCCAATACCGTCACCATGGATATAGGTACGTCGGAATTGGCTCAGGCAACCAGTGCCAATACTGTGATTGTCGACATCGAGAAATTCACTGGTGAAGTGCCACCTGTGACAGCATTTGGCGGTCCTATATACGTTTCTTGATGTACAATCACCATAGTTAACAGCCCTTGATACTGGTTATCAAGGGCTTTTTTCTTTTTGCAGCGATCTATCTCGTTGAATCTAGACTATGCAGCAACTCGGTAGCGCCAACAAAGGAAGCCGACGATCAGCGCCATGAAGGCCAGTGGATTAGGCGCTGGAGCAGGGGATGGGTCTTCAGTAGCAGGGACGATACCGGCGAAAGTTGGGCCCCATATTTTGCCATATTGGAAATGGCTTTTGACCGCAACAGATCCTTTGATTTCGGTGTGGTTGGTTAGCTCAGCGAGTGGGGCGAGGATACTGCCATGAATGGCCTTGGTGAGGTTCAAGGTCTCCGATTGGTAAAAGTTCCAGATCACCAGCTCGGCAATGGCCTCTGATACAAAGTCACCGATAGCATTGAAGCTGAAGGTGGAGTCATCAATATTTTCCCCTGCCACATTAATCACAATGGCTGACGGCATTTGGCTATTGAGGTTGAGTGAATAGCTATTGATCAGCGGGTTTTCAAAGATATCTTCTTTATCGATATTGAATACTGCAGCAAGGCTACCCACTGAATTACCAACGTCAAAGCTGGCGTTGTTGCAGCACCCTAAAGGCTGCGTTAACAACGAGTTGGACGGAAGTGATGCCAAAAATGTTGAAAATTGGCTGAGCTCGGCTTGGATTTGGGAGAAATCATAGTTGCTGGTATCGGATGATAAACCACTACTTGGGCCATTGAGCGATACGATACCATTATTGCTGCCACCTACAATAGCGCCGTAGTTGTTGTTGACTTGTACATTGACATTAAGATCCCCGCCGATAACCAGCCCGTCTCCACTCGGCATGGCTTGCGACATATGGGTTGCATAGTTTGACGCTGTGCCATTGAGGTCGCCCGCAATGATTGCTGTCCCGCCCACTTCGCTGGTTGATTCCAAGTCTTCAAAAACAATGAGCTGGTGGTTATTCAGCAAGTCTAGCGGGCTGGCATGTGATAAGGGGATGAAAGTTACGCTGATAGCGAGCAATGTGGCTGGTTTTAGCATGTAATTTGCTCCTTGAAGACAAGTACGACATAGCAATACTCTTTCTTTAAGCAAAATACAGACCACCCCGAATATTATGAGCGTTGTCATTTTTTGGGCGAAGGCACTTTTAAGTTCAATCAGTTATAAATACCGACGGAACATTTGGTGACTTCACTCTTGGAAAAAACAGATGCTAACTGTCAGGTTTATTTACATAGTAGGGCCGGTTTGTCGCTTGCCATAACGTATAAATACCTAAATGGGCGTGATATATGAGGAACGACATTACACTGATTGCGCATAGCATCGTGAAAGTGTCAGGCTTTTTTACAGTGATGATGAAAAGGGTTAGAGGCCAGGTATAAATTTATTAGGCATCTGTGACTTACAGTGCTGGCATAGTCATTGCTTTATCCATGTTCAGGAGTGTTATGTAAATTGATTCGTGGAGCGAGCATGAAAAAAATAAAAAATTATCTACTTTGGCTAGGTATTCTCAGTACGCCGGTATCTGCTTTAGAGCTGCATATTGATGACTGGAATGATACCAACAACCAAACTGCGGATTATATTTTCAAGGTTAACGATAATACGAGCGGTAGGTTTACTTTCAATATCACAGTGCCAGAAGCGGATGCCGATATTTTGGGAATAGGCTTTAACTTTTCCGACACTGCCAATCAGTACAATGCTGGCAATATTGATCTGCAAAATTTTAATGCTGTGCGCCGTTCTGGTGACGATGTTACGGCACCGACGAATATTTACTTTAATTCATCGAACTGTGGTGGTGGCTGTAATTTTAACCGAGTGCCTTATGCCCCCTATGATGTGATTTTGCGTGTGGGGGCTCGTAACTCGCAACTGACCAATTGGTTTTATGACATTAGCTTTGATATTGCTGATTTGGGCAACTCGCTAAGCGATCTTATCTCCGTCGGGATTCGTGGCAGAGCGGTACTGGGTGGCGGTAAAGATAAAGCGCATCAGTATGTTGGCGGATCTTCATTTGTTGTACCTGAACCTGCGTCGTTAGCCATGTTTGGGTTGGGCTTGACTGGCTTAGCGTGGCGGCTCCGACGTAGGCAGTCATGATATATCAACTGTGCATAATCAAATGATAAGCACCTTACGGTATTGTCACGTTTAAGAGCAGGATAATGTTGTATAGATTGGTATACTTGCAACATCAAAGGAAGTAATGAAGACAATATAATGACGTTGATATACCGCCCGGATCCCTCTTCTGTGAAAGAAAAAACGACACCGGTTTATGGCGTGGGTGATAGCACGCTAACAGCAGCTGGTGGAGAAGAAGGCGTAAAATGTTTGGTTGATAGCTTCTACCATTACATGGATACGCTACCAGAGGCTGCTGATATTCGTGCCATGCATGCATCAGATTTAACCGAGTCACGGGAAAAGCTGACGACTTTTCTGATTGGTTGGATGGGAGGCCCCTCTCGCTACAGCGAAAAGTATGGTTCGATAAATATCCCTGGCGCCCACCGCCACCTCTCCATTGGTATTGCAGAAAAAGAAGCCTGGCTGCTATGCATGCAAAAAGCGCTTGATGATCAAGACTATGAAGAAGTATTCAAACGCTATGTCATGGTCCAGCTCTCATTCCCTGCCGAGATGTGCCGAAATCGCACCTGAGCCGGTTTGGTGCTTGCCATCGCCAGCCTGAAAATAATTTCATTTTTTGCTTTTATTTATTCAGCGAATGAGTAATCTATGCCGCCTGTGTTTTGGGCGGTTTGCTATGGTGTAGCGCCATAGTGGTTTTGCAGTAGGTTGCTTAGGTTGTAATGGAATTTTCGTTGGAAATGATGGCGGCATTGTTTTTTGTCGCAAGTTTAGCCGGATTTATCGATGCTTTGGCGGGCGGCGGCGGTATGTTAACAGTGCCAGCCCTGCTTGCGGCGGGTATTCCGCCAGCACAAGCCTTGGCGACCAATAAACTGCAAAGCTCTTTTGGTAGTTTTTCCGCCACCTTGTACTTTGTCCGCAATGGCTTGGTCAAGCTAAAAGATATGCGGCTGGCTATCTTGTGTACCTTTGTCGGCTCTGCCGCCGGTGCCTTGCTTGTCCAGTATATGGACGCCGGTACGCTAACCAAGGTCATCCCGGCATTGTTAGTTGCCATTGCCCTATATTTTTTATTTGCGCCCGAAACCGGTGAAGGGGGCGGAAAGCCAAAGCTCAACGAGGTTGGCTTTGCCTTGACGGTGGGTACTGGCATTGGCTTCTACGATGGCTTCTTTGGCCCGGGTACAGGCTCACTGTTTGCTGTTTGTTTTGTGGTGATTGCCCAGCTGGGGATAGTCGAAGCAACAGCCAAAACCAAAGTGCTTAACTTTACCTCGAATATTGCTGCTCTGTTGTTTTTCATTTTTGCAGGCTTACCTATTTGGGAAATAGGCTTGATAATGGCACTTGGTGGCTTTATCGGTGCACGCCTTGGCGCGAAAGTGGTTGTTACCAAAGGACGAAAACTTATTCGCCCTCTGGTTGTGATGGTATCGATGGTGATGGCAGTGAAACTGCTGGTAGAGCAGAACCCCCACTGGATTGATACGATAGTCTCTTACGTGTAGTGCTCTATGACGCTTGTCGCGTTTTTTTTTGCTATGAGCTAGCCAACTGACATCCAGTGAACAGTGTTTTGATGTTTATGGCATTACGCCACCAACTCAACACTGTCTTCTGTTGCCCATTCGATACAGGCTTTGGCCAGAATATCGAGTGAGTCAAGGCACTGTTGCGGTTGGTGATAGACGGTTTCTGCCAGCGCGACAGGGATTTCTGTGCAACCTAGGATAATCGCATCGGCGCCTTTTTCGATCAGATCATCGAACACCGGCTTCATCAGCTGATGCCCCTTCTCCACATCACCCGCCTTCACGGCATAGATCCCTGCCATGACTGCTTCTTGTTGAACCGGGTTGGGTGCCACCGAGGCAATTTGTTTCTGTGCTAATTTAGTTTCGTACATGCGGGTTGTCATGGTGGCGGTGGTGGCCATGATACCGACTTTTCGATATCCGCGATGCTGCGCCTCAGTAACCACACTGTCCAAAATACTAATGGTATGAACTCGGCAGCCATTGCTCAAGCGGGGATACCAGTAGTGGGCGGTGTTGCATGGTATCACGATACATTCAGCACCTGCCTGTTCAAGTTGTTCCATGCCTTGCTTGAGCACAGGGTAAGGATCTTCCCCGTTGCTGATCAAAAAAGCGGTGCGATCGGGGATCTGCGGGTTATTACTAACCAGCATGGGAATATGCTGTTGGTCACTGCTGGCAGGTGTCTGCGCAATTATTTTTTGCATGAATTCGACTGTGGCTAGCGGTCCCATCCCGCCTAAAATACCTAATTTCCTGCTCATATTATTGTTCCTACAGTATTTTCAACTGAGTTCACTATAGGGGAGTGCTAAGTCGTTGAGAAATGCCGTTGCTGAGCCAGCTATGCATAATCGGTATGACTTTGTGCCAAAATTGTGATCTCCATGGCTTGAAACTGCTCTTTATGCCCCGTTGCCTTCGCTATACTGGCTCTTCCTTTTGTGTTGGGTTGCGTGTCTGCGTTATGAATATTGAAAGTAAATGGTTGGAAGACTTCTTGGTGCTAGCTGAGGTCAGGAATTTTTCGTTGGCCGCCGCGAAGCGCAATGTAACCCAGCCTGCATTTAGTCGTAGGATCAAGGCTTTGGAGCAAACGGTTGGTGCCGAGTTGATTGATCGCAGCAAGACCCCGGTTGCCCTGACAGCCAGTGGTCGATTGTTCCGTATCACCGCCAGAACCTTGATCAACCAGATGATGGATGGGATAGGGCAATTATCAGATTTATCAAAGCTAGGCGGCAATATTGTACGCGTGGCTGCGGCCCACTCCCTGGCAACGAGCTTGGTTCCCTCTATCCAATCTGAGCTGCGTGCGGGTAAACATAACCCAATCCTCAGCGTTGAAGCGATTGATGTTGATGACGCCATCGAAGAGTTGCAAGAGGGAGGCTGTGATTTGCTGTTGGCGTTTGACGATGAGCTGCTTCGATTGCCACCGTATCAGTCTTTGCAAATTGGCCAGGCCGAGCTGCTACCTGTCAGCGCATGCGATAGTGATGGCAATGCGTTATACCGACTTAGCAGTAACCGGGAAGTGCCATGGTTGGCTTATAGCCCGAGTTCTTATATGGGACGGCAAGTTGAGGTGGTGCGGGATAAGGTCAACCTCCAGCCCGTGTTCTCCTCTTCAATGACTGATTTGCTAAAGTCATTAGCGCTACAGGGGGTAGGGGTCGCTTGGCTACCGGATTACGCGATCAAGCAAGAGCTACAAGAGGGGAAGGTCGCCATCGTTGGGGATGAATCTCTCCGGTTGCCCATTACCTATTATGCCTACCGCTATCAAGCACGGCTGCACCCTGCTGGCGAGCAAGTGTGGCAGGCGCTAAGGCTTCATGTGAACAAGTAAGTGCTTTGCGCAATATTGCGAAATGGTTTTGGTAATGATTGATTCCTATCTGGAATAGGTTGTCGTCCTGGGTTTCGTTATTCGAAAGCCGTGATGAGTGGTATTTTTTAGCCCAAATTTTATTTAACCAAAGAGAAAGCACTAAATGGAGTTGTCGTTCGAAGTATTGGGTTTGTTGTTTCTTGTAGCTGGGTTGGCTGGTTTTATTGATGCCATTGCTGGTGGTGGCGGGCTGCTTACCGTGCCTGCACTGCTTGCTGCTGGCGTGCCACCCACTCAGGCATTGGCGACAAACAAATTACAGGGCTCATTTGGTAGTTTTTCGGCATCGTTATACTTTGTTCGAAATGGCTTGGTTAGCTTGCGTGAAATGCGCAATGCCATTGTGTTTACCTTTATCGGCGCGGCGCTGGGTGCCGAATTAGTCCAGCGAATTGATGCAGGGGTGTTAACCCAACTTATTCCTATTCTGCTGGTATGTATCTCGTTGTATTTCTTGTTTGCGCCCCAAGTTGGTCAGGGGGGCGGTACACCTAAGTTATCTGACAATGTATTCGCGTTGACGGTAGGCACAAGCATTGGTTTCTATGATGGTTTCTTTGGCCCAGGTGCGGGGGCGCTTTACACCATCTGCTTTGTTGCGATTGCCCAATTTGGTCTGGTAGAAGCGACGGCTAGAACCAAGATATTGAATTTCACTTCTAACTTCGCGGCACTGCTATTTTTTATCTTCGCTGGGCTACCTATTTGGGAGATCGGCCTTGTGATGGCCGTCGGCGGTTTTATTGGTGCTCGTATGGGAGCCAAAGTGGTGATTTCTAAAGGCCGTAAGCTGATACGCCCTATGGTGGTGATCACTTCAATGTGTATGGCTGTTAAATTGCTAGTTGAACAGAATCCGCAATGGTTTCAATAAGACGGCGGGTACGAGCTGATTGATAACTGCTCTGGCGGTAGCACAATTGTACGGGGCGTGTGAGCACATCCATAAACGGAAAGTGATGGCAGTGGTGCGGGGCGATGTTTAGGGTATTCACGATTGAGATGGGCACCAAGGCTGCCGCAACACCGCCTAATGCCAATTGGGCTGCGGCGGTGTAAGAGTCCATTTCCATCAATGGGGCAATGCCTGCTTTTTGTAATGAACTGACTTGGTTTGCATTTGCCGGGTTTTTTAAATCGTTGACCAAGAGCTGGCTAGGCTGTTGCTTGAGTGGCTGTTGGCTCACGACTGAAAACGGCTCGTCAAAAAGGTGTGTAACAGCCAATCCATGTTGGGGGGGTAAGTGACCTGCGCAGAAGCCGACGGCAACATCCCCTGACTGCACTTTTTCAACAATGATGGGCGTATGGTGGGTACTGATATTGATGTACGGATCGCGCTTGATGTACTCACCCATCATTTTTGACAGGTACCCAGCTACGAGCGTTTCTGAACAGGCGATACGGATAAGGGAATGATCTTCCAGTTGCTGGTGGTCAAATATCAGCCCTTTGATCTCCTTGTAACTCGGACCAATATTATCGATAAGTGCAAGGGCATCGGCAGTGAGTTTGATATGCCGACCTGCCGGTACTATCAACTTCTTGCCTAAGCGTTTTTCAAGCTTTGCTATTCGTTTACTGACTGCACTTTGGCTTAGGTAGAGTCGGCTTCCTGCCCGGCTCATCGTTCCTTCTTCAGCAAGAACCAAGAGTGTTTCAATTCCTTCGAGTAACAACGTTGTTTTCCTGCTGATGATAAGCGAATTGTCTGGCGACTAAAGTGTATTAGTTGCCAGCTTCTTGCTGAGTAATACTACCTACTTCAAGCATTGCTGCGACTTCTAAGTGTTCCGCATTCATCATCGATGATATGCGTTGCACGGAAGAGAGCAGTAGTGATTGTTCCCAATCCTCCAGCTTTTGGAAACGTGCCACAAAATCTTCTTGCAGTGGCGGTGGCGCTTTCGCCAATACTTCTTTGCCTTGCTCAGTAAGATAAGCATGGACTTTACGCTTATCGAGCTTGCTACGCTCACGAACAACCAGCTCGCGCTTTTCCAAGCGGTCCAGAATCGTTGTGGCCGTGGCTTGGCTCATATTGGTGTTGTTAGAAAGCTGCCTGATAGTCACTTCACCAGAATCGCGGATAGCACGCATTAATACTAACTGTGGTCCCGTTAAGCCTGCGACCTTATTTAGCTTGCGCGAATGCAGATCGATGGCGCGAATGATCTGTCGAAGGGCAATCAGGACTTCTTCGTGCTTGTCCATAAAACTCTCCTGAAATATTGTTCGGCGAAATTACAACAAACGGGCACAAGTTGGAAGTGTTAGTTTTCAGAATGTTGCACTCACGCGTGAGCTAACAATTGTCTATGATTTATTGGTGAGCAATCAGCTTGGGTTTACAACTTGTTACATTTTTGTCTATTATGTTTGTGATGAAAATAATTCTCACTTAGATCATCGATTTTGAGAATGCATAAACAGCTTTCACATGGACGAAAAACGATAATGAAAACTCTATTCCCGCTTAACTTGATTATGGCATCTGCTTTGGCAATGCCTGTTTTTGCTCATGCTGCACCTACCAAAGATGCGGTGGTCGAACACTATGCTGATATTGCTCACGCGGTATACAGTGATTCTTTAAGCACAGCCCAATCTCTTGATAAAGCCATTGATGCTTTCATTGCATCGCCTTCGCAAGCAACCTTAGATAAAGCGCGCCAAGCTTGGAAACAAGCCCGAGTGCCCTATCAGCAGTCGGAAGTGTTCCGCTTCGGCAATGCGGTTGTTGATGACTGGGAAGGCCAACTGAATGCATGGCCGCTTGATGAAGGGCTTATTGATTATGTGGCCGACGATTACCAGTACGAACTGGGTAACGAAGGGGCCAAGGCGAACATTATTGCCAATAAGGCGATTCAGGTTGGTAACACCAAGCTTGATGTTGAAAAAATCACCCCTGAGTTACTGGCTGAGCTGAATGAAATTGGCGGCTCGGAAGCCAATGTTGCGACGGGCTACCACGCCATTGAATTCCTGTTGTGGGGCCAAGACCTCAATGGCACGAAAGCGGGAGCCGGTGAGCGCCAATACACTGACTTTGCCTATGGCGAAGCATGTACCAATGGTAACTGTGACCGTCGCCGCGAGTACCTGAAAGCGGCATCTGAATTGCTGCAAACGGATTTAAGCTGGATGGAGCAGCAGTGGTCTGCTGATGTGGCATCAAACTACCGTGCAGAACTATTGGCTGACTCAGCTGATAACGGTTTGCGTAAAATGCTGTTTGGCATGGGGTCGCTATCGTTAGGCGAACTGGCGGGAGAGCGTATGAAGGTTGCGCTTGAAGCAAACTCGACTGAAGATGAGCACGACTGTTTTTCTGACAACACCCACAACTCTCATTACTACAACGAGCAAGGGATCTACAACGTTTATACCGGTACTTACATGCGCGTAAACGGTGAGTTGGTTTCTGGCCCGAGCATTCATGACTTGGTTGCCAATAAGGATAAGCAAGCCGCTCAAGCTATCCAAGCGGAATTCGATAGCGCACGTTCACAGGTTTACACCCTAGTCCAGTCGGCTGAGAAGAAAGATCAGTCATTTGATCAGCTCATTGCTTCCGGTAACAAGGCGGGTAATGCATTGGTGAACGAGTCGATTATGGCTCTGGTTAAGCAGACGGCAAGCATTGAGCAAGCTGCAGGCATTTTGGGCGTAAGTAACCTTAACCCAGACACCGCTGATCATCAGTTCTGATTTTATTTGTAAACATGCGAATTAAGGGCTCTGCCGGCTAATGCCAGCGAGCCCTTTTGCTGTAGTAAAGAGTATGTGAGCCATGAAGTTACTTTGTTATTTGTCGTTGGTGCCAATGTTGCTTTCAACTGCAACATTTGCCGCACAGGAAAAACCAGCCAAACCGTTAACCCCAGAGCAAATTAGAATAATGAAATCTGGTGGTGATACCACAGTGCGTAAATCAGGGGCGAATGCCTTTTCATTGCCTGCCGCAAACCTTCCTTTGTCAAAGCGCCTTGATTTTAGTGTGGGCAATAGTTTTTTCCGTAACCCTTGGGTGCAGGCGCCAGCCACTACCGATGCGCGTGATGGGCTGGGACCACTGTTTAATACCAATGGTTGCCAGAATTGTCACATCAAAGATGGGCGGGGCCATCCACCAGAGGCTGGTGATACGAATGCGGTATCCATGTTGGTACGTTTAAGTATCCCTGCTGTTACAGACGAGCAGAAGCGCGCGATTATCAATGATGGCGTCATCCCTGATCCGGTATATGGCGGCCAGTTACAAGACTTTTCGCTGTCAGGGGCTAAGCCTGAAGGCCAGATCTCATTGAGCTACGCTGATGTGCCAGTCACTTTCGCCGATGGCGAGGTCGTGACACTACGCAAGCCAATCATGACCATTACTGACCTGAACTATGGGCCTCTGCACCCTGACGTCATGATGTCGGCGAGGGTTGCGCCGCCGATGATTGGCTTGGGTTTGTTGGAGCAGATCCCGGATAAAACGTTGTTTGATATTGCCGAACAACAGGCCAAAGATGGCGAGGGCATCTCTGGCAAAGTTAACCAAGTATGGGATGTGGAGCAGCAGCAACTGGTGGCTGGGCGCTTTGGTTGGAAAGCCGGGCAGCCAACATTAATGCAGCAGAATGCGGCGGCGTTTAATGGCGATCTGGGTTTAACGAGCCATTTATTCCCAGCTGAAAATTGCACAGCCAATCAGAGCGTATGTCAGGAACTGCCAAATGGTGGCGAGCCTGAAGTGAGCGAAAACGTACTGGATTTTGTCGAGTTTTATTCACGCCACCTTGCAGTGCCTGCAAGACGCAATATCGATGATCCTCAGGTGAAAGCAGGTGAAGCCTTGTTCAAAGACATTGGCTGCGAAAGCTGCCATCGCACCCAGATCAAAACTGCAAAAAGTGCCGATTTGCCAGCACTGTCAGAGCAAGTGATTAACCCTTATACCGATCTGTTGCTTCATGATATGGGGGAAGGCTTGGCTGATCACCGAGGAGAGTACCTTGCCAACGGACGCGAATGGCGTACGGCGCCGTTATGGGGGCTTGGCTATACCGAAGAAGTGAACGGGCATACCACATTCTTGCATGACGGCAGGGCACGCAATGTGATGGAGGCGGTACTGTGGCATGGTGGCGAAGCCCAACAAAGCCGTGACAAGGTAGTGGCTTTAACGAAAGAAAACCGCACTGCATTGGTCGCTTTCCTTGAGTCGCTATAAAGAAATGGGTAATAGGAAAATGGGTGTTAAAGAAACAGGTAGCGGGAAAATAGCATGAAAAAGCAGATTTTAGCCTCTTTGGCTTTATTGGCCGTGGGAACGACTGCGGGGTGCCAAACAGACGCGAAAACCACCCAAGACGTGCTGCTTGTCCAGCACCAGCAAGCAGCACAAGCTTTCGCTGAATCTACCGCACAATTGTCCGGGTTAACCAAAGCGCTTTGTGAACAGTATTCGGAGGCATCGCTACTTGCCGCCCAGCAGGCTTGGCAACAGGCAATGCTGGATTGGATGGTGTTTCAAGGCCGCGAAAAGGGCAGTGAACAAGCATTGGCATTGAGTTGGCAAATCCAATTCTGGCCTGATAAGAAAAATACGACCGGGCGCAAGCTCAACCAGTTGCTAAAGCAGGGTACCCATTGGACGGCACCATTGATTGCTGAGCAAAGCGTCGCGGTACAAGGGTTGGGCGCTGCTGAGTGGTTTTTATTTGATCAAACCAGCGCTTTACAACAGCCGCAGGGCTGTCAATTGGCCACAGCTGTTGCTGGCCAAATAGCCGCGAGCAGCGAGCAACTGCAAGCGGCTTGGCAGGCGAACCCATGGCAGCAGATGACACCTCAGTTGGCTTTGGCTGAATACCTCGGTGCGTTGAATAACCAGCTTGATTACAGTATCAAAAAGCTGACCCGCCCGATGGGCAAGCCTGGCTCGCCCAAGCCGTATCAAGCGGAGTCATGGCGCTCGGGATCATCATTGGCCAATTTGCAGGCGAGTACACAAGCCATGCATCGCTTGTACTTGGCTGAAGGAAAGGGATTGGATGCCATGCTTCGGGAGCGGGGATATAGCGGTACGGCGGATCGCATCGACCAGCAATTTCAATCCTTGCTGGCCAGCTGGCCGCAGCATGCAAGCATGACTTCAATGCTCAAAACGCCAGAAGGCTATCGTGAGTTGCTTAAAATTTTCAACGGGTTGGAATACATTCAAATTGCGTTGCAAGATGAGGTGGCACCGGAGCTTGGTATCGTAGTGGGGTTTAATGCAACCGATGGTGACTGATTCTGTTAGGCGTAGGCTGCTAAGGGGGGCGCTGGGTGGCTTGGCACTGGCACCGTTATCCGGCGTTTTGGGTGGCTGTAGCCAAAGCCGCTCATCATCGATGGCACGCCATATCGATGCCAATACTCATACCAAGACCCATACCAATAGGCTTGATGTCGAGCAGGCCATTATTGGGTGTAGCCGTTATCCGAATGGTCAATTTGGCGCGGTTGTTGCCACGCCAGATGGTCATCCTGTCCATCAGTTTGACTTGCCTGCGCGGGGCCATGGAATTGCGGTCCAGACCGAAGGTTCGCTTGCCGCAGCCTTTAGTCGCAGGCCGGGCACTTATTTGCAGGTGTTTGACTATCGCACTGGTGAAACCTGGCCATTACGTCTTGCCGATCAAAATCGGTATTACTATGGCCACGGCGTATTCTCGCCAGATGGGCGTTTGCTTTATGCCACGGAAGGTAAAACGGCAACCAGCGAGGGGGTGATAGGGGTGTATGAGCTAGAACCATCGACAACCTCTCACCCGATAAAAAAAGTCGCCGAGTTCACCGGTTTTGGTATTGGTCCACATGAAGTGATCCTCGTTGATGATAATACCTTGGCTATTGGTGTCGGTGGTGTCCATACCCGAGGAAGAACCCCGCTAAACATCGAGACCATGCAACCGGCGCTAGTTTACTTGGACCGGCGAAGTGGTGAGTTGGTTGAACAAGCAGAGTTGGCCGATAAGCGTTTGAGTATCCGTCACTTGAGCCTGACAGATACCGGTGAAGTTGCCTGTGGCCAGCAATATCGAGGCGAGCCTGAAGGTGCTGTGCCGCTGGTGGCTTTACATCGCCGTGGTGGCCGGTTTGAGAGCTTAATTGCCGAAGATGAGGAGTGGCTTCGTTTTAATCACTACATCGCGAGCATTTCTAGCCTTGACGGTTACCTGTTGGCTACCTCGCCACGGGGAAATTGTTATGGCATATGGCGGGCGTCAAGCCGAGAGCTGGTGTCGGTGTCCCCTCTTATCGATGCATCGGGGGTTGGCGTGCTGGACAATCGCTGGCTGGTGGGATCGGGGGCGGGCAAAGTTGTTTCAGTGAAGCCTCCGGCAAACAGAGCAAGCTTCCAAGGGCCTGTTATGTGGGACAATCATTGGAATATTATCAATACGCCCAATTTATCGGTCTGATATTTGAATAATTGAAACATTGCATGCTGGCTTTGGCGGCTAAATTTAGTCCGTCATTTATTGAATTTGCCATAATTAGAATAATGGTGATGAGGAGTCAGTTGGCAATGACAAAGCTAAGCCGTATCGGCCTTGTTCTCGTAGTTGCTTATTCTCAGACGTTATTGGCTGAAGAAATCCAACCTATTCAGCCATTATCCACGCAAACTGAGATAGAGCAGCAGTTCTCAGACGATATTCTCCAGCATAAAAAAGCGCAGCAATGGGTGCATGAGGTCGCCAATAACATTGCTGCTATTCGCTATGTCGATAAACTTGCAGAGCTCTATCATGCGATTGGTTTTGTTCCCTTATGGCAGGATACATTTACTGCCAGTGAGTTTGAGGAGCAACTTCGTATCATTGCGCTTTCAGGTGTCAGTGCAGACTTTTCAAATCGTTATAAATTGCTCAAGCGTTATAAGCAAAGCAACGATTGGCGGCAGTATGACCTCCTCGCTTCCGATACCTTATTTGCTTACATGAGCTATGTCGAAGGCATGCCGGCTTATGGCCGGGGGTGGTTGTTTGGCGCAGGGGTTGATGCACGCTTGCCTGCCCCGTCTGATGCATATAACGCACGCTTGCTCAGTGCCATTGAGCAAGAGCAGCTTCGCTACTTCGTGAGTGCTATGAAGCCAATGGGTGATAGCTATAGCCAGCTTATCCATGCCATTGAAAAGCAAGAGCAAGCCACTCAGCAATCTTGGCCGGGATTTTACCAGCAGGGGATCATCCGTTTGGGGACAAGGTTGCAAAACCCCGAAGGCTTGATCACTATCTTGGAGAGCCAAGGAGACCTACGCGACTTCGAAGCTGAGCAAATTCGTGCCGCCGGGGTGAAAACCTACAATATTGATTTGGCGAATGCGATAAAGAGCTTTCAGCAACGCCATGGCTTGAAAGCTGATGGGGTGATAGGCCCGCAAACACGTTATTGGTTGGCAATCTCCCCCCGATCCCGTGTTCGGGTACTGGCATTGAATGCAGAGCGAACGCGTTTATGGTCTGAGCCGCAAAGCTCGGTGCTAATCGTCAACATCCCTAATTACGAAATGAGCTTATGGTTGGACAACAAACATGTGTTGGATAGCAAAGTGATTGTCGGCCGCAAGACGCGGCGTACGCCTTTGATGACCTCCAATATGTCGTCGGTTGTGTTTAACCCATACTGGAATGTACCGATGTCGATCATGCGCAAGGATATTTTGCCAAAGGCGCAACGTGACCGCGGCTATCTGCATCGCAATGGGTTTGCCGTGATCCGAAGCTGGACAAGCTCGGAGCAAATCCCAATCCATACCATTGATTGGCGTATCGTCAATGCGAAGTCGTTTCCGTACCGCTTGAGGCAGAAACCAGGGCGCAAAAATGCGCTTGGCCGCTTCAAATTCAATATGCCAAACGACAATGCAATCTACTTGCACGATACCCCCGCGAAGAGCCTATTTGCCAAAGATGAAAGGGCATTTAGTTCCGGTTGTGTCCGGGTAGAGTATGCCGAAGATCTGGCGATGATCTTGCTTAATCATTCCGGCGTTCCTGAGCAACGGGTTAATCAACTTAAGGCGCGTACAAAAACCAAGACAGTTGGCCTGCAGGGGAATGTGAAAGTACACGTCATATATCAGACAGCTTGGGTGGATAACCAAGGTTTAGTGAACTATCGAAATGATGTTTACGACTATGACAAATTTGTTGTGATGTCTCAAAATCAGGAATTATTTACAAGTCTTTACAATGAATAAAATGCTTTGCAGTCAATAATTAGGCAGGTTTTGGCTTGAATTTAGTCAAAACCTTGTCTTTTTAGGGTTTGACTGAACAAATACTGAACGTTATCTTGCCTCTCGTGTTTGGGTATACCGCTTCGCTTGTTGAGGAATGCCTAGAGAGTACAAGAAAGTGGTGTTCGTTTAGTTATGTCTGGAATTGATTACAAGCGTCGTCAGCTGCTGGTTGCTGGCGGGCTTACTTTGGCTGCAAGCCTTGTGCCTGGAGTGGCGCTTGCAAGCCCCTATAAAGCAGGAAGCACGCGTAAGATTTCGCTGACCAATATTCATACTCGTGAAGAGCTAGAAAGTGAATATTTCGATGGGACTTACTACCTTAAGGAAGAGTTGCAAAAGATTAACCATATTTGCCGTGATTTTCGCCGTAACGAAGTGGCGAACATGGACCGACGTTTGTTCGATGCAATCACCAATATCCAAGCTGGACTTGGGCATAAAGGGCAAGTGCGGATTATTTCGGGGTACCGTTCGCCTGCAACCAATAAAGCGTTGCAGAAAAATGGCGGGGTAGCCACCAAAAGCTATCATATGAAAGGGCAGGCCATTGACTTCAATTTGGAAGGCGTGTCATTGTCCCGTATACGTAATGCAGCCCTAGAGCTGCGACTTGGTGGTGTGGGGTATTACCCTCAGAGCGGTTTTGTACACATAGATACAGGCCCAGTACGCCGCTGGTAACAAATTAACGAATAATTACAAAGCCGACTTCTGCCTCTCCTCTCTTGGTAGTCGTCGGCTTTGCTGTATTTATCCAGATTGATATTGTGGTATTCTGCCGCCAGTTATGTAATTGCTAGGAAAATGCAAATGAGCCTTCAGTTTGAAATTGTGCCTGTTACACCATTCCAACAAAACTGCTCCATCATCTGGTGCGATGAAACCAAAGAAGCGGCGATGGTTGATCCAGGCGGTGACATTCACCTGCTTAAGGAGAAAGTGCAATCGCTTGGCCTAACAGTCACCAAGTTGATTTTGACGCACGGCCACTTGGATCATGTGGGTGGAACAGCACCGCTAGCTGAAGAACTCGGTGTACCGGTTATTGGTCCTCATAAAGACGATGCTTTCTGGCTGCAAGGCTTGCCGCGCCAGAGTGAAATGTTTGGTTTTCCAATGACTGAAGCGTTTGACCCTGATCAGTGGTTGGATGAAGGCGATACTGTTCAAGTGGGCAACCAAGTGCTGAATGTACTTCATACGCCAGGCCACACTCCGGGCCACGTTGTATTGCACAATGCCGAGGCTAAAATTGCATTTGTAGGGGATGTGCTGTTCAAGGGCGGTATTGGCCGTACTGACTTCCCACGTGGCGACCACCCGACATTGATCAATTCAATCAAAGGCAAACTTTGGCCGCTGGGTAACGAAACGACTTTCGTCCCGGGCCATGGTCCACTGTCGACATTCGGCCATGAGCGTATCACCAACCCGTTTGTGGCGGATGAAATGCCGTTGTACTAAGCACTTGCTTATTTCTTATCATACGGCACCTTCTTGGTGCCGTATTTACATGTCGGGTAAACCGCGGCACCTTGCCAAATAGTTCCTCGCCAAACCTGCAAACTCTGCGGCTGGGCGATCGAGCACATCCTCCGAAATAAAAAAGTCATAGCCCAGATAACGCCGATTGTAGTGCATGCGGTTGGCCAACATGGCTTGCAGCCCTTTTAGTGTTTTACCCGAGCTTAAATGGTAGTGGCGATCGTCGAACAGTATGTCTTCGATTTGCTCTTCTGTCTCTCCAGCATTGCGGTGGGCAATAATGAGTAGCGGGCGCTGATCCATCAGTAGTTTGGTGGCGACACGCGGGCATATCGCTTCAATGAAAGCTTGGTAATCTTTAAGTCTAACCCCCACCCAAGGGATTGGCTGATACCACCCTTCTTTTTCTACCGACGCTTGGCCGATACGGTCAATATTGTTCCAACGGGCAGTCCAGCCCCCATAGTGCGAGTGGAACTGGAGATGCATAAAGGTAAGGGTAAAAGACAGTTCAGGGCCTTGATTGGCTTTGTAGCCGACAAGGGCGAGTATACAAGATGCGATTAGCAGGATTGCAACTGCAGCTGGCGCAACTTGCGGCCAGCTGAAACTAATGATGCCTGCAAGTGCAGCACCGATAAGGCCAAGTATGTATAGCAGCCGCCCGTTGGCAAAAGTATGGGGGCGGATGTACTGGGTTTCTATTTTGGCATTCATGATTTAATTATGAGCCACCATCAAGTTTCGTGCACAGAGGCATCAGGTACCGATTTTGTCACTTACCGATTAGTACCACAAAACGTCGAGAAACGATCAGTAGACGAAATTTATACAGTGCTTAGGTTTGTATATGTTTTTATATACAGTAGGCTTCTGTTAGCGACAGATAGCTTCATCTTCACGAAAGATACTCAACTTTTAGTATTTTTTCTGAACGGATAAAAAGTACTAAAATGAGAGCTTGTCGCTTATTTTTGAGTAAAATCATCTTTTGTTGCGGCTTAAATAACCGTTTGCTGGCATTTCTCTGACATCCTTGGTATAACACGCGCTTACTTTTTCCCGCTGGATATGTCGGGTCGTCCAACTTGGTCGCTCGATAGATAGTGGTGACTGAAAGTAGTGCAACGGAGTAGGAAATTTAATGAGAATCTCTCACAAACGTAAAGTTCAGCTTAAGCTACAAAAACGCCTTAAGGGCCTTGTAGTTGAAGCAAAACCAGCAGCAGCGAAACCTGCTGTGAAAAAAGCACCAACTGCAGAAACAGTAAAAGCTGCTCCAGCGGCGAAACCTGTTGTTGAAGAGCAAAAGCCAGTTGAAGCGGCACCTGTTGCGGCTCAAGTGTCTTTAACTCCAAAGCAGCAGCAAGTGCTGGATATTGTTGTTAAGAATGCTGAAGGCATCAACCCTAAGGGTATCGGCCTTCAAGCTGGCCAGGAAGACGCGAAAGCGGCTTCATGGGCAACTGGTGCGCTTAAGAAACTAGCCGAAGAAGGTTTGGTTGAGCGTATCCAACTGGCAGGCAACAAGGTGCTTTACAAAGCGCTTTAATGGCTCGCCAGACCCGTTCCTGCGTACCGCAGGGGCGGGTGCAACTCCCTGCGCATACTCTTTTTCTGATTGTTTTCTAATCTTTACCTGACTGTCTAGGCATCTTGTCTTAATCCTGCATTTTTTGCACCATAATTGTCTTCTCTCCTGCTTTCAACTGTCGTTACGTCTCATCTCTGCTATAACTTATTAAGAATAGACTTCTATTTTACATTCTGTTTTCAGGGACGTATGAACGTGGAGGCAATGTATGACAATGATTAGTGCAAGAGAGTTTTCGGACTGGTTGCGCAATCGCTTCTCTGAAGAGGAACAAGGGGTATGTCTGACTCGTCGTGATATTAATCAGCTTACGGGTAGGCAAAGTTTCTCATTAGGGTTTGTGAATGATATCCATTATGAGCTCATGCAGCATGGTATGGCGTTTGTAACCGATACTTCTCGTGAAACCTTTTATCTAGTGCCTGTATCGAAGAAACCTTGGCGAGAGCAATTAGAGCATCAATATGAGAGGGAGCTTTTTTGCAACGTCTTGCCCCTCGATAAATCTGGCTGAAGAAGTAAGAACAGTAGAAAGTAAAAAAGATTCTTAGGGGAGAGTAAAGCGCAACAGAATACTATTCAGGAAGAAAAAATGTGTGTATAGGTATTTGATGATTAGACAGGGATTGTGGATGAGTATGAAAAATTAAACGGGCCTACAAGGGCCCGTTTGCGTATGTATTGCTTGACGTTTGATTAGAGTACGGCTGCGATACCCTTACATAGCGGTTGCATGTTTGCTTTTGTCATACCCGCGACGCTGATACGGCCCGAACCTACAATGTAGATGCCAAACTCTTCTTTTAGGCGGTTTACTTGCTCTTTGTTCAAGCCAGAGAACGAGAACATGCCGTTTTGGCGTTCAATGAAGCTGAAGTCTGTGTCTACACCCAGATCCTTCAGTGTTTGAACGAACAAGGTACGCATTTCCTGAATGCGATCGCGCATTGCCGCCACTTCTTGCTCCCACTCTGCGCGCAGTGCTGCATCGTTAAGGATTTCTGTGACAACAGCTGAACCGTGCGCTGGAGGGTTAGAGTAGATCACGCGGGCAATGCTCTTCACTTGGCTAAATGCCGTATTGCCTTCTTCGCTCGATTTGGCAACTAGGGTAAAGGCACCAACACGTTCGTTGTAAAGACCGAAGTTTTTAGAAAAAGAGCTTGCCACAAGTAGCTCTTCGCACTTGTCTGCAAAAATACGCAGGCCTTGAGCATCTTCTTCAACGCCAGCAGCGAAGCCTTGGTACGCGAAGTCGAACATCGGCAGTAGCTGCTTTTCTTTACACAAGTCAGCGAGTTGTTGCCACTGGCTAGCAACTGGATCAATGCCGGTTGGGTTGTGGCAGCAACCGTGGAGTAGCACGATGTCACCTGGTGCAGCTTTAGCAAGGTCTGCTAGCGCAGCATCAAAGTCCATGTCTTTGGTTTCAGCGTTGTAGTAGCTGTATTGAACAGTTTCTAGACCAGCTGCTGCGAAAACACCGTTATGGTTTGCCCAAGTTGGGTTGCTGATCCAGACTTTTACATCACCAAGTTGGCGTTTGATGAATTCGGCAGCTAGGCGAAGTGCCCCTGTACCACCTGGAGCTTGAGCGGTTAGCGCGCGCTTTGAAGAGATAATTGGTGAGTCGGCACCAAAAAGAAGTTGTTGCACGGCTAGGCCATACTCAGCAGTACCTGGAATGCTTAGATATGATTTCGTCGTTTCTTTCTCAAGCAGGATTGCCTCTGCTTTTTTAACAGTCGCAAGTACAGGTGTATTGCCTGACTCATCTTTGTAGATACCCACACCAAGGTTGATCTTTTCCGGGCGAGTGTCCTTTTTAAACTCTTCAGTTAGGCCAAGAATAGGGTCGGCGGGAGCGGCAGAAATTTTCTCAAACATTGTCATCATCCATGCTGGTAAAAATAAACGGTCATTACGCTAGTTATACCTTTATCGGCTGCCCCTTGACAAGAAATTGTAACAATTACACCAAATAAAAATTCATAGTGCTCAATAGTTGTAGCTTTTAGATAACCAAGAGGTGGGTTGTATGAATATTGTACAATTACAAATTAGGTAAAGTTACAACAAAATGTTTAACAAAGTGCAGATTAAGGCGCTATTTAAATGCAAGATTAGGTAATTAAAATATAAAAATACGTAATTTTATTACATGCTTTATCGGTCAACCCTTTTGGTTTGAAATTGATCACAGATGGTGGGGGTTGATTTGCATAAGGTTGTAGTCCGATGTAAAGCGGACAAATATGATGAAACTGGCCTAGCTTGAGGGTGAAAACATAGAGAAATTCTATTTTCAGTTGAGTTGGTTGGATAAGTTGCTAAAACATGGCTGTTACACGATTATTTGCCGCAAGGACCACTGAAAATGACTCGATAGCGCGCCCATCTTTTCACCCCTTTAAATGGACAGTCCTCTTTCATAACGCCCTACAATAAAGATGACATACCCAACCTTAAACACCCCCGCAATGACAATGGTTGTGATGTGTGCGATGGCTTGTTGAATAATGGTAAAGTGATCAGCAAGTGGAAAGCTAATCAACAAGCTTGTGATTAATATCGATAAACTGATTAGCATGACACTACCACCGAGCATGGATACTTTTTTAAAGACGTTCATTGTGGACCTCCGCAACTAAAGTTGTATTTATAATGCAACTTTAGTTGTGGAGAAAGACGTTGTCAATAATTGATGTAGATCAAATTCAACTTTAGAGTTAATTGTCTTTTTCCAAGAAAGCGTTGAATGCCTTCTTAGCTTCTGGTTGCCTAATTTGATGCATCAGCTGCTCATTTTCACGCTTAATGAGTTTAAGTAGTTTATCTCGCTCTGGAGAGGTGAGCATCGACTTGGTTACGCGCATTGCTTTAGGGGGTAATTGGCTGATGGTATTGGCGCACTTGGTCGCAGCTTGTTCCGGATCATCACTGATTGCATTGATAAAGCCAAGCTTTAGCGCTTCCGGGGCATCCATTGCTTCACCAAGTAGCAGCATCGATTTAGCCTTGCGATGGCCGATAATTTTGGCCAGCTGGACGCTGGAGGCCATTTCTGGACATAGCCCTAATGGGACGAATGGGGTTTTGAATAACGCTTTAGGTGAGCAGTAGATGAAATCGAAAAACTGCAGCATGGTTGTACCGATACCAATGGCAGGTCCATCTATCGCAGCAACTAAAGGGGTATCGCAATTAATTAATGCTTTCATAAAGCGGCCACCAGCAAAGTCTGCCATTCCTTCAGCCATCGCTACAAAGTCTTTAATATCATTGCCCCCACAGAAAATGCCGGGTAGCCCCGTTAAGACGATGGCACGGACTTCTTTCGCGCTGTCGGCTTGCTCTATGGCAATCGCTAGCTTTTCATACATGGTTTGGTTGAGTGCATTTTTTGCTTCTGGCCGATTGATTTTTACATATAAAACATGCCGCTCGTGGTGATGCTGAATTGCTTTGTTCATAACAAGTTACCATTGTGGTCTGATGAGTTATTTAATATCAAAATGATGAATGATTACTGTGACTCGCCCGCCAAAGCGAACAAAAACTAGACAACCGGTTGAGCTATACATGGCTAAGCTTTTCTTAACGGCGTTGGAGTATCTCATCAGATGAAGTTGATCGTTTGATGATCAAGAGGTGACGTTATGAAAAGAGTCTTGTTTTTAGGTATGTGTGTCGGCTTATTGTACGGTTGTTCTACGGCGAGTAATGGGTATGACTGGGCTCCAGGGGATGACATCGAGACTACAAGTAGTGGGGAAGTTGTTGCACCCGAAGCGATTGTACTGCCACAGGAAGATATTGATGCCATTAATCAGCTGTAATGAACGGTAGGATTTGACAAGTTTCAATAGCCTAATCGATTGATAATAAGGTCACAGCCCGAAAGTTTGTCGCCAACATCTCTGTGCTGTTTCTGTATAATCAAGGCAAATTGTCGAGGATGTAGAGGACAAGATCTTGGAAATGAATACAGACACTTATTCACAGGTGCCGGCGCAGGTACAGGCGGTTGTTGATGCCTTGCAGCTGTTACGTGACCAAAAGCCCTTGGTGGTTAACGTGACCAATTATGTTGTGATGAACAACACTGCCAATGCACTGCTCGCGGTGGGGGCTTCGCCTATCATGGCTCATAGCCGTGAGGAAATGGCAGAAATGATGGGATTCGCTGGTGCCTTGGTTATCAATATCGGCACATTAGATAGCAATTGGTTGCCACGTATGATCCATGCTGTTGAGCAGGCGAATGCGAATAAGAAGCCAGTTGTACTCGACCCTGTGGGCTGCGGTGCCAGTCAACTACGTACCAAGGCATCGCGTGATATTGCGGCTTTAGCGGATAACTTGATTATTCGTGGTAACGCATCTGAAGTGATAGCCCTTGCCGGTGAGCAAGCGCAGTCTAAGGGGGTAGATGCCTTAGATAGCAGCGATGCAGCGGTTAATGCGGCCCGACACCTGGCTACTGAACATTTGTGTACTGTAGTGATCTCTGGCGCAACAGATTATGTCGTGACGAAAGACTCGGTCATAGCGTTGGAAAATGGCCATGAGATGATGCCGTTTGTCACGGGCATGGGCTGTTCCCACACGGCTTTAACCGGGGCTTTTGCTGCCATTGGTGAAAACGCAGGCCTTGCCGCCACTGCTGTGCTAGGAGTTGCAGGTGAAATTGCCGCTGAGAAGTCAGCAGGGCCGGGGAGTTTGCAGCTCAACTTGCTTGATGCCTTATATCAGCTTGATGAGACGATTTTGCGTGAACGCTTGCGTATTCGTGCCGTTAATTAAGAACCGTTGAAAAATGTATAACTATCAACTTTATCTTGTTACTGACGAAAACCAAGATCTTGAGCAGCTTGAGTTTGTGATTCGAGAAGCGGTTGCCGGTGGGGTCACTATGGTACAACTGCGTGAGAAGCATGGTGATGTGCGTGAGTTTATCAAACGGGCCCAGGTGCTGAAGTCTTTGCTATCAGGCACCGGCGTGCCACTGATCATTAACGACAGGGTCGATGTGGCGCTGGCGGTGGATGCCGATGGCGTGCATCTTGGGCAGTCGGATATGCCAGCTGAGTTGGCACGCCGTCTCATTGGCGATGATAAGATTTTGGGGTTGTCGGTCGAAAACGAACTGCAACTTGAAGCGGCGCAATCCCTGCCGGTTGATTACTTGGGTCTGAGCGCTATTTTCCCAACGCCAACCAAAACCGATACGGTTCACGCCTGGGGCATTGATGGCCTTGCGAAAGCGGTAGTCACCAGTCAATTGCCTTTGGTTGCTATCGGCGGTATTAACGAGGGCAATATCAAGGCGATTGCTGATACGGGAGCCGCGGGTATTGCACTGGTTTCTGCGATTTGCCACGCTGAGTCACCGAAGGCAGCCAGTGAAAGCCTGCTTGCCTTGATGCGCTAGGCCTGCTTTTTTCAGTCTGGTTGATATCATTGGCCAGACTGAATTCCACTTATATAAACCTAAATAAAGAAAGTGTCGATGTAGAGTTGCTCGACTCTTTCCCTTGCCCACTGTGTTTTTCTCAGTACTTTCAGGCTTGATTTAATCGTTGGTTCATTAAGGAAACAACGGATTTTAGTGATTTCACCAAGCTCCTCCCAGCCGTAGTGGTCAACAAGTTCACCGAGTAGGGTTTGTAGGGTGATACCGTGTAATGGGTTGTTGGGCTGGTGGTTCATGCTGTCTGCTTCGTTGTCAATTCAGGAGGCGGCACTATACCAGTTCGGCCTTGATGATTAAATCCTAAAAACCGAGAGAGAGATGATAAGCGGCGGTATATACCGCCACTGGTAATGTGCTTCTTTAGCCATCGGCGTTTAGTTGAGGGAAATCTCTCCCTCGTGCTGGTTTAACAGCATCTTTTGAACATTGAAGCCGCAAAGCATCAGGATCAAGCACCAATTCAAGAAAGGTAAAGTACCTTTTGTCAGGCTTTCGGCGAGTTGGGCTGGTTTCCATTGAAAAGCGTCGCAAAGGCTATCGATAGTTATACCTGTGAAGGTATTTTCACCGATAACACGTTTAAACTCTTTTTCGCTCGGCATTTCAAATGCACTGCAATTTTTGAATGCAGTTGGTTTGAATGCACGCATGACTTTTCTGGCATCGACCTCAATGGGTTGGCCGCTATTTTGAATATTAGGGCGACCAGCAAGTGCAGCCAGGAAACACCAACATGGGTAAGGGATGTTTGAGACGATTTCCGGCTCACGCTTGTAGCGAGACATCCAGTCTGAGATTTTCTTCTCTTGTAAGCCTGTTAATCGGGCGAGGGTTGCACCGTCATAACCGTATTCTTTCAGCAAGTTAATAATTTCAGCAACTTCTGAAACGAAAGGTTTGCTCCAGCGACTTGAAGACTCGAAGGTGGCTTCTCTGATCATAGTAGGCTCTATAGGTTAGTAGTATTGCTTAAACGAACTAAGCAGTTTGGCGTAAGCTTATTCCAACCCAATGGGTAAGTCTATGTCTAGCAGCGGTTAGCTTTGGGATGCGGTTGTCTGGGCGCTGTTTTTCGGCTGGCGACGAAATAACATCAACGGTAAATAAAGAGTAGCGTTAAGCCCTAGCGCCATTGCTATACAAATGGCAATACTCTCAATGTCAATGGGAATGCCTGGTGTATAGTGAGCAAGTACCCGTTGTAGCTCGTCAAACCTGGCTGGGTTAAACATAAACAGTGCTTTATCTAGCAGATGTCCGGTTGAAAGTGTGTCTATTGCCTGCTCTAACCCTTGATGCTGGTTGAGTATTTCAAGCTTTTGCTTTGCATCAAACCGAACCACAGCATTTGATTCTTGCAAAAGTGCGTTAATCATACTTTCGGCACTGCTATAACCATGTTGGCGTGCATTGATGCGGTATGCATTTACTTGTTGGCTGGTCGCGTCGTAAAAGCCTGACAGGTACTGCAAATAATGGTCTGCGAGCATGGGGATTTGCAGCGTGGCAACCAACAGCCCGCCAAAAATTAGCCTATCGATTATCCGCTTTATCATGTTGCCTCCCTGCTGCGACTTCCTCTTGCTTTAATAAGCTGAGGAAAGCAGCCCAAACCTCTGAAACTTAACCGCTATATTAATATATAGCGCATTGCTGGTGTAGAGTGTTCGGTTGATGTCAAAAGTATTGGTCGGCTGTGGAAGATAAGTACGTGGAAGATAGAGACGTGGGTTCGCAGAAGCGGGGATTGGGATGAGTGCAGGCTAAAAACAAACAGGACGAGCATCAAGCTCGTCCTGTGAAATAGTATGACCTATGTGAGATAGGCTTTTTCTTCTAATGCTGATTAGAAGTTTGCAGAGCGCGGTGCACGTGGGAACGGGATCACGTCACGGATGTTTGCCATACCTGTTACGTAAGAGACCAGACGCTCGAAGCCCAGACCGAAGCCTGAGTGAGGTACAGTACCGTAACGACGTAGATCGCGGTACCAGTCCATGTGCTCTGGGTCGATGCCAATCTCAGCCATACGCTGGTCAAGTAGCTCTAGGCGCTCTTCACGCTGAGAACCACCGATGATCTCACCGATACCCGGCGCTAGAACATCCATTGCAGCTACTGTCTTGCCATCGTCGTTCAAGCGCATGTAGAAAGACTTGATGTCTTTCGGGTAGTTCTTCACTACAACAGGTGCTTTGAAGTGTTCTTCTGCTAGGTAGCGCTCGTGCTCAGAAGACATATCAATGCCCCACTCAACATCGAACTCAAAGTCACGGCCAGAATCTTTCAGGATCTGGATTGCGTCAGTGTAGTCAACCTGTGCGAAGTCAGAAGAAACAAACTGCTCTAGACGGGTGATTGCGTCTTTGTTGATGCGCTGTGCGAAGAACTCAAGATCGTCACGGCGCTCTTCAAGTACGGCTTTGAATACGTACTTCAGCATGTCTTCTGCTAGCTTAGCTGCGTCGTCAAGCTCAGCGAAAGCAACTTCTGGCTCAACCATCCAGAATTCCGCTAGGTGGCGGCTGGTGTTTGAGTTTTCAGCACGGAAAGTCGGGCCGAATGTGTATACCTTGCTCATAGCACAAGCATACGCTTCTGCGTTCAACTGGCCTGATACAGTTAGGAATGTTTCTTTACCGAAGAAGTCTTCGTTGTAATCAACATTGCCTTGTTCTGTGCGTGGCAGGTTTTCCATGTCCAGCGTTGAAACGCGGAACATTTCACCAGCACCTTCACAGTCAGAAGCGGTGATCAGTGGAGCAGATACCCAGATATAGCCCTGCTCGTGGTAGAAGCGATGGATAGCTTGAGACAGGCAGTTACGTACACGGGCAACCGCGCCAATCACGTTGGTGCGTGGGCGTAGGTGAGCCACTTCACGCAGGTACTCGATAGAGTGACGGGTTTTCGCCATTGGGTAAGTGTCTGCATCTTCAACCCAACCCACGACTTTTACTTCTGTCGCAGCGAGTTCAAAATCCTGGCCTTTCGCTGGTGATTCAACAATCTTACCAGTAACCTCAACAGAGCAACCAGTTGTCAGCTTAAGCACTTCATTCTGGTAATTATTTAACTCATTAGGGACCACGGCCTGAATCGGGTCGAAACAAGAGCCGTCATAAATGGCAAGGAAAGAGATTCCAGCTTTGGAATCACGACGTGAACGGATCCAGCCGCGAACAGTGACTTCACTGTCTACCGCTAGCTTACCGCTTAGTACGTCTGTTACAGGCGCGTAAGTCATGTTTAAATTATTCTCCGTTAAGGCACTTTGTTAGTGCGCTTTAAGATACAGTCCAAAGAACCAATATTACCTGTCTTACGTCAAGCATCAAGCCTGAATATTCAATGTAAGGCCAAATAGATGGACTAATTACGCTAATTCTATACTTGGCTGGTCGATATTTGTTCATGTGAATGAGAAAAAGCCCATTTAGGGCTTTTTCCGGGTTAGTGCTTAGGGAGCTGGCGGAGGAAAGGCACATACTTCACCGTCATTGAGAATGGTGCCAGCCGGTGGCCCCGTTTCTTCTTCACCCTCTGCAGGTGGAGGCGCATTAGGATCCGGCTCTGGTTCTGGAATGATAGTGATTGTAGGCACATCACTTGCCGGAATGAGGGTGACGATATCGCTCCACATTTCACCTTCATCGGCAGCAAACGACAGTGTCTCATCGGTCTGCCAACGGTTTTGATGGTTGAACGCCTTGATGGCAAGCTGCAAACCATCGGTGTCGGTGATCTGGATACGTTCGTTCATCGAACCGTCAACGGCTTCATAATAAAGCGTGCCGTCTTCTTCTATTTGCCAGCGGATGGCAAAGTCAAATCCACAGCCGCTTTGGTCAAGGTAGCGGCCTTCGAAAAAGTCACCATCAAAAGTATCGCTTAGCTGCAAATAGCGGTTATTATCACTGGCGAATGTTATCGCCATGTCATCAGCATTGTTGTTTGTTTGCCCAATGAGCAGTTTTTCGGTAAAGACTGGATTGCGGTCAAACCAGATGACCTTACATTGCTCGACTTGGTTTTGGTATTCTGTAACACTTCGCTTCGCAATCGGTGTCGCAGTTGTCGAATCCCATCCTGAGTCTTGTGTCGCGCAGTTGGCTAGCTCACCCGGCGCATATTCCTTGCGCATTATGCTGTCGATAATGTTTGCGGTTGGTGTTGACTCGTAAGATTTTAACGCCAGCAAGTTCATCGTATAGTCATAGGCGGTCATTGCCCAATAGGTGAACTCTTCTGGGCTATTCGTGTCGTCTAGCAAAGTTAAGTAACCAGACTCGTTCAGCGACCAACTGCGGCTAGGCGCAGGCTGCGCGATCGTATCAACAAAATATTCCCAAGAGTTATCAGCGAGTAGACGCTCCGCAGTGATTTCACCTTGCTCGGAAATATGGACAAGGGTTTTGTCCACCAAGTCATCAACTCTTGATGTCGTAAAGCGTTCATCCCCGCCGCATTCGGTTACTGCATTCAGGAATAAATCTTCGTTGGCTGATGAGGTATTGCCAAAGGCGCACAGATCGAAAGCGGGGAGGTTATCTCGGCTGGCTGCGGCAAAAATTTGGCTTTGAGCATCGTTGTCAAAACCGGCAAAGTTGAATTCGCCATTATCGAGTAACGTTTCCCCGATGTTGACAAAGCCATTTTCACCTTCAACTAAGAACAAGTTTAAGCTTTCAAAAGGGTAGCTATCCGCGAGTTGCTTTATAACGATAGGGACATCGAAACGGAGCAGCGATTTTCCCCCAGAGGAAGTACTCGACCAAACGCCTAGTTCTTGAATCGTCCACTCATCGCCAGCGATGTTGGTCCAATAGCGAATAGTAAAGGCACCATCGTCGATAAATTCTACAACCACGTTATCACTTAATTTGAAGCCGTTGACATTGGTAATATCAGGTCCAGTGTCTTCTAAAGCACTAATCACATCATTTAAGCTTGTGTATGCCGCTTCAGGTGTGCTGATAGGCGAGACTCGGCAGGTATCTTGGTTATTGCTGAAGTCGCAGAGGAGGTAGGTTTCGTTTTGTGGGCGCCAGGTAAAGTAGAAGCCTGAAGCACCTTCGCTAAAGGTTTGATTTGGCTGGATGTATCGAGTGATATGATGGTTTTCTTTACTGGACAGAAAATCATGCATCTTTTTGGCTTGTAGTGAATAAACACCAGCACTTAAGATCACACCAAGTTCATCCCCTTGGGATAAGCCGGCATCAGTCATCAGTGCAGATGCAGGTAAAGCGCTAATGACTTTTAGGTAACTAAATAGAGGAATCCAACCTTCATCGGTTAGGACAAATTTATTGATGTCTTCCGAGCCAAAGGCTGTCGTGCCACTGAGGTAAGTAAAGAACTCCGATAGATTAATGTCTTCATTGCCTGATTTTTCCCAACGAGATTCCACAATAGTGGTTTCGCTACCATCATAACGAGTTACATCGCTTCTAATGCCACTACCGTTATTGTTATTGAAGGTACTTACTTGCCAGTAGCCGTCGGTTAATATTGCTTGAATGTTTGCTTCAATGGCTTCTTGTTCAGTAAAAAAGCGCTCGATTCGTCCTTTCATCATTGACTTGACGATCGACAGTGACATGAGATCTTTCAGGGTGAGGCCTTCCATCCCGATTTTTGGGAACAACGTGTCTCTCAGGTCTTCAGCAACTTCTTGTAAGTCGAGGTAGGCTAAAAGATTTTTACTTCCCGAGCCGTTTTGAAATGCTTCGGTAAATACCCCCCAATTCCCATCGGCAGCAACACGCTGAGTCAGGGCTAAGTATGCAAGGGAAGACTCGAGGGTGAGAGCCAAGCGTTCGCTGGCTAAAGGTACCATGTACAAGCCTTCAGGAAGTGCTTCACCGATAGTGAATTGGGGCTGGCCGGCAAGGTCGACAAGCAAAACGGCGTTGATACGAACCCTGAGATTACCAGTAAGGGTGTAGGTACCATCATCTTGAGATGCCCAATTGGTAATTTCAATTTGCTCGATGATTTTCCCTTTGTCATCTAACCAGACTGCCGCAAAGTTATCCTCATTTAGCGTCGTAATCGCATCGGCATAAGCCTTACCAATAAAGCTTATGCTGGGGGCTTTTGCCGTAGGTACGAGGGGGGTGGGCAAGTCCACTGACACAGTGAAGTTAGTAAGGACAGGAGCCGGTGGGCCACTGGTTTCCTCGGGGCTGTCGCTTCCCCCACCACAGGCGGTTAAAAATAGGCTGCAGACAGCCAATAGGCAATATCCCAGATAACTGCGCATAATTTTTCCCCAGTACATATCGTTTTGTATTTTTTTATCCGGTTGCTACAGAATTATTCCAATATTTCTAGGCAACACGGGGTCATTGTTTTGAGTAACTGAGTCAATTATAGGAATGGTGGAGCGGTACAAAGTTAGGATAGAAGACATGTCTCGAATATTGAGCGAGAGTCTAAGAATTAAGACTCTCGCTTCACATTCAGCAAGAATGTAGCGTTAACGTTAGGTGTCAGGCAATAGCAAGGTATTTGTGGGTTTGAATCGATAGTCGCCAGTTGCGTTGAATGCAGGTTTCGATGCAAAGCTCGGTAGCGCGAGGCTTTTGGCTGATAGGCTGAAGAGCAACAACCACATCTTTTTTAAGATTTTTACCTGCCATGAGTTCATCAAGTTGCTCAATGTCTTTTTGGGTCCCAACAGGGTGTTTTATTTCATTTGCCCTTTCCAACGCTTCTTTAATTACTGGAAGCTTGGCTTTCATGTTTATTTTTGGTGACACCGTTACCCAGGTTTGCTCGGTCACCTTAACTTCAGACGTACCACTCGTTTCAATTTGGCATTGGAAGCCTGCACTTTCCAGCGCAGTTGTCAGCGGAAGCAAGTCGTAAATGCATGGCTCGCCACCGGTAATAACAACATGTTTGGCTGTATATTGTTGTGCTTGCAATAGCCCCACGATGCCATCGGCATCTAGCTCAGTCCATCGCGGAGAATCAGCCTTTTTTGCCATAACGTCATTAATTGAAACGTGATCTTGCGGCTCTGCCGTCCAAGTTTGCTTAGTGTCGCACCAAGCACAGCCTACAGGACAAACTTGTAGACGGACAAAAATGGCAGGCACACCAGTGAAAACGCCTTCACCTTGAATCGTTTCAAAGACTTCGTTAATTTTATACACCGCTAACCTCATGGTGGATTGAACTTGATTTATGCAGCCCGCTATTATGACATTTCATGAAAAATCTGTCTTGGCTAAATCTGGTAAGATAGGCGCGATTATACGTAGTAAGGCGAATAAGTGATTAGTATCAATAATAAAATTGGATAAATTTTGTGAGCAAAAAAACATCGGGAAATTTACCACTGGCATGCGGGCAAATGCACAAAAATTGAGGTTATTACATGATTCATCGTGACCAATATCACGGACTTTGAATATTCAGCTTCACAATTACTTCGCAAAGTAAAAAAATTAAACTTAACTTTATTATTGGCACCTAACGTTTGGAGTAAAGGCATGTATGTCGCTCAGCCTGGTCATATTGACCATATCAAAAGAAACAATGCCGGCAGCGTCTACAAGCTTATTGATCAGTACGGGCCGATTTCGCGTATTGAGTTATCTAAGCGTAGTCAGCTAGCGCCTGCTAGTATTACGAAAATCACCCGTGAGCTGATTGAAGCGCACCTGATTAAAGAAACCAACATTCAAGAATCAGCCAGCCGAGGGCGACCAGCTGTCGGTCTCGTGCCTGCTAATGAGGGGTGGCAATTCCTATCGCTGCGATTAGGTCGAGGATACCTGACTATCGCATTGCATGAGTTAGGCGGTGATATTCTGGTCGAAGAACGCCAAGATATCGAAGTCTTGCAACAAGATGATGTATTGCGAAAACTGTTAACTGAAATAGACACTTTCTTTGCTAATCATGTCAGTGAACTCGATCGTATCACCGCCATTGCTGTTTCATTGCCTGGCTTGGTGAATGCAGACAAAGGTGTGGTTCTGCAAATGCCACATTATGATGTGCACAACCTAGAACTAGGGCCGGCTATCCATGAATCAACGGGTCTGCCTGTGTTTATCGGCAACGATACGCGTTCGTGGGCACTTGCTGAAAAGCTGTTTGGTAATTCCCGTGATGTGGCCAACTCTATTTTGATCTCTATTTACCATGGGGTAGGGGCAGGCATTGTGTTAGATAATGTCGTGCTTCAAGGCCGCATTGGCAATATTGGTGAGTTGGGCCATATACAAATCAAGCCATATGGTAAGCGCTGCTTTTGTGGCAACCATGGCTGTTTAGAAACTGTTGCAAGCCTGAAGGCGGTGTTAGAGCAGGTTGAGCAGCGACTTCGAGAAGGCCACCCGTCTTCGCTACACGGTAAAACACTCACAATCGAGAAGATATGTGATGCCGCCGTCGATGGCGATACACTTGCCCGGCAGATTATTGTCGAACTTGGCCATAACCTAGGTCAGGCCATTGCCATTATGGTTAACCTGTTTAACCCTGAGAAAATCTTGATTGGTGGTGAATTCAACCGAGCAAAAGAGGTTCTGTATCCGGCCATTATGGAATGCGTCAGGACCCAGTCACTGCCAGTGTACAACCGGGACTTAGTGATTGAGCAAAGTTGCTTTTATACCCAGGCAACGATGCCGGGAGCGGCACTAGTGAAACAGGCGATGTACGACGGTCACTTGCTGATGAAGCTTATCGAAGAAGGGTAAGAATTAGCATAGTCGTGGTATTGGAGAGAATTGAAAAGAGAAGTACGTAATTTCTTGCTTGGAAAAATCAAAAAACCAGCCATCGGCTGGTTTTTTTGTTACTTTGAGAAGTACAACTAACATGGTCAACTTAAAAAACTAATTTGTACGCTTACGACGACTACCAACAAATCCGAAACCAAATAGTCCTGCACCGAATACGGCGAGCATGGATGGCTCAGGAACTACCCCGAAAGAATCGATTGCAACATCTGCGCCCTCTGCAATGCTCATAAACCCAAAAGCTACCGCGCCAACATTCATCAGATCAACAGAATCAAACAAGTCTAAATCAAGGTAAACCATACCGGTTGCACCAGCACTATTTGTGCCGGTAACGACCTGATTCATACCAAATGTATCAAAAACCTGAATGTAGTAATTGAAGCTGCCTGCCAGATCACTGTATACGACATCAAAGTAAAAGTCAGTGTGCAAGCTGATATCAATACCGCCTAGGCCTTGGTTATTGACATTATTGACACTCGAGTAATGTGACATTGCATTTTTTGGATCACTTGAGCTGCCGTCATAAATAATCTCGACTTTTGAAAGGGCACCAGGACCATTTGACCAAGATAGGTATGGGTAATCAGGGTCACCGGCCATAATTGTTGAGTCAAAGAAGTCGCTACCGGCTTGGGTGACAGTAAGTTCGGCATCGCGCTGTCCTCCCATAATTCCACTAACATTGGCAGTTGTTGAACCCGAATGGTAACCGGTACCAATACTTGATAGGTCTGGGCCCGTACCATGATTAACTTCAAAATCATCAAAAACCCATAAGGTTGCATTGGCACTAAATGTTGCTCCCATTAATGCTGCCGCAATTAATATATTTTTCATTGTGAATCCTTGGTTATTGGGTGCCTGTGGTATTTATAAAGCAATATAGAGGCCAAGAAATTAATGCTTGATATATTAACCGGTTAGGAGAAAGCAGTGATGGTTTGCTAGCACGAATGTAAAAAATGCTGACATTCTTGCTATGACGTGAGTTGAGTTAACTTACGATAAAAAAAGACAGTGATAAATCCAATAGCTACACCAAGCATGTTAGATATTGCGTCAAGTAATGATCCTTCCCGGCCTGGTATGTAACTGGACTGTATGAACTCAAGAAGCAGTCCGTAGCCACAAAGAGTGAGAGATAGCCATAATAAGTGACGCAGGTGAACAAAAATAAAATGTGCAATTAAGACAAAACAGCAATAAGCCCCTAAATGCAGAATCTTATCTAATAAAAGAATGCCGTATTGGTCGAAGTCCATAATGTCGCCATCTTGAGCCCCACCAATCAAAGAGAGATGAGTAATCAGGGCGGTATAGAAAATAAAGATGACAGTAGCAATCAAACCATGATGATGATTAATCATTGAACGCTCGCTACAGGTTAGCTATCAGGTTTTTCAAGTGCTTGATGGGAATCGCATATGTGATGGCACTCGGTGAAGATATTGCTGACTCACGTGTTGATTTAACTAGTACTTTATTAATAACAGCAATGACTTCACCCGATTCAGGGTGGTAGACAGGGCTTCCACTGTTACCCGGGTATGCCGTTGCATCAAATTGGTACACATAATATGGTTTTTTCAGCTGCTTTAGTTGTTTTGCTGAAAGTTGCTTCGCTGTGTTAGCTGGTATGGCGATAGGTGTAATACTGGAGATAATACCTCGGTGGGTGGCTGGATATAATCCGAGAATCGCGCCGATCGGAAAGCCAGTAAAGCTATATAATTCACCTTCTTGAACTGATTGTGAAGATAACTTGACTGCGGGTAGAGAAGGGCCTGATACGCTCAATAGCGCGAGGTCGTGCTTACGATCGCGGGATATGACCTTAGCTGTCCTTACTTCAGGTTGGTTACCAACACCAATAAACACGACAAAGCTCTCGGTCCCTTTTAAATGCTTGCTATCAACGACATGATCATTGGTCGCAATTAAATTATTACCTACAACAAACCCCGTACCGCGCAGCTGGGCTCTAGGTGTCGAAAGCTTATTGTATGTACCTACCCCGACGATAGAAGGCTTGATACTTTTGATTGTTTCGGGCAACCCAGCCAAAGTGGGCGTAGAAAAAATGCTGATAAATAGAATGGAAATAGAGTAAAACCATTTCATCAAATACTCCCTCCCCCTTAGAGGCTTATACCTCTAAGGGGGATATGGTTACTGAGTTAGCTGCTGTAGCTTATCTTTTAGTTCAATGTGGTGAGGCTCTGAAGGCGCAATACCTTTTAAAATCGATTTTGCCTCAATGTGTTTATCGTTTTCGATCAAACTCTCCACATAGTGCAAGCTGATCTCAATGTTAGTTTTGCGGTTTTCATATGCCATTTTAAGCGGCTGTAAAGACTGTTCGGTTTTGCCTGATTTAAGCAAGCAGAAACCATATGTGTCCTGTACTTCTGGCAGCGTTTTAGCTAACTCATAAGCTTTTTCTGCCGACTGACAGGCTTGGGTATAGTTTTGCTTTTCCAGGTAAAGCCAAGCAACATTATTCAAGGCAATGACGTTATTTGGTTCACGTTGTATGATAGCTTCATATCGCGCTATGGCCTCATCGGGTTTGCTATCAAGTTGTAGTTGAGCAAGCATCAAGGAAAGTGGCTGGGCGGCCTCTCCATACTGTTCAATGACGCTTTTCAGAAAAGATGCCGCTTTGTCGGCTTGGTTATTCGCAACATAGGCATCTGCAAGATCTTTAGCGGTTTGTAAATTCTGTTGCGCACGATAGCGGCTCTCTTGTACTTCTACGACTTTACTGTATTGCTTGTTGTTTTGGTAAATCTTAGCCTGCAAACGAAGGAAATACGGCGTTTTCTTAATTTCGTCAGGTTGATCATTAAGAATCTTTTGGCTTGATGCTAATCGGTTGTCGTGTATTAGCAATCCGGCTTTCATCAAGTTGAAACCAGGCTGGTCACTAAATAGCGCTTGGGCTTCATCCGCGACCTTTATCCCTTTGCTATAATTTTTTGTTAACTCGCTAAGTTGGATTGTCTTTATATAGGCCTGAGGGTTTAAGCGGTCGACTTCGAGCCATTTCTCAGATGCTTGTAATGCTTTGCGGTAAGATTTTTGGTTTTGATGAAAAAGTACGAGTAACCCCCAGCTTTGCGCTGACTGTTGGGACGGGGTTAAGCCATTGATGATTGATATCGCTTTATCCATACCACCTGTTGCGCCATAAGCCCGTGCCAAGACTAACTTCATGTTGACGTTTTCAGGGCTTTGGTCAGTCTTGGTTTGATAAAACTTAAGTGCCTGATCGACTTGGTCAAGCTCAGCGGCATACTTGAATAGATGTTTTGCGATAACGAAATTATCAGGTGTTTGCTCAGCTAAACTAAGCGTTTTATCAAATGCTGACTGTGTGTCACCTTCTGCCGCTTCTATCTGTGCAAGCGCAATGGCGGCAGAGACATTGCCAGGATCAGTGCTTAACACTTGAGAGAAGAGCAACTTTGCGTTGTCGTAATCTTTTTGCTTTAGAGTAATGAGGCCTTTGATTAGAATGGCATTAATATCCTCAGGGGTTGCTTCAAGCCAGTCATCAACAACTTGTTCCGCAGCTTCGTTGTTTCCTTGTTTTAGGTGGTAGTAGGCTAACCCCAGATTTGCCTCAGGGAGAGCGGGATCGACCGACAATATTTGCTGTAAGTTGTCGATACCACTTGTATCATTGTTGGCTAGTTTAACTAAACCTAATCGAAGATCATTACTGTTGGATGAAAGGGAGCTGGCTTTTTCTGCTAACTCGAGAGCATCACTATTTCGGCCAATCTTGGCGAACTCGACACTCATGGCTGAAATAAAGTCACTATTAACTTCGGATGATAAATCGAATCCTTCGAGTGTCTTTAATGCCCCATCAATTTGTCCGAGCTTGAATTGCGTGGAAACATACATTCGCTTAACAAAGTGATCATTAGGTACAAATGGCACAACTTTAGTAAAGTAGTTATTTGCCTGCTCTATCTGCCCATTCGAATAAGATGTGACACCTGCGATTAGGTAAACACTCAGATTTTGCGAACCGTTATTAATTGCTAATTCAGCATGTTTTTTTGCTTCATCAAAATTTTTCAAATTGTACTGAATTGCTGCTTTAAGCTCATTTGCCAGTACGTGTGAGCTGGAGAGTTGTAGCAGATAACTGACATACTTATCTGCTTCTTGATACTTTTCAGCACGAACCATAGCCTGGGCAAGGAATAGTGTGTAATGAACGGCATCAGGTGAGAGCTCAACAGCTTTTTTGTAACTTTCAACCGCTGTTACGTGTTGGTTAGCAGCAGTATTTAGGTGGCCAAGCAATAGCCATACATCGCTGTTTTCAGGGTGAAGCGAAGCCATGTCAGTGACAATGCTTATGGCCGAATCCAGTTGTTCATTTTCAGCCTCGATACTCGCTTGGCTAAGGGAAGAGTATAAAGTATCAATACCTGATTCTGTTGCGAGTTCTAATGTGTATTCGGCTTCATCAACTTTGCCATTTTGTAGCAAACTGAGTGATTTGATAGATAACAACTCCGTCATTACCTCTGGGCTGTTAGTACGTGAGTTATCTACAAGCTGGGTCAAAGCCTCCAAATCGTTCATACGTAGTAGTGCACGGGCTAACAAAGGTTCTATGATGTCTCGTTCTGCTCCGTTTCTTATCGCGCGGTTAAACTCTTTTTCTGCTGAAGAAAAGTCTCCTCTTTGGAGGTAGATATCGGCGAGTAATTTCCTAGGTTCCATTGCTTTACTATCTGCTTGGATAGCGTTTTTAAGGTTAATAATAGCTGCATTTTGATCGTTATCTGCAAGGGAAGATAATGCTCTATCGGTGTATTCTTCAGAAGAGATATCACTACATGAAGTAACGGAAAAGCAGATGGCTACAAAAGCAATGCGGCCAAGGTTGCGCACAAAAGTATTAATCATAATAACCAATTCCCAGTTTTGCGAATAAACACTCCTTTACCTAGGATAGTAAAATTTTGACAAATTACTGCTATAGAAGAGAGTGGACGGGATAACTACACAAATTTCTTAAGCTATGTAGCACAGGCTGAGGTAAATCAAAATGTATCAAGTCTATATATAACAGTGGGTTAGGTGGAAAATGATTGGCGATAAAAGTGTTTTTCAAGGAAAGGTGGATTTTTATTAGATAAATTAATGAAGAAATACTATTAGTTACATGGATATAGAATGATATGACAATACATGAATGTTGCTCAATTTAGAGTCTATCATTTATAGAGTGATATTGAAAAATGACTGTTTTGCTTGAAATAGATGATTAAAGGAAGAATTGTGTCTAATAGAAAGCGTAACACTATACAATGTGAAATCTTCAAAAATCCAAACCAGGCATGGCTAGAGGAAGCATGGTGTGATTTAGAGCAACGATCAACAGGAAATTTTTTCTTGTCATGGCTATGGATAGGCACATGGATTGATAACTTTGTTAACGAATTTTATGTTATTGAAGCAAGGCTAAACAATAAAATTGTTGGCCTCGGCGTGTTAGTTAAACAGCCAACAAAGTATCCTCTTTCAGCGATAAAAACCAAATATTACTTGCACAGAACTGGGCGACAAGATCTTGATCAGGTTTGGATTGAGTATAATGATTTTTTAGTCGATGCCGAAAATGAAGAAAGTATCCGGGTAGCGATGGCAAAGCGTTTAGTTAATGAACTAGATAGACTAGATGCAATCGTTATCGGTGCTAGTGACGAAGATAGATTTTCTTGTATTAATGAGTTTGGACTGAAAAGCCGTAAAATATGGGAAACGGCTAACTATGCACTTGATTTGGATGAGTTGAGGGACAAAAAAATATCCGTACTTGAATCGCTTTCTAGGAACACTCGCTCTCAAATTCTTCGAAGCATTAGGAGTTATGAAAAAATAGGGGCGATCAGTATTAATAAAGCATGTAGTATCGATGCGGCAAAAGAAATGCTATTACAGGCTAAACCTTTACACTTAGCCCGTTGGAAGAATGCCGGAATAAAGAGTGGTTTTACAAATGAAAAGTTTGTTGCTTTTCATGAGAAAATAATAGAAAGAGGCGTGGAAAATAAAGTTGTCGAGCTTAATCACATTAAAGTAGGGAATGAAACAATTTCAATAATTTATAATTTTAATTATAAGGGGAAAATATATTTTTATTTATGTGGGATTAATTACTGCTATAAAAGTTCACATTTTAAACCTGGATTGGTTTCACATTATTTATTGATAAATAAAGCTCTCGAAGAAGGATTGGAGACCTATGATTTCATGGCAGGTGAAGCAAGGTATAAAGCTTCTTTCTCAAATAGGAAAGGCACTTTGTCTGTCAGCCAGTATGAAGTGCCAAGCAAACGGCTTGAGTTTGAAGGAAAGTTACGTGAGTTTAAACAACAGTTTATCTCATAAATAGGTAAAAATAGCCTTCATAAGGCGTTAGTATCAGCTGTGGCTTGTATAATGATGCACATTTTTTTGGCTAAACTGATTTAAGGGTATTTGTACTAAGCTATCAGCAAGGGATATAGATAAAGCATATTAGCAGTATGCAGAAACTGAATTTTTCAGACTTACAAGTGAGTTGTGATGAGAAACCGTCAAGGAAGAGAGTCGCTAAAAGTGCTCGTTATAGGAGAGGATAGCCGTAGTTTTCTATCAGTGATACGATCACTTGGTAATGCTGGTTATGATGTTCATGTAGTTTGCTATGATAGAACAAGCATTGCATTAAAAAGTAAATATATATCACAATGTTTTTATTACAACTATGAAGCTTATACCCAAAAAGAATGGATAACTAATGTTTTAGCGATTATTGACCGATTTAGGTATGACCTTATTATTCCGTGTGATGAACGAGCAATTTATCCCTTATGGGTAGAGAGACGATCTATACCACCCAAGACTAAATTAGCTATATGTAATCAAGATGCATTACATATCTTATTTGATAAATGGAAAACTAAGCAGGTTGCGTTGAAGTTAGGTGTTTCGGTTGCACGTGGTGAACTTGTGGACTTAACAAATACTAACTATGAGCAGTTGAGCGCACGATTTGGTGATAAATTTGTTCTTAAGCCGCTACAATCTTTTGAAATATCAACTCTAAACAAAAGAAATAAAGTGGTTTCGGTTAAGTCTAATCAAGATTATATAGATTTTATAAAAGCGAATGCGAGTAGTACTAATTTCTTAGTTGAAGAATATTTTAGAGGAACGGGCGAAGGACTATCTGTATTCTGTTCTTCAGGCACTGTTAAGTCAGCATTTTCTTACAAGCGCTTGGCAGAACCAAGTTCAGGGGGAGGCAGCTCGTATCGCGAAAGTACTCCACTTGACCCGGAACTACTTAAAGCAACGCAAGCGATATGTAAGGAAACAAAATTAACCGGTGTAGCGATGTTCGAATTCCGGCGAAATGTTGAGACTGGTGAATGGATTCTAATCGAAGTCAATGCAAGGTTTTGGGGTGGATTGCCCCTAGCTATTTCTTCAGGAGTAGATTTTCCTAAGGTATACGCTGACTTTTTATGTTTTGATAAAGAGCCACAATCGATAAACTATAATTATAGAATTGGCGTTAGATCTCGTTCTTTAACCTCAGATCTCTATGAAATCAAACGTGAGTTCGACATAAACTGTCAATCACTAGGAAAAAAAGTATCTAGCAAAATATTGATTTATAGATTACTTAATATAGCTAAAGTCATCGCACCTACAGAAAATATAGATACATTAAGAATCAATGACTTGAGGCCTTTTGCTTCCGAAGTTAAAGAAATATTAAATATTGCTTTAGGGCGATTTACAAAGAAAAACCGAGTAAACTCTGTTTATAGAAGGTGGAGAACTAAAAAGAAACTTAATCACTTATTTTCATCAAACCCTAACAGAAGAATTATATTTTTATGTTATGGTAATATAATGCGTAGTCCTTTTGCTGAAAAAATTGCATTAAATTTTCCACTTAGTGATTCTTCAACTCTAGATATAGACTCATTTGGCTTTCACAATAAGGAGTCTCGGTCTAGTCCAGAAATAGCAAGAAATGCAGCGTTACTATTAAATTGCGATTTAAGTAAGCACTCATCTAAGTCTCTAATGCAATTAGATATATCTCATGATGATATAATTATCTATTTTGATGACAAAAACAAAGGTATTCTAGAAAAGAATTATGATATAAATAATGCTTTTTGCGCTGCCGACTTACTTAATAATCAGTATCCAAGCTTAACTGAAATTATTGATCCTTATGGGGGAGATATCAGTGTAGTTAAAGATTGTTATGAGAAAATATCTAACTCAGTTGGAAATTTATCCACGATTTATAAAGAGGCTCTGAAATGACAAAACCTAAGTTGAGTATTATTATTCATGCGGAGGAAGAGTTTAATTGGGATCGAGGTTTTTTTCGTTCAAATACTGATGTTTCTCATGGGAGAGAATTGATTGATTTCGTTGATGATATTATTAATAATGGAGCTAAGGTAACACTAGCAATGGATTACCCTTTTATTAAAAGCTCCGATGGAAAGGAAGTTATCAATCACTTTAGAAGGCTAGAAGGAAAAGATATAGAGTTTGCTTCACACCTGCACCCTTGGGTAACACCGCCATATGATGACGATAATGATGAAGTAGAAAATTACTTTTCGTTTCCTGGTAATCTAACAAAAGAATCTGAATTTAATAAGCTAAAAAACTTAACAGATGAAATTGAAAAGGAAACAGGTACAAGACCTATAACCTACCTTGCTGGAAGGTATGGTTTTGGAAGAAATAGTGAAGAAATACTAAAATCATTAGGCTATAAAGTTGATTTAAGTATTAGTTCCTATACAAACTTTACGGAGAATGGAGGTCCAAACTTTACTGATTACTCTAATGAAGTTTATTCAGAAAACACAATTACATATATCCCTCATACTTGTTCAATTATATCATTTAGTAAAATGATAGAAGATCATTTCAATAAAAACCCCTCTAGCTTAAAGATATTTGAAAAAAGTAAAATAACAGCTCTTATATCTAAAATATTAAGAATAAAAAAATATAGATTATCACCTGAAGGCTTTTCAGTATCAGAAATGATTGAAGTGACAGAAGCACAATTAAGGTTAGGACAAAGAGAGTTTATATTATCATTTCACTCTCCAAGTACTAAGATTGGAATGACACCGTATGTAAACAACCAAAAAGAGTTAGATGATTTCAAGAAATCAGTATTAGATTATATAGGTTGGTTTAATAACAACTTAAATGGAATGGCTTTTTTACCAAAATGCTTATAATAAATTATATTACCTGGTGAGGGATTTATATGTTCAACATTTTGATGACTACTAACGAAAGTTATGCACAGCATTGTGGGGTGTGTATTACTTCATTGGTGGAAAATAACCCAGATAGCCAATTCAATATTGTTATTGCAGGGCTTGGTCTTAGTAATTTAACTAAAAATAAAATAATTGAATGCGGTAGTTTAAATGATAACGTTAAAATAAATGTTATTGATTTTAACCATGATAAGATTAAATCTTTGCCTGAAACCTCAATGTATACAAAAGATATATATTTAAGATTGTGGGTAGACGATTTTTTTGATTTGGAAGTAGAGACTGTTTTATATATTGATGTTGATGCTATTGTCGTTGATTCTATAAGCGATTTATTCAATCAAGAATTGGAAGAGTATGTAATAGCTGCTGTTGATATTCCATTTGCTGAGTGTGAAGAACATTGCCCTTTACCACCTGAGTTTAATTATTTTAACTCTGGTGTATTGCTGTTTAATCTAAAACGGTGGAGAGATGAGAAATATCGTTCACAAATCGTCAACTATATATTAGATAATAGTAAATCAATTGAATACCCCGATCAAGACGCTCTAAATGGTGTTTTGTTTAATAAGAGGCTGAAATTGGATTATACGTATAATGTGATAGGCCCATTTTTCAGAAAGAATACCTATGAAAAATTAGGAAAAAATGAGATAAAAAGAATAAGAGAGCAGGCTAAGATTGTTCATTTTAACGGGGTAGGTGCTAAACCTTGGTTTTATACAAGTAATCACCCTTATCAGAAGAAATATTTTAGTTACTTATCTAGAACACCATGGCAGGATTACAGACCAGTAGACAAAACATTTCTTAACTTTGTTAAAAAATACTTGCGTATTATTTTGAATGTAGAAAGTTTTGTTAGAGTTTCCTTTGTAAAAGGAAGCTAGCCTTAAGTTTATTTGTGATAGGAATGGATTTGGAATAATCAAGTGATTGAATATGACTTTGTAAGCATAAAGGCTTGTATTTTTTTTAGTGCAAGCTTTATTTGTGTAAATAAGAAGTGTAATTCACTGGTTTTATTTCTAAAAATAAAAGCGATAAGTGAAACTATAAAGAGATAACATGAAAAGTACAATGTGACATTAACAAACATTGTTATTAAATCAAATTCAAATGTAATGTTTAAAGAATTAATAAAACTGAAAACAATAAGGTTAACTGTTGAAAAAACGAATAAAATAAACAAAAATCTAAGTAGCTTCAACCCTGTTAACATTGAAAGGAAATAGATGTTTGCACTTAGATATATGACCTCTACAATATAACGAGTATAAATAAAAGTTATAAAATCCTGATAGACAATAGCATAGTAAAGTAAGATAGTACTAACGAGAGATATTATTAGCTCAATTAAAAAGAGATTTTTAACTTTCCCCAGTATTGTTATAAATCCTACAATATTACCAGATAGTGTACTTAGTACTAATAGTGGGAAGAGTAAACTAATAATATCTACCACTAAACTCCACTTTTCACCGCTTCCAAGTAAAATTTGTACAATTTCTTTTGAATAAAGTGTTAATACTGTGACTAATGGTAAAGTAAAAATGATAATTATAAAGAGAACTTTATTTATTTTGTCTAAAAATAGATCTTTATTTGACTTTACACTAGCTACCCCAGGAAATGCAGCGCTTGTTAATGGAGAGATTAAAGCTGACGATGGTGTTTCTATTAGCCTCATGCTTAGTGTGTAACTACCAAGCGTTGATGTATTTAAAAATTTCGTTATTAGAATTTGATCAATTTTTCCATTGATATAGTTAACAACTCCTTTTAAAAGTGTCCATTTAGTAAAACTCCATTGTTTATAGAGTGACTCAATATTGAGTTTTGGCCTGTATTCAAAGAATGTATAGCTAAAAATTAAAAGGAAGGCATGATAAGTAATAGTTCCAATAATAAATGCCCAATATGACTGGAAAATCGCAGCGACTAGTATTGTTACTACAAATGACAACAATTTTGAATAACTAAGTGATTTAGCAATATATTCAAACTCAAGATTTCTTTTCTGAATTATTAAGTCTATGTTTGTCAGGCCTGATAAAAGTGGTACTATTGCTAAGACCTTTAGAACCAAATCAATTTTAGGTTCATTAAAAAAATCAGGAGCAATATATGATGAATAGAATATTGAAAGTGAGACTACTATTTTAAATAATATTTGAAGAGTCCAAGCAGAATTTATATCTTTTATCTCAAGATCTTTTTTCTTTATTAAATATTCCTCTGTCCCCAGACGACTGAATATTTCAAAAAAAATAGTAACAAGAGTAGCAATGGAAACAATACCAAAATCGTACGGTGTTAATATTCGAGAAAGAATAATAATTGATAACAAGGCTATGATATGCTCTGACCATTTAATGATCACATTCCATGCTGTTGACTTGATAATCTTTGTACCTAAGTCATTATTTTTCATGGTACCTCGTAAGTAAGTGTGATTCGAACTTATCAATTAAAACTTTTACATCTATCTCTTTTCTTTGTGAGTATTCGTATGAGCTTTTTTTGAATTTTTCATAATTTTCATGATTAACTATTTTATGTAGAGCCTTATTCCAATCATTAATTGAAGCGTTCTTAGGAACACAAATACCGCCATATCCAACCGATTCTGTTAAACCTCCTGTTTTACTTGCTAATACAGGAATTCCACTACAGTGTGCTTCTGAAGCAACTCTTCCCCATGTTTCATCCCAAACACTTGGTGCAATTAATAATCTAGCGCTTCTATATACGCTTTTCATATTGTTAACAGGCCCTATTACCTCTACATTATTTATATTGTTGTAGCTGGAATTATCATTTTTTTTACTATTAACGATGTATTTGAATGATAAGTTTGGGTTAAGTTTTGCTAGACCGTTAACTACTTCCAAACCTTTGTGTTTTGATGGGTTAACAAATATAATATCTTCATTGCTACTAGATACCTTATATTTTTTAGGTATTATTATTGGTGGTATTACAATATCAAAATTTATATTTACTGTCTCTTTAGTGAAATTAGAATTTGCAATATAAGAAATGTTTTTATCAGTTTTATAATTGATACTTTCAATTGAGTGTATATACACGACAACGGGGCAAGATTTTATTTGTTTTAGTATCTCAAGGTGCTTATGCCCGCCTTGTAAAACAACAATATCAGGTTCAAAGTCTTTGATAATGACTTTGACATTATCAACCATGTCAAAAGAACGATAACACAGATATTGGTTAAAGTAGTCCTTAGAAAATTTATAGCCAAAGATATTGTAAACTTTATTGGTGAGTCCAACTTTCGTGAACCCACCTTCCAGTCGGCATGCGACAGCAACTTTGTGACCTCTTTTTATGAGTAAGTGGCATAACTCATGGGTGTTAAGCTCCATACCGCCATACAACTCAGGCAGGTGTTTGTGGTTGGTTAAAAAGAGAATTTTCATATAATCATCCATGATTTACTGTTGCTATTACAATGATGGTATTATTTTCTATAAAGTCAAATTAATTGAAGCAATTAGTGCTCATAAGAACTGCGCCAATGTATGGGGTGTCATTGACCTTATTGTTACAAAAATCGTCTGTATTACCATCACTGACTTTTACGTATCCAGAAATATAGTGATTAATATGATCTGAACTAATTATAGAAAAATCTCCATCTTTTGGTGATTTATAAATACTGTTGAATGTTGGTTTTTTTAAGCTATATGATTTACTAATAGTTAAGTTATTTTCTTTATATACTTTAGCTTTATCTCTAGATCTTATTTTACCATTTAGAATATTGTTTATAATTAGCGCTGTTGAATTAGAATAACGAACATCTATTCCTTTAGTATTATATATAGTATTATTATAAACTTCAGCACTTAGCGACTTTTGAATATAAACTCCTACATCATTACAATTCATGATAATATTATTTCTAATAACTGAATTTCTAGTTTCGTATTCTGCTTGATTTCTTCTTGCTGTCTTACTCATACCGCCACCACCGAGCGATAGGCCAACACGTGTACCAAGATTTTTGCCGTCACTGCTACATATGACTAAGTTTTGTTCAAAGATACCATCTGAGATCCCTCCCTTCATAAAGGCCGCATAACTCACTTTATTTCCATTAGCTTTTGAGAAATCTGAAATGATATTTTTCCTTACCAGCCATCTATTAGCATGATCAATATTAATGGGGGTTACAGGTGTAGCTGTGTTTCTTGGTTTAGTGAAATGAAATCTATTGTATTCTATTATTCCATCATCAGGATAAAGATTATCCTTTTTGTTAACTTTAATTGCGGCGTTAAAGTCGATAAAGGTATTGTTGCTAATTACAATGTTTTTTGCATCACCAACAATGTGTAATCCATGTTCACATTTCTTATCATCTGGACAAATTCCTTTAAAATTAATTCCATTAATCTGCCAGTTCGGTGTATCTATAAGTATTCCTTCAATGGTATTAAGCTTAAAGTCAACGTATCCATCATTCTGTGCTGTAATTATTACTTTGGAGTGTGTGTTTTTAATTTTATTTGTTCTTAGCTTAGTGCTGTTAAAAGTATATACACCATTTTTCAAAATTATTTTCTTGCTTTTCTCTATGTTACTTATTTCTTTTATAAATTGATTTTCATTACTTACGAAAACTATATTTGATATGTTATCTCCATTTTTATTATCCATACTTAATGTTGGCAAGTTAAGACTTTTTACATTCAGTAAGGCTAGGGGGGCTGATGTTTCTTTATTGTGGTTTAGATTAAGTTTTGATGAGTTTATTTTATCGGTGTAATTTGTTATCCATAGTGAATTATCAAGTGAAACCCCTATCGTTAAATACGTTAAAAGTAAAATATTCATAATTACCCCCGATATGTAAAAGTACTTATTTATAATTCTTATCATGTTCAGGTGCTCTTTCTAGTCTATTGAAAGCTTCTCTTATTACATTAATAAATACACTATTTAAAAAATGCCAATCATTGGAATAGTTCCTTAAAATCAATGATGAGAGTGACAAATTTATTATATATATAATGCTATATATTGATACGCTTAGTCCTAGCTCAATTAAGCTAAATGAAGTGTTTACAAAGCTGTGAAGTATAAATATAGTAGAACCTATTGAAACAAGGCCAATAATAATTACCGATGTTAAACTTAAAATTAATCTTTTTAAACTAATTTTCGAGAATCTTCTCAGTGCTATAAGTATGACGCTAAAAAAGAGAAATGATAAAAATATCTTGGCATGTAAAAAGTAAATAATATCAGTGGTTGTTAAGATGTAATATAATGTAAAGAAATATGTAGAGGCTGTAAAAGCTTCAAAAATAAAAAGAAATTTAACTTTACACATTAATGTCAGGTAATCTGTGATTTCTTCAATTATTATTGTTGTGATTATGATAGGTGTAAGTATATAAAGAATTTCAACAGCATTTTTCCATTTGTCTAAATCACCAAGTGTTATTTCGATTATATTTTCTGCATTTATATAGATTAAACTGGTTAACGGAACTGTTATAATTGTTAGTGAAAATAAAGATTTACTGATCTTATCGATATGATTGCTCGTATTTATAAGCTTTGCCATCTCAGGGTTAAGAGCGTCTGAAAATGGTGTTATAGCGATCTCTTTGGCTGTAAGTAGTAATGTTTGACAAATATTATAATTACCGATGAAGCTTGTAGATGTGAAATTTGTTAAAATAATAATGTCACTTTTATTATTAATGTAATTGGTTATACCTTTTAATAGCGTCCATTTTGAGAAGCTAATTTGATTATTTGCTTTTAATAGGTTAAAAGTTGGTTTATATCTAAAGCAAGTATAACTTAATATAAGTATAATAAAATGGTAAGATATGATGCTTGCTACAAAAGCCCAATAGTTTTTAAAAATCATTGCAAGGGTTAGAGTGATTATTACGGATGATATTTTTGCGATTGACTCTATTTTTGTTATTATCTTAAAATTTGATTTTTTAATTTCAAGTATAAAAGCTATATTAGTTATCCCTTGCAGAGTTGGAGTTATGGATAGAACTTTAATCAGATTTTCAAGATCTTGTGTATTAAAAAAATCCGCAAGTATTCCTGAAGATGAAAATATTATAATAGAAATGATTATTTTTGTTATTAGTTGTAATGTCCAAGATGTATCAATATCCTCTTTAGATGGGGCTTCTTCTTGTAATAAGTACTCTTTAGTGCCTAGTTGACCCAGTGTTTCAAAGAAAGCAGTCACTATTGTTGCTAATGCAATTATACCAAAATCATCTGGTGTAAGTATCCTGGCTAAAATCAAGGTGCAAAAGAAAGCTAAGCCACGATTAAGTAGTTTAGATAATGTTATCCAAAAGCTAGATTTCAGTATCCTACTAAAAAAACTCATTAAAAATCCATTTTAACTTTTCTAATAACGATAGTTCAATGTTTATTGTAGTATAGTGTAAATTTTATCTTTGGTTGTTTATTCTATATTTGTGGTTTATTCCTTTGGATCTGCTTTAATTTAAGATTATTTATTCTATTGTTTTGGGATTTTTGGATAAATGGTTCGTTCTGTTTGTGGGGTTAGTTCTTCATATCATTAGTGATTTTTTTACTATAATAATTATATGGCTCATGGAAGAAGTGCTAACTTATGGAATCTCTACTTTTTTTGATATGTCTAATTGTGCTGATTAAGCTTTGTTACAGTGCTGCTAAAGAAGATAGCCGTGGGGAAATCAATCAACACCATCAATCAAAAATTGATTGTGATGATAAGTCTCATGAGAAACTGGTATGAGAGATATCGCCTTCTTTGCAGTTTTTCTCGTATTGCTTGTTTTTGCATTCAGAAAAAACTTCATTGCTTTAGGTTTATGGACTTGGTCTGGCCTAATTGTTCCTAAGTATTGGCTTTACGGTTTTGCTTCGTCAATCAGTTACAACTCAACCTTTTCACTTATAACCTTGATGTTATACGTCATATCAAAAAACAAGCAACGTATTTATCTTACATCTTTACTAGTTTTCTTAGTGTTTTTTTCTATACATGTATCAGCCACCACTTTTTTGACGATAGGTTTCACTGAGATAGTTAACGCGGAGTGGATTAAGTTTTTTAAAGGTATTTTGATGCTTGTTATGATTTTATTAATCGTAAGAAGCCGCCTTCATTTTAACTTTTTATTAGCGTGTATACTTTTATCAACTGGCTTCATCGGTGTGGTTGAAGGGCTTAAATACATCATGAGCATTGGCGAACATCATATAAAAGGACCTGATTCGCATATTTTATCAGACAACAACCATTTCGCACTTGCAATCTGCATGGTTATTCCTCTTGTTTTATATTTCCTAAAACAAGATTTTTCAAAACTCATTAAAGTTACTCTTTTAGGTGTGTTTTTATTGCTTGTATTGACTGTTCTTGGTACTCAGTCTCGAGGTGGCTTTATTGGTTTATCATTTCTCTTTTTTCTACTGTGGGCTGGGAGCAAGAAAAAGCTTCAGTTTGCCTTTTATATTGCAATCATTGCCACTATCGCTTTAGCACTTGTCTCTAATTCTTGGCAAGAGCGAATGAATACTATTGAAAATGCAGATCAAGACAGTTCTTTTATGACCCGTGTTGTAGCTTGGAAAATGTATACGTTAATGGCGATGGAACGACCTGTTCTAGGGGCGGGTTTTCGTGCGTTACAAGCTCGCGAGGTATGGCAGTCGGTTGAGGGTGATTTTGACAAGCTATCGTTTATTCCAACCCCACCACCTTCAGATAAAGGTTGGGCGGCACACAGTATTTATTTTCAAGTACTTGGTGATCATGGCTTTGTTGGTTTGTTCTTTTTCTTAATGATCCTTGTGTCTAGTATTTTCTCCTTACGGAATGTAATGAAAAAGGCGAAGGATATAGAGGATTTATACTGGCAGTACTCACTTGCAAGCATGCTACAGATTTCTTTGCTTGTTTTTTGTCTTGGTGGGGCTGCATTGTCTTTACCTTATGCTGAGTTTTTCTGGATTTTTATTGCCATTGTTCTCGCCTTAGAGTGTTCTCATCGTGATGCGCTCAAGAAGCGAAATTTAAGTGATGAGGCGGTTTAATTTTATTTAATGAACGTGTTCAAGGAGTGTTTATGGATAAGGACATCATTCCGATCATTATGGCCGGGGGATCAGGCTCAAGGCTTTGGCCTTTATCACGAACTCACTTTCCAAAACAATTTTTACCACTAGCAGGCAGCAGCTCTCTTTTACAAGACACTATCGCTCGATGTGATGGGTTAAATTGTGCCGATCCGATCGTTATCTCAAATGAAAAACACCGCTTTATTATTGCTGAGCAATTTAGGCAGCACTCAACAAATCACCAAGGGATCATCCTTGAACCTGAAGGACGAAACACTGCGCCAGCGATAGCACTAGCTGCCATACATGCTATGCGTAATGGTGAAGATCCTTTACTCCTCGTTTTGGCTGCTGATCATGTTATTCAGCACTCTGCTTGTTTTCAAGATGCTGTTCGTCGTGCGATTTCTTCAGCTGCTGAAGGTATGCTAGTTACTTTTGGAATTGTGCCTGATCGAGCAGAAACTGGTTACGGTTACATTCGGTGTGGGCAATTAACGAATGAGCAATCAAGTGCATTTCACGTAGAAGCATTTGTGGAGAAGCCCAATCAAATAGTGGCGCAAGAGTATGTGAATGCTGGCTATTTATGGAATAGCGGTATGTTCTTGTTTAGAGCATCAAGTTTTTTAAGCGAGCTTGATAAATATCATCCTGCAATTTTAGCTACCTGCCAGCTTGCTTATGACGGCAAGCACTCTGATCTTGATTTTATTCGCATTGATAATGAGGCATTTCTTTCAAGTCCATCGGAGTCAATTGATTACGCTGTGATGGAGAAAACTGACCGAGCAGCTGTTGTTGCGATGGATGCTGGATGGAGTGATGTTGGCTCGTGGGATTCATTATGGGAAGTGACGGAAAAAGACCATAACAGTAATGCTATTCGTGGTGATGTGATGACTGAAGGCAGCCATCATTGTTATGTCTATTCGCAAAACAGGCTGGTGACAACGGTTGGGATCGAAAACCTGATCGTTATTGAGACCAAAGATGCTGTCCTCGTTGCGCATAAAGACTCAGTTCAAGATATTAAAAAGGTGGTATCTCGGTTAGAGCTAGACGGGCGCCAAGAACATTTGCAGCACCGAGAGGTTTTTCGTCCCTGGGGTTCTCATGACGCTATCACTGAAGGTGACCGCTACCATGTTAAGAAAGTGAAGGTTAAGCCGGGCGAAAAAACCGCGGTTCAAGTGCATTATAATCGTGCTGAGCATTGGATCGTAGTGGTCGGAACCGCGCGAGTACGAAACGGAGATAAAACCTACCTAGTAAGTGAAAACGAGTCGACCTATATCCCAATAGGTGCGGAGCACTCTTTTGAAAATCCGGGAAAATCCATGTTGGAGTTGATAGAGGTTAGAACTGGCCGCTACTTAGGTGAGGACGATATTGTCAGGATCGATTCACAGGGAGAGGGGTATGAATAACCAAATTGATACTCTTTGTACGGAGTCTTGGAGCTGCTTTAAAGCCTATGATATTCGCGGCCGTGTCGGCGAAGAGCTTAACGAGCAAAAAGCCTATGCGATTGCTCGTGCTTATGCGGAGGTAGTAAAACCCAAGCAGGTTGTTGTTGGTGCTGATATTCGGCTTTCATCAAAAGCAATGAAAGCAGCGGTTTGTCGTGGCTTGGTTGACCATGGGGTTGATGTTATTGACTTGGGAATGTCGGGTACAGAGGAAGTTTACTTTGCCGTCCAACACTGGCAACTCGATGGGGGGATTGAAATAACCGCCAGTCATAACCCTGCAGATTATAATGGGATGAAGTTAGTTGGGCGTGATGCACGTCCCATTGGGGAAAATAACGGGTTGTCAGACATCCACAAGGTTGCGGTACAAGGTCATTTTGATAATTGTTTACCGCAGGGTGAGAAATTAACTAAAGGGTGCTTGTCTGAATACGTAAGCTATTTAGTATCCTTCATCAATCCAGACAATATTAAGCCTCTGACAATTGTTACTAATGCCGGTAATGGAGCCGCTGGTCACGCTATCGATGCTATTGAGTCTCAACTTGCCTCGCTCGGGGTGCCTATAACGTTTATAAAAATCCATCACGAGGCCGACGGCCACTTTCCTAATGGTGTGCCCAACCCCATGCTACCAGAGAACAGGGCAGCAACCACGCAAGCTGTTATTGAGCATCAGGCCGATTTTGGCTTAGCTTGGGATGGCGATTTTGATCGCTGTTTCTTTTTTGACGAAAAAGGCCAGTTTATTGAGGGTTACTATATCGTTGGCTTGTTGGCGGAGGCCTTTGCATTACGTCAGCAAGGCGCAAAGGTGATTCACGATCCAAGGCTATATTGGAATACCACAGATATCCTAGCCTCGAGTGGTGGGCAGCCCATTTTGGCTAAGGCTGGGCATACGTATATTAAGCAGATGATGCGTGAGCATGATGCCGTATATGGCGGAGAAATGAGTGCACACCACTATTTTAGAGATTTTGCTTATTGCGATAGTGGTATGATCCCTTGGCTATTAGTGGCTGAGTTACTTTGTGTTAAGTCGATGTCGTTATCTGAAGCTGTAGAGAAAAGGATCCTTGCCTACCCATCTTCGGGGGAAATTAATTCCCATATTGCTGAACCACATAAGGTGTTAAGCAAAGTAAAAGCACACTATAGCCGAGATGCGGTCTCGATTGATGAAAGTGACGGAATATCGATTGAATTTGAAAAATGGCGGTTTAATTTACGTCCTTCTAATACCGAGCCATTAGTAAGACTCAATGTAGAGTCGCGTGGCTGTCAGTCACTGATGGAAGAAAAAACCACTGAGTTGTTGAGCTTTTTAGACCGTTAAATTCTGACACTAAAGCTTACGGTGAAACCATAAGCTTTAGTGTTATACCAACGTTATGTTAGTCGTTATTACTTTTCTGACGTTTTTATGCGCTCTCCCTGAATGGCCAGCTCGTTTGATAAGAGTGTGTTGAATAAATAAATGATCTTTTCCCCATTTTGACGCCAAGTCAGCTGTTTCTCCTTGATTGTCTGCTTCGCGTTCCGCTTCATCTTATCGGCTAAGGCTTCGTCATCAATTAACCGGCGAATCTGCGGTAGCATTGAATCTAAGTTGTCTTGTTTGAATAGCAACGCGTTCTCGCTATCGCGAAGTAACTCTTTAATATTATCTGCATCAGGGGCAACGATAGCTTTGCCCGTTGCTAGGTATTCAATAAGTTTGAGGGGAGAGCACCATGGTGTTACAGCGGGTTGGAGCGCTATGTCTATTTGTGCAAGCCAATGGGGCATGTCCTTGCGGTCGACTAGGCCTGTGAGGTGTACTTGGTTACTCAAATTGAGCTTCTTCGCTTGCTCTTTTAGGTCATTGAGTACGGGCCCATCGCCAACAATGAGTAGTAGGGTGTTAGGATTATTACTTTGCGCTATCATTTCCATGACTTTGTCTAGCTGGTGCCACTCTCGGCAGAAGCCAACAAAGCCAACGACTGTTTTTCCTTCAAAACGTGGCTCCCGTTGCTGGCCATTTTCTGTATTGAATAATGCAGGGTCGATACCATTTGGAATCACAGTGATCTGGTCTTCGCTTACACCAGCTTCATAGAGGTAGTTTGCCATTACGTGGCTAACGGGAAGAAGGTGGTCGGCGTTTCGCCAAGTGTAATATTCAGACCATTTAGCCAGCATAGGAAAATGGATACCGGTATAGTCGTAACGTTCTTTATAGAGTGGCGAGTTTACTTCCAATATCAGCGGTAAGTTGAATAGTTGCTTGGCCCATATGCCTGACGGCAAGAAAATATTATAGCGTTCATAAATGGCGTCCGGCCTATATTTACGAATTGCCTGAATGAGTTTAATGAAGTCGTAGAAACTGTAGCCGAACTCAAGAAGCTCTGATACAAAACCGGGCAACGTTTTGCGAAGCTTAGATACCCATCCACCATCATCACCAAAGTTAGTCGTCTGGCTGACACTTGGGGAGACGATAATAACTTCGTGCCCTAGTGCTTCCAGTGCGCTAATGATGGCATCAATGTGAACGAATTGCCCATCCCTTGAGGCGACTCGGTGGTGATAGAGGATTCTCACAATACGATCTCCTTATCTACCGCAGCTTGCCTGTATATAGGGTTGGTGCGGCTTAAAATACCAATGAATAGGTTATATAACTGAGTGGAAGTTTCATCCCAAGAGTATTGTTCTGCATAACGCCTTGTTGCGTCACGATTTGGAAGTGCATTGAATAGTTGGGAGATGCCATTGGATATAGCATCACTGCTACGGTCAATCAAAAGGCCGGCTTCTGGGCTTTTGACTATTTCGGGTGTTCCCCAGATATTGGTCGCAATGACCGGGGTGCCACATGCCATAGATTCGAGCAATACGTTGGCCCAACCTTCTCGGTTGGACGCCAATATTGAGGCGTCACAGGCCCCAAAATAGTCAGCCAGCCTAGCTTGTTCCAGCCCACCAAGGAAAGTAACCTGCTGGCCTAGATTGTTAGCTGCAATTTGGCTTTCTAGCGCTTTTCTATCAGGACCAGTACCTGCAAGTAGTAGGTGCGCATCAGGGTGGTTTTTTAGCGCATCAATAGTGAGACTTTGCCCTTTTCGTTCGGTTAATAGGCCGACGCTAATGAGCAATTTTTTATCAAGGGGCAGTTTTAGCTTTTGGCGCAACTGTTGCTGCTCATTTTTTGCAGTAAAGCGAAAAAGCGTTAGGTCAACACCATTACGTGAAGTGGTCACCGTTGAAGGCACCGCACCGTGTAAAATCATTTCCTGCCGTAAGGCTTCACACACGGCAAGGTTATGGTTGCTTTGTTGGAAGACCTGCTTAATGTCTTTCAATGGCTTTTTAAATTGTGGGATTAAATTAATATCGGTGCCTCTGGCTGTCACAGTGAAAGGCTTATTCCATTGCTTGGCGACAGCTGCAATCGCCACACCATCAGGAAAGTAATAGTGGCCGTCAATGAGATCAAACTTAAACCCGTGTCGTACCAGCAACTTGATTTGTCGGTTGAGGCAAGCTTGTAATGTGATTGGCGTAATATTCATCCCAATTTTGGGGAGCACGACATAGCGAGGATGATAAATGGCAATATCATGGCGGTGCTCGAAATAGGGTACGGACGCAAACTTAGCATATTGGCCAAAACGCTCATGCTTAAATGGAAACCAGGGAACAGGGGCAATGACCGTGACTTTGACGTCAGGGTATTTTTTCTTCAATTGCCTTAACCGGGTTTCAACAAAAATCCCATGCTTAGGGTCAGCGGCATTGGGATAAAGCGTGGATATTGTAAGTAACTTCATTTACTGCCTCACAATGAATTGAGAAAACATCAATAGGCACCAAAGTGACGAGCCATGGTCGCGAAGTCCTCTCTGGTGTTCATCAAGCATTTTCTGTAACTGTTCAACTTTGAAAATGCCACTGTCTTTCATCTTTTCCGACAGGACATGTTCGCGTAGGGTAGAGTGGAGGCTGTTGCGAAACCAGTCAGAGATAGGAATGGAAAAGCCCATTTTAGGTCGATATAGGATATTACTGTCGACATGCGAGGCGAGGGCTTTTTTAAACGCGTACTTTCCTTCCGTTCCTTTGATATTATGTTTACTGTCAACACCATAGGCCCACTCCATGAACTGATGGTCGAGCAGTGGCGAGCGAACTTCTAATGAATTGGCCATGCTTGCACGATCAACTTTGGTAAGGATATCGCCAGCGAGCCAGGTTTTGATATCCAGGTATTGGATCTGCTTGAGGGGATCGTCCGTGGTTAGCTTGCTTGCGTGTTCCCTAAGTATTTCTATGCCGGTATAGCCATTAAGCGATGATTGGTAACTGTGGCTAAAAAGAGATTGGCGCTCACCGGCTCGAAGTTTGGAGATAGCATTAGCGTAGCCCTCGACGGTGTCCATGGCTAGGGCCTGGAAAGTGGTTTTGGCGCGAAATGGCCTAGGCGCCCAGTCAGCTTTAGGGTAAAGGTGGCCGATTGAACCAAAAAGAGGCTTTCTGATAGGGTAGGGAATGGCATCTCGAAGGCGTTGTTCGGCAAGGTGCATTCGGTGCCGACGGTATCCGCCAAAAATTTCGTCGCCGCCGTCGCCTGACAGTGCAACTTTCACATGTTGCCGAGCCAGCTGGCAGACTTTGAGTGTTGGTAAGGCAGAACTATCGGCATAGGGTTCATCATAGATATCTGTTAAAGAACCGATCAATTGAAAGTCGTCAGGGGTTACAACATGCCGTGTATGATTGGTTTGGTAACGTTCAGCAATCTGCTGGGCGTAGTCACTTTCGTCAAAGGATTTGTCTTCGAATCCGATGGCACATGTATTGATGGGAGACTGCTGTAACTGAGCCATCAGGGCAACGACGGCGCTTGAGTCGACACCGCCTGATAGAAATGCGCCCAGTGGCACATCAGAAACCATCCTTACTTTAACGGCTTCTGTCAGCTTATCGATGAGTTCTTCTTGGGTTTGCTCCCAGCTCATTGCGGTCGCTGGGGCAGATAAGTCCCAATACTTCATTGGGTTTAAATCGCTTCCAGGGCTTAGCGTCAGGCAGTGGCCCGGTTGCAGCTTATAAATATGCTTGTAGGCACTGTATGGGTCAGGAACATAACCATACATGAAGAACTCTTCAGCCATTTCAGGGCGCAAGTCGCGGCAAACCTGCGGGTGGGCCAATAACACTTTCAATTCGGAGCCGAATAAAAACTGCCCTTTTGGCGTAACTGTATAAAAGAACGGTTTTTTTCCTAAGCGATCCCGGCCAAGAAATAGTTTGCGTTTGTTTTGATCCCAAAGGGCAAAAGCGAACATGCCTCGGAAGCGGGTGATGCAATCTTCTCCCCAGGACTCCCAGGCGTGCACAATGACTTCAGTATCACTTAAGGTATTGAACTGGTGCCCAAGTGCAATTAACTCATCGGCCAACTCTTTAAAGTTATAGATCTCTCCATTAAAAACGACTACGACGGTTTTATCTTCGTTGAAAATGGGCTGATGGCCACCTGATAAGTCGATAATCGATAAACGTCGGTGAGCAAGACCTACGAAGTCGTCAACGTAGTAGCCTTCATCATCTGGGCCTCGGTGGCTCTGCTGCCGATTTATTTTTTCCAACAATCCTTGATCAATTTTCTCGGGCTGACGTAAATTAAAAATCCCAGATATACCACACATAGCGCCTCCTCCCTGAGAAGTAGCAATTTAGGTTGCTACTTTTTCTATCCTTTCCATAAGCCTAGTCTTGATATTGCAGCTATTGGCTTTTTGTCTCTGATTTACTTTTGTAGCAGCGCCTGCCATTGTTCAGCGTATTGCATGGCCTTTTGTTTGCCGTTACTTGCTATTGCATATACATCAGCAAACCCTTCTTCTCCTCGTATGAGTTGGCTGGCTTTGGCCAGCTTGATGGATACCGGATCGCTCGAGCAATACCGGTTAACGCAGTACCAGTAAATGACATTAATGGATTGGCCTGAAACATTAACCAAAGAAAGCATTGCCGCATTGGTTTTATCTGACAATGGCAGCTTGCCTTTGCTTTCGATTGACCAGATGTCTTTGTTGAATATGGTATTACTACTGCTAATTAATTCGCCTTTTTCTTTCCACAGCGGGTATCGGGCAGTATAGAAATACGTATCCCCATTGGCATTGGTGGCAAGGGTTGAAAGAGATGCTTGGGGAAAGTCGATTCCCCAACTCGATTGCTCCGTCACCAGAGCTTCAGTCAACAGTGGCGACGTTTGCTCTACGGCTTGTGAAGTTGCGGTAAAGCTTTGTCCCCATAATGCAAATGAGAAGAAAATCACAGTAGCGCTGCCTGCGACTTTGGGCGCTGACTCTAGGTTGCCTTTTGACGTTAGGGGCAAGGAATACGAGTCAGACTTGACCTGCTTATCTGCAAAGAAGCTGGCTGTGAAGAAGATACACAAGATCACTAAGCTGAAGAAAAACCAACCGTAGACAAGGTGGTCAGCGCCGGTTGCATACTTCATGTCTGAAAGGTAGCCGATGACAATAATACCGTAAGCCCGTATACCGTTGGCAATAACGGGAAAAATAAAGGAGAACCCTACAAAGGCCAGCCTTTTCCATACTTTCGTAAATTGCAGGTAGGCGAAAAGGGTACCCAGAGCAAGACTGGAAATAAGAAAACGGATACCAGAGCAAGCTTCGGCAACGAAGAATTGCCCATTGGGAATGGTCAGGTACAAGCCTTCTCGAAAAACTGGGATATTACTGAGCTGTAAGAAAAATATCGAAAGGTCGGCGGTGATAATCTGCAGCCTTGGGATCAGCTCCTCTCCAAAGGGAATACAGAAAACTAAATAAGCAATGGGGAACCAGACGACTTTGGCCTTGGCATTGCCAAGCATGGCCCATAGCAATAATTGAAAGCTGAAAACAGCGGCGGCGTGTTCGAATAGTCCAGCATTAGCAGCCCTGCCTACAAGCCATAGCGAGGCGGGAATTATCATTAGAATGACGGGGAGCCATGCCACTCCTGCTGGCGCGGCCTTGAATGCTTTTTTATGTTGCCAAACAACCCATAGGCTAATTGGAATGATGAGAAAACAATGTTCGTAGGTTTTGGAATTGCCCCAGACGTTCACCATATCAGCCAATGTACCATAGAACATTAGCAGCCAAGCGGCAAAAGGGAGCAATAACAAATAGGGCTTATTGGTCAACATTGCTACCTCCTAGATAATTTAAGAGAGGGAAGAGTTTAGCGTTCCAACTGTATGTGTTTTCGATCCAAACCCTTGACTCTTTAGCACTCGTTAACTCTTCGGTCAGCGTTTTGAGCGCCCATTGAACTGATTCATCGGGATGCTCGGAAACAGTTAAGTGGCTGGTGGGGTAGTTATCAATACCTTCGATACCTAATGGGGAAACCAGCAAGGGTTTCCCCATTGCCATGGCTTCTAATACTTTATTTTGTACCCCGCGCGCTATCTGCATAGGGGCGACAGCACCCTTTGCATGTATGAGGTACGGACGTACATCATGGACACGGCCGGTGACGGTTATGCCTTGGGCCGCTGCAAGTGCCTTAACTTCCGAAGTTGGCGAGCTGCCAACAATATAAAATTTTGCATCCGGTATTTGTTTGATCACTGAAGGCCAAACATGTTGGGCAAACCATATAACGGCATCTGCGTTGGCCCAATAATCCATCGCACCAGTGAAAACGAGGTAGTTTTCATTTTTAAGGTCATAGCTTTCCGCCAAGTGATGGTCTGCATCAGGGGAGAAAAAGAGGCTATCAAGCCCGTTTTCGAGGGGCTGTACTTTCATGCTGGTTGACGCTGGCACCATCGCCCTGAAGGTTTCTGTTTCCGCCGGGGTCACAAAGCAACTGATATCGAATGCGTCTGCTATAGCAATTTCATATTTTGCCAGTGTGCGATGCTCTCGCTGGTAAATCGCCTTCATTAGACCGGTGGTTTTTTCTGCGTACTGTAACCATTTATCAGAGTCGATATCGACAAAATGCATGACAGTATGAAGCCGGTCGTTATAGTGCTCGACGTACTGTGCCATGCTTGAAGAAAAGATGAATGTTTTATTGATGTGGTGGGTATCGATAACCCCATCAACCCAGCGTTGCATTGCCTTGCGAGAGTAGAATGGCAGGGTAATTGGCTTACCGTCGAGTAGAGCCGTTAAGCTTTTTAACTTGCTAAAGCTACGCGAAATGGTGATGAACTTACAATCGGCGCAGAAAGCCCTGACATCGCTTTCAAAACGCGTATCGTATGCATCATCAATAAAGCAGCCAAGGTAAATATCATAGTGCTGGCTTAAAAACTTGAGAATATTGTAGCTGGCAATTTTATCCCCTTTGTTGGGAGGGAAAGGTATCCGGTGGCATAAATACAGTAATGGCTCTTTCATGATTTACCCCAGATACTTAGATAATAGTGGGCCGACTTTTTGGCTAAGGCTAAGCGGTAGTTTTTGCCACACCTTAATGAAGTATTTGTACTTTGGGTTGTTCGGTGACAGGTTAGGGAGCGCTTTGCTTTTCACTAATGCGACACGATAGTGGAGCGGGTGTTCATCCATTCCCCAGTGCTTTTTGTACTTGTAAGAGCCGGAGTCATTTTTACTTCGGCCGAAATCAAAATGGCTCATGCCTTTTTGGTGGGCAATCTGCATCAGTTGGAAGTACATAAAGTCGTTACTTTTTAGATCTCTCGCTTCAAACTTGCCGCCACCGTAGTAGGGGAGCACTTGATCCTTGTAGTAAAAGCTCAGCACGCTAGAAACAGCTTGGTTGTTCTTGTCGTTGATCACCAAGGTTTCACAGCGATCACCAAAGGTGGCTTTCAGTTGGGTGAACAGCTTTTTTGAAAAAACCGGTGTACCGAGGTTACGCACACTTTCTGCATAGATGTCGTAGCAGGTTGCTGGATCGCTGGCGTTATCCCAGGTCAGGTCGTTTTTTTGCGAATGACGAATAACGGCACGCTGCTTACGCTTGATAGACGTTAAGATATCATCAGCATTGTCGGGCAGCTGGCACTGGAACGAAGTGTGATGGCTATTTGATAGCCATGGCCCTTTACTTTCAATCGGCTGCTTATCTCTTAATTCCACATAATCGACGTTCAGATCGCAGCCCAGTTCGTATGCGGCCGACTCCAGCTTCTCCCGAACCGAATCGTTGTTAGCAACAGCACCGCCGTAAACACAAAATGGGGTGGAGATAAGCGCATGCCCGAACAATAAGCTTTTTTGTTCAAAAAGCGGCAAAACACCAACAACTTGCTGGTTTTCTTCAGCAAGTAGATAGTGGTGCTTGTGACCAAAAACAGAGTGGATAACCTCTAACCAGCCCGATAAGTGAAAAAAGCTACCTTCGGGATGGCCGTCAACGTACTTGTCCCATACAGAGTGCTCGTTCTGCGTTAACTTCCGTATCAATAGCTGTTCCATTGCCTTCCTGCCTGCTTATTTGATAAACGTTGCACATTGAATTCCATTCGAAGTCTTTCAATAGCTGTACTAACCGTTGTTCCATCTTGTGTAGGTTTAAGTAGTGCCTAAACTGGGATTTTCTTGATATGCCTTTTACCCTTGGCTGGTTGGGGTCGATCTCCCAAGGGTGGAAATAAAAGCTGTAAGGTTGGCCCGTTTCGTTAATGTAAGATTGGATGAGGTAACGGCTTAGTTGGTAAGGGTAAAAGCGAAAATAACCGCCACCGCCAATCGGAATGTTACGACCAAACTTCGTTAAAGTGGGAATTGGGATTTCGAGGATACCTTCTGGCCGAGAGTGCATAAACCGAGGCCAATTCGGCACACCATAAAGATCATGTTTTACCGGGTAAGTGCTGCTGGTATAAAGAAAACCAAGCTCCTGCAGAACCTCAAATGCCCACGGGTTTGATGTATCAATTGAAAAACTAGGCGCTCGGTAGCCAATGACCTCCTTCCCTGTTAGCGACTCGATCAATGCTTTGCTTTTGGCTACGTCATCCCTGAAGACATCTTTGGTTTGTTTATTTGCTTGTTGGTGCGCATAGCCGTGACTGGCAACTTCATGGCCTTGGGCGGCAATCTCTCTGACCAGCGACGGGCAAGCTTGTGCAACCCAGCCAAGGATAAAAAAAGTCGCCTTGGTTTGGTGTTGCTCTAGTAGTTGCAAAATTCGCTGCGTACTCTGTTCAACCCTTATCGGGTATGTTTTGCCCCATTGCTCTCGTTTTATAACAGACGATAACGCTGCAACGTGATAGTAATCCTCGACGTCGATGGTCATCGCATTGGTGATTTGAGAGGGCTTGTTGGTGATGTTTGCGCTATTGCCGGCCATGGTTAACGTCCTTTTCCGAACAAGACAATTTCTGATGTTCTGATCAGAATAAGAATGTCCAAAAGGAAACTACGGTGCTTGATATAGTAGAGGTCAAATTTTAATTTCTCTATCGCATCTTCCATGCCATCACCATAAGGGTATTTTAATTGAGCCCAACCGGTTAAGCCTGGCTTTACATTCAAGCGTTGTGAGTAATAGGGGATATCGCTTTCAAATTGAGACGAAAATTGCGGGCGCTCGGGGCGGGGGCCAACGAAACACATGTCCCCCATAAACACATTGAACAACTGTGGTAGTTCATCAATCCGGTATTTGCGGAGTATGTTTCCAGTACGAGTAATGCGGTTATCTTCTTTACTAGCCATTTGAGCGCCATTTTTCTCGGCATCGGTTTTCATGCTGCGAAACTTATAGATTGAAAAGACTTTACCGTATAGGCCTACGCGGGTTTGAGAGTAGAGCACGGGAGCCAAGATACCATCTTCTAATTTAATTGCGATAGCGGCAGCAATAATTAGAGGCCAAGTTACGCAGAGAATAAGAATGGCAATTAAGCTATTGAACAACCAGTGAAAAAATGAAAGGAACCAATGCTGTTTGGGTTGGTTATTATAAATAACTGAAGACGGATAAATATGATTAACGGCGATTTGACCCGTTTCTCGTTCTATAAAGTCAATAATGTCGGTAATGACAACGCCATTGACCTTGCAGTTAAACAGGCTCTCCGTTGGTAAATTTCCCCTTCGTTCATCGGCGGCAATGATAATTTCTTCAATGCCGTTTTCCAACACATATTTTTCGATTGGTTCATCAAGCACTAATTCTGGCGCTGATAATTGAGCGCCTTGCTTGTCACCATTAATTTTGATGAAGCCTGTTAGTTCGAAGTGTACGCGGTCAGATTTTCTTCGCATACTGCTATCAATTAAACGTGCACGATCGCCGGCGCCAAGCACAACAACTTTCCGGCGCCCAAGATGCTCATAATTACTCTTGATAGCGATGTAGCGAGCAATGACTAACCCGATAAAGGTGGTGCCATAAAGGATCTCTTTACTTGCCCCAAATAATGGTGGAATCGGTACAAAGAAAGACAATGAAAATGATAAAATGTAGGCAAGTACAATCGCTACCGCAATTCGCACTATGATACCGCGAAAGTTTTCTCTAAGCTTTTCGTTATATAAGCCTACGGAAAGTAGTGTTATCTGTATGGGTAACGTAAAGAAAAATAAGTGTATTAAAAAATAAGCATTGCCATAAACTAGGGAGTTTCCGGCATATATCTCTGCTAAGTAACTAGTTCCAAATGAGAAAATACTGAACAAAATAATAATGTCAGTAATAATTAACGTGGCATTACTAAGGTTTAAATCATGAAATCTTGAATTAGCCATACTATTCCTTAGCGATGAATAATCTATTCCTAATAAGCGCTTACCTAAATGATTATTGTAGAGAAGAAAAAATCTGCAAAATAAAAAAATCATATATAGTTAATTTAGTGCAAATGCTTTTGTTTATATGCACATGTCATATCGGACGATGAGAAATCAGCCTTGTATCACCAAGGTAATTTGCAGAATGGATACTGTTATGAGTAAAGACGGGTTAAGTATTAGATTTTCATTAGTTGCAGCAGTGATTACTACATTAGGGGTAGGTGGTTGTTCTACAACAGATATACCAACATTGCCATCAGCCACACCGCAGTCATCTCTTACCAAAAATATCAATGATTACAAATACCTTATCGGGCCAGGGGACACCTTAAATATCTTTGTTTGGGGGAACCCAGAGATATCAGGCAATTTCATTGTGCGTCCAGACGGCATGATTTCGACTTCGCTGGTGGATGACCTGCCTGCCTCCGGTCGGACACCGACTGATTTAGCGCGAAGCCTAGAAGCTAGGTTATCTGAGTATGTTCGTGATCCTATCGTGACCGTGATGGTGTCAGGTTTCGTTGGACCTTATAGTGAACAAGTACGGGTTATTGGCGAAGCATCACAGCCAAGGGCTATTAACTATCGTCAGAATATGACCTTGCTGGATGTAATGGTGGAAGTGGGCGGGTTAACAGAATTTGCCGATGGTAACGATGCGCGGTTGATACGAGTCGTTGGCGGCCAGCAAAAGCAATTTGGGCTGAAAATGGGTGATCTGGTCCGAGATGGCGATATTCAAGCAAATGTCGATATCCTTCCAGGAGACATCATTATTATTCCTGAAGCATGGTTTTAAGGAGTGAATCGGTATGAAGGAACAATTAGATCTCCTTTTACAATACCTCCGTGGCGCCTGGGTTTATCGTCGATGGGCCGTAATGACGGTATGGTTGCTATGCCCGATTGGCTGGATTGCCGTTACAATGTTACCTAGCCAGTATACCTCTGAAGCAAGGGTGTATGCTGACACTCGCTCTATATTGCAACCTTTACTGCGCGGATTGGCCGTCGATACCGACCCAAGTAAAGAACTTAGCTTAATGGTAAAAACATTACTTAGCCGAACTAACTTAGAAACCATTGCGCGCTATACCGATGCGGATGTTAGTGTCACCACGAATGAAGAATACGACAAGCTGCTAGATGATCTTAAGGAAAACATACAGATTAAATCGGCAGGCAGAGAAAACCTATTTACCATCAGTTACTCTGGGGCAGATCCGCAGTATGTTCAAGATGTTGTTCAGGCTGCACTGGATGTGTTTGTTGAAAATGCTGTTGGTAGAAAGCGGGAAGATACCTCTCAAGCAAACCAGTTTATTGAGGCACAGCTTGCCGAATACGAGGGGCGTCTTGTTGAGGCAGAAAATAACTTAGCGCAGTTTAAGCAAGAAAATGCTGGTGCAATGCCAGACACGCTTCAGCAATTGATTAAGAAAGTTGAAAACTTGAATGCCGCGCTAGAAACAACACGCTTATCCAAGAAAGAAGCTGAAATTCAATTGGCAAATGCACAAAGCCAGCTGCAGCAAGAAATGGTGCTTATATCGAAACAATCATCTAGTTATCAAACTGAGTATGATATTCGATTGGAAGTGCTTGAAACGCGTTTAGATGAATTGTTATTTCGGTTTACAGACAAGCACCCAGATGTGAAAGAAACAAGGCGTCAAATTGCTGAGCTTAAAGACCTTAAAGAGTCTTACATTGAGCAGTCCTCCCCAGATACTGCTAATCCAATCATTAAGGAAATAAAGCTCTATATTGGTAAGTTGGAAAATACGATTGCTTCTCTCACTGTTCGGGAAGAAAACCAGATGGAGAAGATTGCCTCTTTAAGTGAGGTTGTCTCTCAAATACCTGATATAGAAGCAGAGTTCACCAGTTTGATGCGTAACTATGATGTGACCAGGAAACAGTATGAACAGTTATTGACGCGCCGCGAATCAGCGTTAATTTCTCAGAATATCGGCCAAACATCTGACGAGATTACATTCCGGGTGATAGATGCCCCATTATATCCGAAGGCACCGTCAGGCCCGATGAGGCCGCTTTTCTTAGCGGCGGTTTTGGTTGCATCCGTTGGTGCGGGTGGGGGACTGGCTTTTCTGAATAGCCAAGCACGCCCGGTGGTTATTTCTGCCAATCAATTGCTACAACAAACGAATATTCCTGTTTTTGGTGTCGTTTCCGCCACTGAAAATTCGGGGTTGCTCACACAGAGCCGCAAGCAAAAATGGATCTTTGCATTACTCAGTGCCTTGTTACTCCTACTCTTCGCCCTGTTTATGGTGATAAATATTGTGCCATCGCTACAAAGTGCCATTACTCAAGGAGTTAAGTTGATATGAGTATTATTGAGAAGGCCTTGAAAAAACAGGGCGCAAAGCAACCAGGTGAAAAAGAATTGGTGGCGAAGGCCAGTATTACCAAAGCAATGGCGCAAAAGAAATCTTTGCATGTTGAACCAACTTCGCCTCAACCACGGAAAGAAAAAACGAGCACCACTCATCCTGAGCAAGAATTGCCTTACGTTTCGAAGAAACAGCCGGTATCAACTCCAGCGATGGTGATTGATACGCAGAAGTTAAAAGCGGCTGGCATGGTATCGCATGATGATGACAGCACCAACGTTCAGATAAACACGGAGTACCGCTCGATAAAACAAAAGTTGCTCTATAACGCCTTTGGGCCTGCGTCAGGTACGCTTAACCACAGCAACATGGTGATGATAACGAGTGCTAGACCGTCAGAAGGTAAGACATTTACTGCGGTCAATCTAGCCATGAGCGTGGCAGCCGAGAAAGATAAAACCATTCTTTTGGTCGATGCTGATGTCCTCAAGCCAAGTATTTCCGCAACCTTAGGCGTTGATGAAAAACCAGGGCTTATCGATTACTTGCTGGGTGATGTTGCTCAATTATCCGATGTCATTTACTCCACCAATATTCCTAACCTCAGAGTATTACCGGCGGGCTCATCGCATCATTTAAGCAATGAGTTACTAGCCAGTGACAGAATGGAGTCGCTAACCACTGAGTTGGCAACCCGTTATTCTGATCGATTGGTTGTGTTTGATTGTCCGCCGATGCTAGGTGTTGTTGAAACCTTAACGGTGTCTCGATTTATGGGGCAGGCCATGATTGTTGTGTCGGAATCGATGACCAAAATGTCCGAGGTTGAGCAAACCGTTGCCGATTTAAATAAGGAAATGGCAATCGGCTTTGTCGTAAATAAAGCGTTATCTGGAACGAATAGTCAGTATGGATATGGGTATGGCTATGGCGCGAAAACCAACAAAGTATAAGTATTTATTAGGGTCGCTTTCTCTTATTACTACAGGGTGTATCGCTGCTGACGTGACTTTTACTCCTTATGTCGGTGGTGGTTTTACTTTTACTGATAATGTCGATTTAGTGGAGACAGGGCGAGAGTCAAGCTTAATATCCTCGCTTGATTTTGGGATAAATTCCGTTGTGGTGGGTAATCAGGGGCTGTTAAGGCTGGATTATCAAGTGAGTCAGCTGTTCTATAGCCATGACTCAAATGATAATGAAGCTTATCAGGATCTTGATTTTTATACCGAAAAGGGACTATCCGATTCAGGTTTTAGTGTAGATGCAACTGCATCGATTGAAAACGTGGCTGAAGCGATTGATGAAAATGCTACTGCTGATGTGTTTACTGGCAATACGATAGAAAACAAGAATGCCCAGGTTGGTATCAACTACCGCTCAAACCCGCTGAGTAAAGTGGACTTAAGGGCAAGAACCTATGCTCAGGTTACCAATAATGAGGATGATATCGGTAATTACGATGGCTATGGCGCTGAGGTGACCTATGCCAATGGGCGAACTATCAAAGACTACTTCTGGTTAATCGAAGCGTCTTATGATTACAAAAATGGTAAGAATGGTGATTCTGATACTCAATTTACTCGATTTAAAGAGGAGTTTGGAATTCAAACCATAAGCGGTTGGTCACCGCTGCTTAGGTTAAATTATGAGGATTACGAAGGACAAACTAACTCCGACAGCGCAGACTCATTTAGTTGGGGGCCGGGTGTTCGATATTACTGGACGAGACGCTCTTATGGTGAATTGAGTTATAACTTCTCAGAAGATGATAATAATTCTGATTTTTGGGCTGGGGCAATCAATGTTGAGCCTACGGAACGTAGTCGTTTGTTTTTTTCCTATGACAAGCGGTTTTTCGGTGATGCGTATGAGTTCCTGTTGTCGCACCGTTCTCGCAAGCTGACTAACACAATTTCTTATACCGAAGAAGCTGTTAGCTTCGACCGAGAGTTTTTCACCTCGGGTTCTGATGTTTCTGAGGTCTCACTCCAACGCCGCCTTGAATGGTCGTCATTGCTAACATTGCGTCGAACCAATTACGAACTGTCGATTTTCCATGATCAGCGCGAAGCGTTAAATCCAGACACTGATGTTCAAGATGAGGAAGGAAATGGGATAAGGGGTGATATAAAGCATCGCTTATCTCGTCGCTTAACCATGGGGTTAAGTGCTGAATACCGTTATTACGATTTTGAGCGGTTGTCTGAAGGCGATCAGCGTGACCATTATCGTGAATATGATTTTATCACTGAGTATCAGGTTAACCGTGATATCTCGACAAGCTTGAGCCTGTCACATACCAACAAATCATCGTCGAAGTCGAATGACAGTTATGATGAAAGTCGAGTGTCTATCAATGTAAGGATGCAACTGTAGCCTATGTATGAATCACATTTTGGACTAACCGATAAGCCATTCAAACTCAGCCCTGAGCCGCGTTTCTTCTTTTCTAGCCCGCACCATGAGAAGGCGCTCTCTTATTTGCAGTATGGTTTGTCGCAAGGTGAGGGCTTTATTGTTGTGACAGGCCCCATTGGTACCGGTAAAACGACGCTGGCAAGAAGCTTATTGGCATCACTGGACGATTCTTTTGTAGCAATTCAAATAGCGACGACGCGGCTGTCACCTGAAGAGTTGGTGCGTTTGGTTGCGGCTAAGTTTGACATCCCCGTTGAGGGCTTGGATAAGGCCGATATTTTAAAGCGTATGGAGCAATATTTGTTAGCGTTGTATCAGCAGGGCAAGCGGGCACTATTAATTGTTGATGAGGCCCAGAACTTACCGGCTGAGACGGTTGAAGAACTGCGAATGCTATCGAATTTCCAATTGGATGATACCCCGTTAATCCAAAGTTTTTTGCTTGGTCAAGAAGAGCTAAAAGGGATCATTGCACTACCGGATATGGAGCAGTTTCGTCAGAGAATCATTGCCTCTTGTCACCTGCAAGCTTTCGACAGTGCGCAAACCAAAGAGTATATATTGCATCGCCTTGAGCAGGTTGGGTGGGATAACAGCCCGGAGTTGGACAGTGATATCTTTGAGTTGATCACCTCTCAGTCTTGTGGGATCCCTCGAAAGATCAATATCTTGATGGATCGTGTCTTATTGTTTGCTTATCTAGAAGATTTGTCTGAACTTAAACCCGAGCACATTGAGCAAGTATTAGAAGAGATGGGGACGGAATTTTCAGGTTCGCTTTCTCAATCCTCTCATTCCCAGCCAGCACAAGCCCACGAACCAAGTAGAGTTGAAACGGTGGTGACCCAACTATCGGATCATGAAGTTGAGAAACTTCATAAAACCTTGCAATCTGTGACTGAAGTGTTGGATTCGGTCATTGAGCGTAAGGTGGCCACCATTAGATACTTGGATAAGTTGATTATTAAGAAAAAACGCCAAGTGAATGTACTACCCGATGATGAGCAAGAGAAAATCCTTGATGAAGATGTTGGCTCTCTAGGGAGTAAGTACTGGGTGAAACAGTTGATGACGGCAGGTTCGACAGAATCTGAGAGTTAGTCGTGACAGACTAGCTTCGCCATAGAAGATAAAAGAGAAGCCACCGTGATGGCTTCTCTTTTGTTTTGCGCATAATATTTATGCTGGAATGGGGGGCTGCTATTTGGCTTCAACAGCCAGTGCATATTTCTCGATGAGGCTGTAGAGGGTAGGCCGCGTAACCCCGAGTAAATTCGCAGATTGGGAAATATTATTGTTGCTGATGGAAAGCGCCTGAGTAATGGCTTGCTTCTCCGCTTCTTCCCGGACATGGCGCAGGTTGATGGCAACCTTTTGTTCCTGGCTATCACTCGTCTTGGTCAGTGCGAGGTCAAACTCGGTAATGGTTTTTCCATCCGCCATGATGGCAGCAGATTTAATCTTGTTTTGTAGTTCACGAATGTTGCCGGGCCAATGATGTTGTAACATAGCCGAAATGGCTTCTTCACTGAAACCTGAGATTTTTCGTTGTGTTTGCTGGTTGGCAATATGCAAAAAATACTTAGCCAGGAGAACAATGTCTTGTCCACGCTCGCGAAGGGGCGGGTTAGCGATGGTGATTTCACTTATGCGGTAATAGAGATCTTCACGGAAGGTTTTTTCCAACATCATGGCTTCAAGGTTTTGGTGAGTTGCGCAAACTATTTTCACATCGACCGGGATTTCTTGCCGCCCGCCAACACGCTCAATCACTTTTTCTTGCAAGAAGCGTAGGATCTTAGCCTGTAATGGGTAGGGCATATCACCAATTTCATCGAGGAAAAGGGTACCGCCGTTAGCGTGTTCTATTTTGCCGACAGTGGTTTTATGGGCACCGGTAAAAGCACCTTTCTCAAAGCCGAATAGTTCACTCTCTAGCAGTTGTTCAGGAATGGACGCACAGTTAATTGCCACAAAAGGTTGGTCTTTTCTTGGGCTTTTATTGTGGATTGCCCTGGCAAGCACTTCTTTACCTGTGCCGCTTTCACCTAAGATCAAGGTTGATATTTCGCTGCTGGCAATGCGCTCGACCATACGGCAGACATGCTGAACTTGCGGGCTATTGCCAATAAAGCCATTATCATCAAGAGAGGCTTGGCGAAGCCGGATATTTTCAGATTCAAGGTTGGCGATAATAAAAGCCCGCTCAACAATAACCGATAATATATCGTCATCGATTGGCTTTTGGTAAAAGTCATGTGCCCCCAACTCAATGGCTTTTAAGGCATTTTCTTTGTCGTCATTACCGGTGATCACAATGACTTTGCAATAAGGGCTTAGCTCCATAATCTCTTGTAGGGTCTGGAGCCCTTCGGTGGCATTTGCCTCATCAGGAGGTAACCCTAGATCTAACGTGATGACCTTGGGCTCATATCGGCGTAATGCCGTAATGGCTTCTTTGCGATTACTAGCCAGTACCACCTCGTAATCGGAAAGACACCACTTAAGTTGCTTTTGAATGCCGGGATCATCTTCAATGACGAGCAAGGTTTCCATAGGCTATTCCCTTTTTGTAGTAGTTACTTAAGTATAGTGAAACTTTTTTGCGCTAATGTGGTTTGTTTGGGAATTTGTACCGTAAAACAACTACCTTCGTTAGGAGTCGACTCCACGTTGATGAAGCCACCCAGCTGCTCAGCCATGACTTTGGCATCATAGGCGCCAACCCCCATACCCGCATTGCCTTTGGTGGTATCGAAAGGCTTGAATAAACGGTGTTTGATAAAGGATGCCGACATGCCTTGCCCGGTATCTTTAATCATAATTTGAATGCTTTTCGGGGTGTCGACTAATGAGACTACGACACTACCTTCATCTTTGGTCGCTTCCTGCGCATTTTGAATCAGGTGGTTCAAGCTGTTCTGAAAACGCTCCTTGACTGCCACCAGGTTAAGCGGGTGGCGAGAAAAATTATGGAATTCCGGCTTTGGTGCCTGTACCGAGCGGCTTTGGCAAATTTCCTCAATCACCTGCGCAATCTCAAAGGTGGTTTGCGTATCGGCTTCTATTCGTTTTTTACTCAGCTGGGTCAACACTTTGTTTAACCGGGACACAGCAGAATCGACGGTGTCGAACGCATCATCGATGAATTCGGGGTTGTCTCGGTGCTTCTCAGCATTACGGCTGAGTAACTGTAACTGGGCGACGACATTTTTAAGATCATGAACCAAAAATGCCGACATTCGGTTGAAGGTATCAAATTGCTGGCTTTCGGCTAACTTCTGGTTGGTCTCATACATGGTTAGGTAAACGGATAGCTGAACGCTAATGGCATTCATTAAGTCTCTGTCTTCCCAGTTGAGTAAATCAGTGGATGTCGGCTTTGACAGTAGAAATACCCCTTGGGTGCCTGAAGAGGATATCAACGGTACTAAGAGGGTAAATGCCTGATGGGTGCATAGTGGTGCAATGTCGACATTAAATGGTGGCTTTTCATGGCCATGGCATAATTGGGGTAGGTCGACAATCCATTGGTGCTCGATTGTATTTTTGCCTAATGCTTGTAGTAACGGGGAGGCTTCGGGGTGATCAATAGGGCAATGAAGGCTCGTTTCCGGTAATAATTGCCCGTTCTTTTGAATTGCCAAAATACCGTATTCACAGCCAAACGGTCTCATCATTGCTGACAACGCGTTATCGTAGGGGGTTCGGGTTTGATCTTCTATTTCTGAGCAAAAATGCATCCATTCTTCACGGTACTCATATTTGTTGGCAAAGAAGTGCTTCGCAATGAACACTTTCACCTTTTGTCTAAACACATCGGACAGGAATAAGCTGGCTAGCACTAACCCACCAAGGGCAAAAAACAGGGTTTGTGCCGTTTCCGCCCAATCATTACCAATGGCTTTGATGTAGTAACCCGCCAATGACATCAATAAGAGGTAGCTTCCCGCAACCAGAATCAAGGTGCTGTGGTAGATGATGTCGCGGGAAACATAAACTCGGCTCTCCCAGTTCCTTAATCTTCTCGTCGTGATGACGATGAGCGGGATTGCGGCGGTAATCACCCAACCCCGACCTTGCCAAAAAGCAGGGGTGATGGCGTTGGTGAGCAGGGCATCGGCATACAGAGCAAAGTTATAGCCACTAATAAGGCCAACGCCGATACATAGGGGTTTGATGGCTTTTAGCTCGACTCGGTTACTGCGACGGTAAAGTTGCTCGACCAGCCATAGGCAGGCAATGGCTTGAATGAGGTGCAAAAAGAAGAAAACCTTTTGATGCAAAAAAGGGATGGCAAGGCGTGAGATTTCACCAACGGCAATGATTGCCGTGAGATAAATGATGTAGCTATGCGGTTTTGCTGTTAGTAGCGATGAAAAAGATCGGGTTGCTGAAAGTGTACTAATTAATAAAAATGAAAGGCTTAGGTAAAATAGAGTTTCGGTAATTAGCGATGGCAGTACGGATGTTTGATTCACTAATTGAATGGTGGTGGTGATGGCCCAAGAAACGCCAACCAAACACACGATGAGTAGTAATTGCTTTTGTAAGCTTTTCTTTTTATAGGTTGTAAGTAGGAGCAGGAAAAGAACAATAAAACCTACCGATGACGCAATATAGCCCAGAGGGCCAAGCAATAATTCCACTTTGATGTCCTTATCTTAACAAGCGGTACTATTTTGAGATTAGACGATAGGGTGATTGTTTTTCAATTTACTGTTTGCCTGATAGCGTATGACAGAGGTTTTCAGTGGAAAACAGTTGGAGTAGGGTGTGCTGGTCGCCTGCGATAAGGGCACCGTTATAGAGGAACATTGCGGTCAGTAAAATGAGAGGTAAGCAGTTGAGTCCTATAATCAAAATAAGCTTCTTCATTGTTACGGCCCCGAATCAATACGTAAACTTCCCTACTTGAAATTCCTAAAGACAAAGTGTGTTTGCTGCAGCTCTTGTTTTTTAGCGCGTTATGTTTTGCAGCAGTTGCATTTACTTACGAAAATGCGTCTTTGAATAAGATAAATGTAGTGAATACAACGTGAGAATGGTGGCTTATTCCTAAGAAATACGGCCTAAGCTTCAGGGTACGAAACATGTCTTTGTTAAAAACAACATCCGCAGACATGATCGGAATGGTTGGTTAAAGTGGCTATTGGTCTTTTTTTAATTGTTCATCAATGACGTTGTGTAGAAAAGACAGTGCTGCTCGGTGATCATTTCGACTCATGAACCACTGTTTTTGATTAGTTTCCAATGGAAGCAGTTCTAACCACCTTTGGCATACCCAAGTCATATCATTGTAATCAGGCATCGGGTAGTTTGCCGCATGCTCGGGGTACTCTTCGAACAGCGCCCTCAAGCTGGAGGATATATCCCGATCCACGAACTTTATTTCGGTGGGCGACCAATTGGTCATCGGCGTGATGTCGCCGAAGCGCAAGCCATCCTCTTCTTTCCAATGCTTGTTGATCAGAAACTTTTCGACACCCTTTACGGTAATGCCCAACAAACCATCGGGGAGTTTTTCGAAGTCAGTGATGATAGCCCGTGTACCGAAATGGCAGAGCGACTCACCATCTTTCATACAAAGTCCGAAGCCCTCGCTTGAGGCCATGGCCAGTTTGACTAGCCGGGTGTAGCGGGGCTCGAATATTCTTAGCTTACTTATCCCGCCGGGTAGTAAGTAGAGCTGTAACGGAAATAGGGGTAATTGCATAGTATTAGCCTTTCTGACGTTATTTAGATATGTCTATATACGTGCCAACCTTAGGTTGGGTTTGTTATAACGTTCAGGAAAAGTATAAGCAGACAATAATTAGAAGCTGTCTGCTTTTCGATACTACTCAAGTGTTAGTTTGATCGCCGAAGTCAATTGGCTAAGTTCTTGTGGCTTAATGATAAATGGAGGCATTATGTAGACAAGTGTTCCAAAAGGGCGAATCCAGACGCCACTGTCAACAAAAGCTTTTTGGATCGAGGCCATATCAACCGGTTCATGAAGCTCAACAACACCAATGGCACCCAGCCAACGAACATCCTTCACACCCCCAAGTTTTGCTATCTCAGGTAAGGTTTCAGATAGTTGATTCTCAATGCTTTTAACCTGCTCAAGCCAGTGTCCCTGCATTAAAATATCAAGGCTGGCATTGGCCACGGCGCAGGCCAAAGGGTTCCCCATAAAAGTAGGGCCATGCATAAAGCAGCCGGCTTCCCCACTGCATACCGTATTTGCGACATGTTTGGTGGTCAACGTGGCCGAGAGGGTCATATAGCCCCCGGTGAGCGCTTTACCAACGCACATAATATCGGGGTTGATGCCGGCATGTTCACAGGCAAACATTTTTCCTGTTCGGCCAAATCCGGTCGCAATTTCATCGGCAATTAGCAAGATCCCGTATTCGTCACACAGTTCGCGAACCCGAGAAAGGAACGTTGGGTGGTAGATCCGCATCCCGCCCGCTCCTTGCACTATAGGTTCGAGGATAACCGCGGCAACCTCTTGGTGGTGGCACGCCAACTTGTGTTTGAAATCTTCAATGTCCGATTCGTCCCACTCATCGAAAAAACCGCAGTTGGGTGATTGGGCAAAGATGTGCTCGGGCAAAAAGCCCTTATATAGGCTGTGCATCGAGTTATTCGGATCGGTAACTGACATCGCCGCGAAGGTATCACCATGGTAGCCATGCTTCACTGTTAGAAACTTCGGCCGACGCTCACCTTTGGCATGCCAGTATTGCAACGCCATTTTCAACGAGACTTCAACGGCAACCGAGCCTGAGTCAGCAAGGAAAACATGTTGCAAAGGCTCAGGGGTAATGTCGACAAGTTTGCGACACAGTTCAACGGCGGGCTCATGGGTGATCCCTCCAAACATCACATGCGACATCTTGTCGAGTTGGGATTTTGCCGCTTCATTCAGTGCTGGATGGTTATAGCCATGGATGGTCGACCACCAAGAAGACATACCATCGATGATCTCGCGCCCGTCCTCTAGTTTTAGGTAAACACCCTGAGCACTTTCAACGGGATAACACGGTAGCGGGTTAAGGGTAGAAGTATAAGGATGCCAAACATGTTGTTGGTCAAATACCAAGTCAATCTTATTGGTTGAATTTTGCACAGATGTAAACCTTAGTCCTTTTTGATAGTTGACAGTGTACTGAGTCCCAGTAGACTAGCCAAGTATCAAGAAGCACATTTTGCCGTTAGAGCTGAAAAAAATAAGAGGTTATTACACGTGGAAGTACGTCACGACTGGACAGTCGAGGAAGTTCAAGCCTTGTTTGACAAGCCGTTTATGGACTTGGTGTTTGAAGCACAGCAAGTGCACCGCCAGTACCATGAACCTAACAAGGTACAGGTGAGTACCCTGTTATCGATTAAAACCGGTGCATGCCCGGAAGATTGTAAGTATTGCCCGCAGAGTGCCCATTACCGCACGGATGTTGATCGCGAGCGCTTACTTGAAGTTGAGCGTGTACTGGATGCCGCAGAAAAAGCGAAAAGCTCGGGTGCGACCCGCTTTTGTATGGGAGCCGCATGGAAAAACCCGAAAGAACGTGACATGCCATACCTGCTCGATATGGTTCGCGGTGTGAAAGGCATGGGGTTAGAAACCTGTATGACGCTAGGGATGATCACCGGCGATCAGGCAAATGAATTGGCCGAAGCAGGGTTGGATTACTACAACCACAACCTGGATACTTCGCCTGAGTTCTACGGCAACATTATTACCACCCGTACATACCAAGATCGTTTGGATACCTTAAGCCATGTTCGCGAAGCTGGCATGAAAATTTGCTCAGGTGGGATCATCGGTATGGGTGAAAGTTCGCGAGACCGTGCCGGTTTGCTGGTGGAGCTGGCGAACCTACCGACTCACCCGGAAAGTGTGCCAATCAATATGTTGGTGAAGGTGAAAGGCACCCCGTTAGAATCCGTTGATGATGTCGACCCATTCGACTTCATCCGTATTATTGCTGTTGCCCGCATTATTATGCCAGCGTCGGCGGTTCGACTCTCTGCGGGCCGTGAAGACATGAACGAGCAGATGCAGGCGCTATGCTTTATGGCTGGCGCAAACTCCGTGTTCTACGGTTGCAAGCTTCTGACTACGCCAAATCCCGGTGAAGATAAAGATATGCAGTTGTTTGCCAAACTGGGTATTAACAGCCAAGAGCAAAGTGCCAAACCCGATGAGATACAAGCGCAAGAGTTATTGGGCCAAGTAGCACAGCGTGTCGCCGCTCGCCCGAGCAAGGATGACCTGTTTTACGATGCATCGGTTTAACCAGCGTATATCAAACGCCCTTGCTGAAAGAGATCAGCAAGGGCTTTACCGACAGCGTACATGCCTTGAGCGCCAGTCAGATCATGAAAGTGAAAGGGTGCGATCTGAAGATGGCGCCTACTTGAATTTTTCGAGTAATGACTATCTCGGATTGGCACAATCCCCTGAATTGATTCAGGCATGGCAAGAAGGACTGTCGCTTTACGGGGCGGGTAGTGGTGCTTCGCCATTAGTGACGGGTTACCACAGGCCACATGCAAATGTAGAGGCGCAGCTCGCTGAATGGTTGGGTTTTGATAGAGCGCTATTGTTCAGTAGTGGCTTTAGCGCCAATCAAGCTGTTTTGTTTGCATTGCTTCAGTGTGGCGATAGCTTGTTTCAGGACAAGCTAAACCATGCCTCCCTCATTGAGGCGGGCATGCTGTCTGAAGCGAACATGCGCCGCTTTGCGCATAACGATGTCTCATCACTTTCTCGCTTACTCAATAAAAATAGTGATAGCGGCTCGGTAAACTTTGTTGCGACTGAAGGGGTCTTCAGTATGGATGGCGATTTATCGCCGCTCGCTGAAATCAGTGCTGCATGCCACCAGGCCGAAAGTGTTTTGCTGGTGGATGATGCCCATGGTTGCGGCGTACTTGGTCATGATGGCAAAGGAAGCTGCGAATTGGCGGGTGTCCAGCCAGATATTTTGGTTGTCACTTTCGGCAAGGCGTTTGGCTTGCAAGGGGCAGCAGTGTTGTGCAGCCAAGATACTGCTGAATACCTAGTGCAATTTGCCCGGCATTATGTTTACTCGACGGCAATGCCGCCAGCTCAGGCCCATGCGCTGAGTACGGCCTGCCGTATGATCCAGAGCGATGGCTGGCGCCGCGAGCGGTTGGGTGAGCTAAGCCAAACATTAGTAGAGGGGTTGGATTACGGTATCGGGTTTGACGATACCCCGTCTCCGATAAAACCACTGATGGTGGGTAAAAGCGATGAGGCGTTACGGATTTCGCATGCATTAAGGCAAAGAGGAATATGGGTGAGCGCGATTAGACCGCCTACTGTTCCTGTAAATAGTGCGAGGTTGCGTATTACTTTAACAGCAGCCCATCAACCGGATGATATAAAACAGTTGTCTATGGCAATCAATGAGGTATTCCATGGCGAGTAAACTGAATACAGCGTTACAGCATGAAACCAATCATGGCCATGTTGGTTTTAATGACAAACAGGCAATCGCTGAGGCGTTTGGCCGAGCGGCAAAGCATTACGACAAGGCCGCGGCTTTTCAGCGTCAGGCTGGGCACCTGTTACTGGAGAAGTTGCCTGCGGTTATGCCTGCTGGGGCGAGCTGTCTCGACCTTGGTTGTGGCACCGGTTATTTCAGTGAGCAACTATTGCAGCGTGGGTATCACGTCACAGCCGCTGATCTGTCTGCTGAAATGTTGGCGCAAGCATTTACTCGGTGCGGTGAGGCTGTCACTTACCTCGAAGCCGATGCCGAACTGCTGCCGATCGAGGACAACAGTTTTGATATTGCCTTCAGCAGCCTAGCATTGCAGTGGTGTGACGACTTGTCTGTGCCACTGAGAGAGCTTAAGCGGGTTGTTAAGCCGGGTGGCTATATATTGTTTACCACTTTAGTAGAGGGTTCGCTCATTGAGCTGGTTAATGCTTGGCGCCAGGTTGATCAATATCAACATGTGAACGAGTTTCTTTCGCAAAAGGCCATAAAACTTGCGCTGGCGCAAGCGGGGTGTACCAACATTGACCTAGACTTCTTGCCGATCACCATGTTTTACAGCTCGGCAGTTGAACTCATGAAGGATCTGAAAGGGATAGGGGCGACACATCTGCAGCAGGGGCGCAAAGCAGGCTTGGCCGGTCGTCAAACGATTCTGGCATTAGAGAGCGCCTATGATGAGTATCGAGATGAGAACCAACAACTGCCAGCAACTTACCAAGTCTGTTTTGGAGTAATTATTAATGACTAACGCTTTCTTTGTAACAGGTACAGATACCGAAGTGGGTAAAACTGTAGCCTCTCGCGCCATTCTTCATGCAGCAGCCAGCGCGAATATTAAGATGGCGGGTTATAAGCCGGTTGCATCAGGAAGTGCACCGACGAAAGAGGGGATGCGCAATTCTGATGCGCTATACATTCAGGACGCTTCTGTTGTAGAGCTTTCCTACGACGAAGTGAACCCATACGCTTTTGAAGCCGCGGTATCGCCGCATATTGCCGCTGCGCAGGAAAATCGAGTGATCGATTTTGATGTGATTTCACAAGGCCTTGACCACTTGAAATCTAAGTCTGATGTTGTTTTGGTTGAAGGTGCCGGTGGTTGGCGAGTGCCAGTAACCCGCACTGATTTTCTATCGACTTGGGTTAAGCGTGAGAAGTTGCCAGTGATTTTGGTTGTTGGCGTAAAGCTAGGCTGTATGAGCCATGCTTTGCTAACCGCAGAGGCGATTCAGAATGACGGTCTGGAAGTGGTGGGCTGGGTAGCTAACCGCATTAATCCGGGCACAGAGAATTACGCTGAAATCATCCGAATGATGGAAGAGAACCTTCCAGGTAAAAAATTGGGTGAAATCCCGTACATGCCTGGGGTTAAAAAGCGTGATTTGTCGAAATATATCGACCTATCGCCTTTGGGCCTATAAGCATTCTTGTTTGAATTGAAAAACCTGCCGCGAGGCAGGTTTTTTTTATTCAAATTAGGCCTTTTTCTTAAGCTGTGGCAGTGCGTACCACAGGGAAGCAAATACTAAGCAACTATAGCTAAGCAATTCGCTTCCTTCTTCAACAAAGGTTTTTACCATGCCATGGTTGCCGCCTGGCATAAGACTACTCCATAAGACGTTCATTCCAAAAATGCGCGAGAATACAAGCAATGACGCCACCGACATTAACATAATGCCGAAGCTACGATGCTGAAAGTAAGCATTCAATGATGTTAGCGTCTTGTTGAGGTTACTAGTGGCATAGCAAATAGCCACAACGGCAACGGCCCAAGCAGGGTATTTCCAGAATCCATGTGCAATATAATCTAAGACCTCGTCCAATTCTCGAATGAGCATAACAGAGAAGAAAGCTGCCACTAAAAAAGCGAAGGGGCGTTGAGACTGATCTCTTGCGCCAATGAGATAGAAAACAGTCGCTGAGATAAGTAAATAACTTTCTTGAAGCAGTTCAATAGACGATGCATTAAAGAAGAAACCTGGGTAGTTTGCTTCAAAATGAATCGTAAATGCTGATAGTGTCAGCAGTAATGCCAATACGAAGAACAGTGAAATGTTAGAGAATAATGGTTGAAAAGTATGAATGGATAGCGTTTTGCTATCGTCATGGGGGATCGCAGACTGCATGTTTTGATACCTGTAATGTTTTCATCACTGATACATTGCCAGTGAATTATTGATAGAGCTAATGGTATTGTTTAGTGTAAATGCTCTATCCTGAATGCAACCTGAAGTGTGATGTTTGTCACAAATGACGGGCAATAAAAAACCTCCGCAAAGGGAGGTTTTCAAAAATAGGTCAACAGTCACGAACTTTACGATTAGCTTTCGTTGGTTAGGCCAATCAACGCTTCCTGAGTTTCGGTCAGTGGTTTAGCGCCGTTCTCTATGCCAAGCTCCTTTCGAGCTTCTTCTACAGACATACCCAGATGACAGCGTAAAATGTCGATCGCTACCTGGTAATTCTCATTGTCAGCCATCATTCCTCCTTGAAAATTCGACGATGTAATTTCAATCATGCCTTGAATAGTAGAGACAATAGTAGAACTGAGTCACAGATTCAATAAGACTAAAGTCTAAATCTATTTTTATATGCACCTAGTCACATTGGTTCGGGGTGAAATAGCGTGAAGAGTATGGATCCGGGGACGTTTCAGATGTTGCGCTAAGTTAATGACATTTAATAAGTAATTATTTCCGTGCGGCAAATTACCAAACGTAACAATTTTGTACTTCCCCTTGTAATTCGTTTCAACGACCATACTATAAATAACAAAGATAGCTGTAAGCCTAGGTTTAGCAGCGATCATCTATTATGAAAGCGCCTTTATTTGGAGAATGGGAAAAATATGAAGCGTATTGCCTTATTTTTGGCAACTAACTTAGCTGTACTGTTAGTTTTCAGTGTTGTCTTGAACGTGATCTATGCGTTTACAGGCCTACAACCGGGTAGCTTGTCTGGCTTGCTGGTAATGGCTGCGCTATTTGGTTTCGGTGGTTCGTTGATTTCGCTGTTCATGTCGAAATCGATGGCATTGCGTTCTGTTGGCGGCATGGTCATTGAGCACCCTCGCAATGAAACAGAGCACTGGCTAATGGAAACGGTATCTCGCCAGGCACAGCAGTCTGGTATCGGTATGCCAACAGTTGCCATTTATGATTCTGCAGACATCAATGCATTTGCAACTGGTGCAAAGCGTGATGACTCTTTGGTTGCGGTTTCAACGGGTTTGCTGCACAGCATGACCCGTGATGAAGCCGAAGCGGTACTAGCTCATGAGGTGAGCCACATCGCCAATGGTGACATGGTCACCATGACATTGATGCAGGGTGTGGTAAACACCTTCGTTATCTTTGTTTCTCGCTTGGTTGCTGGTGCTATCAGTGGTATCAACAGCAATGACGAAGAGGGTGAAGGCGGTAGTTACATGACTTACTTCATTGTTTCGTCGATCATGGAAGTATTGTTTGGCTTCTTGGCGAGCATCTTGACCATGTGGTACAGCCGTCACCGTGAATTCAAAGCGGATGCGGGCTCTGCCCATCTAGTGGGTAAAGAGAAGATGATTGCGGCCCTTGAGCGCCTGAAAATGAGCCATGAGCCTCAGCTAGAAGGTTCAATGATGGCGTTTGGCATCAACGGCAAGAAATCACTTTCTGAGTTGTTCATGACGCACCCACCACTAGACAAGCGTATTGATTCATTACGCCGTGGTGAGCACCTGTAAGTAGGTCGCGTTATTACTCACTGTTGTGAATAAATAAAAACACCGAGCGCCCAGTCGCTCGGTGTTTTTACATCTCTCCTACGGAAAAATAAAATGCTTATCGAACCAGTAATTAAGGGTGTAGTTGCACGCACGGCTCACCCAGAAGGCTGTAAAAAAGCGGTGCAAAACCAGATCGACTTTGCCAAATCAAAAAACTCGATTGTTGGCGGTGCTAAGAAAGTACTTATTCTTGGTGCTTCATCGGGTTTTGGCCTTGCTTCACGTATTGCCTTGACGTTTGGCGGCTCAGCTGCCGACACCATTGGTGTGTCTTTTGAGCGTGGGCCAAGTGACAAGGGAGTGGGTACTGCGGGTTGGTACAACAACATCTATTTCCGTGAAGCTGCAGAAAAAGAAGGCCGCATTGCTAAAAACTTTGTTGGCGATGCATTCTCCCCGGCTGTGCGTCAGCAGGTTGTGGATTACATTCGTGATGAATTCGGCGGTCAGGTTGATCTGGTGGTATACAGCCTAGCAACGGGTGTACGCCCCAACCCTGAAACGGGTGAAATGTGGCGCTCTTGCTTAAAAACAGTGGGAGAACCCTTTGCAGGCCAAACAGTGAATATTGAAAAAGACTGTCTGGAAGAGTCAGTTTTAGAGCCTGCTTCTCAAGCGGATATCGAAGCAACAGAGAAGGTTATGGGGGGGGAGGACTGGCAGGAGTGGATCCAATTCTTGCTAGATCAAGATGTGATGGCCAAAGGGGCCAAAACGGTTGCTTATTCTTACATTGGCCCAGAAGTGACATACCCAATTTACCACCACGGTACATTAGGTATCGCCAAGAAGCACTTGCATGCCACCAGTGATGTACTGAATGAGCAACTAGCAAGCATTGGCGGTACGGCCCATGTGTCTGTTTGTAAAGCGCTAGTCACAAAAGCAAGTGTGTTTATCCCGGCGTTCTCGCCGTATATTCTTTGTCTGTTCAAGGTGATGAAACAGCATGGTTTGCATGAAGGATGCATAGAGCAGATGCAACGCATGTTTTCCGAGCACTTGTATGGCGCAGAGCAGACGGTTGTTGACTCTAACCGCCTAATTCGCGTTGATGATTGGGAACTACGCGCGGATATCCAAGCTGAGGTTGCCAAGTTGATGGAGCAGGTAACATCCGAGAACTTCACAGAAATCGGTGATTACCAAGGCTATAAGCAAGAGTTCCTGGAGCTAAACGGCTTCGCGCTTAACGGTGTTGATTATCAGCAAGGCACCGATGTTGAAGCATTAAAGGCATTGCAGCCGTAATACACGTGATTTCGTGTCTTAAGGCGTTTTGATCCTAACCCCTACCATGCAAGTGGTAGGGGTTATTTTCTATAATGGCATGTTTTACGCAGTCGCGAGCTGGCGAACTACTGGGCGGTCATCAATAGGAATGTGGATTAATGCTGCAAGGAACGCCATCACTACCGTGGCCCACCAGATAGGATCATAGCTACCGTAGTAGTCATAGATACGACCGCCAAACCAAGCACCGATAAAGCTGCCAACTTGGTGAGTAAGGAAAACCAATCCGTAAAGGGTCGACATATAACGGGCACCGAAGATTTGGCGAACCAAGCCGGAGGTCAGCGGTACTGTCCCCAGCCAGCAGAAGCCGATTGCCCCACCAAACAATGCCGCTGTTTCAGTGGTGATTGGGAACAGAACGAAAGCGGCAATCACTAAGGTACGGGTAAAGTAGAGCGCCGACATCACGTAGCGCTTGTTGAACTTATCACCCATGACTCCCCAAAAGTAACTGCCGAAGATATTGAAGATCCCGACATACGCCAAAGCCATTGCCGCCGTTGCCGCCGGAAGCCCTTTGTCAGCAAGGTAGCTTGGCAGGTGGGTGGCAATAAACATGACATGGAAGCCACAAACGAAAAAGCCGAGGTGAATTAACCAGTAGCCACGGTGGTTGAATGCTTCTTTAAGCGCCTCGCGTAGCGTTTGGTTGTCGTCCGTGTCAGCCGCTTTATTCCCGGTCGGGTTTACTTTCATAAAGCATGAGAAGGCCAAGATCAGGCCGCACAGCATAGCAAACACCTGCATCGCTGTTTGCCAGTCAAAGTCACTTAGCATGTATTGGGCGCCGGGGATCACGGCAAACATACCGAATGAGCCAGCTGCCGTTGTCAAGCCAAAGGCTTTAGCGGTGTGCTCGGCCGGAACAACACGTGCAACGGCCCCCAATACGATGACGTAACTGGTGGCGCTAAGCCCTAACCCAACCAAACCACCCAATGTTAAATATAACCAGCTAGGCTCAAGTGCAATCGAGGTGAGGTATAGCCCCAGGCCGTACGCTACCGCCCCCGTCCAAATCACTTTGCGCGCGCCCCAGCGATCCGCTGCCATGCCAACGAAAGGTTGGAACAAGCCAAAAAGAAGGTTCTGCAAGGCAATGGCAAGGCTGAAAAACTCACGACCCGTATCGAAGTGAGTAGAAATTGGCATCATGAAAATGCCGAAAGACTGCCTGATCCCTAGGCTGATAATTAATGTTCCAATCCCCATCCAAACAAGTAGTGGGAAGCGAAAGATACTCATGGTTATAGTCCAGAATAGTTAGGTTCTATGGTGTTTTGTTGGTGGCAGCCGCCACTCATTGCTTGCTGTGCCAATGCGTCAAGCAACGGCTGGCAGTGGTGCACGGCAACAAGCGTAATCGCCAGCAATACCCCCATTCGAAGGAGCTGGGCAGTAAGAGATTGTGAGAACATTTCTCATCTCCTGACGATAAAAGAGCGGGGATAATAGAGGATTGCTTCTTATGACTCAAATGAGCAATACTCACTCATATTATGCATAATATGCATGTATTGCTGGCTCGCAGCGAATGAGTATGCTCGGGGTGATCACTTAGGCGAAGCATTGCCTATTGGGTTAGCGAGGTTGGATTCGGTATATATGGCCGCTATCGGTAGAGAAATACAGTAAGCCATCGCCCCCCTGAACCAAGGCCCGAATACGTTCATCGAGCTCTTCAAGCAGCCTTTCTTCATCGACAAGATGACCGTTCTCTGCGACGGCGACACGGTTCAGGTGGCGTAGTTTCAGTGCACCGCTGAATAAGTGGCCTTTCCATGCCGGGAGGGCACTGCCAGTGTAGAGAAGTAAACTCCCCGGTGCGATAGAGGGTGTATAGACCTTTTTAGGAGACGTGATCCCGTCTTTTTCTTCTGCCTCGCCGACAGCAATTGGCCCCCAGTATTCTTTACCATGGGAGGTCACAGGCCAACCGTAATTGCTACCTTTTTTGATCAGGTTGATTTCATCACCGCCGCGAGGGCCGTGTTCGTTAGACCAGAGCCTATCAGCTTGGCGGTCGTATATAATCCCCTGCGGATTACGGTGTCCGTAGCTCCAGATTTCAGGTAGGGCATTGGGTTGTTTTACAAAGGGGTTATCCGTTGGCACTTGGCCATCCAATGTGAGACGAATAATGCTGCCTGCATGGGTGGTCAGATCTTGCCCATTCGGGCGATGGCCTCGGTCACCGATTGAGAAAAAGACATAGTTATCTTTAAAAGCAATGCGACTACCGAAATGGCGAGCCGTATCACTGGTGGATTTGGTTACGAGAAGGTCCTGCCAGTTAACCAGCTGGTTTCCTTCCAGTTTGGCTCTAGCCAAGGTCGTGGCAGCTTGCTTTCCGACAGGCTTGCTATAGGTGAAATAGAGCCAGCCAGAAGGATGATAGTTCACATCCAATAAGCCGCCTTGCCCGTTGGCAAAGACTGGGGGCAGGCCCGATATTGTTTGGGTTTGATTGTTTTCAGTATTTAAGGTGCTAGCCCGGCCATCACGGAAGGTGAGAAATAGGGTGCTGTCGGCGATAAACGTCATTCCCCATGGTGTGCCTGTTAGGGAGCTGAGTTGTTCAACTTGGAATGCCATGCCCTGGCTTGTTCCTTGATATACCGTTTTGGCATTCGCCTGCAGGGGCAAGGTGGCGAGAAACAGGGTGGCGAGAAACAATATGGCGAGTGGTCGAAATAGGCGAAGTATCATTGTGAAGTCCTTTCCTCATGATAAAGCTTGTCAGGTATCAGCGCTAATCGATTGTATTAGTGTATACCCAAGTGACTTCAAGATGCAGTTCCAGCGAGAATTTATAAGCGGATAGGCAAGGTTTGTTTTGAAGATCTCGTTGCTCTAAATCGAAAAACAACGCTTATTGTTCGGCGATGATGCTGGCCAAGCCGGCTAAAGCCGCTTGCCATTTTGGAGTATCTTCATAGGTTGCAAAGCTCAGCCGCAGACAGTGGCGATGATGCTGGTGGGTACTGAACATTTCGCCGGGTAAGATACTGATGCCCTTTTCTAGGGCTTGATGAAACAAGGTGAGTCCATCTATCCCTTCAGGCAAGGTTAGCCAGCAAAGAAAGCCACCTTGCGGTAGGGAGAGGTGGTAATGTCCCTGTAGGTGAGAATATTGATCCAATTCATGGCTGAGCCGTTGGTGGAACAGCTTCTGTTTCTTTGCGTAACTGCGCCTGATCTTGCCCAGATGTTGGCGGTATTTCCCTGTCGATAAAAATTCACCAACCGCGGAATGCATTAGGTTGGGGCTGCCCATATTGTCAGTCATTAATCGCTTCTCGATGGTATCTTGATATTTACCTGCGATCACCCAACCAATGCGCAACCTTGAATCCAACGTTTTAGATAGGGAGTTACAGTAAATCACCCGGTTTTCGCTATCCAGCGCCCTTAAGGGGAGGGGGCGGCTCTGATAGGCGAGGCCGCCGAATACATCGTCTTCAATGATCGGGATCCCGGTGGTTAAGGCAAGAAATTCAAGCCGCTTTTGGGTCGGCATCAGATAGCCCGTCGGGTTATTGAAGCTCGGATTGGTGATAATTGCTTTCACTTGCCAGCGGGTAAGGACTTGCTGGAGTGCATGTAAATCCATGCCATCATGACTTGAGGCTGGCACTTCAACGACCTTGAGGCCAAGCGATTCCAGCAGTAGCAAGTTGCCGAAGTAACTCGGGGACTCCACCAACACGATATCACCCGGCCGGGTGATTGCTTGCAGGCTTAGGCTAATCGCTTGCTGGGCGCCGTTGGTGATCAATAGTTCATCCACGGACGTTGTGATGCCGAGTTCTCGGTTTACTGCGACCAGCTGCTTTAGTAGGTGTTCATTACCTGGCGGTAGTTGGTAATGGCTGGGGATATGGTGCTGGTAACGGCTATGACGGCCAATTTCGGCATACAGTGAGCGGATGGCGGGAAACTCAGTGTCCGGGTGGGCGGAGCCAAACGATACCACATTCTTGTCGGTTGGCAGGTTCATGATTGTCTTACTCAAGCCCATTAAGTCGACATATTTTGGGGTGTTGAGCCTAGGTTTGACTGGGGCGTGGGGTGTAGAAACCACAAACCCTGAACGAGAGGCAGCGGTGATCTTGCCGCTGCCCTCAAGTTGTTGGTAGGCACGGATAATGGTGTTTTTGCTTAACGAGAGCGTTGTACTTAGTTCACGGATAGAGGGAAGCTTGTCACCTGCTTGGTAGCTTCTCTTTTCTATGCGCTCTTCAATTAAAGCGGCAACTTGCAAGTATTTGGCTGGTTGTTGTTTAGACACTATCTGTACCCTATCAAATAAGAAAAACTGTCCCTATAAACTATTTTGTACCCCTATAAAGTAATAGCTATCCCTTAAAATGAAAAGAGGTAGCCGCCATGCTTACCCGTTTGATCCCATTTCTTTTTGTTGTGCTTTGGAGCTCTGGTTTTATCGGAGCCCGCCTCGGCTTACCTTACGCTGAACCGGCGACGTTCTTGTTGGTGCGTATGGCTGCCAATATCGGTGTCTTCTTGTTGTTAGTCATGATACTTAAAGCCTCCCTACCCAAAGGCAAAGCCTTATTTCATTGCATGGTGGCAGGACTATTGATCCATGGTTTTTACCTCGGTGGCACGTATGTTGCCATTGGCTTAGGTATGCCCGCCGGGCTGTGTTCATTGCTGGTCGGGCTGCAGCCAATTTTGACCGCAGTCATTATGTTTGCCTCCATGGGGGAGAGGATGCGAGTGTCTCAATGGGTTGGACTTGGAATTGGGTTAATCGGCATTATGCTGGTGTTGCAAGGGAATATGGAATGGCATCAAGATGGCAGCAAACAGGCCGCCTACATATTTACCATTGCAGCACTATTAGGGATCACGCTGGGTACGCTATACCAGAAACGATTCTGCCAAGGTATCGACATGGTGGGTAGTGCGGTGTGGCAGTACAGTGCAGCGGCCCTGCTGTTTTTACCTGTTGCATTGACAACCGAAACCATGGTGATCACTTGGTCTGGAGAGTTTATTTTTGCCCTGGTTTGGCTGGTACTGGTGCTATCTGTGGTCGCAATATTGTTGCTGCTTTATATGGTGAAGCATGGTGAGTCGTCTAAAGTTGCATCGACTTTCTACCTAGTACCGCCAATGACCGCCTTCCAAGCATGGCTGATTTTCGGTGAAACCTTTGATGAGTTGGGGGAGCTTGGTTTTATGCTAGCCGCGATGGCAGTTTACCTAGTAACTCGCAAACCCAAAGTTGAGCCGAGGTTGATGAGCCAGTCCTCAGAGGCATAGGGTGAAATAGGAAAAGACCAGCGAGGCTGGTCTTTTTTAAGCGATTTAACCTATCTTAAATCAGGGCAATAGGAAATCTACAAGGATTATTTAGCCACATTTCCCGCAACATTCATGACATCCCAAGTACGGGCGAATGGCGGCGCATAGGCAAAATCAAGCATGCCCAGTTGTTGGGTTGTCAGCCCGGCAGTGATGGCGACAGCCATGGCGTCAATACGGTGTACTGCGCCTTTCTTACCGATCATTTGCGCACCTAGAATCACCTTGCTTTCAGCATGGTAGACCAGCTTCATGTGAATGTCGGATTGCCCTTCACAGTAGTTGGTATGGCACTTGTCTTTGATGGTAATGGCTTTGTAGTTGATACCTGCAGCAATCGCTTCGGGCTCGGAAATGCCCGTACGACCGGCTTCAAGAGAAAGCACTTTGACGCAACTCGTACCCAATGAACCAGGGAAGGTCAGTGACTTACCCGCAATATTTTCACCGACCAAACGGCCAAGTTTGTTGGCGCCCGTGGCGAGTGGGATATAAACATTTTTGTTGAGTACGCTATGCCAAATAGAGGCGCAGTCACCTGCCGACCAGACATCAGGCAGTGAGGTACGCCCTTGCTGATCGACACAAATGGCACCATTTGCCAATGTTTCGATCCCAGTTTCTTGCAGGAAGGCGGTGTTTGGTTTCACACCGGTGCACACGACAACAAGATCCGTTGGATAAACGGCATTATCGGTTTTGATCGCAGTAACGGCATCATCGCCGATGACTTCTTCTAGCGACTCACCAAGATGCACGTCTACACCAGCTGCCTGCAGCTCAGAAAGAAAGTGCTCACTGATTTCACTGTCGAAAGCATCAGGGATCAAGCGCTCAGCACGTTCAATTAGGCGAACTTGCTTGCCTTGATGAACCATGGCTTCAACCACTTCGAGGCCGATAAAGCCAGAGCCAATTACCGTCACATGCTGGCAGCTTGGTTGGCTGATGGCCGTTTTTAGGTTGATACCATCATCCATGCGGCGCAGGCTGTGGACGCCTTGTTTTTCCAGGCCTTTAACCGGAGGCAGAACTTCACTGGCACCGGTGGCGATCATTAAGCGATCGTATGACACGATCAATGTATCATCACCATGCTGAACTTCTAGCTGTTTGTTGTTTGCATCAACCTTATTTACGCGGTGGCCTGTTTTTACTTCGATACCACGCTCAGCAAACTGCGCGGGGGTAAACTCAGCCATGTAGTTGTGGTCTTGGAATTCATCACCCACGTAATAGGGCAGGCCGCAAGCACCGAAGGAAATCACTTCCGAGGCTTCAAATACGGTGATTTCGGCATCGCGGTTAATACGTCGAGCTTTAGCTGCGGCACTCATGCCTGCCGCTTCACCACCAATAATGACTATTTTCATTGTTCTTTCTCTATTGTTTTAGCCCAATTGCACAACGGGTAAGCCGTTGTGCTGGGGGAAAGGGAAGCCGAAGCTCCCCTTTGTACTACTCAAACCGCAGTGAGCTGGTTTGTTGTTTTATGCTGTTGCATCTTCACCGTCAAGGTTGACTTCTTCATCGCTGTTGAAGACCTCCATATCGGTTTGGCCCATTAGCTTACTGGTTACTGTACCCGCCGTAATAGAACCTGATACGTTCAGTGCGGTACGGCCCATGTCGATTAGCGGCTCGATAGAAATTAGCAGGCCAGCCAGTGCAACCGGGAAGTCCATGGCCGATAGGACAATCAGTGCAGCAAAGGTAGCACCGCCACCGATACCCGCAACACCGAATGAGCTAACGGTGATGATAGCCACTAGGGTGATAAGGAAACCGAAGTCCATTGGGTTGACACCCACGGTTGGCGCAATCATGACCGCTAGCATGGCAGGGTAGATACCCGCACAGCCGTTTTGGCCAATGGTTGAACCAAATGACGCAGCAAAGTTAGCGATACCACTCGGAATACCCAGGTGTTTCTCCTGAGTTTGCACATTCATTGGGATTGAGCCCGCACTGGTACGTGAAGTAAAGGCAAATAGCAGCACAGGGATGACTTTCTTCAAGTGACGCATAGGGTTCAGGCCAACCATTGCCACGATTGCAAGGTGGATACCGAACATGATGAAGAGTGCGCCGTAAGAAGCAATCACAAAGTTGGCTAGGTTAACGATATCTGCGTAGTTAGAGCCTGAAATCACTTTGGTCATCAGGGCTAGTACGCCGAAAGGAGTTAGGCGAAGTACTAGCGTCACCATGCGCATGACAATGGCTTGTGCTACGCCAATGAAGTTTTCGAATGAGGCAAATGCTTCAGGCTTTTTGCGAGCAATACCCGTTGCGGCAATGCCAATGAATACCGAGAAAATGACCACAGCAATGGTTGATGTGCGGCGGGCACCTGTCATATCTAGGAATGGGTTGGCAGGCAGGAACTCAATCATCAGCTTGGCAAACGACATGGCTTCAACCGAGCCAAGACGGTTTTCAAGCATTTCGCCACGAGCGACCTCAGCCGCGCCAGAGGTTAGACCTTCTGCCGTCAGCCCAAATAGGTTTGCCATTGCAATACCCACTACCGCTGAAATCATGGTCGTGACAATCAATACACCAATTGTCATGCCACTGATCTTACCCAGCGAGGTACCGCCGTTTAGACGCAAAATGGCTGAGATGATCGATACCATTACCAAAGGAATGATGATCATCTGGAGCAACTTGACGTAGCCGACACCAACAATGTCAAAATATTCGATACTGGTTTTTATGACATCTGAGCCTGCACCGTAAAAGATCTGTAGGGCACCACCAAAAATGATACCAAGCCCCAAACCGGCAAAAACACGCTTGGTAAAGGTGACATATTTAGTTTGTAAGCGATATAAAAAGAGAATTAACGCGAGGAAAATCCCCAAGTTGACGATAACGCTGAAGGTCATTTTTTCATTCCTTTAAAAGTGAAACATACAAAACTTCAAGTTATGCCAAGGCATAACTACTCATTTTTCTGCAATAGAGCTATTGCAATTATTTGTTACTGACGTCCTATCAGGCACAACTGTGCCATGTACTAATTTCAATAATTAATACAGTTAGAATTTATTAATAAAATTGTGCTTGGTTTATATCTCTTGCTTATGATTTCTTATATGCAAATATACCGTGTGTTTGGATATACCTAATTTATCTGCGACAAGTGCGGGTGATTCTTTTAACTCAAAGATCCCGCGGTCATACAGTTGGCAAATAATTTCTTTGTTTCTTAAGTTGCTGGCCAATGTTGGATCATTGTTAACTTGAGCGATGATCTGGCTAATGAGATCATCTACCGAAGTGGCAAATGTTTCGCTATGTATTGGCTCTTTACTTTCTTGCGTTGCGGCGGGCAAGGTAAAGGCTTCCAGCAAGCTGGCGATAGGAGCGTTCAAGCTGAAGTTTACGCACAACATGCCAATCGGGTTGCCAGCACGGTTACAAATGGTGGTCGATGCCGACTTCATCATCTGTCCGTCTTTGGTGCGGGTGAAATAGGTGCTCCACTTAGTGCCGCATTTGGCGGTAAGCTTTTGCAGTGCAAAGTCTGTAACTGGGGCACCAGCCTGTCTTCCGGTGACGTGACCATTGGCAATCTTGGTGACAGACGATTGTAAGTTGTTGAATGAATGGAGCACGACCTCACAGCTGCTACCAAACAGGGAGGCTATCGCATCCACTGCTGGCTCCCATGAAGCAATCAATAGTTGGTCTTCTGTTAACTCAGAGGGGATCTGAGCGGTTTTCATATCCATACTAAACTCCTCACTCAACGATGGGTAATTTACCCCTTTAGGAGTAAAAAAAAGTTGAGTTAGGTCCGCATGTTCATAATGGAATGTAAACTGGGGTAAATTTGTGTCAGAAACCAGCACTTGTGCACAAAAATTTGGTGCTTCAAGCCTAAATTATCAACGCGGAATTAACATTTATTTAATTAACTTTTTCGGCTGAATAAACAAATGGTAATTCAATAGCGTTGGATTAAATTTTTGGATTAGGTGATTTTATGCTTGGCATAATATTCGATTATGCTTGATTGTTTATGCGATACCAGCCAGCCAAATAGAATGCATGTATTTGTTAATTTATCGGGTTACAGATAATTAATAATCGTGCATCTCTTTTAAAATATAGTGATGAAATAGCTTGTTCACATTCACTTTGGATTTTAATCGTGCCGCAAGTAAATATAATCCGCCGAGTTTACGGTGAAAGAAAATGGCATCGGCCGGTGGTGTATGCCAATAGTTTTCTTTCATGCTTAATTGCGTACCTGCATCCCTGATCCTCAATGCGAGATCGCTTTCACCAAAATCAAAAGTCTTATTCATTCGGATGGGTTCACAGGCTTCAAGGCAGAGCTCAACTACGGCTGCTTGTTGAGAGGCTGTAATGGGTTGAGCGAAAAAGCCGATTTGCTTTAAAGCCTGTGTCATACCATCGGTATCAGTATTGATTGCATGGCTGAGTAGTTGCTGGTAACCGGTCGAAACATGCTCTGGATAGCGGCGAGTAGCGCCAAAATCCAGTAACACAAGGCGGCCAGTATCTAGCTGGAACAAAAAGTTGGCAAAGTTCGGGTCAGTCTGAACCAGCCTGAACTCGAACATTTCCTTGAACAGTAGCTCGAAGGCTAATGCCATTACACTATCACGCACCGATTGTGGTTGATGAAGCAGTGATTCAATGGGTTCACCTTCAACAAAGTCCATCGCAAGGATATTGGCTGTAGTCAGTGATGCATGAACCGATGGGATCAGAAAGCGCTTGTCATCGGCTAGTAAGGATTTGTACTGTTCAAGCAGCTCGGCCTCTAGCAGATAGTCAGCCTCACAATGAAGTTGTGTTTTGGCCTCGCTTAATAATTCTGAATAGTCGACCTCTTTTGGCAACAAACCAGATAGATTAAGCAGCGTCGCAACGTTATCAACATCGCTATCGATGCTGTCTTTGATGCCTGGATACTGAATCTTAAGCGCAACAGGTTGACCTTCGAGGGTTGTCGCCTTGTGGACTTGCCCGATTGATGCCGCAGCGATGGGGTAAAAGGAGAAGGTTTGAAAACGGTCCTGCCAATCAATTTCCCATTCGTTTTGCAATGTCGTGTTCAACTGGCTGATAGGCATGGCATTCGCTTCTGCACGAAGCCGAGAAAGCAACTCTGCTAACTCGGGGGGGAGTAGGTCACCCGCATCCATGGACAAGAGTTGTCCAACCTTCATTGCCGCGCCGCGTAACTGGGCCAGCTGGTCGGCGACCCGTTTGGCATTCGAAGGGGTCAATAGCAGTTCACTGGCTTTCGGGCGGTTACCTTGTGCCAATTGTTTTACCCCTTCGCTGACCATTCCCCCGGCAATACGCGAAGCTAGCAGACCAAGCCTACTCATCCTTGACAATCGCCCCTTCGGTACCTTCGTTGAATTATTTTGCATATCACTTACCGCGTTTATTAGTCAGGGAGGGCTATTTATCACCCTCCTAGCATACGGGGAGTCACCAGAAATGGTTCATAATTTAAGGTTAGTGTGCGATGCAAATGGTGAAAAGCGCGTTTCACCGATTAAAACGGGTACCAGAAGAGCTGTTCGGACTGGTAGCGATTGATAAGACCGGCGACAAGTACCAAGGTGACAAGAACCAGTACCGCGTAGTCCGTTTTTGTCATCGGTTTTAGGCTGTACCAGGTGCGCTTGTTATTGCGGCCAAAGCCGCGGAGTGTCATGGCATTAGAAATGACATCGGCGCGATCTAGGCTTGAAAAAATCAGCGGCCCAAGAATTTTGGCTACGTTTTTTATCCGGGTTAGTACGGGAGCCTTTTTTGAAATATCGACGCCACGCGCCTGCTGTGCATGCATTATATTGATGAAGTCCTTGGTGACCTCCGGTAAGTAGCGCAAGGTCAAACTAACCGCATAGGCAATTCGGTAGGGCATACCTAGCTTGTTCAGGCTTGCCGAGAACTCCGTGGGATGCGTGGTGAACACAAATACCAAGGCTATCGGGAACATACTGAAATATTTCAGTGTTACGGTGACTAAGTAGAATAATGTTTCGCTGGTAATTGAGTATCGCTCACCCAGTGACAATAAGACCGTTTGTGAGCCCATATACTCTGTACCTTGCTGCGGGGCGATCAGGAACATGAATAGCGCATTGAGCATCAGTACCGTGGCGGTTCCCATCATCAAGGTCTTGTAGGCTGCAAAAGGTACCCGTGACAAGCGGAGCAAGCCAAGTCCAACGAGGATCAACAGGCTGATCACCCGGATATCAAAAGTGACCAAGACCATGGTTACCCAAGCAGAAAAAAGCAAAAACTTGGTGATGCCATTGAGAGCATGAAGTGGTGAGCCGGTATTAATGTAGCTAATACCGAATTTAATCTTGTTTGTTTTCATTATTTTACTTGTGCCTCATGTTGAATGAAGCAACGGATAAAGTTATCAATGCGCTCGATACCCAACGCTTCTGCAAGCGTGTATAGGCTGGTGACGGTTAGATTGGCTTCTTCAAGCAGCGCCGGTTGGCTGAAAATATTATTGACGCTACTGTCGGCAAGCAACTTGCTGTCCGCTATGACCACCGCGCGCGAGGTGTACTCCAGCACAAGGTGCATGTCGTGTGAGATGATCACTATGGTAATGCCAAGCTTTTCGTTAAGCTCGCGAATGAAATCCATCATGACGGTGTAGTGATGGTAGTCTTGGCCCGCCGTCGGTTCATCAAGGATCAGCAGCTCTGGTTCAAGCACCAAAATGGTCGCGATGGTTACTCGCTTTTTCTGGCCGTAGCTTAAGGCATCAATTGGCCAGTGGCGGTAACGGCTTAAGCCACAGAGTTTGAGGGTAGCATGCACTTTCTCTTCTACCTCTGCTTCTGGCACACCTCGGTTACGTAAGCCTGAGGCAACTTCATCAAAAATCATATGATGGGAAATCATGTGATTCGGGTTTTGCAGCACGATACCAATCTGTTGGCTACGTTCGAAAATGGTGGTGTCGGCCATGTTTTTGCCGTCAAACAGGATTTGGCCTTGGTCTGGCTCCAATACGCCCATGATCAAGCGGGTGATAGTGGATTTTCCTGATCCATTCTTGCCAAGAATCGAGACAAACTCGCCTTTATGCACAGTAAAAGAGACATCTTCGAGGGTGTTGCGCTGACCATCATAGGAGTAGCTTAGGTTTTTTACTTCGAGCAGCGGCGCCGAGTCGTAACTAGGTAGGGTGATGTCACTTTGATGGAACCACGACATAAGTTGCGGTTTGAACTTATCTAGGCAGAATTGCGATAAATACGCTGGCTTGTCAGATTGGTTGATCTCACAGCCTGCAGCCTTCAATGCCGATAGGTAAAGTGGTTCACGGATACCGTGCTTGGCCAATAGCGGGCTGGCCAATAGTTCATCCGGTGTCATATTGGCAACAATTTCGCCACGCTCCATAAGAATGATGCGATCGACGGGGCGATGAAGGACATCCTCAAGGCGGTGCTCGATAATCACGACGGTCTTTTCCGTCTCTTTATGGAGCTTGTCGATGATCTCAATGGTGGATTTACCCGTTTTAGGATCAAGGCTAGCGAGTGGCTCGTCGAATAAGAGGATATCGACATCGTCGACCATGACACCGGCAAGCGATACGCGCTGTTTTTGGCCGCCGCTGAGGTCGAAAGGGGACAAGTGAAGCATATCTTCAAGTGCTAGCATCGCCGCAGTGTGTTTGACGACGTCGTGCATAGGGCCTGGGGCAACCATTTGGTTCTCCAGGGCAAATGCAATATCTTCACCGATACTCAGACCGACAAACTGCCCGTCGGTGTCTTGAAGCACAGTACCTACTTGGTTGGTACATTGGTGAAGATCCATTTTTTGGGTGTCATTCCCGTTGAGCGTCAGGGTACCGCTAATATCACCCTTGACAGAAAATGGGATAAGTCCGTTTAAGCATTGGCCAAGGGTCGATTTACCGCTGCCGCTTGGTCCAATAATGACAACCTTTTCACCTTTCTCGATCGTTAAATTGATGTTTTTAAGGGTAGGTTTTTCCAACGCCCAGTATTTGAACGAGAAATCTGAAAACTTAATTGTCATGCGTTAATCAGCCTCTTTTAGGTTGTAGCTTTGTTGTTTGCGTTTGGCGACAGACGTTAGGATGAAATGGCCGACGATGGCGATAAGCAAGGTGTTACCCGCAGCAATGATGGTCAGCTGCGCAAGCACTTTGGTAAACGGTTCGGCATAAAGCACAGCGTCAAGAAAGGCTGAGCAACCATAGCCGACAACATTGCCGATAAAGGCAAGGAGGACAAAGAGGGTAAAGTCCCATTTAGAGAACAGGCCTTTCTCAATACGTTCTTTGGTGATTTTAGGGTAAAGTCCAATAAGCAGCCCAACAATGCCGGAGCCAAGTACCCAGGTGATCCAAACACCCCACCCGGCAAATAAGTCGGTCACCCAGTGGCCAATAAAGCCAACCATAAAGCCGACAAACGGGCCAAAAAGTACCCCAAACAAGGCAAGTACAGCCATTGCTGGTTTCAGGGTAGTATTAGCAAAAACAGGGATACCAAACATGGGTAAACCACCGATGCCATACAAAGCAGCACCGATAGCAATAAGTACCACTGTTTTGGCAGAGAGATTCATGACATAACCTTTATACTTTTAAAAGCGGCGGCAATCTTACAGCAAGCGTTCAAATAATGAAAATTGTTACTTTTCAGTGTCGAATTATTTGTTGCTTCTATAGGTCAAACTAAGAGGGAGGGAAGACGTCGATTAAGGTTATGCCTTTATAGTGAGACAGTATTGAGCAATTTTGTATGCTAAGTTGGCCATGCCAGCATAGACTGAACATTGGTATAATATTTGTTCAATTTTAGCCTTGATGTTTGATTTACATAGCTGATGTGTCATGCCTGTTTAATCTGTAACGGTGATTTTGCTGTGTGAATCATAACCATCTGGATATGTTGAATTTTCTTCTTTATTTTTTTGTTTATATAGTAAATACTGCTGGTCGCTTCGTTTTATTTTGAAGCCTGTAAAATATGTATCGTGCCCTTTTTGTCAAGCTCTAACTTGAAGTGAAAACTTGCGCTGAAACACAGAAACTGCATGGGTTCTTATTACAACTTAGGGTAGAATTGGGTACTATCAGTAACAGCTATCCCGCCATTCCGGCTGGGTGCAGAGCCAAATCATATTGGAGATACAGCTTGATTAATGTATTCCTTGTAGATGATCACGAACTGGTTCGCACAGGGATCCGACGTCTTCTTGAAGATGTCCGTGGTATTAAAGTGGTAGGGGAAGCCGACAGTGGTGAAGAAGCCGTAAAGTGGTGTCGTAGCGAACATGCTGACATCATTCTTATGGACATGAATATGCCTGGTATCGGTGGCCTTGAAGCCACTCGAAAAATTTTACGCTTTAGTCCTGATGTAAAAATTATTGTTCTGACGATTCACACCGAGAACCCATTCCCTACCAAGGTGATGCAAGCGGGTGCTGCGGGCTACCTGACCAAAGGGGCCGGGCCTGACGAAATGGTGAATGCCATCAGAATGGTAAATAGTGGTCAACGCTACATCTCGCCTGAAATTGCACAGCAAATGGCGCTCAGCCAGTTTGCCCCAGACTCAGAAAACCCATTTAAAGAACTTTCTGAGCGTGAGCTGCAAATCATGATGATGATCACCAAGGGCCAGAAGGTGACTGACATTTCCGAGCAGTTAAACCTGAGTCCGAAAACGGTGAACAGCTATCGTTACCGTCTTTTCAGTAAGCTGGATATTAATGGTGATGTCGAGCTGACTCACCTTGCTATTCGTCATGGAATGCTAGACACAGAGACCTTGTAGTGTCGGAAACGTTTGACGCAAAAAGCTTTTTGAAAACCGTTACTCACCAGCCTGGCGTATACCGAATGTATGACGTCGCTGGTGAGGTCATTTATGTTGGTAAAGCGAAAGATCTAAAAAAGCGCCTATCCAGCTACTTCCGAACGAATGTGTCAGGTGAGAAGACACGTGCTTTGGTTAAGAATATTGCCAAGGTTGACGTCACGGTAACTCACACTGAAACAGAAGCCCTGATCCTTGAGCACAACTACATCAAGTTGTATTTGCCAAAATACAATGTGCTTTTGCGTGACGATAAGTCTTACCCGTATATTTTCTTGAGCGGCTCTGCTCACCCGAGGTTGACCATTCACCGAGGCGCCAAAAAGCGCAAAGGTGAGTACTTTGGTCCATACCCTGATGGTGGCGCTGTCCGTGAAAGCTTGCACCTGCTGCAAAAAATCTTCCCAGTCCGCCAGTGTGAAGACTCCGTTTACGCCAATAGAAGCCGGCCGTGCTTGATGTACCAGATTGGTCGATGCCTCGGCCCATGCGTTAAGGGTTTGGTGAGTGATGACGATTACCAAGAGCAAGTGAATTTTGTTCGCCTTTTCCTTAAAGGCAAAGACAAACAGGTCATTGGTTCACTGGTAGAGAAAATGGAGCAGGCTAGCCAGCAGCTTGAGTTTGAAAAGGCGGCTCAGTACCGTGATCAGATTCAGGCATTGCGCCGAGTCCAAGAGCAGCAGTTTGTCAGTAATGACAGCAATGACGATCTTGATGTCGTCGGTATAGCCCACGATAACGGTATGGCATGTATCCATGCCCTTTATATTCGCCAGGGTAAGATTTTAGGCAGCCGTAGCTACTTCCCTCGCATGCCGTCAGACGCCAGTGTGACCGAAGTTTTGTCCAGCTTTGTTACCCAGTTCTACTTGAATCAAGCAGAAGGGCGGGTTATCCCTGCTGAAATTTTGCTTGGTTTAGATTTGGGGGAAGAAAAAAAGGTCATTTCAGATACCCTTTCCGAAATTGCCGATCGTAAGATCTCGCTGAAGGTACACAGCCGCGGCGATAAAGAGAAGTTTCAGCGCTTGGCGCAAACCAATGCGTCAACCGCGCTGGTCAGTAAGCTTAACCACCGTATGACTATCCATCAACGCTTCTTTTCGTTGCGTGAAGCCCTCAATCTCAATACCCTTGAAAGAATGGAATGTTTCGATATCAGCCACACCATGGGTGAGAAAACCGTCGCTTCTTGTGTGGTCTTCAACCGAGAGGGGCCGCTTAAGCAGGAGTATCGCCGGTATAACATTTCAGGCATCACTGGTGGCGATGACTATGCAGCTATGGCGCAAGCGCTTGAGAAAAGATACGCTGGTCAAATTGATCCAGATAGAATTCCTGACATTATTTTTATCGATGGGGGTAGAGGTCAGCTGTCAAGAGCGTATGATGTAGTTAACCCATTGATGTCAGAATGGCCAAAGCGCTCACTGTTAGTGGGTGTTGCAAAAGGAACAACACGTAAACCGGGGTTGGAGACCCTACTTCTAACCACCGGTGAAGAATTTTCGATGCCTTCAGATTCTCCGGCACTGCATTTGATTCAGCATATCCGGGATGAAAGCCACAACCATGCGATTAGTGGTCACCGCGCCCAGCGTGCGAAGGTGAGAAGGCGAAGTGCTTTAGAGGATGTAGAGGGGATCGGCCCTAAACGTCGTCAGGCATTACTCAAGTATATGGGTGGGTTACAAGAACTTAAAAAAGCGAGTAGAGAAGAAATCGCCAAGGTTCCAGGTATCAGCAAGGCCTTGGCAGAAAAAATTTATGACGCATTGCAACATGGCTAGCAGTGCGGCAACTTAATTTCACGATAAGAACTAACAATTATGCGTTTAACAATTCCGAATATCTTGAGCTTCATCCGACTGTTGCTGATCCCTGTTTTCGTTGTCACGTTTTATCTGCCATATAGCTGGTCAGCATTTGCCACAGCGTTGATTTTCTTGATCGCAGGGATAACAGACTGGTTTGATGGCTACCTTGCAAGAAAGCTAAATCAAACAACCCGCTTTGGTGCTTTCATCGACCCTGTTGCTGATAAAGTCATGGTGGCAACGGCCTTGGTGCTGGTGGTAGAGCATTACCATTCTGTTTGGGTAACGATTCCCGCTATTACGATGATTGGCCGTGAGATCATCATTTCTGCCTTGCGAGAGTGGATGGCCGAGCTGGGTAAACGCTCGAATGTGGCTGTGTCATGGGTGGGTAAGGTTAAGACTGCCTCTCAAGTCGTCGCACTTATTTTGCTATTGTGGCATCCGGTTCCTTGGGTGACATGGTTGGGTTACGCTTCTTTGTATGTTGCAACTGTGCTGACTTACTGGTCGATGTACATTTACCTACGAGCAGCAAAAGATGATTTGCTAAATCCTGAACATATGTAATCACAGCATTCAGGTTTAAAGATAACGAAAAGTGGCCAAGTGCCACTTTTTTGGTATTTAGGTAATACCTATACCCAAGTTACTGCAAGGTGCAGGATTTAGAGAAGTGTCTTATTGTTTTGAGGCTGCTTCCTTGTTGGGCTTTTGAGCGGTTAGATCGAGAATTGTCGCGGTTGGTTGAAAATGAAGCGAACGGCTTGGTTTTCTGCATTTTATGCGTGACAGCCTGAAACGGATGTGTAAAATGGCTGCCATACCAAACGGGGAACTCCCCGGAAAGGTTAAGGCGCGTTGGCAGAGTGGCTATGCAGCGGATTGCAAATCCGTGGACCTCGGTTCGACTCCGGGACGCGCCTCCATTCTCTTTTTGAGAATACAAATAAGCGACACTAGCTCAGCTGGTAGAGCGCAACCTTGCCAAGGTTGAGGTCACGAGTTCGAACCTCGTGTGTCGCTCCAAACAAAAAGATATGGCTAATTAGCGGTATCAAGATGGTGTCAACTGTTTCAGTTAAACGGCATCGCAACGTATTTGCGTGCCCTGGTGGTGGAATTGGTAGACACAAGGGATTTAAAATCCCTCGGCGTTCGCGCTGTGCCGGTTCAAGTCCGGCCCGGGGCACCATCTCAAACATTGAGAAAAGAATTAAGCGACACTAGCTCAGCTGGTAGAGCGCAACCTTGCCAAGGTTGAGGTCACGAGTTCGAACCTCGTGTGTCGCTCCAAATTAAGGCGCGTTGGCAGAGTGGCTATGCAGCGGATTGCAAATCCGTGGACCTCGGTTCGACTCCGGGACGCGCCTCCATATAAGAAAGCCCGATACGAAAGTATCGGGCTTTTTTTATTTTGAATTCATCATATTACACGCTTTGTTCTTACCCTATACAGTCCCGCTAGGGCAATGATCATAATGGCAAGGCTGCCTGGTGCTGGAATCGTTGAGTTTCTTAGGCTATTCAAATCGTTGAGATCACTGGGAAAAGGATTATTACCATCTTGCCTGTTCCATAGCACGAACCTGTCGACAAATGTTAGCCTCTCTCGCGCCCCAACGGTGAACTCAAGCACAGTGCCGACATCGCTGATATCTACCGTGTAATTACCCTCACCTCGGGTATCTACCCAATCGTAAGGGCCGGAAGAAGTGTTTGGCGATATACGGTTATTGGTCACGAGATCCAAACCAAAATCACCAGAGGGCGGGATGTAGAGTGAGTTACAGCAGCCGCCTGAACCGCGCATCAGTACAAATAGCTCATAAGTGCCAGCTTGATTGAACAGGATCGAATAAGTGGCATGGCCATCGTCTATGGATTGGTCACCGCTTCTCGGGGCAACAATGGCTTGTCCGCCACTTGCTGAAGCATCGTTTTGGATCTCAAAGGTACGTTGGTCGCCATCGGGATCAGTGATTGTGCCTATTTCAGCTTCCCAAGCGACATAGTTATCGCCGCTACCCTGGATAATTGGACCTGCTAACGTCTGACTACTCAATAGACTGGAAAAAATAAAACAGGCAAAAGCGTGTTTAATTGTCATCGTCATGCTTTCCATCAGTAAATGCTGTGAGTGTATGAACACCAAGCAGGACGTATGCCATGATTTTTTATTATTAATGAACAAAGGCTTAATGTTGGCGTTGTTGCTGAAACAGTGAAGGGTGTAAATTTTTCTGACACTGGTGTCTAGTATAACCCTCAAGCAAATGAAAGTGCTTGAGGGTTAAGTTGCTGCTGATAGTCGTTAGCGATTAACCATTGGAAAATCGTTGCAATGGCACTTTTTCAGCCAGCAAGCTGTTATAAATACGGTTACCAATAACCCCGCCAAGTAAACCAGCAATCGCAGCGGCACAAACTGCCATGAATAATGTTTGCGGGTCGTTGAAGGCGATGGAAGCGAGCAAGCCTGGAATTGGCGCAGCACTGCCTGGTGCGTCGTTAATGATGCCGAAGTAGGCGGCAATCGTGCCAGCGAAGGCCCCGCCTATAAAGTTCGACATGAATATTGGCACCGGATTACGAGTAACAATATGTGCTTGGGTGAGTGGCTCTAACATGACACTCACGGTATTGCTTGATTTGCCAAGTTTAAGCGCATGGAAGATGTAGCCGTTGGTAAATGATCCACCTACGCACGCCACCGCAGCGATACCCATTGGCAGCCCTGTTAATCCAAGCATTGCGGTAAGCGCCATAGAGCTAAGCGGTGAAGTACAGACCATTTTGATGAGGCCACCGAGCAGGAAGCCCATTGCAAGTGGTGACAGCAAGGTAGCTTCGGTGATCATGTTCGCGAGCGTCCCCATGAGCAACTCAAGCCCCGGACTGATAAAGATACCAGCCAAGCGGGCAATGGGTGCAATTACGAGTACCCCGGCAATGACATCGACCCCTTCAGGTAGGTATTTCTTAAATAGTGGCACGGCAAACGAGAAGCTATAGCCCACGATGAAACCTTCAAGTATGCCCAGATTCGCCATGGCCAGACCGGTAACAATGGCAAATACAGGCTGGGTGCCCATACGAAGCATAACTAAGGTAGCGGCGGCTATCCCACCCATGCCTCCCACCATATTACCGAACTCGGCCAGGTAAGAGATACCGAGGAGGTTACCCATAACGTATTTATGAATAGCTTCAACCAAGAAGGTGGCAATGGCAGCATCGGCAAGGCCACTCATGGCAGCCGTACCATTGGGGGCTTTAAAACTAAATAACGAGAACAGACAAAGCGCACCCAGAAGTGCGGCAATTCCTAGAATAATTTCCATATTAATCCCTTGAAATGTAGAGGTGAAAAAGATCGTAATCAGGAGTGACGACCGGGATCGGGAATGGAGAGAAGGGTGTGTTTATGGCTGGAGTAGGCTGGCTTACTGCTTAACAGACTGCAAGCAATTGTCTTAACTCAGGGCTGAGTGCCAGCGCTGTAACAGTGTTGCACTTTATTGGTGTGTAATAGAGTCATAACTTAAATCTCACGATGTATGAACAAGTGTTACAGTAGCATAATAAACTTGGTTAAATCTTGAGCCCCTTCATATTATTCCTCAGATTTGTACTTTAGCTGGTCGATAAGTCCAATTATCACACTTATTAACTGTGATGGTTTGGTTACAAATATAGTTGTAACTTTTGTAAATAGTGCTTGGCATGCACATTCTCAATGTGTTAGTTTTCTTTCCAATCTCAGACGCTAAGATCTGGGGCACAGGTATTGTGTAGTATTCAGGCTGATTGCCGCACAATACACCGTAGGTACTAAAAAGTATAAGTTGTACACCTTTTAGTAGAAGGGAATTAATGCGCTGTCCTGCGAAGTTAGCAGGGGCATGTTGAGGGAACCCAACGTGAAACTAATGACACACTCCACCACAATCAGCTTCGTCCTACCCAATTGCAGTATTATTACTGAGCCTTGATCTTTCCGATCACACCGACGGTTACCCAATGAACTGAGCATAAACAGTATCAATGCGCCTGAAACACACAGGTATGGATACTTGGCTATTGTTTGTTGATTTGTATGTCGTATATCTCAATACGGCTATTGCGAGCTAATTAGCTTTTCTTACAGCTATATGCACTCAACCGTTAAGTACCTTATCAATACACTGACGTAAACGTTTGGCTTTAGTGCCATGGTGAGCAGTGGTAGTTTCTTGCGTCTCGATAGCGAGTTATTGGGCATAAGCAAGGCGGTACTAACATGAGCGACAAGTGCATGTAATGTGATAGATGGAAAAATCATGAGTAATGTATTTGAGCTTGATGACTTGAAACTGGCGTCTGATGTCCCAGTTGTTCATGAAGTCTATGATCTAACACCTGACGAATTACTGCTAAGCCAAGAGCACTATGAATCAGAAGTGCGTTCTTACCCTCGTCGTTTGCCTTTGGCCATAGCTAAAGCATCTGGTGCTTTAGTTGAAGATACCCGAGGCCAATTATTTTTGGACTGCTTAGCCGGCGCCGGTACGTTGGCGATGGGTTATAACCACCCTGAAATTAACCAAGCAATTGTGGAGCAGCTACAATCAGGCCTGCCATACCAAACCTTGGATATTACAACGCCAGTAAAAGATAAGTTCATTAAAGAACTCATGAACTTCTTGCCGGGTGAGTTTGCTAAAAATGCCCGAATTCAGTTCTGTGGCCCATCGGGTGCCGATGCGGTAGAGGCGGCGATCAAGCTTGCCAAGCAGACCACTGGCCGAAATACCATGGCGGCTTTCCACGGTGCATATCATGGTATGACCAATGGCACGATGGCGATGATGGGCAACCTTGGTACCAAGGCTCGTCGTCAAGGTCTGATGGCTGATGTTCATTTCCTCCCATTCCCTTATAGCCTGCGTTGCCCGTTTGGCCTTCATGGTGAAGAGGGCGCGAAGCAAAGCATCCGCTATATCGAGCGCATGCTAAACGATGATGAAAGCGGTGTGCAAAAACCGGCTGCTATCATTGTCGAGCCGGTGCAAGGCGAAGGTGGCGTGATACCAGCCCCTGCATTCTGGCTGCGTGAATTACGCCGCATTACCCAAGAGCATGGCATTTTACTGATCTTTGATGAGATCCAGTGCGGTATTGGTAAGACGGGATCTAACTTTGCCTTTGAAGAGTCGGGTATTACGCCTGATATCTTGTGCCTGTCTAAGGCCGTTGGTGGCGGTTTGCCGATGTCGGTGCTGATCTTCGACAAGTCGATTGATACCTGGAAGCCAGGCGAACATACCGGCACTTTCCGTGGCAACCAACTCGCCATGGCGACGGGTGCCAAAGCGCTTGAGATTATTCAACGAGATAACTTGGTTGAACATGCTCAACAAGCAGGCCAATACTTACGCGAAGGCTTAGAGCGTATTGCCCAATACACTGATTGTATTGCGGAAGTGCGCGGTAAAGGGTTGATGCTGGGGATTGAAATATGTCGACCTGATGGCGCTAAAAACAAATTTGGCGAGCCTGAAGCCGACCCTGAATTGACGGTTGCGATTCAGCGAGCGGCACTCGAGCGTGGTTTGATCATTGAAAAAGGTGGTCGCCAAGGCTCGGTACTTCGTTTCCTTCCGCCATTGATCATTAGCTATGAGCAAATTGATTTTGCCCTTGATGCGATGAGCAAGGCGATTATTGCAACAGCGGGTCCTGCCAAGGTGAAAGAACCTGTTATTGCAGAAGCTGCAGATTGGCGTAATCACTTTATCCATACAGGCAAGGGTGGTGCGGAACAATTCGAATCTGCACTGAATCAGACAACGCAGGTGCTGAAGAAAGTCTTTGAGAATACCGATTCGCCATATTCAGGCATGGATCCTCAATTACTGAAATCCATGATCAACAATATTGATCTTGATAACCAGCAGATGCCGCTGGATCTGGTGATTGAGCAAACCGGCGAGTTAATCGCCAAGAACTCAATCATGGTTCAGCATCCACATTGCATCGCGCATCTTCATACTCCGCCGCTGCTGCCAGCTGTTGCGGCAGAAGCCTTTATTGCTGCGCTAAACCAATCAATGGATTCCTGGGACCAAGCCAGTGCGGCAACGTTTGTCGAGCAAAAGGTGGTTGATTGGCTATGTGAGTTATACCAACTAGGCAAACAGGCTGACGGCGTGTTTACCAGCGGTGGAACTCAGTCGAACTTGATGGGTTTATTACTCGCTCGTGATTGGGCTGCTGATACCATTTCTGGCCATAACATCCAGAAACAGGGCTTGCCAGATTATGCCGGCAAGCTTCGTATTCTGTGCTCGAAGAAATCGCACTTTACCGTTCAAAAGTCAGCATCATTGATGGGGCTTGGTGAAAACGCGGTTGTGACTGTTGATACCAATCAAGACGGCACGATCAAGCTGGCCTCCCTCGTCAATACCATTGAATCATTGAAAAACGACGGTCTGTTGCCGTTTGCGATGGTCGGGACGGCGGGTACCACTGATCATGGTGCGATTGATGATCTTACCGGTATGGCCGATGTTGCCCAGCAGCATAACTTGTGGCTTCACGTCGATGGGGCATACGGCGGCGCGCTGATCTTGAGTCGTCATAAAACGCGCCTGCATGGTATAGAGCGAGCAGATTCTGTCAGTGTTGACTTCCATAAGCTGTTCTATCAGCCGATTAGCTGTGGTGCGGTACTGATCAAAGATAAAGAGAACTTCAAGTACCTGCTTCACCATGCTGATTACCTAAACCGTGAAGACGACCTGCTACCAAACTTGGTGGATAAGTCGATAGCGACCACCAAGCGTTTCGATGCCCTAAAGGTGTTGATGACGATGCAGTGTGTTGGCCCTCAGGTGCTGGGTGCAATGTATGACCATTTGTTGAATCAAACCCAGCAGGTAGCGGATTTAATCAACCAGTCAGCAGAGTTTGAACTGCTGGCCGATCCGGCTCTATCAACCGTGCTGTTCCGTTTTGTCGGTAGCAATGAAGAGTCGAAGCTAGATGGAATTAACAAACAATTACGCATTGATGCACTGACTCAAGGCAAGGCAGTACTGGGTGAAACCGTGGTTGATGGCAAGGTTGCCCTCAAGTTCACTATTTTGAACCCGTGTCTGACAATGTCTGACTTTGAATCATTACTAACAGAAATCAACCTGGTTGCAGCGCAAGCTGAAAGCAAGCTGGGTTAATAAACAGGTACGGCACAGTTAGCGAAGTTGGCTGTGCCGGAACACTCACTCATTTAATTATGGAATAAGAAAGAAATGGCAATTCTACAGATTGGTGCTGGTGGTGTTGGCTGGGTAGTTGCACATAAGGCAGCTCAGAATAACGACGTTCTCGGTGATATCACTATTGCTTCACGCACTGTGGCTAAATGCGAGAAGATCATTGAGTCGATCAAAAACAAAAACAATTTAAAAGATCCAACAAAGAAGCTAGAAGCTCGCGCAGTCAATGCTGATGACGTGGATGCACTAGTCGCACTGATCAAAGAAGTTCAACCGGATCTTGTGATCAACGCCGGTCCTCCGTGGGTAAACATGACCATCATGGAAGCGTGTTACCAAGCGAAAGTGTCTTACCTCGATACCTCTGTTGCAGTTGATCTATGTTCTGAAGGTCAGCAAGTACCGCAAGCATACGACTGGCAGTGGGGCTACCGCGAGAAGTTCGAAGAAGCGGGTATCACAGGTATCCTTGGCGCTGGTTTCGATCCAGGCGTAGTTTCTGTGTTTGCGGCATACGCTGTGAAGCACTTGTTCGATGAAATTGACACCATTGACGTGATGGACGTTAACGCCGGTGACCACGGCAAGAAGTTCGCAACCAACTTCGACCCAGAAACCAACATGCTGGAAATCCAAGGTGATTCTTTCTACTGGGAAAATGAAGAGTGGAAACAAGTACCGTGTCACTCGCGTATGCTTGAGTTCGACTTCCCACTAGTAGGTAAGCATAAAGTTTACTCGATGGCGCACGATGAAGTTCGTTCGATGAAAGAGTTCATCCCGGCTAAGCGTATCGAGTTTTGGATGGGCTTCGGTGACAAATACCTGAACTACTTTAACTGCATGCGTGATATCGGCCTATTAAGCCCAGACCCGCTTACACTGCATGACGGCACCGTGGTTCAGCCTCTGCATGTTCTAAAAGCACTTCTGCCAGACCCAACGTCTCTAGCACCGGGCTACACAGGTAAAACTTGTATCGGTACTTGGGTGCAGGGTAAGAAAGACGGCAAAGAGCGCAGCGTATTCATCTATAACAATGCCGACCACGAAGTGGCTTACCAAGACGTAGAGCACCAAGCGATCTCTTACACCACTGGTGTGCCAGCGATCACCGCAGCACTTCAGTTCTTCCGTGGCGAGTGGGCTGATAAAGGTGTGTTCAACATGGAACAGCTAGACCCAGATCCGTTCCTAGAAACGATGCCGTCAATTGGTCTTGATTGGCATGTTCAGGAACTAGAAGTAGGTCAGCCTGACATCAAAATCCTGAAGTAAGGCCCTGAGCTGGTTGTTTCTCTTCATGGCGGTGTCGGAAGTGCTCATTTATGGCTATAAACTCCGTGCTTCCTCCTAACCCTGAAGAGAAACACCGGCGCTCAGAGCCTTATTTGGATAGTAATATCAGAAGGGAGCAGTTGTTGCTTGGGGTATTTCTCTGCATTGTCTTGTTTGAGCGAATTGAGTTACCAAGCAGAGAAATACCCCAAGCAACTATCGGGCAGACCAACCTGAATGCGGAATAGAACAATGACATTTAAGAAAGAAGAATTGAAAACACCTTACTTCATGATCAATGAAGATAAGCTGATTGCCAACTTGGAAAAAGCCAAGCAACTAAAAGAGCTGTCTGGTGTTAAGCTGGTGCTGGCATTGAAGTGCTTTTCAACCTGGGGCGTGTTTGACATCATTCAACCATACCTTGATGGCACAACCAGTAGCGGCCCGTTTGAAGTCAAGCTGGGCTACGAAACCTTCGGTGGCGAAACACATGCTTATAGCGTGGGTTACAGCGAAGACGACGTACGTGAAGTTGCTGACATCTGCGACAAAATGATCTTCAACTCTCAGAGCCAGCTGGCTGCCCACCGCCACATCGTGGAAGGCAAAGTGTCACTGGGGCTGCGCCTGAACCCAGGTGTGAGCTACGCAGGCCAAGATTTGGCGAACCCTGCCCGTCAATTCTCTCGCCTGGGCGTACAGGCTGATCACATTAAGCCAGAAGTATTCGAAAATCTTGATGGCGTCATGTTCCACATGAACTGCGAGAACAAAGATGTGGATGCCTTTATCGGTCTGCTTGACTCGATTTCTGAGCAGTTCGGCGCATACCTCGATAAGCTTGAGTGGGTTAGCCTTGGTGGTGGCGTGTTCTTTACTTGGCCTGGCTACGATATTAAGAAGCTGGCACAGGCGCTGAAAGCTTTCTCAGAAAAACATGGTGTGCAGTTATACCTCGAGCCGGGTGAAGCGATCATCACCAAGACCACCGATTTGGTGGTAACTGTGGTTGATATCGTTGAGAACGGTATGAAAACGGCGATTGTTGACTCGGCAACGGAAGCGCACCGGTTAGATACCCTGATTTACGATGAGCCAGCCTCTGTTTTTGAAGCGAAAGAGAATGGGGTACACGAGTATGTCATCGGTTCATGCTCGTGCTTAGCAGGCGATCAGTTCTGTGTCGCTAACTTTGATCAGCCTCTAGAGATTGGTCAGAAGCTGCATATTATGGATAGCGCCGGTTATACCATGGTGAAGCTGAACTGGTTCAACGGCCTGAAAATGCCATCAATCTATTGCGAACGCAGTAGCGGTGAAATCCAAAAATTGAACGAATTTGGCTACGAAGATTTTAAGCGGTCACTGTCGCAGTGGTCGGTAAAGTAAGCATTAGATGAGTGGTAAAAGTGCTGGCGACAGAGACTGTTGTCAGCACTTTTTTGTTTTTATTGCCAGTATCCTGAGTTTAAATAGCACTTAATGGAATTTGATTAATGTATTAAGTTGTTTTAAGGGCTGCCTCTTCCGTTGTTAAATTTTGGTTATATAATTATTAATTAATATATTAACTAAAAGAGAGGTGTAACGTGAAGAAAGTATTGGTTTCATTGTGTCTTGCATTTGGGATGGCTGCCGCCACTCAGGCTGCACCAGCAGAAAAGTCGCCTGAATTGAAATTAATTACATTGGGCACGAAAGGCGGGCCTTCACTGCTAACCAGTAAGCGCTTAGCGCATTCTAATGTTTTAATGGTTGGCGATGATGCATACCTCATCGATGCGGGTTATGGTGCCAGTTTACGCTTGCTTGAAGCTGGTATCCCTCTGAAAAAGATAAAGGGTATTTTCCTTACTCACCTACACAGTGATCATACGCTGGATTACCCAGCCTTACTGGTAAATGCTTGGTCTACTGGATTAAAAACACCGATCAAAGTCTATGGCCCTAAAGGCATCGAGCAAATGCATGAATCGGCGTTGAAAACCTACCAAATCGATATAGACCAACGTATTGATTTCGAAAACCGTCCTGATCTGTACAAGCTTATTGAGATCAATGAGATGAAAGAAGGGGAGGTGTTCGATAACGGTACACTAAAAGTTAGCTCTATCGCGGTTCCTCATAGCCCGTTTGAAATGGGCGAAGCATTCGCATTGAAATTCGAAGTGGGCGGAAAGATGATTGTCTCATCTGGTGATGTGTCTTATTACCCACCATTGGGGGATTTTGCTAAGAATGCAGATATCCTACTACACGAAGTTGTTTATCCGCAGGGCGTAGCGAATCTCGTTAACCGAATTAACGGCTCTGGTGGCGAAGATATTGCCAAGGCAATCCTTATTCACCACACGTCTGCGCGAGATGTTGGCAAAATTGCGCAGAAGGCACAACCAACAAAGTTAGTATTGACTCACCTTATCCCAGCTGATGATCCAGATATTACGGATCAAACTTGGATTGATATGGTGAATAAAGAATACCAAGGCGATGTAGTCGTTGCTAAAGATGGTATGGAATTTCTCTTAGACTAACCTTCGCTTGAGTTATGAACATATACCGGGTGTATTTTGAGTGATTGTGATGTTAAATCACCACTCAATAATATATCCGGTATTTTTTATTGACTCACTTATAAAAATCAGTAAATTACACCACGTACCGCAGCGGGGCAGCCCAAGCGGAACAACAATTAAGGCGCGTTGGCAGAGTGGCTATGCAGCGGATTGCAAATCCGTGGACCTCGGTTCGACTCCGGGACGCGCCTCCATACAAAATGATATGGCTAATAAGCGGTATCAAGATGGTGTTAACTGTTTCAGTTGAACGGCATCGCAACGTATTTGCGTGCCCTGGTGGTGGAATTGGTAGACACAAGGGATTTAAAATCCCTCGGCGTTCGCGCTGTGCCGGTTCAAGTCCGGCCCGGGGCACCATCTCAGTTTGATGAGAACAAAATTTGGCGCGTTGGCAGAGTGGCTATGCAGCGGATTGCAAATCCGTGGACCTCGGTTCGACTCCGGGACGCGCCTCCATATAAGAAAGCCCGATACGCAAGTATCGGGCTTTTTTGCATTTATTATTCCATTCCTCAGCCATTTTTCATCATTTAATGGGGAGATAAGCTAAGTATCGCAGGTTTGCTGTTGGATCTGCTTCAGCCATTTATGGTGATATGAAGCAATGCGGCTGGTATTAAAGTAGCGAGTCAGCCAAGTTAGGCCGCCACGCTGAGTAGATTCAGTGATGACCCGACAGCCTTTGTCGTTAGGCTCGATGAGCCAAGCATGGTACATATCTACCTCACCACACTTTCCCCGCCATGCTATCCGATGGTTGGGGACATACTCCACAACGGTACAAGTAAAATTCATTCCGGTTGTTTTCCAGCGAAAGAGCGAGCCTTTGGTGAGCTCGACACCATCGCCGTTTAATATTTGTACCGAAGTCTTGCTGTTGCTCCAGCTTGGCCAGTATGGCGCATGAACCAGTAATGACCAGACAGGCGGAGCATCAACCTCGATGAGTAGTTCATTGCTGACATGGAGCTGAGCATGCCTCGGGTGATAATAATCTGGCCAATGGATCCCCTTATGACCTTGCATCGCATTAACCTTTTATTTGTCGACTTAATATAAAGGTAGCAAAACTGTATCTTGAGGCGACCTAGGTGTACAGTTGAATAGGTAACTTGTTCAAGGAGGGAACATTGATGAATACGTTGAACCTTGGCGCAACCTCAGCTTCTTATCTTAATACCCAATTGGAGGCAGGGGTGTTGACTGTCACCATGAACCGGCCTGAAAAATTAAATGGCTGGACGATGGAGATGATGTTGGCCATTCAAGCAGCCTTCGCGGCGGCCAATGAGCGTGATGATGTAAAGGCGGTCATCTTTACCGGGACGGGAAAGTACTATTCAGCCGGTGTAAACCTGGGTGGCACCTTGAAAATAATGGCACCAAAGAAGCTCAAGGCGTTAATTACCAAGAACAACCAAGCACTATTCGATACATTTCTAAACTGTTCCAAGCCGTTGTTGATCGCGGTGAATGGACCCGCGATAGGGGCGAGCGTGACCTCCGCGACGCTTGCTAACTATGTTATCGCCTCTGAAAGTGCCACGTTCTCTACGCCGTTTGCAGCATTGGGCATTACGCCCGAAGGGTGTTCGAGTATTCATTTTCCTCGTCTTATCGGTGAAGAAAATGCCCGCCGTATGCTCGGGCAAGAAGGGTGGAAACCCGATGCCAAGGAGGCGCTGCAAGCCGGGCTTGTCCAAGCTGTCGCCCCGGCAGATAGCTTAATGGATGAAGCGCAGCGAATCGCACGAAGCTGGGTGGAAAAAGAAGAAACGCGCACATTTTTAGCTGGCAGTGAACTGGCAAACTTACGTGAAACCAATGCAGCAGAGTCTGAGCAGTTGGCATCCGCATTTCTCGGCGCGAAATTCTTGCAAGCGCAAACCCGTTTTCTCTGGAAAAAGCAGAAGTACGTACCTGCGTTGATGTTTGTCTCTCTGCTGGTTTCCCGCCCATTGTGGGCAAAGCTATTATAGAGGAATCAATAATAGAGAAAACAGCATTAGAGAAAGCTATGGCGGAGCCTTGGGCTAGTTTGCTATCTCAACAAAGTTATACGTGCCAAACAAGCAGATAGCCAAACCGCCGAGTAGTTGTAGGTAGAATGGGAAAGTAATGGCGTCGTATTCGTTTTTCATCGCGCAGCCTGATACAGCTAAGATACATTGGATGATCAAACTGCCGATGAAGATGGCGCCAGCTAACTGAAGGGCAAAGAATAGATCGAGTTGTTCTGCTGAATGACCGATAAAAGCAGATAGGGCAATGATAGCGATAGGATTGGCCAGCGTGATATAGAACGTAGAGCGGAAGCCGAGTTTTTTCTTCTTGCGGTACACATTGGCGAGTAACTTGGTGTTCTTTAACGCGTTGTACATGACGTAAAAGCCCATGATGATCAGTACCCAAGAAGACATCAAGATAATTTGGTACTGATAGTTCGCCATATTGTTAATGATTAGGGTGCCAACAATAAAGCTGATTAAGGCATAGAAGTAGTCGGCAGCGGCTGCGCCTACAGCACTGCGTACTGCCGCCATATAGCCATGATGCATGCCATTGTTTAAAACGAGAATGGCTATAGGACCAACAGACAAAGAGAGAATGAGACCGAACAGGATCGCTTTCATCATTTCCATACCTACCTCCCCAGCTTATACAGACAACCACACTGTTTTATTTAAAGCATAGACATGAAAAGTCACGGTGTGCCACAGGCTTACTCGATTCTCATTTGTTTAACGCTTATAGACAATTCTTCTATTATCTCATTGATATTAAATATATATTCCATTTAGGTGCATAATTGCACTCTCAATGTACATAAAATTTCATGTGAAGCTACTCACATTAACTAAATTGTATACTTCTTATGCCTTCAATTGGATACTATCTTAGCTAAATGTTAAATCTATTAACAACTAATTGTTGTTTTGTTTACATTGGTTCTTTAGTAAGTGAGGGTTAAGATGGAAGCACAATCGAATGGCAACAAGGATGATGTCATCAAGGGGGGAGGGAATGGAGCCCTTCCTTCTTCAGAGCAGCCCAAAAAATGGGAAATGCCTGATATATATATAATATTAACAGTGATGATCTTGATTGTTTCTGTCTTAACCTATGCGATTCCGACAGGTAAGTTTGATCGGGTAACCTTGGAGAACGGCCGCGAAACAGTGGTTGCGGGTTCCTATCAACTTGTTGAGGCGACACCCGTTGGGATTATGGATGTCGTGACTGCAGTACCGAGAGGGTTGAGTGAAGCCTCTGTCGTGGTATTCCTTACGCTGTTGGTTGGTGGTTCGATTGGTGTCCTACAGCGAACCGGTGTCATCAATTATGGGGTTAATGTACTGATCAAGCAGTTGGGCTCAGCCACATACCTCATGGTACCTATTCTAATGATAGTGTTCGCTGCTATCTGCTCGTTCATTGGTACGCCGGAATTGGGCATTGCCTACTTGCCTATAGTGACGCCGCTTATGTTGAGGCTGGGGTATGACTCAATGACAGCGGTGGCGACAGTATTGATTAGCTGCACATTTGGCTTTGCATTTGGCATTACTTCGCCAACCAACGTGGGGTTAGGCCACATGTTAGCAGAGCTCCCTATGTTCTCGGGGGCTGGTTTCCGTGTCATGGTACTGTCATTGGTGATGGTGGTATCGATTGGCTATGTTGTGATGTATGCACGTAAAGTGAAGGCGAATCCACAGTTAAGCGTGACCTACGATAATGATGTGAAGCTAAAGCTGACTTTGCTAGGCCAAGGTGATGATGCATCGAGCGATGAGCCAGAGCCGACAACACGCTTGAAAGTGGCGGGGTTGGCAACCTTGGTGATGTTTGTTGGCATTATTGCTTCAACGCTCAAGTTCAGCCTCGGATTCTATGAGTTGTCAGGGCTGTTTATGACCATGGCGATTATTACCTCGATCATTATTGGTCACCGCGGTAATCAGATTTGCGATAACTTTAACAGCGCTTTTCAAGGTATGTTGGTCGGTGCGCTGATCACAGGGGTTGCCAGGGCGGTATCTGTGGTACTGACCGATGGTCAAATCCTAGATACAATTGTATACAATCTATCTGAAATGCTGGGCTCTCTTCCGAATTCGATTACGTCGATTGGTATTTTGCTCACTCAGGCCGTATTTAACTTCCTAGTTCCATCAGGTAGCGGTCAAACATTACTTACCTTGCCAATCTTGTTGCCACTTGCAGATCTTATTGGTTTAACAAGGCAAATTGTGATCCTTGCAACGCAGTGGGGCGATGGCGTCACGAATATTCTGTTCCCGACTTCGGGCTACTTCATGGCAATTTTGGTGATGGCGAAAGTGGATTATGTCAAGTGGGTGAAATTCTTCTTCCCGCTACTTGCTGCCGTGCTGGCTATTGCCGTGGCTTTCTTGCTGGTTGCCCAGGCCATTAATTTAGGTCCGTTCTAAGCAAGGGTAGTTATACAGCTTGAGTTAGCTTGAGCATAAGCCCAATCCGTTTGGGTGTAAGGAGACAGAGAAAGGAGGCTTGTAGGGAGCCTCCTTTTTCATTTTAAACGAAGGTCGTTGAGTGATTGTTGCTATGGCGCCTTGTTTTCTTTTTTGGGTTTTATTGGCTGGTCGCCAATAGTGGTTTTTCCTGGGCATACACGTTTTACCGGGCACTTGTGGCATCCCCAAACCGCTGCGTAGGGGCATAGGGCGAGCTTCCTATCTGCTTTTGACATTGAACACCTCTTTTTTGCTTCTTATACAAAAAGAAAAGTACCCACTAGTTAGCGGGTACTTTTTCCTATAACGCAGTGATTACTTAGTTAGTTCAGCAATCAGTAGCTTTTGCGTGATTTTTTCTTCAAAGCTTGCTGGCTTATTGAGTCCAATGCGCTTGAGCAGTATCTCAGTATTGTGGTCAAGTTTTGGACCTTGCAACGCATTGGCAATGGCTTTGATTTTTCCTGATGTTGTTGCCGTTTTGGCTTTCAGGGTTTTAAGGGCCTTACCCAACTTCAGCTCTTGGTCAGTGAAGCTACAGCCGAACGGGAATGGGCCGAACAGGCCTTGGTCGGTGTATTTCTTATAGAACTGCTGGATAGCCTCAGGGGTATTGTTGGCGTACTCTTTCGGGATTTGGTAATCCTTGGCGACTTTGCCTGCGGCTTTGGCATCAGCCAGTAGCTGTTGCTGGAAGCGTGAGTCGGCAATCTTAATCAGCTCGGTGTAAACCACGTGATCCGGCTTGCCGCGCAAATCTGCAATGCCGTATTCGGTGATCACGATATCACGCAGCTGGCGCGGGATAGTGTTGTGGCCGTAATTGAACAAGATGTTTGACTTGAGCTTACCATTACGGAAAGTCGTTGCCCGGATCTTGATGATCGAACGTGAATCTCGCATCTGATGTGATTGGGCAACAAAGTTGTATTGACCACCCACGCCACTAACGACCTGACCATTTTCCAACGCATCTGAAATAACAGAGCCATCAAGCGTGACCATCATGCCTGAGTTAACAAAACGGGCATGCTTGCGTTGTGCTTGCTTGATTTGCTGGTTACCCAACATGTGATCATAAAGATCATTGACGTAGTTAACACTGGTCATGCAGAACTTGCGATGATCATCGTCGGTGAGGTTGTTCAGATCGTCGTAAAAGTCTTTCGGACCAATAAAGAATGCACCGTGAATGACGACACCGCCAATTAGCTTCTCGCCAAGTGCATGCTTTTCAAGCCATTCTAGCGTGTCAGTTGCGCTTAAGTTTGCAGAGGCCGTTTCTTGTTGGGCAATGATGTTGCCATCAACCAGCTTGATGTAAGGCTTGAAGATACCAAAGCGCTTGAGGTAGGTAACATCATCAGTCGTTAAGGTTTCGTTGATAGCGCCATGTTCAAGCAGGGCACGAATGGTGGCCAACGAAACATCGGTCGAGATGGCTTTCTTGTTGATCAGGGTTTGAATGGTAAGGTCTTCAAATACTTCGCGCTTTAGGATCCCAGCCTTGTAAAGGTGCATGAAGCCATCAACCATTAACTCACTGCAACCGTACAGGCCTTCATCGAACTTTCCACTGTCGCCAACAGATTTGCAAACAGGGAATTTGTTATAGATGTTGAGGTCGGAAAGCATGCTGTTGTACATGCGGTTGTTTTGGTGGCGTACCAAGGTGCTATAGGTAAGTGCGCTGCTTAGCGAACCGATACCCACCTGGAGGGTGCCGCCATCTTTTAGCAGGCTACAAGCGTAAAGACCAATTAGGTGATCCTCAGCTGAAATGCTGCCATGCGGGGCAGCAAAGAGTGAGTAGTCTTTGTGGTCAGGTTTACTGTTGCCATCAAGGATAAAGTCGAATTCAGTATTGGCCACTTCGGCATGGTTGCGCATAAATGGCATATTGGTGTTTACCTCACCAACCACAGCAAGTGGCATGCCTTGGGCTTTCAACTTATCCATTTCAGGGATTAAATCTAATGCGAGATCTGAATTACTACATAGGCTGTATGTCGTGACATCGTTAACAGTACGCTTAGCGACAAGTTGGGCAATAACATTAACGCCTTTATCAAGTAAGTCGCGTACCGCATGGGTATAGTTGGTACTGGTGTAGTTTTGCTGTTGCGGTGAGTTCATAAAGCTACCTGCTTTAAAGAAGAACTCACTGATAGTGATGTTGCTAGGTACTTTACCCGCACGCAAATCGAGGATGTAATCAATATCGGGTACGCCGTCAAACTCCCTTGCCACAAAAGGTTCTAGGAAGTTGCGCTCGATTTTACTCTTGCCAACTGGCTTTTCTAGGGTGATGCCGGTTTCGATGCGAAGATTGATGGTTGGATCGGCTTTGGCGCGCTGGTACATGGCATTCACAAAGCTGATTGGTTTGCCTATGGCTAGCGGGGCACCTAGGACAATATTCTTACCAACGGCTTTGATCACCTGATCGACGAGTTGTTCGGCAGAGTCGACTACCGTAGCTGGTGGCTTAGTGTTTTCAACAGACGCGATCAGTGTAGGCGCACGAAAGTCGGCTTCAACCAATTCTAATACTGACATTATGCATTCCTTGTTCTGGTTATATTCATGTAAGTTCTTATAGTTATTCCCCCATTGTTTACCCAGAACTTAGAGCCTTCACTCTAGATTTTATACAAATGTTATATTTATATTGAATTGGTGATATTTATCACAATCAGCAATTGATATGTGTAATAAGAATAAAGCAGGCACCATATGGTGCATGATGCGTAGTGTGAGAAGGGCTGCAATTCCTGCCGTGAATTAGAAAGAATGATCTAATTTAACTTGATAGGGTTAAGTTACTAGAAAAGGTACTTCTTTGATTTGCAGAGGAATAAGCATGATTAACCCAATTAAAATGATAGGCAGTGCAAAGTCTGTCGGCGAAACTTCAGTCCGTAACGTTGTTCTGGCTAGCCTAGGGGCTTACAGCAAAGGTTATGAGCAGGCGAGCATGGCCCAGCACATGATGACCAAGCAGTTTGGTGAGTTGGTTTCTCGTGGTGGCGAAGTGGAAACTGAGTTGACTGAGCGTGTGCAGAGTACCAAGAAAATGGTATTTGGCCGTGCCGAATCACAGTTCAACCAGACATTGAATAGCACTTGTGGTATCGACCGTGATCGTATGGGCGATCTAGAAGCGAAAATTGATCGCCTGCAGGCTGCAGTTGAGAAATTGGCAGAAAAATAACAGCGTTATTCATGGCTAGCGATAAATGCAATCGAGACAGATGCATCGCCAAGCAACAACGAAAAGGAACATCATATGCCAAGTTTGTCTCTGCTGGATTTCAGCTTCATTGCATTTGAAACAGCCAAAACACCGATGCATGTTACCGGGTTGGTGATCCTGGAACCACCTAAGGAGCATGCATCGACGTATGCCCAAGATCTTTATTCCCACTTCTTACAGCAACCTGAAACTGTCCCGCCATTTAACTGGAAGTTGAATTGGTCGATGACGGGTAAGCCAAGTTGGTCAACAGTCCGCGAGGTGAACCTTGAAGATCACCTGCGTATCACGATGCTGCCGTCTCCGGGGAGCGAGCAGCAACTACAGCAAGTGGTTGGTCGCTTGCACAGCCAGGTCCTTGATCGTAGTCGCCCAATGTGGGAAGTGTGGGTGATTGGCGGATTGGAAAATGATCGGGTGGCATTGGTATTAAAAATCCACCACTCGATGGCAGACGGCGTGCGAGCCAGTAGTTTGTTCACCCGCAGTTGTGTAAACAATGCCGAAGAGTCATTCAGCAAGCCAATTTGGCAATGCGATCTGCGCAAAACACCAAGCCAGCGCCGTGAGGAAACGCATTTGACCGATATGGTGGTCAAAACGGCCATGACGGCATCAAAACAAATCTCGTTGATCCCTTCCATGTTCCGTCTTGGTAGCAAACTGGCGCTAAAAGCGGTTAACTTGGCTGATTGTGATCTGAAAGTGCCATTTACAGCACCGAAAACCCCGTTTAACTTGAGCCCGAAGAGAAGCAGGGCGGTCAGCCTAGGCCATTTCTCTATTGCTCAACTAAAGCATGTTAGTCGGGTGACTGGTGCATCGATGAACGATATCCTGTTCACCATCAGTGACATCGCTTTGAATCGATACCTGAACGACCGAGCCATTCCGCTTCGTAAGCCGCTTGTTGCAATGATGCCGATTAACCTGCGGGCCAAAGGCGATAACGCAACGAAAGGCAATAAAATGTCGATTGGTCACGTTGAATTGGGCCGTCCGCACTTGTCGCCGTTGCAACGTCTGGAAGCAATCCAGCACGCGACAACCGACTTGAAAAATGAAGCGCTGAATATCTCCCCAGATGCCTACGTAAACTACTCACTGTTGGTGAATGGCGCTTCTTTGATCAGTGGTAAGTTTGGCTTGAACAACTTCATCCCGCCGGCAAGTAACTTGCTTATTTCCAACGTACCGGGTGTGAGTGAGGAGTTGTATTTCAATGGGGCGAGGGTACGTGAACAGTATCCGGTGTCATTGCTAATGCCGGGCCAAACACTGAACATTACCTTCTTTAGCAACGCTGGCATGATGTACTTCTCGTTGGTGGCATGTAATCAATCGCTACCGGGGTTTGAGGTTATCACCGACTATATGTGCGAAGCTTTCGCAGATATCGAGCAAGAGGTAATGGATACCGCAGCTGAGGCTATCGCCGAGCAGTTAGATTTCCAGCATGACAAATCCTTTGCGGTTGAGTTGGCTGTTGAAGCAGCGCAAGATTCAATGACACCTGAGGATGAGGCTTTCGAACGCTTGTACCTAGAGAAGCAGCGTAAAGTAGAAGAGCTTGAAAGGCAGCTGGCTAAGCTAACTGAAATGCTATCAACCACAGTGGATATTGACCCAGATTCGCCTGCGAAGAATCAAGATCAACTTGAAGCCGAGCAAGCGTCTGACAAGGTAAGCCAAGCGAGCTAATCAATCTCGTTTCTCTGGTTCGACATTGAATATGGCCTATTTAACATATTGTTAAATAGGCCTTTTTGTTGGTTGTTCAACTGATGGGTTAATCTTGACTCATTCACATTGATTATATTGATGTTTGTTTTGTGGTGCTTCTATCAATATGTTTTTACAGGTTAATTCAGCGAATTAATGCTTGTACGATCCTGAAGGTTGTTACCAAAACCTAATAGGATGTTGTTATGAATATAAGCAAGGTTGCGTTAGCTGTATCGACAGTGTTTTTGCTTTCTGCATGTGGTGGCGATAGCCAAGAGGCCAGTGATAAAGATACAGATACCGATAATACGACTCAGCCAGAAACAGAAGTGACGGTTGATCTTAGTACATTAAGCGGTTGCTTAGACAGTTTGGCTGGTTTTCCCGTGAATCCGGCGAAGGGCATTAGTGGCCGAGTTGATGCGCGTTTATATCAAGTATCGCGCCTTAATCATGGTGATGATGAAAAAACAGTTTATAAACAGTCAGAGATTGATGTTGGTGAACGGGTCGGTCTGCCAAATGGCCTATTGGCCGATACAAACGTTAAGGTGACCCAGATAACAATAGCGAACCCGGATCTAGAGCCTGACGCATGGAGTCCGAGCTTTGAACACTCTTATGTCAATGCTGATAATCAGCAATACCTCGGTCAGCATGATGTATTTAGTCGGTGGTGGTCAACCAACGTTGATTCCACACAGCCGATGAATTTGAACCTTGACGAAACCACCCAATATTGGATTGAGAGGGTTGACCAATTTTCGCCAGAGCAGCCTGTTAGGCATGAAAATCTCTATGCAACCTATAAAGGTAAAGAAACAATCGAAACGGCATTTGGTGAAAAAGAAACCTGCGTTGTTGAGTACTCATCAGAGCTCGCATTGATGAATACAAGCTTGGATGAGCCCGTAGAAGCTGTTCGCATTGTTGAAAGCAGCACTGACTACCTTGATCAGGATTATTCCATTTTATTATCTGTTCGTGAATACAGTGAGTATGATCCCGCTGACTTAGAAACGGCCACTTGGGGATATAGCGATTATCGGAAAGAGTTAATTGGCCGGGTAAAAGACGAGGTTTTGATTGGCGCTGATCCTGAACAACACCTAGTGCCGGAAGGCGGTTTTACAACAATGGAGCAGTGCTTAGCCTCGTTACCTGATAATGATTACATTGCGGCCCCTGATGCGCAAATTGAATACTTAATGACACGCAGTAAAGGCGAGGCAGAAAGTATGATCGTACAGGATGCGACTTATACTTTAACGCCCCGTGTAGAAGAAGGGGTAAGCTGGAGAGATCATGAAAACTTGAATACCACACGGTTGCATGGTGCTTTTTTTGATTACCAGAACCCAACCGCACCACCGTTTTATGAGTTTACCGAAACCTATTACAGCACCGAAGAAGGTGTTCTGATGGGCTTTGAGGCGACAGAAAATGGCGGAAATGTGACTGCATGGGGAGCCGACAATGTTCTGTCAGAAAGCCAGTCAGCAACGAGCGGTTATCTTTTACCTGATGTTCGTTTGAACCACGGCAAGTTGCTAAATGCAACAGCAGAGCTGGACAATTTTGTACAGGTGATGAGTACGGTATTTGCTGGTGTTGGCACGGCTTGGGACAGTGAATTGGGAGAATTTGTTCCAGCGTGTAAAGAGTACCGTCGTTGGGAAGCAAATTACTATACCGAAGATGGGGCGGTTGCAGTTGATGGTGAAGGTAACCCTGTTGTCGAGTTCTCTGATGAGCGGAACTTTTATGACAATCGCGGCCTTATTGAAAGTTTTCGTACAACGCACAATTGGGACAGCGAAGGTTGGTTGAGAATGATGATTAACTAATTGTTATTTAAACCGTTGATTATAAAACAAAGGCCGCACATGCGGCCTTTGTCGTTTATCGAGTTATGTGCGAGCGATTATGCGTAAGCTGCAGTTAGCTCTTCAACTTTTGCCACGTACTGCTGCATTGCGGTTTCAGAGTCCATACCTTTCAGACCTTCCCATGCATCGTACTTAGCACCGCCTTTGAAATCGAACATGCCAGGGCGTTTGCCGTGCACGTCACCGTCGGTTGCTTGCTTGTATAGCGAGTAAAGGGCAAGTAGCTCGTCGTTTGATGGACGTTTAGTGAGTGCTTTAACGTCAATTTGAGCTTGTTCAAAACTTGCTTTTAGATCTGCCATGATTTGTTCCTTAAATAAATATCTATCCTAGCCAGCGTGGCTGTAAATTATGACCAAGAGGTTGTGCGATATGCTTAGCCACAGTTACTTCATGAAATTAGTTAATATGGTGGAGCCGATTCACTATTCCTTGAACAAATACAATTTACACTGGTACGAGCTGTTGTCTTTAATAAAATGCAAAAAGTTTTATATGGATCACCTTTTAATTTTTCTTGGACAAGTTTTACAAAGATAGACTGTATAAATTACAGACTGATTAAAATACACTATGATTAATTCGAGAGCATATTACGAATAAAGACTGGAATAATTATTTGGCTGGCATCAAATAAGATAATTTCGAGGGATTGCTATGTATGACTTTATTATTGTAGGAGCGGGCTCAGCAGGTTGTGTTCTTGCAAATAGATTATCATCAGATCCAGCTATCAGTGTATGTTTAATTGAGGCCGGCCCAAAGGACTCAAGCCCGATTGTGCATGTACCTTTGGGTATCATTGGCATGATGCACTCAAAAAAAATGAACTGGCGCTATTACACCGAGCAAGAGCCAGCACTACAGGGAAGGAAGTTGTTTTGGCCAAGAGGAAAGACCTTAGGCGGTAGCTCGTCGTCAAATGCGATGTGTTATATCCGTGGTCACGCCACGGATTACGACGAGTGGGAAAGCCTTGGCAACAAAGGCTGGAGCTACGTTGATGTATTACCGTATTTTAAGAAATCTGAACACCAGGAGCGGGGAAGCAACCCTTACCATGGTACAGAAGGGCCGCTGAATGTGGCTGATCTAAGAATTCGAAATCCGTTGTCGGATGCTTTCTTATCAGCCGCGAAGCAGGCTGGCCACAGAATCACTCAAGACTTTAACGGTGATCAGCAAGAAGGGGTTGGCTACTATCAGGTCACGCAGAAAAACGGCCAACGCTGTAGCAGCGCAGTCGCTTATCTTCGTCCTGCAGAGCAACGCCCGAATCTAACGGTTATCACCGATGCCCTCACGACCAAGGTATTGATGGAAGGCAAAACAGCTGTCGGTATAGAGTACGAGAAAGCCGGGCAGCGCCATACCATACATGCTAAGCGGGAAGTGATTTTAAGCGGAGGTGCAATCAATAGCCCGCAGCTGCTTATGCTATCTGGCATAGGTGATCAGTCAGAGCTAGAAGCGCTAGGGATTGAGGTAAAGCATCATTTACCTGGTGTGGGGAAAAACCTTCAAGATCATTTAGATGCATTGACTGTAACCCGAGAGCGAACGTTCCATTCCGTCGGCTTCTCTCCTGTAGCCTTGCTAAGGGCGGTAAAGGGGATTATTGATTATATCCTGTTTAGGAAGGGAAACTTCACCACCAATATCGCCGAGGCTGGGGGGTTTGTTAAAACATCGCCAGAACTGGAAAAGCCGGATGTGCAATTCCATTTTTCGCCATGTTTTCTGGATAATCATGGGCTTAATCTTCTGCAAACGGTGAGGCACGGATACTCATTGCATGCCTGTAACCTAAGGCCGAAAAGCCGTGGCAGCCTTGGTTTGGCAAGCAGCGACCCGGCAGAGCCGCCGGTTATTACCGCCAATTACTTGAGTGATCCTGAAGATATCAAGGTGATGGTAGAAGGGATAAAGCTATCTCGTGAGATCCTGAAACAGTCGGCTTTTGACCACTACCGGGGTGTCGAAGTGTTTCCCGGAAAAGCAATTCAATCTGATGAAGATTTGGCTGCATTTATCCGTAAGAAAGCAGAGTCGATTTACCACCCTGTCGGAACGTGCAAGATGGGGAGTGATCCAGAAGCTGTCGTTGATGAAAAGCTAAAGGTTCATGGTATTTCAGGCTTGCGAGTGGTGGACGCTTCAATCATGCCGACATTGGTTGGGGGAAATACCAATGCGCCAACAATTATGATTGGTGAAAAGGCATCGGATATGATTCTTTCAGATCTTAATGCTGAAAATAAAACGGAAAGCGTTGTTGATAATTGCGCTGCATAAATAAATTAAGCAGCAATGTTAATTCATTGCTGCATAATTTTTTAAATTGGAATGCAAATTCTAATTTTTATTTATATAATGAAGTTCCCGCTATTTTTAAATTTTATTTTTTGTTTTTCTTATCTGATATAAATATCTGGCCATTAAAACCATTGTCTATCTTAGCGTTAATGCTTAATATGAAGACATAACCATAGAAAAGCTGGCAGTATGATAAATAAAAACAACCTTGGCAAAACGCTTCAAAGCCTCAAAGAGGAGTTATCAAGCAAAGTGCTTGAGAACAAAGAGTTGGCAAAAGAAAAAGTGACTCAACTTTTTGAGCAAGGGGTTATACCGCCTCAGGGGGAAGCTTTCCAGGCAGTGCTCAATGGTGCCATTGGTGACTACCTCGAGAAGAAAAACAGCCGACTTGCGCTAAAAATGGTATTTACTGATCAAAGCCAAACGCTCAGTGAAATGCCATCGGTTTTATGCTCGCAATTGCCAGGGGCGACAGGTCGAATCGTGCTTTGTGTACACGGATGGTGCATGGCAGACAAGGGGTGGTCACGTAAAGACCAAGATATGGGACAAGCGTTTGCTAGCTCCGGTTACACTCCGGTATACCTCTTCTACAATACGGGCAAGCATATTTCACTTAATGGCGAAGAGTTTGCCTATCGGTTGGAGAAGTTGATCCAAGCTTGGCCATGCAAAGTGACAGAGTTGGTGATAATTGGCCACAGTATGGGCGGGTTGGTCACTCGAAGTGCTTGCCATTATGCCGCAGAAAACCAACTTGGTTGGTTGTCGGTTTTACGCACCTTTATAACGTTGGGTACACCGCATAATGGTGCGCCACTGGCTAAGCTTGCCTGTTGGATAGACGACCATGTCGCCAATATCCCGCAGCTTAAATTTCTTCATAAAATTGGAGAGATCCGAAGTAGCGGTACCAAAGATTTGAGCAAGGGCTACATCTTACATACCGACTGGCAGCAAGAGAACCAAATAGGAACTCAAGAAGCGGGACTGCCTATTTCTCGCCCTGCGTTACCTTGTCACAGTGCTTGCTATGCAGTGGCAACCTGTTTAGGCAAGAACTTAAAAGACGAGAGTAATCGAAAGCTGGGGGATGGCTTAGTGCCCGTTAGCAGCGCCCTTGGTGAAAGCACGAAAGGCATTATGGCACTATCTTACCCTGATGATCACCGCTGGGTTGCAGGTGGGATTAATCACCTTGATTTACTCAACCACCCAAGAGTGTTTGCCAAGGTTAAAGAGTGGGTATTGCTGAATACCGTTGAGCAGCCTGCTGGTTATCTGACTTCAGATTAACCCTATCTTTGAGTAAGTCATCTATTCACATAAGCCTCTTTAAATAGAGGTTTTCATATTCGCTTTTTCATATATAATGATTACCATATATAGCGAACGGCGACTCACATGAAACGTATTCTGTTTTTATGCACCGGGAACTCTGCGCGCTCACAGTTGGCTGAAGCGGCGATGAGGCATATGGCTGGAAGCCAGTATCAGGTATTTAGTGCAGGTATGAAGCCTGAGCAAGTTGATCCTCGGGTCTACCGAGTGTTGGCTGAAGAAGGTATCAATAGCGATAATTTGCACAGTTTGTCGGCAGAAGATCTGCAAGATCAGCACTTTGATACAGTGATCACCCTTTGTGATAAAGCCAGCAACGAATGTGCATTATTCCCTGATTCGGATGCCTTGTTGCATTGGGACTTTAAGGATCCTAAGCCGCTGGCGGGTGATAAGCCATTTCGTGACACCTTGGAAGGGCTTAAAGCACGAATTAGTTTGTTTCTGATGCTGAACGGCACTGAGCAAAGTTCGGTTTTCGGTCCTGTTGAACTATTCAAGATCATGAGTGATCCGCTGAGGTTGCGTATCTTAATGCTTATCGAAGATGAGAAAGCATTAAGCGTGAGCGATCTTGTTGAAGTACTGGGGGTCAGCCAGCCTAAAGTATCTCGCCACTTGGCACTGCTACGTGATGGCGGGGTATTAGAAACCCAGCGTGAAGGCCTATGGGTTTTCTATCGACTTTCTTCCCAGTTACCCGTTTGGGTGCAGCATACACTGGCAACCGTTAGAAACGGGAATCCAGGGATGATTAACAAAGAAAAGCTAAAATTAAGTCAGATCTCGGACCGAAGAAAACCAACCAAGTCATTAGCGTGATACTTGGTAGGGCTAGAATTTTAAGAGCAACATTTCAATATTACAGGTGCTATTTATGTCAAACACACACCCATTTTGGACTCTACCCCTTGCTGACAGTGGTAAGCTGCTACTGACGCCTTGCCCTGGTACAAAAGAAGCGAGCCTTGAAGAGTCGCTTACTCAACTAAAGGAAGCGGGTGCGACTGCCGTATTCACAGCCCTTGAACCAACAGATCTGCCTGATGATGGCTTAACAAAGCTGGCAGAAGCCTGTCAGGCGATGGGGATGAAATGGTTCCACCTGCCAATTGAAGATGATTGTGCACCTGGCATGCAGTTTGATGCCAATTGGTCAGAAGCGAATAAAGCGGCACAAGCGCTGCTTGATAAAGGTGATGGCTTAGCTATTCATTGCATGGGCGGTTCTGGCCGTACTGGCTTGATTGCGGCTCGCATTATGCTTTCTCGTGGCGCTGAACTGGAATCAACAATCAGTCAGATCCAGGCACTACGCCCTGGTGCTTTCACGCGCCAACCTCACATCGACTACATTCAGAATTATAAATAATTCGATTGAAGCATTTTTAATGTATAGAACCCTACCTCGGTAGGGTTTTTTTATGCCTGTCGCTTAGGTTGCTGTTAATGAAAATCAATAGGATAAAAAAAGATCGGCTTTTTTCTGAAAAAGATCTGGTAACTGACGTAGGCTATAGTTAATATATGTGAAAAATCATATATACGAAAAATCGTATATAAACACAAAGTACACTCTGAGGATATTGTGTTATGGCTATTAAAGTTGGTATTAACGGTTTTGGTCGCATTGGTCGTTTAGCACTTCGTGCTGCATTTGATTGGGAAGAAATTGAGTTTGTACAGATCAACGATGTGGCAGGTGATGCAAAAACGTTAGCGCACCTACTTGAGTTTGATTCGGTACAGGGCCGTTGGGATCACGCTGTTAGTGCTGATGGTGATTCAATGATCATTGGTGATACCGTGATCCGTTGTACAAAAGAGCGCGATATCGATGCTGTTGATTGGTCTGGCTGTGATGTTGTGCTGGAAGCAACCGGTGTACACCGTAAAGTTGAGTTATTGAACAAATACTTAGCACAAGGTGTGAAACGCGTGGTTGTTTCAGCACCAGTGAAAGAAGCCGATGTACTGAATGTCGTGGTTGGTGTGAACGACCACCTGTTTGATGCCGAAAAGCACAAGATTGTGACAGCCGCATCGTGTACGACTAACTGTATCGCCCCTGTGGTTAAAGTTATCCATGAAAAATTGGGCATCGAGCAATCTTCATTCACCACTATTCACGATTTGACTAACACCCAGACAATTCTTGATGCGCCTCATAAAGACCTACGCCGTGCACGTGCGTGTGGCATGAGTCTTATTCCAACGACTACAGGTTCTGCTACTGCTATCGTTGAGATCTTCCCAGAGCTTAAAGGCAAGATTAACGGCCACGCTGTTCGCGTTCCACTAGCAAATGCGTCGCTTACTGACATCATCTTTGATGTAAGCCGTGATACAACGGCTGAAGAAGTTAACGCGCTGCTAAAAGAAGCGGCTGAAGGCGAACTGGCTGGTGTATTGGGCTTTGAAGACCGTCCTCTCGTATCTATCGATTACAAAGGCGATCAGCGTTCAACTATCGTTGATGCACAATCAACCATGGTCGTGAATGACCGTATGGTAAAAGTCTACGCTTGGTATGATAACGAAATGGGCTACGCGACCCGTACATCAGAGTTGATCCGTAAGGTGGGTCTGGCTTAAACCCGCCGCATCATTTCTGTAAGTAACTAAGGCTCGGTGCAAATAAGTGCTGAGCCTTACAAATTAAGATAGTAGTGAGCATTTGTCATGATTAAGGCATTCTCTAATCTTTCCAAAGACGTTCGTCAGTACGCGCTAGTCACCTTCAATTATTGGAATTTTACCATCACTGATGGCGCGCTCCGTATGCTGGTGGTATTGCACTTCCATCAACTCGGCTACTCTTCATTACAAATAGCTTCGTTATTTTTATTCTATGAATTCTTCGGTGTGGTCACGAACTTGGTGGGTGGCTGGCTTGGTGCCAAGCTTGGCTTAAACCGCACAATGAATGTTGGCCTAGGCATGCAAGTTGTCGCATTATTAATGCTGGCAGTGCCGACAGCCTACTTGACTGTGCCATGGGTGATGTTGGCGCAAGCGCTCTCGGGCATCGCAAAAGACTTGAACAAGATGAGTGCGAAAAGTGCCATCAAGACCCTTGTACCCAATGATCAACAAGGTGCGCTATATAAGTGGATTGCCATTCTCACCGGATCGAAAAATGCACTTAAAGGCGCGGGCTTCTTTATTGGTGGCTTGTTATTGGCGGTTGTGGGCTTCCAAGGTGCCGTTGTTGCAATGGCGACAGTACTGCTTGTTGTGTTGGGCATGAGTTTGGTCTGGCTCGACAAAGACATGGGTAAAGCAAAACAAAAGATTAAATTTTCCCAGATTTTCTCGAAAAGCAGCAGCATCAATATATTGTCTGCGGCTCGAATGTTCTTGTTTGGCGCACGTGATGTTTGGTTTGTTGTGGCGCTGCCATTGTATCTTAGCCAAGTGTTCGATTGGGATCATACGGCAGTAGGTGGCTTCCTTGCGACTTGGGTTATTGCTTACGGCTTCGTGCAGGGCGTTGCACCTAAAATCACCGGCAAAGCCAAAGGTGTTGTACCTGATGGAAAATCGGCAATGGGTTGGGCGGGTTTATTGGCGATAGTCACGGCCATGGTGGCGGTGGGTGTGCAAATGTCATGGCAGCCAGAAATTACTATTGTGGTTGGTCTTCTGATCTTTGGTGCGGTGTTTGCGGTAAACTCATCATTGCATTCATACCTTATCGTAAGTTATGCCAAAGATGATGGGGTATCGCTGGATGTTGGCTTCTACTACATGGCAAATGCAATGGGGCGCTTGATTGGTACCATCCTATCGGGACTTGTCTATCAAATTGCGGGCCTTGAAGCATGCTTGTGGATTTCATTTGTATTCCTTGCAATGACCACCTTGATATCTTTGTGGTTGCCAGCCCACCCGAAAACGCAGGCAGCTGGCTAGCAAGAGAGCTAGCCTGAGACCCTGCGTAGTTATACTATACGGCCTTCAATGATTCTGGAGAGAGAAATGCAGGCCGTTTGTTTTGATTTTGATGGTACGTTGGTGGATTCTGAGGTTTTCCATGCAGGAAACTGGAGTGAATACCTAGGATCGCTCGGCGTAGATTTTTCCGCTGCGGACTTTCTTCGTGAATATGCCGGTGTGCCCTGGGTGAAGGTCGCAACGGCGCTGGTGCAACAATTTTCGCTTTCTGTAGAAGCGGCGGTTATTGTCACAGACATGGAGCAATTAACCCATAAAGCCATTCTTGAGAAAGGGATCCCTGCCAAAGAAGGGGCGGTAGATCTCTTAAAGCACCTACATGGTGAGCTACCATTGGCTGTTGTGACAGGTGCACCAAGAGTTTATGTCGAAGGCATACTTGCCCATTACGGTTGGTTAGATTATTTCGACCATGTGTTTTGTGGTGAAGACGTAAAGCAAAACAAGCCTGCTCCCGATATTTATCAACTCGCTTGCCATACATTGGGATTGGCCTCGAGCCAAGTTGTTGCAATTGAAGATAGTTTAACCGGCGCACAATCGGCAAACTCTGCAGGCCTGAGGCTGGTTGTTGTCAATGATATTCACCCTGTTGGTGAAAGCCTTACCCCTTACTGCTATCGAACCTTAAAGGACGCGTATTCAGAGCAAACTGATTGGTTGGTAGCATAATTTTTCGGACATATAATGCCTTTACTATGCGATTTTATCGATCGACAGCAAGATCAGTTATAGTAAAGGGAGATGAACATACCTGTAATTGAGTGGTAGCTGATGGATAACGAAGACATCATGACCGGCGATATGCTAGTCGAAACAGTGAAAAACCAATTGGAAGAAGGCAATCCCATCAAGGTGAAAGAAACGCTGATGAGATTGATGATGACTGGTACACCTCGTGATGAAGCTATCGAAATGATTGCTTGCGCACTTTCTATCGAGGTATTTGACGTGGCCAAGAATGATGGCTCATTCGATCTTAAGCGCTATACCGAGAACCTGAATTCACTACCGGATATGCCTTGGGATTACGAAGACTAACTATCACTCCCGACCACTAGCTGTGAAGCGCATCAAATAAAAGCCACCTCGGTGGCTTTTTTGTTGTCTGTAATTTAACAGAGTGTTTCAGTTTTCCTTGTTTTATACCGCTAATGTTAATTGTGAGTGCGTCGCTTTTCCTTGTATAAAACACCACGCCAACCAGCTTGATTTAGTGTTTTATGCTGGATTGTATGAGCTGACTCACGTTTTATTTACCGTAAGCGCTGTTTTTTTCAAAGCCTTGTCACAATATCGAGCTTTACTGGTAGGTTTTAAGTCTGGTCTTTGGTGGTTTTGTGGTCTTTATCACTATATTTTAAGCTTAAAGGTAAAATTCATTGCTAGTTATTGGTCTAAAGGTGGTATTTTCTTGTGTGACGAAGTTCAAAAACGGATTATTGTGCTACAGCAGAATAATAAACTAGTGGTATTTGTTGGTTTATAGTTAAAAAACGGTCACACATTCCATTCTTTTTTCATTATTGTGTACCTAACTTCTAAACAAGGCAGCAAGGAAACAAAAATGATTATTGGTGTACCTAAGGAAATTAAAGTTCACGAGTACCGCGTAGGTATGGTTCCAGCATCAGTTAACGAAGCAGTTGCTCACGGCCATACTGTTTATGTAGAAACTAACGCAGGTGCAGGTATTGGCTTTAGTGATCAAGATTACATCGATGCAGGTGCTAAGATCTTGCCAACAGCCGAAGCGGTTTTCGCTGAGTCTGAGATGATTGTTAAAGTGAAAGAGCCACAAGCGGTTGAGCGTGCGATGCTACGTGAAGGCCAAATTCTATTCACTTACCTACACCTTGCGCCGGACCCAGAGCAAACGCATGACCTGATCAACAGCAAAGCTGTATGTATCGCTTACGAAACAGTGACTGATGACCATGGCCGTTTACCACTTCTAGCGCCAATGTCTGAAGTGGCGGGTCGTATGTCAATCCAGGCTGGTGCATTCGCGCTAGAGAAGTCAAAAGGCGGCCGCGGCATGCTATTGGCAGGTGTTCCAGGTGTTGAGCCTGCGAAAGTGGTTATCATCGGTGGTGGTGTAGTGGGTGCTAACGCAGCTCAGATGGCTGTGGGTATGCGTGCCAATGTTGTCGTGCTTGACCGTAACATTGATGTGCTGCGTAGCCTTGATGTTCAATTCGGTGGTGACGTACAGTGCGTATTCTCAACCAAAGATGCTATCGAAAAACACGTACTTGAAGCTGACCTTGTTATCGGTGGTGTATTGGTGGCTGGTGCAGCAGCGCCTAAGCTAGTAACTGCTGAAATGATCAAGAAGATGAAGCCTGGTGCTGCAATTGTTGATGTTGCAATCGACCAAGGTGGTTGTGTTGAGACTTCACATGCAACAACTCACAGCGAGCCAACTTACATTGTTGATGACGTTGTTCACTACTGTGTTGCGAACATGCCAGGTGCGGTTGCACGTACTTCAACGTTTGCGCTAAACAACGTGACACTGCCTTACATTCTGAAGCTAGCTGACAAAGGCTACAAAGCTGCGCTAGAAGAGGATAAGCACCTACTTAACGGCCTAAACGTTTACCGTGGTCAGGTTACATGTGAGGAAGTTTCCGAAGCGCTGGATCTACCATATATCGCACCCGCTCAAGCTATCGCTTAATTTCGGAAAATCCCAACCTTTTCAAATCCCTGCCTAGGCGGGGATTTTTTTGCCTGCGGGCAGCATCGGCCAGTCCTTGTATAGGGCGAAATCGTAGCAACTAGGCCCAGACACATTCTCATTAGGAAAACCCTAGTTGATTTAGGACCGCTGGATCTTTTTAAACACAACCTTGTCTACAAGCTTATAAATTATCGCTGAATTTGTACCTTGAAGTAGCTTGGGTATATGTTATTAAAATTATTAATCGCTTATTGAATATCTAAAAGGAACAATTACTTACGAAGGGGGTAAATACGTTGGCTAGGCGTTTATGAATGAGCGGTATGTTTACTCATTAGAATATATATAAACTTAACGCATTGAAGTTGAAGCTATTTAGTGAAATAAGTAATTTTTTAATTTACATATAGGTACACTTAATTAGTCAGGTAATGATTATACTAACCTACATAAATACGTGATCTGTCCTACTGGTTAAAATCGCTGTTCTCTAGGTTTGAATTGTTGTTATTACAGCAAGGGAAGGGTAATAGTATAGATATAAAAAAACAGTGATAAGGCTTATTTAAATAAAGCTATATCACTGTTTTTGATAATCAATTTAGGGGGAGAGGTACAATCTCGACTGCCGATATTAAGCTGTCGCGTAAATAACACTGCCACCTTTAATCATGTCGATAATTTCTCTAGAAAGCTCTGTTGGTAGCGCAGGGCAACCCCAGCTGCGGCCAAGATAACCATGGCGCTGGATGAACGATTCAGTCGCATAATCGGCACCGTGGATCACGATATAGCGTCGACGAGCATTGTCGTTGATACCCGGTGTGAGCCCGTCTAAGCGCAGCGAGTAGCCGTTGCCACCGTAGTAGGTTGTGTCGGTCAGAAAGGTACCCAGCGATGTCTGACGCGAGTTAACGACGTTAGAAAAACTGGTCGCTTGTTTGCCGCCACTGTTGACGCCATGAGAGACAAACGTTTTGTATACCAGCTTGTGACGCTTTAGATCGATAACAAAGAAGCGCTCTTTAGTCGAAGGCTTACTGTAATCAATGATGGTAAGTAATTGTTTTTTACGTCCTGGTGTATTGTAGTAGGCGTTATAACCCTCTTTAAATACTTGATAATCAACAATCCCTTTTAAGTTTGCCTTATTGTAAGCATCCTCGACAATAATGTCTGGGTTTGATTGAGTTGTATAAGAAGGGTTGTTAATGACACTTGCAGATACATGAAGTGGCAGCGCAAACATTGCCAATAATAAAAGGTGGAGTAGCTTTTTCATTGTCCCTAAAAATGATTCTTAGTGTGGTTTTGGTTAATGTTGACGTGACTTTATCACAAAAAATCTGAGTTATTACCCCTTAGTAAATAGAGGTAATATGACCGTCAAGGCAAAAAAATAGGGTTTTGTTTTTATTCTTTGTTGAAAAAAACAGCAATTACAGGGAATTATGAGCGATTGTTTTTTTATATCCCAATTTGTCCTATTACGTTTAGCAAAATGCTAATTTGATCTTTTATCTTTTTCATAAGACGCTAATTTACTGTTTATTAGGCACAAAAGTATCGACATATTTTGTAATCATTGAATAATCAGATTTTTGACCGTTTGAATGAAAAATGAGCACTATATCCCATTTTACTGTTCGTTTTATAAACAAGTAAAGAGCGTGTTATGTGTTCTGGTGAGTATTGGGTCAGTTGCCAAAGGCGGAAAATTGATCCTACAAGCATTGTAATTTGATGAAAGCTAAGGCCGTTACCATAAAAAAGTGCAGGAAGTGTCCTGCGCTTAAAGTTTAGTGCTTAATGGTTAAATATTGCACAATGTTGTCCAGCTGCCATCGAGCCTCGGAAGTAGCGGTATGCCCAATCGGTGTTGAGGTAGCCAATCCCCCACAAGCGGCGGTGCCATATACGTTCCATTGGGCCAGTTCTGAATCTTTGCCCGTGAAATCTACAGCGACTTATTTCGTGTCATCAACCAGATGGGCGGGCGCTTGATTCTTGTGATGACGTATTTGGATGGGTAAAAAATGACAAATAAATAGCATTTTTGTATTTGTGGGTGCTGAATTATTGACAGTAGTTATGTCTATTTGTATAAATTTATTAATTATTAGGGAAACGCTCCCGTAAAGAAGACAAGGAAAAGTGGCCGAGGCTGTAAGCCAGAAGCTAATTTGACATGGAATATTCTGCTGTCCGCCAACCTATCTATAATGCCAGAAAAAACAAAGTCGCTTACCAAGTTAGCTTTTGGCACCGTGACAATCCTGGCTTGAAAGCGATACCGATGAGCATCTTTGACGATCAATCCGATCCTAGAAAGCTCAATGAGTTATTGTCTAAAGCGGGAATGAATCAATACGCTGAGAATAAAACCCTGATTGTTTCCTTCCAGCGAACGGCATTAGAAAAGCTGTTCAATTACTTTTTCTCGTCCCGTGGCTTAGTTATTGAGCTGGCACACAACGAAAAGCTGGATGATGAGCTGCTGGCTTTGTTAAAAGTGGGGCATAAGCTTGGTTATCCCATCATTATTGGGGAAAGGGCGCTATTGAGCGGCAATGAAGCGTTTTTGAAGTTCTGTAGTCACATCAAGATCAGTGCAAAAGGCAAGAACCTCAACATTGTTGAGCAGCTTACGCGTAAAGCGAAGTCTTACAAGCTAAGGGTGATTATCGACCATATAGCTTCCGATGACGACTTTACCCACTATCGTAGCTGTAAAGCGGATTTCTATAAGGGGGATATATTTTCAAAGCAGAACCTTGTTGAAATGCGATCCAATAAGCTTAATGAAGGCGCACTTCTTAATGTTTTCCAGCATGTGATGGCTGAAGACTACTGTTACGCGGGTTTGACCGATATTCTGGCTGCAGATGCGAAGTTGACGCACAAGCTGCTTAATTTCTTAAACTCTGTGATGTACGGAAGAGAGGGGACGATTTATTCGATAAAGCAGGCTGTTTGCTTTATGGGTGAGGATAAAATGAGGAAGTTTGTTTCTCTACTTACGGCCCAAGAGCTAACTGATTCACGCCCCGAAGATATTTATCAGCAATCAGTAAGCCGAGCCCGGCTATGTGAGTTGATTGCCATCCATTCGGGTTGTAACCGCTCTATCGCAGACAGAGCATTCCTAACCGGACTCTTTTCGAATCTACCGGATATGCTTGGGCTAGACATGGAAGAAGCGATAGAAACCATGAAAATCCATCATGACATTCGATTGGCACTCCAAGGGCAAGAAAGTAACTTGAAGCATTTCATTGAGATGGTGCTTGCTTATGAGAAAGCCGATTGGCAAAGCTTAGAGCGTCTGTCTGAGCAAAAACGAGTTTCATCCGAGCTGTTACCACGTCTATATAGGCAAATGCTGCAAGAAATCCGCACTGAGACCTTTTTAGTTAACTAGTTAATCATGATGTAATACTAATTGGGTATATTCATTTTCTGTAAATACGATAACGTAGAAAAAAGAGCCGCTATAGCGGCTCTTAGTTATTGCTTTTTAAGGATTAATCCTCTAGCTTACTCAGCGTTGATTCGAGCTTTAAAGCGTGCGCGAGTTGCTTCATCCGCTTGCTCATACCAGTAATTCAGCATATTTTCTGGGACATTCTTACCCTGAGGCTGGCTTGTGGCTTCATCAGGCTTTGCCGGCGAAGTGGCTGCTGGTAGTTGAACTGGTTTTGGTGTTGTGGTTGCAGCGGCAGCTGGCAGAGTCGCCACTGCAACGGCAGAAGTGAGTGCTGCAACTTTGCCCGATTGGTTATACGCGGCGATTTCAGCTTCATAGTCTCGGCCAAACTGTAGACCATGCTTGATCAGCTTGTCTTGCTGGTAGCTGATAGCTTCACCTTGGCCGTTAGCCAAAGTGAAGTTTGGTGATTTGTTGAATTTGCGGACATCTTGCCCAGAGCGAAGTCTTGGAAGTTCTAGTTTTAGGTTTTCGTCAGATTCATCAAATTTCACGATAATTACGTCAGATTTGAAAACCTGATCATCACCGTTTTCGCGGTAGGTTCCTTCGTAGCGAAATGCAAATTGGTTCTCACCATTCTTAAATGTTTGTGTATCGTTACCTTCGGCTTCAACACCGTTAATAAGTACTAGTTCTGCCTGAAAAGGTAGCTCAAGCTTTACATCGGCAAGAGAAGGGAAGCTAAGGCCACATGCAGCCATCGCAATTAGCGCAGTGCGAAGTTTCATAGGTGTTCCTTGAAAAATGTGATTATGCCAAACAGACTGTTTCAATTTTTATCACAGCAGTCTGGCGCTAGTTACCTGAATATAGGCTGAATCATAGCCTCTATCGAAATGAAAGTACTAATAACTAAGTAGAAATTTTTAACCTAACCACATAATAGAATCAAGGAATGATCTAAATGGATATCTCGCTACTGCATATTGTTATGCTAATAGTGACCGGATTTTTAGCAGGAATCATTAATACGCTCGCTGGCGGGGGGTCGAACCTAACGCTACCAGCGTTGATGGTGATGGGAATGCCGGCAGAAGTGGCCAATGCAACCAACAGGGTTGGGGTGGTGGTGCAAGGGCTGACAGGCATGGTTGGTTTCAAGCGCCATGGCAAGCTAGATACGTCAGATACTGGTCCAATTTTGATTCCCATGATCATAGGGGGGCTGTTGGGCGCTGTAGGTGCAGCCTATGCCCCATCAGAATGGATTAAACCGCTGTTACTTGGCACCATGCTGGCAATGGCATTGGTCATTTTGCTCAAGCCTTCTGTGGTTGCCCCAGCGCTTGGTACCGAGCCAAGAAAAGTTCGGGATACGCCAAGTTCTTGGTGGGGGCTGGGCCTCGCAGGCTTTTACGGTGGCTTTGTGCAAGCCGGTGTTGGTTTTGTACTTATTGCCGCACTAGCAGGTACGCTTCGCTATGACTTGGTGCGTGCCAATGCGTTAAAAATGCTATGCACGCTGGTCTTCACTGCAGTAGCTTTGGGGATTTTTGTGGTCGAAGACTTAGTATTGTGGATCCCCGGACTTATTTTGGCGGTGGGCAACATGACGGGGTCGCACCTAGCGGTTAAGTTTGCCATCAGTGCCAAGCCTGAGACATTAAAGTGGTTCCTATTTGTGATGACGTTGTTCGGCAGTGCGGCGGCAATGCTGATGTAGAGGCCGATACGGTAGAAAATACGTGATGATAGAAAAAACCAGCCTAAATGGCTGGTTTTTGTCTTTAGAGCATTTGCAGTGCTAGGACGTTACTTAACGTAGCAAGCAAAGCCTTTTAGGTAGAAGCCTTCAGGGTAGGCACTGTCTAGTGGGTGATCAGCCGCTTGGCCGAATCGCTCAATAAACTGTACTTCACGGTGGGCATCAAGTGCGGCATCGGCAATGATCTTCTGGAACAGGTTGTTGTCCATCAGGCCAGAGCAAGAGTATGTTAGTAAGGTGCCTCCAGGCTTAAGGATTTGCATCGCCAGCATGTTGATGTCTTTGTAACCACGGCAAGCACCAGTTAGTTGCGCTTTGCTTTCAGCAAATTTTGGCGGATCCATGATCACCACATCGAATAACTCACCACGGTCTCGGTATTCGCGAAGCAACTTAAACACATCAGCATTAAGGAACTCGGCGTTTTCGAGCGGGTAGCCGTTCATTTCTGCATTTAGGCGGGCAGTATCAAGCGCTGGCTGTGATACGTCCACATTGACCACTTTGCTTGCATTGCCTTTTAGGGCGTAAAGGCCAAAGCCGCCGGTGTAACAGAAGCAGTTTAGAACGCGCTTACCGTTAACGTACTTAACAGCGGCTTCGCGGCTATCGCGTTGGTCAAGGTAGAAGCCTGTCTTGTGGCCGCCGACGATATCAACATTGATTTTAACGCCGTTTTCTTCGATGGTGACAAACTTAGGTGGCTCTTCACCTGAAAGCACGCCAGTGCGTTGTTTCAGACCTTCTTTCTTACGAACGGATACATCGGAACGCTCGTAGACATTGCATTCTGGGTAACAGATGTTAAGCGCTTCTACTAACGCCTCTTTCTGAGCTTCTGCGCCAGCGCTTAGCAATTGGCACACCAGAAAGTCTTGGTAGCGGTCGATGGTGATACCCGGTAGGCCATCGGACTCTGCGGCAATCAGGCGGTAGCCCGTCAGTCCGTCGCGTTCAGCCAGAATGTCACGCAAGCCCTGAGCGGCCTTGAGGCGCTTAACAAAGAAGTCGACATCAATAGACTCGTTACGGTCAAACGTCCATACACGAACGCGGATCTGAGATTGCGGTGAAAATGCACCACGAGCTAGCCATTCACCTTTGTGATCGAAAACATCGACGGTATCGCCAAGCGATGGTTTGCCTTCTACGCGTTGAATACCACGAGAAAAAACCCAAGGGTGACGGCGGCGAAGAGATTTTTCACGGCCTTTAACCAGATAAATTGAAGCTGTCATGACATGCCCAGTATGGATGTAGGAATGGTCGCGTATTATGTTGATGATAACGAGGAAAAGCAACCGCTGTATGACCTGATCGAGGGTATGTAGTAGGGGATGCTTACGATGTCGTGATTTCAATACGCTGTTAATATTGGCTGAGGGCTAGAATAAACTTGGATGTTGAGTAGAAAGCGCTGCTGCCAATGGCTTAGATTGAGGCTTAGGAAGAGATATGTCACATATTTGCGTAAAAGCATTGATAAAAGGAATGGTACAAGGTGTGGGGTTTAGGTTTCATACCGCACATGAAGGTTTGAAGCATGGATTAGCGGGATATGCTAAAAACTTGCCTGATGGCAGTGTTGAGGTCTTGATGTGTGGCCATGAAGAGCAAGTCGAACAACTTTTACGCTGGCTTAATACCGGACCGAAGACTTCCAGAGTAGATAGCGTGGAGTCAGAAGAAGTCGAGTGGCGGCATATCGATGGTTTCGAGATTATGTAGCCTATACCTTTAAGGTATGAAAAAGCGAGCATAGCGCTCGCTTTTGAAGTGGCATTAAATGCACTTAACTGGTTTCGGTAGCCCTGCAAGCTTGGTGGCCTGCTTTGCCGGACCTTTCGGAAATAGCTTGTAAAGGTAGCGAGAGTTACCTTTTTCTTCGCCATATTTTTTCGCCATGGCTTTGACCAGCATACGTATGGCCGGAGAGGTATTGAACTCTTTGTAGAAATCACGCACGAAGTGAACCACTTCCCAATGTGCTTCGGTCAGGGTGATAGCTTCCTCTTCCGCTAGGATCGGAACCAGCTCCTCACTCCAATCATCAATATTTTTAAGATAACCGTGGGCATCGGTATCTATTTGTTTGCCGTTGAATTCAAGCATGATAAGCCTCGGTGTATGTAACGGGCAAAGGATAGAGATTATCGGGAAAAGCTGCAAGCCCTCGGGCTATTAGCAGCCAAAAACAAAAAAGCGCCTTGCGGCGCTTTTGGGCTATATCAGTCTTGACGAGCGATTAGTCGTCACCACCCATGATGCCTAGGATTTGAAGTAGGCTCAGGAATAGGTTGTAGATAGATACGTATAGCGTCACAGTAGCAGAGATGTAGTTAGTCTCGCCGCCACGTACGATGCTCTGTGTTGTCAGTAGGATAGCTGCAGACGAGAACAGTACGAACATGCCGCTAATTGCCAGAGAAAGCATTGGCATCTGTAGGAAGATGTTTGCAATCACTGCCACGATAATCGCGATAAAGCCAGCTAGTAGCATGCCGCCTAGGAAAGACAGGTCACGCTTGGTCGTTAGTGCGTATGCAGAACATGCCATGAAGGTCAACGCTGTGCCGCCTAGTGCCGGAACAATGGCATGACCCATGCCTGCGCCGATGTACATGTTCAAAATTGGTCCAAGGGTATAGCCCATGAAACCTGTTAACGCGAAGGTGAATACAAGACCCAGACCGCTGTCACGGTTCTTTTCAGTTAAGAACATCAAACCGTAGAAGCCAACCAGAGTAATGATCAAACCTGGGTGAGGTAGGTTCATTGCCATCGCAAAACCTGCGACAACAGCTGACCATACCAAAGTTAGTGAAAGTAGAAAGTACGTGTTGCGTAAAACTTTGTTAGTAGACAGTACGCTTTCGTAACTTGCGCCACGATTGACAATACGATCGTTCATAAATAGTCCCCTTGGGGTTAGTTATGTGATTGCTGATGATCCATATATTGGGGCATTCCATCCGAAATGCAAGTTAACCGTTAGCATATTGCTGCTAGCCCCAAACAATTTGTATTTCCATTACCTCTTAAATAATCATTGTGAGCCTCAATGATTCTTACGAGATAGCTTAGCTTTAAGTTTAACTATGTGACCTGAATGATACTTAACAATTCATTATCTTTGTGGCTTAAGTTGTAAACGAATGTAACAGCACGTCGTTGCTGTGTCTCATGTCATTTAGTGCTAAACCTCAATGAAGAATCTGATTTAAGAACAATTGGGTACGATCCGACTGAGGGTTATCGAAGAAGGCCTGTGGCGTGTTTTCTTCTATGATTTCCCCCATATCCATAAAGATGACCCTGTCGGCAACCTGACGGGCAAACCCCATTTCGTGGGTGACGCAAATCATCGTCATCCCCTCATTGGCAAGTTCAACCATGACGTCCAGGACCTCCCTGACCATCTCCGGATCCAATGCTGATGTCGGTTCATCAAATAACATGACTTGCGGTGTCATGCAGAGCGATCGGGCAATGGCGACACGTTGTTGCTGTCCGCCTGAGAGCTGGCCGGGGTATTTGTTCGCCTGTTCGGGGATTTTCACTCGCTCAAGGTACTGCATGGCAATCTCTGTAGCCTCTTTTTTCGGCATCTTCTTCACCCATATCGGCGCTAGGGTGCAGTTCTCAAGCACCGTGAGGTGGGGAAACAAGTTGAAGTGTTGGAAGCACATCCCCACTTCTTTTCGCACCAGCTCAATGTTTTTTAAGTCGCTGGTTAGCTCGTTCCCCGCCACGATAATACTGCCTTTTTGGTGTTCTTCTAATCGGTTGATGCAGCGTATTAAGGTTGATTTTCCCGACCCCGATGGGCCGCAGATGACGATTTTCTCCCCTTTGTTCACGTGCAGGTTTATATTTTTCAACACATGGAATTGCCCATACCACTTGTTGACATCATCCATGGTGATCATTGCTTTAGCCGATGATTGGTTCATAACGATTCCTTAGCCCTAGTGGTATTAATGCTTGTGCCCGGTGTGGAGTTTGTTTTCTAGATAGATGCTGTAGCGCGACATACCGAAGCAGAACACCCAAAACACCAAGGCGACAAAAACATAGCTCTCAGTGGCGAAGCCCAGCCATTTCGGATCGGTGTTGGCAGCTTGGCCGATACCGAGCACATCAAACATCCCAATGATCAGAACTAAACTGGTGTCTTTGAACAATCCAATGAAGGTATTAACGATAGAAGGGATGGTGATTTTCAATGCTTGGGGAAGCACGATCAGGTACATCTTTTTCCAGTAGGTGAGGCCGAGGGCATCGGCTGCTTCATATTGGCCCTGCGGGATGGCTTGCAAGCCACCCCGCACAACCTCGGCCATGTAGGCCGCACTGAAGAGCACAACCCCGATAAGGGCGCGGAACAGCTTGTCAGTCTCTGCTTCGGCGTTGAGAAACAGAGGCAGCATGACAGAGGCCATAAACAATACCGTGATAAGCGGTACACCGCGCCAAATCTCGATATAGACCGTGCATAGGCTGCGAATTATTGGCATTTCTGAGCGCCGGCCAAGGGCAAGCACCACGCCGATGGGTAAGGACACCACGATACCAACAATGGCGATAATTAGCGTTACCAACAAGCCGCCCCACAGGTGGGTTTCGACCACGGTGAGCCCCCAGAAACCGCCATAGAGCAAAGCGGCAATAATAAATGGGTAGATATTGACGAAAAACAACCATATCCACTTACGGCCGGGCGTCTTTTCATAGGCGATGAGTGGGAGAAATACCGCGAGACTGAAATAAAACAGCTGCGGTCGCCACAACTCTTCTTTGGGGTAAAAGCCAAACATGAATTGTTCAAAGCGCACTTTGATAAACACCCAGCAGGCTCCTTCCCGTGAGCAAGCATCACGCGTTGCGCCAACCCAATCGGCTTTAATGAATGACCAATCGATGATTTGCCAAACCACCATGATGGCAAAATACCCGAGGGTGAGTGTGACAAGGCTGTTCAACACGCTGGAGAACAAGTTTTTCTTAAGCCACCCGACAAAACCTACCGTGTTGGGCGGTGGCGGTTGGTCTGGCTGGAATTCATGCTTGCGCATTGGCGTTCCTTCTTTATCGTTCAACGAGTGCCACCTTCTTGTTGTAGATATTCATCAGTAGCGAGGTGAACAAGCTAAGTGCAAGATAGACCGCCATCGTCATTGCAATGATCTCTATTGCTTGCCCTGTTTGATTCAAGGTCGTACCGGCAAATACCGACACCAGATCGGGGTAACCGATAGCCATCGCCAATGAAGAGTTTTTGGTCAGGTTAAGGTATTGGCTGGTTAACGGCGGGATGATGATCCTAAGTGCTTGCGGGATCACTACCAGACGAAGTGTTTTTCGTGGTGATAAGCCCAGAGACAAAGCGGCTTCGGATTGCCCGAGGCTAACAGCGTTGATCCCTGAACGGACGATTTCAGCAATGAATGAGGCGGTATAGATGCTCAACGCCAATAGCAGGGCTGCAAGCTCGGGAATAATGCTAATGCCTCCCCGAAAATTAAACCCTTTTAGCACGGGAGCTTCGAAATGAAGCGGCTGACCGGTGAGGAAAAAGGCAATGGTTGGCAAGCTGATCAGCAGGCTTAATGAGACCCACAATATAGGGTATTGCTTGCCACTCAGCCTTTGCTGGCGCTTGGCGTAAATGGCATAAGCTATGGAAAGGGCAATAGCACACATTAGCCCGATAGCTATCCAGCCAGCCCCTGGCTCAAAAATGGGTTTGGCAAAGTACAAGCCCCGCACATTAAGGAAAATACTTTCGCCTAGCGACATGCTATTTCGAGGTGATGGCAGGGCTTGCAGTACCGCAAAGTACCAAAAGAAAATTTGCAAAAGCAGGGGAATATTACGGAATACCTCGATATAGACAGCGGCACAGCGACTGACCAGCCAGTTAGATGATAGGCGGGCTATGCCAATAATGAAGCCTACAATCGTGGCGAAAATGATACCGAGCACCGAAACCAGGGCGGTGTTGAGCAAGCCGACAAAAAAAGTACGGCCGTAGCTGTAGGTTTCATCGTAATCAATCAAGGTGAGGCCAATGCCAAACCCTGCTTCTTGCGATAAAAAGCCAAGCCCAGTGGCTATCCCACGTTGCTCTAGGTTAGTCAGCGCGTTATTCACAATGGTATAGACGAAGAAGAACAGCGTAATAACGGCAATTAACTGAAAAACAAATGAGCGAAACGTCGGGTTGTACAAGAGGTTTGCTTTCTTAGCAGACAAAACATCACATCCTGTTGTGGCCAAGCAAAATAGAGCGATAGTGCTGCGGGGAGGTTATCCCCGCAGTTTGTTGCTATTAGCGGATAGGAGGCGCGTACTGCAGACCGCCATCAACCCAAAGTGCATTGACACCACGCTTGATTTCAAGCGGTGAGCTCATACCTACGGTGCGTTCGAAGCTTTCGCCGTAGTTACCCACTTGTTTGAGGATCTGGTAACCCCAATCATCATTGAGTCCCAGCCCTTTGCCTTTAGGGCCATCTTCACCTATCAAGCGGCGAATGTTGGGGTCGTTCGACTTTTTCATGTCATCCACATTATGGGAAGACACACCCAGCTCTTCGGCATGAACCATGGTGTTGTGGGTCCATTTCACAATGTTGAACCACTGGTCGTCACCTTGGCGGACAACTGGTCCTAGCGGCTCTTTAGAAATAATCTCTGGTAAAACGACAGCTAACGATGGGTCTTGTAGATTTAGGCGCAAAGCATATAGGCCGGATTGGTCTGTGGTGAGTGCATCACAACGGCCAGCTTCAAACCCTTTAACGGTTTGAGCAGCGGTATCGAAGACGACTGGGTTATATTCCATTTCGCGATAGCGGAAGTAGTCAGCCAAGTTCAACTCGGTGGTGGTACCTGACTGAACACAGATGTCTGCGCCATCGAGCTGGGTGGCGCTCTCGACTTCTTTCGCCAACTCTTTGTTGATCATAAAGCCTTGGCCGTCGTAGTAGTTAACACCTGCAAAGTTAATGCCTAGCGCAGTATCACGGTGTAGCGTCCAAGTGGTGTTACGCGAGAGAACATCAATTTCACCGGATTGCAGCGCGGTAAAGCGTTCCTTGGCGGTGAGTGGAATGTATTTCACTTTGGTTTTATCACCCAGTGTTGCCGCTGCAACAGCCTGGCAGAATTCGACATCAAGCCCTTCCCATTCGCCTTTCTCGTTCGGGTTCGAGAAACCAGGTAAGCCGGTACTTACACCACATTGGACGTAACCTTGGTTTTTGACTTTATCGAGTGTGGCTGAGGTGGAGGAGGAGCTGGTGGATGGTTTGTCAGCGAGTTGTTTTTCTAGTGAGGCGATTTTGTCTTCTAATGCTTTTACATCACTTGAAGCTTCGGTTGTTACGGTACTACCTGCGCTGGCGAGTTGTTGTTCCAATGATTCGATTTTTGTTTGTAGTGATTGGATCATTTCTTTGTCTTGGCTGCTGCCGGAATCACCACAGCCAGATATTGCAAGAACAAGAGATGAAACAGCGAGAGAGTATGTTATGGGTTTGCTCATAGCTACGTCCTGTCGTTCTTAATTCAAAGAGGAAAACCCCAAAATGGGTACAAACCAAATGGCGCATTAATATTTTGGTTTGATAAAAGTATAGAAACACTTTGAAATACTTCTAGTTAACAGTTTTGCAACTTGGTTTTGGTGAGGCGTTGTCAGGATAGATAAATGGCACGGGAAGTGCCATTTTATGGGAATAAAGTGTTTGGAAAGCCGTATTTGCTGGGGGAATTAACTCGCTTCAGTGACACAAGTGGTATAGAGCAACGCGCGTGGGCGGTACTCATCATAATGGCCATTGCGAAGGTTCAGTGTCTTGATCTCGCCGGTGTAACTATTGATGGTGTCAGACCAATAACTGTTTGAAACAGGCCAATGATTACGAAGCAGGAAGCGTTGGCCGTATGTTTGAAGATGTTTGAGTTCATCATAGGTTGGTAGGCGTAGGCCAAATCGTTGGCACCATTGGCCTGCGTTCTGGATGCTGACTCGTGACCAGTATTGGTTATGCTCTTTCACAAATGCGGGAGGCATGTCTTTTGACGATTGAATATTCTTCGGCTGATAATACTTAATGTTGTCAAAGGTGAATGAGTAAATCGCTGAGTCCAACACTGTACGATTTTCGATAAGTGTCTCTTTGGGTGGCTCTGCGTTAGCACGTTGGCTTGGCTTCGTTTGAGCCTGTTCATTCTCAACAGCAGCAAGTATTGGCTGCAAAGTTTTACCGGCACTGGAGATCGCGATCGGCTGTTTGGTTTGACGTATAAATGTTTTTTCGATCTTGGCTGCTGCAAGTTTTACTTTTGCGTCTTTTGCTTGTTCAACCGAATCAAAAGGGCCAATCAAGCAACGATAACTTTTGCCGTCATGAATAAGGTAACTGGCTGAAGGGAAAGCCTGAGTGACGATGTTAGAAAACTTTCTGGCCGGAATGGCTTGGCTGTAGTTACACTGCAGCCAAAAGTGACTCTGATGTGGCTGGGGGTCACGTCCCCATAAGCCTGTGCCTGTGTCACATTGGCTGTTTAGCCGTTGCCAGCCAGAAGGGAGTGACGATGCAGTACAGCCAGTTACATTGGTTTGCGGTTCAGCTGCAATCGAAGGGGAAGCAGAAGCCATTAGCAACACAGTGCATACAGCAGTGGCGTTCAACTTATTCAACATTTATTCAGATACTCAATAGGCCGTAACTTCGTTATAAGAACATAAAAATGCCAATAATGTTCATTGTTAAAGTTGACTTGAATCACAAAAACGTAAACGTATTGGTTTTGCTTTTTATACTGAACACTTTTGTTTATAAAACAACATCATAGATGTCAAACCTGAATGGTAGCTAGTCGCTTTGGTATAATTTTGTTCTGTTGGTGTTTATTTGACAAAAAAGTCTTTACAGGGAAAAGTGAAGGCCGTATCATGCATCGCACTTACGGAGAGATGGCTGAGTGGTTGAAAGCACCGGTCTTGAAAACCGGCATACGTTTGTAGCGTATCTAGGGTTCAAATCCCTATCTCTCCGCCACATTCTACAAGTTGGGTTAGTTACCGAGCTTGGCAAAGAATTGGAGCGGTAGTTCAGTTGGTTAGAATACCGGCCTGTCACGCCGGGGGTCGCGGGTTCGAGTCCCGTCCGCTCCGCCACTACAACGAAGCCTCGTCAGAAATGACGGGGCTTTTTTGTCTTTATTAAATTTGATGTTCGCCCTTCGGTCGAATGAGTCCCGCTCGTGCGCGAGTCCGATGGAGCGCCAGCCCGGCCGTTCCGCCACTACAACGAAGCCTCGTCAGAAAGACCGGGACGCGTAGTTGGGGCTTTTTTGTATGCGTGAAATTTGATGTTAAGTTGTTCTTAACCTTATGTCTATGATGATTAAATTTAACTTATCATCGGGTTGGGTTATCTTCTCTGCCACACAGTTCGCGATAGAGAGGAGCGTATGACGGGTAAACATATTTCATACGCAGTACAAAATGTAGAAGGTTTGTCTTACAGCCCCGGCGGGGTGTCTAAGGTCGCTCTGGTTACTGAGGGCGGGGGACAGAGAGGCATTTTTACAGCTGGCGTATTAGATGCCTTTCTCGAGCATGGTTTTAATCCATTTTCATTATTGATTGGTACTTCTTCCGGTGCATTGAATCTTGCCTCGTTCATTTGTGGGCAGCATCATCATGCTTATCGGGTGATTACAGAGGCGACAACAACAGCCAAGTTTTTTGATATTTACCGGTATCTTTCTCGGCGCGGAGGCTTGGATTTAGATTGGCTGATAGAACAGACTAAAACCGAGCTATTGCTGGATTGGCAACGAGGTTGCCAAAATATGCGTCACCGAACAGTGTTGGCCACGGCAAGTAACATGGCTTTTCATCAAGCATCTTATTTTGATCTTGCCAGTGACGATAGAACACTGTCGCTAAAGGCCTCTTGCTCTATTCCTGGGCTTAGCCATCAGCACGTAGTCGCCAACGAGGAACAATGGGTTGATGGTGGACTATGTGCGCCAATTCCAGTGCAGGAAGCTTATAACCGAGGCTATCGGCATATTGTTGTGGTGCGTACCGTGCCGATTGAGCAGCGTTTTGATCATTGTTGGATGACCAATATTCAACGTATGCTGGGTAAAACTAAGGCTGCCAGCATGATAGCCCTGTTGCTAGAGCACGAGAAAAATTACCGACAGACGCAAGAATTTCTGAACAACCCACCTGATGACGCCACGATTTATGAGATACACCCTCGTAAGCCCTTGTCTTCCAAACTGATTGGTAGCGATATTGAAGCATTGGATACTGACTACCAAAAAGGGCATCGATCGGGGCGCTATTTTTTGAATACGATTGGGCGGCATTTGAATAATGAGTGTGTACAGGACTCAAATCAATATCAGCCTTATGCGCAGGGGGGAGGGGAATGAAGTCGGTAATAAGTGCTACTTTTCATACCCAAGAGGCAAATTTCCCCCAATTGATCACTGGGGCAATTCACCATATGTGGTTACAGCGCAACCAAGGGGTGTTTGCTGGAGCAGAAGGTGTGCCCATCCGATGGATCAGTGTGACTGATGCTGGGAATCAAGCCTGTGTGGTGTTAGTTAATGGGCGCAATGAATCGTTCTGGAAGTACCAAGAGCTGATTTATGAATTGAGTCATCAAGGTTTTGATGTTTATGCATTTGATCATCGAGGGCAGGGGGCTTCGGGACGCTTAACGTCTGATCCTGAGTTAGGGCATATTGGAAATTTTGATAACTATATACTCGATCTCAACACTTTCATTAGCGATGTCGTAAAACCTGAGCGTTATCCTCGGCGCTACCTTATGGCCCATTCTATGGGAGGTGCGGTTACTACCCTGTATCTTGCGCGATTTACCCCCAGCTTCCATGCTGTTGTCCTAAACGCGCCGATGTTTGGTATCCAACTGCCCATGCCATTGAAGCGGATGGCGGTATCAATGACAAAATTGATCGATCGTTATCAAACTAAACCCACCTACGCCTTTGGTCAGCACCCATATAGTGAAGAACCATTCGAAGCTAATGAGGTATCGCAGAGCACGGTTCGATTTTCTTGGTCTAAGCGGCTGTATAACGAGTATCCTGAACTTCGACTGGGCGGCCCAAGCTCTCGCTGGGTATGGCAAGCGTTGAAGGCGGGTAACCAGTGCTTAAGCAATGCTGCCCGGGTTAAAGTACCAGTACTGTTGCTACAGGCAGGGTGCGACTCATTGGTTGATAATCGCGCCCAATACCGCTTTGCTAGAAAGCTTGAGGGTTGTGAAATGAGGGTGATAGCAGATGCACGCCATGAACTGCTGATGGAAAAGGATGAATTTCGCAATCAAGTGCTCAATGAGACCATGGCATTTTTTCAGCGACATACCTAAACCTGAAGGCATACCAGAATCAAAGGTCAATTCGAATTGGCTGTCGGCCGTTGTTTTACTTTACGCACCCCATAAACAAAAGCCCCAGCATAACGGCAGGGGCTTGAATGTCGTAAGCGCGCGTCGAGAATTAAGCGTGAGCTAGTTTCTTCTCTAGTGCTTCTGCATCAACCGGCTTAGTGATAAGTGAAAGTGCTACGTTAAGCCCCATCATTACCGCACAGATTGTGTATGCAAGGGTGTAGTTACCTGATGCGCCCATTGCGATAGCTGTGATGGCTGAGCCGATGAAACCACTCACACCCCAAGCCGTGTATAGCACACCGAAGTTTGCACCGTAGTTTTTCAGGCCGTAGAACTCGGCAGTTAGCGTTGGGAATACTGCTAGAAGCGTACCATAGCCAACACCCGCCAGAGCAGCACCAACCATTAGCGTGAAGCTAGAGTCGAAGCTTGCAAATAGCGCCATGTTGATACCTTGCATGATGAATGCAATGGTTAGGGTGCGTAGTCCGCCGATTTTGTCAGCCAGGATACCTGCAGCAACACGACCACCAGAGTTAAAGATAGACAGAACAACAACCAAGAAAGCAGCTTCTGTGATGTTTGCTTGCTGTGCAGCAATTAGGGTGATGTTACCAATCACCATCAGGCCCGCAGATGATGCAAGTGCAAACATTACCCATAGAGAGTAGAACTGAGGTGTTTTCAACATTGCACGCCATTGGATATCTACTGGCTTAGCTGCTTTTGCTTTGTAGTTAGCAGGTGTTTGTGGCTGGTAACCCTCAGGTGGGTTAGTGATCGTGCTTGCTAGTGGAACAGCAATAAGCAGGATAGCAACACCTAGGATCATGAAGCTCATGCTGATACCGAAAGATTCGATTAGCATCGACGTCAGCGGTGCAAGGTATACCGCAGCCAAGCCGAAGCCTGCTGCAATCAGACCATTAACCAAGCCTTTTTTCGATGGGTGGAACCATTTCATTGCTGAAGGCGCCAAACATGCATAGCCGAAACCGATACCAGCACCCGTCATTAGGCCGAAAGTGATAAGCAGCAGCAGAGGGGTGGTTGCAAAGCTTGAGATGATCATGCCCGAACCAACAAGCACAGTACCCAAGATAAGAATTTTACGTGGACCCATACGGTCCTGAAGTACGCCAGCAACCAGTAGAGAAAGAGCAAAAGTGATTACGGCAACTGAGTAAGGCATTGATGCATCTGCATCAGACCAACCCATATCAAGAACTAGCGCTTGCTTGAAAACACTCCAAGCATACAAGATGCCCATACATAGGTTGATACAGAAGCCTGCAAGCAGGATCTGTTTAGCTTTATCGAATTTAGTCATTGTTGTCTCAGTCACTAAAGGTGTGCAGTTTCAAGTGGTTACTGCAGAGCTTAAAAAATTTTTGTCTTTATCAACAAAAATTGCATTGTTGCTAAAGGTGCGCGGATTCTATCAATATTTTTTTAATAAGGAATGGTTAGAAACACTCTGTTACAAATGTTTCTGTTGCTTCTAATCTAATTCATAAGTTGAAATGTTGATAAGTTTATTATTATCAAGTGTTTAGTATGGATGTTTGGGTGGTGTAAGAGATATTGTAATATTGTTAATAGCGGCACACTCCACTGCAAAAATGCAGTGGAGTGAAATGCAATAAAGACTGACGTTTCAGGGATCAGTTAGAGAGTATGCTGTAGAGTTTGTCTTTAAGCTGAAGGCGTTCGAGTTTTAACTGGTTGAAGTGGTGGTCGTCGGTGGGGATATTGCTGACTTCTAAGCCTCTGATTTTATGGTCTAGTTGGTGGTACCTGTCAGACATTTGCTTAAAGTTTTCATCTGACTGTTTAAGCTCTCTGATCTTACCGTGCATTTCAGGGTACTCAAGGAAGAGTGCGTGATTTTCACCTAACATCATATTACTCCGTATAGTTTATCGTTACGGGGGTGAACAAATCGTTGCCGGGCAATTACCCAAGTCATTTTATATTTAATAATAGCTGGGATGCCAAAAACAGAAAAGGCTAGGGGTTTTCCCTAGCCTTTTCTGTTGTGTGTTGCGTTACAGCGGTTTTATTGGATAAAACTGATGTAAGTCTGCAGCACAACCAAGTTGGCAATATCGATAAAGAATGCACCAACGATTGGCACTACCATGAAAGCTTGCGGTGATGGACCATTGCGTGACACCAGCGAGCCCATGTTCATGACTGCCGTTGGGGTTGCCCCCATACCAAAGCCACAGTGGCCGCCTGCAATAATGGCAGCATCGTAGGTTTTACCCATAAGGCGGAACGTCACGAAGTAAGCAAATGCGGCGAGCGTCACTGTTTGCACCGACAAGATCAGGAGCATTGGCAATGCCAGCTCAAGCAGCTCCCACAGTTTCAGGCTCATTAATGCCATGGCTAGGAATAGTGAGAGTGAGATCGTACCTAGGGCATCCACTGTCTCTTTATTGATCTTGTAGATCTTGCTGGTTTCACAGATGTTGGTAATGAATACGCCGATGAAGAGGGCATAAACAAAATCTGGGATACGAAGCCAGTTAATACCAAGGCCATCGATCAGTACTTTCACATAGGAAGCGCCAGCTACACACAGAAGCAGAATAAACAGAACTTCGATGGTGTTTTTCGAGGTAATGCGATCTTCTTCATGATCGCTGTATGTGATCAGGTCAGGGTGTTCAATGTGGTGCTTTTCACCCGTGCCAAACTCAGACTTAAGGCTGAACTTGTTGATCAGGCGCTGGGCAACTGGACCACCGATGATGCCACCCATCACCAGGCCGAATGTTGCTGAGGCCAAAGCCAGCTCTAGCGTTTGCAAGCCATACATGTCAGCAAAGGTTTGAGACCAAGCGGCACCGGTACCGTGGCCACCGGAGAGCGTAATTGAGCCCACCATAAGGCCAAGTAGCGGATCAAGGCCCAGTAACGTGCTTAGGCTTACACCTACGGCATTTTGAATAATGATATAGAGTGTCGCGATAGCTAAGAATAGAAATACGCGTGAGCCGCCTTTAGCGAGCAATTTGAAGCTGGCAGCAAGGCCCACAGTGGCAAAGAACATCTGCATCAATGTGTCTTTAAGGCTTAGCTTAAACTCGATATCGAAACCTTGCTTGTGCAGAACGGCAATGATTGCCGCGACAATTAACCCGCCAACAATAGGCTCAGGGATATTGTACTTTCGCAATACCTTAACTTTGCTATTAATGAAGTAGCCAAGAAAAAGCACAATAATCGCAATTAGAAACGATTCTAGTTCGTTTACTTGAATTAGTGTGTTCATGATTATGTCTTTTCATTGTTTTTTTAGAAGGTAATTTTACTCCCTAAAAACACGGCTGCCTATATTGCCAATAGAATCATAATAGTGTAGACCTCGGGTTGTGGTTATGTGCGTATTATGGATTTAAATGATGCCAATTATCTAAATTGATAAAGGTTTGTTTTCTGTTGTTGGGATGTTGTTTGTAATTGGTTGGCGGTGTTTGATGTTTAGCAATATTTAAAGTGCTTAAAGCGAATACTGAAGGGGTGAGCGAGGGTGATTAACTTCAATGACTTACAAAGGCTATTTAATACTGTAATGCTTATTTATTACAATATTATCACTAATGATACATGTAATTAATTTGTTGCACGCGAGATTCCCTTGATTGCAAAATATACAGCTGACAGTAATTGATGTTCAGTTGCACATTTTGTTCGTCTTTTGTGCTGATTTTTTTTGAATTATTTAATTTTTTATGTGTAAACATCTCTAAAAAAGAGTGGAATATTAAGTGTTGGACGAAATTCAACCAGGAAAATTGAATTAAAAATAAGAAAAAGATTAAAAAATGAGAGAGTTTGTCGCCTATGTGACGCTTTCATATAGGCGACAAGGAAATGAGGGGTTAATTTGAGCGTTTTTTAAGCCTAAGGGACTTTCTTAGCTCATTAATATAGGCAATTCGTTCTGGGTTGGCTGGCGCACTCTCAGATTTCAACTGCTCTTGCGCGTATGCTTCGGTTTCTGTCACACAACGACCATTCAAACGATAGTGAGTTTGCTTGGTTTCAACCGTTGCTTGCATAGAAGCTTCTTCCTGCGCCTTTGCCATTGCTTCTCTTGCAAGGCTTTGGTTCGTCGGATCGTGTACAACGTGTTTACGCTTAAAGCTTGGGCTTTGACCTTGCGATTGCTTATCACGTTGTTTGATGAAGTTATCTAAGTGGTCACTAAAGCTCATAGTAGTACCTGTGGAATGCTTGCTCTGTATTAACGGTATAGCGGTATGTCTAGAATTGCAATCTGAACAACACTCTAAATGGAAATAGATGATGCTGAAATACACATAAGCTAGATATTATCCGTGAGAACCTCTTCAGTATTTTCATTGAGGTACTGTTTGTTGAAGGCTTCAATGGGCAATGGCTTACTGAAGTAGTAGCCTTGAAACTCCTCGACGCCAAGGCTGGCTAAGAAGGTTTCTTGAGACTCTGATTCAACCCCTTCCGCGACGACATGCATGTTAAGGTTATGGGCAAGCTCAACAATAGAGCGTGTAATGGTAATGTTGTCTTTATGCCAAGGGAGATCCTTCACAAACTCTCTGTCTACCTTGAGGATATGAATAGGGAATCGGCTTAGGTAGGCCAGTGATGAGTAGCCTGTACCGAAGTCGTCAACGGCTATTTTAATCCCCAATGATTCCAGCTTAACCAACCTGTCCAATGCGGTTTCTACGTCCGACATGAGCACTGTTTCGGTAATTTCGAATTCGAGATGCTTTGGATCGCAGCCCGTTTCGATGATGGCCTTTTGTGTTGTTTCAACCAGGCTTGAGTTGAGCAACTGGCGGGCGGAGATATTGATAGCAAAGTTAAGGTAAATGCCTTTGTCCTGCCATGTTCTCAGTTGCTCGCATGCTCGGTAGATCAAATGTTCGCCTACTTCAATAATTAGCCCTGAGCGCTCCAGCACCGGAATGACGGTCATTGGCGATTGTATGAGGCCGTCTTCATCTTTCCAGCGCAGTAGCGCTTCAACGCCACAGATATCATGGGTAATGGAGTTGACCTTGGGCTGATAATACAGCTCATAACGGCTACTGCCGACGGACTTTCGCAGTTCAGATTCAAGCTGTACTTGCTTGATGCTCTCCTTGCCCATTTCATGGGTGTAGAAGCAAAAGCGGTTGCGACCTTTTCCTTTGGCCCTTGCCAAGGCAATGTCAGCAAAATTGGAGAGGTTTTCTGCTTGTGCTGTGTCATCAGGGAAAAGGCTTATCCCGATGCTAGCCGTCAGGAACAGTTCGTTACCATCAACCATCATGGGGTAGCTAAGTTGGCGAATAATCCGATTAGCAAGATTGGCAATCACGTTGGGTTCAGCATTTTGGGAGATCAATACGGCAAATTCATCACCACCTAACCGCGCCAAAAAATCATTGGAGCGGATAACGTGAAGTAATCGCCCCGCCACTGTTTTTAGTACCTTGTCGCCGGTGTCATGGCCCAGTGAGTCATTGATCTGCTTAAATTGGTCTAAATCAAGGGACATCAAAGCCAAACTGGTCTGGTGCTTACCTTGGGTCAAGGTATCAATTTTTTGCTGCAATAGCGTCCGGTTTGGTAGCTCGGTGAGTAAGTCGTAGTGGGCAAGCTTGTGAAGCCGGCTCTCAAATAAAACACGTTCGGTAATGTCTTTGCCTGTAGAAATGTAGTGGCTGATATTACCTCTATTGTTTCGTATTGGTGCAATGGTTTTCTCTTCGTACTTAATGCTGTCATCACATTGCTGGTGCGCGATAACCCGCTGTACGGTTTTCCCACTCTTCAATTGGGATTGAACCGCCCGCATTTCATTTCTATTGGCCAATGCTTCTCTGAGAAGGGTGTTGGAGTGTGTGCCGAGAATGTCTTTAGATTTGACACGATTGACTTGCTCAAAGGATTGGTTCACATACTCTATCACCCCGCGACTATCTGTAATAAGAATGGCATCGTCACTTTGCTCAAGGGCACGTGACATGCTTTTGAGGGTCTCCTCCCGCTTTATCCAATAGGTCACATCGCGAAGGTTGAGTAAAATCTCATGATTCGTACTGTAAGAAGTGGAGGCTGCGAGAACCTCTATGTACTTCATTGAAATATTCTTTAGCTCTATTCGTGCTTTTAATGCTTTTTGGTTGCTTTCATGAGGATCTGCACTCAGCCTGTTAACCAAAGATTCGATCTGTTGCCGGGTATGCTGTCCTTTGATTAGCTTAAGGAGGTTCCTGCCTTTTAGATCTTGGTCTGGCAAGTTAAGGATCTGGATAGCGGCACGGTTAATCGTAATGATGGTCATGTCATTTTGGATCGTTAACAGGCCATCTGGGGCGTGCTTGAGGACGGTTTCATACTTTAGGGCGCTATCTCGAACCTCCTGAGTCAGTAGCTTTTGCCTGGTGAGGTTGTGGAGTAAATACCAGGACAACACAATGCAGCCAGATACCAGTGTCAAAATCAGTACACTGAGGATGATAATTTTAATCAGGCTTTGTTGGCTAAAGGTGAGGTTCATCACCGCATCGGTGAGATTAACGCGTGTGACAATCGCCCAGGGTAATTCAATCCCGCCTAAGTACGGGGAGTTAACGCTGTGCTGATTTTGTGGCGGTGAAAATAATCGAGTATAGGTATAGAGGTAGTCACCTAATCTGATTTGGTTATTACTGTTGTTTTGAAGATCGGCCCATAAAGTAGGGTGACGTTGTTTAAAGCTTAACGCTTTGTTGTTAATGCCGGCTTGGAATGGCAAAGAAGTCAGCGTCGCTTGATCCTCTGAGTTCATCAACCACTGGCCGTCATTGTCTATTAGCCAGTTTTGTGTGCTCGTCCAGTTGAATTGCTGGTGGAGTTCAGTCAGGTAGCCCAACCCTAAGTAATTGATAGTAATCACCCAACTGGACCCATTAACGTCAATACGCTGGCTGAATCGGATTGTTGGCTTATGGGGTACTTCGACTTCGCCATTTTCGATGTTGAGATTAAAGTGCGATGTGGTGATCTGCCCGGCCGTTTGCTTGAATGCTTTTTTGAAATAGGCTCTCTGGCTTTTATCTTGCAGCAAACTGTCATCAACAACCGTAACGATGCCATTGAGGTTGTTCACTCGTATGGCCTCATCGCCACTTTCATCGATTAGCCGGATTTGATCATAATATTGCCGGTTGGCAGAAAGAGCAGAGAATTGTTCAATGAGCCACGCTTTTTGCGCTTGAAGCGTGAGCCCGGAGAGGGCAATGGTTTGGGTGATATCAGCTAAGTAATCTAAATCGTTGATCACGGGATTAAAGTGAAGGCGGGTGATATTTAGCAGCGATTGGTGAAGATTAGCCTCTCGCGACTGGAGCTGGCGCTTTATCTGCTTCGTGTCTTCATTGTAAATATAGAATGTCGTTGTCGCTGCTATCAAAAGCAGCGGAAGCAATAATGCAAAAAAACGGAATACCGCTGCTCTCATACTCAATCCATGTGACTCTGTCTCCCCAAGGGTAAGTATAGTTATGCAATACAATTAATTGCATATATTTTTTACTACCTTAGTGGTATTTGTGAAATGGGGGATTTCGGGACGCTAGAATTGGAATCGCCGCAATAGAATTTTGCACTATTGCGGCGATTCATTTATTGGGTTGTAGGAGAAGGGTTTACTCTGTTACTGCCTTTAATGTCGACTCTTGTTTGCCAAGGCTTTTTTCGTATTGGTTGTACTTCCACCATGCATAGCCTAAGAAAATCACAATACCGCCCACGTTGTAGAAGATGATAGTCATGATATCTGCACCTGTTGGGAACATTGAAGCGAAGAAGCCAACAGTGAAAATGGCAATCAGAATAGACACTGCAACTAAGCCAGTTGTGCGTGAACCCATTTTGAAGTCACGTGGCAAGTGGTCGAGCTTCAAACGGAGGTTTAAATAAGCAATCATGATAAATAGCGGCGGCAGCATAGAGGCCGCAGCGGTCATGTTGATGATGGTGCTCATTAAATCTTGTACGGTGTCTGATGCCAGCGTTGGAATGAACATTAGCGGTATGACAATGAAGAACTGCACCCAGGCCGCTCGTTCTGGTACACCTTGCTTGTTCAGTTTCACTGTCTTCTCACCAAAAATGCCTTTTGGAATTTCGGAGAAGAAAATTTTGACTGGGGTGGCCGTCCACATTAGTAGTGAACCTAGCATCGCGGTGAACGATACGATACCAACGAAGCGGTTCATCATTATTTCAGGTAGGCCGTAGTAGGCTGCTAGCCCTTCGAAAACTTGCACCGAGCCTCCGGTGAACTTCAATGCCTCACGGCTGACGAAGACATTGGCCAAGATTGAACCCACGCAGTACAGCGCACCGATGAAGATACCCGCAATGATGATGACCTTAACAAATGACTTTTGACCGCCTTTGATGTCATTAACGTACACCGCTACCGATTCTGCACCTCCGGCTGCCATGAAGATCCAAGTTGTAACACCTAAGAACGTCCAGTTCAGGCTTGGTGTCATAGCTTCAATCGTGATTGGGTCTGCCGGTTGAATACCGCCAAGCACTGCCGCCCCAGATAACGCAATATAAGAGAAAGTCAGCAAGAGCATTAAAGAGGAGGTTAATGATGTAATAGGGCCTAGTAGCTTTGCACCACGATTAGAAATATGTGTTGCGATAGCAAACAAGATAGTACTAAGTACCGCTGTGGTGAGTGGGGTGAAGATATATTCAAAGCCGAGGAAGGCATAAGACGCATAGGCGATAATGCGAGGCAGTAAAGAAGTAAAGAAGAAAAGGTTTACAAACCAATAGGTATAGGCCGAGATAAAGGCCCATCGCCCACCCAGTGAGCTTTTTACCCAAGCATATACGCCTGCCTCAGAATCTTTATTGAGGGATACAAATTCCGCAACAATCAAGCAGAAAGGGACAAAATAGAAGATTGTCGCCAGAAGGAACATAGGGGCAGAGGACAGCCCGATTTCAATGTTGTTATTGATGATGTTATTAAAGCTGTAAACAGCTGCAAAGGTCATCGACAACAGGGCAAACTTGCCTATCGTACCACGTGCAGATCCAGACATAGGGTTCTCCGATGTATCACGTTTTTTGTTATTGAGTGAAAGCCGCTTCAGCCTTCTTATTTGTTATTGGTTCTGTTTATATCCACACCGCCTCTATGTGCGGTTTGTTGTGCACTATATTAGTTAAAAATTTAGTAAAACAAATCGCAAAAATTGGTTTGTATTAACTCGATCACATTCAGTAAATGGAACTGTGAACGGAGTAACAGAAAACGAAGGGAAGTCTAGAAAAAATGTGAGGTGATACAGACGTTAGCTGGAAGGAAAAAGGAAAAAGGAAAAAGGAAAAAGGAAAAAGTAACTCTACGATTTCCTTTTTAGTCATTAGCTTACATTTATAGCGTTTCTTGCACTGTCGTGTCTCTGAGTTTTAACTCGCTCGGTACGTAAACTCTGATTGGGATTGAGCGCCCGTCTCTGCTTCGTTCTTGCAATAAGTTAACGCCCTGTGAGCCCATAAGCTCGGAGTGAATGCGGAAAGTCGACAAAGAAGGGAATGTAAATTTCGCTGTTGGAATATCATTGACACTGATTAGTGTGATATCACCCGGGATAGATAGTCCCTTTTCATGAATTGCACGGAGTACACCAATAGCGATAGAGTCAGAGGCGATAAATAGCGCATTAGGGTGATCGCCTTCAAGCATCTGTTTTGCCAGTTTGTAGCCTGATGAGCTGGTGAAGTCGCCTCGGTAAATATCCTTGTTGCTTACCACGCCTTTTAACATGCCATATTCACTGAAGGCTTGCTCGCGAATATCCGGTTTGCTGGCGTCATCTTGACCACCTATATAGCCGATACGATCAAAGCCTTGCTCAGTAAAAAAGTTAATCACCTCTTTACTGATCCGTGCTAGATCGATATCAACACAGTCGAAGTTGTTTTGATAGTCAGTGTAATCAACATAAACAATGTTGCTGCTAAGCGCTGTAACATCAGCCAGTTTAGCCTCTTCCATACGGCCAATAAGTAAAATACCATCAACGTGTTTTACTTTTTTACTAATATTACCTTCGTAGCTATTAGTTAGCTGAATACCTAAACGCTCACATTGGGTTTCAATACCGTGGCGAATAGAAAGGTAGTATGGATCGTTCACTTCAATATCTTGGCGATAATTGTAGATCGCCATAAAGTGAAGCTTCTGCTTTTGCGGGGCTTTACGAGAGTTCGTGCCGCCTTTGTATTCCAGCTTTTCAGCAATTTCAAAAATACGGCGCTTGGTTTCTTCTTTAACGCTTAAAGTCGGATCATCATTAAGAACCCGTGAAACAGTTGCAAGTGATACGCCTGCCTCGTTTGCAATTTCTTTTAATGTGGCCACTGTACCTCCAGGGGAATACGCTAACTGCTTGGGCTTAAACGCAAGTTAACGGTGTCTGCCCTCCAGTCTTTACGATAGGTACTCGGCTATAGAGTGCAGATAATTCAATAAAATAACATACCTATTTTATGATGTTTTAGTAAAATTATCGAGAGCGTAGTTCAAAATAGTAGCTTAATTAAATTAATGAATATTAAGTCTCTATTTCATATTCACCCCTAATGGTTGGTTGTATATCAAGTGAGCTCATATTGAAATGACTAACATCTCGCCAGTTATATTCCTTTCATTAAAATATGCAATGTCTTTCTCTAGAAGCATTGTAAATATGAATTTAGGTAAATCGTTTACACTGGTCGACTTTCTATTTGGTTAATTATTAGTCCTGATAAGTGTTTAATCTGTAACTTCAGAGTTTATTATGATAATAATCAATTGCTTGTGTGTTTTTCCTGCTTGCTTTTACACTCTCGAATACATGGATTTTGATAATTGGGTCACAAATTTTTCACGCGGTGTTATTATGAAAAATGTGAAAACGTTTACACTTGTGTGCGTTCGATCACGGAAATTCATCCGGATCCATTGTTAAACTCACTGCCAGTTAGAGAATCGCCATCAGGCTACTGTTTAGTTCAAATGAATAGACGGATGCTGGGTTTGTTGGCCGAGCATTCAGGAGAAAGACATGAAAGTATTAGTGACAGGCGGTATGGGGTATATCGGTAGCCATACCTGCGTGCAAATGATTGAAGCCGGTCTTGAGCCAGTCATCCTAGATAACCTGTGTAACAGTAAAGAAGCGGTATTAGAGCGTATCAACCAATTGACGGGCAAAACGCCCGTGTTTTACCAAGGTGATATTCGCGACCGCGAAATCCTAGATCAGATTTTCAGCGAGCAGAGCATTGATTCTGTAATCCACTTTGCTGGTCTTAAAGCGGTGGGCGAGTCGGTAGAGAAGCCACTTGAATACTACGACAACAACGTCCACGGCACCTTGATGTTGGTTGATGCGATGAAGAGCGCAGGTGTTAACAGCCTTGTATTTAGTTCTTCTGCTACTGTTTATGGCGATCCTGCAGAAGTGCCAATTAACGAAAACACCCCAACGGGTAACGTGACTAACCCTTACGGCCGTAGTAAGTACATGGTTGAAGAATGCCTGCGTGATATCCAATACGCAGCGCCGGAAATGAGCATCACATTGCTTCGCTACTTCAACCCAGTAGGCGCACACCCATCAGGCACCATGGGTGAAGACCCGCAAGGCATTCCAAACAACCTAATGCCGTTCATTGCTCAGGTAGCGGTAGGCCGCCGTGAATTCCTATCCGTATTTGGCAATGACTACCCAACCCCTGACGGTACCGGTGTGCGCGATTACATCCACGTAATGGATCTGGCTGATGGCCATATCGCAGCACTGAACGCGGTAGGTAAGAAAGATGGTCTGCACATCTTCAACCTAGGCACAGGTAAAGGTAGCAGTGTATTGGAAATGGTTGATGCATTCAGCGATGCATGTGGTCATGACATTGCTTACAAGCTTTGCCCTCGTCGCCCTGGTGACATTGCAGAGTGCTGGGCTGACACATCAAAAGCAACCAAAGAACTGAACTGGGAAGCCAAGTTTGATGTGAAGGCGATGGCCGCTGACACGTGGCGTTGGCAGTCTGCTAACCCGAAAGGTTACTAACACAAATTTTAAACTGGGAAAGTTAGGCTCACCCCGCTTACTTTCCCGGTTTAACCCCAAACAATAGTGCTCTAACTAGAGCGAGATAAATCGAGAGCTTTATGTCTGATAACACATTCAACCCGATTGACCACCCGCATCGTCGTTATAACCCGCTAACAGGCCAGTACATTCTTGTGTCTCCTCACCGTGCCAAGCGTCCTTGGCAAGGTGCTGATGAAACACCTGAAGTGGCTGATGATACTCAGTACGATAGCGGTTGTTTCCTTTGTCCGACTAACACCCGTGTGTCTGGTGATGCAAACCCGGATTATAAAGGTACTTACGTATTCAATAACGACCATGCGGCACTGACGGTTGATACCCCAGACGCACCTGAATCTGACAACCCGTTGTTCCGTTGTGAAAGTGCACGTGGCCTAAGCCGAGTGATCTGTTTCTCGCCAGATCACAGCAAAACGCTACCAGAGCTTCCGCTACCTGCTATCCGTGGTGTGATTGATACTTGGAACGAGCAAATCGAAGAGCTGGGCCAGGATTACGTTTGGGTTCAGGCGTTCGAGAACAAAGGCTCGACCATGGGTTGTTCACAGCCTCACCCACACGGTCAGATTTGGGCGAATAGCTTCCTGCCAAACGAAATTTCTCGTAAGGATGAAAACCTACGTAAGTACTACCAAGAGAACGGTACCAACTTGCTGGTTGATTACGCGAAAGCGGAAATGGAAGACGGCTCTCGCACCGTGGTTGAAACGGAGCACTGGATTGCTGTTGTTCCTTACTGGGCTGCATGGCCATTTGAGACCATGCTAATGCCAAAAACGCATATCCGCCGCATGAACGATTTGACGGATGAGCAGCGTGACGATCTTGCACTGGCAATCAAAAAACTAACGAGCCGTTACGACAACCTATTCAAGTGTTCTTTCCCATACTCAATGGGTTGGCACTATGCGCCATTCTTCAAAGAAGGCGACACTTCGACTGACCACTGGCAGTTACACGCATTGTTCTACCCGCCACTACTTCGCTCTGCGACAGTACGTAAGTTTATGGTGGGCTACGAAATGTTGGCGGAAAGCCAGCGTGACCTGACTGCAGAGCAGGCAGCAGACAAACTACGCGCACTAAGCGATATCCACTTCCGTGAACAATAAGCAGTAATTAGTAGGAATAGAATAATGACTAACCCTAAATCACAAGCACTGATCGATGCAGTAAACACATCATTTGAATCTGTACTTGGCTACAAAGCAACACACATCGTTCAAGCGCCAGGCCGCGTAAACCTTATCGGTGAGCACACTGACTACAATGACGGTTTTGTGCTTCCATGTGCGATTGACTACCAAACAATCGTTGCTGCTGCACGCCGTGATGACAACATCGTTCGTGTTGTTTCTGTTGATTACGCTAACGAAACAAAAGAATTTGACCTAACTGAAGAAATCACTTTCGACAATGACTGCATGTGGATCAACTACATCAAGGGTGTTGTGAAGTGCCTACGCGGTCGTGGTTACGAGTTCGGTGGTGCTGATATCTCAGTGAGCGGTAACGTACCTCAAGGTGCTGGCCTAAGTTCATCGGCTGCGCTTGAAGTGGTTATTGGCCAGACATTCAAGACACTGTACAACCTGTCTATTTCTCAGCAGGAAATCGCGCTAAACGGCCAGCAAGCTGAAAACGAATTTGTCGGCTGTAACTGTGGCATCATGGATCAGCTAATCTCGGCTGAAGGTGAAGAAAACCACGCACTGCTTATCGACTGTCGCTCACTGGAAACCAAAGCGGTTTCAATGCCTGAAGACATGGCAGTTGTGATCATCAACTCGAACAAGAAACGCGGTCTAGTAGACAGTGAGTACAACACTCGCCGCGAGCAGTGTGAAGAAGCGGCACGTATCTTCGGTGTTAAGGCACTGCGTGATGTGACCATTGAGCAATTCAACGATCGCGTTGCTGAGCTTGACGAAATGGTTGCGAAGCGTGCACGTCACGTAATCACTGAAAACGATCGTACTGAAGAAGCAGCGGTTGCCCTAAGCAATGGTGACATGAAGCGCATGGGCGAGCTGATGGCAGAATCTCACGCATCTATGCGTGACGACTTCGAAATCACGGTACGCGAGATCGACTTCATTGTTGAAACAGTGAAAGAAGTGATTGGCGATCAGGGCGGCGTTCGCATGACTGGCGGTGGCTTTGGCGGCTGTGTTGTTTCTATCGTACCACCTGCACTTGTTGATGACGTGAAAGCGGTAATCGCAGCGAAGTACGAAGCAGAGACGGGTCTGAAAGAGACCATCTACGTATGTAAAGCAATGCCAGGTGCTGGCGAGCTAGTGTTGGCGTAATAGCCTGTTATAAGGAATGATTCGATGACGTTGCCTACACATATTGCTTCGTTGTACGAAACCATGACGCAAGAGGCGGCCTATGATGGTCGCCCGGCAAAGCTGTTTACCTTGCGTAATGCATCAGGTATGACAGCAACTTTCATGGATATCGGTGCAACTTGGCTGAGCTGTACACTGCCGGTAGACAATACCGATCGCGAAGTATTGCTAAGCTACGCAACCATGCCACAGCATCTGATGCAAACCGCCTACTTTGGCGCGACCGTTGGCCGCTATGCCAACCGTATTGCCAATGGCCGTTTTGTTATCGACGGTGGCGAGCACAAGGTTGAAGCCAACCAAGGCGAACACACCTTGCATGGCGGGCCAGACGGCTTTGACAAGCGTCGCTGGACGGTACAAGAGCAAACTGACACGGTTATCGTGTTTGGTTTAGTGTCTGCTGATGGCGACCAAGGTTTTCCTGGTGAGCTAAAAGCGACAGTTCGTTTCGAGCTAACTGACGCGAATGCACTGGATATTCAGTATGTTGCCGAGTGCGATAAAGCGTGTCCGGTGAATTTCACCAACCATGCTTACTTCAACTTGATGGGTGACACCACAGGTGAAGATTGCCTTGCGCATCGCCTAAGCATTAGCGCTGATCAGTTTGTTCCGACGGATGCCAACGGTATCCCGACGGGCGAGTTGAAGTCGGTTGAAGGGACAGGCTTCGATTTCCGCGAAATCAAAACCCTAAAGCAAGATTTCTTAACTGATGAAGAGCAGAAGTTGGCGTTAGGTTATGACCATGCCTTCTTGCTAAACACCTCGGTGACTGATGGTAAAGCCGTGGCAGTACGTGCGGTATCACCTGATAACCGTGTTGAGCTTGAAGTGAAAACAACCAAGCCAGCGGTACAGCTATACACGGGTAACTACCTGGCAGGCGAGCCAGCTCGTCACGGTGAGCAAGTGAAACACCAAGGTTTTTGTTTGGAAACAGAGTTTCTGCCTGATGCTCCAAATCACCCAGAGTGGCCGGGTGACAGCATCCTGAAACCGGGTGAGCAGTACCAGCACCAAACGATTTATCAGTTTACCTTTTAACTGATTCTAAGTGATTAATATTCAAGAGGCCTGTTAGCGAATGCTAACAGGCTTTTTTTATGGAATTAATAACAGTTATTCATCACTTTGTTTAACAATACACTGACAATTGCATTTTTATGCTTCTTAAAATGTTGGCTATTCATACACCGTTTTATACCCAAATTACTGGGTGTACTGATACCGACAGAGTGACACATTGAAAAGATTGATTGTTAAGCCGACATCAGAATTGGCTGCCACTATTGCGTTATGTTTGTTGTTTGCCACACCGTGGGTGTCAGCCGAGGAAGAGCTCAGCGAAAGCCCATGGCGGGGCAATACCAAGCTAGGTTTTATATTTACCCAAACCACAACCAGCTCGTTGTCGGTGAACACCGGGGCAACCGTGGTTCATGATAAAGAGGACTGGCAGCAGCGGGGAGAGTTTTCCACTTATTATACGAATGCCCCGGAAGGGGAGGATGGTACGAATAAATATAACCTGACCTACGGCGTGAAGCACCAAGTGAACGGTGAATGGTTTGTTTATGGCAACAACAAGTACGAGCATGACCAGTACGCGACTTATCGTCAGCAAATGACCATTGCAACGGGTTTTGGTGCCACCTTGCTTGATCTGGAGCGAAGAAAGCTATCGATAGGTGCTGGTCCGGGTTACCGTTTTTCACAACGGCAAGACTTTGATCCTGATTTTCCCGGAAAGAAAGAAGATGAAATAATTGCCAACGCGTTTGTCGAAGGCATGGCGAAAATCAATGACAGATTTGAACTGGGCGGCAAGCTGAGTACCGATTACGGTGAGGCCAACACTTCAACCAATGTTAAAGGCTACGTGAAAAACCAACTGATGCAAGCCGTCTCGTTACAGTTAGATTTAGAGTATATCTACAATACCGAAGTCGCTTCCGATCAAAGCAATGACGAAATCTATAGCACCATCAGCCTAAACTATGACTTCTAGCCAAAGCGCCTGATGCTGACGCGTTAAAGTTTGGGGGAAAGAAGCCACGGTCAGTGGGGAAGTGGCTGGTGAGTATCTACTTACTTACTCGGCTTTGTCTTCAACCTCTGGGCTTCCCTCAATTAAATAGCGAGGCCCGCTACCATGTGACGAGATTTGATCGTCAGGGTTAAACAGGCGGCAGCTCTTGAGCGATAGGCAACCGCAGCCGATGCATTGGCCTAAATTATCACGCAGGCGCTGAAGTTCTAATATTTTCTGATCTAGGCTACTGGCCCATTTCTTTGAGAGTCGCTCCCAATCACGCTTGGTTGGTGAGCGGTTGTCGGGTAGGGATGAGATGGCGGTTTGAATTTCATCCAGGGTGATGCCAAGTTGTTGCGCAGCTTTGATTATCGAGATAACGCGGAGTGTGGCTGCTTGATAACGACGTTGGTTGCCGCTGGTGCGGATGGCGTGGATTAAACCCCGTTGTTCGTAGAAACGCAGTGCAGATGTGGCAACGCCGCAGCGCTCCGCCGCTTCTCCGATGGTGAAAAATTTCTTCTTAACGGCCATTTTTTTAACTTAATTACTTAAACTTAACGTTAAGTTTAATCCTGTAAACGGGGTTTGTATATCTTCCGCTGGCTTTTAGCCACTATCGGCTGGTGGTTGCAAGTGCTCCGGATAGCCCGACGAGCAGCCCACCGCTGATTTTGTTGACCAAGATAAGCTTTGCACCACCTAGCTTAACCACCTTGTTTGCCGAAAAGGCGTAAATAAGCACCAAGGTAAAGTCCAGCAACGCCATGGTTGGGCACATGATGGCCATTTGTGGAAATAGGGGCTGTGCCGGGTCAATAAACTGTGGGAAGAAAGCGGTGAAAAAGACAATGGCTTTAGGGTTGCCAGCTGCAACCAAAAAGCCTGAGGTAAATAACTTTCCGTTCGAGACTGCTGGCAGGCACGAGTCATTGCTGATTTGTTTGTTCGCGCCCAGGATCATTTTGATCCCCATGTAGAACAGGGTAACAGCACCAAGCCATTTGATAACAGTGAAAGCGAGCTCAGAGCTCGCAATAATGACGCCAAGGCCCACAGCCACTAATACCATTTGGATGAAGTTGGCACAGATATCGCCAAGGGCGGTATAAATAACCCGTTTTTCACCATAATTGATGGCATGCACGATACCAAGAAAAATGCTTGGTCCCGGCGTGGCAGTCAGAACCAGTGAGGCTGCGACGAAAGCAAGCCAAGTATCTATGCTCATTAAGAATATCCTTATATTTCATGTGTCTTGAATTGGCAGAAGGGGCACGATTTGGTTGAGTTATCGCTGTTCAACTAATCGACGCTATTGCCAATATTATTGTTGCCTGTTAACAAAAAGTTATATATTTTATTTCTTATCCATTCAAGGAGAGCATCATGCAAATTTCTGTTATCTACCTCTGGCTTCTCGAAAACATGCCTGTAGCCCGGTAGGTAACACTGTATCTGGCTGCGAGTTAACGTAGCCAGTTCGTCGTACTGTTTTACTCGTAGCCCAATTTAAAATCGATTAACAGGGATATGAGTTAATGAACACCTCGCACCAATCTCAACTAGATGCCTCTCAACCAGCGGCCTCTCAACAAGACGTCCCCATAGATGGTGAAAGCCAAGGTGGGAGCCAAAGTAGCAGTGAAGATCAGCGGCACACACCTCGGTACATGCGCGGCATTGTGTATGCCCTTATTGGCGCATTGCTGTTTTCACTCAAGCCAATCTTAATCAAGCTGGCTTATCAATATGGTGGTGATGCCACTTCGATTATGACGCTCAGGGCATTTAGTTCGCTGCCGGTCTATCTCGTTATGCTGGTTTGGTTATGTAAAAGTGCTGAGGCGCGGGGGAAGGTAAGGCAATACGGCTGGCAGGCGGCATTGGTGGGAGTGTTGGGGTACTACCTAGCAAGCTTTCTCGATATTGTGGCGCTAGATTATATTTCGGCGCAACTTGAGCGTTTATTGATTTTCTTATTCCCAAGCTTGGTGGTGTTGATCACCTGGTTGAAGTCGGGGCAAAAGCCAACGCAAGCGACAGTGAAAGCTGTGGCAATTGGCTATGGCGGTATTGCACTGATTGTTGCCCACGATGTGACATCAATGGGGAGCAAGGTTTGGGTCGGCAGTGCATTGGCGATTGCATCAGCACTTGTGTTTGCGTGTTACCTGATCTTAAGTAAGGGCTATATAGCCAAAATGGGCAGCCAGCTATTTACCAGTATTGGGATGGGCAGTGCGGGTATCGCGATTTTATGTCATTTATTGCTGTCAGACACCCAGCTGAGTGAGTGGAGCTATTCGCTGGTGATACTGGGTATTACGCTTGGGATATTTTGTACCGTGATCCCGTCATACTTTATGGCCGCGGCGATGGCTGAACTATCGCCAACCCAGTTTAGTTTGACGGCCAATATCGGCCCGGTGATCACCGCTGTGGCAGCCGTTTTGGTGCTAGGCGAAGTGTTCACTCTGTACCACGGGGTAGGGATGGTGCTGGTGGTTTACTCGGTCTATTGCATCAACAAAAAATAAGCACGTGCTGATAGCATATCATTGACCGTAAATAGAAAAGCCAGTAGGGAATGCCTACTGGCTACGTAAAAAGCGCCAACCTATTTTAGGGCTAGACTATTTTAGGAATAGACTAAGATAGACGGGGACGATTATTCGTCTCTTAGCCAGCCATTTTTGACCGCAAGATCGATTTGCTGGCAGGCGTAATCCCAAAGTTTTGGCGTGACTTGCTCAAGGTAGGCGTTACGCTTGAGCACCTGGGACTTTGAGACATTGTGCTTCACCCAGCTGCCGCCGCCGTTGGCCATGTTTTGAATCAGTGGCAGGATACGGTCCATCCCCTTGGCAAAGCGGGCATCGGCTGTTTGCGCTTGCTCAAATTCAATCCATAGCGCCTTCATGGCTTCAAACTGCTGCTCTGGTAGCAAGCCAAATAAGCGGTTTGCCGCTGCCAACTCTTTTTGCTCTTGAGCATCGTGGTCAGTCTGCTCGGCAAAGGCAAACATGTCGCCTGCATCGATTTCAACGATGTCATGGATAAGCAACATATTAACTGACCGAGTGATATCGACTTCTTCTTCAACATAGTCTTTTAGCACTTGCGCCATCAGCGCAATATGCCAGCTATGCTCGGCACTGTTTTCATGGCGGTCGCCATCGGGCTTCACCGTTGTTTTGCGGTAAACGGCTTTTAAGCGGTCAAGCTCAAGAATGAAGTTCAGCTGTTGGCTTAACTCGGTCATTGGGGTCTTTCTTCCTTGGTTATTGATATGACATCTTTCATATCGACATATTATATTTTAATCATTGATTATTAATATAATTATTTTGCCAAAACAGAACGTCGCCTTACCAGCGTCGGTACAAACATGCGTGGGTATTCGTTGCTTTTCTCACCCTTGGCAAGTTGAACGGAAAGTTGCGCCGCTTGCTCGGCCATGATGTTGATCGGGTAGCGCACGGTGGTCAGTTTTGGGCTCAGGTATTTGGCAATGATACCGTCATCGAAGCCGATGACTGAAACATCTTGAGGGGAAGCAATGCCATTTTCGTCCATGATCGACAAACAGCCAGCAGCCATGTAGTCGTTATATGTCGCGATAGCTGTCATATCTAAGTTTTTTGACAGCAAGTTGGTCATGGCTTTTTCACCCCCTTCTTCATCCGGGGTGCCGTATTCAATGAAATTCTCATCCACCTCGATACCGTTTGCCACAAGTGCGTCGATGTAACCGGCCCGACGTTGCTGGGTATCTTCGATATCGTAAGTTGAACTGATGTAACCGATACGGGTATGACCATGCTTGATCAAGTACTCGGTGGCAAGGTAAGAGCCCTTGTGGTTATCGAGTGCGATACAGCGGTTGGCAATTTGCGGGATATAGCGGTTGATTACAACCATGCCCGGTACTTCGTCGGCAAAGTCGATCAATTCTTGGTTGCTCAGTCCTTTGCTGTGAATGATCAACGACTCACAGCGGCTGTTAATCAGCAATTCAATCGCTTCGCGTTCTGTTTTTGCCTCGTGGAAGCCGTTACCGATCAGCATGTGCTTGTTATGCTGGCGGGCAACTTTATCAACAGCTTTGAGCATGACACCAAAAAACGGGTCGGAAACATCACCAACAACTACACCGACGGTATTGGTTGATTGGCTAACGAGTGCACGGGCATTGGCATTAGGACGGTAACCTAATTCACGCATCGCTTTCGTTACGGATTCAATCGATGCTTTACTCGCTTTAGGTGACTTGTTTATCACGCGTGAAACCGTGGCAACAGAGACCCCTGATAGTTTCGCGACATCTTTAATGGTAGCCATATGTCTTGTCCTATATGCCCTTGGTGTCCATCTACAAAATATTGCCGCTATTAAACTATGCGGGTGTAATTAGCGCAATCATCTTTCAATTAATTCGGCCGTAATGAGAGGTAGATCCCTTTAAAAACGTGGCTTTGGTGATAGTGTAATCGTTGACAGTAAATTTTAGTAAATATTTAACTAATACAGACTATGTGAGGAAAAAGATGGACACCATTTCTTACGGCGATTTTGCCAAACTCGATATCCGCGTGGGTAAAATTATTGAAGTCGTTCGCCACCAAAATGCCGATAAACTGTATATTGTTCAGATAGATGTGGGCGAGAAAACACTACAGACCGTTACCAGTCTTGTTCCTTACTATACTGAAGAAGAACTGATGGGTAAGCAGGTAGTGGTACTGTGTAATCTTGCCAAAGCAAAAATGCGCGGCGAAACCTCAGAGTGTATGCTGCTTTGTGCCGAAACGGATGATGAGTCTGAAAGCGTGCTGCTAACACCTGAACGTGTAATGCCAGCCGGCGTGAAGATCGTTTGATTCGATCATTGATGGAATTGGTATGATGACAGACAACAAGGCCTGCTTTTAAGCAGGCCTTGTTGTCTGTGTCGCGAGTGACTAGCGGGCGGTTTCAAATGCCAATGCGCGTTTTTCAACTTGGCGGAAGACCAAGGTTAAAATACCGTTTACGGCGAGATAGAAGGCGCCGGCCACACTGAATACCATTAATGTATCGTAGGTTTGGGCGTTGATGCGCTGGGCATACCCCATGATGTCCATAATGGTGATGGTGCTAGCCAGTGACGTTCCCTTGAAGACCAAGATAACTTCATTTGAATAGGCTGGAATCGCACGCCTGATAGCATAAGGTAGCAATACTCCAAGTGTTGGCTTGGTACCCATACCGAGTGCCCGGCAAGCTTGCCACTGACCTGACGGAATCGCGTTGAATGCACCTTTGAATAACTGAGTACTGTAGGCTGCCGTATTCAAGGCGAGGGCTAGCATCGCACAGAACCAAGGCTGGCTAAACCAGTGCCACAATACACTTTCTCTTACGGCTTCGAATTGCCCTGGACCGTAATAGATCAAGAAGATCTGAACCAGTAGCGGCGTGCCAGTAAACAGTGTGATGATCCCGCGGCTTAGCCAATGCAATACCGGCGTTCGTAAGATCAGCGTGAGGGTCATCAGCAATGCCAACAGACAACCAACCAGCAGCGATACCAGAGTCAGCTCGATACTGACAATTAGGCCATCGAGTAATTGCCAGACATGTTGTTCATTCATGCGGTTGCTCCTTGACTATGGCCGGCATCTTGGATGCTATACTTTTTCTCGAAGACCTTCACGGCGCGCTGGGTGATCAAGGTGATGATCAAGTAAATTGCAGCGGCAGAAGCATACCAAGTAAAACTTTCATGGGTGGCAGCTGCGGTTAACTGAGCCTGTTTTAGCAAGTCGGTGACGCCAATCAGTGAAACCAACGCTGTGTCTTTCAGCAAAACCAGCCATTGGTTGGTTAAGCCTGGGATGGCGTGGCGGACCGCTTGGGGCATGACAATTCGAAAAAACGCAGAAACCTTGCTGATCCCCAATGCGCTTGCCGCTTCACGTTGCCCATTGGGCACCGCCTTCAGAGCACCGCGGATAGTTTGTGACGCGTAAGAGGCAAAGATCAACGAGAGGGCAATAACTCCTGATAGGAACGGGCTAACTTCTATAAAGTCACCGGTGATCAGGAACAACACGTGCGTTGAGCCGAAGAAAATAAACAGCACCACTAACAACTCAGGCAAGCCGCGAAGCAGGGTAACCAATGTAGTGGTCGGCCATGAAATAACGCGGTAGCGCGACATCTCACCAGCGGCAAAGGCAACTGCCAATACTAAACCGACGACGACGCTAACCAGACTGAGCTGGATGGTGACCCATCCAGCTTCCATAAGCGTCAGAGCATAACCTGATAACGCCATTCTTTACTCACCGAAGTACTTGTCAAAAATTGCTTGGTACTGGCCGTTTGCTTTCACTGTTTTTAGGGCAGTGTTCAGCTTGTCGACTAGCTCTTGGTTGTCTTTGTTAACCGCAATGCCAAAACCGTTACCGAAGTACTTGGCGTTGGTCACTTGCTCACCAACATAGGCAAGGTTGTCATTCTTCTTGAACCATTCTGCCACCACCGCTGTGTCACCGAACACAGAGTCGATACGGCCATTTTGCATGTCAATGAAAGCATCCTGGTAGCTCGCGTATGGTACAGCGGTAACACCGTCCATTTGCTCAGTCAGGTAGCTTTGGTGGGTAGAACCGTTCTGAACGCCAACACGTTTGCCTTCCAGTGCTTCTTGGCTTTCTACTTTGTCTTTTACCGATACGAAAGCAGCGGAGTTGTCATAGTAAGCATCAGTGAAGTTAACGGCTTGCAGACGTTGTTCAGTAATGTCCATACCTGAGATAGCTGCATCATAACGACGGAATTTTAGTGCAGGAATTAGGCTATCAAACGGTTGGTTGTGGAAGGTACATTTTGCTTCCATTACGTCACACAGCGCATTGGCAAGATCAACGTCGAAACCCTGGATTTCGTTGTTCTCGTCAATATATTCAAATGGGGCATAAGTCGCTTCCATTGCGAACTTAATTTCTTCTTGCGCCATTGCTTGAGTGGCAGCCAAACCAATGATTGAAGCTAGTAAAATCTTTTTCATCGCGATACTCCGTGCGTCGTTATGTGCAGCATCACGTGAGCATTGTGATGCTGGTGGTTCAAAATAGTGTTAATTAGTGAGTGAGGTATTCAGCAAACTCTGGGGTTGCAGGGTTGGTAAACGCCTCATGTGTTCCGTGTTCAACCATGCGCCCTTGTTCAAGGTAAAGCACATGGCTGGCAATTTTCTTGGCGAAATCGACTTCGTGGGTCACCACAATTTGAGTAATGCCGGTTTCGCTTAAATCTTTAATGATGTTGACTACTTGGTTCGTGATCTCTGGGTCGAGTGCTGCCGTTGGTTCATCGAATAGCAGTACTTCCGGTTTCATCATTAGTGCCCTGGCGATGGCAACACGCTGTTGCTGTCCACCTGAGAGCTGTAGCGGCCAAGCGTCAGCTTTGTCAGCAAGTTGCAGCTTGGTCAAAATAGCAATGGCTTCTTGTTTCGCGCTTTCTTTTTCCATACCAGCCACTTTGACGGGGGCTTCTATGAGGTTTTCAAGCACGGTTAGGTGAGGCCATAGGTTATATTGCTGGAAAACCATGCCGACTTTACGTCTTAGCTGCAGCCCTTGCTTTTCGTTGATTGACTGACTGAAATCGAACGATTCGTTAGCAATATGCAGTTCACCGCTGGAAGCCGTTTCCAGTAAGTTAAGTACCCTTAGTAAAGAGCTTTTACCGGCACCGCTTGGGCCAAGTAGCACCAAGGTTTCACCTTCGTTGCAGGTAAAGTCCACGTCGTGTAGAACCTGCGTATCACCATAGAATTTATTAACACTCTTTACTTGAATACTCATGCTTAATTACTGCATTAATCACCGCTTGATTGGTATATTACCCGTAGTGAGACCTTATGCAAGAAAAATGTATAAAAAATCTATCGCGTTGCATTTTTGTTTAATGTTTGTTCGGTTTTTGGGTGGTTTTTGCGTGTAATGGCCTGATATATGGCGGTGAGGTAGTGGGATATGTAACGGATGTCGTTAGGGAGATAATTTCATGGTGAAAAGTTAAGCAATGTTACTATTGGATTTTCATAAAAAAGGCTACCCGAAGGTAGCCTAATAAGTATTCAATCATTGCCGCAAGAAGCGGTATTGTTTGGGGCTTTATGCCGCTTGGGCAACAACGTCGTTAGCTTCGTTACGTGCTTTCACAACGAATGCGTAGCCAACCAGTGCCAAGAAGCCAGTGATGAACATTGCGGTAGTCACCGTCATCAAGCCGTACAGTGCAAATGCCGATACAAGACCACTTGCCGCGAAACATACAGATGTTTGCAGGAAGTTAAGCAGGCCAGCTGCCGTAGCACTACAGTTCTTAAAGTCTTCTAACGCTTTGCTGATGATGATTGGGTAGATAGCACCGTTTGCAACCGCTAGGAAACAGAATGGTACAAGGATCGGCCAAATCGTTTTAGGTTCAGTGTTCAGCGAAATCAGGAACATGATAGTCACGCTGGCAAAGAACAGTTTTAGAATCCAAGGTAGTAGCTGCTGGCTATCAAACTTGTTCAGTAGAATACGACAACCGTAGCCGCCAACAATAAAGGCGATAGTTTGTGGCACAAAGCTCATGCCAATATCTGCGCCGGTGTAACCCATTGCCGACATGACAAAGGGTGAACCTGTTAGGTATGCAAAGAATGCAGCCGAACAAGCAGCGAAGATAATCATGTTACCCACGAATTTTTTTGAACTTAAGATTTGGCGGTAATCGCGACGTAGTTGTACGCTTAATTTCTCTTGTTTTTTATTCAAATCTGCACTTTCAGTTTCTTTTAGCGTCATAACGGCTAAAACAGCACCAAAGGCAACAAGGGAGATGAAAATACTACGCCAGCCAAAATGGTTTTCCAGTGCTGCACCTGCTAGTGGTGCCAGCGCCGGCGATAGTGCTACCAATGGCATGATGGTGGCGAAAACACGCTCAGACACTTTGCCTTCGTAACGGTCGATTACCACTGCTTGCCAGATGACAGTTGCACTACATGCGCCTAGAGCTTGTGCAAAGCGGGCTGCCAGCATCAGCTCTACGTTTGGTGCGAAAGCACACAATAGAGAGGCAACACTGAACAGGGTCATACCACCCATCAATACTTTTATACGGCCAATACGATCAGATAATGGTCCGTAGACAAGTTGGCCAAGCGCCATACCCAATAGGAAAATACTTAAAGTAAGTCCGATAAGTGATTGTGAAGTTTCAAAATCTGAACGGATAACTTCAAATGCTGGTAGGTACATGTCTGTTGCTAGGAAACCTAGCATACTTAAACATGCAAACCATAAAATGGTGATTTTTGAAGGTTGGTTATTCATAAATACTATCTACTTGCTGTTTTGCTATGCCGCCAAGTGTATAGATGGATTTAATCGCTGTGAAACGGTAAAATTTAACACATACTTTCAAAAAATTTGATGTGATATGTTTTCATACAATGATCTGCAAGTTATTGATGTTGTCGCTCGGCGGGGCAGTTTTTCTGCAGCTGCTGAAGAATTGCACAAAGTACCAAGTGCAATCAGTTACACAGTTCGTGTAATAGAAGAGCGATTAGCTGTCGAATTATTTGTTCGCTTGCATCGCCAGGTGAAATTAACACCAGCCGGTGAGTATTTTGTTGAAGAAGCGCGCGGTTTGCTTAAACAAATGGAACAGTTGCGCCAGCAAACCCAGCGAGTGGCAAATGGATGGCAGCAAAGTGTCTCGGTTGCATTAGATACCGTGGTGCGCGAAAGCCGAGTAAACACCATGGTGCGAGATTTCTATCGCCATTTTCCTGATATCGAATTGCACCTGACCATGGAAGTGTTTAATGGGGTGTGGGATGCACTTTCCGATGGTCGGGCGGATATTGCAATTGGGGCAACGGCGGCTATTCCTGTTATCGGTCAGTTTGATTACCGTGACATGGGGGTTCTCGAATGGAAGTTTGTGGTATCGCCTGAGCATCCGCTGGCTAAGTGTGATTATCCTATTCCAGCGGAGGAATTAGCCAATTACCCGGCTATTTGCCTTGAAGATACGTCCCGCGTGCTACCGAAAAGGGTCACATGGTTGATGGATAACCAACGGCGGATTATGGTACCGAATTGGCACAGTGCGATGCAGTGCCTGAAATCAGGGTTGGGGATTAGTGTGGTACCTGAACACATGGCACTACCGCGTATTGCAGCAGGGGAGTTGGTTGAGAAGACCTTGGTCCATAAGCCGGCGGTAAGCCCGTGTTGCTTGGCTTGGAATAAAGAAAGCGAGAACCCGGCTATCTCATGGCTGCTCAATTACCTTGGTGACAGTGAACAACTTCATCGAGAATGGATGCGCTAGCCACCAGGCCAGTTAAGATAGCGGGTTCTTTACATTGGCTACTTTTCTGAAGCATCGACTTGAGTTGGCTCTGCTATGGCAGACGCTTCGGCAGTTGGCTCAGTCACTTCTACTGTTCCTTCCTCGGTGTTTTCAGCCGACTGTTGTGCCGCTTCTGCTTCCATTTTGGCGCGTTCGGCTTTAGAGATGTAGCGAGGCTTATTGCTGCGGTGGAGTTTCGCGTTTTTCTTCTTCTGCTTTTTTTTCAGGATGTCGTTGATTTTCTTTTTGCGGTTCATGCGTAAACTCGTCGCTCAATAAAAGTGAGCGACGATTGTAGCGGCTTCTTAGATGAAGGCAAGTCTAATTGGCTGGGCAGTTTTGTACCGACATCCGGCGAACCAAGGTTGGCACATAAATTCGCGTATGTGGCTCAACGGGTTCCTTGGCGGCAAGTTGCAACGCTAGCTTGGCGGCTTGCTCGGCCATCAGGTGAATAGGGTAGCGCACCGTTGTCAGCTTAGGGTGGACATAGCGGGCGATTTGACCATCATCAAAACCAATGACTGAAATTTGCTCGGGAGTCTTAATGTTGTTTTCATGCAATACAGATAGGCAGCCCGCAGCCATGTAGTCGTTATACGCGGCAATGGCGGTAATAGGCAGGTTTTTCGCCAGCATGTTGGTCATCGCGTATTCACCGCCTTCCTCGACCGGCTCACCATATTCGATATAGTTGGCACTGGCTGTCAGGCCATTGTCCTCGAGGGCTTGCAAGTAGCCAGCTCGTCGGGCATCGGCATCTTCGATATCGTGGGAAGAGCAGATATAACCAATATGCTTGTGACCATGGCGGATCAGGTTTTCGGTTGCCATGTACGAGCCCCGGTGGTTATCAAGAGCAATACAACGTTCGGCAATTTCGGGGATAATCCGGTTCATCACGACCAGCCCCGGTACTTCTTTGGCGAAGTTAACCAGTTCTTCGTTGCTCAGCCCCTTGCTGTGGATCACCAGCGACTCACAGCGGCTGTTGATCAGTAGCTCGATGGCTTTACGCTCTTTGTCTGCATCATGGTAACCATTGCCTATCAGCAGCTGTTTGCCATTTTCATTGGCAACGCCATCAATGGCTTTCACCATGGCACCGAAGAAAGGCGCAGAAACATCGTTGACCAATACACCGATGGTATTGGTTGTTTTGCTAACCAGCGCCCGTGCGTTGGCATTGGGGCGGTAACCTAACTTTTCCATCGCAGCATTCACGGCGGTTATCGCCGTTTGGCTGGTATGCGGTGCTTTGTTGATCACTCGTGAAGCCGTTGCGACAGATACGCCAGCTTCTTTCGCGACATCTTTAATTGTTGCCATAGCGTCCTCTATCTCTATTGCGGCTTATTTAACAATGCTTAGCTATAGAACACAATTATTCTTGCGCTATTTTGGTTCCGGTAGGCAAATATGCTGGGTATATCACTGGTTTAGATTTACGGTTGAACATTCTTTATTCGGTGTCAATTGCGCTGAAGCTAAAAAAAGTGCCTTCAAAAGAAGGCACTAAAATGTTGCACTATGAACAAATTAACAACAACAAAAAGAACAGAAATGAACGCGATATTTGACGCGGCAGTTAACGCGGCTGCAGCGTAAGTTGATAGCGGTACGATTTATCTTTCACCAGATAAGCATCATGCACACTTGGGCTCCAAGAATCATCACCGCCGACACCCATGTGCTGGTGATCAATGCGCAGGTATAGCCTTGGCTCTTCAATCAGCTCATTGGTGTGCTTGGCGTCAGCCAGCTGCTGCTGGCTAAATCGGCTGATCCCGAAGTGGAAATCACCGGTAATTTGCAACTGGCTTGTTGCCAGCCATTGGCTGTGGCAGCGAAGGCCATTTTCTGATGGGAAAATATACGGCGTATGCAAATCATTAACGTGGAGGTTGTACTGACCAAAGCGTGCCGCTGATAGGCGATCTGGGTAGTTTTCAAATGGGCCTAGTCCGCGCCAGTCGACTGTTTGCTGCGATGGATTGAATGGCACTGTGAGCTCTAAGCCAATACGAGGCATGGGTGGCAGGTTATCAGCCAAGGTAACTTGTACATCCAATTGAAGCTCGCCGTTATTCTCTATGGTGTAGGTCCAAACAGTTGTTGCTTGAATATGGCTCTCAAAGCTATAGGCAAAGGTAGATGTTACCTGTACAGCATGCGTCAGTTGTTCAACTTGGCAGCCAATGCACTCTTGCTGCCATTGGCCTAAGCCGGCGGCATTCCAGCGGCAAATCCAAGCATTGGGGTCGATAAAGTCGGCTTCGCTAATCCCGATATCGTTATCAAGTGCAGCACGGTAGAAGTTATCGACAGGGCTACTGACGAGTTGGTTTTGCCCTTTGACCGTCCAGCAGGTCAGCAAGCCATTATGCTTATTAAATACCCACTGGTGTTGGTTGTTGCTGCTAGTCACGATAATTTCGTTGCTACCTGATGCGACTGCCGGTGCTGGTTTCGAATTTATTGTTGGGTAAGCCAAAGAAGCATGGCCCATTAGCTTAAATTGCTGCTTGCTTATAATGTGGCCCGCTTCTGACCATGGCGTTGCCTCAAGCAAAACCACATCAATATTTAAGTGGTAGACTTTGCCTGCTTGACGCTGAGTTGCCAGCATCATTGACAGGTTGGCGGTTTCGCTGGCTGCAACATCAAGCGCGATGGTACCTTGCTCGATGACCACGCCGTCTTCCAGTAGCGACCAATGCAACATTTCGTTATCGGTTGAGCGGAACAGGTTTTCATTCGTTACCGCCAAGGTGCACTGGTATTGCTCGCCGATACGCTGCTCTTCAACAAGAAATGTGTTGATCATCTGCTGACAGTATTTCACTTCCTCGATCGCCGGGTGAGTGGTGCGATCAGGGAAGATCAGGCCATTGATGCAGAATTGGCGGTCATTTACCACGTCGCCAAAGTCGCCACCATAGCCCCAGTAGTGCTGGCCATTTTCATCTTTTTTACTTAGCCCTTGGTCTACCCAATCCCAAATAAAGCCACCTTGCAGGCGAGGGTAGTCACGGAACGCTTTCCAGTACTCATCAAAACTACCTAGGCTATTACCCATAGCATGGGCATATTCGCAAAGGATCAGCGGACGTTGCTCATTAGGTAGTGATAGCCACTTTTTGATTGACCACTTAGGCACGGCCTCATCTTCAATGGTGGAATTCACGCGGGCATACATTGGACAGATGATATCCGTTGCTGTGGTATCGGCGCCGCCGCCTTCATATTGTACCGGGCGGGAAGGGTCAAAGTCTTTCGACCAAGCATACATGGCATTGTGGGTACTGCCATGGCCCGATTCGTTACCCAGTGACCAAATGATGATTGAAGGGTGGTTTTTGTCGCGCTGTACCATTTGGGTATAGCGGCTCATGTAGGCATGCGACCAGATAGGATCTGCTGACAGGCGGTTCATCGGTGTCATGCCGTGAGTTTCGATATTCGCTTCGTCACACACGTACAAGCCATACTCATCACACAGTTCGTACCAACGTGGGTGGTTCGGGTAGTGGGCGGTACGAACAGCATTAAAGTTATGCTGCTTCATCAGCTTGATGTCTTTGATCATGTCGGCTTCCGTCATCACATGCCCTAACTCCGGGTGATGTTCATGACGGTTAACCCCGCGGATTAATAACGGTTTGCCATTTAGGCAGAGCTGGTTGTCTTTGATTTCCACCTTACGGAAACCCACTTGGTAGGCTTCGCTCTCGACATGGCTGCCCTCTTCATCTAGCAGTGAAACTACGCAGCGGTATAGGTTCGGTGCTTCAGCGCTCCACTGTTTTGGCTCTCTGAGCGAAATCGAGTGGAACACTTTATCATCCCAACAGCCTTTTTCGTCGATACGGCGATTATTGGTCGTTTCGATAACCGGATCAGTGACCGCGGCATCACCCTCGAATAGTTGTACCTGAACACGGTAATTGGCTGGGGCATTGATATCCGTCACCACAGACAGGAAGCCGTCACGGTAGCAGGCGTCAAGATCCGGGGTGATGAAGACATCTTTGATACTGTGTTTGGGCTTGCTCAACAGGGTGACGTCGCGGAAGATCCCGCTTAACCACCACATATCCTGATCTTCAAGGTAGCTGCCGTCACTCCAGCGGATCACCATCACGGCAAGGGTGTTATCACCGGCCTGTACATACGGTGAAAGGTCGAATTCGGCGGGTAGGCGGCTGTCCTGGCTATAACCTACCCAGTGGCCGTTACACCAAAGATGAAATGCAGAGTTCACCCCATCGAAAATAATGCGCTTGCTTTCTTGCAACTCAGCCTCTGTTAGCGAGAAACGGGTACGGTAGCAACCTGTCGGGTTGTCACTTGGCACGTGCGGCGGGTTGACCGGGAAGGGATACTTGATGTTGGCATAGATAGCCGTGTCGTAACCATGAAGCTGCCAGTTTGACGGTACAGGCAGCGAAGCCCAAACGCTGTCATCGAACTGCGGGTCGGTAAACAGGCCCGTTACCTCTTCCGGGCAGCTAAATAGCTGAAATGCCCAGTTGCCATTTAGGCTCTTGCGTTGCTGCTGGATACCACGACGCGCATTGACTGTGCTGCGGTAGCTTGCCATTGGACTATGGGCTGGCAAGCAGTTGATCTTGACCGATTGTGGGTTTTCCCAATCGCGACGGGCGATAATGTCGGAAACAAGTGTCATTTTCATGTGCTCTTTCATATTTCTAGTACTTGTTGAGCAACGCCTGAAATCAAAGTGTTCGACGTTGCTGCGTTATTCGGTTATTTGTGCTCGGCCATTTTTTGGATGAGGTAATCTTTTGCTTCGCTATACCCATCTTGGCTGGCTTCTTCAGCGAGCAGCGCGGCATGCTTGAAGTTGTTCTCTTGTAACGCGCTATCTATTTCAGTGCGGTATTCAGCCCAAGGTTGTGACGGTATCGCAGCGGCTTGCTCTACTTGGTTGTTGGCTGAGATCTTATTGATCACAGGCCATGCTGCGCCATCAACCGTGTTGCTGGTAATTTCAATAACGCCAACTGGGGTGAGTTCCGCATACTCCTTGATCCTTAAGCTGGGGATAACAGCTTGTTTTTCTGCATAGAGTTCTTCTGGGTGAATCAAGGGTTGTTGGTGGCCAACTGCACTGTAGTCAGTCTGTATAACAATAAAGTGCGGGTGGTCTTTGGTTGATGTATCAATGACCAACCGATAATGAAGTTGCTCAAGCTTGCCAAGTGCCGCTGGTTGGTAAGTAAAATCACCTTGATTGATGGTTTTTACCGGGGAACCCGTCTCATCAAGCAGAAGGATTTTAATAGAGGCTGCTTTTTTGTAGGCAATAAAGGCCGTTACATTGATTTCTTGCGGCGAGTCTTGCTTGGCAAGGCGAAATACCTGAGTAGGGGTAGGGTGCTCAGGTGTACCTGTGAGTGCAGAGCGTCCATCAAGGGCAAAGTAATGATGCGAATCCATTTCAGTGGCTGCTTGAGTCAGCGTACCTAATTCAACACAGCAGTGATGAGTTTCGGTAATTGGCATCAGTTCAGTGCTTGAAGGTGTACTACACCCCGAAAGCGAGGCAAGCAGTGAAATTGCAAGTAACGTCTGTTTTAGCTTGAGCATATTATTTTCCTAGCCGTTAAACTTTTTACCCAATAAGGGCCAGCACGAGGCTGACCCATCAGGAATTACCACCAAGTTTCCATGTTGAAACCGAAGGTGAACTCCTCAACATTGCGGGAGCCAACGCTAACGGGCTCACCGTAATCCTTGTTGCCGTTACGTTCGTATTCTTGACCCTTGTCTGACCACGTTGCGAATAAGCGCAGGCTTGGACGCGCCCATGTGCCTTTGCCTGCTTGGAAAGTCTGGGCTAGGGTGATCTTGAACAGATCATTGTTACCCGCCCCGTTTTGGGCTTCGACATTCTCATAACCGACTTCAAGCGCAGTCGACATGAACTCGTTCCATGCGTACTGTGGACGAGCCGCCACACTTAGCCACTTGTCACCGTAGTCGTTGTCCAAGTTCTTATCTTGGTATGCCAATGAGTACATCACCTGGAAATCTTCACTTAGGTTAAGGTCGCCTGAGTTGAAGAAACGCCAGCTGTAGCCATCGTGCTCGAGGCCGGTGCTGTACTTACGTGATGTACCGCCTTCAGCACTCATCAAGCCACCCGCAAGGCCGTCAGTACCGTACTGGAAGGCAAAAGAGTTTGAACCGTACTGCCAAGCCTGTCGGTACAGGGTCGATAGCATGGCACCCGATGTGGTGACATCCTTATCACCGTGATCACTGTTGTTTTCAAAAATGTAGTTGATACCAATGGTAAAATCAGCAGTGTCACTTATGACGATATCGCTCAGGCGAACATCGATATTATGCAGGGTACGGCCACCGTCATTGGTTGCATCGGTTTCGTCGGTATAGCTCGAATTCGGTGCCATCCAAGCAAAGTGGGCATTAGCAAAACCCAGATCCCAGTCCTCGATACCGATACCGGTACTAGAGGTATCCCAGTACTTGATATCGATCATATGAACTTCGTGACGGCGGTAGAAACGCTCACCTACCCATACTTTGGCATTAGGTTGACTCGCAAAGATGTTATGGCCGGCAGACCAGAACTGAATGGTCGATACGTCGCCCCACTTGTCGCCACTACCCAGCATCAGGGTGGTATCGAATACGGCGTCACCGCTTTTCCAAACGTCTGCTTTAACGGCAGCTTCCCACCAGTTCATCTCGTTACCTAGTCGGAAGTTACCGTAGCCGTGATCGGCGCGAATCACATCGTTACGTTCACCTTTACCATTGTTATGGGCATCGTTGTCGGTAAAAATTGTTCCCCACTTGCCGTAACCCGAATACACCACGTTTTCTACCGTTGCGCCTGCTAGTGCGATGGCTGGACTCAGCGCTAGGGCAATGCCTACTGCTTTGGTTAGCATCTTGTACTTCATGAAAGATCTCCAATTATTTTTTATTTTTGGGTCCTAACTCGGCGCTGAGTGTAAGGTTAATCTGGAAGCGTTTTCATGATGTATGTGGCATTTTAGCAGTGGATCGTCATGTTTATCCAGTAATTGTGCGTTTGATCACGAGGTAATAGCTTATTTTGGTGGTTTTGTGAGCATATATAGACGTGATTTGTTGGGTGGGTCTGGAATCGTTTCCTGATGGTGGCTGTGCTTTAATCAAATGAAGCAGATAGAAGAAACCCGAAGCAAATAGACTTCGGGTTGTAGAGGAAGGAAACTGGGTTTGCCCAAACTGACCGGAAACCGACTCGTTATGGTCAAGCCTCTAAAGTAAGGATATTTGAGTTAGGACCCTACTGAAGACGTTTCATTTTAGATCTCAAAAACCTAAGAATACGTAGTGATACCAAGCACTTCAAGCATAATAACGGGCTTTATGTGCTATCTGATGCGTTTTAAATCAAATGCTTGCTATAAGTGTTTGTTTTTACGACGTTGTCTATTGCTAGATTACTACCTAAACTTACTAGGAAAGTAGCCAATTCCGAGGTGTTACGATGAAAATGTTAGCAGTGAGTGTTGTATTGGCGGTGTTTACTGTTCCCGTGTTTGCCGGCGGTGGTGGTGCTGGTGGCGTGCCTAGCGTTCCCTGCGTGATAGATGGCAAGTTAATTCATAAGCATATGCTGATCACTGAGTGCAATAAACTCAAACAGCAAGCCAAGAAGGCTTCAGAGCAAAGTAAATGATGAACAACGGCAAAAGAGTGATTTAGATCTGTAAACGTTTCCAGAAAGTTCGGGCTTGCTCACAGAAAGATTTGCTTAACAGTTTAATATGCTGCACAAAAATTTGTGTTAGGCGGATAAATCATGAACGAAAAGCAAGTTATTGCCTTGAGTGGACAGCACTCTCAGCTACTAATCAAAGTGGGTGAAGCCCCGGAAATCTGTTACTGGGGCAAACCAGTATCAGGTGATGTTTCTCAATTTATCAATGCCTTATCAAGACCTGTACCGTATGGTCGGCTGGACAAGGACGTACCAATGACCTTGAGCCCTGAATTAGCTCGAGGCTTGTTCAGTAGCCCGGGGCTTGAAGGGCACCGTGATGGAAAAGATTGGGCGCCGGCTTTTGCGGTGATTGATATCGACCAATGTGCTGATAACGGCCTAGCCCTTACCGCTGAAGATACAGTTGCTGGCTTGCGTCTCGTTACAGAGCTTAATTTAGATCAGCATGATGTGGTAAAAGTGCGCCATACACTAATAAATACCAAAGCCGGGGTTTACCAAGTAAACCGTTTTGCCAATACGCTTCCTTTACCGGAGCGTGCCAATGAGCTGATGACTTACTATGGTCGTTGGGTTCATGAATTTCAAACCGTTCGCCAAGCCTTACCGCAAGGCGGGTATCAGCAAGAAAACCGCCGTGGTCGTACTTCCCATGAACATTACCCAGCATTGGTTGCCGGTACGACTCACTTTGGTGAGCAGCAAGGTGAAGTGTGGGGATTCCATTTCGCTTGGAGTGGCAACCACCGTTTGCGGGTTGATGTAAAGGCGGATGGTCGCCGGTTTATGCAGGCGGAAGCGATTTACCTGCCGGGTGAAATTGCATTGGCTGAAGGGGAAAGCCTGTCCACGCCTTGGTTGTACGCGAGCTACAGTGCTGATGGCCTAAATGGTATGAGCCACCATTTCCACCAACATGTTCGCCACTCGATTTTGACCAATGAGATGAAGGCGAAAACACGCCCAATCCATTTGAATACATGGGAAGGCATCTATTTTGATCACGATCCCGCTTATATCGAGCAAATGGCCAGCCAAGCCGCCGAGATGGGTGTTGAGCGATTCATTATTGATGATGGTTGGTTCAAGGGGCGCAATGGTGACAAGGCGGCATTGGGGGATTGGTTCCTCGATGAGTCGAAATACCCGAATGGACTTGCGCCAATCATTGAGCATGTCAACAAATTGGGTATGGAGTTCGGGCTTTGGTTTGAGCCTGAAATGATCAACAAAGACTCGGATTTGTATCGCTCTCACCCTGAATGGCTGTTGGCAGTGGAAGGGTATGAACAGCCAACGGGACGAAACCAGTATGCGCTAGATCTTTCAAACCACGATGCTTTCGAGTTCGTGCTGGCTCGTCTTGATCACTTTCTGAGTCATTACAATATTGCCTATATCAAGTGGGACATGAACCGCGAGATTGTCCAGCCGGGCCACCAAGGCAAAGCTTCGGGTCACCAACAGGTTGAGTTGTATTACCAGCTAGTTGATAAGCTAAGAGCCAAGCACCCTCTGGTGGAAATTGAATCTTGTGCGGCCGGTGGTGGGCGTATTGATTTTGAAGTGTTAAAACGCACTCACCGCTTTTGGGCTTCAGACAATAACGATGCGTTGGAACGCCAACAAATACAGCGGGGAATGAGCTACTTCTTCCCACCAGAAGTGATGGGCAGCCATATTGGAGCGAGCCATTGTCACAGTACCCGACGTCGCCATTCCATTAATTTCCGCGGCCTTACTGCCTTGTTTGGCCATATGGGGATTGAGCTTGATCCGGTTAGAGAATGCGATGAGGAAAAGCAAGGTTTTGAAAAGTATATTCAGCTACATAAGTCTTTAAGAGAGTTGCTTCATACCGGTAAAACGTTGAGGCTGCCTGCTGATGATCCGGCCCATTTAATCCATGCCGTCGTGGCCGACGATCAATCGCAAGCTGTGGTGATGGTGGCGCAGCTGGCTATGCCAACGAATTCGTTGAGCGGCACATTACGTTTAGTGGGGCTTAACCCTGATGCCAACTACCAGATTAGCTTGGTTGATCAACCGAATAATTTCTTTGAGGGGATTGTTAGTTGCCAACCGGCTTGGTGCTATGAGGGAATTCACTTGTCGGGAGAATGGTGTGATAGCGTTGGGTTGGCAATGCCTATTATGGATGCTGAGAGCGCGATTTTGATCAAGCTCGAACAAATCTAGCGTCTGCTGATTAAGCCAATCCCAGGCAGGATCATTAAAATTCTATCAAAGCCAGTTATGGAGACATGACTGGCTTTTCTTATTTTGCCGATATCGTTTCCAAAGGTCTTTGCGTATTTTATCGACATGAATTGGCTTTATTTCATTATTTTTCATGCTTTCAAGGGATTAAAACAAGCTTTAGATCTCATTTTTAAAACCGGTCTGGAAACGTTTCCAGTATATGGTCATTGATCACAGTACCTCTGGGGCGAGATCTTTACTATTACCTCGGACTCAAAAACCACATATATAAAAAAGGCTAGCAGCTTTGTTTTTAGTTAGGGAAAATAGGGCTGCCCCTTAAGGATAAAAAATGTCTGATAAAATTACTTTACAAACCAAGCTATCTTACGGCCTCGGTGCTTTGGGTAAGGACTTTGCCTGTGCGCCGATCTACATCTTCTTGATGTTCTACTTCACGGATGTAGCAGGATTGTCGGCAGCATTCGTGGGTACTATCTTTCTAGTGGCGCGTATTTTTGATGCGATCACCGACCCTATGATGGGGGTTATTGTTGATAACACCCGCTCTAAAATGGGTAAGTTCCGTCCTTGGATCGTTATCGGTACCATCTTGAACGCCGTCGTGCTGATTGCCCTGTTCAGCACCCACATGTTTGAGGGAACAACCCTATACGTTTATGCGGCAGCGGCGTACATTCTTTGGGGTTTGACCTATACCATTATGGATATTCCGTACTGGTCAATGATTCCAGCATTATCCAGTGAACGTGCTGAACGTGAAAAGTTGGTGGTTTGGCCTCGTTTGTTTGCTAGCCTGGCATGGTTTATTACGGGTACCTATGGTCTGCATATTGTTGGCAAGCTTGGTGACGGTAACCAAGGTGACGGCTTCTTCAATGTTGCGGTACTGATTGCGGTGCTATTCATCTTGAGCGCATTCTTGATTGCACGTAACGTGAAAGAGAAAACAACCCCAGCGACGGCTGCTGCTGAAAAATTCAGCTTTAAAGACGTGCTGGTGATCATCGGCAAGAACGACCAGCTGAAAGCATTAATCGGTACAGTATTGTCATTCCAGATAGCCAACCTGCTGGTTGGTGGCTTTGCGATTTACTATTTCTCATACGCTATTGGCAACCCAGAGCTATTCCCTGTGTATATGATGGTGGCAGGTTCAGCTGAGGTGGCCGGTGTTTTCTTATTCCCTAAAATCGCAGACAAGCTACCACGCAAGAACCTATGGCTCATGGCATGTGGCTTCCCAATTCTGTCATGTGTCGCGCTATTGGCGATGGCTGTCTTTATGCCGGGTAATACGCTGCTGATTGGTTTTGCTGGTGCGGCTATCAAGTTTGGTGTGGGTATTGCTAACGCACTGCAGACTGTGATGCTAGCAGACGTTGTTGACTACGGTGAGTACAAAACTGGCCGCCGAAGCGAAAGTGTTATCTTCTCTGTACAGACGATGCTGGTGAAATTTGCTGGTGCCGCTGGTGGCTTTATCGTGGGTGTTGGCCTGTCTGTTATCGGTTACGTACCTAATGTCGAACAGTCTGAAAGCACAATTATGGGCTTGCAGTTCTTGATGGTGGGTGTACCGGCAGTCTTGATGGCAATTAGCGGCATTGTTTACAAGCGTTACTACCGCCTACATGAAGGCTTCAATAAAGAAGAAGCACAGGCGATGGAAGGCGAAGCAGCAATGGCAAACGCTTAAGCTGAAATAACAATAAGAAACTAAACCAGATCAACAGCTATCACGTTTAATCGAGGTAGCTGTTTTTTTATGTAATTTAGTCAGAGTTAGTATCGAGGTTACTAAAAGGTAACTGCTTGAAAGTTATCAATTGTGTTACCACAATGAATAGTTGAAGAATTCAGTAGACAACAGTGATGGTGATGATATGCCTTATTCAAACAAGCTCAAAGCAGGGGACGCATTTCCTGCAATGGATGCAACTTTACTCGATGGCTCGAAAGTGACGTTAGGTAAGCCAGCTGGTGGAGCAACTTGGCAGGCGGTTTTTGTCTATCGGGGCAAGCATTGCCCGCTGTGCACTAAATACCTCAATGAACTTGAAAGTTACAAACAAGCATTTGCCGATGCGGGTGTCGATATTCTTGCTGTTTCCGGCGACTCGGAAGAGCAGCTCATCGCACACCTTACCCAGTTGGAAATCAGTTTCCCGATTGCATATGGGTTGACTGAGGAGCAAATGAAAACCCTGGGTGTGTATATTTCATTACCTCGCTCGGCGCAGGAGACCGATCATAACTTTGCAGAGCCGGGTCTTTTTGTGGTGAATGAGCAGGGTAACTTGCATGTGGTCGATATTTCAAACAATCCGTTTGTTCGGCCTGAGCTTGGGGCGTTAAGCCGAGGCTTGGCGTGGATCCGCAATCCTGATAACAATTACCCTATTCGTGGTACCTTGGATTATTGATTTTAGCCAGCCGAATGGGCTGGCTTTGAGATCAAGTTTTCGGGTGAGTGGGGGGAGGTTACGTGTCAGATTTCAGCGTATTGTAACCGGCCCAAATTCGGGTCGTGGTGGTGATCCAGCACAGTGTGCCGAACACCCAAGCAATCGTCGCGAAATGCTGGGGGAATAGGCAAAACAACACGAAACAGGCGATGGTTTCTGTCCCTTCGGTTAGGCCGCCAATGTAATACAGTGATTTTTGCTTGTATATCGGGCTTTCGATGTTGCGCTTGCCTGCCATGATGGCAAAGCTAAGAAAGCTTGAGCCAGTCCCGATAAAAGAGAAAATCAAAAAAGCTCCCGCTACCGCATTGGCTTCAGGGTTAGCGAGCACAAAGCCAAAAGGCACCAGTGAATAAAATAGAAAATCCAATGTGATATCTAAGAACCCACCGCAATCGGTAATACCTTGGCGCCGTGCGATGGCGCCATCAAGCCCATCGAAAATCCGATTTAAAATAATGAATGCTAACGCCCAGTCGTAGCGTTCTAGTATCAGGGCGGGGAGGGTGAGCAAACCTAAAAAGAAGCCAAATAGGGTCACTTGGTTTGCAGTGATACCCAGTTTGTCAGGAAGGGCTGAAAGGGTAGTGAGTGGCCACTTAATCACTTTAATAGCGTAACGGTCTAGCATGATTCGGCCTCTTGGTGTTGCGCGGCGTTGTGCCAAGGCCAGCGCATCACGCGACCATTGGGTGGTATATCGTCATCATCATGAGTGACCATGAGTGCCGGAATTTTCCTTTGGGCGATTTGCTCGAAGACAAATTCACGAAACTCTTGCCTTAAAGCCTTGTCCAGTTTGCTAAAAGGCTCATCTAGCAGCACAGCTTTGGGTTCAGATAGCAGCATTCTCATTAGGCTAATTCGGGCTCGCTGCCCGCCAGATACTTCGTTGGGCATTTTATCTGCGAGTGCCGAGAGCCCTAACGCGGCGAGGGTTTGGTTAGCCTTAGTAATACGCAATTTGTGGTCATGGCTTTTGGGGATACCAAAAATTAAGTTCTCGCGAATAGTCAGGTGCGGAAATAGCAAATCATCTTGAAAAACAATACCGATATTGCGCTGGTCAGGGGTTAGGCTCAGCACATCACGTTGCTCGAGTTGAACCGTGCCTTGAAAATTAAATGCTGCGGACAAGTGACCCGCAATCACACTTAGCAAGGTTGATTTACCACAACCGCTTGGTCCCATGAGGGCAACAACCTCGCCGGGTTGAATTGTAAAACTGACTGGCGCAAATAACGGTTGCGCTTGGTTATTAATAGTCAGGTTTTCCACAGATAATGTCATCCGTGTTGGTACTCCGTTGTTGAGCTGATGGTTTTCTTGAGTGAAAACGACTTGAAAAATGGCTTGCTGTAAGCCCAATGCTGAAGACGACAAAAGGCAATAAGCCTTGGAGCAGGCCATATATGGCGGTGACTCGTCGGTCTTGCCCACTTGCAAGCGCTACCGCTTCAGTGGTTATTGTTGATATACGACCAGCCCCTAACATTTGAGTGGGCAAATACTGGGCAAGGCTCACGCTTAACCCGATAGTTAAAGCCATCCAAATTGCAGGCATCACCATTGGGCGTTTTACCTGCCACCAAGTTTGCCATGCGGTGAGCCCAAGGCTTCGTGCGCATTGATCTAATCGACTATCGTAACTTCGCCATGGGCCGTCTAAAGCCAGATAGATATAGGGGAAGGCGAAGAAGGTATGGCTCCATATCACCCACAGGACGAATTGCTGGTTGGCAAGCCAGTAAGTACTGATCTGGATACCGAAAAGCAGTGAGAGCTGCGGTGCAACAAGCGGAATGGCAATACACCATAATGGGAGGCCCCTTAGGTACTTGTTGCGATATTCGAGACAGAAAATAGCCATGACCAACGCGACAGCGCAACTGAGTAGGGCTAGCATCATGCTATTACCAATGAGCTCAACAAGCGGGGTTAACTCTTGTTGCCAAAATCTGAAGCTATAACGGGTTGGTAATAGGTCGGGGAAGCGCCAGCGTTGGGCAAACGACCAAATAACAAGTAGCGGGAGCAACATAAAGGGCAATAGCGTCACAAGTGTGAGCAAGCTACCGCTTATTTTGCTTTTTACTGAGTTTCGCAATGTAGCCGCGCCGGTAATTTGCCATTGACGACATTGCTTCAGACCCAGCCATTCCAACGTCCGGAAAACCAATAAGCCAAAGGCCGTGGTGGTAAGTAGTAGTAATGCTCCAACAGCTGCCCTTGGCATCAAGGCCAAGTCCGGATCATTAAACCATTGCCACACAAGCACCGAGAGGGTGGTTGGACGGCTAGGGCCAAGGATTAGGGCAACATCGACAACGGAAATACCATACGCAGCCACGGCAAACAGCGGCAACCTGATCTTTGGCAGCCACTGCGGCAAGATGACCTTTAGCCATGCCTGCTTGTTGTCATAGCCCAACCCATTGGCAACGGCGAGTTGTTTATGGACGTTAAGTTGCTGCAAGACGGAAATGCTCATGATGAGCAAGAAGGGTATCTCTTTGATGGCAAGCGCAAGTAGGAGCCCAATACCATACGGGTCTTGAATTAGGCTATAGCTACCAGCAGTATTAACCCCTAGGGCTTCAAAGCCACGATACAGCCAGCCAGATGGTGCTAAGAGAAAGCTAAAGCCAATGGCAAAGGCCACATGAGGCATCGCGAGCATAGGGCTTAGGGCGTATTCAATTTTTTGCCAACGAGGATTAAGCCAGAAGCGCCTTAAAATCAAAAAAGTCGCGACCAGCGCCAACAAGCTGCTCCCCATGCCGGTGAACAAGCTCAATAGCACCGATTGCACTAAGTTCGGCCAATCAGCCACTGTGGCAAAGGCGCCAAGATGAGGCGTGACGTAGCCCAGTGGTGGTAGCCACGATACAGCAGGTAGCAGGATCCCCAGTACCCCAGGGATTAATGGGGTAATAAATACGATGAGAACCAGCAGGTAGGCTAAATGAATCATAAAGATCAACAGACCCTAAAAATCAAAATAAGAAAGCTGCCATAGAGGCAGCTTTCCAAAGGGTTAGCTACCGTAGCGTTTTTGCCATTCAATCTCAATGGCCGTCAGCCAGCTGGGGTGCGGCTCGGCAATGGATTTGAATAAGGTAAACGCTTGCCCGCCATGACGCTTTAATGCCTCTGGCGTTAATACAGATGGATCACCCCAAATGGTCGAGTCAGCTTTACGTGCCTGCGCCTCAGGGCTCATTAAAAAGTTAATGGTAACCAGTGCCCCGGCTTTGGCATTGGCATTCCATGGCACGGCCAGAAAGTGAATGTTTGACAAGGCACCCTGTTGAAAGGCGTAAGTTTGCGCAGTTTCAACCAGATTGCCATTTTCGATAGCCGCGTTTGCTGCATTGGGATTAAAAGTGATCGCCAATAGCAGCTGCTGATCATCTAGCAATTGGATGGTCTCACTGGTTCCCGAAGGAAAGCGAAGCCCTTGCTGCCATGCTACCGGGTGGAGCTGATCCAGATAGCGCCATAGCGGTGCCGTAACGCTGTCAAATTTCTCGCGTTCAACCTTGCTATCAATTGGCTCGTAGAGGGCGCTGTTGTCATTACTGAGTTCAATTAGCGCAGCCTTTAAGAAGCTACTGCCGTGAAACTCAGGGGGTTGAGGATAAGTTACTTTGCCTGGAAATGCTTGTGCCAGGCTCAACAGCTCAGCAAAGTTCTGCGGTGGGTTGTTGAGTGTTTGCTTGTCATGGATAAACACCAACTGACCCACGCCCCAAGGCGCTTCTAGCCCCTCAGTCGGTTCTGTAAAGTCTTTGTCGATTGGTAAGCTGGTATCCACATATTCCCAGCTTGGCAGTTGGTTGGTAAACGGCCCGTAAAGCAAATCGTTGTGTTTGAGCGAATGGAAATTCTCGCCGTTGACCCAGAGTAAGTCGACGCTGCCTTTTTTATCCACTCCTGCCGCTTTCTCGGCAAGCAGGCGTTGAGTTGTCTCGGCGATATCAGCGACTTTAACGTGCTTGAGGTTCACGCCATATTGCGCTTTAAGCTGGCGGCCTGCCCAACGAAGATAGTCGTTGATCTCTTGGCTGCCACCCCACGCGTTGAAGTAGACGGTTTGGCCTTCTGCTTCAGCGAGGGTTTTCTGCCATTGAGCCTGAGCCGTTTCAGTGGCCGTTGCTGGAGCCAGACTAGTGGTTAGCGCAAGCGCTAACCCTAGAAGTGTTTTTTTCATTGTATTCAACATCCCTATTTTTCTTTCAATGCACTTTCGACCGGTGCCTTGGCATCGGATTCTGGCAAGGCATTTTTGCTATTTTGTTTTTTTTTCCCTTCACGCATCCAAGTATGGTACTTCTCTGCCAATGCCAACAACCCTTGCGGCGCATTAGCTTGTTTCCAGACCCCTGCCGTGTACTTGGTTGCTTCACTCATGGTTGGGTATGGGTGAACAGTACCAAGGATTTTGTTCAGCCCCAAGCCATGCCTCATCGCAAGGGTGAACTCGGCCAATAATTCACCGGCGTTATAGCCGACAATAGTAACACCAAGAATCTTGTCTTTGCCTTTTGGTGTGATGACTTTGATAAAACCGTGATCTTCACCGTCGGTAATCGCGCGATCAAGGTCGTCGATGCCATAACTGGTCACATCAAATTCGATGCCCTGTTGCTGTGCCTCTTTTTCGTTAATACCAACCCTAGCGACTTCAGGGGAAGTGTAGGTAGCAGCCGGAAGCACAGAGTAATCGGCTTTGAACTTCTTGATACTGCCAAATAAACCATTCACAGCGGCATACCATGCTTGGTGGGCGGCGGCATGGGTTAATTGGAATGGGCCGGCAACATCACCTACCGCGTAGATATTAGGGTATTTTGTTTGGAGGTACTCATTGACTTCCACGGTGCCTCGCTCGGTGGTGGTGATCCCCAGCTCTTCAAGGCCAAAACCTTGTACATTCGCCACTCGGCCTAGGGCAAGCATAACAACGTCAAATTCAACGCTGATCTCGGTGCCTTGCGACGTTTCAAGGAAGACACGCTGGACGGTGTTGCCTGATTCATCGGTTGCCGATTCAAAGCGTGAAGCGCGGTGGCTGGTCATTAACGATACGCCGTCTTTGACTAGCTGGTTCTTCACCAATTCTGACGCATCGCTGTCTTCACGAATAAGTACTTGATCAGCCATTTCTACCAAGGTGACTTCGGTTCCTAAGCGGCAGAAGCTTTGCGCCAGTTCACAGCCGATAGGGCCACCGCCAAGCACCAACATACGTTTCGGCTGTTCTTCAAGCTGCCAGATAGTATCTGACGTCAGGTAGTTTACTGCCTCTAATCCAGGGATCCCCGGTACTAGCGGCCTCGCACCGGTGGCAATAACAATATTTCGGGTGGTCATGCGCTGGCCGTTTACTTCAACCTCCCAAGGAGACAGGATGGTTGCTTCACCACTGATACAGTTAACACCCAGTTTCGAATAACGTTCCACAGAGTCATGGGGTTCTATTTTGGCAATCACGTTGTGAATACGTGACATCACTTGTTTGAAGTCGACTTTTGTTTCACCGGTGGAAATACCAAACTCATTGGCTCGGGAGATTTCAGCCATGGTATGGGCAGCACGGATGATGGCCTTTGACGGCACGCAGCCGGTATTGAGGCAATCCCCACCCATTTTGTGGCGCTCAATTAAGGTCACTTTCGCTTTAACAGCTGCGGCAATGTAAGAGCTAACTAAACCGCCTGCGCCAGCACCGATCACAACCATGTTCTGGTCAAACTGGGTTGGCTTCTCCCATTGGGCGTATACGCGGCGCTTTTGGATCACTCCCATCACCGCTTTGGCAATCAGAGGGAAAATACCCAATAGTGCTAGCGAAATGAGTACAGGGGCAGAAACAATACCGCTTAGGGTATCAATCTGGCCGAGTTGGGTACCCGCATTGATGTAAACCATGGTGCCAGCCAGCATACCGACCTGGCTGACAAGGTAGAACATCTTGGTACTAATCGGGGTTAGGCCCATTAGCAAATTAACCAAGAAGAATGGGAACACCGGGATCAAACGCAGGGTAAATAGGTAGAAAGGCCCATCGCGTTCGATACCCGCATTAATTGGAGCTAGGCGATGGCCGAATTTACCCTGTACCCAGTCTCGTAGGATAAAGCGGCTGAATAGAAACGCCAATGTTGCACCTATGGTGCTGGCAAAGGAGATAAGCACCAAGCTCCACCAAAAACCGAATAGGGCGGCGCCTAATAGGGTCATGATGGCGGCACCCGGCAAGGACAGCGCCGTGACAATGACATAGATGGCAAAGAACACAATGCTAGAAAACATAGGGCTAGTGTTAATCGTTTCTTGCAGCGCCTGTTGTTGGGCTTTGGCATATTCAAGCGTGAAGAATTGGCCTAGGTCGAAGGCGAACCACAGCCCTATCAGGCTGAGTACAGCACCCAGTATAATGATTTTTTTCTTATCCATAATGTGCTCCTAGTTTTCTTCCTTTGATACAGAAGGTGCTTTCGTTGCCACCGTATCTGGCTGGATAGGTAGAGAGCAAAACCCTTGCTCAGGGACATCAAGTGCGGTGTTGAATTTTGCCGATAGGTTTTGGAATGAGACCAGTGCAGTCAGTTCAACAATGGTGTCTTCGCTATACCATTGCTTCAGCTCAGCTAGCATGGTTTCGGTCACGCGTTGGCCTGTTATGGTCATTGCCTCTACGTAGCGAAGCACAGCTTGTTCCTGAGCATCAAATAGCTCACTATGCTGCCAGTTTGCCAATGCTTTAATTTTGTCTTCAGAGTCACACCGTTCAGCGAGCTTCATCCCGTTGGCGTCGACACAGAATGCACAGTCATTGAGTTGCGAGACCCTGACACAGACTAATGAGCGCATCACCGGTGATAGTGGTGATGAACGGCGGTCTAGATAACCAAAAAAGCTGGCAACCAACCAAAACAGGGGAGGCTTACGTCCCCATAGTAAAGCGGGATTAAGGACTTTTCCGAAGTGACGGCGTTGCAGCCATAATAATGGCCGAATGGTTATCGAGTATTTTTCTTTGCTGGAAATGCGCACATTCACCTCTATGCTAACTTTGCTCTTATGCTACAAGGATAATATTGAGTAATCATTACTCAAAATATCAATTGGATATGAGACAAAGACCCAGTATAGAGATAATAAATTTCAACTATTTAGAAATTTATTGGTTGGAATGGGCTAGTTGATGGTTATTTGAACAGCACGGTCCTGCTTGGTTTGATTTGCGATGTTATGTTCATGCGGATCAGTGACCAAGATATAGCCACAAGCAAGAATGGGAACCACAGCCAGCATCATGGTTTTGCCGATATGGTAGTTACGGTACCAATATTTCTTGGAGCGGATTTTTAGCAGTAAGCCCCAAGTAAGCAACAAGGCATTAAAGCAAGACACGCCAACAAGCACGTCATGCATCAGGTGCAATGGCGCAAGGTTTTGGTGAACAAGTACAAGGGCTGTTACAGGTGGGAGTAGGCTAAGTAAAACAAGTAGCTTCATTAACCGAGGCCATTTACCAAACTTATCCTTGAACATTTGGTCGCTTTGTCCTGGGAAAGGTTTGGTGCAGTTCATAATAACCTCCGTTAAACGAGTGTCATTATTCTACGAATCTTACAAAGTAATGGAAGTTTGTTGAGTGTTTTGTAAACAGCTTTGTGAGGCGATTCAATCTTTGACGGATGCTGACAGAAACTTGTCATTGGCGGGGTGTACTAAACAATAAAAAGCTGATTGATTACGCCTTGGCAATACAGCTTTGGCGACGAGCAAAACACAAATAGCCACCTACAAGAGGTCAACCCCCTTGTAAGTACTATTGATATGCAGACTGAGCTTTAACTTAGCTCTGAAAGCAGCTCAGAACGTCGTTCCTGCGGAATGACAGACCAATGCTTGCCGCTGATTGCGCCTTCCAAAGCCCAAAGCAAGTCAATGCTAACCGTGCCTTGGTGGCAATCTTGCAGTGCCTTGTAAGCATTGATAGAGCCTGCTTCGAACAAGTCTTCAACAGAGGCAATGCCTGCCTTTTTAAGCATACGCTCATTGGCCAAGCGAAGGTTTGGCAGATCCTTAATACGATCTGGGCCAGCTTTGCTTTTCGTTGCTTTATCTTCTTGAGCAGCCTCTAAAGAGCGTTTCGCATGACTCAGAATCTTATCTGAATCATCCCACCACTCGTCAGGAATGGCGAAATGCTTGGTTACAACCGGAAAACCACGCTTTTTGTAGATATAAGGCTTCAGACCTGCTTGTTTAAATTCTTGTTCGTTATCAGCGTTGGCGCGAAGGTGAAGCTTGTCATTCACAACAAGTGCAAACATAGTTTCACCTGCGAAAATGCCAAATCCGCCAAACATTGATCGCGATTTTACGTTTTTGAAACAACTAAACAGTCGTAATGAGTCTTTAAGTACTGGTTTGTCCATGCTTCTTCTCGGTGAAAAATATCTCGGGTCACCTAACAACAGAGCGAGGATTTCAGATTAGCAAAAAAAACAAAAAAGTAATGTCAGAATACCGTCAATTTGTATTCAAATTACTTTTGCTATATCCATCGGCAACCCCGCTACCATAAGTGAAACTAGTTATTGAAAACTAAGTACTATTAGGCCGGTGGCTTTGCGTCCCAATCTTTCGAAAGGTTTGCCTTGTTCGTGACAAATTAAGAATATCGCAGAAGCAAATTTTGAACTTGCTTCCACTTTTCAAAGTGTGATATTGCTCCCAGAAATTTATTGTTGTTTTGGATAGCGCTTAAGCCTATTTTTAAGTGGTTTTGTGTCAAATATTAGAACTTATTTTGGATAAAAAAACGGAGGCTTATGCCTCCGTTTTAAATATTTATATGCCTAATAATCTAGACTTTATAATTATTTGATATTTTTCACTGACTTACGAATAACAAGTTCAGGCACCATTTCGAAAATGCGGTGCGCGTGATCTTTGTCTTTCACGCGTTCTAGCAAGATCTCGATCGCGGCTTTACCCAGTCGACGCTTCGGCTGGTGAATTGTCGTCAGTGGTGGTGAAAAGTACGGTGCCAGATCGATATTGTCGTAGCCGATGATAGAAATATCCTCAGGTACACTGATACCAGCCTGAGCAAAGGTACTGATCATGCCCATTGCCATAATGTCGTTGAAACAGAAGATAGCCGTTGGGCGCTCTTCCATTGCAATGATGGCTTCAGCCGCTTTAACCGCTGAATCACATTCAAAGTCACCTTCAAGGATCCAGCTTTCATTGATCTCAAGGTCAGCTTCTGTCATCGCTTTCTTGAAACCAACCAATCGTTCACGAACAGCCGCTTTATCTTTGTGGCCAGTCAAACAGCCAATAGCTTTGTGGCCATGCTCGATGAAGAATTTGGTGGCAACATAACCGCCCATTTCGGCGTTATCCTGGATTTTGTCGGTATGTGGGCTTTCTGGTCCCCAATCCATGATTACCATTGGCAGATCTTTCTGGCGCTCTAGCAAACCAAGTAGGTTCTCATCGAGGTCAGAACACATCACAAGCAGGCCATCAACACGTTTTTCAGCCAACATGCGAAGGTAATCGCGCTGTTTAGATAGGTTACCTTCAGTGTTACATAGGATCAGCGTGTAGCCTGATTCATAGCAGTATTCTTCAACACCATGTACAACCTCGGCAAAAAATGGGTTGGTTGATTTGGTTACCAACATACCGATTGTACGTGTTGTGTTGCATTTTAGGCTTCGCGCAACAGCACTCGGTGCGTAGTTCAGTTCATCTACGGCGGCCAGTACTTTTTTCTGGGTTGCTTCTGCGACGAAGCGCGTTTTGTTTATCACGTGAGAGACGGTGGTTGTAGAAACACCTGCCATACGTGCAACATCTTTAATCGTTGCCATATTTATTCTTCTAATAATAAAGGTCTTATGACCTGTTTAGTTTTAGCTTTACTCAATAGAGTAGTGAACTTGATGAATATGCGCTTTACAGTTCACTGTTCTGTTGAGTAAAGACGACAGAAACGGCAAAAAGCCGCAACACGAATGGGCGGCTTCGTTTCTTATAATTCATATTTTAAGCGATGACAATCTGATGAGTGATGAGTGTTTCATTGTGTAATCGCTTGCGTTCACATTTTACCGAGTGTAGCAGAGAGTGCAATATTTCTTGATGTAATAAGTGGGAATAGTTGATTGCTATCAAACTTCTATTGCACCAGCCAGTTAATTGCAAAGGCGGCTGCTATTGATACTGTTTATGGTGATAACAAAAAGCCTGTTAAGAGTATTAACAGGCTTTGAAAGGCTGAAATCAGCATTAAGCGGTTATGACTACGCTAGGTTAAGCTCCCATGCTGAGCTCAACGGTTTGGTGGTTGGCTGCCGGTAGTACGATAGGGTAGTGGTCAATAGGGTGCTGAGTTATGCAAACCGGCCAACCGTATACGCGCTCAATGGTTTCAGCAGTGAGGGCTTGTGCTGGGGAGCCGTCAGCTTGTATCTTACCTTCGTTGAGGATCACTAAGCGATCGGCATATTGTGCCGCTAAGTTAAGATCGTGGATGACGATAATCACTGCCGCGCCAGCCTTGGCCATGGCTTTGGCAACTTGCAAGGTTTTGTGCTGGTGGGCAAGATCGAGTGCCGAGGTGGGCTCGTCTAGCATCAAGATACATTGCTCTCCAGCTAGGCTTAATTGGGTAAGCACTCGCGCAAAATGCACACGCTGCTTCTCACCACCCGATAACGTAGGGTAGAGGCGATTGCTGAGTGAAGTGACATCAACCAGTGACATTTTTTCGTTGGCGATGCTGGTGGTTTGCTTGTTCGGCAAGGTTAGGGGCAGTGCACCCAACTCGACTACTTCTTGCGCAGTGAATGCGAAAGTCAGGTTGCTATGTTGGGGTAATACACCAAGGTGCTTTGCCAATTCACCGGCAGGCCAATTGTCACGTGCTTGGTTAAAAAAGCTGACATGCCCTGTCGCAGATTGTTCACCACAAAGTACTTTTAGTAATGTACTTTTACCCGCACCATTTGGCCCCAAGAGGGCCGTCAGTTCTCCGCTCTTTATCTGAATTGCAAGGTCATCGAGTAACACTTTATTACCAAGGCGAAGGTTTAGCCCCGACGCTTCGATAGCATACTCAAAATCAGTCTGCTGAGTTGTCGATGCTGTCATGACAATCTACCTTTTTGTTTCATTAGCAAGAAAATAAAGAACGGCGCGCCAAGCAATGCGGTAATGATACCAACAGGTAGCTCTGCAGGAGCAACAATGACACGGGCAAGCATATCCGCGACTAGTAGAATCAGTGCTCCAAGTAACGCCGACAGAGGTAGCAGCACCTTATGGTTCGGACCAGTTAGCATACGTCCAAGGTGAGGAACGATTAAGCCAACAAAACCAATAACCCCACTCAGTGAAACAGCAATACCGACACCTGCAGCACAAAGTAAAATCAGAATACGTTTAAGCGACTGCACGTTGACGCCCATGTGCTTGGCTTCTGCTTCACCCAACAAGAAAGCATTAAGGGCATTGGCATTTCGCTCAAACAAGAACATTAAAACGGCAAGTGTAGTGTAAGCGAGTGCAATGCCTGGCCAGGTTGCGCCTGCCAATGACCCCATGGTCCATAGAGATAGATCACGCAGTGCTTGATCATCTGCATAGTAGTTCATTAGTCCTAGTGCAGCACCAGATAGTGCGCCAATGGCCACACCGGCTAAGAGCATCACTGTTACCGATGTACCATTTTTATCAGTACCCAACTGGTAGACAAAAAAGGTACTGATTGCGCCACCAAGAAAGGCAAAAACAGGCACCGTACCCAGGGTCAAAAGCAAAGGGAACGAGGCTGCAAGCGGGGCAAATACCACGATTGCAAGCGCAGCACCTAGGCTTGCACCACCAGAAACACCAATGATGCCTGGATCGGCAAGCGGGTTGCGGAACAGGCCCTGCATCACTGCACCACAGAGGGCTAAGATGGCGCCAATGGCCATACCAAGCAAGGTACGCGGTAGGCGGATTTGATTAATGACAATCTGAATATGCTCAGGCAAGTCCGATTGCCATGGAATCAAAGCTTTAAAGCTGTCAGTGAAACTGATTGCCATCGGCCCTATCACCACCGATGAGGTGATGGCAAAAAACAGAAGTAAGATCCCGACAGGAAAAATAATCTGACTTGGAATACGGTGAGACTGCATGGTCGCTACTACTTAATTATTATTTCTTATAGAAAACGGAGTTTAGGCGCTCTGCTTCACTAAGGCTTTTCAGGCCAAGCCCACCGATTAGGGCGGTACCATCAATCATTGCCAATGCTTTATTCTGACCAGCTGGCGTTGCAGCCAGTAGTGGCATTTGTTTAAGTAGTTCATCAGCCGAGCCAATTTTACTCATGGTGCGCGAGCTAAGCAGAATAATATCTGGTTGCATCTGTACCATTGCCTCTAGTGAGACTGGCTTGTATGACTCAACGGCATCTGCGGCTGGGTTGATTGCGCCAGCAAGGCGAATAACAGTATCAGCAGTGGTATTACGTCCAGCAACGTTAGCCGGGCGGCCATCGTGAATCATTAAGAATAGGACTTTCTTTTTACGGTCTTGGTTTTCAAGGTTGGCATTAATGGCTGCTACCTTTGCTTCAACGTCTTTCTGGAGCTCGACAGCTTTGTCGGATGTGTCGGTTAGTTCACCAACTTGTTCAATACGAACCATTAAGTCTTCAACGGTTTCACCGGAGTTCAGTACATCGACTTCAATACCAGCTTGTTTTAGCAAATCAAGTGTACTTTGGGGACCCATTTCGTTTGAACCAAGAAGGCGGGTTGGGTTTAGGGCAATCAAGCTTTCTGCAGATAGTTGGCGGTGGTAGCCCAATACTGGCATATCTTTGTCGACCATCGATTTACTGGTAACGTCGACAGCAACAAGCTGCTCTTGCGCATCCATTGCGTTGATAATTTCTGTAATTGCGGCACCGGCACTAATAATGCGCTCACTTGCAAATGTTGATGTCGCGGCAAAAAGTAATGCTGTTGCCAAAGTGATACGCTTCATGATTTGTCCTCTTCCATTAATAGCTGTGTCGCTTTGATGTCGTTTTGTTGCAAGAAAGCGAGTAATTTAAGCATGTTTTCTACTGTGCCTGCTTTGTCTGCCCCGATGACAACGGGTTTGTCAGGGTTGGCTTTAACTTCTTTCAGCAGTTCAGTTTTGAAGGCATCCCAATCTTCGATTTCATTGCCCTGAAGCGCCCAATATGGTGATTCAGCGGTAATATTAACCGTGATAGGATCAGATTCTGTTTCTTGTAGAGCTTGAGTCTCGGTTTGAGGCAGCTCTACATCGAGTGATTGGATCTTTACGCTTGCGGTCAACAGCAGAAATACCATCACAATAAATATAATATCGAGCAGAGGGGTTAAATCTGGTTTTAACTCATCTGTGTCAGTAATGCTTTGGTGTGTCCGGATCATGCCTTAGCCTCTGATTGTTCCTCGCTCTTTTGTTGTTGCTTTGGAGAACATGTTGGCCCTAGGGATAGGCCTTCTAGCCATAGGTTACAGTGGTTTAGGCTGTGCTCTAGCTTTGCAGTAACTTTATCGGCCCACAAGCCAAGCAGTTGGGCACCTGTAATTGCTGGTAGGGCAATAATAAGGCCCGCAGCGGTTGTGCGCATCGCAAGGCCAAGCCCGTCAGCCAAATCATTTGGTGTGACTGCCCCCGTGCTCATTGCGATGCCCTTAAACATTTCAATTAGGCCAAGAACAGTGCCCAGTAGGCCAAGTAATGGGCTGATCACACCAATAAGACCGAGTAGGCGAAGGCCGGAGCGTAACTGTGAGCGCTTTTGCTGAAGCCAGATCCCCGCCGCGTCTTCACGCAAAGGCTTGGCAAAGTGACGGTGTGAAATAAGCATGGAGACGCCTTTAAATAGTAAAGGACGTTTTGATTTTAGATCATCGGCAAGCTTATCGAGGCCAGATTCATCATCACGGCTATGAGTTGCTAAAATTGCATCAATTTTACTGCGGCCAACACCTGTACAAAGTAGTACTTGAATACAGCGTTCGATCAAAATCATGACGGTGAGTGCCGAGCATAAAAGCAAAGGTGCAGTCATGAGGCCGAATTGGTTTTGTAGGGAGTGAAACATTTCCATGAGTGTATCCAGTTAATACTTAATCTAGCTTAAATCGAACAGGGATTTGTACGCGATGGGCAATCGCTTGACCATCAACAATATGTGATGAAAAACGCCAACGTTTAATTGCATCAAGGGCCGCCTCATCTAGCACAATAGCCCCTGAAGATTGAACTAGGTTGTGTTTGACTTGTTTACCTTTTTCGTCAATCCAAACCTCAACCAATACTTGGCCTTCCAAGCCACGACGTTTAGCAATACGTGGATACTTCACTGGGCTTGGGCGGGTTGCGAAAGTTGGTTTGGTGACCAATTTTGGTGAATTATTAACGCCAGAAGCAGCTTCAGATTTAGGCAATGGTTTTGTCTTTGCAACAGGCGGCTTTTGTTCTGGTTTCTTTTCTGGGACTGGTGCTTTCTTTTCGGCAACAGGTTGCTTTACCACTTTCGGCTCAACTTTCTTAACTGGCTTAGGTGGTGTTTTCTTCACTACTGGCTCAGGTGCCTTTTTAGGCTCAGGCTTTGGTTCAGGCTGCTTTTTCTTTACCAGTTTTTTTACTTCAGTTTCTTTTTGAATCGGTTTTGGTTCCGGTTTAGGTGCCGGAGGTGGTGGTTCAACTGCAGCAGGGGCAGGTTGAGGTGCAGGCGCGGAAACTAGGTTCAATGAGACCTTAGTTGAATCTGCACCAACAGGCATAGCCATCACCATTTTATTGGGTACAGCCGAAAGCAAGACACCGTGTAAAGCGATGGAAACTGCTCCAGCGATGACATATCTTTTCGTGTTCACTATAAACCCCTGCACATACTAAATCTCTGTATGTTGTTGTTACTGAATGATTAAATTCTATTAACATAACTATCATCAATAGAAGATAATCAAGAATGGTTCTCATTATCCATGTAATCGTAATAATAGCAATTATCATTTGCAATATTATTAGCGGGTGATTATGATTTAGCGCAAATAATAGTGCTTCTCATTACGGCCCATGAATGGTTGTTTTGAAGAATCATGACAACAAGGGCTCAGCCCGCAAGAAAGTAACAGTCTGCACGTATGCTCAACGTGGCATCAGGTTTAATAGTGTGCTTAAGAAAAACTAGCCTGGTGGAGGACAAACTGACAGTAGCAATACCTAGTCATAAATATAATCGGTGTTGTTCCTGTTAAGGAGGCGCTAGCCTGGCTAGCTCGAAAGTTATAGATGAAAGAACAGCAATCAATAAACCTAGAAGTACTGTCGGAAGAATTACTGACAGAGGAAGTGATTGGCAAGCATACTCCGGATCCGCTTCGATATGCTTTTGCCAATAAGCGCTCTGCACATGCCGGCGGTATGAGTGCGATGATCGCTGAAGATCAGCGTCAAGCGCTTGCGACAGAAGCTTTATCATATGTTGCGGATGAACCAAACAGCCGTTGCCTATATATTCATATTCCTTTCTGCCGTGTTCGCTGTACTTATTGCAATTTCTTCCAGTATGCATCCAGCCAAAAACTGATTGATGAATACTTTGAAGCACTGATGGTTGAGCTTAAAGTTAAGGCTGCAATGCCTTGGACACAAGCGGCTCCATTCCGTGCTGTATATGTTGGTGGTGGTACACCGACAGATTTGTCGCCTGAGCACTTGGTTCGTCTTGGCAAGATGCTTCGTTCTCACTTCCCATTGACTACTGATTGTGAAATCACACTCGAAGGCCGCATTAACCGCTTCAGCGATGAGATGTTTGATTCGGCATTGGAAGGTGGCTTTAATCGCTTTTCATTTGGTGTACAAAGCTTTGATACCACGGTTCGTCGTAAAGCCAAGCGTCTTGATGACCGTGAGCCAGTGTTAGAGCGCATTCAATCACTAAGTGCGGCTAATGCTGCGCCGATTGTCATTGACCTATTATTTGGTCTGCCATACCAAGATATGGATGTATGGCAGCGAGACTTGCAAGATTTCCTCGATAGCGGCGCGCATGGCGTTGACTTGTACCAACTTATCGAAATGGGTGGTACACCGATGAAGGGAATGATTGAGAAAGGCAAGCTACCTGAGCCAGCCGACACGCCAACCAAAGCGTCGATGTTCGAATATGGTGTGAACTTCATGGCTAAGCATCACGTACGTCGATTAAGCGGTAACCACTGGGCGCGTGATAACCGCGAGCGCAGCATCTATAACAGCTTGGCAAAAACATCTGCCGAGGTACTGCCGTTAGGTGCTGGTGCTGGTGGTAACGTGGGTGGATATGGTTTTATGCAGCACCGCACGCTGGATGCATACATTGAATCAATTAAAAATGGTGAACTGCCATTAGCCATGATGACTAAGTCATCACCACAGGCGGCATTGCACTCAGAAATCAAAGCCAGTTTCGACCGAGGCTTTTTGTCAGCCCGCGATTTTGAGCTTAAGTTTAAGCTAGACATCTTCAAGCTGTGCATGCCTTTATTCAAAGCTTGGCAGCGTAATGGGTTAGTTGAAATCGAAGATGGCTACCTGTCATTGACATTGGCCGGTACTTTCTGGTCGGTGACACTAGCTCAGGCGATGATTCAAGTTTTACAACAACATAGCATGAACAAGATTGCAGCCTAACGGTTGCCCATTTTTAGAAATGTACATTGAAGTACTAGGAGATACATTGTGTTTGAGAAAATCTCATTTGAAGCGCTGAAATCACAAGTTGCAGAGCAACTTGAAGCTGATCCTAAGCTACATGCTATGGCGATTGCCGCAACGCTTGGCGTGACAGAGGGCGAGGTGATTATGGCCTTCCCTGAAGAATTGGTTGTTGCTACTTCTGGCGACAAAGCAAAAGCAATTCTAGAAGATTTACCAAGTTGGGGCCCGGTGACAACGATTGTTCACTCGATGGCGTCAATTTTCGAAGTAAAAGCCCCGTTTCCAAAAGGTAAGGAAGCGCGTGGCTATTACAACCTAATGGGTAAAGATGGCGAGCTACACGGTCATTTACGTCTAGACTTAGTAACTGATATTGCATTGGTTAGCAAGCCTTTCATGGGCCAAGAAAGCTACTTTATTGGCTTCTTTGCTCAAGGTGGTGAGTGTGTATTCAAGGTATACCTTGGCCGTGATAAGAAACGTCAACTTTTCCCTGAGCAAATTGAGAAATTCAACCAACTAAAACAAGAGTTCCTCGGAGAAAAATAATAATGAACCAAGTAAAGCAAGAGCGCCTTCAAAACCGTCTAGGTCCTGAGATCAAAGAGTTTCGTGAAGCCTGTCAAACAATCGAACTGGCTACCGTAGACGCTGACGGTAAACCTAATGTTAGCTATGCGCCTTTTGCATTGCTCGATGATGGTTACTACGTGCTTATCAGCCAGATTGCTAAGCATGCTCGTAATCTGCTGGAGAACCCACAGATCTCTTTGATGATGATCGAAGACCAAGCAACGTCGAAAACTATTTATGCGCGTAAGCGCCTAACGTTTGAGGCAAATGTTGTTGTGGTTGAGCGCGAGACTGAAAAATGGCTTGAAGCGGTTGCTAAGCTGAAAGTGCGTTTTGGCGATATCGTTGATGGCCTAAGTGGCTTGGAAGACTTCAAGATGTTCCGCTTCGAACCAACTCAAGGTTTGTTCGTTAAGGGCTTTGGCCAAGCTTTCCAAGTGAGTGGCGATGATCTTGTTGATTTCGTTCACCTACAAGAAGGTCACAAGCGAATCAAAGATGGCAGCGAAGTGACTGAACCATCGGAAGAGCTATAACGCAGGCGTGTTAGCGTCGGCTATATAAGAGCACAAAAAGTGTTCGAATAAATTCAACAGCCTAGGGATGCTCACCCTGGGCTGTTGTCGTTTTAGGGGATTATAACGGACTCTGACGGATAGTCTTGATCGTGATCATCCTCTATTTTTTCATCACTTGAAGCCACGAAAATACGTGTGATAATTAGACTAACTATAACCATAAGATGGATAAAGCCATGTCAACCGAATCGACCAAGGGTGTCCGCCTTGCCTATATTGCAAGCTTTCTAACCCCCTTAACACTGATGATCTCAGGCATATTTGCCGTGATTTATTCAGCTTACAAGCTGAACAAGGGCACAGATGAGCTGAGCTATACCCACTATTACACCATCATTCGCACCTTCTTTTACTTCTTCACCTTTTTCGTGGTGCTGGGTGTAACAGCGGCAACCACAACGGGCATGCTAGCAGGCGCTGAGTATTGGGTTTATAGCCCACTACTGCACAAAGTCCTGCAGGCGATTCCTGTGGTAGGCTTGATTATTGCTGGTTTGGCAATTGTGAAATGGTTTATCCAACATATTCGCGGTTTGAAGCTACTGAAAGCTAACCAACCGATTGAGTTGTAACTGACAACATCATTGAAAAATGAATAATTGAAAGCCGAAGCCATCGTGTTTCGGCTTTTTCGTTTTTTTTTGGGAACTGTGAAGCAAAAGTGCAGCCACTATACTTTCATTAACCCGTAACGCGCATCTTAGTGTCATGCTGAGCCGCGAAATACAGTTAGGAGGCGGGATGATGGCAACGAGCAAACAGACCTCAAAAGCAACAGAATCCATTCGTGACGAGCGTCAGCAGCCAATGAGTATGCACGAGGGAATTGCGCCGTGGTGCGATTGCTGTGTGTGCGAGGCTGAACCTTATTGGGCTGAGGTCGCTGAAGAGATGGGGATAAGCTTAAGTGATTATGAAGAGGCAGATAAATGAAGTTGAGATAGCCGTCCCCACCGGAGGAAGAGTGGGGACGACAAGACGGACTTACTGAAGGCTGGTCAGTAGTTCATTCAGTTCGGTAACCAGCTTTTCCGTGTCTGGGTTTTGTTCTTTCATCGCCGCAAAGGTGTCTTTTTGTAGCTTCTCTTGCATTGCCATGAGTTCTTCGTCAGCAAGAATCGACTCGCGTTGCATTGCCATGGCTTTCTTGGCGTCGGCAAATTCTTGGATTAACTTACTGCGCTCTTCTTCGCTGGTGGCTTCATCGCGAACCTTGGTTTGAATTTCTTGTGCTTTAGTAATGAAAGCGTTGGGATCATAGCCAATTTCTTCAGCTTTTTTCTGATAGGCCGTTTCGAACGCTTTGGCTTGCTCAACCAGATCAGGGTTGGATTGCAGCGTCTGTTGGCGAATACTGGTCAAATCGCGCTGAATTGAATTGATTCGGTGGGTAGTTTCTTGCTGGTTGGCAACAGTTTCCGTTGCTGCATCACTTGCGTTGGCTTTCGGCGCAAGGGCAAACATGGCAACAAGCATGAGTGGTAATGAATACTTGGCAAACTTAACAGCAAGGCTCGATGGTTGGGCTACGCGTGCTTGAGTGTTTTGCATATCTGGTCCTTTATAATAATTAGAACTTACCCGTTTTATACATCAACAAAAAATGAATTATCGTGACGGGTTATATGTTGATAAGCAATGTATACAAGCTATGTATTGCAATTGTCAGTGCATTGTCATGAAGGCTTGACGATTGCTGAACGAGGCGGATATCTGGGATCTAGCTGCAAAAAAGCCGGCAATCCATATGCCGGCAACAATGAGATAGTGTTTTTGAATCGCCAGCTATATGCTGGTCGTATAGTTAACTGTGTGACTCTTCGCCAGCAAGAAATGCCGCGTCTAGGTGGCAGAACGCGACCAACACTTGGGCCGCGGCGGCATAGAAGCCGAACTTATCGCGTGACTGCGCGGCGGTAGCGAAAGTTGGTACCCAGTTCAGCAGCATTGTGTTGATGAAGTCTAGCTGAGCTTGCATGAGGGGCTCGGCACCTTCTTCAGAACCTTGCTGGTTTGCCATGATGATGAGGTTACCCATGAAGTCCAGCTCGACAGCAAGATGGTCGGCAGGCTCGTTGAAGTCTTTTCGCTGGGCAATGTTGTATTGCTCCATCAACGAGTTCATGTCCTGTGCCGGCTTATCGTTCATCAGGCCACTTTCACCCACATACATCGAAGCGTAAGGCAGGGCTCCTGATTTTGGTGTGCTTAGGAATAAGCCGCAGAAGTCAGCAGCGAGCTCTAGCTGGGCATCTTCGCGCTCATCAAGGCGTTTGATGGCATCGCGGAACGCCTCTACCGGCTGCTTTAGATCTGGCGTCATGGCAAGGCCGGAAAGGAAAGTGACCACCTCACCGCTGTTATATTGCTCGATATCTTGCTCTGTTAACTCGCGAGCAAAAAGCGAAGACATCCACCAGTAGATTTCGGCACGTTGTTCGTTGAAAGCAATAAACTCTTTCATTGGCACTCCAAGTAAAGGCAATCAGGACAACGAGCGAATAGTGTTAGGGTCGCTGCCGTGATGGGAAAACATATTCAAATATAATTGATTGTATTAGTTACAGATAATTATATGTGAATAGGTTTTAGGTACATAATTAATGGGAAGAAAAAGTGTAGTCAGGGAATTCTCCCTGACTACTTACTTATTGGCTAACGCGCTTATTCTAGGTCCATTGCTGGGAATAGCGGGTTAATGTCAGTCACTTCCGTTGGGCCGTTGAAGCCAGTCACCGCTGGCACGGGACCTGTGTATTTCTCAACGTTAACCAGTGCAGAGGCAGCCGATGTTGCCTGAGCAAGCTTAGAAGAACCGATGTCTTGTGTTAGTACGTTCGGATCGCCGTAAGTACAAATGGTACCAGGCTTGCCGCCTTCTAGCGGGCTGTACCATGCACCTTCGTGGATACGACAAACGCCAGACTTGTAGTCGTCAGTCACAACGGCACCGGCCAGTACTTCACCACGGTCGTTGAATACGCGAACGATATCACCAGACTTGATGCCGCGAGCATTCGCGTCTTCAGTGCTTAGGTAGATTGGTTCACGGTCAGCCACAGCGTAAGTACCACGGTGTTCAGTTGAAGAACATAGCTGTGAGTGCAGACGGTGTTTCGGGTGCGTGCTCTGCAAGTTCAGCGGGAACTTCTCGGAACGTGGACCGCCGTGGCTGCGTTCTGTCTTCTCGAACCACATTGGGTGGCCCTGACAGTCGTCGTAACCCATATCTGCAATGGTCTTACAGTAGATTTCGATAAGGCCCGAAGCGGTACCTAGTGGCTCCAAATCAGGTTCCTTACGGAATGATTCGTGACGAACCCACTCAGTGCCCGCAGGGAACTCGATGAAGCCTTCACCTTCCCAGAACTTCTTGAAGTTAGGCATACGTACACCGATACCACGGCCCTGTAGGCGTGCACCGTTGTAGATTTCTTCAATCCACTCCATTTGCGTCTTGCCCGCCGTGAAAGCTTCTTCACGGTCGTAGCGGCGACATAGCTCGCGGAAGATATCGAAGTCGTCTTTCGCTTCGTACATTGGCTCAACCACTTTAGGTAGCGCGATGATACCTGCGTTTGAGTGGTTGCCGTATTGCTCGATGTCGTTACGCTCGTGCGTGGTGGTTGCTGGCAGAACGATGTCGGCAAAGCGACAAGTTGCCGTCCACTGAGTTTCAACAGAAACAACCGTTTCTAGCTTGCGCCACGCCTTGATCATCTTGTTACGATCTTGGTGGTGGTGGAACGGGTTGTTACCACAGAAGATGGCCATCTTCATCTCAGGGAAGGTGATGCGGTGACCGTAGGCATCGATAGTCTTACCAGGGTTCTCGATACAGTCGACGAAACGCGCAACCGGGATGTAAGTCGAGTAGCCTTTGTAAGAACCGTTGTGGATTGGGTCAACGCCAGTCACACCACTGAAGCCTGACATTAGCGGGCCGTTTGACGTGATAGAGCCTGCATCATTGTAGTGCCAGCCGAAGCCGAAACCACCGCCTGGTAGGCCGATTTGGCCTAGCATTGCAGCTACTACAACCAGCATCCAAGCGTACTGCTCACCGTGCTGCATGCGCTGTAGACACCAGCCACCGATAATCTGAGTACGGCCTGAAGCCATCTGGCGTGCTAGTTCACGGATAGTGTCAGCATCGATGCCACAGATTTTCTCAGCCCACTCAGGTGTTTTCTCAACGCCGTCTTTCTCACCGGTTAGGTAAGGGATGAACTTGTCAAAGCCTGTGGTGTAGTCGCGAATGAACTCTTTGTTGTAAAGATTTTCATTGTAAAGCGTGTGAGCGATAGCCAGCATTAGCGGGACGTCAGTCTGCGGGTTAACTGCGATTTGTTCGCCGCCAACAAGCTTCTGAGTCGTCGATTTCACTGGGTCAACGTAGATCACCTTGATCTCGTTGTTCTTCACTTTCTCAGCCAGCTGCTCGTAGTACTCGATTGGGCTGTGGTCAGGGACTAGCCAGCCAACCTGTAGGTTTTTAACCGGATCAGAACCCCAGATAACGATGGTATCTGAGTGTTCAAGTACTAGCGGCCAAGACGTCTGCTGCTCGTATACTTCCATTGCGCCGGCAACGTAAGGGAGAACAACCTGAGCGGCACCTGTTGAGTAGTCACCCATCTTGCTTAGGTAAGTACCATGCAGGCCGATGGCACGCATCATGATAGTACCAGCAGAGTGTAGTTTACCTACTGACTGCCAACCGGTGTGGCCAGCGTACAATGCACTTGGGCCGTAGTTGTTCTGAACACGTTCCATTTCATGGTAGAAGAAATCCAGTGCCTGTGACCACGGCACACGAACGAAACGGTTATCACCACGCTGTGTCGTGTCTGACTTGTAGCCGTGTTTTAGCCAGTCTAGGCGTACCATTGGGTACTTAACACGTGCAGGGTTGTAAACAACTTCACGAACGCCATTGATCATTGACGTTGGGTTTTTGTCTTTTTCAAACGGTACGGTATCTACCCATACGCCGTTCTCAACTTTAGCGCGGAAGGCACCCCAGTGAGAGCCAGATAGCACCTCGCCGGTAAAGTTAGCTTTGGTTTCCGTTGCAGCCATTGCGTTGCGTGGGGCAAGCAGGCTAGTACCAACAACAGATGCAGCACTTGCTGCAACCATGCCAGATAGGAAGCGACGGCGTGAAATGCCTTTATTTAGAATTTGAGTCGCCATAAATTAAACCCTTAATTTGAATGCTTTGAGCAGAGGGTGGAACCTGTGTCCCACCCGTCAGGAATTAGTGCGCGCCTGCGCCGCCAGTATCGTTAGCGTGGTTCTGAAGGTACTTCAGTAGGGTACGTTCTTCAGTTTTGCTTAGGCGGTAGTAAGCACTCATTGCGTTTAGGCTTGCAATCCAACCGTTCGCACCGAAATGGTCAGGTGTCGGTGCCGCGTGACATGCTGTACATGTTGAGCCGTACATGTCTTCCGCGTAGTTCCAGATTGGCTGGATGTCGTCGATCATGTCTTCAGCCGTGATCCAAGCTTCTACAGAAACATGCTGCCAAACGATGTCAGTGGTGCTGTCTGTTTGCTCTTCGATAAGTGTTTCTGTTGCTTTCACGTCACCGCGGATAGTGGCTTTGAATACGCGCTTACCCATGTATTCAGTCAGTACGCGGCCACGACCTGCTTTTTCTAGCCAGCCGTCAATGCGTACTTTCAGCATGTCGTCTTTACGCTCTAGTACTGATACTTCAGATGCAGGTAGTAGGTTGCCCGATACCGTGCCTGACGTATCCGCTGCTGCGTATAGGTTTTTCTCACCCAGCGAGTAAAGTACTTCAGCTGTTGCGCCTTGCGATTGCGCCGTTGCTTGAAGCTCTTGGAAGTCTTTCTGGAAGCCGCCAGCCATGTTTGGTAGCTCGTGAGCAATACCTTTGTGACACTCGATACAGTTCATGTCTTCCGCTGCTGCTTTCTTCATTTCAAAAGCGGCTTGAGCCGATTGCTTGCTGTGATCCATATCGTCGTAAGAGTGACAGCTCTTACAGGTTTTCGAGTTTTGGCCGCTCATACGGTTCCAAACCGTTTGTGCCATCTCTAGTCGGTGCTCTTCGAATTTCTCAGGCGTATCGATTTTGCCTGTCACGAAGTGGTGGTAGAGGTCTTTTGCTGCTTCCAGCTTACGGAAAACTTTGCCTGGAAAATCTTTTGGCTGGTGGCAGTCAACACAGCCAGCTTGTACGCCAGATGCATTTTGGAAGTGAACAGTTTCTTTATATTCTTCGAAGTTCTGTTGCATGGTATGGCATGAAGTACAGAATTCATTGGTTGAAGTCAGTTCAAAACCTTTATGAACAACAACCGTACCTGCAAGAGTAATACCGATACCAACCAGAACCAAAGCAAGAATAGGGTACTTGCTGCTTGGCTTGATTAACTTTTGCCAAAGTTTTTTCATAGTGGAAGATTCCATTTAAGAATGAATGTCTGCCGTAAACTACGGTGACGTATAAATTTTTATGGTTTAATCTTAATTCCACGATGTGAATAAGGATAAGGGCAGCGGTGAACAGGATTTTCATTTTTATGACAAATTGTGAACAGCTGACCGTTATGCTAAGTTTTAAAAGAACAGTAAATAAGACATAAAGAGAAAAACATGAGTCACCATGTACTTGTTGTAGAGGACGAGATTGTTACCCGCACAAAGCTGGTTGGGTACTTTGAAAACGAGGGATACAAGGTCAGCCAAGCCGAAAGTGGCGCGCAAATGCGTGAGGTAATGGCGAGCGAAAAAATCGACTTGGTCATGCTGGATATTAACCTGCCTGGCGAGGATGGCCTGATGCTGACGCGTGAACTTCGCAGCCGCTCTGAAGTCGGTATTATCTTGGTTACCGGCCGGACAGACAGTATCGACCGTATTGTCGGGCTGGAAATGGGCGCCGATGATTATGTCACCAAACCGTTCGAACTGCGCGAGCTGCTAGTTCGCGTCAAAAACCTGCTATGGCGTATTTCCTTGGTTGAAAAAGCCCGCGACGAGACCATGGTAGAGCTACAAGAAGACAGCATCATTCGATTTGGTGATTGGCAGTTTGATATCAACAAGCGCGCGCTGACTCACGGCGGTGTGCCAGTCAAACTGACCAAGGCCGAGTACGAATTACTGGTGGCTTTTTCTTCCCATCCTAATGTAGTGCTTAGCCGTGAACGTATTTTGAATATGCTAAGCCATCGGGTTGAAGCGCCAAATGATAGAACCATCGATGTTTTGATCCGTCGCATGCGTTCAAAGATGGAAGTTGACCCGAAAAACCCCCAGATTTTTGTCACGGTTCACGGTGAAGGATACATGTTTGCTGGTGACTAAATTAGCGGCACTCAGCTGCAGCTGATTTGTCATAAGTTGTCATATTTAGGCCGATATAGATGCTATGTCGGCCTTTTTCATACCTGATAATCGGCACTTTTGTTGATCTCAATCAATAAATGTTAATTGTTATGAATAGGTTAAAACGCTAAAAAATGGCTTTTTCATCAAAAATTCGAATGAAACACGGCTATATTTTGCATGAAAGTGATGGGTGAACGCTAAATATTAAATAAAATTAACCATCTATTTTTATTGTTCATTGTAGCGATTCATCCTGGTTGCTGTTTTTGTCGCCAGTTGGTTGGCTAAAAAAGCGTCATTCAAACCAGCGTGACAAAAATAAATACGTAAATGGAATAAGCTGGAAAGCGTATTTAATGGGATGTGAATGGGATAAGACAATAAAAAGCCTGACTTAAATAGTCAGGCTTTACCGTTGTGCTTAACGAAAGTAACGGCCAATCGTATTTATTCGGCCATTTCGTTTTCATTCAGAATTTTGTCGGTCAGCGACTGGATTTTAGGGAAGCTGATAAAACTCTGTTGGGCAATCATTCGTTGCTCTTCAAGCACGTCTTGAAGGATTTGCTCGGTGGTTAACGGGTTCGCGAGTACAACACGAAATACCGTTGTTGCTTTACGGTTCCATTTCTCAGGCGTTAGGCGCGTACGAGAGACAAACGACTTACCTGATTCACGCTGGCGCTTTTGAATGAATTTGGTGATGTCATCCAAGGCATCTAGCAAGGCTTCTTTATCTTGCTCGTTGGCAAGTGATAGAGCGCGTTGGGTACGCTCTGGTACATAGCGATAGGTTAGCAGGCACAACTCAGGTTCAGAGATAAGCTCAAAGTCTTGGTGTTGCTCGATCAGATCAGCAAAGTACTTGGCCTTATCGATACTGTTGTTGATCAGCATTTCATAGCCTGGACGACTAATAATATTCAGGCTGGCATATAGCAGCATTGCCATCCCGCTACGCGAACCTTCTAGCGTATGGCTACCAAGGTCTTTTGACCCTTTACGCAAAATATACTCAGCATGGTGCTCGATAGCTGTCATGTGGGCCGGGTTTTTGAAAATCACCATGCCAGCACCCATTGGCACATACAGCTGCTTATGCGCATCAATAGTGACAGAGTCTGCCCGCTCTACGCCTTTCAGCTTCGGGCGATGGGCGTTTGACATTAAAGTCGCGCCACCCCAAGCCGCATCGACATGGAAGTGGCAATCATGCTGTTCTGCGATATCTGCTAATTCATCGAGCGGGTCGATATTACCGGTTTCCGTCGTACCAGCGACACCAATAATGGCGAACGGTTTGATGTTTTTGTGCTTGAGCTCGGCAAGCTTTTGCTTGAGATCATCGACGCGAACGCGGTTATTGCTATCGGTTTTAACTGGGATGACACAGTCGCGCCCGATGCCCAATACATCCGCCGCTTTTTTCAAAGAATAGTGGCCGCGCTCAGAGACTAACACCGCCAAATCTTCATAACCGTAATGCTTCATTGCGCGGAACAGGCCCTCTTGGGCAACGCCACGAAACTCACCGTCGGGTTTTAGTGCATTGTTGCGCGCAACCCAAAGCGCAGTGATGTTGGCAATGGTGCCACCTGAACAGAATGCCCCCAAGGAGTGGTTGGCACTGTGCATCCACTGCTGGTAGAAGCTATCTTCCTCACGGTAAATAAGGTTGTGTAGCATACCCAGCACTTGGCGCTCAAGCGGGGTAAAGGCTTTCGAGGTCTCGATCTTAACCAGGTTTTGGTTCAGGCCAATCATGATTTTCGACAACGGCATCAAGAAGTAGGGCAGTGCCGATGTCATATGGCCAATAAACGAGGGCGCAGAGGTATGCACTGATTGCGCCACCAGTTTATCGAGCAGAAAATGGGTATGATCAGAAACGAAACTAGGGGCTTCAGGCAGGGCAGCCGATGAAAAGTCCTTTTCAATTTCTGCTAGCGGTTTTTCTCGGGCTGCAATGTGTGTTTGAAGAAACGCATTCAGGTTTTCCGAGATTTCTTTTTCGATTCGACCCAGGGTTGAATCTGGTGCTTCCGGCACCGTAAAAATGCGATGCAGCGACTCTTCGGTAGCATCGGCTTTCTTGTGATCCACTGCCATATATAGCTAATACTTATAGTTTGATTCGGCAAATTGATGTTAATTTAATGCAAATTATCGTCTATGTCCCGTAAAAATTAGCATTAGGGTGAAGCTGGTATTGCCGATTTGCTAATGTTTCAAACAAAAATGGGACAAGCTGCATGCTGCTTATCCCATTAATTTATCAGTGATAATTCGAAAATCCACTAGAAGCGGTAGTTGATACCCAGGCTCACTAGTAGGGAATCTTCATCATAGAAGCTGATATTTGATTCGCTTTGGCTATAGCCTGCTAGCGACACTATGCCCCAGTTCTCCCAATCAAATGGTTCTTTGTATTCGTAAGCAAGGAATACCCCCCACTTATCGTCTTGTTGCTTGGTGCCAAAAACAGGGTTAACTGCATCGAAGTCAGTACGTGTGTAGCTAAGGGTTAATGCTAAGCTGGAGCTGCGCATCATTTGGATTAAACCAAGCTCTGCGCCAAACGCATCACTGGCCATGGCATCGCCATCGGCATTGAGGCGGGTGTAGTTGATACCGCCGCGAAGCAGCTGGCTACGGCTGATTGGTTGCACATAGCTTAGTTCGGTGAAAATGATGTCGCCTTCACGCTGAAGCTGGTCTTCAAACTCAGGGAAAGAGTTGGCACCACTTTGCTCGTCATCAACGACCTGCTCACCACCAGAAATTTCGAATGAGAAGTTCGAGCCAAGGATCCTATCGTACTGGAAGCGAAGTCCGCGAATCTTACTTTCCGTTTCCTCTCGCTTTTCGTTGATTACGAAGGGGTCTTTCCATGTATCGGTTTTCAATATACCCGGTACATAGCTAAGGGTGATCATGCCGTTATCTTCGATACGATAACGGTAGCCTAATTCGACATGAAAACGTCCCAACGCAAGATCTGAACGGCTGGTACCGAAATAGATCTGCTGGTTGAGGTCTTGGTTGGTATAGCTCACGGTACCAAGGGGGGCGAAGAAAGCATTGCTTTGCGATGGCGCTTCATCGTCTAGCGTTGAAATCGTATGGTTATCAGTATTGAATTGCGAAGTGGAGTCTGTATAACCAGCGAGGATGGAAATATCAGCACCAAAGCCAGGGGTCCAAGGCTTTGGACCATTCGCTTGTGCTCCCATGGAGTAGAGAGCTAAAGAAACAATGCCGGCTATAACGGCATAACGCTGCGGGATCATCCTGCGCTCCTTGCGAAATATGTAAAAGCGTTTTTATACGTGCGTCCGACCAAGCAATTGTCAATCTAATGTAAAATAAATGCTTGTTAGCAAAAGATTAATATAGATAAGAGGCGATTTCCATTATCGCCCCGTATATTACATGCCTTTCACGTTACTTTTATGAACTATTTGCAGCTAATTTCTGCAATTTTGTTCATTTTATCGTTGTATTCGGTTAGCGGCTTTTCAATTTCTACCGGGTGGGTAAGTAGCTCAGCAAAGGCACTGCGCAACTCATAGTTTTTCGGGTGCGGCTTGCTCTGGCGATCATCGAAAGAAAGCTTGGCAATTCGCCCTAATTCAGTATCTTGCTCTGATAGTGCTTTGACATCTTGTTGGCTTAGCTGCAGCCAAGATTCGATAGGTTGGTTCAGGTCTAGTTTTTCCTTATCGTTCTCCAAGTACCAATCAACAGCTTCACGATTGAGCTCAAAGTGGTGCTTACGGCCTTCTAGGAACCAATCTCCCACTTCTTTCAACTTTTCGTCTTTAGCTACGGTGAGTTCAACAAGGCTTTGGTACCAAGATAATGACGCATCGATGTATTGGTGGTATTTGTCGCTCTGGCAACTGGTGGAAGAAGCAAGTACCGTCGTCGGTAACATTGCGGTGGTAAGTAAAATAGCAGCTAACTTCATTGCCTTTCCTTGGATTATGGTATTGGTTTTTAATCGATTGTAACTGCCCATAAGGTGTAAGGAAAAGGGTTCTTTACCAGACTAAAACATTCTTAACATTATTTTTTAGCAAGAAGATGGATTTCGGCGATCAAAAAAGGGCTCGAAAGAGCCCTTTTTATGTTAGCGAGAAACGTTATTTCTGCTGTTTGTTCATCGCGACTGAGATGCAGTAGGCGGCACCGCCCCATGTTATCCCAAGGCCGATAAGCATCATGATAATGGCACTGGCTGTCATAGTTTTGCCTCCTGCTGTGGTTGTGGCTTAGATGAAAGGTTGATAAGCACGGCCACAATAAACATTGCGGCAACAAGCCCCCAGCCAAGCATTAGTAGGTCAGACATTGCATAACCACCGTAGCCTTCGTTGAACGTGTTAACGAGGTTTGTGCCAAGGATCACTGCCAGCATCGCAGGACTTAGGAAGCGAATACAGATTTCGAACCACTTGCCGATGCTAAATTCAGAGATATTGTTCACGTAGGTGCGAATATCAGACACTTTCAATAGCCAAGCAATGATCACAAGTTCGATGAGACAGCTTGCTAGTAGCGCGACGTTGTTAATGAAGTAATCGACAAGATCCAGCAGTAATAGGCCACCGTTGGTTGCGAACGCCATTGAAACCACAAAGCCAATACCACAAACCCAACTTGCTGCTACCTTACGGCTAACTTTTAGCTTATCGATGATGGCTGATGTGACCGCTTCAATAATAGAAATATGCGAGCTCAAGCCGGCGACAACTAAAGCCAAGAAGAATAGTGGGCCAAGGATAAACGGCGCTGGCAATAGGTTGATTGCCGCTGGAATGGTTACAAATGCCAAACCGACACCCGCAGAAACCACTTCAGTAATTGGTTTCGCTTGCTCTTGTGCCATGTAGCCAAGTACACCGAAGATCAATACACCAGCAGTGATTGAGAAACCACAGTTGATCAGTACTGTCATAAAGGCATTGTTATTGATGTCCGATTTCTCTGGCAGGTAGCTAGAGTAGGCGATCATGATGGCGAAGCCGACACTTAGGGTAAAGAAGATTTGACCATAAGCCGCTGACCATACCTTGGCATCAAGGATCTTGCTGAAATCAGGTTGGAACAAGTAATTGAGTCCATCCAGTGCACCAGGTAGGAATACCACGCGGGCAATCAGGCCGATCACCATGATGAACAGTAGCGGCATCATGATTTTACTTGCGCGCTCAATGCCGCCCTTAACACCGGTGAACACGGCTGCAAAGGTAATCGCCCATGCAATTGCCATCGGGATAGCAATGTGAGTCTGTAGGCTACCAAGCTGGCTCGGGGTATTGTCGCCAAGCTTTAGGTATTCACTAAAGAAGAAGGCGTTAGTATCTGTGCCCCAGCTCTGACCAAACGAGTAGGTAAGGTACGAGATGGCCCAGCCAATAATTGCGACATAGTAAACCGCGATAATTGCGGCAATGAAAACCTGGAACCAACCAAGCCATTCAAATTTAAGTCCTAGCTTTGAGAAGGCACGCGGCGCGGCGCCACGTAACTTGTGCCCAAGGCTGAACTCCATGATCATGAATGGGATACCTGCGGTGAGCATGGCAAAAAGGTATGGGATAAAAAATGCGCCGCCACCGTTTTCGTAAGCCATATACGGGAAACGCCAAATGTTCCCTAGACCAATTGCAGAGCCCACTGCGGCAAGGATAAATCCTGCTCGGGAGCCCCATTGTTCGCGTTTCATATACATCTCCTTATGTACTGCAAATCTCTATGAAACAAAGATTGGAAAGTTAAAAATTCTGTTTTTTCATCATGAAAAGCGTGAGAATCAAATGGTTAGACCACGCTAATGGGACGAGATTAACCAGACAGAAGTTGTAAAGCAATAGAGTGTGGTGTTGTTACGATGGCTGGTGGTAGGTGTTAATTTTTGGTTTGTTTTTAAATGCTGAAATAAATATGGATCACAGATTTGGATGTGCAGTGTAAATCACTGGGTGGCTGGTAAATTAGTGGTTTGAAATATTATTTTACATCTTAGACTAAATTGTCTGCGAAACAGTCTAAATACAGATTAACTCAATAGGTTAAGTACCTGGGAGGAAAAATGACCATAAAATGGCCATTTCCTCCCAGTCTTCAACCTATTAGAACGAATAACTAACCCCGACGTTGGTTTGAAACTGCTGCATCCAATCTGAGTCGATTCTTACATTACAGGTTTCGTTACCTGTTGGTAGGGTACATATTGTGGTGGTGTCACTGTCGATTAAGCTGACTAGCCAGCGAAGTTCGGCAACCAGTCGCAATTGACTGGTTAGCTTGTAATCTAATCCACCATGTAGCCCACCGGATAACAGCAGGTCTTTATCTGTCCAGTCGGCATCAACAATTGTTGTACCGAGACTTGCGCCTAGAAAGGTGTCGAGATGGGTGAACGTGTCAAAGCGAAGCGCACTTTGAAAGTGAACATAAGACAGGGAGCCGTCGTTTGAAAAGTTAGCGGTTTTGGTCGGCTGGTGGCTTAAGTACAAGCCAACTCGCCCCTCTCCCAGATCGGTTTCTAGCCCCAGTGCGTAGTGGATATCGTTGTCAATGTCGATATCAATACCATTTTCGTCACTGAAGCTGTTTGAGAAGCTATATCCAATGTATGGGGTGATATAGACGTTATTGTTAGCCCAAACTGCGCCAGTTGCCGTTATCCCTAAAATGAAAGCCAGTATTTTATTTTTTTTCATTTTTCTTTCCTGCTGTTACATAACAGAATGCTGGATGCGATTTATAAGTGTAATTGTAGTGTGACAGCTTTCTTATATTCATACTTTTTCAATGGTCATAACCTTGAAGTCACCCTAGAATAAGGTTAAAACTTTGTTAATGCCATGTCGTAAGGGAGTCGAAAATGGATATTGATCTAAAACATGCTATCGGCGTTGTGCTGATTACTATGGTTGTTCTAATGACTTTTGGGATAATCGCAATTACTGTGTAACCTATTAATAAATAGTGACAATCCTAACATTGTTCCGGTTCGGTTAAGCAATATGAGGTATACTGTGTCAATAGTGTTCTCGGCTTTAAGTGAGAATGTATATGACGAATCATTTACCGTTTAGCTTAAAAGATTTTGATTTACCTTTGGTTAACAACTTTTCTCGACAGTTGCTTCAACCGAAAAGAAAAAAAATAGCGCTGGTGGTCCAGGGCGGTGGACAACGTGGGATTTTCACAGCAGGTGTGTTCGATGCTTTTCTTGATGCTGAGTTTGACCCGTTTGAGCTCTATATCGGCACATCAGCTGGTGCGCTGAATCTTTCTTCCTTCATTAGCCGGCAGTATCAGTTCGGCTATGACTTCATTGTTAACTACACCACAGACGAAGAGTTCTTCAGTCTCTATAAGTACCTCAGCCAGCAAAAACCGATGAACCTTGATTGGGCGCTGGATGCCGTAGCACCCAAAGGTGCTATGCCATTAGATGTGGTGAAAGCACGCCAAGTGTTGGTAAACCGCACCGCGCTTGCCTGTGCTACCCGCAAAGACACTTTGCAAGATATGTATATGCCGCTTTATGGCGCCCATTGGTGTGACGTGCTAAAGGCGACCTGCGCCATTCCTGTGATTTATAACGAGCCGGTAAACATGGATGATTTGGAGTGGGTTGATGGTGGTGTCAGTGCTGCGGTGCCTGTCAAGGAGGCATGGTTACGCGGTGCCGATTTGGTTATTGTGGTGCGTACCGAGCCAATAGCATTAAAGAAAGAAGAGGCCAAACAAGTGGTCGATTGGCGGGCGAAAATTGAATCGGTCGTACCTGAGTACCTGGACCGCCTGGGCCAGAATACCTCGTTTGATAAGGTTAAAACCCTCCATAGTGAGTTTTCTACTAAATTCGAGCAGTGGCGGTTGAACTGGCGTGAGAAAGCCGAGCTAGAAGAGAAGGCCAATTTATACAAGGCAGGTGGTAAAGAGAAAGGCTGGCGCTTATTGTCGCCTGAAAACATCGAGAGAATGATTGCTATTACTGGTAATGGGAAAAGCAGTGAGATCCTCGAGATGCTCAATCGTTATTACACCACGTATAACGATGCCCATGAATTTATGCTATCGCCGCCGGATGGGCTGAAAGTGATCCAAATTGCTCCAGAGAAAACCCTGCGTAGTCGAGCATTGCTCAGTGATAAAGATGACTTGGAAGTCGATTACCGCGAAGGGAAGATTGTTGGCCGTGAGTTTGTGAGCCACTTTGCTGATATTTTAAATGAAACATCGAGTGTCATCGCCAAATAATCGCGCTTGTCTTTCTCATTCTGAAAAAGTCGTGCAGACAAAACAAAAAAAGGAACGCCGCAGCGTTCCTTTTTGTTTTACTAAGCAGTGTTGCCGATTAAGCAAGCACTTGCTGTAGCCAAGGCCAGCCTTGTTTCTTACGGCTTAGCGTGTTTTCCATCATTAGCATGCCGTCTTTAGCGTGAGCATCCAGCACTGCATTCCACTCACCTTTGTAAAGTAGGCGAGTTGTGCTTGTTGTGATGTCAGTTAGCATTAGCGCTGCCATTGCTAGACCTTCTTCGTCACAACGACGCTGAAGATCAGCTTCTAGATCAGCGATCATGTCTTCAACTTGCTCAAGTGTTGCAAGCTCGATTTGACCGACAACAACATTGCGCTCCTTGAATGGGTACGCTTTAAGGTCTTTTTCTACTAGTTCAGCAGCAGTTAGGCCCTGAATGTCAGTTTTTGCGATAAGTAGATCTTTGATGAACTGGTCTAGATCTTCAACGCCAGCTAGCGGTGCTAGTTCAGCAACGGCGTCTTTGTCTTTTTGAGTACAAGTTGGAGAAGCAAAGCCAACAGTGTCACTTAGAATTGCAGACAACATAAGTGTTGCAAGCTCACGAGTGATTTCGGTGTTTTCCATCTTGAATAGGTTGAACATGATGGTACAAGTACAACCAACAGGCCAGATCCATGCTTCAAGCGGGTTCACAGTCATCACGTCACCTAGGCGGTGGTGATCAACGATACCTACGATTTCAGCTTCAGCGATGTCATCTGGTGCTTGAGCCAAGTCAGTGTAGTCAACAAGCCAAACTTTCTCGCCAGCAACGCCGGTGCACATTTCTGGCTGATCAACACCAGCAGTTTGTAGAATGTGTTGCGTTTCGCGGTTAATTTCACCTTGACGAACAGCTTTAGCTTCAACGCCACGAGCTTTAAGAAGAGCAGCACCAACGAGTGCCGAACAGATGCTATCGCTATCAGGGTTTTTGTGACCAACTACTTGAATCATGTCGTTTCCTTTACTGCGTCAATAACAGCTTCTCGCTGTCAGACTATTAAATCAATCCAGCCATGATCGGCACGGCTCTGGAATTCTAACCGCGCAATTTTAGAGTTTTTGTAAAAAATAACAATTGCCGAGGCATAAAAAAGACGCAGTTGTTTAATTCAACAGCTATTGGTAACGATTTCACTGGTCAATTTGTCTCTTGCTCAACGGCGAGCGTGATTGGCTGCTCCAGAAAAGGCGGTTTGTACTTCAAGTATTCTGCGTATGAAATAGGCTTACTAAAGAAGTAGCCTTGCATCAGCCACACCCCTTTTGCCTGCAAATAGCTAACTTGCTCTTGGGTCTCAACCCCTTCCGCAATGAGTTTGAGCCCTGCATGCTTGCCAAACAGAATGATGGCATCAAGGATTTTTGATTTCATGTCATTGGTGCCGATGGTATCAATGAACATCTTATCGATTTTCAATGTTTCTATAGGAAGCTCTTGTAAATAACTAAAGCCCCCGTAGCCAGTGCCAGCATCATCGAGCTTAACCATCACACCTTGTTGTCGTAGCCGGCTAATTACAGCTTCCGCTTTCTTAAGGTCGGAGAACGGAGTACGTTCCGTTACTTCAAATGAAATGAAGGTGGCCGGTAGTTTATTGCGTTTAATGATTGTTAAAACACCCTCTGCAAAGCTGTGGCTTTCAAGCATGGCGGGTGTGACGTTTAAGCTTAGGTAGGTGCCAGGCAGCTGTTGCAGCAGCTCTTTGCCTTTGGCGGTAACATCACTGATCAAGTACTGGGTTAAGTCATTGATTTGGCCGTTGTACTCTGCAATAGGAATAAACTGCTGCGGTGAGATCTGATCACCATTGGGCTTTTTCCAGCGCAGCAGCACCTCACTGCCTACCAGGTTGTTGGTCTTGGTGTTGATAATCGGCTGGAAGTAGGGGAGAAACTCTTTGCTCTTTAAACCTAATGCGATTTGATCTTGTAGGGAACGCTCTGGGTTATTTCTTACGCCAAGCAATAGGCATAGTGAGAGCAAGATGGAAGCGATCAGGAGTTGGGCCTCGATGAGATCTTCGCGGACTATGTGCTTGATACCCTCAGAGGTAGCCAAAATGCTGATCAGGTAATGCTGGCTAAAGTGCTTGCTGGCAATAAACTGGTATTGCTCGCCGCTTGCTTGTGAATAAATAGGAATGTTCTCACCATTGTATTCCAGCACCATAGCAACACAGCCTGGGCAGGTCTCGCTATCAGTAAAGATATTCTGGAATGGTTCGGTGATCGTAATTAGCTGCGCTTCTGGGTGGCGAAAGGTGATTTTGATTCTGTGGTTGAAATAGGGCTCAACTGTATAGCGGTAGTTGCCCTTGTTAATTAGTTTTGCGTCAGACTTGGTAAACTCTTTAACCGAGCTTATTTCTTTACCGTAGATAGAGCAGCTAATGTTGTTGGTTTGTATTTCGATGAGCTGGATGACAACAGATTCTTCAATGGTGCTGCGCAGAGCGTTGAGATCGGCTTGCTTGCAGTTGAAATTCAATTGTGAGGCAAGCGTGTCGAGTTCATCAGCAATCGCAAGGTATCGGCCTTGGTAAAAGCTGTGTAGGTTATCCAAGCGTTTTGTGACATCTCGTTCAAACAGGCGCTCACTCAGCCAATTTGAGCTAAGTGCCAGAATAATGAGACCAAAAAGAAAGACGAATGAAGGAAAACGCCAGCGGAGCCAAAATGTGAGCTGCATGAAGCTTTTACTTTGTATGTATTATGAACGGCCAAAGGCATATTGAAACATAAGTTGTGTGAATATTATAGTTTAAAAGCATAATTGCTCATGGCGAAAAATCCGCCGTGTAGCTAAGTGCCTGTCCTATAAGTAAGTAGAGAAAAATAGCTATTTGGATCTATAAGATGTATAAAATATACATCATTAAGTTTGGAAGTCGTGAAGGTATGTTTTTGGTTAGGCTAACGCCGGTTATATTGAGTTGTTGGTTATTGGCAGCGCATTTTTTACGTTTTGGTGGCATGATTCCATTCATTGTTTTGGTGCTCTTGCCCTTAGCACTTTTTGTTCGCCGGAAAGCGATACCTAAATTGATGTCTGCATTGTTGATATTGATGGCAGGGAAATGGCTGGTGGTGACCTATGAGATGATCACTGTTCGCTTGATGATGGGTGATGATTGGATAAGAATGTTATGCATCATGGGCGCTGTGGTCATTTTTACTTTGGTATCTGTATGTTGTTTCCAAAACGAAAGGGTAAGTGCTTACTACAGTTCGCCAAAACAGCATTAATCTAGCAGTTGTATTTTTGTTATGTTATAACGTTTCATGGTGCAGCTTAACAGATTATTTTTCCTAAATATCCTATCGAGGTGCTTAGACGCTGTTTTAGTGTAATAATTTTAGATATCATCTAGCAAAAGTGTCATATCTATTGGCAACAAGGTGCTTAGCAGCATTGCTGATTAGGTTTAGATTAAAGAATATTCGCCACAGTTAAGCGCATTCTTTGTTATTTATAGAGTATTGAGTGAATAATCAAAGGTTGCGCTTGCACGGCAGCAGAAGTACTTAGGAACAACATGGTAAATGTAAGGGCGCGAGTGCCTTTTAAAGTTGGCTTGAAAAGTAATATTTCAGCAGATCTTCTATCATTCAATGAGCTTGAGTCGGGCAAAGAGCACGTCGCCTTGGTTTTCCGAGACGCGGATAAGCGTAATGAGGCGCCATTGGTACGCATGCACTCAGAGTGCTTGACCGGTGATGTTTTCCACTCATCACGTTGTGACTGCGGCGAGCAGCTAGACGAAACTATCGAGAAGATGGGTGAAGAAGGCGGTATCTTGTTATACTTGCGTCAAGAAGGGCGTGGTATTGGCTTGTACAACAAAATCGATGCTTATGAGCTACAGAGCCAAGGCATGAACACCTATGAAGCGAATAATCACCTTGGCTTTGGTGATGATCTTCGCGATTTCACCGAAGCAGCTCAGATGCTAAAGGCGTTGGGGATGACTCAGATCCGCCTTATCACGAACAACCCGAAAAAAATCCGAGAGTTGGAAGAGCTAGGCATTAGCATTACTGAAGTGGTTGGTACTAAGGCGCACGTTAAAGACGGTAATGAAAATTACCTGAAAACGAAAGCGAGTCACGGTAAACACCGTTTCCATTTTGATTAATCGTGCTTAGCCAGGCTGAGTAAGAATAACAGTCGCAATCTAATAAAAACGCCCTGATCATAGTCAGGGCGTTTTTATATCTGATTGTTTTTATTACAAGTGTCTACTGTTACTTTGTTAGCGCTCGCCTTGAACTTCAAAGTCATCGTAGGCCAACTTGGCAGTACCATCGTCTTGCAATTCCCAATGCTCTTCATGAACCACGCCGAATGCTTTGTTCATTGTCCACTTTGAGCGAAGGATATAGCAGGTATCACTCTTCTTTTCCCATGTCGTTTCTTGGTAATCGACATCCTTATATCCAGAATCAATGATGTTTTGCCAAAAAGCCTGAATCTCTTCTGTGCCGTTAAACGTACCGAAAGGGCGGGCATGCATTGTGGTGTCTGATTGGTATTGCTCAGCACACCCCTTGGCATCTTGCTTGTTGAACGCCTGCTGCCAGTTTTTGATACCGGTTAAAAATGCTTCTGGTACTTGTGCTGTTGGGATGGTTTCCATTTGCTTATCTCACCGTTCGTCAATGTGTTTTTGTTGATATAAGCATAAAAGACAAATTAGAGAAGAAAAATAAAGTAATATGTAAATACTGTTTAGTTAAATCAAACAATCGATATGAATTACTTAAGGCACATGGCGGTGTTTACCAAAGTGGTCGAAAAAGGGTCGATCAGTGCAGCGGCAGAAGATTTGAGTTTGTCGAAGTCGGTGATCAGCCAACATTTAAAATCGCTTGAAAGTGAGCTTGGGATAACGTTGCTGGTTCGTACAACCCGCCGCCAGACATTAACACCGGCGGGTACTGCCTTTTATGAAAAGTGCCAGCAGATGAATCAACTTGCCCATGAAGCTTGGGAAGAAGCCAAAGAAAGCCAGTTAACGCCAACTGGCACAGTCACCATCACCGCACCTCATGCGTTAATGAGCAATATTGTTGCCCCCGCGATAGGGGAGTTAGTGTCGGTTTATCCAGCGATTGTTCCGCACCTTATTGCTGACGATGGCCGGTTGGATCTTATTGAGCACAGCATTGATTTTGCGATCAGGGTGGGGGATTCCCCGTCAAGCAGTTACAAACAACGCCGGTTAGGGCAGTTTCGTGATGTATTATGCGCCTCACCTGCTTACTTGACCCGTTTAAAGAAGCCTTTCAGCTTTGGAGATGGCTTGGCAGATGAGCTACCAAAGTGTGATTACGTGGCGAATGTTTGGCAAGGCAAATACGTCGTGCACCAGTTGTTTCACCCGGCCCGAACTGATGCAGTGACGGCTGTTTTGCATCCCACCCGATTTGCTGATTCGCTCCCTACGACCCTGTCATTAATTGAAGCAGGGGCAGGGATAGGGATTGTACCTGAATTCGTTTATGAGCCATTGGCGCTTGAAGGTAGGTTAAAGCCAGTTGTTGACGGCGTTTACTTAATGCCAACCAACGTATACGCGATTCACGCTTTTCAATCCTCGCTACCATTGTTGGTTCGTTTGTGTATTGATGCTATAGAAGCAAGGTTGGCAACAAAAGCATAAATTATGCTCAATTCGGCTTTGCATAAAGTACGGTTCATTGCTCACGCGCTCTCTGTGCAAAGCCATCAATACATTAGCTGGTTATATTCAATTTCCCTTTATCTATTTTGCATTAGATAATCTAATGCTTTTCATAATTAAGTATCGTGCTTGTTTGTATGATATTTGCTTGCCTGAAATGCTGATGCGCTTTACTATCCTTTCGCCCCAAATGGTTGTTATTGTTGCTTGCTCTCTATTTTTCGGGGTTTAATGTCAATATGTTATGATTGTTTGGTTTTTTATTCTTTGTGGCGGTGGCTTTTCTGCTAAATAACCACCTTTAACTTTATATTATTCTGTGTTGAGGATTTCGCTGTGGAACAGAAATCGTCTTCTGCTCGCTTGGCAAAATTGTTATTTTTAGTAATCATTTTGGCTGCTGTCGGTCAAATGACACAAACCATGTATGTGCCTGCTATTCCGGCAATGTCGGCATATTTTTCAGTAGAGTCTGCTTACTTGCAGGCGGTTATGGCTGCTTACTTGATCCCATATGGACTGTCGCAGTTTATTTATGGCCCGATGTCAGATCGCATTGGTCGTCGCCCGGTGATTTTAATCGGTATGGCGATATTTCTTGTCGGGGCGGTTGGTGCGCTACTCGCACCGAGCTTTGAATGGTTTTTGGTTGCCAGTTTTGTTCAGGGAACCGGTACGGGTTGCAGCGGTGCAATGTGCCGTACAGTTACCCGAGACTGCTATGAAGGGGCAGAACTTCATCGTGCGAACAGCCTAGTGAGCATGGGGGTGATATTTTCTCCGCTACTTGCGCCAGTGCTTGGCGGGTTTTTATCGGCAGAATTTAATTGGCAGGCAAGTTATGTATTTTTGCTGGTATTCGGTGCAATTGTAACGGTCGCAATGCTGTTTATGTTCAGTGAAACATTACCCGTAGAGCACCGTCGACATGAGCGAGTTTGGGTGAGCTATCGGTATGTATTAGGCAACCGCCGTTTCCAGGCTTATGTATTGTGCTTGATCGCCACGTTTGCAGGTATTGCCGTGTTTGAAGCAGCTGCTGGGGTATTACTGGGTAGTGTGCTAAAGCTTGATCCTAAAACAGTGAGTTGGTTGTTTGTGCTTCCTTTGCCTGGTTACCTTGCGGGCGCATGGTTGTCGGCGGCACTGGCAAAGCAGCTTGGCAACACACGTGTGATGTACCTTGGAATGATGGCAATTGCTGCAGGTGCGATTGCTATTCTTATCCCTGGCATGGCTGGCTTAGTGACAGTGAATTCACTGATAGGCGGGGCTTTTGTATACTTCATCGGTGCAGGTGTACTCTTTCCGGCTGCCACAACCGCAGCAATACAGCCGTTTCCGCAACACGCTGGAACAGCCGGTGCAGTACTTGGCGGGTTGCAAAACCTTGGCGCCGGTATAGCGACATTAGCGGCATCATTTATGCGAGCGGAAGATCAATATAGTCTGGGAGCGGTCATGAGTGTTATGGCTATATTGGTGTTATTTAGCTTATTCTTGGTTTACCGCAGCAATCAGCATGACACGCCAGTTTTAGCTCAGTAATTGCCGGCCAAGTAGGAAAAAGGCGAAGCAGGATACACTGCTTCGCTTTTTTAGTTTTAATTCTTGTGGAACCCGTACCTTTAAGTCGCTTGGGTATATATTTTATTTTGCTGAATAAGTGTCATAGAAACACTTTGTTGCTGTTAGCGTGAATTAATAATTGTTATTTCTGCTCTATATCATTTTGATTATTAGGAAACTATTTTAAATTAGCAGTGAAACACCGCTTTGCCCTACAAAGTAAATCAAGGATATAGATAACCGATGTTAATTTTAAAAACACATCATAATAAAATAATCAATCAACTTGATACCGAACACAAACAGGATTCACATCGTCTACAGTTACAAATTGATGCATTGAAAGAGGAATTAGCGCATTCCAAAAAGGAAAATGAGCGCATTAATGGCGATCTTATGATCTTTTCTGCATTATCGCACCATCAACTACAAGGCTTTCGATTGCTTGATGATATTCGTGCCAGTTTAATTAATAGTGCAGAGAACCTTCATGAAGAAGATAAACAACTCTCAGAGCTGACTAATATTTTTGCCCAAACCCGAAATGCTATTTCTAAACTTGATGAATGCAGTCATATGATTGTTGAACAAGCTGAAAGAAGCAGGGAGTTGATTGGTACATTGGATCAATCAGCAACAGGTATTCACAAGTTTCTTGAAGTGATCAGGAATATCTCGGATCAAACAAACTTATTGGCGTTGAATGCAGCAATCGAGGCAGCACGAGCCGGTGAGAGTGGCCGTGGCTTTGCTGTGGTGGCCGATGAAGTTCGCAGCCTTGCTGCCACCAGTGCAGAAGCGAGCACGAACATTGATACGCTGGTTACCGATGTTATTGGCATGACGTCGGGAATCAAGACAGCGAACAGTGAGAACATAGTCAGCGTGGAAGATGTTTCAGCTAGCAATACTCAAATTCGTGCCGTTATAGAAGAAGTGCTTGAATCGAGTAACAAAATGCAGAAGGTGATTGAGCAGTCTGCGGTTAGGGCTTTTCTGGAAACAGTGAAACTCGATCATGCTGTATGGAAAAATAACGTTTATATTCGGATCGCAAACAATGATGTCGGTTCGGTAAATACACACAAGGAATGCCGATTGGGCAAGTGGTATTTTGAAGGGGCAGGCTACGAGTATTATCGTCAATACCCGGCATTTGCCAAAATTGATGAGCCACACCGATTGGTGCATGAGATGGGGCAGATGGCACTGGATGCCAAAAGCCATGGTGACAGCCATGCCTTGCTCGCTGCTACTGAGGCGATGGAAAAGGTCAGTACAGAGGTTGTTGCGCTAGTGGATGAGCTCATTGAGCAAGCTTGCCAGTAAGATAACCGGACAAAAGGCTTGAGCGCTTATACGGCATTGCTCGGCCTTGGCGTTAAACCTTGGCGCATGAACAAAGGAGGTGACGATATCACCTCCTTGTTAATTGAATTAGTCGCGTTTCCAGAGGATGTGACAAAACTTGTTGTCAGGGTCACGGCTAACCAGCAGGCGAGCAAAAACGTCATCAAGCTCGTCGTTTTCCTCGTTAACTAGACCAACACGAATTTCCGCGTACACTTCTTTGTCTACATCAAAGCCAACATGACCTGCCCAGTCGTCTTTGGTTTCAACTAACTCAGCAGCACCACGCTCGTCAAACTGCATCGTGAACAGTAGGACATCAGCAGGCTCAAGGTTGTCAGCAGCCATCTCAAGGAAGATATCGTATGCTGCATCAATTGCGTCGTCGTAAGAAATTAGGTTTGGTGTTTCCATGAATTACATCTGTCTCTGATTGAGTGAAGAGACAGTATAACGATTGGGGATTGAAAGGGGTACAAAAAAGGGCAAGTTGCCTTGCCCTCAGTATGGTTTGATGCCGACAGCTAATTAATCAGCGCGGCTCATGAAGCGGCGTTCTTGAACGTTGATTTTTACTTTTTCGCCAGTAGAAATGTACTCCGGAACCTGAACAGTCAGGCCGGTTGCAAAGCGAGCTGGCTTAGTACGCGCAGAAGCAGACGCGCCTTTGATGGACGGATCGGTTTCTTCGATTACCATTTCAACTGACGCTGGTAGCTCAAGGCCGATACCTTTCTCATCGACAGCAAGGACGACCAAACCTTGGATGTCTTCATTGATGAAGAGTAGTTCTTCTTCGATATCTGCCTTATTGAAGGTGTATTGGGTATAGTCTTCTACATCCATGAAGATGTACTCGTCACCGTCAATGTATGAAAAAGTTGCAACGCGGCGTGACAGGTCGACTGAGTCTAGCATGTCGTCGCCCTTGAATCGCTCTTCAACTTTAAGGCCGGTTGCTACGTCACGAAAGCGCATTTTGTAAAGCGTTGATGCACCACGAGCACTTGGGCTCTGAACATCAATATCTTTTACCAGTAACAGTTTACCGTTGTGCTCCACAGCGGCGCCTTTTTTAATTTCACTAGCTTTTGGCATAATTTAAGATCTTATCGTTAGGTAAAAACCGGAAGTTATCACGGTTGTTATAGAACGCCAATAGTTTCCTCTTGGCCCTTAGCCGAATCCTTGATTTTGCAAGCGCTATCTTCCCATCCGGCCTTGAAAGTCTCAAAAGGCATTGGTTTTGCAAAGTAGTAACCTTGGCAGGATTGGATGCCTAAAGAGCGTACTTGTTCCGCTTGCTCTTGGGTTTCGACTCCTTCGGCAACCAGGTTACAGCGGAGCTTGTGGCCCATCTCGGCAATATTACCCAGAATGGATTGGGTAACGGAGTCGGTTAGTGATGATGCGACAAAAGTGCGGTCAATTTTTAAAATATCAAAGCTAAGTGCTCGTAAGGTCGATAGTCCTGCATAGCCGGTACCAAAGTCGTCCAGTGCCCAGCGAATACCTAACCCACGTAATGTACGCATACCACTTTGTAGCAAGTCTATATCGGTATTAGAGAAATTTTCGCGTTCGGTAAACTCCATCACCACACCTTGTTTCAATACCGGGTAGCGTTGGATCAGGTTGGCAATTGCTCCAACAAAAGCAGGGTTGGCAATCATCGATGCGGTGACATTGATTGAGATATAAAAATTATGGCCACAGTATTTGCTCAACTCTTCTTTCTCAAGCGCTGCACGCTCAATAAGCTGAAGTGTAATTTCGTTGATAAGCCCAGAGCGCTCAGCCGTTGGGAGAAACTGATCAGGGGCGATAACTTGGCTTTTCGGGTGATACCAGCGAACTAACAGTTCAGCCCCCTTCCATTGCCCTGTTGCTGAATCAACGATGGGCTGGTAGTAGGCATAAAATTCTTTCTTTTCGATACCACGCTGTATCTCTGACAACTGTGAACGCCGCCAGTGTAAAAAGTTGTGTAGTCCTGTGACGGTCAGTATGGCGAAGCTAATAATGAGAAAGATGGCATAGGGTAGCTTTGTTAGCATGGTCTCTATCAGCAAGGTGTGGGTAAACCCTGTTGTGACGCTAATTGGGTAAATTTTCGATTGCTGGGTTACCGAAAATAGTTTGTGTCCGGCGGTACTATTGCTTGTTTGGCATAGGGTGGCGTTTAAGTTGTTACGGACACAGGCGAAAAGCTTTCTTTCCTTGGTTAACTCATTTAACCAAAAGTCCAGATAGTTGGAGTCGATAAGTGCGCGGTACCATCCATGACCTGCTGGCACCATAAAAAAGATACCATCAATGCCCCTTCGTTGGCTGGTGGAGCGATAAATCGCGTAATCTTTTTCCATTCCAATTTGGGCAATATGTACATCGGACATTTTAGGCCGCGACGAGGCTAATTCCCGATCACTACAAACTATTTGGCCATTTTCAATATAGGTGATTTCTTGAAGTGGGCTGTGTTGGAATATGATGGCTTCCAACTCCCGTCGCCCTTCGGGGCTACATATTTGGTGGTTTTGGTTTACCTGTACCAATTTTCGCTCAATATCTGAGAGTAGGCTCTCCACAGAGCTTAAAAAATCGGTGGCTGACTCTTGAGCTTTAAAGCGGGCTGTATTGTGCATAAATCCACCGTATACAACAAAGCCAATGGCTAGCATACTTATAAAAAGGATAATGCTGTGTTTTTTATTCATTGAGCCAAACATAAACCGAAAACGTTTTCAGATGATATAACAGTTTCTTGCTACTTTATAGCAAATAACGAGATATAGCGCTTAACTGGCGATAAATTGATATTCACTTAATCTGATTAGTTAAATTGATATTCATTGAATACAAATATAGATAAGGAAAATAATATTGGTCTATGTATATTATATTCATGTGTCAATGATTGTGCATTTAGGCTGAACTTTCACCTGTGCCAGTATAAATGCATATGTAATCTGAATAGTTGGCGATGTATATTACGATTTCTTGAGTATATAATTATCAAGAGATTTTGGTTGAAAGGATAAATTGTGGTCCGTGCTTTACCTGTGCTAGATAGTCAGACGCCTTTGCAGTCTCAGTGCCACCCCGTTGTTGTCGAGGCTGTAACACAGCTATCATCCAGTTTTGGTGAAACTTTACACAGTGTGTACCTTTCAGGCAGTGTCGCCCGAAGAACGGCAGTGCTGGGTCAGTCTGACTTGAATTTAACCCTGGTGCTCAATCGTGATTTAACACCGGCTCAACAGGCTTTTTTAAGCTCAATCCAGCATCACTTTTCCAAGCAGCAAAAAGTACTGACAACATTATCCCTGCGTATAGTCTGCTTAGATGAAGTTTTGTCATTAGATGCTATTTTCACTTGGGGCTTTTGGTTAAAGCATTGCTGCTTTTGTCTTTATGGCGATGATTTAGCTAGTCGATTTGGTAGCTTCGAGCCAAGTTGGGATATCGCAAAATCACTGAATGGTGATATTGCCAAGCAGCTGGCAGAAACGCGTCAAAAAATCATGGCGACCAAAGTATTGGCCAATTACCTTGAGTATTGCCAGCATATCGCCAAGAAGATGATTTGGAGCTGCTATTCACTGGTACTTCATCGAGAACAGGTGTTGGTGCTTTCCCTCGAAGAAGCGGCAACGACATTTTTGAAATACTACCCGGAAAAAGAAACCGAAATAGAACGCTTGTTTATTTTGGCTTCAAGGCAGCAAGTGCCTAAAAAAGCATCACTGTATATGGTCAACGAGTTTGGCGGGTGGATTGTTGCAGAATTTGATAAAATTGAACGCAAGATAGGTTAATCATTATTGTGCAGGCTGCCATTGCTAGGGCCGGCATAAAAAAGAGGCGTTTTTGCAAACTCAATCTACGGGCTTTGTGCTTACCCGACAAAGCCGAGACAGTCGTAATGGCACAGAAATCATACTTTGGCTTAAAACCGAACAAGGTCCTGCCCGACTGGTCGTGCAAGGTGATAAGCCTGTGTGCTTTATTCGCGAGCAAGACCTAGCACAAGCAAAGCAACAATTGCACAAGGCTGGGTTGAATGTTAGCTATAAGCCATTAGCGCTAAAAAACTTCCAACACCAAGCGATGGTGGCGTGCTATTCCTCTTCAATCAGGGATAGCTTGCAGCTACCGCAAACATTAGCCAATGCGGGTATCGAAGCGTTTGAGTCAGATATTCGTTTGGCTGATCGTTATTTGATGGAGCGCTTTATACAGGGAGGCATCGCTTTTAGCGGGGTACCTCAGCAGCGAGCAGGGTATATTGAATATTCACAGGTGAAAGCCAAGGCTGCAGATTATAAGCCGGCGTTAACAACTGTTTCCTTAGATATCGAATGTTCGGAAAAAGGCGTGCTTTACTCGGTGGGTCTCCACAGTGAAGCTGACAGCCGGGTGATCATGGTGGGGCAACCCCACAATGAGGAAGACGCATCTTGTGGGTGGATTGAGTGGGTAGAAGATGAGAAAACCCTCCTGCTTGCGCTAGAACGGTGGTTTATCCAGTTCGATCCCGACATCATCATAGGTTGGAATGTCATTGATTTTGACTTTCGCCTGCTACTTAAACGTGCTGAATGGAATGCGATTAGTTTACGTATTGGCCGTGGCAAGCAAACACCGCATTGGCGTAAATCTACCCAAAATCCCAACCAAGGTTTTATTACTATTCCCGGCCGAGTGGTGCTTGATGGTATCGATACTTTAAAAACAGCCACCTATCATTTCCGTTCTTGGTCATTGGAGTCGGTATCTCGAGAACTACTAGGTGAAGGTAAAGACATTCACAATGTTCATGACCGCATGGCTGAAATCAACCATATGTTCCGCCATGACAAGATGTCTCTGGCGAAATACAACTTGCAAGACTGTAAGTTGGTTACCCGTATATTCGATCATACCCATTTGTTGGATTTTGCCATTGAACGTACCTGCTTAACCGGTGTTGAGATAGATAGGGTAGGCGGTTCGGTGGCGGCCTTTACTAACTTGTATCTGCCACAGTTACACCGGGCAGGCTATGTTGCGCCAAGCCTAGATAGTGAAAATTGGATAGCGAGCCCCGGCGGTTACGTTATGGACTCGAAACCGGGTTTATACCAGTCGGTTTTGGTGCTGGATTTTAAATCACTGTACCCGTCAATCATTCGGACCTTCAGAATTGATCCCCTTGGTTTGGTTGAAGGCTTGTTATTGGAAGAAGGGAAAGGGGCTGAACAAGCCATAGCTGGCTTTCGAGGTGGTCGTTTTCATCGTGAAAAACACTTCTTACCAAATATGATTGAAAACCTGTGGGCGGCACGGGATCAGGCGAAGAAAGAGGGGGAAAAGGCGTTTTCACAAGCTATTAAAATCATCATGAACTCTTTCTATGGCGTGCTTGGTTCGTCGGGGTGCCGTTTCTTTGACCATCGCCTTGCATCTTCTATCACCATGCGCGGGCATGAGATCATGAAGACGACCCGTGAGCTAATCGAAGCCAAAGGCTATGAAGTGATCTATGGCGATACCGACTCGACTTTTGTTTCCCTCAAGACCAGCCACAGTGCCGAGAAAGCCGATGAAATTGGCCAAATGCTGGTGGCTCACATTAACCAGTGGTGGGCGGAGCACCTGCAGGCAGAATACAGTATTACGTCTGCCTTAGAGCTTGAGTATGAAACCCATTACCACAAGTTTCTGATGCCGACGATCCGCGGTCAGGAAACGGGTAGCAAGAAGCGCTATGCTGGTTTGGTTAAGCAAGGCGATGAAGAATCTATTGTCTACAAGGGCCTAGAAACGGTGCGTACCGACTGGACCAATTTGGCTCAGGAGTTTCAGCAAGAGCTTTACCATCGGGTTTTCCATGATGAGGGGGTAGAGGAGTATGTGCGCGATTATGCTGAGCAAACTCGTTCTGGCACCTACGATGATAAATTAGTTTACCGCAAGCGGTTACGCCGTAACTTGTCGGAGTACCAGAAGAATGTGCCACCGCATGTGCGTGCTGCCCGTATGGCGGATGAAGTGAACAAGAAGCTAGGTCGTCCTTTGCAATACCAAAACGGCGGCTGGATTGAATATGTGATAACCATTAATGGTCCTGAGCCCGTTGAGGCGCAGCAAAGCCCGATCGATTACGACCATTATGTCGATAAACAATTAAGACCGGTTGCGGACGGCATATTGCCGTTTATCGGTAAGTATTTTGATGATATCACCGCACCGCAACTTGGTTTGTTTTAAAGTAACAAGGAAGAATCAATGCTTGAACAGCAACACAGCGAAGAAATTCAGCAACGGATCGATCAGAAAACCAAGCCAGTTGGTGCACTTGGTCAGCTAGAAGCGGTTGCTCATCAAATGGCCTTGATCCAAAGCCAAGGCCAGCCAGCCGCTGTTACCGACATCAGGATTGAAAAGCCAACGGTGCTTGTCTTCGCTGGTGATCATGGCATTGCCAATGAAGGTGTGAGCATTGCGCCAAGCGCGGTAACCCAACAAATGGTATTGAATTTTCTGGCTGGTGGTGCCGCTATCAATTGCTTCTGTCGAGCTAATGACGTGGCAATTAAGGTTGTGGATTGTGGTATTTTGGTGCCGGTTGAAGATGAACATGAACGCTTGGTAAAACAGCGTTTAGGGGAGCAAACAGCTAACTTTGCGGCTGAACCGGCCATGTCAGAGGAGCAAGTTACCCAAGGCTTGGAATATGGTCAGCAAGTTGTCCAACAGGTTATTGACGGTGGTTGTAACCTTGTCATGTTTGGTGAAATGGGTATCGGCAACACCAGTAGTGCTTCGGCATTATTGGCGGCAATCTCTCATGAGCCTGCTGAGCGCTGTGTCGGGCTAGGTACCGGAATTTCCGGTGAGCAACTCAACAGGAAGGTTCAGCTGGTAGCCCAGGGGGTGGCGAGATGCAACACGCAGGCTCCAAGCCAGCTGTTAGCCGAGCTTGGTGGTTATGAAATTGTTCAAATGGTGGGTGGATTTTTAGCGGCTGCGAAGAACCGAGTTCCCGTTTTGGTTGATGGTTTCATCGTTACTGTCGCGGCGTTAGTCGCTGTTAAGCTCGATCCCCGTTGTCGTGATTACATGATCTTTGCCCATCAATCCCATGAGTCTGGCCATAAGCTTGCACTTGAGCTGCTAGAGGCAGAGGCATTGTTAGATCTGTCGCTAAGGTTAGGCGAGGGGACTGGTGCGGTATTGGCGGTACCCATGCTAAGGGCTGCCGCTGAGTTTTATAATCATATGGCGAGCTTTGCTGAGGCCGGTGTCACGGTTTAAAGGTTATTCACTAGCAATCATTCATAAACAAGACATAAACAAAAACCCGCATAATGCGGGTTTTTTAGGTTCATATTTTGGTGAGTTTAGCTGAAGTACTCAACGTCACTCACAGATGACTTGGATGCATGAATAGGATCAAACTTGATTGCACCACGGTTTGGCGTACAAATCTTATAAACATCGCCACAATCGAAGATAGCGAGCACTGTTTCATCAGTACGGAAAACAGCCGGTAGTGGCTGGCCAATTTCACAGGCACAGTCTTGGCCTTCGTGTTGCCATTTTAGCTTAAATACACGTTGTGCTTGAGATGGCGCATCAACATGATTTGCAATTGAAGTGAATACTGCTTCAGCCTGACTAGGGCTTGATGCCGATGGTACAAAGAAATCCATGGTTCCCTCCAGATAATACAGCAGCGATATTGCCTACTGTGTCAATTCTAGTTATCTCTCCTGATAACCTTTTAAACACTACCAGAATTAATGTTGGTGTTGCAAGCCAGTTGAATGGATATGCTTGTTTTTCGATTTAGATCCGCTAGATCTTCAAAACAATGCTTTGGCTACAAGCTTATAAATTCTTACTGACCCTACACCTTGAAGTAGCTTGGGTATATTGATTATTTTAGCGTAAGTAGTTTGCTGTAAATCTGATAAACGATTATTGTTAAAAGAAATATAGCAAGGGGAGGCAGTATGGAACAATTAGACTTCTTTACCATACCTAGCCCTTGTGTTGGTGTTTGCCAGGTAAATAACCGGGGTTATTGCAAAGGTTGCTTCCGAAGCCGCGAGGAGCGCTTTCATTGGCAGAACCTGACCAATGAACAGAAGCGCAACGTTATCCGGCTTTGCAAACAGCGCTACCAGCGGATCCTCCGGGCTAAAAATCAACAAGCCCAAGCTGAAGGTAAGTCGCAAGACTCAGGTCAACAAGAGCTGTTCTAGCTCAAATAAACCCTTTCAAGCGTTGAATTTCAGGCACAAAAAAAGCACCCGAAGGTGCTTTTTTTCATTGAGTATGAATCAAATGCGATTAAACGCGTTTGAAGTCCATGTGCTCAACTTTTGGCTTGTACGCGTGACGCTGGATGTCTTGTGGCTTAACAGCAACTTCCTGACCGTCGATCACTAGAACGATACCTTCGTAGAACTCAGGCTTGTCCATCTGGTTGATCACGTCATCGTGGTTTAGCTCGATAGATACTGGAGCTGCTTCACCACCGTAAACGATTGCTGGGAATTTACCTGCGTGACGTAGGCGGCGGCTCGCACCTTTACCTAGGTCAGTACGTACTACTGCTTCAAATTTCATATTAAATACTCTTTCAATTAAATTCATTGAGTAATGCGACCTTACTCAATGTCGTAAAAACGAGCGCGGATATTAGCAGTGATCAGTGCTATCAGCAAGCTTTAAACGAATTAAATTTAGCTAACTTGCTATTTTTTAAACATTCCAACTTCAGAATTTACTCTAGGGGCCGATTGCCCTTAAAGCCCGTCTAGTTAGCAGCCAAAGGTGGCTTTTCCCCTTTGATACTGGCTGTACATTTTAGCATCACAAATAGTGCAATGGTTAATCAATGGTAAAAAATCGATCGAAATCACACTGATAATGATAGTAATTATCGTTTGTATTTGTAATAATCCGGGAAACAATTAGTTGATAACAATATTTTTAAGCAGGGATTATGAGTTACAAGCTTACTTTCATCGCCAGTTCAGTTGTGCTAGCGCTATCACCAGCAATTCATGCAGAAGAAGTGTCTATTTTTGACGAAGTGGTCGTATCTGGTACCCGTTCTGAACAAAGTATTAAGAACATTCCATCATCGGTTTCTAAAGTTTCTTCAGAGCAAATGGAAGAAAATTTAGCAACTGATGTAAAGCAGTCGATTAAATATGAACCTGGTGTACAAGTTAATGGTCAAGGCCGTTTTGGCATGGAAGACTTTACTGTCCGTGGTATGAGCGGTAGCCGTGTAAAAGTGCTAGTCGATGGGGTTGAGCAGCCTTCATCTTATAACCCTGGTGCAGATGTAATGCGTAAGAACGCAAATACATTTGAAGTTGATACGCTAACGGCAATTGAAGTAAACAAAGGCCCGACATCAACTCTTTATGGTAGTGATGCTTTGGGCGGTACGGTGCTAATGCGTACTAAGAATCCTGAAGATTTATTAGGCGCGGGTGATGATACTCATGTTGGCTTAAAAACAGGTTACGCTAGCGCGAGCGATCAGTACAAGGCAACAGTCGAAGTTGCAAACCGTACAGGTGATCTTGAAACCATGGTTATCTATACATATCGCGATGGCAATGAAACTGAAACCCATGGTGATGGTGCAGATATTGAAGGCCCAGATCGTGGTGCGGCTGACCCATATAAAATCGAGTCACATAACGTATTGGCTAAGGCATTTTACCAAATTAATGATGCTCACCGTGTTGGCCTAACTGGCGAGTTTTACACTCGTGAAGCGAAAGGTGACATCCTTTCAGGTGAAGGTCGTGACGGTGGCATGCCGGGCTACATTTATACCAATGTACGTGGTGAGGACAAAGACGATCGCTACCGCTTAGGCTTTGAGCATGAGTGGCAAGCTGATCTGACTGCTTTCGATACACTAGAGTGGAGCCTAAACTGGACCGAAAGTGAAGCAGACCATAATAGCTACGATCACACTGTAGCGAAAGGTAATCGAAACCGTGCTCGTTCAGGTAAAGATGAAAGTTTGCAGTTTGATCTACAGATGCAAAAGACCATTGAGCTGGCAACGAGTCGCCATGAATTGACTTATGGTGTAGCTGCTTCTGATGACAAGTTCAGCTTGTCATACACTGACTACGACTTGGATGAGGGTACTAGCACACCAGGCAGTGAAGAAGTACCAAGCTCTGAATCTGAAAAGCGTGCAATCTTCATTCAAGATCAGATGTTCTTTATGGACGATCGCATGGTAGTCACTGCGGGTCTTCGTTATGACGATTACAAGGCAACACCTGATAGTTCATCTGGCTTAGAAGAGCACAATAGTGATGCACTAACCTCGCGCTTGGGTGCTGTTTACCACTGGAATAACAACATTAGTACTTACGCCCAGTACAGTGAGGGTTTCCGTTCGCCGACTATCTATGAAATGTATTATGACAAAGATAATACGATGTTTGGTTACCGTATTGAGGCCAACCCTGACCTGAAGCCAGAAGAAAGTCAGTCTTATGAAGTGGGTATTCGCGCGAATAACCGTCTTGGCTCCGTAGAGTTGGCTGCTTTCTACAATGACTACAAGAACTTCATTTCGAGCAAATCGACAATGGACGGAAGTGTAGAAGTCACCCGCAATGAAAACATCAGTGAAGCTGAAATTTACGGTGCAGAGTTTAAGGGTAACTTGTGGCTAGATGAAGCGTTCGGTGCACCAATGGGTACCTATGCTCGCTTGTCTATGGCTTACCTAGATGGTGAAGATAAAGAAACAGGTGACACGCTTGATACCATTGCACCGTTTACAACAGTTGTAGGCGTTGGCTACGATGCACCTTCAGATGTATGGGGTAGTGCACTTACAGTTACCACTGTTGCTGCAAAAGATGAGTGGGAAGATGCGGATAATCTAGAAGCCCCTAGTTACACTGTTGTTGACATAACGGGTTACTACCGTCCAATGCAAGATCTAACAGTACGTGCTGGCCTATTCAATGCGTTTGATGAAAAGTACTGGCAGTACCAAGATCTTGAAGGTACAACGGCATCAACTGAAGGTATCGATCGTCGTACCCAGCCAGGCCGTAACTGGGGTATTAACCTAGATTACGCTTTCTAATTGATTCGACCTTAAGGTCACATTTCAATATCGTGAGGAATTAACCTCCTCAACTGCCTTAAGCCCTGATAGTGATATCAGGGCTTTTATTTGCTCGGTGAATGTTTGTTGTAGAGTTATTTGCTGTAAAGATGAAAATCTAAAGAGATAGTAACCATAACTTGCTCTTATTTATGTGGAAAGTATGTATCTAGATCAATAAACGGTTCAAAAACAATAGAAACAGCACTGATAATGATAGTAATTATCGTTTGTGTTTGTAATAATTCGCGCCAGTTTAGTTATTAATAAAATCATAAATAAGCAGGGTATATGAATTACAAGCTAAGTATTCTTGCTAGTTCTGTTGTATTGGCGCTGTCTCCGGCTCTTCACGCTGAAGAAGTTTCTATCTTTGATGAAGTGGTTGTTTCTGGTACGCGTTCAGAACAAAGTATCAAAGATGTTTCGAGCAGTGTTGCCAAGGTCTCTTCTGAAGAAATGGGTGACAACTTAGTCACTGACATTCGCGATGCGGTTAAGTATGAGCCGGGTGTAAGTGTTAATGGCGGCGGCCGATTTGGTTTAAACGGCTTCAATATCCGTGGTATGGATGAAAGCCGTGTGAAGGTGATGATTGATGGCGTGAAGCAGCCTGTATCATACAACCCGGGCGCCGACGAAATGCGTTTCAACCAAAATATGTATGAAACTGATACTTTGACTGCCATTGAGATAAACAAAGGGCCTTCATCAACGCTATACGGTAGTGATGCGCTAGGTGGTGCCGTTGTACTTCGTACTAAGAACCCTGAAGATTTGCTCGGTGCAGGTGATGATACCCATGTTGGTTTTAAAACTGGGTATAAAAGTGCCGATGAAAGCTACAAGCAAACATTGACACTGGCAAACCGTACGGGCGATTGGGAAACCTTGCTGATTTATACCCATACTGATGGTCATGAGACGAAAACTCATGGTGATGGGGCGGATATCGATGGGCCTAACCGTGGTCAAGCAAACCCATACGCCTACCGCCAAGACAATGTATTGGCCAAAGTATTTTACCAAGTGAACGATGATCACCGTGTGGGTTTGACGGGTGAGTACTTTACGCGTTCAGGTGAAGGCCGTCTTCTCAGTAAAGATAACTGGGAAATGATGCCTGGCTTCACATACGACAATAACTATGCGGAAGACGAAGATCATCGTATCCGTATTGGTATTGAACACGAATGGTTAGCGAACAATGCTGCCTTCGATACCCTGCGTTGGAGTTTTAACTGGCAAGAGATCGAAAGTGATCACTTAACCCAAGATAATACGTTTGGCGACTCTGATTATGCCCAAGGTTTACGTCATCGTTTACGTAATGGCCTAAGTGAAAGCTACCAGTTCGATGCCCAGTTTGATAAAGAAATTTTGCTTTCATCAAGTCGTCACCAGCTAACCTATGGCCTTTCTGGTGTGACCGATAACTTTGTACTTGATTACACAGATATTAAGTTTGATCAGGGTACAGTTGATGATAAAACGCCAGAGATCCCAGAAGCAGATTCAACCCAATGGGGTGTTTTCTTGCAGAACCAAGCGTTTTTACTTGATGAATCTTTAGTTGTAACGGCGGGTATTCGTTACGACTCATTTGAGGCAAAACCTGAGTCGAGCTCTTCTCACCCAGACCACGAAAGTGATGCCTTTACAGCGAAATTAGGTGGTGTGTATCACTTTAACCGAAATGTCAGTGCGTTTGCCCAATATAGCCAAGGCTTTAAAGCACCAACACTTCAAGATTTGTACTCTTTCTACAGCATGGGTGCGGTATTCCTGCCAAATCCAGATTTGAAGCCTGAAGAAAGTGAGTCTTTTGAGATTGGTATTCGTGCCAATAATCACCTTGGTAACTTGGAACTTGCAGGCTTCTACAACGACTATACAAACTTTATCGCCCAAGAAATGATTGGTATAGATGAAGATGATAGGAAGGTTTACACCAAGAATAATATTGACGAGGCGAAGATCTACGGTGCCGAGTTTAAAGGTGCGTTGTACCTAGACGAAGCCTTGGGTGCGCCGATGGGGACATACTCTCGCCTGTCTGTGGCTTATTCGAAGGGTGAAGATAAAACAACGGGCGAAGCAATTGATTCCGTTGCGCCGTTAACAACTGTTGTTGGTGTTGGCTATGATGCACCGAGTGAGAAGTGGGGTAGTGCGGTTAACATTACCATGGTTGCTTCTAAATCAGGTGATGACTGGTCTGAGGCAGATAACCTAGATGCGCCGAGTTACACTGTGGTTGACCTAACCGGTTACTACCGTCCAACAGACGATCTAACACTGCGTGCTGGCCTATTCAATGCGTTTGATGAGAAGTACTGGCTGTACCAAGATCTTGAGGGTACTGATGCCACGACGACGGGTATCGACCGTCGTACTCAGCCAGGCCGCAACTGGGGTATTAACCTAGATTACAGCTTCTAATATTCAACTTAGCTTGATGATATTGAAAAAGGTCTAGCCATGGTGGCTAGACCTTTTTGTTTAAGCTTTTTGGTATTGGTCTAAATCGAATAACTTATCTCTAATTGCCCAGAATCGACCGCTTTTGCGGGCAATAATGACTTCTGGTGGGCGCAGCCGGTGCTCATTATTGGCGACTTTGGTCGGTGCGGTGTCGGTAAATGGACGATGGCGATCGACTAAGTGCGGGTTAATAAACTTTTTGAGGAATTCGTTTTTCTGCCCCTTGGTTGATAGCGGCCATACTTCGCTGATTTCCGAGCCTTCATCGCTGGTGTAAATTACCTTCAGCTGCGGTTTGTCGAATTTGTTTTTACCGGGCTCCAAACGCAAATCAGTACATTTCATGATCATGGCATCTTTAAGCTTTAAGGCATCGCGCAACTTTTTGTCAGGATCAACCATAACGGAGTCGCACTGGTGGCAACGACGGGCCGCTATGTCATTGTCAGCGCCGCACTCTTCACAGTATTTAGCTCGGAAGCGATAGCCACACTCTTCGCGTTCACCGGTGTCATCGTCTTCAAAATACCCTTGGCAACGTCGACCATAGTGTTCGATAAGGAAACCAGCAGGGTCGAGCTTGCCCCAGAAGCTGTTTTTAAAGCCACAAGCCGGGCAGGGAACCATGATGACTTCGCTATCACTATTGGGCTTAGGATCCCCCACTTCTGGCTGATAAAGATCGTAGCAGTTGCCAGCATATTCCAGTACCAAGCAGTCCTCTTTACCTTCAGATAGGCGAAGGCCGCGACCCACTATTTGCTGGTATAAGCTAATCGACTCTGTCGGGCGAAGAATGGCAATAAGATCCACATGTGGGGCATCAAAACCCGTCGTTAACACAGAGACGTTGACGAGGTACTTGATTTCTTGGCGTTTGAATTCATTGATAATACGGTCACGCTCATCCATGGGCGTATCACCAATAACCAAGGCGGCGCTTTCACCCTCAAGGTAGCCCATGATCTCTTTGGCGTGATTGACCGTGGAGGCAAAGATCATCACACCACGGCGATCTTTGGCATAGTCAATCACTTGCTCGATGATCATTGGGGTGGCTCGGGCCGACTTCTCGATAACCGCGTCCAGTTCAGCCTCTTTGTAACGGCCGGTATTGGATGGTTTGAGGCTAGAAAAATCGTAGCCCATCACCGCCATATCCATCATTTTAGGCTCGGTGAGAAAACCTTCATCGAGTAAATAACGTATAGGCAGTTCGAAGATACAGTCTCGAAAGAATCGCTCTTGTTCGGTACGGACTTGGCCTCGGGTATGATACTTATAAATCCAGCCCAAACCGAGTCGATAGGGTGTTGCCGTTAGACCCAGGATTTTGATCCCTGGGTTAACCTGTTGAACATGCTTGATCACCTTACGGTAAGCGCTGTTCTCGTCATCCGGCACGCGGTGGCATTCATCGATGACCAATAGTGAAAACTCATTGGCAAACTGATCAAGGCTGTTCGCCATGGATTGAACCGAGGCAAAGACCACTTTCTGGTCGGTTTCCTTACGACCAAGCCCCGCCGAGAAAATCGAGGCTTTTAAGTCGTAGCTCTCGTACTTGGCATGGTTTTGCTCAACCAGCTCTTTTACGTGTGTCAGCACTAACACCCGCCCACGTGCAATTCGAGCTAATTCCGCGACAACCAAACTTTTTCCCGCACCGGTTGGCAGGGTAAGCACTGCTGGGGTGGAGTGCTTTCGGAAGTAGTGGATAGTCGCATTAACACTGTCTTGCTGGTAAGGGCGTAGGGTATACATCTCTGGGCGTTTTGATCACAGCTTGTTGAGGGCTTGATAGTGTACCTAGGCTTTGGCCCGTTGGCGAGTGTTGCTTGGCAGGGAAGAGAGCGGGTCCAATATCAGTTGAACTGCCTTGTGTTGGTAGGCAGCTCAACAGGGTGAATCAGAAGCGGTACAGAAAAGGTTACGAGGCGATATTGAGTGGTACTTCGCTTGGGGTGATGACTTTGGTCATCATGCAGAACTGACGGCGTGGCATGAAGCCATGAGTTTCATAAAACTTACGAGCACCTTTGTTACCAATATTCACTTCAAGCGATAGGGCGTGCACACCGGCTTCAGCTGTATGTTGTTCAATTTGGGGGATCAGTGCAGTCCCTATGCCTTGCTGACGCCATTCCGGCTTGAGATAGAATTGGTCGATAAGGCCAACGCGCCCGCCATGTTCGAGGCTGAAACTGTAGCTGACGATGATATGACCGGCGATGATTTTGTCACCGTCGTTATCAACCTCGATAAACCAGGCTTGGCCGAGTTCAGGGTTGCTGAGAAGCTGAGTAATTGCGTGATGAGTTTGTTCTTTCTTTTGAGGCAGAACTTCGTATTCAAATAGCTCCTCAACGAGTTTAAGTAGCATGTCCATTGATGACATACTTGGCGCAACAAGTGAGATGTTCATATTTTGACCTTAGCAGTTAGGCTTCGCTACCCAAACGTAGCGAAACGTATACTTCCTGTTTATACGTAACCAATATCTGACACGTCCAATAATTCAGACCACATAAAGCAAAAAATGTTCTGGATTTTGATGTTCGTTTGAAATTGAAGAATAGACTTGAATTTTGTGACTCTGTCCGATTCTTCAGGTTGCATAGTGAATCACGTAGCGTTTTGATGCTACCTATTTTAGCTCATATTTTGAGAGAGGATGTGCAGGAAAAGTGTAACTTGTTATGATACGCGTTTTTGTACCACATGGAGCCAGTAATGAGGCTTGATAAATTCCTAAGTACCACGCTAGGTATTACACGCAAAGAAGCAGGAAAACTGCTTAAAGATAAGATGATTGAAGTCAACGGCGAAGTCGTTAAGAACGGTGCATTAAAAGTCACTGATGATTGCGATGTTGAGTTCAATGGCCGCTCTTTGCGATTCAATGGTCCCCGTTACTTTATGCTGAACAAACCATCGGGTTTTGTTTGCTCCCATGTTGATGATTACAATCCAACCGTGTTTGTCCTGCTGGATGAAGTCAGCCCTGAGAAGCTCCATGTTGCCGGTCGCCTTGATGGTGATACGACAGGCTTGGTGCTACTGACTGATGATGGCCAGTGGTCTCACCGTATTACCTCGCCGCGTCATGTATGCGAGAAGGTGTACTATGTTGAGTTAGCCGATCCCGTACCTGAAGAGACCATTCAGCAATTTGCCGAAGGTGTTCAATTGCGCGGTGAGAAAGAGCTAACTCGCCCTGCAAAATTGGAAATTTTGGATGAGCGTGCAGCAGTGATCACTATCTCGGAAGGCAAGTACCACCAGGTGAAGCGTATGTTTGCCGCCGTTGGTAACAAGGTGGTTGCTCTTCACCGTGAGCAAATCGGTAGCGTTGAGCTTGACGAAGAACTGGAGCCAGGCGAATACCGACCGTTAACAGAAGAAGAAATCGCTTCTTTTGTTAAGTAACGGTGCCTTGAGCTGCTGTTGCTGTTTTTAATAAGCGGTGGCGGCTAAATTTTACTCGCTATAATGTGCGAGCTGGAATGAATTAACGTTATCGATAGGGAGCATTTTGCTCCCTTTTTACTTCTAGGCGCTAATAAACACTATTACCGATTAAAATACTGCAACTATTCACTAGTATTCCCGCTATTTTATGGGGGTAATTGTCTTGATAGAAACTCAAACTTTCCTACCTGGAAAGAGTCAATTCGTCTAATTCATCGTACAATAGACATCTTCCCGATAATTCCATCAGTAATAGAGTTTTTATGACAACACAAGGCGGCCAGAAGCTGAGCCTGCAATTTATCCTTATTCTGGGTGCAATTGGTGCACTAACACCACTTGCCATTGACATGTATTTACCGGCAATGCCTACGATTGCCAGAGATCTAGCCGTAAATCCAAGCCTGGTGCAAACCACGCTAACTGCTTACACGGCGGGTTTTGCGATTGGCCAGTTGTTACATGGCCCATTGGCCGATAGTTATGGCCGAAAGCCAATTTTGATTATTGGTGTGGTGCTTTTTGCGATAGCCGCCATGTTTAGTGCTACCAGCCAAGGCATTGTTGAGCTAACCTGGATCCGTGCTGCGCAAGGTTTTGCGGGGGCTGCGGCTGCCGTTATTATCCAAGCTTTGGTACGTGATATGTTCGAGCGCGAAGAGTTTGCTCGGATGATGTCGTTTATTACCCTGGTGATGACGGTCGCCCCATTGATTGCACCAATGCTCGGTGGTTACTTGGCAGTATGGTTTGGCTGGCGTTCGATTTTTTGGGTCTTGGCTATTTTTGCGGTGATCATTGTGGCTGCGGTTGCATTTCGTATTCCAGAAACACTGCCGAAAGAAAAGCGTCTCCCGTTCCATTTAGGGTCGACATTGCGCAACTACGCCAAAATGCTAACAACGCCTACTGCGGTCGGCCTTATCTTTTGTAGCGGCTTTTCGTTTGCCGGTATGTTCACCTTCTTGACCGTGGGCTCTTTCGTTTATATCGATATCTACAATGTCAGTACTGAGCACTTCGGCCTGCTATTTGGCTTGAACGTGATCTGCTTGATCTTGATGACCAGTATCAATGGTCGCCTGGTGAAGAAAGTGGGCTCGCACTGGATGCTACGATTCGGCCTGCTTGTGCAGTTAATCGCCGGTATCGGTGCAATTCTTGGCCAGGTGTTTGGCTTGGGCTTGTGGGGTGTGGTTATCCCTGTCATGCTATTTGTAGGTACGATTTCAATAATCGGTAGTAATACAATGGCGTGCCTGCTAGCCAAGTATCCGCATATGGCGGGTACGGCGTCTTCTTTGGCAGGTACAATGCGATTTGGGACAGGTACGGTTGTCGGTGGAATGGTGGCTTTGATGCACAACGCTTCGGCATGGCCAATGGCTATCTCGATGGCACTGTGTGCAATCCTATCTGCTGGTTTCTACTGGACGCTATCGCGTGAGGCTTAAGGATTCACATGGCAAGCTTTTATCAAGAAATTTATAAGGTAGTGACGGAGGGGCTAAGCACTTTGTCTGAGTCTCAGGCTGCGGGTAAAACACCGCGTAACCCAGTCAGCGAAGCTCACTTCATGAACCTGTGGGTAACCAAGGTGATCAAGCAGCAAGCCTATGATCATTGTGTTGCAAAAACCTTGATAGCTTGGCAAAAACAGGCGCGTAGCATGGGTAAAAATGCCCAACTGAAGCAATTGTTTGAGCACATTCAATCAACGCTATCTGCGACACGTAATGAGGAAGGTTGTGGCAAGCTGGTCGCTAAGCCTCAGATTGATACCCTGTTTGAGCAATTGGAAGACGAAGACTGGTTGTTGACCACTGAGTATGAAATCAACCGCAAGGTGACGCATCATACCGATGGCCAAGCTTCACTGATTGTATGTTCGGCTAAGGCCAAAGAGGCATTTTCTGAACAAGGTGAATTAATTAAGCCGTTGTCATTTTTTGTTCGTGGGGATGCCAAGGCATTGGTTAATATGGCTTTTGGGCAAGGCTTGCTGTTGTATAAAGTGACGGACTATAAGTCAATCGTGAAATACCACGGTGAGTATGTTGTTTATCCGGGTAATGCAGGTACGCATTTGCCTGAATTGCCGGTGCAGTAAGTTAACGTTACGCTCGATAATAAGCGAGAGCAAATCGTGCTCTCGCTTATTATAACCTGCACCTTGAAGTCACTTGGGTATAACATCGGCTATAGGGTTTCTGTTCGCCCTTCTTGTGCTTTGGCTTTGCAACGCTTCACTAACTCATGGGTCATACCACGGAAAATGAACAGGTGTGCTGGCATCATCGCGAACCAATAAAGCAGCCCGGGGAAGCCTGCTGGGTGCCACCAAGCTCGAATATCCACTTCCCGATAATCCCCTTTGTCCTCAATGGTAAACTCCAATCGACCCAATCCGGGGGCTTTCATGCCAAATAACAACGATAAGAATCGGTTGGGCTTTAAATTGATGACCTTCCACGAATCAACCTTATCACCAAGCTCCAGTGTATCTGGATCCCGTCGATAGCGTTTCAAGGCGTCTCCACCAATGGCGAAGTCCATCCATTCACGTATCCGCCAAAGAAAGTTGGCGTAAAAGTAACCCTCTTTACCACCGACTAATTGAACCTGCCGCCATAGCTGCTCTGCTGTGGCATCGGTTTTTAGCCGGTATCCGGCTTGCTTAGGGTAATAGCCAAACCCTGGCTGCCAACGGGCAAGTGCGTCAGGGTCAAAGCCCCAAATATCACTGCGAACCACTTCTGTTTCGTGGCTCAGGCATTCCTCAACCGCTTCGTCATAGCTAAGCAGGTATTGGGGGATTAATGATTGAATGGCAGAGCCATCGGCGGGAAGATCAAACCTTAGCCCGCCAATGAGCGCCTTGGCAATATTGGTGGGCACCGAAGTAATAAATCGAAACCAGTATGCGGCAAATTTAGGGGTGAGAAACGGAACGGGTAAGATCCGTATTCTTTTACCGGCATGCTTGCCGAGGATCCGCATTTGATCTTCATAGGTAATGTCATCAGGGCCTGCGATATCCATAATTTGGTGGCGGCAGGGTTCGAACTTCAGCAACTCCAGTAGGTAGTAAAGCAGGTTACGAAGCGCGATAGGGGAATTGCGCGACTTCACCCATTTGGGCGTTACGATGACGGGTAAGTGGTAAACAAAATCCCTCATGACCTCAAAAGCTGCAGAGCCGGGACCGACGATGATCCCTGCGCGCAACTCGGTGATAGGAATATCGCCTTTGCGCAATATCTCACCGGTCGCCTTGCGTGCCGACAAATGTTTGGAAAAGCCGTCTGCGGGCTGGAGTGCACCAAGGTAAATCACTCGCTTTACCTGGCTTTGTTTAAGGGCAACACTGAAGTTTTCCGCGGCATCGATTTCGATATCGATGAAGTCGTGCCCGTGGTTCATACCATGAACCAGGAAAAAGACGACATCAACATCTTGGAGGAGGGCATCAAGGTTGTGAGGGGCATTTAAATCCAGTTCATGGAGCGTAATATTGCCAGCTTTTTCCCATTTTCGTTTTTCCAACAATTTTACGTTGCGCGAGGTGGCTTTGACGGTATAGCCCGCATTGGCTAGCTCGGGCACGAGGTGGGTGCCGATATAGCCCGATGCGCCAACAACCAAAATTGTCTTGCTCATAAATTACATCTTCCTTGTTGTAATCGTTGCAATCCTTAAATATGGCTAAACCTTGCGAAGATACTGGTTTGGCGACGGATCATGCATGTTGAAGCGACTTGGGTATATAATCAATGTAGCGGAAAACACGTTAGAGTGGTTAATTTATTGAATTCAAAAGTGAGATTTGCGACTGGATAATCTTCATTCCATCAATGAATTACATCGAGATACTCACACAGAATAATTTAATAATTGCTTTGAATGTTGAATTTATAGATAGCTTTGATGAATAGGTGATTGGTGGCACTTAGATGGCTGTTTTAACAGAATATTGTGAGGATATTGTTTGTAGTGTGGGGGATTTGTATAGGCTTTGTAACGTATTACATTGCATTTCTAAATAATACTTTCAAAGTACTTTATAGAATTAGGGGTTTACGGTAAATTCCTTTTTATTGCTTTCCTAAACTGGGGATAAAAATGTTACGACTGGTCGACCTGTGCAAAGGGTACCAGGATGGTGGTGAATACCATTCTGTTTTGCAGGGTGCGGAGCTGGAGCTTAAGCAAGGTGAACAGCTGGCATTGATGGGTGAGAGCGGCTCAGGAAAGAGTACGCTGCTTAACCTGATTGCCGGATTAGACATATCAGACTCAGGCGAAGTTTGGTTAGGTGACACCCCCATTCATGCTATAACAGAACGTGAACGAACCGCTTTCCGACGTAACAATATTGGCCTCGTTTTTCAGCAATTTAATTTGCTACCAACATTGACCACAGCAGATAACATCCGCTTTTGTCGCCAGCTAAAGGGCTTGGATGAAAACCCGGCGTTGTGGCGCCAAATCCTTTCTGCTTTAGACCTTATGCCCTTGCTAGGCCGCTATCCTGAAGAAATGTCTGGTGGACAACAACAGCGTGCCGCCATTGCGCGTGCATTGTATATGGAGCCGGAAATTTTATTAGCCGATGAGCCAACGGGTAGCTTGGACGAGCGCAATGCCGGGGCCGTGATCCGTTTGTTGGTCAATCTCACTAAGCAACTTGATTGTACCTTGCTATTGGTGACGCACAGTAAGAAAGTCGCAGAGCATATGAATGGATGCATTCGCCTTCAAGGAGGGCAATTGCATGTCAAACCCCGTAGCTAAGGCGCTGTGGGGGCACTATAACCGCCACCCGCTGCAAATTCTTCTGGTTTGGTTTGGCCTAACTTTAGGTATCGCGTTGCTGGTGGGGGTGCTTGCCGTTAACCAGCAGGCCCGTGAAAGCTACCGGGACGGTGAGCAACTTTTTTCAAATCCTTTTCCTTATCGTATTCGTCATAGCCAACCATCGGTGGAAGTACCGCAAGGCTTTTACGTCCAACTGCGGCGTGAAGGCTTCAATCAATGCGTGCCGTTAGACCAGACTCGGGTGGTCACTGAAAAAGGGCAAGATTTCGAGTTGGTTGGTATCGACCCAATCGCACTGTTTTCGGCGTTTGCTGCAAACGGCAATATTTCTGCAGTGAATCAAGTGCAGATGATGGAGTTGATGCAGCCGCCGTACCCTATTTTGGTCAGCAATACGCTGGCAAACTATATGGGGTTGGTAGATGGTCAGCACCTAACGTTAGAAAACGGGCAGAAGATTGGCCCGTTAAAACTGGTTGAGCAAGAGCGGATCAAAGGGCCGCGTATGATGGCTGACATGTCGCTACTTCGTCAGCTTCAATCCACGCCTGGCCTAACGGCTATTTTGTGTGGTGAAATGACCGAGCGTGAGTTTGCCCATCTGCAGAACCAGCTACCTATCGCGCTTAAAATAGAAAAAGAACAGAGTGCTGCGTTAGAACCGTTAACCAATGCGTTCCATTTGAACCTGTTTGCAATGGGGATGCTGGCTTTCGTGGTTGGTTTGTTTATTTTCTACCAAGCGATGTCACTGTCATTTAGCCAGCGACAGCCATTGGTAGGCTTAATGCGCCAAGCGGGTGTTTCTTCCATTCAGCTAGCCAAAGCGTTGTCTTTAGAACTTGTCGTTTGGATTGTAATGGGGCTGATTGGTGGTAATGCCTTGGGGCTGTTACTTGCTCAGCAGTTGCTGCCGTCGGTAGCCGAAACCCTTAGCGATTTGTACGGTGCCAATGTGAGCTTGTCGGTCACTTGGCATTGGCAGTGGGGGCTTAGCTCATTATTGATTGCGGTATTGGGTACGCTACTGGCCTGTGGCTGGCCGTTGGTGCGTCTAATTCGTACGCCGCCAGCTCGCTTGGCAACCCACATGTCGCTGGTTCGCTTTAGTGGTCGTGAGTTCGCCATTCAGGCGTTATTTTCTTGTTTCTTTATTGGTGCCGCTTTTGCGGTTTATCAGCTTCCCCATGGTCAGCAGGCCGGTTTTGTCCTAATTGCTTGTATTTTGATTGCTTCGGCATTGGCGATGCCATTCTTGCTGTGGCAGCTGTTTAAGTTGCTCGGGGTGATAGTACGCTCGGCACGGCTTCGTTGGTTCTTCTCTGATGCGGCAGCCAGCTTGAGCTACCGAGGTGTGGCTGCGATGGCGTTCATGTTGGCGCTGGCATCGAACATTGGTATGGAAACTATGGTCGGCAGTTTCAGGAATACGACGGAAACTTGGCTCGATCAGCGATTGGCGGCCGATGTGTATGTTCGTCCATCCATCAATGTGGCCCCTCGGGTGTCGAATTGGTTGGAAAACCATGATGATGTTAAGCAAGTATGGTGGCAGTGGCGTAAATCGTTACCAACCGAAGCGGGGACACTACAGGTTGTTAGTGTAGGTGGTACTCAAGCTGAAAAAGAGGCATTGGTAGTTAAGGTCGCGATGCCTGAGTACTGGCAGCAACTGCACCACCAACGCTCGGTGTTGGTGAGTGAATCACTGGCATTGAAGCGAGGTTGGGAGCCGGGCGATGTTATCGAATTACCCGCGCCGATGAATGAGAACTGGACCGTGGCCGGGGTGTATTACGACTACGGAAACCCTTATGGGCAAATCATTTTATCGCAAAAGCGTTGGCAGGCAATGTGGCCGCACCGCGGTCAAGTTGGATTGGCTGTACACCTTAAGTCCGGCGTTGACTCACTTGAGTTGATGAAAAACTTAGGTGAGACGTTCCGGTTACCGCCTGAGCGGGTGAGAAATAATGCCGAGCTAATGCAGCGTGCGATGCAGGTATTTGACCGCACTTTCATCGTTACGGCTACCCTCGGCAAGCTGACCCTGTTTGTTGCCGTGTGTGGTTTATTCTTTGCTACGGTGGCGGGGGAGGTCTCCCGTCAGCGCCAGTTCGCGCTATTGCGTTGTATGGGAATGACCGGCCGTGAGTTGGCATTGCTTGGTGGTGGCCAGCTATTACTGATAGGTTTGCTCACAGCATTGATCGCATTGCCATTGGGCTTGGTGCTTGCTCAGTTATTGATTGATGTGGTACTGAAATACTCATTTGGCTGGACCATGCCAGTGCAATACTTCCCGAACGATTATCTGTTGTCGTTAGGCTCGGCGTTAGTTGTGTTGCTTGTGGCAGGCGCCTGGCCGGTATGGCGGCTAGTGAAGCGCTCTGCGATCCTTTCATTGCGGGAGGCGTTCTAATGATGGCAACAAGGAAGGTGAGTGGTCACTGGCTTTGGCGATTAAAACTTATTGTGGTGTTACTGTCAGCATTGGGGTTGTTAGGTTGTGAAGATAGCGCCCAAAATGATGATAGGGCTATTGCCTTGATGGCGGCACAAGTCGACGAGCAATTTTCTCAAGTTGAGCCCGGCAAGATCCTTTCTTTTCCTCGCGATCATTTATCGCATCCCGACTTCAGAACGGAATGGTGGTACTTAACCGCGAATCTGGAGGCGGAAAATGGTGAAGTGTTTGGGGTGCAGTGGACCTTGTTCCGTTCGGCGGCCTCCAACAGTTCCGGCAAAGGCTGGGAGAGCCCACAACGGTTTATGTCACATACGGTGATCACCAGCGCTAAACAAACCTGGGCGGCGGAGCGTTTTGCCCGTGGTGGTATTGGGCAAGCCGGTGTGCGCAGTCGTCCTTTTCTTGCTTGGCTTGATAATTGGCAGTGGCGTTCTTACAGTGATTCGCCATTCCCAGCAGTGCTTACTTTTGCCGATGGTGATATGAAAGCGACATTGGCAGTACAGAAAACGGGTGAGCATGTACTCCAAGGTGAACAAGGCTATAGTAAAAAACATGCGACAGAAAATATCGCCTCATATTATTACAGTGAACCCTTCTTGCATGTAAACGGTAAGTTGGAGCTTAACGGTGAAACATACAAGGTTAAGGGGAAGGGCTGGTATGATCATGAGTGGAGCAGTGTCGGTTTATCTGAATTGCAGCAAGGCTGGGACTGGTTTTCTGTCCATTTAGACGATGGTCGCGCATTAATGCTGTACCAGATCAGGGAAAAAAATCGTCAACCGTATTATTTTGGCTCGTTGAGTTGGCCAAATGGTGAGTCGTTGAAATTGGGTGAAGGTGATATCAGGCTGGTTCCTGTGACTTTCACGACTCACAAGGGAAGAAACTATCCGCTGAAATGGTCGATAGCTATCCCAAGTCAGGATATATCAATAAAAGTGGATGTTGTCCGAAAGGAACAGTGGTTGCCATTTGTCTTCTCATACTGGGAAGGGCCGATTGAGGTTTCAGGCAGTCATTCAGGACAAGGATTTATGGAGCTTACTGGCTATTAAGCCATTGAGAAACCATAAAATAATAGGAAGAAATAGTGCAAAGTAACATCAATTTCGATGAAAGTGCCCTGGCACAGCGGTTAATGAACCACCGCCGGGAGTTTCATCGCTATCCAGAAGCTGCATGGCGCGAGTTTTTTACTACGAGCCGTATCGCGAGCCATCTTCAACAGATGGGGTATTCGCTATGCTTCGACGAAGAAATTATTAAGCGTGACTCAGTAATGGGTCGCGATGCTGATCTGGTTGCCAAAGCGCAAGAGAGGGCGATCAGCTGGGGTGCTGATTTACAGTTCCTAGCCCAGATGAATGGCATGACAGGGGTTGGCGCCATCCTGGACACTGGCCGTCCGGGGCCTGTTGTCGCACTGCGCTTTGATATCGATGCGGTTGAAGTCATGGAAAGCCAAGACGATTCGCACCGGCCACGCTTTTTGGGTTTTGCCTCACTGGCTCCGGGAGTGGCCCATGCTTGTGGGCATGATGCCCATGCCGCGATTGGCTTAGGTATCGCTGAATTGCTTGCTCAAGAGCAGGCGAACCTGACTGGTAAGGTTAAGATATTGTTCCAACCTGCCGAAGAAGGGTGTCGTGCCGGTAAGGCGATTGCCGAAAGTGGTTGGTTGGATGACGTTGATTATTTTTTTGCAGCCCACATGGGTATGAATGTACCGAGTGGAACGCTGGTGTGTGACCCTCAGCATTTTTTATGCAGCTCCAAGTTTGATTTACACTTTTCGGGTAAGCCAGCTCACGCAGGTATAGAGCCAAATGCCGGGCAAAATGCGTTGGCTGCTGCTTGTACTTCGGTTACTCAAATGCTCGCTATTCCGCGCCACCGTGACGGTATGACACGTATTAACGTGGGGCAAATGCACGCTGGTGATGGCCGTAATGTCATTCCGGCCAATGCGGTGCTAATGGGCGAGACGCGTGGTGAAAACCGTGAGCTGAACTCGTTTATGTACCAACAGGTCGAGCGTATTGCCAAAGCATCGGCTGATATGCATGGCGTAAGTGTCGATATTTGCCCGCAGGGTGAGGCGATTGGGCTAGCGAACGATCCTGAACTGGTGGCGTTGCTTGAATCAATTGGCGAAGAAAGCGGCTTTACACAGATCTTCCGTGAGAAAGATTTTGGCGCCAGTGAGGACGCGGGCTATCTAGTTGATCGAGTGCAGGCTTCAGGTGGAAAGGCGATTTATTGCCTTGTCGGCTCAGATTTAACAGCGGGCCATCATAACGGTGACTTCGATATTGATGAAAGCCGTATGCTGCCGGCAGTGAAACTTCTGTTCAATGCTGTAAAAGCAACCCAGGCGAAATATGCTGGGCAAGAGATCATCTACTCTTAATATCCTACCTTAATGCTGTTTTATTCGTGACAGCTAAAAGCCTCAAACAAGTTCACGCTGGTTTGAGGCTTTGTCTTTTACTTGAAAGCTGCTTTAAGCCTGCTTTATAAATCTAGATTTTTTAGAAATGACGTATTGAACGCAGAGTTTAAACGTTAAGACATGATCTTTTACTGGAGATAGATTTTTTCATCTAACCTTATTAGGCAGATTCCGTAAGTTAATTGATATCACTATCAAAAATGAGCGTCAGCCTAAAAGGGGAGTGGGTGGAGAAAACAGCTACTGAAGTACAATCGACAACGGAGAACGCATCGGCTAAAACCGGTGGGTGGCTTAATGTCGATAAGTGGCTGGTGCCTTTTTGCTTGAGTGATAAGTTCAAGTTTGCCACCCGTGTTGCGGTTAGCTTGACCTTTGCTTATCTATTTCCGATGGCGATGGGTTGGCCGCAGCCGTCTACAGCAGCCACCACTGTGATGCTGATTGCTTCTACCGGTAGCCGCCGAGAGTCATTTGCTAAAGGGACGCTGAGGGTATTAGGCACCATCGCTGGTGGCATTATTGGCTTGTTGTTGGTAGGTGCATTTGCCCAAGACCGTTTCCAATATATGTTAGCGGTGTCGGTGGTTATCACCGTTATTTTCTATATTCGTTCCGCTTATCTGAAAGACCCAACTCTGTTTATGCTTACCGGTGTCATGATACTGATGATGTACAACGGAGGCGATGCCGAAGGGGCTTTTCTTTATGGTATTGAGCGCACCTTCATGACCGTATTCGGTGTGGTGGTGTATACCGTCGTCGGGGTTTTTTTGTTTCCGCCCAAGGTTGAACAAAACTTGCACCAGTTGGCTAATGCACTCACCCAAGCCCAGTTAAAGTTGTTTAGTACGATGAGCGCGCTACCTCAAGAGGAAGACGAAACAGAGCAACTTGGCCAGCAAGCTAGTGGCAAAGAGGAAGGGGCGGAAGCCCTAGCGATGGGTCATGAACAAGACAGTGATTCAGAACAAGCGGAGGAAGAAGATCAAGCAAGCCCCCCTCCGACTGTAGCTGAGCTGAGTAAGCAGCTATTTGAAGCGCAACAAGCGTTTGAAACCCGTTACCATACGATTAACGCCGATTGCAGCGAGATTTCGGCTTATAAAAAAGAGTGGGATGGCACACTGGCTCTCTATCAGAAAGTGACGGAGCTATTGTTGTTTGCTGCTAAGGAGCAATCCCGCTCTGGTGGACATCCATCCGAGTATATACAGGATTTTCCAGCGCTGCGCGATGAAGTGGTTGAGCTATTCGAGCAGGTGCCTACAGCCTGGCAAAGCCAAGAGGTGCAAGAGCTAAAAGCCTTTTCTCCGATAGAGTCTGATAAGGCGCACCTCGCGCAATCAAGCCATTTATACCGTGGCGAAGCCATCAGTAGCTTGTTCTTGTTTAAACGACTGCGTGAAAGGCTGGCAGAGTTATATAGCTGTATCAGTAGCATTGATTCAGTCACAGGACGAGTAAAGTTTGATCTGCCAAGCTTAAAACAAATGCCGGACTTTAATTGGTGGGATGCCGAGAATGCCAAAACTGCAGTAAAGGTGTTTTTGACGTATTGGTGTTCGGCCTTGTTTTGGATCTATTTCAATCCGCCGGGGGGCTATAATTTTATCGTATTTAGTACCTTGTTCGCCTCCATTCTTTCTTACTTGCCGATCCATCCATTTTTATTGTTTATTTTGTTTACTTTGGGGTTCATATTTTCAGTACCCGCTTACGTATTTATTCTTCCCCAATTGACGCTCGGCTCTGAGCTCGCCATTTTTATGTTCATATATACGTTTGTAGGTTTTTATGTCTTCAAGGGGCCGATCACCATTTTCTTTTTGCTCGGGATGTTCACGCTCGGGATTAATAACACCATGGTTTACCATTTCGGTATCACCATCACCATAGTTAGCTTGTTTTACTTGGTAGTGATTGTGGTAGTGATGTCTTATTACTTCCCGTTTTCATCACGGCCTGAGCATTTGTTATTGGTTTTCAGGGAACGTTTTTTCCGCCATGCACATGGCATTATTACCCTGCAACAGCATGATAAATTGTCTTTTTTTCGAAAAATACAGCTGGTTTGGCGTATTGCGACCATGAAAGTCGCGCACAAGAAAATGACTATTTGGAGTACCAAAGTCGATACTAAATATTACGCACCTGTAACCGTAGAGGCGCTGGCGAGCTTCAATCAGCAATGTGATGTTTTTCAGCACCACCTAATGACATTGGTGATGGCCGAAAAAAAATTGGTGGTTAATCCACTGGTGCAAAAAGCACGACAAAAATACCGTGACCAAATAATCCCAGCAATTGCACACAGTCTTGCGGTTGATAGCCCTTATTCGAAACAAGACAGTGCAGCGTCACTGGGTGATATTCGCCAAGACTATAACGACTTAGAACATCAGCTTGATCATTATTTTGATTCCCTTGAAGGAGACACGTATTCAAATTCAGACATTGCAGGTTTCTATATTTTTCTAAACTTGAAGAAAAATATATTTGAATCATTGATCACCTGTAAGCAATCCCATGACGACATTTCATGGGATACCTTAGCAGGCAAGAAGTTTTAGGGGGCTTGGTGGCAGGCTATATTCGACTCAAGAGTTCAATCATCAGTCTTATGATGCTATCGGGGTGTACCGTATTGGGTCCTGACTTTGAAGGTGTCGAGCCTGTGGCTTTGCCTGAGCAGTGGCAGCAAGTGGATTATATTGATAGCAGTTGGAAAACCGCTAAATGGTGGCAGCAATTCAATGATCCCGTATTGAATGAGTTAGTTAATCAAGCTGGGCTGCAAAATTTGGATCTTGAAGCTGCCGGGTTACGGATCTTGCAAGCACGAGCGGCCGTGGGTGTCGCGGATTCGTTTCAGTTTCCTCAGCGCCAAACGGTCTCGGGGAGTTTGGCAAAGATATATCAAAATGAAACCACATTGGATAACGCGACGGTCAGCTTTGATGCGGGGTGGGAGCTGGATGTGTGGGGGCGTTATGCAAGGGGGATAGAATCGGCGGAGGCCGGATTGTATGCATCGATTGCTTCCTATCACGATATCTTGGTGACCATTACAGCAGAAGTGGCGCGAAACTATATTAATTACCGCACTTTCCAAGAGCGGGTGCTGCTGTCGGAACGTAATATTGATATCCAAAAGCGGGTGACACGAATTACCGAGATCCAATATGAATCGGGCAATGTTACCGAGCTTGATGTTCAGCAAGCGAAAACCCAGCTCTACAATACCCAATCGGCGCTGCCAGCTTTGAAGATCGGAATGATCCAGTCGCGCAACGCCCTTGCGGTATTGCTAGGGATCTTACCGGCTGAGGCTGAATTGTTGTTAAGCGATCCCGCAACCTCAGCCAAGATCCAAGCCTTTGATAATAAATACGAGCACAGCAGAAATCGGCGGTTGGCCGAAAGCTATGATCAATACTCGCTAATTCCGCCGGTGCCAGCCGTGAGCACCTTAGTTGATGCCAATTTGGTGCTGCGCCGGCCAGATTTACAGTTAGCCGAATTACAAGCCCATGCTCAGAGTAGCCAGATAGGCATTGCCGAAGCCGATCTTTATCCTCAGTTTTCACTGTTTGGTGCCATTGGTATTAATAGTACGGTTCAAGCCGGCAATGACTTTAGTTTTAGCGACTCGCTTAATCTATCCCTAGGGCCTGCGTTTAGTTGGAATATCTTCCAATACGGCAGGGTGAAAAACAGCATCCGTATCGAAGATGCCAGATTCCAAGAAACACTCACCAACTATAACAAGCAAGTATTATTGGCCGTGCAGGAAGTCAGCACGGCATTGTCGTCATATCAGTTGAACCTTGAGCAAAAAGGGCTGGCATTCAATTCGGTGGATGCCTCGGTCAGGGCATTCAATATCTCGTTGACCCAGTACGAGAACGGGCAAATTACCTTTGAGCGTTTGTTGAACTCGGTCGAAAAAATGACTCGTAGCGAAGATACCTACGCGCAAGTGAAAGGGAGCGTCGCCAATCAGGTTGTTGCCCTTTATAAATCATTGGGCGGCGGCTGGGAGGCTGAAACCGGTAAGCCATTTGTTAAGCCTGAAATCAAAGAGCAGATGCAGCAACGTACCGACTGGGGGGAGCTACTCGATGACACCACTGTTCCGGTGATATCACCGCAATCTGTTCCCAAGGCTAAATCGCCCTTTGGTGAGCCTATCGATCCTAGTCAGCAAGATTACCCCTTTAAACCAGAATCGACAGGAGGATCATAATGGAAATGCCTCATGAGCTTGCTTGGGGAGATGTCTATTACTCGCCATTTTTACAGGTGTTGGTGTTGGCAGTAATTGCGGCATGGGTAACAGTGGGCGTCATGAATAAAACCCGGCTTTCACGGTTAATTGCTTTTCCTTCGGTAACATTTCTGGCGATCACCGTGTTTTATGTTGTTGCCATCGATGCCTTCTATTTGAAGTTTTAGGTGTGAATATGAAAAAGATAAAAAAGCTATTCGTAGTCGCGCTGAACTTATGCATTATCGCTGGCGCGGTGTATTTGGGTTACCTCAAGTATGAAGAGTACTTTGCTAATCCTTGGACGCGAAATGGTCAGGTGCGGGCGAATATTGTCAAGATTGCGCCACGGGTCTCCGGCCCAATCGTCTATGTTGCGGTGAAAGATAATCAGTTTGTCCGCAAGGGTGAGCTGCTGTTTCAAATTGACCCCAGTACCTATGAAGTCGCGCTTTCTCAAGCAGAGGCCTCGCTAGAGCGGGCAAAAATCAGCTCCCGTGGTAAGAAAATCGAGTACGACCGCTTGTTAGATATTCAAGCAAAAGACAGGGGGGCGGTATCTCTGAAAGATTTAACCCGCCGCCAAATCAGTTACGAAGAATCCCTTATTCAGATCAAAGTGGCCGAAGAAAAGTTGCGTGGGGCAAAACTGAATATGGCGTTTACCCAGGTGCATGCGTCAGTTGATGGCTATGTGTCGAATATCGACATTCAACAAGGGACGCAAGCGGTGGCAAACCAACCCTTACTGGCGCTGGTGGATGTGAACAGTTTTTGGGTATTCGGCTACTTCAGGGAAAACCAGTTAGCCAATATCCAAATTGGCGATGAAGCCAAGGTGACTTTGATGGCCTATCCCGAGCAACCCATAGAAGCGGTGGTAGATTCGCTTGGCTGGGGGATAGCCCCCCAAGACGGTTCAGTGGGTTATAACTTGCTACCCAATGTCAATCCGGTCTTTCAGTGGATCCGTTTGGCTCAGCGTATTCCGGTCAGGATCACCCTGAGTGAGCTGCCGGAAGGCGTGAACTTACGCTTTGGTATGACGGCTTCCATCATGGTATTGCAGGACGATCAACAGCCACAGCCAGATACGGCAGCAAGATAGGAGTAAAGCATGGCAAGAAAAATTACTGTACAAAACAACTTCTATTACCTGACCTTAGCACTGGTTGTTTTACTGGTGAGCTCTTCGCTGGAGTTGGTGTTGCGGGTGGGTTGGTTGGATCTCGTATTGCAGCTAATCACTACAACAACCTTCATTATTTGCTTGATGAGCTTACGTTTTGATAGTGGTTGGTATCGCTTTCTTATGACCTTGTTAGTGCTGTGGGTCATTATGGCTGTCATCAAGAATGTGTTTGGTTTTTACCAGACTGATATTTTCATGCTGATACTGATGTTCAGCTTCTTCTTTGGCACCTTTAAATCCATTGCCCGGCAAATATTACTTACCGGCTCTATCGACACCAACAAGGTGGTGGGGTCACTTGCACTTTTCTTGTTGCTAGGGCTGATGTGGGCCATTGCCTATCTATTTATTCTTGAGTTCTCGCCAAACGCATTTACCGGTATGGAGCATAAGGCCTGGGGAGAGAACTTTGCCAATGCGGCTTATTTTAGTTTTGTAACACTAACCACCTTGGGTTACGGCGATATCAGCCCGGTATCTCCCGTTGCCCAGGTGATTGTCTATTTGGAAGCCATTGCGGGAGTGTTCTATATGGCTATCGTTGTGGCGAGTTTAGTAGGAGCGGCGAGCCAAACTAATCAGGATAAGAATGATGAATAAACAACTTGAAAGTAAACAGAGCAGTATTTTCGTCAGTAACATGGTTGAGTCTGCTATCCGCATAGGCTTGTTGTTTATGCTGATCGTTTGGACCTATGACATTGTGAAGCCATTTATTATTCCGGTGCTATGGGGTGCGATTATTGCTGTTGCTCTAATGCCGATCACCATGAAGTTGGAAGGAATGCTAGGAGGTAAACGGGGGCTCGCTGCAACCATTCTTGCTCTATTAGGTGTTGCGATATTAATTGTGCCAATTGTTGTGGTATCTGGTTCGCTGTATGACGGCGGGGTGGCGCTAACAGCGATGCTTCAAGAAGGCTCGGTGACGATACCAAGGCCGACCCAGCGGATCGCTGATATTCCTTTAATTGGTGACAAGCTTTTTGAAGTTTGGAATTTGTTTGCCACCAACCTTGAACATGCGGTTGCCCGTTTCTTGCCCGAAATCAAAGCCGGGGCGAGCACCATTGCCGGCTGGTTGGGCAGTAGTTTAGCCACCATCATCATGTTCATGATTTCATTGCTGATTGCCGCAGGCTTTATGGCGCATTCAGATTCCATGGCCTCAGCTGTTAGGGCGGTGTCAATCCGCGTTGTCGGTCAGCATGGCGAAGAATGGGCGAGTCTTACCGCAGCAACAGTGCGCAGTGTGCTGTTAGGTGTCGTTGGCGTCGCCTTTATCCAGTCTGTCTTGATTGGTGCCGTTATGTTCGTGTTTGCTGTGCCAGCGGCTGCGGGCATTACTTTAATTGTGTTTATTTTCGCGATAGCTCAGTTACCAGCGTTGCTTGTGGTATTACCCGTAATTCTCTACATGTATTCGGCGGAAGATTCAACCACGGCCACTATATTTACGGTATTAGTATTAGTGGCGGCGTTATCGGAAAATATTTTGAAGCCTATGTTGATGGGGCGTGGGGTATCGATACCGATGCCGGTGATTTTAATTGGTGCCATTGGTGGGATGATCTCGGCGGGGATTATCGGTTTGTTCCTTGGGGCCGTCGTACTAGCTATTTGGTACGAGCTGTTCATCACTTGGGTCAAAATGTCGCCGCAAGAAGAAGAGGCGGCTAACGAGGCCGATGAAACGCCAGCCGTTCAGTCTGACTCGGACTAGCCCTCGCTTCACCTGAGCTGGAATATTGATTGTTTTTATGACTTTCGTATTCCAGCTTTTCATTATTTGTAATTCGAATAATTACTCTATACTGGTTAGACATGTAATGGATAACGACAACAACAGGATGTGGCGGTAATGGGTAATTTTTTTGATAAAGCTAGACGGGCGATCAACCAGTTAGAAGTGATGGTTAATACCATTTCCATGCCCAAGGTAAAGGCGGATGAAGAAAACAAGAGTGCCCCGCTGACAGACCAATCGAGCAGCTTGAACAACAAAACAGTATTTATCAGTGGTGGCTCCCGCGGTATTGGCTTTGCCATAGCAAAACGTTGTGCACAGGAAGGGGCAACCGTGGTGATAGCGGCAAAAACTGCCGAGCCCCACCCAACTTTACCCGGCACCATTTATACTGCTGCTGAAGAAATTAATCAGTTAGGCAAAGGGAAGGCCATTCCGGTTGTGTTAGATATTCGGGATGAAAACGCCATTGCCAGTGCAGTCGAGCACGTGGTGGCTCAAACGGGTGGCATTGATGTAGTGATCAATAATGCCAGCAGCATCCACTTGCAGAATATGGAAAATACCCCGAGTAAACGCTTTGATTTGATGTTTTCGATAAATGTGCGTGGCACTTTTTTGTTAACCCAAGCTTGCTTGCCGTATTTACGCCAATCTTCAAACCCGCACATCGTGACACTTTCGCCACCGATTGATCTAAGCCCACAATGGTTTAAGAATTATGGGGCTTATACTAGCTCGAAATTCGGTATGTCGATGATGACCATGACCTTTGCCAATGAGCTAAAAGAATACGGCATTGCTGCTAACTCGCTGTGGCCTAAAACCACCATTGCGACCTCGGCCATTGCCCACATGAAAAACGGTAAGAAGATAATGGAGCACTCGCGCCACCCTGCCATCATGGCTGATGCCTGTTATGAAATCATTACCCGAGAATCGACCCAGTGCACAGGACAATTTCTTATTGATGAAGAGGTATTGCAGCACCAAGGTGTAACGGATTTTTCGGAGTATGCCTGCAAGCCCGGCGCCAGCCTTCAGCGAGATTTATTTTTAACGTAATTGGCTAATGGTTCATTGCTTAGCTGTCTATATGGTGAATAAACGCTGACTTTGTAGTAAAGAAAGTGGCTTTACTTTCCTAACGATAACATTGGTTTGTTATAGTCAGTCATGAATACCATGATTTGGGTGTAACAGAGGAAGTATCGTGTCTGTACAGCAGTTTTTTAAGCAGGTATACCAATACATAACGCCATCGGCTGATGATGATTTTCAGCCGTTGGCCGAGCAATGGAAGTCGCAACTACCCACCTTATGGCTGCTGGGTAAAACAGGAGCAGGCAAGTCCTCACTCATTGAAGCCGTGACCGGTGATAGCTCGGTCGATATTGGCAATGGTTTTCAACCGTGTACCCAAGCATCAATGGCCTATTCCTTTCCCATCTCTAATCCGCTTATTCGATTTCTAGATACCCGTGGTTTATCAGAAGCAGACTATGATGCCAGCGAAGATATCGCCCTGTGCCAATCGCAAAGCAATGCACTGATTGTCGTGATGAAAGCGGAAGAACCAGAGCAGAGCGATGTGGTTCGGGCATTAAAGCAGATCCGAAAAGACGGGCAAATTAAACAGTTGCTGGTGGTTCACACCGGGGTATTAGCGATAACGCCTGTGCAACGCACCCAAGCAATAGCGCATAACCAGCAGCAAGTAGAAGCTGTTTGGGGAGAAGAATGCCCACATGCCAGTGTTGATTTTATTGATGCTAGCTTTGATGCCAACGCTGACGCTGATAGCTTCTATGGTCAACAGTTATTAGTGCAGAGCCTGACAGATGTGATGCCAATGCTTTATATGCTATTGGATAGCCAGCAGCATAAAACCCATGAAGCAGAGAACTTTGCCAAGCTGAAAAGTGAAGTGATGTGGTATGCCAGTACTGCGAGTGCGTCAGATGTGCTGCCAGCTGTGGGCTTAGTCAGTGTGCCTGCTATTCAGGGCAAAATGCTACACAGTTTAGGCTGCCATTACGGGGTTGAGTGGAACAAGCAGCGCTTTACCGAGTTTGCCAGTTTGCTCGGCGGCAGTTTTGCCGTGAAATACCTAACAAAATTAGGGGTACGCCAAATTGCAAAGTTTATTCCGGTGTATGGCCAAACCATTGGCAGTGCCGTGGCCGCAGCTATCAGTTTTGGTGTGACTTACGCAATTGGCCGCGCTGCTTGTATGTATTTGTACCATATCAGTAAGGGCGAGCCGGTATCACCCGATGAAATCAAAGCCGTATTCGAAGCTGCGTTAAAACAAGCAAAGGAGAGCCGAGAGAAGCATGAAGCGAACAACGAATAGTTTGGGGGCTGTGGCTAAGCTCTCAGGTGGTGTGATCCCATTGCTATTGCTAGCTGTGGTTTTCCCAGTTTTGGTTCTGGCCGTGATCGGCCTTATCAGTGTGTTTCGTGATGATCTTTGGCTCGTGTTAGCCGCCTCAGTACTATGCAGCGCGGTGTTGGTATTCGGTGTTTATTTACTGCAAAGATACAAAACAGCACAAAGGAACGCAGCCGATGCTCAACAAGCGCTAGACGATGAGCAGGCAGTCAGTGATTACGACGTGGCGCCGTCGGCTGAGTGGGGGGAGTTCGATAAGCAAGCTTTTCAAGCCATAAAGCAACAGATCCCTGTCTTACTTGAGCACGATCCCGCGTGGGGATCATTGCGGGATCATGGTTGGCATTTGTGCTTCCAAGTCGCGGAGCATTATCACAAAGATAAGCAAGCAGGTGAATTGGCATTTACCGCGCCAGAGTTCTTGTTAATGTTGGAAGAAGTCAGCCGCCGATACCGACACTTTCTGCTCAATCATGTTCCTTTTGCCGAAAAGCTAAAAATATCGACCCTGAAATATGGCTACCAAAATAAAGAGAAGCTAGAAACGGCCAAGCAGGTGTATTCGGTCTATCGTGTTTTCCGCGCGATGACGCCAGCAGGCTTACTCGCCGAAGCAAGAAGTCAGATTTTTGGTCGAATTTTTGATCAAGTCAACGATGAGGTACAGCTTCAACTTAAGCGCGTGTTCTTGCAAGAAGTGATCTCGGTTGCTATCGACTTGTACAGCGGGCGTTTCAGTGCGACTGCAGCAGAGCTGCCAACCAGTGAGCAGTATAAACAAGACGAGCAGGATAAAGCCGAGGTACTAGAACCGCTGCGAGTTGCAGTAGTCGGGCAGGTGAGTGCGGGTAAGTCGTCATTGATTAATGCGTTTGTGGGGAGTTTGGTTGCAGAAACTAGCGTTTTGCCAACCACGGATAAAGCCACCATCCATCGCTGCGAGGTGGAAGGGGTGGATATCATTCATTTGGTTGACCTTCCTGGGCTTGATGGCAATGCGGAAAACGAAGTGCAGTTACTTCGCCACGTGGTGAACAGCGACATCCTACTTTGGGTTGTAAAGGCTAACCAGCCAGCTCGCCAACGCGATATCCAATTTAAAGAAAAGCTCGATGCTTTCTATCAGCAACCAGAGAACCGTAGCCGCAAGCGCCCCAATACAATTCTGCTACTTAACCAAGTCGATAGGCTCAAACCACAAGGCGAGTGGAATCCACCTTATGATTATCAGCATCCTAATAGTGAAAAGGCGAAAACCATCAAAGCCGCGATAGATTTCAACTGCCAGCAACTGACTCCAGACGATTGCCTACCGATAAGCGTAAAAGAAGGCCAAGAGCCTTATAACCTCGAGCAACTCGCAGATAGCCTACTGGCTGGCTTTGAAGAAGGGGTAAACACCCAGCTTAACCGCAGGCGGCTAGAGCACAAAAAGCTTGATGCGGCAGACCAACTCAAGCGGTTGTATCAATTGGGTAAGGTGACGTTTAATACTAATTGGGATAAGTTACGTTGAGCAGACATTTATGTAGGCTGGCATAAGGCCATAGGGAAGTGCGATTAAGAAAGCTGTGCTTGGTATGAGACTCAATTATAAAAGTGTCGCTAGGAATAGCGACACTTTAGAAAAGGGCAGGGAGCTGCATAATTAATTAGCAGGGAACGCTCCTTCCCAAACAATGCGACGGTAGCGTTCTGGGTTTGTGTCCCCTTCAGTACTGAAAAGCAGTACAACCGAATCTTTAGTAAGGCCAATTTCGCTGTTGAGTTTGATTAACTCGTTAAGCGTACCTAATGTAATCGCACCAGATTCACCGCTAGTAATTTTCTCATCACCAGCGAGAGGGTTACCTAGGATGCGCATACCCGTAGCAGAAATATTATCTTCAACTGCAACAAAATAGCGACTGCAATCTCTCAAAATTGGCCAAGTGACTGGGTTTGGCTCGCCGCACGCAAGTCCTGCCATGATTGAGTTTAGCTCACCACTGACGTTAACCATGTTACCTGAAGCGCTTGTACCTGAACGGTAAATACAGTCAGCAGCTTTTGGTTCCGCGATGACCGTATCGAATTTGGTAGGATCTAATTTATCGGCAAGGTAACCTAGTACACCACCTGCCATTGCACCAACGCCAGCTTGCAATAGTACATGGCTTGGCATTTCAAAACCTAATTCGGTTACTTGCTCAATCGCTTCGTCGGCCATTGTCATATAGCCTTGAGAAATCCAAGTTGGGATTTCTTCATAGCCTTCCCAAGCTGTATCTTGTACAAGCATCCAGCCATTTTTTTGAGCTGTATCGTTTGCCAGTCTTACCGTATCGTCATAGTTGACTTCAGTAACAATGCACTCAGCACCTAGACCTCGAATACGATCAACACTGGCTTGAGGGGAGCCTTTAGGCATATAAACAACCGCTTGCTGACCCATTTCACGAGCGGCCCAAGCAACACCTGTTCCATGGTTACCAGCAGTTGCAGTTGCAAAAGTCAGAGGTTCTTCTAATTTTGTAGCTACTGTTTTTAGGTCTATCTCAGTAATATCAACATTAAGATGTTTTGCTAGTTGGCGGCCTAGAGCGTAAGAGCCACCTAAAACTTTAAACGCGTTTAGTCCGAATCGTTTTGATTCGTCTTTTACCAAAATGGCTTTTACGCCGAATTGTTTTGCCAATGCTGGTAAAGAAACTAGAGGTGTTGGTTGGTAGCCATCAATTTGAGAATGAAATGCACGGGCTTGTTTTGCTTGCTCAACACTAAAGAGTTCGCTTGTTTTACCGGAAAAGAATGTATTTTTAGATAGATTTAGCATGAGGCACACTTAATGGATAAAGTTGACGGAACAGAAGGCCATAGAAATTAAAGTGGCCTTCTCATTACATTTATTTAATTACGTAAGCAATTGCTTCTACTTCAACAAGCGCATCTTTTGGCAGTCTAGCCGCTTCTACACATGAGCGTGAAGGCGCATTTTCTGTGCCAAATACTTCAGTATACACTTCATTAAATGCAGCAAAGTTTTCCATATCTGAAAGAAAACATGTTGTTTTTACAACGGTTTCAATTGAAGCTCCTGCTTCTTCCAATACTGCTTTAAGGTTTGCAAGTGACATGCGAGCTTGTTCAGTAATACCACCTTCAACAAACGTCATGGTTTTTGGATCTAATGGTAGTTGACCTGATGAGAATACCAAACCTTGGAAAACAGTGCCTTGAGAGTAAGGGCCGATAGCTGCTGGTGCATTGTCTGTATGTACTTTAGTTTTCATTTTCAATCTCTTGGTTTTTGTATCTTGCATCGGTGTCTAACTTTAACAAATTCCAACACCGAGTAGATAACTTTAGTTAACTTTATTGACGTGTGTCATTTTGAGAGTAATTTGATTATTTGGTTTAAAATTAACTCTTGGTAACTATATGACTATTTTTTTTTGCTTTGGTCAACACCTAAGTTAACTATGTGTCACTTTGGTGGGGCGTGATCACGATTTTATCGCCATAAATGTCATTCTAGTTAACTATGGTTAACTATGGTTAACTATGGTTAACTTTGGGGTTTGGGTCACATTATTTAACTAAGATATCCGTAAACTTCTATTTGTTCCGTTCACAAATATTAACTTTAAGGCTTGTTAACTCCTTTACTAAGCCTAATAAGAACAAGCAAAGAGGTTCCAATGACCAATTATCTGAATCGAGGGTTCGAACAGGCTGAGTTTGAAAATCGAACTCAGCGCGCTCAAAAAGTCATGCATGACAAAAAGCTGGATGCCATGATTTTCACCACCGAGCCAAATGTCCGCTACTTCACGGGTTTCCATACACAGTTTTGGCATAGCCCAACTCGCCCTTGGTTCGTTATCGTGCCAGCAGAAGGTAAGCCAATTGCTATCATCCCTGAAATTGGTGCCAGCGGTATGGCAGGAACTTGGATAGATAACATCATTACTTGGCCATCCCCGCGCCCTGAGGATGACGGTATCAGCTTAGTTGCAAGCGCATTGAATTCACTGCCTTGCCGCCATGGCCGCGTGGGCGCAACTTTGGGTATTGAATCCCATCTGCGTATGCCGGTGAATAACTACCTCCAACTGACCACCATGGTGAAGAAAGACTTCGTTGATGTGTCATTAGATATGCACGAGCTTCGCCAAATTAAATCTCAGGCGGAAATTGAGAAAACTCGCGAAATTTGCCGCATTACTAATGTTGGTTTCAACAAGGTCCCAGAGTATGCCAAAGCGGGTATGACCGAGCGTGAAATTTGCAAGCGTTTTCGGATTGATATGCTGCTTGAAGGTGCCGATGAGTGTCCATATATCATTGCGGGCTCGGGGCCTGATGGTTATGACAGCATCATTATGGGGCCTACAGACCGTATTATCGAACCGGGTGATGTGCTGATAATTGATACGGGCGCGGTTCGAGATGGTTACTTCTCGGATTTCGACCGCAACTGGGCGTTTGGTTATGCGAGTGAGCAAACCAAGGCGGCGTATCGTGCCACATATGAAGCGACGACCAAAGGCTTTGAAGCCGCAAGGCCAGGAGCAACGACCACCGATATCTACAACGCGATGTGGAAGGTATTGGAAACAAACGGTGCATTGGGCAATGACGTAGGGCGTCTTGGTCATGGGCTAGGTATGGAGTTGACCGAGCGTCCATCGAATACGGCTACGGACAACACGGTGCTGAAGCCGGGCATGGTAATGACGCTAGAGCCGGGAATGGTTTACGCCCCAGGTAAATCCATGGTGCACGAAGAGAATATCGTGATCACGGAAGACGGTGCGGAATGGCTGTCAGAGCGCGCTGAGCCAGAATTGATCATTATCGACTAATTCCCCTGCGGGCTTCTTTGTTTCCTGATATTCAGAGAAGCTCCGAAGAGAAAATATTATGGAAAGCATACAAGAATTTAAAGATTGGGAAATCAACATTTCTCACACTCAAGCTCCGCGAATTGGTCGTGTTCATATTGGTTTGGTGCAATTAAGTACTGATCATTCGTTGGAAATGGATTGGGCAAAACTGTTAGGTACGCAAGCGGGTGTATTTAGTTCGCGTGTTTATTACAGCAGTGAAATGACTCCAGAGGCGTTAGACCAAATAGCGATTGGAATCAGTGAAGCATCCGATTTGATTGCAACCGGTTTACCAATGGATGTAATGGCATTTGGTTGTACTTCCGCATCAATCATTATTGGGGAAGAGAAAGTCGCGCATTTACTAACAAAAAACCGTGGTGATATTCCGGCGACAAACCCTTGGACAGCGGCTCAAGCCGCGTTTAAACACTTAGGTGCTCGGAAGATTGCCGTGTTCTCTCCTTATCCAACAGAGGTTAATTTTCCCCTGTATAAGCAACTTACTGCCGCTGGGTTTGAAGTGAGTGTGTTGGGTTCATTGGGTATTGAGAAAGATACTGATATTACCAAAATTTCAAAAGAGTCCATGTTAGATGCGCTAGACATCATCTTGTCTGAATCTGATGTGGATTTGGTGTTCATGTCTTGCACCAACCTTCGTGTTCTCGACCATATTCAAGAGATTGAAACCAAATTCAATATCCCCGTTGTTTGTAGCAATTCAGCCATGTTCTGGCATGCCATGCACTTGGTTGGGAAGAAAGCACAGTGTCCTGGTTACGGAAAACTATTAAATCTATAGGAAAGGAAAATGAATAATACTGCAAAAGGCTGGTTAGCAGCGATATTTATCGGTTTACTATGGGGTATTCCCTGGATAGTAGGTACACCGATTCTTGAAGTAATGGATGCACAGGTTTTAGTCTGGGTTCGCTATAGTGTGGCCTTTATTACATTGTTTGTCATTATTAAGGTGAGCAATGCAATTGGTAAACCTCAGAAGAAAGTCGACTTTAAATTAAATTGGGACAATCGCCATGATATTTTTTGGGCTGCATGTTGCGGGATCATAGGCCAGGGTGCATTTAGTTTTCTTTCGTTTCTTTCATTGGACTATATCACGGCGTCTGAAAATGGCGTTATACAGGGCTTGATCCCAATTATTATCCTTTGCGTCGGTTTCCTTCGTCATGGTGAGCGTTTTACTGTGCTACAGGTTGTTGCAGCCGTTGGTGCATTTGCAGGTGTGGCTATTCTAGTCACCGATCCATCAGTAGAAGGTAGCGGTTTCAATATCGGACACCTTATCTGCTTCGGTAGTGCAGCAAGTTTCTCAACAATGGCTTATGCACGAGCAAAATTGGCTGAGAAGTATGGTTCTGTCGCAACGATGTACCACCAATTTATTTTTGCGGCGATAGGTTTCGGTATTTACCTTCTATTCGCTGGTGCTGATTTCTCATCAGCACTGGGAATCTTCAGCTCGCCTCTACGTATTCTATGTATCGCTATTTTGGGTGTGGGTATCTCTGGTATCAGTTATCTAATTTACATTTATGCGATGGAAAGAGTCGGTGTCGACGGTACGGGGATGGCACTTAACCTAATGCCTCTGTCATCTTTCATTCTAGCTGTATTTGCATTAGGTGAAGCTGTGACCCCAATGAGGCTGCTAGCAATTGCTGTGGTTATTTGCTCCATGATGATGTTTATGAAGTGCTCTCATAAAAAAGAGCCAGAAGCAGAAGTGAAACTGGCTGAGAGCAACTAACGATGTCAAACACTGCTAAAGGATGGATTGCAGCAACATTTGTAGCGCTGTTGTGGGGAGCCGAAGGGTCTCTGGCGACATTGCCGCTACAGATGATTGATGCTCAGGTGATTGTATGGTTGCGGTATTTGATTGCATCCGTTGTACTGTTCATTGTTTTAGCAGTGTCTCTATTTTCCTCCTCCTCTCATCGAGAGAAGCCAATAGTACTTCACTTCCGCTGGGAGAATCGTAAAGACATTCTGAGTTTATTCCTATGCGGCGTCGTTGGGCAGGGGTTATTTAGCTTCTTTTCATTCTTGTCTCTCGACTATATATCGATAGCAGAAAATGGTGTTATTCAAGGGCTTGTCCCTATCGCTATTTTGCTTATGGGGACACTGTTCTATGGTGAACGATTTACAATAGCTCAAATGGGCGCGGCTGTTGTAGCACTTGCGGGTGTGACATTACTTGTATTTTCCCCGTCTTCAGATCAGCAAGGAGTGAACATTGGCCACTTTATTTGCTTGCTAAGTGTACTCAGCTTTGCCTCTGTTACCCATTTGAGAGCTAATCTTGCCAAGCAATATGGCGCGGCTCAAACAATGTTCTATCAATTTGGTTTTGCAGCATTAGGGTTCTTTTTCTATTTGATGTTTGGTGATGTAGATGTAAGCGGTGTATGGCTGATATTAACTCCTTCATATGAATTACTCTGCATTCTAATTCTTGGTAGCTGTGTGTCTGGGTTAGGCTATCTTGTGTATATCTACAGTATCGAAAGAGTTGGAGTAGATGGCAGCAGCATGGCTTTGAATCTCATGCCAGTTTCTGCGTTTCTTATCGGAAAATTCGTTTTCGATGAGGAGGTAACTCCGCTTCGCATTATTGCCATGTGCTTGATTGTTGGCGGCATGGTGTTGTTTGTAACCCCTAAAAAAACACAATTAACCTACAACATTAGTTAAGTAAGTTGGCTTATCAAGGGAGTTAATGAAGGAGGGGCGCTACCTTGCAGTAGCGCCCCTCCTTCATGAACAATCTATAAAGTTTATGCTTTGAACTCGCGAATATATTTATAAATTGCGTGGCGTGTAATGCCTAATCGTTCGGAAGCAAGGCCGGTTGCTTCTTTCAGTTCGAAGATACCGTTATCAAATAAGACCTTGGTAACCGCCTTATTTTTACTCTTTAAGTTAATAGAGGTATCGTTCTGCACTTCTTCAATGGCATGTTCTAGCGCTTGTTCTATAACGTCAGTTGCTGATGAACTAAAATTCTCATGAACTCCTACATGTGGAAGAGATGCATCAGGCATTAGAGTTTTGATGATTTCAGGGAATGGATGGGAGAGGTTCATATTAATACAGAAAAGACCAATCGGTTTACCATTTTCTCCTGCAAGGACACAAGTCGTTGACTTAAGCAAAGAACCGTCTTTGCTGTTGGTAAAGTAGCTTTTAGGCGTGACCTCACCTGTTCTTTCGAATGCACTGAGCATTCTTAGCCCCATATCAGTGATTGGAGAGCCAAGCTCCCTTCCGGTGTGGTGTCCATTGACAATCTTTACGACGGACTTTTCGAAGCTCTCAAATGAGTGAATAACGACTTCACAGTGCGGACCAATAAAGTCTGCAATGGTTTCCGCTAGTCGAAAGTTAGACTCGAGATATTGTCGGTCAATATCCGTGAACTCCACATTAAATGACTTATAAGCTGATGCATTCATTATAGACCACTACTGTTAACTTTAATGTGGGGGTGATTGTCCTCCTATGGTGAACCAAAATCAACCTGGGAATTAACTAAATGTAACTAATTTAACGGACGTGAGATTCTCTTTAGTTCATATGGTTAACTTTAGGTAACTCATTGTTGACTGAGATCAAGTTTTATCGCTAATTTAGGGGGTGATAGTGAACAATAGTTAACTGTAGGGTGTTGGTCACATTATTTGACTGAAATATCCGTAAACTTCTTTTTGTACCGTTCACAAAGATTAACTATAAGGCTTGTTAACTTTTACTAAGCCTAATAAGAACAAGCAAAGAGGTTCCAATGACCAATTATCTGAATCGAGGGTTTGAACAGGCTGAGTTTGAAAATCGAACTCAGCGCGCTCAAAAAGTCATGCATGACAAAAAGCTGGATGCCATGATTTTCACCACCGAGCCAAATGTCCGCTACTTCACGGGTTTCCATACACAGTTTTGGCATAGCCCAACTCGCCCTTGGTTCGTTATCGTGCCAGCAGAAGGTAAGCCAATTGCTATCATCCCTGAAATTGGTGCCAGCGGTATGGCAGGAACTTGGATAGATAACATCATTACCTGGCCATCCCCGCGCCCGGAGGATGACGGTATCAGCTTAGTTGCAAGCGCATTGAATTCACTGCCTTGCCGCCATGGCCGCGTGGGTGCAACTTTGGGTATTGAATCCCATCTGCGTATGCCGGTGAATAACTACCTCCAACTGACCACCATGGTGAAGAAAGACTTCGTTGATGTGTCATTAGATATGCACGAGCTTCGCCAAATTAAATCTCAGGCAGAAATTGAGAAAACTCGCGAAATTTGCCGCATTACTAATGTTGGTTTCAACAAGGTCCCAGAGTATGCCAAAGCGGGTATGACCGAGCGTGAAATTTGCAAGCGTTTTCGGATTGATATGCTGCTTGAAGGTGCCGATGAGTGTCCATATATCATTGCGGGCTCGGGGCCTGATGGTTATGACAGCATCATTATGGGGCCTACAGACCGTATTATCGAACCGGGTGATGTGCTGATAATTGATACGGGCGCGGTGCGAGATGGTTACTTCTCGGATTTCGACCGCAACTGGGCGTTTGGTCATGCGAGTGAGCAAACCAAGGCGGCGTATCGTGCCACATATGAAGCGACGACCAAAGGCTTTGAAGCCGCAAGGCCAGGGGCAACGACCACCGATATCTACAACGCGATGTGGAAGGTATTGGAAGCAAACGGTGCATTGGGCAATGACGTAGGGCGTCTTGGCCATGGGCTAGGTATGGAGTTGACCGAGCGTCCATCGAATACGGCTACGGACAACACGGTGCTGAAGCCGGGCATGGTGATGACGCTAGAGCCGGGAATGGTTTACGCCCCGGGTAAATCCATGGTGCACGAAGAGAATATCGTGATCACGGAAGACGGTGCGGAATGGCTGTCAGAACGCGCTGAACCAGAATTAATCATTATCGACTAACTTTACCCAGTTACGGATATAGCCAACGAACGTCTAATCATGCGTAGACAAACGTTTGAATTTTAAGGATAGATATGAACACAACAAATAAAAATACATTTCTAGGCTGGGTTGCGGCAATTGCCGTGGCATGTATATGGGGCGTTACCGGGGTGGTATCTAAGCCTTTATCTATGGCGGTTGATCCAATGACATTGGTGTTCTTCCGCTATGTTACTGCCGTGATTGGCTTGTCAATCATTTTCCTCTTTACCTCTCGCAGCAAGAGCTTGAGTGTAGACTTGGGGGCATCACTTAAAATAGATAAAAAAGACATTGGTAGAATCGTCTTGTGCGGTATCGTAGGCCAAGGGGTGTTCTCACTTTTTAACTTCCTTTCACTGGCACATATTGGCGCTACAGAAAACGGTGTGATTCAAGGTATGCAACCTTTTGCGACTGTATTCTTTGGCATGATGTTTATGAATTTCCGAATGAATAAGGTCCAGTGGGGGGCATTCATTGCGTCAGCGATTTGTATCTATGCGATGAGTGTTGGTCCAACGAATACCATTGACGGTGGGTCACCTTTGCTTGGTTATGCTTATGTAACCTGTTCAATGCTAGCACTTGCATGGACAGCTCACCTGCGTGCGAGTCTAGCAGAAAAGTATGGTTCTGTTGTTTCAATGCTTTATCAGTATATATCGGTAGCTGTGATGGGGATCTTCGTTGTCATCGCAATGGGGTTAGATCTCTCTCAGATATACATCATATTCTCTAGCCCACTTTTGATTGCTCTGCTTATTTTCCTTGGTACTGGTATCTCGGGTGGTAGTTACCTGGTCCAGCTATATTCCTTTAAACAAATTGGCGTTGAAAAAGCGACGATGGCACTAAACTTGATGCCACTTGTTGGCTATTTAGTTGCTGTGTTTACGCTGGGTGAGCAATTGGCGGTGGGCAAAACCATTATTGTATCTCTGATTGTTGTCGCACTTTATGTGTTCACTAAATATGAAACAAAAGAAGAGCCCCAGGCAGCAGAAAAACTCAAAGCTCAAGAAGCTTAATATCAAAATAAATACTGATAGAAGTTACCCATAGGGTAGCTTCTTCTTTGGAGAAATAAATGACTGTAGATAAAGCAGCAATTGAATGGCGCCGTCATCTTCATCAATACCCTGAATTTGGTACTGAAGAGTTCAAAACGGCAGAGTTTGTTGCAAATAAGCTTGAGGAGTTTGGCATTGAAGTTCATAGAGGTATCGGTGGCACTGGTGTCGTCGGTATTCTACGTGAAGGTTCAAGTGAGCGAAGTATTGGCTTGAGAGCTGATATGGATGCTTTGCGAATACAAGAAGAAAATACATTTTGCCATGCCTCAAAACTTGAAGGTGCTATGCACGCCTGTGGTCATGATGGCCATACTGCGATGCTATTGGGTGCGGCTTGCGAACTTGCCCAACATCGAAACTTTGATGGTACTGTTTATTTTATTTTCCAGCCTGATGAGGAAAGGGGAACTGGCGCTAAAGCTATGATTGCCGATGGTCTGTTCACTCGTTGGAAAATGGACGCAATCTATGCGATGCATAACCTACCAGGTATTCCTGCTGGTAAATTTGTGACTCGCCCTAGCTCTGTCATGGCGAGTGAAAGTAGTTTTGAAATTGTGATCAATGCTACCGGTGGGCATGCCGCGCTTCCTCATATGGGGACCGATCCGATAGTTGTAGGTGCGCAAGTCGTTACAGCATTACAAACAATTGTCTCCCGTAATCTGAGTGCGATTAATGAAACTGCGGTTATTTCTGTAACTAATTTTGAAACTAATGGCACGGTTAACGTTATCCCATCGCAGGTAACAATTACGGGTGATACTCGTAGTTTTACCGACGAAGCCTTGCGGAAGATAGAAGAAGGGATTGAGCGAGTCGTTGCGGGTCAATGCATGTCAGCAGGTGTAGATTATCAATACCGATTTAATAACAGCTTCCTTTCGACAATCAATACGCAAGAAGAAACACAGCATGCGATTTCTGCGGCCGAGAAAGTTGTAGGCGTTGAGAACGTGGTCGGAAATTGTGAGCCGTTTACAATTAGCGAAGACTTTTCTTTTATGTTACGCGAGGTTAAAGGCTGCTACATTCTCGTTGGTAATGGTGTTGGTGAATGTGGTGGTACTGCTTTACATAATCCATATTATGACTTTAATGATGAGATTCTAGGCACCGGTATGCGTTACTGGCAGACGCTGGTCGAAGCTCAGTTAGCAAAATAAAGCCACTCAAATACGAGAAGCAAATTTAAGGGCTCGCCGCACAAAGGTTCTGATGGATTTATTCCGACCGTTAAATTATCACGGTCGGAATTCTTAGGAATGCTTAGTTTACAGCGAATGCATTAGTGGCAACGTAGTAGGCATGGCTCGAAAGCAGATTAGTTTGCAGTGGTTGCAAGTTTATAACCGGACCATTTTCCAAAAAGGTTTCATAGTGAGGGAAGTTGGATAGGTTCAGTGGATCGTAATGCTGGTGATCTGAGCGTTGTTGACGAATTTCTTCGGCAATAGCTTGGTCTTTCAGGGCATCTTCCCAAGTTTTGCTTCGTTGGTTGTAAACCCAGGTCACTTCTACTTGCAAGCCATCCGGCACACTAAATAGCGAATTGGCTTTAGTCACGAGTTGTTGGGTGAACACTAGCCCTTCTTTGGCGTAGCAAGTCCTTCTATTTCCTTCTACAGTCACTTGCGTATTAAATGCCGTGATTAGTTCTTTGAGCTTGTTAGCTCCGTCGTGAAAAACCAAATTATCATCAAACTTAGATAATCCGAACCAGTTTTTGAGGGGGACAAAGAGTCCTTTGACAGATTTATTGATATTGGTATCTTCGATATCAACATTATTTTCTGCCATATTTGGCTGCCAGTTCTTTTGCGGGTAATAAACGCACTTGGTATTGATAAAGACATATATCCGGGTAACTTCTCTGGCAAGAAGCGGCATAATTCCTAGGTTTTCCATGTGTCCGCCGTCAGAGTGTGGATACTCTTCGGCAACCTTTGCGGCTCCTGCTTCAGTTCTCATTGGAATATGGTAAAACTCGGGAAAGCCAAGTGCGCCTAGCCCAATGGTATTGGTAAATTCTTGAGGGGCTGCACCGGAGCTTGCCATGATATCTGACAGCGAAAAGGCTCTTTCTGGTGTCCAGTCGAAGAAGCCTTTGCCCGGACGCTTAACGGTGAATACTGGTTTGTTACTTTGTTGATACTCTCTTCTCGGACCGATACAGTCGTAACCTAAGGATTCGATATAACCCCCGCCAAAATAATCGTCTTTACTGAAAAAATCTTTATCTTCAAAGAAAGTACGAATGCCTGAGTAGTAAGCCGTGTATTCAACAGGGTATTTCTTTTTGAATTCGATCCCATCGTGGTTGAGTAGGGTAGCGCCTACAATCATGTATGGAGTGCCAGCGCGTTGAGTGAAAAAGTCATTTGGGCCAAGTATACCCGCAGATACGATTTCAGGGTTTCTTTCGAGTGCTTCTTCAAGGGTTGTATTGCTGTAGGTGAAATACTTGTTGCTGTCATGAAGGCCAAAAGGGGCTAAGAATGTTTTACCAATGACCTCAGCGAAGCTTTCATCACCTTTGCCGTTGAAAGCGGCTTTCAGGAGTTTATCGACGACGGTTGCATGGGTTAAGCAGTACTGGAAGCAGTGGCGCCTAATTTCCTTACCTGAGGTCAGGTCTATTTGATCTGGATTTTTAACCCCAGAGAAATAATTGCCTATTTTATTTGCAGGTAGGAAAAGAAAAGGGACGCTAGCCCATGTTCCACCAGAGACCGAAGAGATGTATTTAACCTTTGGCAAAATACCAGTGTCGTGCAGGGCTTTTAACTGCCCTAAGGTACAACAAGCACTGCGTGTCCCACCTCCTGAGAAGGCTACACCAATATTCTGTTGTAAATCAGAAGGGAAATCATCGAGTTGGTTTTCGGGGTACGCTTGACTAGGCGCATCTTCTGCCATAGGGAAGCCAAGTACATTTAGTGTGTAAGTCATTATATTTCCTTGCGGTAAAGACTTTCACAGAAATGGATATTCCTGACAACAGAAAGTGGTGTTGTCAGGAATATTAATAAGGTTGTAGTTTCATATTATAGGTGTTGGAGAATAAGGAAGCAAAACTAGTAAGCGTAGGCAATAGAGACTGCATTATTTGGAATGCTGCGGTGGCACTAAAAGCAGTTCATACTGTATTGAAATATTGAATAATAATTAAGAATTCAATGGAAGGTAGGTATTCACTAAATAGAGTATAAAATAGTAGCCCATCATTTACTTTGAGTCGTGACTGTTGCTCTATTTGAACTTGAATCCAGTTGCTGGCACATTTTTGCTTGTTGATGAAATTTAGGTGGTGATTTATTGCTTTTATGATGTTATTTCGATCGTAGAAAAGTACTAAATTTAAGAACCTTGCTCAAAAAAGTACCCAATTGTACTGATTGTAAGAGTGCATGCAGTTGCCTACACTACGACCTGAAAAAAACTTATCTTTTATTAGGGTGCTAGTGATTACTAGTACTTATTTAATAGGGGATAAACATGAAAACTAATACACTTAAAATAAGTCTAATAATAAGTGGTCTTCTGGTAAGTTCGAGTGCAGTTGCTATCGGTGGTTTTGACTTTTCATCATCACCTAAAGGGAAAGACCAATTTTTACCGCCATCATCTGGCAATAGCTCATTTGCTCTAAAGCCTTTGAAAGACGCAGACTTTCGACAATCTGATCCGGCTCAAGTCGAGTTAGGCCGAAACTTGTTCTTCGATAAGATAATGAGTGGTAATGAAAATATCTCCTGCGGTACTTGTCATCATGTATTAACTAGCACTGCTGACTCTCTTTCTCTATCAGTGGGTGAAGGTGGTAGGGGCTTGGGACACCCGGCAAGGGATACGGGAACTGGCGTTGATGCAATTGTGCAGCGTGTTCCGCATAACTCACCTGATCTTTTTAACCGTGGGTTATTAGAAATTAATGTGTTATTTAATGATGGGCGTATTTTTCCTGATTCAAATTTCGCAAGCGGCTTTAATTCACCAGCAGGTCACCAATTACCCGTAGGCTTAGATAGTATTTTGGCAGCACAAAATATTCTTCCTCTCACAAATGTGACTGAAATGGCGGGGCAAGCTGGTGAAAATGATGTCGCTGATGCCGCGGTTAATGAAATTTTCGAAGGTCCGAACGGTGTCTGGGAATTATTACTCATCCGCCTGAGAGGTATTCCTGAATATGCTTCTCTGTTCCAAGCGGCATTTGATGATGTAAATAGTGCCGCCGATATGAATATTACTCACGTAGGTAATGCGATTGCCGCCTATATTGGTACAAGCTTCCGAGCTGACAACAGTCCTTTTGACCGTTTTTTGCGAGGTGATAAGCGAGCAATGAGCGTTACTGCACAAGAGGGGATGCGCCTATTTTATGATGGGAATGCTAAAAATCTAGGCGGTATGACCTGCGGTAGCTGTCATAGTGGCACCTTGCAGACAGATCAGGACTTTCATGCTATTGCTATGCCACAAATTGGTCCAGGTAAAGGTGATGGTGTGAATGGTCGTGAAGACTTTGGTCATTTTCGTGTCAGTGGCGATGAAAATGATTTATATAAATTTCGAACCCCGTCGCTTCGTAATGTAGTTCTTACAGCGCCTTATGGTCACACTGGTTCATTTGATACCTTGCGTAAGGTTGTCGATCATCATGTTAATGCGATTTATTCCTTATATAACTATGATACGAGTCAGGCACAAATGCCGTCCCGCTCAGACCTTGATGCAATTGACTTTGAAGTGATGGAAAATCCGTATCTTGTTGATAAAATTGCTGAAGCCAGTGAGATAAAGAAACTTAAATACAGTAAAAAAGACATCGATAAGATTATGGAGTTCCTTTACGCTCTCACGGATCCTGCAAGCCTAGATATTCGTGATAAAGCCCCAAGAACTGTTCCGAGTGAGTTACCATTAGCGGATTAGAGCCAAGGTAGCTAACTCTGTTATGAAAGGGTGTGCTAAAACAAAGCCCCAGACACACATGTGATCTGGGGCTTTAAAGCGGTATTAACTTTATGCTACCTATCGAATTGCTTACAACTCGATAGTGACAGTTTCGCCGTCAACGGTCAGTTCAAGCGCGTTGCCTTCAATCTTGTGAGACACTTCAACCTGTTCGCCGCCGTTCTTGTTAGGAACAAGCAGGGTTAGGATGTTGTGCTCTTTAGCGGCACCGAACTCAACTTCAACGTGACGGTGGATCTCTAGATCCTTGTACTCGTATGGGTCAACTTCGCCGAAACCTTCAATGTTCTTAACAGAAAGGATATTGTTTGCAGACTCGTTGATGAAGTTCACGTCTAGGTGCGCTTTTTCACCACAGATAGTGAACGACTGGTCAGCCACTTCATTAGCAAACGTTGTGTGCATCAGCCAAGTCATGTCTTTCTCTTCGGATAGAGAAGCCTTGTCCTGCATGACGAATACTTTGCCCTGGACGAACCAGATTTTACGCTTGTAAGACTCGATTTCAGGTACGAAGTGCTTGTATGAAGCCGTTGCATCACCTTCAACCATCTTCACATCAGACTCAGTGTCGTAACCTGTGATGTTACCACCAGCTTCGATACAGAAGCGGTCTTGATGACCCTCGTAGCCTGTATTCTTGTTCTCGCCGTACTGGCCTTTGCCACCAAATAGTGGAAGGTTCTTCGAGAATGTTTGACGACGCCACTTGGTGTGCATGTCAACACCGAAACCGCCGTAGTAACCCGTAATTGCTGCTAGCGTTTCACCGAAAGCGTGCAGGGTGAATGCATTCTGGTCACCGTGAGAGTGGCTGATCGAGCCAAACGGTGAACACTTGAAGACCATGTGAATGTGGTTGTCACGCTCGGTCATCTTGTTGTGGAATGCAGCCCAACCTGTAATTGGGAAGACTTTCAACAACGGATCATTGGATGGTGCTTGCTCTTCTGGCGCATCCCAAAGGATGTTGAAGCGAAGATCGTCGTAACCGAAGTCCCACCAACCATAGTTGTAGAACTTAGTGTGTGCTTCCGTATCACGGCCTTTCAGCTGGTTGTAGTACCAAACGTATTCTGGCTTTTGGTTAACACCCGCGTAGTGCTTGATGTTGTAAGCCAGTTTTAGGCCAGGGAAATCACCGATTGATGATTGGTCACAGAAGCTCGCACGCTTGGAGTGAACAGGCATACAGTAAAGCGGGAAGTCACCGGTGTTTTCGTAGAATGTCTTGTTGAACATGTCTACGCCACAGTAGGCCTTCAATAGATCGAATGCTTCACCTAGGAATGCCGTTTGGGTATTCCAATAGTCAGGGCCTTCAGCCCAGCCACCGTCTTCACCACCCCATGGCGGGTAGTGTACAGCGTAGTACTCTAACGCGTATGCGATGTATTCGCCGGCTTTCGGGTGATCGTGGTATAGCGCGATACAAGTTGGGATAATAGCAGAGGAGATAGAACGCACACCGTGGCTGTTTAGTGGGTTGTTCAATAGGTCAACCGTCACTTTTAGGTGGTGCATGATCTCGTCAAGACGCTCAATAAGAGCATCTTGAACTTGCTGGCGCTCTTCATCAGTAAAGTATGCGTGAAGCCAGTCGTAACCCCAAGCCATTGCTGCAATAACACGGAATGCGGCTTCATCGTTGTAACCACGAGAAGTCACGCCTTCTGGATCGTAAGTAGACAGTTTTAGTGTCCAAGCTTTTGCTTTAGCAATAAGCGCTTCGTCTTCTTTTACGATACCCGCGATAGCCAAGTTACGGGTTGCGTTAAGTGCCATCTGGCAATCAACGTACATTTGACGCCAGTACGGACGCCATAGTGATGCCTTACCTACCGTTTCTTCCGGGTAAGGCTGAGGCTCTTCAAACGGCGCTGTATCTAGAAACTTAGCCGTAGAATTGTTGAAGAAGTCATCAAACATGCAGAAAGATTCATCTGCCTTCACATTCGCTTTGAATTCTTCTAGATCTTTGGCCTGAACAAGCAGGCGAGGGCGCGCTTCGCTCAGGTTATCTAGGAATGATAGGTCGAAGTCACGCTTTTGAACTTCGATAGGGAGTAGGTCTACAAGGTTACCGGCTGAAGTGTCGTTCTCCAGCTTCATCTTCCTGATCGCATCAAGAGACTTTTGGTTGCTCATACTAACTCGCTTATGTCGTATTGATTGGGGATTACAAATTCTATAAGCCTTATTGTAATACAATAATAAAAATAAACGCGAATCTTAATCGAAAATTTATGGTGATTTCGTGACATCTGCCTCAGTCAACACGCCAAAGGTTGAGCATATGTAACATCAAGGTAAGTGTAATGTTTTATTGGTGGCTTGGTTAATACAGGGGTGAGTAATATTGATAGTAGTGATGATCAATCGAGCGATGGCGACTCGATTGATCACAGCATTATTAGAAGTGGTAGGTAGGGAGAGGGCTGACTAACTCACGATAGCTTTATTGATAAAACACAACTGCTGATAGAGCGCTTCTGTTTTTGGCATCTTTATGTTTTGTTCTGCTGCGATATCAAGGGCATTCTTATACATGTATTGCAGTTCAAGCTCTCGGCCATTGCGTTTGTCGAGTAGCATACTGGTCAGATAGGGCTTCATCTTGGCGGTATTGGTAAGCATGGTTTCAATGAGATCGATTTCTAGCTCGGTATCACTTGAGCGGGCAGCAGCTTTGACTTCCAGCATGATATCCCTTGCCAGCTCGACGATCTCCGGGCATTGCATCATCTGGGCGGTGTCAGTATCGAGTACCGCTGAGAGACCGTTAAACGGTGCATTCCAGAGCAACTTTTTCCAGCGTGCAGCGAAGATGTTGTCTTCAACATCGACTTCGATGCCACTTTGGCGAAAGTCTTCAGCGAGCTGGCTCAATGCAGGTAGTCCCGTTTCGCCGTGCATGCCTAGGGTAATTCGGCCATAGTCGAGGTGATGAATGTGGCCGGGTCCAAGCTTGTTTGAGCAGATAAAGCACAAGCCACCACCAACATAAGGAAGCTCAAGTTGTTGGGCTAATTCTTGTTCGGCACCGATACCATTTTGTAGCAGTACCACGAGCGTATCAGGCTTAAGCAGGGGTTGGATAAGAGAAGCCAAATGTTGGTTTTGGGTGGTTTTTAGCGCCACTAGAACAACATCCACTTTGGGCATTTGAGCTGTTGACTGATAAGCCTGAAGCTGGTCGGCAGCAATTGAGAAATCGCCATAGTGGGAGTCAACGGTTAAACCCTGTTGGCACACATGATCATAGTCACTATGAAATAGGAAATGTACGCTATTTCCGCCATGATGTAATCGCGCGCCATAATAGCCACCAATCGCCCCAGTGCCGATCACCGCGTAAGTTTTGCTCTCCATCTGCTTTACTTCCATGCTAATTATTATTTGTTTAGATAATGTACATGATTTGTTATGGAGGTGGCTATCGTTCTCTATGTAAACTGAATTCATCCAGTGATGTTATTCACAACTCATTGTTTCACCTGGCTACTATTATACTCATGCAACTTGCAGTAGCTTGGTGGTACTGCGCTAGTCTTGTCGCAGGGCAGCAAGCAAAGTTTGAGTGGCTGCGTCTACATGCGCATTAATCTGTATTTGACTTGGTTTTGCCATGCCCATTAATACTTCGCCACGAAGTGCAAGCAACATCCCCGTCCATAGCCGAATAGGGGATTCAGGTTCCTGAATGTTCAGTCGTTCACTAAAGAAGCGGAATAAGCGGTCATGAGTTTCATTGGGGCCAACAGATTGAAAACTTTCGAGGATCTCTGGTGCTTTGGCGCTTTCAGCAACCAACAAGCGATAAGTTGCCAAGTGTTCGTCTGAAAGATGGAAGGTAATGAAGTCACGAGCAAAGTCTGTGAGGGCTTGCTTGGGATCTGAATTGTTCAGGTGTTCAAGAAAGCCCTCATCAGGCTGTTCACCAATATGCCTTAATGTAGCTTGGAACAAGTCAATCTTTGAAGGGTAATAGCGGTAAACCGTTTGTTTGGTCATTTGTGCGTGAGCGGCAATTTTATCCATATTCGCAAGTACATAGCCATCAGAAAGGAACACATCCTGCGCACTAGCCAAGATCGCTTTGCGTTTTTTCTCTCTGTTTTGTTCAATTTTACTCAACTTGCTTTACCCATATCTAACACCATGAAAATCATACTATACGGTATGGTTTATTTTGGTGCAATCCAACGATCATCTAAATCGCTTCAAGCGCAGCACAAAACAAGATCATACTTGTAGGTATGATTTTTGTTGACAATCATTCTCAAATATAAAATCATACTTGTGAGTATGATTTGTGTTAAAGCAACGTGGAGAGGATGATGACAACAACAATCATGAATGTAATGAGTCAAAAAAGTGCACGGACAACAGGGGTATTTATTACCTTGCTGGGCGCTTTGTTGATGAGCCTGGATCCTATTTTTATTCGCTTTTCTGGTGTGAGTGGGTTTGATACGGCGTTTTTATTCGGTCTATTTACTGCTATTTCGATGCCTATGTGTATCCAGCTGCTGGACAAGCGCGGTCTTGTTACTGCGGTAAGGGAAAGTGGCTGGCAAGTTCTGTTATCTGGCTTATTGATGTTGGGTAGTGCTGCTGGCTTAGTGTTGAGTATTACTTATACCTCAATTGCGAATACCTTTGTGATTTTGAGCGCAGCCCCGGCCTTGGCGGCGGTATTTAGCCGAATTTTCTTGGGTGAGGTAACCAAGCGCTCAACATGGATAGCCATTGCCAGTGTCATGGTGGGGATCGCCATTGTCGTATCTGGCTCATTTAAGTCAGGCAATCTATTGGGTGATGGCCTTGCTTTGTTTGCGGTGGTTTGCCTGGCGTTAAACCAAACTCAGCTACGTAAATACCAGCATGTAAGCCGAATGGCCAGTGTCGGGTTTGGTGGGCTGTTTCTGGCATTAGCGATGCTGTTTGTCGCCTCGCCATCTGAATACAGTGTGAGCACATGGTTGGTGATGGGTGTTATGGGGTTATTCACCGCTCCTTTTGGGCGTGTGCTTTCGCAAGTAGCAACCCGATATATCACTGCACCGGAAGTTGGCATGATCTTGATGATTGAAACGGTCTTGGCACCTGTTTGGGCATATGCATTCTTTGATGAAGTTCCCCCTGTCGCCAGCATGATTGGTGGCTCCATCATCTTAGTCACCATTTTTATCTACGCATTTTCAATGACGAAGGAGTAAACAATGACAACTGAACTTAACTTTATTGGTGCAATCAGCACGCCATACACCGAGATTCACCAATGCCCGAACAATATTCAATTTGATGGTCCTTTGTGTGAAGTCACTCTATATGATGAGTTCAAGGAAGGGCTGACAGGGCTAGAAGATGGCCAGCAAGTACTGATCTTGTATTGGCTTTACGATGCGAATAGAGCAGCGGTGAAACAACCAACATGCAGGGCTGGGGTGGAGAAAGGGACTTTTGCGTTGCGATCGCCCCATCGACCTAATCCGATTGGAGCTGCTGTGCTTACGATAGAAAAGCGAGAAGAGGGCAGGTTAACCGTACGAGGACTGGATTGTTTGAATGGTACAAAAGTTATCGATATCAAGCCCGCGATTTATCGTGAGTTGCTCTAAAGCTGTTCATTAAGAAAAGTGCGTAAAGATACGCTCGCTAAAAAAAGCCTTCGCGTAGCCTAGTTACCCTAAACGATAGCGAAGGTACCATATGTGGTGAAAGCCTAATGCAAGGATTTATCTGAATGTTCAGATCGGATGAGCTTGAATAGGCATCATAGTGAAAGTGAATATTTTAAGAAAGATAAATGATGTCGGCAGTATTGAAGGTGCTGATAAGCATTTTTCTATAGTATAGATGTGCCTTTTTGCTGTGACTGCTGGCTTGGCGATATAAAGTTTCATTTGTAAGTAAATCAACCAAAAAAAGCCTTCGTTGCAAAGCAGCGAAGGCAAATGGTCGTTGAATATAGCCTAATAGAAAGGCCGTTTTGCAAATAAAAGCAGCAATTAAGTTGCCGACATTCAAGTTTAAGCAAAAGGATTGCCAAGACGAGATATAACAAATATTACTTGGTAACGGAGGATATCGATAGATAAAACTTATAAACATATTCATTATTTTATAAGAGAAAAGTTATATAAGTATCATTAACCCAATAAATAATATGGCTTTATTGATGAATATTGCATCTTAGCGGAATAGCGGTAAAGACTGTTTTTATCAATATCTCTATTTATCGTGGGGATATTAACTGGATATAACATGATGTTTATTATGGTTATTAACTGTTTATTTTATTAGTAGATATTCTTGAAAAGACAAAATTGAATTTTTGTTTTTAGAATGAAGGTCAGAGTTTTTACATAAAGAAATTTGCTTGGCACACCTTTCTCAAATTCCCTGCATATTATTTGATAAGCGGTAATGTGTGGTATGGGAGTCATGGCCAATGAAGGCTTTTTTTGAGGTACATTTACGGTTAGTTATTACGGTTTGGGTGATCTTACTATCCGTGCTTGGTTTGCTTTACCTCATGAACTATATGAAGTTTGATAGCTTAATGTCTCAAGTGGTGTCATCTAAACTCGATGTCATCTCATCCTCGTTAGATACATCGATTAAGCGTGTTGAGCGCTTAGGTATGCCGCTCCAGTCTGCGAGTAACCTAAAAGACAGCTTTGATAGGGCGAGAGAGCGGGAGGCCAATGTACAAGCCATCACTTTAATCGATAAGAACGGCACGCCTATTATCCAGTCCTACGCTGAACAACAAGTGCTGACTGAGAGTAGTATTATCCCCCCCCTTCCAGAAAGTGTTATTCGCCGGGCGCTTCGCTCGAATGAGCCTAATTGGGTGTTAAGTACAGAAACTAAATTATTCAGTGGCTTACAGATAAAAGATAGTTTTAATCAATTGGCAGGGAGTATTGTTATTGAGTATGACAAGTCAGGTCTATACGGGTTATATGCCGTTGTACGACTTCACTTGCTAGAAGCCACGGTGGTTATTTTTCTATTTACCGCTTTGATTGTGTTATTAGCCATTCGTTTTGGGTTTGGTGATATTACCAGCGTGATCAAGCTTATTCATGGCTATTCATCTGAGGCGTCCCAAAAGCCAGAGAAAATGCCTGCTGGCGAAATGACGAGAAACTTTGCTGATCAAATCGAACAAAGCGAAAAAATGAAAAGCTATGTTTCTGGTGAAATAGAAAAACTTCAAGACATGGCTGCAAGCCAGACAAATAACAAAAAAGAAACATCGCTAGAGGTGAAATAATGAGGCAAGTCAGAAGCTTGGCTAGCTTTATAAACAGCCGTTTAATTTTAATTACGGTACTTTGTGCATTGTTTGCCTCGGTATTAAGTGCTTTATATACATTGGTTGAGTTCAACTTCTCGGTAAAACCTGAATTATTGAAAAAAGCTAATGCCATTGCCCAGATTGTCCATGATGATGTTGAGCTTGCGGTGAATGCCGGTATTCCTTTTAATGAAATTCGTGGGATGGACGCTTACCTTGATGACTCGCTTTCAAAATACCCTGAATTAACATTTGTTGCGGTGACCGCAGGCGACAACTTACTTTATCAGGCTGGGGTCGTCTCCGATCTGAGTACTGTCGATACACTCGCTTTTGAGCAAGTCTCTAAGCAGTACCTGAATGCATCGTTATTAGAGCGAATCAGTGTGGCTGCTAGCCAACTGCCTTCGATTTTCTCTTCCCCCTTTACCGACAGCCCGCCACAGAGCGATGTGTTCAGGCTACCGCTTGAAGCGGCGCAAGCTGTTAATGGCAGCGTTTATGTGGGATTAAGTGCGACTTATATCCAATCTCAACTGATCGACATCTTCTTCGATATCGGCATTGTATTGATTGCGGTACTGCTAGTGTGTTTTGAAGTCGTAATGGTTGTGGTCATGGTCTATATTTCAGGGCCATTGGAAGAGTCGGAAACCATTTTACGTCGACAAATCAACGGTGACTTCTCGGTTGACGAGAATACGTCAGTGCGCGGCACCATTGGCCTGTTTTCGAATCGCCTCAACCATGACTCACGTAAACTCCAAAATAAATTCAGTCAGCTGTTTGGCAGCCAAGGCCAAGCGGAGTCGGCAAGCTTTAAAGCCCGCTTAAAGGAAATCGCGGAAAAATTCCGCCTGCAAAACAAGTTGGAAGTGCGTAAGGGCGATATTGTTGATGCGCGCATCCCACTGTTTGTTTTCTCATTTGGCGAGGAATTGCAAAAGTCATTCATGCCGTTGTACGTGGCGGAATTCTACGAGCCAACGTCGTGGATCTCGAAAGATGTCATGCTTGGGCTACCTATTTCGGTGTTTATGTTCGTCATCGCTGCATTTACGCCTTTTGCCGCTAAGTGGGTTGAGCGCTGGGGACAAAAAAGGTTGTTCCTTGTTGGCCTTATTCCAGCGATTGCAGGTTATCTCGGCTGTGCGTTTGCAACCAACAGTATGGATATCGTTATCTCTCGGGGCGTGACGGCGTTTGGCTATGCGATCATCACCATTAGCTGCCAGAGCTATATTGCTGCGGTAGTCACAGCAGGAAATCGTGCCAAGGGGATGTCGATATTTGTTGGGGTGCTGATGACCGCAACCATGTGCGGAACCGCATTGGGTGGCATTATCGCTGACCGTATTGGCTATCAGCCAGTGTTCTTGCTATCGGCGGTACTTGCCGCATTTGCTGGCCTTCTCACATGGCGCATGTTCACCGGTGAGTTGGATACCGCAAGCAATAAGCAGGTGAAACAAAAGGGTGGGCTGATGCAATTGGCGCGCAACGTTAAGTTTGTTGCCATCGTTGTGTGCTGTGCGATCCCGGCGAAGATAGTGCTTACTGGCTTCTTGTATTTCCTTGTCCCGCTTTATTTGGTGTCGCTTGATGCCAGCCAGTCTGAGATTGGCCGCATCATGATGATCTACTCGTTGGTGATCATTCCATTAAGCCCTATTGCCTCGGGTATTGCCGATAAGACCCAGAAAACCCGTGAGCTGATAGTGCTTGGCACCGTGTTGTCTGGGGCTATCTTGCTGTCGCTTTATGGGGAGGCTTCACTGTTCAAGATCATCTTGGCGGTTACCCTGATGGGCATTGCCCACTCGATCCTCAAAGCGCCATTGATTGCTTGTGCACTGGAAGCTTCCGAAGCCACACCAGAAGTGAGCCGTACCGAAGTGCTCGGCATACTCCGTACCGCAGAGCGTATTGGTAGTGTGCTGGGACCAATTCTCGTGGCTGCACTGTTGGCTGTGGGTAACTATGGCATGGCGATGGCTATTGTTGGTGCAGGTATTATCGCCAGTGGCTTATTAATGCTGGTCTTCTTGAACATGCCATCGACACAGCGAAGCAAGGAGGCGCAAGCATGAAGCGAATCGTCCATCCGTTAATCATTGCTGCTTTTTCAATCTTGCTTGGCCTGACTTCGGTTGCTAAGGCTAACCAGCCAATCACTGTGTATATGGCGGTATGGCGAGGATGTGAGGAGGCCTGCCAGGGTTTTAAAGATTATCTGAAAAACAATGGTTATCCAGTTGAAGTGATTGTTAGCGATGCCGGCCGTGACCGCTCAAAGCTCGCAAGCATGTTAGAAGAGGCAAAAACGCTTTCGCCTGATTTGGTGGTGACCTGGGGCACTAGCGTCACCAAGGCCTTGATTGGTACCCATGACGAGTATGGGCAAGCGACCAAGCTGGGTGACATTCCTGCATTGTTCATGATTGTTGCCGACCCGCTCGGTGCCAACATTATTACAGAGAAACACCAAACTGGCCGACCAACCGTAGCGGGTATTCGAAACCGCATCAGTGAAGACGTGCAAATCCGTGCTATGCGGGAGTATTTCCCGGTTAACAAAGTGGGTGTGGTGTATTCCGAGGCTGAGCTTAACTCAGTCCTTAATACTGAGAAGCTCAAAGCGTTGGGCCTAGATATGCAATTTGAGGTTGTGGAGCAACGCTACGAATTGGATGAAAACGGCAAGCCACTGCCTGGGCAATTTGAAAGTCGGATGAGCCAGCTGGCCGAGCAAGGTGTGGATGTGGTGTACGTTGGCTCTAGCTCTTACAACCTCGCCAATAGTGATGCCTTCACCGAAGCCGCCATAAAATACGGCCTGCCTGTTGCCAGTGCCTACGACTCGATGGTGACAGGATCCTCGGCCTTGATTTCGGTCTCCAATAAGTATTACCGGGTCGGTCAGCTGGCCGCCAACCGAGCCGCAAAGATTTTATTTGAAGGGGTAGCGCCGGGCGATCTTCCCATCGCAGAGTTAAGCCGCTACTCGATGTCAATCAACATGGCTGTGGCTCGGCAGATGTCGCTGTATCCGCCAATTCAATTGGTGCGGTTCGCCAATTTAGTCAATACCGCGGAAGGGAAGTAAGGGAGTGGCACATGAGAAGGATGACTCGAGAGGTTGCCAACGATGAATGAATTACTGGATGCGCAAAGCAGTTTCCTCGTGATCAAGGACGCCAGCAACAAGGAGTTTGTTGCTTCTGACCTTACGGTGAAAGAATCTCTCAGTGGCGAATACCAATGGAGCGTTGATGTCTTGGTATCTAAGTCAGAGCCATCTGCTTGGGTGGGGGAGTCGCTAAGCTGTAATGTCTACAATGTGCTAGGCGAGAGCCGCACGAGTCTTCGTGAGTTCCAGGGGGTGGTGGTTAAAGCACAGGCGCAATCACAGCGGATTGATTCAAGCTATTTCGGTATTACATTGACCGTCAAACCTTGGATCTATCTATTGCGTTATTCACGTCAGTGCCGCGTTTTTCAAGCCCAAACAACTCAGGCGATTGTCACCTCTATTTTTGATGAGCTGGGCTTCAAAGGCAGCTACAGCGTCAAGAGCATGCCGTCAACCAAGCGCGAGTATTGCGTGCAGTTCAATGAGTCTGATTTTGATTTTGTGACACGCTTGCTGGCAGAAGAAGGGGTGCATTTTTATTACGGCAAAGATAAGAATGCAGGCACGCTCTACCTGCAACAAGCCTCGAATGCTTTCTCGAAGGACGATTCTGTCAAGTTGGATTATGCGTCGGCCCCCACTGGCGATAATGACATTATCGATAGCTGGCAGCGCGAGCATGCTTTCCACAGTGCCTCGCTTGAAATAACGGGCTATGACTATAACCAATCCAAGTTAATTACCAGCAAGGCGAAAAAGACGAAGTACACGGTATCGGGCAATACCAAGCTTACGGATTACCGCTACCCGGCAGCTAGTCTTACTGGGGCTTACACGGACTTAGCTTCCTCGCTGGCCGATGTACAACGTGCCCAGCTGGACTCTGACTACCACTGTGTTTATGCCAAAACAACGTCGGCTGATGTTTGCGTTGGCCATTACATTGCACTGGCATCGCATAGCCAAAGCGGCGAGGAGGGCAATTATCTAGTGTCTGAGCTGAGCTACACCTTTGCCAGTAACGATGCCAATGGGTTCAGCGTACAAGCTGATTTTACCTGTATTCCCGACGATCAAGATTTTTACCCCGAGATGAAAACGAAACCGGTGCTGCACGGCCTTCAGTCTGCCGTTGTGGCGGGCAGCAAAGAAGGCGAACCCGCCAATGATGCATTAGGCAGGGTGAGGATCAAATTTCATTGGGACAGTGAAACCGGCGATAAAACCAGTTGCTGGGTACGGGTGGCCCAAGGAATGGCTGGTGGTAGTTATGGCGCCCAGTTTTTGCCAAGGGCGGGGCAGGAAGTGTTGGTGAGTTTTATCAATGGCGATCCAGACCAGCCTGTTGTGGTATCGAGCGTGTATAACAGTGGCAACAAACCACCTTACCCTACCGCGAACACCACCCAGAGCGGGATCAAAACCAAGCTTACCGGGGAGTCTAACGAATTACGTTTCGATGATAAGAAAGACAACGAAGCGGTTTATCTACATGCCGCCAAGGATTTCACCAGCGAAGTGGTGAATGACCATCAAGAAACGGTGGGTGGCGAGATGAAACTGACCGTAACCAAAAATATTGCCCAAAGTGTTGAGCAAGCATTTTCCCTCACTGCCAAGGAAGGCATTACCGTTACGTCCAACAAGAACTATGGCTTGAAGGCCGATGAAGCAATCACGGCTCAAGCCAAATCCATCACCATTACAGGGTCTGATTCGCTGACCTTGAAAGTGGGCGACAGCAAAATTGTGATGAGCAGCAGCAAGATAGAGTTATCTAGCAGCCAGGTTTCGATCGCGGGTGACTCTAAAGTGGCTATCGACGGTGGCAGTATCAGCCAATCGGGTAGCTCGGTGAGTTTGTCATCGGATGGTTCGTTAAGTGCCAAGGCGGGCAGTTCGATGTCGCTGCAGGCGAACAGCAGCCTCACGGCGAAGGCGACCAGTAGCGTAACGGTAAAAGGGTTGAATGCTACGTTGCAAGGGGATGTCGGCGCAACAGTGAAAGGCACGGCCAAGACTGAAGTGAGCTCGAGTGGGCAAACAGCCGTTAAAGGCGGGATTGTGATGGTGAACTGATGATGAAAAAAATACCGTACAACAGCGCCGCGCCCATTTTGGCCCATTGTGATTTCTCGCCTGAGGTGATGGCGTCCATTAACCCGGATGCTGCGCCATTAGCATTGGTGAATCAACTGAAAGAGGAAGGTTACTTCATTGAGCTCGCCAACTTTTATGCCCATGCCTTACCAATGCGAGAGGCCATATGGTGGTGTATCCAAGCGTTAAAGTTGCGCCAGCAAGCGTGGACGGCAATCGAGGCTCAACTTATTGAAGCTTGCACACTCTGGGTGCGAGAGCCAAATGAACGGGCACGCCGGGAAATAGAGCAACAACTAGCCTCACTGGCCGATGATCGGGCACCGAAATGGTTGGGGCTGGCTGTGTTCTGGAGCGGGACGGGCAGTATTGCCCCCGCAGACAACCCCGTCGTTATGCCCGTTGAACACCTTTATGCCAAAGCAGTCGCCGGTGCTGTGAATACCGCTGCGGTACTGCCGGAATGGCAAGGCCATAAGCCGTTTTACCAAGCCGTGTTTAAGGCTGCCTTTGATATTGCCAATGGTGGCAAAGGGAGTGCAGAGCAAGGAGAAGCATCATGCCAAGCGCTGCAAGACTAATGGACATGCATACTTGCCCGATGCAAACACCAGGCACGCCGCCAATCCCGCATGTAGGCGGCCCCATTGTTGGGCCGGGAGCGGCAACGGTGCTGATTTGCTATATGCCAGCAGCCAAAATGGGCGACACGGTTACGTGCGTCGGCCCACCAGACAGTATTACCAAAGGCAGTGCAACTGTGCTCATCAGTAACATGCCAGCAGCAAGAATGGGCGATACCACAGCCCATGGCGGTTCAATCGTAGTAGGTGCCCCGACGGTACAGATTGGTGGTTAATTTGGAACGAAAAGCTTAGTGGAGAGAGCTATGCCGACTTACACCCGTGGAGACATTATTTCGCAAACCACGTTTTGGAGTACCTACCACAAACGTGAGCAGATTGAAGAACTGGTTGAGCAAGCCAAGGTTGCCAACAAGGAGCTTCATAAGTTCATGCTGGATCTGACCAGGAACGTTAAAAATGAAAGCGGTAAGCCGATTAAGTATTCTCGCGGTCCGCTGAAAACCCGTGAGCGTATCGCAGAAAAATGCGGCATTACTATTTGGGATGATCCGAGTACGGATCAAACTTCCGGGGTGAAGACTCCGCTGGAGGTTAAGGACATTGCTCGTGCAACCATAGTGTTCAGCACCATTGCACAGATGATGGCATTCAGAAATTACATATACACCACCCCGAACTACCAAAATATCAAAGATAAACAATCGCCTGCGGTGAAAGATCTTTGGACCAAGGGGATTGATGACCAGTACAAGGATGTGAAGTTTTTCCTTGAGGTTTACATTGAATTCACGGGCAAAGTGACTAACCGCCCGCCTGAAAAACGGACTATCCCTCACATTGTTGAATTGCAGCTCAATGTGGCGCAAATGGCGCGTGGCAAAAGCTATGGCCATGCCTTCTACAACCTTTCCCGTCTCGCCAAGATTAATGGTAGTGACCGCTTTGTTTGGAACGACCCTAACTGCGTCATCACCGTACCGGGGGCCAAAAAGGGCAATGTCGGTAACAAGTTAAGAACGGCCATCGTGATGTGCCGCAGTATGGCGCTGGGTGATGAGAAGGTCTTACTGGCCACCAATATTCTCTCGAAGCTGCTGAGCAATAATTTGCGACTGCTCGATAAGCGCGTAACAGGCAAAAAAGTCGAGCATAACGTTTACGAGAACGGCACGACCCCATTGGTGATCCGTTGTGGCCCTTATGATCCGTCAACCGCGGCAAACCAGGATTCAGGGGCGGCACAGGCGTGGGCAATCAATCATTTGTCGAGCTTTGTATGGGGGAACTTTACCGCGTTCCAACGTAAGCCGGGTGTCACGGGTACCGCAGCCAATTGGTTTGCAGAGCACTAGCGTTTTGAAGCGTTAGAGCTAGCGTCTAGCGTCAGAAAAGGAATTTAGATTTATGTTCGATGAATTACTTCAGCCAATTTCGCCAGAGCAGCCGGGCGGGGAGTACCTCAAGGATAACCGTGCTTTATATCGCTCGTACCGTAATGCGTTCAATATTGCACAGTCATCGTTCCGCCAGCTTATCGAAACACCAGACGCGCTAGAGGATGTAGAAGCGGTAAATGCCAACAGCGACAACTGGAATCAACTCGCTGCGGATTGCCGAAGTTGTTTGTCAGAACACTCCAAAGATGTCGAGATTTTCTCTTGGTACACGGTTGCCCAGCTGTTTACCGCAGAGCCAATCAGCAACCTAGCCATTGCCTTACTGACTTTCGAGCAAGTCGTTAATCAGCATTGGGATAGCCTGCAGCCGATATTGCCCGAGAAAAAGCGCAAGGGAGAAAGTGAACAAGAGCAGGCCAAAGAAGTGGCCGAGCATCGGGTTAAACCTCTGTTGCAACTGGTGGGTGATACTGCCGAAAGTGGCTTGCTTTATATGCCGCTGCAAATGCTACCGCTGGTTGGTGACATTGATTACGGCAGTTTCTTTGCTGCGGAAAAGGCCGGTAGTCTGGCAGAGCTCCAACAAAAGGCCGTTGGCTTTTTTAGCTCAGAGCAGGCCGAGCTCAATACGAAAATCATCGCCCTAGGTCAGGTGCATGATGCGATGCAGTCATTGGAAAAGGCCATTGGCGAGAAGTGTATTGCTGCCGGGACGACGGGCGTGAGCTTTCGTTTTGCCAAAGAAAGTATTGAGCGTTTGATCAATGCGATGCAATACCTCGTCGGTGATCAGTTTTCACGCTGGCCACTTGATCCAGAACCGGCAGAGTCACAACCAGAACAAACGAATACCGAGACAGGTGTGCCTGCGCCAGCTGTCCGGGCTGATTCTGGTGAAAGGCTTGGTGAAAACCTAAAGGGAGGAAATACACCCAACTTACAACAAACAGCCCAACTTGATATACAGCCAGCAGCTCAGCCAGTTGCCGTCAATGCCAACGCATTGGCATCGCGGGATCATGCCTTGGCGGAGCTACAAAAAATCGCAGATTACTTCCAGCAAACGGAACCCCATAGCCCTATCTACTTATTGTTAAAACGGGCAATTCGCTGGGGGGGCATGTCATTGCCTGATTTGCTTCAGGAGCTGGTGGGTGAGCAGGGATCGGTTAACCAAAGGATCCAACAACTGGCCGGGCTGGAAAGTGCCGACCATCAGGCGGAACTTGTGCCTGTGGATACAGCAACAAGCATGAATGTGCACAGTGGCGTGAATAGCCCGAGCAACGTTGATGCTGCAACAAGCGAAGTTCAAGCGTCATCCGCTGTTTCGATGCCACTTGAGGAACCAACCCAAAGTTCAGTAACGGCAAACGACAACACCCCAAGCGGTGGTTTGTCCGAGATTGAATGGTAATCAAATCTTTAATTTTTAATGCATGACCATGGTCAAGAAAGAGGGATAAGAAATGGCTTCTATTTTTATGCGAATCGACGGACTGAATGATATTAAAGGTGCAGCAACCATTGGTGATATTGGTGGCAAAAAAGGCTTTTTTGCGCTCGACACCATGAGCTGGGGGGCAAACCGTGGCGTCACTGTTGATGTGGGTAACGCAAACAATGCTGATAAAGGGATGGTTTCTCTTGATGCCATTAATATCTCACGAATCTCAGATGGTGCTTCGCCACATTTAACGACCTTCCTTTTCGCACCGGGTGCCGAAGGTAAAACGGTTGAAATTCTAATGACCAAACCATCTCGTGACGGTGCAGGCGCCGATCCGTATTTGGTCATGACGTTAGAGAAGGCACGTATTGCCGGCTACAACATCAGTGGTTCTGACGGCAACCTGCCAGCCGAGGACTTTAGTCTGACTTATACCACGTTAACCAAGGTGTACTACCAAGAAAACGATGCCGGCAAAATCGAGAAAGGCGATACCGTCAAGTTTGACTGTACAACAGGCAAGTTAGAGTCAAAAGCAAGCTAATTAGATTGGAAGGAGATACCACGTGGCCTTAAATTCCCAGCATAAACGCGTGAGTAAGAACCGCGTTAGCATTACTTATGATGTTGAAACAAATGGTGCTGTTGAAACCAAAGAGTTGCCGTTTGTTGTAGGCGTAATTGGCGATTTCTCTGCCCATAAAGAGGATCGTGAAGAACTTGAAGATCGCACGTTCTATCAAATCGACAAGGATAACTTCGATACGGTGTTAAATCGTGTCGGCCCGGAGCTGAAGCTAAAAGTCGATAACACGCTTGCCGATGATGACAGTCAGTTTGAAGCTGCTTTGTCTTTCTCTTCAATGAAAGACTTCGAGCCGGACGCATTAATCGAACAGGTAGATCCGTTGAAAAAGCTCGCTGAAACCCGTCAGCAGCTAAAAACATTGCTTTCGAAAGCTGATCGCTCTCGTGATTTAGAGAAGCTACTCAAGGAGGTGCTGCAAAGCGCAGATCAAATCAATGCACTATCCAGTGAGTTGGGTATTGAGACAAAAGGGGAAGAGTCATGAGTGCAGAGTTAGAAACACAAGCAGGGGCAGAAGCCGAAGCTGGTTCGGTAAGCCTGCTAGATAGGGCGATTTCTGCAACCACGCAAACACCGGCGGACACCACCAAGGAACTGTTTTCGGTGCTGGCAGAGCAAGCGCTCAGCGGTACAGTGACATGGGATAAGAACCTGACTAAGACCATCGAAAATGCGATTGCCGAAATCGACAAGCAAATGTCGAAGCAACTCTCGGCCATCATGCAGCAAGATGACTTCCAGCGTTTGGAAGGTTCTTGGCGTGGTTTGAACAAGCTGGTGCGGGAAAGTGACACGGGCCAGTCGCTCAAGATTAAGTTGGTGGATTTCAGTAAAGAAGAGCTGCTAGACCAGTTCGAAGATGCGCCAGCTGTTGATCGCAGCCCGTTGTTTGACGCGCTTTACCAGAAAGAGTTCGGTACTGCAGGTGGTGAACCCTACGGTGCGTTGATTGGTGACTACACCTTTAGCCATAAGGATGAAGATGTCGCCTTGCTGCGCTATATGGGCGAAACCGCCGCAGCCAGCCATGCGCCATTTGTATCGGCAGCTAACCCGCAGATGTTCGAGCTAGATAGCTTCGAGACCTTCAATGAAGGTAAGCCAGTCGCGGCTGGGTTTGATTCACCGGCCTATGCGTCATGGAATGCGTTCCGTGAAAGTGATGACTCGCGCTATGTCGTTCTGACACTGCCACAGACCCTAGCTCGCTTGCCGTATGGTGGCAAGGGCAGCTCGACGAATGCTTTTGAATATGAAGAGCTGGCGACAGACAGTGACGGTAACCCTAAACCGATTGATAACTCGCAATTGGTTTGGTCGAACGCTGCCTATGAACTTGGTCTGAAAATGACCCAATCTCATACCGCATTCGGCTGGTGTACCGCAATCCGTGGCTTGGATAACGGTGGTAAGGTCGAGAACTTGCCTAACCTGACATTCAAGTCGGAAGCGGGTGATCTGCAACAGCAATGTCCTATCGAAGTTAACTTAACCGATGAGCGTGAAAAAGAGCTGAGCGATCTCGGCATGCTGCCTTTGGTTCACTATAAAAACGCTAACTACGGCGTATTTATCGGTAGCCAGACGGCACAGAAACCGAAGACCTATGCCGACCCTGATGCGACAAGCAATGCGGCAATCTCAGCCCGCCTCTCATACATTATGGCGAGTAGCCGAATTGCCCATTATCTGAAGGTAATGGGGCGTGACATGTTGGGCTCTAATCTTGAGGCCAATGACATCCAGAAGCAGCTACAAACGTGGATTGACCAATACACCAACTCGGGAGCGGTGGGCAATGCTGAGCGCTCGAAAACGCCGTTGTGTGAGTCTCAGATCCAGGTAGTTGAACAGCCGGGCCGTCCGGGTGCTTACTCTGCGGTTGCCCATCTACGCCCTTGGCTACAGATGGAAGAGTTAACAACATCGGTACGTATGGTTGCCAAGATCCCAGGCTAAGCAAGGTGTTCGTAAGCAATTCTGTTTATACACATAGCCTAATTGGGATCAGTAATTAACGGACGAAAGGGGTGCTATCAGGATGATTGGCGCAGAACTGCAACAGCAGCTTAATCAGCTAGACAGCAAAGACAAGGCGTACCTGAAAGATGCCTTATCGTTGTTGGCGCAATTTGACGAGGGAATGCTCGAGAGCCCGCAGGCGCTGAGGGCATCGGTCAATCGTTTGATTGCTGAAATTGACCGGGCGGTATCTGAGCAGCTATCTGCGTTGATCCATCATCCTGAATTTACCCAATTGGAGTCCAGTTGGAGAGGGGTAGAGACATTGGTCTCTCTACCCGTTAACTACCAAAAAATAAAAGTGAAGTTGCTGGATTTATCGTGGGATGGGCTCTCTTACGAGCTTAACACTGCGGTCTCATTAAAACGCACTTCACTATATAACTTGATTGGAAATAGAGAGTTAAATACATCAGGAGGCCAACCCTACGGCATGATCGTTGTCGATCACAAAGTGTCGATGAACTTTGAAACAGACTTTGATGATTTATATACCTTGGAGCTATTAGCTCAAATGGGCGATTTATGTTTGTGCCCGTTTATTACTTCCCCTGCCGATGATTTTTTTGGTGAGTCTGGTGCCGACTGGCTATCAGATACGGCACGGGTCAATAAGATTTTAGAAGGGCCGGAGTTTATCTCTTGGCAGCGGCTACGAAGCCTATCTATTTCGCGCTTTATCGGCTTAACACTCCCCAATGTATGTTTACGCCGCCCTTATTCCAACCACTCAGCAAGGCAAGTGGTGTTTACCGAGTACCAAGATGCTAACTCTAATGTCTCTGGGCCTAGTGCGTCTGGGGCTAGTGTGTCGGGGCAAGGTATGTCTGGGCAAGGAGGGGCGGTACAAGGCTTGTTGGGGAACTCTGCCTTTCTTTTTGCTTCTATTGCCATACGAGAATTTAACCGAATTAACTGGTTTGGCTTCATGAAGTCTCGCTGGCAAGACAAATACTGTGGCTCTTTAGTCAATTTACCGACCAGTGGTAGCGGGACAACTGCGACACACCAGCCGTCACCGGATATTCGCTTTATCACCGAGATGGGCGGGTTTTACGCCGACAGCGGCTTTATCCCCCTATGTCACAGCCTCACGACGGATAAGTATTTCTTTCGGGGGAACGCCTCGATTTGGAACCACGGCAAAGACGACGCTGAAGCCGTGATGGGGCAGATCCAAACCACGCTGATGATTTGCCGGATTGCCCATTACCTCAAGGTGCAAATCAGGGGAATGATGGGCAACTTCCAGACCGCGCAAGAATGTGAAAATTTCCTTAATGGCTGGCTGGATAAATATGCCAGCAACTTATCCGATGCCGACGAAACCACATTGGCAAAATACCCCTTGAGCAAGGGGCGAGTGGAGGTACGGGAGATTGAAGGCCAACTCGGACGCTACACCTGTGATGTGCTCGTTCAGCCTCAATACCAGTTTGATAATGCCTGTGGTGAAGTGCTCATTTCTACGGACTTGGGTATTGAGGCCAGTGGCCAAGCAGTAGGAGGTGCATGATGAGCTTTTGGGGAACATTTATTGCCCAGCGTGATACTGAAAGTGGGCGGGTTATCAGCAGTGATGAAGCCCTGCTGGAGTCTATCCGTTATCAACTGACTGCGTTACTGAACTCGGAAGCCCCAATGCGTACCTTGCCGAAGCAGTTTAAAGAGGTGCAATTATCCAATTTCTGCTTTGGCCTGGATGCGGCTTATAGCGTCAGTAGCCAGGTCAATAAAGACCAATTTTCCCGTTCTCTTGAAAAGTGGGTAAGTACCTTTGAACCCCGGTTGAGTGAGGTGAGTGTTGTCGTGAACGAAACAGACCCAAGTAAAAATGTCATGAAGTTTTCCTTGATGGCACGGGTCAATGTTCGCAATGGTGAACACGTCTTCTTGTTTGATTCCAGCATCAGCCTGTCTAGTCAAACCGCGAAAATGGAGGGGCAGGAAGTTGTCTGATCAACTATTAAGCTATTACGAAAGAGAGCTGGCTTATGTCCGGCGTGCGCTGGAAGGCTTTGGCAGCCAGTTTCCTGATCATGCCGCGTCGATGCGGCTGAACCAAAGTGGCCAGGAAGACCCCAATATTAGCCGTTTAATCGATGCGGTAGCTTTGCTGACTGCAAAAACAGAAAAGCGCATGGATGAGCAGTTCCCAGAAGTGCTGCAAGATCTGTTTAACGTGCTTTATCCTGGTTATTTGCAAATTATTCCGAGCTACGCACCGTTTTGTTTAAGCCTTGAAGGCGATGCGGGGAGTGAGCCCGTTACTTTGCCCAAAGGGGCTGAAATGACGGCGATGGCTAATCAAACGGAATGTATTTTTACTTCGGTCGATGACCTTCAAATCATGCCGTTTGCGATTGAAGATATCACAGCGACCTCCGCACCGTTTAATTTTCCGACCCCGGTCTCGCTACGACGCGCTGACACTGTCATTCAGGTCACTTTGGCTTGTGATGACCCGGCGATTTTGTTTTCGCAATTGACCCTGCATCACTTTGATTTTTATGTTCGCGGTTTTGAAAACAGCTCAAAAGGGCTGATTGATTTATTGTTGTTAAATACCGAAGCACTTTCATTGACTGATGACTCGGGGCATCAGGTCTCCGTCGACGTCAAACGCTTCCGCTCGCGCATTGCAGAGCCGGGATTCAATTGGTTGCCGCAATACGGTAACCACTTGAGTGGGTTTGACCAGCTTCGGGACTACTTTGCCTTTCCGGATAAAGCCGCCTATTTGAGGATTGAAGATTTAGGCAAAGAGCTGATGCGCTTTTCTACCAATAAAGTCACCCTTAATTTTTTCGTCCAGCAACTACCTACAGAGTATCTTCGCCTGTTTACCAAGCAGGTGTTTGCGCTAAATACCGTACCTGCAATAAACCTGTACCAGCAGCACGGCGAGCCAATCCGGTACGGCTTCACCAAGTTATCGATGCCGGTGATCGCGGATGTACAAATGGACAGCGAGTTGGCTGTGGTATCAGTGGATGCGGTAAGCGAGGTGTTGCCGACAGGCGATAAGCCACTTATGCCAATTTATGAGGGGGGGTACTGGCTAGATGAGCAAAGTCCCAAGTGGCAAGTTCGCCAGCATTGGGATGAAAAGGGGCGGAGGTTGATGGATATTGCGATCAGCGATGATCAACTCAACGCTGATAAAGGGGATGTGGTGTTGTCGTTATTGCTCAGTGTGTGTAATGGGCGGCTGCCTTGTTTGATCCCAAGTCATAGTGAGGCCGAGTTACTGGCTGCGATCGATCTACCGGGGACTCTTCGGGTGCTAAAAACACCGACGGCACCGCAGTATCCGGCATTAGAAAACAACTTGAGTTGGCGCTTTATTGCCTTAATCAATGCCAATTTCTCTGGCCTGATCCAAACTGAGGATCCAACAAGGGCGCTGCAAGACGCGATTCGTTTATGCAGTCATAGTATTCATTGTAATGTCGCAGATTCTATCAAGAAGGTGTCGTACAACCACTTAGTTGCCCCCGTCACCATTGGTCGCCAGAGTATTTTTTCATCCGGTACAGAAGTTACGCTGCTGCTGGACAATGAGCTACTTGATTCTGAGTTCGCGGTTGTAAGCGAAGTCCTGAATGTCTATTTCCAGCAGTTTTGTAGTTTTGACCGCTTTATTCAAGTCAGCGTCGAGCGTTTTGGCAGTGACGAACCGGGTATTCAGTTTGATAAATGCCACGGGAGCCAGATATGTCTGTAGCTAGTCATCTGTATGCCCAACCAGAGCAATTTGAATTTATCCAAGCTGTGCGGATTTTAAATCAGTTAGCTCAACAAGATGGTGTTAACCCAAACCCGTCTTCTATCAAGATGGCATCCGATCCCATGCCGAAGGGGATGCCCTCTGAAGTGACCGGATTAGAAAAAGCCAACGATCAGATAAAACTTCGCTTGGGGCTTGAAGCATTGTCGGGTTGCAAAGGGGTGATCCCAGATTACCTGTATGCAGAGATGCTCAATAGCCTCCATCAGGATGATCAGGCACTGGAGCAGTTTCTGGGGGTTTTTAATTCTCTCTACTACGAATTGCTGGCGAGTGTTGAGCAGGCCGGCAGCTTACTACTGCGGGATGAAAAAGACGTCGCTTCTTCATCCAATGCCGCTCGTTTAACCCAACGTTCAGCCTTGGCCAGCATGTTCGCGCTGCCCCCTCATCATCATGATGCCAGCTTTCTTCGTTATGGCTTGGCACTGGCCAATAAAAGCCGCAGCTTGTCTGGGCTAAAGCGTTTGTTGTGTGACTACTTCTCGTTAGATATCTCCCCTCAAGTCTTGCCATCGGCGTTGTACCGGATCCGCTCTGCGCATCAAACCAAAATTGGCTGGGATAAAGGCCAAAATCATCAATTAGGTAAGGGTGTGGTGCTGGGAGCTAAGGGTGAGCAGGCTTTCAAGTCACTGGAAATATTCATCACCCCAAGAAACAAAGATGAGTATCTGAATCTTTTAAAAAATACCCATATGGCAAATGCCATGAAGCAATTGGTGCGCGCTTACCTTAGGGAAAGCAGTGATCCAAAGCTCTACCTCTATGTGAAACGCGAATATATCGACTCGCCAGTGCTCTCTAGCGGTAATAGCAGCGTACGTCTTGGCGAAGCAAATTGCCTTGCTCCAGAAAGAAAGAGCAGCCGCTATCGGAAAATTTTATTATTGCCGGAGAATAATGTATGACACAGGTAAAACTGGGCAACCTAGTAGGGAAACTCACGCCAGAGCTCAAAGCAACGTTGGAAGAATCTGCCGCCGCCGCGATGTCACAGACGGTGCCAGCCATTGAAGTTGAGCATTGGTTGGTGCAATTACTCGCGGCAAAAGACGCGCATCTTACCGCTTGCCTGAAACGACAGAATATTGATGCGAATGCCGTTGTTAATGAGCTGACAATACGCATTGAGCGCTTGGTCAAAGGTTCGAATGGCCAGCCAACCATTAGCCGTGGTATAAGTGAGCTAATGGAAGAGGCTTGGTTACAAGCTTCGGTAAACTATGGTCATCACCAGATAACGAGTCTGCATTTGTTGTTGGTGCTCCAACAGGCCGACAATTTCGGGGTGAAACGACTCGCGTTAGAAAGCCTAAAAGATTTATCGCTGGAAGCACTGTCTTCGCAAATTACCCAACTGGCTACAGGCGCACCTTCAGCCGCAACTGGCTCTGGTCATGCAGCCACTCAAACAGCTCTGGGCGAGGCCGTCGCGGGTGGTGCTTTGGACAAATACACGGTGAACCTTACCCAGCAGGCAAGAGACGGGCAGATAGACCCAATCTCAGGCCGCAACAGTGAGGTACGTTATGCCATCGATATTCTTTGCCGTAAGCGCCAGAACAACCCAATCATGGTGGGTGAGCCGGGTGTCGGCAAAACAGCAGTGGTTGAAGGACTTGCGCTACGTGTTGTTAGTGGTGAAGTGCCGCCGGTGTTACAAGGTGTTGAGATCCGCTCGCTAGATTTGGGTTTATTGCAAGCAGGGGCGAGCATTAAAGGTGAGTTTGAAAATCGCCTTAAAGATGTCATCAATGAAGTCAAAAGCTCAGAAACCCCCATTATCGTGTTTATTGATGAGGCGCATACCTTGATTGGCGCTGGTGGGGCTGCGGGGCAAAACGACGCGGCAAACTTGCTTAAACCGGCACTGGCCCGTGGTGAATTCCGTTCGATTGCGGCGACAACCTGGGCGGAATATAAAAAGTATTTCGAAAAAGATCCGGCGTTGACCCGACGCTTCCAAGTGGTGAAGGTTGAAGAGCCAAGTACAGAGGATGCATTGCAGATGCTGCGTGGTGTGGCAGTGTCTCTTCGCCAGCATCATGGCGTCTTTATTCGTGAAGATGCCCTTGAAGCGGCGGTGTCGCTTTCGGTTCGTTACTTGCCTTCACGCCAGCTCCCAGATAAAGCAATTAGCTTGTTAGATACGGCTTGTGCGCGCATCGCATTAACCCAGGGCGCCAAGCCTGAGCGCATCGAATACCTTGAGCAGCAAATACGCTACTTGAACAACGAGCTGGACGCGTATGCCGTTGAAGATACTGTGCTTGTTGAGCAGGCCGAGAACAGGGCCGGACTACGTGACAGCCTTGCCGAGAAACAGGCTGAGCTTCAGGGCTTGATGGCGAAGTGGGAGCATGAAAAAGCCTTGGTAGCTGAAATAACCCAGTTAACCGAAACCATTGAGGCCGATCATCAGGCCGATAGCGATGTGTCGCAAAGCCAAGCAGCACTGCAAGATAAGCTAACGGAGCTCGGCACATTGCAGGCTGAAGAGCCTTTGGTGTTCGCGATGGTGGATAAGCAAGTCATCGCGGAAGTGATTTCGGCGTGGACAGGCATTCCGGCGGGCAGCATGGTGAAAGAGGAAGTAGCCGAACTGCTCTCGCTAGAAAATGCCCTTCATCAACGCGTAATCGGCCAAAAAACCGCCATTAGCGAGCTGGCGAAAAGTATCCGCATTTCACGTGCCGGGCTTACCGATAGCCGCAAACCGGTCGGCGTCTTTTTGATGTGTGGCCCAAGTGGCGTCGGTAAAACCGAAACAGCGATGGCGCTGGCTGATGAGGTGTTTGGCGGCGACAACAACCTTAACGTCATCAACATGACGGAATTTAAGGAAGAGCATAAGGTTTCAATGTTGCTTGGTTCGCCTGCTGGCTATGTCGGTTATGGTGAAGGCGGAGTATTAACCGAAGCCATACGCCGCAACCCTTACTCGGTGCTGTTACTTGATGAAATGGAGAAAGCTCACCCAGGCGTACATGATTTGTTCTACCAGGTGTTTGATAAGGGCTATATCAAAGACAGTGAAGGCCGGGTTATCGACTTCAAGCACACCATTATCATTATGACGTCCAACGCGGCTGATCAGGCGATTTGTGATATATGCGCCCAGAGCGATGAGCGGCCGGAGACGGAAGATTTGGTTGAAGATATTCGACCAGCGCTCCAGCATTTCTTTAAGCCAGCTTTCCTAGGAAGGACGACAATCGTGCCTTATTACCCGCTCAATGCAGAGGAGTTGGGCAAGATAACCGAGATCAGCCTTCAAAGAATCGGCAAAAAAATTCACGAAAAATATGCGGCGAGCTTTACTTGGGATCAGGCGTTCATTGATTTTGTCGTCTCTCGCAATACCGACCCAACCACTGGTGGCCGTGCTATCGAGCAAATAATTAACCGTTCTCTGATGCCTAAATTAGCCGTCGAATGTATCCAGCGGCTCAGTGAGGGATTGCCGATCGAACAGGTAACGGTAAGTGCAGACAGTGTCTCAGGTGAGTTGGCACTGGACATTCATTAATAGGAACGAACACGCATGTTGAAGGGAATCACTGCATTGCTGATGTTATTCACTTGCTCTACAGCGCTGGCTGTAGAGCGGGTGGTATTGGCGACCCAAAATTGGTCACCCTATCAAACGGTTGATGAAAACGGGACGATTGGCGGTGTGGCAGTACAGCGGGTGAAATGCACGTTCAGGCAAATGGGCCAGCCTTATGAAATTCGAATGATGCGTTGGGATAAGGCGCAGTTGTTGGTTGAAACAGGGAAAGTCGCAGGCTTTTTTTCTGGCTCGGCCAATGCCAAGCGGGCGTCATACGCCCAACCGTCACACCCGATAGTGTCTGAAAACCTTGCGTGGTTTGTCAGCCCAGGGGTTAGGGAAGACCTCAACGACGAGACGTCGAAGTACAGTTTACGATATGGCGTTAAGTACAATACAAATAAATGGTTATCATTAAAGAGAGAGGGATATAACGTAATCAAAAAACCAAGGGATGCCGATGCGCTATTGCAGATGCTGTGGCAAGGCGAGTTGGATGTTGCTTATGAGTATGAATTGGTGTTTGAAGAGGCGATGGAGAAAGCCGATATTCCCCGTGATTATTTCAAGAAAATTAGAACCAAGAAACAAGATTTGATGGTGCACTTTTCAAAAGCCTTTTTGGCCGAGACCCCAGGCTTTTTGAATCGCTTTAACCTTGCCATGGAACAGTGCAAGTGAATAATGAGGGAATAATGTCATGACTATTAGCTTCCAATTAATCGATATTCCAGACAATGAGCAAGTGGATAGTCGTCAGGTATCACTACCTGCCAGTGGCGGCACATTGGGGCGCTCTTATGAATGCACTATTCAGTTACCTGATTTCAACCGCACATTATCAAGGATCCATGCCGAAATACGACCGCATCCTCTAGGTGGGTATCAAGTTATTGACCGAAGTATTAATGGTCTATTGGTAAATGATGTGCTACAAGGTAAAGGAGTAAACCAAAAAATATCTGATGGCGATAAGATAAAGCTAGGCGGATATACGTTATTAGTCAGTGATATTGACGCGCTCTTTAATAGTGATAGTGGTGAAAATAGTCATAGTCGCAAAGACAAGCCGGATGCAGTATTTAACAACCCTGAAGCGTCCACCTCTGCGTTTAATTTCAGCCGTGTTGATGAAGATTTTCAAGATATAGCACTGGCGATAAATAGCCATGTAAAACTAAAGGATGATATTGAGGCCAAAAAACAAACCGCGCCTTTTTCCAGTGAGGATGTTTTAGCTGACGATGTATTTGGCTATGACCCTTTCGATGACGAAGAAGAGTGGCAAACAGAGTCAAAGCAAGCACAATCTGATCATGTGGTGATGCTTGAAGAAGATGCAGAGCCTATCTTACCCAGTTCGCAAGCGCTAACCATTGCTGACAACGAGCACGCCGATGAATTGCGTGACAGTTTAAACCGTTTAAATGCCATTATCGAACAACAAGAGCGAAGCCTTTCTGCCTCTATTGACAGAGAGCGGTTGGTTGCATCAATAGAAGCGACATTGGAGCGCTTTCTTGAACATCTAAACCCAGCACAGCTTGAAGATGAATATGACGATTACATCACTGGGTGGGGAAACAAAGATAAAAAATATTGGGCACTTTATAAAAAGCAATTTCAGCGCAAACATGAACGTCGTGATTTCTACCGTTTGTTTTCATCCATTTTGTTTGAAGAACTAAGTGAGAAAAAGTGATGAAACGTAGACCATTCATAAATAGAGGCGCATTAATATATAGCGCAATAGGGGTAATAAGCAGTTTATTATTAGGCTGTAGCAGTAATGACAATACGGCGTTTGTCCCGGCAATGGATATTTCTGTTAACCTCGCGGCCTCAGAAGATATTAATACCTTTGATGATGGTCAGTCTCGCCCGGTGATTATTCGCCTATATCAATTGGTCGATACGGGTAACTTTCAAAAATCGGACTTTATTACCCTCTATGAGTCAGATAAGAGCGTATTGGCTGATTCGCTGGTGGATTCAACAACGGTTGCACCAGTGATCCCAGGGGAGCAGCGCACTTTTCAATTAGAAATTCAGCAGCAGGCCAAGTTTATCGCGGTACTTGCGGAATTTGCCGACTATGAATCGGCGGCACCTAAGGCGTATACCGCCATTGTCGAAGAGCCTGAAGATTATCCGCTGATCATTCGTATCACCAGCAACAAGGTTGAAATATCGCAACCGGTTGAGGATGCCTGGTGGAATGTGTTCTAAGGAGTAGAACTTTTGAAACGTCAAAATAAAGTTGTATGGAAAGAGGGCATGTTTATTGCCCCACAACACTTTCAACAGCAAGATCGCCACACCAGTCAGTATGTTCAAAAATACGTTTCTTTGACAGCGGGCGGTCAGTGCTACGGGGTTTCGACGCTGGATGTGGAGCCCAATTACCTCAAGCTAGGAAAGTTTGGGGTGGCTAACTGTAGCGGGATTTTTCCCGACGGCACCTTGTTTAACAGTGCCAAAGAGCTGTTACTTGAAGTGCCGGAAGGTACCTTAAACCAAAAGGTATACCTTGCGCTGCCATTGTCAGTTGATGGTGAAAATGAATATGGTGAGGTGATTGAACTGCGTCGCTACGCAGTTTCGAATAACAATTTATTCGATGTGAGCGATGCAGGCCAGAGCGCCATAGAAGCGCAATTGGCAGAGCCGAATGTCCGCCTTGTGATTGAAGGCGAAGACGTGACGGGTTTGGCGTTAATCCCTATCGCCCGCATTTTAGAGCGCAAGGATGACGGTGAGGTATTGCTTGATAAGAGCTTTATCCCTACCTGCCTGCAATATGGTGCCTCATTGCTACTCAAGGAGCGATTAAAAGAGCTGTATATCTTGAGCCAGGTACGGGCCAAAGATGTGGTTGAACGTATTGGGGCTGGGCAAAAAGCCAAAAGTGAGTTGAGCTTGATGCGTGAATTCCTATGGCTGCAAACCTTGAACCGTTGGCTACCTTGGTTACATATCAAGTTGGAACACCCAGAGACCCGCATCGAAGAATTGTATGAAGGCCTGATTGCCTATTCTGCTGAGCTAGACAGTTTCACGCCCGTGATGGCAGCAGAGCCGAAGTCCTTGGCGCGTGATCATTTAGCCAGTGTCTTTGCTGGTTTGTTTACAGAACTTCGTGACAAGCTATCCATGGTGCAGAGTGACAACGTCACCGAGTTTGATTGGGATAAAGCCCTGTTTAGCAAGCGCCGTTTGCTCAGGCTTTCTCTACCTAATATCCACCAATTGGACGGTAAGCGGTTTGTCTTATCGGTGCAATCATCGATAGGCACGGCTGAACTCGCCAACACATTCCCAAGCTGTTGTACCTTAAGTGGTTTGAGCCAAATAGTAGAGTTGGTGAGAAATGGTCAATCAGGGGTGAGTGTCCATGCTCTCCCCGTCGCTCCGACAGAGTTAAAAGCACAAGCGGATGTGGCGTATTTTGAAGTCGATGTCTCTCACGATTATTGGCAACAACTTAAAACGAACCGGGAGCCTATCGCGCTCCATATCGATAGCCGTATTCCTGAATTGAGCCTCAAACTGTATGCATTGGGGTAGATTATGAGTGATTTGTTTGATGAAGAAACGGTTGCCGTCGCTACGCGAACAGAGGGTAAGCCTGCTGCGGATGGGCAAGCGAGGCAGGGGATCCCCTTATCGCATTCAAGCTTATTAAAAAATAAAGCCCGATATACACTGGCTCAGCAAGCGAGCCAGCCGTTTGAAAATCGACTACTAAATGTAAGCAAGAGACTGCTTTCTTTGTCGGTCACAGTCAAGCGGATGCAGTGCCCAGAGGATTTATTTACCTTTCGTGCCGGTATCAAGCAGGCGATCACCGAGCTGAAATACGATATAGCCAAGCTTGAATACCCACCATCAGTGGCAGATAAAACCTGTTTCTTATTTGCTGCAATGCTAGATGAGCAAATTGTTCACTCGACCTGGGGGGAGGCAGCTGGCTGGGAAAACCAAACGTTAGTCAGCGAGCTTTTTGGCATCAAAAACGGCGGCGAGCAGTTTTACATCGTTGCAGAAAGGGCATTGCTGCAGCCTGTGTTGTTGGTCGATATGCTGGAGCTCATTTATATCTTGCTCAAAGTCGGCTTCAAAGGGCGCTATCGAGTTGAAGGCAGGGAGCAATTCACAACGATTTTAAAGCGCTTGGAAGAAGCGGTTTTTGCAAAGCAGCGGATGTATAAACAATCGGACCGCATCGCTCAGGTATTAGTCGAAATTGAGCAACCATTAAAGCAGCAGAAACCACGAAGGCCGCTGAAAACAGGTCGCTTTGTGCTGCTGTTTGCTTTGCTTACCCTAGGCACGTGGGGAGGATTACAGTACTGGTACCAAAATTCGGCCCCAATAAAGGCCGCCCCGTTTGTCAATTTGACCGACTTTACCGATAGCATCTACCGTGTAGAAAGCAGCCAAGACAACGAATACGTTTATACCAGCATGCCTGCCGATATCAACGCCTCCTTTGCAGCCACACCAGCATCAAAGCCATCGGTGGTAATGCCAACAAATAACCAAAACCAGCCAGCGAGCGGCCAAGTCTGGTTTGTTCAGCTCGCCACTTTTAACACCAGGCAAAATGTCGAAAAATTCCAAGCTCGCTACAGCCAAGCCATTCCCAATACCTCTGTTGATGAGTGGCAGGGTAAGTACCGACTTCTGAGTATTGGCAGCAACAGGGACGCTGCAATTCAAACTCTTGCGACCGCTAATCAACAAGGGATCAAAGATGCCTTCATTTTTAGCGAGAAGCGTTGATAGGTAATGTGATGGGAAAGAGCAAAGCTATTATTATTTCTTGTTTGCTAGCATTAGTCACCGTCGGCTTAACATGCTTGGTGCTATGGCTATTTGATTGGTATACCGTTACGCCTTCATGGCTGCTTGCAGCTCAGGTGATCGCCTTGCTGATGGAAGCTGGGTTGGTTGCTTGGGGGGTATATTATTTGTTGCGCCGGCCAAAGCCTGTAGTAGACGAAGAAAAAATCGTACAGCAGCAACGACTCGCCCAGCTGATCAAAAATCGCTTTGCGGTGATTTGGAAGAAGCAGTTAGCATCGAGTGCCAACCCGTATCATTTACCTTGGTACCTTCACTTAACCAATAACATCGAGCAAGACACCACGTTGCTGCGCCAGCTGGGCTTCGAGATGGTCGAAACAGCGGAAATGCCCTCGGATACTATCTGTCCCGTTCATTTCTGGGCGGCGGAAAATGCCGTGCTAATCGCCATTGATTTAAGCCACCCACAAGCGTTGGTGAACGATAGCATCGACACGTTGTTTGCCTTACTGATGAAAAAGCGTGAGCGACAGGCGCTCAACGGGGTTTTGTGCGCGGTAAATCTAGCAGCCTTGGTGCAAAGCGATGAGCTAACTGCCAATGAGCTAAGCCTTAAGTATCGAAGTTATTTAGCGGACTTTAACCAGCGAACGGGGCTGTCTTTGCCAACCTATTGCTTATTTACCCAGTTGGCAGGGGTTAAAGACTGTTGCGAGATTTTTTCGACACTGAACGAAATCGAACGTGAGCAACCTTTTGGCGCCTTAGTGCCAGCGATACAGGGTAAAGGGTACGATAAAGGCTGGTTTGACGCTTCATTCGATGATTTGTTGCAGCGACTATCAATCACGATGAGCGAGTCTTTGCAGCAGCAACTCAGTGATGAATATCGAGAGTCCTCTGTCTCGGGCATTTTTCAGTTATCGGCACTGCGTTTTGATGTCGAGGATTTCCTTGCTTCTACGTTCAATCATCACCAGTTCGATGATATTTCGTTGCACTTCAGGGGCTACTTTTTCCTCAATGCTGGCGGAGAGAATACCAAGGCTGATTTATTAACGTTTATCAATGCCGCCGAGTTGGGGATGGAGGCGTTAACAGCCAGCCCGAATGTAGAAACAAGCTTGAGCTTGTTCATTAAAAAGCTATTTAGAGACTGTATTGTAAAAGAAGCGGATCTGGTTGGGGTACATCCAACCAAAGAGTGGCGCTATCGCTGTTCACGGGTGGCAATCCTGGGCAGTTTAGCCTTGCTGTTCTGTGGCTTTGGCTTGGTGCTGAAAACCCACTACGACCAGCAACAACAAGTGGATAATCAGGCACTGGCGATGCTGGAAAGGTACAAGCAAAATTTGAGTAACGATGTGATTGTGCCTGACGACCTCTCTTCACCCGTATTTAGTTTATCTGAGTTAAGGGCGATTAATCAGCTCTATCATGGTGAGGAAACGGCTTGGTATGACTTGTCTCATTGGCTGCCTGATTCAAGCATAAAAACCTATGTCAAAACTGCCTACTATCAAGAGTTGAACTCGGTGCTATTGACGATCATGAGGGACTATATATTAAAAGATATGTTCGTCTATAACTCGCTTGATGACAAAGTGAAAACTTTAGAGTTGCTCAACTATCATCAGCTGCTCTACAACCCAGACCGCCATGATGTCAGCTCGCTAATTAACTACTATATTGCCGCGCTGAAAGAAGAAGGGGAAGGGGATGCCGACCTACTCGAACGCTTCGAATTATTGGCAATGGATGTGCTAAACAGCGGGGCTGTACCACCCGAGTCGGACCAAGAACTACTGGCGCTAGTACGCTCATCGCTGTCATTAAATGATATGAGCGAACTGCTGTACCAGCATATTTTGCAGCACCCTAATTTTTCACGCCGGGTCGATTTACGAAAAAAACTATCGCCAGCTTATGAATCAGTCTTCCAGTTTACTGACGATTTCAGCGGTTACTTAGTGCCGTATGTCTTTACTCGTGAAGGCTTTGAAGAGCTCACCAACGAAACTGGCTTGCAGTTGGCCTCAGAGGCAACCCAAGCCTATGAGGGGGTGATGGGGCGGATCAGCGGCGAAGCCGAGATGAACCGGATTAACCGTCAGCTTCGAGAGCGTTACGTAAGCGATTACGTGAAGTTTTGGAAATCGCTAACCGCCAATATACTTTGGGTTGAGGTCAGCACATGGGGTGAAAGTACCATACAGCTTGAAGTTGCGACCGACCCTCTGTATTCACCATTGGTACAGCTTTACCAATTGGTTGATATTCATACCCGCCTTATTGATAACGCGGCGGCAAGCGATAAAGGGGAAACAGACCAAGCTGAGAATCCTAACGCACTGCGTAGCGATACCATTGAGCGTGTGGCTAAATCCATTGCGATACCATTTTCTAATTTGCACCACCTATTGGCTGAAAGTGAAACGGGGCAAAGTAAATTGGCGGTGGCATTGAAGCAGTTAAGGTTATCGCTGGAGTGGATTGAAAGTGCTAAGGAAGCAAGAAGTCGTGGTGAATACTATCTTGAACAGTTAAAGAGTGCTGATACCAGTACCCCCATTGCGTATTTGTACAAGCTTTCCAGCAATTATGATGATCCAATCTTGCCGATTTTAATGCGGGGACAGGCGTTAACTATCAATGAGCTAGCCTTAAGTGCCTCGCGCGGCGCTATCAATCAAGAGTGGGGAGATATTTACCGCTTTTATGACAAGCGTTTTAAAGGCCGCTATCCATTTGATAAGCAGTCGATGTTCGACACGTCTTTGGCTGACTTTGAAGATTTCTTTAAACGTGGTGGGTTATTTGATGGGTTTACCCAGAAGTACAATGATTATTTCGATGCTGGCGGTTTTGGTGAAACGGTTATTCGCGGGTTTATTCCCCATCAAGACATGATTGTATCGAGGGAGTACCGAGCGTTTGAGAAAACAGTTAAGCGGGTACAACAAGGGATCTTTTCGGATGACAAAATCGGCTTTGAGTTTTTGCTAAAAGCGGATCGTATGTCGCCGGCCTTAACCCGATTTTCAATAGAATCTGGCAACAAGCTGTTTGAATACAACAATGGTCCATTGTTATGGCGCAAACAAAGTTGGCCGATTGTGAGCAATCGTATCAATGATATTTCAATTGTGACCACCGATGGTAGCGGTGCTGATACGCGTGAAAAACTTACAGGGGAGTGGGGCTGGTTTAGGGTGGCAGATAAGATGCAGAGTAGTAGCATTGTCGGTACGGAAAGCCTTGCTTGGCAGTACTTGGCTGATAACCATTATGTGGATCTTGTGGTGAAATCTAACGGGCGGGAGCAGCCATTTTCTCCAAGGTTTTTCCAAGGTTTAGCGCTACCTGAAAAGCTTTAAACATGAAGGCTTAGAGTCATGGTTAGAGCAAGCACGCAGAACTTAAGTAAAGCCAGAACAAATAAAGATTGTTCAAGTAAAGTCAGATTAAATAGAGATAGAGCCAGCCAAGACAACGCTTATCCTCCATGGCTCGAAGCCCAGCTACCAGCTGGAGCTCGCTCAGTGATTGGACGGCGTTGCTTGCTTGTTGAATCTGACAAATGTAACAACAATCTTGAAGCTACCCCTGGGCAGCTTCGGGTAAAATACGGCGAAACCTTAGCAGATGCCTATGTGCTTCAGCGGGAAGCGGAGTGGCTGCATCGGCTGCGGCATTTAAACGTCGATATCCCCCAATGCGTAACTTTCTATCGCAATGGAACCCAGTGTGTATTGATAACAAACTATCTTTCTGGCAGCTCTGCATCGGATTGGTTGTTGGCTCATCAAAACTCCCCTAGTTACATTGAACAACTTCGTCCATACATTGAATCTACCTTTGATGCCTTGGACTATTTTCATCAACAAGGATTGGTTCATGGCGATATAAAGCCAGGCAATATCCTCTTTGGTGCTAATGGGCAGGCAACGCTCATCGATTTTTCAAATATGCGGCGGGTTGATCAGCCATGGCAAGAACGCGGTTTTAACCAATATAGCCCCTCATTTCGCTACCCGGAACCTGCTGAAGTTGCAAAATTCGAACATGACTATTTTGCTTTGCTGATCTCGGTTGCAGCGTTATTTAAAATGGAGCGGCTATCTAGCTTTCGCTCGCTAGAATGCTTTGTTGAGTACATTGAAAGCCAATATAAAAGCTGGGGCCTTTATGATAAACATATTAATCATATTGAGTGCTATTTAAACAAAATCAATAATAGCTAATTGAATCTGGTTACTTCTCGCATATATCTATTTACTGGTGTCAGTAAATTTTACATATCAAATTTAGTTTGAAAAAAATTGGCCTTAAAATCATTTTTTTTGTTCATTTTGAAATCAGTTTGAACATGAAAATCAATTGCGCATATCAATAGCCATTTTTTAATTATGAGTAAAGGGAGTACCGAAATTCCATTTGGCTGTTTATTGACCAGTTATTTGTGTTTGATTGTCTGGATTTTTTACATAATACTACTCATTCTGTATTGCCTGTATTTATATTGTTGATATTTAATTGCTTTTTGTTTTGGCACAGTGGTTGCAATATTGAGAACGTGACCAAACAAAAGGAATGACTAATGTTAAAGTCAACGATCAAATCCGGTGCATTACTAACTGCCATTTCTGCAGCCTTATTTAGTGTAAATACATCTGCGGCACCGCTTACAGCCACTATTGATGGTGTATTAATGCCTGGAGAATATTTAGGTGGGGATGCAAACGGCACAAATACATTAACTTGGTACAACGATCATGAGTCTATTTATGATTATGGTACTAATCAAACTAATGATTTGCATTGGGAGATGGGACGGGAAGTCGATGGTGATGCAAACAGTGCTTATTTGTTAAATGTATTTTTTGAAGTACCGGGTCATGCTCGTCGTATGATTTGGGAAAATGGTTGTGATTATGATGAGGGCGATACATTTGATAGTTCTAATTGTACAGAACTTGCAAATGCACTAATGAGTAAAGGGTTAACTGAACCAGAAGTGTTTGATGTATTTGATGCATACGAAGATAACCATCATGGTGATATTAACTTTAGCCACAATACTCAGACAGGAAGTGAATTGTTTGAGCTACAAACTGACGATGATCCTGATGATGCTGATACTATCTTCATGACTCACTGGGATGGTAGTAGTGAAGATCTTGGTAGCAATTATGTTAAGCATGCGACTTCATATGATTGGGTATTAGACAATGGCTGTACAACTACATTTTGTGACGCATGGGAAGTGACTGCTTCAATTGAAGTGCAGTGGTCGTTTAACGATCAATCTGAAGCACAGTCTTTCTTAGCAAACATCGGACAAATGCGCTTGCACCTTTCTGATGAGGCAAGAGGATTACCGATATTAACTAATACCCCAACTCCCCCAGAAGATCCAACACCACCAGTATCAGAACCTGCCACTTTAGGTTTGTTGGGGTTAGGCTTACTAGGTATTCTGCGTATAAGATCGAAGAAAGAACGAGTGTAAAACGAATAACTAATGTTTTTTATTGAATTTAAAACCCTAGATTACTTATAGAGTAATCTAGGGTTTCTGTTTGTTGGTTTATCAATAACAGTCGTATCAGCTCTAAATATCAACGCCTTTTGATCTTCCTCGGCACCACCTCGACCCCTGCACGATACCTTCCAGCGATCGCATTCAGTGTCAACTCCAGTGCGTTATCAGCAATCAGTTCAAATTGCTGGGGCAGGGATTGGATTTTGATTGGCAGAAAATCAAGCAGCCGATTGTCACCAAAGGTCGCAAGTTGGGTTTTGCCCATTAAATCCGGGTTGGCTAATAAGCAATCGAGTATCCCTTCAAACAGGGTATAAGAGGTTGCCAGTATGGCATCTGGCATGGTGCCCTTGTCGATCCAGCTTTGTACCAGTTTCTGGCCTTCTAGTTGGCTGAAGTGCTCACCATTGGCAATGGTGCTGTCGATATGAGTACCTGGGTGGCGTGTACTATGGGCTCGAATGGCCGATAGAAAGCCTTGTTCACGTTCTTTCGATACGCCCAGTTCGGGTACCGCGCCAACTAGTCCAATGCTTTGGATATTTTGGGCAAGTAAGCTTTCTGTTAAAGCAAAAGCACCGTCGAGATCCTCACTGATCACCGAGGCAAATGTTTCATCGTCTAACGCGCGGTCAAGGGCGATAACGGGAACACCGCTGGCCTGAATTTGCTTATAAAAACCATTGTCGGCCGGAAGGGCGCTGGCAACAAGAAGGGCATCGATACGGCGGCCAAGCAGCAATTGCGCCACTTTCATTTCCGTTTCGGGGTTATCGTCAGAACAGGTAATGATGAGTTGGTATCCTGCTTTTCGTACGTTGCTTTCAAGCAACTTGGCAAGCTTTGCATAACTGCTGTTTTCGAGATCGGGAATGATCAAACCGAATGATCGGCTGCTACCGGCCCGTAGCGACGTGGCGGCATGATCTGGACGAAAATTATGTTCATCAACCACAGCCATGACTTTCTGCTGGGTTTTTTCACTGATCCGGTACTGTTTTGCCTTGCCATTAATGACGTAGCTGGCGGTGGTGCGTGATACGCCGGCAAGCTTTGCGATCTCATCTAGTTTCATTCTGACTTCTTGTTGTTAAACCACGTCCTAATCGTGTGGCGGAAAAAACCAATCTGTGCGCTTGATCATATATTCGCAAATGATCTTCCAATGAACAATTGCAATATTAGCTGAAACCATTCAGCATGTCAGCTGAATGGTTTCAGCAAAGAATCAAAAGTTGAAAATTTCTATGCTGAAACCTTTTATTGATGATATTGCTGAATCGATTCAGTATTGCTCGGCATAGGGTTCAGCACGACGTTCAGCATCATCTAGAATGAACACTGGGTAGTACAACCTAGCTACACGACTTATAGAAGCGGAGTGAATCCATGTTGTCATTATCAGCGAATGATATTCAGCTACAGCAAGCTGCAACCGACAAACAAGAAGCCATTAAGGCCATTGCAGCGGGCCTTGAACAGCAGGGGCTAGTCGAGACAGGTTATGTCAACGGCATGCTTAATCGCGAAGCACAAAACTCAACCTTTCTTGGTAACGGTATTGCGATTCCACACGGTACAACGGATACCCGCAGCTTGGTGAAGAAAACTGGCGTTCGAGTGCACCATTTCCCGCAAGGGGTAAGCTGGGGCGACGGTAAAACGGCTTACCTAGCGATTGGTATTGCCGCGAAATCCGATGAGCATTTAGGCATTTTAAAGCAGCTGACCAAAGTGCTTTCGGCTGATGGGGTTGAAGACAAGCTGAAAGCAAGCACAAGTGCCGACGAACTGATTGCCATCTTAAATGGTGAAGCTCAGCTAGAAGCTGATTTCAATGAATCACTGGTTCAGCTGCAATTTCCGGCAACAGATGCCATTCAACTGACCGCTGTCGCTGCTGGCCTGATCAAAAACTACGGTGCAGCCGATACCGAGTGTGTGGCTGATGCCATTGCCAACGGCGCAACCCACCTAGGTCAAGGTTTGTGGTTAGCGAAAAGTGCCAAAGGGGTGACCAAAACGGCATTGGCTTTCGCTACACCGGCACAACCATTTGAAGAGAATGGTTTGCCAGTGAAAGGCTTATTGATGGTAGCGGCTTGCAACGGCTCTCATTTAAGTAACATGAATCATCTAGCACAACTGCTTTATAAGCAGCAGGCGGACAAATTGTTCACGGCTAGTGCCGATCAGGTGGTATCGCTACTAACAGAGGAAGCACTCGAAGGTAGCACTGAGGTCTTTAAGATCCGTAACCCACACGGCTTGCATGCCCGTCCAGGCGCAATGCTGGTGAGTGTAGCGAAGAAATTCGAGTCGGCCATTTTGGTCTCAAACCTCAATGGCGATGGCAAAACTGTGAACGCGAAGAGCTTGATGAAAGTCATTGGCCTTGGTGTGAAGCAAGGTCATGAGCTGCAGTTTACCGCACAGGGCGATGATGCAGAGCAGGCATTAGCGGCCATTGGTGACGCTATTGCTAATGGTTTGGGCGAGGGTAAGTAATGGCCATGAAACCAAAAGTAGTCACGATTACGCTGAATCCGGCGCTCGACTTAACGGGTAGCCTGAATGCACTGAATGTGGGCTCGGTTAGCTTGGTAAACAAGGGCACACTTCATCCAGCAGGTAAAGGTGTGAACGTTGCCAAAGTGTTGGCCGAGCTGGGTGCCGATGTCACGGTAACGGGTTTACTGGGTGCCGATAACCAAGCAGGTTTCTGCCAATTGTTCGAACAAATCGGGGTAAGAGATGCCTTTGTGCGTGTCGCTGGTGCAACCCGCATTAACGTCAAGTTGGTAGAAGAAAGTGGCCAAGTAAGCGACATCAACTTCCCTGGTGTTGTGGTGAATGACAGCGATATTGCCCGCTTTGAGCAAACCTTGTTTGAGCTGGCCGACAGCCATGATGTGTTCGTGATGGCAGGTAGCTTGCCGCAAGGTTTGTCATCACAACAGTGTGCAAAATGGGTGGCAGCACTGCACCAGAAAGGCAAGAAGGTACTGTTTGATAGCAGTAAGGCAGCGTTAACCGCTGGCTTAGAAGCTTCGCCTTGGTTGGTGAAACCGAATGATGAAGAGTTGTCTGATTGGGCGGGAAAAACGCTTAAAACAGATGAAGCACTGATTGAAGCGGCTGAACAGTTAGCAGCCAAAGAGATTGCTAACGTGGTGGTTTCGCTAGGTGCCGAAGGGGTGATGTGGCTAAACAGCGAAGGATGGCTTCGCTCACAGCCACCACAGATGGACGTAGTGAGTACCGTTGGGGCAGGGGATACCCTTGTCGCCGGGATGTGTTGGGGTGAACTCAACCAATGGAATAAGCAAGAGACACTGGGTTTTGCCACCGCACTTTCAGCCTTGGCGGTAAGTCAAGTAGGGGTTGGTGTAGAGAGCATCGATACCGTGTTGAAAGTCAAAGAAAGTGTCCAGATCACAAGCGTGAAGAACTAAAGGTTAGAGGGTAGAAAAATGAAAATTGCCGTTATTACCGCATGCCCAAGTGGTATTGCAAACAGCATTATTGCTGCTGGGCTGATTGAAAAAGCGGCTGCTGAGCTGAAATGGTCAGCAGATATCGAATGTCAGTCAAATGTAGTGCCAGTAAAACCGCTGTCAGAAGACACGATTAATGCTGCTGATTGCATTATTATTGCAGCAAGCACAGCCGTTGATACACACCGCTTTAAAGGTAAAAAAGTTTTCCAAGCAGGTATTGATGCTTGCCTAGCCGATCCTAAAGCCTTCTTGCAACAAGCGACAGCGCAAGCTGAAACACTGACGGAAGTGACAAGTGTGGTTACAGCAGTAGGTGCTGAGCAGGATGCTGGTGGTGTTAAGAAGATTGTTGCGATCACCGCTTGCCCAACTGGTGTTGCCCATACTTTCATGGCCGCAGAAGCAATCGAAGACGAAGCCAAGCGTCAGGGCATCGATGCTAAGGTCGAAACACGTGGCTCGGTAGGTGCTAAAAACCAGCTTACAGCTGAAGAAATTGCCGCTGCTGACCTGGTGATCATTGCTGCTGATATCGAAGTTGATCTATCCCGCTTCGACGGTAAAAAGCTATATAAAACCAGTACTGGCTTAGCACTGAAGAAAACCACTGAAGAGTTTGATAAAGCCTTTAGCTCAGCTACTGTGTATCAGCATCAGGCTGGTTCATCGGCTCAAACCGAGCAGAAGCAAGAGAAAACGGGCGCCTACAAACACTTGATGACAGGTGTTTCTCATATGTTGCCACTGGTTGTTGCGGGTGGTTTGTCGATTGCGTTGTCTTTTGTTTTCGGTATCAAGGCGTTTGAACAAGAAGGCACCTTGGCTGCAGCACTGATGACCATAGGTGGTGGTTCGGCATTTGCCCTTATGGTTCCTGTGCTTGCAGGCTTCATCGCGTTTTCGATTGCCGACCGTCCAGGTCTAGCACCGGGTTTGATTGGCGGCATGCTCGCTAGCTCAACTGGCGCGGGCTTCTTGGGTGGTATCGTGGCGGGTTTCTTGGCTGGTTACAGTGCCAAGTTGGTTGCCGATAAGGTGAATTTGCCACAATCGATGGAAGCGTTGAAACCAATCCTGATCATTCCATTGGTATCGAGCCTGATCACCGGTTTGATCATGATTTACGTTGTTGGTGGCCCAGTTTCGGCGGCAATGACGGGCTTGACTGAGTTCTTGAATAACATGGGTTCCGCAAACGCAGTACTACTGGGTATTATCCTGGGTTGTATGATGTGTTTTGACCTCGGTGGCCCGGTAAACAAAGCGGCATATACTTTTGGTGTTGGCCTGCTTGCATCACAAACTTACGCGCCGATGGCAGCCGTGATGGCGGCGGGTATGGTACCAGCGTTGGGCATGGGCTTGGCGACCTTCTTGGCGAAGCGTAAGTTTAATGCGAGCGAAGCGGAAGCCGGTAAAGCCTCTTTTGTTCTTGGCCTGTGCTTCATTTCAGAAGGTGCGATTCCATTTGCTGCCCGCGATCCAATGCGTGTTATCCCTGCATGTATGGCGGGTGGTGCATTAACGGGCGCATTATCAATGCTATTTGGCGCAAAACTGATGGCACCACATGGCGGTTTGTTTGTACTCTTCATTCCAAATGCGATTACGCCGGTATTGATGTACTTGGTTGCAATTGCGGCTGGTACTATTGTGACGGGTGTGACTTACGCTTTCTTAAAAAAATCCGATGAAGAGCAGTTAGTTGCGGCATCTGCTAAATAAAAGAAAGCCCCGATATTATCAATATCGGGGCTTTTGCCACCGCTGCCTACAATCTGGTGCGTTTACCCTTAAAGTCATATTCATGACTAATCCAGTGATTCTCTCCCCCTAAATTGTACAAAGTACAAAGCGCAAACACTGGCTGACAAACACTATTATTATTCGTAGGCTTTCCTTGCGTTAATGTTAAAGCACAAAAGTTTATAGTTTTTATTTTTCCCAACACTTATTGTTTTATTTATAGTTATTATCTGCTTCTGCTGCTAACAACAGATCTTTCCCATCGATAATCAATAGATATGCTTTCCCTACATCTAAACCTAATACACAAGCATTAGTTTGGTTGGTTAGACCAAATCCCATTGTGAGAATGTCGCTACAACTATCCAAAATGATTTGGTTAGAAAATGTACCTTTCTCTAATGTGACTTGTGATGTACTAGAAAAACGTCTTAATTCAATTTCAGTATCATTGGTGCTAAATATCTGAATTGAATATTTATCTTCAATGGGCTGCACTTGCTCTAACGCTGTAGAAACAGTGAGGTCGGTATCATTTAACCAGCCTATGGCCCAAAGCTTTTGTTTATTATTTAATGTTATTTCTGTGGTTTGGCTTTGTATCGATTGTGAGTTGGTATCTTGAATACCAATATCAATTACCATTGGTGATGCAGATGTCCAACTAATGGCATGATATTTATTTTCATTATTTATATTTGTCGCAACATTATTACCTTCGTCAAACAATTGAGCATTGTCAGATGACTCCTTAATAAAGAAATCAATAGGCTCATTCGCAACATTCACTAAATCGATACCAATTTTTTTTACACCGATCTCGTCCATTGAATTAATAGTTGGTTCTGAACTGCTTGAGTCGCCTCCTCCGCATGCAAATAGCATCATTGAGGCAATAATTGTTAGCGCTGGCCTAATCATTTAGGAACCTCGTTATAATAATTTCTGAAGCTCAAATTAAGCATATTGCAAGAATTGATATTTTTTTGACGAATAATAGGGAGAAAAATAAGAAATTAATAAGTGACTGAAAAGTTAGATTTTTATTGCTCTTATATATGAGAATATTATCTGAGACAGTGAAATTGATGATCAGCCAAGTAAAAAAAAGGTCATGCTATTGAAATTAATCAGCCAGCAAAGTGCTGGCTGATACATGAAGGGCTTGCTATCAGCACATTCTGCGTTTTAGTCCGCTCATATCCAGCAAACGGGTAGAGATTTCTTCTACCGATAATGACGTCGTGTTGAGGTAAGGGATGGCCTCGCGACGGAACATGGATTCAACCTTGTTTAACTCTTCAACACATTGCTGCTCACTGGCGTACTCACTATTGGCATAGCGCTCATGGCGGATGGTAACCAAGCGTTCAGGTTCAATCGTCAATCCATAGGTTTTGTAGCGATAAGGTTCGATGGCTTTCGGTAGCTTTAGGGTTGCCATGTCTTCGGCAATGAAGGGATAGTTGACGGCACGAATACCAAATTGCATCGCTAAATACAGGCTGGTGGGTGTTTTACCGCAGCGTGAGACGCCAAGCAAAATGATGTCGGCTTGTTCAAGGTTGTTAAGCGAGATGCCATCATCGTGCGCCAATGTGTATTCAATCGCCGCAATACGGTCATGATAACTGGCGGAGTCTTTATCGATACTGTGTGAGCGCTGTAGCTGTGGTTGTGGCTCAAGTTGCAGGTCATTTTTCAACGGCTCGACAAGCAAATTCAGTACATCGTAAAAGTTCGCCTGGGCGCTGTTGATGATCTCTTTAACTTCAGGGATCACGATGGAGTAGAACACTAACGGCTTTTCCCCAGTCTTTTCATAGGCACGATCAATTTGCGATTTCACTAAATTGGCACGTTCAATGCTTTCAACAAAAGGCAGGGTGGTTTGTTGAATTTCTATGTCAAATTGACCAAGCACAGCATGGCCAAGTGTTTCAGAAGTTATCGCTGTACCGTCAGAAACGTAGAACACATCACGAAAATTGGCATTTGTTTGCATAAAAAGTTGAACCTTTAAAATCTTTTTGTAACGCTAAGCGCATTAATACTTATAACAATAACTGAACAGGGTGGCTATGCTTTATTCACAAATATTGCTATAGCTTGATGTTGATAGGGTTTTTGAGGGCTAGCCACTTTTTTTGAGTGTGTTAGCAAACGATTGCCCATTGGCTTGCCCATTAATAACTGTGAATCCAATAAAGGAGAATCGCCGTGCAACAGAATGTTGTTTGGTACGATGCTTTGTCAATGAATGACGTTGATAAAGTGGGTGGAAAGAATGCATCACTGGGGGAGATGGTAGCAAATCTGGCTGGCGCTGGGGTGAAGGTGCCTAATGGTTACGCTACAACATCGTATGCATTTAATCAGTTTTTAAAAGCAAACTCGCTAAGCGAGCGCATTTATGCACTGCTTGAAACGTTGGATGTGGAGGACGTTAATGCACTGCAACAAGCTGGGAACACTATCCGGAATTGGATTCTAGAGGCACCTCTGCCGAAGGATCTTGAACAAGACATTCGCGAATGCTACCAAGAGCTGGGCGAAGGGGACGATATGCTGTCGGTGGCGGTTCGTTCGTCGGCTACAGCAGAAGACCTACCTGATGCTTCATTTGCTGGTCAGCAAGAAACTTTCCTGAATGTACGTGGTATCGATGCGGTTATCGAAGCGGTGAAGCATGTATTTGCGTCATTGTTTAACGACCGTGCTATCTCATACCGTGTTCACCAAGGCTTCGACCATGAAGGTGTGGCACTGTCGGCGGGTATCCAGCGTATGGTTCGCTCAGACAAGGCGTCTTCAGGTGTGATGTTTACCCTTGATACCGAGTCTGGTTTCGACCAGGTGGTATTTATCACATCGTCTTGGGGCTTGGGTGAAATGGTGGTACAAGGTGCCGTTAACCCTGATGAGTTTTATGTACACAAGCCAATGCTGCAAGCGGGTAACCCTGCGGTTGTGCGCCGTACCATTGGTTCTAAGCTAATCAAGATGGTTTATGCCGAAGGCAAAGAGCTGGGTACGCAGGTGGAAGTGCTAGATACTTCAGCCGAAGAACGCCAACAGTTCTCGCTAACGGATGACGAGATCGAATCACTTGCCAAGCAAGCGTTGATTATCGAAAAGCACTATGGTCGCCCGATGGATATCGAGTGGGCGAAAGACGGTATCACCGGTGAGCTATTCATCGTACAGGCACGCCCTGAAACCGTTCGTTCTCGCGACGATGCCAATGTGATGGAGCGATTCCACCTAAACGGCTCTGGTCAGGCGATTATTGAAGGCCGTGCTATCGGCCAGCGTATCGGTACCGGTGTGGTGCGTGTGGTATCTGACTTGAGCCAGATGGATCAGGTTCAGAACGGTGACGTGCTGGTTGCAGACATGACCGACCCTGATTGGGAGCCGGTAATGAAGAAAGCGGCGGCTATTGTCACTAACCGTGGTGGACGTACGTGTCATGCGGCGATTATTGCCCGTGAGCTAGGCATTCCGGCTGTGGTTGGTTGTGGTAACGCTACCGACCTGCTGAAAACCGGCCAAGAAGTGACGGTTTCATGTGCCCAAGGCGAGACCGGATATATCTACGAAGGCCAGCTTGATTTTGAAGTTCGCCGCTCTGCCGTTGATGATCTACCAAGCCTACCGCTGAAAGTCATGATGAATGTGGGTAACCCAGACCGCGCATTCGACTTTGCTTGTATTCCAAACGAAGGCGTCGGCCTTGCTCGCTTGGAGTTCATCATCAACAAGATGATCGGCATTCACCCGAAAGCCTTGCTGAACTACGATCAGCAGTCTGACGAACTGAAAGCAGAAATTGACCAGCGCATTATTGGCTATAGTGATCCGGTTGAGTTCTACATCGAGAAACTGACTGAGGGGATCTCGACGTTGGCCTCAGCCTTCTGGCCTAAGCGTGTCATTGTTCGCATGTCAGATTTCAAATCGAACGAATACCGTAACCTGATTGGCGGTGTCAACTTCGAACCAACGGAAGAAAACCCAATGCTTGGCTTCCGTGGGGCGTCTCGTTACATCTCTCCTCAGTTCCAAGATTGCTTTGCGCTAGAGTGTGAAGCTATCAAGCGTGTTCGTGAGCGTATGGGGCTGAAAAACGTTGAAATCATGATCCCGTTTGTACGTACGGTGAGCGAAGCGGCTTCGGTTATCGACCTGCTTGCTAAGTTCGACCTACGTCGAGGCGAGAAGGGCTTGAAGGTGATCATGATGTGCGAGCTGCCATCTAACGCGATTCTGGCTGAAGAGTTCCTCAAGTATTTTGACGGTTTCTCGATTGGTTCGAACGACATGACCCAGCTGACTCTTGGTCTTGACCGCGACTCTGGCGAAATTGCCCATATGTTCGATGAGCGTAACGATGCCGTGAAAGCCATGCTTTCTATGGCTATCAAGGCGGCAAACCAAGCGGGTAAATACGTGGGTATTTGTGGCCAGGGCCCATCGGATCACGATGATTTAGCCGATTGGTTGATGGAGCAGGGCATTGACTCTGTCTCGCTAAACCCAGATACCGTGGTAGAAACCTGGCTACACTTGGGTAACAAAAGCAGTTAGTCACCAAGGTTGCTAACCATTATTCGTGATTGAGATTACGATTAGATAAAAGCTCGCAGTTTGACTGCGAGCTTTTTTGTTTGGCATAGCTTCAACCCATTGTTTAAATTAGGTAATTAATAAAGTTGTTAATATGGCTTATATAGGGCGGTTATTGTGATGAGCACTTCTACCTGGATTGGTTTTTGGTATTTGCCATAATGGCCTTGCTTTTAACTAAGCACTCAAAAACCAATGTAAACTTATCATTTTTAATGATTTCTGCTTCTCTTGTTCGATTGCTGCAAGAGAAGCTTTTTTTTGCCTGATTTTTATACCGGCTCCCACAAACAAAAAGAGCATCAACCGCAAAGTTAATGCTCTTTAGCAATAAAGGAAGCAAGGAAACGAAGTGCTTAACTCTCTGCTCTTACCCGGAACAAGATGGCGTATAGAACAGGTACAACCCCCAATGTGAGTACCGTTGCGCCAAGCAATCCGAATATGATGGCGATTGCCATCGGCTCCCACATCACGCCACCGCCCAGCCAAAGCGGTATCATCCCCACAACGGTGGTAGCCGTGGTAAGCAGGATAGGGCGCATACGTTGTTTGGCTGCCACCACAATGGCGTCGTAATGCGAATGACCAAGCTGCTTTTCGATATCGATACGATCGATAAGCACGATGGCATTGTTAATCACGATACCAGCCAAAGAGATGATGCCGAGCAAGGTCATGAAGCCAATATAGGACTGGGCGACATGGAGACCAAAGGCAACGCCAATTAACCCCAATGGAATTGTCATTAAAATAATGGTGGTTTTGCGAATACAGTTAAACTGTGCCATCAACAATACCAAAATAATAACGCCGGCAACGGGTAGCTTTTCGAAGATTGACTTGTTCGCTGTCCCCGATGATTCTGCCACGCCGCCTAATTCCCAACGGTAGCCATTTGGCCACTGTTGCTGCGCTTGTGCCAACCAAGGACGCAATGCCTGATTAACTTCAGCAGCTGTTAAATCCGGAGCCAGGCTGGCTGATACTGTGATGGTTTTCATCCTGTCACGGCGGGGTATCAGTGCAGGCTGCCATTCAAGGTTTGCTTGAGCAACTTGGCCCAGCGGTACCGAGTTAAGATCATGGGTCAGTACGTTCATGCTGGTTGGTAGATCGTTGCCATTGTATTGCTGGGAGCTAGCTTTGAGCATGATCGGAATGATGTCTTCATTCTCGCGATATTCTGATATCTGGATACCGGTTGTACTCGCCTGAATCACTTGGGCAATATCAGCGTTGTTGATACCTAGACGCTGGGCCTGTGCCTCATCGATATTAACGAACAGGTTCTTGGTTTTATTGCCCCAATCATCGTTAATGGCCCTGACACCGTTAATACTGGCAAGCTTTTGCTTCACACTATCTGATAATGCGTAGAGCTGCTCGACACTTTCTCCCATGATCCTGACTTCAATCGGGTTTTTAATAGCCGCGCCATTTTCGATCTTTCTTGTGCTGTGGACGACATCAGGGAAGTGGGCAAAAACATGCTGGTCAATTTTAGCCATCATTTTATCAACGACTTCACCACTGGTGGTGTTGAGGATAAATACGGCATAGTTGGGGCTCGCAGGCTTAGTGGTGTGAGAAAGCACATAGCGAGGGCCACCGTTACCAATGAATGCCGCCCAGTTGGTCAATCCCTCTTCATTATCAGCGCTTGGCTTGAGGGTTTCCAAGTAACTATCGATCTCTTGGGTTATGGCTTGGGTTTTGCTGATTGGCGAACCCACAGGTAGCTCGATTTCAAGCTTGAAAGTAGGATCCTCGGAAGGCGGAAAGAAGATCACCGGAATAAAGCGAAAGCTGTAAATAGCCACCGAAAATACCACTAGCACTGCTGCCATCGACGGGTAGCGGTAGTGCAATATAGTGGATAGGAATCGACCATAGGCTCGCTCGGCTTTCTGTTGCTTGTCACTTTGAGCACTACCTTGCTTCTCACTCTCCGTGTCTTCATGCTTGCCCTGCTTGATTTTCAAGAACAGCACACAAAGCAGTGGGATCATGGTTAGCGAGAAGAACCAGGAAGCCAATAGGGTAATCGAAACGACCTTAAATAACGGTGCGGTATATTCCCCTGTGGTTGATTCAGCAAGGAAAATTGGCAAGAAAGCGGCAGATGTCGTGAGCGATGATGTTAGTAGCGATAGCTTTAACTCGTTGGCAGATTCGATCGCGGCAGAATACGCCTTCTGGCCTCGCTGCATGCGGGTCATGATGCTTTCTGCCATCACAATTGAGTTATCCACCAGCATGCCAAGGGCAATCATTAGGGCAGCTAACGAGACCTGATCCAACCCAATGCCGAGCCAATACATAATGGCGATCGTGGCTGCAATGGTAACGGGGATCAGGCTAGCAACGATCAAGCCGGTGCGAAGCCCCAAGGTGATCAGCATGACGCCTGATACTACCGCGATGGCTTGAAGTAGGTTGTTCACAAAACTATCGACGGTGTTTTCTACTCGCTCAGGTTGATAAGCGATAATTTCGAAATCAACCCCCCAAGGGTAGTTCTGGTTTAGCTGGGCCATGAGGTTTTCGACTTGCTCACCCAGCTTTACAATGTTGCCACCGTCGATCATCGCAATCGCCAATGTCAGGCTGTTATCGCCATTGGTGGTAACCATCGACTGTGGTGGGTATTCGTAGCCACGGTAGATGTTGGCAATATTACCCAACGGCAACACTTCGGTAGAGTTTGGCAAGGGCACATAGGTGCGCTGCAAGGCTTCGACGGACTCAAGGTTACCGCTCGGCTCGATACTCATTACCTCATGCTCAGTTTGCCATTCGCCCCCGCTGAGAATGACGTTTTTATTCGCTAAAAACTGGGCAAGGTAATTGGGTGACAGCCCCAAATCTTGCAGGTGGGTGTTTTCGTATTCGATGTAGATACGCTCTTGTTGCGCACCATAGATATCGACCTTGCCTACTAGCGGTAATCGTAAGAACTCGTCTCGTACTTGGTCGGCGATGGTTTTGAGTTCGTCATAGCTGTGATCGTTGGCAACCACTGAAAGCACGATGCCAAAGACATCGCCATATTCGTCATTGACCGATGATTGCCCAGCAGCGGCTGGGAGCTCGTTTTGTACGCCATCGACTTTGCGGCGAAGGCTGTCCCAAATTGGGCGTAAATCTTTATACCTGTCTTGGATATCAACGGTAATGATGGAAACACCGTACTTTGAAATACTGTTGACGCTTTCAAGCTCTGGCATTTCTTGTATTGCTTTTTCAAGCTTGTCGGTCACCAGTTCTTCGACATGCTCAGGCGATGCCCCAGGGAAAGGCGTGATTACCTGTGCCGTCCTGATTGGAAAACCTGGGTCTTGCGCTTGTGGTATCGATAAGAATGATGAAATTCCCAATAAAATAGCAGCTAGGACAATGAGCCCCATTAGCTGCTTCTTGTGAAGGGCTAAGGCAGTCATGTTCATGAGTGTTCACCACCGTTAAGTGAGGTCACTTCAAGGCCATCGTATACTTGGCTTTGCCCTGCGGTGATCACCTGTTGGCCTTCACTTAAGCCGTGGGTGACTTCAATGGATCCGGCAATAAACTTACCGATAGTCACTGGGACTTTTCGCACTATCCCTTGAACTCCCCCTTGGCTATCTTGAGCTGGCTCGAAAATCATGACGAAGTGTTGGCCATTTTCTTCATTAACTGTATTCATTGGTACCCAGAGGTTTTGGTTTGATTGCAACCTTTCACGATTGATCAGAAGCTCTGCGCCCATGCCTGGCCTCAAAGACTCGATTTCAGAGTTGATAGTGGCTGTAACGAAATAGGTGCCGGTATTGCCAGTACTTAAGCCGATCTCACTGATGGTGGCAGGCATTGATTCTTTGCTGACAGCGCCTATCATCGCTGTGACATCCTGACCGATTGACAGACCTGCAATCGTTGCTTCAGAAACGTTTGCCGTTACTTCCATGTTGTTACCACAACTTAATACGGCGATAAGCTGCCCTGATGCCACGTTCTCGTTTTCTGTCGCATGGGTCTCTGTAATCGAGCAGTGATCCCCTCTGGCGTAAAGCGAGGCATAGCTAATTTGTTGGCGGCTAAGATCAACGGCGCGCTGTGCTTGGTCGACCTTGGCAATATTCACTTGATGCTCGGCTTGGGCGACATCGAAGTCCATGTCTGAGATAAGTTGTTTTTTGTGAAGGCTTGCCATTCGTTCGTAGCGAGAGGTACTGGCTACTGAATTGGTTTTGGCTTGCTCTAACAAGGCTTCATTTTTCTGTAGCTCAAGCTGTAGGTCATCATCGTTTAAAGAAGCGATGAGTTCGCCGTTTTTAAGCGGTAAGCCTGCTTTTGCGGGGAAAGACTCAAGGGTGCCCCCAACTTGGAAGCTGAGGTTAATGGTGGAAGCTGACACGGTTGTACCAGCAAAGCGATACTGAAAGTCGGACGGACTGGTTGTCACTAGCGTCGTCCTAACAGGTCGAATGGGATCTTGGGCGTTTTCATTTTGTTGGCTGTCACAACCAGACAACAAGAGCAAACTCATTAATGTAGATAGAGCAAAAAAACAGGTTTACGTTTCATATCGAAATTATTCACTTGCTGGACTGTGATACGGCGATGAATGAGTGATGGAATATATGAAACAGTAGCAATCACCACAACAAATAATCTATTTAATGCCACGGTGTTCAAAGAAATGAAATAATGAATAATACAGCTTGAATGAAAATATATTGAAAGAGTAGAGTAGGTTAAACATTAAAATATAAATCCAGTTATCACTTGTTAATTAAGTGATAACCAGAATTATATAGCTAATTTTTATTGGCTTAGATAGGGCAAGTAAAAGGAGTAAAAGTGAAAAAAGACAACTAGCCTTATTAGCTTGCTCCTATCTAATTATCTGGTGCCTGAAAATATGCTCACCTGCTTTTGAAAGTCGATATTCTCGATTATCGCCTTGTACAATAAGCTCAGACTTTTTCAGTTGTTGAATGTGGAAATTGAGTTTAGTGTGGTCTTCGACCTCAACTAAACGGCAGATTTCCATGAACTTTAATGATGGGTGTTCAGCTAGGTGTTTGATGATATCGCGGCGGATTGGGTTAGAAAGGGTAGAGTAAACTTTGTCCATGTTTAGGCCTGCGGTATCAGGTAACAGTGCCTTTTCGGCAATACACCGTTTCACCGTCATTAACAGTTTTTGGCTGCTGAATGGCTTAGGAATAAAGTCATTTGCCCCTTTTTGCATTGCATCAACAGCAATGTCCACAGTGGCAAAGGCTGTGACCAAAATCACTGACAAGTTGGGATTATACTGCCTTAGGTTTGAGATGGCTTCGGTGCCCGTCATACCGGGTAATAAGTAATCGAGTATCGCAACCTCAAAGATATGCGTTTGGCATAGGTTGATGGCTTGATCAGCACTATCAACTTGAAATACCTCATATTCTGCGGCTTCTAATATATCGACAATGTTTACTCTTAGCATTTCATCGTCTTCGACAACAAGGATTTTGCTTGTCATAAATTACATTTCCTTCGCCAGTTTGGCGGTAATCGTAGTACCAACATTGGGTGTACTGTTAATAGTAAGCTCTCCACCATGATCGGTGGCAATTTCAGCACAAATTGCCAACCCTAGCCCTGTGCCCTTACCAATGGGCTTAGTGGTAAAGAAGGGTTCGAGCGCTTTTTCTTGTGTGCTGATATCCATGCCACAACCTTGGTCACAGACAGAGATACTCACATACTCACAACCGTCTATGACGGTCTCTTCTACTGTTATTTTGATTTCATTACCAACTGGGGATGCATCAATGGCATTGCTCAATAAGTTGATAATGAGCTCTTCGATTTTAATTGGATTAGTGAAAAGTGTTGATTCTTTATCGCAACTTACGGTTATTACATACCCTCTGGTTTTATGAGACAGTAATTGTAATGCTGACTGGATAATCGCATCGATATATGCAAGGTGTGGCTTTTCTTCACTGGTGCGTGAATAAACTAATAATTCCTTACAGATTGTCGATGCACGCTCTATACCTAATCGGGTTCGCTTTGCTAATTCCAGTTGCTTACTTTCGGATAGGCGATTTTCTAACATATCTAAAGAAAGAGTGGAAGAGGCTAGGGGGTTATTTATTTCATGTGCGACACCGGAAGCCAGTTGGCCAATGGCTTTATATTTATCAGAAATATAAGCTTGGCGAAGTTGAGATGTAATGATGCGTTGTTTTTCTTTGTCGAATACATTGAGTGCCAGATAAAGACTAATCAATAATAGGTAGGCAACAATAAGCTGCAGAAAAAAAATGACCTGATTATCCCGGGAAAATAATCCACTGATAATACTAAGGGTGACAAAGGCGTAGCCTGTTAGCCGAAAGTACAAGCCGTAACTTTTCTTATCGTCGGTTAACTGCTTACCATAGTTGGCTAGACTGATGCCAGCGATAAAGGCAGCGGGAAAAGCCAGTATGTATCTGGCGTAGATTTCGAGCTTATCGATGACGTTCTTATCTAAGTCATAAATGATAAAGCTATAAGCAAAGATGGTGCCATAGATGGCCGTTACCGTAATAAGCAGCCAGCGCATTTGTTTTTTGAGCGACGGTAAGCAGACAGTGGTTACCATCCATGAGAACAGCATCAAGAAGGAAAAGGCGATAGTGAGCTTAACGAGCCGAAGCCACTCGATAAAGGTGGATTTGGGTTCGCGGATCCGGTCGCCAAACAAGTTTATGTAGAGTTCAGACCATTCGTAGAAGGCATAGGCAAAGCCAAAGGCGGCGAGCGTCCATAAGCTATGGGAGATCACGAGCTTACTGTGGCGAAAATTTCGGAACAAGATGGCGCAGCCTATGGAGAAGAAGGCAAGCCCGTAGAACAAGTAAACGAGAAAAGTATAAAAGTAGCTCATGGCAGCCGTATGCTAAGGAATCAAAAAGAGGGTGGATTTAATTAAAAACCATATAAATAGTAGCGTGTTAGCGCTCAATTGATAAGTGTTGCTTATGTATATTAATTGAAGGTAAAGCGAAGACACATAAAAGAAAACCGCCCAGAGGGCGGCAAAAGCTAGGAAACTAGTGTAGTTGTTATTGTAATATCTAAAATCTATTACTCGCTAAAATCTGGGGTCAGCCCAGATTGGCTTACTTCACCTCTGGGTAGGTTTTGTAACGCACACCCATCATTTGTTCCATACAATGAACAACCTGGCAGCTGTAACCAAACTCGTTATCGTACCAAATGTACAATACACAACGTTGGTCTTGGGCAATGGTTGCTGCACCGTCAACCACACCGGCATGGCGTGAGCCTACGATATCGCTAGAGACGATCTCAGTCGACTGGGTGTAGTCCACCTGGCCAGATAGTGGCGAGTTAAGGGCAATTTCGCGTAGGTAAGTGTTGAGCTCGTCTTTAGAGACATCTTGGCCCAGGTTGAGGTTAGCAACCGCCATAGACACGTTTGGTGTCGGTACGCGAATTGCGTTACCCGTTAGTTTACCCGCAAGCTCTGGTAGTGCTTTCGATACGGCTTTCGCTGCACCGGTTGAAGTCAATACCATATTCAATGATGCAGAGCGGCCACGGCGTTCGCCGCTGTGGAAGTTATCGATCAAGTTCTGGTCATTGGTGAATGAGTGCACGGTCTCGATATGGCCAGAGTGGATACCGTACTTATCGTTGATGGCTTTGAGCACCGGAGTGATGGCATTGGTGGTACAGCTGGCTGCCGAGATGATGGTATCTTCGTCCTGAATTACCGTCTCGTTTACACCAAATACCACGTTTTTCAGGTCGCCCTTGCCTGGTGCAGTTAGCAATACTTTTGCTGCGCCGTTGCACTCCAGGTGCTTGCTAAGACCTTCTGAGTCACGCCACATACCCGTATTATCAACGACGAGTGCATTGTTAATACCATACTGGGTATAGTCGACTTCAGCAGGGCTGCTGGCGTAGATCACTTGGATATAGTTACCATTAACAATGATTGCCTTGCGGTCTTCGTCGACCGTAATGCTGCCATTGAACTGGCCGTGTACAGAGTCGCGGCGCAGTAGGCTGGCACGTTTTTCAAGATCACCTTCTTTGCCGCCGCGAACCACGATAGCTTTTAGACGTAGCGGGTAGCCCTGACCGCTTTTCTCAATCAGCAGGCGGGCAAGCAAACGGCCGATACGGCCAAAGCCATAAAGTACAACATCACGGCTTTCAAGCGATTGGGTGCTGTTCAACGACTCTAACAGGGCCGTTTGTAGGAAATCGCTAACGCTTGCTTCGTCATCGTTGCTGCTCCAGTAGCTATGCGCTAGCTGGCCAACATCAATGCGGCATGGAGATAGGTCTAACTCGTTCAATACTTTGATAAGAGCCAGTGTTTGACCTGGAGATAGCTCGCTGCCTGTGTAGCGACGGGCAACACGGTGAGCTTTAATGATGTCGATAACCGATGCGTTAACAATTTGGCGACCGAAGATAAGAACTTCAACGCCTTTTTGGCGATAGAGTTGGCCTAGAAGTGGTGAGATAGATTCAGCGTTGGTTTGGCTGGTTTGCCAGTCGAGAAGATATTTTTCCGGACTCATCTTTACTTAGGACCTTTCACGTTAGGGAAGAGGTGGGCCGCCCCGTAATTAACGAGATGTAACCCAGTTGTTATAGTATTTTTATGGCGGTGAGTGTAACGTTTGCGTGGTTTTTATCCTAGTAAAATTAATGAGTTAATTATGTGATCTAGCGCGTAGCGGAAAGGTGACCTGCTTCAATGTTTTAGCGAATGGTTATCACTGAAAGCAATATTTTGAAGGACTTATTTTTTCTAGATAAGAAATGCAGTGCATTGATTGGTAAGTGGTTTCATTAACCGGATTAGGTGTCAGGCTTTTTTACACTTTTGCAGCATGATAGTAACTGGTCAGTTTTATTTCGCTGATTATAAAGAATAAATACATTTGGCTGGAAATTTGCTTGGGTATATAGACAACTAGGTTGTGATTAAGGGCAAAGAATGAAAAAACTAACTTTTACAACTTTACTCTTCATAATGTGGATACCAGCGACAGTTAATGCTGCTTTGTTGTCGGTTTCCGAGGCTGGTCCATCATCGGCTGGAGGTAATGCTGAGATCCTTACCATGGCACCAGGTTCCGTGGTTGATGACAATCCGGGACAAGAGAATACTGCTCAGCAAGGGTTTGATGAGAGGCAAAATGTCCTATTAACCCAGCTACTCGAGGTGGATGGCGGCAGCATTTCGGCTGGTACGAGTGTGAGTAGCCATATGATTTTCTTAAACAGTGACGGTCGACAGAGGATCACCCATCATAATGTTGACTGGGTATTTGACGGTTTGATCCTTGGTGTGATTTCTCAGCGCAATGGTAATCGTGAGGATATTTCAAATTATTTGGGGCACCCTGATACGATTTATCCGGGTAGTTTCCGTAATCGCGGATTTGAAAGAAGGGACTCCTACGAGCTACTCAACGATAACACGCTTCGAGTCAACATGAGAGTACGTGAACCCGGCGACTGGATCCGTGTAATTACAGCCGTACCTGAGCCAGCGACTTTAGGGTTATTTTGCATGAGCTTATTGGGGCTGGGGTTAAGACGTCGTAAGTAGGGAAAAGCGTAAAGTCAGTGCTTTTTAGCCCCTCTTTATGAGGGGCTATATGTTTGTAGCGGCTATTGGGTGATTAATGGGCCAATAACAAGCCTTCTTTACTGGCTAGGGTGATGGAAAGCACGCCATCTTTTACTGACCATTCGTCTTGGTTTAGTAGATCAGTCAGCTGGCCTTGCTCGATCCCCAACTGCCAAACCGGTACTTCTAAGGTTTTGGCTTGAGAGCCGTTGTTGATTAAGCAAAGGGTGGTTTCTCCGTTAAGGGTACGGGCAAAACCGAAGTGCTTATGCTCGGCGAACAGCCACTGGATACTGCCCTCTTGCAGGGATGGGCGAGTTTTTCGTAGCTCAACAAGCTGCTGAACATAATCAAAAGTGGTGTGAGGTGTTTCCGTACGCTCCCATGGGAAGCAGCGACGGTTATCGGGATCTTGCCCGCCTTCAAGTGATACCTCGGTACCGTAGTAGATGCATGGGGCGCCAACGTAGCTGAACAGCATCATTAATGCCAATTGCATGGTTTCTTTATCGCCATCCAGCATGGTGAGAAAACGCATCGTGTCATGGCTATCAAGTTGGTTTAGCTGCGACAGCTGGTTAAGCCAAGGCACTTTGCTGCGGGCTTCATTAAGCCAATCTACCAGCTCTTCAGCCTCAATCTGAATGTTGTGGTAGGCAATGTCTTTGTTGGCGAAAAATGCGCGGATAGGATGGGCGAAGCCGTAGTAGTTCATGGCTCCGTCTTCTTGATCGCCTTGAAGCCAGCTGGTGGCCTCAAAGAAGTGCTCCCCGAGCACATAGCAATCTGGGTTCACGCTTTTGGCAGCGTCGCGGAAGGCTTTGACATAATGCGCATTGTTTTTAGCACCAGCGCCTTCACCCAGCATGTGGATCACATCGAAGCGCCATGCATCAATATTATACGGTGGGCGAAGCCAGGTTTTGATAACCGCCTCGTCACCGGCATAGATATAGTCTTGAACTTCAGGGTTAGAGAAGTTCAATTTTGGCAGGGTAGAGATACCGTTCCAACCGATATAGTCATTACCGTCGCCATCGAACTGGTAGTAGTCACGATAAGGAGAGTCAGGATTGCCATAGGCTCCTTTGGTTTCAAGTCCGTTATCACTGTTTTTGCTGTACTTATCAAACCAGTGATGATCAACCGAAGTATGGTTGTACACCGCATCCAGCATGATCTTCATGCCTCTGTCATGCAAATCCTCAACCATGTGGGCAAACTGCTCATTGGTGCCGAGATGTGGGTCGATAGTCTGGTAGTCCGAGGTATCGTACTTATGGTTACTCGGCGCTTTGAAAATTGGGTTGAGGTAGAGTGCCGTAATACCCAGCTTTTGTAGATAGTCAAACTTATCGTGGATACCTGCGAGATCCCCACCAAAGAATTCATTCGGTCCATTTTTACCGTGATCGGAAACCTTTTCTCCCCATTCCATCGCAATGGTGGGGCGCTTTGTTCCTTGTAGGTAGTATTCGTTAGATTTTACGTTGAGGCTAGGGTCGCTATTGCAGAAGCGATCCGGAAAGATTTGGTAGAACACCTGGCTTTTGACCCAAGCCGGAGGCTGATGCTGGCTATTGTACTTGAAATGATATTCACGCCCGGGCATCCGGGGGCTAATCCCCTTACCATGTAGCCACCATTGGCGGCTATTTTGCATGACTTTGAAGCAGTAATGGGTGATCGCTTTATCTTGGTTTAAAGGCAGTTTGGCATGCCAAAATTGCAATTTTCCGTTCAGCTCTCCCCGCTCCATGTCGATGAGACTTTCTTCATTGTCTGGTTCGCAACGAACAAAAATGGTTGAGATCAGCATGTCTGCATCACTGGCAAGGCTGAGCAATAACTGGTCTTGTTGTGGGGTGACCCAAAAGGCATCTTGTCCGTGGTAAAGGTAAGGTACTTTCATCATTTTTCTAATAGCCATCAAAGGTAAGTACGTAAGCACACCATACTGGTTTTCGGTATGAAGAAAATCCTCCCATTGCAAATTTTTGAGGCGTAGTGGGGGGCGTAGCACAAGGTTGAAGCTATATCTCGTTATGAGTCGAGTTTACTATGCTTTTTCAGTTTGTATGCGGTAAGTAAACCATCAGCTAGATTGAGCAGCGGCTCGAAGATTGGCTGGCCATCTCTTTTTTTCGTAAGGGCATGTTGTCAATGAGTTGGTTGAGGTAATGCCAGTTGGTCTCTTCTCCCCAACGGTGCTTTTCAAGACCATCTTTGCCAATCAGGATTGCGGTATGGCTGTCGGATGTAATGTTGTATTTGGTTGTAAGGTGTTTGATTTCTTCCTGAGTAAACGCATTGGCAGGTTTTTTGAAACCATCATGGGTAATGACGATGGTTTTGATATCCCGTTCTTTCAGTTCGCAATTGTGCATTAAGCTTTGCTTGATGAAATTATTGACGTGCTGATCTTTCTCCGGCGCGAAGAAAAGGATGCTCCTGTGGTTCCAGTGAATAGACCCTGGAGGATAGGCATAACTGAGTGTAGAAGTTGCTACTGTGACAAGCACAGTAGAAGTTATAAATAGGAAACGCGTTAACCCAACCATCATTGTCATCCCCTTACTTACTGCTAGTAAGGCCGGCATACAAAGGCATTATTTGCCATGAAAGTGTCGCGTATCGTTGCGCATGAGACCGATACGTTATGCCAATAACTAACGACTTGCCTGTCTGATTGGATCAAATGTGAGTGAAACCTTGGTGCTGATATCGTTATGGAACAGCGGTGCTGTTAGTTCAGTATAGAAGAATTGCAATCATTCAACGCGAGAAGGGGTGAATGACTGCAAAAATCAGCTAAAAAGTTCAGCAGGTCCTAGTTGACCGTGTATTTCGCAAGATGCTCTTCTACATAGTCAATAAAGACGCGAAGGCGTGCAGGCATGAATTTTGTTTGGGCATATTGAAGCGCAATATCACCGTGGTAGTTACCGCGAATGGTCCAATCGCTTAAAACTTGAGTAACTGAGCCATCTGCCAATGCTTGCTTGATCACAAAATCAGGAAAAATTCCGATGCCCAGATCGTCCAAAACCCCTCTTAAACGCATTTGGGAGTGGTTAACTGCATACCGGCCTTTTACGGCAATGGTGTGATTTTCATCACCCTTTTCAAAGTCCCAAATATGGTCTGTTGCTGTTTCTCCGAGGTATAAACAGTCATGTTTTGTGAGGTCGTTAGGGTGGATTGGTATCCCTCTATTCGCAAGGTAATTTGGACTGGCGCAGAGGGTCAAACTCACTTTCCCCATCAACTTAAGCACCTGGCCTTCACTTGGCTTTTCAGTCAGGCGAAAGACAATGTCAATGCCTTCAGATATCAGGTCAATCTCGCCGTCAGACGCTTTTAGCTTGAGCTCAATATCGGGGTACTTATCGAGGAAAGGTTTCACAAGTGGTTGAAGTACAATGCTTAAAAAGGCTTTTGGTGCTGCAACCGTTAATGAGCCAGAAGGAATTTCGTGCTCAGAACTGGTGAATTCCACTATCTGTTTTGTGGCTTCAAGTAATGCAGAGCATTGGTTGTAAATCCCCTTTCCAGACTCGGTAATAACCAGCTTTCGTGTTGTACGCTCAAGCAATTTTGTTGAGAGCGTATGTTCCAGTTTCGATAGCTGTTTACTCAGCGCAGAAGGCGTGACGCCAAGCTTTTTTGCGGCGGCAGTAAAGCTGCCTTCATCAACCACAATTTTGAATGCGGCAAGCTCCGGCATAAGGGCAATTAGTTTATTTGTGTCCATAATTCAATAGTCCTTTTCCAGGAGAGGGGATAATAGTCTGATTTGCCTTAGATTAGAATGCTTGCAGTTCAAAGATCCTGAGAAACGAACATTTTTTCAGGCAAATAACCTAATCTGTTTATATGGATTTTGCCTGATTCAGCAGTTAGGTCTCAACATACAATAATATTGAGAGGAACATCATGTCTGCCGCTTTTTATGAACAAATTAACCAGCAAATTGAAGAAGTGAAGGCTGAAGGTCTTTACAAGTCAGAACGCATTATTACATCTCAGCAAAAAGCTGCGGTTAAAATCTCTACTGGTGAAGAGGTTCTGAACTTCTGTGCGAACAACTACCTTGGTCTAGCTAACCACCCAGCCCTGATTGAAGCAGGTAAAGCGGGTATGGAAGACCACGGTTTTGGTATGGCATCTGTACGTTTCATTTGTGGTACTCAAGACATCCACAAAGAGCTTGAGCAAAAGCTTTCAAACTTCCTAGGTAAAGAAGACACGATTCTTTACACCTCTTGCTTTGATGCGAACGCGGGTCTGTTCGAAACCATTCTTGGTAAAGAAGATGCCATCATCTCTGACGCACTAAACCACGCATCTATCATTGATGGTGTTCGCCTGTGTAAAGCAATGCGCTTCCGCTACTCCAACAACAACATGGAAGAGCTAGAGCAGCAACTTATCGCTGCTAAAGAAGCAGGCGCACGTCACACACTGATCGTAACTGACGGTGTATTCTCTATGGACGGTGTGGTTGCTAACCTACCAGCTATTTGTGACCTTGCTGACAAGTACGGCGCACTAGTTATGGTTGATGATTCTCACGCTGTTGGCTTCATGGGTAAAACGGGTGCTGGTACACACGAGTTCCACGACGTGGTCGACCGTATCGACATCATCACAGGTACCCTAGGTAAAGCGATGGGTGGTGCTTCAGGTGGTTACACTTCTGGTAAGAAAGAAGTGATTGACTGGCTACGTCAGCGCTCTCGTCCATACCTGTTCTCTAACTCAGTTGCACCAGCAATTGTTAACGCATCTATCCGCGTACTTGACCTACTTGAAGAGAGCGGTGACCTACGTGACCACCTATGGGAAAACGCGGCTCACTTCCGTGCACGTATGGAAGGTGCTGGTTTCACAATGGGTGGTGCTGACCACGCTATCATCCCAATTATGCTTGGTGATGCAAAAGTAGCGGCTGAGTTCGCTGAGCGCGCACTAGAGAAAGGCATTTACGTTATCGGTTTCTCGTTCCCAGTAGTACCAAAAGGCCAAGCGCGTATCCGTACTCAGATGTCTGCAGCACACTCTCGTGAACAACTAGATAAGGCGATTGACGCGTTTATTGAAGTTGGTAAAGACATGGGTATCATCTAAGTTCGCTTAGTTGCTATTACATTGAATTCTAAGGGCCACAGGCGGGTGGATGAATAAGTCGGCCTGTGGAATATCACCCTGAAGTAGGAATAACAAAATGAAAATTAAAGCACTGTCTAAACTGCAGCCTGAAGAAGGCATTTGGATGACCGAGGTTGATAAACCTGAACTTGGTCACAACGATCTGCTTATCCGCATTAAGAAAACCGCTATTTGTGGTACTGACGTACACATCTACAACTGGGACGAATGGTCACAGAAGACGATTCCTGTACCTATGGTTGTGGGTCACGAGTACGTAGGTGAAGTTGTTGGTATCGGCCAAGAAGTTCGCGGTTTTGAAATCGGCGACCGTGTTTCAGGCGAAGGTCACATCACTTGTGGTCACTGTCGTAACTGTCGTGGCGGTCGTACTCACCTATGCCGTAACACAACGGGTGTTGGTGTTAACCGTGACGGTGCATTTGCTGAGTACCTTGTTATTCCTGCATTCAATGCATTTAAGATCCCAGAAGGTATCTCTGACGATCTAGCTTCAATCTTTGACCCGTTTGGTAACGCAGTACACACCGCGCTTTCTTTCGACCTAGTTGGTGAAGATGTGCTGATCACAGGTGCAGGCCCAATCGGTATCATGGCAGCAGCTGTTGCAAAACACGTTGGTGCTCGCCACGTTGTTATCACTGACGTTAACGAATACCGTCTAGACCTTGCTCGTCAGATGGGTGTGACTCGCGCCGTCAACGTTGCTGAAGAGAAGCTAGAAGATGTGATGGCTGATCTAGGCATGACAGAAGGCTTCGATGTTGGTCTTGAAATGTCTGGTGTGCCATCAGCGTTCAACAGCATGCTTTCTTGCATGAACCACGGCGGTAAGATCGCGCTACTGGGTATTCCACCATCAGACATGGGTATCGATTGGAACCAGGTGATCTTCAAAGGTCTTATCATCAAGGGTATCTACGGTCGCGAAATGTTCGAAACGTGGTACAAGATGGCAAGCCTGATCCAATCTGGTCTGGATCTATCGCCAATCATCACTCACCACTACAAGATTGATGATTTCCAAGAAGGCTTCGACGTGATGCGTTCTGGTATGTCTGGCAAGGTAATCCTTGATTGGGAATAATCCGAGCCGGATTGTTCTGAAAGACAAATGACTAAGCGGGCTTTGAGCCCGCTTTTTTTATCCCGTAAGCGATATATACTAGTACCGTTAAATACTATCCATTAGGGCTCTCATGTTAGAAGAACAGCAAAATAACCCACTTCATGGTCTGAAATTAGAGACGTTGTTGAAGGAGTTGGTTGACCACTACGGTTGGGAAATTTTAGATACGGCAATGCGCTTTAATTGCTTCCATACCAACCCCTCTATCGAGAGTAGTTTAAAATACCTACGCAAAACGGAGTGGGCGAGGGAAAAACTAGAAGCGTTCTATTTGTCTCGTTTCAAGCGTATGCCACGCCCAACAGCGGAAGAGCGTGAGATCCCGCCTCGTCAGCGTACTTTTGCCGTTGGCATTACGCCGAGGGAGCCAATGGAACTCACTGTTGAATCTATTTTGGCCTCTCAAGCAAAAGCCGCGTCATCGTATAAAAGCCGCCAGTCGAGAAACCGAAAACCTCGCCGCTAGCAGGTTTTAAAGTGGCAGAGACGTGAGATAAGTTGCTTAAAATTTATCAGTGATGTAAGTCACGTATTCTGTTATACTTCGCGCAATTTCGAAGAAAAGTCGCTGATTACAGCGGCTTTTTTAATGCCTGTTAGTCTCATTATTGGAACAGTACATTGATTTCAACAGCTAATATCACAATGTAAGCTTTTCTGTTGCAATCAATTATCCCTTTTCATATCATCCATTTTAATCTCTTTCAGATTGGAACTGATATGCCACACGCCATACCCTACATCCGTTTTAGTTCTTCCATTCAGCAGAAGGGCTCATCCCTTGAGCGACAGCAGAAGCTGATTAATGACTACCTTAAAAGCCACCCAGAAGTCGAACTGAGCAGCCTTCAGTATCAAGACTTGGGTTTGTCAGGCTACAAGGGTAAACACCTTGAAAACGATCTAGGGAAGCTTCTAGAGGCTATCGAAGCAGAACACATCAAAGCTGGTGATTATATCCTTGTTGAAGCTATGGATAGGCTAGGGCGTTTGCCTGAGCTTGAGATGATATCGCTCCTACACAACATTCTTAAGCATGGGGTGAAGGTGATCACCTTGCAGGATGGGCAAGAGTACAGTAACGAAGCACTAGCAGCGAATGGCGGTCTGCTTTACTTACTTGCTGGCAAGGTTCAGATGTCACATCAACATTCTAAGCAACTTTCTGAGCGTGTAAGTGCTGCTTGGGTGAAGAAGCGTAAAGATGCTGAATCTGGTAAAGGGGTGAAGCGTAAAGCACCTTGGTGGATCACATGGAATGAAGAAACTGAACGCTATGACCTTATCACTGAAGAAGATAAGCAACTGCTGAACGATGTATTCAAGTGGTACTTGTCAGGACTTGGTGAAAGACGAATTCTTGCAAGGTTACGTGAAGTCCAACCTGAGAAGTTTGGAACGACAGATCCTGCTACAGTCAAACGTTGGCTCCGTAACAAGACATCTATCGGTTACTGGAATGATATACCTGACGCATACCCAGCAGCGATACCAGATTACCTCTTCTACCAGACGCAAAAGGAACTGGCTAGAAGAGCAGACGGCAAATCTCAGTCACCACGTTCAGGTCACTTCTTGTGTGGTCTTGTGAAGTGTGGTTGCTGTGGTGGTAACTTCTCAATGCGTACAAACAAGCATTCGCGTGATGCAATGCTGTGCAGTGTAGCTAACAAACGTAAAGACAAGTGTACTAACGGTAAAACGATACCTGTGCAGGTGCTAGATTGGATACGTTATGAGACGTTTGGTGAAGCTGTACAACATATTCAAGACAATTCACAGAGTCAGGAAGCAGAACAAGAACTGACAGTTGTTAAAGGTAGGATCTCTGAACTTGAGGAACGTATCGACAACCTCATTGAATTGGTTGCTGCTGGTTCAAAGCGAACTCAAAAGATTGTTTCTAAGTTGGAAGGTGAACTGGAAGAGCTTCAGGAAGAGGAATCTAACTTACTCCTACAACTTAGAAACCCAGCTGAAACGTCATATGCAGATGCGCTAATTTCTGGTAGTGAGATGCTAGATGAACCAGATCTGTTAAATGAGCTGCTTCGAAAGGTTGGGTATCACTTAGCAGTAGACGGTAACAAGATCAAGTATAAAGGGAGAGTATGGGAGTATGTTAAGTGGTCACGTAAGAATGACTGCTATCATCTTAGAGAGCTGACAGCTGACGGTGACTTGGTTTCAGAGTTCACTCTTGATGTGGATCGTGGGTGGACTTCTGAAGAGATAAAAGACCTTAAACCACAAGAGCCTACGGTGACTAATTACTATGCTCTAGACCTGAGTAGTGGGAAGAAAGTCGAGGTCTCTCCTGATGCTAATGCTGAAATGATTGATGCTTTGCGAGCAATTGACAAGGCTATAGTTGACAGCGCGAAGTCCTAGAACTTTCTCGATTTCAACTTTTCCCCAAAATTCAGAAAGGTCATCTTTTACGGTGGCCTTTTTCGTACCTGAGAAATATGTAGTTACAAGGTCTAGGTGTTTGGCAAGGGGTATTGTCCACGCGCTTAATTGCTTGCAATCCTAAAATATGAAGAAAAGTACATGGGATTTACAAGAATTTAGGTGATGAAGGTGCAGTGATAACGTCACACTATAACGTCCTGTCCAGTGAAGCCTATGCTGTACACATAGAAGAGGGTGTCATTCATCAACCCATCTTACCTGTACCGCCAACACTGTGAAGCCTTCCTTATACAAGTCAGTTGATGCGTCTCATTAGTATTCCTTTTGAGACTGTGAAGAAAATCGTCTCTAAAGATTGAAATGCCACATTAGAGACGGTATAGTCTCTTCATACTAAGAACTTATGAGACGGAATCAACAAGACATGTACCCACTACAGCAGACAATCAGTGACATCGCTAACGCTAACCTAACAGCGAAAGCTGGCAAGGCTGAGATCGAAGCACTACGCACAGACATTGAAGCGATTGCTGATGAGACAACCACGTTACAGCTGGAGGCTGTCATGGCTACCAAGAACAAAGGCGCTTTCATGAATGCCTGCGCTTTTCTGAGTACCTGTGTAGGTGATAACGAGGCTGAGACGACTTCTGAGACTGTTGTACCTGCTGGTAAGCAAGTTGGTTACGTCAGGGTGTCTACGGTAGACCAGAAGACTGATCGCCAGCTGGCTGGTGTGAAGGTCGATAAGCTGTTCAGTGAGAAGGTATCTGCTAAGACTATTGACCGTCCTCAGCTTGCAGCTTGTCTGGACTACCTGAGAGAAGGTGACACTCTTCACATCCACAGTCTTGACCGTGTGTGTCGTAGTGGTGCTGGTGACGCGGTGGAGCTGGTGGAGAAGCTGACAGGTCAAGGTGTTGGGGTTCACTTCCATAAGGAGGGTATGCATTTCTACGGGGCTATGACAGCCGCTCAGAAGGGCGTACTGGGTATCCTTGCTAGTGTGGCTCAGATGGAACGTGAACTGATCGCAGAACGCCGCACAGAGGGTATGGCGGCAGCTAGAGCTAAAGGTGTCCATATGGGTAGACCAGCTAACACTGTGACGAAGGAGGAAATAGAGGGAGTGATGAAGACAGAAGGTCTGTCTGTGACTAAAGCTGCTGAAAAGCTCGGGATTGGTCGAGCTACAGCCTATCGGGTGATGAAAGGTTAAAACTTGTGAAGCATAGCTGTTAGGTGAACCAACAAAGCCAGTTGAAAGTCTTGTACTGGTATCGCTACTGATTCCGGTTGGTTAATTGTCTTTTGTGATACAACTTCACCGAATGGGTTAGTGACTTTGACCATACGCTGTATGTTGTACTGCGCTATGATGTCGGAACCGCAAGGGCTGAACCTAGCAGCTGTCACTTTGACGTCGTGTAAGTCTCTGTTGAATTCTCTTAGGTAAACCTGCACCGACTTGATGAGATCATGGCTGTTGTCTTGTATGACTGTCATTACAGGACTCCTTGTCGTTGGTAAGCGTGAAGAAGGGATTGTTTAGCAATGAGCATGTTGTTGAAGCGTTGATCAGTAGGTGACAGTGAAGCCTTTAAGGTGGTCTGTGTCGATTCTTGGGGCTTTGCCCTTGCTTTCAATCCTTTAGCTAGCGCATTTGCTTGCCTTGAACGGGTTACTTCAACGGCTTCCTGATAGGCCATGCCGTCACAGTTCTGGTATCGGATAAACTCACGTTGACGGTGAAGTTCCCTGTCACACTCTCGTTGACGTTGTCGCTGATAAGTCTGTTCGATTAGTCTTACACGGGCTTCACCTGTTAGGTTGTCTACCTTCTCACGTTGTCCACGGTCAAGGTACGTGTACATATCGTCAATCGTCATTCATAATCTCTCCTTACTGATAGTAATCAGGTTGTCTTGATTGGTGACGGCTACTTAGTAACCGTCTCCGAACTCTCTGTTAAGCTCGTCGAATTCAGCTCGCTGTTTAGCCAGTTCACGGTAACGCTTAAGACGCTGTTCTCTCTCTTTGCGCTCTTTGTCCTCACGAGTGATACGTTTCTGTACCTGAACACGTAATTCTTCACGTAGCTTCTCAGTGATTTGATCAGCTTTCTCACCAATCAGCTTGAAGACAAACCGACTGTGAGGATCGTTACCTGTAAGGTCGTATGGTGCGTCAATGTGTGATAGTTCCCAGTCGTCACTGTTCAGGTGATCTGTAACGATCTTGAAGCCATCTTCGACGCTTATCCTCACCTGTGTATTCGTTTCTTCACAGAAGCGCTCTGTGAGCCGTACAGTGCGGTATAGAGGGGATGTCAGGGGGTTATCTAGCTGTGAACGTAGCTCTGATTCAACCTCCAGGTTAACTCTGTTGGTTTTCGTATTAGCTGGTTGTTGTACAGCTGGCTCTGTACGTTTAGGCTGTTGGATCTCAACTGCTTGAGTGATCTGGTCGCTATCCTTGATCGTGCTTAGTAAGCCGTATGTCTGCATTGTGCTGTTTCCTTAAACGTTGGTTGGTTTGAGATAGACGGTAAAGTCTCGTTTGGTGTCTCATCGATATGACTGTTTCCTTGGTGTTAGACAGAAAAAAGCCGCACTAGGCAGAAGTAGGAGTAAAGACCTAGGCGGCTATGAAGTACAGACAGAACTCTAAAAGGTGAACGACCACGACTATTAGGAGTGAAGTGTTGTCTGTGAAGTAAGTACGAGGAAACCCCGTTCAGGAACTGCCAAGGAAGGGGGCAGTCGAACTGAACGGGGTTCTGTATAGGTGTTGCTGTATAGTAGAGAAGAGGGCGATCACCCTTCTTTCATTCTCTGAGTCTTTACAGTTTGGTGCTGTAAGCTACTAGTTCGTTAGCCTGATATTGCACAGGCACTCTTTTGAAGTCAGGGGAGAGAGTAGTTAGACCCATAAGTCTGTACTAGACAACTAGTTCTGTATAGTAGACCTTTGATAATACTGATTAATACCTGATTCGGTAATCTTTGCAGTGAAAGCTTTAAAGGGAAAAACTTAGTAAGGTATGGTGATCAAGGGCAAAGCCCCACCTGTTAACAGTACCTGTTAAAACTTGTAGTTACAGGAATACTTCACAGTTAGTGTTAACGTAACTGAGAAGTCTTTAAAGTTATCTGTAAAGGTTAAGAGCTTTAATCTTTCGCTTCGCTCATTCTTTTCTGCTAACGCAACAGCAAACACTTTAAAGTTAAGAGCCTGTAACTATATAACCACGATCTCGAAATCTTGTCAACCCCAATTTCCACTGGTTGCATATGTAAATGCTTAGCTTTCTTGTCTTTTGTTGATCTGGATCAGGTTTTTTTGGTTTGACGTTAATGGTTGGGTGTGCTAGAGGTTGGCGCGTTTTAACCAGAACACTTTTACATTAATCTTTTAAAGATTGAGCTGTATCACGGTAGTTTCTGTCTAGTCTGTTCAGTTTGACTTTGATCAGCTGGTTTTCAGGAATCAGTTCAGTCGGGGAGTGGGGCTGTATGTTTGACGAAGGATTGACGTAAGTAGGACACAAAATAGTATTTTATGCCCTACTGAAAATCACATCAAGCTAGTAAATCTCTTGAATTGCTGCCAAGTGTGGAAAAACTCTTTAAACGCCAGTATCAGTATGAAGACACCCAACTGAACCAATACACTTGAGTATGTGTACTTTAATGTCGTCTCTCCTTCTCCAACTGTGAAAGACAGTGAATCTGGCAAAAACATTGTTATTATGAATGTAATACAGACTGCTAGTAGCCAGCCCATGGTTTTATGAAGGCGGGCAACAAGTTTTGGCAAATAACCTGTGCGTTGTGTATTGCGTACTAAGGTATTGTCTTTGGCTGATGCTAACAAGGTCATTGAAGCCATTACAAAACCGAAAAGGATACCTGCAAACGTTGCAACAGTAGATGCAATTGGCTGAATTTGGCTTGATTTTAGACCGGAAATAATAGGCCACGACAGATAGCAAAAGCCCAGCACCGCTAAGTATGTTAACGGTGTTGTTAGTTTTCCCCAATTAACGGGGTTATTTGTCGTAGTTACTCTTTGTTCCATCTTAGGCTAGTCTATCTTCTGGTCGTCCAAAATATGCTAACAATTCAGCTTCTTTACTTGCTTTAGCGGCCTCTAACTTCTCCCACATGTCTGCAGACATTGGGTAACGTCCACCCATCTCTACATCATCGTAGTATGTAAGTCGTCCACTTACTAGATCAACAGGGTGCACCTCTCCAGTTACATCGTTCTCTGTGAGTAAGTCTAGCTTTTCAACATTAAAGCGTTCTTGTGTCTCACGTAATGCTCGTTTAAAAGCATTTCCTAGGTATCGATCTTCTGGTGCTTCTGCTCGACCGTCACCACGGAATGATAAGTTCAACACAGCAGAACCAGTACCGTTTAAAGTCTGAACGATAGCGTTGTTAAAGTTATGCTCGATACCATCGAAAATGTCAGGGTTCCGAGGACGGGCAATTCTAATCTCAGCCGTCTTAATATGCACGTGATCATTTGCCAACCATTGCAAGTCGGCAGGTTCAATGATCGGATCAACTGACGTTGTGTAATTTGCAGGGGAAAGGTATGCAGCAAGGTTTTTGTAGTTCACACAGTAGCGGTTACGCTGGATAATCAGCAACGAATTCTCTGTGTAAAATGTGAAATGTGCCTTCTCTAGAAGGTTTTCATTGTCTTCTAGCTCAAGTTCACGTTCATCGCCACCTGCAACAGCTGCATGCGGAAGGTTGTTTTTACGGTGTTTACCTATGATCCCTTTAAAACCATAAGGGGTTTCTTCAAGTGAACGAAGTTCAAAAAGTGCTCGACCAATACTTTTGACCGTAGTAGCAGGATCTTCCTGATATTGCTCATAAAGACGACGGAGTACACCATTAATGTCCATTGGCAAGGCATTATCTTGAGCAGTGTTTGTAACACATTGGTAAAAATCGAAATGAAATTGTTTTGTAGCCATAGTTATTGCATTCAATTGCTTATTTTGAGCCAGTATATCTGTAAGGGTATACCGACGCTACTGACGGATTTAGTAAGAACAATAGTTTAACTGATTAGGTGATGTAGCTCACAATCTCTGTTATAATACGTCCCAACGAATTTTAAAGGGCTGACATACATTGTCGGCTTTTTTAATGCATGATTTAGAAAGAATTCCCGCTGGAGGGACATAGTTATCATCAGTACAGCGAACATTACAATGCAGTTTGGCGATAAGCCATTGTTTGAAAATATCTCAGTTAAATTTGGTGGCGGTAATCGTTACGGTCTTATCGGTGCAAATGGCTGTGGTAAGTCAACGTTCATGAAAATTCTTGGCGGCGAATTAGAGCAGTCAGGCGGTACTGTTTCATTGGATCCTAATGAGCGCATGGCGAAGCTTGGCCAGGATCAGTTTGCATTCGAAGAGTACACAGTTGTCGATACCGTGATCATGGGTCACAAAGAGCTGTGGAAAGTAAAAGAAGAGCGCGATCGTATTTACGCACTACCTGAGATGTCTGACGAAGACGGTATGCGCGTTGGTGATCTAGAAACTGAATTTGCTGAAATGGATGGCTATTCAGCGGAAGCGCGTGCAGGTGAATTGCTACTTGGTTTGGGTATTCCTGAAGAGCAGCATTTTGGTTTGATGAGTGCCGTTGCACCTGGCCTAAAAGTACGTGTTCTTCTTGCTCAGGTTCTGTTCGCAGACCCAGATATCATGCTACTTGACGAACCGACGAACAACCTGGACATCCACACTATCTCATGGTTAGAGCAAATTCTGCTTGAGCGTAACTGCACCATGATCATTATCTCGCACGACCGTCACTTCCTAAATAGCGTATGTACTCACATGGCTGACTTGGATTACGGTGAACTTCGCTTGTTCTCTGGTAACTACGATGAATACATGATTGCAGCTGAGCAAGCGCGTGAGCGCCTACATGCTGACAATGCGAAGAAGAAAGCGCAGATGGCTGAATTACAAACGTTCGTAAGCCGTTTCTCTGCTAACGCATCTAAGGCGAAGCAGGCAACGTCTCGCCAGAAGCAACTTGATAAGATCCAACTTGAAGAAGTGAAAGCATCTAGCCGTCAGAGCCCGTTCATCCGCTTTGATCAAGAAAAAGAGCTATTCCGTAACGCACTTGAAGTTGAGGGCCTGAAACAAGGTTATGGCGACAACATCCTGATCAACGGTGTTAAGCTGCTTGTTGAAGTTGGCGAGCGTATCGCAATTATCGGTGAAAACGGTATTGGTAAGTCGACTTTCCTGAACACCCTTGCGGGTGAGATGGAGCCGATGGACGGTATGATCAAGTGGTCGGAAAACCACAACATCGGCTTCTATGCTCAGGATCACAGCGCTGATTTTGAAGAAGATATGACGCTACTAGACTGGATGGGTCAGTGGAAGAAAGACGGAGACGACGAGCAAACCGTTCGTGGCATCCTAGGTCGTATGCTGTTCTCTCAGAATGACATCAAAAAGTCAGTGAAAGTGATTTCTGGTGGTGAGCAAGGTCGTATGCTGTTTGGTAAGTTGATCATGCAAAAGCCAAACATCCTATTGATGGACGAACCAACGAACCACATGGATATGGAATCGATCGAGTCATTGAACTTGGCGCTGGAGAACTACAAAGGCACCTTGATGTTTGTCTCTCACGACCGTCAGTTTGTTTCGTCGATCGCAACACGTATCATTGAGATCACCAAAGACGGTGTTGAAGATTTCCACGGTACATACGAAGAGTACCTAGCGAAAAAAGGCCTGATCGGCTAATCTTCGCCAAAGGATTATGAATAAGCCGCCTAACTGGGCGGCTTTTTGTTAGTTACAGCCATTTGGTATAACGAATACTCATTGAAAAGGGTAGAAAATGAAAATCTGGGTAGATGCTGACGCTTGTCCTAATGTCGTCAAAGAGATCCTATTTCGTGCGGCAAATCGTGTTGGCGTGCCAGTGACTTTGGTTGCGAACCAGTTTATTCGCGTACCACCGTCACCGCATATTAAATCGATTCAGGTAGAGTCGGGTTTTGATGTGGCTGATAATTTCATTGTTCAGCAAGCCGAAGTCGGGGATTTAGTGATTACGGCTGATATTCCGTTGGCTGATGAAATTATTACCAAAGGTGCTCACGCTTTGAATCCTCGTGGTGAAATGTACACCAAGGATACCATCAAGCAACGCCTTCAAATGCGTGACTTTATGGAGACCATGCGCAGTTCTGGTGTACAAACCGGAGGACCAGCGCCGTTGAGTCAGGCAGATCGCCAAAACTTTGCGAACAAGCTAGATAGCTTTTTAGCGAAAAACTTTTTAGCGAAAAACGCCAAGCGTTAATCAAGCATTAGTTTTGCATTGCGGCATAGTGCTAATTACAGCGTCTATTTGGCGCTAGCTATGCCGTGTGCCTAGCTTAACCGTTACCTTCAACATCGCCCTTGGCCGACTCTTTTACCTCCTCGGACTCTGCTGATTTTTTGTCATTTTCCTCTTTCTCTTTTTGGGCTTTTTGTTCTTCTAGCACGGCCTTAGGTGTCGATTTTTCTTTCTTGTTAACACGGTAGGTGGTGGCTAGGGTAAAGTTGGTGTTTTCCCCGGTTAGCAAGGCTTCTAGCGCTTTGCTGTCAACCGCATCCATCTGGCCCATCTCTTTGGCTGTCAGTTTTGATTTACCGATGATTTCATCGTCAGGAATATCCACCATGATAGTGGCAGCTTCGGTAATGGCTGTTGCGTATTCTTCCGGATCATTGAGGTCATATTTGCTGATTTTCATCTTCCCGCGTAATGCCAATGCCCAATTGAGCGCGAGGTAGGGAATGGTCGCTTGTTTATTGTCTTTGCCATCTGGCTTAGGCGGTTGGTAACTAATGCCGGTTAGGAAGTGAGCCAGGGAAAGGTACTTATCATGCTTAAGCTGTTTGCGCCCGATGTATTCAGGTAAGTCGTCGGGTTTTACTTTTTTCCCTTTTTGATTCACCAACCAGACCTCCTTATCATTGATCATCTCGGCCCAAAAATCGTCACCAGAGCTGATAAGGTTGTGGTTCACTTTTACGGTAATCGGCACGCTGGTACCACCGTTTGGCATGTCCCAGAATGTCGAAAGGATAGTGTGGTTGGTAGTGAGATACAAAACACCATCCTCAGGGCCTACCACAATAGTACTGAGTGCTTCGCTGTCTGAGCCCAGCTTGCCTTTGCAAGTGTATGAGTTGGGATCGGTAGGGACAGAGTTTTCGTCCCAACTCTTAATGCCTTTACCACCGTTTAATCGACAAAGATCATCGTACATAAATTTAAGATCGTTTTTGTAGCGCTGAAGATTGGCGTTTTCAGCGTCATGATCAAGCACGGCTTGGGTCGGTAGCAGTTGATCCAGCGTTATGGTGATGATGTCACCATTTTCGAGTGCTTGGTACTCTGATTGTTCGTCTTGGTTTTCCACGCTTTCTTCACTTGCCTCTTCGGCAGCAAGTGGCAGGCTAAGAGTGAATAGCATAAATAATGATGAAGAGAGCAGAACAAGCCGATGGTGCATACACCTAAACTCCGCAGTGAAACCTACCTGTCAAAGTCTAGCAAAGCATGATCTGTCGCGTGTGTTAGATGTAATACCCATCCCATTTAATATCTGGTCAGATTGGTGGGGTTGGTATGAAAATACGGCATATATAAAAGCAGCAAGGGGATACCTTGCTGCTTAGGTTTGTGTGCTGTTACCCGTAATGTTAGATACCCAGCTCATCTAGCAGATCGAGATCGACTTCAGCAGGTTGAGGCTCAGGCTTCTTCTCTTGCTTCTTTTGCTGTGTTGAAGCAATGATGCTATCAGGGTCGATATCGTCTTGTTGCTCAAATTCTTCGATTTGAATGAACTCAGTCTTGTCCATCGCAAGTTCAAGATAGAAAATGTTGTTGTTAGCAGTTGTAAAGCTAACACGGCGAGCTTGTGGACGGTCTAGGTTGGTATCTACCGATAGCAACACTTGCTTGTTCAACGCCAGCATCTTAGGCTGGTTTTGAGTGATAGACACTTGTAGCTCACGGCGGATTTTGCTCGTGAAGTCACCCACGATCTGGTTCATTAGCTCACCCAGCACGTCTGCTACTTCATCGGAAGAGTGGTGAATAGCCAGATCATCTTGCGACATACCCATCTTGAGCATGTAGTCTTGGTATAACTCCAACGCGGCTTGATGCGAGAAGTTGGTGACGACTAGGCCGGTAAAACCACCATCAAAAAGAACAAAACAACCAATGTCCGGTTTCAAGCTGGTTTTGTTGATCTTTTGAACCATTGCAGAGTAGTTAACAGGGCTATCCGTAGCGGTTGTTAGTACTGAAGAAATTGATTGGCATAGCTTGAGCAGAATATCGTCTGTCGTTACGACTTTTGTTTTTTTCATGGTGTTCTTTTTCAATAGTGTTGAGAGCGGCAGTGTGTCATTAAATGAGAAGAATTGCACAGCGATTAAGTCATGAATTGATTCAGGTCACTGTTTTTATTCGCTTGGCTGAAGAGTACGTAAGCTGTCGTGCAATTCTTTCCATTAACAATAAGCGACCACTAGTTGGCGTAGCGCTGCTCTAAATAAGCAATGATATCGTTTGACTCATACATCCAGGTTACGTCTCCTGATGCTTCTTCAATGCGAAGGCACGGGACTTTGCGCTTACCACCACCGTTGATTAAGGCTTCTTCATGTTCTGCTTGCTTTGCATCAATGGTTTGCAGCGGCAAGTTCAAGCGTTTAGCTGCACGACGTACTTTGACGCAAAATGGACAGGCATCAAATTGATAGAGCTTTATACCTTTTAGTGACTCTTCGACCTCTTGCTGGTCCTCATCGCTACGCTTTAATGACTTAGGCGAAAAAATCGCATTGAGTAGGAGAATAAGCTGGCCTAACACTATACGAACAACTTTCATTTTTAACTTCCCTATGATTATTTGTTTATTAATTAACGCAATGATAACGATTCGTGTTGAGAGTTAAAACCACAATTATCATGTGGTCTATAAGTATGGTGTATACACATGGGCGATATTCTTAACCGGAATAACGTTTCTTTGGTTAATCCATTAATTAAATTTAAACTTATTGTTGCTAAAGGTAGTGCTTATATGTCGCTGATAAGCTTTAGTAATGTGCATCGAATATATTAAAGAAATTAGTGTGATTAAAAGTAAAAAAGACGATCTAGTTCACTTAGTGGCATATAAAATGCCGCATTTAATTATGATTAACGCATAAATTTATTATTATTAATCATTACTGTTCTTAAGCCGGAAGGCATTGTAAGCGTGCATAAACTTAGAAACGTACTCATTTGTGATGACTCTCCCGTTGTCCACAAAGCGATGGCAAAATATTTGTCGCATTACTCTGAGCTGTCACTTCATTATGCTGAAGATGGCGAGCAAGCGATTGAGTGTCTGGTAAATAATCAAATTGATGTACTGTTTTTAGACTTAACAATGCCTGTCATGGACGGCTTTGAAGTATTGCAGCGACTGCCAGTGAGTAAGCATGAAACGCATGTCATTGTGTTATCCGCAGATGTGCAAAAAGAAGCCATTGAACGTTGCTTGGCTTTAGGTGCCAATTCTTTTCTTTCTAAGCCGTTCAATCAGCCTCAGCTAGCAACAGCGCTGTCGAAAGTAGGGGTGAGGTTTACACCGCCACAGCCAGCTCAGGTGAAGACTGCTGTACCATCACAAGGGGTTAAGCCTGCTGCTCTGGCGCCTAGCCAATATGTCGCCTCATTTAAAGAAGTTGCGAATATCGCACTGGGGCGCGGTGCTGCTATCATCTCAGATCATTTTGGTGATTTTATTAAAATGCCAGTGCCAAATGTCGCCATGCTCAGTGCGGCGGAATTGGTGATGGCGATCAATGATATTAAACACCAGAGTGAAATTGTGGCCATTGCTCAACGCTTTGTCGGTGGTGGTATCCACGGTGAGGCATTAATTTGCCTGCAAGGTAAAGACATAGCCAGATTTGGCCATCGCTTGGGGTTTAGCCAGATTGATGAATATAAAAACGAAGTGGTGATTGATATTGCAAATCTGATGGTTTCATCATTTCTTGTTTCTTTATCTGAGCAGATGAATATTCCGTTTTCAGTTCGCCAGCCCATAGTCCTGGAAGACTATATGGCGTGGGGAGATATTCATTGTGAAAAAAATGACTATTTCACCGTTGAGTATCGGTATCAAGCCGAAGTCTTGGACGTACAATGTGATGTGCTGTTTATGATGGATCAAAATTCGACGTCGGTGATCAAGCGAATTATGGAGACCCTGCATTAATGGATAATACGGTGACACTTTCTGACTTTCATCTAACAATGCAGGTGATGGATAATATTGACGCTGGTGTTGTTATCCTTGACCGTAATTATACCGTGTTGGCATGGAATACGTTTATGCAAGCCTATAGTGGCATTAGCGTTGAACGTATCATGGGCAAGAATTTATTTGATGTCATTGATAACCTGCCTGAAGAGTGGCTAAAGAATAAAATTTCATCCACCTTTAAATTGCGTACTCGCTCATTCAGTAGCTGGGAAGATCGCTCGTGTATTTTTAACTTCATTAATTTCAGCCCGATTACGGGTGGTGAATCGATGATGTACCAAAATATGACATTGACACCATTGAAGTCATTAAATGGTGATTACTCGCATATTTGTTTAACTCTTACCGATGTCTCTGATATCGCGAAGAGTAAGATGCACTTGCGTGAATCGAACGAGCAACTGACGCATTTGAGTATGACCGACAGGCTAACTCAGTTATTTAACCGTGGGCATTGGGAGGCTTGCTTAGCGGAAGAGTTTGAACGATGCAGGCAAACCCAGCTTCCATCAACCTTGGTAATGTTTGACATTGACCACTTTAAAAAAGTGAACGATACCTTTGGCCATATCGCTGGAGATGGGGTGATAAAAAACATCTCGAATATACTGCGCAGAACCAAGCGCCAAAGCGATATTGCTGGGCGTTATGGTGGTGAAGAGTTTGGGGTGATCCTGCCAGCGACTTCTGCCGAGTTGGCGTTGTACTTTACTGAAAGACTGCGAACCCGTGTTGAGGAGTCATCGGTAGTGACCGATTTGCGAAATATCAGCGTGACGATCAGCTTGGGTGTCTGTGAGTGGGCGCCCAGCTTTAGAAGTTATGAGCAATGGTTAGAATGTGCCGATCACTCCCTTTATCAGTCTAAGCAGCAAGGTCGAAATCAATCTAATGTCTATCAACGGGTTAGTTCAGGAAGTGAGCAACCAGCATCGGCATAGCGTGAGATTGTAGGAAGTTCTAACAATCCTTGATTGATTTCATTGTAATTCTTGGCTGAGTTTTTAGAATGGCCTTGACTATGTTCTGGCATAATGTTCTGACATAGGGTCATTGAGCTATATGCTCCATTGTTATATACCGAATCGAGCTAAGGAATTATGGTTGTAGAATCAGAAGGCTATCACGCACTAATCGAGTATTTTACTGAGCACCTATCGCTTTTTGAAAAGGCCGAGAGCGAAGGTTGCCAAGAAACTGTTGAAGATGTTGTGACTGATATGATTGCCACTAACCTGATGGCAGTGTTTGCTCAGAACCCAGATCTGGAATCAGATTTTCGCTTCAAGCTAATGCAAGAAGCAGATGCGGTAATGGCCGACCTCAACGAAGTGCTAGCAGGAGCTTGGACACGCTGCCCAACCAATGAACAAGTTGTATTCCTCGAAGATTATATTGGTCTTGTAAAGAACTTATTCGATAGTGCAATTAGCCGCCAAGCACAATATAACCCAGCCTAGTAAAATAGCTGTGCTTATTTAGAGTGCAAAGCGAAATACAGTAGCCCAAGCATTTTACGAATTCAAAACTGCTTCGTGAATGGCTTGGGTTTATTAATTTATTGATAAACCACTTTCCCTGAAATTTTTCTGTCATAAATCCTTAGTAACTTAGCCTAAGTTTATAAAATTCATAGGTCGTAGGCGGATGCTATACGGCTATCAGGGATAAAAAAATGGAATTGTCCTCTCAAGGTCGGTCTAAATTATCGATCGTCACTTCTATTCAGGTCGTATTTTTGCTCTTAGTGGTAACCGGCGGTTTACTTTCTTATTTTGGCAGCAACGGTTTAAATAACGTATCAAAGGAATTTGAAACATTAAGCCAGCAGGCCCTGCCTGTTACCATGAATAACACAGTGATTGTGAAAGCGTCGATGCAGTCAGCACAATACTTAGCTGAGATGTTTAATAGTGCTTCTGTCGAGCAGTTGGATGCGGCATCTAATGCGTTTAATGAAGGCCATCAAACCGTTTTAAAAGCACTGTCTGAATTAAGCGTGGTAGCAGGAAGCCATCAGATTGCCTGGCTGAATCAAGATGTCGCAAATTTAACGTCCCAATTAGATGGCATTGCATTAACCGCCGGTAACCTTTACCAATCTCAACAGCAGATCTTGGTTAATCAGAACAAAATTAGCAATGACCAATCCATGATGAATTATGCAGTGTCGTCTGTTCGTGCAGAGATGAGTCGCGTTGGCATGGATGTTTATAGTGGCAATCTGGAAGGCATCAACCATGTCACCAATTTTGTTAATCACTCTTTAGAAATGGCTAGCCATCTGATGGCATTGCTTTTAGAAACGGATGTCACTAAAGCTGAGGGTTATGTTCGCAACCTTCGTGGTACTAATTTGTCTGGGATGAATTATGCGTGGCAAGAGCTTAATCGCATAGATAGCACTATCAGTGAATATAGCAGTGTCACGTTACCGTTTCAGATGGTGGGGGAATTGTTTGATAAAGGTAAAATTGTCGACCTACATTTGCAAACGTTGGGTTTGATGCAGGCTCAATCGCTTAAGGTGGCAGAAGCTCAAGATCAGATAACCTCCATTATGGAGCAGCTTAATGCATTGACCCGTGGTGCTGATGTTTTGGTGAAGCAAGGCGAGGCAGGTGTTATGGATGCAACGGACAATGCCATGTCGTTGTTTGTTGGTTTGAGTGTTGCCGGTCTCATTCTAGGTGTGGTTTCAAGTATTTGGGTGAGCCAAACGGTGAAGCGGTCGCTGTCTAAAATTGATCGGGTTGTTGAAGCGACGAGTAACGGCAACCTAACCGTACGCGCGACAGAAAATGCACCCAAAGAATTTGCAGTTCTCGGCAGGTTGCTTAACCACTCTAATAGTAATAACAGTCAGACCCTTGGCCGATTGGTCGAAAATAGTCAGAGCTTGAATATTGCGGCGGAAAGCAGTCAGCAAGCAGCATCGCAATCGCGTATTGCTTTAAAAGAGCAAAGTGATGAGTTGGTGGCGATAGCTGCGGCTATTTCCCAATTGGAGGTTTCGATCAAGGAGATTGTAAGCAGCACCAACGAATCTGAGCTGGAGGCCGAAAAGGCAAATACCTTGGCGCAGCAAGGCGTTGAGGTGATTGAGCGAAGTACGTCACGCCTTCGCTCTTTAGATCAGCAATTTGCGGTCAATGAAGCGCGGATGGTCGAGCTTGACAGCCATGTTGATAAAATTACCGAGGTGGTAGAGCTTATCAGCTCGATTGCTGATAATACTAACCTGCTAGCGCTTAATGCCGCCATTGAAGCCGCAAGGGCAGGGGAGCAAGGGCGTGGGTTTGCTGTTGTGGCCGATGAAGTGCGCAAGTTAGCCAGTCAAACTAACCAGCAAACCGAATCAATCCGGCAGACGATCACTGAATTACATCATGCCGCGAAAGAGGCCAATGATGCCATGGTGGTAAGTCGTAAGGAGATGACGTCATCCATTGAGCTGAGTAGCGAAGTACAAGCTTCGATCGATCAGATCCAAAATATGATCGCGGGGATTAGCGATAAGATCATCACAATAGCTGCCGCGACGCAGCAACAAGAAAATGCCTCGATTGAAGTGGGACGAAGCGTTGAGGAGGTCACTCGGCGGGCGCAAACCAACAGCTCGCAATTGAAAACCTTGGTAAAAGAAGCGGGTACGGTAGCTGATATAGCCCACCATCAGCAGGACTTGTTGTCGAAATATCAGTTAACCACTTAACAAAACATTGCAACCTAACAAGACGCCAGTAAAATGCTGGCGTTTTTTGTTTTTAGGTAAAGCTGTTATGCGTATCCATGCTGTCCATAAGTTATATGATGAACGCCTTGCTCGTTCAACTCGTCCTTTCCGCGCTCGCGGTTGTAAAGTTGAACGTTGCATCTACTGCATGTTGCGCGAGCACCTTTGCATTTGTGAAAGTAAGCCACAAATTCAGTCCAATGCGGCATTCCTTTTGGTGATGTACGATGATGAGGTACTAAAGCCAAGCAATACTGGTCGATTGATTGCTGACTTGTTTGAAGAGACCCATGCCTATATCTGGTCACGTACCGAACCAAATCCGGGGATGCTGGCTTTACTCGAAGATCCGCAATACCAGCCTTATGTGGTGTTTCCTGCTGAATATGCCGAACCAGAGCGTGTTGCCGAGAATGTTGCCGTGGCATCGGATAAGCGACCGCTGTTTATTATGCTTGATGGCAGCTGGGCTGAAGCCAAAAAAATGTTTCGTAAGAGCCCTTACCTTAATCAATTCCCGGTATTATCAATTAATCCGGAAAAGCCATCTCGCTATAAGGTGAGGGAGGCGTCGAAAGAAAATCAGTTGGGTACCGCTGAAGTGGCTGCGCGTATCATTGATTTGTTTGGTGAACAGAAGAATGCCGATGTATTGGATCTATGGTTTGATGTGTTTCGAGAGAACTATATAACCGGCAAAATGAACCGTGTTTTACCTGATGATTCAGCGTTAAAACAGCTTGAAAATTATATGGTTAATTATTCATCGGAGCGTGAAGTAGCTTAAGTTTTGTGGGTTACTTTCGTAACTGAGTGATTTTAGTTTCAGCAATTGCGACGATTAGCAGACTAAAACTCCATTAAATTAGTGGTTTGTCACAGTTTGTAGGTGTAGTTGTGTGGATAATTTTTTCAGTTTTGTTTTTTTAAAAGAAATTGATCGGAGAGTGCAGGATGTACTACGGCTTTGATGTAGGTGGTACCAAAATCGAATTTGGTGCGTTTAACGAGAAACTCGAACGTGTAGCGACTGAACGTGTGCCAACCCCGACAGACAATTACGCGCTGTTGGTTGAAACTATCGCAGGTTTGGTTAACAAATACGATGCTGAGTTTGGTTGCGAAGGCACTATCGCAGGTTTGGTTAACAAATACGATGCTGAGTTTGGTTGCGAAGGCACTATCGGTTTGGGTCTACCAGGTATGGAAGATGCCGATGATGGTACAGTTCTGACTGTGAATGTTCCTGCCGCAAAAGGCCAGCCTCTGCGTAAGGATCTTGAAGCAAAAATTGGTCGTACGGTTAAGATTGAAAATGATGCCAACTGTTTTGCGCTTTCTGAAGCTTGGGATGAAGAGCTAAAAGATGAGCCTTCAGTATTGGGCTTGATTTTAGGTACTGGCTTTGGTGGCGGCTTTATCTACGAAGGTAAAGTATTCTCTGGTCGTAACCATGTTGCTGGCGAAGTGGGTCACACGCGCCTGCCTATCGATGCATGGTTCCACCTTGGCGAAAATGCACCACTGCTTGGCTGTGGCTGTGATAAGAAGGGTTGTTTAGACAGCTACTTATCAGGCCGTGGTTTTGAGCTGATTTATGCGCATTACTATGGCGAAGAGAAGAAAGCCATTGAGATCATCAAAGCGCATGCAGAAGGTGAAGCAAAGGCTGTAGAACACGTCGAACGTTTTATGGAGCTGCTTGCAATCTGTTTTGCCAACCTATTTACTGCAACGGATCCGCATGTTGTTGCGCTGGGCGGTGGCCTATCGAATTTTGACCTGATTTATGAAGAGATGCCTAAGCGTATTCCAAAACACCTATTGTCTGTGGCTAAGTGTCCGAAGATTATCAAAGCCAAGCACGGTGACTCAGGTGGTGTTCGCGGTGCTGCCTTCCTGAATATCAAAAACTAAACGACGCATTAGCGTATAAAGAGATACCTAAAAGCACTGCCTTCGAGCGGTGCTTTTTGTTAGAATCCGTGCTCTTTTGTAGATGACCCCGGAAATATTCATGTCCTTCCATTCTTTGGGCCTTGAGCGCCAACTTGTCGATACCGTGACCCAGTTAGGTTTCGATACGCCGACACCTGTTCAACAACAAGCTATTCCTGAAGTGCTTGCAGGACATGATGTATTAGCTGGTGCGCAAACGGGAACCGGTAAAACGGCTGCATTTGGCTTACCACTGATTGACCGTATTCTAGCGTCTTCTGCAAATCTTGAGCGCCAAGAAAAACAAGTGAAAGCCCTTGTGCTTACGCCTACTCGTGAATTGGCCCAGCAGGTGTTTGATAGCTTATCGGCGTATGCCAAAGATGTTGATATCAAAATTGCCGTTGCTTACGGTGGTACCAGTATCAAAATGCAGGTGAAGGCTATCGAAGCGGGAGTTGATATTCTGGTCGCAACCCCAGGACGCTTACTTGATCACGCTTATGTAGGCACGGTGGACCTGAGTCAAGTGAGCTACTTGGTGTTGGACGAAGCGGATCGCATGTTGGATATGGGCTTCATTGACGACATTAAGCGAATTATGAAGCGTATGAAAGCCGAGCGCCAAACACTATTCTTTTCTGCCACCTTTGGTAAGCAGGTAAAGAAACTTGCGTATGATATTCTCACCGAGCCAAAGCTTATTGAGGTAACACCAGCCAACACGACTGCGGTAACGGTAGAGCAGATGGTTTACCCAGTTGACAAGCACCGTAAGGCTGAATTATTGGCTTATTTGATCGGTTCGCGAAACTGGCAACAAGTGTTGGTTTTCACCAAAACTAAGCAGGGCTCAGACGAGCTGGCGAAAGAGCTTGGTAAAGATGGCATTAAGGCGGTATCAATTAATGGCGATAAGAGCCAGGGTGCCCGCCAGCGTGCATTGGACGATTTTAAATCGGGCAAGGCTCGTGTATTGGTTGCCACTGATGTTGCTGCCCGTGGATTGGATATCGAGCAGTTAGAGTATGTGGTGAACTTTGACATGCCATTTAAGGCAGAGGATTATGTTCACCGTATTGGTCGTACCGGGCGTGCAGGGCAAACTGGCCACGCAATTTCTTTATTGAGTATTGATGAAGAGTGGGCGCTCAAAGCTATCGAAGAGTTACTGGATACACGTTTGCCACAGCAATGGCTGGAAGGCTATGAGCCCGATCCAACCATTGAGCCGCCTGAAAACCGCCGTCGTGGGCGCTCTAGTGATAAGCGCAGAGCCAAAGCCAAGCATAAAATCCATAAAAACCGAGGTCGCCATACCAAGCGATAATCGGTTAATGAAAGCACCGTCCTGCCGCGGTGCTTTTTTATTTGAAAGTAAAATCAAAGCTTAATTTGGATAAACACCAAATGACTCAAGAGGCTTTGTGGATTGTTTTTATACAAGGAAATACAGATGATTCGCTTAGGTGTTATAGGAACAAACTGGATCACAGACCGATTTATTAGTGCCGCGCTATCTACCGGGGAGTATCAGCTTAACGCAGTGTATTCGCGTAGCCTTGAAACCGCGGCGCTGTTTGCCAAAAAATACGACAGTGTCGAGTGTTTTGATTCACTTGAGGGGATGGCAAAAAGTGATGTAATTGATGCGGTTTATATTGCTAGCCCTAATTCCTTTCATGCACCGCAGGCGATGCAATTTATTCAGTATGGTAAGCACGTTATTGGTGAAAAACCATTGGCGTCTAACATTATCGAGGTACAAGACCTGATAGCTGAGGCGCAGGAAAACAACGTGGTGCTGTTTGAAGCGATGAAGGCTGTGTATACGCCTAACTTCTTTGCAATGCAAAAAGCGTTGCCGAAACTGGGTAAATTACGCAAGGTATATTTGTCTTATTGCCAATACTCTTCGCGCTATCAAAAGTACCTTGATGGTGAAAACCCGAATACGTTTAATCCCGCATTCTCGAATGGCTCATTGATGGATATTGGCATTTATCCGTTGAGTACTGCCATTGCTTTGTTTGGCGAGCCTAACAGCATGACTGCACAAGGCACGCTATTGGATTCTGGGGTTGATGCCCACGGAACACTGGTTCTGCATTACCAAGATTTTGATGTCACCATTGCCCATTCAAAAGTCAGTGATGGTGTGATCCCGAGTGAATTACAAGGCGAGCAGGGGACGCTGCTGGTCGACTTTGTATCGGAATGTCATGGGGTGAAACTCCATCGTCGCGATGAACCGGTACTCGATCTGACTGTTGAGCAGGATGAAAACGCCATGCGTTATGAAGCCGAAGTGTTCGCTCAATTAGTCGCGAACAAAACAGTTGATCATCAAGGGTTGATCCGCAGCCAAATTGTGAGTGCGATTATTACCCAAGCGCGAGAAATCATAGGGGTACGTTTCCCGGCAGATGTAATTTAATTATCAGAAACAAAAAAAAGGTGGTCATTTCTGACCACCTAAAGGAACAACTTGCTACTTCTTTTTATAGGGGGAGTGCTTATGCTTACGTTCTTACCAGAACAGGTAAGCAAAGACTGACAGTGCACCAATACATGCGATGTTAAGGTAAATACCCACCTTCATCATCTCTGATTGTTTGATATGGCCAGAACCAAACACGATAGCATTCGGTGGTGTTGCTACTGGTAGCATGAATGCACATGATGCTGACACTGCGATAAGTGCTGACAAGATGACTGGCGATACACCCAGAGCTTCGGCAACGGTGGCGAAAACAGGGACAAGTAGCGCTGCACTTGCTGTATTACTCGCAAACTCTGTAAGGAATACTACAAAGCCAGCAATCACAAGGATGGTAAAGAACAGGCCCGCTTGCTCTAGGAAGCCGCTTAGGCTGTGCGCAAGGAATACACTTGTGCCTGTAGCCTTAAGGACATTACTTAGGCAGATACCACCACCAAACAGTAGCAACACGCCCCAATCTGTTGATTTCTCAATGTCTTTCCACTGAACTACACGTGATGCGCCCAGCATAACGATGGCTGAAAGCGCAACGAGTGTATCAAACTTGCTGAAACCACCCAGGAATGCATTGATAGGCTTGCTGAAAATCCACAAACAAACAGTAATGCCAAAGATAATCAATGTAGCTAGCTTGGCATTGCTCCACTCAACAGGTTTGTGGTCAAGTTCGAATGTGTGCTTAAGATTTGGCTTAAGCATCAAGTACAGCAATACGACAGTGATAGGCAGTAGGATTAGCGAGATTGGCAGGCCAAACTCCATCCATTCAGTAAAGCTCAGTCCAACTTCGGCAGCAGCGATGGCGTTAGGTGGGCTACCAACTACCGTGGCGATACCACCGATACTTGCACAGTAAGCAATACCCAATAGCACAAATACATAGGTGCTACGCTCGCTTTTGGCATTAACTTTATTCAGTACACCTAGAACTAGAGGAAGCATCATCGCGGTCGTTGCGGTGTTACTGATCCACATAGACAGGAAGGCAGTTACACCGAACAACATAAATACCGCCACAGACATGCGCCCTTTGGCGATAAGCAGTACTTTGTCGGCAATGGCTTTATCAAGTTCTTGCTTGTGCAAGGCAGCTGCCAATGCAAAGCCCCCTAGGAACAAGAAAATGATCGGGTTGGCAAAGTTGCTCAGGGCTTGAGGCGTTTGGAAAATACCAAAACCAACCGCAAGTAATGGCACCAGAATCGCTGTGATACTGACGTGTAGTGCTTCTGTTAACCACAAGACAGCAACAAACGCTAAGATACTTAAACCAACAACGACATCTTTTTCAAAGGGTAGGGTATTTAACAATATTGTAAATAGGGCGATGTCTGCCAGCAGTATGATACTGTTCCGGTCAAACAGCCACTTACGTAGTGTCATGGTTAAGGCCGTCATATACTTTCCTTTCGCTTGATTATAGTTATGTAGGGCTTACTTCTTGTAAATATGTTATCAAGCGTGTGGTTTTTGTTAATGGCGAACTGCGTGTTTGTTGCGCGTTTGGCGGGTGAATAATCTTATTTGTGATGTTGTGATTGAGGAATGTGTAGAAATCTACCCATTTATTTCGGCTGAACAGAGAGCGGCAAATTGAACTTAACCGAATTCAGTTAAATGGTATACCCGAGTTACTTGAAGTTGCACCTTGAAGCTGCTTGAGTATATGGGCAAAGCGCTTAATTGCTAGTTTGTGTGCGATATGTGGCATATGTGTTGATTTTAGATATAAAACAGTGATTTGCCTCCCATCATTCATTTGGTGATTATAAAAGCATTTTTAGATAAATCAGAGCTGGTTATTATTGGCGGCAGAAGGAATTAATAATAAAGGCTAGGGTTGATGAGTGCTAAAAAAAAGGTAATACGTAAGCGTATACAAAGTGATGTACAAACACATTTGCGTAGTGTCCGTAGTAAGTTTATTAAATCATTTTCAGAATCGGATGCCGACGGGCGAGCGTCTTAGTGATACAGCAAAAGCCATTTTATAATGGCTTTTGCTGTTCTGCCGGTGGACCTTCTAACTCTACACTCTCATGGGGGATCGGCTCTTTAGGGCCTAAAAATTTTGGTTGCATGTCGAGAATATAGACGTCAATCATGGCTTTCACCCGGGCAAGTACCTCTCGCACCCTTATCTTCATGCCTGCAAGGCCTTTGGGCTCAGGTACCGCTAAACAGATGGCATCAATATCATTCTGGCTTGCAATGAATAACGCGCGTTCGCAATGAAAGCGCTGAGAAATAATGACGAAATGATCTGCCTCGAACACATTCTTCGCTCTGACAACGGAGTCTAATGTTCTAAAGCCGGCATAATCTAACACAATGTCTTGTTCTGGTAGGCCAGCTTTTAGGAGGTCTCGCTTCATGGTCCAGGGCTCGTTGTATGAACGGTGAGCGTTGTCGCCACTGAGTAATAGCACGTTCACTTTTCCAAGTTCATATAGCTCTAAAGCCGCTTCCATTCGGTAGGTGTAGTATGGGTTCAATGACTTGGCGATATATTTACTCGTCCCTAATACCAGTCCGATAGAGCGGTTGGGGATGTCAGAAGGCGCTTCATAAATGCGAGCAGATGCCTGAGCGGATACCCATCGATCTAGCAGAAGTACACTTGAAACAGCAAGGATACAGAGCACTGCACTTACTCTAAGAAGGTTTAGCAGTTGCATAACAACCCGGAAATTACGTTCATTACCCAAGTATACTACCTTAATTTATTGATAATGTTGTGTAAAATCAGCGTCAATTTGGGAATGGGCTAATGAAGCAAACTGAACAAATGCTTGGTTGTATGGTAAAGGGGCAGGGGAAAAGCAAAAAAAGCCTTTTGGTCGGACATACTGGATTTGAACCAGCGACCCCTACTCCCCCAGAATAGTGCGCTACCAAACTGCGCTAATGTCCGCCAAAAGGCTTTATATTCATATTGTTACAATACAAAAGTAGTCTAGCGTACTCAAGGCCGAAATCAACCCAAGTGATTAGAGAAATGTTAGAGTGATCTCATAATCAGCATTAAACAACATTGGCTTGATGTTTGGAATCGCTTCAATCTTCTACATGAATACGCGAATGACAGTTGCCTTTAAACGAGCGGGCGAGTGGGGCCGCATTCAGTTTTTCGCTAAAAGAAGGGTACTGCTCAAAGTCTCGTGGTAGTTGAATCCTGACTTCTTGCAGGTATTTGCCCTTAGCGCACGAAAGTTGGATACGTTTAGCGGCTTTGCTCCCCAACTGACTGGTTAGGTAACGCTTAAAATCATCGACAGTAATACTTTGGCCTATGCGTTGCTTGATGTATGTACCGATTGGTGACGCGTCTGCTTGTTCAACAAGCTTGGTTGCCGTGATGAAATATTCGTCATCAGAGCGGTGTTGGCAGGAGCCGTGCTTTTTCCACTGGTAAGAACCAAAATCTGTTTGGAAATGAAAGTTGGGCATCCATTGGGCTATTGACGCTACGGTGTCATCAGAAAGCTTCATTGCCTTATAAGGTTGGCAATAGCCGTAGTTAATGCCGCAAGACTTTTTATTTGGCCAGAGCCCATGCAAGGTTAGGTGGTTGATCGCTATCTTGCCATCATCCAGTGCAGTACATTCTGGCTTATTCCCTTTGAAGTTGGCATGTTCACAAAAGCCTGGTTGCCAACTCACAGCCAGCACATAGGAGTCTTGTTGATTAGCGATAGAGCAGCTTGATTGGTTGGCATTGCGAGTTGCTATAGCCGAGGTGCTGTTTAAGTGGCCACAGTTTATATTCACCCAGCGAACGCTAGGGCTAGCATTTTCGAATCTAAGTTGTAGCCAATCACCATCAGGTTTATTAATAGCAAGTGTTTGATAAGAGGCATCTATCTTTGTTGTGATCTTGCCGGGGTTGGTCTTTTTCTTGATGGATTGATAGGCTGGACATTGCTCGGTAGCGATAAAAGTGCCATCAAGCTTGGTTGCTGCCTGAGAAAAATTTGAGAAAAGTATCACATTAACAAAAAGCACTAATGCAACTTTCAAGCATCTAATGTTATTTGGCATATTGATAGTGGCGTAAATTGGTAGGTAAATGTCCTATTATAACGTAGCATTTGTTTGTCTGTGAAATGCGATGGAACGATTGGAATGGGTTGGAAATAAAAGGAATATTTACCAGTTGCTAAACTGTGGAGTCTGAGCCAGAATGAAATTAGGCTTGATGGCGATCATTATCCGGCTAACTTTACGTGTTAAATAGCTTAAATTTAAGTTCACAAGCACTCAAACTAGAGGTATCATCAGCGCATCTGCTCAATGTGGTGCTTTGCTATTACCACCCTCTCAGCTTCCTTATGAAGAAGTGACTACGTAGAATGTGGTTATGCAATAGTAAATGCCATTCTAGTATTTTTAAATGTTGTTATCTCAAGCATGCTTTTTACATGTGACTGTGAATAGGCAGACCACATCAACGCTTGTTGGTATACATCGTTGTAGTTTGATTTAAGAGGTATAACCCATGGATAATTTTGCAGCTGCTGAGAAAGCATTATCAGCAATGCTAAAAAACGTTGACCAGAAAACAGGTCATGTAAAAGAAGAACGTGCTGACTACCGCCAAATGTTAATTGACTTCGCAGATGAAGTGCCAGGTCGTCAGAAAGCCGTAATTAAGCGTATGCCACTGCATAAGATCAATAACCTTATTGCTGTACTTCATGAATTCAAGCAAGAAGCACGCGAAGTGAGAATGCACGAAATTCTTGCCATGATGGAAAAAGATGGTGTTCACCCAGAAGATCTAATTGAACAAGCAGAATAAAACTACATGTGCAATATCATGCCTATCTGGTGTGATGGTTGTTGCCGATCAGAATAGCAATACTCTATGAATTTACAATAATTGCCATCGCATATTATTAGTGCTGTTCTTATGATCACAAAGGCTTTGATATAAGCCTTCAGTTATACCTCTTTCAGTGTGCTATGATTATCGTGGCGCACTTATTTTGTTATCTCTATTTATTACAATAGAGATGATCTTTCCTTTATTCCTAACACATCAAAGTAAACTCATATCACTTGCCCTATCTAAACTTTGAATACGGTTTTGTCAAAATAGCGATCTGTTTGAGTAAGGCGGGCGGTAAAAGCCGGAATACTGCCTATTGAAGGCCGTTGGGTATATACTACTTAAAATTTAGAAATATAGGCTGTTTAAACGTGGAACCACTGGTTAAATCCCGTTCATTAGGAAAATCGTATGGGCACTTTCGGGCGCTGAGAGGTGTTGATATAGATTTGCAACCTGGACAAGTGCTGGGGTTACTTGGACATAACGGTGCTGGAAAGTCGACTTTAATTAAGAGTTTACTAGGCGCACATAGCTATGATGGCGAGTTGAGCGTACTAGGCATGGAGCCGCAAAAAAATCGTGTGGCAATCGTACAACAGTTAGCCTACATATCAGATGTTGCGGTATTACCGGAATGGATGACGGTGAAGCAAATAATCAATTATATCGCTGGCGTTCATGCGAGGTTTCAGCAAGAGAAAGTTAATGGGTATCTAGCCGAAACAGACATTCAATTAAAAACGAAAATTGGTCGCCTTTCAAAGGGAATGAAAGTACAGCTTCACCTTGCGCTGGTGTTGGCAACGGATGTCAAAGTCTTGGTGTTAGATGAACCAACACTCGGCTTGGACTTGATGTTCAGAACTAAGTTTTATCAGCAACTTTTGGATTGGTTTAATCAAGGTGATAAGGCTTTGATTATTGCTAGTCATGAAGTCAATGAAATTGCTAGTTTATTAACTGATGTGCTGATTCTCAGAAAAGGCGCACCAGTGGTGAGTGGTAGCATTGATTCTGTTATTGAGCGATATAATAAAGTGGCTGTGCCTGAGGTAAAAATGAAGCAGGCCTATTCTGCTCGACCACTTCAAGTGTTGGAAGCTGTTAATCACTCAACCTGTATATTCGATAACATGAAAGAAGATAAACTGGCTTCGCTAGGTGAGGTGACAAAGCCGACACTGGCTGAAATTTTTGTCGCGGTACAGCAGGAATCATAATGAAAAAGCTAATTACTTTGCTTGAAAAAGAGCTTTTGGAGTACCGAATTGTCGTTAAGCTACCTTTATTTTTAGCTTTATTTGCTGTTCTAAATTTCGCGTTTGTCATGACAGGCGATAACGTATCGGTGTCGGTGCAAACATCAGGTAATGGTATTTTTAACTGGTCTGCTGGTAGCGATCAATTTGCTGGCCTTATCGGCAAGCTGAATGAGATTGTGGCGGGTGTTGTTTATCTCGTCTTATTTCTTATTTATGTGCCAAAAGCGCTTAGGAAAGAGAAGCAAGATGGCAGCCTGATGTTTTGGCGATCAATGCCAGTGTCTGATCATTTGGCTATTGGTGCTAAGTTAATTTTCGTCTTGTGCTTAGTACCCGTGATAACTTCTATTTTACTGTTATTTTCGGATTTTATTGTTTGGCTGTTAGCCTCCTTCTTTATGCCTGACGACATGGTGTCGTCATTTAATGTGACGTTATTGTCGATGTTCATCCATTGGGGCAGCTTTATAGCCCGAGTGGCGTTGATGAGCTTAGCCTTGTTTCCACTGGCATGTGGCTTGTTGGTGATATCACAACTTACTCGCTATCCATTATTGACTGTCATTATTGCCGTCGTTATGTTCAAGATCGCGATGTATCAAGCGACGGGTAACAGTGAACTAGGTAATGCCATGAGTGATATTTATGGATTGCCGTTCACCATTCTAACAAGTGACTCACCGCTGACCGCTTACTTTGAGTTTGGCTTGCTTAGTAACCTAGTGTTGATTTTGGCCGGGGTAGGGCTGTTCTTTGCCAGTGCTTGGCTGCGTGGTAGAGATGAAATGTTGAAGATGTAGCCAGTTGCGACAGCAGAGTAAAGTGTTCTGCTGTTTATAGAGCCTTTAGTTAAGATGCAAAAACGGAGAGTAGGTAATACTCTCCGTTTTTTTGATGACTAAGCTGTTACAACGCTCTCGAGGTATTCCACTTCGCGTTTGTATTTGCGAACGTTTCGAGATAGTGTACCTTTTGGTACCTCGAAGCGCTTCTCTGCTTCGTAGCTTGAAAGGCCATCAAAGATAACCGCTTCTACAGCTACACGTTGGTTTTCAGATTTAAAAATCCGCTGGGCAATGATTTGATATTGTGTACGATTCATTATGGTAGTACTCGCTAGGCATAAATATTCCCCTCGTAAATAGTTAGAGGGGTAAAGTTAGTTTTTATTTATGGTTAGAAGAGTACCAGCCGAACCCTAACAGAACCTTAATCGATTAAGCGTAATCCTGTTGGTAACGCATCACCGAATACGCGCTTAGTTTCACTCTCCGTCAGTACTTTGACGGTTGAAACCATTTTGACCCAACTTTCTGGCACTTTGCTAGATTTTAGCTTCTCGATCACCGCATTTCGGTTTTCTTCATCAATGTCCAAAGCACGATCTCCGGTCATCCGACACATCATGACTGCCGCAAAAGCGATGTTGGGATCTTTGCGCCAATCAAAGTCCATCAGTTCAGGTAAACAGTAGGCAACATGCTGAGCCGTGAGCAAGTTGTGCGCACTTCCGTAGAACGGGCTTCGGGTGGCAATGCGGCCAATTGCCCACCAGTGGGCTTGTGAGTACTGAGGCTTTTGCAAGCGACCGAAGATCCATTCGATAAGCTGGAGCTTTTTATCAAACGGTAAGTTTTCTAGCGAAGCGGCCAACCTAACCATGTCTTCATAGCTACGCTCTTGCATCTCTTTCGCTAGCTTGCTGTTTCGAGTCGCGCTTGGGTTTATGTATTTAGCGATGTCTTTGTAGATCACCAACTGTTGTTCTTGGTTCAGGCCGCCTGAGACGCGGCGCCAAAATGTCCACCAATCGCTCCATGTTTGGGTATTGCTATCAAATTGGATACCGTGTTGGTAAAGCGCCCATACCTGCTCCATTCGCCATTCATCTGAAGGGTAGCCAAAGCCTGGGCGTAGAGTAAAGCCTGAAAGTTTTAGCCAATTGCGTTCGTGAATGTCAGAGCGGCGGCGACGTTTTTTGCTTTCCAGCAAGGTATTGGCAATTTCGCGAAGGGTTGGTGTTTCCCAGTTATCACGCTTACCAAGCATTTTATCGAGTTGGTTGCGGAGCGTTTTTATCGCCTTAGGGTCTGCAGTTTTCGTACTGCCACCATATACTTGCTTGATCAGTGCGACTGCATCATCCATTTTTGCCGGTAAGGCAGACTGCGCCAGTGTCGAGTCTTCTTTGTTTTGGTTGAGCTTGGCGAGATCCTTACGAATCGCAAATTCCACTTTCCAACGTTTAGATTCATCGTTGGTACTGACACACTCAATCTGTAGGGTGCCGACTTCGGTTAGCTGGCAGGCAAGAGTGACCTCTTCACGATCCTTTTGGTTTGCGGCCAGTTCAGCACGATCGCGTTCACTGTCGAGTGTGGCGATAAATGGTGGCAGCGACACAAAACTGTCATCATCAATCGGGAATATTTCACCTGCTTGGGTATGGCTATCATCTGTTGACGACACAAGGTTGAAGCGAACAGGCTCACCTAAGGTAAGTGCAAACTTGCGATCTTTTAGTCTGATCTCTGTGCCTTCATCCAGTCCCTTTGGCAAGATGCAAAGGCCTTTGCGGTTTTTCTTTTTATCTTCTAAAGCCAAGAAGAATGAGCGTGCTGAGCCACCGCCAATCTTAAGTTGGGCGCCATGGCGTGCCTTTGCATAGGCGACTGCACCATAGGCAACAGACAGATCTGGGTGTGGGTTGACCAGCTCTGTGACTGTGTCACCTCGCCATTGTGAGAAGGTCGATAGAATGCGTTCAGAAAGTAGCGGGCTGTTGAATACACCACCGTTAAGCAATACTGCAGCCGGGATAGCAGGTAAATCTGCAGCGACGTCTAATTGGCTGTCTTTCAGCGATTCGCGGCAAACACTATCGTGTAATTCAATAAACTGCGCCAGGTGCTTGCTGATCGCCGGATCAGCGGCATAGGGTAGGCCAAACTCGACAACAGCAGCTTGGCGTTGGCTTGGTTGGTCGCTAAATTGTGTTTGCGGAAAGAAGCCATCAAGTGCAATTTGGTGTACTTCCTCACGGCTAAGGTCAATGCTCTTGGCACCGCCAATCAAGCGTGAGCCGCTACCTAGCATAGTCACCTTCGCGGTCTCAGGTGCATTTCCTGAAAGAAGCTGCTCTTTGACTTTGCGAGTTTGCTGGATCAGTTTCGATAACCCAGAAGCGCTGAGCTTTTTATTGCCGCCATGTAGACGCTGTTCAGCCTTGTGAGCAAGGGCTAGGTCAATATTGTCACCACCGAGCATAAGGTGATCGCCCACACCGATACGGTCTAGGGTGAGTTTTTCGTCTTTGGTGCCGACTTTAATTAGGCTTAAGTCGGTTGTCCCCCCACCGACATCGCACACCATAATGAGTGGGATATCTTTTAGAAGCGCTTCTGCGTTGTCTTTGTTTTTTGCATACCAGTCGTAGCAAACGGCCTGTGGCTCTTCCAGTAGTAGGATATTATCGAGCCCCGCCATTGCTGCAGCTTCCAGCGTTAGGGCACGAGCCGCTTCATCGAATGATGCAGGAACGGTGATTACAACTTCCTGCTCGTTTAGCTTGGCGTCTTGGTGATGATAATCCCAACACTGGCGTACGTGGTTTAGATAACTTGCGCTGGCGATGACCGGGGAGACTTTCTCCACACTTGAATTAGATGACCAAGGTAAAATGGACTCACTACGATCGACACCGGTGTGAGACAGCCAACTTTTTGCACTGACAACCTGTCGACCCTCGACTTTAGCACCTAAATCGCGCGCTAACTCGCCGATAATAGCGTGTTTAATGTCGCCCTGAACGGGTTCCACATCCCATGGCAGCACCATTTGCGTTGGGTCGATTTCACCTTCTGCAGGGTGATAGCGAAAAGAGGGTAGTAGTGGTTTTCTGGCCACTTCACCAGGCGCAATCAACTGGTCGATATCGAAAATACGAATTGGGCTTGATTCAAGATCGTCCGAGATAGGGGTGTAGGCAACAACAGTATGGGTGGTCCCTAAGTCAATACCGACAAGATAACGGGGGGAAGGCATGTATTTCTCCAGAGCTGTTCGTTCTGATTTTCTATCTTTAGATAATGGGCGTATTATACCGCCGCCTGATATAATGTGCTGTTATAAAACGTTAATTTTATGATTTATATCTAATACCAAGCCAGCTAGACAAGCTATAAGCACTGATAATACTGAAGTAGGCAGCCAAAAGTGCAGGCAAAAAAAACGGCGCCATGTGAGCGCCGTTTTTGTTGATTATTTTTCGCGTACGTCAAATTCAACTTGCCATTTTTGACCACCATCAGTTGGTAGTGCTTCAAGGCATAGTGTACCCAGTTCAGTGACACGAGAGGCTAGGCGAACAGGAACAACCTCACCAGCTGTTCGGCCATCTGAAACAGGTAGCGTTACCTGAATGGCTGGTAGTTCTTCCAGCTCTTCTGGCTGCCACCAATCAAGGTGAGTACCAGCTGGGTCATCACGGCGCACCGTTGAACCGAAGAACTTGAACTGTACAGGTTGACCGATAACCAAACCGAACTCACGGCTTGGTACGTCAGCATGTGTACCTTCTTCCATACCAAATGGTGCAACACACAGTGCTTCAAGTGGTGGTTCCATCCCAGGGATAGCAGGCATAGAGCTTTCGATACCCACATAGTAACTGCTTGCAATACCACCACGGATACGCACGCCCTTACCTTTACGTACTGAGCCGTAATAAGACGCACCGCTTGCAACCGCAAGATCAAGGTCAAGGCCTTCAAGCAACTTCGCTTCTTCGCTACCCGCCGTTGTTAGCCAGCTGTTGATGATAGAAAGCAGGCGGTTAGAAAGTAGATCTGATTTCAGTACACCACCATTGAACAGGATGGCGGTTGGGCGAATAAAGCCTTCGTGAAGCTGGTCGTACTTTTCGAATAGCTCGTCTACAGCTTGTGACTGACGGCTTAGGAAGCCGGCAACATGACGCGATACCGCTGCATCTTGTGCGTATGGCAGACCCATTTGGGTTAGGGCGCCACGCTGCATTTCAACAGGGTGATCTTCAATGTTATTGCGAGGGAAGAAACCTTCAACCAGTGTTTGCTGAACTTCCTCTTGAGTGAGTTCAGTTTGTAGCGTGCCGCCAAGTAGCTTAGAGCCACGACTTGGCACAACGATCGGCACAGCTTGTAGGTTTGCATCACTCAGTAGTGCTTCTTTCGCATCGCGGCAGGCATGGGTGATAGCTTGGATTTGCCATGGCTGAAGCTGCTTGCCTTCTTGAGCAAGATTCATCTTCAGTCGGTAGGCTAGGGCCAAGTCCATGTTGTCGCCACCAAGAAGGATGTGATCACCAACAGCGACACGGTTTAGCGTTAGGTTACCTTCTTCTTCGGTTACGGCAACTAGCGAAAGGTCAGTGGTACCACCGCCGATATCAACAACGAGGATGATGTCACCAACAGACACTTGGTCACGCCACGTTTCATCGTTGTTGCGCAGCCAGCTGTACACGGCAGCTTGCGGCTCTTCAAGCAATGTCATGTGCTTGAAGCCGACTTCACGCGCTGCTTCCGCGGTAAGCTCACGGGCTGCAGGGTCGAAAGATGCAGGCACTGTGATAGTGACATCTTGATCAAACAGGGGTGTATCCGGGTGCTGGTGGTTCCATGCCGCAGCAAGGTGGGCAAGGTAATTGCGCGTTGCTTCTAGCGGTGAAGCTTTAGCCACTTCTTCTGGGCTGTTAAGTGGCAAGAAAGCGTCACGACGGTTGACACCACCGTGGCATAGCCAGCTTTTTGCACTTGCGATCAAGCGGATAGGTGTTTTGCTGCCCAGTGAACGTGCCATGGCACCGACAATGGCTTTTGGTTGGCTGTCCCACGGCAGGGCAGTATCGCCTTCAGCTAGCTCTGATTCATGTGCTTGGTACATGAAAGAAGGCAGCTGATCTTTTTCCTCTACATTGCCCGGGTTGGTGAGTTGGGCAATAGGCATAACATTGACGCGAGCATCTTCGTCTTGCAGGTCAACGTATGATAAAACACAGTGGGTGGTACCAAGGTCGATACCAACACTGTAACGGTGTTCTTGGGTTTCTTGCATTACAGTTCTACCTCAGCGGCGGCAACTACGTGTGCATCATGACCTTCTGCCAGTTTAGGCAGTTTAACGTCAGTCACTTTCCAGCCGCGGTGGATTAGGGTTCCAGTGAATGGCGCTTCGCCGACAACGTTACCTGTTAGGCGTACTTCAGAGGCGTTGAAACCTTGTGGCAAGGTGATGCGGGTTTCCTCTTCCTCAGTGCGTACTGGGGCAAAGCTAAAGTATTCGTTTAAGACTTTCTGGCCGCCTTCATGGATAACACGGGCAGCCGCACCGATTTCAGCATCAGCGAAGCCTTTAAGGTCTTCTTGCATGAAATCAATAAAGCGAGCTTCTTGCTGAAGCAGTGATAGTAGTTGTAGGGCGGAGTCAGGTGTAGATGTTTTTAGCTTTGGTTCAACTTCTACAATCTTCTCTACGATTTTTTCAACTTCAACCACTTTCTCGACTTCTACGATCTTCTCGACAGGCTTTTCAACCTCGATAATTTTTTCGACTTCTTTCTCAACGACTTTTTCGACTTCGACAGGTTTGCCTTTTTTAGCGATATAGAGAACCAGCATGACAAGCACTAGGCCACCTAGCCATGCGTGTCCCATATCAATTGTTGTCGGCATTGCCGATAAATCTACTGTTAGTTGCGAAAAATCAAAAGCCATATCCGTCTTCTCTATTTAAGTAAAATAGTGGTTCACTATTAACAATTTGGGTCGAATATTATCATAATCAAGGTGCATTACACCTAGGGGCATCACTTTTTTGCCCTATTTGAACTATTTAGCTTTTTCGTCGCTTAAATTAGCATCAAAAAAGGTTTTACATTGCCTTGTCATCGCCCTATCAAGGCCGTGGTATCGTGTCGTTTAGGGGCAAAATGTTTATTCAGTTAACTTCATTTTTAGCGTATTTCTGCCATTTTTGGTGAGTTAATTCATAATTTCCTACGCTCATAACGGGCTTTATGCTAAAAATTCGGTAAAATCCGCATCAGAATTAGACTCAATACTAGGTGTTATCATGTCATCAGATTATTACGGAACAAGTGCAGCGTATGCGAGAAAAGAGCAAGGCTACCGCGAGAAGGCCTTGAAGCTTTATCCGTGGGTATGTGGGCGATGTTCTCGTGAATTCGTGTATTCCAACCTACGTGAGTTGACTGTACACCATGTTGATCACGACCATACGAACAACCCAGAAGATGGTAGTAACTGGGAATTACTCTGTTTGTTCTGCCATGACCATGAACATGAGAAATATACTGAAGCAGATAACCAAATGGGCAGCGTTGTGAAAGCGGGTGAGAATGATCACGAGGCGGCGACCTTCAACCCGTTTGCTGATCTGAAAGCCATGATGGAAAAGAAAAAGTAACGCTATCGCGTTCTATCATTTAAAGCTTCATTATATTGGGCTAATTTAGATTGAGATATTGACGTTAATATTTCAATAAATTAGCCCATTTACTTTTAACGACTTATGGGTAGTCAAGTACCAGCTTAATGTCTGTAAGGTTCTCTTGTACCCATTGTTTGTTAATTGCGCCCCAGTCTTTAATTTCGTACTTTCCTGTACGGTTTCTTTCCCCTTCGCTTTGTTTAAACTGACAAACGATATCAAGCTCGGCTAGGCTCTTGATTGTATCTTGTGCAGTACGTCGTGGCATACCTGTATATTCAAGGATCCCCGGTACGGTGGAAATTCCAGTATCAATGAGATAAGCGACATAAAGACGGCGGTAAAAACTGGATTTTGTCTTGCTGATAACCACGTTGGTTTCCTTACTTTTTTATTCCATTTCATCACCATAGTAACACCCAAACCTATCGTTAACATTATTTGTATCATGCGATGAACAGGCGATTTTTCTGTTTTTCACCCAGTGAAGTTATCAATTTTTCAGAAGCTAACTAGAGTTATCTGTATATAACGTAAATGGAGTGTGTGATGACAGACGACAATCGCCACCGTTCAGAGTTAAAAGCTTTCCTGTTTATTACCATAGTTTTATTTCCAATTTTGGCTGTGGCCGTTGTAGGCGGTTACGGGTTTTTTGTGTGGTTTTTACAGGTGGTATCTGGCTGATCTGGACTCGTTAATACATAAAATCAATAAGATAAATTACAGCTGAAGTATATGTGAAATGTTAAACCTTCAATGGAGAGCTTCCGATGAACTGTTCTCGGCGTAAATTTCTCAAGGCTCAAGCAGCGGCATCAGCTGCCGCAGCAGCAGGTGTTTCTATTCCCGTGGTTGCAAGTAATGTGGTAACCGATGCCGCAGTTACCCAAATATCTTGGGAAAAGGCGCCGTGTCGATTCTGCGGTACTGGCTGTTCAGTCAACGTGGGTGTGAAAGATGACAAGGTCGTTGCCACGCATGGTGATATCAAGTCCCCTGTAAATCGCGGCTTGAATTGTGTTAAGGGCTATTTTCTATCCAAGATCATGTACGGCGAGGATCGTCTGACTCAACCATTGCTTCGTATGAAGGATGGAAAATACGATAAAGAAGGGGATTTTACGCCAATCAGTTGGGATCAAGCGTTCGATATCATGGCCGAGAAGTGGAAGGCTACCTTGAAGGAAAAAGGCCCTGAAGGTATCGGGATGTTTGGTTCTGGTCAATGGACAGTTTATGAAGGGTATGCGGCTTCCAAATTAATGAAGGCGGGCTTTCGTTCAAACAATATCGAGCCGAATGCGCGCCACTGTATGGCATCAGCAGTTGTTGGTTTTATGCGTACTTTCGGTATTGACGAGCCGATGGGGTGCTATGACGATATTGAAGAGGCGGATGCGTTTGTGCTTTGGGGTTCCAACATGGCTGAAATGCACCCCATCTTGTGGACGAGGGTGACGGATCGTCGTCTTTCAAAGCCAGATGTTAAGGTGTCAGTGCTATCAACTTTTGAGCATCGCAGTTTTGAACTTGCTGATATTCCTATCGTGTTTGAGCCACAAACAGATCTGGCCATCCTTAATTTTATTGCCAACTACATCATCACAAATGACAAGGTGAATAAGGACTTTATTGGCAAGCATGTGAACTTCCGTCGCGGCGCTACGGATATTGGCTATGGTCTTCGACCTGAAGTACCGTTGCAGCAGAAGGCGAAGAACCCTGACAGCGGTGATTCAGAGCCAATGAGCTTTGATGAGTTTAAAGAGTTTGTGTCCGAATATACCGTTGAAAAAGTCAGTGAAATGTCGGGTGTCACCAAAGAGAAGTTGGTTGAACTGGCAGAGCTGTATGCAGATCCGGATACAAAGGTGACTTCGTTCTGGACCATGGGCTTTAATCAGCACACCCGTGGGGTGTGGTGTAACAACTTGGTTTATAACATCCATTTGCTTACCGGAAAAATCTCCACCCCAGGGAATAGCCCATTCTCTTTAACTGGCCAGCCTTCTGCGTGTGGTACGGCACGTGAAGTTGGTACATTTGCCCACCGTTTGCCGGCAGATATGGTTGTTGCTAACCCTGAACACCGCAAAGTGGCTGAAAAAATATGGAAGCTACCAGATGGCACAATCCCTGAGAAGGTAGGTGCTCATGCGGTATTGCAGAGCCGGATGCTCAAAGACGGTAAGATTAATGCTTACTGGATCCAGGTGAATAATAACCTGCAGGCTGCCGCGAATATTAATGAAGAAACCCTGCCAGGGTATCGAAATCCGGAAAACTTCATTGTCGTATCAGAAGCTTATCCAACGGCAACAGCCCAAGCTGCTGATTTAGTCCTGCCAGCTGCCATGTGGGTAGAGAAGGAAGGGGCTTATGGTAATGCGGAGCGCCGCACTCAATTATGGCACCAAATGGTACAAGCGCCGGGTGAATCAAAATCAGATCTATGGCAGTTAATGGAGTTTTCTAAACGCTTTACAACCGATGAGGTGTGGCCGAAAGAACTGCTTGATGCCAACCCGGAGTACAAGGGCAAATCCTTGTTTGATGTGCTGTATAAGAATGGTCAAATCGATCAATTCCCGCTTGAAGACATTGCCGAAGGGCATGCCAATGATGAGTCAACGGAATACGGCTTCTATGTTCAGAAAGGAATATTTGAGGAGTATGCCCAATTTGGCCGTGGCAAGGCACATGACCTAGCACCGTTTGAAGTCTACCACGAAACCCGCGGGTTGCGCTGGCCAGTTGTTGATGGCAAAGAAACACTTTGGCGTTACCGAGAAGGAGCTGACCCTTATGTGAAAGAAGGGGCGGGCTTCGAGTTCTATGGTAAGCCGGATGGCAAAGCTATTATTTTTGCCTTGCCTTTTGAACCGCCAGCAGAGAGTCCAGATGAAGAATACGATTTATGGCTATCTACCGGGCGTGTACTTGAACACTGGCACTCGGGCTCAATGACTCAACGTGTACCAGAAATCCATAAATCCTACCCGAATGCGCAAGTCTTCATGCACCCTGAAGATGCCAAGGCGAGAGGTTTGCGTCGGGGTGATGCGGTGAAAGTGGTTTCCCGCCGTGGTGAAATGATAACGCGGGTAGAAACACGAGGAAGAAATAAGCCACCGCAAGGTTTGGTCTTTGTTCCTTGGTTTGATGCAAGCCAGTTAATCAATAAAGTTACTTTGGACGCTACCGATCCGTTGTCGAAACAAACGGACTTTAAAAAGTGTGCAGTCAAAGTTGTAAAAGCATAGGAGAAAGACGATGAAACCATTCATTTCAATGCTTTTACTGTTGTTTGCCACAACTGTTATTGGTGCGACAGCAGTAATTAAGGGTGATGAACTGGCCACATTGCGGGGGGCACCGTTGAACACGGAGCCTGAACCGCCAGCCATGAGCAAAACCATTAATAACGATATTATACCTAAGCGGAGTTACCCGATGCAGCCGCCGGTGATCCCGCACAAAATAGATAACTACCAAGTCGATTTGAATGCGAACAAATGTATGTCTTGCCACGCGCGTAGCCGTGTTGAAGAGACACAGGCGAGAATGATCAGTGTCACACACTATATGGATCGTGACGGTAATTTCTTGGCGGAACTATCGCCTAGGCGCTATTTCTGCGAGCAGTGCCACGTTGTTCAAACCGATGCAAAACCTTTGGTGGCTACTACGTTTACCGATCTCGATACGCTGTTAAGCGAAACGGAATAGGGAGAAACGTATGTGGCGTTGGATTAAAAAATGGTGGACGTTAATTCGTTCACCAGCCAAGTACTTTAGTCTCGGCTTTTTAACTTTGGGTGGTTTCGTTGCCGGTATTATTTTCTGGGGCGCATTTAATACTGGTATGGAGTTTACCAACTCTGAAACCTTCTGCGTGAGCTGCCATGAGGACAATGTATACCAGGAAATTCAAGGTACTATTCACTTTACAAACCGAACCGGGGTAAGAGCGATTTGTTCGGATTGCCATGTTCCTCATGACTGGACTGATAAGATGGCGCGTAAGATGCAGGCATCAAAAGAGGTTTGGGCATGGATAACGGGCGCAATCTCTACCCCAGAGAAGTTTGAAGCTCGAAGGCTACATATGGCGCAGCGAGAATGGACAAGGATGGAGAAGAATGATTCTCTCGAATGCCGTAATTGCCATGAGTTTAGTTATATGGATTTTACCCAGCAGTCTTCACGTGCCTCTAATCAACACTCGACGAACCTGGCGAGTGGGGATAAGACTTGTATTGATTGCCACAAAGGGATAGCTCACCGACTACCTGATATGAAGGGGGTTGAGGGCTTTTAGCAGATAAAGTGTCCTCAAGCATTGAGGGGTTATATATAAAGTTTATACTTTTGACGATTCCTTGGTGCATATTGGTCAGATTGACTATTTTATATGGCTTTGTGCTGTGTTTGAGTCAATTCTGACCAATTTTGTTTCTAGCCTCCTTTTTGTTTCTGGCTTTTCATATAAGGGCTTTTATCAGTTTTTTTATAATAGTAAGTGTTGTTTCTCAAGCTTGCTTTTATGCTGATAAAAGTGCTGTCATTTGACTATTAGTCGCAGTATGATGCTTGCCGTTATTTGGGTAGCTATCAATTTTGGTAGTTACGAAAGTCGTCTAGCATTGTGATCCTTAAACCATGAGCAAATCAGTCGCTCCTTCATTTTCATTATCTTATCTTTCCCCCCGTTATTGGCCGACATTATTAATGATTGGCGTAATGTTCCTGTTGAGCTTGTTGCCATATTCGGTGCAGTTTCGCTTAGGGCAGGGGTTGGGAAAATTTTTATTGGGCTTTATGAAGAAGCGCCGATTTACGATCGAGCGAAACCTTGCGCTGTGTTTTCCTCATTTGAGTGAGCAAGCAAGGGAGCGAATGGCAGAGCAGAACATGGGCAACTCTGGTTTAGCTTTGTTTGAAACTGGTATGGCTTGGTTTTGGTCTGATGCGAGGGTTAAGCGTCATGTTAAGTATGAAGGTATGGAGCATGTAGAAGCGCTTGAAAAGCAAGGGAAAGGGGCATTGTTTATTGCCGTTCACTCTTTGAACCTTGAGCTTGGGGCTCGAGCTTTTGGTGTAATGAAGTCTGGTATCGGCGTTCAGCGTGCCAATAACAACCCTTGCTTTAACTATTTCCAGTGTAAAGGGCGAAGCCGTTCGAACCGTACATTGCTTGACCGTAAAGATGTAAAGGGCATGCTAAAGGCACTAAAAACGGGCGGTCGAGTTTGGTATGCGCCAGACCATGATTACGGTTTACGCCGTGGTACGTTTGCGCCGTTGTTTGCCGTTGAAAATGCGTGTACGACTATGGGGACCAGCTTGCTGGTAGATAGCGCTGAATGTGAAGTCGTGCCTTTTGTATTTGTCCGTGATTGTGATTCGGGCCAATATACCGTGAAGATTTTACCACCCTTGCATGACTTCCCGCGTAATGAGCCTGAAAAAGCGGCAGCATTTATTAATAATGTTGTTGAACAGTCAATCATGGAAGCGCCTGAACAATATATGTGGCTGCACCGACGTTTCAAAACCCGACCAGAAGGGGAAGCGTCTTTGTATGGCCCCGTACAGGTTAAAGAGGCTGAACCTAAAGTCGCATAATCCTTCTCGCGCCCTTCACTTCACCCTGAAGGGCGTTTTCATCTCTGCCTATTGTGCTATTGGCCGCAGTATTACTTTTCAAAATAGCTCAGATATTCATACCAATATTTGCTATTTAATCAGCATGAAGTGATAGCCATCACTTTCTTAACCATAGCTGAGCAATAAGGTTTCTCCTGTTCACATGCTTGCACCAAATAAAAACAGGCAATAGAATACGCTGTTCAACATAATCATTAAGCTTGGTTGCATAACCTAGTAGTGGGTTAGGCTGGCTTCAAATAAGCTTCAATGGAAAAAGAATGGGATAATAACTATGAGCCATGTGACTGCACCTGTTTTTACCAAATCATTGCTACACCCACGCTACTGGGTGACCTTGGCGATGATGGGGTTAATGTATCTCATGAGTTGGTTACCCTATTTTATTCAATATAGGCTTGGGCAGGTATTCGGCCGTTTGGGCATGCGCGTTGTTAAAAAACGCAAGAAAACGATTGAGCGCAACCTTGAACTTTGCTTTCCAGATATGGCAAAAGAAGAGCGTGACGAAATCGTAAAGCAAAATATCGATAATACGGGTTTGGCATTATTCGAAACCGGGATGGCTTGGTTTTGGCCGGATATTCGTGTTGAACGTCATGTTGACTACGAAGGCTTTGAGCATATTCATGAATTGGAAAAACAGGGCAAGGGGGTGCTGCTAATTGCCGTTCACTCGTTAAACCTTGAATTGGGTGCCCGTGCATTTGGAATGAAGACACCGGGAGTGGGGGTTTACCGCCCTAATAAGAACCCATGTTTTGATTACTTCCAGTTTCATGGCCGTGTACGTTCAAATAAGTACATGATTGATCGTAAAGATGTAAAAGGCATGCTTAGAGCACTGCGTAAAGGTGAGCGAGTGTGGTACGCTCCCGATCATGATTATGGTCGTCGTCGTTCGGCGTTTGCCCCGTTGTTTGCCGTTGAAAACGCGTGTACAACAACAGGTACAAGCTTGCTTGCGGATGCTTCTGACTGCGCATTGGTACCTTTTGCCATGGTGCGTAATAATGAGCACGGTCGTTATACATTGAAAGTATTTCCGCCGCTGGAAGCATTTCCTAAAAATGATCCAGAAGCTGCCGCCGCTTACGTAAATAAAGCGATTGAGCGTTCAATTATGGAAGCACCAGAGCAATATATGTGGTTACATCGTCGCTTTAAAACGCGTCCTGAAGGCGAGCCATCGTTATACGATTAAACGTAGCTGTCTTTATTAGATACCCTGAAAAGCGCTTCTTGATGAAGCGCTTTTTTTGATTGTTACTTCTGCTTAATTGGCTTTCTCGTCTCTGACACATTGTATGCTGTTTCGTCTTATTCGTAAGATACTTCATCGGGCCTTGCGTTGAATTTATAGCCATCCACGCCTATGTTTTCTGCATATATAAATAATAAAAAGCGAGAATGCGGATGGAAGCTCTATCGAATTTTATCTCTGCAATTAATGGTTTTGTGTGGGGGGTCCCCATGCTGGTGCTCATTCTTGGGGTCGGGATCTACCTTACCTTGGGATTGAAGCTCATGCCGATTGTAAAAATAAGTGCCGGCTTCAAGTTGCTCTGGTCGGGCCGTATTCCTGAAAAAGATGAAAAAGCCAAGGGTGAGATTAGTCCATTTAACGCGTTAATGACTTCATTATCTGCGACGATAGGTACGGGTAATATTGCCGGTGTTGCCACGGCGATATTCTTAGGTGGGCCTGGTGCTTTATTTTGGATGTGGTGTACCGCACTTGTCGGTATGGCAACCAAATTTGCAGAAGCGGTTTGTGCGGTGAAATACCGTGAAACCGACGCTAATGGGAACCATGTTGGTGGCCCAATGTATTACATCAAGAATGGCCTTAGTAGTAAGTGGGCTTGGCTAGGCACGGCGTTTGCGATTTTCGGCTCGATTGCCGGTTTTGGTATTGGTAATACGGTGCAATCCAATTCGGTCGCGGCTGCGGTTGAGTCAAGCTTTGGGGTCTCGCCCCTGATGTCCGGGCTTGTGATGATGGTGTTGGTCGGCTTGGTCTTGATGGGGGGCATCAAGCGAATTGCCGATGTTGCCGGTAAGTTAGTCCCATTGATGGCGACTTTCTATATTGCTTCTGGCCTGATTGTTTTGATCATGAACTTTTCTGAAATACCTGCCGCATTCAGTTTGATAGTGACCAGTGCCTTTACGCCAGTTGCCGCACAAGGGGGCTTTGCTGGCGCAGCGGTTTGGGCGGCAATCCGTTTCGGTGTTGCTCGTGGTATTTTTTCTAACGAGGCCGGCTTAGGTAGTGCACCTATTGCTCACGCAGCTGCTCAGACTAAGAACCCGGTAGCGCAAGGTTTAGTGGCCATGCTAGGTACGTTCATCGACACCCTCATTGTATGTAGTATTACCGGTTTGGCGATAATTGTGTCCGGTAGCTGGCAAAGCGGTGAGACGGGCGCGGCATTAACGTCGGCAGCGTTTGCATCGGCGTTGCCGGGTATTGGCAATTATGTTGTTGCCATTGCTTTATCCATTTTTGCTTTTACCACGATATTGGGTTGGAGCTTCTACAGTGAAAAATGTGTCCAGTATTTATTCGGGGTGAAAGCGATAGTGCCATTTCGGGCGTTATGGGTGATAGCCGTTCCGATTGGTGCCACAAGTTCGCTAGAGTTTATTTGGTTACTGGCTGATACCTTAAATGCCATGATGGCGATACCGAATTTGATCGCCTTGGTGTTGTTAAGCCCGGTGGTGTTTAAGTTGACGAAGGAGTATTTCACGTTATTGGCGCAAGAAAAGCTTAACCAATCCGACCAAGATTAACTGTCGTAACTGAATAGAATAATCGAGCCATCTACTACAAGCCTGCTTATTGAGCAGGCTTTTTTCCTTCCTGTTGTCATATCTCGATATTAGCGCCAACGGCTAAATGAAATTCGAGTTTTCTTTAATGGATAAGCTTGCTTGAAAGCAATTCAATGATCGTTCACGAAACAGTGATTTAGCGCGTTTTTCTAAATGACTAAATTTTCATACATAGACGTAAAATTCCGTTTGCACATTGTTGATATGCGACTAATCTCATATCTGAGTCGTTTATTTAACACAAAAAGGAATAACCCGTATGGCTGACATTAAAAACCCTGATGGAACAAAGAACTACGAAGCTGGAACCGAAAGCGAGGACTTTATTGTTGGTAGTGACGAAAAGGACCTTGTAACAGCAGGTGACGGTGATGACATCGTACTTGGTGGTGATGGTGATGATCAGCTATACGGTGAGTCTGGCGATGATGTGTTAGAAGGTGATGCCGGTGATGACATTATTGCGGGTGGAGAGGGCGACGATGCGATATCTGGCGGTGAGGGTAACGACTCGATTTTTGCCGATAGCGGGGATGATTTAGTCGAGGCCGGTGCGGGTGACGATACCGTCTACGGTGGTGAAGGCAGCGATAGCATTCAGGCTGGCAGTGGCAACGACACCGTCTATGCTGGCGAGGGTGACGACGTTATACGCGGCGACTCTGGTAATAATGAGCTCTATGGTGAAGCGGGCGACGATAAAATTAATGCTGGTGATAATGCATCATCTCTGTACGGCGGTGATGGCAATGACCAACTTACTGGCTCAAATGAAAATGACACCCTAAGCGGCGGTGAAGGTAACGATATCCTTTCGGGCAAAGCTGGGGACGATAATCTGGAAGGTGGAGCTGGCAACGACCAGTTGATGGGCGGTGCAGGTAACGACACCTTACTCGGTGGCGAAGGTAACGATACGCTAGTGGGCGGTGAAGGTGCTGACCATCTAGCAGGTGGTGCAGGTGATGACAAAATCACCGATGAAGGCGGCGATACCGTTTTAGGTGAGGCAGGAAACGATACCTTGGTGGCGGCGGATTCCGGCAGCCATCAGATTTACGGTGGCGAAGGTGACGATACCCTAGTCGGTAGTGATGCTAGCGACACCCTTTATGGCGGTGAAGATAATGACACCATTACCGGTGGCGGCGGCGATGATACGCTATTTGCCGGAGAAGGGAATGACAATGTCGAGGCTGGCGCAGGTAATGACACGGTTTTTGCCGGTACTGGCGATGATGTGATCAGCACGGGTGATGGTGCGGATACCGTATATGGTGAGTCTGGTGCTAACCAGATTAATACTGGTGCGGGAGATGACCAAGTTTACGGTGGCGTCGATGGCGATACCATTATTACCGGTGAAGGTAATGATACCGTCTATGCCGGCGATGGTGATGACAGTGTCGACGGTGGCGCTGGGAATGATCAGCTTGATGGTGGTGCTGGTGCGGATAATTTAGTTGGTGGTGCAGGTGATGATGTGCTGCTTGGTGGTGATGGTGATGACACTTTGACTGGCGGTGAAGGCACTGACTTCCTAGCCGGTGGCGAAGGCAACGATACCATTACCGGTGACGGTGATGATGTGCTGTTGGGTGAAGGTGGTGATGACACTCTTATTGCAGCGGCCCAAGGCAGTGATCAGGTTTATGGCGGAGAAGGTAACGATACCTTAATCGGTAGTGATGCCAATGATGCCATGTACGGTGGGGCTGATGACGACCAACTAACTGGTGGTGGCGGTGATGACCACTTAGAAGGTGGTGCCGGCCGAGATCGTATCACAGGTGGTACTGGTGCCGATGTTCTATTAGGCGGGGCTGGCAATGATAGCCTGTCAGGCGGCGATGGTGACGATAAACTCTTTGGTGGTGAAGGCGATGATTTGCTAGAGGGTGGTGCAGGTAACGACGAAATTCATGCAGAGTCGGGCAGTAATACCATTAATGCCGGCGAGGGGGATGATAGCGTATTTGGTGCTGCTGGCGATGACACTATCGACGGTGGTGCAGGCAACGATAGTCTCCAAGGTTTTGCTGGTAACGACACAATCCGTGGTGGTGAGGGTAACGATGTTATCCAGGGTGGCGAAGGCAATGATGTTCTGTCTGGCGAGGCTGGTGACGACACCTTAATCGCAGGTACTGGAGATGACATCCTCGACGGTGGAGCAGGCAACGATACAATTTATGCCGAATCCGGCTCGAACCAGATTGACGCTGGTGAAGGCGACGACGAAGTTTATGGCGGTACGGGTGACGATACTATCGATGCCGGTGATGGCCATGACAAGGTCTTCGCGGGAGAAGGCGACGATGTGATCAATGCTGGTAGCGGGGATGACTTTGTCGACGCGGGTGATGGTGACGACATCATAACCGGTGGTGATGGCAATGATGTGCTGTTTGGCGGTGCGGGTAATGACCGTATTACGGGTGGTCAGGGAAGTGACTTCCTCGCGGGTGGCGCGGGTAACGACCATTTAACTGACAGCGGTGGAGACGTTCTGCTTGGTGAGGAAGGCGACGATACCATGGTTGCAGCGGCCACGGGTAGCCATAACATCTATGGCGGTTCGGGTAACGATACCCTGATTGGTAGTGATGCTAGCGACACCCTATATGGCGGGGCTGATGACGATACCATCACAGGTGGTGGAGGCGATGACGTACTGTTCGCTGGAGAAGGCAACGATAAAATTGATGCCGGAGCAGGTAATGACACCGTGTACGGCGAAGCAGGTAATAACACCATTGATTTAGGCGAGGGGAACAACACCCTTTATGGCGGCTCGGGCAATGACACTGCGGTCGCGGGTTCTGGCGATGACCTGATGTATGGCGGCGAAGGGGACGACAACCTATCTGGTGGTGCTGGCAACGACCAACTGGAAGGTGGCGCAGGCAACGATACCCTTGCTGGCGGTGAAGGGAACGACTTGCTAATCGGTGGCGAGGGTGATGACACCCTACTCGGCGGCGAGGGTGATGATAAGTTATTTGGCGGCGAGGGTAATGACCACTTAGAAGGTGGCGCTGGCAACGATGAAATACACGGCGAGTTAGGTGATAACACAATCTTGGCCGGAGAAGGCGATGACGTTGTCTTCGGTGGTACGGGGAACGACACCATCGATGGTGGTGAAGGCAATGATCACCTAGAAGGCGGCGCTGGTAATGATGCGATTACAGGCGGTGCTGGCAACGACTATATCGATGGTGGCGAGGGTGATGACAAGCTGTCAGGCGGTGCTGGCGATGACACCATAGTCACAGGTCTAGGTGATGACAAAGTGGATGCTGGTGACGGAAACGATGCGATTTATGCCGAAGGGGGCACGAACCAAATCGATGCGGGTGCTGGCGACGATCAGGTCTATGGCGGTACCGGTGATGACACCATTCTCGCTGGTGAAGGGCACGATACTGTCTACGGCGGTGAAGGTAACGATAATATCGATGGTGGTCAAGGTAACGATGTGCTGTTTGCTGGTGCAGGCGATGATCAGGTTACGGGTGGCGAAGGCAATGATGAGATCTATGCTGGCGAAGGTAACGACAAGATAGATGCGGGTGCTGGCGACGATACCGTCTACGGCGAAGCCGGAAATAACACCATCAATCTGGGTGAAGGTAACAACACCTTGTTTGGCGGCTCAGGCGATGATATTGCCACCGCTGGCAGTGGTGATGATGTGATGCATGGTGGTGCTGGTAACGATCAATTGAGTGCTGGCGCAGGTAACGACCACGTTGAAGGTGGTGAGGGTGACGATACGATTGACGGCGGTGCTGGTAACGACTTGCTGTTTGGTGGTACCGGAAATGACACCGTATCTGGCGGCGAGGGCGACGATAAAATCTTCGGCGGCGAAGGTAACGACACCCTAGAAGGCGGTGCGGGCAACGATGAAATCCACGGCGAATCGGGTGCGAATACCATTGATGCCGGTGCCGGTGATGACTTCGTGTACGGCGGTATTGATAACGACACGATAACAGCAGGCGAGGGCAATGACTCCGTCTTTGCTGGTGATGGCGATGATGTGATTGATGCTGGGACGGGCGATGACTTCGTTGACGCTGGGGCAGGTAACGATAGCATTCAAGGTGGTGCTGGTAATGATGTCCTTTATGGTGGTGCTGGCAACGATAAGATGATCGGCGGAGAAGGCAACGACTTCCTTGCGGGTGGTGAAGGTAACGACTACATGGTTGATGATGGTGGTGATGTGCTGCTCGGTGAAGCAGGTGATGACACCATGATAGCCTCTGACAGTGGTAGCCAACATATCTATGGTGGTGAAGGTAACGATACCTTGGTGGGCGGTGCCGGTAACGACACCCTTTATGGCGGTGCCGACAACGATAACATTTCTGGCGGTGCAGGTAATGACACGCTGTTTGCTGGCTCGGGCGATGACACCATCAACGCTGGCGAAGGCGACGATGTGGTTTATGGTGAAGCTGGTAATAACACCATTGATCTTGGTGAAGGTAACAACACCTTGTTTGGTGGCTCCGGTGATGACACAGCGACAGCTGGCGCAGGCAATGATCTGATGTACGGCGGTGAAGGTAACGATAACCTTTCTGGTGGTGCTGGTGATGACCAACTTGAAGGCGGTGCTGGAAACGATCAGCTGCAAGGTGGAGCCGGTAATGACCTACTATTTGGTGGCGATGGTGACGACAAGCTTTCTGGTGGTGAAGGCGATGACAAGCTCTTTGCTGGTGAAGGTAATGATTACCTCGAAGGTGGTGCTGGCAACGATGAAATCCACGCTGAAGCAGGTGATAACACCATTCTAGCCGGTGAAGGTAACGATGTCGTTTACGGTGGTGCTGGTGCCGACACGATTGATGGCGGTGCGGGCGATGATCGCCTTGAAGGTGGTGCTGGCAATGACACTATCACTGGCGGCGAAGGTGATGATGTTATTGATGGCGGAGAAGGCGACGATAACCTGTCGGGTGGCCGAGGCAATGACACCATTACCTCAATGTCTGGGAACAACACTGTTGATGCTGGCGAAGGGAACGATACGGTAACCACAGGTGCTGGTAATGATGTGATTGATGCGGGTGATGGTGACAATGTCATTGATGCAGGCGCTGGTAATAACCAAGTCACCGCAGGGGATGGCCGAGACCAGATCACAACGGGATCTGGAGACGATCGAATCAGTGCAGGCGATGGCAGTGACGTGATCAATGCTGGCGAAGGCAATAACACCATTGATGCCGGGGCGGGTAGTGACACGATTCTATCGGGTGCTGGCAACGACACCATTGTGGCTGGCGAAGGTAACGATGTTATTCGTTCCGGTGCTGGTGATGACAACATCGATGGTGGTGAGGGTAGAGATACCGTCTACGCGGGCGATGGCAATGACACAATTGCTGGTGGTGAAGGTAACGATCGTCTCTATGGCCAAGATGGTGATGACAAGATTGACGGCGGAGCCGGTGATGACTACCTGGTTGGTGGTGATGGCAATGACACCATTACGGGTGGTGAGGGTGATGACACGATCAAGGGGGATGCCGGTGACGATGTATTAAGTGGCGGCGCGGGAGATGATCTTGTCTTCGGTGGTGAAGGTAACGACACCCTTGATGGCGGCAGTGGTATTGACCAGCTATTTGCCGGTGACGGTGATGACATCCTTGTTTATGACCATGAGGATATCGCGGGTGGTGATGGCGATACTGTTCACTACAGCGGTGGTGATGGCTTCGATGTACTTACCGTTGGTGCAGACAGTGGCGGTCAAACCATTGATATGACTCAAACCGCATTCCAAGAAGTGGAGGCGGTGAACTTCGATGTGAGTGATGCACAAATCAAGCTGGCGCTGGATAATGTACTTGAGAATGATGGTGCTGGTGATTCAAGTGGCAACTTTGTTGTTCAAGGTGCAGAAACTGTAGAGCTTGAGGGTGATGGTTGGTCAATGACAGGCACGACAAGTGATATGCCTGCAGACATGCTTGAGAGCTTGGAAGGAAGCGATATTGATGCTGATGCGTTGAATGGCTATACCTTCACTAATGAAGAAGGCCAGGAAGTCACTATCTGGAGTGATAGTGATGCCGACAGCATCAGCTTCAACGGAAGCGATCTGTAATGCAATGAAGCCCAGGGTGTCGTGCTCTGGGCTTTTTGCGTTTATTCGAACAACTCACAGGATTGAGTATTGGGGGTTACCTTGCTTCGAAATGAACTAAAGAAAGCGTTTGGCTACTGTCGCCGCGATTTACGCTATGTTGGCTTATTCAGCTTCGCGATTAACTTCTTGGTGCTAACGCTACCTATGTACAGTTTGCAGCTGTTCGACCGCGTCATGGGCAGCAGTAGTATTGATACCCTGATTGCCTTAGTAGTGATTGCCGTTGGGCTACTGACAGTCCAAGCGTTACTAGAACACACCCGTACTGTGCTATTACAAAAATCAGGCTTGAAGCTTGATGAACGCCTGAGCCCTTTTATGTTGTCTGAGAGTATCAGGCGCTCATCAACATCCAATAGAATTCAAAAGCAGGGGCTGCAGGATTTAACTGAAGTAAAGAACCTATTGGTTAACCCATCGCTGTCAGCGGTATTTGATATCCCTTGGGTACCGATATTCTTGTTAATTCTATTTATGCTTCACCCTGTCATTGGCGTGATTGCGATGATTGGTATGGCAATTTTCATTGGTTTATCAACTGTTGTTATGTTGGCAGCCAAGAAACCAAATGAAGAGTCATTAACCCTGACCAATCGCACCAATATGGAGCTGAATGATTATTTGCGTAATGCGCCGATGCTTAGGGCTATGGGGATGGCCCAGGATATTGGGCGGGTTTGGCAAGATAAGAACTCAGAGCTGCTTCAATTGCAGTGGGCGCTGAATTCTAAAATAGGACGAGTATTAACCTTTAGCCGATATGCACGAACTATCTTGCAAATCGCTGTCCTTACCGCAGGTGTATATCTCGCAATCAATCAAGAGCTTGGCGCAGGTGCAATCATTGCGAGCTCAATTATCATGTCACGGGTGCTAGCCCCGTTTGAACAAGCAGTGATGGGCTGGAAGAGTTGGTTGAGTGGGTTCAAAGCATACAAGCGCTTAAAGGACATGGATGATGATTATGTTCATGCCAAAACCGCCTTGCCAGAGCCAAAGGGTGAGCTGAATTTACAGAATATCTCTGTGCGCATGAAAGGGCACAAGAAACCCATTTTGCAGAACATTAATTTTAAACTGGGTGGCGGCCATGCTCTGGCAATCATGGGTAACTCTGGTTCCGGTAAGTCAACGCTAGCCTCTGTCATCATGGGGATTGTGAAGCCTGCCGCTGGCAGTATCAAAATTGACGGGGCGGACATAGAGCAATGGCCGGAAGATCAATTTGGCCAACATATTGGTTTCTTGCCGCAGGATGTCGGCTTGCTTGCCGGTACGGTGGCAGAAAACATTTGCCGTTTTTCTGATGCCAGCGATGATGAAATTGTTCATGCGGCGCAACTGGCATGTATCCACGAGCTAATCGTGTCGTTACCTCAAGGTTACGATACCTACCTAGGTGAAGGCGGGGCGCAATTGTCTGGTGGGCAAAGGCAGCGGATTGGCCTAGCACGGGCAATTTTCTCAAACCCGAGTATTTTGATCCTCGATGAACCCAACTCGAACTTAGACCCCGAGGGAGAAATCGCCCTTTCCATCGTGCTGCAATACTGCAAAGAAAACAAAATCACGGTGGTGATGATCAGCCATCGCCCTGGCTTTTTGCGCCAAATGGATTGGGTCATATTCCTCAATGAAGGCAAGATAGAAAAAGCCGGTACTTGTGACAAGTTCTTGGGGGCTATTGGCGGTATTGATGACAAGAAAGCGGTTGAAAAATCTAAGTCCAAAGTGGTGATGAGAAAACAGGGAGGTGCAGCATGAAGCCAGTCAGTTTCGATACCAATAAGCCAATCCTATATGGCTGCTTGCTGATCCTGTTCGGCGTTGTCGGCTTCATTGTATGGTCGTTTACCGCCAAGCTGAATGCGGCTTCCATTGCCAGTGGGACTATAGTGGTTGAATCTCAACGAAAGAAAGTTCAGCACTTGCAAGGTGGTTGGGTGAAGGCCATTTATGTCACTGAAGGCCAAAAGGTCAGTAAAGGGGACGTTTTGCTAGAGTTGGCTAACAGTAAAGCGGAAGCAGACTTCTCAAGGCTGTCGATTAAGTACTACACCCTCAAGACCCAGCAAGCCGAGCTGCAGGCAGAAATCGATAATCATAATACGGTTGAATGGCCTGAAAGCACAGGGCGGTGGGCGCTGATGCCGACTGAAGCCAATAGCATTTTGAATACTCAAATAATCAAGCATCAGCAGTTTTTGATGCAAGAGCAGTTACGCAATAGCTACTACCAACAAAAGCGTCAACTTTTGGTGGAACAGTTGCAAGGTAATCGGCTACAAGTGACGGCGGTGAAGACTCAATTGGGATTGATCAATGAAGAGATCACCATGACCAAGGGGTTGGCTGAGAAAGGTTATGTGTCGAAAACCAAGATGCTGGAGCTCAAGCGTCATCGAGCAACGGTTGAGGCTAAGTTGGCGGAGCTCAATGCCGGAACAGAGCTGGCAGCTCAGAAAATCTCGTCACTTGAGTATGATTACAAAACTGAAACAGCAGAGATCCGCTCGGGCTTGATGGCAGAGCAAGAGAGTGTTGGGCGTGAACTGCGCGATACAGAAAAAGCGCTGATTGCCGCGAGCGAAGTACGCGATCGAATTACGATTCGTAGTGAGCACGATGGCACTGTGGTTGGCATGAATGTGCATAGTATTGGTGGGGTGGTTAACTCCGGTGATGTCATCATGGAGATTGTCCCTGACAGTGATAATTTGATTATCGAAGCCGTACTGAAGTCGGAAGATATTGATGTGGTGCATCAGGGGCTGTCTGCCAAGGTCAGGTTGAGTGCTTACAATGCCCGTAAGACACCGCCAGTGAACGGTGAAGTGATCTATGTTGCTGCAGATAAAATCGAGCCCAAGCACTCGCAGGAGCAGGCTGGTTACTTAATTAAAGTTCGCCTCGATGAAGCACAGTTGGCGGCCTTGGAGGATATCGAACTGTATCCGGGTATGCCAACAGAGGTGTTTGTGTTACTTGAAAGCCGTACTTTGTGGGACTACCTCACCGCACCATTGATGAGCTCATATTATCGTGCGTTTAAGGAAGCCTAACGTTCATATCGTTACAAACGAAAGCGCAAGGCTTAATACCTTGCGCTTTTTCCTTGGTGGCCACCCATTGCGATTACACTAATTGACCCTGTTGGTAGTCTTGAACGGCTTGCTCTATCTCTTCCATACTATTCATTACAAACGGACCGTAATGCACAACCGGCTCATTGATTGGGATACCCGCTAGTAACAGTACACCGCTGTCTTCATTACTTGTGATAGCAAGCCCTTCGCCATGATCAAGTAATGCCAATTGACCTGTTGAGACGGTTTGCCCTTCGACTTCAATAGCGCCTTTGTAGACGTAGAGCATTGCTTGGAAGTCCGGGTTCAGGCAGCTTGTAAACTGTTTGCCTTTCGCGGCTTGCCAATCTGCGATGGCGGTTGGCACGCCCGTTTGCTGCAATGGCCCTTTGATAGTCTCGCCTTGGATGGTGAGATCACCTGAGATTAGGCGGACTAAGTTATTATCGCCAAGTACTTTTTCCGTGATCATTTCAGGTTGAAAATCAGTGTATTGGGCAGGTTGCATCTTTTTGGCCGCTGGTAAGTTAATCCAGATTTGGAAACCATGAAGTGAGCCATCAGTCATCATTGGCATTTCACTATGGATAACCCCTTTGCCTGCCGACATCCACTGAGCGCCACCATCGCGTAATTCACCGACATTGCCCATATGGTCTTTATGTTGAAAATGGCCATTTAGCATATAGGTAAGAGTTTCGATGCCGCGATGTGGGTGAGGAGGAAACCCACCGATATAGTCATCCGGGCTGATTGATTTCAATTCATCGATCATTAAGAACGGTGAAAAGCTGTTGTTATTAAATCCATGTACACGTTGGATCTTAACGCCATCACCGTCAGAGGATGGATGGGATTGAATAATTTGTTTGATATGTCGGATTGCCATAGTTGCCTCCAAATTTCTCTCTTTTCTGTAGTGTAGGAAGCTACGGGCAATGCAAACAGGGGGCAAAAACGAACAGCTTGTTTGAAAAATTTGAACGACTTTAAGACCGGAGTGTGTAGATGCTGGGTGAAAAGAAAAAGGCCATCCATGATGGCCTTTGAGAGCATGTTTAATGCTTATTGAGCTAGCGAGTAGAAAATCGCTGAAATTGAAATCAGGCCGATGATAACAATGAATACGTTGCTCAGGGCACCTGAGTATTGGCGCATTGACGGTACTTTCTTGATAGCGTACATCGGCATGATGAATAGCAGCATTGCAATCACAGGGCCGCCAAGGCTTTCAATCATGCCTAAAATGCTTGGGTTGATAGTCGCAACAGCCCAAGTTGTGACAAGCATGAATAGTGCGGTGAACGTGTTCAGTGCTTTCGGACCCACTTCTTTGCCACGGCTACGAGCCATTTTAACCACAAGGCCGTTTAAGCCTTCACTTGCGCCAAGGTAGTGGCCAAGGAAGGACTTCGTGATTGCAATGATAGCAACAACAGGTGCCGCGTAAGCAATCATTGGCGTGTCAAAGTGGTTGGCTAGGTATGTCAGGATCGATACGTTTTGTGCTTTTGCTTCAGCAAGGTTTGCTGGAGATAGGCTCAATACACAACTGAACACAAAAAACATCACAGTGACCACCATCATGATGTGGCTGCGAGCGAGGATGCGAGAACACTGCTTTTCAGCTTTGTCGCCGTATTCTTTTTGCTTCGCAACAGCGAAAGAAGAAATCACAGGTGAGTGGTTAAACGAAAATACCATCACAGGTAGGATCAACCAAACCGCCATCAGCACTGATGTCATACCGCCTTCTGCAGGAAGCACTTGATCGAAGATAGCCCCGTTCCAGTATGGTACTAGGTAAAGTGCCAGCATCAACAGTACCGCTACGAATGGGAACACCAACACGCTCATTGCTTTAACAATCAATTGCTCACCAAGGCGAACCACAGCCATAAGCGCAACAATCAAACCTAGCGCAAGAATGGCACGTGGTGGTGGTGTCATTTCAAGTTGGTATAGCATGAAGCTCTCAACCGTGTTGGTTAGGGCAACGCTGTATACCAATAGAATTGGGTAGATCGCGAAAAAGTAAAGCAGGGTGATGACTTTACCCATGCCGATACCAAAGTGCTCTTCAACGACTTCGGTAATATCTGCACCTGGGTTTGAGCTTGATAGCACAAAACGTGTCATGCCTCGGTGGGCAAAGAATGTCATTGGCAAGGCAAGGATGGCCATAACCAATAGTGGAATAAGACCACCGACACCTGCATTGATAGGGAGGAATAGTGTGCCGGCACCAACGGCGGTACCGTATAAACCCAACACCCACACGGTATCGTTTTTACTCCAGCCTACTTTAGCCTTGCTTGTTGATTGAGAATGAACAGTATCGTTTTTCACAGAGTCCATTATGGACATCTCCTTTATAGGTATAGTTTTATATAGCCTTAAAAGGGTTCTCACTGCATATCATCCGTGCTTTGTAATATGCCCCATGGGGACAATACAAAGGAATATGAGCAGAAGGCAGTACGATGGAATGCACTGATGTTCTGAAGAACATTGATGAAGCTAATGTGGGGGATGAAGAGAATGCTTACAATTGGTAAGGCATGTTCATTTGACGTCCATAATCGAATAGTGCTAGTTCCGTGCGGTCACAACGCTATAGGTAATGTCTGCTCGATATCTCTAATTTATAAACCTTTAAAATTACATAGGAACCCTAAATAGGACGGACGGGAGTATAGGGGATTATCCGTAGTACAACTATGGTTTTTGGCATTCTCGCGTATTGTTTGGATAAATTATATGCACATGTAGACAATGCGAGCTCGGAAGGTTATGAGTAATTACGTCAAAAGGTAAAGAAATGTTAATACTCGCCTTGCATCGTCACAAAGCGAGCATTTGTCTTATTAACTTATTGATTACTCAATAGTCACGTTGTAATACTTTTGCACGCACTTAGCATAGTCGCCTTGTTTTAGCGTGGTATGCGCTGTTTGATACCCTGACTCAATACGGCAGGCAAAGCTTGCGCCACCTGGGTTATCTGGGTAGTAGCCCCAGTCATTTTCCCAATATAGGCCAAAGTTACTTCCTTCTGTTTTCTTGAAAGGCTTCATGCCAGCGCAACCAAGCTGCTCATCGGCAGGAATTGCAACACCGAGGGCATCCGCATGACCGCGGTAGTACTTAATACGGTTCACCGACTGCGGTTTTTCAGTATCAAGCGTACATTCAATGCCACCATTAATGATCATGGTTGTCACACCAAACCCGGGTATGCGCTTTTCTCCAATATCGGTCGCAGTCGGTTGCCATGTACCATCAATGACGTGAAGCATGGATGGTTTAGGTGGCTGCGGGTAGACAAAGAAGAACACGGCAGAAGCAAGGTTTAGCCAGCTATCAGCAACAAGATCAGGCTGGTTTAACAGCACATGAACATCATTAAAGATGAAGTCAGAGAACGGGCCATAGTTGTAGTGGTAAGAGAGTTGCTTAGCACCACGGCCAAAGTACTTCACATAGTGGCCGTCAGGCGTTGTACCACAAGGCCATTGTTCAGTCTGCCAGTTCGTTGCTGCACATTCACTGTTATAGCCACATGAGGTGGCGTCTTCTGAACAGCCCGATTCACGTACAAAGTAAAGCCCTTGGCGCCACTCTTCATTCGGAGAGTGAGGATTGTGCGCCCCCGTCTCTTGAGTAAAGTGAGCAAACATGACCGCAAGGGATTTGGCACAAATGGCATCGGAATCAGCTGCGCGATGGTCGGTATACGTAGCACAGAAGCCCTTGAATTTACCCACAGCCTTCAAGAAGTTGTTATAGGTATAGACAGGATTGCGCTCAGGAAATAGGTAGTCCCATTTTTGCTCACTAATCAGCGATTCAACACGTTTTACGTTTTCAGGATTGGTCGTGGAGCCCGGAGCAATGGCTTCGACAATGCTGTTGGGCTGTGTTGCAATTGAAGCCAGTACCTGTTCAAACTCTGGCGAGCTGGTGAGAGACGCCTCTTTTGCATCGAGAAAAGCTTTGCTCATGATATAGGTGCCATCGGGGTTTTCTCCGATGATGCCATTATCAGGTGTTGGATCAGGATCTGGTCCAGGGCCGGGGTCCGGTGGGGTACCAGAGTCGTCTTCAATATACAGCCAAACCCCGGTTCCGTTGGGGGCATCCGGTGCTTCGTTTTGTGTCCACCATTTGGCTTCATATATTTTGCCATTATGGCTGACTCTATCCCCTTGAACATAGACAGTACCGTCCTGATAAGCAGGATAACTGGCTGAAGGCGTTGGTGTTGGTTCAGGCGAATGTGTTGGAGGGGGGGATGTCGTTGTTGTGACAACTGACCATACACCGCTTGAGTTAGCATTCGGCAATTCGTTAGTCGTCCACCATTTGGCTTGGTATGTGTTGCCTTGGTAGATAACTAGATCCCCTGTGTTGTATACCGCCTCGGGGTTATAGTTAGGGTATGAGGCGAGGGCACTGCTGGCTAAAAATAATGAGGGTAAAATGAGAGCCGATAAGCGCCTTTTGGTCTTATTCAGACGAAGGGTACTATCCATTGTTTCACCTATATTGGTTAGTGTTTAAAAAAACAACAAAAGATAGTTTGTATTGGATAGTGCTGCAGGGTACAAAAAACTGTTATTCGAGGCGCCATTAACTATTTTCACTTATTTTGCAGTTAGCTAAGTAGTGACCGTGAATTGACTCGAAATAATTTGTAGTATGAATAGGCTGATAAAGATAAGTGAGCAGTATTTATAATTATAATTTGTTCTGTTTGCAGATATAACAACGGGGAATGAATGCATTCCCCGTTAAATATGGTATTAGCCCTATTAAATTGAAGGGTTAATCACGGAAGTTTTCAAACTGGAATGATTGACCAAGTTCTGCGCCACGGACGAGTGCCATTGCCGCTTGTAGATCATCACGTTTTTTACCCGTTACGCGAACTTTATCGCCTTGGATTGAAGCCTGTACCTTAAGCTTCTCTTCCTTCAGCATTTTCACGATTTTCTTAGCAACCGAGGTTTCGATGCCTTGTTTGAATGCAACGTTACAAGTGAAAAACTTACCAGAGCGAACAATGTCTTTCTGATCCATTGCCTGAGCATCCACAAAGCGCTTCGCTAAGTTTGAACGAAGCATCGCAATAAGCTGGGTTAATTGGTAATCAGACTCAGTGGTCACTTTTACCACTTCTTTTTCTAGCTTAAAGCTCGCCTCTACTCCGCGAAAGTCGAAACGTGTTTCAAGTTCACGTGATGAATTATCAACAGCATTTCGGATTTCTACAAAATCGACGTCAGAAACAATATCAAAAGATGGCATGTGCTTAATCCTAGTTAGACTATTTTATACAAAATTTATAATTATGATTGGCGCGATGCAATCGCTTCAGCCAGCATATCGAACATGGTCACAGTATCGTCCCAATTAATACAAGGATCAGTGATTGATTGACCGTAAGTTAATGCAGATAGATTGTCTGTATCGACCGGCTGGTTGCCTTCAATAATAAAGCTCTCGGCCATGATACCCGCGATAAAGTTGCTGCCTTCTTTGATTTGCTGACAAATATCAGCCGCCACATCTAATTGACGCTTATGTTGTTTCTGGCAGTTACCGTGGCTGAAATCAACCACTAGGCGGGTTGGCAGATCAAATGAGCTTAAAGTCTCGCAAGAAGCTGCGATGTCTTCGCGGTGGTAGTTTGGCATTTTACCGCCACGTAGAATAACGTGACCATGCGGGTTGCCTGCCGTTCGGTAAATGGTCATTTCACCGCTTTTTGCTGGCGAACAGAACACATGTGATTCACGGGTTGCACGAATAGCATCTACCGCAATCTTGATGTTGCCATCAGTACCGTTTTTAAAACCTACCGGGCAAGACAGGGCAGAAGCCATTTCACGGTGGATTTGAGATTCAGTCGTACGAGCACCGATGGCTCCCCACGTGATGAGATCCGCAAGGTACTGGCCAGTGATCATATCAAGGAACTCGGTTGCAGTTGGCAAACCCAGTGTATTGATATCAACAAGTAGTTTTCGTGCTGTGTGAAGGCCTTTTGCGAGGTCTAGGCTACCATCAAGGTTTGGATCAGACACAAGACCTTTCCAGCCAACAACGGTACGCGGCTTCTCGAAGTAGGTACGCATGACGATACATAACTGGTCACGGTATTTTTCTTGTACGCTGAGAAGGCGCTTAGCGTAATCAATCGCTGCATCAGGGTCATGTACCGAACAAGGGCCAACAACAACCAGAAGGCGAGAGTCTTGCCCTGTAAGAATCGCTTCAACCTGACGGCGAGAGTCGGCAACATGTGCGGCTATTTCGTCAGTAATCGGGTAAGCGGCTTCAACCTCAGCTGGCGTTGGCATCAAGCCAAGGCTAACGGTACGGAGTTCATCTGTTTTCAATGGCATAATTCAGTTGCCTTTCTCGGTACTTCAAAAATTAACGACGCGTAAAGATAGCCCAAAAGGGCGTAGGAATAAACCAAACTTGTGATATAGCTTAGTTTTTTATTCTTTTCAATTCATGAAAATTTCATTGGTAGCCAGTACTGATCGTAAAAAGCATGTTTTTTAAGCATATACCCAAGCTACTTCAAGATGCAGGTTCAGCGAGAATTTCTAAGCTTGTAGGCAAGGCATTGTTTTGAAGATCTAGAGGCTCTAAATCGAAAAACAATAACGCTGTATACAAACTTAGAAAACTCGCCCTCCGAGAGGGTGTCAGCCCACCCACTCCTGCGTTGAAGCTTTTTGAAAGGGAATGCCATTCCTGCAAACCTTCGCCTTGGATTGAGTGGGCTGACATCCCTCTGAATCCTGCATCTTGAAGTAACTTGGGTATATTCGTTTCGAAGATGTACCGCTGGGCTAATTAATAACTGCTTATCTATGCGGTTCTGGTGATTATGTTTTCGTTTTTTGTTTTTTTCTGCTTGCCTCTCAAACTTTGAGTGCGTATGTTGTAGTTAGACACGGAAGTGAGCATTTAGCCCTGAATAACTTCCTGATTTTGGCTAACTTAAGTTGTATGGTGCCTTATGACAAACTGCACTCAGCCAGGTTTAAACCTGACAGAATTAATCAAATCAACAACTCAACTCAATAAAGACGGATTAACAATCGGCCTGGTATCGATAGACGGCTTAATCCAAGAGTTAAACCTTCATCCCTATGCTGTGGCGTACCCATCAGACTTGAATGATGAAACCCAGACACAGTTGCTTAACCAGTGTGATGGAAACCCAGCAGAATATTTTGTCTCTGCTCTCGCTAAGCAGTTGATTCAAGCGGCGAAGCTTGCAGGGGAGCAGCCATTGCGTGTTAGGTTAAGTGGTGCTGATTCACATCAACGCCAGACGTTGCTTGGTGCTGAGCTGGAAGCGAGCGAAGTGAATCCGTTAATCGGCTTGCGTGGTGTTTCGCGCTTTGCTGATAAGTCTATCCGTAAGAGCTTTGAGCTGGAATGCGAAGCTATCAAGCGTGCTCGAAATGCCGAGGGTATGACAAATATTGAACTGGTGATTCCATTTGTACGAACGTTCAGCGAAGCGGCGACAATTATCGATTTGCTGGCTGAGCAAGGCCTATGCCGCGGCGCGCATGGTTTGAAAGTACATCTAATGGCGGAGCTGCCTGCGAATGCATTGCTTGCAGATAAGTTCTTACAATACTTCGATGGCCTGGTGATCGACATTGATCAGCTTGCTCAATTCTCGCTTGGGCTTGACCAAACCCATCCATCGCTGGATTACCTTCATGATGATCAAAATGAAGCGGTCTTGCTACTTGTGCGCCAAGCCTTGAAAGCTGCTGCGACAACTGGCAAGGGTTGTGCTGTGGTTAGCCACTACATTGAGAAAGCACCAAAGCTTCAGTCATGGCTGCTTGATCATGATGTTGATACGGTCATTACTCAGTAAGCCGGTTTTTTACCGCCGACACCACTAAAAATTGAAAGCCCGCCAAGCAGCTGCTTGGCGGGCTTTGTTCTATTACGGCCTCATTACCTGCCGATTGTTGGTTTATTGGCAGGGTATCAGCCAGTGTTCTTTGTCTATGTTCTTTATCTATGCTTTTACCTAGTAAATAGGGCTGGTATCGCTGCTAGCGTAAGAGCACATTTTTCAACGGTGTCTTATCAATTAATTTAACGATGACATAAGAGACAACACAGACAATAGCAATAACCGAAATATCAGCGACATAGCCCGAGAAACCAAGGATACGGAATGTATTGAGGGTGTAGATGATAATCAGTAGGTGAACAAGATAAATGCCAAGAATGTCCTTGCTGAGCTTAAACAGCGCCGGTGAACGACCAAAATCAGGTTTGTCTGCAAGCATAAAGAAGATACCCGCGGCCCAAAGTGGTGTACCCATTAGGAAATCATTGATGTTGTACGCTGTGCCATGTTGTTTCAGCAAAAATAGCCCTTCAAGCAAGTGGAGCCCCATACCGCCAATGGCAAGCAATGCGGCAATCACAAATGGCAGTTTGTAATTGTGTTTACGCGCCATAAAGCCGATAGCAATCATTAACGTACTTAAGAAAGGTCCATTACGCGTAAAGACGGGGGCTTCAATCCCAAAGATGGGTTGATAGCTTCCCGCCATTAAACCATAGACGTAAAGGGCGACAGCGACAGGCAGTATGAGCTTTTGTTGCTTGAGGGCACAGCAAAGTGCGATGACCGCTAGGCCACAAATTAATCCAGGAATGTACCATAGGTGTACCATTCCACCTTCGAACAAGGTGTTGAGAGGGTTCGATAGTAAGAAGTTCCAGTAACCGCTGCGTTCAGCAAGGTAGCCTTCGGTGTAGAACTTCATTAGGTTAAATGGCATTGCTAAATAAATGATACTCCAAGCCAGCCAGACCTTAAGCAGGGGAAGGCTATAGCGCTTTAGGGTTGGCAGGGCCATTTCGCTCAGCTTAGGCATAATAAAATAGCCAGCCAAGATGAAGAAGAGTGGAACGGCAAAGCGGCCGAGCTGGTTGAGCAGTAAGCCAACCCAAGGCAGTTCATCAATGATAGGCGCATTCATGAAGGGTTTAGCGTGAATAATAATCACGGCAAGCAGGGCTATCAGGCGCCCCCATTCAAAACTGGCGATACGGTCTTTATTCATAGTGAAACGTAAAACTCGGACTAGAAAAGAAGGGCGAATGTAGCAGCCCTACGGCGAGAAATGGAGTGACAAAATCAATTTTCGGCCCGCTTTATGCAGAGAGTGTTTGAACCGTGATCTTCCTCTCAATCGGTAGTTATCAATCATAATTTTCTTATAAAAATAACTTATCCACCTAAGTCTGGCTGGTGTTTTTTTGAACGCTGACTTCTGTGGTTATGAAGAGCAGCTTATTTCAAGGTGTTTTCCCCACTCTGGAGGGCGCTGGGCCAAATCGTCTAATTCTGCATGTTCATCAAATGGGGTCGCTAACACAGTCAGCAACTTTTCTATCATGGTGTAATCCCCTTGCTCTGCGGCATCAATAGCTTGTTGGGCAAGGTAATTACGCAAGATAAACTTCGGGTTATGTTGATTCATTAATGTAAGCCGAGCTTCATCGTTTTGCTCTTCAGCATCAAGTCGTGACTTGTAGGCTTGTAGCCACTGTTCAACGGGCTCAATCCGGCTAAATAAGGGGACGAAAAGGTTGGTTGACGTTAACAGCTCTTCTTTGCCAATGTTGGAAATCGCCCTAAAGAACAAGGTGTAGTCAGCCCCTTGCCCTGAAAGGAGGTCGAATAACTGGTTGAAAAGGTCGGTATCTTCCTTGAGCCTTTTCACTAGCCCTAGCTTGCTGCGCATGTTGTGGCTATATTCCCGCTGCAAATCGACTTGATAGCGAGATAACCCAGCATCAATGTGCTCCTTGCTAATAATTGGGGTTAGCGCATAGCCAAGTGCAGATAAGTTCCAAAGTGCAATACTTGGTTGTTGGTTAAAGGCATAACGTCCAGAGTAATCTGAGTGATTGCAAATAAAGCCGGGGTTATAGTCATCTAAGAAACCGTAGGGGCCATAGTCGAAGGTGAGCCCTAACATCGACATGTTATCGGTATTCATTACGCCATGAGCAAATCCCACCGCTTGCCAATCTGCAACCATCTTCGCGGTTAAGGTAACTATCTTTGAAAACATCGCGGCGTAGCGCAGTTCATCATTTTGCTCATTGTTCAGCTCTGGGAAATGGTGTTGGATGAGATAGTCCGCAAGCTGCTTGAGCTCAGCATGCTGGTGGGTATAGAACAGGTATTCAAAATGCCCAAAACGAAGATGACTTTCGGCAACGCGGATCAACGTCGCACCGCACTCGACTCGCTCACGATAGACGGGCGTGCAACTGGACAAGACAGCCAGTGCATGGGTGGTTTTGATCCCGAGGCCAGCCATTGCAGCGCTCGCTAGGTATTCCCGAATACTGGAACGTAAAACCGCACGACCATCACCTTGCCTGGAATACGGTGTCAAACCAGAGCCTTTTAGGTGGATATCCCATTTGTTTCCCGAGGATGTGAGCACCTCTCCCAGTAGTAACCCCCTTCCGTCGCCGAGGTCTGGATTGTACTGGCCAAATTGGTGACCGGTGTATTTCATTGCAATCGGATCGAATGAGGGGTGTTCATCGTTGCCGGAAAATAAGTCGATAAAGTAGGGTGTTTGTGCATCGCTAGGATCCAGCTCAAGCATATTGCAAACAAGGGGGTTAACACTGACCAAAAAAGGATCGTCCAGGGGCTGTGGGCTAACACGCGTGCCGAAGGTGGCCGGTAAGGTGCTATAGGTGTTATGAAAGGCTAGTTGGGTCAATGTTTTCATGAGCTGCTCGCTGATACGCTTATACATTAAGCGTATCAACTTCATCGCAGGTTACAACAGAGAGAAAGTAAGGGTATACCTTGAAATAACTTGGGTATGCAGGCGCTTGCTAATTACGACTCAATGGCTTCAATATCAACAATTTTCGAACGGTTCATGATCACTTTCCAGCGGCGGATCCGTACCGTATTATCTTCATCGGTTTCTCGCGTGATCAAGTTAATCAGGTGCCGCTTTTCAACCGACTCTTTGGACACTTGTCCTTCCTTCAGCAGGTATACCTTTTGTGAGCCTTTCTCCATCAATTTAGTGATGCTGCGCAAATCTAGCATGATAGATTCGCGGGTTTGCTCGTAACCAGTCAGAAACTTGGTGGGTGACATTCTGGTTGTACTCTTGTAGTGAAGGATGGTTTCTTCACGCTGAGAGACCTTATGCTTGCGAACCTTTTTTATCTCTTCATCAAGCTTTTTGAAGCTGCAATATTCCATCCACTCTAATTGCCTGCCGATGAGATGGTTGGAATTGGTATCGAAAAACTGTTTGCGCCACTTTGGCTTGCCCTTACGAACCCAGCGCCAAAGCATGGATTTTAAATCATCTTTAAAGACTTCACGGGCAGCATAGATAAATGAAAGTACCAAGACAAAAGAAGCGGTAATATCACCCAATACGCCACGGGCCTCGATCAACATGAGAGTCACGAAGATCATCACAAAACCGGCTGCGAAGCCTGTGACAATCTTCTTGGTATTGTTACCCAGTTCCACCGTTTTTTCTTTCATGGTGACGGGATATTCGATAAGGCGGCGCAACAATCGCATCTTATTCGACATTCGAGTAGGGTCTTTCGTTGCACGGGTGGAGTTGTAACTCTTTTCCAGTCGGTGGCTAGATTCTTTTTCGCAAATCTCAAGAAGTAATGGCTTGATTTCACTATATTCATTACCGCGAGGTAGGTGAGCGACCAACTCTAACAAACGCTGTTCAGTGAACCAAGACAGATAATTGTCGACATTTTCATAGTACTTATGCAGCTTTTTATCGCTTGGGACGTTACGGCGTAGACGTTTGAGTATACGGCGAGCGAGTTGGGCGACTTCTTCTACTTCTTCGAAAGAGCGTTCTTGTTTGTCATCAAGTAACTGCTGGGTGGTTTTTTCCAACGCCAGCGCGTACTGGTAGGCATACAAACTCAAGCTTAAACGGTATTGCTCGGTAGAGAGTTTGCCGCGACTGGCCAATCGGCTATGGACCAATGGCAGGTGATTGACATCACTGTAATACGTACGCTTGCCTTGAATGGCATTATGGAAGAACTCGTCTTCTGAGATGATATTGCTGTTAAGGCCAAGTTCGCCCGGAATAAAAATATAGAGATCGAGTTGCCTGTTGGTGGTTTCCTGAATGACATGGGATATCTTGAGCTTATGCCCGTCTTTCTTTTCAACAGTGATCACTATACTTAATTACCTCTGAGTTTGGAGATGCACCTTGGAGACTAGTGCTAATGTCTTGATGTTGAGTTAATTTTAGATGAATTAAACTGCCATTAGCAGTGGTAATTGTTGATTGTTGCTTTGATAGGGTGAAAAGTAGACAAATAATTGAAGATAGGTTAGGTGGTCGGAAGCAACATCACGTATAATGCGCGGCCTAAGATAAAGCATGAATGCCTTGGCATTCATCACAAATGCAACTGAGTGAGCAATAGAACTCAGTCGTTTATTTACCCAGAGAGTGTCGAAACAAATGATTAAAATTGGACAATACAACACATTAGAGGTCGTCAAGCTGGTAGATTTTGGCGTATTCCTTGATGGTGGTGAAGACTTTGGCAATATCTTGCTGCCGAAAGCCTGTGTTCCGGCTGGCACTGAGCTGGGTGATGAAGTTGAAGTGTTTATTTACTTCGACTCAAACGACGAGATCATTGCGACAACCGAGCAACCATACGCACAAGTTGGTGATTTTGCCTTGCTACGCGTGGTTGGCATTTGTGGTGTGGGTGCATTTGTTGATTGGGGCTTGAATAAAGATTTGCTGGTACCTTTCAGTGAGCAACGCCGTCGCCTTGAAGAAGGCCAGGATATCATGGTACGTGTCTACACGGATAAGGCATCGGGACGTATTGTTGGCTCAACCAAGTTCAACCGCTTCTTGGACAAAACCCCTGCGAAATACAAAGTTGGTCAGGAAGTTCAAGTACAGGTTGCTGAAGTGACAGACCTTGGTTACAAGGCGGTGATTGAAGGTGAGCATTGGGGCCTGATTTTCAAAACCGAGTCGTTTGGTAAGCTATTCCCAGGCAAGAAGCTGAAAGCGTACATTAAAGAAATTCGCCCAGACGGTAAAATTAACCTGTCACTGCAAAAAGCGGGTCGTGCCAAGGTTGATGATCTTGCAGATAAGATCCTAACCACGCTTGAGCGTAAAGGTGGTTTTCTACCGCTGAGCGACAAGTCGACTCCGGAAGCGATTTTCAAAGAATTTCGCACCAGCAAGGCAACCTTTAAGAAAACCATTGGTGGCCTGTACAAAAAAGGCATCATTGTTATTGAACGCGAAGGCATTCGCTTGAATGATAACTAATTAAGCGTTGCTTTGATTGAATGAAAGCCGACATTTTTGTCGGCTTTTTTAATGGGTCTATTTAAGCTAATACTGAGATCTGCCGCAGATTCTTTTCATTAAAAAACGTTCTTTCATATTGGCTTGTGAACTATTTCCATAGAAACATTTTTGCTTAAAAAAGCGCTGTCGAACTTTTGCTAGAGTGGGCACAAATTTTTGTTGTACTAAGCAGGTAGGCGCAGGTGTTTAAGATGAAAATGTTACTGGTTTCACTTTTTTCGTTGCTGGTGGTTGGTTGTGCTACAACCTCAAACCAGTCGATTGGAAAGGCTTCACAAAAAAACGTCGATAATTTTCTTGCTGATAACATGAAAGCGGCAAAGTCCATCATTTCCCCCCTAGAGGGAACGGTCGACAAGAAAGGTGATCAAGTGATTATCACGCTAAAAGGTGACCGTAGCTTTTCTCATGACAGTGCCGATATCCGACCTGAAAGTCGCCAGTTACTCAAACAGCTTGCCTCTATGATTATCAGCCATCCGGAGTCACGAATCTTCATTGCTGGACATACTGATAGTATTGGCTCTGAGGAATATAACCGTGAATTGTCAACGAGGCGTGCTCAGTCAGTCTCGGACTTACTTGCAAAAAATGGCGTAAGCGAAACGCGCCTTGGGGGATATGGTTTTGGTGAAACCATGCCGATTGCGGATAACAGTGAATCGCTTGGGCGTCAGGCCAATCGGCGTATCGAGGTGAGGGTAACCCCAAGGTTTGACTTGCTCTGAATCCGTGTTGCTTAATTATGCTGAAAAAGAGAAGGAGGCCAATGCCTCCTTCTAATTTGATCACGCTTAACGTGTATTTAGTGGCCCATTAGTTCTTTCTACGGCGCAAGAAGCCAAGACCTAGCAGTGATAGCAAGCCATAAAGCCCGAAAGCACCGCCGCTACCATCGTGTGGCGGGATAATGATATCCGCATCCAGTGAGTCACGCTTAACAACTTCAACATCCATCACGACTGTCGCGTCATCAAGGTTTTCAGTACCCGATTTTGATTGCTGTGGACGTTCAAGGGTCATTGTGACGGTATAGTTTCTTGGTTCAACACCGCTGATATCAAACAATACCGTTTGCTTGCCATCTTCCGTCAACTCTACTCGTGGCAGAATGACTGACTCAAAATTATCAGGTTGCGGAGAGAAAGCAATCGACGCAATATCACCAGCTTTTGCTTCAATATCAATTGGGTAACCCACTTCCATTCGGCCACTCTTCGTTGCTAGGAGCACGCGCTCGCCAGCATCGGTTTCACCATAACGGTAGCCAAGCGCGATAAGTGCCGAGTCGTGGTCTGAAGAACGGAATGGGTCCTCATTGTATAGGGTTTGGTTATCACCTTTATACCCTGTTTTGTAATCAAACAATGATGACTCGGCGGCATTGATATGCCAGTCAGTGGCATCTAGCAGTTTACCTTTTAATGAAGGGGTAATTAGCACATGATCAAGCGAGCCGATTTCGTCATTGAACGAGTAGCTCCAGCTTGGTTGCCCTTTCTCTGCATCTTTCAGGCTGACACTATTGATGAAGCCGAAAGACTCGGTGACTTCGATACCATGTTTACCGCCTTCACCAAATTGCGGTGTATCGCCAATATAGGTATCACGTGCAGTACGAATTGTTTTGCCTTCCGGTAGTTCAGGGATAGTGGTCAGTACCAGCATAGGATCTTCATTCGCATAGGAGTTCATATCACCCATAACGACCTGATCACCACCAATGCGAGCCATTTTCTTACCCAGCTGGTGGGCAGCCGAGACACGGAAGTGCTCGCAAGAGCCCTGGAAGTCCTCATCTTTTACGTCATCACGACTCGGGTCGAAGTCTTCCCATGTTTCCCAACCTTGCCAGTCTTCCCAACATGTCGAGCCCTTAGACTTGAAGTGGTTTACCGCAACGGTTAGTTTCTTACCGGTATTTTGTACCAAGAAAGTGGCAGCAACAGTATCACGCTGGTAATTCTTACCGTTTTCACGCACTTCGTCTTTATCATCTAGGATAGGGGCGCCGTTTTCATCGGTGATGGCTGGTGCTTGCTGGCGAGGCATCTGGATGATTTGGGTTGATTCAATGTTAACCTTGCTCGGGCGGTATAGAAGGCCTGATGTAATAGCATCAGTGCCCACGCTATCTTCTTCGTCAAGGAACGTGTCGCCGTTAGAGTCGAAACCAACAAAAACATATTTGTTATGAACGGATTTTGGGTGATCTCGGTCATCATAGTTTTCATAGGTATAGTTAGCGTTGACTTCATTGACTAACTGGCTAATCGCACTGAAATCGCCGAAGCCGTTATTTTCGATTTCCATCAAGCCGATAATATCGGCATCCAAGCCATAAATGGCTTTTACGAGTTTTGCTTGCTGCTGTTGGAATTCGATCTCACTTTCTGCGCCACGGTTATCGCCGAACTTGTTTGGTGAACCGCCGTATGGCGAGTTGAAGTAGTTTAATACGTTTTGCGTCGCGATACGGATACCGAACTGATCGTAATCCGGAGTATCGTTCAGCTCAGGCGCATCGGTACGATCGGTGTTGTGGATGACATTACTATCGTTGATTTCGTTGCTTGGCACTAAACGGAAGTCGCCAAACGAGAAGTATAGGTGGCCTTCAAGGTTGATGATGGTGTCGTTGATGCGGATATAGTTTTCCTGTGCATCTGTTAAGAAGTCAGGGTAATACGGGATCTCACCATTGGGTGCTTTCTTGTCGGTATCAACATACAAGCGATAGTCGTTGTTTTGCCATGATTGCTGCTTTGATTCGTAACTGCCAGCAATATGCTCTTGGTTTGGCTGCATGTTCGGGCGCTTGTATGCCAGTACCATATTATTACGGTAACTATCGAAGTCGAAGCTGAAGCTGCGGGAGACGCGCATGTTTTGATCGCCTTCCACGTTGTCATCCATGTTTTCAACAAGGCGTACCAGCATGCCTTCGTGGCGCTCTAACGTTTTTTGGAATTTATCGCCATCTTCTGTAATACGGGTTAGATCGATAGCGTCGGGTACCTCTGCATCCGCATTGACGGTTTCCCACTCATCGTCGGTCGCCAGTACCTTGGTCATGCCGTAATCTTCTTTGATGAAGCCACGAACACACACCTTTTGGCCGATTAACTCTTCACTAACGCCTTTACCTGCTTCAACAAACACCCCAACCGATGCTAAACCGTGGCTTTCATCACTTGGGTCGCTCTGCAAGTAGAAGCCTTTATCAAGGCTGCTCATCACGCCAGTGACAATACCCGTTACAAGGTACTCTTTGTCGCTAATAAAGCCGTCTTCGATAAGTGGTGAGCTGTAGCCTGTGCCCTGTACTTCAGAGATAAGCTTCCTTTCTAGATTTCCTTCGGCATCAGTACATGGCATTGGAGCGCCTAGGCGTTCGGCAAGGGTTGGATCCCCCAAGCCGTCGAAGGTGTTTTTAGGCTCTTCTAACCAATCGTTTACGTTGAAATCAGTTGACGGTGTAGCTGAATCAGCCAGTCGTCGAAAAGTTTTGTCTTCTCCCCAATCTGCACCAGCCTCACCAATAAGATCATAAACTTGGGTATGGTCATCACTGTCGGCAATAAATACTGAATCATCGCCGTTGAAGTTCATTGAATTATATCTTTGGTCTGAAAAGTCACTTGCAATAACGTAATGGGATGTATTGGCATGAACAGTGTTAATCAATTCGTCACTGGCATCTGGATGGTAGATGACAGCAACATCCCCAGCAGGCACAGTTAAGCCGTTTAATACATTTTCTCCAGCTTCAGTAAAGATGATGTTATTGTGCGAGCCACTCGAATAATAAAGCGCATGGTCGCCATTAAAGGTGAAATCAGAATTACCTAGGTTCATGACCTCAATAGCCCGGTTATCAGAGGTACCCTCAACATCTTCCGAGATAATAATGTCGTTAATACCCGCGAGCGCAGGCGCGGCGAGTGCCACTGAGACTGCGGCCGATAATACGGTGATTTTGTTATTCATTGCTAAATCCTATTATTTATTCTTGTTCTATTTGGCGTTTTAGAAGTACACGCGAGCGTAGGCATAGACGTTTTGGGCGGCTTCACCCACATTGCCTTCAACGGCAATAATGGATGATTGGGTCGGCATAAAGTTCACGCCCATTGTGGCCCAGGTACGGCTGCGTCCCCAGCGGTCTTCAACTTCATCCCAAAACTCGCTATTTCTGTCCCATTTTTCGTAGGCTTCGTAGTTCATTGAGCCAACCAACTGCCAGCGCTGTGATATATCGTATTTTGCCGAGATCAGGGCACCTTCATTAGTTAGGGTCTGGTAGTCGTTAAATCGGTACTTTTCGTCTTCGGGATCAGTGATATCAATGGCTACTTTGTTTTGCGCAATGTCTTCTTTCTCTATGAAGCCATTGAAACCCAGGGTGAGGTCTTGTGTAACGGAGTAGCGCATGGCTAAACCAACCAAACGCTGTTCGCCATACTTAGATTCGCCAGCAGATCCCCCGCGGCCTTCAAGACCCAGTACGATTGAGAAGGTTTTACCGAAGTACCCAGCATAGCCGTTGACTATGTTGCCTTGCAGTTCACCTGAACTTGACTCACCATCGTAGCTATAGGAGATACCAACTTTAATGTCGTATGGGTAACGCCCCTCGTATTTGACGGTAGCGTCTTGGTCGCCGGCTTCACCGGTTTCGACTGTGGTATCGAAGGTGAAATCACCGTATTTGTCGTAGTCATCAAAGGCGGTATCCGTTAAGCCAGCTTCGATATAGTGGTAGTTGTTGAGCTCGTAACCGACATAAACTTTATCGATGGTGGTAACCATATCACCTGAGCCGCCTTTCCAATTTTCACGCTCAAGGTCAAATTCAAGGCGGTAATGTAAATCGCCGTTGAGGCCCTTTATTCCCAAGGTACCGTAGGAATCATCGATATAAGTTTTGTCGGTATAAAATTCGTCAGATTTGTATTCGGCCCCAAAATAACCACCGATACCGACTTCGCCATACAGGTCGATATAATCGCCATTATCATGTTTATATATCGAAACAGCGTGCACAGAAGGTGCAATGAGCAAAGAAGATAAAACAGTCGCCACTACTGTTTTATTATGGGGGGTTATATTCATAACGTAATCCATACGTGAGTTTAATAACAAGTTTGTTTTATTTTGTGTTTATTCTCACATTCATGGTTAAAGCTAAGCAAAGAATAGCTTTATTTTTGAGATGTTTATCAATTTGAAGAGGGAGGTGAGTTAAATTATGTGATCTTGTAAACACTCTGTGTGTTACTTTGGGAACATTTTCATTTGTTGCGAGGAGCCTGAAACAAGAATTAGCTCGTCAGACAGATATAGGAGGAGGTGTTGGTAAAAGACTAGAGGGCGTAAGTGCTTTCTAGATAACAAAGAATGGCTTCTGACTCAAACATTGCTGCTTTGGTATTTGGGTCCATTAAGTAGGGCACTTGAACATTACCGTATTGCTGGTAAAACTCATCTCGCTTGGTATTTGGCAGCGGTTGGTAGGGTTTTAACGTCCAACGCATTTTTGCAGGGCCCATATCCGCTATTTGCTGTTTACCGATGTTGATCAAGATATAGGTCAGTTCGAGTTCACAGAGTTTTTCGCGTACTGGTCGTGCGTATGGGCTTGATTCAAAGCTGTAGAGGATAAGTGGTAAGTCTGCTTGGCGAGATTTTCTTGCTTTTGTTCCTGCGCCTAAACGGATACAGGATGCCAATTTCGATGTCACGCCATCTTTCAAGGCTGAAAATTGGTTGCTTGAAAGCAGCTTATTTGGCTGCCGGCTCGCTTGGTAATGTTTAAACAGATGGTGGCAAATTGCTTTAGAGCCACTGCAGACGACTTGATGATTGTTATCAACGAAGATGGGCAGTTGACGAAGGTTAAACTGCTTCTGTAATTGTTCGAGGTTTTTTCCGCCTACAGGGCAAGGTGTGATGATGACATCAAGATTGAGCTCCGTTAAGACTTCTCGAACCAGCCTGCAATCGCTATCACCTTCACGGTCAAATAGAATTAAGGTATCTTCTGGTTGGTTAACTGTTTTACTGGCAACAGTGCCACGCCAAAAACGGTAGGTTGAGGCAAGCAAAGAAGTCGAAATATTAAAAATATGATTCATTACTCTACCTACATCCTTGTGGTGGATAAATTCAAATGACTCATACCAATTTAATATGAAATAGCGTGGCTTTGCTATGCAAATAGTTTAATTAAGTGATCGTTGTAATGGTTTGTTCATTTAAATCGATACAACATACCAGCGCTGAGCAACTGAACAGATGAATCGTAAAATTTGATATCGCTGTCTTCTTCAAACCACACTACGCCGGTATTGAATAACCAGTTCTTCCAGCCGAATGGTGCCCCGTAGAACGCAGTGAAGCTGGCCCCGTAACGCTGAGTATCTGCTTTTTGGTCATAGATAGGATTTTCTTCGTCGTAATTCAGCCCTGCAATCGAAGCGTTTGAGACAAAGTGCCATCGACCCATTGAATAGATGTAATTGACGTTAAGTGCCACACCATCATACGCCATAGACTCACCATCTAAGTCTTGGTCGATAAACGTAAATTGCGGGCTGATGATGTGTTTTCCTTTATCAACATTGAAGGTGTACTTAATTGCAAAGCGGCGGCTATCGCCATTACGATCAAGCGCATTTTTCTCCTCTTCCATTAAGCCTAAAAACTCACCACTACGTTCGTCATCAATGTCGATTTCACGCTGTGAATAAGAAAGTTCAAGGCCAGTGCCGTACATTTTATCCCAGATAAGACGAAAACCATTACTTGTGCGGTCGGTGCTGTTTCTATCGCTATTCTCAACAAATGGATCTTCCCATACTTCAGTGGCTAGCGGGGTTTGAAGGTAGCTAACACCGATAATACCGGCTTTGCCGATTTCTTGGCGAATACCTGCTCGGGTTGAGAAATCGAAACGTAGGTAATCTTCTAGTTGGTTACCGAGAAATATTTGGGTACGAGATTCAGCAAAGGTATATGCGATTTCTAACCCAATAACAGGGATACCTGCACTTTTATCCTTGGGCGAATCGAACACGGAATCAATAGACTTATTACCAAGATTAATACCTGAAATTTCAGCGAGGGTGTTAGATTCGACATTGGTAATACCTGCACCCAGGTTTACAAACCCGCTAAAGCCATCTTGTTGAGGAATAGCATCAAGCGCATAGGCTTGGCTGCATGCTGCCAAGCCTATTAATAAGAGTTTAAGGTTTAAAAGTCTGAATTTAACAAATCTAAGCTTTCGCATAAGACCCCAAGCCACTGGTTGTTTGGCTCTCAGTTTAGTTCAGCGACAAAGGTCGGGGTGTCTATCTTTACTAACGTCGTGCTAGTGAGAAATTTTAATTTGTCTCATGATACAAACTGTAAATCAGGCAAGTTTGTAGTTGTAGTTCAGTCATTTAATTGCTCGAGTAATTGGTTGTATAACGGGTGGTTTAATAACTGTCGCTCGCCTTCATCAACCAGTAAGGTAACGTCGTTTTTGTCTAGGGTAAAATCAGTTGGAATGGTGTTGGCGTCAAAACGGGTGGTGGGGTGGGGGATTTTTTTCAATGTAACATGAAGAAAATACGGGTCGGTAGCTATCCCCGCTTCTTTTTCAGCTAGCTCAGCCCATTCCAGTAAGTTCCCCCAGATCACTTTCTTGGTGGCGTCGTTATAGCGATGGAGTTGAGTGTCGGTAATGGCAGAAAGGGTATCGGTGATACTGGGTTCGTCGGCGGACTGTTCAAATTGATAATAGGGCTCGGTTGATGCATCCACCGAAATAATGAGCATGTGTGAGCGGGGTTTGACTTCGACTTGATCTATGAAGGCTTCACTCCCGCCACTGCTTTCCACTAAATCGTAGATCGCTAATAAACCTAGGTTGTCAGAAATACCCCCATCAACAAGGTGAATATACTTGCGACGTTGCTTATTTTGGTAACTACGTAGGCCGTCGATGGTGCGTTGAATTTGGGGATCCACACTTTGGCGTTCAAGGTCGAATCCATTACTAGGTTTGCAACCTGGGTAGTTGTTGAGAACCACAGGGCTGAACATGACGGGTACAGCTGCTGAGGCCATTACTGCATCGGCCACGGGGTAGTGGCTAAGATCTGAGCACAACAAATCAAAGTACTCTTGCAGAAAAGAAAAGCGAACACCTGAGCCTAAATCGGTCGCATTTAAAATGATGGTTGGGCCATTGGTGCGTTGTAAGTCAGCAAATGTGGCGTGATGGAATAGGCTGTCTTGAAAATAGTCGATGGCAAAAGCTGAACGACTTTCGGATGAAAACCAGAGTCTTGGGTCGAACAAGGTATGGAAGAGGTCGCCACCCACGTCCTTATAGAGAAACGCTGATTCGAAGTCGTCAAAAATTTTATCACCGTATAAGCCATAGTAGGCGGCGGTGAAGCTACCGCCGGAAACCGAGCTGATAAAATCAACTTCATCAAGTAACCTTTGAGGGCCGTGTTCGGTATTGATGATAGTTTGATGAAGCGCCTTTAATACCCCATAAGAAAAGGCGGCTGCGCGAGTGCCCCCGCCAGAAAAAGACAGCATGATTGCGATGTCACCTTGATCATGATATTTCATCGCTTCTGTGGCGGAGTAGGGTGGTAGCGTAGGGGAATGGGCTAATGGCTGGTTTATTGCTACTTGGCTGCCGTTTAATGGGCTATTAGATGGTGAATTGCTGGCTGTACAAGCCGTCAGGTATAGCCCAATCATAAAGCATATAAGAAGTCGCACGGCTCCAACCCCACATCGTTTCATTTGAGAATAGCTTAGTTGAGCGATACAACGGTAGCCAAGGTGCCTTAGGTATAAAACGGAATGGGAGTGATGCCAACGCTGCTGGCGTGCTTTGATGTTCAGTCGCTTTGACATTCGAGAATAGCTATCGCCTGATAGCAAAAAAGCCTGCACAAAGTGCAGGCTTTATTTTCTCGTAAGAGAATATGGTGGGCGATACCGGGCTCGAACCAGTGACCCCCTCCTTGTAAGGGAGGTGCTCTCCCAACTGAGCTAATCGCCCGAAATCTTTCGGGTTGTTGCTTGGGATAATGCAACATAATTCGCTTCAAAGCAAATTGGTACGACCGAGTGGACTCGAACCACCGACCCCCACCATGTCAAGGTGGTGCTCTAACCAGCTGAGCTACGGTCGTATAATCTTTAATAACATCACTTAGAAAATGATCTTATCAAAAATGGTGCGTCTGAGTGGACTCGAACCACCGACCCCTACCATGTCAAGGTAGTACTCTAACCAGCTGAGCTACAGACGCATTGTTGATTCTAAGAATTTGGTACGACCGAGTGGACTCGAACCACCGACCCCCACCATGTCAAGGTGGTGCTCTAACCAGCTGAGCTACGGTCGTACTATCTTTAATAAATCTCTTAGCAAGTGACTTACTAAAATGGTGCGTCTGAGTGGACTCGAACCACCGACCCCTACCATGTCAAGGTAGTACTCTAACCAGCTGAGCTACAGACGCATTGTTGATTCTAAGAATCTGGTACGACCGAGTGGACTCGAACCACCGACCCCCACCATGTCAAGGTGGTGCTCTAACCAGCTGAGCTACGGTCGTACTATGTTCCCGTGGAACAGAAGCGATATTAAACACTTCATTCTGGCCGTGCAAGGGCAACGATCGATTAATTTAGAAAAAAGTGATTGTTTGCTTAGAGTTTATCCAAATGAAGAAATAAATCAGTTGTAATGATGGTTTTTACGCCAGTTGTTTGCAACTGGCGTAATGGTAATTATCTGTTATTGAACAGATTATAACCTCAAGGTGTCACTGAAAGCGTTACCTTGAGGTTAATGCTTATACGGCTTTTTCTGTGACTTCTTCAAGCTTATGGTACAACTGCTCGAAGGTTTGGGTGAGTTTATGATTCGGCAACAAGTGAATAAGAGGTCGCTGATGATAGTGCGACTCTTTCATCTTGATTGATAGCGGGAGGTAAGGCTTTAGAATTGGCAAGCCTAAATCTTGAAGATCTTCGATGATCTGGCTTGGGAACTTCGCCTGAGCATTGAACATATTGACGATCACACCTTCGACGTCAAGTTTAGGGTTATGATCTTCGCGCAACTCGGCCACATTGTTAAGCAAGGTGATCAGTGCCTGCTGGGAAAAACTATCGCAATCAAACGGGATAAGTAGCTTGTTGGCGGCAATTAGCGCAGCTTTACTAAAGAAATTCAGATTAGGCGGCGTGTCGATGTATATTCGATCATAGCTTTTTTCCAACTCTTCAAGCGCATCGCGGAGCTTGTAAATCTTGTAACGGCGCTCAAGCTCAGATTCAATTTTTTCAAGCTTAGGGCTTGAAGGGATCAAATCCAGATTGTTGAAGGCGGTGGGTTGGGGGAAGTCTTTAACCGGCGTGGAGACCGAAAACCAGCCAACGGTCTGGTTCAATAAGTCGGCGATGGTTTTGTTACTGTCACTGGCAATGTTATAGCCAAGATAATGGCTGCTGTTGCCCTGTACATCCAGATCAATTAATAAAGTTTTGTAGCCATTTGCTGCGCTCAATGCAGCAAGGTTTGCGGTGATGCTAGATTTTCCGACGCCACCTTTTTGGTTAAATACCACCCGACGCATAGTTGGTTCCTGCCTTGGAATATGTTTATGACGAATACGTTACCTGACCTGAATATGAGCCGCAATGCTTAATTCAGCAACTCGTGATCAGCTGGTAATAAGCGGGTGATCCATAGTACCAGCTTATGTTTCATGTTTGGGCCGTCTTCTTTGTCTTCGGGCAATGGCGTGATCTGTTTGAACTCGACCAGTAAACGGTAAATACACTCTACCTTATCTTTAGCTGAGACACTTTTATCTAGGTCGCCATAGCCTTGTTTTTGTGCAAAGGCAAAACCCAGCTCTAAGGCTTTTTTCAGTAGTTTTGCTTCATTCTTGTGTTTTTTCATTTTAGGCTCCAGCCACAACATGTGTGTGATCATACTAGAGGCTAAAAGTGACATTGGATAGTTCGGGAGCCTAAATCTTTGCGCTATCCCGCTGTTGCGACGCTATTTTTATGTGTCTTACATGGCTGTTGCCAAATTAGCCCAATGGGCTTCTGCCCACTTTAATGTTGCAGCGCTTGAAAACGCGCTGCCAAAATTGAACGTGGGCTAGCGTGGCACGACGGAAATCCTCATGCATCTCGCCCATCAGGTAGTAGTTGATGTAGGGGGTCATCTCCGGCGTTTTCAGGCTATGTTGTAACAGCAGTTGGCTAAGTATCGGTTGAATTTCAAGGTACTGTGAGTCAAGTTCGGCGAGATAGCTTTGTAGATCAGTGGCGAAAAACTTATAGAAAACGTTAGTTAGGTATTGTGCGGTTTGCTGGTTTCGCCCTTCGCCACAAATGATACGTTGTTCTTGGCTTTCGAGCATGGTTGTGATGGCATCCAGCCATTGGCTGGATAACGAGATTGAATATATTAGCTGCCCAAAGTAATGGTGGGGGTGAATTTGCTCCTGGTGGTAAAGCACGCGCTCGGCTTGCTTGTCGGGAACGCTTTGCTGGTCATTAATCTGAGAAGATAAATAAAGTAAGTATTTGAACGCATTGAGGCTTTCATTAAAGCCGTAAAATTCATTTAAGCTAAAGGGTTGGTGGAATAGGGTGAGTTGTTGTCGCCACTCCTTACCGGTGACGAGCATGTTCCACAAGTAGATAGGCAGTTGTGCCTGTTTTTGCTGCTCAAATGAACGTAACTCATCGCTGAGCTCGAAGTCATCGGGTAGGGTTTTTAAGCAGTGTTCGATCCCCCTAAGTAGCATCAATTCGTAACGTAATTGGCGGGATTTATCTTGAACCTTGCCCAGTATCGAATTGCGCTCTGCGATGAGGTTGAATAGGCCGCATTTGCGAAGCTCGTAAGCATCGAGAATACCAATTCGAATATCTTCAACCGGTAAGGTCAACTCTCTGGTGGCAGGAAATTCTGGTATATCACCAGGTTTGGCTGAGGCAGCGCTGATGTCGAGTACATTCGCCAGTCGTTGGCTATAGGTTTTAAATTGTGCCGTTGCTGTATCACGCTCGCACCCAATTAACAGCCAGCAACAACAAATTAAGAAAACATAACGCATTCATTTGCCATCATTTAGTTTGATTGTTTAATTATACGAAGCAAATAAAACAAAAGGCGACCCAGGGTCGCCTTTATCATCTCGAAGTTGGTTTGAGTAGGAGAATGGCTAGCAGTTAACGTAGCGACATGGCAATTTGGCTTTCATCATCTTGGCGGTGAATCCAGCGAAGACGCGTTGCCAGCATAATCGCAGCTGCAGTTAAGCCGATAATGTTACCGATCCAGAACCCGTGAGGCCCCATAGGCTCGCCCAACCAGTCGGTGATACCCAAGATGTAGCCAATGGGTAATCCTAAAATCCAGTAAGCAATAAAGGTGCGGATAAAGATAGCGCGCATGTCTTTGTAACCGCGCAGGGCACCCGCTGCAACAACCTGTATCGCATCGGTACATTGGTAAACTGCAGCGAGGAACAGCAGCTGGCCGGCGATAAAGATAACTTCAGGGTTATCGGTGTACATTTGGGCGATTTGCTCACGGAACACAACCGTAAGCACGGCAGTAAGCATTGCAGTAAGCAGGCCTACCAACAGCCCACAATGGGATGCAATTTTAGCTTCTTCAATGTCTTTTCGGCCCAGAAGGTGGCCGACACGAATACTCAGAGCGGCACCAATACTCATCGGGATCATGAAAATCAACGATGAGAAGTTACTCGCCACCTGATGGGCAGCAACGGTAATGGAGCCCAGTGGTGATATTAGCAAGGCGATGGCAGCAAACAGTGAGACTTCAAAGAAAATAGATGCCGCAACCGGTAGCCCTAGTTTGAATAATCGGCTGATAGCACCCAGTTGAGGCTTATGCCAGTGGCTGAATAAACCGACACTGTTTAGTTTTTTATTTAGCTTGATATATACCAGCATGGAGCCAAACATGAGCCAGTAAACAATGGCGGTTGCCACGCCACAGCCCACACCACCCAAAGCGGGGGCACCGAACTTACCGTAGACAAAAATCCAGTTCAGCGGGATATTGACGGCTAGGCCAATAAAGCCAATGACCATAGCGGGTATGGTAAGGGATAAGCCTTCAGAGAAAGATTTCAGGGTTTGGAAAAAGAGAAGACCCGGCACGGCAAACAAGACAGCGTGAAGGTAGCCAATGGTTTTTTCAGCTAACGCTTGCTCAACGTCCATCATGTCAACTAATGCACCAGCATTGTAGAGCACAAGAATGATAGGCACAGAAATGATGGCTGCCAGCATGAAGCCGTGCTGTACTTCGAATGGAATTTTTTCTTTCTTGCCTGATCCATTGAGGGTCGCAACGATGGGTACAAGTGCGATCAACAATCCCACACCGAACAGGATGGAAGGAAGCCAGATACTGGCGGCGACAGAAACTGCCGCCATGTCAGTTGCGCTGACGCCACCTGCCATCACCGTATCGACAAACCCCATGGATGTTTGGGCAACAGACGCGATAAGAACGGGAAAAGCAAGTTTGAGTAGGTGGCGTGTCTCACGCCGATAATTATGCACGAAAGCGCTCCTGAAGGATCAGAGATTAAAATCGCGTGAATTATAACGGTTTAACGGTGTGAAACAATTGGCGCAGGCCGAAAAGCTTAATAATAATAAGCGCTATAGAGATCTTAGTATGCTAAAGCAAGTTTCAACCTGTTGGCATTATTCTCGTGAATCATTGACCCTCATGAGCCAATGATTCGAGAACGATTTGGGATTTTCCTGAGTGCTTGGCTTGATATAGCAACTTATCTGCAGCGGCATAAGCCTTTTCTGGATTACCGCAACAGTAACTGGCGCCAATGCTGGTTGAAATTGTAATACTTAGGCCTTCGTGCTCTAGCGGGGAGCGTTTTAACAAAGCAAATAAATTGCTGGCGATCTGCGTTATGTCATTTTTACTGGCTTTGGTGCACCAAATAGCGAACTCTTCACCCCCGACGCGGCCAATTAAGGTATTGGGCTTAAGCACCTGTTGGCAAAGTTGGGTAAAGTGCTTCAATACCTCGTCACCAATGAGGTGGCCGTATTTATCATTGATGGTTTTGAAGTTGTCTAAATCAAGAATAAGCAACCAGCCATTTCTTCTGGCACTTTCTGCTTCTAGCTGCTCCCAGAAATAACCACGGTTTGAAATGCCAGTGAGGGAGTCGATGTACGCTAACGCCTTAAGCTTTTCATTGGCTTCGGTTAGTGCAATGGTGCGACGTTTAACTTGTTCTTCTAGCTTGCTATTTTGAGCTTCGAGCAATGCGTTCAGACGAATAGTTTCTTGTTGTTCTTGCTCCAGCTTGTTAATGGTAGAAGCCAGATTTGAGGTCATTTGATTAAATGAGGTGGCTAATTCACCTAATTCATCCTCACGCTCGATTTTAATGATTTTTTGCTTTTTGCCATGGCTGATTCGTTTGGCTGTTTTAGTCAGCTGTTGTATCGGCGATAAAATATGTAATGTTGACAGTTTGCCAAAGTACAAGGCGAAAAGAACCATTATCAGGGTGAGGGCGAAGGCTGAGTTGTTGGCATTTTCTAAAGCAGGCGAAAAATCAGACAGGGGTGAATAAAAGACGAGGCTGAGCTGATATCTATTTGCGCTACCAATCGGGTAGTGGGTGACAAAACCTACCCAATCTTCGTTTTCATAGCGAGTGGTTTGCACTGACTCTTGAGTTTGACGAGTGTTATTGACCAACTGATACAGCACAGGTGTGCGTTGTTCTGAAACGGTTTGCAATTGACCGTCGATCGCATGGTGCTTGCTGTCTGAGCTGGCTAAGATGGTTTCGCTATCATTGAGAATAGCGACGAAACCATTCTCACTGAGCTTATTTTTTTTAAGTCGGCTAATGACACTGTCTAACGTGAGATCTAGCCCCCAAACGCCGAGAATATTGCCGTCTTCATCGCGAAGTGCTTTCGATAAACTGGCACCAAGTAGGCTTTGGTCAATCGCGCCCTTGTATATTTTGCTCCATACCGGTTTGTCTGCTGCTATAGCATTCTGGTACCACCCACGCTCTGTGGCATTAAAGTAGTCGTTGTGGCCAATTTGATTGCTGTTGAGGCCCTGGTAGTCAGTTACAAAGCTCGAAAGTGGCCCGGCGACGCCGTTGTTAGATTCAATCCGGATAAAGTTGCCTTCGGTGTCTGATCCGAAAGAGATTATCCCGCCTTGAGGATTGGCAAAGTAAAAGTAATCGATACTGCTATGGTGATTCAGTATGTGGGCTATATGAGAAAAGAGTTGCTCTCGGTGCTTGATGATTTCCGGTAGTTGCTCGGCGTAGCGTTCTTGGTGCAGATAAACGTGGTTGGCTTCTTCGAAGAAGCCATCAAGTTGATTTTTTACCGCCTTGCTAGAGTGCTGGTAAAGTCGTTCTATGGTTTGCAGTACCACCTTTTCAGAGCTTTGATGCCAAAGTACACCAATTGGAAAAGCGGTTAATAGGACAAAAACTGTCAAAGTAAGTTGGATATGTAAACCAAGATTGTTAGACAGCTTTTTTAGCATGTGAAACCAATGTATAAAATGAATAACTGAAAGCGAAAATTAACGTGTAAAGAATATCGTTTTATATGGGCTTATTCAAATCAACTCGCTATTTACTTAAGGGATATCTTGATATTATCTTGTCTATTCGGAAATTCGTTAGAACACTTAAGAGGTTGAGATGTTTACCGGTATTGTACAAGGAACGGCAAAAGTTGTTGCTATCGATAAGAAAGAACGTTTTCAAACGCATGTCATTCAATTGAGCCCTGAAATGCATGAAGGGTTAGCCATCGGTGCGTCTGTTGCTCACAATGGTTGCTGTTTAACCGTGACGAAAATCGAGAACGACTTAGTCTCGTTTGACCTGATGCAAGAAACCTTGGCCGTGACGAACCTTGGCCTCTTAGAGGTAGGTGATAGTGTTAATGTTGAGCGAGCTGCCAAGTTCGGAGATGAAATTGGTGGTCACTCCATGTCGGGACATATTAATAGCCTGACCACGATCAGTAGTATCGAATCAAGCGAGAATAATCGAACTATCTGGTTTTCTATTCCTGAAGGTTACCAAAAGTATATTTTACGCAAAGGTTATATTGGCTTGGATGGGTGTTCGTTGACTATCGGTGATGTAGAAGATGGCCGCTTTAATGTCCACTTAATTCCAGAAACACTTCAGCGCACCTTGTTCGGTGAGCGAATTGTTGGCGCTAAGGTGAATTTAGAAATTGACCCGCAAACTCAGGCAATTGTTGATACGGTTGAGCGTGTTTTAGCGCAGCGTACAGGCTTGTAACTGACCCTCGAAGATAAAAGAAAACCCCGCCAGGGGTTTTCTTTTGAATAGGTCAAAATATTTGCTCGTCATCAGCATCAACAAAGAGGTTGATGGTTTTGTGCAACTCATCCACCTGCATGTTTAGGTGAATGGCATGACAACAAGCAGGACAGTCGTCGTAGAACTCTTGGCTGCCAGCACTCGCGTCAAGTGTTATATGAATGTTGTGTCCACAGTGGGGGCACGCAACAGACTGCTCTGTATAGTTTTTCATTTCTACTCCTTGGTACGTGCGTAGCACATACTTTTACTATAACTCGCTTCCTTACTTTCTTGTATTTTTTACCCAACGGCATAAATCGCCATGTGACGCAGTTAGGTAATGCACACACATGAAGTGGTATAAGAGCCACTATCATATTGAGCTTGCATTTCAACTTTAGCGGCTGTCATTTGTTTGTGCCTAAAATTAAGGACAAAGTATGACTGAGGATATACTTCTCGAAATCTAAGGCGGGTATTTGTAAGAAAAGAATAAAAAGACTGGAAATTCTGATTTTATTTTTATTAATGGAATAATTAATAGGTCAGAAAGGGAACATTTTGGTGAAATAGCTAGTGAATAAAATGCCATGTAACTCAATTATGTTATTCACTTGCTATTGAGTTGTCGGGAAAAGCTGACAAGGCTGAAATAACCCTCTGATTTACTTCGGGCAACGAGCTAAGTTGATTAGCGGCGATAAATATGAAAACACCACTACCATCATATCCGGTAGTGGTGCCTAGCAGTAAAACTCAATCGAGCGATAATTCACTTTTAAAGGTGAGGTTAATCACCGTGTAATTGGAGTTTATCGATGAGTTGCTCTGCTTGGTGTATATAGCTACCGCCAAACAGGTTGCAGTGGTTAAGAATATGGTAAAGGTTGTAGAGATCTTTACGTTCGGCGTAGCCTTCATCGAGCGGCCATATCGATTGGTAGCCATCGTAGAAGGATTGCGAAAAGCCACCAAAGAGCTCTGTTAGCGCAATATCACATTCGCGGTCGCCCCAGTAGCAAGCAGGATCGAAAATAATAGGCCCAGTAACAGTGAGGGCGGTATTGCCATGCCAGAGGTCGCCGTGCAATAACGAGGGCTTCGGCTTGTGGTTCATCAGTAACTGGATCACGCGGCTGGTAATCGTGTCGATATTGCCGAGCTCAATGCCTTTCTCTTGGCATAGTTGTAATTGCCAGGCAATACGCTGTTCAGCAAAGAATCGACACCAGCGTCGGCGCCACTTGTTGGGCTGTGGCGTCAAACCAATGTAGTTATCGTAATCAAAGCCATACTCACCTTGCTCGCCCCATGAGTGCAGCCGTGCTAATTGCTGTCCTAGGGTGTAGGCGGCTGTATCATCGATAACTTTCGTGGGGAGGTAGTTGAGTATTAGGAATGATTTATCCTTGGTTGTACCCATATGGATAAACTGTGGCACTTGGATACAATCGGATTCATTGAGGGCGTCTAAGCTTTCGACTTCAGATTCGAATATGGCGGACTGCTCCCTGTCATTTAACTTTACAAAGAAGCGTTCATTACCATCACCAATGCAGTAGCACTCGTTGATATCACCGCCTTCTACTGCTTCTTTTTCACTAATCTTGAAAGGCCTATCCAAGACCTCAGACAGTTGGTGAGAAATTGCTTGCCACATAGCATCCTCCACGAAACATCAATCAGTTGATGAGCACCAGTTATCATCATAGTAGTCTATTTATTGGTCAAATAACTGGGTGCTTATCAAGGTTTTATATTATCGAAGGCGTCAAAATTGCTGAAATGATAGCTTAATCAACGTTATGGCAAGAAGTTAAAAGTGAGAAGAGTAAATAAAAAGCCGAACAAAAGTGTTCGGCTTTAGGATAAAAAAGTCGTTTAAAGGCTTACAAACCCTAGATGCTTGGTAGTAGCTGCGATGGCATCAGGCCATTGAAGTTTGCTTCAAGCAGCAGCTGGTTGGCTTTTTCTATGTCAGGGGCGAAATAGCGGTCTTTGTCATAGAAATCAACGCGGGCGCGAAGCATTTCCTTGGCTTGTTCGATACGCTCAGAACTGCGGTTTGGCTTTCTGAAATCAAGCCCTTGTGCAGCGGCAAGGATTTCCACAGCCAGAATACCTCGGGTGTTCTCGGCCATGTCTTTCAGCCTACGTCCTGCGAACGTGGCCATAGAAACGTGATCTTCCTGGTTTGCCGAAGTTGGTAGGCTGTCTACCGACGCTGGGTGGGCCAGGGTCTTGTTTTCACTAGCCAGCGCTGCGGATGTGACTTGAGCGATCATAAAGCCGGAGTTAACACCGCCATTGTCGACCAAGAACGGTGGCAATTTGCTTAGGCCGCTGTCGATAAGTAGCGCCATGCGACGCTCTGAAAGGCTGCCGATTTCGGCAATCGCCAAGGCGAGGTTATCAGCGGCCATGGCAACAGGTTCTGCATGGAAGTTACCGCCAGAAATGATGTCGCCATCATCGGCGAATACCAGTGGGTTATCCGATACGGCATTGGCTTCAACTTCAAGAATATCGGCCGCGTGGCGGATCTGTTGAAGGCAAGCCCCCATGACTTGTGGTTGGCAGCGCAGTGAATAGGGGTCTTGTACCTTTTCGCACTGCTGGTGGGAAAGGCCAATTTCACTCTCTTTACCAAGTAGGTGGCGGTAAGCATCTGCTGCATCAATTTGACTGCGGTGGCCGCGCACTCGATGGATACGAGGGTCAAATGGACGGCGACTACCCAAGGCCGCCTCTACGGACATGGCACCACATACCGTGCCGGATGCGTAAAGATCTTCTGCTGCAAATAAGCCTTCAAGTGCAAACGCAGTGGATGCTTGGGTGCCATTGAGCAATGCCAATCCTTCTTTTGGTGCGAGGGTGATCGGTTCTAGCCCTGCAATCTTCAATGCCGCAGCCCCACTAATGACTTCGCCATTATGGCGAGCCTGACCTTCACCCAGCAGAACCGTGCTCATATGGGCGAGGGGAGCGAGATCACCGGACGCACCGACGGAGCCCTTTTTGGGGATGCAAGGGTAAACTTCTGCATTGAGCAGGGTGATCAGCGCATCAACAACCATTGGACGGATACCAGAATAACCGCGTGCCAGGCTGTTCACTTTTAACGCCATCATGAGGCGAACAGTGTGGTCTTCCATGAACTCGCCGATACCAGCTGCATGGGATAGTACGATACTGCGTTGAAGGGTTTCCAAATCTTCTACCGCGATACGGGTATTTGCCAATAGGCCAAAGCCAGTATTGATACCATAAACGACCTTATCTTCAGCGATGACCTGTTCAACGGCCTGGGTACTGGCAAGCATGTCTCCATACGCACATTTGCTCAGTGACAATGTCACTTTGTGGCGGCTGATATGGCGAAGTTGAGTCAGCGACAATTTGCCCGGATTAATTTCAATTTGGTACATACAACATCCTTATATTTGTCGAGTGACTATGATTGAGTGTCGGTGATCATCGGCAGATCAAGTTTCTGCTCTTTGGCACAATTAATGGCAATGTCATAACCTGCATCCGCATGGCGCATAACCCCAGTGCCTGGGTCATTGCGAAGGACACGGCCAACACGCTCGGCGGCTTCATCGCTGCCGTCACAAACAATGACCATACCTGAGTGCTGGGAGAAGCCCATACCGACACCACCGCCATGGTGCAAGGAAACCCAAGTAGCACCCGATGCAGTGTTAAGGAGGGCGTTGAGTAGTGGCCAATCTGAGACGGCATCTGAACCATCCATCATGCCTTCAGTTTCGCGGTTAGGGCTAGCAACCGAGCCGGAGTCAAGGTGGTCGCGGCCGATCACAATCGGTGCTTTCAGCTCGCCGTTTTTAACCATTTCATTGAAGGCCTTGCCTAGGCGGGCGCGGTCTTTTAAGCCAACCCAGCAGATACGGGCAGGTAGACCTTGGAACTGAATTCGCTCGCGGGCCATATCCAGCCAGTTGTGAAGGTGAGGGTTGTCGGGGATCAGCTCTTTCACCTTCTGATCGGTTTTGTAAATATCTTCAGGATCGCCCGATAGCGCTGCCCAGCGGAATGGGCCGACACCTTCGCAGAATAACGGGCGGATATAGGCTGGAACGAAGCCTGGGAAGTCGAATGCGTTTTCAACGCCTTCCTCAAAGGCCATTTGACGAATGTTGTTGCCGTAATCCACGGTGGCTGAGCCCGCTTCTTGTAACGCCAGCATCGCCTTAACCTGTACCGCCATTGATGCTTTTGCCGCTTTCACAACCGCCGCTTCATCTTTTAGGCGCATTTCAGCGGCATGTTCCATAGACCAGCCTTGTGGCAGGTAACCATTGAGTGGGTCATGGGCAGAGGTTTGGTCAGTGGTGGCATCTGGTACGATGCCACGAGCAACGATGTCAGCGTATACGTCAGCCGCGTTACCCAGAAGGCCCACGGAAACAGGTTTACCGTTTTCTTTTGCTTGTTCAACAATCGCCATTGCTTCGTCGAGCGTGTGTGCCTTGCAATCTACATAGCCGGTGCGCAAACGGTAGTCGATGCGGGTTTCATCGCACTCAACCGCAATCATGGAAAAACCGGCCATAGTCGCCGCCAATGGTTGTGCACCGCCCATGCCGCCCAAGCCGCCCGTTAAGATCCAACGGCCGCTGCTGTCACCGTTAAAGTGTTGTTTAGCCATCGCGACAAAGGTTTCGTAAGTGCCTTGAACAATGCCCTGCGAGCCAATGTAAATCCAGCTGCCTGCTGTCATTTGGCCGTACATCATCAAGCCTTCTTTATCTAGCTCGTTAAAGTGCTCCCAGTTAGCCCAATGCGGTACAAGGTTAGAGTTGGCAATCAGCACGCGAGGGGCATTGCTGTGGGTTTTGAACACACCAACAGGCTTGCCGGATTGAACCAGCAGCGTTTCGTCATCTTCAAGACGCTGTAGAACTTCGACAATTTTGTCATAACATTCCCAGTTACGCGCAGCACGCCCGATACCACCGTATACCACTAAGGCGTGGGGATGTTCTGCTACATCTGGGTGTAAGTTATTCATCAACATCCGTAGCGGGGCTTCTGTCATCCATGATTTTGCATTGAGCTCGGTGCCGGTTGGGGCAATGATGGTGCGAGTTTCATCCAATCGTGGATTAACGTGCGATGTTGGCTGTGTCATTTGGCTCTCCTTGCTGAGCTACCTATTTAAATATTTTGTGTTGCCTTTAGGGCTATTGGGTAGCGCATGATTAACGTAGGGCACGGGCAATGGTCCACACGAGGCGGGCTGCTAGACGTGCAGTTTGACTATCAATATCAAATCTCGGGTTATATTCGGCAATATCGGCAACGAGTACCTTGCTATCACCGTTTTGGGTCTTGCTAGATAGGATTTGGCTAAGTAGGTTTTCGATTATCTCTACCGGTACACCGCGTGCAGCTGGCGCACTTACACCGGGGGCAACAGCGGCTGGAAATACATCCATGTCGATGGTGAGATAAAGGTAATCAGATTGGTCGATAAAGGCTTGAAGCTCCTCCTGAACGGATTCTAGGTTCTGCTGCTTTAGCTCGACATCATCTTTATAGAGTACCGATAGCGTGTCGGCCTTCTGGTATAGTGCCTGGGTATTGCTGGTTCGGCTTAACCCGAGGCAAGCATAGTGAAAAGGCCAGCCTTGTAATTGGCAAAAACGGGCAATTTGATGAAATGGTGTCCCAGAGCTGCCTTGCTCCGATTGCTGGCCACCCGGCGGGTTGCGCAGGTCGAAGTGGGCATCAAAGTTGATGATGCCTACCTTGGGTGTTGAAGGCGCTTTTGCTGAGGAGAAAGCATCTTGGTTTTGTTGTTCATTTACATGCTGCTTCTGGATCAGGTAGTTGCCAATACCTTGAAACGTACCCCATGCCACTTCATGGCCGCCGCCAAGCACCATGACCTTGTGTTTTTGTCGAAGGGCACGGCAAACATCTTCGCCAAGGCGGTGTTGTGCCAATTCGAGGTTGCCATCGCTGCAACAGATGTCTCCACCGTCATAAACGGGCTCGGTATGATGCCAAGCTAGGTTTGCCAGAACCTTGCGGATAGCAACGGGCGCATCAAAAGCACCGGTACGGCCCTTGTTGCGAGATACCCCTTCGTCACAGGCAAAGCCAAGTAACATAATGCCTTCATCGTTGGCTTGATCTGCAGGGCGGATCTTTTGGTGCCATCGCATGCCCAGCTCACCGTCTTCGGGATCCGTTCTACCGGCCCAAACACCCATATCAATTGACATGTTGTTCTCCTGTCGCTGACTGTTCTGCTACGGTCTTGAGGGTATAGCTATGGTGAGGCGCTATTGCTTGGTGTGCGTGAAATAGGTGTCCGTTGACGACCCGGAATTTTAAGTCAGGCACGCCAATACGATATGACAACTCGGCAGGGTGGTTGACATCCCAAGCCGCAAGATCAGCATCCATACCAATTTCAATTTGCCCCTTGCTTGTGCCATGGCCAAGTGCTTTAGCCGCATGACGTGTTACTCCGCCAAGGGCCTCTTCTGGCGTTAGCCTGAACAGGGTACAAGCCATGTTCATCATGGTCCTTAGCGATGCAATAGGGGAAGTGCCAGGATTAAAATCTGTGGCTATCGCCATGGGTACATCAAGGTTCCTAAGTTGGTCGATGGGCGGCATTTGTGTTTCACGCAAGAAGTAAAATGCGCCAGGTAGTAAGGTGGCGACGGTGCCACTGGCTGCGAGGGCCGCGACACCCTCATTATCGAGGTATTCGATATGGTCGACGGATAAGGCACCCATGCGAGCTGCAAGTGCGCTGCCGCCAAGGTTAGATAGCTGCTCGGTATGCCCCTTTATAGCCAGCCCATGCTTTATCGCAGCATCAAAGACACGCTTACATTGGGCGGTCGAAAAACCGATGCCTTCGCAAAATACATCAACGGCATCAGCGAGGTTTTCAGCCGCAGCAGCAGGAATGATTTGCTCGCAAACTAGAGAGATATAGCCATCTGGGTCGTTAGTGTACTCTGGCGGCAAGGCGTGGGCGGCGAGCAGTGTGGTGACAACATTAATATCTTCAAGCTTACCCAAACGCCGGGCAACCCGCAGCATTTTCAGCTCATCGTCGACCGTTAGCCCATAACCAGATTTAATCTCAACGGTGGTTACACCGTCGCTTTTTAAGCCCTGAAGTCGTTTGAGTGCGAGATCGTAAAGCGTCTCTTCACTGGCATGGCGCGTGGCTTGAACCGTTGAAAGAATGCCACCCCCGGCTTTGGCGATGTCCTCGTAAGGCACCTCTTGTAAACGCTGCTCGAATTCTTCTGCTCGATTACCGGCAAAGACTAAATGGGTGTGGCAATCAATGAATCCCGGCGTCACCAATGCACCTTGGCAATCGACAATGTCAGGATGGCCGTGAAAATCATAGTGATCAGCTTCACCGGCAAACATGATTTTGCCATTCTCGATGCCTATCATGGCGTTTTCGATAAGACGATACCCAGAATCTGTATTCATGGTTACCATGCTCAAATTGGTCAACACTCGGTCCATGTCAGTGCCTTTCTTTATTATGTATATACAAATAAATAGGCAATTATTAATAGAAACTCAAGGTGCAATGTAAATAGATTGTGATCATTGTTGTAATTTTTCGCTGCCAGTAGGTGGGAAATGAGAGGAAAAGCAATGTTAAAGAAGGGCTATGAAGTGGATTCTATAACCCTTATTTTGTTGTGATTAATGGCTTGCAGCAATTTGTTTGAAGCAATTAGCTTAGTTACTGTGGCAAAAAGAAGCCGATCAGAACTAAACCGCAGTGCGGGAGCTGAGCTTGTACTTGTCCCCAGGGTGATAGAGTAGGGCGGTACTGACTAACTTATTGCTACTCCAGGTGCGGCGATTCAATAACAGGCAGGGGGATTGCGCAGAGACATGCAGTAAATCGGCGATTCTTTGGTTGGGCAAGAGTGCCTCGACGGTATGCTCGATATCACTGAGCGGGCAAGTCTGAACTAGGTATTCATTGGGTGTTTGACTGGAAAAGTCCTGATCGATATAACTTGGCGCAAAGTCAGGATTCACCCAGCGTTCTTCCAGTTGGATCGGGGTATTGTTTTCGAAGTGCACGATTTGGGTGAAGTACACCTTGGTACCGTGTTTCACGCCCAACCTCAAGGCAACGTCATCGCTGGCTTCGATGCTCATTTGTTTAATGACATCAGAACGATATTGGTGGCCACGGTTTTTCACCTCATCGGCGATATTGCGGATCTCCATCAGTGGCGACTCGGCTTTTTTGTGGCAGACAAAAGTCCCTAGCCTTGGTGTTCTTTTTAGCAACCCTTCCTTAACCAGATCCCGTATCGCTTTGTTAGCCGTCATACGACTAACAGAGAATTGTTCGGAAAGCTCAAGCTCAGTTGGGATCTTGTGCCCTGGCGGCCAAGCGCGGCTACTGATTTTTTCATTGAGGTAATGCTTGATTTGCATATAGCGTGGAGACTGGGTCATTGCTGCTTTCCTTATTTGCCTATACAAATCAAAGCAACTTTTATTCTTCATTTCAAGTTAATAAACTTTTTACCGTGAAATGACTACATTATTGATGTGTTTTAACTGATTTTCGGGGAGGTGACGACAGTGAACAAAGAGATGCTTTTTCTGGCTCGATTTGAAAAAGATGTACTTGCAGAAAAGAAGACAATCACCATTCGCGATGAGGCGGATAGCCACTATGAGCCGGGCAGTGTAGTGGATGCCATCATCTATGAAGAAGGGCGAATGTTTTGCCAGCTAGAGGTGGTGGGCAATGAACCTGTGTTATTGAGCGAACTCAATGAAGTACACGCTCGTGAAGAGAATATGTCGCTAACCCAATTACGGATTGTACTTGAAGAGATATACCCAGGTACAGAGCAACTTTTTGTGGTGAGTTTTCGCTTGGTGAAAAAATAATTGGTTGTGGCTTTGCAATATGTCATAGGCGTTTGTTATATTTACAGCTTCGTTTTTGTATCTGTGAGCCGCTTAGTATTGCGGTAGCAGTATGAAAGCTTCATTTATCTCATAAAAGTTTCTCTAAGCTTTTTAAATTCAACATGTCTTGCTTGGTGTGCAAGACCACTGTGAAAGGACATATACATGCCTGTAATTACTCTTCCTGACGGCAGTCAGCGTCAATTCGATAACCCAGTCTCTACAATGGAAGTCGCGCAATCGATCGGTCCTGGTCTTGCGAAGGCTACCATCGCTGGTCGTGTAAACGGTAACCGTGTAGATGCATGTGATCTAATTGAAGAAGATGCAAGCCTTGAAATCATCACGGCTAAAGATGAAGTTGACGGTCTTGAAATCGTTCGTCACTCATGTGCTCACCTTCTTGGTCACGCGCTTAAGCAGCTATACCCGCAAGCTAAAATGGCGATCGGTCCTACCATCGACAACGGTTTCTACTACGATATCGATCTTGACGAGTCTCTAACGCAAGAAGATCTTGAAAAGATTGAAAAGCGTATGAAAGAGCTGGCAAAGACCAAGTACCAAGTTATCAAGAAAAAGGTTAGCTGGCAGGAAGCACGTGATACGTTTGAATCACGTGGCGAACCATACAAAGTGGAAATCCTAGACGAGAACGTATCTCGCGACGATCGTCCGGGCTTATACCATCACGAAGAATACATCGACATGTGTCGTGGTCCTCACGTACCACACATGGGTTTCTGTCAGCACTTCACGCTACTAAACGTAGCGGGCGCCTACTGGCGTGGTGACAGCGACAACAAGATGCTTCAGCGTATCTACGGTACTGCATTCCACGACAAGAAAGCACTGAAGGCGCACCTAACTCGCCTTGAAGAAGCCGCGAAGCGTGACCACCGTAAGATCGGTAAGCAGCTTGACCTGTTCCACATGCAGCAAGAAGCACCGGGCATGGTATTCTGGCATCACAACGGCTGGACTATCTTCCGTGAGCTTGAAGTATTTGTTCGTGAAAAACTGACTGAATACGATTACCAAGAAGTAAAAGGCCCACTAATGATGGACCGCGTACTTTGGGAACGTTCAGGTCACTGGGACAAGTACGCTGAAGCGATGTTCACCACTTCTTCTGAGAACCGTGAATACGCTATCAAGCCAATGAACTGTCCAGGTCACGTGCAGATCTTCAACCAAGGTCTAAAATCATACCGTGATCTACCATTACGTATGGCGGAGTTCGGCTCTTGTCACCGTAATGAGCCATCTGGCGCATTGCACGGCATTATGCGTGTACGTGGCTTTACCCAGGATGATGCACACGTCTTCTGTACGGAAGCTCAGGTGCAACAAGAAGTTACATCTTGCATCAAAATGGTTTATGATACGTATCAGACATTTGGCTTCGCTAACATTGTTGTTAAGCTATCGACGCGCCCAGAAAAGCGTGTTGGTTCTGACGAAATGTGGGACAAAGCTGAGTCTGACTTGAAACTAGCACTTGAGTCGATGGAAATCCCATACGAGATTCAAGAAGGTGAGGGTGCATTCTACGGTCCTAAGATCGAGTTTACACTTTACGATTGTCTAGATCGTGCATGGCAGTGTGGTACCGTACAGCTAGATTTCGCGCTTCCAGAGCGCCTAGGTGCAACATACGTGGGTGAAGACAACGAACGTCACACTCCAGTTATGATTCACCGTGCTATTCTTGGTTCACTAGAGCGTTTCATCGGTATTCTGATTGAAGAATACGCAGGCTTCTTCCCAACATGGTTGGCGCCTCAGCAAGCTGTAGTGATGAACATTACTGACAGTCAGTCAGAATATGTACAAGAAGTAGTGAAAAAACTGCAAAAAAGTGGAATTAGAGTCAATGCGGACTTGAGAAATGAGAAGATTGGCTTTAAAATCCGCGAACATACTTTGAAGCGAGTGCCTTACATGCTTGTTTGTGGAGACAAAGAAGTCGAAGCAGGCGAGATTGCAGTTCGTACTCGCAAGGGTAAAGATTTGGGTAAATTTAAGATTGACGATCTTGTTGCATTCATGCAGCAAGATATTAGCAGTCGCAAGCTCAATGTTGTGGAGGAATAAGGTATTAAAGGCGGAAGAAGAACCCAAGCACCAGTTAAGCAGAATGCACATCGTTTAAATGGTGAAATTCGTGGTGTACGTGAAGTACGTTTAACTGGTCTAGACGGTGAGTCAGTTGGTGTTGTTTCTATCGAAGAAGCAATGAATCTTGCTAATGAAGCTGGTGTAGACTTAGTTGAAATCAGCCCGAATGCCGAGCCACCAGTTTGTCGTGTGATGGACTATGGCAAGTACCTGTTCGAAAAGAGCAAGGCTGCTAAAGAGCAAAAGAAAAAGCAGAAACAAATCCAGATCAAGGAAGTTAAATTCCGACCTGGTACAGACGAAGGCGATTATCAGGTAAAACTGCGCAACCTGACTCGCTTTTTAGAAGAGGGCAATAAGGGCAAAGTAACGCTACGTTTCCGTGGTCGTGAAATGGCCCATCAGAGTCTTGGTATCGAGCTTCTGAATCGTATTAAGGATGACCTAGTCGACCTAGCGGTTGTCGAAAGTTTCCCTAATCGAGTAGAAGGTCGTCAAATGACGATGATGCTTGCTCCAAAGAAGAAGTAATTAAGGCATTCAAGTAGCTGAAAGCGCTGCTTAACCGCAGCGCTTTTTGTTCGCCTTATTACTATGTTATTAACTATCAACAATGCGGAGTCTCATCATGCCTAAGATGAAATCCAACAAAGGTGCTGCTAAGCGTTTCAAGAAAACTGCTGGTGGCTTTAAGTTTAAGCACGCAACTAAGCGTCACATCCTGACTAAACGTACTACTAAGAACAAACGTCAGCTACGTCCAAACGCTATTCTTCCTAAGTGTGAAGTAGCAGCTGTTGCACGTATGCTTCCGTTCGCTTAATCGTTTTTAGTTTTATATTTTAATTTTAGTTAGGAGTCTCCTATGCCTCGCGTAAAACGTGGTGTACAAGCACGTGCACGTCACAAGAAAGTTCTTAAACAAGCTAAAGGTTACTACGGTGCACGTTCACGTGTTTACCGCGTAGCTTTCCAAGCGGTAACTAAAGCTGGTCAGTACGCTTACCGTGACCGTCGCAACAAGAAACGTACTTTCCGTCAACTATGGATTGCACGTATCAACGCTGCTGCTCGTCAGAACGGTATGTCTTACAGCCGCTTCATCAACGGTCTTAAGAAAGCATCTATCGAGATCGATCGTAAGATCCTTGCTGACATCGCTGTATTCGACAAAGCTACTTTCACAGTACTAGTTGAAAAAGCAAAAGCTGCACTGTAATTTTCAGTCAGTTTTGATGAGGAAAGGAGAGCTTCGGCTCTCCTTTTTTCTATCTGAATTTCCTCTACCCCCTTCTCATCTAATACAAACCAACCTTTTTAATTTCTCTAACCATCCCAATACAGTGCGCCGACCAATTTATATTCGCTGTGGCTCATTTCTGTTCAACGAAATTAGCGCCCCTTCTACAAGCCCATAAAAGCTAAATTAATGTCGTGTCACCCACTTGGATTCGACAGCAAAATAGCTGACACTGGTTGTTTGATTTCTAACTTAAGCGATTGATCTTCCCATACTGCCTAGCAAGGGTGGTGGGGTTGAGTAAGGGAGTAAAATGGCCAAAAAAGTGTTAGTTACAGGTTTTGAAGCGTTCGGTGGTGAAAGCATTAACCCAACAGAGCGTATCTTGCAGCAATTACTTTCAGAAGAGTGGCTTACTAAGTTTGAAGCTGTTGGCATTAGCTTGTATACCCAGCTATTACCTGTTGTCAGGTATGAGTCGCTTAAGATATGCAAACAGAAAATTGAGGCTGTTAATCCTGATATTGTGCTGATGCTTGGTCAGGCTGCTGGGCGGGATAAGATCAGTTTTGAGAAGGTGGCCATCAATCACGATGACTTTCGTATCCCAGATAATAATGGTAACCAACCTATCGATGAGCCAATTATCGATGGTGGCCAGGAAGCGTTTTTTAGCGCTTTACCGCTGAAGGCCATGACTAAGGCGCTAAACCAGGCCGACATTCCTGCTGAGATATCCTATACCGCGGGCACCTTCGTTTGTAACCACTTGTTCTACGGTATCAGCCATTATTTAGCCACAGAGCACCCAGGAAGCGCTCGGTGCGATTTCGTGCATGTCCCTTTACTGCCCCAACAAAGGCAATGTGACAGCCAACCGTGTATGCCGCTTGCAGATATGGTGAAGGGGCTTTATGAAGCACTGGCGTGTGCTGCTCATCAACAACGCGATTTGAAGATCACTGCCGGCACAATATGTTGAGTCTTTCTTGGGGGAAAAAAGATAGCCCGCCAAAATGCGGGCTATGTATTAGTTGATTGATACCGTAGTGATGTTGGGTGTGGTGTTGTAAACCTTTCTTTGGATAGCCAGAGTAATCCCTACTATAAATAGAAAGAGCAGGGTGGCACAGAGCAACGGTGAGCTTAGTAGGCTTTCAAGGATTGGCGTTTGTGGGTTGTATGAACCTTGCATGCTATGCAAGAGCCCAGAGTAGGCAAGAACGAACCATAAGGCAGAGTTAATGGCGACAAGGCCAGCATGCTTCAATGCCTGCTGAGTAAACTTATCGTGTAACGGTTTGAAGCAGTGAAGTACTAAGCAATAACTGGTCATGGCAATAAATAGCGCGGTTACAACAACGGTAATTGAATCAGTGTCGAACATCGTCCCCCCGCCGTTGGTTTGCATAGTAAAGAACAGTAGCCAAAACGCATTCAATATCACGGCAGATTCTTTATAAGTAGCAATAACCTGCCTACCCACACAAACCAAATAGACTTTTCTAAGGGCAAAGTACACGCCAATATTGATCACAAGCATTACTGGTACTAGCAGGCTTTGTAGCCATAGGCTGTTTGCCTGTTGTGCCATCATTTCAGGGATACGGTAATAGCCGATGGTCCAGAACACAGTTCCTTGCATGAGCTGGAAAATGCCATGGTTTAGGTAGAGTTCACCACTATGGTTTCCAATTTGGCTCATCTTGCTGGGATAATGGCGATTGGGAACGCGAAGGGCCAAGCCGATGAGGGAAAGGGTGAGAGGAAGCGTCGATATATAGTAGTCAGCAATCTTTGCATTGTATGACTCGATGAGGGTGAGGCCCTCCCAAACGGATACGCCCAAAAAGATTGCCGATGCAATAGCGAAGTACTGCCATTTTATGTTGTCTATCTTTGCTTGCCATCGAGGTTGTGCCATTTGATAGCCGAGCGAAACGTAGAATAGGGCAAAGAACAGCGGATCCCGTGATTGATAAAAGATGTCACCGTCTGGGGTGAAAAGTCCGAGAGGAAGAATCTCTTGGTAGCCTTGTCCAGTTAGCCCGATGAAGTGCAGCAGACTGGCAAGGATAAACAGCGCCGTTGTTTGTTGTATTCGGATTGCGAGAAACAGAACCGCAATTGCAATAGTGAGCGCCACTAGAAACCATAGAATTTCGGCTCCCCAGATACCAAAATAAAAGATATCGGCAACATTGATAACGCGCCAATCATTGCGTCCTATCCCAAAGGCTAAGAGGTATACCATCGTCCAGCTGATATACATCAGTAACAGCTGGCTGAGATACTTTTTGGTGTATTTCCACCCTCCTGCTTGAACTTTATGGCAAAAAAGATAACCCGAGATGACAAAAAAGACGGGAACCGCAAAGCGAGCCGCAATGTTGATACCCAAGTAGTAGCGGTTATGTTCTATGCCGCCATAGTGGTAAAAAACAGCATAATGGATGCAAAAGGTAGCCATGATTGAAAAGAGTTTGAGGCTATCAAGGGTATGTATTCGCTTCATTGTCTATTACTTTGTTCCTGCAATTTTAACGGTATAGGACAAGTTAAAACGCGATTGGTTCTTTATCTAATTCGTGTCGGCCAGCAGTATTTAACCGCTTTGTATACTATCAGTCTGTAGTGGTTCACCAATTACATCTTGTTGCAGCGTAATTAGGGTTTTTGGTCGAAAAAATGTGCTTCTACAGGTCAAAAAATCGTGGCTTTTTCATTCATTACATCGGTTAAAGACTAGTTAGGTTATCGCTTTGCTTATCTTTTTGGTATTAGAGGGAATAAAGCCGTTTTTTTTTCGTCCAAACCCGTTAATTTCTTACGATTGGGTTTGGATTTAGACGCATGTTTCTTTAGTATGTATCGTTACGCGAATTTATATCTCCCTAATGGACGCCACCTGTGGGTGGATGAGGAAACGATGCAACATCTAGACGAGATTATTGCCAACGCAACGGCAGCTATTGAGCAGGCTGATTCACTAGTCGCTCTGGACGAAGTCCGAGTTCAGTACCTAGGTAAAAAGGGTCACCTTACCCTTCAACTACAACAGCTAGGTAAACTACCACCTGAAGAACGTCGCACTGCTGGTCAAGAGATCAACAAAGCGAAACAAGCAGTTCAGGCTCTATTGGTTGAGCGCAAAGATGCGCTTCAGCGTGCTGAGCTAGAAGCAAAGCTTGCGGCAGAAACCATTGACGTTTCTCTTCCAGGTCGTCGTATCGAGAACGGTGGCCTACACCCTGTTACTCGTACTATCGAACGTATTGAAAGCTTCTTTGGCGAGCTTGGTTTTACTACCGAAGCTGGTCCTGAGATCGAAGATGCTTTCCACAACTTCGATGCATTGAACATTGCTGAAGATCACCCAGCACGTACGGATCACGATACTTTCTTCTTCAACCCAGATCTGATGCTTCGTACGCACACATCTGGTGTTCAGATCCGTACTATGGAAGAAAACCAGCCGCCACTACGCTTTATCGCACCTGGCCGTGTATACCGTAACGACTACGACCAAACTCACACGCCAATGTTCCACCAGGTGGAAGGCATGCTAGTTGACGAGAACGTTAACTTTGCACAGCTGAAAGGTATTCTTCACGACTTCCTATGTAACTTCTTCGAAGAAGAAGTAGAAGTACGTTTCCGTCCATCTTACTTCCCGTTCACCGAGCCTTCAGCAGAAGTTGACGTTAAAGGTAAGAACGGCAAGTGGCTAGAGGTACTAGGCTGCGGTATGGTTCACCCGAACGTACTACGTAGTGTTGGTATCGACCCTGAGAAATACTCTGGTTTTGCATTTGGTATGGGCGTTGAGCGTCTAACCATGCTGCGTTATGGCGTAAACGACCTACGTGCGTTCTTCGAGAACGACCTTCGTTTCCTAAAACAGTTCAAGTAATCCAGAGGTTTAATCACAATGAAATTCAGCGAATCATGGCTTCGTGAGTGGGTAAACCCTGCGGTTACCACTGACGAACTAACTCACCAAATTACAATGGCTGGCCTAGAGGTAGACGACGTACTACCTGTGGCGGGTTCATTTACTGGCGTTAAAGTGGGTCAGGTTGTTGAGTGCGGTCAGCACCCAGATGCCGACAAACTACGCGTAACCAAAGTTGATGTTGGTGAAGAAGAGCTTCTAGACATCGTTTGTGGTGCGCCAAACTGTCGCCAAGGTCTAAAAGTAGCTGTGGCTACTGTAGGTGCAGTACTGCCTGGTGACTTCAAAATTAAGAAAGCGAAGCTTCGCGGCCAGCCTTCTCACGGTATGCTTTGTTCTTTCTCTGAGCTGGGTATCGACGTTGAGTCAGATGGTATCCTTGAGCTAGCAGAAGATGCAGTACTAGGTACTGATTTCCGCGAGTTCCTAGGTTTGAACGACGTAACCGTTGATGTTGACCTAACAGCAAACCGTGCTGACTGTTTCAGCATCCGTGGTCTAGCGCGTGAAGTCGGCGTACTTAACCGTGCTGACGTGACTGAGCCGTCAGTTGAAGCGGTTGCAGCAACTATCGAAGACACTGTATCTATCGAAGTTAAAGCGCCAGCAGCATGTCCTCGTTACCTTGGTCGTGTTGTTAAGAACGTGAATGTTAAAGCTGAAACACCGCTATGGATGCAAGAAAAATTGCGCCGTTGTGGTATTCGCTCTATCGATCCTGTTGTTGATATCACCAACTACGTTCTTCTTGAGCAAGGCCAGCCAATGCACGCATTTGATCTGTCTAAGATCAACGGCGGCATCGTTGTTCGTATGGCAGAGCAGGGCGAGAAGCTAACACTGCTAGACGGCACAGAAGCTGAGCTAAACGATGATACGCTAGTTGTTGCTGACCACACTAAAGCGCTAGCAATTGCTGGTATCTTCGGTGGTGAGCTATCTGGTGTAATGGCTAACACAACGGACGTGCTACTTGAGTGTGCGTTCTTCGCACCAGACCATATCCGTGGTCGCGCGCGTAGCTACGGCCTGCACACTGATTCTTCAATGCGTTTTGAGCGTGGTGTGGATTTCGCCCTTCAGCACAGCGCAATGGAGCGTGCTACACAGCTTCTTGTTGAGATCTGTGGTGGTGAAGTTGCGCCAGTTGTTGGCGTTGAGTCTGAAGCAGACCTACCAAAGCCAAACACAGTTGAGCTACGCCGTTCTAAGCTAGACAACCTACTAGGCCACCACATTGCTGATGCAGACGTGGTTGAGATCCTAGAGCGTCTAGGTCTTTCTGTTGAAACAGCGGCTGAAGGTTGGACTGCCACTGCACCAACATGGCGTTTTGACATTGCCATCGAGCAAGATCTGATTGAAGAAGTTGGCCGTATCTACGGTTACAACAACATCCCAAATCAGTCGCCTGCAGCTGCACTGAAGATGAACGACCACAAAGAAGCAAACCTACCGCTTAAGCGTGTACGTGACCTTCTTGTTGACCGCGGTTACCACGAAGCAATCACATACAGCTTCGTAGAGCCTGAGCAGCAGAAACTGATTGTTCCTGGTGTTGAGCCGCTAATCCTGCCATTCCCAATTTCTGCGGAAATGTCAGCAATGCGCCTAGGCCTGATCCAAGGTCTTCTAAACACGGTTGTTCACAACCAGAAGCGTCAGCAGCCACGTGTTCGTCTATTTGAATACGGCCTACGTTTCATCCCTTGCGAGTCGGCTGAAAACGGTATGCGCCAAGAGCCAATGCTTGCGGGTGTTATTGCTGGTGCGCGTAGCGAAGAGCACTGGGATATTGAAACTAACACTGTCGACTTCTTCGACCTGAAAGGCGACCTAGAAGCAGTGCTAGAGCTAACGGCTAACGAAGTTGCATTCGGCTTCAAGCCAGCTAAGCACCCAGCACTTCACCCAGGCCAAACTGCGGCAATTATCGTAGACGGCAAAGAAATCGGTGTGATTGGTACTGTTCACCCTGAGCTTGAGCGCAAGTTCGGCCTAAACGGTCGTACTATCGTGTTCGAAATCGAGTGGGATGCAATCAACTCTCGCGTTCTTCCTGAAGCAGCTGCTGTTTCTAAGTTCCCAGCAAACCGTCGCGATATCGCGATCGTTGTGAACGAAGACGTTGCTGTGGGTGATGTCGTGGAAGTTTGTCGCGCAAATGGCGGCGAGCTACTCACCGATGTTAACCTGTTTGACGTTTACCGTGGTAAGGGTGTTGAGGAAGGCCAGAAGAGCCTTGCAATCGCGCTAACACTTCAGTCAGCAGAGCGTACTCTAGAAGAAGCGGATATCGCAGGTGCAGTAGACAGCATTGTTGCTGTTCTAGCTGAGCGTTTCGGTGCTAGCCTACGTGACTAAATAGCACTATTCGGCTGGTATATAGATACAGCGAATAGAAAAAAACGATGATTTTTAAGTTATTGTTTTATAAAAGCAGCCAATTATGGCTGCTTTTTTTTGATTTGAATCTAATAAATGTAACTTTTTGATATATAGCTACAATTTCTATCTGGTGGCTAAATATTAGTTATATATGCCGCTGTGGTGACGATATTTAGACGATTTTTTCGCATTTTATGCTTATTAAGCACAACTAGGTGCATGGATACAGGCTTTTTGTGCTACTAATAATCAGTAATTTGACAACAAGTTAACTTAAAAAAGTTGGCGGAAATCAGCAAGTTGGCTTAAACTTGTCTCTAGTTGAGATTGAGCACGAATCCAGCGGTCAAATCACGTCAAATTTGTGCTTATTATCTTGCAGACTAATTCGCTGTAGTTATACATGGGTATGGCTACAATCCATTCAACATAGTCTTGAGGGAATTATCTATGGCGCTCACAAAAGCCGATCTGGCTGAGAACCTGTTTGAGAATGTTGGATTAAGCAAACGGGACGCCAAGGATACGGTGGAAGTCTTCTTTGAAGAAATTAGGAAAGCTCTTGAAAGTGGCGAGCAAGTGAAATTATCGGGTTTCGGTAATTTTGACTTACGTGACAAGAACGAGCGTCCAGGAAGAAATCCTAAGACGGGTGAAGATATTCCAATCTCTGCTCGCCGTGTTGTTACTTTCCGTCCGGGTCAAAAACTAAAAGCACGCGTAGAAAACATCGAAATCGAACAGTAATCGCTGCTTAACCATAATTAGAGCCCAAGCAAGGTGTGTAGAACTTGCTTGGGCTTTGTTATTTCTGTCCTAGAATATCCTCTATCTCTATCTCTATCTCTATCTCTATCTCTATCTCTATCTTCTGTTGAATGTAACTAATTTGATGCTGCTATTAACATTGTGGTTACAAATAAATCTCTGTGCGATATAGTGTTAGCAGTGATTTCCTCCTGACGGTAATGGGGGAAGGTGTTAACAGGGAGAAGTGACATGACAATGTTGCAGCAGGTAAAAGAAGGGAATTTTCTTGGCGCGACACTCAACCTTGATATTGCGTTTGAGCGTGGCCAGTGGAAAACAGCCACAGGTGCAACGTGTGAACTACTGAGTCGAGGGGTATTACAAATAACGCCCTCAGCGCCGACTGGTGAAGAGAAAAGCTTAGTGTTGTCATCTGGAGTGCATGGGGATGAAACTAGCCCGATAGAGCTAATACAGCGCCTTGCAGAGCAGATCATATGCGGGCAGTTAGCACCCAGCCACCGATTACTCTTAATCATCGCGCACCCTGATGCCATCAATAACCATACTCGGTTCATTGAAGAGAACATGAATCGCTTGTTCAAGGGGCGCAACCAAGCCCGAAATATCGACTGTGTCATCGCCAATCAACTCCAAGATGCGGTCAGCCATTTTTACTCAGGGGGATCAGCATCCAGTCATCAGCGTTGGCATCTTGATCTTCATTGTGCGATACGCGGTTCAGCCCATTATACCTTTGCAGTGAGCCCACACTCCGATAACCCAACAAGGGATGAGGTGTTGTTCGCCTTTTTACAGCAAGCGAAAATTGAAGCAGCAATGCTGTCGAATACGCCGTCATCAACTTTCAGTTGGTATAGCGCAGAAAACTTCAGTGCCCAAGCGCTGACACTGGAGTTGGGCCGGGTGGCTAAGTTTGGCGAGAATGATCTCGATAAACTGGCCCCTTTCTACCAGGCGCTACTGCGTTTAGTCAGCCAGCCACACATAGCATCGCAGTGGCAAGACGGCGAGATGGTTATCTATAAGGTCACCCGCACCCTTATCAAGCATTCTGACGACTTTCGATTTAATTTTCCTAATGACCAAGCCAACTTTACTTTTTTTGCACAGGGCCAGTTCCTTGCAGCCGATCAGGAGACGGAATACTTTGCATTAGACGGGGGGGAGTCCGTGGTCTTTCCCAATGCCAATGTTGCTATCGGGCAGCGCGCATGCTTGTTGGTAAAGGAGACCGAAGTCAGTCTTGGCGAACAATTGAAAGTAAAGGACTAAGCGGTCGTAACTAGGGTGAGTTGCTGGGTTCCCATTGATGGTATTTGCAATACGAACCCATGTCACAAAGTCCATATTTTATCTGGGTATATCACTTCAATTCATGCAGTTATCTCGGCATAGTGACGTCAGTATTGATATTTGGAGTGATAACAATGTCTGATGCAGGACATGAAGAAATGCAGGCGCTAACGTTACGTGAGCGGATGCAAAGCCAGAAGATCTATTGCAGTGATGATGAAGGGCTTGTTGCCGAGCAAGCCGAGTGTATGGAAGTACTTTACGACTTCAATCATACAAGACCGTCCGAGCAAGCCAAACGTACTGAACTCATCAAGCAGATATTCGCGGAAGTGGGGAAGGATTGCTATATCGAGCCACCATTGCGGGCTAATTGGGGGAAGTATACCCACCTAGGTGACAATGTTTACGTCAATTTTAATCTCACGCTAGTCGACGACACCGATATTTACATTGGTGATAATGTCATGATTGCACCCAATGTCACGATTGCGACGGCAGGGCATCCGATCGACCCTGATCTTCGTCGCAAGGTGGCACAATTCAATATACCGGTTCGAATTGGTAACAATGTTTGGATTGGGGCGGGTGCCGTCGTACTGCCGGGTGTCAACATTGGTGAAAATACCGTGATTGGGGCTGGCAGCGTGGTAACCAAAGATATTCCTGCGAACGTTGTTGCGGTGGGTAACCCTTGTCGGGTACTGCGTGAGATCAGTGACCATGACAAAGAGTACTACTACAAAGACATGAAAATTGACATCTGAGCCCTAAATCCCAGTGCGGCTAGTAAAGAAATCAACAACTAGCCGCATTCTAATCACTTCTTGGTTTCCATTTTATGGGTGAAACGGTATGGTAAAGCGTCATTTATTACCGTGCCTTATCCATGCAGTTAAACGATCTTCTCTTACGCCGGCAAGCGCGTTGGCGCGTAGGCTTCATTAGTGCCGGTGTTGCACTCTTAGTCGCCTGCTTCCTTTCATTATCTGTCGGTGAAATCTTTATCCTGCCATGGATGCCTGATGGCGATTTAGAGCAGCAACTTCTGGTTCAACTTCGGATGCCAAGGCTCTTTGCTGCTTTAGCTATTGGCGCCTCATTGGCCGTTTCAGGTGCCGTATTACAAGTGCTTTTAGGCAACCCATTAGCTGAGCCTGGTGTGTTGGGAATATCGGGCGGGGCCAGCCTCGCTCTGGTTATCTTGATGTTTGTGTTACCGTTCGTGCCTAGCCCGATGCTGACTATGTTTGCTGCCATGCTGGGGGCATTGTGTTTTACCTTGGTGTTGGTGGGGCTGTCACGAAGAAAGAGAGTATCTACAGCCCGGCTACTATTGATCGGTGTCGCACTCGGGATCCTGTCCGGTGCGGTGGTGACCTGGGCATTTTATTTCAGTGATGACTTGAGCCTGCGTATGCTGATGTATTGGTTGATGGGCAGTGTCGCGGGCGTGAACTGGTCTCAACTGAGCTTGCTGCTGATTGTTTTTCCTATTTTGGCTTGGCTCTGCCTGCAAGGGCGCAAGCTTGATTTATTGATGCTCGGAGAGAACCAAGCTAAACAGCTAGGGCTTGATGTTTCCGCTTTCCGCTGGCGATTGATACTGATTGTGTCGCTGCTAGTCGGGGCATCGGTCGCACTGGGTGGGGTGATTGGCTTCATTGGTTTGGTGATCCCCCATTTGTTGCGTTTAGGGTTGGGAACCGAAAATCGTTACTTGTTGCCCTTGTCGGCCATTACCGGCGCATTGTTACTGGCCGCTGCCGATACGCTTTCTAGGGTATTGCTGCCCTCGGCGGAGCTACCCGTTGGCGTCGTGATCACGAGTATTGGCGCGCCTGTGTTTATCTGGATGCTGCTTCGATCGCACATAGACTAAGGGACCATGATGAATCAAATAGAGCATAATCAGCCTGTCGTGATCGCAGCAAAAAACCTTGCCATGCCACCTCGTTTGCTTCCTGTGTCGTTTGAAGTCGGGCAAGGTGAGATTGTTCACCTGATAGGTCCAAACGGAAGTGGTAAAAGTACGGCCATTTCGATGCTATCCGGGTTAGTTGAGCCTGAAGGTGATGTCATGTTTGCAGATAAGCCAATCCAGGAATACGACCTTCAAATGCTGGCCCAGCAACGTTGCTATCTTGCCCAGCAGGATAAGCCGGCTTTCTCGGTCGGTGTCTACCATTTTCTGTCACTGTCGCTGTCGGCACTCGGGCACCTTGATGGAGACAAAGTGCAAGCGGCATTGGATGAGATTTGTGATGCACTGAAAATCGCCGATAAGCTCAATCGCAGTATTCAGCAACTTTCCGGTGGTGAATGGCAGCGTGTCAGGCTGGCCGCTGCCTGCTTGCAGGTGTGGCCAGACTTAAACCCTGATGCAAAGCTATTGCTGTTAGACGAGCCAGCTGCCGCACTGGACATCGGGCAAGAAGCGACAATGTACAAGTTGATCCGCCGGATCGCCAGTAAAGGCATTGCCGTGGTGATGGCCAATCACGACCTAAACCGAACACTCAAAGAGGCCGATAAAGTCATATTATTGAATAACGGTTCTTGCGTCGCCAAAGGGAAGCCAGAAGCGGTAATGACCGTTGATACGCTAGAGAAGGTCTTCGCAACGCAGATCCAGCGTATCGATCATCAAGGCCAGGCTTGCCTTTTGTTTACAGACTAATTGCTTTTAGCAAGTTCATGACAAGGAGAGAAGATGCATATTCCAAGTTGGGATCTAACCATTGCTTATCGTGATCTAAATGATCCGAAAATAGAACACGATCTATCGACGGTAACCACGAAGCTATCGCAATTTAATACATTAAGTAGCGAACAAATTTCTGGTTTAGCGGATGCATTGTTGCTGCACGATGAGCTTTCTATCACAGTATCGACACTATCTAGCTATGCTAACTGTTTACTGTCTGTTGATGCTTCAAATGCGAAAGCTAAACAGTTGTCAGGGCAGGTTGATAAGCTCGGCTCTGAATTAGCCCAAGCACTCAACCCGTTTTTGCAGGCTGTGATCCATCTTGATGAGCAAGGTTACGAGCAACTTTTATCCGGTAGTCAGTTAACCCCATACCGATTTAAGCTGGATCGCGAACTTTTGTTGAAGACCCAGTTGCTTTCAGTGGAAGAAGAGCAATTGTTATCGGCAATGAATATTGATGGTCGCAATGCTTGGGGGCGTTTGTACGATAACCTAACCGGTAGTCTTAAAGTGACGCTGTCACTACAAGATGATACAGAAGAAACAGTGGGGTTATCTCAAGCCGCCAGTATTCTCTATGGTGGGGATAGCTTACGTCGTGAGCCAGCCTGGAAAGCCATCTCCGGCGCAATGGAAACCCATCAGGAAAGCTTTGCCGCTATCTTGAATGCGCTTTCTGGTGGCCGTTTGACTGAATATCAGAAGCGAAGCCATACAACCCCTGTGCATTTTTTAGACCCTGCATTGCATGATGGACGAATTGAGCGAGCCACCCTAGATGCGATGATGAGCACTACCAAAGATAGGCGTGCTGTAGGCCAAAAGGCTGGAAAGGTGATGGCGCAACTGTTTGGAACCGAAAAGCTCAAACCTTGGGATGAGTTAGCGTCGATGCCACCGCTTGGAAACGCTGAAAGTCACGAGTACAGCTTCGATGAAGGTATTGCGATCATTCGTGAAGCCTTTGAGGGCGTTGATCCCGAAATGGCCGCGTTTGTCGATATGATGGTGGAGAACAAATTGATTGACGCTGCACCACAGCCAAACAAGCGATTGGGTGCCTTCTGCACCAAATTTGCAGACAGCCGCACGCCTTTGGTCTTTATGACATGGGGTGGCAGCATGTCAGATGTATTGACTCTGGCCCATGAGCTAGGTCACGCGTTCCACAATTGGGTATTGAAGGGCACGCCACGTCAGCAATCAAGCTACCCGATGACCTTGGCAGAAACCGCCTCTATCTTTGCTGAGAATGTGGTTCGTGATGCATTGATGGAAAAAGCTCAGAGCGATCAAGATAAACTCATGATGCTTTGGGAAGAAGCGCAGTCGGCTCTGGCTTTGATGGTAAATATTCCGGTTCGCTACGAATTTGAGAAAGCCTTTTATGAGCAGCGACAGCAGGGGGAATTGACCCCTGATCAACTCAAAGCCCTGATGGCTGAGAAGTGGCGCGAATGGTACGGCGATGCCATGGCAGAGACTAATGATATGTTTTGGGCCAGCAAACTTCACTTCAGCATTGCAGAGCTGAGTTTCTATAACTATCCGTATTTGTTTGGTTACCTGTTTAGTAAAGGCGTTTATGCCCAGCGTGAAGCAAAGGGCAGCCATTTCTATGAGGATTATAAAGCGCTGCTGTGTGATACGGGCTCTATGACCGCCGAAGAAGTGGTGCAAAAGCATTTAGGAATGGATATACGTGAACCCGAGTTCTGGCAACAGAGCATTGAGATGGTTTCTCGCCAAATCGATGAGTTTGAAGCTTTAGTGAGCAAACTTAAGTAATAAGCAACATCAGCAAACCCTGTAGCAGATGGTCAGTCTAACGTGTTGTCGACTGTTAGTTTGACCATCGGAGAGCTCGTTACACTAACCTGCGAAGCCAGTTTAGGCCAAGTAAAGAAGCGATGAACAATAAGCCGCTGCTTGGCTCTGGGATTTCAGCTGTTACGTTGCGTAGTGAATAGGTATCACTTTTACTTGTCCCTTTTAAGTCCGATGTGCGGATAATGATTTTGTTAAATGCCATATCAGTAGTAAAGCCGATGTAACCTTTATTAGGATCGGCATTAAGACCGATAGCGCCGACTTGTTCTCTTAAACCACCGATATATTCCACAAAGATTTCAATGCCTGCACCTCCACCGCCTACGAGGGTATCAAATAGGCCACCCCAAGCATATAAGCCGCGATTATATTCGATGATGTCGTTATTAAAGTAGGTCGGTTTACCTCGCCAGTAATTATTTTCAGGCCGGCCGTTGTTGTTGTCATATTCCTTAGTAATGCTAAAGAAGCCATAGTCGTAGGTGAGACCGGTTCCGTTGTCTGTCGCTGGTGGCGTTTTCGTAAAAGTTGCGGTGTAGTTAATACCGGTTAGGCTTTCGAAAGCTGACTGATCCGTGTATGTCTGTATGATCCCGCTATAGCTATAAGTAGAAAATAACAACGGAACCAGCAATAGTAAGAGTGCGTTGAGAGTTTTCATCGATCATGCCCGTATTTGTCGTAATGAAACAGTTTAGGGAAAGGCTTAGCCGCTATAACGGCTAAGCCTTGCACGGTTATCTAATTTATTGGGGTCAAACCATCAAGTAGGTTATAGCTTTCCCCCGATGGTGATCGAACAATAAGGTTCCCACCGTCGGCCACATATAAGAAGGCTGCTGCTTGGCATTCATCACCTCGAGATCCTGATTTACCGCAAAGTTTTATTGCACCACGCACTTCAACCGCTAAATGTTTAATATCGCCAGTGGCCGAGTTCTTGCTGCCGTTAGTGTTGAGCTTGGATTCGCCAACAAAAAGGGCTGGTGAGTCTTTTTGGAACTGGGGCCTATATCCATCAGTCGATGTATCACCGACAACCATATCGATTGAACCTGGCTTTCGAGACGAAGCTTTGAGGGCAGTGCTAGGGAAGTTCCCGTCATTACGAACCCATACGGTTGGGTTCTCGCTTCCTGTATCTGAGACACCATTGAGCTGCCCTGTACGTTCAATAATGAAGGTTCCATCGCCTTCTCTGTTAACTTTATCGTTATCTGGTTTGGAGCCATCCTTGATATAGCCAAAGCCCATTTGGATCTGTGAGCTAAATATATTGGTGTAGGTATCAGTAGGGGAAACAAGTACGCCTTCTTGCTTTAATTCGAGTGAACCTGCAAAAGAAGAAAAGGAAAAGGCGAGAAGTGTCGTGGTTAACGCAATTTGAAGTTTCATTTGAGCACCTATGTCATTATTCAACAAATAGATGCAACCCGGCTAACTCTTTACTGCTGAGTCCCGTGGCTTTCCGTCCCTACTTCACAGTAGGTTTGGCACGAGAGACGTCATACATCAGAAACACCATGAGGTCAGTTCATTAATAGCAAAAGTATTATTAATTTGCGACAATGTTTTGGTGTTTTTTTGAGCTCAGTTTTGTCACTTAATAGATTAATCAATAAAAACAATGACAAGCGCAGTTAGCTGTTATTAAGGTATTGAATTGTATAGGCAGATTTATGCTATCAAAAATAAAGCATAAAGAAAAATTTTGCTCTGTGTGGAACTTATGTGCCAGACGCCTGACTAACTTATGCTGTTAACCAACTTTTGTTATTCCATGAACAAGTTCATCTCTGAAACTCGGACACTTACGCAAAGGGCATTACTAAGCCTTGCGTTGGTGATCGTGCTTGTTTCTGCTTGTATATTTGCCAGTAGTCAGCTGGTGTTGGTGAATGCAGGCCCCCAACCGGAGCAAAATAACTGGTTGAGCGAGTACCAGCCGGATGGTGCCGGTGATGACCAGCCGTTTTCCGGTATCTGTAGCAAAACAGAGCAATTGGTTCGTATCCACACTCAAGGCGAGTGTGAAAACCTGTTTGTGTTCTCGGTTGGGTCGGTGCTTATCCTTGCCGCTGTTACGTCAATCTTGGTTTTCTACGCGCGGGCACTGTTTTACCCTAAGCCAACCTCAAGGCGTCTCCATCTTCGACTGTGTGTATTTCTGGAGTAAGTAATAGGCATATCAATCTATCTGTCTATTAATTATTATTAGGAAATACAAAGTGAAAAAAACATTTATTGCCGTTGCTCTCGCTACGGCCTCTCTTGTTGCTACACCAACAATTGCGTCAGAACTTACACAACAACAGCAAACGAACCTGGGTAAAATTGAATCCCTTTTGGCCGACAACCCTGAGCTAATCGATGGTTTGCTGACCAACCTCAACATGTACTTGGTTCAGCAGGACCGCCAGGCTGAGATGCTGGCTAAGTACCAAGATTGGATCTTCAAAAACCCAAGTCATACCACCATGGGCAATGATGATGCCACGCTAACAATTGTCAATGTGACAGACTATAACTGCCCATTCTGTAAGAAACTTGATCCTGTATTGGCGCAACTTGCCGAAGAGATGCCAAATGATGTTCGAGTGGTTAATATTTATGTGCCACTGAAAAAGCAGGATGTTGAAGGCCTAGGTACCACATCAGCGGAATTTGCATTGAATGTTTGGCAGGAACAACGCGAGTCTTATGATCAGGTACACCAGTTGCTTGTACGCCGACCACAGATGCATGATAAGAGCTCGCTTACCCGCATAGCCGATGCTACTGGCACCAAAGCCAGTCTGGAGCGCCAGCAAGATACACGCTTGATGATCGATAAGAACTACCAAATGTTCACCGAACTAGGCATGCGAGGCACGCCTGCCATGATCATTGGTGATGAAATCATTGGCGGTTACATGCCAATCGATCGACTAAGGCCGATAGTTGAAGATCAGTTAAAAAAACTGAAATCTGAAAAAGATTATTAGAAAGCAAGAATATACTTCTAATTTCTTACGCTTGGGCTAGAGAAAATCTCTAGCCCATTTTTTTGGAATTAATCTATCAAAAAAATGACATTCATCTGGTGAATATATCCAGCTACTTCATTATTTAACAGACTTTCTGGGCATGTGTGCCTTGTAAGTAATAACAATAGAAGGAGTGAGTTGGCTATGTCTATATATGAGCCGGAACAAGCGGCCAAGTTTCTATACCGTGCTAGTTTCGGGCCGAAGAAGGGAGATATTGATGCCTTTCTTGAAATAGGTGTCGATGCTTGGTTGGAAGATCAGTTTACGCGAAATCGGCGATTGCACCGTCCTTTGGCGGAAACATTTGCGAATGCCAGTGGTGATAGCCTTAATGAAAATGCCAGGTTAAGCGCATGGTGGGATCGTACGATCAATGCGAGTGATCAATTAAGGCAGCGTGTAGCGTTTGCATTAAGTCAGATATTTGTGGTTTCAAACAGTGGCGGGCCAAACTCTGAAGGGTTGGTAGAATACTATGACGTGCTGATTAAAAACGCTTTTGGCAACTTTAGAGACTTACTCGAAGCTGTAACGTTAAGCCCGGCGATGGGGAAATACCTGACCCTTGAAGGGAGCCGGAAAGCGGATCCGGATAAGAATACGTTCCCTGATGAAAACTATGCGCGAGAGGTGATGCAATTATTTAGCCTCGGCCTATGGAAGCTAAATAGTAATGGGCAACCAGCACTCACACCTGAAGGCGAAAAAATTCCCACTTATACACAGCAAGATGTCGAAGAGCTTGCCAGAGTCTTAACGGGATGGCGACGAGATACCTATTTAAAACCGATGTATGCGGATGATAATCGACATGATTTTGGTGAAAAAAGCGTTCTAGGCCAAACCTTTCCTGAAGGGCAGATTCCCGAACAAGATCTAGCCCAAGCTATCGATCTATTAGCCAATCATAATAATACCGCTGTGTTCATTTCGACGCTGCTGATAAAACGACTCACTATAAGTAACCCTCGTCGCAGTTATATCAAGCGTGTTGCGGATGTATTTAAAGATAACGGACAAGGTGAGCGTGGTGATTTAAGGGCGGTAATTACAGCCATTTTGCTTGATGAAGACGTGCTGAACGGAAAAGCAATGGCAGATTATCAGAATAACGGCTCTAACAGCCGGAACTTTGGCAAAGTTAAGGAACCATTGGTTGCGATGGCTAACCTGTGCCGTGCGCTAAATGTAAAAAGTAACGACCCTGATCGCTGGTGGGATTTCCCCGCGACACAGAATAATTTTGGACAGGCGCCGCTGAGAGCACCGAGTGTCTTTAATTTTTATGAGCCGGAATATGCCCCGAAAGGTGAAATTACAGATAAGGCATTAGTCGCTCCGGAATTCGCCATATTGTCGATGGATAGTGTGAGGCGCATTTCAAACCGCATGTGGGTGATGATCTATTCCCATGATTCTACCGATCAAAAAAAATGGTCCTGGAATCGTTCAGAGTTTGAGCGAAATATCAATAACCCAGATGCCTACATTGACGTTGTTAACACCCGTTTATTTGGTGGGCTAATGTCAGATGAGTTAGCCCAATTCTTATCTGAAATGCTATTGGAATTAACCGCTGACAATCGTACCGATGATCGAAAAATCGAAAGCACGCTATTTGCTGTCCAATGCTCGCCAGAATTCCGTTGTCAGGAGTAAACCATGAAATTATCGAGAAGAAACTTCTTAAAATCGACAGCGGCTTTAGGGGCTATGTCTACTGCTCCTGCTTTTACAGGGATAAGTTCGGCACAAGCCGCTGAAGGCGATTACAAGGCCCTCGTGTGCATTTTTCTATTTGGGGGCAATGATGCCTATAACATGGTGATCCCCGATGACGATGCGGCTTATCAAGCTTACTTGGATGCAAGGCCAGGCCTTGCTATCGAAAGGGGTAGCCTTGTTCCTTTGAGCCTTAAAACAGAGAATGATGTTGCGTTGGGGCTTCACCCCGCGATGCAAAGCTTACAACCTATTTTTATGGGAGATAGGGCTGCCACCGTGATAGTCAACTCAGGCCAGCTGGTTGAACCTATCATTGGTCGCTCATCCGAGTCACCTCGAGTGCCTGACTTTCTAATGGCTCATAACCTTCAGCAAACCATGTGGCAATCGGGTGCCGAAGAAATGGAGGATAAGTTTGGCTGGGCAGGGAGAATGGCAAAAGAGATGCAAATGTCTGGCACATTGTCACCCTTAATGTCTCTCAATGGCGAGCAAAAGTGGCTAAGAAATAGCAACCTAGAACAGTTAGTCATGACCAGTGATGGCGCAGGGGATTACAGTGGCCTGTCACAAGCGGAGCGAGTAGAAGCCATGAGTCGGCACTTCGAAACCAAGTTTGCCAACCTTTATGCTGATAATTACTCATTAACCATGGCGAACCGGTATTACGAAAATGTCGACTTGGATGAGGCGCTAGGTGGGGTGGGGGATTTGGAAGGATTCCCCGATACCACGCTTGGTAATATGTTGCACACAACAGCAAAACTGATTAAGTCACGTGATAGCGGCTCAATGAAGCACAATCGTCAGATATTCTTCCTTGGGCTTGGCGGGTTCGATACTCACAAAGATCAGGCGAATAAGCATGCTGCATTGCTGGGCGAAGTGAGTGATGCTGTTGCCGCGTTTTATAATGAGATAAAGGCGCAAGGTCTGTCTGAGAGTGTTACAACATTCACTATGTCAGATTTTGGACGACGCGTGATGGCAAACGACTCGGGTACAGACCACGGTTGGGCAGGACATCAGCTAATCATTGGTGGTGCGGTGGATGGAACAAAGGCTTATGGTAAATGGCCAGATTTAACGCCGGGTAGCGAATATGACTATAACAATGGGCGATTGATCCCAGAGATAGCAGCGGATCAGGTGAACGCAACATTAGCCTCTTGGTTTGGTTATGAAGGCCAGCTAGATAGCTTATTCGAATCGCTGAAGAAGTTTGATGAAAAAACGTTGGGCTTTATGAAAGATCGCCAATCACAGTTTTTCGGTTAGATAGAAAAGCCAGACAATTGTCTGGCTTTTAGCTTCGTCTTTTGGCTTTGAACTTAGTACTTCAACGGGGGTGGCGACTCTTTTGTTGCCTTCCCAGCTTTAGCCAAGTGCCCGCTTTAATCGTCCACAGGCTTCAATCAATGTTGCTTGAGGGCATCCTAAATTGAGCCTTATAAAGCCGCTGCCATTGGTACCGAATCCGGCTCCCATACTGGCAACAATGCCTGCTTCAACCAGCTTTGCCTCCAGCTCGACATCATCTAACCCAAGGGCTTTGCAATCCACCCAAGCTAGATAGCCAGCTTCAGGCTTGTTAAAGCGCAGTTGCGGTAACTCCTTCGCAATAAAATCCGCCAAGTAGTCAATATTGGCTTGAAGGTATCCTTTTAGCGCTTCCAGCCAAGAGTGAGACGTTTGGTATGCCGCGGTGGCTGCACACATTGCCAAGCTGTTATACACATCCATGCCATGGGCATCGAGGCGGCGAACAAACTGCTGTCGTAACCCATCATTAGGAATGATGAAATTCGAAATTCGCAGCGACGATAAGCCAAAGGCTTTACTTGCCGCTGTGGCAACCACCAGTCGGTGCTGTAGATGCACCGGCAAGCTTAGTGCTGAGATATATTGGTGATTGGGCATTGCCAAGTCCCCCCATATTTCATCACTGAGTAGCCAAACACCGTACTTATCGCAAAGGTCGGCAATGGCCACCATTTCATCAAATGACCACGCTCGTCCTACCGGGTTGTGAGGGTTGCAGAAAATGAGCACTTTGGCACCGGCTTGAAAGCAAGACTCAAGGTGATCAAGATCCATTGAGTAGTGCCCGTTCACTTCTAGCAGTGGGTTTTCAACGATAACTCGCTGGTTAAATTCACTGATTTTTTTGAATGAACCGTAGCCAGGCGTTTGCATGACAATACTGTCACCTTCTTTGGTGAGCATTTGGATCAGCATGGATAAACCGGGTAGCACGCCGTGAACAGTAGTGATCCACTGGCGGTCGATCGCAATTTGGTGTTGATGCTGATACCAATTAGTGACAGCTTGGTAATAGTCATCGCTACGCTCAGCATAGCCAAAAATACCATGCTGAATGCGGCTCTCTAGCGCTTCAATTACTGCTGGTGGTGCTTTGAAATCATAATCAGACACCCACATAGGCAGCAGATCGTCTGATCCTAATCCTAACTTTTCTTCCATGAAGTCCCATTTCACAGAGCCACTTTGGCGGCGATCGTAAACGTGATCAAATGATGTCGTCATGGTGTACCTTATTTAACTTCAGCCATTGCCGAGTGTGTGGTTTCTTGTTGGTTTGATGCTGGTGCTTTCGCAATACCGAAGCCGGTGAAGCCATAGATAAGTGCGAAGATCACCCCGGTGTAGCACTGAATCGCCCATGGTAGGTAATCGAGGGTAGATACACCCAATGTGCCCGCCATGTATACACCTGCAGCGGTCCATGGCACCAATGGTTCGATGATCGTGCCTGCATCCTCAATGGTGCGTGAGAGGTTCTTGGTGTCTAAGCCCATTTTGCGATAAGCATTCTGGAATAACTCACCAGGAATAAGCAGCGCCAATTTACCGTCTGAAGTGGTGAATACCACGGTAAGGGTCGCTAGCACGGTGGATAAGATCAGTTGGCCAGTATTGCGGATCAAGTGGAGGAAGTGACCCAGTACTACGTTTAGCGCACCGGTTAGGCTTAGGATACCTGCGAAAGCAAAAGCGCAGAAAACCAGCAAGATAGTGCTTATCATAGAGAACAGGCCGCCACGATTTAGTAGCGAGGCGATGTCGGGTACAAGCCCATCAACGGCATGGCCATTGTCGCTGAACATGCTGATGTTGAAGCCATCTACATAGGCTTGGAAACCCTGTTGGAGTGAGAAGCCTTGGAAAATCATACCTAGGCCCAGTGCCACAGCAGAAGCGGTTAGCATGAGTGGGATCACAGGCTTTTTGGTCACCGCGCCCCATAGGATCAGCACTGGTGGAATAACGAGGAAGATATTTAGGCTGTATAAGCTTTCAAGGCCAGCCAAAATGTCGACAACCTTTTGCGGCTCGGCAACGCCTGCAATATCACCGTGCTGGCCTGCAAAGAAGAACACAACAGAGGAAATCACAAAGCCTGGTAGCGTTGTGTAGAGCATATGCTGAATGTGCTCGTATAGGGTCGTGCCTGAAACCACAGGGGCAAAGTTGGTTGAATCAGATAGCGGAGAGATTTTGTCGCCAAAGTAAGCGCCAGAAACAACCGCGCCCGCAGCTGCTGCCAAAGAAACATCGAGGCCGGCGGCAACACCCATCAGCGCTACCCCCACAGTGCCTGCTGAACCCCATGAGGTACCAGTGCAAACCGATACCACGCTGGTAACAAAGAAAGCCGCAATCAGAATGTACTCAGGGCTGATCACTTTCAGTCCCCAATAAACCATGTATGGAATCGTACCGCTGATCATCCAGCTGGCTATCAAGCCGCCGACAGAAACCAAAATCAGGATCACAGGCATTGCCTTGGCAAGCTTTTCGACGATGGCATTAATGATGTCATCCCAGCCATAGCCCATTCGTGTGGCGATAAAGCCAGTAAAAGCAGCCGAGACTAGCAATAATGGCTCAATGCGTAGTCCTAATACGCCGTAGCCGATTGCCAGTAAGCCGAACATGACCGCGATAGGGGCTATCGCTAAGGTCAATGATGGCAGAGGCTTTGTATTTGTCATTGTGTTTCCCTCTTATATTTTGAAGTACAGGTTTGTTTCAACAGCGCCATATTAAGAGGGAGCGACAACTAAAAATGCGATAGCGGTATACGTTTCATGTAAGCGCTTACATGGGTGGTATTCATGTGATGAATGTCATGGTTTTTGTTATTAAATTGGCAGTTTGGGGCTTGAAACCGTTTGGCGAATAACCAAACGAGCGTCAAATCGGTGCTGGCGCGGAGGTACATAGCCCGATTTTTTTAATTTAAGGGCAAGGTTTGCGGCATGGGCCGACATTTCAGCGACCGGGTTGTGCATGGTCGTGAGGCGAGGGTAGAGGTATCTAGCCAGTAAGACATCATCAAAGCCCACAATAGAAATATCTTCAGGTACCTTGATACCTTGCTCATGCAAACTGGCCATTAGCCCTGCAGCCATGACATCGTTAAAGGTGACCGCCGCTGTGATCTCCGGGCACTGGGTGAGCAATTGTTTCCCGGCAATTTCCCCGCCTTGCTCGCTGAATGGTTGGTTGATGATCCAATGGGGTTCAACAGGAAGGTTTGCCGCTTGCATCGCATCTTTGTAACCTGCAAGCCTGTCGGTACGATCTTCGATAGGAAGATCACTGGTCACGCACGCGATCTTGCGATGTCCTTGCTCAATGAGGTATCGAACAGATTCAGCTGCTCCACTGCGGTTATCGACCCATACTGAGCGGTTGGAGATTTGCGCAATAGTGCGGTTAATTAAAACCATTGCTGGTAGCTGGGCGCTATAACGCAGTAAAAGGTCGTTATCCAGCATCTTTGAGTGGACTACCATCGCTTCGCAGCCTTGGCTGATAAGGTAATCTAACCCCTCTTTTTCATGTTGGGCATTATGGCCGCCACTGACGACAACCAACTGGCTTTTGTGTAACCGTGCCACTTCTTCAACATGTTTGGCGATAAGGGCAAAGTACGGGTCGGCCAAGTTGCCTGTTAGCAGGCCCAAGCTGTTGTTTGAACGGCTCGCAAGCGCTGAGGCTCGGGCGTCACGCTGATAGTTGAGGGTCTTTATGGCCTTTTGTACTCGTTCGAGGGTGATAGGCTCTACATAAGCACTTTGGTTGATGACGCGTGATACTGTCGCGGTTGAGACGCCGGCTAGTTGGGCGACATCTTTGATGGTTGCCATATGAATTGATAAATATGCTGAATAGTATGGCGGCAGTGTAGCGGTTTTTATCGCTTATGGCATCCAGCGTGATTTAATGACTTGTGCAACACTGGCACCCCAAAAACGATAAATTTCTGGGCCGGGATGGAAGCCATCGGTTGCCATATGTTCGATGCTCAGCGCTTGGTTTAAGTCTAATAGTTCACAATCATGCTGTGTCGATGCCCAAGTCGACAATTTACGGTTAAAAGCTTTCGCTTTGCTGCCAAGGTACCAGCGAAGAGGGTAGGGCAATGCCGGAAATTTTTCCATTGGCGGGATTTTGGTAAAGATAATCTGCTGACAGTCAAAGTGGTGGCGCAGCGTGTCGGTTAGGGTTTGTTGGCGCTTAATCCATTGGTTGGCGCTGGTGGGTTTGGTGACATCATTGACCCCAACAGAGAGGACGACGATATCGAATGCTTGCTTGGGGTGAGCAGTAACAGATTGGAGTACTTGTTGGGTAGTAAAACCTGTTTTCGCAATAAGTTGCCATTCAAGGTAAAAGTGTTGTTTTAATGCATTCACTAGCTGGCCCGATAATGCATGGGATTGATGTTCTGCACCCACACCTGCCGCAGCGGAGTCACCGAGTAGCAGGATGCGGAGGGGCTTCTTAGCAAACGGGGCACGTGGTTCCGTTTTCCCCTTTCTTGGCCCATCAGCTTCTTTAAGGCAAGGGATCGACTTTCTTACATAAGTGCCTTGGGCTAGAAAAACAGGTGCAAGCAAAATCAAGATGAGCTGGTGCAGCATATTGCGCCTTTCCTTTTATCTCTTTCGTCCCGCCTGGAATTAGCTATTTTCCATGGTAAAGCCAATTTTAAGCGTCACCTGCCAATGGGCTACTTTGCCATCTTCAAGGTGGCCTCGAATGTCACTGACCTCAAACCAGCGCATATGGCGAATACTCTCATTGGCTTTAGCGATGGCATTGTTAACGGCTTCTTCAACACCCACGGGAGATGATCCTACTAGCTCGGTAATTTTATAGGTATGGTGCGACATGATGCTAACTCCATTGGCCAGTAAATGGAAAAGGCGTTCTTCCATAAAGCTAAGTATGCGTCCATCAATGGAGTGCCCATTCGTATAGTAAAAAGCTAGCTGTCGTTGCACAGAAGATCAAAATTAGAGATGAGACAGGGCCTGATTACCCTACTCGGCTAAATGGTGCTCAAGGGCATAGTTTGCATCGGCAAAGCTAAACCCTTTTCGCACAAGAAAGGCCGTCGCCTTCTTTTTGTCAGCGAAATCAGTGATCGGTGCTTTGTACTTCTTGTTGAGAAGTGCCACTGCTTTTTGTTGATCTTCGTTTTGATCCTGCTCGGGGTCGTTTTCACTGAACACTTGATCAATTGTGGCTTGGCTGATGCCTTCGCTACGCAGTTTCTGGTTAAGCCCTGTGCGTCCCATTTTTTTGCTGTGCTTGTTTATCAAGCGCTGGGCGAGTTGGAATTCGTGTTCTGAGTTCAACTCGTTTGCCATTACAGTTTGTATTCTTGTACGGCTAATGCCTTCTTGCTGTAGGCGCAAGCTAATGTCTTGCTTGCTTTTCTTTCCTGCATATTTGTTGATAACACGGCTGATCAATATATCTTGCTCTGACTCATCTATTAGCAATAAGGCATTGTCGATGTCGGCTTGGCTGACGCCTTGTAACTTGAGCTTTTGTGCCAGAACAACAGGGCCGTATGAACGGCAACGAGACTGAACGAAGGTTTCAGCATAGCGTTGATCAGAGAGATAACCGAGATCCAGAAGGCGGTTGATCACTTGATTCACCCACTCTGAGTTATCTGTTTTACGCACCAGCTTTTCTTTTAACTTCATTACCGAATAGCCGCGCTGGTTCAGCCACCAAATGGCGTATTCGTAAACGTCCTCGACTTTTGTCGCGGGTTTTGGTCCGGTATGCGTTTTTTGTTGCGGCTTGTCAGTGGTCATATTTTTTCTAATAGGGTTCGATGTTTAATTAAGCACGACGCTTTTTAAAGGCATGGATACCTGCACTGGCAACGGTTTTGAATACCACCATCCAAGCATTTAAATTTGGTTTAGGCTCTTTTCCTTTTGCTATTCGCCATAGCTGTTGCTCATACCAAGTGATGCTGAGCATGCCGAGGTGATCCATTGCTTTGTTGCCGGTTGTCGGATTAACTAGCTTCATGCTGTAGTGTTTATCGTTTAATAGCTTGTTGGGGAATTCAGCATCGACTGCTGTTGTCCTTGCCAGGCCGATGAAATCCGTTGCAGCTGATGCCAAAGCCTGAGACATCGCGGGAGCGCTACGAAAACCACCAGTGACGACGAGCGGGGTGTCGACCAGTTGGCGCACCTTTTCCATATAATCTAGAAAGTAGGCTTCGCGCTTAATGGTACTTGCTTTGGCTTTACTGCCCATCATCGAAGGGCTTTCATAGGTGCCTCCGGAGATTTCGATCAAATTGATCCCTGCATCAGCCAATGATTGAACCACTTGCATTGAATCTTCTTCAGAAAAACCGCCTTTCATAAAATCAGCGCTATTCAACTTAATGCCAATAGGGAAATCTTTACCCACTTGCGCGCGAATAGCGTGGTAGATGGACAAGACGAAGCGCATTCGGTTCTCAAGGCTACCACCCCATTGGTCGTCACGCTGATTGTGCCTTGGTGATAGAAACTGGCTGACAAGGTAACCATGGGCACCATGAATTTGCACCCCGGTAAAACCGGCTTCTTTGGCTAGCTTCGCACTGGTAGCGAATTGGTTGATAATGGCAGTGATTTCATCTTCAGTCAGTGCCCGGGGGGTATTAAAGCTTTTCTCTAACCCCTTACCAAGCGAAATAGCAGAGGGGGCAACAGGTTCTTTCGATAAAAAGCTTGGGATCTGTTTACCCGGATGGTTTAGCTGTGGCCAAATATGGGCGCCATTGAGTTTGCCAGCATCTGCTCATTGCTTAAAAACGCTGAGATCGCTTTGCTCGTCCAAGACAACATTTTTCGGCTCACCGAGGGCATCGCGCGATACCATGATGTTGCCGGTAATGGCCAACCCAATGCCACCTTGCGCCCAACGACGATACAGGGTGACTAAGCCCTGTTGAGGGTTATGCGCCGAATCACCTAATTGCTCACTCATCGCAGATTTAAACAAACGGTTCTTGATCGTAGTGCCGTTGGCCAGTGTATAGAGGCTATTGAGAGAGGGGAGGTCACTGGCTTTGGTGCTTACATGTGATTCAGGCTGTGCCATATTGAGTTCCTTCTGTACTGCAAACGTATATTGTCATTTTTTAGAACGATCGTGCTTTTTATAGCATGTCTAATTAGAAGGCGATACCTATTTATCGTTTCAGCACCTCATTTGCTAGTGAGAGGCGGAGTACTGAGCAACTATCAGAGATAAAAAAAGCTGCCCTCAGGCAGCTTTTTAGCTCAATTAATTAGTGAGGGGTTAACCGCACTTAGAATCACCGCAGTTTAGGCAGGTCTGGCAGCCGTCTTTCACGATTACCGACTTGTTGTGGCACTTGTAGCAAAGGGTTGCACTTGGTGGAAAGCTGCTGTTTTCCGCCTCAGCTTCTTCCGTTTTTCCTTCTAGCTCCGCTTTTTTAGCTTCTAGAAACGCTTGCTGGTGCTCGTCAACCTCTGGCTTACCTAGCATGCCGATTTCGGTCAGGTGAAGCTCGATGATGTTGCCAATTTCAGCAATCAGCGAAGGAACATACTTACCTTTGTTCCAGTATCCACCACGAGGATCAAATACCGAGCGTAGCTCTTCAACAAGGAAGGTACAGTCACCGCCTTTACGGAACACTGCAGACATGATGCGGGTCAGGGCAACAATCCACTGGTAGTGCTCTAGGCTTTTCGAGTTAATAAACACCTCGAACGGACGGCGAACTTCATGCTCGGTGCCTTCATTTAGGATCACATCATTAATCGTAATGAATAGTGAGTGCTCCGAAATGTGCTCTGGTGTTTTCAGCTTGTATGTCGAGCCCAATAGCTTTTCAGGGCGCGGCATATCTTCGTGCATGTGTTGCACTTCAACTTCAGGTGTCGCCGGTACAGCTGCAGGGGCTTCTTGCTCCTGGCTTTTTACTTTAAAACCTACGATTTTGCTGTCGATCTTTTTTACCATGAGAAATAGAACCCTTAGAATTTACCGTAATAGCCTTCTTTCAAGGCGTCGTATAGGTTAGCTGCAGTGTGAGTTTCACCGTCGTATTCAATTTCTTCGTTACCCTTGGCTTCGAAGGTTGTACCGTCTTCTAGGTTGAAAACATACGTGGTGTTTTCAAGATCCTGCTCTTTCACAAGCACGCCCTGGAAGACTTCAGGGTTGAAGCGGAACGTTGTACATCCTTTCAGGCCTTTATCGTAGGCATCCATGTAGATGTCTTTGAAATCTTCAAACGGGAAGTCGGTAGGGACATTCGCCGTTTTTGAAATAGAGGAATCAATCCAACGCTGGGCAGCTGCCTGAACCTCGACATGCTGGCTTGGTGTAATGTCGTCTGCCGTAATGAAGTATTCAGGTAATTTTGCTGCTTCATCGGTGGTGTAAGGCATTGCCTTTTCATTCACCAGCTCACGGTAAGCCAATAGTTCGAAGCTGTAGACATCTACGCTTTCTTTTGACTTCTTGCCCGGTACGATAACGTTGCGGGTGTAGTGGTGAGCAAAGCTTGGTTCAATACCATTACTTGCGTTGTTCGCTAGCGACAGTGAGATAGTCCCGGTTGGCGCGATTGAGCTGTGGTGAGTAAAGCGCGCACCGTGCTTGGCAAGCGCTTCAACCAACTCGGGCTCGACTTCAGCGACTTGCTGCATGTAACGGCTGTAATTGGCATGCAGTACTTTACCTTTGACCTTATCACCAACCTTGATGCCGTCTTGAGCCATTTCAGGGCGCTGGCGCATCATCTTCGGCGTGACTTCGAATTCGTCATTCATGATTGGCGCAGCGCCTTTCTCTTTGGCAAGTGAAAGGGCTTCTTTCCAGCCGGTAATCGCCATTTCCTGAGCAACTTGCTCAGTGAAAGCAACAGAAGCGGCGCTACCATACTTGTGCTGAAGCATGGTGGTGGTTGAACCTAGGCCAAGGAAGCCCATACCGTGGCGGCGTTTGTCCATGATTTCTTGGCGCTGTTTTTCAAGAGGTAGCTGGTTAATTTCAACCACGTTATCAAGCATACGGGTGAAGATAGCCACAACGCGGCGGAAAGCATCCCAATCAAAACGCGCATTCTCGGTGAACGGGTCACGCACAAACTTGGTAAGGTTTACTGAACCCAACAAGCAAGCGCCGTATGGCGGTAATGGCTGCTCACCACATGGGTTGGTTGCACGAATATCTTCGCAGAACCAGTTGTTGTTCATTTGATTGACTTTATCGATCAGGATAAAGCCCGGCTCAGCGTAGTCATAAGTCGACGTCATAATGACGTTCCAAAGGTTGCGTGCTGGCATCGTGCGGAACACTTTACATGCGACACGGCCTTTGTCGTCTTCAACCAGGTCTTCTTTGGTTGGCCAGTCAGCCCAAACAATTGACTCGTCATTTTCAAGATCAAGCTTGTCTTGCTTGGCTTCTTTCGCGGTGATTGGAAAAATCAGCTGCCAAGGTTGATCGTTCTTAACGGCTTCAATGAACTCTTCAGTGATTAGAAGCGACAGGTTGAATTGGCGAAGGCGACCGTCTTCACGCTTAGCACGAATAAAGTCGATGATATCTGGATGGCGGATGTCCATCGTACCCATTTGCGCACCGCGGCGACCACCGGCAGAAGAGACGGTGAAACACATCTTGTCATAGATATCCATGAAAGAAAGTGGGCCAGATGTGTAAGCGCCGGCACCGGATACAAATGCACCACGAGGACGTAGGGTCGAGAAGTCGTAACCAATACCGCAGCCAGCTTTCAGTGTTAGACCGGCTTCATGTACTTTACCCAAGATATCGTCCATAGAGTCTTCTATGGTGCCAGAGACAGTACAGTTGATGGTCGAGGTTGCTGGTTTGTGTTCGAATGCACCTGCATTAGAGGTAATACGGCCAGCAGGAATAGCACCGTTGCGAAGTGCCCAAAGAAACTCACCGTACCAGTGTTCTTTAACTTTATCTTTTTCCAGATCAGCTAATGCACGGGCGACTCGTTTGAATGTGTCGTCAAGCGTGACATCAATTGCATCTCCATGCTTTGATTTCAGTCGATATTTGCTGTCCCAAATCTCCATCGAGGTAGATTGGTACTCAATATCAATTGCTTGAAAGTCTTCCGAAGCTGTCGGGGTTTTCGCCATTATGAATACACCTTAAATGTTTGTAGTTGTCCTGCACGATTGATATAAAATATTGCTAACAACTTGTTTTATATCAGTAACATTCCGCTGAGCATGGGAATGTGATCGTTTGGCAAGGCGCAGATCAAACCATTTACCCCGATGATCTTCAAGTCTTGACAGCGAGATTATCGCTCAATGTAACGAAAAGATAATTAAAGACAGCTGTTTAGATTATTTTCTTTTAAAGAACAAAATAGGCTTGATATTCAATAGTGTGAGCTGAACGGCTAAGGCGGTCAAGGGAAGCGAAAGTGGGTCGATGGTACGAGGTGGTAAGGAACACTAAGAAGGGACTTTCAGCGGATAAGAATAGAATGAGATAAAAAGAGGGGCGCTCTAGCATGCCCCTATAAAAAAGAAATATTTAGAAAAATAAGAAACGACAGTGATATACCAACCCTACTGGATTGATATACCCAAGTTACCTCTTGCTACTAGCGAGTGGGGGAAATCAGCAGTGTTGTTGGGCACAGGTGAAGTAACTTGGGTATATCTAGCCTAGATAAGCGTTGCTGCTTACCCAGGCTAGGACAACTAAGTGGTTAAACTTAGAAGTTGTAACGTACTAGTAGTGCTAGCTCATCATCGATGTCTGCATCTGAGCCGCTAGCTGTTTTGCTGCTTGTGTCAATTTTGTACTCAGCAGCAAGAATAACTGGGCCAGTGAAGTAAGCTACACCAAGAGTCGTGTATGCATACTTAGCCGAAGAATTGTCATCTTCTAAGTGGTTGTAGCCCGCAAGTAGTTGGAACTGGTTAATATCATACGAAGCGAAGAATTCCATACCAGTTGCTTCTTTAACCATACCTTCAGAAGTTAGGCTGTTATTACCTGCACCTGCAAATACACCACTGTAGTCAGTAGAGTTCTGGTGGTTACGGAATTGACCGTAGTTAGCGGCTAGGTAAAGTGCTTCAGTTTCATATGTAATAACGGCGTTCGCTACTTTTGCGTCAGCACGATCTTTAAACTGAGTTTCACCATAAGCAGCACTTAAACCTAGGCCAAAGTCAAAGTCATAACCTGCCATAGCTTGGTAGCCGTAATCACGGTGGTAATCATCATTCTTATCTTCAAACTGGTATTGAAGACCAAGCTGTAGACCTTGGATGTTTGTGCGGTACTGAACAACATCGTCAGCACGGCCCGTACCGTGTACACCGCCATCACTAGCAATGCCGTCGTAGTTACCTGCGGTATCACCACCGTAAACCCATAAAAGGTCAGTTTTACCAGTAACATCGTAGTGAATAGACCAAGCTTTACCGACTGTGAATTGGCCAATGCCTTCTTTATCAGCCGTAACATTACCTAGACGGTTAAAGATGTGGGAGTCTTTATCACCGCTTGCTAGCGCGTCATAGCCCCACTCAGCAATTGCACCGATGTCCCAGCCATTGTCTAAAGCGTGAGTAAACGCAAAATTAATACGGGAAGATTGGCTTCCTAGGCTATTTTCGCCATCAGAGAATTTAGCACTTGCTGCTAGACGGCCGCCAACTGAGAAAGTGTTCGTTTCATCATTATAAACTTCAAGTGCATGTACAGAAGTAGATGCTGTTGCCGCTGCCACTGCTAAGGCAATAATTTTTTTGTTCATTTTAATGTGTCCTACATTGGAATGTTAATAGCATTTTCATCCGAAATGCTTGGCAAACATTATTAGAGTTAAGCAACTTGTGGTACCAGTAAAATGTTCTCAAATGACTGCTTTTTAAGAAATTTTCATTTTCACAAAAATGAAAAATAGAAATATATTTTTAGAGTTTTATGCCCTTGAGAAATGTTAAGAAGATTTTTCTTTTAGGTGTGCAGCTTCATTGGATGCTAATAGGGGGCAGTGTTTACTATGAGGACAAGTTTTCAGTTTTTGTTAATGACACTATCAATAATTAGAATATGCAGGAAGAAAAAACGGGCGAATAATTGAACTGTAAAACTTGAATATCATGCAGCCAAAGAAAAGGGCACTCAATGAGTGCCCTCGACAATAAACAGTTAACGTTTAACTGTTACCTAAGCGAAATAAATTGGCTTATGGCTTAACTTCATTAGAAGTTGTAACGAGCTAGAAGTGCTAGTTCGTTGCTGTTACCTAGATCGTTGCCTGAAGCATTTTCGCTACCAGTGTCAATTTTGTACTCAGCTGCAAAGATCATAGGACCAGTTTTGTAAGCTGCGCTTAGTGCACCGTATGCGTACTTAGCATCAGTGTTGTCATCAGTTAGCGAGTAGTAACCTGCCATTAGCTGAACTTGGTCGATGTAGTAGATACCTGCTACTTCTAGAGAAGTTGCTTCTTTGATTGCGCCTTCATCAGTTGTTTCTGCACCAGAGTTTGCACCAAAGTAGTTTGCTGCTGTCTGGTGATTACGAGATTGACCGTAGTTAGCTGCTAGAGAAAATACTTCTGTTTCATAAGAAACAACAACGTTAGCTACTTTAGCGTCAGCACGATCAGCGAAGTTCGCTTGAGAGTATGCTGCATCTAGGCCTAGACCGAAATCAAACTGGTAGCCAGCCATTGCCTGGTAACCGTACTCACGGTCGTAACCGCCGATAACAACACCGTTATCATCACGTTCTAGAGATGAATCTTCAAACTGGTACTGAAGACCAATTTGTAGACCGTTGATGTTTGTGCGGTACTGGATTACGTCGTCCGCACGGCCTGTACCGTGTACACCACCGTCGCCAGAGATGCCGTCGTAGTTACCTGCTACGTCACCACCGTAAACCCAGAATACGTCAGTCTTGTTCGTTGCGTCGTAACGAACAGCCCATGCTTTACCTACTGTGAAGTGACCAATGCCTTCTTTATCAGCAGTGATTTGGCCAAGACGGTTGCTAGTGTGGTTGCCACCGTTAGAAAGTGCATCATATGCCCATTCTGCTTTAGCACCTAGATCCCAGCCGTTTGCTAGCGCGTGAGTGAATGCGAAGTTAATACGAGAAGACTGGCTGTTTAGGCTGTTGCTGTCATCGTTGAACTTAGGGCTAACTGCTAGACGACCGCCAACAGAAAAAGTGTTTGTTTCATCGTTGTACACTTCTAGAGCGTGAGTAGAAGTAGATGCTGCTGCCGCGGCCACTGCTAAGGCAATGATTTTTTTGTTCATTTTAATGTGTCCTACATTGAATGTTTATCAGCGTTTTCATCCGAAATGCTTGGCTACCATTTTTAAGACTTCACTCAACAAGGCACCAGTAAAACGATGTCAAAGTTCGGTTTGTTTTTTATATAAACGGGGTAAGTTATTGTTTTTATTTCTCAAAAAACATGTGTTTTGAGGTATTTTTAGTTTTTATATTGGGTTGTTTGTTTTTTGAAGTGTGATTGGTGGCAAGTTTTCGATGTTGGCTGTTTAGGGTTATTTATTTAATTCAATGTGAGTAATTATTCATGCTTATTTGTGTTGTTCAACGAATGCTTTTGGTGAATGTTTGTGCGGCTTTAAATACAAAGATATTTAGAGCAAGGGGACTGTCAATATCGTTAAAAAATAGGGATGTAAACTATGGATTACAGTTTGGCAGGCAGTTTTGATAGTTCCAGTTGGGGAAGGTGTCGATGCTCTTAGGCATTGGAGATATAAAAAAAGCAGCAATTGTGATTGCTGCTTGATTAATATTTAACGACTTGTGCTCTTTACCTTTAGGGTATTTATTGCTCTAGTTTAGACAGGTATTGAATGGTGTTGGCCAAGTCTTCCAGGCTTTCGTGGGCGCTGTTTTCGACTAGGTATTTACCCTGAACAAGGAAAGCCGGAACAGAATTTACTACTGCATTAACCACTAATTCATTGGCTGCTTGTAGTTGTTCGTACACGGCTTGCTTTTGCTCATCGTTAATTTCGAATGGGCTGACAAGGCCAAACTCACCAAAGATTTCCCCCAGTTTTGCTTGGCGTTCTTCATCTGTCATGTCTTGTGGAGAATCCTGAACATAGGCAAACATGGCTTCTTTCATTTCAGCCGAAGGTTTGCCGTCCATTTGGATTGCTGCAGTGTAATAGATGTAGGCAGCAATTTGAGCACTTTCGTTGAAAGTGACATGCACTTGATCAATTTCGACATCAGCCAGCTGCTTGATGTCAGGTAGCATCATTTCCATGTTTCGGCAGTGGCCACAACCCAAAGAAAAGACTTCAACAACATTTGCTGCATTCGGCGTTGCTGTTGGTACTACTTTATATTTTACGCCTTCTTGTGGGATAGAGTTATCACCACAACCAATAAGAGCAAAAGACAGAGCGAAAAGAGCGATGAATCGAGTAATTAGTTTGTACATAGTTCTCAATTTTATTGCGATATAAAGTACATATTATGGCTGAAATTTGAAGCTAAGTCGTTCAGCAAAAATTAGATTTACACAAAAATACACTTCTTGGTATGGGGGTGTGTGTTATTGCGATTTTCAGGCTATAAGTGATTGAACATTTCACACAATTGAGTATGATTGCCGACCTTTTTACGTTCGGAGGAAACCATGTACATAGGATTTGATTACGGTACTGCCAACTGTTCAGTCGCAGCGATGGTGGAAGGTAACCCACGGATGCTACCTTTGGAAGGTGACAATACCTATATTCCTTCGACGCTATGTGCTTCAACACGTGAAGCAGTGAGTGAATACTTGTATCGCTTTATGGGGATTGAACCTGCAGATGAAACGGGGAAGCAGCTACTTCGTCGTGCCATTGCCCATAACCGCGAAGAAGGGATTGATGTTGAGCAAAATGATTTGTTGTTTGGCCAGGCTGCACTGGATCTCTACCTTGAAGATCCTGAAGAAGTCTTCTACGTAAAATCGCCTAAGTCATTCTTGGGAGCGAATGGATTACGTGACCCACAAATTAGTTTTTTTGAAGATCTTGTTTGCGCCATGATGAAAAACATCAAGGATAAAGCAGAAGCCTCGCTTGAGCAGGCCATTACAAGTACGGTGATAGGTCGTCCAATAAACTTTCAAGGTACCGGCGGTGAAAAGGCCAACCAGCAAGCAGAAAGTATTCTAACTCAAGCGGCGAAGCGTGCTGGTTTTGCCAACATCGAATTTCAATTTGAGCCGGTAGCTGCAGGGCTTGAATATGAAAGTACACTGACTGAAGACAAAACGGTGCTGGTGGTTGATATCGGTGGCGGTACTACAGACTGCTCCATGATCCAAATGGGGCCGAGCTGGTCGGGTAAATCAGATCGCCAAGCTAGTTTATTGGCGCATACGGGGTTGCGAGTGGGTGGGAACGACCTAGACATCTACCTTGCATTTAAACAGCTGATGCCACTGTTAGGTTTAGGCAGTAAAACCCTAAAAGGCATTGATATGCCAATTGGTCAGTTCTGGAACCCGATAGCAATTAATAATGTTGCCGCACAAACCGACTTCTATGGGGTAGGTAACTTGGCAACTTTGCAAGAGTTACGACGTAACGCTCAGGAGCCAGATAAGCTTGCCCACCTGATTCGTGTATACCATGAAACACTGGGCTACCAATTGGTGCGCAGGGCGGAAGAATGCAAAATTTCGCTCTCTGAATTGCCAAAAGCCAGCGTTCACCTTGATTATCTTTCAGATGCTCTGCAAGTGGATATATCGCAGAATGATATGGCGCACGCTATTGAAGCGCCAAAGGTGAAAATTAGCCAGTTAGTCACAGAGGCCATTGAGCAAAGTGGGTTAAAGCCCGATGTGGTGTATATGACGGGGGGCACGGCACGCTCACCCATTTTACGCCAATGTATTGAACAACAACTGCCGGGTATCCCGGTGGTGAGTGGCAGCTATTTCGGTTCAGTAACAGCGGGATTAGCACGTTGGGCACAGCATTGCTTTGGCTAATTAAGTCGTGCTGGGCATATAAATAGTAGAGAGACGCCAGAGAATATTGATAAAAAAGCCTGATTTTCAGGCTTTTTTAGTCTTTAACACGAGGATATGCTCAGGTAGGTAGGGCTACCTCAGCTACTCGATTCTAAGGCTTTTTCACCCAAGCTGTGCACCAGCCATTAGCATTCACAGCTTTACCAGGGAAAATACCACATGGACGCCATTCATCCCCATCGTTACCCTGGATTAATGCACAATTACTACAAACCTTTGCACTGTCAGGGCTTTCATGTACGTATTGCAATGCTTTTGCTTGGGGATCATCTTCTGTCAATTGTGGTAAGTCTGCTGCATGGGCGGGTTTAACCAATATCTTGTTACCCACAGTAATTCCGATCACGCTTGCGAGACTCAATTTCAGAAAATTTCTGCGATTTGAACGCTTAATCATGGTTGCTTCCTTTTATTTCTCGACATTTACTCTTGTTGTTATTGCTATGAACCCAAGTAGCCTGGGTATATATCTAAGCTACTTGGTTACATAACTAAGTAGCTTGAGTATAGTTAATATAGCTATTGCGTATTTTTTACGTTGAACTAACTGTAAGAACAACCAGTTTCTTAACTCTTTTGTAACGAAATACAACTACATTAAGATCATTATCAACATTTTGAGATGTGTGAATAATGATTCATCTCATTGAAAAATAACATTAAGTTTTTGTAATGGATTGCAGTGATCAATAACAAAATTTTGTCGCAAGAATACAAATAGTGGTTGCAACATTTTATTTACAAGCGCATGATCTAGCCGACATAAACGGTGAGGTCAGTGATCGCTTGCCGGTTAGATGATTAACAATAACAAGCAGAGAGAACGATGAATTTATTTTTGATTGATATAGATGGTGCGCTGGTTGATTCAGAAAATGTGGATTTGAGTTGTTATGTTCGGGCGGTTCATGATGTGCTAGGAATAGATATGGATACTGACCTTAGCCATTACAGCAACTTGACCGATGCCGGCGTACTTGATGAATTAATAGCACAACACCAAGTGAGCGAAAGCCGTTCGCTTATTCACCGTAAGGTTGAGCAACGTTATTTGGCATTGATTTCTGAAGCCTTAAAAAATAACCCTGAAGATGTTTCTATGGTGCAAGGTGCACAAGACTTTATTGCCAAAATGCGCGAACGTGATGATACGCATATCGCGATTGCCACAGGTGGCTGGGAATCTGCCGCGAAGTTAAAGTTACGTGCTGCTGGCATTGATGTTGATAACGTCACCTTTACCTCATCATCTGACGCAATGAGCCGTACTGAAATCATGGCGTTAGCTGCATTTAGGGCAAAGCAAGACTCGGGTTATACGTTCGACCGCCGTGTGGTATTTGGTCACGGTGAGCGAAATAAGCATGCATCGCAGGAGCTGGGTTATGAGTATGTAGAAGTGGGGGTAGAAGCCGATCACCATACACATATTCCTAATCTTGCCCATTATAAGGCTGCATTTTCTCAGCTTTCGCTGCAGTAGGCGTATCTAAGTTTTATAATACCCGTATCAATGCCAACCTAAGCAATGATGATTTAGTCAAATGTTTAGGTTGGTATTTTTATATCTATCGATTTCGTTATTTGTAGCTCAAAAGATCAACAGCCTTTAGTTGTGAGAGTTATTCCAAAAATGCTAACTAAATTAGACGAGAGAAGGAGAAATCCGCTTATATATGCTGTAACTATTTAAAAAGATAATAATCCCATGGCTAGCCTTCAACATTTCGCTTTCAAGCGCTTTTTAATCGTCTCGATAGTTTTAGCAGTGGCAGCGCTGACTCCCAAGGTCGTAATCAGTGCGCAAGAAGATGTTCCATATTGTCACCGTTATGCCGATTTTAACTTTCCTGATTATATGGCGCTTTGGAATTACGATGATCCTGAAACAACGGCTTCAACCTTCTTTGCCATGCTCAATATGGCCTCAAGCAGTATGGATAAGACGTTCTTTAGTGAGTTATTGAGCCAAATTGCCCGTACATTTGTCATGCGTGAGCAGTACGAAGATGCTAATCACTTCCTGGAGCAAGCTAAGCTGTATTTAGATAATGCCGAACCAAGGGCTGAAGCCTATTACTTGCGTGAAAAAGCAAGGTTGCTGACAGCGAAAGGCCAGAGTGAGCAAGCTACCGAGTTGTTGGTTGAATCTTGGCATATCGCCGATGAAGAAAAATACGATCAGCTTGCAATTGAAACTGCGCTTGATTTGAGTGAAGCGGAAAATATCTCAAAGGCTGAAAGAAAGTCATGGCGTAATAAAGCATTGGCTTTATCAGAGCTCACTAGTGATCAACGCGCCAAGATGTGGGTGTTACAAAACCCTCAGCGCTTTATATAAGTCATATATAGATTTGATAATAACCATATTGAGTGCTATTTCATTAATATAGCGGGTGATAAAGTGGTGTTGTCATGGACGAAAATAATCGCTGGATATTGCATTGGTTCCACGAAATATGGGCAAAAGCAGATGCCACTTACTTGCAGCAGCTGGCGTGCGAGCCATTTAATTTTCACCTCCCTGGTGGCAAAACCTACCGCTTAAAACATGATGAATACCTGAATTTTATTTCTATCTGGTGCAAGCGGTTTAAAGATGTCGATTTTACCGTGTTAGATGTGATCGAGCAGGCGAATAAGACAGTTGTCAGATATAGGTGCGATGCGGTTTATAGCGGGGGCTGGGCACGTATTCCCACTAAACGTCAAAAAGTCATGATGACTGGCATGGTGTTTTTCTTAAAGCAAGATGGCTTGATCACCGATTGCTGGCTTGAAGACAGTAGCTTTGATGTCTACCAGCAATTAACTCAATATCTAGATTAGCTATCGCGTAATGCCACCTAAAATAAACGGCACAAAAAGTGCCGTTTTTAGTGTCTGCAAAAAGGGATTCGCTTGGTATTATGCTGGCTGCATTTGAGACGGTGGCGGCGTCAGTTGTTGGAAATACTGCTTGGTTTCCGTGATGATCACATCACGCAGCAAGATCAAACCAATCAAGTTTGGTACAGCCATTAAGCCGTTGACGATATCGGCGATCAACCAGATCATATCGAGCTTCATGAATGCACCGGCTGCGATTAGCACCAAGAAAAACACTTTATAGGGACGGATTGCTTTCACACCGAACAGGTAAGTCACACAACGTTCACCGTAATAGTTCCAACCCAGAATTGTAGTGAACGCAAAGAACATCAGGCCAATGGTGACCATCATAGGGCCAATCAGCGTCGCGTCCAGCCCACTAGCAAAGGCATAGCTTGTCATTGCTGCACCCGCATAGTCAGTTTGCCAAGCGCCGGTAACCACCAAAGTTAAGCCTGTCATGGTGCAGATGATAATGGTATCAAAGAAGGTGCCCGTCATTGAGATCAGGCCTTGCTTTACACAAGAGTCAGTTTTAGCAGCGGCTGCCGCCATTGGCGCGCTACCCAAACCTGATTCGTTTGAGAAGACCCCGCGAGCGATACCCGATTGGATAGCCAGCATGATCCCCGCACCCACAAAGCCGCCTGATGCAGCGTGACCAGTAAAGGCCGAGTTGATAACAAGCTGCACGGCTTCAGGAATGGCGGCGTATTGGGCCCCGAGTACCATGATACAAGCCACAATGTAGAACAGCGCCATGGCGGGAACGACTTTACTGGCAACGCTGGCGATTGATTTAACACCACCCAGTGTAACCACGGCAACCAATAACGTTAGGATGACAACTGTAATTTCTCTTGGCATCTCAAAAGACAAGTAGGCCGCGTCAACAATGGCGTTTGCTTGTGGGAAAGTACCGATACCAAAGCAGGCGACGCCAAGGGCGAAGAGGGCAAATAGCTTAGCCAGCCACTTTTGGCCTGCGCCTTTTTCAAGGTAGTACATCGGCCCACCGATCATTTGGCCGTTGGCGTCGGTTTCGCGGTATTTGACAGCCAGCAAGCATTCGGCGTATTTGGTTGCCATACCAAAGAAGGCCGCCAGCCACATCCAAAATAGGGCGCCTGGACCACCGAGTTTAATCGCCGTTGCCACCCCGACAATGTTACCTGTTCCTATGGTTGCCGATAGGGCGGTGCAAAGCGCTGCAAAACTTGAAACATCACCTTGAGACTGCTTGCCCTTGTTACCTTTGAACAGGTAGCCAAGAGCAAGGGGCAGGTGGCGTACTTGAAGCAAGCCAAGACGTAACGTGAAGTAGAAACCGGTGCCAACGAGCAACAGGAGTAGTGGTGGTCCCCAAACGAGGTTATCAATAGTTTGTAAGAAGTTATAAAGCGGGTTCATTTTTCTCTTTACCTTTAAACATCAAAGGAAGAGATAAAGAACAACAGTAATACCGTTGTATGGTGTAACAGAAGCGTTGTGTATGCACTCAATAACAAGTTGCGTGAGCATTAAATGACGAGTGTGTATGCACTTTCTGAGCTGTTGTACTTATCTCCTCTGTCCTTTTGCCTGAGAGTTTCACCTACCACAATGTGGCGGGTTTGCTCCTTCGGCGTCCGATTTAACGGATCTCTCCAGAGGCTCCTCCAACAACAGTCCATACCTTGCTCTAGTATCAAAAATGATGCTTAAGTAAGGTGCCTGAAAGATTTATTTTCCATGGTTTGATGGGCTCAAACGGGGATGGAAAACTTACTTCTTCGGCGGGCTAAATACGGTCAAGTACTTCGCCACTCTCCTGCTGTCTTCATAGGAACTCAAATTTTCGAAAGCAATACTAATGGATAAAAATGCGATTGTCTTCATAAAAATTCACTAAATTGCTGTATCTCTGGTGCAAAATATATACTGATGTGCCACAGACCCAAAGAGTTGGCTAATAAGTGTTCATGATGCAGCCATTCATCGCTTCACGGTTTCGTCAGTTGTCGTATAACTCGCTATGCATTATGTTGAGCAGCTCGGTGTCGTAATCTGCCGTGATTTCCCAGGCGAATATTCCTGCTAATTGATTGTCTTTGACGAATTTGGTTTTTGCTTTCAATGAACGTGCGCTTTCAAAAGAAATATATTCTTGTTTGGTTGGGCTATACAACACAGCAGCTTCTGCTTTTTCATCGTAATAGTGCTCGAAACCCAGTTTCTTATTCGCTAGAAAATGCCGGGCAATGTCATCGTAATCAAATATACCAGAGGCGCCCCGAGAGCCTTTTGTACTCGCGCCTCCGCTTGCGAGTCCTTCCAACAATGTCGGTGAAAATCCTTCCACTTCTTGCCAAATGCGACCATAGAATGGGCTGCCCAGCACAATTTGGTTGCGGTTAACACCTTGTGCGATTAACGCATTCACTTGTGATGCTGCTGAGTGACCATCGGGGGTATTGGGAGTAGCAATCAGATTACTGTGATGGCCGGCAACGTCACTCCAGCCCCCTTGGAAATCAAAGGTCATGACGTAAAGGTGATCGAGCTGTGGCGCGGTCTTTTTCCAGTCGATAGCGTTAATGTGTTTTGGGGAGGCATTGACAGCAGCAGAGAGCTGGTAGCTGCGCTGATTGGATTTTTCTAGCTTATCAAGGGCTAAGCGTACCTCTGAGATAAGTTGGGTGAATGCGTGCTTTTCTTGCTCTCGGTTATCGATTCCACGCTTAGATAGCCCCAAACCACCCGGATATTCCCAGTCTATTTGGATCCCGTCGAAGAAGGGGTATTGGTTAAGTAGTGCTACGGTGCTATTCACAAAGTTTTGGCGGTATTGATTATTCAAGGCAACAGTGTGGAAAGGCTCAGACAGGGTCCAGCCTCCAATGCTTGGCAAAATTTTCAGCGCCGGGTACTGTTCAGAGAGCCATTGCAGTTGGCCAAAGCTGCCTTTGAAATCCACCTGCTTTGATGTTCCCCCTTTCAGTTCTGCATGTAGCGTGGCGTATTGGTCGAACAGTACAACGGTGCCGATAGGCTTGTTGGCGCACTGTTGCTTGAGGATTTTACGGACATTGTTTGGTGAAGCATCAACAGGGCCACAGACCGCAAGAAAAGCGTAAATGAGATGGCTAAGTTTGTCGGCGGGTAGATTGCTGGGGCTAAGCTTCTGCTTATTGTAGATTTTCCATTCAGGATAATAGGTTGCGACAATAGGGGAGTTTTTGTTGGCAGCCATTATCTGCACAGGAAACAACAAGATACTGCAACTGATTAGCAATAAACCGTAAATCCTTTTCATCGAATTGTCCTTTTTTGCTTTTTTCCGTTTAATGGCGGTAACTTAGCGATTCTTTTTGCGGTGCATTAGGGACATATTGAAGTATCTTGGCAGTAAGGCAAGCATATTTTTTAAGCTATACAGGACAGGAAACTGATAGAACAATTAGCGATAAAAACACCCCTCAATATACCTTTATCGCAAATCACCATGTTTTTTCTACGTCATTGAGAGCGAATAACCATTTGAACTAAAAGCCATAGCAGAAAGTTTTGTGATTGAAGCTTAAAATTGCAACAAATAGTGTTGGCTGGATTTTTTAGTGGATATAGGCGTTAATTATTAGTGACCGTCATTTTTTTGACGGCGATAATAATGATAAAAAAACTTATAGATGTGTAATTAACAACAAGGAGCGTTCTTCACGCATACGCCAGTATGTAAACATTGCACGACAAGTAAGGTGAATATTGTGATTTGGGTTAGTTGTAGCCATTTCGATAAAATAGCAGAGGCGAAGGAAAACCTGAAGTTGTCACATGATGTGGTTGACGTATCGCCATTTGAGTTGCTCTCGACGATGACTGGGCAAGAGTTGATTTTTTTGGAGGTTGTGGATTCAACATCTAATGGGTTTGAGCTGCTGCAATCAGTAAAAAGCCGTTTCCCGCAAACCAAGGTTGTGGTGGTTTACCATCGCTTGGATGCTGAGTTGGCACTTAATGTATTGCGAGCGGGTGGCGAAGATGTATTAGAGGCGAATGCGTCGAAGCAAGATATTGATGCTTGCTTTAGTCGACTACATACGCATAGTGTGACACACGAGCCTGTGCAAGGGTTTGAGCAGCGTGAATTGTCGATCCGCCCGGCACTTAAGATCATCGATGAAAACATTAGCGCCCCGCTAAGAGAAGAAGACTTGGCTAATGCCTGCCATTATTCACCAACCTATTTTTCTCGTTTATTTCATAGCGTGATGGGTGTGACCTTAAAGCAGTACATTATCAAGAAGCGGCTTGATTTAGCGTGCGGCTTGCTAAGTTCAGATAGAGAAAAGATCTCGCAAATCGCTCACTCAACAGGCTTTAAGGATGTCTCTTACTTCTCCCGGGTATTTAAAAAGCACATGGGTTGCTCTCCCGGTGAATTCAGAATGAGAAAACATAATCTTAATGCATAATTGATGCTGGTAAATTTCCAGGGTAAATAATTGATATATAAGGTGTCGTAGATAGAGTATCCACAAGAATATTATTTATCGAAGTGTTAATTAATACTGGTTTTAATAGTTTTCTATCAACACTATGCCTGTATAATATTTAAGAGCCTCAAGCTGTTGCCTCTATTGGCACTGATAGCTTGAGGTTTGTTTTTTGGCGATAAGAACGCTTATGTGCTATTTGTTGCTTACGTGTGATTTTCGCTAAGTAACGGCAAGTATCTTTGGTTTACGGGTTATGACTTCTTTTCACGATATTCTTGGCACTAACAACAACTCTACGCCTGCTGAAATAAAGCGTTGTTACAAGCAACTTTCCAACCGCTGCCACCCTGATAAAGGTGGCTCGAAAGCGTTAATGCAGATGGTATCGCAGGCTTACGATAAGGTATCGGCAGGAAAGGGCAATGAAGAAGCTGTTCGAACTGTGTTGGTGAAAGGCCAGCCTGGCAACGATCAGTGGAAAGAGAAATACCAAAAACTTGAAATTGCCCATACCGCCCTAAGGCATGATTACCAATCATTAGAGCGGCAGTTGAAAAGTGCTAAGGAAAAACTGCAACAGACCGCGAATCAAACCCACGAAGAAGATCGCCTCAAAGCCGCATTAGAAGAAGATGTGAAAATACTAAGGCGCGAAAACCGTCGCCTGCAAAAGCAGCTTGATAGTGCCCGTTGGGAGCTCAGTGATAGGGCTCGCGGCGTAGTGCCCACTCAATCTGCGAATTCCTCTTCAGCATCTGAATCGAGCCCTATCTCTGCTTCTCTGGCCGAACAGATAGAGGCAATCGGCTCGGTGAACTATCGTAAATGGGCTTTATTGGTTTGTGTCCCGCTATTGTTGTTAGGCGCGGCATATCAGTACGGTGAGCAGGGCTGGAAGGCAATGCAGGGTTGGTTTATCGAACCTGAGCAAACCGAGCCGACGGTACGTATCGTCGAGGCGATAAATAACAATGAGCCAGAGGCCGGTGAGCTTGCTAATCAGCAGCAGCCTACGTTAGCGCAAGAGCCTCCTAAGCCTGTACCGCAAATACGCTTAGTGAAAGATATTGGGGTGTGGCAGCTTAGTTACTACGAGAATACCGAGCAGCCCTATATCAGTGTACGAAGTGAAAAAGGCTCATACATAGTCAAAAATTGCCAAAGCGATTTCCAGTATTACCGCAATGCCAATGTTCGTTCACGCCGTATGGCCGCCAACCTGATTTTTGATAAGCGAGAGCGGCAGTTTGAAGTCTTCAATATTCCTTACGGTAACGGGTCGTTTGCCGCTAATTGGGCAGCAAGTAAGAGTTTGCTGATCAATAAGGAATATTTCCCAAATGACAATTTCTCCCGTGCCTACGATGAGCTTCAAACCCACTGCTTGTCGATGTCTGCTTCGCTGTAAGTCGCTACCAGCCATTTATTAACTTTCCTAGCTCCCTTTGAAATGGGTAGGGGCTAAACGCTCTAGTTCTTCCCCTTGTTCGCAGCAGGTCATGAGATCTAGGCTGTCGAAATAAGGGGAAGTTAGATGGGGTTGGTGCGCTGGCGCTTCAAGTTAGGCACAAAATTGTATGTGTTAGCCATGCATGGTGAGGAATGGTGGATTAACCCCTCCCGGCCTTGTATCTACATGAGTAGGCTGTTTAGCTAGTAGCCTATTCGTTTATAGCTTGGTAAGCGTGTTCCTGGCCAAAGTACTTAGATGCTGTAGGGGAGATTAATCTACCAAGCTATTCCTTATCAT
>NZ_PYMA01000020.1 GCF_003026495.1 Photobacterium sanctipauli
CACCGCAATAACCATGCGGTGGTTTGAGTGGAGCGGTAGTTCAGTTGGTTAGAATACCGGCCTGTCACGCCGGGGGTCGCGGGTTCGAGTCCCGTCCGCTCCGCCACTTATACTAAGCCCAAGTCTTATGACTTGGGCTTTTTTACGTTTGGTATTCAGAAACTTCAGACTTGGCGTCTCTGACGAAAGCCTGAAGCTTTTGCACTCTACCCGTCCCAAATGTTACGCACTTATTCAGAAGCCTCGCTGGAAATAGCGGCTTTTCTATATCGGAAGTATGTCCGCCGGTTTGAGGTAAGCATTCTCATCGACATACACAGCCTATTTTTACGGATCTAAAACAGCTCTAATAAAGCGTTCAATAGTGGCTCTTGCTGGCGGCTCTGTTTGCAGCACAGGCCGAGGTTCATTGGTTCCACTTTCTCTTTTTCTAAGCGCTTTATCTTGTTGCCCATCGGACTGTTATCGATTACCACGTCTGGGGCAATACCAATACCACAACCAAGCGCCACCATACTGACAATGGCTTCATGGCCGCCGACTTGAGCATAGATATTAGGGTCGAGCTTTTTGCTTTTTAGCCATCGGTTGGCTTTTTCCCGTGCTGTACCAGACTCAGGCAAAATATAAGGCAAGGCCCCCCAATCGGGTTGCTCTGTCAGGTGCTTCTGTAAGCTTGCTGGCGGTAGCAGGGGAGCAATCACTGACATTGAAACTTGGTCTAAATCGATATAGGTCAGTTTGCTTGGTAGCGCGTCAGGCTTGGCGGCGATGGCGATATCGACTTCATCTTGCATCACTTTCTCAATGGCTTGGGCCGGATCGCCGGTGATGAGCTGGATCTCGATGTGCGGGTAGAGTTGGCGGAAGCGGTTAAGAATGTTGGGTAGGTGGCTGTAACTGGCGGTCACAGAGCAAAAGAGCTTGAGTTTACCCTGGAGCTTGGCATGTTGGTTTGAAAGTTCAGCCTTGACTTCTTGCCAGCTAGAGCAAATTAGTGCAGCGGTAGGCAACAAGGTTTTGCCTGCAGAGGTTAACTCAACGCTTCGGTTATCCCTAACAAACAATGTTTGATCGAGATCTTCTTCAAGTCGCTGGATGATACGGCTCAGTGCCGAGGGGCTGATATGCATTGCTTGCGCGGTTTGGCTGAAGCTCTTGGAATCGCACAGGTGCAGAAAAAGCTGTAGGTTTTTTATATTCATTTGTTATGTTGCATTTTTTGCAATGAGTTATTGTGAATATATCACTTTGCGCAACCATTGGCGTGCTTTACTATCAGTTTATTCGACAAGTCAATGTCGGCCCAAGGAAAAGAATTCACGGAGTTTGTTGTTATGGCTAATTACTTTAATACCCTAAACCTACGTCAGCAGTTAGATCAGCTAGGACGCTGCCGTTTCATGGATCGCTCAGAGTTTGCTAGCGAAGCCGATTACCTGAAAGGCAAGAAAGTTGTTATCGTCGGTTGTGGTGCACAAGGTCTGAACCAAGGCCTGAACATGCGCGATTCGGGTCTAAACGTTGCCTATGCCCTACGCCAAGCTGCGATTGATGAACAGCGCCAATCTTTCAAGAACGCGAAAGAGAACGGCTTTGAGGTAGGTAGCTATGAACAACTTATCCCACAGGCTGATCTGGTTGTTAACCTAACGCCGGATAAGCAGCACTCGAATGTAGTTGCAACAGTAATGCCGCTAATGAAAGAAGGTGCGGCACTGGGTTACTCACACGGCTTCAACATTGTTGAAGAAGGCATGCAAATCCGCCCAGACCTAACCGTAGTGATGGTGGCACCTAAGTGTCCAGGTACCGAGGTACGTGAAGAATACAAGCGTGGCTTTGGTGTTCCAACGCTAATCGCTGTTCACCCTGAAAACGATCCGCAGGGTGACGGCCTTGAGATTGCTAAGGCGTGGGCTGCTGCAACAGGTGGCCACCGAGCTGGCGTACTTGAGTCTTCGTTTGTGGCTGAAGTTAAGTCTGATCTAATGGGTGAGCAAACTATCCTATGTGGTATGTTGCAGGCAGGCTCTATCGTTTGTTACGAGAAGATGATTGCTGATGGTGTTGAGCCGGCTTACGCAGGTAAGTTGCTGCAGTACGGTTGGGAAACAATCACTGAGGCACTGAAGTTTGGTGGTGTGACCCACATGATGGATCGCCTATCGAATCCAGCGAAGATCAAGGCATTCGAGCTGTCTGAAGAGCTAAAAGATCTAATGCGTCCACTATATAACAAGCATATGGACGATATCATCACTGGCCACTTCTCTAGCACCATGATGGCTGACTGGGCGAATGACGATGCTGACCTACTGGGCTGGCGTGGTGAAACCGCTGAAACGGCGTTCGAGAACTACCCTGAGTCTGATATCGAAATTTCAGAGCAGGAGTACTTCGATAACGGTATCTTGATGGTTGCTATGGTGCGTGCTGGTGTTGAGCTAGCCTTCGAAGCGATGACGGCATCAGGTATTATTGAAGAGTCTGCATACTACGAATCACTACACGAGCTGCCACTGATTGCTAACACTGTTGCTCGTAAGCGCCTATATGAGATGAATGTGGTGATTTCTGATACTGCAGAGTACGGTAACTACCTATTTGCGAATGTTGCGACACCGCTTCTTCGTGACAAGTTTATGCCAAACGTTGCAACTGACGTGATTGGTAAGGGTCTAGGCGAAGCGTCTAACTTTGCTGATAACCAGAAGCTAATTGAAGTGAACGAAACTATCCGTAACCACCCTGTAGAGTCTATCGGCCAAGAGCTTCGTGGCTACATGACCGACATGAAGCGTATCGCTGTTGGTGGTTAATCTGTTGCGAAAACCGATTCGTACCGCATAAACGAAAAGCCCGAATGCTGAGCATTCGGGCTTTTTTCTGCATGCACCATTACATCAACATCCATTTTGAGGTGTTGATGTAATCGATTATTCGCCTTTGTCTTCGCTAGCGAGCTTGCCCTCTAGCGCTTCCATTTTCTGTTCTAGTGCCGTTAGTTTCTGGCGCGTGCGCAGCAGCACTTGCGTTTGCACATCGAATTCTTCACGGCTTACTACGTCCAGTTTGCCAAGCTGTGCTTGGATCACTTGGCGCACTTTCTGCTCTACATCGTTGCCTAGCTCTTTCACCGGCTGTGGCATTGAGTCGTGGATTTGCTTGGCAACTTGCTCAAGTTTTTTTGGATCAAACATAACTTGGTTAACTCCGTCAGGGACTGTTAAATCTGTTGTCGTTATTTTATTCAAATATTTAACGATTGTCGTCGATGATGGCGCAAAATAAAAGAGGCCGCAATAAGCGGCCTCTTGATACATTGCGAAGAGTTAGCACTCTTTAGCCTCTTTCAAAGCATTGCGTGCTTCATCGGCGCGTTTTAGTTTTTCCAGATCTTTATCTTCCAAGAAAACCGGAAGTGGCTTATGGATGCTCGCGAGGTAGGTGTAGATCACCGGCAGTACGAACAAGGTAAAGATGGTACCGATGGCAAGGCCAGCAACGATAACAATACCGATACTGAAGCGCTGCGCGGCACCTGCCCCCGAGGCATAAATCAGCGGGATCAGGCCTGCAATCATCGATGCAGTGGTCATCAGGATTGGACGCAGACGAACCTTTGCCGCTTCCATGACGGCTGCCATGCGATCTTTCTTGTTGTGCAGCTGCTCTTCTTTGGCTACTTCACAAATCAGGATACCGTGCTTGGTGATAAGGCCTATCAGGGTGACCAGACCAATCTGCGAGTAGATGTTCATCGAGGCTGCACCCCAGGCCAGTGCGATTAACGCACCACAAACAGCCAATGGGACGGAAACCAGAATGACCAGCGGATCACGCAGTGATTCGAACTGAATCGCCAGTACCAGGAAGATGATTGCCAATGCCAAGGCAAACGTGGTGTAAAGCGCGTTACCTTCGGTCACGAACTGGCGAGCCTCGCCCATGAAGTCATACTGGTAACCGGCTGGCAAGTTGCCCGCGGCCTCGCTCTGGAACCAGCTGATAGCATCACCCATTGCGACGCCTGGCGCGGGTACAGCACCAACCGTTGCTGAGTTCAGCTGGTTGAAGTGCGGCAGGGCACGAGGCTCGGCAACCACTTCGATAGTAACCAGGCTACCCAGAGGAATGTTATTGCCATCCGCGGCGCGCACATAGTAACCCTTGAGGGATTCTGGGTTCAGGCGGTACTTACGCTCAACCTGGGGGATCACCTCGTAAGAGCGGCCGTTAAGGTCGATACGGTTAACATAGCCGTCAGACATCATGGTGCTTAGGGTTGTACCGATATCTTGCATGGTCACGCCGTAGGCACCCGCCTTGTCCTTGTCGATCTTGATTTTCATCGTGGCTGAATCGTAGTTCAAGTCCAGATCAGAGTAGACGAACATGGCGTTGTTCTTCACCTTCTGCAGAATGTCGCTACTAACCTGGAACAGGCTTTCGAAGCTGTTCGGCGTTGTAACAACAAACTGGATAGGCAGGCCCGAACCTGCACCCGGTAGTTCTGGCATCTGGAAGGCGGTCACTGCCATCTCAGGTACATCCTTAACCAACTTGGTAACGCGATCTACCACTTCTGCTTGGCTGGCCTCACGCTCGCTCCAAGGCACCATCGATGCAATGCCGAAGGCCTGGTTTGAGTTGGGTACGCCAGAAAACACTTGGGCATAGGCGACTTCCGGCTGCTCGGACAGCGTTTGGTTAACCTTGGCCATGGTATTGTCAATAAAGTCGAGGTTGCCATTAGATGGGGCGGTACCCATCATCATCAGTACCCCTTTGTCCTCTGCTGGCGCCAGTTCACTCGGGATGAACTTGAACAGCATCGGCAAGCTACAGAAGACGATGATGCCAAACACCACGACCACCGAGCGCATTTTCATTACCCCGGTCAGCATCTTCTCGTAGCGAAGTGTCATTTTATCGAGGTAATAGTGCACAGTTGACTCGAACTTGCTTGGCGTTTCGTTGGCCTTGAGCATCTTCGAACACATCATTGGCGACAGGGTCAAGGCTACGATACCCGACACGAAAACAGAGCCTGCCAGCGTCAGTGCAAATTCCTTGAACAGCGAGCCAGTGATCCCCCCCATCATCGCGATTGGCGCATATACTGCCCCCAACGTCAGGGTCATGGCAATAACCGGTACCGCAATCTCGCGAGTACCGATAATGGCGGCGCGGAAAGGCGACTCCCCTTCTTTGATATGGCGGTCGACGTTTTCCAGTACAACGATAGCATCATCTACCACCATACCGATGGCCAGTACCATGGCCAACAGGGTCATCAGGTTCCATGAGAAACCAAACGCCTGCATCACCAAGGCGACACCAATCAGCGACAGCGGGATGGTAATGATCGGGATCATTACCGCACGCAGCGATCCGAGGAACAGGGTGATCACCACCAATACGATCAGTGCAGCTTCGACGATGGTCTTGATAACTTCGTTGATCGATTCATTAATCGCGATCGTCGAGTCATACATGACATTCATGTTGATGTTGCTTGGCATGTTGCGAGCAAGCTCAGGGAGTAGCTCGTAGACATTGGCAGCAATGTTGATCGGGTTGGCGCTCGGTGCCGCATTGATCGCTGCCACCACGGCTTCTTGGCCGTTGGCCGAGGCGCGGTAAATATCATGGCTCTTTTCGAGTGTGACCTTGGCTATGTCGCCCAGGCGGATCACTTGGCCTTTCTCGGTGGAGACGACCAGCTTCTCAAGCTCATCGGTATTGCTAACCTGGGTGTCGGCGGTGCCGTTATAAAGCACAAACTCACCAACAGCCTGGCCGGTTGCCGACTGGTAGTTGTTGGCATTGAGGACGTTCATCACATCTTGCGCAGTCAGGTCGTAAGCGGCCATTTTGGCAGGATCTAACCAAACACGCAGGGCGTACTTCATGCCGCCGTACAAATCGACTTTCGAGACCCCGTTTACCGTGAACAGCTGCGGGTTAATCACACGTTCTAGGTAATCGGTGATTTGGCTCGAGGCCAACTCGTCACTGGTAAAGCCGATATACATTACCGCGGTCGTCGAGCCGGTCGACATGGTTACGGTAGGGTCTTCCGACTCTTTTGGTAACTGGGAACGAACCGAGTTGGTCTTGGCCAGGATATCGGCCAGTGCAGCATTCGGATCCGTGTTCAGTTTCATGGTCACCGTGATGGTTGACGAACCCAGCACGGATGATGAAGTCATGAAGTCAATGTTATCCGCCTGGGCAATCGCCTGCTCAAGCGGCTGGGTGATAAAGCCCTGGATGAGGTCGGCACTGGCACCATAGTAACTGGTGGTAACCGTGACGACGGTGTTGGTCATGTCCGGGTATTCCCTGACCTGCATTTTGAAAATCGCTTGCAGGCCAAGCAATGCAATCAGGAAGCTGATTGATATCGCCAGGACAGGACGTTTAATAAAAACATCGGTAAAGCGCATGTCCCCTCCGGATCACAGCATTGGTGTTTCTGCTGGGGCTTCCAGCGAATCACTTTCAACGACGCGAACTTTTGCGTGGTTGCTCAAGCGAACCTGACCCGAGGTGACAATGGTCTCACCTGCTTTTACACCTTCAATAATATGGGCGTATTGGCCTTTGCGTTCGCCGACTTTCACGACAGACTGTTTCACGCGTAGATCACCGTTCTCGTCTTCGCTAGCAACATAAACATTGTCGCCGTAAAGCGTAAAGGTGATGGCGGTCTGCGGCAGGATGATTTGGTTTTCCATCTTCGGCAGAATGATATGGGCACGGGCAAACATGCCACTACGTAGCTGGCCGCTGTTGTTCGGGATATCAGCTTGTACCTGAACGAGGCCACTCTGGTAGTTGACCGCCGGCTCAATTGCGCTGATTTCGCCGCTAAACGGGATCTCAGGGTAGGCATCAACGAAGATCTCTACATCCTGGCCGAGGTGGATATCAGAAATATCCGTTTGCGGCACTGTAAAGCGCAGCTTCATCAAGGTGGTGTCTTCCAGGCGTACCACATCAGTGCCTGGCTGGATGTATTGGCCCAGGAATACGTTACGAAGGCCAACCACGCCATCGAACGGTGCCTTGATGGTGCGGCGGTCGATGGTTGCTTTCAGGCTCTCGATATCGGCCACCAACGAGAAGTAAGAGGCCTCAGACTCGTCGAACGCTTCTTTTGAAATTGACCCCTTACTAAATAGGCCGCGGTAGCGCTCGTATTTAGCCTTGGCAGCTGGCAGACGCGCTTCGGCACTTTTCAGGTTGGCAAGTTCCACATCAGAGTCGAGCGTCAGCAGTTGCTGTTCTGCCTTGACGGTTGAGCCTGATTCGAAATCCAGGCTTTGGATCATCCCGGACACTTCAGTGGTGATAGTCACGCCTTGGTTTGGCTCGATAAAGCCGATGGCTTCGATAGCCGGTACCCAGTTGGCAGGTTGAGCCTCGGTAACCGTGACAGGAAACTCGGGTTCCGGCATGTTAGCCATGAACTCAGCGATTTTCTTTTGTTTGAAGAGGTTGAAACCAATCACGCTCCCAAAAAGCAACAGGGCGAGAACTAGCATCACAATCCATTTTTTCATCGTTGGGTGTGCTCCGGTAGTGCTAATGTTTATGTTGAATAATGGCATCCCAAGAGGCGCTGATGGCTGCGTCCAGCGCAGCATCGTTGACCTTGAAAACGCCATTAACATGTTTGCGAGCCAAGCAAGCGCAGGACTCAAGGCTTAAAACACCCAAAATCTCGTTATCCAATGGTTTGAATAGGCCGCATGCTTTGCCTTCATTGAATAAACGGTCGACTTTGGCGAACATTTTCTTTTCGAGTAATCGTTGTTCATGGCTTTCGCGGCGTGGCAGGGTCTCGAACTGACCGCGGTTGATGATGGGGGCATCTTCCTGGGTGGTCATGTTCCAGATATTGAGCCAAATAATGCGAAAGCGTTGCTCTAACGGCATCTCATCAGACACGTTTTGACTAATTTTGTTCGCCACATAGGACAAAATATGATCATGTAATTGCTGGAGTAGATCATCTTTGTCCTCGAAATAGCGATAGATAGTACCGGCAGCAACCCCCGCCTCTTTGGCGACCATTTGCATTGAAATGCCATGGAAACCGTACATAGCCAAGAGCTTTTCTGTTGCCTTCAAGATGCGTTTTTTCTTGTCACTCATAAAAAGGAATTGTAAAAAAATATGATGAATGAATGTTCATTCATGATTTTATGGTGCCCACATATTTGTGCAAGTGTTTTTTTGATTCGTCATGATTGACGAGGCAAATGGATGGTCGAATAGACAATGGCCAAGAACCCGCTAAAATGCGCATGCCAGCCCGAAGACTCACACAGGATATGCAATGAAACTGAATCCAAGACAAAACGAAGCGGTTAAGTATGTCGCAGGCCCTTGCTTGGTATTGGCGGGAGCCGGCTCCGGCAAGACCCGCGTGATCACCAACAAAATTGCCTACTTGGTTCAGCATTGCGACTACAAGGCACGTAACATTGCCGCCTTGACCTTTACGAATAAGGCGGCCCGTGAAATGAAGGAACGGGTTGGCCAGACGTTGGGACGGGATGAGGCGAAGGGGTTGATGGTCTCGACCTTCCATACCTTGGGGCTGAATATTATTCGCCGTGAGTACAAGGCACTGGGGCTCAAGCAAAGTTTTTCCTTGTTTGATGACCAAGATCAGATGGCTTTGCTCAAGGAGCTGACAGAGGCCGAGCTGGATGGCGATAAAGACTTGCTCAAGCTGTTGCTATCGTCGATTTCCAATTGGAAGAATGACATGCTGTCGCCTGCGGCCGCAAAGGCCCAAGCACAGGGCGAACGCGATCAACTCTTTGCCCACTGCTATGAAATGTACCAGCGTCAGATGAAGGCATACAACGCGCTGGATTTCGATGATCTGATCTTGATGCCGGTATTGCTGTTGCGTGACAACCAGGAAGTCCGCCAGCGTTGGCAGAACCGTATCCGCTATCTGCTGGTGGATGAGTATCAGGACACCAACACCAGCCAGTATATCTTTGTTAAGCTGCTGGTGGGCGAGCGCTCTCGCTTCACCGTGGTTGGCGATGATGATCAGTCGATTTATTCATGGCGTGGCGCCCAGCCGGAAAACCTCAATTTGCTCAGCCAGGATTTTCCGAGCCTAAGGGTGATCAAGCTAGAGCAAAATTACCGCTCGACCAGCCGAATTTTGCGCACGGCAAACATTTTGATTGCCAACAACCCGCATATTTTCGAAAAGACCCTGTTTTCCGAAATTCCGGATGGCGAGTTGCTGAAGGTAATAACCGCCAAGAACGAAGACCACGAGGCCGAGAAGGTGGTGGGGGAGCTGATTGCCCATCGCTTTTTGAATAACACCAACTACAAGGATTATGCGATCCTTTATCGTGGTAACCACCAGTCACGTCTGTTTGAGCGGGCGCTGATGCAAAACCGTATCCCGTATAAGATTTCTGGCGGCACGTCGTTTTTCTCCCGCGCTGAGATCAAGGACATCATGGCGTACCTTCGCCTGTTGACCAACCAGGATGACGATAATGCATTTTTGCGCATCGTGAATACGCCGCGACGAGAAATTGGGCCGGTGACACTGGAAAAGCTGGGTACCTACGCCAATATGCGCGGCAAGAGTTTGTTTGCCGCCAGTTTTGAAATGGGCCTGGAGCAGCATTTATCCGGGCGTGGCCTTGAGTCTTTGCAGCGCTTCACCCGCTGGGTGGTGGAGTTGGCTGATAATGCCGAACGGGGAGATACCGTTGCGGCAGTCCGCCAGCTGGTGCGCGACATCAACTACGAAGATTGGCTGTACGAAACCTCCGCCAGCCCAAAGGCGGCTGAAATGCGGATGAAGAACGTGTCCGATCTCTATAGCTGGATCACGGCCGACTTGGAAGGGGACAATTACGATCAGGAAGTAAAGACCCTTAAAGAAGTGGTGCAGCGCCTGACCCTGCGTGACATGATGGAGCGAGGCGAGGACGATGACGATGCTGATCAGGTGCAATTGATGACATTGCACGCCTCGAAGGGCTTGGAGTTTCCTTATGTATACTTGGTGGGCACAGAAGAAGGGATCCTTCCTCACCAAACCAGCGTTGATGAAGACAATGTCGATGAAGAGCGCCGCTTGGCCTACGTGGGGATCACCCGGGCGCAAAAAGAGCTTACTTTTACCTTGTGCAAAGAGCGCCGCCAATTTGGTGAGCTTATCAAACCTGAGCCGAGCCGCTTCCTCTATGAGCTTCCGCAGGATGATCTGGAATGGGAAACGGACAAGAAACCGATGACCCAACAGCAGCGAATGCAAAAGGGCCAAGCACATATTGCCAATATCAGGGCGATGTTTAAGAAGTAGCACCCGAAGAAGGGGGTAGCTGGAATAAAGAAAAAGGGTTGGCGTATTGGCGCCAACCCTTTTTTTAATTTTTAATGCCTGTAGCGGTTGTTTGTGATTGTTGTTATAGGCCTTCAATCATATGGTTGATAGCCGCGATGATTTCGTCGTCGCTACAATCCATGCACGAGCCCTTCGCAGGCATAGCGTTGAAGCCGTTGATTGCATGGTCGGCCAGAACATCGTTACCTTTGGCTAAACGGGCATCCCAATCGGCGGCATCGCCTTTTTTCGGCGCGCCCATCACCCCGGTACCATGACAGGCTGCACAGAAGGTGCCGTAGACGGTATCACCGCTACGTGGGCCTGCTGCCACAGCTGGACCTGCTGGTGCATCACCTTCTAGGTAGACAGAGCCCACTGGCTTGATTCGTTCTGCGATAGCTTCGTCCGACATGTCGGCAGCAACGGCGGTGCCTGCCAGCGTCATTGCTGTTACAGCGGCGACCATTAGTTGTCGAAGAGATAATTCCATTGAGCTCACCTTACACTTCCAGATAATTATGTGCGATTGCCATATTTCCCCGTCACAGTCTGCTGCATGCTTGTTGTTAATCGAACTGTTGAAACAAGGGTGTGGTTATTGACAGAATGTTTAATTTGTAAAAACAAAGTGATTATATCTGCTTATCTTGTCTGGATAAACTAGGTAACTGATTTTGTATGATACGAATCAATAGTGATTTGCCTATATTTGCAGCGAACGAGAAAAAAATTAAAAAAAACACTTTACGAGAGGGGGCCTGATCCGTAATATTCACCTCCGCCGATAGGGCAAGGCGCCCGTAGCTCAGCTGGATAGAGCGTTGGCCTCCGGAGCCAAAGGTCGAAGGTTCGAATCCTTTCGGGCGCGCCATTCCGGGTAACAAGTATTGGCAAGAAACATTGGTGGCTATAGCTCAGTTGGTAGAGTCCCGGATTGTGATTCCGGTTGTCGCGGGTTCAAATCCCGTTAGCCACCCCATATTAAATGGTATTGATTATACTGTCAGTATCAGGGGTGAAAGACCTCAAAAGAATTAAGTCGGTGAATAGCGCAGTTTGGTAGCGCATCTGGTTTGGGACCAGAGGGTCGGGGGTTCGAATCCCTCTTCACCGACCACTAACATTGGTGGCTATAGCTCAGTTGGTAGAGTCCCGGATTGTGATTCCGGTTGTCGCGGGTTCAAATCCCGTTAGCCACCCCATTATTTAGGTCCTTTGACCTTGGCATTAGCCTAAACATTGTCGGTGAATAGCGCAGTTTGGTAGCGCATCTGGTTTGGGACCAGAGGGTCGGGGGTTCGAATCCCTCTTCACCGACCACCATTGAAAGCCTCGTCAGAAATGACGGGGCTTTTCTACATTTGAGTTTTAAGGAAAGCGCATTCGGCTCGGGGTCTGGAAGCCCAGCCGCGTCGAATCCTCTTCACCGACCACCATATAAAGCCCCAGTCGAGAGACTGGGGCTTTTTTCATTCTATGCTCTTCAAATAATTACAGAAAACCGTATAAAGTCCCACTTTGGTATCTGCGCCTTAGTTTTTCTTTCTTGAAAGTGTGATCTGCTGTCAAAAACACACTGTTACAGATAACCATATGGATAATGGTTTATTTTCAGACTTAATTATTGATATGTGAGATATATTCAGCTGTTTGTTTCACTGATGTTAAGTCTGGGTTTGGCTGTTTTGCATAATTATGTAGTGCGATAAAAGTTTAGGTTATACCATATAACCTAAATTTCAGGCATATCCACTGCTTATTTGCTGCTTTATTCGCTATGCGGATATGGTCTAATCTGTCGCTTTAGCTCCAATTCATCCTATCTTGTTTGATTATTTATTCCTTCTTTATTCAGTTTTTCGGTTTTTACTGATGTTTTGTTGATTTTCTGTGAAATTTTTGACAAATTGTGTCCTGAACATATATTCAGCAAATTATGCTGATTGAAGGGAATCAATTTTTCAGACAGGGCAGAAAGCTGCCGAGCAGTTGAGGTCTGGTAATGGCTTTATTGGAAGTAAAGAATCTGCGTATCGAATACCCGTCACGCCACGGTGTTCACGCAGCGGTAAAATCACTGTCGTTTTCGATTGAGCGCGGCGAGATTGTAGGTGTCGTGGGTGAGTCCGGTGCGGGTAAATCGACAGTTGGTAACGCGGTTATCGACCTGTTGAGCCCCCCTGGGCAAATTGCCAGCGGCGATGTTTACCTTGACGGCGAAAAGGTCTCTGGCCTTAGCGCAGAGCAAATGCGCTCGGTGCGCGGCTCGAAGATTGGGTTTATCTTTCAGGATCCGATGACGTCGCTAAACCCGCTGTTTACGGTTGAGCAGCAGCTTACCGAAACCATCGTCACCAACTTGAAAGTCAGTCAGGATGAGGCGTTGAAGCGTGCCCTGAATTTGATGGAGCAGGTGGGTATCCCTCAGCCGGAATTACGTATTAAGCAGTACCCTCACCAGTTTTCTGGCGGTATGCGCCAGCGGGTTGTGATTGCGATAGCCCTTGCGGGTGAGCCGGATTTGATCATTGCCGATGAACCTACCACTGCATTGGATGTGTCGATTCAGGATCAGATCCTGAACTTGATCCGTGAGCTCTGCGTGAAGAAAAATGTTGGCTGTATGCTGGTAACCCATGACATGGGGGTTGTGGCCAATGTTACGGACCGCGTGGCGGTAATGTACCGCGGCGACTTGGTGGAAATTGGCGATACCGAGCAGGTGCTGTGCCGCCCTAACCACCCTTATACCCAAAGCCTTATCTCGGCAGTGCCTCGCTCCGATATCAAGCTCAAGCGCTTCCCGCTCGTGAGCTATATCGAGGAAGCCCATGAGATGAGCCAGCTGGATGTGAAGAACCACTGGTTGGGGCAAAGTGAAGATCAGCGCAGCTATACTGGCCCTTTGCTAAAGGTCGAGAATGTGAACCTGCGCTTTGTTACTAAGGACTCGTTTTTCGAAAGCCGCCGTGAATACGTCCAAGCCAATAATGACGTCAGCTTTGAGATCTTCGAAGGTGAAACATTCGGCCTGGTTGGTGAGTCGGGCTCCGGTAAGTCGACGATTGCCCGGGCGATCACCGGTTTGTACCCGCCTAACTCCGGTAAGATCACCTTTGAAGGGGTGGATCTTACCGCGCTGAAAAATGAAGCCGAGCGCCGTCCGCTGCGCCGCCAGATGCAGATGGTGTTCCAGAACCCGTATACCTCGATGAACCCGAGGATGAAAATTGCCGATATCATTGCTGAGCCTATTCGTTTCCACAAGTTAACGGAAAGCGAGAGCCAGACCCAGCAAATTGTCAACGACCTGCTGGATCATGTTGGCCTTGGCAAGGCAGCCGGCGTGAAGTACCCGCATGAATTCTCGGGCGGCCAACGCCAGCGAATTTCTATCGCCCGTGCACTGGCGACACGTCCTCGCTTGTTGATCTGTGACGAGCCGACGTCGGCACTGGATGTGTCGGTACAGGCGCAAATCCTTAACCTGCTAAAAGATCTGCAAGACGAGCTGAACCTGACCATGCTGTTTATCAGCCATGACCTGCCGGTGATCCGCCAGATGTGTGACCGTATCGGGGTGATGCAAAAGGGCACCCTGCTAGAGGTGGCGCCAACCGAGCAGTTGTTCACCAACCCGCAGCACCAATACAGCAAACAGCTTATTTCGCTGATGCCAGAGTTTAAGGGCATGAGCCAAGAAGGATTGAAGTTAGCTTAACCAACCTCGCCAGGTGGCTGGCAGGAAACTAATAAAAGCAAACACAACAGCAAGGGGAGTTAACTCCCCCGCATAAAGGAGCTATGCAATGAAAACCATCAAGACCAAGCTGGCAGTCGCTTTAATGGCCGCAGGCCTAAGTTTTAGTGCAGCCGCAGCAGACATCAAAGTTGCTTATGACGCTGACCCAGTATCACTGGATCCGCATGAGCAGCTATCGGGTGGTACGCTGCAAATGTCTCACATGGTATTTGACCCGTTGGTGCGTTATACCCAGTCTTTGGATTTTGAACCGCGCCTGGCTGAAAGCTGGGAGCGTGTTGATGCCAATACTTTCCGCTTTAAGCTGCGCCAAGGGGTGAAGTTCCACTCAGGCAACGAGATGACTGCCGACGATGTGGTATGGACATTCAAGCGCTTGAAGGACTCACCAGACTTCAAGGCGATCTTCGAACCGTACTCAGAGCTGAAAAAAGTAGACGACTACACGGTTGAGCTGATCTCGAAAGGCCCATATCCGCTAGTCCTTCAGACGGCGACTTACATCTTCCCGATGGACAGCAAGTTCTACTCAGGCAAGACGGCTGATGGTAAAGACAAGGCAGAGTTGGTTAAGCACGGTAACTCTTTCGCATCGACCAATGTTTCAGGTACAGGCCCGTTCATCGTGACGGCGCGTGAGCAGGGCGTGAAGGTGGACTTTGAGCGCTTTGCTGATTACTGGGACAAGGACTCGAAAGGTAACGTTGATAAGCTAACCCTAGTGCCAATCAAAGAAGACGCGACCCGTGTGGCAGCCCTGCTGTCTGGCGGTGTTGACATGATTGCGCCGGTAGCGCCGAACGATCATGACCGAGTGAAAAACGCCAAGGGTGTGGATCTGGTGACGCTGCCGGGTACCCGTATCATCTCGTTCCAGATGAACCAGAACTCTAACGAAGCGCTGAAAGACGTGCGTGTTCGCCAGGCGATTGTTCACGCTATCAACAACGAAGGCATCGTGAAGAAAATCATGAAGGGCTTCGCAACGGCTGCTGGCCAGCAGGGCCCTGAAGGCTACGCCGGTTACGATGCTGAGCTAACGCCGCGCTATGATCTGAAAAAAGCCAAAGCGCTGATGAAAGAAGCTGGCTACGAAGACGGCTTCAAGCTAACCATGATGGCACCGAACAACCGTTACGTGAACGATGCTAAGGTGGCTCAGGCAACGGCAGCGATGCTATCGAAGATTGGTATCAAGGTTGACCTGAAGACCCTACCGAAAGCGCAGTACTGGCCTGAGTTCGATGTTTGTGCAGCAGACATGATGATGATTGGCTGGCACTCGGATACGGAAGATTCGGCGAACTTCTCTGAGTTCCTGACCATGACTCGTAACGAGGAAACCGGTAAGGGCCAGTACAACTGTGGCTACTACTCGAACACCGAAGTCGACAAGCTAGTTGAAGCATCGAATGTGGAAACGGATCCGGCTAAGCGTGCAGAGATGCTACAGCAGGTTGAGGCAACGCTATACAACGATGCGGCGTTCGTTCCTCTGCACTGGCAAAACCTGGCTTGGGGTGCAAGCAGCAACCTACAGATCAAGCCTATCGTGAATGCGATGAACTTCCCTTACTTCGGCGACCTAGTGGTTGAAGGTAAGTAAGCAATAACACCACGGCGAAGTGATTCGCCAGTAGTACTCGGTGCCGGCAGTTGTGCCGGCACCGATTTTAAGGATGATAAAAGGGGCAGGGAATGTTTACGTTTCTGGTCAAGCGCCTGTTTCAGGCACTGATAGTGATGTTTGTGATCAGTCTGGTGGCTTTTGCTATCCAGGATAACCTAGGCGACCCGCTGCGCGAGCTGGTGGGGCAGTCGGTATCAGAAGCTGAACGTCAACAACTACGTGACGAGTTGGGTCTTAACGATCCGTTTGTGACTAAATACAGCCGTTTTCTTGGCAATGCGCTGCAAGGCGACTTAGGTACCTCCTATTTCTTCAAGCGACCAGCAACAGAGGTGATCCTTGATAAGCTGGTGGCAACGCTCGAGCTGGTGTTCGGGGCAACACTCATCATCATAGTGGTGTCGATACCGCTCGGGGTCTATTCCGCTATTCACCCCAATAGCTTTTTCACCAAAGCCGTGATGGCATTCAGTAGTATCGGTATTTCCATCCCGGTGTTCCTGACCGCCATTATGCTGATGTACGTATTCTCGATAGAACTGGGCTGGCTGCCGTCATATGGCCGGGGCGAGACCGCCAATGTATTGGGCTGGGAGTCCGGCTACTTCACCCTTGATGGCCTGCGGCACTTGGTTCTGCCTTGTATTGCCCTTGCTTCTATCATGCTTCCGTTGTTTATCCGCTTGGTGCGCTCTGAAATGCTAGAGGTGCTGAGCTCGGAGTACATCAAGTTTGCCAAGGCCAAGGGCCTGGCAATGAACAAAATCTATTACCAGCATGCACTGAAAAACACCATGCTGCCGGTACTGACGGTGGGCGGGGTGCAGATCGGCACCATGGTCGCTTATACCATCCTTACCGAAACCGTATTCCAGTGGCCGGGTACGGGCTTCCTGTTCCTTGAGGCCATCAACCGGGTAGATACCCCGCTGATCACCGCTTATGTCATCTTCGTTGGCTTGATATTCGTGGTAACCAATACCATTGTTGACCTGCTTTACGGCTTGGTTAACCCGACTGTTAATCTGACTGGCAAGGGAGAGTAAGTCATGAGCAGTACGACAGCTGTCGTTCCAAGCCGTTGGGAACGTTTTAAAAATTCTGACTTTTTGTATTACTTCCGCAAAGACAAAGTAGCGATGTTCAGCTTTGCGGTATTTTTGGTGTTTGCATTATCGGCCATCTTGGCGCCGGTGGTCGCACCAACCAACCCTTATGATCTATCGACCATCGATATTATGGACTCCGAGCTGCCGCCGTCTTGGATGGAAGAGGGAGATAGCCGCTTCTTGCTCGGTACGGATGATCAGGGGCGCGATATCTTCTCCACCATCCTGTATGGCTCTCGCCTGTCGCTGACTATCGGCTTGTTGGCTGTGGGCTTGCAGTTGTTCCTTGGGGTGATCATCGGCCTGAGTGCGGGTTACTACGGTGGCCGTGTCGATAGCTTCCTGATGCGCTTTGCCGATGTCCAGTTGTCATTCTCAACCATGATGGTGGCCATTATCGTGTCGGCAATCTTCCGCACGGCGCTCGGGGCGGAAATGTTTGCCCAGTATGCGGTGGTGATGCTGGTGGTGATCATCGGTATTGCAGAATGGCCGCAATACGCCCGTACCGTGCGTGCATCGGTGTTGGCCGAGAAGAAGAAGGAATACGTCGAGGCTGCCCGTGTGATGGGCTTCAAGGCACCGCGTATTATGTTCAGCCATATCTTGCCAAACTGCTTGTCGCCGATTTTGGTTATCTCGACGGTGCAGGTTGCTAACGCCATCATGTCGGAAGCCGCGCTGTCGTTCCTTGGCCTGGGCTTGCCGGTGGATCAGCCGTCGCTGGGCTCGCTGATCAGTATCGGTTTCAACTACATCTTCTCGGGCTCATGGTGGATCACTGCCTTCCCTGGGTTGGTTCTGGTGACCTTGGTATTGGTGATCAACCTGCTGGGTGACTGGCTACGTGATGTCTTCAACCCGAAAATTTACAAAGGGTGATAGCCAAAACGCCTCGAGTCCTCTAAGTTATTCCGTTATAGCTAGTTTTAGACGGAATGATCATGATAGATATCGGGGTGAACCTAACCAATAACCGGTTTGATAAAGATCGCGATGAGGTAGTAATCCGGGCTCGGGAAGCCGGTGTGCACAGCTTGATTCTGACCGGTACCAGCATCGAAGAAAGCCAGCAGGCGTTGCAAATGGCACGCCGCTGGCCCCACTATTGTTACAGCACCGCCGGTGTTCATCCCCATGACGCCAAGACGGTGGATGATTTAAGCCTGCCTGTGATCCGCGAGCTTGCCCAATCACCCGAAGTTGTCGCGATTGGTGAGTGCGGCCTCGACTTTAACCGTGATTTTTCCCCCCGCCCGCAACAAGAAGCGGTGTTTGAGGCGCAGTTGGCGTTAGCGGCTGAGCTTAATATGCCGGTCTTCATGCACTGCCGTGATGCCCACGAGCGGTTTGTCGATATTCTCAAGCCTTGGCGCGACAAGTTGCCCGCGGCGGTCTTGCACTGCTTTACCGGTAGCGAAGCGGAGCTGCGCGAGTGCCTGGCGCTGGATCTGCATATCGGGATCACCGGCTGGGTGTGCGACGAGCGCAGGGGAACCGAGTTGCGCGATATCGTGAAGTATATTCCGGCCGATAAGTTGATGATCGAAACGGATTGCCCTTATCTGCTGCCACGGGACTACCGTCCCAAGCCGAAATCCAGCCGCAATGAGCCCAAGTTCTTGCCCCATATCGCATCGGTGATCGCCCAGTGCCGTGGTGAAGACCCGCAGGCTGTGATGGCGCAGTCGTACGCGACAACCCAGGCATTTTTTAAAATCGGAGCTCCTGTCTCGTGACGGGAGTGGTATTATCAGAAAAAAGCGAATGATAAACCCTTACAAGGAGAAAGCAGTGTCTGTATCTATTCAGGGCGCGTTTCCGGCTCGTCGTATGCGTCGCATGCGCAAGCATGACTTTAGTCGCCGTTTAATGGCAGAAAACCAGATTTCTGCCAATGACCTGATCTACCCAATGTTTATCTTGATGGGTAAGAACCGCCGCGAGACGGTGGACTCGATGCCGGGTATTGAGCGCCTGTCGATTGACCTGATGCTGCTTGAAGCTGAGTATCTTGCCAAGCTAGGCGTGCCTGCTATTGCCCTTTTCCCTGTGGTTTCACAGGACTTCAAGTCAGTTTGTGCAGCGGAAGCCTACAACCCGGAAGGCTTGGTACAGCGTGCCGTTCGCCTGCTGAAGGAGCATGTGCCGCAAATGGGCGTCATCACCGATGTTGCCCTGGATCCGTTTACCGTTCACGGCCAAGACGGCATCATTGACGAAGACGGCTACGTCATTAATGATGTGACCACCGAAGTGCTGATCAAGCAGGCGCTATCCCATGCCGAGGCGGGTGCCGATGTCGTGGCGCCGTCAGACATGATGGATGGCCGAATTGGTGCGATCCGCGAGGCATTGGAAGATGCGGGCCATATCCATACCCAGATCATGGCGTATTCGGCGAAGTACGCTTCCCACTACTATGGCCCGTTCCGCGACGCAGTCGGCTCGGCGGGCAACCTGAAGGGCGGTGACAAGAAAACCTACCAGATGGACCCGGCCAACAGCGATGAAGCCTTGCACGAAGTGGCCATGGACGTTAACGAAGGCGCGGATATGGTGATGGTGAAGCCGGGTATGCCGTACCTGGATGTGGTTCGCCGGGTGAAGAGCGAGCTGCAGGTACCGACCTTTGCCTACCAAGTATCGGGTGAATACGCGATGCACATGGCGGCAATCCAAAATGGTTGGCTCAAAGAGCGCGAAACCGTGATGGAGTCGCTGCTGTGCTTCAAGCGTGCTGGTGCCGATGGCATCCTGACCTACTTTGCCAAGAATGTGGCGGAGTGGTTGGCAGAGGAAGCGGCAGAGCGCGGTGCGCAGCTAGACAGCAAGCCGGAGTAATTCCAGCCAAACCAATACCGGAGCGAGGCCATGGGCCTCGCTTTTTTTATGGCGGCAAGCTGGCTAGGGTTGCACGTTGCGGTTGATGGGGTTTTGCAGCGAGATCAGGGTCTCGGTCGACTGGACCTCGTCGATGGCCTGCAGCTTGTCGATCAGCACGTACTGCAATTCCTCGATGGACTTGCACATCAACTTGACGAAAATATTGTAGGCGCCGGTGGTGTAGTAGGCCTCGACCACCTCGTCGAGCTCGTTGAGCTTGGCAAGGGCGGAATGGTAGTCGCGGGCGGCATTGAGGTTGATGCCGATAAAGCAGCATACGTCATAGCCGAGCAATTTCGGGTTCACCACCACCTCGGTGCCGGTAATGATTTCAGCGGCGCGCATCTTCTCGACGCGGACATGGACCGTGGCCGGGCTGACATTGAACCGCTTTGCCATTTCGGCATACGGGGTGCGGGCATCGGTCATCAATGCATTGAGGATCTCGCGGTCGAGATCATCCATTCGGATTGGTGGCGTCATGTGGAAGCAATCTTTTGTTTATACGGGCATCTACCTATCTTATACTGTCCCTCGCTGAAATTTCTAACAATTCCCAAATGTCAGGCAGGACTCCTTGAGCATCATGCGGTTTTTCGTTGTATTGTTTTTTTTGTGGGGCGGGATAGCCTCAGCCCAGCAACAGGATATCCTGGTTATCCATTCCTATCATCAGGGGATGCAGTGGACTGATATTGTGCAAGACGGTATCGAGTCGGTTACCGATACCTCGCCTTCGCCAATCCCCCTTCGCGTGAGCTACATGGATAGTAAGCGCTACCAATCCGAAAACTTCATGGGCGAGCTGGTTGAGATCTACCGGGCAAAGCTCCGGCGCAAGCAGTATCGAGCGATTGTCGCGGCGGATAACAACGCCCTCTGGCTCATCAACCAGCTTGGCGATCTTGTCGGTGAAACCCCGGTGGTGTTGGTCGGTATTGATGGCTACCACCCTAGCATGCACCATAACCTCAGCAATGTTGCCGGGGTGCTGGAGCAAAACGAGCTGGCTGCCAATTTGTCGCTGGCGCTGACCTTCCAGCCCGAACTGCAAAAAGTGTTGGTGATTGCTGACAATACGACAACGGGGAAGGCGAAGTGGAAGGGTTTTGATGATTACCTCTCGACCAACTACCTCGATCTTGACGTTCAGCGTATCAGTGACGCGAGCTTTCGCCAGTTGTTTGACGAAGTGGCGGCCCTGCCGCCGCAATCGGCCGTCATTTACTTGAGCTACTTCCATGACGGTAATGGCAGGTACATGGATGACAGCGACTTCCTTACTGAGCTGACCGAGCAGTCGTCGGCCCCGGTCTACGCGCCCTACCAGTTTATGCTCCAGTACGGCGTGGTCGGTGGCATGATGGCCAGTGGTTTCGAGAAGGGGCAGCAGGCCGGCCAGCTATTGCTATCGATTGTGAACGGCCAAGTTGCCCAATACCCGGTTTTTATCCGTAACCAAGGCAAGAAGATCTTCAATTATCCGGTGATGGCCCGCTGGGGGCTCAGTGCCAATGACAGTGATGCCCTGATCCTCAACCAACCGGCAGGCTGGCTCGAGCGCTACCGGAGCGAAATCCGGGTGCTGACGGTGTCCGTTGGCGTCATGAGCGGGGTGATCATCTTGCTGGGCATGGTGATCCGCCGACTGCAAAAGGGCGAGCAAAGGTTGAAGCAGAGCCGGGCGCTATTCGAAGGCGTGTTCGACCAGAGCTTCCAGTATATCGGTATCTTGGATATTAACGGCTTGCTGGTATCGGGCAACCTGGCATTGCAAGGCTTGCTCGGTCGCTCGGTGATCAAGTATGACCGGGCTATCTGGCGTTGGTTTTGCTGGGATCAAAATGCCATGCTGGCGCTGAAACGCTCCTTTGAGGCGGTGGAGCTGGAACAGCAGATGCGCCTGGAGCTGGCAGTGCAAAGCGCCGAGGATGGCTACCGCATGCTGGATATCTCGATGAAGCGGCTGCCTTACGGGGTGAGCAACGAAACCCAGATCTTGTTTGAGGCAAGGGATGTGACCGCCCGCTACCAGATGGAAGAAAAGTTGCGCGAGCGGGAAGTGAGCTACCGCCTGCTTTACGAGCAGCAGCCCGTGATGCTGATGACGGTAGACAGCCAGTCCCGCATCCAGTCGGTGAACCAATTTGCCGCCGATCTGCTTGGCTACGGCAAGCGCGAGTTGCTGGGGCATAAAGTGTCGGACTTTTACCATAGCGATGAGCTTAAGCCGCAGCAATTTATCTCGGCCGCGAGCGATAGCGGTGCCGACAAGGTTTGGCGCCGCCAGCTGCAATACTGTTGTGCCGACGGCCGCCGGGTTTGGATCAGGGAGGTGATCAGGCCAATGCAGTCGAAGCAGCAGCTATTGGTGGTTGGGGAAGACATCACCTCAACCCGGGCGCTGGAAGAGCAGCTGGCGTACCAGGCCTGCCACGATTACCTGACGGACCTGTATAACCGCAATTATTTCGAGCAGCACTTGGAGCAGGTGCTGGTGGAGGCGCGCGACAAAGGGGCGCGCCATGCCATGTTTTATATTGACCTTGACCAGTTCAAGGTGATCAATGATACCGCAGGCCACGAGGCCGGTGATGAAGCACTGAAGCAGGTGGCTTTGCTGCTCAAGGGGATCACCCCGGAGCAAGCGACCCTGGCCCGCCTGGGCGGCGATGAGTTTGCGGTTATCCTGCACCACTGCACCATGGAAGAAGCGGTAAAATTTGGCCGTGAGGTGCTGTATGTACTCGACGAGGCCTCCTTCTACTGGCAGAGCGCCCGCTTTAACTTCAGCTGCTCTATCGGCATTCGCTTGATTGACGAAACTTCGGGCTCGTCCCAGCAGGTGCATGCCCAGGCCGATACGGCATGCTACGCCGCCAAGGACGAAGGCCGGAATCGACTACACTTGTACCATCCTGATGATGAAGAGCTGCGCCGCCGCGAGCAGGAAATGGCGTGCGTGAGCTTGATCCGGCGGGCCTTGGCTGACAAGCAACTTGAGCTCTATGCCCAGCAAATTGCCCCGCTGGGGGCTGCGTGCTCTCGCCACCACTATGAAATCCTGGTTAGGCTGCGTAGCCCGGAGGGCGAGATGGTTTCGCCGGGCTTGTTTATGCCGGCGGCGGAGCGCTATAACTTGGCACACCTCATCGACCGCTATGTGGTTAATGAGGTGATTGACTGGCTCGACGCTCACCCCGAAGCGGTAGCGCAACTGGAGATGTGCGCGATCAACCTGTCGGGCCAATCGATGGGCGATCGCGACTTTGTTCGCTTCCTGATTGAAAAGATCAGCCAGTCCGGCCTGCCGAGCGACAGGTTCTGCCTTGAGATCACCGAAACGGCGGCGATTGGCAATATGAGCGAGGCTATCCAGCTGTTTACCCGCCTCAAGACCTTGGGGTGCAAGATATCGCTGGATGATTTTGGCTCTGGGCTCTCGTCGTTTGGCTACCTCAAGCGGCTGCCGGTCGATATCATCAAGATTGACGGCATGTTTGTCCGTGATATTGCCGATGACGAAATGGACTTTGCCATGGTCAAGGTCATCAACGAGCTGGCCAAGAAGATGGGCAAGCAGACGGTGGCGGAGTTCGTCGAGAGCGAGGCGATCCTGGCCCGCCTCAAGGCGCTAGAAGTGGATTATGCCCAGGGTTACCTGTTTGGCCAGCCCAAGCCGCTGGCCGAGCTGGTTGGGCAATTGAGCCAAGAGGAAGAGGTGGTATAATCCCACCCCCTTATACCCGCCGCTGCCCGTGGCCGGGATAGTGAACTAACCGGAGACCCCAGTGCAACTAGCCCTAATCTGTGAACACCCCGAACGCCAGAATGAACTCGACTTGCTCGCGCAGCGTTGGGGGCTGGAGGATGATCCTGACAGTGTCTTTGCCTTGGTGCTGACAGCCGAGCGCTTGGAGTTGCGCAAGCTGGATGAACCTAAGCTTGGGGCGGTTTACGTTGATTTGGCGGGTGGTGCGGTGGCGCATCGACGCAAGTTCGGTGGTGGCCGCGGCCAGGCGATTGCCAAGGCGGTTGGCCTCAAGGGCGGGGTGACCCCGACGGTGGTCGATGGAACCGCTGGCCTTGGCCGTGATGCGTTTGTGCTCGCTTCGCTGGGTTGCAAGGTGCAGATGGTTGAGCGCCACCCGGTTGTGGCGGCGTTGCTTGATGACGGCTTGGCGCGCGCCAAGCAAGATGCCGATATTGGCAGCTGGGTGGGGGAGCGAATGACTTTGCTCCACGCGTCCAGCCATAATGCCTTGGAGCAATTGGCTGCCGACCCCGACTTTGCCGCACCGGATGTGGTGTATTTGGATCCTATGTACCCGCACAAGAAAAAATCCGCGTTGGTGAAAAAAGAGATGCGGGTATTCCAGACCTTGGTGGGGGCCGATAACGATGCCGATGCCTTGTTGGCACCGGCGATGGCATTGGCGACCAAGCGCGTGGTGGTGAAGCGGCCGGATTATGCGGAGTTTCTGGCCGAGCAAAAGCCATCGACAGCTATCGAGACCAAGAAAAACCGATTTGATGTCTACGTTAAGGCGGCAATGAAGTAGCCTTTCGCCATGGGCATGGTATAACTGATGATTATACCAATTTGCCTTATAGGTTGTTGTTTGCCGCTATGATGGAAGGTAAAGACAGTCAACGATGGGGTGTCTTTGCTGGAGGAAGAGGTAATGGCAAAGTCGTTATGTAAGTATCGCCGGATTGAGATTGCGGACAAGTTTGCTGAAATCAGCAAGATTGTCAGTATGCCTAATTTCATTTGTAGCAGCTGCGCCCGTGTTGCCCGCGACAAAGGTTACCTATGTAAGCCGAGCTCGCTAAGCGTTCGCTCTGCCGCCCCTGTGGCGGTGTCGGCACCAACCCCGGCCGCATCCGAGGCCGAGGCGAAATCGCACCTTGCCGCGCTGTCGGTGATTGAGCACGAGCAGCCGATCACGGCGCCGCAGGTGACCAAGAAGCAGGCTAAAAAGCTGAAGAAAGTCGCGAAGAAGAAACATAAGAGCCTGAAGAAGGCGGCCAAGGCCGTTAAGCAGTATGACAAGGCGATGCAAAAAGCCAAGCAGGCGTTGCAGATGTAGCGTAAAGCGAGGGCTGAATGGCAGGCACAAAAAAACCTCCGGAGCGGAGGTTTTTTTATATCTGACGATTATGATTCTTTGATCAGCACTGCAGTCATTAGGCAGGTGATAACAGAAACAATGATGCCAGAAACGATTAACCAAGGAAGCATATCCATAGTTAGTTATCCATCTGTTGAGCAACAAGAGTAGCTATTGAATACTTTTTACATACTGCTATCAATGGCACAGATATAAGATGAAATGACTGTTAACAATTAGAAACAATTATGCGCGTATGGACACATAAATCATTGCTAATAAGTATAAAAAAGCACCCATCAGGGTGCTTTTTAATGACAAAATGTAATGTTGCCTAAATGTTAATTTTTAACAGGTAGTGCTAGCGTTAGCGCCTGGCGAGACATGTCTGCTGCTGCCTGGCCTTGTTCTAGCTTCTCAAGGACATCCACCAGGTAACCGTAATCAACAACATTAGGGTGAAGGGCAATGGCCTTCTCGAAGTGATCTTTTGCTTTCTCCCACTTTTGCTCGTACATGAACAACTGGCCCAATGCGCTATGGGTGCTTGGGTTGCTGCTGTCGTAGCGCAGGAGATCTTGCAAGCGAACAATTGCCGGGTGGTAATCTGCCAGCTTCAGGGTCGGAACCAGCTCAATCAGGTTGTTGTCGTTGTTCTTTTTCAACGTGTCGCGCAGTACGCCGTATGCTTCGCTGTCGGCGTTTTGCTCGCTCATAAGGCGAACGAAGCAGGCAACAAGCTCTGGGCGCTGCTTGGCCTTGCGGCTCAGGCTGTTCCAGTGGCCCATCAGGCCCTCGCTACCACTGTGCTTCGCCAGGTGGGCCATGATGCCGCACTCGGCCTTGATTTCCAGTGCCGTCACTTCTTCGGCCTGAAGCACACCGGCTTTCTCCAACTGTGGCAATAGTGCCAGCAATGGCTTCCAGTCTTCCAGCTTAAGGTAGCAATCTTTCAATAGTGACAACAAGATAGGGTTGCGGCTGTGATCCTGCTTGATTTCTTGCAGGGTTGCCATGGCTTGCTCGTATTGCTGCTGGCGGAACTGAAGCTTGGCGCGGGTGAGTGCCACTGCCAGGCTCTGGCCGTCAATATCGGCGGCTTGCTTTAGGTACTCGTCGCGCTGGCTAGAGTCGCCTTGGCCTTGCGCGGCTTCTGCGGCGGCAAGGTAGTTCAGCAGCGGTGCATCGCTGTGCTTGGCTGATTTCACAACCAGCTTCTCGGCTTGCTTCCAGTCACCTTCGATAACTTTCATCAGGCCGTCAGACGTTTGCTGGCGAGCTTTGCGGGTTTTGCGGCCAGAGAACCAACCGCGGGTTGAGCTGCCCAGTGAAAACAGGCGCTTTAGGATAGTCTCAAGCAGGAAGAAGGCACCGAACAGCACCACAACCAGCAAGATCAGGGTGGTTAGGCTCATTTCCAGGGTTTGGTTGGCGACCGAAATCAAGACATAGCCTTGGTTGCCAGCCAGCATTGGGCCGACAACGATACCGGCGATCAGGGCAGCAACCAGCAATAATAGTTTGATCATGCTGGGTTCTCCTCTGTGCTAAGCGGCTTCACTTGCTGGCGCAGGCGTTCGCTGATGGCATCGGTGATCAGTGGTTGGGAATCCAGTTTGCTTGGGTAGCTTGCTTCGATATTTTCTTTCGCCAGCGCATCAAGTGTTTCGATGAAGCTCTGTGCGGCAGGATCTTCCATATCGTAGAACTGTTCAGCCCAGTCTTTGGCCATGGTTAGCGAGGTGGCGTAAAGCTCGCCTTGCTCGCGGTAAACCGACTTGATCGCGGTTTCTAGCTTGGACTTGATGTTCTCTTGCAGGTAGAAGTCTTGCTTTGGCGATAGCAGCGGGATCACGCTACCGTCACGGGTGCGGTAGGTCACGAAGTGCTCACTGAAGTTTTTCAGCGAAGTCATCAGGTTTTGCTTCCAGTCGTCAACCGAGGTGGTGACATCGGCCTCTGCAACCACTTGGGCCTCAGGCAGGACGGCATTGGCCAGCGGCAGGTTAGACACCTGCTGCTGGAGGCTGGTTAGGCGCAGCACCAAGCCGTCGCGGTCAACGCGGGCAACCGCCTTCAATGCGGTGATATCAGTGTGCATGGCTTCGCGGATAGGGGTTAGGCTCGGATCATTGAGCTCGGCGATACGGTGGTCGGCAGACTCCAGCAAGATGGTGGCACTCACGGTATCGTGCTCAAGCCATAGCTTGCGGCCGGCCATTTTGACTAGGTAGTCGGCTTCGGCAAGCAGCCAATCGTTCGGGCGTCGGCCTTTCATTTCCGACAGGGCCATTTGCAGGCCGGTGATCGACTTGCTTTGCTGCTCGAGAGACACTTCGGTGCTCTGCAAGCTGCTGCTAACCTGGCTCTGGGTTTCCTGCTGGGCTGCGCCTAACTTTGATTGCATACCGCTGAGCTTTTGCTGGAAATCTTGCTGCATTGCCGCCATTTGGGCATTTTGCGCTTGGGTTTGCTGGTGGCCGTGGTAGTAAAGGCCCGCACCCAGTGCAATCACAAGTGCGATGGCGATGGCACCGGTTTTGCTACCGCTGCTTTTGGTTTCGGTAGGCTGTGGCTGTGCCGGAGTGGCTGCAGCTTCCTTCTGGGGCGCATCGGCTTTCTTTGCCGCCGGCTGCTTTGGTGCCTGTGCTTTGGCGCTTGAGTGGCCTCGTTTCCCAGAAGTGCTTGGTGCTGCGGATTTTTGGTTATCTGCAGGGGTTTCGTTATTGGTTTTTTTATCAGTCATCCGATTTTCCCATCGTGCCTATTTTGCTTAGGGTAGTGAGGAGTGGGCCGTTCGCCGCACTTCCCACAGTGGAAATTGTATTAAAACCAAGCTGCTTGGCTTGGTCTGCGATTCGCTGGCTTGGTACGAAAAGATGGCATTGATAAAACCAAGCCTTGGCGTCGTCGGGTACTAACTGTGCCAAATGGTTGAGCTGTTCACCACTGGTGATCACCAGTTTTGAGACATGCTCCCTTTGCCATTGTTGGCAGAGTGCTCGGCCATCCAGCGGAAGCCAGCTGCGCTGGTAGGTTTCGCAGTAGCTCACATAGGCACCTCGTTGCGCAAGGGCTTGATACATGAGCTCTCTTCCACCATTGCCGCGCAGGATCAGAATGCGCTTGGCGTCGACGCTAGCCAGTTCCGGCAGTGCCAGTACGCCCTCGCTGTCGTATCGCTCAACGGGCGTGATCACCGGTTGGGCGGTACAAGTCTTCATCATTGCGGCGGTTTTATGTCCGACAGCTATATAATGCACGTTTTTGGGCCAGCTGGCACCTACCGACAGTAAGTAATTGTGCGCTAGGTTGATGGCATGGACACTGACGGCAATCAGGAAATCGCCTGCTTTTAGCTGTTGGAGTGAAGAAATAAGTTGATTAAGTTGCTGACCCGGCTGAATTTCCAGCAGGGGTTGGGCAATAGCACTGATCCCCGCCGCATCCAGTTGCTCGGCAAGCTGGTGGCAGTCGGGTGCGGGGCGGGTGATCAGGACCGTCATTTAGGCGTCGCCGTAGAGCTTGTCTAGGATTGTCTTGGCGCCATCTGCCAGCAGCTGGTCGGCCAACTTGACGCCCAGACGCTCGGCATCCGCGGCATCACCGCTAATCTCGCCGCGCACGATTTGGCTGCCGTCCGGCTCGCCAACGAGGGCGCGTAGCCAGATTTTGTCGCCTTGTAGCTCCGAGTAGCTACCGATTGGCACCTGGCAGCCACCTTGCAGGCGGTTGTTCATCGCACGCTCGCACAGTACGCGGGTGGCCGTTTCCTGGTGGTTGAGTGCATCCAACAGGCCGCGCACTCGCTGATCGTCAAGGCGGCACTCGATACCGACGGCACCTTGGCCAACCGCAGGGAGGCTGGTTTCAGGGGCAATGGCATCACGGATACGGTCTTCCATCTCTAGGCGCTTAAGGCCGGCGCAGGCCAGGATAATGGCGTCGTATTCGCCGTCGTCCAGCTTGCGAAGGCGGGTGTTGACGTTGCCGCGCAAGTCTTTGACCACCAAGTCAGGGCGCTGGGCACGCAGCTGGCATTGGCGGCGCAGGCTTGAGGTGCCCACCACGGCGCCGGCCGGCAGTTCGTCGATATTGTTGTAGGTGTTCGATACGAAAGCGTCGCGCGGGTCTTCGCGTTCACAAATGGTCACCAGGCCCAGTCCTTCAGGGAACTCGACCGGGACATCTTTCATTGAGTGGACGGCGATATCGGCGCGGCCTTCAAGCATCGCCACTTCTAGCTCTTTGACAAATAACCCCTTGCCGCCAACTTTTGCCAGCGGGGTATCAAGGATGATGTCACCCTTGGTGACCATTGGCACCAGTTCGACAGACAGCCCTGGGTGGGCTTGCTCAAGCGCATCTTTTACAAACTCGGCTTGCCACATGGCCAAAGGGCTTTTTCGCGTGGCAATACGGATAGGGGTGTCAGTCATACAATCGGATCCATAGTTAAGCTAGCTATTGTTACTAATCCTACCACTACTCGACCATGATGATAATTCGCTTATGGCCGTCAGTGCGTTGAAGCAGTATTGTCTTGATATGAACAGCAATTAATGTGATATTGTTCACATAAAGCTCACGTGTCAGATTTATTGCAGGGCACAAACTGGCGATTTGTCCGGTTTATACTAGCTTCAGGTGAACAGGGCTAAGGAAAGGTCAACTGGCAAGATTTCAGTCCATTCATAATTTGTCATAAAACAGCACTATCTTTACGGTTAATACAAAAACTGTTAGATTGATCACGTTTTTGCTTATGTGTAGAACCAACTCTACATTATTAATGACAAGATTTGGGCCGCTCTCAAGCTGGCAGCTCTTGGAAGAGTAATTTGCAGAACTATATTGAAACGCTTAAAAGCAGGCAGACACAGCTTAACGAGCTACGTTTAGAGCGCGCTCGTGCCGCGATGAATGCGCAATCTGAGCAGGTTTTTAACCTGCTGAGTGTCTTGCTTCACTACAATCACCCATCAGTGCCTGGTTACCTTGACCAGTCGGTGCCTGTGGGGATAGCGGCGTTTGCCGTTACTGAACAACAGCAGCAATTTATCGATGATTGCGCGTTGGCCTTTTCTACATCTGTTACTCCTCCAACCCTTAGCGATGACCAATGTCCTATCCTCGGCCTGTATGCCATGGGCAGTACTTCATCGCTTGGCCAGAGCCTGACCAGCGACCTCGATATCTGGGTGTGTATCCGCACCGATCTTGCCGCTGATGCCCGCACCGCCCTTGAGGCGAAGTGCTCTTTGATCTCCGAGTGGGCAATGGCACAGGGGGTGGAAGCCAACTTTTTCCTTATCGACGAAAACCGCTTCCGCGATAACTTTTCCGAGCAGATGACCGGTGAAAACTGTGGCTCAAGCCAGCACTTGCTGCTGCTTGACGAGTTTTACCGCTCGGCGGTATGCATGGCAGGCCAGCGCTTGCTGTGGTTCATGGTGCCGCCGGAAATGGAAGAGTGTTACGACGAATATATCGATTACCTAGAGCGTGATGGCTATATCCGTCGTGATGAGTGGATCGACTTCGGCGGCCTGGCCCGCATCCCGGCTGAAGAGTACTTCGGCTCCAGCCTGTGGCAGCTGTACAAGAGTATCGACTCGCCGTACAAGTCGGTGCTGAAGGCGATTTTGCTTGAAGCCTATTCGTGGGAATATCCGCACACCCAACTGTTGAGCGTGGACGGCAAGCGCCGCTTCTTTGCGATCGATCGCAACGAGTTCTGCATGGATGCCTACTATCTCATGCTGGAGAAGGTGACGCGCTACCTTGAGCGCATAAACGATCACCGCCGCCTCGACTTGGTTCGCCGCTGCTTCTACCTTAAAACCCACGAGAAACTGACCCGCGAGCCGGCGTCAGGCTCGGTGCCGTGGCGCCGCAAGGTGCTGCAGGAGCTAACGGCCGAGTGGCAGTGGCCGCAAGAGGTGTTGCTGGAGCTGGACAACCGCCGCGACTGGAAGGTCGAGCAGGTGAAAAGCGCCCACAACGAGCTGCTCGATGCCTTGATGCTGAGCTACCGTAACCTGATCCGCTTTGCCCGCCGCAACAACATTACGTCGGCGATCAGCCCGGAGGATATCAGTATCTTGGCACGCAAGCTTTACGCTGCGTTCGAGGTGTTGCCTGGTAAGGTGACCCTACTGAACCCGCAGCTGTCGCCGGATCTGCACGAGCAGGACTTGAGCTTGATCCAAGTACCGGCCGGTCGCACCAATACCGCGGGCTGGTACCTGTACAAGCAGTCGCTTGACCCGATGGCTATTCTAGGCCGCCCTTCGCTGGAGCATAACCGCTATTTGAGCAAGTTGGTGGCATGGGCCTATTTCAACGGCCTGCTGACCGAGTCGACCTGCCTGCATGCCGTGGTGCGCGACTCGGCACTGGATATCGACAAGCTGTACCAGTTGGTGAGCGATATCCGCAACACGTTCCCGATCCGCCGCCCGCAGCCAAGCCTGCAGGCGTTGTCGAGCCCGTGTGAAATCCGCCAACTTGGCTTGTTCGTCAACCTCGAAAATGACCCGACCACCGAGCTGAAAAACCGATCGGTGAAGTTTGATTTCAAGAATACCGATATCTTCAGCTATGGCTCGGAGCAAACCTGCTTGGTCGGCAGTGTCGATTTGGTCTACCGCAATTCGTGGAACGAAGTGCGTACCCTGAATTTCACCGGCGAAAATGCCATGCTGGATGCGTTGAAAACCGTGCTGGGCAAGATGCACCAAGATGCCCTGCCGCCGGAATCGGTGGATGTGTTCTGCTACAGCAAGCACATGCGCGGCTTGATCCGAAACTTGGTTTACCAACTGGTGGCCGAGTGTATCGAGATGCGCCTCAAGCCGGTGGAGCAGGAGAAGCGTCGACGCTTCAAGGCGATCCGTATCGGTAAGCAGACCCATGGCTTGTTCTTCGAGCGCCGTGGTGTATCGGTGCAAAAGCTTGAGAATTCGGTGGATTTTTACAGCTGTATCTCAACCAACAAGCTGATGGGATCGGCAAACTTGGTGATGGGCAAAACCGACGAGCCGCATCCGCCGGAAATCGTTGATGCTTACGCCAGTGAGGGGTTGATCCAGTTCTTCTTCGAAGACTGCGATGAAGGGTTCAATATCTATATCCTGGACGAGACCAACCGGGTTGAAGTGTACCGCCAGTGCAACGGCGACAAGGATGAGATGGTCCACGGCGTGAACCGTTTCTACACCTCGGCCCAGGACCGCTTCAGCTACAGCGCCAACTTTATCAATTTCAACCTGCCGCAGTTCTACGATATCGTGCACAACGAGCGTGGCGAGCCTCAGGTGCTGCCATACAAGAGTGGCCAGCAAATCCCGCGACGACCGGCGGCAGGGGCCGCCGCAGCTATGATGAGCTTGTCGCCGCGTTAACCGTACCGGTAGATTAAGACCAGTCTACCGGCTCTTCTGCATGCAGCGAGCATTCCTGCTTAACCAGTGCAATCAGCTCTGCGCCGCTACGGGTGCAGTGCCATTCCCCGTCTTTGTATTTGAAGTGGTAGCCGCCCGATTTCGACGCCAGCCAAATTTCATGCAGTGGTTCCTGGCGGTTGATCACGATTTGGCTGCGGTTCTCAAACTCCAGTGTCAGTACGTTGCCTGTGGTCTCGTATTCGATGTCGGCGCCTGATTCATCAATGCCTTCCTCGATGCTCATGAGCACTTCATCAGCCAACTTATGAAATTCTGTATCATTCATCCCGTTAAGTCCTATTGCTTTTCCTATTCTTGGTGCGATTATAGAGGGCATTGAAATGATAATCACTGGCTTTCAAAATGCGTAAAGGTTTAATAGCAATTTTTGTACTGAGTATCCTTGCCCTGACTGGTTGTGGTCAGAGCGGGCCGTTATATATGCCTGACGAGTCAGAGCAGCAGCAACAACAGTAAGCGTTAAGACAGGGAAGAGACTACATTGGATTACTTTAACTACCAGCAAGACGGCCAACTTTGGGCTGAAGACATTCAACTGACTGAACTGGCCGAGCGCTTTGGCACGCCGCTGTACGTATACTCGCGGGCAACACTAGAGCGCCATTGGCATGCTTTTGATCAGGCAGTTGCCAACCACCCCCACCTTATCTGCTACGCCGTTAAGGCGAACTCCAACCTTGGCGTCCTCAATGTGCTGGCACGTTTGGGCTCGGGCTTTGACATCGTATCCGGTGGCGAGCTGGAGCGTGTGGTTGCCGCTGGTGGCGATCCGGCCAAGGTGGTCTTTTCCGGCGTGGGTAAAACCGCGGCGGAAATGCGCCGTGCGTTGGAGCTTGGGATCAAGTGCTTCAATGTCGAGTCGGAGCCGGAACTGGAGCGCCTGAACCAAGTGGCGGGCGAGATGGGCAAGGTGGCACCGGTATCGCTGCGTATCAACCCGGACGTTGATGCCCAGACCCACCCGTATATCTCGACGGGCCTGCGTGACAACAAGTTCGGTATTGCGTTCGACCGCGCGCCGGATGTGTACCGCTTTGCCCATGGTTTGCCGAACTTGAAAATCACCGGCATGGACTGCCACATCGGCTCGCAGCTGACGGCGATTGACCCCTTCATCGATGCGACCGACCGCCTGCTGGCACTCATCGATACCCTTAAGGCGGAAGGCATTGAAATCGACCACCTTGATGTGGGTGGTGGCCTGGGCGTGACTTACAGCGACGAGCGTCCGCCGGAGCCGTCTGATTATGCCAAGGCGTTGCTTGCCCGCTTGACCGACCACGGGGAGCTGGAGCTGATCTTCGAGCCGGGTCGTGCCATTGCCGCCAACGCCGGGGTGATGCTGACCCGCGTCGAGTACCTCAAGCATACCGAGCACAAGAACTTTGCCATTGTCGATGCGGCGATGAACGACATGATCCGTCCTACGCTATACCAGGCGTGGCAGGAAATCGTGGCGGTTGACCCGCGTGAAGGCGAGGCGAAAACCTATGATTTCGTTGGGCCTATCTGCGAAACCGGCGACTTTATCGGTAAAGATCGTGAGCTATGTCTTGCGCCGGGCGATTTGTTGGCGGTTCGTTCGGCGGGCGCCTATGGATTCGTGATGTCCTCAAACTATAATACCCGGGTAAGAGCCGCAGAAATTATGGTCGATGGCTCGCAGGCTCACGTTGTGCGTGAGCGCGAGGAGTTGGCGCAGTTATGGCAATCTGAGCATCTGTTGCCAGAATAACGATAAGGAACATCATGCAGGTTAATTTTTCCAAAATGCATGGCCTAGGCAACGACTTTATGGTGGTCGATTGCGTAACCCAAAACGTCTTCTTTTCGCCGGATTGTATCCGGCGATTGGCTGATCGCCATCGCGGTATTGGCTTCGACCAGCTGTTGGTGGTCGAGCCGCCTTACGATCCTGAAACTGACTTCCACTACCGCATTTTCAATGCCGACGGCAGCGAGGTGGAGCAGTGCGGCAATGGCGCGCGCTGTTTTGCCCGCTTCGTTTGGATGAAGGGGCTCACCAATAAATACCATATTTCGGTGAGCACCAAAGCCGGCAAGATGATCTTGAAGCTGGAAAACGACAACCAGGTCTCCGTGAATATGGGCGTGCCTGAATTCGAGCCGAGCAAGATCCCGCTCAAGGCCAAGCAGGCTGAAAAAACCTACTTGCTTCGCGCAGGCGACAAAACCTTGTTCTGTGGCGCGGTTAGCATGGGCAACCCCCATTGCGTCACCGTGGTCGATGATGTTGCCACTGTCGATGTCGATAACTTGGGGCCGTTGCTGGAATCCCACGAGCGCTTCCCGGAGCGGGTGAATGCCGGCTTTATGCAGGTGTGCAACCGTGGCGAGATCAAGCTGCGGGTCTACGAGCGCGGCGCCGGTGAAACCCAGGCTTGCGGCAGTGGCGCGTGCGCCGCGGTCGCTATCGGTCAGTTGCAGGGCCTACTCGATGAAAACGTCAAGGTAACCCTCCCTGGCGGTGATTTGCATATCCGCTGGCAGGGTAAGGGGCAGCCGCTATATATGACAGGGCCGGTAGCCCATGTCTTCGATGGACAAATTGTATTATGACCGATGTATACCAGTTCGATGCGCTGTCGCCGGCGCAGACAACTGAGTTATCTGAACAGGATGTGGCTGACTTTCTCCAGGCCCATCCTGATTTTTTTATTCGCCACCCTGATCTGCTGACCCGAATTCAGGTCCACCATGCCGATCGCGGCGTGGTGTCGCTGGTGGATATTCAGCTTGAGCGCTTGCGCGCGCAGGTTGGCGAGCTTGAGGGCAAAATGGCGGATTTGGTGAGTGCCGCGGCCAAGAACAGCCAGCTGTTTGATATTTTCGCCCAAGCCCAGCAGCAACTTTTCCAAACCCATAATATCTACCAGGCACTGTTGGTGCTCGAGGAGTTGGCCGAGCAGCTTGGGCTGGAAGTTAGCCTGCGCCTGTTCGATAGCCTTGATGAGCAGCTGTTCCTCGACCGCCGGGAGTTCGAGGGAATGCGTCGCTCCCGCTTGGTATCCCGCCCGGTTTACCTAGGACGCTTGCGCAAGCAAGAAAGTGAGCTCTTGTTTGAGCAACCGCCTCACCTTGGCTCGTTCGTGGTATTGCCGCTCGGTGGCAACGAGCGCCCGATAGGCGTGCTGAGCTTTGCCAGTGTCGATGGCGGCCACTTCCAGCCGGAAATGGATACGCTATTTGTCGAGCAGTTGGCGCACGTCCTGGCGCGCTTGATCCACCACTGGGAATATACCCGCGAGGTTCTTGAGTGAGCCTGCCGCGAGGGCTGGAAAAGCCGCTAGAGCGATTTTACGAGTACTTGCGCAGCGAGCGCGAGCTTAGCTTGCATACCCAGCAAAACTACAAGCGCCAGCTGACGACGTTGGCCGAGCAGCTGGTGGAGCTCGGTGTGGATGAGTGGCAGGTGGTGGACGCCGGTTGGGTTCGCCAACTGGCGAGCAAGGGGATGCGAGATGGCCTGAAGGCCAGCAGCCTATCGATGCGCCTCTCTGCCCTGCGCAGCTTTTTCGACTACCTGGTGTCTCAAGGCTACCTCAAGGCAAACCCGGCTAAGGGGGTGTCGGCACCGCGCAAGGCAAGGCCGTTGCCGAAGAACCTGGATGTCGATGAAATGGATCAGCTGCTCAGTGTGGATGAGGATGATCCGCTGGCCATTCGCGACCGGGCGATGATGGAATTGATGTATGGTGCCGGCCTGCGCTTGGCCGAGCTGGTGGCGCTTGACGTCAAGCATGTCAGCTTGCGCAAGGGCGACCTGCGGGTGATTGGTAAGGGTGACAAGGAGCGCATTGTCCCGTTTGCCGGGTTGGCCCGCGAATGGGTCGGCCATTGGCTGAAAGTGCGGGGCCAGCTGGCGGCGCCAGACGAGCCGGGGCTGTTTGTTTCCAAGCTTGGGCAGCGCATTTCTAACCGTAATGTCCAAAAAAGGATGGCGGAGTGGGGTCAGAAGCAGGCGGTGTCGAGCCATATCAACCCGCACAAACTGCGCCACAGCTTTGCCACTCATATGTTGGAGTCGTCGGGTGATCTGCGTGCGGTGCAAGAATTGCTGGGCCATGCCAACCTGTCGACAACCCAAATTTATACCCATTTGGATTTCCAACATTTGGCAAAGGTGTATGATGATGCCCACCCTAGGGCAAAGCGCAACAAGCGCTAGTACCGTAACCAATGTGGAGCCGTTCACCAACCATGCAGTTTTATTGCCGCTTGCCAGCCCCGAAAGCCCTGACCTTCGATCTTGACGACACCTTGTATGATAACCGCCCGGTGATCCGCCGTGCCGAGCAGGCGATGCATGACTGGCTGGCCGAACACCACCCCGCCACGCATGGCGTTGGGCGCGGGCGTTGGTTATCGTTGAAGCTGGCGTTGGCCAAGGCCGATCCGTACTTGCGCCATGATGTCACCCTATGGCGGTTCGAGTTGCTGAAAATTGGCTTGATGCAGCTCGGCTATTCATTGGCCGCTGCCCAATCGGCTGCACGCGATGGTGTCGAAGTGGTGTTGGAGGTGCGCAACCGGGTTGATGTGCCGCAGGAAACCCATCGGGTCATGTCTCAACTGGCCAAGCAATTGCCGCTGGTGGCGATCACCAATGGCAATGTCGATATTGAGAAGATAGGCCTCGGCCAGTATTTTGATGCGGTGCTGATGGCGGGACGGGATGGGTTGGCCAAGCCCGAGCCGGGTTTGTTCGCCAAGGCGGCATCTCACCTGGCGCTTGCCCCGCAGGATATTTTGCATGTTGGCGATCACCTGGTGACCGATGTCGGCGGCGCCAAGCGCAATGGCTTCAGGGCGTGTTGGTATAACGACCAGCAGCGCCAACTGCGCAGCGAGCCGAGGGCGAAGTGGTTGCCGGATGTCGAGATCGGCCAGCTGTCGCAGCTACTGCCGTTGGTTGGGGAGCAGCCTTAGCGCGTACTAAAACGTGTGGAATGACAAAAGGACAGCCCGGGCTGTCCTTTTTGTTATCGGTATGGTTGGCGCGCTGGTGCTGGTTATTCGCCTACTCGAGTAAGCTCTGTTTCGGCTCGCTGCTGATCAGGCGGTCAAGCGAAATCATGCCTGCCCCCCAGAACACATTAACCAGCATCATCATGCCCCACAGCTGGTGGTCGAAGAAGCCCCTTTCCCATAGCAGCGGGTAAGACACCACGGCAATAATATTGAAAACAAACAGCACCAGCGCCATTGGGCGGGTAAACAGGCCGAGGGCGAGGAATACCGGCAAAATGAGCTCGGCGGCCGTACCCATATAAGCCGCGAGTTGCCAAGGAAGTAGCGGTACCTGGTATTCGTACTCAAACAGGTACAGGGTACTATCCCAGCTTGAATACTTGACCATCCCAGACTTGAAGAAGGCCCAAGCGACCCATAAGCGGGTGAACAGCAAAAGCAGCGGGATCAGGGGATCGGTGATCTTTTGGGCGGTGGGATCAATTTGTTTGAAAAAGTTCAGCATGCTCATTCTCCCTCGGGCAAGCCGCAAATATCGGCAAAGGCGTGTTGTTGGATCAGCTCGCCCAGCAATGCCAGCATCTCAGGGGTGGCATCGGCGAGAGTCTGTTGGTTTTGGCAAAGCCTAACCAGTGCAGTGGCATCATGGCTGGTGTTGAGAACCACAACTTGTTCCGGGTGGTGCTGGATAATGGCCGACTCCGGCTGGGACAGGTCGATCTCCTCGACTGCGTCACGGGTGATCATCTGCCAGATACTGGCCACCGGGTAGGCCGAATCGAAGCAGCGCGTCGGTGCCGCGACGGTGAGGTGCAAGGTCGGCAGGTTGTCTTCGGTCACCAGTGCCAATTTCTCCAGCGGGAACTGCGGGGCGACGGCGGCCTGGTGGCTGACCCTGTCGACGCACCATTCCAACCTTGCCAGGTCGGCGAGGTAGGGTACGGCTTGGCATAGTTCGGGCTGGCCCTCGATACTCGCGGCAAAGCCTTCGCCGTAGTGGCTGACATCCCCCTCGGTCAAAGGGACGCTAAGTACATGCTGGCGGGCGAGTTGGGCAAAGCACTCCTCACCAACCACGGCCAGTGTGCAGGGGTAAGTGGCTTCCAGCACCTCCGATAAGCTCATAATAAAATTGTTGCGGTAGATCTGGATGAGCTGCTCGGCTGGAAAGTGGCCGTCGTTGATTTGCGAGCTGGCAGGGCTGGGTTGGTAATGCAGCGCCTTGGCAAAATCTTGCTGGAGTTGCTGCAATGGGCTAGGTGATGACTTGTCCATGTTTCGCCTCCTGCTTGATGATGAGTTCAGCTTTTCGGGCTTCGGTCAATAGCACGGGTAATGGCGGAATATCGAGATCCCATTCGATCAGGGTCGGGACCGCGCCATGTTGCTGTACCCAGCGTTGGTATAGCTGCCAAACGGGTTCGCTAACTGGTTGGCTATGGGTATCAATCCAGATCTCGCCGCCGTCGACCTGCTTGATGGTAAACCCAGCCAAATGGATTTCTTTTACCGCGTCGGCATCAAAGGCTGCGATGTATTTGTCGCAATCAAAACCGTGGTTGAAGCCGCTCACGTAGATGTTGTTCAAATCAAGCAACAAGCCACACCCGGTGCGTTGCTGTACCTGGTGCAGGAACTCCCATTCCGGGATCGTGGAATGGCTGAAACTCAGGTAGCTCGACGGGTTCTCGATAAGCATCTGCCTGCCGAGGTAGTCCTGAACTTGCGATACCTTCTGGCAAAAAAGTTCAAGCGCCTCTTCGGTGTAGGGCAAGGGCAGCAAGTCGTTAAAAAATTGCCCGTCAACCGAACTCCAGCTCAGGTGGTCGGAAACGGCAATGGGGTCGACTTCATCTACCAGCTGCTTTAGTTGCGAAAGGTGCTGAGTATCAAGGGGATCGGCCGAGCCCAGTGATAAACCTATCCCGTGGCAACTGATTGGGTAGTGGCTGGCCAGCGCCCTGAGTTGCTGGCGGGCTGGCGAAGCGGTAACAAAGTAGTTCTCGCTATGGATTTCCAACCAGCCTACCCGGGGCTGCTCTGCCAATACTTGCTGGACATGGGGGGAGCGAAGCCCCACCCCAACGATCCTATCGGATGCAAGCCTGCTCAATTATTTCGCCTCGCTTGAGCTACCGTTCAGGCGCTCACATAGTCCTTTCGGTACCATGATGAAAGCATCCTTTTGGCCATCGACCTTAGAGGTACCGGCACAAGAACTGGTCTTGGTCGCACAGTCGTTTTTACCGGCTTTCGCCACGCCGTAGCACTTCTCTTTCTCTGCTGCGACGGCTGAGGTGGTGGTCAGGGCAGTACCCGCTAGGGCAAGTAGGCCTGAAACAGCAGTGGCAACGGCAATATTAGACTTTTTCATAACACTTCCTTTTTATGGCTGATGAGCTGACTTAATAGGGATTGGGGAGGTCGCTTAAGATGAGCTTGTTGAACCACCGTTTAGGCGATCACACATACCTTTAGGAACCATGATGAAGGCGTCTTTCTGGCCGTCGACTTTAGAGGTACCGGCACAAGAGCTGGTTTTGGTTGCACAGTCGTTTTTACCGGCCTTGGCAACGCCGTAGCATTTTTCCTTGGCTTCTGCCGCAACGGCAGTCGATGTGGTGGCGGCAGTACCAGCAAGGGCCAATAAACCAGTTACAGCTGTCGCTAGGGCGATGTTAGTAGTCTTTTTCATGTTCATTCCTCTTTAATACGCTGACTGTTGCAAGAAGGTGCAACACGACCTTTTTGCTATCCGGCACCTTGTTGGTGCTCTCGAAACATAAGAAAGGGCGGTTAGGATTTTTCTTTCACACTTTCTTAAATTTTTTTACGCTTGGTTAACTCGCGTAATTCCAAGCATAGATCATATTTTTTCGGCAATCGCTTGAATTGGTGAAAATTTAACCAACAAGAAACACAATAGCGTTGGCCGTTGGGGTGGCGGAAAAGCAGGATTTTGGTGCAGAAATCGGCTGCATCTCGCATCGTTAGGGTGTTTGTGGTTATAATCGACACCATTGTATAAATAACCAGTAGATAGCGATGGACGTTTCACTCCTGTTAGATGGCCTTAATGATAAGCAACGAGAGGCGGTGGCTGCGCCGTTGGGCAATCACCTAGTTCTGGCGGGCGCCGGAAGTGGCAAGACGCGGGTCTTGGTCCATCGTATCGCCTGGTTGATGTCGATTGAGCAGGCATCGCCTTACTCCATCATGTCGGTGACCTTTACCAACAAGGCGGCGGCCGAGATGCGCGGTCGTATCAACGAGCTAATGCACGGCTCGTCGGCGGGGATGTGGAACGGGACTTTCCACGGCCTGTGTCACCGCATGCTCCGTGCCCATTACCTGGATGCCGGGCTGCCGGAAGATTTCAATATCCTCGATTCGGATGATCAGATGCGCCTGATGCGCCGCCTGATCAAGGCGCAAAACCTTGATGAGAAGCAATGGCCGGCCCGCCAAGCGGTGTGGTACGTCAACGGCAAGAAGGACGAGGGCTTGCGCCCGCAACATATCGATACGTTTAATGATCCGGTTGAGCAGACTTGGCTTCGCCTGTACACGGCCTACCAAGAGGCCTGTGACCGCGCTGGCTTGGTGGATTTTGCCGAGTTGTTGCTGCGCGCGTTTGAGTTGCTGCAGCGCAGTAAGCACATCCGCGAGCATTACCAGGCCCGCTTCAAGCATATCCTGGTTGACGAATTCCAGGATACCAACAATATCCAGTTTGCCTGGCTGCGCCTGATGGCTGGGCCGGACTGTAACGTGATGATTGTTGGTGATGATGACCAGTCGATTTACGGCTGGCGTGGTGCCAAGGTCGAGAATATCCAACGCTTCCTTAATGACTTCAAGGGGGCTTCTTCCATCTTCCTTGAGCAGAACTACCGCTCGACCGGCAATATCCTGAAGGCGGCCAATGAGCTGATCGCCAACAACAACGAGCGGATGGGCAAGAACCTTTGGACCGATGGTGCCGAGGGCGATCTGATCTCGGTGTATTCGGCCTTCAATGAGTTGGACGAAGCCCGCTTCGTGGTCGGCAAGATCAAGGAGTGGCAGGACAAGGGCGGTGCGCTAAACGAAACGGCGATGCTGTACCGGAGTAACGCCCAGTCCCGTGTGCTGGAAGAAGCCTTGATCCAGGCGGGGATGCCTTATCGCATCTACGGTGGCATGCGCTTCTTCGAGCGCCAGGAAATCAAAGACTCGTTGTCTTACATGCGCCTGATCGCCAACCGTAACGATGATGCGTCGTTCGAGCGGGTGGTGAACACCCCGACGCGCGGCCTGGGTGACAGGACGCTGGAAACCATCCGTATGGCTGCCCGTGATCGCGGGGCAACCATGTGGCAGGCAAGTATCGCCTTGCTGGAAGAGCAGGTGCTGGCGGGGCGCGCGGCCAACTCGCTGCGTCGCTTTATCGAGCTGATCAATGCCCTTGAAGACGACACCCGCGATCTGCCGCTTTACCAGCAGACCGACGAGGTGATCCGCAACTCCGGCCTGCGCAGCATGTACGAGCAGGAAAAAGGCGAGAAGGCACAGGCGCGAATCGAAAACTTGGAGGAGCTGGTAACGGCCACCCGCCAGTTCGAGATCCCGGAAGAGGCCGAAGAAATGACGCCGCTGTCGGCATTCTTGTCCCATGCCGCCCTCGAAGCGGGAGACGGCCAGGCCGACGAGTTCGAGGATGCGGTGCAGCTGATGACCATGCACAGTGCCAAGGGTTTGGAGTTTCCGGTTGTGTTCATGGTGGGGGTTGAAGAGGGGATGTTCCCGAGCTCACGCACCACCGAGGAGGTGGGGCGCCTGGAGGAGGAGCGCCGGCTTTGCTACGTGGGCATGACCCGCGCAATGCAGAAGCTGTATATCTCCTATGCCGAGATGCGCCGCTTGTATGGCAAGGATAACTTCCATAAGCCGTCCCGCTTTATCCGCGAGATCCCGGAGCAGCATATCGAGGAAGTGCGGATGAAGGCCAAGGTGTCTCGCCCGGCGAGCAGCGGCCGCTTTAGCCAAACCCAGGCTAGCGAAAACTTCAACCAGACCGGCTTTAGCCTTGGTCAACGGGTACAGCACCCTAAATTTGGCGAGGGGACGATTATCAACTTCGAAGGCAGCGGTGCGCAAAGCCGGGTGCAGGTGGCGTTCAACGGTGAGGGTATCAAATGGTTGGTGACCCAGTACGCCAAGCTTGAGGCGATGTAATCGGCCTTGCTCGACGCTGATATAAACAAGCCCGTGGGGATGAGTTCCCACGGGCTTGTTTTTTATTACCGGCTCGCTAAGGTGCTGGATAGCGATTATTTGGCGATCACCTTACCTTCTCGGCGTGGATCGGCGGCGCCGGTGAGCTGCTTGCCATCAATGCTGATGGCCTGCACCCCCGAGTTGAGCGGTTTGATTTGGGTTTTGAAGCCCAGCGCCTCGAGTTTCGGTGCCCATTGCTCGGCGGCGGTATCCTGCTCCAGCTCGAAGCTGCCAAAGCGGTTGTTCATATTGGGCAGGTTGATGGCTTGCTGGAGATCGAGGTTCCAGTCGAGGTAGCCAACGAGCGTCTTGGCGACATAGCCGATGATTTGGCTACCGCCCGGTGATCCGATCGCAAGGTAGGGCTTGTTCTCCTTCATCACGATAGTCGGTGCCATTGAAGAGCGCGGGCGCTTGCCGGGCTCAACCCGGTTGGCAATGGGTACCCCGTTGTTGTGGCTGCGGAACGAAAAGTCGGTCAGTTCATTGTTGAGCAGAAAGCCGCGTACCATCAGGCGCGAGCCGAAGCCGTTCTCGATAGTGGTGGTGATGGAGACGACATTGCGGTCTTTGTCGACAATCGAGAAGTGGCTGGTTGACGGTAGCTCAATCGACTCATCCATGGCATAGCGCATGGCGTGTTGCCAGTTGGGCTGGCCATGCGGGGCATCGACAAGGGCTTGGTCGGTTTTGAGCAGGGCGGCACGTTGCTCGAGGTAGCCTTCGGCCAGCAGCCCCTCGGTCGGCATTGGCACGTAGTCGCTGTCGGCCATGTAGTGGCCGCGATCGGCAAAGGCTAGGCGCGAGGCATCACCCAGCAGGCGCCAGCTATTCGGGTCGTCGGCGCCCATTTCCGATAGCGGGTAATGGTTGAGCATGCCCATGATTTGGCCAAGCGTCAGTGCCCCCGAGCTTGGTGGCCCCATGCCGCACACTTCAAACTTGCGGTAGGGGGCGCATACGGCCGGGCGTTCCTTGACCTGGTAAATGGCCAAATCCATGGCACTCAATACTCCTGGGTTGCCCGGCGCCTTGCGCACGGTATCGACGATGTCTTTGGCTATCGCCCCGGTGTAGAAGGCACTGGCCCCGCGCTCGGCAATACGGGTTAGGGTATCGGCGTAGGCGGGGTTCTTGAGCTGTTGCCCGGCTTGGATTGGCGTGCCGTCTTCGTTGAAGAAATAGGCCCGGGTGGTATCGAAGCGCTTGAGGTGGGCTTGATCTTTGTCGACCAGCTCCGCAAGCCGAGGGCTGACGACAAAGCCATCTTCAGCCAGCTTGATGGCGGGCTCAAACAGTTTTTGCCAGGCCAGTTTGCCGTGGCGCTGGTGGGTGTGCCACATCAGGCGCACGGTGCCCGGTGTGCCGACTGAGCGGCCGCCAACCACGGCATCGAAAAATTTCAGGGGCTCGCCTTGCTTATCCTGGAAGATCAGCGGTGTTACCGCCAGCGGTGCGGTTTCCCGGCCGTCGAAGGTTGTCAGGGCATTTTTCTTGTTGTCCCAATACACCAAGAAGGCTCCGCCGCCAATGCCGGAGGATTGCGGTTCGGTCAGGCCAAGCACTAGCTGGACGGCCACCATGGCATCGATGGCATTACCGCCTTGGCGGAGAATTTCAGCACCCGCTTCGCTGGCATAGGGGTTGGCCGAAGCCACCATCCATTCTTGCCCTGTCACCAATTGCTGCTGGTTGAGGCCGGTGGCGGCTTCCGGCGCGAGTTGATCGGCGACTTGTTGCCCTTGGTCGGCGAGGGCCGGAAATGCCAACAGTGAGCAGGCCAGCACGGCGTGGCGGCCAAGATGATTCCATTCCATGTGTTGTCCTTGGGGTACCTGTGAAATTGGGTACCCCTAGACTAAGAGTGGAAGGCTGAAGTGTCTAATAATTGAACGCTTTTTGTGTGGCGGGTCAACTATCGCCATGCCAATGCCCGTGATTGGGTTAGCTATGCAGGGCAAGGTTGCCCAAGATCAAACTGCCGATAGTGGCAAACAACAGGCCGCAAGTGGCATCAATTGCCGGGGTCCAGTGGCGGATTTTTTTCTGCAGGCGCTCGCCGGTAAGTAGCCAAGCCAAGGTGGCAAACCACAGGAACGAAGTCAGCCATAGCAAGCCAATTGCCGACACCTTGCCGCCGAGCGACATGCTTGCCGGTACCAAGGTTGATAGCAAGCTGATGAAAAATACCAAGGCTTTGGGGTTGAGGATGTTGGTGGTAAAGCCCTTGAGCAGGGCTTGCTTACGGTTGGCTAACACCCGAGCGGTTTGCCCGGTGCCGCCCTGCTCTTCGGCTGGTGGTTGGCGCTTTTGCTTTAGGTGCCGCCAAGTGCCCTTCAAGGCGCCAATACCCAACCAGAGTAGGTAACTTCCCCCGGCTGCTTGCAATAGTGAAAACAGCATGGGTTGCTGCTGGATCAGCAGGCTGGCTCCCGTCAGGCTCAGGATAGAGTGGAGCAGGATGCCGAGCGACAGGCCGAGCGCAATCATGATCCCGGTTTGGCGGCCATAGCGCCCGGCATTTTGCACTACGAGGGCAAAATCGGGCCCGGGACTCATCAGGGCTATGATATGGACGGTGACGAGGGTGGCGAGGGTGGTGACTTCGTTGATCATGGTGTGTACAGCATCCTTAAAACGATAGGGCGAATGCCCAGCGAAGCCTAGCATGGCCCAGTTACCCGCCAGATGCTTGTAAAAAAGTGACAGCGAGGCGGAATGAGGCCGGTCAGCTTGCTGAGGCTGGGTAGAACAGGATCATTTGATTTGCGAGGGGGCGACGCCAAAGGTCTGCTTAAAGGCGTGGGTAAAGTGGGCCTGATCATAAAACCCCACATGGTATGCCACTTCGGTACTGCTAAAGCCGGCCCTCAGCAGCGCCATTGCATGCTCCAACCGTAACCGGGCCAGCCAGGCGTAGGGGGTCATGGCGGTGGCTTTCTTGAATTGGCGCAACAACTGCGAGGGGCTCAGATCACAAAGGGTTGCCAGTTGGTCTAGGCTGATTTTCTGATCCAAGTTTGCCATGACGTAGTCGCGTAGCTGGTTGAGATCCTTGGAGCCCAAAGGGGTGACACTGACCTCGCGGACGTGGCCGTAATGGGTCAATAGGTAGGAGAAGGACTCTATCGGCAAGCTGTCTTTGGCTAGCTGCGACACCAGCGGGTTATCCAGTTGCTGGTGGAGTTGGGCCAGTTGCTTGAACAGAGCCTGATCGGCAATCTGGTTTTGCGGGAAGCTGTAGTGGCCCTTGCCGGAGACCTCCTCGGCCTGCTGGCTAAGCCAGTCCGGGGTGATGCTGAACACTTTCACCTGGTAGCCCGATTGCTCTTTGGGCTGGCCATCATGAATTTCATCCGGTGGCATGATCACCATTTGCCCAGCCCCGGCAACGTGTTTGCTGCCGTTATAAAAGTACTGCTGCTGCCCCTGGGTGATCAGCCCCAAGTGATAATCAAGGTGGTAATGGCGCTTGAAGGCAAAGCTCTGGTAATGGGCATCGATGAGGTTGATATCGTCAATGGGGCTTTTGCGATGATTGACTTTGTTCATAACAAGCACCTCCTTTGATGGTCAGCGATGGGAGCGGTGGTAAGCCGTTGGGTATGAGTACACCATAGTGATAGCGGTGCCGCTTGTAAAAAATTAGCAGCACCGCCATCAAGTCCTCAAGTGTAATGGCGTTAGTTGGCGGCAGATTGCTTTTTGTTACTGCGGTGGGTGCGCAGCCCCTCGAGGCTGAAAATGACCAAGGCAGCCCAGATAAAGCCGAAGGTGTAGCCCTTGTCGGCCGTAAAGGCTTCGTCATAGACGGTCACCGCCAGAATAAACATCAGGCTCGGGCCGATATACTGGAAAAAGCCAAGCGTCGACAGCTTTAGCTTGGTCGCTGCACCGGTGAAGCACAGCAATGGCAAAGTGGTGACAATACCTGCCGCCATCAGCAATAGGTTGGTCGACCATGGGTTGCTGCCCCAGTCTGAGGTCGGGCTATTGGCAAAGAAGAACACGTAAAGCAGCGCCATCGGTAACAAGATGGTCGTCTCCATGAACAGGCCGGTACCGGCATCGAGATTGACCTTTTTGCGCAGTAGGCCGTACAACCCGAAACTTGCAGCCAGCGCAAGGGCAATCCAAGGCAAGGAGCCGAATTGGATGAGCTGCACCGCGACACCGCAGCCAGCAAGCGCGACGGCCACCCATTGCAGCGGACGCAGGCGCTCGCCGAGGAACAGCATTCCCAGCACCACATTGAGCAGCGGGTTGATGTAATAACCCAGGCTGGCATCGAGCATAAAGTTATTGTTGACCGCCCAGATGAAGATCAGCCAGTTTCCCCCAACCAGCAACGCCGTCGCCGTGAGCATGAGCAGGATCTTGGGCTTGTTCAGTATCGCCCGGACCTTACCCCAGCTTTTGGTGGCAACCAAAATTGCAGCGAGGAAAAAGAATGACCAAATAACACGGTGGCTCAGGATTTCCATCGCCCCGACATGGTGAAGCGATTTGAAATAAATAGGGGCGATACCCCACATGGTGTATGCCGCAAGGGCAAGGATCACCCCGCGTTGGGTTTGTTTGCTCTGTTCGTCCATTGGTACCTAAGCATTAAGTATGTTGTGCGATGAAGGAGGGGGCGTGGGTGAAATATTTATTCACCCTGCTATGACCCGGCAGTATAAATCGTGTTCAGGTTCAATACTATTGTCTTTTTCCGCATCGCTTGGCGAATAAAGTCTCGGCGTTTTTCGTTTCGGGCAGGCGTTCCCAACCCATCCCCGATTGTTTAGAATAGCCAGCCTTATCTATTCCCTTGTATTCCCCCCGAATGCTATGGGGTGCCCATAGCCAAAGAGTCGAATTATGCCAACCAGCCAAGCATGCCAGTTAGAAAGCCCAGCCGTTAGCGAGCAGATCTTGCAAGATGTGTTCGGCTACCAGACTTTCCGGCTCGGCCAGCAAGCGGTGATTGAGGCTGCCTCCGATGGTAAGGATTGCTTGGTGATCATGCCGACGGGGGGAGGCAAGTCGTTGTGTTACCAGATCCCGGCGCTGGTGCGGGACGGGCTGACGCTGGTCGTATCGCCGCTGATCTCCCTGATGAAAGATCAGGTGGACCAGTTATTGGCCAACGGGGTGGCGGCTGCCTGCATCAATTCGACCATGTCGCGCGACGAAATGCTGGCCACTTTCCAGGCGATGGAGCAAGGGGAGCTAAAGCTGGTTTATGTTTCGCCCGAGCGGGTGATGAGCCGAGATTTTATCGACCGCCTGGCAGCGGTGCCGTTGAGCCTGCTGGCTGTCGATGAGGCGCACTGTATATCGCAGTGGGGCCACGACTTCAGGCCGGAATATGCCGCGTTGGGGGTGCTAAAGCAGCACTTTGCTGACTTGCCGGTGATGGCGCTTACCGCTACGGCGGATGAAACCACCCGCCAGGATATTATTAGCCGCCTGGCCTTGACGGATCACCATGAGCATTTGGGTAGCTTCGACCGGCCAAACATTCGCTACACCCTGCAGGAGAAGTATAAGCCGATGGCTCAGTTGAACCGCTACTTGTCGGCGATGCATGGCCAGTGCGGTATTGTGTATTGTAATAGCCGCAAGCGGGTCGAGCAGATCACCGAAAGCCTGTGCAAGGGCGGGATCCGCGCCGCGGCCTATCATGCTGGGCTTGAACATGATGAGCGGGCGGCGGTGCAGGAAGGGTTCCAGCGCGACGATATCCATATCGTGGTGGCAACCGTGGCTTTCGGAATGGGGATCAACAAGCCCAATGTCCGTTTCGTGGTGCACTACGATATCCCGCGCAATATTGAATCCTACTACCAGGAGACAGGCCGCGCGGGGCGCGATGGCTTGCCTGCCGAGGCGGTGATGTTCTACGACCCGTCGGATTTGGCCTGGCTGAGGCGTTGCCTCGACGAGAAGGAAGAGGGTGCACAAAAACAGGTCGAGGGCCACAAGCTCAATGCGATGGGGGCGTTTGCCGAGGCCCAAACCTGCCGCCGCCAGGTATTGCTCAACTACTTCGGCGAGCACCGTGACGAGCCGTGCGGCAACTGTGATATTTGCCTTGATCCTCCCAAGCGTTTCGAGGCGCTGGAAGTGGCGCAGAAGGCGCTGTCGTGCGTGTACCGCGTGAACCAGAGCTTTGGGGTGAACCACGTGGTGGAGGTGTTGCGCGGTATGCAAAACCAGCGGGTGCGCGAGCATGGTCACGACAAGTTGACCACCTACGGCATCGGCCGCGAGCACAGCCACGAGTTTTGGGTCAGCATCTTGCGCCAGCTGGTGCACCGTGGGTTCCTGACCCAAAGCATCGTCCGCAGCTCGACCCTGCAGCTGACCGAGAAAGCGCGGGGTATTTTGCGCGGGGAGCTATCGCTGGAGTTGGCGGTACCGAGGCTGGATACCACGGCGCGTAATGCCAAGAGCGACAAGCTGGCCAATCGCCAATACGACAAGAAGCTGTTCGCCAAGCTGCGCAAGTTGCGCAAGGCGATTGCCGACGAGGAAGACTTGCCGCCCTACGTGGTATTCAACGATGCCAGCTTGATGGAAATGGCGGAGAGCCTGCCAACCTCGGCGAGCGAGATGTTGGCTGTCAACGGGGTGGGCCACCGCAAGCTTGAGAAATATGGCAATGTGTTCATGGAGGTGATTAAGGATCACCTTACCGCCGGGGAAGAGCTGCTTTACTGATCTCGCTGCCCTGCCAGATAAAAAAATACCGGACTATCCGAGTCCGGTATGAAAATGCGTTTTAGAAACATACAGGTATGTTCTTTTCGCTACAAAACAGCTTGCGTATTTGGTGAGAATGTTAAATTCACCGATTGCCGATCAGAAAAAATAGTTCGCAATAGGCGACTCCCTGACCGACAACACCCCCATAAAACCACGAACCCGATAGCTTGGCTATAGGCCCTTTATTGCTTGATACGCATAGAAACACTTGGTTACAGGAAAGCAGCTAACCTGCTTATTTGAATAAGGAATTTGCCACCATGTCAGCACCACTAATGTTCACTTGCCGCCGCTTGGATCTTGAGCATCGACTATTGGAAGTCAGCGGGCCGGATTTTGACTTCGATAGCTTTGCTGATGTCGCCGGACGATTACTCGCCCAGCTTGATATGACGGTGCGTGAGAAGGAGCTCAATGCCGATTTGCATGTCTGGCTGGTGGATTTCGAGGGATGCCGTCTTATGCTTAAGGGAGAGCATTACTCGGGGCAAATGTGGCTGGAGGGATTGGATGGCGAGTCGGATGACACCTTGGTGTATTTGGCCCAATTGCTAGGGAGCGATAATGCGCTGGGAAAATAAGTAAGTTTCTGTATAATCCCCGCCTTCGGTTGCTGCTGCCGGTGTGAGAATTGGTGGCAGTGTTTTGGGTTCCCTCTCCCCCAATGACAAAAAGGTCTGACTAATGACGACTTCTCAATTTACTCTGGCGCAGCAGCGCAAAGCCCTTTCTTTCTTGGTGTTGTTCCACCTATTGATCATCGCTTCAAGTAACTACTTGGTCCAGTTGCCGTTTACCATTTTTGGTTTCCATACCACCTGGGGAGCGTTTACCTTCCCGTTTATCTTCTTGGCGACTGACCTAACGGTGCGTATTTTCGGTGCGAGCATGGCGCGGAAAATTATCCTGCGGGTAATGATACCGTCTCTGGCCATTTCCTATGTGCTATCGGTGCTTTTCTATCAAGGCGAATACCAGGGGGTAGCCCACCTAGGCGAGTTCAACTTGTTTGTCGCCCGTATTGCGATAGCAAGCTTTATGGCTTACCTACTTGGCCAGATCATGGATGTATCGGTGTTCAACCGCCTGCGCCAGTCTAAGCAATGGTGGGTGGCACCGAGTTGCTCGACGGTGTTCGGCAATGCGCTTGATACCCTGGCCTTCTTCGCGATTGCCTTTTACAACAGCCCGGATCCCTTCATGGCAGAAAACTGGGTGGAAATCGCCTTGGTTGATTACGGGTTTAAGTTATTGATCAGCTTGGGGCTTTTTGTACCAATGTATGGCGTGCTGCTTAATTACCTCATTCAGCGCCTGACCACGGTACAAGCGTCGAGCGAGCAGGCAGGCAAAGCATCAACAGGTAGTGCTAGAATCTAGTCAAGATGTGAGCTTTGCGTTGGCTCTGATATCATAGCGTAAGTAACAAAGAGCCGGCGAAAGTCGGCTTTTTTGTGTCGGTCGATAATGAACAAATGTGGTTGGGTGCAGGTATGACGATGAAAGTGCGTGACGCGTCGATAGAAGAGGCGGCTGAGGTGTTGGCCAAGATCAGTGAGTTTGCCAAGCCTGCCGGCTATGATGATATCAAGCGCCGCCTAAACGGAAAAGCAACCAGCATCTTGGTGGCGGAAATCCAAGGCGAGTTGGTTGGGGTGAAAATTGGCTATCAGCTGTCCGAGTCCTGTTTCTATAGCTGGCTGGGCGGGGTGGCGCCAGCTGGTCGGCGGGGTGGGGTGGCCCAAGCCCTGCTTGAAGCGCAAGAAAGTTGGGTTATCGCGCAGGGCTACCAGGAGCTCAGGGTTAAATCCCGTAACCGTTTCCCGGCAATGCTAAGGCTGCTGCTGCGAAACGGCTACCAGATCGAGCATATGGAGAAGAAAGACGGGATAAATGACTACAGATTGCATTTTGTGAAGCAATTAATAGCTAAATGAAAACAATTCTCAATAATGGGTTGCATCTTAAATGAGAATGGTTATTATTAACTTGCACTCAACGAGAAAGACGCCAAAGACTTTCCCGTTTGAAGGCACGACATTGCTCACATTGCTTCCAGTGTACTTCAGCTAGGGTTGCATTTTCAGTGTAGGGCTGAAACCGTAACCTCTTCTGCTGAGCGGCAGCTACCTCCTACCTCGATTTAGGAACGTAGCGCCGCTTTTTCTTTATCTGGCGTTTGATAATTCTATCGTCACCAGCCTAGGCCAACTTCACCAGTTCTTTCACCAGCTTATTGATGCCGCAGGCTGCCTCGGAAATACTGCCTGCCAGCATATAGGCCGGGGTAGTAAGCAGGCGGCGTTTTTGATCCAGCACGAAATCGCCAACCGGGCACTCGATATGCTCGCCGCCCATGTCGTTAAAGGCCTTGGCGGTGCCGGGATCATTGCCAATCGTCCCCTTGGCGCCGGCACCATAGATCAACGGGATCATGGCAGGGGCGATACACAGGTAACCTGCCGGCTTTTCTTCGTCGGCGAACTTTTGACACACGCGCTTAACTGCTGGGTGGACGGTGCACTGGCTGCCGGCGAAAGCAAAGTCGGATAAGTTCTTGGCAGCCCCGAACCCGCCGGGCAGCAGCAGGGCGTCGTAGTCGGCCGACACCAAGTTTTCAACATCGTCGATATTGCCACGGGCGATACGGGCTGCTTCGATCAGCACATTACGGCTCTCGTCCATCGGCTCGCCGGTTAGGTGGTTGATCACATGGTGTTGATCAATGTTGGGCGCAAAACAGTGCCAACTTGCACCTTCTTGCTCGATAGCGTGCAGGGCAAGGACGGCTTCGTGGATCTCTGAGCCGTCAAATACCCCAGACCCGCTCAAAATAACCGCTATTTTCTTCATAATGGCTCCCTTTATCGTCAGATTTGTCTATTTTTACTCTCAGTTACTCTTATTTCAGATCGGTCTGTTAACTTTTTCCACAATTAACGATCATCGCAGGATCGCCGTACTTGGTTGATCTTTTTTGGTAAGTTGTTGTTAAATATGAATTTAATTTTATTCTGCTTTGGTTTGTTATTTTTTGATCAAAGCTTACAAATTAAGTACTAACAAACTTATCCACAGGTCTTGGTTATCAAAAGCAAAACAGCGGTTAACAGTTGATAACAGTCGTGGCATTCTAGTGAGCTAACTCTTTCATCCCCCGGATATAAGAATATCTTTATGGCAACTATCCCAGAAAATCCACTCATCCTGATTGATGGTTCATCTTATCTTTATCGTGCCTACCATGCTGCGCCTAACTTCACTAATTCCGACGGTGAGCCGACCGGCGCCGTGTACGGTGTAGTGAATATGCTTCGCAGTATGTTGCGCCAGTTCTCGACCGAGCATGTGGCGGTGATCTTCGATGCCAAGGGCAAAACATTCCGTGATGATATGTATCCGGAATATAAAGCGAATCGTCCACCAATGCATGATGATCTCCGCAGCCAAATCGAGCCGCTGCATGCCGTGATCAAGGCGATGGGGCTTCCTTTGATCTCGATCCCTGGCGTGGAAGCGGATGACGTGATTGGTACGCTGGCGACCCAAGCTTCCAAGGCCAATATGCCTGTGCTGATCAGTACCGGCGATAAAGATATGGCCCAGTTGGTGGATGGCAATGTCACCTTGATCAACACCATGACCGATGTGGTGATGGATCCGGCCGGTGTTGTGGATAAGTTTGGGATCGGCCCGGAGTTGATCATCGACTACCTTGCCTTGATGGGGGATAAGGTCGATAACATTCCTGGCGTGCCGGGTGTCGGGGAGAAAACGGCCAAGGCGCTATTAACCGGTATTGGTGGCCTGGATGCACTGTATGCCAACCTAGAAGACATTCCGGCGCTGGGCTTCCGTGGTTCTAAAACCATGCCGAAGAAGCTTGAAGAGCATAAAGAAGCGGCTTACCTGTCTTATGAACTGGCGACCATTAAGCTGGATGTTGAATTGGAGATGGCTCCCGATCAACTTGTTAAGCAGGAGCCGGATACCGATGAGCTAACCAAACTGTTTGGCAAGCTTCAGTTCCGCCGCTGGTTGGCTGAGATGCTCGATGGCAGCGACGGTAAAATTGTGGCGGATGAAAAAGCGGCTGCGCCTGCCAAGGAAGCGAAGGTGGTTGCCCCGGTGATCGACCGCAGCGGCTATGAAACCATTTTGACCGAAGCGGCGTTCGAAGCATGGCTAGAGACGCTGAATACCGCTGGGGTGGTGGCATTCGATACTGAAACCGATGGCTTGGACTACATGACGGCTAACCTGGTCGGCGTGTCGTTCGCGGCAGAAGAAGGCAAAGCTGCCTATGTGCCTGTTGCCCACGACTACCTGGATGCACCAGCCCAGCTGGATCGCGACTGGGTACTGGCCAAGTTGAAGCCTCTGCTGGAAGACCCGAGCAAAGACAAGGTGGGCCAGAACCTTAAGTTCGATGCCAGCATCTTGGCGCGTTACGATATTCATATGCAGGGGATCCGCTACGACACCATGTTGGAGTCGTATGTGTTCAATAGCGTGGTGGGCCGCCATGATATGGACAGCCTGTCGCTGCGCTACCTTGAGCACAAGACAATCAGCTTTGAGGAAATCGCCGGTAAAGGCAAGAAGCAGCTCACCTTCAACCAAATCGATCTCGAACAAGCTGGCCCGTATGCCGCCGAAGATGCTGACATTACCTTGCGCCTGCATAACCTGCTAGTGGAGAAGGTCAATGCCGATGGCAAGCTGAAATCGGTATTTGAGGATATTGAAATGCCGTTGGTGCCTGTGCTTTCGCGTATGGAGCGTACCGGGGTATTGATTGATAGCATGAAGCTGGGCGCCCAGTCGGCAGAAATTGCCGTACGCTTGGATGAGCTGGAGCGCGAAGCCTATGACATCGCCGGCGAGGAATTCAACCTGAGCTCCCCTAAGCAGCTGCAGGCTGTGTTGTTCGAGAAAATGGGCCTACCGGTATTGAAGAAAACCCCGTCGGGTGCCGCTTCAACCAATGAGGAGGTATTGCAGGAGCTGGCACTGGATTATCCGCTGCCTAAGCTGATCCTTGAATACCGTAGCTTGGCCAAGCTGAAATCCACTTACACCGATAAGCTACCGAAAATGGTTAACCCGGCCACTGGCCGCGTCCATACTTCCTACCATCAGGCCGTGACCGCGACTGGGCGCTTGTCATCGAGCGATCCTAACTTGCAGAATATTCCTGTGCGTAACGAGGAAGGCCGCCGTATCCGCCAAGCATTCATTGCCCCGACGGGCTGCAAGGTGCTGGCTGTCGATTACTCCCAGATCGAGCTGCGCATTATGGCGCACCTGTCAGGAGACAAGGCGCTGTTGGATGCCTTCCGCCACGGCAAGGATATTCATGCCGCCACCGCGGCCGAGATCCTGGGTATTCCGCTGGAGTCGGTATCGAGCGAGCAGCGCCGCCGTGCCAAGGCCATTAACTTTGGCTTGATTTACGGCATGAGCGCATTTGGCCTGGCCAAGCAGTTGGATATGGGCCGCAATGAGGCTCAGGATTACATGAACGTGTACTTCGAGCGCTACCCGGGTGTGCTTGAGTACATGGAAAGCACCCGCAGCCAGGCGAGTGAGCAAGGCTATGTTGAAACCTTGTTTGGCCGCCGCTTGCACTTGCCTGATATCAAGTCGCGTAACGGGATGCGCCGCAAGGCCGCTGAGCGTGCCGCTATCAATGCCCCGATGCAGGGCACGGCCGCCGATATTATCAAGCGTGCGATGGTATTGGTTGACGAATGGGTAGAGCAGCAGCCGGCAGGCCGTGTACGCCTATTGATGCAAGTACATGACGAACTTGTATTTGAAGTACAGGAGTCGGAAGTGGAAGCCGTTTCAGGCGAAGTGCGTAGACTGATGGAGTCGGCGGCAGAACTTGACGTACCTCTTATTGCTGATGCCGGAATGGGCGATAACTGGGATGAAGCTCACTAATTGCCCGTTTGGGTAGAAGATAGCCAGCGGTTGCTGGCTATTTTTTTATGAAAATTAAACTAGCGCTGACTTACAGTTAATAGAAATTACTTACGTGAGGGTGAAAAAAAACTACAAAAATGCTTTTCAAATCTGCGCAATTGATATACAGTTATCTGCGTAGGGTACAGAGGTAAGATGTTCTATCTTTCAGACCTTTTGTTTCACGTTATTGGATTTGGCTGATTCAGCCGCCCCGGCCATTTGGCCGGGGCGTTTTTTATTGCGGCAAACAAAATTGTTTCCCTTCCTGCCGCCACTCTGCTTTTCCCGTGCCTCTGTCACAGAAACTCCCCATATTCGCTTGGTATTTATACTATTCCTTCTCCGATTGAGAATATTTCTATTTGGCATGGTTATAAGTCGCACGACTTGCGGTAAAAGTGGTTTACATTAAAATTAGAGTAATTACTTTAATTTTGTTTTTTCCGGCGTTATAATAGTCACCGCTTCTTGTTCATATTTGTTTTTGGTAGTGGGTATTGCACCGGCTAGCCAACACATCATGAAATAGCCACCCTCAGTTTGGGGTGGCTTTTTTTTCGCCTCTCCATTCATAAAACTGTAATTTTATTCCACTTTACTTATCTGCCGAATTGGCATAGCTCGGCTTAATTTGTTTTTAAAAACAACTGGCGAGAAAAACGAGGGCAAGGGGGCAAAATGAGATGTTTTATTATGCCGAGGCGGCACTTAATGGGGATTGTGTTGCTGCAAAAGTAAGCAGTTTTGGGATAAAAAACTTGCGTTGGCCATAGAAATCATTGATGCTTTCCGGACAAAAATAAAAACCTCCTATTTCTCTCCCATTGCCCCACCTGGATGGTGGGGAATTTTTCCCTTCTGCCGGCTTCCAATGTTTCGGGATACAAAAAAGGCCCCTGAGCGGAGCCTTAACGATGTGGTGCGAGGGCGCGACTATTCTTCTTCGTCGGCTTCGTCTTGTTCTAGCAGTGCCAGCTGGCGTTCTAACTCTGGGGCGAACCAGGTGTCCAGCTTGCGGCGAACCTGATCGACGCCAATCCCTTTGAGCGATGAGAACGCTTCGACTTGGACATCACCGCCGAACCCATTCGCCATATCGCGGATCTTCATGAGCTGCTGCTTGCGGGCGCCGCTTTTCAGCTTGTCGGCCTTGGTGAGCAGAACCAATACTGGCAGGCGGCTCTCAACGGCCCAGCTGATCATCTGCTGGTCGAGATCCTTCATCGGGTGGCGGATATCCATCAGTACCACCAAGCCCTGCAAGCATTCACGCTTTTGCAGGTATTCACCCAGTGACTTTTGCCACTTAATTTTCATTTCTAGCGGTACTTGCGCGTAGCCATAGCCCGGTAGGTCAATCAAGTTGCAGCCAGGTACAACCTGGAACATGTTGATCAACTGGGTACGCCCCGGGGTCTTCGAAGTACGGGCCAGGCTTTTCTGATCGGTAATGCGATTCAGTGCACTGGATTTGCCCGCGTTGGAGCGGCCAGCAAATGCGATCTCAACGCCGGTGTCGTTTGGCAAGTGTCGGATATCGGGTGCACTTGTGATAAATCCTGTGTTTCTATAGTTGAGAGGTTGATTCACTGTTAACTCCGTCAAGTCTTGATGTAGTCGACTGATTACTTTTATGTGAAATTGTGTAAAATGTACGAAAACATGCTTAGTTAATGGTCGCATTGTATACCATGTCACTGAGCATTACTTGTGGTACTGGAAGCTCTATAATTATAAACGGAATGTCATGAAGAAATTAGCACTGATATTGACTCTTCTGGCCAGTTGCTCAGCCTGGGCCCAGGGAGATGCTGAAGCCGGAAAGGCGAAAGCCGCAACGTGTGCCGCCTGCCATGGTGCAGATGGTAATGGGATAATGGCGCAATACCCGAAAATTGCAGGTCAGCATGCGGGTTACCTTGAAAAGCAGCTCAAAGATTTTAAGCTCGCCATGTCAACGGGTGGTGCGCAAGGTCGTAATGATCCTGTGATGGGCGGAATGGCGATGCCATTGACCGAGCAGGATATGGCAGACTTGGCGGCGTACTATGCCTCGCTACCTATCTCTGACAACACCACGCCTGAATCATCTATCGAGATAGGGCAAACGCTATACCGCTATGGTGATGCCGAGCGTGGGGTTACGGCATGTACGGCATGTCATGGCCCGCGTGGTAACGGTACGAGCCTGTCGGGCTTCCCGAAAATCTCGGGTCAGAACGCCGAATACGTGCAGCTTCAGCTTGAGAAGTTCCGCGATGGCCAGCGTACCAACGACATGAACGCCATGATGCGTGCGGTCGCTGCCAAACTGTCTGACGACGAAATTGCTGCACTGTCTCAATACGTAGGCGGCCTGCACTAATCTTTACAGCCTGGCTTCCAGTGATTGGTGAATGAAAAGGTAGCTTCGGCTACCTTTTTTATTGCCTCTATATATAGAGGCACGCCCCCCTTCCTGCAATTAAATTACAGTCCTTAGTACCCTATAAGCGGATTGCTGACTGGCTTGTGCGAGATCTGCCATAGTTGTTGGCCGATGATAATGGCAAGGTGGAGGGGATATTGTGCTCGTAGCCATAGATTACAAAGGGTTAGCTGTATTGAAAAATTATTTCAGCTTTTTTATTACCTGAACGGTAATTGAACCAAGCTGATATCGGCGTAAAGTATGCGTTGTCGACAGGGAAAGCGGCCAGGATGAGGAAAGCGCCAGAGACGGCATAAGCAGGAAGCTTAAAGGATTCATAGGATGTCTGGCTCGGAAGCCAGAATGTTTGCAAGATGCGTCAGGAAAGTCTGGATGACCCTGAAGGAATAGATGGAAGCGGTGTACTAAGGACAGTGTGCCCACATGGATGGTGAACTCGTTGCCTGAAGGCAACATGCTAATGGATAGCCAGCAACGGAAAGCTGCGTTAACAAGGACTGGTTCACGGAAGGAAAAAATTCACCACGGCTGGTGAAAAACAACAAGTTGGCACGGAAAGCAACAATAACAAAAGGACATTGTCAGACCGGGATGTTTACAGACTGGTTACGGACAGACTAGACAGGTTTATGCCAGCAATGGCAACCCCATAAAGCGACAGGCTTGCCTGTCGCTTTTTTCTTATTTGCCTTCGGAGTAGGGCGCTACCCCCTCTTTCTATTCGACTGCTGCGAAAATGCGCACTTCGCCAGCAAATCTGCTATGATACCCGGCTTCATTATGGCCGAGACAATGATTGGCTTGATTCAGGAGTCGTAACACCATGCACAATTGCCCGCTATGCCATAGCGAAGTGGCCGAAATCTTTCATCGTGATAAGCGCAGGGAGTATTTCCGCTGTCCGGAGTGTGCATTGATTTTCGCCGATCCTGAGGCGCTATTGGCGCCAAGCGACGAAAAAGCTGTCTATGATCAGCATGAGAACAACCCTGCTGATGAAGGGTATCGCCGTTTCCTGAACCGCCTTGCCGCGCCTTTGATGGCGCGCATCGGTGATGAGCCATTGCAAGGCTTGGACTTTGGCTGCGGCCCGGGACCAACCTTGTCGGTGATGCTGGAAGAAGCTGGCCATAACATGGCGGTATATGATCCGTATTTTGCTGACCAGCCTGAAGTGCTAGAGCAGCAATATGACTTCGTGACCTGTACCGAGGCCATTGAACACTTTTATACGCCTGCGAAGGAATGGGGGCTGCTACTTGGGATGTTGAAACCTGGCGGATGGCTGGGCCTGATGACCAAGCTGGCACGAGATGCAGATGCCTTTGCGCAATGGCATTATAAGAGCGATCCAACGCATGTGAGCTTTTTTAGCCGCGAGACGTTCCAATACCTGGCCGACAGAGATGGCCTGGACGTCGAATTCGTTGGGAATGATGTAATTTTGCTGAGGAAAACCCAGTAATGAGCCGTAAGAAAAGAAGCCGTAGCTCTGGTTCTAACGAGCAGTTAGTAACCATTAAGACACGCACCCAGCACGACCTTGAGGGTCTGCAACGTAAGAAAGACAAAAAGCGCAAGGGCCTGAAATCAGGTAGCCGCCACTCTTCTGTTAAGGTCGAAGATGCCCGCGCCGCCGCCAAGCGCAAGGACCCTCGCCACGGTAGCAAGAAGCCCGTGCCGTTGATCATCGAGCCGAAGAAGCCGATGACCAAACAAGAGCGTCGCCTCACGGCGGAGCAAGAACTGGCGATGCTGGAAAACGATGCCCAGCTGATGATCCTGCTTGACCGTATCGAAGCGGGCGAGAAACTTGGCGCTGGCTTGCAAAAGCAAGTGGACGAGAAGCTTGACCGTATTGAGCAGCTAATGGACCAACTGGGTCTGTTGGAAGAAGACGAGCCAGAGATGGACGCAGAGGCATACACCAAGCCGGCGTCGGATGATGATCTGCTGGATAAGTTTGAAAACATGGGCTTTGACGATTTCGACAAGGAGTAACCCTTGCAGAATTTGACACTTTGGCTAGGACTGGCCGGCAGTATTATTGCTGTATTGGCGACCTATGCAGGCTACCTGCTGTTTAAGCTGTACCGACAAAACCAGCGCCACAAGGCGTTTTTGGCTCGGGCCGAAAAGCAGCAGGCTGAAGGTATCAAGCAGCGAAATGCCAACATAATGGAAAGCGTGATGATCATTGCCGAGGCCGGCAAGCAAGATCAGTGCGATGTGTCAGAGTTATCGATCCGCTTGTACAAGCTGATGGAAGTGCTGCAGGGCGAGAAGCAAGTCGACTTCGCCAACCAGTACCCCGCGATGAACGAGCTGTACCAGGTGGTGAAAGACATGCCGCGCGGTGAAGAACGCAAGACATTGGCCAAGAAAGAGCGCATGAAGCTTGATTTGATCCGCATGAAGGCCGAAGCGCGCCTGCAGGATGCAATTAAGGCCGAGCTTGAACTTCTCCTTGAACAAAACCGTGCGGTTGCATCTTAATCGGCACTTTTTCCCTTGGCTATAATGAAGTAGCCAAGGGGATTTCTGATCGGGTTAGCACTTCAGCTATACCTAATAAGTAAACTATCTACATCTTTAGCGAATTATGGCACACTCGTTGGTTCGCAATTCCCCCTATGATAAGTGGAAGTAAGTCATGTCACATGAGCAGATTATTTGGGATCAGGCCTTAATCGAAAAATATAATTACTCTGGCCCGCGTTATACGTCATACCCGACCGCCCTGGAGTTCCATGAAGCCTTTACCCCGGCTGAGTTCGATATGGCTTGCGCCCAATATCCGGATCGCAAACTCTCGCTATATGTCCATATCCCGTTCTGCCATAAGCTTTGCTACTACTGTGGTTGTAATAAAATTATTACCCGCCATCAGCACAAGGCTGATCAGTACCTGGATGCGCTTGAGCAGGAAATTCGCCAGCGCGCTAGCCTGCTGGGCGAGCGTGAAGTCAGCCAGTTGCACTGGGGTGGGGGAACACCAACGTTTTTGACCAAGGCCCAAGTTAGCCGCCTGATGGCGCTGCTGCGCGAACAGTTCAACTTTGCCGGCGATGCTGAAATCAGCATCGAGGTCGACCCGCGTGAAATCGAGCTGGATATGCTGGATCACTTGCGTGCGGAAGGTTTCAACCGTTTGAGTATCGGGGTGCAGGACTTCAACAAGGAAGTGCAGAAGCTGGTTAACCGTGAGCAGGATGAGGCATTCATTTTTGCCATGGTGGAGCGAGCACGCGAGTTGGGCTTCCGTTCGACCAACCTTGATTTGATCTATGGCTTGCCCAAGCAAACCCAGTCACTGTTTGCCGAAACACTTGACCAGGTACTGACGATGCGTCCGGGGCGTTTGTCGATTTTCAACTACGCCCATATGCCTAAGCTGTTTGCCGCGCAGCGTAAAATCAATGAAGCCGATTTGCCGCAGGCCAAAGAAAAGCTGGCGATCTTGCAAGATACCATTGCCACGCTAACCGGCGCCGGTTACCAGTTCATCGGTATGGATCACTTTGCCCTGCCCGATGATGAGCTTGCGGTTGCGCAGCGCGAGGGGATTTTGCATCGCAACTTCCAGGGTTATACCACCCAAGGCGATTGTGATTTGCTGGGGCTGGGGGTATCGGCTATCTCGATGATTGGCGATTGCTATGCCCAGAACCAGAAAGAGCTGAAGCATTACTATGCCAACGTGGGTGAAAAGCGTGAGGCTCTGTGGAAAGGGGTATCCCTTGATAGTGATGACTTACTGCGACGTGAAGTGATCAAGGCGCTGATTTGTAACTTCCAGCTTGATAAGGCAGAGATAGAGCAGCGTTTCGGAATCGATTTTGACCGCTACTTTACCGAAGATATCGAATTGCTCCAGACTTTCATCGACGATGGCTTGGTGACGGTGGATGCGAAGCGTATCCATGTTGAGCTTAAGGGCCGATTGCTGATCCGCAATATCTGCATGTGCTTTGATAAGTACTTGCGTGATCGCGCCCGCCAGCAGCAGTTCTCGCGTGTGATTTAAGTCATACCAACCTGAGCAAGTGGTTATGTAGGTTGGTAGACAGCCGAACAGGGATGAAAAAGCCCCGCGACCGTGAGGTTGCGAGGCTTTTTTTATTCATACGGCATTAGCCATTGAACATGTTCACCGCGGCAATCAGCGCCAGGATGCCAGCAGCAAAATGGCCGGGGCCATTGGCTGCAAGTTCACTGACGGCAGGCATTGCCACGCTGAATGAAAATAAACTTTCCAGCATGGTGGGGTTCCCACTGTGTTTTTGGTGTTTTTACGGTGCGGAATTCGTTGCTGCGGCAATGTAAAAGCCGAGAACTGCTTTGGCCTGAGCTAAAGTTGGGGGTATTTTACGCAAAAAAGGCCGAAATGGAATGGATTAAGAGCAAAAAATGTCCACTCGGCCCGATTTATTAACTAAGTTGTTGATTGTTTGCTTGCGGTTGTTGCCGGCTAGGCGACGTTGAGCTCCTTGAGCTTGCGGGTCAGGGTATTGCGCCCCCAACCCAACAGGCGGGCAGCTTCTTGCTTGTGGCCATGGGTATGTTCCAGTGCCGCCTCGAGCAAGATTTTTTCAAACTCCGGCAGGGCTTCGCCGAGTAGGTTTTGGTGGCCTTGTTGTAGGTTGTCCTTGGCCCACTTTGCCAGCATCTGGTGCCAGTGCTGCTGTTCGCCACCGCCGTCTTCGATCGGTTGCGGCGACATGAGCTCGGGCGGTAGATCGGCAGGCAGGATCTCGTTGCCGCTCGCCATCACGGTGAGCCAGCGGCAGGTGTTTTCCAGTTGGCGGACGTTGCCCGGCCAATCCAGCGCAGTGAGCGCGGTTTCGGTATCAGGATGCAAGGTCTTGACTTCAACCCCCAACTCGTCGGATGCGCGCTGCAGGAAATGGCGGGTGAGTTGCGGAATATCTTGGCGGCGGTCTTTGAGTGCCGGCAGGTGAACCCGGATGACATTAAGGCGGTGGAACAAGTCTTCCCGGAAGTCGCCATCGGCCACCAACTGCTCAAGGTTTTGGTGGGTCGCGGCAATGATCCGGACATCGACGTTCACCGGGGAGTGGCCGCCCACCCGATAAAACTGGCCGTCGGCCAGTACGCGCAATAACCGGGTCTGGATATCGAGCGGCATGTCGCCGATTTCGTCGAGGAACAGGGTGCCGCCATTGGCTTGCTCGAAGCGGCCTTGGCGTACGCTGTTGGCGCCGGTAAAGGCCCCTTTTTCATGGCCGAATAGCTCCGATTCAATCAAATCCTTGGGGATCGCCGCCATATTCAGGGCAATGAACTCTTTGCTGCTGCGCGGGCTGTGGCGGTGCAAGGCGTGGGCAACCAGCTCCTTGCCGGTGCCCGACTCCCCGTTGATCAGCACCGAGATGGATGAGCGGGAGAGGCGGCCGATGGCACGGAATACCTCCTGCATGGCTGGCGCTTCGCCGATGATTTCCGGTGCGCTGGTGTCGGCCAGCTCCGGTTGCTGCTGGCGCTTTTGCTCCTGGCTGTGGGTCACTGCCCGCTCGACCAGGCTGACGGCCTCGTCAATATCAAAAGGCTTGGGCAGGTACTCGAATGCCCCTTCCTGGTAGGCATTGACCGCGGCATCGAGATCGGAGTGGGCTGTCATGATGATCACTGGCAGGGTCGGGTAGTCGCCCTGCAGGGTTTTCAGCAGGGTCAGGCCGTCCATGCCAGGCATGCGAATATCGGAGACCAGCACGTCAGGCACGCTGCGCTCAAGCGCCTCGATGACACTGTCGGCATTGGCAAAGGTCTCGCATTTTAGTCCGGCGGCATTGAGGGTGCGCTCGAGCACCCAGCGGATCGAGCTGTCGTCGTCGACGACCCAGATAAGTCCTTTGCTCATAATGACTCCTCTCTAGTGAGCCAGCTCTGGCTGGCTTATCGTTATTTTATGGGTAGATACAGGCTGAACTTGGTGTGTCCAGGCCAACTGATAACTTCAATCTTGCCCTGGTGTTGGTCTACCAGGTTCTGGGCTATCGACAAGCCAAGCCCGGTGCCGCCTTCGCGGCCGGTCACCATGGGGTAGAACAGGGTGTCTTGGATATCGCTCGGGATCCCGGGGCCGTCGTCGATAATGTCGATTTTGGCCGCGACCCGAAAGCGCTTGCCGTGGATCAAGGCCTGATGCACCGTTCTGGTGCGCAGGGTGATATTGCCGCCCTGGTGCTGCTGCAGGGCAAGCGATGCATTGCTGACAATATTCAAAATGGCTTGTTCGAGCTGGTCGGGATCCATAACGAAATCCGGCAGGCTCGGATCGTAATCGCGGTGGATGGCGATGCTATCGCCGCAATCCATGCCCACCAATTGGCGGACTTTTTCCAACACGATATGGATATTGTCTTCCTGCCGCGCCCCCGGCCGTTGCGGGCCAAGCAGGCGGTCGACCAGGTTTCTTAGCCGATCGGCCTGCTCGATGATCATTTGGGTGTATTCGGTATAGCTTGGGTCGGGCAGGGTTTTTTCCAGTAATTGGGCTGCGCCGCGCAAACCGCCTAGCGGGTTTTTGATTTCATGGGCCAGGCCGCGAACCAACTCCTTGGCTGCCTGCTGCTGGGCGTGCTGGCTGAGCTCTTGGCTGATCCGCCGCTGCTGGTCGATGGGTTTCAGCTCAAGCAAGATAAGTAGCTCTTTTTGCCATGACAGCGGGCTGGCATTGAGCTCCAGGGTGTGGTGGCGGCCGTCGATAACAAAGGTCACGTCGCTGTCGGCCAGCCCCTGGCCGCTGTGCAGCGTGGACTGGACCAAGCCCAGATCAAGCGAGGTATGCTGGAGCAGATCCGGAAAGCGGGTGTTATTGAGCCGCCGCTTGCTGAAAGACAGCAGTTGCTCGGCCGCGGGATTGACGTATCGGATTGCCAGATCCTCATCCAGCAGCACAATCGCCGTTACCAGATTGTCCAATATCAGTGGAGAAAACTCGTCCGTCACAATTACTATCCTTGTTAGCTCAATTCATTGTGGTGCATTGAACAGTGGTTGCACCAAAGTAGTGCAATCAAGTGTAGCCTGTCTGTTGGACGTCGTGAACGTAAATCTTGCGCAGTGCCTGCTATTTGGGCATTGGCGCGGGCGCATTCCTTGATTTGGTCGTGGCACGGTGCAGAAAGACAGTTACTTGTTCTGATGATGCAATAACCTTGCCGTATTTGAGTAACTGGCTTTGCAGGGTATGGCTGCCGCGATCAATATTGGTGAGTTGCCAATGGAGTTGGGTTTGCGGCCTGCCGTAAGGCTTGCCGTCCAGCAACAGCCTGACGCTGTGGCCCTTGTTCATCTTGCGGTTGGCCTCGGTGCGCACCCGGATAATGCCCTCGTTGCTGCGGATGGTTAGCTGGTCGCGGGGGGTGATCAGTTTGATAGTGGCTGGGGGAGGCACGTCGTCAGGAATGGGCGCGGTTGCTGAGGCAGGCCCTGCTCCGTGGGTGGTTGTTTGGGCTGGGGGCGCCGGCTCGGGTACGTTTAACTTTAGCTCGGCAGCGCCGGGTTGGGGGCGGTCGCTGAAGTGAACCGTGCCGTCCTCGTCTTCCCAGGTATAAATCGTGTCAGCCTGGCTCGTTGTGGTAAAGGCCAGCAAGGTGGCAAGGGTCAGTTTGCAAACACAATTCATGGCACCGCCGTGTAGGGGAAGGGAAGAAGTCCCCCATTGTTTTCTGGCAATCGGTTGGCGGCAATATGAAAAAGGCCAGCTTGTGAAGCTGGCCTAAATCTGCAATGTCGACTGTTAATCAGTTACTTAAACTGAGTAGTACAGTTCGAACTCAAGTGGGTGAGTTGTCATGTTGATCTTCTCAACGTCCTGAGATTTCAAGTCGATGTAAGAGTCGATGAAGTCGTCAGAGAATACACCGCCTGCAGTTAGGAATTCGCGGTCGTCGCTTAGTGCCTGTAGTGCACCCTGTAGTGACTCAGCAACAGTTGGGATTTCTGCCGCTTCTTCAGCTGGTAGGTCGTACAGGTCTTTGTCCATTGCTTCGCCCGGGTGGATCTTGTTCTGGATACCGTCAAGGCCAGCCATCAGCATTGCTGCGAAGCATAGGTATGGGTTAGCTGCTGGATCACCGAAGCGAACTTCGATACGGCGTGCTTTCGGGCTTGGTACCACAGGGATACGGATAGAAGCAGAACGGTTACGTGCTGAGTAAGCTAGCATAACTGGTGCTTCGAAGCCTGGAACTAGACGCTTGTATGAGTTAGTTGCTGGGTTCGCGAATGCGTTGATTGCGCGAGCGTGCTTGATGATACCGCCGATGTAGTAAAGTGCAGTCTCAGATAGGCCGCCGTACTTGTCGCCTGCGAATAGGTTAACGCCGTCTTTAGCTAGCGACTGGTGAACGTGCATACCAGAGCCGTTATCGCCTACTAGTGGCTTAGGCATGAAGGTTGCTGTCTTGCCAAATGCGTGGGCAACGTTGTGAACAACGTACTTGTAGATTTGGATTTCGTCAGCTTTGGTCGTTAGGGTGTTGAAGCGAGTAGCGATCTCGTTCTGACCCGCCGTTGCCACTTCGTGGTGGTGAGCTTCAACAACTAGGCCCATCTCTTCCATGATCAGACACATTGCTGAACGGATGTCTTGAGATGAATCAACTGGCGCGACTGGGAAGTAACCGCCTTTAACACCTGGACGGTGGCCTTTGTTACCGCCGTCAAATTCACTACCTGTGTTCCATGCTGCTTCTACGTCGTCAATCTTGAAGAAAGAACCAGACATGTCGGTGTTGAATTTCACGTCGTCAAATAGGAAGAACTCTGGCTCAGGACCGATCAGTACGGTATCTGCAACGCCGGTAGCACGCATGAAGTCTTCAGCACGCTTAGCGATTGAGCGAGGGTCACGGTCGTAGCCTTGCATGGTAGCAGGCTCTAGGATGTCACAACGGATGTTCAGGGTGGCATCTTCAGTAAACGGGTCTAGTACCGCGCTTGCTGCATCAGGCATCATCACCATGTCAGATTCGTTGATGCCTTTCCAGCCAGCAACAGATGAACCATCGAACATTTTACCTTCTTCGAAGAAGTCTGCGTCGATTTGGTGAGATGGGATAGAGATGTGCTGCTCTTTACCTTTAGTATCGGTAAAACGTAGGTCTACAAACTTAACTTCGTTTTCCTGGATCAGCGCTAGTACGTTTTCTACTGACATCTTGAGTAACCTCCGGTGTTAATTTGGGCAACTGGCCGCAAAAAAATTGAGTGGCGAGCAGGCGTTTTGCTCTATGACCAACTACATTGCTAGAACCGTGCCAACTTTTTAAAGCCCTAAAATTGCGCATTTACGCGGTTTTAGCGCCATGAAATTCCATTCTCTGCACCAAGATGGTGAGTTGTTGCACTGTTATGGTGCAATATCGCGAGTTTTCACTCATATGGTGCGTGCATCTACATTATCCCACCGGGACACATTGTCAATTGGCAAGGTGCATAAATAATGCGCTTTTGTGCAAGCTTATCGTCGGTGATTACCCGTTTTGCGGCGCGATGGACGGGCTATCGTGGCGCAGAAACAAAAAGGCGGTGATATAAATCACATATTTCGTGGGTTTTGGCGTAAAATCTGTTAGATTATGAGCCGTTTTTTTAACCAAGTAGCACCATAGGGTCGCTGCATGTTCTGAGTGAATGTGAATCCATGTCAAATCCACAGATCGATAAATTAAGAAATATCGCAATTATTGCGCACGTTGACCACGGTAAAACCACCTTGGTTGACAAACTGCTTCAGCAGTCTGGCACGTTAGAGTCTCGCGGTGAAGTTGAAGAACGCGTAATGGATTCCAACGACATCGAAAAAGAGCGTGGTATTACCATTCTTGCTAAGAACACAGCGATTAATTGGAATGATTACCGCATCAACATCGTAGATACCCCGGGACACGCCGACTTCGGTGGTGAAGTAGAGCGTATCATGTCGATGGTTGACTCTGTGCTTCTTATTGTCGATGCCGTTGACGGCCCGATGCCTCAGACGCGTTTCGTAACCCAGAAAGCGTTTGCCCACGGCCTGAAGCCAATTGTTGTTATCAACAAGATCGACCGTCCGGGTGCGCGCCCTGACTGGGTAATGGATCAGGTATTCGACCTATTCGACAACCTAGGTGCAACCGACGAGCAGCTAGACTTCCAGGTGGTTTACGCATCAGCGCTTAACGGCTGGGCAACATTGGAAGAGGGCGAGACTGGCGACGACATGGAACCTTTGTTCCAGGCTATCGTTGATAACGTTGCTGCGCCGGATGTTGACGTTGACGGCTCGCTGCAGATGCAGATCTCTCAGCTAGACTACAGCTCATACGTGGGTGTTATCGGTGTTGGCCGTGTAACCCGTGGTAGCGTGAAGCCGAACCAGCAAGTGTCTGTTGTCGGTGCAGACGGCAAAACCCGCAACGGTAAAGTGGGTACTATCCTTGGCTACCTTGGCCTTGAGCGTCACGAAGTTGAGCAGGCGACTGCTGGTGACATCATCGCAATCACCGGTCTTGGCGAGCTGAAAATCTCTGACACAATCTGTGACGTGAATGCGGTTGAAGCGCTACCTGCTTTGTCTGTTGACGAGCCGACAGTAACCATGACGTTCCAGGTAAACACTTCTCCGTTCGCTGGTAAAGAAGGTAAGTACGTGACTTCACGTAACATCCTTGAGCGCCTGCAGAAAGAGCTGGTACACAACGTTGCACTGCGTGTTGAAGAAACTGAAGACCCGGATAAGTTCCGCGTATCAGGCCGTGGTGAGCTTCACCTGTCTATCCTGATCGAAAACATGCGCCGTGAAGGCTTCGAGCTAGCGGTATCTCGTCCTGAAGTTATCATCAAAGAAGAAGATGGTCAGCTGATGGAACCCTACGAGACCGTGACTATCGACGTGGTGGAAGAGCACCAGGGCGGTATCATGGAGAACATCGGCCTGCGTAAGGGTGAGCTGACTGATATGTCTCCAGATGGCAAGGGCCGTGTTCGCATGGACTTTATGATGCCATCTCGCGGCCTGATCGGCTTCCAGACTGAATTCATGACTTTGACTTCTGGCTCTGGCCTGATGTACCACACGTTTGACCACTACGGCCCACACAAAGGCGGTACTATTGGTCAGCGTAACAACGGTGTGTTGATTGCTAACGCCGCGGGTAAAGCCCTGACTAACGCCCTGTTTAACCTGCAGGAGCGTGGTCGCCTGTTCATCGGTCACGGTGTAGAAGTGTACGAAGGTATGATCATCGGTATTCACAGCCGTGACAATGACCTGACGGTTAACGCCCTGAAAGGTAAGCAGCTAACCAACGTTCGTGCATCTGGTACCGATGACGCGCAGGTGCTGACTCCGCCGATCAAGTACACGCTTGAGCAAGCGCTTGAGTTCATCGACGATGACGAGCTAGTAGAAGTAACACCTGAAAGCATCCGTATCCGTAAGAAACTACTGACGGAAACTGATCGTAAGCGTGCGAGCCGCGCAGCAAAATAATTGCTAGCTGTTAGCCGTTAATCAATCCCCCCATCGGTGCTACCATGGGGGGATTGTTGTATCTGAACCCTACCAAACACGATAAGAAAAAAACTATGCAACCGATAATTATCACCGGTGGTCCCGGGGCCGGGAAGACCTCGTTGCTCAGTGCTCTGGCCCAGCGTGGCTATATGGCATTTACCGAAGTGTCGCGTACCTTGATCCGCCAGCAGGCTGCCCTAGACGATGGCATTTTGCCTTGGACTGACTTGCCGCGTTTTGCTGCGCTATGCCTTGAGGCGATGGGCGAGCAACGCCAGCAGGCCATGTGCGGCACGATGCCGGCCTTTGTTGATCGGGCGATAGGCGATATTTGCGCCTACCTGGTGATCGGTGGCGAAGCGGTAGCGCAGCATTATATCGAGGCGGCGAAAGGGTACTACCCGACGGTGTTCTGTTGTGCCCCGAACCAGGCCATTTATGTTCAGGACGACGAGCGTCCCCACACCTTTGCTGAGGCAGAGGCCATCCACCGCCAGTTGAAGCAGACCTATAGCGAGTTGGGTTACCAAGTGGTGGAAGTGCCGTGGGATACGGTCGATAACCGAGCCAGCTGGGTGCTGGCCCAGATGAGGCAGGCGGAAAAGGCCTAGCTTCTCTTCAGTTGTGAGATAAAGCGCTCGGACTCGGCAATCGCCGCTTCCATGTCGCTAATGGCGCGCTGGATATCCCGCTGCAGCGAGTTGAATTCGCCCTGAAGCGAGCCAATCGCGGCGGCATTCAAGTTATGCTTTAGATATAGGGTGTTGTCGCGTAAGGTATTTAGCACCGGCGCCATTTTCTGTTCGGCACGGTGCATGGCGCTGAGCATGCGTTGGTAGGATGCCTGTGTGCTTTTTAGCTTTTGCTCGCTGTCGCGGCGCAGGCTGTCGCTGGTATACAGCGAGAGTTCATCTTGCCATTCTTCGAACAGAGCGTCGGCGACATCCTCGATGGCGGCAATGCGCTCACTGACTTTGTCGGCTGCGTCGCTGCTGGCCTCGTACTGGTCATTGACATTGTTGTAGGCCGTTTCCAATTCACCGCCGTCAAATTGGTTCAGTGCCTTGAGGGCATCAAGCGCGCTGGTGAATTGTTCTTGGGCATCTTGCTGGGCTTCGTTGGCGTCTTCGACCCGGTCAACCATGATGTCGCGCTTATGCACCCCGACTTGCTCCATGGCCGAGTAGTAGGCGCTCTGGCAGCCGGTTAGGGTGGCTAGGCCGAGGATGACAGCAAACAGGTAGGGCATAAATCTTCTCCAAATTTGTCCTAAAATTTTGATAAAGAAAAGCAAATTACTACATGACTATGGCTGACAAAAAAACAACTGGCAAGCATCATTGGTGGCAGGGAATCCAAACCATGATAGCCTATTTCGGTTACCTGCAGCACCGGGCTATCCATGATCGCCTGACGGTAACCGCAGGCTCGATGGCCTATGTCACGCTATTGTCCCTGGTGCCTTTGATCACCGTGGTGCTGTCGGCGCTGTCCTCTTTTCCCGTCTTTGCCGGATTTGGCGAGCTGCTGCAAAACTTTGTGATCGAGAACTTTGTGCCGGCGGCAGGGGAAGTGGTAAAGAAATACCTTAACGAGTTTGTTGCCAATGCCGGCAAGATGACCGCCGTCGGGGTAGGGGCCCTGTTTGTGGTGGCCATGATGTTGATTTCCTCGATCGATAAGGCACTCAACTATATTTGGCGGGTTCACGAAAAGCGCCGTCCGGTGATATCCTTTTCCATCTATTGGATGGTATTGACCCTCGGCCCTATTCTGGTGGGCTCAAGCATCGCGGTCAGCTCGTACCTCGGCTCGCTTAACCTGCTCAATAGCGATGCGGTGAACGGGCTGTTCCAGCAGGGTTTGCGCGGCTTGCCGGTGATCATGTCGAGCAGTGCCTTTCTTGGTTTGTACTTATTGGTGCCCAATACCAAGGTGCGTTTCCGCCATGCGGTGATCGGCGCGGTGATTGCCAGTATCTTGTTTGAGCTTAGCAAGAAGGGCTTTGCCTTATACATAACGAACTTTCCATCCTATCAGGTTATCTACGGTGCCTTGGCGGTGATCCCGATTATTTTTGTTTGGGTATACCTATGTTGGTGCATCGTGCTGATAGGCGCTGAAATTACCGCGAGCCTCGGTGAGCGCGAGCACTGGCACCCTGATGCGAAGTCCCGTCAGGCAAGCGTGCCAACCGTGGAAGAACTTGAACAACAGACAATTGATGAAGGTAGTAACAAAGAATGATTGCGCTTATACAACGGGTGAGTGAAGCCAGTGTAACGGTTGATGGCCAGGTAACGGGTGCCATTGGTAAGGGCTTGTTGGTATTGCTAGGGGTGGAAAAAGGCGACGATGAAGCCAAAGCGCAACGTTTACGCGATAAAGTACTGGGCTACCGCGTGTTTGAAGACGAAGACGGCAAGATGAACCTGAATGTCCAGCAGGCTGGTGGTAGCGTGCTGGTGGTGTCGCAGTTTACCCTGGCGGCAGATACCAAAAAGGGCATGCGCCCTGGCTTTTCAACAGGTGCCGCGCCGGATGAAGCTGAGCGCTTGTACGAATATTTTTCTGCTTGTTGCAAAGACAAGGGGATCAAGACTGAAAATGGTATCTTCGGTGCTGACATGAAAGTGGCATTGCTGAATGATGGTCCGGTGACTTTTTGGTTGCAGGTATAATTAAATTACAGGGTTAGGCCCTAGGAAAGTTGGAGAAGGATTTCATGTTTCGACTGATCACCCCGCAAACCGAAGACGAGCTGGCGCGCTATTATGATTTCCGCTGGCGGATGTTGCGCGAGCCTTGGCATATGCCGGTGGGCTCGGAGCGGGATGCATATGACGAAATGAGCTGCCACCGGATGATCATCAACGACAAGGGGGAGACGATCGCCATCGGGCGCTTGTACATGACCCCGGACAATGATGGGCAGATCCGCTATATGGCGGTGCATCCCAACCATCGCCACCAGGGGATGGGGGCGCTGGTACTCATGGCGCTGGAATCGCTGGCACGCCAAGACGGGGCCAAGCGCTTGGTGTGTAATGCCCGCGAGGATGCCATCCCGTTTTACCTGCGCAGCGGTTTCACCAGCCAGGGGGAGCTCAGCGAGGAAAAAGGGCCGGTTCGCCATCAGCAGATGCTCAAGCACCTTGACCCGCTTCATGAGGTGGTGCGCCATCCCGACTGGTGCCAGGAGTTGCAGGAGCTATGGCAGTCGCAGTTTCCGATCAGCGACAAGATGGGGGTGAAGATCAGCCAATACACGGGCTATCGCTTCGAAGTCAGCGCGCTGATCAATGCCAACCTCAACCCGAACGAAAGCATGTTCGCCGGCAGCATCTTTACCATGGCGACCCTGGCCGGGTGGGGCTTTGTTTGGATTTTGCTAAAAGAGCGCAAGCTGCCCGCTGATATTATGCTGGTCGATAGCCATATCCGTTTCCTCTCGCCCGTCAAGGAGCGGCCGCGCGCCGTGGTGACGGTCGAAGATATCTGCGGCGATATCGACCGCCTGGCCCGAGGCCGAAAAGGCAAGGTCGAGGTCGAGGTCAGCGTTTACAGCGGCGACCAGCTAGCCTGCCGCTTCACTGGTACCTATATGTTGTTCCCGTCGCACAAAGAGTGCGATGTGATTTGTTGATCGTGCTGCCATACCTTGGTCAGGGCTTGGCACCCCAGCCAAGCCTCAAGCGTTAGCTGCTGCTCTGGCGGCGACGCCAAATCCCAATTGCCAGCAATGGTGGCGCGAAGCTCGCGGCTTTTTAGCTCGGCAGGGGCAATCACGACTCGCCCCCTATTGCTCGTTATGCTAAATGGTGTGATTGCCACGGGCTGTGCCTTGGGTGTTGAAACCGTTTGGGCGCTCCCTTCTTCCTGCCCTTCGGGGACGGTTTTTTGCCACGACTGCCATAGCGCGGTTGCTGGGGTGGTGAGTTCAAGGTCGCGAAATTGGCTGCTTAGTTTGCCATCCAAGCTATAGGCCAACGCCGCTTGCGATTGCCCCAGGCCGGAGAGCTGGGTGTCGAGATCCCATTTGCCCTTGAGCGGCAGCTCGATCCCCAACCAGCGGTCGATAATGGCAACCGGGAGGCTGTCTCCTGTGAGGGAAAGCGACCAAGGCTGCCCGTCGATATTTCTTTGCCATTGGCCGCTAGCCTCGGCAATACCGTGTTCGAAAGGAATGATGGCTTGGGTGAGCTGCCAATTGCCTTGGTTTGCCGTCATCTCAATCAAGGGCTCAACCATGTTGATACGGTTGAAGCTGGCAAAGCTTGCATTGCTCGACAACGCCCCCTGCCACAGTCCCCATTGCTTATCTCTCATCACAATCAAATCGTGGCCGTTGAGGTGCAGGCCCGACAGTTGCCACGGCTTGTCGTCGTCGGCAGCGGTTAGCTGCAGGTAGCCGGTATCGAGGCTGCCGACACTGATATCTTTGATGTTTGCCAGCGGCCCTTGCAATGATTGTTGCCAACCTTGAGGTGCTAGCCATTTGATCCCGTTTGCGGTCAGGCTGTCGAGCAGGATGGCGTCGGGGAGAAGGGTGCCCGCGGTGCGCAGGTACCCCTCAAGCAGGCTGACAGAGAGCCCCGATACCGTGATTTGCTGCGGGGCAAAGTGGAGTTCGGCGAGCGCAGCAGTAAAGGGGGTATCCAGCCAGATCCCGTCCTCGGCATTGAACGACAGTGTTGCTGCCTGTTGTTGCCAGTGGGGCTGGGGCCAGTGCCAGTTTTGCAGGGAGAGGTTGGCATGGTTAACCGTTATATCGGGTAGCTCGATACTGCTATCGAGAATATCGAGCCGTTCCAGGAACACTTGCGTACCGGCTTGCGCCATGTTCTGAACCATTGCGCTCAGTTGCTTGGCAAGCTCGGGCTCCTGGAGCTGTAGGCCGGATAGCGTGAGTTGTTGGACGTCAAGCAGGCTTTGTTGCTGGTGGTAGGCCAGCTGCCCGCTGATATCGGCCTGCTGCCAGTCGAGGGAGAAGCCGTTGAGCGTCCAGCGCCCCTGCGAATGGTGGCCATCGAGCAATACTTGCTTAGCGGCTTGCGATTGCCACTCGACTTGATCGGCGGAGAGCTGGAAGCCGCCATTGAATTGTTGCCATGGCGGCAGGCCTGAGTGGGGATCGTAGTGCCAGTTGTCGAGTTGGAATTCGCCGCCGGTGATCGCAAGCCCCCCATATTGGAGGTCAACATCGGTGAGTGCCAGCCGCTGGCTTGATACTTCTGCGCCTAATGGCGAAAAGGCGCTGGGCAAAGAAGAGGGGGCTTCGATTAGTAGCGATTCAAACTGCCAGCGTTGCTCGAGCAAGGCGGCAGGGGAGAGCCAAAGCGAGATTTTGTTGGCAGCCCAAGACGGTGGGTTACCGCCTGCTTCTATTTCGTCATTGAGCTGGATTTCTGGCTTATCAATAACCAGTTGCCAGGGGGAAGAAATATGGTAGTGCACTGCCTCGGCGGAGATAGGGTGGGGGGAGGCAAGGTTGGCCGTTGCTAGCGCGAGCCGGGTGGCGTACCGAGTGTGCATCATGGTGGCAAAGATGGTTGTGGCGAGCAGTGCCAATACCAGCATGGTTGCGAGCAATTTCCCCAGTAGGCGCATACATTCTCCCTGAAATGGCCATCGTCTTTCTTTTATTAGGGCGGAAAAAACGGCGGGCTGCAAGTGCTTCCTGTTGCCAGGGGCTTGCACCCGCAATGAAAAAGCCCCTCATAAGAGGGGCTTGGTAACCATGGTTAGTGGATAAACCACTTCAATGCGGCTTAGTCTAGCTGGGGACCGGCTGCAACTAGGCTTGCACCTTCGGTAGTATCAGTGTACTTCTCGAAGTTGTTGATGAAGCGCTCTGCCAGATCTTTTGCCTTGCTTTCCCACTGCAGTGGATCTGTGTAGGTATCGCGAGGGTCAAGGATCTCTGGGTCGACATTCGGTAGTGCTGTTGGTACTTCAAGGTTGAAGATTGGAATGTCTTTGGTTTCGGCGCTGTCGATAGAGCCGTCTAGGATGGCATCGATGATCGCGCGGGTATCTTGGATAGAGATACGCTTGCCTGAGCCGTTCCAGCCTGTGTTCACTAGGTAAGCCTCGGCACCCGCTGCTTCCATACGCTTAACCAGTACTTCTGCGTACTTGGTTGGGTGTAGGGTTAGGAACGCGTTACCGAAACAAGCAGAGAACGTTGGTGTTGGCTCGGTGATACCACGCTCAGTACCCGCAAGCTTGGCTGTGAAGCCAGATAGGAAGTGGTACTTGGTTTGCTCTGGCGTTAGCTTAGAGACAGGCGGTAGAACACCGAAGGCATCAGCCGATAGGAAGATCACCTTGTTGGCATGGCCACCCTTCGATACTGGCTTAACAATGTTTTCGATGTGGTAGATCGGGTAAGAAACACGGGTGTTTTCTGTCTTCGAGTTGTCATCGAAATCGATCGAGCCGTCGCTGCGAACCGTGACGTTTTCTAGTAGCGCATCGCGGCGGATCGCGTTGTAGATGTCTGGCTCAGCTTCTTTCGACAGGTTGATGGTTTTCGCGTAGCAACCGCCTTCGAAGTTGAAGATACCGTTGTCGTCCCAGCCGTGCTCGTCATCACCGATAAGTGCGCGCTTAGGATCTGTCGATAGGGTTGTCTTACCGGTGCCGGATAGGCCGAAGAATACAGCCACATCGCCGTCTTCACCCATGTTGGCAGAACAGTGCATGGATGCGATGTCTTGCAGCGGCAAGAAGTAGTTCATCATTGCGAACATACCCTTCTTCATTTCGCCGCCGTACCAAGTACCGCCGATCAGCTGCATTTTCTCGGTTAGGTTGAATACGGTGAAGTTTTCAGAGTTCATTTCGTGCTCTTTCCATTTCTGGTTAGTGCACTTCGCGCCGTTCATTACGACGAAGTCTGGCTCGAATGTTTCCAGCTCTTCTTCGGTAGGGCGGATGAACATGTTCTTCACGAAGTGAGCCTGCCATGCTACTTCAGTGATGATACGGATACATAGGCGGGTATCTGGGTTGGTGCCACAGAAACCGTCAATAACAAACAGGCGCTTGCCAGATAGCTGGCCTGTCACTAGCTCTTTCAGATCGTTCCACGCTTCCTGACCAATGCTCTTATTATCGTTTTTGCCTTGGTCTGCCCACCATAGGGTATCTTTTGTTGTGTCATCTTTAACGATGAACTTATCTTTTGGTGAACGGCCGGTGAAAATACCTGTATCAACCGCAACTGAGCCTAGCTCTGTTACGACACCTCTTTCATAACCTTCTAAGCCCGGTTTAGTCTCTTCTTCAAACAAGACTTCGTAGCTAGGGTTACGAACGATGTCTGTAACATTATTGATACCGTATTGAGATAGATCTAATTTTTTTGCAACCTTTTTCTCGACGTTCATGACAGTCATAGGTGCTCCTTGGGTAAGATGTTGTTTAACTGTTGACCATGCTAGCAACCCTAAAGGGGTATTTCAGGGAGGTTTATCAAAATTTAACCACTTAAAAGTTAAGGTTTAGTAAAAATTTTAAATGGGTTGTGGGTGGTGATTTTATCGCGATGTAAAGCGTTTGCGCTAGGTCTCGAAATTAATATTTTTCTTGAAAAAAGCGAGACTTAGCATGTTATTTGCTTACAGGGTGGTGGGTTTTTTCGTGCTTGAGGTTAAAAAAAAGCCGGACAATGTCCGGCTTCTGTAATTAAGTTACGGGCTTAATAATAGCCAATAATTAATGCACTTGGTTGCTGTTGTCGTTTGCTGCATTATTGAACAGTGCTGCAACATCAACACTATCAAAGTCATAGCTAGTGCCACAGTAGTCGCAATGCAGTGAAACCTTGCCTTCTTCTGCCACGATACGCTCTACTTCGCTGCGCTCGATAGAGGCGATAGCAGAAGCACTGCGCTCGCGAGAACAACCGCAGTGGAATGCCACATCCTGTGGGTCGAACAGCTTGACGGTTTCCTGGTGGTATAGGCGGTAAAGCACGTCTTGGCCTTCAAGGCCGAACAGCTCTTCGTTCTTAACCGTGTCGGTTAATTGCTCAAGGTGCTCGAAGTCGCCTTCGTGGCCCTGGCCGTCAGGCATGATCTGAAGCAGCATGCCGGCCGCTTTCGCTTCGCCGTTGTGCTCGCCGTTACGTAGCCAGATGCGGGTCTTCAACTGCTCAGAGTTTTCGAAGTAACCTTCTAGGCAGGCTGCTAGGCTGTCGCCTTCCAGACCGACAACACCTTGGTAGCGCTCACCCTGGTTCGGGGTGATAGTAATGACCATGTGGCCCTTACCCATTAGATCGTGGATTGAGCCTGATGCTGGCACTTCGCCATCCCAGCGGGCAACGCCACGAAGCTTTTGATCGTGGTCGCCATTGATCACTGCCAGCTTAACCGGGCCGTCGCCCTGAAGCTGAACGGTGATAGAACCTTCGAACTTCAGCGTTGCTGTTAGCAGGCTGGTTGCAACTAGCAATTCGCCCAGAAGGGTTTGTACTGGTGCTGGGTATTCCTTGCTGGAAATGATTTGTTGGTAGGTCTCGCCCAACTGAACCAATTCACCGCGTACTGATACACCGTCGAACAGGTAACGGTATAAAGTGTCTTTTGTCATTAGCTTGTATTCTCCAGCAGGTATTATTAGCCAATCGCTATAAAACTTTTCATGGCGGTGAAACTTATTCGCACCGCCATGCACTAATAGTTAATTGGAATTGCTCTTAAACTTAATTATATCGCGTCGCTGTTTTTTATCAGGACGCTTGTCTGGGCTTGGGCTGTTATAAGCATTGAGCTTGCGCATCTGGGCGTGTTGCTCTCGTTGCTTTACGCTGTCAGCCGTTTCGCTATAAAGCGTTTGTGCCTCGGGCGCACCGCGGCGGGTGTCTGACAATTTCTCGATAACCACGGTTTTTTCGTCGTTGCCCTGGCGTAGTCGGATTTCGGCACCGAGTTCGACTAACTTGCTTGGCTTGGAACGCTGGCCGTTGTATTGCACTTTGCCGCCGTCAATCATATTGCGGGCAATTGAACGGGTCTTGTAAAAGCGTGCCGCCCATAACCATTTATCGAGACGGACCTGGAGGGTGTCAGAATTGGAATTTTTCTGTCCCACGATCTGCTCCTTGCCCAAAAGGGCGCTAAAAGTACCATATTGCTGACCCGGCGTCAGCAGGCGGTTGAGTGTAATAAATGGTGATATAGGCTTAAGATTTCAACAGCAAATTGGGAATAAATTGCGCAAAGTGTCTAGTCTATTGATAGTAGGCAAAAATTTTTCGTGATCTCTTCAGATAAAATTTAATTAGAAATTTGATTTTCAGTGCTGAATCGACGTTAGAGCGGTATTCTGTGTGGTTATGCCGTTACGGTTTTGGTTTTTTCTTTATAAGACAATGGATTTCTCATGGTTGCAGCAAATTGGTTGGGAACACTACAGTCGAAAAAGTGGCTGTCTGTTGCCTCGCTCACTCGGAGTTTGACCTGGCTTTTGGTCGTGCTGTTGGCATGGATTGCGGGTCGCTTGGTTTGGTCTGTACTGCAACCGACGGTGTCCCCATCAAAATGGCAGGCTTCTCCCGTTTCTGTATCGGTGACGGCAACGCAAGGCAATGATGTGTCTGACGTGTTGGCGATGAACCTCTTTGGCCGCTACCTGCAGAACGCGCCGCAGAAAGTTGAGCGCCAGCAACCCACCCAGCAAAATGCCCCGCAAACGCGTCTAAGCTTAACGTTAACGGGAGTGGTCGCAAGCTCGGATCCTGAGCGTGCGCTGGCGGTGATCACCCACCGCGGCAAGCAAAACACCTATGGCCTAAATGAAGCCATCGACGGTACCCGCGCGACGTTGCAGGCGGTGTATCCCGATAGGGTTATTATCCGCAACAGCGGTAGGGACGAGACGCTGATGCTCGATGGTGTGGATTTCAATAAAGCCGCTTCCCGCCCAGTACGTCAGCCTGAGCCGCAAGCCCCGGCTGCTGAGCCAACCTCGGAGCTTGGTCGCATCAAGCAGGAGATTCTGGAAAAGCCGCAAACCTTGTTCAGCTATATCCGCTTATCCCAGGTTAAGCGCGATGGCGAGCTGGTTGGCTACCGTGTTAACCCGGGCAAAGAGCGCGCGTTGTTTGATGCGGTTGGTTTGCAGGCCAATGACTTGGCCGTGAGCCTAAACGGCAATGATTTAACCGACGCCACGGTAATGGCGAAGCTTTGGACAGAATTGTCACAGGCAACAGATTTTACATTGACCGTCGAGCGCGAGGGTCAGCTACACGATATTTATATTGAGCTGCAATAGTTGCTCAAGGCGATCATGCGATAACGCAGGAGTTTTTTGTGAAAAAGTGGATGGGTAAAAGTGCCCTCTGGTTACTAGGCAGCTTGATGTGCAGCTCTGCATTTGCCAGTGAGTTTAGTGCCAGTTTCAAAGGAACCGATATTCAAGAGTTTATCAATATTGTTGGACGCAACCTGCAGAAAACAATCATTGTCGACCCTGCGGTACGCGGTCAGGTGAATGTTCGTAGTTACGATCTATTGAATGACGAACAGTACTACCAGTTCTTCTTGAATGTGCTTGAAGTGTATGGCTTCGCCGTTGTCGAGATGGACAACGGGGTATTGAAGGTTGTTCGCGATAAGGACGCGAAGATTTCTGCTATTCCTGTTGTTGGTGACGAAGAAAGGCTCACTGGCGATCAGGTCGTGACGCGCGTGATTGCTGTTCGTAACGTTTCTGTGCGTGAACTGTCTCCGTTGCTGCGCCAGCTAAACGACAATGCGGGTGCGGGTAACGTGGTTCACTACGATCCTGCCAATATCATCATGATCACCGGCCGTGCGGCAACGGTGAACCGCCTTGCCGATATCATCGAGCGGGTTGACCGTGCGGGTGATAAGGAAATTGACGTTGTTGAGCTTAACAATGCCTCGGCAGCGGAAATGGTGCGCATCGTTGAAGCCTTGAACAAGACGGCAGATGCCAAGTCGACGCCAGGCTTCCTGCAACCTAAGCTGGTGGCCGACGACCGGACCAATGCGGTCTTGCTGTCGGGCGATCCGCAGGTCAGAGACCGCCTCAAGCGCCTGATCCGCCAATTGGACAGGGAAATGGCATCGCAGGGCAATAACCGCGTGGTCTACCTAAAATATGCCAATGCCGAAGATATGGTTGATGTCCTCAAGGGGGTGTCGGATAACCTGCAGGCTGAGAAGCAGGGTAATGCCAAGGCGGCGACCAGCGGTAGCAAGAATGAGGTGATGATTTCGGCGCACGTTGATACCAACTCGCTGATCCTGACAGCGCCGCCAGATATTATGCGCGCACTGGAAAACATCATTGCCCAGTTGGATATTCGCCGTGCCCAGGTGTTGATTGAAGCGATGATCGTCGAGCTGGCTGAAGGTGATGGCGTGAACTTCGGTGTCCAGTGGGGAACCACGGATGGCGGGGTGATCCAGTTTGGTAACTCCGGCGTGCCGATTTCCCAATATGCGATTGGCCTTGAGGAAGCGCAGGATACGACCCGGACGGAAACTTTTATAAACCCGAATACAGGTCTTGAGGAAACTCGTACTGTTACCGAAGACGGTGACTTCTCGACACTGGCCAGTGTACTGGGCGGGGTGAACGGTGCTGCCTTGGGTATCGTCATGGGCGACTGGACCATGCTGGTCAATGCCGTCGCCTCGGACCGCAACTCGAACATTTTGTCATCGCCAAGTATTACCGTGATGGACAACGGCGAAGCGTCGTTCATCGTCGGTGAGGAAGTACCGGTGGTGACGGGCTCTACCTCGAGCTCGAGCAACGATAACCCGTTCCAGACGGTTGAGCGTAAGGAAGTGGGTATCAAGCTGAACGTGACGCCGCAAATCAATGAAGGCGATTCGGTACAGCTGAAAATCGAACAGGAAGTGTCGAACGTATTGGGCGCCGACGGTGCCGTCGATGTCCGTTTCTCCAAGCGCCAGCTTACCACCAACGTATTGATCCAAGATGGCCAGATGCTGGCGTTGGGGGGCTTGATCCAAGAGCAGACCAACGAGAGCGAGCAGAAAATCCCAATCTTGGGCGACATTCCGGTATTGGGCCACTTGTTCAAGTCGACCAACACCACCACGGGCAAGACCAACCTGATGGTATTCATTAAACCAACCATTATTCGCGATGGTGTGACGGCCGATGGTATTACCCAGCGTAAATACAACTACATCCGTGCCGAGCAGCTATTCAAGGCGGATGAAGGTTTGCGCCTGATGCCAGAGGCTCAATCGCCGGTGCTGCCGAAATATGGCGAGGATCTGTCATTGCCGCCTGAGGTACGTGCCTTTGTCGCCCAGTTGGAGAATCAGTAATGGACGCCGGTAGCCAGCCTGCGGAATTACAGCCGCTGTTCCGTTTGCCCTTTTCCTTTGCCAGGCGCCACCGTGTGGTGCTGGAGGCGGTGGATGACCAAACCACGCTATTTTTTAGCGGCCAGTTATCAGCCGTGGTGCTAGCCGAGATCCGCCGTGTCGTTGGCGGGGGCTTTGTTCCCCATGAGTTGGACGAAAAAGCGTTTGAGCTGAAACTGACCGAGGCCTACCAGCGTGATTCGTCGGAAGCGCGCCAGTTGATGGAAGATCTGGGGTCGGATAGCGATGACTTCTTCTCGCTTGCTGAAGAGCTACCGGAAACCGAGGACTTGCTGGAGTCGGAGGACGATGCCCCGATCATCAAGTTGATCAACGCCATGTTGGCGGAAGCCATCAAGGAAGCGGCATCGGATATCCACATTGAAACCTTCGAGAAGGTGCTGTCGATCCGGTTCCGGGTGGATGGGGTGTTACGCGAAGTGCTGCAGCCTAGCCGCAAGTTGGCGCCGCTGCTGGTTTCCCGTATCAAGGTAATGGCGCGTCTCGATATTGCCGAGAAGCGTGTCCCGCAGGATGGCCGTATTTCACTGCGCATTGGTGGCCGTGCCGTCGATGTGCGTGTCTCGACCATGCCGTCATCCCATGGCGAGCGCGTGGTGTTGCGTCTGTTGGATAAGAACGCCACCCGCCTTGACTTGCACAGCTTGGGGATGACCCCGGCAAACCATGCCAACTTCCGCCGTATTATCGAAAGGCCGCACGGGATCATTTTGGTGACGGGCCCGACGGGTTCGGGTAAGTCGACAACCTTGTATGCCGGCTTGCAGGAGTTGAACGGCAAAGAGCGCAATATCCTGACGGTTGAAGACCCGATTGAATTTGATATCGACGGTATCGGCCAAACCCAGGTGAACGCCAAGGTGGATATGACCTTTGCCCGTGGCCTGCGTGCCATTCTCCGCCAGGATCCGGATGTGGTGATGGTCGGTGAGATCCGTGACTTGGAAACCGCCTCCATCGCGGTGCAAGCCTCGTTGACCGGCCACATGGTATTGTCTACCTTGCACACCAACACAGCAGTCGGTGCCATTACGCGTTTGCGCGATATGGGTATCGAGCCCTTCCTTGTGTCTTCGTCGCTGCTAGGGGTGTTGGCCCAGCGATTGGTGCGTACCTTGTGCCGTAACTGTCGCCAACCGTACGAAGCCGATGCCGAGCAGAAGAAATTGTTTGGCGCAGGCCCTGATGAGTCGTTGACGCTCTATCACGCCCACGGTTGTGAGGAGTGTAACAACAAGGGGTATCGCGGCCGTACCGGTATCCACGAGCTGCTGCTGGTGGATGAGCAGGTGCAGGAGCTGATCCATGCCGAAGCGGGTGAAATGGCGATTGAAAAAGCGATTCGGGAATATACCCCGAGCATCCGCGATGATGGCTTGGCCAAAGTGAAGGCAGGGATCACCACCCTTGAGGAAGTCATGCGAGTGACTAGAGAGGGCTAAGGGATGGCTGCATTTGAGTATAAGGCTCTGGATGCCAAGGGGCGCCAGAAAAAGGGAGTACAAGAAGGCGATACTGCCCGTCAGGTACGCCAGCAATTGCGTGAGCAAGGGCTGATCCCGGTCGAGGTTGTTCAAACCCATGAGCGTGAAAAGAAGAAGGCCAGCGGCGGCTTTCACCTGCGCCGTGGGATCAGCACGACGGAGCTATCGCTGATCACCCGCCAATTGGCCACCTTGGTGCAAGCTTCCATGCCGCTGGAGGAGTGCCTGAAGGCCGTTGCCGAGCAGAGTGAGAAGCCGCGTTTAAAAAACATGTTGCTGGCGGTTCGCTCTCGGGTGGTTGAGGGCTATACCCTGTCTGACAGCATGGCGGAGTATCCCCATATCTTTGATCAGCTGTTTCGTGCCATGGTGGCGGCGGGTGAGAAATCCGGCCACTTGGATACCGTATTGAACCGCCTGGCCGACTACACCGAAAACCGCCAGCAGATGCGCAGCAAGCTGCAGCAGGCGATGATCTATCCGACCATGCTGACGCTGATTGCTATCGCCGTGGTGGCCTTCCTATTGGCAACGGTGGTGCCAAAAATTGTTGATCAGTTTGTCCAGATGGGACAGCAGCTACCCACCATTACCGAGATATTGCTGGCCATGAGTAACTTTGTCCAAAACTGGGGACTGGTGGTTTTGCTGGTGGTGGCGGTGATATTCCTTGGCGTGAAAGCCGCATTGAGGCGGCCTGATTTTCGCCTCAAGTGGGATCGTTGGGTGATGAAGTTGCCGGTGATCGGCAAGGTGGCGAGGGGGCTGAATACCTCGCGCTTTGCCCGAACCCTATCCATCTGTACCTCGAGTGCCATTCCGTTACTGGAAGGCATGAAGGTGGCATCGGATGTGATGACCAACACTTGGGTTAACCAGCAGATCCGCGAAGCCTCTGACAAGGTCAGGGAAGGCTCGAGCCTGCGTATTTCGCTGGAGCAAACCAAGCTGTTCCCACCGATGATGCTGCACATGATTGCCAGCGGTGAGCGCAGTGGTGAATTGGAACAAATGCTAACCCGTGCTGCCGATAACCAGGATCGCGACTTTGAATCCTTGGTCAACATGGCGCTGGGTATTTTCGAACCCTTATTGATCGTCGCGATGGCTGGCATCGTGATGTTTATTGTTATTGCTACGCTTATGCCGATTATTGCCCTAAACAACATGGTCGGCATGTAATTTTTCTTTGGAGGTCTATTTAATGCAACGCAAACAACGCGGCTTTACGCTATTGGAAGTTATGGTCGTGATCGTGATCCTTGGTGTGCTGGCGAGCTTGGTGGTACCAAACTTGTTGGGTAACAAAGAGAAAGCCGATCAGCAGAAAGTGGTGACGGATATTACTGCGCTAGAGCAGGCGCTGGATATGTACAAGCTTGATAACAGCGTATACCCAACGACCGACCAAGGTCTGGATGCGCTGGTTACCAAGCCGACGTCTAGCCCAGAGCCACGCAACTACCGTGACAACGGCTATATCCGTCGTCTGCCGAAAGATCCGTGGGGCTACGACTACCAGTACGTGATGCCTGGCGAGCATGGCCCGGTTGATATCTTCAGCTTGGGTGCCGACGGCCAGGAAGGCGGTGAAGGCGTAAATGCTGACATCGGCAACTGGAACATGCAGGACTTCTAAGCTCGATGAAGTCATGTAAGCGCGCGGCAGGTTTTACCCTGATAGAAATCATGCTGGTACTGGTGCTACTGGCAACCAGTGCCGTGGCGGTGATTATTTCATTGCCGGAAAGTCAGGAAGACAAAGTCAAAGAGCAGGCCGCGCGTTTCCACCACCTCACCCAGCTGCTGGGTGAGGATGCGCTGTTGAATGGCATTGATTACGGCATCCGAGTGGAACGTAATCGCTACCAGTTTCTTCAGCTAACCAGTCAAGATTGGCAGCCAATCGAAGAGTCACGCTTTTTTACCGAAGTCGAAATGGACGAGGGCATTCGCCTGAAAGTCGAAATCGGTGGCTATTCATGGGAAGACAAGGATCGCTTATTCGAGCCCGGGTCATTGTTCAACGAAGACTTGTTTGCTGAGCAAACTGATAAAGACAAAATTAAGCCGCCCCAAGTGGTGGTGATGGCGAGCGGGGAGTACACCCCGTTCACATTGGAGTTCGAAGTGAGTGGCGAAAACCAGTTTTGGCGGGTTCAGGCCGATGAACTCGGTCAGCTATTCCTGCTTCCGCCGGGCGAGACCATTAAGTCATTGGCCGAGAAGGAGCCGTTTTAATGGCAACGCATCGACGTCACCAGCGTGGCCTGACCTTGCTGGAAGTATTGGTTGCCTTGGCGGTATTTGCTATTTCGGCGTTGGGGGTCATGAAGGCCGTCAGCCAACACCTTAATACCCTTGGCTATTTGGAAGAGAAGACTTTCGCCGCCATGGTGGCAGACAACGAACTTGCCAAGGTGCGCTTATCCGGCGAGATCCCGAGCTCGACCAAGCGCGGCAAGTCGGAGCTCGCAGGCCGTGAATGGTATTGGACGATAAAGAGCACCAAAACCGCCGATGGCTATCTACGCGCATTGGATGTAACGGTCGCCACAGATGAGGCGCGCAAGCAATCGGTAGTCGTGCTGAGAACTTATGTTGAGAACTAATTATTATCCGGGCGCTCGGCAAAAGCTGAACCGGCAGCAAGGCTTCACCTTACTGGAGGTCTTGGTGGCGATTGCGGTGTTTGCCATGCTGAGTTTGTCGGCCTATCAGGTGATGAACGGGGTGCAGCGAAGCGATGCCCAGTCCCGCGAGCACAGCGAACGGATGAAGGAAATACAGCGGGCGATGGTGATGATGGATAATGACTTCCGTCAGATTGTCGCGCGCAAGGTACGTAACCAAGGAGAGGAAATCAGCGAAAGGCTGATCCAATCCGGCGAGTACCTGCTTGATTCGGCCAGTAATGGGATCATCTTTACCCGAACCGGTTGGCAGAACCCGCAGCAGATGTTCCCGCGCGGGGAAAATGTCAGGGTGGGCTACCGGATCATCGAAGATACCCTGGAGCGGGTTTGGTTCCGCTACCCGGATACGGTCGTGGGTAGCGAACCCCTGGTTCGGGAAGTGCTATCAGCGGTTACCGAGCTGTCTTTCGAGTTCTACCGCGACAAAAAGTGGCAGGAGCAATGGGACCAAAGCTCGGCGCTACCTGAGGGGATCAAAATAACCCTGACCCTGGAAGACTTTGGTGAAATTGAGCGGGTATACATTTTGCCTGCTTCGGCACTGACGGCGGGTGATGATGAACAGAGCTAGAGCCATGAAGCAACAGCGCGGTGTCGCCCTGATCGTGGTGTTGTTACTGCTGGCACTGATGACATTGCTGGCGGTGCAGATGAGTGAACGCTTACATCTGAGTTTTTACCGGGCAGAGAACCAGCTCCAGAACCAGCAGGCATTTTGGTTTGCGCAGGGAATGGAAGAGCTGGGCAAGGTGGCGATCAAGCAAGGTATCGACGACAGCGATACCGTCAACCTCAGCCAAGCATGGGCAACGCAAGGCCAGCGTTATCCGCTGGATGGCGGCGAGGCGGTGGGTAATATCCTCGACCGCCAGGCTTGCTTCAATATCAATGCGTTGTCGGGGTTGCAACCGTTAACTGACAGAACCAACAAACCGTATTTGGTGAAGGTGCTGCAAGCCACCTTGGAAGAAGCCGGGGTGGAAAGCTACGACGCCGAGGTCGTTGCGGATTCGAGCTGGGAATATGTCGATCCTGACGAAGCGGTCCATGCGCCGTTTGGTGCCGGCGACAGTACCTATGAAGGGTTTCGCCCGCCGTATTTGCCGCCGCGGGATTGGATGGTCGATATCAGCGAGCTGCGTGCCGTTAACGGGGTCTCGGCTGATATTTTCAACCGGGTGAAATATCTGGTGTGTGCTATCCCTACCAATACGCTGGCGGTGAACGTCAATACCCTGTACGAGCACCAGGCTGCCTTGTTGGTTGGGTTGTTTACCCCAAGGCTCTCGTTGTCGGATGCCCAACGTATTATCAATGAGCGCCCCTACGATGGCTGGGACAGCGTGGATGATTTTCTTGCCGAGTCTGCCTTGGGTGGGGTGGACGCGGATGTAAAAGAACAAGCCAAGGCCCACTTGGCCGTAAGCAGTGACTACTTCCAGCTAGACACGGAAGTACTGGTCGACCGTTCAAGGGTTCGGTTGGTATCGCTGCTTAAACGAGATGGTGAAAACAAGGTGACGGTTGTTCGTCGCCGTTATGGAGGAATCAGTGAGCGAATTTCTGACAATCAGACTGAATAGCCGCGCCGATCAGCCGGTTCAATGGTTAGTCTGGTCGCCACAGCAAAAAGAGGTGATTGCGTCAGGCCAGCTAGCATCGATCGCACAGCTTGATGATATTGCTGACTACGCCGCTCAACGTGCTGTTTATGTCTTGGTTCCAACCAGTGATGTATTGCTGACGGAAGTGGCTATCCCCGCAGGTAGCAGCCGCCAGCTAGCAACGGTATTGCCGTTCTTGCTTGAGGAAGAGTTGGCGCAGGATGTCGATGATCTTCACGTCCACCTGCTGCAAAAGTCCGGTGAGGTGGCGCAGGTGGCGGTCGTTGAGCACCGCAAGGTGGAATTTTGGCTATCAGCCCTGCTTGATAGTGGCTTCGAAGTGAAAAAAATGCTGCCCGACAGTTTGTGCCTGCCGCTGTTTGACAACGGTTATAGTGCCGCCGAGCTCGAAGGCCAGTGGTTGATCCGCCAAGGGGAATCGCAAGGTGTTTGTGCCGAGTCCCAGTGGCTTGATGCTTGGTTGTCGGCCCAAAAAGCCCCATTGCGTTTTTCTGCCGAAGCCGCTGAGGAGGAAGAAGCCAGCGAGGAAAGCGAGGCAGAAAGCGAAGATACGGATCAAGCCGACAAGAGCGAGCAGCCGCTCGTGATCCACCACTACACGCCGGCACCAGCCGGTGTTTCAGGCGTTTGGCAGGCGGAGGCGCCGGAGCTGGTGATGCAGCTGCTGGCTCAAGGGGCGGCCACCAGTAAGGCTAACTTGCTATCTGGGGTCTACAAGCAGCAGCCGGTTTGGCGAAAATACCTCAAGCCTTGGCGCAAGGCCGCGATAGCGGCCGGTCTGGTGTTGTCCGTATTAATTGCTGAGCACCTGATTTCGGTACAGGCCATGGAAAAGCAGGCATTGGTTTACAAGGCCGAGAGTGAGCGTATCTTCCGCGAGGTGTTGCCGCAGTTTAACCGCATCCCGTCACAAAGTTATTTGAAGCGCCAGATGAACAGCGAACTGGCTCGCCTGGGTGGCACGAGCTCGAACAACGGTATCTTGCCATGGTTGGCAGAGTTGCAACCGGCGTTGGCGAAAGTCCCGCAATTGTCGGTGCAAAACCTCAAGTACGATCAGAATCGCAATGAGCTTCGTTTTCAGGCCGTGGCCTCTGACTTCCAGCACTTTGAGCAGCTTCGCACCTTGTTGCTGGAGGATTTTGAAATCGATCAGGGTCAGTTGAACCGAGAGGGTGAACAGGTGACCGGTGCCGTGGTGCTAAGGAGAAAATCATGAAGGCTTGGTGGACAGGCTTGAGCCCGCGTGAACAGCGCCTTGTGCTTGGCGGTGGGATTGCGATGCTGGTGGCGGTGCTGTACTGGGGGATCTGGCAACCGCTGGCTGCCTCGACGGAGAATGCCGAGCGCCGACTGAATAGCGAGCGCCAGTTGTTGACGTGGGTCAGCACAAAAGCCGACGAGATTGTGTCTTTGCGAAGCGCGACGGGCTCAACGGGTTCGGTGAGCGACAAGGGCTTGAACCAGGTGGTGAATGAAACCACGCGCCAGTTTCGAATTGAGCTGATCCGTATCCAGCCTCGCGATGAGATGTTGCAGGTGTGGGTGAAGCCGCTCCCGTTTAATACCTTGGTTAATTGGCTGGCTTTTTTGCGTGATGAGCACGGTATTGACGCCCAGTTTCTGGATGTGTCGAAAACCGACCGCGCCGGTATGGTTGAAGTAAACCGCTTGCAGTTAGGGCGGGGGTAACAGTGAAATATAAATTATTGCTTGGCGCCTCGTTTGGTGCCGTTCTGGTGGGTAGCTTGGTTGCCCATGTTCCCGTCAGTTGGTTGTGGCAGCAAGCCCCCAAGGTACAGGGGCTGGAAGTCTCCGGGCTATCTGGCACGCCTTGGCAAGGGGCTGCCTCCCAGGTTCGTTGGCAAGGTATGAACTTAGGTCGGCTGCAGTGGGACATGAGGGTCTTGTCGCTGTTTACCGGTAAGGTGAAGCTGGATGTCCGCTTTGGTCAGGGGAGCGAAATGAACTTGGCTGGACGCGGCATGGTTGGCTACCAGTCCGCAGGCCCTTTTGCCGAGAACCTATTGGTCTCTTTACCCGCTAGCCAAATTGTTAATTATGCGCCGATGACGGTGCCTGTCAGCTTGGCTGGTAATCTGGAGCTGACTTTGCGTAACTACCAGTTTGCTTCGCCTTATTGTGCCGAGCTGGATGGGGCATTGGCATGGACGTCGGGCCAGGTGAATTCACCGCTGGGGGCATTGAACCCGGGGCCTGTGATTGCAGACTTAGCTTGTGAAGATGGCAAGGTACTTGCCAATGTTGAGCAAGCTTCTGCCGATGTATCAAGTGAGTGGGCAGCAACCTTATCTCCGGGCAATCGCTATGCATTGGTGGGTTGGTTCAAGCCGGGTGCAGAGTTTCCTGCGCAGTTATCCCAGCAACTGAAATGGCTAGGTAACCCTGATCCAAAGGGGCAGTACAAAATCGATTACAACGGCCGCTTCTAGTTCTGGATATCCCCCCTGTTAATACCCGACTAACCTAGTCGGGTTAACGATTTCTTAATAAAAGTCTTTATTTCACGCGCTCATTACCATTAAATAACAATTATTGTCTCAGCTACCGCCTTTAGTGGGTGGTTACAGAAACAGGAACTCGCATGGCTGCCAATCGTACCAAACCCGAAATTTTGGCAACGGAAGTTGTTGCTCAATCTCGGTTATTTAAAATTGAATCTTTGGATCTTCGTTTCTCTAATGGCGTTGAACGAACTTACGAGCGGATGAAGCCATCCAACCGCCATGCTGTGCTAGTGGTACCTGTTACCAAAGAAGGCGACTTGTTGTTGATCCGGGAGTATTCGGCTGGCACCGATCGCTACGAGCTTGGTTTCCCTAAAGGGCTGATTGATCTTGGGGAGTCGGCAGAAGAAGCGGCCAACCGAGAGCTGAAAGAAGAAATTGGCTTTGGTGCCAACCAGCTGCGACCGTTGAAAGAGGTGGTGCTGGCACCGTCTTATTTTTCCAGCCGCATGACCCTGTTTCTTGCCGAGGATCTGTACCCGGAATCGCTTGCCGGTGACGAGCCGGAGCCTTTGGAAATTGTCCGTTGGCCGCTGAGCCAGGTCGAGGAATTACTTCATCATTTAGATTTTGCCGAGGCGAGAAGCATTACCGCGCTTTTCCTTGCCCTTAAACAACTCTCGAAATAGGAGCGGAAATGGACTTATCGAACCTATTGCCTCAGGTCATCGACATTGCCCGGGCGTCGGGCCAGGTGATCTTAGACATTTACCAGCGTGGCCAGTTTGAGAAGCAGGTGAAAAGTGATAATACGCCTGTCACCAGTGCCGATTTGGCTGCGCATAAATTGGTTGTTGCCAAGCTGTCGGAGCTAACACCGGATATTCCGGTGCTGTCGGAAGAAGATGCGGGTGTTCCGTTGGCTGAGCGTGCCGAGTGGCAGCGTTACTGGTTGGTTGATCCGCTGGACGGTACCCAGGAGTTTATTGCCGGCAGCGGTGACTTTGCCACGATTATCGCCTTGGTTGAAAATAACACGCCGATTATGGGCGTGGTTTACGCGCCGGTTTCCGGGGTGGTGTACTACGCCTATAAAGATAAGGGCGCATGGAAAACCACACCGGAAGGTGAGACGGTCCGAATTTCCACCCATCGCCACGAGCTGCCAACCCAGTCGCTGGCGGTAGCAATTAGCCGTCGCCAGGATATCAGCGCGATCACCAACCGTTTGGATCCGGCGCTCAACTATGATCTTGTGCCGCTAGGCTCGGCAGCATTGAAGTCCTGCTTGGTTGCCGAAGGTGCAGTGGATTGCTATCTCCGCCTTGGGCCGACGGGTGAATGGGATACTGCCGCAACGCAATGTATTGTCGAGGAGGCGGGTGGGCGCATTCTTAATACCCATCTCACACCGTTGTCATACAACGAGCGCGATACATTGGAGAACCCTAACTTCATTACCCTTGGGGATGAGAATTTGCCATGGTCATCGATTCTGACGCCGGATGATCGGTTGATGGATGTAGAGTAGTTTCCTGACCTGCGCTAACCATGAAAAATAAAAACGGAGCCAATTGCGGCTCCGTTTTTTATTTTAGCCAGTAGGCTCATCGCTAGAATAAGCGATTAAGGCCATTAAGTGCGGCGACGCGGAATGCTTCGGCCATCGTTGGGTAGTTGAAGGTGGTATTAACGAAGTAGTCGATGTTATTGCCTTCGCCTTTTTGCTCCATGATCGCCTGACCAATGTGGATGATCTCTGCTGCACGTTCCCCGAAACAATGGATCCCGAGGATCTCCTTGGTTTCGCGGTGGAACAGGAGCTTCAGGCTACCGACTTCCGTACCGGCTATCTGGGCACGGGCAAGGTGCTTGAACTGCGAGCGGCCGACTTCGTACGGCACTTTCTCGGCGGTCAGCTCTTGCTCGGTTTTGCCGACGGAGCTGATTTCCGGAATGGTGTAGATTCCGGTAGGGATGTTTTCAATCAACCGGCCAAGCGCCTCGCCGTTGGCAATGGCCTGGGCAACGAATCGGCCTTGGTCATAGGCGGCGCTGGCGAGGCTTGGGTAGCCAACGACATCCCCGACGGCATAGACGTGCTCGATATCGGTGCGGTAGTTCTCGTTCACTTTCAGTTGTCCGCGAGAATCCGGCTCTAGGCCCACCTTGCCTAGGTTTAGCCGGTCTGTATTGCCTGTTCGGCCATTGGCGTAAAGCAGGCAGTCAGCGCGCATCTTCTTGCCGGATTGCAGGTGCAAGACCACCCCGTCTTCGGTGGGTTCGATTTTCTCGTAGGTTTCGCCGTTGCGGATCATGACGCCGCTGTTCCAGAAGTGGTAGGAAAGCGAGTCGGAAATTTCATTGTCGAGAAACTCAAGGAGCCGATCGCGGGTGTTGATCAAGTCGACCTTGACCCCAAGCCCTCGGAAGATGGAGGCATACTCGCTACCGATAACGCCGGCACCATAGATGATGATATGGCGCGGGTCGTGCTTGAGTTGCAAGATGGAGTCGCTGTCGTAAACACGGTCATGGCTAAAATCGACATCGGCTGGCTGGTAAGGGCGGGAGCCGGTGGCAATAACAAACTTGTCGGCACTGTAATACTCGCGGCTGCCATCGGGCTTTTTCACACTGACGGTATGTGTGCCGGTGAAGCTGGCCTCACCAAAAATAATGGTGCACTGGTTGCGATCATAAAAGCCCTGGCGCATGCGTGTCTGTTTGTTCACGACAACCTGGGCATGGCCGAGAATTTGGCTGAAGGTGCTATGCAAGGTCGAATTGTTCTTGCAATAAAGCGGGTTGTGATTGTATTCGATGATCCTGCTAACAGCATGGCGCAAGGCTTTTGACGGTATGGTTCCCCAGTGAGTACAACCTCCACCTACACTTTCTTCCCGTTCGATAATCGCGACATTGTATCCGGCTTTGGTTAGCCCCATTGCCGCCCCTTCACCACCGGGACCACTGCCGATAATGATGGCATCGAAATGTTGGGTAGCGGAATTTTTGCTTTTTGTCATGCTTGGCCTTTATTATCATCCTTGCAACATTGCTGTCTCGTCATTTTAACTTCTTCTAAAAGCAGGTAGAATCAGTCATCGACGATAGGTAGGCAATGATCACGTTGTTCGGGCGTTGGGGAGTTAAAAATCTGATATCCGTGGAGCTTTTGTTGCAATGTGCGAGTTTGTGAGCCAACAGTAAATCTGGCGATTCCGGCTTTGATTAAGCCTATGTCAGGAATTACTATGTTTTGATGGCTGTGAAAAAGCGCGTATAGTGGCAACAACTTGCGCAAGATAATCCGAAGAGAACCAAGAAAACCATGGGTATTAGGGCTCAACAGAAAGAAAAAACCCGCCGTTCATTAATTGATGCTGCATTTAACCAGTTAAGTGCGGAGCGTAGCTTTTCGAGCCTCAGCCTACGTGAAGTGGCAAGGGAGGCAGGCATTGCGCCGACGTCTTTCTACCGTCATTTTAAAGATATGGATGAGCTCGGTTTGACCATGGTCGATGAAGGCGGCTTGATTTTACGTCAGCTGATGCGTCAGGCTCGTCAGCGCATTGCCAAAGAAGGCAGTGTGATCCGTACTTCGGTCGAGACGTTTATGGAATTTATCGAGGGGAGTCCTAACGTTTTTCGCTTATTGCTGCGTGAGCGTTCTGGTACTTCTCCGGCATTCAGGGCGGCGGTTGCCCGCGAAATCCAGCATTTCGTGGCGGAACTCACCGAATACCTGGTTGCGAAAACAGGGGTAACCCACGATGAAGCCTACACTCAGGCGGAAGCGTCGGTCACCTTGGTATTTAGTTCCGGTGCCGAGGCGCTGGATCTTGATAGTCATGCTCGAGCTGAGCATGCCGAAAGATTGATTATGCAATTGCGAATGATTGCAAAAGGTGCCTACTGGTACCGTAAAGAGCGTGAGCGTCGTGAGCTCAGGCAAAAACTCTAACTTCATTTTTGTTGGTGAAAGGATATGAACAAAGATCAAATTAAAGCTGAACGCAAAACATTGGTGATGTCGCTGCTAGCTGGCTTGTGTGGTAACGCTACACTGGCAGTGCTGACTTCAAGCGCGGTATCATTTTCTGTTTTCCCTGTGATTGCGTTCGCGTTGGCAATCTACTGCCTATACCAGGAATACCTAAGCAAGCCGATGTCTGAAGGCACCCCGGCGATTGCTTTTGCCTGTTTCCTTGTTGGTGCGTTCGGTTACTCGGCGTTCCTACGCGCAATGTCGCCTGACATGGGCTCAAACTTCTTGCCGCTAATGATCACCCTAGGCCTATTGTTCTGGGTGACATACAAAATGGGCTTTATGACGCCTAAGAAAGAAGAAGCGCAAGCATAAGCTAAATTAGCTTCGACCAACAAAAAAGGCGCTGATAGCGCCTTTTTTAGTTTCTGCTGCCTGCCGAGCGGTTATTTGCGCTCGAGCAGTACACCGGCTTCCATATGGTGGGTATATGGGAACTGATCGAACAGGGCAAAGCGAGTAATACGGTGGGTTTCGCTTAGGATATCCAAGTTGTCTTTCAGTGTATCCGGGTTGCAAGAGATATACATGATACGGTCGTAACCCTGCACCATGCGACAAGTGCCCTCATCCATACCTGAGCGCGGTGGATCAACAAAAATCGTGTTGCAGTTGTAGCTCTGGAGGTCGATATTTTGATCTTTTAGGCGGCGGAATTCGCGCTTGCCTTCCATTGCGTCGGTAAAGTCTTCTGCCGACATGCGGATGATCTGCACATTATCGATGTTGTTGACTGCAATATTGTATTGGGCTGAATCAACGGAAGGCTTGGCCAACTCGGTAGCCAGTACGCGCTCGAAGTTTTTAGCTAGGGCTAGCGAGAAGTTACCGTTACCGCAGTACAGTTCGAGCAAGTCACCTTCGCTGTCTTGGGTGCAATCGACAGCCCACTCCAGCATTTTCTGGGCAACTTCACCGTTAGGCTGGGTGAAGCTGTTTTCCACTTGCTTGTAGGTAAGGGTGCGGTCGTGAACTGTCAGCTTTTCGATAACGTATTCTTGGTCGAGGACGATTTTCTGCTTACGGGCACGGCCGATGAAGTTAAGGTTGAAGCCTTCGTCGTTCAGGCGTTGCTTCAGCGCTTTGGCTTCTGCTACCCACTCTTCATCCAGTTGGCGGTGGTAAAGCAGGGATACCAAGATTTCGCCGCTAAGCGTTGAGAGAAAATCCACTTGGAATAGTTTGTGGCGCAAGGCTTTGACTGGCTTAAGAGCATCAACCAGTAATGGCATTAAGTCGTTGATCAAACGGCTGGCCGCTGGGAACTGATCAACGCGGTACTTTTCGCGCGTTTCTTGGTTGAACATAATGTAGAACAAGTCTTCGCCTTCATGCCAAACGCGGAACTCTGCACGCATGCGGTAATGTTCGGCTGGCGAGGCAAACACCTCTAGTTCAGGGGTTTCAAAATCCGCAAAGATATTTTGAATACGCGCTGCTTTTTCATCTAGCTGTGGTTGGTATTCAGCTGGATTAATCGCGGTGGATGCCATGTCATTGCCTCAAACTGCTCAAAATAAGAGCGCAGATTTTATTGCATTGTTGACTGATGTCCAGTGTTAGCGGTGATAAAAATGCTGCGACTAGCCATATTTCAGTTTACACCACCGATGAAGCTAGACATTCGCCTGAATGATTATTAGCATTCTGGGTGCGCTGGTTAGCCTGGTTTCAGGCATAGGGAATACGGTGAAACTCCGTAACTGACGCGCAGCGGTGATAGAGAACGAAAGCACATGGACAGTTAGTTCCGAACACTGCTTCTACAAGCTGTGCAATGCAGCGAAAGAAGTGGGAAGTTGTTGCCTAGGTGGTTATTCAACCTTGCTCTTAAGTCCGAAGACCGACCAGTGTACCGAGTAGGAAAGCCTGCTCTGTAATAAACGCGACTTAAGGTAATCCAAATAATGAAAAAAACACTATTAGCAGTGGTGTTGGCACAAGTGTGCCTACCGTCTGTGGTTTTGGCAGATCAATCTTCAACAGATGAAGTCATGGTGGTGACTGCCAACCGTTTCGAACAGCCCATCAAAAATGTAATTGCACCGGTATCGGTGGTTACCAAAGAAGAAATCGACGCTATCCAAGCGAAGTCTCTTGCGGAAGTATTGCGACGTCTACCTGGGGTGCAAGTGGTATCTGGTGGTTATGGCCAGGCGACTGAAGTCTATGTACGCGGTACCACTTCCCGCCATTTGCTTGTGATGATCAATGGCGTACGTATTGGTAGTGCGACCCTTGGCAGTGCTGATTTCAGCCAAATCCCTTTAACTGGTATCGAACGAATTGAATTTATTCGTGGCTCGCGTGCTGCCTTGTATGGCTCTGACGCCGTGGGTGGTGTGCTAAACATCATCACTGAGTACCAGTCTGGCGAGCAATTGGTACAAGTTACAGCTGGCGCTGGCAGTGATGGCTATTATCAACTAGGCGGATCTGCCGCTGGTTCGCTGGGGGAGAGTAGCTGGGGCAAATTGGCAGTTAAAGGTGAAGAGGCTGATGGCTTCTCGGCGCGTAAGCCGCCCTTTGAACAAGATGATGATGGCTTTAAGCAGAAAAATGTTGTTGCGGAGCTGGGTACCCAGTTGGGCGATAACTGGAAGTTGAGCCTGCAAGGTTATTATCACGACGGTGAGGCAGAATACGATGACTCGTATGGTGCCCCAAATGCACAAAGTGAAAGCTCGCTATATAACGTTGCGGCAAAAGCGGGGTATTTCGCAACTGACTACGTGAGTGAAGTGACTGTTGCCCACAACCAAGACGAGGCACGTAACTTTAATGACTTATCCCCAGGCAGTACTATCAAGACCAAGCGTGATGTGGTGAACTGGCAAAACCATTACCAGGTCAATAACCAACTGGAAGTTGGTGGTGGTGTAGAGTGGAACCGGGATAAGGTGTCAAATACCGATACCACTTATGACAAAGATACTCGGGATAATACTGCGTTTTACCTTACCTCGATTTATCGCAATCAGGGGCTGCAATTAGAAGGTAGCGTCCGCACCGATGATAATGATAGCTATGGACGTAATAATACGTGGCAGGCAGCTGCAGCTTATACCTTTGCGTCCGATATTCAAATTTCTGCCAACGTAGGGACGGCATTTAAGGCGCCTACCTTTAATGATTTGTATTGGCCTGATTCTGGTAACCCAGATCTGGAGCCGGAAGAGTCGACAAATTATGAAGTTTCCCTGGCCGGCTCCCACAGCTTGCTTGATTGGCGTATTACTGCGTATCAGTCAGACATTGAGAAGCTCATTGCTTGGGCACCTAAAGATGCCAGCAATCCAGCTGGCGATTGGATTCCAATGAATGTGAATGAGGCTGAAATTAAAGGCGTGGAGTTAACTGCAGGATTCTACACTGGCCCGCTTTACCATGATTTAAGCTACGACTACCTAGATGCGAAAGATACTGACTTGGACAAGCAATTAATCCGTCGAGCCAAGCACAATGCGAAATGGAATATGTCGTACATGCTTGATCAGTGGCAGTTTGATGTCAGTGCTCTGTATCGTGGTAAAAGTTATGAGGATGCCTCAAATACCAATGAACTTGATGCTTATACCTTGGTTGATGTCGCTGCCAGTTACTTTGTGACTGACAACCTTACTCTAAGAGGGCGGGTCGCTAATTTATTCGATGAAGATTATGTCGCGAAAGAAACCTACAACGTTCAAGAGCGTAGCTACTACGCCACGGTTACCTACCAATTTTAATTGAGTCATTAAGCCACCACTTGCTGGTGGCTTTTCTATAAGAGCTAAGCAAACAATGAAACCTATTCGAACCATTGTCAGTTGGTCTTCTGGTAAAGACTCAACCTTGACGCTCATTCGCTTGTTGAACGATCCTCACTATGAGGTTGTCGGTCTATATACAACCTACCTAAATGATGAAGTGCCTTTTCAGGCAACACCAATTGAAGTGGTTAGGCAACAAGCCCAGCAGGCTGGACTACCGCTAATTGAGATCCCCTTGCCTGAAGTGTTCCCGGCAAATGATATTTACCAGTCATTAGTGATAGAGGGCATTAAATCCAGCAAGCTTGAAGTAGAGGCCGTTGCTTTTGGTGATATGTTTTGTAACGGCATTGCCGAATACCGACGTAGTTACATTGAACCTGCAGGGTGGCAGTGTGTTTTCCCGCTGATAGGGCAAGCGAGTACTTTGCTGGCACAAGAGATGTTGGATATCGGTATAAAAACACTGGTAGTGACCGTCGATACTGAACAGCTCGACGGTAAGTTTTGTGGAAAGTGGTTTAGCGAAAGCTTTATTCGCAATCTACCCGATAGTGTGGATCCTTGCGGTGAGGACGGGGAGTTTCACACGCTTGTTGTTAAGGCGCCGTGTTTTGATGGAGAGCTAAAGATCCATTGCTTGGATGTTGAGCGTAAGGGACGGTTCCATCATCAGCGTTACGAGTTGGTTGAAGATAAATAAACTCAGAGCCTTTTCGTGCTACCCGTATTCACAGTATGATGAGCCTGATATAGGCATAGGGGTATAACAAACTGTGAAGCGGGTACTTATATTTGATTCAGGTGTAGGTGGTTTATCAATTTACCAAGAGATCTACCGTCAGCTTCCGCAAGTTCAATATGTTTATGCTTTTGATGATGCCGCGTTCCCTTATGGCGAATTACCAGATAGCGAACTCATTGAGCGAACCTCCCATATCGTGACCCGCCTGGTTGAACGTCACCAAGTCGATCTCGTGGTGATAGCCTGTAATACTGCGAGCACTATTGTATTACCTTCGTTGCGTGAGCAACTGTCCATTCCAGTAGTTGGGGTCGTACCAGCGATAAAACCTGCTGCACTCGCCAGTAAACGCAAAGCGATAGGCTTGCTAGCCACACCTGCCACAATCACCAGGCAATATACTGATATCTTAATTAGCCAATTCGCTAATGATTGTGAGGTACTAAGAATAGGTTCGACTCGTTTGGTTGAAATGGCAGAAGAGAAATTGCGCGGTAAGCCCGTATCGATTACTGAGTTGAGGGAGATACTGTCTGCATGGCAAGGGAAAGTTGATTGTATCGTGCTTGGTTGTACCCACTTCCCACTGATCAAAGAAGAAGTATTGCTAGCTGTAGGTGAAAAAGTACAGGTTATCGATTCGGGAATGGCGATAGCTAACCGAGTCAAAGCACTGCTCGGGGATGTAGTTGTTCATCAGCAAGTATTTTCTAACTTCACATATAACAGTGCCGCAGGTGAAAATGCTGCGGCACTGAATATTAGTTTGGAACAGCTCGGGCTTAGCGCTATCGAATCTCTGAACTATCCCCGTTCTTTGGTTCGTTAGCTTCGCGTACTTTGAGGGTGCGCTGGCCGTACTCTTTGTTGTTTAGCTGTTCAATGGCGTGGTCTGCATCTTTACTGTTAATCACGACAAAACCAAACCCGCGACGCTTACCCGTTCGCTTATCTTTCATAAGGCGAACAGCAAAGACTTCTCCATACTCAGAAAAAAGCTTCTTAACTTCATTTTCATTCGCGCGGTAAGGCAAATTGCCTACATAAAGGGTTTTACTACTTTGAGAGTTGTCGACCTGCGAGCTTTTTGACTGAGAAGAAGTGAAATAAGGAAGCGCAAAACCTACAGCTATTGCACCAAGTGCGAATGCAAGGCCGGATGGAAGGGGAAGAATAGTAAAGAGAATCCCTCCACCAACAGCGATTGCAAGAATCGGTATTAAATTTTGATTGGATAATTTCATATAAAGCTACATCGTCATAAAAATTAGAATAGAAGGCGTTATTGGTTATTTTAACAACAGAGTCACATTGATATTACTTTCATTGACTTGTAATTGCTAGTAAGTGAATGTGACGATGCTCTAATGTTGAATTTAGAGGCATTTATCTCACATTAGTTGAAATAATCGCCAAGTGGAAATTTTTTCAAAAAAAAGGGTTGTCAGGCGGAACAAACTCTCTATAATGCCGCCTCACTGACACGGAGCACGGCAACTTAAGCCGCTAACCAATCAGTATTGTTCTTTAACAATTTGACCATGCAATCTGTGTGGGCACTCGTGAAATGATAGTCAAAAGATTTATCAATGAAACTGAGTGACCAAATCGAATCGCAAGATTCGGCACAGTCAATTCATTCATTA
>NZ_PYMA01000021.1 GCF_003026495.1 Photobacterium sanctipauli
GTTTGAGTGGAGCGGTAGTTCAGTTGGTTAGAATACCGGCCTGTCACGCCGGGGGTCGCGGGTTCGAGTCCCGTCCGCTCCGCCACTTATTAGAAACCTCAGTCGAAAGGCTGAGGTTTTTTGCATTTCAGAAGAGGATGTTCGTTCTTCGGACGAATGAGTCCCGCTCGTGCGCGAGTCCGATGGAGCGCCAGCCCGGCCGTTCCGCCACCTATTAAGAAGCCTCGTCGAAAGACGGGGCTTTTTACGTTTGGCTTCGCTAGACATACCCATTTACAACTATTTGAAGTAAGACTTTGCTTCTGGCTTGTGTTTGGGTGGTTTGTTATGAGAGGGTAACGGCAATTGATTTTATGGGAGTCACAAATGAAGTTTTTCTTTGAACGAACGGAATCTGCAACTGATATTAAAATCGTTCTAAAGCCCCACTCGCTTTACGCAATGTTACTGATGCTGACACTTTGGCTAGGCAATGACTTGCTCCTGCAGTCTGCCCCGATCAGCCAGGTTTTGATGCCAGTATTTATCGTGTTTATGGTGATCCGCTTTTTCTCGTTAATCAAAGTGCAGAAAGAAGTGATTGTGGCGATGAAGCAAGGCAAGGTTGCGACTCAAGGCAGCAAGTTTTCTTTCACGAACCCGTTCACCTACATCATCAGTAAGTAATCATTCCTAATGGGAAATAATCCCTTAATACCACGCTGATTATCCTCTCCCCCTGTTACGTGCATAATAGATAGAATTCACAATACGGGGGGAAGAATGGGATCATTTAGCTGGAAGCCGCTGTTATTAGCCTGCCTGATCGTCAGTATCGGGCAATTTAGTCTAGGGTTGATCTTTCCCTCCTTGCCGTGGATCGCGGCTGATCTTCATTTGAGTACCGAACAGGCGCAATTGCTTGTGTCCGGGTATTTGTTTGGTTTTGGTACGTCTCAGCTTGCCTATGGCCCATTGTCGGATGTGTTCGGACGTCGCCCCGTACTGCTCTCTGGTTTATTAATTTCCCTATTGGGCTTGGTACTGGCGGTCGCATTTGCTGACGATTTCTCTTGGTTACTTACTGGGCGGGCTATTCAAGGTGTCGGTGCTGGTAGTGTGGCTGTGCTGGCTAGGGCGACCATTCGCGATAGTTACCAGCGCCAAGACTTGGTCAAGGCAATGACATGGCTGGCTATCGTCGCTGCCTTCACCCCGATAGTGGCCCCCGTGATTGGGGGGATGCTAAACCATTATGCGGGCTGGCTATCGGTGTTTATCCTGTTATTGGCTTACATTGCCATCGTGTGGTTAGTCCTGCTGTTTACGTTTAAAGAAACCTTAGCCAAGGCATCAGCCCCACAATCTGTGGGTGGGCTAGCCCGCTCCTACTTTTCGCTTATCCATGAACGCCACTTTCTATCTTTTGCAGGTATCGGCTGGGTTAACTTCTCCTTGGTGGTGATTTCGATATCACTGATGCCGTTTATTATGCAGGTGCAAATCGGGCTTTCTTCCGAGCAGTATGCACTGTGGGCGATGGTGCCGGCCTTTGGCTTGTTGTGTGGTGGTTTGGTGTGTCAGCGGTTGCGTCCAAAATTGGGAACAAAACGCATGCTGCAATTGGCGCCGTTGCTCCATTTCGTCGCGGGGTCGGTGCTGATTGCGGCTCCGCTTGAACCAGCATGGATGAGCCTTGGCCATTTCCTGTTGGCGATGGCTAACGGTATCGCATTCCCATGTGCCCAATCCTTGTTGTTGGTTCCCTATGCCAAGAAAGCCGGTACCGTAGCTGCGTTATCGGGAGCATGCCAGATGGTGTTTGCATCTTTGATTAGTAATAGTTTGCTTAAGCTTGGGATCAGCGATGCATGGCATCTGGGGGGCGTGATGGTGATCGGGGCGGTGTTAGGCCTGCTGCTGGGTGTGATCGGTACCCAAAGCGAAAGCGGCCAACGTGCAGTGGCAGCACTTAGCTGATCAACCATACTTAAGGCAGTTCTTTTATTGGAGGAATTGTGATGGCTAGTTGGGTGATTCGATGTTTGGCTGGGTGTGTCATCCTGATGCTTGCGGGCTGCGCAGGCTATCATGAAAATGAACTAGCCAAGCAGCAAGAATGGGAGCAGTTAGGTGAGTATCATGGCGGGCAAGGCTACCGGGAGTGGTCAAACAACGATCTGAATAAGCACGGGGCTTTATCGGAAACGGATTATGAAAAGTATCGCGCGGGTTATTTGCAAGGGCGGTTTGAGTATTGCAGCGGCAGGAATAATGTCAACACGGTGCTCAACCCTGCCTACCCCGATGAGTGCAACGACAACCGTTCTAGTTATGGCTTAGTGGAACGTGGGTATTGATATATCGCAGGGCTTTCTAGGAGCACCTAACAAGAAAAAGGCTGCCGAGGCAGCCTTTTTCATATCTACATTCAAGCAATTAGTTATTGCTGTGTAGCTCGCTGTTTAGCTCAACAGCTGATTTGTTTGCCAAGCATTCGATCTGGCCTGTCACTGAGTTGCGACGGAAAAGAAGATCAGAAACGCCAGCTAGGTCGCGTGCTTTAACCATTTCAACTTCCTGGCCATTGTTGTCTAGCATGCGTACTTTTGAGCCAGCTGTAACGTATAGGCCTGATTCGATAGTACAGCGGTCGCCCATAGGGAAACCAAGACCAGCGTTAGCACCAAGTAGGCAGTTTTCGCCAATAGAAACAACAACCGTACCGCCGCCAGATAGGGTACCCATGATAGATGCACCACCACCGATGTCTGAGCCGTTACCGACTACAACACCAGCAGAGATACGGCCTTCGACCATGCTCACGCCAGTGGTACCGGCATTGAAGTTGATGAAGCCTTCGTGCATGACTGTTGTGCCTTCACCCACGTGGGCACCAAGGCGAACGCGTGAAGTGTCAGCGATACGTATGCCAGCTGGTACAACGTAATCCACCATTTTCGGGAATTTATCTACGCAATCGACAGTAAGTGTCTCACCGTTTAGGCGAGCTTCGATCTGACGATCGGCCAATTCTGGTAGGTCGATAGCGCCTTGGTTAGTCCAAGCGATGTTGTGCAATAGGCCGAAGATACCATCAAGCACTAGGCCGTGCGGTTGCACTAAGCGGTTTGAAATAAGCTGTAGCTTTAGGAAGCCTTCAGCAACGGAAGTAGGTGCTTCGTCTGTTGCTAGGATAACAACCACCAATGGCTGTGAAGACTGCGCCGCACGGCTTGCAAATTGTGCGCTTTTTTCTTCGCCAGCAGCATCAAACGCGGCAGTTAGATCCGCACTTTGTGCAGGAGTGATTTCGATTGCTTGGTTGCCTTCTTTGTAATCGACAACAGCAGCAATAGCGCTAACTAGCTCAGCTGATGGGTTAAGAATTGGGGTTGGGAAAAAAGCTTCGATGATTTTGTCATCGCGGTTCTTGGTTGCAGTACCTAGGGCTAGTGAAAAGCTGGCCATTATTGATCGTTCTCCATACTAAAAAGGTCGAGCGCCGTTCGGCAAAGCCGAGAGGTTTCCGTTAAGGGCTCAGGTTTTTGGATCTATTCATACTTGGAAACCATCATAATGACACTTGAGCGGATATTGAAGGGGTAAAAGAGTAAACAGTTAAAAATGACGAAATTATGACTGGGATGCGGGATATATGGGAAATGAATGCATAAAAAAACCTCCAGATCGGAGGTTTATTCATTAACCAAAACAGTATTTGTACTTATGCTGCTTCATCTGAAGCGGCGTCAGCTACTGGCTCAGGCTTGGCAGCCTTCTTTTTTGGCGCGGCTTTTTTCTTCGCACCCAGTGCAATAAGCACTTCTTCACGCTTTTGAGCCAAGAACAGTGATAGTTCTTCTTGCTTGGCTTCATCCTCGAACAGTTTACTTTCGCCTAGCAAAGTAAACATATCATCAGCCATATCAAGCATTTTGTCGTATGCGTCGGCTTCGGACTTAGAGGTGAAAGTCATCTTTTCTTCTCCGTTGCGCTCAACTACATATTTGACGATAACAGCCATGGTCACCCTCTCCGAAATTGATTTACTGGCTGCTTATACAGTAGCATGAAGGCCATTGTCCAGTGATAAGCGTGTTAATGTGATGGCGAGAGAAAAATTTGCTCAAATTTATGCCCGTGCCGCAGAGCGCAAGGGTGGGGAAAGTGTGCTAGAAAGCATGTTGTCAACGCCCTTGTCGAGTGAGCAATTGAAGCTGATTGGCGATGACCGCTGGTTGGCAGCTTTTACCCAGAAGGTGTTTCAATCGGGGATCAGCTGGCAGGTTGTGCGGAATAAATGGCCAAATTTCGAAGAGGTGTTTTTTGGTTTTGATATTGAAAAAATGCTACTGATGCCCACTGAGATGTGGGAGCGAAAAGCAACCGATCCTGCGATTATTCGTCATCTGGGTAAGGTGATGACAATTCCGGAAAATGCCCACATGATCCATCAAGCCTCGGTGTCACATGGCTCATTTGCCAGTATGGTTGCCGACTGGCCGCAGGATGATATTACAGGCCTATGGCGCTACCTGAAAAAGCACGGCAAGCGTCTTGGCGGCAATACCGGCCTCTACACCCTGAGGATCATGGGCAAAGATACATTTATCCTGAGCCAAGATGTTGAATCTTATCTGCGTAATACCAGCATTATCGACGGTGGCCGAGATACCCTGAAATCCCTAAATGCAACCCAAGCAGCCTTCTCGGAATGGCAACAAGAGTCTGGCCGACCTTTGTGCCAGATCAGCCAAATTATCGCCTTCAGCAATGGAGACAACCGCATCTAGGGTGTGCCAGATGCTAGTTTGGCGCTGTTGTACTCTGCGGTAAATTCCACTGTTGGCAAAAGGCGATAAACAGCTTGAGCAACGGGCTTTGGTATTTCTCTTTGTGGTAGAGCAACCAGTATTGGCGCTGCATATTGAGCGGAAGCTCAAGCAGTACTAACCTGCCATCATTGAGTGCATGCTCGGCGGCGCGGCGTGATAGGCAGGTAATGCCGAGCCCTGCCGCGACGCAGTTGATAATTGCTTCGGTATTGTTGAGCTCGAAAGCTTGGTGCCACAGCTCTAGCCTTGGTGAAATGCGGCTTAAAAAGAACTCCCGGGTGCCCGAGCCTGGCTCACGCAAAATCCATTGCGATTGTTCCAGATCCGATAATCTCAGCTGCTTCATTTTGGCTAGCGGATGCTCGGGGTGGCAGGCGACGACCATCTCATCCCCGAGCCAAGGCTGCACCACTAAATCTTCTTGCTGCACCTTACCTTCAACCAAGCCGATATCCAGCTCGAACTCACCCAGCATATGGCAAATCTGCGCCGTATTGGAAATATACAGTGACTGGTCGTTGTGGCCGGAATCCAGCCTGAAGTCACGGAGCAAGAAAGGGGTGACTTGGTTGCCGACCGTATCACTTGAACCGATTTTAAGCTTGCCCGTAACCGGGCCTTCCTGATCGAAAAGTTGCTCGATGGCTTGGCTGCGGGCCAGTAGTTCATCGGCAAGGGGGAGCAAGCGTTTACCCTGCTCGTTGATCAGCAGGCGGTTGTTGTTGCGGTCGAACAATTTGTGATCCAACTGCTTTTCAAGCTCTGATAATGCCATGCTGACAGCGGGCTTGGACAGAAACAGCTTTTCCGCAGCTGCTGTGATAGTCAGCTCCTGCGCGACTGTCACGAAGACTTTCAATTGCCTAAGGGCGATATTCATATGGCACCGTTCAGATAAGTTTAACTTCTGGTTAAATGTATTCAATTATTATAAACCCATCAAATTATATACACTATTTCTGTGTTCAAAACAGGCTGGTTTCAGGCTAGAGATGGGGGTTGAGATGATTCAGGCAACAAAAAGAAAAGTATTTGGTGCGCCTACACCAATGGCAGGATTGGCGCTAGGTATTGCAAGCCTGGGTTGGTGCTGGGAAAACGCGTCTGATCTCAACGGAATGGGGCAACTAGGCGGGGCAGCGATTGCTAGTTTGTTATTGGCTATTCTGCTGGTGAAATTTATCTTGCACCCGAAATCACTATGGAACGATCTAACCCACCCGGTAGTGGGGAGTGTGGTGCCGACCTTTGCCATGGCGACCATGGTGGTATCGAATGCGATAGGCCTATATTTTCCTTTTGCTGGTGAAGCATTATGGCTGTTTGCGGTGATACTGCACATGATGTTCTTGGTGCTGTTTGTTTACCACCGCGCTGTTGAATTTGAATTGCACCATATGGTGCCAAGCTGGTTTGTACCGCCGATTGGGATTGTTGTTGCTGATGTGGCTTTCCCGGGTGGTGAAATGCTTCCTTTGGCCGAAGGTTTATTAGTCTTTGGTATGGCAACTTATGCGGTGATGCTACCAATCATGGTTTACCGCCTGATCTTTAGCCATGAAATTCCTGATGGCGCGAAACCAACGATTGCGATTATGGCAGCGCCAGCCAGCCTTTCGTTGGCGGGTTACCTGACGGTGATCCAATCACCGTCACCGGTTGTGGTTGGTTTGCTCGGTGGCATTGCAGTACTGATGACGTTTGTTATCTATGTGGCCTTCTTCCGTCTGCTGCGCCTGAGCTTCAGCCCAGGCTACGCAGCCTTTACCTTCCCGATTGTGATCAGCGCGACAGCTTTGTTCAAAACAGCGGCGTGGATGGCATCGGTTGGCGTGGCTGATGAGTATGTTTCTCAGGTATCGACACTGGCGCATATTGAGTTGTATGTGGCGACAGTGGTAGTGAGCTATGTAGCGTTGCGTTACCTTGCTTTCTACCGTCCGATTTCGCGGTTATTGAGTCCTGTTTCACACAGTGCTTAAGCCTTGGGGGATGCATGACACCTGCTGTAGTTTGTAGATTGCGGCAGCAGGTGAAGTGTTTGCAAGGTGGTTAGTACAGGGATAAATGTGTGCCTTTTGCCCAGTTAATCTGGGCTTTTATTCATTTCTACTTTTTGGTTTGCAGACAACCAGTTGATGGTAGACAATCAAGGGAACTTTCTCTTTGCGTGAGATCCCTGCGTGTTTACTGTCTACCACTCAAATCAGCTTGATCTTCTCAAGTCACTGCTTGTCGAGCTTATTCGGCTCGACCCATTGGATAACCCGTTTGAACAAGAGCAAATCTTGGTACAAAGCCCTGGGATGTCACAATGGCTTAAGCTGGAGCTGGCGAAAGCCCAGGGCATTGCCGCTAACTTGGAGTTTCCGCTACCGGCCACCTTTATTTGGCACATGTTCACCAAGGTGCTCGATGATGTACCCGAGCGCAGTGCCTTCAATAAAGAAGCCATGACCTGGAAGCTATTGCAAGTCTTGCCACTCATGCTCGATAAGCCAGAGTTTGAACCGTTGGCGAATTATTTGCGTGAAGACGAACAGCAGATCAAAAGCTATCAATTGGCAGAGAAAATTGCCGACATCTTTGACCAGTACTTGGTATATCGCCCCGAATGGATTCAGGCTTGGGAGGCGGACCAGATCGACCCCGAGCTGGTGGCCGAGCATCCCTGGCAGCCGATGCTATGGCAGGCACTGTATGACCAAACGCTGAGCCTAGACCAGTCGCCGTATCACCGTGCCAACCTTTACGACAACTTTATCGAAACCCTCGAAGGTTACCTTCAAAGCGGGACGCCTTTACCTTCTGGTCTACCTAAGCGCTTGTTCGTTTTCGGCATATCGGCCCTGCCGCCACGCTATCTTGATGCGCTCGCGGCACTGGGCAAGCATATCGATGTCCACCTGATGTTTACTAACCCTTGCCGCCATTATTGGGGGGAGGTGCGCGACCGTAAGTATTTGGCCCGCTTGGCTGCCAAGCAACGCCAGCAGTTGCAGTGGTGCGCGGATCACAGCGAAAAAGGCGGGGTGATCTCGCCGTTAAAAGGCGATATTGAAGACAATGTTATTGACGATACCCATGAGGGGGCGGTAGGGAACACCTTGTTGGCCTCGCTGGGTAAGTTGGGGCGCGATAACCTGTACCTACTATCGGAAATGGAGGCGCAGGATGTCGAGGCGTTCGTCGATATCGAACCCGATTCGTTGCTGCACGCCCTGCAGGCCGACATCTTGAACCTGGAAGACCGGGTCAATGATGAAATTACCGAAAGCAGTCAACATAAACTGCCTATCGGCCAGGGAGACAAGTCGCTGACCATCCACGCTTGCCATTCACCGATGCGCGAGGTGGAGGTGCTGCACGACAACATGCTGACGATGCTGGCGGAAAACCCGGCGTTATCACCACGGGATATCGTGGTGATGGTGGCTGATATCAACAGTTACAGCCCATATATCCAGGCGGTGTTTGGCAACGCGTCTGGCAACCGCTATATCCCGTTTTCGATTTCCGACCGCAGTGCCGATCAGGAAAACCCGGTGTTGCTGGCGTTCTTGCGTTTGTTGAGCTTGCCGGAAAGCCGTTGCCAAGCGTCCGAGTTGCTTGAGCTGCTCGAAGTCCCAGCCGTGATGGCCAAGTTTGGCCTCGATAGCCAGCGATTTGAGCGTATCAAGCAGTGGATTGAGGAAGTCGGGATCCGCTGGGGGCTGGATGACGATACGGCTGGTGAATTTGAGCTGCCGAAACAGCAGCAGAACACCTGGTTATTCGGTTTGCAGCGTATGCTCTTGGGCTATGCGATGCCGCAGTCATCGGGTTTGTATCAGGGGGTATTGGCCTACGACGAAGTACAGGGGCTGGATGCCGAACAGGCAGGCCAGCTTGGCCTGTTTATTGAAACCCTGATGCAGTATCGCCACCAGCTGGCGGTGGCCCAGCCGGTTGGCGAGTGGATAGCCACCCTTAACCAATTGCTGGACGATTGCTTTGCGGTGGACATGGATGGTGAGCTGGTACTGCGGATGATCCGGGATAAGTTGCAGCTGCTGGAGCAGCAGCTGGGTGACGCCGGTTACAACGGCGATATTACCCCTGCCGTGATGCGCGACTATTTAAACGACAAGTTGTCGGGTGAACGGGTTAGCCAGCGTTTTCTGGCCGGGCAGGTGAACTTCTGTACCTTGATGCCGATGCGCTCCATCCCGTTTAAGGCTGTATGCTTGTTGGGGATGAACGATGGTGTTTATCCGCGCTCTATTCCGCCGGAAGGGTTTGACTTGATGGCGGGCCGGGCGAAATACGGCGATCGATCGCGCCGGGATGACGACCGCTACCTGTTCCTTGAGGCGCTGCAATCGGCGCAGGACATTTTGTATATCAGCTATGTTGGCCGCTCTATTCAGGACAATAGCGAAAAAATGCCGTCGGTGCTGGTGAGCGAGTTGGTTGAGTACTGCCAGCAAGGCTATTGTTTGGTCGGTGATGAGGCCCTGTCGGTTGACGAATCGGCGAAAAAGATGGCCCAGTCGATGACTTACTCCCATGCCTTGGTGCCGTTTAGCCCGCAAGCCTTCCTTGGCGCGCAGCCAAGCTATGCCGCAGAGTGGCTGCCTGCCGCCAATCGTGAACTGGTGGCTGTGAGCGAGTTTCAGGCTAACCCGCTACCGCCGGAAGTAGCGGATAGCGTGACGGGCGAAGTACTTGAGTTGGCCGAATTGGCTCGCTTCTGGAATCTACCGGTTAAGCATTTCTTCAATCGCCGCCTAAAAGTCTTTTTTGATGCTGGTCAGGGGGCGGTAGAAGACGATGAGCCATTTGCCCTCGACGGCCTTGGCCGATACCAGCTACGCCAGTCATTGTTGACGGCATTCTTGGAGCATCATGCCTTACAACCAGACGGCGCAGAAAGCCGCAGGGAAACGGTCTTTGAACAGTTTTCCCAGTACCAGCAGGCTGCGGGGGGATTGCCCGTCGCGCAGTTTGGTGAATTGGAATTATTGGAAGAGCGCACCCAGATAGAAGCGTTGGCTGACACTGTTATCGGACTAATGGCTTCGCCATTGCCGGATGTCGAAGTTGATATCAGCTTGGCCTTGGGCGATCGCCAGTTGCGCCTTCAAGGCTGGCTCAAGCACGTGAGCCAGCAAGGCTTGGTGCGCTACCGACCAGGCAAGATCCGCTCACAGGATATCTTGCTGGGATGGCTGGATCACCTTTGCCTTGCCCTGTCGGCCAAGCCGGCCAGTACCTACTTGGTTGGCGTTGACGGCAGTTTTGTTTTTGAGCCTGTGGCGCCCGAGTATGCCATGGCTCAGCTAACGGCATTGGTGGAAGCCTACTACCATGGCTTGACCCAACCGCTGGCGTATTTTCCCCGCACGGTATTGGCGGGGATGCAAGCAAGGCTGGATAAACAAGGCAACTGGTGCGACGACGAAGATACCCTCGGCAAAGCGAAGGGTAAGATGGCGGAAGCCTTTAACGGTGGCTACATGTTCGAGGGTGAAGGCAACAACGCTTACATCAACCGGGTATGGCCGGAGTGGCATGACGAGCTTGCAGCGGATCTTCAGAGCTGGGGTGAGTCGTTGCTGAAACCAGCAGTAATGCATTTACGGGAAGATCAGAAATAAAGCAGAGAAGGTGTAGCGTGGCCGCCAGCAAATCATTGTTGTTTGTAGGGTGTTCGCTGTACGACCACAGGTCCAGAGGTGACCAAATTTCGTGCCTCGGATACTAACGGACACGGCGGGGAGAAAACGTGAAACACTTCTCATATTGATATAAGACTTAATGTTTTTATTCGATATATTTATTTGAATTTGCCTCTGATCACAAAAAATAATCTTGAGCAGACAAGGCGACACTGCGTTTTTGCCTTGTTGAACTAACAGGAATCTGTGCATCTAATGACTCAGCAACCTAACACAATAATCCCGCAAGCCTTGGAGCCGATGTGTTTTCCGCTTCATGGTAACCGACTGATCGAAGCCTCGGCGGGCACGGGTAAAACCTTTACCATTGCCAGCCTTTACCTGCGCTTGCTGCTTGGCCATGGGGACTCCGCTAGCCGCTTCCCCCGTGAACTTACCGTTGATCAAATTCTTGTCGTGACCTTTACCGAGGCCGCGACCGCTGAGCTGAGGGATCGTATCCGTCGCCGGATCCATGATGCCCGTATCGCAATTAGCCGTGGGGAAAGCGATGATCCGGTGATCAAGCCGTTGTTGGAAGATATTAGTGATCATAAATCGGCCGCGGCCATCTTGCTGCAAGCCGAGCGGCAAATGGACGAGGCGGCGATATTTACGATCCACGGCTTTTGCCAGCGGATGCTAACCCAAAATGCCTTTGAGTCGGGCAGCCTGTTTAACAATGAGTTTGTGACCGAGGAAAGCCACCTTCGGGCACAGGTGGCAGCTGACTACTGGCGCCGAAATTTCTACCCGCTGCCACGCAGCTTGGCGAGCGAAGTGAGAAACATTTGGTCGTCCCCTTCGGCGTTGCTTCGGGACATCAATGTCTTCTTGTCGGGAGCGGAAGTGGAGATCCGCGCCCCCGAGCTAGAGGGCGATTTACAACAGCTGCATGACGACAACCTTGCCCGTATCGAGCGAGTGAAAGTGCTATGGCGCGAAGGCGCCGATGATTTTCATGACATCATTAGCAGTTCGGGGGTAAACAAGCGCAGCTACACCAAGACCAGCTTGCCGAAAGCCCTCGCGGAAGTCACCGAATGGGCGAACCGCGACAATACCGGCTACAAGCTGTCCAAGGCGCTGGAGAAATTCGATCAGCAGGTGCTGTTCGACAAAACCAGCAAGGGGCAAGCACCCGAGCATCCGGCGTTTGTGGCGATTAGTGAGCTGCTGGCCGACAAGCCAAATGTGCGTGACCCGCTATTGGCACATGCCATCAAGGAGTGCCGCGAGTTACTGTCCGACGCGAAGCGCCGTAAGGGCTGGTTATCATTTGATGATCTGTTGACCCAACTGGCAGCAGCACTGAGCCATGATGAAAGCGCGATGCTGGCGGCGAGGATCCGCAATTTGTTCCCGGTGGCGATGATCGATGAATTCCAAGATACCGATCCGCTCCAGTACAGCATTTTTAATACGGTTTATGGTGAAAAACGTCAGCTCCCGGAAGGGGAGGAAGCCAGCGCTTGCGGCTTGTTTATGATCGGGGATCCGAAGCAGGCGATCTATGCCTTCCGCGGTGCCGATATCTTCACCTATATCCAGGCGCGCCGCCAGGTGACGGCGCACTATACCTTGGGTACCAACTGGCGCTCTACCGCCGAGATGATTGAGGCGGTGAACTGTATTTTCGAACAGCCCAAGCGCCCGTTTATTTACGATAACGACATTGCCTTCTTGCCCGTTGCCCATAGCCCGAAAGCGGCAAGCCGGGGCTGGCAGCTGGCGGGCGTTAAGCAGCCAGCACTAAGCTTCTGGCGCCAGGAAGCCGATGAGCCGGTTAAGAAGGGGGATTACCAGCAAGCCATGGCACAGGCCACCGCGGCTGAAATCCAGACCATCTTAACCCTGTCCCAGCAAAACGAGGCGCTGCTGGTTGATGGTGATAACACCAAGCCAATTAATGCCAGTGACATTTCGGTCTTGGTGAGAACCGGTGCCGAGGGAGCGCTGGTAAGGCAAGCACTGGCCGAGCAGGGCATTGCCAGCGTTTATCTGTCGAATCGTGACAGTGTTTTTGCCAGCATTGAAGCCATTGATATCCAACGCTTCTTGGGTGCGGTACTGACCCCGGAAGACGATCGCAGTATGCGTGCAGCCCTGGCATCCGGCTTGTTTGCCTTAACGGCGGAGGCGCTGGATAAGCTCAACACCGATGAAGCCGAGTGGGAGCGCCATGTCGCTGAGTTTCGCGGTTACCGCCAGCTATGGCATAGCCGTGGCGTGCTGCCGATGCTTCGGCATATGTTATCCAGCCGCGCTATCCCGGAAATGCTGCTAAGCCAAAATGGTGGCGAGCGTCGCTTGACCGATATCTTGCATATCGGCGAGTTGCTCCAGCAAGCAAGCCAAACCCTAGATAGCGACCACGGCCTGATCCGCTGGCTGGCGGAGCACATTGAAGCGCCCAATGGCAATGCCGACGAGCAACAACTGCGGTTGGAGTCCGACCGCAACTTGGTACAGATTGTCACGATCCACAAATCGAAGGGCTTGGAGTACGATCTGGTTTTCCTGCCGTTTGTTTGTAGCTACCGCGAGGCGGGGACAGCGCTATTCCATGATGAGCAAACCCAGCAAGCCGTGCTGGATATCGCCGCTGTGGAAGAAAGTATGGAGTTGGCCGAGAAAGAGCGGCTGGCGGAAGATCTGCGCCTCATTTATGTTGCCCTGACCCGTGCCGTTTATGGCTGCTATATCGGGATGTCACCGGTGCGTAAAGGACTGAGCCGCAAAGAGCCGACCGGGTTGCACCAGTCAGCGATAGGCTGGTTGGTTCAAGATGGCGAGGAAGGTGGCCTGTTTGAGTTGGACAATGCGTTGGCCGGCTTAGCCAACGCGTCGTCGGCCATCCGCGTGGTGGCGCCGCCTCAACTGCCGGAAACCCCGTGGCAGCCCGTTGAGGAAGAACAGCCCGAGTTGGTGGCGGCCTCCTTTGACACCGAGCTTGATCGTAGCTGGTGGATCACCAGTTATTCGGGGCTGGTCAAGCAAGGCCATAGCCACCATGACGCATCGTTCGAGCTGCCGGGTTTTGATACCGACTCATCGCAAGATGCAGAAGACGGCGAGGAAGCCGAACCCGTTCGCTCAATTTATACCTTCCCGAAAGGGGCAAGGCCGGGTACTTTCCTCCACACCCTGTTCGAGGAAATCGAATTTACCGCACCGGTGGATAGCGAGCAGACGACCGAGAAAATCCTAGAGCTGCTTCGCCTCGAGAACTACGACGAAGAATGGCTACCGGTATTGCAGCAAATGGTGGGAGATGTACTGTCATGCCCGCTGGATGGCAATGACTTGTTGCTAGGTAGCCTGCCGCCGTCACAGCGCCTGACCGAAATGGAGTTTATGCTGCCGATTAATGTGTTGTCAGCGCCTTTGCTGAACAAGGTGATAGCCCGCCACGATGAATTGTCTGCCAGAGCCGGAGAGCTGGGTTTTGCCACGGTAAGCGGCATGCTGAAAGGCTTTATCGACTTGGTGTTCGAGCACCAAGGGCGCTATTACGTATTGGACTGGAAGTCGAACTGGCTCGGTGATGATCCGGAGGTTTATCGGGATGAAAAGCTGAAAGCGGCGATGGCCGATCACCGCTACGACCTGCAATACCAGTTGTATGCCCTTGCATTGCACCGGTTCTTGAAGAGCCGCAAGCCGGACTATGACTACGATACCCACTTTGGCGGGGTGTACTACTTGTTCTTGCGGGGCGTGAAGGCGAACAGTAGCAGCGGTATTTTCCAGGCGCGCCCAAGCTTGGCCATGCTGACCGATCTCGAAAGTTTGATTGATGGAGAACTCATTGATGCTTAAGCGCCTTGAACAATTAACCCGTCAGGGGCGCCTGCGCCCACTTGATTACCAATTCGCCAAATTTGTTGCGATGAGCCTGGCGGGAGGCGGTGACCAAGCCCAATCAAACCTAGTGACCTTTATCGCGGCATTGACCAGTTACGAGTTGGGGCAGGGGCATGTGTGTCTGCCGTTGTCCAAGTTCGATATTCAGCGGGCTTTCGGGCTGACACCTGAGCAAAATGCCCAGTTGCAGCAAGGGCTGCCCGAGGTTGGCCTGTGGCAAGATGCCTTGTCGCAATCTGTCGCTGTTTCTGATGGTGGCCAACCGACCCCGTTGGTCATGGATAGCCAGCGTGTGTACTTGAGTCGCTATTGGCAGTTTGAGCAACTGGTGGCGAGCCACTTAAAGCGTTCGTCGAATTCAACGACCTTGAGTGCGAAAGATATCGATATCATGGCGGCCAAACTCGATGAATTGTTTGCCCGCAACTACCGCTTTTTGTTCCAAGCATTGCACAAGCTCAGCCAGGCTGGCGAGGCCAATACTGCGCAGGCGCGCCAATACGAAGTGTGCGATAAGCTCGATATCGTTGCGTCAGAGGCGCTCGATTGGCAGGCCATCGATTCGGTGTTGGTGGCGGCCGAGCATATTAGCGACTTGGATGCCCTCGATGCGTTGGTGCCAAACGCGGCGTGTATGAATTGGCAGAAGGTGGCGGCAGCGGTTGCCTTAACCCGCCAATTTGCTGTGATTTCCGGCGGGCCGGGTACCGGTAAAACTACCACGGTTGCTAAGTTACTGGCGGCGTTGGTCACCCAATCTCTGCAAAGCGAAGCGCTGGATGAAAATGGCCAGCCACGGCTGCCAGACATTAAGCTGGTCGCGCCGACAGGTAAGGCGGCAGCACGTTTGACCGAGTCGATTGGTGCTGCGGTTGACTCATTGGCTGTCGAGAAGGTGGTGAAAGACAATATTCCGACCCAATCGAGTACCCTGCACCGATTGTTGGGCTCCATTCCAAACCGGGTGGCGTTTCGCCATAACCGCGAGAACCCCCTTCACCTTGATGTGCTGGTGGTGGATGAAGCCTCGATGGTTGATTTGCCGATGATGGCGCGTTTGCTGGACGCCCTGCCGCCCAATGCCAAGCTGATCTTGCTCGGTGACCGTGATCAGTTAGCCTCGGTAGAGGCGGGGGCGGTCTTGGGTGATATTTGTGCCTTTGCTGATCAGGGGTACAGCCAGCAACAAAGCCAGTTGCTTGGCCAGCTGACCGGCTTTCAGTTTCCCGTCCAGCTGCAGTCGCTGGGCGTGGTGGCAGATAGCCTGTGTATGCTGCGCAAGAGCTATCGTTTCCATGCCCAATCGGGGATCGGACAGTTGGCAAAAGCCATTAATGCGGGTCGCCCGCAACAGGTTGATAGGGTATGGCAACAGGGCTTCAAAGATATCCACCTCTACCCGCTGACCAGCGATAGCTACCAGTCGATGGTGAATATGTCAGTGACCTTCTATCGTGATTACCTCGATGCTATCTATGAGCGGTGCCCGCCTGCGGAGGTGCTAAAGGCTTTTTCGAAAGTCCGCTTGCTATGCGCCCTGCGCGAAGGGGATTTCGGTGTGGTCGGGCTCAACCAGCGCATTGAGCGAGGGCTGGCAAGGTTGGGGAAAATTGCCCCTGATGAGGAGACTTGGTATGTCGGTAGGCCGGTGATGATCAGCCAGAATGACCACGGCCTTGGCTTATACAATGGTGATATTGGTATCGCGATGAAAGATAGCGAGCCCGATCCGCAAACTGGCGAGTACCGTACCCGGGTATTTTTTGAAATGCCGGATGGTTCGATACGCGGGGTGTTGCCAAGCCGTTTGCCGGAGCATGAAACTGTGTATGCCATGACCATTCACAAATCGCAGGGCTCGGAGTTTGCCGATACCTTGATGGTACTGCCAAGTGAGTTTAGCCCGCTATTGACCCGTGAGTTGACGTATACCGGTATTACCCGGGCCAAGGAAAAGCTGTACTTGTTTGCTAGCCCGGATATTGTCAATCGTTCGGTCAAACTGCGAACCGAGCGAGCCAGCGGCTTGGCCGAGTTGCTCAGCTAAGGCGCGCGATAAGGGGCATTGGTAGAAGAAGGCACTGACGTTGGTCAGTGCCTTTTTGTTGGGTTTGGTTTTTGGGTTTGGGTGTTTTGGGGGGCTAACGGGCAGTGGTTGATACCTCCGCGCCCGCTATAGGTCGAGGATCAGGATTTTAGAGCGGCGCTGGAAGTTATACAGCGCCTTTTTGGCCATGGGCAATTGCTCGACCGGAGACTCGCTAAAGCCTTGCTCCCTGAACCAGTGCAGGCTGCGGGTGGTCAGCACAAAGATATGGCGTAGCCCCATACTCTTGGATTGAATCCGCAATTGGTTGAGCAGCATGGCGCCCCGGTCGCCATCGCGGTAATCCGGGTGAACCGCGACACAGGCCATTTCTGCCATTTGCTCATCGGGGAAGGGGTAGAGTGCGGCGCAACCGATGATCAACCCATCGCGATCGATAACGGTGAACTGGTTGATCTCTTGTTCTAATTGCTCGCGGGAGCGGCGGACTAGGATCCCTTCTTCCTCTAGCGGCTGGATGAGATCAAGGATCCCGCCGATGTCGTTGATAGTGGCCTGGCGTACCTGTTCGGCACTTTCCATCACAATTTGGGTGCCGATCCCGTCAAATGAAAATAGCTCCTGGATCAAGGCGCCGTCTTCCTTGTAGCTGATCAGATGGCTGCGGGGCACCCCTGCCCGGCAAGCGGTGATCGCCCCGCGCAAGAACCGCCCGGTACCGCTGTCCTCATTGTTATCGGCAACGAGCTTCTGTAGGGTTTGCTCGGCTTCAGACGGTAGCATTTCAGACCAAACACTGTTGTCTTCGCGCAGCACCCCTTGCTCAGAGCAAAAGCCGATCAGCTTGTCGGCCTTTAGCTTGATGGCGAGCTGTGTCGCCACCTCCTCGGAGGTGAGGTTGAAGCATTCTCCGGTCACTGAGCTGGCGATAGGGCCAAGTAGGACGATGGCATGCTGGTCGAGCTGGCGGTGGATGCCATCAATATCGATACGGCGGATCCGACCGCTGTGGGCATAGTCCACGCCATCGTCGACGCCAAGGGGTTGGGCGATGATGAAGTTGCCGCTCACCACATTGATTTGCGCACCGGCCATCGGGGTGTTGTTGAGCCCCATCGAGAAGCGGGCCGTGATATCGAGCTGCAGCTGTCCCGCTGCCTGCTTGGCCAGTTCTAGCGTACGCTCGTCTGTCACCCTGACGCCTTTGTGATAGGGCGTTGGGTAGCCGACTTGCTCGGCGAGGGTAGATATTTGCGGCCTGGCCCCGTAAACCACGACGATTCTCAGCCCGAGGCTATTGAGCAGGGCAATATCATTGACGATGTGAGAGAAATTGCTGTGGGCAATGGCTTCTCCGCCGAGCATGATCACGATGGTTTTGCCGATATGCGCATTGAGATACGGAGCGGATTGGCGAAACCCTTTAACCAAAGCGGTACTTCTAAGCTTCACAGTGATTGACGTCCTTGTACTGGTGCGTGCCCAAATTGAGCAGGAAGAGGTTGATGTTTATCTAATGTTATTGATTATTATGCCGCTCAAGTCAATAAATATTCACTTTGGCGTATGCAGCCGACGAATGGGGAGCATGGAAAATTACATAATAGGTTAATTTTTTTGGATAGAAGATCCCGTTATTAGGCTTTGCTGCCGCATTGAAGCACGATCGTATTTTTATTTACGTTATATTCACTGTTGCTATTCATTATGTTTATTCACCATGGCCAAGCGTAAAAATCACCTTCTAACAGCCCTGAATTATCCCAGTTTGATCATTGCCGGAATGATGACCGTCATCGCTGGGCTTGGTTTGTGGTTTTCTGGAAAGTTAGAGCAACCTTTACTTCAGCCCAAGCCTTTGCCTGATATTTACGGTGTCTGGATTGAGCAGGAGGTCGCCCCCTATGTGGCAGATAGCTTTGAGCTGAGGCCTGCCGGTGTTTTTGTGGGCGGGCGGCAGGTGAATACGAAGTTTAAGTGGGATGGCAGTGTGCTTGAATACCGGGTGGGTGATGATACCTACTCGTACTACTTCCACGCCGATCGCCTGGTGCGCCAGCAGCCGGCCCATTACATTTCCTCATTTACTCGTCAGAAATTGGACTTACGTTCTAAAAGTGGTTTCTAGCCAAGCCTCTAAAACAACCTTGTGCTGACATTGCCGTACTTGGAGTTTGCCACAATAGGGTGGTGCCCAAGTGGTGGGTAGGCATGGAATCCATGTATTTCGCTAAATGCCAGATTGGGTTAGTGTTCCGCAAGGCAGTTGGTTACACTGATGGCTAATCCCAGTATGGAACTTCATTTTTGATCTGCTATTCATAGGTTTAACTGTGTTTCGTAAAGCAACGATAGCTCTTTTGATTTTGGGCTTGGCAGGGTGTGCCAAGCCGACAGACCGAGGTCAGCAATACCTCGATAACCGTTTTGACCAGGTACTGAACCAGGTACCGGCGGTGAACTCAGACAAGCCGCAAGACTATAGCCAATTTAGCCAGCAGATGGAGAAGGTGCTGGAGCGCTCTCCGTCGATGGCTGCAACGAATCAAGCCCTGTATCGCCAGATCGAAAACTGGGCAGAGCAAAGCGGTGATCCGGCACAGCTTGGCAACTATGGTATCCAGGTCGCCCAAATGGGCGGCGGGGATGGCCATGGCAACGTGATGTTCACCGGTTACTTCTCGCCGGTGATTGAGCTGCGACACCAACCGGATGAGACGTATCGCTACCCCGTTTACGGGATGCCCGAGTGTGAAGAGCGCTGTCCGACCCGTGCCGAAATCTACAATGGGGCGCTGGCCGGGCAGGGACTGGAGCTGGGTTACAGTGATTCCATGCTGGATATCTTCATGATGGAGGTGCAGGGCAGTGGCTTTGTCCATTTTGAAGATAATGGTGAGCTAGAGTACTTCGCCTACAACGGCAAGAACGGCCACCCGTATGTCAGTATTGGCAGGGTACTGATTGAACGCGGCGAGGTACCGCGCGAGAAAATGTCGCTTAAAGCGATTGCCGATTGGGTATACCAGCAAGACGAGGCAACAGTACGTGAATTGCTGGAGCAGAACCCGTCTTACGTGTTCTTCAAGCCTAAGGACAACTTGGACGTGATGGGAACGGCCGGTATTCCGCTGCAAGCCCATGCATCGGTGGCGGCCGATCGCGAATACTTGCCAATGGGCAGTGTGATTTTGGCCGAAGTCCCTCAGCTGGACGAGGACGGAAACTGGAACGGCCAGCATGTGCTTAAATTATTAATGGCACTTGATACCGGCGGTGCGGTGAAGAAAAACCATCTTGACCTATACCATGGTATGGGCGCACAGGCGGGTATTGATGCCGGCCACTATAAGCACTTTGGCCGGGTATGGAAGCTTGGGTTGCAAGGCTCGAAGACAGAGCAACCGTGGGTGGAGCCCGTTAAGGACTGATCCCATTAGGCTAGCTCAAGCGTCGCTGGACAATTCCCCCAAGAGTGCGTATAAATCGCACTCTTTCTTTATGAATGTGTGAATACAGCGCGGATAAGCCATGCGAGAATTAGAAACCCCAGCATCAGACAGTTATAACCAGCGTTTCGGCGGCACGCGCCGTCTATACGGCAACAGCGAAGTCGAGATTTATCGTGCGGCACACGTCTGCGTGATTGGTATTGGTGGTGTGGGCTCGTGGGCGGCAGAGGCACTGGCGCGCTCGGGCATTGGCGAGCTGACCCTGATCGACATGGACGATGTTTGCGTGACCAACATCAACCGTCAGATCCATGCGATGACAGGCACCGTGGGCCAGAGCAAGATTGAAGTGATGGCTGAGCGTATCAAGCTGATTAACCCGGAATGTAAGGTTAACCTGATTGATGACTTCATTACCCCCGACAATATTCGTGAGTACATCGACGGCCGCTTTGATTACATCCTCGATGCCATTGATAGCATGAAGCCAAAGGCTGCATTGCTGGCTTACTGTAAAAGTAACAAGCTCAAGGTGATCACGACCGGTGGTGCGGGTGGGCAAATTGATCCGACCCAAATTCAAATTGCTGATCTGACCAAGACGATTCAGGATCCGCTAGCGAAGAAATTACGCGATACGCTGCGTCGCCACCACAACTTCCCTAAGAACCCGAAGCGCAAATTTGGTATTGACTGTGTGTTCTCAACCGAGCAGTTGAAATACCCGCAAGCCGATGGCTCGGTATGTGGGGTGAAGTCGACGGCTGAGGGGCCGAAGCGAATGGATTGTGCCAGTGGCTTCGGCGCCGCGACCATGGTGACGGCGACATTTGGCTTTGTTGCGGTATCCCGTATTTTGCAAAAGCTGGTGGCTAAGCATAAAGCTTAAGCGGTGGGGCGAGTTCATAAACAGAAAAGCGAGAACAGGGTTCTCGCTTTTTTTTCGGGTTTAGTAAAGGGGGATAAGGTTACCCGGCCAGCGTTTTGATCTGCTCAACGATAGCTTTTAGGCCGTTGCCGCGTGATGGGCTCAGGTGGGCCATTAGGCCGAGGCCATCAAAGTAGCCGTCGATATCAAACTGGCGGATCTGCTCGGCGGTTTTCCCCTCGTAGGCGGCGAGCACCAGCGTGATCAGGCCGCGAACGATACGGGCATCTGAATCTGCGGCAAAATGGAATACCTCGCCATCTTGCTGGTGGGCCAGCCAGACTTGGCTTTCGCAGCCGCTAACCTTTAGCTGGTCTTGCTTAAATTCCTCGGGCAGGGCTGGCAACTTCTTCCCTAGCTGGATCACGGTACGGTAACGGTCCTCCCAGCCATTGGCCGCAGCCATTTGGTCTAGAATTGTCGTGGTGGTGATTTCAGTCCCAAACGGGTGAGCAGGCAAAGTCATTGGGTCTCCTAGAGCAGGCTGCAAGCTTTGTGCAGGGCTGCGATAAAGCGTTCGACATCTTGGGCGGTATTATACATGGCTAGCGAGACACGTAATGTCCCTTTGAGCCCCAATGCGTCCATCATCGGGTGGGCGCAGTGGTGGCCTGCACGCAGGGCGATGCCCTGCTGGTCGAGCAGGGTCGCGATGTCTTGATGGTGAACCCCGTCGACCACGAAAGAGAATAGGCTGGCTTCTGGCTGGAGGCCGACAATACGCAAGTCGTCGATATCGCGGATCCCCTCGAGCGCTTGCTGGCGCAATGCTTGGATGTGGTGCTCAGCGCCCTCTCGGTCGATAGACTGGAACCAGTTGATCGCGGCGGCGAAGGCCAGGCTGCCCGCGACATTGGGGGTACCGGCTTCGAACTTGCCCGGCAACGCCGAGAATGTCGTACCGTCAAAGCTGACCTTCTCTACCATCTTTCCCCCGCCGTGCCAGGGTGGCATTGCTTCTAGCAGGGCTTTCTTACCATAAAGCACCCCAATACCTGCCGGGGCAAAAATCTTGTGACCGGAGAAGACATAGAAGTCGGCATCCAGTGCTTGGACGTCTACCTGCTCGTGGGCAACGGCTTGCGCGCCATCAATCACCGTGACAGCACCGACCTTGTGGGCGGCCTCAATCATTTCCTCGACTGGGTTGCGAGTCCCCGTGACATTGGTGACATGGGCTATGGCGACAATCTTGGTCTTGTTGCTCAGGCGCTGTGAAAATGCAGCCATGTCTAAGGTGCAGTCCGGCAGCATCGGGATCTTGACGACCTTGGCACCGGTTTGCTCGGCAACAATTTGCCAAGGCACGATATTGGCGTGGTGCTCAATCTCGCTGACAAGGATCTCATCGCCTGCCTGCAAGGTATTGCGGGCATAGGTTTGGGCGATGAGGTTTAGCGCCTCAGTGGCGCCCCGGGTCCAGATGATCTCTTTGCTGTCGGCTGCATGGATAAACTGCTGGACCGTTGCGCGGGCTTGCTCGAATTGGGCGGTGGCGCTGGCGGTGAGTGTATGGCTGCCACGGTGGACATTGGCATTGTGGCCACTGTAATACTGCTGGATGGTTTCTATCACGACCTTGGGCTTTTGGGTTGTCGCGGCACTGTCGAGGTAGACCAGGGGTTGGCCATTACAGTGCTGGTCGAGTGCCGGAAATTGCTGGCGCAGGGAAGTGATATTAAATTGGGCAGTCATGGTGAGTCACATTGCAAATAGACAAGGGTGAGATCATGCGGCGAAATTGGCTCAAGGGCAAGCTTTTCTCCCGATATGCTTTCATTCTATACCAAGCGGGATAAGGTGGTTATCAGCAGAAGGCGGAGAGGTTTGCTGTTACCAATCGAGGGAAGCCATAATTGATAACTTCGTTAGTGTTTTCTAGGCATAAAAAAAAGCACCGCGCCAAGGCGCAGTGCTAACAATAAATTTTGACAGACAGGTCAAAAATACAGGAAGTAAAATTGGTAGAAAACTACCCATCCGGCACAACCCGGATAATATGCAAACACAACATCGCAACTATGAAAAAGGCTGAAATGCCAGAGGGCGAAATCCAACCTCCCTCACCGTTGCGAGGCAAATCATATGGTTTATGTAGCACTTGAACAACGGACAATTTATAATGTTTACCATAAAAAAAACTAATGCAGGAAAAGTATGTCAAGACGTCTACCTCCACTCAATTCGCTGAAAGTATTCGAAGCTGCCGCTCGGCACCTGAGTTTTACCCGCGCAGCGGAAGAGTTATTTGTCACACAAGCCGCTGTAAGCCACCAAATTAAAGCCCTTGAGGAATTTTTGGGGCTCAAATTATTTCGTCGCCGTAACCGCTCTTTATTGCTAACCGAAGAAGGTCAGAGCTACTTTCTCGATATAAAAGACATCTTTTCTGCAATCTCAGATGCCACTGATAAGGTCTTGGAACGCGGCGCGAAAGGTGCGCTAACCATTAGTTTACCTCCTAGTTTTGCGATTCAATGGCTGGTACCTCGATTAAGTGATTTTAACGAACAGCATCCTGATATCGACGTGCGGATCAAGGCGGTGGATCTCGACGAAGGCTCACTCACCGAAGACGTGGATGTGGCCATCTATTACGGTCGTGGTAATTGGCCGGGGTTGCGTGCCGACAAGCTTTACCAAGAGTTCCTGCTACCGGTTTGCTCGCCGATACTGTTGAACGGGCCCAAGCCGCTGCGTTCACTCGAAGACTTAAAACTGCATACCCTGCTGCATGACACTTCGCGCAAGGAGTGGAAGAACTATGTTCGCCACCATGAAATCGAAGGGACCAATGTCAACCAAGGGCCGATTTTCAGCCATTCCACCATGGTGTTGCAGGCCGCCGTGCATGGCCAGGGCATTGCGCTGGGTAATAACGTGCTGGCACAGCCCGAGCTGGAAGCCGGGCGCCTGGTGTGCCCATTCGACGAAGTGCTGATGAGCAAGAATGCGTTTTACCTGGTTTGCCAGGAGAAGCAGGCAGAGGCCGGCCGTATCCAGGTATTCCGCGATTGGGTATTGGCCAAGGCGGCCCGCGAGCAAGAGGATATGCCAGATGTCTGATAATCCAACCTATTTGATTGACGGCCCGGGTCAAGATGACGCCGTCGCGACCTTCTTGTTTGCCCATGGGGCGGGAGCAGGCATGGACCATGCCTTCATGGCCGAAGTTGCAAAAGGGCTGGCCCAAGCCGGGATCCGGGTGATCCGCTTTGACTTCCCCTATATGATCAAGCGCCGCGAAGATGGCAAGAAGCGCCCGCCAGATAGGCAGCCTAAGCTATTGCTGGACTTTCAGCGCCATATCGATGCCCATGCCGGTGAAAAGTTGGTGATTGGCGGAAAATCCATGGGGGGGCGAATGGCAAGCCTGATGGTGACGGAAATTGCCGATGAGTCGCCCGATGTGGAAAACTGCGCAGCGAAAGTGAAGGGGGTGGCTTGCCTTGGCTTTCCCTTCCATCCTCCGGGTAAGCCGGAGAACTTCCGTGGCGAGCATTTGAAAACCATCACCACGCCAACCTTGATCCTGCAAGGTGAGCGTGACACGTTTGGCACCCGGGCAGAGGTGGAAGCGTGGCAATATGCTGATTGTGTCGAGACAACGTTCTTGCCTGATGGCGATCATGGCTTCAAGCCCCGAAAGGCGTCGGGTTATACCGAAAGCGGCAATATTGCCAAGGCGGTAAAGGTGTTGGCGGCGTTTATCAAGGAGTGTGCCGGTGAGCAGTAATGGATTGAATACCCCCACTACGCGAAGTTCGTGGTCGCGCGGGTTATTGGTATTTGCCGCATTAAGCGGGGCAATCACAGTGATGCTCGGTGCCTTTGCCGCGCATGGATTAAAATCCCAGTTACCGCCATATTTGCTCGGGGTCTTCGAGACCGGGGTGCAATATCAGGCTTGGCATAGCCTGGCGATTTTCGGTTGTGCAATATTGGCACGCATTCTGTCGTCAAAAGCGGTATTATACGCAGCCCTGTTTTTTGCAGTGGGTATTGTATTCTTCAGTGGCAGCCTTTATGCGCTGGCATTGACGGGTATTAAGTGGTTTGGCCCCATCACTCCGATGGGAGGCGTCTGTTTTATTATTGGCTGGGTGGTACTTGCAGTGGCCGCCTGGCGCTCAGCTTGAGGGTTGAAAGTGAATCAAGTTCTGTTGTACTGCCGTCCCGGCTTTGAGAAAGAATGTGCCGGTGAAGTTCAAGACAAAGCGAACAAGTTGGAGTTGTATGGCTTCCCTCGGGTGAAGAACAACTCTGGTTATGTTGTGTTTGAGTTTTATCAGGCAGGGGATGCTGACAAATTCATTCAACTTCAGCCTTTTGCCGAGCTGATCTTCGCCCGTCAAATGATTGCGGTAGCAACGCTGCTGACGGACTTACCGTCGGAAGACCGCATCACGCCGATTATGGAGTCGCTTGAAGACTTCCCGCGCTGTGGTGATTTGCGTATCGAGACCCCAGACACCAACGAAGCCAAGGAGCTATTGAAGTTCTGCCGTAAGTTCACGGTGCCGTTGCGCCAGGTGATGCGCAAGCAAGGCGTGCTGTACGCCAAAGACAACCCGAAGAAGCCGGTATTGCATATCTGCTTCGTTGCGCCGGGCTGTTGCTATGTGGGTTACTCGTACACGTTTAACAACTCACAGTTCTTTATGGGGATCCCGCGCCTTAAGTTCCCGTCCGATGCACCAAGCCGTTCGACGCTGAAGCTTGAGGAAGCCTTCCACGTCTTTATTCCACGCGACGAGTGGGATGAGCGCTTGGCGCCGGGGATGTGGGGCGTTGACTTGGGCGCATGCCCTGGTGGTTGGACGTATCAGTTGGTGAAGCGTTCGATGTTCGTCCACGCGATTGATAACGGTCAGATGGCCGAAAGCCTAATGAACACCGGCCAGGTTAAGCACCATGAGGTTGATGGCTTTAAGTTTGAGCCACCACGCAAGAACGTGACCTGGATTGTGTGTGATATGGTTGAAAAGCCGGCCCGCGTAGCCCACCTAATGGGCGATTGGTTAATCAAGGGGTGGGCGAAGGAAGCGATCTTCAACCTGAAGCTGCCAATGAAAGGCCGCTATGATGAGGTACTGCAGGACATCGAGAACCTGAAGGTATACCTGATCCAAAATGGCGTGAAGTTCAACCTTCAAGCTAAGCACTTGTATCATGACCGCGAAGAAATTACCGTTCATGTGCAATGCCTGGATAATCGCTCACCGCACTAATAGCCACAGCGGTGTTATGAGTGATCCCCGAACCTGTTTCGGGGATTTTTGTATCTATGCCTTGAGCCTCAGCATCGCCTTGAGCCTCAGCATCCCAGTGAAAAACTAGTCCCTCGCCTCATAACGAATATCTTGCAGGTTAAAGCCGAGCTGGAGATCTGTTTTCAGTGAGGCCACCTGCTTACTGGCAAGCGCCAGCTCTTTGTTTTCAGACACTTTCTTTTGCCACTTTTTCGGTAGATCGTCTGCTTCTAGGATCGCCTCAAGGTTGGGGTAGGTCGACAGCAACTCTACGGCGGCTTTGGGGCCGATCCCCGGAATGCCGGGGATTTTGCTGGAGCTGATCCCGGCGAGCCCCCAGTAGTCAGCCAGCTGCTCGGGTTTGACACCAAATTCCTTTTCGATAAACGGGCTATCAAGCCAGCGTTGCTGGAAGTAGTCGCGGATCATCAAGGTTGGTTGCAGCAATTGGCAGTAGCCCTTGTCGGTAGAGATAATGGTGGCTTGCTGACCGCGCGAGGCAACCTTCAAGGCCAAGGTCGCGACGAGATCATCGGCTTCATCACCGTCCGATAGCAGCGAGTCGATCCCCATTTCCATGAATGCATCTTGGATACTGTCCATCCCGGCCAATAGCTCTTCCGGCATCGGCTTACGCCCTTCCTTGTAGTGGGGCAGCAAGTCGGCCCGCCAGCCGCGATCTTCACCGTGATGGTCGAATACCGCTACGATATGGGTTGGCTGGCTACTCTTGATAATTTTCCCCAGGGCCTGACAACAGACTTTGGCTGTATTCTGGACATCAGGCTCGCCGTGCTGGGCGGCATGCACGCGGCGGATCAGGTTGAGGGCATCAATAATAACTAGGTGGATAGACGACATGGCGTAAACCGTTTGGCTGTAAAAATAAAAAGGGGCGCTAAAGCCCCTTATTGTACGCGTAGTTGCCAAGCAGTGTCACTGCTGTTGTCTGTGCCTGTTATTTGGCAATAGGCATTGGTGCGGTGATGATTTCATAGCAAGGCTCGTACTTGGTGCCTGGCAATTTCATCCGTTGCTGTTCGACGAATTGCTTGAGCAATTTGTCCATTCGCTTCATCAGCGCAACGTCACCATTGATTTTGAAGCGTCCCTTGCGCTCAATTTCTCGGATCCCTTCTTCCTTGACGTTACCCGCAACAATGCCCGAGAAGGCGCGGCGCAGGTTGGCGGCGAGGTGCTCCGGCCTTTGGTTCATGTGCAGATCTAGGCTGGCCATTGACTCATGGGTAGGTTCGAACGGCAACTGGAACTCTGGCGGGATCTTGAGCGACCAGTTATAGCTATAGGCATCCCCCGTCGCCAAGCGGTGCTCCTTGATCAGCGGCATGGCCGACTTCATTACCCGTGCGACTTCGGCAGGATCATCAATGATAATCTTATAATGCTTGGTTGCCTCCTCGCCGAGCGTATCGCGCACAAAGCTGTCGAGGGTACGGAAGTAGGGCTCGCTTTCTTTGGGGCCGGTCAACACGAGCGGTAGGGGTTGGGCGGCATTCTCCGGATCCATCAGGATCCCCAGAATGTAGAGCAGCTCTTCGGCGGTGCCCGCACCACCGGGGAAAATCACGATGCCGTGGCCAAGGCGGACAAAGGCCTCCAGGCGTTTTTCGATATCCGGCATGATCACCAATTCATTGACGATTGGGTTTGGTGGCTCGGCGGCAATGATCGACGGCTCGGTCAAGCCGATAAAGCGGCTGTTGTAGTAGCGCTGCTTGGCATGGCCGATCGCCGCGCCCTTCATTGGCCCCTCCATGGCGCCGGGGCCGCAGCCGGTACAGATGTTAAGCTCGCGCAGGCCAAGCTCATTACCCACTTCACGGGTATATTGGTATTCAGTAGGATTGATGGAGTGGCCACCCCAGCAAACCACGATGTTCGGATCTTCGCCTGAGCGAACGGTTTGGGCGTTGCGCAAGACGCTAAAGACAAAGTTGGTGATATGCGGCGCACTGGTTAGGTTGATGTCCTTGCGTTGCTCGACGTGCATGTTGACGTAGACGATGTCGCGCAACACCGAAAACATGTGTTCTTGGATACCGCGGATGATCCGGCCGTCAACAAACGCATGCTCTGGCGGGTTCATCAATTCCAGCTTAATGCCGCGTTCACGGCGCATCACATTGACGTCGAAGCTTTTGTTTTTTTCCAGTAGTTCTTTCGAGTTGTCGGTATGGCTGCCAGAGTTGAGCACGGCCAATGAGCAGTTGCGGTACAGGCGATAAATATCACTGGATGCGGTGGCCTTGAGCAAATCCACTTCGTGTTGTGAAAGTAGGTCCATTGCACCTACCGGGCTGATGTGTGTGATCATGGTTACCTCCCTGGTCATGATAAGGCGGCGGTAGTCACGGGTTAATTCATTGTAGGAAGAATGGGTGAATACTGCCGGAAGAAAGCAGAAGGTATATTCTGTTCCTTGGTGATCAGCCAGCGAAAAAGACCAAGTAAATAAGTGGTATTAAGTGACTGATATAATTACACCATACACAGGGAAGATGATTTTTGCCAGAAATTGGGCGGGAATACGCGAGCTAGAAAGTTAAGAAATCCACAACAGGCGGTTGTTGCCCGTTCTGCGGGCACCGGAGAGTGCCTTGCTGGTTCGCTCGATGATATTCGACGGGGTATCGTTGCCTTCAAACAAGGTTGCCCCGATAGAGATGCTGATGCTGACATTCTGATCGCGAAAGCGGAACGGGAGTTGGGCGATGGTTTCGCGCACCTTGTTCAGTCGGGTCACGCGCTCATTTTCACTGACATCCGGCAGGATCACCATAAATGCATCATCGGCAAAGCGGGCAATAAAGTCCGTATCCGCTAGTTGCTGGCGTATAGTCTTGGCGATGATTTTCAGCACCTTGTCGCCGGCTAGGTGGCCAAACCGGCTGTTGATTTCACCGAACCCATCGATGTCGATCATGGCGACACACACCGAGTGTTGATAGCGAAGCCAGCGGCGGTATTCGTGTTCAAGGCGATCGTTGAGGGCGGCGCGGTTATAGACTTTGGTCAGGTTATCCAAGAACATCCGGCGCTCTTGGTCATTGAGCCGCTGGCGGTAGTCTTGGGTTTGCTCGAACAAGGTTTGGATCTTGTTCTCGTTGTAGCTTAGCTGCTCCAGCAAAGCCTTCTCGCGTTTTTCGAGCGCCTTGTTGCGCTCGGCCAGTACGAGCAGCTCCTTGGTCAGGCCGGTGAGTTCCGGGCGCCAGTTATCCAAGTTCTTGTTGTCTTTTAGCCCGCTTCGGATCGAGCTGGCAATGTCAGCCAGTTCGTTGGTCATGTCGCTGCGGTGTTCGTATATGGCAGAACTTTGGCCGGCGCTTTGGCTGGTGGTTTTCTGCAAGGTCGCAAGATCGCTGTTTACCTTGTCCAAGAACTGTTGCGAAGAGCGGCGCTCTTGGTTGGTGCCATCCATGACCAAGCGCAGTATTTCCAGTGATAGCTCAATCAGGGTTGATGGGGCGACACCGATTAACAGGCGGTTGCGGATAGACAGCAGTTTATCGCCAGCCTCGCCATCAAAATCAAGCTCGGTGATCAGGTGTTGCAACTCGGCGGTGAGCTGTAACTGAAGATCTTGGTCGACATTGCCCGGGTGTTGGCTGGCCGCATCATGGTTGGATGATGAAATAAGCTTGAGTGAACGTTCGTACAATGCCATCAGCTTGATAGCTTGCTTGTGGGTGGTGGCTAAGGTGTCTGCTGGCTGGCTAAGAAGGTTGCGTAAATCGCGCTTGAGTTGGACCGGTAAGCCGGGAAGCCGCCGAAGGACTTCGCCACTTTGTTGGACTTGCTGGCTGAGGTGCTGGTTTTCGGTTTGGGCGAAATCCGCCTGCTGGGTGACCAGGCGTTCGACAACCGCCAGCCTTGGGATCAGCTTACTGATATCCTTGTGTTGCTCTAAATCACTGCGAAGCGAGGTAAGCTTGTCATCCAGTTCGCTGTCCAACCCACGGCATGCAATAGACAAGCGACTAATTAAACGCTTTAGGATCACTATCTCACGGCGTGACTTGAGCGATGCGTCACGGTAAGAGAGTTGAGCTTGGTCCAAGCGCAGCTTCACTTTACTCAGTTCGGAGGCCACGGCGTTTATATCAGTCACGTTGGTGCAAAGTTACCTTAGGTTTATTCCATCAGTTAAAGCTTATTTCAGTAGCGAAAATTAATGCTAGCAGAATCACTTGTTTCATTTATTCATTTCGACACTAAGTGATGATAAATTTAGCACTTTAACTGATATTTTTATCAGAATCGTGATCGTTATTCCAAGCTATTTCTGTAATTGTTGAACTTTGTACTTTGACCAGCCCGTTATTGATGCCCTGAATACATGCCAAGCGAATGTTATCGCTGGCAAAGCTTGCAGCCGGGGCTGCCTCTATGGCACTGAGGTGCACCCACTGGCTTCCCGATTCCTTTTTGCTGACTTCGCGGGCGGCATTGGTGGCCATCAGCAAGATATCAAGCAGTTCATGATCGTTAATCGCGGTATAGGCACGTGGCAGGAACGGGTATTCAGCCATGCCGATGCGGATCCGGTTGTCGATGTACTTGTGTTCGACGAAGCTATCAATTAGCTGTTGCAGTGAGTTGGCCAGTTGCTCCGGTGCCGTATCAAGGCGCGAGTTTGGCTCGATATACAGGAACATGGCATCAGAGAAGTGATAAAGGCGGGCAGGGCCACACACTTGCTTCTTCAGGTATTCACCAAATTGCCTTTCGATATCTAGCCCCTGCTGGTAGCCATGCTTGAGGTAGATGTGTTTGAGGAATGGCACCTCAAACAAAGCAAAGCGCAGGCGGTCGCTCAATGGCTCGTTGATGATTTCGCCAAGGTGCCATTGCTCGAAGTGGGCGCTGCTCTGTTGCAAAGAATTAGGCAGCTTCACGGTTAGCATGCGAAGGTTGCGCAAGCCACTGCGAGGATGGGTGTAGAACTCGGAGCGCAAGCGCAACAGCCGGCCTTGAAGCTGGCTGGCAACACGGTGGCGGCGTAGCAGAACGATTAGCGTAACCAACAAGAAGCAGATCAGGAAAATGGTGATGTTCTTTTGTTTGTAGAGTGCCTTTTCGCTCTCAAACTGCTGGCGCTCCATTTCCTCTAGGTGGAGCGAGCGCTCCAGCATCCGTTGCTGCTGCTTGAAGACTTCGACGTTGCTCTTTACCTGCGCTTGTTGCTGGGTATTGAAGAGTTGCTCGTAGCGGCGCTGGCTCAACAAGGCATTGTAGTAGTCGGTTTGCTGCTCAAAGGCTTTCGATAGCTCCATCTCGCCTTGCAGCTGCAGGGAGAGGTTGTTGGTGCGGCTAGCTGCGATCAGCCCGGCCTGCAAGGTGCTGATCGCCTGTTCCGTTTTGCCTTCCAAACGTTCAAGCTGCCCCTGGAGGATCTGTGCCTCGGTCTGGATTTCATCGTCGCCGGTTTGGGTCGCCAGCATCCGGGTGTGGTTCAGGTATTGCTCGGTCTTGGGGTAGTTGTATAGCTGGAGATAAACCCTGGCAATGTTCAGCCTCAGGCGAGCCGAGCGGATATTGCGGTGCAATTGGTTTTCTTGGTCGAGGGCATTGAAATAATGCACCAAGGCCAAGTTGAAGCGGCCTTGCTGCTCATAAATCGAAGCAATGAGCTCAAGGGTCTTCGCCAAGGGCTTGGCCCGGTTATAGTGCTCGAAGAACTCGCCGGCCTGGGTAGCGTGCTCCAACGCTTTGTCGAACACCTTCCTTTCTTCAAACAGGGCGGCCAATTGGTAGTTGGCGATGGCAGTTTTCGCTTGATCGTCTTGCTCGACCGATAGCCAATAGCCGCTAAGCAGGCTATCGAGTGCCAAATCGAAATGGTCATGGGCAAGGTAGTGTTGGCCGATAGCCAGTTGAAAATTGATCAGCTCGCCCTTGTCCTCAAGGCTCATTAGGTAACGCTTGGCCTTGCTAAACAGTTTTTCAGCCTCGCTCTCGTTGTTGAGGCTAGACTCCACTCTCGCCCGTTGCATCAGGGACTGGTATTGCAGCCGCTTGACCTGGTTGGTGAGGTTGAGCGCTTCCGAGCCTTCGATCTCTTTATCGATCTGGTTCAGCATTGCCAGGGCGCGGGCACTGTTTTTTAGGTTGTTCCAGTAGATGTTGGCATGGATAAGCCGGCTTTCAAGGTGGGTGAAGGTGAGTTCATTTTCAAGCGCCAGCTTTTCCGCTTCCTTGATGCTCTTGAGGGCGTTATCGGGTTGGTTAAGCAGTGAGTAGGCCCTGGCGTTGATCTGCAGGGCATTCACCGTGCTTAGCGGTGTGCGGATCGTGTGATCGGCTTCTTCGTTGATATGAACACGAGAAACTTCTTTCGGGGTACTTAAATGGCGCTGGGAAAGATAGCGCTGGGTGATCTTTAGGGATTGCTCTGGGCTGGTGAGCAGGAGATCGTTGGCTTCTGCCAGAATTGGCGTGGTATAGATTTTTGCTTGAACGCTAAAAGAGGCAATAAAGACGAGCAGCAAGCTGCAAAGCCAACGGCTAAAAGACATACATTTCAAAGACCCAATAAAACAGTATTACCAATATTAATGGGTTGGCAAACCAAGTCCAGCAAAGTATTGAGTTTTGCTGGACTTATCAGCCTAATTTTACGTTATTGACGAGCTAGGCGGAAATTATCGCTTGGGGTTTTGCCCATATTGGTACGGTATGGGTTGATATCCAAGCCGCCGCGGCGGGTATAGCGTGCGTATACCGTCAATAGCTCCGGCTTACAGTATTTCATGATGTCAGTGAAAATACGCTCAACACACTGCTCGTGGAACTCGTTGTGGTTACGGAACGAAATCAGGTAGCGAAGGAGCTTTTCGCGATCGATCTTCTTGCCGGTATAAGAAATGCGTACGCTGCCCCAGTCTGGCTGGCTGGTGATTAGGCAGTTAGACTTCAATAGGTGGCTGTGCAGAATTTCGGTTACCGTCTCTTCGGTTGCCGCGCCTTCTAGGTGGGCTGGGTCGAATTCGTAATCGGTGATTTCGATATCTTGATCGTCGATGCACTCGCCGAAGAAGTTGGCGATAGGTTGATCGTCGAAATCAGACAGGGGCTGAACCGTGACATCCACGTCGGCACCGGCACACTGGGTGAGATCTTTTTGCAAAGTATCGGCAATTTGCTGCCAGCTATCGAACTTAGTTTGGTTGAAGCTGTTGAGGTATAGCTTGAATGACTTCGACTCAATAAGGTTCGGGCTGCTGGCAGGCAAGCGCACTTCGCCAATGGCCACTTGTGGCAGGCCCTTGCTGTTTAGCCAAGATAGCTCGTAAAGCGTCCAGATATCATAGCCTGTAAAAGGCAAGTCATCGCCAAGTGCTAGATCATCTCGGTTCAGGCTACGCGGCACAGGCTGAAGAAGAGAGGCATCGTATTGGTCTTTGTATTCCGTACCCTGACCTAGGGTCAAACCGGCTAATTCTTTCGCGTCTTGATATTTGCTCATACTGTCCTGGACACACTTGGATTAGAATAGCCAAAGTTTACTTAATCTTTTGTGAGGTTGCGAATGAATCATCCGGTTGCGATGGCTTTATCTGAATTTTCTACTCGTTTTTTGCAAGCATGGTGTGATGCTGATCAAGGTTTTCCCCGTAGTGACGATTTGGTGGGGCTCGAATCCCCTTGTGTAAAAGCTGACGACGGTTACGAAGTGACTTGGCAACCGGTGGCAAGAAACCCTGTTGGCGACCTTGATAATGTGGAAAAGGGGATAGAGCTTCGCCTGCATGAAGATATTACTGCTTTTTATTGCTCGCAGTTCAGTGGTGATATGGCGGTACGGTTTAGCGATGCCGGGCATGATCTGGAATTCGATTTGCTGCAAGTTTTCAGCGATCACGATATGTTGCGCCTGCAAGAAAACATTCTTGGGCACTTGGTGACCCAGCGTCGCCTAAAGCTAAAGCCAACGGTTTTTATTGGCGCGATGGATTCGGAAAGCCAGGTCATTTCTGTTTGTAACCTGACAGGCCAGGTATTGTTAGAGACCTTGGGCAAGAACGAGCGAGATGTGCTGGCGGCAGATATCGAGTCGTTTTTGCAGGTGTTGCAACCGATAGTGAAGGCGGGTTAAGCGATGTATGTTGTTGAGTTAGAGTTCGAGTGCTTTGACAACACCACGGTGTCGGCAGTCGACATGGCGGTCAACGGCCTGATGGATGCGCTGCGTTATAACGGCCAGGTGCTGGGGCGAGAATTCCCTATTGTGATGGATGAGGGGATCTTCCGGGTGCGGGCGGTCTGCCCAGAGCAGGATAGCCTGCATAGCCGCTTTCACAGTGATCATGTAAAGGCTTGCCTGAACCGCTTGAGCCAAGCGAGCTTGCTGAGCCCGAAAGTCAAAGTACTCGGTAGGGACATTAACTCAGAAGCGGCGGCAGAGGAGTTCGCACCGTCGTGGCAGGTGATTTATACCACTTATGTCCATACGTGTTCGCCGTTGCGCTGCGGTGAAACCTTGATGCCTATACCTTTGTACCGCCTGCCTGAGCCAACCTTGAATGGCGACCATAAAGCAATAGTGAAATGGCAAACTGAGTGGCAGGCGTGTGACGAGATACAGATGGCAGGCGGCTGCCAGGCCGAGCATGCTACATTGCATGAAATTCGAGATGCCGAAAGCGATCTGTTTCGCCGAGGGTGGGACTTGCGCGGGCGCATTGAATATATCACCAAAATCCCAACCTATTACTACCAATACCAAGTGGGCGGTGATAGCTTGGAGAGCGAATTAAATCGCCCTTGCCCCAAGTGCGGTAATGATGAATGGCGACTGGACGCACCAATTCATGGCATTTTCCACTTCAAATGCGATGAGTGCCGGATCGTATCTAACCTTTCTTGGGACTACCAATAAAGCATAAAGCGGGGAGGCCAGGCCTCCCCGTGATTGTTGGCTGTGACGCTGGCTGGCTTTGAAGCCGGAAGGCGATGAATCAGCTTTGCTGGTTGGTGCCTTCCAACTGGGCCAGCCGCGCAGTGAGATCGGCGACCTGCTGCTCTAGCGACTTTACCCTTTCCTCTAGTGTGGCACTCGGCTCGCACTTCTCTATCTTTGGTACCTTTGCATTTTTCTTCCATGCTTGTAGCGCCTGGATGATCAACGGCATGGGAAGCGGCTGCGATAAGCGGGACTTAATCAAGGCAACCGATGGCTCTTTGCCTTCTTCTGTCAGCGAGCTGATAGCTTGCTCTAGGGCTTGGGTGATTTCTGATGACATCGCTTTTCCTTCCTCTGAAAACTACACCCCGCTTATTGTCGCTGACTTACTTGCGAAGTAAAGCGTCGAGTTGGTCGATGACCTCACACCAGTCCGCATCTTGTTCCTGTGACTCCTTTATAAAGCGGCTTTGCGAGGGTTGCCAGAATTTAGCTTCAGCGAGTTGTTCGTGTTGGACGAGGTGGTGCTCAGCGATGAAGCGCTCGATAAACTCCTTGGAGTTATTGAGCCCCAACTGGCTGAACAGGCTACTGAGGTTGTGATTAAAAGTTTCCATTATTCACTCCGTTGTAAAAAGGGAAGCGGCCCGTAGCGGGAAGAACAAGGGTGATTGACCTAAGTATATATTGTTATCAGCAACTGGTAGGCCGGGAGGTGTTTAGGGTGATCCGCCTATTTCTCGCTACCGTGTGCGAGATCTCTTACAAGGATGTGGGATATTAAAGTTGGTGTATACCCTAGGATATCGCACTTATGGTTTTAAGTTGTTGATTGTATTTTGTTTTATGTTTTATTGATGCTTGGGGTATTGTCTTGCAAGTTGGAAAATGTCGCAAAGCAGGGTTCTTTTCGCATTAGAAAAGCGTAATCTTATTGGTGTCGGAAGGAACTGACGGAACGGAACAGGAAAGCGCCAAGGATTTTGGCAGTCTCAGGAAGAGACCGGTGTACTAGGATGGTATATCGAACATGGATTGTGAAGGGATAGCCTAGGATAGGCAAAATAGTAAACAGGATGTTTGCTAGTCAGGATGACGCAAGGACCACTTCAGGATGAAGTAAGGGACACCTCCAGGACGGATGATGAGAGTCAGGACAGGATGGACTGACGGGTCAGGAAGGCCAAAAGGACAACTTCAGGACGAAGTCATAAAGGATAAGCTGAAGGAATCAGCAGTCAAAGGAAGGATGCAGGGAGCACCATAGTAGCGGGATTGCTGCAAGTAAGACCTAAGGGCGCAACGAAAGTTGCGCCCGTTCTTTTATGTGCGGTGCTATGGATTAAGAGCGGTTCTATGGTTTTGCGGTTATATCGTTTTCTGGAAAGAAGCTAAGCCTGCCTTTCGCATAGGCCAATCATTGACGTTTTTCGAATCTCCTGCACTTTTGCTCCTTTGCACATCACTCCCAGTGGTGGTTGTAAATTGCCACTTGAACGCATATTTCTATTTCTCTTAGCTATGCATCGTCTTTCTTAATTTCCTTCTCTTATTGATGCTTTAGCGTATTCGACCCGCCTGCTTGTGCGAGATCTCTTACAAAGGCGTGGGATAAATTAGTTTTATAAATCAGAAAAATGACAGCTAAATTTATTAAGTTGTTGATTTTTATTGTTTTGTTTGTTTTTCGCTATTTCTCAATAGTGAAAAGGTGAATTAATTTATTCAGCTAGGGTTCAATTTCAGGGCCAAAAGCGTAATCTTATTGGTGTCGGAAGGAACTGACGGAACGGAACAGGAAAGCGCCAAGGATTTGGCAGTCTCAGGAAGAGACCGGTGTACTAGGATGGTATATCGAACATGGACTGTGAAGGGATAGCCGAGGATAGGCAAAATAGTAAACAGGATGTTTGCTAGTCAGGATGACGCAAGGACCACTTCAGGATGAAGTAAGGGACACCTCCAGGATGGATGATGAGAGTCAGGACAGGATGGACTGACGGGTCAGGAAGGCCAAAGGAACAACTTCAGGACGAAGTCAAAAGGACAATGCTGAAGGAAACAGCAGTCAAAGGAATATGCAGGGAGCACCATAGTAGCGGGATTGCTGCAAGTAAGACCTAAGGGCGCAACGAAAGTTGCGCCCGTTCTTTTATGTGCGGTGCTATGGATTAAGAGCGGTGCTATGGCGCTACGGCGCTGTGGTTATATGGTTATATGGTTATTGGTTATAGCTTTCTGGAAAGAAGTTAAGCCTGTCTTTCGTATTGACCAATCATTGACGTTTTTTAATCTCCTGCATCTCTGCATCTCTGCATCTCTGCATCTCTGCATCTCTGCATCTCTGCATCTCTGCACCTCGTGCCCAAGTGGTGGTTGAAAATGACCGTTTGAACGCATATTTCTACTGTTCTTAGCTATGCATCGCCATGCTCAATTTTAGTCCCCATTAGTGCTTTAGCGTATTCAACCCATTTGCTTGTGCGAGATCTCTTACAAAGGCGTGGGATAAATTAGTTTCATAAACTAGAAAATTGACGATGAAATTTATTAAGTGTTTGATTTTATTGTGTTTAATTTTTGTGGTGTTGTTTCCGATGCTGCAGAGGCGAATTAATTTATTCAGCGAGGGTTCAATTTCAGGGGCAAAAGCGTAATCTTAATGGTGTCGGAAGGAACTGACGGAACGGAACAGGAAAAAGCCAAGGATTATGGCAGTCTCAGGAAGAGACCGGTGTACTAGGATGGTATATCGAACATGGACTGTGAAGGGATAGCCTAGGATAGGCAAAATAGTAAACAGGACGTTTGCTAGTCAGGATGACACAAGGACCGCTTCGGGATGAAGTCAGGGACACCTCCAGGAAGGATGATGAGAGTCAGGACAGGATGAACTGACGGGTCAGGAAGGCCAAAGGACAACTTCTGGACGAAGAATAAAAGGAATCTGCTGACGGATTACAGCAATTCAAAGGAATGATGCAGGGAGCACCATAGTAGCGGGACTGCTGCAAGTAAGACCTAAGGGCGCAACGAAAGTTGCGCCCGTTCTTTTTTCCGGGCCAGAATTTCTATTCTCCCGGCATTCGGTGCGGCGGGACATTGAAGGCCAGCGGCCTGAATCCTTTCATGATGATATGCCCTTGATAGGCATCATGCCCGTCGGCGGAAAACTCAAACCAATAGACGGTATGCCAATACCATCGGCCGTGCTGATCTTTCACTTTGTGGGAGCCTCGGGCGATACTGAGCAACTGCAACCCCAATCTCTCGCAGCGCTGGGTAATAAACAGCTGGGCAAGCTCGGTTTGCCGGCGTTGCTGCCAGAATAAATAGCCAAATAGCGCCAGCGCTAAAATTCCCAATAAATTATCCATAATGGGCACTGCCTTCCTTGCTGATGTTTAAGCGTTATTGCCGCGGGCGTGCTGCTGCAACTTAGCGATGGCTTCAACAAGCGCTGGATTTGCTTGGCTATGGAGTACCTGCAGCATAATACCGCGTAGGATAGGCAGCATAACCAGATCGGCAAAGAGTTGGTTGAACAGGGTTTGATCCCCGGCTTCAGCCAAGCGTTGCAAGAACAAGCCGGCAGTTTCTGTATCCGCCAAACCATTCCAGCAGCGACCAGCGATAGCAACTAATACTTCTGGGTGGCAAAGTTCAGGTTGGCCAAGCACTTGCTTCAAAGTCTTGTTGAGCAGGGTGCTGTCGGCACCGGATAGCGCACGCAATAGGGCACCAACTAAGAATAAATCGGCTTGCTCTACCGCGCTCTCGTCACTGATGCGCCCGGCAATGCGCGACGATAAGTTCTCGGGAAGATCGCAGTGCTCTAGGCAGCCCAATAGGGCGTATAGCGGTGTTAGCGGCAACTGGTTGACCGACTTGCGCAGCAAGGTGGCATTGTTTTCTTGCTTCATCCGGGCACAAACATCAGCCAGGCCTTGAAGGCCAACGCCCTGCCATTTATCCCAACCAAGCTCGCCGGTTAGGAAGTGCTGGGCATGCTCATAATATTGGCTTGCTGGCAATGACAACTGCTGGCGTAACTGGGCATGGAAGATCGCCATTTTGTCGTCATTTGGCTTGAAGGTGTAAGGATTCGCCGCCAGCTTCTCTTGCTCTTCTTCCGTTGGGGTTGTGTTGAGTGTTGCTCCCATTGCTTCAATGACATACTTGATGAAGTCGCCCACGGCCGCTTGCTTAAGCAAGCCGCGCTCATCGAGGGGCAGGCGCAGGAACCAAATCCACGGCGGGTTGTTTTCCTGCCAGAATGAAATAGAGAGGTTGGCGTGTTGTTGCAGTGGCCATGGATATGGCTGGCGGTTGTCCTCAACAGCCTTGAACTGTTCTACATCGATCTCGGCGACGCGGCGGCCAAGGTCGAAAATCTTATATTGGCAGCCAGCATTGTCTAAGAGCTGGGTCAGGGTGTGAAATTTATCCATGGGCATACTCGGTGCTCCTTAATCTAGGAGAAAGAGTATATACCCAAGTTACTTCAAGATGCATGTACCAACAGGAATTTCTTACTTTGCAAATACCCTGTCGGGCGTTGGGGATTGCAGGGAGAGGTGGTATCCTTCGCCCCCAATATACACACAGCACAAAAACACCGTTGTCTTCGAGGTAATGAGATGGACAAATCCCGTCATTGCCAGCTACTGCTGGAAAAACTGACCGAGGTTATGCAAGCCAATGCGCTTTGGGAAGCAACGCCACCCCCACCAAGTGCGCTGCAAAGTACTCAGCCATTTGCCATTGATTGCCTCAGCTGCGAGCAGTGGTTGCAATGGGTGTTGATCCCTAGGCTCAGCTATCTAATCCAAGTGGCGCAGCCGCTACCGCAGGCATTTGAGATCTCTCCTTATGTTGAGGAGGCAATGAAGTACGCGAAGGGCCAACAGGCCGTATTGACTGTCACCCGTGAACTTGACCAATTATTTAAGATTAACTGATTTATGGAACTTGAAATCCTGTATCGCGACGAGCACCTGGTCGCGGTAAATAAACCGGCGGGTATGCTGGTTCACCGCTCTTGGCTAGACCGTCACGAAACGGTTTTTGTGATGCAGACGCTTCGTGATCAAATTGGCCAGCATGTGTTTCCGCTCCACCGTTTGGATCGCCCGACATCGGGTGTGCTGTTGTTTGCCTTGTCGAGCGAGACCGCAGCCGTGATGATGCCCAAGTTTGCTGGTCGCGATGTGAAAAAAACCTACCATGCGGTGGTAAGGGGCTGGGTAAAAGAAGCCGCCGTGCTGGATTACCCATTGAAAGAAGAGCTGGATAAGATCGCCGACAAGGATGCCGACCAGGACAAAGAAGCCAAAGAGGCCATCACCGCCTACGCGCCTTTAGCCAAGGTGGAAACAGACATTCCGGTCGGTCGCTATGCCACAAGCCGCTATACCTTGGTGGAAATGAAGCCCGAGACCGGCCGCAAGCATCAGCTGCGCCGCCATATGCACCACCTTAGCCACCACATCATTGGTGACGTTAACCACGGTGATGGCCGCCACAACCGGATGTTCCGCGAAAATTACCAATGCCGTCGTTTGATGTTGCATGCATCGCGATTGCAACTGGCTCATCCGATCAGCGGTGAGGTGCTTGATATCCGCGCGGGTGTCGATGAAGCATGGGGTCGGGTGATGGACGCCTTTGAATGGCCGCTATCTTTGTTGAGCCCCAAGAGCCCAGATCAGGACTAGGCTCAGTAGTTAAACTTGCATCCGGCCGTATCAACAGCCACAGTTATTATTATACCTAAGTTACCTCAAGGTGCAGGATTCACAGTGGTATCGGTAATTGATTCATTGCCTTCGGGCGCTAATGCAAAGGATGGTGTTGGACATGGCTAAAATCGGAGTCTTTGTTGGTACGGTGTATGGTGGGGCTGAGGAAGTGGCCGAAGCCGTGGTGAGCCATTTGGCAGAATCGGGCCATCAGGTGGAGTTATATCTCGATCCGACGTTGGAAGAGTTTCTTGCCTACCAGCAGGATTTGGCGTTGGTGGTATCGTCAACGACAGGCCAGGGGGAAATCCCCGATAACCTGTTACCGCTTTATCAATCCCTCAACGATACGTTCCCGTTAATGCCGAACCTGCGCTACGGCGTGATAGCGCTGGGTGATTCCAGCTATGGCGAAGAGCGCTTTTGCGGTGGCGGCAGGCAGTTCGACGAACTGCTCAGGGAGCTGCAGGCTAAACCCTTGGCCGAGAGGTTGGACGTGGATGCTTGCGTTAACTTCGATGCCCTTGAGGTCGCTATGCCTTGGCTGGTGAGCTGGACCAAGCTGGCCGACGCGGCATAAGAGCTAGAGCGATGGAGCCCCTGGGGGCTCCTTGGCGATCATTTCAATTTTTCAAGATCGGCTTCGATCTCGGCGATCTTGTGCGTCACGACTTGTTCCAAGTGCCTTAAATCACTGAGTATCTTTTTCTTGATATCGACATCGCTGTGCTTGCGGTTGGTGATTTGATCCAACTCGTCGATGACAAACGTCAGGGTGCGGTTGATCTCGGTGACTTCCTTGTACTCGCGGCTGCCGCTGTTGACCATAACCGACTTGCGCTGGCGGGGAAACTTGAGCTTTACGCTTTTGGCGAACAATTCGCCCTTCTGTTTCTTGAAGTAGACTTTGAGGATGTCGTTAGCGGCTTCCTGGCGCAAGCTGTAGCGCTCGATACTGTCCGGCTTTTCAATCCCGATGCTGGTGAGGTTTGGGTACATACAGGCCTCATTCGTTATAGATTGGGTGGATAATAGGTTGTAATTGTTATTGTAGTTGGCAACCAGCATGGATACTGTACTGGCTGCCAGTGTGATAGGTGAGGCGTATGGCCTCCCTGATTTTTCTTATCTCTAGGATTGCTTCTCTAACCGGGCTAGCAACGCCTCTCGCAATTGAGCTTGCTCCTCTGGTGTTAGCGGGCTGCCATCTTGGCCGGTGACGATGAAGAAGTCTTCGGCCCGCTCGCCAATGGTCGTAATTTTTGCTGCCTGTAGGCTGATGTTTTGGCGGGCAAATACCGAACCGACGCGGGCAAGCAACCCCGGCATATCAAGGGCAACCAACTCCATCATGGTGTTCTTGCCTGACTTGGTTGGCAGGAAGTCGACCTGGGTCTTGACCTTGAAGTGCTGCAGTTTGTGCGGCGGGCGCTTTTTCTTGCGATCCGACTTCATGTGGGTCAGGGCGTTGACCAACGCCCGGCGTACCGTGTTGTGGCGGCTTTCATTCAGCGCCTTGCCGCTTGGGTCGAGCACCATGAAGGTATCGAGGGCGAAGCCATCCTTGCTGGTCATGACTTGGGCGTCATGGACACTGAGGTTCTTCTTATCGAGCTCAGAAACCACAATGGCGAACAGCTTGGTTTTGTCCTTGCAGTAGACAAAGACCTCGGTACCGCCCCTGGTCGGCTTCTTGCTAAGCAGGATCAGCGGCTTGTCGTGGTCGTCATGGTTGAGGATAGCCTCGGCATGCCAAGCAATCTGTTTGTGGGTGTGGCGCAGGAAGTAATCAGCCTTGAAGCGCTGCCATAGCACGTCGATTTCGCGCTGGGCAAAGCCCTCGCTACGCAATAGCGCCGAGGCCATCTGCTGGTTGTGGCGGATACGTTCGCGAACGTCGGGCGGGTTTTCCAAACCGCGGCGCAGGGCCTTTTGGGTTGAGTAGTACAGCTCGGCCAGCAAGGTGCGTTTCCAGCTGTTCCAGAGCTCTTGGTTGGTCGCACAGATATCGGCAACCGTTAGGCAGATCAGGTGATCGAGCCTTTCCTCGTCGCGTACCGTCTTGGCGAACTCGGTGACCACTTCCGGATCGTAAATATCCCGGCGCTGGGCGGTGACAGACATCAGCAAGTGTTGGTTCACCAGCCATTTCACCAAGTTGGCCTCGGGCTTTGACAGGCCGTGTTGGATACAGAAATCGTAGGCGTCGACCCCGCCTAGTTCTGAGTGGTCGCCGCCACGCCCTTTGGCAATATCATGGAAGATGGCCGCTAGGATCAGTATTTCCTTCTTGGCTACCCGCGGGTAGACCTCGCAGCAGATAGGGTGACGTTGGCGGTTTTCGTTATCGCTGAACTTATTGAGGTTCTTGAGCAGGCGGACGGTATGCTCATCGACGGTATAAACGTGAAACAAGTCGAACTGCATCTGGCCGACTATCTGGCTCCATTGCGGCAGGTAAGTCGAGAGCACGCCGTGGCGGTGCATCAGGCGAAAGGCTTTTTGCAGGCAGTTCGGCTGACGTACCAATTCCATAAATTTGTCCCGGGCCTCCGGGATATCAATCAAGAAGCGGTTGAGGCGGCGGCGCGCGGTACGCAGCTGGCGCAGGGTAGGTGCGGCAATACCTTCGATTTCCGAGTTGCGGGCAATGTGCAGGAACATTTCCAGAATGGTTTCCGGACGGGCCTGAAACAGTGCTGGCTTGGTGGCTTCGATCAGTTGGCCGCGGATTTGGAAATCTTCATCGAGCTCAACGGGCTCTGCCGCCGTCCCTTGGTTGAGTATTGCCTGGTCGAACAGTTGCAACAGCATTTTGTTCAGCTCGGCGACCCGGCGCAAGGTACGGTAGAAATCCTTCATCATCATTTCGACCGCTTGGTTGCCCTCGCCAGCGTAGCCAAGCAGCTCGGCTACCGAGGCTTGGTGGCCGAAGGTCAGGCGGTTGTCGTAGCGGCGCAACTCGCAGTGCAGGGCAAAGCGGATCCGCCACAATGAGTCTTGGCATTCAACCAGCTCGCGGTACTCGGCATCGGTCAGGAAGCCGAAGCGGCTCATCTCCAACAGGCTGGTGGCCCCGAAGTGGCGGCGGGCAACCCAGCTCAACGTGTGGATGTCCCTCAAGCCACCCGGGCTGGATTTGATATCCGGCTCAAGGTTGTAGGTGGTGTCGTGGTAGCGGGCATGGCGGGTTTTCTGCTCATCCAGCTTGGCTTGGTAGAACTGTTCGCTGGGCCAGAAATTGCCGGCGTTTATCTTCTCTTCCAGTTGCTGGTAGGTTTCTTGGTTGCCGCAAAGCCAGCGCGACTCTTGCAAGTTGGTGGCAACGGTGAGGTCGTCCATGCCTATCTGGATGCAGTCATCAATGGTGCGAACACTGTGGCCGACATCGAGCTTCAAGTCCCACAACAGGGTGATGAAGGCACTGACGGTGGCGCCGGTGGCATCATCTAGCGGTTGCTCGCTCAGGATCAAGATGTCGACATCCGATAGCGGGTGCAACTCGCCCCGGCCATAGCCGCCGACGGCGATCAGGGCGAGATCGTGCTGGTCAAACAGGTTGAAATGCTGCCACAGCTGCCTGAGTAGCTGATCGATATAGTGGGAGCGAGCCTCAACCAACGAGGTGACTGGGGCATGGTTCAGAAATTGCTGCTTCTGCTGGGCGGTGAATTGCTCTAGCGCTAAGCGCAATTGCTCTGGGGTGAACTTGTCCGCGGTCTCGGTCACAGGGGTAGAAGAGGAGTCTGTCATTGCCGTCCGTGCATGTAATGGAGTCTTGTTATAACCCTACCACGGATATTGGGAGAAATCTTGGCCATAAAAAAACCGACCAGAGGTCGGTTATTTGGGATTAGGCGTTTCGCATTAGGCGAGGGATGGTGTCATCGCTGCGCAGGGTCAGCACTTCACAGCCGGTGTCGGTGACAACAATGGTGTGCTCGTACTGGGCAGACTTCTTGCCGTCAGCCGTGTAAACCGTCCAGTCATCGGCCGCATCGACGCTACAGCCGAACTTGCCCGCGTTGATCATCGGCTCGATAGTGAAGCACATGCCCGCTTTAAGCACGGTACGGTCGCTGTTGCGGTAGTGAACCACCTGTGGCTCTTCGTGGAATTCGCTGCCGATACCGTGGCCGCAGAAGTCTTTCACGATAGAGTACTTGTTCAGTGGGTTCTTCTTGTTGTTGTCCTTGATGAACTTCTCGATAGCAGTACCGATATCGCCCACGCGTGCGCCAGGTTTCACTTTGCGCATACCCACATACAGGGCTTCTTGCGTGACGCGGCACAGGCGCTTGTCGGCCGGTGTTACGTCGCCGACAAGGAACATCTTCGAGGTGTCGCCGTGGTAGCCCGCAGGACGCACGCTCAGGTCGGCGTTTTCGTCGTTCGGCACGATCACCGTAATGTCGACATTGATGATGTCGCCATTTTTCAATACCGCTGGCTTAAGCTGGCCGTTGCTGCCCATCTCATCTTGGCTTGCCGGAATGCCGTGGCAAACAATGTGGTTGATAGAGGTACAGATCGACTTAGGGAATCCGTGGTAGTCGAGTGGCGCGGAGTAAGCACCTTTTTCTAACGCATAGTCATGACAGATTTTATTTAGTTCATCTGTCGTCACACCTTCTTTGATGTGAGGCTCAATCATTTCCAGAACTTCTGCTGCCAAACTACCGGCTGCGCGCATTTTTTCAATTTCATCAGCCGTTTTGATCTTGATGCTCATTCAATCTTCTCTGCATTGACTGTTTTCTATTCTTTACATGTTAACAGCGAGGGCACGTGATGGAAACCAAGATTGCGGTTGTTGACGATATTTAAACTGGATTTCGGTTGCTAAAATATGGTATAAAGCGCGCCGTAATTGGGTAATTGGATTTCGATTCAGTTATTCAGATTGCACTTAAACTTTTATTAATCACTCACACATATCGACACATCTTCCGGGGTGCCCAACAATCTTTCGCGAGGTTGTCACGTCTTAGGGCGTATATTGGGTCGGTCAAGATGGGATATGTGGACGCCTAACCCCATAGAGGATTATTCAATGGCAACTGTATCAATGCGCGACATGCTTAAGGCTGGTGTTCACTTCGGTCACCAAACTCGTTACTGGAACCCTAAGATGAAGCCGTTCATCTTCGGTGCTCGTAACAAGGTGCACATCATCAACCTTGAGAAGACTGTACCAATGTTCAACGACGCTCTAGCAGAAATCAACAAGATTGCTGCTCGTAAGGGCAAAGTACTATTTGTTGGTACTAAGCGTGCAGCCAGCGAATCTATCAAAGAAGCTGCAGTTAACTGTGACCAGTTCTACGTAAACAACCGCTGGTTGGGTGGTATGCTGACTAACTGGAAAACTGTTCGTCAGTCAATCAAGCGTCTAAAAGACCTTGAAGTTCAGTCAACAGACGGTACTTTCGACAAGCTAACCAAGAAAGAAGCGCTAATGCGTACTCGTGAAATGGAGAAGCTTGAGAAATCTCTAGGCGGTATCAAGAACATGGGCGGCCTACCAGACGCTATGTTCGTAATCGATGCTGACCACGAGCACATCGCTATTAAAGAAGCTAACAACCTAGGTATCCCAGTATTTGCTGTTGTTGATACTAACTCTAACCCAGATGGTGTTGACTTCGTAATCCCAGGTAACGATGACGCAATCCGTTCTATCCAGCTATACACTGGTGCTGTTGCTCAAACTGTTACTGAAGGCCGCAACCAAGACATCGTTGCACAGGCTGAGCAAGACGGTTTCGTAGAAGCTGAATAATAGCCTGCTCCTTTGAGCATCTTAAGTTACCTTGTGTAAACTAAGAATGGTTACCAGGGGCCGATAATGGCCCCTGATTTTTACACCAAGTATTCAAAACTGAGGATATAACAATGGCAACAGTTACAGCTGCCCTAGTTAAAGAACTGCGCGAACGTACTGGCGCAGGCATGATGGAATGTAAGAAAGCACTAGTTGAAGCTAACGCTGACATCGAGCTAGCAATCGAAAACATGCGTAAGAGCGGTGCTGCTAAAGCTGCTAAAAAAGCAGGTAACGTTGCTGCTGAAGGCACAATCCTAATCAAAGACGCTGACGGCGTTGCAGCGCTTCTAGAAGTTAACTGTCAGACTGACTTCGTTGCTAAAGATGCTAACTTCCTAGCATTCGCTAACGAAGTACTAGCTGTAGCACTAGCTGAGCGTCTAGACGTTGCAGCTCTTCAGGCTAAGTTCGAAGAAACTCGCGTTGCTCTAGTTGCTAAGATCGGTGAGAACATCTCTATCCGTCGCGTTGAGTACATCGAAGGCGAAAACATCGCTTCTTACCGTCACGGCGACCGCATCGGTGTTGTTGTTGCTGGTAACGGCGACGCAGAAACTCTGAAGCACATCGCTATGCACGTAGCTGCTTCTAAGCCTGAGTTCGTAAACCCAGAAGACGTACCTGCAGACGTTGTTGAAAAAGAGCGTCAGGTTCAGGTTGAAATCGCGATGAACGAAGGCAAGCCAGCTGAAATCGCAGAGAAGATGGTTATCGGCCGCATGAAGAAATTCACAGGCGAAATCTCTCTAACTGGTCAGCCATTCATCATGGAACCTAAGAAAGCTGTTGGCGAATTCCTAAAAGAGAAAGGCGCTACAGTAACTAACTTCATCCGCCTAGAAGTTGGTGAAGGTATCGAGAAAGCTCAAGAAATGAGCTTCGCTGAAGAAGTAGCAGCAGTACAGAAGGGTTAATCCTTCTTGCTAAGAACTCCAAAGACCGTAGCCTAGGCTGCGGTCTTTTTACAACTCCGTATCTATATTTGTAAGCCTGGAAGGTAAACTAATGACCACGAATCCTAAACCGACTTATCAACGTATTCTGCTCAAACTCAGTGGGGAAGCACTGCAGGGCGAGGAAGGTTTTGGTATTGATGCACAAGTTCTTGACCGTATGGCTCAGGAAATCAAAGAACTGATTGAATTAGGTGTGCAAGTTGGCCTTGTTATCGGTGGTGGTAACCTGTTCCGTGGTGCTGGCCTAGCTGAAGCAGGTATGAACCGAGTTGTGGGCGACCACATGGGTATGCTAGCTACCGTGATGAACGGCCTTGCAATGCGTGACGCACTACATCGTGCCTATGTGAACGCTCGAGTGATGTCGGCAATCCCGCTAAATGGCGTGTGTGACAACTACAACTGGGCTGACGCGATCAGCCAGCTGCGCCAGGGTCGCGTGGTAATCTTCTCTGCGGGTACCGGTAACCCATTCTTCACTACCGACTCTGCTGCTTGTCTGCGCGGTATCGAAATCGAAGCTGACGTGGTACTAAAAGCAACAAAAGTTGACGGTGTATTCACAGAAGATCCAGTTAAAAACCCAGACGCTGTTCTTTATGATAAGCTTAGCTACCAAGACGTTCTTGAAAAAGAACTAAAAGTAATGGATCTTGCAGCATTTACTCTTGCTCGCGACCACGGTATGCCTATTCGTGTATTCAACATGAACAAGCCAGGCTCTCTTCGCCGCGTGGTAATGGGTGAGCAAGAAGGTACGTTGATTACCAACGACTAAGTATCTTGTCGAAAGAGCTTACTTCTTTTATTCGGAAGCCTACGGGCTTCCGATTTTACCGAATGATTAAAGGGTATTAACCGTGATTGAAGAAATTAAACAAGATGCGCAGGAGCGCATGGGCAAAAGTGTTGAAGCGCTTAAAAACCAGCTAGCAAAAGTACGTACTGGCCGTGCTCACCCGAGCCTGCTGGATACTATCTACGTTGAGTACTACGGTGCAAACACGCCTCTTAAGCAGCTAGCAAACGTTGTTGCTGAAGACGCGCGTACTCTGGCAATCACTGTTTTCGATAAAGAGCTAACGCCTAAAATCGAAAAAGCGATCATGATGTCTGACCTAGGCCTGAACCCAATGTCAGCGGGTACTGTGATCCGCGTTCCACTTCCACCACTAACGGAAGAGCGTCGTCGCGATCTTGTTAAAATCGTACGCGCTGAAGCAGAGCAAGGCCGTGTTGCCGTTCGTAACATCCGTCGTGATGCGAACGCAGACGTGAAAGCACTGCTTAAAGAGAAAGAAATTTCTGAAGATGATGATCGCCGCGCACAGGACGACATCCAGAAGATCACAGACGCAGCAGTGAAAGAAATTGATGCGATTCTAGATGTGAAAGAAAAAGAGTTGATGGAAGTTTAATCGACTTCATTGGCTTGAACAAAGTACAGGGCGCTGTGCGTGCAGCACAGCGTTTTTTTTTGAGGGAGATGTATGGCAGAGCATACAATCGATACTGCACTCTTTGCTGATAGTTTGCCTAAGCACGTTGCCGTCATAATGGATGGAAACGGCCGCTGGGCGAAGGCGAGAGGCAAGGCTCGAGTGTTTGGCCATAAGGCTGGCGTAGAAGCCGTACGTAAAACTGTCTCGACAGCAAACCGCCTTGGTATCAAGGTTGTGACGCTTTTCGCTTTCAGTAGTGAAAACTGGCGCCGCCCTGAAGACGAAGTGTCTTTGTTAATGGAGCTCTTCATTACGGTATTGGGCCGTGAAGTGAAGCGACTTCATAAGAACAATATTCGCCTGCGCATTATTGGTGATACCACAAGGTTTAGTGAGCGTTTGCAACGTAAAATTGCCGAAGCTGAGGCGTTGACGGAAAACAATACTGGTATGGTATTGAATGTTGCCGCCAACTACGGTGGTCAGTGGGATATTCTTCAGGCTGCAAAACGCTTGGCACACCAAGTGGCTCACGGCGGATTGACTGCTGAGGATATCACTGAAGATATGCTCGCCGATGGCCTATCAACGGCAGGGTTGCCTGAGGTTGATTTGCTGATCCGTACCAGTGGCGAATGCCGCATCAGTAATTTTATGCTATGGCAAACCGCTTATGCTGAGTTGTACTTCACGGAGCAGCATTGGCCTGACTTCGATGAAGCCAGCATGGCCAACGCCGTAGCATGGTTTGTGAACCGAGAGCGCCGCTTCGGCTGCACCGGTGAGCAAGTACAAGCTTTACTTGAGCAATAAGTAGCGATGGCACCGCGTGTCGGGTTACGATTTTATCTTTAGGGCATCTGACATTAGGTTGTGATGCCTTTTTTACTGGTTGCCAGGTAGGCAACATTAGGTTGGGCTATGGCTCCAGCCATCAAAAAATAATATTGAGAGGACGCAGTTTGCTTAAGCAACGTATTATTACCGCAGTCATCCTCGCTCCCCTAGTTATTGCAGGAATTTTTCTTCTTCCTTTTCCTGCTTTTGTTGCCGCGCTAGCAGGTATTACCCTGATTGGCTTCTGGGAGTGGACACAATTTGTTGAAGCGAAGTCGCGTGTTGCCGCGATGGTGCTTCCGACCTTGGTTCTTGGGGCTTCAATCGCTTTGATGCCGACCGACGCAACAACGCTATCAATGCTAGCGTCATCGCACCAAGCCGTACTGCTGATTGGCGGTATTTGGTGGGCCGTTGCCTCGGCGCTGGCTATCAGCTATCCGCGCAGTGCCAAACTATGGTCAACATCTATCCCTTTGAAATACCTTTTTGGTTTGCTGACCCTGCTTCCTTTCTTCTGGAGCGTGCTGATGCTGCGCGCCGTTAACTACCTCGAATCGCCGTATCACGGTGCTAAACTGGTGATGCTGGTTTGTTTCTTGGTTTGGGCGGCAGATACTGGTGCGTACTTCTCCGGTAAGCGCTTCGGTAAGCACAAGATGGCCCCTGCAGTGAGCCCGAATAAGACGATCGAAGGCCTGGCTGGTGGCGCTTTGCTGGCGGTATTGGTGACATGGGGCGGTGCCGCCCTGATGGACATCCCGTTTGTCAGCCTGGGTAGCCTGCTATTGATTGCTGTGGTAACCGTGGTGGCATCGGTACTGGGCGATCTTGTTGAAAGTATGTTCAAGCGTGTTTCCGGAATTAAAGATAGCGGAAGTATCTTACCAGGCCACGGCGGTATCTTAGACCGCATTGATAGCCTAACCGCCGCCCTTCCTGTATTTGCCTTACTGTATCTTTGGTTGATATAAGCCTTTCTAACGTGCTCCCAGTGAACGCTTCAGACGTCGAACAGACTTGTCTGTGTTCATTGGGAGTGCCATGCTCAATATGCCAAACGAGTTTTTGTGTTGTTAAGTGATAATATGCGTAAGTTAACGATTCTTGGTGCAACGGGTTCTATTGGTAGCAGTACACTTGCCGTGGCCGCTCAAAACCCCGATTTATTTGATGTTGTTGCTCTGGCTGCGGGTAGCAATAGCCAGAAAATGTTCGAGCTGTGTATGCAGTGGCGTCCAAAGTATGCGGCGATGGCATCAGAGTCTGCAGCGCGTGAATTGGCGACACAATTAAAGCAGCATAATATCGCGACAGAGGTGCTGGCTGGCGAGGCTGGCATGTGCCAGGTTGCTGCGCTGGACGAGGTCGACACTGTGATGGCTGCGATTGTTGGGGCTGCTGGCCTATTGCCGACAATGGCAGGCGTCAAGGCTGGAAAGCGCATTCTGCTGGCCAACAAGGAAGCGCTGGTGATGTCGGGGCAGATGTTCATTGATGCTTGCCGCGAATACGGGGCTGAACTGTTGCCGGTGGACAGTGAGCACAATGCCATTTTCCAGAGCCTACCAGCGGAGATCCAGCGCAAGATGGGTTACTGCGACCTTGAGTCGGCCGGCGTGAGTAAAATCTTGCTGACAGGCTCTGGCGGCCCTTTCCGTTATACCGATGTCGCGGAGCTTGACGCCGTCACACCAGAAATGGCCATTGCCCACCCGAACTGGTCGATGGGGCCGAAAATCTCGGTTGACTCTGCGACCATGATGAACAAAGGGTTGGAGTATATTGAGGCGCGATGGCTATTTAATGCCTCCCGCGAGCAAATGGACGTGATTATTCACCCGCAGTCGGTGATTCACTCGATGGTGCAATACAAGGATGGCTCTGTGCTGGCACAAATGGGATTGCCGGATATGAGAACCCCGATTGCCTGCGCAATGTCCTATCCTGAAAGAGTAGATGCCGGTGTTGCCCCGCTTGATTTTAGCCAGGTAGGCGAGTTTACTTTCCTTAAGCCAGACTTTGCCCGCTACCCATGCCTGAAACTTGCCATCGATGCATGTTATGCCGGGCAAGCAGCAACAACGGCACTCAATGCCGCCAACGAAGTGGCTGTGGCGGCCTTTTTAGCGCGCCAAATCGGCTTTACCGATATTGCGCGGATCAACCAACAGGTGCTAGAGCAAGCCCCAATGCGCGAGCCAGCCGACTTGGAAAGTGTGATTGAGCTGGATAGAATAGCTCGCAACTTAGCGAAGGACGTTATTCGTAAGGTATAGATATGATAGGTATTTTGTGGAACCTAGGTGCATTTTTACTCGCTCTTGGGATACTGATAGCAGTACATGAGTACGGCCACTTTTGGGTTGCACGCCGTTGTGGTGTTTTTGTTGAGCGTTTTTCAATCGGTTTCGGGAAATCGTTGTGGCGCAAGGTGGGCAAAGATGGCACCGAGTATACCCTTGCGATGATCCCGCTCGGCGGCTACGTCAAGATGCTTGATGAGCGTGTTGAGGAAGTACCTGCCGACAAGCGCCATATGGCGTTTAACAACAAAAAACTGTGGCAGCGTAGCGCCATTGTGGCGGCCGGCCCGCTGGCCAACTTCGTGTTTGCGATTTTCGCCTACTGGGTTGTGTACCTGATTGGCGTACCGGCGGTTCGCCCGGTGATTGGCGAAGTGGCTCCGCAATCTATTGCGGCGCAGGCAGGAATTGAATCTGGGATGGAACTAAAATCTATTTCAGGAATCAAAACCGCTGATTGGGAATCCGTTAATTTGGCGATGATTTCCCATATCGGTGATAAAGAGATGGTTTTGACTGTGGCAGACGCTGAAGGCGGGTATGAAAGCCAGCGCACTTTAGATTTGTCGGCATGGTCATTCGACCCGGAAAGTGACCGCGTCCTGACGACGTTGGGTATTACACCATATTCACCTGAAATTACCCTGACTATTTCACAACTTGTGGACGGCGGGGCAGCAATTGATGCCGGTTTACGTTTAAATGACGAAATTGTCTCAATCAACGGTGAAACTGTCACCCAATGGCAGCAGGTGGTTGAAGCTGTTCGCTCTCACCCTGAGCAACCTTTAGCACTAGAGGTGATGCGAGAGGGGGAGTTGACAGCCTTGGCGTTAACCCCTGGGGCGAAAGAAGGCCCTGGTGGTGAAATGATTGGGTACGCAGGGTTTGCGCCAAAGGTTGAACCTTGGCCGGAGTCATACCGTATCAACTTGCAGTTTGGCCCTATCGAGGCCATCGGCAAGGCCACGGAAAAAACGTGGCAACTCGTGACATTGACCTTCGATATGGTGACCAAGTTGGTGACCGGCGATGTCGCAATGAAGAACCTGAGTGGCCCGATTTCGATTGCGAAAGGGGCAGGGATGACAGCCGACTACGGCATCGTCTACTTCCTTGGCTTCCTGGCGTTAATCAGCGTCAACTTGGGCATAGTTAATTTGTTACCGCTGCCGGTATTGGATGGGGGACACTTGATGTTCTTTGCCATCGAGGCGGTAACACGTCGTCCTGTTTCTGAACGTGTTCAGGATATAGGTTATAGAGTGGGCTCAGCCATTTTGGTTGCGTTGATGGCGGTTGCGCTTTTCAATGACTTTACCCGCCTTTAAAAAGAGCGTTTTAGCAAGGAATAATCAGAACAGTAATGGCGATGAAAAAACTGTTGATCGCATCACTCCTGTTTAGCAGCAGTGTTGCGTATAGTGCGGATCAATTTGTAGTTGAAGATATCCGCTTTGAAGGCCTACAGCGTGTAACTCTTGGTGCGGCATTGCTGACCATGCCTGTTAGGGTTGGCGACAATGTTGGCGAGCGCGATGTGGCGGAGATGATCCAATCCCTGTTTGCATCGGGCAACTTTGAGGACATTAAAGTTTACCGCGATGGTAATGCCTTATTGGTGAAGGTGCTGGAGCGCCCAACGATTGCCAGCATTACCTTCTCCGGCAACAAAGCGATTAAAGAAGAGCAGTTAACCGAAAATTTGGACGCTTCCCGTGTTCGAGTTGGTGAATCCCTTGATAGAACAACGTTAAGTAAAATCGAGAAGGGACTGGAAGACTTCTACTACAGCGTGGGTAAATACAACGCGTCGGTACAGGCGGTGGTGACACCACTACCGCGTAACCGTGCAGACTTGAAGTTTGTGTTTACGGAAGGCGTGTCTGCCGAGATCCAGCAAATTAACTTCATCGGTAACGAAGTGTTCTCCGATGATGAGTTGCGCAGCAAGTTTAACTTGCAAGCCGAAGTGGCGTGGTGGAACTTCCTGGCCGATAAAAAGTACCAAAAGCAGGTACTGGCTGGCGATTTGGAAACCCTGCGCTCGCTATACCTCAACAATGGTTACTTGAAGTACAAGCTTGATGCGACCCAGGTTGCTATCTCGCCAGACAAGAAAGGGGTTTATATCACCCTGAAAGTCGATGAAGGTGAGCAGTACTCAATCAAGGATGTGCAGCTTCGCGGTGACTTGGTAGGCAAGAGCTCTGAGCTGGAAAGCTTAGTGGCGGTTTCGTCGGGTGATGTCTATAACGGTGCGGAAGTTACCGCTGTGGAAGAAGCCTTGAAGCGCAAGTTGGGTGAGCTGGGCTATGCCTACCCGCAAGTGAACACTATCCCTGATTTCGACGACGATAACCAGCAAGTCGCTTTGATTATCAATGTCGAGCCCGGCAAGCGTATTTATGTGCGCAATATTGATTTCACCGGTAACACCTCAACCAAAGATGAAGTCCTGCGCCGTGAAATGCGCCAGATGGAAGGCAGCTGGCTGAACTCGCGCTCTGTTGAGCGTGGTAAAGAGCGTCTGAGCCGTACTGGCTTCTTCGAAACGGTCGATGTTCAGACGGTTCGAGTGCCGGGTTCTGATGATCAGGTTGATGTTAAGTACACGGTAAAAGAAGCGAATGCCGGTAACATTAACTTTGGTATCGGTTACGGTACGGAGTCGGGGATCAGTTTCCAGGCGGGTATCCAGCAGGATAACTTCCTTGGTACCGGTAACCGTTTTGGTATCAATGCCATGATGAACGATTACCAGAAGAACGTTAGCCTGGAGTACCGCGATCCGTACTTCACGCTCGATGGTATCAGTTTGGGCGGTAAGATTTACTACAACGAGTTTGAAGCCTCTGACGCGAACATTTCCGACTATACCAACGAAAGTTACGGTGCCAGCCTGACCTGGGGTTTCCCGTTCGATGAGCTGAACTTCTTCGAATTCGGTGTGGGCTACGACCACAACAAGATCTCGAATACCCAAGAGTACTACCAGATCGAGAAGTTCAAGGCGATCCACGGCTTCAACCGCGGTGACAACGTGATTGAACTTGATGACTTTGACTGGTCGGTATCATGGACGCGCAACAACTTGAACCGTGGCTACTTCCCAACGGCGGGTAACCACCAGCGTGCATCATACCGTATGACGATCCCAGGATCGGATGCCCAGTACTTCAAGGTGCAGTACGATGTACGCCAGTACTTCCCGCTAACCGAAGATCACGGCTACAGCTTATTGCTACGCGGTCGCTTAGGTTATGGTAATGGCTACGGTACAACCGATAACGGTAGCGACCAGTTGTTGCCATTCTACGAGAACTACTACGCCGGTGGCTTTACTACGCTACGTGGTTTCCGCTCGAATACGGTAGGCCCGAAAGCCATCTATACCGAAGGCTGTTCAAGCGGTGGTGGTAACAGCGGTAACAACCCTTGCTTGCAAGGCTCTGATGATGCAGCCGGTGGTAACGCCGTTGCGTTGGCCAGTATGGAACTGATCGTCCCGACGCCGTTCGCGTCTGACGAGGTTCGCAACCAAATCCGTACCAGTGTGTTTGTTGACGCTGGTACAGTGTGGGACACGGAATATGATCTGAAAGATAATGATGGTAAGTACATCCATGATTATTCCGACCCATCTTTGATTCGTGCGTCTTATGGTGCCGCATTGCAGTGGATGTCACCAATGGGACCTCTTGTATTCTCGGTTGCGAAGCCAATCAAGAAATACGAGGGTGACGATGAAGAGTTCTTTACTTTCACCATTGGTCGAACATTCTAAATTTTTTAAGGAGATACCCTGTGAAACAGTGGATTAAAGCGGCTGGTCTTGGCCTGGTTATTCTTTCTTCATCTATGTATGCCCAAGCAGCCGAAGCCGCACAGAAAGTTGGTTATGTGGCGACTGCACAGGCGATGCAACAACTGGCACAGCGCTACGGTGTTGCTGAGAAACTTCGTGGTGAGTTCAAAGATCGCATCGATGAGCTGCGTGGTATTGAAAGCCGCATGAAGACCAAAGTAGACAAAATGAAGCGTGATGGCGAGCTAATGAGCTCAAGCGAGCGCACTAAGCTACAGCGTGAAATGCAGTCACTTGAGTCTGATTACAAACTGAAGGCGCAAGCGCTGCAAGAAGACCAGCGTCGTCGCGGTGCGGAAGAAGAGCAGAAGCTAGTTCAGAAAATCCGTCAAGCAATCCAAGACGTGGCGAAGCGTGAAGGCTACGATATGGTGATTGATGCGAACGCGGTACTGCATGCCAACCCGCAAGATGACCTATCTTCGAAAGTGATTTCTGCCGTTAAGTAAGCGGTGGTTAACACATTAGGCAATTATAGGGGCGAGAGCCCCTAATCATGAGTCGAAAGTATAGTGGGTACTTTGGTACACTACTGTCTTTCGACTTGTTTTATTTAGGGCTTTTATTCACTGGTCTTACCATATAGCCACGCCAAGCCGCGTAGGTTATAAATACTAACCGAGATAAGTATTTGCTCAACGATGTTGTGTACAACTGCTTATCCAGATTGGTATTGCCCATCGGTAGGCAGAAAAGCACCAACAGAATATTAATAACGAAAGGTTACGAATGGCAGGAATTACTCTCGCTGATTTAGCAGCGCAACTGGATGCCGAGCTTCGCGGCGATGGCAATGTTGTTATTGAATCTATTGCAGGGATGGATCAAGCTGGCGAGGGGCAAATCACCTTCTTGTCGAGCAGTAAATACCGTAAGCACCTTGCTGATTGCCAGGCATCAGCTGTTATGCTTAAGGACGGTGATGCAGAGTACTTCTCAGGCAATGCCTTGATTATGGCTGAACCGTATGTGGGTTACGCGCGAGTTGCCCAGCTATTGGATACCACCCCCGCTGCTGCGTCGGATATCGCACCGTCGGCCTACATTGCAGACGATGCCGTGATTGGTGAAGGCGTGGCCGTTGGCCATAACGCCGTGATTGAGTCGGGTGCTCAAATTGGCGACAACGCGCAAATTGGCGCGGGTTGCTTTGTTGGTAAAAACGCAAAAATCGGTGCGGGCACCAAGCTTTGGGCCAACGTGACGATTTACCACAGTGTTGTGCTTGGCGAGCAGTGCTTGGTTCAATCAAGCACGGTGATCGGTGCCGATGGTTTCGGTTATGCCAATGAAAAAGGCGAGTGGGTGAAGATCCCACAATTGGGCACGGTGCGAATTGGTAACCGTGTTGAAATCGGTGCCTGTACTACCATTGACCGTGGTGCCCTTGATGACACGGTCATTGAAGACAACGTGATCCTCGATAACCAGATGCAAATTGCCCACAACGTTCAGATCGGATATGGCACGGCTATGGCGGGTGGTACTATTGTCGCTGGCAGTACCAAAATCGGTAAATACTGTATTATTGGTGGTGCATCGGTACTTAACGGCCACATTGAAATTGCAGATGGTGTCACCATTACCGGTATGGGCATGGTGATGCGCAGCATCGAAGAAAAAGGGATGTACTCATCGGGTATTCCGCTTCAGCCGAACCGAGAGTGGCGTAAGACTGCGGCACGTACCATGAAGATCGATGAGATGAACAAGCGTCTCAAAGCAGTTGAAAAGCAACTGGAAGAAAAGGGCGAGTAACGCCTCCGGTTTGCAACCCCGGCCTGCATGAGGTGGGCCGCCTTCAATTCAACTGTTCATTTATACTAAATTACTAAACAGGAATTCAGTTTTGACTAGCGAAAATAAAACGCTGAATATCACGGAAATTCAAGAGCTTCTTCCACACCGTTACCCGTTCCTAATGATCGACCGTGTGACCAACTACGAAGAAGGCAAAACGCTGACTGCTATCAAGAACGTGTCGGTTAACGAGCCTCAGTTTACTGGCCACTTCCCGAAAATGCCGGTATTTCCGGGTGTTATGATCCTAGAAGCAATGGCGCAGGCAACCGGCCTGTTGGCATTCAAAACCTTCGGCGCGCCGGCGGAAAATGAGCTGTACTACTTTGCCAGCATTGATAACGCCAAATTCCGCAAACCGGTAGGCCCTGGCGATCAGCTGATCATCGAAGTGGAATACCTGAAAGAGCGCCGTGGTATTGCTATGTTTAATGGTGTAGCAAAAGTAGATGGTGCAGTGGTTTGTTCAGCTGAGCTGAAGTGTGCGAGACGAGAATTTTAATGATCCACGAAACTGCAAAAATTCACCCATCGGCAGTGATTGAAGAGGGTGTCACGATTGGCGCGAACGTCACCGTTGGTCCATTCACCTATATCGGCAGCGATGTTGAGATTGGCGAAGGTACCGAGGTGATGTCTCACGTGGTGATCAAGGGTCCGACGGTGATCGGCAAAGATAACCGTATCTTCCCTTACGCCATCGTTGGCGAAGAGTGCCAGGATAAGAAGTACAACGGTGAGCCAACCCGCCTTGAAATTGGTGACCGCAACGTGATCCGCGAGAGCGTACAGATCCACCGTGGTACCGTGCAGGATAAGGGTGTGACCATCGTAGGTAACGACAACCTATTGTGTGTTAATGCCCACATTGCCCACGATGTTGTTGTGGGTGACCACACCCACATTGGTAACAACTCTATCCTTGGCGGCCACGTCACCGTGGCTGACTATGCGGGCGTAATGGCGCTTTCTGCTATCCACCCGTTCTGTACTGTCGGTGCCTACAGCTATGTTGGCGGCTGCTCTGCGGTTGTTCAGGATGTGCCTCCTTATGTCTTGGCCCAGGGTAACCACGCAACACCGTACGGGTTGAACTTGGTTGGCCTGCAGCGCAACGGCTTTGAGAAGAAAGAGCTTCATGCCCTGCGCCGTGCCTACAAGGAAATCTACCGTTCGGGCAAAACCATGGAAGAAGTGAAGCCGGTATTGGCCGAGATGGCTGAGGAATGGCCGTCTGTGGGTTTGCTTCTTGATGCATTGAACAATACAGAGCGCGGTATTATTCGCTAATTATGACGAAGCCACTTCGAATAGGAATTGTCGCCGGGGAAATCTCCGGCGATATTTTAGGTGCCGGCTTTATGAAGGCGGTGCGTGAACAATACCCGGATGCCGAGTTTGTCGGTATTGCCGGCCCGCGCATGCAGGCTGAAGGTTGCCAAACCTTGTTTGACATGGAAGAGCTGGCGGTCATGGGCATTGTCGAGGTACTCGGTCGCTTGCCGCGCCTGTTCAAGGTCAAGGCTGAGCTGGTTCAGTACTTCACGGATAACCCGCCGGATGTCTTTGTGGGGATTGATGCGCCCGATTTCAACTTGCGCCTTGAGCGCGACTTGAAGCTGAAAGGGATCAAGACCGTTCATTATGTCAGCCCGTCGGTATGGGCTTGGCGTCAAAAGCGTATTTTCAAGATTGAGGCGGCGACCAATTTAGTGTTGGCCTTTTTGCCGTTCGAGAAAGCGTTTTACGACAAGTTCAATGTGCCTTGCGAGTTTATCGGCCATACCATGGCGGATGCCATCCCGATGGAAACCGATCAGGCGGCAGCGCGTGAGCTGCTGGGACTGGCGCAGGACAAGCGCTGGCTTGCCGTGCTACCGGGCAGCCGTGGCGGCGAGATGGAGTTGTTGGCTCCGCCGTTCATTGAAACTTGCAAGCTTCTCAAGCAACAACACCCGGATTTAGGTTTTGTGGTGGCGCTGGTGAATCAGAAGCGGCGCGAACAATTTGAGCGAGCTTGGCAGGAAACGGCACCGGAACTGGACTTTGAGCTGGTGGACGATACGGCACGTAACGTGATGATCGCTGCCGATGCGGTATTGCTGGCGTCGGGGACGGTGGCACTGGAATGTATGCTGGTTAAGCGCCCTATGGTGGTCGGCTACAAGGTGAAGCCGCTGACGGCGTGGTTGGCGAAGAAAATGCTGAAGACTAAGTACGTGTCGTTGGCGAATATCCTTGCCGATCGGGAGCTGGTGCCTGAATTGCTGCAAGAAGAGTGCACCCCGGAAAAATTAGCCGCAGAAGTAAACCGTTTTCTGGCTGCCGATAATGCTGAGCTAATGGCCGAGTTTCATCGCCTGCACCAGTTGATTAAGTGTAATGCTGATCAGAAGGCGGCTGCGGCAGTCCTGCAATTGATTGATAAGTAACATGAGCAAAGAATTAGAACCGTTTGAGTACCCGCAAGCCAATTGTATTGCGGGTGTCGATGAAGTAGGCCGCGGGCCTTTGGTGGGTGCGGTGGTAACCGCAGCCGTGATCTTAGATCCGAACAACCCGATTGAGGGGCTGACCGATTCGAAAAAGCTGACCGAGAAAAAGCGTAACCTGCTGTTTGATGAAATCAAAGAGAAGGCGCTGGCTTGGTCGCTTGGCCGCTGCGAGCCGGAAGAAATTGACCAGCTTAATATTTTGCAGGCAACCATGGTCGCGATGCAGCGTGCTGTTGCCGGTTTGTCGGTGACGCCGGATTTCGTGCTGGTTGACGGTAACAAAACCCCTGAATTGCCGATGGCTGCGCAGTCGGTGGTGAAAGGGGACTTGCGGGTTGCCGAGATCAGTGCCGCGTCAATCTTGGCCAAGGTAACGCGCGACCGTGAAATGGAAGTGCTGGATGCACAATTCCCGCAATACGGCTTCGCCAAGCACAAAGGGTACCCAACCAAGGCGCACTTTGAAGCCCTGGCCGAGCACGGTGCCATTGAGCAGCACCGCAAGAGCTTTAAGCCGGTGAAGCGTATTCTCGGCCTAGAGTAGCTTTTATGCCCCGGTGAGCTGGGGCGTTAAAATGGCTGATTTTCCAGCGTCGGTGTTGGAAATTAGCAGATCACGGTGATGGTTGTGGCGCTTTGGGCTATAATCGTCACCTTGTTTTATGCACATATCAAATCTGGTTCGTCATGGCAGATCCTCGCTTTATTCATCTTCGTGTCCACAGTGACTTCTCAATGGTTGACGGCTTGTCAAAAGTACCGCCGCTGGTTAAAACCGTGGCCGGAATGGGCATGCCTGCGATGGCGTTGACCGACTTCACCAACCTGTGTGGCCTGGTGAAATTCTATTTCGCCACCCAAGGCGCGGGGATGAAGCCAATCATTGGTGCCGATTTCAAAGTTATGTCAGAGGAATTTGGCGACGAGCTTTGCGATCTTACCGTACTGGCCGCAGACAATGACGGCTACCAGAACCTGACCATGCTGATCTCTAAGGCTTACCAGCGCGGCCATGTTCAGCACTTGCCGGTGATGGACAAAGCGTGGTTGGTTGAGCATAAGAAAGGCCTGATCCTGCTCTCCGGCGGTAAGACCGGTGACGTCGGCAAGGGGTTGCTCAAGGGCAACCAGAAGCTGGTTGACCAGTGTGTCGAGTTTTACCAAACCCATTTCCCGGATGCTTACTATCTGGAGCTGGTGCGCACGGGCAGGCCGGATGAAGAAGCGTATTTGCATTTTGCGATAGAGCTGGCGGAAAACGCCGGTTTGCCAGTCGTGGCAACCAATGATGTGCGATTTATCAAGCCGGATCAGTTCGATGCCCATGAGATCCGGGTTGCTATCCATGACGGCTATACCTTGGCCGATCCTAACCGTCCTAAACTTTACAGCGAACAGCAATACTTGCGCAGCGAAGAAGAGATGTGCGAGCTGTTTGCCGATATACCGGAGGCGCTGGAAAACAGTGTCGAGATCGCCAAGCGTTGTAACGTGACGGTGCGCCTCGGTGAGTATTTCCTGCCTAACTTCCCGACGGGTGATATGACCATCGAAGACTTCTTGGTCAAGGAGTCGGAGGAGGGCTTGGAGCGCCGATTGGCATTCCTGTTCCCCGATGAGGAAGAGCGCGCCAGGCGACGTCCTGAATATGATGAGCGTTTGGATATCGAGCTGAAAGTTATCAACCAGATGGGATTCCCGGGTTACTTCCTGATCGTAATGGAGTTTATCCAGTGGTCGAAGGACAACGGGGTACCGGTTGGGCCGGGCCGTGGTTCCGGTGCCGGTTCGTTGGTGGCTTATGCGTTGGATATCACCGACTTGGATCCGCTGGAATTTGACCTGCTATTCGAGCGATTCCTGAACCCTGAACGTGTCTCCATGCCCGATTTCGATATCGACTTCTGTATGGACAAGCGTGATCAGGTTATCGACCACGTAGCCGAAATGTACGGCCGTGATGCGGTATCGCAGATCATCACATTCGGTACCATGGCGGCGAAGGCGGTTATTCGAGACGTTGGCCGTGTACTCGGCCACCCATATGGCTTTGTTGACCGTATCTCCAAGCTGGTGCCGGCTGAGCCGGGCATGACGCTGGCCAAGGCGTTCGAAGCCGAGCCTCAGCTGCCGCAGGTGTACGAGGCAGATGAAGAAGTTAAAGACCTGATTGATATGTGTCGCATCCTCGAGGGTGTGACGCGTAACGCCGGTAAGCACGCCGGTGGTGTGGTTATCTCGCCAACAACCATTACCGACTTTGCACCGCTGTATTGCGATGCCGAAGGTGCCAACCCGGTTACCCAGTTCGATAAGAACGATGTTGAAACTGCCGGCCTGGTTAAGTTCGACTTCTTGGGTCTGCGTACCCTGACGATCATCGACTGGGCGCTGGGGATGGTTAACCCGCGCTTGGAAGCGCAGGGCAAGGAGCCGGTGAACATCGCGGCTATCCCGATGGACGATGCCAAATCGTTCGCGATGCTCCAGCGCTCCGAATCTACCGCGGTATTCCAGTTGGAATCGCGCGGGATGAAGGATCTGATCAAGCGCCTTCAGCCCGACTGCTTCGAAGATATGATCGCACTGGTAGCCCTGTTCCGTCCGGGCCCGCTGCAATCGGGCATGGTAGATAACTTTATCGACCGTAAGCACGGCCGCGAGGAGGTCTCTTACCCGGATGCCACTTGGCAGCACGAGAGCCTGAAGCCTATCTTGGAACCAACCTACGGCATTATCCTGTACCAGGAGCAGGTAATGCAGATCGCCCAGGTACTGTCTGGCTACACCCTGGGTGGCGCGGATATGCTTCGCCGTGCGATGGGTAAGAAAAAGCCGGAAGAAATGGCCAAACAGCGTGCCACCTTCGAAGATGGTGCGGTGAAGAACGGCGTCGACGGCGAGTTGGCGATGAAGATCTTCGACTTGGTAGAGAAGTTCGCGGGCTACGGTTTCAACAAATCCCACTCGGCAGCCTATGCGTTGGTTTCCTACCAAACATTGTGGCTTAAAGCCCACTACCCGGCAGAGTTCATGGCGGCGGTAATGACTGCCGATATGGATAATACCGACAAGATTGTCGGCTTGGTGGATGAGTGCCACCGAATGAAGCTTAAGCTGTTGCCGCCTGATGTGAACAAGGGCCTCTACCGTTTCAACGTTGATGATAACGGCGCCATTGTTTACGGCATCGGTGCGGTGAAAGGGGTCGGTGAGGGGCCGATTGAAAATATCATCGAGGCGCGAGAGAAGGGGGGCCACTTTAAGGACCTGTTTGATTTCTGTGCCCGCATCGATACCAAGAAAGTGAACAAGCGAGTGCTGGAGAAGCTGATCAAGTCCGGTGCGATGGACCGTCTCGGCCCTAACCGCGCAGCCATGATGGCAACCCTTGATGACGCCATTAAGGCGGCGAGCCAGCACCACCAGGCAGAAGCGTTCGGCCAGACCGATATGTTCGGTGTACTGACCGCCGCGCCGGAAGAGGTAGAGCATGCCTATGCCAACATCCCTGAATGGCCGGATAAAGTATGGCTGGAAGGCGAGCGTGAAACCTTGGGGCTGTACCTGACGGGCCACCCGATCAATGCCTATGTAAAAGAGCTGAAGCACTACACGACTTGGCGTTTGAAGGATGCCCACCCGACTGGCCGTGATAAGGTGGTGACGGTGGCCGGCTTGGTGATCGCCGCCCGTGTCATGACGACGAAGCGCGGCACCCGGATCGGTATCATGACCTTGGACGATCGCAGTGGCCGAATGGAGGTCATGCTGTTCTCCGAGCCGCTCGAACGCTATATCGACTTGTTGGAAAAAGATAAAATTTTGGTCGTTTCCGGACAGGTCAGCTTTGATGATTTTAACGGTGGCCTTAAAATGTCCGCCCGGGAAGTGCTAGATATCTCAGATGCGCGAGAAAAGCACCTCCGGGGGCTTGCTATCTCAGTCACTGAGAGGCAAATTGATGAACAGTTTTTTGAACGTTTCAGCCAAGTGCTGGAACCGCACCGCGCAGGTACTGTGCCGGTGAATGTATATTATCAGCGCTCTAATGCACGCGCTAAGCTGACCCTAGGGACAGAATGGCGTGTTACCCCAGCAGATCAACTCATCTCCGATCTCAAAATATTGCTGGGTGAGAAGCAAGTAGAGCTTGAGTTTAATTAATTAGCCCATAGTTATTGAATAATCAAAGATTATGAGCAAAAGGATTAAAGTGGTATGAGCCTGAACTTCCTTGAGTTTGAACAGCCGATTGCTGAACTAGAAGCCAAAATTGAAGCATTGCGTGACGTATCTCGTCGCGATGAATCTGAATCGGTTGATTTAGATAAAGAAATTGAACAGCTTGAGAAGAAGAGCCTAGAGTTGACCAAGAAGATATTTGGTGATCTGGGTGCTTGGCAGGTTGCTCAACTGGCGCGTCATCCACAGCGTCCGTATACGTTTGACTACATCGAGCACATCTTTACCGAGTTCGACGAGCTGGCGGGTGACCGTGCGTTTGCCGATGATAAAGCCCTGGTGGGCGGTATCGCTCGCCTTGATGGCCGTCCTGTCATGGTGATTGGCCACCAAAAAGGCCGTGAGACGCGCGAGAAAGTGATTCGCAACTTCGGCATGCCAAAGCCGGAAGGCTACCGCAAAGCGCTTCGCCTGATGAAAATGGCAGAGCGTTTCAAGATGCCTATCATCACTTTCATTGACACGGCCGGTGCCTACCCAGGCGTGGGCGCGGAAGAGCGTGGCCAGTCTGAAGCTATCGCTGCCAACCTAAAAGCAATGGCTGGCCTGACTGTGCCGGTTATCTGTAACGTTGTTGGTGAGGGTGGCTCTGGTGGTGCTTTGGCTATCGGTGTGGGTGACAGCGTGAACATGCTGCAGTACTCGACCTACTCGGTCATTTCGCCAGAAGGCTGTGCGTCTATCCTGTGGCGTGATTCTGAAAAAGCGCCTCAGGCTGCAGAAGCTATGGGTATTACGGCTGAGCGCTTGAAAGAGCTTGAGCTGATCGACAATATCATCGAAGAGCCACTGGGTGGCGCTCACCGTGACGTTGCAGCAATGGCTAGCTCGCTCAAAGCACAGTTCTTGGCAACATTGGCTGAGCTTGATGAGATGGATGCGGATGCATTGCTAGAGCGCCGTTACCAGCGCCTAATGAGCTACGGTTACTGTTAATAGCGGTTGCCAACTATCTGAATGAACAACGGGCCAGCACTATGCTGGCCCGTTTTTTATTGGTTGTCACTGCCGGTTCGGGTTCATCGCCTGGCCGCGAATTTGCTATCATGTGGCGTCGATGTTTTTGGAATCCCCCTATGCTCTATACCCAATTCCATGCTGATATGCAGGCACACCTAGACCATTCGTCCGCGTGCTTTGTCCTAGCCCTTAGCGGAGGGATGGACTCCCGTGTGCTGCTGCACTTGATGGGGCGTTATCTCAAGCAATATCCCCAAACCCGGTGCCGGGCTGTCCATGTCCATCACGGTTTAAGCCCCAATGCCGATCGGTGGGCGGAGCAATGCCTGCAATGGGCGTGTGATGCCGGTATCCATTGCGTGGTTGAGCATGTGACATTGGAATTGGGCAAACGCAAAAGCCTTGAGGAGCAAGCTCGCCAAGCCCGGTATCAGGCCCTGGCAAAACACCTGCAGGCGGGCAGCACGCTAATGACGGCGCAGCATGCCGATGATCAGCTAGAAACGGTGCTGCTAGCACTAAAACGAGGCAGCGGGCCTGCCGGTTTGGCGGCAATGCCAACCTTGCAGCCGTTCGCGAGCGGGGTGCACTGGCGACCGCTATTGGCTGCCGCGAGGCAGGATATTGAATGCTATGCCGGGCAACACCAGTTACAGTGGGTGGATGATGAAAGCAATAACGATGAGCGCTACGACCGGAATTTTCTCCGCCATAGCGTGACCCCCCAATTAGTTGAGCGCTGGCCTGGGCTTCGCAAGGCGGTTGCCCGCAGCGCGAGCTTGTGCGGTGAGCAAGAGGCCTTGCTACAAGAGCTACTAGCCGACAAGCTCCAGTATGCGTTGCACCCAGACCAAAGTTTGAATATTTCGGCATTGGGCAGCGAGCGGCAGGCTAAGGCATTGATCCGCCAATGGCTGTCACAGCAAAATGCCCGAATGCCTTCCCAGGCCCAGCTTGAGCAGATTTGGCACAACATCGCCATGGCCAAGCAGGATGCTAACCCCAAGCTCAGTTGGCACCAGCATGAAGTACGGCGCTCGCAAGAGCGCCTGTATTTACTGGGCCGATGGCCTGATATCAGCACGGAAGTCGTTTCGCTAACCCTGAACAAGCCTGCCCCCCTTCCAGGTGAGCTTGGCGGTATCGCCTTGGTAGAAACATCGAAAGGAAGCCTGCGCCGCCCTAGTGTTGATGAACCTATTTCTATCCGGTTCGAGCCCGCTGGCCAGGTTGTCCAGCCTGTGGGGCGGGTAGGAAAGCGCAAGCTGAAAAAGCTATTTCAAGAGTATGGTATTCCGAGCTGGAACCGTCGCCGGACGCCACTGTTGTTTTACGGTGAGGTACTGGCTGCGGTGGCGGGGGTCTTTGTGGTGGAAGGCTTTGCCGGTGAAGACTGTGACCTAGAATGGCACAATAGTGCATTGCAGGTGCAATAATTAGTTAAACAGGGCACAATTTAATTGGCTCTGTTGTAATCGGCATGCCGGTTACGATTGAAGTGAATGGATAATAAACTATAAGAAAAGAGGACCTGATGAAGAAAGTTTTTGCGATAGCAATGTTAGCAGCAGTGGTTGCCAGCCCAGCAATGGCCGCAGGTGATGCCGCAGCAGGGAAAGCCAAAGCAGCAGTGTGTGCTGCGTGTCATGGGGTAGATGGGATTGCTGTGATCCCAGGTTATCCTAATTTGAAAGGACAGAATGAGCAGTACCTTGTCAATGCGCTAAAAGCGTATAAGAACAAGGAGCGTACAGGTGGTATGGCAATGGTAATGCAACCGCAGGCGTCAATGCTCAACGATACAGATATTGCCAATGTAGCGGCTTACTTTGCCCAGATGAAGTAAGTGCTGTATCGGTGTAAACAGCGAATTGAGAACAAAGCTACCCTAGGGTAGCTTTGCTCGACTCAACCGCCCCCAGCCTGATTGGCTGGGGGCGGTTTTTTATGGTTGATGAGCAAGGTTGTTATCCAATGTTGTGTTTATTGTTAGTGGTTTGAGTGGTTGATTGACTGTATAGCCATATTTCCAACTGGCTGATTATCTTTCGCTCAAATGGATTAGCCAAAGTTGTGTAATTACTCAGGATATATTATCGTACTAGCACGCTGATGCGATAATGTTGTTTAGGAGTCATTATGAGTAAACCATCCACACTTGGGGGCGCATGTATTATCGCCAGTGTTTGTGTAGGGGCAGGCATGCTTGGGTTGCCAAGTGCAGGTGCGGGTGCGTGGACGTTATGGAGTGTGATTGCCATTTCAGTCACTATGATCATGATGACGCTGTCAGGCTGGTTGTTGCTTGAGGCCCTGAAGCATTATGAGCTTAAGGCATCGTTTAATACTGTCGCGAAGGATGTGTTAAGTAAAAAAGTTAACTTTATTAATAACCTGTCGTTGTACTTTGTTGGCGGGATCTTGCTTTACGCCTATGTGTCATCGTCTGGCATGATTTTCAGTGACATGCTGGGGGTGTCGCGTGAGTTGGCTTCTGTCTTGTTTGTCGCTCTTTGTTCGGCTTTTGTCTTGCATTCAACTCGAGCCGTTGACCGTATTTCTATCGTCCTGATCCTCTTTATGATCATTAGTTTCGTGCTGGGGGTTTCAGGGCTGGCTTCGAATATCAGTGTACCGGTCCTATTTTCGCCGAACGAAGGCGACACGACCTACTCGGCCTATGCGCTAGCCCTTTTGCCCGTTGCACTAACCTCGTTTGGCTATCACCATTCAGTGAGTACAATGCGCGACTACTACCAGGATGAACATCGTGCCAAAAAGGCAATTCTTGGTGGTACGGTTATCGCACTGACCTTCTATGTTGGTTGGGTCATTTGTATCTTCGGTAATCTACCACGCCAAGAGTTTGGCCCTGTGGTTGCCGCGGGCGGTGGTGTAGATGCGCTAATGGGCGCACTGTCCTCAGCCATTGATTCAAACAGTATCAAGCAAGCCCTGCATATCTTCTCTATTGCCGCGATTGTTTCATCTTTCATCGGCGTTGGATTGGGCGTATTCGATTACCTCGCAGACTTCTTTGGTTTTGAGGATACCAAGCAAGGCCGACTAAAAACTTGGGGCGTCACCTTTATTCCGCCGTTGGTGTTCTCGCTGGTTGCCCCGTTTGGCTTTGTGGCAGCGATTGGTTTGGCGGGCGCGGCAGCGACCATTTGGGCTTGTATCATCCCGGCGCTGTTGGCAAAAACACTACGCCAACGCGTACCGGAGCAAGAGGGCTTTGTTGTTCCGGGTGGCAATGCCACTATCTATGTGGTGATTGCATTCGGGGTACTGACGGCTGCTTTCCACATGCTAGCCATGGCGAACTTGTTGCCAGTCTTTAGTGGCTAGATCAATAGGCTAATCGATTAGCGAATAAAAAACGGAAGCATTGGCTTCCGTTTTTTATTGTAATCAATGTAGGCAAATGGATTGTTAATGCATCGCCTATCCATTGCTTAGGGGAAGGCAGCTTATCTAAACTGCTTAGCTTCCGGCAGGTAGTCGAAACCCGCACTAGCCAACTTGGCGACCAACTTTTCTTTGTCGATATCAAAGTACTTCACTAGGCCATCGAGATCACCAAACTCATCACGGATCTTCATGTTGACGATACTCATCAGCATCACCGGATCCATGTTTTCAAAGTTCTTCAAATCCATTATGCGTCCTCGTGATCGCTCATTAGCAGGTTTGCCGCAGCAAACGCCGCACGCTCACGAACATCCTTTGGAAGCTCTTCGTTGCCGGCGATGAAGTCCAATGCTTTTACTGCGCAGTGGATTGCGTTCGGGATGTAGCCCAGTTCGCCACCGCCGATTTGGGCATAGTTCATCCGGATCAATTCGCAGCATTCAAACACTTTCATGGGGATTCCTTACTTAAACAGTGATTTCGTCAGCAGGCTTAATCAAGCGAGCTGGCGGAATAACAGTCTTCGGCTGGTTACCAAGAGGTATTACCAAATTGACTATACCAGATAGTGCAGGGGGAGGCAGCAGAGATGGCGATTCGCTACTTGTTGCGCTTGTGTTGGTAGAGGCTGCGGTCGGCGCGGTCGACCAGCAAGCTGCTGGTGTCACCTTTTTGGTATTGGGCAAAACCGTATGAGCAGCCAATTTTCAGGGCGCTGAGCGTGCGGTCGTTGGCGATCAGTTGTTCGACCCGCTTGGCAACATGGTAGGCAGACTTGTCTGTCGCAGGCTGGAGGATCACGGCAAATTCATCGCCGCCGATGCGGTAGCAACGATCGGATGCGCGCACCGCTTCTTTGAGCAGGCTACCAAAGTGGCGGATCACCTTATCGCCATCAGGGTGGCCATAGCGATCGTTTACCTGCTTGAAGTTGTCCAGATCGAACATCGCCAATACCAGGCCAACATTTCGCCTTTCGCTAATCGCGATAGCATGAAGAATATCTTGCTCAAAGCAACCCCGGTTGCCTAGCCCCGACAGATAATCACGCAGTGCCATGTTTTTGACGCGGCGATATTCCAACGCATTCATTAATGGGCCGGCAAAGAGACGATGATAGGTATGAAGTAGGTTTACTTCATCTTTATCGAGTGGGTAGGGGGTGCAGTACTGGAGTTTTCCTAGCTCGTTATTGCTAAAGCGCAGGATAAACGTTTGGCGGTTTTCAGTGGCCGAACCCCGTCGTATCAGGGTTGCGGTGTCCTCGACTTCCCAAACCAATCGGCTGATATCGATCTGTTTTTCCACCTCGCGGGTGAACACTTCAAACAACACGGAAAGATCGAGCTTCCCCTGTAATTTTTGCAGGATCAACAGGCGTTGATCAGCCCCAAGGGGTTTAGTCCTTGGTTTACGATCATCTGCCAGAATGTTGTTCCAGAGAAGTGGATCCATATGAGCGTCAAATAATTGTTAAGAAGGTTACTATAGGCAAAAACTGAGCCATTTCAATAGTAAGGTGAGAAATTAGGCAATAATTACCTGATTTATTTTAAAAAATTGCGCAGGATCGACTCTTTCTCCTTGGTGTCTTCGTACCCCATTGTGATCAAAGATTGAATATATGCGGGTTCAAAGAGGATATAACTGGTGATAGCGGCATCATCTTTTGGGCTGATCCCGGCCAGTTGCATTAACGCTCGGGTCATCGGCGGAAGGTGGCAATAAAAGCGTTGGGCCAACGGTTCGAAAGAGCGGCTGGGGGAAAGATGGATGTGCTTAACGACCTTCATCCCCCTTTTACGCTGTGCTTGCTCGGGCAGGTTGGCCAGCAGGGAGTTAGTTCGCGATAGGTTTTCCAGATCGGCGGTTAGGGTGTCGCTAAAGATGGTGTCCATGAGGTGGCCGCCTAGTGTTGCCAATCCCGGGGCACGCGTGTGGTCGCGTTCGTCAACCTTCTGGTTGATAAGGTCGATGATCAGGATCTTGTCCGCCCCCATTTTGAGCGAGGGGCGAAGGGGGGCCAGCTGGTGGATAGAGCCATCCCCATAGTAAGTTTGCCCGATACGGGCTGCAGGGAAAACCAAGGGGATCGCCGCGGAGGCCAACAGGTGCTCGGTGTTGATCAGGGCACGGCGTCCTTTCGATTTGGCCCTGTCCCATTCGGCAATCCCTTGTTGGCCTTGGAAAAAGCTGACCGAGTTACCGCTTTTATAGCTTGAGGCCGTCACTGATATCCCGTGCAGGTTACCCGCGGTGATTTGTTTTTCCAGCCGTTGATAGTTGTTCACTTGGTTAAGTAATTGGCGCAGCGGACGGTTGTTGAGCAAGCCAAAGGGGGGCCTTTCATGGTGTGAGGCCTGTAGGCGGGCAAACCATTGGTTGGCGAGGTAGCCTGTCATGCCCAATGGGGTTGTTCTGAAGATACGCCGACTGTGGAGCCGGGACCAAATCCACTCCAATTTTTTGACGCCGAGGCGAAAGCAGGAAGCGTAGCTCGCAATCGAAATGGCGTTGATAGCGCCGGCCGAAGTACCGCAGTAGATACTAAACGGGCTATGGTGGACACGCGGGTACCACTCGGCAATGGCTTTGAGAACCCCGACTTGGTAGGCAGCTCTTGCTCCTCCTCCTGTGAGCAGCAAACTTATTTTTGGCGTTTCCTTGCCCATAGCGCTCCTTTCTTTCTGTATATAAGTAACTATATCCCTATTTTTGCCCATCGGGGAATATAGTACCGATAACAGTGTTATTGAGATGACAGTATTTTGGCTTTCATCGCGCAAGCATGTTTAAAGTCACCAAGGGTGCGATTGGCGGTTGTGAGTGCCTCTTGCAGTTGCTCTGCTGTGCGGATGGCATTTAGCAACAAGCTGGCTGCGTTTGGGTGTGCTTGCTCTATGGCAGCGTGAATGGTGTTTCCACGCAGGTATAGGCTATCGCCTGTGATCTTGGATACTTGCTCAAAGGCCGGTTTATCGATCTGCGCTAGAGTGGTAATGACAAAGTCGATCACGGCATGGAGTGCTTGGTCGGAAGCCTCTTTGGCGTTTTGGGTAGCCACGCACGTCTGGCGCAATTGTTCGGTACTGTCGGTTTTCATATCTTAACTATTTTCTACCTACGGGAAGCGTACTTGTTAATGAGTACATTAACAAGTAGGCAATTTAATTGCCAACCTTGAGAGGGAAAACAGCTAAGTGGATGTGCGAGGGGGATGAGCTGTAAAAAAAAGCCTCCACGAGAGAGGCTTTCTAAAATCACTGTATTGCGATTAAGCAAGTTTTTGCTTAACGAACTCGACGATATCGGTTACAGCGACACCTTCTTTGGTGCCGGCACGGCGGTCTTTGTATTCCATTTCGCCGTTTTCTAGGCTGCGGTTACCGATCACGATAGTGTGCGGGATACCGATCAGCTCGTGGTCAGCAAACATTACACCTGGGCGCTCTTTACGGTCGTCGAATAGCACTTCGATACCAGCAGCCGTCAAGTCAGCGTATAGCTTCTCAGCCGCTTCCTTCACTTCAGCCGATTTCGCCATGTTCATCGGTACGATTGATACCTGGAATGGGGCAATTGCGTCAGGCCAGATGATGCCGTTTTCATCGCTGTTCTGCTCGATAGCAGAAGCAACCACACGGGATACACCGATGCCGTAACAACCCATCTCTAGGATAACGTTCTTGCCGTCAGGACCAAGCACGCCACAGTTCATCTTCTCTGAGTAGTTAGTACCCAGTTGGAAGATGTGGCCTACTTCGATACCACGCTTAAGCTGGATAGTACCCTGACCACATGGGCTTGGGTCACCTTCAACCACGTTACGTAGGTCTTCTACCTGGCCAAGCTCAACATCACGACCCCAGTTGATACCGAAGTAGTGCTTGTCGTCAACGTTGGCACCAGCGCCAAAGTCGCTCATTACCGCTACAGAGCGGTCAACGATGAACGGCAGTTTCAGGCCTACAGGGCCTAGTGAACCAGGACCTGCACCGATAAGGGCACGGATTTCTTCTTCGGTTGCCATTTCAAGCGGAGAAGCAACGTCTTTAAGGTTTTCTGCTTTAACTTCGTTCAGCTCGTGGTCACCACGGATGATCAGGGCAACAAGATCGGCATCGATTTCGTCAGAAGCCTTAACGAATAGCGTCTTAACCGTTTTCTCGATTGGCAGGTCGAACTGCTCAACCAGCTCAGCGATAGTCTTCGCGTTCGGTGTGTCAACCAGCGTCATCTCTTGAGTTGGCGCAGCCAGCTCGGTCGCAGGGGCTAGTGCTTCTGCTTTTTCGATGTTTGCCGCGTAGTCAGACTCGGTAGAGAAGGCGATCAAGTCTTCGCCGCTCTCAGCCAGTACGTGGAACTCGTGAGAGCCGCTACCACCGATAGCACCGGTATCAGCCAGAACTGGACGGTAGTCAAGGCCCATACGGTCGAACGCCTTGCAGTATGCTTCGTGCATCGCATCGTAAGACTTTTGCAGACCGTCTTTGTCGATGTCAAAGCTGTACGCATCCATCATGCAGAATTCACGTGCACGCATTACACCGAAGCGAGGGCGGCGTTCGTCACGGAATTTAGTCTGGATTTGGTATAGGTTTAGCGGCAGCTGCTTGTAAGAGCTCACTTCGTTGCGCACAAGGCTAGTGATCACTTCTTCAGCTGTTGGGCTAAGTACAAACGGACGCTCATGACGGTCAGTAAAGCGAAGTAGCTCAGCACCCATCTTTTCAGATCGGCCTGTTTCTTCCCATAGTTCGAACGGCTGAACTACGGGCATCAAAGTCTCAACAGCACCTGCATTGTTGATTTCTTCGCGAACAATGTTCTCGACCTTACGTAAAACACGCAGACCAGTAGGCAGCCAGGTGTAAAGACCTGAAGCCAGCTTACGGATCATACCTGCACGAAGCATTAGCTGGTGACTAACAACTTCTGCGTCATTTGGAGTCTCCTTCAGAGTAGAAAGAAGATAGTTACTGGTACGCATTGATGGTATCCGTTTGTTTAGATGAAAATAAGGGATGTTGGGGGCTGGTGGCCCCTGCCACCCATTCGGGCGGTAACCGCATATACTACCAGCCATTTGCCTGTTCGCCAAAGGGAACAGGCTAGCGTTCGCTTAAATCTTGTGGCTAACAGCGGGTTTTTCCAGTGCCGTGACGCGAACCTGCTCTTGGCTGACTTTGAATTTTACATTGTAGTCAAACAAATGAACGGCATATTCTTTATCGTCGCTTTTTCCCTTCTTATAAGCCGGGCGCGGATCTTGTGCCAGCACCTCCTCGATAACCGCACGCTGCCTGGCGATGTTCGAACCATGAAACTGGGACTCGGCTTGTGGGTCAAAGGCCACAGGCAAGGTGTCTGGTTGCTCGGTGGCAAAGCCGCCTTGGGCCTCTGGTAGGCTGTCGGAGTAGGGGATATAGGGCTTAATATCCACAATGGGGGTGCCATCCACTAAGTCGACACCGCCAAGTTCGATAATGACATCGCTACCTTGCTGGCGGATGCCTCTTAGCTCAACCGCCGACATACCAATGCCATTGGGGCGGAAGGTGGCACGACTGGCAAACACGCCAATACGCTCATTGCCACCCAGTCGCGGTGGCCTGACTGTTGGCCGCCAGCCAGCCTCGAGGTTTTGATCAAACAAAAAGAGCAGCCAAAGGTGGCTGAATTGCTCGAGTCCGCGTACTGCCTCAATCGCATTGGCTTCGCCTTGAAGGACGATCTCCGAACGGGCGCTGGGTACGAGGCCCGGTTGGCGCGGGACGGCGAATTTTTCCTTGTAGGGTGAGCGAATGGTGCCGATTGGCTCGATTTGGTATGTCATAACAAGTCCGTGCGGTGGAGTATGGCGCAAAAAATATCATAAAAAACTAAGAAAAACTTGTTGAGAATGATTATCAGGTGATATGTTATAACGTATCAATTGATATGTTGTTATTTGAGGTGCTCAAAATGAAACCAGGTATTCACCCTGAATATCGCCCTGTTGTGTTCCATGACACCAGTGTCGATAAATACTTTGTCGTAGGCTCAACCCTGAAAACGGACAAGACTATCACTTGGGAGGATGGCAAGGAGTACCCTTACTTCACCTTGGATGTGTCCTCTGAATCCCATCCGTTCTATACCGGTAAGCAGCGGGTCATTAGTACAGAAGGAAGAATGGCTAACTTTAATCGTCGTTTTGGTCAATTTGGCAGTAAGAAGGGGAAGTAAGTGCAGGTACTCAGCTCATTGAAAAGCGCTAAAAACCGTCAGCGCGATTGCCAGGTTGTAAAACGCCGTGGCCGTTTGTACGTGATTTGTAAGTCGAATCCTCGTCTTAAGGCAGTGCAAGGACGGGTGAAGAAGAAAAAATGAGGGAATAGTGCTTCCCTATACGAGCAAGCCCCTCATTCGAGGGGCTTGTTTATTTCAGGTTGAATGAAAAGGAGGGGTTACCAGCCTTTCACCACGCCGCCTTGGAAAATTTCTTTCGCAGCTTCGTATACAACGTCTGATTGGTATGCCTTGATGAAGGTCTGAACGTTTTCATTGTTAACGTTATCTTCGCGCGCAACAATCAGGTTTACGTATGGTGATTCTTTGTCTTCAACGAATACACCGTCGCGCTCAGGCGTTAGGTCGATGCTGCTAGCGTAAGTGGTGTTGATGATAGCAAGTTGTACATCGTCTAGTGAGCGAGGCAGCTGAGCGGCTTCAAGCTCTACAATCTTTAGGTTTTGCGGGTTTTCAACGATGTCCAGCACGGTTGCAGTCAGGCCAGCACCTTCTTTTAGGGTTAGTAGGCCTTTTTGCTCAAGAAGAAGTAGCGAACGGCCAAGGTTGGTTGGATCGTTTGGTACTGCAATCTGATCGCCGTCTTTCAGCTCGTCGATAGACTCAATTTGGCTTGAGTATGCAGCGATTGGGTAAACAAAGGTGTTACCTGCAACGGCAAACTTGTAACCGCGATCAGTGATTTGCTGATCTAGGTAGGGTTTGTGCTGGAATGCGTTGGCATCGATAGAGCCTTCTTCCAGTGCCGCATTAGGTGATACGTAATCGGTGAATGTAATTAGCTCAACATCCAGGCCGTATTTTTCCTTGGCTTCTTTCGCTGCAACTTCTGCAACTTGCTCTTCAGCGCCCGCCATTACCCCAATTTTAACTTTGCTGTTGTCGACAACTGTTTCTTTCTCGCCACAACCGGTCAGCACAAGGGCTGAAGCCAGGCCTGCAACGGCTACAAGGTTCTTAAGATTAAACGCCATTTTATTTCTCCTTAAAACTGGGGTTCCGTAATTCTAGATAGTATTTGTTTTTCGTGTTGTTTCTTTAGCGATGATCGCAGCGTTTAACCAGGTGATCACCAACAGACTGAATAATTTGTACCAAGATGACGAGCATCACAACGGTGATCAGCATGACTGTGCCATCAAAGCGTTGGTAGCCGTAACGAATGCCGACATCACCCAGGCCACCACCGCCCACGGTACCAGCCATTGCCGAGTAGCTAACCAAGGTTACCAGGGTAATGGTAACGGCATTGATAATGCCTGGTAGGGCTTCTGGCAGTAATACCTTGCTGATAATTTGGCGTGGGGTAGCGCCCATCGCTTGTGCAGCTTCAACCAAGCCTGTTGGTACTTCCAGCAGGGCACCTTCAACAAGGCGGGCGATAAACGGGATCGCACCAACGGTTAGCGGTACGATTGCAGCCGCGGTACCGATTGAGCTTCCGACCACAAAGCGGGTAAATGGAATAATTGCAACCAAAAGAATAATGAATGGGATAGAGCGGCCAATATTGGTAATCGCCCCCAATATTTTGTTCAGCGCAGGGCTTGCGAGCAATCCATTCTCTTTAGTGAGGTGCAGTGCAACACCGACTGGGATACCAATCAAAAAGCCGATTAAGCCAGAGACAAACACCATGACAAGGGTTTGGCCCAAGGCATCAATTAAGAGTTGCACCAGACGTTCGTTTTCAGTCCACCATGTAACAACTGACTCAAGCAACATAACCTAATACCTCTACATTGACTTTGTGATCACGAAGGAAGGCAATTGCCTGTTCCGCTGCTTGTTCAGTACCGAAGAACTCGGCTAGCATCAGCCCGAACTTAACGCCGCCGGCGTAGTCCATGTCTGAACTCAGGATGCTGATATCGATGTTGAATTCGCGGGCCACCTGCGAAATCAGCGGGGCATCAACCGAGGCGCCGGTAAACTCAAGGCGTACCAGCGGGTAGCTGTTGTCGATGCGGGTTTCTACCATGCGCGAGCGGTAATCTTCCGGGATGGACAGATCCAGTGTCGAGCGGATGAATTCGCGGGCCAGCGCGGTTTTCGGATGGGCAAAAATATCGCCGACCGGGCCTTTTTCAACCAGTTCACCGCCACCGATGATGGCCACTTGAGAACAGATGCTTTTCACCACATCCATTTCGTGGGTGATCAGCAAGATGGTTAGGTTTAGCTTGCGGTTGATCTCTTTGAGTAGTTCGAGGATCGATTGGGTCGTTGCCGGGTCCAGGGCACTGGTTGCCTCGTCACACAGCAGTACTTTCGGATCCGATGCCAATGCGCGGGCAATGGCCACGCGTTGCTTTTGTCCACCACTGAGGTTAGACGGGTAAGACTCGTGCTTATCATCCAAGCCAACCAGCGATAGCAGTTCGGTGACTTTTTGTTTGATGGTTTCTTTCGGCGTGCCAGCCAGCTCAAGCGGTAGCGCAACGTTGCTAAACACGGTGCGCGATGAGAGCAGGTTGAAGTGTTGGAAAATCATGCCGATTTTACGGCGCGCCTGGGTCAATTCTTGGTTGGATAGCGCGGTTAGATCAGTACCGTCAACAATGACATGACCGCTGGTCGGTCGCTCCAGCAAGTTGACGCAACGGATAAGGGTACTTTTCCCCGCACCTGAAGAGCCAATAACGCCGAAGATAGTGCCCTGCTCAATGGTCAGGTTGATATCACGCAGCGCGTTTATCTCCCTTTCCCCTTGATAGAACACTTTATTTACTCGATTTATTTCTATCATTGTTCGCCCTGAATCCTATGCCGCGCCGATTTGAGTTATCGTGCCGTGTTAACGGCATATTGTCATGTTGTTTCGTGTGTTTACATTATTTTTGTAAGGTGAGAGAACTGTCTGCCATTCTCATCTGTTGAGTTGATGCTATGGGCTAACATAAATGAAGTCAATAGATATTTTTACGTCTGGACGTCTAAATGGCTTTATAGCTATTTGCTAACCAACTTTTCAGGCTCGTGGGGGTGATTGGTGATAATTGCCAATAACTTACCAATGGCGATGAGAAACAGGTGAATCCCACTTTTAAGCATGCCATAATTTAAGCCATTACAGATCTAGTTAGACAGAGGGTTGCCACTTGGCTAAACCAGCAGTTTTTATCGACCGTGATGGTGTCATTAACATCGATCATGGTTACGTTCATACCGTTGATGATTTTGAGTATGTTGAAGGCGTATTCGAAGCATGTAAGAAGCTCAAAGATATGGGCTACATGCTTGTATTGGTGACCAACCAAGCAGGTATTGCCCGGGGTATGTATAGCGAGGACGAGTTCCTGACGTTGACCGAGTGGATGGATTGGAACTTTGTCGATAACGGTGTTGAGTTTGACGGTATTTACTACTGCCCGCACCACCCAACAGAAGGCCAGGGTGACTACCTGCAAGACTGTAACTGCCGCAAGCCGAAACCGGGGATGTTTATTTCAGCCCGCGACTTCTTGAAAATCGATATGGCGAATTCGGTGATGATCGGTGACAAAACCGATGATATGAAAGCGGCCGAGGCGGCGGAAGTCGGTACCAAGATCTTGGTGCGCAGCGGTAAACCGGTAACAGATGAAGGCGAGCAGGTTGCGACAGTGGTACTGGATAGCGTCGCAGATGTACCGGGTTGGTTGGCAACGCGGTAATTGTCTCTTTTCACTGGTAATGAAGGTCGCTTAGGCGGCCTTTTTGCGTTATTGAGTGTGGTGTATTTCGCCAACTTGTGGTGATAACTGTTGCATAATGCCTCCGTGTTCGACGCTGTTGATTGTTTTTTGTATTAATGTCAAATAGATAGCTATTGGCATGCATCCTGCTCTAGTTGTTCTATCTTTTGTGGATATCAATATAAAGGGATGCAGGATGAAGATGTTGGTTGTAGGCAGTTTGATGACGCTATCAGTCACCAATATGGTACATGCAGAGCCGTTGGATAAAGCTGTTTGGCAAAATGAACTTGATAGGATGATGGTGGAACAAAAGACTGAAGCCGTCAAAACGCTTCAGGAAGAGAACCAGCAGCTGCTCATCGGCGCTTTGCCAAGCGTGAACCGGGTAGTTGTCGATAGTATCAAAACAGAGTGCCCAAATGCTCAGGGGGATGTGCTGGTTGTGGGTTGCCAGTCGGTGCGGGTGGCTGAACTCGATATTGCTGCTAAATAGCTTAGGTGGCGACAAGAAAAAAAGGGAAGCAAATGACGTTCATCTGCTTCCCGAAAGGTGTGACTGACTCACACCAGATCTGAGGTTAATGGAAGGGGAGTGGTTAACCTTGATCTTTTAGAAATGTTATCCAGGGAACGGCTGCCGATTTTATCTCGACCGATTTCGCTGCTGCCTGCATTGCCGCTAGGGCATTGCCGTGTTGCTCTAATTCAAAGTAAGCCATGCCTCTTAGGTAAGCGAGCTCAGCCTTATCGTCAGCACTGGCGTCGCTTGTTGCTTGCTGGCTGAAGGTTGTGGCTTGCTCAAATTGTTGAGCCTGTAGCATCAGCCGTGCAATTTTTATTTGCGCCTTGGCGGTAGGAGCCAAGTCAAATGCCTGTTGGTAGGCAACAATGGCACTATCGAGCTCTTTGGCTTGTTGCCAGAAGGAGGCTAGCCGCTCTTGGTTTTGCTGCGACTGGGCGACACGGCCGCTTGCCATTTCTGCCTCCAGGGTTTTGGCGGCGCGGAATGGAATGCCGCGGTAGGCCAGGAAGTTAACCAAGCGCAGTATTTCCTTCTCGCTTTCTAGCAAACCTAACTGGTACGCTGATTCCAAGGTCGCGAGCGAGTGTTGCTCTTGGTTTAGCTCCATATAGATCCCCGAAAGCTGCATCCAATAACGCTTTTTATGCGGGTATTTGTTGGTGAGTGTTTTCAGCACCCCCGCCACGCTCTTGAATTGCTTGAGCTCATAATGGGAGGCCATTAGCAGTAGGTACCATGACTCATTGGGTGATGGGCTCATTGCAATGGCTTGCTTTACCGGCGGTATGGCGCTTTTGTAATCCTCCATTTGGACGTAGGCACTGGCAAGGGTGATATAGGCATGGGCTTCGGGCTGCTCCTCGGTCGTTTTCGCTACCTCAAACCACTGTTGCATGGTGGTGACCGACAGCTCGAACTGTTCTTGGGCTAAGTACAGTTGCGCCAGGCTGTAGCGTACTTGCTGTGCGACCGGGACGGGCAGGGCATCCAATGCCAACGACTTGGCGAAATACTCAGCTGCTTTTGGGTAGTTATCGCGAAGCGAGTATAAAAAGCCCATTTGTTGCAGCAGCACGGCCCGATCGTACTTTTTGGACTTGGTTTTACCCAGGGCGCCAGTCAGCTTATCTATAGCATCTTCGTAGCGCTCGGTCGCGATTAGTTCCTGTACCTTGTTTACCGTTCTGAAGGTGCGGTCACTGAGCTCCGGGTTACCCTTGGCGGTTGCCGGCGCCGCAAGGGCACCGGCAAGCAAGAATAACGAAGCCAGCAAATGTTGAGAATATTTATTCATTGTGACTCCTAGTTAATCGAAAACTCAATTTCCTGAGATAGCCTCGCACTGACGGGCTTGCCGTCTTCTTGCTTTGGCTTGAAGGTCCATTTTGATACCGTTTTCTTGGCCGCTTTACCCAGCCCCAGGCGACGAGGATCTTCTTTCAATACCTTGACGTCTTCCACGGTACCGCGGGCATTGACGGTAAATTCCAACAAGACCACTCCGCTTTCAATACCAGCCCTTGCTGCTTTACGCGGCATTTGGGGTTGGAAGGTCGCAAGCGGTACCGGGCCGCCATTGCCCGTGACCTTCGCGCTACCGCCTTGGCTATAGTGGCCAAGCACCGAACCGCCTGTCACATTCACTGGCAGATCCAGCTTTGGCATATCCACCGGGATTTGCTCCATCACTGGCTTGACGGTGGAAGTCACCTTTAGCTCGGGTGGCGGCGGTGGTTTCTTCGGTGGTGTTGGCTTGGGTAGCTCGCGCTTTTTCTCCTGTACTTTCTCTTCTGATTTAACGCGGATGAAGTCGACCATTCTCAAGTCTTCATTCGACGTCAGTTCGTGGCGCTCTTTGTTTACTAGCTTGTCCATCCCCCAGAACAACCCCAGGGAGACAACGAGCGCCAGTGCTAATGAGGCCAGATACCGCATAGGCTTAATCCTTATTGGTTGCGGCAATGGAGATGCTTTGGACACCCGCCATTCTTATCTGATCCATCACTTTGACGACAACGCCTGATTTGGCTTCTTCGTCGGCTTGGATCACCACGGCACCGTCGGGGCTCTCTGCGCGCAGGCGTTCGATATTGGCGCGTACGGCATCGACTTCGACTCGGCGCTTGTCAACCCAGACATCCCCCGATGCCCCAACTGCAACCATGATGTTGCCCTTTTTCACTGTTTGCGCGGTATTGGCGCTTGGACGGTTGACATCGATGCCTGCCTCTTTGACAAACGATGTAGTTACGATAAAAAAGATCAGCATGATAAAGACGATGTCGAGCATCGGTGTCATATCGATTGCTGCTTCGTCGCTGCTTTCGCTGCTATAGCGTCGTTTCATGAGCTATACCTCTAAATTCCGTTTAATTAGGCAACATGCTTCAATCGGTCTTCCAGCTTCTGCGTGGAGACCTTCGCCAGGTGGTCAAGCCGGGAGCTGAAAAATAGCCCCGATAGGGATGCGACCATGCCCGCAAGCGTTGGAATAGTTGCCTTTGAGATCCCCGAAGCCATTGCTCGGGGGCTTCCTGTGCCGATGACTGCCAAAATATCAAAGACTTGGATCATGCCCACCACGGTGCCGAGCAGGCCAAGCAGCGGGCAGAGCGCGATCAATACCTTGATCACGGGTAACCCTCGCTTGTTTTCGATGTCTTGGATTGAAACGAGCTCTTGGCGGATCATCTTGGCATTCCAGCTTTGGTGATCAGTCCTTGCCGCCCACTTGGCTTCGGCTTTTTTGATTGCCCGCGGCAGTACTGCAGCAAAGTAGAACCAGCGCTCCAGCAGGATCGTCCAAAGCATGAAACTCAGGATGAAGAGGGCCACCAATACATCTCCCCCCATGCCGAGGAAGCGCCTGATAGACTCCACTTCTTCAATTAGCCACCACATAGAGCCTCCTTATTTGTCGGCATTATCCGCGTGAAGCTTTTCCTGGTAGCGGGCTATAAAGCCTGCGCTTTGTTCTTCCAGCGTTTGAACCAGGCGGCGGCTCTTGCTATGGACGAGGGTGTAGAAAAACAGCAGAGGTATTGCAACAACCAGACCCAACATGGTCGTCACCAGTGCTTCTGAAATCCCGCCAGCCATGAGTTTCGGATCGCCGGTACCAAACAAGGTGATGGCTTGGAAAGTGCCGATCATCCCCATTACCGTACCCAGTAGGCCAAGCAGTGGCGCGACAGAGGCAAAGAGCTTTATCGAGCCTACGAAGCGCTCGATGCGCGGGGCGTTGCGGAGGATCACCTCGTCCAGCTTCGCTTCCAGATCTTCCAGGTTATCGCTGTTATGGCCAAGGTAGGCTGCCATGATTTCGCCGAGCGGGTTGCCCTTGAGTACCTGCTCCGATTTCGCTTGCTTGCGCATTTTGCTGCCAATGATAGCCAGGCGCAGGAAGCAGAAGAGGGCGATGACGGCACCTAAGGCCCCCATGCCAAGGATCACGTACCCGACGATACCACCTTGGTCAACTCGCTCCTGTACTGTTGGGCTCTGGACAAGCAGCGACAAAATCACACCACGGGAAGGGTCGATAAACAGAGGCTCGTAGCTGTTTCCTGCCTGTTCAAAGCCTGGGACGTTGCGCATGATGTTGTTGTTTGGTTGGCGAGATAGCTCTTCGAACTTACCTGTTTGCGGGACGTAAGTAACATACTTGCCGTCGGCAATGGCATTGAATTCACCCACCAAAGTCACATCGCGCACGGCTTCCTTGCCCTCGCCATAAACCACCGTGGCCGCAGTCGTCGTGGTGTCTCCCGATACGACAACCTGTTGCAAAATGGTATGCCAGAAAGCCTCAAGTTCCTGCGTTGATGGTAGCTCTTTGCTCTCAGCCAGTTTGGTCAGCAGGGTATCGCGCTCGGGAAATTGCACTGCGTTTTGTGATGCCGCAAATAGCCCCTTGAACTCGCCGGCATATTGGCGAACGACACCAAACATTTCACCCAATGTGCCGGAACGTTGGCGCAAGGTTTCGGTTAATTCGGTGAGTTGCTTGTCGTTATTGTCGAAGCTGGCCTTAAGTTGATCGCCACGCTCGGTTTCCGCTTTTAGCTCGGCTTTGGCTTGTTTTAGCAAGGCGGCCTGCTGGTTTCTATCTGCCCTAAATGCTGCCTCGCGATCTTTGCTTTCTTGAGACTCAACAATGCTGTTGGCTTTTACGGACTTCAATAGTTCAGCCAAAGAGGCGGGTGTTTCGGCTTGGGCAGGGCTTGCCAGTAGCAGCCCTGCCGTGAATGCCGCTGCCAGTGATTTAAATGCGTTCATTATCCTTTCTCCCCGGCAAATACAGGTAATTTAATCAGTGCTGGTGGCGCTTGCTTTTTGGCAATCCGAAGGCCCTGCTGGACCGCAATGCGGTAGCTCTGGGGGAGGGGTTCCCATTGGCGGGTTTGCTGGTTCCACATGCCGGTTTCACCACCGTCCGGTGACTGGTAAAGCAGGGCGGTACGGCCAATGCGCAGGAAGTCGTAGGTGACGGTTTCCCCGTTGCGCTCAAGGCTGGCTTTATAATATTCGATAGAGCGCGAGAAGCCCTCTTCGATTTGATAGGCTTCCATCACCTTGCGGAATTTCTCCGATGTGGTGACATCGGCGCGATCCATGAGCTCGCGCAATTCGTTGACCCGCACAGTGCGCTCTTCTGATTGGAAGGGCAAATCAAGCGCGACAAACTCATCGAGCGCATCGATCATTTTTAGGGTGAGTGGCACCACCTCCATTGCAGTTTGATCAATTTGGGCGATCTGGCGGTTCAGTGAATCCAGCTCGCCCTGTTGAGAGTCGACCATGCGGCTAATTTGCGCGTTGTACACCTTTATGCTGTCGATTTGGCGTAACAGTCCCTTGTATTCGGCGAGCATGGCGTCGGTGCTGTCGGCATAATTGTCTATTTTTGCCTGTGAAGTGGCTGCCGACTTGTCTGCCTTGCCTTGGGTGGCGACAACCGTGCCAGTATCGGCGGCAAGCGAAGGTACACTGAAAGTCAGTATGGCGGCAGTGATAGCACTTACGCCAAAGTCCTTTAACGTCATAGTTGCATCCTTGTCATGGTGTTTTGTCAGTCAGAAGTGGCGCGGGGCAGCCCCGCGCCTCATTGTTATTAGAATTTGACGTTGACATTGGCGTAGTAGAAACGCCCTGCTACGTCATAGGTGGTTGAGTCGGTATTGGCTGATAAGGTATCTAGCATCAATGGCGGCTCTTTATCGAACAGGTTGTTGATACCCAAAGATAATTTGATGTTGTCGTTGACTAGGTATGAACCATTGATATCGTGATAAACCACGGTCGGAACATTGAATTCATACTGGTCTTGATCAACCCCGGGTAGTTGGTAGGTGACGCTGTCAATCAGGCGTGCTGTCCAGTTGGCTGCCCAAACTTCCTGCGATAAACCAAGGTTTAATGTGGAGCGATATTGGGCAAAGTGGCCGATCTGATCACTGATAAACTTACCCGCGTAGTCGATGACGGTTCCGTCTGGCTGCTCGACTTCGTATTTCAGTAGGTAGGTGTTTTCCCAATTAGCCCTGAAGGTTAACTCGTCAAAGTCATAGCGGTAGCGAACGTTGAAGTCGATGCCATCGGTTTTCAAGCCACCAAGGTTGGTATAGCGGGCATCAATCGAACGGATGTTGCCATTGTCAAAGCGGGTGATGCTGTCACAGTACTCACCGGTTGCCTCGCACTGGTCAAGCATGAACTGGGGATCCACATTATCGATCAGGTCTTCCAGCTCGATTTGCCAGTAGTCGACAGTCATTGATAGGTTGTCGACAAAAGAAGGTGAGTAAACGAAACCAACGGAGGCGGTATGCCCTTGCTCGGGCTTTAGGTCTTCATTCGAGCCGTATTGCACCGGGAACTGGTCGCGGCCGGAGGTATCTTGCCCTGATGAGTCGGTTAGGGTGTCGAAGCTCTCCTGTTGTCCACCATAAAGCTGGCTAATAGATGGAGCCTTAAATACCTCAGAGTAAGTACCACGCAACATTAAGTCGTCGAATGGTTGGTACAGCAGGCTGTAGCCCATAGAGGTATTGCTGCCAAACGATGAGTAGTCATCGTGGCGAGCCGAAATTTTGGCTTCTAAATATTCGGCAAACTGAACATCTGAAAGCAGCGGAATCAATAGCTCGCCATAGAGTGAGTCGACTGAGTAAGTCCCCGATGTTGCAGACAGGGCGTTACCGCTGGCATTGCCTGATACAACAAGGGCGTCAGGCTGACTTTCACCTTTTTCGGTTCGGGTTTGGTAGCCAGCTGCGAAGGCAATGGTCCCCATTTCATAGTCAAACACATCGCCTGTTACATTGAAGTCGATGACTTGTTGTTGGTTATAGCCGGTATCTTGGCGCGTGAAGGTCACGTAATCGAGAGCTTCCTGGCTAATGGTGCCGAAGATATCCATTGGCACACAGCCAGGAATGACGTTGCCGCCGGCATCCAAACATTGTCCATTTGATGAAGGGCCAAGTGCATTGTTCACCCGGTCTTTCATGAAGACGTTGTCCTCTTGCTGAACCGTTTTGGTTTTGCCCCAGTTAAAACTGGTATCCCATACCCAGCCATTGGCGAATTCGCCATCCAGCGCAAATACGATCCGTGCCGTATCGGATTCAAACATTCGGTTGCGCCCGCCGGTTTCAACCATTCGGCGGCGCCAGTCAACAATGTCTTCGCCAGTCGGGTTATACTCGTTGTCGGCAGAAATTGGGTTAAAGCCCGGGGTAAAAGCACCAAACATAGGTTCTGCGGCTAATAGATAGTCCGACTTAGAGTTGGCATACAGTGCTTCGAATGAGGCAGTAACAGGACCCAAGTAATCATTTTCGGCAACAAGGTAGTTGCCGTTGGCACTTAGGTAAAAGCGCTCTGCCGGGCGCTTGAGGTAATTGTCGGGGGCGTAGTTGTATAGGTCGGTTTCCGGATTAAAGGGACGGAGGGTATTGCCGCCCTCTGGGCCAAATGTTTGGCCGTCGTAATAGCCCCAAGGAGTAGAGGAGCTGCCGCCAACATAGCTGCCACCAAATCCATCGTGATTTAAGTCGGTGTTGGCAAAGCCACGATCACTGCCTTGGATTTTTTTCTCTTCAGTGTACCCTGCCGAGAACAGAAGGTTACCTCGGTCGCTAGCAACGCCAGTTAGCATGGTGATTTCGGTAACCTGGCCATCACCTTTTGACGTTTGTCCGGTTTTAACACCAACTTCAAAGCCTTCGTAGCTTTGCTTGGTGATAATATTAACCACACCCGCTACCGCATCAGAGCCATAAACCGACGATGCACCATCTTTTAGAATTTCGATTCGCTCAACCATGGCGGTTGGGATCATGTTGAGGTCGACAGCGGCATCGGCCCCCGTTCCGCCATTGACCATTCGACGGCCATTAACCAGAACAAGGGTACGCTCTGCGGTAAGGCCACGTAGGTTAACGGTTGCTGCGCCATTACTGCCGTTATTCATTGAGGTGCTTTGGACTGTACCGGCAATGGCGGGGATTTGGTTAAGGATATCGCCTAAAGAAACAAGGCCTGTGTTTTCGATATATTCAGACGATAATACTTGGACTGGTTCGGCTCCTTCCATTTCTACTCGTGAAATACGTGAACCTGTTACTTTCATCTTTTGCAGTTTCTCTACCTGCTGCTCTTCAGCTTGCGCTATTGGGGCTATGAGCACCGCCCCTAAAGCAAGACTTATTGCGACAGATAGAGCTGTTGTTTTTTTATTCATCCTTGCTGCTCCATTTATTATTCTTCCTGCGTTTCGAATTGTTGTTATCGAAATAAACATTAACTTTTCGTTAACGTTGAGTCGCAAGATATACATGAAGCAAAAACTTGAAGTCAAACCAGCAGTATTTAGTTATAAGAAAACATAAAATAATATTTATCACCAATATTTATCATATATCGGTGAATGAAGTTGGTTTTGGACGTTGCTTTGGTTTTTTGTGTTAAAAAGTTTTTGGAAATTGTTTTGATGTGCATATTAAGATGAAGTGTTAAGTATTTGGTTATTGCTGGAAGATTTGGCTATATTTCTGCGCAAAACTCAGTTTTAAGTATTGTTTGCTATTAAGTGGGTTTTTATTCTTGATATTCTTTATTGATATAATTTTTGTGGTTTCACTTGTTCCAGTTATCACAAACAATATCAAGGTTTATATTTTTAGAAGGAATAATTTAAATTGAATAACCTTATTACCAAGGTGACTAAAGTAATATGCATGAGTTGTTTTGTGTTTTATAAAATGTGCTTGTTTTGGTGGTTATTTTAGATTTTGATTTTTTTTTGATGAGTAAAATAGCATACAGGGAAAATGTGACAAAAATGGGTCAAAATAGTTAATCACACTTGATGGGTGGCAATATTCACTGTACATGTGGCTATATAAAAAATAAGTGATGTTGTTTTTGGCGACACATAAAATGGAAATGTTCAGGAAGAACAGGTATTCGCAGTAAGTGATAGCTTGAATGATTGGCTATCCTTTTAAGAGGTAAAGGTGGAATTCTTATCTTGTACTGCGAGTTGACAAGGAGTTAGTGAGTACATGCTGTCATATTTTCTACGCCGAATGATGTTGGTGATCCCAACCTTCATCGGTATCACCATACTTATCTTTGCAATCACTCGCTTTGTCCCCGGCGGCCCTGTCGAGCGGATGCTTGCTAATATGCAGGCGCAAGGCGACGGTGCTGCTGCGATGACCTCGGCGGGCGGTACAACCGCGCTGTCAGAAGATCAGATTGCAGAATTGAATGCCTTTTATGGGCTGGATAAGCCTGTGTTTGAAGCCTATTTTGAGTGGCTCGGCAAGCTGGCTGTGCTCGATTTTGGCGAATCGACCCGCTATTACGAACCGGTCTCGGATATGATTGCAGAGCGCCTGCCGGTCTCCTTGTTTTATGGGGGAATGACTTTCTTTATCAGTTATTTTATTTCTATTCCTCTTGGCTACTATAAAGCACTCAAGCACGGCTCAGTATTTGACTCCGGTTCATCCATTCTTATTTTTGTTGGCTATGCCTTGCCAGGCTATGTTGTCGGGGTGCTGCTCATTACCCTGTTTAGCTATCACTTGGAGTGGTTCCCGATGGGGGGCTTTGTGGGGGATGACTTTGACGATTATGAAACGTTTGCCGAGCGCGCCAAAGATGTTATGTGGCACGCTGTCTTGCCGCTGATTTGTTACTTGATTGGCGACTTCGCCACTCTCACCATGACGATGAAAAATAACCTGATGGAAAACTTATCCTCAGATTATATTCGCACTGCAATCGCAAAAGGGCTGCCTTTTAAGCAAGCTGTTAGAAAGCACGCGCTTAGAAATAGCTTAATTCCCATCGCTAGCCACTTTGGTAACTCACTGTTGTTCTTTATGACTGGCTCTTTCTTAATTGAGGTGATTTTTAATATCGACGGTATTGGGTTGTTGGGGTACGAGTCAATTATTGAGCGTGACTATCCGGTCGTGATGGGCATCGTTGCGATTAATGCGGTAATGCTATTGATTGGCAATATCCTATCTGATGTTTGCGTTGCCTTGGTCGACCCTCGCGTGAAGTTTGGAGCTTAGTATGTTGAACCTTAATCCCCTTACGCTAAAAAAGATCAAGCGCTTTAAAGATATTAAACGAGGCTATTTTTCATTCATTATATTATCGTTGCTCTTGGTATTGTCGTTATTTGCTGAACTGTTAATCAACAGCAAGGCCTTGGTGGTTAAATATAATGGGGCATTTAGCTTTCCCGTCTTTTCGGATGTTCGTTTAGGCAATGAGTTTGGTCAGGCGACAGCCAGTGAAGCCGATTACCGCTTGCTGCAAAAAACCTTTGCAGAAGAAGCTCAGGGTAACTTTGTCATCATGCCGCTGGTGCCATGGAACCCTTACGAGCAGGACTTTTCTGGCAATTATCCGCCAAATCCCCCGAGCATAGAAAACAAACACTACCTGGGGACCGATATTATCGGCCGCGACATTCTGGCCCGTTTAGTTTATGGCTTTCGGATTGCCATGGGGTTTGCCTTGCTGACGATGGCAATTTCCTACGCCATTGGTACGGCGGTTGGTTGTGCAATGGGCTTCTTTGGCGGCAAGTTTGATTTGTTTGTCCAGCGTTTGATTGAAGTGTGGTCAATGGTGCCGTTCTTGTATGTCATCATGATTTTGGTGTCGATAACGCAACCGACGTTTGCGCTGTTTGTCGGGATCAATGTGCTCTTTGGCTGGATGGGGATGACTTGGTACATGCGCACCATGACTTATAAGGAGTCTGCGCGTGAGTATGTCATGGCGGCGAAAGCGTTGGGGGCGTCCACCGGCCGCATTTTGTTTAATCATATATTGCCGAACACCATGGTCATGATTGTCACGCTTGCCCCCTTCACCATCGCGGCCAATATCACGGCACTGACGGCTTTAGATTACTTAGGTTTGGGGCTAATGCCGCCAACGCCGAGCTGGGGGGAGTTGCTTCAGCAGGGCAAGTCCAACCTTGATTCACCCTGGATTGTCACCTCAGTTGTTACATCTATTGTCTTGGTTCTGGTTATGGTGACCTTTATTGGCGAAGCAATCCGTGCTGCCTTCGACCCCAAGAAATTTACCCGCTATGTTTAGCTTGCTGTTGTTGTAATAAGGACATTGATTATGAAAAAAGTATTCACATTTTCAGCGGCCGCCATTATTGCCGTGCTAGGCAGTGCCGCTCAGGCGGCAGAGCTACCCGCAGGCTTGACATGGCAATCCAACATGGAGGAGCCACTCTTCGCTTCTCCCGACGCTAAGTTCGGCGGCACTCTGCGCACCCATATAACCAGTTTTCCGCAGACGCTGCGCAGTGTTGGCCCGGACTCGAATGCAGGGTTACGACACTACTTTATGGACGGGGTACCTAAGCTAGCAGCCCGCCACCCAAATACGGGGAAATGGATCCCACAACTAGCAAAAGAGTGGGCCTTTGGCGAGGACCACCAGACCGTATTTTTCAAATTGGATCCCAAGGCCCGGTGGTCGGATGGCGAAAAAGTGACTGCCGACGATTATCTGTTTATGTTGAAGTACTACCGCTCTAAGGACATTATTTCGCCGTGGTACAACGACTTCTTTACTAATAAAATAGAAGACGTCGTCAAATTTGATGACTATACCATTGCGGTAAAGTCGGTCGATAAAAAGACCGATGACGAATTGATGGTACAAATCAACCTGCCGAGCAATGGCTTACAGCCAAGACCTGAGCACTTTTTTAAGCCCAAGAAAGATGAGAACAATGACGGTATCGATGATGATTTCGTCCGTCGTTACAATTTCAAGAGCGAACCGACAACCGGGCCTTATTACATGGATAAGGTTAAGAAAGGCAAGAGTGTCACTTTCAAGCATGTTGGTGAGCAGTGGTGGGGTTACAGTAACCGCTACTACCAAAACCGTTATAACGTGAAAAAAGTGCGCTATACGGTGATACGGGATAACGATATTGCCCGCAAGCATTTTGAAAAAGGGAGTTTGGATACATTCGGTTTGGTGCTGCCGAACTTGTGGCATGAAAAATCCAATACCAAACCTTATCAAAAAGGGTATATCCACAAGTTCTGGGGTTACAACCAGCGAGTGCAGGGGGCGGGAGGCATTTGGATGAATACCGCCCAACCACTTCTTGATGACCGCAATATTCGCGCTGGCGTTACGTATGCCACTGACTTTGACGGCATGATCAACAATGTATTGCGCGGGGACTACGCTCGTAAGCCACACGGTATGGGCTTTGGTCATGGAGGCTATGATCGTAGTGATAACTTACCTCCTGCGTTTGATCCTGAATTGGCAGCAGAATTCTTTGTCAAAGCCGGGTTTGGTAAGGTAGGCCCGGATGGGATCAGGCTAAATGCCAACGGGGAGCGTTTGAGCTTTGCGATCACTTATGGTTACCAGCCGCATACCCCACGCATTGCATACCTCAAAGAGCAAGCCAAGCAAGCGGGCCTTGAAATTACCCTCAACCTTGTCGATGGATCATCTGCTTTCAAGTATGTGCTAGAGAAAAAGCATGAACTGGCATTTATCAATATGGGGGGCGGAGAGATCCCTGCCTATTGGGAGTACCTTCACTCGGTCAATGCTAAACCTCAGACTAACAACCATAACAATTACCGCTCAGCTGAGATGGACGAGTTGATCGATAGCTATAATAAAGAGTTTGATCTACAGAAGAAGCAAGCTATTTCCCATCAAATTCAAAAAATCGTCGCTGATGAGTTCCTAATTGTGCCGGGGTACATGGTGCCCTATACCCGTGAAGGTTATTGGCGTTGGATGAAGTACCCAACACCGGCAATGACAAAACAAACTGCAGGTATGTTTTCGGTGGTTGATTTAGCCACTTTTTGGATTGACGAGGATGAAAAGAAAGCCACCCTTGCCGCGATGAAGAAAGGTAAAGCGTTTGAGCCGGTAACCGTGATTGACGATAATTTCAAGCTGTAGGAATGGGCACTATGCAAAATGATGTAATTTTAAGTGTCCGTGATCTGGAAACGGAATTTATGACGGATGAAGGGGTGGTAAAGATACTTCATGGTGTCAGCTTTGATGTTCGTAAAGGAAGAACGCTGGGCTTGGTTGGTGAGTCGGGGTGTGGCAAAAGTGTCACCTCCATGTCGATCATGGGTTTGTTACCTAAGCCTTATGGCCAAATTACGAAGGGGCAGATCCTTTATCGCGGAACAGATCTAGTAACGCTGCCACCAGAAGATATGTATGCGATGCGGGGCAACAAGATATCAGTGATTTTTCAAGACCCGATGACAGCTTTAAACCCAGTGCATACCATTGGGTGTCAACTGAATGAGGTATTGGAACTCCACCGGCCGGAACTTAGCAAGGTGCAGCGCAACGCCTATTCATTAGAGATGCTGCAAAAGGTCAAGATCCCGATGCCGGAAAAGCGTCTTAATGAATACCCGCACAACCTTTCAGGCGGAATGCGCCAGCGTGTCATGATTGCCATGGCACTTGCTTGTAAACCTGACATACTTATTTGTGATGAACCGACAACGGCCCTTGATGTGACCGTGCAAGCATCGATTTTGGAATTGATGAACGACTTGCAGGAAGAAACCGGCATGGCGATGATTTTCATTACTCACGACTTAGGGGTTGTTGCCGAGGTTTGTGATGATGTGGCGGTCATGTACGGGGGGAAAGTTGTGGAGTATGCCGATATCTTCGATTTGTTTGATAATCCCCAGCATCCTTACACCGAGCGTTTGATGGGCTTGATGCCGAGCCTGGATAGTGAGCCCAAGCAGCCGATAGAAATTAAACCGATTGATGTCACGCTTTTCCCTGAATTTAAAGGTTGAGCCTTGATGAGGTTATGTAAGGAGGACGTTATGGCAGAAGTACTAAGGATAGAAAACCTCAAACAGCATTTTGTGTCGGGTAAAGGCATTTTCAAGAAGGGCTATACAATAAAAGCGGTTGATGGGGTGTCATTCTCTATCGCGAGAGGTGAAACATTGGGTTTAGTCGGTGAGTCTGGTTGCGGTAAAAGTACCCTTGGACGGACTATTTTAAAGTTGTATGAACCGACAGAGGGGAAAATCTTTTTCGAAGGGGAGGACATAACGAGTTTGTCTACCAAGGCAATGCGCCCTTTGCGAAAAGATATGCAAATCGTGTTTCAAGACCCGATGGAGTCGCTTAACCAGCGCCACACGATTGGTATGATATTAGAAGAGCCATTCATTATTCATAAGGTAGGCACACCCGAAGAGCGGAAAGCTTGGGTAAAGGAACTACTGTTGAAAGTGGGATTACCAGAAACCGCCGTTAATCGTTATCCCCATGAGTTTTCTGGTGGGCAGAGGCAGCGCATTGGGATCGCTAGAGCTATAGCACTCAAGCCCAAGTTACTGATCTGTGATGAGTCTGTTTCTGCGCTGGATGTATCGGTACAGGCGCAAATTCTAAACTTACTGCTGCAACTACAGAAAGAGATGAATTTGGCGATTATTTTCATTTCGCATGATTTGTCGGTGGTGAAGCACATTTCAGACAATGTTGTCGTGATGTACTTCGGCAAAGTGGTGGAAATGGGCCCGGCAACCGAAATATATGCTAACCCGCAGGCTGACTACACCAAGAAGTTGCTTTCAGCTATCCCTATCACTCACCCTAAAGATAGGAAACGTAAGAGGCGGGCGGGAAGTGCCCCCAATGTCGCTTAACTCTGATGGTCATTTTGAATCTGAATGACTAAATAATTTGAATACCTGATAAAGAGAAGGCACGACACAACGTCGTGCCTTGTTGTTTTTTGACCGTAAATTATAATTTTGTCTATATATTGTTCGGTTGGCTTTTGTTTTTGAGTTTTTTCACAATTAGGGGTTGTCAGGCTGTGTGAACTCTCTATAATGCCGCCTCACCGACACGGAGCACGGCAACTTAGCCAGCAACGTATCGGATTGTTCTTTAACAATTTGACCATGCAATCTGTGTGGGCACTCGTGGAATGATAGTCAAAAGATTTATCAATGAAACTGAGTGACCAAATCGAATCGTAAGATTCGGCACAGTCAATTCATTCATTACTTCGGTAATGGATTAACAGTATTCATTGAGCCGCATCTTAGATGCAACAAAACTTTAATTGAAGAGTTTGATCATGGCTCAGATTGAACGCTGGCGGCAGGCCTAACACATGCAAGTCGAGCGGCAGCGACATCAACAATCCTTCGGGTGCGTTGGTGGGCGGCGAGCGGC
>NZ_PYMA01000022.1 GCF_003026495.1 Photobacterium sanctipauli
GGCTTCCAATTTAGATCACCGCAATAACCATGCGGTGGTTTGAGTGGAGCGGTAGTTCAGTTGGTTAGAATACCGGCCTGTCACGCCGGGGGTCGCGGGTTCGAGTCCCGTCCGCTCCGCCACTTATTAAGAAGCCTCGTCGAAAGACGGGGCTTTTTGCATTCTACACATCCTAAAAGTGCGCAGCACTTTGGTCGCGGCACTGGCCGTGCGCTTTGAGTCCCACTGGAGCGCCAGCCCGGCTGCTCCGCCACTTATACTAAGCCCAAGTCTTACGACTTGGGCTTTTTTACGTTTGGTGTTCAAGAAACATCAGGCTAGGCTTCCCGTCGCTCGACTTGGGAATTTCTGATACCAATCTGGAAAATTAACTGGTCAGGTTTATCTACTTCCTCGAACACATTTTCGATACCCTTTCGCTACTTGCTAAAAACTGGTTCCATGCCAGCCTGCACCATCCATAATGACAACAGCATAACGGCCTGTATGAGTTGCCCTCGATATCTGCTTTAAATGTTCACTCATGATCTCTTTGTTGCTCCAAGGTACAACAATCGCTTCGCAGACCCCTCGGCTTGGACAAACGGAGCTAAACAAGTAGGCATAATCGAACTGCTGCTGTACAGCTCTAGGCCGTGTAATCGCTAAGGATAGCCTCAATAATAAAGCTACGGTCTAGTATCGACGATACAGTAATAAGTACTTGGAACGATTTAGCTAGCTTGAATGCTTGAAGTACTTAAAGAGAGTTAGACTGAAGGGATAGAAGAGAAAGTGCAACTGTAGGTTATTGGGGCTGAAAAAAGAAAGGGTGGGTTATCCCACCCGATGAGTTGTATTTATAGGAAGCTTTTGACCTCTGAGAGGTTATTAGCAACAGTAATGCCTGCCGTTGCCATCTCTTTGCATGCTTGAGTTGTGGTATCTGGTGCGATGCCACGACAAGTATCAAGATTGACGATGACCTTAAATAACCCGGTAGCTTGTAGCTGTAAGGCTGTTGTCTTGACACAGTAATCTGTTGCTAAACCGCCAACTAGCACAGTGGTAACATGCTTTGCTTGCAGCCACTCAATTAGACCAGTGCTCAATTGTTCATGAAGATCATGGAAGCAGGCTCCATATGGATGAAGATCTGGCTCGATCCCTTTCCAAATAACATGATCATAGTCTGTGATCGAAGGAAGCTGAGGGATTGTTTCAAATCCTTTCGTTCCAGGAACCGCATGGCTGACCCAGGTTAGGTCTGCATTAGGATAATCAAGAGGCTTCAACATTTCCTCGTGTTTATCGACAGACCAAACAGCCCCTCTCGGGTGTGCGTCTTTGGTTAGTACGCGAAAGTCAGCCAGTAAGGCTTGTGCATTGAGTGCAGGCCCTATCAAGTCACCTTCTTGGACCGGAAGTTCATCTGGGCACAAGGGAGTGAATGTTTTCTGAGGATCTACATCAATCGCTGCGATGGTCATACTATGCACCTAAAGAATCTGGTTCAGGATATGGTCGGCTTTGATCCGGCGGATACGCTTAATTAATTTTCTTACCGGGGCTGGGTATGCGTCAATCTTATCGATGAACTTATAACTGCCAATAAGTTGCGTATGCTGCAGTATACATTCGAGTTCTTGTTGCTTCTGCTCTGCCAGTAGCTGGTTCTTATCATGAACCAAAATGGCATTTTCAAGATCAAGCTTCCAAGCTCTTGGGTTTAGGTTGTTACCGGTGATCAGCATATAGCTACGATCTACCCACACACCTTTTAAGTGGAAGCTATTGTCATTATGCTTCCATAGGTGGATAGCAAGTTGGCGACGAGCAATTGCGGCTTCATTTTGTTTAGCAAAGTGACGCAGGTTTACTTCGTACAGGTACGGTAGCCCGGCAATTGTCTTGAAAGGCTCACTTGGCGGAATGTAGAAATCATTTGCTGTCTTATCACCAACCACAATCGTGACCTTAACGCCACGTCGAAGGGCCCTTTTGACTTCGCGGCTAATACTTCTTGGGAAGTTGAAATACGGCGTACAGATAGTCAGCTCAGATTTGGCGCTGGCAATCAAAGTGCAAATATGTTGGTTAAGCTTGTTTTTACGCTTACCAAGTCCAACGAGCGGGGTAAGGCCTACCTCGCTACTAGAAACCGCTTCAGGAGCAAACTGATAACTAGCTCTTTGTAATTTCAGGCGCAGATCTTTGATTGCACCCTTCAGCATTCTAGTTTCAGGGCGGTGGCTCTGGCTCAGGCAGTTAACGGCATCGCTGTTGACCAAGGTCTCCACAATAAACGTTGCCATGCTATCGGCTAGTTTCGCATTATGCAGAACATGGTAGCGGTCGTAGCGGTAGCGTTGGTGCTGGGCGAGATAGACATCATTGAGGCTCGCTCCGCTGTATATGACTTTATCATCAATAACAAAGCCTTTTAGGTGCAAGACACCAAAGACCTCACGGTTACGAACAGGAACACCGAGAATATCAATCTGGTGTTGGTATTTTTCAGAAAACTCTCTGTAAAGTGCGGCATTGCCATCTGATTGGGCTGCCCCAATCAGGCCGCGTTGGGCTCGGTGCCAATCAACAAGCACTTTAATATCAAGTTCAGGGTTTGCCTGCTTGGCTTCATAAAGTGCAGTTAGAATGCCTCTACCTGCTTCATCATCTTGTAAGTAAAGGGCAACCAGATAAATACGGTTTTTAGAGCTGGAGATCTCTGTGTGGAGACGTTCACGGAACGATCCTGCATCAAGAAGTGTCTCTAAATCTTCTGGCTTGTGTGCAATACATGGCAGTTGCTCAATGCGTTGCTTGTTAGCAATAGCTGAATCCATTATCGCCTCGTTTACGCGACCTAAAGTAGGAGGAATCTGTGAATTAAGAGAGCAATTATACCAGAAAATAGCGATTGACTATTAATTACGGTGTTGGCTTAGTTCACGGATAGATACATTAAATGTAAATTAGTGTGCATACTGCATTGCAATGAGGTTTTTGCCTGATTGCCGGTAACGCTTGATTCTGCTTTGTAGCGGCTCTGGGAGTTCATTATCTTCGATGGTTTTGAAGTGTGCTTGATGATAGAAGTTTTCTAGATGTGAGAAGGCAAAGCAGAAACATGTCTTCGTTTTAAATTGAGGTACGCATGCATCTGCTAGCGCCAACCCCAGCCCTTGACCTCTCATGGTTGGCAAGACAAACATGCCAGTAAGTAATTGATAGCTATCAAATTGCTTAAATCTGACACAACATTGAATACCAGTGTTATTTTCACCTATCCAGATGACTTCATCCTTTTTTGCTTTACCAGCTGGATAATGGGCTTTGTATAGGCGGTTAATCAGGGGAAACCGTAATGGCTCCAAAGGATGGAATCTTATATTGGTCATGGTGAAAACACTGCGCCGCGTGATTGAATCAGTTAAAATGCAGTGCTTAGTATAAAAGGTATAGGTCATAAATAGCATGAAAGTTTTGCAGGATAGGTCGCTCGTACCTTTTCACACATTCGGTATCGATGTGGATGCGGATAAAATAGTAGAAGCTGAAACCGCTGATGAGCTTGCTTTAATCTGGCAGGCAGAGGAATACCGTGGTGTCCCTAAGCTCATTGTTGGGCAGGGGAGCAATTTGCTTTTTTGTGAGCCATATGCCGGCCTAATTATTCTCAATAGAATAAAAGGAATTGAAATTACTGAGACAAGCTCTTCATACCTATTGCATGTCGGATCCGGGGAAGACTGGCACCAACTGGTTAAAACAACGGTTGAAAATAATATCCCGGGTCTTGAGAACCTCGCCTTGATCCCTGGTTGTGTTGGCTCATCCCCTATCCAGAATATTGGCGCCTATGGTGTTGAGCTTCAGGATGTTTGCCAATATGTCGATGTTGTGGAGTTGGCGACAGGTAAGTCTCAGCGCCTCTCTGCCAGTGAATGCCTGTTTGGTTATCGAGACTCGGTATTTAAGCATGCGCTAAAAAACTCGCACGCCATTACTGCGGTAGGTATTGAGCTCACGAAAGCGTGGAGCCCGAATATCACTTACGGCCCTCTGGCTAAGTTCGATGCAAAAACCGTTTCGGCCAGAGATATCTTCCATGAGGTTTGTGCGGTTCGCCAAAGTAAGTTGCCTGATCCTGCCGAAATGGGGAACGCGGGTAGTTTTTTCAAGAACCCGGTGATCAGTGCTGAACACGCAGCAACGCTGACCAATCAGTCACCAAACATGCCTTGCTACCAGCAACCAAATGGTGAGGTGAAAGTGGCTGCTGGATGGTTGATTGATCAGTGTGGCTTGAAAGGCTTTCAAATTGGTGGGGCAAGAGTGCATGATAATCAAGCTTTGGTGTTAGTGAATTATCATGATGCCTCGGCTGATGACGTGATAGCCTTGGCTCAACATGTTGTGAATAGTGTTGAGTCAAAATTCAACATAACCCTTGAGCATGAAGTGCGATTTATTGCTGCGACAGCAGAGACTTCTTTAGCGGAGTTTAATCGATGAAAGAGCATAGCACGCGACTTGCCCTGATCTCATTATTATCCGATGGTACATTCCACTCCGGCGAGGCACTGGGTGAGAAGCTTGGTATATCGCGAGCTGCCATTAGCAAGCAAATAAAAATCCTGCAGTCCTGGGGATTGGATGTGTATCGTGTGCAAGGGAAAGGCTATTGCCTACCAGCAAAACTGGAACTGCTTGATTGCGATAAGATTCTAGCTCAGGTAAAGTGCGCGAACTTGGATGTTATTCCTGTTATTGATTCAACCAACCAATATTTGTTGGATCGGGTTGGTACCTTGCCAAGTGGGGCAACTTGCCTGGCTGAATACCAGCAGGCTGGACGTGGCCGCCGAGGCCGCCAGTGGTTATCGCCGTTTGGCAGTAACCTGTACCTTTCGATGTACTGGCGTTTGGATGCCGGTATGGCGGCGGCGATGGGGCTGAGCCTGGTCGTTGGTGTCGCCATTGCTGAGGCCTTGGAGTCATTGGGAGCCGAAGGTGTTCGGGTGAAATGGCCCAATGATATCTACCTCGATGACAAGAAACTTGCAGGGATCCTCATTGAGATGACCGGCCAAGCGGGTGATGCTGCCCATCTAGTGATAGGCATGGGACTGAATATCAAGATGCCCGAACTCGAAGGGGCTGATATTGGACAGGCGTGGACCAACTTGTCACAAGCCTGTGATTCTCTCCCTGAGCGAAACACCTTAGCTGCAACTTTGATAAAGCAGCTGCAACAAACGCTGGCTCAGTATGAAGCCATCGGGCTTGAAGGCTTTATTGAGCGATGGAATCGTTTAGATAACTTTTTGGATCGCCCTGTGAAATTATTAATTGGTGAGCGTGTGGTCGAAGGAATTGCCCGCGGTATCAATGGTCAGGGGGCGCTATTACTTGAAACCGATGAGGGGATCACCCCTTACATCGGTGGAGAAATCAGCCTTAGAGGTTGTTAATGCAGATTTTGATTGAAGCGGGTAATACCTACGTCAAGGTTGCCCAGTTATTTGAAGACGGTAGTTTTGAGCTTTTGGGACGTTACCCAAGCCGTAAGCTTGAAATGGTATTGGAACCACTGCTGGAGAAGGGAATCACCAGAATTGTGTTTGCTAGTGTGGGGCCGGTTGAGGTTGATAACTCAATCCAGCGTATTTCCCAGTTGGCAAATATTCCCGTCTTGCAGGTTAAAACACTGAAAAAAGACTTTGGTGTCAAAAACGCCTACAGCGAATACCAATACCTTGGCGTGGATCGCTGGCTAACGCTCGTTGCTATTCGCCAAGAATTTAAAAAGCCGACAGTGATTGTTGATATCGGTACGGCACTTACTTTTGACGTCATGTCGGAAGAAGGTAAGCACCTCGGCGGTTGGATAGCGCCTGGCTACCAACTGATGATGAAGTCTGTGTTAGAAAACACGACCAAAGTCTTTTCTGACCGCGACCATAATGATGAACTGGTGTTTGCCGATAATACCGCCGACGGTTTGAAAAATGGCTGCCGTGCAGCTTTGGTCGGCTTGATTGAATTTGGCCTGTCGCAAGCACGTGAAAAACTGAAATCTGAGCCTGAAGTGATCCTATGTGGGGGCGGCGTTCGCCACTTGCCTACATCATGGGGCAAACAATACAGCCACCGTTCGGAGCTGGTGCTGGAAGGCCTTGCTTTGTATGCAAAATGTCGATAGTGGTGTTTTTTTCAGCGGGAGGTAAAAACTCGCAAAAAAAACTGGCTAAAGGTATTGCAAGGCTTTCGTAAGTTCTCTAGAATGCGCAGCACTTGAGCCGACTTAGCTCAGTAGGTAGAGCAACTGACTTGTAATCAGTAGGTCACCAGTTCGATTCCGGTAGTCGGCACCACTTTCTCCTAAATGAGTGAAAGTGCATAAAAATTTGGAGGGGTTCCCGAGTGGCCAAAGGGATCAGACTGTAAATCTGACGGCTCTGCCTTCGATGGTTCGAATCCATCTCCCTCCACCATTTTCAATAGATTGAAATAGCTTAACGAGTGACGAGTTTCGCGGGCATCGTATAATGGCTATTACCTCAGCCTTCCAAGCTGATGATGCGGGTTCGATTCCCGCTGCCCGCTCCATACTTCTTGTGTGCTGATATAGCTCAGTTGGTAGAGCGCACCCTTGGTAAGGGTGAGGTCGACGGTTCAAATCCGTCTATTAGCACCACTCTCTCTTCAAGTCAGTTCAATCCTTTTGATATATACTCTACAAACCCATGATTGGTTGTGTGGTCGTAATGCCACCAAATACCGTGCCTAGAGGGACTATCCATGTCTAAAGAAAAATTTGAACGTACTAAACCGCACGTTAACGTTGGTACTATCGGCCACGTTGACCACGGTAAAACTACTCTAACTGCTGCTATCTGTACTACTCTATCAAAAGTATACGGTGGTGAGGCTAAAGACTTCGCATCTATCGATAACGCTCCAGAAGAGCGCGAGCGTGGTATCACAATCTCTACTTCTCACGTAGAGTACGATACTCCAACTCGTCACTACGCACACGTAGACTGCCCAGGACACGCCGATTACGTTAAAAACATGATCACCGGTGCTGCGCAGATGGACGGTGGTATCCTAGTTGTTGCTGCAACTGATGGCCCAATGCCTCAGACTCGTGAGCACATCCTACTAGGCCGTCAGGTTGGTATCCCATACATCATCGTGTTCATGAACAAGTGTGACATGGTTGATGACGAAGAGCTTCTAGAACTAGTAGAAATGGAAGTTCGTGAACTTCTATCTGAGTACGAATTCCCAGGTGACGACTGCCCAGTAATCATGGGTTCTGCTCTTGGCGCTCTAAACGGCGAGAAAGAGTGGGAAGACAAGATCGTTGAGCTAGCTGAAGCGCTAGATTCTTACATCCCAGAGCCAGAGCGTGCGATCGATCGTCCGTTCATCCTACCTATCGAAGATGTATTCTCAATCCAGGGCCGTGGTACTGTTGTAACTGGTCGTGTTGAGCAGGGTATCATCACTGTAGGTGACGAAGTAGAAATCATCGGTATCAAAGAGACCACTACAACGACTTGTACTGGTGTTGAGATGTTCCGTAAGCTTCTTGACGAAGGCCGTGCTGGTGAGAACGTTGGTGTTCTACTACGTGGTACTAAGCGTGACGAAGTTGAGCGTGGTCAGGTTCTTGCTAAGCCAGGTTCAATCACTCCGCACACTACTTTCGAATCAGAAGTATACGTACTATCTAAAGACGAAGGTGGCCGTCACACGCCATTCTTCAAAGGCTACCGTCCACAGTTCTACTTCCGTACAACTGACGTAACTGGTACTATCGAACTACCAGAAGGCGTTGAAATGGTAATGCCTGGTGACAACATCCAGATGGTTGTTACTCTAATCGCTCCTATCGCGATGGACGAAGGTCTACGCTTCGCTATCCGTGAAGGCGGCCGCACAGTAGGTGCTGGTGTTGTTGCTAAGATCGTTGAATAATATTTGACGACCAGCTACTAAAAAGGGCATCATTTGATGCCCTTTTTCTGCGCTATATCTTGATGTCGAGTGTTTTTTGCACAAGAATGCAGAAAAAAAATCATTACTATGAAGTTTTTTTAATGTAATTAAAGCTTTATTGCTTTCCTTCATAATTAGCCTCGCCAATGCGGGGTTATTTTCGTCTATATTGAGACTAGTTACAGGTTGGTTGTATGAAAGCGAATGCCGAAAACCAAAGCAGCTCTAGCAGTATGGATGGCCTGAAGTGGGTCGTTGTATTTGCTTTGCTAGCTGCCGCTGTTGTTGGTAATTACCTGTACAGTGATGTTTCTGTAGTGCTACGTGCTGCTGCAGTTGTTGTCCTAGTGGCAGCAGCGGGTGGTATTGCCGCACTAACAGCAAAAGGTAAAACCGCGATCACGTTCGCCCGCGAATCGCGCATGGAAGTCCGCAAGGTGGTATGGCCTACTCGTCAGGAAGCTACGCAGACAACCTTTATCGTATTAGCAGTCACTGTCATTATGGCGTTAGCCTTATGGGGTATCGACGGCATCATGGTCCGTCTAGTCCGCCTAGTTACCGGTGTGTAGAGGTAAGAGTTCATGAGCGAAGCTCCAAAAAAACGATGGTATGTAGTGCAGGCATTCTCTGGCTTTGAAGGTCGAGTTGCCCAATCTCTACGTGAGCATATCAAAATGCATGGCATGGAAGAGTACTTCGAAGAAGTACTGGTACCGACTGAAGAAGTGGTGGAAGTGCGTGCTGGCCAGCGCCGTAAGAGCGAACGTAAGTTCTTCCCTGGTTATGTGCTTGTACAGATGGTGATGAACGACGAGACATGGCATCTGGTACGTAGTATTCCTCGTGTAATGGGGTTCATTGGCGGTACTTCAGATCGCCCAGCTCCTATCTCGGATAAAGAAGCAGATGCTATTCTTAATCGTCTAGAAAAAGCGAGCGAATCACCAGTTCACAAAACTGTGTTCGAGCCAGGTGAAGTGGTCCGTGTTATCGACGGCCCGTTTGCAGACTTTAACGGTGTGGTAGAAGAAGTCGACTACGACAAGAGTCGCCTGAAAGTATCTGTATCGATCTTTGGTCGTGCAACCCCAGTTGAACTGGAGTTTGGCCAGGTAGAAAAAAGCTGATCAAATTATAATCAGTTATAGTTGTCAGGGGCGTGAAATTGGACTATAATTTCGCGCCCTTTCGTTAGACGGGGAGTCTATTTCTAGAGAATAGACGTTTGAACCCAAATTAAGGTAAATAGCAATGGCTAAAAAAGTAGAAGCTTACATCAAGCTGCAGGTTGCAGCTGGTGCAGCAAACCCAAGTCCACCGGTTGGTCCTGCTCTAGGTCAGCACGGTGTGAACATCATGGAATTCTGTAAAGCGTTCAACGCTAAGACTGACTCAATCGAGAAAGGTCTTCCGATTCCTGTTGTTATCACAGTATACAACGACCGTTCTTTCACGTTCGTAACTAAGACTCCACCTGCTGCTGTTCTTCTTAAGAAAGCTGCTGGCGTTAAGTCTGGTTCTGGCCGTCCGAACACTGAGAAAGTTGGTACTGTAACTGACGCTCAGATCCAAGAGATCGCAGAAACTAAAGCTGCGGACATGACTGGTGCTGACATCGAAGCTATGAAGCGTTCGATTGCTGGTACTGCTCGTTCAATGGGTCTAGTGGTAGAGGGTTAAGACAATGGCAAAACTAACTAAGCGTATGCGCGTAATCCGCGAAAAAGTTGACGTTGCACGTGAGTACGACATCAACGAAGCTGTTGCTCTTCTAAAAGAATTAGCTACTGCTAAATTCACTGAAAGTGTTGACGTTGCTGTTAACCTTGGCATCGATGCTCGTAAATCTGACCAGAACGTACGTGGTGCAACTGTACTACCACACGGTACTGGCCGTGAAATCCGCGTAGCGGTATTCACTCAGGGTGCGAACGCTGAAGCTGCTAAAGAAGCTGGCGCTGACCTAGTAGGTATGGAAGAACTAGCTGATCAGGTTAAGAAAGGCGAAATGAACTTCGACGTAGTTATCGCATCTCCAGATGCAATGCGCGTTGTAGGTCAGCTTGGTACTATCCTTGGTCCACGCGGTCTTATGCCAAACCCTAAAGTTGGTACTGTAACTCCTAACGTTGCTGACGCTGTTAAGAACGCGAAAGCTGGTCAGGTTCGTTACCGTAACGACAAAAACGGCATCATCCACACTACTATCGGTAAAGTGGACTTCGATGCTGCTCAACTAAAAGAGAACCTAGAAGCTCTTCTAGTTGCTCTGAAGAAAGCTAAGCCTTCTTCAGCTAAAGGTACTTTCATCAAGAAAGTAAGCATCTCTACCACTATGGGTGCAGGTGTAGCGCTAGACCAGAACACTCTGGAAACTAACGCACAGTAATTTGCAGAAACGTCATTTTAGTGTATAATCTGGCGTTTCCGAATTCATGGCTGAGGTTGTGATTTATATCACAGCCTTCGTCCAAGACCGTAGGCGTCGAGCTCATCGAGCAAAGACTTAATAACTACCTACGTAGACGGTGCCAGAACATGATTGATGTATGTCTTTCTTGGATCTGCGCCGTAATAACTCTCCTGCCATACCGGCAGTGAGTGGTGTACTGTCCGGGGGAACCCGGCATAATCCAGGAGCAAATCCAATGGCATTGAACCTTCAAGACAAAAAAGCAATTGTTGCTGAAGTCAACGAAGCTGCCAATGGTGCCCTGTCTGCAGTTGTTGCTGACTCTCGTGGCGTTGCTGTGGGTGCGATGACTTCTCTACGTAAACAAGCTCGTGAAAACGGCGTTTACCTGAAAGTTGTTCGTAACACACTTGCACGTCGTGCAGTGGAAGGTACTGATTTCGAATGTCTTACTGAGACTTTCGTAGGTCCTACACTAATCGGTTTCTCTAACGAGCACCCAGGTGCTGCAGCGCGTCTTTTCAAAGACTTCGCTAAAGAGAACAAAGATTTCGAGATCAAAGCGGCTGCATTCGAAGGCGCTGTTGCTGACGTTGAAGTACTAGCAACTCTACCAACATACGACGAAGCAATTGCACGCCTAATGATGTGCATGAAAGAAGCGTCTGCTGGTAAGCTGGTACGTACTATCGCAGCTGTTCGCGATCAGAAAGAAGAAGCTGCGGCTTAATCGCCCTTGCTTTTCATTGATTGCTATTTAAACTAATTGTTGACTTTTAAAGAGAATTGTTATGTCTATCACTAACGAGCAAATCCTAGACGCAGTTGCAGAAATGTCTGTAATGCAGGTTGTTGAGCTAATCGAAGCTATGGAAGAAAAATTCGGCGTTACAGCTGCAGCAGCAGTAGTAGCGGGCGGCGCAGCTGCAGAAGCAGCTGAAGAGCAGACTGAATTTGACGTAATCCTAACAGCTGCTGGTCCTAACAAAGTTGCGACTATCAAAGCTGTACGTGGCGCGACTGGCCTAGGTCTTAAAGAAGCTAAAGGTCTTGTAGACGGCGCTCCAGCACCTCTGAAAGAAGGTGTTGACAAAGCTGAAGCTGAAGCTCTTAAAGCTCAGCTAGAAGAAGCTGGTGCTTCTGTTGAAGTTAAGTAATCATTACTTAATTTCTTAGCCTTAATTGGCTAATGGCTGGTGGCTAAAAAGCCACCGGCCTTTTTGCGCTGTAGGGCAGTGGTGTTTTCACATTGTTTTCTAACCACTCTCCATGCAAAAAACAGTCCTGCTTTCGCGGAGCTGTTCCTACAATAAACAGTGTTATTAGTCACTGCTCCTCGTTTTGAGCAGTTTGGATCACTTATCAGCGATCTGAGGAACCTATGGTTTACTCTTATACCGAGAAAAAGCGTATCCGTAAGGATTTTGGTAAGCGTCCACAAGTTTTGGATGTTCCATACTTGCTGTCGATCCAGCTTGAGTCTTTTAAAAAATTCATCGAGCAGGATCCAGAAGGGCATTACGGTCTAGAAGCTGCCTTTCGTTCTGTTTTTCCAATTCAGAGCTATAACGGCAATTCCGAGCTGCAATACGTTAGCTATCGTCTCGGTGAGCCGGTCTTCGATGTTAAAGAATGTCAGATTCGTGGCGTAACTTACTCTGCACCTTTGCGTGTGAAGCTTCGTCTTGTTATGTACGACAAAGACGCGCCAGCTGGCACAGTTAAAGACATTAAAGAACAAGAAGTTTACATGGGCGAAATTCCGCTCATGACTGATAACGGTACATTCGTTATTAACGGTACCGAGAGGGTTATCGTATCCCAGCTGCACCGTAGCCCGGGTGTCTTCTTCGACAGCGATAAGGGTAAAACCCACTCCTCAGGTAAAGTGCTTTATAACGCACGCGTAATCCCATACCGTGGTTCATGGTTGGATTTCGAATTTGATCCTAAGGATAACGTATTCGTACGTATCGACCGTCGTCGTAAGCTTCCTGCTTCTATCATTCTTCGTGCTCTAGGCTACACAACCGAGCAGATCCTTGACATGTTCTTCGAGAAAGTAAACTTCGAAGTACAGGGCAAGTCTTTGGTTATGGAGCTAGTACCTGAGCGCCTACGTGGTGAAACAGCAAGTTTCAACATTGAAGCGAACGGTAAGGTTTACGTAGAACAGGGCCGCCGTATCACCGCTCGTCATATTCGCCAGCTTGGCAAAGACGGTGTTGATCACATTGAAGTGCCTGTTGAATACATCGTGGGTAAAATCGCTGCACGTGATTACGTGAACGAAGAAACCGGCGAGCTTATCGCAGCGGCGAACCAAGAATTGAGCCTAGAGGCGCTAGCTCTGCTTTCACAAGCGGGCCACAAGTCTCTTGAAGTGCTATTCACAAACGACCTGGACTTTGGTCCGTACATGTCTGACACCATCCGTGTCGACAGCACGACTGACCGTCTAAGTGCGCTAGTAGAAATCTACCGCATGATGCGTCCGGGCGAGCCACCAACACGCGAAGCTGCTGAGCAGTTGTTCGAAAGCCTGTTCTTCTCTGAAGAGCGCTACGATCTATCTGCTGTGGGCCGTATGAAGTTCAATAGCTCACTTCAGCGTGACGAAACAACGGGTGCGGGCACGCTAGACCACGCAGACATCATTGATGTGATGCGTCGCCTAATCGATATCCGTAACGGTAAAGGTGAAGTTGATGATATCGACCACCTAGGTAACCGTCGTATCCGTTCTGTTGGTGAAATGGCAGAAAACCAATTCCGTGTTGGTTTAGTACGTGTTGAGCGTGCTGTTAAAGAGCGCCTAAGCCTTGGCGATCTTGATGCAGTAATGCCTCAGGACCTAATTAATGCCAAACCAATTTCTGCGGCAGTTAAAGAGTTCTTTGGCTCTTCTCAGCTGTCTCAGTTTATGGACCAGAACAACCCACTGTCAGAAGTTACTCACAAACGTCGTATCTCGGCGCTTGGTCCAGGTGGTCTGACTCGTGAGCGTGCAGGCTTCGAAGTTCGAGACGTACACGCGACCCACTACGGTCGTCTATGTCCTATCGAAACGCCTGAAGGTCCAAACATCGGTCTAATCAACTCACTGTCAGCGTTTGCTCAGTGTAACCCTTACGGTTTCTTGGAAACTCCATACCGTAAAGTGGTTGATGGCAAGGTAACCGAAGAAATCGAATACCTATCTGCTATCGAAGAAGGCCAGTACGTTATTGCTCAGGCTAACGCAGCCCTAAACGACGATGGTTCATTCTCTGATGAACTGATCACTGCTCGTCAGAAAGGTGACTCAGGCTTGCACCCACGCGACCATGTTCAGTACATGGACGTTGCAACCAACCAGGTTGTATCTGTGGCGGCATCTCTGATCCCATTCCTAGAGCACGATGATGCGAACCGTGCCCTTATGGGTGCGAACATGCAACGTCAGGCAGTACCAACGCTACGCGCTGACAAGCCGCTAGTAGGTACTGGTATTGAGCGTAACGTAGCCGTTGACTCAGGTGTAACCGCTGTTGCTAAGCGTGGCGGTACTGTTCAGTCTGTGGATGCTTCTCGTATCGTTATCAAAGTTAACGAAGATGAGCTAGTACCAGGCGAAGCGGGTATCGACATCTACAACCTGACCAAGTACACCCGTTCTAACCAGAACACATGTATCAACCAGCGTCCTACAGTGATGCCGGGTGAGCCTGTGGCTCGCGGTGACGTACTTGCTGATGGTCCTTCTACCGACCTTGGTGAACTAGCCCTTGGCCAGAACATGCGTATCGCGTTCATGCCTTGGAACGGTTACAACTTTGAGGATTCCATCCTAGTTTCAGAGCGTGTTGTTCAGGAAGATCGCCTAACAACTATCCACATCCAAGAGCTTTCTTGTGTGGCGCGTGATACTAAGCTGGGTGCTGAAGAAATTACTGCCGACATCCCTAACGTGGGTGAAGCAGCACTTTCTAAGCTGGATGAGTCAGGTATCGTTTACATCGGTGCAGAAGTTAAGGGTGGCGACATCCTAGTTGGTAAAGTGACGCCTAAGGGCGAAACTCAGCTAACACCTGAAGAGAAGCTACTACGTGCTATCTTCGGTGAAAAAGCATCTGATGTTAAAGACTCTTCACTACGTGTACCAAACTCTGTGTCTGGTACGATCATCGACGTTCAGGTATTTACCCGCGATGGCGTAGAAAAAGACAAGCGTGCGCTTGAAATTGAAGAGATGCAGCTGAAAGAAGCGAAGAAAGATATCACGGAAGAATTCCAGATCCTTGAGGGTGGTCTTCTTGCACGTGTTCGTACGCTTCTACTTTCTGCGGGTTACAGCGAAGATAAACTACTTTCGATGGACCGCGAGAAGCTGTTTGCACAGACTCTTGACGACGAAGGCCAGCAGAACCAGCTGGAGCAGCTTGCAGAGCAGTATGATGAACTGAAAGCTGAGTTCGATAAGAAGTTTGAGACTAAGCGTCGTAAGATCACTCAGGGTGATGACCTAGCGCCGGGCGTACTTAAGATTGTTAAAGTATACCTAGCTGTTAAGCGTCGCATCCAGCCTGGTGATAAGATGGCGGGTCGTCACGGTAACAAGGGTGTAATCTCTAAGATTTGTCCTGTTGAAGACATGCCGTACGATGAAAAAGGTCAAACTGTTGATATCGTACTGAACCCACTGGGTGTACCGTCTCGTATGAACATCGGTCAGATCCTTGAGACTCACTTGGGTCTTGCGGCGAAAGGTATCGGTGACAAGCTGAACGAGATGCTGAAGCAGCAGCAGGAACTACACCAGTTCCGTAACTTCCTGCAGAAGGTTTACGATTTAGGCGATACTCGCCAGAAAGTAGACATCGCAGCGCTGTCTGACGAAGAAGTACGTACTCTGATCAAGAACCTACGTAACGGTCTGCCTATCGCTACACCAGTATTTGACGGTGCGCCTGAAGCATCGATCAAAGAGCTGCTGAAGCTGGGTGATCTACCTGAGTCTGGTCAGCTGACACTGTTTGACGGTCGTACCGGTGATGCGTTTGAGCGTCCTGTAACTGTTGGTTACATGTACATGCTGAAACTAAACCACTTGGTTGATGACAAGATGCATGCCCGTTCTACCGGTTCTTACAGCCTTGTTACTCAGCAGCCGCTGGGTGGTAAAGCTCAGTTCGGTGGTCAGCGTTTCGGTGAGATGGAAGTGTGGGCGCTAGAAGCATATGGCGCAGCTTACACCCTACAGGAAATGCTAACTGTTAAGTCGGATGACGTTAACGGCCGTACGAAGATGTACAAGAACATCGTCGATGGCGACCATCGTATGGAACCTGGTATGCCGGAATCGTTCAACGTATTGTTGAAAGAAATCCGCTCGTTGGGTATCAACATCGAGCTGGAAGACGAATAAGCCTCGGTTCATACCAAGATTTATTAGTTACTCCGGTATAAATATGAAGGCACCAGCAGACTGGTGCCTTTATGGGTCAACTCCTCACAGGAGCCGAATGTGAAAGACTTACTTAAGTTTCTGAAAGCACAACACAAGACTGAAGAATTTGATGCAATCAAAATCGGTCTTGCTTCACCTGACATGATCCGTTCATGGTCTTTCGGTGAAGTTAAAAAACCAGAAACCATCAACTACCGTACTTTTAAGCCTGAGCGTGACGGTCTTTTCTGTGCACGTATCTTTGGCCCGGTAAAAGACTACGAGTGTCTTTGTGGCAAGTACAAGCGCCTGAAGCACCGTGGTGTTATCTGTGAAAAATGTGGTGTTGAAGTTACTCAGACCAAGGTACGTCGTGAGCGTATGGGTCACATCGAGCTAGCTTCACCTGTAGCCCACATCTGGTTCCTTAAGTCACTGCCATCTCGTATCGGTCTGTTAATGGACATGCCGCTACGTGACATCGAGCGTGTACTTTACTTCGAATCATACGTAGTAATCGAACCAGGTATGACCAACCTTGAGCGTAGCCAGCTGCTGTCAGAAGAGCAGTACCTGGATGCACTTGAAGAGTGGGGCGACGAATTCGACGCTAAGATGGGTGCAGAAGCGGTTAAAGCATTGCTGGCCAACATGGACCTGAGTGCCGAAATCGAACTAATGCGCGAAGAGCTAGAAGAAACTAACTCTGAAACTAAGCGTAAGAAACTAACCAAGCGCCTTAAGCTTGTAGAAGCATTCCTACAGTCAGGTAACAACCCAGAGTGGATGATCCTGTCTGTACTGCCAGTTCTGCCGCCGGATCTACGTCCGTTGGTACCGCTAGATGGTGGTCGTTTCGCAACTTCAGATCTTAACGATCTGTACCGTCGCGTAATCAACCGTAACAACCGTCTGAAGCGTCTTCTAGACCTGGCTGCTCCTGATATCATCGTACGTAACGAAAAACGTATGCTTCAGGAGTCTGTTGATGCATTGCTAGATAACGGTCGCCGTGGCCGCGCTATCACTGGTTCTAACAAGCGTCCTCTGAAATCTTTGGCTGACATGATCAAAGGTAAGCAGGGTCGCTTCCGTCAGAACCTACTTGGTAAGCGTGTTGACTACTCGGGTCGTTCTGTTATCACCGTAGGTCCATACCTACGCCTGCATCAGTGTGGTCTTCCTAAGAAGATGGCACTTGAGCTATTTAAGCCATTCATCTACGGCAAGCTAGAGACACGTGGTCTGGCGACTACAATCAAAGCTGCTAAGAAGATGGTAGAGCGCGAAGAAGCTGTTGTTTGGGATATCCTAGACGAAGTGATCCGCGAACACCCAGTAATGCTTAACCGTGCACCAACGCTGCACCGTCTAGGTATTCAGGCATTCGAACCAGTACTAATCGAAGGTAAAGCGATTCAGCTTCACCCACTAGTGTGTGCGGCATATAACGCCGACTTCGATGGTGACCAGATGGCGGTACACGTACCCCTAACTCTGGAAGCACAGCTTGAAGCTCGTGCACTGATGATGTCTACCAACAACATCCTTTCACCAGCATCTGGTGATCCGATCATCGTACCTTCTCAGGACGTTGTATTGGGTCTTTACTACATGACTCGTGAAAAGATCAACGCGAAAGGCGAAGGCATGTACCTTGAAGGTTCTGCTGAAGCTGAAAAAGCTTACCGTACCGGTAATGCTGAGCTACACGCTCGCGTTAAAGTGCGTATCACTGAATACCAAGCTGACGAGCAAGGCAACCTAGTTGCTGACACTAAGCTGGTTGATACGACTGTTGGTCGTGCAATGCTATGGACTATCGTACCGAAAGGTCTTCCATACAGCCTTGTAAACACCGAAGCACTGGGTAAGAAGCAGATCTCTAAACTGCTTAACACTTGTTACCGTGAGCTGGGCATGAAAGATACTGTTATCTTTGCTGACCAGATCATGTACACAGGTTTTGCTTACGCGGCACTATCTGGTGTGTCTGTTGGTATCGACGATATGGTTGTACCAGAAGCGAAATACACCAAGATCGCCGAAGCTGAAGCCGAAGTTGCTGAGATCCAGGAGCAGTTCCAGTCTGGTCTTGTAACCGCGGGTGAGCGCTACAACAAAGTTATCGATATCTGGGCAACGGCGAACGAGCAGGTTGCTAAAGCGATGATGGATAACCTGTCTTTCGATACCGTTATCAACCGTGACGGCGAAGAAGAACAGCAGAAGTCGTTCAACAGCGTATACATGATGGCCGACTCAGGTGCTCGTGGTTCTGCCGCTCAGATCCGTCAGCTAGCGGGTATGCGTGGTCTGATGGCTAAGCCGGATGGCTCAATCATCGAAACACCGATCACCGCGAACTTCCGTGAAGGTCTGAACGTACTACAGTACTTCATCTCTACTCACGGTGCTCGTAAGGGTCTTGCGGATACCGCACTTAAGACAGCGAACTCCGGTTACCTAACACGTCGTCTAGTAGACGTTGCGCAGGATGTGGTAATCACGTCTGACGACTGTGGTACGCACGAAGGTATCACCATGATGCCTCTAATCGAGGGTGGTGATGTTAAAGAGCAGCTAGGTGATCGTGTTCTTGGCCGTGTGGTTGCAGAAGACGTTATCAAGCCGGGTACCGACGAAGTACTTGCTCCGCGTAACACGCTGCTTGACGAGAAGTGGTGTGACATCCTGGAAGCAAACTCTGTTGACCAGGTGAAAGTACGTTCTGTAGTAACATGTGAAAACGACTTCGGTTGTTGTAAGAACTGTTACGGTCGTGACCTAGCACGTGGCCACTTGGTTAACCAGGGTGAGGCAGTAGGTGTTGTTGCTGCTCAGTCAATCGGTGAGCCGGGTACACAGCTTACGATGCGTACGTTCCACATCGGTGGTGCGGCATCGGCAGCGGCTGCTGAGAACAGCATCCAGGTTAAGAACAACGGTTCTGTGAAACTTCACAATGCTAAGTTCGTAACCAACAACGAAGGCAAGCTAGTTATTACCTCTCGTGCGACTGAAATGAGCGTTATCGACGAATTCGGCCGTACTAAAGAGAACTACAAACTGCCATACGGTTCACACCTATCGAAGGGTGATGGCGCGGAAGTGAAGGCTGGCGATGTAATCGCTAACTGGGACCCGCACACAATGCCAATCATCACTGAAGTAGCGGGTCGTGTTCAGTTTGTTGACCTGATTGATGGCGTTACTGTTTCTCGTCAGACTGATGAGCTAACAGGTCTGTCTATGATCACTGTACTAGACGCAGCAGAGCGTACTGGTGCGGGTAAAGACATGCGTCCAACAGTTAAGCTTGTTGACGAAAGCGGTAACGATGTAATGATCGCCGGCACTGAAATGCCAGCTCAGTACTTCCTACCGGGTAAGGCAATCATCCAGCTAGAAGACGGCGCAATGGTTGGTATCGGTGATACGCTAGCTCGTATCCCACAGGCATCTGGCGGTACTAAAGATATCACCGGTGGTCTACCACGAGTTGCTGACCTATTCGAAGCACGTAAGCCTAAAGAGCCTGCAATCCTAGCGGAAATCACAGGTACTGTTTCGTTCGGTAAAGAAACGAAAGGTAAGCGTCGCCTAATCATCACACCTGCTGAAGGTAACGCATACGAAGAGATGGTGCCGAAATGGCGTCAGCTGAACGTATTCGAAGGTGAGAAGGTTGAGAAGGGTGATGTAATCGCCGATGGTCCAGAGGCTCCACACGATATCCTGCGCCTACGTGGTGTACACGCAGTAGCAGAATACATTGTGAACGAGGTTCAGGAAGTTTACCGTCTACAGGGCGTTAAGATTAACGATAAGCACATCGAGACTATCGTTCGTCAGATGCTACGTAAGGTAACCATCCTATCGTCTGGTGATTCTGAGTTCCTACCTGGTGAGCAGCTAGAGTACTCTCGCGTGACCATTGCTAACCGTAAGCTTGAAGCTGAAGGTAAGCTACCAGCGTCTTACGAGCGTGACCTACTAGGTATCACCAAGGCATCGCTAGCGACTGAATCGTTCATCTCTGCGGCATCGTTCCAGGAAACGACGCGCGTACTAACAGAAGCTGCGGTTTCTGGTAAGCGTGACGAACTACGTGGCCTGAAAGAGAACGTAATCGTGGGTCGTCTGATCCCTGCGGGTACAGGTTTTGCCTACCACCAGGAGCGTCAGCGTCAGCGCGATGCAGAGCTAGAGCCAGTAGCACCTCAGGTAGATGCAGAGCAAGCTTCACAAGATCTTGCTGCACTTCTGAATGCAGGCCTAAGCGACGAGAACTAAGCCTTAGTTATCGAATCGACATAAAAGGGTACCTTCGGGTGCCCTTTTTTATTGCCTGCGATTTATAGCGGCCTACATAAATACGTATCCAGGTTGGTTTTAGCGCGTGTTAAAAAGGCAATGGGTTGGGCGGTAAGGAAAAGGTGGTGGGTATCAAAGGCGTAAAAAGCCAAGCCAGCCTGCCGCGGTGTCAGGCTGGTGGGAGGGCGGTTGCAGCGAATGGCTAGGCGCCCGGCGGGCAGGCTAGGCTTTCGCTGATCAGTTCGATTAAACCATCTTCCAGCGCGAAGCGGATCTCGATCAGCTCACCAATACTGGAGAGATCGGAATCAAAGTCTTCGAGCTCGCTGTCTTCGCCGAGTTCGGTGTACTTCTCGGTGAAGTTCAGCAGGGGATCGGTGGTTTGGGTGATTTGTGCGTAAAGCTGCGAAATTTCTTCTGTTGGCGAGTAGCCAGTCGCATTCCAGCGCTCCATGACCATATCGTAAATCTTGAAATGACCTTCAGAGATATAGTCGACCAGTTCTTGGCTGAAGAGTTGCAGTTGGGATGACGTTGGAAGCTGACGATTGTTTTGCTCGAACGGGGGAAGACCGGCTAACTTGCAGTAATCGATTAGCAATTGCTGTCGCGACATCAACCAGTGGTCTATAACGTCACTGGTGCCGCCCCATTGTTTTTGTACTTGCTCGAATTTACTTAACATGACCATGCCCTCATGATCTACAGTACCCGTTAGGGGACTGGAAACGATACCTGTTATCTCTTATAAAAGAGTACCTTGTAATATAACTCGCAGCAAAGTGACTGGACGAGCTATCACGGATTCACTTCCGTTACTAAGTTTAGATTGCCAGTAAAAACGATACCCTGCAAGGATGGATGTAACATTGATGTTAAAAAAGCAAGAATTAGCCTATTGGTGCCTAGTGAAAGATCGCGCGTTGTATCTGCCGAACCGCACACTTCCGCTGGTTTCGTCGGATGCGCTGCCGATTGATAGCAAAGGGGCCATTAAAATTGGTGAATACCAAGGCCACCCGGTTTATTGGCTTGATGTTGTTGGCGAAACGGTGCTTGAGCCGCTCTATAGCCAGAGGGAATTACTGGCACTGGATGGGGCGTTGTTCAACCTAGCGGGGAAGGCCTGCCAGCTTTCCCATATGCGCCATAGCCAGCGTTATTGCGCCCAGTGCGGGGCAGAGTGCCAATTGGGCACCAAAGAGCTGGCCATGGTGTGCAGCCAGTGCAATAGCCATCATTATCCCCGCCTTTCCCCGTGTGTCATCGTGGCAGTGCGAAAAGACGATAAGATCCTGTTGGCCCAACACCCTCGCCACAAGACGGGAATGTATACCGTGATTGCGGGGTTTGTTGAGGCGGGGGAGACGCTGGAGCAGTGCGTGGCCCGCGAGGTGGAGGAAGAAACCGGCATAGTGGTAACCAATATCCGTTACTTCGGCAGCCAGCCATGGGCGTTTCCGTCGAACTTAATGATGGGCTTTTTGGCCGATTATCAAGCCGGTGAACTTAAGCCTGACTATGAAGAGCTGAGCGATGCGGTATGGGCCTCGGCCGGGGAGCTGCCTGAGCTTGCCCCGCCGGGTACCATTGCCCGGGCACTGATCGAGCAAACCCTGGTACTGATGGCTGAAAATTAGGATAAAAAAACCCTCCGTGAGGAGGGGTAAGGTGCAGTTATTTTGCCTTCTACAAGCAAAGTCATTGTTATTATTGCTAGCGCGCAGATTTTGTACCACGACTACTATTGCTGCGGCAAATATGGTGAATAGATTGTTGCTATAAACTTGATCCGGTTAACAAATGGACTCTTTTGTTGTTAGCCCGGAGTGATACAATACCCGCAGAATTAATCCATGGAGCCCCAAATGAGCGAATTAAAGAACGACCGCTACCTACGTGCCCTGCTTAAGCAGCCGGTAGATTGCACGCCAGTATGGATGATGCGCCAAGCAGGTCGATACCTGCCAGAATACCGTGCAACCCGTAGCGTAGCCGGAGACTTCATGTCGCTGTGTAAGAATGCTGAGCTAGCGAGCGAGGTAACACTACAGCCGCTACGCCGTTTCCCGCTAGATGCGGCGATTTTGTTTTCGGACATTTTGACCATCCCAGATGCGATGGGTCTGGGGCTATACTTCGAAGCTGGCGAAGGACCTAAGTTCGAGCGTCCTATCACTTGCAAAGCGGATGTCGATAAAATCGGCCTGCCGGATCCAGAAGGCGAGCTTCAGTATGTGATGAACGCGGTTCGCCAAATCCGCAAAGATTTGCAGGGTGAAGTACCGCTAATCGGCTTCTCGGGCAGCCCGTGGACGCTGGCGACTTACATGGTTGAAGGTGGTAGCTCAAAAGCGTTCACCAAGATCAAGAAAATGATGTATGCCGAGCCGCAAACCCTGCATCTGCTATTGGATAAGCTTGCCGACAGCGTTGTTGAGTACCTGAATGCCCAGATCAAGGCCGGCGCCCAATCTGTGATGGTATTCGACACTTGGGGCGGCGTATTGACCCCGCGTGATTACAACGAGTTTTCGCTACGCTACATGCACAAGATTGTGGATGGCCTGATCCGCGAAAACGACGGTCGTCGCGTACCTGTTACCCTATTTACCAAGAACGGTGGTATGTGGCTTGAGCAAATCGCCGCAACGGGTTGTGATGCGGTTGGCCTTGACTGGACCATCAATATTGCCGATGCCAAGCGTCGTGTGGGTGACAAAGTGGCCCTGCAGGGGAATATGGATCCATCGATGCTATACGCCCAGCCTGAGCGTATCCGTCAGGAAGTAGCAACCATCCTTGAAGGTTACGGCGACGAAGGCACTGGCCACGTCTTCAACCTTGGCCACGGTATCCACCTGGATGTACCGCCTGAGAACGCAGGCGTGTTCGTGGATGCGGTACATGAGCTGTCAAAGCCGTACCATAAGTAAGGGCGGTTGAAAGCGGTGCTATGGCTCTAAGTCCCTGTGGGGTTAAAAGCCGCGCCATATTGAGAGAATCCTCGAGCTAGCCTCGGGGATTTTTTTTACAGCACCACAGCACCTGCCGTTTATTTCTTCTCGAGTTGCTGGTGGACGTATTCGCGGATATACGGCACGACTTCTTCCTCGAACCACGGGTTGCGCTTGAGCCACAGGGTATTGCGCGGCGAGGGGTGGGGCATCGGGATATAACGCGGTGCCCATTGCCGCCAAGCCTTGACCGTCTCGGTCAGGGTCTTTGGTTTGTCGGCAAGGTAGCGCTGTTGGGCGTATTGGCCGATAAGCAGTGTCATGCCGATATTGGGTAACAGCGGCAGCACCTGCGGGTGCCAGTGGGGGGCGCATTCGGGGCGGGGCGGCAAATCGCCGGATTTTCCCCTGCCGGGGTAGCAAAGCCCCATCGGCATAATGGCAATTTGCTCGGCATCATAGAAGGTCTCGCGATCGAGGTCGAGCCAGAGGCGGAGGCGGTCGCCGCTTGGGTCGTTCCATGGGATACCCGTCTCGTGCACCTTGGTGCCCGGCGCTTGGCCGATTATCATCAGCTTGGCATTGCTCGCTGCCTGGATCACCGGCCTTGGGCCGAGCGGGAGATGATCTTGGCAGATCCGGCATTGTTGGATTTGATCCAACAGGCTATCCAGTGATTGTTTTGCCATGGGAGTTACCTCGCTAATAGCCGCGCTCGAAATCAACTTGATACTGGAGTGGCTGTGATTGGCGCCAGCGGTGATAATTATCGCAAAAGATGGCCATCACCTGCTCTGGGAAGCTCTCTGCGGCAATGTGTGGGGTGAGGGTGATACCAGGGTGCTGCCATAGCGGACTGTCGCTAGGTAGGGGCTCTTGCTTGAATACATCGAGGAAGGCATGCTCAACGGCGCCGCTGTCGAGGGCGGAGAGCAGCCCCTGCTCGCATACGGCATTGCCGCGGCCGACATTGAACAGCAAGCTGCCGCTGCACCGCGCAAGGTGGGCGGCATCGAGTAGGTTGTCGGTGTCCTGGGTGGCCGGCAGGGTCGAGACCAGTATGTCTGCCTGTGCTAGAGCCATGGGTAATTGCGCTAGCGAGTAGACGGTGTCGAAAGCCGGGCTGTTTGCTTGTCCCGAGCGGTTCACGCCAACCACCCTGAGGCCGAATGCGGTAGCGACTCGCGCGAGGTGGCTGCCAATACTGCCGGTACCCAGAATAACCATGGTTTGTCCGGCAATGGTTTGGTAAGGCTTGGGTTGCCAGGTTTGGCTGGCCTGCTGCTGGCGGTAAGTGGCGAAATGGCGCTGGTGGCCTAGCAATAGGCCGAGTACGTACTCGGCTATCAGTTGGCCGAAGCAGCCCTTGATATTGGTGAGGGCGTAATCCCTGCGCAAGCCCGGTTGGGTCAGGGCATCGATACCGGCAAAGGTGGATTGGAGCCAGCGCAATTGCGGGTAGTGGCCAAGTTGCCCAGCAACCTTCGGCGGATCGGCTAGAATTATTGACGCCTGCTCGGGATCTTGGGTGAGCTCAAGGCCGGGCAAGCATGCATTTTCCAGTAAGTTTTCGTAGATCGCCTGCTGGAGAGAGACAACCAAGACTTTGTTCATATATTTCCTTTGACTCGAGGGTGTTATCCCTTGTTCACATGTTGAAGTGGCTGGGGGATCCCAGTAAGATCCGGGTCAAATCACTATTGCAGACGATCCCATGCTAAAAAATCCTGTTCAGCTTCGTTTAGAAAAACTAGAACCGTGGCAACACATTACCTTTATGGTTTCCCTTTGTGAAAGAATGTACCCCAATTATGCGTTCTTTTGTCAGGAAACCGAGTTTGCCGACGCGCAAAAGTACCGTTCGATTCTGGACAGTATTTGGGAGATCCTAACGGTCAAAACGGCCAAGATTAATTTTGAAAACCAGCTGGAGAAGCTGGAAGAGCTGGTACCGAGCAGCGAAGATTATGATCTTTACGCGGTGAACCCGGCCATCGATGCCTGCGTGGCATTGGCTGATTTGCTCCATGCGATGCTCGACCGTGATTTGATGTTGGAAACGCTAGTGAAGCTAAGCTCGCTTTCGGCAGAGACGGTGGCCGACTTGGAGTTTGCTCAGACCGGTGAAGAGATCACCAATGACAACCAAAAAGAGAACGAAGCGATCTGTGCTGAGTGGGATATGCAGTGGGCTATCTTCCGCGCATTGAAAGAAGCGGAAAGGCGCGATATCGAGTTGATCAAGGGGCTGCGCCAAGAGTTGCGTGAAGAGCCGATCAGCAATATCGGCATTGCGCTTTAGCGATTAGCCGCGCGGTCGAAAATTAAAAATAACAAAGGGGCTGAATGCCCCTTTGTTTTTGTTTACTTTTTTTGTTGCCAGCCAATGCTTGGCTAGCAGGCAATGACGGTTATTCGTCGTCCTTGCTTTCAATCACACCGTGGGTTTTCTTCCACTTTTCCCAGCGCTGGTAGGCCAGCTGCTGCATGTCGGTGTTCTTGTCGGCTTCGTCGACAATTTCCTCTCCAACCAAATGCTCGAAGATATCTTCCATGGTCACCAGGCCTTGCACCGTACCGTATTCGTCTACCACCAAAATTAGCTGGGAGCGTTCTTGCATTAGCTGCTCGAAGGCTTTTGGTACGCTTGAGGTGTTCATGATCACCGGCAGCGGGCGCATCAGGGTACCCAATTCTTGTTGGCCACGGCCCGCCTGGCTTTCGGCAAACAGCTCAAGGCGGTGAACAAAGCCCAGGATATTGTCTTTCTGCTCGCTGTAGACCAGCGGGCGCGAAAACGGGCTGTCCTTGTGGTTTGACAGGAACTCGTTAATCGGCTGCTCGGCTTCGACGCGGAACAGTACCGGGCGCGGCGTCATGATCTTGGTGACGCTCACATCGCGGAATTGCAGCAGGTTGGTCATGATTTTTGACTCGCCTTCCGCCAACTCGCCAGACTCAATCGCCAGCATTGCCATTGCCGATAGTTCGTCGCGTAATTTCGGTGCCTCATGGCCGCGTGATAGGCGGCGGGTGATTTGCTCTGAAACCCACACAAACGGGGTAAGTGCCCACACCATCCAGCGAAGGGTCGTTGCAGTCAACGGACCCAATTGGCGCCAGTAGGTTGCACCGATAGTCTTAGGAATAATTTCCGAGAATAACAAGATACCGATAGTCAGTACCCCGGAGAAAACACCCAGCCATTGGCTACCGAATACGACAGTCGCCTGTGCACCTGCAGTTGCCGCACCAATGGTGTGGGCAATGGTATTCAATGTCAGGATCGATGCCAGTGGGCGGTCGATATTGTCTTTTAGTGCAGCCAAGCGGTCGGCGGCAGGGTGACCTTGCTGGCGCAAAGTACCAATGTAGCTAGGGGAAATACTGAGTAGAACAGCTTCTAGGACTGAACAAATGAACGAAACACCAATCGCGATAGCGATGTAAATCGTAAGGAGTATCATGTTTACCTTAGTAATAGTTAACGGATAACGCTTATATTAATCGGGCTTCGAGCGAATAAATACAACTATTTCACTTACTAGATTAGTAACATTTTGTGAACTTGCGCTCAGTTTATGGTTAAAGAGCCCGCAGATAAGCACATGATAGCCGACAAACCTTTGCCACACGGGCTTCTTTTGAATTAGAGTTGATGCGTCTAAAGAAAAAAACCTTAGAAGGGAAACCTAATGAACAAGACCCAACTTATTGACCTGATCGCTGAAAAAGCAGATCTTTCTAAAGCTCAAGCGAAAGTTGCACTAGAGTCAACTCTAGACGGTATCACTGATGCGCTTAAGGAAGGTGATCAGGTTCAACTGATTGGCTTTGGTACTTTTAAAGTAAACCACCGCGCTGCGCGTACTGGCCGTAACCCACAAACTGGTCAGGAAATCCAGATTGCAGCTGCAAACGTTCCTGCATTCGTAGCGGGTAAAGCACTGAAAGACGCAGTGAAATAATCTATACTCCGCCAGGTACCTTATCTGGCGGAGTTTTTCATGAAGCGCTTATTGACCATTCTTACCATCACGCTATTAGCGGGATGTGCCTCCAACCCCACCGTTCCTGAAAACACCATTACGCCAATTTTGACCCATATCGGCGGTCAGAGCCTTGGTGACACCACATCACTCTATTGGTATACCTCACAGCAGAACCGCCCTGTAAAGCTCGCTGAGCGCGTTATGGCAGGGGATTATGGCTACTATTTGTCGGATTACCGCTGGCGAGAGGGAAAACTCAGAGAAATCAAGCGTGAGGGCAAGCAGCTTGATGAGCAAACATTAAAGCCGTTCACCCTCCATGTGCGCTACGATACCCGTGGCAGCGCCGTTTTCCAGCGCTACAACGTGGGCGATGAAGTGATCCCCTTGACCAATGTCGAGCTTGCCCAGCTGCGCGAGGAAGCGCAACGCGGGATCGATGCAGTCAGGGCCCAACGCCGGGATGACCAGTCGCTGATCCAAGGATACTGGCGTCAGGGTACCTTTTATCGCTGCGGGGATGATAAGCAACTGGAAGTGACATTCAGCCCGGCATTGCCCGATTACGCACTGCAGCAGTATAACGCTATGCAGCAGCAGGGCTACATGATGGTCACGGGCAAAGTGCGCCGCAATGCCCTGACTGCCAGCGAGCTGTTGATGCTAAACAACACCCAGCCAGCTTGCCTAGGGGCGCCGGTATTGCTCGACTAAGTGTCGGGAAGGTGATTAGCCAAAGAATGAAAAAACGCGCCTTATGGCGCGTTTTTGCTATCGGCTTGCTTCATCTTAGATGAGTTAGGCTTCTTGCTCGCGGGCAATGGCACGGTAGCCGATGTCGTTGCGGTGGAACATGCCGTTCCAGCTAACCTGCTTGGTCAGCGCGTAAGCACGTTGCTGGGCTTCGGAAACCGTGTTGCCCAGTGCCGTGGCACAAAGTACGCGGCCACCGTTGGTCACGATATCACCCGCTTCGTTGTTGGCCGTGCCGGCATGGAAGATTTTCTGTCCTTCAGCTTGCTCGGCCGGAAGGCTGATCACGTCACCCTTGCCATAGCTTGCCGGGTAGCCGCCTGCGGCCAGTACAACACCGATAGACGCGCGAGGGTCCCACTTCGATTCTGCCTGGTCCAATTTCTCGTCAATGGCCATTAGGCATAGTTCGACCAGATCAGACTCCATGCGCATCATAATTGGCTGGGTTTCCGGATCGCCGAAGCGGCAGTTGTACTCGATCACCTTAGGGGTGCCGTCTGCGGCAATCATCAGGCCGGCGTACAGGAAGCCTGTGTATGGGTGGCCTTCTGCATCCATGCCGCGAACGGTTGGGTAAATTACCTCTTCCAGAATGCGCTCGTGGATTTCAGGGGTGACAACAGGGGCTGGCGAGTAAGCGCCCATACCACCGGTGTTAGGGCCAGTGTCCTTGTCGCCGACACGCTTGTGGTCTTGGCTGGTGGCCATTGGCAATACGCTTGCACCGTCAACCATGACGATGAAGCTGGCTTCCTCGCCTTCCAGAAACTCTTCGATAACCACGCGGCTACCCGCTTCGCCGAAGGCATTGCCAGCCAGCATGTCCTTGATCGCGTCTTCTGCCTCTTCCAGGGTCATGGCGACGATAACGCCCTTGCCCGCGGCTAGGCCATCAGCCTTAACCACGATAGGTGCACCCTGCTCGCGCACATAAGCGAGGGCTGGCTCGATTTCGGTGAAGTTGGCGTAGGCGCCGGTTGGGATTTTGTGGCGGGCAAGGAAGTCCTTGGTGAAGGCCTTTGAGCCTTCCAGCTGTGCCGCCGCTTGAGTTGGGCCGAAGATTGGCAAGCCAGCTTCGCGGAACGCATCAACCACACCGATCACCAAAGGTGCCTCAGGGCCAACGATAGTGAGCTCAATGGCTTTTTCCTTGGCAAAGGCAACCAAGGCTTCGATGTCCTCAACACCGATAGCCACATTCTCAAGCTTGGGTTCAAGGGCGGTACCGGCATTACCCGGTGCAACGTAAACGGTGTCAACGTTAGGGTTTTGTGCGGCTTTCCAGCCCAGTGCGTGCTCGCGGCCGCCAGCACCAATAATCAATACATTCATCTTTAATCCCTTACTGCTGCGCCATTTTCCAGAACTCGGTGTCATGCATGCTCATTTATCACTATATGAGCGCCTATAAAATAGGGTGTGCTTTCCTTGACCTCTGAAAAATGGCTGTGCATTAAAATCATGAAAGCCTTTAGTCATATCGCGTGATGAGTAAAGGCTAAACCTAAATATGATAAAGCCTAGGTAAACCCTAGGCTTGTGTGATTAGTGGCGGAAGTGGCGCATGCCGGTAAAGATCATCGCCATGCCGTGCTCGTCGGCCGCATCAATCACTTCTTGGTCACGCATCGAGCCACCCGGCTGGATAACACACTTGATACCTGCTTCAGCGGCGGCGTCGATACCGTCGCGGAACGGGAAGAAGGCATCCGATGCCATCACGCTACCTGCCACTTCTAGGTTCTCGTCAGCGGCCTTGATACCGGCAATCTTCGCTGAGTAAACGCGGCTCATCTGGCCCGCGCCCACGCCGATAGTCATATTGCCCTTGGCGTAAACAATCGCGTTAGACTTCACGTACTTCGCCACTTTCCAGCAGAACAGGGCGTCACGCAGCTCTTCTTCGCTTGGCTGGCGCTTGGATACGACTTTCAAATCGTCCTGCGAAACCATACCTTGGTCGCGGTCTTGGACAAGCAGGCCGCCGTTAACGCGCTTAACGTCGTAGCCCGTTGTTTTGCTTGACCACTCACCACACTCCAGCAGGCGAACGTTTTTCTTCGCTGCCACCACGTCAACCGCGTCTGCCGATACACTTGGCGCGATGATCACTTCAACGAACTGGCGGTCAACGATTGCTTGCGCAGTCGTGGCGTCTAGCTCTTGATTGAAGGCGATGATACCGCCGAATGCCGATGTTGGGTCGGTTTTGTAAGCACGGTCGTAGGCTTCAAGAATGTTGTCACCCAACGCCACGCCGCATGGGTTGGCGTGCTTGACGATAACACAGGCTGGCTGGTCGAATTCTTTTACACACTCAAGTGCAGCATCGGTATCGGCGATGTTGTTGTATGACAGTGCCTTGCCTTGGATTTGGCGGGCGGTTGCAACAGAAGCTTCTTCCGGGTTGCTTTCAACATAGAAAGCCGCGGCTTGGTGGCTGTTCTCACCGTAGCGCATGTCTTGCTTCTTCTCGAACTGCTGGTTGAAGGTGCGTGGGAACTTCGACTCCTCGTCGCCTTCTTTGTTGTCGCCGTAGGATGGCACCATGGTACCGAAGTAGTTGGCGATCATGCCGTCGTAGGCCGCAGTGTGCTCGAAGGCAGCGATAGCAAGATCAAAGCGGGTCGCGTGGGTCAGCGAGCCCTCGTTGGCAGCCAGCTCGGTCAGTACGCGATCGTAGTCGTGGGCGTTAACGATGATAGTGACATCTTTATGGTTTTTCGCCGCCGAGCGAACCATTGTCGGGCCGCCGATATCAATGTTCTCAACCGCATCTTCCAGTGTGCAATCAGGGTTGGCAACCGTGGCCGCAAACGGGTACAGGTTCACCACAACCATGTCGATAGGGGCAATACCGTGCTCGCTCATCACGTCGTCGTCAGTGCCGCGACGGCCTAGTACGCCACCGTGGATTTTCGGGTGAAGGGTTTTAACACGTCCGTCCATCATCTCAGGGAAGCCAGTGTGGTCCGAGACTTCAGTAACCTTGATACCTTGCTCAGCAAGCAGGCGGGCAGTGCCACCCGTTGATAGGATGTCGACACCGCGGTCGGCAAGAGCTTGTGCGAATTCAACAATACCAGTTTTGTCTGACACGCTAATTAGCGCGCGGCGGATAGGGCGAGCGTTTTCCATTGCAACCATCTCTTTTATACACGGGGGAATATTTGCCAAAAGCCAGCATCTAAATGGGCTAGATTTTGGTAAATACCCTCGGCTAGAATCGAAGAAGCAGAGTTTGCCGTTGGTGGCGTTTCGTGATCTACGCGGCATATTTTACATGAATTTTATCGTTGCGCAAACGTTTGCTTTTGGTTTGCGCCGAAAGGAAAAAAAGGTCGATATGTATTTGATAGGGCAGCTGGCGAAACAGTGCGAGGTCAGCAGCGATACGCTGAGGTTCTATGAAAAGAATGGTTTGTTGGTGCCGGCCGGGCGCAGCGATAGCGGTTACCGCTTATACAGCGAGGATGACTTGTCGCGTATCAAGTTTATCTTGCGCGCCAAGGCCATCGGCCTGAGCTTGGATGAGATCCGCGAGCTGCTGGATATCCGCCTTGAGGCCAGCCAGCACAGCTGTGCCGAGGTAAAGGCTATCACCCAAGCCAAGCTGGATGAGGTTGACAAGAAAATGGCAGAGCTGCAACGCATCCGCACAGCACTGAAGAAAATCAACGATGCCTGCTGCGGCCATAGCGACGACGATGCCAGCCATTGCTCTATTCTCGAGGCGCTGGGGGATGAGCATGAAGAGCAGGATACCGCCCAAGAGGGGCAGTGCTGCGCCAACCGCGCATCGTGCTCGGGGCGGGAGGGCTGACCGTGGGCATAGGGAATGTCACAGAGTCTGGATAATTCTATAGGGAATAAAGGCATAACTGTGGTAGCGTCAAACTATCACGTTGAAATTGATAAGGATGATCATGTTAAAAGTGAATGAATACTTTGATGGGCAAGTGAAGTCCATCGGCTTTGAAACTTCCGGCGAGCGCACCAGTGTGGGTGTCATGGCACCGGGTGAGTATACCTTTGGTACTGCCGCGCCTGAGCGTATGACGGTGGTTAAAGGGGCGTTGACGGTTAAACTGCCGGGCCATATCGACTGGGAAACCTACGGTGCCGGTGACGATTTCGAAGTGCCGGGCGATTCGTCGTTCGAAGTGAAGGTTGAGGCGCCGACAGCCTACCTTTGCGACTACTTATAGCGTTGAGCAACAAGGAAAAAGCTTCGCATCGCGAAGCTTTTTTGTTTTTGCGCCGTTGTCGAATATGTCGAGGCTACTCGGCGGGGATCAAAACGGTGTCAATGATATGGATAATGCCGTTGCTGGCCTCCACATCCGGGATCAAGACCTTGGCGCCGTTGATGGTGAGGTCGCCATCGGTATTTTCAACGGTCAGCGTTCCACCCTGTATGGTTTCAGGCAGTTTGAGCTTGGCGACTTCCTCTGCGCTCAGCGCGCCTGGCAGCACATGGTAGGTTAATACCGCCTGAAGCTTGTCTTTATTCTCAGGGTCGAGCAATTGAGCCAGTGCCCCTTCCGGCAGCTTCTCGAAAGCTTCATCCAATGGCGCGAGAACCGTAAACGGTCCTTTACCCTCCAATGTTTCCACCAAGTCTGCTGCCTTGATCGCCATGACCAGGGTCTGGAAGTCACTGTTGTTGGCGGCAACCTGAACCAGGTTCTTTTCCGCCTGCGCTGCCTTGTCCTCGTGATGGGCGGCAAAGCTGGTGGCCGATAGCAATAGGGTGGCAATAGCGATTGTGAAGCAACGGATAATACTGTTCATTGAAATGACCTTCTATTTGGGATCCACAAAGCGATGGTACGTTCCGAAACACAGTATGGTTCAGTGTGTCAGCCAAGGGCTTGGTCAATACTGAGAATAGCGGCTTATACAGCGATGGCAGGTTTGTTAGGCAGAAGGTGGGCAGGGCGTTGACGGTAGCCTGATACAAAAAAGGCCTGACATCCGCCAGGCCTTGGAAACTAGGGATAAACTATCAATTAGTTCATGCCGTATTTTTTCAGCTTCTTACGAAGAGTACCGCGGTTGATACCCATCATGGTTGCAGCGCGAGTTTGGTTACCGCGAGTGTACTGCATGATAGTGTCCAGTAGTGGCTGCTCAACCTCAGCAAGCACTAGCTCGTACAGATCATCGACTTCCTGACCGTTTAGCTGAGCCAGGTAGTTTTTTAGCGACGCTTTAACAGAGTCACGTAGTGGCTTCTGTGTGATTTGGTCTTGTGAAGTTACAGTTGTCACTGTTAATGCTTCGGAAGTCAGATTTTGTTCGAACATATTCTGTAAGCTCTTCTAGTATTTATGCAACGTTTTCGAAGTAGCCTTGCAGCGCATCGAGTTGCTGTTGGGCATCTTCGATAGCGTTGAAGGTTCGGCGGAAATCACCAGCGGGTGCATGTTCTTTCAAGTACCAAGACACATGTTTGCGCGCAATGCGCAGGCCTAGGTACTCACCGTAGAAACGGTGTAATTCCTGAACGTGACCCAGCATAATGCCCCCAACTTCATCCATAGACGGAGCTGGTAGGTGTTCGCCAGTTGTTAAGTAATGGTGGATCTCTTGGAAAATCCACGGACGACCTTGCGCAGGACGTCCAATCATCAAAGCATCGGCACCGGTGTAATCCAGTACAAAGCGAGCCTTTTCCGGTGAGTCGATATCACCGTTCGCTATCACAGGAATCGAGATCGCCTCTTTCGCTGCTTTGATGTAATCGTATTCTGCCTCGCCCTTGTACATACAAGCCTTGGTTCTGCCGTGCAGGGCCAGTGCCTGGATGCCACATTGTTCGGCAAGTTTGGCAATATCGACGCAGTTTCGGTTTTCCAAATCCCAGCCGGTACGTGTTTTCAACGTGACCGGTACATCAACAGCATCCACCACGGTGCGAAGGATTTCTTCGATCAGTGCCGGGTACTGCAGCAGGGCGGAGCCTGCCAGGCGCTTGTTGACCTTCTTAGCAGGGCAACCCATGTTGATATCGATGATTTGCGCACCGTTCTCAACACTGAATTGCGCCGCTTCGGCCATCAGCTTGGGATCTGCGCCGGCGATTTGCACCGAGCGGATCCCTGACTCGCCTTCGTGAACCATGCGGTTCTGGGACTTGGCGGTTTTCCACAGGTCTGGATTCGACGACATCATCTCGCTAACAGCCATGCCAGCACCGTAGCGCAAGCAAAGTTCGCGAAATGGCCGATCGGTCACACCTGCCATGGGCGCGACTATCAGCTGGTTTTTAAGTTGATATGGACCGATCTTCAAACGTCTATTCCTGACTATGCCAGTAAGGGCGCGCATTTTACGCATTTTTTCCCTTCGTGAAAAGGCCAATAATTGAGCATTTAGTTTTTGAATTACAAAACTGTACTTTTTTCAATCAATTGACTAATTCGTAAACAGAAATTTTTTGCGCTTTGCCTGCCGTAATTAGGCTTTTTGGCCTGCAATACGGCACCAGTCTTCACGGACTGCAACCGGGTCAAGCGTTAGCTCGTCGCTGTAGTAAGTCGACACGTCTTCGGCTTGGGTTTCCAGTACGCCGGAAATCGCCAGTTGGCCACCGTCTTTCACCAGTCCTTTGATCACTGGCGATAGCTCGCGCAGCGGGCCGGCTAGGATGTTGGCAACCACAACATCGGCCTGGATGCCTTCTGGCTGATCTTGGGGCAGGAATAGTTCCAGTTGGTCGGCCACGCCATTGCGCTCGGCATTATCGCGGGAAGCGATGATCGCCTGAGGGTCGATATCGATACCGATCACCTTCGCCGCACCTAGCTTGATGGCAGCAATGGCCAGAATGCCCGAGCCACAGCCAAAGTCGATAACGGTTTTGCCGCTTAGGTCTTGGCCGTCTAGCCACTCAAGGCATAGCGAGGTGGTTGGGTGGGTACCCGTACCAAAAGCAAGGCCCGGATCCAACATCACGTTTACCGCGTCAGGTTCCGGTACTTCGCGCCAGCTTGGACAAATCCATAGGCGACGGCCGAAGCGCATTGGGTGGAAGTTTTCCATCCATTCGCGTTCCCAGTCCTTGTCTTCTAGCTGCTCAACTTTGTGGGCAAAGTCGTCAGCGATCAGCGGGCTGTTCTTTAGCATCTCCAATACAACATTCATATCGGTTTCTGCGTCGTACAGGCCAACAACGTCGGTATCACCCCAGAGGCGGGTTTCACCCGGCAGCGGCTCAAATACTGGCGTATCTTGGGCATCCAGGAAAGTCACTGATAGGGCACCAGTCTCTTCCATTAGCATGTCGCCGATAGCTTCAGCATTCTCAGCAGTTGCGTTCAGTTTAATTTGAATCCAAGGCATGGTTTATTCGCTTTTTGGTTGGCTACGGTTCAAGGGGGCGGAGTCTAGCATGATTTTTAGCCAGTATAAAAAAAGATAGCACCCTAAGGTGCTATCTTCCGGCAAAGTGGCATGACAGAGGCGGGTTAGACCTGCTGCGGGCTAGGCAACCTGACTGGCTTGGCGAGGCTACCGAGAATGAATGCCACCAGGCTGATAGCCAATGTTGGCACAATGGCGTGGATACCGCCCAGATCTGGCTTGGCCACCGATAGGCCGATGTAGCACGCCAGGCCTACTACCATCGAGGCAAAGGCGCCGGCCGCCGAGGCCTTCTTCCAGTAAAGCCCCAACACCAAAGGCCACAGGAACACGGCTTGCATACCACCGAAGGCAAGCAGGTTGAGCCAAATGATCATATCCGGCGGGTTGGTGGCGGCAACAAACACCAGTGCCGAGAAAATGCCGGTGACCCAAAGTGATAGCTTCGACAGTTTGCTGTCTGCATTCGGCCCCTGGGCTGCCTTCGGGTTGATGTAGTTGAGGTACAAATCTTTCAGCAGCGTGGCCGAGGCTTGGATCAGTTGCGAGTCGATGGTCGACATAATGGCGGCCATCGGCCCGGCGAGGAACACCCCGGCAACCACTGGCGGCAGTACCGTCATCATCAGCGTCGGCATGATTTGGTCGGGGCTGGCAATATCCGGCACGATAGCGCGGCCAAAAGCGCCTGCTAGGTGCATTCCCAACATGAGGAAGGCCACCATAGCGGTACTGATCACCATGCCGCGGTGGAGCGATTTGGTGGATTTATAGGACATGCAGCGCACCGCGGCATGGGGAAGGCCAATGACCCCGAAGCAGACCAAGACCCAAAAGCTGAGCATGAACGGCTGGCTGAGGAAATTATCCGGTCCAAACGGGGTGACCAAGGCCGGGTCTATCTGGTGTAGGCCGCTAACCAACTCGCCAACACTGCCGCCGGCGTGAACGATCCCGACCAGCAGGGCGATCGTACCGATGATCATCATGATCCCCTGTACGGTGTCGGTCATGACCACGGCGCGGAAGCCACCAATGGTGGTGTAGACGCCAACGGTGATGGCAAACATCATCAGGCCGTGGGAATAGGACAAGCCGGTGACGGTTTGGAGCAAGCGGGCCCCGCCGACAAACTGCACCACCATGGTACCGAAGAAGGCCAGCAGCAGCGCCAGGGAGGCGAAGACGACCACCGCCCGGTTCTTGTAGCGGGAATACAGGATGTCGTTGAGGGTCAGGGCGTTGTGGCGCCTTGCCTCAATGGCAAACTTCTTGCCCAGCACCCCGAGGGTCAGCCAGGCCGCGGGTAGTTGGATCATGGCCAGCAGCACCCAGCCCAATCCCATTTTATAGGCCGCACCCGGCCCGCCGATAAACGAACTGGCGCTGGCATAGGTGGCCGCGAGTGTCATGGCGAGGACAAAGCCGCCCATGCTGCGGTTGCCAACCAGGTATTCGCTCAGAAAGCCGTTGCCGCTGTTGCGGTGGCGGCGGGTATACATGGCCAAGGCAAACACGGCGGCCAGATAGAGTACGAGCGGGATAAGCAGTTGGCTATTCATGGCCGTCCTCCTTTTCGACATCGAGTGGCATGTCTTGGTAGACGTATTTCACCATTAGGCCGCAGAGAATTGTGAAGAGAACAGGGCCGATAATGCAAGCGAGCAGAAACCACAGTGGAAATCCCCAGTAGAGCTCGGGCAGGGCTTCTTCAACCCCGTTAGGGGCAAAGGCGTAAGCAGAAAAGTACCACCAAGCAAAATAGGCCAGGGCCAGGCCTATCGCCCATTTGGCCTCTTTATGGGCCTGGCGGTAGCGTGCAGACAGCGTTTTCATGGTGTTGGATCCAGTGAATTGAGCGGTAATTGCGATCAACCTATTGATTTCGCATACAACGCTTAATCTTCATACAAATAAAAGGAGGGTATTGTGGCAAAACTTGGCTGGGAGTGCCAGAAAGCAGGCGATTTGGGTTGGCAGATAACAAAATAGGCTACCGAAGTAGCCTATTGGATGTATGGGGTCAGCGCAGCAATAGCTTACTGCAGGCCAAGTTTCTTCTCGAGGTAGTGGATGTTCGCACCACCGTGCTGGAAGTTCTCGTCTGCCATGATCTCTTGCTGAAGCGGTACGTTGGTCTTGATGCCGTCAATGATCATCTCGCCCAGCGCGTTCTTCATGCGGGCAATGGCAACGTCGCGGTTTTCACCGAAAGTGATCAGCTTGCCGATCATTGAATCGTAGTACGGCGGAACCGAGTAGCCGGTGTAGATGTGAGATTCCCAACGTACGCCCATGCCGCCCGGTGCATGGAAGCGTTCGATCTTGCCCGGGCAAGGTAGGAAACGCTCTGGATCTTCCGCATTGATACGGCACTCAACAGCGTGGCCGCTGATCTTGATGTCGTCTTGGGTGTAAGACAACGGCTGGCCAGCTGCGATGCGAAGCTGCTCTTTGATCAGGTCGACGCCGGTCACCATCTCGGTTACTGGGTGCTCAACCTGAATACGGGTGTTCATTTCAATGAAGTAGAACTCGCCGTTTTCGTATAGGAACTCGAAAGTACCTGCGCCGCGGTAGCCGATTTCTAGACATGCGCGGGTACAACGCTCACCGATGTACTTACGCATTTCTGCAGTGATACCCGGAGCCGGTGCTTCTTCAACGACTTTCTGGTGACGACGCTGCATCGAACAGTCACGCTCACCTAGGTGGATGGCGCCGCCTTGGCCGTCAGCCAAGACCTGTACTTCGATGTGGCGTGGGTTTTCCAGGAATTTCTCCATGTAAACCATGTCGTTGTTGAAGGCCGCCAGTGCTTCGGCACGGGTCATCGCGATCGCTTCGATAAGCTCAGACTCGCTGCGAACAACACGCATACCACGGCCACCACCGCCGCCAGAGGCTTTGATGATCACTGGGTAGCCAATACGCTTAGCGAAGGCTTTGTTTTTCGTTTCGTCGTCATCAAGCGGGCCGTCGGAGCCTGGTACACACGGTACGCCAGCTTTTTTCATCGCGGTGATCGCAGCAACTTTGTCGCCCATGATACGGATGGTTTCTGCTTTCGGGCCTACGAAGATGAAGCCTGAACGCTCGACCTGCTCGGCAAAGTCGGCATTCTCAGACAGGAAGCCGTAGCCAGGGTGGATAGCAACTGCGCCTGTGATTTCCGCCGCACTGATGATGCGAGGGATGTTCAGGTAACTTTCGGTGCCTTTCGCAGGACCGATACAGATAGCTTCGTCAGCAAGCAGTACGTGCTTCAGATCGCGGTCGGCGGTAGAGTGAACCGCGACAGTTTTGATACCTAGCTCTTTACACGCACGTAAGATACGCAGTGCAATTTCGCCACGGTTAGCGATTACTAATTTATCTAACATAAGGGCCTCGATTACTCGATGATAACTAGAGGCTGGTCGAACTCGACTGCGTCACCGTCTTCAGCAAGGATAGCCACAACGGTACCAGCCTTGTCTGCTTCGATTTGGTTCATCATCTTCATAGCTTCAACGATACATAGGGTATCGCCAACGTTGACCGCTTGGCCTACTTCTACGAATGGCTTCGCGTCAGGGCTTGGTGCACGGTAGAAGCTACCCACCATTGGAGAAAGAACTTGATGGCCTGCTGGAGCTGCTGGCGCGGCAGGTGCCGCTGCTGGTGCTTCTGCCGCCGCAGGAGCTGGCGCTGCAACCGGTGCTGGCGCCGCAACAACTTGCGTTGCTACCGGTGCAATAGGTGCTGTCGCACGGCTGATGCGTACCGACTCTTCGCCTTCAGAGATTTCAAGCTCGGCGATACCAGATTCTTCAACTAGCTCAATCAGTTTTTTGATTTTACGAATATCCATTTATCTTTCTCTTATAATGTTTAGTTAGCGTCTGCTTGCAGGCGGTTGACCGCGGCTTGCAGGGCGAATTCATAACCATCAGGGCCCAAGCCACAAATCACCCCTACTGCTTTATCTGACAGGTAAGAATGATGGCGGAATGGCTCCCGAGCATGGACGTTAGATAGATGCACTTCAATAAACGGGATGCTGACCCCTAGCAGGGCATCGCGGAGCGCTACGCTGGTGTGCGTAAATGCGGCCGGATTGATGATGATGAAATCTACTTTGCCATGGGCTTGGTGGATTGCATCGATCAGCACATGTTCTGCGTTTGATTGGATGTGGTCTAATTCCACGCCAAGTTCAGTTGCTTTGGCAGTTAAATGCGTCACGATTTGAGCCAGTGATTGCTGGCCGTAGTGTCCCGGCTCACGTAAACCTAGTAGGTTCAGGTTAGGGCCGTTGATGAGTAATATGCGTTGAACGGTCGACATCTTGACGTTATATCACTTGTTTTTGAGGTTTTACTCTAACAACATGCAGAAACTTGCAAAGTTGCTTCCGTGTGGTCCGTTTTTATCTGCCAAAACATGCTTGATGAGCAATTATAGAGAATTCACCGCAAATCGCAGCAAAATACTGGTCTAATCACCAATTTTTATCGATACACTTGTACGCTGTTCGGCAAGGTAGAGAAAGCTAGATAGCGACGTAAAGTCTTGTTCTCTGTGGTGTGAAATCCATCATGCTTGACTAACGGACGTTAGACAATAGCTAATTATTACCGTTTTGTAACTTTTAGCGGTGGATCAAAAAAGCCGCCTGACGGCGGCTTTTGGCTATTTTAATGTGACTTACAGCACCTTTTGCTTCTCGGCAATCAGCTTGTCTACCACGCTTGGGTCGGCGAGGGTCGAGGTATCGCCCAGTGTCGCGGTGTCGCCGGTGGCAATCTTACGCAGGATACGGCGCATGATTTTACCCGAGCGGGTCTTAGGCAGTGCATCGGTCCAGTGCAGGAAGTCCGGTGTGGCGATTGGGCCGATCTCTTTGCGTACCCACTCTTTCACTTCCTTGTGCAGCTCGGCACTTGGGATCTCGCCTGCATTTAGCGTGATGTAGGCGTAAATCGCTTGGCCCTTGATATCGTGCGGCACACCGACGATAGCGGCCTCGGCAATCTTGTCGAAGGCAACCAGTGCCGATTCGATTTCTGCCGTTCCCATACGGTGGCCGGAAATATTGAGCACGTCATCAACACGGCCGGTGATCCAGAAGTAGCCATCTTCGTCGCGACGGGCACCGTCGCCGGTGAAGTACATGCCCTGGAAGGTCGAGAAGTAGGTTTGCTCGAAGCGGTCGTGATCGCCCCACAGCGTGCGCATCTGTCCTGGCCATGAGTCGATCATCACCAAGTTGCCCTCGGTGGCACCGTCTAGGATGTTGCCCATGTTATCCACCAAGGCTGGCTGGACGCCGAAGAACGGACGGGTTGCCGAGCCAGGCTTCAATGCCGTCGCGCCCGGTAGCGGAGTGATCAGGATGCCGCCTGTTTCGGTCTGCCACCAGGTATCAACGATTGGGCAACGGCTGTCACCGATGGTGCGGTGGTACCACTCCCATGCTTCCGGGTTGATTGGCTCGCCGACCGAGCCCATCACGCGCAGTGAAGAGCGGCTGGTGCCGGCAATGGCTTCATCGCCCTTGGCCATCAGGGCGCGGATAGCGGTTGGTGCGGTGTAAAGGATATTCACCTGGTGCTTGTCGACGACTTCGCTCATGCGGCTGGTGCTTGGGTAGTTTGGCACGCCTTCAAATAGCAAGGTGGTTGCGCCGTTCGCCAATGGGCCGTACACCAGGTAGCTGTGGCCGGTGATCCAACCCACATCGGCGGTACACCAGTAAACATCGCCTTCTTGGTAGTCGAAGACGTACTTGAAGGTCATGGTCGCGTAAACCAGGTAGCCGCCCGTGGTGTGGAGCACGCCTTTTGGCTTGCCGGTTGAACCCGAGGTGTAAAGGATAAACAGCGGGTCTTCCGCGTTCATCGCTTCTGGCTCGCAGTTGCTTGAGGCGACTGCCGTGGCATCGTGCCACCATACGTCGCGCTCGCTGTCCCACTCAACGTTGCCGCCGGTACGCTTCAGTACCACGACTTTCTCGATGCTGGTGACTTCCGGGTTGGCAAGGGCATCGTCAACATTTTTCTTCAGTGGTACGGCGCGGCCGCCACGCACGCCCTCATCGGCGGTAACGACGACTTTGGCATTGGAGTCGATAATACGGCCGGCCAATGCTTCAGGTGAGAAACCACCGAATACGATGGTGTGAACGGCACCGATACGGGTACAAGCTAGCATCGCCACTGCGGCCTCGGCCACCATTGGCATGTACAGGCAGACTACGTCGCCTTTGCGAACGCCTTGGCTCTTCAGGGCGTTGGCAAACTTACACACTTGCTCATGGAGTTCGTTGTAGGTCAGGGTGGCATCGTCGTTTGGATCGTCGCCTTCCCAGATGATGGCCGGCTGGTCGCCGCGGGTGGCAAGATGGCGGTCAAGGCAGTTGGCTGAGACATTCAGCTGGCCATCTTCGAACCACTTGATGTTGACGTGGCCAGTATCGAAAGAGGTGTTTTTCACTTTGGAAAACGGGGTGATCCAGTCGACAATTTGGCCGTGCTCGCGCCAGAACCCTTCTGGGTTGATGACGGACTGCTGGTACATCTCGCGGTATTGCTCGTCAGTAACGTGGGCCTTAGCTGCAATGTCCTGATTTACTGGATACACGTGAACTTCACTCATCCTATTCTCCTTGTGTTCCGCTGTTGTCCCTATTTGGACCGGATTATTCTGTATGCAGGTATTTTTTGCTTGCGTGGTACTAACTTCCAACAGTTTGCCTTCAGTCTCAATTAGACTTTAGGATGATAGGGCGAAAAAATAGCCAAGTGTTTGTTGTTGCAGTGAGTTTTCAAGGGAAAACTTGCGCTGGACCTAAGGTTGCCCCGCAATAACCAGCCTGTTGCCAGCCATGCGGTAATGGATCGGGGCAATTAGTAGGTGGGTACCGAGGGGCTTGGCATGTCGCCATGCTTGAGGCGAACGTAGATCATCGCCGCGGTGATGGTGTCTTGCAGGGCATCATGGCGCGGCGGAACCGGCAGGTCGAGGTGGCGGCTTATTGCCTCGAGGCTAAGGTCGAAATAGGCGTTGGGCAACTGGCGCTCAAGCTGCTCGTGGTAGAGGTGGCTAACCTCCACCATTTTGTTGGGCAGGCTAAAGCCGTAGTGGCGGCGGAAATAGCGATCGAGGATCGTTTTGTCATAGCGGATGTGGTAGCCAACCAATGGCCGGTTGCCGATAAAATCGAGTAGCTTGTCGAGCGCTTGCACTTCGTCCAGCCCCTGGTTGAGATCTTGGTGGCGTAACCGGTGTACGGTGACCGATCCCGCATCCAGGCTGGAGGGCGCGCGCAAGGTCAGGTGGATGGATTGGCTGGTCAGGATCCGGTTGGCCTTGATGCGCGTAGCCGCAATGGTCACCAACTCGGCGCTATGGGGATCCAGGCTGGTGGTTTCGCAGTCGAGCGACACCAGCTCCTCGCCCTGGTAACGGTCGAACAGTTCGCGGTATGGGCTGTGCCTTAGCTTGTGTTGGTACCACCAACGATGTAAGAAATTCATAACAACTAATCCTTCAATTTGGATGGCGAGCGGGCCAGCTCGTCCGGTCAATCCCTGATTTGGTAGTGGTATCCCAGCCACTCTTTAAACTTTTTGACGACATGCAGGCTGTGGCGGAGCAGGTCGCGGTCGGTACGGTTGAGCCGTCCGACGTCGAGGTGTTGTTGCAAGCCGCCGGCCGGGTGGTCGAGCTGTTGGCGCAAGCGTAATTTGATGAATAGCTTCAAGGCCTCGCTCAGGTTGGAGGCGGTGCTGGACTCTAGCACCTTGTGCTCGACCAATTGCGCCAGCCGCTCGAAGGTGTTGTTGGGCTCTATGCCGTGCTCGAGCGCCAAGGCACGGGTGCCGTGGACAATCGGGAAAATCCCCCCCTGCTTGATATCCAGCCCATCCTTGTTCGCCTTGAGCTTGCCGAATAAGGTCAACGGGACGCTAAAGCGCAATACGGGGCGGGTGAAGGTGGTAAGCAACAGCTCCTGCGAAGCCATTTGCTGGTGCAGCCGTTGCTTGATAGGGGATAGCAGTGCCTTGTTACCGGCAATGGCATGGCTGTCGGCCAAAATGGCCAAATCCATCATGTCGTTATCATTGCCGCGGCCGGTGATGCCATCGACAGTTTGTAACCACTCACTTTGGCTCTTGACCCATTTCGGGTTGTTGACCATGACATTGCCCGGGCAAAGCGGGTAGCCCAGTTGATGCAGGGTTTCGATGAGGGTTGCCATCGTGGCGGCCAGTGCTGGCCATTCGACGCCGTCTTCGAGGATCAGGGCATTGTCCTGATCGCTCTTGAGAATTTGCTCGCCGCGCCCCTCGGAGCCCATCACCACCAAGCAGCAGTGGTTCTGCATCACTTGCGGTACGGTAAGCTGGAAGGCCTTTTCGATGATTTGCTCGTTAACCGTGGCGATAAGCTCCATCACAAAGCGGGTGTGGATACCGTTGTTAAAGAGCGTCTCGACCAAGCGGGCCTGGCTGCCGGCGGCAAGGGCGAGCTCTTCTATCGAGTTGGCGCGGGCAATACGCAGCGTTAGCACATGCGAGTGGGTGGAGAACAGGCTCAAGACCTGGGTCAGGTCGAGCATGCCGACAATCTCGCCGTCATCCAATACCGAGACCCGCTTTACCTTGCTGCGGGTCATCGCGAGCATGGCGTTGAACAGGTAATCCCCTTTATCGACGCTGATCACCGGGGCCGTAGCCACATCGCCAATAGGGACCGATTTGGGCAAATCATCAAAGATCAGGGCGTGAAGCAAGTTGGTGCGGGTGACAATACCGTAGGGCTGGCCGTCGCCGGCTTCAACCAGGGCGGCATCCATCCCCATTTTTTTGAGTTGCCTGGTGGCTTCATCCAGCGTGGTTTGTCGCGCTAATACCAAGCAAGGCTGGATGCTGTCGTCGTCAACCTTGGTCAGGATAAACTCGGCAAGGTTTTGCTGGCGCTGGGCCTCTTCGAGCAATTGCTGGCGGCGGGCCAGGTTGCTATCAAAGTAGGCCGCGAACTGGCCGTTGCCTTGGTACAGCGAGAGAAAGACATCCTTGGGTAACAAATAGCACAGGGTATCTTCCAGCGCGGTGTAGTTATGGCGGCATTGGTGTTCCAGTTGGGCGCGTACATCAAACATGTCGTCCGCGGTGTAATGGGCGAACACCTCCCCGCCATCGGGGGCACTTTCTTCGACACTGCCCTTGATGATGATATGCAGCTGCTCGCTTGGTTGGTTGGCTTCAAGCAAGGTTTCGCCCTGGCGAAAATAGGCAACGTCCAGTGCGTTTATCAAGGTGTGCTGCTGCTCTGGTGTCAGGCGGTCAAAGGGCGGCAGTGTAATATCGAAAGTCTCGGACATGATGATCTCCCGCGGCAGTTTAAGGGACTCCCATCGCTACAGTGTCTGCTGGTTAGTGCCAAAGCTCCAGACGACTTTAGTCTATGTCGGCGATCCCAGAAGATAAAAAGGGGAACTGCGCTCCCAGCATTATTTCGTTGGGGGAATAGGTGGATATAGGCATAATAGGCGCCACTCTCATTTCTCTACAGTAGGACAAGGCATGGTTCGCAGCAGCCCCTACGGATGGACATCGCAATATCTGTTCGGTTTTTTCTTTAATTACGGTGTATACCTGCCGTTTTGGGCACTTTGGTTTGCCCACTTGGATGTCAGCGCCTCCAATATCGGTTTGTTGCTTGGGTTGGGGCTGGGGGTTCGCTGTATCGCGAACTTGGTGATCACACCACGTATTCACAAGGTGGAGCACCTGATCCCGGCCTTGCGTTGGTTCGGGGTGGCTGCCCTTATCAGCTGTATTGCCTATATCTATTGCGGTGGCAGCTTGTGGGCATTGGCAGTGATGACGGTGGTGTACAACGCCATGGTGGGGCCAATCGTGCCACTGTCCGATGCTTTGGCAAACTATTACTCCAAGGGCGATCACTTAGACTATGGTCGTACCCGACTGTGGGGGTCGATTGCCTTTATTGCCGGTTCAACTGTCGTCGGCTTATTGGCAGCCAAATATAGCCCGGCGGTGATCCCGTGGGTTGCCGCCGCGGGCTTGGTGGCTATGCTGTTGTTTTCGATGCGTACCCCAACGGTTTTGCCTGCCTCTGAGCCTAATAGTCATAACCAGCCGCGCCCTGCGTTGATGGCAATGCTGCGCAACCCGGAAGTGATCCGCTTCCTGACCATTATTGCCTTGCTGCAAGGTAGCCATGCTGCCTATTACAGCTTCAGTGCGATTTACTGGAAGGAAGTTGGTTACAGCGAGGATGTGATTGGCTACCTGTGGAGCTTCAGTGTGGTGGCCGAAGTGGCGATTTTTGCCTTGAGCAAGCGCTTGTTCGCGGGTTGGAGTGTCGCTGGTATGTTCCGCCTGGCCGCGGTTGGCGTGTTGATCCGTTGGGGGATCACGGCCAGCATGACGGAGCTGCCAATGTTGGTGGCCTCTCAGGCGCTGCATGGTATTACTTTCGCAGGGGCGCACCTGGCAACCATCCGCTATATCCAGCAGGCGCAGAGCAACCAGATGGTGGCACTGCAGGCGCTGTATAATGCCTTGCCGATGGGCGCATTCATGGCGCTGGTCACGGCATTGAGCGGCTGGTTGTATGGCCTTTGGGGCGCCAATATCTTCTGGTTGATGGCTTTGATGGGCGTGCCGGCCCTGTTGATGAAAATCGATGTCACGCCACGCCGAAGCATTGTTAGGCATAACTAATTGAAAAACTGGCTGCGACCGCTTGCGGTGGCAGCCAGAACTGTGATCCCGCGGATTGGTGAGCGCCAGTAGTTTCGTTACACTGCTGCATACAAAGCATTAATCAGGGATTAACAATGGCACAAGGATGGATAGTGGTGCCGGTTTCGCTGGTCTACCTCGGCTTGCTGTTTCTTATCGCATGGTATGGCGACAAGAAACCGAAGTGGATGGCGGGTTGGCGGCCGTGGATATATAGCCTTTCAATTGCAGTGTACTGCACCTCTTGGACCTTTTATGGCACCGTCGGACAGGCGAGCCGGGATATTTGGTCTTTTCTACCTATCTATGTTGCCCCGATCATTGTCTTCACCCTCGGTTGGCGCATTCTTGCCAGACTTATTCTGATCGCCAAGCGCGAGCATATTACCTCTATTGCCGACTTTATTGCCGCACGTTACGGTAAATCCCAAGGCTTGGCGGTCATGGTCACCCTGATCGCGGTGGCGGGGATCTTGCCCTATATCGCGCTACAGCTTCGCGGTATTACGATGGGGTTGGAGCAACTTGCCCCCGATCTTGGTCGCAGTGGCGCAAGCGATGGCGAGGCGGTTGACATTGCCTGGTTGGTCACGCTGGCACTGGCCGCGTTTACCGTGTTGTTCGGTACCCGCCATATCGATACCACCGAGCACCATCGCGGCATGATGATGGCGGTGGCGTTCGAGTCCCTGGTTAAACTGGCGGCGTTCCTGGTGGTGGGGGTGTTTGCGGTGAGCTTGCTGGTGGAGGTGCCCAGCCTTGGTGCTGTCAGCAAAGAGCTGATGCAACCTGCCGTGCCTAACACCGGCAGCTTATTAATCCATACCTTGCTGACTATGGCGGCGATCATTTGTTTGCCACGCCAGTTCCATACCATCGTGGTGGAAAATAGCCGGGCGCAGGATCTGCATAAGGCCCGCTGGGTCTTCCCGCTGTATTTGGTGTTGATGGGAATTTTCGTGGTGCCGTTGGCACTGGCGGGCCAGGCGCTATTGCCCCAGGTGGCAGCCGATACCTATGTGATTAACCTGCCCCTGTTGCAAGGTGCCGATAGCATCGCGTTGCTCGCCTTTGTCGGCGGTACCTCTGCCGCTAGCGGCATGGTGATTGTGTCCACTATCGCATTGGCAATCATGGTTTCCAATGATTTGGTGCTGCCTTTGTTGTTGCGCCGCCTGCGGGTGTCGGGGCGTAACTTCAGTGCTTTTTCGGGGATCTTGCTCAATATTCGCCGTGGCTTGATATTACTGCTGTTGCTTGCGGCGTGGGGCTTTTACCAAGTGTTGGGTAATATCCCTTCGCTGTCGGCCATCGGCCTGTTGTCGTTTGCGGCCATCGCCCAATTTGCGCCAGCGTTGCTGGGCGGGATTTACTGGCGGACCGGTAACCGCAAGGGGGTCTATGCCGGGTTGCTGGGTGGGGTGAGTATTTGGGGCATCACCATGATGGGGCAGACCAACATGCTGGCCGGCACGGCAGACACCAACTTCTTGTTGTGGTTGTTGGCGCCGCCGTCATGGCCGGTGCTCAAGGAGCTGACCTCGGTTGACTGGGGCATGCTGCTGAGCTTGGTGATCAACGTATCCTTGTATGTGGCCGTCTCTGTGATGACCCGGTCAACCCTGACCGAACGCTTGCAAGCGGCTTCGTTTGTCGGGGCCCCGTTGCCGGAAACCGAGGACGCAAGCCTCTACCAAACCCGGGTTACCGTGGCCGAGCTCGAAATGCTAGCCGCCCGCTTTGTGGGCCGCAAGCGGGTTCGTAACGCCTTTAGCCAATATGCTGAGCAGCAGTATCAAATTCTCGACCCTCAGCAACAGGCGCCTGCCAGCCTGATCCGCCATACCGAGCGGGTACTGGCCGGGGTGTTTGGGGCTTCGTCTGCTAGGTTGGTACTTACTTCGGCGTTGCAGGGCAGAAATATGCAGCTTGAAGAGGTGGCGACGATTGTTGATGAGGCCTCCGAGTTGTTTGATTTCAGCCGAGGCTTGTTGCAAGGGGCCATCGAGCACATTAGCCAGGGCATTGCCGTGGTGGACAAGCAACTCCGGCTGGTGGCGTGGAACCAGCGGTATCTCGAACTCTTCACCTTCCCGCAAGGGTTGATCCAGGTTGGGCGGCCGATTGCCGATGTGATCCGGCATAATGCCGAGCTGGGGTTATGCGGGCCGGGCGATCCCGAGTTTCACGTGGCCAAAAGGGTCGAGCACTTGCAGCGCGGCACCGCCCACACTTCCTCGCGGATCAGGCCGGACGGCCAGGTGATTGAAGTGCAGGGCAACCCGATGCCCGGCGGCGGGTTTGTGATGAGCTTTACCGACATTACAGAATTCCGCAATGCCGAGCAGGCGCTCAAGGAAGCCAACGAAAATTTGGAAGAGCGGGTGAAGCTGCGCACCAGCGAGCTGGAGCAGCTCAACCGCCAACTGGTGAGCGCGACCCAGCAAGCGGAGCAGCAAGCGCATTCAAAAGGGCGCTTCTTGGCTGCGGTAAGCCATGATTTAATGCAGCCGCTCAACGCGGCAAGGCTGTTTTCCTCGTCGCTTTCAGAGGTCGCCCAAGATCAGGAAAGTGCCAAGCTGGCCCGCCATATCGAAAGTGCCCTTGGGGCGGCGGAAGATTTGATTGGTGATTTGCTCGATGTGTCGCGGTTGGAGGCCGGCAAGCTGCAAGTGAACGTGCATGCCTTTAAGGTTAGCGAGGTGCTCGGGACATTGAGTGCCGAATTTGGTGCCTTGGCCCGCCAGCAGGGGATCACCTTCGAGGTGGTCAATAGCGATGCGGTCATTGTCTCTGATCCGAAATTGCTGCGCCGGGCATTGCAAAACTTCCTCACCAATGCGTTTCGCTATAACCCCCACGGCAAGGTGGTACTGGGTACCCGCCGCCGTGGTGGCCAACTACACATTGAAGTGTGGGATAACGGGCCGGGGATCCCCGAATCGAAGCAGGCCCATATTTTCGATGAATTTACCCGTATCGAACGGAGCGGGCTCGATCATGGCCTGGGGCTTGGCCTGGCGATAGCCAAAGGCATCAGCCGGGTGCTTGAACATGACTTGAAACTGCGCTCATGGCCGGATCAGGGGACGGTATTTGGCTTGGCGGTTCAGCGGGGTGTGCTAATCAAGCCGGCAGCTGCCGCGAAGGGGGCAGAGGGCAAAGCGGCCGCGCCGCTGGCGGGGTTGAAAGTGCTGTGCGTGGATAACGAACAAGACATTTTGTTGGGCATGGAAACCCTGCTTTCCCGCTGGGGCTGTGAAATCCGCCTGGCGGAGTCTGTTGCCTGTGCCATGAAGCAGCTCGATGATGGCTGGAAGCCGGACTTTGTGCTGAGCGACTACCATTTGGCCAATGAGCAAACCGGCTTGCAGGTGTTGCAGCAGTGTAGCTTGCGGCTGGGCAAAACCTTCAGGGGGGCGGTGATCAGTGCCGACCGTACCGACGAAACCCGCCAGATGATCACCGGGCATGGTTTTGCGTTCATCAGTAAGCCGGTCAAACCGTTGAAGCTGAGGGCGCTGTTAAACCAGCATAATCAGAGTAAGGCCCCGGAAAGCAAGGTGTAGGCAACCTTGGTTGTGAACCTGAATACACCAACGGGCTGCCGAAGCAGCCCGTTGGTCGTTGGGGTTCAAGTGTGGCTGAACTAGCCGAGGTGGCCGACCACGGAAACACTGCGGTCGTCCGGGATCTCGTTGAAAGACAAGACATTCAGGCCTCGGGCGCACACCCGGGCATAACGGGACAGCAGCGGCCTTAGTTGCGGCATCACGAGCAAGACAGCCGGATGGCCATTTAGGCGCAGGTTATCCAAGGCTTCCGGCAAGCTGCGCTGCAGCTTTTCAATCACGCCCGGCTCAAGGGTGAAGCCGTCCAGTTGGACGTGCCCGCCAGCCTGGGCTTGGTTCAGGGCACCGATCAGAATGTTTTCCAGCTCCGGCGAAAGGGTGATCGCCGGCACATCCGGACGGGTACCAATCAGGCCGTTGAGGATCACCCGGCGCAGGACGCAGCGAATGTCGGCAGCCAGCAGGATTGGGTCTTTGGATAACTCGGCAGACTCAACCAGCGAGTTGGCGATGGTGACAATATCGGTTAGCGGGACGCCGTCGATAGTCAGTTGCCTAAATACCCGAAGCAGCTGTTGGTTGCTGAGCTTCTGCTGCAAGTCGTCGGCGAGTTTGCTGTTGAGCGTTGCCAAGCGCTCAAGCAGTCCGTTGACTTCTTCTGGGCTGAGAATATCTTCGATATAGTCGTTAATCACCTTGCTGACATGGGTGGAAATGATGGTTGAGTGATCCACCACGGTATAGCCCAAGTTCACTGCTTTGTCTTTGTCGGCAGCCGATATCCACACTGCTTCCATGCCGTAGGCCGGGTCCTTGGTCAGGATACCGTCGACATTGCCGAATACCTGTCCCGGGTTGATGGCCAGTAGCTTATCGATTTCGACTTCGGCGCTCACCACCTGCGCGCCCCTCACCGAAATTTGGTACTGGTTGGCTTCCAGCGCCAAGTCGTCGCGAATATGGATTTGCGGGATGACAAAACCGCGTTGCTCGGTCAGGGTTTTGCGAATACCCAAGAGGCGGGTGAGCAATTCAGCTCCTTGGCGCCGGTCAATCAAGCTGACCAGCCGATAGCCGACGCTGAGGTTCATCGCGTGGACCATTGGAATGTCGCCGGTGATCAGCTCTTTGCTTTCCGGCTGGGTGTTTTCCTCGACAATTTCCTCGGCGCGCACCAAGTCTTCGTTGCTGACTTCGGGCTCGCCCAATTTTGTCATCCGCCAACCGGCATAGCCCATTACCAAGCTGAAGCTGAGGAAGGCCAAATGCGGCATACCAGGGATCAGGCCAAGGATCAGCATGATACCAGCGACAACGAACAAGACCGTAGGTGAAGCCAACACTTGCTTGGTGATTTGATCCGACAGGTTGTTGCTGTCGGCCACGCGGGTAACAATGATGGCCGCCGAGGTCGCCAAGAGTAGCGACGGGATCTGGGCAACCAAGCCGTCACCGATGGTGAGCAGGGCAAAGGTCTGGAAGGCGTCGGCGAAGCTCAGCCCGTGCTGGAATACACCGATACTGATACCACCGACAATGTTGATAAACAGGATCAGCATACCGGCAATGGCATCACCGCGGACGAACTTGGAAGCACCGTCCATCGAGCCGTAGAAGTCGGCTTCCTTGGCGACTTCCTCGCGGCGGTGCTTGGCACCGTTGTGGTCGATAATGCCCGCATTGAGGTCGGCATCGATCGCCATCTGCTTGCCCGGCATGGCATCCAGCGTAAAGCGGGCGCTGACTTCGGAAATGCGCTCGCCACCCTTGGTCACCACCACGAAGTTGATGATCATCAGGATGACGAAGATAACCATACCCACGACATAGTTACCGCCAATCACCACATCACCGAAGGCTTGGATCACCTTACCGGCGGCATCGCCGCCTTGGTGGCCTTCCAGCAGCACCACTCGGGTTGAGGCCACGTTCAGTGCCAGTCGGAGCAAGGTCGCGACCAGCAAGATGCTCGGGAAGACGGAAAAGTCCAACGGCCGTTGGCTGTATACGCTGACCAACATCACCAGCAGGGCCAGTACGATGTTGAAGGTGAACAGCATATCCAGCAACAAAGGCGGGATCGGCAAAATAACCATGGCCAAGATGGTCATGAGCAGCAGTGGGATGCCTAACTGCCCCTTGGCGAGGAGCTGCATCGTTGAAGCAAGTTTTTGTTTCATGGCACTCAATTTTCGTTAACGGCGTAATTCCCGAGGAATGGTGACTCGGGGGAATTCAGGCTTGGTTGGCTGGCGTCCTTGCTTGTATTGCTCCATTTGGAACACGAAGGTCAGGACATGGGCGACAGCGACGTATAATGGAGCAGGGATTTCCTGCCACTCGTTGGTTGAGTAGTAAACCGCACGGGTCAACGGCGGGATCTCAACCACAGGGGTATTATGTTGACGGGCAATGCCTTGCATCTGGATGGCGGCATGGTCGACGGCCTTGGCTATCACATAAGGCGCGCCGGCTTTTTCCAGATCGTATTTCAAGGCCACCGCATAGTGGGTCGGGTTGGTGATCACCACATCGGCCTGGGGCACGGTCTTCATCATTTGCTTTTGTGCCATTTGGCGCTGCAGCTGGCGGATTCGGCCCTTAATTTCCGGGTTGCCGTCGGTATTCTTGTGCTCGTCCTTGACCTCTTGTTTGGTCATCTTGAGCTGCTTGGTGTAGTCCCAGCTCGAATAAGGCAGTTCGAGCAAGGCAATGAGTAACAAGGCCAAGCCGTAGCTAAGCAGCCCCAGCCAAAGGAATTGCAATGTTTGGCTGATGGCGCTGTTGAGCGGCGCCCGCTGCATCGAAATGATATCGGTGATGTTGCTGCTGATTAGCCAATACAGCGTGGCAGTGATCAGCCCCACCTTGAGGATACTTTTGATCAGCTCAACCAGTGACTTAAGCGAGAACATCCGTTTGACGCCGCTAATTGGGTTGAGCTTGGAAAACTTGGGTTGGGCCGATTTCCCCGATAGGTTCCAGCCGCCGCGAATAAGGTTGGCGAGCACGGTGATCCCCATCAGCAATGCTAGCATCGGGGCGACCACGACAAGCATGCTCATGGCACTGTCGCCAAGGTGGCTGAGCATCAAATCGGCATCGAACGCGTCTTGCTTCGACAGTGCCATGTTGCGGCGGGTGATTTCCAGCACCATGTCTGCCAATTCGCTGGCGAACGCGCTGAGCAGCAACGCGCTGCCGAGGATCATCAAGGCCGTTACCAGTTCCTTGGAGCGGGGGAGGTTGCCTTCCTCGCGCGCCTTGCGCAGCTTCTGTTGGCTGGGCTGTTCCGTTTTGTCCTGGCTGCTACTCTCGCTCACGGCGTCGCCCCCTCAAGGTTGCGCATCAGTTGCAGGGTTTCGCCGCTAAAGCGGATGAAGTTTTCGGGTAGCCCGGAGTTGGAGATCAGCAGGCACACCAAGCCCAGCAGCATGGTCATCGGAAAGCCGAGGGCAAACACATTCAGCTGCGGCGCGGCGCGGTTCATCATGCCGAACGCACTGTTGACCAGCAGCATGGCGGTCACCGCGGGTCGCGGTAAAGAGTTGAATTCGATGCTCAAGGGTAAGCACCTCACCACCTCGCAACTGGCGATGTTGGCCAAGGAAGTGGAAGAGATGGCGCAGGCACTGTCGGCCAATAGCAACGTGGTGCTGGAAGTGGTGCCGCAGGGCTTAAGAATTTTGCTGCAAGACAGCATGGACAACTACATGTTCCAGCGCGGCAGCAGCACCCTGACGCCGTTTTTCGAAGACATGCTGTACGAGCTGGCGCCGATCCTGGGGCAAATTCGCAACCGCTTGGTGATCAGCGGCCATACCGATAATACCCACTTCCATTCCTCGGCTTACAGCAACTGGGAGCTATCGGGTGATCGCGCCTTGGTGGCACGCCAGTTTTTGGTTGATTCGGGCCTGCCGGAAACGAACGTACTGCAGGTGGCGGCGATGGCAGAGCGCATGCTGCTCGACGAGCAAGATCCGCGCAACGGCCAAAACCGCCGTATTGAACTGATGATCCTCACCCCCGAGGCCGATGCCCAATTGGCGATGCTATTTGGCAAGGGTGGCAGCGGTGCTCCGGAAGGCAAAGCGATTCAACAAGCCCACCAGTATGCCGAGGCCAACCGCCCGGTATCGCGTTTAGAAGCAATGGTAAATTAAGCATGAGACAAATTGAGGTTATCCCGCAGTTCGTGGATACGTTTTCCTGTATTGCCGACCAGTGTGAAGATCACTGCTGTCATGGCTGGAATATCACTATCGATAAGCCGACCTATCGCTTTATGACCGAAAAAAGCGCGTTCAAGGCCAAGTCGCTTGAGGTTATCCAGCGTACGCCGGGCAGTGCGGCCTATGCCAAAATAAAATTGGCAGAAAAGGGTGTTTGCCCGTTCAGGGATAGCCAAGGTTTGTGTGATGTCCATGCCGCCCATGGCCACACCCGCTTGTCGAATACTTGCCAGACCTACCCGCGCTTGAGCCAAACCCGCGGTGATAAGGTTGAGCGTAGCCTGACCCTGTCGTGCCCGGAGGCGGTGCGCCAGGTGTTGCTGAACCCGTCGGCGATGACATTCCGCGAGCAGGAGGTGTTTAAGTCCAACTTTAAACCGGCCCCTTATCGCCGTCCGGCCTACTATGATGCCATTCGCCAGCTGTTTATTGATGTGTTGCTGCTCGAAGAAGTGTCGCTGGAAGCCCGCCTGTTTATGTTGGGGATGGCACTAAAGCAACTAGATGCTCACAAAGACGATATGGATAAGTTTAATACCACCTTGTCTTATTGCATCGAGAAAATAACCAATGGTGAATTTTTGTCCATGTTTAATAATATGGATAGTGCCGTGGAGCTGCATGCGACATTTTTAATTAAGCTATTTAATGTCCAATTGTCTTTGGGTGTGGTTGATAAGCACGAGCTGGTATTGGATCGGATCATGAAAATCCACCAGCAATTAGTATCGACACTCGGCCTGGCCGGTGATGATTTAAATCGCCAGAAAGAAATTTTAATTCAAGGCTTTGACGGTCATTACCAAAATTATATTCAAGCCAACCCCCATGTATGGATCAATTACTTCATCTACGGCATGTACAAACATGACTTCCCAGCCAAGGGAATGTACGAGGTATTTAGCGAACTCGTGATTGATTTCTTCTTGCTGCGAGGGGCGCTAACGGCCATTGCATCAGGCCGGGAGCTTGAGGATAATGATCTTATCCATGCAGTACAAAGCTTCCACCGGGCGCGTAGCAACGGTGTCCGCCTTGAAACAGGCATTAAGGGAATTATTAATAAACACCTTAATGTTGAAGAAGCGATGTTGCCATTAATATTACTTAAGGTCAGTGCCAATTAATTCATAGTTGGTGTTGCCTGTTTAGCTGCTGTTATATTTTTTGAATAAATAACAGTTGGGTTTGTTTTATTTTAAGGCGAAGGTGCTTCTTTGCCTGTTGTTATTTAGTGAGTATAAGTTATGACGGTTTCTGCGTTAACAATTGCAGTTGATGATGGTTCTACCAATGTAAAAGTAAGTTGGATTGAAAATAACCAGCTGAAAACAATTGTTTCTCCAAACTCTTTTCGTAAAGACTGGAAGAGTGCTGCATTGCGTCGTGACAAAAAGGTTTACAACTACACCATTGGCACCACCAAGTACACTTACGATGCGACCTCGGACAAGGCACTGGAAACCACCCATGTTGACTACCAGTACGATGATCTGAACTTGCTGGCTGTGCACCATGCGTTACTGCAAACCGGCCTTGAGCCTTGCGCGGTGACCTTGGTAGTGACACTGCCGATCACCGAGTTCTACAACTCGGAAGATTGCCAGCGCAACGAGGAAAACATCGAGAAGAAGCGCCAGAACTTGATGCGCGAGATCGCCCTCAACAAAGGCGAGCTGTTCAACATCGTCGATGTACAGGTAATGCCTGAAAGCGTGCCGGCGGTACTGTCGACCCTGATGAATTCAAGCTGCAACGAATTCACCCGCTCCTTGGTGGTTGACTGCGGCGGCACCACGCTGGATATGGGCGTGGTGGTCGGTGAGTTCGATGATGTGTCGGCGGTATACGGCAACAAGGAAATTGGCGTGTCCATGGTAACGGATGCAGCCCGCAAGGCATTGGCGTCGGCAGACAGTGATGCCAGCTATCTGGTGGCAAACGAGCTGATCAAGCGCCGCAACGACATGGACTTCGTGCGCGAGGTGGTGAACGACGAGTCGCAGATCGACACGATCCTGACCAAGATCGAGAACAAGATCAACGAGCTGGGCAGTGCGGTCGCCCACGAAGCGAAGAAGTTTGCTAAGAACCCTAACCGTGTTTACTTGGTGGGCGGCGGTGCGTCGTTGATTTACCCTGCGCTTTTGGACGCTTACTCGACACTGGGCGATCGCGTGGTGTTGATCAACGATTCCCAGTCGGCATTGGCGCGCGAGCTATGCATGTACCACGCCGACGAAGCTACGTTCGATGTATCGCCTGAAACCCTAGTTGAGGTTGCTGATGACTAATCAGCTCAAGCGCGTTAACTGCTCGCTGTTTCTCGATCCGGTTAACTCGCCTGCCGACCGCTATGCGGTCGGCATCATGCAGCGCTGGGTCGAAGAGCGCAAGGAGTTGGTGTCCAACCCCAGTGCCGGTACGGCGTTGCATCGCAACCTGCACATGCACAAGGATATCTACCTTTCCGGCCTGTTCTTGCATTTGCTCAGCCCGGCGTTGACCAGCCAGCTGGCTGAAGTGCTGTCGGAAAGCAATGTCAACACGGCAATGCTGGCGCAAAAACTCAAGCAATGTGGTTTGGTGCTGCCAAGCGAGGCGGCGGCCGAACCCGTTCAGCCTGCACCGCTTGAGCTGTCGCCGCAGATCTTGGAGTTGACCTCGGATTTGAAGTCTGAGCTGGCAGCCGTGAAGCAAGAAGTGCAGCATGGCGTGGGGCAGATGATGAGCCAAGTTGAGCTGCAGGCCCAAGCCGAGCGACAGGCGCAAGCGGATGCACAAGCGCAAGCCCAGCAACCAGCAGCGCTTGACCCTGCCTTGTTGCAAGAGACGCTGGCAAGCTTGAAGGCCGATATCGCAGCCGAGTTGAAGCAGCAAAGCCAGGCGGCTGAAATAGCCGAGCTTAAGGCGATGATTTCCGCCCAGAGCCAGCTTATCCGTTCGCTACAGCACAACCAGTCCCAGGCGGCCAACACCGCGCCAGCCAAAGACAAGGCACCGGAAGTTAACCTGAGCGAGCAGATTGCCAGCGTGCAGAAAATCAAGAAGAAAGGCTTGTTCTAAATAAGCTTTGCCGCAATAAGAAACGGAGCCAGGGCGGCTCCGTTTTTTTATGGGCTATGGATTGAACCTATAGCGGTTCTACCTGCTTACCGATTAGTGGTCGTGGGCTTGGCCCGCCCCTTTCGGATAGCGGATTGACTCAACCATATCTTGTACTTCGGTCGGTACTTCGGCAGTGAACTTGTTCACCACAATAGAGACGACGAAGTTCACACACATACCTAGCGTACCGATACCCTCTGGGCTGATACCGAACCACCAGTTATCCGGCGTGCTTGCCGCTGGGTTGATGAACTTGAAGTAGATGATATAAGCCGCGGTGAATACGATACCCGATACCATACCGGCAATCGCCCCTTCCTTGTTCATCTTCTTGTAGAAGATACCCAAGATGATCGCTGGGAAGAACGATGCTGCTGCTAGGCCGAAGGCGAAGGCCACAACCTGTGCCACGAAGCCCGGTGGGTTGATACCCAGGTATCCGGCACCGACAATCGCTACCGCAGCACCGACACGGGCGGCGAGCAGTTCCTGTTTATCGGTCATATCGGGCTTGAAGCCTTTCTTGAGCAAGTCGTGCGATATCGAGGTCGAGATCACCAGTAGCAGACCTGCTGCGGTTGACAGTGCTGCCGCCAGGCCACCGGCTGCCAGTAGTGCAACGACCCAGTTTGGTAGTTTGGCTAGCTCTGGGCTTGCCAGTACGATGATGTCGCGGTTGATGTTCATTTCGTTGCGCTCATCGCCCGAGTAGAACATCTTGCCGTCGCCGTTCTTGTCTTCCCAGCTCACTAGGCCCGTTTTTTCCCAGTTGGTTACCCAGCCAGGTGCTTCGGCTGCTGCCACACCTTTCATGTCTGGGCCGTTGATGGTTTCAATCATGTTGACGCGGGCAAAGGCGGCAACGGCTGGGGCCGTGGTGTAAAGTAGCGAGATGAACAGTAGCGCCCAACCAGCTGAGATACGTGCGTCACGTACACGAGGTACCGTGAAGAAGCGGATAATAACGTGTGGTAGACCAGCCGTACCCACCATTAGCGCGGCACAGATGAAGAATACATCCACCATGCTCTTTGAGCCGTCGGTATAGGCGGTGAACCCGAGTTCGGTCGTCAGGCCGTCCAGCTTGTCCAGTACATAGGTGTCGGTACCCGTGATGGTTGAACCCATACCAATTTGAGGAATTGGGTTACCGGTTACCATGATTGAGGTGAAGATAGCAGGTACCAAGAATGCGAAGATCAATACGCAGAACTGGGCAACCTGGGTGTAGGTGATCCCTTTCATGCCGCCAAGTACCGCATAGAAGAACACGATACCCATACCGATGATGATACCCATGTTGATATCAACTTCTAGGAAGCGGGCGAATACCACGCCAACCCCACGCATCTGGCCTGCAACATAGGTAAAGGAAACGAAGATGGCACAGAAGACAGCTACCATACGTGCAGTTTTAGAGTAGTAACGCTCACCGATGAAGTCTGGCACCGTAAACTGGCCGAACTTACGTAGGTAAGGCGCTAGGCAGAGGGCAAGCAGGACGTAACCACCGGTCCAGCCCATCAGGTAAACCCCGCCGTCATAACCGACGAACGAGATGATACCAGCCATTGAGATAAATGAAGCGGCCGACATCCAGTCAGCTGCGGTGGCCATACCGTTGGCAACCGGGTGTACGCCACCGCCGGCCACGTAGAATTCGCTGGTTGAGCCGGCACGGGCCCAAATGGCAATCCCGATGTATAGCGCAAAGGTGATGCCCACCAAGATAAATGTCCAAGTTTGGATATCCATGAGTAACCTCTTAGTCTTCTTGTACGTTGAACTTACGATCGAGCGCGTTCATACGCACTACATAGACAAAAATCAGGGCAACGAAGGTGTAGATAGAGCCTTGCTGCGAGAACCAGAACCCTAGCTTGAAGCCGCCAATTTGAATGTTGTTCAGGATATCGACGAATAGTACGCCGGCACCAAAAGACACGAGAAACCAGATGGCCAGTAGGGAGCCCATCGTGGCGAGGTTCTCTTTCCAGTAGGCTTGTGCCTGTTCCTTGGATTCAAACGCCATTGTTATCTCCTTTCACGTCGTCATAAATCGCGTTAATAAAATGTTACGCAATGACAATAGCAACGATTGCTCAAGGAAACAGTGCAACTTTAGTCGAGCCAAAAACGGCAAAATCGCCGCAGGAACGGCGATTTTGTGAAGTTTGCTGGTTTTTGTTGATGTTGCGAAAATGTTGCGTTAGCCGAAAGTCTAACGACGAAAAGAAAATAATTTGCCGCGTTACGGGTTGATATCCATCTGCTGGAGCAAAATAACCGCCTGGGTCCGGTTTTTCACTTCGAGCTTGCGGAAAATAGCGGTCATGTGCGCTTTGATGGTGGCTTCCGAGACATTGAGCTCGTAGGCGATTTGCTTGTTGAGCAGGCCGTCGGACAGCATGCTCAATACCTTGTATTGCTGCGGGGTCAGGGCGGCGATACGCTCGTTCAACGCCTTGAACTCGTCGTCGTCCCCTAATCCCTCCGGGAACACCGGCTCGCCGTCCAGTACTTGGTTAAGGGAGCCAATCAGCGCCCGCATGTCGCTGGATTTAGGAATGAAGCCAAATGCGCCGTGGTGTTTGACCTGGCGGATCACATTGGTTTCTTCGCTGGCTGAAATGACCACGATGGGCAGGTCGGGATATTGGTTGCGCAGTTGGATCAGCCCCGACATGCCGTTGGCACCGGGCATTTTCAAGTCCAGCAGCAGCAGATCGACATCCGGCTCTTTGTCGAGTAGGGCAAGCAGGCTATCGAGGGAATCGGCTTCAAGGAGGTTGGCGCCGCTTATCGCCATGTGCACGGATTGGAACAAGGCATTGCGAAACAGCGGGTGATCATCGGCAATTACAATAGTGTACTGAGCGTCCATGGCAGTTACATCTTGTGGTTTTTGATTAAGCTATCACCGGACATAAACCAGATCAATTTGTTAACACCTAAGATCTGAACTGGATCGGCTCTGCGCGAGACAAATTCAGCGTTGAGGTTAAGAAATGTGATTGGGCGGTCGTTTTACCTTAAAGCAGTATGCCCAACAAAGAGTGAACATCATGGCCCCGCCACTAGAGTCCGGAATGGATGGACAAAGTTATTTCGAATGCCAGCAGCACTACCGTCAACGCCAAGGATGGAAGCTGGTCGCTTTTACCTTCTTATTTTTATTCGCATTGGTGGCGCTAGAGCTTTTTGCCGTCCGTCGCGTGGTGCCGCATGTGGCTGAGGACATGGTGAAGCTGATCGCCGGCGGGGTGGCAACGCTGTTGGCCGGGTTGGTGCTGTTGCATCAAGCCTTGCCGGCCATGCAACGATGGCAAATTACCTCATCGGTGCTGGCGGCGGTACTGGGGTGTGGTTGGGCAGGCTTGCTGTTGCTACCGGTGTTTGGCGCCAAGTTGTCGTCTGTGGCGTTGTATACCGATTTGTTTACCACCATTTCGGTGATTGCCTTTTTTAGCTATCGCGGCGCGACCTATTTGGCCGTGCTGCCGGTATTGGCGGCGTGGATGATCTCGGACATGGTCGTGGCCGGCGGCCCGGAACCCTTGGTGGTGATGGCGGTGTTGATCCGGTTGTTGATTGTGGTGGTGGTGCGCGAATACCTGTACTACTGGTTCCAGTCTTCGGTTTGGCATCGTTATGAGGAGCAACGGTTGCGGGCCGAGCTGTCGAATGTCGCCTTGCTTGATAATGTCACCGGGCTGCAAAACAGCCGCCATTTCGATTTGGTGCTGGAGCGTGAGGTCTTGGCGGCACGGCGGCAGAACACCGAGCTGGCGTTGGTGGCGTTCAATATCGACCCGTTGCGCTGGCACAGTATGACCTATGGCCAGAAGGAAGCGAAAACCGTGCTGCGCCGGATCAGCCGAGGCTTGCGCCGGGGTATTTTCCGCCCCCGCGACTTTCTGGCCCGGTTGGGCAGTGACGAGTTTGTAGTGTTGTTGCCGTATACCGACTTGGCGGGGGCGAAAGTGGTGGCAGAGCGATTGCAGCAGCAAGTTCACCTCAGTTGCGACCATACGATTATGGAAAGGTTGAAACGCCCGGTGGCGGTGCGCAGCATGGTGATTGAGTGGTTGCCAACCATGTCGGCGGCGCAACTGCGGCAGAAAATGCGGGATCAGTTTGAATTGCAGCGGGAAACCGAGGCCGACAGCGATGAGATTATCGTGCTGGGTGATACCGCGACAGAGGCAACGGCTGATAAGCAGGCAGAAGGGCGGGAATAACGCCTAGCTAAATAACGTGTTGCCAATAAAACAAAAGCGCCTTGGTGGCGCTTTTGTTTTTTGAGGGGGTAGCTGTTGTGTGCGAGCTAGGCTAGTTCGACCGGATTATCTCGACCAGGCTATTTCGACCTGACTATTTCGACATCAGGCTATGCCCATCCAGGTGCTCAAGGAACGGCGCCGCTTTCATAAACCCGGTCAGGCGTGCCCCTTCCATGCGGTTGCCCTGGCTATCCCAGAAATCGATGGTCGGTAAACCGAGCACGTCCATTTGTTGCAATAGCTCGAAGTCCGTCGGCGTGTTGTTGGTGACGTCGGCCTGCAGCAACACGAATTGCTGGAGTTGTTGGGCAACGGCCGGATCGTGGAAGGTGTACTTTTCGAACTCTTTGCATGCCACGCACCAGTCGGCATAGAAGTCGAGCATTACCGGCTTGCCGCTTGCCTTGGCGTCGGCAAGGGCAAGGTCGAGATCGTCGATGCTGGTCACCCGCTTAAACTCGACATTGACAGTCTGCTCGCTGGTGGCGGCTACCGGGCTGCTGCTACCGGTGATGAGCGGGTAGAGGGGCTGTACCGAGATAAACAACCCGACAATGGCGAGCACCGCCAACGCGCTGCTACGCCAAGAGACCGCCAAGGTGTTTTTGACATGGTAGAGCCAGCCAAATGCAGCAATCCCCAATACCGACCACAGGTACGGCATCCAAGCAGGCGGTAAGATTCGTTCCAGCAAGAACAGCGGGACGGCCAGCAAGACGAAGCCAAAGAAGACCTTCACATGGTTCATCCAATTACCGGCCTTCGGTAGCAGCTTGTTGCCAAACATGGCGGCAAGGATCAAGGGGATCCCCATCCCGATAGCCAGTGCGTAGAGCGCAACCGCGCCGGTGAGTAAGTCCCCACTTTGGGCGACGTAAATCAAGGCGCCAGAGAGCGGGGCGGTGGTACAAGGCGAGCACACCAGGCCGGATATCGCCCCCATGGAAAATACGCCGCCGGTGTTGCCCCCTTGCTGCTTGTTGCTAAGGCCGTTTAGCCAGGTTTGCAGGCTGCTAGGCAGCTGCAAGGTATAGGCGCCGAACATCGACATTGCCAGCAGGACGAACAACACACTCAGGCCAATCAGTATGTAGGGGTGTTGCAAGGCGGCTTGGAACTGCATACCCGCCGAAGCAACCACTAACCCCAGCAAGGTATAAGTCAGCGCCATGCCCTGTACATAGGTAAAGGCAAGGCGGAAGGTTCTGCCGTGGGTTTGTTGGCCGTTGCCAAGCACGATGCCGCTCAGGATTGGGTACATAGGCAGCACGCACGGGGTGAACGCCAAACCGACGCCCAGAGCCAAGAAGACGAGCGGTGTCCACCATTGCTCGGCCAGATCCCCTGCCAGCTTGTCTTGCTGGGACGTCGGGGCGCTGTTGGTGGCAGCAAGTGCCGTCGAAGGTGCTGTTTTGTTGTTAGTACTTACTACGCTGCTGGCGTTGCTTTGAGCACTGTTCTGGTTATTGTTTTCGCTATTGCCATTGGACGCGGCAGAAGACGAGCTGGCATTGATCACTGACGCATCGGTACCTGCCGCGACAGCATTGAGCGGGACGATTCGGATTTCCGGCGGGTAGCAGAAACCGGCCTTGGCACAACCCTGGTAGCGTACCGTCAGGGTGTCGCTATTGGTGGCATTGAGTACCGGGACGCTGAGGGTGAGCGGCTCGGTGTAGATATTCACCTCACCAAAGAACTCATCCTGATAGGGCATGCCATTGGGAATATTGATATGCCCGAGCTCGGCCGTATCGGTCGTGACGGAGAGCTGGTGTTGGTACAGATAGTAGTCGGGCTTAATTTGCCAGTCGAGGTAGACCCGATCGCCCTGCTGGCTGAAGTTGAAGACAAAGGCTTCGTCAACCGGGACGAATTGGTTCTGGTTGCTGGACGAGAGCCCCGGCAGGTTGAATGCCAGTAGCGGCAGGCTGGTGAGCAGCAGCCCGAGTAGCGCAAACCGGTTAAGAAGGCGGCCGCACAAGCCGCGATATCGTTGTAATAATGTCATCTGATCTGGCTGGTTTTTGGGTAGAGTTAGTTTAACTATACTCTTTCAGACCGTGTTGATCAGCGTTTGGTTTCATTTGCTTAGGCTTTTGTTGTCCCGGTGAGCCCATCGCGCATGAAGTCGGTGAAATGACGGATATGGGCGGGGATATAACCGAGGCGCTGGTAGAGCATGTAAATCGGCCGGGGCGGCGAGTACCAGCTGTCCATCATGGTGGTGAGCGTGCCGCTTGCAATGGCATCGGCCACCACGTAGTTCGGCAGGCAGGCAATGCCCAAGCCGTTGATTGCGGCTTGCTTGATACTGTTGAGGTCGGCAATCGCCATCTTGACCGGCGAGTTGAGCCAGACGGTTTCTTTCTCATTGGTAAGTGCCCACTCAAACTCCGGCACGCTGGCCAGGCGGGCATGCTGGTTGATGTCGTCCGGGTGCTGCGGCGTGCCGTGGCTGGCAAGGTAGCTTGGGCTTGCCACCAAGATACGCTGCGATTCGCCGATTTTGGCTGCGGCAAAACTGGAGTCGGGCTGCTGGCCCACCCGGAATACGACATCGTATTGCTCCGGGCTGTAGTCGTGGTGCTGATTGGACAAGTGGGTCAGCGATAGGGTGATGTCAGGGTGCATGGCCAAAAACTGGTTGAACAACGGCATCAGCTGATAGGTCAGCAACCCGACAGGCGCGGAGATACGCAGCGCGCCACGGGGACTGGTGTGGCTGCTGTCATGGAGCTCGGTGGTGGCGGTTTCCAGCTCTTCAAGCAGGGGTTGGCAGCGCTCGAAATAGCTGACACCCAATGGGGTCAACGAGACGTTGCGGCTGTCCCTGATGACCAGCTGGCTGCCAAGGGTGTCTTCCAGCCGCTGCAACCGACGGCTCAGTGTAGCGGGTGGAATATCTAGCGCACTGGCTGCTGCTCTGAAACTTCCGTGTTGGGCAATTGCAATCAGGGTGCGCAGGTCGTCTAACTTCATACCATTTTTGCATCGCTGCATAACGCTTTTACCTCTATCGCCAAACGATCTCTATGGCTACTATTTAAGGGCAGGCTTTCCTGTCTTGGCCTGCTCTGTAGCAAAAAGAGACATGATGCCGGATCCAACGTTGGGATTGACGCTGGACCCGGATATTGAACAACTGCGTCGGGAATCCGCAGCTGTTCATGGTCTTCGCCCTAGGATGGGGCGGAGACATTAAATCAAACCTTTATTTTACCTTCCTTCTCTTATTATTTCCTGAACCTCTGATTGCATAGCACGTTTTTCTTGTGTCGTTTTCTGACGTCTTTTGTCCGTACCATTCCTCTTGTCGTTATTTCCGTTGCACCTGTGCCTTGTTGTTTAATCGTTCTGTGGTTCTGTGGTTCTGTGGTTCTGTGGTTCTGTGGTTCTGTGGTTTGGAGCTCAATGAAATAAAAAAGGCCACCCGGAGGTGGCCTTTTAAAATCAGTGTGTTACCACCATTACAGGATGATGCCACCGAATACGAAGCCTAGTGCAACAGAAGTTGCGATAGTGACCACACCTGGGATGAAGAACGGGTGGTTGAATACTAGGTTACCGATACGAGTAGAGCCTGTGTCATCCATCTCAACCGCTGCTAGTAGCGTTGGGTAAGTAGGAAGTACGAACAGTGCACTTACTGCCGCGAAAGAAGCGATAGCCGTTAGCGGAGCAACACCGATAGCCAGTGCAGCAGGCATTAGTGCGGTAGTGGTTGCGCCCTGAGAGTAAAGCAGCATAGAGGCAAAGAACAGTACTAGTGCTAGCATCCATGGGTAGTCGCTTAGTAGCGAGCCAGCCACTTCTTTGATGCCGTCAACGTGGCCGTTAACGAACGTAGAACCAAGCCATGCCACACCCAGTACACACACACATGCAGTCATACCAGAGCGGAACGTTGGTGCTGCTGGGATTTTCGCTGCGTCGATGCCAGTGGTGAACACGATAGCGGCTGCCGCTGCTAGCATGAAGGTCATGATGGCTTCGTTACGGCCCAGTGCAGGGTTCTCGATTAGGCCTACAGAGCCAGAGATAGCCGCTGCGTAAGCAACAACGATTAGGATAGCGCCTAGGAAGATGAAGGTTGCTTTCTTCGCTGAAGCTGGGATGTCGCGCTTAGTCTGGCCCTGAAGCTTGATTAGGCCTTTTTCAAGACGCTCTTGGTATACAGGATCGTCTTTTAGTTCGCCGCCTAGGAAGTTAGCAACGAATGCGCCTACCATACAAGCGATGAAGGTTGTCGGGATACAGATCAGTAGTAGCGTTAGGTAGCCTACTCCCAGCGGTTCAAGAATGCCTGAGAAGAATACAACCGCTGCAGAGATAGGCGATGCTGTGATCGCAATCTGAGAAGCAACAACCGCGATAGACAGCGGGCGAGAAGGGCGGATGCCTTGCTCTTTTGCTACTTCAGCGATAACTGGAAGCGTAGAGAATGCTGTGTGGCCAGTACCTGCCATTAGGGTCATCAGGTAAGTCACGATTGGCGCGTAGAACGTGATGCGTTTTGGGTTCTTACGCAGGAAGTTTTCAGCTAGCTCAACTAGCCAGTCCATACCACCAGCAACCTGCATAGCAGCGATTGCAGTGATTACAGACATGATAATTAGGATTACATCGATTGGGATATAGCTTTGGCTGGTTGGCATGCCCAGTAGCAGTGAAAGTACGATTACGCCGGCACCACCTGCCAGGCCGATACCAATACCGCCAATACGTGCGCCCAAGAAGATGAACGCGAGAACGACGAATAGTTCTACAGCTATCATATGATTGTCCTGTCTTAAAAGTTAAATGTAAAAATGTAAAAGGGGGAAATCTGTAGCAAAAGGTGGCGGATCTTCTTCCTGAAAATCCGCCGAGCTGTGTCGCAGTTACTTAATTAGTTGTAACGCTTAGCTTTGTATTCTGGGTGCATTAGGTTCTGAACCGAGAAGATGTCGTCAAGCTGCTCTTCAGTTAGAAGACCGCGCTCTAGTACAACTTCACGTACGCTCTTACCTGTTTCTGCACAAATCTTACCTACAATGTCACCTTCGTGGTGGCCAATGAATGGGTTTAGGTAAGTTACGATGCCGATAGAGTTGAATACGAAGTACTCACATACTTCTTTGTTCACTGTGATACCGTCGATGCACTTATCGCGTAGGTTGATACATGCATTTTTCAGTAGGTCGATAGATTCGAATACTGCCTGGCCGATCACTGGTTCCATTACGTTTAGCTGAAGCTGACCAGCTTCTGCTGCGAATGTCACAGTGGTGTCGTTACCAATTACCTTGAAGCAAACCTGGTTAACCACTTCTGGGATTACTGGGTTTACTTTCGCTGGCATGATTGAAGAACCAGCCTGCATTTCTGGTAGGTTTAGCTCGTTAAGACCAGCACGTGGACCTGAAGAAAGAAGGCGCAGGTCGTTACAGATCTTAGATAGCTTAACCGCAGTACGCTTAAGCGCACCGTGAAGCATTACGTAAGCACCACAGTCAGAGGTTGCTTCGATTAGGTCTTCAGCTGGTACACATGGTAGGCCTGTTACTTCAGCAAGGCGCTGAACGGCAAGCTCTTGGTAACCCGTTGCTGCGTTTAGACCAGTACCAATCGCTGTTGCACCTAGGTTAACCTCTAGAAGAAGCTGAGCTGTGTACTTAAGGTTCTTGATTTCTTCTTTGATCAGAACGCCAAATGCGTGGAATTCCTGACCAACAGTCATCGGTACAGCGTCCTGAAGCTGGGTACGGCCCATTTTCAGTACGTCTGCGAACTCTTTGTCTTTCGCGTCGAAAGCAGCTTTTAGGTACTCAAGCGCTTCAAGCATCGTCATTACGCTGTTGTATACCGCTACACGGAAACCGGTTGGGTATGCACAGTTAGTAGACTGAGACTTGTTAACGTGGTCGTTAGGGTTGATGATGTCGTACTCGCCTTTCTCTTTGCCCATTAGCTCAAGAGCAAGGTTTGCAACAACTTCGTTGGTGTTCATGTTTACAGAAGTACCTGCGCCGCCCTGATATACATCAGAAGGGAACTGATCCATGCACTTACCTGTTTCAAGGATCTGGTCACAAGCTTTGATGATGTACTCACCAACTTCTGAAGGGATAACGCCTAGCTCTTTGTTAGCCATTGCTGCCGCTTTTTTGGTGTAAACCATGCCGCGAACAAACTCTGGCACATCAGAGATAGTAGTCTTGGAAATGTTGAAGTTCTCAACAGCGCGAAGTGTGTGAATACCCCAGTAAGCGTCAGCAGGGATGTGACGGTCACCAAGTAGGTCTTCTTCGATACGGGTTGCAACGTTTAACATTGCTTCATTTTTTTCTAGATCAATCATCTGAGACATGACGTAGCCTTAGTGGAATCTGCTAAATAAATTCAAATGTTGAGCCAATCTAAAAATCAGAGGTCCATTCTGCAGAGAATTTGGCTAGATGATCGTACCTGACACCTTTTGTCTGAAGCCGATAATACTCCCCTTTAGGGGTAAAAACATAACCCAGATCACTTTTTTAATCGGAGTGAAAACATTTGCACAAGAATGCGATCTCGCTCACAAATACTGTTAACAATACCCCCTCTGAATGTGAGGATAAATGACCGATTATGACAATATGTGACCATTGTGTTTTATATCAGCAGCTGATGTATTGTAATAAATAGTTGCAATTAATCCTCTGTTTATTGAGTTGAAAAATGCTCGATAGCTCCCAATATTTGATTTAAGCGTAGGGCAATTTTGTGATACAGCCATGTTGTGCCACATTAGGGTCTTCCATACTGCCAATGACCAAGGGGTAAGCCGTGTTTCCGATATTATTGTTTTTATTTATTGTTGTGCCGATTGTTGAAATCGCGCTATTTGTTCAAGTAGGTGGCTTCCTTGGCTTGTGGCCAACAATAGGCTTGGTTTTGGTGACGGCGATTGTCGGTGCCTCTTTGGTGCGCAGCCAGGGGATTGCCACCCTGATGTCGGTACAGAGTCGCTTGCAACAAGGGGAGCTGCCAGCCCAACAAATTGTCGAAGGCGTCATGCTGGCCGTCTCTGGCGTGCTGTTGCTCACCCCGGGTTTCATGACTGATGCGATGGGTATGATGGTATTGCTGCCGGCCCCGCGCGCCATGCTAGCCAAGCAACTGATGAGCCGAGTAAAGGTACAAGGCATGGCATCGGGGTCGGGCTTTAGTGCTGGCTTTGGTGGCGGTCAGGGCTTTGACGGCCAGAGCCCGTTTGGTCAGGATCCTTTCAGCCAGCACCGTCATGGCCAGCACCAAGATCAAGACGGCGATGTGTTTGACGGTGAATTCGAGCGCAAGGATAAAAAGCAAGACGACGACGATACCCCGCGCTTGCGTTAATACTTTGCCCATTGAGTAGAACGGAAAAAGACAGCCTTGGCTGTCTTTTTTGTTAATGCTGTTCATATTTTCTATGGCGCGACAGGTGGTGCGGTAACCAATAGGTTGTGCCGCAGCCTGATGGCATAGAGGTAAGCCACTAGCCCGCTGAGCATATTGGCAACGGCGATACCGATAAATAATCCTTCTGTGCCATAAATTTCGCTGCCCAGCCAAGCAAGGGGTAAAAGCAAGCCAAACAAGCGGAACAGGTTCCAAAATAGCGAAAGTAGCGATCGGTGCATGGCATTCAGGGCACTGATCAGCAGCATGCACACGGCCTGAAGGCCATAGCTGAACGGGACTACTATCAAGTAATGCCATAGCTGGGTTTGCACTGCCTCGTCCTGGCTAAACAGCGAGGAAAGCGGCCAGCTCAGGGGCACCATCATAATAAAGATCAGCAACTGGAATACAATCGCAAACCGCATAGCGGTAAATAAAGCGGCAAAGGCGCGCTTAGGGTTATTGGCACCGAGATTTTGCGCCATAAACGGCATTAGGATTGAACCAAGTGCCATCATTACAATCACCAAAATCGATTCGATCCGCATGGCTGCACCATAGGCGGCGACCGATGCTGTGCCTTGTGCCGCGAGCAGGGTCATCAGCAGTGCGCCCGAGAGCGGGTTTAGTGCATTCGACAAGCCAGCTGGCGTACCTATTTGCAGAATTTGCACCCAATCTTTGAAAATTAATGATGGTTGGGGCTTGGCGACCATTTTTTCGCGGTGGATCAAAATATACAGCGAGTTGATCAGGGCGAAGGCCCAGCTGATCCCGCTGGCGATGGCAGCCCCTTTTACCCCTAGTTCGGGAAAAGGCCCGACGCCGAAGATCAGTAAAGGATCGAGCACACCGTTGATTGCCCCGGCCAGCATCATGATTTTGGCGGGGGTCTTGGTGTCTCCAGTGGCCCTTATTGCGCTATTTCCCGCCATCGGGATCACCAGCAGCGGGATGGCGATATACCAAATCGACATATAGTCGTGAATGATCGGCAATAAGTCCGGCTCGGCACCGATCAGCGAGAAGATTGGCTCGATGGTCGCCAGGCCGATGGCAGAGGCGAAAATCATTACCAATACGGCAAGCAACAAGCCGTGGGTTGCCAGCCTGGCGGCCAGTTTAGGCGTCCCCTTGCCGAGCAGGCGACCGATACTGGTGGAAATCCCGACGCTGATCCCCATGGTGATACAGTTGATGGCGAAGGTGATCGGGAAAGTAAAGCTGACGGCAGCAAGCGCATCGGTACCCAGCAGCGAAATAAAGAAGGTATCGACCAAGTTGAACATCAGGATCGCCACCATCCCGAACACCATAGGAACGGTTAAGCGTCTCAGTACATCCGGTATTGGGTCAGATAACAATCCGTGCTTATCTGGCTTTTGACTTGTTGCCATAGTGTTCTCAGAAAAGAAATGCCTGCCTACCCTAATGCAAAGAATGTGATCGGGCAAAAAAACTGCCATATATTTTTGAAAAAATACGGGGCTAGGACTTGGGATCTCAAAAAACGACCCAACATGTCTATGTAACAGAAAAAGTAAACGGCAATTCCGTTTACCTTATTAATCGTATGGATATTACCAAAATCAGGAGAGACGACCGATGAACATTCGTCCTTTACATGACCGAGTTATTGTTGAGCGCCAAGAAGTTGAATCTAAGTCTGCTGGTGGCATCGTGCTAACAGGCTCTGCTGCTGAAAAATCAACTCGCGGTAAAGTATTGGCTGTCGGCAATGGCCGCATTCTAGAAAACGGCACGGTTCAGCCGCTGGACGTTAAAGTTGGTGATACTGTGATCTTTGCTGAAGGCTACGGCACGAAGACTGAAAAGATCGACGGTAAAGAAGTCCTGATCATGTCTGAGAACGACATCATGGCAATCGTTGAATAATCCGATCACCTCGAATTAAGAATTAAGAAAGGAAGAAAGACATGGCTGCAAAAGACGTAAAATTTGGTAACGACGCACGTATCAAAATGCTAGAAGGTGTTAACGTTCTGGCAGACGCAGTAAAGGTAACACTGGGCCCTAAAGGCCGTAACGTCGTACTAGACAAATCATTCGGTGCACCAACTATCACTAAAGATGGTGTATCTGTTGCGCGTGAAATCGAGCTGGAAGACAAGTTCCAGAACATGGGCGCGCAAATGGTTAAAGAAGTGGCGTCTCAAGCAAACGACGCGGCGGGTGATGGTACAACCACGGCAACAGTACTGGCCCAGTCTATCGTTAACGAAGGCCTGAAAGCGGTTGCTGCGGGTATGAACCCAATGGATCTTAAGCGTGGTATCGACAAAGCGGTTGCAGCTGCGGTTGAAGAGCTAAAAGCACTGTCTGTACCGTGTGCAGACACTAAAGCGATTGCCCAGGTTGGTACTATCTCTGCAAACTCTGATGCAACAGTAGGTAACATCATTGCTGAAGCAATGGAAAAAGTAGGCCGTGACGGCGTTATTACTGTTGAAGAAGGTCAGGCTCTTCACGACGAGCTAGACGTTGTTGAAGGTATGCAGTTTGATCGCGGCTACCTATCTCCTTACTTCATCAATAACCAAGAAGCGGGTTCTGTTGACCTAGAAAACCCATTCATCCTGCTTATCGACAAGAAAGTATCGAACATTCGCGAACTACTACCTGCACTAGAAGGTGTGGCGAAAGCATCACGTCCACTGCTTATCATTGCAGAAGACGTAGAAGGCGAAGCGCTGGCAACGCTAGTAGTGAACAACATGCGTGGTATCGTGAAAGTAGCTGCTGTTAAGGCACCAGGTTTCGGTGACCGCCGTAAAGCGATGCTACAAGATATCGCGGTACTGACTGCGGGTACTGTGATTTCTGAAGAAATCGGTCTTGAGCTAGAAAAAGTTCAGCTAGAAGACCTAGGTCAAGCTAAGCGCGTAAACATCACCAAAGAAGCCACCACTATCATCGATGGTACTGGCGAAGAAGAGATGATTGCGGGCCGTGTTGCTCAAATCCGTCAGCAAATCGAAGAAGCAACTTCAGACTACGACAAAGAGAAACTACAAGAGCGTGTAGCTAAACTGGCTGGCGGTGTTGCAGTGATCAAAGTTGGTGCCGCAACTGAAGTTGAAATGAAAGAGAAGAAAGACCGCGTTGAAGATGCCCTACACGCAACCCGTGCAGCGGTAGAAGAAGGCGTTGTTGCTGGTGGTGGTGTTGCGCTTATCCGCGCTGCGTCTAAAGTTGTTGACGTTGAAGGCGACAACGAAGAGCAAAACGTGGGTATCCGTGTCGCACTTCGCGCAATGGAAGCACCTATCCGTCAAATCACCAAGAACGCAGGCGACGAAGAGTCTGTGGTTGCTAACAACGTGAAGGCAGGCGAAGCTAACTACGGTTACAACGCTGCAACTGGCGAGTACGGTGACATGATCGAGATGGGTATCCTAGACCCAACAAAAGTAACGCGTTCAGCACTTCAGTTCGCGGCTTCTGTTGCTGGCCTGATGATCACTACCGAAGCGATGGTAACAGACCTACCACAGAAAGACGCACCAGCAATGCCTGATATGGGCGGCATGGGCGGTATGGGTGGCATGGGCGGTATGATGTAATCAAGCCGACTTAATCACCTTAAGTCTGTAAAAACCGGTGGCAGCAATGCTACCGGTTTTTTGTGCCTATTGTTGGAGGATCAAGTGATGGTGAGTTGGCTTGGTATCAGGCTGTTTACCGCACCGGGTTCACTCGGAAAATTCCAAAGAAAGCTGTACAAAAATAAAATCTAATATAAAACAATAATTTAGTGTGATTTTCTGAGTTCTTATAACACAGCGATAATTTCGCTCTGCTTATTGCTGTATTTTAGCTATAAAGCTGTACGGTTGGGAGAGGGCTAGGCTGGTGAATGATACAAAAGGCTGAAAATAAAGCGCGACAGAAGGAAAAATGGGTGGAATAGAATGAAATATGATGAAATAGGTTTGTCAGTGAAAAAGCCTGAAAAGCTGTACGTAATAAAAATGCATTAAAAACAATGGCTTATGTTGTTTTATTTTTAGTGCCGGGTTAAGGGCTTAGAGTGTTCAGGAAAAAGCTGAAAATAGCAGTTAAACCTGAACAATAAAAGACTAAATAAGCAAAATTCTACCAATGAGCTTGCCGGGAAAAAAGCTAGAAAAGCTGCACACATATATATTCATACAAATCAATAACTTAACAATGTTGGCTCTGGTGTGATTTAAAAGTTAGAAAGTGTACAGCTTTTAGGTGTTTATTTTCTTGTATGTTGTACTGCTAGTCGTCGAGATTGATCGTCTTTGTTTGCTTGGTTTTCCTTTTCTGCCGCCGATCGGTTAAGTGGGCATGTACCCCCTTGCGTAGAAAGCGTAGGCTGTTTTCTAGCTTGTCGACACCCAACAAAATACAAATGATCAGTCCGGTCATCATTACCGCGCTGTGGCCATGGCCAAAGCCGATGGTGATCCCCAATGCGGCTAACATCCACACCACAGCCGCGGAGGTGACGCCGTGTATTTGGCCATCTCGGTTCATCATCACCCCGGCACCAAGGAAACCGATACCGGTGATCACCTGCGACATCACCCGTGAAACATCGGTATTGTTGTCCGAGACAGTTTGCCCAAGGGTGATGAAGCAGTAAGTACCTATGATGATCAGGCTGGATGTTCGAATGCCAACGGGCTTGCCCCTTAGCTGGCGTTCTAAACCGATAAGTGCTCCACAAATGGCGCATTGCAGTAACGCCGGCCAGCTAAATGGCGTGATATCAGGCCACATATTTTCTTCTCTGCTAAATAATGAAAAAAGCAGTCGATGACTGCTTTTTTGTCGGTTATGGTTTGCTGGCTTTATGCCGAGCCAAACTACTGGTGTGACAGGCGGCGATGGTGTTTTTTGCCCGCATGCTTTTCGATGTACTCGACAATCATGCCTGCAATGTCTTTGCCCGTGGCTGCTTCAATGCCCTCAAGGCCGGGTGAGGAGTTGACTTCCATAACCAGCGGCCCACGCTTTGAGCGCAGCAAATCGACGCCAGCGACGCTGAGCCCCATCGCTTTGGCGGCTGCCACGGCGGTCTTGCGCTCTTCCGGGGTGATCTTGACCAGTGATGCGCTACCGCCACGGTGCAAGTTAGAGCGGAACTCGCCCTCGGCTGCCTGGCGTTTCATCGCTGCAATGACCTTGTCGCCAATCACAAAGCAGCGGATATCGGCACCGCCGGCCTCTTCAATGTACTCTTGCACCATGATATTGGCCTTGAGCCCCATGAAGGCTTCAATCACGCTTTCAGCCGCTTTTTGGGTTTCTGCCAGTACCACCCCGATCCCCTGCGTCCCCTCAAGTAGTTTGATCACCAGAGGGGCACCGCCAACCATCTTGATCAGATCAGGCACGTCATCCGGCTTGCTGGCAAAGCCAGTGATTGGCATGCCGACCCCTTTGCGGCTCAATAGCTGCAATGAGCGGAGTTTGTCCCGCGAGCGCGATATCGCAATTGATTGGTTGACCGAAAACACATCCATCATTTCGAACTGGCGTAATACCGAACACCCATAAAAAGTAATATCGGCCCCGATACGCGGGATAATCGCATCGAATCCGGTGAGGTCTTGGCCCTCGAAATGGATCGATGGCTTGACCGAGTTAATGTTCATATAACAACGCAGGGCGTTGATGATCACTGCTTCATGACCTCGCTGCTCAATCGCTTCGCGCAAGCGGCGGGTGGAGTATAAGTTTTCGTTCTGGGAAAGAATGCCAATTTTCATTGCGATACTCGTTCTCTTTAATAGGTCTTCAATGCTGCAAGGCAGGAAGTTTGGCTGTCTTCGGTGCCAGCAGAGTGGACCGCGACTATGCGCCTGGACGGGCTAAAAAGCGAGCAAATTGGCGATGATATTTTCTTGTGCTGACCATGAAGGATTTTTCTTAAAGCCTGTTGTAGGCGAAATACATAATCCAAAGTTCAACTGGAGAATTACTTAAAAGGCTGTACGGATTTATTTCTTATATGAATCAGTAGTTTAGCTGGGTGTTTTTTAAAGGCTCTATATAAGCCCAAAAGTGATCTCCAATTAGCTGTATTTTTGCTGAAAAGCTGTACATGACATTTGAGAAAATAAAGTATTTGGCCTGCTATATGATTTATAGTTGGCCTGCGAATTAGCTTAAAAAGCTGTACGCTAATTAATTTGTTTTTAATCAATACCTTACGGTTGGTTGTGGCGCTTACATCAAAGAAGGTGAAAATGTGCAGCTTTTTTGTGAACCGAGGTGGGTAAGTTGTACCATTAACAGGGCAAGGCAGCCGGGCTGCCTTGCAAAGGGGTTATTCTAGGTGAAGATCCAGTGGGGTTTTGCTCTTGCGGCCACCGATCTCGCGGGTGAGCTTTGGCACCAGGTAGCCCGAGACATTCTCCATTAGCCCCGACATCAGCGCGCGGGCTTGACGGTCGTTAATCATGAAATGCGCGGCACCTTGCACCTTGTCTAGCACATGGAGGTAGTAGGGTAGGATCCCGGCGCTGAATAGGGCCTCGCTTAGGTCTGTAAGGGCCTTTACGGAGTCATTGACGCCTCGCAGCAGTACCCCTTGGTTAAGCAGGGTGACATCGGCCTGCTTGAGCTTAGCCATTGCTGTTGCCAGCTCTTGGTTAACTTCATTGCTGTGGTTGATATGCGTGACGAGCACCGCCTGTAAGCGGCTCTCAGACAGCAAATCGCACAAGGTGCTGGTAATGCGCGACGGCAATACCACGGGCAAGCGAGAGTGGATTCTCAGGCGCTTTACATGGGGGATGCCCTCAATGGCCTTGAGCAGCCACGCCAGCTCGTGGTCTTTGGCCATCAATGGGTCACCGCCGGATAGGATAACCTCGTTAACCTGAGGCTGGCTGGCGATATAGTCGATGGCTACTTGCCAATGGCGCTTGCCACCCTGGTTGTCCTGGTAGGGAAAGTGGCGGCGGAAACAGTAACGGCAATTTACTGCACAGCCCCCCTTAACAATCATCAGCACCCGGTTTTTGTATTTATGCAGTAATCCCGGAATCGCATTGTCTTGCTCTTCCAGCGGATCTTGCGAGTAGCCCGGATGGACCTCAAATTCTTCTGCCAACGGCAAAACTTGGCGTAAAAGCGGGTCGTATGGGTTGCCAACTTCCATTCTATCGACAAAGCTCTTAGGAACACGTAACGCAAATAATGACCGGGCCATTAACCCCTGTTCCCACGGCGTGGGATCGATTTTTAGGGTTTCAAGCAATTTTATGGGATCAGAAATCGCATTCGCGAGATCATTCAACCAGTTTTGCTCAACAGTTGGGGCGTTTCGGGTTATTATGTGCGGCATTAAATACAACTCGAAGATGTTAAGAGGATAAAAATGGCGTCTTTCAGCACCAATGAATTCCGCGGCGGAATGAAAATTATGCTAGATAATGAACCATGTGTCATTATCGAAAACGAATTTGTTAAGCCAGGCAAAGGCCAGGCGTTCAACCGCGTTAAGATCCGCAAACTGCTTTCAGGCAAGGTTCTTGAGAAGACTTTCAAATCTGGTGAATCAGTTGAAGCTGCAGACGTAATCGATACTGATCTGGATTACCTATACAACGACGGTGAGTTCTACCACTTCATGAACAACGAAACGTTCGAGCAGATCGCTGCTGACATGAAAGCGGTAGGTGAAAACGCGAAGTGGTTGGTAGAGAACAACACTTGTACGCTGACGCTTTGGAACGGCAACCCAATCGCGGTTACGCCACCAAACTTCGTTGAGCTAGAAGTGGTTGAAACCGATCCAGGCCTGAAAGGCGATACACAGGGTACTGGCGGTAAGCCTGCAACGCTAACTACAGGTGCTGTAGTACGTGTTCCTCTGTTCATCCAGATCGGCGAAGTGATCAAAGTTGATACGCGTTCTGCTGAATACGTAGGTCGTGTGAAGTAATTTCACCCGCAGCTACGAAGAAAGGTCGCCTAGGCGGCCTTTTTTGTTGCCTGATGGACGAGGAATAAATCGCAGGCATAAAAAAAGCACCGCGATGCGGTGCTTTTTTCGCTTCGTTTATGGCTTAAACCATGAATACGAAGATAACAGCCAGTGCAGACACTAGGAAAGCCGCTGCGTAGCAAGCGATCTTACCAACCACGCCAGTGTGGAACTTAAGATCGTGCATACCGTGGTGTAGACGGTGCATTGCATGCCACATTGGTAGTGCTAGCGTTGCGATGGTGAACAGGCCACCGATAATGCTGGTAACGAAGCCAGATACGCGCTCGTAGCTCATTGCTTCGGCGTCAAGCATGCCTAGCGGCACCATGATACCCAGTACTAGAACAGTTACCGGTGTTAGCATTGCAAACCAAGTACCGCCTGCACCGAATAGACCCCACCATACTGGTTCGTCAGAACGTTTAGGATTTAGATTAACCACGTGGCTCTCCTTAAACTAGTACTAGAACGAACAGTGAAATTGCAGCAACCGCAGCCCACTGAGCAAGAACAACAACTTTCTTATCTAGCGCTTTGCCCTTAACCTTGATAGGCATTACTTGTGGCATCATGCTGAAGAAAGTTTGTGCGTGGAACAGGCTACCCGCCAGTGCCAACACGTTCAGGATTAGAACGACTGGGTTAGCCATGAACTCTAGCCAGCCCGCCCATGCTTCTGGGCCCTTCACTAGGCTACCTAGACCGAAAGTCAGACAGATAGTGAAGAAGATCAGTGGTAGTACAGTTGCTTCACGAACCATGTAGAAGCGGTAGAAAGGATGATCCTTCCACCAAGTGCGCTTCATTTCGCGAACGTAAGGTTTACGATTGCTCATCCTTATGCCTCCTGAGGTTTGATCATGGCGATAACGAAATCTTTAGAAGATTCCACTTTGCCTTGGTTAACCGCTGCTGCTGGATCTACGCTCTTCGGACAAACTTCAGAACAGTAACCAACAAACGTACAGCCCCATGCGCCGTTTTCACCGTTGATAAGCTTCATACGCTCATCAGCACCGTTGTCACGGCTATCTAGGTTGTAACGGTGAGCAAGAGTCAGTGCCGCAGGGCCGATGAACTCTGGGTTCAGGCCAAACTGAGGACATGCTGCGTAGCAAAGACCACAGTTGATACAGCCAGAGAACTGCTTGTATTTTGCAAGCTGCTCAGGTGTCTGGTTGTTTGGACCATCTTCAGGCTTACGATCGTTACCGATGATGTAAGGCTTGATAGCTTCCAGGCGCTCGATGAACGGCGTCATGTCTACAACCAAGTCTTTTTCGATAGCGAAGTTAGACAGCGCTTCGATTTTCAGGCCGTTCGGGTAGTCACGTAGGAAGGTTTTACATGCCAGTTTTGGCACCTTGTTAACCATCATGCCGCAAGAACCACAGATCGCCATACGGCAAGACCAACGGTATGCCAGATCTTTGTCTAGGTTATCTTTGATGTAACCTAGTGCATCAAGCACAGACATGGTTTCGTTAAACGGTACTTCGAACATTTCGAAGTACGGTTCTGCGTCTTTTGCTGGGTCATAACGCAGAATTTCAACTTTTTGGATACGGTTGCCTGACATTATGCCTGCTCCTCTTTATTCGCTGCCGCTTCTGCTGCTTCTTTCGCTGCTGCCTCTTCTGCCGCTGCACCGTATAGACGTGCTTTAGGCTGAGACTTGGTGATTGTCACGTCGCTGTACTCGATGCGAGGTGCGTCGTCACCATTGAAGAAGGCTAGCGTGTGTTTCAGGTAGTTTTCGTCATCACGCTCTGTGCAACCTTCGTCTAGACGCTGGTGTGCACCACGAGATTCTTTACGCTGAATCGCAGAGTGAGCCATAGCTTCAGCAACTTCTAGGCCGTAACCAACTTCGATTGCGTATAGCAGATCAGTGTTGAATACCTTTCCTTTGTCTTTGATGCTGATGTTCTTAAAGCGCTTACGAAGTTCTGCTAGCTTCTCAACAGTCGCTTGCATCAGATCTTCTTGGCGGTAGATACCACAACCCGCTTCCATGGAGTGACCCATTTCTGTACGGATATCAGCCCAGTTTTCGTCGCCTTCCTGCGCCATTAGGGTATCGATACGATCTTGGATCGCTTGAATCTGCTTAGTGATAGATTCTTCGTTCCAGCCCTTGAATTCTTCAGCACGCTTAACCGCACCTTCACCTGCTAGGCGACCGAATACCACAAGTTCTGCTAGCGAGTTAGAACCTAGACGGTTTGCACCGTGCAGGCCAACAGACGAACATTCACCAACCGCGAATAGGCCTTTGATGCGTGTTTCGTTGTGCTTGTCAGTTTCGATACCACCCATGGTGTAGTGTACTGTTGGGCGAATTGGGATCGGCTCTTTGGCTGGGTCTACGTTTACGTAAGCTTTTGAAAGCTCACAGATGAACGGTAGACGCTCGTGCAGGTACTCTTCACCTAGGTGGCGAAGGTCAAGGTGTACTACATCACCCAGCGGGTGCTTGATAGTGTTACCTTTTTGCAGCTCGTGCCAGAATGCCTGAGAAACTTTGTCACGAGGACCCAGTTCCATGTATTTGTTCTTCGGCTGGCCAACTGGTGTTTCAGGGCCCATGCCGTAGTCTTGTAGGTAACGGTAGCCGTCTTTGTTGACAATGATACCGCCTTCACCACGACAACCTTCGGTCATTAGGATACCAGTGCCTGGTAGACCGGTTGGGTGGTACTGTACGAACTCCATGTCTCGAAGAGGTACGCCGTGGCGGAATGCCATTGCCATGCCGTCGCCCGTTACGATACCGCCGTTAGTGTTACAGTTGTACACGCGGCCAGCACCACCTGTTGCTAGAACAACAGATTTTGCTTTAATGCAGATCAGTTCACCTTCGGCCATGTGGATAGCCACAAGCCCTTGAACTTCACCTTCTTCAACAAGTAGATCGACAACGAAGTACTCGTCGTAACGCTTGATTTGATCGTATTTGATAGAAGTTTGGAATAGCGTGTGTAGCATGTGGAAGCCAGTTTTATCGGCTGCGAACCATGTACGCTCAACTTTCATACCACCGAAGCGGCGAACGTTAACATCACCATTCTCTTTACGGCTCCACGGACAGCCCCACTGTTCTAGCTGGGTCATTTCGCGAGTCGCGTTTTCTACGAAATATTCAACAACGTCCTGTTCACATAGCCAGTCACCACCGCCAACGGTGTCGTTGAAGTGGTTGTCCAAGCTATCCTCATCCTTGATGACGGCAGCGGAGCCACCCTCTGCAGCTACGGTGTGAGAGCGCATTGGGTAAACTTTAGAAATAAGTGCAATTTCCAAGTCTGGGTTTGCTTCTGCAGCAGCGATGGCAGTACGTAGACCAGCACCACCTGCGCCGATTACAGCGATATCTGTGGTAATTGTTTTCACAGCTATCCTCCGAAGGTAAGACGATAAAATTTAAAAAAGCACGCCGAAGCGTACTTATCCTTGAAATCCTGATGGCATTCTATGAAACAATATCGATAGAAAACTTGATTTAGACGCAGCTTTTTTAATGAAATAGCCCGAAAGTATAAGGTGATTACAAAAAATGTGAGTATTGTCACAAATTGTAATGTTTTATGCTTGTTAATTAATCGAAATAAAATGTGTGATTTGTTTCTGGCTCATTAATGGTGTGTTTCGATATGCATTGCTAAGTGATTAATAAAGAAAAGGTTATCTGCTAAGCAATTGATTGCTACGCTGGTGAATGTTGTTTTAATGCGGCTTTTGTGATTTTTATGTTAAGTTTTTATATGTTTTAAGTGTTTGAAATGCAATCTACTTGGCTATCGGTTGATCATTATTTTTCATAACTTTTCATAATTGGTGTTGGTGGTATTTCCATCCAGGTTTCCTCTATCGACCCGCAACGCATTTGCTAGAATAGCGGCCTGTTTAATCTGTAATTTTGATGGATACCGCTATGACTAGCCACTGGCAGCCGACAGCAACCATAGCCCAGTTGCGCCAACGCGCAACCACCTTGGCGACAATTCGTGATTTCTTCACTCAGCGTGGGGTGATGGAAGTTGATACGCCTGCAATGAGCCAGGCAACCGTCACTGATATTCACCTGCATACTTTCCAAACGACGTTTGTCGGGCCGGGGTTTGCCGATGGGCAGACGTTGTACATGATGACTAGCCCAGAATTCCACATGAAGCGTTTGTTGGCGGCTGGCAGCGGGCCGATATACCAAATCTGCAAATCGTTCCGTAACGAAGAGTCTGGCCGCTACCACAACCCCGAATTTACGATGTTGGAGTGGTACCGTCCGGGGTTTGATCACCATGCGCTGATGGACGAAATGGATGCGCTGCTGCAACTGGTGCTGCGATGCCAGCAAGCAGAGAGAATGACTTACCAGCAGGCGTTCTTGTCTGTCCTTGCGGTATGCCCGCTGGAAGGCTCGATGGCCGAGCTGAAGGCGGCGGCAGCTGGCTTGGGCTTGTCTGACATTGCCGAGCCTGAGCAGGATCGCGATACCCTGCTACAACTGTTGTTCAGCGTTGGGGTGGAGCCAAAGATTGGGCCGGTTGCCCCGGCTTTCGTCCATGACTTTCCGGCGTCGCAGGCAGCCTTGGCCCAGATCAACCCTGACGATAGCCGCGTGGCCGAGCGTTTCGAGGTGTATTTTAAGGGTATTGAGTTGGCGAATGGTTTCCATGAGCTATCGGATGGCGATGAGCAGTTGGCGCGATTCGAGGAAGATAACCGCAAGCGCGAGTCGATGGGCTTGCTGCCTCAGCCAATAGACATGCACTTGGTCGAGGCATTGCGTGCCGGGTTTCCTAATTGTGCCGGGGTGGCGCTGGGCATTGATCGCTTGATCATGCTGGCGCAGGGCTTGGATCATATTGATCAAGTGACGGCATTTCCGATCGAAGTCGCCTAAACCTGATCGGGCAGCGGCAAGAACAATGAGCAGCGCGGCATATTGCCGCGCTGTTTGTTTCTGTAATCAGAAACGTCTCATACATCCTTTGGCAGGAGGGTATCACTGCCGCGGCCAAAAAGCTGGGGGAACAGCCAGTATTACTAGTTTTGTCGTATCTCTCATGGTGGCCTGTCGCAGGGTAGGATTCCAAGGCGCCTTGACCAAACAGCTCAAAGCATAACCAAATCACCATCTAAATGCAAATGGTTATCACTTGTAATTAGTTTGCCAGTATAACCATCGTCCCCACTACCGCCATGATTGCGCCAACCCAGGCCGCGGTTGGTGGCCTTTGCCTTGTGTGTAGCCATAGCAGCGGCAGGATAATGATCGGCGAGGTTGAAGACAGCAGGGCAACCATACCGACATCGCCATCACGAAGGGCATAGAGGATCAGCGTCATACCGATGGCCATTGCCAAAAGCCCATTGAGGGCTACCTGGGCAAAAATCCGAAAGTTGATTGGTTGCAGCGGCTTGGCGAGTTGGGTGCCGCTCAGTCGCAACAGGGCATGGGCAGCAAAGGCGCTGGCCATCCTCACTGCCGAAGCTGCTACGGGGTCGACGGCGGTTTGCATAACGGGCTTGGCGATGATGGCACCAAGGGACTGGCATAAGGCTGCGGTCAACCCGAGCATGACGGCCAACGCGAGTGAGCCATGGTTGCCTTCCCAATGTTGCTGCCGATTATCCCCCTGGCGCTGGCCGAAGAAAATAGCGATAGCCACCCCGGCAAAAACAGCCATACTGCCGACCAATTTCCAGCCTTGCAGGATCTCGCCAAATAACCATATTCCCAGCAGCGCCGAAAAAACGGCATGGCAGGCAAATAACAAACCACCCCGGCGAGGGCCGATACGGTTGAAGCAGGCAAAAAGCGCGGTGTCGCCGATAAAGATCCCAACCACGCCGGAGAGCACCATTACGGTGGCGTAGTCCCATTGCATGCTCAACCACCCGCCATTAAGCCAAGCCATACTTGAGAGCATCACGGTAACACAGGCCATTCGCCATCGGCTGTAGGCAAAAGCGCCGAGGTAGCGGGAGGGGGTAATGGAAATCAGGCTGCTCACAGCCCATAGAAACGCGGCAGCCAAAGCCAGCCATTCGTAGTTCATGCTTGTCCTTAATGCGCGATGTCCGTCGGTTTGTTTACTCGACCATAACGCCGCGAAGTATCCTTTTTCGTGTTGGGTATCTTGCGGGATCCCAGCGATAGGAGGCAAGGCTTTTGTCGAGAGCGGTAAGCGATGAGGCCGGCGCTTAGCACTAAGCGCCGGGTATGGCTGTGTTCAATTCAAGTTGGGTAATTACTCCAACACCACTCGGGCATTGAGCGGCTGCAACGGACGGGCATTGTCTCCCATGACCTGATGCAGGCTGTCGATTTGCTCTTCACTGCCGGCTTGGGCTTCACGCATTACAAACCAACGTACCCCCTCGCTGCATGGTGGCGTGGTTAGCGAGCCGTTGAAGCGGTAATACTCGCGTTCTCTGGGTAGCAGCTCGGCAGGGTTCAAGGTATCAGTGAGCGATAGGGTTTGGTCTTTATCCGGCACGGTTGCCAGCAAGGTATTGAAAGCCTCGTTGCCCCTAGGCCCGGTCTTGAACATCGCTGCGACAACGGCCAGCTGCCCTTCGGCATTGGCATGGACGAAATGCACTTCGAGCGGGAATTGCTTACCGGCAATATAGTTTTCCGACGGGGTGTGGAAGTGGAATTGCTGGAGATCGAAGACTTCATCGTCGATGACTAGCTGGTTTTTACCCTCGACATTGGCTTGGACGGTATGGCCGTTGTTGATGACTTCCTGCACCTTGCCTTGATAGTCGATTTGCAAAGGGGTCAATTCAGCCTTGATGGTGCGCTTGATATCGATAGGGGTCTGGTTGGCCCCCTCGCCGCAAGTGGCAAATTGTTTGCCCCAGTTATCAACGCCGTTTTCTCCCTCATAGCTCCATTCAGCTGCTTGGGTACTTGTCATTGATGCTGCTGCCATGGCGAGCAGCAATACTTTTAGAGACTGTGATTTCACTTTTTCCTCTCTTTATTGTTATTTAGGAATCGTTTATTCGGAGTGGTTATTTAGGATCGCTTGGTCTAGCCAACGCTTTCAGTGTAGTGGGTTGGGAGTGGCGGTGGGGTGGCAGGGTTGGGAATTGGCAGCCATATCCAGAAATAAAGCAAAACACCGTTGGTAAATGAAAAATTAGTGCTTGTTTTCGTGAGTGATTTCCAAAAAAACGCCGCCCTTGAATGGGCGGCGTTGGGGAGAGGACGAGTATGTGCTGTTACACCTTGAAGCGTGAGGCATCGCTGCGCATTTGTTCGGCAGAGCGGCGCATGCCGTGGGCGCTTTGGCTAACTTCCTGGGTTTGCTGGGCAAGGTGATCGGAGACATCTTTGATTGCTTGGGTATTGCGGCTGATGTCTTCGCTGACAGCCCGTTGCTCTTCGGCGGCACTGGCAATGTGCGTTGCCATTTCCGATATCTCGGTGATCGCCTGCGTGATTTGGTTCAGGCTTTCGCTGGCCCCTTCGGCAAAGCCGACACTTTGCCCGGCGAGTTCGGTGCTGGTTTGCATACTATCGACGGCTTGGCGGGTATTTTGCTGCAAGGTATCGATCATGTTGCGGATTTCTTCCGTTGAATCGTGGGTGCGTTTGCTGAGCACCCGAACTTCATCGGCGACCACGGCAAACCCGCGACCTTGTTCGCCTGCGCGTGCAGCCTCTATGGCGGCATTGAGGGCCAGCAGGTTGGTCTGCTCGGCGATGCCCTGGATTGTTGAAAGGATCTGGTTGATGTTTTGGGCATTGCTTTCCAACTCGCGGATCACCCCGGCGGCATCTTCCACCTGGTTGGCCAGCGACGTAATTGCTTCGCGGTTCTGCCCGATCACGCCTTGTCCTTCTTCGCAAGCCGTTGTTGAGGCTTGTGCTGCCGAAGCCGTCATTTCTGCGTGGTTGGCAACTTCGCCGGAAGTTGCCGACATCTCATGGATCGCTGTTGCAATCTGGTTGATGTCGTTTTGCTGCTCGGTCACCTTGTGGGAAGCGTCTTCTGTTTGCTTGGCCGATAGGGCGGCCTGCTCGCCAAGGGTATGGGATTGGCTAACGATCCCCTTAATCATGGTTTGAAGCTGGCCGAGGAAACGGTTCATGCTGTCGGCAAGCTCGCCGATCTCATCCATTCTTTCAATGCTGATCCGCTGGGTTAAATCCCCGCTCCCTTGAGCCAATTGTGCGACAGATTGGCTCAGGTTGGTCAGTGGTCGTAACAGGCTATTGATAATCAGGGTAGCGATGGCTGCAATCACCAGGTATAGCACCAGCGAGGTGATGGCGATGAAGGTGATTTGCTCGCCGATGGAGGCATAAGCGAGGCGCTCGTCTTCCAGTACGGCCAATGTCCAATCGGTGCCTTCGATAGCGGTCGCAAAGATCAGCATATCGCGATTGTTGCCATCAAGGTTGATGGAGTGCACGGTTTGCCCTGCTTCAAGTTGCTTGATCAAAGCTGGGGTAAGCTCGCTATCGAGCTTGGTCAAAGGCTGCTGGCTGAGCGACTCATCGCGGTAGGCTACAATGTTATTGTTACCGTCGACCAAGAAGGCAAAGCCATTATGCTCAAGCTTCAGGTTGAGCACCTGATCGATAATCGCGGTGATGGTTAAATCGGCGGCGATAACCCCGCGGCGTTGGCCTTGGAACGCCTTGGCTAGGCTAATTACCATGCTGCCATCGAAGTCTTGGTAGGGCTCGGTGATGATTAAACCGCTGGATTGGTTGGCATCCTGATACCAAGGGCGGGTTCGGGGATCGTAGCCAGCTGGCCAATCTTCGGTCTTATCGCCGTAGGCAATCGTACCATCGGCAAAGCCGGCATAGACCGAGAGGAATTGCCCGGCGCGCTTGGTCAGCAACAGCTCGCGATCCACATTGTTGTCGGTTGCAATCAGGCTTTCATTGGCCAGCATCATGTCGCTGCGGGCGGCTAGCCATGCGGTGATATAGCGGCTGGTGGCTTGGCTGGTGTCGCGCATTTGGTTGCTAACCGAAGCGGTGGTTTCTTGCTTGAGTTGGGAGACGGAAATCCATGCCTGAACCGCACTGACAGTGGCAATGATCACGGCAATGGCGATCTGTATTTTTAGTTTTATGGTGAGTTTCATAGTATCTCTCTGGTGCCAATATTTTTATGTAATAAAAGGGCTAATTTATAGGCTGTTATGTTGTTATTGATGCCTATGGTGAATGGAAGTGAAAAAAAATCGCACAATGATCAGTGTATTTGATGAGCATTACCGTGAAGTGGGTAACAAAATGGTGCTTGCAAGGGGTGGCAATAAGCGAAGCCGTTATGGAGGCTGCAGCAACACAGCCTCCGTGCTGAGGAGTTGTTAGGTCAGGATTAAGGCGCCCACATAGACGATTGCAAGACCGACCAAACCGATGATAATCCCGGTTTTTGCCATGTCCTTGCTTTCGATAAGCCCGGTTGAGTAGGCCAGCGAGTTCGGCGGTGTTGAAACCGGCAAGATCATACCGAGTGAGGCCGAGAAGGCGACAACAACAAGTACACCCTGCAATCCGCCCATGGAAGCCAGGCTTTCCATCGATGCCGCAACAGCCGCTGCGATTGGCATCAACAGGTTAGCAGTGGCGGTATTGGACATGAAGTTGGCCATCAGCCAACAGATGATCGATAGCGTCAGAACCACGGCAATTGGCGACAGGGCATCGTAGTCGATAGCGTGGGCCAACGCGGCGGCAAGGCCCGTCTTATCCAGGCCAAGGCCAATGGCGATACCACCGGCCACCAACCAGAGCACGTCCCAGTTGATGAGCTTAAGCTCTTCTTTGCCCATGATGCCGGTAAGGGTGAACGCCGCCAGTGGGATAATGGATACCACATAGGTGTTCATGCCGTGCAGCGAGGTGGTCATCCACAATAGGATCGTCAGCGCGAAGGTGACATACACCACAATCGCCTGCCAGCTTTTCTGGAACTGCCCCTCAAGTTTCAGCTGCATGTGGGTTTGGGTCGACGGGAACATCTTTTGCAAAAGCCACCATGCAAAGGCGAGCTGGAACATAACAAACGGCAGACCAATCACCATCCAACCAAGGAAGCTAATGGCGTTCTCCCCGGTTAGGTACTGCAAGGCGATGGCATTGGGCGGGGTACCGATTGGCGTGGCGATACCGCCGGTATTGGCTGCGATGGGGATACAAAGCACCAAGGCTTTGATGCCAATATCCCCTTTCGGGACGGATGCAACAATTGGGGCCAGCAATGCCAGCATCATTACCGTGGTGGCCGTGTTTGACATGAACATCGAGAACACGGCAGTGATCAGCATCAGGCCGAGCATAATGAACTTGGGTTGTGTACCAAATGGCTTGAGGAGAACCCGGGCCAGGTTATTGTCTAGCTCATATTTCGAGGCCGCGATAGCAAGCGCGAAGCCCCCCATGAACAGGATGATGATTGGTGATGAGAAGGCGCCGAAGATATCGGTGTACTTCATCATTTCACCCATTTCGTGCCCTTCCGGTGGGATACGGAACAGGTGCAGCCCCTTGTCTGAAATCATGATGAGCTCAAGGGCAATAATCAGGATTGATGTGGCAAAGACCGGAACCGGCTCAAGTACCCACAATAAAGCTGCGAGGGCGAAGATAGCCAAAAGTCGGTGTTGGATGAGGGTTAAGTTTTCTATAGGGATAAAGTCGATAGGCATCATCAGTATCCCGAGGGGGATCCCGAAGGCTATCAACAGCTTAATGAGCTGGGAGATAGATATTTTTTTCATAGTATGTTGGTTTGCTTGGGTAATTGACTGCCAAACAGCATACTATTTGGGTGCTTATAAATTCCTCGATATGGTCAATTTTTTGCATAAAAAAAGGGGTGTTTTGCACCCCTTTTGTTAAAAAGTGTTAACTGGTTACGCTTCTGGTTGTGGCACACTCGTTAACTCGGCATAGGCTGAGCCCATACGGGTTGGTTGGCCTGGCTCCATGCCTTCAACAAAGCGGATTGCGTCTTTAGGGAACAGGTTGATGACGGTTGAACCCAGCTTGAAGCGGCCCATTTCCTCGCCTTTCTTCAACTTAATTGCCTGCTCGCCCTCTGCTGGGTAGTTCCAGTGGTGAACACGCGGGCTGCGCGGTGGCGTAATGGTGCCAGCCCATACAGTTTCAATGCTGCCAACAATGGTTGCACCAACCAGCACCTGTGCCATTGGGCCGAACTCAGTATCGAAAATACATACCACGCGTTCGTTGCGGGCAAACAGGTTAGGGACATTTTGCGCGGTCAGCGGGTTGACCGAGAACAGCTCGCCCGGTACGTAAATCATCTTACGCAGGGTGCCGTCGCATGGCATGTGCACGCGGTGGTAATCTTTTGGCGACAGGTAAAGTGTCGCAAAGTGACCGTCTTTGAACTCTGCTGCAAGCTCGCTTTCACCACCCAGTAGCTCAGCGGCTTCGTAGGTGTGACCTTTAGCTTGAATTAGCTGGCCATCTGTAATTGGCCCCAACTGGCTTACGCAGGCGTCTGCCGGGTGGCTGACAATGTGCGCATCCTCGTTAATTGGGCGGGCACCGTCTTTGAGTTCTCGAACAAAGAAGTCATTGAAGGTTGCATATGAGGCTGGATCCGGGTTGCGTGCTTCGTTCATGTCGATGCCGTACTGGCGGATAAACCAGCGGATGACCGTAGTGGTAAGCTTGCCTGCCTTCATTGAAGCAAGCTTGCCTGCGAGTTGGGTCAGGGTCTGTTTTGGCGCGCAATATTGCAGGCCGATTTTGAAGTTATCGTGCACGGTGTCTTTTCCAGAAACTGTTAATCGATCAATGAATTGGTTGCTCAATATCAAACGACACACTTAGTCATTAGCGGCTTCAGCCAGTTTGGTACCGTTTGATATTTAAGCAGCACGGATCAGGCATATTACCTGAATTGGAGGGGAATGCCAGCGCTGCCCGCTTTTGTGGCGACAAGGCCACCCCCAAGAATTGGGGCGCGGGCGAGCGTGGTTAATCAGGCTTATTACGTGAGAATTGGCGGTTGGCAATATTCTCAGACATGCTGTCGATGATTTTATGGTAACTGTCGTAGCGTTCTTGGCTAATGGTACCGTCTTCAACGGCTTGGCGAATAATACAACCTGGATCATTGCCGTGCTTACAGTCACGGAATTTACAGCCGCCTAGGTATTCACGGAACTCGACGAAAGCTTCGGTGACTTGCTCTGGCTCAAGATGCCATAAACCAAATTCACGGACGCCTGGCGAGTCGATAAGATCACCACCGTCAGGGAAGTGGTAAAGTCGGGCAGCGGTAGTGGTGTGCTGGCCCAAACCGGAGTTTTCTGAGACATCACCGGTTTCAGCTTCGACTTCTGGCATTAGGGTGTTCACCATACTGGATTTACCCACCCCTGATTGGCCGGCAAAAATGCTGACACGATCTTTAAGGTCGTCTTTGAGCGCATCCATTCCTTCGCCTGTATCGGAACTGACGTAGCGGATCTCGTAACCGATCTTTTGATAAAGCGACAAGGTTTCTTCAACCATGGTACGGCTTTCTGGATCCAGAAGATCAACTTTGTTCAAAACGATCAATGGCTCGATGCCGATGGTTTCGGCAGCGATCAAGTAACGATCAATAATGTTCAGCGACAGCTCTGGAAGAACGGCTGAAACAATAATGATTTGGTTTACATTGGCGGCAACCGCTTTTACCCCGTCATAGTAGTCTGGACGGGTTAGCATTGACTCTCGCTCGTGAACGGCTTCGACAACACCAGCGATCCCCTGAAGGGATTCGACACCTGGACGCCATACCACCCGATCACCTGAGACTAGGCTCTGGATGCTTCGGCGAAGGTTACAGCGGTGGATAATGCCGGTTTCTGGATCCTCGACGTCGGCATGTTGGCCGAAGCGCGTGATCACTAGACCCTCGCGGGCAGACTCCAGTAAGGCTTCATCCCACTGGACATCATCTTTTTCACGCTTTAGGCGTTTGTTTTGGTTAGAGCGTACGCGACGGCTCTGACCTTTGGTAAGCTTTTTCTTTTTTGCCACAAGAATATCATTCAGTTAAGTTGGCTTACGGTAAAATACCTGCGGTTAGCGGTGTCCAAAAGTTTGTTTGCATTTGCAATCAGACAACCGCTGCGTTTGGTATTATCATACATGGTTTACTCATAGAATAGGCAATATCCGATGACGATCAGCGATCAGAATCTTATTTGGATTGATTTGGAAATGACCGGTCTTGACCCGGAAACTCACCAAATCATTGAAATTGCAACAATTGTTACTGATGCTCAGTTGAATATCTTGGCTGAAGGGCCTGTTTTGGCTATCCACCAACCTGAGCCTGAGCTTGCCAAGATGGACGAGTGGTGCACAACGACCCACACCAACAGTGGGTTAGTGGAGCGAGTTCGTCAAAGCAAAGTTGATGAAAATGAAGCAGTTCGTCAGACCATTGCATTTTTAGAGAAATGGGTACCAAAGGGCGCTTCACCGATTTGTGGCAATAGTATTGGCCAGGATCGTCGCTTCTTGTATAAGCATATGCCTGAACTAGAGCAGTATTTCCACTACCGTTACTTGGATGTGAGTACGCTAAAAGAGCTGACCCGCCGCTGGAAGCCGGAAGTGTTAGATGGCTTAAATAAGAAGGGAAGCCACTTAGCGCTAGATGATATTCGTGACTCGATCGAAGAGCTGCGCTTTTATCGTGAGCAGATCTTCAGTATTTGATGCTAAATTAGACGGTTGCGCGCCGAGGATCATATTTTTTTTGAGATCTATTGCATCCGCCAATTTTCCTCGTATAATGCGCAGCCTCGAAGGGCAATTCTTAAATTGTTTTGCTTTTCAATAATACGGACGCGGGGTGGAGCAGCTTGGTAGCTCGTCGGGCTCATAACCCGAAGGTCGTCGGTTCAAATCCGGCCCCCGCAACCAAAGCGACACTAGCTCAGCTGGTAGAGCGCAACCTTGCCAAGGTTGAGGTCACGAGTTCGAACCTCGTGTGTCGCTCCAAATTTGATAGCTTTCATCGTGCTTAACGGTGATATGTGATGCGACACTAGCTCAGCTGGTAGAGCGCAACCTTGCCAAGGTTGAGGTCACGAGTTCGAACCTCGTGTGTCGCTCCAAATTTGATAGCCTTCATCGTGCTTAACGGTGATATGTGATGCGACACTAGCTCAGCTGGTAGAGCGCAACCTTGCCAAGGTTGAGGTCACGAGTTCGAACCTCGTGTGTCGCTCCAATTTGATAGCCTTCATCGTGCTTAACGGTGATATGTGATGCGACACTAGCTCAGCTGGTAGAGCGCAACCTTGCCAAGGTTGAGGTCACGAGTTCGAACCTCGTGTGTCGCTCCAATTTGATAGCTTTCATCGTGCTTAACGGTGATATGTGATGCGACACTAGCTCAGCTGGTAGAGCGCAACCTTGCCAAGGTTGAGGTCACGAGTTCGAACCTCGTGTGTCGCTCCAATTTGATAAGCCTTCATCATGCTTTGAATGGTGAAACACGGACGCGGGGTGGAGCAGCTTGGTAGCTCGTCGGGCTCATAACCCGAAGGTCGTCGGTTCAAATCCGGCCCCCGCAACCAAAGCGACACTAGCTCAGCTGGTAGAGCGCAACCTTGCCAAGGTTGAGGTCACGAGTTCGAACCTCGTGTGTCGCTCCAA
>NZ_PYMA01000023.1 GCF_003026495.1 Photobacterium sanctipauli
CCGCCAGCGTTCAATCTGAGCCATGATCAAACTCTTCAATTAAAGTTTTGTTGCATCTAAGATGCGGCTCAATGAATACTGTTAATCCATTACCGAAGTAATGAATGAATTGACTGTGCCGAATCTTGCGATTCGATTTGGTCACTCAGTTTCATTGATAAATCTATTGACTATCATTTCACGAGTGCCCACACAGATTGCATGGTCAAATTGTTAAAGAACAATCCGATACGTTGCTGGCTAAGTTGCCGTGCTCCGTGTCGGTGAGGTGGCATTATAGAGACTTCGATCACGTTGGCAAGGGGTAAATCATAAAAAAATCACCAAAAACGGCCTTTCGAACACTTTTTAAGCCAAAGCCATAAAAAACAGGCTAAAAAGCCTTAAATTCTTCCGCAAACAATGCCACTTTCGGCCAATCAGTGTATTCCACCTCTTTACTAGTATCAGTTTCCCCCCCGGTGATTCGCATAATGAACCGAATCATGACACGGTCAAACCAGGTATAGCGCGGATAACGTAGTGCCCCCGCAAAAACAGCCTGTAGTTTAGGTTGCCAAGGTGACTTTTTAAGGAACTTCTTCATATACGCACTTGTTTCTGGCGTATTCTTACCTTCTTTACGCGCTGTAAGATTGACACAAAAGAAACCGACCTTGTGTTTTTTAAGCGAAGTAAGGTTATGGTCAATAAATTCGTATAGCTTTTTATTTAGGTGGCCATACCTAACCGACGCTCCGATTAAGATGCGCCCATATTGTGCAAAGTCGATTTGAGGAAGCTGATTTAAGTCCACTAACTCGCACTGGTACTCCTCACCCAATGTTTTTTCAATATGGCGCATAATTTTGATGGTTTGCCCATCACTGCTTGAATGAAGAAGAAGTACTTTTTCCACGACATTTCCTTATCTGAAATTAACTACGCCAAAACGTAGGCGTAAATAGCACCAGCAAAGTAAAGACTTCCAAACGCCCGAATAGCATTGAAATAATCAGTACCCATTTCGCTGGGTCATTGATCTCACCAAAATGAACAGCAACCTCGCCCAAACCTGGGCCAAGGTTATTCAAGGTGGCGGCAACGGCTGAAAATGCCGTTAACTCATCAAGTCCGGTGGCAATAAGTGCCAACATACAAATAACAAACACCAGTGCATATGCTGAAAAGAACCCCCACACCGCATCGACAACTCGCTGTGGCAGTGCCTTATTACCAACCTTGATCGTATACACCGCTCGAGGGTGCACCAGCCGCTTTAGCTCCCTGACCCCTTGAAGAAATAGCAATAAAATACGAATCACCTTGATGCCACCTCCGGTCGACCCCGCACAGCCGCCAACAAAAGATGAAAACAACAGCAAAACAGGCAAGAACAGTGGCCACTCCGCAAAACTGGTCGTCGTAAAGCCAGCCGTTGTCGAGATAGATACCGTTTGGAACAGGGCCTGATCAAACGCATCATAATAGGAGTCGTAAGAATGGTGTTTTAATAATAAGCCAAAGCAAATTGCCAGTAGAATTGCCTGAATAGCCAAAAAGGCCCGAAACTCTGGATCACGCCAGTATGTTCTTAGGTGGATACCACCATTGGCAAAGGCGGCAAAATGAAGAGAAAAGTTACAGGCCGATATCAATAGGAACACAACAGTGATCATATTTATCGTCGGACTATCGAAATACCCCATGCTGGCATCATGGGTTGAGAATCCACCTATCGCTACCGTGGAAAAGCTATGTGAAATAGCATCGAATATTGACATCCCCGCAAGCCAAAATGCCGCGGCGCAGCTTAAGGTCAATGCCAAATAGATATACCATAAAGTTTTGGCTGTTTCGGCAATTCGAGGGGTCATCTTGCTGTCTTTCACCGGGCCTGGAATTTCAGCACGGTAAAGCTGCATACCACCGATCCCGAGTACCGGTAAAATTGCTACAGCCAAGACGATGATCCCCATACCACCAAACCATTGCAGCAACTGGCGATAAAACAAAATCGCCTTGGGTAGATGGTCAAGGCCAACTATGACCGTCGCTCCGGTTGTGGTAAGCGCCGAGAAAGATTCAAAGAAAGAATCGGTCATAGAAAGATCTGGCGTTTTGGCCAAAATAAACGGTACAGCACCTGCACTACCAATTACCGTCCAAAACAGCACAACAATCAAGAAGCCGTCACGGGCTTTTAATTCTCGCCGATAATGACGGTTTGGCACCCATAATAGTGCGCCACCGGCAAACAGCAGGAAGAAAGTTACGACAAAAGGGAAACCTGCACCATCTCTATATATAAGTGCAACCAAAGCAGGTGCCAGCATAGTGACACTAAAAAGTGCGAGCAGTAGCCCGACTATCCTAATAATGGAACGAAATTGCATGGCCTTGCTTGGCTCTCATCCTTAAATAAATAATATTGCGATACGGCATTTAAACCGTTTTAGGGGCTGCGACAACCTGCCCACCACTTCGGTTGGTCAACTTGGCACAAAACTCAGCCACCAAGCGGGTGTCTAGCTCTATGGTCATATCGACTCGATTGCCATAGTCAGCCTCAATTTGGCGCCCTGTATATTCAGCTAATAGCGATTCCACCAGCGATACCTGATTATACTCGCAGCTTAGGGCCAGCACTGAAGTTATTATCTTTTCTTTGGTGTGCAACACAGTAAGTGCCTGTTGCACACCACCGCCATAAGCCTTGACCAAACCGCCGGTACCCAGCTTGATCCCACCAGAGTAACGGGTGACAACAGCGGTGATTTCACCAACGCCACAGCCTGTCAGCTGTGCCAATATAGGCTTACCGGCCGTCCCCGATGGCTCACCATCATCACTAAACCCCCACTGCATTGAATCTTCAGGTCGACCGGCAACAAACGCCCAGCAGTTATGCCTCGCATCCGAGTGCTTTTCTTTTATTTGCTGAACAAACGCCTTAGCGGCTTCAACATTAGGCGTGTGCGCTAGATAAGTAATAAAGCGGCTTTTCTTTATTTCTTCCTCAAAGCTCGCCCCGGCGGCTGGGATCAAATACGGTTCAGATGCTGTCATGGCACGCTATGCTGCAGTGATTGTGGGTAATCTGGCAGGATATCACAGATACTTGCTCTTGATCTCAAATCCCCCTACAGAAAAAGGAGGCTTTAGCCTCCTTTTTGTTTATCGCACCTGTCATTTACTGTGGTCGATTAATATTCCCGACCAACTCCAATTGCAGCTGCTGGATACGGCTATCATTTTCTAAACTTGCCAACATAGGAAGCAAATCTTTTTGCTGCCCTGTAGTACGGACAAAGGCAGTACCCGAACGTTCATAGACCAACTCCAGCTGGAGCTCCCTAAACAAATCCATTGAACTCACCTCAGGGGAAAGGCGCAAAAATAGCCCCCCAGTAACTTCTACTGGCCCCTCGGCTGATCCGTTCGCTAACAACGTATCACCAATAAAAAGCTGTCCTCCAGTGACCATAGGCGCTACCCGCTTGCTACGCTTGCCCGAAATCACTGGTTGTAGCTTGCTGTATGGCTGGCCACCAAGCACCAGGCTCCCTACCGGCTGCCACTGAATTACCGAATCAGAAGGTAATGGCGGTAATGGTTCAATAGCGGCTATGGCATTCAACGAAACTGACAACGCCAGCGCACTAATACATATACGAAGCATCATGTTACCCCCCTTGATGACCGAAGAAACGAATATCCCAAGATTTCAACACGCCGTCTTGGGCATTATTTACTTGTGGAATAGAAAAGATGTTCGCTGAATCGAAGTATGCAATCCAACTGCTACTCTCGCTGTTGGTATCCCTGACAACTAATCGCCACTGCCCTTTAGCCGATTCGCCGTAAAAATGATGGGATAGCAACAGTTGTTGGTCAAAGCCAGTAACAGAGTTATCGAGCGACTGGCTCACCAAACCGGTACGCGGGGAAAGCAGAACACTGCGAGTACCAGCCGGTGAAATTAATTCAACCGCCAAATCATGCAATCGCAGATGATCAACATCGAGCTTGACTTGCACAGCCTCTACAACAAAATCCTCGCTTTGTTGGAAATGACTATCAACCCCAAGCAAGTTAGCATCGGGGATCTGGCTATCAACAGTTTTATGTGTCCAATCAGTTATCATCAACGGGGGAAGCGGCTGAGCATAATGCAATGCCATCATGACTGCATCGTCGATATTGACCCGGCCAAAGCCATAGAAACTATTAAATTCATAACCGGCAGCATTGGTCTGCCAGCCCGGTATCGCATCATACTCGACCAACTGGCCGGTTGAATCGATAAACGATAACGCAGCTCCCGAATGCTGTGGATCGGTCTTGGTCGCCGTAGAGGCCAAAATGTGTTTAACGTCTCGCCAATTAAGTGCGGGATTGGCCGACATCAAAAGTGCCACCGCACCGGAAGTATTCGGTGCCGCCGAAGAAGTGCCGTTCATTGTCCCCATGAAATCGCAATTTGGATCGAGTTCATGGCCGCCATGGAGCACATTGCCGCTATCGCCAATCACATTATTCCCGGCATCACACCCCGACAAGTCCGTTGTTACCATCGCAGGTTTATCGATGCCATACTCGCCACCAGGGGCAGAGACAAAAACATTGGCACCGACACTGCTATACGAAGACAAGCCACCATCAGCATTCAACGCAGACACCACCAAATTCCAATAGTTGGCATTGGTAGGCGTCAGGTTGCTATCTTGCATTGGCAAACCGTTATTTGCCGGTCCAGAACGGTTACTATCGAAGTAGTCCCCCGGCAAAACAAAGGCCGCGCCAAGAGAGGCCCCCAGCCAGCCATAAAAATAGTTGTAGCTATTCCCCGCTGACTTCACAAACAAACTACCGCGCCCTTGGTGCGAGGTCTGAGTTACCTCGGCATAGACTTGCTCTTCCAGTGCTTGCTTGGGTTGAGATAAGTCGTACTTCACCGGGTAAATCGTGCTGTAGCCATAACTTTGGTTAAATACCCGGCTATCTTGGGTGTTTTCAGCCGCACCATGGGACATCAACCACCCTTCGATAGATTGGTTGAGCAACCAGTTAAACCCCTTCAAACCCGCTTTTGGCGCAACACCACGACCACCGATGGCATTCCAGCCTACCGCAGCAGCAATCCCAGCAACGGCAGTACCATGGTTATCGGTTGGGTTGTCGGGTGTAGGATCGTTATCATTATTAACGAGATCCCATGAGCCCGGGCGGATATTGGCAGCCAGATCCGGATGGTCCAATTCCAAACCGTCGTCAATGATAGCAACATTGATTCCGACACCATGGATACCCAGCAAATGGGTAAGCCATAGGTTCATGTCCTGGCCAGGGGTACCTGCTGATTTTGCAAAGGCCGCTTGCCCAGTATTACGCAAATGCCATTGTTGAGAAAAAAGCGGATCACCGGGGGGCAAATCAGGCACCCAGCTCCAGTCGACATCAGGTGTTGCTGCTGATGGTGGCTTAACCATCATGACCGCCTGGCTACTTATGGGCAATAACGCCATCGCCAATGCCACAGACAGCCCTGTTAGCTTTGTCTTCATATTTATCGATCCTTCGATGAATAATGCCGCAGCAACGTACTACGGCATTACCATTTACAGGCGAGAAACATCAAAAGACTAGTTTTGCCAAACGTGTCTTGAGCAGCTTTAGAAGCATTTCCCAACTTCTCAATGCTATTCTTGAAAAAAGAGCCATATCCAGCCGACACAGCCTCCATTCATCAATTGCACCCACGCTTAAAGTTAACAATCAACATCAAAAGTTAAACAATTGTTTAAACTTTTTATTGTAATAGTTGCAGAACAGGTTCAGACTATTATTTAACCTGGCGACAGGTCAAACCAGTTAAATCAAAATTCGGCAAAGACCGGAATTCGAATTCACGGAGATAGAACATGATTTACCAAGGTGAAACCCTATCCGTTCGCTATCTGGAAGATGGCATCGCGGAGCTGAACCTCGATGCTCCAGGCTCAATCAATAAGTTTGATATCAAAACGCTGGAGAGCTTCAACGAGGCCCTGAATGCGCTATACCATCAAACCGATCTTAAAGGCCTGCTTCTTACCTCCAATAAAGAAGCATTTATTGTCGGTGCTGATATTACCGAGTTTCTTGGCTTATTTGCCAAGCCTGCAGCTGAACTATCGCAGTGGGTTGCCCACGCCAATGACATCTTCAACAAGCTCGAAGATCTGCCTGTTCCTACACTGTCTGCGATCAATGGCCACGCGCTAGGCGGTGGCTGTGAGTGCGTATTGGCAACGGATTTTCGCCTGGCAGACAATACGGCTCGTATCGGCCTACCTGAAACCAAGCTGGGTATCATGCCCGGCTTCGGCGGTACAGTACGCTTGCCACGCCTGATCGGTGCCGATTCTGCCATGGAGATCATCACAGCGGGTAAAGATAAGAAAGCCGCCGATGCCCTCAAGCTTGGCCTCGTCGATGCCATCGTCGAGCCAGCTAACTTGAAGTCCGCAGCCATCACCATGCTCAAGGAGGCCATTGCCGGCAAGCTAAATTGGCAGTCTCGACGTGAACAGAAAAAGGCGCCGCTCCAGCTCAATAAAATCGAATCAACAATGAGCTTCACCATTGCCAAGGGCATGGTGGCAAAGGCAGCTGGCCCACACTACCCAGCCCCTATTACCGCCGTTAAAACGATAGAGGAGGCGGCTCGTAGCCATCGCGATGAAGCGCTGGCTATTGAAAACAAGCACTTTGTGACCCTTGCCAAAACCGAGGTTGCCCAAGCACTGGTCGGCATTTTCCTTAACGACCAGTACATCAAAGCCAAGGCGAAAAAAGCAGTGAAGTCCGGCAAACCAACAGAAAAAGGCATGGTGCTGGGTGCCGGGATAATGGGAGGCGGTATCGCCTACCAGTCATCGCTAAAAGGCGTTCCTGTCTTGATGAAAGACATCGCTGAGGCATCGCTGGATCTGGGCATGGGCGAAGCAACAAAACTGCTCAACAAGCAGCTTGAGCGCGGCCGTATCGATGGCTTCAAAATGGCGAAGGTGCTGAGCGGGATCACCCCTAGCCTGCATTACGCCGGTGCCGATAGCGTCGATGTGGTTGTCGAAGCCGTGGTCGAAAACCCAAAAATCAAAGCTGCGGTACTGAGCGAAGTTGAGCAACAGGTCGGTGAACACACGGTGATCACCTCCAATACCTCGACAATCCCTATCAACCTCTTGGCCAGCTCACTGAAACGCCCAGAAAACTTCTGCGGCATGCACTTCTTCAACCCGGTACACCGTATGCCGCTGGTAGAGATTATCCGCGGCGAAAAGACATCTGACGAAACCATTGATCGTGTTGTGGCCTACGCGGCCCAAATGGGCAAGTCGCCGATTGTGGTCAACGACTGCCCGGGCTTCTTTGTCAACCGTGTGCTATTCCCATACTTTGCCGGCTTTAGCATGCTACTTCGCGATGGTGCCAATTTCGAATACATCGACAAAATCATGGAAAAACAATTCGGTTGGCCGATGGGACCTGCCTACCTGTTGGATGTTGTCGGAATTGATACGGCACACCACGCCCAAGCCGTCATGGCCGAAGGCTTCCCTGAGCGCATGGGCAAGGACTACAAAGATGCTGTCGATGTGATGTTCGAAGCAGAGCGCTATGGTCAGAAGAACGGCAAAGGCTTCTTCAGCTATTCCATCGATCGCAAGGGCAAGCCCAAGAAGTCGATTGATCCAGATGTCGCGGCACTTATCGCCCCCGTGGCAAGCAACCCGCAGCAATACGATGACGAGACAATCATCGCCCGCATGATGGTACCGATGATCAACGAGGTTGTCCGTTGCTTAGAGGAAGATATCATCGCAAGCCCAGCAGATGCCGATATGGCGCTGGTATACGGCCTTGGGTTCCCTCCTTTCCGTGGCGGGGTATTCCGTTACCTCGATACCATTGGCTTGGCAAATTACGTCGCCCTTGCAGACTCGATAGCCCACCTTGGCGCAGTCTACCAAGTACCGCAGGGACTCCGTGAAAAAGCGGCCAAGGGCGAAACCTACTACCCGGCACCAACCAACGCCTAACCACGACTTAAGGATGAGGAACAGAAAATGAATAATGTAGTGATTGTTGATTGTATCCGTACCCCGATGGGTCGTTCGAAAGGCGGCGCCTTCAGGCATACCCGTGCAGAAGATCTCTCGGCGCACCTGATGAAGGGGCTGCTTGCCCGCAACCCTCAGGTGGATCCGTCCAGTATCGAAGATATCTACTGGGGGTGTGTCCAGCAGACGTTGGAACAAGGCTTCAATGTCGGCCGTAATGCCGCTCTCTTAGCGGGTATTCCCCACACGGTAGGCGCGACAACCGTAAACCGTTTGTGCGGCTCTTCAATGCAAGCCCTGCATGATGCCGCCCGCACGATCATGGTGGGTGATGCTGATACCTGTATTATCGGTGGCGTCGAGCACATGGGGCATGTACCAATGATCCATGGGGTCGATTTTCATCCCGGCCTATCCAAGTCGGTGGCAAAGGCCGCCGGCATGATGGGGCTCACCGCAGAAATGCTAGGCAGAATGCATGGGATCAGCCGCGAGATGCAAGATTCCTTTGCCGCCCGCTCCCACCAGCGAGCCCATGCTGCAACGGTCGAAGGCCGATTCAAAAATGAAATCTATGCCACGGAAGGCCATGATGAAAGCGGTATCCTGACCACCTTCGATTACGACGAAGTGATCCGCCCGGAAACCACAGTCGAAGGGCTATCGGCATTGCGTCCGGTGTTTGACCCGGCCAATGGTACTGTCACCGCAGGTACCTCGTCGGCCCTATCAGATGGTGCTTCGGCCATGTTGGTGATGAGTGAAGAGAAAGCCAAATCGCTCGGCCTGACCATTAGAGCCCGTGTTAAATCCATGGCGATTGCCGGATGCGACCCTTCAATCATGGGCTATGGCCCAGTTCCTGCCAGCCAGAAGGCGCTTAAGCGTGCAGGGTTGAGCATGGAAGATATTGGCCTGGTCGAGCTCAACGAAGCCTTCGCGGCACAGTCATTGCCATGCGCCAAGGATCTAGGGCTACTCGAGTGCGTCGATGACAAAGTGAACCTTAACGGCGGTGCTATCGCCCTCGGCCACCCGCTGGGCTGCTCTGGATCGCGTATTTCCACCACGCTGATCAACCTCATGGAGCACCATGATACCCAATTCGGTCTTGCGACCATGTGTATTGGCCTTGGTCAAGGGATAGCGACAGTGTTCGAACGGGTTGAATAACCTCACAAAACCCGCTTCGGCGGGTTTTTTATTATCGATAAGGCCCTAAAGCCAAGCTATGTATGTGATGCATACATAAAATGACAAAGTTTCATTTTATTCATAGTGATATCAAGACTACACTCACCCCATCAAAGACGCTTTTTTAAATCGGAGCACAGCTATGTTTAAGGCACTGGTTCTAAACCAAGAAGAGAAAAAAACTATCGCAAGTATCGACCAAATCGACGAATCACAATTGCCTGAAGGCGAAGTGCTGATCGATGTGGACTACTCTTCCCTAAACTACAAAGATGGCTTGGCCATCACGGGCAAAGGACGTATTGTTCGCCAATTCCCGATGGTGCCGGGTATCGACCTAACGGGCACCGTTGCTGAGTCTTCCGATGATCGTTACCAGCCTGGTGACAAAGTGGTTCTAACCGGTTGGGGTGTGGGCGAAGGCCACTGGGGCGGTATGGCAGAAAAAGCCCGCCTGAAAGCCGACTGGCTTGTCCCGCTTCCAGCGAACCTTGACGGCAAGCAAACCATGATGATTGGCACCGCCGGTATCACTGCCATGCTATGCGTGCAGGCACTGGTCGATGCTGGTGTGAAGCCCGAATCAGGTGAAATTTTGGTTACCGGCGCCAGTGGCGGTGTTGGCTCGGTTGCCGTAACGCTATTGGCCCAGCTTGGCTACACCGTGGCAGCCGTGACTGGCCGCGCATCAGAAAATGGCGAATTGCTTAAATCTTTGGGTGCAAGCCGCATTGTAGAGCGCAGCGAACTTGAAGAACCTGCCCGCCCGCTAGAGAAGCAGCTATGGGCTGGCGCGGTAGATACGGTTGGCAGCAAGGTATTGGCCAAAGTGCTTGCTCAGGTCGATTACGACGGTGCGGTTGCCGCTTGTGGCCTGGCTGGCGGTTTCGATCTACCCACCACCGTCATGCCGTTCATTCTTCGCAATGTAAAACTGCTGGGCATCGATTCGGTAATGTGCCCGTTCGAGAAACGCCAGCAGGCGTGGCAGAAGCTGGGTGAACTACTACCAGCAAGCTTTTTCGAGCAAGCTTGCCGCGAAGTTAGCCTAGAAGAAGTCGCAGACTGTGCCGAAGCAATCACCAATGGCCAAATCACTGGCCGCGTGGTGATTAAGCTATAAAACCCCCTGTTTTAGCTAATCGAAGCCGGCAGTTTTACTGTCGGCTTTTTCATTGCTATCAATGCAACGCCACTTTCTAGGCTATACAAACCCCATATCCCGGATACGCTTATCAATCAGCTTGCTGCACTCTTCCTTAATCAAATTACGTAACCAAATTTGTGATGCCGAATGCTCGCATCGCTGGTGCCAAATCAATGAATAGTCGAATGGCTTGAGCTCAAACGGCAAAGGCTTGATCACCAAATCTAACTTATCCGCCACCAAATACGCCAAGTCAGCCGGTACGGTGATGATCAGCGGCATGGTGTCAACCACAGCCAGCGCCGCCTCAAGGTGATATGCCCGCAATACCATTTTACGCTGCGGATAATCGCGCAAGGCATCGTCAATCAACGCCTTCACCCCATCACTGATCGCTATCATGGCGTGGGGATAATTGAGGTAATCATCCAGCGTAAGCGTTTTATCCGCCAAGGGGTGATGCTTCGACAACATGCAAAATACGCTAACAAGCCCGAGGTGATCGCTACATAGCGGATCAACCGGGCCTATCGGCCGGCAGATCGCCATATCACAACCATCGGTTGTCAGCTGGGTCATCAAATGATCATGCTGCAGCGGCGCAAACTCCAACGACAGCTTGGGGGCTTCGCTGTAGATACGCGGCAAGGCGAATGGCAAGATGGTTTGCATCGCGTAATCGGTAGTGGCGATAACAAAGTGCTGCTCGCACTCCTGGGGGCGGAAGTCGTTGGGCGTCAGCAAGGTACGCATCGCCTCGAGCGGCTCATTGAGCTGCTCATTCAATTCCAGTGCCCGCTGCGTCGGCAGCAGCCGCTGCCCCTGGCGGGTGAAAAGCGGATCACCAATCAGATCCCGCAAGCGCCCCAGTACGCGGCTCATCGCCGACTGGCTAAGGCTCAAACGCACCGCAGCTTTGCTGACGCTGCCTTCTTCTAACAACACTTTCAGTGCCACCAGCAGATTCAAGTCACGGCGATAAACTTCTTCGAGCTCCATAACCCACCTTTTTTTATCGAGACAATGGATATTATGTCGCGCCAGATAAAAAAAATCCCGCTATAAAAGCGGGGAAGCCCAAGAAAACTGGGGGAGTGTAGTCGATGTCTAAGCGAATAATGCCCTATTGATTATTTTCTTCTTCAAGCTCTGGCGAGTTCGTCAGTTCAAACCAAAGGCCAAGGGCGGCGGCGATCAGCCCGCCGAGTGCAAACACACTCATTTCATTCGGGTTGCGCATAACAAGAGAGCAAAAAGTGATAAAGCACAACACACAGTAAATGGTTAATCGATCCATCTGAGTCAACATATCTATCCCTCCTAATCCTTTAGAAGATAAAGTTAATGACTTGTTAAATAAGTTACACGTTTTAATCCTATTTGCCAACCCTTATTGATTAATTCTTCTTCATCGGTATCATCAGCACCTTAAGAACAAGGTGTAGAACGATGACTGCAATATTTGAAAACCCAACTCATAGCTTGGAAGCAGAAGGACTTCGCTGCCCAGAACCTGTCATGATGGTACGTAAGACAGTAAGAAAAATGGCGGAGGGCGATACCCTGCTTGTTATCGCTGATGATCCTTCGACAACCCGTGATATTCCGAGCTTTTGCCGCTTTATGGATCACACCCTTGTCGCCGCCGAAACAGATAGCCTGCCATACCGCTACCTGATCAAAAAAGGCACCGATTAAAAAAGGCAGCTCAATTGAGCTGCCTTTTTCATTGTTCATGGTCGAATCGCGGTTATGCAGCTCACTGGCTGTCATGCAGTTGTTGATGGGCTTTCTCTAAATCTTGACGCAGTTTGCGGATTTCTTTTTTCATTGGTGTCACATAACGCAAGCGCACCAAAGCATCGACCGAAAGATAAGTGGTAATAATCGCGCCTACCACCATGGGTAACCACATATCTGTCAGCACCATTCCCAAGATATTCAACGCCAATGCGGTATTAAATAACCAGAATTGGCTTTGCGGTGAAATTGCAAGAAAACGTTCCATAACCCCTCCTAACAACCGTTCATCGGCACTGGTTTCACCTTATCATGCGGGTAATATCCACACTGCAACTAAGGTCACACTTTGCTAGGCTACACCGTTGCGAGCACCAGAAATACCGCGAGATGTTTCACATGAAACATCACGCCAATCATGTGCGAGCAGACCAATTACAAGCCCAATCCCGCAACCACCGCAAGGCCGATAAACAAGGCGGCGGTTATCTTGCGGATCAACCCCAACGGCATCTTATCGGCTGATAACTTGCCAATCAGTACCACTGGTACATTGGCCAGTAGCATACCTACGGTCGTACCTAGCACGACCAACCAGAGTGCATCACTGTACTTGGCCCCCAGCATGGTGGTTGCAACTTGGGTCTTGTCGCCGATTTCGGCAATAAAGAAGGCGATAAAGCTGGCAATGAACGGCCCCCGGTTAGAGATCTGCTCATCGTCATCGAGCTTATCCGGGATCAAAATCCATCCGGCCATGGCCACAAAGCTCACCACCAATACCCACTTCAAAACATCCGGCGTCAGGTAATCTGCCACAACAACACCGAGCCAGGCCGCCAATGCATGGTTGGCAATGGTGGCGAAAAAGATAGCCAAGATAATAGGAATGGGCTTGCGGTAGCGGCTTGCCAACAATAGCGATAATAATTGGGTCTTATCGCCAATTTCAGCCAGGGCAACGGTAGTAATAGAAACAGCTAAAACGCTCACAGGGTGCTCTTGGGGGCGAGGATATTTATTTTTACCATAGACAAACAGGCACGCCCCACCCCGGTTCATGCTGGTTTGCCAATGGTCTCGCTAAACTCACTAGTAGGATTGCGTGAGTCATAAACGCCATGAAGATTTTGCTTCAATTATGTTGACGTTTATCTCGTTGGGACGAGAAGCTACTCCCCAAAGGAGCGTGAATTCTAACCAGCTTTACCACAGGGATCAACCGATAAAAAAAGAGCCTTTCGGCTCTTTCTTTATCGTCAGCACTGAGCGATTACGATGTTGGGCTCAAGACGATCTCAACACGGCGGTTCTCGGCACGGCCTTGTTCAGACGAGTTTGAGGCAATTGGGTGTGCCTCGCCCATGCCCTTGGTAATAATACGGTTACCGGCAACCCCATCGCGAACCAGCTGGTTGGTCACCTCGCTCGCTCGTACTTGCGACAGGCGCAGGTTGTACGACTCCGAACCGGTGCTATCAGTGAAGCCGTAAACATTGAGCATGGTTTTGTCATACTCTTTGGCAACGATAGCAACGTTGTACAAGGCTTTCTTGGCTCGGGTGCTCAGGTCGGTTTGGTCGACACCAAAAGTAATTTCATTCGGCATGTTTAGCACAATATTGTCGCCATCTCGGGTTACGCTGATCCCCGTTGATTGCAATTGCTTACGCAGCTCAGCTTCTTGCACATCCATGTAGTAACCAATACCGCCGCCAAGCGCTGCGCCTGAAGCCGCGCCAATTAGCGCCCCCTTGCCACGGTCGCTCTTGCTTGATGAGGCAACCCCAATCGCCGCACCAGTAACAGCACCAATCAGTGCTCCGCTGGTCGCCTTGGCCGTTTGCTCCTCGCCCGTGTATGGGTTGGTCGTTGAACAGCCTGTTGCGACAACAGCGACAGCCGTTGCCATTGCTAAATTGCGTGCCCATTTGCCAGAGCGGCGTGAAATACTCAAATCCATCTTATCATCCCTATGTCTCGGCTTAGCGCCGATGTCGTTGTGGCGCATCGAAATGATGCGGTATTTAGAGGCTATATTGTAGCGCTGGGAAATTTGCCGTTATCAGAACAATGTAAAATTGCCCCATTGAGCTTGAACACCTTTCCCCCCTTCCAACTAATTTAAGCAAAATCATTAAAGATGACCAAAAAACATGCACAAGAGCTACTAGCGTAATGGCTGTCGGGGTATACTGGATAGTTACGAAATTTCTATTAATCCATTAATCACGCGAAGCTGACAATGCAGAAATACGATATTAAAACCTTTCAGGGCATGATCCTCGCGCTGCAGGATTACTGGGGCCAGCAAGGTTGTACTATTGTGCAACCTTTGGACATGGAAGTAGGTGCAGGTACCTCTCACCCAATGACATGTCTACGAGCTCTAGGTCCAGAACCTATTGCAGCAGCGTATGTACAACCATCTCGTCGACCAACTGATGGCCGCTACGGTGAAAACCCTAACCGCCTTCAGCACTACTACCAGTTCCAGGTGATCATCAAGCCATCACCAGACAACATTCAGGAACTGTACCTAGGCTCGGTAGAAGCGCTGGGTATCGACACCCAAATCCACGACATTCGTTTCGTTGAAGATAACTGGGAAAACCCAACTCTGGGTGCCTGGGGTCTTGGCTGGGAAGTTTGGCTAAACGGCATGGAAGTGACTCAGTTCACTTACTTCCAGCAGGTTGGCGGCCTTGAGTGTAAGCCTGTAACGGGTGAAATCACTTACGGTATCGAGCGTCTGGCAATGTACATCCAGGGCGTAGACTCTGTATACGATCTTGTTTGGACTGATGGCCCGCTAGGTAAAGTAACCTATGGTGACATTTTCCACCAAAACGAAGTTGAGCAGTCTACTTACAACTTCGAGCACGCCGACGTTGATTTCCTATTCACCTTCTTCGACCAGTGCGAGAAAGAGTGTCAGGAGCTACTAGCACTTGAGAAGCCACTGCCGCTTCCTGCTTATGAGCGTATCCTGAAAGCAGGCCATGCTTTCAACTTACTTGATGCCCGTAAGGCTGTCTCGGTTACCGAGCGCCAGCGTTACATCCTGCGTATTCGCAACCTAACCAAGCAAGTTGCCGAAGCTTACTACGCATCCCGTGAAGCACTTGGCTTCCCTATGTGCAAAACCAACAAGTAAGGATCTGGCATGAGCGAAAAGAATTTCCTTATCGAACTGGGCACCGAAGAGCTGCCACCAAAAGCATTACGCACACTGGCAGAAGCATTTGCATCCAACTTCGAAGCTGAGCTAACCGCAGCCGATCTTGCGCACCAAGGTGTGGAATGGTTTGCTGCCCCTCGCCGTCTGGCACTTAAAGTAACCGCAATGGCCGAAGGCCAAGCCGACAAAGTCGTTGAAAAGCGTGGCCCTGCAGTCACTGCGGCTTTTGACGCCGAAGGCAACCCAACCAAGGCTGCACAAGGTTGGGCGCGCGGTAACGGTATCAGCGTTGAGCAGGCTGAACGCCTAAAAACAGACAAGGGCGAATGGTTGCTGTACAAGCAAGAAGTCAAGGGCAAGCCGGCCCAAGAGCTACTTAGCACACTGGCAGCCAATGCCCTTGCCAAGTTGCCTATTCCAAAGCCAATGCGCTGGGGTGACAAAGACACCCAATTTATCCGCCCGGTTAAAACGCTGACCATGCTTCTGGGTGACGAGCTGATCCCGGGAACCATCCTGGGTGTGGACTCAGGCCGTATTATCCGCGGTCACCGCTTCATGGGTGAAGCTGAATTCACCATCGACAATGCCGACCAATACCCTGCTATCTTGGAAGAGCGCGGCAAGGTAATGGCTGACTACGAAGCACGTAAAGCTATCATCCTTGCTGACGCGAAAAAAGCCGCGGAAGAAGTGGGTGGTATCGCTGACTTGGAAGACGAGCTGGTTGAAGAAGTGACCTCTTTGGTTGAGTGGCCGGTTGTCCTAACCGCCTCTTTCGAAGAAGACTTCCTAAACGTCCCTTCTGAAGCCTTGGTTTACACCATGAAGGGCGACCAGAAGTACTTCCCGGTTTACGACGCCGAAGGCAACCTAGTGCCTAAGTTCATCTTCGTATCGAACATCGTGTCTAAAGACCCACGCCAGATCATCGAAGGTAACGAGAAAGTTGTCCGCCCTCGCCTTGCCGATGCGGAGTTCTTCTTTAACACCGACCGCAAGCGTCCATTAATTGATCGCCTGCCTGAGCTGGAAAGCGCAATCTTCCAGAAGCAACTAGGTACTATCAAAGACAAGACGGATCGCATCACCGAGCTTGCTGGCTACATTGCCGACAAGATCAATGCCGATGTCGACAACGCTAAGCGTGCTGGTTTGCTGGCCAAGTGTGACCTAATGACATCAATGGTATTCGAATTTACCGATACCCAGGGTGTTATGGGCATGCACTATGCGCGCCACGACGGTGAAGCCGAAGAAGTGGCACTGGCGCTTAACGAGCAGTACATGCCTCGCTTTGCCGGTGACGAGCTACCAAGCACGGGTGTGTCTGCCGCCGTTGCGATGGCAGACAAGCTAGATACCCTAGTGGGTATCTTTGGCATCGGCCAGGCACCGAAAGGCAGCGATCCATTTGCGCTACGCCGTGCCGCCCTGGGTGTGCTTCGTATCATCGTCGAAAAAGGTTACGATCTTGACCTTACCGATCTTATCGCTAAGGCGCGTACCCTGTTTGGTGACAAGCTGACTAACGACAATGTCGAAGCCGATGTTATCGACTTCATGCTTGGCCGCTTCCGTGCTTGGTACCAAGACGAAGGCCACAGCGTTGATGTTATCCAGGCAGTGCTTGCACGCCGTCCAACCCAGCCTGCAGACTTTGACAAGCGTGTTAAAGCAGTGAGCCACTTCCGCTCACTCGACGCGGCTGAGTCGTTGGCAGCAGCCAACAAGCGTGTGGGTAACATCCTGGCTAAGTTCGATGGCGAGCTACCTGCTGCGATCGATAACAACCTGCTGGTCGAAGATGCTGAGAAAGCCTTGGCTGAAAAAGTTGAAGCAATGGTTGCGACCCTTGCGCCTGTTTTTGCCGAAGGCGACTACCAGCAAGCTCTATCAGAACTTGCCACCCTGCGCGACAATGTCGATGCCTTCTTCGACAACGTGATGGTTATGGCAGACGACGAGCAGCTAAAAGTGAACCGTCTAACGATGCTTAACCAGCTTCGTAACGAGTTCCTAAAAGTAGCTGATATTTCTGTTCTGCAGAAGTAACCACTGCTAGCACCAACCCATATCAAAACCCCGGCCTGCCGGGGTTTTTTCTTATCTAACTCCCGTGCTATACCTTAGCCAAACAACCAAGCTATTCACCTCAGCCACGTTGCCGCCACCAACAAACTCGAGCCCTGTTTCATGTGAAACATCGGCGAGTTTCATTCAGTCAATTCCCTACAGCAGTTCCCTAACATTAGCCCACTGCCACCACTGTGTTTCACGTGAAACCTCCAACCAGTATTCGCCTATAGTTTAAAGGTTCCCCTAGACGAATCATTAAGGTATGTTGAAGGAAAGCACAACATAACCACTACCAATTCGCAAAAAACAAAATTGAAGTCCGAGGCAAGAAGTAAAGATGGAGTTTTCTACATTCGGTGACAAGTTCGCCCGCTACTCAGGTATCACCCAATTGATGGATGATCTAAATGATGGCCTACGCAACCCCGATGCAATTATGCTCGGTGGTGGCAACCCGGCGCAGATCCCAGAAATGGTTGAGTATTTTAACCGCCTCACCCAACAAATGGCGGCTAGCGGCGAACTCACCCAGGCCCTCACCAATTATGATGGGCCACAGGGTAAGAATATCTTTATCAATGCCCTCGCCGATATGCTCAAGGCACAATACGGCTGGGACATCAGTGCTAAGAATATTGCGCTGACCAATGGCAGCCAAAGCGCCTTCTTTAATTTATTCAACCTGCTTGCCGGTGAATGCCCGGGAGGTAACAAGAAGAAAATCTTGTTGCCTTTGGCACCCGAGTACATTGGCTATGGTGACTCAGGGTTAAGTGACGATATGTTCATTTCGTACCGGCCGGAAATCAGCCTGCTGGACAACGGGATGTTCAAATACCACATCGACTTCAACCAATTGACTGTTGATGACACCGTGGGGGCAATTTGTGCCTCAAGACCAACCAACCCAACGGGCAATGTACTAACCGATGACGAGATCGCCCACCTCGATGAACTCGCGCGCGAGCATAATATCCCGCTAATTATCGACAACGCCTACGGTATCCCGTTCCCGGATATCATCTTTGAGGATGTCACCCCGGTTTGGAATGACAATACTATCCTGTGCATGAGCCTATCTAAGCTTGGCTTGCCGGGCGCACGTTGCGGTATCGTCGTCGCCAGCGAGGAAATTGCCACTGCCGTTGCCAATATGAATGGCGTGTTGAGTTTGGCTCCGGGCAGTATCGGCCCCGCCCTTGCGCACAAGATGATTGAGCAACATGATCTATTGCGCCTAAGCGAAGACGTCATTAAGCCGTTTTACCTGCGTAAGTCTCAGCATGCGGTAGAGCTGCTGCAGCAAGCCATTACCGATACACGTTTTCGTATCCACAAGCCAGAAGGTGCCATGTTCCTTTGGTTATGGTTTAAGGACTTGCCAATCAGCACCATGGAATTATACCAACGGTTAAAGGCACGGGGCGTGTTGATCGTGCCGGGCGAGTACTTCTTTATTGGATTGCAAGATGACTGGCAGCACGGCCATGAATGCCTGCGAATGAACTACGTGCAAGACGACGAAGTTATGCAGCGCGGTATTGCCATCATCGCTGAAGAAGTCGCGAAAGCTTACGGTGAACACAAGCACGCGCAGCCCTAGCCTATTCAGGATATTAAATTGTTCCACGTGAAACAGGCAACCGGATAGCACCAATACAACAAAGGCCAGCATTGCTGGCCTTTCACTTATCTATCCGTTATCACGCGCACTGGCGGGAAGGCTTACTCACCTTCTAGCAGACGGCTACCATTGATTGCGATTTTGCGTGGCTTTTGCTCTTCGGGGATCTCGCGTTCAAGATCGATATGAAGCAAGCCATTTTCCATCTCGGCACCAACCACTTTGACATAGTCAGCAAGCTGGAACTTACGCTCGAAATCACGCTCAGCAATACCTTGGTATAGGTACTGGCGTGCGTCGCCTTCATGCTGCTCGCGTGTACCGCGTACAATCAGCTTGTTTTGCTGCTGGGTAATATCAAGCTGGGCTTCGGAAAAACCGGCGACTGCCATGGTGATACGGTAGTGGTTGTCGTCTTGCTGTTCGATATTGTACGGAGGGTAACCGGCATTGGCATTAGAAACATTCTTCTCCATCTGGTTGAACAGACGATCAAAGCCAATTGCAGAACGGTATAGAGGAGTGAAATCTAGGTTTCGCATAAATCATATCCTTCTTAGGAAGCAATAAAATAATCTAATTGTGATGAAGCGGCTTTCCACTATTGGACAAGACCATCGCAGGCCCGACTTTCGGCACCTTGCTCTTCATAACTAGATATGCGGATGCACTGCTTCTTTTCCAACCCTTATACGAGAAAAAATCAAAAAAAAGCGCCGCAATAAACTGCGGCGCTTCTAATTCAATGATTTAACCTAACAGGTTATACATCCAGGTTAGCGTTCAACGCGTTCGCTTCAATGAAGTTACGGCGAGGCTCAACCTGATCACCCATTAGCGTGGTAAACAACTCATCAGCTGCAACAGCATCATTGATGGTTACCTGCATCATGCGGCGTGACTCAGGATCCATGGTTGTTTCCCAAAGCTGCTCAGGGTTCATCTCACCCAGACCTTTATAGCGCTGTAGGCTTAGGCCACGGCGCGATTCTTTGATCAACCAGTCCAGTGCTTCCTTGAAGCTAGCTACCGGCTGCTTGCGCTCGCCACGCTGAACATAGGCCGAGTCGTCAAGCAGCTCGTGCAATGCTTCGGACAAATCCGCCAACTTCGCGTACTCTTTCGAGTTCAGCAGATCGGCGCTTAGCGGGTAGTCGTATTCAACACCGTGGGTGCGAACGATGATCTTAGGCAACCATACGCCCTGCTCCTCATCACGGATGGTTTCGAACGTGTACTGGCTTTCACCCGATTGCTTGGCATTCAGCGCCGCAACCAATGGCTGTGCCCAAGCTTCAACCGCAGCTTGATCAGCCAGCGACTCGCCACGCAAGCGTGGCTGGTAGATAAATTCGTTCAGCAACAGCGTCGGGTAGCGGCGGCTCATGCGGGTAACTAGCTTGCCAGCACTGTTAAACTGCTTAACCAGCGTCTCTAGTGCCTCACCTGAAATTGCAGGTGCACCTTCGGCAGTAAACAATGCCGCATTGTCGAGCGCCAGTGCCACTTGGTACTGACCCATGTCTTCATCATCTTGGATGTACTGCTCTTGCTTACCCTTCTTCACTTTGTATAGTGGTGGCTGGGCAATATAGATGTGGCCGCGCTCGATAAGCTCAGGCATTTGACGGTAGAAGAAAGTCAGCAGTAGCGTACGGATGTGCGAACCATCGACATCGGCATCGGTCATGATGATGATGTTGTGGTAGCGAAGTTTATCCGGGTTGTATTCGTCACGGCCAATACCACAGCCCATCGCAGTGATCAGCGTTGCCACTTCCTGCGAAGACAGCATCTTGTCGAAGCGTGCTTTCTCAACGTTCAGGATCTTACCTTTTAGCGGTAGGATTGCCTGGTTCTTACGGTTACGACCCTGCTTAGCTGAACCGCCCGCAGAGTCACCCTCCACTATGTAGAGTTCAGACAGTGCAGGATCTTTTTCCTGACAGTCAGCAAGTTTGCCAGGTAGGCCGGCAAGATCAAGCGCGCCTTTACGACGTGTCATTTCACGTGCCTTACGTGCAGCCTCACGGGCACGTGATGCATCAATGATTTTAGTACAAACCGTCTTGGCATCAGATGGGTTCTCAAGCAGGAACTCACCTAGCTTCTCACCCATTGAAGACTCAACGGCCGGCTTCACTTCGCTCGATACCAGCTTATCTTTGGTCTGGCTAGAGAACTTAGGATCAGGCACCTTCACCGATACAACAGCCGTTAGGCCTTCACGGGCATCATCACCCGAGGTCGCAGTTTTTGCTTTCTTCGAATAGCCTTCCTTATCCATGAAGTTATTCAGGGTACGCGTTAGTGCGCCACGGAAGCCAGCAAGGTGGGTACCACCGTCTTTCTGCGGGATGTTGTTGGTGAAACAGTAAATGTTTTCCTGGAAGCCATCATTCCACTGCATCGCCACTTCGACAGAGATACCGTCTTCGCGCTCGAAGTTGAAGTGGAATACTTTCGGGTGGATTGGTGTCTTGTTGCGGTTCAAGTGCTCAACAAACGCCTGGATACCACCTTCGTACATGAAGTGATCCTGCTTGTCTTCTTCGCGCTTGTCGATCAGCTTGATAGACACGCCCGAGTTCAGGAACGACAGCTCACGCAGGCGCTTTGCCAAAATCTCGTAATGGAATTCAATGTTGCTGAAGGTCTCTGCGCTTGGCCAGAAACGAATGCGGGTACCGGTTTTCTCGGTCTCGCCGATCACCGTCAGCGGTGCCTGAGGCTCACCGTGATGGTAGATCTGCTGGTGGATAGCACCACCACGATGGATAGTCAGCTCAACTTTTTCAGACAGGGCGTTCACAACCGACACACCTACCCCGTGCAGACCACCGGAAACTTTATAAGAGTTATCATCGAACTTACCACCGGCGTGCAACACCGTCATGATTACTTCTGCTGCCGACACCCCTTCTTCCGGGTGCATTTCTGTCGGAATACCACGACCGTCATCGCTGACCGATACCGAACCATCTTCGTGGATGGTGATAATAATATCTTCACAGTGGCCAGCAAGAGCTTCGTCGATTGAGTTATCGACAACCTCAAAGACCATGTGGTGCAAGCCTGTACCGTCATCGGTATCGCCAATGTACATCCCTGGGCGCTTACGTACCGCATCAAGGCCTTTCAATACCTTGATACTTGATGAATCGTAGTTGTTGGACATTGAGTTACTCTCGCTTAAATTATCCTGCGGTTATTTTACCGTGTTCCACATGAAACATCTTGCCATTTTCATCATGCATATCCGCTATTTGGTCAATGCTGATTGCACTGATGAACACTTGGGCGTTGGTCTCTTTCAACCGTTGCGCTAGCAGCGCCCGCCGATGGCTATCCAGCTCGGAAGCAAAATCATCAATTAAATATATACACTGCTTACCGGTTGTCTCCGAAAGGTGCAGCCCCTGTGCCAATCGCAAGGCACACATCATCAGCTTAAGCTGACCTCGGGACAGCACATCCTCAACAGGCGTACCGGCAACCTTGATCCGCAAGTCGGCCTTGTGGGGCCCACCAACGGTATAACCTAGCTGGCAATCACGCTCGAAATTTCGCTGTAACAGCTCAGCATAGGGTGTTTCTTTTTCCCAGCCACGGTAATAACCGAGCTGGATATCAAATTCGGGCAAAAAGCCTTGGCATATCTGGTTGGCTTTTTGTTTTACGGCATCCAGGTAATCCCGGCGCCAGCGATCGATATCTTCGGCCAGGCTCGCCAATTCCTGATCCCAGTAGCTTAACTCACGATAACGGGTCGCGGTCTTTAGAAGTGCGTTACGTTGCTTGGTCAGCCGTTTTACCCTGCTCCAGGCATGGTAAAACTGAGGTTCCACGTGAAACACACCCCAATCAATAAAGGCGCGACGGAACTTTGGTCCACCGGTCAACAACTCAAACCCTTCCGGGGTAATGAGTTGGATAGGTAAAATCAAGGCAAGTTTTGCCAGTTTCTGATTGGTTTCGCCACCAATCTTTAGCTCCGTGGTGCCATCACGCTTCTTGTTGATACCGACAGGCAGTTCGATATTTGACTCGGACTGGAGCCTGCCATGAACAAACAGCTCTTGTTGCTCGTGGCGGATCACCCTTCCGGTTAGGTGGCTGCGAAAAGATCGACCATGCCCCAGGTAGTGAACGGCTTCCAACACGCTGGTTTTGCCACTGCCATTGGCACCCACCAGAAAATTGAAGCTTGCCGACAAGGACAAGTCGCAAGCTTCAATATTTCGGAAGTCTTTAACAATAAGACGGGTAAGAGCCATTCCTACAGCCTGATCGGCATCACAACATACATGGCATCGCCGTTGGCACTGTCTTCAAGCAATGCACTGGCATTGGCATCAGACAACGACCAACGCACCTGCTCACACTTCAAGGTGTTCAGCACATCAAGTACGTAGCTGACATTAAAGCCAATTTCCAAAGCCTCACCCTGGTAGTCCACGTCCAGGAACTCCTCGGCCTCTTCCTGCTCAGGGTTATTGGCGGTAATGCGCATTTCACCGTTGGACAGGTTCAGGCGGACACCGCGGAATTTCTCGTTCGATAAAATCGCGGCACGGGAAAATGCCTTGCGCAACTCATCGCAGCCAGCTTCGACAAACTTGTTGCTGTTTTGCGGCATTACGCGGCGGTAGTCAGGGAAGCGCCCATCAACCAACTTAGAGGTAAAGACGAAGTTGTTTACCTCGGCACGGATATTGGAGTGGCCAATTTGAATGGTAACCGGCGATTCAGGGCTATCGAGCAAACGCATCAATTCCATCACACCCTTGCGCGGTACGATGATTTGTTTTGCCGGCATCGCTTGCTCCAGCTCGATGGCGCATACCGCCATTCGGTGGCCGTCGGTGGCAACCGAGCGAAGCTGCTTTTCGTCTGTTTCGAACAGCATACCGTTTAAGTAGTAGCGCACATCTTGGTGTGCCATCGAAAACTGGGTGCTGTCGATAAGCTGGCGCATCTGGCCCTGGGGCAAGGTGATTTCAACCTCACTTTGCCAATCTTCAATATTCGGGAAATCAACCGCCGATAGGCACGATAGCGAATAGCGGCTACGGCCGGAGCGAATAATCACCCTATCCCCCTCAAGGGAAACGGTAATGTTCGCGCTATCAGGCAAGCCACGACAGATATCGAGAAACTTGCGGGAAGGCACCGTGATCGCACCAGGCTCGAAGTCGGCTTCAAGCGCCAGCTTGGCAATCATTTCAACTTCCAAGTCTGTCCCCGTCATCGACAGGCAACCGTCTTCCACCTGCAACAGGATATTGCCCAAAATCGGCAACGACGGGCGGCTACCCAGCGCACCAGACACCTGCTGGAGCGGCTTTAATAAATGTTCGCGTGCAACAATAAATTTCATATTAAGATGACAGTGTTCTTATCAGGTTGGAATAATCTTCTTTGATATCATGGCTTTCCTCACGCAACTGCTCGATTTTACGGCAAGCGTGAAGCACCGTGGTATGGTCGCGTCCACCAAAGGCATCGCCGATTTCAGGCAAGCTGTGGTTGGTCAGCTCCTTCGCCAATGCCATCGCCATTTGGCGCGGGCGGGCAACCGAGCGCGAGCGGCGCTTGGACAGCATATCAGCCATCTTAATTTTATAGTACTCGGCCACGGTTTTCTGAATATTATCAATGGTGACCAGCTTTTCCTGAAGCGCCAGCAAATCGCGTAGCGCCTCACGGACAAAATCAATCGTGATGGCACGGCCGGTGAAGTTGGCGTTGGCAATCACGCGGTTCAATGCCCCTTCAAGCTCACGAACATTGGAGCGAAGGCGCTTGGCAATAAAGAACGCCACTTCGTCGGCAAGGCGAATGTGGTGGTCTTCGGCCTTTTTCATCAAAATCGCCACCCGGGTTTCCAACTCCGGCGGCTCGATGGCCACGGTCAGGCCCCAGCCAAAGCGCGACTTAAGGCGATCTTCCACCCCGTTGATCTCGCGGGGGTAGCGGTCGGAAGTCAGGATGATTTGCTGGTTGCCTTCCAACAGCGCATTGAAGGTGTGGAAAAACTCTTCCTGCGAGCGCTCTTTGTTGGCAAAGAATTGGATATCATCGATAAGCAGCGCGTCAACACTCCGGTAATAGCGCTTGAACTCTTCAATCGCGTTGTTCTGCAGCGCCTTGACCATGTCCTGGACAAAACGCTCGGAATGCATGTAAACCACCTTGGCGTTCGGCTTGCGATCGGCGATGGCATTGCCCACCGCGTGCAGCAAGTGGGTTTTACCCAAGCCGGTACCGCCGTATAGGAACAGCGGGTTATATGCCGCGCCCGGGTTGTCGGCAACTTGGCGGCAGGCTGCCAGGCCCAGCTGGTTCGACTTACCCTCAACGAAGTTATTGAAGTTATGCTTTGGGTTTACGTTGGAGCGATAGCCGGTGTCCTGGGATTCAGGCTGAACCGGGGACGGTGCCGGCTCCCAGGTTCTCGGCGGCGTATCCTCAACCAGCGGTGCCACAGGCTCGGCCATTGGCGCCGGTGCCACCGGTTTTGGCGGCGGCGCAGACACCGGCTTGCTGCCCACTTCAAATCGCAGGATCGGCACATCATTACCGCAAAACTCATTAAGCAGGCGGTTGATGTTGTTGAGGTACTTATCCCTAACCCAATCAAGCACAAAACGGTTCGGCGCGAACAACGTCAGCGTATTATCGTTCAGCTCGGCCTGAAGCGGTCGAACCCACATACTGAATTCTGTTGCAGGGAGTTCTTCTTGAAGGCGTTGAAGGCACTGCAACCAAAGCGAAGATGACAAGCTCGACTCCACACTGAATAACTAAACACAAAAAGGGATGCAATTTTATACCCGCTGGCTCAGGATCGCCAGCAAAGAGATCGCAGATCCGGTGAATAAGATCAGACTTATTCACATAGATCGCACAGCAAAAGCCGAGATCAGCACAAATTGCCCGCCTCTTACCCACAAATCTATGAACATTTGCTAATAGCCATTTGTTACTGACATCTAACAAATTGTTATTTGACATAACACTTCGTTATTTAAATAAAGCCAATATAACCAGATAGGATATATCCACAACAGAAGATCATCACAGCAACCTGAGGAGTAAACAGGATGAAAAGCTGGGTAAAAACAACATTTACAGCCGTCGCCTTCACACTAGCCGCTAGCCAGAGTGTTATGGCTGCGACGGATGTCAAAGTGGGTATGTCAGGACGCTATTTCCCATTTACCTTTGTGAAGCAAGATCAGCTGCAGGGGTTTGAAGTCGACCTGTGGAACGAAATTGCCGAGCGCAACGACTACAACGTTGAGTTTGTGACCGCTAACTTCTCGGGCCTATTCGGCCTATTGGAAACCGGTCGTATCGACACCATTTCCAACCAAATTACCATGACCGAAGAGCGCAAGGGCAAATACCTGTTCTCCCAGCCTTATGTGATTGATGGTGCACAACTGGTTGTGCGCAAGGGCAACGATGACATCGCAGACACCGCCGACCTTAACGGCAAAACCGTGGGTGTTAACCTGGGCTCGAACTACGAGCAACTGCTTCGCCAGCTTGATAACAGCAGCGAAATTAACATCAAGACCTATGATGCCGGTATCGAGCACGATGTCGCCCTTGGCCGCACCGACGCGTTCGTAATGGACCGCCTGTCATCGCTTGAGCTCATCAAGAAAGCCAACCTGCCGCTGCAACTGGCTGGCGAACCGTTCGAGAAAATCGAGAACGCATGGCCGTTTGTCCAAGGCGAGAAAGGCGAAAAGCTACGCGATGAGGTCAACCAGGCGCTGGACGCCATGCGCGAAGACGGGACATTGAAAGAGATCTCGGTGAAATGGTTCGACGCTGATATCACCCAGTAATACGTTCCCCCGTATTGCTTCATATACTTAAAGGCTCACCCTCGGGTGGGTCTTTATCGCTTAAATTCGACCGATAAGAAGATGTATCCATTATGGGTTTTGATTTCGATTACATGCTCTCGCTGCTACCGATTTTGTTCAAATACCTCGGTACCACGCTGGGAATGGCACTATGGGGGCTGCTGTTTGCCCTGATCATCGCATTGGTACTGGCGCTATTGCGGGTATACCGGATCCCGGTGCTGGATCAGCTTAGCCAGCTCTATATCAGTTTTTTCCGCGGTACCCCGCTACTGGTACAGCTCTTCCTGCTTTACTACGGTCTGCCGCAAATCTTTCCGGTTTTCGTTGGCCTGGATGCCTTCTCGGCCTCGGTGATCGGCCTCAGCCTCCACTTTGCCGCCTATAAGGCAGAGAGTATCCGCGCCGCGATTATCGGTATCGACCGCAGCCAGCGCGAGGCGAGCCTGTCAATCGGCATGACCGAGCTACAGGCCATGCGCCGGATCATCCTGCCGCAGGCGACCCGGGTCGCACTGCCATCCTTGATGAACTATTTTATCGATATGATCAAATCGACCTCCCTCGCCTTCACCCTGGGCGTGGCGGAAATCATGGCCAAGGCCCAAATGGAAGCATCGTCGAGCTTCAAGTTCTTCGAGGCCTTCCTTGCCGTGGCATTGATCTACTGGGGAATGGTATTGCTGCTAACCCGTGTCCAGATTTGGGCGGAAGCGAAACTCAACAAGGCCTATGTACGATGATTAAGATTGAAAACCTAACCAAGCGCTTTGGTGACAGCACCATCTTCTCCGGCCTTGACTTAACGATAGGCAAAGGCGAAATCGTGGTGGTGATCGGCCCGTCGGGCACGGGCAAATCGACCTTGCTGCGCTGTATCAACTTCTTGGAAACCGCCGACGAGGGCCGCCTCACCTTGGGCGATGTCTCTGTCGCCACCCAAAGTGCAACCAGCAAGGACATCCTTGCCCTGCGGCGAAAAACCGGTTTTGTATTCCAAAACTATGCCCTTTTTGCCCACCTGACAGCCAGACAAAATATTGCCGAGGGGTTGATCACCGTGAAGGGCTGGAAAAAAGAAGATGCCCACCACAAAGCCCAGCAGATCCTCGACGATATCGGCCTAGGCGATAAGGGCGACCACTACCCGGCCGCCCTGTCCGGCGGTCAGCAGCAGCGGGTCGGGATTGGCCGTGCCATGGCACTCGAGGCGGAACTGCTATTATTTGATGAGCCGACGTCGGCGCTCGATCCTGAATGGGTGGGCGAAGTCCTGACCCTGATGCAAAAACTGGCTACCCGCCACCAAACCATGCTGGTGGTGACGCACGAGATGCAATTTGCCCGCGAAGTGGCGGATCGGGTGATCTTTATGGCCGACGGCGAGTTTGTTGAACAGGGCACGCCAGAGCAGATCTTCAACCATGCTCAGGATCCAAGACTGAAAAAGTTCCTGAATAAGGTTGGGATCCGCGAAGGATCCTTGCACTCAGCCACACAGGAAGTATAATTCAGCGCCCGCAGTTTACTGTGGGTATAATTATTGACTATTTATGGGTCAGTGATTACAATTCCGCCTCTTTGCATTTGAGGCACCGATTGTTCGCAGTCGGGAACTTAAGCAAAACTTAAAAACTGATCAGTTAATTTAAGGTAAAACCCATGAAACGCACTTTTCAACCTTCAGTTCTAAAGCGCAAGCGTACTCACGGCTTCCGTGCACGCATGGCTACTAAGAACGGTCGCGCAACAATCAACGCACGTCGCGCTAAAGGCCGTAAGCGTCTTTCTAAGTAATCTCTGATTATTTTGAATAAGCTCGCTTTTTCTCGGGAGTTACGTCTGTTAACTCCCGAACATTATAAAAAAGTCTTCCAGCAAGCTCATCGTGCTGGCTCTCCCCACTTAACCATTCTTGCCCGCTCCAACAATCTAGACCATCCGCGTCTTGGCTTAGCTGTACCCAAAAAACAAATCAAAACTGCCCCAGCCCGTAACCGCTTTAAGCGCATCGTGCGTGAAAGCTTTCGCCTGAAGCAAGCTGATTTGCCAGCCAAAGATTTTGTTGTGATCGCCAAAAAGAGCGCAAGTGAGCTGAGCAACGAAGAACTATTTAAGCTGCTAGATAAATTATGGCATCGCCTGTCTCGCCCTTCGCGTGGCTAGTCGTCGGACTAGTCCGCTTTTACCAACTGGCAATCAGTCCGCTCATCGGACCGCGTTGTCGCTACACCCCGACCTGTTCCCAGTACGCAATTGAAGCAATAAAAGCACACGGAGCAATAAAAGGAGGTTGGTTCGCGGCGAAACGTCTATTAAGATGTCATCCTTTAACCGACGGTGGTTATGACCCCGTTCCGCCAACCAAGCATAACGACAGAGATAATTAACGATGGATTCCCAACGCAATATTCTGTTAATTGCCCTACTGTTTGTCTCTTTCCTGCTATTCCAGCAGTGGAACATGGACAGCAACCCTCAGCCTCAAAGCCAGGGTGTAGAGCAACAAGTCAACAATGGTGATGTTCCTTCACATACTAGTGATGGCCAGCCGATTACTGACCAAAGCACTTCCAATAACCTTATCACCATCAACACAGATGTACTGGCGCTAACTGTCGATACGCTTGGTGGCGATGTAATCGAAGCAAAACTGCTTGCTTACGATAACGAACTCGATTCTGAAGACCCGTTCGTCCTACTGAAAAATGACGCTGGCCACAGCTTCACCGCTCAGTCGGGCCTAATTGGTGCCCAGGGTATTGATACGGCAGCTGGCCGTGCTCAACTAACCGTTGACGCTGACAGCTTCACTATTGCCGAAGACCAAGACGAGCTTCGCGTACCGATGACGTTTGAAAAAGACGGCATCAGCTACGTGAAAACCTTCATCCTTAAGCGCGGCAGCTACGCGGTTGACGTTGAATACAGCATCAACAACCAGTCTGAGTCGGCAGCCAACGTTCAGATGTACGCACAGCTGAAGCAGAACCTAATGGATGACGGCGGCAGCCTGACAATGCCTACCTACCGTGGTGGCGCATACTCGGCTGACAGCGTGAAGTACAAAAAATACAGCTTTGACGATATGCAGGACAAGAACCTGAACCTATCGATCTCAGAGCAAGGTTGGGCGGCAATGATGCAGCACTACTTCGTGTCTGCATGGATCCCGCGTACCGACGACGTCACCAACCTGTACACCCGCACCAGCAATGGCCAGGGTTACATCGGTGTTCGCATGCCATCAACCACAGTTGCACCGGGTAGTGAGCAAACACTAACCGCGACACTATGGGTGGGTCCTAAGCTACAAGACCAAATGGCCGCCACTGCGCCTAACCTAAACCTTACCGTTGACTACGGTTGGCTATGGTTCATCGCAAGCCCGCTGCACAGCCTACTGTCGTTCATCCAAGGTATCGTGGTGAACTGGGGTCTGGCGATCATCGTCCTAACCTTCATCGTTCGTGGTGCGATGTACCCGCTGACGAAGGCACAGTACACCTCGATGGCGAAAATGCGCATGCTACAGCCTAAGCTGCAGGCAATGCGTGAGCGCCTAGGCGACGACCGCCAGCGTATGAGCCAGGAGATGATGGAGCTGTACAAGAAAGAAAAAGTGAACCCGCTGGGTGGCTGTCTACCAATCTTGCTACAGATGCCTATCTTTATCGCGCTATACTGGGCACTGATGGAGTCGGTTGAACTGCGCCACGCACCGTTCTTCGCCTGGATCACTGACCTTTCTGCACAGGACCCATACTTCGTGCTACCTATCCTGATGGGTGCAACGATGTTCCTGATCCAGAAAATGAGCCCAACCACGGTAACGGACCCGATGCAGCAGAAGATCATGACCTTCATGCCGGTGATGTTTACCTTCTTCTTCCTATGGTTCCCATCTGGCCTAGTACTTTACTGGCTAGTATCGAACGTTGTGACGCTGATCCAGCAAACGCTGATCTACCGCTCACTGGAGAAAAAAGGCCTGCATTCTAAATAAGCCTGCAGAGCTTCGATAAGAAAAGGCGACCGCAGGGTCGCCTTTTTTATTTTCATAAATTCCCGGCTGCCGTTTGCGCCTACTGGGCAATCACGGCTAGTCTGTTTACAATTGCTGCGTATTTATCAAGCTAAGCCAAAATTATGAACGAACATACAGATACCATTGTTGCCCAAGCAACACCGCCGGGCCGAGGTGGTGTAGGCATTATCCGCGTGTCGGGCCCGCTCGCCAAAGAAGTGGCATTGGCCGTGGCCGGCCGCGAGCTGAAACCGCGCTACGCCGAGTACCTTCCGTTTAAAAATGAAGACGGCAGTGCTCTTGACCAGGGTATCGCCTTGTTCTTCAAGGGGCCGAACTCTTTCACTGGCGAAGATGTGCTGGAGCTGCAGGGCCACGGCGGCCCGGTTCTGATGGATATGATGATCAAGCGTATCCTGCAAATCAACGGGATCCGTGCCGCCCGTCCTGGGGAATTCTCCGAGCGGGCATTTATGAACGACAAGCTCGATTTAGCCCAGGCAGAAGCGATTGCCGACCTGATTGATGCCAGCTCAGAGGAAGCCGCCAAAAGTGCCTTCAAATCGCTCCAGGGCGCCTTCTCCACCCGGGTTAACGAGCTGGTTGAAGCCCTGATCCACCTGCGCATCTATGTCGAGGCTGCGATCGACTTCCCGGAAGAGGAAATCGACTTCCTGTCCGATGGCAAGGTCACCGGCGATCTGCACGGCATCATCGACCGCCTAGATGCGGTTCGCCGCGAGGCCAACCAAGGCGCGATTATGCGCGAGGGAATGAAAGTGGTTATCGCGGGCCGTCCGAATGCCGGCAAGTCCAGCTTGCTCAATGCGCTATCGGGCAAGGATTCGGCGATTGTCACCGATATCGCCGGTACCACCCGCGACGTACTGCGCGAGCATATCCATATTGATGGAATGCCGCTGCATATCATCGACACCGCTGGCTTGCGCGAGGCCTCGGACGAGGTTGAGCGTATCGGTATCGAGCGGGCATGGGAAGAAATCCAGCAGGCCGACCGCGTGCTATTCATGGTCGATGGCACCACCACCGATGCGACCGACCCGAATGAGATTTGGCCGGAATTTGTCGAGCGCCTGCCAAGCGATCTGGGTATCACGGTGATCCGCAACAAGGTCGAGCTTACCGGTGAGGAGACCGGGATCTGCCATGTCAACAACCCCACCCTGATCCGCCTGTCGGCACGCACGGGTGCAGGGGTGGATAGCCTGCGTGAACACCTCAAGGAGTGCATGGGCTTCGCCGGCACGACCGAAGGCGGCTTTATGGCCCGCCGCCGCCACCTGGAGGCCCTGGAGCGCGCAGCGCACCACCTTGAAATCGGCAAGGAGCAACTGGAAGGCTTCATGGCCGGTGAAATCCTGGCCGAGGAACTGCGCCTTGCCCAGCAGCACCTCAGCGAGATCACCGGCGAGTTCACCTCGGACGATCTTCTTGGCCGGATATTTACCTCGTTCTGTATCGGTAAATAACCGCCCCCGCCAACACGATCTTCTTCCACAGCCTGTTTCGGATCCTCGGGGCAGGCTGTGAATAACCTCTCGAAAAAGATCCGCCCTACCGCAAGATCAAGCTTTCATCCCTGCCCTGAGCCAGTACAATGCTGTGTATAAATTTGTTGTGAATATCTACACAGGTATGTACCCCATGAGCCATATCACCCTTATTACAGGCAGCACCCTTGGTGGTGCCGAATACGTTGCCGACCACCTCGCCGACCTGCTAGAGCAAGACGGCCACAGCACCAGCATCGAAAACCAAGCCGAACTCAGCCAACTGGACCAACAAAGTGTTTGGCTGGTGGTCTGCTCAACCCATGGCGCAGGCGAATACCCGGATAACTTCCTGCCTTTTGTCAGCCAGCTGGCAGAGCAAAAGCCCGACTTGAGCAAGATGAAATACGGCATTGTCGGATTGGGCGATAGCAGCTACGACACTTTCTGTGCCGCTGCCAAAAACATTGATCAACTACTGTCTGAGCTGGGTGCCGAGCGCATTGGCGATCGCTTGGATATCGATGTTTCGCAGGATCCAGTCCCTGAAGATCCGGCTGAAGCATGGCTGGAAACATGGAAAACCCACCTCTGTGGATAAAAATCAGCCTAAAATTACTCCAAAAAAGTAGTAATTTTAAACTTTTTTCTGTGGATAACTATAGATCTAAACGGTGATCAAACCATAGTTATCCATTTAATAACTTTATAGCTCCCTCCCCCCTGTTGATAAGTGTACATTTTGATCCCAGCTAATCCTTGCGAAGATCCATGCTACTCCACAACAAATGATCGTCTCTAACATCATGATCATTAGGATCAAATATCACTTATCCACACGATCGGGCGATCTATATAATAGATCTAACAGAAGATCTCTTTAAAAGATCTTATATATATTTAAAGAGCTCATTTCTCATGATCAAATGATCTTCAGGAAAGATTCTCTCTTTTCAAGAAACGCGATAGAATGATCCACCTTTGCTCAAAGATAACCCACTGGCAATTTTGAATACCCGAGGTAGTTTCATGTTTTACCAGGACAATTTTGATGTCATCGTAGTTGGTGGCGGTCATGCAGGTACAGAGGCCGCATTGGCTGCAGCCCGTATGGGACAAAAAACCCTATTGCTGACGCACAACATCGATACGTTGGGACAGATGTCATGTAACCCAGCGATCGGCGGGATCGGGAAAGGACACCTGGTTAAAGAAGTTGATGCCCTGGGTGGCTTAATGGCCCAGGCAACGGATAAGGGCGGGATCCAATTCCGTACTTTGAATGCCTCGAAAGGCCCGGCAGTGCGTGCCACGCGTGCTCAGGCAGATCGCGCCTTGTACAAGGCTGCGGTGCGTGAGAAGTTGGAAAACCAACCAAACCTGATGCTATTCCAGCAATCCGTTGATGACTTGATCGTCGAAAACGACCGCGCGGTTGGCGTGGTGACGGAGATGGGGCTGAAGTTCCGCGGTAAGACCGTGGTACTAACGGTTGGTACCTTCCTCGGCGGCAAGATCCACATTGGCTTGGAAAACTACAGCGGCGGCCGTGCCGGTGATCCACCATCGATCGCCCTGGCTTCTCGCCTGCGCGAATTGCCTTTGCGTGTTGATCGCCTAAAAACCGGCACGCCACCGCGTATCGATGCCCGCACGGTTGATTTCAGCCAGCTGCAGGTCCAGCATGGCGACAACCCGACACCGCTGTTTTCGTTCATGGGCAAGCCATCGGATCATCCGCGCCAGATCCCGTGCTTTATCACCCACACCAACGAGAAAACCCATGATGTGATCCGCAATAACCTGGATCGCAGCCCAATGTACTCCGGTGTGATCGAGGGGATCGGCCCAAGGTACTGTCCGTCGATCGAAGACAAGGTGATGCGCTTTGCCGATAAGGACAGCCACCAGATCTTTATCGAGCCGGAAGGACTGACAACTCACGAGCTCTACCCTAACGGTATCTCCACCAGCCTGCCGTTTGACGTGCAGATGCAAATTGTCCGTTCGATGAAAGGCTTCGAAAGCGCGGCGATTGTCCGCCCGGGTTACGCTATCGAATATGATTTCTTCGATCCGCGCGATTTGAAGCAGACGTTTGAAACCAAGTTTATTGGCGGCTTGTTCTTTGCCGGCCAGATCAACGGTACCACCGGCTACGAGGAAGCCGCGGCCCAAGGTTTGCTTGCCGGGATGAACGCTGCGCTGCAAGCGCAAGACAAGGAAGGCTGGAGCCCACGCCGTGATCAAGCCTACATGGGCGTGTTGATCGACGACCTGTCAACGATGGGCACCAAGGAGCCGTACCGCATGTTTACATCCCGTGCGGAATACCGTTTGTTGCTTCGCGAAGACAATGCTGACTTACGTTTGACCGAAATCGGTCGCGAATTTGGTTTAGTGGATGATGAACGTTGGACTCGCTTCAACCAAAAAATGGAAAACATGGAGCAAGAGCGCCAGCGCCTGAAAGGGATTTGGGTTACACCAAATTCAGAGCAGGTGGCCGACGTGAACGCGATACTCAAGACCCCGGTTGCCCGTGAGGCCAGCGGCGAAGATTTATTGCGCCGCCCGGAAGTGAGCTACGAGCAACTGACCAATATTGATATGTTCGGTCCTGCCCACGAAGATGCGCAGGCTAGCGAGCAGGTTGAAATCCAGGTGAAATACCAGGGTTATATCGACCGCCAGAAAGACGAAGTGGAGAAATCACTGCGTCATGAAAACACCAAGTTGCCATTCGATTTGGAATATAGCCTGGTTAAGGGGCTGTCCAACGAGGTGATCAGCAAACTTAATGATGCCAAGCCTGAGACCATCGGCATGGCATCGCGTATTTCGGGTATTACCCCGGCGGCGATTTCATTGCTGCTGGTCTACCTGAAGAAACACGGCATGCTGAAGAAAGGCGAATAGGAGCTACCAGTGAAACAACGTTTAATTCAGCTGATCGCACAAACCGAGCTAACGGTTACCGAGCAACAAGTCGACCAGCTGGTTGGCTACGTTGCCATGCTAGATAAGTGGAACAAAGCCTATAACCTGACATCGGTTCGCGATCCGAACGAGATGTTAGTGAAACATATCATGGATAGTATTATGGTAAGCCCTCACCTTGTGGGTGAGCGCTTTATCGATGTTGGCACAGGCCCCGGCCTGCCGGGGATCCCGTTGGCGATCATGAACCCGGATAAGGCGTTTACCCTGCTCGACAGCTTGGGCAAGCGGATCCGCTTTATCCGCCAGGTGATCCACGAACTGAAGATCACCAATGTGACGCCAGTTCAGAGCCGGGTTGAGGAGTTCCAACCTGAGATAGGTTTTGACGTGGTGCTAAGCCGCGCGTTTGCCTCGATGAGTGATATGGTATCTTGGTGCCATCACTTGCCGGCGCAGGAAGGTCACTTCCTGGCGCTGAAGGGGCAATTCAATCAACAGGAAGTGGCAGAATTACCGGAATGGTGTTCTGTGACAGAGGTCAAATCTTTGCAAGTTCCAGAGTTGGATGGCGAGCGCCATCTAGTAACCTTGGTGGCAAAGGGTTAATGGATGAGGTTTTTTTGTGGGAAGAGTCATAGCAGTAGCCAACCAGAAGGGAGGCGTGGGTAAAACCACAACGTGTGTTAACTTGGCGGCCTCGTTGGCGGCGACGCAGCGGCGGGTATTGGTCATTGACCTTGACCCGCAAGGGAACGCCACCATGGCGAGTGGGGTCGATAAATACCAAGTTGATGCAACGGCTTATGATCTTCTTGTCGAAGAAACCCCGTTCAATGATGTGGCTATCACCGATACCACCGGCGGCTATCATTTGGTCGCCGCCAACGGTGACGTGACAGCGGCAGAAATCAAATTGATGGAAGTCTTCGCCCGCGAGGTGCGCTTACGTAACGCCTTAGAGGTAGTTCGTGATAACTATGATTTCATCTTTATTGATTGTCCTCCTGCCTTAAACCTTCTTACAATCAATGCCATGACTGCAGCAGATTCAGTACTGGTGCCGATGCAGTGCGAATACTTCGCGCTGGAGGGGCTCACGGCATTGATGGATACCATCAGCAAACTGACCGCTGTCGTCAACAGCGACCTGAAAATCGAAGGCCTGCTGCGGACCATGTACGATCCGCGCAACCGCCTGGCGAATGAAGTGTCGCAACAGCTCAAGAAGCACTTTGGCGACAAGGTTTATCGTACCGTGATCCCGCGTAATGTCCGCTTGGCCGAAGCGCCGAGCCATGGCCGCCCTGCAATGTATTACGACAAATACTCCAGTGGTGCCAAAGCCTACCTCGCTTTGGCGGGTGAAATCATTCGTCGTGACGAGCTGGCGCAGAATGCCGGCACGGTCGATGCGTAAGGGCTAACCATGAACATGAATAAGCGAGGCCTGGGTAAGGGCCTTGATGCGCTGCTGGCAACCAGCTCGGTGGCGCAGGTAAAGCAACAAAAAGCAGAGCAGGCACAGTCGCTGTCTGCAGACGGCACCCTAAAAGAGTTGGCAACCAACCAATTGCAGCCTGGCCGCTACCAGCCGCGCAAGGTAATGTCGGACGAAGCATTGTCCGAGTTGGCTGAGTCCATCCGTGCCCAAGGGGTGATCCAACCGATTGTGGTGCGCGAAATTGCCCCGCAACAATATGAAATAATTGCCGGGGAGAGGCGCTGGCGTGCTTCGCGTCAAGCTGGGCTTCAGAAAGTCCCTTGTATTATCAAGGATGTTAATGACTGCTCGACAGTGGCCATTGCCCTTATCGAGAACATCCAGCGCGAAGATCTCAACGTGATTGAGGAAGCACAAGCGCTGGAGAAACTGCAAAGTGAGTTCTCACTCACCCACCAACAGGTGGCTGAGGCTGTCGGTAAGTCGCGCGCGGCTGTCTCCAACCTGCTCCGATTGAACCAATTGGAAGCGCCGGTGAAGCGGATGGTTGAGCAGAAGTTGCTGGATATGGGCCATGCCCGCGCATTGTTGGCCTTGCCGGCAGAGCAGCAGCTCGAAGCGGCACAAATTATTGTGGCCAAAATGTTAACGGTTCGTGATGCGGAGCGTTTGGTCAAGAAAATGCTGGCACCTGAGCCAGAGCCAAAAAATGTGGCGGTGGACCCTCAGCTCGAGGCGGTAGAAAATCACCTTTCTGAGCGTTTTGGCACCCAGGTGGCGATCAATCAGCAGAAAAACGGTAAAGGAAAGATCGTAATCAGTTTTGACCAAGCCGACAAGCTGAAGCAACTTCTTGCAATGTTTGGTCACGAAATGTGACATAAAACGTGCATATTTTGTTGCAAAAATTACAATGACGTGATCAGGTTATTGTGTTGTAAAATATAACAGTTTTTTTTGCTGCGATTAGATTGCATTCAATCTAATGAGCCGTATAATTTTCGGCAGTTTTCCCAGCACGTCGTATGTGCAGTGGAAAGGACTCGAGGAACGAATACATGGTATCGGCGCTAGTTAAGCCTGGCCGTCAATTGGCGAAAAGGTTACTTTTGCTACAATCTGGCGTCGTATTGACAACGGCAATCATGGCAGTGTTCGCTGTCAGTGTTGACTGGGGAATCTCGGCTTTGATCGGTGGCGGCATCTTTGTGATTGCCAACACTGTTTTCGCAGCCTGTGCCTTTTTATTCAGCGGTGCCCGCAAGGCGCGGCTGGTAATGGCATCCTTCTATGGTGGCGAGGTATTAAAAATCCTTGTCACGGTCATTCTATTTGCCTTTGTTTACCTGTATGTCGAGGTGGAACTTGTTCCCCTCAAACTGACCTATTTGCTGGCTCTTGGGATTAACATCTTTGGGCCGGTTTTATTCATTAACAACAACAAATAGGATGAGTTATGGCTGCGCCAGGTGAAGCGCTAACGCCGTCAGGCTACATTACTCACCACCTGACAAACTTGTCAGTGGGTGATGGTGGCTTCTGGACGGTTCATATAGATAGCCTTGTATTCTCTGTCCTGACCGGTATGGCATTTTTATGGCTGTTCCGTTCGGTAGCGAAGAAGGCAACATCAGGAGTTCCAGGCAAGCTACAGTGTTTTGTGGAAATCATGGTTGAATTCGTTGACACCAACGTTAAGGATACCTTCCATGGTCGCAACCCGCTGATTGCACCTCTGGCTCTGACCATTTTCTGTTGGATTTTCTTGATGAATACGATGGACCTTGTGCCTATCGATTTTCTACCGTATCCAGCGGAACATTGGTTAGGTATTCCTTATCTTAAGGTAGTACCAACTGCAGATGTTAACATCACCATGGCAATGGCGTTGGGCGTATTCGCATTGATGATTTACTACAGCATCAAAGTGAAAGGCCTTGGCGGCTTTGCAAAAGAACTGGCTCTTCACCCGTTCAATCACCCGGTTATGATTCCGTTCAACCTGCTTCTTGAAGTTGTTTCGCTACTGGCGAAGCCGATTTCACTGGGTATGCGTCTGTTCGGTAACATGTTCGCAGGTGAGGTGGTGTTTATCCTAATCGCGGCATTGATGCCGTGGTGGGCACAATGGCTGGGCTCGGTACCGTGGGCAATTTTCCACATCCTAGTCATTACAATTCAAGCATTCGTGTTTATGATGTTGACTATTGTGTACCTGTCTCAGGCACATGAAGACAATCATTAACGATTATTTGTAAATTATTCAATTTTTTACTGGCACTTTAGCCGACAACTATAAACTGGAGATAGTGATGGAAACTTTACTAAGCTTTTCTGCAATTGCCGTGGGCATCATTGTAGGTCTTGCTGCACTGGGTACAGCGATCGGCTTCGCACTTCTAGGTGGTAAATTCCTAGAAGGTGCTGCGCGTCAGCCTGAAATGGCACCAATGCTTCAAGTTAAGATGTTCATCATTGCGGGTCTGCTTGATGCGGTTCCAATGATCGGTATCGTAATCGCTCTACTATTCACATTCGCAAACCCATTCGTTGGTCAGCTAGCTGGCTAATCAATAAGAACGAACGGACCCATAGCAACCCTTTTTAAGGAGATGCGTTGTGAATATGAATGCAACTTTGCTGGGTCAGGCAATTGCCTTCTTCATTTTTGTCGTGTTCTGCATGAAATATGTATGGCCGCCAATCATGGAAGCGATTGAAGAACGTCAGAAGAAAATTGCTGACGGTTTAGCAGCCGCTGATCGCGCTGCTAAAGACCTGAACCTAGCGCAGGCAAATGCTTCTGATCAGTTGAAAGAAGCAAAACGCACTGCAACCGAAATCGTTGAGCAAGCGAATAAGCGCAAAGCTCAAATCATCGATGAAGCGAAGGCGGAAGCCCAAGCTGAGCGCGATAAAATTCTGTCCCAAGGTCTTGCTGAGATCGAAGCAGAACGTAACCGCGCTCGCGATGAACTAAGAAAGCAAGTTGCAACTCTGGCTGTGATTGGTGCTGAGAAAATCATTGAGCGTTCTATTGATAAGGATGCTCATGCGGATCTTCTTAACAAAGTCACTGCAGAACTGTAATTAAAGGGGCAAGCACATGTCTGATATGACTACTATCGCACGCCCCTACGCTAAAGCAGCTTTTGATCTTGCGGTTGAGAAAGGTGAGCTGGGCCAATGGTCTGAAATGCTCACCTTTGCTGCCGAGGTAGCGAATAACGAAACTGTGCAGGACATCCTGGATAGTGGTTACGCTGCCGACAAGCTGACCGAAGTATTTGTTTCGGTCTGCGGCGAGCAACTCAACGAGTTCGGCCAGAACCTGATCAAGGTAATGGCAGAGAACGGACGCTTGAAAGCCCTTCCTGCGGTATGCGACGAGTTCCTGTTCCTGAAAAGTGAACACGAGAAGACTATCAACGCGGAAGTAACCTCAGCGGTTACCCTCGACGATAGCCAACTTGAAGCAATTAGCACGAAGCTGGAACAGCGTCTTGAGCGTAAGGTTAAGCTGAATTGCAGTGTAGACGAGACCCTGATTGCCGGGGTTGTAATTAGAGCTGGAGACTTAGTCATCGATAACTCAGTACGCGGCAAACTAGACCGCCTGAGCGATACTTTGCAGTCTTGATTTGGGGAATTGGAGCATGCAACTTAATTCCACGGAAATTAGCGAACTTATCAAGCAGCGTATTGAAAATTTCAACGTTGTTAGTGAAGCGCGCAACGAAGGTACTATCGTTTCGGTAAGCGACGGTATCATTCGTATCCATGGCCTTGCAGACGTAATGCAAGGTGAAATGATTGAATTACCTGGTGGCCGTTTTGCACTGGCACTTAACCTTGAGCGTGACTCGGTTGGTGCGGTTGTAATGGGCCCATATGCCGACCTTCAGGAAGGCATGAAAGTAACGGGTACTGGTCGTATTCTTGAAGTACCAGTAGGCCCTGCGCTACTAGGCCGCGTAGTGAACACACTGGGTGAGCCAATTGACGGTAAAGGTCCAATCGAAACAGAGACGTTCTCTCCTGTTGAAGTGATTGCACCGGGCGTTATCGACCGTAAATCTGTTGATCAGCCAGTTCAGACTGGTTACAAGGCAGTTGACTCGATGATCCCAATCGGCCGTGGCCAGCGTGAGTTGGTTATCGGTGACCGCCAGACGGGTAAAACGGCGATGGCTATCGATGCCATCATCAACCAGAAGAACTCTGGTATTTACTCTGTTTACGTTGCTATCGGTCAGAAGGCGTCAACTATCGCCAACGTAGTACGTAAGCTTGAAGAGCACGGCGCGCTGGAAAACACCATTGTGGTTGTTGCTTCTGCGTCAGAAGCTGCTGCCCTGCAATACCTAGCACCGTACGCAGGTTGTGCAATGGGTGAGTACTTCCGTGACCGTGGTGAAGATGCACTGATCGTATACGATGACCTGTCTAAGCAGGCTGTTGCTTACCGTCAGATCTCACTATTGCTACGCCGTCCGCCGGGTCGTGAAGCATTCCCAGGTGACGTTTTCTACCTCCACTCACGTCTACTAGAGCGTGCAGCTCGCGTAAACGAGAACTACGTAGAGAAATTCACCAACGGTGAAGTGAAGGGCCGTACCGGTTCTTTGACTGCGCTTCCGATCATCGAAACGCAAGCAGGTGACGTATCGGCATTCGTACCGACCAACGTTATCTCTATCACCGATGGTCAGATCTTCCTACAGACAGAGCTATTCAACGCCGGTATCCGCCCAGCGGTTGACCCAGGTATCTCTGTATCGCGTGTAGGTGGTTCTGCTCAGACCAAGATCATCAAGAAGCTGTCGGGTGGTATCCGTACCGCACTTGCACAGTACCGTGAACTAGCGGCTTTCGCCCAGTTCTCGTCTGACCTTGATGAAGCAACGAAGAAACAGCTTGATCACGGTCAGAAAGTAACTGAGCTGATGAAGCAGAAGCAGTACGCGCCAATGTCTGTATTTGAGCAGGCTCTGGTAATCTTTGCTGCTGAGAAAGGCTACTTGAACGACATCGAGCTAACTAAGCTTGCTGACTTCGAAGCTGCGTTGCTTTCATACGCCAAAGGTCACTATGCTGAGCTAGTGTCTCAGGTTGATGAAACGGGTGCTTGGAACAACGAAATCGAAACTCAGTTCGTGAAACTGGTTGAAGATTTCAAAGCGACCCAGACTTGGTAATTGGTTGGTGGTCGCTTGCGATCACCTACTAACGGAGAGTAACGATGGCCGGCGCAAAAGAGATTCGTAACAAGATCGGTAGTGTTAAAAACACTCAGAAGATCACTAAAGCGATGGAAATGGTGGCTGCGTCTAAGATGCGTAAAACGCAAGACGCAATGGAGTCATCACGCCCATACGCACAAACTATGCGCAAAGTGATCGGTCATATCGCCCTTGGTAGCCTTGAGTATAAGCACCCTTATCTTGAGGAGCGCGAAGCCAAGCGCGTAGGTTACATCATTGTTTCTACTGACCGCGGTCTGTGTGGCGGCTTGAACATCAACTTGTTCAAGCAGGCGATGACAGATATCCAAGGTTGGTCTGAAAAGGGCGCTGAAATCGACCTGGCACTGGTTGGTGCCAAGGCGACAGCCTTTTTCAACAGCTATGGCGGTAACGTACTGGCACAGGTTTCTGGCCTGGGCGACAACCCATCGGTTGATGAGTTGATCGGTACTGTTGGCGTGATGCTGAAGAAATATGATGAAGGCCAACTGGATCGCCTGTACCTGGTTTACAACAAGTTTGTAAATACCATGGTTCAGGAACCAGTGATCGATCAATTGCTGCCTTTGCCTAAGTCGGAAGATGAAGAAATGCAGCGCAGCCACGCTTGGGACTACATTTATGAGCCTGAGCCTAAAGCCCTGCTAGATACCCTGTTGGTTCGCTATGTCGAATCTCAGGTGTACCAGGGTGTTGTCGAAAACCTTGCCAGTGAGCAAGCGGCACGAATGGTTGCGATGAAAGCAGCAACAGATAATGCAGGAAACTTGATTGACGAACTGCAGCTTGTGTACAACAAGGCCCGTCAGGCCGCGATCACACAAGAACTGTCAGAAATCGTTTCTGGTGCATCTGCTGTTTAAGGCAAAGAATTAATAAGTTTAGAGGATTAACGATGGCTACAGGTAAGATCGTACAGATCATCGGTGCGGTAGTCGACGTAGAGTTTCCGCAGGACTCTGTACCACAGGTATACGATGCCCTTCACGTTGATGCGAAAGAAAACGGTACGCTAGTACTGGAAGTTCAGCAGCAGCTTGGCGGTGGTGTTGTTCGTGGTATCGCTATGGGTACTTCTGATGGCTTACGTCGTGGTTTGTCTGTTGAAAATACAGGCCGCCCAATTGAGGTTCCAGTTGGTAACGCGACACTAGGACGTATCATGAACGTTCTGGGTCAACCAATTGATGAGTGTGGTGAGATCGGTGAGAAAGAGCGTTACGCTATTCACCGTGAAGCGCCAAGCTACGAAGAGCAGTCAAATGCGACTGAGCTACTAGAAACAGGTGTTAAGGTTATCGACCTGATTTGTCCATTCGCTAAGGGTGGTAAAATCGGCCTGTTCGGTGGTGCGGGTGTAGGTAAGACCGTAAACATGATGGAGCTGATCAACAACATCGCGCTTCAGCACTCAGGTCTTTCTGTATTCGCCGGTGTTGGTGAGCGTACCCGTGAAGGTAACGATTTCTACTACGAGATGCAGGAAGCAGGCGTTGTTAACGTTGAAAACCCTGAAGAATCGAAAGTAGCAATGGTTTACGGCCAGATGAACGAGCCACCAGGTAACCGTCTACGTGTTGCACTGACTGGTCTAACAATGGCTGAGCGTTTCCGTGACGAAGGCCGTGACGTTCTTCTGTTCATCGATAACATCTACCGTTACACCCTTGCGGGTACAGAGGTATCGGCACTACTAGGCCGTATGCCATCTGCGGTAGGTTACCAGCCAACGCTTGCAGAAGAGATGGGTGTACTTCAGGAGCGTATTACATCGACCAAGACAGGCTCTATCACGTCTGTTCAGGCGGTATACGTACCTGCGGATGACTTGACTGACCCATCGCCGGCGACAACGTTCGCCCACCTTGATGCGACAGTTGTACTTTCTCGTCAGATCGCTTCTCTGGGTCTATACCCGGCGATTGACCCGCTAGATTCAACATCTCGTATGCTTGATCCGCTAGTGGTTGGTCAGGAGCACTACGACATCGCGCGTGGCGTTCAGAGCTTGCTTCAGCGCTACAAAGAGCTGAAAGACATCATTGCAATCCTAGGTATGGACGAGCTGTCTGAAGAAGATAAGCAGGCTGTATCTCGTGCACGTAAGATTGAGCGTTTCCTAACTCAGCCTTACCACGTTGCTGAAGTCTTCACTGGCGACCCAGGTATCTACGTATCGCTGAAAGATACGCTACGTAGCTTCAAAGGCCTTCTAGCGGGCGAATACGACGATATCCCAGAGCAGGCATTCATGTACTGCGGTGCGATTGAAGACGTATTGGAAAACGCGAAGAAGCTTTAAGCTAAGTAGGAGGCGACATGGCAGCGATAACCTTCCATCTGGACGTAGTAAGCGCAGAGAAAAAACTGTTCTCTGGCCGTGCTGAAGATATCCAGGTGACCGGTAGCGAAGGTGAACTGGGTATTCACGCAGGACACACACCGCTGCTGACCGCTATCACGCCGGGTATGGTTCGAATCACTAAGCAGCATGGCGAAGAAGAGGTTATTTACCTTTCTGGCGGCATGCTGGAAGTTCAACCAAATACCGTCACGGTATTGGCTGACACCGCGATCCGCGGTGAAGATTTGGACGCAGCGAAAGCGGAAGAAGCGAAACGTCAGGCTGAGGAGCGTATCCACAACCAGCATGGCGATATCGACTTTGCTCAAGCGGCCAGTGACCTGGCTAAGGCGATTGCTCAGCTACGAGTCATCGAGCTGACCAAGAAAGCGCGTTAATCAGGCGCATGACGCAAAAAAGCGACCCTAGGGTCGCTTTTTTTATGCCTGCTATTTGCCGTGGGTAGTGTTTTTACCTAGCCGGCCGGGGTTTTCACTACCCTCTTTGTTTTTTTGCAAGTTATTACTCGCAAAAAACTAACTATTTCCCTTAACCGGACCGGGCTCAGCCGTTACAATGCGGGCAGTATTGTTTTTAATTATGCATCAAGAGGGATAATCCATCATGAGCTTCAGCGCTGTGATCCTAGCGGCGGGCAAAGGAACCCGTATGTACTCGAACCTGCCGAAGGTACTCCATACCTTGGCGGGCAAGCCAATGGCAAAGCACGTGATCGATACCTGTGCGGGACTGGGGGCAAACCAGATCCACTTGGTATATGGCCACGGTGGCGATCAAATGCAGTCGGTATTGGCAGACGAGCCGGTTAACTGGGTATTGCAGGCAGAGCAGTTGGGCACGGGCCATGCGGTAAACCAGGCATGCCCTGCGATAGCTGATGATGAGAAGGTGCTGATCCTGTACGGTGACGTTCCCTTGATCAGCTCTGAAACCCTAGATAACCTGCTGGATGCCCAGCCTAGCGGCGGTATTGCGCTGCTGACCGTTGTGCTTGACGATCCGACAGGCTATGGCCGTATCGTGCGTCGCAACGGCCCGGTAGTGGCGATTGTGGAGCAGAAAGATGCCACCGAAGAGCAGAAGCTGATCAAGGAAATCAACACCGGTGTGATGGTTGCCAATGGCGGCGATCTGAAGCGCTGGTTGGCGGCATTGAAGAACGATAACGCCCAGGGCGAGTACTACCTGACGGATATTATTGAAGCGGCGCACAACGAGGGCCGTGCGGTGGAAGCGGTGCACCCTGTACGCGCCATCGAGGTCGAAGGGGTAAACAACCGTATCCAACTGGCCAAGCTGGAGCGTGCTTTCCAGGCCATGCAGGCTGAGCGCCTGTTGGAGCAAGGCGTGATGCTGCGCGACCCAAGCCGTTTCGACTTACGCGGTGAGCTGCAGTGCGGTACCGACGTTGAAATCGATGTTAATGTGATCATCGAAGGTAGCGTGTCACTGGGCAACAACGTGGTCATTGGTGCTGGCTCGGTACTCAAGGACTGTGAAATCGACGACAACACCATTGTGCGCCCATACAGCGTGATTGAAGGGGCGACGGTAGGTGAAGATTGTACCGTGGGTCCATTTACCCGCCTACGCCCTGGTGCGGAGCTGGTGGGCGACTCGCATGTCGGCAACTTCGTGGAAATGAAGAAGGCGCGCTTGGGCCAGGGTTCGAAAGCCAACCACCTGACCTACCTTGGCGATGCTGAAATTGGCGATCGCGTTAATATCGGTGCCGGTACCATTACCTGTAACTACGACGGTGCCAACAAATTCAAGACCGAGATCGAAGATGATGTGTTTGTCGGCTCGGATACCCAGCTGATCGCCCCGGTTAAGATTGCCAAGGGGGCAACCATCGGTGCCGGTGCGACCATCAACCGCAATATCGGTGAGGGTGAGTTAGTGATCACTCGTGCGCCAGCCCGTACAATTAAAGGCTGGAAGCGCCCGGTTAAGCAGAAATAACCACTTGGCTTACTAAGTATCGGATAGCAAAGGCAAGGGAGCTCCCTTGCCTTTTTTCGTCGTGGCCACCCCTCTCCTCTCTCCCCCTTTTTACAAATTTGCTTATAACATAGCGTTATATTGCTGCTTCTTTTTTAATAAAAATTAATTGTACTTGCTTGATCAAAAAAGTTTTGATCTGCTACCATTTCTTTCAGTTCGAAACTTATAGCTATCGGTTCGTAATTGAATGTCTAAACGTAATACCCAGCAGCGTCGCCATGCCATTGCCGTTGTGGTCAATGAGCAAGGTGAAGTGAGCGTTGATGCCCTGGCCAAACAATTTACCACCTCGGAAGTCACTATCCGCAAAGACCTAGCCACCTTGGAAAAAGGCGGCTTGCTATTGCGTCGTTATGGTGGCGCGGTTGCCATCCCGACTGAAATGGTGGCCGATGTCGAGGAAAATGTTTCGGTTCGTAAGTTAGCGATTGCCAAAGCGGCAGCAGCCCGTATCCGCGACCATAACCGGATCATTATCGATAGCGGCAGTACGACGGCGAGCCTGATCAGCCTGCTCAACGACAAGCATGGCCTGATTGTGATGACCAACTCGCTCAATGTCGCCAATGCCCTCAACGAGCTGGAAAACGAGCCCACCTTGCTGATGACGGGCGGGACATGGGATCCCCATTCGGAAGCCTTCCAAGGCCAAGTGGCCGAATCGGTATTGCGTTCTTATGACTTTGATCAGCTTTTTATTGGTGCGGACGGGATCGACACCGCTCGAGGTACTACAACTTTTAATGAGCTGGTGGGATTGAGCCGGGTAATGGCGGAGGTATCCCGTGAGGTGGTGGTGATGGTCGAGTCCAGCAAGATCGGTCGCAAAATTCCGAACCTGGAGCTGCCATGGGGCAATATTAGCACCCTGATCACCGACGACGGCCTTGATGGCGACGCGAAACAACAGATTGAACAGCATGGCGTACAGGTGATCTGTGCGGCGGCGGAATAAAACTTTAGGAGCAAATTGATTATGTGTGGGATTGTTGGCGCAGTAGCACAGCGTGATGTCGCTGAAATTCTGGTAGAGGGCTTACGCCGCCTTGAGTACCGTGGCTATGACTCAGCCGGTGTCGCGGTTGTGGATAGCGAGGCTAACCTAACCCGCGTGCGCCGCCTTGGCAAGGTGCAGGAATTGGCGGATGCCGTAGAGGCGGCAGATGTGGTTGGCGGTACGGGTATCGCCCACACCCGCTGGGCGACCCACGGCGAGCCGTCCGAGGCCAATGCCCACCCGCACATGTCCGGTGATATTGCCATTGTTCACAACGGTATTATCGAAAACCACGAAGAGTTGCGTGAAATGCTGGTTGAGCGCGGCTACGTGTTTTCCTCGCAAACCGATACCGAAGTGATTGCCCATTTGGTCGAGTGGGAGCTGCGCAGCTCGGCAAGCTTGGTGGAGGCCGTGCAAAAAACCGCGAAGCAGTTGGAAGGTGCCTACGGTACCGTTGCCCTTGATCGCAAAGACCCATCCCGCGTGGTGGTAGCGCGTTCTGGCAGCCCTATCGTGATTGGTTTCGGCGTCGGTGAAAACTTCCTGGCGTCTGATCAGCTGGCGCTGCTCAATGTTACCCGCCGCTTTATGTACCTGGAAGAAGGCGATGTGGCAGAAATTACCCGCCGTGAGGTAACGGTATTTGATGCGACTGGTGAGCGTGTCGAGCGTGAAATTGCCGAGTCCAATGCCGAGCATGATGCCGGCGACAAGGGCCAATACCGCCACTTCATGCAAAAAGAAATTTACGAGCAGCCAACCGCGCTGATCAACACCATGGAAGGCCGCATCACCGCCGACAGCGTGGTAACGGAGTCTATCGGTGTGAATGCCGCGGAAATCCTGAGCAAGGTTGAGCATGTCCAGATCGTGGCATGTGGTACGTCTTATAATGCAGGTATGACAGCCCGCTATTGGTTCGAGGACTTGGCTGGGGTTAGCTGTGATGTCGAGATCGCGTCTGAGTTCCGCTACCGCAAGTTCGTCACCCGTCCGAATAGCTTGTTGATCACCCTTTCTCAGTCGGGTGAGACGGCCGATACCCTAGCGGCACTTCGCCTGGCGAAGGAAAAAGGCTACATGGCGGCGATGACGATTTGTAACGTAGCCGGCTCTTCGTTGGTTCGCGAGTCTGATTTTGCCTTTATGACCCGTGCCGGGGTCGAGATTGGCGTGGCATCAACCAAGGCCTTTACTACCCAGCTATCGGCACTGCTGATGCTGGTTACCGCACTGGGCAAGCAGAAAGCACTGATTGGTGCGGAGAAAGAGCAAGAGATTGTTGAGGCACTGCATGCGTTGCCGAAACAGATCAATGCCGCGCTGTCATTTGAGAAGGAAATCGAGGCGCTGGCCGAGGATTTTGCCGATAAGCACCATACCCTATTCCTTGGCCGTGGCGAGTTCTACCCAATCGCGATGGAAGCATCCCTGAAGCTAAAGGAGATCTCCTATATCCACGCTGAGGCGTATGCTGCCGGTGAGCTCAAACATGGCCCGCTGGCGCTTATCGACGCCGATATGCCGGTTGTCGTGGTGGCGCCAAGCAACGAGCTGCTGGAGAAGCTGAAGTCGAACATCGAAGAAGTGCGTGCCCGCGGCGGCTTGCTGTATGTCTTTGCGGATGCGGATGCGGGCTTCGAGGCGGATGAGACCATGAAGATCATCACCATGCCGCATGTAAGCGAGATCACAGCACCTATCTACTACACGATCCCGATGCAGCTGTTGTCGTACTACGTGGCCCTGATCAAGGGTACGGATGTCGACCAACCTCGCAACCTGGCCAAAGCGGTAACGGTTGAGTAAGTAGCGAGGTTGTCTAATAAATAAGACGATTCTCACTTTTAAGAAAAGGCACCCTGAGCGGTGCCTTTTTTCTATTTTGTTAACCCTGAGGTCTACTATCTAGACAGAGGTGGTGGTTTTTTGCGAAATAAGAAATATAGGCACCAAGATCACGTTTTGCGAATCAATTTACAATTCATATTGAGAGGGTGTTTTTTAAGTTTTTGTTTTTGGTTGATTTTAAGTGTTTTTGTCAAGTTGGCTTATGTTGTGCAATCCAGTAATGAAAGCTAGGCGTTATTCATTTTGGTGTATTGGAGGTAAGACATGACAGATCCTAAAGCCCAAATTGCTGCTCGTATCAAAGAGGCCCGAGAGTGGAAGGGGTTGACGCAAGTTCACATGGCCCAGCAACTGAAAGTTGCGCGGCAAACCTATCTAGATTTGGAAACGGGAAAGACCGAGCCAAAAGTGAGGGTGCTATCTGAAATTTCGGAGATCACCGAGCGACCGCTGACCTGGTTCGTCTATGGCGACGAGGGGATAGAAATTCTCGAAAGCGAATACAAAGAGGAAATTGATCGCCTTTTGCAGTATTTCAGCCGCCTGCCCCACTCGGCCAGGAATGTGATTTTGCAGCAAAGTATTAACCTTGCCGGTTTTATGGCGGAGTATACCCGCGCATTGACGCAGAAAGACAGATAGCAAAGCAAAATGCCAATGTGCTGCTTGTTGGTATGCGTCGACTTGTATACATAGATATGCAAGCAAAAAACCAAATTGTCTGCTTTGGTAGACATTGAATGTATAGATTCACGTTTTATGCGTATTTGCCGTGAATTATGGTGATTCTGTTAGATAATTTGCTGCTTTTTCAATGTTATGACACTGCTGAATATCACAATTTGCAGCGCCATGGTGGATGAAAAGGACGAATAATTAACAGAGGATAATCCATGGAAATCGCGAAGTCGCAAATAGCATCCAAGATCCGTGAGGCGCGCGAATGGAAAGAATTATCTCAAGTAGTGATGGCCAAGAAGCTTGATATTGCACGGCAGACGTATTTGGACCTTGAATCGGGCAAAACCGAACCGAGGATCACGACCCTGCTGAAAATTGCATTGTTGACTGGCCGTCCCCTTGAGTGGTTCATTGGCGATATCATGGTCGAGCAAGGGCAAGATAACGGCAGCCACTACTGGCAGCAGTTGTCCAACCTGTATGGCAAGTTGCCCGAGCCATTGCAAACCGAGATGCTGAAATCTCACCTAAACCAGGTGCAAGCCTGTATTGACTATATTTCTGCCCCCAAGTGACAGAAATACAAAAGCAGCCCTTAGGCTGCTTTTTAAGTTATGTGCTGCCGAGTTGCTTACTGGGCCAAGAAGAACTGGTAAGCAGGGTTGGCGGTTTCATCCTTCCACTGGTAGCCAAGCTCACGCAGGTGGCTGGTGAACGATAGCAAGTCTTTTTCTTCCAGCTCGAACCCGCACAATACCCGGCCATAATCGGCACCGTGGTTACGGTAGTTGAACAAGCTGATATTCCAGTGGGTGCCTAGGGTGTTGAGGAACTTCAACAAAGCGCCCGGGTACTCGGGAAACTCAAAGCTGTACAGGCGCTCATTGAGCGGTTTGGCCGGCCGGCCACCAATCATGTAGCGCACGTGAACCTTGGCCATTTCATCGTCTGACAGGTCGACGACCGGGTAGCCGCCCTTGCGCAGATCCTGAATGATGCTGTCGAGCTCTTCCTGCCCCTGCATCAAGCGGACACCGACAAACACATTGGCGAGCGTGTCGTCATTATGGCGGTAGTTGAACTCGGTGACGGCACGGCCGCCCAGGATGTGGCAGAAATCAAGGAACGCCCCCGGACGCTCCGGGATAGTCACCGCCAACAGGCCTTCCCGCTTTTCACCCAGCTCACAGCGCTCAGAAACATAACGCAGGCCGTGGAAGTTTAGGTTGGCGCCCGACAGTACGGCAGCCAGTTGCTTGCCCTGAAGTTGCTCTGCTTCGGCATACTTCTTCAATCCGGCCAGCGACAATGCCCCGGAAGGCTCGGCAATGGCCCGGGTATCCTCGAAAATATCCTTCACGGCCGAGCAAATCTCATCGCTGCTGACCGTGATGGAATCGTCGAGGTACTGTTGGCACAGGCGGAAGGTCTCTTCGCCGATGCGTTTTACCGCCACACCATCAGCAAACATCCCAACCTGATCGAGGGTAACCGGTTGGCCGGCATCCAAGGCGGCATGGAGGCAGGCAGAGTCTTCGGCTTCAACCCCGATGACCTTGATTTGTGGCATGAGCTGCTTGATCAGCACGGCGACACCCGCGGCCAAACCGCCGCCGCCAACCGGGACGAAGATGTAGTCGAGGTGGCCGTTTTGTTGCACCAGCTCAACCCCAATCGTGCCCTGGCCAGCGATGACTGCCGGATGATCGAACGGCGGGATAAAGGTATAGCCGTGCTGGGCGGCCAACGACTCCGCATGGGCCTTGGCTTCGTCGAAATTACCACCGTGCAAGACAACATTGCCGCCGAAGCTGCGTACCGCATCGACCTTGATATCGGGCGTGGTACGCGGCATGACGATAGTGGCCGACACCCCCAAGTGCTTGCCGGACATCGCCAGCCCCTGGGCATGGTTACCCGCGGAGGCGGCAATGACCCCGGCTTGGCGCTGTGCCGGGGTGAGTTGCGCCATCATGTTGTAGGCACCGCGCAACTTGAACGAGTGGACCGGCTGGCGATCCTCGCGCTTGAGTTGTACCTGGTTGCCAATGCGTGCTGCCAAGCGATCCATTCCCTGTAACGGGGTGACTTGCGCCACCTCGTATACTGGTGCTCGGAGGATATCGCGAAGGTAATCGGCTCCGCTTAATAGCTCTACATCCTTGGCCTGGGTTACTTCGCTCATCATGGGTTATCCTTCTAGTTTGGACTTGTCACGTACCGCCCCTTTGTCGGCGCTGGTGGCAAGGTTGGCATAGGCACGCAGGGCAAACGAGACCTCGCGTTGGCGGTCAAGAGGCTTCCAGCCGCGTTGCTCGGTGTCGGCACGGCGCTGGGCCAGTTCGGCATCGTCGACTTGCAGGTCGATGGTGCGGTTCGGGATATCGATGGCAATGGTGTCGCCGTCCTTGATCAAGCCGATAGTACCGCCGTTGGCTGCTTCCGGCGACACGTGGCCAATCGACAAGCCGCTGGTACCGCCTGAGAAACGGCCATCGGTGATCAGGGCGCACTCTTTGCCTAGGCCCATCGACTTCAGGTAGGTGGTCGGGTATAGCATTTCCTGCATGCCCGGGCCGCCCTTCGGACCCTCGTAGCGGATCACCACCACGTCGCCGGCTTTGACCTTGCCCCCCAGAATCCCTTCAACCGCGCTTTCCTGGCTTTCGAATACAATCGCCGGGCCGGTAAAGGTGAGGCAGCTTTCGTCAACGCCCGCGGTTTTCACGATGCAGCCGTCTAGCGCCATGTTGCCGGATAGGACCGCAAGGCCACCGTCTTGGCTGAAGGCGTGCTCCTTATTGCGGATACAGCCGTTTTCACGGTCATCGTCCAGCGTATCCCAGCGGCAATCTTGCGAGAAGGCCTGGGTGGTGCGGATCCCGGCAGGGCCGGCACGGAAGAAGGACTTCACGTCTTCGGATTGTGTCTGGACGATATCGTAGTGCTTGAAGCTTTGGGCGAACTGCTCGCCAAGCACGTTGTAGCACTCGCTGTGGAACAGGCCGGCACGATCCAGCTCTGCCAGAATGCCGTAAACCCCACCAGCGCGGTGGACATCTTCCATGTGGTATTTCTGGGTAGACGGGGCCACCTTACACAAATGGGGAACGCGGCGGGACATACGGTCGATGTCTTCCATGGTGAAATCAATTTCACCTTCTTGTGCCGCGGCCAGCAGGTGCAAGACGGTATTGGTCGAACCGCCCATGGCGATATCCAATGCCATCGCATTCTCAAATGCTTTCTTGGTGGCGATATTGCGCGGTAGCGCGCTTTCGTCGTCTTGCTCATAGTAGCGCTTGGTCAGCTCGACAACACGCTTACCGGCGTTGATAAACAGTTGTTCGCGGTCGGCGTGGGTGGCCAGCATCGACCCGTTGCCTGGCTGGCTTAGGCCCAACGCCTCGGTCAGGCAGTTCATCGAGTTGGCGGTGAACATGCCCGAGCACGAGCCGCACGTTGGGCACGCAGAGCGTTCGATCTGCTCGCTTTGCTCATCGGAAACATTGGGATCGGCACCTTGGATCATGGCATCAACCAGATCAAGCTTAAGGATCTGATCCGACAGCTTGGTCTTGCCTGCTTCCATCGGGCCGCCCGATACGAAGATCACCGGGATATTCAGGCGCAGCGAGGCCATCAGCATTCCCGGGGTGATTTTGTCGCAGTTCGAGATACACACCATGGCGTCGGCACAGTGGGCGTTCACCATGTACTCGACCGAATCGGCGATTAGCTCACGCGAAGGCAGTGAGTACAGCATACCGCCGTGGCCCATCGCGATACCGTCATCAACCGCGATAGTGTTGAATTCTTTGGCAATACCACCCGCTTCTTCGATTTCCCTGGCAACCAGCTGGCCAAGGTCTTTCAGGTGGACGTGGCCCGGAACGAATTGGGTGAAGGAGTTGACGACGGCAATGATTGGCTTACCGAAATCTTCGTCTTTTACGCCTGTGGCGCGCCATAGTGCGCGGGCACCGGCCATGTTACGGCCGTGGGTGGTAGTGGCGGAGCGATACTTGGGCATAACAAAAAAATCCTTTTGCTTTGTTGCTGGCTGCCCGCGGTTTGGCGGGCAGGCATATATTCTTTACTTGGTTTCAGATGGGTAGATTGGGTCTAGCCAACCCCACTTGTCTTCGGTGCTGCCATTGAACAGGCCGAAGTAGGCCTCTTGCACCTGCTTGGTGACTGGGCCGCGTTTGCCTTCGCCGACCGTGATTTGGTCAACAGAGCGTACCGGTACAATCTCGGCCGCGGTGCCGGTCATAAAGATCTCATCGGCAAGGTACAGTGCTTCGCGGGCAATGTTTTCCTCGCGGATCTCATAACCCATTTCTTTGGCGAGGATCATGATGGTGTCGCGGGTGATACCCGGCAGGATGGCACTGGTTGCCGGCGGTGTGGATAGCACGCCATTACGTACCACGAAGATGTTTTCCCCTGCCCCTTCAGACAGGTAGCCGTCCACGCTTAATGCGATACCTTCGGCATAGCCATGGCGGCGCGCTTCACCGCCAACCAGTAGCGACGATAGGTAGTTACCACCGGCCTTGGCCGCGGTAGGGATGGTGTTTGGCGCGGCGCGGTTCCAGCTTGAAATCATGGCATCAACACCGTTTTCCAGTGCTTCTTCGCCCAGGTAGGAACCCCACGGGAAGGCTGCGATGATCAGCTCCATTTCGGTATCGGCCGGCGGGCATACGCCAAGGCCAACGTTGCCGACAAAACCTAGCGGGCGGATATAGGCGGATTCTAGCTTGTTGACGCGAAGGGTCTCGCGGCAGGCTTCCATCAGCTCTTCGGTGCTGTATGGGATCGGGAAGCGGTAGATCTTGGCCGAGTTCTTCAAACGCTCCATGTGCTCTTTGTGACGGAACACTGCAGGACCGTTCGGCGTGTTATAGCAGCGAATGCCTTCGAAGACCGAGGTGCCGTAGTGCATTGCATGGGTCAGTACATGGACATTGGCGTCAGCCCAAGGAACCATTTCACCATTGAACCAGATAAAATCCGCTGTATTTGCCATCTTTTGTTCCTTCCTTAAAAACTAATCTCGGTTTTCTAATAGTGTGGTATCGACGGTACGTATATCCCAAAGCTTCTCGATTTGGTTTAGAAGCGTGGTAATGGGACGATCACTATCTACGATAATATAAATGCTGGCTATCTTGCTCTCGTGATTTTGAGTCGCGTCTACTTTTTTAATAATAAAACCACGGTGACGGATCACCCGCAAAATCCGCTCTAGCAATACTGGCTTATCATTGGCCTTGATGTCGAGTAAATATCTTTCCATTAGGTATTCTCCAGCATGTCTTGGTTTGCGGCGCCCGGCGGAACCAGCGGCCATACATTTTCTTCTTCTGATATAACGACATGCAATAAATAAGAGGTCTTACTTGTCAGCATCTCTTGCAGCGCGGGGCCGACTTCGTCCTTGGTGGTGATGGTCTTGCCCGGGATATCGAACGCTTCCGCCAGTTTGACGAAGTCCGGGTTGTCATCAAGGATAGTTTCGCTATGGCGGCCATCGAAGAACAGCGATTGCCATTGGCGGACCATACCGAGGCGCTGGTTGTTGATCAGGACAATCTTGACCGGGATCTGGCGGCGCTTAAGGGTGCCGAGCTCCTGGATGTTCATCATGATCGAACCGTCGCCGGTGATCAGGATCGATTCATCGTCGGGGCGGGCAACCTTGGCGCCCATTGCGGCAGGCAAACCAAAGCCCATGGTGCCCAGCCCGGCAGAGGTGATGTAGTTTTGCGGGGCGCGCGGCTGGATATGCTGCGCCGCCCACATTTGATGCTGGCCGACATCGGTCGATACCATGCTGCTGTCCGGCATCATGTCCGATAGCTGCTTCAGCAATAGCGGGGCATAGATCAGCTCGCCCGGGTGGTCGTAGCGCCACTTGTTGTCGCGGCGTAGCGTTTCGCTGTATGCCACCCATGGGCTGATATCCTGTGCCAGCTCCAACTGGGGCAGAATCGTATTGATATCGCCGCGAAGCGGTGCGTCGGCGTGGCGCAGCTTGTTGAACTCGGCAGCGTCGATGTCAATGTGAATGACCTTGGCGTTGGGCGCGAAGGTATCTAGCTTGCCTGTCACGCGGTCATCGAAACGGGCGCCGACGACAATCAGCAAGTCACAGTCTTGTACAATGAGGTTGGCTGCCTTGGTGCCGTGCATACCCAGCATGCCCAGATAGTGCGGATCATGGCGCTCGATGGTACCCAGCCCCTTGAGGGTGCTGACCGACGGCATCGGGTTCATTTTCAGGAAGCTGCGTACCGTGTCGGTTGCCTTGGCGATTTGCACCCCGCCGCCCACATACATGACAGGCTTCTTGCTTTGGGACAATACCGCCTGGGCTGCCGCAACCGCCTCGCTAGAGGCAACAGGGATGGCTGGTGGCGTGATGGCCGCGACAATATCCGTTGGTGCTTCGGCCAACTGCACATCCTTGGCAATATCGACAATAACAGGGCCCGGGCGGCCTGCTTTGGCAACCACAAAGGCTTCGGCCAATGTCGGTGCCAACTCGTTGATGTCGGTCACCAGGTAGCTGTGCTTGGTACAGGCCAACGACATGCCGATCACATCCATTTCCTGGAAGGCGTCGGTGCCGATGTGCGAGCTGGCAACCTGGCCGGTGATCGCAACCATCGGTACCGAGTCCAAGAACGCATCGGCAAGGCCGGTCACCAAGTTGGTGGCGCCTGGCCCCGAAGTCGCCATACAAACAGCCACGTCCTGGGTTGCCCGCGCCATGCCGATAGCGGCGATGACGGCACCTTGCTCGTGGCGGCAGAGGATATGCTCGACCCCGCCGTCATAGAGGGCATCGTAGATAGGCATGATCGCGCCACCCGGATAGCCAAAAACTGTTTTTATCCCCTGCTGCTGCAGCGCGTGTACGACTAACTCTGCTCCTGTCATCGCTGCTCTCCCGTTTCCATGCTTGCGATAGTCGCTGATGTCTTTTTCAGCGTATTTCCAGTAAATGTTCAAAAAAAAGCCCCCGTACCGTTCGGTGCGAGGGCTTTTTTGCGTAGTTGTGTTTGTTGCTAATTTACGCCTGCCAGCCCTCGTCGCGGTGAGATAATCACCACGATGACGTTGATAATGAGCACGAGCGCTTTGGCGGTAAATTGCATTGACTGTCTGTCCAGTTTTAATGTTTGTGTTTTGCTTTACCTAAGTGGTAACACAGACATCGCTCGCATGACAAGCAAAAACTGTAAATTATTTTGCAAACTGGCTGCATAAATAGGCTATTGATGAAACCAAACACACTATTTTCATTAACTTAGTTGATTAATCTATCATCAGGGTGATTGTTTCATGAGTCTTGCGATTATCCATAGCCGTGCCTGTGTCGGGGTGAATGCGCCCGCGGTGACCGTGGAGGTCCACATTAGCAACGGAATGCCAGCCCTAACTTTGGTCGGCTTGCCTGAGACCAGTGTCAAGGAGGCCAAGGACAGGGTGCGCAGCGCCATCGTCAATGCCAATTTCGAGTTCCCCTCGCGGCGGATCACGGTGAACCTTGCCCCGGCCGACCTGCCCAAGGAAGGCGGGCGGTTTGATTTGCCCATCGCGTTGGGGATACTGGCAGCTTCCGGTCAAATACCCGCAAACAAGCTGCAAAGTTACGAGTTTTTGGGGGAATTGGCACTTTCTGGCGAGCTTCGTCCGGTCAAGGGGGCGCTGCCGGCGGCACTGGCCGCAAAAAGTGCCGGGCGGTGTCTCATCGTCCCTGATGCCAACGGCGATCAGGTGGGGCTGGTTGCAAGGGAGCAGCATAAGTCGGCCCCGGACTTGCTGGCGGTATGCGGCCAGTTAAATGGCCAGCATAGCCTGCAATTGCGTGCCCGCGAGCACAGCGGGGCTGCCGAGAAACCTTCTGGGCGGGATATGCAAGATATTATCGGCCAGCAGCAGGGCAAGCGGGCGTTGGAGATCGCCGCCGCGGGTGGCCACAATTTGCTGTTTCTCGGGCCGCCGGGAACCGGGAAAACCATGCTGGCCTCGCGGCTGTGTGATTTGTTGCCGGACATGAGTGTTAGCGAGGCGATGGAGACTGCCGCCGTCGCCTCGCTGACCAACCAATCGATCCACGAGGGCAATTGGCGCCAGCGCCCGTTCCGTACTCCCCATCACTCTAGCTCGATGGCCGCCTTGGTCGGCGGTGGTTCGGTACCGCGACCGGGCGAGATTTCGCTGGCCCACAACGGGATCTTGTTTCTCGATGAAATGCCGGAGTTCGAGCGCAAGGTGCTCGACTCGCTTCGCGAGCCATTGGAGTCCGGTGAAATTGTCATATCCCGCGCCACCAGCAAAACAACCTTTCCGGCGCGTTTCCAACTTATCGGGGCGTTGAATCCCAGCCCGACGGGCTATTACGAGGGCAACCAAGCCCGGACCAACCCGCAGGCGATACTACGCTACCTGGGGCGCTTATCCGGCCCCTTGCTTGATAGGTTCGATATGTCGATTGAGATCCCCGCCCTGCCTAGGGGGACATTGGCCGAGGGCGGTGAGCGTGGTGAGCCGAGCAGCCTGATACGCCAGCGGGTGCACTCTGCCAGGGAGACCATGATGGCAAGGGGCAACAAAATCAATGCGCTGCTGTCGACACGGGAGCTGGACACCCATTGCGCGCTGGATAAGGCCGATGCGGAGTTTCTTGAGACGGCGTTGCACCGCTTGGGGCTGTCCATCCGTGCCTACCACCGGATCATCAAGGTGGCCAGAACCATTGCCGACTTGGCTGGCAAGGAGCGGATTGAGCGGGGCCACTTGGCGGAGGCGTTGGGGTATCGGGCGATGGATAGGCTGCTCAAGCAGCTGACGGCGCAGGTGGTGTAGCCGAAAAAACAAAAGGGCCGATTGGCCCTTTTGTGGAAGCGATGGGCCCAATGACCCTTTGAACGCCTTACTTGGTCAGCAGGAAGTTCACTAGCTCGAAGTACTCGTCGGCTGAGCGGATCTTGCCGGTCTGTACCAGGTACTTGTTGTTGACCACTACCGCAGGCACGCCAGTTAGGCCGCTGTCTTGGAACGCCTTGTTAAAGCGGTTTACCATCGAGTTGACGGCGAAGCTGTTGAAGGCGCCGTCGAAGTCTTCGGCACTGACACCTTCATCGATGAACATTTGGCGCAGCTCTTTATCGTTGCGAGGCGGCTTTTGCATGTCGTGCACGCGGGCAAACAGTACCGGGGTCATCTTGTCTTCAACACCCAACACCACGGCTGTGGCGTATGCCTTGCTCATAGATTTACCCATCGCGCCGCCCATGAAAGACACATGGTTCTTCTGTAGTTTGGCATTATCCGGCAGGGTCTTTTTCAGCTGCTGGATCATTGGCTCGAAGCTATTACAGTGCGGGCAGTAGAACGAGAAGAACTCGGTAACCAGCGGGCTGTTGCTTTGTGGCAAGTCCAGTACCTTGTAGTGGTCGCCTTCGTTGAACTTGGCGGCCTGTACCGAGAAAGACAGTAGTGCGACGCTCGCCAGCGCCAGTAGTTTCTTAAACATGTTTCGATTTACTCCCTGATAAAAGACGAAAAATCATTGTTGTTGGTTTTGATTACCATTGAGGCATCAATGATAGTGACGGCTCGTGCAGGGCCGCCAGTTGCTCCTTAAATGCCAGTACCTGCCCTTCCCAGTATTTCGCATCGGCAAACCACGGGAAAGCTTGCGGGAAGGCTGGATCCTGCCAGCGTCGCGCCAGCCAAGCCATATAGTGCACCATTCTAAGACCGCGCAAAGGCTCGATCAGTTTCAATTGGGATTGATCAAAATCCGCAAATTCACTATAGGCTTCCAAAATCGTGTCGAGTTGGGCGATTTGATCGTGGCGCTCGCCGTTGAGCAACATCCATAGGTCTTGCACGGCTGGCCCGTTTCGCGCGTCATCGAGATCGACAAACAGCGGCCCGTCCCGCCACAGGATATTGCCCGGGTGGCAGTCGCCGTGGAGGCGGATAGGCTGCCAGTGGGTGTGCCAGTGTTGCTCGAGCTCATTGATCAGCATGTCGAGATCAGCAAAAAATACCGTTTTGAGGTGCTCGGGAATGAACTCGGCTTGCTCTAGTACCTGCCGCGGCTGGTAGACATACTCTTCCATGCTGACTGTCGGCCGATCGGCAAAAGGTTGTTGCTGCCCGACGCGGTGAATCCGGCCCAGAAAGCGGCCAACCCATTCCAGCTGGTCAAAGTTGTCCACCTCGAACTGGCGGCCGCCAAGGCTTGGGAACAAGGCGAAGCGATGGCCGTTGTGGTGGTGCAGGGTCTGGCCATTGATGGCAATCGGGGCGGCGACAGGGATCTCCTGCTCTGCCAGCTCCAGGGTAAACTGGTGCTCTTCTGCTATTTGGGCATCCGTCCAACGCTGCGGGCGGTAGAATTTGGTCACATAGCGGGCACCGTCTTCGGCGGTGAACTGGTATACCCGATTCTCGTAGCTATTGAGCGCCAACAGCCCGGATTCCGCCCGGATCCCCGTGGTATCGAGGGCATCAAGCAGCAAGTCGGGGCTAAGGTCGGCAAAGCTAAAACCGTTGTGTTGAGTCATTAGACTGGTTCCGCAATAAGAATAATCAATTGCTGTCGAGTATATACCTAATCGCGGGTTCGCGGCAGGGTTCTCTAACTTCCGTGTAAACAATTGCTTGGCCATTGCATCATAATAAAAAAGGGCCGTTGCCGGCCCTATCTTTACACTATTTTGCGTTCAGGCAAGCCGGTTAGCGCAACTCGCCAATGAAGCGGCTCTCGGTACTGAGCTGGACGTCATCGTCGCGGGTCAGGGTGAAAGTGATGTCGGCAATGGGCGATTGCAGCAGGTACGGGTCAACCCCTAGGCTGACAGGCAGGGTGAAGACCTCGCCACCGTCGACGGTGACCGTTTGCGGCCCGTACCACTCAATGTCCTCAATGCCGGACACCGACAGGGTAAAGGTGGCCGATTGCTGGGTTTTGTTGAGGATTTTCAGGGTATAGGTATTCTCTACCAGCCCCGCGTTGTTGATACGGAACAACTGGTTGCGATCACGCAACACATCAAGCCCCATCGGCTGCACCGATGCCAGCAAGTAAAAGAATAGCCCGACCATTGCCACCATGACCCCGCCATAGCCGAGGAGCTTGGGACGCATCACACTGGTTTTGTGGCCTTCGAGCTTATGTTCGGTGGTATAGCTGATCAGGCGTTTTTCGTACCCCATTCTTGCCATGGTTTCGTCGCAGGCATCAACGCAGGCACCGCAGTTGATGCATTCATACTGCAGGCCGTCGCGGATATCTATGCCGGTCGGGCAAACCTGAACACAGAGGTTGCAGTCGATACAGTCGCCGAGCCCAAGGGCTTTCGGATCCTTTTTCCGCGGGCGTGGGCCACGGGTTTCGCCGCGGGCGGTGTCGTAGCCGACAATATAGGTATCTTTATCAAACATGGCCGATTGGAAGCGTGCATACGGGCACATGTGAATGCAGACGATAGAGCGCATCCATCCGGCGTTGGCATAGGTGCAGATGGTAAAGAAAACCACCCAGAACGCGGCCCAAGAGCTGGTGCTGAAGGTGAAGAACTCAATCACCAGGGTCTTGATTGGCAGGAAGTAACCAACAAACGTAAGTCCGGTTACCAGGGCCACGGCCAGCCAGGCGATATGCTTAAGGGTTTTGCGCAGTAGCAATTTGCTGGTGGGCTTTAACGTGTCTTGCTTGCGGCGCTTGTTGGCGGAGCCTTCGAGCTTTTCCTCGAACCAGATATAGATGAAAGTCCAAACGGTTTGCGGGCAAAAATAGCCACACCAGACCCGGCCAAGGAAAGTGGTGACAAAAAATAAGGCAAAGGCCGCAATCATGAACAGGGTTGCGAGCAAGGTGAGATCTTGCGGCCAGAGGGTGGTACCGAAAAAGTTAAATTGCTGCTGGCCGATATCAAGCAAAATGGCCTGGCGGTCACCATAGGGAATCCAGGGGATCCCGAGGAATAAGAGCATCAGCACCCAGCCCATCTTCTGGCGCAGCTGCTGGTAGATCCCCTTGACGGCCCGGACATAGATCCGGTTGTTGGGATTGAAGCGATCGCCCTTCCCTTTGTGGGTGTCGGGGTTGAACGTCTTCGGGGTGATATCCTTTATCTTGATCTTTTCTTGGCTCATGACATTACTTTCCTTGGCTTTCCCCCTGCTACGGGGAAGCTGTCACCGGTACTTTGCCGGGTTGTTGTAATCGTTAAGTTGTAATTGGTAAATAAATGTTACCGCAGCAGTATAACGCAGCCTGTCGCCAGATTACTCTAGCAAGGTCATAGTTTGGGCAGCACGATGTGCTGTACGGGAAGAAGAAGGCGATGGAAAAGCGGGGATAAAGCCTGGCAGGCTGAGCAACCAGCCAGGCTTGGAAGGTAGTTACTTGATGATACCGCGGGCGCGCAGGATCGCGGACTTGAAGTCATCTTCGCAATCTTTGGCAATACCCGGGATCATCTCCTGCTTGTTGCTGTTACGCATTTTCAGGTGGTAAATCAGTACGTCGTCGGTCAGTTCTTCAAGCTTGCCTTCGTATTTGGCTTCTTCTGCCAATTTTAGCAGGAACTCGACCAGGTTCAGATCCGGCTCCTTTAGCCATTCCGGCTGAATGAGCTCGATCAGTTCGTTAACGCGGTGGGTCTTCATAATCTACTCCACAAAATAAAGGCTGAATGAATCGGTTGGATTCTATTGTCATAATTTTAGTAGGGGTAACGGTATAACAAACCTGATCACGATACAAACAAAAGGCAGCCCATGTTGGGCTGCCTTTGGCGTTACGCTGCTTGCTGGCCATTGGCTGGCTTGTGCAGGCTTGGCGTTTTGCTTACCGACTGGGCTGGTAGCTTCTCAACAGTGGCTGTTGGTTGCTTTGCCTTGAACATCGGGGCATGGGAGGTGGTACGCAGGCGTGCTGGGCTGCGTGGTGTACTGGTCCTGACAAAAGAGGTTGGGCGCATTATTCACCTATAGTCAGGCGCTTCCGTGGCCAAAATTAAACTGACATCCCCCGCCTTTTTCTTGTTGGCTGAGCCGTTCCTGTGCAGGGGAAGTGGGTGGGTTGTTTTTTCGCCGCGAGAATAGCAATAAGCTATGCTCAAGTCGAGTGATTATTGACCATTCCGGTGGCGGTTTTTTCCTGTCTAAGTGATATGGGAAGCGATAAATGACGGCGATCCTTTCATCTGTGAAGATAACGGGTTTATCCGAAGATACTTTGTGGTCTAATGCAGCCTTGCTGGCAATAAACGCCTGGCCGGATAGATATGCGACCGGGACGATAACTACAGCCTAGGAGGGAAAAGATGGAACAGGATCAGCAGCGGTTGGTGAACAGCCGTAACTTGTCTTATAAACTGGCCGAGTCCATCGGGCAGCAAATTTTACGCGGCGAGACCGCCCCCGGTGACATCCTGCCCGGCGAAGTGGAGCTTGGCGAAATGTACGGTGTCAGCCGGACGGCGATTCGCGAGGCGATCAAGATGCTTGCCGCCAAGGGGATGGTGTTACCAAGGCCAAGGATTGGAACACGGGTGCTGCCCAAGCGAAACTGGAATTATTTGGATCAAGACTTGCTGGCATGGCTCAACTTTGAGCAGCATGAAGACTTGGTCAGTGAGTTTCAGCGGGTGAGGATCTCGCTGGAGCCGGAAGCGGCGGCATTGACCGCCTTGAATGCCAGCGACGAAGATCGGGCAGAGCTGCAAGCGCTGATGGCAGAGATGCACGCGCTGGGCGAGCAGTTTGATCAGGAGCGGTGGGTCGAGGTCGATACCCGTTTCCACCAGCTTATTTATTTTGCTTCCGGCAACCACTTTATCAGCCCGTTCGGCAACTTGTTCAAGGCCGTGTTTGAAAGCTATTTCCGGGTGATTACCCGCGAGCGTTTGCTGAAGCTAGATATTCACCAGCAAATTGTCGATGGCATCATGACACGGGATCCCGACCTTGCCCGCCAGGCAACCATCGCACTATTGAAATAGCGGGTGCTTGCTCCCAGCTTGAAAAACGAAGCCAAGGCTTCGTTTTTTTGTATCTGAGGCATATCACAGAGGAAGTGGTTGCAGCCATGGTATGTTGTCGGCAATATTAATTGATTTTCATATTCTTGTGCAGTCCGCCAGGTGGCTGCCAATCCAGAGCAAGGGAGATGCAGATGTCATTGTTTCGAAAGAGCTTAGCCAGTGTAGGCATCGGTGCGGCACGGGTGGATGCCGTGGTTCAGCATGATGTGTTGATCCCCGGCGATGTGCTTAACGTCGATGTCCAAGTCCATGGCGGCAAGGTTGAGCAGAGTATCGATAACATCCACCTACGGCTGTGCTGCCGTTATGAGGAAGAGGTGGAGGTGAGCCGCGGCGATAGCCAGCATCGCAAAGAAAAGGTCAGCCAAACTTGCGTGCTGGCCGATTGGTCCCTGCCCTATGCTTTCACCATTGCAGCCGATGAGGTTCGCCATTTCGATGTCGAGTTATCGTTGCCTTACAACACCCCGATCACGATTGGCGATGCCAAGGTTTGGCTGGAAACCCAGTTGGATATTCCGATGGCTATCGACCCCAAAGATCAAGACGGCCTGACCGTGCGCCCCGATCCCTTGATGGATGGGGTGTTCAACGCCCTTGAGCTGGCGGGACTTCGCATTCGCCAGGTGGAATGCGAGGCCGCCAGCGGCTTTGCCCTACCCTTTGTCCAAGAATTTGAGTTTGTCCCGGTATCGGGGCCATACCATGGCCGTTGGCGTGAGTTGGAAGTGGTGGCCTACCGCGACGAAGAGAGCTTGCAGCTCTGGTTTGAAGTGGATCGCCGCCAGCGGGGGCTGTCTGGCATGTTGGCCGGATTGCTGGGACGCGGGGAGTTGAAGCGCCATTGCGAATTGCCGGCGAACCTCCACCCGCAGCAGGCTGGCCAGCAAGTGCTTGAGTTTTTGGATCAGGTAACGTGAGCCCGCCCGTGCCGTAGCACTCCCCGATTGTAAGAATTATTTATTTCAGCGTACACATGTACGCTTAATTGTGCCATACTGCTTATCTATTGAGCTTTAACTCTATTTTTGGGATTAAACAAATGGATAAGCAGCTAGCGACAGAGACCGGTTATTCGGTTAAAGAGGAAGTAGCCAACAGCGTAAGCCACGGACTGGGAATGGTGTTTGGCATCGTCGGTTTGGTGTTGCTGTTGGTTCAGGCCATTCGGCTGGATGCCGATGCGATGAGCATTGCTAGCCTGAGTATTTACGGCGGCAGCATGATTTTGCTCTACTTGGCCTCCACCCTTTACCATGCGATCCCCTTCGAGCGGGCCAAAAGGGCGCTTAAAACCTTTGACCATTGTGCCATCTATTTGTTGATTGCTGGCACCTATACCCCATTTTTACTGATCTCCTTGCGCACCCCGCTGGCGATGGGGCTGACGGCGGTGATTTGGGGCATTGCGCTGGTGGGGATCATCCTCAAGATTGTCTTTGTCTATCGCTTCAAGCGGCTGTCGCTGGTGACTTACCTGACCATGGGGTGGCTGTCGTTGGTGGCAATCTATCAGTTGGCAGTGTCGCTATCGACCGGTGGGTTGGTACTGTTGGCTGCGGGCGGCATCATCTATTCGTTGGGGGTGGTGTTTTACGTCAATAAGCGGATCCCGTACAACCATGCTATCTGGCACTTGTTTGTCTTGGGCGGCACGGTATGCCATTTCTTTGCCATATACTGCTATGTTAAGCCTGTCTAATAACAAAAAAGAGAGCCGCGGGCTCTCTTTTGGGTTCTGGTGTGTAGCTTTGAAGGCGTATCGGCGCCTAGTCGCGCCAGAAGGCCGGGAAGAACAGTACCAACACCGTCAAGATCTCCAAGCGCCCCATCAGCATGCCGAAGCTCAGGGTCCACTTGGCCAAGTCCGGCAGGGTGGCAAAGTTGCCCGTTGGGCCGATAACATTCCCCATTCCCGGGCCGACATTGGCGACGGCAGTGGCTGCCCCGGTGATGCTGGTGATGGCATCCAAACCTAGCATCCCCAAAATCGCGGCAACCACCACGATGGTGATGATGAACGTCAGGGCGAAGGCCACCACGGAGCGAACAATGCCATCGGTCACCGGGCGTGAGTTATAGCGTTGGATAAAGACGCCCGAAGGGTGGATTAACTGCATCATTTGCTTGCGCAGCAAGGCAAAGGCCACCTGGAAGCGGAAAATCTTGATCCCGCCCGATGTCGAACCTGAGCACCCCCCTACCAGCATAATGAAGGCGAAGATGATCGTCGGGAACGGCCCCCAGGCCGTGAAGTCATCAAGGCCGAAGCCGGTGGTGGTGACCACCGAGATGATATTGAACAGCGACACCCGGAATGCGTCGATAAAGGCATAGTCGAGCTGCCAGGTTAGCCACAGTGCGACTGCCAGGCCGGCACTAAGCACCAAGATTGTGAACCCCCTGATCTGCGCATCCTTTAACAGCGGTTGCGGATCTTTTTTGCGCATGGCTTGCACGAACAGCAAGAACGGCAGTCCGCCGGCGAACATGAACAAAATAGCGACCCAGTGGGCGCTGTTCGAGAAATGGTTCATCGACCCATCGGAGGTGGAATAGCCCCCCGTCGATAGCGTGGTAAACGCATGGTTGATGGCATCGAAGGTGTTCATTCCCGTCAGTAGGTAGCCGACAAAGCATAACCCCGTCAGGCTGAGGTAGACGTTAACGATATTCTTGGCAACGCTTTTGGTGCGCGGTGAGCTTTTATCCGACCAATCCGAGGATTCGGTTTGGAACAGGCGCATACCACCGACGTTGAGCATTGGTAAGATGGCTACCCCCATCACGATAAACCCAATCCCGCCAAGCCATTGCAGGGTCGATCGCCAAAGCAGGATGCTTGGTGCCATGGTATCCAGGCCGCTGAGCACGGTAGAGCCGGTGGTGGTGATCCCGGACATGGTCTCGAAATAGGCATCGGTAAAGCTAATGTGGTTGATAAAGACAAACGGCAGGGCGGCAAACGCGCTGGCGATAGTCCAAACCAAAGTGGTGATCAGGAACATGTCCCTCACCCCTAGCTTAAACTCGCTGCCACGGCCCACGGTCAGGCAAACAAAGGCGACGGCGTGGGTAATGAGCACCGCGGTGGCAAAGTCGATAAATCCCGCGGTCCCGGTGACAAATGCCACCAGGGTCGGGATGTACATGAACAGGGCGATCTTGGATAAGACCAGCCCGATCACGAACAAGATGGGACGATAGTTGACCATAGGAATTACAGGAAGAACGGGCTTGGTTGGAACAGGCGTTCAACGTCTGGGATATACTTCTTGTCGACCAGGAACATGACCACGTGGTCATTCTGCTCGATGACGGTACGGTCGTGGGCGATCAATACTTCGTCGCCGCGGACAACGGCACCGATGGTCGTACCTGGCGGTAGCTTGATGTCGCCAACGGCCTTGCCGACAACCTTTGAGGTGCTGGCGTCGCCGTGGGCTATCGCCTCGATGGCTTCCGCGGCACCGCGGCGGAGCGAGGAAACGTTAACGATATCGGCCTTGCGGACGTGGGTCAGCAGGGCCGAGATAGTGGCTTGTTGCGGGGAGATCGCAATATCGATAGTCCCGCCCTGTACCAAGTCCACGTATGCCCCGCGCTGGATCAGCACCATCACTTTCTTGGCACCCATACGCTTGGCCAGCATGGCAGACATGATATTGGCTTCATCGTCGTTGGTCACGGCGATGAAGACGTCGATCTGCTCGATGTGCTCTTCGCTCAACAACTCCTGATCCGAGGCATCGCCGCAGAACACGATGGTGTTCTCCAGCATCTCCGACAGGTTCTCCGCCCGCTCCGGATTACGTTCGATCAGCTTGACGCTGTAGTTTTGCTCTAGGCGTCGGGCGAGGCCAGCCCCGATATTACCGCCGCCGACAATCATCAGGCGTTTGTAGGGTTTCTCCAGGCGCTGCAATTCACTCATTACCGAGCGGATATGGTTGCTGGCGGCCACGAAGAAGACTTCGTCGTCGGCTTCGATAATCGTGGTGCCGCGCGGGCGGATCGGGCGGCCCTGGCGGAAGATAGCCGCTACCCGGGTATCGATATGGGGCATGTGCTCGCGCAAGGCGGATAGTGCGTTACCCACCAGCGGGCCGCCGTAGTAGGCCTTAACCGCAACAAGGCCAACCTTGTCTTCGGCGAAACCGACCACCTGCAGGGCACCAGGGTATTCGACCAGGCGCTCGATATAGCCGGTTACCAGTTCTTCCGGGGCAATAAGGTGATCAACCGGCACAGCATCGGACTGGAACAGGGACTCTTTTTCCTTGAGGTATTCCGGCGAGCGTATACGCGCTACCCGGTTCGGGGTGTTGAACAGGGTGAAGGCTATCTGGCAGGCGATCATGTTGGTTTCATCGGAGTTGGTCACCGATACCAGCATGTCGGCATCTTGCGCGCCGGCTTCGCGCAAGGTGCGCGGGTGGCTGGCAAAGCCCTGGACAACCCGTAGGTCGTATTTGTCTTGTAATTCGCGTAACCGCTCTGGGTCCTTATCGACGATAGTAATATCGTTGTTCTCGCCAACCAGGTTTTCGGCAAGGGTACCGCCGACCTGACCAGCACCGAGAATGATAATTTTCATAGCATGTGCCTGATTAATTGAATCGTTGTAGGTTACTACGCTTCTGGGCAAGGATCATTCAGAACGCCACCCATTTAGAATAACTTAGTTTTCAGCTCTGGGAGAAGTCAGTGATTTTCCCCGCTTACAGCGACGAAAAAGCGGAACTTGGTAACCAAGTTCCGCTTATCGCTTTTCTCTATTTTATACGGATTTTTTTACAACTGCGTAGTAAAAACCATCCATATCATGCTCGCCCGGCAATATTTGACGGCCTGGGTTGTCATGCTCGCTACCGATAAGCACGGCGTCGGCGGTACGTGCCAGGAAAGCCTTAACCTGGTCGCGGTTCTCCTGAGGCGTGATTGAGCAGGTTGCATAAACCAAGGTACCGCCCGGTTTCAACTGCTGCCACATTGCATCGACGATTTCCGACTGCAGTTGTGCCAGCGCATCGATATCTTCGGCGCGGCGTAGCCATTTGATATCGGGATGGCGGCGGATCACCCCGGTTGCCGAACAAGGGGCATCCAATAGGATGCGGTCGAACTTGTCACCCTGCCACCATTGCTCCGGGTAGCGGGCATCGGCACATAACACCTGGGCATCCAGGTTCAGGCGCTGCAGGTTGTCATAAACACGCTTTAGGCGGGTGTCGTCACAATCAATGGCGACCACCTTGGTATCCGGCTGGCGCTCCATGATGTGGGCGGTCTTGCCGCCAGGTGCTGCGCAGCAGTCCAAGATCAGCTCGCCGGCTTGGGGCTGGAGGTATTCAACCGACAGTTGGGCTGCGGCATCTTGTACCGATACCCAGCCATCGCCAAAGCCCGGTAGCTTGGTGACATCGCAAGGTTTATGCAGTTTCAATGCGTCAGGCGCCTCCGGGTGGATATCGGTTTCGATACCTTCGGCGGTCAGTAAGGCACGGTACGCATCGCGGTCGTGGTGTTGGCGGTTGACGCGCAGCCACATCGGCGCCTTGGTATTGTTGGCGTCGACAACCGATTCCAATTGCGCCGGGTAGCTATTTTTCAATAGCTTCAGCAGCCAGCTCGGGTGGCCGTAACGGCCGGCATCATGGCTGATCGCCTGCTGGTCGAGTGTTTGCTGCTGGCGTTGGTAGTTGCGCAAAATGGCATTGATCAGGCCGCGTAGCTGGGGCTTTTTCAGGTTCTTGGTGGCATTGACCGTTTCCGCCACAGCGGCATGGGCTGGAATGCGCATGTAGCCCAGTTGGTATAAGCCAACCAGGATCAGGTGGTGGAAAACACGCTGTTTACCCTTTAGAGGCTTATCCATCAACTGGTTGGTGATTGACTCAAGGCGGGGTAGCCAGCGTAACACACCGTAGCAAATTTCTTGAAGCAGGGCGTGGTCACGCTCTTTGATGTCTTGTTGCGCAGCCGGCAAGGCGTTGGATAGCGACTGGCCTTGATCAACGACTTGGTAGACAACTTTGGCCGCAGCGGCTCTTACATTCATGCGGTTTTCCTGATGTTCCGGTACTACCCAATGGGCGACATTGGCTCGGGATAGATTTCCGGTAGTAAAAATAACAAGGCCAGTGCAAGCACTGGCCTTGGTGGTGCTTACAGTACAGTGCCGGGCTCAAACCACTCGCGGCGCGAGTTGAGTAAATCTTGAGCCTGCATGGCTTTTTTACCCGGAGGCTGAATTTCAAGCAGGCGAAGCGCCCCCTTGCCGGTGGCCACGACAATACCCTGCTTGTCTGCAGATAGGATAGTGCCCGGTGCTTTGCCTTGGGTGTCGGCTTCAACCTCGGCCCGCCATACCTTGACGTTTTGCTCGGCGACAGTGAAGTAGCTCATCGGCCATGGGTTGAAGGCACGGATACAGCGCTCGATGGCGTCGGCATCCATGGTCCAATCGATTTTTGCTTCTTCTTTGCTTAGCTTTTTGGCGTAGTTGGCTTGCTCGTCGTCTTGCTTGGTCGCTACCGCAGTGCCGTTGGCGATATCCGCCAAACAATCAATCAAAGCATCCGGGCCAAGGTTGGCCAGCTTCTCGTACATGGTGGCACTGGTGTCGGTCGCTTCGATGGGCAGTGTGGCAATTTTCAGCATGTCGCCGGTGTCGAGGCCAATGTCCATCTGCATGATGGTGACACCGGTTTCGGCGTCGCCTGCCCAGATAGAGCGTTGGATCGGTGCCGCGCCACGCCAGCGTGGCAGGATAGAGCCATGCACGTTGATGCAGCCCAGTTTCGGAGTATCCAACACTGGCTGAGGCAATAGCAAGCCGTAGGCGACAACCACCATGATGTCAGCATCCAGGTCGGCAAGCGCTTGCTTGGCTTCGTCTGACTTGAAGTTTTCTGGTTGGTAAACCGGAATATCGTGCTCAAGGGCGATGTTCTTAACCGGGCTGGCGGTGAGTTTCTTGCCGCGGCCAGCTGGGCGATCCGGTTGGGTATAAACGGCGATAATGTCATGCTGCGAAGACAACAACGCCGCCAGGTGACGGGCGGCGAAGTCTGGCGTACCAGCAAAAACAATTTTCAAAGGTTTGCTCAAGGTAGCGTCCTTAAAATTAGGTGGGCGAATTAGGCTTTATTCGCGTGTTTTTCGTTGTAGCGTTTGATCTTGGCCAACTTGTCTTGAATGCGCTTGCGCTTCAGCGGCGACAGGTAGTCGACAAATAGCTTGCCTTCCAAGTGGTCAAGCTCGTGCTGAACGCAAATTGCAAGTAGGTCATCGGCCTCGAAGCTATACTCGTTGCCGTCACGATCCAGGGCTTTTACCGATACTTCAGCGGCACGGTTAACCAATGCACGTGCACCCGGTACCGATAGGCAGCCTTCTTCAATGCCGTCTTCGCCACGCTTTTCAGTGATCTCCGGATTGATCAGTACCATCGGCTCATTGCGCTCTTCCGACAGATCGATCACCACGATACGCTGGTGGATATCCACTTGCGTTGCCGCCAGGCCGATACCTTCTTCGTCATACATGGTTTCAAGCATGTCATCGACAATCTTTTGGATTTCGGGAGTTACGGCTTCAACGGGTTTGGCAACGGTGCGTAGGCGCTCGTCAGGGAATGTTAATACTTGCAATACAGACATAGTTTCTCTTTTTTAAAGACAGTACCGATAACAGGGGTCACTTAGTTGCTCTAATTCTAGTCATTTTAGCAATCAAATAACAGTACCCGTTCACATAGGCCGGCAACTCAGCTTGAGTTGGCCGGCCGCGGGGCGGGTAGCCGAGGTTGGGCTACGACGGATGTAACAACTTTCTGCGAAAGGAGAGATCAGCCGAAAACTTGGTTTTTGCTCTTGGCTTGCGCTAGACAGCGGGGGTTGGCAATGACAGCCTGATCCCATTGTTGATGTGGTTTCAGGGAAGGAACATGCGCCTGCGGATTTGGCTGTTGGTTGTCGCTTATCTCGGAATGGTTGGCCTGGCGGTTGGTCAGTCGCTGCCAGTGAACCCTGGGGCACCCTCGGTATATGTGGTAAAGAAAGGCGATACCCTTTGGGATATCTCGGCACACTTTTTATCAAGCCCGTGGTTGTGGCCGCAGCTTTGGCAGCAGAATCCGAGCATTGAAAACCCCCACCTAATCTACCCCGGCGATCAAATCCACTTGGTTTGGGTTGATGGCCAACCACAACTGCAAGTGAAGAGAACCATTAAGCTATCGCCAACCGTTCGGGTGGTCCGGTCCCCGGTGACGACCATCCAATCAACCTTGATGCTTCCCTACCTTGCTCAAGACAAGCTGTTAACCCCGGAAAGCTTGGCACGCCTCCCCTATGTCATTGGTGATAGCCGTGCCAAGGGGTATTTGGCGCAAGGCGATACCTTGTGGGTGGATACCGAGTTGGAGCCCGGCGAGGAGTGGTGGATATACCGGCCGGATCAATCGTTCCAGCGTGATATTGGTGATCGTGAGGTGGCACGTGTCGTCGCAATGAAAGAGATCGCGAAGGGAAAGGTGACGGACTATGCCGACGGGCAAAGTGCGCTTGAGCTGCTGGTATTCTCGCAAGAGATCAGGCAAAACGATGTGTTGTTGCCTGCCCCGTTGCCGAGCGAGCAGCTTGATATGAGTTTCAGTCCTTCCCTGCCGCCATCATCTAGTCATGCCCGGGTGTTAGGCCACCTTAGCCATATGAACTATATTGCTACCCAAGATGTGGTGGTGGTCGATCTGGGGCATCGAGATGGGATAGCCGCCGGCAATATCTTCCAGCTTTACCGCGCCGGTGCCAAGGTGTCGGGTAGCAAAGGTGAATATCAGTATCGGGCGTCCGGTCATAAGGTGTCGTATGCCTTGCGGGATATCGCGATAGGCGAAATCATGGTTATTCGCCCCTATGAGCATTTCAGCCTGGCGGTGGTGACAAAGGCAGTAGAGCCATTTTCACCCGGTGTGATTGCCTTGCCCCCTTCCCAAGATGACTGAGCATCGTGCTTGGCTGCAGCTAGCCAGTGTTCCGTCCCTTGGCGGGAGCAGGATCCGGCGTTTGCTTGAGCGTGTGGCCCCCGCAGAGCTTTGCAGCTTACCGGAAAGGGAGTTGCTGCAAATTGGGATGACGGCCAAGCAAGCGAAAAGCTTGGCTTCCCCTCCGATGGCCAAGATAGAACAAGCCTTGTTATGGGCTGAGCAGCCCAACCAGTCTATTTTAACTTTCGATAGCCCAAGCTACCCCAGTTTGCTAAAGGAGATCGCCTCCCCTCCCCCCGTGCTCTTTGTCCGCGGCAATCCCAGCTGGTTGTCCGAGCCCCAGATTGCGGTGATAGGTAGCCGCAACGCCAGTATCGACGGGCGGGAATCGGCTTACCAATTTGCGGCTTCATTGGTTGCCGCTGACTATGTGGTCACCAGCGGGCTTGCGCTGGGTATCGATGGCCAAGCACATGCTGGTGCCTTGAAAGGTGGCGGGGCAACGGTGGCGGTATTGGGAGCTGGGCTTGATAAAATTTACCCTGCCCGGCACCGTGAATTGGCACTGTCGATTTGCGAACAAGGGGCGTTGGTATCGGAGTTTTGGCCAACGGAGCCACCAAGGCCGCAAAACTTTCCTCGCCGTAACCGAGTGATCAGCGGGCTGTCGGTTGGCGTATTGGTTATAGAGGCTGAACAAAAAAGTGGTTCGCTGATCACCGCCCGTTATGCCCTTGAGCAAGGACGGGAAGTGTTTGCCCTACCCGGCTCTATCCATCACCCCGGCAGCCGGGGCTGTCATGCACTGATAAAAAATGGTGCTAAATTGGTAGAAACGCCGGTCGATATCTTTGAGGAGGTTGGTGCGCTAACCGAGTGCGTAAAAAATAATCAAATAGACTTGCCGCTGCCACAACCTGAAAATGAAAAATTGCCATTTCCAGCGGTGTTGGCTAACGTAGGCAATGAGGCAACACCCGTAGATGTAGTTGCTGAGCGTTGTAAGCAACCCGTTCATGAAATCATGATGCAGTTACTCGAACTTGAGTTGCTCGGGGCGGTTACTTCGGTACCCGGTGGCTATATCAAAACGAGGAGGGGCTAGTTATGATGGATATTCTTATGTACCTGTTTGAAACCTATATTCACAGTGATGCTGAATTGATGGTTGACCAAGACGAACTTTCAGAAGAATTGTTGCGGGCAGGCTTTCACCAAGACGACATCTATAAGGCGCTGACATGGCTTGAGAAGCTAGCCGCGTTGCAAGAAACTGAAGATACGCCATACATGAACACCAGCGCGGTGACATCGATGCGTATTTATACCTCGCAAGAGATGTCGCGCCTTGATATTACTTGTCGTGGCTTTTTGACCTACCTTGAGCAAATTCATGTCCTTGGTGCCGATACCCGTGAAATGGTGATCGACCGAGTGATGGAGCTGGAAACGGCTGATTTCTCTCTGGATGACTTGAAGTGGATTATCCTGATGGTGCTATTCAACGCTCCGGGTAACGAAAGCGCCTATAGCCAGATGGAAGAGCTACTTTATGGTATCGAAGACGGGTATATCCATTAACGGTAGGCGTTAACTACAAAAGATAGTCGAGCAGTATGTCTGGTAAAATCAACGAGCAACTTTTCTCTGCCCACGAGCATGCGTTGGAGCACCAAGAGTCATGCCCCAATTGCGGCATTGAACTGGTGATCCGCAATAGTAAGCGCGGCCCATTTTTGGGGTGCGGGGGCTATCCTGACTGCGACTATATCAAGCCTTTGAACCATAATGATGGCCATATCGTGAAGTACCTTGGTCAGCCTTGCCCGGACTGTGGTGAAGAGCTGTTGCTGCGCCAAGGCCGGTACGGTATGTTTATCGGTTGCAGTGGCTACCCCGGCTGCCAGCACATAGAGTCGCCGGAAAAGAAAAAAGCGGAAAATACCCAGCTTGCCTGCCCTGATTGCGGCAAGGGGCATCTGGTTGAGCGAAAATCGCGTTATGGCAAAGTATTTTACGCTTGCGATCAATACCCATCATGCCGGTTTGCGGTAAACAATAAGCCGGTGGCGGGCAGTTGCCAACAGTGCGGCTTTCGTTTGCTAATAGAGAAAAAGTTGGCAAGTGGCACTAAGCTACAGTGCGCAGATCGCAAATGTCATCACTATCAAGAGTAGCGAGCGTGATGCCCGAAGCGGCAACCCAATATAAATGCAAAAAAATAGCCAGCATCTAGTGCTGGCTATTTTTTTATCTCAAGCGGTTTATTGCAGTACTGGAAATGCCACGGGATCAAGCTCTGAGGCAAGTTGCTTCAATACCGATTGCAGCTCGTCTGACGTACCGGTACAGACATTGATATGCCCCATTTTTCGGCCCGGGCGCTTTTCTTTGCCATACCAATGTACATGGCACTGCGGTGTTGCCATTACCGATGGTGGTAGTTTGCTTTCGCCCAGAATATTCAGCATTGCTGTTGGGCGTACCAACGCCGTGCTGCCTAATGGTAGCCCACATACCGCGCGTAGGTGGTTTTCGAACTGGCAGGTATCGGCGCCCTGTTGGGTCCAATGGCCCGAGTTATGCACTCGCGGAGCGATTTCGTTAACCAACAACGTGCCTTTTACATCAAAGAACTCAATGGCCAATACCCCAACGTAGTCCATTGAGTTAGCCAGTGCTTTGAACATCCCCTCGGCTTGGGCCTGAAGTTGATCATCATTGGCCAGGGCTACAGATAGGCTCAAGACGCCATCGGTGTGGGTATTTTCTGCCAGCGGGTAAACAGCAATATTGCCCTGTGCATCGCGGGCGCCAACGAGCGAAACTTCGCGGTCGAAGGGAACAAATTCCTCGGCAACGATGGCTTGGTTGGGCGTTTCAGCCAAGAAGGTCGCCATTTCGCTCCAGATCTGATCGGCATCCTCAACTTGTTTTAGGCGCCATTGTCCTTTTCCGTCGTAGCCGCCCAGCGCACTCTTCAATACCATTGGGGTGCCGACATGCTCAATGGCCGCTTGCAGATCCTCGCGGCTGTTTACCAGGGCATATTTTGCATTGGCAACGTTGGCATTATCCAGCAGTGCCTTTTCCAGTCGGCGATCGCCACCTGCCTTGATCGCATCAGCAGTTGGGCGGAATTTGCCGCTAGCTTCGCAGATATCAAGAATTTCATGTGGGATGTGCTCGAACTCAGCGGTGATCACATCGGCATAGGTGATCGCGGTATCGAGCCCTTTTAGCATCAGGTGATGGGTCAGCGGGTGGACCACATTGCCAGTACCCACATCATAGGCAAAAACCTCAATATTAAGCGGCGCACCTGCCAATGACATCATGCGGGCCAGTTGGCCGGCACCAAGAACCAAGACTTTCATTATGCGTCCTCAGCCGGGTTTGGATTGCTAAGCACGGTGTCAGTTTGTTCTTTGCGGAAAGCGTCAACAGCGGCCATAACGCTGCTATCTTGGGTACCAATAATCTGCGCGGCTAGCAGGCCGGCATTGGCAGCACCAGCATCCCCAATCGCTAAGGTCCCGACTGCTACGCCTTTAGGCATTTGGACAATAGACAGCAGAGAGTCCATGCCTTTCAGGGCGCGTGACTGCACGGGTACGCCGAGTACTGGTAGGCTGGTAAAGGCGGCAGTCATGCCAGGCAGGTGGGCGGCACCACCGGCACCGGCAATGATCACTTTGATGCCACGGTCATGGGCTTGCTCTGCATATTCGGCTAGCAGGTGAGGAGTACGGTGTGCTGAAACAACTTTGGTTTCATAAGCAATATTGAAGCGGTCTAGCATCTCGGCTGCATGTTGCATGGTCGGCCAATCAGACTTAGAGCCCATGATGATTCCAACTTTCATCCCGATCTCCTTAGGATAACTACACTGTGAAGGTTAATAATGCATTCTGGGCGGCATTATACGGGGATTTTTTGTGAAGGAAAACGTTTGCGTCGGTGAAATTAAAACAATCGCCGGGGAACATGGAGTTGTGGTAATGGAGTCGGTAAGATAGGTAAAAAGAAAGTTACAAATTAGCCTAAAAAAAGAAAGAGGATGACGTGGAGAACCTAAACCAAGTTGTTGATGCCTTGCAGCAAGGGGAAGTCATTGCCTATCCGACCGAAGCAGTATTCGGTGTGGGATGCGATCCTGATAGCGAGTCTGCCGTGCACAAGCTATTGGCAATCAAGCAGCGCCCTATCGAAAAAGGCCTGATTTTGATCGCAGCCAACTATGAGCAGCTATTACCGTATATCGATGACAGCCAACTTACGGATGAGCAAAAGCAGCGTATTTTCTCATCTTGGCCGGGGCCGGTAACCTGGGTGATGCCAACTAAGCCTGGGGTTCCACGTTATCTGACGGGGCAATTTGATACTATCGCTGTGCGAGTAACGGATCATCCCCAGGTGCAGGTATTATGCCAAGCATTTGGTAAGCCTTTGACGTCGACCAGTGCCAATTTGACCGGGCAAGAGCCAGGCCGAAATGTGGCGGATGTTGAGCAGCAGTTAGGCGATCAGCTTGCTGCCATACTGCAAGGTGAAACTGGTGGCCGTGTTAACCCATCAGAGATCCGCGACGCAATTACGGGCAATATATTCCGACAAGGATGATCAACTATGCAGGATGTAAGTAAAGAGGCAGTAAAAGCCTTCTTATTGGATCTACAAGACAGGATCTGCCAAGCCATCGAAGCTCAGGATGGCCAAGCAAGTTTCGAGCAGGATGAATGGGAGCGAGAGTTAGGTGGCGGCGGCCGAAGCCGAGTGTTGCGCGATGGCCATGTGTTCGAGCAGGCCGGGGTTAACTTCTCTCACGTCTTTGGTACAAAGATGCCGGCTTCAGCCACGGCCCATCGACCTGAATTGGCCGGGCGCAGTTTTGAGGCAATGGGCGTATCTTTAGTGATCCACCCACGTAACCCCTATATCCCAACTTCCCATGCCAATGTGCGTTTTTTTATTGCCGAGAAAGAAGGTGAGCAGCCTGTTTGGTGGTTTGGTGGCGGCTTTGACTTAACCCCATTCTACCCTTTCGAGGAAGATTGCCAGCATTGGCATGATACGGCGAAATCACTGTGCCAACCTTTTGGCGATGAGGTTTATCCTGAGCACAAGACTTGGTGCGACAAGTACTTTTATTTGCCGCACCGCCAGGAAACGCGAGGTGTGGGTGGTTTGTTCTTTGATGACCTGAATCAGTGGGGTTTTGAAAAGAGCTTTGCTTATATGCAGGCTGTGGGGAACGGTTACCTGGATGCTTACTTGCCGATTGTCGAAAAGCGACAAGCGACACCTTACGGGGATCGCGAGCGCCAGTTTCAACTCTACCGTCGGGGTCGTTATGTTGAGTTCAACTTGGTTTACGATCGTGGTACGTTGTTCGGGCTGCAGAGCGGCGGCCGAACCGAGTCAATCTTGATGTCGATGCCACCATTGGCACGCTGGGAGTATAGCTATACCCCTGAACCAGGTACTGCCGAAGCAGAGTTATACGATAAATACCTTACACCGCGTGAGTGGTGATAACTTTTGAATTTGATGGCGGGATAGGTGCGAGCCGGCATTTGCTGCCGTGGCGCTTCATCCTCTGCTAGCTTTAAATACACGGATTTTCTGCATGGATAAGTATTTGGTCTTTGGCAACCCAATTAGCCAGAGCAAGTCGCCTTTCATTCATACCTTATTTGCGCGCCAAACTGGGCAAGAGATGACTTATGAATCGCAGCAACCAGAGCCTGATGGCTTTGTTGCTGCCGCAACGGCTTTTTTTAACAGTGGTGGTCGAGGGTGCAATGTAACGGCGCCGTTTAAGGAAGATGCCTTTGCGTTCGCTACCCGACTTACCGAGCGAGCACAATTAGCCGGGGCTGTTAATACCCTGAAAAAGCTTGATGATGGTGAAATTGTCGGCGACAACACCGATGGCGAAGGGCTGGTACAAGACTTGTTGCAGAATCAGGTTGAGCTTAAGGGTAAGCGGGTTTTACTCGTGGGGGCTGGCGGTGCTGCCCGCGGCGTGTTGCAGCCTTTGTTGGCACAAAACCCACAGCAGGTAGTCGTGACCAATCGAACCGAAGCGAAAGCTGAACAATTAGCGACTCTCTTTTCGGCCCATGGACCGGTTACCCATATTGCGATGGAAGAATTAGCCAAGCCGGAATTCGATATTATCATCAATTCCACATCTGCTGGGTTGAGTGGGCAGCTCCCTGCCCTGCCAACCACTATCATTAAGCGAGAAATGACTTGCTACGATATGGTGTACAGTGCACAGGTAACGGCATTTAACCAATGGTCAATTGACAATGGTGCAGGTAAAACGCTTGATGGCTTGGGCATGCTGGTGGGCCAAGCTGCTGAGAGTTTTATGCTGTGGCGTGGTATTCGCCCGGGAGCCAAGCAGGTACTGCGTGAGCTTCGTCGGTTGCTACAACAATAATACGAGTGGTAAATGAACCAAGATATCCTATTTCCTGATATTCAAAGTTGGGATCAAAAACAGCAAGCGGTCAGTTTTCCTGCTCAACAGGCAGGTGCCCTGATCACTTGTTGGGTTAGCCTTGATTGGCTTCAGCAGCGAGCAAGCCTGCAGCTAGAGAATGAGTCTGATATTCTGGCTACGTTCAGTGCCCACCGATTTGACTTGGAGGAGCTGGCGGAAGCACTGATCGAAGATGAGTCTTTTAATGATGACGGTGAAATCGTCATTAATTAGTTATTTTCGGCGTTTGAAAGGTAGTCATTCTTCAATCTGACGTAATTTTCAGCTGAAGTGAGTAAAAAGGCACGTTCATTGTCATTCAGTGGCCGTGCTTGTTTTGCCGGGCTTCCGATATAAAGAAAGCCGCTTTCGAGCTTTTTCCCTGGCGGTACCAAGCAACCTGCCCCAATAATCACATCACTTCCGACGATTGCGCCGTCCAGGATAATAGCGCCCATTCCAACCAGAACCCGATCACCCACATTGCAACCGTGAAGCATGGCCTTATGGCCTATGGTGACATCATTACCGATGAGTAAGGGGTGTCCTGCTGGTTTGGTTGTGGTTTTTCTTGTTACATGGAGGACTGTTCCGTCCTGCACGTTACTGCGATCGCCTATCTTTATATGGTTTACATCTCCCCTTGCGGCGACAAGCGGCCATATGCTGGTGTGGTCACCCAGTTCGATATCACCCACTAAGAGAGCAGAAGGATCGATATAGCTGGCTTCACCTATTGTTGGCGAAATACCTTTATAAGGGCGTAATGGTGAGTGCATTGCGAGGTTTCCTAGTTTTGTTTGTTATTTAGTGACTAAATATGGTGTGATTTACACCGAAAACAAGTGTTTTGGGTAATAATTGCGCGCTTGGGGTGGAAAGGTGATTTTTTTTCAAAAAGTCGCTTGCCAACGTGATCGAAGTCTCTATAATGCCACCTCACTGACACGGAGCACGGCAACTTAAGCCGCTAACCAATCAGTATTGTTCTTTAACAATTTGACCATGCAATCTGTGTGGGCACTCGTGAAATGATAGTCAAAAGATTTATCAATGAAACTGAG
>NZ_PYMA01000024.1 GCF_003026495.1 Photobacterium sanctipauli
CGCGGCTTCAAGTTTAAACTCTGGACTAAATGTTCTTCTGGTTCGTTTTGTCATTGTGTCACCTGTTAACTTCCGAGGTGATGATATCACCTCTAATCAGGTGGCCAAATTAACTATGCCACTTCACAACCAATTCATGAAATTACATTCTTGTTCATAGTTAAGCATTTTTCAGCCGTAACTAGGCTCAGTTACGGCATTTTTTTTAGGCATTTAAAGTCAAATAAAATATCCTTGTGCATATGGACTTTTTAATAATCATTCGAAGCTTAATGGTGGCTTAATATATGGTTTTTATATATTAACTACCATTGAGCATACACGATTAGCATGATATTTATTAATACGTACACCATAGCTCTCTTGAGTGGATTAAGAGTGGGAATGGCTTCCAGCTAAGTGTACAGCTCCTTACCTTTGGATCTATCTCTCCCAGTTTAGAGATGAAGGAAAGGAGCACTCCATTTGCTAATGTTTAAGCTGTTTGAAATGAAACTAAGTCTCTTTGCCGCGATATTCTTCGCGGCTTTTTTTCTTTTCAAAGGATGAAATTTTTCTTTTACTTCAAGGTCTCTTCCAAAAACAACGGAGATTTTTAATGAAAATATTTAATGAATTTGTTGATGTTGTGATAATCCAGCATGACAATCTTTATCAATATGCTCGAAATCATGTTGGAAGTGAAAGAGATGCACTTCGCCATACTATCCTTGTATTTGAAGAGCTTAAAATTCACTTAAGTAAAAATACTAAACCAGATAACATTGATAAATGGCTTATTAACAAAATGGATAGTAGCCTTAGAGGCAACTTATAATTTCATTCTATAAAGGCATTCTGAAAGCAAGCTCTGATATATTAATGATCTTGCTGGTAGTGAGTACCTTATGATTTGTGTATGGATAGATAAAAAAACACCGTGGTTGGAGGTACCACGGTGGCTATAAAAAATAATTGAAATTATCAAACACACCCCTTTTATACCACTCAAGCAGTCAATAATATAAAAAAGGGCAACATACCAATTTTGGTATGTAATACACGAGTTACCAGAGAAAGATTAACATAAGTCAATATGTGCGTATTTGGCATTAGCTAAGTAAACTTTCTTTAGCATGCTATAAAAATTAGCGCATAGGCAGTTTCATATGAGAAGGGCTGTATTTGATGAAGCTAGCTTAACAGGTAGGCAAATCAGCACCTAATGAGGAAAGGTGCCCCTTTCTGATATCAGGGGATCAAGTTGAAAGGGGCAAGTGCACAAAGTTTAACAAGGCCTGGTAATCAGTGTGCATGGGATAAGTTACATTGAATATGGCGAATTAAAATTGCAACGTTGCTTTTTTTATTTTTAGAAATGCTAAAAAAAGCCGCGAATAAGTCGCGGCAATAGTGTCTCTGATAGTTATTATTTCTTATTGAATCACAAGATGAATCGATTGCCTCTGTGCTTGTCGTGAAAGCAAAGAGGCTCAATCAGATTAATGAACAGTAGCGGGAACATTAATTCTGATTGTGAAACCATAAATTATATCAATCAGCAGTCTATTCAATGGTAAAGTTGAGAAATTTTGTCGCTAAGATGCTAAACCAATGCTAATAAGACTAGCTACAGTTTCCCCCTATTGCTACAAAATGATATGTGGCAGATAGCGTGACATATCCTGGGTGACCCGGGAGCTGTCTTCTCGAATTGAAATGCCCCCGGCTTGATCGTTAACCAGCCAGCTGCCTACCAAGGTGTAGTAATCATTGAATTTTGGGAGCGGGTGGTAGGCTTGGTAAATCACTCCTTCATCCCCATAGGGGCCATCGACACGGAGGGTCTGCTTTCCGTTTTCGACAATGGAGATGTTAGCGCCTTCGCGGGCAAAGATAGGTTTGATAACATAGTCGCGCAATTCGCCCAAGTCGCGGTCGTCGGGAAAGTACGCCGGCAGTAGGTTTGGGTGCCCCTTGAACTTGTGCCATAACATGGGCAATAGCGCCTTATTGCTTAAGACCGATTTCCACATTGGCTCTAGCCAATTTATTTTGGCGTTGGCTAAGTGCTGGGCATATTCTTCCCGAAACATAAACTCCCACGGATAGAGCTTGAACATCCAGCGAATCGCTCGATCCTGTAAATCCGTGAACTCCCCCTTGCCATTGAGGCCGATATCCTCAACGAAGACAAAAGCGGTAGCAAGTCCGGCTTCCTTGGCGCAGTCTTCCATGTATTGAACGGTACCGCGATCTTCCTCGGTGTCTTTGCAGCAGGCAAAGTGCAGGGTTTGCCCCGGTTGCTTGAGAGAGAGCTCATGGAAGCGAGCCATTAATAATTCTTGCAGCAAGTTGAACTGGTCGGCATCACGGCGCAGGGCACCGCTGTTGACATTGTCTTCTAACCATAGCCACTGCCAAAATCCCGTTTCGTACAGCGACGTTGGGGTATCGGCATTATTTTCATAGAGCTTTGCGTGCCCTTTACCGTCATAGGCGAAGTCGAGGCGGGAATAGAGCGAGGGCTCACGGCTTTGCCAAGAGTCCAGCACACCCTGCCACATGGCCTCCGGGATCTGAAAACGCTGTAGCCAATACTCATCCTTGACTACGGTATCGACTATATCGAGGCACATCTGATGGATTTCCTCGGTTGGATCTTCCAAGTCGCGCTCGATTTGCTCAAGGGTAAATTGGTAGTAGGCCGTTTCATCCCAGTATGGAGCGTCGTACATGGTGTGGAAACCAAACCCGAAATCTTTGGCGAGTTTGTGCCAGTGGGGGCGCTCCTGGCAGTCGATCCTTAACATGCCTTGTCCTTGCTAGTTGACGTGATAAAGACGATTGTAGCGATTGAAGGGGGAGCTGACTGCGAGGGCTTTCATGTTTTTGGGGGGAATTTTGCCGTTATAGCTGTAATACGACCAAAACGTGCGACCAGTTTCGTATTTAATTTAGTGGGATTCTTATTTTGTTACAAATAGCGCGTTTTCTGCTGCTAAAACCCCCATTTCAATTGATATAGGTCACATTTCAACGTTTCATTATCGGTATATTAGTTCCCGTTAAATTTCAGTTGCATGCTGTATTCCCTTGAAGTTTAACCATCACTACAAATAATCGTTCGGCAAGTTACTTTGAACAGTTGATGTTCACCGTTCCTTGAGTGACCGTTTGGTCAACCCACCTTTGCTTCGACTGGGTGACTTGCCTTTTTTTTCTTTCCCCCTGTCGTGTTCAACCTTCAGCTAGCGTCATTCTGCATCCGTTATCCCATTTCCCTATAGCACCTTGCTCGCTTCGGTGCTGTGTCTCTGTTGCTTTGTGCGCTGGGAGTAAAAAAAAGGTCTCTTTAACTGTGTTGGTTAGTGATGGTCAATAAAGAGACCTTTTGTACCAAAGGTGGACGCTAGATACACGGTTTGTGGTACGAACATCCCGAAGGAATGCTATGAAAGTGTATTCATTCACATTAGAGTAAAAAATCTAATTAACGACTTGGTGAATAAATGGTTGGTTAATTTGTGTGCTGGATCGTTCGTTTTCGCGCAAAGCGGAAACTTACTCTGTTGGCGTGATTTGGTAAACGTTGCTTTTGATTGCTGGTTAATATTTCACCATCTTCAGCGCGGCAGGTTGCCAAGCGATGACATAGAAAGTGAGGTATGTTTTGAGCACACAACGTTATTCATTAACCCTACCGGCAAGAAAAGAGAATCTTGATTTGTTTATCAAGGCGGGTTTGCTACTGGTGATAGGGGCACTCTGTTTTCAAATTTTACAGCCATTTCTTCTGCCAATGGTATGGGGCGGGATCATTGCCATTGCCTTGAACCCATTGGTAAACCTAATACGTCGTCGCTTTGGCTTAAGCCGCGGTAAAAGCAGCGCGGTGATCACTGCAACGGTATTGGCGGCATTGATCATTCCAACGGTATGGTTTTCTGGCGCGGCCTTTACCACCACCCAAGCGCTGGCCACTTCCATGGCGGATGGAAGCTTGGTGGTTCCGCAGCCAGCGGCTGGGGTTGCCGAGTGGCCGATAGTGGGTGAACCATTGCATAAAGCGTGGAGCTTGGCGGCAACCAACTTGGCAGGAGCGGTTGATACTTATGCCCCGCAACTGAAGTCACTTGCGACGAGTATGGTGGCGGCCATCGGTAGCCTCGGCGGTGGTATTGTCCAGTTTGTGATTGCGACTTTGATTGCCGGTGTATTGATGGCAAGTGCCAAGCAATGTCGAGCTGTTGCGGTAAAAATTGCCAGCCGCTTATTGGGTGAGCAAGGTGCCAGCTATGTTGACTTATCGAAAGCGACCGTTCGCGGTGTTGTCCAAGGGGTGATTGGTGTTGCGGTTATTCAGGCAATGCTTGCTGGCTTGGGGATGGGCATTGCCGGTGTGCCTGCGGCAGGTTTGCTGGCAGTTGCCGTCATGATTTTAGCCATTATCCAGCTGCCGCCGATTTTGGTACTTGGCCCGGTGATGGCTTACTTGTTCTCTGTTGAGTCGACGACGGTAGCGGTGATGTTTACGGTATGGGGGATTCTGGTGAGTGCCAGCGACGCGGTGTTAAAACCTGTGTTGATGGGACGCGGTGTCGATATTCCAATGGTGGTGATTTTATTGGGTGCCCTAGGCGGCATGATGATGTCGGGTATTGTTGGATTGTTTGTTGGCGCGGTGATGCTATCACTGGGTTACAAGTTGCTTATGACTTGGCTTGATAATAATACTGCGGGTCGCGAGGAATCGAATACGCTTCCGGCTGTCAGTGTCCAGCCTGCTTAACGAGTTCAGTTAATCATTAAATTCGGTAGAAATCAGTACATAGAACAAGGCCAATGCCCCATTTTCTGGGGCATTGGCCTTTTTTGTTTGGTACCTAATCAGGCTTGGGAAGCCGAAGTGTTATGGCGGCGTGTTATCGCAACCCCATTCGCAAGGCAGTTCGATCAAAATGTCAGCCAGCTTTTCTGGGTGAAGCATTTGCTCCGGGGTGATGTTCAGCTGTGTCGCCATCGTTTGGTTGAACAGTTCCCAGTGGTTGATCAGGCACTGCTCATGGCTATCGGTTTTATCTTGCCAGGTCTCTTGCAAGAAAGGCTTCATACTTGCTGCGCCGTGGGCATAGAGCATCATTTGCCATTTCATTTCCCACACCTTAATTGGCGTGGTTGGGAAATCTTCGTTGCAGTTATCGACCAGCTCATTGACGAAACGCTCAAGATCGCCACTGCTATCGAAGAAATAATCCATCAATACGTCACCCTGTCTGACACCATCGGCGATCAACTGGATCGGCTGTGGGTGCGCCAGCTGCTGGGCGAGCAACATGGTGACAAAGCGGTAGAGAATGACATTACTTGGTAAGTCGGAAGGAATTTCTTCCAGCAACTTATACATGTAACTGAGGAAATAGACGTGCAGGCAATCGCTGATACTGTGCCAGATTTTCTCTTTGCTACCAAAGTGATGGCGGATCAGGCTATGGGAGACGCCCGCCCGCTCACTGATGTTGCGTAGCGACACCCGCTCATAGCCGAGCTCACAAAACATCTCGGCGGCAGTCCTCATTATCAGCAGCTTTGTTTCTTCGGCGGCCTGTGCGCTGCGACGGCCCTGTTTTCTTTCAGTCATCACTATATCAGTTTCATACCCCGTGACATTTTTACCAGAAAATCGGCAAATCGTCATCTGTGTGCTCACAAAAACTCTTTACTGTCCACCTGTAAAATATAGTTGATCTTCGCCAAGATCAACCTATACTGCACAAGTGTGTAATAAAAACAAAGAGAGACATGTCAGTGAAAGGACAACAAGCCTCACTTACCCCATTTGCTCGTTTGGCGGCTGTCGTGCTGCTTGGCAGCATTTTGGTGGGCTGTAATCAGGCAAATTCGGAACCGACTGCAGAGGTAGTCAAACCGGTTAAATTGTTTGAGGTGCCTGTCGTATCGGCGCAGGCAAGCAATGCGTTTCCCGGCAAGGCTGAAGCAGCACAACGTGCGCAACTTTCATTCCAGGTAGCAGGCGAGATTGAAAAAATCTCGGTGAACGTTGGACAGAAAGTCGGCAAGGGGCAGGTGTTGGCAGAAATCGATGATCATGACTATCGTCTCGCATTCGAAGCCAAGCTGGCGGAATTCGAGTTGGCAAAAAGCCAATTTGAACGTGCTAAGCAGCTTCATGCCAAAAAGCTGATTAGTACCGATCAGTTCGATCGCAACGAGACCAGCTATAAGGCGGCGATTGCCAACTTGGAGCAGGCCAAAACCGATCTGGAGCACACCTTGATCAAGGCCCCTTTTGACGGTGTGGTATCCCTTCGCTTGGTTAACCAGCATCAGTTTGTTGGTGCTAATCACCCGGTGTTGAACATCCAGAATGTCGACAGCTTGGATATTTCGTTCAACCTGCCGGTGACCTTCGTTAAGCAGATGGGAATTGAAGGCGTTAAAACTGCTTCGTCTTGGGTGATCATGGATAACTTCGGCGAGCGTCCGATTGCCGCTCAGCTTAAAGAGATCTCTACCCGTCCTGACATTGATACCAATACCTATACCGCCAAGGTAACGGTTCAGCGCCCTGAGAATATGAACGTGCTGACAGGCATGGCGGGGCAGGTGCATTTTGCCAAACAACAATCGGCTGCCGTGATTGATTTCCCCGAAGAGGCTTGGGTCGAAAAGCGCGAGGGCAGCGGTACGTTGTGGCAGTTCGATCCGGCGACATCGGTGATTGATCCGCTCGAAGTGGTATTGGACGAACAAGGCCGCGTGATTGACGGTTTATCGCAAGGCACGATGGTCGTGATTGCAGGGGCAAAAGATTTATATCCAGGCCAACAGGTTAGGGCTTGGGAACGAGAAGGTGGTATTTAAATCATGCTAAAGAAAATGTCGGCTATTGCTTTATCACTGGTATTGCTACAAGGGTGCCAGGAGCCGCCAGCCAATATCGAACAGGCGCCTTTGGCAGTATCCACCCTGACGGTATCGGAGCCGGTGGAAAGCCAGTTCCGTATTTTTAACGGCCAAGTTGAAGCGGCAGAAAATACACCGCTGGCCTTTCGTGTTGAGGGTGAGCTCAAGCAAGTGATGGTTCGCATGGGCGACTCGGTCAAGCAAGGCCAGCTACTGGCGGTGTTGGATGCGGATAAGTTCGAACAGCAGCAGCGTGATGCGAAGGTGCAGTTCGAGCTTGCCACCAAGCAACTTCAGCGTGGTCGTGAATTGTTCAGCAAGAAAATGATTTCAAAGGCGGAATTGGATGAGCTGACGGCTAACCAGCGCCTAACGAAAGTGGCTTTTGATTCGGCAACTGCCCGCCTGGGCTATACCCGTTTGGTCGCCCCGTTTGATGGTGTGGTATCGGATGTGCCGAAAGAGTCTTTTGAAGCGGTCACGCCGGGTGAGGCCGTCCTTAGTCTTTACCAAGACGACAAGGTATACATCAATATTCCGGTATCGGACAACGTGATTGCGATGATTAATCCGAACCAGCAACCGGGTGGCTACCAACCAAAGGCGACTTTTGGTTCGGATATTGAATCCTACCCAGTGTCTTATCTCAAGCATACCAGTGAGTTGGAGCCGCAAACCCAAACCTATCATGTGTGGTTTGAAATGGCGCAACAAACCCCGGCGATCTTGCCGGGCACCAGCGTGGCATTGAACGTCAACATGGTCGAAGCCGGTTTGAGTACCTTGCAGGGCTACCAGCTGCCGATGATCGCCTTGGAGGCTGGTCGCGAAGCGGGTCAGTTCCATGTGTGGAAATCGGTACAAGGCGACGTCCAGAAAGTGGCTGTGACGGTTGAGCAGGTAAACAACCACGGTGCCATCGTAAGCAGTGGCGTGGAGCTCGGGGATGTGCTGGTTACATCGAACCTTCGTAAGTTACGGGATGGTATGACGGTTTCTATCATCGAACGTAAGGCTGAAAACAAGGATGTTGCGCAGTGAAACGACTGCATTTCTTCAGACACAAACAGGCACTATTGCGATGGGTGATTTTCGTTGTCACCACGGTTGCCGGAGTGCTGTTTTTTAGTGAGCTGGGGCAGTTCTTAGTGTGGCAATTAATTGGTGTGAAAGTGCCTGGTATTGAATTAAATATTTTCCCTGACAGCGCCGCGGTGCTGGGTCAGGGGCTTGATACGTTGGGATCAGCGTTTGTGCTTGATGTAACAGAATTAACGGTGGAGGCAACACAGTGAGCATTGCCGCTTATTCAATTAAAAACAAAGTGATCAGCTGGCTATTTATAGCCATTTTGGCTGTCGGTGGTGTGACTTCGTTTCTCGATCTGGGACGCTTGGAAGATCCGGCTTTCACCATTAAGGATGCGATGATTATCGCAACCTACCCGGGGGCAACCTCGACCGAGGTTGAGGAAGAGCTGACTTACCCGCTGGAAAAGGCAGTCAGGCAGTTGCCGTATATCGACAAGGTGACGTCAACCTCGTCGGCGGGCATGACCCAGATCATGGTCAGTATGGAGATGATTTACGGACCGGATGAGCTTCCGCAAATCTGGGATGAAATGCGCCGCAAGATAAACGACTTGCGCCCGTCATTGCCTGCCGGGGTGAACTCTGTTCAGGTGATTGATGATTTCGGCGATGTGTTCGGCGTGATGATCATGATGACTGGCAAGGGCTACTCCTATGTCGAGCTTAAGCAATATGCCGACTACCTCACCCGTGAGCTGGATTTGGTTGAAGGTGTGGGCAAGGTCAGTATTGCCGGTGATCAGCAAGAGCAAATTTTCGTCGAGATTTCTATCGACCGCATGGCGGCATTGAACCTCGACATGAACACGGTGGCCGGTTTGCTTAACCAGCAAAATAGCGTGACGGCATCTGGCGAGATGATGATCAACGGCCAGACCCTGACCATTCGCCCGAATGGCAACATGAGCAGTGTCGAAGAGCTTGAAAACCTGGTTATCCACGGCCGCGATACCGGCAACTTGATCCGCCTGAAAGACGTCGCAACAATTTCTCGTGGTATCCAGGAAAAGCCAAGCAATGTGGTGACTTACAATGGCGAGCCTGCCATCAACCTTGCGATTTCATTCTCTTCAGGCGTTAACGTGGTGGAAGTGGGCGAGCGAGTTGAGGCACGTTTGGCCGAGCTTGAAAACATCAAGCCTGCGGGTATTTCGCTTGATTACTTCTACAACCAAGCACAGGAAGTGGATAAGTCGGTACAAGACTTTATCGTCAGCCTAGGCCAGGCGGTGGCTATCGTTATTGTGGTATTGCTGTTTGCAATGGGCTTGCGCAGTGGCCTCATCATTGGCGCGGTATTGCTACTGACGGTATTCGGTACGTTCATCTTGATGAAGTGGAACAATATCGAGCTGCACCGTATCTCGCTCGGGGCGTTGATTATTGCACTGGGTATGCTGGTGGATAATGCCATCGTGGTGGTCGAAGGTATTTTGGTGGGTATCAAAAAAGGCCGTACCAAGATCCAGGCTGCGATTGATATTACCAAGCAAACCCAATGGCCGTTGCTGGGTGCGACAGTGATTGCGATCACCGCGTTTGCGCCTATTGGCCTGTCATCGGATGCGACCGGTGAGTTTATGGGGTCGCTGTTCTGGGTATTGTGTTATTCGCTATTCCTGAGCTGGGTGACGGCACTGACTATCACGCCATTCTTGGCTGATTTGCTACTGAAAAATGAGCCAGAGAAATCGGAAAGTGAGGAAGAGGAAGATCCATACAAAGGCGCCCTGTTCGTTGTTTTTGGCGGTTTGTTAAAATTAGCCCTGCGTTTCCGCTGGCTAACCATGGTAAGCATGTTGGCACTGTTGGTCGCCTCGGTTGTTGGCTTTGGTTATGTGAAGCAGTCGTTCTTCCCGCCATCGAACACCCCGATGTTCTATGTGGACATGTGGATGCCGGAAGGGACGGATATCCGCGAGACCATCAAGCAAACCAACGAGGTTGAAAGTTATATCCGCAGCCAGGACAACGTCGAGTTTGTGACGACGTCGATTGGCCAGGGTATGCAGCGTTTCGCGCTGACCTACCAGCCGGAGAAAAGCTACGAGTCATATGCCCAGTTGCAGGTGCGTACCGATACCCGCGAAAACATGTTCGAGCTGCTCCACAATCTGGATGACAACTTGGCGACAGAGTTTGATCAGCCGACCTTCCAGTTCAAGCTGATGGAATTTGGTCCAGCGCCAGCCTCGAAGATCGAAGCCCGTGTCATTGGCCCTGATCCACAAGTGTTGCGTGATATTGCCGTGCAGGTGCAAGACATCATGCTGCAAGATCCTGAATCGCGTAACGTTCGTCATGACTGGCGTGAGCGTACCAAGGATCTGATCCCGCAATTTAACGAGTCGAAGGCCCGTCGTTTGGGGATCTCGAAAGAAGATCTGTCTAATACCTTGCAGATGGCATACGGCGGTAGCCCGATTGGCGTGATGCGCGATGGTACCCATACCTTACCGATCATTGCCCGCTTGCCAGAAGTTGAGCGTGTTGATTACGACACCCTGAAAAACCTCAAGTTGTGGAGCCCGGTGCAGCAAGCATATGTACCGTTAGAGCAAGTGATCGACGGGGTTGATCTGGGCTGGACTGAGCCATTGATCCAGCGCCGTGACCGTAAGCGTACCCTGACCGTACTGGCTGACCACAACGTATTGGGTGATGATACGGCGGCGACCTTGTTTGCCCGTATCCAACCGAAGATTGACGCCTTGCCGCTACCTGAGGGTTATAGCATTGAATGGGGCGGTGAGTATGAGTCATCGAAAGATGCGCAAGAAGCCATGATGGGCTCGATGCCGATGGGTTACTTGCTGATGTTCATCATTACCATGCTGCTGTTTAACTCGTTGAAGAAGCCGTTGGTGATTTGGGCAACCGTGCCACTGTCGATCATTGGTGTGTCGATTGGCTTGCTGGCGACCCAATCGCCGTTCAGCTTTACCGCGCTACTGGGTTTGCTGAGCTTGAGCGGTATGATCTTGAAAAACGGTATCGTGCTGTTGGATCAAATCAATATCGAACTTGAGTCGGGTAAAGACCCTTACGACGCGGTGGTAGACAGTGCCATTAGCCGTGTGCGCCCGGTAAGTATGGCGGCATTGACCACGGTATTGGGTATGATCCCGCTGGTATTTGATGCCTTCTTCCAGTCGATGGCAGTGACCATCATGGCCGGCCTGGGCTTTGCCACGGTACTGACCTTGATCGTCGTGCCTGTGCTGTTCACCTTGTTCTTTGGCATCAAACCGCCTGCTAAAGCCTAAGGCTTAAATCGACTCAGTTAGTCAATATCGAGAAGCCCCGCTTGTTACGAAGCGGGGCTTTTTTTTGCCTGTAATAACTTGCCTCGGTAATTTGGGCAAAGAAATGATGGTGATAAAAACATGATAGCGAGCACATATTGTTCGCTATAAATGGGTTCGTGTTCACGTTTTGCTTTATGGGATGTTTCCTTCATTCGATAAATTTCTACTATCTTACCAAAAAGATTAAGCGCTTAAGCTTTTCGGTTAAGTGAATAAAATGGGTAATAATCAGCAGGTAGATACATGATGTGATTTCGTTATAGTTTGTTTTTAAATGTTGAATGAAAAATGATTTTCCAGCTTATTTTAGCTGTTGGCTTCCTATTGCCTATTGAAAGTAAAACTAAGTAACAATTAATTTTATAGATTAAGGTAACTCTTAATCTGAGTACGACTGATTGATAAACGAAGTAATGAGTTGGTTAAGGGATTATATGAAATTATTTAAGCTATCTCTCGTTGCACTAGTAGTATCGACACTTGTTGGTTGTAATAGTTCTTCAAGTAATAACGATGATACTACCAGTGAAGAAAAAAAGTACGTTGTTCCTTCTATTGATTTTACTGCAGCCGATGATGGGCAAGTAGTGACTGTCGAAACCAGTGATTATTCTTTTACTATAGATAGGGACCAAATTAAGCTTGCTGCTTTTGATAAAAGTGGGAATAAGCTGGCAGGTAACTTTTCTAGCCGAGGCATTCATTTCCAAGGAAGTAACCTTGGTGAATACAATGTCGTGTATTGCCAAGCTGAAAATCTAGAAAATGAAATCGATTATTTAGTGCCAGAGTGTGATCTGCAAGAAGCCGATCAGAGTGAGCAAAAGCACCTTCACTTTGTGATTGAAAATGACAAGAATTTCTTAGCCGACTTATTTGTTTATCCTCAGAAAAATGCCATCCGCTTATCGATAAACTTGCGTAATGTCGTGGTTGGCTCTCGTGATCTTGCTTTGTTATTTAGTGAACTCCCTGATTCACCGGTTTATGGTTTTGGTGATATGGGAATTAAAGGCAACATGATGGGGTCGGTTGGCGATAGTGCCATCGAAGTAAAAGGCGATGGCCATCATGATCGCTTTGTATCCAGTTTTGGCATTATGCCTGAACACAACTTTGGTTTTGCTCAGTTGGTTTCGGGCGAAGAACGCTATGAGCCAGAGGCCTACGGTTTGGTTGAGGTGAGTCCAGATAAGCTAAAACTCCATGCGTTTGGTGTTGATCAGTCTAAATATAACTACTTGTTTATCGGCGATAATCCTCAAGAAGTATACAAAGCGTTTAGTGAAGCGAAGAAAGAGTCCGGCTTCCCTGATGTCCAGCCTTATGTCGAGGCATTCGGTGTTGGCTGGGAAGCTTGGCCAAGCTTAGGTTATAACACCAATCAAGAAGCCGTGATTGAGGATCTGCAAGCCTTTATTGATGAGGGCTACCCGATGCGCTGGGGGGTGATTGGTTCCGGTTTTTGGGAAAGGCATGGCACAACTACCACCTTTGGTCGCTGGAACGAGGCTGACTATCCTGATCCTGAGGGTATGATTGATTGGTTCCACGATAATGGTTTGAAAATCATGTTTGGCTTAAGGCCTAACTTCTCTGTTTACCACCCTGAAGCTGCAGAAGCGGAAACAAATGGCTATGCAGTAACGAATAGTGACGGTGAGCCTGCCATTTTTGCATCGTGGGAATATCCGAAAGACCAGCCGCTATATATGCTAGATGCCTTTAATCAAGATGCGTTGGCTTGGTGGCGTGACAAAACTGCGCTATGGGGTGTGGATGGCTGGAAGGAAGATACCATGATCAGTGCCACACCTGTTGTACCCGAAGCACAAGTTACGCCTTATCATGATGGCTTTGCTAACTCGTCGATGAAAGTACTTCATGATAGGGGGGATATCGTGATGGCTCGGAATGCCTACATGTCATCACCGGGTTCGATGCAGCGGCTCAATGATACTTTTGGTGAGCAATTACGTATTCCGCAGTTAGTACTTGCTTACGGTGCAAGTGCTGCCCCTAACGTTTATACCGATGGTATCGGGAATGCATCAAGTGAGTGTGCTTATTTAACTCGCCATACTTTGCTTTCAGCGGTAACGGCGACGATGGCCTTTGGTAAAAAGCCATGGACTTGCTCTGAACTTGAGGAGCAAACCATGAAGAAGGCGGCACTGTGGCACCAGACCTACTTGCCGACTATCCACAGCGCAGCGGTTAAAGCTTTCCAGACTGGTTACCCATATACCGCGACACCATTGACGATTGCTTATCCTGATAATCCAAAGGTGAGAACCTTGTATGAGCAAAATATGTGGCAGTGGCTAATTGGGGAGTCACTTCTTGCCCACCCTGTATTTGGATCTGAGCTTTGCATCGGTAATGGAGAAGAGGAGGAGTGTAGCTACGGATATATCCAGGATGTTTATTTGCCTGAAGGGCGCTGGATAGATTTCAATACTGGTGAGATTTATGATGTTGATGCGTTAGGGGACACCATTAAAAACTATGATCACGGGCAGCAACGCATTCCTGTGTTCGTGGGGAATAAAGGGATATTAATCACGCAAGATGAGCATGAGGAGAAATTCTCCGCTGAAGTATGGCCAGTAAAACCAGACGGTGAAAGTGATGACTTCCAATACTTCCATCATAATGGTGACACACTCACGTTAATTACCAATGAATCTTTGCGGGATAACTTATCTGCAGCTATTGTCACTAACTTGACGACAAACCAGCAAATGGAAACAGCAATAAAAAATGTTGGCAATACGGAGGTGCTAATATTTGATATCACGCCTGGGCATGACTACTTAATAAAATAAATTAAGTTAACTCATAAGGCTTCATCATTGATATGGTGGAGCCTTTTTATTATTCTACTTCTATCTTGAATTTATTGTTGTTACTTTTGGTTAACTTAGTCATAAATATATTGGCTTGGTAGGCTATGCTCAATGATTAATAAACTTCCCTTTCTCTAATTAAGTTAAGATGAGTAATACTTGCTTATAATAATCCATATCTTCCAAGTAGTTTGTTTATCTAAAAGGGGATATGTTTAATGTGGTTTTACTGTCATAGGTAAAGCAATTTGAATGGCCATAAATGCATGATTTTTCTAAATATAAAAAAACATAAAAGCATTTGCTTTATGTCACTGTTTGAAATTTTGGTGCTGTCTTGAACTGATTTTTACTCATATATTATCTCACGAATGCTTAAGCGGTTAAGCTAATCAACAACGTGAAATATTGAGGCAATATGAATAAGACAATTACCGCGCTATTAGTAGCGGCAGCATTTTCGAGCAGTGCACATGCGATTACGGTTTATCAAGATGATGCGAATAGCTTGAGCATTGGCGGCCGTTTGGGTGCTATCGCCAAGTTTGAAGGGGACACAACCGAACTGAGGGGCGACAGCGCACGTATTAACTTTGTTTATGGCTATCAATTCCAAAGCGGCTGGGCTGGCGTCGCTGTTGCGGAGTGGGGATTCAACGAACTGGATGTCTACAACGACGATGGTACTAAAACAGACCTATTTTACAACCGCTTGGGTAACGTTGGCCTAGCTCATGAGCAGTGGGGTAGCTTCACTCTAGGTAAGCAGTGGTCTGCCTACTTTGATGTTGCCGGCTGGACGGATAAATTCACCATCGGTGGTGCTCATGCTTTGGGTGTTTATGACGATGGTAACATCTCTGGCACTTCTCGCCCTGATGATGCTTTCATTTATCGTAATACGATCAACAACTTCAATATTGCTGTGCAATACCAATTTGAGGCAAACAATGGTGAGGTGACTGTCGAAAATGATCAGTCGCGCAGTACGTGGCACCGGGAGAGCGGCCATCAATTATCACTCAGTTACGACTTCGAGGCTGGCCTTTCGTTGGGTATGAGTTACGGCAAAACTATCTACAAGAACGCCCATGATGTCGAAATGCTACTGGGGGCGGTGAAATATAGCAGCGACAAGCTTTACCTGGCAGCGGGCTACGGTCAATTCGAAAACCTGACCAATAAAGCCAAAGCGGTGGGCAGTGAGTTCGACCGTGAATCACGCGGTACGGAATTGTTTGCCCAGTATTATGCCGATGATTTGCTGGAAGGCTTGTCATTCTTGGCAGGTTATAACCACCTTGATGTGGTTAGGGATGCCAACAATCAAAGTACCGATGCTGAATTGATTAATTACATGCTTGGCGCGACTTACACTGCGGGCCCAATGCTATTTGGTGTGGAGTACACATTCAACGACAGCAAAGATGCCACTGGCGATGCCAACTACGATAACGTATTGGAATTTAACGCCCGTTACTACTTTTAACTTCTAGTTTGTCCTACCTGGGGTTTGGGATAGGTGTGCCGACACCTATCCCTTTTTTGTTTTCTTTTGAGTTTGCTGGTTATCTGGCTGCTATCTATAAAAACAGCTACCTAAAAAACAGCTGGCTGAATGGATTGAGTAGCGTAGCCAAACCCGAAGTGAAGTGCAGCGGTGCATCGAGCAGGGTTAAGCATAGGCAGTCTTGCCCCTCGCGGGTTTTCGGCACATGCTTGTGCTCATCAGTTTGCAAAATGAAATCCCCGGGGCGGTAAGTCCCTTGTTCATCGTAGAATTCGCCTGCAAGCACCAAGGTAATTTCGTTGCCTTGATGGGTGTGTTCGGGCAAGGCACTGTCACTGTCCATATAGATGAAATTCATCTTGCTCTGGCCACCGACGGTCACTTGGGCACGCTTGATGTTGCCGGGTAGTCGGCTCCATGGGCCAATATTCTCGCTATGTCGCTGCAAGGCGTGCGGAAGATGGAAGGCTTTATCGCCCAGCATTATGGTTGTTGTTTTCTCGGTTTCAACCGGTGTGCTGGTCTCGGTTTCTTGAGACATAATGTGTTGCATCATGGCCTGCAAATCAGGGGTGATATCCTCAGACTCACTGCTCACCATCACCGAAGCTTGGTGTTGCTCAATGTCTTCCAGGCGCTGGCGGCAATGCGGGCAGAGTTCAACATGGGCACTGATCATAATGCTGGATGCTGGCGATAAGTCACCGCAAGCATGTTGCAGTAAAATGTCGTCGTTGGGGTGAAAATGGACATTACTCATCGAGCGCCTCCTTCATTTTTTGCAAAGCTAATCGTAAACGGCTTTTCACCGTGCCAAGTGGTACCCCAAGCGAATCGGACACTTCTTGGTGCGAGGCGCCCTGTAAACAAACCATTCTCACTATTTCGGCCTGTGCGGCCGGCAAGTTATTAATCAGGTTTTCCAATTCGTTATTAACGATAGAGTGAAACTCAGGAGGCAGGGCATCCGGGTCGCGCTCTTCATGTAATATTGGCCACAGGTCATCACCTTGCACCCAATCTTGCTGGTGTTTTGTTTTTCTAAGCAAGTCGAATTTCACATTACGCGCGACGGAATAGATCCAAGTAAGGGCAGCCCCCTTAGATTGATCGTATAGGTGCGCTTTAAGCCAAACCTTCAGCATGGTTTCTTGAACGACTTCCATCGCAAGGGATTCATCACGCATTTGTTTTCGGGTGAAACTGAGAAGTTTGGGTGCAACGAAGGTGAAAAGCGTTTCGTAGCTTCTCTTGCAACGAGTATGGGCGATGTCAGATAGCAAGCTAGCCACATCAATTTCAGGGGAGGCTTCCTTGATCATTATCTCCTTACTCGGCTTCGCGTGTTGCGTTTGCTGAAATTTAATCATCACGTATCTGCAAGCATGGGATCCATAATTCAATAACGCAACTCGTGCTGCTGCAGATCACTGTGGAGAATGATTTTTTTTATGTAACGCATGCAGGCATTTGGAGTGGGGTGTTTTAGCAGTCTTTGTTTTATTGTGAGTGATACCGGTAGGATCTCGAGCCAGCGCCAACATACCCAGGATGCCGAACGGGGGATGGGGTGCGGAAGCGTCGTTAAGGTATCAATGCCGATGTTGGCGCAATGGCTATCAGAAAACCATTGCTGTAATCGGGTTACCAATAAATCATCGTCAGCAAGTAAGGTATCATCTGGCCATAACGGATAGCACCGCCCTTCTATAACCCATCCGGTACACAAGTTAGGTGCGGTAATTTTTGCCCAGCCCTCTATCGTTACTTCAATTTTAATTTGGCTCTCTGATAGCCAATCAACATGCCTAATACTGGCCAGTGTCATGATGTCGCCATTGTGGTTGGCGGTTTTGCCTTGGCTGTCCTGCATAATCAACCAGAAGCCGCCTGCACGCAGTGAATCGGTGACAACCCTGGTAAATAGGATGCCTGATCCCCTGATGTACCACCTGCCATGGGGCATATAGTGATCAGCAGTTTGGATGAAGGGCAAACTGAGTGTACTGGCAAGACTTTCAATCACTGTGGCTTCTCTTTAAACGCAATGTTCTTCTACTACGGCAGGAAAAGCTATTTAGATGACCGCAAAGGAAAAATTGATTGAGCGCCTAATTTTCTGGAGATGGATTCTTAGTTTTCTAGGTTTTGATTCGGGAAAATGTGATCCAAGCCCTCTGTACTAGTCGTAATTATCGCCACGAACAGGTGTTAAAGAGGGTTGTTCTTATGAAAGTCAAAGCTAGCTTAATACTAATGGGTTCTGTGCTGATGTTAACCGGGTGTCCGATTCTTGATGATGACGACGATCCCAAAGGTGAGTCGAAATTGCGTGTGACCCACGCCAGTAGTGATGCGCCATTTGTCGCCATCAAGCTTAACGGTGATGTCGTTGATGGCTTGGATATGGTGGATTACCAGGTGGGCAGTGGCCTGCTAACCCTCGATTCTGGCACTTATGACGTTGTGGTCGAAGCGCAATTGACCGGCGATGAAACGCTCGATGTGATAACGGCAAACCTGGACTTAGCCCCAGATATGCAGTACGACATTTTTGCCGTCAACAATACGGACGATATTGCCCCTGTCGTGCTTTCTCGTGAAGATGTTGCGCCAGGCAGTGATGAGGTCAGGCTAGATGTATTGCACGCCCACCCAGGTGTTGGTGGTGTCGATATTTATTTAACGACGGCAGAATCCATTGATGGTGAAGATCCAGCCATTGAAAATCTTGAGTTCACGATAGACAGTGCCGATTTGCCAGTGACTGTACCTGCAGACACATACCGTATTCGCATTACGCTTGCTGGCGATAAAGGTGTGGCATTTGATAGTGGTGATTTACCGCTAGCAGGCGGTAGCGATTTGATGATCAGTGCGGTGCCTAATGTCGATGGTGGGGTGGTGTCTCCGGTTAACCTTCTCGTTGCCGATGGTGATGCTGTCAACGTATTGAAAAGCGTTGGCGAAAAAGCAACGGTGCGTGTGGTGCACGCGGTTGGCGATGTTGCTCCCCTCCCTGTTGACGTATTAGCTTCTGGGGCAAAAATTGCTGACGAGTTCAACAATATTCTGTTTCCTGAGTTCCGCAGCCTAGATGTTGATGCCGGTAGTTATGATCTCAGTGTCGCATCGTCGGATGACAACTCCTTGGTGGTGATTGAAGCGCCGGGAACCGAGTTTGCCGCTGGTAGCGAAACCAGTATTTACGCCATGGGTAAGTTAAATGACGTGGTGAGTGAAACGATAGAACCTGTGGTGTACGAAGAAGATCTCCGCTCTGTGGCCACCTATGCCAAAGTGCGCGTTGTTCATGCCAATACCTTTGCCGGTAAGGTGGATGTCCATGCTTCTGCCGATGGTATGTTTAGTGAATCGACGGTGGTATTGGAAGCGGTGGACTTCACCCAGTCGGCAGTGCTGAATGTACCGGAGGGTACTTACCAATTGGCGGTAACCGCAACGGGTGATTTGATGCCATTGATCCAAGGCGCAGCAACGGTTGCCGATGGCGGTGTCTATACGGTAGTGGCGCTGGAAGATCTGACATTTGGCATAAATGTCGATACCGAACCAAGCGAATAAAACTGGCTTTGAACCAAGTGCAATCAACCCAGCGTTTGCTGGGTTGATTGCTGTTAGGGCTTTAGCGATATTGCTGGTTAACGTTGAGTTGAGCAATGACATCTTCAAGCATTGCAGTATTGCTTTGCTGTGCCTTCATGGTTTCTCGTATCGACTCAGAATGCCCCTCTATCTCAGAAGCCTTTTGGCTGATTGAGTTGATCGCCTTTGCGGCATCGATCGCTATCATGGTTTGTTGCTCTGCGGCGGCAGCAATGCTTTCTGAATATTGGTTAGATGTTTTTGCCGATTCGATGAGCTTGTTCAATGCTTCATCAACATCATAGCTATGTGAGAATACTTGCTCGCAAGTTTGGTTCATGTCACCCACCATGGTGGTGATACTTTGCGAGTTGGCAACTAACTCTTCTAGGAAGGAGCTAATTTCGGTTGTACTGTTTTGCGTTCTTGAAGCCAAGGCCCTGACTTCATCTGCGACAACGGCAAACCCTCGTCCTTGATCGCCTGCGCGAGCTGCTTCTATCGCTGCGTTAAGTGCCAGCAGGTTGGTTTGTTCTGCAATGCTTCCTATTACCTCAAGGGCTGAATGTATTTGCTGCACACTATTGTTGTTGCTGTTTATCTCCTCATCAACCTGCCTAAACTGCGCTTTCAAAGATTCAGACTCGGTCGCCATTGCGCTCACCGTGGTTTGCGCTGCCGATGCTAGCGACAAGGTGTTGTCTGCCAATGAGGCCGTTTGATGAATATTATCTGAGATTTCTTTCACTGACAGGCTAAATTCGTTAATTGACTCTGCGGTTCTCGACGTTTCGGCGACATGGGATTTGATGATATCGCGAGTATTTTCCGTCCTGTTACTTACTGAATTGGTTGTTTCAATTTGACTATCAATGGCCAGTTTTATTTCTTGTATTGAGTGGGATAGTTTAGCGGTAACTTTATTCAGGCTCTTACGTACCGTGGTATATTCATCGTTTTTTGATTCATCCATTGTATGGTGGAGTAAACCATTACCGACATTATCAGACCAACTTGATACTTCTTGTTGGAATTGATTTCTGAATTTATAGATGATGTAGAACGATGCGACAATTGATAAGAATATGATGGTAAGGTTAATAATCGTGCTTTCGTAAACCTCTGACATTATCTCGTCATAGATCCTTTCATCCATACCGCCGCCAATGATCCAACCCCAGTGCTGTGACTCAGTTATAAAGACTGACACTTCGCGGCAACCTATAGACTGGCAAGCATGCCAACGGTATGAGCCGTATTTTTCATTCGCGCTCCTCATCTTGGCAATACCGGCATGAACGACATTACGGATCGGCTTGTTAGTATTACCGTCGACGATATCGCCTAGTTTTTTGCCTACAAATTCCTTGTCAAATCAGGCGGATAGCATGGTTAGAGAAGGGTTAGTAATCCACACATACTCTTTGCTTGAATAGTCGGCATTTGACAGGATATTAATGACGGCGTTCTGCGCTTGCTGGCGATTGAGTTCCCCCGATATTTCTTTTCGCTCAAATTGGGCAACAATATCTGAAGTAAATCGGATGTGTTCGATGATCCTCTCTTTGTGGGTGTTAAATAAAAGACCTTCTATCTTTTGAAATTCCATCCACCTAAAGGCGATAACCACCGAGATCAATAATATGAGAATTGAAAAAAGAACTGTGTTTGAGCTTTTATGTAATTTGAGCATTGTTATTGTTTTAGTTGAACTAACAAGGAGGGGAAGATTACTTTTTGAATCCGATGGCGAAAAGACACCAATATGGCGCATCGATCGCAAATTCTTATATTTTTACTCTTAATTATCACTTTGGGTAATAAATGAGTGCGTCATTGCCGTTGAGTGATTAAGTCGTTGTTATGGTTGGTGTTGCGTGCCATTTGCCTGGTCAATGTTATGGTGGGGGGAAATGACAGAAAATAAAAAAGCCATCCCGAAGGATGGCTTTGTCGTTAGGGATGTAAATAAACAGGATTAGCTTTCAGCAACCATGTTGCTCTGTTGCTTTTTTTTCATCAAGTTATCCGCGATAAGCAGCATTGCTACCGGCACTAGCAGGCCAACAGCTTGGTTCATGACTCCCATGTTGGCAGCAACCCAGTCGATTTTCGAAAACACGAACTGGAGTAGGAAGCCCACACCGGCTGTGACCGTTACTGTGAGGTAAGCATGCAGCTTGGTCACCTTGCTGACGAACAGTGCCCAGAGAGTTGGCATAACCATTGGGCCGACAAATAGGCTGGTGATGCTAACAATCAGCTTCTCGGCGCCGCCAAGGTAAGGAATTGAGATACTGATACAAATAACCAGTAGGCCAAGCATGATAGTCACTAGACGGCCCACATGCAGGATTTGGTTATCCGTTGCTTCCGGGTTGATACGCTTACCATAGAACTCGGTGGTTAATGCGCCCGAGAACACGTTCAGCTCTGACGAGGCCATACTTGCAGTGGCGGCCAGCATTGATGAAACCACAAGGCCTAGCATTCCCACAGGCAGAACTGCCTGAGCCGATAGGATGTAAGCCTGTTCTGGGTTAGCGTTCGGGTTGATGGTGCTGTAGATGATAGGTGGCAGCATCCAAAGCACTGGTGTAATTACGTAAAGTGCACCAAATAGGTAGGCTGCTTTACGGGCATCTTTAGGTGATTCAACACAAAGGTGACGCTGAACGAACGCCCACTCACCACCGACTTTGAACACGTGGACCAGGATCCAGCCTAGGATGAAGATTTGGGTATAGCTGCTGTTGAAGAATGACAGGTGGCCTTCAGGCAGGTTGGCAATGATGTTGTCTGCACCGCCACCTTGGGAGATGATCATCGGCAGGATCAGGCAGACTGATAGCATCAATACCACGAACTGCGTGACGTCCGTCAGTAGTACAGCCCATAGACCACCAAGGAAGGTGTACAGCACGATAACCGTACCCACAATGATGATGAGCCAGTTAACGCTGAAGAAGCCTTCGTCGTTGGCGAACATGTTGTCTGGCGAGAGTGGGATCAGCGAGCTTACAATCACAGAAACCGAGTAAAGGGCAACCGACACACCGATGATGCGGGTGACAATACCCAGCCAGGTGTACATTTGCAGGACGCCCTGACCGTAGCGCTGGCCAACAAACTCGGCAGCAGAGGTTGCACCGGATTCTTTCCACTTACCAGCAAAGAAGTAGCCGGCAATCAGTGCTGCAATACCCATGCTGATACACACGGTGATCGCCACCACACCCAGGCGATAGGCCACGCCACCCCATACCACAAAGGTACCGGCGGAGAACATGGTCATGTAAGCGGAAATGCCTGACATCCACCAAGGTGACTTACCACCGGCAGAGAACATTTCCGAGCTATTGGTCATCCGCTTGGACGACCAATAGCCGATTCCGACCATACCGGCCAGAAAGGCGAAGAGTACGATTACGTCTAAGATGTTCATTATTTCAATCCTGTCTTTTATTAGAATACTTTAACTTCGAAGATCCGGGCACAAGGATCACCGTGGGTTGTGAGTACCGTCAGCTTGATTGCATCGCAGTTCACAGGTTGGGCAAGGTTAATCTTGTTATGTCGTAGGTGGTTATTGTTGATTGCCTGCTGGTGGACAACATGGCCGTCCTGTAGGCATTCGATGCGGTAGTCTTTGACGATTTCCAGCGGGAAGCCCGGGCGCTGCGCGGCCTTGTTCGGTTTGGAAATGGTGATCATGAGCTCGTTTGATAGTTGCGAGTCGAAATTCACGACAACCTCAGAAGCTTGGATTGTCTTACCAAAGTCCAGTGTTAGGCTGGCTTCGCCATTTTCCAGTGGCTCGGACACCCAAAGGTTGTGGTTATCGCCGATGTTGCGCTGGTAGCCGTTGTTTACTTTGCTTGCTTCAAAACCCGCTTGCTCCGAAGAGGCGCTGATCGTTGCCTGCAAGGCAAGGTTTTTCGGGTCGGTATCCTGGATGCCGAACAAGTAGCAGTCGTCTTTGATTAAGCGGTGCTGCAACTCTTTGATTTGGGCATTAACGCCGCGTGGTGTCAGGGATTGTTCGTTAGCGATGGCTGCTGCGGTACCGATGGCTTGGCCAATAACACCACAGGTTGCCATCACGCGGGTAGAGCCGAACGCCATGTGCGAGGCACTGATGTTGCGACCGCCGACAAACAGGTTGTCGATGTTACGCGAGTACAAGCTGCGGTATGGGATCGAGTACATGTCATTGGTTTCAATCCACTTGGTTGGCGATTCTTTGCTCTTCAGGCCGTCTTTCACATGCATGTCCATCGGCCAGCCGCCATAGGCAACGGTGTCTTCGAACACGCGAGCACCAAATAGGTCGTTGGCGTTTAACACATAGTCGCCCAAGATGCGGCGGCTATCGCGCTTGCCCGGCAACATGCCTACCCAGTCGAGCACATAGTTGTCGGCACCGTGATCGCCACCGTTTTTGATGTGATCCCAGATGCCGTACACGGCTTTAAGCAGTTCGTCGCGGATCACCTCGCCATCTTTGGTGGTGTCGAGTTCGGTGCCGCCAAGTTCGATCCACCAGTAGCCGGCAGTAATGTCTCTATGGCTGCGGTCTTTAAGATCGTCTTCGGTGTAGGTGTTGGCCCATTCAGGCTTCTTGAATGGGACTGGGTAGCCCATGTCCTTCGATTCGAACATCAGGGTGTTGCCCATCATTACGTTATCCGCCTGCGCTGGCGCCAACTCTTCGTCGTACTCATGGCGGGCTTCACGGCCAGTGCGGATATCGGCACCCGCTCGTAGTGAAAGTACGGCATCGCCCGAAGTATCAATGAAGTTGTTGGCAAAGAACTCAAAACGGCGTTCGGTGGTCGTCTGCTCTGCCTTGATGGAGACGATGCGGTTTCCGTCCATCTCCACTTCGGTCATATGGGTGTTGAGGAACAAGTCCAGGTTGTCTTGGAATGTCACTTTTTCCCAAAGCACGGTGTCGAGTACCGAGAAGGAGTGCTGTGGGTTGATCAAGCGGTTATCAAGCAAGATCTCCTCGACGATCCCTGTTTCGCGGGCATTTTGCTTACTCGCATGATAATCCGCACCGCAGATGTGCATACGAACTTCTGAGCTGGCGTTCCCCCCTAAAACAGAACGGTTTTGCAGCAGGGCTACCTTGGTGCCGTGGCGAGCTGCTGCCAGTGCGGCGCAAACTCCTGAAATGCCACCACCAACAATAACAACTTCATACTGGCGGGATTCAAACGTGTAATTCATGGCTTTTACTCTTCGCTTACTTAACGTTTAACCACTTGCTTAAGCGGTTAAGCAACTTGTGCAAATCATAAGCGCAGAAATCTGGCGTGAAAATATTTTCGCGCTGAAAATGTGATCAAAGTGGACTTATTCAGGTGGGCTCTGTGCGCTGGCTCATACTTCGGTATAATGCAACACGCAATGATGCACATAGTGAAAAGGGCAGCGAATAGCCCTGAGAGCAGCATGATGTTTCTAATAGTTGGGAGAGTTTGATGGCTGCGACATTAAGCGATATCGCTAAGCTAGCAGGCGTATCGGCCGTCACCGTGTCATATGTCTTGAATAATAAAAACCGAGTCAGTGACGCAACGAAAGCGAAAGTACTTGAGGCTGCTAAATCTTTGAATTACGTACCAAATAGGGCGGCAAAGATGTTGGCGAGTAAATCGACCAAGCATATTTGTTTGGTGATATCAGGACCGGATTACGAGTATTTGACCAACCCGTATATCTACAAGCTGGTAAACGGGATTGGGGCAACACTGGAAAAGCAAGGCTACGAGCTGACCTTGCGAATGGCAACCGCCGACAACGAACGTGCTTTTATCCAAGGTGAATTGAACTCCAACTTGTATGACGGCGTATTGGTTTGGGGTACGCGAATGGATGATGAATCCTTCTTGTCCCTGTTTAATCAACGTAAGCCGTTAGTTTCGATTGCCCGTGACCATGACTCGTCGGAAGTAAATGCTGTACTGGTTGAGCACTACCAATCTGCATACCGAATGACGGAATACCTTATCCAGTCGGGCCATAAAAAGATTATGTTCCTTGGCCGCTTGGAAGCCATGAAAGCGACCCGTGATCGTTTTGAAGGTTATCGCCAAGCCTTGCTGGATAATGGCATTGAGTTTTTGGACGAGTGGGCATTTGCTGCCGACTATTACCAGGAAGATGCGTACCGGATTGTGGCTGAGATGGAAAACATCGACTTCGATGCCATTTTTGCTGGCTCCGATTTGATGGCCATCGGCGCAATGAAGGCATTGCTCGAGAAAGGGTTGTCGATTCCGCAAGATGTGGCGGTGGCTGGGTTCGATAACATTCCAAATAGCGATATGCTGCCGGTAAGCCTGACCACGGTAGATACCCCAATTTACAAGCTGGGCGAGCAATCGGCAGACATGCTGATCAGCATCATCGAAGACAAAGAGACCGAGCGCAAGCTTGAGCTTGGTACCGAGTTGATGATCAGGGCATCGGCCTAGTTAGGATTCAGTAATAGGTGCAGGATTAGCCTGGCCTATTACTGAAAAACTGATGCACTTACCTAGAAACGTGCTTTTTCGCAGGTGCGCTCACCTATGCTGTGGTTAGCTTGTTGCTAAGGATAGCTTGGTGCTTGAGTTGCAGCTCCTTTGACATTGATTGTGCCGTGATCCGCATGCCTTTTTGTTCCAGCCCAACTAACAACTGTACACGCAAGTCTTCCGCCCTTTGCTCCAGTGCCCGGCGCTGGTGGTGTCCTTCCGGGAACTCGGCAGCCTTTTCATAGCAGCCAACGACAGATTTAAACAAGTGAGATTCAAAGCTACTGCGCTCTTGAGGCTTGATGGTGCGGGATTCGTCCACTTCACCGTTGGCTTTACGGCGATTCCAGTCTTGGATTTGGTTTTCGGCAATTAGATCAAAAACACTCATAGTCTTAACTTTTGTGTGGGGTTGTTGCGACCATCTTATTTGAGTTGGTTGAACTGATGCTGAAAATTCACGGTGGAAATGTATCCAATTGTATCTGTTTGAGTGATGTATTTGCTTTTGGGTATAACTACCGTCATTGTTTTTTCCAAAAAAGAGTGAACGAAACGAATAGATTTTTGTTAAATAGCAGGTTTTAACATTCACCTGACATAGTGGTGTTTAAAAGCATTATTTCTTGGTGGTATTATTCGCGCAAAATTAACCTATGTTATTTAACATTTTTAATGTTCGGGCACTGCTATAGCCGCAGTGCATATTTATTTTTCATTTAGTTGAGTTGTATTAATGAAAAGCCAAGGGTTTACCCTTATTGAGTTGGTAGTTGTTATTACCTTACTCGGTATATTATCTGCCACCGCGGCACCAAAATTTCTTGATGTACAGTCTGATGCCCGAGTTGCCGTTTTGGATGGCCTGAAAGGGGCAATCCAAGGCGCGGATGGTATTGTGCAAGGTAAGGCAATCATCAACGGGCTAGACCACGAAGATCATGAGATGCTTGGCCCTGAGCATGGTATTAACCCTACCTTATCGATTGTGTATGGCCATATCCATATGGTGAAAAGCAATGTAGATGTTGCAAAGCCATTTAATACGGATCTTAGGTCAGTTGACTTAACTCATTTAATTCCTGATTTTGACACGATAAGTGGCGTCGCTTTTTATCATGGTGACGAGAAAACAGATATAGAGGTCGCTAATTCTAAATGTTTTCTTTTTACGGCTAACGGACCAGAAAGCGGCGAATTATTATTCGATGTAGAAACTTCTGGCTGTTAATTGAGCGTCGTGGTTGTATTTGACTCGATAAAATTGAATTGAAGTCAGAGTTAATAGAGCTATTGCCAAATATTGAGTTGAAAAAAAACCGAACATGGTTATCCATGTTCGGTTTTTTATTTAAGTGTTATTAATTTCATACGTTGCTACAAACTGATTAACGGCACATTCAATCGCAACGCGCCGGGTCTGCTCATCAGGAGCCGGGGTATGTGCCAATAATTGCGGCCAGAATGCGATGGACTTTAGGCTGGCGATGAACTGCTCCGAGGCAACGTGCGGGTATTCAACCTTCAGGCGGCCAGCTGCCGCACCTTGCTCAATCCATTTGCTTAAGCCATAGCATCCATCGAGCGGTTCGAACTTTTCCATCATTAGCTTGGCAAGCTGCTGCGAGCGGATACATTCGCTCATTACAACACGGGCCAGTGCCAAAAAGCATGGGCTGCAAAGTAGTTCGATTTCTTTTTCTGCCAACAAGGTGAGCTGCGCTCTGACTGTCTGCTCTGGGTCGAAGGGGATGTCGCTAAGCACCTTCACATTCGACAACATGCGCTCGACAATCACACTAAACAGGCTCTCTTTGGTTGGATAATACTTGTAAAGGGTGCGTTTTGAGACTTCAGCCTTTTTGGAAATCGCCTCCATACTGGCCTGATCTAGCCCTTTTTCAGAAAAAATTTCTATTGCTGCGCAAATGATGTTTTCTTGTTTAATTTCAGCCACTTTTACCATGTTAATTATCCAATTTGCTCAGCATGTAGAATTAAAAAGTAAACGAGTGTGTTTACTTTTGGCGAATCAAGGTTATGATTAAAAGTATACACCATTGTTTACTTTTGAGGCTAGCAGCAAATGAACACTACTCTTAAAGCATCTTTCATCGCGGTTCTTGGCGCTTTGGGAATCACTGCCTTTGGCGGGGGTGATGTCGACGGCAGTTTGGTGCAAAGCGAAGACATCCGCCAAGCGCGCATTGCCCAGTCGCCTCAATTTGTAGACGGAAAGGTGATCACCCGCATGCCGGCGGTACAGGCTGACGAAGGAATGCTATCGGTCATGTGGAAATTCTTCATGCAGCGCGACCAATATAAGCCTAACCAGCCGCTGCAATATCAAGCGGTAGATACCAACCTGCTTGCTACGCCAAGTGATGCGGTGCGAGTGACATGGCTGGGACACTCATCGTTGTTCATTGAAGCAGCTGAAACGCGAATGCTGATTGATCCCGTTTTCGAATATGCTTCACCGTCAATGTTTTCACGCTTGTTCTCGCGCAACGTTGATGCGCCAGTCAGCCGTGAAGACTTGCCAACGCCGGACGTTATTTTGATTTCCCATGACCACTACGATCACCTGGAAGAGTCAACAGCCCGTTACTATGCCAATAAAGATGTGATGTTTTATGTTCCGCTTGGGGTTGGACGCCATTTAGAAAAGTGGGGTGTGAAGCCGCAAAACATCAGCGAATTTGACTGGTGGGAAAGCCAGGTGATTAACTCGGTACGTATAACCGCTGCCCCTGCCAACCATAACTCAGGCCGCGGCTTGTTCGATAGCAATACAACCCTGTGGGCTTCTTGGGCAATCCAAGCGGAAGCGGGGAGCATTTTCTATAGTGGCGATTCTGCTTACGGCGAACACTTCAAAGAGATCGGCCAGAAGTTGGGGCCATTTGATATGACCTTTATCGAAGTGGCGGCGAATGTTAAAGATGGCAAAGGCTACCCGGTGGAAGGGTGGGGTCATATGCAGGCTGCCCACACCATGCAGGCACACCTTGATGTCGGTGGCGATAAGCTGTTCCCGGTACACTGGTCAACGTTCGAGTTGTTTTTGCACCAGTGGGATGAGCCGGTCAACGACTTGATCGAAGAGGCGCTAGCCCATCAGGTCGAGTTGGTAACGCCTTTGATTGGCCAGTCGTTGGATATGTCACAGCCGATCCGCACCACTTACTGGTGGCAGGGTAGCGAGCAATGGCAAGCCAGCTCCGATGCGGCCCAATTTGTTTATCGAGCCGAACAGTAACTAGTTTGGCATTACGCTAAGCTACTGTGGAAATTGAGGGTAACGGGGTGACGGTGATTTTATCCGCCCGGTTGCCTTCGATTTTTGCCACTTCAAAGTACCACCCTTCCCATTCATAGCTGTCGCCAACAGCGGGCAGCCGGCTCAGGCACCACATGAGCATACCGCTTAGGGTATGGTAGCCATGTTGGCTTTCGTCGGGCAGGGTGTCGATTTCAAGCAGATCTTTCATCACTGAAATTGGGATCAGCCCGTCCATAAGCCAACTGCCGTCGTCTTGCTCTAGCGACCATACATCTTCCGGCGCTCGGGTTTTAAATTCGCCCGTCAAGGCTTCCAATAGGTCTTTTGGGGTCACAATCCCTTGGATATCACCGTATTCATCCACCACAAATACCATGTTGTCGCCCGACTCGCGAAAGTGTGCCAATAGCTGGCAACCCGTCCAGTTTTCTGGGATGTAAACCGGTGGCAGCAAGTAATGCTCAATGGGGTTTCTTGGCCTTGCAAGGTGGTATTGAAGCAGGAGCTTCGTGGTGATCACACCTTTTGGGGCGTCTATATTGCCCTGAATAACAGGAAAGTGCTGGTGGCTGGCAGCCGCCAGATAGTTGAGGTTACTTTCAATGGGCTTGTTGAGATCCATTGCAATGATTTCACTGCGAGGGGTCATGAACGAGGTTACCTTGCGATCATCAAAATGAAAGACGTTTTTGACCATGGCATGTTCATGCTTCTCGATAACGCCACTTTGGGTACTTTCGGCCAGGATCGCCTTTATATCGTCTTCGGTAAAGGCATCGCTTTGCTCGTTGCTATGGCGCCGACTCACTAGGCTCAGAAGGCATTCGGTCGATGCGGCCAGCAATAAAACAAATGGGCGCGATAGGCTGGCAAGCACTGACAGTGGGCGCGAAATGAGGCAAGCCACGTTTTCTGGGTTGAGTTGGGCAAGGCGCTTGGGAACCAACTCGCCAACCACGATCGATAAATAAGTAATGCTGACCACAACAATGGTTGTGGCTGAAACAGAACTGACTTTTTCGCTAACCCCCAATTGTTGCAGATAATCAGCCAGTGGTGCTGCAAGGGCGGCTTCGCCAAAAATGCCATTGAGTAGCCCGATAGCAGTAATGCCGATTTGTACGGTGGACAGGAACCGGGTGGGTTCCTTGCCCAGAGTTAAGGCACTTGCCGCGCCTTTGTCACCGTTGTTCGCCAGCTTTTCCAACCGGTTTTTTCGGGCGGTAACTAAGGCAATTTCCGACATGGCAAATACGCCGTTTAGTAGTATTAGGCCAGTCAAGATAAGCACATCCATGAGGTTCTCCTTCGTGCTAGGGGTAACTATCCCAACTGGTTTTTGACTGGGTACAGTTAGGCTTTGGGTAAAAATTAGGTTCTAGGTGTCGCTAGGATTTGGGTAATAGCCAGATTCTGGGTAATAACCAGATTTTGGGTATTACCAAGCTCTGGCGGATAACAGCCCAGAACATAGCGAGTTGAGACGACGAAGAACATGGAGAAATATTGATAGTGATCAGCAGTGATTTTGCTTGAATTGCCATGGCTGGGCTGAAGTAAGATAATGCGGCTATTAACGGGATTGATAAGAAATGGTGAGTGGAGTTCTTGATGCAAGCAAACATGACATTTTCAACCGAGCGCTTGGTGGCTGCAACGTTAGATCGCGTAATGCCTGGGATACAAAGCGAAATCACCACGATGTTCACCGAGCCGGTGAGCCGCTACTTGCCACCCTCATGCCAGCAACTCCATACGGCTGAAGCGGTTGACCATTGGCTTGATGAGATGGAGAAAACCGGTGCAGTGCTAAGGTTGGTGCTACAGAATCAACCCGTTGGTTATCTCTTTGTTTTTCCTGAACCGAACCAATGCTACCGAGTGGGCTATGTATTGGCTGAAGCATGCTGGGGCAAGGGGTTGGCGACGGAAGCCATGCAAGGGTTGATTACTTATTTACGGAACAATGATCAAGGCGCTTCATTTATTGCCGGGGTGGAAGCTGACAACAAAGGCTCTGTAAATGTATTGGTCAAGCTTGGCTTCTCTTTCGGCTATACAGAGCAAGACGTCGATTACTATCAGCTGTAAGAAGCAAGTAATAAAGAGTAAGTAGGCGGGGCGCTATCGCCTAAGGTGCCCCGTTTTCACCAAGATCACTGTTTCTTGCTCCACATAAGGGAAGTGCTCGCTTTTGTCGGGACTGCGAAGCCAGGTTCCCTTGGGATATTCACCAAACTCATCGCGAAACTCACCGGATAGCACCAGTATCTCTTCACCACCCAGATGCTGGTGGGGTTGGAAACGCTCCCCGGCCGGCCATTTTACCAGTGCGGTATTTTCGCCGCCAAAATGATGCAAGGGCATGACCATCAAGCCACCAATGCCCTGCTGCCACGGTGTTTCTAACGTATTGATCCTGATTTGTTCGAGATCATTGGCATCGAATTGGTTGAGCTTGACGAAAATGGTACAACCTTCTTTGCTGAACGGGGCGTGTTGGCTACCAGGCGGATTGCGGATATAGGTGCCAGGACCAAAGTGACCGGTTTCATCAGAAAAGACACCATCAAGAACGAGGATCTCTTCCCCGTAAGGGTGGGGGTGGGCTGAGAATACCGAGCCAGCATCATACCTGACAATACTGGTTGTATGGCCAGACTCTTTGGCCTCGCGCTCAAGGGGTTTGCGCCAGACGCCTGCCATTGGACTCGGTTGCCAAGACATCGCTTCTGTGTCTATGCTGAGTCGTTGTTGAAAATCCATGTTGAGCATACATTGTCTTCCTATATACGTTTTTTTGTTTGCCTTTCAGTGATTTCTTCCTTGCTCGGCAAGGCGCTGATCAACCATTTTTCGGTACCAGCGGGACAAGCGGGTTTTGATAAACGGTATGCTTATCACCCAAGCCAGTGGGCGAAAATACCAAACTTGCTTAAATAACAGAATATAGGCATCGAGTTCTTTGTAAATATGGCCGTCTTCAGCCATGACATGCAATTCTTTGATTGCTAAGTATGGGTCGATGCCCAAGGACTTCAAGTACGCCTCTTTCCCCGTGATGTCGTACCAACATACATGGTGTTGCGGGCCCAGCTTTCGTTCAAACCAGTCCCGGTCTTTCACGCAGCTGGGGCAAGCGCCATCATAGAAAATCGTCAATACACCCTTTGTCATGGTGACAGCCTTGGCTTTTCCATCTTATTAAAGTGTAGGGGATGAGTTGGCAATGAAAGGAAAATCAAAGGCGAGAGGGCGACTCCCGCCTAGGTGTTGGTGGTCTTAACGGGGTTGTTGTTGACTAGTTAAGCTCATTACAGTTCGTCGAATACCGGCTCTTTCTTCTTCAAGCCATCATGGGTGCCAATGTAGAGCAGGTTTTGTTCACCCAATCCGCGCATAAAAAAGGACATACATAGAGGGCATTGCAGTTTTTCCTGACCGGGTGTGGCAAGGGACTTTTCATGCCAGTGGCGTCTTACTCGCTTTAGTCCGCCGTTGTATTGGCACTCTGGACACGTAATAGGTACTTTCATATCAGTCCTCCTCTGACCGCTCTGCACTGGTTAGAACTTAACCAGTTTTTATATGCTATAAATTGATATGCATCATTATTGGTTATGGATTTCATGGTGATGTAACACCAAATTCAATAACTGGGACAGCAGTCGTATCGGGCTGATATGCGGGGTAACGCTGGGTTACAAACTGACATGCTTGGTAAGGAAATGTAATTGTATTTCAGTGAGATGCAACCACCGCTGGGGATCGACTTTTAGCAAAATGCCGCTTGTAATAAGCGGCATTTCATCTTGAAGACTATTTGTATCGTTAACTCAAGAACAAAGGGCCTCTAACCAGCCAACCCCCCTTCGGTTAACTTCAGCGGGCTTAGTAAACTTTCCAGCGTGGTGCGGTCAAGTTCGGTTTGCTCTTCGGCAACATCAATAATAGGCCTCCCTTCTTTGTAGGCTTGCTTGGCGATTTCTGCGGCCTTCAAGTAGCCAATCACGGGGTTGAGGGCCGTCACGAGGATCGGGTTGCGATCAAGGGCCTTAGCGAGGTTATCATTGCGCACCGTGAAGGTTGCAATTGCCTTGTCGGCCAGAGCGACGGAGCTATTGGTAATCAGCTCGATACTCTCGATTAAATTATGGGCAATGACTGGCAACATCACATTGAGCTGGAAGTTACCCGATTGGCCGGCCACGGTAATGGTTGCATCGTTCCCGATGACTTGGGCGGCGGCCATTGCGGCGGCTTCCGGTATTACCGGGTTTACTTTACCTGGCATAATCGATGAGCCTGGTTGTAATCCTTGCAGCTCAATTTCCCCAAGACCGGCAAGTGGCCCGGAGTTCATCCATCTTAGATCGTTGGCAATCTTCATGATTGCGACAGCAGCCGTTTTTAATTGGCCTGATAGCGCAACGATGGCATCTTGGCTGCTGAGGTTGAAAAAGAAATTGTCGCTTGAGGTAAATTGTATTTTGGTCGACTGGCTAAGGTTATCGGCAAACGCCGCCGCAAAGCGAGGGTCGGCATTAATACCTGTGCCAACGGCGGTTCCGCCCTGGGCAAGGGCTTTCACTGCCAGTAGCTGCTGCTGAATCCCCTGCTTGGCATGCTCAATCTGGTACTGCCAGCTACTCAGCTCTTGATCAAAGGTGATGGGCATGGCGTCCATCAGGTGGGTGCGCCCAGTTTTCACTTCGTGGCCTACTGCATCACGTTTTGCCTGCAAGGTTTGTATAAGGTGATTCAACGCTGGCATAAGCTGATTTTCCACCGCTAAGGCAGCGCTAACCTGAATCGCTGTCGGAATGACATCGTTACTGCTTTGGCCCATATTGACATGATCGTTAGGGCTAACTGTATTACCCAGCTTCTGGCTTGCTAGTGTTGCAATGACTTCATTGGCATTCATGTTTGAGCTGGTACCGGAACCCGTCTGAAAGACATCAACAGGGAACTGATCCAAATGGTTACCATCAATAATGGCTTGGGCTGCTTCATCGATGGCTTCGGCAATATCGCCCTCTAATAAGCCTAACTGGGCATTGGTTAGCGCTGCTGTTTGTTTAATATGTGCCAAAGCATGGATAAACGCCTTCGACATGGTATGTTCGCTGAACTTGAAGTTATCCACTGCACGTTGTGTTTGGGCTTGGTAAAGGGCATCTTCGGGAACGCGAACCTCACCCATACTATCGGTTTCGATTCTGAAGGCGTTTGTTGTCATAACTATTTATTCCTTTATTTAGTCTAATGGGGCCTGAAGACGTTGTAAGCGTTGTTGCAGAAGTGAATAGCGTTGCCTGCCGCCATCGAATTGTTCATAAAAACGTTTTAATTGGATGAGGGGGCTATGTAAGCTGTCGAGGCAAACACGCCTGAAAATCATGCTTCGAGTGGGATCTTCGATAGCTTCAATAAGGGTAAAGTACACGCGTCTTAAAGTGAGTTCGCACAGCAATACATTAGCTTGTTGGGCTTTGGGTTCGTGACTTGAGGCAAGCAGCAGACCACTATGGATGAAGCTATAAATGATATCCGGTTCAAACCCCCTACTGGGCGTTTGGTGGTCATTAAACCTGTCGAGCGCTTTGAAAAAATCAGCATAAAGAGCCGCGTTCTGTGAAGCCATCGTGCTTATCCCTTTCCTATTTGGTAATGATAATTATTATCAAATGATCTGGTTAATGACAACGTTTCTGTTAATGGCTTGTGATAAAGCAGCTGAAATTATTAAGCGTGAGGATATAAATGGTCACTAATTAAAGTTATACCTATCGATACAATAGAAATAATTAATTATACCTATTGATGTTTTGGTCGTAGCCTTAAGGCATACCCCAAGGAGGTGTCTCATGACCAACAAAACATTAACTCAGGCAAACGGTGCGCCGGTAACAGATAACGACAACAGCTTAACTGCTGGCGCACGAGGCCCTATTTTACTGCAAGACACATGGTTACTTGAAAAGCTTGCCCATTTTGATCGCGAACGTATTCCAGAGCGTGTTGTTCACGCCAAAGGCTCTGCCGCATTCGGTACTTTTACCGTTACCCACGACATTACTCGCTATACCAAGGCTGATATTTTCTCTGAAGTTGGCAAGCAGACCGATGCGCTGCTGCGTTTCTCGACGGTGGCGGGCGAGAAGGGCGCCGCCGATGCCGAGCGCGATGTACGTGGCTTTGCCCTGAAATTCTATACCGATGAAGGTAACTGGGATTTGGTGGGTAACAATACCCCGGTGTTCTTTGTCCGTGATCCGCTCAAGTTCCCTGATTTTATCCATACCCAAAAACGCGATCCGAAAACCAACCTACGCAGTGCCGAAGCGGCATGGGATTTTTGGTCTCGCCATCCTGAATCACTGCATCAGATTGTTATCTTGTTCAGCGATCGTGGTATCCCAACCGACTACCGCCATATGAACGGCTACGGTAGCCACACTTTTAGTTTTATCAACCGCGACAACGAACGCTTCTATGTGAAGTTCCACTTCAAGACCCAGCAGGGCCATCGTTATTACAGCGATGACGAAGCGGCGAAGGTCATGGGGAAAACCCGAGAATCCGCCCAGGCCGATTTGTTTATCAATATCGAGGAAGGCAACTTCCCGCGCTGGGATGTGAAAGTTCAAGTGATGACCGAGGCGCAAGCCGAGCAGTATCAGATCCATCCGTTCGACATTACCAAGGTATGGCCGCACGGCGATTTCCCACTCCATGATGTGGGTGTGCTGGAGCTTAACCGCAACCCCGAAAACTATTTCGCTGAGGTGGAGCAGGCAGCGTTTACCCCTGCCAATGTGGTACCGGGGATCGGATACTCGCCGGACAGGTTGTTGCAAGGCCGCCTGTTCTCGTACGGCGACACCCAGCGTTACCGCTTGGGGATCAACCACGGCCAGCTGCCTGTTAACCGACCAAAGTCAGACGTGAATACCTCCCATCGCGATGGAGCAATGCGTGCTGATGGTAATGGTGGCGGCCAGCCAAACTATGCGCCGAACCATCATGGTAGCTACCAACCTACCCATGATCAGGAGCCACCGCTGAAGCTGGAAAAAGAAGCACTTCATTTCGACTTCCGCGACTATGACGATGACTACTACACCCAGCCGGGCAACCTGTACCGCATTATGGATGCAGGGCAACAACAACGGTTAGTGGCTAATATTGTCGCTTCGCTGGGCGATGTGAAATCAGAGCAAATCAAGCGTGATCAGCTCGCCCATTTCTTGAAAGTGGACGAGAAGCTGGGCAAGGCATTGGCCGACGCGCTGGCGATTGAGCTGTAGTTTTTAATTGCACTGAATAAGAAAACGGCCTGAGTATGACTCAGGCCGTTTTGTTTCGTGGGTGCTAGCTGCTCAGCTTCGAATCCGTTTAAAAACGAATTTGATACACGTTGGATTTATCTTGGCTGCCACTGTGCTCGATGTTCAGTTCAGAACCTTCGGCAAAGTCGGCCAGCTTTTGCGGGTCATTTTTGGCTTCGAAGCGATAGGTTTTGCCTTTTTCGCCTACTAGGTGCCAGTTGTCGCGAACGGTGATGTTCTGCTCTGGTTGGGCGAGGTAGGCTTGCAGTACGTCTCGGCTGTTTGGTGAGTCGATGTCGATAAACTCACGACCGAGTTTCATTTCCCTTGCAAAGAACGGTGCGTAGCTGCTGGCAATGATCACGAAAGTATCATCGGCTTTCACTGGCTGGCCTTGGTAGGTGATGTTCTCGATGCGGCCTTCACCATCGGCAATCTTGTTACCGAATTGATTGTAGGTTGATGGCTTGGTGAGGTTGATATCGTAATCAATGCCGTCAATGGTGTAGTAAAGGAAGGTCAGCGAGTCGGGTTTAACAATCTCGTTGCCTGCTGCGGTTGGCTCGGCATACATAGCCGCCGACATTTCCAGCCATTCTTTGACTTCCGCACCGGTAATTTCAAGTGCAGCAAGGGTTGAAGAATACACCAGTGAGGCAATATCACGCTTGTTGACGTCGCCCTTGTCGATATCGAGGAAGTAGGCTGGGTCTTTGCGGTGAATGGCCGGCGCCGTCGCTGAAAGTACCTTGTCCGTTGGTTTGATATAAGGCGCTAGGTAGTGCTTTTGCGACTCGCTGACAACTTGGTAAACCGTGTCGTTACCAAGCAGGTTGAAGTCGTTGCTCAAGCCTTGGTTGACCTGACCAACGGTTTTACCGAATGCCTCGATCACCTCATTGTGTTGCTTGTTAATGCAAGCCTCAAGCGGCGCTTTTTGTTCGTCGGTTTCTTCGATTTCGTTGGCTGATACCACAAAGGCACGTCCATCACTCATCTGCCACTGGCCGTCTTGTTGGGTCAGGGTGACATCAACAACGCCAATGTGGTCACCCCACTTGCCGGGTTGGGCAGCTGGCGTGCCTTGGATAAGCCCTTTCTCTATATCGACGTCTTTTAAGTCGGCATAGCGCTGGTGGGGATAGGTATTGTGCGAGTGGCCGAACAGGATGGCATCGACGTTGTCGACCCCTGCAAGGTGCCAAACCATGTCTTCCATTCCATCGGTATATTCATCATCGTTCAAGCCTGAATGGGCAAGGGCGACGACGATATCGGCACCGGCTTTCTTGGCTTCTGCGGCCCATTTTTTTGCATCGGCGAGTTGGTCGGCAATGGTCACTTTACCTTCCAGGTGCTGCCTGTTGAGTTGCATGGTTTGCGGCGGTACCAAGCCAATATAGCCAATGTTGAGGGTGTGTTTGGTACCTTGTTCCGAAACCACTTCACGCGGCACGATCAGGTAGGGTTCGAAGTAGGGCGCTTTGCCGTCTTCGCGGTATACATTGGAGGCAAAGTAAGGGAAGTTGCCGCTGCTGTAGCTAAGCTGCAAGTAATCCAAGCCGTAATCGAAATCGTGGTTGCCGGGCACGGCGACATCGAACTCAAGGGCATTCATGGCGCAGATGATCGGCGATTGGCGGGCATAGGATTCCGGGTTAACGCGGGCTAAGTAATCCCCTAGCGGGTTGCCGACCAGCAGATCGCCGGTATCGGCCAGAAAGCTGTTCTTCACCTCGTTACGGTAGTGCTCTATCTCAGCGACCAATCCAACTAGGCCGTATTTTTGACTGTTTTGGTTGTTGTAGTAGTCAAACTGGCTGATGTAGGAATGGAGATCCGAGGTGCCGATAAATCGGAGTTGCACCTCCTCGCTGTGGGCGATTGGGCTGATGGCCAGCCCTAATGTGAGTGCTGAGATAAACGTTGTTTTCATCCTTAGGCCTTTTATGTGCTTGCGAGTAAATCGATGAGCTTGCGGGTTTTCAATGGTATGACGGCATTGTTGGGGTACACCGCATACAGCTCGGTTTTCCAAGTAAAGTCATTTAGCATGCTGACGAGCTCGCCAGACTGAATATAAGACTCAGTAATAAAGTCCAATGTGGTGGTGATCCCCATTCCTTTTAAGGCATAACGAGTAAGTAATGACTCACTTTCAAGTTGCAGGAATGGCGAGATCTCTATTTTTATTTCCTTGCCATCGTCGATGAACATCCACTTATCCTTGGTGAGGCAATGGGTGTAGTTCATGCACTTATGGCCGATTAAATCTAACGGTTTCTCCGGGCTGCCGTGTTTGTCGAGGTATGCCGGGGATGCGACAACATATGTCCCGATATTCTTGATTTTCTTGCACTTGTAAGAGCTGTCTTCCAGTGCGCCAATTTTGAGCACCAAGTCGACCTGCTCATGGATCAGGTCGCCAATCTGGTTGTCGAAAATAAGGTCGAGTTCAAGCTCAGGGTAGGTTGATAGCAACCGGGCAAAGGTATCGGTGATAAAATCATCGAACTCCAATACCGCTGGCATTTTTACCCTTAGCTTGCCCCTGACAATGTCTTTGCGCTCATCAATGAAGTCGTAGCATTTGTCCACGCTGTCGAAGATCTCGGCACAGCGTTCATACAAAAACTGCCCTTCTTCGGTCAGGTTGATTTGGCGCGTGGTGCGTTGGATCAACGAGCAGCGCAATTCATGCTCAAGCTGCTTCACATGCTTGCTGATCACAGATTTTGATAAGCACAGCTTGTCGGCAGCGACAGAAAACGAGTTGTTCATAACCACGGTGTAGAAGGTGGCTAATAAATTCAGGTTCATGGTTTTCACCCGTTCATTCCTTATGGCGTAGTTTAAAAGGGAAACGTTTGCTTTTTGGTGATCTTGATGTTGTTACTGTTTCCATTATGGAAACTTATAGTTTCTGTGTAACGAAAAAATTGCCATTGCAAGCCCCTTTATGACATCTGGTTGTCATTTCTGTGAAATATCACATTATTTTGCACGCAGGGGAAACTATAAGTTCTTGATAAGTTGATTAACCTTACATGACATTTCGGGGATGATTTGTGGGTCAACCAAACGTTCTCACAACAGAGGCTCCTATGGAACAGAATACCTACCCTGAACACGACGTTGCTGATCTTTCTCTTGCGCCGCTTGGCCGCCGACGTGTTGATTGGGCGCGTAACCACATGCCAATCATGCGCAGTATTATCGAGCGCTTTGAAAAAGAAAAACCGTTCACCGGTTTGACGATAGGTATTTGCTTGCACGTAGAGGCCAAAACGGGCGTTTGGCTTGAAGCTTTGACTAAAGGTGGGGCCAAAGTGGTGATCACCGGCTCACCGGGTTCGACCCAAGATGAAACGGCAGCAGCCTTGGTTGAAGACTACGGGGTGAGTGTATATTCCCGTCGTGACGAGAGCTTTGATGATCACATCAACTATTGCCGAAAAGTGCTATCACACCAGCCGGACATCATTGCCGACAATGGCGCTGACTTGCACGAGCTTATCTTTACTCAACCTGAGTTTGCCCATTTCAAAACTTCGTTACTTGGCGCAACGGAAGAAACGACAACCGGGGCTAACCGCCTGCGTGAAGACTTTAATGCTGATCAGTTCAGTACCTTGATTATCAACGATACCCAAGCCAAGCGTATTATTGAAAACCGTTTTGGCGTGGGCTCATCGGTGGTTGACGGTATCATGCGTGCAACCAACGTTATGCTGCACGGCAAGAAAGTGGTTGTGATTGGCTATGGCTACTGTGGTTCTGGTACGGCGCAGCGCCTGCGTGGCATGGGCGCCCATGTAACCGTGGTTGAATCAAACCCACTGACATTGCTTGAAGCGCATATGGAAGGGTTCTATACCGCTACGTTGGAAGAGGCCTTGCCTGATGCTGATATGGTCGTCACCATTACGGGCCGTGATAACGTGCTTCGTAAAGAACATTTTGAATTGATGCGTGACAATACGATTATTGCCAATGCCGGCCATTTCCAGCGCGAAATCAACCTGCCTGATTTGGCTGAGATGAGCCAAGGCCAAGATAAGATCCGACCGCATGTGACGGCTTACCAGCTGGAAGACAAGCAGCTGTTCGTACTGTCGGATGCCAACCTAGTTAACCTGTCGGCCGGTGACGGAAACCCAATTGAAATCATGGATCTTGGCTTGGCATTGCAGTCACTAAGCCTTGAGCGAATTGCGCTGAATCGCGACTCACTGCAGAATATTCCGCAACCGGTACCTTATGATATCGAGATGAAGGTTGCCGAGCTTGCCGTGAAGCATTGGATCAACCACTAATCGGCTAGCCAGTGTTGGGGGTGATGAGTCCTTGCCTCAAGCCTCAAACATATAAGCCAAAGTAAAGGCCCTCTCGCTTGAAGAGGGCTTTTTCATTGGTAAATCATAACTGTAGCCATTCGGAGATAAGAGCAAGGCTTGCATAATTACGCTACTCTCGGCGCAGCTCTACATTCCGCTTCCCTTCGAGAGCATACCTTGGTTTAGGTGACGATCTTTTATGTCTGAACAATATGGCAGCAGCCTGATTGATTATTAGCGCTTTGGCGTACTCGACAGAGAGTATTGCTTTATTTTTGTCTGTTATTGGTATGTTGTAATGTTAAGGGAATGTTTTAAAGAATATATTTGGTGATCTTGTTCACACTTCTGGTTTAGGAATAATAATGTGAGCCAAATCTATGTTTTATTCATTGGTGGTGAGGCGTTATTCAGCCTTGCTAGTAAGTAGAGGCGCATTGCCTATGAGTATTTTAGTGGAGGCTGACAGCCGTTGAAGCTAGAAGAAAGGAGCCAGTGCCGAAGTGGTTAGGGTTGTCAGCCCTGCTGCTGGGGTTGTTCTTAAGAGGAATAACACTGTCATCTCAGACCTTGTCTGGATGGAGAGCTACAACAATTTTGCTATAGAACAGGTAAGTTCGCCCTTCCTTTTTCTACCGCCTTTGTCTGCTCGCGTTTAAGAACGCCCTCCTCGAAATAACTTATTAATCACTTGATGTAGTTTTTTCAGGAGACGTATACGAATGGCTGATTACGGATTGTTATCCATCGTACCCGCTGTATTGGCGCTGATCCTCGCCTTTACCACCCGGCATGTTGTTTTGGCGCTCGGGGTCGCGGTGATTAGCGGCATGTTGATTTTAACCAAGGGTCACCCGGTGGATACTGCGCTGATGTTTTTGTCTGATGGGCCATTTACCCAGCTAGCGAAAACCAGCAATGCCCAGATCATTATTGTTATAACCATTATTTCCGGGTTTATTTATCTGGTAGAGCAAAGTGGCGGTATGGCTGCTTTCTCGACCAAGGCGACTCGCTATGTATCTTCCCCGCTAAAGGCACAATTGGCGACTTGGGGGACGGGTATCGGGGTGTTTTTTACCGATTCTGGCAATTCGCTCATCTTGGGCCCGATGTTTTCGCCAATTTATCAAAAGCTCAAGCTCAGCAAAGAGAAGCTGGCCTTTATTATTGACTCGACCTCGTCACCGATTTGTGTGCTGATCCCAATTATCAGCTGGGGTGTTTATTCCCAAGGCCTTATCGAGAACGCGTTCGATAACATGGGGCAGCCCGTTGATGGTTTTGCGACTTTCCTTCAGGTTATCCCATACCAGCTCTATGCATTGCTGGCGCTGTTCAGTGTGCCTGTGTACGCGGTATTGAAAAAGGATTGGGGGCCGATGGCGGAAGCTGAGCGCCAAGCGCGCCAGCTGGCAGAGGTGGAAGTCGAACAGGCTGATAAGGGCCAAGCTAAATCCGGTAAGATTTCGCTGATTTTGCTGCCATTGGCGGTATTATTTGGCTCGCTGATTGCGCTATTTACCTATAACTACCATTTACACGGTGCCATCAATGGCCCTGTGATCCGCGCTTCTTTGGGAACCAGTTACCTGATCGCATCCGTCACCGCTATCGCCTATTACGCCTATACCAAAACTATGACCGCCTCGACAGCATTCAACACCTTTGTGGCTGGGATGCAGCGTATCATGTTAATTTTAGTGATATTACTATTGGCATGGACGCTAGGCGATATTTGTAAGTCTTTGGGAACGGGAGACTATATCAGCCAGGTGATGAACGACCGTTTGCCGGTGTTCTTGCTTCCGGCCCTGATATTTATAATCGGCAGCTTCATTTCGGTTGCAACAGGCTCGTCGTGGGGCACGTTCGCCATCTTGATCCCGATAGCCGTGCCAGTGGCCAGTGCGCTGGGCGCTGATCCACTGATTTGTATCGGTGCTGCGTTGAGTGGAGGCATGCTAGGCGATCACACTTCCCCGATTTCAGATACGACCATTTTAAGTTCGATGTCGACCGGTTGTGATCACGTCTCCCACGTTCGTACCCAGTTCCCTTATGCCATTTTGACCGGTGTAACGGCCAGCCTTGGCTTTATGGTGGCTGAAATCACCCGCAGCCCATACACCATTATCGCGGCTGCCTTGCTACAAGTTGCTCTTATTACATTGATGGTGCGCCGTCAGGCTGCGATTAGCCCAACGGTACCCGCTTAAAAAGAAAAGGAATGATGATGAAAACACTATTTTGGCTTCGCGATGAAGTAAAAGTCGGTGAGCACCGCACAGCACTTACCCCTGAGGGTGCAAAAGCACTGATTGATGCCGGTGCCAATGTTGTGGTTGAACGAAGCGATACCCGCATTTTTGCTGATCAAGCTTACCTTGATGTTGGCTGTGAGTTGGCAGACGGGCACAGCTGGATGGAAGCGCCAGAGCACGCTTATATTCTGGGCTTGAAAGAGCTAGCTGAAGAGAGCTTTCCGCTAACACACAAGCACATCTATTTTGCCCATGCATTCAAGGGGCAGGATGAAGCCCCGCAAATTCTTTCCCGCTTTAAAGCGGGTGGCGGCCAAGTGCTTGATTTGGAATTTCTGCGCGACGAGCAAGGCAGGCGAGTGTGCGCGTTTGGCTACTGGGCGGGCTACGTGGGTGCCGCAATCGGCTTTTCGGGTTACGTTCATCATTTACACTGTAAAGACACTTACCCTGCGGTTGGCAGCTACCCGGATCGGGCAGAGTATTTAGCGGTACTGCGTGAGCAAGTGGCCAGTTTGACCGAGGCACCTCGCGTGTTGGTGATTGGCCAATATGGCCGCTGTGGTAAAGGGGCGATGGATCTCTTTGCCGAACTGGGTATTCAGGCCGATGGCTGGGATATCGAAGAGACTAAAGCGGGAGGCCCGTTCACGGCGATCAACGATTACGATATCTTGGTTAATTGCGCGTACCTGGCTGAAGGTACCCCGCCGTTTATTACCCAAGAGAGCCTTGGCACATCACCTCGCCTGAGCATGGTGAGTGATGTCAGCTGCGATCCAAATAATCCTGATAACCCAATCCGAATTTACAACCAGTCAACCAAACTGGTGAAGCCAATTATTGAGTCGGATGTGGCTGGCCTTTATGTTCAGGCGGTCGATCACTTGCCAACGGTATTACCGAAAGAGAGCAGTGAAGATTTTGCTGAGCAATTATTACCGCACTTGCTCACCTTGAGCCAAGGAGCCGATCCGCAAGGTATTTGGTCAAGAGCAGAAGACTTTTATCGTACGGCAGAAAGTGCTGTCGTCGGTAACTAGTCATCTTGGTAGTTAAGTAGACTCCAGGGGTTAAATAAAAAGACAGCCAATGGTTTGGCTGTCTTTTTTATTGGGGAGAGACGCTTTGCTAAGCCGCTGCGGGTGACCCGGTCTGTTGGCGTTTTTGAACGAGAACATTATCCAGCCCCAGTTTGCCTGCACCAGATACCGCCAGCGATACCGACATGGCCAGCAAGGCCAATCCGAATTCATAGCCGCCGTTTGACATGAACAAGCCGTTTTCAAGGTGAACGGTGACGATGGCAACCACCATGGTGACTGCCAATACCAAGGCTGTCGGGCGGGTTAGCAAGCCCAGCAGAATAAACAGGCCACCAAAGAACTCCGCCCCTCCGGCCATGAGCGCCATCAGATAGCCAGGCTCAAGGCCGATTGACGCCATCCAGTTACCAGTGCCTTCAAGGCCGTGGCCACCAAACCAGCCAAACAGTTTTTGGGCGCCGTGTGCCATAAAGATGATTCCGGCAGGTACGCGCAGCATAAGTGGTGACCATGACGGGGCTGATGATAGAACTTGCTTAACCAATGTCGTATTCATAATGGGTTTCCTTCTGGGCTTTATTTGTCCGTAAATATGAGTCGGAAGTAATTTAAGTATTAAGTTGTTTTGTTAAAGCCAGTGTAAGAAGGTGGCGCTAAAATGAACATTATCGGTTGTTGAGTAAGTTGTTCTAAAATTTCGAAGGAACCTTTACACTAATTTATATTCAGTTATTTAAGGGCAGGAGAGTCGCGATGAATAATACGGATATGCTGGGTATTTTAGATTTCTTGCGCCATGCCGAGCAATTGAAAAATACATTGCGAAATGCGCATACAAGTAATGGCCGGCAGGAAAGTACGGCAGAACATACTTGGCGATTGTGCCTGATGGTGATGATGTTCGAAAAGGAATTACCTGAAATCGATCATGGCCGGTTGATGAAAATGTGTGTGATCCACGACTTGGGAGAAGCGATTTCCGGCGATATCGCAGCTATCCATCAAGATCCTAATGTCGATAAATCCCAGCAGGAGCGCGAGGATCTGCTGACGTTGATGCAACCGCTGCCGTCGTCTTTGCAAGACACCATCCTCGAGTTGTGGGATGAGTATGAGCAGGCTGCTACACCGGAAGCCAAGATTGCCAAGGGCTTGGATAAGCTTGAGACCATGATTCAGCATAACCAAGGTCAAAACCCGAGCGATTTCAACTACGGGTTTAACCTCACTTACGGAAAGCAATATACCGATCAATCGCCGCTACTGGCGGCAATTCGTGCCCTTGTGGATCAAGACACCGAGTACCATCATGCCGAGCAACAGCGCGCCGTGGGGAGTTAGCGCGTTTTTAGGGGACGAGTTTCCTTTGCTCGGAAAATGCCACCACGTGTTGAATAAAGGCTTTCAGCACCGGGTTTGCCAGCCGGTTGGCTGGGTAAACAAGGGACACGGGCACGGCGGGGAGTTGGTAGTTTTCCAAAATGGCGACTAGCTGCCCGCTATCAAGATAGGCTTGCACGATAAACTTTGGCAGCTGGGCAAAGCCATGACCTCGGATGGCAAAATCGGCCACCAGATCCCCTTGGTTGACTTCAAGCACTGTTTTTACGCTCACCTGAAGCTCTTTGCTACCTTCTACATACTTCCACTTGCTAGGCTGGCGGTTTGATCCGTCAACGATACAGGGTAGGGCTGCAAATGCTTTCGGGTGCGTCGGTGTTCCATATTGCTCGAGTATGGCGGGACTGGCGACAAACAAAATCTCTTCCTGATCAATCTTTCGGGCCACCAATGAAGAGTCCGCTAATTCACCGACACGCACCGCCAAGTCAACGCCTTCTTCCACGAGGTTGACATAGCGATTCACTAGCAGCCAAGACAAGGTGACATCGGGGTGCTTTTTTAAAAACTCGCTAATTTGTACTTGCACACCAAGCTTCCCCGAGTTGGCAGGGGCCGTTAGCCGTAAATGACCGGCTATACGGTGCTGGCGCTCATAGGCGCCCACTTCAAGGGCGTCCAGCTTGGCAATAACGGCCTTAAACTCTTCCCCGTAATACTGCCCTTCAGCGGTCAGGTGCATGGCCCTCGTGGTTCTATAAAGCAGTTGGCAGCCAAAGTGTTTCTCCAAATCGCTGACTTGGCGGCTGACCGCAGAGGTAACGATATTCAGCTGCCTAGATGCCGCGCTGAAGCTATTGTGCTCGACAACCGCAAGAAAGGTACGCATTGCCTTGATTAAATCTATTTTTCTTTCCATGAGAAAAGTAATTTCATTATATGGTTATTTTTCTATTTTATGCACAAAGCTATGCTATCGCCAACAACACAGCAAAGCCACATTGATGGGCAGGGGAACACAACATGAAAATTCTTCTTATTGGCGGTAACGGCACAATCGGCAAACGGCAAAGCAGTTGCGGAACGCTTGTCTGGTCAGCATGAAATGATCATTGCCGGTTATTCATCAGGCGATGTGCAAGTTGACTTAGCCTCTGCCGACTCAATTCGCAACATGTTTGAGCAAGTTGGAAAGGTAGATGCCGTGGTGTCGACAGCTGGCCAAGCAAGCTTTGCCCCGCTACAAGCGCTAACCGATGATGACTATCAGCTTGCCTTGCAGAATAAATTAATGGGCCAAGTGAATTTGGTACGTATAGGCCGCGATTACGTGACGGAGGGAGGTTCAATCACCTTGACCTCTGGTGTGTTATCGCGCCAGCCGATGCCGGGAAGCGCAGCCATTAGCATGGTAAACGGTGCGCTAGAAAGTTATGTAAAAGCAGCAGCTTTGGAACTGAATCAGCTAAAATTAAATGTAGTTGCGCCAGTTTTCGTTAAGGAAACGATGGCTATGATGGGGATGGATACAGAAGGTGGTGTGTCTGCATCAGATACCGCGAAAGCGTATGTGGTAGCAGTGGAAGGCGATATGCATGGGCAAACGCTAGACATTACCCACTATATCTAATTGCCTAACTGTTTAGGTTACAGGCCATCTTCTTACTTACAGATAGAAGTGGCCGCCAGCTTATACCAGAGGTATAGGCTAAACTCGCTAATTGTGTCTTTATTTTAGACACACTCTTTCGCTCAGCGCATGCTGGGCTTTTTTGTGCCTATCTCCTAGCCAGTGCTTAATGGCTGCTACCCTCAATAAAGTTGCATTTTATCTCTATGTTTATTGGGGTTTTTATTATAAGATGCATTTAAAAGTAAAGTTAGTGGCTTAGGCCGCATTAATAATGAAGGAAGGATTGACGATGAGCTTTAAGATGACGTTTGCTGCCATTTATGGTTTTGCTTTCACAATTTCGATGGTTGCCCCTTTGTTTATTTTGGCGTGATCGCTTAGTTGGGCATTTCTGCCTGTAAATGCCTTCAAAAGCCGGCGTTTTAATCGGTTTTAAAACAGTTGGTTAAATCCCAAGCGGTAAAACCTGCCGCTTGGTATGGTTTTCATGACAACAGCCTGACATACCCTGCCCGATTTTTTCCCATGATCCGCGCTCGCAATAACCAAATTAATAACCAGCAGCACGTATCTCATGACAATCCAACACTCTTTTTCATGGCTATTGAAAGCAGGCGTTTTGGCCTCTTCTTTCTTCCTGTTTGCTTGCGGCGGATCTGCTAGCACCGCTCCTGATGGTTCGAATGGCGATCCTGTCGTACTCCCAAATCCTGAGCCAGGACCAGGCCCTGGTGACGATGACGACGACTTTGAACCGGAAGTGCCGGTCGAAGAGGGCATGATCAACGTTGATGGCACCTTGTTCGATAACTTGGCGGATGCACAGTCGGCAATCAACACGGGCAGCCTGGTGGTCATTGGCAATGGCACCTACTCGCAAGGGCTACACATCCAGCATGATGACGTCACGGTACAGGGCAGCGAAGATACCCACTTCAAAGGTGTTGCTATTCAAGGGAAGGCAACATTTGTGGTGGACGGTGATAGCGTGACGATTGAAGGTATTGAGTGTAGCGGTGTATCGGTACCGGACGAGAATGGCGCTTGTGTGCGCCAGCAAGGCAAGGATCTGACCTTGAGTCATGTGCATTTTCACAGCAGCGAGCAGGGTATTTTATCTTCAACGGGCAGCGGCAAGCTGACCATTGAATACAGCCATTTTGAAAACCTGGGTAAGAATGGTTATGCCCATGCGGTTTATAGTAACAACGACAGTTTGGAAATCCGCTACAGCAAGTTCCACAGCTCTAAAGACCAAGGCCATGAGATCAAATCGCGAGCGGCGAGTACGTTGATTGAGTACAGTGAAATCGCTTCACTATCCGGTGTTGATAGCCGTTTGGTTGATATTTCAAACGGCGGTTCGCTGACGATACGCGACAGTGTGCTGGAGCAAGGACCGAATAGTGCCAACAACCAATTGATAGGCTTTGGCTTCGAAGGTGTCGACGGGAATGTCAGCCAGTCAGTAGAGCTGACAAATAACATTGTGTTGCTTGAGCGCAGTGCGGGTAATGTGTTTTTAGGTATGCCTGATGATTTAACGGGCGTTGGCGTGACGATTCGTGGCAATGATTTCGTTGGCGGCCCATTCAACGATCAGGGCAGCCATGATATCGAAGCCTACAATGATATTTACCCAGACCGAACCAGCTACGGGTTGGGGCCATTTCCTGAGCTGCCGAATATCGGATTGTAATGTTAAGGTATTTTCTTGGGTATATAATGCAAACCATGGACTGGTTGGATATTGGCAATGGGATATCAGGGTATGAGAGGAAAATTACCCCTTGTAATCATGGCGTTCACCTTAGCGGGCTGCAGTGCCAATTATGTGGACGACTATATAGCATCACAGGATTGGCAATCGCTCGGTGAGCAAGATGCGCTCAAAGGTCAAAAGGTGAGGGAGCTGTCCACGCTTGTGAGTGGGGATCTGCCGGCGGCAGAGAACAAATACAACTTAGGCTATGAAATTGGCCGTACCGAGTATTGTGATGTTGAAAAGGCATGGCAGCTTGGCAAGTCTGGTCAAGACTACGTTGGTATTTGCGACGGCATGCCCGATGGCGTTGAATTCAGACGGCAATACAACTTTGGCCATGATAGCTTCGTAATGGACATGGAGCGCGAAAGCTCAACAGATGGGTTTGGCTTTGGGTACTAAATTGCCTAATTGAACGCCAAAAGTGAGTCTAAAACTACTGTGAGTATCAGAAAGCCTGCCTTCGTGCAGGTTTTTTTGATCTTTTTCTTCTGTCTTGAAGAGACTACCATTGACCTGTCTAAAGCTTCATAGTTTAGAGTGCATGTCAGAGGTAAAGATTGATGTATCGAATTTCCGAATTGGCCGACATGGTAGGCTTATCCCGCTCCACATTACTGTATTACGAGAAGCTCGGGCTGATACAAGGGCTTCGGCTTGAGAACGGCTACCGAACATACAGTGATAAGGATGTGCAGCGGTTGCGGCTATTGCAGCAACTCCATGCAGGTGGCCTGACGCTGAAAGAGTGCCAAGCGTGCCTGGAAGCGAAGATCGATCGCCAGTTATTGCTCAACCGTATGCAGCAACTGGACGAGGAGATCGCCCAAAAGCAGCAGTCGAGAGAGCTACTGGCAGCCATGCTAGGGGAAACGGGGATGCAGGCATGGCATCAATCGCTGGAGCAGACCGCCCCAGATGCCCATATGGATTGGTTAATTAAGCAAGGCTTCGATAAAGAAGAGGCCTTGAGACTGAAATGGTTATCAAAAGACATGAATACACACGAACAGTACATGGCAGATTTCAATACCATCTTCGAAGGTTTAGAACGCTGGGGGCCGGGCTTAGAGGCTGAATCTCTGAAAGCCTTGCAAAAGGTCCCTTTCTCGCCACAGTCGATTTTGGAAATTGGCAGCGGCAAGGGCACATCAACCAAGCTCTTGGCACGCCACTCGAACGCAAACATTACCGCGACAGACAACCATGAATTGGCGTTGGCTGGCTTGGCTGAATTAATTGAACGCGAGGGTCTGTCAGAGCGCATTACCCCGCAGTGTGCCAGTATGACGGATCTCCCCTTTGACTCGGCAAGCTTTGACCTAATATGGGCCGAAGGCTGCGCATATATCATGGGGGTAGAGAAAGCCTTGAAGCTGTGGCGACATATGCTCCAAGATGATGGCGTATTGGTACTGAGCGATTTGGTATGGCATACCGAGAGCCCAACACAAGAGCGATTGGCATTTTGGAATAAGGAGTACCCGGACATGACCACCGTGGCCGAGCGCGCCAAGCAAGCGCAAGCTGCAGGCTACCGAGTACTTGAGAGCTTTACCCTGAGCGATGATGCGTGGAAGGCTTACTTTGAACCGTTGCAACAGCGCGTGAACGAACTCAAGCCGAGCATGGCGGAATCTGCGGCACTGAAAGATATCCAAACCGAACTGGATATCTACCACCAAGGTTTCGAGCAATTTGGCTATCAGGTGTTTATTTTGCAGAAGGGTTGATGCTTAGGGGGCAGTGTAAACTGACTATTCGCTCACGTTAGCTAAAAACGGCAGGCTTCGAAAAGTTCGAGGCCTGCCGTTTGCTTTATTGCCCAACCCGATTGACTTATGACAGCTTGATGAGCGGGGTGAACTTGAACATGTTGTCGAAGGTACAGAATTCCACTGGCCCATGTTTGAGCAGGCCGAAGGTGGTTGATAGGCGCTCGGCAATGGCATCCGCCGTGGCTTTTACTTCTTCTTTCTCGTGCTCTTCAAGCTCGATAACACGGTAGCTCAAGGTGATATGGAAGTGGTAGCTATCGAAATCCGGCATTTCGATGCCAGTGGCATCGCGTAGTTGATTTCGGCTATTGGCCAAGGCCTGTGCCGATGCTTCATTGGCAGGCTTGATGCGAATCGCTGTGCCGCCAATTGGGCAGTTGTAGACATAGTCAAACACCATCTCGAAGCCGGCATGGGGGCCAAGCGAGCCTATAGCACTGGCGAAGAAGTCGGTGGTTTGATCGATAGGTGCATCAAGCGGTAGCTTTGAGGTCCACTTCTCAGCGAGTCGAACTTGGTCACATACCCCTTCGAACACCGTCATGTGCATTGATGAAATTGGCAGGTAAGCGAACTTGTGTCCGCACGCCATCGCCTTAAGTTGATCTTGTGCCCAAGCGAGTTCGTTGATTAAATCCAGCGTTGGGTTCACGTGGCAAATAAAAGTATTACCGGGAAAGTGACGGACAGAGCCATCCTCGTGGAATTTCACTCCCACGCTCGGTGCGTATTTCATAGTTTGATGTTCCAGTGTGTTTAATTATATTCCTAGCGTGCGGAATACCGGGTACATGCATGCCCCGTAGGTATTCAGCGACGTCCCAACCTTGGTCGGGGATAAACGGGCAATGGGGTAATCACGCTCGAAGGTTGCCCATTGTGTGGCCAAGTCCATTTCATTGATCAGGAGTTGGCTCAGGTGGGCAGGGCACTCGCCGGCGATAACGACGCAATCAGGATCGAGCCACCCCACCGTCAGCATGATTAATGGCTTAAGCTGCTGGGCCGCGTGTTCAACCCAAGCCTTGACGACGGGGTTGGTGCAATCGGGGATGTTGTTCGGATCTTTGATCGGATAACCCGCGTCGTTTAACTGCTTGAGCAGCCCACGGATTGTTGGCTTCTTCTCCTCACCGATAACGCTGAAATAGGTGCCTATTTCCCCCGCGTTCTGCCGGCTACCGCGATACAGTTTGCCATTAACAATAGCGCCGCCACCGACACCATGGCCGAGTTCGAGTAGCACCATGTTTTTAACGTCTGGCCAGCGACCTGAATAGTACTCACCCACGACAGCAGCATTACAGTCGTTGTCGATCCATACCGGCCAATCGAAGTACTTGCCGAACTGCTCGGCAAGGGGCTCGTTACGCCAATGGGAAAGTGCCTCGATAGTGTGTACACACTTACGGTCCCCCTTGGCTGGGCCCGGCATCGATACCCCAATCCCCAAAATACGGGCGTGCTGGAGCTTGTGCTTATCGACCAGGTTGCGGATTTCGGCTTGGATATTGGCCAATACCTCGTCAATCGGCGAGTCTTCCTGGTACTGAAGGCTGATCATATCGACCAGTTCGCCGCAGAAGTTGGCTAGCCCAATATCGATACGTTGAATATGAAAAGCGATACCAAACGAGAAGGCTGCGTAAGGGTTTAGCTCCAATGGAATGATTGGCTGGCCACGACCAATACGCACGCGTGCGCCTTCTTTGATCATGTTCATTGCCAGCAATTCTTTGGAAATACTGGTTACACTGCCGCTGCGCAGCCCTGTCAGCTCGACAATTTTCGCCCTTGGCACTGAGCCTTGCTGGCGGCAAGTCGCCAGTAGCTTCTTTTGTCCTGGGGTTAGTTCAAGTTGAACGGGTTTAATTGGGTGCAACATACCTATGTATTTCCTTAAATGGCTTCTAAACCAGCTTCGTTTACCAGACGTTTCAGCATCGCAATATCATCGTGGCTCAACATGTCGATGAGGCCGCTGCTTATCCAGTCGATGATTTCACTGTGAACATCGTAGCCATAATACTGATTAAACCATTGGGTGGTATCTAAATTTTTGTCTTTATTGGGCAGATACAGACGCGTCGATAGCCCTGCTGCCTTATATGACTCAAGGATTGCTTTGGTTGTGTACGGGTACTCCACACAAACGCTATCGGCGCTAGAGCCCAGTACGGCACCGAGCTGATCGGCATATTGGGCGAGGGTAACGACTTGGATTCTCAAGTCAGGCACCAGCGCCTTGGCCCGGTTGACTAAACTGTGGTCAAAGCCCAGTAGTACGATTTGGCCTAGCCCCTGCGGATGGCGGTGTAAGAGTTCGGCGAGTACGTTGGCAAACTGTTCATGGCGTCGACGTTGCTTCGCTTCAACAACCAGTCCGACGTTATTGTTGATGGCCCAGACTAAAACGTCCTCAAAGGTGCTGATGGTTGTGCCGGCGTAGGCATCGTCGAACCAGCTACCGAAATCCAGCTGTTGGAGCTCGGTGAGGCTCATTTGCTCTACATAGCCGGTGCCATTCGAGGTACGGTCGACGCTTGGGTCATGGATCACCACAAGGCGGTCGTCGCTTGTCATCGCAATATCTATTTCGATGCAGCTTGTTCCCTTGTCTAAGGCGCTTTGAAATGCAGGCATGGTGTTCTCAGGACACACCAAGCAGTCACCCCGATGTGGGTTTATCAACACTTTACCTTGACTAGCAGTATGAAAATCGAAGGCCATGGTACTCAATTAAACTATCCAAAAAAGTTTAATAAAGGATAATCCCTTCGTTGAAGCCTTGTCAATGTGATCGGTATAACAAAAGCTAAAAAACAAAAAACCTTTATAATCAGTTATTTATTTTGTTTGCTGTGATCTGGGCGCGATTTTTAAGCAAATTTTATCGTTTCGAAATATTTTTGAAATAAACTAAAAATAGTCTAAAGGAAAAATTAAACTTTTTAATAAAGGTTAATATGAGCATCTTAGAGTTACGTTCAATCACAAAAAGCTATGGTGACTTCTTCGCATCGAAGGACATCTCATTCGACGTTAAAAAGGGTGAGTTTGTTACTCTGCTGGGTCCAAGTGGCTGCGGTAAAACAACCTTATTAAAAATGATTGGCGGCTTCCAAACCCCAACGGAAGGCGACATTCTGATCAACGAAAAGGTGGTAACAAAAGTACCGCCAGAAAAGCGTGATACAGCGATGTGCTTCCAGTCATATGCTTTGTTCCCGCACCTGAGTGTGTCGCACAATATCTGCTTTGGTATGGTCCAGCAGAAAATTGACAAGCGAGAGCAAGCGCAAAGGCTGGCAGACATTCTTGAGCAAGTCGGCTTGATGGAACACAAAGACAAGCTTCCTGGCCAGCTATCTGGTGGTCAGCAACAACGTGTTGCCTTGGCGCGAGCGATGGTGACGCGCCCAGACATCATCTTGTTCGACGAGCCGCTATCAAACCTGGATGCCAAGATGCGCGAAGGGGTTCGCTTTGAAATTAAGGAACTTCAACGCAAGCATAACCTGACTTCAATCTACGTCACCCATGATCAGGCCGAAGCCTTGGCGATGAGCGATCGTATCGTGGTGCTCAACCGCGGCCAAATTGAACAAATCGGCAGCCCTGAAGATATCTACTATCGCCCTAATAGCCGCTTTGTTGCCGACTTCATTGGCGCGGCCAATATCCATACCGCGTTTGTTGAAGAAACCGAGATGGTCGGCAGTTACACAATCAGCTGCAATATGGGTGAGTTGGATGTGCAGTCTGAAACCGCGCCGCGCGGTCAGCAAGTGTACATTTGTTGGCGCCCGGAAGATGCCGAGTTGTGCAATGAGGGCGAGCCCAACAGTTTTGCCGTGACTGTCGATTCTACGGCTTTCCAAGGCAATAACCTGGATGTCTTTGGTTGGGTCGGCGCAATGCAAGATCAAAAAGTGCGTTTGCAGCTTAGCGGTCGCGTGACAGCACGTAGCGGCGATGTCTTGCATGTGAAAATACCGGCGCACTGCATCCGCTTCCTCGAAGAGGTAGATGTATGAATCTCAAACCTTACTTGCTGCTGATCCCCGGGGTCGGCACTATCACCTTGCTGATGGGCAGTGCCCTCTACGTTGTGGTGGCGCAGAGCTTCGGCATGTTTAGCATGATGGGTGAGTCAAACCCAACCGTTGAATATTGGGTCACTATGCTCAATGACCCAATCCTATGGCGCTCGGTTAGCTATTCATTGCGTACTTCTATCCTCGGTACATTGGGTGCAGTGATGCTGGCTTATCCAATCGCATTGTGGCTTCAGAAAGAAGTACCGGGCAAGCCAGCGATTATCGGCGTATTGCGAGCACCGATGTTTGTTCCTGGCCTGGTTGCCGCTTTCTTGCTGATGAACGTGATTGCCTACCACGGTATTTTCAACGAGCTGCTATTGCTGCTGGGTGTGATAGATAAACCAATGCGTTTGGCGAACGATGATTTCGGCTGGAGCATTGTGGTGCTGCAGATCTGGAAGAACCTGCCGTTTGCACTCATCCTGATCACCGGGGCAATTGCCAGTATCCGTACCGATTTGTTGGATGCGGCACTCGATTTGGGTGCAACCCGTTGGTCTCGCTTCAAGAGCGTGATTTTCCCGCTCACCATTCCCGCGCTTCAGGCGGCATCTATCTTGGTGTTTATCGGTGCGCTTGGCGATTTCTCATTCGCTGCCGTGGCTGGTTCGCGCAGCAGTTACTCGCTGGCGATGCTGATGAATATTACCGCGACCCAATACTACGAGTGGGAAAACTCAGCGGTGATCGCCATGGTGATCATGATTTTGGCTGGTATCTCTGCGGTGGTACTGACCCTAATGACACAACCTTTCGCAACCCGTAAGAAACCGGTTATTCATTCGGAGGCAATCAAATGAACCGTTTAAAGCAACTGTCGAACACTCAGTTGGTAATGGCGATTTCGATCGGCTTCTTTGTACTGGTCAATATTGTTTGGTTGGGCATTCCATTTGCGATGGCAATCTTGTGGTCGCTGGTGGATCCGGCCCACCCGTGGAGCTATCCGGATATCTTGCCGCAGGTGTTGTCGTTTGGCCGTTGGGCGGAAGTGTGGAACAACACTTCGTTGCCTGAAGCGCTGCGTAACAGTTACACGGTGGCGCCGGCTGTTGCCCTGCTCACCATTACCCTGGCACTGCCAACCGCGTATGCCTTCGGTCGAATGGAATTCAAGGGCAAGAAAATTGCTGAAATGGTGTCACTACTGCCTATGGTAATGCCATCCATGATCTTGGCGGTTTTCTTCTCCGCAATGCTGCTAGAGCTGGGATTGACGGATCCGTACATCAATATTGTGATTGCCCATACGGTGTTAGCCCTGCCTTACGCCATTCGTATTTTGTCGGCAGGCTTTAAGGCGATTCCACAAGACTTGATTGACGCGTGTGCCGATATGGGCACCGGAAAGATTGGTACGTTTAAGCATGCGTTCCTGCCTATGCTTAAACCAAGCTTGCTGGCTTCGACGATTTTCTGCCTGGTGATCAGTATCGAAGAATTCAACATGGCCTTCGTACTGGGTGCGCCTGACTTTATTACTGTTCCAACTATTTTGTACTCGTTTTTGGGTTACTCCTTTATTCGTCCGGATGCCGCAGTGGTATCTCTGATTCTGGTGATCCCAAATGTACTACTTATGCTGTTAATTGAACGATTATTAAAAGGAAACTACCTGTCGCAGTCTACGGGTAAAGCTTAAATCAGAGGATATTATGAAGAGAACATTGTTATCAGTATCAATGCTGTTTGCCGCTACTTCATTCTCAGCAATGGCCTACGACGTAAACCAGATGAGCTGGGAAGAAATTGAAGCACAGGCAAAAGAAGAAGGTTCTGTCACTTTCTCTGTGTGGTACTTGCAGCCATCATGGCGCCAGTTCGTGAAAACATTCGAACAGGAAACGGGCATCAAGGTGCGCATTCCTGAAGGAACCCATGACGGTAACCGTAACAAGCTTCAGGCTGAAAGCCGCCGCGATAAGGGCTCGATGGATGTCGTGGCGTTAGGTCCAACGGCTTTGAATACTTTCAACATCGACAATACCCTGATCAAGCTAGATAAGCTGCCGGGCTACGACAAACTTCAGACCAACGCTGAAGGCGTGGATAGCCAGGGCTATGGCGTTACCTTCTGGGGCAACCAAACCGGTATTGCTTACGATTCGGGCCGAATTGATGAAGCGGATCTGCCGCAGACCTTTAGCGATGTGGAAAGCTATATTAAGGACAACCCGCAAAACTTTGGTGTCAACGATCCAAACGGCGGCGGTGCTGGCTTGCGATTCATCGAGTCGACAATCCGCCATGTGAACGGCAACTTCGAGATGACCGAAAAGCCTGATCCGAAAGTGGTGAAGTCTTGGTCGAAAACTTGGGATTGGTATCAGTCGAACAAGCAGGACATCCTGATCACCGCATCGAATGCCGACAGCCTGACGCGTATCAACGATGGCGAAATCATCATGGCGCCAGCCTGGGAAGACCACTTAGCGGGTCTGCAGAAGCGCGGTGCGATCACCGACCGTATTAAGTTCTACATTCCTGAGTTTGGTATGTCTGGCGGTGGTAACTTCGTAACGGTGGCGAAAAATAGCCAGAACAAGGCAGCGTCTTTGGTGTTCATCAACTGGCTGACTTCACCGGAAGTGCAAACGGCACTGAACGTGGAATTTGGCTCGGCACCTCAGCACCCAGATGCGGATGCGTCGAAGTCGCTGCTTTCTCAAGAAATGCGTGACCGTGCGACCGAACCGTTTAACTCGGAATATAGCGCAATGCTGAAAAAGCAATTCACTCGTAACGTGTTGATGCGCTAACAGGCCCTAGTATCCGAAATAGTGAATAAAGAGGCTAAAATGAAAAAACTATCTTTAGCAATTCTTACTGCTTCTCTTTTTGCAGCGCCAGCATTCGCATTAACTGACGCAGAGCTTGAGTCTGCAATCTCAGCCAAGCTGGAGACTCAGCTAAAAGACAAAGCTGTTGCTGACTACACTGCCGAGTTCATCATGGAAAACTTGCTGACTTGGGAAGGTGAGCCGTTAGAGCTCGACAAAGCCGACAGTATTTTGGCTTTTGCGTTTGGCAACCGCCTATTGGAAAACGGCAACCAAGTGCCCGGTCCAATGAACGAGCAACTTGCCGATACCGTCGTTGAAGTGTACAAGGCGACGGGCAAGCCTGTTTATGCCCAGTGGGAAATTGCACAATCGATTGGCGATCGTATCCCGGCGGATAAGCTGTTCTCTATTAACCCGGTTATCGAAGCCGATGGTACCCTCACTTACCTAAGCTCCATTGGTGTCGCTGATACTGCCGTTCAGTTGTCTGGCGGCAATCTTGGCAAAACTGTGGTGGTTGCATTCCGTGAGCACAGCCTACGCACACTGACCACGGCAAAAGCATTTGGCATTGATGCCTATGCGCCAGCTGGCGTCGAGTTACCTCACAAGTATGATACGCAGTCAGGACAAGGCTGGACCCGTGACCAGCAAACTTTTGTTTTCCATGAGCTTACGTATCGTAGCCTTGCAGAGCGTGACCGCTTGATCAAGGAAGCGAACAAGTAAGGACGTTCTCCCTAAATTCTTGAGAACGCAGTGCAAGCGCAATGATTAAAAATCCCTACCAGGGCTCTGGTAGGGATTTTTTTATAGCGACAACTTTCGTTATTTCTGCTGGGTTTAAATCTTGAAGCCTTTTAGCCATGGTTGCTGTGCTTCGACCAGCTCGCTGAACATCTCATCAATTTGCGACAGAGTACTAACGGAGGCAGTAACCGGATCCAAAGCTAAAGCGTAGCGGGCAGCATCAAGATCATGGTTGAGCGCTGCTTCAACGATGAGCTCTTGTACTGCGGTATTTGACTTAATCAAACTCGCGCACTGGGTGGGCAGGCGACCCATGTGTTGTGGCTGCAAGCCATGCTTATCCACCCAGATTGGCACTTCCACCACGCAGTTTTCAGGCAGGTTATCGATGAGCAAGCCATCGGCTTGGCGGTTAGCCACGTTGCCATTGATACGGGTGCGCTCACCACTGATCACCGCATTGATCAGCTTCGGTGCGTTGAGCATATTTGGCCCAATCACAAACTTCTCTTCACCGGCGAGTTGGGCGTCGATTTCGCGTTTGCCTGCGGCATGAACCTTTTCTTCCAGCGCCAGTAAATCCCACCGCTGCGGTAGGAAATGGTTGATCATAGCTTCGTTCTTTCTGAAGTAAGGGACATAATCACTGCAGTGCCAGTGGTTCTCCGTACACCAATAATTGAAGAATTTCAGCATTTCGCAGCGCACGCCATCGGCTTGATAGACGTTTTTATCGTGGGATATTTCACGGATCTTATCCATCATATCAATGCCATTGGCATGGAGTTTCGTCACCCAGGTCATGTGGTTGATACCGGCGAACTCATAGTCGATGTGCCCTGGGACTTCATGGTACATCAGCTGCTGCCAGCGTTCCGGGGTTGAAGGGTGGTGAACCCATGGCCCTTGGCCTAAATAGCCAGCCAACTGCGCCACGGTATAGCGAACACCATAGCAGAGCCCGATGGAGCGGATGTCGCTGAACTCTTTGGCTGCCCAAGTCAGCGGTGCTAGCGGGTTGGCATAGTTGATAAAGATTGCCTCGGGGCAGATTTGCTCCATGTCCCGCAAAATGGCCAGCATCGGGGGAATATGGCGTAGCGCACGGAAGATGCCGCCGGGTCCCATGGTGTCGCCAACTTCTTGGATAACGCCGTATTTGGCCGGGATATCCATATCAAGACGCCAAGGCTCCAAACCACCCACCTGAATAGCGTTAATCACAAAGTCAGCACCTTGCAGTGCCTCGCGCTGGTCGGTGGAGAGGGTAACAGTCACGGGTAAATTGGCTTGTTCTACCATTTTCGCAACGACCCGGCCACTTCTGGAAAGCACATCGGGCTTGATGTCCATCAGCGTTAGGGTGGAACCCGCAAGCGCGGGGTAGGATAACAGGGCGGAGCAAATCTGGCGGGTGAACATTACACTGCCCGCCCCAATGATGGTTATTTTTGCCATATTGAATCCTTATACTGTGAAAATCTATATACGTGAAATCTCTTACGGTAAAGCACCGAATACCTTCAGCGCTTTACATTGTTAGCGGTTGGGAAGTAACCGGCGCCATGCGCCAGAGTATTGCTTGAGCAAAATGCTGTGGACGACCAGGGACAGAAGAATAATGACGCCGTAGATCAATCGGGTCCAAAACCCGGCCAAGCCGGCACTGATGATCCCTGCTTCGAGAATGCCAATGATGCAGGCGCCAAAGAGCGTTCCTACCAGCGTGCCTTTGCCACCGAGTACCGATGTGCCGCCAATAAACACCGAGGCGAACACCAATAACATGTACCCCTGTCCTTGGTTTGGCCACCAACTGCTCATTTCAAGACTAACGAATACCCCAACCAAGGCTGAAATCGCCCCCATTTGCATGAACAGCAGTATTTGGGTTTTCTCTACCGGGACGCCCATCATTTTCGCTGCCTTGGGGTTGTCGCCGATAAAGTTGACGTTGTCGCCAAACACATGCCATGCCAGCAGCAGCCACAACAGGATCAGTAATGCACCAGCCCAAAGCACCTGCGCCGGAATGATGTCGGCAATGCGTCCCACTAATAGGCTGTGGAGGTGGGTTTCGCGGATTTCCGGAATGCTCAAGGCAATACCGTCGGCAAGCACGGTTGTGAGTCCGCCAAGGAAGAACTGGGTGCCTATGGTGGCGATGATGGAAGGGATCCGAAATACCACCACCAGGCAACCGTTAAGCACCCCGCAGGCAATGCCTGCCAGGATGGCACCAATCAAGGCGATAACAGGCGATTGGGTTGACTGGAATAAGGCGGCGAAGACAAAGCCGCCCAGTGCGACCACTGACGGAAAGCTCATATCGATTTCCCGGGCAATGATCAGCAATGTCAGCGCAAACGCGAGCATGGCTGTGAACGGGATGGTTGACATGAAGGAGGTATAAATTCGCAAGTGGAGGAATGTCTGCGGGCTCAGGTAGGCAAAGATTGCCCACAGGCTAACCAATATCAACGCGGTGAGAGCAGGTATGCGATGTCGAGATAGCGTACTGATCATTACGCCCCCCTCCCAACGGCATCAAGCAGGGCTTTGTGCAAGGCGTCCTGGGTCATTTCTGCTTTGCTGTATTGCGCGACTATTTGCCCCCGATCCATAACCACAAACCGGTCGGCGACCCGGAAGGCATCGTTCATGTTGTGGGTGATCAATAGGCAGGCCCGTTCTTGCTCGCGCAAGGCTTCAATAAAGCTCAGCACCTTATCGACCTCGCCCAATGAGAGCGCGGTGGTCGGCTCATCGAGGATCACCACGCTGGCATCAAACAGCATGGCCCGGCCAATTGCCAACCCTTGGCGCTCGCCGCCTGACAGCAAATTGACCGGGGTGTCAATATCGGCACCGACACCACGAAAGTCGAGTTTGCGCAGTAAGTTGGAGGCTTGGCGGCGCTCTTCTTGTTGGTTGATGAAACCAAGCTTATTGCGCAGGTGTCGACCGAGGAATAAGTTGCGCCAGACACTTTGTTGCTCGCCGAGCGAGCCAGATTGGTAGACGGTTTCAATGCCGAGTTGGCGCGCCATTGTTACGTTGAAGTTTTTAATATCAACCGATTGGCCGTTGATTTCCAAGGTACCTTGCTCGGCAGTTTCCACCCCGCTGATCAATTTGATCAGGGTCGATTTGCCGGCACCATTGTCGCCAAGCAGGGCGCAAACCTCGCCGCGTCGGAGTGAAAATTGAATGTCGCGCAAAGCATGGACCGGGCCGAACCATTTGTTCAGCCCTGATATTTCAAGCACATTGTCAGCCATTAACGAATGCCTTTGGCCGCTAGCGGTGCAATAAAGTCGATATTTGAGGCATTGACGAAGCCCGCGCCGGTGTTGATATCCAACCCGGAGAAGCCGTAACGTGTGCTCAGTACCACTTGGACAACAGACAGGTAGCCCATTAGGTAAGGCTGGCTATCGGCAGCAAGCTGGACATAGCCCGTCTTGATTGCATCCGCCGTTGCAGGCGATAGGCTGAAGCCGGCAACAAACAGTTCGTTGGGGCGAACACCGGCATTGCGCAGGAAGTTGCCCATTTGCGAGGTGAGTGCGCCGTGGTCGACCATGATTAATTTCACATCCGGGGTACGGGCGAGGTAGGCGGAAAGTGCGCTGGTGCCAAGGGATGGATCTTTATCGACTTCTGGTGAGATTTGGATGAAGTCGACGTTCAGCCCCGCTTCTTCGAGGGTGGAAATCAGCCCTCTGGTTGAGTCGCTGCGTTCGGCAATGTCTTTGATGCCCCAAACCAAGGCACGATCGCCTGCTTTGAATTGCCCTTCGCGAAGTGTTTGGTTTGCAAGGTGAATACCGCGATCGGCATTGCTGACGCCGACATAACCAAACCCATCGGCTTGCTTGCCTGCCATGGTCTGTGGCAATGCGGTATCAACGGCTGTTACCTTGATCCCCTTGCTGTAGGCTTCGTCTATTAATGGTTGGTAGGCACTGTCGCCGGGATGGCCCATCACCACGATACCGGTCGGCTTTGCCGCTAGGGCCTGCTTGAAGTTTTCGACCATTTTTTGTGGTTGCCAGTCGGAGTAGACCACCCGTAGATCGACCCCAAGATCGCCAGCTGCTTGCACCGCGCCGTTTTGGACCACGGTAGCGTATGGTCCGCCGACAGGCCCGCCAACATCAAACCAGATCGACATGTCTTTGCCTGAAGGCGAGGCATTGACCGACAGCGAGGTACCCGCAAGAAAAGCGGCTGCGATTAAGCTGGTACGTGATTTTCGTGCATGATTGCAGAATAATCCTCTGACTTTATTCATTTTCTTGATACTCCAATGCTGCATATATATTAGTTGCGCATAATATTCCTGCTAATGGGAATCAAGATCAAAATAAAGCTCTGTAAAGTAAGAGGTTATGACATATCTTTTATTGAAAAATATGATGCCATTCTCAATCTGTCTTATTCATCCCGTGCCTTATTCAGTCCAACAGACATCCAATCCCACCTGCGCTGCACCTCGAAGACCTTTTGGTTGAGGATAATGTCACGCACATCGGCAACAAATTTTTCGAGCAAATCTTCCGATTCACCCTTGCGGCTGATCACCACCAGTTGCCGGGTGATGGTAGGGGCGGGCAGCGGTTGGCATTCAAGTTGGTCAAGCAAGGCAAGTTGGCGGCCGAGGAAGGTTGGGGTCGTCAATGACCAGCCAAGGCCTTGTGCCACCATTCCCAGCACGTTATCGGCACGATCAAGGGAGTATTGACTCTTTACGTTGATATTTCGCCACCGAAGCCAGTTGTTGGTTTGGGTACCTGTCGGCGTCCAGTTTTCATAACCGATGTAAGGTTTGCTTTTTGCCAGCGCCTTGATATCGCAGTGCTGCCAGTCTTTGGGGGTGACAATCACATATTGCTCGTTCAGCAAGGGAAGCATGGCCAACTCCTGCGGTATATCTTGGTTAGCCATGGTGATGATGATGTCGCTTTTACCGGCTTGTAGCGAGGCAAGCAATTCGGGGGCGGTACCGGTGACTTGGTGGATATGGGCGACTTTGGGTTGCAAGTACCTCAGGAGTTCGATGCCGGCCAGCTGGGTGACGGAGTCGACCATGCCCAACCTTAAACGCGGCAGTTTTCCTTTCTCGATGGAGTGCATCCAATCTTGTAGCTTGCGCGATTCAAGCAGCAGTTTACCGCCTTGTTCATAAAGCTCTCGGCCCGACATGGTGAGCTGGATTGGTCGCTTGCTGCGGTCGAGCAGCTTGCTTTCCAGCGCGAGCTCCAAACTTTGGATTAATTGTGAAACGGCTGATTGTGTTTGGTTGAGTTGTTTGGCTGCTTGGCTAAACGATCCCGATTCAACCACGGTGACAAAAGTACGTAACTGCCGGAGATCAAAAGCAATACTATCCATAATGAGTAGGTAGTATAAGTTCAGCTAATAGTGTTCATTATATTCACCACTGCTAATCAAGTACCGATCAAGCTCAAATTTTCGCTACAGCTTCTCAAATACAATGGCCTCAGTTAAACAAATCAGTGGAATTGAGTAATGAGAAAAGAAGTTGATGTATTAGGCGAAATGATGCTGCCGGATGAGGCATACTACGGTATTCAAACCCAGCGTGCGGTGGAAAACTTTGCGGTTTCTGGCCGCACCGCCGCTGATGTTCCGCATTATATTTGGTCGGTAGCCGCCATTAAGCAGGCTGCGGCGAAGGCCAATAGCCAAATTGGCGCGCTTGATAAAACCGTTGCCGATGCCATTGTTCAAGCTACCCAAGAAGTCATGGACAAGCAGTTTGATGACCAGTTTCCGATTGATGTGTTCCAGGGAGGCGGCGGTACCTCAACCAACATGAACGCCAACGAGGTGATTGCCAACCGTGCCAATGAAATTCTGACCGGTAGCAAGGGCTACGAGGTGGTTCACCCGAATACCCATGTCAATATGGGTCAGTCGACCAACGACGTGATCCCGGCAGCCATGAAGATGACATGCCGACTAAACCTGCATGCCCTGATCGCTGAAGTAGCGGCGCTTGAAACCATGCTGGAGCAGAAAACCCAAGCTTTTGAGCATGTCGTGAAACTGGCACGTACCTGCTTGCAGGATGCGGTGCCGATTACCCTTGGCCAGCAATTCTCCGGTTACCTGCACCAAGTTCGCCGCTTGCACCAAGCCCTGATCGCAGCCAATCATCAGACGCTGGATCTTCCTTTGGGCGCCACGGCGGTCGGCACTGGCCTTTCGACTCATGAAGGCTACCTTGAGCAGGTTTACCTTGAACTGCAAGCCATTACCAATGAGCCATTCATCGCTGAAGATAACTTTTTCGACGGTTTGCAAAATGGCGATGCCTACCTTGAAGTTGCTGCACAATTGAAGAAGTTAGCGACTTTCTTGTCCAAGATGGCGACAGATTTTCGTATCCAGGGCAGTGGACCGCGAGCCGGTTTCAATGAGCTGCTTATTCCTGCCGTCCAGCCGGGGTCCAGCATTATGCCGGGCAAGATCAACCCAGTTATGCCGGAGCTGATCAACCAAATTGCCTACCAAGTGATAGGCAACGATGTGTCTATCACCATGGCGGTAGAAGGCGGAGAGTTGGATCTCAATGTCTGGGAGCCTGTGATCATCAAGGCGTTGTTCGAGTCGTGCACCCTGCTAACCAATGCCATTCCGCTATTTGTTGAGAAGTGCCTGAAGGATTTGTTACCGAATGAGGCGGTTTGCCGTGAATATGCCGAGAAAAGTACGGCGCTAGCGACCGTTGTGGCGACCTTGTTTGGTTATAAGGTGGGTAGCCGAGTTGCGGTACGTGCCTTCAACGAGAACCGGACGGTGCGCGAGGTGGTACTCGATGAGCAGCTGCTTACCCCTGAGCAGGCCGACTATTTGCTAGACCCTATGGTGATGACGGATCCCAAAGCTAGTGCCGCTGCGGTGAAGCGCTACCAGCAGGAAATGCAGGTGACTGAAACCGAAGGGGCCACCGTATGATGAGCGAACCTTTATTACGCCAGATCGCCCGTTGGTGCGTGAACCTGCAATGGCGGGACATTCCCGAGCCGGTGGTTGCGTTGGCGCGAACGGCGATGACTGACTACGTGGCGGTAACGATAGCAGGCAGCGACATGCCGGTTGCCAAGCACGTACAGGCATTTGCAGCATCGCGGATTGAGCAGGGCAAATGCCAGATCTTCGGTACCAACCAAACCAGCAATGTGGCCTACGCCAGTTATGCCAATGGGGCGGCCTCCCATGCACTGGACTTCGATGACGTGAGTTGGACCACGATTGGGCACCCGACAGTGACGGTTGCACCTGTTGTTTTTGCCGTAGCCCAACAGCGCCAGCTGGGTGGCGAGGCCATGCTTTTGGCCTACATTGCCGGGGTGGAAGCCCAGCACCAGATAGCCCGCTGGCTAATGCCGAGATTGTCTGAGCAGGGGTGGCATACCACGCCGACAATCGGTGTCTTCGGTGCTGCCGTTGCCGCGGGTGTCATGATGGGACTGGATGAAGAAACGCTTACCCATGCATTGGCGATTGCCGCGTCATCGGCATCGGGTGTGCGGGGTAACTTCGGTAGCCAGACCAAGGCGATGCATGCGGGGCTTGCCGCCTATAGCGGGGTAAATGCCGCCGAGTTGGCGCAGATTGGCGTGACGGGCCAGCCCAATGTTATCGAAGCGCCTGATGGTTTCGGCCAGTGCTTCGCCCAACGTACCGACTTCGGTGGGGCGGTACTGACGTTGGGTAAGCAGTGGGATTTGATTGACAGTGGATTGGTGTTTAAGCAATACCCCTGTTGCAGCGGCAGCCACCCGGCGATCGATTGTTGGGATGAGCTGTTGCAAGAGCGCTCAATTCACCCTGACGAGATCGAATATATCCAAGTAGGCGCCAGCCTGCTCGGACCCAGGGAGTTGGTCTGCAACTTGCCGCAAAACGCTATCGAGGCCAAGTTTTCGATGCAATACGCCCTTGCCGCCCGTTTGATCCATGGCGAGGTCGGGGTGGCTTCATTTACCGATGGCAAAGTCCAAGAGCCGCAGGTACAAGCCCTGATGGGCAAGATCCAAATGCGGGTTGATCCTGAGCTGGAAAAACTCGGCTTTATTGGTACTGCTCCGGTCAAGATCCGGATCTATTTGAAGTCTGGCGACACCCTATTTATCGAAAATGACTTAGCGAAAGGGAACCCTGAAAAGCCGCTTTCAGCCACGGATATAGAGCGGAAATTTACGGCTTGTGTCGCCCCCAAAGTGGGTGAAGTGCAGTGCCAGCAGTGGTTGGCGGTACTAGGGCAATTAGAAGCGGCCACCAGTGCCGATATTAATGAACTCCTGAATCAATAACAGGAGCGGAGTTATTCAATGATTATTATCCATGCGTGTCTACTCTTAGGTGCAATTATTTTGGCTGCCCGCCTTGGCGGGATCGGTGTTGGCTTGGCTGGTGGCTTGGGAATGGGCATCGCCGTGTTTGGCCTTGGGCTGCCACCCGGTGATATTCCGGTATCGGTTATCTTGATCATCATGTCGGTGATCTTGGCATTATCGGTGATGCAGCAGGCAGGTGGTATGAGCTACATGGTGAACGTGGCAGAGCGTATGCTGCGTAACCATCCCCGCCATATCAATATTTTGGCGCCAGCGACCACATTTATCCTGACAACGTTAGCGGGAACAGGCTACACCGCGATGTCGGTATTGAACGTGATCCAACAGGTTGCCAAGGAAAACGGCGTGCGTCCAAGCCAGCCGCTGAGCTCGGCGGTGGTTGCCTCGCAAATCGCGATTACTGCATCGCCAATCTCTGCTGCAACGGCCGCGATGTATGTGGTGGTTGAGCAGATGGGCGTCGGTTTTGGCACCGCACTCAGTGTGATTATGCCTGCGGCCCTGTTTGGTGTGATTGTTGCGTCATTTATTGCTAGCCGTCAGGGCTGCGAACTGAAAGATGATCCTATTTATCAGGAGCGTGTCGAGAAGGGCTTGGTCAACTTCACCCCAGAGCAGCAAAAGCAGCAGGCACCTACGCTTGAAGCAAAACGTTCGGTATGGCTTTTCTTGGCCGGGGTTGTTTTCATTGTTGCGCTATTGCTGTTCAAACCGATGCTAGGTCATGATCTTGGCTCAAGGGATATCATCGTCATTGTGATGCTGCTGGTTAGCTTCCTGACGGCAATGGTGTGCAAAGTACCGCTGACTTCTATCAAGAAGGCTCCTATTTTTGCCGATGGCGCAGAAAGCTTGGTGGTTATTCTAGGCATTGTATGGCTAAGCGCCACGATTATTGGGATACACATTCCATCTATCGAAGCTGTTGCGGGTAGCGTGCTAGAACAATACCCTGCGCTGTTGGCCGTGGTCTTCTTCGGTACATCGGCATTGCTATTTAGCCAGGGGGCAACCAGTGCACTACTTATCCCAATCGCGGCATCGCTGAATGTGGAGCCGTCAACGATTCTGGCAAGCTTTGTTGCTGTAAGTGCCTTGTATATGACCAATATCTACCCTACAACGGCATTTGCCATCGCCACCGATGACACCGGTTCGTTCTTGAGCCGCCGTTGGAATGGTTCGTACATCGTTAACCATCCGTTCTTCCTACCGGGCATGCTGGGTATTGCAGCGGCGGTACCGTTTGGATTTGTTCTAGCTAACCTGTTTGTCTAGTGAACTAGATTAGCCGTAGGCTTGATGAGTAAAGCCCCAGCAATGTTGTTGCTGGGGCTTTTTGGTATTAGTTGATGGATAGCGTCCATTAGGATTATTAGGCCCTAGCTGGGTTAGGTTAGTTCTCGTTGCTGAAGTTGTAGTGGATGAAGCAAGCGGCTCCAGAAATCAGAGTGCCAAGTGAAAAAATAACAAATCCCATATATTTCTCCTTTCAAGGTCAAACCTAAATACCTTGAAAACATCATGTCATATCCGGCTCAGAGACTGATAAGGCCTAGTCATCATTTTTTGATAGATTTATCACTTACAAACCGCCCAAGATCACATTTTCGGTATTTTGTGCTGGGTTTGGTGGCGGTATTTCTCTCTTGTTAGCACTTTATTTTTATTAATAGCGAAATGGTGAAATTAACCATTTTCATTGGTCATTCTTAGGCTCGATAGGGGAGCGATCAACGGATTTATTGCCAAGGTTGGCGACGATGTCAAATGCGACCTTTACGGCTTCTTCTATCAACAAACTATCAGGGGTGGTGATATAAGAGATGGAGAAGGTAAGGGGATTGGGTACCCAGTCAGTATCAATGATGATCAACCTACCGTCATCAAGTTGTTCCTGTATTACTTCCTTGGGCAAGGTCGCAACGCCGACCCCGCTTTCTACCAATTTGACACTGGCTGAAAGTGCACTGACAGAGTAGTACTGGACTGGGTGGATTTTCTGCTCGGTAAAGTGACGGTCTATTTGATGGTATGGCAGGGTATTTCGAGCATAGGTGATGATAGGCCACTGGGTGAAGTGGCTGGTGGAGGCCGTTGGACTCAACCCCAATGTGGGGCTTGCTACCCAGTAGAGTGGGTATTCACAAATAGTCTGATTGATCACTGCTGGATCAGAGATTGGGCCAAGTAAGATGGCAAGGTCAATGTTGTGCGCTAACAACTCCTTGCTGAGGTTGACGGTAGCATCGACAATCAACTCGATCTCAACATCGGGATATTGTTCATTAATCGATGCCAAGAACTGCGGCAGCCAGGTATGGACGAGAGTTTCAGAGACCCCGATGCGCAGTAAGCCAGAAAGAGCACTTGCGGCGTCGGCTTTGTAACAAAGCTGGGCAGTATTATTGAGGATGTTTTCTGCTAATGGGAGCAACTCTCGCCCTTTCGCTGTTAGGGTCACCGCCCCTTTGTCTCGATTGAACAGCGTGGTGTTGAGGGTGTGCTCGAGGTTACTGATCCGGGTGGAAATGGCTGGCTGGGTGGTACATAGGTGCTCGGCGGCTAAGCGAAAGCTACCGAGATTGGCAATCCAAACAAAGGTTTCCAGCTGTTTTAAGTTCAACATGATGCCATTTCCCTAATTCCATAAAGGCATTTAACATTTAAGTTATATAACCACATAAATTATTTTTATCAATATATGCAAAAAATCACGAATAGACATTATCAAAATAAGCTTTATCTTTACTTGGTGTTAACAAATTAATTACCAAGGAGCGGCAACATGTCTGAGTCAGTATCACAACTCCCTCTCTCTGCACTACGACAGCGTATTCGTGATAATGCGTACACAGGCTCGACAAGCGGTCTTGCCCAGGGGTATTTGCAAGCCAATCTAGTGATACTGCCTGCGGAATGGGCGACTGACTTCTTACTGTTTTGCCAGCGTAACCCTGTTGCTTGCCCGTTAATCGGGATGACAGAGCCGGGCCAAAAGCACTTAGCTGAAATCGGCCTTGATATCGATATCAGTCGTGATGTGCCTGAATACAATGTGTTTTACGATGGCGAGTTTGAGCATGCAACGCCGGATCTGGTGGAGCTATGGCGTGATGACTTGGTCACCTTTGTGCTGGGTTGTTCATTCTCGTTTGAGGAAGCAATGCTGCAAACCGGTTTGCGGGTACGTAACATTGACCAACAATGCAACGTATCCATGTACGACACCAATATCGCCTGCCAGCCCGCAGGGCGCTTCCATGGCAACATGGTGGTTTCGATGCGACCTTTCACCCCTGCTGATGCTATTCGTGCTATTCAAGTAACAACCCGCTTTCCAAAAGCGCATGGCGCACCAGTCCATTTTGGCGAACCTAGCGCAATAGGCATTGAAGATATCGACTCGCCTAACTATGGCGATGCCGTCGAGATCAAACCCCAAGAGGTGCCCGTATTTTGGGCTTGTGGCGTGACCCCGCAAAATGTGATGCGCAATAGCAAGCCACCGTTTTGCATCACACATGCACCGGGCAAGATGCTAATCACCGACAGGCTCAATAACGAATTTGCATTCCTGTAAGCTAATATTGCGGAGCCAAGTAAGGAGATAGCGATGAAAATTAATTGTGATATGGGTGAGAGCTTTGGCTTGTGGCAATTAGGTTGCGATGAGCAAGTCATGCCTTATTTGGACATGGCGAATATTGCTTGTGGTATGCATGCCTCTGATCCGGTCGTGATGAAACGCACCGTCCAGCTTGCCAAGCAACATGGCGTCACGATTGGTGCGCATCCGGGATACCCTGACTTGCAGGGCTTTGGCCGGCGGCAGATGACCATGAGCAACGAAGAGCTTGCGGCTTTTTTTATTTACCAGTTGGGGGCTCTGCAAGCGATTTGCCAGAGTGAGTCGGCAACGCTGGGTTATGTAAAGCCCCATGGCGCACTCTACAACGCCATGATGAAAGATGACGGCGTATTTCAGGCGCTACTGTCGGGCTTGAAACAATACAACCCCGACCTTCCACTGGTTGTTATGGCGGTGCCTGATCATGCGCGTTACCAAGATCTTGCTGCTACCTACGGTATCCAACTTTGGTTCGAAGCTTTTGTCGATCGGGCCTACGATGATGATGGTCGACTGACACCACGCACGGCAGCTGGCTCAAGCCATACCTCACTAGAGAAGATTGAACAGCAAGCCGTGCAGCTTATCGAAGAGCGCTCGGTGACGACCCTAACGGGTAACAAAGTGGCTATCCATGCCGACACGCTATGCATTCACGGTGATGGGCCCTTGTCACTGCCAACTGCGCAGCTTCTTCATACGAGGTTGCATGGTCTATGAGAATATCTTCAGTCAATGAAAACACCATCATGGTGTATTTCTCAGATACCGTGAGCCCCGCGACGGCTGAGCAGATAGCGTCAGCGTTACCGGTTATTCAGTCGCAGCTGGGGCAATATGTGGTGGATATAGTTCCCTCTTATACCTCGATTCTGATCAGTTTTGATTTGGTAGAAATTGGTTTGCGTGAGTTTACCAAGTGTCTACAACAGGCCTTGGTGCAATGCAGCAAGAATGCTGCTGGCGCTAAGGCGAAGTCCATTGAACTGCCTGTTTACTATGGCCCAGAAGTGGCGTTGGATGCAGACGAAATTTGCGCCCATACCGGGCTGACTTTCGAGGAAGTGATCCAAATTCATGCGTCTACCCGCTACCGAGTTTACGCCATTGGGTTTGCGCCGGGGTTTGCCTATTTGGGAAACACTGATCCGCGAATAGAAATTCCACGCAAGCAAACTCCAAGGCTGAAAGTGCCTGCGGGGAGCTTGGCGCTGGCGGATCGACAAACAGCGATTTATCCCAAGCAATCGCCAGGCGGTTGGCAGGTGATAGGCCGTACCCCCATTAGCCTGATAGATTTCGAGCGAGAAAACCTCACGCTATTTGAAATGGGGGCCGAAGTCGCTTTCACCCCGATAGACAAGGCGACGTTCCTCGATATGGGAGGCGTGCTATTACCAGAGGAAATCGCGATGGTGAGGGAGGTGGCATGACACTACGTATTTTAACCCCCGGCCCTTTGAGCTTACTGCAAGATCTTGGTCGCTTTGGTCACCAGTCTATTGGGGTAAGTACTGGCGGCCCTATGGATGAGCATGCTTTTCTGTGGGCTAACCGCTTGCTTGATAATGATCGTAATGCTGCACAAATCGAAGTCACCATGGGGCAGTTTAGTTGCGAGTTTTATGCTGAAACCACCATTGCCATTACCGGGGCTGATATGGGGGCAACACTCAATGGCCGCACTATCGAACCGTGGCAGTCATACTCGGTTCAGCAAGGTGACAGGCTCGCCTTACGAGGTGCTCGGTCGGGGATGCGAGCGTACTTGGCGGTGCAAGGTGGCTTTAAAGTGCCCACACCACTTGATAGTTGCGCGACGGTAGTTCGTGATGAGCTGGGTGGTGTACAAGGTCGTGGCGATAAGCTCAATGCTAAAGACTTACTCCGTTTTTCAGTGAGCAAACCGATGCTCAACAAGCGGCTTCCGCATCATTTTATTCCTACCTATAGCCAAACCCTGACGCTGGAGGTGATCTTAGGTTATCAGTGTGAGGATTTTTCTTCGCAGCAGCGAGAACGTTTTTTTAATTCGACCTATACCCTGACACCGCAAATGGATCGGATGGGATGTCGCTTGTCTGGTGAAGCCATTGAATGCCAAAGAACAACCTTGGTGTCGGAGGGTATTGCCCTTGGGGCAATACAGATCCCAGCAGATGGCCAGCCTATCGTGTTGCTAAAGGACAGGCAGACGATTGGCGGGTATCCCAAAATTGGTTGTGTGACATCGAAGGGGTTGAGCCAATTGGCGCAATGCTTACCGGGAGCTGAAATTAGGTTTGTGGAAAAAGACCTATACCAAGCAGAAGCCGAACGAATGATAGAACAACAGTTTTTCCGAGGATATATCGGGCAAAGCTATGTAGAGAAGAGCCAAGCAGAAGAGAGTAGAGCTGGCATGTCCGCTACTGCGGAGTAACTAAAAAGCATCATGTAATACCAACATGGATGAGTAGTTGAACCAGTAAGACCGGAGCAAATACTTATGTAGGTTGGTATAAGCGCAGCATCTGGATGTCGCTGCAATGAACAACTACAGGAGTAATACATGACAACAGAAAAAGTGATTCAACAACCTGCAAGCGGGTCGATACCGCAGCAACCTGCACAGGGGCGCTTTAACTGGTCATTGATCATGGGCGCGGCCTTCCTGATGGCAACATCAGCCGTCGGCCCTGGTTTCTTAACCCAGACGACCGTATTTACGCAAACGTTGGGTGCTAGCTTTGCCTTTGTGATATTGGTTTCGATAATTCTGGATATCGGTGCTCAGCTCAATATTTGGCGAGTGATTGTCATATCAAGAAAGCGCGCGCAGGACATCGCCAATGATCTGTTGCCTGGGCTAGGGTTTGCCATTGCGGGTACCGTCGCATTGGGTGGGCTGGCATTTAATATCGGCAACCTTGGCGGTGCGGGAATGGGGATGAATGTACTCTTCCCGGGGATCACACCGGTTGCTGGTGCGGCGATCAGCGCGGTGGTTGCTATTACCATTTTCTTGCTTAAAGATGCCGGAAAGGTGATGGATCGCTTTACCATTGTCATGGGCGGCTCATTGATTGCGATGACGCTATACGTACTATTTTCGACCTCGCCACCGGTGGGCGAAGCGCTGTATCGTTCTGTTTGGCCAGAAAAATTGAACGTGCTGGCTATCGTGACCTTGGTCGGGGGCACAGTTGGTGGTTATATCACTTTTGCTGGCGCGCACCGCCTAATTGATGCGGGCGTCACTGGTAAAGAGGCACTGCCGCAGGTTAACCGAGGGTCGATTTCTGCCATCAGCTTGGCATCTGTCGTGCGTGTTATCTTGTTCTTGGCGGCACTGGGTGTGATTAGTACCGGAGTCATTCTTGACCCGGAAAACCCACCTGCTTCTATGTTCCAGCACGCCGCGGGGAATATCGGCTACAAACTCTTTGGTTTGGTACTTTGGACGGCTGCAATCACTTCGGTGATTGGTGCGGCTTACACTTCTGTTTCGTTCTTGAAAACACTCCACCCTTTTATTGAGCGCCACTCCAGAGCATTCATCATTGGCTTTATTCTCGCTTCAAGCTTGATCTTCTGCTTTATTGGCCGCCCTGTGACATTGTTGATTGTGGCTGGTGCGCTGAACGGATTCATCCTTCCGGTGACCCTCGGCATCATGCTGATCGCTGCGCGTAAAGCATCCATCGTAGGAGAAGACTACAAGCACCCTGTGTGGCTATCAGTCTTTGGTTGGTTTATCACCGTGATGATGGCAGCGATGAGTCTTTACACTTTATACACCATGCTATTTGGCTAATTAAAAACGCCTTAAAAGAAGCCCCTGCTGATCGATTTTCAGCAGGGGCTTTTTTGTTGGGGGCTTGTGTACAACAAGCATGAAATTGAGTTAACCACATTGCTAATGTAATCTTCCCAGTCCTATGAATACTTTTTGATTGATTTATAAACATTAGCGTATATAACAACATGAATAACAGATACCTAAGCGGCGTTGAAAAGCTGAATGAACTTGATCCAAATGCCGCCGAGGCAATGACCGAACAGTTTCGCGAAGTATGTCCAGATCTCGCCAAATACACCATCGAATACCCGTTTGGCGATGTATTGCAACGTGAGGGCGTTGACTTTAAAACCCGCGAACTTGCCACCATTGCTGCGCTCACCGCAATGGGTAATTGCCAGCCGCAGCTAAAAGGGCATATCAAAGGGGCGCTCAATATCGGCTGCTCCCAAAAAGAGATCACCGAGATCATCTTGCAGATGTCGGTCTATGCTGGTTTCCCCGCTGCAATCAACGGCATGAACATCGCCAAGGAAGTGTTTGAAGAGCATTAAAACCAACGACAAGGGTGATTTTCGACAATGCCAAAATTTTTCACCTTCACCATAAAAACCTTGGTTTGAACCCAATGCTATTTCTCTCTGATGATGATGCTGAATATTCATTATGACCATCATCTCTAGGGAGATAGCGTGTTTAATCAAAAGCACTTCTCGTTAATAGACAAACCGACGTTCTTTGGGGCGCTCGGGATGTTGATCTCTGTTGTTGTACCCTTGCTCCTGTTTCCTGCTCAGGGGGCGGAGTGGATCGCGATAGCCAAGAGCTTCATGACTGATAAATTGGGATTCCTCTACCTTGCGCTAGGTATTGGGGCTTTCTTCTTTATGGTTTATATCGTGTTTTCAGATATCGGCCAGATCAAGTTAGGCGATCCTGACGAGGCGCCTGAATTTAAAATGGCGTCGTGGGCAGCGATGCTGTTCTGCGGTGGCATTGGTGCCAGCATTCTATATTGGGGCGCCATCGAGTGGGCTTTCTACTATCAAGCCCCACCGTTTCAGTTAGCGCCCGGTAGCGAGGAGGCTATCCGTTGGGCGGCAACGTATGGGCTGTTCCACTGGGGGCCGATTGCCTGGTCTATCTATTTGGTGCCTGCCTTGCCTATTGCGTATTTTTATTATGTGCGAAAGCAGCCGGTACTAAAAGTCTCGGCTGCCCTGATGCCTGTCATAGGCGAGGCACGTAGTTACGGCTGGCAAGGAAAAGTGATTGATGTGCTGTTTATCTTTGGCTTGCTCGGCGGCGGTGCAACCACGCTTGGGCTGGCTGCGCCATTGATTACAGAAGGGGCCAACTACCTGTTCGGGGTACCGAAAAACACCCAGACCCAGATCATAGTACTGATGCTGTGTACTGCGATATTCGCCTATTCTGCCTATGCCGGGATGGAGAAGGGGATCAAGCTGCTTAGCAATATTAACTTCTGGGGAGCCATCGGTTTACTGGCTTTTATTTTGGTGGCGGGGCCGACCATTTTCATGCTGGAAACCGGGCTAGATTCGCTAGGGCGAATGCTGTCCAATTTTTTTGTGATGGCGACATGGGCTGAGCCGTTTGGTGGCTATGGTTCGTTTGAAAACACCCACTTCCCACAAGACTGGACCATCTTCTATTGGGCATGGTGGCTAGTGTTCGCCCCGAGTATGGGGTTGTTCGTTGCCCGCATCTCACGCGGGCGAACCATTAAGCAAATGGTAACGGGCTCCATTTTCTTTGGGTCTATGGGGTGTTTCCTTTTCTTCATGATATTAGGTAATTACGGCCTGTCGTTGCAGCTTTCGGGGACGCTGGACGTGGTAGGGATCTTAAACCTTGAGGGGGCGACCAAAGCCATCTTCTCTATCTTGGAACAACTGCCGTTCAGTACTTTGGTGATTGCGGTATTCACCTTGCTTTGCTTGATTTTTACCGCGACAACCTTCGACTCTATTTCTTACATTTTGGCGTCGGTGGTACAGAATAATGTCACCGAAGAGCCGATGCGTTGGAACCGCTTATTCTGGGCGTTTGCCCTGTCTTTCATGCCGTCGGTCTTGCTGTTTATGGGCGGGTTATCCACCTTGCAAACCGCTGCCATTGTGGGTGGTTTACCCTTATTGGTGATTGCGGTCATGCTGATGGTATCGGCTGTAAAAGCCGCAAGCCTTGATTTGACTCACCAAGATGGCTATGAAGATCCGGTTATCAATATCGAAGAACTGCCAGATGTTGATCCTTGGTCAAATGAAGGCATTGCCCTGGCAAAATTCGAACAGTTAAAAGATGCCGCAATGGCAGCCGCGGAAGCCGAGCGTGAAGCGCTGTATCTGGTTTGGCAGCTAAAGAAAACCCTGCGGGCAGAAGCGCTCGCCAAGGGGGAATCCGGCTTGGAACTGGGGGAAGCGCCGCAAGAACGGCTAGCGCAACTGCAGCAGCTGGTGGAAGCGGCCATGCAAGCAAAAGAAGCCAAATTGCGGGCTTCGGATGAAGCGCAAGCAGCCAGGAAAGCGTTTAATGAACTAATGAAAGAGCGGTTAACGGCGATGATTGAGTCGTGATTTAGTTAAACTGGAACAGCCCCCATTAATCAATATCATGGATTAATGGGGGCATGATGATCACTGAGCGAGTAAGTTACTTTCCTCTAATTGGGCAAAAATGGAATTGGCTTTTTTCATGGCGTCACTGGCTTCGAGTCGCTTTTTACCTTCTAACATCTGATCGGAAACCTTAAGGTATTGGATAGCCGTCAGCAGGCGGATTTGATTGAGCGGGGCAAAATTATTAGGAATAGAGAGGGGGAGCTGTTTTATTTCATCGTGTAGAGCATCAAGTTGGCTAACTTTATCGGCTTGGCTTAGGGCGCTCTCAAGTTGTTGGAACTGCTTTTTATAGAAAAGGGCCGCTGCTTGATAAGGAAACTCAATCGATTCTCCCGCTTGGTGCTTGGCTTGATAGTGAGAGAGTTTTTGTATGGCACTTGATAACTGGATGCCAGAATTGAGCAGGGCATGGTGCTGCTTGTTACCGGCAAATACTAGTTCGCCTATTTCAATAAGGCTTTGGAGTTCGTTAAGGTCACGTCTATCCATGGCGCTTTGGAAAGCGTCGAAATAGAGCTCATTGGCCTTTTGAGACGGAGAGAAGCGGTGCTCTTTTTTTACCTTGCCTAACTCAGTGAGTATAAAAAGGATCTCTTCGCTGAGGTACACTTGCTTTTCTAGTAGCGTATTTAGCTGATCTTCTAACATGGTTGTTGTTGACTGCCAGCTGTGGGTAATGGTGTCTGCAATCGCCATCAAGGTGTGTGAGTCTGGATAAAATGCCTGTGCCTCGGTTAGCTGTTTTTCTATCGCATAGTAATCAGGGTAGCTATTTTCACGATGAGTGAGGATAGCGCTAATTCGTTGTTCGTAGAGAGTAATGATTTGCTTTTGGTGTGAACGAAGTAAACCATCTTTGAGTAGCTGTTTTTGTTCTGGTAGTTCATTTATTACTTGCAAAAGTTCAGTTGTTGGCAGCTTGGCAAGTTGAGAATCTGCCTGAATACTGTGCTGAAGTGTTCTGACCTGATGGCTGAGTTGCTCTACTTCTATGTGTTTATAGCGGAAGCTATAGCTAATGGTCGCCACGATGCAGCATACAAGGGTTAAAAGGGCTATCTGAGGCCAGTATTGTTTGTTTAATTGGTTGCTGAAGTCGTCAAAGCTAGCAGTACGCTTAGCTGATTGAAATTGCAGGCCTTTCTTTAGCGAGGTCCAAAGCCTCCTATTAATGTACTTAGGCTTGGAGGCAACTTGCTTTGATTGTTCCGCGATGTTTGCGGGCTTACGGTTGTACGGATGTTGGCTTGTTAATAATTCATAGGCAATACAACTAAATGCAAAGATGTCATCTTTTACCTCTGGCCGTCCTCCATTGAGTAAATTTTGCGATGCATAAGTGGGCGTATAACCACTTAATGCAATGGTTTCATCTCGAGGGCTTGTTGTGTATTGGTCTATATTCGAATTGATTACTGATCTGCTCCAGCCAGACTGGACACTTCATTAAGCGACATTTTGCTTTTCAAAGTTAACTGGGCTTAGGTACCCAAGAGCACTGTGCCTTCTCGTCTGATTATAATCAACCTCAATGTACTCAAAG
>NZ_PYMA01000025.1 GCF_003026495.1 Photobacterium sanctipauli
TGGGGGCTGCAATGAGAAAGCTGACTCAGATTTGCTTTGGTGTTATCAAACATCAGATCGAATACCAGCCTCAAAGCATTTAAATAGCTTAAGGCTAGACAAGATACAAAAAGATGGTATCTCCCCTTGAAAAGGGGAGGAGCAAGAGCAAGAGCAAGAGCAAGAGCAAGAGCAAGAGCAAGAGCAAGAGCAAGAGCAAATTAGCCTCGCTATTATCGATAGCAAAGCAATAAAAAAACGGAGCCAATCGGCCCCGTTTCAATTTCAGCGTTCGAAACACTCAAGCCATTAAGGCATTGCGTCGAATTCTTCGCCTTCTTTGTCTACCTGCGGTGGCATTAGGTGCTCTCGAGCGATACCCAGCTTCATTGCCAGCGCCGATGCAACATAGATAGATGAGTAGGTACCGACAGTGATACCAATCAACAATGCAGCAGCAAAGCCGTGGATCATGGTGCCGCCCTTAACGAATAGGGCGATAACCACAAACAGGGTCGTTGCCGAGGTGATCAAGGTACGGCTCAATGTCTGCGTGACCGAGCTGTTCATCACTTCAACCGCTTCGCCCTTACGCATCTTGCGGAAGTTTTCACGGATACGGTCAAATACAACGATGGTATCGTTGAGCGAGTAACCGACAACCGTCAGCAGTGCTGCGACAATGGTAAGGTCGATCTCAATCTGGGTAAACGAGAAGATACCCACAGTGATGATAACGTCGTGCGCCAGTGCCAATACCGCCCCCGCCGCCAGACGCCACTCGAATCGGATTGAGACGTAGAGCAAGATACAGATCAGTGCGACAAGGATAGCCAGGCCGCCCGCCTCCGCCAGCTCGTCACCCACGTTTGGACCAACGAACTCGATACGGCGCATTTCAACGTCTTGGCCAGTACCAGAGCGCAAAGCGTCAATGATTTGGTTGCCTAGCGTCTCGCCTTTTGCATCCTCACGTGGCTGCAAGCGAACCATTACGTCACGCGCAGTACCGAAGTTCTGCACGATAGCATCGCCAAAGCCGTTCTCTTCCAGCGCTTCACGGATCAAGCCAAGATCGGCTGGCTGGTCGAAACCAACCTCGATTAGCGTACCGCCGGTGAAGTCTAGGCCCCAGTTTAGCTTTTGTGTCGATACCGTGCCGATAGCTGCAATAATCATGACGATTGAAAGCACAAAGGCCAGTTTCGACCAACGCATAAAGTCGATCACTTTATCCGCTTTCATTATTTGAAACATGTCAGCGTCTCCTTAGATCGACAGTTTATCGACGCGCTTACCGCCGTAAACCAAGTTAACCAATGCACGTGTACCCACAATCGCGGTGAACATTGATGTCAAGATACCGATAGACAGCGTCACGGCGAAGCCTTTAATCGCGCCCGTACCCACTGCAAACAAGATAATCGCAGTGATCAGGGTCGTGATGTTGGCATCGGCAATGGTGCTGAATGCATTCGCATAGCCTTGCTGGATTGCGTGTTGAGGGCTTCGGCCTTCACGCAACTCTTCTCGGATACGCTCGAAGATAAGCACGTTGGCATCCACGGCCATACCGACGGTCAGTACGATACCGGCAATACCCGGCAAGGTCATGGTAGCCCCTGGGATCATCGACATCACACCGATAATCATCACCAGGTTCATCAACAGCGCCATATTGGCGAATAGGCCAAAGCGACGGTAGTAGACAAGGGTAAACAGCATTACCGCAACCATACCCCAGATCATCGCTTGGATACCCATGTCGATGTTCTGCTGACCCATAGATGGACCAATGGTACGTTCTTCAACAATTGAGATAGGCGCAATCAATGCACCGGCACGAAGTAGCAGCGCTAGGTTGTGCGCTTCTGACTGCGAGTCGATACCCGTAATACGGAAGTTACGACCCAATGCCGTCTGGATAGTCGCCTGGTTGATCACTTCTTCGTGCTTCTCCAGGATAACCTTGCCATTCTCGTCGCGTTCGCCGCTGTCTTTGTACTCGGTAAATAGCGTTGCCATCAGCTTGCCCACGTTGTTACGTGAGAATGCTGTCATCTTGCTACCACCTTCGCTATCTAGCGAGATGTTAACCTGAGGACGGCCGTATTCATCAGCACTTGAGCTTGCATCAGTGATGTGCGAACCACCCAGGATCACACGCTTTTTCAGTACCGCAGGACGACCGTCGCGGGTCATCTTCAGCTCACTGCCCGGTGGTACACGGCCCGATGCCGCAGCAGCCAAGTCGGCAGTGCTGTCAACTTCACGGAACTCAAGGGTTGCTGTCGCACCTAAGATCTCTTTCGCGCGTGCTGTATCTTGAACACCCGGAAGCTCAACCACGATACGGTTCGCGCCCTGGCGCTGTACCAATGGCTCTGCAACACCCAGTTCGTTAACACGGTTACGAAGGATAGTGATGTTCTGATCTACCGCGTAGTTGCGGATTTCCTGCAAACGAGCTTCAGTAAACTGTGCGGTTAGCGTGAAGTTGCTCGAGTTGTCAGTAAACAGCATATCTGGATGCAGGCGTTGTAGTTCACGCTTCGCTTCGTCCAGCTGGTCGGCATTACGAAGGCGTACTTGTACTGCTTCATCCGTTTTGCTGATTGCACGGTAACGGATTTTTGCTTCACGGAGCTCGGTACGGAATGTTTCTTCCTGCTGGCCCAGCAGTTTTTCCATCGCCGCGTCCATGTCTACTTCCATCAAGAAATGCACACCGCCACGCAAGTCGAGACCCAATTTCATTGGGGATGCGCCGATGGATTCAAGCCAGTCAGGAGTAGCTGGGGCAAGGTTTAGTGCAACGACATAATCGTCGCCAAGCTGTTCGTTAAGAATATCGCGAGCACTGATTTGGGTATCAGTGTCGTTAAAGCGGACCAATACAGTACCGTTTTCGAAAGCGACAGATTTATAGGAGATTTGATTTTGTTTTAAATCTTCGGTGACAGTATCCAGTGTAGACATATCTGCCGAGGCGCCACGCGCCCCGGAGATTTGAATTGCTGGATCTTCACCGTAAACATTGGGAAGTGCGTAAAGCAAACCGATGATCAGTGTAAACACCACCATCAGGTTCTTCCACAAGGGATAACGGTTTAACACTGCTGTGATCCTTCAGAGCAAATTTTTACAGAGACTTCATTGTGCCTTTCGGCAGTACAGCAGAAACGAAATCTTTCTTGATAGTAACTTCAGTCGTGTCGTTTAGTGCGATAACGATGTAGTCGTTCTCGTCAGACACTTTAGTGATTTTACCAAGCAGGCCACCGTTAGTTAGCACTTCGTCACCCTTGCTCATCGAAGACATTAGGTTCTTGTGCTCTTTCACGCGTTTTGCCTGTGGGCGGTAAATCATGAAGTAGAAAATTACAGCGAATAGGCCAAGCATGATGAAAAGTTGCATGCCGCCACCTTGTGGTGCGCCTTCTGCTGCTGCGTGTGCTTGAGAAATCAGACTCATTTACTAACGTCCTCGATTATTGATTGTCATTTAATGGTGGAACTTCACGGTCACGACGCGCGTAGAATTCTTCTACAAATGCATCGAAACGATCTTCTTCAATCGCACTGCGGATACTTTCCATCAAACGCTGGTAGTAACGCAAGTTGTGGATTGTGTTAAGACGTGCACCCAGAATTTCATTACATTTATCTAGGTGGTACAGATACGCCTTAGAATAGTTGCGACAAGTGTAACAGTCACAGTGCGGATCTAGCGCAGTTGTATCTGTTTTATGTTTCGCATTGCGGATCTTGATCACACCGCCGGTCACAAATAGGTGGCCATTACGGGCATTTCGGGTAGGCATTACACAATCGAACATATCGATACCGCGACGAACACCCTCAACCAAGTCTTCCGGTTTACCCACGCCCATTAGGTAGCGAGGCTTGTCTTCCGGCAGTTGCGGACAAGTATGTTCTAGTACACGGTGCATATCTTCTTTGGGCTCACCTACCGCTAGGCCGCCAACCGCGTAACCGTCGAAGCCGATCTTAGTCAGACCTTCAACCGAAACATCACGCAAGTCTTCATATACACTACCCTGCACGATACCGAACAGCGCATTTTTGTTACCAAGTTTGTCAAAGTGGTTACGGCTGCGCTGGGCCCAGCGTAGCGACATCTCCATCGACTTCTTCGCTTCTTCGTGAGTCGCTGGGTATGGCGTACACTCATCGAAGATCATTACAACGTCAGAGCCTAGGTCTTTTTGGATTTCCATCGACTTCTCTGCGTCCATGAAAATCTTGTCACCGTTCACCGGGTTACGGAAATGCACACCTTCTTCGGTGATTTTACGAATATCGCCAAGGCTGAATACTTGGAAACCACCTGAGTCAGTCAGGATAGGGCCCTGCCACTGCATGAAATCGTGCAGGTCGCCATGCATTTTCATGACTTCCTGGCCAGGGCGTAGCCAAAGGTGGAAAGTGTTACCCAGTAGGATTTGCGCGCCAGTCTCTTTAACTTCTTCCGGCGTCATCCCCTTAACCGTACCGTAAGTACCCACAGGCATGAATGCCGGTGTTTCTACCGTACCGCGTTCAAACTGCAAGCGACCACGGCGGGCACGTCCCTGAGTTTTATCTAATTCAAATTTCACAAAGCCTCCAAAAGCCAGAGAAACAATCTGACATTGCACCTCAGCTGCCAAGCAGCCGGGTATACCCACGCAAAAGGCCAGCTGCCTAATGCGCATTCACCCGATACCTTGTGCCGGTATCCGGGTTTCTCCACCACGCCATAAAAAAGCCTAGTGGAAGATTCTTCTAACGAGAAAAAATTCTCGTGAAAACAACAAAGGCCGCATTTTATCAAATGCAGCCTTAAGAGACACTGACTTAGTCAACCAAGTTCAGTTTATTTGTCTTTCTTGGTGATAAACATGGAATCGCCGTAGCTAAAGAAGCGGTATTTGTTTTCTACCGCCTGGCGATAAGCGTTCATCGTATGCTCGTAGCCCGCAAACGCGCTAACCAGCATGATTAGGGTCGACTCAGGCAGGTGGAAGTTGGTGATAAGCACGTCCACCAGCTGGAATTCATAGCCCGGGAAAATAAAGATATCGGTATCGCCGAAGAAAGGCTTAAGCTCTGTCCCCTTCTTGACTGCATCTTGCGCAGCACTTTCCAGCGAACGCACAGACGTCGTACCTACCGCAATCACGCGACCGCCATTGGCTTTCGTCTCATTGATGGTATCAACAACATCTTCCGGTACTTCAACATACTCGGCATGCATGTGGTGATCATTGATGTTATCAACACGCACAGGCTGGAAGGTGCCCGCACCAACGTGCAAAGTAACAAACGCAAAGTTTGCGCCCTTGTCCTTGATTGCGGCCAGTAACTCATCGTCAAAGTGCAGACCGGCCGTCGGCGCGGCAACCGCGCCTGGCTTGGCGTTGTAGACCGTTTGGTAACGCTCTTTATCGCTGTCTTCATCAGGACGGTCGATATAAGGAGGCAGCGGCATGTGGCCCACTTCTTCTAAGATCTCCAACACCGTTTTGTCGCTGTTGAAGCGGATTTCGAACAAGGCATCATGGCGGGCAACCATTTCAGCTTGGTAGTCATCATTGTCACCAAGGAACAACTCATTGCCCGGTTTCGGTGATTTTGACGCGCGAACATGTGCAAGGATGCTCTTGTCATCCAGCATGCGCTCCACCAAGACTTCCAATTTCCCGCCAGACGCTTTACGGCCAAACAAGCGTGCAGGGATCACTCGGGTATTGTTGAACACCAACAAGTCGCCCGGCTCTACCAGATCCAGTACATCTTTAAAGCCTTTGTGTGCCAACTCACCCGTATTACCGGTTAATTGCAGTAGGCGGCTGGCTGTGCGCTCAGGTTGCGGGTAACGAGCAATCAGCTCATCAGGAAGGTCAAAGTCAAAATCAGAAACTTGCATCATTAGGGCCCTAAATTACAGCAGGCAGCTAGTATAGGCTGCCAGACTGCAATATCAAGCAAAGATCATCCATCAACAATTGATACCGTTACTGCTCGTTAACTTGTCTGCGATATAGGGCCAACAAACACAATGATATGAAAGCGAAAACACCAATATGACCACCGCTGCTACTTGAGCCCGAGGAAACATTTGTTACCGTGATACCCTCTCCCGCCCCCGTGTAGTCAGAAGTGAACGGGTTTTTGCTAAAGGCTGACGTCGCTTGACTCAAGATACCGCTGCCAACCTGGCCTGAAATCCAACTCCGGTAATTGGCTGCTTCGGTGTACACCCCCGGCAGCCGACCGGCACAACCTTCACCAAAGCTGACCAGCCCGACCAAGCGCAGACCAAAGTCACTATCACCCGCATTTTGTGGGTTTTGCCATATTAGCGGACCACCGGAATCACCAAAGCAGCTGTCACGCGCTAAATCGGGAGATGTCGAGCCTGCACAAAGGTAAATATCGTAGTCACCGCTATTAATATTGCCGCCCCATTGGCTATCGCAAGTGGTATCCGGCACACCTGATAACAGCGTCTGGCGCAGGCGGGTCGAGCCAGATCCCGAACTGTTCGGGTCAGTACTCCCCCACCCCGATACCAATAGGTTGGCATCCCGCTCACCGTTAGGCACCCAGCCATTGGTAAACTCTTGGTCAGCGGCCTGCTGTTCACTCGCACTTGCGATCTTGATAGGCATGGCCGAGCTGGGTACTGCGGATGATAGGTTGAGGATGGCAATATCGTTGGCAAAGCGGGAGGAATTATAGGAGGGATGAACAACAAAACTGTCGACTAAAATGGCATTGGCGCTATTGGCACTGAAAATACTGGTGATCCCTGCCCATACTTCCAAGTTTTGAGGTAGTACCAATGTTGAACCGTTATATAAGCAATGCGCCGCTGTTAGCACCACTGTCGGGCTGATCACCACCCCGCCACAAATATAGGTGCTGCTCCCTCCACCGCTATCAGGAAAGGTCATATTTAAATATGCCTGCCAAGGTAGTTCATTCGCTTCAGACTGAATACCGCCGATGACCCTAGGGCTAGGAACAGGGATTTCCTCGCTTGCCTGAACCGGTAAGAACATGGATAAAGACAGCAAAATAAACAACAGCTTAACCATCAAGTCATTCCCTTTTAGCATGTTATTTATTGAGTATATGACACATTCTTATTTTTAACGCTTGAGAAACATGTGAGACGACGCAATATAACGTTTAAATAACCCTGCATTTATTTGATGCGCGTCATAGGTTGGGCGAAAAGGATTCGATACAGTCAAATAAGAACAGAAAAAACTGAAACAAACATAGCCAGAGTACTAAACCCCATAAGGACAACTAACCGTACAAACGGAGGCTTTTATGTTTACTGTTGCTGATATGATGACTCCTCATCCCCACTCCCTATCCGCCTCCCATACACTGGCAGATGCCAAGCGGCTGATGGAGAAGCATCACATTCACCATATCCCAGTCACCAATGACGACAACCACCTTATCGGCCTTGTAAGCCAGCGAGATATCTTATCGGCGCAAGAGTCGAGCCTTGAGCAGTTCTCGAAAAACCAATTTATCTCTGCCCTTGATATCCCGCTAGAGCAAGCAATGCACCGCAACCTGATGAGCGTGGATCCTCACGCCGGCTTGAAAGAGGCCGCGGTTTACATGCAGAAGCACCAAATTGGCTGTTTGCCGATTATTGACCACAATAAATTAGTTGGCATTATTACCGACACCGACTTTGTCGCGATCGCGATTAATTTATTGGAACTACAAGAAGAGGTTGAGCCCGTTGAAGAAGAAGCAGATACGCTCTACTGATTACGCTACCGACCAATCCAAACCGCCAGAAAGCGAACGCCCTGCATGAACTTTCTGGCCCACCTCCACCTTGCCGAGCAATGCAACAGCCACCTCGCTGGCAACCTTTTGGCTGATTTTGTTAGGGGCGACCCTTATCAGCAATACCCCAAACACGTTGCCGACGGTATTAAGCTCCACCGTTTTGTTGATAGCTATATTGATAGCTTGCCCGAGGTACGCGAATGCCGCCAATTATTCGTCCCAGAAACCCGGCGGGTAAGCGGGATTGCCCTCGATATTACCTGGGATCACTTTCTAGCCCGCCATTGGGCCCAATACCATCCCAGCCCCTTGCACCAGTTTGTCGCCAATGCACGGCAAGAGGTCGAGCAATACAATGACAACCTGCCCGAGAGCTACCAACTCACCATGGCCAGAATGTGGCAGCAACAATGGCTACTGCAATACCAACATCCTGAGACCATCACCCAGGCACTCACCCGGATGGCCCAGCGCCGGCCAAGGCTTGCCAAACTCGCCCATTGCCCAGCGGATATCACCCGCTGCTACCGAGAGCTAGAGCAATACTTCTCTATTATCTACCCGCAAGTCGAACAAGCTGCCCGGCAATTCAGTAGTGAGCAATAACAGCAACATCGTTGGCCAGATTGTCCGTAGCTCAAACCTGCAACAACTCAAACCTGCAACAAAAAAAGGAGCGCCGAGGGCGCTCCAAGATTATCAACGATTCAGATGGTTATTATTGGAATTCAGTGTAACTAGATCAGAACTGGTCTTCTTCTGTCGAACCGGTCAACGCCGTTACCGACGAGTTCCCGCCCTGAATAGTGTTGGTCATCTTATCGAAGTAGCCCGTGCCCACTTCCTGCTGGTGAGCAACGAAGGTATAGCCCTTATCTGCAGCTTCAAACTCAGGACGCTGTACCTTCTCAACATAGTGGCGCATACCCTCACCCTGTGCATAGGCGTGGGCAAGCTCAAACATGTTGAACCACATGTTGTGAATACCGGCTAGGGTGATGAACTGGTACTTGTAACCCATGTTCGACAGCTCCTGCTGGAATTTGGCAATGGTGTCGGCGTCGAGGTTCTTCTCCCAGTTGAACGATGGCGAGCAGTTATAAGCCAGTAGCTGATCCGGGTACTGAGCATGGATAGCTTCAGCAAACTTGCGTGCTTCTTCCAAGCAAGGGGTTGCCGTTTCACACCAGATAAGGTCGGCATACGGCGCGTAGGCCAAACCACGAGCAATCGCTTGGTCGATACCGGCACGAACACGGTAGAAGCCTTCGCCTGTACGCTCGCCAACGATAAAGTCCTTATCGTATGGGTCGCAATCAGAGGTCAACAGATCGGCGGCATTGGCGTCGGTACGCGCAATCACCAACGTCGTTGTACCGGCAACATCGGCAGCCAAGCGAGCCGCAACTAGCTTCTGCACAGCTTCTTGGGTAGGCACCAATACCTTGCCGCCCATATGGCCACACTTCTTCACCGAAGCCAGCTGGTCTTCGAAGTGTACCCCTGCTGCACCAGCATCAATCATGTTACGCATCAACTCATAAGCGTTAAGCACACCACCAAAGCCCGCTTCGGCATCGGCAACAATAGGTAGGAAGTAATCCACACCGTCTTCTGGCGTACCACCATTCGACCATTGGATCTGGTCTGCGCGGCGGAAGGCATTATTAATGCGAGTAACCACGGCTGGTACCGAATCTACCGGATACAGAGACTGATCAGGGTACATGGTCGACGCCGTGTTGTTATCGGCAGCAACCTGCCAGCCCGATAGGTAAACGGCCTCGATGCCGGCTTTGGCTTGCTGCACAGCCTGGCCACCCGTTAAGGCACCAAGACAATTGACATAGCCCTTCTTGGCACCGCCGTTGACTAGATCCCACAACTTATCAGCACCGCGCTGGGCAATCGTATTGGCAGGGGCAAACGAACCGCGTAGGTTAATGACTTCTTCAGCAGTGTAAGTACGTTTTACATGCTTCCAACGCGGGTTTTCCGCCCAATCCTTTTCCAAAGCTTCAATTTGTTGCTGGCGAGTCAATGTCATAATGATGTCCCTCGTTTCATTTTGCGATAGTCCGCATCACAGAGTCGTTATTGGTAAGGCTTTTGTCGGGAGGCCAACACCTCCCTGCTGTTTTTCGAATTTTTATGTTGTTACTGCAAATACTCGTACCCTGGTAGGGTCAAGAAATTCACCAGCTCGTCACTGGTGGTCAGCTGCGACATCATTACCGCAGCTTCGTCGAAGCGCCCGCTGCTATAGCGCTCGCTTCCTAGTTCTTGCTTCAGCACGCCCATTTCTTCTTGCAGCATCTGCTCGAACAGTGCCTTGGTGACCACTTCACCGTTGCTGAGCGCCTTGCCGTGCTTGATCCACTGCCAGATAGAAGCACGGGAGATCTCGGCCGTTGCCGCATCTTCCATCAAACCGTAAATCGGTACGCAACCATTGCCAGAGATCCAGGCTTCAATGTATTGCACCGCAACACGGATGTTATGGCGCATCCCCTCTTCGGTTCGCTCACCCTCGCATGGCTCAAGTAAGTGCTCGGCCGTGATTGGTGCATCTTCACTACGGCTGATATCAAGCTGGTTCGAACGCGTGCCTAATGCTTCATCAAAGACAGCCCGTGCCGTGCCGGCAAGGCCTGGGTGGGCAACCCATGTGCCATCATGGCCATTGTTTGCTTCCAAGGATTTATCGGTTTGGATTTTATTGAGCACCCAAGCGTTTTGTTCCGGATCCTTGGAAGGGATAAACGCTGCCATCCCGCCCATCGCAAAGGCGCCTCGGCGATGGCACGTTCTCACCAATAGCCGAGAGTAGGCATTGAGAAACGGCTTCTCCATGGTGACAACCTGCCGGTCGGGCAAAATACGGTCAGGGTGGTTTCGCAACGTTTTAATGTAGCTAAAGATGTAATCCCAACGACCGCAGTTCAAACCAACGATATGCTCCTTAAGGCTGTACAGGATTTCGTCCATCTCAAATACCGCTGGCAATGTTTCAATCAACACAGTTGCCTTTATAGTCCCGCGCGGCAGGCCGAATTCATCCTCGGTATAACTAAATACGTCACTCCACCAAGCCGCCTCTTGATGCGCTTGCAGCTTGGGCAAATAGAAATAAGGACCGCTGCCTTTTTCCAGTAGCTGCTTGTAGTTATGGTAAAAGTACAGGGCAAAATCAAATAAACATCCTGGGATGGGCTCCCCCTGCCAAAGCAAATGCTTTTCAGGCAAATGCAAACCACGAACACGGCAAATCAGCACCGCAGGATCGTCGTCTAATTGGTAGTGCTTGCCTGATTGCGGTTGGGTATATGAAATCGTTCCATTTACCGCATCTCGCAAATTTCGCTGCCCCGCCAACACTTCGTCCCATGCAGGGGCGAAGGAGTCTTCGAAGTCAGCCATAAACACTTTCACATCGGCATTAAGTGCATTGATCACCATTTTGCGATCCACCGGGCCTGTAATTTCAACCCGGCGATCCTGAAGATCCTCGGGAATATTTTGGATCGTCCAACTCCCCTCTCGAATCGCGGCCGTTTCCGGCAAAAAGTCCGGCAACGAGCCCGCATCAATAGCCAGCTGACGATGCTCTCGGCTTGCAAGCAATTCAGGTACGCGGGATGCAAACCGCTGGACCAACCGTTCTACGAAGCCCAGCGCCTCATCGCTTAGGATGTCTGCCTGCTCATCTGTCAGTACAGTTTGCAGCGATAGCTTGACTTCATGATTGGGTAGAGTATGTCTGTCCATTGTTACGCTCCCTTACACCTGTAACTTAATCACTATTTTTATCAGTAATGGTTGCTTACTTATCGTCACCAACCAATGCCTTAACGCCTTATTTACGTTGCCGCAACATATTGACAATTGCAAGCCTAAGCATTTGAAGCAACAACAACCACCAGACATCAAGACCAATAAATTCAACAACTTAAAAAATATAGAGCAATAACTCAAAACACTGAATTGAAACAAATTTCAGGGAATTACTCGGTTTTACAAGTCAGGACTTCTTTTGGGTGAAAGTGTAAGCACTTACGGAATTTAATTACAGAAATAAGGCATTCAAACAAATGTTCGAAATTGCGTTTCAAACAAAAACAAAAATCACGCAACTTTTAGATGAATGAAAAATAGCCAATTTTTATGACTTATAGGCCATTATTCATACGCATAATAGTGCTTTGCTGAGGTGACCCACTTCATTTATTTGTGAAGCGAAACATAATAAACCTACAAAACGGGCAAATACCGCCAGAGTATTCACTGTGTATAAATAATGATTCAGTAAGGAAAGACAGGATAATGTGCTGAAAGATAGCAAAAATCTCCAGCACATCAATTATTAGGGAAGGGTTAAACCTATAAAAGCTCTTTCACAACTTCAGCAAGGCGCTGGAAGGTACGTGTTCGACTCGAGGTTGGGCGCCAGACAAGGCCGATCTCACGGTAAGCTTCTTGCCCCGGCGGATCGATAACGACAAGGTTTTGGTTATGAAGTAAGCCGTGATCAATTGCCATTTGGGGAATGAATGTGGTTCCCAAACCATTCGCCACCATTTGCACCAAGGTATGTAGGCTGGTAGCGGTAAACGGGTTGATCTTCTCTTTAGTCGTTAGCTTACAAGCAGATACTGCATGGTCGGTTAAGCAGTGCTCTTTCTCGAGCAAGAAAACAGATTCGTCGGGTAAATCAGCGTAACGAAGTGGAACACTCACCTGTTCGGCTTGGTTTTGGCTGATCACCATCTTGAACGGATCACGCCCCACCACTTGGCTGAACATACCGTTGATTTCGACCGGTAAGGCCAGTATCAGTACATCCATCTCGCCATTGCGCAGCGCTGCCAGTAAATTGGTGGTGGTATCTTCGCGCAGCAATAAGTTCAGGTTGGGGTGAAGCCGATTCACCTCTTGCACCAAGTCGCAAAGCAAGAAAGGTGCGATGGTTGGGATACAACCTACCCTTAGTTGCCCTTCCATACCGTCACCGGTGCAGTTGGATAACTCCATGAGGTCTTGGCTACGGGCCAATAGCTCTCGGCTTCGGGCAACAACATCCTCACCGGTCGAGGTAAAGACCAAGGACTTGTTATCGCGCTCGATCAACTGGCAACCGATCAACTCTTCTAGGTTTTGTACCCCAGAACTCAGGGTAGACTGGCTGACAAAACACTTTTTTGCCGCCTCGCCGAAATGGCGTGTTTCAAACAAAGTCACTAGATAATGAAGTTGTTTAAGAGAAGGAAACTTGTTCATCGTAATTTTCGATTACATCAATCTATTTATTCCGCTTTTTTGAATTTACCAGTTTCGCTATAGTTTGTCTCGTCCAAACAAAGAGCCGACCGGAAAGGTAGGCGACAAACCGAATATTTAGGAGCACCAAAATGGTACTAGTAGGTCGTCAAGCACCAGATTTTACTGCTGCAGCTGTTCTAGGTAACGGCGAAATCGTTGATAACTTCAACTTTGCAGAATTCACTAAAGGTAAAAAAGCGGTAGTTTTCTTCTACCCACTAGACTTCACTTTCGTATGTCCTTCTGAGCTAATCGCTTTCGACAAGCGTTTCGAAGACTTCCAAGCGAAAGGCGTTGAAGTAATTGGTGTTTCTATCGATTCTCAGTTCTCTCACAACGCATGGCGTAACACTGCTGTTGAGAACGGCGGTATCGGCCAGGTTAAGTACCCACTAATTGCTGACGTTAAGCACGAAATCTGTAAAGCTTACGACGTTGAGCACCCAGAAGCAGGCGTTGCTTTCCGTGGTTCTTTCCTAATCGACGAAGACGGTCTAGTACGTCACCAAGTAGTTAACGACCTACCACTAGGCCGTAACATCGACGAAATGCTACGTATGGTTGACGCACTTAACTTCCACCAGAAGAACGGTGAAGTTTGCCCAGCACAGTGGGAAGAAGGTAAAGCAGGTATGGACGCATCTCCAAAAGGTGTTGCAGACTACCTATCTGAGCACACTGCTGACCTAGCTAAGTAATTAGCAAACCAACACCACGCTCAACGGTGTTAGGCTAGAAAATAAACGCTAAAGCGTAAAGCCAATTGTCAGCCAAAGGCAAAATAATGAGGCCCGGACACACCGGGCCCTTTTTCTATCTGGCGTTTGCCACTATCACAGCTTCTACTTCTCGCTTCTCGCTTCTCGCTTCTCGCAAATTATTGATCCCATTAATCGTCGCGTCAGGCAATATCATCTACACTACTTCGAAATTATGCTCACCTAGAGATCAATGATGAACGTTGAACATATCGAAGTCTGTATTGATAACATCGAATCCTTACACCTAGCCCAACAAGGCGGCGCCACCCGCATTGAGCTTTGCTCCTCATTGGCCCTTGGCGGTCTCACCCCAAACGTCGGCTTGATGCAACTAGCGGCCAAGTATGCGTCTATTCCGGTCTACGCGATGATCCGCCCACGCCAAGGCGATTTCTTATTTGAACAGCAAGACGTTGAAATCATGCTGGCCGATATCCACGCCGCAAAACAAGCCCAGCTTCAGGGGGTGGTGGTTGGTGTACTCAGCCAAGATGGGCATGTCGATAAAGATATCCTCAAGGCACTGTGCCTAGAAGCCAAAGGGATGGGTATCACCTTCCACCGTGCGATTGACCAATGTGTTGACCCAATGGCGGCCCTCGACACGGTAATGGAAATGGGGTGTGAGCGGGTGCTGACATCCGGCTTAAAAGCCAATGCGTTTGATGGTATCGCCATGCTAAAAAACATGGTCACGCACTGTGGCGACCGCCTAAGTATCATGGCGGGCGCTGGAGTCACCGCCGACAACGTTGCCGAGATAGTTAGAAAAACCAGTGTGCGTGAAGTCCACCTGTCAGGTAAAAGCACCCGAGCCAGCAAGATGACGGCTTTTGCCGCTGATGCCCATATGGGCAATGCCGACATCGACGACTTTGCCATCCCGGTGACGGCCAGCGATAAAATTGCGGCTGTGCGTAACGCGCTAAGCTAAAAGGCTTTCCTTCAAGGTTTAGCGGGAAGGCTGCCTTCGCGCTAAACCTTAACCTACCTCACCCTCTGCACACTCGAATTCGTAAAACCCATCATTAAGCATTACTCTTTTGTTACTTACATATAACAAGGCAGAGGCTGGCATGGGTGACAAGTCCGCGACAAAAAAACTCAGCAAAAAGGACTACGAAGCAGAATTGGTCCGGCTCCAGATTGAGTTGGTAAAGCTACAAGAGTGGATCAAGCAAGAAGGCCTCAAGGTGGTAGTCATTTTTGAAGGCCGGGATGCTGCCGGTAAGGGTGGGGTTATCAAGCGGATCACCGAAAAGCTCAACCCACGAATTTGCCGCATCGTCGCCCTGCCCCAACCCACAGAAAAAGAGAAAACCCAATGGTATTTCCAGCGCTATGTCGCCTACTTGCCTGCCGCTGGGGAAATGGTGCTCTTCGACCGCAGCTGGTACAACCGAGCAGGGGTTGAGAAGGTGATGGGCTTTTGCACCGATGACGAATACGAGGAGTTTCTACGCTCATGCCCCGAGTTTGAACGCATGCTGCTACGCTCCGGGATCATCCTGCTGAAGTATTGGTTCTCTGTTTCCGATGAAGAGCAAGAAAAACGCTTTCTCGAGCGTATCAATACCCCAATCAAGCGCTGGAAGTTCAGTCCGATGGACTTGGAATCCCGCAACCGCTGGGCCGCCTACTCAGCCGCCAAAGATCGGATGTTTGCCTATACCGACACCAAACAGTGCCCGTGGTGGGTGGTGGACGCCGACAATAAGAAGAAAGCCAGAATCAACTGTATTTCCCACCTGCTTGGGCAAATCCCTTACCAGGAAATCCAGTATCCCGACATCGATTTGCCTGACGTCAACAAGGAAGGGTATATCCGCTCGCCGCTTGAAAGCCAGACTTTCGTCCCTAACCGCTTCAATGGGGACTAGCAGGCGAGATCATTATTCAGCTTGGTATAAGGTTGGGTTGTTACATTAATACGCACTAAGTTAACCAACGGGTAACATGGAAAATTATGGCGAAAGACTTGTATACCAACCTTGACCTAAACCTGCTGCGCACCTTTGTGATCCTATCGCAAGAGCTAAATATGCGAAGGGCCGCCGAGCGACTCTTCGTCAGCCAACCGGCTATTAGCCAAGCACTGCAAAAACTGCGCAATCATTTTAATGACGATCTGTTTGTCAAAACCCGCCACGGCCTCAAACCCACAGCACTAGGCATTGAGCTCACTGAAAATATCAGCCCATTGCTCGATAAGCTGTCCCACACCTTAAATGCGGGCAATACCTTTAATCCCGCTGAGCTTGAAGGTACGATTAAACTTGCCCTCACCCCCAATATCCTGACCTACATTTCAACACCGCTTTATCTCAAAATCCGCCAAGCCGCGCCCAATGTCAATCTGCATTTGCATAACTGGTCGCCAACATCATTGGACGATATAAATAATGGCGAGATAAGTTTGGGGGTGAACTTTGAAATTCACCATGCCCCAAAAACACTTATCCAGAAAAAAATGTGTGATGATATTTTTACTATTCATGTAAGAAAAGATCACCCTATTAAAAAAGAATCGATTACCCCCAAAGATCTTGATGGCTTAGAAGCAGCCAGCATTATTATTTCAGATTGGAATTCCAATATCCCAATTGCTGAAAAAGTCATGCGCTCACATGGCTTTAAGATCCGGACCGGTTTTCGTTCAGAGCTACCAATGGCAGTGTTGGATGTGATTAAGCATACCGATATGATTTATCCGTCATCTTTATTCATGCCGAAAGAAGAAAAAGAGCAACTACGAAGTTTAAAACTCAAGATAAACAACCAAGATTTAAAAATCCCAATCATGGCTTATTACCACCAACGTAATCGCCGCAGCCCGCTTACATTGTGGCTAGTGAGTTTGATAGAAGGATTACTCAAAGAGCATAGTAACAGCTAAACCCACAAACCAACTCGCCCCCTCTGATTTAACAGGCATAAACCGCTTGTCACTTTTCGCATTACATATCATAAGCAACACTTATCACCCAGTTAATCGAGAATGATTAATTAACCCTACTTATCGGCAGAATAATGACTGGTGATTAGATGGCAATTATCTGGTTGTTTATTATTCACTCCGTCAGCAGGGAATAGCTGAAAACACAGGCAACTGTCATTAAGCACTGATGCTTAAAAGTAACGCTCATTATTAAATGAAAACCTTTAAACCCACTTTATATATTCATTAATGAGCTTGGTAATAAATTAATTATTTAGAGTATCCAATGAAAAAGTCTATTATCGCAGTATCTTTAGTATCATTATTTTCAGTTCCAGTATTTGCAAATGAAATTGGTAACCCGATTGAGAAGGAGCCAAACCCAAGCTACCCAATTCAAGATGACAACGGCAATATTTCTGGCGGTTCTGACAGAATTCATGACGGCCGTTTTTTTGGTGCAACCGAGATTAAATCGGATGGAAAAGTCGATGGTTCTATAGTTATTACAGATAATGGTCATATTGTAATTAAAGGGGCTGATGATAGCGTCAAGGGGCGTGGTAAAATTGACGAAAATGGAAATATCACTGACCAACGAGGTAAAACAATAGGTAAAGTTGAAGAAAAAGATGGTAACTACACCCTAACTCATGAATATACGGGTAAATCAGTAAACGTCAGCACTGATGGTAATGGTCGCTGGGAAGTCGTATCGCCTGGACACCCAATCGAGAAGCCGGGTATCGACAATCCAATCGAGAGACCAGAAGTCGATCACCCAATCGAACGCCCGCCAGTTCGAAATCCTATTGATGGTGAGCGTGCCCTTGAGATCCAGCAAAAAGTTAATGAAGCACGTGACACAGTTGCTGATGCTAACGACGACATCTACGCACGCATTGGCTCTAACACTTCGCGTATGGATTCACTCGAATCAGAATTCAAGGACTTTGCCGCGCAAACCAACCAACGTTTTGATGAGCTCGACGAGCAAATGGACGGTGTCCGTGCCAGCCTGCACGCCGTCACTAACGCCCGCCCGTTTGTGACCAATGGTGAATTTGCTGTCGGTGCCGGTGTTGGCTTTGCCGGCTCTAAAGAAGCTTTGGCCCTGGGTGGTGCATATGGCATCAACGAGCAATTGAGTGTTTCAGGTACCTTCCACTACGAAACCAGCGGCAAGTACTCTTCTTCTGAAGTCGCCGGTGGTGTCGGTGTGCAGTACAACTTCAAGTAATCCCCAGATTGATAAAGCCCTCTAACGAGGGCTTTTATAATAACTCTCACTCTCCAGCAATATTTACTGCTGTATTAGGCCATTTGGTACTCGCGCCCCTGTCTCTCTTCTTCAGGGGTCTTTTTGCTTTTGGGGCCAAGAATAAGCTGCAACCAATAAACACCATGAATAACGCTAATAAAACTTAGTAATTAGCGTATAACAACAGCAGTATTTAGTATTGACCTCGCCTAGCAGGGATAGCACGGCATAACACAATGACACTATCTTTGCAGCGAGTTCAAAATGAAAAAACCCATCCTTGCTCTATCACTTATTTCTCTATTTTCATCACCGACTTCTGCCAACAAGCAAGGCTTCTACGTCGGGGCCGATCTCGGCGCTAACTTTGTCGGCTCCATGTACCTCGATAGCCATATCGGCCTAGTGGCTGGCTACGATATCCCAGTCTCCCCCAAGGTAGTGATCGGTATCGAGGGTGAATACCGCAATATGGGCAGCGACAGTGCGTTTGATAACAGCATTGGAACTGACATCGGTGCCAACGTCAGTGCCTCTTCGTACGGCGTCAATATCAAGCCCAAGTATTACTTCAACGATAAAATCTACGGTGCCGTCGTCGTTGGCTTACACCGTATCACCTATGAAGAAAAACTAGCCATCGGCAACGACAGCTATGGCGGAAAAGACACAGCCAATGGCGTGGCTTTTGGAATTGAAGGCGGCTTTGATCTTAACCGCAATATCAACTTCCGAGCCGGCATCAGGGGCGCAGTCGCCGATGTACTTGGCTTCGATACCGAATTTGGTACCTTCTACGCCGGCGTGAACTACAAGTTCAATTAATCCCTCAAGCAGTAAATTCACTGCTGAAAACACAATAATACACCGTGCAATAAACAACGCTAATGAGCGAAATCAACCAAACTAATTAGATAATGCACAGTGTTCATTTTAATATTCACCGCATCAGCAAGCAGCGACATCTGTGGCTAAATATCAATAATTAAATAAGTTGGATTAATCATGAAAAAGACAATTTTTGCACTAACTATCGCTTCAATTTTAGCCGCTCCAGCAATGGCAAAAGACGGGTTTTACATCGGTGCCGATATTGCCTCTAATAGCCTAGATGGTGATTCCTTTGACACCGGTTTTGGCCTTGTCGCAGGCTATGACTTCCAAGTTGCACCACAAATTGTGATTGGTGTTGAGGGTGAATACCGTAGCTTTGGTAAAGACAAGACATCAATCCCTGGCTTATTCGAAGATGAACTAAAAGCCTACTCGTTCGGTATCAATGTAAAACCTAAGTACTACTTCAACGAAAACTTTTATGCCGGTGTTCAACTGGGCCTGCATAGCGTTAAAGAAGAAGAGAAAGGCAAACTTTGGGATGGTGAGACGTACAAATTTTCCGACAGCGACACCGGCCTTTCCTACGGCCTAGAAGCTGGCTACGACTTTAACCGCAATGTCGCTATCAAGGGTGGCTACAAGGCTATCTCAGTGAAGCCGTTAGTCGCTGATTCTGACTACGGTACTTTCTATATCGGGGCTAACTACAAGTTCTAATTAGCCCAAACCGCCCCAAGGTTTGAATCCGCCTTGGGGCCTATTTTTCCCAAGTTACTTCAGGATCTTCTCCAGCTCTTCCTGGCTCGTGTGGCGAATATCCTTGCCCTTCACAAAGTAAATAATGTATTCACAGATGTTCTGGCAGCGGTCTCCCACCCGCTCGATAGAGCGTGCCGACCACATCACTTGCAATACATTCGGGATAGAGCGCGGGTCTTCCATCATATAAGTCATCAGTTGACGGATAATCGCCTCATATTCGCGATCAATTCGATCATCTTCCTGGTAAACCTGCACCGCAGCTTTCACATCCATGCGGGCAAACGCATCCAATACATCATGCAGCATGCGCACCGCACTTTGGCCCAGTGCTTCCAGTGAAACCAATAGGTTGTATTGTTTATTGGTGAAGTTTTCCAACGCGACCTTGGCAATGCTCTCGGCCACATCCCCGATACGCTCTAAGTCAGTAATGGTTTTGATGATCGCAATCACCAAACGCAAGTCACTGGCGGTAGGCTGGCGCTTGGCAATAATACGGGTACAGGCTTCGTCGATGGCCACTTCCATCGCATTCACCTTGTGATCATCTTTGATCACCCGACGAGCCAGCTCGGCATCTTGCTTATGCATTGCTTTCAGGGCATCGGCAAGCTGCTGCTCCACCAAACCGCCCATAGCCAATACATGGGTACGAATGCTCTCTAGTTCGGCATTGAACTGGCCTGAGATGTGTCGGCCAAGGCTTAAATTATCTAGCATGATTAAACTCCTTAACCGTATCGACCAGTAATGTAATCTTCGGTTCGCTTTTCTTTCGGGGTGGTGAAAATGTCATTGGTGCTGGTGTACTCCACCAGCTCGCCCATGTGCATAAAGGCGGTATTGTCAGAGACTCGCGCCGCCTGCTGCATGTTGTGGGTAACGATAATCACCGTATATTTGGTTTTCAGATCGTTAATCAACTCTTCAATGGTCAAGGTCGATATCGGATCCAAGGCCGAGGTCGGCTCATCGAGCAGCAGCACCTCCGGCTCGATGGCAATGGCACGGGCAATCACCAAGCGTTGCTGCTGGCCACCAGACAAACCGAAGGCATTCTCGTGCAAGCGATCCTTCACTTCATCCCATAACGCCGCACCACGCAGTGAGTTCTCTACCGCATCATCGAGCACGCGGCGATCTTTGATCCCCTGCAAGCGCAGCCCGTAAATCACATTTTCATAGATGGACTTAGGAAACGGGTTCGGCCGTTGGAACACCATCCCGACACGGCGGCGAAGCGAGGCGACGTCCACCTTGCTGTCATAGATGTTCTGGCCATGAAGGATAATTTTACCATCGACGCGGCACCCTTCGACCAACTCGTTCATCCGGTTAATACAGCGTAGCAAAGTTGACTTACCACAACCTGACGGGCCGATAAAAGAGGTCACTTGCCCCTTGGCAATGCGCATATTGATGTTGAACAGTGCTTGGTGCTGACCATAATGGAGATCAAGCCCGTCGATGGTTAACGCGGTTTTTTCTTCAGGCAACGCAGACAAATCAACAGGCTCAAACAAGCCGATAGGGGAATTGATTGAAAACATATTTCTCTCGCTATTGCTCCAAAGAACGGAATTTTTCACGCAAGTGATTGCGGATCCCAATAGCCGTTAAGTTAAGTCCGACAATCACGGTTACCAGCAAAAATGACGTCGCATAAACCAGCGGGCGGGCAGCCTCGACATTCGGGCTCTGAAAACCAACATCATATATATGATAACCAAGATGCATGAATTTACGATCTAAATGCAGGTATGGGAAGTGGCCGTCTATCGGCAGTGATGGTGCCATTTTAACCACCCCCACCAGCATTAACGGTGCCACTTCGCCCGCCGCCCTTGCGACCGCCAAAATCAAGCCCGTCATAATAGCAGGGCTGGCCATTGGCAATACGATACGCCACAGGGTTTCCGCTTGCGTGGCTCCCAGGGCCAACGAGCCATGGCGAACCGAATTCGGAATACGCGCCAAGCCTTCCTCGGTCGAGACAATCACCACAGGCAAGGTCAAAATAGCCAGGGTAAGTGCCGACCACATGATCCCCGGGGTACCAAACGTCGGTGCCGGTAGCTGATCGGAGAAAAAGATATCATCAATGGTGCCGCCGACCATATAGACGAAAAAGCCCAAGCCGAAAACCCCGTATACAATCGACGGCACACCGGCGAGGTTGATCACCGCCACCCGAATGAGCTTGGTGAAGGTATTCTTGCCCGCATACTCATGAAGGTAAATGGCGGCCATCACCCCAAGCGGCGTCACAATAATACTCATCAACAGCACCATCAACACGGTGCCGAAGATGGCAGGAAAAACCCCGCCTTCGGTATTCGCCTCACGCGGTTCATCGACAATGAACTTACCCACTTGCTTGAGCCAGTGGACAAACTTGCCACCCGTGGTGAGTTCATTTGGGTACCACAAATCCAGTACCTGCCCCATGGATATGTCCACTTCCAAGCCAGACATCTCGCGCATGGTCAAGATATCTCGATCAAGCTGCTGGTGCAGGGCCTGAAGCTGTTCGGTCACCGACTGGAATTGCGCTTCGAGCTCGGCTTTTCGCTGATGGTTCTGTGGCTCATCAGGGCGGCGCAGCTGGTCACGGCGAAGCTGTTCAAACTGGCGGTTTATCTCCGCCAGCTCAGTGGTTTCCAGTAACTTGATCTGCTCACGGATTTCAGTCGCTTGCAACAAGCTATCCGGCAATGCCTCTAGCGGGATCGCCATTCCATCGTCTGTCAGGCTGACCGGAAAACCATAGAAGCGGCCATTTTTCAGCCTATCCATAACCATGACATTCTGCGCCAAAGACTGGCTCTTAATGTATGGCTCCAGGAAGGTAATAAAGTCACTGCCCGGCAATTCACGGTTGCCTGTTTTCACCATGTAGCGCAACACTTTGTCGCCTGTGAAATGCCGGGTATCAATCCCCGCTTCGGCGAGCTGTTCAACCGGCACCGATTTGCGATCATAGATCTCGCCGATGACCATGGTGGTTTCGCCACCTTGCTCAATTTCAAACTGGTACACAGGCGCAGGCCAGAAGTAGCTAAGCCCCTTCCAGCCAATCAATAACAGTAATCCCAATACGGCAACCAAGCTGAGGCTGACAGCCCCGCCGGTTAACCAAATCCAAGGGGAACCAGAACGAAACCAGTTACCCATGATCCACACTAATCATGTCTTAAAAAGCTCTTAATCTGCTGATACAACCCGGTTATAGCGAGCTGTATTTCTCCCGCAGACGCTGGCGAACTAGCTCTGCGATAGTATTAAAGAAGAAAGTAAATACGAACAATACAAATGCCGCGAGGAACATGACCCGGTAGTGCGAGCTATTCACTTCACTTTCCGGCATTTCGATGGCTATCGTTGCCGACAGGGTACGCATCCCTTCGAGGATATTCCAATCCATGATCGGGGTATTCCCCGTTGCCATCAATACAATCATGGTTTCACCGACAGCCCGTCCCAGCCCCATCATGATGGCCGAGAAAATACCCGGGCTTGCCGTTAGCAACACAACCTTGGTCAGCGTTTGCCAGTGGGTCGCCCCCAAGGCCAGCGAGCCGCTAGTCAAATGGCCCGGCACTGAAAAAATGGCATCTTCGGCAATCGAAAAGATGGTGGGTATCACGGCAAAGCCCATGGCAATACCCACCACGAGGGTATTGCGCTGATCATAGCCAATCCCCCACTCATTGGTGAGGTAAACCCGGATATCACCGTCAAAGAACCAGTTCTCCATGACTGGGCTGGCCGAAAAGCACAAGTAGCCAATCAATACAATCACCGGCATCAACAACAGAATATGGAAGCCATTCGGGATCCGCGAGCGCCAGCGTCCCGGCAGCAATGACCAACCCACGCCCGCTAGCATCATGCTCAGCGGCACCGCCACTATCAATAGCATGATCCCTGCCAAGTACTCTTCGACAATCGGCGCCAACCAAATACCTGCCAAAAAGCCCAAAATCACTGTTGGCAATGCTTCCATCAATTCAACCGTTGGCTTTACAATCCGGCGCATTTTCGACGACATGAAGTAAGCGGTATAGATAGCCCCCGCCAATGCCATCGGAATCGCAAACAGCAAGGCGTACAAAGCAGCCTTGAAGGTACCGAACACAATAGGTACCAGGCTTAGCTTCGGCTCGAATTCATCACTGGCCGACGTTGACTGCCAAACGTAATCAGGCTCGGGGTACCCCTCGTACCATATCTTCTGCCACAGCGAAGCAATCCCGATTTCCGGGTGCTTATTAACGACATGGAACAATTGCCACTGGTTACCGTTTGCCGCCAACAAATGATCGGCACGCGGTGAAATCACCAATTGCTCTGGCAGCTCCCCAGCAAACAACGGCTTGTGGTAAATGGCCCCTTTCACCGTGGTATAAAATGCCGATAAGTCACCATTTTGCTGCAGGGCAAAAAAGCCTTTTCGGGTATGCTCGGGCACCACAGCCTGAATAGGCATTTGTGCCAGTTTGAAATCACGAGTGCGGGTCAGCACTCGCTTTTCATCTTTTAGAATTTCAAACCACTGCGCGAGGGTATCGTCGCTATAACTAATCAATAGCGAGTACGCCCCGGAAAGCGGCACCAATTGATCGGGCATGGCTTCGCCACTGGCAACCTCGACGATATCCCGGACAGCCCCGCTATCTTGGCCCAGCGCCACTACGTAGACCAAGCGCCCAGCCAGCACATAGGCCGTGCGGGTATCTGGGGTGATCACCATAGAGCGAATATTGCTCGGCAGGCCCGCGACTTCATAACCACTGGATTGCCACTGCCGCTCAAGATCAAATGAGCTGCCATGCTGGTAAAACTGGCGAACCACCACGCGATTATCCGCCGTCACCCCAATCATGGCTGCTTTATCGTTGGTGACCGACACCGCGAGTTGGCTAACGGCCAAGCCTTCAGGGTCTAGCTGGAGCGGTGCTTCACCAAACGGATAGGCAATAAGCGAAGAGCTTGCTGTGGCGTTTGCTGCAAGACTCGCGACTTGGCGGGCTGCATCGGGCTTCACCACTTGCACCTTACCGTCATGCCCACCAACCGCAAACACCCCTTGCGCGGGATGGGTGGCCGCAATCGCTGTGGTTTTCTCCAACAAAGCCTGCTGCTCAAGGATGCTAGGGGCTGTGGAAGCCGCGTTTTGGGTCAGTGAGGCTTCATCGATTGCCATCACGCTTAGCACACCTTGATCCGACAGGCGGTAAATTGCGTCGTTGTGATCACTGAGCGCGTATGCTGTGGTTTGGTCGGTGAATGAGGTGGTGAAGGTATGCTGCTGGGTCACTTTTACATTCGAAAAGATCGGCAAAATGACATAAAGCAGGTAGAAAAAGATTAAGACGAGTGTAATAAGGACAAAAATACCACCCGCGGTGACACCATAACAGGCTAATTTATCTTTTACCTTGCGGCCAGGATTTTCCCCCATTAAAAAAGCACCGGCCTTTGCCATTATTACCTCAATAAATTTACACGTTTACTAATGATATTGTCTTTATGTGACAATTATATGACAACGCCATTCGAACAGCTATTCTGTAAATCAGTAAACGGCCAACATTAAAGTGTAATAAATCCCTAATACTAAATATAACTGTCATAAAGTCAGTGTATTTTCTCTGCCGTGGTAGGCATATCGCATTCACGTCTCGGAATATCTGCTTGAAGCTAGACAGGAATTGCACATGGTCACATAATAAACTTGCTGAAAATACAAGCATAAGGATATGACTATGAAGCACCTCATTCTAACCGTGATCGGTAAAGATCGTTCTGGCCTAGTTGAAACCCTATCTGACACGGTTTATCAAAACCACGGTAACTGGCTATCAAGCAGCCTCAGCAAACTTGCTGGTCAATTTGCCGGGATCATCCAAATCGAGGTCGCCGACCAATATATTGCCGTGCTCAGCCAGGCCATACGCAATATCGATGGGCTTCAAGTGCACATTGTCGAAGACGAGAGCAAAACCCTCGCCACTTCCGTGCTGCATAACCTGCTGGTTACGGGTAATGACCGCGTTGGGATTGTTAAAGATGTCACCACAGCCCTGAATCGTCTGGGTATCAATATCAATAAACTAAAAACCAACACGGACAGCGCGCCGAACTGGGGCTACCCGATCTTCACCGCCGAATTCGTGCTGGAGCTACCAACAGAGATCAGCATTGATACCGTTCAAGAAACCCTTGAGCGCATCGCCGATGATCTCACTATTGATATAGATAACAACGAGTGAGTTTTTTAGTCCACTGCTTTTTACAGGATGACAATGAGCAACGAACCTCTCTATATCGACAAAGAACTGAGTTGGCTTTCTTTTAATGAACGCGTGCTCCAAGAAGCAGCAGATAAATCGGTCCCGCTTATAGAGCGGGTCCGTTTTCTTGGTATCTACTCAAGCAATACCGACGAATTCTACAAGGTTCGTTTTGCCGACGTAAAACGCCGGATCCTGATCAACGAAGAGCAAGGCGGGGATGAAAACGCCAAGCACCTGCTTAGCAAGATCCAAAGCCGCGTCCTGAAGCTCAACCAGGATTTCGATACCTTGTACAACGAAATCTTGCTGGAAATGGCCCGTCGCCATATCTTCCTGGTCAACGAGCAACAACTCGATGACCACCAGCAAAGCTGGCTCCGCAAGCATTTCCGCAACAATATTCTGCCCCACGTCACCCCTATCTTGCTCACTGACGATATCGACCTACTGCAGTTTTTGAAAGATGAGTACTCTTACCTGGCTATCGAAATGCAGCAGGGCGACAACAAGCGCTACGCCTTAATCGAAATTCCGACCGATCAGCTCCCCCGCTTTATCCAGCTGCCGGAAGCAAAGGGAAAGCGCCGCAAGACCCTCATCTTGCTCGATAATATTATTCGTTTCTGCCTCGATGATATTTTTAGCGGCTTCTTCGACTATGACAGCCTGGCTGCCTATTCGATGAAGATGACCCGTGACGCCGAATATGACTTGAGCCAGGAAGTGGAGCATAGCCTGCTTGAGCAGATGTCCGAAGGCTTGAACCAACGCCTGACGGCCATGCCGGTTCGCTTTGTCTACCAGCGGGACATGCCGGGCGATATGATCGATGTGCTTTGCTCGCTGCTGAAGGTATCCAATTACGACAGCATTATTCCGGGGGGCCGCTACCATAACTTTGTCGATTTCATCGGCTTCCCGAATGTGGGGCGCAACTACCTCGAGAATAAGCCGCTGCCGCCTATCGACAGCTACCACTTCACCAGTGCCCACAACGCTTTCGAGGCGGTTAAGGCCCAAGATATTCTGCTGTACTACCCGTACCACACCTTCAACCACATGACCGAGCTGGTTCGCCAAGCCGCTTATGATCCCAAGGTGCGCAGCATCAAAATCAACATATACCGCGTAGCCAAGAACTCCCGCATCATCGAGTCGATGATTGATGCGGCCAACAACGGCAAACGGGTCACGGTGGTGGTTGAACTGCAGGCCCGCTTTGACGAAGAGGCCAACATCGAATGGGCCCGCCGCTTGACCGAGGCCGGCGTGCATGTGGTCTTCGGGGTACCGGGGCTGAAAATCCACTCCAAGCTTTGCCTGATCACCCGCAAGGAAGGGGATGAGTTGGTGCGCTATGCCCATCTAGGGACGGGAAACTTCCATGAAAAAACCGCCCGTATCTATACCGACTTCTCGCTAATGACCTGCAACAAGGCCATTACCGACGAAGTGCGTATGGTATTCAACTACATCCAAAACCCATACCGCCCGGTGAAATTCAAAGAGTTGATTGTCTCGCCACGCAACTCCCGTTCACGCCTCTATGATTTGATTGATCGCGAAATTGCCCACGCCAAGCAAAACCTGCCATCAGGTATTACACTAAAGGTTAATAACTTAGTTGATAAAGGCTTGATTAACCTGCTTTATCAAGCCAGCAGTGCAGGCGTCAAAATCAAATTGATTGTCCGTGGTATGTGTACCTTGATCCCAGGCATCAAGGGGATCAGCGACAATATCACGGCAATAAGCATCGTCGACCGTTTTCTGGAGCACCCTCGCGTGGTGGTCTTCGAAAACAACGGCGAGCCGGATGTCTACATTTCATCCGCTGACTGGATGACCCGAAACATCGATAACCGAATCGAAGTAGGCTGCCCTATCCATGATCCAAGCTTGAAAAAGAAGATCATCGATATTCTCAACATCCAGCTTTCCGATACGGTTAAGGCGAGGGTCATCGACAAAGCGATGAGCAACAACTACGTGCCAAGGGGCAACAAGCGTAAAATTCGCTCTCAAATCGCGATTTACGACTACCTCAAGCACTCAGAAAAGCAGCTCAGAAAAAAAGCCGAAAAGAGCGAAAATAACGCATGACAGAACAACCTCGACCACGCGAGATAGCGGCCATCGATATGGGGTCTAACAGCTTCCATATGGTCGTAGCTCGCATTGTCGGGCAAAGCTTGCAAATCATTAGCCGCCATAAACAGCGCGTCCACCTAGCCTCGGGGCTAGATGAACACCACAACTTAGACCAAGCCGCCATCCAGCGCGGCTTAAGTTGCTTGGCGATGTTTGCCGAACGATTACAAGGCTTTGAACCCGAGAACGTCCGAATTGCCGCCACCTACACCCTACGCCAATCTCAAAACGCCGCGGTTTTCCTCAAGCGTGCCGAGAGCATTCTTCCATACCCTATTGAAATCATTCCTGGCACCGAAGAAGCCCGTTTGATTTTTCTTGGGGTAGCCCATACCCAACCCGACGCCGGCAAAAAACTGGTGGTCGATATCGGGGGTGGTAGTACCGAGCTCGTCATAGGCGAAGGCTTCAACACCAAGCTGGCATACAGCAAGCACATGGGTTGTGTCAGCTATAACAAATACTTTTTCCCCAAGGGGAAAATCTCCAGCAAAAACATGGCTACCGCCCAACTTGCCGCGCAACAGAAACTGGAAAGCATTGCGACCAAATACCGCAAGAAGGGCTGGCAGATGGCAATCGGTTCATCCGGTACCATCAAGGCTATCAAGGAAGTGCTGATTGGCCGTGGGCACAGCGACGGGGTGATCACCCCAAAAAGGCTGGCGTTGCTCACTGAAGATATCCTCAAGTTCAAGCAGTCTGACGATCTTGATTTCGTCGGCCTCAGCGATGACCGCAAACCGGTATTTGCCGCCGGTGTGGCTATCCTCTCAGCGGTATTCAAGTCACTCGATATTGACGAGATGAAGTTCTCAGACGGCGCCCTGCGCGAAGGGCTACTTTACGAGATGGAAGAGCGCTTCCGCCATAGCGATATCCGCTCACGTACCGCCACTGCCATGGCCGAGCAGTACAATGTCGATATCGAGCAAGCCCAGCGGGTTAAGCAAACCGCTGAAATGCTTTACGGCCAGATAGAGCCCCAGCCGGGTATGACCAAGGCCGAGCTAGCGCCGCTGCTCAGCTGGGGAGCCTTGCTTCATGAAGTTGGCCTGAGCATCAGCTACCCTGGCTTCCATCGCCACTCAGCCTACCTGCTACGTTATAGCACCATGCCGGGTTTCAACCTCGAGCAACAAACGGTGTTGGCGACACTGGTTCGCTACCAGCGCAAAAGCCTCAAGCTAGAAGAAATGCCTGAACTCAGTATTTACAAGCGCAAGCACCTGTATCCGCTGATCAGGACCCTTCGCCTTGCGGTCACCCTCAATGGCCAACGTAGCGACGAGCCGCTGCCGACAATCACCGTCAAGGCCGACAAGGAAGAGTGGCAAGTCAACCTGCCCGAGGGTTGGGAAGAAAGCAACCGCCTACTGGCGGCCGATTTACTTCAGGAGCAAGCCTACTGGCGCAAAGCGGGTTGGGAGCTAAAGCTCGAATAACTCGTCAGCCATAGTAAAACAATGGGCGTGTCGCTTAGCGACACGCCCATTTTCACTGCGTAATCTTAGTTCAATGACTTATCCTGATTGGATTTAGAGCAATGGCTTAGCCAGACAGGTATAGGCTATTCAAGCCCAAGCTGCGTAAGAATAACCTTCACGGTATCTGCTGGCAGCGGCACATAGCCGTCTTTCTCCACCAGATCCTGACCGTCATGCGATAAGATAAACCGGATAAATTCAGCTTCTAAAGGCGGTAACGGTTTATCCGGATGCTTATTGATATAGACATACAGGTAGCGGGCTAGTGGGTAGCGGCCATTGACCGAATTCTCAATGGTGGCTTCAACATAGTCTTCCCCTTCCCGTGCTATCGGGATCGCCCTGATCCCGGTGGTCTTGTAGCCAACGCCAGAATAACCAATCGAGTTCAGCGAACTGGCCACCGACTGTACCACCGAGGCCGAGCCCGGCTGCTCGTTGACATTGTTGCGGAAGTCGCCAAGACACAGCGCTTGCTGCTTGAAATAGCCATAGGTACCAGATACCGAATTTCGGCCATACAGCTGAATATCCCTCACCGCCCAGTTCCCCGTTAGGCCAAGCTCACCCCAGCGGGTGATCGGCTTGGTCCCGCCGCAACGCAACGTTTGCGAATAAATGGCATCGAGCTGTTGGAAGTTCAGCCCCGCCAGCGGGTTATCCTCATGGACAAACACCGCCAAGGCATCAATCGCCACCCGGATCTCGGTTGGCATATAGCCATACTCACGCTCAAAGGCTTCGATTTCTTTGGCCTTCATTCGCCGGCTCATTGGTCCAAGCTGTGCCGTTGCCTCCACCAGCGCCGTCGGTGCCGTTGATGAGCCAGCTGCCTGAACCTGAATATTCACGCTTGGGTAGAAACGCTTGAATTCTTCCGACCAATAGGTCATCAGGTTGGCAAAGGTGTCAGAGCCAACCGAGGACAAGTTGCCGGAGATCCCGCTGACTTTTTGATAATCTGGCAGGCTTTGCGACGAAGCGCCCACCATTGCGCTGCCGAGCAGGCCGGCAGACAAAACCAACCATGAACAAACACGGCGGGTTTGCGCGAAAAAAGGACTCAAGAAAGATCGCTCACGTAGGGTTGTCATTGACCCAATACTACTCCCGATAAAAACAACAAAAGCGGTCATAAAGACCGCCAGGGATAATCACTTTGTAACGTGCTCCAAAAGCATCATTGCCCGGGAGCTAGGCTGCTTCGGCAACCAAACGTTGGGGTAAGGTAAACGAGAAGGTACTGCCCTCACCCACTTCACTCTCAATTTCAAGCTGGGAATCATGGTGGCTCAATGCGTGTTTCACGATCGCCAAACCAAGGCCGCTGCCACCGGTTTCCCGCGAGCGGGCTTTATCCACCCGGTAGAAGCGCTCTGTCAAACGGTGAATATGTTGCGGTTCAATACCTTGCCCGCTATCAGTCACCTCCAAGCGAGGCCCTGTCGGAGATAGGAACCAGCGTACCTTCACCTCGGCATTGCTAGGCGTGTGCTTCACCGCATTGTAGACCAGGTTCGAAATCGCACTGCGCAACTGATCTTCGTCACCCAGCACCTTCAATGAGCTATCAACTTCAAAGGTAAACAGCTGCTCATTGCCGCCACTCAACGATACCGCTTCTTTCTCCAGTACCTCAAGCATGGCTGGCACATCGATGGTTTCTTCCAATTCGATATTCGGTGCTGCTTCGATCTTCGACAGGGTCAACAATTGCTCGACCAAGGAGTTCATTCGCACCAATTGCTCGGTCATTACCCCGTGGGCTTTATCCCACATCGGGCCGACCAGCATTTCCGGATCACGCGACATTTCAAGGTAACCCTGCAATACCGTCATTGGGGTCCGCAACTCATGGGAAACGTTAGCAAAAAAGTTACGACGCATCCCTTCGAGTTGCTTAACTTGAGACACATCGCGCACCACCATCAGGTACTCACCCTCGGTATAGTGCATGATACGCAGCTCTAACGTACGGTCGTAGTTTAGCGGTGAGGTGATTTCCAACGGGGTATCAAACGCCTGCTTCGCCAAATAGCGAACGAAGTCAGGGCTGCGGAGCAAGTTGCTGATCGGCTGGCCAGCATCGTCCGGCCAACGGAACCCGAGCAGGTGCTGGGCAAGCTTATTGCACCAAACAATATTCCCTTCGCTGCGAAAGACAACGACTGCATCAGGAAGGGATTCAGCACCATTACGGAATCGTCGGATCAGCGTGGCAAGTTCCTTGCGGCGGCGACGGTTTCGCTGCTGCAAGCGGTAGATACCATTGAACAAGGGTTCCCAGCTACCAGAGCCTGAAGGAGGGGTTAAGCTACGCTCCTTCCACAGCCAGTCGGACATCTTCAACTGATTGTGAAAATGCCAGATCAACTGAATCCAAGTCGCCACCAGCAGGAACCAAGGCATATAGCCAAAAATCCAACCCAATGCGACCCAAGGCAAGTAGAAAAATAATAGTTCCCAGACTAATTTTTTCCACGATAGCCGTTCTACCATGCTTTACTCCGTGACAGCGAGAGTGTTATTACTCGCTGAATTTACTGCCTTTAATCTATGTATCTATACGCGAGTCGAGAATCGGTAACCCGCACCACGCACGGTTTGTACCAATTTGTCGTGACCATTGGTTTCCAAGGCTTTACGCAGGCGACGAATGTGTACATCAACGGTACGGTCTTCAACGTAAACATTGGTGCCCCAAACGTTGTTCAGCAGTTGTTCTCGGCTATAGACACGCTCTTGGTGTGTCATGAAGAAATGCAACATCTTGAACTCTGTTGGGCCCATATCAAGCGGTGCATCATTGGATGTCACACGGTGTGATACCGGGTCAAGTTTCAAGCCCTGAACATCAATGACATCATCAAGTGATGTCGGCGATACTCGGCGCATCACGGCTTTCAAGCGCGCCATTAGCTCTTTTGGCGAGAATGGCTTGGTGATGTAATCATCGGCGCCTACTTCAAGGCCGCGTACCTTGTCTTCTTCCTCGCCGCGCGCGGTGAGCATCACGATAGGGATCTGACGGGTCATTTCATCACGCTTGAGGTGTTTGATCAGGTTGATCCCTGAGCCTCCCGGCAACATCCAGTCAAGCAAGATCAGTTCTGGATACGGTTCGCATAACTTTTCCAGCGCTGCATCATAATCTTCGGCTTCGATGGCCTGATATCCCTTTTGCTCAAGAACAAAACAAAGCATCTCGCGGATCGGTGCTTCATCTTCTACAACAAGAATCCGTCTTACCATGTGTTTAATACCTACTAGTTGCTGTCTTTCGAGCGTCATTATGTGTGTTAAGTATGACACTTTTGTGACTCAATAGGAGAAAAGCGTCACCTTCTGTCTATCACGTTGAAATGATACAAGCTGCATAATGCTCAGTTTTGATCATTTTTCACCTATCAAGCCAACGTTTGACCAAACAAACAGTTAGCCTCTCACTTGGATCTGGCTACGTCCACCGCCTTGCGCCTCAACAGCAACCTGTACCCCAATGCGTTCCACCAAGGTCCCCACATGGGATATCACCCCGATCTGGCGACCATCGGCTTGCAACGCATCCAAGCATGCCAATGCCATTTCCAAACTGTCAGGGTCAAGGGTACCGAACCCCTCATCGATAAACAGCGACCCCAACTGGCGGGTATCTGCCGCCAGCGAGGCCAACGCCAGAGCCAACGCAAGGGATACCAAGAAGCTCTCACCCCCCGACAGCGACTCGACACTGCGAACCTCGTCGCCCATATCATGATCCACCACTTGCAACGCCAATGGGCTGTTTGGCACCGGCTGCAACGCATAGCGGGGCGCAAGCTCTTGCAGATGCTCATTGGCCAATACCACCAGCTGCTGCAGGGTTAGCCCCTGGGCGAGGGTGCGGAACTTGTTCCCCGTTGCCGAGCCAATCAACTCGCTCATTTGCAACCACAGTTCGGTTGTGACTTGCTGGTCTTTCAGCTGTGCCGTCAGCTCCCCTGATTGCAGCTCGGCTTGCTTTGCCTGAGCAAGCCTTTGCCGCCCTTGGAAGATCTGCTCATCCAGCTCTGCTTTTTGTTCGAGCCAAGCTGCAACAACGGCAATTTTCTCGGTATTTCCTACCTGTTCAAAATTAATATCATGGTCAGACAGCCACTGCTTTGCCAACTCAATCGTCGGCAGGTGCTCAACAACAGCAAGCTCTCGCTCTGCTAAAACCGTATTCGCTGCCGCCAATGCCAGCTCAATGCGTTTCAATGCTTCACGCTCTTGCTCGAGCCAAACGCCCCCCTTGCTCAGCAAGGACACCATCTCGTCATGGCCGAGGGCAAATTTTTCAAGCCACGCTGCCCAACTTGTTTGCTGTTGCTCAAGTGCTTGGTTAGCCTCTGCTTGTTGCTGCTTAACGCTGGTCAATGCCGCTTCAGCCCCCGCCATGGCTTCGCCCGATAGACGCTGGTGCTGTAGCGCCTGCTCCAAATCCGTTTGCTGGGTATGCAATGCCTGTTTCTGCTTCGCTTCCAAATCCTGCAAGCTATCTTCACCGATGAGTGCTATGCGCACTTGCCACCGCTGCTCAATCTCGCTGACCAGTGATGAAACCAACTTGTCGATCTCGGCGACGCGCTGAAGGACTGTGCGCACTTGGCCTTGTTGTTCAGCCAATTGCGGAGCAAGATCAGCCAATTGCTTATCGGCTGCCTCCAATGCTTTCTGGTTAGTCAGATATTCCTCTACATTCGCACGTAGCTGTGTAAAGAAAGCTTCCTCACCATGCTGTTTTAGCTGCGCCAACCATGCTTCACTGCCGTATTGCTCAGTGAGGGCCAACGCCCGATCGTTCAAAATTGCCGACTGTACTGCCTGCTGCTCTTCGATTGATTGCAGCCGTGATTGCCATTGTGTTAACTGCTGCGCCAACCCGTGCTGTTGTTCAGTCAGTACATTCAATGCTTGCTGAATACGTTGCAATTCGACATCGAGCTGGCGGCCCTGATGAATATCTCGCTGACGCAACTCACCATCGCGTTGCAGCTGTTTTAGTGTTTCGTCGGTCTGTTCAATCTGTTGCTGCCAAGCCATCGCCAGCAAGTCGATAGCTTGGCTTTCGGTATTGGGCGATAGGTTATTGTCCCCATCAACATCAAGTGCAGTAAACACGGGGCTGTACTGCTCGGATAATTGCGCGATTTGCGTTTTCAGCGACGCGACTTCAGTCTCTAGTGCCATCTGGCGCTGCTGCTCAGACAGGCACTGCTGAGTTAAATGCTTCACCTCGGCCTCGGCCTCTTGCCACTGGTTACTTAACTCAGCCAAACGCGCCTGCTGGGTTTGTAGCAAGCCTTCAACAACCGGGTTATCTTCCGCATAGGGATGATCATAAGAACCGCACAGCGGACAGGCTTCATCAGCGCTTAGCTCGGCACGGTAGTCCTCAAGCTTCATGACGGCACGGCTTTGCTGGAGCAGAGCCTCGACTTCTTTGTGCTGTACTGACAAGGTCAAAATATTGGGTTTCAGGACTGCAATACGCTGTTCAGCGCTTGTCTGTGCCAGCATGGCGCGCTGCTGCTCGGCGGCGGCTTTGTCGTATTGGCGCAGCAAAGATTGCCACTCTTTTAATCCCGATAGCCCTTGGCGCAGTTGGTCGCGCCATTGTTGCTTGGCGGTATATTGCCCCCGCTCCTGTTGCTGTGCAGCCTCTAACCTATCAAGATCAAATGCCTGGCGTTGGTGTTCGCACACCTGCTTTTGGCTATTGAGGTCCAGGCTCTGCTGCGCCAGTTGGGTTTGCCGCTGGCCATGATCATTCAGATCTTGAGTGATCTGGCGAGATTCGCTGCGTAGCCCGCTGTTGATCCGGTGAGCAGCTAAATACTGCCTCACGTTGTCTTCAACCGAGGATGCTTGCTCGGCAATACGCTTGAAGCTCTGCTGCTGGGTAAAATACTGTGTAAGCTGGGTTTGCTGCTGCACGAGACCTTGCTGTTGTTGCTCTAGCGCCAGGCTTTTTTGCTGCTGCTCTTGTTGCCGTTGGCTTTGCAGTTGGCGCTCGGCTTCTTGCTTGCTCAGTTGCTCGCGTAAACCGCTGATCTGTTCATCCAATTGAGCCGATTCTTTTAGCTTCGGCTCAATATCGGCCCACTGTTGCTCTGCCGTTTTTACCGCCGCCGCCACGCGATTGACTTGGAGGTTGCTCGCGTTATGCTGCTCGGCCTCACGGCTCAAGTTAGCCTGCGCGATACGGAATGCTTCTGCCACTTTGGATATTTGCTGTTGCGCTTGTTGTAACAGTGAAAAATCGCCCTGCGCCGGCTGAGCCTGCTCGATAAGTGTAAGCTGGGTATAACGCGGGGCTGCTGCCTCTTTTTGCTGTTTAGCCACCAGTTGCTGGGCCGCAGCCTGGTCAACCCGCTCCGCCAAGGTCGCCCCAGCTTTTATTGATTGTTGATGCTGCTTGAACACTTGCAGTTGGGCATCAATTTGCTCCACTTGCTGTTTCAGAGCGGTGGTTTGCGTGTCAAGCGCTTGCTTATCCTCATCCGACAACAAGGCAATATCGCCCAGTTTATCTTGGATCAGCTCTAGCTGCTGCTTTTCGCCTCTGGCCCGCTCGTAGGCCGCCACCGATAGGCGACCGTATATCTCACCGCCCGTCATTCGTTCCAGCAACGATGCCCGCTCGTCAGCACCGGCTTTCAAGAAAGCGGCAAAATCGCCCTGCGGCAACATCACTGCACGGCGGAACTGCTCGAAGCTCAAACCAACCAAACGCTCCATCTCAGCTTGCAATTCGGTTTTCTTGCCCGCGAAACGCTGAGCGGTTTCCAAATTTTCCAACCATTGCTCGGACGCCTGAATTCGGCCATCAGCCTTGCCTCGCGCCCGGCGGACGTGCCAGTGGGCACGCCAATGACTGCCATCGTTGGCAACGAAATCCACCTCCGCGTAACCTTCGGCCTTACCGCGCGACAAAATACTGCGCACATCATTGGCCTTGATCCGGCTCGCATCATCATCGCGGCCGATTTCGGCATCGTTTTTCTTGTTGGACTGCAAGCGCGGGATACGGTCATACAAAGCCAGGCAGATGGCATCGAGCAGGGTTGACTTACCCGCCCCCGTCTTGCCCGTAATAGCAAATAGCCCCGCCTCACCAAGGCGGCCATGGGCAAAATCGATTTCAAAAGGTTGTTGTAAGCTGGCAAGGTTCTCGCCACGCAATGCTAGTATTTTCATCGTTATTATTCTCGTACTATCCGTTACTGCGGCCTGGTAATTTCTTCGTCGTCCACTTGCGCCAACAGGCTTTCAAATGCCTCGGCCATGGCGGTGTCGGGCTCGCCCTGGAACTTGTTGGCCCAGCTCAGGCCAAATACCTGCTGCGGGGTCACCTCCGATAAGCGGCGCTGCCCCAGCCCCTCGGATTGTTGACGCTCTGGGTAATGCGGGGTGATTTTAGCCAACCGCACCGCCTTGCCCTCAATCGCTTCCAGTACTTTTTCACGCAGCAACGCTTGCGGTTTATCAAGCAGGATATGTACTTCAAGATAGGGCTGCTGCTCGCGCGGGCACGCTTCGCATTCCAAAGCGGCTAACTCCTGCAAGACTTGCTCTAACGGCGCTGGCGATGCTGGCACCTTGAGCATGCCAACCGCCCGGGGAACCGCTAGCGATTCAATATCACTCACGTCACCTTGCTCTAATTCCACCAGCACCACCTGATGGTTGTAGCCCCGCTCGGACATCGACAGCGGCAGCGGTGAGCCGCTGTAGCGCACATGTTCTTTTTTCGCCACGCGCTGAGCCAGATGAAGGTGCCCCAACGCCACATAGGCCATATCGTCGGGGAAAATACTGGCTGGCAGGGCATGCTGGTTGCCGCCAAGTACCCGCCGCTCTGACATTTCCGATAACTTGCCCGAGGCCATATAGGCGTGCCCCATCCCAATCAAGGCTTGGCCTTCCTGCTGGTGCTCACTGGCAGCCACGGTCATTTCGGCATACAGGGTCTCCACCCCTTTGATCAGGCGGTCATCGTCCTCGTTTAGATCATCGGTACGCAAATCGGCACTGCGCAAAAAAGGGACTGCCAGCACCCAAGCCGCTTGCTGGCCCGATTTATCGTTCAACGGCACCAGCATTCGCTCGGTATCCAAGCTGCCGTCAAGGTGGCGATGGATCCCCCCAACCATGTGCAAGTCAAACGCCTTCAACAGCTCATGGGGAGCATCCAGCTTGCTTGGCGAGTCATGGTTTCCTCCCACCATCACCACATCCAGCTCAGGCATGGTTTTCGCCAGCCGGGCCATAAAGCGGTATAGCATCCGCCACGCGCTGGCTGGCGGGTTGGCGGTATCAAAAATATCCCCTGCCACCAGCAGTGCATCAACCTGCTGTTGCTCTAGTGTATCGGCTAACCAATCAAGGAAGCATTGGTGCTCATAGTCACGCGAGTAACCATGAAGTTGGTGGCCTAGGTGCCAGTCGGAGGTATGGAGGATTTTCATGACAAATGTCTCTGACCTATGGGGAAAACTAGGCTGATTGTACCGCACTTTTTCACGCCCAATAGCCGTGTTAAACAGAAAAATTAAGACAAACCCAAGCCAATGCAATAAGATTGACAGCCAAATGCACAACCAAGGATCTGTAACAGCCATGATGTGGTTTAAAAACGTACTCACCTATCGCTTCAGCCGTGAAATCGACCTTAACCCTGACCAATTGGAAAAGCAGCTTGAGGAGTTTCGCTTCACCCCTTGCGGCAGCCAAGATCAGCAGAAGTTCGGTTGGGTACATGCGCTGGGTAAGCACGGCGATATGTTCACCCATGTTATTGGTGACAACATCCTGATTTGTGCGCGCAAAGAAGAAAAAATGCTACCAGCATCAGTGATCAAAGAATCGCTGAATGAAAAAGTCGAAGCCCAAGAGCTGGAGCAGGGTCGCAAGCTAAAGAAAAGCGAGAAAGACACCATCAAAGACGAAATCGTGATGGATCTACTCCCGCGTGCATTTAGCCGCAAGAGCCAAACCTATGCGCTAATCATGCCGAAGCTGGGCTATGTGCTGGTTGATGCTGGCAGCTTCAAGAAAGCCGAAGACATGCTGGCACTGCTGCGCAAATCTATCGGCAGCTTGCCTGTTATTCCGGTGACCCCGGAAAAACCGGCAGAGCTAACAATGACCGAATGGGTTCGCTCGAATACCTCGCCTAATGGCTTCACGATTGGCGAAGAAGCCGAGCTAAAAGCGATTCTTGAAGATGGCGGTGTGATCCGCTGTAAGCAGCAAGATCTGGCTTGCGACGAAATCCTGGCCCACATCGAAGCAGACAAGCTGGTAACCAAGCTGGCTATCAACTGGCAAGACCGTATCGATTTCGTGCTAAGCGATGACATGTCGGTTAAGCGCCTTAAGTTCTCGGACGAGCTAAAAGATCAAAACGATGATATCGACCGCGAAGACATGGCGCAGCGTATCGATGCCGATCTATCCCTGATGGCAGGCGAATTCTCAGCCTTCTTGCCTAACCTGTTCGAAGTACTGGGTGGGCTAGAAGCCAAAGCGTAATTTCCGCTTTCCAACCTCGGGAATTAAATCAGCGAGAAACAGCAGCGACAGCCTGCTCTTTCTCGCTTTTTTATGCCGTTTTCGTTGCCATTGTGCTGTCGATCACAGTAAAATCCCGCCTCACATCCGTATCCCACTGCGATACGGCCTGATTTGCAATCAGACACTGGAATATAAGAGCTATGTTTAAACCTGAATTGTTATCGCCTGCGGGCAGCCTAAAAAACATGCGTTACGCGTTTGCCTACGGTGCAGATGCGGTCTATGCGGGCCAACCACGTTACAGCCTTCGCGTTCGTAACAACGAGTTCAACCACGAAAACCTAAAAATCGGTATCGACGAAGCGCATGCCCAAGGCAAGAAGCTATACGTGGTATGTAACATTCAGCCGCATAACTCTAAGCTAAAAACCTTTATCCGCGACCTTAAGCCTATCGTCGACATGGGCCCTGATGCCCTGATCATGTCTGACCCGGGTCTTATCATGATGGTTCGCGAGAGCTTCCCTGAAATGCCGATCCACCTATCGGTACAGGCCAATGCTGTTAACTGGGCGACGGTTAAGTTCTGGTCAACCCAAGGTGTTGAGCGCGTGATCCTATCCCGTGAGCTTTCACTGGAAGAAATCGAAGAGATCCGCGAGCACTGCCCAGAAACCGAACTAGAAATCTTTGTTCACGGTGCACTATGCATGGCTTACTCTGGCCGCTGCCTACTATCTGGTTACATCAACAAGCGTGACCCGAACCAAGGTACTTGCACCAACGCATGCCGCTGGGAATACAAAACTGAAAAAGCGACTGAAAATGACGCTGGCCAGATTGTCGAAGTACAAGATGCGGGTGTTCAGGTTCAAGAAGCAGAGCGTCCGGACAATACGCTTGGTCTAGGCAAGCCAACTGACGAAGTGGTATTGCTAAGCGAAGCACACCGCCCAGAAGAAAAAATGGCGGCATTCGAAGACGAGCACGGCACTTACATCATGAACTCAAAAGACTTGCGCGCTGTTCAGCACGTTGAGCGTTTGACGAAGATGGGTGTTCACTCGCTGAAAATCGAAGGCCGTACCAAGTCTTTCTACTACTGTGCCCGTACCGCTCAGGTTTACCGCAAAGCAATCGACGATGCTGTTGAAGGCAAGCCATTTGACGAGAGCCTAATGGGTACACTGGAAAGCTTGGCACACCGTGGTTACACCGAAGGTTTCCTTCGCCGCCACACCCATGATGCGTACCAGAACTACGATTACGGCTACTCGATCTCTGATTCACAACAATTCGTTGGCGAATTTACCGGCAAGCGCCGCGGCGATTTGGCCGAAGTTGAAGTGAAGAACAAGTTCATTGTTGGTGACAGCCTAGAAGTAATGACACCGCAAGGTAACGTGATCTTCAACCTAGAGACAATGGAAAACCGCAAGTCTGAAGTGATTGATGACGCAAAAGGTAACGGCCACTTCGTGTTCATTCCTGTACCACAGGACATGGATCTAGAATACGGTTTGCTGATGCGTAACCTAAACTCAGGTGAGAACACCCGTAACCCACACGCTCCGAAAGACGGTAAATAATCGCCATGGCGTTATTGATCACCAAAAAATGCATTAACTGTGACATGTGTGATCCCGAGTGCCCGAACGAGGCGATCACCATGGGTGATTCGATCTACGAGATCGACCCGGACAAATGCACCGAGTGCAAGGGCCACTACGACAAGCCAACCTGCCAGTCGGTTTGCCCTATCACCAACTGCATCATTACCGACCCGGACAATGTCGAAAGTGATGACGAGCTATTCGAAAAGTTCGTGAAGCTTCAAGGTCTGGCATAAGCACAGCGAATGCAGAACGAAAAAAAGCGCCACTTCATAACGAAGTGGCGCTTTTTTATCATTAGCAACTCACTATTTAGAATAGCTAGACCTAGAAAGCATAAACCTAGAAAGCGTAGGCCGCGCTAAAGCGGATATCACGGCCAGCTTCAAGGGTACCTTGGGCAACCTCACCGTTGTTACCATAGCTCGCATGAGAGCGGTAAGCTTTATCAAACAAGTTCTTCACCGTCAGGGTCAAGGTCAGATCTTCATTGGCCATTGGCATCCACTGGGCGTAGATGTCATGTACCGCGTAACCCGGCTTCTCTTCATAACCTTCAGCCACTTCGGTCAGACGCTCAACATAGCGGCCGCTATAGCCAATGTCCAAACCATCAAATACCTGATAGCCAACATCCGCTACCCAAGTATCGCCAATTGCGGTACCGATCCCCTTGGTATCATCATTCAATGGCTCGCCATTCAACTCAGGTCGCGACTGGTTGTAGCTCAAACTGGTTGTCAAAGCCAACCAGTTATAGCCAACTCTTGCGGTAAAGCCCTTGGTCTCAAGTTCGCCTAAGTTGTCCAGTTCACGGGCCTCTGTCTCGCCAACAACATCCTCAACTTTAGTGACATAAGCCGTCGCCGATGCAGTAAAGCCGTTATTTACCCAGTTGACACCTAACTCAGTATTTTTCGCCCTTTCTTCTTTGCGATCGGCACTACTGTTAGAGCCATCAAGCTTAAAGATTTCACGTACCTGCGCACCACGTACGGCTTCAGCATAACCACCGTAAACCGACAGCCCAGAAATCACTTCATACGTTAGGCTAACATTCGGGCTAAAACCACTGTGATCTAGGCTTGGGCCATTCGACTCATCAAGTTCATACTCGTCGTAACGGCCCCCAAGGCTCAGCAGAAGCGTATCAATCAGATAGATGTCGCCTTGGGCGTAAACACCCTTAACCTTGCCTTCATCTTTGTCCGAGCCATAAATCGGGCTGCCAAGATAACCCTCATCATCTCGGTATTCCACACCGTAAATCAGCTTGTGCTTATCAGCAAACGTACTGGTATTGCGGATATCCGCACCGTAGCTTTTCGCTTCGCCGAGATAATCGCCCCAAGGACCATCAATATGCTCTAGCGATGTTTCAGTGCCGTATACCGTGATATCCAACGACACCCAAGGATTGTTAGCAGGATCGAACAGGTAATTACCAGTATAAGTCTCGCGGATCATTTCTTGGTTGATCGGCTCATTCTTAAAGCTCGGCACCCACTGCGGACGGTGGTAGCGGAAAGCTTCGTCTTCGCGGCGATCATAGCTAAGTGTCAGCTTTTGCGACTCGGTAAACTCACCGACCAACTTCACAAAGCCAACTTTGTTCTCGGCCTCAGTATGTGGCTGCTCATCACCGTTACCATCGGTGAAATTACCCAAGTCACTGTAAGAGAGCGTTGCCAGCGCGCTGATCTTATCCGTTAAGTAACCATAACCGCTAAGACTGGTCTTGTACCCTTCGGTATTATCGTAATAGCCCGCTTTCACCAAAGCTCCATAGCGCTGGTCGCCCCAAAGCAGATCCGACGGATCTTTTGTCTTGAAACGTATTGCACCACCCAGTGCACCGGCACCATCTGTTGCACGGCCAGCACCCGCCGACACCTCAACCTGCTGCAAAAGCTCAGGCTCGATAGAAAGTTGCCCTTGGTGGTGGTAGATGTAACCAGATTGGGTTGCGCCATCAATAGACACATTGAGCATGGTATCTTCCAGGCCACGCACATAAATTTTCTGCGATACACTCGAGCCGCCACCAACACTGACTTCTGGGTCGGTACGGAAGATATCACTTAAATCATTTGCCTGGCGCTTCTGGAGTTGATCGGCATCGATAATTACTTCAGGTAGGGAAGTGACGCGACCTGTCACCACCATGGTTTCATCTGTGCCATCAGACTCTGTTTGAGCATGGGCTGGGGAGATAAATAATGCAGAGCTTATCGCTGTGCTAAGGAGAGTTAGTGAAAATGTACGGCCTTGTATCATGGTTCAGTCCAGTATTAATGAGAATCATTATCATAGGCAGACCATTTTCTAGACTTCGCAACGCATGTAAACAAAGTTTACAACTGTTACAAATAATTATCTTTTGGAACAATCATGTATATCCTTAACACATAACTACACAGTTAGCCTGTCGGCGCTATTTTAGTGGCGTATAAATGAAGCGCTAAACCAACCGCGGGCTGGACTTAAGCCATTAGATAGAGCAATTCAAGATACTTTCTAGATGTTGCCATTGGTGAAGTTATTGAGGTAAAGAACTGATGAGGCTTCCCCCACCAGTTGGCTTTGCGAAGAAAAAAGGAATGAAGTAATAGGGTGTTATCTATGCAAAGCTATAGCCTTTACCATGGAGGGTTTGCAGCCGATGAGCAGGCATGCCTGCTGCGGTGAGTTTTTTTCTTATCCGGCTTAAGTGCATATCCAAGCTTCGGTCGTACAAGGTATATTCCCGCTCCAATACTTGACGGTACAAATATGGCTTAGGTAGCACCTCGCTGTGCTGGGCAACCAAGGTCCAGAGCAACTTAAACTGTATCGGCGTCATGGTGACTTCCTGGTTGGCAAAGCTAACACGCATAGAATGGCGATCCATCTCCAGCTCATCAAACACCATTGACTTACCGAATACCTCAGGTTGGGCTATGGGCTTGGTTCGTCGTAAAATGGCTTCAATCCGATAGCTCAACTCCTGTACCGAACGCTCTGCGGGCATGTAGTCATCTGCCCCAAAACGGAAGCCTGTCATGGCTTCTGCTTGCTGATCCTCCCGGGTCAGTAAAATAATGGGTAAAGCCGTGGTGCGGCGACACCTTTTTAATAAGGTCCAATCTCGCATTTCTGGTAACTGCATCGAAAGAACCACCAAGCTGATTGCTTGCCCCCTTAATGCTGAATCTATTTCAATGCCTTGGCAGCACCGCTTAACCATATAGCCATCTTGCCATAACCTCTCACATATGCGCTGACTATACTCCTCATTCGGTTCGGCCACCAAAATAGTAATTGGCTGGGCCACATGCTTTCTTTTTATAACACTCATTTCCATTGACTTTATTATTGAAGGCTTAATGATATTAATTATCAATATCATTAAGCTTAATTCCACTTCTTATCACAACTATTAGCTTAATTTCATATCCTTATTTTTTGGGGTGCGTCACATTTTTCATTATACCACTATAAAAAGTATGGTTAATTAAAGGCAGGAAGATCCAGTTTTACATCCTTCTTAAAATTTGAAAGTGCTATCCGATCATTTGCCAGTGTTGGCTTAACATCATCGCCAAACCACTCAAGCGATGCCGATTTTTTGTCATCCGTGATGATGTCCAGCAAAAATTGATGGTAATCAACTGCCCCTTCAAGCAAGGGAACCATGCCCTTTCTGGTGCCTGCGGGTGAATAAACATTATCCGGCGCAAAAACCGATAGTTGATGACGAGAAGCGATATTTTTGAGGTGATAATGGCCAACTGAATTTCCCAGTTGGCGGTGAAAGTCAACGGGATCATCCCCAGCCTCCCACACATGCAAGGTATCAAAATTGATCTTCAAGCTTGGGTGGTTAACCTGTTCCAATAGCCTAAACACCGACTCTGCGTTATCAGCTAACGTTTGCGGATGAGTTTCCACCAGCACATCCAGGCCACTGTCTGCTGCATATTCACATATAAAACGCAGTCGGTTTGCCATCAAGTTACGCTCTTGCTCATTGACTTGCCGGCTACCTAGATGTCCCGCAAATGTCCGTATTTTCCGGGTTTGCCATGCAGCCGCTAATTGACACACAGACTCGCACTTTTGCTTGGTCTCATCTCGCTCACCCAATAGTGGGATATAATCGCTGAGCATCGACACCGCTAAGCCGGATTCAGCCAGAGAAGTGGTGTAACGCTCAACCTGCGGCATCAGCCCTCGTGCATGTACTCCCCACAATTCAATGCCATCAAATTTATTTGCTTTTGCCCATTGTGCTAAATGGTCCAGTGACACCAACTGGTGACGGAACGAGATCGTGCAAATAGATAACTTCATTATCCCCCCTACCGTTAGCACACGGGTGCGAATGTAAATTCACACCAGTCAATGTAGGCCTCTTGCAAACGACGCTTAATACGGTTTTCGGTTGCTTCTTGCTTATCAAGCAAGGCGAAGATCCCTGTTGCTAGTGCCGTATCTTGCGTTTGGGCTAGTTTCATCACTTGGTACTGCACTTTCGAGTAGGTCTCAACCAAGTCCTCAATCACGTCGCACCAATGTTCAAAGTCATCATCCGGTAACCCAAGCGCCCGCCAGAAAAACGCAAAGCCATGCTCATAGGCATATTTACGCACCGCAATGACGCGAATTTCACGTAATGCCAAGCTTAAGTCCTTCAATGCCAGATCATTATCGTCTTGCAAATGGCAGCTCAAAATTTCACGAATGGCCTCCGGTAATGGATTTCGATCTGGGATGAAACACGCATCGAAATAGGCTTTAACCGCTTCATCGCTGGCCGGATGCAAATGCTGCTCATCAAAATAATACCCGCCCGCAACCGTTGGTTGAGCAATCGCATTAGCCACCCGCTCGGTCGCTAACTCTCCCTCCCACCGAAAATCCGGATCAGACATATACAGCGTGTCAGGGTGCTCCGTTTGTTTAAGCAAAACATAGTGTGGAAACGGGTTTTGACTGAACTTATTCTCACGTTCGGGTAAGTGGTGCATATCAAGCATGACCATCAGTGACGTCGATTCTGGCTTGGTGGCCAGCAAAGACATCATAGTGTCGAGATTTTGTTGCTTGGATTTGTCGGGGTCATACCAAGCGACGAGTTCGCCACCAAATAGCTTTTTGTACCAAAAGCGAAAGCCTTGATGGTCGATATCATCTGAGTGGTAGCACAATTGATAGTTATCCGTGACAGTAAACTCCGCATCCCACACATCAAAGTAAAACGGACGGTGATCAATGCCAGCTCGCTTTAGCGGCTCGCACACACAGCTGACGAAACAATGCACTTTGACATCTTCAAACTCCTCTTCCTGAGCCGTTGACGCGCTGGCGACTTCATTGCTTTGGTAAGCGGCTTCATGCTCACCGTCATGACTATCAGAGATACGGCCTAGAAAACGCGCCAAGCTCGCAACGGTTTCGTAATCTTGCTTAGCAATATTGTCATCAGGTATTTTCAGCCCTAAATCAAGTTCGAGGTGAAGCATCAATTGCAACACTTGTACAGAGTCAAGGTATAGATCCTCATTCAACCTCGCTTGCTCGTGAAAGCTGGCCAGATGAGGACTTTTCATCGATTCCTGCAATACGTTTTTAATTGCTTCAACTGTTTGCTGGTAATTCATCTCGCAGTCCCCTTAACCCAGTGCAGGAATAGCAACAGCTGTTTCAGCTAATGCCTTGCGGTTAACCTTGCCGTTAGGCAATTTCTCAATTTCAGCCACTTGCTCAACTTCAACAGGAAGCTGATAAGCAGCAAGGCGGGTTTGGCACCAACTACGGATACGGCTTGGCGGTAACGCCTCATCGGCGACGAACTGAAGACAAACTTTTTCTCCGGCTAGCGAGTCTTTGCGTTTGAACACAACAGCCTCAGAAACGGAAGGAAGCTCTAGCACCGCATCTTCAACATCCTTGGGATAGACATTTAAGCCAGCGACATTAATGGTATCGTCAACCCTTGAGACAAAGCACAGGTGTTGTTGGTGGTCAAAATAGCCGAGATCACGGGTAAAAATAGTCTGTTCGCCTACCCTGACAATGACTTCTTCAGGCTCCTTCGCATTGCCACCAGCCTGTACTTGCAGGTGCGGAAGGATCGCCCCCAGGTTTTCCGCTGATTCTGTTTTCGAGTTAATCGCAATACAACCCACTTCTGAGCAACCGTATTGTTGGAATACGTGTTCGGCTCGGCTTAGCAAGAGTTCAAAGCACGCCTTGGATAACAGGGTGCCCGATGTCATTACGGCATGCAGTCGCTGTGACGCCGGGTAAAGAGAGGCAACCGACTGCAATAACGCAGGCGATGAGTACAGCAAATGATTCGGTGTCTGCTGTAGTACTTTAATCAAATACTTAGGGTTCAACTGGTTGATGATTAGCGGAATTTGACCTCGCTTCAATGCCACTAACACGCCCGCAATCAGCCCATACGAATGGGTCACGGGACAAGCAATAACCGGCGTCATGCTATTAGGTACGGTAAAAGCAGAAGTATAGCTGGTTAGCTCTTGCTCTATCGAGGACCATGGGCGGCAGATCACTTTTGGATCCCCCGTTGTACCAGAGCTGGTCTGCACTAACACCGCTTCAGTGTCGCTTTCAGTGCGGCCCAAAGGGTAGCACTGCTGTTCCGTTTCTATCATCAATGCATGGCATTGGGCTTTCACAGCCAAACGCTTGGCTGCCAACCGGGGCATATCTGCATGGATTGGATAAAACGAGCCGCCATGTTCTTTTAAATACAGGCAAAGCGCCAAAATATAAGCGGGGTTAGAACTGCATAGCGCAATGCGTTTGCCTTTACAATTTGCCAACACCTCATGACGGGAAAATGCCTGAAAGCGCTCGGCAAAAAATGCTTCGCCAAAATAAGCGTCATTAACGTAAATCATAAGATCCTTCTACTTTTTCGAGCTTAATGGGTTGGGGACTAAGTGGTGGCACTCCTCCTTGGAGGCCGTTAATTTTCGGGTCAACAAGGACTCGGTAAGCACTTGGGGTTGGTCATACCCAAGCACAGTGAGCCGCTCGGATAATTCGGGATGTGCCAGCAGGTATTGATTCAAGCAGCGGTTCACACTTGACCAGAATGACTGCTCGCTGAGGTGATAGCTCGTCGCCAGCAAATGGGCAACTTCGGTCAGGTTATAGATGAACAAGGTATCCATAACCAATTCGCGCAATAGCTCAACCGACTCTACTTGGTAATAGTCATCACCGCTGGCTAAAAACGCAGGCAGGCGCTCGGGGGCAGCGAGGAAGTCACGATTGAACTCCACACTTTCGTGAAAATCCCTGACAATCAAGCGCTCTGGCCAACCATCACGGACCACCAGCACCATGTTTTGCCCATGGGCCTCCAACGCAATACCGTGCTTCACCAGCAAGTGCCACACCGGTGTGATCACCACATCCAGAAGTTGGTTTAACCAAGCGTCCAAACCAAACTTCTCAACCCAGTCAGCAATATAGGGTGCCCCATCATGCTCAACCATCATCAAGGCATTGAAAGGCACCGCTTGCTCGCCCGCCTTCAGGGCTACCAATGGGCTTTCTCGCATAATCATGGCGAGCTGGCCATCAGCAGGCTCACTGGCGATAGGGGTCAGAGGTGGCTTGAACAGCGCACCGGCAAATTCAGGCAATAGTGCCAAGTTGGATAATGCTTGATCGGATGCCACAACCGATTGGAGCCATGAGGAAATAGCCGGGGCATGACAAACAGAATAAGGGTCTAGCGTGCGACGAGAAGAGGTATTCACCATGTTCATCGGCAGCTTGATGTGAGGCTTCGAAGACAATGATGAATTTGCCAAGGTACGCACAGATTGGGTGGCGATGTAATTATCTCCCACCGCCCCCAATGAAATAATAATCGCCTGCCTCTGCTGCTGTGGCAACCAGCTGTTCATTAATTGCTTCGCTTGCCACGGGTGAACTGGCATCAATGCATATTCCCCCCAGCGGGCACCACATTCCGCCAGCCTCGAGGTAAGTCGTTTCCAACTTTCACGCCCCAACTGTTGTAGCCAAAACTGATCATGTTTTGCAGGTAGCGCCATTTGTAGGTGAGTCGATTTTATCGCCAGCCATTCAAGCTGAAAGGATGACTCAGCTTCGGGGCCATATTGTTGATGATCTTCAAAGCTAAAACCTGTCCGGGCCTTATAGGATGGATGGTAAGGGTGCCCCTCATCTAACCGGCACTCTAGCTCGGTATACGAATCGCGACGCCTTGAAGGGCGAATAGGCAGATATGAGGTATTCCACTCACACAGCCTTACCGTTTGAGTAAACTCATCACTAAGCATCAACCTATTGTGATTGACAGCAGGGAGATCATCGAGCAACTGTGCCAGTGCCACCTTGGGGACAGGGCAAGGCTCGCCATTAACAGACAATGTCGCAATATCGATATGAATACGGCCGAAGCCACCGACTTTTCCTTTGACACAGTACTGCTCCGAGCCTAGGCGCCAACTAAAGTTACAACCATCGGCATTTAGCGGCGAGATAGCCAATTCGCTACCGTGGCACTCATCTAGATTGACATAACGCTCAAACAGTAAAGCCTCAATAAACTGCTGTAGTACACGCTCAGTGGCGGTGAGCCTCTCTTTACTAGGCAATGGCATGAGCGGTCAACTCCCAGCAATGCGGTTGGCCAAGCGCCATCAGCGGGTTTGAAATTTTGGTGTAGACCGCTTGCTCGTTATCGGCCTCCAACTCATCGATATCATACACGCGAGTCAAAAGGTTCCCCTTCATCGGCAACTCGCTTTCGCTTAGCAAGCGTTGCACGTATCGCCTCCCCGCTCCCACCAAGCTTTGCTCCATCCCCGCCAAGCGCTGTTGGATGAATGCAAGCAAAGTGTTTTCATCAGCAAGGCCATCTGCCCCCATACGGCCAATGACAGCGAACAGGTTATTGATAAGCAAATAATAGGAGAAGCGATCGCAAATCAGCTCATCGTCAAAATACAGGTCGGGCACAATAGCGAGATCGGGGTCGAGCGAAGCCTGATAAGCTTGGTAAGAGTTTGAAAGGTAATACCCTTGATTATCCCTGAAGTAATAGGTTTCAGGCTGCCCTTGGTGATCCAACACCAGTACGCTGTTTTGTTGATGGGCCTCAAGGGCAATACCGTGCTCATCATACAACCGGATCATCGGTGCAATTGCGCATTCCCAATATCCAGCCAGCCATTTCATGGCAGCAAGAAACAAAGTACTCCCCGTGGCTTGGGCCAACTTTTGAATTTGCTGTAGCAGTTGCGAAGACTCACCCGGCAACGGATCTTGGGTCAGGGCAGCCAGTGAATATGTCGCCTCATCGTGCCCTTGCTTAAACGGGTTTTCCCGAATGATAATTTCAAAGCCGCTCTCCGTTCGATCCGGAAGATCAACGGTAATGTATGCAGGATCGGCAACAACTTGAAATTGTGGGTATTGATCAGAAAAGCCCGTCTTGCGAAACAACCGAGTCATTACCACGCCAGCTTCAAGCTCATGGCGCTTATTTACCCGTAACGAATTGGTGATTTTGACCGGTAAAGAAAACTTCAGCATCCAGTCTAGCTCTGGGTTATACAGTGATCGCACAGATGATGTTGCGCTAAACTTCGCCCCCCAGTAGCCGCAATCGACAACCTTGCCTTCTGCAATCAAATCAATCATGAATGGCTGGTGCAGCAACCACTGGGCTTGAAGCGGGTGCATGGGTAAAACTATGTAACCTTCACGCTCAAACGGGGTGATACCGAGACAATCAGCAAGAATGCAATCGGCACTTTGGGCAACGGCCGATCGCTGCCGAATAATAGAATGATGAACTTGGAAGTAGTGCAAGCGGAACTGCCCCTTCATTTCCGGGGCATAGGATGCGTGATGATAATCCAGCATCCCCTGCCGGCTTTTAGGGGTTGGATGCTGCCAATGGCCAAAAACTAGCGCCTGCTCATTATCAATAAAGGTTGTTGTGCTACAAGGGTTAGTCAGTTGGTAAGAAAGGTAGCGCGCCATAAGCTGCAAGCTATCGCTAATTCGGCCTTTCAGTTCACGTCCATCCGCTGCCGAGCCTTCCCCTTTGCCTAGCTTGCTATACATTTCTCGTACCAGAACAGAAATCGCATCAGCGGGAAGCAAAACTTCGGCTTCTTTGTCTTGAATGAACAACACTGCTTGGGCAAAGCTATGTCTACCCACAACGGTACGGTATGTCACTTCAATCACCATGAACCCATCTAAATGGGTGATGGGTAGTTTTACCCACCAGTTTTTCGCGTCTTCATTAACCTTGTTTGTACTATCACCAAGCAAAGGGATCGCTTGCCCTAAGGCGCCTTGCTCATACCACTGGCCATTATCAACTTCTCGTAAATAACCATTTAAAAATGCCTGAAGTGAGGCTTCACCCGCCATTTGTTCAGCGCAGCTATCGGTTATCGTCTCTCTAAACATGATTGAACTGATATCCATATCAAAATGCATAGTCATCGATAATTGTTGATAATAATTCTCATTTCAAATCAAGTTACATTTGTTACACGGAAGAATGACAACGCTTCCGTATCCAGAAATACAGACTGGTAGAGACTTAAACGAATAGCGCAGTATGTAGGACTCCTTTCACCAACCAGCGCCTAAAAATGTCAGAACAAGAATCGCTTCCTCTTAATGGGTCGCCAATAAAAACCTACTTCCATTACGCAATACCATCACTTTTAGGCCTGCTTGCCATATCAACGACCAGCGTCATCGATGGTTTGTTCGTTGGGCTCTTCCTTGGTGCCGAGGCCCTAGCAGCAGTTAACCTGCTGATCCCGTATTTCACGCTCATGTTTGCGATTGCGTTGATGGTTGCAATCGGAGGATCGGTGCTGGCAGGAAAGTACATTGGCCAGAACAAACCTAAAGCGGCCAGTGCCGCTTTTAGCCAATCTCTGCTGACCATTATCGGTTTCACCCTTATCGTTGCTTCTACCTGTTGGTATTTCGATCGCTGGCTATTCCAGCTTCTGGGTGCACCGGAAACGCTGTTTTCTCTCATGCAACAGTATTTTCAGGTCATTGCATTTGGCATGGTGGTGCAGCTGGCTAACCTGGTGATGTATTACTTTGTGAGGGTCGATGGCTACCCGCAGTTTGGTACCCAAGCATTGATGGTTGGGGCTGTCACCAATATCATTCTCGACGCAGTGTTTATCGGCTACCTGCAACTCGGGATTGCATATGCGGCCTGGGCAACAGTTATTGCCCAGGTTGTGCAGTGTCTTTTCTTACTGCGCTTTTTCACTTTCCGTAAGAGGCAGCTTACTTTCACTTTGCACGGGATCTCGTTATCCACTCTACTCCGCTCTCTCTATAACGGATGCTCTGAGTTCATCAACGAAATTTCTGTTGGGGTGGTCATTTTCAGCATTCATTGGTTACTGCTCAACAATGGCAATGAACAAGGTGTCGCAGGCTTTGCCATTGCCAATTATTTGCTGTTTATTGGAATGATGGTTTACTACGGCTTTATCGATCCTCTCCACGTATTGATCAGCCAAAACCTCGGTGCAGGCAATACCAAACGAATCCAAGCCTTTGTCAAAATAGCGGCACTAACCCTTGGGGGAGTTAGTCTATTACTTGCCATGATTGCCTTATTTGCCAATCAGCTGATTGCCGGTATTTTCCTCGAAGATCCAACCTCGGCAGCCGCCTTGCAAGCAAAACAATTTATGACCTATATTTGGCCTTGCTTCCTATTCAGTGGCTTCAACGTACTACTGTCCGCCTATTTCACAGCGTTGCATCAACCTCTTCCTTCTGCGTGTATATCATTATCTCGGGGCTTGGTTCTTCCTGTGATTTTCTTGATGTGTTTTGCTCTGTATATACCACAATGGCATTTTCTCTATGCCCTGCCTCTTGCTGAAGCATTAACCCTAAGCCTTGCACTGATTCTCTATCTCAGGCACAAAAAAGGGTTTTCCTCTTCAACAACAAAGCAGGCATCGAGTTTATTGACGTAGCAGTGCTAGACACTGGGTTGGAGGCGGAGGTGGTTGCTTACGGGGCTTCTTGGCCACCTTGTTATTTTTATCTGACGGTGATTTTGGTTTCGGCTTCCATGAAGCCAATTCAGCCCCACAGCCATCACCGGATGGCGGTGCCTTTTGTGGCTTACAGCTGCTGTCGCCATCCGGGCAAGCCAGCCTGACATGGAAATGATAGTAATGCCCCCACCATGGGCGTACTTTTCTCAGCCAATCCCGATTGGTCCATTCACGCTGACAAAGTTGCTCCTTTATGACGGGGTGGACAAATATTCTCGCTACCCGCTCATCCACGGCAGCCAGCTGCACCAGTAGTGCCTGCTTCTCCCCCCAATTCTTTTGGTTTATCTTGTATTGTTTAATATGAACCATTGGCAAGGGCTGGACATCAATCAGCTCTTGTTCTGTAAGCGGGCGGTCTGTTAGCTTCAGCCAAATGTCCGCATCAAGGCCGGTTTGATGGCTGGCATGCCCAGACGAAAAACGGCCGCCTCTAGGCATAGCGATATCGCCTACCAGCAACTGCCCCAGCTCAAGCTGCCTGACCTGCTTCGATAGGCCATGCAAGAAATCAATCATCTCGCTATGGCCATAATAACGGCCACGGTGCGAGCGCATGACCTGATAGCCTTCACCTGCCAATGGCAAGCTCTCACCGCCAGACAAGCAACCATTATTATAAGTACCAATCGATTCAGATTTCCCTTCGCTGGGCGTTTCCACCTTTTCCCACGGACTTGCCACCACGGAGACACTTAGCAATAGCGCAACAAAAAATAATAGTAATTGGCTCACGATACTCCTCCCATTCCCTTGTTTGAGCATAGCAAGCAACAAAAAGGCTGCCATATGGCAGCCCTTTCAAATGGAGGCACTAATCAAATTTATTTCATTTGCTGATCAAGATTAAGAATGGTGAGCGCGTTACTCACACTGGTCGCCAGCACATCAACAACACCGGAGCGAAGGGCACCAAGCAACGCAAGCGCCTTGCTATTTTCCGCCGCTGTTACCACAACTGTTGGAATATGGCGTAGCTCTTCCATACTCAAACCTATCACCCGATCGCTCATCATGGTATCGGCACGCTGGCCTTGGCTATCGAAAAAGTCATACCCCGCAATATCGCCAACCACCCCCTTGCGGATACGTGCCTCTACAATCTCTTGCGGTGTAAACCACCCCAACTTCACCATGTGGCTATTCTCATTCATGTCACCAACACCAACGAGTGCCACGTCCGCACGCCTAGCACGATCAAGTGTTTCCTTCACTGTGCCATTTTTCATAAAGGCTTCTTTCACCTTAATATCTTCGACATAAGCTGGCGCATACAGGGTCTCACTGATCCCATCGTATTTTTTAGCTAATTGACGACAAATATGATCAGCATTGATTGCGTTACCCGAACGGTGAGTACCGCCAATCCCGCTAACAAAGCGGCACTTTCGATGGGGAACAACCCCGACATGGCTGGCAATAGAGGCAATATTACGGCCCTGCCCAACAGTCACCACCATATCGTCAGTTAATGTAGAGGCTAGGTAGCTCGAAACCAAACTCGCCACTTGCTGGCGCTGACTTTCATCATCAGGCTGATCGAGTGCAATTAAAGCCCTTTTAAGGTTAAAACGCTCAATCAGTTGCTGTTCGAGTTTTTCGCTAAACACAGGATGGTATTTCACCGTGATTTCCACCACCCCTTCATCACGGGCACGACGCAATAAACGACCAACCTTGGCACGAGACATCCCGAACTTCTTGGAGATTTCCTCTTGGGTGGCACCATCTTGATAATAAGCGATAGCAATCTCGGTAAGCAGATCGCTATCAACATGGGTATTGTCGTTTGGGGAGGTGGTCATGACCCTTCCTTGTAATACGCGAAAATAAGCCCTTCTATTTTAACGTTATTCCCGTTATTCAGCGAGTACCAGCCTCACAGCTAAGGGGAAGGAACTCGCGTTCAGGAAAACAAGCCTTGGCAACCTAAAAGCTGTACAATAAAACCCCACAGGGTTCACATGGGCAAAATACAATTATAACCATATGAAATTAATAACTTTTATATTTGTACAGCTTTTTGACCATTGCATCCCTAAAGCCTAATTAGCTGCACAGACACTAATTTCGTGTAATAAATACGCAAAAAGCCCCGCTATTTATAGCGAGGCTTCTGAATAAGTGGCGGAACGGCTGGGCTGGCGCTCTATCGGACTCGCGCACAAGCGGGACTCATTCGTCCGAAGGACGAACATCCCCTTCTGAAATGAAAAAAACCTCAGCCTTACGACTGAGGTTTCTAATAAATGGCGGAGCGGCCGGGCTGGCGCTCCAGTGGGACTCAACGCGCACGGCCAGTGCCGCGACTAAAGTGCGCAGCACTTTTAGGGCGCGTAGAATGCAAAAAAACCTCAGTCTTTCGACTGAGGTTTCTAATAAGTGGCGGAGCGGCCGGGCTGGCGCTCCAGCGGGACTCATTCGCCTGCAAGGCGAACATATCTCACAGATGCAAAAAAGCCTTGTCTTGCGACAAGGCTTCTAATAAGTGGCGGAGCGGACGGGACTCGAACCCGCGACCCCCGGCGTGACAGGCCGGTATTCTAACCAACTGAACTACCGCTCCACTCAAACCACCGCAAGGTCACTGCGATAATCTAAATTGGAAGCCTGGCGATGTCCTACTCTCACATGGGGAAGCCCCACACTACCATCGGCGCTATTACGTTTCACTGCTGAGTTCGGCATGGGATCAGGTGGGTCCATAAT
>NZ_PYMA01000026.1 GCF_003026495.1 Photobacterium sanctipauli
GCCAGTTTAAGGGCTTCTGCTTTAAATTCAGGAGAATGGATAATACGTTTCTTCTTGTTTGTCATGATTCACCTCGTTAGTGATTGTACTCACTTAACTCGGTGTCCAAAACTGCTGGTGCGGATCAGCTGATTGTATGGCGTCACAATAAATTGCCCTAAAACTTCCGTAAAAAGCGTTAGATGCCAGTAATCAAAAAATCTATTGCAGCAATAATTTCGCTTCTAAACGTGCTTAGTTCGTTGACTGGGGTCGAGAGAATTCTAGTTGGTACACTAGCCATTTGATGAGTAAGAATTACAAAGTTACCTTCGTCGATATGAATGGTAGGGCATAAATGACTGGGTGCTTTTTTCTCTAGTAGCTCGATAGGCGTTAAAGGAATAACCAGCCGAGTATTAAGTGAATCTAGTAACTCGCTTTGGACATCAACAAAATATGGGTAGGCGGTAGCGGTGCTCTTATCGTTGTTCTTATAAAGCGTAAATTGCGACATTAGAATACTCGGTATGAATCAGAAAATAGACCGTGTTTTGCAGTTAAGTCGTTACAAGCTTCAATAGCTTCGGCGTTTTGCTCTAACCATTCAGCTTTCAATCGTTGTTTGACTTCTTTTTCTAGTGCCTGCTCCATTGTTGCAGATAGATTGATGTTTAGGCGTTTGGCTTCGGCTAACAACTCACTGTTTAGACTAAGATTTGTAGCCTTTTTAGGTGCATGCTTATCATATGCGTTTTTCATGAGGTGATCCTATGCGTATTCACTGTGCGCATTTAGTATGGCCGATAGCAGGGCATATATCAAATGACTATGGCAGAGCATCGAAGTCTAATCTTAAGAAGCTAATTCAAGTCATCAATTTCAGAGCAAATGCTCGATCGCACATTTGCTCCAAAACAAAAAAGGGATCTGACAAAGTCAGATCCCTTTCGCGTTATCAACCTAGCCATTTAGCCACGTTGTTTATTCCATTCTAATGCTTACTTGTCATCAACCTTAACAAACATCGTGGTTAGGACGAATGACAGGGCGAACACACCACAGACACCCAGTACAGCCTGAATGAAGTTCTGTGTACCTGCTGATAGGTAAGCAGGAAGACTGAACACAGAAGACAGGATGTAGCTTGTTAGGTGAGTATCCAATGTGACAGAGATGGCACCGAATACACCTGCTGCAAGGCTAGCGGTGAACATGGCTTTAGTGTACTTGGTAAGCACACCGAATAGCGCAGGTTCAGTAATACCTAGAATTGCTGTTACACCAGACCCCGCTGTGATTGAAGATTGCTCTTTCGAGACAGTTTTACGCTGCTTGTGCCAGATAGCAAGGGTTGCACCCGCAATCGCAAGGTTGCCCAAGCACATGATAGGCATGAGTAGATCTTTGCCGTACAGCGCGAAGTTGTTCAGGCTGATTGGCGTCATGCTGTGGTGAATACCGAACACGATAGTAATAGGACGTGTTAGACCGAATACGAAACCTGTCAGCGTTGGTGAAATTTCAAGTAGAGAGCTTACAACCCAACCAGCACCATTACTTAGCCACATACCTAGAGGGCCAACAAATGACAGGGTGGCGGTTGCCGTTACTGCGAAGGCAAACAGTGGTGTCAGTACCGGCTTAGCAACAGTTGGCACAATGCTATCAACAAGCGGTGTGACTTTAGAAAGTAGCCATACTGCGAGGATGGTCGGTACGATTGAGCCGCCGTAGTTCATCAACTCGATTGGCACGACGCCAAGCACGGTTAATTCTGCCACCTCGCTTGCCGCTTTTAGTGCCGCCGCTTTTTCAATTAGTTGCGGGGACAGCATAGCTGCTGCAACAGCCAGCGCGATGTATTCGTTAACTTTGAACATCTTCGCTGCCGAGAAAGAAACCAGCATAGGTAGGAAGAAGAACACGGCAACCGAAATCGAACGGAAGAAGAAAACAGTGTCTGATGTTTCTGAAATGACGTTAGTTGCGATAAGGCCAGATAGTAAGCCCATCAACATACCGGCACCGGCGATAGCAGGGACAACTGGGCCAAAAATACCCGCTACGATACGCATCGCGTTTTGGAATAGCTTGCCGTCTTTGGCTGAGGCAGCCGTATCGTCAGTATTGCTTGCTACGTTACCGTCTTGCAGCATACCTTGCAGCGTTTTGTGCCACTGCTCGACATCAACACCAATGATGATCTGAGTCTGATCTTGGGCAAAAACGACGCCTTGGACACCACTTATCGACTTAAGCGTCTCTTCCGAGGCAAGAGATTGATCTTTAAGCTTCAGTCGTAACCTTGTCATACAGTGTGTCGCATCAGCAATGTTACCAATGCCACCCAAAGCATCAATCATCAGTGTTAATCGTTCAGCAACACTGCTTTTCTTAGATGATGCTGAATTCTTTTTTCCAAAAGCACCCATTGACTCACTAATTTGCATAATATTATTAACTCTCTTTCAGAAAATAAATCTAGTGGAGTACAAACTCTTTGTAAAACAGTTCAAACTACCCAGATTCAATTATTTCAAGATATTAGATACTTATATCGGCTGGCTGCGATATAAAGTCGTACATTCTTATTATCTTCTTAGTCCTGTTAATCATTTATCAGTGCACCAACTTGCAGATAAAACCTTGGTGATGTCGCCGTCAGTGCTTGATGTAGGTGAATAATATAGAACCACGACAAAAATCCAACGCGGCAAACTGAGAGTTCAATCACGTTTTTTGGCGCATTTTAGGGGTGATGAAGCAATTTATTACGATTGGTCTGTTTTTGACGTAAGTTTTGCTAACTTACCATACCAATTAAATTTTATTAAAAAATGCACTTGAAAAGGGCTATTTTTAGTTGGTATATATAAAAATAGATTCCGGTTCAGATGAGACTTTCATTGTGAAAAAAAACATAATCAGTGATATTGAGTGCATTATTACTAAACCAGATAGACATAACCTAATTACGGTAATTGTAAAAACCGAACAAGGTGTGACTGGTTATGGTTGTGCTACGTTTCAACAGCGCCCATTAGCTGTTAAAACCATGGTTGATGAATATCTAAAGCCATTACTGATTGGTAAAGATGCGAATAATATCGAAGACTTATGGCAAATGATGATGGTTAACGCCTATTGGCGTAATGGACCCGTTATCAATAATGCTGTTTCTGGCGTTGATATGGCGCTGTGGGATATTAAGGCAAAACTAGCACAAATGCCTTTGCACCAACTGTTTGGTGGAAAATCGCGTGATGCCATTCCTGTTTATACCCACGCAACCAGCGATACAATGGAAGGTATTTATGAACTTGTAGACGAGTTCTTATCGCAAGGTTATAAGCATATTCGTTGTCAGCTAGGTTTCTATGGTGGTGTGCCTGAAAACATCCATACAACAGCAAACCCAACGGAAGGGTCATACTTTGATCAAGACCAATACATGGATAATACAATTACCATGTTTAAACTACTTCGTGAAAAATATGGCAACCAATTCCATATTCTTCATGATGTACATGAGCGTCTTTTCCCGAATCAGGCCATCCAGTTTGCGAAAGAAGTAGAGCAATATAAGCCGTACTTCATTGAAGATATTTTACCGCCAAGCCAAACAGAGTGGCTGGATAATATCCGTAGTCAAACATCAGTATCATTAGGTTTGGGTGAGTTGTTTAATAACCCTGAAGAGTGGAAACAGCTGATCATCAATCGCCGAATCGACTTCATTCGTTGCCATGTTTCACAAATTGGCGGTATTACACCGGCACTGAAACTTGCGCACTTGTGTCAAACCTTCGGTGTGCGTTTAGCTTGGCATTGCCCGCCTGACATGACACCAATCGGTGCAGCAGTAAACACCCATATGAATGTGCATTTACACAATGCTGCTATTCAAGAACATGTTGAATATAAAGAGAATACTCGTGCTGTGTTCCCGAATGCACCAGAGCCGAAAAATGGCTTCCTGTATGCGTTAGAAGAGAACGGTATCGGTGTTGAAATGGACGTAGAGAAGGCGAGAGACTTCCCTGTGACTTACCGACCACATGAGTGGACACAAAGCCGTTTACCTGATGGTACGATTCATACGCCTTAAGGTATTTGTGACCGTATTTAGTAAAATAGCCGCTTTTAAGCGGCTATTTTTTTCCTCGCATTTTAATATTTTCGCTATTAAAAGGGACAAGGTAAGTACAGTTATAATCGATATCGACCACTTCACTGACAATAAAGACTTCGCCAGTGGATAAAAAACCTCGGTTATTAATACTCATTGCTGCAATGCCTTTTTTACAACCTAGCAGCTGAGCGTCTTCTTTCGAAACATTTACTGCTTTATAGTTGGTTAAGTAACGTGCGATGTCATAACCTAAATCCAGGGTATGGTTTTGCAGCGAACTTTCAATAATCTCTGCTGTCATTTTGCTAAATAAGCTAACGGGTAATTTGGTGTTTTCTAATTGAACCACCGCGCCGTTAACTAAACGTAGCCGTTTTATATCCCAAATATAATCATCTTCACCAAATTGGAATATGTTTTTATCATGCCCGGTTGCGAGTTTCTTATGTAAGCTGACTTTTTTATAGGAAATTTCGTTAAAGCTGTTTTCCGTAATTGAGTTATAAATGAGCGGATTGTCGCGAACCGATTCTTTTACATAGTGACCAGCACCAAGTTTTGCTGTTACGACACCGATCGCTTCCAGCTTGCTTAGCGCTTTTCTTATTGTGAAGCGTGAGACTGCGTAGCTTTCAGCAAGATCCCTTTCAGCTGGCAATTTTACGCTTATTTTATTTTGGTAAATTTTGCTCAGAATATCTTGAACTACAAAGTCATACTTCTTCATTGGTGTGTTCTGTCTTGGAAAGCTACTTTATTTGATATTTTAGGGATATAACCAAGCTACTTCAAGAGTGGCGGGTGAGGGGATGGGCGTTCAATCGCGAGTGGTAAAGGCAGTAAATAGACGCGAAATCAGTGTTGAACTGAATAGGCCGCATTTGCTCAACCTATTCAGCTCAAGGGGGATGGCGGTTGGGTTGTTATGGATAGCTAGTCACGAACAGCTAATAATTAAGATATGGCGACTAATGTTTGGTGATCTCTGATAAAACATCACCAATAGAGCCACTTGGTTGGGTGACCCCCAATACATTCGATAGCGTGGGGGCGATATCGTAGGGGGTGATTGGGCGTGACACCTGCTGTGATTTGATGGTGTGTCCGGCAAAAATAACCGGGACATGGGTATCGTATCGCCAAGGGGAGCCATGGGTTGAAGCGATAGTGAGTCCATCCATGTCGTTAATGTATGTTCGTGGGTTAAATACTACGTAGACATCACCGGAACGTTGCGGGTGGTAGTTATTTTTTACTAGCTGCATTAGGTGTGAATCTGGCAGCGAATTAGCTTCGATATCGCGACTGGTCACAGCAGCGGCGACACCTTCTATTTTGGCAACTTCATCTGCTATGACGGCTTGTACGGTGCCTAAGTCGAGCCCTTTGCGCTTGATCACCTCATGGTCGAGGTAAATATAAGGCTGGGCATAAAGGCGAACCAAATCTTCACCCACTCCAAATCGAGATTTCAGTGTTTTGATTAACGCCGGTTTAACCACTTCTTTGTCAAAGTATCTCGCTGTTTGGTAGCCCAGGGCATTCACCGTTGGGGCTGCTTCAGGTACGCCATGATCCGCGGAAAGCACGATCAGGGTATTTTCTAGGCCGACTTTGTTATCAACTTGGCCAAGTAATTTGGCAATGGTGCTATCGAGGCGTATTAGGTTGTCTTCGGTTTCTAGGCTCGAAGGGCCATACATATGGATGACATAGTCATTAGATGAAAAGCTGACCGCAAGGTAGTCGGTGAACTTGCCTTGACCTAACTGCTCTTTATCAATCAATGTTGAGGCAAAGTTTTCGGTTAACTCATCACCTGCTGGGCTAAGTGTTAGCATGGTGCTGAAATAGGGATAACTTGCTGGCCCATACGGATGTGGGAAAGTACGCTTGAACCCGGCAAGATCAACCTTGTGCTCTGTTGCGGTTTCTTTTAGCGTGTATTTTTCCCGGGGCAATGAAAGTGTCCAGCGTTGCTTTGAATATTGTGCAGTGTGATCTGCGGCGTTCCAATCCATCACCCAGCTTGGGTATTGTTGATAGTAATAGTTACTGGTGACAAATTCAGATTGGGCTTTCGAGAACCAAAAAGCTTTACCGGAGTGACCTGCTAATGAAATTGCGCCTCTGTCTTTGACTGAGACAGAGAATATTTTTGATTCTCCGTTACTTGCTACTGCTAATTCGTCACTGAAGGTGGTTGACAGGATAGGCTCAGGTGAGCGCCCGTCTTGCTTTGCAGCTTTTTGAGTTGGGTCGATCTCTGTAGATTGATTAACACCTGCATTGGCGCTGAGCATGTTGTAGTTTTCATCTTCAACATTGTAAACAAGACGCGCTTTGCTTCTGTCATACCAGACATTACCAACCATGCCATGTACGCTCGGTGGTGCGCCGGTTGCCAGCGAGACATGACCGACAATAGTTTCTGTGTTGCCGTGCTGATAGTGGGCATTGGTGTAATAGACCCCCTGATCCATCAAGTATCGAAAACCAGATTCACCAAAATTGTGCTTATAACGTTCGAGTAAATCGGCTCGCAGGCCGTCGACAGTGATTTGTAGCACCAGTTTAGGTGTTTCTGTCGCTGCGGTGGCTGGGGCTGACATTAGCCCAATGGCGGAGCAGCTGGCTAGGGTAAGCAGTGGTATCCATGCTTTTTTCATTTTGTTGTCTCGCTGGATTAATAAACTAGATTGAGGCCAAGTGTTTGCCCTAATTGGCATCTCTTACCAGCCTTAGTCCCATATCAGACATAAGGATCGATTGGCTGGCAAAATCTCGGCGGAAGTTTTCTGACTCGTTGGCGTCGTAGGCGAAGCTGCCGCCACGCACTGATTTGTGGGCAAGACCGATATCGGTGTCTTGCGCGTTGTTAGGGTTGTTGGAAGGTGCGTAACGATAGTAACCCGCGTCAAAAGCATCAATGACAAACTCGCCGACGTTACCGGTCATATCATAGAGTCCCAGCTCATTTGGTTGCTTTTGTCCAACAGGGCGAGCGCGATTACCCGCATTGCCTGCATACCAAGCAACCTCATCAATATTATTCGAACCACTGAAAGTATAGCCTTTGCTTTCGTTGCCTCCGCGTGCGGCAAATTCCCATTCGGCTTCGGTGGGAAGGCGGTAGTTGGCACCTGTGAGTTCATTCAATTTGTCGACAAAGAAGTTTGCTTGTTGCCAGCTGATATTGTTGACCGGCACATCGGGATCTTTGAAGTAGCTGAGTGATGCGCCCATTACTGACTCGAACAAGCCTTGGGTGACTTCGTATTTGGCAATGTAGAAGCTATCGACCGTGACTTGTCGTGCTGGTTGTTCTGACTTTGCTGCGGTTTCATCATTCGAGCCCATTTCAAAACTACCGCCTTCAACAAGTACCATTTCATCTTCTATCTGTTGTTGAATCGGGTGTGGTATCGGCTCGGAATGGCTTGATGCCAACCAGATGGCAGCTGTGGTGCTAAGGACAGCAGCAAGAGCAAAGTGTTTTGAGCGAGAAGGCATGGCCGATACTCCAAAATGAACAGAGCACCATTGTAGGCAATTTGGTCATACCCATAGGTTATAAGGGGTATAACAAGCGATCTGGCGTGGAGGTCATTAACATGACGCCTTACCTCAGTTAATGGCTTCAAAGGTGAGATATGCTAGTCACTCAAGGTCCACAGTTTAACGGTAAGGCATCAAAGCGTTTGCACGTAATGGCAAAGCCAATTGGTGCGGCGTGCAATATCGATTGCACTTATTGTTACTACCTGAGCAAACAGGATTTGCTTGAGTATAAGAAAGGCTGTTCGCCGAAAATGGATGACGAAACATTAGAAACCTATATTCGCCAATACATTGAGGGGCAGAACACGCCTGAGATTATTTTTTCTTGGCAGGGCGGAGAACCAACCATCCTCGGGTTGGCATATTTCCGAAAAATAGTTGAGCTTCAGAAAAAGTACCAACCCGCTGGGGTGAAGATCGCCAACGACCTGCAAACCAACGGCACCTTGCTCAATGATGAGTGGTGTGAGTTTTTGGCACAGCACCAGTTTCTGGTCGGCCTAAGTATTGATGGGCCTGAGTTACTGCACAATGCGTATCGTACTAATAAAGCAGGACGTGGAACGTTCAAGCAGGTAATGAAAGCCGTAGATTTACTGCATAAGCACAAGGTGAAATTTGCGACCCTGACCTGCGTAAATAACCTGACGAGCAAGAACCCGTTGGATGTTTATCGATTCTTACGTGATGTTGTTAAGTCGCCGCAAATGCAGTTTATTCCCATTGTTGAACAAAAAACATTCCGCACCACTGCACCTCAAACTTGGCACCCGCAAACCCAGTTGCGTCAGGGCGATAAACGTTTAAACCCGTGGCATAAAAATTCGGTGGTAGAGCCTTGGTGTACTTCGGCAGAGGCGTGGGGGGATTTTCTGATCGCAGTTTTTGACGAGTGGGTGAATAACGATATTGGCAAGGTATTTGTTCAGTATTTCGAGGCCAGCGTTGAAACCTGGATGGGGCGGAAAAACCCACTGTGTACTTTGGGTGAGATCTGCGGCAAAGGGCTAGCGATGGAGTCTAATGGGGACGTGTTTACTTGCGACCATTATGTTTATCCAGAATACCAAGTGGGCAATATCCATCACCAAAAATTGGATGAGATGGCGTATTCCAGCGAACAGCAAAAATTTGGTTTTGCCAAATCACGGACTTTAACCTCTCAGTGCCAGCAGTGCGACTACAAATTCGCTTGCTATGGTGAGTGCCCAAAAAACCGGTTTATCCGAACCAAAGATGGCGAGCCTGGACTGAATTATTTGTGTGCCGGTTGGAAAAAGTTCTTTAACCATGCAGACAGTACCTTGACTTATATCTTAAGGGCTACGGGCCACCCTGTTGCCAATGGCAAATTCCGTGATGGGCTGCTGAAGGCGCATTCGCCTCAGTATTCATACGTTCACAATCGTGCCTAAAGGAGGAAATGTGCCATGAAAATGACCTTAGCAAAGGGGCTACTTGTGTCGATTCTTACGGTTTCTGGCGGCATGCTTTTGGGGGGAGTGTCTGCCTTGCCAGCCAGTGCAACTGAGGTTGTCGATGCTGTTCAAGAGAAAGCGATTCAAGAGAAAACTATTCAAGAGAAAGCTATTCAAGAGAAAACAGGCACTCAAGACAAGCCTGAGCAGTCACAACAGGTTCAGTCTCAACAAGGCCAGGCCCAACAGCTCCAGCAGTGGGTAATGATTGCCCAAGATAAACGACAGGATGATGCCACAAGGGCAGAGGCACTCAAGCAGCTTGCACGGTACCCAAATCAAAACAGTCTAGTTGCGGTTGCAAGAGCCCTGGGTGATGAAAGTGCCGTGGTTCGTGAAGCCGCGGTGGTTGGCGCAGAACCTTATCAGTTCGCCCATCGCTGGCGAATGCTTTCACCCTTGCTTTCCGATAGCGAGCTGCGAGTGAGGCTCACCGCAACCACGAACTTGGTGCGTAATTTTGCCGAGATGTCACCTGAGCAACAATCCATGCTCGAAAAGCCTGCAGCTGAGTTGGAGGCGTACCTAGAAGGGAAGAAAGACAGCCAATCTCAGTTATTGCTAGCGGATGTTTACCGTTGGCAACAACAATGGCAGCCTGCTCAAGCGTTGTATGATTATCTGTTGCTAGAAGATAAAACCAACCCGCAAATTTGGTTGAGCATGGCTGATAACTACCGCGCCCAAGGCGAGAACGAAGCGGCGAACAAACTGTTGCTGAAAGCGCAGTTTATCCTACCTGACAATGCCAATTTATATTACTCACAAGCGCTAACCTTGGTGAGGTTGAACCAGAAAGCCGATGCTGCGACAGCCATACAAAAATCCACCGAACTTGAACCGCGAAATAGCTACTTTTGGTACCTGAACGGGGTGCTGCAAGAACCTATTGATATCAAGGTTGCGACCGCATCGTTTGAAAAAGCGTATCAAATCTCGGGCGCCCCTGAGCAGTTGTACGCCGTGTGCGACATCTATATTCGACATGACCATCAAAATACCAAGGCTTGCCTTGATGAATTGGCTGAAGTCGCACCGCCGTATGTCATCGATGAACTGAAATCCAAACAAGGCTAATTAGCCTTATTTTCCCCTAAAGAGTAATTGAGAGAGTATATGCGACCATCAAAAGTAGCGCTGGCCGTTGTGTCAGTGTTTTCCCTGTCGGCACAGGCAAGTGGTATTTTTCTACAGGAAGCAGTAACCGCCAATGCAGGGGCAGCTGGCGCGGGTGACGGTGTTTATACCGATTCGGCCGCGGCGATGTGGACGAACCCCGCGACGATGAGTGGGATGGGAGAGAGCCTTACGACATTTAATGTTTTGGGCTTTGATCTCGAAATGAAATACACCGATAAAGATGGGCAAGCGGATGGTAAAGCCCATTCGGTATTACCGTCATTTGGTGCATTTCACGCCCATCAAATTACCGACGATCTTCATATTGGCTTAGCGTTAGGGGCTGTCGGCGGATCTAGCCTTGCTTATGGTGATCAATGGGCGGGGGCACCTGTTCTTGATGAAATTACCTTAACTGCGATGCAGTTCAATCCAGCATTAAGTTACCGATTGAACGACCAATGGTCGGTTGGGGCGGGGCTGCAATTTAGTTGGGCGGCGTTGCAGCAATCAAGCAAGCGATTGGATGTTAAGCAAGATACCGATTGGGCGTTTGGTGCCAATGTTGGGGTAATGTACCAGCACAATCCTAAGTTGGTCGTCAGTGCGAGTTATCGAACAAAGTTGGAACATGAGTTTGATACACGCGTATCGGGCCCGACCGAAATTGGGGTGATCAATCGTCTTCAAACTGATCTTAGTCTACCAGCCCTTGCCGATATCAGCGCCAGTTACGCTTATAGCGACAAGCTGAACTTGTTGGCATCTGTTCAGTGGCATCGTTGGAGTGAGTGGGATAAAACGGTAATGAACTTTACTCCTGATACCGATCTTGGGTTGGGGCGTGACGGGGTGACGATAGATAGGGATTGGGACGATGTATGGAAGTTCGCCTTGGGGACGGATTATCAGCTAAACAGCAAATGGCGCCTAAAGGCAGGATTATCATATGAAACGTCGCCACAAGATGATCCAACCAAGCAATGGGTTGATGTCCCAGTTGGTGAGCAATACCGCTATTCGGTTGGTGCCTCAACCAAGTGGGATGGTATCACCGTTGATATGTTCTACGAATATGCCGATTTAGGTGAGGTTGATATTGAACGGCAGAAGGTGGGGCTAAACGGCACCTTTGATGGCAGGATGCACTTTGTTGGCCTTAGCTTTACGTATTAACTGAGCTTTACGTACTAACCCTTGTTTGAGGTATGAAAAAGCCCTGAATTTCAGGGCCTTTTTATCGCAATTTGGCAGGTTAGTAGTGCCAAGGGAAGCGGCTGAAGTCTTGGTCACGTTTTTCTAGGAACGCGTCACGGCCTTCTTGGGCTTCGTCTGTGCCGTAGGCTAGGCGAGTTGCTTCACCGGCAAATAGCTGCTGGCCAACCAAGCCATCGTCAGGCAAGTTAAAGCCGTATTTCAACATACGCATTGCTGTTGGCGACTTGCTGTTGATTTCTTTCGCCCAACGCAGTGCTTCGTCTTCAAGCTCAAAGTGATCAACCACTTTGTTAACCATACCCATTTCGTAAGCTTCTTGTGCGCTGTAGTCGAAGCCACAGAAGAAGATTTCACGGGCACGCTTTTGACCAATCATTTTCGCCAGGTATGCAGAGCCGTAGCCTGAATCGAATGAAGCCACATCAGGGTCGGTTTGCTTAAATACCGCATGCTCTTTTGATGCTAGCGTCAGATCACAAACAACATGAAGGCTATGACCACCACCAACAGCCCAGCCTGGCACAACAGCGATAACCACTTTTGGCATAAAGCGGATCATACGCTGAACTTCAAGAATGTGTAGGCGACCCATGCGGGCAACATCTGCTTTACCGGCTTCTTCACCTTCGTACTTGTAGCCATCTTTACCGCGAATACGCTGATCTCCACCTGATGAGAATGACCATTGGCCTTTCTTCGATGGGCCGTTACCGGTTAGCAGTACGCAACCAACATCTGACCACTGGCGTGCGTGATCAAGTGCGGTGAAAAGCTCATCAACCGTTTTAGGACGGAACGCGTTTAAGCAGTCAGGGCGGTCAATAGCAATACGTACCGTGCCCTGATCTTTGGCGCGGTGGTATGTGATGTCTTCAAAATCGAAGCCTGGAACAGCTTCCCATAATTCTGGGTTAAAGGTTGTTTTGTCGGTCATGTTGAAAATAGCCTCAACGAATAGATGACATAAGGCTAGGGAGTTAAAGAAAAAAGTCAAATTTTGAGTGAAAAAGTGGTGATATAAATAGCGAATTGGAAGCTGACTGTTCATCGACTGTACAACTCATCAATGACCCTGTTCAAACATAAGTTAACGAAGGTATAGCGCTGTATAAATGATACTGAATAATTAGCTATTTGTTATTGAGTTAATTATCAAATGCTAATCAATTTGAATTTCAATACCTCTATACTCTGTTGCTATTGAGTAAGAGCGTTGAGCGCAGGATGTGCGATGCTGAAACATAGGATGTAGTAGTGGCAGATTTATTAGATGGTTATTTTTTTCGTCGAAAGGCTATCAAGCGAAAAGCTCAGGGATTACTTGATATTGTGAGCTGCAAAATTGTTCTGGTTGAGTATAGAGGTCACAAAATACTTGGCCATATTGACCATCCCGAAGATTACCAAGTGTGTTTAAACGGACAAAGTATTAAAGGTTCAATAATTAAATTGCAAAATATTATTAAGCAATGTCATTAGGTTAAATTCAATTATAAGTATTTCAAGGATGAAGGGCTTTTCAATTTAACTAAATAACAAGGATGTAAGTTTGGTTGCATTACATTCCTTCATCTTTGACCTCATTTGCATGGGAAATTCCATTCGAGTGCGCTTACGTTCTGTACTTTTCTGTATTGAGCATCCAAAACCTCCTCCGCTTAGTTTAGGCTGAAGACTCCAAAATTAAGCTTTGCACTCACCCGCCGAAAGGCGGGTCTTTTTTTATTTGTGATTGATGGCGTAGTTTGTGGGGGCGTGCATGGCATCTTTCATGGCGTAGTACTCTGAAATAGTTCATAAGCATCATGAACCCCTTGAATTAGCATTTGCATACCAATAACGGTAAGAATGAGTCCCATCAATCGGGTAGTAATATTTATGCCGCTTTCTCCGATTTTGTCGATAATCTTAGGGCCGAATAAAAAGCAAACAAAGGTGATGAGGCATAACAGGGCAAATGCCGCAATTGTCACAAGTATGTTCAGTACGCCGCCAGCCGCTGAATAATTCATCGCGGTAGCAATAGTACCGGGACCGGCGAGGATAGGCAGTGCTAAAGGGGAAATCGCAATATCTTTGTCTTCAGCTTCATCACTGCTTGGAGTATGAGAGTGAAGCTTTGAAGAGCTTCCCTGCAACATGTGGTAGCCAACCAAAAACACCAAGATGCCGCCAGATAAACGTAGCGCCGGTAATGTAATACCAAAGACTTCGAAGATCCCTTTTCCCAATAGGCAAAATGCCGCAATGATAATGAAAGCGGTCATCAACGCCTTAAAAGCCGTTTTTTTCCGCTGTTGTTCTGTTTCTTCACCTGTCATGCCAACAAACACAGCGGTATTGGCGATGGGGTTCATCATGGCGAAAAAGCCCATAAAAACGGTAACAGCGGTGGTGGCGAGATCGTGCATAATTGGTTTTCAAGTTAGGTATCAATGTTATAACCATAGTTGTTGACGAAATAAAGGCAGCATGAATGATGGAATAAATTAGAACACCTCTAGTTAGTGACTTTACGGCGACAAACGAACCCAATAAGGCCAGATAAAAATAAGGCTATGGTTACGGGCTCTGAGACCTGAGCTTCGGCTGCTGGTGAATAGGCCGTAATCAGGCGTGCCCAATCTCCTGGTGAACTTGCTGTCCAGTTAATACTAGCGCTATCACCATCGAATACCGTGGTGTCTTTCTTTTCTATTCCGCGTAAATTGAAGTCATTGTAATTAATATTCGGAAGAGCAAGTTGGTCGTCACTGTCAAACAAGTTTTGATCTGAAGTGATAAAGGCGAATATTTGAGAATCAAGCACAATTGATGCGTTAATTTGTCCTCGGCCGTTCGGGTCCCACTGAACATAGTGACTTGAAACAATGGTTCCAGCCTTGATGAAATACCCACTATTACCCGCATCTTCAATAAATGAGGCGGTCGGGTCAAAGACACGATCGACCTTCAAGTCTTCAACAAGTACATGGTTTTGTACTTCGTCCCAGGCAACCAGCTTGTTATTGTTTGGATTTGGCGAGATCACATTAGCTGGGGAGTTTGTGATTTCACAGGTTACAGCAGGGCCGTTTTTCGCGGTACCGGAGCAATTTTCTATACTTACGAGCGTTGCTTGGGCTGAAAGGCTGACGGTTGCTAATAAACCAATGGCGATTGAGATGGATTTTTTCATGGTTAGGCCTTAGTCGGGAAAATGAGTGATATATTTCTCTTTTACAAGAACTAGACCAACATTTACGCGCTTGCGCTATACACCTGAAAAGGTTGAAGTATCTGTGTTTTGTGGACTTTGAGTGAGCAAATGGTGAGGCACAATCGCCAAGACCGTCTTAAATTGGTTGGTAATTTCAGGTTTTAAGCCATTATCGTTTGCAAATTGCATTTTGGAAATCAAATGCAGCTTGAGTCATGACAGAGCCAGTATTAATTGTCACAATAAGCATTCTCGCAATAACCGATTGATAAACCATGCCTAACCAAACCTTTTTTCCGATTGAAACCATTAAATCCGATTTTCTGCAGCTGCTGAGCAAGCATCACCTTGTGGTTGAAGCGGAAACGGGATCGGGTAAATCAACCCATTTACCGGTTTGGGCGGCAGAGCAAGGTAGAGTGTTAGTTGTTGAACCGCGCAGGGTGGCATGTACCTCATTGGCTGAGTTTGTTGCCACCCAACGGGGTGAAAAGCTGGCGGAGTCAGTGGGCTATGCTATCCGATTTGATAACCGTTTTTCTGAGCAGAGCAAGATTGTATTTGTAACGCCCGGTGTTGCCTTGCGCTGGCTCAGTGAAAATAAGCTGGCTGATTTTGATACTGTCATTATTGATGAATTTCATGAAAGGCGCTGGGATACGGACTTGTTGCTTGCCATGCTAAAAGAGCAACAAAGCCACCGTTTAGTGGTGACCTCGGCGACACTCGATAGCCAAAAATTAACCCAATACTTGGGTGGACAGTGCCTTCAGGCAAAAGGCCGTAACTTTAATGTGTTTACGGTTAACCTTTGTTCAGATAGTCGAAATATGCCTGATATCCGGCATATCGAAAAACAAGTGAAAGAAACGGTTGTTAGCCACTATCAAGATCACCGAGACGTGTTGGCCTTTTTGCCGGGCCGAAAAGAAATCAGCCAATGTTTGTCGACTTTGCGCCAAGCGCTCATCAGTGAAATCGAACTGGGTACGCTTGATATTATTCCGCTCCATTCGTCGGTAACCGATGATGAGCGCCAGCGTGCTTTAAACGAAAGTAGCAAGCAGCGCATCATCTTAGCGACCAATGTGGCTGAAACATCGTTGACAATTCCTGGGGTGACGCTAATTATCGATACTGGCCTTGAGCGCCGTACGCATCAGCGCAATGGTCGTACCGTTTTGGGACTTCACGCTATCTCTCAAGCCAGTGCCGAGCAGCGCAAGGGGCGGGCAGGGCGAGTGCAAGATGGTGTCTGTATCCGACTATATGGCAAGGCCGCACCGCTAGAGTTAGTGACGCCACCAGAGCTACACCGTGAAGAGTTAATAGAGCCGATGTTGGCATCAGCCAGCTGTGGTCATCGCCTTGATCAGTTATCTTTCATCGACCATCTGCCTGCCAAGTCGCTTGATATTGCGCTGACAAAGTTGCAAGCAATGAAAGCGTTGGGCGAGGAAGGCTTGATCACTGAACATGGAAAGGTGTTGTACCCGCTTCCTATCGATACCTTATTTGCCCATTTGATCACTGCGATGCCCGACAAAGCAAGCCAAGAGGCGATGGTGGATTTATCGGCCGCATTAAGTCTCTATCAGCGTTTGTGGCAAATGCCTTCATCAGAAGAAAAGCGTGAGGCATTGCTGAAATGGGAGCCAAATAGCTGCGATGCCACCGCACTCATTAAATTGCTTCGTGGGCCTGTACCTGATTGCTTGAATATTGACGCTGATCTGCTGAAAGAAGCGCGTCAATTATCAGATCAAATCCGCTTAGCCTTGTCATTACCTTCCTTGGAAGTAGCTTCTACTTTTCGACGCGAAAAGTGGCTTGAATCGGTACTGATTGCCGCACCAGAGTTGGTTTTTGTACGTCGCCAAAAACGCCGTCAGGCATTGGGTAATGGGTTTATTGAGGTCAGTCTTGGCCGTGATAGCCGTTATAGCGAAGATGCTGAAGCCGCCATAGTGTTTGATCAGTTTGCTGTACCGGGTAAAGGGGTGAAACAAAACCTTGTGTTGGCAACCTGCATGGCACCAGTGCCGCTTGCTTTGCTTAACCAGCATCAGTTTGGTGAGGAAGAAATTGGTGAAACCCAAGTGAGTGAAGAAGGTTGCTTGGTTGAATACAAAAAGGTGTATGCGGGGCGGGTGATCCATTCTCATTGGGCGCCACCTCAGGGGGAGTCGGCAGTCAGCTCTCTGGTTGATATGGTGCTGGCAGGTCAGCTGTTAGCAGGGTTATCTGAACAACTTACCGCAGATATACATCAGTGGAATTTGTATCTAGCGCTTGGCCGTTATCAAACCGAGACGTGCTCAAGGCCAGCGGAAGCGGTTGAAGTCATCGCTTGGCTAACAGAGCAGCTGGACGCATTGGGGATTGCATCGGTAGATGATATGGAATTGTTTAGCGCCGATGATTTTGCCTTTGATGGTATCCCTGAGTGGGAGCGAGAAGACTTCGATAATGAATTTCCATACCAAGTCATTCTTACCGATTTGACCATGGCAATTGAATACCATATAGCCAAAAAGCTGGTGGTTGCCGTGCACACCAGCGGAAAGCGAAAGCAGGACCCTAAACGGTGGGAACTACCAAGATGGCAAGGCTGGCGAGTACAATACAGGAAAGCCAGCCGGAATATCGATGTCAGGTAGTTAAAACATCTTTGTCAATAAAATATCATAGCCAATTGAATTATTGCTCGTCAGGTTGGGCAGAGAGCTTTGCTCGTATGAATTCAGAGTGGTCCACATAAATCAGCTCTGCCACCTGACGAATGACCGCTTCTTCCATTGGGTCAAGCACACCATCGGCGTAAGCAACTTGCCACATGGCTTCAATTAATGCGAAGCGCTGCTCTGGCTCAAGTGTGCGTAACTTGGTTGTGAACTCATATAATGAAACGGATTGCTGACTTTTCTGCTTGGCTTCTGTCAGCAATACTTCTGCTTCCTGGTCGGTAATCTCCAACAATTTGACCAGTAGGTGCAACTTTGCTGCTTGCTCTCTTGGATCGTCGCTGTGATCAGCATTGGCGACTTCGCAAAGTAAGCATGCCATGGCCAGGTTTAATGACGGTGTGTCTACAGCACCGCCATCGGTTCCTTCATGCATGACCTGTCGAAAAATTGTGCGCAATTGTTGAAACATTGTGTGCCTCTGAATCTTACTTTATCTCTTTAATTGTGGTCATATTTAGTTAATTCAACCACTATGCCCAGTCACTTCAACACAGGAGTGGGTGGGCCGACACCCCCTCGGAACTGTGATCCTCGAAGACACTTGGGTTATAGATAAGAGGCTTCAAATTCCAATAAGTTCCAAGGAAGGGTAGTCAGAAGAGCCAGGTTGCGCTTGGCTAGCTTTAAGTGCGGATTTTAGGCTGACTGATTAACGCTACTAATCTGTTGATTTTTTACTATAGTCAAGTTGTATAAAAAGAAAACTTATGAATTTGTTAACTTCAGATTAAGGATAATCTTTTGTTTATAGACTCGTTGAGGAAGTTTGGCAGTAATACCGCTATTGTCACCGATAAAGGTGAAAGGCTAACCTATACCGAGTTGGCCGATGAAATCGATAAGTTTGCCCAGGAAATAGGCGACGAGGCAAAGCTAGTCGTTGTTGAAGCTAAGAATGAGATACAGCCATTAATTGCCTATTTGGCAGCATTAAGGGGCGGACACCCTGTCATCTTATTAGCAGATGGAGCTACAGATAACTCCTCACAAATTCTGGATGTATTTAAGCCTGATATCCTATTTAAGAAAAATCAAGATGATCAATGGGCATTGCATTTTCTAGAAAATGCCTCGAAAGAAAAGTTAAACCCTGAACTATGTGTACTGCTTTCTACTTCTGGTACAACGGGAAGTGCAAAATTAGTTCGACTATCTAAATTAAATATCCACTCTAATGCAGAATCAATCGCAAAATATTTAGACATTAACAGTAGCCATAAAGTACCAACAACACTGCCATTTCAGTACTCTTTTGGTATGTCTATTATCAACTCACATCTTTCAGTTGGTGCGTGTTTGTTGCTCACGGATAAGTCAATTTCAGACAATGCATTTTGGCGGTTATTTACGGAAGAGAGCGCAACGAGCTTATATGGTGTGCCATATACATATGAGCTGTTGGATAAGATTGATTTTGTTAATAAGGATTTACCGAGCTTAAAATATTTAGCTCAAGCCGGTGGGCGGTTGTCACAGGAGTTAGTTCTTAAGTTTTTAAACTGGAGTGAAAAAAACAACAAAGAACTGTTTGTGATGTATGGGCAAACAGAGGCTTCACCAAGAATCGCTTACGTTCCATCTAAAGACTTAAAGTATAATACAGACTGTATTGGCCTTCCAATTCCAGGCGGTGATCTAAGTATTATTGATGAAAATGGGATAGAGATACAGGATATACATACACCAGGAGAGCTAGTGTATAGTGGCCCTAATGTTATGATGGGTTATGCTTACTCTAAAGAAGACTTGTCTTTAGGTTGTACATTATCGTCGCTTAAGACGGGTGATCTTGCCTGCCGCAATGAAAACGGTATGTTCAAAATTGTTGGTAGAATGAACAGGTTCAGTAAAATATATGGCTTAAGAATCAGCTTAGATGAGGTTGAGCAATACTTAGAAAGCGTTGGAGTTAAAGCCATAGTTAATGGTAATGATACTCACTTGATTGTGGCAACGCTTAATGTTGGTGAGTCAGATAATATTATTAAACTGCTACAGAAAAAACTGTCATTAAACGCTAGTGCACTCTATGTAAAGGAGTTAGATGAATACCCTCTATTAAAGTCTGGGAAAATTGACTATAAGCAACTTATGTCTTATGTGTCAAATACAAAGGTTGAAACTAGTTATAGTAACTTGCTTGCAGGTTTTATTGCAGTATTTAGCAATTATAATATTAGAGAAACTGATAGTTTCCTGAGTCTTGGTGGTGACTCCATAAATTATGTTGAAATTTCATTAATTATAGAAAAAATCGTTGGGTTCCTTCCGGATAATTGGGAAGAGATGACGATAAAGCAATTAGAAACAATAAATAATAAAAGTACTGTTGTAAATAATGAAAGAAGACCATGGTTAGTTATTAGTTTATTAATCGGTTTTTTTATTGCTGGTGAGGCATTTTTGCATTTTCGAACTTATTTGAAAACAGGCCGTAGCATTCTGTCATATTTTAATGATACTTCTACAATAGTTTATAATGAAAGCTTTGATATTCAAACATATAGACCGAACCATTTGGTTAAGGACCCTATTGATAATAGAACTATTATGGAGTTTAATTCACTGGGGTTGCGAAGCCCTGAGATAGCAAAGAAACCAAAAAGTAATGAGATAAGGTACGCTGTAGTTGGTGCTTCTACTGTAGCGGGATTATATGCTGATTCGAATGATAAGACGTTTACTCAATTATTAAGTAGTAACTTATCAGAAATAAAGCCTGATCATGTGGTAAATATTATTAATGCCGGAGTGCCTGGTTATACACTAACTGATGAACTAAAAATGATTGAAAATATTCTTTTTGATTTGTCACCATCTAAAATAATAGTTTATCCTGGGTTTAATGATATAAATTCAATTTGTAATGTAGGAGCTAGTAACTCGGCTTTAGAAAGAAAACCTCTACCTTATATATCGTTACCTAACTGGGTTGAAACAAACTCTATGATTAGAAAAAATACAACGAGTATTAGGGCAACAAAAACTACGACAAGCAAATTTCTAGACCCACATTCAATTGATAACAGTGAATATGAAAAGAAAGTTCGAAATATTGTTGAAAGTGTTATAGATAAAGGCATTGATCCAGTGTTAATGACGGTCGCAAGATCATATGTGAACGTCAGTAAAGATAAGCAATTAAGCTTAGCTGATACCTCATTGTTTTATTATAAGTGCTTAGATTTAGACGGCATATTAGCAGTTGGTGAGATCTATAACGAAATAGTCCGTCAAATTGCAGATGAGTATAATCTGAAGGTGATTGATTTAGCAAAATTAATGCCTGGTGGTAAAGAGTATTTTGTTGATGGTGGCCACTTCACTTTCAAAGGTGAAAAATTTGTGGCAAATATTTTAACAAAAGAGCTTGTTATAAATAGAGAGGGAAAATAGATGCCGATAACCTCTTTTTCATATTTTTCATTAGTACTTATAACGTTTGCTTTTTGTTCGTTAATAATTAAAGGCAATGAAAGTAAGAAAACATTTTTGTTGATTGTTAGCTATTACTTTTACATGACGTTTGACTGGCGATTTTCTTTGCTATTACTATTTTTGACTCTAGTGAATTTTTATTCTGGATACGTAATTAGTAAATCAAGTAGTCAGTCGTTAAAAAGGTGTTCATTGTACTTATCAGTTGTGATAAGTTTGGGTGTACTATTTTACTTTAAATACTTTAATTTTTTCCTAGATTCTTTTTATGTGGTTTTGAATCACATAGGAATTAAAGGCCAAAGTCATATTACTGAAATTATATTGCCGTTAGGAATTTCATTTATCACATTCCAGGCCATAACTTACCCTATTGATGTATATAATAATCGATTAAGTAAAACAGCATCATTAAAAGACTTTAGCTTGTTTATGGCATTTTTCCCCCAACTATTGTCAGGGCCTATTTTAAGAGCGCATAAATTTATACCTCAGCTTGAGGAAAAAACAAAAGAGAGCAGCCAGCAAATCATCACTGGTATGACATTAGTGCTTTGTGGTTTGATAAAGAAAGTCATCATTGCTGATACATTAGCATTGCATATTGTTGATCCTGCGTTCGATAATCCATCTGAATTGTCCTCATTATTTTTAATCCTGGCTTTGTTTGCATACAGCTTTCAAGTCTATATGGACTTAAGTGGCTATACTGATATTGCACTTGGTGTGGCAAAAATGTTTGGCTACAAGCTACCTCATAACTTTAATCGGCCTTATATGGCAACAAGTATATCTAATTTCTGGCAACGATGGCATATCACTATGTCATCATTCTTCCGAGATTATTTATACGAAGCGGTAAGAAAGTGGCATTGGAGTAATATATATTTTAATTTGTTGATTGTATTTATCGCAATAGGACTTTGGCATGGGGCAGGGTGGAACTTTGTTTTATACGGCACTATACATGGTACTCTTGTTGGTCTAGAGCATTATCGAAGTAAGGTAAGAGAAGAAAAAGGGCTACCTCCTATTATATATAGAGGTTTTGGCCTATTTATTCGGGTATTACAAGTCTTTACCATAGTCACTTTAACAAGACTGTTGTTTCGCTCTGAAACTATTCAAAGTTCAATTGATTACTTGGAACTCATTATCACGACTTCATCTACTTCTTTCCCAATGAGTAATGTGGCAATTTTAGCTTTCACGGTTTGTATAATATGTCACTTTACACCAATAACATGGCGCGATAAGTTGATGAGAAAATTTGATGGGTTACCAGAATACGCATATGCTGCAAGTGCTGTGTTCATAGTCTATATAACAGCGGCATTTAGCAATGACATTGATAGTTTTATTTATTTTCAGTTTTAGTGGGATGATTAAGCTCATTGCTTAATAGCAATGAGCTTGAGAGCTACTATCTTGATTTACTTAGAAGCGGGCATTAATAATTGGGAAAATCGGCACGCTTTCGCTAACAAAAGTACCTGATTTGTCGTAGTTGATTAAGCCAATTTGAATACCCTTGTTAATGCGGTCTGTTGCGTTAATAAAGCCAAACTGCACACCGTCGAGGTTGCCTGCGTAGTTGAAGGCACCCATTTGAAGGCCAGTGAAGTTACCACCTGTGTAGTTAGCAAAACCCAGATCAGCACCTTTTGCACGGCCGTCATTCCAGTTAGCCAAACCCATTTTTAGGCCCGTAGAGTTACCCGTGACACGGTTGGCACCGAAAAATACACCCACACTTACACCAGTGAAGTTCTGGGACTCAGCCAAACCAAGGATTGGAAGCTGGAAGCCTGTTACTTGCGGTGTTTGTCCGTAAAGCAATGAAGCGCGAAAGCCCTTAACATTTCCGTCTGGTAGGTTATTACCAGGCACTGAAAGCTGAATAGGCTGCTCGGCAAAGGCAGGAGCAGCCATGACTGTTGCCAAAACTAGGCTCATCATTGTTTTTTTCATTATTACGTCCTTTATGAAGTTACGATTCGATCTTACATGAGGAAACTAGCATGGTGCAATGCATTGCTTATCTATAGTTTGTAGGTTGCTTGGCTTTATAAGAATTTGATGACAAAAAGCTAATCTATACATGAGCTTAGTGGGGAGCGAGGTTTCGTACTATTTGATTTCAGGTGCTTTAGTGGCGCAGATTGAAGACTATGAGGTATATGCCGCGAAGGAGAAGAAATGTGATAGAATCCTCACAGTTAATTATATCCCAGCTGATTTACCAGGAATTCCTTTGACTCAGTCGAATACCTCTCAGTCTGACGTTTTAAATAATGAAAAAACGTTAAAAGCCGCGATTAAAGATTGCATGATTCGCGATCGTTTCCGTTTGCACAAGCGAGTGCAAGGTGCGGCAAGAATTAAGAAAGATGCAGCTCGTCATGCTGTGTTTGATGAAATCGCTCTCGACATTGCAAAATCAATGCAAGTTGTCGAAATGCGTACCACCCAACGCCCTAAGATCACCTACCCAGAACAGCTGCCTGTTAGCCAGAAAAAAGACGACATTGCCGAAGCGATTAAGAATAATCAGGTTGTTATCGTTGCTGGTGAAACAGGCTCAGGTAAAACTACCCAGCTACCTAAAATTTGTATGGAGCTAGGGCTAGGTACCAAGGGGATGATAGGTCACACCCAGCCACGACGACTGGCCGCCCGTTCGGTGGCTAGCCGTATCGCCGAAGAGCTTCAATGTGAATTGGGCTCTTATGTGGGTTATAAGGTTCGATTCAACGATAAAGTATCGGATCGCAGCCAAGTTAAATTGATGACAGACGGTATCTTGCTGGCAGAGATCCAGAATGACCGTTACCTGAATCAATACGACACAATCATTATTGATGAAGCCCACGAACGAAGCCTGAATATCGACTTCATCATGGGTTACTTGCGTGAGCTATTGCCGAAGCGCCCTGATCTAAAGGTGATCATTACCTCGGCAACGATCGACCCAGAGCGATTCTCGAAACACTTCAAAAATGCCCCAATCATTGAAGTGTCTGGTCGTACGTATCCGGTTGAGGTTCGTTATCGTCCGGTTTCTGAAGACGGCGATGATAGCGACCGTGATCAGCTACAAGCCATTTTTGATGCGGTTGATGAACTGTGTGACGAAGGATCGGGCGATATTCTTATCTTCATGAATGGTGAGCGTGAAATTCGTGATACCGCAGATGCGCTTGAAAAGCGTAACTTGCGTGACACCGAAGTTTTGCCACTGTATGCAAGGCTATCGGCAGGTGAGCAGAACAGGGTATTCCAGTCACACGCCGGTCGCCGAATTGTTCTTTCAACTAACGTCGCCGAAACATCGCTAACAGTCCCTGGTATCAAGTACGTTATTGACCCAGGTACAGCGCGTATTAGTCGTTACAGTTACCGTACCAAAGTACAGCGCCTGCCGATTGAACGAATCTCGCAGGCCAGTGCAAACCAGCGTAAAGGTCGATGTGGTCGTGTGGCGGAAGGTATCTGTATTCGTCTTTACTCAGAGGAAGACTTCCTGTCTCGTCCTGAGTTTACCGATCCTGAAATTCTGCGTACCAACCTGGCATCGGTTATCTTGCAGATGACCGCTATTGGCCTTGGTGACATTCAAGCTTTCCCATTTGTAGAAGCGCCGGATAACCGTAATATTCAAGATGGTATCCGCTTGCTGGAAGAATTGGGTGCCATTAACACCAAAGCTAAAGATCCTCGTAAGCGTTTATCGCCAATGGGGCGCCAGCTGGCTCGCTTGCCAATCGATCCGCGTCTTGCCCGCATGGTGTTGGAAGCACCTAAACATGGCTCGCTACGTGAAGTGATGATCATTGCTTCTGCGCTATCTATTCAGGATCCGCGTGAACGCCCGTCAGAAAAGCAACAAGCCTCGGATGAAAAGCACCGTCGATTCTATGATAAAGAATCGGATTTCGTGACCTTTGTAAATCTTTGGGATTACATCCAGGAGCAACAAAAGGCGCTTTCTGGCAACCAGTTCCGTCGTCAGTGTAAGAAAGACTACCTGAACTACTTACGTGTCCGTGAGTGGCAGGATATCTACTTCCAAGTCAGCCAAGTGGTGAAAGAGCTTGAATTCCGAATTAATGAACAGGAAGCAAGTTACCAAGGTATTCATACTGCGATCCTTTCGGGGATGTTGTCTCACATTGGTTTGAAAGACCAAGAGAAAAATGAGTACCAAGGTGCCCGTAATGCACGTTTCAATATCTTCCCTGGCTCTGGCATCTTCAAGAAGCAGCCGAAATGGGTGATGGTAGCCGAACTGGTAGAAACATCTCGCCTATGGGGACGTATTGCGGCCAAAATTCAACCTGAATGGGTCGAGCCTCTCGCTGAGCATTTATTAAAGCGCAGCTACAGTGAGCCGCACTGGGAGAAAAAGCAAGCCGCAGTCTCTGCGTTTGAGAAGGTAACGCTTTACGGAATTCCAATTATCGGTAAGCGTAAAGTGAACTACGGCCGAATTGATCCTGTAGTATCGCGTGAGCTATTTATCCGCTCTGCGCTGGTGGAAGGAGATTGGGAGACCAAGCATAAGTTCTACCACCAGAACCGTAAATTGCTAAAAGAAGTCGAAGAGCTGGAGCACAAGTCACGCCGTCGTGACATCTTGATTGATGACGATGCGCTGTTTGAGTTTTACGATCAGCGCATTGAGCACACTGTGGTATCGGGACGCCACTTCGATACGTGGTGGAAGAAAGCAAGCCGAGACAACAAAGAGCTGCTGAACTTTGAGCGTGATATGTTGTTCAGGGGGGATGCAAGCCATGTCACCGATCTTGATTACCCGAACTTCTGGCATCAAGGAAACTTGAAGCTGAAGTTGAGCTACCAATTTGAGCCGGGCGAAGACAGTGACGGTGTCACGGTGCATGTGCCGCTACCTATTTTGAACCAGGTTGAAGTGGATGGCTTCGACTGGCAGATCCCTGGCCTGCGCCAAGAGTTGGTGGTTGCGCTGATCAAGGCATTGCCAAAGCCTGTTCGACGTAACTTTGTGCCTGCGCCAAACTACGCTGATGCATTTCTTGCTCGTGTTGATGCGATGTCGATGCCATTGCTTGATGCGCTAGAAAAAGAGCTAAAGCGAATGACGGGTGTGACCGTGCTGCGTGAAGACTGGAATCTAGAGCAGATCCCGGATCATTTGAAAATCACCTACCGCGTTGTTGATCATCGCAATCGTAAGCTGAAAGAAAGCAAAGATCTTTACAGCTTGAAAGATGGCTTGAAGGAGAAGGTTCAAGAGACCTTATCTAAGGTTGCCGATGATGATATCGAGCAAGAAGGTTTGAAAACCTGGAGCTTCGGTAAACTGCCTGAGCGTTATCAGCAAAAACGAGGTGGCTTTGAAGTCAAAGCGTATCCTGCGATTGTCGATAACAAAGATTCTGTTGGCATCAAATTATTTGAGACCGAAGAAGAGCAGCGCAATGCGATGCAGCAGGGCCAGCGCCGTCTTGTTTTGCTAAACGTGCCGTCACCGATTAAATATTTGCATGCTAACTTGCCGAACAAATCAAAGCTGGGCCTGTACTTCAACCCTTATGGTCGAGTACTGGATCTTATCGATGACTGTATTGCTTGTGGTATCGATAAGCTCATTGAAGAGAAGGGCGGTTTAGTCTGGGAGCCAGAAGCGTTTGAAGCGCTGAAAGAACACATCCGTGGTGAATTGGGCGATACCGTAGTTGAGATTGCTAAACAGGTTGAAGAAATTTTGACCACGGCATTCAATATCAACAAGCGCCTAAAAGGACGCGTTGATTTAACCATGGCGTTTGCCCTTTCAGATATTAAAGCGCAAATCGAAGGTTTGATCTTTAAAGGCTTTGCCACTGAGTGCGGCTGGCGCAAATTACCGGATATCTTACGTTACATGCGTGCCATTGAACGTCGAATGGAGAAATTGCCAATCGACCCGAACAAAGATCGCATGCACATTATGAAGATAGAATCGGTAGTGGCAGACTATAAAGAATTGCTGAACAAAATTCCGAAAGGCCAACCTGTGCCGAATAAGGTGAGAGAAATCCGTTGGATGATTGAAGAACTCCGCGTGAGTTACTTCGCCCAGCAACTCGGTACCCCGTATCCGGTTTCTGATAAACGTGTTCGTAATGCAATTAGTGATTGCTAATTAGCGTTGATCAGCGCCAGAAAAAGGTAAGCGCTAAAAAAATAGAAAGCCAAGGTATAAATTGCCTTGGCTTTTTTATTGAGTAGTAACAGCGAAATCTGAAATGTTTTTTGGCGTAGATTGGTAAATCTGTCTGAGGCCGTGGGGGTAAGCTAGTGTTAATCCCGCTGTTTAGAGAGTTGATTTATGTTCAAAAAAACGCTGATTGCTGTTTCGGTGACAATGGCGACTTCCATCGCTTTTGCTGCGCCAGTTATTAATAACGACAGTACCCATTCTCAAGAAAGCCCAAGCGAACAGGTAGTGGTGTTTAATAACGTGAATGTTTTCAATGGTACTGATGACAAACTATACCAAGACCACACTGTTGTGGTGACGGGCAATAAAATTACTGCTGTTACCCAAGGAGAGGTCGATATACCTGCCAATGCAAAAGTGATTGATGGTGAAGGGCGTACATTGATGCCTGCAATGGTGGAAGCACATATGCACTTAACATTGCCAAAAGGCTTATTGGGTACAGACGATATGCGGTGGTCTGAAATTGCTGTCCATGCTCAAGAGTTCGCGGAAATGTATCTCGATTTAGGCTTTGGCACGATCCGAGATGTTGGTGGTGCTGACGGTTCATGGACTGACATGGAACGAAGTGGACAGCTTGCTCAGGTGCCTCGTATCTATGCATCAGGTGCACCTATTGCGCCCATTGGCAGTCATGCTGATGTTGGCCTGCAATCTCGTCGTTTGACGGATTCACCGCAAAACCTTGAACTGCTAAATATCATGTCGAACATTAATGGAGTTGACGAGATCAAAAAGCAGGCGAGGTATAACTACCGACAGGGTGGCCAATTTACCAAAGTCTTTCAGTCCGGTGGTGTTTCTTCTAAATTTGACCCTTGGCAGTACGTCTCGTTTACAGATGAAGAGTTACAAGCGGCGGTTGAAATGGCAGAGAGCTACGGCTCTTATGTCGCCACCCATGCTTACTCCGATAAAGCAGTAAAGACAGCGCTGAACAACGGAGTTAAGTCAATTGAGCACGGCTTTACGTTTAATGAATCCCAACACAAGTTATATCAAGAAAAAGGGGCATTCTTGGTTACAAACCTAACGGCTTTCTCGCCTGATTTAGCCAAGGTGCCTGTTGTACAAGACCCAATGATCCAAGCCAAGTTGGAAAGTGCGCAAAAGGCATTTAAGGATTACGTCGAAAATGTACAAAAGCTCGACCCTGATTACCGCGCATTTAATACCGATTGCGTAGGAACCGCTAATCTTTGTGCGAAGCAAATCGCCCACGAGATATATTTAAATGCTAAGTTCTTCGGTAATTTTAATGCACTAAGAGCAATGACATCGACTGGCGGTCGTATTTCCGCAGAGCTAATGGAAGATTGGATTAACCCATATTCAGACGGGAAAATTGGTGTCATCGAAGAAGGGGCTTTTGCTGATATTCTGCTTATCGACGGGAACCCACTTGAAGATATAAGTTTAGTTGGTGGACGAGAAACTTGGTTTGATAATGATGCAAAACCTGATGGTTCACACCTAACTGAAATGGATGTAATCATGAAGGATGGGAAGATCTTCAAAAATACGCTTTGAGTTGTTAATGATTAAATAATGCTTACCCAGAGTAAGGCGCTGCCTTGGAGTGCCTTGCTCTACTGTTGCCATTTTATGGGTGCTTAATAGGAAGCATAAAGAAAATCAAAGAGTCGTTATTATGAAAAATTATCCCGTTATTATTGGTTTGGGGGCGTTATCGCTTCTGAGCCTTACATCTTACGCTGCTGATTTTGGAGGGCCAGATACTGTTGAAAATACGCTGCCAGTCCAGCAGAAAAAGGAGAAAAATTGGCGGGAAGAAATAGCAGAAAAAGGAGTATCTGTTGGTGCTGATTATACGGCATTAGGTATTACATCCCCCAATGGTTCCGAAGGTAATCAAGTGAATCGTGCTTCTGGTGTCGCCCGTGTGTATGGCACTTGGGGTATAGTTAATAAGGGAGGAAAAGATACCGGTAGCTTAGTTTGGAAAGCGGAACATCGTCATGCTTATAGTAAAACACCACCTAAAAATGCAGGCTTTATTGATGATGTTAGTGGTGGTCCTGAAGGGTTAGGGTACGTAGGGATGATTGGTGCCGCCTATAATGATCAAGCTGTACGGGTCACCAACCTTCATTGGAAGCAGAAATTGAATAATGGTAAAACGACGGTGATTGGTGGCTGGCAAGATGTCACGGATTATGTCGATACTTATGCGTTGGCGAGTCCTTGGACGGGATTTACTAACTTGGCATTCTCTACTGGCGCTGGAGCGATGGGGTTACCCGATGACGGAATTTTAGCGATATCTGCAGGCCATATGATTACGGATAACTTGTATGCTGTAGCCGGTATCGCCGATGCCAATGGAAAGTCGGATGATATTCTCGATGGTTTTAATACGGTATTTGATGAAAGCCAATTTTTACCACGCTAGAGTTGGGCTGGACCGCTTCTCAAAACCAGATTTATACCGATAATGTGCATGTTACCTTGTGGGATTTTGGCGAGGGTACCCGCCATAGTATTGCTACGGGTGAGGGGGGACGGGGAGTCAACTTCTCTGCCAGCTGGTTCGCAACCGATAAGCTAATGCCTTTTATTCGAGGCGGCATCTCTGAAGGTGATTTTGCCCTTTATGATAAATCGTTGAGTGTGGGATTTGGCTATTTTGGCTTGGGTAAGGAAACCAATAATCTTGGTGTTGCTGTTAACTGGTCGGAAACGAACGAAGAAGCGTTTGGTGGCGATGAACAAATAGCCGCCGAAGTTTTCTACAACATGCAAGTCGGTGATAATTTGCAAATTACGCCAGACATTCAAGTGATTAAAGACCCGGCATTTTCAAGTGAGGATACGGCAGTTGTGTTTGGGCTAAGAGCCAGAGTCTTTTTCTAATAAAAACGGAGCCTAGCGGCTCCGTTTTTGTATCTTTAACGTCAATTAACGTTCCCAGTATGCTTCTTCCAAGCAATCTTCACGTTCTGGAAGGCCGCGAGACAAGCGAGGTGCATGCTGCGTCAATACTTCATAGCTTACGCGGTTGGAGTATTGGCAAATTTGTGAGAAAGATGAGTAGCTCAAAAACTCAGCGGTGTGTTTACCTGAGTTTGGCACATTCGCTTTGTGGTAGCGGTTTGCAGACATATCGTGCAGCAGCGCTGAAAGGGCTGCATCACCGGCACCGTTGGTGTTTTTAATCTCTACAGGGCCGCCTAGGTAAGGCGCAATGTGAGAATAAACACGGATTGGGTTCTCACAGCTGTCTTTTTTCATCGGGCGGCTGAATTCGTATTTGTTGAAGTCAGCAATTTTTCCCGGTAGCAAAGGCAGGGTAGATTCTCGCTTTAGGGCGTCATCAGTGTAACCTGCCATGTAAAGGCCAATAGGGCCGGCAGTGCAAAGTACAAGATCAACCCATTCTAGTGCTTTGTCAGCAGCAAGTAGCGGATCTTTTTCCCCGGTAAGGGCTTCACCTTCTTCTTCGTTCATTGCAACACAGGTTACGTGCTCTTTTAGGAACTCGATCCACCAGTCTTGCAAGCCTTCAACAACGTATTTAGTACCAAGCGTCAGTACCACTGGCACATTGTACTTCTTCGCATACTCGATGGCTTTTAGCGCAGACTCTTTCATTGCTTCGTCTTCTCGGCAACGAACAAGGTAAGAGGAAAGCACTAAGGCTGATGCATTTTCAAAAGCGCTTTCTGGTACATACTCAGGGGTCAGTTGATTCATTTCCCCAGAGTTGATCGCAAAAGTACGCTCACCGTCCTCGGTGATTAGGGTGTAGCAACGACCGATAGGGCCATCAACAGGTTGCAAGTGATCAAGATCCATACGGCTTGATGTGTTGCACAGGTAGCGGTAAGCGTAAGAACCGATCTTTAGATCTTGGCTCATTACACCCAAAAGAATTGATTTATCGTCAGCGAGAACAGAGTAGTTGTGCAGGGTGTTACCAATGGTATCGCCCGGGTACTCGTGGCTGATCAGATTGCGCTCTTTTAATTCTTGGTACAGTAGCTCAGCCTTGTCCTCTTCAAGCACTAGCGAGTGACCCTTACTTAGGTTATGACGGTCAAGAAATGCATCATCGATACGAGCTTCGATATCAACGATAGTTTGACCAACACCAACCAAGTGGGTACGAGATAGCGGATTTTCTTGCTGGATTTGAGCTACTAATGGATCGCGGGCATTGACTGGAAAGTAATGCTTTGATTTACGCTGACCAGGGAATTTCATGTGTGAGGCTATCGGTTAATGAGAATTTTCGTTCATTGTATCATAAAAATGCGAGTTATATCCCAATTTATGACGATCTAGTGACAGCGAGCGTTCTTTTGCTGTTTTTTTGTTCGCCCTTGAAACGCAAGTCAGGCTGAAGAGGTATAGCGAATACGTAAATAGCAAAACAGCCACATAAGTGGCTGTAAAATAAACAATCATCACGAGGGCTAAAGCCTAGGAAAGTAGCTTAGGCTCGTTGGCACGGGTGCCGCCAACTGGGCGGTTTACAGAGATAGAACGGCCTTTTTTCATGCCTTTTTCGTAATCATCGGTAAGTGCCTTCATTGCTTCTTGCAATTGTTTTTTGAAGGTTTCACGGTCGAGGTTTTTGAACTCTTTGTCGATGTAGTTGGTCATGCGCTTATCATGATCATCATCAGTATTAAGTTCTGGCAACTTCTCCAATGCCCCCTCAAGCCAACCGGCCAAGAAGGAGGACACACGGCGGCTAACTTCAGCATTGCTGGTGCCGGTACCTTGGAAGCTGTTTCGGAATTGACCGGTTTGCTGGTTCATTTCACGGTAAACAACATCAAAGGCGAAGGCTGCAAAGATGGCACGCTCGGCAACGCCAATGAACTCTGCTTGCTTGAGACCTTTATGGTTTGTCAGCACACATTCAACCCCAAAACGACGGTTAATGCCGCGGATAATTTTCAAAATCTGTGGGCTGATATCTGACGGTAGCAGGGTACTCGCCTTGGTTTTGCCCATCTGGATAAATTCGATGTCATCTTGCTCTAGTCCGTACTTAAGCATCAGGCGATGCGCCATCTTGATAGCTTGAGCCGCTTCGTTAACGTTGGCAGAGTTTCCCAGCTCTAGGCATTTTGCAATTTTTTTCAGCGCCTTTCGCTTTTGTTCAGACATGCGTTCACACCATTTTTGAAAAAGGGGGCGTATTTTAACGTTTTCAGGCGCCTAGCACAAACGGAAACCCGCGAGTGTATGGCTCAAAACAGCAGTGAAATCGGGATATTGCTTATAATTCAAACAGCAAGGATTGTATTCATTAATGTACCCGAGTAGCTCGGGAGTACAACATAATTGGCAAATATTCTTGAGTATGATTATTTAGCCTCGCATAATGACGCGCAACGTCTCTTCATAACGACAGCTACAATATGACCGACACTTATCAATCCATCGATGTTCCATTCGAATATCGCCACACATGCTGGTTTTGCGGTGAGCCTTACTATGAGTCATACGCTTTCATGGCTTCGCCTAACTATGACAACCAGACCCAGCCTATTCTTATTCCGAGCTGTCAGGAGTGCTTTGGCATTTGCCGTGGTATCAAAGCAGGTGGGTTGGATTTATTACGAGATAAAGTAAAAGAAGGCTTGCATAAAAAATACCAAAAGCACTTGCAGATAGGTGTTAATTGGACCAAGGAAGAGTTGGAAGAGTCTGAATTTGAAGGCAAAGCCCTAGAAGGATTCAGAGAAAGCGCATGGGCCATGTATGAGATTGCAAAAGGTCGAGTCAATTATACCGGTTGGCCTTTAACCATTGATGGTTTGCCTGTGGCGTCCATGAGTACCGCGTTTCATGTTGAGTTTGATGGTATTACCTATACCAGTATTAATCAGGCGGTTGAGCAGCTTGCGAAGGCGTATGCAATCCCACAGGCTTACCTCGAAGACGTGGTGCAGCTTGTTGGCCGTGATCGTCTTGCCTATGCGATTCGTTTTGCCAAAACCACTTATGGTTATTCAGCGGCAGAAAGAGAAGCGAGTATTGGCAGCTTGAGGGCGTTATTAGCAGAGGAGCAAGCGTTAGCCGAAGCTGCCCCGAAGGCGAAACAGGGTGTCGATGTGCCATTAAGTGAGATCAAGGAACTGATTTTACATAGAACCCTGATCCCAACGCCTGCGATTCAATGGATTTTAAAGCGTGGCGTAACGTCTTTGCAGCAGCTGGCTGAAGCCGAAGATAAATTTTTTGAGCATTTTGGCCAAGACTCTGAGTTAACCGCTTTCACGTATTTCAATGCTATTCAGATCTACCTTGAACAACGAGAGATAGATTTGGATTGGGCGGAAAACCACGATCCGAACCATCACTTGTTTAAGCACATTTAAATCAAAACAGGCACCAGAAAGGTGCCTGTTTTGTTCGTGACTAATTCACGGCTAATTTGGGTCTGGTTCTGGATCTGGGCCGCTGGCTAGGATTGGTTGTGGCGAGACCAAACCATGGTTTTGCCATCTTCATCAAACGCGAGCACTTCATACGGGTCTTTTTGGTTGTTGTATTCCATTCCTGGTGAACCCATTGGCATTCCAGGCACAGCCAAACCAATCATACGTTCTGGCTTAGACTCAATGAAGCGCAGGATCTCTTCAGCAGGGACGTGTCCTTCAAACGTATAGCCGCCAATCTCAGCGGTGTGGCATGACGCGTATTGAGGCTGAATACCAAGGTCAACCTTCACAGGGATAATGTCTTGCTTGTAAACAATATCAAGATCAAAGCCATTTTCCTCCATATGATCGACCCACTCGGTACAGCACCCACAAGACGGAGATTGGTAGTTAGTGCCTTTAATGGCCTTGGCGACTGACAGTGAGCTAATGCTTAATAGAGAAATAGCGAAAAGGGCTTTCATTGAATTTTTCATAATATCTACCTGATTTTTAATTAATAATGTGCTGAATTTCCTCGCTCTAATGAGAGAAGGGAAGAAAATCAGATCATTGCAGGTGGACGAAGCAATTCAGTCGTCAGCTTATGGCTTTTACCATTGGGCTCGGTAAATACGGGGTCAGCAGGATACACGCTGAAGTCAATTTGGTTTTGAAGGATGGCAAACTGGGAATGGCTGGTGCTGCAGTTATGGTCCTGGCAGCAAGAATTGGCTGATGTTTCACTAACGACATCACTGCATTCAACACTAAATGCTGAGCCATGGCTTTGCTCGCAGCAATTCAGAGAGTGGCTGATGTGACATGCCGTTGAGGTAGATACAGAAGGCAATTTAGCCGCAGATGCAACAGGCAATACTGTATTAAACAGCATTAGCAAGATAACAAGTTTTGATAGTACTTGTTGCAGGTTGCGCATAGAAAACCTTAGACGTTTAACGAAATTCACCAAGCCTTATTGTTAGCAAAGCTGCTAAGTGCTCTGTAACTTGGATGGTAAATAGTATATCGCTCATTTTTGCTAGTTAATACCACGGTAATGAGAATTCTGTGCTGTTTGTGCAAAAAATGGCAAGTGATTGATGATAGATAATCTTTTCAATCAATCTGCCTGGATATCGCCTCAAGCCTTGTGTGATGCGGTATACAAAGGAAATAAGCCTAACCGAACTCTGACAAAAAACTAGGACGAATGCGCTTAAATTAGTACAACTAAAAAATACAAGTTGCTAGGATTTTGGGGATGCAATACACAGAACAAGACCGTCAGGTACTTCATGACACATGGATGAGCTATAAGGCTAAGATGCGCGTAACGCAGATCGAGATGGCAAAGAAGTTAGGAGTAAGCCAACTGGTTTTCTCTGATATTTTACGTGGGCAGGTACCGCTAGAGCACCGTTTTGTAAACCAATTTTGCGACTATATCGGCGTAGATCCTGTACTAACACTTCCTTCATTGCGAAACCAAGTAGGTGGTAATTTACCGAACTCTGTCACGCTGAAAAACACCTACATAGTGGATGGTGAGATTAAGAATGTTCGCTATAGCGGCAATCAGATTATCGTGGAATATGTACACAGCGTTGATATCCACTGATTGTCTATTTTTGGTAAGCGGTATTTCTACTAAAGAGCCCTCGATGTCGAGGGCTCTTTGCATTGGTGTCTTTTGTACTGGCCTCTATTGAGGGCTTAAACACCCTTGGCATTATTCTGTTTCTACAAAGCTCGTTTCAGTTTGCTGACTGTTTGTATGTTCACGCTTTATACTCGACCACTCAGGCACAAACAAATAGAGGACAGCAGCACTGCAAAGTGAGGCGATCAGATCCGTCGGCCAGTGCATGCCAAGCCAAATACGGCTAATACCAACGCCGGTTGCCCACAGTAATATCATCCCAGCGGGAATTAATTGTCTACGGCGAATGAAAAAACCGCCCCAGAAGGTGACACAAATTGCAGCAAAAATTGTGTGGCCAGAAGGCAGGGAGTAGTTTGTTTCCCCTTGCCAATGGCTGATTCGCCATGGGCTAACAAACTGTTGAGCTTGGCTTACCGCAACATCTTTTTGGGCTGAGTTAAGCTGGTAGAAGGCTTCGGGGGATTTCACTATATCTAGCGCTTGCAACTGATAAGTATAGGGGCGCGGTACTTCGGTAATATGCTTCATAGCTGTTTTAGCGACAAAGCTTAGTACCAGTAGAATAGCAAATTGCACGCCCAGCTTGATGATCTGCTGCCTAGGAAGCTTAAGTACGATAGGCGTTAAGCAGAGTAGGGCAACAGTAACTAAAAAACCTGGGTTACCTGCTGAGAACGATAATACAGAGAAAAGTAAGCCTGTTGGCATAGATGCTGACTCGGTAAGATCAGCACGAGAGTAAAACATTAATGCCCCTGATAAGATGGTGGCAAAAAGTAACAGGGCTATATAGCCAGGGATCTTATCAGTGATGAATCGTCTAAAAAGCATAATCTCTGTTTATGAATGAAAGGGGGCTGAATTCTAACAGATGGTATAACTCTCAGCGTAAAAAAAATGTCATTTTATCAAGGCGCTGATTCAGCTAATGTACAGCTTAAAAGCAGCATCTTGCTAATTAGTGAGTTACAACTTTAATAGGGATAGTAATGAAAATTGGCGTAATCGGCTTGGGCGATATAGCCGAAAAAGCACATTTACCGGTATTAACTCAATTGGCTGGCGTAGAGCTCGTGTTTTGCACTCGAAACCCTGAGAGGTTGAAGTACCTTGCGGAAAAGTTTCGAATCAGCGAGTACTACACGGATTATAAAGATCTGGTAAAAGCTGGTGTTGATGCCGTCATGATCCACAGTGCGACATCTTCTCATTTTGAGATAGCACGTTTCTTTTTAGATATCGGCATGCCTGTATTTGTCGATAAGCCGCTAGCTTCAACTTATCAGGAGTGTGAGCAGCTACACGACTTAGCTGAGCAGAAACAACAGCCGTTATTTGTCGGCTTTAACCGTCGTTATATCCCATTGTACCAAGCGCACCTACCATCAGTGACTGCGCCTGCTTCGCCAGACGTGCCATTGTTGTCACTGCGTTGGGAGAAGAACCGCTATGATTTAACCAGTGAAACACGGACTTTTATCTTCGATGATTTTATTCATCCTTTAGATAGTACCAATATTCACGGCTCAATTTCTGCCGACGATCTTTTCATTACGTCTCAATTTGACTCAACAGCAAAAGATGAAACAAAACTGGCTCGCTTAGATGTTCAGTGGCAACAAGGGGGAACCTTGTTCCATGCTTCAATGAATCGCTTGAATGGCATTACCAATGAGGTGATCAGCGCGACTTATCGTAACCTGACATATCGCTTTAATTCATTTGTTGAAGGCAACAAGTGGCAAGGTAATCGTCATGAAATAGTGAAATTAGCTGATTGGACGCCAATGCTTGCCTCTAAAGGCTTTTATGGCATGGCTGAACATTGGCTAGACGTGATTAAAACGGGTAAGCAAGCACATGATGTTACCCAGAGAAATCTCCATTCACACTATTTGGCCGAGTCTGTTTACCAGAAGGTAGTGGCATCGAACGTTTGACGATAAGCCAGAGCAGATAGCAACTGACGGCTAGCTCGCCCTATATAACACTTCACCTTGAAAACTGCATGTAAATGGTACTTATATGCAGTGTTTCCTTTCTCACTGTCTATTGAATGCGAATTTCAAACTGAATAACGGTGTATTCATATGTCTGTAGTGGCTTATTGCTGGGTGGCAGCGGCAGAATTTTGGCCAAAAAATATTTTGAACTCAAAATATTTTTGAACATCATCAGCTTCCGCTAACTCACTAGTGCGACAGATAAAATTTGATTTGAATCACATTTTTTCTTTGTGTTTTAAGAAAAACAACCACTTGCCCAAAAATAAATAACTAGCCCTGCAAGATTTATGCTGCTAAAGTGCCGCCCCTCACACACAGCGTGAGAATATTATGCTAAGCAATACCCTAAAAGGTAGCGACAAACTTGTTCCAGCTCTAACGATTAGTTTCATGGGGCTTTTCCTTCTTTTCTCCCTCATTGATTTACAGACGGTCACTCAGTTAATCGGTGCGGCGTTCACTGCAACCACAGCCTATTTTGGTGAATTCTGGCAGTGGCTCATGGTGCTTAATTTTGCGGTAGCTGTTGTTATTGCATGCAGCTCATACGGTCGTACCCGTATGGGATCACTAAAAAAACCAAACATTGGTACCTTCCGCTGGTTGGCAATGATCATGTGTACATTGCTTGCAGGTGGCGGTGTGTTCTGGTCAGCTGCTGAACCTATCTATCATTTCCTTACGCCATCGCCGAGCTACCCTTCGGTAACGGCAGCTTCAGCGGAAGCTGTTTCTCCGGCATTGAGCCAGAGCTTTTTGCACTGGGGATTCCTTGCTTGGGCGGTATTGGGCACCTTGGCAACGATTGTACTGATGTATGCTCACCACCAGGGTGGTGTCAAACTACGCCCGCGTGCACTGCTATATCCTATTTTGGGTGATCGCCTCGAAAACCACTGGGTAGGCTCAGTGATTGATGCTTGCTCAATTATTGCGGTTGCAGCAGGTACTATTGGTCCTATCGGCTTTTTAGCGTCTCAGTTGGGCTATAGCCTGGAAGCCGTGCTGGGTATTGAAAACTCAATGACCAGCCAAATGGGTATTCTGGCTGCGGTTGTCGCGATTTACTCAATCTCTGCATTCACTGGGATGGACAAAGGTCTGCAATGGCTTAGCCGTTTCAATGTCGTTGGTGCCTTTGCTCTGCTAATGATCATGTTGGTGTTTGGTCCAACCCAGTTCATTTTTGAACACTTCGGTTCTGCATTTGCGATGTATCTGCAGCAAGCACCTGAAATGAGTGTTAATGCCGCTGACCCGGGCTGGAATCAATGGTGGACATGGTTCTTCTGGGGTTGGTTTATTGGCTTCGCGCCAATGATGGCTATCTTCATTGCACGAATTTCAGAAGGTCGTAGTATTCGCGAGCTGGTACTGACTGTTGCTATCGGTGCGCCAATCGTGACGAATTTCTGGTTTACCGTATTGGGTGGTACAGGCATCTTCTTTGAGCTACAAATGCCGGGCAGTATTTCTGCACCGTTGGCCGAAGCGGGGTTGCCTGCGGTATTGCTTGCGTCTCTTGCACAGCTCCCATTTAGTGATCTGCTTATTCCGGCATTCTTGGTACTGACCACAACCTTTGTGGTTACCACAGGCGACTCAATGGCCTATTCCATTGCTATGGTGGTGTCTGGTGATAATGAGCCAACCAAAGGTCAGCGCTTGTTCTGGGCAATCACCATGGGTTGTATTGCAGCAGTACTGCTTGTTGCAGGTGATGGCGGCCTTAATGCGTTGCAGTCATTCATTGTGATCACCGCTGCGCCGGTATCCCTATTGATTGCTATTACGCTGATCACAGGGCCAATGGCTGCGAAGCGAATGAAAAAGCAAAAAGTGGCGGAGAAAGACGCTGTTTGGCAACAAGGCGACGTTGCCAGCCAGTCTTTATAATACCAACCTACATAAGTACTGGATCAGTCTTACTGGTTAAAATCGTTGTTCTCTACGTTAGAGATTTTGTCATTAGAACCACTAGTGGCTGCAATCTCTGCCTTGATAACAACGATTTTTCCTGCGTAATACTTAGATCAATTACTTATCCAGATTGGTATAAGTTGTTACTGCTTGCTTCAAGCACAAAAAAGTAGATTGCAATAGAAAGCCGAGAGTAGAGATGCTCTCGGCTTTTTGCATAGTGGTTTGCTAATTATCGCTGATTTGTATTTTGCAGTATCGAAAGTGGCGATTGTTGAGGCTTACGGCGAAGGGTAACAAAGCCGATTAACGCCATACCGAACAGGGCTAGAGACCCCGGCTCTGGTACCGCTGTCAGATTCAGGTTTAAATCCCAATGATCTGAGGTCATTCTCGTTGTCCGATCTGCTGCGCCATTGGTTTGTTGGATCCATGTTGAAGCGCCAAATACATTCTTGTTCTTAGCATTGGCACCTAAGCCAAACTGAAAGGTGTGGGGAAGTTTATATTTGTCGATTTCGTAAACATCGTTACCGATAGTAATCGTCCCCATAATGCTGGAAAAGAAATCAATATCTGAGCTGCCCGGCGCCGCGAGGTTATTGGCATTATATGCGGAGGCAGCATCATCGTTTTTGCTGTAACGTGCACCACCTTCCTTAACGTAATGATTTGATGTTTCAAGAAAATCCTTGAAAGTCAGATCAATGGTCGCTTCCAAGTTATTCAAATTCATCGCTGTGGCTTTCAATGTGGCAGTCCAATCATTTTGGTTTGCCGAGTCATTGTTTATGGTGAGCATTCCATCAATGGAGAAGTAGTTGTTATGGCAGCGGTTTCCTGAAATGTCCCGGTTTGTCCAGAGGCCATGAGAGCTGCCACAGCGCTGTACTTGCGCATCAGAAACTTTATATAACACGGCAGCTTGGGCTAGTGATGGTGTAACACTGAGGGTAGTTAGTAATGTGATAGCTGATAGTAGTTTGTTCATGATGACTCCCTTTATACATGTTGTGATATATGCATAAGGATGAGCAATCGGTGTGCCAGTTTTTATACTGATGTAGGTTGGTATCAGCCATTACAAAAAAAGTGGCTTCCGAAGAAGCCACAAACGAGGGATAGATTAATGTCGGAGATGAATACGATTAGTATTCCCAGTACTCAACACTGTGAGCGCCAAAGAACTGATTCGAGAAGTAGTCTTCACAAGTACCTTCACGCCATACATCGGCAGTTGCACAGTGTAGGCCACCACCAAAGGCATACGCATCACGAAGGTCGACAGGAATGACTTCGAAGCCAAGCTTGTCGAACTGTTCCATTTGGCCTGTCTCAGTTGCTTCGACACACACGGTGTTATGGTCGAGGATCAAGGTATTCATTGATAGCCACGTACTTGAGTAGCATAGTGGTGGCGGGTTATCCCATGCAGGGTTTACTGCTTCGACAATTTCCCAGTCATTCTTCTCGAAGATTTCACGTTGCCCTTTAAAGAGTGGGCGATGCGGATTCAACAGCATCAAGCCAGGTCTTAGTGGGCAGAATGTGGCATCGATATGGATCGGGTGGTTATCCTCGAAGCTCAGTGTATGGACCCGGTAGCCTTGAGGCTCATACTTACGCTTGATCCAGCGGATCCCTGCAAGGTTTGTGGTGAGACCGTGTTGAACAAAGATATCTTTACCTAAACGCATGACATCGGCAGCATCGAATAGGATATCGGTTTCCTTGGTGCTGTATTCTTTGCGAAGTGAGCGGGCCATGGTTTCTTCGTCAGACAAATATTCGTAGGCCGCAACATAATCCATACGGAAGCTATCGTCAGACAGGCGAGGGCGTGGTGCTTGCTCTATCAAGCAGTTTGGATCTGACTCGAAATATTCGCGTAATAAGTCGACGTAGGCTAAATACTCAAAGTAGCGGCTGCGGAAACTCATTGGTGCCATCAGAATGCTTTTACCCATTGTTAATAGGCAGTCACGTGGTGGCATTACACCAAAACCTGAACTGATAGAGAAATCGGGTGTGGTGATCCTTGAATGCCAGTCGACGGCTCCTGGGCGGTCGACAATGATCCCTCTGTCTTCAAGCGTTTTAGCGAAACCGTTTAAGCATTCGTTCGCACGGTCGATGGATTCTTGAGTACGACGACCAGCCTTGCTTCCACGCATAGGGGAATCAGCGGGGATTTTCTCATTACTGGCAGGGCATGCTTCTGGTATATGTTGGTTATCCGCAATCCCCACGATAACGTGACGAAGTGGGTCGAAATCATTGTAAGATTCTACGTGTATATTAGGGCGCACGTAGGGGACACCGGAATCTTTTCTTTCAAGAGGCAAAGAAGCATTGGGATATAGATCGTTAGAAACACTCATTTTAAATCTCCAATAGAATCAATTATTAGTCACTTATGAAATAGGATTTAGCCACTAATATTTGTTACAGCACGAAGGGTAGAGGTTTTATTAATAAGAAGGATGAAATACCAATTTAATTAATCGCTTCATCCTTCAATGAAGTTAATATCGCTGTTATTTAATGTGTTTAATAGTCAATTAATGCCGATAACTAACAGATTTCTGCCGACTAGTAATAAATTGGATTTCATCGGTGAGTAAAACCTAAAAATAACGCGGATAATTATTCACAATATATTCAGTGGGTTACGTGCTTCATATTATTGGTTGTTGATATTGTCTAAAGTCACACTTTAAAACACTGTAAATAGTATTGAAATTCTCCTTGGGTATATATATTGAAAAGGCTGAGGAGGTTTTACTATGTGTCAACGTGTAATTGCAAACACCCCAGAGTTTTCGATGTTTGACTTACAAAAAATCGAAGAAACTAAACATATGATTTTTGGCGCAGACTATATCGTAATCCGACCATTGCGTGGCGAGTGCTCGTTACAACTAGCCAATAACCGCTTTACCTTAAGGCCAGGTACCATTGTGCTACTGGCCCCATTTAACCCGTTTCGCTTATCTTTGGGGCCGCAGGGGCATACTGGGGGAGGTGACTGTGATGTGTTGCATTTTAGGTTGAATGCGCTGGGTGCCACCTTTGTTGATAGCGTACAATTTAAGCCAATAAAGCAAATGCTAGATAGTGCGTCGAATGCGTTATATTTTGAAGGAAGTGAGCTAGATGAAGTGCATGCTTTCATTGATAGTATGGAGAATACCTTCGACTTTTCTCAGGTATTAAACTTGCTTGGTTTACTTGAATCACTGTCAACGCTGAAATCAGTTCGTCATTTAACGAATAACACCATAGAGCTTAATACAATTAAGCGAGCTGAAGAAAGAGTGAATGTGGTGCAGCAATATATTGCCAACAACTTGTCCGAGCATTTATCTGTTTCGAGTGTCGCAGCGCAATTACACATGGCTGACAGTACATTTTCACGATTCTTCCATGCCAACTTAGGTGTGACATTTCGCCAGTATGTAATTGAGCAGCGGGTAAGAAAGGCGGCAAGCCTGCTTATTTCAACCGATTATTCCATTTCACAAATTGGAGCGGATGTTGGCTTTTCGTCGCTCTCTAACTTTAATGCCAAGTTCAAGAGCTTACTTCATGTTACCCCAAGAGAATATCGCGCCAATCATATAGACATGAGGCGCGATATCGAGAATAGCCGAGTGGTTGAAGGGCAAATTAACCGGCAAATGTCAGAGCTTATGGCATGAGTTTTTGATAGTTGATAGATGATTACAGCTCAGGTGCTTGGCCGTTGCTTTAGCAACTAACCAGTATGTGCAACAGGCACAAAGGGATGAGTACAGTGGCGCTTCTACCCAGCCTAGATCAAAGTAGAGAAATAAAATACAGCCCATTGCAAAACCGACCACCATAGAGCTGAGTGCCGCATAGATATTGGAAGGGAGAAAATGGGCGAGCAGCATGGGTGCTACCAGCACCGCCATTAAGGTGCCAGAGCCTAGAATCGCGAGCATAGATAACATAAATGGCGGTGCGAAGACCATCATGACAAAGCCAATCATACCTAAAACAGCAACAGTACCACGGTTAAGTAACAACAAGGGTTTCTCTGAAAGTTTGCATTTGGGCCAGAGAGCCTGGCGTAGATCGTGTGAAACCGAACCTGCAATAGCGTGAAGCACTGAGCTTGCGGTCGATTTCATCGCGAACAGGATGAACAGTGTTACGACGGCAGATACAACGGGCGATAAAAACTGAGTAAGGAAAACGGGCATGGCTTGATCGGCAATTTCAAGTCCGGGTACTTTCAGGCGAGTATATAAGCCTGCCAGAGGAACAAGGCTCAACAGGCATGCCATTGGTGCCATAAAGGCAGCCATATGGTGTAGCTTGGTTGTTTTCGCTAGGGCCATAAAACGGACAGACATAAACGGCAGTGTCGCCGAATAAATAAAGGCATACGGGAACACTAAGAAGACATGCCATATGCTGGATCCATAGGGGCCGGAATCACTTGGTGAAAGTAGGGCGGTATCAATATTGTTCAGGCCGTTGAGTAACTCACTGGGTGAGATGTCGATGAAGATAGTGCCAACAATAATAATGGCCGAAGCGCACATGCCGATGATCATTAATGTATCTGTAAAAGCAACGGCAGCTAGCCCGCCAATAGAGGTATAGATGATAATAATCGAGGCCATTAATACCGCGGCCTGTGTGGTATCAATGCCCAGCCATTGGCCCGCTAGCAACCCCAATGCTTTGATCTGCCCGACCAGAAAAACCAGCAATAGGAGAATAGTGACCAAGGCAGCAAAGGCTTGGCTGAGCCTTTTTATTGCCTCGGGGCCTTCGTGGCTATTAGCGATAAATTCAGGAATGGTGAGGCTACCCATGGATTGCGCTTTCTGGTGAAGAAAGCGAGCACAGAACAAGACGGCAAACACCATGGCTGGGGCGAAGAAGAAATTACCCAATAACTCAATTGCACCGTATTTATAGGCAACCCCGGGGGAGCCCATAAACCCCCAACCGGAAAAGCCGGTTGCGACAACAGTTGCTGCCCCGATAAAAGGCCCTAAGCTATTGCCTGCTAATAGAAAGCCGCTCTCATCTTTTTTCTTCTTTAATACGTTGTTGCTGTAGAGCGCCAGGCCGATCATGATGACCACTGTCAGTAACAGGAGCGCCCAATTAAATGAAGTGACCATCATAACCTCCCGTTTGCTGACTAATGCTCAAGTTGTGCTTGCTGGCTTGGTTTCTTCTTGGCAATGGTGAAGACAATCTCGCCCATACCACCACCAATCACGAGCAGCCCACCGAGTGTCTGTAGCATGGTGAGTGATTCACCAAACAGTAAGATGCCGATACCTGCGCCGACAACCGTCTCGAAGTAAGAGACGCAGGCTAGCTCTGCGGCTTTTAGGTGTTTTGCCGCAATAGTAAGTAGGGAAAGCGCACCGAAACCGATGAAGAAGCCCATAGCGATTAGCCATACCCAAGAGCTGGCATCCATGTCGGCAAGCGACGGTGGGCTGACCATAAAGTATGCTCCGATGGCGATAGCACCGAATAGGAAGTTGAAGAAGGATCTTGAATCGGAACTGACGTCAGTTCGGTAGCGGCTGAAAAATAGGAATAAGCCGTAGCCAAAGCCGGAGGCTAGCCCGAGCATATCGCCCAAGAAGTTCTCCTTAGAAAAAGAGAGCGAGACGACAACCCCTTCTGTACTGCTATAGCTGATGATACCAATGATAAATAAACAACCAATGAAGACGGCAGTTAACAGTGTGCCGGTCAGTGCTGATATTTTCTCTTTAAGGAAGATGGCGGCCAACAAGGTTGAAAATACAGGACCGGTATAAATAAGAAAGACCGCATTGGCGAGGGTGGTGTATTGCGTTGCCGATACATAAGCCGCTAAACATAAACCAAGGCACGCGCCGCTGACCATGACGGTAGGTGATAGCTTAGTATTTTTGATTGATAGCGCATTTCCCTTGTATAGCATAATGGCCAAAATACAAATGGCCCCGACAGTCATGCGGGTAAATGCAATCACATCACCACTGGTATTAATGTTCCTTGCAAATAATCCTACAAACCCCATTAGGGTGGCAGAAATAACCATTGTGGTATAGCCCAAGGTTTTGGTATTCATGACTTACTCCTTTTATTATCGCTGTCAGGTTGGTCACATAGCCTTCCGGTTCCTTTAATTTCGTGGTGAACGAAAATAGCGGCGACAACGAAAAATAGAGCTAGGTTTGCCCATATAAACGCATCTATTGACCAGTATCCTGTCATTCGATTTTCCTCCTGCACGCATCAACATCGGTTGAATTGGCGCTTGGCAAAATAATGAATCGTAATTGTGAAAAGGGTGAATCTTGTTGCGGCGTTGGAATTTATACTGGCTGAGAGGCATATCAATAACTAGCGAAAACCTGCCGGAAATTTGCTAATTGCTGCTTGATTGCAAAAAACTTGAAAAGGGTGTTGTCGGAGTGTCTTGTCGGGAGGACGCATTGAAAAGAAGATGGGCCATGAATTAACAAACAGCAAGTATCATGGCTCATCTCATTAAGGGGCTCGGTGCAATCTGACTGGGCAGAGTCACGAATTAGCGGGTATATAAATAACCGTTGTCGAACTTGAGTCCGTTATCGCGATCATACTTGAGAAGAACTGGCCCATCGAGGTCGACAATCTCTGCACGGCTGGCAATAGGCAAGGCGGTTTCCATTGCCAATGAGCTACCCACCATGCAGCCAACCATAATATCAAAGCCCAACTCTCTTGCCTTTGCTTCGAGTTTTAGTGCCTCGGTCAGTCCGCCGGTTTTATCGAGCTTGATATTCACCATTTCGTATTGACCAACCAGCGCATCGAGATCCTTGCTGGTATGGCAACTTTCGTCGGCGCACAGTGGAATCGGGTGTAAAATACCCTGTAATTTATGATCTTGCCCTTTTGGAACAGGTTGCTCGATCATTTTGATGTTTAATGGGGAAAGTGCTTTAAATAATCCGGCAAGATTTAACTCTCCCCAAGCTTCGTTTGCATCCAAAATAATATCGACACCCGCGGCTACTTCTCGAATCGCACTCACTTTCTCCACAATGGCGTTATCGTCAAGCTTAACCTTCAATAATTTCGCCCCTCTCAAACAGAGTTCTCGGGCTTGAGCTGCCATGCTTGCAGTATCCCCTAGGGATACGGTCATTGCGGTAATGATACTGGGTTTAATGTCAAACTGCGGAGAGGGAAATGCCTCTTGATGCTCAAGTCGCCATAATGCACTATCGATGGCATTGCGTGCCGCGCCAGCTGGCAGGCTAGCCTGCAGTGTTTCTCTTGCTGTCGCTATATTGACTGCAATCTTGTCAGAGCACATTGAGCCCGCCACAGCTTCAATTTGATTGATAACGCTTTCAACGCTCTCACCATAATGCGGGTAGGGGGTGCATTCACCTTGCACGCGGTTGCCCTGGTGAGTAATTTCCACCACAACCACGTCTTGGTGCGTTCGGGTGCCTCTTGAAATCGTGAAGGGCTGAGCAAGTGGAAAGCGTTCAGCGCTAGCAGTAATTTTCATTCAGACTTTGTCCTTAGAGTGAATGGAGTTTATCGACGATACTTGCAATCCCAAAGCGTACTGGATCAGTGACGGGTAGCTGGTATTGTTGCTCCCATTGACGGCACAGGGCTTGGGCTTCTGCTTCGGTTAGTGCCGAAGTATTTAGGCTGATACCAACAAACTTAGCATTGGGGTTGGTTAACTTGGCTGCTTGGAGGTTCGCTACTAGGGTTGCTTCGATTGCAGGAACTGCCATATGCGGTAGATGGCGAATATGCTCGCGACCAACCTCATGACAGAGTACCAAAGCATCGGCTTGGGCACCGTGAAGTAGGCCAAGACTTACACCAGCATATGAAGGGTTGAATAAAGAACCTTGACCTTCGATCACATCCCACTCGTGATCAGAAAAGCTTGGGCTGATGGCTTCAGTGGCACCCGAGATGAAATCTGCCACAACGGCATCGATTGAGATTCCACGGCCTGAAATCAAGATACCCGTTTGTCCTGTTGCACAAAACTCAGTGTTAAGCCCTTGGCGGTTCATCTCTTTTTCAAGAGCCAATGATGTGTACATTTTACCAACGGAGCAGTCAGTGCCGACAGTGAGTAGTCGTTTTCCTTCACGGGGTAAGCCGTTACCAACCTTGAGTGGTTCGTCGTAATGGCGTACATCAAACAATTGGCACTGATTGGCTTCTGCTTTTGCCGATAACTCGGGATAATCAACAAGACGCTGGTGCATACCCGACGCAAGGTTAAAGCCGAGATCAAGAGCCTGAGAAAGGGTCGAAAGCCAGTTTTCAGGAATAAAACCACCGGCATTTGCGGTACCCAGTACAAGGGTTTTAGCGCCTTGTGCTTTTGCTTGCTCTAATGTCAGATCGTTAAGTCCTAGCGAAACGGTCTCGGACGTCAGGCGGTGTTGTCCAACGCATAATTCAGGGCGCCATTGCTGGATACCTTTTGCAGTTTTTGCTGAGAGAGGATCGGTTACATCGCCTAGAAAAAGTAGGTATGGCTGTGGGATTAGCATGTCGTATCCTTGAATTGCTTATTAAGTCATGTTGAATACTTTTAATCTAATTTATTCACGGCAGGCCAACGAATACTTAAATGTATGAAGGGTATAACTTGAAGTTATAGCCAATATATTCTTGATATGAAGATGCTTTTTTCTGAATGTTTGACTGTTCTTTTTTCTAACCGGCCACATAAATAGTTAAAATCCTTAATCACAAATTGCTATTTTATAAAATTTCCTAAAAGTTGTTTTAAAGAAAACGAGTGAAAACAATGAAGGTATTCACTATTAAATTAATTTCATATTATATTGAGATGTACTACGTTTGATTTAAGACTAAAGACTTACAAAATTAATGGGTATTAGCGGTTAAGTGCTTTCATGATTCAAAAATGAGGTAGCGCTCGTGTTCGTGAACAAAAGAATATTACTGATTGATGATTCCAATACGGCGATATCAATCATGCGATCTATCTTGAATTCATCAGGTGTTTCAAACGACAAGATCGATAGCACAATGGATAGCTTAAAGGCTATCCGGCTGCTGAATAACCATGATTATGATATTGTCGTATGCGACTACAATATGGGGCACCATATCGATGGTGGGCTTATTTTTGATGAGGTTAAGCAACGTAAGTTGCTACCAAGTGATGGCGTGTTCATTTGTGTTACTGGTGATAACTCCCGCCAAGTCGTTACCCATTTTATTGAACTAGAGCCTGATGACTATTTAATCAAGCCGTTTTCTGCCGCAACATTAACCCAGCGCATTAATAGTGTTTTGGTGCGAAAGTCTGCGCTTTACCCATTATTGTTGGCCGTTGATAATAAAGAATTCAATATGGCGATTGATCTTTGCCATCGGTATAAAACCAAATACCCCAAATATAAGAGCTATATTGATCGTCTCAACGGTGACTGCCTACTACGTGCCGACCGTCATAACGAAGCAAGGGAGTTTTATCGTCAAGCCTGTGAAGAATATGAACACTTATGGCCACAAATTGGCTTAGGGCAAGCACTTATCGGACTTGGCGAGTTATCCGAAGCGGAAACGGTGTTTGACGATATTCTGTCAAAATACCCCAAGCAGCCCGTGGCGAGAAAGCATCTTGCCGGGTGCTTTATGGCAAGCGGGAAGATCCCAGAGGCGTTGGCACAGTTTAAGTTTCTCCACAAAGTTAATTCGGCAAACCCGCTGCGAGAACTCGTCATTGCCAATTTATATGCCGTGTTACAGCAACACAGTAATGCAGCCGTGGGTTATCAGCGTTATATCAGTAAAGTGAAAGGAACAAGCCGTTTTAGCTATGGCATTAATGTGAATATCCCGGTTTCCCTTCTGCTGGCTAGCATTTACTGTGAAGATAGTAAGACCCGCGATGAATTGGTCAATGAAGCCCGCAGTTGCCTGCATGAATTGAACCATGGGTTAGAGCCAGATGTTGAAGGGTTTGAAAGTGAAGTCAGTTCTATGGTCGGTGTCGCGATATTGGCCTGCCTGCAAGGCGACATAGAAAACTGTTTTACTATCGTGAGTCGGATCAACCTTAAAGAAAAGCCAGTGCGGGATTTCTACACGGTTTTGAATGTTGCACGGATTTATGCGTTTTGCGGCATGCCCGATCTCTATGAACAAACAATGCAGCTTGCACGGGAGCTATGTGGCCATTCCGATGATGCCACTTTGGTTCAGAGCCAAGTTAAGCTATTGGAAGCCTGCCATAGTGGTATCAATAACAGGCTCAAAGAAGGCGGGGAACTAGTCGAGCGCGCGTTTGCATTGCGTGAGGCCAATCAAGGGAAGCAGGCCATTAAAGTGGCATATCGTGCATTCCATATGGTGCCTTATCACTATCAATTGTGCTATTTGATTTTAGAGCTCACAGCTTTGGCAACCCCCTCATTTTTAAACCCTGTCGAGCTAAGGTCGGTAATTACTTCGTGTCATTGGGTATTTACCCATGATACACGTCCGAGCAAGGATGAGACGTTAAGGGCGAATGAGTTATATCAACTGTCATTAGCACGTATAGAAAAACGACCAAGCGTTGCCTAGTGAGTCGTCGTTTGCGACTTACCTTGTTATTTGTAAATCGTTATTGGTTATTGGTTATTGGTTTTTGACTTTTGGTAATTGGTTACTCGCTGTTTAGGTCGAGGCCATCTGGCAGTGGTACATCTGTTTCAACCCATCCCCCGCCAAGTACTTTGTACAGGGTCAGTAAGTTGAGCTCTTTAGAGAGCTTGGTTGTCAGCAAGTCTTGCTGCGCGGTGTAGTAGGAGCGTTGGGAATCGAGTACGGTAAAATAGTCATCAACACCTTCATTAAAGCGCAAATTGGATAGGCGGAAACTGTCGCCCGTTGCATCTACCAACATCTGCTGAGCAGCTACTTGATCTTTCAATGTTGCCTGGTTGGCCAGGGCATCGGCTACTTCACGAAAGGCAGTTTGAATGGTTTTCTCATAATTGTTCAACGCAATTTGTTGGTCAGCAATGGCGACGTCTTCTCTGGCATCAAGTTCACCCCAGTTGAAAATAGGCAATGATAGCGCAGGGGTGAAAACCCAGCTCCGACTATCACTAGAGAACAAGTCGCTGGCCGAGGCGCTTAATAGTCCGCCGGTTGCCGTTAGTGAAATCGTCGGAAAGTAAGCTGCGCGAGCAGCGCCTATATTGGCATTTGCCGCGATTAATTCATGCTCTGCGGCGAGGATATCAGGGCGTTGCAATAAAACGTCAGATGGCATGCCAACATAAATGGGTGCAAATTGAATACTGTCGCTGGCTTGAGGCAGCAAATGCATTGGCACGGTTTTTCCTACCAAGACATTGAGTGCATTGATGTCGACATTGACCTGACTGGTAAAGCGCGCCACATCTTTTAACGCAGTGGCGACCGTGGTTTTGGCTTGGGCGACATCCAAACCTGTCGCCACCCCGTTGTTGAAGCTTTTAATCGTCAGATCGAGTGAGCTTTGTTGTGATACAAGGGTTTCGTTAGCCAAATGTTTTGAAGTATCAGGCAAACTGACCATTTGCAGCAATACTTAAAAATAGGTGCTAATTACCTATTTTATGGTAAATAGCCAATACTGTTAAATTGTACAGTGGTTTTGCGAAGCTACATACGAAAGAGGGAGAAGGTTGATAGAAACCCTAAAAATCATCCATTCCCATAAATTCTATTTAACATAAGGTACATAATGCGCACTAAACATGATATTCCAAAGTTAAAATGTCTCTTTTCTGCAAAGTTAAAATGTCATGTTGTTCTAGCTTCAAAACACGCTTTCTTTGCCGTGTTTGGAGCCCTTGGATGCTATTGACCATGACTGACAATGAATTACTGAGAATCAAACTAATCCAAGACATTTGTGATAAACGGATCACCGGTGTCGATGCTGCCCGCTTACTTAAACTCGGTCCTCGCCAAGTTTATCGCTTGGTCAAGCGCTTCATCGAATTCGTGCTGCTGGTTTGGTTTCTTTAAAACGTGGTCAGCCTGGCAATCATCGCCATGATGAGAAATTAAAATTACAGACACTGGCCTTGCTCCAACAGCAATACGAAGATTTCGGCCCGACGTTGGCTCATGAAAAATTCGCCGAGCTTCATGACATCCACGTTTCCGTTGAAACCTTACGCCAATGGATGATCGCCGATGGCCTCTGGCTTCCCCATGCCAAACGTAAGCCGCGAGTTTATCAACCTCGTCATCGCCGTGATTGCCTGAGCGAGTTAGTTCATATCGACGGCTCCCTCGATAACTTGTTACACCGTAATAAATTTCAATTCAAAATAGCTCTAACCATTTCTTCACTCGCGAAAAGTCAGTTTATCTCCGCTTTACAATTTAGAAGCCACAAACAAACTTTTGCTTTGCTCTGACAGTAATGGCTTGGCAAAGCCATTCAGGTTGGTATAGTGCTCGCCTCTTAATTTAAAGCAGTATTAGGAAGATTGACCCATGAGCACATTAGAAAATGTTAAAACCAAACTAGAAGTCATCCTTCTTTGTATCAAGGTTGGTCTAGCTGTCTTTGCTATGGTTTGGCTTACTACTGGTAATTGGGACAAACTCTTAGATCTGCTTGCTTAAAATTTACCTAAAGAATTCACCCTAAAACTGGGATGAACATTGGCGCGGCAATCAGCAGAATGCCTAATAGATAGATAATCAATACGTACATAGTTCAGTGCTTTCATTGTGTGTATAAAAATTTGGGAGCCCTACGCAAAGCAGGAAACGTAAGGCTCCCATGAACATCTTTTACCCAGGTAAGCAAGCCGTGTTCATTGCTCTAACTTTCACTTAGCTTTATATCAAACTGGCAAAGTTCAAGTTGATTCATACTCTTAGAAGTCCGGTTCCTATAAGCATGAACCAAGCATTCGTAGGAGTCGAACACTTGGAAGAACCCCCATCAGGTTCTGGTGATGCATTCTAGCAGCTATAAATGCTAGCGGAAGTCGTCAAGGTTAACTTGTCGCGTAGTGACCTGAATACATAAAGTTACACTGTCTCTTTTAAGTTAAGATCTTGCACCTTCATGGACGATGACAGGAAGATCAGTACAACCAAAATCTAAGCCAAACTGGCTAAGTACACATGTTAACTGACCGCGATGGTGTGTTTGATGGTTGAAAATATGCTGACAAAACTCGGCAACATTTCTCTCAAGCACCCCACCCTCTGTCGTTGTATACCTCACGACTTGGCGGCAAGTATTTGGGTGAAGTGATTTTGTGAATTCCACGTAAATACTATCAACCAATTGTCTAAGTGATTTAAGTTCCTTCAAGTTTGATACAAACGTCTCATTGACCGCTGTAGCAACTGGTAATTGTGACAATAACACTGGTTCGATTTGAGCAATATTATTATCAATCAACCGTCTCAACATGATTAAATCACCGAACAAGATGTGATTCCAATAGCTCATTACACTAGAGAAAAATGAATGCGTTTCGGCATGCAGTTGTTCATCTGTAAGCGATTCGCAAACATCCATCAATTGGTTATTCATTCGCTGGTTGTACAGCGCCATCATCCTAAAATTTGAGGGCAAGTCCATTTTTATTTGCTCTTTTGAATTCAACTAATTTAAGGTTTCATTACTTGTTGTATCTTGCCTTTACCACTCGAAACAGTGACTTCAGCATATGCTCCATTGAACAATGTAAGGTTGGGAGGCAAGTGACCGATATCAACATCATAGATAACAGGAATATTGATAGACGATGCAACATCCGTAAGTGCTTCTAAAGCTGTAATACTTTTACCACAAGGCTCAAGAACCGCATTTCTTCCGAACATCAACCCTTTTATACAGTCGAAGACACCTTGATATTTGAGGCTTAATAAAGCTCGCTTCAATACTGTTGGTGACATCTCTGCATTTTCTAAATACAGAATGACTCCGTCGTTTTGATACTGTTCACAGAAAGAAAGGAGGTCAAAATAATCTGTACCTATTAGGTGTGTCATGGTATCAAAACAACCACCAATCAAACGACCGCTGAAATTGGCATTTGCAGATGTTCCAATCACTTTCCATTCTGTTGGTTCGGTTAAGTTTAAGAGCGCATTAGGATTAGCCGCATACGACTCACCCTTTCTTTCATATAACTTAGTTGAAAACTGAGTAAACTCTGTACCTTCATTTAAACTAAGCCAATGTAATGTGTTGCTTGTCAAAAGCTCTGATTCACTGGGGTGTAATTGCATTAAATTGGCTGCATGTACTAATTTTGTGGTTAGAGTCACCATTAATGTACTTACATCAGAAAATCCGATAACCCATTTAGGTTTAGCTTTGCTCAATCGTTTATAGTCAAGTAATGGGAGAATATCCATTGCAAACTCACCACCCCATGGTGGCATGATTGCAGCAATAGAATCATCACATAAAAAAGCCATTATTGTGCTCGACGTTCTGCTGGCGCGCTTACATGTTTGTGATCATCGCGTAAGCATAGCCCTTCGAGAACCTCAAACCCAGAACTTCTTAAATGACCTATCACGATGTCTAAACGTTCATGAAGACTTTTGGGTACACCAGAAGAAAAAGCGGTTACAGCAATTTTACTACCTGGTTTTAATGGATTGGGTGATTTCATATGACTCCTACAACTAACCATTATTTAAAAGCATTCATAATCAATAACTTTCAAAAGTCATGGTCTAAATAATCCATGACCTAGTGATACCATAGCTAACAAATTATTGCTCCTGCTTTTGTATACACAATGGACACAATACCTTCAGGAACATCAAATAAAGAGACACTGTAACGTATGTGGTATTACCAAATACTTCAGCTTCAGAGTCTGATAAGATATGTCTTATATTGTTGTTCTATAAACTTAGTCATGCCAAACGCTATATCAATTCAAATCAATTCCCTAGTCCAACGCCTTGGTCGAGAGAAAGTGAACGAATTAAAAGTCCTTTTCTCGGCTCATCAATGTGAATTGAAAAGAATTAGAGCATCTAGACATTGGCAAGCGACTGGAGAGCATGATGCTTTGCTAATTGTGGCTACGTCACTAAATGATTCAGATGATCCAAAGCTTCAAAGAGTTCGCAGTTCCATACTAAAGGCTTTGTTAACAGCAGAAGCACACCTTCCAAGCATCAGCTTCAGAGTAAAGAACATTATCTCTACTCTGCCCAAGCAAGATGTCACCCAACTTAAACAAGCATGTATTGAGTGTTCTATTCATTACAAACGTGTTTACCGCACCGCGCATGTAGACTTGATCGGAAACGGTGATCAATTAGCACAACTATATTGGCAACTGAGCCTGCAGTCATGCTCGTTAGAGCTCCGAAAACAGCTAGATGTACTAGCAAAGCACTTAGCCAAACATAATGTGAATCTTCATGAAATTGACCATCGCCCGAACTTGATTGAGATGATAAAAGAGCAACCTAATATTACTTTGAATGAGTTGGTTTCGAAAACAGGTTGCTCACTTATGGATGCTAGACAAGCATTTGATGACTTTGAATTTAATTGTTAATAATTGATTTTAAATACGTATTTGTTCAAATCAAAAGTTATAGTGCATTAGATTGCAAGACTTTTGTTTTCGATATGGCTTTACTCGCTAATAATTCACATTAATTAATTCCTCTACATCATTTTCTTACAATCGATTGTGATACGTTCTTCTCGCAACATAATTACAAGGATTTGAAGATGAAAAAGAAAGTATTATCAGCCCTTTTATTCTCCGTATTCACAACCACGGCCGCTGCCGAAGTCACATTAATTAACCCTTTCGTTGTACCAGACAAACACAGCGAAGCAGTGCTTGAGCATTGGGAACAAGCACGCGATTTTCTACAAACTCAACCAGGGTATATTGATCTGCTCCAGCCAGACTGGACACTTCATTAAGCGACATTTTGCTTTTCAAAGTTAACTGGGCTTAGGTACCCAAGAGCACTGTGCCTTCTCGTCTGATTATAATCAACCTCAATGTACTCAA
>NZ_PYMA01000027.1 GCF_003026495.1 Photobacterium sanctipauli
GGGCTCATAACCCGAAGGTCGTCGGTTCAAATCCGGCCCCCGCAACCAAAGCGACACTAGCTCAGCTGGTAGAGCGCAACCTTGCCAAGGTTGAGGTCACGAGTTCGAACCTCGTGTGTCGCTCCAAATTTTGAACGATGAGACCAAACACGAGGAACCTCGTGCCCAAGCTGGTCGCGTCGCTCCATTTTCTGCTGCCACTGCATGATGCGGTGGAACGGCAAAGCTACTACTGTGAAGTATTAGTTCAATTGCAGCATTCCTGGGTTACTCGACTACCGATAGCCTTGTGTGTTGACTCAATGTTCCATAACAATTGTTATCGGGAACCATAGAAGCAATCAGCTTCGTAAACAACATCAAGTATTTGCTTTACAGCCTTAATAGGCTGTTCGTCGTTATGACGCAAATATACGATGCTCTGTGATCAATACATATCGTATTGGTGTCTATTGACGACACATGCTCTTTGTTCAGCTGATACAGGTAATGGTTCGACATTACCAACAGGGAGCTGTGAATCGTATCTGCTCTATTTATCCCAGACTTATCTAGCTGGAATGCCTTGTCATTCTTGGGCTAGTGCCCTTCTTTGGGGAAAATTAATGTGATTGCGCACAGAGTTATCCACAAATATAACTTGTGGGTAAGTTGGTTAATTACGTGTGCCGATACCGTGTGAACAAGTCTGTATTTATCTTTTCTCATACACAGAAATAAAAAACTGTTGGTAATTTATCAACAGTTTAAGTGCATGAAAATAATTGGATTTTTATCATTTATCCCATTTTTATATACAACTTGATCCACTAGGTGGATACTTGGATAACTTTTATTTGGCGGGCTTTTTTTGCCTGTGTTTAATATTTCTATCTGGGTATAAAAGTGGGATAGGAGAAATGTTTTCCACATGAGGAAGGAACTCTGGCTCAGCTCTCATTTTGTGCAATAACTAATATGCATGTTGCAGCATGGTGGTCGGCGAACAATTTTCGTTAGGCATCCCGTGGTAAGCCTTTTTCCACAATCCTGATCAGACGCTGTGTTTTGGCGGGCAAGACATTAATCTCGATAGACTGGCAGCGTTCATGCTGCTTTTTTAATGCCCAATCTATATGCGTATCGAGTAATTTGCTTTCGCCTCGGCGTTGCTCCAGTGTCTTTACAATATCGCTATCGTAAGGGGCGTTGCCCATTGCAACGGTGAGATTGCGTAACCATTGGGTGTGGCCAATACGGCGAATCGCAGAGCCTTCTGTGTTTTTAAGAAACTGTGCTTCTGTCCACTGGTAGAGTGTCGTCAGCGATTGTTGGTACAGTGAGTCTCGACAATGGTAGTCGGCTTCCTCTGTAACGCTGGAGAAGCGGTTGAATGGGCACACCAGTTGGCAATCATCGCAACCGTAGATACGGTTACCGATCGCCTCTCGGAATTCCTCTGGGATCACGCCGTCAAACTCGATGGTGAGGTAGGAGATACAACGGCGGGCGTCAACAATGCCTTCCTCTACGATTGCCCCAGTCGGGCAGCTGGTCATGCAAGCGACGCACTTACCGCATTGATTTTCTTCCGGCTCATCAACAGGAAGTGGTAAGTCAATCAGCAGCTCGCCGAGAAAAAACCAAGACCCCGCTTCCTTGCTCAAGAGCAAAGAGTGCTTGCCAGTCCAACCCAATCCCGCTTTTTCTGCCAGGGGGCGTTCTAGAATAGGAGCTGAATCCACAAAAGGGCGATAGCCAAAAGGCCCGGTTTCTTGCTCAATAAGCTGTCCCAGCCTTTTTAGGCGGTTGCGAATGAGCTTGTGGTAATCACGTCCCAGCGAATAACGGCTGATGTAGGCGCTTTCCGGTTTATTTAGGCTTTGGGCAAAGCTGGCTTCTGGCGGTAGGTAATCCATTCTTGCGCTGATCACCCTGACCGTACCCGGGTGCAACTCGTCAGGGTGTGCACGCATCATACCGTGACGTGCCATCCAGTCCATTTCACCATGGTAGCCAGCATCCAGCCAGCGTTGCAGCTGGGCTTCGTGTTGGCGCAGGTCGACATCGCAGATCCCCACATGCTGGAAGCCCAGTTCACGGCCCCATTGCTTGATTTTTACAGTGAGCTCACGATAGTCGATAGTCATGATGATCTTGCTTGGTAATGCTGGGGGCCGAAGTGTACCACAATCATTTTGGATGTTGAGGAGAATTTGGTGTGTGGATGATCAAAATATCCCTGCATTGATCCAGATGATCATTGTGCCTAGATTCATTGTTCGGCACTATCAAGAGATGAGAACTGGTAAGCCAGGGTTATGTGAGGGAGTCCGTTAGATGGAGCAGGCACAATTACCGATCCAGCTATATACCGCTGAGCAAGTGCGTACTGGAGAGCAAAAGGCAGCAGCGATGCTCGGGCTTGATATGTATCGCTTAATGGAAAGGGCTGGGGCTGCGGTCTTTGAACACCTAGTCCAGGCATATCCTGCATCGACAACGGTGTTAGTTTGTTGCGGTGGGGGGAATAACGGCGGTGATGGGTATGTTGTTGCGAGGCTTGCTTTAGAGGCTGGGTACAAAGTGATCCTGTGGGGGCTAGGTGATTCGGCAAACCTGACTGGGGATGCTGCAATTGCGCGGCAAGCTTGGCTGGATGCTGGTGGTCAAATCACCCCGCCAGCTTCAGAGCTGCCGCCGTCTGCCGGGGTGGTGGTTGATGCCCTGCTTGGTACTGGCTTGAATGGCCCGGTGAGGGAAAATGCCGCCGACTTAATTCGGCTATTGAACCGCTCTTCCCTCCCAATCCTTTCAGTCGATATCCCCTCTGGCCTGTGTGCTGATACCGGCCAGGTGCTAGGTGCAGCCATTCGAGCGCAGGCGACGGTGACCTTTATAGGGTGCAAGCAAGGCTTGCTGACCGGTAAAGCGGCAAATTATGTTGGGGAGTTGCTATTTGCTGGTTTGGATGTCGAGTCTGCTTTTCACTCTGTTTGCCAGCCGGCAGTTGGCCGGGTAACGGAGGATGATGTTGCCCAATGTTTGGGTATTCGGGATCGAACCGCCCACAAGGGGGATCATGGCAGGATCTTATGTGTCGGCGGTGATCACGGGATGGGAGGCGCGATCCGTTTGGCTGCCGAAGCGGCTGCACGAAGCGGTGCTGGGCTGACTGCGGTCTTAACGCAACCTGACAATGTGTTGTCAATTGTCAGCGCGATACCTGAAATAATGGCAAAAGGCTGGCAAGAGAAAGCCCACGAGGTAAGCCAAAAGCTAGCATGGGCCAATGTGGTTGTCTTGGGGCCGGGGCTTGGCCAGTCTGATTGGAGTAAGGCGCTTTTTTTCTACATCGCGGCCACCGATAAAAATTTGGTGCTAGACGCCGATGGATTGAACTTATTGGCCCTTTCGCCTGACTATAAAAATAACCGTATAATAACTCCCCATCCAGGCGAGGCGGCTCGCTTGCTCAATTGCAGTGTTGCAGACGTTGAAGCTGACCGCTTTGCGGCTGTGAGGGCACTGCAGCAAAAGTATGGTGGGGTAGTAGTGCTGAAAGGCGCTGGTAGCCTGATTGATAATGGCACGGATTGCTGGTTGTGCGCGGCTGGTAATCCGGGGATGGCAACAGGTGGCATGGGGGATGTGCTGTCGGGTGTCATCGGTGCTTTGGTTGCCCAAGGCTTGTCGCTGACTGACGCGGCTCGGGTTGGTGTATTGATCCATAGCATGGCGGCAGATCGATGTGCGATGGACGGAGAGCGTGGTATGCTAGCTAGCGATTTATTTCCTCATATTCGACAATTAGTAAATCCGAAATTAAGAACATAATGCAAACAGTTGAAACTTTGCTTGCCGACGAGCAGGCCACAGTGGGTTTAGGTCACCAGCTTGCTCATGCGTGTGATCGCCAAACAACCATCTACCTTCACGGTGATCTTGGTGCGGGTAAAACCACATTTAGTCGCGGTTTTATCCGTGCTTTGGGCCATAATGGTAATGTCAAAAGCCCTACTTATACTTTGGTAGAGCCGTATGAGCTGCCACCGTGGCAGGTTTACCACTTTGACTTGTACCGGTTGGCTGATCCTGAAGAGTTGGAGTTCATGGGGATCCGTGACTACTTTACGCCGGATGCCATTTGCTTGGTTGAGTGGCCAGAAAAAGGTGATGGCTTGTTGCCTGCCCCAGATCTAGAGCTGGATATGCGCTACGAGGGTGAGCAGCGAAGAGTCACTATGACAGCAAACAATGAATACGGTACAGCATTGATCAAGCGTTTGGAGTTGTGTTGATAGGATGTCGTTACGGGCTTTTTTTCATACTGTAGTTTTTGGGGTGGGGTTGTTGTTCAGTACTTGGCTGTCGGCCAATGAACTGGAAGGTGTTCGCGTTTGGCCCGCCCCGGATGAAACACGTGTCGTGCTTGATATGCAGGATAAAGCGCAATATAGCTACTTTACCCTGACCAAGCCCGATCGCTTAGTTGTTGATCTCAAGAAAACGACGCTGAAAACGAAATTGCCTGTAACGGTGAAGAACAGTGCGATCCTGAGCAAAATCCGTAGCAGTGGCGCGCCTGAAAAAGGTACCTACCGCTTGGTTTTTGAAATCAAGACCGGGACAACGCCTAAACTCTTCACCCTAGACCCAACCCCTGATGGCCATTACAGCCATCGTTTGGTTTTGGATCTTCCCCATAAGAAGCAAGCGGTGAAGGCCGTGGCGCCTGCGCCGAAAAAGCCGGTTGCCAATCAACAGGCTATTTTGCCTTACGGTACCGACGATATTATCGTTGCTATTGACCCTGGCCATGGTGGTGAAGACCCTGGCTCTATCGGCCCGACACGCAAGTATGAAAAGAACGTTAATATGGATGTGTCACGAAAGGTGGCAGCCCGTATTAATGCGACGCCAGGGATGAAAGCGGTACTGACCCGTACTGGCGATTACTTTGTAAACCTAAACAAGCGCTCTGAGATAGCGCGCAGAAACAAAGCGCATTTACTTGTTTCCATCCATGCCGACGGCTTCCATAAGCCGCAGCCGCGAGGGGCGTCGGTGTGGGTATTGAATACCCGTCGCGCCAATAGTGAAATTGGCCGCTGGCTAGAGCAGCACGAAAAGCAATCAGAATTGCTTGGTGGTGGCGATGTGTTATCTGGTGGTAACGACGACCAGTACCTGAGCATGGCGGTATTGGATCTGCAGTTTAGCCACTCGCAAAAAGAAGGCTACGACGTGGCCACCCGTGTATTGCGAGAAATGAGCAAGGTGACGACGCTCCACAAGAGCAAGCCAGAGCACGCGAGCCTGGCGGTATTGAAGTCGCCGGATATTCCTTCCCTGCTGGTTGAAACGGGTTTTATTACCAACCCGCAGGAAGAGCGCTTGCTAAATGCAAGATCGCACCAGAATAAGCTGGCCGATGCCGTCTACAAGGGGATCTTGTCCTATTTCAATGAGAAGCCGCCAGAGGGCACTTTGTTTGCTTCCCGTAAGCAAGGGGTGAAGCACAAGGTGACCAGTGGCCAGTCGCTCAGTGTGATCGCCAACAAGTACGGTGTTTCTGTTTCTGCGCTTAAGTCGGCGAATAACCTGAAGTCGAACACCTTGCGAATAGGCCAGGTGTTGACTATCCCTGGCCAAGTACCGGCCGCATCTAGTGCGCCGAAATCGTCTACGGTGGCGGTAAGTTCACCTAAAATTATTACTCATACCGTCCAGCGCGGTGAGTTTTTGGGTAAGATTGCCAGCCAGTATGGCGTGACGGTGAGTAGCATTCGCCAGGCCAACAACCTACGCTCAGATGAGTTGGCGATTGGCCAGAAGTTGAAGATAAACGTCAGTGGCCGCAAGGCGGTTCAGCATACCGTGCAGCGAGGCGAGTTCCTTGGAAAAATCGCCGCCCGTTATGGTGTCAGCGTGAACAGCCTGCGCCAGGCCAACAAGCTTCGTTCTGATAAACTGGCCGTTGGACAGAAACTAACCATACCAAGTAGTTAACTATGCCTATACAGATCCTTCCTGCCCGCCTTGCCAACCAGATAGCCGCGGGTGAGGTGGTTGAACGCCCAGCCTCGGTGGTGAAGGAGCTGGTAGAAAATAGCCTCGATGCGGGTGCGACCCGCATCGATATCGATATCGATAAGGGTGGTAGCCGCACCATCCGTATTCGGGATAACGGTAAAGGGATCCCGAAAGATGAATTGAGTCTGGCGCTAAGCCGCCATGCGACCTCCAAGATCTCCACCCTTGATGACCTGGAAGCCATTGTCAGCCTCGGTTTTCGTGGCGAGGCCTTGGCGAGTATTAGCTCCGTATCCCGGTTGACCCTGACGTCTCGAACCGCTGAGCAAGAAGAAGCGTGGTCGGCTTATGCCGAAGGGCGGGATATGGATGTTCAACTCAAGCCTGCAGCACACCCGGTTGGTACCACGTTGGAAGTGTTGGATCTGTTTTTCAACACCCCGGCGAGACGTAAGTTCTTGCGAACTGAGAAAACGGAATTCGGCCATATCGACGAGTTGCTAAAGCGTATTGCCTTAAGCCGGATGGATGTGACCATCAATCTGCGCCACAACGGCAAGACGATTCGTCAGTACCGTGCCGCCAGTACCCAGGTACAAAAGGAGCGCCGCTTGGCAGCGGTATGCGGTAGCCAATTTTTAAACCATGCCCTTGCGGTTGAGTTGGCCCACGGTGATTTGAAATTGTCGGGTTGGATATGCAGCCCGCAAGGTGCCCGTTCGCAAAACGATATCCAGTATTGTTATGTCAACGGCCGCATGATGAAAGACAAGCTGATCAACCATGCGATCCGCCAAGCCTATGAAACCAGCCTGCCGCCGGATCGCTATGCGGCGTATGCGCTGTTTATCGAGGTTGACCCGCACCAGGTCGATGTCAATGTACACCCGGCTAAGCATGAGGTGCGTTTCCATCAAGCCCGTTTGGTGCATGACTTCATTTGCCAAGGCTTGCAGAGCGCGTTAATACAAGGTGCCGATGAGCATGAGGCCGTGGTGGCCCCAGCGCCACGGGCCAGTGCGCAGGCGACGGAATACAGCGCGGCACCCACTCCGTCTTATAACGTGTCAGAACCTGACTCGGCCTTGGCAGCAGTGGCACGCACTCCCGACTACCCAAATAAAGCGCCGGCGCGCGAGTGGCTATCGTCGGGAGGGCAACAAGCAGGCGCTCGAAGGGAGAGCGCGGCCGAGCCCCCGCGCCAATCGGCACCGCAGTATCAGCCTAAGCCTTCAACGGGCCCCAGTACCAGCCGTCCCCACGGTGGTAGCAACAAGGGGAGCGCTGCTTCGCGCTACGGTGAAGATGGACCGACCGAACAAGAAGTGGCGGCATACCAGCAGTTGATGCGAACCGTGGACTCGGAGCCAAAGCCTGCGCCGACAGTTGCCCCAAACCCAATCTCAAACCCGGCGCCGGGGCACCAGTCGCAATACCGAGAACCGCCTCGGTCGGTGCCACCAACAACGTCTTGCCAGCCAGCGCCTGCTGCAACGCAGCCAACGGCAACCCCGGTCGCGCAGCAACAGGCTCCATTGGCGCCAACGCGGCAAGATGCGGTGGATACCACCAATGGGGTTGGCCTTGGCAAAGCGTTGTGTTTGGTCCAGCAAAAGTACTTGCTGCTCAACCGTGACGAAGGGGTGGCATTGCTGGCGCTAGATAAGGCGATGGCACTGCGCGTCAAAGGGCAACTGCGCCTCGCACAAACCGAAGGCCTGAAACCCCAACCCTTGCTGATCCCCCATTCAGTACCTGTTGATGCGGGTATGATAGAATGTGCCGAACAGCATGCATTACTGCTTAAACAGCTAGGCATTCAGCTAAAAGCGAAAGGCAAAAGCCACTTGATTATCATGTCGGTGTGCCAGCCGTTGCGACAGCAGAACTTGCAGCAGTTAATCCCGGCATTAGTCAGCTACTTGGCAGCCATTGCAGAAGACCCTGAACAGCAGGGGTGGGATAAGCTGTTGGAGTGGTTGGCGCAGCAACTTGTGATCCCAGCTGATGCCTATAGTTTGTCCCAAGCAATCCAGCTCGTTACCGAGTTGGAGCAGTTATGGGGCAGCGAACTTGAAAATTATTACCCAAACTTGTTGCGCGCAGTTGATGTGGGCGCAGCAATAGAAGCATTTGATTATGACTAAGCCACTACCTCAGGCCATCTTTCTTATGGGGCCAACGGCATCTGGAAAAACTGATTTGGCCATTCGTTTGCGCCAACAGTTGCCAGTGGAGTTGATAAGTGTCGATTCCGCCCTTATCTATAAAGGAATGGACATCGGAACGGCAAAGCCCGATGACCGTGAATTAGCCTTGGCGCCTCATCGCCTTATTGATATTCGTGATCCAGCGCAAAGTTATTCAGCTGCGGACTTTCGTGCTGATGCACTAAAGGAAATGGCTGATATAGTTGCAGCAGGGCGAATTCCAATGTTGGTGGGTGGTACTATGTTGTACTACAAGGCATTATTGGAAGGTTTATCGCCATTGCCTGCGGCGGATCCTGCCATCAGAGCTCAGATTGAGCAAGAAGCGGCAGAAAAAGGCTGGCAGGCTTTGCATGAGGAATTGGTGAAGGTGGATCCTGTGTCGGGGGCACGGATACACCCGAATGATCCTCAGCGTTTATCACGCGCATTGGAAGTTTTTCGTATTTCGGGTAAAACTTTAACTGAGCTTACGAAAACTCAAGGTGATGCCTTGCCTTACAAGGTTCACCAATTTGCAATAACTCCCAAGGATAGGGCTGTACTGCATCAACGGATCGAGCTGCGTTTTGAAAAAATGATCGAAGCAGGTTTTGAACAGGAAGTTCGTGCTTTGTATGAACGAGGTGATCTGCACCCAGATCTTCCTTCAATACGTTGTGTTGGTTACCGTCAGATGTGGGAATATTTGGACGGGAAGTGCGATTTAGACGAAGCGGTTTTCCGCGGGATCTGCGCAACTCGTCAATTGGCAAAGCGTCAGATAACTTGGCTGAGAAGCTGGAAAGACCTGACGTGGTTGGATAGCAGTGATGTGGAATCCGCGTTACAAACCGTCACAAACTCAATTAGATGTGGCGTTTAAATAGCGTGTATACTGATTACTGTTTTGCGTATTTTTAATGTTGTTCGTTGCTAACTACAACTACAAACAAATAAGGAAAAGAAATAATGGCTAAGGGGCAATCTTTGCAAGACCCGTTTTTGAACGCTTTGCGTCGTGAAAGAATCCCAGTATCAATCTACCTAGTAAACGGCATCAAGCTGCAGGGTCAGATTGAATCTTTTGATCAGTTCGTGATCCTATTGAAGAACACTGTTAACCAGATGGTGTACAAGCATGCAATTTCTACGGTGGTACCGGCGCGTCCAGTAAACCACCACCATGCAGGCGATCGTCAGGCACCTGCTGAGCGTTCACAGGAAAAAACTGAAGAATAACAGTTCTTCAATAAGGAGTTGATTGCTTGTTTGACCGTTATGAATCCGGTGAGCAGGCAATTCTTGTTCATATCAACTTCACGCAAGAAGGGGAATGGGAAGACTTAAGCGAATTTGAAATGCTGGTCTCCTCGGCGGGAGTCAATACGCTACGTGTCGTGACAGGTAGTCGTAAAACTCCCCACCCTAAATATTACGTGGGAGAAGGTAAAGCGCAGGAAATTGCCGAAGCGGTTCGGGCTGAAGAAGCCGACATCGTGATATTCAACCATTCTCTATCTCCAGCGCAAGAGCGAAATCTGGAGCAGATTTGCAAATGCAGGGTACTAGATCGCACCGGTCTTATCCTGGATATCTTTGCCCAGCGTGCACGTACCCATGAGGGTAAGTTGCAAGTCGAGCTGGCACAGTTGCGTCACATTTCCACTCGATTAATCCGTGGTTGGACCCACCTTGAACGACAGAAGGGCGGGATCGGTTTACGGGGGCCGGGTGAAACTCAGCTAGAAACTGACCGTCGTTTGCTACGTGAGCGGATCAAGACGATTTTGCGTCGTCTCGAGAAAGTCGCCAAGCAGCGTGATCAGGGGCGCCGGGCACGTAACCGTGCTGAAATCCCAACAATCTCGCTGGTGGGTTATACCAACGCCGGTAAGTCGACCTTGTTTAACCGGGTGACCGATGCCGGGGTATATGCCGCCGACCAGTTGTTTGCTACCTTGGATCCGACATTGCGCAAAATTGATATTGCCGATGTTGGGACGTCAATTTTGGCCGACACCGTTGGGTTTATCCGCCACCTACCGCATGATCTGGTGGCGGCGTTTAAAGCGACCTTGAAAGAGACGCAAGACGCGAGCCTATTGTTGCATGTAGTTGACGCGAGTGACGACCGCTTCCGTGAGAACATCGAGGCGGTAGATAGCGTATTGGAAGAAATTGATGCCAGTGAAGTGCCGACCTTGATTGTCATGAACAAAATTGACAACTTGGAAGGGGCGAAGCCGCGCATCGAGCGAGACGACGACGGCGTGCCGCGTCGGGTTTGGGTATCCGCGATGGAAGGGCTGGGCATCGACTTGTTGTTCGAAGCCTTAACCGAACGTTTATCCGGCACCATGGTAAAGCATACTTTGTGCCTGCCTCCGCAACACATTGGCCGTTACCGAAGTAAGTTTTATCAACTGGGCTGTATTGTCAGGGAAGAATATGACACTGATGGCAGCCTAAAAATCGACATCAGATTGCCCCTGGCAGAGTGGTCTCGGTTACAAAAAAGAGAAAGTACTTCGTTAGATGACTTTATCGTTGCTTAATGGACTGCTAGAGTAATAAAAAAAACTGTCGTCATATCATATTGATGGAGTTCTATAATGGCGTGGAATGAGCCTGGTAACAACGGCGGCCGTGATAAAGACCCTTGGGGTAATAACAATCGCGGTGGTCGTGATCAAGGTCCACCTGATCTCGATGAAGTTTTCTCAAAACTGAGTCGTAAGTTCGGTGGCATTTTTGGGAATAAAAAGGGTCCTTCAACTGGCGGCAGCGCTGCTGGTCTAGGGGTTGTGGCAGTGCTTGCGACTGCGGTGTGGGGTTTCTCTGGTTTCTACACCATTGGTGAAGCTGAGCGAGGCGTCGTACTGCGCTTCGGTAAGTTTTACGAGATGGTTGATCCGGGTCTTAACTGGAAGCCGACATTTATCGATGAGGTGACTCCTGTCAACGTACAGGCGATTCGTTCTCTACGCAGCTCAGGTTTGATGCTGACGAAAGACGAAAACGTACTGAAAGTTGAAATGGATGTTCAGTACCGTGTGGCTGAGCCTCAGAAATACCTGTTCAGCGTAACCAATGCTGACGACAGTCTGCGTCAGGCAACTGATTCTGCGCTGCGTGCGGTTATTGGTGACTCGACGATGGACGAGGCGCTGACAACCGGTCGTCAGTCTATCCGTGCCTACACGCAGGAAGCGATTGACAAGATCATTCAGAACTACGACATGGGTCTGATGGTTGTCGACGTCAACTTCCAGTCTGCTCGTCCGCCGGAAGCGGTGAAAGATGCATTCGATGATGCTATCGCCGCGCGAGAGGATGAGGAGCGTTTCGTTCGTGAAGCAGAAGCCTACAGTAACGATATCTTGCCGAAAGCAACGGGTCGTGCTGAGCGTCTGAAGAAGGAAGCGGAAGGTTACTCGGAGCGTGTGATCAACGGTGCACTCGGTGAAGTGGCACAGTTTGAGAAGCTGCTACCGGAATACCTGGCTGCACAAGAAGTAACCCGTAACCGTCTGTACCTAGAGACGATGGAACGTGTTTACTCGAACACCAGCAAAGTCATGGTTGACTCGAACTCGAGTGGTAACCTGCTGTACTTGCCGTTGGATAAGCTGATCAACCCTTCTGAGCAAGGTGGCAAGTCATCAGGCAAGGGCTCTTCATCGAATTACGATATTGAGTTGGAAAAAGTTGAACCAGTACCAGTATCAACCGCACCGCGTTCAGATACTGGCCGTCAGGGGAGATATTAATTATGCGTAAGTTAATGATCCCAGTGATTGTGGTTTTCATTGCAACTCTATTGATGTCGGTGTTCGTGGTACCGGAAGGTGAGCGCGGAATCGTTGTACGTTTCGGTCGTATCTTGAAAGATACCAACTCGGACGTGGCTCGGATCTACGAGCCTGGCCTGCACTTTAAAGTGCCGGTATTCGACCGTGTTCGTACCCTTGATGCGCGTATCCAGACAATGGATGACCAAGCTGACCGTTTCGTAACGTCTGAGAAAAAAGACGTGATCATCGATACCTACGTGAAGTGGCGTATCGAAGATTTCGGCCAGTACTACCTGACGACAGGTGGTGGCGATGCCTCGACGGCACAGGCGCTATTGAAGCGTAAAGTGGTTGATAGCCTGCGTGCGGAAATCGGTTCCCGTGAAATCAAGCAGATCGTTTCTGGCCCAGACCGTGGTGCCCAGATCGATAACGCTGACGCGGTAGTCGAAGATGACGCGCCGGCAACTGAAATTGTTGCTGAAGTTGCGCCGCGCAAAGAGGTGGAAGGCCAGCGTGACCAGATCATGGCAAACGTATTGGCTGACATCAAAGTAAGCGCAATGAAAGACTTGGGTGTTGAAGTGGTTGACTTCCGTATGAAGAAAATCAACCTGCCTGACGAAATCAGTGAGTCTATCTACCGCCGTATGCGTGCCGAGCGTGAGTCGGTTGCCCGTAAGCACCGTTCACAAGGTCGTGAGAAAGCGGAAGTTATCCGTGCACAGTCTGAGCTAGAAGTGGCGAAGATCATTGCCGATGCTGACCGTGAAGCGCGTGTTGTTCGCGGTGCCGCAGATGCGAAGACAGCTGAAATCTACTCTGGTGCTTTCAACAAGAACCCTGAGTTCTACAACTTCTTGCGTTCACTGAAGGCCTACGAGAACAGCTTCAACTCGAAGAACGATATTCTGGTTGTTGACCCGAACACTGACTTCTTCAAGTACATGAAAGAGTCATCGGGCGTTGCTAACTAAGCAAAAGCCGAATTGAGAAAAGCAAGACTTCGGTCTTGCTTTTTTTTGTCCTGCGTTTGGCCATCAGCGTATAATCCCCTCGTTTTTTCGGGTTTTCATGGAGTCGTTATGACAAAGGCAATATGGCTGGCCTTGGGGTTAGTGCTGGTTTTTGAAGGGCTTGGTCCATTATTGGCGCCAAAGGGCTGGCGAGAGATGGTTAGCCAGCTGAGTCAGCAGGACGATAATACCCTGCGCCGTATCGGCGGCTGTTTGGTCGTCAGCGGCAGTGTCATTGCTTATATGATGTACACTAGTATGTAAATCGCTCTAGCACGTTAGCGTGACACTCTTCTTGCAGAAATTGGGCTCATGGTCAAAAAATGACTGCAAGGCGCCGTTTAAGGTGCTAGAATCCCTTTTTAACTACTGATAGACGAAGAAAGATGGCAAATAATGTAGTCGTTCTTGGCACCCAATGGGGTGACGAAGGTAAGGGTAAGATCGTTGATCTGTTGACCGAAGATGCAAAATACGTAGTGCGCTACCAAGGTGGTCACAACGCCGGTCACACCCTTGTCATTGATGGTGAAAAAACTGTCCTTCACCTGATCCCATCAGGTATCCTACGTGACAACGTTAAATGTATCATCGGTAACGGTGTTGTACTTTCTCCTGACGCGCTGATGAAAGAAATGGGCCCACTAGAAGAACGTGGTATCCCAGTGCGCGAACGTCTGTTCCTGTCAGAAGCTTGTCCGCTAATTCTTCCATACCACATTGCTCTTGACCAAGCGCGTGAAATCGCTCGCGGTAAGAAAGCTATCGGTACAACTGGCCGTGGTATCGGTCCAGCTTACGAAGATAAAGTTGCTCGCCGTGGCCTACGTGTTGGCGACCTATTCGACAAAGAAGCATTTGCTGAGAAGCTTAAAGAAGTAATGGCTTACCACAACTTCCAGCTTGAGCATTACTACAATGCTGAGCCGGTAAGCTACGAAGAAGTACTTGAGAACATCATGGCCCAGGCTGATATCCTGACGGCAATGGTTATCGATGTAACTAAAGAGCTTGACGACGCGCGTCTACGTGGCGACAAGATCATGTTCGAAGGTGCGCAAGGTACACTGCTTGATATCGACCACGGTACTTACCCGTACGTAACCTCTTCAAACACTACCGCTGGTGGTGTTGCGGCAGGTTCTGGCTTCGGTCCTCGCCACCTTGGCTACATCCTAGGTATCGCGAAAGCATACTGCACACGTGTTGGTGCAGGTCCGTTCCCGACTGAGCTATACGACGGTCTAGACAAGCAAGACCCAGTTGGTAAGCACCTAGGTGAAGTGGGTAACGAGTTTGGCGCTACAACAGGTCGCCTACGCCGTACTGGTTGGTTTGATGCAGTGGCGATGCGCCGTGCGATTCAGATCAACTCAATCTCAGGCTTCTGCCTAACCAAGCTAGACGTACTGGATGGCCTGGAAGAGATCAAGATCTGTACTGGTTACAAGACCAAAGATGGCCAAATCCTAGAAGTATCTCCAATGGCGGCTGACGCTTACGAAGATATCGAGCCAATCTACGAAACTGTACCGGGCTGGTCTGAAACGACTTTTGGTGCCAAGTCTCTAGACGCACTTCCGCAGACAGCGCTTGATTACATCGCACGTATCGAAGAGCTAACTGGTGTGCCAATCGACATCATCTCTACCGGTCCTGACCGTAACGAGACAATCATCAAGGTTCACCCATACGGCGAATAATCGCTAGCGGTAACGTTGAATGTTCAAAGCCAGCCTCAGTGCTGGCTTTGTTGTTTTTCAGCCCCAGCGGTTGGTATTCGTACCCAATAATGGGCTTTGCTCCCAAATTTTCCCTCCAATACTTGCGTCAAAATCTTTTCGCACTAAGGATCAAATCGGCAAAAAAATGCCGTTTTTGTTGTGAATTGCATTAAAGTTTGACTGTTGCACGCCGATACAGCTTTTACGTTCGGATAGAGATCTGCAAATGATACTGCGTACCTTGTTACTGACTACATTGCTGGCGGCGACACCTGCTATGGCATTAGAGGATGTCGGTGATGCGGTGCCTGTCTATACCGAGAACGAGCTCAACCGGATGTTCGACACCAATAGCCACTTGCGCCAAGTGCAAGCGGACGACTGCCAGCTGGTGCAAGATATCGAGGCCCGTGCAATCCGCGTTGAATCGCCGTCCTACCAGTTCCTCTACGGCGATATGCTGGCTTGGGGGGTGTGCGTCGAGCGTGATGTCGAGCTTGGGGTCCATTATATGCAGTCGGCGGCTCATCAGGGCTCGCCAGCAGCACTGGAGCAGTTGGGGCGGTATTACTCGCGTGGGACCTTGGTGCAGCAAGACAAGGAGCGAGCCATTCCTTATTTGCGAGAAGCGGCAGCCATGGGAAATGTGGCGGCGCGCATCCAGCTTGCGGAGTTGCTGCTCAGTGATTACGGTAGCCCGCTCGATTTCGAGGATGCCTATCGTTGGCTATACAATACCGTGACAGCCAACCAGCAGGATCACCGTCAGATTGCCCGTTTGCGCCAAGGGCTAGAAAACCGGATGCCGGCCAATGTGATAGCCCGGGCCAAGCGCCGTGATACGTTCTGGTAAGCGCAGTATTGATGAACACTGACAAAAAAGAGAGGCCGAGGCCTCTCTTTTTGCATTTGTTGTACAGCTGTCTGGCAAGCGGATGGCTGCCGAACGGGGACTTAAAGTACCTTATGCGGGCCGAAGCACTCGTAATGTAGCTGCTCTTCGGCAATGCCCATCTCAAGCAGCTGCTTGGCAACATGCTGCATGAAACCTACCGGGCCGCAGAAGTAGAACTGCATGTTTGGCGTAGCCAGCTCTGCCTTTAGCTTGGTTAAGTCGATCAGTCCTTGGTGGTCGAAGTCTTCCGCTGGGCGATCCGTGTTGAGCGGCTCGCGGTACCACACCGCGCTTGAAACATGGTCATGTTGCGAGGCAATGGCTGCGACTTCTGCCTTGAAAGCATGCTGCGCGCCGTTTTCAGCAGCGTGTAGCCAGCGTACTTCCGCTTGATGGCCTGTCAGTGTTTCTAGCATGGACAGGGTTGGCGTCAGGCCCACGCCCGCAGAAATCAGCGTAACCGGGGTGGCAGGCTCAACTTCAAGGAAGAAGTCGCCTGCTGGCGGTGCAAGCTGCACTTTATCGCCGACGCTCAGGCTGTTGTGCAGGTAGTTCGATACTTTGCCGCCGTCTTCGCGCTTCACCGAAATACGGTATTGATCTTTTTGCGGGGCAGCTGACAGGCTGTATTGGCGGATTTCCTGGTTTTCGAAACCTTCTGGCTGCAGGTAGATACCTAGGTATTGGCCTGGCTTGAAGGCTGCCACCTCACCGCCATCGGTTGGCTTGAAGGTGAAGCTGGTAATGACATCGCTTTCTTGTGTTTTGGCGATAACCTCGAATTCGCGGGTACCGCGCCAGCCGCCGGACTTGCCTTCGTTTTCTTGGTAGATCTCTTCTTCGCGCTTGATAAATACATCAGCCAGCACGCCATAAGCTTCTGCCCATGCATCCAATACTTCCTGGCCTGGCGAGAATAGCTCATCAATGGTGCCAAGCAGGTGGCCGCCGACAATCGCGTATTGCTCGGCAGTGATCATGAAGCTGGTGTGCTTGTGGGCAATTTTCTCCACGGCAGGAAGCAGTGCTGCCAAGTTCTCGATATTGTTGGCATAAGCACAAATGGCGTTGAACAGGGCTTCACGCTGATCACCGTTGCGCTGGTTGCTCATGTTAAAGATATCTTTGAGCTCAGGGTTGTGGGTGAACATGCGATCGTAGAAGTGTGCTGTTAGGGCCGGGCCTGTTTGGGCTAGCAAAGGAGCAGTTGCTTTTACGGTATCAATGGTTTTCTGGCTGATCATTACGCTTTCCTATGTTTAAACTTATATTTGTAATGCATGTTTTAAGTTGTATCTTATCTGTATCTTTTAGTCAATAAGAAGATTAAAATGCCAGCAGGAGGAGTTATTGTGCAACTGACTAGTTTTACCGATTATGGCCTGCGTGCCCTGATTTATCTTGCGACCCTGCCACAAGGGGAGCTTGCCAGTATTACCAAAGTAACTGAAGTGTACGGTGTATCGCGTAACCATATGGTGAAGATCATCAACAAGCTTGGTCAGTTGGGGTATGTCGAAACCGTGCGCGGCAAAAACGGTGGTATTCGTTTGGGAATGCCTGCCGACCAAATTGTGATTGGCGATGTGGTACGTGCTATCGAACCGTTGCAGATTGTGAATTGTAATGAAGACTTCTGCCATATAACTGCTGCGTGCCGCCTGAAGGGCGTGCTGTTCTCTGCTCGCCAGGCATTTTTGGCTGAGCTAGACCAACATACACTTGCCGGTCTCATCGACGATAATCCACCACTCCGTGTGTTGCTGGATCAACCTGTGGCTTAATAAGCAAATCAATAACTTCGAAATCTCCTTTACGGAGTAAAGAATTTGACTTTGCTCCCGTCTGTTCACCTAGGGCGAAGATATACTAGAGTTATATCTTCGCTAACTTGGATCTAATCTATGTCAAAAGGTACTACCGATTTACCGGTCGACCCTTTTCGCGATCGCGAAGCTTCAAACTACGAAAACCCGATTCCCAGCCGAGAGATGCTGCTGGAAGTGATCCGTGGGTTTTCTACTCCAGTGAGCCGTGATCAGCTATTTACCGAGCTTAAGCTTGAAGGCGATGACCAATATGAAGGCCTGCGCCGCCGCTTGCGGGCGATGGAGCGCGATGGCCAGTTGATCTTCACGCGCCGCCAGTGTTACGCCTTGCCTGAGCGACTGGACTTAATCAAAGGCCATGTGATTGGCCACCGTGATGGCTTCGGCTTTTTGCGCCCAGAAGGCACCCACAGCAAGGAAGAAGACTTGCTGCTGCCTCACCATCAGATGCGTGGTGTGATCCACGGTGATTACATTTTGGCTCAAGTTGACGGCACCGATAAGCGTGGCCGCCGCGAGGGCCGTGTTGTTCGTGTGCTCAAGCACTACGAAGGGCAAATAGTCGGCCGCTTCTTTATCGAAGACGGCATGGGCTATGTGGTACCGGACGACTCCCGCATCGCGCAGGATATCGTGATCCCTAACGACCAGCGTTTGGGCGCGCGCATGGGTAACGTTGTGGTGGTTGAAATCAGCCAACGCGCTACCCGTCAGTACAACGCCGTGGGGAAAGTGGTGGAAGTGCTGGGCGAGAACATGGCACCGGGCATGGAAATTGAAATTGCCTTGCGCACCCATGACATCCCGCACGAATGGCCGGCAGAAGTTGAAAAGCAGATTGAAGGGCTTGGCGAAGAAGTACCAGAAGAGGCCAAGACCGGCCGTGTCGATCTGCGCGACTTACCCTTGGTGACCATCGATGGCGAAGATGCCCGCGATTTCGATGATGCGGTGTACTGTGAGCGCAAAAAGTCCGGTGGCTGGCGCCTATGGGTTGCGATTGCCGATGTGAGCCACTATGTACGCCAGGGCTCGGCGTTGGATAACGAGGCGGTGAAGCGCGGCAACTCGGTATACTTCCCGTCGCAAGTGATCCCGATGCTGCCGGAAGTGCTGTCCAATGGTCTGTGCTCGCTGAATCCGCAAGTTGATCGCCTGTGTATGGTGTGTGAGATGACCATCTCAGAAGCCGGCAAACTGTCGGGCTACAAGCACTATGAGGCGGTGATGAACTCCCATGCCCGACTGACCTATACCAAGGTCAGCAAAATGCTGGAAGGGGATGAGGAGCTGCGTGAGCGCTATGCGCCATTGGTACCGCACCTTGAAGAGCTGTATAGCATGTACAAGGTGCTAAAAGGTGCCCGTGAAGAGCGTGGTGCCATTGAATTCGAAACGGTGGAAACCCAGTTCATCTTCAATGCCGATCGCAAGATTGACCGTATTGTTCCGGCTGAGCGTAATGATGCCCATAAGATCATCGAAGAATGTATGATTTTGGCCAACATTGCTTCGGCGCGTTTTGTCGAAAAGGCTAAAGAGCCGGCCTTGTACCGTGTCCACGATACCCCGGGCGAAGAACGCCTGATGGGCTTCCGTGATTTCTTGGGCGAGCTAAGCCTCCAGTTGTCCGGTGGCTTGGAGCCGTCCCCGAAAGATTACGCGGCGCTGGCAAGCCTGATCCAGAACCGTCCGGACAAAGAGCTTATCCAGACTATGCTGCTTCGCTCAATGAAGCAGGCGGTTTACCAAGCAGATAATATCGGCCACTTTGGTTTGGCGCTGAAGCAGTATGCCCACTTTACCTCGCCTATCCGCCGTTACCCGGATTTAACCTTGCACCGTGCAATCAAGTACTTGATTGCCAAGCAGGAAGGGACCAATAAAGATCGCTGGACACCGACGGGTGGCTACCACTACTCTTTTGATGACATCGACGTCATTGGCGAACAGTGTTCAACTTCTGAACGCCGGGCTGATGATGCAACCCGTGATGTGGCCGATTGGCTCAAGTGTGAATACATGCAGGATCACGTGGGCGATGAGTTCGACGGTGTGATTGCCAATGTTACAGGCTTCGGCTTCTTTGTACGCCTTAATGAACTGAATATTGATGGCTTGGTGCATATTTCGAACTTGGCCAATGATTACTATCAGTATGATCCTATCGGCCAGCGCTTAATTGGTGATAGCTCGGGTCAGGTTTATCGTCTTGGTGACACGGTGAAAGTGAAGGTTGCATCCATCAACCTAAACGATCGCCAGATCGATTTTGATATCGTAGGCAGCAACCGTAAGCCCCGCGGGGAAGGCAAAACCGCTAAAAACCGCGAGAAAAAACAGCGCATGCGTAAAGCGGAAGGTATGCAACGCCAAAGCTTGAAAGTGTTCCGGGTCGAAGATGGCGAAGCGCAGCAAGAGCGTCGGTCAAAATCGAAAAAAGAGCGTAGCTCGGTGCGCCAGAAGCTGAAAGCGGGGGCAATTCCTAAATTCGAGGAAGACAAGGCGCCGGACGGCAAGAAGCCTAAATCAGGCGGAAAGCCGAAGGCGAAGAAAAAATCGACCAAGGCACGCAGCAAGAAGCAGCGTGCTGGTAAGAAAGAACGGGCAGCAAAGAAGAAATAACCCATGAGTAATGACATTATTTTCGGCATCCACGCCGTTAACGCCGTACTAGCATCGGATCCGGCACGTTTTATCGAGGTATTCGTACTGAAGGGGCGTCAGGACGATCGTTTGCTGCCGGTACTGAATGAATTGCAGATGTTGGGTATCACTATCCAGCAGGCAGGCCGCAAGGCGCTAGACGACAAGGCCAAAGGGGCATCGCACCAAGGCATCATCGCGCGCGTTCGCCCGGGCAAGCAGTACAACGAAAATGATCTAGATGATTTGTTGGCAGGACAAGAAAACCCGCTGCTGTTGGTGCTGGACGGGGTGACCGATCCGCACAACCTCGGTGCTTGTCTGCGTAATGCTGATGCAGCCGGTGCCACGGCGGTGATTGTCCCGAAAGATCGTTCGGCCCAGTTAAACGCAACAGCCAGCAAGGTAGCTTGTGGTGCGGCAGAAGTGATGCCGTTGGTACGCGTGACCAACTTGGCACGCACGCTGCGCGCATTGCAGGACAAGGGTGTGTGGGTGGTGGGTACGGCGGGCGAGGCTACGCATGATATCTACCAAAGCAAATTGACCGGGCCTTTGGCTATCGTCATGGGCGCGGAAGGTGAGGGCATGCGCCGCCTTACTCGCGAAACTTGTGATGATCTGATCAAAATCCCAATGGCGGGCTCGGTATCGAGCTTGAACGTCTCTGTTGCAACGGGTATTTGCCTGTTTGAAGCCGTGCGTCAGCGCCAGTAAGATAGCAAAATGAGACATCTCACTATGGGGCTGGGGCCCGATAGTGAGAGCGGAGTCGGGTAGCGGTTAACCCCGCTTCGATAACGAAACCCTGTGGGCGAATGAGTCGGGTACAGACTTGCTAGCCCATGGGGTTTGTTGCGTTTAGGGGGCGGAGAAGCTTGCATCTGTAGCTGTAAATTTTACTTGCTAAGATTGTCCAATCTCTGTACTATTCAGCGTCCAAATTCTCGGTTCTATTTTAGTTCCTTGCTTCCTCTGGATAACCGAGCCAACTCAGGAAGCTGATTAATCCGTAAGGAGCAACCAATGCGTCATTACGAAATCGTATTCATGGTGCACCCTGATCAAAGCGAACAGGTTGCTGGCATGATCGAGCGTTACACTGCTGCTATCAAAGATACTGGTGGTCAGATTCACCGTCTAGAAGATTGGGGTCGTCGTCAAATGGCTTACCCAATCAACAAACTGCACAAAGCACACTACGTTCTAATGAACGTTGAAGCTGAGCAGTCTGCAATCGACGAGCTAGAGTCTAACTTCCGCTTCAACGATGCTGTGATCCGTAACATGATCATGCGTACTAAAGGCGCTATCACTGAGCCATCTCCAATGATGAAGGCTAAAGAAGAGCGTGCCCCACGTCGTGAAGAGCGTGCAGAGCAACCAGCTCCAGCACAATCTGAAGGCGAAGCAGCAGCTGAGTAATTTTTGAATGACCAATCGTCTGGAGTTATCTGGTGTTATCGCCAAGGACCCCAAACGAAGCAAATCGCTGGCGGGAATACCTCATTGTCACTTTGTGCTTGAGCACCGTTCTTACCAGCAGGAAGCCGACTTACCACGGCAAGTGTATTGCTACATTAACGTGGTAGTTAGCGGGCAAGGTCAACAAGTACTCACTCAAGATTTAGCTGTTGGCAGTCACATTAAGGTAGCGGGCTTTGTTTCCTACCAAACCGGCCGAAACGGTATCGGGAAATTAGTGTTACATGCCGACCACATTGAAAAAATTTGATTCAGGAGATAAGCCCATGGCACGTTTCTTCCGTCGTCGTAAATTCTGCCGTTTCACTGCAGAAGGCGTACAAGAGATTGACTACAAAGACGTAGCAACTCTAAAAAACTACATCACTGAAGCTGGTAAAATTGTACCAAGCCGTATCACTGGTACTCGCGCTAAATACCAGCGTCAGCTAGCTCGCGCTATCAAGCGTTCTCGTTACCTAGCACTTCTACCATACACTGACAAGCATCAGTAATCGGTAGCGGTTTAATTAAGTTTAAGAGGACAAGATAATGCAAGTTATTCTACTTGATAAAATCGGTAACCTAGGTGGCCTTGGCGATCAGGTTAACGTTAAAGCGGGTTTTGCACGTAACTTCCTTATCCCACAGGGTAAGGCTGTAATGGCAACTAAAGCTAACGTTGAAATGTTTGAAGCACGTCGTGCTGAGCTAGAAGCTAAAGTTGCTGAGCAACTAGCTGCTGCTGAAGCTCGTGCAGAAAAACTAAACGCTCTAGAAGCTGTAGTTATCGCATCTAAAGCTGGTGACGAAGGTAAACTATTCGGTTCTATCGGTACTCGTGATATCGCTGACGCAATTACTGCGGCTGGCGTTGAAGTAGTGAAGAGCGAAGTTCGCCTACCAGAAGGTGCTCTACGCACGACTGGCGAATTCGAGATCAGCATCCAGCTGCACTCTGAAGTATTCGCATCTATCAACCTAAACGTTGTTGCTGAAGACTAATAACGCTTAGTGTCGATATGAAAAAACCAGCCTTCGGGCTGGTTTTTTTATGCCTGTCATCTGGCATTGTAGCAGGCTTGGTTGTTTGGCTAGTTGATCTTGAACAGCACGCTCACGCTCATGGTAGAGTCGCGCTTTTTCAGCCCGTCGGGTACCCAACTGTTGACCTTCTGGCTGTTGCTGAACTTAAGGGCAACGTGGTCGTTGATGGCGGTGGTGACATTGAGCTCGGTTTCCAGCGTGCTGTTACTGTTGCCGCCGATTCCGGTTGCCCGGGCGTTGACCTCGACGTTTTTCGATGGCTTCCAGATAAACTTGGCACTACCACGAATAATCAACTCGTCGACGGTTTCGGGAATGATGATATCGTCGTCGTCGATCTCGTCGATGTTTGGTTCTTGGTGGCGGTAACCCGGGCCGGCTTCCACTTCCATCTGGAAAGTTTCACGGCGAATTAGCTGGTAACCCAAACCGGTTGATAGGGTGAAGTCGGTAAAGTAGGGACCATAGCGATCGTCGACATAGTTGGCATTGCCCAAGACATAGGTCCGCTCGTTGATCTTCATATCGCTCTGGAGCTCGATTTGCCCCTTGCGCTTGTCTTCCTCACCGTCTTTCTCGGCCAGCAGGTACTTGGCCTCGGCCGTTTGGCGGTATTGGTTTTTAACGTAGGTAAAACCAACACGGCTGTTAAGCGTTTCGGAATCTGAGTTGCCGCCGAGCGCATGGTAGCCAAATTCAATTTCACTGGTCCACGGTGGCGGGATCGGGGTTGGCCTGTCGTCATCAGTTGCTTGAGCAGCTGTGCTGGCAAGTAGCAATAAGGCTAGGATGTTTCTTGCCAAGCGGCCTCCTCTGAAAATAACCCATAGCAAATCAATTAAACGCTGCATTTTACCCTATTTATGTCAACATTTGGTCAAGAATAGTGCGAGAGGCTGATGATTCGCAGTCTTTGTTCTTTAATATGCAAACAATCGAGGGGAAATTGTTTTTCGGCACTATATTGTTAGATAGACTCACGGCGATTTCAGGTATAATGCTCGGCTCAGTTTCCGGCAATCATTTCAATTCCTATGGCAGAAAACAGCAGACCTAACAAACCCAAAGATACCAAGATGGATGCAATTAAAATGCCTCCGCACTCGCTAGAGGCCGAACAGTCGGTGCTCGGCGGCTTGATGTTGGACAATGAAAAGTGGGATGCTGTCGCCGAGAAGGTGGTTGCCAAGGACTTCTACAGCCGACCTCACCGTATTATTTTCGAGGGCGCCTCTGTACTCCTTGAAGGTGGGCAACCACTTGATTTGATTACACTCTCTGAGCACCTTGAGCGAGCAGACCAACTCGATGATGTGGGCGGCTTTGCTTACCTGGCCGAGCTGGCGAAGAATACGCCGTCGGCGGCAAACATTTCTGCCTATGCCGAGATTGTACGCGAACGTGCCTTGATCCGTGACATGATCGGGGTGGCGAACGAAATCGCTGATGCCGGTTATGATCCGCAAGGGCGAGACAGTGAAGAGCTGCTTGATATGGCGGAAAGTAAGGTTTTCGCCATTGCCGAACAGCGTACTTCGGAGAACGAAGGGCCGCAAAACGTTGATACTATTCTGGAAAAGACGCTAGAGCGTATCGAAATCCTTTACCAGTCTCCGCAAGATGGTGTTACTGGTGTCTCGACGGGCTTTACTGATCTCAACAAGAAAACGGCGGGCCTGCAGGGCTCCGACCTGATCATCGTGGCGGCGCGTCCGTCGATGGGTAAGACCACGTTTGCGATGAACTTGTGTGAAAATGCCGCGATGGAGCAGGAAAAGCCGGTGCTAATCTTCTCGTTGGAGATGCCATCGGAACAGATCATGATGCGTATGCTGGCGTCGCTCTCTCGGGTAGACCAGACCAAGATCCGTACCGGTCAGTTGGATGACGAGGACTGGGCGAGGATCTCATCGACCATGGGTATTCTGATGGAAAAGAAGAATATGTATATCGATGATAGCTCTGGCCTGACCCCGACAGAAGTACGCTCCCGCGCGCGCCGTATTGCACGCGACAATGGCGGCCTCAGCCTCATCATGATCGACTACCTTCAGCTTATGCGCGTGCCTAGCCTGCAGGATAACCGTACCTTGGAAATCGCGGAGATTTCCCGCTCGTTGAAAGCCCTGGCGAAAGAGTTGAACGTGCCTGTGGTTGCCCTGTCCCAGCTAAACCGCTCGTTGGAGCAACGTGCCGACAAGCGCCCGGTGAACTCGGACTTGCGTGAATCGGGGGCAATCGAGCAGGATGCCGACTTGATCATGTTCATCTACCGTGACGAGGTTTACCACGAAGACAGCGCCCTGAAGGGGATCGCCGAAATCATTCTAGGTAAGCAGCGTAATGGTCCTATCGGTACCGTGCGTTTGACCTTCCAGGGGCAATTTTCTCGCTTTGATAACTACGCCGGCCCGGCGTTTGATGAAGAGTAACAATATTCGTTGCTCATGGTGGCTTCACGTATAGCCGAGTAATACAGTAGGAATTTTAATGAAAGCGGCAACAGCATATATCAACACCCAAGCCTTGGCGCACAACATTAGCGAGCTGCGTGCCAAGGCACCGAGCAGCAAGCTATTGGCTGTGGTGAAGGCCAATGGCTACGGCCATGGCTTGGCCGAAGTTGCCCGCAACCTGCCGGATGTCGATGGCTTTGGTGTTGCCCGTATCGAAGAAGCGCTAACGTTGCGTGCTGGTGGCATCGTAAAACCCGTGCTGTTGCTTGAAGGCTTCTATGCCCCTTCGGACTTACCTGTATTGGTGACCAATAATATCCACACCGTTGTGCATTCGATCGAGCAGCTAGAAGCCCTAGAGCAGACCGAGCTCGATGCGCCTGTTGTAGTGTGGTTGAAGATAGATACCGGTATGCACCGCCTTGGCGTGCGCCCGGAGCAGTATGCCGAGTTCGTTGAACGACTGCATGCGTGTAGCAACGTCGCGAAGCCGTTACGTTATATGAGCCATTTTGGCTGTGCCGACGAAATGGGGAGCACGGTGACCCAGCAGCAGATCGATACTTTTTTGGCATTGACCGAAGGTTGCCGTGGTGAGCGCTCGCTGGCAGCATCGGCGGGGATTTTGGCTTGGCCGCAGAGCCAGTTGGAATGGATCAGGCCGGGGATCATCATGTATGGCGTGTCGCCATTTATTGAACCCGAACGCTCGGCTGAAGCATTCAACATGAAGCCCGTGATGACCTTAACCTCCAGCCTGATTGCGGTGAGGGAGGTGAAAAAAGGCGAGTCGGTTGGCTATGGCGGGATATGGACCAGCGAGCGTGACACCAAAATTGGTGTGATAGCGATTGGTTATGGTGATGGCTACCCGCGTACGGCACCCAATGGCACGCCTGTACTGGTGAATGGCCGTGTGGTGCCAATGGCTGGACGGGTGTCGATGGATATGCTGACGGTTGATCTGGGCCCAGATACAACCGATAAAGTCGGTGACGAAGTAATTTTGTGGGGTGACGGGTTGCCGGCAGAAATTGTGGCCGAGCACATCGGAACCATTGCCTATGAACTAGTAACGAAGCTAACATCTCGTGTAGCAATGGCATATTCGTAAATTAAATAGAAATTGAGTTTTGTCGATATTAAAGAATTTTAAAGCCGCAGCAGTTGTTGCGGCTTTCTCGTTTACTGCTTCGGCCCATGCAGATGGTTGGCCGGCCTGGGAGCCGGAAACCGCAGTGGTGCCTTTTGCCTTTTCCACCGACTCGATGGGGTTGTCTGTCGGGGCAGCTGGCTTGCTCAAAGGGGCGGGCCAGCCCCAGGCGGCATTGCTGGGGGCGGGCGTGGTGACCGATAAGGGCACTTGGCTGGCTTATCTCGGGGCTAACAATTACACATTCGGGCTCGATAGCCGTTGGATTTTCGGTGCCGAATTGTTTTCCGCCGACTATAAGCAGTTTGATTATTACTTGGGGGATGCCACCAGTAATGACTCCAGTGCGGATGATAAGATTGTGTCGGATGCCACGGAGTCGCAGTATCGACTGTCGATGCGTTATATCTTTCCGCTGGGAGCGGCAAAAGATGAGGGGATGCTGGCTGCTATCCGGCCATTTCGCGAAGTCACAGGTAGCACGCCTTGGCAAAGCGGGGTGACGTCCATCGAGTTTAGGCCGTTCTATCAATCGCGAGATCTAGCGGATACGTCTGCGACGGCTGGGTTTAGCGAAGTGGAAAGTGTGTGGGGGCTGGAAACGCGCCTTGATTGGGATAACCGTGATAACAGCCGTAACCCAACCAAGGGTAGCCGCAGCCAGTTCAGTGTGTCGGTCGATCCGGGCAGTTCGGATCATGCCAGTTGGTGGAAGTGGGAGCTGAACCAAAGCTGGTTCTGGGATCTTGGCAACTTCGGTGAGTTGATTGATAAGCAGGTCTTTGCATTTAACTTCTATACCGGCGACACCCCAAGCTGGAACAAGACTGAAACGGTTAACGGCAAAGAGGAGTTTCGTCGTCCCCCGGCGTATGCCGGTACCCGCCTTGGCGGATTATACCGTTTGAGAAGCTTTTCTGGTGGGCGCTTTGTCGATCGTTCTGCCCTGAGCTATAGCATGGAATACCGCGTGCTGCCGGATTGGCAGCCGCTGGAAGAATGGCCGGTGTTCGAATGGTATGACGTGCCTTGGTGGCAGTGGGTGGCATTTGTCGACGTTGGCCGGGTAGCCGATGAGTATGACTTGGCCGAGCTGCACAAGGACATGAAATGGAGTGCCGGTGCTGCCATTCGTTTTCAGGTCGAAGGTATCGTGGTGAGAACCGAAATGGCCTGGGGCAGTGAAGACAGCCTGTTCCGGGTGATGATAAACCAGCCTTTCTAAGCCCCTATCAAGGCAAGCGTGTGAACGCTTGCCTTTTTCTTTGGTTGCTATTCGCCCTGCAAGGTGATCACCAAGCGGCGGCTACCGCCATGGTCCCGGTGTTCCCCTAGGTAGATGCCTTGCCAGGTTCCCAATGCCAATTGGCCATTGCAAATTGGAAGCGTAACGCTGTTGCCGAGCAACGAGGCCTTGATGTGCGCCGGCATATCGTCGTCACCCTCATAGGTGTGCTGGTAGTAAGGGGCACGCTCGGGCACCGCGCGATTGAAATGGGCTTCCATATCGCTGCGTACCGTCGGATCGGCATTTTCATTCAGGGTTAGGCTGGCCGAGGTGTGCTGGATAAAGATATGTGCCAGCCCGACATTGAATTGGTCGAGCTCTGGAATTTGTTGTTCAATTTCATCGCTAACAAGGTGAAATCCGCGTTGGCGAGCACGGAGCTGGATAGTTTTCTGGTACCACATGGTTGCTTCCCTTTTGGTTGTGATAGCGTAAAAAGCGTAATCTCTACCGGATCTGTTGCACTTATTCCGCCCAATCATTTACTCTTGGTTTTCGTGACCTGACGCAATGAAGGTAAGCGCCGCTTCAAGTCATAATTATTCATAAGTTGTAAAATTACAAAAATTTAGCCGACTGCTTTAGTTGGTCTACACTAGACAACATTCACTTAGATCGGGGATCCATAGCTTGGATGATTTTGACAATGCTAATGGATTAACAATTAAAAATCAGGAACTTCACCATGTTGAAAAACATCAATCCGACCCATACCGAAGCGTGGAAAGCGCTGACTGCGCACTTTGAAGATGCTCAAGATCTTCAGCTAAGCGAACTGTTTGCCCAAGACGGCGAGCGTTTTGCAAAGTTCTCTGCCGAGTTTGGCAGCGATATCCTGCTTGATTACTCTAAGAACCTAATCACTGAAGAGACCATGGCTAAGCTGTTTGCTCTAGCCGAGCAAACGGAAGTGAAAGCAGCGATCGGTGAGCTTTTCAGCGGTGAGAAGATCAACCAGACTGAAGACCGTGCGGTATTGCACTCTGCACTGCGTAACCGCAGCAATACACCTATCATGGTAGATGGCGAAGACGTCATGCCGAAAGTGAATGCCGTCCTTGAGAAAATGGCAGCATTCACGGCTCGCATCGTTGATGGTGAGTGGAAAGGTTACACAGGGAAAGAAATCACAGATGTTGTGAACATCGGAATTGGTGGTTCGGATCTTGGCCCTTACATGGTGACTGAAGCGCTGGCGCCATATAAAACACGCCTGAACATGCACTTTGTGTCTAATGTTGATGGTACGCACATTGCTGAAACGCTGAAGCCGCTTAACCCGGAAACGACACTGTTCCTAATCGCGTCAAAAACATTCACCACGCAAGAAACCATGACCAACGCGCACTCTGCCCGCGATTGGTTCCTAGCGTCAGCAGGCGATCAAGCACACGTTGCTAAGCACTTCGCGGCCCTGTCAACCAACGCCAAGTCGGTTTCAGAGTTCGGTATTGATACCGACAACATGTTCGAATTTTGGGACTGGGTCGGTGGCCGTTACTCGCTATGCTCGGCAATCGGCCTGTCAATTAGCCTGGCTGTTGGCTTCGACAATTTTGTGGCGCTACTTGATGGTGCCCACGCGATGGATAAACACTTTGCTGAGGCGCCGCTTGAGCAGAACCTGCCTGTTATCCTTGCCCTAATCGGTATTTGGTACAACAACTTCCACGGTGCTGAGTCTGAAGCTATCTTGCCGTACGACCAGTACCTGCACCGCTTTGCTGCCTACTTCCAGCAGGGCAACATGGAATCGAACGGTAAGTGCGTTGACCGTGGCGGCAACCCAATCAATTACCAAACTGGCCCTATCATCTGGGGTGAGCCTGGCACAAACGGCCAGCACGCGTTCTACCAGTTGATCCACCAAGGTACCAAGCTGATCCCATGTGACTTCATTGCGCCGGCAATCAGCCACAACCCACTAAGCGATCACCATCCTAAGTTGATGGCAAACTTCTTTGCCCAAACTGAAGCTTTGGCATTCGGTAAAACTAAAGAGCAGGTGGAAGCGGAGTTCGTGGCTGCTGGTAAGTCACTGGAAGAAGTTGCCGATCTAGTACCATTCAAGGTATTTGATGGCAACCGCCCAACCAACTCTATTTTGGTGAAGCAAGTGACCCCTGCGGTACTGGGCTCGCTGATTGCGCTTTACGAGCACAAGATCTTCACCCAAGGTGTGATTTGGAATATCTTCAGCTTTGATCAGTGGGGTGTTGAACTCGGTAAGCAGCTAGCAAACAACATTTTGCCTGAACTGGGCGGTGACGAGGCGATTGCTAGCCACGACAGCTCAACGAACGGTTTGATCAACGCATTCAAACAATGGCGTGCATAAGGTATCGCCGATTGTGACAAAGGGAGGCCCTGCTTCCCTTTTGCCAATAAAAAACGCCGCATAGCGGCGTTTTTTTATAGCTGGCACCTTGCAGGCAATTAAGACAAAGCAACAACTTCGCTAGCCTGTGGACCTTTCTGACCATCTGTCACGATAAATTCAACATTCTGGCCTTCATGCAAGGTACGGCGGCCTTGAGCTTGAATAGCACTGAAGTGAACGAATACATCTTTGCCGTCAGCACCTGAAATGAAGCCAAAGCCTTTTTCATCGTTGAACCATTTAACGGTTCCAGTCAGTTTGTTCATGTTACGATCTTTCCTTTGAATGAGATATTTCCTTGCTGGCCCTGAGCAGGCAAGCAAAATGACGCTGCAAGGGGCATCAAAACATACGAGCTCAGATGCTTATCCAGCATAGTCAGTCTAGATCGATTGTATGACAGTTGGTAGTTTTTTGTCCGATAATTGTGGCAACTTCACAGAAAAATCAAAGTGATAAACTTGATATTAGCTATCAAGGCAATCAGCCGGAAAACACCGGCTGAGATTGCCCCTTGGCAGTGCTGGCAACCTTAACCGTCGAAGCAAATCTCGATAAAGGCTTTGCCGTACTCGGAGTCAAAAGGCATGATAATGATTGCGCCATCGCACTTGTGGGTAATGGTGTGGCCACGCCCGGAAACAACAGCCGGGGTTGCCATTTCAAACTCATAGCCTTTGTCAGACAGGATACGCTTGGCACCGCCTGTGACCATATTGGTGATCTCACCAACCATGTCAGTGACTTCCTCATTTACGCCATGTGGGCGCTCACCCAACATACGCTGCATGATTTCCAAGGCTAACCCTTCGTCAAACGTAATAGACATTGAGCCTTTTGTTTGCGGACCAATCATGCCGATCAAACCAGAAACATCACCGCGGGCGACTTCATCTTTTTTCAATCGAGGTTTTTGTGGAGCAAGCTCCATGGACGCCATTGTTTTGAGAACATTCAAAAGTGACGCTAAGAAGGGGTTTACGAATTCTGCTCGCATAATTTATAACGACTGCTTTAAATTAAATAATTCACTTACTTTTGCATTGCTGGCAAATGCCATGGCTTTCAACAACATGGTTCGACACTTCAAATCCATGTTGTTCCGCTTTTTGGCGTAGCAACTTCGCCAATCCATCATCGTGGCATTCTTCTACCGTGCCGCACTCATCACAAATAAGCAGCTGAGAGCAATGATCCGCATGTCCGAGAACACAACAAGCAATGTAGCTGTTGGTTGATTCGACCTTATGCACAAAACCCTGAGCGAGGAGAAAATCGAGGGCACGGTAAACCGTCGGCGGTTTCGCTTGTGGTTCGGTTTCCCGAAGTAGATCCAGGAGTTCGTAGGCACTGATCGAACTATGGTGAGTGATGATCAGTTCAAGGACTTTCAGCCTTTGAGGTGTCAGCCTTACTCCCCTTTCTTCGCATAGCTGTTGTGCTTTTTCCAGCAGCTGCGTTTGATTAGACATATGACCTCAAAAAACAAGCGATAAGTACAGCATTCTAGCATATTCACGGCTAAACGTACCTTAGTTATAGGTTTTCTAGCGCGATTAACGGGAAAAAGCGGGTGCTAGATCACGTCAAATAATAGCTCCTAGTCTCATCACTATTGTACAGCGAATAGGTGTAATTCATGCTTTTTGTTGTTCGTGGTTGATTGTGAGTAATGGCTTAAGGCTATAAGTTATTGATTATTAAGGGTTGAAAAGGCGTGTACAGCTTTTGGGATGTTTTTGCCTATTAACTAAAAAAGCTGAACGCATGGTTTTTTTGTTTTTAAAATCAAAGCGTTAAATTCGATTAGCCTGTCATGTTGTTTTTACTCGGTATGGCGTGTACAGGTTTTTTGTGTTTTTTAACCATATTGCTATTGGCATGTATGAATAGAAGGATCGTGCGGTCGCTAATTAGTTGATTTATAAATGGTACTAATACGGTGTACAGACTATTTAGCCTATTGGTGTAAAAAAGGTATTTTAGCTGTACATGACAGAGTTTCACCTACTTAATATTATGATTTTAAATGGTTTATTTGTATTAAATTATCTGCCTATGATGTTCTTTTTACTTGTATAAGTACGCCTTTAACGATTAGTTGTGAAAGCAAAAATCACATAGTGATCTTTTTACTGTAAATTTGGGATCGTGTGAGTTATAGGGTAGAATCCGCTCTCTTTTCTGTTTGAGCTATATTTCGCCCTAGATGCGGAAAAGCAGGGCAGTATGAACACTTGGTATCACAATGGATGCCAAGCGATGCAGGTAAAGCGGGTCAACAACGAGGTTTCAGATGACAGATAGCGTGATGGTAACGAATGAACAAGCAGCACAAGTTGCAGCGAAAGTTGAGCACCCTGCGTGCCGGTTTTCTGTTGCGCCAATGCTCGATTGGACCGATCGCCACTGTCGCTACTTCCATCGCCTATTGAGTGAGAACACTCAGTTGTACACTGAAATGGTGACAACCGGCGCGATTATCCATGGTAAAGCCGATTACCTTGCCTACAACGAAGAAGAGCATCCGTTGGTACTACAACTTGGCGGCTCGAACCCTGCTGATCTGGCGCATTGTGCCAAATTGGCGCAAGAGCGAGGCTATGATGAAGTGAACCTAAATGTGGGCTGCCCATCTGACCGCGTAAAAAATGGCCGCTTTGGTGCTTGCTTGATGGGTGAGGCTGACTTGGTCGCCCAGTGTGTGTCGGCAATGCGCGAAGTGGTCGATATTCCTGTTACCGTGAAAACCCGAATTGGTATTGATGATCAGGACTCTTACGAGTTTCTAACCGATTTCATTTCGACAGTCAGTGAAAAAAGCGGCTGCCAGGACTTTACTATCCATGCACGTAAAGCTTGGCTAAGTGGCTTGAGCCCGAAAGAAAACCGTGAAATCCCACCGTTGGATTACCCGCGTGTTTACCAGTTAAAGCGTGACTTCCCGCACCTGACAATGGCAGTGAACGGCGGTGTGAAAACCATGGAAGAAATCGAAGCGCACCTGGTGCACCTTGACGGTGTGATGGTAGGGCGCGAGGCATACCAGAATCCATACTTATTGGCTGAAATCGACCAGCGTCTATTTGGCTCTGATAAGCCGGTTAAAAAGCGCCGTGAGATTGTGGAAGCCATGTATCCATATATCGAGCGCCAGTTGGCAAATGGCTCGTACCTTGGCCATATTTCTCGCCATATGCTGGGTTTATTCCAGAATATGCCGGGTGCCCGCCAATGGCGTCGACATATCAGTGAGAATGCCCATAAGCCGGGCGCTGGTATTGAGGTGTTAGAGCAAGCAATGGCGAAAATCCCTGCTCATTTAGATGTTTAACATCACCAAATATTAGTCATCTTAGCCATTAGGTTTGGCTAAAAAGACCATGCTTATAGTAAGGAGGCACATGTGATTACATCATGTGCCTTTTTTAATGCCTGATTTTTAACAGCTTTTAGTATTTTCTCTAGGTTGGCCTATTTCGTGCACTCTCTATGGGTAGTCATAAAGGTTCTATATTGGGTTGAGAGAGGGACATAAGATGGTTGAACTACTATTTTTGATCGCCTTTGCGATTGTGTTGTTTTTTTCCGGTATCAGTATGATTGGTATGGTGCTGGCCGTGGCGGCAGGGTTTGTGGTGATGGCTATCGCCGGTATGATTGGGGTGATGTTTAAGATGTTACCTTGGTTAATATTGATTGCGGTGGTGATTTGGTTCTACCGCGAACGCAATGCGGAAAAGCGTCATCGTGAGAAATATTTTCGTTAAATCAAGGTTATTTATATAGTCGTTTCCTGAATAGGAAGGGATATAAATTTTTACATTGAAAATACTTGCATCATGTCCTAAGAGCAGTTTTTTTGAACAGCATCTGGTATAGTCTTCGCCGTTTGAACATACTAATAATGAGCGGAGACTCGAAATGAAAAAATTAGCGCTTTCTGCGGTTGCTGCAGCTGTCGCTCTGTCAGCAGCACTACCTGCTCAGGCAGCAACGCTTTTAGGGGTAAAAGCCGGTGCTGATGCATGGTTTACTGATGCGAAAATTGATAACGGTGCAATCGCTTCTGATAGCAACACATCAGGCTCATACTACATTGCACTTGAGCACTTCATCCCACTGATCCCAAATGTGCGTCTACGCTACACTGATGTGGATAACGGCAACGTATCTTTCGGCCAGACTGATTACACCGCGTACTACGAAATCCTGGATAACGACGCAGTTGCGTTCGATATCGGTGTGAACATGACTAAGTTCAACTCAGGTAAGTTTGCTGGTGAGTCATTCAGCGAGTGGCAGCCGAGCCTATACGGTAACGTGGAAGTGGGTATCCCTATGACCTTCCTATCTGTATTTGGTGACCTAAACTACGGCAAATACGACAGCACAACCACTATCGATGGCCAGCTAGGTATGAAGTGGTCCATCCCATTGGTGGCAGCGGATCTAAACCTACGCGGTGGCTACCGTGTGATGGATTACGACTTTGATTTCGTGAAGAGCAGCGCAGGTGAATTCAAAACTGACGGCTGGTTCTTGGGTGTTGAAATCGACATCTAATCAAGCAAATAGCTAAATCTCTATTCCAAAGCCACGACTTATCGTGGCTTTTTTGTTGCCTGTTTCTCGATTTTTGTACCATTTTTAAAGGGGTAAGACGATCGGGAAGTGGCTTATGACATTAACTGAATTGCAGAACCTTTACTCATCCAGTGATATCGTAGAAGCCGTGATTGAGCCTTCGATACAGGCGAATGGATGGATAGTAGAGTTTCGCCACCGTCGGGGAGGATTTGTTCCTTTGACCGACGGAGCCGGTAGTGAGAAGTGCTACCACGACATCGATACAGCAACGGAGCGTGCGTTTGAGGTGGGCTTCCACCAAGTCAGAATCGCAGATACCTTCTAACCTCCATTCTCGGAGCGACCTTTCTAAACTGGAGTCACTGGCTCCAGTTTTTTATTTCGATTCATACAAATCGTTATAAAACATTCTTATCTATTCTTTCTTGTTATTTCATTCAGTAGCTAATCTAACCCGTACGCAATGTATAGGGATCGTCGTGTCATGTTACTAAAGGAAACCTCAGCTTTGGCAAGCCCGCTCAATGATCAACAACTCGATCAGTTACAGCAGGCTTCTGCCGAGCTTTCGCCACAGCAGATGGCGTGGATCAGTGGATATTTTTGGGGGCTAAGCCAAAACCAGGCGCCAGCCCAGTCTGTGCCAGCCCAGCAGCCTGTTGCTGCGGCCATTGCCGCTCGTCCGGCAGGTAAGCTGGTTATTATTTATGCCTCGCAAACGGGGAATGCCAAGGGTGTTGCCCAAGCGCTGAAAGAAGAAGCCGATGCCGCGGGTATTGCGGCTGAGCTGTTTGCCGCGAGCGATTATAAAGGTAAGAACCTTGCCAAGGAGACCCACGCGATTATCGTGGCGTCAACCCATGGCGAGGGCGAGGCACCGGATGATGCCATTGAACTGCATGAATTCTTGCAGTCGAAGAAGGCGCCGAAATTACCCAACCTCCAATATGCCGTTATTGGCTTGGGTGATTCGAGCTATGAGTTTTTCTGCCAAACGGCCAAGGATTTTGATGCCTACCTGGGTAAGTTGGGCGCGAAGCCGATGCTTGACCGTTTGGACTGTGATGTTGACTACGATGCACCGGCCGCTGAGTGGCGCGCCAAAGCCTTGGATAAAGTCGCGGAAACCATCGGCGGTGACGAAGCAGAGGTTGTTCAGCTACCGGTAGGCCAAAGTGCTGCGTCGGTTTCGTACACTAAGCAGAAGCCTTACGAGGCCAGTTTGTTGCTAAGCCAGAAAATTACCGGACGAAGCTCCGGTAAGGATGTTCGCCATGTTGAAATTGACTTGGAAGGCTCCGGGATCACTTACCAGCCTGGCGATGCATTGGGGGTATGGTACGACAATGATCCTGCGCTGGCGAAAGCTGTAGCAGCCAAGGTTGGCTTAACGGGCGAAGAGCCGGTTGAAGTTGATGGTTCGGCCACTTCGCTGTTAAACGCTTTGGTTAACAGCTATGAAATTACGGCTGCTAACCCGCAGTTGGTGACGCGCTTTGCCGAGTTATCGGGCAGTAAGAAGCTTGAAAAGCTGGTGGCAGATAAAGACAAGTTGCGGGAATACGCGGCCAATACCCAAGTGGTTGATGTGCTTGGTGAGAAGAAAACGACGCTAAGCGCTGAGCAGCTTAGCGGCTTACTGCGTCGCCTTACTCCTCGCTTGTACTCGATTGCATCAAGCCAAGAAGAAGTGGGCGAAGAAGTGCACCTTACTGTCGGCTTGGTGGAGTACGACAAGGGCCAAGAAACCCGACAGGGTGGTGCTTCGAGCTACTTGGCGCAGCGACTTGAGGAAGGTGGCAATGTGAAAGTGTTTGTCGAAGAGAACAAACATTTCAAGCTACCGGAAGACGACAATACGCCGGTGATCATGATTGGTCCTGGGACGGGGATCGCCCCATTCCGCGCGTTTGTCCAAGAGCGTGAGAATCGCGATGCCGAAGGCAAGAACTGGTTATTCTTTGGTGATCGTACGTTTACCGAGGACTTCTTGTACCAGGTTGAATGGCAGAAATACCTGAAGTCTGGTGTTTTGAGCCAGTTGGATGTGGCTTTCAGCCGTGATCAAGCAGAGAAAGTGTATGTCCAACACCGCCTGTTAGAACATGCTGCCGGTGTGTGGCAGTGGCTGCAAGATGGTGCCCACCTATACGTGTGTGGTGATGCGAACCGTATGGCGAAAGATGTCCATGATGCATTGGTTACTATCGCCGAGCAGCAAGGGCAATACAGCCGGGAGCAGGCTGAGCAATACTTCAATGAGCTTCGTAAGAGCAAGCGTTATCAAAAGGATGTGTACTAATGAGCGAGCAAAAATTATCAGATAACGAACGCCTGAAGCGCGAAAGTAATTTCTTACGCGGCACGATTGTGGAAGATCTGGGCGATCGGATCACCGGTGGCTTCACAGCTGATAACTTTCAGCTTATTCGCTTCCATGGCATGTACCAGCAAGATGATCGCGATATTCGTGCCGAGCGCGCCAAGCAAAAACTTGAGCCCTTGCACAATGTGATGTTGCGTGCCCGTATGCCGGGTGGGGTGATCACGCCAAAGCAATGGTTGGCTATCGACAAGTTTGCCGAGGAGCATACCCTGTACGGGAGCATTCGTTTGACGACCCGTCAGACATTTCAGTTCCACGGGGTGCTAAAACCCAATATTAAGCTGATGCACCAAACGCTTAACAGCATTGGTATCGATTCAATTGCCACTGCAGGTGATGTGAACCGAAACGTATTGTGTACCACCAACCCGGTTGAATCAGAGTTGCACCAAGAAGCCTACGAGTGGGCAAAGAAGATCAGTGAGCACTTGTTACCGAAAACCCGTGCTTACGCCGAGATCTGGCTAGACGGCGAAAAGCTTGAGACAACGGACGAAGAGCCTATTTTAGGTAGCAATTACTTGCCGCGTAAGTTCAAGACCACGGTTGTGATCCCACCGCAGAATGATGTGGATGTGCATGCCAACGACCTGAACTTTGTCGCCATTGCCGAGAAGGGCAAATTGGTTGGCTTTAACGTATTGGTGGGCGGCGGCTTGGCGATGACCCATGGTGATAAGTCTACTTATCCACGCCGTGCCGACGACTTTGGTTTTATCCCGCTGGCCAAGACGTTGGACGTAGCCGCTGCGGTGGTGACAACTCAGCGAGATTGGGGTAACCGCTCCAACCGTAAGAATGCCAAAACTAAATATACCCTGGATCGTGTCGGTGCTGATGTCTTTAAGGCCGAGGTAGAAAAGCGTGCCGGCATTGCCTTTGAGGAAAGCCGCCCGTATGAGTTTACCGATCGTGGTGATCGCCTGGGCTGGGTTGAGGGTATTGATGGCAAGCATCACTTGGCATTGTTTGTCGAAAACGGTCGCCTGCTCGACTACCCGGGCAAGCCTTTGAAAACTGGGATGGCGGAAATTGCGAAAATCCATAAAGGGGATTTCCGTATGACGGCAAACCAAAACATCATCATTGCGGGCGTGGCGGCAAAGGATAAAAGCAAGATCGAAAAGATCGCCCGTGATCACGGCCTGATCGACGATGGCGTATCTGAGCAGCGCAAAAACTCCATGGCTTGTGTGGCGTTGCCTACTTGTCCGCTGGCGATGGCTGAAGCTGAACGCTTCTTGCCGGAATTCGTGACTGATGTGGAGCAACTGCTGGAGAAGCATGGGCTACCGGAAGATGACAATATTATCCTTCGGGTAACGGGCTGCCCTAATGGCTGCGGCCGGGCAATGTTGGCAGAGATTGGCTTGGTTGGTAAGGCGCCTGGTCGCTATAACCTGCACTTGGGTGGTAACCGTAATGGTACCCGCGTGCCTAAAATGTACCGCGAGAACATTACTGTTGCAGACATCTTGGCTGAAATTGACAGTTTGGTTGGTCGCTGGGCAAATGAGCGAGAGCAGGACGAAGGCTTTGGCGACTTTACGGTACGGGCTGGCATTATTGAACCAGTACTCGTCTCCAAGAGGGACTTCTATGCCTAAGACAGACTTTTCGGCTTTGCTGGGCAAGAGCAAGGTGGAACAAATTTTGGCGATGGCGCCAATCAATGCTGAGCTCGAACAGATGTCAGCGCCTGAGCGTGTGCGTTGGGCGTTGGAAAACTTGCCGGGGCAAGCTGCACTCGCGTCGAGTTTTGGTATTCAGTCAGCGGTGATGTTGCATTTGGTTACCCGGGAGCAAGCCGATATTCCGGTGATCCTCACTGATACCGGCTACCTGTTTGGGGAAACCTACCAATTTGTTGATCAGTTGACTGAGCGGTTGTCCCTCAACTTGCATGTTTATCGTGCTGAGCTAAGCCCCGAATGGCAAGAAGCAAGGTATGGCAAGTTATGGGAGCAAGGGCTGGAGGGGATCAAGCAGTATAATCGACTGAATAAAGTGGAACCGATGCGTCGCGCGTTGGATGAGCTAGCGGTCGGCACATGGTTCTCGGGTTTGCGCCGCGAGCAGGCACAAAGCCGGGCAACACTCCCTGTGCTCGCTATCCAAAACGGCCTGTTTAAGTTTCTACCGCTTATTGATTGGAGCAACGAGCAGGTCGATGGCTACTTGGCTGAGCATGACTTGCCGTATCATCCGCTCAAGGACCAAGGTTACCTCTCGGTTGGCGATACCCATACCACCAAGAAGTGGGAGCCGGGTATGAAGGAAGAAGAGACGCGTTTCTTTGGTTTAAAGCGTGAGTGTGGGCTGCACGAAAGTGACGTAGAGTCGGACGGCTCTGGGATCTAGTGCTGGTTTAACCGCCTTACAGTAAACGCCTTACCCTGTGGTAAGGCGTTTTTCGTTAATACAATGAATTTGCTGTAATAAACGAGTAATTTCACACAATAATGACAGAGCGTAAGGTGACTCAGGGTATTGTTCGCCAGCGATCAAGTCGTTGTTTCCTTGCTTAAAGTCGCCCTTAGTTGCCTGGGGTATTAGCTTTTGGCTGGATTCCAGATATTGCCAAGGCTTTCCATTAAGCCGGCACTGGCTCCTTGATCACCAAGAAACTGCATGACAACCGGAATAAACTGGCTCACCATGCTTGGATCCATCCCCAGTGCACTGAATACTTGGTTGATCGTATCCATGTTGCCCAGTAAGGCACCCATACCGGGAGGAAGGCTATCGGCAAGGGCGTCAGCCCCTGGGATGATTTTGGCGAGCTCCGAGGCTTGATCGCCACCGAGTTGGCTAGAGGCAATAGACAGCAATGCCCCCGCACCGCCGGTTGCTTGTTCTGGGGTAATACCCAGTTGGCTGCTAAGTAACGAGGTCAGTGGGTTCGCTGCCTCTGCGGTTTGTGCTGCTTCTTCATCACCTCCTCCGAATAAGTCAGACAGGCTGAAAGCGCTGCTAGATATTGGGGCGGTGAGTGTACCGATAACCGTTGCGGCCAACAAGATACGTTGATACCAATGCGCAGGATGTGCCATTCCATTCCTCCTTGAAAGCGTTTAAGAAATTGGAGCGAGTTCTAGGTTAAGTCTAGTTAGGAATGGGCTAAGTGGGCAAAATAATGATAGGCAAGATAAAAAAGTAAAAGTGCTGCCGGTTGGATGGGGCGGTGGAGCCTAAAATAAAAAACGGCGCCGAAGCACCGTTTTTTCAAGTAACCGCGATATGATTACAGGATGTCTAGTAGTTCTACTTCGAATACTAGTGCAGCATATGGAGGGATAGCAGCACCTGCGCCGCGCTCGCCGTATGCAAGGTTTTGTGGGATGTATAGTTTCCACTTAGAGCCAACAGGCATCATCTGTAGCGCTTCAACCCAACCCGCGATAACGCCAGTTACTGGGAACTCAGCAGGCTGGCCGCGAGATACAGAGCTGTCGAACACAGTACCGTCGGTTAGCTCACCGTGGTAGTGAACGCGAACTTGCTTGTCTGAAGTTGGGATTTCACCAGTACCTTCAACAAGTACTTCGTACTGTAGACCAGATTCAGTTACTGTTACTTCTGAACGTAGTGCGTTATCTTTTAGGAACGCTTCGCCGTCTGCAGCCGCTGCTTTAGCTTGCTCTTGACGAGCAGCTTCTGCGCGAGTGTGAAGATCACGAAGAGCGTTGTTGATGTCGTCAACTTCGATTTCTGGCATGTCGCCAGTTAGAGAAGTCGCGATACCTTTTGCGATAGCGGCAACGTTTAGGCCTTCAAGACCACTTTGTGCTAGCTGTTGGCCCATTTGTAGACCGATACCGTAGCTTGCTTTAGTTTCAACTGTATCTAGTTTAACGTCAGACATGGTGTCATCTCTTAATTAGAGTAAATAAAGCAAGCAGGATAACAGTTTCCTCCCCTTGGGGTAAACTTTTGTGGCAAGATGTTGTTTATAGCGTGAGATGGAAAACGCTGGAGTGTGTTTATGGGACAGGCCAAACGCCGTTCGAAGAAAAAAGAATTTACCTTTCCCCGTATCGCCTTAGATAAGGCTGCACTGAAGCAAGCCGGGGCGACATTACGAGCAAAGTTTGCACCGCTGGAGTCGAAGTGGCAGCAACTGCCGAAACTACACCGTCGGGCACTGGCCGTTTTGGTGCCTGTGGTGGTGGTATTGGCATTACTGCCTTCAAGTCCGCCATTGCCTAATAGCAATAGCGGGGAAACGGTACGCCGTGAACTCGTGCTTAATTTAGATAATAAGCAGCAACCCGAACCGGTGGCAGTCGGAGAGCGACCAGAGCCGCCATCGCCAAAGCGCCCTACGGCGCAACCCGTGCGGGAGGCCAAGCCTGAGCCAGCACAACAAGTGCAGTCAAAACCTTTGAGCTGGGAGCAGGTGGAAGTGAAGAAGGGGCAAACCCTTGCGAATATCTTTCGTGAGCATGCACTGCCGCTTGCCGACTTGTACGCAGTCGCGGCGATAGAAGGTGATGATAAGCCGTTAAGCCGGGTGAAGGCGGGTCAGCTATTGCGCTACAAGCAAACGGCCAAGGGGGATCTTGACGCCCTGCAGATTGAAGGGCGCAGTGGTGATCCCATTATGTTTTTCCGTCGCTCGGATGGCAGTTTTGCCAGAAGCCAGTAACCTTCACTGCTGATTTAAGCAATACAAAAAGCCACATCATGTGGCTTTTTTTAGGCGCCGAGGTTCTTGGTTGAAATGGCTTTTTCGATACGCATATCGATATGGGGAATGCCGTCCTCAAGGTATTCGTCAGAACAGGCGGTAAAGCCATATTTCTGATAGTAATGCTGCAAGTGGGACTGGGCACCAATCTCAATGCTGTGGCTTGGCCATAGTCGTTCAGCTTCAATAAGGCCTTGGGCGAGTAGCTGGTGGCCAAGGCCATCGCCACGAGCAGAAGCGGCAGTTACAACCCGGCCGATACTGACATCCTCATAGGTTAGCCCGGGTGGCAATAATCTCAGGTAGGCGACCAGCTCGCCATCACGAATACCTAGCAAGTGATAAGTGCCATTATTGCAATCATGGTTGTCGAGGTCGGGGTAGGCGCACTCTTGCTCGACGACAAAAACATCCGAACGTAGCTTAAGTAATTGGTAGAGTTGTTGGGTATCGAGCTGCTCGAAGCTCAGGCATTGCCATTGCATGTGTTTTCCTTGTATAGCGTTTTTTATCCATCATAAGCCGCTGTTAGCTGCCTTTCATTAACAAAAGGCAATAGGTACTGCTTAATTCTCGTCATTTTGTTGCTGGCAGCGTTTCTTTATTCGGCTCAAGCTGGTGGAAGTGATCCCCAAGTAGGAGGCGATCTGGTAGTCACTCAGTCTCTCGGTTAGATCGGGAAAATTACTGGTAAAGAGCAAGTAGCGTTCTTCCGGACTGTGGATAAGCATGAAACGCTCTTTGTGTTCTTTGAACTGTAATTGGCGCTCTAGCAGGGTGCGGTATAAGACAGAGTGCTGTTGGCGCCATTCCTTAAGCAAGGCAATGGGTAAGGCTATCAGCCGGCTGGCGTTAAGTGTTTCCAGTAAGAACGGTGAAGGCATATTGCCAAGCAGGCTTTCGAAACCAATCAGGACATCCTGATCCCAATAGAACTCCTTGCTAAATTGCTTTCCCTCGGGGGTAAGGTAGCAGGCATGGCAAATACCGTCATGGAGGAAGTAGCAATAGGTGGGCTCTTCACCTTGGTTGAGTAGTATATGGCGAGTAGGAAGCTCGAGGGGCTCGCCTTGGTTAGTGGCTTGCTCTATCTCGTGGTCGGTGGCGCCGTGCTGGCGCAAGAAGGCGGTCAGGGCTGATTTCATCGTTTGGCCATGAAAATGGAATGTTGGTATCAGCATAACAAAAAAATACCGCAGCGAATGCTGCGGTATTGTTGAATGTAAAAGTAATGAGGAGGTTACTTCTGAAGATCGATGCGGTAGATACCAAAGCCCATCTTATCAGTAGCCACTTTCTCCATTGGGTATTGTGCCTTCTCCTTGATGAACTTCGTCGCTTTCTCGCTAGGCGATGTTTCAAAAGTGATGTTCAGTTCCTTATCACTCTTCAGAGGCGCAAATTTCCAGTTGTTATCTGCACTTGGTACTACTTGGCCTTCTTCTTTACTTACGCGGCTAATGTAGTTGGCAACCACGGTGCGGTTCTCATCCGGAGCAGCAAATGCGATGAAGTCCTCGCCCGTGCCAGCGAACTTACCACTGTATGCACGGTAGTTGTTGGTCGCAATGATGAACGGCTGGTCTGGGTCAACAGGCTTGCCGTTGAACGTTAGGTTTTGGATACGCTCTGCTTTGTCGTTAATCAGTTTACAGTCACCATCGAAGCGAGCTGGCTGAGAAACATCAATGCTGTAGTTAACACCATCAATCACGTCGAAGTTGTAAGTACGGAAGCCATCCCAGTTGATCAGGCCTTGCTGTTCGGTGCTATTTAGGTCGATCTGGTTAAACTGACCGGCAGAACACTCAAGCCAGTTCTTCACATCTTTACCTGTCACTTTAAGTGCGACTAGCGTATTCGGGTATAGGTAAAGGTCTGCAGCGTTACGGAAGGTCAGCTGACCAGATTCAACTTCGGTAAAGTTCGTTGGATCGTTACCACGGCCGCCGGCTTTAAATGGCGCAGCAGCAGATAGGACTGGAATACCGTCTAGATCTGGGTCGCCCTGGATGAAGCGTTCAACATAGTCTTGCTGAGCAAGGCTAACGATCTGTACTGTTGGGTCATCTTGCACTAGCGCAAGGAAGCTGTACATCACATCGCTAGCTTTACCGATTGGCTGGTTAACAAACTCGCGGGTGCCTTTGTGGTCAGCTTCAACGGCTTTCACCATTTTTTCATCAGCATCAACAAGTGGCTTGTTGTTCGCCATATCGAAAATTGGGCGTGCTTCAGTCTGGGCGCCAGTTACTTTCCAGCTCTCACCGTCTTGTTTTAGAACAAGATCCATCACACCAACGTGGTCACCCCAACGGCCTGGCATGACGGCAGGGATACCGTTGATAGTCCCTTTTTCGATGTCGGTATTTGGTAAGTTAGCAAAGCCTTCGCTTGGGAATACCGCATGCGAGTGGCCAAAGGCAATTGCATCAATACCTTCAACTTCTGTTAGGTAGTAAGACGAGTTCTCAGCCATTGCCTTGTATGGGTCAGATGAAACACCCGAGTGAGGGATCGCAACGATGATGTCTGCACCTTCAGCTTTCATCTGTGGTACATACTTCTCAGCTGACTCTTTGATGTCTTTCGCGACAACTTTACCTTCTAGGTGCTTCTTATCCCACACCATGATTTGTGGCGGAACAAAGCCGATATAGCCGACTTTCACTTCGTGCTCGGCACCGTCGGTGTCTTTGAAGGTGTGGGTCTTGATGATGTAAGGCTGGAACAGCGGTTCGCCCGTTTTCGCGTCATAAACGTTTGAGCTGATGTAAGGGAAGTCAGCACCGGCTACCGCGCGGTCAAGGAACTCTAGGCCGTAGTTGAATTCGTGGTTACCAATGTTACCCACTTCATAGTCAAGCTGGTTCATGGCTTTGTAAACCGGGTGGATCTCACCAACTTCCAGGCCTTTTGCGGCCATGTAGTCGCCCATTGGGCTACCTTGAAGCAGGTCACCGTTATCAACCAGAATGCTATTGGTGACTTCTGACTGTGCTTGCTTTACTAGCGTTGCAGTACGTACCAAGCCAGTTTTCATAGTTGGCTTGTCTTTGTAGTAGTCGTAGTCCATGACATTAGTATGAATATCAGTGGTTTCTACGATACGTAGCTTGATGGTTTCTGCAGTAGCTGGGCCTGCGATGGCTAGCATGCCGCCCAAAATCGCTAGCGACAATGGTTTGGCTGATAACTTCATGATTTTCTCCACGATGATAGATACAGGAAAGCGTGCATAAAGTAACAAAAATGGGGCGATTGTTACGTACATTATTGGCACGAATGTGCTTGGTCTCTCGTTTTTTCTTCAAAAAAGCAGCGCTCTTGTGCGCTCTGACTTTTTTCTCGGCAATCTTCGTTGCTCATAAAGGTAGACGAAAAAGGCATAAGATAAGTGAAATTGGCCTAACAAGGAGGGAATACAGCCTTTTCTGCTGCCAAAATGGGGCCACTGACACCGGTTTTAGGTGTTTTTTTCAGGTGATGTCAAATTGTTACTAATCTGGCGTTGGTGGTTAAACTTTTTGGTATAAAAAATGAAATTTAAGAATTTCAGGTAATATTTGGCCACAACTATAGTGCATCTATCACGGAATTGTAGGTGCATTGATTAATGGAATATTTACCAATATTTGCGGACTTGAAGCGACGCCCATGCTTGGTGGTGGGCGGTGGCGATATCGCTTGGCGAAAAGCAAAAATGTTGCTGAGTGCAGGGGCCGACGTCAGGGTTATTGCCGATGAGCTATCGCCGGACTTTCAATATGCGATAGAGACAAAGCAAGTTGCATATATTGGCGGTGAATTTTCACCTGAGCATTTGAATGGCATCTTTTTGGCGATTGCCGCGACAGGGCGCAAAGCTATCAATGCGTTGGTGTATCAATCGGCCAACCAACGCCAGGTGTTAGTCAATGTTGTCGATGATACCCAGCGCTGCAGTTTCATCATTCCTTCTATTATTGACCGCTCGCCAATCATGGTGGCGGTGTCATCTTCTGGTAGAGCACCGGTTTTAGCCCGTTTGGTGCGCGAACAGCTTGAAGCGCTATTGCCTCAACACTTGGGACGTATGGCCGAGATTGCGGGTGGTTTTCGCTCGCGCCTTGCCACGAAAGTGCGTTCGTTTTCTGCTCGCCGGCGTTTCTGGGAGCAGGCCTTTTCAGGCCGCTTTGCTTCTCTTGTTGCAACCGGGCAAGAGGCGCAGGCACAACAGGAGTTGGAGCAACTATCTAGTGGTATCGAAACGGCAGGTGAAGTTGCGTTGATTGGCGCAGGGCCGGGAGACGCGGGGTTGCTTACTCTGCGCGCCTTGCAATTAATGCAACAAGCCGATGTCGTTCTATATGACTACTTGGTGTCTGATGAGGTTATGGTGTTGGTTCGCCGTGATGCTGAATTGGTGTGTGTCGGTAAAAAAGCCGGTTTCCACAGTGTGCCTCAGGAAAAAACTAACCAGCTGATTGTGCAATATGCCGCCCAAGGCAAGCGTGTTGTCCGCTTAAAAGGAGGCGATCCCTTTGTCTTTGGCCGAGGGGGCGAAGAGCTGGAAGTGCTTTTTGATGCTGGCATTCCTTTTCAAGTGGTACCGGGTGTCACCGCGGCGGCCGGTGCCACCGCTTATGCCGGTATTCCGCTGACCCACCGTGACTATGCGCAAACCGCCATGTTTGTCACTGGCCACCTTAAATCCGATGGCAGCGCGCTTGACTGGTCGACTCTCGCGAGAGGGAACCAAACCCTTGTCATCTATATGGGGCTGATGAACTCAGCGGATATCCAGCAGCAGCTAATTGCTCATGGGCGAGATGAAACTACCCCAGTCGCTATCATCGAGCGCGGTACTCAACAAACGCAAAAAATTCTTAAAGGCCAGCTAAGTGGGCTGGCGGAACTCGCTAAACAGGCCGCTTCACCTTCCCTCATTGTTGTGGGTGAAGTTGTCACACTTTCAGAAAAACTACATTGGTTCGGTAAGCAGGAGCAGCATTTACACAACGGCAGTGTTGAACCGTCTGTAGTAAAGCTGGCTTAGTATGGAGAGAGTAATGGACCCGAAACGACTAACCCACCTCAAGCAGCTGGAAGCGGAAAGTATTCATATTATCCGTGAAGTGGCAGCAGAGTTTGATAATCCCGTCATGATGTATTCAATTGGCAAAGACTCTTCTGTGATGCTGCATCTTGCACGTAAGGCATTCTATCCGGGGAAAATACCTTTCCCGCTGTTGCATGTGGACACGGATTGGAAATTCCGCGAGATGATTGAATTCCGTGACCGGACGGCGCAAAAGTATGGCTTTGACCTCTTAGTGCATAAAAACCCGGAAGGGTTAGCGATGGGAGTAAGCCCGTTTACCCATGGCTCGTCAAAGCATACCGATATTATGAAAACCCAAGGGTTGAAGCAGGCCTTGAATAAGTATGGCTTTGATGCCGCTTTTGGTGGGGCGAGGCGTGACGAGGAAAAATCCCGAGCCAAGGAGCGCGTTTATTCCTTCCGCGATCAAAACCATACCTGGGACCCGAAAAACCAGCGCCCAGAGTTATGGAAGACCTACAACGGCCAGATTAATAAAGGGGAGAGTATTCGTGTCTTCCCATTATCAAACTGGACGGAGCTGGACATATGGCAATACATCTACCTTGAAGGTATCGAGATCGTTCCTCTTTATTTATCGGCAGTACGCCCTGTCGTCGAGCGTGATGGCATGCTGATCATGGTCGACGATGACCGAATGAAGCTAAAACCTGGCGAGCAGATCGAACAGAAAAGTGTGCGTTTCCGTACCCTAGGCTGCTATCCACTGACGGGGGCTATTGAGTCTGAGGCGGATACCCTAACTGGGATCATCGAAGAGATGCTTGTCGCGACTTCGAGTGAACGCCAAGGGCGGGCGATAGACCACGACCAATCTGGCTCGATGGAGCTGAAAAAACGTCAGGGATACTTCTAAGGAGAGAATAATGAACAGCTCTATTGAACAACAAGTCGCTGAGTTAGGTATCGAAGCATACCTTGACCAGCACCAGAACAAGTCACTGCTCCGCTTCCTTACTTGCGGGTCGGTAGATGATGGGAAAAGCACCCTGATTGGCCGCTTGCTGCATGATTCTCAACAAATATATGAAGATCAACTTGCAGCTATCCATGCCGATAGCCAAAAAGTCGGTACGACAGGAGACAAGCCCGATCTAGCTTTGCTTGTTGATGGCCTGCAGGCTGAGCGTGAGCAGGGAATTACCATTGATGTTGCCTATCGCTACTTTTCGACCAAGCAGCGTAAATTTATTATTGCCGATACGCCAGGGCACGAGCAGTACACCCGAAATATGGCAACCGGGGCCTCGACTTGTGATGTTGCTGTCATCTTGATTGATGCCCGTAAAGGCGTGCTTGATCAAACTCGTCGTCACTCGTTCATTGCTAACCTGCTGGGGATCCGTCACTTCATTGTGGCGATCAATAAAATGGACCTCGTTGGCTTTGAGCAATCTCGCTTTGAGTCTATCCGTGATGAGTACCTTGCCTTTGCTGAAAAGCTTAACCCGTCACTCGATATTAAATTGGTGCCCCTTTCTGCCTTAGAAGGCGATAACGTGGTTGACCTGAGTGAACAAACACCTTGGTATAACGGTGAATCACTGTTGTCTTTGTTGGAGTCGGTCGATATTGCTAGCCGCAATGGGACTGTGGGCTTCCGTTTGCCGGTTCAGTATGTCAACCGCCCGAATCTTGACTTCAGAGGGTTTGCAGGCACGGTTGCTGCCGGTGAAATTAGCGTTGGCGATAGCATAACAGCGTTGCCTTCAGGTAAGAGCTCGACTGTCGAGCGTATTGTGACTTTTGATGGCGACTTGCCTACCGCATTTTCGGGACAGGCGGTCACCGTGACTCTTGCCGATGAGATAGATGTCAGCCGTGGTGACACGCTTGTTTCAAGCGGGGAGGTTGTGCCGCTAAGTAACCAATTGCTTGCGGATATAGTATGGATGGCAGAAGCGCCACTGGAGGTCGGCCGCCAATACGATATAAAAGTGGCAGGGAAGAAGACGGTGGGTAGTGTTCAGGCGATACGCTATCAAGTCGACATCAATAACCTCGATACTTTTGATACAGGATCCTTACCGCTCAATGGTATTGGGTTGTGTGAAGTAGCGTTGACAGAGAATATCGCTGTCGATGCCTACCAAGATAGCCCTGATACCGGAGGTTTCATTGTTATCGATAGGCTAACGAATGTAACAGTTGGTGCCGGTATGATCCGTGAAGCCCTGAGTGCCGAGCAATCGCAGCCTAATCCTTCAGTTTCAGCGTTTGAAATTGAGCTTAATGCCCTTATCCGCAAGCACTTCCCGCATTGGGATGCGAAGGATATTAGCAATCTGCTAGGGTAATCATGATGGGATGGGAACAAGGAATGGTGCTCGCCATGCTGGTGGCGATAGTAACCTGCCTTCTTACAACAAAAATCAAGCCAGCATATTTATTTGCTGGTGCGGCGTTTGTGGGATTTCAGGCTGGAATGATTGATTTGCCGACACTGGCGGGCAACTTCACGAATTCCTCACTACTGACATTGGTGCTACTGATCCTTGTTTCTATCGCCTTAGAAAAAACACGGCTGATAAGCTGGGTAGGGGCGCAGATATCTCGCGGTGGACAATCGACCGTGGTGGCTAAGTTGGGGCTTTCAACTGCGTTTTTGTCTTCATTCACAAATAACACTGCGGTTGTGGTTTCGCTGATAGGGGCCATCAAGCGTAACCAAAAACATGCACCATCACGGTTGCTGATCCCATTATCCTATGCCGCGATTTTAGGCGGAACACTGACCCTTATTGGTACTTCGACCAATCTGATCATCAATAGCTTTGTGGAGGATGCCGGGTTGCCCAGCCTGGGGTTCTTTGCCCCGACAACAATAGGGCTAGCGGTATTGGTCGTGGGTTTGCTGATTTTGATCCCGTTAAGCTATTTATTGCCTGTATATGATGACCATAGCCAGGATGAATTGCCTTACTTTTTGGAAGCGAAAGTAGAAAATGGGTCAGCGTTGGTGGGAAAAAGCGTTGCTGCGAATGGTTTAAGGGCGTTACGCAGATTGTTTTTGGCTGAGATCATCAGGGACGGCAAAACCATAGCACCAGTGTGTCCCGATACACAATTGATGGCCGGGGATAGATTGCTGTTCTGCGGTGATATTGAAAGTGTCACCACGCTTCAGGAAATAAAAGGATTAACATTGTTTGGTCAGCATCATCTCAACGGCCAATCTATGTTGGAAGTGATAGTAAGCCAATCAGCCGGTATTCGGGGTAGCACATTAAAAGATGTGAAATTTAGAGAACGCTTCGATGCCGTCGTCGTGGCCATACGTCGAGGCCATGAAAGGTTGGCGGGTGGGCTTGGCAATATAGAGCTCCACGCTGGTGATACCTTGGTTATTGTGCCAGGAAAAGAGTTCCAAAGTAAAAAGCAGCAACTGAATCGTGAATTTGTTTTGGTGAATGGCCTTGATTCGAGTGCAAAGCTAGATGGGCGCAAGAGCATCACAGTGTTGCTTGGTTTCTTGGCGGTTATTGCCTCAGCGTTATTGGAGGTTCTTCCAATAATAAATGGTTTGGCTGCCTATCTGATGCTGCTTATTTTTACGGGCATAATCTCTTTTGCTGAACTGAGGCGCCGCTTCCCAATAGATATAGTGGTGATTGTTGGCTCTGCATTGAGTCTGGCCCAATTGATGTTATCAAGCGGGCTGTCGGAAAGAATGGGGAGCATGCTGATGTCCACGTTTAATGGTTTTGGCATATACGGTGCATTGATTGCGGTTTATCTATTAACCTTGGTGTTAACTGAACTCGTCACCAACAATGCAGCTGCGGCTCTGTCATTTCCGATAGCTTATAGCTTAGCGATTAGCTACGGGGTAGATCCGATGCCATTCATTATGGCTATCCTGTTTGGCGCAAGTGCCAGTTTTATTTCTCCTTATGGTTATCAGACAAACTTACTCGTCTATAGCGTTGGAAACTATCAGCTGAAAGACTACCTTCGGGTTGGGCTGCCTATTTCTTTGGTCTATTCGATTGTCGTTTTAACCTTGATCCCACAGCTATTCCCTTTTTAATAATTGATACAAATGGAGTTGATGATGAGCTCGGTAGTGCAGTCTCATGATAATGAAAATATTGTTTGGCATACTCATCAGGTAGATAAAGCCTATAGGTCCACTCAAAAAAAGCAGCGGCCTTGTGTGCTGTGGTTTACTGGGCTAAGTGGCGCAGGGAAGTCAACCGTCGCTGGTGCCTTAGAGTCCCGACTTGCGGAATTGGGATATCATACATACTTGCTGGATGGTGATAATGTTCGCCATGGCTTGTGCAAAGATCTTGGATTTTCCGCAGAAGACCGACGAGAGAATATCCGCCGGATTGGCGAGGTTGCTAGGCTAATGGCCGATGCGGGGTTAATTGTGTTAAGTGCATTTATCTCACCTCATCGTCAAGAAAGGCAGTTGGTTCGTGACTTGTTGCCTACTGGAGAGTTCTTTGAAGTGTTTGTCGATACGCCTCTCGATGTTTGTGAGCAACGCGATCCCAAAGGGCTATATAAGAAAGCGCGAGCAGGGGAGCTCAGGCAGTTCACTGGTATTGATTCAGAGTATGAAAAGCCCTTACAGCCAGAAATACACCTTTCTGCTGGTGAGCATGATATCGAATCGCTGGTCTCAATATGTATTGAGGCATTGAGAAAACAACAAGTCATTTAACCAATAGCAAGGAAAGGGGATGGATAAGTTATTAGAGTCGCTTCATAGCATAGCGCTGCAAGCTGGCGAGGTGATCATGGAGCATTACCATGATCATGTCGCCGTTATGGAGAAAGCAGATAAAAGTCCGGTGACGGCAGCTGATTTAGCGGCCAACGAAGTTATTGTTCAGCATTTGCGCCAACTGACGCCAGAGATCCCTATTCTATCGGAAGAGTCTGCCGTTATTAGTTGGGAGCAAAGAAAGAGTTGGGAAAGGTTTTGGCTGGTGGACCCACTTGATGGAACAAAAGAATTCCTCCGTAAAAATGGAGAGTTCACCGTTAACATTGCTTTGATTGATAATGGGAAGCCTGTCCTTGCGGTTGTTTATGCGCCGGCCCTGAGTAAAGCTTGGTTGGGGAATGGTGAGCAGGCATGGCTGGTGAGTGAAGCTGGCAAAGAAAAAATACGTGTACGTTCTGCTGAGATCCCAACGGTTGTTGGAAGCCGCTCACACCCAAGCCCTGCGTTAGCTGATTTTCTCACACAAATTGGCCCTCATAAGCTAGCTGAGGTTGGGTCATCATTGAAGTTTTGCTTGGTTGCTGAAGGACGAGCGCAGTACTACCCAAGACTTGGGCCTACGATGATGTGGGATACAGCAGCAGGACAATGCATAGCCGAAAGTGCAGGGGCGAAGGTGACGAATATTGCTGGAGAGGTGTTGAGTTATCATCGGGAAGAGCTACTGAACCCGTTTTTTACTGTTTCACTCTAATCTAATTTACCTTTTCTGTTAAATTTCTCAGCACCATCGCTATTATTAGCTAAGCTTACAATTACGGCTGAAATATGGGTGGTGCTGATTATCCATTAATGTTGACTGTTTTCTGTTGTTTTTATCGTTTTTATGCTTGTTTTGTCTGCAGTCGATAAAAAAGTACAAAGAAAATAGTTGCCTCCTGTTAAACCTTCCCTATAATGCCGCCTCACCAACAGGGACGCGCTTCTTAGTAAGCTATTTACAAGTTGTGGATAACTTGTTGGTGGTTTGTCTGGTGAATTTTATTTGATGTTTCCTGCTTGACAGTGAGGGTTAAATAATTAGAATTGCCGGCCTTGCTTGCGAAATCGTTTTTAGGTCTTTAAAAAACACCTTTTACTTTTGTAAGCCTTGTCAGTAAAGAGTTTTGAAAATATTTTTTGAAATTTGTTATTGACATGAGATTTTGGCGGTGTAAGATACGCAGCCTCGACCGACACGAAGTGTTGAGTCAGTGTTCTTTAACAATTTGACCATGCAATCTGTGTGGGCACTCGTGAAATGATAGTCAAAAGATTTATCAATGAAACTGAGTGACCAAATCGAATCGCAAGATTCGGCACAGTCAATTCATTCATTACT
>NZ_PYMA01000028.1 GCF_003026495.1 Photobacterium sanctipauli
GGCTTCCTTCAGACCCTACCGTTGGCCAATAACGCCCTTGCCATTCGGATTATCTTCCCCTTAGTCGGGGCGATTCAGGTTTCTTTCAACCTGACGGGTTTGCCAGCTTTGCTGGGCAAACAAAAAAAGCGAGCCATTGGCTCGCTTTTTAGTGATTACAATCTTACGAGGCTTACTCGCCAGCAATCTTCATGGTGTCCAACAGCATAGAGCCGGTCTGGATCTGGCTGCGGGTTTCGGTGTCGCTGCCAATCGCCACGATATTTTGCATCATGTCTTTCAGGTTACCCGCAATGGTGATTTCGCTCACCGGATACTGGATTTCGCCGTTTTCAACCCAGAAGCCTGCCGCGCCACGCGAGTAATCGCCGGTCACAATATTCACGCCCTGTCCCATTAGCTCAGTCACCAGTAGGCCGCGATCCATTTTCTTTAGCATCTGCTCAAAGCTTTCACCGGTCGATTTCACCAACCAGTTATGGATACCACCGGCATGGCCGGTTGGCTGACGGTTCAGCTTGCGTGCCGCATAGCTGGTCATCAGGTAAGTCTGGAGCACGCCATCGGTGATGATCTCGCGGTCTTGGGTTGCCAAACCTTCACTGTCAAACGGGGTACTCGCCATACCGCGCAAGATGTGCGGGCGCTCGCTGATATCCAGCCATTCAGGGAAAATTTGCTCGCCCAGCTTATCAAGCAAGAACGATGACTTACGGTACAGGTTAGATCCGCTGATCCCCATCACCAAGTGACCAAACAGGCCGGTCGCGATATCGGCGGCAAACATGACCGGCGCTTCGCGGGTAGACAGTTTTTGCGGGTCAATACGGCCAACAGTACGTTCGGCAGCATGGCGACCTACCTTTTCCGGGGTCCATAAATCAGAGGCACGACGAGCCGTGGTATAGCTGTAATCTCGCTCCATCTCGCCATTCTTGCCCTCGGCAATCACGCAGCAGCTAGTGCTGTGGCGGCTGGATGCATAGCTAGCCAACATACCATGGCTATTACCGTAGACGCGGATGCCATAATGGCTATCGTAGCTCGCGCCGTCGCTAAACTTGATGCGGGAGTCAAACTCAAGCGCCGCTTGCTCGGCTTCTACGGCAATCGATGCCGCATGATCCGGCTCGGGCTCGTCTGGGTGGAACAGATCCAGATCAGGAATATCTTGCGCCATCAACGCTTTCGGGCCAGGGCCGGCAAAAGGGTCTTCCGAGGTATAGCGGGCAATATCAAGTGCTGCCGCGACCGTCTGGGCAATCGCCTCTTCACTCAAGTCAGAAGTCGACGCACTGCCTTTGCGCTGGTTGCGGTAAACCGTGATGCCCAAGGCACCATCGCTATTGAACTCAACGTTTTCAACTTCGCACATCCGGGTCGAAACACTGATGCCCGTGGTTTTGTTGATTGCCACTTCGGCGGCGTCAGCTTGTTGGCCGGCCATCTCCAGCGCTTTTGCCACTGCTGCTTCCAGCTCGACTCGCTGTTGTGCTACCTGTTCTTTCACGTCCATACTTTTATATTCTCAATAATGGCTTACCCCGAACCAATCTAGGCGATCATTCCGATAAACCAATGAAATAGGTATTACTCTTAGGATAACACCCTCTGTGAGGATTTTGCGCCCCAAATCCCGATTAAACTGGTAAAATAAAAGCAAATGCAATTCCTATGAGCCTGTTATGAGCCGTAAAAACCAAAAAGCCCCTTGGGAAGAGGAAGAAGAAATCATCTGGGTAAGCAAATCCGAGATGAAGCGTGACATGGAAGCCCTACAGAAATTGGGGGAGGAGCTGGTCGAGCTAAAGCCAAATGCACTCGCCAAGATCCCGCTTGATGAAGATATGCTGGAAGCAATTAAAGATGCGCAGCGCTTCAAGAACGAAGCCCGCCGCCGCCAGTTGCAGCGCATCGGTAAACTGATGCGCCAGGTGGATCCGGAGCCAATCCAAGCCGCACTGGATAAACTCAGAAACAAGCACTCGCAGGCAACAGCCGAGCTGAAAAAGCTTGAGCAAAAGCGCGATAAGCTGATCGAAAACGGCGACAGCATGATCAACGCCATCTTGGTGGATCACCCGCATGCCGACCGCCAGCGCCTGCGCCAGCTTGTTCGCCAAGCGAGCAAGGAAAAAGCGCAGAACAAACCAGCCAAGGCGTACCGCGAGATCTTCCAAGTACTCAAAGAGCTGTACCTAGAAGACTAATCGCTGACTGAGCCATGCTCATTCACGGATACAAAAATGCCAGCAACGATGCTGGCATTTTTTTATTAGGCTAGATAAGCGTGGCAACCGCTTATTGCGTTCCGCCTACGGTCATCGAGTCAATCTTCAAGGTTGGCTGACCAACGCCAACCGGCACGCTTTGGCCTGCTTTGCCACACACGCCGACACCACGGTCGATATCCAAATCATTACCCACCATCGACACCTGCTGCATCGCTTCAATACCACTGCCGATCAGGGTGGCGCCTTTGATTGGGCGGGTCACCTTACCGTTTTCGATCAGGTAAGCCTCTGATGCCGAAAACACAAACTTGCCCGAGGTGATATCAACCTGGCCGCCGCCAAAGTTCGGCGCGTAGATCCCCTGCTTCACGCTGGCAATGATCTCTTCCGGCGAATGCTCACCCGGCAGCATGTAAGTATTGGTCATGCGCGGCATCGGCAAGTGAGCGTAAGACTCACGGCGACCGTTACCGGTTGGGGCAACCCCCATCAGGCGAGCATTGAGCTTATCTTGCATATAGCCTTTTAGCTTGCCGCCTTCAACCAACACGTTGTATTGGCCAGGTGTGCCCTCATCATCAATGTTAATCGAGCCACGGCGATCCTTAAGGGTACCGTCATCGACAATCGTACAAAGGGAAGAGGTCACCTGCTCGCCAAGCTGACCAGAGAACATCGACGAGCCCTTGCGGTTGAAATCGCCTTCCAGGCCATGGCCTACCGCCTCATGCAATAGCACGCCCGGCCAGCCCGCACCAAGTACAACCGGCATGGTACCCGCTGGGGCTTCATCGGCATCAATGTTAATCAACGCCTGGCGCAATGCCTCATCCGCGTAGTTCAGCGCAACGGTTTTCCCGTTGGCACCCTTGGTCTGGAAGTATTCGTAACCATAGCGGCCACCGCCACCAGCACTGCCGTGCTCGCGCTTATCACCCTTCTCGATCAGCACACTGATCGACAGGCGAACCAGCGGGCGAATATCGGCAGCATAGGTGCCGTCAAGGGCTGCCACCATCACCTGCTCATAAACGCCGTTAATGCTCACCGACACCTCTTTCACCATTGGCTCCTTGGTGCGGATATAACGGTCAATTTCTTCCAGCAAGGCAATTTTTTGGAATTTATCAAAGCTATTTAGCGGATTCACCGGTGCATAGATGCTTGACGGGTTAGTGGGCACAAACGCCTTCACCTTACCATCACCACCACTGCGGGTAATACCGCGCGCGGCTTTGGCACTTTGGGTCAGTGCCAGTTGGTTAATTTGGTCTGAATAAGCAAAGCCGGTCTTCTCACCGGAAACAGCGCGCACCCCAACACCACGGTCGATATTAAACGAACCGTCTTTAATGATGCTATCTTCAAGAACCAATGACTCATGCCAGCAGGACTGGAAATAAATATCGGCATAATCCACATCCCTCGCGGCAATCATGCCCAAGGTCTGGCTTAATTCTTCTCGTCCCAACCCCGACTGGGCCAGCATTGTCTTTTCTACAGTTTCCAGCGTCATCTCTTGTGCTCTTGTTATATTCCGAACACCCGCGATAGCGGCGTGGCGGTATTATCGCTGGTGAACACCAAAACGCGTGTGTTGCACCAGTGGCATATTTGTTCTTATTGCTTGGCTGAGCTCCAAATCCACATCAGCCAGCAGTACTCCCGTTCCTTGTTGCTGGCAAGCAACCACCTGCCCCCAAGGATCCACAATCATTGAATGACCCCATGTTTCGCGGGATTCATTGTGCTCACCCCATTGTGCCGCGGCAATCACCCAGCACTGGGTTTCAACCGCACGCGCCCTTAGCAATAGCTCCCAATGGGCTTTCCCTGTCACCTTGGTGAAGGCAGCAGGAACAACTATGATATCGGCACCTTGTTCACGTAATGCCGCATAAAGTTGGGGGAATCTGACATCATAACAGATTGATAGACCAATGTTGCCATACGGCGTCGCGATCACCTTGATGTCGCTACCCGGCTTGAAAGTATCTGATTCCCGGTAACTATGGTGCTGATCTTCGACTTCGACATCAAACATATGGATCTTGTTATAGTGCTCGCGGCACTCGCCCTGATCATCAAACACCAAGGCCGTTGTCGTAATAGCGCCATCGGGCTGGCGAATTGGCATCGAGCCAATCAACACCCAAATTCCCAACTGGCGAGCCATTTGGGATATCGCCGATTGCAGCGGCCCCTCACCCAAAGGTTCGGCGTGCCGCTCATAATCACTTCGGGAGCCAAACACCAAGCAGTTCTCGGGGGTTAGTACCAACTTCGCCCCTTGCAGTTGCAGCCCCTTTAGCTTCAACTTCAGATGCTTAAGGTTCGTTTCAGGGTCGGCGCCTGAATTCATTTGTACGATGCCAACTTTTGCCATTACTTTCTCCCTAGCATCATCGGCTGCAGACCCTGAGATCGCCAACCGATGCTCCATGCTGTTCTGCTTTTGTATTGATTATTGTTGTTTTTTCAAATCTTCCGGCACAGTGTATTCACCGGTAAAGCGTGACTGCTCGGTAACAACCGGCGAGTCAATCGAGCCTTTCACCCGGTAATTAACCTGGGTAAATACATCCAATACCGGTGACAAGGCTGTCGATATGGCAAAGACATAGATGGCCGTTTGCGGTGCGACGGCAAACGCCGTTAACACCGGAATACCCGATGTAAAGTCAGGAATAAACCTCACCCGCGCATCGACAGTCTCATTTACAAGATTAGCACTTCCCTGAATAAACATATCCCCGGCAAGTGCTTGCATTTTAATGTCTGTTGTTTCAAAGCGGCCATTTTCAATATGGCCGCTACCACGAATATAATTAAAGGCCAGGCCATCATCGAAGATCCCCGAGAAGTCGAGCTGCATCTTGCGCACAATCGAGTCGATACTAAATAGCCCCAACAAGCGTCCGGCACCACCGATATCGCTGATCACCCCTTGTCCGGTCTCCGACTTCAACTCACCAGAGAGCGTCTCGCGGTGCATAGACCAAGGTGCCCCTTGCCACTGAATCGAAGCATAAGTGTTGAACTCCGCGCCTTGGATGCCACCAGAGATACCAAAGCGCCCCATCAAGTCAGAGCTGTTCTCGCCATCAATATCGAAGGCTATCTGGGTTTCGTTTCTATCGCCCGACAATGTCCAGTGGCCATCGAGGTTAAGCGATGTTGCGCCGGAGTCGACGGTAAAATTCAGCAGCTCAATGGTATTACCATCACGGCGAACCTTCCCGGACACTTCGCCCAGACGGTAGCCCTGTAGCCAGGCATCATCCATGGTAATGTCCATTTCGGGGATCTTGGCCATCATGCTACGGTCAAACTCTGTCGCTGGCGGAATATCGCGTTGCGGCTGGTACTTCTTACGCGTTTCTTTCTTTTCCGGAACGACCATGTCTGGAATATTGAGGTGCAAACTCTCTAGCGCAATGCTCAGAGGTTTACCCTCTGGCCAAAAGGCCTCGCCCTTGGCTTCGCGGCTGCCGAGTAATATATGCCATTGTTTGTTCTGGTTGCGGATAGCCAAGTCCACCCGGCTCCAATCCAGAGTCGCGAGCTTGAGTTGGCGAACCTGGGCGTTCACCCTCGTTGGCACCGGAATAACAGGCATGGTCGTCAGTTCATCAGACTGCGCTGATTCGACAATTTTCTCGTCGATATCACTAAATAGCTCAATCCAGCGATCAGCATCTAGCGTCGGGCTGTTTATCGTCAACGCATGGTTGCCCTTGACCAGTGACTGGGGCCGGCCTGTGCCGACAACCCATTCGCTGGCATCTATCTCCAACCGCTCTGGCACTAGATTGATCATCGCTTGATACTTCATATCCGGCGCCGTGATCAGTCCGGTTAATGACTGGGCATTGCCTGAAGCCGTCAGCAAAATATCATCACGCTTTCCGGCCTGATGCGCCAGCGGGTACGGCAGTTTGCTATTGATATCATCGAGACCGGCCTGCAGATCAACCCGGTAGTCAAAGCCGGTATCATGCAAGTCAATATCAACCTTGCTTTGCCACTGGCTGATCCCTGATACATGGGCGAGTAGCGGATCCTGCAAGTGGGCTTGCAGCGGGGCCACTTGCCACTTGCCGCCTAGATCAATCCCCACTTTGTAGCCGGTCTCAACGCTATTACCGGCAAAGCCAAAGGTAATTGGCTGCGAAAGCACATTTGCCGCTAACTTGTCGCCAGTGACAATATCGTTATCAAACTCGATGATCCCACTCACCTGCTCAAGCGGAATTGGCGGCGTATCGATGGCCACTTGGTTATCAGCCAGTTTCGCGCTCCCCCATGCCCGTACATCACTGCCGTCAAAAGGAATATCTAGCTGGAAACTAGACGTCACCGGCCCGCTAACTTGTACCGTGGTTAAAGCGGCCCCCACCGAGTCGACCAATGGCGTGGCCATCATATAGTCACGCACCTGCTGACCTTCGGCCGCGACATCAATGCTCAGCTTGAGGTGGCCATCGCTGCTCAGTTCGGCATCACCCGTCACCTGCGAAGCCGTTGCCCCCATTGTTTTGGCATGGGTGGCATCGAGGTACATAAAGTCGTTCTCGAACAGTAAATCAAGATCGAGGTCGGTCAGTTCAGGCCAAGCCGTGTCAAAACTGAACGTGCCTTTGCGCATGGGTACATAGGCTTGGAAAATACCGTTGTTACCGCCGTAAGGGAAATCAGCCAACTCGCCATACCAAAGCAGCTGGGCATGTTCTGCCCGCCCGCCACGTATTGCGGCAGACAAGTAATCTGTCAAGCTCTGGCCCAGCGCCAAGGTTGGCAGGTAGCGCCAAGTTTCACCGGCCTTGCTCGCGGTTGCCTCGCCGTAAAACGACAACCAAGAGGGGGCATCAGCTGGAAAGTCCAAGCGGAACTGGCCATCGGCGCTCAAATGCGGGGTGCTTACCGTTAGGTGATCGCTCCACAAGCGCCAACCGTCATCGCCCACTTGCCAATATGCTGTCACATCACCCTGGTCGATTTGCAACGGCGCTTGGAATACCTCGCCGTAAGGCAGCTGATCATCGCGCAGCGACAATACCGCCTTGCCGCCGTTCAGATCGCCGGTCACTTTTGCATTTAACTTATGGATCGCCGGCAGCAATTCCCATTGCGCCATACCAAACTGCTCAAGCGCCAACGAAAAACGCGGTGAGCTTTGCTGGTCTGCAGCCACCCGAATGTCCCGTAGGACACCCGCCGGTTGCAAGGTATTCACCATTTCAAACGCGGTACTGTCATCAGGCATAAAGCTAATGAATGGCCGTAAATGGGAAAGCGACAGCTGGGTGATTGCCAATTGCCAGCCATCAGGCTGCCAACTTGCCGCCATATCAAATGCAGGCCAAGGCTGATCATCGGTTTGCAGCTCCATTTGGTCGCTATCAACCCGCCAGCCCAGCTCGCCGTCATCGCGCAGAATAGGCTCTAGGCTAACCAAGCCTTGGCGAATTCGGAATTCGTGCTTCTCCTCTCCCTGCTGCCAGCGTAGATAGCTGTTATCCAAGCGAAGCAGGCTCTTGAGCAGGCGGCCACGCTCCATGGTCAGCCAGACCTCGGTATTGAGGTTGCTGCTAGTGATATTGGCTTCGGTGTTCTGCTTTTTGTTCAACCAAGGGGTAATCGACAAGTTGCGCGCCTGAACATAGAGCTCACCGGAGAGCGCGGCTAGCGAGTGCTTGTCGGATAAGTTAGCAATCACTCGCATTTGGCTGAAATGGGTATCGGCGATGCTGATCACCCCTTCTGCCCGCCGTTGGCCGCTGCGGGTGTCCCACTTCAAATCTTCAATGTTAACGGTAATTTTTTCTTCGGCAGGCGACATCAAGGTGACAGCCGAATTCCTGATCGAAAACTGCCCCAACTGAACCAGCAGCAGCTCCTCGAGCCGCTCGATTGTCGATGCTTGGCCACGCTTTTCGCGCTCGCCACTATCACCCGACAGGCCAGTTAACTGGGTTAAGTCAAGACGCAGCTGGTCAATGCGGATATCTTTGAAGACCGGGTTTAAGCGCACCACGGAGCCCAGCATATCGAGCTGCATGGAGACATCACCGACTTCGACCAGCGAGTCCGGGTTGTCAGGTATCGTCAACCCAACATCTTTAAGCACCAAGGATGGCCCGAAGTTGAGCCAGTGGCCCTCAACATGGGAAATATCGACTTGCATACCAGCTTGGGCAGACGCCCACTGGCGGATGGGCTCACGGTAATCGTTAAGCTGGGGAAGGAAAAGACGCAGACCTGTAATCGCAATTGCGGCCAGTATCAATAAAATCAGCACTAGCCACATTAATCCACGTACCAGACGAACTGGAACTGTTGTCACTCAATTGCCTCGCAAAAATTACATCATTACGACGTCGAACTGTTCTTGAATATACAGCGGCTCGGCTTTGATCTTCACCTGCTTGCCAATGAACACTTCCAGCTCTGCCAACGCATGGTATTCATCGCCGGCCAATGCTTCTGCAACCGCAGGGGCGACATACACCACAAAGCGATCGGCATCGTAGGCGCGGTTGACCCGGGTAATTTCGCGCAAGATTTCGTAGCACACACTCTCAACCGTTTTCACCGTACCGCGGCCTTCACAGGTCGGGCAGGTATTACACAGCACATGCTCGATACTCTCGCGAGTACGCTTACGGGTCATCTCTACCAAGCCTAGCTGAGTAAAGCCATTAATGTTGGTTTTGACGCGGTCGTAAGACAGTGCCTGCTCCAACGCGACCAAGACCCGGCGCTGGTGATCTTCCAGTGCCATGTCGATAAAGTCGATAATGATAATGCCGCCAAGGTTGCGCAGGCGCAGCTGGCGGGCAATGGCCTTGGTGGCTTCGATATTGGTATTGAAGATGGTCTCTTCAAGGTTGCGACGTCCCACGAAGGCACCAGTATTGATGTCGACGGTGGTCATCGCCTCGGTTTGGTCGATGATCAGGTAACCGCCCGACTTCAGCTCAACCTTGCGGTCCAGCGAGCGCTGAATTTCGTTTTCCGTATCGTAAAGATCGAAAATTGGCTGCTCACCGGCATAGTATTCCAGCTTCTCACTCAGCTCCGGCACGAATTCATCGGTAAACTCCTTCAGCTTCTCAAAGCCCAAGCGAGAGTCGACCTGAATACAGTCAAGCTCGGTGCCAACAAAGTCGCGCAAGATACGCTGGGCCAAGCCCAACTCGCCGTATAGCATCGATTTGGGCTTATGCTTGGCACGACGTTCAAGTACTTTGCGCCATAGGTGCTTCAAGAACGCGGCATCCTGAGCCAGCTCTTCGTTCGTCGCCCCTTCAGCGGCAGTACGAATAATAAAGCCGCCCAAGTCATCACAGTGCTTGTTGACGACTTTCTTCAGGCGCTCACGCTCGCTCTCGCTTTCAATACGCTGGGAAACACCAACGTGGCCAGCGCCCGGCATGAAGACCAAATAACGCGATGGCAAGGTAACATCCGTCGTCAAGCGGGCACCCTTGGTGCCCAGCGGATCTTTCACTACCTGAACTACCAAGTCCTGCCCTTGGCGGACAAGCTCGGAAATATCGCGTACTTGAAATTGTTGTTTTTCGTTTTCTGCCACACACTCAGTGTGCGGGACGATATCGGATGCGTGCAAGAATGCCGCCTTTTCCAGGCCGATATCAACAAAGGCCGCCTGCATACCTGGCAGTACGCGGCTCACGCGCCCTTTATAAATATTGCCGACAATCCCGCGTTTCGATTCTCGTTCGATATGAACTTCTTGCAGGTTACCCGCTTCAATCATTGCAACGCGGGTCTCGCTCGGCGTTACGTTAATTAGCAGCTCTGTGCTCATGGTTGCCTCTAAATTATAAACTTAAAAAGTCTTGAACCATGATGTCGGTTTCCACTAACGGTAACCCCACCACAGCATAATAACTGCCATCGATACGCTCGATAAATTTGCCGCCAATTCCCTGAATACCATAACTTCCGGCTTTGTCTTGCGGTTCTCCGCTGTGCCAATAGGCTTCTATTTCTTTATCAGACAAAGTCTTGAACCAAACGTTCGTTATAACGAGTTTGGTTTGCTGCTTCTCGGCCGTTGCCAAGGTTACCGAAGTCATTACCTGATGCTGACGGCCAGAAAGCAGCGATAACATTCGCTTGGCGTCGGCAAAGTCCTGGGGTTTTTCCAAAATGGTCTCATCCACTACCACGATCGTATCAGCACCGAGTACCGGCAACTGCCCGTTCGATACCGCCACGCCGGCCTGGGCTTTCTCTCGTGATAAGCGCTGTACATAGTCTGCTGGTCGCTCTCCCGGTTGATGCTGCTCTTCAACATCAACGACGATCCGCTCGAAGGTATAACCAAGTTGGGTTAGTAGCTCCTTACGGCGAGGTGAGCCTGAAGCTAGGTACAGTTGCAGTGTAGGCATGATGATAACATTAATTTTGTTTAGTATGACAAATCAATTGCGATCTGCTCATTGGTCCGATGGTCATTCTACAAACTAGCACCGAACAGATCGCATTTGGAAAAAACTTTAACGAATTGAGAACTTACGACGCATTCGCCGTAATAGCAGGAACAGCCACGGCCACAACAAGAAGTTGAGCAGCACAGCCCACAAGCGTTGCGGATCGAAGGTGATCTCTGAAACGAGGTACTCCGCCCAGAATTCCACCAGCTTGCCCCCTAGCGTTAGCAGCGCCACTAGCATGGCCTGTTGCCAAAGCGACAAATTGCGAAGCACCTGAAAGTTCAATGCCACGATATAGCATAGCACCGACATCATCAGCCCCCGCACGCCGAGCGTAGAGCCGAGCATCAAATCCCACAGCAAGCCAAGGAGCAAGGCGGTACCGACATTGACCCGGTGCGGCAATGCCAGCACCCAGTAGAACGCCACCAGCATGATCCACGACGGGCGGAAGAACTCCAACTGCCCCGGCCAAGGTGCAACCTGTAAAATCAGCGCAATAATGAAAGACAGCCAAATCCACATGCGGCCATTAGGTCTACTATTCGCCACTGTTGAACTCCCCTTCACTCAATGTTTCACGCGGTGTCGGCCACACCAATAGCAAGTAGCGCAAGCGGTCGAACTGCACCGTCGGCCTTGCCTTGATCTGGGCAAATGGGCGTTTGTTGTCAAACGAGAACTCGGTAATGTAGCCAACCGGATACCCCTCGGGGTAACGGCCGCCCAAGCCCGAGCTCACTAGCAAATCACCGACTTCGATATCGGTACTGCTTGGCACGTGCTCCAGCTGGATCTGGTCAATCTGGCCACTTCCCGATGAAATAACGCGGATATCATTTCGAACAACCTGCACCGGAATGGCATGGGTCGGGTCGATAAGCAGCAGTACCCGGCTGTTGTGCGCACCCACGTATGACACCTGGCCAACAATGCCCTTTTCATTAATCACAGGCTGGCCTTCGTAAACACCGTCGATCCGCCCTTTGTCAATCATCACCTGATGGCTATACGGATCCGAGTCGACCGCCATAACCTCGGCAATCAACTTCTTTTCATCACGAACAAATGGAGAGCCCAAAAGCTCGCGCAGACGCTGGTTTTCTTGCTTTAGCTGCTCAAGCAACAGAACATCGCTCTGCTGAACAAGCAAGTCTCGTTTCAGTGCTTTATTTTCTGTCAATAACCGTTGGTGCGAGCTCAGTTGCCCGGATACACCGCCCAGCAAGTCGCGGGGTAAGTTTGCAGCATATTGAAGAGGGGCAATGGCCGAGTTCAACAGGTAACGGACATTGGCAAAGGCATCAAGACGGCTGTCGGCCAGCATTAAGCCGACCGACAGTAATATGGCAAGAAACAGGCGCAATTGCAGGGATGGCCCCCTGCCGAATATAGGTTTCATCTAACGCTATAACCTGTTTGTTGTCATGCCCGAACGGGCATTATTCTTCGCTAAATAGATCGCCACCGTGCATGTCGATCATTTCCAGAGCCTTACCACCACCACGGGCAACACAAGTAAGCGGCTCTTCAGCTACAACCACTGGAATACCGGTTTCTTCGGTTAGCAGGCGATCAAGATCGCGTAGCAACGCACCACCACCAGTCAGTACCATACCGCGCTCAGAAATATCCGAAGCGAGTTCTGGCGGACACTGCTCCAGCGCAACCATAACGGCAGAAACGATACCGGTTAGCGGCTCTTGCAGCGCTTCCAAGATTTCGTTTGAGTTCAGGGTAAAGCTGCGTGGCACACCTTCAGCAAGGTTGCGGCCGCGAACTTCGATTTCACGCACTTCGTCACCCGGGTAAGCAGAACCGATTTCGTGCTTGATACGCTCAGCGGTTGCTTCACCAATCAAGCTGCCGTAGTTACGGCGCACGTAGTTAATGACGGCTTCGTCGAAGCGGTCACCACCGATACGAACAGACGATGAGTAAACCACACCGTTTAGCGAGATAACCGCAACCTCGGTAGTACCACCACCGATATCGATCACCATCGAACCTGTTGCTTCCGATACTGGCATGCCGGCACCGATTGCCGCCGCCATTGGCTCGTCAATCAGGTAGACTTCGCGCGCACCAGCACCCTGGGCTGATTCACGGATAGCACGGCGCTCAACTTGGGTAGAACCACAAGGAACCGCGACCAAAACTCGTGGACTAGGACGCAGCAAGCTGTTGTCATGCACTTGCTTGATAAAATGCTGCAGCATTTTTTCAGTTACGTAGAAGTCTGCGATAACACCGTCTTTCATTGGACGGATAGCAGCAATATTGCCCGGAGTACGGCCTAGCATCTGCTTGGCGTCGTGACCCACTGCGGCCACGCTCTTGGTTGCTCCGGCACGATCCTGGCGGATCGCTACTACTGATGGTTCGTCTAGTACGATGCCCTGTCCTTTGACATAAATAAGGGTATTGGCTGTACCCAAGTCAATAGACAGGTCATTAGAAAACATGCCACGAAGTTTTTTAAACATAGTCTTCGGCTAATCCTGCAAGCTCACAAATTCGTTAAATTGCGCTAAATGTATCAAGGGGCACGGATCGAGACAAGGCAAGGATTGTCAAACCTGCCACAGATCCGCATTTTATTTAGTTGAGCAATGTATTAATGCCCTTTTCACCGCGATATATGATGCGATCGTTACCGCGGTAGACTCCGAAAGTCACCACAGCGGATGGATCGGTATCGCCTTGCTCGCTCCAATTGTACTGCAACCAAGGCAGATCAGAAGCCGTAGGGATCTTAGGCGGGCACGTTGGCACGGCACTACTGTTTGACAACCGCTGACCAAGTTGGATCTGTTCTCGGTAGCCCGCATCCACACTTTGCGGATGATTAACCAGTAAACGCCCTTCACCTTTTATCACCGCACTCGATTGCGGATCACTATCCAAAGCCGATTGCATACTATCGGGGAAAATCAGCTCGCTACAACCGTAATTACTCCCGTATACGCTAAAATCATCATCTTCGTTGGTAACAAATTGGGTATCACTATCTTTGTAATACTCAATAACAACAGGGACTTTCGCATCCTGAGTAACAGGGACTGTGACATCTTCCATTCGCATCCGGCCATAGCGTAGCTCAGGTATAGTATCAAATGGCGCCATCTCCTGCGTTAAGATACTGCCAATTACCTCAATATTGCCCTGCGACTGGGAACGTATTTCGGCAGGATCTTCACTTTGGGCAATAAACACCCCCCAAGTACTGTTACCACTATTCCATGGCGGCTCAACTTCGGTCATTACTGGGACACTGTCATAGCCTTTTCGTTCAAGTTTCCAATCCATGGCGGTAATGGCATTACCCCAATCAAGCCAGGCTCCGCGCGGCGACATCCGCATGGCAAAGCTATTGTTATTCTCATCAACCGCTTCCAGAGCCAAGCGCGCCTGATAGAACTGGCTAAAGTGCTCATAGTTTACAACCTCTTCCCCTGCACGGTTCTTTGCCAATACACTAAAGCTCGCTGAGAATGCCTGCCCTAGATAAGCGAACCCGTGCTGGGCGTTGCCACCATTTGCTGGATAGCCAAAACTATTGCCGCTTTGTACTTCAAAGTAAGCGGGGTATATGCGGCCAACGGGGCGATACCCCATATTGATATCCATCCCCAAATAGTTAGCTTGGGTGTCTGCCTGTAGCAGAGTACTCCCCACCTCGTTCCAGTTCGCGGAATACACCAGCCCTGCCGCGTCCATAACTTCGGCATAGCTCAGGGCGCCACTTTTCGCCCCCTCGTCTGTTGGCGAATGGGGCTTCACATCATCTCCGGTTGGGATCGAGAGCCCAACCACTGCCGCTGGGGCATCATCGGCATAGAAGTTATCGGTGACCATTCGCTGGCACATGCCTGAACTATCGACAGGGCCGGTTGCATTGCCGCCGCTATCGATATTATTGTTGCCATCGCCATCGAGCCAAATCACCGGTTTCACCTCGGTGGTAAAATTATCCCCGGATGCAACAAAGCCATTGCCGCCAGAGGCTGTCCCTGACGCAGCTTCAATATAGGGTGATAAGTAGTTACACATGGCGAAGGTATACGGGCGTGCCAATACCGTTTGCGAGCCTTCAAGCCTTGTCCACTCACCTAAATCTGCTTTAGACAGGGTTTGGACTTGCGGCAAAATTTCGCACCCCGTTGCGAGGCTACAGTCAGGGTCGTGAATGCTCAGCGTGGTTTGGCCTGCATCAAGATATTGCAGCTGGGCACTGGCAACGCCCTGATCAAAGTCGAGCTTGATCTCGCCACCTTGCCACGGATCATTATTAGATTTTCGAAGCTGCAACAATTGGCTTCCCGAGGCTGGGGCATCATAGCCGGTTTCAAGCTTGATGGTACGCTCGCCATCGTAACCAACCGAGACCTCGCTGCTATCAACTGCCTTACAGGCCTTGGCTTTAATCGCAATTGTCGTAGGCTTACCGGCAACAACGGGAATACTGCCATCCCCAATTTCAAACTTGAATGGGACAAAGCCATATTGCCCGGAGGCTGTTTGACCACTATCTGTTGAGAGCGCTCCCGTCGCAGAGATGGTCCCAACCACATCGCTTTTTAGCCACAGCTTAACCTTACCCTCGCTATCGACTGAAAAGCCATGCTGCTGGCTGATATCCAGCTTATCGCCTTCTCCACCGGTTTCTTGCAAGTACCAGAAAGCCTTGTTAGTCGCCGCCAAAGATGTAGTGATATCAACATTGCCGGGATAACTACCAGCCGGCGCGCCATTGCCATCGAGTACTTGAAACTCAATCGGCAGTCGGTCACAAGTCAAGCTGTAACTCTCAGTTGGAGTCACTGTCAGGGTATAATTATCATCACTGCCAAAACATTGGTGTTCGGTGCGACCGATAATCTGGTTGCCGCTGCCTTCAATCACAACAAACGGCGATGCAACACCGCCAACAATGGTGTTGTCATCTCCCTCAACAAAGAAGCCTTTCTCCTTGTTGTTGCCCTTATCCGTGTAAGTTTCCGGCGGCAAATAAAAATAAGCATGGACTAGCGCGTTTTTCACTTTCTTATCCAGCTTTACCCCAGCCTCTTTTCCATGGCCCACAAACAGCAGCTGCTCGCTGATACCACTGGCATTGATTTGCATGCCTTCTTTTTTAAAGTGCAGCTTTTCATAGTGGATAAGCACATCACCCTCAAGGATCACCGTTGAGTTCTTTTCAAAATCCAAGTGCTCAATCCAATACTCCCCCGCCTCCAAGGTAATGGTACTGCCTTCCTTGGCTTGTAAGCGCTTGTAGGCATCACTAGAGAAAGTACACGAGTCATTTTTTTTACATTGCTCATCTCGGCTTCCCGAAACAAAATCAGGCAGGGTCACCGGGTAATCTTCAAACGCTTTTGAGCTATCAATCAAACACTGATCGGTGCTGCCATCCGGGTACTGGCAGCTATTTCCGCCATCAAACTGCTTAAAGGAAAAGCTACGGCCATTTTGACTAACCGTGATCATGTTGTTGCTATTATCATCAATGATCAAATCACCGGCAGGTAGCCCAGAGGCGTAATAACTCGATTGCACTTCCTCTTTGACATAGGGACAGATATCAAGCTCAAATTCGGGTGGCGGCGTGGGCTCCCCACAGTCAAGAGGTTCACCAAACAGGTGGTTATTGCGCCCGGAAATTGAGAATTCACCAGCGGTAACGCCGCCGTAAAGTCGGTTATTTTCACCACTGACATCGAATAGCATCCCCGTGCCATTGGCCTCAACATCCAAATAGAAAAAGCCCTTAATAACAGAGTCGGCAACTTGATCCTTCACTTCCACTTTAGCTTTGCTGCCATGACCGATAAACAATAAATCCTGGCTATTGCCCTCGTGGTTTACCTTTATTTCGCCTTTCTTAAAGTGCATTTCCTCATAATGGATAATCACTTTCCCTTCGATTTTTAATGTCGAAGATTCATCAAAGTCAAAATGGCTGATCCAGTATTCACCGCTGGCCAGCGTCAACTCACTACCATCTTTCAAATCCACTTCATCATAATGGGTAGTCGTTAACCGACATTGCTCCCCGGCACTACAGGTGAAATGTTCGTTACTGGTCGCCTCAAAATCAGGAAGAGAGACGGGGAAATCATCATAGGCTTTATCTGGATTGATGACACACTCTTGGATGGTGCCTGACTTGGCTGGGTACTCACAGCCGATATTCGTTCCGCCTATCTGGACACTAAAAAACGATAACTCCCGATCGTTATCTGCCACATGAATATAGCTATCACTACCGGATAGCATTAAATTACCCCGGGGCTTCCCCCCGTAGTAATAGTTGGTTTGGATTTCATCTTTGACATAGTCACAAATTTGAATCTCGGTAAGAGGCGGAATGGTAGGCGTTGAACAATCTCCAAGATCTGCAGTAAGTACCCCCTTATCTTTCACATCAAGCTTATAGGTGGTTACCGCCCCTTTTACTTGGGTCTTTTTATCAATAACTACAGATTCAGCCGCGGCAATATATGCGCTGAACTCATGCTCCTTGCTACTCTTAAGCTCTACAACACCATCTTCAGTATGGGCAATAATGATAAAATTCTTTGGTGCAGCGGTATGAATGATCTGGGCATTATCATCAAGAGTCAGCTTATTTACATTCAAAGTAACAGCACCAGAAACCGTCAACTTACTGCTACCTTTCACAATGAATTCATCTACCCAGTATTCCCCTGCGGTCATGGTTACCGTCAGGCCATCCATTTCAACTTTTTCATAACGCCCTGGCGTGAGCGTACTTCCCGAGTCGAACTCCCTGTCATTATCAATTTCAAAATCAACAAAGGCAGGTTTATCCACCATTAGGCTATCTTTTTTCTGACACTCATTGCTGCCCTCACAGCTAGAGCCTTGCGAATCAACTTTTTTAAAGCCTAGATACTTACCATTCACCGCACCAAAAATACGCCCGGAGTCATCGATTTTGGCCTCGCCACTGTTCGACCACGTTTGCGCAGGCCCGGTAAACGGGCATTGGCTAAAATCAATGGCGCTATGCGCGATAGAGGGGAAAAGCAACAACACCGCTAGGCTTATAATCACTTGGAGTATTCTATTCATTATTCGCTAAATCCTTTGCCCAAGTTTCTTGTGTGCGGGTGGTTTCAAAAGCACCGGTACCGCAAGTCGCTGTCGCCTCCAGTTGGTATTTATACTTCTGGGTCTCGGCACCGCCGTACTCATGCTTGGTGCAGGTGAGGATTAATGCATGGCAGTCAAATAAACTTGGCTCCAACTCCCCGGTGTAGTCTTTACAATATTCAGGCTTCGAACTGGTTTCCCCTAACGGGAACAGCTTACTCAGCATGTACTCATTGCCCGAATGAGCAGCGTACCAAGCCCGGGTAGCAAACACCTCTCGCGATGTTGTATCTTGGCTCGACCAATCAATCTTAATCATGGCTGCCGCCATCACCGCCATCACCGTAATAATGAAAATAGAGACGATCAGTGCACTACCGCGCTGCTTGCTATAAAACATTAATCACCTGTACAGAGTGCTCGTAGGTTGCTGTTTCCGTTGATTGCTCACGCTGGAGCGTAAGGCGAATGTGCACCATGCCATTGCTATTCATGCCAAGCCCTTCGGTGTTGAAGTAAACCTCACTGACCTGCTGGGCAATTAAGTTATTATTTGAAACCGAAGCATTATTGGTTAAACGATGAAGTGAGCCTAACGTACTATCAAAGCAATATTGCACTTTCTCGCTATAGGCATACAGCCGGCTTGCTGGCGAGGAAGAAGCTAAGTCAGCACTGAGTTGCGCTGTTAATACGCCCGCATCAGGGCCATCAACTACCACTGTAATCGCATTGGTTTTAGTATCGTATTGCTCGGATGAAGAGAAGCCAACAGCGAGCCAGTAATTAGTGGTAATGGCCTTCCAATCACTGTCACTTCCGAGCGTCGAAGAGAAATCAATCGCCGCCCCCACAGGTTGATGAAGATAAAAGCCCGCCAGTTTTACCGGATAAAATGAAAGGCACCTTCCGCTTGAGTCAACCGACACACTGTTAGGGGCCGCATGGCGAATTTCACGGGTCATTTTCTCTAAGGCAAAACGGGCGATCAATTGGGTTCTGTCTCGATTAACCACACCCAAGTAGCCTTGTGCACCCAGCTGCAAGTAACTGCCAACCGCCAGAGAGATAATCCCAAGAATCACTAGGGCAATAACCATTTCCATCAAGGTGAAGCCTTGTTGGCTATTGAGCTTCTCCATCAGTAGTTACTCCTAATGGCAACAAAGTCATACTTACCGTAATTGCCTGCATCAACCACAACCTCAATGCGCTTATGCTGACGGGGAGGTTGCTCGATGTTCAAATCATTCGGATAGCTAACTTTCACATTCACCGTGATATTTTTGTAGTAGTCATTCTTGGCATTACTGCTTTCTGGCTCTATCAAGCTTTCAATAAAGCCGCGCCAAGGGTATGTCCCCCTATTGCCAAAGTTTCTCTCATTGCACAGCGTCAAGTCCCCCCAACAACCATGAAAATCATCCACGTCATTGGCCATCTCAACCTTCAAACCTCGCCCTAAGGTGTTACCACTTAAAGGATCGACATAATCATAATACTCAGCAGGGTCATCCTCCGGCCAACGATAATTATTGCCCGCAATAATTGGCTGGGAGCAGTCCTGATAATAATCCACACCTAAAATACGCACTGTTTCACCGCAACGGATAAGGCTGTCCCCGAAAGGGTCCGAATGCTCGTCAAACTTACGGGATAGAATTTCATTAAGAAACGCATTACCAATAGCGGCCGAACGCGCTTGATAATAGGGGGTTGCCGAACGTTCGGCCTGCGGAAAAAGAAAACTTGTCAGGGTCACCATTGCCACACCAAGGATAACAATGGTGATCACACCTTCAATTAAGGTGAAGCCTCGCTGGGAATAACGCTTCATCAGGAACATCCTCCCGACCACATATACCCCTCGCTGTTAATACATAGCTTGGCTTGCTCATTATTACGTGCGGTCACCGTCACTTCACAGCCTGAATTTTGGCATAGCGCGACTTTCTTATTGGTGCCATCAAACATAAATGGCCGGCCTAAAATATCGAAATAAATGGCTGAGGCCGATTCATTGACCGAAAAACTTACCCTATCGTTCTCGCTACTTAGCCATCTGCTTGATTGTAAATTTGAAGCACATTCAAGTGAGCCGAAATAATCCGACCTAACCACTAAGGAGTAGCACTGGCTCGGATCATCACTTGGTAAACTAATGGTTTGATTCATACTGAGTAGCTGAATTTGGCGGGCAATCGAAATGGCTTGGTCGCGGGCAAGGTAAGCATCAAAGCTGCTACGGCCAAAAATACGTGAGGCAGCCGTCACCGAGATAATACCAATCAGTACTATCACCACGATAACTTCGATTAAGGTAAAGCCGCGCTGATGTCGGGGCATGATTCCCCCAATAAATTCAAGAAGGTTAGTTTGCTATTTAATAAAGGTATCGAGAGTAATACCTTTATTAAATAGCGCTCCGAAGAGCGCTATTTTAAATCAATTACATTCAGAGACAGTCGTAGATGCCGCTGAAGTTGCAGAAAGTGCTTGATTATATTGAACATAGCAAGACGTCACTACATCCCCATCAGAAGCAGCGTTAGCCAGTGTAAATGCACGAATAGTACCTGTTGCACCAGATACCGTAACATTTACCCACTCAGTATCATCTTGTAGTCCTTGAACTACAACATCAATACCATCTTCGGTTGCTGCTGGGTAACCAAAAGCAATATCTACATCTCCAGCATCAGTTGAAATTGTTGCAGTAGATGATTTGTCCTCACCCTCAATCGCAGCCTTACCGTAGGTAATACCTGCAGCGCCATTAATAGCACCTTTCAGGCCTTGCAGCGCTGAGTTACGCGCATCATCTTGCAGGTTCAAAAAACGTGGAGCTGCTGTAACCGCCAGGATACCCAGGATTACGATAACCACCACCATCTCAATCAGCGTAAAGCCGCCTTGACGTTTCATAACATTCTCCTAATTTTCTAATAATTAATACGGCCTAGCGTATTTCTACTTGCACCGATCCGTCCATCGGCAAATAAGTAAAGTAATGACCTGAGGTCACATCTGTTGTGCCATTGCCATCATTACCGGTTGAAGCCAACTGATAATAACGACAGGTGTTTGAACCATTGTCGTCAGCCAACTCGGTATAGAACAAGAACTTGCCGCTCTGTGCATCTGTCGACTGACTGGTTACTTTTGGCGGGTTCTGCAGTAGGTTGTCCATCAGGGCAACACAATCGCTTACTACCATGCTATCTACCGAAACATTGCGGGTTGAAATTGGGTAACCAACACGTGGCGTACCGGTATCACCGTCCTGGGTCAGGTAAAAGTCGGTACCATCATAATCCACCGTGTTACGACCGCTGTTCTCTGGGCGACCATAGGCTTCCCACTGTGCTCGGACAGATAACACTGCCGTCGCATAGCCACCAGCAACACCTTCGATAGAGGCTTTCTTGGCTTCATCGGTCACATTCATAAAGCGTGGTAACGCAGCTACAGCTAACAAACCGACAACAATAATCACGATGACTAACTCAACCAGAGAAAAGCCAGACTGTTTTTTCATGTCTGTTCTGCCTTATTCTGATTAGTCAAATACACATCACCATAACTCGGCGCGCGTCAAAAAACTGTCAATGTGTATTGTCTCATTTTCATAAAATAATGCTAGCCAATTTCCATCACTAATTCGGAAATAACATGAATTATAATACGCTGATCTCATTTCTTTTTTTTCATGTAGATCTGCGTAAGAAACAGGGTTCATCTTTGGTGAAAGCAGTTCCCACGTTTTTTCACAATTAACATGGTTATTATCCAGCACAATCGGCCAGCCATACCGGGTGTAGGAGACGTTAATCCCATTTACCGTCATGCGTTCTGGCTTGTTGTTCAATTCCCATTTTTGCCGCAGCGAAGACGCACTTTTAGTAAGGGTATTAATTAATACTTGTTGTTGGGCTTGAACCGCTTTTTCATTTATTTTTTGCCACTGCACAAACAGCGAAGAAATAATGATGAAGATAACCGCCACGAATAAGAATTGTTGAATGTGGCGGCTGAATTTAAGATTAAACCCCGCGAGCGACATCAAGCAAGCTCCACATCGGCAGGAAGATACCCAAGGCCAGGATCAATACCATAATCGCCACAACCAACAACAAGATAGGTTCAATTCTGGCGGTCAAGGTCTTGAGATCGTAATCCACTTCGCGATCATAAAAATCAGATGCTTCCAAGAGCAAGTCATCAACTTGACCCGTTTCTTCACCAACAGCGATCATCTGTAATACGAGCGGGGTGAATACGCCCGACTGGCTCGCTGTGCTGGCAATACTGCTGCCCCCTTCGATGCCGTTTTTCATTTCAATCAGGCGGGTTTCCAGGTAGCGGTTACCCAGTGCTTCTGCCGACATTTGAATGGCCTGGTTAAGCGGTACACCGGCCCGGATCATCAATGAGAAAGTGCGAGAAAAACGCGATAGCTGGGCACGGTTGACGATACCGCCAACAACGGGCACTTTTAGCCGCCACTTATCCCACTTCTCACTACCGGCAGGGGTTTGGCGCCATACCTTGATGCCGATCCACGTCAATCCGATGGCGCCTATCATCAAGGGCCAATAATGAACAAAGAAGTTGGAGGTCCCGATCAAAATCCGGGTGGGCAAAGGCAAATCAACCCCAAAACGACCGAACATAGAGGCAAATTGCGGGATCACCTTGATGTTCAGTACCGCCATCGCAATCATAATGGCGGTGATCACAAACATCGGATAGCGCATCGCCGACTTGATCCGACGGCGGGTTTCCATCTCCTGCTCGTAGTATTGGGCCAATTGTAATAATGATTCATCCAAGCGGCCGGTGTTTTCCCCGACTTGGATCATCGATACAAATAGTTCAGAGAACACCCGCGGGTGTTGCTTCATTGCAGCAGACAGCGACTTACCGTTGGTAAGCTCTACCACCACACTTTCCAGTGTCGATTTCATCAAAGGATGGCTAGCACTTTGCCCCAATCCCTTGATCGATCTCAGCAGCGGTACCCCGGCCTTGGTTAAACTAAAAAGTTGGCGACAGAAGATCACCAAGGCTTCGAGCGGGATATTGCTTTTAAATAAGTCTTTGAGATCGACCCCGGCCACTTTTGCCTTGCCTTCACGGATCTCAAGCGGGATGATCCCTTGGCGAATAAGCAAATCTGCCGCCGCATCCTGGGTAGCCGCTTCGATTTGGCCGCGCTGAAGCTCACCTTGTGCCCCGCGTCCACGGTAGATAAATTGTGGCATTACCCCCTCCTACCCATCAGCCCAGCACATAGCCGTCGTTTTCATCGCCTTCGCCCAGCAACATCACTTCATCCAAGCTCGTGACGCCCTCCAAGGCCAGCTCCATTGCCGATTCAACCAATGGCTTATAACCTTCAGAGTGGCGGGCAATTTGGCTAAAGCCAACTGCGTCGTTGGCACGCAAGGCATCCATCATGGCAGGCTTCATCTCCAATAGCTCGAATACCCCGATACGGCCTTTGTAGCCCGTGAAGTTACAGGTTTGGCACCCCCGGCCACGCTTAAACTCAGCCTGATCCAAGTGCGGGAAACGCGCCAACAACCATTGTGCCTTGGCGTGATCTGGCTGCTCGGCTTCGGCACAATCACGGCAAACCCGGCGTACCAAACGCTGTGCCAAGACGGCGCGTACGGCGCTGGCAACCAAATACCCCGGCGCTTCCATATCCATCATTCGCAATGCACTGTCGACAGCATCATTGGTGTGCAGGGTGGACAGTACTAAGTGGCCGGTGAGAGCCGAGCGCAAACCAATTTCCACGGTTTCCTGATCACGCATCTCACCCACCAGGATAATATCCGGATCCTGGCGCAGAAAGGTTCGCAGGATTGAAGAGAAAGTCAGACCAATCTTGCTATTTACCTGCACCTGATTAACCCGCGGCAAGCGGTATTCCACCGGGTCTTCTGCGGTGATCAGTTTTTTACCCGGCTTGTTCAGCTCACTCAACGCCCCATACAAGGTGGTGGTTTTACCCGAGCCTGTCGGCCCCGTTACCAAAATCATTCCATGAGGGCGCTTTAGTTGGCGGCGGAAGCGCTGCAAGATAGCATCGGGCATGCCGATTTCTTCTAGGCTAAGAATACCCGCCGATTGGTTGAGCAGGCGCATCACCACGGATTCGCCATGCTGTACCGGCATGGTAGAAACACGGACATCCACCGAGTTGCCGCGCACCTTGACGTTGAAGCGACCATCCTGGGGCAAGCGTTTTTCAGAAATATCCAGCCCGCTCATAAGCTTAAGGCGCAATACCAATGCCGATGCCACCGCAGCTTCGTTCAATAGGGTTTCATGCAAGACGCCATCAATACGCTGGCGAATACGCAGTACATCGCTATCCGGCTCGATATGGATATCCGACGCCCCAACTTGAATCGCATCTTCAAACAACGAGTTGATCAGCTTTACCACCGTCACTTCTTCGTTATCGCCTTCATCGAGGCCAAAGCTGAACTCCGACTCATGCTGGTGCTCGGCTTGTAGCTGTTCGGCAAAAGAAACAATCTCTTGGGTTCGGCGGTAGTAGCGATCAAACGCAGCCAGCAACTGACGCTCAGGGGCTATCACCAGCTCAACCCGGTATTGGGATAGCTGATCGTAAAGCGCTTCTTGTGCTGCCAGATCGGCAGGATCACTCATTGCAACCCGCACCGTGTCATCTCGGACACCAATAACCAGCGCACGCAAGCGGCGGGCATGGACTTCGGATAACAAGGCAGCCCCTTCGGCGGCAACGGTTACCCGGGTCAAATCGACCAATGGAATATCGAGCTGGCGGGAAAGGAACGACAGCATTTGCTGCTCGGTCAAGAAGCCCATATCAATCAAGGTGTCGCCGAGCTTTCTCCCTGTTGACTGTTGCTGTACCAGCGCCCGCTCTAGCTCATCTTGGCCAACAATGCCTTCTTCAACGAGCAGATCGCCCAAGCGCTTACGAAGTCTGATTTGCATGGTTAGCCCTCTCTACTGGCCAGCACGGCAAGTCGCTGCTGGATAAACTGCTGTGATTGCTGGGAGATCCGCCCCATGCTAAGTGCTTGCTGATAAGCTTGCTCGGCCTTATCAACCGCATCGGAGCGCTCAAGGGCAATGGCCAAGCCCATCCACCAACGGCCGTCATAGGGCTCGTCTCTTACCAGCAGTTGGTAGCTGCTGGTTGCCAATTCGTTATTTTTCAGCTGTTGGGCCAACGCCCCACGCATCGCCAAATAGCGAGTATCCACTTCTTCCGGTAAGGTCGCCAAAATATTCAGCGCCGCTTGTGGCTGGGACTCATTGACGAACAGCTTAGCCATGGTCAGGCGGATTTCGGGCTGGCCGCTATCGTAAGCCAATCCTTGTTGCAGGGTTGCCAATGCTCGGCGATTTTCCCCGCGCCCATAATAAAGCGCCGACAATTTTTTGCGTGCCGTTACCCAAGAGGGCTGGTATTGAACCGCAGATTCCAAGTAGCGAATTGCCTTAATCGTGTCGCCGTCATCCAGCGCCTTCTGGGCTTTTTTATATTCAACCTGAGCCAGCTGCTCGGCATTCAATTCAACCGTTTCAATCACTAGGCCTTCGGGTGGGGCCTGATTGTCTTCCGGCTCCTCATTGGCACTCCCCGCTGGTTCAACCGTCATGATTTGAGGTTGTTTTGCTGGCGGGGCCTTGGCAACTACCGTTTTTACGGGTTTCGGGCTAGAAGCGGGCTTTACCACCGTTTTTTGTGGCGTAGCAACAACCGGCTTCTCTTCTTTTTTTGCCACAACAACAGCTGGCGCTTTCGTTTGTGCAGGCTTGTTATCTGCTTCAACGGCCACGGGCTGGCTTGTTTCAGGCTCGCTCACCGGCTCGACCGGGGTCACCTTCGCCAGTTTCACTGGTGCTGGCTGTACCGGTGACTGTTCGATTTTTGCCTCGGGCTCTAATGTTTGGGGAGCGGGCTTTGGGATGTTCGCAGCAGCTAAAGTCTCGACATTTGGCGCAACGGTGCGCTCAGCAGCTGGCTGAGCCTCTTTGGGTTGAGTGTTTGTACCCGAGCCGAGCCACCAGCCAACGACACCGGATAGCACAAAGCCGGCGCAGGCTAAGCCAACCCAACGTAGCGAGGTTGACTTGGCGATAGGTTTGATTGGAGCAGGCTTTAGTGCCGCTGCCTTTGTTGCCCTTTGTTGCTGGCTCAAGGCATTCAGTTTGTTGTTTAATTCACTCACGGCGGTTATTGCCATCCCCATAGTACTGGGTACGTCCAGCGTGGCTGGCGCGCACCCAAGGTGTCTTTGATCGCAAGCAAGACGTCATGTCGGCTCACTTGCGGACGGTTGTCGCTACAGGCAGCAATCAATGCCTTATGGCACAACTGGTTGATCAGCCTTGGGATGCCGCAGCTTGCCGTCCAAATTTCTTTGTATTGCGCTAGCGAAAACAGTGGCGCGCTGCCACCTGCACTGCTTAAACGGTGCTCGATATAGGCCACGGTTTCAGCTAGATCCAATTCACGCAAGCAGCTGCGAAAAGTGATCCGCTGGCGAAACTGGCGCATATGGTGCTGGGCCAACCGCTGATCCAGCTCTGGTTGGCCAAGCAAAATAATGTGGAGCAGTTTCTCTTGCTCGGTTTCCAAATTCCCCAGCAGGCGGATCGCCTCCAGGGCATCGTCCGGCAGGGCCTGCGCTTCATCAAGCATCACCACCACCGATTTACCCTCTGCCTTTCGCTCAAGCAGCGCCTGATGCAATTGATCCGTTAGCAGCGAGGCATCCCCCGAAGCCGGAATATTCAGCTCTTTAGCCAACGCCGAACGCAATGCGTCGCCGCTGGCAGCTGGCGTGGGTAAGTACGCCAATTGAAAATTTTCGGGGAGTTGATTGATCAACATCCGGCAAACAATAGTTTTACCTGTCCCGACTTCGCCGGAGATCTGAATGATTCCCTCCCCCATCTCAAGCGCGGCCAATGTGGTCGAGATCGCTTCGAGGTGCGGGGGCAAGGCGTGGAAAAACTGCGTATTCGGCGTCAAGCCGAAAGGCGCAGTCGTCAAGCCAAAGTGCGACAGGTACATGGCACCTCCTACTCCGGAAACCACTCAGAAACCAAGGCGCGGGAGCGTTCGATTTCTTGTTGCCATGTCTGCTCACCCACCACGGTAGGTTTAAGCAGGATCACCAGCTCGGTTTTAGACTCGATTTGGTTGATATTGCGGAACAGGTGGCCCAGCATCGGAATATCGCCCAACAACGGTACCTTGGATACCTGATCGCTGGTCATTGATTTCATCAAGCCGCCAATCACCACCACATCACCGGAGCGGGCGTGGATCACCGAGTCCGATTCACGAATTGAGCTTTTTGCCAACGGCAATTGATAGGTACCAAACGTATCACCCAAGGCGATGTCTTTGATCTCGGTTACCACATCAATAACCGCCGGGTGGACATGCAGCAGCACCCCGCCCTGATCATCAATTTGCGGGGTCACATCAAGCGAAATGCCCGAGAAGAAAGGCGTCAGTTCGACATCAGGTGACGCAGTGCCGCCATCGCTGTTTACCTCGCCCCCGGACACATCCGTGACAAAGTACTGATCGCTACCAACTTTGATCACCGCCTTCTGGTTATTGGCCGCAGTTACCCTCGGGCTCGACAGCACATTCAAGTCACCTTGGGTATCAAGGAAGCTCAAAACCGCATCGAAATTACCATCAGAGATGGTGATGTTGGTCTGTCCGCCAAGCAAGGTCGAGATTGGATCCCCGCCAGGTAATGCCGGGATCTGAATATCACCATTTGAATCGGTAATATTCCCGCGGCCAAAGATGATTTCAGTACCGCCAATCGTCTTGGTAATGTTGTTCCAATTTATCCCCTGCTGGTAACCATCACTCAAGGTGACTTCCATGATTTTGGCTTCAAGCACAACCTGGCGCTTCAAACGCTTTTGGGAAACCCCAAGGAACTCTTTTACTTCACGCAATTCATTAGGATAGGCGCGAACTGATAGCAAGCTGGCTTGCGGGGACACCACGATACTGCGGCCCTGGCCCGTTCCGATCATTGCCGATACCGCTTTTTCCAGCTGGGCCCAGAAATCGCTCTCTGACACGGTCTCAATAGTGGTACCGCCCGTCGTGGTGCTCGAGCTGTTATTGCTATTATTGCTGTTGTTATTGCTGTTATTGTTCGAGTTATTATTGTTACTCGAATTGCTGCGGTTTGAATTGCCCGAGTCGCTATTGGTAATCGAACCTGTCGTCAGTGTGGTCAACGAGATCCCGCGGCGTTGCAACTGAAGGTAGTCAACCGGGATCACCTCGGTACGCAACGTGGCCGGGAATACCTGAATGATGTTGCCCTTGCGAGTGGTGTTGTAACCATAAATATCCGACACCACCTCCAGCACTTCATCCAAGGTTACATCGCGCAGTGTTAGCGATATTTGTCCTTGAACCTGGGGGTGGATCACCATATTAAATGGCGTGCCTTTAACCAGGCTGCCGAAAAATGCTTTTGCATCGACATTGCGGGCATTGACGCGAAAACGCTTCTCCAGCGCAGAATGGCTGGCATAATCATTACCGTCCAGGCTCGGCATCAAATCATCATTGACCGAATCCGGCAGATCTATCAACGGGCGACTATTGGCTTCATTGGCGGCTGTATTCAGTGCCCCTTTGACCTCCACGGGATCCCTGTGCCCCATGTTGGCTGAGCACCCCACCAAGGAAGCAATCACTATTGCTACTACTATTCCACGCATCTTTATCACTTATTGTTCTATTCTGACTTTACGTTATCGGCGAAAAGATAGAGCCGCCATTGCTGACTTCCCCGACGCAGGATGACAAAGTCATCCTGAACCCTATCCAAGGTGTAACCATTGACCCGACCTCCTGGTGAGATCAGGTTATTGTTTAGGATCACGGTACAATCACTACCGGATTGATCACAGAAGATACCTTGCAACTGGGGCAAGCGCGCCCTAGAAGGGGCCTTCTTCACCGCAGGCGCCTGCCATCCTAGCGGAGCCGTTGGGTCCTGGCTGGCCACTGCATTGCCCGCGGATAATATCCCGGCCCAAAAGGCTATAAATACCAATCTACCCACCAATGAAATCCTTACTCTCACCCAAGGTGTACACTTCCAATTCAATATCCGCCCATGGGTAGCTATCTACCTGATAGTTAAGACTACGCCAGTAGTACTTTACGGGTAATGCCTCCAACTGGCGCAAGTAGGCAACCACATCGAAATACCGTCCGCGCAGTGACAACCTAACCGGGTGAATGTAATAGCCCTGATCGTTACCGCTCAGCAGCTGTACCGAAGGTTGAGAAGACAGTGCCACCAGCTTGAGGCGCTGGGAGCGCTGCAGTACCTGCTCCATTAGCGCCGACATTTCATTCGCCGTCACCAAGCTCGCCACCCGCCCTTCCAGTTGCTCATCGAGTTGGATATTCTGCCGCTCCAGCAAATCGATACGTTCATCGAGCTCGCGGTTTGGATCGGCTTTCAACTGCCGCTCAATCACCAAGATCTGGTTATCGCTATTAATGATGTTGTTATTGACCGATACCAGTTGGCGTTTCGCAGCAGCCAAACCATTAACTTGCGGTTCAATGATCACCATATAGCCAACAAACAGCAGCGCTATCCAGCCCGATATGGCTATCAGCCACTGTTCGCGCTTAGTCAGCAATTCAAACTTATCGCACAATGTTTGCCAGCGGTTCATGGCGTTTCTCCTTGTGCGTTTTGCTCCCTTTCAGCCAGCAGCTTAAAGGTCACAATGTTCTTGTCGTTACGCCCGAGCGACATCAGCTGGAACCGACGACCTGATAAATCAGGATGGGTCTTAAACGCTTTCAGCCACGTTGGCACTGCCGCCGGTGAACGGGCAAGCCCCTCAAGATTGAGCCGTTTCCCGGATACCGCGATGCGTTGCAACGAGATATCACCATCAGCCGCATCAGACAGCTGCTGCAACATATTGGCATACCCTACCTGCAAGCTATCGTCATGCTCTGCAATCGCTTTTAGCGTCGCCTTTTTGGCGGCCAGGTGTTGCTCTAGTCCATCAGCCGCCTCAATTTTCAACGGGCTAGGCAAGTGCTTGGCCAAGCTTGCCTTAGCCCGCTCAAGTTCGGCACTTTTCGCCGCTAAACGCGCTTGTTCGGCCGCTAGCTGCTGCTGCTGGTGATAATTTTGCCAAGCAAACCAGCCCGCCATGGATGCCATCACAATGGCGATGGCCAACCAGCTCATCACGATATTTGGCAGGGTGAGCAAATTCGTACTGGGCTTCAAGGCATCAGAATAAAAATTGATGCCAGCCTGCTCCGGCTCAATCACACCGGCATGGGCGACCCGCGCTGCATTACTCGTTAATGACGGGTGGCTTGGCGATACCGCCACCACATTCACATTCAAGCGCTGGCCAAGGGCCTGTGCCAAGGCCTGATCATTATCGTCGTCGCAAGAAATCAGCAGCTGGGTGATTGGCGCATCACGCAACTGGGCACTGAGGAAATCGAGCGAGCGTTGGAGCTCTAGCGCCAGCCCGTCGAGTTGAAGCTCCCCAGAAGCACCATCCCCACCATCTATTGCCAGCAAAGGGGCAGTAAAGCCACGCAGCTGGCGCTGGAAGCATAACACTTGCTGCCGATATGCCGAGAGCTGCAAATTGCCTGAGCCACGGCGGTGAAGCACTAGCTGGTTCTGGTTATGGGTGGTCAGCTGCCCCCACACCACTTCCTCGGCGCTCACCCGCATCAAGTCACAACCCGACTCGCGAAAGACCGCAATCAGTAGTTCAAGTTGCTTTCGATGCGAGACGAATACCTGAAGCCGGTCTTTTAGCGGCGCGGCAAAGCCATCCGCCACCAAATCGGTCGGCGACTCATTAACCAGCTCCTTGACCAGATACGGCAATGCGGTTGAGTACTCTTCACGGGGCAGCTCTGCTTTCTCAATAAACATGCTTTGGTAAAAGCCATGCCCCAGAACCAAGCGAAAGCCATACCCCTTAAGCTGATGCCGCTCAATTAATTCCTTGATGGCATCACCCCAACCATTGGCACCGAATACCGCCAACTCATCAGTTATCCATTCTTTTTCAGCCATATAAGCCAATGCAACGGTATCGGAAAACACCGAAATACCCGCACTGAGCCCTTGGCTTTTCTTTTTTACTAATTTGTTGAATAACGTCTTCAATTTTATGAACAACCAGCAAGTGCACGTAAATTTTTGTGAGTACGATTATTTACAGCGCTTTTGTTTAACTCACGTCAAATATTTGACCATTATAATCAGATTACGCCAAGACAGTAGCACTTTCTTAACGTACTAAAATTTGTTTCGGAATAATTTGCCATTGGTTTGGGCGATATGCTTGCTGTTTTCAACCGAGATTTCTGCCGAAAAATAGCGTCCCTGCCCACCTTTAACACCAAGTTGTTTTAATACCTGCCATTCCTTACTGTTTTCCACCCCGACAGCGATAACCTGCGCATCTGAGTCTGCGCAGGCACCCAACATACTTCTGACGAATAATTGGTTTTCCTGCCTTTGGTCAATTTCGCGCACCAGGCTTCGGTGCAGCTTGATATAGTCAGCCTTGATATCCTTGATGTAATGGGTGCTGACTATCGTACGGCCAGCCTGATCCACCACAAGCTTACAGCCCAAGCCGACCAACATCCTTGCCACCGGGCGCATGGCATCAAGGTGTTTCACCAAGCCCCCTTCGGCGACTTCGAAAGATAAGCGGTTTAGCACGGTACGCGGTGTTTGCAGTAGCTCATCGCGCAACCACTTCACGAATGATTTTTCCAGCAAGGCCTCGACACTCACATTAACCGAGATCAAATCTTCCACAGGCTGCTCTTTCAGCATTTTCAGCGCTTGGGCTATGACCAGCTTGTCCATCCTGGCATTGAAGCCAACCTGCTTCACCGCGGTCAAAAAGCGCGATGCCTTGATCAGCATGCCATTTTCGTCTTTGATCCTTGCCAATAGCTCACGGTGCAAAATCGTTTCATCCAGCATCAATACCGGCTGCTGGTAAAGGATCGGGCCACCATTGCTAAAGATGGTATCGAGCAAGGTGCGCCAGCGCACACTGCCCCGGGCATCTTCATACTGCTGATCTTTCTTAAACGCATACCAACTATTGGTGCCCTGCAACTGGGCACTTCGCAGCGCCATATCGGCCTCATCCATCACCCTGCCACGCCGCTCACCGCTGGCGCAGAAAGTCACACCTATGTGGCACCAGTTGTCCGGCTCCAAAGGCGCGGCGGGGATCAAGCGATCCAAGGCATTCATCAACACATTGGTGAACTGTTTGACTTCCTTGGTCGACTGCTGCGATAACAAAATCGCAAATTCGGCATCAAAATAACGTGACAGCACGGTATCGGGATAACGCTGGATCAAGTTGGAAATCACCACGCCCACATCTTGGATCAACTCGTCGGCCTCTTCCTTACCCTTCTCCGCCAACAGCTCATCCCAATCGGTAATGCGGATCAACAATACCGCGCCGTGGGTTTCCTGATCTTGCAGCATCGACTGCAACCGGCTATCAAAAAGTACCCGGTTAGCCGCCCCTGTCAGTTGATCAAGGAAAGTGTGGGTACGAATAAAGGTATCGAAGCGGCTCCGCTCCTGACGGGCATCTTTCAGCTCGGCTATCATTTTATCCAGTGCCAAGCTGGCCGTCGCCGGCCACTCCTGCTCATCGCCAACCGCATTGTCATCCACCCGGCCAGCCAGAATCATCCGCCCCCGGTGCTCAAGCAATTCCGAGCCGTATAGCTGGCGCCGGAGCCAGTCCATTCCCCAAATCAAGCCAAGAATGATGATGGCAACGGCCAGGCTGATCGAAGACATCGCCCCGATGGAATAGGTAAATTCGGTATAAGGGGGGATAGATTTCAAGGTGACATAAAAATCCGGGTTGTGCTCCAACTCATAACGGCTGTTATGAAGTACCGACCTGTCAGTGATAGGTTGCAGCCCCTTGAAGGCATACACCACCCCTGCATTGCTACCTACCTCCAATTCCACCACGTTGCTGGCCTTGAGCAACTTCGGAAGCCAGCGGGACAAAGATTGCGAGCCTTGCGGATCAGCCAGTTCTTGATCGATAACCTCGACCACACCATCCAGGTAATGGGTCAGGTAGTCTTGTCCCAGCTTACGAAAGCTGAAGGCCCCGCCAATGAAGATGACGAAAATGGCGCAAATAACGATTAGTGTCACGAAGGCAACCAAACGGTTGGTCAGCTTCATCCCCGACGCTTTTCTCATAGGTAACCAATTAATAAACGATGTTGAATCCGGCAAGACAAGCAAGACGATGCCTGTATCGAGTACTTACAGCAAAATACCATTCAATTTATATAACTGTCAGTGTTTAAGTCGACAATATTAGCAATTTGTTAACACTTGAGTAGGACAAATATGTCGACCTAGCAGCCCTTCGGTTGGAATTAACCGCTGAGCGGCGGTGTTTTTTGGTATGATGCTCAGAGCTACTGAATAATTATCTGAATCAGCTGCACATTTTTGCCCCCACCTCTGACAGAGGCTCGGGTATCAGGCGTCAATTTAGCGAGTAGGTAAGCACACGAATATGGACTGGATCACCTGTACCACCAGCTTTGTCACTGTTGTAGAGCAGGGCTCGCTGGCCCAAGCCGCCAATAAGCTCAACACCTCAAGCTCAGCGCTATCCAAGCGCTTATCATGGTTGGAAAAGCAGCTCGGGGTGCAGCTACTAAAGCGGACAACCCGCAGCCTTACCATGACCGACGCCGGACGGCTGTTCTACCAGCGTAGCGCACGGTTGCTGGAAGACTGGCACCAAATGCTGGCTGAGACGACCTCGACCTACGGCGAAGTGAGCGGCGTATTGCGCATTGGCGCCCCACTGGCTGTCGGCAGCCGCTTGTTGGTTAACTACCTTGCTGAGTTTTTCGAGACCTACCCTAAAATCCAGGTTGAGCTCCACACCATTACGCCGGGCCAGCTGCCCGATCTCAACCTCGACGTCTTCATCAGCAAGGAGCTTACCGACTTCAACTCATCCAGCTATATAGCGACCCGGTTGTTCAACTTCCAGTTAGGCTTTTATGCCGCACCGAGCTACCTCGAAGGCAAACCGCTGATCGAGAACCCGGAACAGTTGGCAGAGCACAACTGCCTATTGTTTGGCAACCACGGCCATGAACAGGAATACACCTTTGCCAATAACCAGCGCTTGCGCCTGAAAGGTAACTTCACTACCCAAAACCCCGAAGCCCTGGTCGCGGCGGCCGTTGCCGGCATGGGGATCATCCTGGCCGGAGGCAACACCGTCCAACGCGAGCTCAGCAAAGGCTTGCTGGTGCCGGTGCTCCCGGAGCTAAAACAGCCAATGAACTCGGCCTATGCCTACTACCCGAAATTGGATTACAACCACGTCAAAACCAAGCTGTTCATTGACTTTATCAAGGCCAAGGCCAACCCCGACAACGGCATGGCAATGTAGTCAGTAAGACTGATCAAGCACTTATGTCGGTAAATAAAAAAACCCTGCCAGTCGGCAGGGTTCTGAAAGTCACATTAAGCCATTGCTTAGAACGGAATATCGTCGTCGAAATCCATTGGTGGCTCATTGTACTGCTGCTGAGGCTGCTGCGGTGCTTGCTGCTGAGGAACCTGTTGCTGCTGTTGCGGCGCGAAGTTCTGCTGTGGTGCTGCTGCTGGCTGTTGAGGCTGACCCCAACCACCTTGTTGCTGCTGACCGCCCATTGGAGCGCCCATACCCTGACCACCGCCCTGGCGACCACCAAGCATCTGCATTACGCCATTGAAGCCCTGTACCACAACTTCTGTTGTATAACGGTCTTGGCCACTTTGATCTTGCCACTTACGAGTTTGTAGTTGGCCTTCAATGTAAACCTGAGACCCCTTACGCAGGTACTCACCAGCCACTTCAGCCAGCTTGCCGAATAGCGCAACACGGTGCCATTCAGTTTTTTCACGTTGCTCGCCGGTGTTCTTATCGCGCCATGACTCAGAAGTAGCAATGGTAATATTTGCTACTGCGCCACCACTTGGCATGTAACGGATTTCCGGGTCATTACCTAAGTTACCAACAAGGATAACTTTATTTACGCCACGACTGGCCATAGTTCACTCCAGATCTAATACCCGACCGCCAGATAATCTCAGCGGCCGCTATTCAAAGTTTATACTTAATCGCGCAGTCTATCATGCTTCACCCCATGGGGAACAGGGCTGAATCTGTGTTATCTGACGCAAATTAACAAGGCGGCTAGTATATCGCCTTCGTGCAATATGTATACAGTTTACTGTATCTTTATACAGCTTTTGCTTTCAAGCCCCCAACAGCTATGCAATAATGCGAAATTCACAAGTCAGTCAGTAAAGCTCGTCGATTATGGATAAAATTGAAGTCAGAGGTGCTCGCACCCACAACCTCAAAAACGTCACCCTCACCCTGCCCCGGGATCAGCTTATTGTGATCACCGGCTTGTCAGGCTCAGGGAAATCATCACTCGCGTTCGACACCCTGTATGCAGAAGGGCAACGACGTTATGTGGAGTCACTTTCGGCCTACGCCCGCCAATTCTTATCCTTGATGGAAAAGCCGGATGTCGACCATATCGAGGGATTATCACCGGCCATCTCTATCGAGCAGAAATCTACCTCGCACAACCCGCGCTCGACCGTTGGTACCATCACTGAGGTATACGACTACCTACGCTTGCTATATGCCCGCGTTGGCGAGCCGCGTTGTCCGACCCACCACGTCGAATTGGCTGCCCAAACCGTCAGCCAAATGGTCGACAAGGTACTTGAACTGCCAGAAGGCAGTAAAATGATGCTGCTGGCACCGATTGTGAAAGAGCGAAAAGGCGAGCATGTAAAAACCCTCGCCAACCTGGCGGCCCAGGGGTATATCCGCGCCCGTATCGACGGTGAGGTATGTGATCTGTCTGATCCACCGACACTCGAGCTACACAAAAAGCACACCATCGAAGTCGTCGTGGATCGCTTCAAGGTACGTGACGATCTACAGCAACGTCTTGCCGAATCATTTGAAACCGCACTGGAGCTTTCCGGCGGTACTGTCGTCGTCAGTCCAATGGCCCCAGAGGAAGCCGAAGAAATTATTTTCTCGGCCAACTTTGCCTGCCCGCATTGTGGTTACAGCATGCAAGAGCTGGAGCCCCGCTTGTTCTCGTTCAACAACCCGGCAGGGGCCTGTGGTACATGTGACGGACTGGGTGTACAACAATTCTTTGACCCTGCCCGCGTGGTACAAAATGGCGAGCTAAGCCTATCCGGCGGTGCCATCCGTGGCTGGGACAAACGCAACTTCTACTATTTCCAAATGCTGAAGTCGCTCGCCGAGCACTATGGCTTCGATGTCGAGACCTCGTTCGATGAACTGCCGAAAAAAATCCAAGGCGTCATCCTCAACGGCTCTGGACGCACCGAAATCGAATTCAAGTACATCAATGATCGCGGCGATATTACGGTAAGGCGTCACCCGTTCGAGGGGATCCTCAACAACATGGAACGCCGCTACCGCGAGACCGAATCCAACTCGGTCCGCGAAGAACTCTCGAAATTTGTCTCCACCAAGCCCTGCGCAAGCTGTGATGGCTCGCGCCTGCGCCTGGAAGCCCGAAATGTATTTCTCGCCGACACCACGTTGCCGCATGTCAGCGAAATGAGTATCAGCGAAGCGCTGGACTTCTTCGCCCAACTACAGCTGCAAGGCCAAAAGGCCAAAATTGCCGAGAAGATCCTCAAGGAAATCAATGACCGCCTCAGCTTCTTGGTCAACGTCGGCCTAAACTACCTCAACCTGTCACGCAGTGCCGACACCCTGTCTGGTGGCGAAGCCCAGCGTATACGCCTTGCCAGCCAAATCGGCGCCGGTCTGGTCGGGGTGATGTATGTGCTTGATGAGCCATCAATCGGCCTCCACCAGCGTGATAATGAACGCCTGCTGAAAACCCTGACCCACCTGCGTGATCTTGGTAATACGGTCATCGTTGTCGAACATGACGAAGATGCTATCCGTACCGCCGACCACATTATCGATATCGGCCCTGGCGCCGGCGTCCACGGTGGTAATGTTATCGCCGAGGGGACGTTCGACGATATCATCGCTTCCGATGCCTCGCTCACCGGCCACTACCTCAGCGGCAAGAAAGCCATTGAAGTGCCGGAAAAACGGGTCGAGTTTGATCCTGAGAAAACCGTCAAGCTACTGGGCGCAACGGGCAACAACCTGAAAAATGTCGATGCCGAAATTCCAGTCGGCCTACTGACTTGTATTACAGGGGTATCTGGCTCGGGCAAATCAACCCTGATCAACGATACGTTCTTCAAAATCGCCCACCACCAGCTAAACGGTGCGACTTCCGGCGACGCGGCGCCTTATCGTGAGATTCAGGACTTGGAGCACTTTGACAAGGTCATCGACATCGACCAGAGCCCAATTGGCCGCACACCACGCTCAAACCCGGCGACCTATACCGGGATCTTTACCCCGATCCGCGAGCTGTTTGCCGGCACCCAGGAGTCACGCTCCCGCGGCTATAAACCTGGCCGCTTTAGCTTCAATGTTAAAGGCGGGCGATGCGAAGCCTGCCAGGGCGACGGCGTGATCAAGGTCGAAATGCACTTCTTACCTGATGTGTATGTCCCATGTGATGCCTGTAAGGGGAAACGCTACAACCGCGAAACCCTTGAGGTACGTTACAAAGGCAAAACCATCGACGAGGTATTGGAACTTACTGTCGAGGACGCGCGCGAATTTTTTGATGCGGTTCCAGCCATTGCCAGAAAACTTCAAACGCTGGTCGATGTGGGGTTATCGTACATACGACTAGGCCAGGCTGCGACAACCCTATCAGGTGGTGAGGCCCAGCGCGTCAAGCTTGCCCGCGAACTGTCGAAGCGAGATACCGGCAAGACTTTGTATATTCTGGACGAGCCGACCACCGGCCTGCACTTCCATGATATCCAACAGCTACTGGCCGTACTGCACCGCCTGCGCGACCACGGGAATACCATTGTGGTTATCGAGCATAACCTTGATGTGGTGAAAACCGCGGACTGGATCATCGATCTTGGCCCCGAGGGCGGTAGCGGGGGTGGTGAAATCGTCGCGACCGGCACCCCAGAGCAAGTCGCCCAGGTTGAGGGGTCGCACACAGCCCGCTTCCTCAAACCTTTGCTCCCGGCGCCAGTACCAGTAGAATAGGCAAAGCCTCGACAAACAATCCATAAACAGGGCCTAGTGCCCTGTTTGTTTTTATACACTCGCGCAAACCGATGGAACCACGATGACAGTGTTACAGGTACAAGGAACCAGACTCGCCGAACAAAGGATCAGTAAACCCATGGTCAGGTACTTTTTGGCCTCGATCGGTGTCCTGTTCCTGTTGGCTATGCACTACTTCCAGCACAACCCCGGCGGCTCGGGAATCGAACTCTCATTTAATGCTGCCAGTTGGATCCCGTTCAGTTTCGCTATTGCATTTGGCCTGCTGGAAATTTGCCGGCAAAAAGTCTGGCGCTATTCCCGCCTGACACTGGTTCTATTCGTTTGCTGCCTAATGCTGTCATTGCCACTGCTCTACCCCAATGCCGCAGTGGCAGAATCCACCCCTCGCATATTGGGCCTGTGGGCGGGCTTTTTATTTTTTGTTGGCCTGCAACAATTTGCCTTTACCCAAAAACAGCGCCAGCGCTTACTTTGGCTTATTTTAATCGGTGTTTGGATTGAAGCCCTGTTTGGTTGGGTACAGTTCCTATTACTACAACCGGGCAACCCCATTAGTTACGACACCATTGCCAACCGCCCTTACGGTATTTTCCAGCAGCCAAACGTCATGGCCAGCTTTCTGGCAACAGGCTTAGTGCTATCGGCCTATTTGCTCGCCCGCATCCCGATGTACCGGGGGAAATGGTCTTGGCAACAACTGACCCTTTTGCTGACACCCGTCGTCGTATTACCAATCCTCGTTGTCCTTAGCTCCCGCACCGGCTGGCTCAGCGCCACCGTTGGTATTTTATTGATGCTGCCTTACCTATTGCGTTTTGCCGCCAAGGCCCAATGGCGCATGTGGTTGTTGATGGTCGTGCTCGGGCTTAGTGTCTCTTGGAATATCAATTCAATGACGGGGTGGGTGCCAAAAGAAGAGCGCCTCAGCCTGGTGAGCCCCCGCGCCATGCACATCCCGCAAGCAGCAGAGATGTTCATGAACGAGCCGCTGACGGGCTATGGCTATGGCAAGTTCGAAACCAGCTATATCACCCAAACTGCCCAGTGGCACCATGAGGATCCAGCGCGACCATATGGTATGGCCTCGCTTGACCACCCGCATAACGAACTGGCTTATTGGGCTGCCGAAGGGGGAGTGATCCCGTTGCTGGCACTACTGATTGCTGCCGGGGCGGTGTTTTTCAAGGTAAAGAAAGCGCGAGATGGCACCCAACTCGCACTGGTTAGCCTATTCTTGCCAATTACCCTACACTCCCAGCTTGAGTATCCGTTCTACCATTCGCTGGCACACTGGGTCATCTTCATCATCTTTATTTACTGGGTTGATAACCTGACAGCCAAGTACCACAAGCTCAAGGCTAATTATGTATTGCCACTCAAAACACTGGTCGTTGCCCTTCCGGTGGTGATCACCGGCTTCATGGCAACCACGCTGTACTCCGGTCACATGCTCACCAAGTACGAAACAACCCGGCCTGTTAATGTTGATTACCTACTTGCGGTCAACAATCCATGGGCTTGGAAAAACCGTTTTGAGTGGGATCTCCACCTGACCCAGCTTCAAGTGGGGGCCGCTACAGATAACCCGCAACTCATACAGCAGTATATTGATTGGGCACAAGACAAAGCCAAACTCTGGCCACGCCCGGCGCTCTACACCAATCTTATCGCCGCCTACACCCAGCTTGAGCGCTTGGACTTGGCCGAGCAAATTCAGCATGAAGCCCAGTACCTTTTCCCCGGCCATGACTTCGAGCTGCCAAGCCAAAAGCCCCAGGCGACAAGTGCCGCTGTGAAGCCTGAAAATCATTAACGCTCGCAACAAAAAACGGCTACCCAAGAGTAGCCGTTTTCATCTCGTCACCAACTACTTCAACGTAGTTTCCAGTGCGCGTAAGCACAAGGCAACATTCTCGCTTCGCGCCGCATAGCCCATCAAGCCGATACGCCATGCCTTACCTGCAAGCGCACCAAGGCCGGCGCCGATTTCAAGGTTGTAGCGCTCAAGCAGGATGCTTCTTACCAGCGCATCATCCACCCCTTCCGGGATGTATACCGCATTCAATTGCGGTAGACGGCTAGCTTCATCAACAACAAACTCGATACCCAGCTTCTCAAGCCCTTCGCGCAACTCAAGGTGAGCATCTTTATGGCGCTGCCAAGCATTCTCCAAACCTTCGTTCTTCAGCAGTACCAAGGCTTCATGCAAGGCATAAAGGCTGTTGACCGGCGCAGTATGGTGGTAGCTACGCTTACCTTCGCCGCTCCAGTAACCCAAAACAAGGCTTTGATCCAGGAACCAGCTTTGTACTGGTGCCTTGCGGTTCTGGATTTTTTCTACTGCACGCTCAGAGAATGTCAGAGGCGACAATCCAGGGACACATGACAGACACTTCTGGCTACCAGAATACACGGCATCCAGTTGCCACTCGTCCACCAGCAAAGGAACACCGCCCAGCGATGTCACCGCATCCACGATAGTCAGGCAATCATGCTGGCGCGCAATCTTGGCAATCGCTTCGGCATCGGTCAGAGCACCTGTCGAGGTCTCAGCGTGGACAAAAGCCACTACCTTAGCATCGCTGTGCTCGGCCAGCGCTTGCTCTACCAATGCAGGTGAAACCGGCTCACCCCAAGCATTATCGACCATCACCGCAACACCACCGCAACGCTCGACATTCTCACGCATGCGGTCGCCAAAGACACCATTGCGACACACAATCACTTTATCGCCCGGCTCAACCAAGTTAACAAAGCAAGCTTCCATCCCTGCACTACCCGGAGCCGAGACCGCAATGGTAAACGTGTTCTTGGTTTGAAATGCATATTGAAGCAACTGCTTCAGTTCATCCATCATGCCAATAAACAGCGGGTCGAGGTGTCCGATAGTTGGTCGGCTCAGTGCTTGCAGCACCTGCGGATAAATATCAGATGGCCCCGGCCCCATTAAGGTGCGTTGCGGCGGGTAAAAGCTACCAATTGTCATTATATGTTCTCCCTGATAGTAACTAACTTGGCGTTTGCCTATTGTTGGTAAGGTACTGATTGACTATATCAGTTCTGGACAATGAATGCTCACCATCCGAACAAGCCCGATCATTCACCAATACAATTTCTTGCATTTTTTTTAAATATTTTTTCAAGCACCAATTGACAACAGAGTAACAAATCCGCTTCAATAGAGATCGTTTTTTGTTCACCCTGATGCGTTATTGAGTCAGGTGAAAACAGAAGAGGAGCGTTACCCAGGTATCTAAGTTTGCGGGGCCCCACCCCAAAGCAATCTAGAGAGGGGGAGTAACGCCGAGATACGGCATGACAGGGGGCATGGCGTATCGGCTTAGAAGGTTGAATCCTTCTGGCTGTCACCTATTCAGCATAACTATGAATAGGTGGGGAGCTTCTGGTGTTGTAGTTAATTACATCTTACCTTTTTGCTCTCCTGACGTTTTTTGTCGGGATACCTATCCCGAGCCCCCTGTTAATTTATTGCGTTTTTTTGCTTTGTTTACTGGGAGACTCGTTTTGAGCTTTGTCGAAAATAACTTTACTGTTCCTCCACCGATCACCGTAGCGAAATTTGGCGGTACTAGCGTAGCCGATCATGCCGCCATGAGCCGAAGTGCCAAGATCATCAAGGATAACCCAGCGACCAAGGTCGTTTTGATCAGTGCCTGTTCCGGCGTCACTAACCTGCTGGTTGAACTTGCAAATGGAATTGCCGATAACGAGCAGCGCTCCCAACGGCTACAGCAACTACACACTACCCACCAGAGCATTATTGATCAACTGGACGAGCCGCAGGCGGTCACCAGCCAAATCGACCAACTGCTCGGTAGTGTGGCAACCCTTGCAGAACAAGCAGCTCAAGCGCCATCGGTCCAATTGACAGATCACCTGGTCGCCCATGGTGAACTGCTATCAACCTACCTATTTACCCAAATTCTTTGCGAAATGGGGGCAACTGCCCAGCGTTTCGATATACGCCAAGTCATGCGTACAGACAGCCAATTTGGTAAAGCGATCCCTGATATCGACACCATCAGCCAATTGGCCAAAGAGCACCTTCAGCCATTACTGGCAGACGATCAGGTTGTTATTTCCCAAGGCTTTATCGGCTCTGAACCCAACGGTATCACCACAACACTAGGCCGTGGTGGCAGTGACTACAGCGCTGCCTTGGTTGCCGAAGCCATCAAAGCTGAAACCTTGGAGATCTGGACGGATGTACCGGGTATGTACAGCACCGATCCACGCATCACGGCCAATGCTAAGCCAATCAACGAAATCAGTTTTAGCGAAGCGTCAGAAATGGCTAACTTCGGTGCCAAGATATTACACCCATCAACCCTGCTGCCAGCCGTTCGCCAACAGATCCCAGTCTTTATTGGCTCATCCAAGGCACCTGAGCAAGGTGGTACATGGATCCGCGATAAGGTAACAGAAGCACCGTTATTCAGGGCGCTAGCCCTACGATGCAACCAGACAATGGTGACCCTGACCAGCCTCAATATGTTCCATGCCTATGGTTTCCTTGCCGAAGTATTCCGTATTCTTGCCGAGCACAAGGTGTCTGTTGATTTGATCACAACATCAGAAGTCAGCGTATCGCTTACACTGGATCAAACGGATACCAGCGGTGGCGCACCAAGCCTTCCGCCAGCTGCCCTAGAAGCACTTAGCCAATTATGCCGCGTCGAGGTAGAGCAAGACCTCTGCCTTGTTGCCCTTATCGGCAACCAAATGAGCGAAACTAAAGGCTCGGCCAAGCAGGTCTTCGCTACCTTGGAAGACTTCAACCTGCGTATGATTTGCTATGGCGCAAGCCCGCACAACCTCTGCTTCCTAGTCAAAACCAATGACTCAAAGCAAGTGGTAAAAGCCCTTCACCAAGAGCTCTTCGAATAAAGATCTCCCAAAAAACAAAGGCGCTCAACTGAGCGCCTTTCTTGTTTTATGTCCTCGCCTAACTGGCTATAGGTTTGGCCCTAGCCACTTCTCAGCCTCTACCGTATCCCATCCCTTACGATCAGCATAACTATCACGCTGATCTTCCTGGATCTGGGCGATCGCAAAGTAACGCGAGTCCGGGTGCGAGAAGTACCAACCCGATACCGAGGCTCCTGGCCACATTGCATAGCTTGAGGTCAGTGACATACCAATGGTGTCTTCAACATTCAGTAGCTCCCACAAGCTCCCTTTCTCGGTATGCTCTGGGCACGCCGGATAGCCTGGTGCCGGGCGGATCCCTTGGTATTTCTCCCGGATCAAATCATCATTCGATAAGTTCTCGTCCGGCGAGTAACCCCAGATATCCTTACGAACGCGCTCGTGAAGGCATTCGGCGAACGCTTCTGCCAAACGGTCAGCAACCGCTTGGATCATAATCGCATTGTAGTCATCGCCATTAGCCTTGTATTCATCGGCCAGCTCACGCTCCCCAATACCGCCCGTGACGGCAAAGGCCCCAATCCAGTCTTTTTTACCGCTCTCTTTCGGGGCAACATAATCCGACAGGCAGTAGTTATACCCTTTAGGCTTTTCCGTCTGCTGACGTAAGTTGTGCAGGACTTTGGCCACTTCGGTACGCGATTCATCGGTGTAGACTTCGATATCATCACCAACGCTGCTCGCAGGGAACAGCGCACACATACCTCGCGCCTTGAGCAAATCTTCTTTCTCAACACGATCCAGCAAGGCATTGGCATCATCGAATAGACGCTGCGCTTCTTCACCCACCTCTTCATGCTGCAAGATGGCAGGGTACTTGCCCATTAATGACCAAGTCATAAAGAACGGTGTCCAGTCGATATATTTGCGCAATATCGCAACATCGAAGTCATCAAACACATGCACTCCCGGCTTCACCGGTGCTGGCGGGGTGTACGACTGCCAGTCAATCGCGACTTTGTTGTCTCTCGCCAGCTCAAGGGTGACAGGTTTGGTACGCGGCTTCTTGCGACTGTGTTGATCGCGCACGCGTTCATAGTCCAGATCTAGCTTTTCGATAAAGCCCGGACGAAGTTCATCTGATAGCAGAGAAGTACACACCCCAACCGCGCGCGAAGCGTTGTTCACGTATACCACCGGCTGGCTATAGTTCTGCTCTATCTTCACCGCGGTGTGGGCTTTGGATGTCGTCGCCCCGCCAATCAGCAATGGTAGATCAAAACCTTGGCGCTCCATCTCTTTCGCGACATGGACCATTTCATCCAGAGATGGCGTGATCAAGCCAGACAAACCAATAATGTCAACGTTCTCTTCCTTGGCAACCTTCAAGATTTTCTCGCACGGTACCATCACGCCAAGATCGATAATCTCGTAGTTATTACATTGCAGCACCACGCCGACGATATTCTTACCGATATCGTGAACATCACCCTTCACCGTCGCCAGTAGGATCTTACCGTTAGACGAGCCCGCCTGCTTAGAAGCATTAATAAATGGCTCAAGATGGGCAACCGCCTGCTTCATTACACGGGCGGATTTCACCACCTGGGGCAGGAACATCTTACCTTCACCAAACAGATCGCCGACGACGTTCATACCGTCCATCAACGGCCCTTCGATCACTTCAAGTGGCTTGCTGGCATTAACACGGGCTTCTTCGGTATCTTCAACAATGAACTCGGTGATCCCTTTAACCAAAGCATGCTCAAGGCGCTTCTCAACCGACCAACTACGCCACTCCAGTGCAGCCCCATCATCTTGCTGACCCACACTGCTAGTCCGGTATTCTTCCGCAATTTCAAGCAGGCGTTCAGTTGAATCTTCACGGCGGTTAAGCACCACATCTTCAACCGCTTCGCGTAGTTTATCCGGTACGTTGTCATAAACTTCAAGCTGTCCGGCATTGACAATACCCATATCCATCCCACGCTTGAAACAGTGGTATAGGAAGACAGCATGTATGGCCTCGCGCACGTAGTTGTTACCACGGAAGGAAAACGACACGTTGGATACACCACCGGAAATCATTGCGTGCGGTAAGTCGCGCTTAATATCACCCACGGCTTCGATGAAGTCGACCGCATAGTTGTTATGCTCTTCAATACCGGTTGCCACAGCAAAGATGTTCGGGTCAAAAATAATATCTTCTGGCGGGAAACCAACTTCATCAACCAAGATACGGTAGGCATTGGTACAGATTTCCAGCTTACGCTCACGGGTTTCTGCTTGGCCCAATTCATCGAAGGCCATCACAATCACAGCAGCACCATAACGGCGGATCAGCTTAGCCTGCTCAACAAACTTCTCTTTCCCTTCTTTGAGAGAAATAGAGTTAACGATACCCTTGCCCTGAATACATTTCAGGCCAGCTTCAATCACCTCCCACTTCGAGGAGTCGACCATAATTGGTACTTTTGAGATCTCAGGCTCTGAAGCGCACAGGTTCAAGAAGCGCACCATACAAGCTTCGGCATCCAGCATGCCTTCATCCATATTGATATCGATGATCTGGGCACCATTCTCGACTTGCTGGCGGGCAACCTCCAGCGCTTCATCATAGAGCTCTTCTTTGATCAGGCGCTTAAATCGAGCAGAGCCAGTTACATTGGTACGCTCACCAACATTAACAAACAGTGTCTCTTTCTCGATGGTTAATGGCTCCAGACCCGACAGACGGCAGGCAACAGAATGAGTCGGCGGCACCCGAGGAGATAGGCTGGCAACCGCTTCCGCCATTTTGCGGATATGCTCAGGCGTTGTTCCGCAACAACCACCTACAAGGTTCAAGAAACCACTTTCTGCCCACTCTTTAATGTGAACAGCCATATCTTCCGGCGACAGGTCATACTCACCAAAGGCATTTGGCAACCCCGCATTCGGGTGGGCAGACACGGCACTCTCTGAAATATTCGATAGTTCTTCAACGTACTGGCGTAGCTCGTCTGGGCCAAGTGCGCAGTTTAGGCCAAAGGAAATTGGGCTGACGTGGCGTAGGGAGTTGTAAAACGCTTCGGTCGTCTGGCCCGATAACGTGCGTCCCGATGCATCGGTGATGGTACCCGAGATCATCACCGGCAGCTTGTAACCGAGCTCATCGAACACGGTTTCAACCGCAAAGGCACACGCTTTGGCATTTAGAGTATCAAAGATGGTCTCAATCAAAATGATATCGGCGCCGCCTTTGATAAGCGCGTGCGTTGACTCGGAGTAAGCTTCTACTAGCTCATCGAAAGTCACATTACGAAAGCCGGGATCATTTACATCCGGTGAGATAGAACAGGTGCGGTTCGTTGGGCCAAGAACACCAGCGACAAAACGCGGCTTCTCTGGCGTTTTTGCCGTCCATTCATCAGCGACTTCACGGGCAAGGCGAGCAGCTTCGAGGTTAATCTCGGCGCTCAAGCTTTCCATGTCATAGTCAGCCATCGCAATGGTAGTGGCGTTGAAAGTATTGGTCTCTAAAATATCGGCACCGGCTTCAAGGTAAGCCGAATGGATATCCTTAATCAACTGGGGCTGGGTTAGCACCAAGAGATCATTGTTTCCTTTAAGGTCGCTGTGCCAGTTAGCAAAGCGATCACCACGATAATCTTCTTCCTCGAGCTTATACCCCTGGATCATGGTACCCATACCACCATCAATGATCAGGATTTGCTCTTCGATACGTTTTTGTAATAAGTCCTTGCCAGTCAACACCGCACTACTTCCTTATCAATTTTTACAGCTAGTTCACATCCTACCATAGCAGAAATGGAAATCTAGACGTCTAAAGTGGTTTTCAGTGATTAAATATTGGTGCAGTTGGTTAAAAATAGTAATAGCTATCACGCAGTGAACCATTTATATTTTGTCACAATTTACAGCTTTCTTTTTTATCACCTGTGAGGTCTGGATGTCAGTCTACAGCACCCTCTGCTTCCTAGCGGCTGCCGCGATGTTAATTGCTTTTGTTAACAGCAAGATAGGAAAAATGCAGAGCACAATTGCCATTACTGCGGGAGCCTTGGTGCTATCGCTCAGTATTATTGTCGCTGGCCAAAACGGCTGGTTCCACCTTGAAACCATTGCAGCCGAGCAACTAGGAGAGATCAATTTCGAAAGCTTCCTCTTGCAAGGGATCCTCGGTTTCCTACTCTTTGCCGGTGGACTGGGGATTAAATTACCGCACTTGGAAGAGCAAAAATGGGAAATAACTACCCTTGCACTTGCAGCAACCCTGTTCTCGACCATCTTTATAGGGGTTGTACTATGGGGGATATGCCAAGTACTTGGGATTCAATTAGATCTCATTTACTGCCTAATTTTTGGCTCATTGATCTCGCCGACTGACCCTATTGCCGTACTGGCCATTGTCAAAAAACTCGATGCGCCTAAAAGGATTTCAACCCAAATCGAAGGCGAATCCCTCTTCAACGATGGCTTTGGCTTGGTGATCTTCGTAACCTTATTTACCATCGCCTTCGGCAATGAAGCCCCAACCGTTTTGGGTGTTGGACAGCTATTTTTACAAGAAGCGATTGGTGGCATTGCCTATGGTTTTGCGCTTGGACTAATTTTCCACTACCTGATCAGCTCTACCGACGATCACTCTATGGAATTGCTACTCACCTTAGGCATACCAACAGCGGGTTATGTCTTTGCCGATGTTATCCACGTATCAGGCCCATTGGCAATGGTCGTTTCAGGGATCATGATTGGTAACTGGACCCGCTATATCGGTTTTTCAAAAGAGAGTGAAGACCACCTCGATCACTTCTGGGAGCTTGTTGACGAGTTCCTCAACGGCGTGCTCTTCCTGCTTATCGGTATGAGCATGCTACAGTTCAGCTTTCACCAAGAAGACTGGGTATTAATGGTTATCGCAGTGCCGCTCGTACTATTTAGTCGCTTCCTCAGTATCCAACTGTCATATATAGGATTCCAGCGCTACCGTGACTACAACCCAATGTCAGTGAAGATCCTGACATGGGGCGGCTTACGTGGTGGCCTAGCACTAGCAATGGCGATGGCGATCCCTGCAGGTGTAATGGTTATCCCAGAGAAAAATATCGATGTGCGTGAGATCATCTTGGTGATGACCTATTCCGTGGTTGTCTTCTCAATACTCATTCAAGGCTCGACAATCACCCCGCTCATACATAAAGCCAAAGCTTGGGAAGCACAAAATAATAACTAGCCAGGTGAAAAAAGACCTGCTCAATAGCAGGTCTTTGGGTATTCGATTCATTTAGATGACTTGAGTTCGCTCAACGCCCACTACTCATCTTTGGTAAAGTTAGCTTCAGAAAAGTGCTCAAGATCATATGGTGTCTGCTGATAAACGCAGTAATTCAACCAATTTGAAAACAACAAATGACCATGGCTCCTCCAGCTTGCTGATGGGCGATTTTCAGGGTTGTCATCTGGATAGTAATTCACGGGCACATTTGGATCCATTCCCTCCCCAGCATCACGCGTATATTCATTGTGTAATGTCAACGCATCGTATTCAGGATGGCCTGTCACAAACACATTCCGCTTATCTTTTGTCGCGGCGAGGTACACACCGGCCTGATCCGATGTTGCAAGAATATCTAAGTCGGTATGCTCAGATAAGAACTCCGGTGAAAAATCAGCGTAGCGCGAATGTGGTGCCAGGAAAGTATCATCAAAGCCACGAAGTATCGGGTGGTGACAATCATGGGTACGATGATGGTAAACACCAGATAGCTTTTCCTTCCGGGTGCGCTTAGGCAAGTCATATAGCAGCTTAAGTCCTGCTTGTGCAGCCCAGCATACAAAGAGCGTAGAGGTCACATGCTCCTTAGCCCAATTCATGATGGTTTGGATTTCTTCCCAATACAGTACGTCTTCAAACTGCACTAAGCCCAAGGGCGCACCAGTCACGATCAACCCATCAAAGTTACGATCCTTGACCATCTCGAATTGGCGGTAGAAAGTATCCAGGTGCTCTGTCGGGGTGTTTTTCGTCGGCCGATTATCTATACGAAGTAACTCGACATCAACCTGCAATGGGCTATTTGACAGCAGGCGAAGAAACTGGGTCTCTGTTTCTATTTTCTTCGGCATCAAGTTAAGCAGAAGCACCTTCAATGGACGTATTTCCTGACTGGCAGCACGTGCCTCAGACATGACGAATATGTTTTCTCCACGAAGAATATCTGTCGCAGGAAGTTGATCAGGAATTTTTATCGGCATTGCAGTTTGCTCCTTAAACTTACATCAAACGCCCCACCTTATCTTCCACAACAAGATGTTTAGACGTCCAGATTTCTAAATAAAACTATAGAAGTTTAGCGGCTGAAGCAAGCAAAAGAATATTAAAATAATTGAACTTGATTGAAGGTACATGAAAAATATTCATCATTTTTCATGGTTCAGAAACGAGAAAACCCAGCCGAAGGCTGGGTTTTAAAAGGGAGTTCAGCAATGACCTACTCTCACATGGGGAAGCCCCACACTACCATCGGCGCTACAATGTTTCACTTCTGAGTTCGGCATGGGATCAGGTGGGTCCATTGTGCTATTGTCGCTGAACAAAATTAGTGGTGCTAGTACCCAGATTTGAACTGGGGACCTCACCCTTACCAAGGGTGCGCTCTACCAACTGAGCTATACCAGCACGCAATTCTGCGTTGAAATTCGCTAATGCAAATTTCTAAAATTTGGAGCCTGGCGATGTCCTACTCTCACATGGGGAAGCCCCACACTACCATCGGCGCTATTACGTTTCACTGCTGAGTTCGGCATGGGATCAGGTGGGTCCATAACGCTATGGTCGCCAAGCAAAATTCTTA
>NZ_PYMA01000029.1 GCF_003026495.1 Photobacterium sanctipauli
TGGGGGCTGCAATGAGAAAGCTGACTCAGATTTGCTTTGGTGTTATCAAACATCAGATCGAATACCAGCCTCAAAGCATTTAAATAGCTTAAGGCTAGACAAGATACAAAAAGATGGTATCTCCCCTAGAAAAGGGGAGGAGCAAGAGCTTGTCCATTTATAACGCATTAGGCAGTTGCGGCTTCAGCTGCTGGTGAGTGACTTAATGGCTTGAATTTCACAGATAGCCTAAAGGCTGCTGGGACAAAGTAGAACGAAATCAAGGTAGTCAGCAATGTACCGCCCGCAATGGCTACCGCAAATGGTGGCCAGAATCCGCCGCCCGCCAAGATCAGCGGCATAAAGCCACCGATGGTAGTGATGGTGGTAGAGGTAATATGGCGGGTACAGTTCATTACCGCTTCAATAATGGCATTTTCGTTACCCTTACAGGCTTCTGGGCTGGATTTTAGCTCAGCCAGAATGACAATAGCGGCATTGATGGCGAGGCCGACAAGGCCAAGCAAGCCGATAATTACGGTAAAGCCAAAGGGGTAATTGAAGAACCACACTGACAACAATCCCAACCCTGAGGCAAGGAATCCGACCAAGAAGATAATTTGGCTGAGGCGGAATGAGTTAAACGAGATCACCACCACCAATACCAATAGCGTCATAACCATGGTGAGGTTGGCCATCAGGTTACCTACCGATTCATCACGTTCAGCGGATTCGCCACCAAACTCGATGGTGTAACCGATGGGTAGCGTTTGTTGGTATGACTGAAGGTTTTCCTGAAAATGATCCAGTGCGGTTTGCGGCAGTACGCCTGCGCGTAAGTAGCCCTCGATAACATTGACACGCTGCCCATCGCGACGGGGGATAGAACCACGGCTCGGATTCAGCTCCAGCTCTGCCAAGGCGAACACAGGCAAGCCGATCAATGAAGGATCGTTTTGCACAGGCAAAGGCAGGCTACTCAGTTGGCTCATGTTCTCGCGGCTGGCATCATCCACTCTCACCCGAACCGGTATCGACTCAGTCGCTTCGATAATGTTGCCACTTAGACGCCCGGTGAAAGAAGCTTGCAGGATATCGGCAAACCCACTGAGCGACAGGCCGCTCAACTGGCTGGCTTCTTCATTCACATTAACCCAAACTTTCGGTGTGCCTGGTTGCAAGGTTTCCCTTGTGTGTGTGACATCTGGCGTTTGAGCCATGATCAAGCGAATATCTTCACCAATAGATTTGAGCCTGTCCAAATTAGGGCCATAGAGCCTCACTTCCAGTGGCGCATTGAACGGAGGGCCTTGCTCTAGCTTGCGGACTAAAATCTGAGCTTGTGGCAGTTGCTCATCAAACGCTTTCTGCAGTTCAGGGATCAGCCGGTTCGCCGCTTTGAAGTCAGAGACTTTCACCATAGCTTGGGCAAAGAAAGGCGCACCGTTTTGTCCTCCTACCATGTTGTAATAGAAAGACGGATAGTTTGCGCCCGCCACCCAGCTGACTAGCTCGACCTCTTCATATTCAGCCATGATCTTATCCACTTGCTTGGTAGTGTGCGTGGTGGCATAAATGCTGGCTTGTGGTGGGAGGTAGACCTGGATCTCGAACATATCCCTATCTGATGGCGGGAAAAACTGCTCTGTTAGTTGGCCCGCGCCCCAAAATCCAGTAAAGGGCAGGATGCAGACGATACCTGTTGTGATTAGCGGGCGCTTTAACGCAAGCTGGATAGATCGTTTGAATTGCTTGCTCAATGCTGGAATCGCAATACCGGTGTGGTACCAATGGTTTTGGCTCTTGCTGGCAGGCAACCAACGCGAGGCAAAGCCTGCAACAATGGTATGCGAAATAAGGTAAGAACCAATTAATGAGAAGCACACGGTAATCGCAATAGCACCCACAAATTCACCCGCGGGGCCAGGCATCAAGAAGATAGGTGCAAAGGCGAGAACCGTAGTGAGGGTTGAACCCAGTAGCGGTACCCAAAGGTGTTTGACGGCTTTAATGGCCGACTCAATTTTCGCCGCGCCTTTATGGCGGTGGTACTGGATGGTGTCGACCATCACAATTGCGTTATCCACCATGATCCCTAACGCCACTATCAAACCCGTTACAGACATTTGGTTAATTGGCAGCCCGGTAAACTTCATCATGGTTAGCGTTAGTAAGCTGGTAAGCGGCAACGAGAGCGCCACAATGATGGCAGAGCGGAAGCCCAGCGTCAGTAGCAGCACAACCAAGATGATAGAAAAGCCCATCAACAAACTGCCGTTCAGCTCGTTTAAGCGGTTTTCGGTATAGCTTTGCTGCTCAAAGATAATATCGACACCGATATTGCTCGGGACTTCATGTTGATAATTATCTAGCAGTGTTTTCACCCGTTCAGTCCATTGGTCGACCCGAAGGCTCGGTTGCATTCGGGTAGCAACAATAATGGCGGGCTTACCTGCGACATAGGCTAATTCTGCGGGCGGAGAGGCAGCGCTGCGCTCAACTTCGGCAATATCTTCAATCCGGATCATGTAGCCGTTATCGTCGATGGCTACAGGTACACGGCGAACTCGATCAAGCGAATCTAGCGAGTCTGAGACTTCTAGGGCAAAACGGTTGCTGCCATTGACGAGCTCACCTGCGGAGTTCTTGGCATCGGCTTGACCAATAGCTTGTGATAATGAAATCGCAGAGCGGCCCAGTGCACTGGCAGCACTTGGATCAAGCGTGACCAGAATTTCCTCATCGGGTAGGCCATACACATCGACAAACTCGGTACCGCTTAACACGCGGAGGCGGTTGCTTAGCTCAATGGCGTAACGACGCAATGTGAGCAGGTTTGGTTGGGTGTCGCCCTGCCAGGTCAGTGACGTCAGTACAGTAAAGGCGTAGCCATGGTCATCATCGAGCTCTGGTGCACTGGTACCCTGGGGGAGCAAAGGTTGTACATCTGAAAGTTTGTCTCGGGCACGTGACCAGACCGGCTCTGAATCGGTGACGCTATCTTTGAGCTCTATGCGAACCACGGATATACCGGGGCGAGATGTTGAAGATAGCTCTTTAATTTCTTCTAGTTGGCGAAGATGGGTTTCTATTTGCTCTGTAACTAAGGCTTCCACACGTTCAGCAGTGGCACCGGGAAAGTGGGTGATTACACTGGCATTTCTGTTATGGATCACCGGATCTTCAGCGCGAGGCAGGGTACTCATCGCAGAGAAGCCCGCCACCACAACCAAAGCAACAGCCAGTATTAGCAGTCGGGTATTATTGATCACGGCGTTGATGTTCATAGTGCTGCCTCTTGCTGATCGTTATTGAGAGACGAGGGCAGAGGCAGCGGGAGCTTTTTTACCGGTAAGACAGCTTGTCCGGGCACCAACCGGTGAAGGCCATCGGCAACGATACGTTCGCCGGGCTGTATCGCGCCATCGACAAAGGCGTACTCGTTGGTGGCGTACAACACCTCAATGGTGCGGCGCTCAACATTTAGCTTACCGTCTTCATCATGTAGGGCGAACACATTCCACACCCCACGGATGCCATCGGTCATTGAGGAAAGCGGAATCCAATAACCCGGTTGCTGGTGTTTGTCTTCGTACTGGAGATAAGCCAGCTCCCCATCAATGACATCTGCGGTTTCAGGTAAGGCAAAGCGAAGTTTCACCGTACGGGTACCAATATCGACTCGTGCACCAGGGTTCATCAAGGTGACGGGGTAACTATTTTGACTCACACGAAGTTGCCAATCAGCGTGGTTGAGCAGCTTACTGAGTTGCTTGGCGGGCACACCGATATGGGCTTCTTTGCTGGTGGTTGCCAGTAAGGTGAGGGTAGGTGAGCCCACATTAATTACATCGCCCTTGGAAATAAAGCGTGCGCTAATCATGCCGTCATAAGGGGCGTAGACAGTGGACTTGTCTTGTTGCAACTGGTTAGCGGCAATAGAAGCCCCTAGTTGGCGGTAGTTTGCCCTTAGTGCGTTGCGCTGGCTGTTCAAATCATCAATGTCTGAATCGGCGCTAAAGCCTTTTTTCTTCAAGGCTTGTTGGCGCTTCAAGTTGGCTTCAATTAAATCAAGTTGGGCGGTGATTTGAGCCTGTTGGGCGCGAAGTTCATCGGCCTGAGTTTTCAGTAAATCGGTATCAAGTACCAGCAAAGGCTCGCCGGCTTTGACGTTGTCACCAACATCCACAAGGATCTGCGAGATCTTACCGCCAAGCTCAACCCCGAGGTTAGCTTGCTGGCCTGCCTGGATCATACCAACGTATTCGCGTTCGACAGTAAAGTGATCGGTAGGCGCTAGAGTATGGGTATTCACTCTCAGGATCTGCTGGGTTTGTGCCTGTTGTTCACTATCATTACTTGCACTGTTACAACCGACTAACAGGGCGGCTGTGATCAGTAAGCTGATCTTGGTCATCCTTCGCATCTTTTGTCGCCTTTTCGTTATACCAATGACTTTTGGTATGCTTCCAAACTAGACTGTCCAGTCCATATGTTTAAAAAATAATCCAAATGTACTAGACTGTCCAGTGTAATTGTATGAATTTTGTTATTGTTGTTCGTGTGGTGTTGATTAATACGTTATTAATTGGTGTATTGGGTCTGTTTAATATTTCGAGATTAAAAAACTAGCGTGTAATGCTTTTAGATGGATGAGGTAGAGAAGTGCTAACAGCAAGAAGTGCTCAGAAGCGTGAGCAGATAATGAAAGCCGCAACGGAACTGTTTAGTGAGCAGGGCTATGCCATCAGTATGGATGCCATTGCCCTTAGGGCGCAGGTATCTAAGCAAACGGTTTACTCGCATTTCAAAACTAAAGACGATTTGTTTGATACTTGCATCCGTAAGAAGTGCATTTCAAGCCAGCTTGATGTCAGCCTCATTGATGATCACCGTCCAGCCGATGAGGTTTTGTATGAGTTCGGTTGGCGATTTCAAAACATGTTGATGTCTGATGAAGCGAAATCAACGTACAAGACAGCAGTTAGTCAAAGTGATAGTCACCCTGAACTTGCGAAAGTCTTCCTTAATGCTGGGCCTAAAAATACCACGGATATGTTGGCGGAGTATTTGGCCAAGCTCGTAGAGCAGGGCAAGCTTATCCGTGATCTCAATGTACGTGATGCAGCCATGCAGCTGTTGTTGATGTGCCATGGTCGCGCGGTGTATTGGACTTACTTAGGCCAAGATAGTGGGGAGTCGGAGCAAGAAAGGCAACAATACCTCAAGGCTTGCGTGGATATGTTTTTGCGCGGCTACCAAGCTAAATAAGGCTTTATGTTAAAAAAGTTAAAAATGCTTTAGACAAATAACTGCTATCTTTTAGTAATACCCATGATGTTTGGGGATACCCTCGCACCTTTACACTAATAATTATCTTGTGCTGAGGGAGAACATATTACTGAGATAGTAGGGGTGAGTATGACGGCACCGCAATTCATTACGCGCTACGTGATTTGCACTATTGTATTGATGTCATTGTTTACTACTGCATGCTATGCGGCATCAAGCCGGTTAACAGAGATTGTAAATAGGGGAACCTTACGGGTAGGCACAACCGGGGATTGGAGCCCGATGACAACACGGGATCCGGCCACCAATTTCTATCGCGGTTTTGATATCGACATTACCACCGAGCTTGCCAAAGATCTTGGCGTTACTGTTGAATACGTGCCAACGACATGGAAAAACTTGGTCAACGGTGTTGTGACCGACAAGTATGATATGTCGGGAAGCGCATCGCTCAATATGCATCGTGCAAGGCTTGCAGGCTACAGCGATACCTATTTCTACCTCGCCTTTGTGCCAGTTGTTCAAAAAAATAACGCTAACCGATTCCGCCGTTGGAGTGATTTTAATAACTCGTCTGTTGTTATCACGTCGACCAAGGGCACGGTACAACAGCAAATTGTTAAAGACTTGCTGCCTAATGCACGACAAAACAGCATTAATGGACCAGAGCGTGTGCATCAATACCTGCTCGATAACAAAACCACTGCCATTATTACCTCAAACATTGAAGCGGCAACCTTAGTGCGCCGATACCCACAATTGGCCATTGCCAAGGTAGATGATATGCGTCGTCCGACCCCCATTGCCATGTTGTTACCCAAAGAAGATCAGGTCTGGATCAATTACGTCAACCATTGGATCGAGTTGAAGAAAACCCAAGGCTTTTTTGATCGCATTGCTAGAAAGTGGGGCTTGGTGAAGCTTGAAATAAAATAGGCTGCTATCAGTTAACCGATAGCAGCCCATTGCGTGTTGTGTTTCTCTTATGCTTTGCTTATTGCTGCGCTTCTAACTCGCTTGCTGGCTGCGTACGGTGATGCCATTTGGCAAGTAAGTACACCAAACAGATTTGGCTGATAAGAGCGGCAACCAATACCAGCGCACTTTGCATGATGCCGGCAACAATAAAGCTGGCCAGTGCAATACTGCCGTTGAGCAGTGCGTAAGGCAGCTGCGTACGGAAGTGCTCGAATTGATCACACCCTGAGCCAGTCGATGACAGAATAGTGGTTTCAGAAATTGGCGAGCAGTGGTCACCAAACAAACCGCCAGACAATACCGCACCAATACAAGCATACAGTGGCGCATCGATAGCAATGGCTGTTGGGATAACCAGCGGCAGCATGATGGCGAATGTTCCCCACGACGATCCCGTTGCGAATGAAATAATCGCTGACAATAAGAATGCCACGGCAGGCACTAACCAGTATGGAAAGCCTGCTTGTGCCTGCTCTGCAATATAGGCCGCAGTACCCAACTCTTTGCCCACAGAACTAAGCGTCCAAGCCAGGATCAATACAATCGCGACTTGCATCATATTGCCCATGCCTTTTAGGTACACGCCAATACCATCATTGAGCTTACGTACCCCGTAAAACGCCATTAATGAGATAAGAGTAACCGCTGCGCAGAAATAAGCGGTAGAAAGGGCTGCACGAAATACCGAGCCTGACACCTTTTCAAACGGGAAGCCAAGGGGCGCCAGCATCGCCACTAATACCGTTGCCATCACGATAAGCGGTGCGAACACGAATGAGGCTCTTGCATTTTTATGCGTAAAGGTTTTCAGGGTGTCTTGCGTATTTGCTGCAATGATCCCTTGTTTTGCTTTGGCTTCTGCTTCCGCCATTGGGCCGAAATCCAATTTCTTAATTGCCACTAGCGGGACAATGAAAATAGCCAAGAATGCATAGAATTGGAAAGGAATGGCTTTAACAAATGCTTCCCAATCACTGATACCGACATCCAATGCGGTAAACTCTTTTTGCAACAGCCCCATGATGTACACGCCCCAGCCAATGAAAGGGATTAAGATGGCAACGGGGGAAGATGTTGAGTCAATAATAAACGCCAGCTTTTGACGAGACAGTTTTAGCTTATCAAATAATGGGCGGAAAACAGGGCCGACGATTAGCGGTGTGCCAAGGTCTGAGAAGAAGATAAAAATACCGCCAAACCAAGAGGATAGTTGTGCCCTACATTTGGTGCTGACCCAGTGGGTGACTTTCTGGGCAAAGGCTTGACCACCGCCAGATTGCTCCATCAACGCCACAAAGCCACCGATAAATACCAGAAGAACAATGACACCAGCGTTGTAGCTGTCGGTTAACTGAGGGACGAGGTAATCTTTAACCAGCGTACCGAAAGTATCTAGCGGAGCGATACCATTAAGCATGATAACGCCACTGAATACCCCGCCAAATAAGCCAATCACAACGTTTCGAGTCGTAAGGGATAGGGCTAGCGTAATAATAATGGGGATGAGCGCGGTAATATCGGGTTGATCCATAATAAATCCTTTACTGTACGTCTTAGAGCAATAAAGATGCTGTGATTGAAAATGTGTTTTAACTGAATATATATTTAATTATTCTGAATGTATACCTATGTATGACCATTTTCTCTGGCAATATGACGATAAGTAAATTGATTGTTCAAATCATGACCGGTTTAACTAGAGGATTGATTTGGAAAGTGAATACTGTGTTAATCAATTAGCTGGAGGATAAAAACTATTGCGATTGACATAAATCCGCCATATAACAGAGATATATCTATTTCGTAGCTAGCTTGGATAAGTCAAAGCTAGCTTGTGGAATAAGTATTAAATGAATAAGGAGAAACATGAACTTAGACGCGTACAAAGGCATTATCTTTGACATGGACGGCACGCTGGTTGACTCGATGCCGGCCCACCTGAAAGCATGGGAACAAACATGCGCAATTCATGAAATCCCGTTCGATGAAACGTGGTTCTACAGCTTGGGCGGTATGCCGACAGTTAAAACCGCTCAGGAAATTAACCGACGTTTTAAGCAGAACTTTGACGTTAATCGCTTGGCAGAGACCAAGTGTAAGTTTTTCGACGAGATTGAGTTTAAAGGCGAGATTATTGAATCGAGCTATAACGTATTGCTAGCACACAAAGTAGACAAGAAAATTGCGGTTGGCACGGGTTGCCGCCGATTTAATGCAGAACCATTGCTGACCGACACCGGTATTCTACCTATGCTAGATGCCCTAGTGACAGCGGATGATGTCGTTAACCATAAGCCTAACCCAGACACCTTCCTTGAAGCAGCCAAGCGCATTGGTATTGAGCCAAAAGATTGCATTGTATTTGAAGATACCGAGCTCGGAAAAACAGCAGCGTTGGCGGCTGGTATGGACTGCATCATGGTGATTGATGGTGAGCTGGAAGGATTGTATAAGGCTTAGTTGGCCTATTGTGGTCGTTTATAATGCCAAAAACAAATAGCCTTAACTTAAGTAGGTTTACTGCTCATGGTATAAGGGGTATTCTTCACCGCATTATATGAATACCCTGATATCCCATGAAAAAATCACCCCATCTTTCATCTCATGCCGAACATAAGCCTAAACAAGGCAATCACGCCAAACACGCCAATGAAGAGTTTGGTATGTCTGAGACCCGCTTTTGGATCCAACGCCTAAGTAAAACAGCCATTCGTGCGCTGCATATTCTTGGTATTGCGGGCAGTGCTGGTGGTATTTTTTATGGGATTGAGCGGGAACTGTGGCTACATTGGTGGGTATTAGCCATGGTGACCGGGGTGATCATGACGGTGCTAGAAATAAAGCAATCGAAGCTGTGGCTAATCCAGCTTAAAGGGGTGTTAACCATGGTCAAGCTTGGCCTGATTAGCAGCTTCTTTTTCATTCCCCAGCACAAACCCGCGTTATTTATTACCGTGTTGCTGATGTCGGTAGTGATAGCGCATGGGCCAGCTGGCTTGCGACACTATTCAATTTGGCATCGCCGACGCATAGATGAGAAAAAAGGTAAAAAGAAGCAAATGAATGGTTAAAAAGTGCCATTCTCATTGGTACTTTCTTATTACCTGCCTGAATCGCGCTACACTTTCTTAGTAATAAGCTATCTAAACCGTGTATGAATAGTCTCGGAGGAAGCCGATGATAAGAAATATTCTAATGCTGATCACAACGGCAGTGATAACAACAGGTTGCTCAAAATCGGTTGATGAACGCGCCGATGAATATACCGAGGCCAGCTTTACCCTATGTGGCTCCAAAGTGCAGTCATACTCTCAAGGGGATGACGGCAAGATCCGTATCTTGTGTGAAAACGATAGCTACTTTCTGGTGAAAGATCAGGCGTCATTGGCCTATATGCACGAACTTAACGGTGCATATTGTAAAGGGAAGGGTTTTTCCGCATTTCATGAGCGTAGCCGCTACTTCACCTTTACCTGCGAAGGCGATAGGAACTTCAATATTCCAAAATAGAAGCTAAAGCCAACAGCAATTGAATTTATGTTAGAAAGATAAAATGAAGGAGTGCGCAAGGCACTCCTTCATGTACAAGTTTCTTTCGTGCCGTCGCCGTTAAGGGGCCTTATAGCCAGGCGCAAGCATGGCGCTGGTTACTTGGTACAAGGCTTGTGGGTTGCCAAGCGCCAGCTGATAGCCAACATACTCATGAAGCTTACCGTCTTCACTGCAGTCCACTTCCCACTTTCTCAGTAAGTAGCCAGCAAGCGCCGCACGTACTTCCACTGCAACCATGCCATTTTTCATCTCGTAATCGAGTTCGATAGCCTTTGGGTTTTCTTGCTTAGGGTGGGGGATGAGCTCAAGCTCAATGTATTTTTGCCACTGGCGATCGGCCTCGATGCTTTCATGGTTAGACAGCACATCATCTTCAAGCAATACCGCAGACTCGATACGGTTACACACCACATCCATGAACTGGTTATTTTTGCGATCGAATGAGCGTACATGCCAGCGGTTACCTGAATCGACAAGGCTGTGAGGCGCTATAACACGTTTTCCTTTACCGCTTGATGTCGAGACATATTCGATTTCAATCAACTTGTTGCGGTAAATCGCTTCGCAAAGCACCGCCATAATTGGCGTTTTAGGCACGGTTAACGAATCTGGCGACTCACAGTTAATTGGGAAGTCATGGTGTCCGGCAAATCCGTCACCGTAACCCAGCGAAATAGTAGCAAGGGTTTTCTTCAGATCAAGCGTGAACAGCGGGGAAAAGCCAGGCTGCTTATAGTACTTCTTTGAGCGCATATCTAACTTGAGGTTGTCAGGCGCGAGCTCTTTATAAAGCGCAAGATCTCGGGTAGTGGCTGCATGACCGACAGCAAAACGATCGATCAAATCCTTTCGAGTTAGCTCGCCAAAAAAATACAGGGCGAAATCAATGAAAGCCAGGCGTTCGCGCTGCGCCGAGCCAATAGCATCCAACTTTTGCTTAACCTCTGCCGAAAGGGCAGATGCATGATCATCGTGGTGTAGAGTCATGGTTATTTATCCAGTATATCTGTTGGCTACTACTATATACCGATAATCAGTAGATGCAAGTTATTCATTTGGCATCAAAGGGTAAGCAATATCGATCTATTGATATTACGCTAAATCAAATCTAATACTGATTAAATTAACAGGTTTACGTAATCATAAAGAGTAGATATCATAATTCTACTCTTTATGAGTATATTGATTGATGTTTATGATGTGGATCGGTTGAGTGCTTATGAAATGTTGAGTGGTTGGTTTGAAGTCTATGTGGTGTGGAGTGAAACCGAATACTCAAAAGGGTTGCCGCTGAGCCGGATGATAAACCATCAAAGAGAGCAAAAAATTACTAGTGAAATTTTGAGCTAGATATGCAAAATATAGCTTCTATTAATACTTCGACACATTTATAAAGTTGTGCGAATGTTTTGGTGGCGATGATTAGTAAGTGGAATGGATTTACCAGTGATGATGAATAATAAAAAATTAAAACAAGCATTTGCTGCATTGTCTCAAGGTACGGTATGTCTGGATGAACATCTACGACAAGGCGTACTCGTGTATATTGAAGGCTTGCTGATCGGCCAAGGGATCGAGCGCGATCGCTACCTTGATATCGAGGATCTTACTTGCCAATTCCCTTATGTTCGAATGAGCTCCATCCTGCCAATCGACTTCTTTGGCCTGAACGAAAACCCAAATAATTGTCGCCCTTGCCGTGACGAATCCTTCAAGCCTATCTCGCTGAAAGTGTGCAGTGTAAGCTTCGACGAGCACAACTGTATTCAATACGACTGGCACAACCTACAAAACTTCCGCGCCGAAGATATTATCGAAGCCATTCATGCCCTTATTGACCTGCTGAACAACCCTGACTACTTCGCACCTTGCGTGATGTGTGATGAAGTTAGGCCAAGCAACTACCTTGATAAAGATAATGTTTGCGAGTGCTGCTCGGAGAAGCTGCTGGGGGCGGCTTGATTGTTTTTCTTTATATCAAAGCGTATAAAGTCAATAACTACAGCAAGTTAGTGAACAGATTCCGTCGTAATAGGATATAATGTTGTTTATCCATAACACGATGAACATGCCATGAGCCAATCCATTCAATTCTATAATGATAACGCGCAGCAAATGGCTGATAGCTACCTTTCCCTGTCTTTTGAGCATGTTCATGCTAGCTGGAAAGCCTATTGGCCTGTAGCCACTGAAGGCGAGCAGGCGCAGGTACTTGATATAGGTGCTGGTAGCGGCCGTGATGCTAAATGGTTTCATCAGCAAGGCTGTGAGGTTTATGCAATAGAACCGGCTGATGCGTTGCGCGAGTTAGGAAAGCAGCATCTTCCACATGCGACTTGGCTAGAAGATACGCTACCTGAGTTAAAAAAGGTGGTGAGTCTTGGCATTCGCTTTGACCTTATTCTGGTATCTGCTGTTTGGATGCACATCCCCCCGTCAGAACGTAAGCGCGCTTTTCGTAAGTTGGCGAACTTGTTATCGCCAAATGGAAAGTTGGTTATTTCTCTAAGGCACGGTTGTTTTCATGATAAACGCATTGCTCATGATGTCTCTGTAGAAGAGCTCGAGCAATTAGCTAAAGATCATGCCCTTCAAGTGTGTTTAAAAACGGATCTTGATAATGATGAAATGGGGCGAGACGAAGTTAAGTGGCAAACCGTTGTGCTTAACTTGCCTGATGATGGAACTGGTGACCTGACAAAAGTTCGCCATATCATTGTTAACGATAGTAAGTCAGCGACCTATAAACTCGCGCTACTCAGAACATTGCTGAGAGTTGCCGATGCACACCCAGGCGCAGTTCTCGATAGAGCCGATGGCAAGGTTGCTTTACCTCAAGGCTTGGTTGCACTTTATTGGGTTCGACAATTTAAGCGCCTCATCGATATAGAAATTGATGGTACTTTTGGTATTCAGCAAAACAGCAATACCAGTAAAGGGCTGGGGTTTGTTAAAGATGATGGTTGGCGAAAGCTTGTTCACCTTTCGGCTGATGATTTAGCGATTGGCTCATTCTTTAGTGGGGATGAAGCGAAGGCGTTGCAAAAAACCATAAAAGATACACTTACTACGATCAAGCAAGGGCCTGTAACTTTTATTTATCAAGGTAATAAAGATAACAAGCTTTTTGCAATGTATCCGCCTACCAAAAGACGAGCCCAATGCGAATCGTTGTTTATTGATAGCGAATTTTTGAGCAGCTTCGGTACTTTCGTTTTAGATGAAAGTTTATGGGACTGCCTACGCTTATATAGCAGTTGGATTGAACCATTGGTGGTGAACCAGTGGGTACTCGAGATGCAACGATTCGAAACTAACCGACAGCGTAATATTGGATTGCAAACCTATCACGATTGCCTCATTTGGATCGATAAAGATCATGATACTCGAGAAGTTCGTAAGAAGGTGGAAGCAATGCGCCAATGCGGTACTGAAATTCATAGTGTCTGGAGTGGGGCGAAGCTCCGTGATCAGTTCCATGTTGATCACTGCTTGCCGTTTGCCTATTGGCCTAACAATGATCGTTGGAACCTATTGCCCACCACAGCAAAAGAAAATCTGAATAAGAAAGATCGGTTACCTAAAACCCAAAGGCTCGTTGACTCGCGTGATCGCATTATTGAATGGTGGAAACTTGCTTGGCAATCTGATGTTGAGCAAACCCGTTTCTTTGATGAGGCGGTACTATCATTGCCGAATTTGCCTCCGCAGTGCCGTAACTTTGATGACGTCTTTGAAGCTATGGGGCTTCAAGTGAAAGGGGTTAAGAGCCGGTTATTGGTTAATGAGTGGTGATGTCTACCTTGAAATAGCTTGGGTATAAATGACTTATCTGCTTACAAAAATGGGGGTGATTCGATAGAAGGATTTAGGGTATCAATAAGACTCAGTGTTTTTGAATGTTAGCAATATAAATGGATTAATTGCATTAAGAACAAGGAGTAGTCATGAACCTGAAGCATGGATGTTTTACCGCCTCTCTAATTGGTATTACCGCATTATTGTTCTCAACTTCCGCAGTATCGAGTGAGTTTGGTTATGCCTGTGATGATAGTGCCGTAAAGGCAGTTATAGGGCAGAAGGAGCAGTTCTATTCAAACAAGGCCAACCTCAGTTTCCGCTCCCGCATTGATACCGGTGCCACCCGGACATCCCTTCACGCTATCAATATTGAAATTGAAGACTTCTCGCCCGAGCCAGATGAAAACGTTGGCAAGATGGTTAATTTCATTACCGCCAATGAGCAAGGGGAAACGGTGCATATGCGCTCAAGAATCACCCATGTTCGTCAAATTCAAAACTCTTTGGGGGCCGAGCTTCGATATAGCATTGAAATGGACTTTCATCTGGACGGTCAGGAGCATGTGGTGGAAACAAACTTGAAAGATCGTAGCCTCATGGCAGACAAGCTTCTGGTTGGGCGAAATATCTTAGCGTGCAACTACTTGGTCGATGTATCAAAGCCGAGTGTACTGGGGATATAGAGCAGGATACCTGCGCTGGGGTTTAGGTCGTTAAATCTATTAAGAATTAACAGCACGCAATGTCTATACGCTCGAATGCGTGCTGTATTTTTTACGCGATTACATCAACATCGAGTTGTTATTAGCAATCTAGCGACAGCAGTTCAGTCACGTCAGAACCGGCTTCAATGATTTTACGTTCTTGGTTGAGCTTGAACCAGTGCATTGGCTTGTCGTTAGCTGCTTGGTAAGTCATCTTGTCGCCAGAAACGGCTAACCATGAGCCTTCAGGAATTCCAAGAACCGACTGGTGTGGGTTAACAATCAAGAACTCTTCGATACGCTCATCGCGGGTTTCACCCATGTGGCCTTCAATGGTGGCATCAATGTAGTGAGCGTTGATCTGGAAAGGGACAAAGCTGAGTGATGGGGTAATGGCCGCGCTCACAATGCACATATCGTTAGTCGTGCGGATGGTAGGTGCGCTAATCACGGTACCTGCGCTCCAGCCGATGTAAGGAACGCCAAGCTTAGCTACTGCGTGCTGGATCGGGCCAATTAAGCCAAGATCATGCAGGGTTTTGTTCAACACCCATGTGTTACCACCGCTAACCACAATGGCGTCGGCGTCGCGGATCGCTTTAACTGGATCGTCGGCTGTGTGTAGTCCTGTCACCGATACATCGAGGTGGCTCAAGCTGTCTGCAACCATCGCAGTACGATCATCATGGCTACTGCGGATCACCGCATACGGAATAACCACAACATTCTTCACTTTTTTGCGATTAAATACTTCAGTAATCGCCGGTAGAGCGAACTCCATGACTTTGGTGTTGCCTGCAACTTTACCGTTGCTCAGTAGTAAGAGATCCATCTTATATTCTCTGTTTGTATGAAAGAGAATAAATGATAATGCATCTTGTTAATTATAATGTTGAGGCGTAGCACAAAATTCTCATTGTGCGCCCAGGTAATTACTTCGATACTTGGGGAGCAGCAAATGCTTGTTCAAGCTGAAGTTGTGCTACTTCTAGTTGCTCTAGCAACGTAGAAACAACCGGGTAGTCGCCTTCCATGATCGCGGTGCGAATTTGCGCTTGGTACTGCTTTACACGCTCGATATGCTGTCGGTTTTGAAAGATGTGACGTAAGCTGTTTGCCTGATCCATAATATTGACCTTGGTTATGTTATGCCTGGTAGGTATTAAAGCAGCTGTTTGGACCAGTTTCTTTAGCATAATGACAATTCTTTGTAAAATCTTGCTTTGCTATGGTCAGATTGGTTGCATAAAATTTTGCAAATAGTGCAGCTTTATTCTTTCTCATAGATGTTGTTTGAGTGAAATGTGAGCTACGGCACAATTTTCTTGCTCTAGCGCAAAGTTCTGCTAAATTCCCTTGGCTATAAGGGGTTATCAGCCACAACCGGATTAGACGCAATGAAATCAGTAATTAACACTATTTACGAAGCCAAGTTGGCTGAGTTGAAAGAGAAAGTCACCACACTAGGTACACCGGTTAGGCTGACTATCGTCACTGTGGGTGATGATCCAGCGAGCAAGGTATATGTTCGTAATAAAATTCGCTTGTTTGATGAGTTGGGCTTGGAGTGTAACCACCTGACATTGGACGAAGCAGGCACCACCCAAACCGATCTTGATACTTTGGCTGATAATGCCGATCACCCAATCTTGTTCCAGCTTCCTTTGCCAAACGGTTTGGTTGCGCCAGATCTACCCGCTGCAATCGATGTGGATGGTTTTGGCTCAGAAACACTGGGTCAGCTGGTTCTTGGCCAGAATGCCATTCTTCCTTGTACTGTTCAGGCAACGATCGACATTATCTCTGCCCATTGTGGTGAGTTTAACTTTGCCGGCCTGAAGGTTGCTGTAGTAGGGCGCAGTAATATCGTTGGTAAACCATTGGCTATTGAGCTGATTAATCGCCAAAGTACAGTCTCTAGCTTTAACAGCCGCTCAGACTTAGCAGCGGTAAGTTGGGCGCAGTTTGACGTTATCGTTGTTGCCACTGGCTCACACGGTATTCTTGATAACAGCCAATTCATTGAAGGTCAGCTGATCATCGATGTGGGTATCAACCGTGTTGACGGTAAGCTGGTGGGTGATATCAAACACCACGATGGTATCCTTTCACCCGCCGCAATTACGCCTGTTCCAGGCGGTGTTGGACGTCTGACTTGCTTGCACGTATTGGGTAACGCAATCAAATTGGTTGAGTCTTCGACAAAGTAATAATTATGCACTAGGCATCAATTGTTCAATGTTCTAAATAGTTACGCCCCGCAAGGATATGCGGGGCGTTTTTTATCGATGAATTAAATCATCCGAAGATCAAGCACCAAACTTAGTTAACTGCTAGTTCTGCATTTACCGCTTCGGTCTCGTCTTTTGCTGTCATCATACGGGTTAACATTGGAGAGCTGACCGCCATAAGCACCGCGACAGCGAGCGTTACCAAGCCAATGTTTTGGAACACCTCGGTGTATAGTGGCAATGTTAGCAATGGATCAGTCACGTTTTCAGGCGCAGCACTTAGGGTTGCAACATAACCACCAATGATGAATGAAGCCGCTTGGGTCAGGAACCATGCACCCATAGTAAAGCCCATCAAACGCTGTGGCACTAAGCTCGCCACCATGGCAAGGCCCAAACCACTGATCAACAACTCACCCAGGCTTTGGAATAGGTAAACCAAGACCATCCACCAAGCCGAGACCATACCGGATTGATCGGCAAACCATAGGCCCGCTGCGGCTACTGACAAGAAGCCAAATGCACACATGAACATGCCCACGGTAAATTTACCCGGCATCGACAAGTCGCGACCACGGCTACCGTAGTAGGTGTATAGGTAGGCCAGAATAGGGCTGCAAAGCACAACCCAAAATGGGTTTAGGGCCTGAAGGCTTACTGGGTTGATGTCAAAGCCTAGGAACTCGGTGCGTACGTTATAGATGGCGAAAAAGTTAAGTGAGGTTGGCATCTGGGCATAAAGCACATAGAACACAATGGCTTGTAGCATCAGTATAAATGCCACCATCATTTTCTTACGGGCAGCGCCAGTAACCTTAAAGGTTTCTTTCATGAAGATAGTCACCACCCCAACGCCGATCAGGCCAAGTACCAGGTTCGCCATGAAGATGTTTTGCAGTAGCCATGCACACACCACAATTGAGGCAACCGTCGCGGCAATAACAGCAGCAAGGCGAGTCATATCGACAGGCTTGGCATCAGGCGTTGAACCAATCCCTTCAACTGTGCGGCGGAACATAATGTAGCTAAGCAGGCTAGCAATAAGGCCAAGGCCACAAATAACAAAAGCGGTTGCATAGCCAAAGTTAGCGGCAATCACAGGGCTGAGCGACAGTGAGATCAGTGAGCCAATGTTGATGGACATGTAGTAAAGGGTGAATGCGCCATCAAGGCGGTTATCACCTTCTTCATAACATTTCGCCAGTAGGCTTGAAGGGTTGGCCTTGAAAAGACCGTTACCCACCGCGATGGCGCCGAGTGCGTAGAAGATAAACGAAGGCTCAAGGATCGAGAAGCCCATCAGGAAGTAACCCGCAGCCAGCACGATGGTACCGAATACCATTGTTCGTTTAGTACCTAAGACATGGTCGCCAACATAGCCACCCACGGACACCAAGCCATAAACCAAAGCTGCGAATGCGCCGAATGTGACGAAAGAGTCCTGCTGCGTAAAGCCCAATTGCTCTACGAAGTAGACTGCCAGAATACCTTGCAGTCCGTAATAGCCAAAACGCTCCCATAATTCGATAAAAAATATCATCTTAAACGGCTTTGGTTGGTCAAAGATACTAACCTTTGTTGTCATTTTAGTTATAACCTCTATTGGTTGTGATTCGAGGTGGTGATTTAATCTGATTTTTAATATGCATAAAGTGACTTATGTTGATGTTTCAAAATGTAACTGGTGATATGTGTCACGATTTATAAAAAAGTTTGCATATAATTTTGTGGTGATTGTGATGAGAGAAGAGCGTAGAAATGATTTGGGTGTACACTTATTCATACCAATAAGCAGTGTGCTAGAGGTTGGCTAAGTATGAAAATTCTAATATTTGCTTATCGTTACTTATCTTTATATTACCGTTCGGCGTTGAGTATATTAGCGACATTTCTCGTTGTTTTAAGTACATATGCCTATGCAGAGAAGCCCAGCTTGACCGTTGCTATTTCGACGGATATGCCGCCATACGTGATGGATGGAGCAACCAAAGGATTACAGATAGACATTATCAACGAAGCGCTGAATGAACATTCGGTACAATTTGTTCAGATGCCGATTGCTGATTTGCAAACGGCAGTACAGCAAGGGAAGGCTGATGCTGCGCTGAGTGTATTGCTCGATGATACCAATGTATTTTATTCCAACCACTATATTACCTTTGCCAATTATGCGATCAGTAAGAAAGCGGATGGTATTAAGATTGACTCGGTACCCGATTTAAAAGATCACCGAGTGCTCACGTGGCAAAACGCTTACTTAGAGCTTGGGCCTGAGTTTGGTGTTTTGTTTGGTCCTGACTCGCCTCAGCGGGAAAACTACATTGAATTTGCGGATCAGGCGGAGCAGGTAAAGCAGTTCTGGCAGCAAAATGGTGATATCGCTGTCATTGACCGCAGTATTTTCAGTCACTTTAGCCGAGCGATGGGCAAAACGATGGACGAGGTGATATTACACGCCTTGTTCTCACCGGTTACGCACTTCAAGGCCAGCTTTAAAGATGAAGAAGTAAGAGATTACTTTAATTATCGATTAGATCGCATGTGCCAAGATGGCCGATACAACGCGCTGCTTGACCGATATGGTATTGCGTTACTGGCGACGATTTGTGATATCGGGGAGTCTGTCAAGGTGGAAGACTAAATACAGTCAATGACTGCTGGGTGTGAATAAAACTAAAGCAGGCATGGCCTGCTTTAGTTTTATGGAATTTACTTAGCTGGCATCAGCAGCTGGCCAAGGTAGCGAACAACATGAGCTGCATCTTGGGCTGTGGTGTTTACCTTTGCAATGATAGCCTGTGCGCGTTCGTCATCGTCTTTCAGCGCCAACTTAATCTTCTCGTTCATGGCTTGGGCATTTTCAAGCTTTTGTTTGCAGTCTTCAAACAGCGCGTTTAGAAACTGCAGGTCAACTTCACCGCCTTTAATGAAGGCTTCAGCAGCAATGCGATAAACCGTATGGAACTTGGTTGCCATGTCTTTTTGATCACCTTGGCTTTCTTTGGCCCAGTCTTCTGCCCAGCCTTTAAAGATGATGGCGATTTGAGGGTTCGGAATAATGTTCACTTGTTGTTGCATTGGAGAAGTGTCCTTTGACGTCGTGCTACATAGTTTCAACGACGGGCATAGTAATCGAGTAGGGCAGTCACATAAAGGCTTATCATGAACAATATGCGCAGTAGTTGGAAAATTAATCAATAAATAAAAGCAAAAAGAAGGGCCAATAGGCCCTTCTTTGTCTTTATCTTTCAATAACAAACAGAATTAGTTTGCGCGGTTGAAAGTCACCACTTCGTAGTTCAGCGGTTTAAGTACTGGCATTTCTTGGGCGATGTAGTCGATCACGGCTTGTGCATCGGTGTTACAACGGGTGTTTTCAGCCTTACAGTTAGGCGCGGCACCTTCATATTGAACCTTGAACTTACCGTTTACTTCTTTAATGTTCTTCACATTAAATGCAGTCAGTTTGCCGTCTACATAAGCTAGGTCGACACGGTCAGAGCTTTTCTGCTGTGCAGTAAATAGCGGTGTCCAACCATCGTTACCTGTTGCGTTGTAGTTGTTAACAGCAACATTGTAGGTTTTGTTGTCTTCTAGCGCGGTCCAAGTTGGGTTTTCTGCAGTGCCAGTCATGACTTCAACGAAATCTAGCTTACCCGTTTGGTAAGGGGTCGTTTCAGTGTACTGGTAGCGGATGTGGCCGCCGTAAGGGAACTTACCAGCGTGAGAGCCTTCAGGTAGCGTTGCTGCTACTGTACCTTCGATAAGCTCTTTAATCACTTTACCTTTAACAGGAACTACAGACATGAAGTTCGAGAAAGGCAGTAGTTCTAGTGAGATGTTACCTTCACGGTATTCACCGGCTTCAATGTTGGTACGGATACCGCCAGCACCAATCAGCGAGAAGTCGACTTTCATACCTGTGACTTCTACAACTTCTGGTGAGTTTGCCCAGTAGTACTGGCCAGCAGCCAGGATAGGGGCAACATCAGAGCCGTGCTTGTCGGTACCGCGGTCGCCCGGACGACGCTCGTGGTTAATCTCTACTGGTACTTGCGCGATCACTTGACCGTAAGCTTCGTCAACAGCCGGCTTGTATTTGGTATCGATAAGCTGACGCATCGTAGCTTCTTCATCTGTGATGGTGATGTTGTCTTCACCTTCGATAAAGTTAACGACTTTAGCGTTCTCTTCAGCGTTGAATTTGCTTTCAGCTTCACGCAGTGGCGAGTGGAAGTATTCGTCGTTGCTCAGTAGGGTATTCAAGCCGGCACAAGAGCTAACATCACCATTTGCATTAAAGGTGATTTCAAGCTGACCAATGGCTTGAGCATATTCACCCGCTTGAACCACACATGTTTGGTTCATGCCATTCGGGTTTGTGACCATTTGCGCGTAAACACCGTCGTTGGCATGGCCAATGTTGGTGAAGTCGCCAAGCAGGGTGTGAGAGTGACCACCCACGATAAGGTCGATGCCATCTACATTAGAAGCCACTTCAACGTCGACCGCATTACCGATGTGTGTTAGGGCAACAATGTTGTTGATGCCTTTCGCTTTGAACATGTCGACCGTTGCTTGTGCAGACTCAACCATGTCAAAGAACTGAACATCACCTGTGTTTGGCGATAGGTTTGGCATGTCGTCAAGCACAATACCGAATACCGCTACAATGTCTTTGCCTGCTGGCAGGTTGTTGATGTCTTCAACAACGGTTTTCTCGTTACCGTCGAAAGCGAACAGCGTGTATGGCTTCAGGTTTGTTTGATCTTTAAGATCGGCGTCTTTGCTCGCGTCAATGTTGGCCGCAAGCATTGGGAAGTTAAGGTTTTCGATGAAGTCGTTTAGCTTCGCATTGTTCAGATCGAACTCGTGGTTACCCAGTGCCATTGCATCTAGGCCCATGCGGCTCAATAGCTCGGCATTCATTGCGCCTTCGTTTAGCTTGAAGTAGGCGCTACCTTGCCATGCGTCACCACCGTGCAGGAATAGGAAGCTCTTGTTCTGATCTTCAGCGGCTTTTCTGTATTCCTCAGCCATTGTTTGTAGACGAGGGTAGCCACCGAACTCGTTGTAAACAAGGGTATCGTTTGCTTTAAAGCTCGATTTAACCGGATCGAAGTTTGAATGGGTGTCGTTGATATGGGCAACGGTTAGCGAGAATGAATCAGCTGGCTCTGAAGGTGATAGCGAGCATCCAGCTAGTGCAACAGTCACTGACAGCGCAACAAGTGGTTTTGAAAACGTCATTTAACTACCTTTTATCGTTTATCTAAGTTAGCCCCAAGTGAATACCTGGCTAGAGTTGGGGCTAATAAGCTGCAAATATTTACCGCGCGCACTATATCCGAGATGAATGCATCGAGCAATTTCAAAAAAGTGATATTGGGATCACGATAATGTTTGAACGGTTAATCGTTGAGCAAACGATGGCATGAGGCGATTTTTCAATAAAAATCGTTAACTTTGCATCACACCCAAGCTATAAGTTGTGTAAATAAATTATCTGGATCTTCATGTGGTTGGTGTGATTGGTCATGGCCTCAACCAGAGATTTTTATCGATTGGCACCGTGGTGGGAAAAAAGTCCCAAGCATAAATCTTGTCAGAAAGTGAATACACCATGAGCAAGAGTGAAACTCACGAACAAGATGAATTATTAAATGGCATTAAAAATACCATTTAATATATACGTGTTAAATTGCTCAAATATGCACCAGTAAATTATTGCTTTGTTATTTTACTGTGAATTAATAATAGCACCGAGTTTAATGAATTATTTTTCCCATGTTTGTATCGGTGAGCGATCACAAAACGGTAATGGGAATTTTCTATTCCCTTGCCTGAATTGAGGGTAAATGGAAAAATTTCCCATATTGATGAAATGACGGGAAACAAATCCCCATGAATAAACAAGACTTTATTAGTGCAGTTAATATGTTTGAAACGCATACCGATGCCGAGAAGCGTATTGCGCATTATTTCATGGAGAATTACACCGTTCTACCATTCGCGAAAATAGATGATTTGTGCAAACAAATCGGCGTGGGAAAGGCTACGCTAGGTCGTTTTTTGCAGCGTATTGGGTTTAGTGGTTTTATTGAGTTTAAAAAAGAAGTGACTAACGACTTAACTCAAACGCTGACCACACCAATAGAGCGTTATGAGCACCATACTAACTCCAAGCCAGAAAAAGACAGCAAAAGCTTATTAGCCAACCATTACCAAGAAGTGATGGTTAACATGGAAAAGTCATTCCAAGCATTGTCAGAAGCAGACTTTGACAAAGCGGTTAAGTTGATGCGCTCGTCAAAAGGTAAGTTGTACGTGATGGGGAGCGCGTCATCAGAGGCACTGGCCAATTATTTCTACCTGCTCGCTCGCTACCTGCGCCGTGACGTTGTGCTACTAAACGCCGATATCTCAACGCTACCGCATCAGCTTGTTGATGTGCAAAGTGACGATGTGCTCTTGGCTATCTCATACCACCGTTATTCGAATATCACCGTTAAATTGGTGCGTTGGTTTCATGAGTGCGGCGGAAAGGCGATATTGATCACCGATCAGGCCGTAAATCCATTTGTGCCTTACTGCGAAGTACAATTTACCGTCGAAAGTGCCGGGGAAGGGTTCTTTAATAATCGAACCGCCGGGTTTTCATTAATTGAGGCTTTCATCAAAGGGTTATCTCAACAGCAGAAAAAAGATAATCGTTTTGATCGTATTGAAGGGTTATTCGACGATTTTAGGGTTTTCAAAAGCTAAAAAATAAAGTTAAGCACTGTTTAATCCAAGGTGAAAGCCATTGGCTGGACAGTTGCGTCTTAAATTTCATTTCAATTTAAATTTATCAGTAACGATGAGGTTATTATGATCACCTATTTGGCTGTGCCATCAATATTTGGTGTCGGGTATTTTATTGTCAAAAAATATAATACTCAGGCGGTATTATTTCTTGCTGGTCTTTTGATGATTGCGCTGGGGGTTATTAATGGCAACCCAGACTTTTTACCAAAAGGCGGCACGCATACTGGATCAATTATTGTCGACTTCTTTGAAGTGATAAAAGTGCTGTCTTCTACTACCTTGGCAAAACTGGGGTTGATCATCATGGCAGTAGGAGGCTTCTCTAAATACATGGGCCATATTGGTGCCGCCAATGCGATGGTACAGATGGCAACAAAACCATTGTCGGTGGTAAAGAACCCGTATTTGGTATTGGCGCTGGCGTATGTGATTGGGCAACTGATCAACATCTTTATTCCGAGTGCGACGGGCTTGGCACTGCTGCTTTTGGTGGCTATGTACCCTGTGCTGGTGGGCGTGGGTTGTAACCCGGCTGCAGCAGCTGCCGTGGTTGCCACTACAGGTTGCCTGGATTTAGGCCCTGCGTCTTCAGCAGCGAACAAGGCCGCAGAGGTATCGAATATCGATGTGGCGACTTACTTTGCGAGCTACCAGCTTCCGGTGGCGATTGCTGCCATGATCGTGGTGGCGGCATTGCACTTTGTTTGCCAGCGCTACTTTGACCGCAAAGACGAAGAAAACGGTGTTGAGCACGAATTCAACCTAGAGATGAAAGAGCAGCGCAAGGCACCTAAGTGGTTCGCGATTTTGCCGGTGCTGCCGCTGATGCTACTGCTTACTTTCAGTAAGTTTGCCATCACAACAGTAAAAATGGATGTAGTAACAGCTATGTTTATCGCGCTGTTTGTTTCTATGGTGTGTGATTTTATCTATACCCGAGACGGTAAAAGCGTTGCAGCCTCACTGAAAGTTTACCTTGAAGGTATGGGTAATGTGTTTGCTGGCGTGGTAACGCTAATCATCGCAGCTCAAGTCTTTGTAACTGGCCTACAGGCGATTGGCTTTATCGATTTACTACTGAACTCTGCAGCCAATATGGGCTTGGGTTACTCGGCAATGGTTGTTGTTCTGGTTTCAATCATTGTCATGATCACCATGCTATCTGGCTCAGGAAATGCTGCATTCTTTAGTTTCTCAAACCTAGCCCCAGATGTGGCTGCGCAGGTGGGTACAGCGACGGCCCATGTGGCACTGCCTATGCAGCTGGCTTCGGGCTTGATGCGCTCGGCTTCGCCGGTTGCGGGTGTTGTGATTGCATGTGCTGCTGTGGCAAACGTATCACCGATTGAATTGGCGAAGCGTACCGCTATTCCAATGATAGGTGGTTTGCTTACCGTCATGATCTGTTCGCAGGTTTTGGTATAGCCTAGGACAGCAATAGCGTCATAGTGATTATAAGCGAGCCCCTTGGTGGGCTCGCTGCTTTGAATTTTGAATAGATTGTGGAGAGATCATGAACATTGTTGATCGTTTTCTGAATTACACTCGCATTAATACCACGACAAACAGGGAAAAGGGTGCGGCAGGTATTATGCCTTCCTCACCGGGGCAGATGGAGCTGGCGCAATTGTTGGCCAATGAACTTCAAGCATTAGGCTTGGTTGACATCGATCTTCGTGATACGGCTATTTTGACTGCAACGTTACCTGCCAATACCGATAAAATCATTCCAACGGTATCGTTTTTTGCCCATCTCGATACCAGTGCAGAGCAAACAAACGATACCAAAGCCCAAGTTGTGCGTTATGACGGGGGCGACATTGTTCTTAATCCTTCTCTTGATATCGTACTAAAGCAAGCCAAGTTTCCAGAGGTAGCAGCATACCAAGGGCAGGATATTATCGTGACTGACGGTACCAGCTTGTTGGGAGCGGATGATAAGGCGGCGATTGCTGCCATCCTGAATGCATTGCAGGTATTACAAGTGAACCCTGAAATTGAGCATGGTGAAGTGAAAGTGGCTTTTGTGCCAGACGAAGAGCAAGGCTTGCGCGGCGCGAAGGCATTTGATGTTGAGGCGTTCGGTGCTGACTTCGGCTATACACTCGATTGCTGTGGCATTGGTGAGTTTGTCCATGAAAACTGGAATGCGGGTAATGCCGTGATCACTTTCAACGGCCAATCGGCACACCCGATGTCTGCGAAAGGTAAGCTGAAAAACTCATTGCTTATGGCGCATAAGTTCATAGCGATGCTGCCTGGCGGCGAGGCGCCGGAGTATACCGACGGTACAGAAGGTTACTACTGGGTCAAAGAGCTGGCGGGTAACAGTGCCAAGACCGTGCTTAAAATGGATATTCGTGATTTTTGCCAGCAAGGCTATGCCAAACGCATGGCATTCTTACAACAACTGGCCGATAGCTGTGAAGGCTTGTGGGGGGAAGGTTCAATTGATATCGATCTTTCCTACCGTTACGAAAATGTAGCCAATAGCCTACAAGGCGACGCGGCATTCCCGATTGATATTGCCAAGGAAGCGTATAAGCGTAATGGTATCGAGATGAAAGCGATTCCGATGCGTGGTGGCTATGATGGGGCAGTGTTGTCGCAAAAAGGACTACCTTGCCCGAACATTTTTACGGGTGCCCATAATTTCCACTCTATCTATGAGTACTTGCCTGTCCCGTCATTAGAAGCGGCAAGTAATGTCGTCGTGGATGTTATCTGCATTACGGCTGAAAGAGCGAAATAAGACTCGTCAGTTAAATTTACCCTGCCAAAATTGAAAAAGGCCGCAAACTTACGTTTGCGGCCTTTGCTTTATCTAAATCTTAGCTTGATCTAGGTCTTAATTATTTGGTTGCAGCTGCTGGCTTCGCATCTTCTGGATGCCATGCACCATCTAGCTCGTCTAGCTCAGGGAACTTAGAGCGGTCGAACTCAGGTGTCTTGCCTTGCTTAAGCTGAACTTCGTAGTCTTTGATAACTTTGATAGCCAGTTTAGATAGCAGCACAAGCGCAACAATGTTGATCAGTGCCATCATACCCATTGACGCATCAGCTAGGTTCCATACCACAGGTAGAGAAGCCACAGAGCCGAACATCACCATCGCAAGCACACATAGGCGGAATGCAAACAGACCTTTCTTGGTGTTGCCGTTTAGGAACATGATGTTAGTTTCTGCATAGCTGTAGTTCGCAATGATAGATGAGAAACAGAACAGTAGGATTGCAGCCGCCATGAAGTAAGTCGTCCAGCCACCAAGCTCGCTTGTTAGCGCTTGCTGAAGCAGGCCGATACCTGACGCCGCATCTGGCTGATCCATCACGCCTGTTAGCATGATCATTGCCGCAGACGCTGTACAGATAACGATGGTATCAACAAATACGCCTAGCATCTGAACAAAACCTTGAGAAGCAGGGTGGTTCGGGTTTGGTGTCGCACTTGCAGCAACGTTTGCCGCAGAACCCATACCAGCTTCGTTCGAGAACAAACCACGTGCGATACCGCTTTGCATTGCTTGAGCAATGGTGTAAGCCACACCACCCGCAGCGGCTTCTTGCCAGCCGAATGCGTGCTTAACGATCAGTGAGATGACTGCTGGTAGCTCAGTGATGTTCATCAATACGATGACCAGCGCAATAGCAAGGTAGCCGATAGCCATTACCGGTACGATGCGTGCTGATGCTGCAGCAATCTTACGAAGGCCGCCCATGATGAAGAACGCTGAGAAAGCAACAATAACCACACCCATGATGGTTTGGTTAAAACCAAATGAGTGGCTTAGTGCATCAGTAATGGTGTTTGCCTGAACTGCGTTGAACACAAGACCGAAAGCGATGATTAGGAATACAGAGAACAGGCTGCCCATCCAGCGCATGCCTAGGCCTTTTTCCATGTAATAAGCAGGACCACCGCGGTACTGACCATCAACATCTTTGGTTTTGTAAATTTGGGCTAGTGTTGACTCGATAAATGCAGTCGACATACCGAATAGGGCAATGACCCACATCCAGAAGATAGCACCTGGACCGCCAACAGTAAGCGCAACTGCAACACCGGCCATGTTACCTGTACCTACACGTGCAGCCATTGAGGTGCAGAACACTTGATAAGAGCTAATGCCATTATCTACATCTTTGCCGCTTTTTAGTACGGCAACTGCGTGTTTGAATTGACGAATTTGAATGAAGCCTAAACGTAAAGTGAAGTAGACACCTACTGCAACCAGTAAGTAAACAAGGAGTTGGCCCCATAGAACACCGTTAACAGCGCCGATCACAGTCATCAGACCATCATTCAGCGACGTTAGCCAAGATTCGTTAGTAACACTCATAGTATTTTCCTGTAAATGACGCCCAGCAAAGACGCTCGCTGGGCTAACTGGAACGTCCATTTATATGTCAGTTCATGAATATGATTCTGAATTTATATTTGTTATTACTCGTCATTGAGCATTTATTTGTAACTAGTGGAAGTTACAATTATGAAACATTGAATCAGTTGTTTCATCTGTAGACGGGGCTGTAAGTTAGCACATAATTTGGAAGTAACAGTGAGATCTATATCACGTTTTATGAATGATTTTACTGCAAAAGAAGGTTGCAGTATGATGTGTTATTAAATAAGTTGTTTTATTTCAGTGTTTTAGTTTGTTTATAACTAGTGTAATTAACTTTCTAAATATACAGTGTTCAATTGATAATATATTCGAATTTTACTCTTTATTAACAAGATTCGCTGGCATTTTTAACTTTAAAGTCATTCAATTGTGCTGGTTTTCATTAACATTTGAATTAATTGGTAACGTGTATTGGTCGAAGTTGTTGTTTGTTTTGTGTTTGCATGTAACGGCAAAGCCGCAAACTTGTATGCGGCTCTGAATCGGGCTTGAATAAAAAGTGAATATTAATGAAGGGTTAGAGAGGCAGCATCATAGACATAATGGCCATCTTCTTCTTTGTTCGGGGCTTGAACGTGATTGTTTTCGGATGAACCTTGGGCTGAAACCGTAAATTGGTGGCCGCAGATACACAGGTAACGGTTATCACCAGAAACTAAAAATTCTTCATCTTGACCGCATTTACAGCACTTGGGTTGACTCGGCATACGCCACTCCTTATTAGTATAATAATTACCATCATAGTGGTAGTTAATATGACAGGAAATCAGCGCGTTGATTTTATTGGATTGATCGCTAAGTTTGGAAATTTGCCAGCATACAGGTTTGAATTTTATCGCGTAATGGTATAGGCATAACGGTATTCGTATTGTTGGTCGGTTTGTAGCCGAAGTCGCAGTGGATGCTGAGTTGTAGGCTATAAAAGTAGGGCGATAGGAGAGTTCTACTAAAAGAAAACCCGCACGAGGCGGGTTTTCATTAAATTAACTGAGTCGTACTTAATAGCAACTAAGCTGTACTTAGAATGAAGTACGCTTGTAGCGACGGTATTCTGACTTCCAGAAGTTATCGTCGATCTTCTCTTTAATACGCTCGTCAGTATTTTTCGGTGCTTTCTTCTGCTCAACCGCTTTTTTAGCTACGGCGAAAGCAATGTGACGTGAAACGCTTTGGATTTCTTCCAATGGTGGAAGAAGTGCACCTTGACCGTTAATTGCCAGCGGAGAACACTCAGCTAGGGCACGGCTACTTTCCATCAGCATTTCGTCAGTAACACGACGTGCACCCACAGCCAATACGCCTAGGCCAATGCCAGGGAAGATGTAGCTGTTATTACACTGTGCGATTGGGTAAGTTTTACCGTTGTATACCACTGGCTCAAATGGTGAACCCGTTGCCACTAGTGCGTTACCGTCAGTCCAGCGGATCAGATCAGCTGGCGTTGCTTCAACTCGGCTAGTTGGGTTTGAAAGTGGGAAGATGATCGGGCGATCGCAATTTGCATGCATTTCACGGATCACTTCTTCACTGAATAGGCCCGGTACGCCAGATACACCAATCAGTACGGTTGGTTTAGCATTACGCATGACGTCAAGCAGTGAGATATTGTTGTCTTCGGTATCCCACTCATTGATTTTGCTACGTGTCTGAACCAACTTCTTCTGGAAGTTGATGAGGTTCGGCATGTCGTCAACTAGCAGACCCCAGCGGTCAACCATGTAAACCTGGCTACGTGCTTGATCTTCACTGATCCCTTCAGAAACCATCTGAGCGATGATCGCTTCAGCGATACCACAACCAGCAGAGCCCGCGCCTAGGAAGGTGATACGCTGCTCAGACAGCTTGCTGCCTGCTGCTTTACAAGCTGCTAGTAGGGAACCTACGGTCACAGCTGCGGTGCCTTGGATGTCATCGTTAAAACAACATACTTTATCTTTATAGCGCTCAAGCAGTGGCATTGCGTTTTTCTGTGCGAAATCTTCGAACTGAATTAGCGCATCAGGCCAACGCTCTTTTACTGCTTGGATAAATTCATCAACAAAGTTTTCGTATTCCTGACCAGAAATACGAGGGTGACGCCAACCCATGTACATTGGGTCTGACAGTCGCTGCGGGTTGTTAGTACCTACATCCAGAACAACAGGAAGAGTGTAAGCTGGGCTGATACCACCACAAGCGGTATATAGAGATAGCTTACCAATTGGAATACCCATGCCGCCGATACCCTGGTCGCCAAGACCAAGAATACGCTCGCCGTCAGTCACAACGATAACTTTTACGTTGTGGCGAGATGCGTTGTTTAGCATGTCTTCGATACGGTCACGGTTCGGGTAAGAGATAAATAGACCACGACCACGACGGTAGATGTTAGAGAAATCTTCACACGCCGCACCTACAGTTGGGGTGTAGATGATTGGCATCATTTCAGAGATGTGGCTTTCAACAAGACGGTAGAAAAGGGTCTCGTTGGTATCTTGGATATTGCGCAGGTAAATGTGCTTATCCATATCGTTATCAAACTTTTGGTACTGTTGATAAGCACGTTCTGTTTGTTCTTCAATCGTCTCGATTGCTTCTGGAAGTAAGCCTTCCAGGTTGAAGAACATGCGTTCTTCGACAGAGAATGCACTACCTTTGTTTAGTAGGGGAGTTTCTAATAACGCAGGTCCAGCGTAGGGAATATAGAGAGGACGTTTATTGTTGTTCATGCAATAGACTCTGTTTCTGTGGTAGCCAAGAGGAGAAAAGCATCGCTGTTTTTCATGTAGGCAATTATCGTAGATCTACATTGCTTATATTTCAAAGGGAAACCCACTGTTTTTCGCGCTTGAGATCATGTTTTTTAGTATTTTTTTACGGTCTTTAACACGGTAAATCGAATTAAGTTTCAGTTGTGTGATCTTTTTATTATTTTGGTTGCAAATTTGATCTATTTGTTTCTTATTGGTTTCTTTGTTTGTGGGTGAAATGGCGTGAAATTAACTTATCTATTTTTGAACGCTGTGACACGGAATTAGTGTTGCGAATTTGTTGTTATTGTTTCTTTTACGATCGATTGCCGTTGCTGCTTGTTAATTCTTTTGGTGTAAAATGATCGCTGTACTGCTTTTGATTTTTGTAAATCTTGGATCAGTTCAAACGCAAAAAGCCAGCAGACTGATTGCTGGCGTTTTTCTTATCGAGGGGTAGCTACTCAGCCATAACTAGCCACTGCTGTGAAAGCCAATAAAATGGCGAGCCGTTTCGGTGTGGCGCGGTGCAGTTAACGCGATGCCGGCCATTACCCAGTGGCTGTTGTGGGATAACTGAAAACGAGGTATCGGATAACCAGTTGGGCTCAAGTGCTTGCCCATTAATGTAGCAGCGCAGGTGTGGGTAGTAAGCGTCCTTGGAGGGCAGCAGATTAACCGTCATTGTAGGTTGGCGCTGCTGGGTTACCGGATCAGGTAGTTCGCTATAGTTCAGTGGAAGCGGGTGTGCGTTGATCTTGTGGCGTAGTGAGTTGACTGAGCCATAGTTGCCTGCGGCGTTATAGCGAGGCAGGGCTTGCCAATCGCTATTCAAACCAATAGAGCCAGATTGCTGACCGAAAGCAATGTAGCCTTGTTCGCTTACCCAGTGTTTGAGCTCATTGTTATATTCGCCATAAGGGTAGGCAAACAGCATGGGTGCTGTTCCAATTTCTTCTTTTATTCTCTGCTGGGCTTTATTGATGCTGTCTTTGGCGTTTTGTAGCCAGTGGGCATCGTTCAAACTGCTTCGTACAAGGTAGCCATGATCGGTTGTGTGGTTGGCGATGGTGGCCCCATTTTTCGACATTTCTTTGAGTTGCTGCCAGTTACAGTAGCCGGTGTAGCCCTTATCAACAGGGGCTGTGCTGACAAAAACGGTAAATGGAAGCCCTCGGCGTTTCAGCTCTGGGTAGGCATTTTCGCACACAGACACAAAACCATCGTCAAAAGTGAGTGCCAAGCTTTTTTCATTTAGCGCTTCACCAGTCTGAATACGGTGAACCATCTCTTCAAGGCCAATGATTTTGTAACCTTGCTCCTCAAAGTGATCCAATTGCTCAGCAAATTGCGCAGTGGTGGTTGATGTTGAGTGAGGCGTATCGTCAGCAATGTGGTGATATAGCAAAATATTCGCGGATTGTGCGTGAATTGACGCCGAAAAGACTATACCAGATAGCACTGAAGGTAGCGCAATACGAGAAAGCAGGGACATAAAAAACACTTAATGAGTGGGCGTTGAAAACGATTGTAACGCTTTGTTGGATATGGGGTTCGCATTGTACGCATCTTTTATTGTAATGAAAGTAGATCGTACCAAGGCATTAACTTTGTTAATTTGTTGGTGGCATACTTTTGCTTATATCAATCGGTGCATGATATATGAATTAATAGTTTTATCATTAGCCGGAATGGCGCTCTAGAATGGTCGCTTCGACATCCTTTTGTAAATAAACCAGAGAAAGAGTTCAAGGACGAAGCAATGACCGCAACACGTCAGCTGTATATGGGCGCAGCTTTATTAGTATCTATTTTATTGGTAGGGGCATTACTGCTTGGGGAAGGTATCTATTTAAGGCTGATCTTAGGTTTAGCGTTAGGTATTGCTTTAACCAAGGGGGCGATTGGTTTTGCTGGGAGTATTAACCGAGCCTACCGTCGTGGTTCTACTCAACTCTTGCAAACACTGATGATTTTGTTTGTCGTCACCGCTGTGATTAATGCAGGCTTGTTATACGGCGCCGAGGCTGGCACTTATAACTTGTGGGTTAACCCAATCAACATAGGTTTGATTGTCGGCGGTTTGATGTTCGGGTTCGGTATGACGCTATCAAGCTGCTGTGCGTCCGGTGTGATGGTGGAAATGGTGAGCGATGTGCCTAGAGCATTAACCACGCTTGTTGCTTTCGGGTTTGGTGTCTTTATTGGCTTTCCTATCCAGTCAAGCTCACCCCTTGTCACCGAGACCTTGTTCTCAACGGCTAGCTATGAAGGGCAAGGGGTATTCCTACCCGATTTATTTGCGTGGGGTCCATTAAACGGCTATCTGATGTCAATTCTGGTTACGATTGGTTTTGCGGTATTAACGATCAAGCTAGCGAAAAAATATGAACAAAAACGTAAGCAAGATGGCACTTACCTTGGGGTAGATGCAGAAGCTAACCGTGAGGCAAAAGCATTGGCAAACCAAGCCCCATCGCGATTTGCATGGCTAAGTGGTTTATGGACCATGAACACCGCCGCTTTGGTTATTGCTATTACCTTCGGTGTCATGATGGCGACAACGGCGAACGGATGGGGAGCATCGTCACCGTTTGGCTTCTGGTTTGGCAAATTACTGCTGACCTTTGGCATTGAGCTTGAAACAATTACCTCCTTCACCGGCCGTCCTGAGCAGGTATTTACAACGCCATTTTTTGAGCATGGTGTCTCGGTTCAAAATGCAGGTATTCTGTTGGGCACCCTAGTTGCGGTGCTATGGATAGGTAAATTTAGTTCACCTTGCAAAACGAACTACTCGTTCAAGCAATACATGCTGTTTGCGCTTGGTGGGGTGCTAATGGGATTAGGTACGCGTTTTGCCAACGGCTGTAATGTGGGTGCGCTGTACACCCCGATTGCGAATTTCTCGCTGTCTGGCTGGATTTTCTTTGCCACGATCATTGCTGGTGGCATTCTAGGAAACCAGTTTGCTCGAAAAGTAAGTTTGATTCCAGTCGCGCCAAAACCTCAGCTTGCTAGCGTAGGGCGCTAGCATAACCGCTGCTTTATTCTGTTAGGCTCGGACTAAACACGAGTAAAAACCGGATCGCTCAGTACCCCATGATGCTTGTAGTGTCATAGGGTATTTCTTTTCTGGCTGGCACGTTTTGGTAAGTGTTTGGCTTATCAATAAGCATAATGAAGACATGAACACCCGAGTGGCTTAGCTAGTCGAGTCAGCTTGGGATCCATTTTTTGTCTTCAAAGGTGATAGTGTGCAGTTAATGTCATGTTCGATTTACTTCAATGAGAAAGTCTATAACTTCCATGCCGTAGAGCGCGTGTTGTCATTTATGGACAGTACTAACCTCACGTCCGAATCCCTCAATGCCGTGATCAGAACCTATTGCGGTAAGCGTTTTTTTTGCCAAAAGCTAGATGAGCTAGTCGATATGATGATGTCGCTGTAACAGCACTAAGTGAATGAAGTCACTGACCTCTATATTCGATATAAAACAATAACGTTTGTAGTACCTCTGTTCGCCCCGCAAGGGGCTTTTTTTCGTACCGAACCAGATTGTTACAACCAGCGGTATACCCGTTATTCCCCTTGACACCTTTGGTTATGAGATTGAAGGTGCTGAAACAAGGAGTTGAGGATAAAGATAGGTAGGCAAAGCACTGTCTATTTATTGTGTGGTGTAGTTACAACTAGTAGTAAACCAGTTCTTCCCCTTGATACCTTTGGTTATGAGATCGAAGTTGCTTAAACAAGGAGTGGAGAATAAAGATAGGTAGGCAAAGTACTGTCTATTTATTGTGTGGTGTAGTTACAGATAGTAGTAAACCAGTTCTTCCCCTTGACACCTTTGGTTATGAGATCGAAGTAGTTGAAACAAGGAGTTGAGAATAAAGATAGGTAGGCAAAGCACTTTCTATTTATTGTGTGGTGTAGTTACAGCTAGTAGTAAACCTGTTCTTCCCCTTGATACCTTTGGTCATGAGATCGAAGTTGCTGAAACAAGGGGAAGTTAGATGGGGTTGTTGCGATGATGCTTCAAGGTGCTGGAAATTGGTGTGAGCGTATGTGGTGAAGATTGGTGGATCATCTCTCCCGCCTCCCTTCAAAAGGGAAGAATAAAGCCTTGTAGACCAAAGACGACTGCCCCAAAAACAAAGCCTAGCGATTGCTAGGCTTTGTTTAGTGTTGCGGGCACGAAGTGTTATTTCATGCTTTCAACTTGCTTTTGCAATTCATCAATCTGCTTTAGCTTCGATTGCAGTTTGAGTGAGTCAGAGCTAATTCTTGCCGGGTTTAAAACAGTACCTGATTGCATTGGGTAATCTGGTAGTGTTTGGAAGAAGCCGCCAATCACATCTTGAATAGGAACGAACAACCACATGTTGTCGGCCATCCAGCGAAGGTACATCGCAGATTCATGCGGTGCTTTCTCGAATGGGTCGGCACGAAGGTGGATGATCTGCGGCCAGTTTTGTTCAAAGCGAACCGCATCCGCAATATTGCCTTCCATTACCGCGAAGTTAAGCTTCCAGTCGTTCCAGCGCACTGCGTTTAGCTCACCGTTGGCCGAGAAGTACATGAGTGACTCACGAGGGCCTTGCTCTTCTTTACCTTCAAAGTAAGGCTTGAAGTCGTAACCGTCGATATGAACTTTCCATTCCTTGCCGTTGGCATTGTAGCCTTCAGCCAGTTTTTCCTTAACGTTATCGACGCCAGCGGCTGCCATAAGGGTTGGTAGCCAGTCTTGGTGTGCCATCATTTCATTGATCTTTGAGCCTGGCTCAATGACCCCCGGCCAGCGTACTAGCTGAGGTACACGCATACCGCCTTCCCATGTTGTGCCTTTTTCACCATGGAATGGGGTCGCACCGCCATCAGGCCAAGTCACGGTTTCAGCACCGTTGTCGGTGGAGTAGATAACAATGGTGTTATCAGCAACGCCTAGCTCATCGAGTTTGTCGAGCAGCACACCCACTTGATCATCGTGTTCTAGCATGCCGTCAGCATAGATACTGATGCCCGATTTACCTTGGTATTTTTCCTGTAGACGAGTCCATACGTGCATACGGGTTGTGTTGTGCCAAATAAAGAAAGGCTTGTCGGCTTTTACTGCTTTTTCCATGAACGCCAACGATGTTTCTAAGAACTCTTCGTCAGCATGTTCCATACGCTTACGGGTCATTGGGCCGGTATCTTCAATCTTGCCATCGGCATAGGATTTGATCACACCGCGCGGGCCATAGTTCTTACGAAACTCAGGATCTTTCGGGTAGTAGTAGGTTTCTGGCTCTTCTTCGGCATTGAGGTGGTATAGGTTACCGAAAAACTCATCAAAACCATGATTGGTAGGCAGGTGTTGGTCTTGGTCACCTAGGTGGTTTTTACCGAACTGAGCTGTCATATAGCCTTGCTCTTTCAGAAGATCAGCCAGCGTCGGTGCCCAGTCAGGAATACCGTGGGTTGAACCTGGCATACCGATGGTAAGAAGACCGGTACGGAAAGGTTCTTGGCCGGTAATAAATGCGGCACGACCCGCAGTACACGATTGTTGGCCATAGTGATCGGTAAATAGAGCACCTTCATTCGCAATACGGTCGATATTCGGGGTTTCGTAACCCATCATGCCTTGGTTATAGGCACTGATATTCCAGTAACCGACATCATCACCAAAAATGGCCAAGATGTTTGGCTGATCGGCTGCCGCTGCTGTACCTGTGGTGGCTAATAGGCTAACGCCCACTGCGACCTTGCTTAGTTGGTTCGCCATAAAGTTAATCCAGTTTGTTGAAGTAAATTGAATTGGGAATAACTTAATCTGGCGCGGCGGCGGTGTCGCTTTATAGTCACTATAACCTCAGGTTATGAGGGGATTTAATAAAATATCGGTTCTGAAGGTTATTGTTATCGGAGGCGATATGAGCTCAACCCAGCAGGCTATTTCATCCATTATTCAATCAGTCGAGCAATCTGTAATCGGACAACAGCATGTGGTTCGATCATTAGTGATCGGTTTATTAACCAATGGGCATGTATTGCTAGAAGGCTTACCCGGTACGGCCAAAACCCGCTCGGTAAAGGCATTGGCAACGGCGTTAAATACTAGCTTTGGTCGAATTCAATTTACCCCTGACTTGTTGCCCTCCGATGTAACGGGGACAGAGATATACCAAGACCATAACGGCACCCCAACGCTGCATTTTCAGCCAGGCCCTATTTTCAATAGCATTGTGCTAGCTGATGAAATCAACCGAGCACCCGCCAAAGTGCAAGCCGCATTACTAGAAGCGATGGCAGAAAGTACGATCACGGTTGGCGATAAAACCCACCAACTGCATGACGTTTTCATGGTGCTGGCAACCCAAAATCCGGTTGAACAAGAGGGCACCTACCCATTACCCGAAGCACAAATGGATCGCTTTATTATGAAAGTCACCGTTGACTACCCAGACGATGACGCCGAACTGGACATCATTCGTTTGGTTCGTAGTGAAGAATTGGATCATGTTCAGCTCGATAGCTCCGGCGACGTAGTCCAACAGCACGAAGAGCAAATCACGGTCGATCCGGCAATGATCTTACAAGCGCGCCAAGAGCTACCAGCCATCGAGGTATCGGAACTGGTAGAGCGCTATATCGTAGGCCTTGTGATGGCGACCCGACATCCAGAGCGCTATCCAGAATCACAACTTGCCCGCTGGATTGATGTGGGAGCTAGCCCGCGAGCCTCTATCGCGTTAGATAAATGCGCAAGGGCGCAAGCATGGCTGCACGGAAAAGCTTTTGTTGAGCCCGATGACGTAAGATCTGTGCTCTCAAATGTCCTCGGCCATCGGTTTACCTTGAGCTATGACGCATTGGCCGATGGTATTTCTCGTCAGGATGTTATCAACGAGTTGCTCGACCATGTTGTGATTGGTTAGGAGGGCGCATGGTAGTTAACGGTAAGCAGCCTAATAGGCTCGACCATCGTCTTTATTGCGATTATGCAAACTTGGTAAAACTGCAGGCACATGCGGATGGTTTCAAGTTGTTACCCCGGTTGTGTGCTGGAAGCGCGTTAGTGGGTCGGCACCATTCTGCGTTCCGTGGCCGTGGGTTGAACTTTGAAGAGTTGCGCCACTATCAGCACGGTGATGATATTCGCAATCTCGATTGGAAAGTCACGCTACGCACGGGCAAACCGCACATTCGCAGTTATACCGAAGAAAAAGATCGTAACGTGATGATTTGTGTTGATCAGCGTAGCAGCATGTTTTTTTCTTCCGTTGCTGTGATGAAAGCCGTTGTTGCCGCTGAAGTGGCGGCGCTAACGGCGTGGCGTGTGCTCAAAGACAGCGACAGGGTTGGTTTTGTCATAAGTACAACCGATGAATTGGTATGGAGTACACCAAAACGTTCGCAGCGTGATACGTTGCTCCAGCTCAGCCAGCTGGCGCAAGCAAACCAACGGTTGTCGGCAATAAGTCGTGATAGTAGCGAGGTAGGTTTCGATCGGCTTATTGCTTTGCTCAATCAGCTTAAGTGCCGCAATACCACCATCATTATTTTAAGTGATTGGAGCGGGGTAACCGATGATGGCATCCATCACCTGAAATACCTTCAGAAGCATAACAATGTATTGGGTGTACTGATCACCGATCCGTTAGAAACATCCTTATTAACAGAATCAACGAATGGCACCCAGGGGTTTGTCCCTTGGGTCGTTGCTGATGGGGACTACCAACTAAACCTTCACCGTAAGCCGCAAGTGGATAAAGCCAGTGCAGGGTTAGCGCACCATTACCAGTTAAAAAAGCAGCAGCTGCTCAAGCTGATGACTATTCAGCATCTCCCCATGATCGAGTTAGGGACTGGCGGGGATCATCTAGCCAAATTCAAGGGTATGGTTGGAGGCTTGGTATGAGTGAACATACACCGCCTAGCACCTATATATTGCGCAATATCGTCGATGTTGCCGTGCCTGAAAATGTGTCGTGGTGGCCGCAAACCCTAGGTTGGAAAATACTCGCAGCCGTGCTGGTTTTACTGTGCTTATTGGGTTTGTATCGATGGTGCAGGCATTGGTGGCATAACCGGTATAGGCAAGAAGCGATCAAAGCTTTGGAATGCATTGATCTTGCAGTGCCGCAACATGCTGCAAGTGAACTGATGACGGTAATAAAAGCGGTGTTGACCTACCTCGACCCTCGACATGGCTCATTATTTGGAGAGCAACTTCTAGCCGAACTCGATCGGTTATACCCCCACAGCCATTTCCATTTTTCCGGCGAAATTGGACGTTGCTGGCAAGCATCGTTACTCACTTCTCAGCAGCAAATTAACCGTGCAGAACTGGACGCCCTGTTTGCCCACTCAAAGGAATGGTTAGCTAACCACCGTGTTGGAGATCAGCGTGATTAATATTTCAGGGCTGGCGTTAGAGTTTGCCCACCCCTTGGCTTTGCTTTTATTACCTTTGCCCGTTGCCGTTTATTGGCTTATTCCCGCTTACAGAACAAAGAAAGTCGCTATTAAGGTGCCGTTTTTTAACACCATTCTAGACGTGTTAGGAGAAACACCATCTGAGGGGGCAAGCCAACTATCGCCACGGTGGTGGCAGCGGATCATTTTGGTTTTGTCTTGGGCATTGTTGGTGATTGCGCTGGCGAAGCCCTTGGTACTGGGTGACCCTCAAGTGCGTGAACAAATGGGGCGTGATGTGATGGTGGTATTGGATTTATCGGGGTCAATGGCTGAGACCGATTTTGTTCTTACCAATGATGATGGAAAAAAACAGCGCGTATCTCGGCTTGATGCTGCGCAACAAGTATTGAGTAACTTCGCTGAGACACGCAAAGGCGATCGACTTGGCTTGATATTGTTTGGCGATGCGGCGTTTATCCAAACACCGTTTACTGCGGATTTACAAGTTTGGCTGGGCTTGCTTGAACAAACGGATGTTGCCATGGCAGGACAAAGTACCCACCTCGGTGATGCTATTGGCCTGGCTGTCAAAGTGTTTGATGCAAAGCCGTTTGAGCAAGGCCATAAGCAAGGCAGTGGTCCAATCGATCACCCACGTGAGAAAGTGGCGATTGTGTTAACCGATGGCAATGATACCGGCAGCTTTGTGGAGCCTATTGACGCCGCGAAAGTCGCCAATGCCAAGGGCGTCAGGATCCACATGATTGCCATGGGCGATCCAACAACCGTTGGTGAGCAAGCGCTTGATATGAAGACCATAGAGCGGGTGGCAACGATTACTGGCGGGGAATCATTTCAAGCATTAAACCAAACTGAGCTTGAGTTGGCCTACGACAACATTGGTCAACTTGAACCTCAGTTGTATGAAAGTACCACCTATCGGCCAAAACAAACTATTCATCATTATTTGGTCGCCATTGTGGTGGCACTGTATTTATTGGCGTTTACCGTAGTGAGTGTACAAAAACTCATAGCATCAAGGTTGGCAGCGAAAGCTAGCTCGGTAAATGGTTCTACGGTCAGCCAAGGAGAGCAGCATGTTTGATTCTCTATTTTGGCAGCAGCTTTGGACCAGTTTTCACTTCTTGCGTCCATTATGGTTATTGGCATTTATTCCTCTAGTCATAATCGTACGTGCCCGTTGGCGGCAAGATGATGAAAACCAGTGGCAGCGTGTTTTACCTGATCATCTAAGAAAGGCACTCACCGTGGGGGATAGTGGCTGGAAGCACCAGTTACCCTTGAAAGTGCTAACTATGGTGATGAGCCTGGCGATCATTACATGCGCAGGGCCGAGTTGGCAGCGAGAGTCTTCGCCTTTTGGTGAAGATAAAGCGGCGATGCTGGTGGTGTTGGATGTGAGTGAATCGATGCTAGATACCGATTTAGCCCCGAGTCGTTTAGCGCGGGCTAAACAGAAAATTCAAGACCTGCTGGATTTACGTCAAGGTGGTTCAACTGGTTTAACAGTTTACAGTGGCAGTGCCCATGTTGCGATGCCGCCAACCCAAGATACGGCTGTTTTTAATCCTTTTTTAGCTGCGGTTGAGCCAAGCATTATGCCGGTGGCTGGTAAGTCGGCTCAGTCAATATTGCCTTTAATCTCAGAGCAACTGGATGATGATAAGCCCAGCTCGGTGCTACTCGTCACGGACGGGGTGACCCCAAAGGCAATCCAAGAGTTTGAGCATTATTTTTCGGCTAGTCCTCATCAATTGTTGGTATTGGGGGTGGGGAATGCTGATGTCGTGAGCCAGTATCCTTACGATGTTAGAGGGCTGAAAACATTAGCAAGTAAGACGAAAGGAAAGTTTGTTAGCGCCACAGTCGATGAGAGCGATGTAAAGCAGCTAAATCGTTATGTTGAGCGACATATGCAGTTCAATAACGAGTCGACCATGCCTTGGAAAGACATGGGCTATTACCTCTTGATACCCATTTTGTTGATTATGTTGCTCTGGTTTAGAAAAGGGTGGCTGGTGCAATGGTGCGTTGTGGGTGTTGTATCCCTGCCTTTGATATTTGCTCCTGGCGTTGAGGCAAAAACAGTTCATGTGATGGCTAATGAAACTGCACAAGTTCGTGAAATCACCTTGACCGAGCGAGTGGGGCAGATGTGGATGGATTTATGGTTAACACCTGATCAGCAAGGCCAGTATTATTTTAATCAAAAGGAATATGACAAAGCTGCACAGCACTATGCTAACCCGCTATATAGAGGGATGGCTTACTATTACGCAGCGAATTATAAGCTGGCTTATTCTGCATTTGTTCAGGCTGAAACAGAGCAGGGGTTGCTCTACGCGGGTAATGCCCTGGCTCGCCAGCGTGAATATTTAGCGGCAAGGGATTTATATTTTCAGTTGGCTGAACAAGCAAAATCAGATGCGATTCGTGCTGAAGCAAAGCATAACTATGATGTACTTAAAGGCATCGTTGATGAAATAAACCGCGTGAGTGAAAGCCAGTCAGGAACAACAGATGGCCCTGAAGAGTCGTTTGAACTCGGCGATGATCAGCCTCGAACAGCAGAGGGGGCCGAGGAGCAAGTTGATGCCTCAATGATGGTGCGTAAAACCTTGAATGCCAATGAGATATTAGGCAGTGAAGAGTTAGCGGATAAGTGGTTGCGTCGTGTCGAGGCCGATCCGAAGTATTTTCTACAAGCTAAGTTTCAACTCCAGAATATCCATAATAATTCAAGCAAGAATAGGGGAGAGTAGCATGATGAGTTTGAATAATTGTGCCATTGCCCGCTTACCAATGAACCCCTCACTGCGCAGCTTAATGCTGATCTTGTTCATTCTATTTAGCGCAAGTCTGGTTGTGAGTTTTGATGTTCATGCGCAAGGAGAGCATGCAGAGTTAGTCAAAATAGAATCATGGCTTGGTGAGAGAGTCGACAATCCGGATAAAGAGCTGGCACAAACCTATGCGGTCAATGAGCAGCTCATACTGAACATCGAAGTGTCGACACCAAGGTGGTTTACAGGTGGTACACGTATTGGTGATATTGAAATCCCCAATGTGATTGTAAAACAGCGCAATCCATTGGCGACGAATTATACCAAGCGTGAAAATGGCCAGACTTGGTCGGTGCAACTTTGGGAAATCACCCTATATCCTCAAGCAGCAGGCCAATACCAAATAGCGCCTATTCAGGTGGATACATCGGTCTCCGGTAGGGATGGCAAAACTGTTAGAACCACTCTAAGTACGACACCGAATGAGTTTAGGGTGACAGTGCCATCGCAGCTACAAACGCTAACAGATAAGAAGTGGCTCTCGGCAAGCAAAGTGAATATCGATCAGGCGTGGCAAGTGGCTTCTGGTAACGGTAGCCAATCAGGCGAGCTGTCGACACTGAAAGTCGGAGACACGATTACCCGAACAGTGAAAGTGACCGCGAATGATACGTTGTCGGTACTGATCCCCCCTTTGCTTGATACACCTGTTGAAGGCAATAAAGGAAGCTCAGGCTCCAATGAGGTAACAATATCATCGAAGTACCATTGCTATTCTCAGCCCAGCAAATTGGAAGATACCCAAACACGAGGTCACTATATCTCTAGCAGAGAAGAGGTGGTGACCTATGTTGTTCAAGCTGGTGGTGAGGTGACGTTGTCACCTGCTGAGTTGTATTGGTGGAATACATCAACCAATCAACTTGAAGTGATGACCTTAACGGGCAAGACGTTTAACGTAAAACATACCTTTGGATCATTTGTTGCTGAATACCGAGCCAGGGTTCTCGCCGGCATTACCATTATAGCGGGGCTTGGGCTTTCGATAGGGTTTGTCGCGAGATACTACGCAAACAGGCCAACACCACTTTGGGGGCAATTTGCTGAATCTGTAGTTAAGCAGCACTGGCCAAAAGCGACTGGATTGGTGTATCGAAAATTAAGACGTGACACTCGATTAATCGAGCTTAATCAATATAGCCAAAATGCTATTTATCAGAACAAAACGTGGAAGAAAGTAAGTCATGCTTTGCAGAATAGCCCAAAACAGAAAAAGGGCAGTACAAGGCAAAAATGGGGTCTGCAAAAGTTGTTTTTCTCTGCTTGGCGTCAGATCAGAAAACCGGAACAGCAACAGAGAAATTTTAAATTTGCGATCCCTAAGGCATTGCCAGAGTTAGAAAATATTCGCCCAAAGGCCGACGCTTCTCTACACTCAAATTATAACAATGATTAATTTATTTTTTTATTTTACGCGAGTTAACCCATTAGCCGAATAATGAAGAGTACCGAATTAAACCTTATTCCCATATTTGTCGCCGTTTTTGAAGAGCAAAACTTATCACGAGCCGCAGCGCGCATGGACATCAGCCAGCCTGCGGTGAGCAAGGCACTCAAACGTATGCGCGACATCTATGATGATCCCTTGTTTCACCGCACGACAAGCGGGGTAGAGCCAACGACTTTTGCATGTGATATTTACCCGGCAATGGCGGCGGCATTGAAGAACTTCAGCTCGACATTGTCAGCTTCAAGGGAGTTCGATCCGAAAACATCGCAGCGGATATTCTCAATTGCCTGTGTATCAGTAGCTAGCTATTTATTGATACCGGCATTGATCAATCTGATCAGGAAGGAAGCACCGAATGTCGCTTTGGAAGTCCATCCGCTGTTTACTGAAGATATGGAAGCCGATCTCAGGTTACAGCGATATGATTTGATCATTGATATGGCGCCAAGAGGGCGAACATTATTGAAGACGGAAGTCATTTATTCAGAGCCGCTTAATGTCGTGTGTAGTCAATCCCACCCGCGAATAGGCGACCAAATTTCATGGGACGAATTCCTAGCCGAAGACCATGTGGTTGTCTCCCGGTGGCATAGCCGCCGTAGCTTGCTGAATTCTGACGATATTCCTCAGCTAGAAAAACGTAATATCGTGGTTCGCGCTGCAGGGGCGGTGGAAATGCTACCGATCATCTCAAGCTCCGACATGATAGGGATCTTACCTAAATCGACCCTAACGGAGTTTGGGCAAATGTACGGTGTGAAACGTCTTGAGCTTCCAGCCGGTGAAACCCACCGCGAACTTTGCACCATCTGGCATCCCAGCCGTACCTCCGAAAGTAGCCACCGTTGGTTGCGCCAATTGATCCAAAAGGTGGCGAAAGGGATATTTTAGTGATAGCTCTAAATTAGGTGTAAGTGTGGTGGGCTTTGAGGTGGTTTAACTTATATTTGTCCCTTTTCGTGTTTTCACCAATTTATACTTCTAGCCGGTAGAGCCCAGTTTGACTTAGCTCTCTTCATATTTGTAATGTATCTAGAGATATGCAACTTACTACCTGATGAACAGGAATTAGGATGGAACCAATAGTCGTCTCTCCACCATTGCGTGGTGATTGGAATGCATTAAATTGTCCAGGAGATCAGGTCCCTAGCCATGGTGATCTGCTCCAGCCAGACTGGACACTTCATTAAGCGACATTTTGCTTTTCAAAGTTAACTGGGCTTAGGTACCCAAGAGCACTGTGCCTTCTCGTCTGATTATAATCAACCTCAATGTACTCAAAG
>NZ_PYMA01000003.1 GCF_003026495.1 Photobacterium sanctipauli
CAACGGCAATCTACTACTGTAAGCCTGATTACTTCCTCGTACGGTTTCACCACTCAGTGCCCTGTTCCCAGTTTACCAAGCGGGAATACCCCGGTAGCTAGCCGGCTTGTGTACCATGAAAAAAAAACATCTGTTCATCACAGACTTAAAACGTACTTCTTCCCTTCGCAACGCAGTGCGCTTTTGGCAACGCTGCGCTCCACCAGACATGATGCTGATGGTCTGCCCGGTTTTGTCCTCCACACCATTACTGGGCTTCGCTGGCCGGGCCTTACTCACTACTACGGATTCATCTGCCACCTCACACCAACATCATTCTTGAATCACTTCTTGAATGATGCTTCCAAGTTGCCTTGGACTTGATGCCAGGCTTCCCCAGTTATTGCACTGGCTCCCTGTAAGGTATTCCACCCTCAAGCACACCGTTGGTCTGACTAAGTATCGGGCTTCGCGATATTTTGCACGCTTACCCACCAACAGTGCCGAAGCAGGTTACGGTTAGTTGTGTACACCTTACTTCCTATGGCTTCCTTCAGACCCTACCGTTGGCCAATAACGCCCTTGCCATTCGGATTATCTTCCCCTTAGTCGGGGCGATTCAGGTTTCTTTCAACCTGACGGGTTTGCCAGCTTTGCTGGGCAAACAAAAAAGCCCCGTCATTTCTGACGAGGCTTCGTTGTAATGGCGGAGCGGACGGGACTCGAACCCGCGACCCCCGGCGTGACAGGCCGGTATTCTAACCAACTGAACTACCGCTCCAATTCTGTATAAAAGCAGTATGCATACTGCTGTTTAGAATGTGGCGGAGAGATAGGGATTTGAACCCTAGATACGCTACAAACGTATGCCGGTTTTCAAGACCGGTGCTTTCAACCACTCAGCCATCTCTCCGTAAGTGCGAGGAATATTACCGATCAGTACCAAGGCTGTAAAGCAATATTTCAAGCAAAACAGCTCAAATGCTCACTTTTCAACCTTTACTGTCATAATTTCAATATTTATAATTTTTTGCTGACTCTTTTCAGATGCTTAACCACTTCACACTGACAAAAATTGATAACTAGCGCACATTTTTACCTTCTTCCCCAACGTCTTCTAACTAGTCATAAATCAACAAAATAAATTACACCTGGCAAATTTGGACATCAAAAGCACTGCTCAAGATGATAAAGACAAAATAATAAACCAAAACACAATCACACGTTGAACGTCATAACGACAATTGTTGCCTTCACATAAGTGATGAGTTGAGTATAGTGAATTTATGCTCACTAAGTAATCACACAAAGATTTGCTCTCTGTGAAGCAGCATGAAGTGCCGCTGCTTAATGAGTTAGGAATTAGTCTACAGTCAATTTTCTTACAAGGAGTTTATTATGGCTAAACGAGTATCAAACAAGCGCATCAAAGAAATTCTAGACAATGCAAAATCTAAAAAATAACTCTTAAAGCCTCCGCTTAGGAGGCTTTCTTTTTTGCCTCTAGTAATTTTTGCTACTCCTCCCACAATTACAATCCAAGTACCTGCCAAAGCGCTACCTTCATCTAAGCTGCACTATAGTTTAACCAACTACTATCCTCATCGAATAAGGTGACATCATGGCACGTATTTTTCTCGTATTACTACCCTTTCTGCTATTTCCGCTGAAAAGTATGGCTAAGCCTACTGATATTGATGGATTAGAAGTGGTCAGTAGCCCGTATACCGTTGAGCAAACAGTCGAAAACTTAGTCAAGGTACTGGAAGAGAACAACATGTCGATTTTTGGCCGTATCAATCACGCCAAAGCAGCGCAGGAAGTCGAAATTGATTTAAGGCCAACCGAACTCGTTATTTTTGGTAATCCAAAGGTCGGTTCAAAGCTTATGCAGTGCCAGCAAAGTATGGGCATTGACCTACCGCTGAAGGTACTTGTTTTCGAAGATGAGGACGGCAAAGTATGGCTAAGCTATAACGCGCCAAGCTACCTAGAACAGCGCCATAAGCTTGTTGGCTGCAACGCTTTAGGTAAAAAAATTGCCACCAGCCTGGCTGAATTCTCTGAACAAGCTACCAAGAAATAACAAAAAAGCTGGTGCATTTAGAATGTACCAGCTCTCTCCTACTCTTTAGGCTTTTACTCTTTAGGCTAACTTCAATTTTCCGACAGCTTAAAGCCCTTTTCGATACTGTGCTTTTGTTGTTGGCGATAGCACCGTCGAAAGTTGCTCAGTATTCGCTTGTGGCTCGGTAATCGCCAACTTAAATGCTTCAACCAAGTCTGCTTTGCTCACTGATACTTTCGTTTCAGTTTTGATATCGCGTAAATCAATGAACATGCCATCAAACAGCGCTGGAAGATCCCGCACTACATCCGTATTCAAGAAATTCTCTTGGCTATAGAGGGCATTGTGATCACCGCGCTGTTTATCAACGACAAATGACGACGCTTTCATACTCAGGATAGAGGCTGATTTATCACATTTTCTTAAGCACTTGTCATCAAAGCGCTTCTTCTTACAACCAATCGTTTGATGGAACAAGCATTGGCGGCTCGTAAGCAACATAATTGGATGGTAGATACTGTAGAAAAGCTCAAAACCCTCAGGTTTCCCCAGGCGCTTCATCTGCTTCTTATTAATTTCATTAGAAACGAATGCACCGATACAGTTAAACTCTTCTTTAAGGCATTGCAAGCTATATGAGTTGGTTACGTTCATTTGTGGGCCAGCAATCCAACGAATACCAAGTTCATTGGCGGCAAAACCAATACCGCTATTGTTGGTGACAATACACGCTGGCTGCACTGTTTGTAAGAATTCAATTGCAGCCTGATAGTTATCACTAATAAGAATGGCAGGGAACCATGGGATCAGTGTGTCATTAGCCTCAAACAGCGAGATCATTTTCGCCAAATTCGCTTTCATTGCTTCAGGCAACTGGAAGTACAGATTGGTCCCCGCCGATTGTGCAAGGCTTAGATCTGTCTCATTGGCAATCAATACGTTCAAGCTGGGTGCTTTTTCTAACGCCCCCATACTAGCCTGAAGCTTAGGTAGCTCTATTGGCTCAACTAACGGCTTAGAGCCATTTAGCACAAAGGCTATTTGGTCTTTTAAAGCTGTTTGCTCTTTATAGGGAATGTATAAGCCATCAGTAAGGCCGTTTAAATCAACATTAACGATCTTATGGTCGGCATTACCCAAACCAAGTGCCCATTTCTCGAGGGTCGCTTTCTCAAGCTGTAGCTTATGATGCTTTACCAATACCTGCTGGCTGCTAAAGCTAACGGTTCGATGTGGTAGCGCTAAGTCGACGACCAACGGCTCCCCTTCTGTACCGCGAACACTCACTGACACGGCATGAATATCAGTATCAAGATCTTTCGTCTTCGCTTCTACATCCTGAATAATGACGGTTTTGTCATCATAGAGCTTTTTCTTAACTTGCTTATATTGCTCAGGTGTCGTGCAACTGTAGATCTTAGAGAAATGAGTAGCGGAGTAGTCACGCGGGTTGTCGATAAACATCCCTTTGTTGATATCCCCTTGCAAATAAGCATTGGAGAAATCGCGGTTAAATACCGTATACAAACCCGTAGTATCAGTCAGAACCTGTCCCGAATCGCAAAAACTATCAATCTGCTTGCGCCAGCTGTCGACGACAGTATGCACATAGTGGGCCTTCTTAATCCTTCCTTCGACTTTTAAGGAATACACACCAGCATCAGCCAATGCCGCCATATCTGAGTAAGCAGAGTTATCCTTCATGTTTAACGGATAATCTTTTCCGGCATCCGTGGTGTGATATTGATCGCGGCATGGCTGGCTACAACGGCCCCGGTTACCTGAATTGCCGTTATGGACCGAGCTGATATAACAAAGCCCAGAGAAGCCGATACAGTACGAGCCATGCACAAACACTTCCATCAGCACATCATGCTGATGACCAAATTGGGCAAGGTGCTTGATCTCATGAATGTTCAACTCACGTGACAAGTTAACGCGACTTGCCGTTAACTGCTTCAAGAACTGGATTTGCCCTTCATTGTGGGTATTTGTCTGGGTAGAAGCATGGACATCGAGCGTTGGGAAGTGCTTTTTCAAGATATAAAACAAGCCCAGATCCTGCACGATTACACCGTCAACCTTGGTATTGACCAACTTGTTAAGCAAGCGGATCAATGCAGGGACCTCACTCTCAAGAATAATAATATTCAGGGTTAGGAAGATTTTGCAGTCATATTGATGGGCAAGTTTGATGATCCCATTCAACTTCTCGAAAGTAAGATTGGTTGCTCGGTTTCGGGCATTGAAGTTGTCCAATCCGCAATAAATAGCATCGGCCCCAGCAACAATTGCCGCCTTGATCGACTCAATATCACCACCCGGTGCTAACAGCTCGAATTGATTTTTGTTCACAGCAATACCCACTTACCCATGCTTCGTCAAAGGGGGCGTATTCTACGTGGTTCAACTTTATTTTTCCATACGGTTTATAAGGCTAATCGGGTTTGAGGCAGAGGTTAATATTGAGACAGTTCCTAACAACACAGTAATTATTTGTTTTAAGAAACTAAGACAGAAAATCATACCTAGTATTTTCTTGAACCACGTTATGGGGAACCGGAGAAGTAATATATGGTTAGGTATAATAAAAAATTACCAGTCATTGGCGCCCTATTAGGGCTCGCAGTGGCAGGTGGTGCCCAAGCTTCATCAAAATATTTACTCCCACCAGTGCAAACCAATGACATGTTTGCACTGGAAAAAGACTGTGACTGTGTCTTGAGGATCACGCCTGATAAGTACATCTCAGTAGAAATCAAAGAAGATGATATTATCTACGCGATTAAGAAAGACACCTATGATGAACTGGAAGATATCTCTTTTGGTAGTAAAGCCATTGTTGCGTTAGATGACGGTACATTGCTATTTACCGTTGGTGATGGAGTGACAATGGGTGATGATAATGATTTTGACTCCAGATCCTATGTAATGAAGCGCAACCCGTACGGTAAGCTTTCAGTGTTATTGTCTAACTACGACATCCTCAATTTAACTTATGAAACTGCATCCTCACTAGAAGGCCTCGTTCAAGGCGGTGATGGTTATTTTTATACCGGTGACGATATTAGCGACAGCATTATTCGCATTGACCCTTATAGTGGCTACGCTAAGATTTTCATTGAACAAGAAGATATAGATAAATTGGGCGAAGATTTCCAATTTGATGTGCAGCCAGCTATGGCAGCTGATAACCGCTACCTCTATCTAGCATCAGACGACTCACCGAACCTTGTTTTTAAGGTTGATTATACTTTTGGTAAGCCAGAAATTTTTGCCGCAGGCCCAAACGTCGACCCGTTTAACTTATCAAAAGAAAACTACATTTATCTAGTAAATGACTATAAAAACCCACCGCGTGGCTATGATAGCTACTATGGTTTGAAAGGTTACGATTACCCTAAAAAGCCAACCAACATTTCTGGTAAGTTCAAGATCAACATCGATAAGTACAAATATTACAATCACGAATACAGTTATTCACATACCATTTCAACGGACCCATTACAGTGGGATGCCAGCCCTTACGACGTTGCCGCTGCTATCAAAAAAGCAATTGGCGTAAAAGTTGAAGTCACTGGTGTTGGTACTATTGGTAAACCTTGGGAGTTTAATTTACCTGATGGTTTCAAATTCACTGGTGTTACCGAGTACTATTTGGAAGGCGCTAGCATTGAAACAATCTCTAACAATAGTACCGGTGGAGATGATAAAGAAGCTATTGAGTCACAAAACCATATTGAGGCACTTAGTACCAGTAAGAAATATGGCAAATTATCCGTACGCTTTGAAGCGCGAATCACAAGCGGCTCTGACAGTGAAACTGAAGACTTAGGTACAATTTCATGGTACGTAGGTGATAGCCCAGCCAAAATTAAAGAGCTGTTAGTAAAATATACCCACCTAACCGAAAAAGATGTCCATGTGTCAGGTACAGGGTCATCCTATAACCCATGGGTATTCTCATTTAAGGGTGGCTTTGAAAACACCAGAATCGCCTTAAAAAACGGTTCATACGGTCATGATGATACTATTGACTCGGACTATATACTGGTAGGTACGATCCAAAATGCCCGCGCTTTTGATGACCCAGATGGTTTCATGACGAGAAAGTATAATGGCGTTATCACCGTTCAAGATGACTCGAATGGCCACTTCATCTATGACATCAGCCTGCTCGGAGAAGTGAGCAAAGTGCTTTCAGAGTGGGACTTTGTTAGCTTAAACAAAGGCAGTGTCGACATTGAAGGAGGGATTGCTTATGACCAAGACAAGAACCTCTTCATCAGTAGCCATGGTGATAGTGATTCAAATGATTTTGGTAAAGATCAGGATGCCAGTATCTTCAAATACAGTAAAAACGGCAGCCTATCTATTTGGATAGATGCAGAGGACATTGCTAAGGTCACTTACGGTGACGAAGGATCAATAGAGGTTGAAGGAATTGCTTTTGAGCGTAAGCGACAAAGTAAATCTAACAGCCGTTATAAGCCTGAACCTTCACCTTCTCCGTCATTTCCATCATCATGGTTTTGATAGGATAAATTAACCAAGCAACCAATGTTAGTTGAAGCGTCTTATGGCGCTTCACTTTTTTAATCATACTCGAAGCATTGCTGCTTCAACCAACGCCCCAAGGTTTTAATTTCAAACTGCTTCGCCCTCGATTTTTTATAAACAAAATACATATCATCACCGGTCGGTAAATCATGCATCGGAATACGCACCAAGTTTTGTTGGTGGTCTTGGTCGTTAAGAAAATAGTCATTCAAGAACGCGATGCCCTGATGGTATTTTACCGCCTCTGCAGCAAGCACCATGTGGCTGAAGTGGCTGATCTTCACATCACTTGGCAAGCTAAACCCGCCTCGCTCGCACCATTTGACCCAGTCTTTCGCTTCATCACCTTGCTTAAAAATAGAGTGTACCGACAACAGTGGTTGCTCCCATAAAGCCTCTGGCAAGGGTTTGTCTTCTATTTTCTGCCATACTTTTTGGCTACAAAACGGGTACAGCAGCTCTTTGTATAAGAAATCGCTGACATAATTTTTCTTTGGCGGATAAGCAGTAATAAAGCAGTCTGCAACTTGATCGGAGAACTCGGGTTCATCGGCAAACATACTCAGCGTCAGATCGATTTCGGGGTGTTGTTGGCGCAGATTTTCAAGCCGGGGGACCAACCATTTCACTGCCAATGAACTGTACATTGCCAATCGAATCTTACCGCTTTCACCTTCGCGAATTTGCTGGCTGGCTTGCGCTATGTTCTGAAGCGAATGGGACACTTCCTCGTAATAGCGCTCGCCCATTGGGGTCAACGACAAACGCCTTCCCTGCCGTACAAATAAAGTTTCACCTAAATATTCTTCGAGCAAGCGCACCTGATGGCTCACCGCACTTTGAGTGACATTCAGTGCCATAGCCGCCTGAGAAAAGCTGTTTAAGCGGGCGACCGACTCGAAACATTGCACGGCTCGCAATGGTGGTAATTTCATTATTAGCTCAGCTCATACTTAATGAATATTTATCATTATATATGAAGGTTATTTATAGATTAAGCTTACCCCATCACAACTCACCACTTTCTTTTTGCACTAACACTGAACACGCGTCAGTCAATGACAGGAGCTTCGTCATGCCTTCAATGTCTGTTGGAATGGCAATGGGTTTACTCATTGTCGGCAACATTATTGCGGTTTTCTCTGATGCCTTAATTAAAACCTTGGGTGAAGACACGGCCGTATTTCAATTCGTCTTTTTTAGGCAATTGACTGCGGTATTGATCCTCTTGCCCTTTTGCTATGGCGTGAGTAAAAAGAGTTTCACCGACGGACTTAAATGGCATGCCTTGCGTGCGCATATCTGGCTACTAGGTGCGATCTTCATGGTGTTTGCCATCAATGCAATGCCATTGGCGACGGCCAACGCCATTTTCTATGCAGCACCACTGATGATGCTGCCCTTGGCGTTAGTGTTTTTCAAAGAGCAACTCACCCGCTACTCCATTGCTGCTGGCGTATTGGGCTTTCTTGGTGTGCTAGTGATTATTCGTCCAACCGAGGTCGACTGGGCAGCCATTGCAGCGCTAATCGTGGCACTCACCATTGCGAGCAATAACTTATTGATCCGCAAGTTGCCAAAGCATCAAACCGTGGCACAAACGCTGTTATTAACCAACTTGGCAGGCATTCCGGCCTCACTTGGGCTGGCGCTATGGGAAGGTCGCGAGTGGGATTGGTCACCGCTAGTCACGGCAGCTGGCTCAAGCAGCTTTATTTTAATTTATGCGGCGATATGTGTCATTGCATACCGCTCGGCAGAAAGTAATAAAATAGCCAGTGCCGAATATAGCGGCCTGCTTGGCGCCGTCGGTGTTGGCTTGGTATGGTTTGGGGAAATGCCTGACTTAGCCATGATCATTGGCACAGCCATGATTGTACTCCCGCTTATATGGCTGGCTCGAATTGAAAAAAGAAAAGCAGCATCGAATACAGAATTAACGGAATAACCTATGTCAGCTTTTGTGCTTTCTCAAATAATAATCGGCATCGCAGTCTGCTTCGATCTGGTCTCCTTCCAGTTCAAAGAAAAGAAAAACATCATCAAGTGTTTTGTTTGTGCGGTGACCTTAATTGGTATCCACTTTGCCCTACTCGAACAATGGACAGGGGCCGGCTTGATGGCATTAGGCGCGCTGCGCTACATCACCAGCCTCTATACCACGTCGAAGAGAATGGCACTGCTGTTTTGTATTAGCACCTTGGTGATCACCTTCTTCACTTATGCAGGTATTGCCAGCATCATTAGCTGTACAGCAGCCTTGGTTCAAAACATCGCCGCATTCAGCAAGAATGACCAACGTCTCCGCCAGTTAATGATTGTTGGTACCAGCTTGTGGCTTGCCCACAATATTGTGATTGGCTCTCCCACCGCTGTGGCGCTTGAGGCATTGTTCCTGTCAAGCAACTTGATTGGCTATTACCGCTACTACATTAAACCTAAATCTGAGCAGGCCAACCCTGCTTAAGCTAAGCAACGCTGAAGTTTGGAGATGGTGAGTGCAGCCATACAACAAGGGGGCTAACCAGCCCCCTTGTATTATTCTGCTACCTTCGCCAATGGCTGTTTTTCTTTCAGTTTGTCTAGCAACACCGAAATCGGAACGATTGGCCCCATCATGTTCACCCTTAGGTTGTCATTGCCCGATGAATAGTGCAATTCGGAAGAGTCTGACGACGAGTAATTGTATTTGTAGTTAAACTTCCCGGTTGCCATGTGCAACAGATCAAAGTCTTTGCGATGGCAGGAAATATAGGCACGCCAATACATCGCATCCAAGATCTCACTTGGTTGATCGGCTCTGATGATGAAGCGCCAACTGCCATCTTCACCATAAAAATCGAGCGGGAATGTGTTTTTTATTTTTCTTTTACTAAACAATGTAAACAATCCAGTTAGCCAGCCAGATATACCCGTGTCATTTGGGCATAGCGTCGATTATGCAAGGATTAAATAAGAATGGAAGATGTTCAGAGCAAAAACGAATAATTTTGACATAACTGTACAAATTTCGACGGAATGATTTATTAAACCCTAATCAAGTGCTCTAACACATCCACTTCTTATAAAACTGAAGTCTGCCTAATCATGATCTCGTGTTTACCAGGACTCAGTGTATAACCGCCCTTGTGTCAGTATAATGACCAAGGTTGAAATCAATAAGGGCTTGACGTGTCTCATCAAATACTCTCTAAACAACTTCCCAAAGGCGAACCCGTTTGTATTGATACCATCGGTAGTGGTTCTTCGGCCTTCAGCCATCCACATCGGCATGACTACTATGAGATTGTTTGGGCATTGGAAGGCGAAGGCACCCATAATATTGATTTCGTCCAATACCCTTTAAACCAAGGCCAAGTTTACTTTATCTCTCCCGGCCAGGTGCATAGCGATGCCCAAACCAACGGCAAGGTCTGCTTTATCACCTTCCAGCCTGATTTTATTGAACATAATTATCGGGGCCAGTTAACCATCGACCGGACTTTCTACCACAATAAAACCTCAGCCTCGATGGTCAATTTGGATCAACAGGGTGAAACCGATCTTACCCATATCACCCAAATCATGGCTCGGGCCCTTAATGAGAAAGACCCCGATTGGGATCTTGTTGGCTCGATGCTCAGTGGCTTTTTACACTATTCACAGCGCTACATACCCCAAGAGCAACAAACCCAATCTTTGATTCAACAGCGCATGTACGCCCTGTACGTGCTCATTGATAACCACTATGCCGACGAGAAGAAAACAGATTTCTACGCCAAGCACTTATCGGTATCTAACAAGCGAGCAAATGAGATTGCACGGCAACATTGTGGCAAAACGATTTCAAGGTTGGTACATGACAGAGTCATGCTTGAAGCAAGACGCGATTTAGCCTTTACCACAAAAACAGTAAAACAGATCGCCCATGATCTCGGCTATGACGACGTGGCCTATTTTTGCCGCTTCTTTCGCAAAATGGCCGATGAATCGCCATTAGACTTTCGTCAACGCGTGTTCAAATAGTCCTATCATTTGGTCAGTTAATCCATTTCGATTTCAATGTCAGTACCAGATAATACCCACCTAACCGAATAATAATGAATAAACATGCTATGCCGTCAGGTTAGCGACATAGCGAGGTGGAACATGGCAACAACACATATCGATCTTCATTACACCCCGATCAAACGGTGCTTCAAACATTATTTATTACCCGCTATTACCGGCTTGATCATCAAATCGCTCTTTATTATGGGCGACACCATCATGATAGGCCGTGGTACCGGCCCCGATGGTTTGGGCGCTGTCGCCCTCACTATTCCTTTCTTCTCGTTCTTTACCGCCATTGCCATGATGCTGGGTATCGGTGGTTCAGCAATGATGGCGATCCAATTTGGTAAAGGACGCTTTGAAGAGGGGCAAACCTTATTTGTTCAATCGCTATTGCTAACGCTCATCCTGGCGGGTGGCTTATCAATGGCTGGCCTCTACTGGCTTGATGAGATGTTGGCGCTAATGGGTGCCCAAGGTAACACCGCGGCATTAACGGGCGACTTCCTCAGCATCATGCTGCAGTTTTTCATTATTTACGCGCTAGGCTGGGTACTTTCTTGCTTTATTCGAAATGACGGCAACCCTCGCCTAGCCATGTATGCAATGGCTGGTAGTGCGCTCCTTAACCTTGTGCTGGACTACTTCTTCATTTTCCACTTTGGTTGGGGGATCAAAGGGGCTGCCTATGCGACAGGCATTGCCCAATCACTGATGCTGCTGTTTTTGCTGACCCACTTTTTCAATCCGCGCAGCAAGCTAAAGCTCTCGCTTCGTGGTTTGGGACTCAGCAAAGCACCGAAGATTCTCTCGATCGGATTACCGATTTTCTTCATCGAATCTTCCATGGCTGCCACTACCCTTATCTACAATGTAGTGCTACTTGATTTAGGGGGAGAGCTGTACCTGAATGCGTTTAGTATCGTGATGAACGTCGGTATCTTCGTGATGTTTATTCTGGTTGGTATTGGCCAGGCATGCCAGCCCATTATCAGCTTTAACCATGGAGCAGAATCAGTCGAGCGAGTGCGTGAAACATTATTTATCGGCTTGAGATTTGCCGTAATCACTGGTGTGGTGGCGGTCATTTTATCCCAGTTGTTCTCTAAACAAATCTCAGGGCTCTTTACGGTAGATAACCCAGAGCTAGTGATGCTATCTGCCAGTGCTTTGGTATTCTATTTCTTGGCATTCCCATTCATGGCTATCAACTTGGTCACAGCAACCATGTTTCAATCCATTGGTAGCCCGGCAAACGCCAATATTATTTCACTATGCCGCGGTTTTTTGTTCGTGGTTATCGGTTTGTTTGCCCTGCCGAAGGTACTACCGGAATCTGGCGTTTGGCTAAGTCCACTATTTGCAGAAACACTGGCAGCCCTCATTAGCGTGGTATTGTTGGCTCGTTTGCTCAAGCAGATGAAAAACCAAACACCTGCTGTTGTCGAACAAACATAGCGATTGCTCCCTACTAAGATCTCATGAAATAGAAGCAAGAAAGCCGCACTGTTAAAACAATGCGGCTTTCTTTTTCATGGGGTGGTATTAGCTGAAGCCTAAATTAGCTTTGAGCAACTAGCTCTTCTTTTTCTTGCTGGCTTGGTGCAATGAGCTTATAAGACATGATACCGATAACCATACACTTAATGATCATCATTTGAGTGTTACCGAAGTAAGCACCAAGGCCGACGAAGCCAGAAATTAGCATCAGCGTGCGGTATTTCTTCAGCGTAGTCATGTAAAGCGCCGCAACAATCAAGCCCAGATCCATAAACTGAAGCGCTACAGGCAACGTTGGGTCAGCAATGAAACCAGTAACGGCCACATACACAATGTATAGGATCGCAGCAGCCATAATTGCAGCAAGCGTATTTACCACAACCTTGGCAGCTTTTGTAAAATCGTTCACGTAACGGTAGGTATTAATCGCAGCGACTGAAAGGTTCAAGATCAGCTTCGGCCACCAACCCATCAGAATCGACCAGATGATATCGTTCGCTGCAGAACCAAAGGCTGCAAAACGGGTAAACTTCATGCTGTTAAACACAGTGATGGAGATGTAGAACGCGACAGAGGTCCATCCTAACACTTCAGTAATTAGCTCTAGCAAAACAATATCTCTTCTATATTACGTTTATCGTACAGTTAAGGGTGATGGTCAATATGAAACACCAATCACTAATTATTTTCCAGCCCATTCCATTAGTAGAGACCAGAAAACGTAGCGGATAATATCGTAACAATGAAAGATTATGCAAAGCACATATGTAAGGAAAGCTTATAAATGTGAAGACAAACTAGTATGGTGATACAAACTGGGTAAGATGTAAGCGAAGATAGGCAGTATCACTTATATAAACGAAAAAGCGATGCCAATGGCACCGCTAGTTGGCTCAATATTGATAGAGAATGATATCAAATCAACACTTACCGCAGGCGTTTTCTTTCTCTTGGTAATCCATCACATTGCCGTGAGCATCAAGGGATAAGTCACAGCACTCCTGAAACATGTTATGCATTTTTTCTCTGCTTTTTTGCACCCGTGACTTAAGGGTTGAGTACTTGATGCCTTTCTCTTGGGCGTATTCTTTTTGTGACTGACCATTAATTTCGATGGCAATCAGCATATCAGCGTCTTCTTCAGGCAACGCTTGCAGCATAGGCACGACACACTCAGACAGCTCCTGATGGATGGTCACGTCATCTTCTTTGTACCAAAGATCGTCTTCATTCAAATCTTTGGCTCTCGCCTTCTTACGGTAGAAATCAATGATCGAGTTGTTAGCGATCTGAAACAGCCAAGGTTTTACCTTGCTGCGCTCTTTTAAGTTCCCCAAGTTATGGTGCGTTTTTATTAAGATATCTTGTAGCAGATCGTCAACATCATCACGATCTGACACTTTTGAATGCAAAAACGCTTTCAAACTCGAACGGTACTCATTCCATACAACTTCAACATTCATGTTTTTTCTCTGATCTCTTATACGACAATAAGCCACTAAACTTAGTGGCTTATCAATTGTGCTTATTGGCTATATAACAGCTTAGTCAATCAAGGTAATAGAATCTAAAATTCCCTTACCACTGTGAATACCACCCTCGTTTTCCTTTGCTGGCTTACTGCGCACCAAATACCCAGCATAACCACCCAGTTCCGTGACGGGCTCACCATTAAAATAAGCCGTAAATAAGCCAATCTCGCTGACAAGATCATCCACCTGAGTCAACTCACCATCACGTACAGCCAACGTTGGGCGATCGCGCTCATGTGGATACAAACGCTGCATTAGCGCCCATGCGTCATACTCTTCCGGCTTAAGTTGAGCAAGCCGCCCACTGATGTCTTCGCCAAAGACACAATGGCCACCACCTTCGCCTTGGTTCTTCAATACCCACTCGTGCTTGTCAGCTTCCGAGTTAAACCAGTCTATGGTCTCGCTGTTAATTGCTCGCATATCGGCCAACACACTTTTCACCAACTTCGCTTCTTCGATGCTTAGCCCCCAACGCGCGAACTCGTGCTCAGGCATCATGGTTAAAAGCATCTGCATCGTTTTACTGGTTGCCAGTTGTTGGCTTATGGTCGCATTCAATGCCACCTTATGCTGTTCTATGAACACGCGAGTTTGGCTTAACGTATGGCAACAGATCTCTTCACGTAGTTGTGGCGCACAATAATCTTCATACTGGTAACCGGCACGAAGATAAACCACATCAACCGCACCAATACCTTTTAGCATCAAACGGTTAGCTTCACCACTATAAAGCTGATTAGCAAGTTGATCAAAGGTGCGCCTTACTGTTCTCACTCCCTGACGCTGAAATTCAACTTCAAGCAGGTGTTGGTCATAAACATTATCTTCGTTCTTTTGAACCACCATGAGAAACGTTGGCTGCCCACCATCGTTAAATTCAGCTTGGATCTTCCTTGCTGCAACGGCAATGCCATACGCCAATTGCTCAAGGCCACGGTTCTCGGCTGGTGTCGCATTTGATTCTTCAATCCAATCAGCATAAGTCTCAGGCCACTGGTTCTGCATATATTGGTGCAACTGGGCAGCACGCTGACCAAATGGCCCCATGCCCGCGGCAATACCATTGAACTCGATAACTTTCGCCCCTTGTTGGCGATCGTCCATATAGTCGGTGCGCATCAACAACAATGGCTGACGTGCAGCGGGTAATGCCTTTTCTTCGCAATGATCATCACATTGACTAATCCCGTGCACTTGCTGATGCAAAGACATCAACCGGCCAAAGAAAGGATCCGCCTGTGCCATTTCCTTCAATGACGACTGCAAAAAACCGTGATCCTCAGAAACATGGCTGATCAATTTAGTGATGACGGGGGTGACTTTGAGCAGGTGCTGATAAACATCTCGCTTCATCGACATTGGTGCAATGCTAAATGGACAATGCCTTGCCGTGCCATCTGAGTTTTTGATAGCCACACCATGCATGATCGCCCATTCGCAGGCTTCATCGCTGATCTGCTTATCAAGCCATTGCCCTTCAACGGATTGCAAAACTTGAGTATTTTTTTCTGATGTCATAATCGTGCCTTTATTCGATGAAGGATCAAGCGGCTGATGCGGCTGCCAAGCCAAGGTTGATATTTTCATGTGCGTTTTCTTCTTTCGTCTTCTGAGCAAGGTACAGCTCTCGGTAATCGCCTGGCTGAGAAACAAGTTCATCGTGAATACCACTTTGAACAACCTTGCCCTTGCTCATTACCAGAATTTGATCGGCGTTTTGTACCGTAGACAAACGGTGTGCCACAGCAATAACTGTTCGGCCTCGTTGAATATTCGCCAATGCCGCCTTCACCGCTTCCTCCGTTTCACTGTCGATATTGGCGGTTGCTTCATCCAGTAGGAAAATTTGCGGATCATGCGCTAAGGCACGTGCCAAAGCCAATAACTGGCGCTCACCCGTCGACAGTGATGAGCCCCCATAGCCCGGCTGGTGATCATAGCCATCAGATAATCGTTCAATAAATTTTGCCGCTTTTACTTGCTCGGCAGCAACTTTTACCTTGGCCTTATCTGCATTACGGTGCGACAAGTCGATATTCTCCAATATAGAACCGCTGAAGATATAAGGATCTTGTGAAACTAGGCCAAACAAACGGCGCAACTGGGCGTCGGGCATGGCCTGAATAGGTTTACCACCAACTAAGATTTCCCCTTGCTGGTGTTGATAAAAGCGCATAAGTAAGTTGATCACTGAGCTTTTACCGCTACCACTATGGCCGACTATGGCTGTAAATTTGCCCCCCTCCGCTTTGAAGCTGACTTCTGACAAGGCTTTATGGCCTTCATCATAGGTCAGGCTGACATTGCGAAACTCAATGTCTTTTTGGCAAGTTAAATCAGCAAAGGCTGACGGCTGGGCGTGTTGGCCTTCTTTATCATCCAGCAATTCAAAAATACGCTTTGAAGACACTGTCGCCACCTGCAGTTTACGCAATTCCATAGACAACTGACGAAACGGGTCAAAGAAGCGTTCAATATAGTTCAAGAACGCATACAAGGTACCGATCTCAACCGCAGTACTTAACGAAGCACTCGCAAACCACGCCACAATTCCGATAGCGGTAACGGAGCCCACCAAACGTGTAAACGGTGCCAGCATCAAGCTGTCGATGGCAATGGAACGGGTTCGAAACTTAAACCAGCTATTGTTATTTCTCTCAAATTTATCTTGGAACGCCTTTTCCTGCTGGAAGGCTTGAATCAAAGCCATTCCTTGTAGCGACTCGCTGATATTGTTGTTGATATTACTGATCTGTCCCCGAATACCATCAAATATCGGCATTGAGACCTTACGGTACCAATGCATGGTCAACAGTAGCACTGGGATCAGCGCCAAGCTCAGTAGCATCAAGCGCCAATCAAGTAATGCTATCGCGATGAAAATACCGGTGATGCGTAAGCTACCCTGGATAATCGTCGGCATGGTTGACACAAACATGTCACGTAGCGACTCGGTATCGTTGGTGATATACGAAACCAGCTTTCCCGATGGCAGCTTATCAAAGGTACGGATTGGAAAGTTAAGGACATGCTCAAACAATTCCTTGCGCACATCATTGACCACCAGCAACGCACCATGACGAAATGTCAGCGCTTGAAAGTACTGAAATACTGCCTGAATAACATAAAAGCCAAGTACTAACCCACTCAATAACCCTAGGTGTACCCAATCAAACTGCTGCGGTACGATCACCTCATCCAAAATCGTTTTCACAAGCCATGGGATCGCCATCTCGGCGGCAATCGCAATGCCTAGCATGACAAACGCAGCCAAGAAACGCGCCTTATGAGGTAATGAATACGTCACTAAACGGCGAAAGGTTGACTGCCCAGATAATGGAGCTTCATGACGATTAAGCATAACTTTCCCCTAGCAATTCGTTTTCCTCACCAGCTAATGGCTCTGTTACTGAAGAAACCACTCGCGCCGAGCCGAGTTGGCTTTGGCGATTAAAGACTTGGGCGTACCAGCCTGGTTGATTCATTAGTGCTCTATGGCTGCCTCTTTCTGTGATCTTGCCTTGTTCAAGCACCACAATATGATCCGCTTCGATCAAATTCGGGAGTCGCTGGGTGATCAACAACATGGTTTTATCGCCGTAGTGGGCTTTCAAGTTCTGTCTGACTTTGGCTTCAGTTCGCATATCCAGCGCACTGAATGGATCATCGAGGAGTAAAATATCGGCATCTGTCAGCAAGGCTCTTGCCAGTGTCAATCGTTGCCTCTGTCCACCCGACAAGTTCGAACCGTTCTCCGTCAACTGGGTATTGAACCCATCGATCATGGCTTCAATTTCATCTTTAATGCTTGCCATTTCAGCAACGTGCTTAATCTCTTGCTCGGTGGCATTTGGCTTTGCCATAGCAATATTTTCCGCAATGGTGCCCGAGAACAAGAATGGTTTCTGCGGTACCCAAGCCATACGGCTACGCAACGATTCAAACGTCAGCTGCTCAATCGGAATGCCGGAAATAGTGATAGTCGATTGGGCATCATCAAGCCCATACTGCCTCATCAGTAGTGTGATTAAGGTACTTTTGCCGCCGCCAGTTGGACCCGTTACCCCAACCAAACCACCAGAAGGCAATTGCAGCGAGATATTCTCAAGTGCGTTGTACTCTGACTGCGGGTAAGCAAAACGTTCAATGTTGAACTCCACGTCCGCTTTAGCTGCGCTTGGCAACGTCTGCTCGCCTTCAGTGACTTCAGGCTTTTCAGCAAACAGCTTTTCCAATCGACGCCACGACGTACTACCACGCTGGAAGATGTTGAACTGCCAACCAAACTGCAAGAACGGTCCAAGCAGTTGCGCCAAATAAAGGGTAAAGCTTGTAAATAAACCGACTGTGATTTGGCCTTTGCTGATCAACCATGCACCGTAAGCAATGGTGATAACAAATGATGAGCCGTAAATAAGTTGGATCGTCGGACCGAAAAGCGAGTCGATTTTAGCAACTGACAAGTTTGCCTCGAACGTATCATCCAGTGTTTGACCAAAACGCTGTTGCTGGCGCTGGTTGATCCCATGCGATCGCACAGCACGGATCCCAGACACGGTTTCCCGTGCCTCTTCGTTTAAGTTTGAAAATGCGGCTTGGGCACGGCCAAAGCGCTTCTGCATTCCCGTGCCGTATTTATGGGTGATATACACCAACAGAGGAAACGGTAGCAATGCCACAGCGGTAAGTTCGCCGCTGACAACAAACACCATACCGAATATCACAGTCAGACCCGCGATTAACGAATCAACCATGGTCATGACCCCACCACCCGCAGCCATTTCCACAGCGTTAAGATCGTTGGTGGCATGTGCCATCAAGTCACCACTGCTGTGGCGCGAATAAAACGATGGTGATAACGCACTAAAGTGCCAAAACAGCTCGCGGCGAATAACACGGGTGATCGCAACAGATGCGCCATAGAGTTGGCTATGCCAAACATAGCGCAAACCATACATAGCGATAGCCGCACCGAAGATACCCACCAAGTGCAATACCAGAAACTCAGTCGTTAACGTATCAGCACTGATCGCATCAACAATGCGACCAATTAACCAAGGTGGCGCGAGGTTTAAAATAGCAACAACTTGAAGCCCAATGAACGCAATAATATAGCGGTGGGCAAACATCTTGATGTAGCTCCGCAATCTCCAAAGAATATCCATTAATTTTTGTACCTAGTCACAGCCGCAATGCACGGTATTTTTTTCATTTAAGAATTGGTCAAAACTCATTTCAGCCTCTGCTTCCAATGCGCGCCGCGTGAATAGCGAATCATTCGCAATCTCATTAAGCTGGATATTGTAATGATCGTCCAGTGGCTCAGCCTTGTGGTAAATCATGTGTTGGCGAGACAAATTCAATATATGTTGACGATAGCTTGCCTGTTGTGACTTCATGTCGGCTAAGATCTGAGCAGAAGGCGTGAGCTTACTCTCTTCGAATTTGGCTCTTTCTATCTCAAGGCTTTGCCGATAGGCGTTGGCTCCCAAGTTCACATCAAGCATGCTCACATCAAACATGCTCGCATCAAACATGGCTGCAACCGGCTTCATCGACGCCAGTAGTGCTAACCCCATTTCACGCAATCCCTGTTCGCCCGTTAACGTTGGCAAAAGTAAGCCCGGTTTTCTGCCCTGTGTGGCTACCAGCTGCTGTCGCTGTTGTATTAGATGCTGCTCATCGCTCGTTAGCTCTGGGCTTGGTGCCAATGCACAATATGTCAGGAACATATCTAGGAAGTGGCTCTGTGATTCACTAAGCCCAACAGGTAAATATGGGTTGTTATCCACGCTTCTCAGCTCGATATATTTCACCCCATCACGGCAAAGCGCATCCAATGGACGGAGATCCTTGCTGACAATCTTCGGGCGCACCGACCCATACAGCTCATTCTCAAGTTGAAGCACTGAGGTATTAAGCTGCTGCCCTTCACCAAACTGCAGATAGCGCTCACTTGGCAGTGATAAAATTCGGCATAGGCCATTGAGATAGTCGGATTTATTGTTGTAGCTCAATGGATAGCGTGACTGCTCATCATTGGTATAGCCCAAATTACTCAAGCGGAGCGATGTTGCCCATGGCAGATAAAACGTGTCTTTATCCAAACTGTTTAGCGAATGCGCTTTACCGACTAGGTAGCTTACATCGACTGCCGGTGAAGCCCCAAACAAGTAAGGGATCACCCAGCCATGGCGCATAACATTACGAATAAGGTGGAAGTAACGGTCTGAAATGAACTCATCCAACCCTAATGTACTTTTCTCATGAACATGCAAAGCTTGCCAGAAGCTATCAGGCAGCGAAAAGTTATAGTGGATACCTGAAATGGTCTGCATTCGCTTACCATAACGGTTGGCTAGCCCTTCACGGTAAAGCATCTTCATCCGCCCAGCGTTCGAACTGCCGTAATTGGCTATCGCAATCTTGTCATCTTCCGGCAAGACCGGCGGCATGCTGCCAGACCAAATCACTTCCCCTTCCGCTAAGTTATCGGCGACAAAGCGATGCAAAGACGACAAAAAGCCAAAAGTCTCAGCTTTATCGGTAACCGCAGGGGTAACTAACTCCACTTGAGCTTCGGCAAAATCCGTTGTGATATAGGGATGTGTAAGCGCTGCCCCCAGTGCTTTAGGGTGCGCTTTCTGAGACAGGTCGCCTTGAGGTGTTGTTCGAATGAACTCACGCTCTACCCCACGACGTATACCTGATAAGGACGCAATAATCTGGCTATTCTGTAGCGAAGAGGCCAATACCGCCTCCTCTTGATTCATCTCTGCTTGCTGCATCTTCACTATTTTTCTATCAACACTAGAAAACAAAAGCGATGGTGTGAACACTCACGCCATCGCCCATGATGTTTGTTCCAATGCCTATAAGACGAAGAGAGACAGAAAAAGACGATATTTTTTTAAATTATTTCTTATTTATTATTAATACACTGAAAAATAAATGATTTTTAAGATCGCTCGAATACTATCGTCTTGTTGTTGTACATAAATATCCGCTTTTCAATATGGTACTGGACAGCCCTTGCGAGGGTGAGTGATTCGATATCCATGCCTTTTTTCGCCAAATCATCAGGATAATGGGTATGGTCGACCATGCTCATTTCTTGGGTAATAATCGGCCCTTCATCCAATTCGTCACTCACATAATGCGCGGTTGCCCCTACCAGCTTTACCCCTTTTGCATAAGCTTGATGATAAGGCTTTGCCCCTTTAAAACCGGGCAAGAGGGAATGGTGGATATTAATGGCCCTACCAGACCACCTCGCGCACATCTCGTTTGAGAGCACTTGCATGTACCTCGCCAGTACCAGCAGCTCACAGTCCACACTGTCTAATACCGCTTGCACCAGCTGCTCTTGCTGAGGCTTGGTTTCAGCGGTGATAGGAAAATGGTGATAGGGGATCTTATGCCAATCTGCCAACGGTTTTAGGTCCGGATGGTTGGAAATGACCGCCTTGATATCGACAGCAAGTCCGCCAGTGCGGTATCGATAGAGCAAGTCGTTGATACAGTGGTCATACTTAGAGACCATAATGACAACACTGGGCTTATAGTCAGAAGGAGTTAACTCCCATTCCATGCCAAATTTTTCAGCTCGCTTTGAAAATGCCGCTTCAAATGCTTCACGCTCTAGTGCGCCATTATTCTCGCGCCGAAACACGGCTCGAATAAAAAACCTCTGGCTTAACACATCATCAAACGAGTTCAGCTCTGTGATATAGAAATCAAACTCAAACAAAAACCGCGTGACAACATCCACCGTCCCAACCTGACTAGGACAATTTGCGGTCAAGATATACGTTGCTATCCCTTTTTGCATATTCAGCCCCCTATTTTCAGTGTGTTTTAGCCCTATCACAACCAATCAGATAATAGTTTTCCCCAAGCCGACATAAGCCCAATCCACATAATATTCCATTTATATCCAGATACTTGTGATAACCCATTAGCAAATCAACTCGTAGCAACAAGAAAATCTAATGTGCTCGGGATCAATTTAGATGTGATTGGCTGCATAAGTTGTCTTTATTAATGATAGTATCAGCACCGATTTACAATTTGTTACAAATTGAAACTCTTATAAAATCCATAAACAAAGAGATGTAGTTATGTGGAATAGACTCAATAAGTCGATGATGGTTTGCCAAATGATGTTTGGCCTGTCTTTTTACGGCGTGATGGTAATTCTTACCCGTTTCTTCTTAGAAAACTTAGGCTACAGCGAAGCTGATACGATGATGGTGGTGGGTGCCTTTTCATCAATCGGCCCGTTGTTTGCGATTGCCGGCGGTTTCATTGCCGACAAATTCTTGGGCGCCTACCGCTCACTAACCATTAGCTACTGTGGTTTTGCAGTCGGCTATGTCCTGCTAGTACTTGGCGCATCGACCCTCAATGTACCGATGAGCCTTGTGGGTATTGCGCTGGCAAGTTACTCCCGTGGTTTGATGTCCCCTTCCTACCCTAGCCTTTATAAGCGCACTTTTGCTACCGAGGAAGACTTCGAAAACGGCTACCCAGTGAACTACTCCGTGAATAACGTTGGCGCATTCCTCGGCCAATACCTGTTCCCTATGTTTGTGTTGGTATTGGGCTTTAACGGCAGCTTCTCGCTATCCGCAGCCATGGCCTTCGTTGCATTTGTGATACTGGTTGTTTCCCGTAAGCAACTACTTACTGTGGCGGCAGAAATGGACCAAGTACCAGTAAGTGTCAAAAACTGGCTTGCCTTCATTGCTATTTCAATCTCAATGATCGGCCTTGTATTCTTCATGTTTTCAAACATGGATATTGGTCAGAACATCGTTTACGCCATTGGTGCCGCGGCCATCGGTTACTTTATCTCGCTAATGATCAAGGCAAAAAAATCAGATGCCTTGAAAATGGGCACCATCTTGATCATGACAGCCCTTACCACAGCCTTCTTTGTTTACTATGGCCAGATGATGACATCCATGACCATGGTAACCATCAACACCATGCGCGGTGATCTGTTTGGCTTCATCCCTATTGCCCCAGAAGCATCGATGGCGATGAACCCACTTTGGTGTATTGTTGGCGGCCCGCTCATTGCGATGACTTTCTCATCACTAGAAAAACGCAACATCAACTTCTCGACGGCAACCAAAGTTGGCTTTGCCTTCGTATTAACGGCCATCGCGTTCGGTATTTTAACCCTAGCGGTCATGTCAGTAGGCCCAGACGTGGTGATCCGCCCCGAAGTCTTTCTGGCAATTCACTTCTTCCAGGCACTGGCTGAAGTTATCGTGGGCAGTATGGTGGTTGCTTTCATTCTATCGGTCGCACCGAAGCACATCGAGAACTTCTCAGTGAGCCTATTCTCAGTAGCGATTGCACTAAGCGGTATCGTTGGCGCCGTGTTCTCAACCTCGATTGCACTTGAAAAAGGCCAAGAAATTACTCAGGAAATTGTCCAAACCGTCTATGGCGACTACTTCAGCATGCTAACCATGTTGGCGGTGGTAATGGTATTGGTTGCCCTACTCGCTTCTCGCGTCATTACGAAAATGCTTAAGACGAGCGAAAAGGCACAAGACGACATGGTGCTATCACAAGCAGAAAGCTAAAATATTCAGCAAGATCGCACTTAGTATCAAGCCTTCGCTCGCGGAGGCTTTTTTCGTTTTGGTAAATTTAGACAAGTAGCGCCCAAGCCATAACAGCCTTCAATCAATTTATTTTGAATGGGAAAGTGAGGGGAAAAGCTCAAGGCGAGCAACAAACGTTCAAAACCAGCAAGATTGGTGAAGTTTCAAGCAGGAATGCTGTTTCTCTGCATATAATCTTTTCAAAGGTATCACAGAAAAAAATTAAATATTAGTCTTGCTAATTAAGTTTCTGAGCCTATAATGCTGAAAACCGGAGCGTCTGCCAACGCTCCGGTTTTTTTGTGCCTGCTTATCGGTGATCAACCTGCTATCTGCCAATAGCCTGAAAGCCGCTAAGCAAAATTCGATAAGATTAAGGAAATACCAATGCGTATCGAACAAGACTTGAAGTTAGGTTTTAAAGATGTACTGTTTCGTCCAAAACGTTCAACCCTAAAAAGCCGTTCTCAAGTTGAATTAACCCGCGATTTTACATTCAAGCACAGCGGTCGTCAATGGTCTGGTGTACCTATTATTGCAGCTAACATGGATTCGGTAGGTAGCTTCGAAATGACTGCTGCCCTAGCGAAGCACGGTGTGATGACTGCCGTTCACAAACACTATACTGTGGCTGACTGGGCTGAGTTCGTAAAAAACAACGACGCGAGCGTTCTTAACAACGCAATGGTATCGACTGGTACTTCTGAAGCTGACTTCCAGAAAACCAAAGACATCATGGCGCTTTCTGAAGACCTTATCTTCATCTGTATCGACATCGCAAACGGCTATTCTGAGCACCTAGTGCAATACGTACAGAAAGTACGTGCTGAGTTCCCTAACAAGGTGATCAGTGCAGGTAACGTCGTAACTGGCGACATGGTAGAAGAGCTTATCCTAGCGGGTGCTGACATCGTTAAAGTTGGTATCGGCCCAGGCTCTGTATGTACTACCCGTGTTAAGACTGGTGTAGGCTACCCTCAGCTTTCAGCTATCATCGAATGTGCTGACGCAGCACACGGCCTAGGTGGTCGCATCATCGGTGACGGTGGTTGTGCGTGTGCGGGTGACGTTGCTAAAGCATTCGGTGGCGGCGCAGACTTCGTAATGCTTGGCGGTATGCTAGCAGGTCACGAAGAGAGCAACGGTGAAGTCATCGAACAAGACGGCAAAACCTTCATGAAGTTCTACGGCATGTCATCTCAGAGCGCGATGGACAAGCACTCTGGCGGTGTAGCTAAGTACCGTGCTGCTGAAGGTAAAACCGTACTATTGCCATTCCGTGGTCCAGTAGAAAACACCATCCAAGACATCATGGGTGGCGTACGCTCTACTTGTACCTACGTGGGTGCAGCGAAGCTTAAAGAGCTAACTAAGCGTACTACTTTCATCCGCGTACAAGAGCAAGAAAACAATGTTTTCGGTAAAGAGTAATTAGGTATTCGATAAAGAATAACCTATAGCTTTCAATTGCTAACTATTTCAAAGGCCACCCTCGGGTGGCCTTTTGCTATTTCGAAACATGACTTTATTGCTGGCTTTGACTTATGTAGTCTTTCAATCGCTCAAGATTCACAGGAATAATTGAAGAATTGTCCTCCCCTTTCTTCACTAACCCTTCTTTAATGAGTTCATGAATAATTCGGGTATAGGCCCTGTCTGTACAGCCAAAGCGCTGAGCCTCTTGATACATATACACATGGTTTAGCGATCGGGTTTCAGAAGTCCAGCGATTGACGATATCTTTGATGATATTGAACTTCAGCGGGTACAAAGAACGCTCAATCGCAATGTTCATCGACGACTGGTACATATTAGCCATGCGGTGGTTCATCCAAAATGAGATAGTCGCATCTTGCAGCAAGATGTCAGCAAACCGTTCCTTGGGGATCACAACCAACTCCGTGGTTGCCGTTGCCACCACATCAAATGAGCATGGATTGCCCGAAAAAAATTCGATCTCGCCAAAAAAGTTATCTTCGAGGTAATAGTCACCCAAGCTTAGCGTTTTGCCATTAAGCGCCGTATGTAACAGTATAAACTGGGCGGCAGCAGACCAATACACCTCGGTGACATCGTGCTCTTGCCTAATGATATAGTCGCCCTTGTGCCGAACTATGCGCTGAAAGCTCTCTTTTTCAATGAGCTGACGAAACCTTTCTGGCCCTTTGCTCAAAATTTCAGACATATCCATTTTGTGTAAACTGTGTCCAACCAATCAAATAATAAAATAAATCTTGTTATACCCGACAATTGTCGTGCTACTAACCCCAAGCTATTCTTTAAGCTATTGTTCATAAGTTCAGGGAGTTAGTGCTTCCTGCAATAATGCGTATACTCATACTGTTTAACCGCAATTTGGGAAACGCTGCATTTTCCCAGATTATACATTGTTAGGACAACACGAATGAATTACTTCGACCTGCCAAAAATTGATCTTCATTGCCACCTCGATGGCAGCGTCAGACCACAGACTGTTATCGATCTGGCCAAACAGCAAGGTATCACGCTACCAAGTTACGATGTTGAAGAGATCAACGCATTGATGGTGGCACCTGAAACTTGCCCTAACCTACCAGAGTACCTGAGCCGCTTTGACCTACCAGTATCGGTAATGCAAACGGCGGAAAGTTTAGAGCGTATTTCCTTCGAACTTTTTGAAGATGCCGCCAAAGAAAATGTGAAGTACCTAGAAGTGCGTTTCGCCCCTCAGCTTCATATCCAAAAAGGCCTGACGTATGAGCAAATCATCGCCAGTGCGGTAAAGGGCATGAAAAAAGCTGAAGCGCAATATGATATTAAAGGTAACTACATCCTTTCGATGGTGAAGTTCCTTCCTTCTGACACCATCATTCCTGTGATTGATGCGGGTGTTAGTTTGCTAAATAACGGTGTGGTTGCCTTTGACCTTGCCGGTAGTGAGCTAGATGGCTTCAGCCACGACTATGCCACTTACGCCCAATATGCAAAAGAAAAAGGCTTTAGAGTAACCATTCACGCGGGTGAGCAAGGTAATGGACAAAACGTCTATGACGCCATTTCAATCCTAGGTGCAGAGCGCATTGGCCATGGTGTTGCTATCAAAGATCATGAAAAAGCTTACAACCTGGTGAAGCAAGATGATGTTGCGCTTGAAACCTGTCCAAGCAGCAATGTTCAGACTAAGGCGATCAGTGAGCTGGCGCTTCACCCAATCAAAGCGTTTTACAAAGACGGCATTCCTGTCACCATCAATACAGACAACCGCACAGTATCAAACACCACCATGACCAAAGAAGTACGTAAAGTTATGGAGCAGTTTGAGCTAAGCGTTGAAGATTACTACCAGATCTACAAGATCAGTGTTCAACACGCCTTTGCCTCTGATGACGTCAAACAAGCATTGATGCAATTTGCTAAGTAATTTACTGATTGCTTTCAATCGCTAGGCATTTTCTAGGCCACCTTTGGGTGGCCTTTTTTACCCTTCAAGCACTGGAAAATTGCCCACACACGTCTACAGTAATGTCTAGTACTATCACCTTATGGCTATGCCATATAAGCCGACATTATGAACACCCAACATGATACGCTTGCCAACCAAATTCAGGGACGAGTGATCGTGCCTGATGACGCTGATTATGATGAAGCCCGCCAAGTCTGGAACGCAATGATCGATAAACGTCCGGCGGTTATCGTCAAATGCAGCGACGCTTCCGATGTACTTACTACCCTCAACTACGCCAAAACAAACAACCTCGAAGTGACTATACGTGGTGCCGGGCACAACATTGCGGGTAACGCCATTTGCGATAACGGGATCATGATAGATCTTTCTGACATGAAGGCTGTCTGCGTTGATCCTGATACCAACCATGCCCATGTCCAACCGGGGGCCACCTTAGGTGACTTAGATGCCGCTACTCAGGCGCACGGGCTCGCCACACCTGTAGGCATTAACTCAACCACCGGGATTTCAGGGCTCACGCTCGGTGGCGGTTTTGGCTGGCTCACCCGCAAGTACGGCATGACAATCGATAATTTAGTTTCTGCCCAAGTGATTACTGCTGATGGACGTCAACTTACCGCTTCTAACTCCGAAAATAGCGACCTGTTCTGGGCCATCCGTGGTGGCGGGGGGAATTTCGGTATCATTACCGAGTTTGAATTTCAGCTTCACCCTGTTGGACCTGAAGTGCTAGCAGGCTTGATTGTCTTCCCGTTTGATCAAGCCAAGCAAGTATTGGAACAATACCGCGAGTTTACCAAAACGGCACCTGAAGACTTGAACGTTTGGATCGTCATGCGCCAAGCGCCTCCGCTCCCCTTCTTACCTGAAGAGGTTCATGGCAAAGAGGTCATTGTTCTGGCCATATTTTATATCGGCGATCTTGCCAAAGGAGAAGCATTACTTGATCCACTACGCCAGTTTGGCACGCCGCATGGTGAACATGTTGGTGCGCAACCCTATACCGCTTGGCAGCAAGCATTCGACCCGCTCCTTACTGAAGGAATGCGAAACTACTGGAAGTCACACAACTTCACCGAGCTCCACGATGATGCGCTAGATCTGCTACTGCAATACGCGGGCAACCTTCCTTCGCCACATTGTGAGATATTTGTCGGCCAGCTGGCTGGCGCAGCCAACAATGTCGCCTCCGATGCCATGGCATACAGTAGCCGGGACGCGAAGTTCGTATTAAATGTGCATGCCCGATGGGAAACCCCGGCAGAAGACGAAGGTGCCATCAACTGGGCCAGAGATTTCTTTAAAGCAACGACCCCTTATGCCTCAGCCGGTGCTTACGTGAACTTCATGACCGCAGAAGAAGGCAATCGTGTCACCGCTGCATATGACAGCAATTACCAGCAGTTGGTGGACATCAAGCGGAAGTATGACCCAGACAACCTCTTCCATCACAATCAAAATATAAAACCATAATCCTCACCGAAGGCCGTCAATATGACGGCCTTTTAGTTAAGTTTAAAATTACTCCAATAAGTTTTTATCCAGGCCGGTAGTATTCACGCGAATTATTGCTTTTAAGCCATACATACAAAGTAGTATAATTACTCTAAAAAGCATAATATGCGGATTTAGAATAATGAAAAACAAAGGTTTTACGCTATTAGAAATGGTCGTGGTGATCGTCATTTTAGGCATTCTTGCAGTGACAGCCGCACCTCGGTTCCTTAATCTTCAGGATGATGCTCGCGTTGCCGTGTTAGAAAGCCTGTCAGGCACTATCCTTTCTAGCGCCGAGACTGCCTTTGGCAAGATGGCGATCCACGGTTTGGAGTCCTATGACTATGTCACCAACCAAGATCTGAACAACCAAAGCGGTATATCTACAGACCTGCCCTTCCCTGGTTGCGAGCAAGGTGCTTCAACATACTGTGTTTTCCGCTACGGCTACCCTGATGCTGATCCATTGACCATCGGTCACCTTGTCGATGGTATCTACGATGGCACTAACCGTGACTACGACTTTATCTCTCTTTATGGCTACGATGGTGATGAGGACTCGTCATATATCGCCCACAAAGACAATGTTATCCGAATTGGCAACAGTGACCGCCTAATCAACAAGAGCTGCTATGTAAAATACACCCCAGCGAAGTTTGATGGCGACAGTCCAAAAACAGCGGTTATTCCGTGTGCGTGATAGCTTATTCGCACATTAGCCATCAAAAAAGGCCACTTACGTGGCCTTTGCTATCAATTACAACTAGCTAAATTTATATACGCTACTTTTTACCATTGGTAAAAAAGTCGTTATATAACATATACAAGTGAGCAGCACTCCAAGAGAAGTTTGGCGCACCTTGCTGCTCACCGTTTAATGGGTTGTAGTTCTCACGGATCGGACCATCTTGCACTAGACCATCAGCATGCTTGAAAAAAGCATCAGCCATGGCAATGGCATCATCTCGGTACCCGTACCTATCCATACCTTTCAGGCCAAAATAGAACTGATCGACCCACACACGGCCACGCCAATAAATATCAGGACCAAATGCAGGGCTACTCAATGCCGCTGTGCCCAAAGGAACATGCGTATTGAACTCATTGGGATCTTTCATCACTTTTACTACTGCATCAGCATGTTTTTGCGTCGCGGCGCCATTGAATAGTGGTGACCAACCTTCCGGTCCTTTGCCACGCTCAACAATAGGCTTACCCGCACAGCCATTGGATAATGGCTTATCTTCGATACGAATGTCGTAATAGAAACCAGTTGCTTCATCAAACATACAAGTGTTGATGTAATCCGCTAGGTGCTCTGCTTTAGCTCTAAACTCCTTAGCATCTTTTTCTTTACCCAGTATCTCTGCCATTTGTGCAAGGTACTGGTTATCGCTGAACATGTAACTTGCTTGGTCAACCGATTCTTGCAACAGGGAGTAGCCCAATAGGGTGCCATCTTCAGCACGGTTTTGCGCAAAAGCTACATCCCAATCACTGCGCTCACCACCGCTGGCTACATACTTAGCCAATTGCTCTTGGTCGATAAAGCCGAATACCGCCGCGTCATCACGTCCAGACTCCCATGAAGCAGCGGTCTGGGCAGGGATCTCAATATGATCGTATTTACCGCTCTTAATGATCTGATCATATTTGTCTAAACCAGCGTGAGAAGATTCTTCCCCTTTGTAGGTAACGGTAAACAGCATCTCTCCTTCTGGTGTATTGTGAGCTTTATCACGAGCCGCTCCATACTCAGGAACACCATTACCATTGTGGTCTCGGTTACGAAGCCACCAGTTATGATAAGCCACCAGCTTTGGATACATTTCCTCTAGCCATGCCTCGTCACCCGTCGTTTTATAAAGCTCCCACACCGACCATGCAGCCAAGCTTGGCTTGGTATTTCGCTCATTCCAATTTCCACCGTCACCACCACGCTCTGGGCTTAAGTTATAAGCCAAGAGATCAGGCACATAGCCTGCATCCCATGGGCGGACTGGATCATTTTCTTGGATTTGATAAGCGAACATCGCACGTATATTGTCTTTGGCTACGCCTGGATTAAAATGCGCCATCGCATAAGCTTGTTTCCATGTATCCCAAGGCCAAGTTTGATTACCAGAGAACCAACGCGCCGTAACAGATGGCGTAACAGAGTCATACTTCATGACACCAGCCACACCACGCCAGTTACCATTTAGGGTTTCAATCGACTTAACTGCTACACGCTCTTGATCGTCGGTCGCTGTAGGGTTGGTTAATCCCTTTTCCAAGTATTGTTCCCAGCGTTGTTCTGAAGCCGTTAAATACTTCACGGGATTCTCAAGAATATCAGCAATTTTTGCTTGTTCTGCTTTATTCTCTTCTGCGGTCAACACGTGAGTGTAGGTGGTATAGATCGTAGTTGATCCGCTGATCTCTGCTGTTGATTCAAACTGGTAGCCATCAACCGTTGTTTTTAACGGTACAGATTTATGGATTTGATATTCCGACGCACCAGACGTTAGCAAATCCCACGTCGAGCGGACCTTGCCAAAAGTGACTTTCAAACCGTCATCGCTTGCGACAATTTTACGATTATAATCCGGATACATCTCATCGATGGTTTTATCCGTTTGTGGCTTTGATTCTTTGGCATGGTATTTTTCTAGCAGCTCACCGTCCCATACCAAAGTTAACGAGCTATCTGAAGTAATTACAGTCTCTAGCAAAGAAGTACGGTTTGAGGCAAAACGCAGCGTCATCTTCACTGTCACATCGTCTGACTGGAGGTTCTGTACCAACGCACCGGGAATGCTATAGGCCTCCATTGTAAACTCAACTTTCTCACCATCTTTAAAGACAGTTAGACGGTCAAAGTTATTTGCCATGAAGTTGATGTATTCTTCGGTCAACAACGCAGTACCAGGAAAGCCCCCCATTCCGTCATCATTATCTGGCAGCAAGTGACCGTGCCACGCCCCTGCATCAAAGAACGGGTTGAAGCGTTGGTGATCATCAAAATCATAATCACGCATATATTCCGGTGAGCCGGTACGATCGATAACATTCTTAAACTCATTGGCTTGCAACGGTTGAGAGTCCGTTGCTGCAACCACACTTCCGCTAACGGTAAGTATTCCACCAACAGTGAGCGCAATGATTGTTTTATTTAGTTTCATATTTAATTCCTTTACTCTTACCAATAGAAGTACTGCATCACAAAGAGTTGGTCATCTTCGTTGTTGGTGTCGTTGCCCAAATTAAATTTAGTATCCAACGCTGTGGCATAGCGGCCATTGCCGTATTCCCACCACACGCCAGCATTAATAAATGAAGTAATGTTGTCTTCTTCACCATCAACCTGATGATTGGCATAGTTATAGCCTGCGGATAAGTAAAGCCCTTCTGAGGCTTCATAAAATGCACTCACCATCAAGCCGTCTTCACTGCCACGTTGTTCAGCTGTCGTCTCGGTGTCGTAACCTTTTTGGGTATCGTGCCAGATACGTGCACCTATATTTTTATACTGAGCACCTAAGATATAGAGCTCGCCAAAGCCATCTGTAACTTCAGCACCACCCAGCAAAGTCAGATCATCTTGTACATCGTACTGAACATAACCATTCAGGTGAGTAGGGCGAATAAATTGTGACTCAGCAAAGTTATCGTATTTACCAAAATCAAACAGGCGATCTTCAGTCGTGAAGTCAGACTCTGGTGCAGCCGAGATACTGTAGCGGAACTTACCTAATTCATTTCTGACTTTAAGGCCAATATGAACATCACCTACATCTTCAGGGTTTAAGCCATACTCAACCGTCGAATCTCCCCACCATTCGATATCATCGAGTGAAGAGTCCATTCGCCCGAGCATGATCTCTGTGCCGCCATCTGTTCGATAGCCACCATAAAAGCGATTGAAGCCCCCTTCAAAACCACGTACGCCATGGCCGAAAACCCAAGTTTCTCCCGTTGATGAATCAACAGGTACAGTCCAGCCTTCAAAATAGGCCAAGCCAAACCAGTTTCCGTGTTCAACAGCGAGTCCCGCTTCGATATATGTACCATCGCTATAGCGGCCTTTATCTTCCCCTTCTAATTTAATATGTCCGCCAACACCCAGTTCGCCATAAAAGTCGAACTTAGGTCCCGGCTCAGAAAAATCATGGTCTCCACTGTGACTAGTAGGAGTTGTCTGTTCAGCATATATGCCTTGGGCAGCAAGTATTGTGGTGGCAATAATAGCCACTTTAGTCATTTTGCGTTTCATGTTGATACATCTACGTCGTTATTAGAATTGATTTAAATAAGCTCCAGCTTCTTTTTTTCTCGCTGTTACTCGAATTGATAATAACGACAAAGTAAAAGTTAACCACAAAATAAATCATTTTTTGTGATCCTGTTTTAGTAAAGCTTTACCTAAACTATAAAACAAAGCACATAGCAGATTTATATAAAACGTTAAAAACGAACACATTAAACCATTGATTAATAACAATATAAAGTACATCCAACCAATTGCTACTCGCTTAACATCACTCACACTGGTAACAACCACGGATAAAACTCACAACATTAAGTAAAATGTTTACTTTGTCGTGAAGTGACATTTTCACCCACAGGAAAATAATGTATTTACCATAAACCAATAAAATAAAAGCACTTTTTAGTGACAAAAGACGATATAACCTAGTCATTGCTTCCAAATTAAAGAGCAACATCTTCAAATAACTTTATATAAATAAGGATTTTTCATGAACAAGCTTCACAAAAAAACCGAGAACAGTTTCCTGCCCTCGGTTTCTATTTTTTATATACGCACTCTGACGTATAAATTACGCCTTAATGGCTCAACCTTAGTTGTTATCAATTAATTCATTGAAGTATTCAACTTGCTCTTGGGTCGTTAGGCTTTCTGTATTTGAACCTAGCGTCCAAATGAAGAAGCCACCATAACCATTTGCTTTTTGCCATTGCGTACGCTTGATGTTGTTCTCGCGGGTTTCAACAAAACGGCCATCCGGTCCCCATTGACTGTTAATGGTATTACCTAGCACAACCTTGGTTTTATCACCAACATGCTGAGCGTAGTTCGCCATGGCAACGTCATACTTGAAATCCTTACCCGCGTCATAAGCCATTACGTTGAAGAAATCGAACGTATCGCGCGTGTTTTGTAGTAACGAGATAACTTCACCATGGTGAGCTGAGCGATCGGGTTCTACAAACGAGCAGTTCTCGAACACAGATGGGTTTGAACACTCAACGGGATCAGCACCAACATGGTAGGTCGTTAATGACAACAGCTTGCTGTTACCAATCTTCTCACGTAGTAGTGCCACCAGCGCTTCTAGATTACGGTTATCTTGCTCTGAAATACGTACTGTTCGCTCAAAGTCGAAGTCGATGCCGTCAATCGTTGCATAACCTGCTAACTGGTAGGCACTGTAATCACAGTCACCTGCCCAATCAAACGCAAGACACTCACCCACCATTTCCTCTGGCTTAAGGTTCTTTTTGTACACCGGGTAAGGCGTATTTAAGATGGTCAGCAACTCTTCAACAATGGCTTCACGCTGGGCTTCTGTCCCCATATGAGTCCACATGCTGTCATAGGTTGCACCACCCATGGCGATCATCATCGCCTTGTGCGGTTGCTCATGCTTGAGTTGGGTCCACGATAGGTACTGCGGTGCGATCCAGTGGGAATCATAGTCAGGAGTGATCATGTCATCAGACACAGTAACCTTACCTGATGCATCCCACTTACCAAATGATAGGAAGTAACCATCACCCTTGGAGTTTTGTAGCTCCTCGATATCCGTAATTCCCCACGATGTTAGGTAGGTAATCGAACGGTCTGGGTTATCACCAAGTTCAGGTGATGAGGCCGATTCCTTAACTTCAATTTGTGATGGTGCTGAGGTTTGCTGCTGCCCTTCCGAGTTGAAGGCAATTGCCGTGATCACATGCTCACCCACTTGGGCACCATTCCACTGATACTCAAACGGCGCTTGCGACACCTCTTCCAACACTTCGCCATTTAGCAAGAACTGTACTTTAGTGATATGACCTTCAAAGGATTTCGCTTCCGCCGCCAAACGGATACTGCGGCCTTGGTAGAAAGTCGAGCCATTAGTTGGCGCAGTCAGGCTGACAACAACATCCAGATCTGTCACCGCTAAAGTGATCGGAGATGTTTCAGAAGACCCCTCTTGATCGTTGTGCGCCACCGCAGTCAGGTTATAGACACCCTCAGTTTGTGCAGGAACAACAATGTGGTATTCACTGCCATTTGTTGGCTCTGTTGATGAGGCAACAACCTCATCATTCAGCTCAACGTCCACGCGAGTGACGGTTGCTTCATCATCCGCCGCGTTGACGATAACAGGAATCGCCTCACCTGGGCGGAATCGATCACCATTGCCCGGTGAAACAAGGTCTACTTCAGGTACTGGTGTAGGGTCACATTCACCATCCTCATTCCACGCATCTTTCCAAGCATCAGGGTAGTCAGGATGACCCGTACCCGGCGCCCATACAGGATCGCCACACCACCCAAAGACCTTACAGGTGTAAATAAACCCAACATTGGTGACCTGATCACCCACTTGATAAGGAGTGCCGTCTTGGTATTGTGGAACGTCACCACACTGGTTGCCAGAGTCTTTCGTGACGGTAATGTTGACTTTTGCATTGCCTGTCAACGATTGTTCATCGGTAGCAACTGCCTCAAGTTCTACACTACCGGTCACACTTGGCTGCCAATCACATGAAAAATCAGTGGTCGTAGTCGCGTCAATCACACACACTTCTTGGTTATTGGCAGTGACCTTAATTGATGCCAAATCATCATCAGCATCTGTTGCGTTCAGTAAGATATTGACCGTTTCTGACTGTTTGAACGATTCACCATTTTCAGGTGTCAAAAAGTCCACTTCAGGTGGTTGAAACTCGTTCGAGTCATTGAAAATTTCCACGGAAGCACTGTCTGCTTTCAGCCTTTCACCCGCTTCATCAAACAAAATGACTTCAATTAAGCCGGTACCAAGCTGAGATGGTGTCCAAGCCATTGCATAGTCAGTTTGATCTTCCTGAACTGGCTGAGAGCCGACTTTTTCATTAAATGCCCAAAACTCAATTTGATGAGCATCGTCGCCTTCAACACTGGCAACAATGTCAATTTGCTGGTCGAGTTCAAGCCTGTCACCATCACGTGGCGACAATAATGAAATGTCACCGTTAGGCGGTAACTCCCCTCCCTCACCATTAAATGTCACGCTCTGTTCAAATGCTTCAAGGTCGGCAACCATGCCGCCAAAGCTGACAGAGATAATAAAGTCATCCCCCGGCGATAAAATGGAGTTAGCCCAGTCTTGTTGCGGAAATTCAAAAGTGAGCGTGTGCAACACTTTTCCATCTGACGTTGGTGTATGAACAAGGCTCAATGTTGGGTACGCCAGTGCTGCTGATGACCAATTAATGTCGCTGGCGGCCGTGTCTAATACGAACGCTAAAGTCGATTGGTGAACATCAACTTGTTCAGTATCCGCATTGGCAACATTGATACGATACGTACTCCAATGCTGTCCCTCGCTCTGCGGAGTGACACCGATATCAACGTTACTCGCGATAGCCATCCCCATCGGAGATAGCATTAGCCCTGCTGCAATCAATGCACCAGTGACCTTATTAACACGTTTAGTAAATAATGGTAAACGCATGGTTTTTCCCTACTATTATTTTATTAGGATTGGGTTATGTTTCGAAGAGAAAGCCAACTGACAGTGATCCAATAAACAACTGAGCCGTGAAATTAAATTTGAGATTGAAATGGGTATACAAAATATACTTACTCGTCTAATTCACAAGTCAGCATAGATAACTTTCAACACCTCTAAGAAACCAAGACATAATATCCAAGTTTCTAGACACATAAAGTAGATTGCATTGGAGTAAGATCACACAACTGAAAACTTATTTGAATTTTAAGGCATAAATAATTTCAAATAACTTCCCACTTTTTAAATTAAGCCCTCTTGTTTCATATAACCCATTGATAAATAAGAACCACACATAAAACACAACAGGTCAGACCTTAAAGTTCACAGCCCATAAAATTAACAAATATTATTTAGAACAAGGATCACACTAACCATAAGATATTCAGTTAACCTCTGGTCACCATCAATTTTTCGCATTAATAAAACCAATTAACCAAGCACGGTTTATAAAAATATCATCATTTAATATATTTCACCATGAGCATAGCAATATTACTTTTGATAACATTCACCGCTCAGCTCAGCTTAATTTTCATTATCATTGCCCATTAAATAGCCTTTCGCTTAAATCCCTTTTCTTAATAATTGATAGGTTTCACCTACTGAATCTATTCGCCATATCCATTTCAGCTTTTCCCCTGCACTCGGTAGTCTATTCCGGTAACGAAATTCTGAGGTCAATATGTCTGTACAAAACCAACCTGAAGCAAATCAATTTTCTAACCAAAGCCCAAACAGTTGCCAGCGCGCATTGATTGTGGAAGGTGGTGCAATGCGTGGGATCTTCGCCAGCGGCGTTCTTGATGCGTTCATGGCGCAAGATTTCAAACCCTATGATTTTGCCATTGGCGTTTCTGCTGGCGCATCCAATCTGGTCGGTTACTTAGCGGATTCCCCCAAGCGTAGCTATCACGTCATTACTGAGCTAGCAACCAGCAAAGATTTTTATAACCCAACCCGTTTTGTTAAAGGCGGTGATTTAGTCGATGTTGAATGGTTATGGCATCAATCGAACCAACAATTTCCGGTGGATAAGAAAAAGTTTTATTCTTCAATGCCATTTTGGGCCGCCGTTACCAACATTGAAACGGGGAAAGCGGATTATTACCGCATTGATGAGCACAACGCTGACAATGCCATGGTGGCAACAGCTGCCCTGCCTATCGCCTTTAAATCCACGCCCTGCTTTTCTGGCGGGTGCTTTACCGATGGCGGTGTTGCCGATTCAATTCCTGTAAAAGAGGCCTATCGACGCGGGGCGCGTGATATTACGGTAATTCTGTCTCACCCCCTGAATTACCAGAAGAGCGAATCGAAAACACCTTGGCTTGTTAAAAAGCTACTCGCGAGAACGCCCGGCTTAGCAGATGCCATGCTTGAGCGAAGTAAAACCTATAACGAAGCGTTGGCATTTATTCGCAATCCACCCAGCGATGCAACCATCAAGGTTATTGCCCCGCCAGAAGACTTCCCGGTTAAACGCCTTACAATGAAGAAAGCCCTGCTAAACCAAGGCTATGAAATGGGAATCAACGCCGGTCGTGACCATATCAATAACCTTAACGGCTTTGCTGGACTTACCGACGAAAATTGTCACTTCTGTATTTAGTTTTCGGCAACAAACACGTACATGTCACCACGGCAGTAGTTAACGCTGTATTCCATCACCTGCCCGGTGACATCGTAGGCTGCTTGCTTGATAACAAGCACAGGTACGGTTGATTTCAACCCGAGATGCTCAAGGAACTCATCGGTAGGAAGCTGGGCGCTAACCCTGCTCTTGGTTCGGGTCAGGGTGATATTTTGGCTTTGGAAGTATTCATACAACGACATCTGAATGTCATCGGCATCGCCAATCAAATGGGCCGGGACGTAAGACTCTTCGATAGAAACCGGCTGATCATCAATGTAGCGAATACGCTTTAGCAAAAAGACTTCGTCGCCGGCACTGATATCCAGTTGGCTGGCGACATCATCATTGCATGGCACCACTTCTTTTTTGATCCACAAGGTATCAGGCCGCTTACCCTTCAACACCACTTGCTGGGAAAAGCCCTTTGGCTCTTTCAATGAATATTCAAGGGTATCGCTTACCATGGTGCCACATCCCCGAGAACGAACAATTACGCCATCTTTATCAAGCACATCAAGGGCTTTGCGCACGGTGATGCGAGAAATACCAAGCATTTCGCTCAGCTCACGCTCGGTCGGAAGAAAGTCGCCTCCCACCAAAAGTTTTTGCTGAATCGCCTGTTTTACTGACTCAGCAACTTTCACGTACAGCGGCGATTTATCCTTTTGCTCTAAACGCGCTTTAATCAGCTTAATCAAGTTATTGTAATCGTTCATCTATTCATGCTTTGTTGGGTACTGGCTTGATTATACCCAAGCGGATTGGCTGTAGCCATAGGGCAAGGCCAACAGTAATAGCCATTAGCACGGCACAAATCTGATAGGCAAAGGCATAACTGCCCGTGCTATCGACAACCACTGCCGCAAGTACAGGGCCGATGAAACCACCTGCTCCCCACGCGGTATACAACACCCCGTAGTTGGCACCGTAGTTTTTCAAACCGTAGAAACTCGCCATAATCGAAGGGAAAACCGCCAGCAAAGCACCATAGCCAATACCCGCCGCACCCGCGCCGAGGATCAACCAGAAACTGTTATCGTAACCGGCAAAAAACAGCATGTTGACCCCTTGCAAGGCAAACGCCAACGTCAAGGTTCGTACTCCGCCGATTTTATCTGACAGCAAGCCTGTCGCAAGGCGCCCGCCTGAATTGAATAATGCCAGTGCCACCACCAAATAGGCAGCATCTGAAATACCAGCCTGCACTGAGGCTATCGACGTGATATTGGCGATCACCATTAAGCCCGCCGCCGAAGAGAAGGCATACATCAACCACAGAACATAAAACTCACGCTTTTTCACCATCTCTTGCCATGGCACATCTTTGGCTGGTTTCACCGCAGACGATTGAGCCGTATTACCTGTTTCATTAGTTTGACCGTCCGCTGTTGATTCACCTTCCCCATTCATACCCGGTGTAAATCCTTTCGGTGGATTATCAATAGTGCACGCCAGCGGATATGCGATAACAAGCAGGGCAATACCTAAAATTAAGAAACTTTGGCTGATACCATACTGCGCGATCAAGAAGGTCACCAGTGGCGCCAAGTAAATCGACGCTAAGCCAAACGCGGTCGCAATAATGCCATTAACCATGCCTTTTTTGGAAGGGTGAAACCACTTCATGGCAACAGGGTTTAGACAAGCATAGCCAAAACCGATACCGCAGCCGGTCAACACGCCAAACGTAATGCTCAGAACAACGGGCGATAAGGTAATTGACGATAGCAACATCCCCACACCAGCCAGCAATGTGCCTGCCATCAAAACTTTGCGCGGCCCGATCTTGTCTTGGATAACACCCGCAAACAGCACTGCAAACGACAACACCACGATCGACAAGGTATAGGGAAACGATGCCTGCGCATTGCTCCAGCCCTGCTCAACCACCAGCGCATTCTTAAACACGCTCCACGCGTACAAAATACCGATACACAAATTTATGCCGCAACTCGCCATCAATATACGAACGGCTTTTGTTTTTAAATTCATAGCTCAATCAATTTAGTTCAATCAATTTATTCGTTATCAGAAGACACAACTGCCCCGGCGATGGAATGTTTAAACCCAGGTAAAGTAGTTACACCCAATTGCCTCTTCAAATAAGGAACATTTATTAGGAAGGAAAATAAGAGAAGCAAGGCGCTTGCTTCTCTATCTGATTTATTGCTTATCTGCTGGTTATTTACCCTGCTTGGCATTAACCAAGGCTAGGTGAATGCCATGTATCACTTCGGGTATAGCTCCGGGTATAAGCCCGCTATTAATAACGCTTCAAGTAATCAGCCATTTCATTCTGGCTCGGTGCACAATCACCGCCTTGGTGACTAACCACAAACGATGCGACAGCATTACCCAATAGCACGGCATCCGGTAGTTCCCAACCCGCGGCTAATCCAGCCAAAACGCCACCAGCATGGGAGTCTCCTGCCCCAATGGTATCAACCACATTGGCTTTAAACGGAGATACATTGCCCGACGCATTGGCATCGGCAAACAAGGCACCATCGCTATCGATGCGAAGGATCAGCGGGCATTGGTATTTGTCAAACCAGCTTTCACAGAACGCCTGAGCGGATGTCATGCCAAGCACTTCCGCTTCTTGGCGGTTAAGCGAAACAATTGGCTTTAGGGCCAGCAAACGTGAGAACAGCTGTGGCGGTATGTCGGCGATACGCGGGCCGAAATCAACAAAGACATCAACGGTCGATGGCTGAGATTCCAGCCAAGCAACCAATGTTTTACCCGACTCCGAAGCCAGCTGGTAGCCCGACATGTACACCAAGGCATCATCGGCTAGCTCAATACCGGCAAGCAAGTTCTCGTCCCAGTCGTTTTCAACGCCGCTTACTGATATAAACGTACGCTCACCGTCTGGTTCAACCAAGGCCATACACCAACCGTTATCACCACGCTCGTTGCGGAAATCGCTGACAATCCCCTTCTCTGCAATGGTGGTTTCGATTAGGCTTGCCCAATTACCTTTACCGATTGGCAATGCGTTCAATGACTCAATCCCCAATCGCTTCAAGGTGATCGCGATGTTAAGCGCGCAACCACCAACATGAATACCTTTTTCCGCAACTTCAATATCGCCGCCACGGCTTGGCAGCATTGGGGTATCCACCACAATATCAACCACTGCGGCACCGACTACGCAAACTTGGCGTTGGTTGCTCAGGGTCGGAACTAATTGCAATAGGGCGTTATGAGGCATACTCACTCTCCTTGGCCGCACGAAGCTCAGTAAAGGCTTTACTGTACTTGGTGAAGTCCAATTGGTTGGCGGCATCTAGCTGCGCTTTGAGATCTTTATCAATGCTGTCGATGCCATTGATTGCACCACAAATAGCCGTTGCCATCGCACCGATAGTATCGGTATCACCACCAAGGTTGGCACACAAGATCGCACAACGGTTAGGATCTGTTTTGGCCAACTCAACCATGGCAATCGCCGCAGGTACAGACTCAATCGTACTCGTGCCAGTACCGACCAAGTCGTAAATCTTCTGCATTGTGGTCTCAACACCATTGTTCTCGCGAGCAACAGCCAGTGCCAGCTCAATGCGCGAACCCATAGACGCGCTGAAGGTCGTAATGTTCTTGTTCTGCGCAGCATTGGCAATAGCTGGTAGTTGGTCGCTGATATTCTGCCAGCTCTCACCGTCTACCGCTTTTGATACTGCCCATGCAATCGCTGTTGCGCCAGCAATCGCCACGTCAGACTTATGCGTTGGGCTTGAAGCCAACCACACCTGTTCTATGAAGTCATCCAACGAGCAGGTTGGCACCAAGCAACCCAGCGGCGACACACGCATCGCTGCACCATTGGTAACACCGTTGTTTTCTAGCTCATCGATTGGCGTACCTTCTTTAATTGCACGCATCGCCGCTTTCGAAGAAGGGCCAAACACATTCTTGTTAAAGGCATCGAAGCCATCTGCCCAGGTCATCACGTTACGCGCAATCACTTCAGGCACAATCTTACCTTCACATTCGATAATAGCATCGGCCAGTGCCAGAGCCATCGAGGTATCGTCGGTGAAATGGCAAGCTTCAAAGTAGCAAGCCGCATTGTTTTCTGCCGGTCCTGGCAGGAAGCGGTCAATCCAGCCAAAGTGTGCTTTCACACGGGTACGAGGCCATAGTTCAGATGGCATACCCATCGAGTCCCCCAAAGCCTGACCGTAAAAAGCACCAAGAATTCGATTTTCTGTATTGTTGTTCATTCTGACTACACCTAAAAAAACTAAATTGGAATCACACCCGCCCAAGACAGTGCTTGAACTGCTCAATGCATCTTAAACGGGTGGAAAGGGTTAACTCATTGCCTGCAAGCGTTATACATGGAAGCTATTTGGATAGCTCAATGGCTACGCTTTAGCGGGCTTTTGCGCTGAATCGTTGTTCTCGTCTTTCACTTCGATTTCGCTGATTTCACCATCAGACTCGCGGAAGAAGAACATGAATAGGACAAGGATGAAGGCAATCATGATGGCACCGAAGCCCCACATTCCCGACCAGTTGAAGGTCAGTCCGTTTACTGGCTCTTCGTAAGCGAACATCTTTTCCATCATTACGCCACCTAGGCGGTAACCCAATAGGCTACCTAAGCCCTGACAACATAGGGTGATAAGGCCCTGCGCTGCGGTACGCATATGCTTTGGTGCTTTCTTATCTACATAGATATAAGCGGTAACGAAGTAGAAGTCGTAGCTCACACCGTGTAGCAAGATACCGGCAAACAATAGCGAGTATAGGTACCACTGCTCTGCACTACCGTAGACAAAGAAGCCGTAACGGATTGCCGCAGTGAACAGACCAAGCATTAATACCTTTTTAATACCATAACGTTTGGTAAAGAAAGGCAGTGCCAGCATAAAGAAGATTTCAGAGAACTGGCCAAGGGTCATCCAACCCGTCGCGTTGCTCATACCCACTTCAGTTAGGTAGCCGTTGGCGAAAATGTAGTAGAACGCCAGTGGCAAGCTGAACATGAATGAACAAACAAAGAACGCCAGGAAGTTTTTGTCACGCAGCAACACCAGTGCATCCAAGCCAAGCATCACTTTCAGGCTTAGCTTGCCCGTACTCTTTGGTGGCGTATTAGGTAGAGAAAGTGCAAACACACCCAGTAGCGCAGAACTTGCTGCTGTTACTAGAAGAGGAATATTCGTTGCTGAGATATCGCCGTAGCCCAACCAACCCGGTAGGAAGCCACACACGATACCCGATGCGATCCAGCCGATAGTACCCAGTACGCGGATACGCGGGAAGTCACGCTCAACGTCTTCAACGTGTGAGAACGCGATGCTGTTGGTCAGGGCAATTGTCGGCATGTAGGTTAGCGAGTAAGCCAGCAATAATGGGAAGAAGCTAGAAAACTCGGTTTGCTGGGCCGCTAAGTACATTAAGCCTGCACCCGCCAAGAGCATGACGGATAACACTTTCTGTGCGGGGAAGAACCTGTCTGTGATAGAACCAACCAAGATTGGCGATAGAATGGCCGCAATCGCAGTACACGCGTAAGACCATGCAATTTCAGTTGGCGTGAAGCCATTCGTATTCAAGAACTGCCACAGTGGAACAAACCATGCTCCCCAGATAAACCATTCGATGAACATCATGAATGACAGCTTTGTATTCGTTTTAGTCATCATTATTTCCTTAAGTAGTAGGGCAAGACCAAATCTATAGCTAAAGTAATACCAAAACAATACCAAGGTGTTCAAAAGGTGATCAGGGCGATACTTTTACTATCAGGGCTATCAATATTCAATGACTTAGATCCAACCAAATGATGACTCCTTAATTGTAGGTATTAGCCGCCAAGCTTTCCTCTTGGCCAAAAACAAAAAAAGGAGCCCTCGGGCTCCTTTCAGTTGGTCTTAAATGGTCTTACTAGCTGTTATCTGCCTTTAGGCTTGTCTTAACACGATAGTCTGGGCCGATTTCATCGGCTGACAACACTTTCAGCTTAGACACATCAGCCCCTACCCCTTCAAATTGGTAGAAACCGTTCACCATTTTGTAGCTCGGTTTTTCAGCCAAAATGCCTTTTGGTAGTGAATAAAAGCCATGTGTTGAGCCGTAATACACTTCGTTGCTGTAAGAAGGGCTCGTCAAGGCCGCTTGCGGATCAGCACGGAGTGACTGCAGCGCTTCGTCAAGGTTGAACACAACGTTGTCGTTAAAGCTGATCTTATCGCCGGTGAAGATCGTGTCCACGCTGCTGTTATCAAACAAACTCACGCGATGGCCTTGGTTACCGTGAACCATGCCAAACTCGACATCAACCATGGTGTTATTCGCCACAGAGACGTTCTTAGGCGTCCACTGCTTGTTTAGCTCTTTGCCTTTTACTGACTGATCAAGCACTTCGCCGTCTTTGACATTGATAATACCGGTATTGATAACGACACCACCGCGCACATCAGCATTACCTGCAATCTGGCCACCAGCACCGCGTAGGCCCATGAAGTAGTTATTACGCACGATGTGGTTTTCGTCGTAGATACGAATACCGCCAGTATCTTGTTTCAAGTTACCCAGTACAACGTTGTTTTCGACAATGTTGCCCTTACCGTGACGCAAGGAAATCATCGAAGCACTTTCAAAGATGGTGTTACCCGCAATCAGGTTTTCTCCCGACTTAACCGAGATCAGCTCTCGCTCACCATCTGAGTCAACCAATAGGTTATTGATAAACTGTGTGCGTGAAGGCCACTGGCTACTCTTCGAATCACCAATGCGGATAGCTTCCCAGCTGTTACCGTTGTATCGGATAGCCTCTTTGATATCTAGCTCGTTGTAGCGGTTCTTCTTCTGAGAGTAGAAAATGTTCTCGGCGATAAGGTGGTTATCGGCCTTGTCATCGATATTTTTCTGGATACCAATCAAGGTGCCGCGCTTGTGCTTACCTTCAAAACGGTTGTTGACTACCTTGCCATCTTTGCCCCATAGCGATACCCAAAGGTAGCGAGGGTATTCACTGCGACGCTCGTCCGGCTCGTAGGCGTAATCTTCATTGAAGTAATAGAAGGTCGAATTTTGCAACGTGTTACGCATCCCTTCTAAGCGAACACCACCAAAGCGCTCGGCAGGGCCACCTTCGGTGAAAACCAAGCTATCGAGCGTGATGTCATCACCTTGGGTTACCAACTGCACAAGCCCAGTCAGCAGCACAGTACCCGCTTCTTCCGCCTTGACCGTGACATCATTGGCTGTGATTTCAACCACGCCAAGGTTGGCATAACGGCCTGCAGGAATCGTAATTGTTTCGCCATCTTTGGCATTCACCAATTGCTGCTTCAATTGTTCGGCAGCTTCAGCACTCACTTGAGCAATATCAGAAGCATCAACCAGAGTACGAGAAGTGGCGGCTACAAGTTGTTCGCTGCTCAGTGCTTCAAGGTTGGATGATGCAAGAGTAGAGCTGGCAGCAATAGCATTGGTGTTGGTATTTGAGGCGTTGTTATCGGCTGATACATGGAAAGCGGCTAAAGAAAGTGTTGCAGCTAACGCCGCAGCAATCGGAGTTAATTTTTTCATGTCATTATTATCCTTGCTCTGGGCTAACGCTATGCCCTAGCCCAGAGCGTTACGGTTTATATTATTTCTGACGATCCATTAGCTTTATAAAGCCGTGGCATTAAAGTTTCGGGTAAATCAGGTATGCATCACGCTCAGCCCATACCTGTGACAGGTTGTTCAGTTCTGCATTCTCGAAACCGATTTCTTTAATGACTTCGTCATAGTGGTCAGTACCCCAAGCCAAGTCCGCCTTACGGTACACCGTTAGCATGCGATAGGTTTGGAAACGGCCTTTCTTCACGTCATTATCTTCGTGCGGCCAATCTTCAGCTTTCTGGAACTGAGCGACATAATCGATAGCAGACTTGATGTTGCGACCTTTGTAGTCGTGGTTCCAGATATCGATACCCATCTTGTCACCCAGCTGGGCAAGATAAGCCATCGCATCCAAGTTGAAGTAGCTGTAGTGATAACCTCGGGTACGTGCCAACTCTTCCGGCTGCGAGCCTTTGCTATCTAGCTGCTCACGAATACGCCACTTGGTATTAGCCACTGCCATTTTGGCAATGTCGTCTTTACCTAGGTAGTAGGCGATACCGGCAATTTGGGCTTGCATCCAAGTACCGTGGTTATTCCCCGCATATTGCTCCGCAGTGCCTTGCTCTGAAGTAATGAGCCAGTTCAAGAACTCGCCTAGCCATGCACGCATCGCCTTATTATCTTCTTCAGTCCAGTGCTCTGACGCTTCAAGCAGAGACAGTGCATCAACCAAGCGGTCAGAGAAACTGCGTGAATCAATCATGCCGCTGCGACGCTGGTCATCGACACCTGGTACCGCTTGTGCGTAACGCAGGTTCGGATTCATGCGCGTTTCAGGGTTAATGAACCAATGGCGAAGCATCTTAGCCGCATGCTCTGCGTATTTCTCGTCACCAGAGAAGTAATAAGCCACACCTAGCGCACGCACTGAGCGAGTGAACAAGCCGATCCGCACCGAGTCAGTCGCATCTGTTTTCGAGTCTGGGTTCGTTTTACCGTCATGACGGATCCACGGCAGGCCATCTTCGGTATCCGGATTCGGCCACCAGTATGGGCTGATCGAGAAGTAATCGTGCCTATCGCCACTTGGAGGTAGCAAAGTCTTGTCCGTTACTGATAGCAAACCCACAGCGATGGCTGATTCCGCTTCTTCAAGCAAGCGTGCATAGCTTGCCTGAGCTTCTTCGGTTGCCGTATCGTTGTGGATACGCGCTTTGCTTTCTGCAATCAATTCAGCATCGAAAAAGACGGTATTTGGTAGCGCATCGCTGGCATATAGTGGCGCTGCAAACAGGGTGCTTGCCAGTGCCATCCCGCCGATAAATTTCTTCAACATTTTGAAAATCCTATAATCCAAAGATGCGTTACTTAGATTCTGCAGCCAGGTCAGCTTTCTCAACTGAATCATCAACCGCTTTAACCAGTAGCAAACCAACTGCAAGTACAATCACACCACACAGTACGAAGATGAATCGTCCCCATAGTGGGTTTGGCAGTACGAACATCGTCATCACACCCACACCCGCAACAGCGATGAGCGAACCAAGCATGCGACGCTGTTTGTTATCCAGCTTCTTCTGCGCTGTAGATTCAGCAACCAACGGGGTAGATAGGTTTTCGAAGAACTTATCAACATTCTTCTGACGCTCTTCAGATAGCGGCTTGTAGAACAATGTGGTCAGTACGAAGAAACCAGCCGTGAATACCAAGTGGGCAATCAGACCGATAGCCACTTTCAAGTCAGACCATTCGCGGCCCGTTAGCGGCTCTAGGTTGAACCAGCCCTGTACCATGTCAGCCGTGATAACGAAACCAACGAAGTAAGAAACAATACCACCGACAACTAGCGTACCCCAGCCAGCCCAGTCAGGCGTTTTCTTGATGAAGAAGCCACAGAATGCAGGGATAGTCATTGGGAAGCCAATCAGCGCACCCACATACATCATGGTGTCGAACAAGCTCAGGCCTTTCAGCGAGTTGATGAACAACGCAACCAAGATGATGGCAATACCAAAGAAAGTCGAAGTTAGCTTAGAAACAACCACTAGCTCTTTCTCTGTCGCGTTTGGACGCAGAATTGGCTCGTAGAAGTTCTTAACGAAGATACCCGAGTTACGGTTCAGACCTGAGTCCATTGAAGACATAGTTGCAGCGAACATTGCCGCAATTAGCAGACCCACCATGCCGACAGGCATGTACTCTTGTACGAAGTATAGGTAAGCAAAATCACCCGCTTTTGAACCTGCATCCGGGTATTGTGCCGCTAGATCAACACCTTGACCTGCGATGAACCACGAAGGCATGAACCAGATTAGTGGGCCTACCGTCATGAGGATACACGCTAGCAGCGCTGCTTTTTTCGCATTCTTTGAATCTTTAGCAGCTAGGTAACGGTATGAGTTCAGCATGTTGTTGGTGATGCTGAACTGTTTGAAGAAGATGAAGAATGCCCACACACCAAAGATACTTAGGTAGTTCAGGTTGTTACCAGAAACGAACGAGGCGCCTTCTTGAACCGGGAAGTTATTGACGATTTCGCCAACACCACCGCCCTGAATAATCGCCACAACAGCACAGGTCATGGTCACCGCCATGATGATAACCATCTGCATAAAGTCAGACGCGATTACCGCCCACGAACCGCCAGTTACAGACATCACCAATACAACCAAGCCGGTTGCAACAATGGTAGTTGTCATGTCGAAGCCAAAGATGCCTGACGCAATAATAGCTAGGCCATTTAGCCAGATACCTGCTGAGATAACACTGTTAGGCATCCCCGACCAGGTGAACACCTGCTCGTTAAACTTACCAAAGCGCATTCGAATAGCTTCAATTACCGTCACCACACGCAGCTGGCGGAATTTAGGCGCAAAGTATAGGTAGTTCATTAGGTAGCCGAATGCGTTGGCTAGGAAAATAATGGCAACAGCAAAGCCATCTGCATATGCCTTACCAGCAGCTCCCGTAAATGTCCAAGCACTAAACTGGGTCATAAATGCGGTAGCACCAACCATCCACCACAACATACTACCGCCCCCACGGAAGTAATCACTAGTCGTACTTGTAAACGTGCGGAACATCCACCCTATTGCAATTAGAAACAGGAAATAAATCCCGACGATGAGCGTATTGAGATCCATCGTTATTGTCCTTTGTGTTTTTAATGTCTGCGCTAATCATAAGAAAGGCAAAAACAAACTTGTACTACAATAAGCTTTATTCGTGACAAAGATCCCGATCATTTCAATCAAAAAGTAACACAAATTAATTAATCCAATAAAAATCAATCACTTAAAATGAATCACAAAAGATTTTAAAATTTAAACTCCAATTGCAAGATAATCCACATGTATTATTTTATTTGATCAAGTTCACGTTATAAAAAACGCATCAAATAACACTCAAGTAAATAAAACCAATATAAGTGATTGTTTTTTAACGATACAACAAAATAGTGTGCAAGACATCACAAACGACGGTGATCACATAATTCCAAAGCCTGACTACAAACCCAATAATTACTTCAATATTATTGTATTACTTTTTAGAAACACAGTTAGGAAAACACCTTATGTTTAAACACTCTCGCCTAATGGTAGTTATTGGCTCTGTACTTATTGCCGGCCAAGTAAGTGCCGCTTCGATTGATTTACGTCACGAATACAAAGGTAAGTCTGGCGACCATGCAACTCGTGTTAAAATCAACGAGAGCATCGGCAACCTATATTTCAGTGGTGAAATGAAGTTTAAAGGTGCAGATGGCAAGTTCATGGAAGACCTGCAAAACAATGGTTGGGAATTTGACTGGGGATATCGCTACCGCATCAATAACTGGACAATCCAGCCAGGTATGCCAATCGAAGGCCGCAGAGACGGCATGACTGTTAAGCCACAACTTCGCGCAACCTATGCATTTGAAAGCGTAGAAGGTTTAACACTAAGTGGCCGTTACCGTCATGATTTTAAAATGTACAGTGATGATCGCGATACTGATAAACGCCATCGTGTAACCGGTAACATTGGTTACAAAATCAATGACTGGCAGTTCGGCCTTGAAATGAACTACTACAAAGCGGAAGGCTACGACCTGTTTGACAACAAAGACACCAACTACGAGAACAACATTAGCATTCGCTACCGTCCAGGTGACTGGAGCCCATACGTCGAGTTTGGTGATGTGAGCATGTCATCGAAGACAGACGAGCGTGAACTACGTAGCCGTATTGGTATTACTTACAGCTTCTAAGTCCAGCATTGATAATAGAGGTATTTTAATACCCTTTTACACCTTATAGATGTGCTATTGCAGCAGTTAGCAGTGGCAGCGTGAGTATGAAGACTTACGCTGCCGCTTAAACACCCCTTCATTATTGTAATAATAGTCACGGATTACCTTCATAAATGCTTGCCTGTCTCCACGGCTATATTGATAACTGATTGAAGGCATTACCTTGAAAATGCTTTTTTGCATCCCACTAAGGTAGTGGTTATATTACGGGTCAAACTAAATTCGATTGCGATGAAAAAATACATCGTAATAATAATCCTTCTCAAAAAGACCACTTAAAATCGGCTTTTTCACGGTATTAGAAAAAACTTTTTCGAGAATACACACCAGAGAAGGTATACTATAGTCATATCGTCATACATAAACAGAAACAACCAAGGATTCCCATGTCTTCTAGCTTTACCGCTATAGCGGGTTCGAAACGCAGCCTTCATGTTCAAGTTGCCCGTGAAATTGCTCGTCGCATTCTTTCAGGCCAACTAGAGCAAGGGCAAGTGATCCCTGGTGAAATGACGCTTTGTGAACAATTTGGTATTAGCCGTACTGCCCTACGTGAAGCGGTGAAACTACTGACGTCCAAAGGCTTGCTTGAATCAAAGCCAAAAATTGGTACTAAGGTTGTTGACCGCATTAACTGGAACTTCCTTGACCCTCAGCTTCTAGAGTGGATGGACGGTTTGCAAAACTCAGAGGTCTTCTTCCATCAGTTCCTTGGCCTTCGCAAAGCCATTGAACCAGAAGCCTGTGCCCTAGCAGCCCGTAATGCAACAGCTGAACAACGTATTGAGCTATCAGAAACTTTCCAGCAAATGTCTGAAATTGCAGATAGCTTTGACCAAAGTCGCTGGGCAGAAGTCGACATGCGCTTCCACCGCCTGATTTTCCTTTCAACAGGCAATGACTTCTACCTACCTTTCGGTAATGTACTTGCGACCATTTTCATGAGCTTCATTCACCACTCATCTAAAGATGGCGGTGTATGTATCAATGAGCACCGTGCAATTTATGACGCCATCATGGCGGGTAATGCCGATAAAGCACGCCTTGCTTCGCAGCAGCTACTTCAAGAAGAGAAACACCGTTTACCTTCAGAAGTTGCCTAATTGCTATATTGAGCACCGATAAAAAAGGCGTTGAAGATAGACTTCAACGCCTTTTTCATATCCAAACGTGTGTCGCTTATTCGATAGTTGGCAGACTTACTCTGCCATGTCCATCTCGTTGTGGATCAACACTACGCACTGCGAGGCAAACAGCATCTTCGGGCCAAGGCTGATCTTTTCTGCCCCCAACCGCTTCAAGCTATTAAAGCTCTTTTTCGGCATCGGCATGTGATCCGTTAGCAAGAAGCAGGCATTCTCTGCAAATTCAACATCACGAATAGAGTCGCCCTTCTTATCCATCATGTACAGTTGATAGTCTTCAGCCAACTCTTTTACCAAAGCTTCAAAACTAATGGTACGTACATTGATGCCAGGCTCAACATCCAGCGACTGCTCTTTGCCCATAAACTGGGATTTGTCCAACGCCTTCGTGATCTTATCGAACCAAGCCTGCTCATGGAATCCACCAATCTCAACCAACTCATTCGCGGTAAATCGAATCGTACGGGAGTAATCCTTGGTGCTTTCTAGCACGAGGTACACTTCAACATCACTTCGATGAGACTGGGCAACAAAAATGGCATTCATTAATGTATGAGCCAAGATTTCAGTGTGAGCACTCTGGCCAACAGCAGCCATAAAAGGCTCACTTTCCGTTGGCGCCGATCTTGCTCTCAATACAAATGCACGCATAGTTAAAATTCCAATATATCATCTGGGTAGAATCGAAAATTGGCGTGATTATCCCAGTTTTATTCCTAGATGTAACGAGAATTCCACTGTTCGCCTTATGCGTATATTTACTTTGCTCAAATCCACAGCAACCTTACAAACACCTTTGGTTATTTGCCAGCTTACTGACAATAATTGCTTAGCGAATATTTCCCCTCTTATTTATAGACAGCTTGAATAACATGCGATATTAAAATTGGATGTATCTCAATGCATAGAAAATCTTACATTTTAGTATTACAAATTATACCCTTCCCGCATTATTATACCCACCCTGTTTTATATGCTAAATGATTAAATAAGGTGAAGCATGCTTAGCTCAATTAAAGGTCAAACAGTGATTGTTACCGGCGGGAGTAAGGGGATCGGTAAAGGGATAGCCCGCGTCTTCGCACGCCAAGGTGCCAATGTCGTCATCGTTGCCCGTGGTGAACAGGCTGCTCAACAAACCGTAAGTGAATTGCGTGAGCAAGGGGCACAGGCCGAGTATTACCTTGCAGATGTTAGTGACTGGGGTGAAATGCAAAAAATGGCCGAATACGTTCGCGAGCAGTATGGGCGTATTGATATTCTTTGCGCTAATGCGGGTATTTTCCCTCAGGCAAACCTTGCCGACATGGATCCTGAAAACTGGGACATGGTCATGGATACTAACCTCAAGAGCCTTTTCTTAGGTGTTAAGGCCGTTACCCCTTACATGAAAGAACAAGGTAAAGGGCGAATCGTTGTTACCTCTTCCATTACCGGCCCGATTACCGGCTTCCCAGGTTGGTCGCACTATGGTGCATCGAAAGCTGGACAACTCGGCTTCGTAAAAACGGCAGCCATTGAGCTGGCGCGTTCTGGGATTACTATCAATGCCGTAATGCCTGGCAATATCTATACCGAAGGCTTGCAAGATCTCGGACAAGACTACCTTGATACCATGGCAGCCTCTATCCCGCTCAACCGTTTAGGTGATGTCGAAGACATTGGCAATACAGCCTTATTCTTCGCTTCAGACGAAGCTGGCTACATTACAGGGCAAACGATCGTCGTTGACGGCGGGCAGATCCTGCCAGAATCACTCGAAGCCTTAGAAGGCATTTAATAGCAAAACCTTTGATACTACGCTATCTGGTACGACGCTATACAAGCACTTGTTTTGGTGTATAAAAAGAAAAAAGGATCTGACAAAGTCAGATCCTTTTAATGTTCAGTAACTTCAAGTTTACTGACATTCACACAGACAAGTTAATTATACTGCCCCATTGCTTGTATTACAATAAGATAATTATCTTATTTAGCTAATTCATTGCTAAGCTGCTGTTAGCTTCGGGCGATGTTTTAAGCCAACCCCTGATGCAACGATCAAGGCACCAATAAATACAAACGCCCCGCGATCAACCATGTCATTTGGCAATATCGCCAGCGCCATCACGGCTACACCTAGCCCCTTAGATAGCCAGCCAAGATATGTACCTTGGCGGTAATCCACATCGGCTTGCTCATCACGCGAAATAGGACTCTGCATGTTCAAACGCATCTGGTTCACTTCCTGCAGTCGTGATTCAGTTTGCTGTTCTTCTTTATAGAAGAAACGGGTCAGCACAAAGAAGCCACCAGTTACAATCACCTGCGCTAACACCGCGACGACCACTGTCAGATCCACCGCTTCACGGGCGGTAAAACTATCGGCATTAAACAAAGGCAGCAACCAATTCGGGTTAAAAGCAAACTGCATGAAGCAAGATACGCCCAAGCCGACAACTAATGTTGCCCAACCAGACCAATCAGGTGTTCGCGTTACTACTACGGCCAATAATGCAGGAATAGCCAATGGTATTTGCAGCAAGGCACCAAACAACATCATCAAGTCGAAGAAGCTGTATTCCTGCATAGAGGCAAACAGCAGCGCAGCCAGCACCGCCAGTACACCGTTGAAGACAGTACTTACCTTACCCACCCACATTTGCTGCTGGTCAGTCGCCTGAGGGTTGATCACCGACTGGTAGACATTGCGCACAAATATGCCGGCGTTGCGATTTAGCGCCGTTGTCATAGGTGCAATTGTCGCCGCTATCATCGCTGCTAACACTAACCCCAACACGCCAGCAGGCATGGAATGATCAATGAAGTAGAGATAAGCCGCACTATTGGCATCGCTACCCAAGTTTGGATAAATAACGGATAAATCAACGCCCGTGGTTGCCGTTACCCAAGGCGGAATGAACCACATCACAGGCCCGACAATGAACAGTAATCCTGTGACAAATGCCGCTTTACGTGCCTCTTTCTCATTTACCGTCACCAAAAAGCGGTAACAACTCATGGCATTGTTAGTGCTAATAGATTGCTTGGTCATAACAATGACGACCCACAATACGAATATTTGCCAATAGCTAATATCGTTACCCATGATGCTTTCTGCCGGGAAATCGCTTGCTAACTGAGCAGGGCCACCCGCCGACACCAGTGCATAAGCACCAACTATCAAGGTTATCGACATCAATAAGATAAGCTGTACCACATTGGTTGCCGAGACAGTCCAAGAGCCGCCACTTACCGCAATAAGGGTCACTATCACCCCTACCCCAATGATGGTCACCTTTAAATCGATGCCAAATACGGCAGCAACAAACAACGCCAAGCCGTTAAGCCAAATTGCCGCCGACAGCGTGGTAAGCGGAAATTGAAGCCAAGTAAATATTTGCTCGCAAGCCTTACCAAAACGCAAGCGGATCACCTGCATCGCAGTATCAACACGAAGCTTGCGATAACGAGCGGCAAAGAACCATGCCGCAATAAAAAAACCGAGCGCATTACCCCAGAACAAGAAAAGTACCGGCAGCCCATCCTCAAACGCCTTGGCTGCCGCGCCCGTAAACGTCCATGCTGAAAACTGTGTCATGAATGCGGTTGCCCCCGCCATCCACCACATCATGGCACCACCACCACGAATAAAACCCGATGAGCTACGGGAAAAACGCTTGAAGATCAGCGCTGCTATCAAAATAAAAACGAAATAACCGGAAACTACTAATAAATCTATAGCTTGCATAACACTCCTCCCACTTTCACATGGGCTCTAAATGTAAAAAAGCCGGGATACCCCGGCTTTTTAATCAAAAGGTAATTACAGTTGGGCGTATGGACCTTCCCAGCTATAAGCCTCTCCATTGAAGGTCACGCTATGCGCTTCGTCTTGCTTTCCAGCTGTTTGGTTTGATACAGCGAAAGTCAGGGCTTGGCCATCAATCAGGTGAAGGCGAACAACCGATGCCACAGCATCCATACCCAGCGCTTCAACAGAAGCCACTTTACCGCGAGCATCAACAGAGGCTTCAATTGATTCATTAAAGTAGCCATGCGTTTCTAGCACATTAGCGAACAGGTGCGATTTACCCTTCTGGCGCAGTACGAATGCTGGCTCAGAGCGTAGGTTGAAATCTGGATCGTTTGCACCAGTACGAGCAAAGATCACCTCACCGCCATTGGTCGCACTGCTAACCAAGCTGTAGTACGCGTTGCCGTGTAACCAACTCACCAGAGAGCCATTTTGGACCTTGCCTTGAGCCAGCTGCCACAAGTGCTGGTAACCGTTATCTGGCCCCATCGCTTTTAGGCTCGTGTTTGCATCATAGTCAAAGTCAGTGCGGATGATTTGGCCCTTGTGGTGGACAGGGAAGTCATACTCGTGCTCATCTTCGGTGATCAGGCGGTATAAATCGATAACCAATGGGTTTTCGATACCATCAACCTTCGCTACCAACACACTGCGCTGCATATCAACACCTTGGTAGTATTCACGCACGATGCCGCTCATACCTTGGAATTCAGCGTTATCTGTCTTGAAAAAGTGCAGCTCACCATAACGAGATTCTGCCAGTGCCGTATTGAACTCATTCTGAGTCTTGCGATCAACCACAACAGTATTGTGGGCGATAGTTTGCTTACAGTAGCTCTTGTTCTCAGGGATGTAACGACCACCGAACTTAGGCTCAATGTTCACCCAGCGACCAAAGCCGTAATCGTGAAGTGCTTCCTGACCCTTGTTGAACACGCTTAGGTGCAAACCGTCATAGTGGCCATGATCCAGTGCCGAGTGATACTGGTGATCACTACCGTGCTGACCAAACCATAGTAGCGCCATGGTGTCTTCGTTGTTGGTATCACGGTGGCGCAAGATAGTCAGGCCACCCTTGTCGCCATTAGGACCATCAGTCACAAACAAGCTACCCCAGTTAAATGCCGGGATTGATGCTTCTTTCGCAACGGCATCAGACAGCTTCTTGCCTGAAATGTGTACCCAAACATCTTGTTGATGGGCAGCCATTGCCAATAGATTGGCATCTTCATCGTAGCGGCCAAAACATGCGCTGGTGCCAATCAAAACACCCTCATCGTTGATGTCCATCGTTTTAGATGAGTCATTTAGCGCTGGCAACGTACCATCCGGGAAGGCTGTCGACATCACGGCATAAGTAGTGGTTTTAATCACGCTGTCTTTGTGCGCAAAGATTCCCACTTCTGGCTGGCGACGCTCGATAGCCTCTGCAAACAGATGAATTGGGCGCAACGAGAAACGGTGGTAATAAGGGCCTTCCATGTAGTAGCCGTCTGGCGAGAATAGCTGAGAAAGTTGGGCCAGGAAGCCACCGCTTACGCTATCGCCTTTAAGGCCGTAAAGTGCCTTATCCACCAACGCTTGATTTTGGATCGCGTAGCCACAAATACCCACGCCCGCTACAGCCCATAGGCCGTGGTTGTGAATAATATCGAAATCGTGGGCGTAGGTATCAACGAACATATCAGCCATGATCTGGAATAGATCGTTTTCGATCAGCTTACGCTCTTCGTCATTTAGCGTGTGGTGAATACAGCTGTACGCACAAGAAGCGTATAGCATCCACATGTTCTCATTCAGCGTTTGGTGGAAGATACGACCAGGGTGGTTGCTATCAAGGCTCACATTCAACTCAAGGCTTGGGTACACTTTCGCGTAAGCCACCAGCAAGTTACGAATGTAATCGCGGTATGCCTGGTTTTCTGTGATCAGGAATAAGCGGCCAGCTATATCCATGTGAATGTAGTTTTGCTTATGGCGGTTGTGCTCGTAACCGCCACCTTCACCGTGGCCCGGAACCTCAATGCCAACTTCAGCCATGTAAGCTTCTAGCTTCTCAATATCACGCGCCAGCGCTTTACCCATTAGGGTATCTTTGCCTAGGTCTTCGCGTAGAAGTGCAGCTTCTTCAAAGCTAATTAGTAGTGGCTTATATGTCATTATTTCGTCTCCTGCTTAACAGCAAGGCATCCTTTCCAGCTATATGTTGTGTCATTAATTTCAATTTGGTGTTCAGTGGTTTCTGTCACGTTCGGCTGGTTGCTAACCATCACTGTTAGACAAGCATTGTCGCCGGTAACTCGAACAACTGAACCAATTTCGTTGTGGCCTAGCACTTCAATACAGTGCAATTTACCGCGGGCATCCACTGAGGCTTCTACCGCCTCATTAAAGTAACCATGGGTTTCAAGTGCTGAGGCAAATAGCATGTCTTTGCCGGTCGTGCGCATAATGAAGCTGGTTTCGTGGCGTAGATTGAACTGAGGATCATTGGCCCCAGTCTGAGTGAAAATCACTTCGCTATCAGCCGCGGCACAAGCGCCATGCCAAGTGTAATAACTGTTACCTTGCACCCAACTCACCAATGCCGACCCTTTTACTTCGCCACGGGCTAAATTCCATAAATACTGATAACCAAAATTACCACCCAGCGGGTGTAGCTCGGTGTTGGTTTTGTAATCAAAGTTAGTACGGATGATCTGGCCTTGATACTGGTGTGAATAATCATACTGGTGAGCACCTTCACTGGTCAGGCGATACAGATCGATCAACACAGGGTTTTCCAGCAAATCCGTTTTCAGCATCATTACCGTGCGCTGCATACCGGTATCGGGGTAATGCTGGTTTGCGAATGCGCTCATGGCTTGCAACTCTGTACCTTCACCAATAAAGAAGTGCGGTGTGCCATGAACGATGTCAGCACGCTCTATATCAAAGTTGTTCTGGCATTGTTCATCAACCGTCACTGCGTTGTGGCTGATTGTCTGGCGTGCATATGACTTGTTCTCGTCAAGGTAGCGGCCGCCAAACTTCGGCTCAATATTTACCCAACGCGCAAAGCCATATTCACGCAGCACTTCCTGGCCGCGGTTAAAGAACGAGATCCCCAAAGTATCGAAATGGCCATGATCCATACCGTGTTGGCCATAGTTCATCGCCAACTGGTAAATATCTTTGTCTTTACCTTGCATACGCAAGAAGCCCTGCGCGCCACGATCGCCCTTCTCGCCTTCATTTAGCTCAACGCTGGGCCAGAATGGCGGTTCGACGTTGTCTTCTGCTTGGTGGGCTCGAGATAGTGCCAGGCCACATGCGTTCAGCCAAACTTGCTGCTGGATATCTGCCATACCTACCAGGTTTTTATCAAAACCATAGCGCTTGAAGTACATACTCACGGCAACAACAGCGCCCATGTCGGTAATACCCATGGTATGAGATGCATCGTTCAATGCAGGAAATTCGCCATTCGGGTACGCCGTTGCCAGCAGTGCTTGCGTGGTTTGCTTAATCACCTGCCCTTTGTAGTTATAGATATCCACTTCAGGCATGTGTCGATGGATCACTTCCGCAAATACAGCCAAAGGACGGATAGCGAAGCGATGATAATAAGGGCCTTCCATATAGTAGCCGGAAGGGGCAAACAACTGCGAAATTTGAGCCAGGAAACCACCGGTTTCGCCGTCACCGTTCAAGCCATATACGGACATTTCAAGGTACTTGCGCTCGCCAATAACGATACCGCAAATACCTACTGCAGCTACTGCCCAAATGCCGTGGTTATGAATACGGTCGAAATCATGACCATATTTAACAGTAAACATTTCGAGCATCGGCTTAAATAGATTATCAACGATATGAGCACGTTCTTGCTCTGATAGCCACGCACTAATGCAGGAATATCCTAAACTTGCATACATGAGCCACATATGCTCGTTCAAAATTTGGTGGAAGAGACGACCCGGAGGATTCGTGTTGCGCTGGATATGAAAACCAAACTTCAAGTATTTGTCTGCATACTCACTCAGTAATGCAGCAGTAAATTTCGCGTATTTTTCATCTTCAGTGATCAGGAACAAACGACCAGCCAAGTTAATGTATTGGTAGTTTTGCTTGTGCTTGTTGTGTTCGTAGCCACCAGCTTCACCGTGGCCAGGCACATCGATCGGCATTGCCATATAAGTATTCAATTCGGCTTTAAGCTTCTCGATAGTTTGCCCCATTAATGAATCAGTGCCGATTTCCTTTTTTAAATCAGCGACTTCCTCTTGGGTAAATAACACAGGCTGTGTTGTTGTGTTCATATTGACCTCAATTGAGAGATATTACTGCACTTAAGCGATAGACATAAAATAATACAAATAGGCAAATAATTCACGCTCGTTTTGATAAAAGTCGACCTGAATCACAAATCACCACCTGTGGTTGATTTACAGACAAAAACACACCAAACCCATTAAATACAACAATTTACACTCAACAAAGAAAATGCACCACTACCCAACGAAGAAAAATAAACATGATAGCCGTCACGAAAATAGCACCCTTGTATTACAATATAACTTTTCAAAACCTACACTAAGCGCAGTTCGATAAACTTAAGGCTGAAAAAAATGACCATAGATACTTTTGTAGTTCTAGCCTATTTCCTGTTTCTAATCGCTATCGGTTGGATGTTCCGTAAATTCACAACATCCACCAGTGATTATTTCCGGGGGGGCGGCAAGATGTTGTGGTGGATGGTAGGTGCCACAGCATTCATGACACAATTTTCAGCATGGACGTTTACTGGTGCAGCAGGGAAAGCATTCACAGACGGTTTCGCGATTGTAATCTTGTTTTTAGCGAACGCATTTGGTTACTTCTTAAACTATCTGTACTTCGCACCAAAATTCCGTCAGCTACGAGTAGTAACCGCTGTTGAAGCTATTCGTATGCGTTTCGGTAAAACTACTGAGCAATACTTCACTTGGGCAGGTATGCCAGATAGCTTGATCTCAGCCGGTGTATGGCTAAATGGTCTGGCAATCTTCGTTGCTGCCGTTTTCAACATCCCGATGGAAACAACCATTGTCTTCACTGGTGTCGTTCTGATGCTAATGGCGGTAACGGGTGGTTCATGGGCGGTTATTGCGTCTGACTTCATGCAGATGCTAGTTATCATGGCGGTAACCATTACTTGTGCGATTGCAGCTTACTTCCACGGTGGCGGCATCGGCAACATCGTTGACAACTTCCAAGGTGACTTCCTAGTTGGTAACAACCTCAACTACATCAGCATCTTCATTCTTTGGGTAGTGTTCATCTTCATCAAGCAGTTTGGTGTAATGAACAACAGCATCAATGCTTACCGTTACCTTGCTGCAAAAGACAGTGAGAACGCACGTAAAGCAGCTGGCCTTGCATGTATCCTGATGATCATCGGTCCAATCATTTGGTTCCTACCACCTTGGTACGTAAGTGCATTCATGCCTGATTTTGCTGCACAATACAGCGCAATGGGCGACAAAGCTGGCGACGCAGCTTACCTAGCATTCGTTCAAAACGTGATGCCTGCAGGTATGGTTGGTCTTCTAATGTCTGCCATGTTCGCGGCGACCATGTCTTCAATGGATTCAGGTCTGAACCGTAACGCGGGTATCTTTGTATGTAACTTCTACCAGCCGATTCTTCGTAAGAACGCGACTCAGAAAGAGCTTGTACTGGTAAGTAAGGCAACCACCATCATGATGGGCTTCATCATCATCTCGATTGGTCTGTTCATCAACTCACTACGCCACCTAAGCCTGTTCGATATCGTATTGAACATCGGTGCCCTAATCGGCTTCCCAATGCTTATTCCTGTCCTGCTAGGTATGTGGATTCGCAAGACACCCGATTGGGCTGGTTGGACGACACTAATTGTGGGTGGTATCGTTTCTTACATCTTCGGTATCGCACTTAAGCCATACCACATCGAAGCACTATTTGGTCTAGAGCAAGAACTCACTCGTCGTGAGTGGAGTGACCTTGTTGTTGGCCTAAGCCTAGCGGCACACGTAGTGTTCACCGGTGGTTGGTTCATCCTAACAACCCTATTCTACAAAGGCCTGACTCCTGAGCGTGAGAAGGAAGTTGACCAGCTATTCGAAAACTGGAATACCCCACTTGTTGCGGAAGGTGACGAGCAGCAGCAGCTAGATACTAAGCAGCGTTCAATGCTAGGTAAACTAATCAGCACTGCAGGTTTCGGTATCTTAGCAATGGCACTGATTCCAAATGACCCGTCAGGTCGAGCACTGTTTATTTTGTGTGGATCTATCGTGCTAACAGTAGGCATCTTGCTAGTGAATGCTTCAAGAAAAAAGCCTGAAACGGCTGCCGAGGTAAGCACCCTTTAAAGCCGATAACAATAAGAACAAGAGGTTGACCCTCTGTACCCTAATTTAAATTGTAATATTTTAACACATAAGTTTTTTTGGAGAATCACACAATGTTTTTCGAAATCAATAACACCCCATGGGAAGACCTAGGCGACGGTATCAAGCGTAAAATCGTTGGTCACACTGAAGACCTAATGGCTGTTCACCTAGTATTCGACAAGGGCGCTATTGGCCACCCACACGCTCACGATATCCACGACCAAATTGGTTACGTGGTTGAAGGTAGTTTCGAAGCTGAAATCGACGGCGAAAAGCGTGTGCTTAAGAAAGGTGATGCTTACATCGCCAAGAAGCTAGCCGTGCACGGTGCCGTTGCACTTGAGCAAGACAGCATCCTACTGGACGTTTTCTCACCTGTTCGTGAAGACTTCCTGAAGTAATCCTTCTTGTTTACCCTTGATGGGAAGGCAGTTCCCCAACGCCCTTCCCATCTCCTTTCCCGGAGTGACTATGGCCACATTCAACATTGCCATTATTGGTGAGTGCATGATTGAGCTGCAAGAAAAAGACGCGCAGCTTAACCGTACTTTCGGTGGTGACACGCTTAACACGGCGGTTTACCTATCTCGTCTAACCAAAGACAAAGATATCAATACCACCTATATCACAGCGCTTGGCACAGACAACTTCAGTGATGAAATGATGACAGCATGGAATGCTGAAGGTATTGATACCAGCAAGATCCTTCGCCTTGAAAACAAGCATCCAGGTCTGTACTACATCGAAACAGATGAAACTGGGGAGCGTAGCTTCCACTACTGGCGTAACGATGCGGCTGCTAAATACCTACTTGAACAGCCGGAGAGCGAAGCCCTACTTGCTGGCCTGATGGACTTCGATGCGATTTACCTCAGTGGTATCAGCCTCGCCATTCTAACCGAAGCCAGCCGCGAGCAGCTTTTCTCTTTCCTAGAAGCATTCAGCGCGAAAGGCGGTAAAGTTTTGTTTGATAACAACTACCGTCCAAAGCTATGGGAAAAGAAAGAAGATGCGCAAGCCGCTTACCTTCGCATTCTTTCTATGACTGATATCGCCCTGCTGACATTTGACGATGAGCAGCTACTTTACGGTGACGAAACCGTTGAAGATTGCATCGCACGTACCCAGGCAGCTGGTGTCGAAGAGATTGCAATCAAGCGCGGTAAAGAGGCTTGTCTTGTTGTAGAGCAAGACGAACATACATTTGTACCTGCACTGGTGGCGAAAGCCGTTGTTGATACAACAGCTGCAGGCGACTCGTTCAGCGGTGGCTACCTAGCGAAGCGCTTTACCGGTGGTTCTGCTATCCAAGCAGCTCATGCTGGTCACCAAGTTGCATCAACGGTTATCCAGTACCGCGGGGCCGTTATCCCTGCCGACGTAATACCAAATATCTTTGCCTAACCGACCACATTTTCACTTGTAGGAAACTATCATGAGTAACCTAAACGATAAACTAGCGGCACTGAAAGTTATTCCAGTGATTGCGATTAAAGATGCTGAGGATGCTATTCCACTAGGTAAAGCACTAGTAGACAACGGCATGCCTTGCGCAGAAATTACTTTCCGTACTGAAGCGGCAGCACAAGCTATCCGCAATATGCGCAACGAATTCCCAGAAATGCTGATTGGTGCTGGTACGGTACTCACTAAAGAGCAAGTTGACGAAGCAATCGATGCTGGCGTCGACTTCATTGTTAGCCCTGGCTTCAACCCAACAACAGTGAAGTACTGCCAAGAAAAAGGCATGCCAATTGTTCCAGGTGTTAACAACCCAAGCCTCGTTGAGCAAGCAATGGAGATGGGCCTACGTACCCTTAAGTTCTTCCCTGCTGAACCTTCTGGCGGTACATCAATGCTTAAAGCACTGACTGCAGTTTACCCTGTTAAGTTCATGCCAACTGGCGGTGTGAGCCTTAGCAACATTGATGATTACCTATCAATTCCTTCTGTATTGGCTTGTGGTGGTACCTGGATGGTTCCAGCCAGCCTAATTGACAACAAGCAGTGGGATGAGCTTGGCGCATTGGTTAAAGATGCAGTAGCTAAAGTTCAGTAATTTGTTGTTTATTGAAATCCTGATGTAAGTCGATCATTTTATTTTTGCGTTTCAAAGACAGCCTATCCTGTTTGTCTTTTATTTATCCTCTTTTGTCCCAGCTTCGTGCTGGGACTTTTTTTATCTGCATTTCCCAAACCTCTAAGACACCGGCTGAGTTGGCCGCAAAATAATAATCGGCATCGGCTCAGGCATTGCCTCCATCGTTCGGATAAACCCTATATGCTGCTTTCGTATATTTTCCTGCTCACTAGCCGACGACTGCGAGATAGGCTGATAGCTAGAAGCACAGCCAAGGCATGTAAGAGTCAGTATTAACAATAAGAAATAACGAAACATAAGCCGCACTCTTAAGCGAACCAATTTTAAGAAGGTATCTTAATTGTAATGCAGCCTATCGTGTTTGAGACGGTTTCTCCTGGGTTACTGTGATTGGACAATATGAATCAGCCACTCACCGTCATTTCATAGTGAACAGCATCATAAATTTGGTGAAGTTGGGGAGTTTCTGTGCCAAACATTTTCTTCATCATAACCAAAAAAAGTTCGCCAGTGGCCACGGCGTCGATTAATGCACCGTGGCATGGGTACTCGGGAAGCCCATAGCGCTCACGGATAGAAGAAAGGCGGTAGTCCCCATCTCTTTTGTTGTGCATATTCACGGCCATCGACTTTTCGATTTGTAAGGTATCCAGCCAGAGGGTCGGCGGAAAACTGATACCAAATTTATCCTGCATGTATTGGTCGATAAAGCCCCTTTCAACCGATAAGCCATGAACGACGACCACTTTGCCCTTCATACGCTCGAACAGGGCACTCATTGCTTCATCCAGGCTTTGCCCTTGTTTGAGCATTTCCGGGGTGATCTGGTTGATAACAGCCGTTAAGGCATTAATACCACTGCTGTCTTTGATATAGGTTTCATGGCTGGTGTTAAGGTCTAGTGTGCCACCCTTTAACTCTACATAACCAATACTCAGGATATTGTCGGTTTCTGGTGACAACCCTGTTGTTTCGAAATCTAGCAACAAGAACTCAAGTTCAGCAAAGTTTTTGCTCTTCTCAGGCCATGAAACCGCAGAGATAGCATTAATTTCTGTTGGAAGGGCTTCTATACCTGCACCCTCTTTACCTTGCACTTGCTCAAGCCACTTCAAGCGCGCCTTTTCAAGGCGGTTTATAGACTTAAAACGTGAAAACAACTGTTTCATCAATAATACCCTACCCTGAATACCTTATTGGTTGCTGTAATTTAGCTTCACCGCTTCTTGCAGCTCAGACACGATCCTGAATGCATCTTTCAGGTGTTTACGCTCAAAGCTTCCGAACATATCCGGCGAGATATTATTGTTGGGTGTTTCCCCTTTCTTAAGGGCATCAAGTTGATGGGCATAGCGAACACGGGTGATAAACCGATAGGCCCCAATCACGTTCTTCAAGCTATCTTCACTTAATACGCCTTGCTCGTGGGCGTAGCGGAATCGCTCTTCGGTTCCGGTTGCCGAGCCGCCTGTCGATAGGCTATAAATTCGCGCCAAATCCACAATCAAGTTCAAGGCAAACTTCTTGATATTCAGTGTGTTGGTATGCTCACCATTCTTTTCTAGTACAAAGTTATTAAAAATACCCAGAGGCGGGTGGATAGTCGTTGCCTCTTTGGTCAAGATCGGCAAGAAGGAGCGGTTATCCATCAACAATTGGTGCAAATGCGCTTGTAGCTGTTCCGAAAGCTCATGGGCACCATAAATTGAGCGCACTTCCAGGAAGACGCTGATATTCAGCAAACGCTCATATTCAGGGTTGGCAGTCCATTTACGGTAATATTCTTTCCAAACTGACAATGGCTGACACCATTTTGGCACCGAGGCCATGTACTTACCCGAGCATAAGCTATAGCCACACGCATCTAGCCATTTGCATACATCCATCGCCATTAACTGGAAGTACATACGTTCATCGTCATTCACCTCATCCGATAAGATAATGGCATTATCTTGATCAGACAGAAGGTGTATTTCGTTACGCGCATGGGAGCCTGCCACCACCCAAGCATATTCACACGGCGGCTCACCCATTTTCGCCTCGACCAACTGAATGATACGGCGGTTGTAGGCATCCATGATCATCGACATGACCTGACCAATGATCTGCGATCCCACATTGCCTTCCACCAGCGCTTCAAAGATAGCCTGCCTTTCAGCAGTCAGCGCCGGGAGTGCTTCCAATGAATTGGTGTATTTAATTTTTTCAATCAAGAAGATAGCTTGTACACGGTGCTCTTGTACTAGGTGAGTGGTTGTTAGCAAGCCAACAACTTGCTCGTTTTTCACCACCGGTAGGCTGCGAACATTGTGCTGCATCATCATGGATGCGGCTTTCATTACCAAGTCATCAGGGTCTATCAGCAACGGATTGCGAGTCATCACATCACGGATAGGCTGCTCAGTACTCAGTCCCAAGGCAATCACGCGCTTGGCAAGGTCACGGTCGGTGATCACCCCAGCAATTTTATCGTCTTCGGTCACCACCGCCATGGATGAGCGCTCTTCAATCGTCATGGTATAAGCGGTCTGCTGAATAGTCATATCTGCAGGCACAACCGCAACCCGGCCACTTGCCACTTCCGACACCTTCTTGAAAAAGAGCCCCTTCTCATCGTCAGACCACACCACACTCAGCGCTGACTGGATCCTCACCTGTGCCTGCGCGGCAAAGTGCTGGGCATATTCCGGAAATGATTCAAGAATCACTTTTAGCTTGCTATGCGGCACAAGGTACAGCAGGGTATTTTCCATTGCCGTGGCAATATACGCCATTTCATCTTGGCTATTGGTGCCCTCTTCGGTTTTAAGGAAACTAAAACCAAAAATATCCTCTTCACCCAATTTCGCTCGAAGTACCCCATTGCTCTTACGCTGTTCCATCGAACCGGTACGAATAATATAGAGGTATGATTCTTCCTGCTCGGTACTGAAATGTATGCGCTCACCCTGTGCCATATAGGTGATTTTGATGGATGCTGCAATTTGACGCTGGCACTCGGAAGGCAGCTTATCAAACGGGTCAACATGAGCGATAAATTCAACAATATTAGGCAGTAAGGTCTGAGGCATGGGTGGTACTTCCGTATAGCAGCTAGTCGGAACAGCAAGAAAATGGCTGCCCTCACAATTGAGCTATCTTAACACAATTTGCTTTCAACTCGCCGACACATCGGAATACTTATAGCGAATTTCGAATAAAAATAGCCGCACAGCTACCAACAAAAAACGCCACCTGTCGGCAGCGCTTTACTTAGCTCGCAGTTTGTTTTGGATCAGTCTGTTGCCTGCTCCAAATTCGCACTCTCAACTTGCTGCTGCAATACATGCTGCCCCTGCAATACAGGAAACACTTTGCTGATATCCGGCTGGGCAAACTTCAATTCACCAATTACAGACTCAAAGCTCGCTTGAACCTGCTTGATAGCAACATCTCTTCCACCTAACGAAGCTGTCTCAGTCTCTGGGTCAAATAAAACCACAGCAGGCAAATCCGCTGACTTAATGGTGAGTGCGTATTTCGCCTTATCAGAAGCGGTCAAGACAAGCTCAATATACCCGACGGTCGAAGCGGCCTCTGCGTGGTTGAAATCCAACTCATAGCGCTGCTCACCGTTGTCCATTCGCTGGAAACTCACATTCAATGAGTGGCAAGCACCAAATCGTAGTTCGGCATCGAAATGTAACCAAGCCGATGGCAAGCAAGGTGACAGGGTCACTTTGCCCGCCAGTAATTCAGGTTTAAACCCGATATAGTCTTGGTAGCCATTACGGGTAAATTCTGACACTGACCAAGCCTGGGCATAGGTTCCGGTGGTAGTACGTTCGCCAGTTTCACTTAAAAACGCATCCAAGTTTTCACTCATGGCACCACGGTGACCAATATTGAGGATTTGATCAGATAAGTTCTGCGTTAACTGGTAAGCAAAATCGGCATAGCCATATTCCACCAAACTGGATACAGTAAAGCCCGCATTCCAACCCCAAATCGTCCCATTATGATAAGCCGCATCTTTGTGATACTCGTTACGGTTCGCATGATATGGGTGGAAGATTGGATCATGTTGCGACAGCGAGGTGATCCCCCACGGGAATAGCAGCTCCGACACGGCATTTTTTACCACATTTGCGCCAACTTGCTTTTCAAGCAAACTATTGTCGAATGGTACTGTCACTGTCATCAACTGGTTAGAGCGTACTTGTAGATCGCGCTGATCGTCTTGGTATAGACGATCCGCTAGCAATGAACTTTGCTGATCCCAGAACAGCAATTGGAAGTTCTGGCTTACCCGGTCAGCCAATCGCTGGTAACGCACAGCATTTTCATGATCACCTGTGAGTTTCGCCAACTCCACCGCCACCTTCAAGCTGGTGTACCAAAGCGCCTGAATATCGTTTGCACGTGTACCGCGGGCAGACCAAGGTAACTTACCCTCGAGTTTGGCATCCATCCAAGTATCTGGATCACGGTGGGTCATTAAGCCGTATTCATCCAAGTAGTGCTTTTCGATACCGGCAATGTAGGTTTGAACCACTGGATAAACCGACTTGGCATAGGCCTTATCACCGCTATAGCGTAAATAATCCCAGATTTCACGTACCATCCAAGGCGTGCCATCGGTGGTGTTGTAGATAATATTGGTAAGGCTGGTAACTCGGTTGGGGATTCGCCCGAAGTTGATACTGTCTTTATCCTCCAACTGCATAGCGGCAAAGTTATCAATGATACTCTTCGCGTCCGAGAAATCACCATTAACCAAGGTGATGCCCGGAACCGCAATGAACGAATCCCGTCCCCAGCAATCTTTGAACCAAGGTAAGCCAGCCCAGATCCCCTTACCAAACTCGTTAGAAACAAATACCTTGCCCGCTGCTTTCGCCCACATCAACGCACGGTTATATTCCAAATCCGACGTCCAGACATAGGAGTGAGTCAGCATGTCATAAACCTGCTGAAGATGAGCCGTCACGCCATCCTGCTCTACCAAGAAATTAGCATGGGCAATGGCCTCTTCTTCCGTTTCAGCGAAAGTGAGGTACACCGTCATCTCATTTACCGCCTCTGTAGCGGTGATGAGCGGTTTAGTATGGTGGCCGCTTAAGTGGACATGCTCTTTTAAAACAGGTGTATCAACAAAAGTGGTTTCTCTGAACTGGTGTGATTTGTCCGCACATACTGCAATATATGAAGGCGTTCCCTTTTGCCTTAGTTGCGGTGCAATGCGATAGACGACACCATGCTCAAAACTCACCACCGTCGAGTTATCCATTGCGATATTAAGCTGCGGAGCCACCGAGAGTTGAGCTGGCTCTAATGACGATACTCTAATCGCAGCACTGCGCTGGCCAGCGGCTTGACCTGAAAACAACATGAAGGTTTCTTGCGCGCCATTGCCAAAATGGTGAGTCACCCCATACGGCAAGATATCTGCCGATTCTGCCATTGTTTTGTCGTTAATCTTGCCGTTAGCAAAACTCGCGCATGTGCCAAGATACCAACCTTGCTTATGTCGGTATTTACCTGCTGCAACATATCCATGAGTAACCCCATCGAAATAGCCATCAAGGTTATCACCGAAGACATAAGGCGCTGACTGCTCAACACGGATCGCTAATTTCTCAAACAAAGCCGCGGGTGCTAATACCTTGCCACCTTTTGCTACTAACTGGGCTTGGCCAGCCTCGACCGTATGCTCAGACTCAAACAATGCTCGGCTTGGTTCGCTATCTTGGTTCTCGCCACCAGACGCAATAGTCATCGTTTGACTGTCACCCTTTACCGTCATGCTAACCGTGTATAGGCCGGTATCTGGGGCGCTAAAAGTGAGGTCGTTACCAATCCCCTTGGCAGGGATCAGCGCCTGAGGTTTGTCTAGCTGGCAATCAACCGCTTTAAATTTATCCGCGGCGAAGCAGAAGGCTTCACTGCCCTGTTGATCGGAGATCTTAAAACTATGCACATCAGCAGATAAGCAAATGACAGCTTCATAACAGCCATTGCCGACATAAGCCATAGGGGTGTCATCCCCCCACCCGTTAAATGTCCCTTTAACGTACATCTGCTCACTAAAAGGCGCGTTATCTATTGTGCTCACTTACATTACTTCCAAAACATTAGCCATATCGGCTGGTAGTAAATACAAAAAAGCGCAGTGCCTATTGTTCCCTTATAGGAAAAAAGACACTGCGCATTTATTAGGATGAAACCAAGCTCATTCGATCAGCTTATTTCAAGATCTGCTCAGCAGCGGTATCCAGTGCCTCTTTTGGCGTTTGGCGGCCAAGCAATGCATTTTCGATCGCCGCACCTTCAGCAAACCAGTATGGCGTCATTTCCGGAATGTTCGGCATGATCTCGCCATTTTCGGCATTGATCATAGAAGCGGCAATGCGGCTATCCTTTTCAAGTACCTGTTGGAATGACTTCAACGTCACCGCACCCAGTGGCTTGTCGTCATTCATTTTTGCCAGGCCATCGTCTGTGATCAGGTAGTTCTCAAGAAACTCAACAGAAAGATCCACGTTAGGGCTTGCCGCGTTAATACCGGCGCTCAATACACCAACAAATGGGTTCGATTTGCCACCATCCAGTGTTGGGAAGACAGCAACACCATAGTTCAAGTTCGATTTCTCAAGGTTCGCCCACGACCAAGGACCATTGATGGTCATGGCAACATTACCCTTATTGAATTCTGCTTCAGACACGGCGTAATCAAAATCGGCAGAAACAACACCTTCCTTCGCAAGATCAACCAAGAAGCTCAAGCCAGCAACGCCTGCCTCGTTATTGATTCCCACTTGTGTGCCATCAAAACCGCCTTCTGTTTTCTTGAAGGCATAACCACCATTGGCTGAAATCATTGGCCATGTGAAGTAGGCGTTCTTGATATCCCACATGATGGCTTTTTTACCTTTAGCCGCCATCTCTTTTTCTATTGCGTACAGCTCTTCCCATGTTTTAGGCGGCTCAGGCAGTAGATCTTTGTTGTAAATCAGCGACGGTGATTCTAAAGCGATTGGGTAGCCGATTAATTTGCCATCGTAGGTCACGGCATCCCAACTAAAATCAACCAACTTCTCTTTAAACTCTTGGGAAGGTTTGATCTCAGTTAGCAGGCCTGATTTCGCATAACCGCCGAAGCGGTCGTGAGCCCAGAAGATGATGTCTGGACCGCCGCCTGTTGGCGCAACCTGCTGGAACTTCGCTTCAAGTGAGTCAGGGTACTGAACATTGACCTTTACACCGGTATCTTCTTCAAACTGGCGACCAACTTCTGCTAGGCCTTCGTAGCCTTTATCACCGTTGATCCAAATTAGAATTTCACCTTCCTGCATTGCAGAGGCAGCCATAGGAAATGCTAACGCAGCTGCTAAAGAGCACAGAGCAAAGGATTTGATTGCACGTTTCATAAAATGTCCCAAATTTTTTTATTAGTTATTTAACGTCAGCATTCTCCTACTACTCCCTCAAGATGAGCATCCTCCTCCTGCCTACGCCCCCCTACTCCTTGCTCCAACAATGTGAAACTGAACACATTTTGTAAGTGTTAGAAGCAATAATCATGATGCTCAATAGGTGAAAATTTGAGTTACGGTGCAAGTGTCGAGAATATTGATACTGGTTTTGGTACCTTCTCTGCACTCGGCTAAAGCCTTCGCCATCGCGAAAAATACCGTGTCACCAGAAATTCCCGATCCGGTTGTCAACCACACCGCTTCTGGCAGCTTTTTCCTGGGAGTTGAGTCTGCTTATATGCAACCAGTCAAAACTGCCCAAGCAGAGCCCACCAATGACTATGCGCCGGCTTTAGACCAAACCCAAGGCTATTATCTAAATTCAATTGAACAGGCGGTTGCAGACGGTGAGATCAATAAAGCGATGCAACTACTAGAAGAAGCAGAGCGACTAGGTATTAAAGATGCACGTAATACGTTCGTCAGTGCGGTAGAAAATAAATAAGGACGAGCGTTATACCCTCATTACTCGCCCCACATACATGCATCAGCCCCAGAACCAAACAAGGCTGCCAATAGCAAATTGGCAGCCTATCAGAACTACGATAGTAAGCATTCTGCCAAAAATATGACTACACCCACAGAATTAAGCATCAGTAATTGGAAACAAAAAATCCCCACCTATCATTCAGCAGGAAAGAATAAAACTAATTATCAACAATATATGGATATATTCACGATTAAAGGACTAATATGTATAAATTTCTTTTACGCTTGCTCATAGCTACTTGTTTTATAGCTAGTAATCCTACCTTTGCAAAATTTGAGAATGTCAATGATAAGTTTGAGCAATCGTTACAGCATTGCCTTATAAATGAAGACTTCAAAGAAGAGTCACTCGGTTGCTTTAACGCCTTACTAATTGATAGCTTCAGCTTTTTTAATGGTGAAGCTGCTACAAACTTATCAAACCAACTAACGGATATATTAAAATCTTGGGTTGCGGATAAAGATTTTTATGCTATCCATCCGCTTTTAACTGAAAAAAGAGGCAGCATTGTTGAAAGAAGAGCATATTTTATTGAAGATGACTCCGGTGGATTAGTTTTATTACATGTAACTTTCATTAAGCGACTTAGCGAATGGTCACTTAACTCTGTCTACTTAACAACTAAAAAGGCTGAAATGGAGCAGCTTTTAGGGTTTTACTTCTAAGACAATTAAAGGCGCCTTATCCAAATCAGATAAGGCGCAAATACTACTAGTCGGTTAACCCTAATTTCTTCGCTAGCGGCTCAATCGCCCAGCCCTGTACCATGACAGAAATGAGGACAATAAAGAACACCATGTGCATCATTTCTTGTGCGCCAGTTACCCCAGCAGAGGCCGGAATAAGGGCAAAAACAATCGGTGTGGCCCCTTTTAAGCCAATGGCTGAAATGAATGCCTTCTTCTTAAGCGAGACCCCGCGGAACGGTAAATAGCTCAAGAATACCGCTAATGGCCGTGCTAAGAAGATCAAAGCCAGCGCAGGCAGTATTGCCGAGAAAGCATCACCGAATAGCTCTTTCGGGAAGAACTGCAAGCCAAGAATAATAAACATCAGCGCCTGTGCCAGCCATGACAAACTGTTGAAGAAGTGCTTACTCACTTCCCGGCCTCGCTTGAGCTCATTACCAATCAATACGCCCGCCACGTATGAAGCGATGAGGATGTTCCCGCCCAGCATCTGGCTGCCGTACGCTGCAATAAAGAAACAAGCCAGAATGAACACTGGGATCAAGCCGTACTCTTCCAGCTTAATTTTGTTAAGTAGCTTAACGCAGCAAAACCCAATTAAGTAACCGATGCCTATCCCCACCACGATTTGCAGAACCAGTTCAACAGCGATAGTCGAGCCACTGATTATATCGCCGGTGCTCACTAGCATTTCGGTCAAAATCGCCACCAGCAACAAAGCCACTGGGTCATTGGTTGCCGATTCGAACTCAAGGATGGTATCGGTACTTTCTTTGAGCTTTAATTTTTTAGATTCAAGAATCGAAAACACCGCTGCCGCATCAGTAGAGGACACCACCGCCGCAAACAATAGACAGGTCAGGATATTAAAATTAGTGATGTAATAGAGAATGCCACCAAAGATAAAAGTGGTCAGCAATACGCCCAGGGTTGATAAAACGCCACCCTCTTTATAAGCCACTTTGATACTGGCTTTAGACGTATTTAAGCCACCAACAAACACAATCACATTCAAGGCCAATGAGCCGATGAATGACGTTAACGCGAGGTCATCGTAAACAAAATTAAACTCACCATTACCAAATAGCAGCCCAACCCCCATAAAGATAAGCAATGAAGGTAGACCCAATGTTTTGGATGGTTTGTGCAGCAGGATACCAACCGCAATCAACGCTGCCATGCCAAGCATGATTAATTCTGTACTCAATAGACTTCTCCTAACACCACGAGGTTTAAACACCATTAAATTGTATCACGCACAGTGTTAGTTAAAGGCAAACCATTCCTTACAACTATTCATTTATTGCTGTTTAGATGTTACGAAAAGTTAATATTTCCCGAACAACACTACATACAACAAGGCCATCTATCATTTCAGTGCTTTAATAGCCTTAGAAACAACAAATGGCCTTACTTTTTATATGCTAAGTAAAGTTAGTCTACTAGCGAACGAAAGCTAGCTCAGCGCAAAAATAAAACTATCCAGCGCGTTTATTTTAAGGGTGAGTTGCCCTTCTCCCCCTTCTACCTTCAACTGGATCTCTTTTTGTTTGTAGAGCTGCTCGGTAAGCGTATAACTGCCATCAGCCAGCTGCCAGGCATCAATTAGAGAGGCCGGTAATCGCAAAGTGACTTCCCCTTTCGCCTTGTCTGCAAAGTTGGCAATAACCAATAGCTTTTGCTCTGCATCATAACGGCTGAATGCAAACATTTGCCCATCGTAGCCATTACCTGTATTGCCACCTGTACTGCGGCTTGCACCTTGCTCTCGGTTATAGCTATGAAGCTGAACATATTCACCCATCAATGCCGAGCTCTCCAACGAGAAGGTCAGCAAGCGCTGGTAGAATTCACGCAATTCACGCTCTTGTTGAGTCAGCTGGCCGCCATCGAACTCGCCGTTGTTCATCCAACGCTGGTGGCTAGGTACACCAAAGTAATCAAAGATGGTAGTACGAGACGCCAAACCAAAGCCCGCATCTTCAGCCCCAGCCTCACCCACTTCCTGGCCAAAGTAAACCATGGTCGGTGATGTACTTAGTGCGGCCGATACCAACATTGCCGGTTTGCCTTTGTTTGCATCACCCGCAAACTCAGGGCTGGCCACCCGCTGTTCGTCATGGTTATCAAGGAAGTGCAGCATGTGGTGTTCGATATCCATCAACTGATCTTGTACTTCGACAATGGCATCGGTAGAGCCCGTACCTTGCATAACCAGCTTCAAGGTGTCGTAGAGATCGACTTTGTCGTAAAGGTAGTCCATCTTGCCTAGGTGAATATAATCACGATACAAATCAGGTTGATACACTTCTGCCATCAAGAAGGCATCAGGATTAACCTGCTTAATTGAAGCGTTCATGAAGCTCCAAAACTCAACCGGCACCATTTCCGCCATATCGTAGCGGAAGCCGTCTACCCCCAGCGCTAGCCAGTACAACGCGATATCACGGAACTTCACCCAAGAATCAGGCACCGAACGCTGCTGCCAAAACTCGAAATGCGCAGCATGATATTTGTGTTCAAAACCGGCAGGAAGCTCATCAAAGTCTTTCGTGCCATCCGGTCGAACACCGTAGTTCACTTTCACGGTCTCATACCAGTCATCAAACTCTGGCTGAGCCAAGCGTGAACCATTACCGGTCCATTTAGCCGGGCTTTCTTTAAATGATTCAACCATCGTTGGATGTTGCTCGCCACCCAAGGGCTGATAGCCGCCTTTGGGTTCTGGCACCTTAAAGTCTTGGCCCGGAATATAGTAGAAGTTGTTATCTCGGTGGTACGCCACACTGGTGTCATCAGAGGCACCAAAATCTTCAACCCCTTCAGGGTTGGTTAGCCCTTGATACCGACGCGCAACATGGTTCGGTACAATATCGATGATCACTTTCAAACCGTTGCGGTGGCTACGATCAACCAAGGCTTTGAACTCTTCGAGACGGTTCGCAGGATCAACCGCAAGATCTGGATTCACGTTATAGTAGTCTTTAACAGCATAAGGTGATCCTGCCCGACCTTTCACCACGCTTGGATGATCGTCTTCTATACCAAACTCGCTATAATCACGAACCAATGCATGATGAGGCACACCGGTGTACCAAATATGGGATACCCCTAGCTGCTTGATCTCAGACAATGCCTTATCGGTAAAATCATTAAATTTACCCACCCCATTCTCTTCTAGGGTGCCCCAAGGTTTATTGGTGGTATTGGTATTGCCAAACAGGCGGGTGAATACTTGGTAAACCACCTGCTTTCGGTTTTTAGAAATTGGTTGAATTACATCAGTCATGAAAATTAACACTCAAGGCAAATAGTAAATCGGGTCACCAACCTAAGCATATTATCATTCGGTAAAACGGGATGAATCGTGTACTTGGTTGGGAAAATAAGAGAACGGGCAGACGACCGTCTGCCCGACAAGCCCAATATCCAAAGGTGTGGATTCGAAGCACCTTCTTCTGGTGGGCATGATTTAGTGGATATAACTTAAACCATAACTCCCGGCATTATGCTCACGCCTTGGCTTACTTCTTAATAAGCTCAAGAAACGTTGCTTCTGCACTGGTAGAGCCGGCACGCTTGGCTTCTTCCATCAAGGAAAGTGCTTTTTGCATGTCGTTCTTCTCTACCGCCGCTTTAATCTGGCTGTTATAGAACGCTTCGCTTTCTGGCAGCATGGCTGGCGCCGATGCCGCAACCGCCTTCTCTACTTTCACAGTTTGAGGTTGTTGTTTCACAGGCGCTTCAGTAGCTGGCACAGGCGCTGGTACCTGAGTTGCACGGTAAGAACGAAGAGCTAGCGGCTTGAGGGTTAGTTCAAGCGAGCCAAACTTTTGGTGTTGGTAGACAGGATCTGTCACCATCGGGCGTGCCAAGCCTAGCTCTTCTGCACGAAGGCGCTCGGGATGAGGCACTTGAATCTCACCTTCACGATATTCCTGTGGTGAGTACACCACCATGTATGGCGTAGATTTACGTTCCATCACGAAACGGTTATGGTAGCTCGACAAGCGGAACATATCCGATAGCTTCAATTCAAAGTCATTCAATTCGATGCTTTCTACGACTTGAAAGTTTTCATCGAGCAACAAGACTTTCGGCGCAAAAACACCCGCTACTCTTAGCCAGCTATTCAAATCTACACGCATACGATCGACATTTTCTGGCAATACAAAGCCAGCGAAGTAGCTTTTGCCCTCTGCAAAATCACCAATTTGTGAATATTGGTCAATCGCAAAATCGATATCATCACCTTGCATTGGGATCCATTCAAATTCGCTGAATAAAGCGCAGCAAGCTGGTTGAGAAATAGTCACGTCTTTAACGTTTTCTGTCGTTGGGGAAGTCGCACAGCCCATTAGTGTCGCGGCCAATAGTGCGGCTAGTGTCGTTTTTATAATTTTCATAGTTCTCTCCGATACCCTAATGTTGTGTGGGTATATCTATTTGCTCTTGCTAATTTACTTAAAAAAGCAAAGAGATATACCGGAAAAAGGCAGCCCGAAGGCTGCCTTGACAGAAATGTGATTTAGAACCAGATTTCAGAGTGGATGCCGAACACAAACTGGCTCTTCTCGCCGTTGATTGCAGCATCTTCGTTTTCAGCGCCGAACCAAGTTACGTATGGCTTGATTTGCGGACGACCGAAGTAGTCAGCGTTAACTGTGAATACTGTTGCGGCTTCTAGGCTGTAGAAAGAGTTTTTCTGCTCAGAACGTCCCCAACTAGTCGCAACTTCGCCTGTATCTTCAATGGCGTAAGAACCAGTGAACTCAAGACGTAGGTTGTCATTTACTTTGTAAGTTGGACGAGCAGCAAAGATCAGACGCTCAACTTCATCTTCGCGCGCACCATCAGCACCTGTTACCCAGTTAATGTTCTCTGGTGCCCAGTATGTAATTTCAGTACCTAGCTGCCAGTTTTCACCGATGTTTGCTACACCGTATGAAGTAATGAATAGTGATTTAGAATCTTCGCTGAATGCACCGCCGCCACTCCAGCTACCGAAGTTAACGCCACGGTTAGTTGCTAGGCCTGTACCGTAACCAACAGCAGTTTGAGACCAGCCATCGAAGCCGTAGAAGTCACGGTTATAGGTAATCGAACCACCGATACCGCGGTCTGCATCATCAGAACCAACCTCTGGGTTAGTACGTGAGGCACGCATTAGTTTTAGGTCGAAGTCGAATGAACCACCTAGTGCCTGAACACCGTAGTAGTAGAAATCTAGAGAGGTTGCTGTCTGACGCTCATCAAGCTTGTCAACTTTACCCGCATCAGGGTCAACAGAAACGATTGCCACACCCGTCTTGTGACCAGATTCTAGGTTAGTTTCAAAACCCGCACCCACACCAGAAGACTGTTTCCAGAATTCACCTGTTAGGATACCCGCAGAACGGTTAAGGAAGCGCTGACCAGCCCAGATTTCAGAGTTAGCAGGTAGATAAGGTAGGTTACCTAGAGCAACGTACGCTTCTTTAATTTCGAACATCGCATCGGTATCTGTTTTCTGAGAACCTTCAGATGAGTATGCGTGGGTGTTACCGTTACCGTATTCAGAACGAATCACGAAGTCACTGTAAACACCGTTTTGGAATTCAGTGTGCTTCTTGATAACGAACTCAACTTGGTTGGTGCTTTCACTGGTTGCAGTGTTAGCGTAGCGGTAATCTTCTTTACCCATATCGCCATCGAAAGTAGCGAAGTTTTCATCGTAGCGCAGGTTCATCGAACCGTAACCATGGATTTCCCAACCATCAGTAATGATGTCCGTGGCAGATTCAGCAGCAACGTTGTATGAAGTTAGCGCGGTAAGTAATGCCGCTGCTACAGGTACTAACTTGTGTTTCATAGGAATGTCCCTTCTTATTTTTTATCGTGACTGCTATCTAGCAATCTTTTCGAGGCTCATATTCAGCGTTGATACAGATTTAGACATCCTCCTGATTAGGGGGGGATGAGGGAGGATGAGAGGGGCGTAGTAAAAGAGGATGAGAAGGGTTTCGTGATACGCTTCACAAAGGTTAGGCGTAATACTGAAAGAAAACTACATCAAGAGCCGTAAAAGTAAGAAGTGAGTCAAATTAATTACATAATCTTGAAGCACACTAGTACGAAAATAATTTCTAATTTTTTTGCAAAAAAAATCAGCTCTTGACTGATTTTTTTTTATCGTTTTAATAACCGTATAGACGTCGTAAATTCGCAAAGAGATATACAAAATGTTCGCTAAATTAGCCCAGCCTTTTCCATTAGGGGCTACATTATGTGATCGGGGTTGTAATTTTTCCATTCACGCTCCTGACCACAAAGAAATAAAACTGGTTTTATTTGATAACGAGAATAAAAAAAAGATTATTGACCTTGATAACCAGCATTTAGATATTCATTATACTTTTGTTGAAGGTATTACCGCCGGCCAAATATACGGCTACCAAATTAAAGACAAAGATGAAATACGCTTAGTGCTAGACCCTTATGCCCAAGCATTAAGTAAAACACCTTTCTACACCGAACCATTTACGGCACAACGCAGTTGGGATTTTGCTAAATCCGTTGTTGTAGACCAAAGATTTGATTGGGAAGGGACGACCCTACCCCAAGTCCCACTAGAAGAAACCGTCCTGTTTGAAACCCATGTAAAAGGCTTCACCAAACGCCACCCGGCCATAGACCAAACCAAACAAGGCACCTACCTTGGCTTATGCCAGCCGGCGATGATCGAATACTTTAAGCAACAAGGTATCACTAGCCTGCAATTGCTACCTGTCACCTCCTGCATGTCTGAGCCACATCTGCTTAAGATGGATAAGGTCAACTATTGGGGATACAACAGCTTGTGTTTTATGGCGCCAGAGCCGCGCTATGCCCAGCAAGACCCTGTGACCGAAATGAAAACCATGGTCAAAGAGCTTCATCGCCACGGTATCGAAGTCATCATGGACATTGTTTTCAATCATACAGCCGAAGGGGGCGAAGGCGGACCAAAGTTTCATTTCAAATGCCTAGACAAGCATTACTACTTGCTAGATCGAGAAAAGAACTACAAGAACCACACCGGTTGCGGTAACACATTTGATCTTACCTATCAGCCGAGCCTGAATATCGTACTCGATACCCTGCGCCACTGGGTGACCAACTACAAAATAGATGGCTTCCGTTTCGACTTGGCAGCGACACTTGGCCGTAATGGTGATCGGTTTGATATGCACAGCGCTTTCTTTAAGGCTATCGCCCAAGACCCTATTCTTCAAAAGGTTAAACTGATTGCCGAACCATGGGATATCGGCCCTGATGGCTACCAGCTCGGCTATTTCCCTCGCGGGTGGAATGAGTGCAACGATAAGTTTCGCGACACGGTGAAAAGCTACTGGCTATGCCAGGAAAATAACGTCAAAGAATTTGCGACGCGCTTAATGGGATCGCGGGATCTGTTCAGTGCCGGTAAATGGCCTGACAAACTGCCGGTGAACTTCGTCTCTTATCATGACGGCTTTACCCTGCAAGACTTGGTTTCCTACAATCACAAACACAACCATGCCAATGGTGAAAACAACCGCGATGGCCATGGCGACAACCGCTCGAATAACCAGGGCGTTGAAGGTGAAACAGAGAACTATGCCGTATTGAGTCGCAGGGAGCGCCAAAAACGTAACCTGATGACGACATTGCTGTTTAGCTTTGGCATTCCCCACGTGCTTGCCGTCGATGCCCTCTCCCACACTCAGGGCGGCAACAACAACGCCTACTGCCAAGATAACGAGATTAGCTGGGCAGACTGGACACCAAGCAAGGATAAAGCCGAGTTCAGCCAATGGCTTGCCACCATGCTAGAGCGCCGCAAAAACATCATGTCGCCATTTATTCGCGCCTTCAGTGGCCATAACCGTGGGCACCACCGCATTCAGTGGAACCGCTCAAATGGCCATACCATGAACGCAGAAGATTGGCAGCGCCTTGAAGCCTTTGCCCTTTATTTGGGCTTATTCAAAGACGGCAAAGAGATGATGTTCCTCGTGAACAGCTCTTCGATTCCAACCCGCTACCGACTACCGGCCGGCAGCAAATGGCAGGTAGTTTGTGATACGTCCGAAGCCACACTGGGTTCCAGACAAGTACAGACAACCTACATGCAAGGGGCACAATCACTCACTATCCTATACCGAGACTAGGGGTCTAACGATGCCATTGCTATAGGCTAAAACAATACGGCTAAGCACATAAGTAAGCCCTGCATTGCAGGGCTTGTCTTTCGCCGTCATATGTATTGATGAGATCAGGATTGGTTAGATCAAAGCTGGTGCAATTAAGACTGGTGAGATTCGGACTGATAAGATTTGGCCAAATTGGCCCTTGCCTGCGCCAGCTGCCCGTCGTCAACCCCGAGGCGGGCAAGGTAACGCTCTACACTCTGCTTCGGCTGCTCAAAGCATTCCGTACCTAAACAGGCAATTAAGCTTCGCGCTAGCAAACGAAAACTACGGTACTCCCCTATCCCCATTTCATTGGTTTTTAAGTAGTTTTCTTCAACAGCTGCTTTGTCGCTCCCCATTAATAATTGCAAGAAGGCCGAAACAACACCGGTGCGATCGGAGCCCAACCGGCAGTGGACGAGATAGGGTCCCTCAACTTCAGCAATAACAGAAATGACGCGCCTAATACCATCCTCGAAACCCAGCTCATCGTCATTAAATGGCTGATTGCGATCTGACATAAAATAGACCGTCTCGTATGCCATTGGCACACTAAATACCTGTCCTTGTTGGCAACAGCGTTGGTAGTAGCTCGGTGGAAAGTCCGATGCAATACGCGATATATCATCGCCACTATCGCAAAGGTTTATCACGGTTCGTACTCCCGCCTGCTCGATTAAATCCCGCACCGTTGCTTGCCTTAGGCGTTCAATAGCAGCCAGTTGAGGGTGAGCACTTCTTGATGCAATAACAGGATGGTATGAACGATACATGCTACCAACTGCCATTTCGCCACCCGTAACGACTCTAAAATTGGCTAACTGGGCTTTATCGGTAAAGTGGCTGGCTTCGCTTTTAATTTGATAAGAGTGTTGGGAAGCGCGACTAATCGCAGCTAGGGTTGAATCTGAAGGCGGTGTTAAAAAAAGTAAATGATTATACTCACCGTTAAACTGATTATTGAAATAATGGCCTGGCAATAATTGTTCTTTAAAAGACACATTAGATTGTAAAGTGTCATTCCAAATCGAATACTCAATATAACCCGAGTTACCAATTTTATCGATTTGATGAAGTTCTTTTATTAACGCCTGATTATCACCATTATTGGTAAACTTATATTCGTTATCTCTTTGCCAGTTGGTAAAAGTACCAACCAAATAAAAGTCACCTTGGCTTTTTGGCAAAGTGAACTCAATAAAATCGCCACGAATGACATATTGCATATATATGTCCTTGTATATGCTCATGTACGAAAAAAGGCTCTATTTCAATCGGGTGAAATAGAGCCGCCTAACACAATAACGACAGTAGGTATTGCTCTTAGTCAATTGACCATGATGATCAATTTACTCAGGTAGCAGTACAGCAAATGACTCATAAGGTTTGAGTGTCACGAGATCACCCAGTTGCTGACGCGCTTCATAGTTATGAATCACACACTCAACTTGTGCCGATTGTAGGTGCTCAGGGATATCTACCGTGACTGGCTCGTTGCTGAAGTTGTTCATAACAAATAAGCGTTGCTCGTCGTTTGAGCGCAGGTAGGCAAACACCTTATCGTGCCCTTCAAACACGGCTTCAAAGTCACCGTAAACAATCACAGGCAACGACTTACGCAGCTCAATCAAACGCTGATAATGGTAAAACACCGAGCTATCATCATTTAGCGCCGCTTTAACATTCACCTCAGTGTAATTCGGGTTAGCTTTGATCCATGGTTCAACTGCAGAAAAACCACCGTTGGCACTATCGTCCCACTGCATCGGCGTACGGCCGTTATCTCGGCTGTTTTCATGCACTGCCGCTAACATGGTCTCCGGTGCGACACCGTTTTCTGTACGCTCTTTGTAGAAGTTCAGCGTTTCAATATCACGGTAATCATCAATGCTCTCGAACGCCACATTGGTCATGCCAATTTCTTCACCTTGGTAGATGTAAGGCGTGCCTTTTAGCATATGCAGTGTTGTTGCCAGCATCTTGGCCGATTCAACACGGTACTGGCCGTCACAGCCATATTTCGATACCGCTCGTGGTAGATCATGATTGTTCCAGAACAACGAGTTCCAGCCTTGATCTGCCAGTTCCACCTGCCACTTGGTCAATACTTTCTTAAATTCAGGCAGATCCAGCGGGACTGGCGTCCACTTGTCTTTGTTTTTCCACGTAAGGCAAATGTGCTCGAACTGGAAAATCATCGAAAACTCTTCGCGGGCAGGATCACTGTATAGCTTGGCAATCTCTGGGGTAGCATCCCAAGTTTCACCCACGGTCAGAAGATCTTTATCGCCAAACGTTTCTCGGTTCATCTGCTGGATCAACGGATGAAGGCGCGGGCCGTTGCCGGTGATCTTCTTATCAATTTCTTTACCAATAAGATCGATAACATCGAGACGGAAACCGCCGATGCCCTTGTCGATCCACCAGTTCATCATCTTATGGACTTCTTCCTGAACCTTCGGGTTCTCCCAGTTCAGATCGGGTTGACGCTTAGAAAAGATGTGCAGGAAATATTCGCCAGTCTGCTCGTCAAACTCCCAACCGCTGCCACCGAATACGGAGCCCATTTCGTCAGGCACGCCACCATCTTCACTTGGTTGACGCCAGATGTAGTAATCGCGGTATGGGTTGTCTTTTGATTTACGTGCTTCTTTGAACCAAGGGTGCTCATCAGAGGTATGGTTAACCACCAGATCCATGATAATACGAATATCACGTTGCTTAGCTTGCGCAAGCAGTTCGTCCATATCCGCCATGGTGCCGAATTCAGGCGCGATATCTTGGTAATCTGAAATATCATAGCCATTGTCATCCATAGGCGACTTGTAGACAGGTGACAACCAAAGAACGTTAACCCCAAGGTTTTGCAGGTAGTCTAACTTGCTGATGATCCCACGTAGATCACCCATACCATCGCCATTGGAATCGCAGTAACTGCGAGGGTAAATCTGATAGACAACAGCATCATGCCACCATTTAGGTGTAACGTTCATGGCAAAACCCTCAATAAGAAACTGAATATAAATAACGGTATCGTAATAACCAATATCTTATGCCGTTATACCCCAGCTGAAAAATGCCGATCACAGCCTGTGATATAGCTTTTTCCTATATCAAAGGGATTATTACCGACCGTGATCACAACTTCGAGCGCTTTTACTTTGTGATGGATTTCAAAAAATGTGAGACTGGCTACAAACATTTTTCATCAGTCTCAACCTCACTGAGTCAGTTATGGATAAGCACTACCGCCAATTTCTTGCCATTGCCGAATTCGGTAATATCAGCTTTGCCGCAGAGCAACTGAATCTAAGCCAGCCTACCCTCACCAACAATATGAAAAAGCTTGAAAAAAGCTTAGGGGTTGCTTTATTCACCCGACGCTCGAAAGGGGTCGAGCTCACCGAATACGGCAAGCTGTTCCAAGAACAAGTACAAGATCTAAGCCGGCGTCATGACGCCATGCTCGACAAACTCGCTGATCTCAAAGCCAGAAAAACGGAAAAAATAAAGATGGGCACTGGCGATGCCTGGTGGGAAGTGTTTGTTAAATCCGCCTTGCAAAATTACTGTCAGCAACATCCGGGGATTTCTATTCAACTGGAATTCGGTAACCACCTTAAGCTGATGGATATGCTGATCCACGGCCAAATTGACTTATTTATCGGCCATGAAATCCACGGACTTTCTCGGCGCTGCAACGTCCATTTCACCCCGATTTTGCAAGATCAAGAAGCCCTGTTCGTGCATCACTCACACCCCTTGCTGATAAATGGGGCGAACCATGCAAACGCGCAGCTCTACCCACTTTTACAGGTCACCCCAGACCAAGAGAGCTATCAGCATTTAATCGAAAACCCCCAGCCCAAACAGCAGGAAAAAGAGCGTAAACAACTCGGAGAACGGATTGTTTACGAAATCAACTCCCTCAGTGCCAGCCTCGATTTATTGGCAAGCTCTAAAGCTATCATGCCCTACACCTACAGTATGGTGGACTACTTCCAGCAATTTGGCATTGTCCCCCTGCCTCAAGCCGAGCCCCCGCAAACCGGTATTGTCGGCATTTATCACCTCAATGAGCCACTAGCTGCACACATTAATGATATTAAAGCGATTTTTATAGAATCAAGTTCAATAACCCGTATCTAGTGATCCGCGATTGTGTGAACTGATCCACGAAATGGGAACATTCCCATTTACCTAGTTACATTTCCTTGCCATTATCCAGCCCAACAAATGGGAACATTCCCAAGGGTGTTAAATGAGTTAAATGAATAGGTAGCTTAGAGAGTAACCTGTTCAAAAATGCCCGCAGGTAACGTGTCCCAACACAATAAGTTAGAAAAACAATTCCATATCAGGGGTGAACAATGAAAAAGATGAACCTTACCGCACTGGCAATTTCAGCAGCACTGCTGGCGCCAAGCGCTTTGGCCGACGATGGTTTCGTATTCCACGGCTACGCACGCTCAGGCATCGGTATTAGTGGCGACAATGGCCAAAATGTTGAATTCAACAAACAACAGCTAGGCCGCCTAGGTAACGAAGCCGATACTTTTGCTGAGTTTGGTCTTGGTAAGGAAATCTACAACGAAGACGGTGCGCGTTTCTTCTTTGATTCAATGCTGGCTGTTGGTAGTGATGGTTCTAACATCTTTGAATCACTAAAAGATGACGAAGAAAATGGCTTCATTGATTTCCGTCAGCTAAATGTTCAGGCAACAGGCGTACTTAACTTCGCCCCTGAAGCCACCCTTTGGGCAGGTAAGCGATACTACCAACGCCATGATATTCACATTACTGATTTCTACTACTGGAACACATCGGGTGCCGGCGCCGGTATCGAAAACGTTAACCTGGGTGACGGCCGATTCTCGTTCGCGGTGATCCGCAACGATGACAACATGGTTACTGACGAAGGCAACCGTGGCGAAGCGCTAAACGTGAATGTTATCGATATGCGCTATGCAGGCATTGAGCTTTGGAACAATGCAGACCTTGAGCTGGGTATCAACTATGCCATTACCAACCCGTCTGATGACGCCTCTACCGAAGCAAAAGAAGCGAAAGACGGTGTAATGGCAACGGCTCAGCTAACCCAGAACCTAGACAACGGCTTTAACAAAACGGTTGTCCAGTACGGTACAGAAGGCTACGCCAAAGAGCTGGCGACCTTTGGTGCGGGTACCTCTTACCACGCAACAACAGAGCAAGGTGGCAGCGCATACCGTTTGATCAACTGGGGTATTGTGAACCTGTCTGACAACATCGAGCTTGGCCACCAGCTGCTATGGTCATCAACCATTGACGACATCGAAGCTAATCAAAAAGACGACCTGACTTACCTTTCAGCTGTGGTTCGCCCGGTATATAACTGGGATAAGCACCGCAAAACCATTCTTGAAGCAGGTTACTTCAACAACCAAGATGTAAACGGCAAAGATCTATCCGGCCAGAAGATCACCATCGCCCAGGCTTGGAATGCCGGTGAAGATTTCTTCGCACGCCCAGAAATTCGTCTATACGGTACCTACTTCTCTAACATCGATACCGTAGAGGAAGGCGTTTACTCAACCGTTGATTCAGAGTTCAACGTGGGTGTTCAGTTCGAGGCTTGGTGGTAAGTAAGCACCAAACCAGCACTAAGTTAAAACCTGGACTCAGTTAAATTGATATCCCCCAACCTGAGCAAACCAAGGCCAGCATTCGCTGGCCTTTATTGTTTTAATACCAAGGGTCAGTTGATCTTAAAACAAGCTCGACACCCTGAGGTAGAATTCATCTTTGCCGAGTTCATCATCAAAACCATAGGCATAACCCACCGTGACGGGAAACCGCAAGCCATATCCCAACTTCGCTTCAACGGTCAACTCAACGCCTGTCCCCGTTAGTTGCTCCAATGATTCGCCACTGTCCCAAGCGGCGCCTGAATCGACAAAAGCGGTGCCCGAAATGTCACCCAAGCCAATGGGGAATAGTGCCCAGTTGCGCTCAACCCGCGCCAAGTGCGAGGTCAATGAAAGGCGCTGGGTGAAATAGCGATCACCACGCTGCGCGTTGTCATCATATCCGCGTATCGCTTGGCTATCTCTGCCGAATAAACGCCGTTCTTCGTATATATCCGTGCCGCCAATACCAAAGCGTTGGGCACCGTCATCTGCATATCCCCCCGCTAATCTTGCCGTCAGTGTGGTGCGTCCCGGTAAATCCCAAGTCACGTTCCACTGTGCTTGATATTTCTGGCCTTCATAATCGCTGTTTATGACCTCATTCGTTTCGGCTACAGCATCAAAATAATGCCCCCAACCAATGCCCGGCACATTCAAGTAGCTCTCGCGATTATCGAACGTCACGGCCAAGCCTACTAACGACTCTTTTATCTCCCGATACCTAAATGCCGAAGCAAAATTGGGTTGTGACACTAAGGACTCACTATCAATATACACCCCGGCATGGAGGCTAAGTTGATCTTCAAAGGCATTGAAAAGGTGACTTCGTTGCAGTAATAAATAGTCATCACGGGTTATACGGTAGCCACTCTGATCGCCCAATGTGAGCTTGTCGTAACTGTGGCTGCTATTGAGAATGGCCAACCAGCGGTTATCGTATTGATAGATAGCGGTGAAATCACCGACATCATTGTCAGTATCCCAGAGTGCCGACAAGGTGTAGTTATGCTGCCCCAAAGCATCGGAACCAAACGTAAACGCACCGATTTGCGTCCTGACATCATCAATATACGCCAGCGGTAGCCAGTTATGCGGCCGCACAGTTTTCCAAGGCTGGTAAGGTTTGGGCTCCCCTTTCTCTGCTGGCTGCTGAACAACGTCTGGGTAATCATATTGAGCTTGGTATTCGCTCACTTGAACATTCGACAGTGCTTGAGGTTCCGCTAATAGCTTCACCTCATAGCCCTGCGAACCATAGCTTTGATACACCAAGCCCAACTCTGGCTGCCAAACAGGTTTTAAGGCACCGCCAATCTCTCGCGTCCAGCGCTCCAGATTGCCACTGGCAATATCCAACGCATAGACATCAAACACCCCGTCATAATCAGCGCTGAAAAGCACCCGACCATCAGGAAGATAAGTGGGTGATGATTCATGCGCTTTGGTGTTGGTGATCGGTGTCCACTGTTTTTGTTTTTTTTGCTTTTGAGAATCGCCCTCAGGGCCAATATCCAGCTGCTCAAGGTTCCAACCTTGCTGGTGTCGCTGCAAAGCAGCAATAACATGCTTGCCATCATTCGAGACATCAAAGCTGCCTAACACCTCACCTTTATTGGCTTGCCACAATAATGTCCTTTGCTTAGGGTTTGTTGCATCGAGTTGCCATAGCTCACTAATCCCCGAAACCTTTCTCATGGCGAGTAGGTGCTTACCATCGGCAAGCCATCTAACTTGCTTGAAGCGCTCTCTCTCAGTTAGCGCCTGCCACCTCCCCTCTCGAAGAAGATAAATATCATTGAATGCCCTGCCATCGGCTCGGTTAACTTGGCGGGTAGCGATAATGCCACCGCTCGGATGGCTATCTAGCGAAGTGATGTTTTTACTGCTAACCAATGTCTGCCAATTCCCTTGATTTGTATTGACTCGGGGCTTGGCATTGGCTTGGAGCTCATCACTAAACTGGGGTTGCCACCGTTCAACTCGGGTTCTATCTTCACCATTATTTCGGTTTAGTAATAGGCCTTCATGGCTAGCCGCCATGACTTGCAAGAAAGGCAATAGCTCTGAGTGATCAAGCGAATGGCCGCCGACGTAATCAATGCTGGCTTGCCGCAGTTCGGCACTGAGCATTACCTCCAGTTCGGTAGAAAAATCCAACCATAGCGCTTCAAAGTCCTTGCCAAATGTCTGCCTGGCGGTACGGTTAATCAAAAAATAAGGGATCAAACGGCGGCTGTAATTATCGAGAAAAGCACTGACCTTTTCTTCGCCATAGGTCTGAACCAAATACTGCACAAAATAGGCGCCGTACAAATATTGATAACCTAAAGGCCATTCCCTATCTGCCACCACCACTTGATTTAACGGTTTCAACTCACCACTTGCCGCTTCCATCCGTATTTTCATTGCATAGTTAGTGCTTTGCAGGCGCCCGTACCCGCGCTCGGCACGACCATCAACCGGGTTACTTTCTAGATATACCGCCAGCCCTTCAATCAACATGGACGGGGTTAAAGCATGAGGAAATAAGAACCCCTGACGACCAAAGACGTTTTGTAGCGCTTTTGGCGCACCCGCTGCCAGCTCCATATGGGCAATATGAACATATTCATGGCGGATCAGCATATGCAACCATTCATCGCTAAAGGCGAGATCACTCCCCTCTTCCGGCGGGCTCATGTACAAACGAATTTGAGCAAATGGCAGCGGAGTGGCCCAACCGTTAGAAAAGTCGAAATCATCAACCAACACAATTTCAGTTTTTTTCGCTGGCATGGTGCTGAAGAATGGCCGCAAGTCACGATGCACCTGCTCAGCGATATCTAATGCCCGCTCGGCAGCGTCTTGGTGACCCTGCACATAGTGAATAGTAAAATGTGGGGAGCCTTGGCTTAGCCACGGCTTTCCGGCTTCTTCCCAACCTACCGGCATCGCAGATATTGGCGCGGCCATGCCACCCAGTGCTATTGCCAAAGCAGTAAGCACACCTCGCCATTGATGGTTTTTCTTGTTATTTCGCATCGACATATCCATTTGTCGCATATTTCTTGTCATTTAACCTAAGCTTCTACCCCTAAACGAAAAAAAGCAATCATCCGCAGACAATTGCTTTCATCAATTTGAATTTTTGAGGCTGGATTAACCCTAGTGCGAGTTAAACGCCATTAATGGGATAGAAACGAAACTAAAACGGACTTTCTTTATCAAGCTCATCGCAAATGCTTGAAACTGCCAGCGCTAACGCCGACTTGATCACCTGCTCCTGACGCGCCAGTTGCATCTTATAGAAAGTAATATCGGCATCGTCCGACGGTGGGGCGATTTCCAGCTGTACAACCCCCATCTGACTCATGACATTGAGCTTTTTGATCGGCTCCAAGATGGCAGGATCAGTAAAGCTATACTCACTGCCATCATTGTTCAGAAAATCACGCAGCGTTAGGAAGGCTTCAATGTCTTGATAGACAGGATGTGGCACGACACCCAACCCAAGCAACAGCTTTAGCCTAACAGGTAGCTCACCCAATGGGCCTGCATTGCCCAACAGCGGCTCAACAACCGATTTGACCGCGAAGTCATCTTTACGGAATATGCGCTGAATTAAATTTTCGACAGCCTGCTCAAACACCTCAACAGAGGTGATAAAAAAACCGCGTGCGGTTGGTGCATCGTTAAGACGCTCTAGAATGTCAGACTCGTGGTCACTGTGTGCCATAAATTATGTATCTCTATAACCAAAGGAGACAGCTTGTCTTCTTGAGTTGGTGTTATAACAGGGCGATTGTATCACCGACCGCTCAGGTATCAAAACCGTCTAACTCGCTCCTTTTAGGCTTATCCTGTTGTATTCTGCATCTTTTCTTCAAAAATGTTTTCTGTTTTCAATAAAATACTGGCGACAATAAACGAAGTTACTGTTGCTGAAACGATGGATAATCCAACGCCAATCAGCTCTGATTTAGGGGTTAGCAACAAAATAGAGAAAATCGACCCTGGTGACGCAGGTGAAACCATCCCCGCCTCAAAGAAAACCAAGACAAACGTGCCTACCATTCCCCCGGCTATCGCTGCCAAGATCAATCTTGGCTTCATTAGAATGTAAGGGAAGTAAATTTCGTGAATACCACCGAAAAAATGAATGATCGACGCTCCACCTGCACTTTGTCTTGCCATCCCTTTACCAAAGGCCATGTATGCCAGCAAGATACCCAAGCCTGGGCCCGGATTGGCCTCAATCAAAAAGAACAGCGATTCACCGGTTTCACGCACCTGCTGAATACCAAGGGGCGAGAAAATACCGTGGTTAATCGCATTGTTGAGGAACAAGATTTTTGCAGGCTCAACAAAAATAGAGGTTAGCGGCAATAGGCCTAAATCAATCATTACATTAACACCGGCGGTTAACGTAACAGAAAGCAACTTAACGGCAGGGCCAATCATGAAAAAGGCGATAATCGCGCAAATCATACCGATAATGCCGGACGAGAAATTGTTCACCAGCATCTCGAACCCTGATTTCACCTTGCCTTCGACGGCTTCATCAAAGCGTTTAATGATCCAGCCCCCCATAGGACCAAGGATCATCGCACCCATGAACATAGGAATATCGGTGCCGACGATTGCCCCCATGGTAGTGACGGCACCCACCACTGCGCCTCGCTCTCCGCCCATCAACTTACCGCCAGAATAACCAATCAACAACGGCAACAGGTATATGATCATCGGCTCAACCAACTGGGCTAGCGTTTCATTCGGCAGCCACCCGGTTGGAATAAACAACGCAGTAATAAAGCCCCAAGCGATAAATGCACCGATATTAGGCAGCACCATATTGGTAAGGAATCGCCCGAAACTGTGGATCTTAATTTTTGTGGCTGGTGAAAGCATAAATCATCCCATCAATCGTCTTTCTTAACGCTAACTTTCTTTATGCCTATACCTCTAACAAATCAAAGCATTTTGCACAAATAGTTATCTCACAGTATTGTTTTCAGCCGCATTAATTGCCACTTTTCGCTTACTTTTTAGCTAAATGCGAAATCGCCATAAGAATAAGCCCGCTTACGTTTAGGCAAGTGCAGGCAATGCTTTATAAACTTCTTTCCTCTAGCCGATGAGCACAAAGAAAGATCATTTTCGGTTAATTGCATGGTTTCAAAATCAAGCCCCAGCTCCTCGCAAGACACTCTCAGTACGCTGTTATCAGCCAGTGTTTCCCTATTCCAACGCACCTTATACATAAAGCTATGGATAAAACCTGCATCATCAAAGTGGCGAACCTTTTCAACGGTACCTATCCAACCTGAGATCTCTTGACCAAAATCAGGATCCACCATCCCGCCATTGACGATCACCACATCGCCGACACTGAATTTATTCTTCGCCTGCTTCATTATCATACCTATCTATAATTCAACATTTGATCATTAAGCGCCATAAAGAAAGGGAGGTGCCTCTCAGCACCTCCCCTATTCATAATCCATTACAGTGACTGATATAACGCTTCAATACGTTTCGCTTCTTCACTTTCTGCATCTAGGCCAGTGTACTTAGCCAGTGTTGAACGCAAGCCCACTTCTTTTAGCGAGGTCTGCAACTCAATTGCTTGCGGGTCAGAATCATTGGTGTATTTAAACGCTGCCGCGATACCTTTAAGTAGCGTGCCATTTTCAGTGCCGTACTCGATGGTGCCTAGCAGCGGCTTGGTTAAACGGTCATTGGCACCCAGTTTACGGATTGGCTGACGGCCTACACGGTCGATCTCGTCACGCAGGAACGGGTTAGCAAAGCGACCCAAGATTTTCTCGATATAAGCATTGTGCATGTCGCGATCAAAACCGTAACGGCGGATAAGCACTTCACCACTTTCCTGCATGGCCGCTTTTACTTGGTCGTATACTTCTTTATCTTCAATCGCGTCGCGGATTGTCTCGTGGCCTTTTAGCGCGCCAAGGTACGCAGTCACAATGTGGCCTGTATTCAAAGTAAATAGCTTACGCTCTACGAACGCCATTAAGTTGTCGGTGGTTTCCATTCCTTCGATAGCCGGAATGTCGCCCTTGAATTGCTGCTTATCAACGATCCACTCGCTAAAGCTCTCAACGGTCACTTCTAGCGGATCATCGTTCGCGGCTTCCGATGGCGGTACGATACGGTCAACCGCAGAATCAACAAAGCCGACCAACTCATCAGCCTGTGAGTGGTAAATGCTGTTGAGATGCTTATACACTTCTTCTTTCAGGTGAGTGGTACCGCGAACCATGTTCTCGCAAGCAATGATGTTCAACGGATTGTTGTTACCCGCCTCGAAACGGTGAGTCAGGCCAGTCGCGATAGTTTTCGCAATAATGTCCAGTACGTTCGGTCCTACCGCTGTTGTTACCATGTCTGTGTGGATGATCTGATCGATAACGTCTTGGCTTGCCGAGTTAACCGCCGTTACGTGGGTAACGGTATCAATTTGGCACTCAGTGCCCACTACTTTTACCTTGTACGACTGGTCATGGCTTAGCTGGTCAACCAACGGCTCATCAACGTCTGCGAAGGTAACGGCTACGTTAGCGTCTGCTAGCAATTTACCAATAAAACCACGACCGATATTACCTGCACCAAAATGTACTGCTTTCATAATAATCTCTACCTTAAAACTTGTTATCTAACTATTAGATAAGAGGGGTGAGGCCGGAGGGGGATCACCGGCCTCAGGGTGACTTAATGATTGAGTGGATTAAGCGGCTTTCTCGCCGGCTAGGATTTCTAGCACTTCGTTAACATCAGTCGTTGTTGTTAAACGCTCAATCGCATCTGTATCATCAAGTGCGTTGGTGATGGTAGTAATTACCTGAATGTGTTCATCGTTCTTGGCTGCGATACCGATAACGAGCTTAGCAATATCATCTTCGTCTTCAGTAAACTGGATGCCTTCTTGGTATTGGCAAATAATGATGCCGGTTTTCATTACCTTGTCTTTCGCTTCCACTGTACCGTGCGGTACCGCGATTGACTCACCAAGGTAGGTTGGAACCATCTTCTCACGCTCGAACATGGCATCAACATACTCTGCTTCTGCATAACCCAACTTCACCAGCTGCTCACCCGCATAGCGGATAGCTTCTTCTTTGCTGTTGGCTTTTAGGCCTAGGTGGATATTCTCAGCTTGGATTTGGAAAACCTGCTTAGGCTGCTCTTCAAAACTCGCATCGTTAGCCGCAACCGGAGACACTTTAACCATTGCTTCATCGTTTGCTGCCGCAGGGCTACCTGCCGCTACAATGCTAGTAATAAGGTCGTTGTACACCTGGCTATCAAGGAAGTTGGTTAGAGAAATATGTTTTGCATTCGCAGCATGCTTGCGAGCACGCTCGGTTAAATCTTTATGAGTAATCACGATGTCCACCTCTTGTGGCAAGCTGTTGATAGCACAGTTAGTTACATTGATGTCTAGGCCCGCTTCCTGAACTTTTTTACGTAGCAAGCTAGCACCCATTGCGCTTGAGCCCATACCTGCATCACAGGCAACAATGATGTTTTTGACATTGGCTAGGTTGAAGTCAGACTCTGCTAGCACCGCATCGTTTGCACTTGCTGTCGGCGCTTTCATGCCCTTCATCTTGCTCGTTGCTTCCGCTAGGTCATCACCTTCTTCGTCAGTCACTTTCTGTGTTTTCATCAGCAGGGCAGCAACGCTGAACGATACGGCTGTCGCAGCAAGCACTGACAGAATCACGCCAACAAATGATGCTTTCGGTGTCATCAACAAGATGGCGAAAATTGAACCTGGTGATGCTGGAGATACGATACCTGCATCGAACATATTTAGGGTGAACACACCAGCCATACCACCAGCGATTACCGCTAGGATTAGACGAGGATTCATCAGGATGTACGGGAAATAGATTTCATGGATACCACCGAAGAAGTGGATAATTGATGCACCACCCGCAGTTTGTTTCGCAGTGCCACGACCGAATACCATGTAAGCCAGTAGGATACCTAGGCCAGGACCTGGGTTCGCTTCAATCAAGAAGAAGATTGACTGACCCACTTCGTTTGCCTGCTGGATACCCAGTGGTGAGAAGATACCGTGGTTAATCGCGTTGTTTAGGAACAGGATTTTCGCTGGTTCAACAAAAATAGACGTTAGAGGAAGTAGTCCAGCACTCACCAATGCGTTAACACCACCAGCCAGCGCAGAAGACAGAACTTTCACGAAAGGACCAATCATGTAGAAGGCTAGGATGGCACATAGCATACCCACGATGCCCGCAGAGAAGTTGTTAACCAACATCTCAAAGCCACTCTTCACTTTGCCCTCTACCCAGCGGTCAAATGTTTTGATTGCCCAGCCGCCTAGCGGACCAACCATCATTGCGCCCATGAACATCGGGATATCGGTACCAACAATCACACCGATTGTGGTGATTGCACCAACAACGGCACCACGGTCGCCGCCAACTAATTTACCACCGGTATAACCAATCAACAGCGGCAGTAGATAAGTGATCATTGGGCCAACAAGTTTCGCCAGTTCTTCATTAGGGAACCAACCTGTTGGAATGAATAGTGCAGTGATGAAGCCCCACGCGATGAATGCGCCAATATTAGGCATCACCATGTTAGATAAAAAGCGACCAAAATTTTGTATCTTGATCTTTGCATCTGGTGATATCATATCGATTCCCCGTCTGATGTTCAGTTATGAATTCTGTTGTAGATAACGGTTCGCCAAAACCGTCGATTGCTTAGTACCCAATTAATCTACCACAGAATTTTCAAACCGAACTGATGACGGGAATTTTGTGACTTGCGTCAAATTTTATTTTATCTCGACCGCCAATCGAGGTGACACAGATCACAAACAGGCATTGAAAGTCAGTAACAAACGGCCTTATTAACAAAAAGCAATAAATATTTAAGAACCCAGATCACATAATTGGATTTTTAATTTAAAAATAAATGGTGACACAGATCACACTTGACGCTTTTCACGCTAATGCCATGAAAGTACTTAGTGATCGGGATCACCCATGGGATTTTATTCACGACGCGAATAAATTAATTTTTAATCGCTTCTGGCTTTTTGTAATTTTATTTCAGTTTTCATCTCGCGTATTCGTGCCGATCATATCTGGTTTTTCCTACCCATTAAGTGGCAAATGAACGGCATAAAAAAGCAGCTACCCTGCGACAAACACGGTAACTGCCTTCTGTATCCGCCACCTTAAACTGACGTTATGTACCCGACTCTCTGTCTAGATTTACTTACTTTCGGCATCCAGTACGCCACGACGAATTTGGTCTAACTCGATAGACTCAAACAATGCCTGGAAATTACCCTCACCAAAGCCTTCATTACCCTTACGCTGAATAATTTCGAAGAACACGGGCCCAATGACTGTATCGGTAAAGATCTGCAATAAGATTCCGCTCTCATCACCATCAATCAAGATCTTCAACTGATTCAACTTAGCGATATCCTCGTGGTGATCAGGTACCCGCTTACTGATCCCTTCATAATAGGTATCGGGGGTATCCATAAACATCAGGCCACCCGCTTTCAGTTTTGACACCGTTGCAAATATATCGTCGGTGCTTAAGGCAATATGCTGGATACCCTCACCGTTATATTGTTCAAGGTATTCGGCAATTTGGGATTTATCATCGCTCGACTCATTAATCGGTATACGGATCTTGCCACAAGGGGCAGTCATTGCTCGCGACAATAATCCGGTCATCTTACCTTTGATGTCGAAATGGCGAATTTCCCTAAAGTTAGCAATGCGTTCATAGAAACCCGCCCATACATCCATATTACCGCGCTGTACATTATGGGTAAGGTGATCAATCACCATTAACCCAGCGCCACTTTCGGACAAACGCTGCTGATAGTCAGGGTAGTAGTCAAAATCAACCTCGTAGATGTCGTGCTCACCATAACGGTCAACAAGGTAAATCAACGAATCACCAATACCGTATATAGCGGGGATGTTGAGCTCCATTGGCCCTGCTTGTGCTGGGCACGCTTTCGCCCCCTGCTCCACCGCATAAGCTAATGCCTGGCTTGAATCAGCCACCCGAAATGCCATTGCATTCACACTGGCCCCATGCACACCTGCAAAGCCAGCGGCCTGAGAGTGCGACTCACCATTTACAATGAAATTGATATCCCCTTGGCGGTACAGCCACACATTCTTGTGTTTGTGCTTTGCTATTTCCGCAAAGCCCATCAAGTGAAAAAGCTGTTTTAACTTGGCAATCCCTTCTGGTGTGGGTGCAGTGTATTCAACAAACTCAAAGCCATCCGTACCTAATGGATTCTCAACCATCTTTCTTGTCCTTTTGTGTTCAACTTACTTATAGAATTAGCAGTGAAACCAGCAGGATGAGAAGTTAGCGCCGCAATTGGTGTTAATGATTTGTAAACAAACAACGTAAAGGCAAATTGCCAAACTCAATGCCATATCGCCGATGCTGGAAAGCCTATATGGCAACTAAATTTTTTTATATGAAAAAACAACGACTTTGATCACTAATCAGCGATACAAACTGGTTTTCACCCACCGACACACTAAATTTAATAGAGAGCAGTTGAGGTGGAAGATGACAGTCACAAAGCGCGACCAACTAAAATTACCCAAAAGAAAAAAAGCATCGGCAGTACTGAACACATCCGTTCCACTCCCCAATGCCACCAATCAATTTTTGATCAACGAATTCAACCATGCCAGAAACCACGAAGCAGGGATCATTCGTGACGATCACGATGAATTCCTTCACCAATACCGGGTGTCGCTGCGCCGTTGCCGTGCCCTGCTTGCTTTATTAAAGCCCTTATTCCCACAGCAGAGCCAACAAGCATTGAAAATAGAGTTAAAAGGGTTAATGCAACATACCAACCTACTTCGCGATCTGGATGTGTTTTTGCTCAAAATGGATGACTACTTTTATGAACTTGAACATTGCCACCATCAAGGACTGACCCGATTCTTTGACGAACTACAAGATCAACGCCGGCAAGCCTTCAAAACCGTTCGCAAGCAACTAAAGAGTGAAGGCTACCAACATCAATGCGTGGTGATCCTTGAACAACTGGAACAGCAGAGTAAAACGCTGACCAAAAGCAGTGACGAAGAAAGCCAAGTATTTGCTCAGCAATTACTGTGGAAGCATTTCAAAGTGGTTGAAAGTGATAGTCAGCGATTAGATGCGGAAAGCCCAGATGAAGATATTCACCAACTTAGAATAGATTGTAAAAAGCTAAGATACCTGCTGGAGTTTTTCAGCCCGCTGTTACCAGCAAAAGCCGCCAAAACACAGGTTAGCCAACTCAAGTTATTGCAAGACAAGCTGGGAGAGTTCAATGATCTGTCGGTTCAGCTTGCGTTCTTTACCAGCTACCTCAGCAAACAAAAACCAAGCAGCAAGCGCTACCTTGCGATCACCGAGTTGCTTTCTCTCACCCAAGATCAACACAGGCGAGCAAGGGCCGAGACGTTTGACCAACTAGGCCACTTTCTTGCACCTGCTCACCTTGATCTGTATTACGCGTTATATCCTGATTCAGGTGAAGACTAACGGCGCAATGCGCGCTCGATGTCTTTCTCAATCGCCTGCGGCGTTTTAGTTGGCGCATAGCGGCGGATTGGCTTGCCATCACGCCCGATCAAAAACTTGGTAAAGTTCCATTTGATCTTCTGCCCCATTAGCCCCGGTAGCGCCTTTTTCAAGAAGGTAAACACTTCATGGCTGTCTGGACCGTTAACATCCACTTTGGCAAACATAGGAAAGCTCACGCCATAATTGATTTGGCAAGCTTGGGCAATGTCGGCATTTTCCCCAGGCTCTTGCCCGCCAAACTGATTGCATGGGAAACCAAGGATCACCAGCCCTTGCTCTTCATATTTGGCGAACAAATCCTGAAGACCTTGGTACTGAGGGGTGAAGCCACATTCGCTGGCGGTATTCACCACGAGTACAACCTTACCCTCAAAGTCGTTCATCGAAACCGACTCGCCATTAATCCTTGTCGCATTGAGTTCGTAAAACCCAGACATAACCTTCTCCTTTAATTATTATTCGTCAACAGTCTAAGCCAATGAATTAGAAAGAGAGCTCTAATTCAGTTACTCTAGCAGCATATTCAAAAAGATCATCGGTTAATAAATGCAAACGCTCGAAGAAACACTCAATGCTATTGGCTTACCCACACTTGTGCTTGATGACCACGAGCGTGAGTTTATCGCGGGGTTTATCAGCCACCGCTCAGCGTTTTTCGACAGCGTATGCCAACAAAAAGCAGAGAAGCCACAACGTGAATTGGTCCTCGGCCTGCTGACCCAATCTGTTGAACAAAATCGTGAAGCGTTTTCTTCCACCCAGGCGACCATTAACAACATGACCCAGTTATTCGAGGAACATGTAGGTAAAGCACACGCCGGAAAGTTTAAGACCAGTAACCAGCTAGAGTTGGCAGCCCTCGCCAAGCTTTGGTTTTTAGCCCAGGGTTACAATGGGATTGATGTCAGTTATGCCAATGACCACGCCAGTGAAATAAGCAACTTGTTACGCCCTGATGAAGATTCGCCTGAATGGCACCACCAACGCCAGCGCTTTATGCAGGCCTACTATGCGGGTATCGAGCAACATCACAAAAATCAGCCGAAGGCGTCGATTTTTTTAACAATCAAAAATCAGCTCAAGAAGGCATTTAAATAAGTTTTTTATGAGATTAATTGCGTAATATTGGCGAATAAATATCGGCCGTAATAGCCGTAAAGCCTTATTCCTTATACGGTTTATCGCCTTTAATGAAAAAAAACAAACGCCGAACAAAAAATAAACGTATCGCTAAGTTTTTGCCCACAAAGCAATTTAACAAAACCACATACAACTTTTACAAAGTCGATCGTTGCGCGTTTTTTGAACAGTCGATATTATGCTCGCACTTCAAATATGTTGTTCCTTAATCATTTATTGCTACGCCTATCAAGGATTTGATAGGCGTTTTTTTTTATCTTTTTTAACCCTTCCATCCATCATCAAATCACAAGCCATCGTCAAATCACAGGCCACCATCAAATCACAGGCTTGAATTGGACGTCTAAGTAATGATTAAGCCGTTCATGCAATTTTGCTTTCGCCACCTCGTCAATAAAACTGGCATCAATGGCGTTACGGGTAAACTGGGCTAACCGCTGTTTAGGCAAATCAAACGTTGTCGCAATTGCCATGAAATTGGCATTCATGTAGCCACCAAAGTATGCCGGATCATCTGAGTTGATTGTCACCTGCACGCCTTTATCCAATAACTCGACAATATTGTGCTCCGACATATCCGAAAATACTTTTAGCTTTGTGTTCGACAACGGGCAAACTGTCAAAGGCATGTTGGTTGCAGCCAGCTGTTCGACCAAGTGGCTGTCATCTGTACATCGAACCCCATGATCAATCCGTGACACCTTCAATAACTCAATGGCATTAATAATGTTCTCGGGTGGCCCCTCCTCCCCGGCATGGGCGACGGTTAAGAAACCTGCATCCCGTGCCATTTCAAACACGCGCTGGAATTTCTCGGGGGGATGCCCTTGCTCCGACGAATCAAGCCCAACAGCAATGATCTTGTCTTTATGGAGCAATGCTTGCTGCAGGGTTTCAATCGCCGCGTCTTCGCTTAAGTGGCGCAAGAAGCACATAATCAACTGGCTAGAAATACCCAGTTTGGCTTCACCGTCGCTCAAGGCCCGATGAATACCACTAATCACCGTATCGAAGGCGATACCGGTATCGGTATGGGTTTGCGGGTCAAAAAAGATTTCGGTGTGAATAACGTGTTCTTCTTTACAACGCAGAAGATAGGCATAGGTTAGGTCGTAGAAGTCTTGTTCTGTTCTTAAAACTTGTGCGCCTTGGTAATAGAGATCGAGGAACGATTGTAAATCATCAAACTCATAAGCCGCCCTGACGGCTTCAACTGAATCGTAAGGTAATGCAATGCCATTCTTCTGGGCCAATGCAAACATCAATTCAGGCTCAAGCGTTCCTTCAATGTGTAAGTGCAATTCAACTTTAGGTAATCCGCTCACAAATCCTTTCATTGCTCACCACCTTAGTAGCTTCGTCACAAAATAATAGTTTCGTCACAAAATAGTATGACTTACTGGAATAGTGTAGCTTATAGAAACCATTGAGCTAAAAGGATTTACTGATAAAATTACCGTCTTTTGCATAACATCACTGTCTTACGACTTGCCCCATTGCCCTTTCATCATCCATCCGCCAAGCAACGAAAAAAAGATACCGATAGCAAGGATAAGCTGGTACTTGCTTCGAATCGCCGTCGCCACATGATCAACATAAATTCGTTCGTGGCCACCTATAGGAACAAGCCCACCCACATCGTGAAGTACTTGAGCCTGGCCAATAAAACCACTGATTGAAATCGCTCCCCACAAAATTGAAACACAGCCCAATAGCAGTGAAAGGTAACCCCAAGTACGCTTAGTATCCATCGCCCAACCCTCGTATCCATTTTGATTGAGCACTAGTTATAATAAGCAAGAGAATGGGATTCAAAACGAATCGATAAAATTATGAGCAGTTACTGACATACATATTACTATTCCTACTAGGCATCTGATTTTGCAGCCTTTATTTGAAGTGAATCGAAGAATTTATCCTCTGAAGCCACCTATAAAATTGCCCCAAGTGGCAAGCACCTTGGGGCATGACATTGCGAGTTCAATCGATGTTTACTGAGTTAATTCATCATCAATCCAGTATTTAGAACCTGTGATGTTGGCATCAAGCAATAAGCCTTTTTCGCTCAATTGGAAAATAGCCATGCCGCCATTGTATTTGGCTGTTAGCTCTGCGCTTTCTGTCCCTGCGACAGCACCCACTTCAGAAGACGCTTCCCAGCCATCTTTCACGAAGCCTTCATAGGTTTCTTGGTCTTCAAACAAGATGACTTGCTGGTAGAACTTGCCGCCAATGCCAGCTGCCAAGCCTGCACCGAACATTTTCATGTAGGTGCGCTTATCGTTCTGGCGGTTAACCGCAACCCCAGCCCCTTGGTTGGTATGTAGCATCAGCGAGAATTTACGGGAATCAAACACCGCATAGCCATAGGCACTATCGAACAGCAACTTCGCAGATGGTTCTTCATTGAACAGACGCACCAACGCGGTATCTGCCATGGTATCAAGCGCCAAACGCGCTTCTTCCGGTGTTTCAGGCTCAAGCATTTCATCAAGCTTAGCATCGGCCGCATCTAGCCACTCTTTGCTTTTCTCGACCGAAGCATCCGTCCATTCGCCAGCGGTGTTATAAGCATCTTCGCCCCACTCTGCTACCGAATCCCAGGTTTCTTTCGAGAAGTCTGACACGTTATCCCACGCTTCTTTTGATCCTTTACCAACTTCTTCACCTAACTTAGAAGCCGCATCTTTAATCTCGTCCCACCCAGCATGAACCGGTGCTACGACTGTTGCCAGTGCCAATGCAATGGCCAGTGCTTTTAACTTCATTTTTCTCTCCTAGCGCCCTACCCACCCATACGCACGATAGGTAAGGCCAATGCCTCGCACATTGTTGTTAATAGTAGTCGTCTACCACTAGTAACAACAAGATTACGCAAGATGGCGCAATTCCTGTCAATTAGCGGTAAATTTTAAGGAAAGCATTGAAAGTATGGAACTATTTTGTTGGTAAATCGGTGGTTTGGTCGCAAGAATGGTGGGGCAGAGTGTTGGGGGTATAGGTAGGTAAGCTCTGCTAAGTGCATAGCTTACCTGTTTTGCAGCTCGTTTTTGGACAAATATTAATCAACGATTTGGCTAAATTAGAAAGCTGTAAATGACTCAAAATATGGCAAAAGCTAACGGTTTCAACAGTATCTTGAGCTGTGCCATATGAAACTATTTCATTTATCAGTTTCCAGTTGCACTGGCTTTTGGTTTGAAAGCTTCTTACCATTAATATCTAGCTCACCAGAACCAAGAGGTAGTTTTATTGATTCTGTACTTCGAATTAAAGCTGAAGCTAACTGCTCTACTGGATGAGAAATCTCATGATTAGGCTGTGTTTTGTCTTTAAACAACCCCTCAGTCAAAGAGTCCAGTAGGCGCTCTGGGATGTCTCCATCTTTTTTATCATTCCATTCAAGACACATCTCAACAGCCAAATGAGCTCTATTCAAATCACGCACAAATCGTTGATTTTCCAGCTCTTGTTGAGCAATTCTATTTGCCCATGAATTAAACCATTTGATCATGTATATGGTCGAAGAAATAAACAATGCGGAACTAAAGAAAGCCCTGACATACAAGAACCAAATGTAATTTGATTCTTTGATCGCTGCTTGTTGAGCCTCGACAGCCTCTTTAGTGACTTCTTTATAACCTGACTCTGTTACTAGCGTTAAACCACTAGGGTACTCATAATAAAGCGTCTTCAATTCAAAGGCACTCAAGTAAGTTCCGTAAGCACCTGCGACCAATAGTAGAGCGGCTAAAACAACAGCCCAAAGTGATCTGAGTGTAACAGATGAAGAAAAGTTGAAATATTTAGCTTTCTTTTGGACATCTTCAAGCATAGACGTTGTAGTTTTTCGTCTAGCCGTTGTATTATCTGCATCTTCAATTAGCTTAGCTCTCACATCAAGCTCTTTATCCCTAGCTTTATGCTCCTTTTCTAACTTCTGCATCTTAGAGATATAATCAGCCTCTAAGGTTTGGTGCTTAGTAGTGAACTCATCATTCTTCTGATCAAGAAACTGAGACTTTTCAGCATCTAATGCTCGAACTTTTTCGTGTTGCTTATCAATAAGAGAAGCGTTTAACCCTTCCAGTTTTGTTAAAACTTCATGATGCGCACCAAATAAATCAGATTGAATCTCTCCTGTTGAGGCAGAGATAATATTCATCTGAAGCTTTTCTTGTAGGCGAGTATATACAGCCACCAAGTCTGCGGGAAATATTTGATTACTTGTTATAACCAATTTATCGACAAGAGAATCAGGAGAGCGCTGATAGGTTATTGAGCCATATCTTTTGGTTGTGTCATTAAGAACAATTTTTTCAATTGAGCAACTATCGCTTGCTGAAGTCCTCAATGATTCTAAAAATTCATCCTTTAGCGAACCATTTTCATTTAGTCCGTTAATAGCCTGAACATTGAATGCATTTCGGGCAATTGTAACTGAAACTGTGGAGGTGCCATCCAACCCTAACTCTTCATATTTAAACAAAATATCATTCATGAATACTTGAATTAACAAGTTATCACTTACACGTGGAATTGCGATTGCCGTCATACATCTCCTTATACATCACACAAAGCAAAACATTGAAAATAAACAAATAATCTTTGGGTAATAGTACCTGATGAGTGCTATCTAATCCAGTAACTATGTTTGCAGTAATTTCTCACTAACTCATCTGGCTCTAGTCGCTTCTAAAGGTTATTTCAGAAAAATGAAAGCCATCGATAATTTTAGATTAGAAAAGTAGGTCATAATGCTACTTCGTTATTACTATTTATATAGCTAACTAAAACACAATGGGACAAGACCTATTTAGTTAACCCTTCTAAAACAAAAACGCCAACTAAAAGTCGGCGTTTTTATTTATCCAGCGAATAACTTAACCGATAAAATTACTTCTTCTTCGGGCGGAAAGGTTTAATTACCTCTTCGTTACACTCTAGGTATGGGCCTTCCATTAAATCGATGCAGTAAGGAATTGCTGGGAATACTGCGTCTAGGCATTCACGAATTGATTTTGGCTTGCCCGGTAGGTTTACGATTAGGCTGTCGCCACGTAGGCCAGCTGTCTGGCGAGAAAGGATCGCAGTCGGGACGAATTTTAGCGATTCTGCGCGCATTAGCTCGCCAAAGCCTGGCATCATACGGTCACACACGGCTTCTGTTGCTTCTGGGGTTACGTCGCGTTTCGCTGGACCTGTACCGCCAGTGGTCACAATCAGGCTGCAGTCTTGCTCGTCAGCCATTTTGATTAGCGTCGCTTCAATCACGTCCTGCTCATCAGGAATAACTTGGTAAACCGGCTCCCACTCTGATGTTAGGTAGTCATTTAGCGTATCGATGATCGCTTGTCCTGAAATGTCTTCGTAAACACCTGCGCTTGCACGGTCGCTAACGGTAACAATACCGATTTTTGCTTTAGTCATTCGTTATTCCTCAGGCTGAGCCTTGCTTTTGTTTGCATGCTAACCACCAGCATGGGTTCGTGCTGGGATTAGGTAATTTAGATGCAAGTTTAAGAAATTATCCAACAATGATAAACACCTAAACGCAAAAAGCGCAGGCATTTGCCTGCGCTTATAAAACGTGACCTGCGATTCTTATCAAACTCGGCAGGCGGTGGTAACCACTAAGCCGCGGTTTCTTCGGCCAGTTGCTCAGTTTTCAAGCGGTATTGCACCAAATCAGAAATAAGGCCAAGTTTAAGGCCGTGCTTTTGGGCGTAGATTTCCAACTCTGGGCGACGTGCCATGGTGCCGTCTTCATTCATGATTTCGACAATCACACTCGCTGGCTCAAAGCCTGCCAAACGTGCTAAGTCACATCCGGCTTCGGTATGACCTTCTCGTACCAGTACGCCACCATCACGGGCTTTAAGTGGGAAGATATGGCCTGGACGGGTTAAATCGGCTGGCTTGGCACCTTTGCGAACGGCAGTTTGTACTGTGTGGGCACGGTCATGGGCAGATATACCCGTTGTCACCCCTTCTGCTGCCTCGATAGTGATGGTAAAACCCGTGCCTTGCGGATCAGTGCTGTTCTCAACCATCATTGGTAGTGCAAGTTGCTCACAACGCTCGACGGTCAGTGTCAGGCAGATAAGCCCGCACGCATTACGCGCCATGAAGTTAATATGTTCAGGCGTTACACACTCGGCCGCCATGACGAGATCGCCTTCGTTTTCCCGACCTTCGTCATCCATCAGGATCACCATTTTACCTAGGCGGATATCTGCAATGATATCTTCAATATTACTGATCGCCATTTTATGTCCTCGAACCGTGTGGTTTTTTCGTTATTCTAAAAACAGTGTGTACTTAATTAATACAAGGGTTTGCGTTGCCAAATGGGTGTACTAGCCCTTGCTCGTAACATCCCATATAAAGACCAAACTGACCATGATCTTCTTCATTAATGTAGCGAGTCAGGATTTGGCCAATGGCAGGGTATGTTAGCTCATTCCATGGCACTTCGTCTTTGGTGACAAAAGAAACTTCGGACGTTTCATCACCAAAGGGTTGTTCGAAGCCAACAAAGCGAGCGCGGAAGATAATATACACCTGATTCATTTGCGGTACGCTGAATATGGAATACGGGCCAAGTACTTCGACCGTGGCGCCTGTCTCTTCCAGTGCTTCTCGAACTGCCGCTTGCTCTACCGTTTCACCATTTTCCATAAAGCCTGCGGGAATACTCCATTTGCCCAGCATTGGCTCAATCGCACGCTTGCCGAGCAAAAACTTCCCTTCGTGTTCGATAATACAACCGGCGATAACGGTCGGGTTTTGATACACAATATGACCACAGTCCTGGCAAACTGGGCGCGCATGGGTATCACCTGAAGGTACCTGCATCAGGACCTCATCCCCCCCACATTGTGAGCAAAAATGAATTTTTTTATGCAACATACCTTCCTCCTTGGCGTATCAACGATGCAAGCTTTTCGATATTGACACCCAAGCCACTTCAAGATGCAGCTTGGGAATACTAGTTAAGCAGGCTGAGCCTCACGCTCGTATTCATCAATCACTTCTTTAGCAGTGCGGAATGCATCAATGGCAGCCGGAACACCACAGTAGATAGCGGTTTGTAGCAGTACTTCGCGGATTTCTTCTTTCGTACATCCGTTATTTAGGGCACCACGTACATGCAGTTTCAATTCATGTGGGCGGTTAAGCGCGGTGATCATCGCAAGGTTAATCATGCTACGGGTTTTTAGCGGCAAGGTATCACGCCCCCACACTTCTCCCCAGCAGTACTTGGTGACCAACTCTTGCATTGGCATAGTGAAGTCTGTGGCGTTGTTGATTGAGTTATCAACGTATTCTGCACCCAGTACCTGACGGCGTATAGCTAACCCTTGCTCGAACTTATCGCTCATTTTTATATCCTTATTCATTCGTATTTTGCAGTCTCCCAAGTGGCAACAAGGTTTCCGGTTGCCACTTGAGATGGTTGGGCTACCTACAGGCCGCCCATCATGACGTATTTGGTTTCTAGGTAGTCTTCAATGCCCTGACGCGCACCTTCACGGCCAAGGCCTGACTCTTTCACGCCACCAAATGGAGCGACTTCGGTCGAAATCAGCCCTTCATTAATGCCGACCATGCCTGACTCCAACTCTTCACTGATGCGCCATGCACGCTGTAGCGACTGGGTATAGGCATAAGCAGCTAGGCCTGAATCGGTATCGTTAGCACGTGCGATAACTTCATCGTCTGACTTGAAGCGGAATAGCGCCGCCAGCGGACCGAATGTTTCTTCACGCGCCACACGCATGTCGTCGGTTACTTCAGTCAAAATTTGTGGTGGGAAGAAATTAGTACCTTGAGGCTGCTCAGCTCCAAAAATGCGCTTCGCCCCTTTCGCCAGTGCATCATCAACATGGCTTTGGACTTTGGTGACGGCAGCTTGGTTAATTAGCGGGCCAATTGTCGCGCCAGCTTCAAAGCCGTCTGCGACTTTCAGTTCAGCCACTCGTGCTACTAGCTTCTCGGCGAACTGATCATAAACGGCATCGTGAACATACAGTCGGTTCGCGCAAACACAGGTTTGTCCGGCATTGCGGAACTTGGCAATCATTACGCCTTCAACCGCCGCGTCCAAATCGGCATCATCGAAAATGATGAAGGGTGCATTGCCGCCGAGTTCCAGTGACATTTTCTTCACTGATGACGCAGACTGTTCCATCAACAGTTTGCCGATAGCCGTTGAGCCAGTGAACGAGATTTTCTTCACGGTTTTACTGCTGGTTAGTGCACCACCAATTTCAACGGCATTACCGGTTATCACACTGAACAAGCCCGCAGGTAAACCTGCTCGCTCAGCCAGCTCGGCAAGCGCCAGTGCTGTTAGCGGGGTTTCTGGTGCCGGTTTCAATACCACCGCACAACCAGCAGCGAATGCTGGGCCACACTTACGGGTGATCATGGCGGCAGGGAAGTTCCAAGGCGTGATTGCGCCAACAACCCCCACCGGCTCCTTGCTCACCACAAGGCGAGAGTTAGGCTTGTGGCTTGGGATCACTTCACCGTAGGCACGCTTGGCTTCTTCGGCAAACCACTCGATAAAGTTAGCCGCATAGGTAATTTCACCTTTTGCCTCAGCAAACGGCTTGCCCTGCTCAGCAGTAAGAATAGTGGCAAGATCATCTGCGTTTTCAATCAACAGCTGATACCAGTTACGCAAAACAACTGAACGCTCCTTCGCCGTGGTTTTCTTCCAAGCCTTCTGCGCTTGCTCGGCAGCCTCAATGGCTGAAAGGGTTTCTTCACGCCCCAGCTCAGGCACAGAGGCAATCACTTCACCCGTTGACGGATTGACGACTGGCACGGTTTCACTATTGCCTGCATTAACCCATTGGCCTGCGATGTAACATGACTGCTTAAGTAAACTCGAATCAATTAATTTCACGGGGGTATCCTTATCGCGTTCTAATTTAATTTTGCGCCAAGCTGCCTATTCTCACCACCTGATCTGCACACTCAGCATGCCTGTTGTGAGGCCGTTTATCCCATCTCTGGCAAGCTACCCATTTTGCTGCGGCAATACAGTAGCGGGTGCTGCTCATCGGTATTTGCCAGTTGGGCATCAACGACTTGACCCACCAAGATAGCATGGTCGCCGCCCGGATAGTCATTCCACAGCTCACATTCCAGCACAGCCAATGCACCTTCGATAACGGGTAGGCCATGTTCACTCTTCTTAATCGCCAAGCCTTCAGATTTGTCGATGCCTTTTTTCGCGAACTGGTAGGCAACCGCTTGCTGGTCGTCAGCCAAGATATGGATGGCAAACTTCTTGGTATCGCGGATCACCGGGTATGAATCCGAGGTGTAGCTTGGGCATACCAACACCAACGCAGGGTCAATTGAGAGTGCGCTAAACGCACTGGCGGTAAAGCCAACTACATCACCCAAGTCGTTGTAAGCCGTAATTACCGTTACGCCTGTTGGAAACTGACCCATGATGTTTTTATATAGATCAGGAGATACTGCTTTTTCTACTTGTTGTGTTGTCATGATGCTTCCCTTCTTAGCGCATGATAAATGGGTCGGCCATAGGCTCTGATGAAGTGTTGATCCACACGGTTTTCAATTGGGTGAACTCGTTAATGGCATCGCTACCACATTCACGTCCGTAGCCGCTCTGACCATAGCCACCGATAGGTGCCGAGGCTGAAACTGCACGGTAGGTGTTTACCCAGACGATACCCGAGCGAATGCCCTTGATCATACGGTGTGCTTTCGCCAAGTTTTGCGTCCAGATCCCCGCGGCAAGGCCGTACTTGCTGTCATTGGCGAGCGCCAAGGCTTCAGCTTCGTCAGCAAAAGGAATAACCGTGGCAACCGGGCCAAAGATCTCTTCCTGCACCACCGTCGCGCTATGGTCTGTACACTCAAGAATAGTCGGGGTGTAATACCAGCCCGATGCGATATCAGGGCGCTTACCACCGGTGCGCAGTTTCGCGCCTTCGGTTAGGGCGATATCAACAAATCGCTCTACGGTTTCTAGCTGCGCCTTGGTAGCCATCGGCCCCATTTCGGTTTCAGGCTGCGACGGATCACCAATCACAATCTGCTCTGCACGTGCTTGCAACTTGCTCACAAACTCGTCGTACACATCTTGCTGGACCAACAGGCGTGAGCCGGATACACAGCTTTGACCCGCAGCGGCAAAGATACCCGCTACCGCGCCATTAACCGCGCTATCGATATCCGCATCATTGAAAATGATATTCGGTGATTTACCGCCAAGCTCTAGCGACAATTTGGCATAGTTCTCTGCTGAATTACGGATCACGTGCTTCGAGCTTTCGCTACCGCCAGTGAAGGCGATTTTGCGTACCAACGGGTGGCTGGAAAGTGCCGACCCACAAGGTAGGCCATAGCCGGTAATCACGTTAACCGCGCCTGCAGGGAAGCCCGCTTCTAACACCAAACGGCCTAGTTCTAGCAAGGTGGCAGAGGCATGCTCAGATGGCTTAAGTACCACGGTGTTACCCGCTGCCAATGCCGGGGCGATTTTGATTGCCGTTAGGTAAAGTGGTGAGTTCCAAGGAATAATGCCAGCAATCACACCCAAAGGTTCGCGCACGGTATAGCCGAACATATCTTGCTTATCCAGCGCCAGGGTTTCACCTTCGACTTTATCGGCCAAGCCTGCAAAGTAGTAAAAGAACTCAGGTAAATAGCCAACCTGACCCAGTGTCTCGCGGATCAGCTTACCGTTGTCACGACTTTCTAGCTCTGCCAATTGCTCTTTATTTTCAGCAATTAGGTCACCAAGGCGACGCAGTAGTTTGCCGCGCTGAGCGGGTGTGGTTGAAGACCACTCAGGTGACAGGAAAGTGCTGTGTGCCGATTGCACTGCTTGCTCGACATCTTGCTCGTCGGCATAAGGGAATGTTGCCCACGCCTGCTCAGTGGCTGGATTAAGACTTTCGAACGTTTTGCCGCTAGCTGCCGCTACCCACTCACCGTGAATAAGCATCTGAAATTGCTCAAGCGCCATTGACTACCTCCTGTAGTATCACTTGATCTTGCTGACTTTGTTCCGATTGTTCTTGCTTTGGCTGCCCTTGAATGAACGCCAGTAGCATGTCATTCACCTGATGCGGTGCCTCGACCGGCATCATGTGACGTTGTTGTTCCAGTACAACGACCTGTGCATTGGGTAGATAACGTGCCAACCCGTACGCCATCTCCGGTGTCGAGCCAACATCCAGCTCGCCGGTGGCAACAAGCACTGGGAAGTGCAACGTATTTAATTGCGAGACACCATAGTTATCATTTTCACCAAACAACTGATAGGTCTGTAAATAACCATTTTCGCTATTCGTGACGATGCGCTCTCTAAATGCATTAATTTGCGCTGGACTTGCACCTCGGTACTCCTTGCTGAACCAGCGCTCGATGGCGGCTTCAACATTGGCACCAGGTCCTAACTTTTTCACTTCTTTACAACGAGACAGTACATTGCTTCGCTGCTCTTCCGTGCGGTTAAAGACACTATTGAGGATCACCAGGCGGTCGATTCGGTGTGAATACTTCAGGGCAAATGCTCGCGCCACAAGGCCACCCATTGAAAAACCCACCACCGTGATCGGCTTGTCCAATTCAAGCTCACTGATCAAGCGCTCCAGCTGATCAGCGTAGGCTTCTATCGTCGCGTCTTCTTGCGGGTCAGGGCTTTCGCCGTGACCCAACATGTCGTACCCGATGATGTGAAAGTGTTGCTGAAGGCCGGCCACTTGGCCGCCCCACATGGATTTATCCAGACCTACACCATGAATGAAGATGACGGTATCGCCTTCTCCACATGAATAGTAGCTGGTTCCATCAACTAATTTCATGCTCTCCATATCGCTTCCTTATTGCTGCTGTTGTGCGGCTTTTTCTTTTGCGATTTCTTCAAGATCGATATAACGGTTGCCGATACGAGGGTGAACACGACCACCATCTGACGCACCTAATACCACGACGATTTCATTTGCAGCTGGTGCATCTTCAATTTTCATTTCCAGCGTAATGTAGTGAGAACGTAAACCTTCATCATCTTTATGCATCATTGGCACTTGGATTGACGTACCACCTGCACCACGCTTATTGGTGAAGCTCAAGTAGCTTTTAGCCTCAACCGCTTCACGGTAGTGGTTACCAAAACGAAGGGTGTGGATCACGGCAGAAGCGTGCTCGATTTCACCTTCCATGCCCACAACAGCGGCCTTACCGTAAGCTTCAATGTTTTCCGCACCACCCATTACACCAACTAGCTTGTCAACGATTAGCGCACCTAGGTCTGAACAATGCTCAGTAATTTCAGGGCGTAGGTTTTCAACGAACCCTTTGCCGTGCCAAGGGTTTTCGATGACAGCGGCAACAGCAGCCATAGTGACAGGCTTGTCACCAACTTTACCGCCTTCAATGCGCGTTTCTTCAATGTAGGTACAGATCTTACGGATATTAAAAGCCATTGCGTTTTCCTTCTCACTTGTATGTTTTCTAGCAATAACGTCTCTGTCACTGCTCAACCTGTATTATGGTATACCAAATTTTTTGAACAAAAAGAAAGCGTTTTATTTTATCCCTCTACTCATTAAATCAAACAAACCACAATTAAATTGTTATTTATCAATTATTTAAATCTAAAAATCAAACTTAACCTGATAATGACCCATTTATCAAAAAATCTACAACGATCACAATTTGTTAATTTAATTAACCATCATGCAAATGTTAAAAACCACATCAAAGTCAACTCAATACTTTTAAAATCAACAACTTAAATAAAAATCAATGTTAAATCATTGTTAATATCACTACTTGATACGCTGTTTTTTGGTGTTATGGTATACCAAGAAACACAATACAATATCAGCAAGACATGTGCTGATGACATAAAAAAGGGGTGTCCGGGGTGATGTAGTCCGAGGGCTGCTGCAGTTCAAACCAAGGCACGATCATACAGCGTATAAAGGAGCAATCCTGCTATGATTTCCAATAACAATATGGTTAACAAGCAAGGGATTTTTCAAGGGGTTAACCAAACCATGACCATCGCCTCGCTGGCAATGGTTTCAGCATTTGTCCTCTTTTCAGTTTTACAAATTGACTTGGCAAATACTGTCTACAACGGCGTAAAACAATGGATCACCAGCAACTTTGGTTGGTATTACATCGCCGCTGTTGCAGTCATCTTCGTTTTTTCGGTTTGGGTAACTTTTAGCAAATTCGGTAGCATCCGCTTGGGTAAAGACACAGACCGACCAGAGTTTAATAACTTCACTTGGTTCGCCATGCTGTTCAGTGCTGCTGTCGGTACAGGCTTGATGTTCTGGAGCATCGCCGAGCCACTCACCTATATCCAAGGCAACCCGTTTGCGGATATGGCAAATGTGCAGGCCAACACTGCCGAAGCAGCACAGATCGGTATGCGTATTACTATCTTCCACTGGGGTTTGAACGCCTGGAGTGTCTACGTATTGGTTGGCTTGATCTTGGCTTACTTTGCCTACCGCAAAGGCCTACCGCTCACCATCCGCTCTGCTTTATACCCAATTTTAGGTGAGCGTATCTATGGCCCAATCGGCCATGCCGTCGACCTGCTGGCTATCTTCAGTACCCTATTTGGTACCGCGACAACGCTAGGTTTGGGTGTATCGCAAATGAATGCGGGCCTTAACTACCTGTTTGGCATTGAGATCAACTCGGTTAACCAATTGATCTTGATAGTGGTTGTTGGATCAATCGCGACATTCTCGGCAGTATCAGGGCTACAAAAAGGCATTAAATTCTTAAGCCAATGGAACGTTCGCATCAGCTCTATCCTGTTTGCTTTCTTCCTGATTGCCGGTCCAACTGCTTACTTGTTCGGTAGCTTCTTCACCAACCTGGGTGATTACCTTAACAACTTCGTGGCAATGTCAGTGTGGGTTGATACAAACCCAGAAAGCCAGTGGCAAGGTTGGTGGACAATCTTCTACTGGGCATGGTGGCTAAGCTGGGGCCCATACGTTGGTATCTTCATCGCGCGTATCTCTAAAGGCCGTACTATCCGTGAACTAATGCTAGGCGGTATTCTAAGCAGCACACTCGGCGCATTCACTTGGATCACCATCATGGGCGGCACGGCAAACTACGTCGAGCTATACGGTGCCGGTGGCCTAACAGAAGTAGTAAACGAAAACCTAACCATGGTGCTTTACAGCACAATCGAAGCACTGAACGTACACTGGCTAACATGGCCAATGGCGGCACTGGCAACCTTGATGATCATCTCTTGGTTCGTTACCTCTGCTGACTCTGCCACCCTGGTTATCTGTACCATCCTGTCGATGGGCGGCAACCACCCACCAATTAGAATGCGTGTGGTTTGGGGAGCTGGTCTAGGCGTGGTTGCAGGTATCTTGCTGATGGCCGGTGGGTTACAAGGCCTACAAGCAGCCTCTATCGCAGCGGCACTACCATTCTCGATGGTGCTAATCGTGATGGGCTACTGCCTAATGAAAGATCTATACAGCGGCACCGAATACCAAGAGTCGCCAACACCGCTAGTAAAAGAAGAAACACAAACATTAAAGCCCGCGTCTGCTCTGTCTAAATAAGGTACTGCAGACAACTAAGAAAAAGAATGAGGCTGCTAGCCAGCCTCAAACAAAAACATCACAGAAAGGATACTGCTATGAAATTCTCTCTTTTCCTGCATATGGAACGCTACGATGACAACAAAACTCACCAAGAATCATTGGCAGAGCTAACAGAGTTAGTACAAATTGCCGAGAAAGGTGGTTTTGAGATGGCGTGGGTGGGTGAGCACCACGCAATGGAGTTCACCATTGCGCCAAACCCAATCAACTACATTACTTACCTTGCCAATAAAACCAGCTCTATTCGCCTAGGTGCCGGTACCTTTATTGCCCCATTCTGGCATCCGGTTAAGTTAGCAGGTGAAGCAGCATTAGCAGATATCATGTGTGATGGCCGCTTGGAATTTGGTATTGCCCGCGGCGCTTACCAGGCCGAATTTGACCGCTTAATGAATGGTATGCCAGCGGCTGATGGCGGTAAGTACCTTCGTGAAATGGTACCTGCGCTGCAGAAGCTATGGACCAGCGACTACGCGCACGATGGCGAACTATTCCAGTTCCCTACCACCACCAGCGTACCTAAGCCATTGCAACAGCCTCACCCACCGATGTGGGTTGCAGCTCGCGATCCGGATTCACACAACTTTGCTATCAGCAGCGGTTGTAATGTCATGGTGACCCCGCTTCAGAAGAATGATGAAGAAGTACAAGATCTGATGAACAAATTCAACGATGCCTGTGCTAACAACCCACAAGTTGATCGTCCAGACATCATGCTGCTACGCCACACATTTGTTGGTGAAAATGAGCAGGAACTCACCGTTGGTACCGATGCCCTTCACCACTGGTACTCGATGTTCATGGCATGGGCACGCAACAACCAAACACCGGATAACGGCTTTGTTGATCGCCTAAGCAGCGAAGATCTGGGCGAAGGTTTCAGCAAAGAAGTACTACGCAACAACCTTGCTGTTGGTACACCAGAAGAAGTGGTTGCTCGCTTGAAGTACTACGAAACACTGGGTGTTAGCCAGTACAGCTACTGGGCAGATAACAGCCTTAGTTTTGAAGAGAAGAAAAAGTCGCTTCAGCTGTTCATCGACAAGGTAATGCCAGCATTTAAACAAGATTAAGTTCTTTGAAAGTGTAACGATCTCTGCTTTCCTAGCTTGCCCCATTCGCGTGGGGCCTTTTTCTCGCAACACCTCCCCACTTATTAGCCAAACAAGGAAGAAACAATGAAAGGATACTGGCTCGCCCATGTTACCGTCCACGATACGGAACAATACTTAAAATACACTGCCCTCGCCCCACAAGCATTTGCTGCCTACGGTGGCAAGCTACTGGCTCGTGGCGGACGGTACCAACAGCTTGAAGGCGATGAGCGTCAGCGCCATGTAGTGATTGAATTCCCTTCCTTTGATGATGCGCTTGCCTGTTACCATTCAGAAGCCTATCAACAAGCAGCTGCTGAGCGCCAAGGGGTAGCGGCAGCAGAAGTCGCGATTGTTGAAGGGGTATAACCTGCTGTTGTGATGGAAATTCACCCACCTAGCGGGTCAAATAAAAATAAAACAACAATTGAATTAACAATCGCTTATAATCGCCTTTGTAGAACAACATATAATCAAAAAGATGCACAAAAAGGCGCATGACTCTTTTCAGCATTCCATAGGTTTACCAATGAATGCTTAACCGTAGTGAGAATACAGCATGATTAGGCAACCTTCCCAAATTACCAAGATAGATAACAGCCGCGTTCCTTTACGTGAGAAAGTACTCGCCACCTTGCGATCTGCCATCATGAATTTTCAGCTTTTACCGGGTGATCGCCTGGTAGAGCGCGATTTATGCGACATGCTGGGGGTGAGCCGGACGTCAGTGCGTGAAGCGCTACGCCACCTCGAATCAGAAGGCTTGGTTGATTACTTGGAAAACAAAGGGCCAATAGTTACCCGGCTGACTCTTGAAACAGCAAAAGAAATCTATGAACTTCGCGCCAGCCTAGAAAGCCTGATTGTTCAGCTATACACCATCAATGCCACCGACAAGCAATTGCAGATGCTTGAAACAACCCTGCACTTGCTGACCCGCCGCCTAACCCAAGGCAACGTGGCGAATATTCTTGATAGTGTGAATGACTTCTATGAACTGCTTTACGAAGGCTGTGGTAACCAAACTGCCGCTAAGCTACTGCGCCAACAGCAAGCGCGGATAAACCTACTGCGTGCGACTTCCATTTCACAAGAAAACCGCTATATGCAGAGCATTGAAGAAATGAGTGCCATTGTTGATGCCATCATGAAACGTGACTGCGCAGCGGCTCACCATGCCTGCATCGAGCATGTAAAGCGCGCATCTGAAGTGGCACTTGCCGCCATGGCTGAAAAAGAAGGCATTGCAGAGATACCAACCATCTTTGTATCAGAGCAAGCCCTTGCCTAACTCATCACAGCATTGAATACTTAGGGTAAACACCCTTATATAGGCATTGAAATGAACCAGCATGAAAAGCTCAACTATGTTGAATTCTCGGCTTCTGACTTAACCGCAACCAAAGCTTTCTTCTCTGCGGTCTTCGGCTGGGAGTTTGTCGATTACGGCCCGGAATATACAGCGTTCTCAAACCAGGGATTGGATGGCGGTTTCTTTAAGGCTGACGCTTGCTCCGAAACCCTCACTGGTGGCGCGTTGCTGGTCTTTTATAGCGCCGATATCCAATCGACGCTCGATAACGTACGCAACAACGGCGGCACCATCGTCCGTGATATTTTTGATTTCCCCGGCGGTTGCCGATTCCACTTCAAAGAACCTAGCGGCAACGAGTTCGCGGTATGGTCTGAGTCCGTTGCCAACTAAGGCTTAAGGATTTCTACCGAGTGAGTCACTTTAATTTTCGGCTGTAGCATCAAGCAAACATGGCAGTACTTTTCCAATGCATTGTTAGCCGCAGCCGACACTTGCTCTTCAGTCACATTAGCAGCCTTGACCACAAAGTGCAGATTCACACTTTCGTACAACCGTGGCGAGCTTTCGGTCAGGGTATAAGTCAATTTGTTTTCAAACTGCCTTAACTCGACACCCTCATCCTGCAGCCCCATCACTACATCAGTGGCGCTGCATGTACCTAGTGCTGATAACAATACTTCAGTGGGGCATGGGGCTTTTTTGCCATCGGCATCAATGGTGAATTCGAACTTATCTTCTGTCACCACGTTAAACTGACAATCTTCTAACCAACTTACGCTTACTGCCATTGTGATATTCCTACAAAATTAAACAACTAATCTTCCTTTCAAATACTTCTCCCTATTGCTGTTAAACCCCACGAACTATTAGATAACAGTGACTTAACTGGGATAACAATGTTTCAGCAACAAAATAATGGTTAGAAGCAGATTTATCCCTAATATCAATACGTTTGATTCATCAACCACAGTAGATTACTCTGTTTGGCACAGGAGTAAACACAACACAAGGTTAATAATGGAAATATCAAACACATACCCAATCGGTACAGTAGGCCAGAAGTGGGGCGACGAAGAAAAAGCGCAGTGGTTGGCACAACAAAAAATCCAGCGTTCTTACCAAGAAGAAGTCGTGACCAAAATTGATGCCCTGCGTGATCGTTTTGATGTTTCTCAGTATGGCGCTTTAAGCTATAACCCTGAGAAATACCCTCTTTATGTGATTAAGTCACGTAACTGGGACAACAGCAAACCAACCGCACTGGTTACTGGCGGTGTTCATGGTTACGAAACCAGTGGCGTGCACGGTGCCCTACTGTTCGCTGATGGCGAAGCTGAGAAATACACCGAACACTTCAATATTGTCATTGCACCTTGTGTTAGCCCTTGGGGTTACGAAGTGATCAACCGCTGGAACCCACAAGCTGTCGATCCAAACCGCTCATTCTTTGAGGACAGCCCTTCTGAAGAAGCCGCTAACCTGATGGCAATGGTGAAAGATCTTGGCTGCGATATCCTTGTTCACGTTGATCTGCACGAAACAACCGATTCTGACGAAACCGAGTTCCGCCGCGCACGCGCTGCTCGCGATGGCATTGACCACTTCGAAGAGATGATCCCAGACGGTTTTTACACGGTTGGCGACACCGAAAACCCACAGCCTGAACTACAAAAAGCGGTTATCGATTCGGTTCGCAAAGTAACCCATATCGCGCCACCAGATGCGAGCGGCAAAATCATCGGCTCACCAATCACTCAAGAGGGTGTGATTAACTACCCGCTTAAAAAACTAAGCCTATGTAACGGCCTGTCTGACTGCCAATACGGTACGACTACCGAGGTTTACCCAGACAGTGACAAAGTGACTGACGAAGAGTGTAACGTGGCACAAGTTGCTGCCGTCACTGGTGCACTTGACTACGTTATTAAACAGCTGTAAATATTTAATTCTGTTGGAATAAAGGGCTGTTCAACAGCCCTTTTTTGTGTCTGGTCATCAACTCAATGGAGCCCTCACCTTATGCTGAATACCTCGCAGACGCTCGCCCTGAACCATATTCGCTCACATGCAAAATCGCGCCAAGCCAAAGCGCAGGCGATGATTGAGCACATTTTGCAGATGAGTAACATTGAGCCGCGTCGTTTTCAGCAAGCCATTGAAGCCATCAAAAGCAACGCCCCTGTTGCATTACACTTCCACCCTGACAGGATCGCCAGCCAAAACCTAACCGTGGTTGACCAGCTGCTGCAAGATGGCAGGTACAAAAGCCAGTTTGAAACCCATATCTCTAACGGCAAGGTCAGCCCAGAACAAGGTGGGCCAAGAGATAACTGGGAAAATGCCCTGTTTGGCGACGCTTACACCCAAAACGGGTTCAACCCAGTCGAGCGGCCGAAATATGGTGCCTTGCACCTTATGAACCACTCGGATGGCCCTTGCCCTCGATTTGGTTCTTGTTACTTCCTGCTCAACCCTGAAGTTAGCCAGCGAGCAACATTCACCTATCGCGACTCCCATACCAGCCCGCAAGAGCGCGGCACCTTAGACTGCTTTGACGATATTCTGGTAAACTTGCTCATAGACGCTTTCGAACTGGACTTTGCTTTAGGCTGTCACGGTATGCGTCCAGCTCAGTTGGTGGATAGCTTAATCAACCGTTTCGAGCAATCTAGATGCTCTTTTGACGCTCACTACCCTATCAACACAATGCCGCTTGGGCGAAACCTCGATCATTATATAGAAGCGCAAATCCACGGTGATATTTCGCTAACGCATGATGTAATGGCATTGGTTGCCGACCCATCCTTCAAAGGTACTGAGATCGGGCAAACCCTATTGCGGCTTTGCCAGCAATATAATATCGAGTTGATGTGGCATCAGGGGTACGCACTTAACCCAGATAACGTGCCAGATGATTTCCGCGGCAATACCATGCCTGCACTGGCCAATCTAGTCAGCCAGTTCCAGCAACAGCAAAACCAGCAGGCAGGCGAAACCAAGCTAGGTGGCACTCACTTCATTACCGCAAGCACCATTGGCGCTGCCGCAGCCAATTTGATCCACCAGCCCGATAATTGGCATACTTTTCACTCTCAAGAAGAAGGGCTGCAGCAACTTAAGTTGTTATGGCATGTGCTGGTGAAATTTGGCTAACTTGTATGTACCATCCAGCTAAAAAAATAGCCAGATAGAATCAATCTTTCTGGCTATTATGAGGATTATTTTACTTTATATAATACGTTATGCACCGGCTTCGGAAACAACCTGCTTAGGTTCCTTCTTCGGCCCATATATATAATTGATACTAAACGATGCCAGTAGCGACATAGTGGCAAATACCGCCATGAGGCCAAATAAATAGTTGTACCCTTCAATACCTTGGTAAGAGTCTAGCCAAGAGCCAATCAACGGGTGTACAAATACATCAGGCATAAAGCCAACAAAAGAAACAATCCCCGTTGCCGTACCAAACATATATACGGGTACTTTACCATCAGCAAACTGTGCAAAATAAACACCATAAGAGCCACCAACAAACAACGCGGCAATCAAAGTGATAATGGTAACAGGTAAAATAAAGCCTGCATCTTTAGGCAATAGTACAAAGCATGCTACACAGACTAAAGCAATAATACTTGAATAAACAATCATCCGTGCTGTTGAGCCAATCTTCATTGCTAGATAACCGAGTAATGGTGCAGAAATCAGCATTAGCCCATAAGTTCGGATTGAAGAAATAATCGAGACTGTAGACTCCGAAATCCCATAAATATTGGTTAGGTATGGTGTTGTGTAAGAAACGGTAATGTACAAACCATAAACAGAGAAAACTGAAACCGTTGTTAACCAAACAATGGGTAGTCTTAGTACTTCCTTCACAACAGATAGAGATAACTTGCCATTACTGCTTTTAGTCTCAGCCGAGATTTCATCATCAAAACGAGGTATCACAATATAGCTCAAAGCCCCAAGCACAATCAGCGCAGCACCATAGTAATATAAGGCAACTTGAAAACCTGATTTGTAATCCAGTGACTGGCTGATGACATAAGTAATGAAAAAGCTAAATAGCATTGAGGTACAGCCCAAAATGCCTGAGCTAAGACCTTGGTTTTTAGGGTAGCTATTACCGTGAGAGATCAGTCTAATCGCTTTTTGTCTAGAAGCCCAAAAAGTAAGAATAGAAAAAATAGCCATTAAAGCATAAATAACCTTCAGCGTATTATAGCTTGGTAATGTTGACATCCATAATGTTAATAGCCCCATTACTACCATTGACATCGAAAACAAATTCTTAATTCTGAATTTATCTGAAAGAATGCCTCCGATTGGGTAGCAAAACATTGCAATCATACCGTAAATACCACTCAACTTACCTAACTCCGTATTGGTAACATTCAGTGCTGCGACCATTTGATCGTAGAATACATATTTTAAATATGGTACCTGATATATAATTGATGCTGATATACTAACCACCATCAAAATAATAAATGATTGTTTATTAAACACGAGCATAGATTCTTCCTTCCTAGAGGTGTACTTTATAATTATTCCATTTATAAGGCGTTAAAATTTATCTAAAGGATAAATAGGCCTCCTAATGTTTTTATAGTAAAAAGAGGTTAAGTCATTGCTGTTCACGCCATTGGTATTGACTTCAATGGTCGTGATCGCCCTGTCTTTATAAAACGCTTTGAAGTGTTGAGAAGACTTGAGAGCAACAAGCCTTTTCTGGCTAAGATCAACGCCTGCGGTGACAAAGGGCGTATCATCGTAAGTTTGATTCTGAACAGAGCACACTACGATTTCAACATTACCCGAACGCAAGCAGACTGTTGGCCCATATGTGCCATGGATACCCTTCATCAAAGGTGTGGTTGCTTGATAATGCCCCTCTGATATAGAACAAACGACTGCGTCAATTAACGATATTGGCTCACCATGAAAATGTGATTCCTCAATTTTGCCACCTAAATCAACACTAACACGATTACCCACGCCAGCTTTTAAAGCAACTTGTACGGCCTGAGGATCGTAAATATACCCAAAGGCTGAACCAGGGATATCACGCTCAAGCATCTCACGCAGCAACTGAGTACCATCCCCTGGCGCTCCGCCCCCAGGGTTATCTGAAGATTCATTTAAAACAACATATCCTTCCTTCTCGTTAGATAATGTCGTCAGAGCAAGATCAATCGCCTCTTCTGGCTCAACACGGTAAATTGAGCTTAGTCGCTCTTTTCTTTCTATTAAGTAGTTCGCTAATACTTCGGCATGGTATTCAGAATTTTCATATGCGGTAACAAAGACAGAGCTGGAGACATGTGGGCCATCTGCATATGGAAAACCATGGAAAAAGGCAGCATCAAGCAGTTCATGGTCAGCTTTATAAGTATTAAAGTACTCTTTAACTGTGTTTAGCTCTCCGTCGATATTTTGGCTAATAGGCATAAGGACAGGAATTGGCTTAACCGAAGTTTTGGCTCGTACTCCATGCTCGATAGCGTTTATCAAAGTACTCATAGCTTCATATCCACTAACCGCATAGTCAGTATGAGGGTTTTCTTTTACGCCAAAAAGCCCTTGGGTTAAACCAGCCATTTCTTGGGTAAGGTTACCATGGAGATCTAACGTCACTGTAATTGGAATGTCATCACCAACCACTCTTCGGATCGCTCTTAGTACATCCGTTTCCAGATCATCAATACTTTCAGATACGCCAGCCCCATGCAGCCCCAAACAAATACCATCTATACATTCTTTATTTTGCTTTATGTATTTAATAATCTTGGCTAAAACTAATTCGTGACACTCATCGGTTAGTATTGGCCCCGCATTTTCTACAGCGAAGGTAGGAATGATATTTATATTATTTTCATTAGCGCAATTAATCATTCCACCGAGATAACTGGGTGTGTCTGTAAACTGAGTAATTATTTCCTCTCCTTCCCAGCAACCTTGAGAAGTTAGCAACGAGAAATCAGTTCTATTTCTAGAGAAAGAGTTACTTTCATGGCCATACCACGCAATCAGAACATTAGTCATTGTTAATTACTTTCACCACTTTAAATAAAACATCAACACTTAATACAAATCGTCATAGAGTCACATCAAGTCAGCAATTAATATTTTTATCAGAATATATTATGCATGAATCCAAACCCGCACAAAGACAATTCATTAACATAAATATTAACAATACATTTACAATAACCCCTCCTCTTAATTTGGCAATACATTTCTCCTAACAAAAGCGTTTAGTTTTACTAAACACAAGCACTATCAATGTCCATATGGCGTATAAGTGGTCAACTGAGCACCAGTTCAATTTATCACCAACAATAAGAGCATTATTTTACCCCTTACTCATAACGCTATATTTTTTAATGAAATATTTAAACAGATAGTAAGATCGCCAAACTCATTAAAATTCAGCCGAGTATCCAGCCATATAAGCTAGACTCAATTGCATTTATGGAATTTAAATTCATCAAAGCAAACTTTATTAGTAATTAGATACAAATAACTCTCAGCATTAGCGACAAAACACCAAGCCGGAACCTCAAGTAATTGACGTCGCCTTGAGAGTCCTTTCACACGACAGTTTAAGAAGAATTGCTTTGGATGTTTGCAGCCAATTTGTTCCACCAGCCCTTCTTCTTGGCATACTTTCATGCTCAAGAAGAAGGGCTACAGGAACTTAAATTGTTATGGCACGTGCTGATGAAATTTGGCATTGAGCACAAGCTTACATTTTGAAACAACTCCCTCACCTTTAAAGTGAGTGAGTTTATGCTAGCATTCGACCACCAGCGCAATCGTTTTCGCCAAATAGGGCTCTAACCAAGCCCAAATCACTAAAACACAGAATATATTATTCAAAGCAACCACTGATCATATTCATCACTATGAATAAGATCGGTATTGCTATTGGTTTAGCTCAACCATGTATTTCTTCCTGCTTTAACGGTAGAAATATAAATAAATTAATAGTTTAAAATAGGTGTAGAGAAAATGAGTTCACAACTCGGTAGCCATATACCACCGAAAACCATTCACGGAAAGAATATTACCCACTTTATCTTATTTGCCATAATGTTTTCGGTGTACTTCCTCATGGGAACGTCAATGATTACGCTTGTAATCTATATGAATGAATCTGGTATGCGCGACTTGATCGTTTATGCGGTTACCAGTTTCCCACTATCAATGGTGATATCACCTTTGATTCAGGAGCGATTGCCGATAGGTACTTCTCTGCTAACAAAATGATTTCATTCCTTTTTGTATGTAGTGGCTTACTTTTATTATTGGCAGTTAGCCTATCTTCAGTGCCACTGCTGTTTGTTTCACTTTTCTTCATTTATAAGCTCGTTTACGCCCCAACCCTTGGCTTAGCCAATAGTATTGCGATGGCGCATGTTGAGAATAGAGAAAAGTTTTTCCCAATTATTCGTATCGGTGGCACTGTAGGCTGGATTTTCGCAGCGACAGTGATCAGCCTATTAAAAGCTGAAACAACGGCAACACCATTCATTATTAGCGGGGTGGTCTCTATTGTTTCTGGCATTATTTTCTTCTTCATTTTGCCATACACACCACCAGCGGCTAAAAACTCAACCTTCAACTGGCGAGATGTTGTTGGCGTCGATTCTTTCAAAGCCCTGAATGTCGAGGGTAGCGGGTTTAAAGTGTTTATTACTACCTGCTTCTTTGCCACCATGCTGTCGACTCTATACGATCAGTATGCGCCCCTATACTTCCACTCGGCAGGTTTAGAAAGAACCGCGGCCTACATGTCAATCGGACAGATCAGTGAAGTGTTGGTTATGGCGCTGATCCCGCTATTGTGCCTTCGCTTCAACCTAAAAACACTAATGACATTTGGTTTGCTGTCTATTGTTATATGCAATGGAGAATTCAGTGGGAACATTTTTAAGAGATCAGTTCATCAAGAATGTGACTGTAGACGAAGAGCTTTTGCAGCAGGTAAATGACTTTCTTGCTGAAAGGTGCACATCATCTAACGAACAACTTGAAAAGAAAGGTGGAGTTCAAGAAGACGTTTTACTTCAGAACTACATTATTAGGTTTGATAATCGTGGCTATAAGCTGACAGAGTTTTCTGATGTGCAAAAGCATTATGCTCAGGCTACAAAAGTTGAACGAGTCATATTTACGCTAGACTCCAATCGAGCTGTATTCTCGAACAAACAACAAGGCACTAGTATTGAGTTACGCCTAGATTCCAATGAACCCAACAACACAAACCTGCAAGTCTCTTCAGATGACGGTGACCTTGTGGATTCAGTTTTCTGTGGTCTGTTGGAGATTATCAAAAAATTTCAGAATCATAACGGTAAAATTCGCAACAACTGGACTCAATTATTAATTCAATTGCTTGGAGTTGGCTTGGGCTTCGTTGCTAGCTTAGTTACGGCTCTGAAATTGTACCCTTATGTAAAAATTGAAAGTGCATTTATTATTACCTTTTTGTTTACATTTCTGGTTTTCTCAAATGCTTGGGGTTTCATCAATCAACAAATCCTTAATTTGGTTAACAAGCTATTTCCTAACGTTAGGTTTTCAAGGGCAGGACGCTCACCACTGAATTGGCTGTGGCAAGCTCTTGTTGGCGGGCTTATTGTTGCTTTTGCACTTTTAATCATCAATGGAATTCTTGATTGGGTAATAAAAGTACTCAGTAACTACGTTCAGTGGTAAATGCATATAACAAACTGTTTAAGAGTGATTCGCAACGCGTGGCATTTTCACTATGCGTTGCGTTTAGTGTTTAAGGTGGTATGCGGAGGCATCGGTATTGCGTTGCTCACACCTTAACAGGGCGTTTTACGATACACATTGCTGCTAACCAACACCTATACCCCACATATTGTCTTAGCCATTGGTGCAATCGCTGTTCATGGCTTCATCATGGCACTTTATATTGTCGTCTCGCAAATGGTGATGGACATGCTCGCGACCAAAGAAACGCGCTCGCAAGCCCAGTCATTAATGATGTTTATTTCAATGGGAGCAGGTTCGTTACTTGGCTCATTGGTTATGGGGAATATTCTCAATATTTTTGTTTCCGACGTGAATGATCTGGCCCAATGGCGTGTCTTCTGGTCCCTACCTGTCATTGTTGGCATTTTAACCACGGTTCTATTTGTATTTGGCTTTAGAAATAAGTCGCTTTCAGCCCCTAAATTAGTAAATGAAGGATAATTTGATGGAAAAGGTCATTATCGATTGTGATGCAGGCATGGATGATTCCATTGCCCTAATTCTTGCTGCAAAATCAAAAGAGTTAGATATTCTTGGCATCACCACTGTATCTGGCAATTTACATGTTGATGAAACTACGCGTAATACCTTGGTTTCACTAGAATTGATCAACCGCCCTGACATCCCTGTTTATAAAGGGCAGGCAAAACCACTGATCCGTGAATTGCCAAGCGACCCGTTCAGCCATGGTGATGACGGCCTTGGCAATAACCACCACCCGGCGCCAACCCTGGTTCAGCAGCAGCAACATGCGGTGGACTTTATCATTGATACTGTTAAGGCAAACCCAGGTGAGGTCACCCTGCTCACCTTGGCACCATTAACAAACATCGCATTGGCATTTATCAAAGCACCAGAAATCATCCCTCAAATCAAAAAAGTGGTTGCGATCGCAGGGTCATTTGGTACCAACCGTGCTTCGTTTGAAAATGCAACCGGTGACAACCCTCAGTCAGAGTGGAACGTATATGTAGACCCAGACGCGGCAAAAGTCGTATTCGAATCTGGCGTTAAGTTCCAAGCGGTTGGCTTAGATGTTGCGACCCACTTCGATGTCAACTTCGACGAAAGTGACATTGTTGATCTGGAAAACTCAGCACAACCAGAAGCCAAGCATATGGCGAAAATGATGCGTTTTGTGCTGGGCCGCGACTACCAGTCCTACTGTGTATTGATTGATTCAATGGCAGTGGCCGCTGTCATTGACCCATCGCTAATCAAAACCCTGACAGCCCGTGTTGCCGTTGAAACTCAAGGGCAGGTAACACTAGGGCAAACTGTTGCGGACTTCCGCCACTCCCACACATGGCACCACTTACCAGAAATTGAAGTGAGTGTTGAAGCGGATTACAAAAAGTTCATGAACATGGTGAAAGAGCGCGTAATGGCGTAATCGATCTGTCTAATGCCGTTCACTTAACGTGAGCGGCATTTTTTTCTCTCTTTCTTGCACTTGCACTTGCACTTGCACTTGCACTAAAACCTACCAAAAAATACTTAACAACCATTTTTCATGCGCAATACTTAGATCAATTACTTATCCTGATTGGTATGAGGCTCCTAATGCGCTACTTTGCTACCGTTATATCTGCCGTCGTGCTATCAGCATGCGCCAATATCACAGATAGCCAATATGCCGCGCCTTCTTACCCAACATCTCTTGATTCGTGTATCGACCAACTCAATGCGTTCAAATCTGAGGTAAAGCGACAAGGCGTCCAAGATGCACAAGTGGTTTGGGATAACCGTTATCCTCACCTAGCCTTCAACCGCTTCAGCCAAGCCCAGCTTTCAAAGCTTGAAACTAGAAACGATCAACAGCAATGGCTGAATTACACCGCTAGTCAGGCCAAGTCACAGCGCCATGCAGAGTACAATAACCTCATTGATAAGCAGCATTTCGAATTAGCCTCGCTTGATTACTGTGCTGATAAGCTCACCCAACACTCTCGGTTTGATACCCCTTTCTGGCAAAGCCTTGAGCAATCGCCGCCTACCATTGATTCAAGCTACGAGCCTTGGTACCGCTTTTTTGGGGTTTTCCCTATTAGCAAGCAAGTTGCCAAACCTGCCATAGAAAATGAAAAAAAACGCATTCTGGACGAGTTTAACCAGCCAACCGAAGGCTACAGCGTGACTTATGCCATGGCCCCAGATTCCGCCACGCTATCCACTCACCAAATACAGCGCTGGTTTGACAACGCGTTAGTACAATCAGACTTTGACTGGCCGCAGTTATCTGAGCGACAGATCAATCAGCTGCTCCATCACTATGCGCCTGTTATTGAGATTGAATCTGCCTCACTAGACGACAAGCCGGGGCGTGTCGAATACAGCCCTCACCTTCAGCCCGAAGTGAACACCAATGCGCCGACAATCTACCTCGACCACAGCTATACCGAGTTTCATGGCAAGGTATACCTTCAACTCAATTACTCGCTTTGGTTTGCCAACCGGACACCGGAATCAAGCTTTGATCCTTACGCCGGAGCATTTGATGGGGTTGTACTTCGCCTAACCTTGGATCACCAAGGCCAGCCATTAGTTTTAGATAGCATTCACCATTGTGGCTGTTATCACATGGTATTTGCCTTGCAACCTCAGCTTGTCTTCCGAGCACAGGATGATGGTATCGAAAAGCCACTGACGTTCACCAAAGCCATGCCCGTCGTAGCGAGCATGCTAAACGTCACCCTTTCTCATGGCGAGCATATGATCAAACAAGTGGAATGGCGCTCCAAGCAACCGAGCCACGCCCGCCAGCTGCTGCCACTACACTACGATGCACTCCGCAGCATTCCGACCCAAAAGCACTACAATAAAAGCCTGTTCGACCAGCGAGGGTTCCTGCTCGCCAGTGAACGTCTAGAGCGAATATACCTCTGGCCATTTGGCGTCCCTTCACCGGGCACCATGAGGCAGGTTGGCCATCACGCAACGGCATTTATCGGTGAACGCCACTTTGATGATGCGACAGTGCTAGAAGCCCTCCTCCAGCCAACAAGCAATGAGTGCTAAGCCGTTCATCTTGTCTTACATTCAGGCCAGATGATTATGTTAGGCATGCACCATAAAAGTTGTTAACATCTTGTTTTCATGTGTTAAAGGAGCAACCCGTGCAGACTACATTCATCGATGGCGATATCTTGTACCGCCAACACCAGTTTGAGTTACCGCTAGATTACTCAAACCCGCAAGGAAAACAGATTCAGGTATTTGCACGTGAAGTCGTTGACCTAAACAAAGACAATTCGGCCCTACCTTGGCTGGTGTATTTCCAAGGCGGCCCTGGCTTTCCTTCTCCGCGCCCAGATAGCCGCTCTGGCTGGTTAAAGTGCGCCTTGTCACAATACCGTGTACTGTTGCTCGACCAACGAGGGACGGGCAACAGCACAGTGATCAGCCACCAAACACTGGCTGCCATGACGCCACAGGCACAAGCGGAGTACCTGACCCATTTTCGTGCTGACAACATTGTGCGCGACGCCGAAGCCATCCGTGAGCAATTCGGGGTAGAAAAATGGGCAATTCTCGGCCAGAGCTTTGGCGGCTTTTGCTCACTGACATACTTGTCGTTCTACCCACAAAGCCTGTCTCGTGCTTACCTTACCGGTGGCGTACCATCATTGGTTCGCCATGCTGACGATGTTTATCAAGCGACCTATCAACGGGTATTAGACAAGAACCAAGCGTTCTTTGCCCAATTCCCACAGGCTCAAATACAGTGCCAAAAAATCGCTGATTACCTACAAAATAATGAGGTTTACCTACCAAATGGACAGCGCTTTACGGTAGAGCAGTTCCAGCTAATAGGTATAAACCTTGGCCGTAGCCATGCCAATGTGCCTATGTACTATTTGCTTGAAGAAGCCTTTGTGAATATTGATGGCAAGGAGACACTGAGCTATACCTTCCTCAATGCCATGCTGGCGGAGCAAAGCTACCAGACCAACCCAATCTACGCCATTTTGCATGAATCAATCTATTGCCAGCATACGGCGTCTGAATGGTCTGCCCATCGTGTACGACAGCAGTACCCAGCGTTCAACTACCAAACCGGCCAACCCTTCCTATTTACAGGTGAAATGGTTTTCCCTTGGATGTTCGAGCAGTTTGAGTGCCTGAAGCCCTTGAAAGAAGCGGCCGATATGCTTGCCATCAAGCAAGATTGGACAGACCTTTATGATGTGAACGCCCTTGCCAACAACACCGTGCCGGTCACATGCGCGGTCTATGCCGAAGATATGTACGTCGAGATGGCGTACTCGCAGGAAACCCTGAAAGGGATCCCAAATAGCAAAGCGTGGATCACCAACGAGTACGAGCACAATGGCATAAGAGCCGACGGCGAGCGTATCTTGTCCAAACTAATCGAAATGGGCGAGGCAATCGCCAACCTACCGAAATAACCCTCCTACCTTACCCAACAGTTGTCTATGCTTAGGAAATCGGCTGTTGGGTAATACCAGCCTGCATAATACTTAGATCAATTACTTATCCAGATTGGTATAAGCTGAACCGCCACTGAATTTGGCACAATAACTACCACCTATAGTTTTTACAATCTGTACACTTAGACCCAATTATTTTATGACTATCACCTACACAGGATGGATATGGCTTCGCTTCGATTAATCACAACCTTGTGCCTTTCTGTATTTGCCGCAGCACCCACTATGGTTATGGCTAACCCACCTCAAGCAGCGGAAGCAGCGTCGCTTTGGGAGCAACGCAGTGTCATCGACGACAAAATCGTACTTGGTCGTACTGAGAAAGTTTACTTTCCGCAAGTTGACCAGCTGGCCGGCGTAGGTATCCCAGCTAAAATTGACACCGGTGCGGATTCCACGTCTATCCATGCCACCAACATTGACATCACCGCCAGAGACGAAGTCTTCGATGGCCTTGAAGGAAAAGCGCTGCTTGATGCCATTGCCAAAGAGTTCGATGCGCTGAACACGACCCTGCTTCGTGATCGCGAAGACAAAACCGACATCATGGTGAGCTTTGATATCACCCACCCTTACACCGGTGAAGCTATCCGTTTAACCAAGCCGCTGTTTAGGCTGGCAATGATCAAAACCCGCAGCGCTGAAGGCCACCTTGCTCGCCCTGTTGTCGAGTTAGATCTCGATATTGCAGGCAGAACTGTACGCACCGAAGTTAACCTTGCCGACCGCCGCCGTTTCTCATACCCCATCTTGATCGGCAAGACGTTTCTAAGGGACACCGCTTGGGTGGACGCAGGCTTTGATTACTTGCAAGAGCAGAAAAACGCCCAAGTTATCGGCCGCAAAGAGCGCGCTGAAGTCAATGGCGTCATCATGGAAGTGAGTCACTCGCTGCAAAACCGCTACAGCATCCTTCACGCGACCAACATTAAAGTCGACGAGAAAAAGCAGCAAGTCAGCTTTACCACCCAAAACCGTACCAAAGAACAAAAGCAAATGACTTTACCATTGGTCAAAATGCTGAAGTTCAAAGATGCCAGCCGCCCGCTGGTTTACCTGCCAGTGAATATTGGGACGGCAGATAACCCAGAAGAGCAATTTGACGGCTATGTGTTGGCCTACCTGCGTGATCGTTCGAAAAACAGCAGCCAACTTCGCCTTGGTCGAGAGGCGCTTAACAAAAACTTCGTGGTCAACCTTGGTGAAACCTATCTGGGTAAAAAGCCGCTTAAAACACTGGCGTCTCAACTAGCTGACGACACAACATTTATGATGAGCCCAGAAGAAACGATCATCATCGACGGAACTGCCGTCAACGCGGTGCCATCGGGCCTGATTAAGACGCCAGTACTGAATATTCCAGCCCTAAACGAGCACAAAACCGAACACGGCCGTGTGGTGCAATACAACGTGATTGACGCTTATGGCGTACCTCACAGCTATGAGAAGCCAATAAAAACCAAAGTCCGTATTGGCGAAACCGTCCGTACTGTTGTTGGCTCTGAAATCAAGCTACCGTCTTCGCTACTGCTCAAGGACATTGCGTTGGAAGCAAACCCAGAGACCGAGAACGATGAGTCGCTGTTTGAAGTTAGCCCTAGCCTGATGCACGGTGCTTTGCTTGTTAACACCCGTTCGACCAACTTGCTTGAGAAGCAATTCCCAACCAAAACCGGTTATATCGAGAGCGTTGAGCTCGAAGGCATGCGCTTCCCTGCCAAGCTTGATACCGGCGCTGACGTCAGCTCAATGCATGCAACGGATATCGAAACCTTCGATAAGGACGGTAAGAAGTGGGTCTCGTTTACCTACAAAAATGCCCAAGGCAACGAACAAGCATTCACCCGCGAAGTCATTGATGAAATGCGCATCCGGGCCCGTGCAGGTGAAGAGCCGCAAGTACGCTTGGTGGTTAGCATGCGTGTGAAGCTAGGTAACATCGAAAAGGATGTGGCGGTTAACCTGCGTGATCGTAGCCGTTTTGAATACAGTATGATCCTAGGGCAGAACTTTCTTAAGAATGACATTGTAGTAAGCAGCGACCAGCAGTTTATCTACACCAAAAAAGCGATAGAATAACGATAAGCCGGCCCCCAATCATGAGGGGGAGCAACGCTCCGATTTCAACGCCTGGTGCCCCGCATCAGGCGTTTTTTATTTAAGGTGCAAGCGCTTAAACACCGATTTTTTCACAATTTTGAATAAAACTCCTCATATCAAGCGAATAAAACTTACAATATCTATATTGCAATCAATTTTTTACTAACACTATGTAGGATGGATATGGCTTCGCTTCGATTAATCTCAACCTTATGTCTTTCTATCGCTGCTGCATTACCCACAATGGTTACAGCTAAGCAAACACAGCAGGTTTCTCTTTTGGAACAGCGAACAATCGTTGATGATAAGATTGTGCTTGGCCGTGCTGAAAAAGTTTATTTTCCAGAAATAGAACAATTATCTGGCGTTGGCATTCCAGCCAAAATCGATACAGGGGCTGACTCAACCTCTATCCATGCAACAAATATAGAGATCACCGCTACCGATAAAGTCTTTGAGGGCTTATCAGGCATGGCGCTACTCAATGCCATCGCCGAGGAGTTCGATACACTAAACACCTACCGAATGAGAGACCGGAAGGACAAAACTGACCTCATGATCAGCTTTGACATCACCAACCCATATACTGGTGAATCCGTCCGCCTAACTAAGCCGCTGTACCGGTTGGCAATGGTCAAAATTCGCGGTGAGGAAGGGCACATTCCACGTCCAGTCGTTAAACTCGAACTTAAGATTGCTGACAAAACCATCCTGACTGATGTCAACCTCGCAGACCGAGAGCGCTTTTCATACCCGATTCTAATTGGTAAGACGTTCTTGAGCGATACGGCCTGGGTCGACGCCGGGTTTGACTACTTGCAGGAACAAAAAACAGCACAAGTAATTGGGCGCAAAGAAATCGCGACAGTCAACGGCTTAGCGATGGAGGTCAGCCACTCACTCCAGAACCGTTACAGTATCCTTCATGCGACAGACATTAAAGTCGACGCGAAAAAGCAGCAGGTCAGCTTTACCACCCAAGGCCGAACCAACGAAAAAAAGAAAATGACCCTACCGCTGGTCAAAATGCTCAAGTTCAGGGACACCAGCCGCCCTCTCGTCTCTCTTCCTATCAAGATAGGCGAAGCTGAAAGCCCAACAGAGCAATTCAACGGCCATATTCTCGCATACCTGCGTGACCGTTCGAAAAATAGCAGCCAACTTCGCCTTGGTCGAGAAGCTCTTAACAAAAACTTTGTGATCAGCCTTGGCGAAACCTACCTTGGCGAAAAGCCTCTGGACACTTTAGAGACACTGCTAAAAGACGACACATCGCTCATGATGAGCCCCAAAGAAACAATTAATATCGATGGGACAGTCGTCAATGCTGTTCCTTCTGGGTTGATCAAAACCCCAGTACTCAATGTCCCGGCGATTAATGAGCACAAAACTGAACATGGGCGCGTTGTCCAATACAATGTGGTTGATGCTGATGGCAGCGCCCATAGCTTTGAAAAGCCAATCCAATCCAAAATACGCGTTGGTGAAACCGTCCGTACCGTCGTTAACGTAGAAGTCAACTTGGCGTCATCTATGCTTTTAAAAGATGTAGCATTGGAAGCTAACCCTGATGCAGTGGAAGAGGGTTCTCTGTTCGAAATAAGCCCTGACTTGATGCACGGCGCCTTACTGGTCAACACCCGTTCGACCAATTTGCTTGACAAGGGTCAGCCAACCAAGGCCGGCTATATCGAGAACGTTGAGCTCGAAGGCATGCGCTTCCCTGCCAAGCTTGATACCGGCGCTGACGTCAGCTCAATGCATGCAACGGATATCGAAACCTTCGATAAGGACGGTAAGAAGTGGGTCTCGTTTACCTACAAAAATGCCCAAGGCAACGAACAAGCATTCACCCGCGAAGTCATTGATGAAATGCGCATCCGGGCCCGTGCAGGTGAAGAGCCGCAAGTACGCTTGGTGGTTAGCATGCGCGTGAAGCTAGGTAACATCGAAAAGGATGTGGCGGTTAACCTGCGTGATCGCAGCCGTTTCGAGTACAGCATGATTCTGGGACAGAACTACCTTAAAAATGACATTGTTGTAAGCAGCGACCAGCAGTTCATTTATACCGGTAAAGCCAAAAGCGATAAGCAGTAGTCAATTCGCTACTGCTTACCCTCATCAAAAAAGGAGCGCACGGCGCTCCTTTTGTTTATGGCTATCTTTTTATTGTTATCTGTTTACGGCTATCACGCACTCAGCAGTTATGAAGTCGCAGTCTGCTCTTCTACCCTACCTTGTCGCTTTGCCCAGTACCCCGCCAATAGCGAACCTGAGATATTGTGCCAAATCGAGAAGATAGTGCCCGGAATAGCTGCTGCTGGGGTAAAGAATTTCATCGCCAGCGCCGTCGCCAAACCTGAGTTTTGAAGGCCAACCTCAAAGGCGACCGTCCGGCAAATAGTTTCGCTAAAGCCCAGTGCCCGGCAGCAGAAGTATCCGGCAACCAAACCAAAGCTATTGTGAAGAATCACGGCAAGGGCAATGATTGGCCCCAGGGTGCTCAGGTTATCGACATTCAGCGCAACCACGATAGCAATGACCATCACAATGGCCGCCATCGACACCAATGGCAACACTTCACTCACCTTATCAATATGCTTACGTGCCAGCGTATTGATCAACACACCAATCGCAACAGGCACCAGCACGATCTTAACCAAACTCATCAACATCGCACTCACCGGTACATCGACCGTTTCACCAACCTGTAATTCAACCAGTAATGGTGTGAGCACCACACCGAGCAAGGTAGATACCGCCGTCATTGAAATCGACAGGGCAACGTTGCCTTTAGCAAGAAACGCCATCACATTCGAAGACGTACCGCCCGCCACGCTACCCACCAGCACCATACCGACGGTCAGATCTGCATCAAACCCCAGCACGAAGCTGATCAACAGTGCCGCTAATGGCATGATCAGAAACTGTAATACCACCCCGACGCCCACAGCCGCCTTATGGGTAAGAACATTGGCGAAGTCTTTTGGAGACAGGCTGATCCCCATCGCCAACATAATGATGGTAAGCAATGGCACGATTTGTGTTTTTAAATCGACAAACAAAGCGGGTTGGAAGAAAGCCAATACTGAAATCAGTACAGCCCAAAGTGGAAACAGTTGAATGATTTTCCCTATCATGAACAATCCCTATAACGTTTTTTATCCAAGTATGTTGTTATAGAAGAAATATTTCATAGATAAATCAGAATTAATAGCGGGAAATATTGATTCACAACGAGAGGTTAAAAATAGATGTATAAGCGATATATATCGCCTAATAACAAAAATATCACCTAGGAAAAATAGTAACTAATGCGATATTTTCAGCATTAAAAAAACCGGCACCATTATCATGGTGCCGGAAGTGTGGCTAGGGATTTAATGCAATCTGAAGCTGCTTAAATTAGTTCTTCGGACGAATAAACGGCATATGGCGGTTAACGTCTTTGTACAGTAGGTAACGGAATGGACCAGGGCCGCCGGCATAACAAGACTGCGGGCAGAAGGCGCGTAACCACATAAAGTCGCCAGCCTCTACTTCAACCCAATCTTGGTTCAAGTGGTACACCGCCTTCCCTTGCAGCACATACAAACCATGCTCCATCACGTGGGTTTCATCGAATGGGATCACTGAGCCCGGCTGAAAGGTCACAATATTAACGTGCATGTCGTGACGCATATCTTCAGGGCTTACAAAACGGGTTGTCGCCCAGCCGCCATCGGTATCTGGCATCTCGATCGGATCAAGCTCATTTTCATTGGTCACAAATGCCGGCGGTACTTCAAGCCCATCAACAAATTGGTAAGCTTTACGAACCCAGTGGAAACGCACAGGCTGGTTGCTGTTATTGTGTACTGTCCAATCACAACCAGGCGGTAGGAAAGCATAGCCACCCTCTGTCATGTGGTGGTGCTCACCTTCGATGGTGATATCCATTTCACCCGCCACTACGAACAGTACCCCTTCCGCACTCGAATCAAGCTCAGGACGGTTTGAACCGCCGTTCGGATCAATCTCAACAATATACTGCGAGAATGTCTCAGAAAAGCCACTTAGCGGGCGAGCAATAACCCACATGCGCATGTTTTCCCAGAACGGTAGGAAACTGGTCACAATATCGGTCATAACACGCTTGGGGATAATCGCGTAGGCTTCGGTTAATACGGCGCGATCTGATAATAATTGTGTTTGGGGAGGAAGGCCGCCTTGCGGTGAATAGTACTGGTGTTTATTGCTCATATCTTGTCGTCCTTCATACAAGAAAGTAGTTATATCAGCCACGCTATCTTTCGCAGCCTACATTCGTTATGTTGTGTGTATAAACACATCATACACAAATAATTAACAATTGATAATTTAAATAATTTTATTATTATCAGTGGAAATGCCACTAATTTCGTAGGTAAAGCTATGCAGCAAACGCTAGACCCGATTTTACTGAAAAGCTTGGTTGCTGTTGTCGATACTGGCAGCTTTACCCGAGCAGCAGAAAGTACCCACCTCACCCAATCGACCATTAGCCAGCAGGTCAAAAAACTCGAAGCGCAACTCGGTTGTGAGTTGCTGTCTCGCAACAAGCGCCATACTACTGCTACCCTTGAAGGCGAGCGGGTTGTCACCTATGCCCGTCGCATCCTAGACATGATGGAAGAAGCCGTTGCCCAAACCGCCATTGTTGCCGAACAGCGCCCTATTCGACTTGGAGTGCCTGAAGACTTTGCCACCCACGAACTCATGCCCACCCTCACCCGTTTTGCCAAAGCATTCCCCGATGTCCGGCTTGAAGTAAAGAGTGGCATGTGCAGTGATATCTGGACTCAGTTCCAAAACCTCGACTTGGATCTTGCCTTGGTTAAACACCGGTTAGGCACCGCCCAAGGAGAAGCATGTTGGTCAGAGCCCTTATGCTGGATAGACGGCAAGCATGCCAATAGCCTAGAACAGGACACAGTCCCTTTGGTTGGCCTGCCTAGCACAGGGCTCTACCGAAGTGAAATGGCACACACCTTTGATAGCCTTGGGAAGAAATGGCGAATGGCCTATATCACCACCAGCTTGTCTGGAGTGGGTTGTGCTGTTGAAGCCGGACTGGGTATTTCCCTGCTGCCGAAGCGATTAGTCACCCAGCAGCATCGGGTGTTGGGTGAAAAACAAGGGCTGCCCAATGTGTCACCTCTGGAGCTATGGCTCCATGTCGGACCACAACGTTCAAGCCAAATGAAATTATTAGCGGAATATCTTACTGAAGCTTGCGACGGTATTTTTGCGAAAAATACATGTCCTGAGGAGGGCTAAATGCGCCTATTGCTTCAAGTGTAATATTACTCATTCACTAAGCACTCTTAATTACCTTAACAGAATACCCAATTGCGATAGGCCATTTAATCTATCTCTAAAACCCTGCTTTTACTTAGTATGTTGATACCTTTGCGTAGCTTGAATAAACCAAGATTGCGCTGTCGCACATGTTAATTGCTATGTGCTAACACATTTAAAATTAAAACGAATATCAACTAAAAACTATGAATAAGAAGCACGTATTATATTGCGCAGTCATTGCCACAATCTCCGCTACCTCCGCGCCTGCAATGTCGGCCGGATTTCAGCTCAACAGCCAATCAGCAACCGGTCTAGGCCGTGCTTTTGCTGGTGACGCTGTGATTGCCGATAACGCCTCTGTCGTCGCGCGTAACCCAGCTGCTATGGCTCTGTTTGATGAAACCAGCTTCTCGCTAGGCTTCAACGTCATCGCAACTGATGTCAATGTCGAATCGGGCACCTACAACCAAGCAAGTGCCAACTATATCCCCGGTACGCCTGGTGTTGGCCCTGTACCTCCAACAGATCCCTCCGTGGGCTTTAGCTCCAATAGCTATGATATTGGTGGTACTAGTGATATTGGTGGCACCTCTGTTGTACCAAACCTACACTTGGTTGTTCCCCTCAACGATCAATGGGCTTGGGGTTTGTCTGCCTACTCAAACTTTGGTACTGAAACCCAATTTGAGGATGACTTCGTCGCGTCCATTTTTGGTGGCACCACCAGCGTAATGAGCATGAATTTTGGCACTATGTTGTCTTACCGCCTTAACGAAAAACTGAGCATCGGTGCAGGTATCGATGTGATTTATGGTATGGGTGAGCTATCGCGTACTATCGGTGCCGAAGCATGCGTACTTGGCACTAATTGTGATGTCTACCAAGCCAACGTCGTAGACGTCGATGCTTCCGGCGTGGGCTTTGGTTGGAACGCAGGTTTGGTGTATGAACTGAGTGAGCACCACCGCTTTGGCCTAAGCTACCGTTATAGCCCTACGCTAGAAGTGGATGGCGATGTTAAAGGCGGCACCACTACCGCTGATTCAATGGATATCCCACTGCCAGACATGGCCGAATTCTCGGGTTACCACCGTCTAAGCGAATTATTCGCGGTTCACTATAGCTTGCAGTGGGTGCAGTGGAGTGCATTTGATACGCTTGTTATTGGTGGACTTGAGAAAGAATACCAGTGGAAAGATGCAGGTCACGCCTCTGTTGGCGGTACCAACTATCTCAACGATGAATGGACCCTAAGAGCCGGCTATATGTACGATGTTGCCGCAACCGATGAGCTTAAATCCATTTCAATTCCAGATTCAGACCGCCAATGGCTATCTGGCGGCTTTACGTATCACTTAGATCGTCAACAAAACATTGATTTCGGTATCACTTACCTTATCGGTCAGGATGTGACATTCGATGAAACACTGCACCCTGCATTGCCGGCACCTTCGATCACCGATGCCACCACTCGATCTGATGCGATCCTTGTTGGCTTGCAGTACAGCCGAACGTTCTAATTGGCGGTTATGACTCACAGCGCGGCGACTTCATCGTGAAGTAGCCGCGTGTTTCTGTGCCTAGTTGTCCGTTATAAGCTGGCTACCACACTGATAAATTTTGCGCTCGATGATCTGCTTCAGCTCCATAACCAGTTTCTGGGTGGCAGGATCCATATTCTTATCCAACGGCAGGATCAGCTGTAATTGGCTCTCAATCGGTTCCTCGAATGGCCTGCAAACAACACCCCAGTGCTGCTCAGCATCCAATGCTGACACTGCATTGATAACCGATATGCCCTTACCGTTAGCAACAAGTCTGGTTGCGATATCACTTAAAGACACCGTCCATATTTTCTTTGGCTTTATGTCTAACTCGTTCAAGCGATTAATAATGGTTGCCCGACTACGCTCTTCAGGCTCACCGACAATTAACGTTTCACCTTGCAAGTCTTGAGGGGTAATGACCGACTTTTGAGCCAACGGATGATGCTTGGGCACAATAAACGCAGTTGGTAGCGAATAGAAATAGCTTTGATAGCGGGCATCTTGCTCTGCCGATAAGGTAATCGCAAAATCAAACCGCTCCGCCGCCATATCAGTAGGGATTTGTTCTGAGCGATACGAATACAAGCTCATTTCCAACTCAGGAAATTGCTCAGCCAGCAAGATGGCGGCACTGGGCAACAGGCTGGTGGCGAAGGATGGCATACTGACTATCCGCAATTGTCCCGCTGCTGTGTCTTTGATCTTATCGGCAAATTGCTTTAAATGATTCAAGCCAACATAAACACGCTCCACCTCGTTATAGAACAAACTACCATGCCTTGTCGGTAGCAAGCGGTTATTCACCCTTTCGAACAAGCTAAAACCCAGTCGTTCTTCAAGTTGTTTGATCAAGCGGCTCACCGCTGGCTGGGAGATCAGCATTTTTTCGGCAGCCTCTGTCGCACTTCTGGTTTTCATCACCCAAGTGAACGCTTCAATTTGGCTGTCGGTAAAGCCACGGCTTGCCATAACATTTCCTTATAGTCCAATAATCACAAGTCATTATCACCTTAGGATATATCCATATAAAGTGGATTTAACCTATAACGTTCTGCTTTAACCATAACAAAGCATTATACACTACAGGCTATTCAAGAAAGGAATTCAGATGATTGAAGCACTGCAGCAAAACAACGAAATTTTCACGCTATGGCGTCGAGATATACATCAACATCCCGAACTTGGTTTTGAAGAAAGCCGAACCGCCGAGCTTATTGCCAATAAACTCACCGAATGGGGATTTGATGAAGTCCATACCGGCATTGCCACGACAGGCGTTGTTGGCGTCCTCAAAGGTAGCTATGACTCTGATCTTGCCATAGGCCTAAGAGCCGATATGGATGCTCTCGCCATGGAGGAGCACAACCAATTTGAACACGCATCTGTTCATCACGGTAAAATGCACGGTTGTGGGCACGATGGCCACACCACAATGTTACTTGCTGCTGCCTGGTATTTAGCGCAACGACGTGAATTTGCTGGCACCGTGTACTTCATTTTCCAGCCTGCGGAAGAAGGCTTGGGCGGTGCAAAGGTGATGGTTGAGGAGGGGTTGTTTGAGCGCTTCCCATGCCAACGTGTTTATGGCATGCACAATATGCCCGGTATCCCCCAAGGTGAGTTTTGGTTAAAAGAAGGGGCGATAATGGCAAGCTCAGATCGCTTTGAAATAACCATCACAGGCAAAGGCGGGCACGGTGCTATGCCTGAGTCGGCTATTGATCCAACCTTGATCATGAGCCAGATTGTTTTATCGGCCCAGTCAATCATTAGCCGAAATACCTCTTCACTTGATGCCGCCGTACTTTCATTTACCGACCTGCATGCCGGTAGCGGTACCTTTAATGTCATTCCCGCTAAAGCTGAGATGAAAGGTTGTTTACGTGCCTTTGATGAACAAGTGAGAACCCACTGCATTGAGCGTTTAAAAGCCATTGTTGAGCACACCGCAATTGCCAGTGGCGCAGAAGCTAGCATCACTATCCGTCCAGGCAGCTACCCTGCTACCGTCAATCACCCTGAGGCAACCGTTATTGCGACAAAAGTAGCAGAAAGCGTCGTGGGTAAAGACAAAGTCAACCCTACTTGCGCCCCACTGCCAGGCAGCGAAGACTTCTCATTCATGGCTCAGCAAGTGCCTGCATGTTACCTGCTACTGGGCAACGGTACGGATGGAGGGAAAGGCGGTATATGTGTTCACAACCCAAACTACGACTTCAATGATGAGATCATTCCAATTGGGGCATCATTTTTTGTCAAAATGGTTCAAGAAGAGCTGAAAATCGGTTAATAGCTTCGATTTTAACGACTAAGAATACGGCCGCACTGCAGCCAATAATCACCTTGCTGTTAGCCATATCTTTGATACTCTACCGAACGTAATCTTCATGAGTATTTGATATGGCTTCTTCATCTTTTTGGCCCCGAGTAAAGCAAGCGACCAGCGAATTGTTAGACTTCAGCGGGCGGGTTTGGGTTATCAATATCCACTCCAGCACATTTCAAGATGAGTCTTTTGTCATCAACGAAGACAACTTCTCTACACCACTACAATGGATGAAAAAACGAGGCTATGAAGAGGCGACACTGCAACAAGTGGAAAATATGAAAGTCTCACAAGTCTTGGTGTTTCATATCAATGGCGAAAGGCATAGGTTGTTGCGGGTAAAGTGATCCCAGCAATCATTAATTATGATTACCCTACCTAAAAAATAATAATATGTTGTTTTAAAACCATCCCCTTCACCGTTATTACCCATTATTTAGCTAATACTAGCTGGTTATATTGTCGCAAAATGATATTGACTCAACAGATAAAGTTAAACCTTTGATAATAGTGCACTTATAGTAACCCTTCACTAATCATTACTGTTCTTGGGAGCAGATCACAACAATAAAATACAAATTTTATGAAATAAAAAAACTAGGACTAAACCGCTTTCATTATCAGGGAAAAAGATATAAATATATTTTTAAAATTATTAACAACGTCAAATGAAACTTATAAATAATAACTATCCAACCGGTAAATAAATCCACAATTAAAAAGGATTTCTGATGAATAAACTCACCCTCACCGGCATTATTGCCGCCCTATTGTCACCCCAAGCCTTTGCCAATGGGTATGACTGTACAAATCTCGATATTTGGAACAGTACCACTGCCTATAATGGTGGCGACAGTGTACAGCACCTCAATCATGCCTATCAGGCAAACTGGTGGTCGCAGGGTAATCCGCCCGACGAATACTCCGACCAATGGCAGGAATGGAGTCTGCTTGGCCAATGTGAGTCTAGCGAGCCGCAACCGCCAACTATTGATATCACTTCTCCTCAAGACGGCGGTCAATTCGTTCTCGATAAATCCATTTTGCTTGCCGCCCAAGTAACCAGCCAGAATTCCGAAATAAAAGAAGTGGAGTTTATTGCAAATGGAGAGTCGGTTGCCATCATCCAACAAGAGCCCTTCTCGACCGAGTGGACCCCCTCTCAATTAGGACAAACGATCATTGCTGTTAAAGCAACTAACATCGACAACCTGACAGAAACCAGCCAAGTGAGTATTACCATTGTCGATGGCGATATTAGTTTACCACCTGAAGTGACACTCACCTCTCCGGGTACTGGCAGCACTTATGATGAGGGAGACGTTGTGACATTCTCCGCCGATGCCAGCAGCGAGCACAGCAGCATTGAGCGAGTCGAATTCTTCCTCAATGATAGCCTTGTCGGCAGTGACAACAGCGCCCCATACCAACATAGTTGGACCGCTAAAGCAGGTAACCATGCTGTGTTTGCTCAAGCTATCGACAGCAACCAGCAGAGCACTAAAACTGAAGCCGTTAGCTTCACGGTAAACGGCAACGCCCCTGGCGGTAGCTGTAAAGATCTGCCTGCTTATACCGAAGGAGAAGCCTATACCCAAGGCCAAGTGGTCACCAATGTTGATAACCAATACAGCTGCCAGGTTGCTGGCTGGTGTGGTGGCGCAGCTTGGGCCTACGAGCCAGGCGTCGGCCAGTATTGGGAAGATGCATGGAAACACGAAGGTGACTGTGGCACAGCGCCTGAGCTGAGCTTTACTTCACCAGCGGCTGGCGAAACCTTACTGGCAGGCATTCCAACCAACCTAGTCGTGAACGCCAATGCTGGCGACTTTGCTATTACCAAAGTACAGTTCTTCGCTGATAGCCAGCTGATTGGGGATGGAATTGTCGATGGCAACAATTACCAGCTTGAATGGACACCAGTCACCATCGGGAACACTTCACTCAAAGCCATCGCAACTGACGAAGATGGCGGTGAAGGTGAAGCCACCCAGCAAATCACAGTAACCGACCAAGCATTGGTTGTTGATGTTACCAAACCAACACCGGGTTCGCGTTTTGGCTTAGGCACACCTGTTGAAATGGAAGCCGATGCCAAGTCATTTACCTCCGATATCGACCGCGTTGAGTTCCTAGTGAACGGTAAAGTGGTGGCAACTGCATCACAAGCACCTTACAAGGCAACGTGGACTTCCGAAGCGGCTGGTGAATATCAAATCCAAGCTAAAGCCGTTGACGGCAGCGGTGATGAAGAATTCTCGAGTGCGGTTCCAATCAGTGTCACCCTCACCGAAGAGAAAAAACACAAGCTTGTCGGTTACTGGCACAACTTTGTGAACGGCTCTGTTTGTCCAATGAACCTGAGCGATATTCCAACCGAATGGGATGTCATCGACATTGCCTTTGCTGACACCAACCAGTCGCAACCGGGTACCAACTACTTCAACTTGTTCTCAGGGGATGCGGGTTGCCCTGCCATTGATGCAGAGCGTTTCAAGCAAGACATCAAGGCACTGCAAGCCGACGGTCGCAAGATTGTACTATCGCTAGGTGGTGCGGAAGGCACAATCACGCTTACTGATGATGCTTCAGAGCAAGCCTTTGTCGATAGCCTAACCGCCATCGTTGAGGAATGGGGCTTTGACGGCTTGGATGTCGACTACGAAAGTGGCTCGGGGCTGGTCAACGGTTCTGAAATCCAGAAGCGCCTACCACGTGCATTGCGTAGCATCCAAGACAAGCTGGGCCGTGACCTGTACCTCACCATGGCACCTGAACACCCTTATGTTCAAGGCGGTTACGTGAGTGTCGCTGACGGCACAGTTTGGGGGGCTTACCTACCTGTGATTAACGAAACCCGCGATATGCTAGACCTGCTACATGTCCAGCTATATAACAATGGCGGATTGGAGCACCCATATGGCGGCACGGCACCGATTGGCTCTATTGATATGATGGTTGCAGCACAGAAGATGTTGGTGGAAGGCTTCCAGACAGCTTACGGTCATGGCCCTGACTTTGCCCCACTGCGTGATGATCAGGTTTCAATCGGTCTACCTTCAGGCGCTAAAGCAGCCGGTAGTGGCCAGGCAACAATAGAAGACACCAATAAGGCACTCGATTGTTTGGTTCTTGGTACTCAGTGTGATTCAGTCGTACCAGAGAAAACCTACGACAACTTTGGCGGTGTAATGTACTGGTCAATTAACTGGGATGAATATTACGACCGCGCATATTCACAAGGTGTTGGTGCTAAGTTAAGCGAGCTAAATCAGCGTTAACAGTTAGTATTCAATTATTATAATTGAAGCCCGAGTGACTCTCGGGCTTTTTTGATGGGTGTCAAACTTTTGCTTAAAAAATATATAAATTTTATTTTATCCAAACTTTAAACAACGTCTAACCAAAGCAACTACACAACTAAAGCCCCCCTTTTACCCACAAATGCCAACACCAAATAAAAACATAACAACTCAATGACTTAGATTCAAAAATAAATTTACACAACATTTAGCAACCTACCTAATCAAAAGACAAAAATTAATTGTTATAAACATCACTCACACATCCCCAAAAATACAAAACAACTCTTATCTTTCATCAACGTAATAAATATCCATAATTACCCGCCGTTGTATCATGCTAACTACTAATAGTTTGCTGCTTTTTGATATCTGCTGATATCTATTTTTCAGCCTTCATCAAATATTGATGAAGGCTTTTTTTGACAGACACAATAAATATGGAACTAGGAATTAGTTTTAAGGAGTATAAATGAAACGCCATATTTTAGCGGCGGCAGTAACCACTGCTTTTGTCTCTAATGCCCACGCGCTCACTGTATTCGAAGATGAAAATAACACTTTCAATGTCGGTGGCCGTATCGGTATCGTCGCGAATGTTACGCAAGACGGTACTCATCTTCGTGGTGACTCGTCTCGAATCAACTTCGTTTATGGACATGATTTCCAAAATGGCTGGAGCAGCTCGGCTACTGCGGAATGGGGCTTTCGTGAACTAAACAACTACAACGACGATGGCGCGGCTGACGATGTCCTCTTTAACCGACTAGGCAACATTCAACTAAGCCATAACAAATACGGCTCATTCACGGTTGGTAAGCAATGGTCTGCCTACTATGATATCGCTGGCTGGACAGATATGTACAACCTCGGTGGCGCTGCGGCCTTGGGTATCTATGATGATGGCGATATTTCAGGTACTGGCCGTGCAGATGATGCCTTTATTTGGCGTAATTCTTTCAACAACCTTAATATCTCTGCCCAATACCAATTCGAGCGTACCAGCGGTGCGGTAGATGACCCTCTGCAATCTCGCCGAAGCAGTGGCGCTTTCGAGCGAGAATACGGATATCAACTATCGCTAAGCTATGACTTGCCAATGGGGCTATCTATTGGTGGTAGCTTTGGTGAAACCGCCTACGAAACAGAAGATGACGTTGCATTCATGCTAGGTGCATTGAAGTACCAAAATGAAAAAGTATACCTTGCTGCAGCTTATGGCCAATTTGAAAACATGACCAATGCAGCATCTGGCGGCTTTGACCAAGAGTCTGAAGGTATTGAAATTTACGCCCGCTACAGCGCAGATCAACTTATGGAAGGCTTGTCTTTCAATGCGGGATACAACAACCTTGACGTCACCAAGGACAGCGAGGGCAATGACACAGATGCACAACGTGTTAACTACATGATTGGCACAGCGTACACCGTTGGCCCAATGCTATTTGCTGCAGAATACACCATCTTTGATAACAAAGACGGCATTGGTGGTGGCGATGACTCTGATCAATTCGAAATTAATGCTCGCTACTATTTCTAATATTCCGAACCTTACTTAGAGCATACCTAAAACACTAAAACATAGGCTGCCACTGATCGACTCTGTAGTGGCCGCCTATTTTACTCAATGCTCACTTATCCATATAACAACGGCACTAACGCAGTAATTCAAAGCTCAACTGCTCGCACAACTCCTGTGCAGACTCTGCACCTTGCTTGTTTGCTATCACTTGCACGACCTCTCTCAGCAACAGCTCAAGCTCACCTTCCGTGTTCTCCCGCTTACCAAGCTGGTTAATATGTGCGTATAGCGCTTGTTTGGTATTGGTTACCTGGCTCACGATATTTCATCCTTAATCAATGTCCTACCCGCATCATATTTGCCAGCCACTTGGAAAAACAGGAAGCTTGTCACACTCACATTTTTTCAATAAGTGAAGTAACATGCTGACACAAAATGTTTTTTATTGTGTCGCGAAGTGATATAGACACCAATTAAATCAGCTGAAGCTTTCTTACCGCAACATCACAATCTGTTACATCGATAATATCTTTAAAAGCGCCTGAACGGGGTGCTGAATGTTTATGTTTTCAAATCGCTTCACTTGGCTTCTGCAAGAATACCCGGTCGCTAAACACCGCTCGGCGGGCAGTTCTTCTAACCTTGGTTGCCAACTTAAGCCATAAATATCCCGGGACATTTGTTGTTTGTCTGCCTCGTGGCCGAAAGTGCCGGCCATACCGCAGCAGCCGACAGGAACAGTTTGTAAGCGAGCCCCAAAGTGTTTGAAAATCTCCCCCCACTCTTTTTCTGCGTTAGGCAATTTGGTTTTCTCGGTACAATGGGCAAACAAATACCATGGCTCTTCATCACTTACCGCATCACCAAACTCAAGGCTATATAACTCTGGCAACAGCCATTCATGAACCGTATTGACGGTGAAGTTAGTCTTCTTATCGCCCAGGATTTCTTTGTACTCGTCGCGATAGCACAGCACTAAGGCTGGATCGACGCCCACCATCGGAATACCTAGCTCAGCAATAGCAAGTAGAACCTCAGCCGTTGATTCCGGTGTTTTGCTAAAGCTTCTAATAAAACCCTTAACATGTTGTGCTTTACCATTTGGCTTAAAAGGCAACAAAATCGGATTCTTACCCAACCTAAGCGCCAAATGGGCAAGATCATCCACCACCCCTGCGTCGTAAAAGCTGGTAAATGGGTCTTGAACAATAATGACAGACTGTTCTTTTTGCCCTTGAGTTAAGCGCCTTAATTGCTCCAGCCCAAGGGTTTGAATGCCGCTTGAGGCCAAACGTTGTTTTAGCGTTGGCGTCGAAAGCAATGGGGCATCGACATAGCCCAGCGAGGATGCCAGCAGTTTATTCACCCAAGGCTGAGACATCACCCCATTCACCACGCTTGGTGAACCTGCCATTATCGGGATCAAGCTTTCGATATTCGCGACCAAGTAATCTTTCACCGGTCTTTGGTAACGACTGTGGTAAATATTGAGAAAACGAGAGCGGAAACTCGGTACATCCACTTTTATCGGGCACTGACTCGCACAAGCCTTACAGGCCAAGCAGCCACTCATCGCCTCGTAAACTTCATGGGAAAAATCATACTCATGCCGCTGGCTAAGCTTATTTCTCACCCGCTCGACCATTTGCTTGATACTAGTGCCTTCTTTAAGCGTGGCTTGTTCGATATCCAAAATATCAACGCCTTGCTCGCTTATCTGTCGAAGCCACTCCCTGACCAAACCAGCTCGACCTTTGGGAGAATGCCGGCGGTCGGCCGTCACTTTCATCGAAGGACACATGGGTGAAGCCGAATCGTAATTAAAGCATAGGCCGTTCCCATTGCACTCCATTACAGGCTTAAAGCTATCTCGCACTTCGATATCAATTTGCCTATCAAACAAACCACGCTTGGCATCACTGACCTTCACCAACTCGGCTGTGCTTGATAATGGAGTGCAAATCTTTCCCGGGTTCATTTTATTAAACGGGTCAAAAGCCGACTTAATCCTTCGCAGCTCGGTAAACAGTGCCTTACCAAAAAACGCCGGACCATATTCAGAGCGGAACCCCTTGCCATGCTCACCCCACATTAGCCCGCCATACTTGGCAACTAATGCAACGACCTGATCCGAGGTTTCACGCATCAATCTTTCTTGTTCGGGATCGCACATGTCTAAAGCAGGGCGAACATGCAGTACACCAGCATCAACATGACCGAACATGCCGTAATGAAGCGACTTTGAGTCCAATAAGTTTCTAAAATCAGCAATAAAGTCGGCAAGGTTTTCAGGTGGAACACAAGTGTCTTCTGCAAAAGCAATCGGCTTGGCACTGCCTTTCGTTGCGCCTAGCAAGCCAACGGCTTTTTTTCGCATCGCATAAATGCGGCCAATACTCGCCAAGTCATCACAAACTTGATAGCCAATTACACCCGCCTCGCCCTTGGCTATCATCACATCCAACTTGTCTGTGAGTGCTTTAACCTGGCGCGCAATTTTTTCGCTATCTTGCCCTTCATACTCAACCATATTGACGCCAAGCATTTCTTTGTCTGGCACTTCAACAAATAAATCACTCACCGTATGCCAAATAATGTCTTGCTTGGCCAAGTTCAGTACTTTCGAATCAACGGTTTCCACCGACAACGCGTCAGCTTCCACCATAAATGGGGCATGCCGGAGCGCTGAATCAAAGCTGTTGTACTTAACATTCACCAAAGTGCGCACTTTAGGGATCTGAGTTAAGTTAAGCTTGGCCTCAGTAATAAAGGCCAGCGAACCTTCTGCTCCACATAATATACGGGTGATATCGAAATCATCATCTTCCGGCAGATAGGCATTCTTAAGGTCGTACCCTGTTAAAAAGCGATTGAGCGAAGGGAACTTCTTATCAATCAAGGGGCGATTGTCTCGACACACGGCATGAGAAACAGTGAGTGCCTGACACGCCAATGAGTCCTCAGCCGGTAAACCGCTTGAGAGATCGGTCTCAAGCATTGAGCCATCGGCAAATACGGCCTGAAGCGAGAGGACATGATCAGAGGTTTTGCCATAGCGCAATGAGCCTTGCCCGGATGCATCGGTATTGATCATACCGCCAATTGTCGCTCGGTTGCTTGTGGAGAGATCGGGCGAAAAGAAGTAACCGTAGGGCCTTACCGCATCATTAAGTTGATCTTTTACAACACCGGCTTGAACCCTCACCCAGCCTTCATCTTCATTTATTTCCAACACCTTATTCATATAGCGGGAAATATCGACCACAATACCGGCAGTTAGCGATTGTCCATTCGTGCCCGTGCCCCCACCTCTTGGCGAAAACACCACTTCCCGGTACTCTGCCGAATGACTCAGTTTTGCCAGAGTAGCAACGTCTTCACTGGTCTTGGGAAAGACAACGGCCTGTGGCAGCTTTTGATAAACACTATTATCGGTTGCAACGGCTAAGCGGCTAGCATAGTGGGTCTCAAAATCCCCGCTAAATGCGGTATCGGCTAGTGCATCTAAGAACTGGCTGGCAACTGGCTGGATGCTAGAAGCACCATCTAATCTTGGTAACATACGACCTCAACGCGTTTTTCAAATACGATATTGTTGAAGCTAAACAACTTCTTCCCATTTTCCGTTTTGGCTTCCAGCCCTTAAACTTGCTGCCGATTTCCACCAGCGATCGCCATATGAGCTTGAGAATTGGTCAATCGTTTTAGCAACATGATCCAACCCACTCGCCTGCGCATAATGCATAGGTCCACCCAAATGCCTAGGGAACCCGTAGCCGTTGACGTAAACCACATCAATATCACTGGCACTGGCGGCAATACCTTCATCGAGGATGTGCGCGCCCTCATTCACGAGAGCCAAAATACAACGGTCAATGATTTCGTTGTCTTTTACTTCCCTTGGCTGAAAACCGAGCTCACTCGCCGTTGCAGCGATCAGTTGCAACACACTAGGATCAGTGCCAAGTTTTTTGCCATTTTCATCATATTTATAAAAACCCGAGTGAGTCTTTCTGCCTTTACGATTCGATTCGACAAGGCGATCGTGAACTAAGAATGCCCGGCTATCATAGTCTTCTTTATTGAGTGACTTTCTCATCATGTAGCTAATATCAAGACCCGACATATCTGCAACCGACAACGGGCCCATCGCCATCCCAAAGTTATATAACGCTTGGTCAATTTGCTTAGGGCTTGCGCCTTCAAGCAAAAGTAAACCCACCTCTCTTTGGTAACTCTGGTACATTCGGTTCCCGATAAAGCCATGACAAACACCACTAATCACGCTGACCTTATTAAGATGCTTTAACACCTTAATCGCAGTCGTTAACGTAGCCTCACTGCAGTAATCCGTTCTGATTACCTCTACCAACTTCATAATATTGGCCGGGCTAAAAAAATGCATGCCGATAATATTTTCTGGATAGGGGCTACCCATCGCCAACACATTGATATCAAGGTAGGAAGTGTTGCTCGCTATGATTGCATCTGATCGGCAATGTTCATGGATCTGCGCAAACACCTGGGACTTAACCTCTAAGTCTTCGAAAACGGCCTCAATAACCATATCCACGTCTTGTAGGCTTTGGTAATCGGTTGTTGGCGTGATCAGATTTCGTGACTTATCAGCTTGTGCCGCAGTGATCTTTTCGCGTTTAATACTGGATGCCAGCATTTTTTCTATACGTGTTATGCCTTGCTCAAGCGCTACGTGGGATTTCTCTAAAAGCAAAACAGGATAGCCAGCATTGGAGAATGCCATCGCTATCCCCGTTCCCATTGTCCCCGCCCCAATGACAGCCACTTTTTGAATTTTCTGTGTGCTTGGCACTGACTTGGTATTAAATTGACCGGCTTTCTTTTCAGCAAAGAATATATGGCGCAATGCTTTTGCTTGCTGGGATTCCCTCAACAACATAAATAAATTACGTTCGAGTTTGATTGCCTCATCAAATGGCTGTTTGGTTGATGCCTCCACCGCATCTATCGCAGATTGGACCGCATTCAAGTTCCGTTTGCGCTTGTGCATTTTGGTTCGCCATTCATCAAAAACCCCCTCTGCAACTTGATGGGGCATAGGTGCTTGGCTTAACCGCCGTAAGACTGGGGTTTGCTGAGGCACCTTCTGGCAGTAATTTAGCGCTACCTTCAGCATATTCTGGGGTTCATCGGATTTTTCAGGCAAATGGCCAATAAGCTTGTCGACCAACTTTGACTCTAGGGCCTCTTCTGAAGAGATAATCTTCCCACCTGTGATCATATCCAACGCTTTACTCACACCCACCAGTCGCGGCAAACGTTGCGTACCTCCCGCTCCCGGTATCAGCCCCAAGTTGGTCTCGGTCAAACCTAGTTTCGCCCCTTCCTGCGCAATTCTATAATGGCAAGCCATGGCGATTTCCAAGCCACCGCCCAAAGCATAACCATGGATCAAGGCAACAACAGGTTTAGGGCACGCTTCAATACAGTTAACAACATCGGGTAAACTAGGAGCTAACGCTGGCTTATCAAATTCACTAATATCCGCCCCGGCCATGAAGGTTTTGCCTTCACAACGAAGCAGCACGCTTTGGGCTTCAGGATCAGCACTCGCCCTATCAATACCTTTGATTATTCCATCACGCACCGTTTGAGATATGGCATTTACAGGCGGATTGTCGACAGTTACAACGGCAACACCTTCAATTACTTGATACTCAGCGGTCATCATAATCTCCTTTTACTGATGGGCTTGTGCATAGTGATTTCGATGTTAGCAAAGGCACAACAGTCAAAATAAATAGTATTTATGTTTACTAGCTATCTGTTTTTCTTATATCCAAGCCAAGCGTTACATAAAAACAGATAACCAAATACAGAAGCCAAAATACAAAGGCCAAATAATGCTTCGCACTAAAGGGGTATAATTTTTTCCTAACATAACAATAACTATTTAATATTTTCATATATCTAAAATCTCTCTAATAATAGAAAGCGACTAACCACAAGACAGTCAGCCCGCATGAGCTCATGGAAATTACTCTTAGATAAAAGAATTTAGGAAGAACGAAATGAATATCGGAAGTTTATTTGAGCGCAGCGCTCTATTCTGGAGTGAGCGTACAGCATTAAAAGACGAAAGGAAGTCGTTAACTTATTCCCAGCTAGATGAACGCTCTAACCGCGTTGTTAACACCCTTGCGTCATTAGGTATTGAGCAGGGCCAACGTGTTGCCGTATTAGCTTGGAACAGAGTAGAGATTGTCGAAGTTGAAATTGCCCTATATAAAGGCGGTTTTGTTCGCGTACCCATTAACGCCAGGCTATCACCAGAAGAAACAGTGCATGTCTGCAATGACTCGCAAGCCAACCTTCTGATTGTTGATCCTGAGCACCTCAACGCAGGCATGCTTGCGCTAAGCAAATGCCCTACCCTCAGCCAGCTGCTGGTGATGGGCGAAGGCATTGAGGAATGCAGCTATGAGGATGCATTGAGGAATGCAGCTATGAGGATGCATTGAGGAATGCAGCTATGAGGATGCATTGAGGAATGCAGCTATGAGGATGCATTGGCGAAGTCCGATACTTCAGCGCAGTTAGCTCAGGTTCAAGAGGATGATATTGCCGTTCTGCACTACACGTCGGGCTCTTCCGGTGTGCTAAAAGCGGCAATGCAAACCGTAGGGAACAGGCTGTCAATTCTGCATAAAGTGATTTACCGAGCAAAGTTAAACCCGGATCACCCAGAAACCATGGTGCACGTCGGCCCCATCACCCACGCCTCGGGGATGTCTATCATGCCGCTGCTTACCCAAGGGCATAAGCACGTTATCCTGTCTCGCTTTGACGTCGATAACTTCCTTGGCACGGTGGAATCAGAACAAGCCCAGCAGACTTATCTGGTACCAACCATGATTAACCGGATCCTCGCCCATGAGAACCGCCATAAATACGACATCAGTAGCTTGAGGCAAATCCGTTATGGCGCGGCACCGATTTCAGCCGCCCGACTCAAAGAAGCGATAGAGTTTTTCGGCCCGATCCTTAACCAGGGCTATGGCGCAGGCGAAGTCAACCACTCGGTTTGCATGTTGAGTGAAGCCGACCACGCCAGTGCAATCAATGGCAACCCGGATCTGCTCAACTCCTGCGGTCGTCCTTTGTTTGAAACCGAAGTCAAAATCATTGACGAGAATGGCAACCCCCAACCCGTCGGTGTCCGAGGCGAAATGGTTATCCGCGGCAAGGATGTGATGAAAGGCTACTGGAATGCCCCTGCCCTGACTGAAAAGGTGCTCATTAACGGTTACTACCATACCGGTGATATCGCCTATAGCGATGAGGAAGGCTACCTATTCATTGTCGACCGTAAGAAAGACATGATTGTTTCGGGCGGCTTCAACATTTACCCAAATGAAGTTGAAAATACGCTCTACAACCACCAAGCCGTTTTCGAAGCATGCGTTGTCGGTGCTCCCGACCCCGACCTCGGTGAGGTAGTCAAAGCTGTCGTTGTGCTTAAAGATGGCTCGAACGTCTCTGAGTCAAAGCTCATCGACCATTGCACCAAGGAACTTGGCAAATTCAAAAAACCCGATTCGATTGATTTCGTCGCGAGCTTACCCAAAAACAACGCGGGAAAAATCCAGCGCCGCGATGTACGTGCGACTTATTGGAAAGACGAAGACCGTCAAATCTAGATCGTTACTTTGGAAACCAACAAGGAAATGTACCTATGCTTCACAGCAAAAATAATGGCATTCCAGAACAAGACTTCATTGCGCTACGTAATAAAATGAATAAGTTTATTTATGAAGAACTTATCCCATTAGAAAAAGAACGTGGCCTAACCCCGGAAACCTGTTTTTCCCGCGAATTGCTTGAAGAAATTTGGCAGCGCTCGTACGAGCTTGGCATTTATGGTTGCAACCTGCCTGTTGAGTTTGGCGGCTTAGGTTTGTCAATCCAACAACTGTGCATCCTCAAGGAAGACGTGACCTATAGCAACGCGGCCTTATACGGTTGCGTATTGGGAGAAAACGGCGGCCCAATGCGAATTGGCTACATCTTGAATCAAGCCACTGAAGAGCAACTGCTAGAGTACTTCATCCCTACGGCACAAGGTAAACGCGCAGGTTGCTTTGCCTTAACCGAGCCACAGGCGGGCTCCGATGCGACTCGAATCCAAACATCTGCTGTCAAAGATGGGAATGATTATATTCTCAACGGCCACAAACGGTTTATTACCGCATCTCGCACCGCCGACTACGCCATTGTCATGGCAGTGACCGACCCAGACGCAGGCACTAATGGCGTGACAGCCTTTTTGGTCGATGCCAACTCCGAAGGCTACACCATCGCCGGCGAGTACTTACCAATGTCGGGCCAGCATATCGACAATGACATTTACCTTGAAAATGTCCGCGTGCCTGCCAAAAACATTCTCGGTGGGCTTGGCAACGGCTTTAAGTTGGGAATGAACCGAATCAATATCAACCGCTTACTTCAATGCCCGACCATGTTAGGCCATGCGCGATTTGCCTTTGAAGAAGCCGTCAATTATGCCCATAACCGCGTTCAATTCGGGAAGTCCATTGCTGATTTCCAAGCGATCCAGCACATGCTGGCTGACATGAAAACATCCATTTTTGCGTGTCGTAGCATGATCGACTCTGCAGCCGCGAAAGCCGACCGAGGTGAAGATATCCGCAGCGAGTCTTCGATGTGCAAAGTCTTCGTTGGGGAGAACAGCTTCCAAGTCGCAGACAAAGCTATCCAGATCCACGGCTCAGTCGGTATGACGCAGGGCGAGCCCGTAGAGTGGGTATTCCGCCGCTTAAGGATGTTCCGCATCCTCACCGGTTCTAGCGAGATCCAGCGCAACACCATCGCCAAGGGCATTAAAAAAGAGTGGAAAACGTCACAACCTGTCATTGAGGAGCAAGAAGCATGAGCAGCAACAATTGGTCATTCCTAAAAGATATCCGCATCGTTGATATGTCACGATTACTTCCAGGCCCAATGACAACCCAACTGCTTGCCGATCTCGGTGCAGAGGTGATCAAAATCGAAGAGCCTAAAGAGGGTGATACCGGCCGGGTGCTGGGTAAGGATATGTTTGCCCGGCTTAACCGCAACAAGAAGTCGCTGACCATCAACCTGAAAACCGAAGAAGGTAAAGCTATTTTCAAAAAGCTGATTGCCGAAGCCGATTGTGTGGTTGAAAGCTTCCGCCCTGGGGTCATGGATCGCCTTGGTTTTTCCTATGAAGAACTAAACGCGATTAACCCAAAACTGATTTACCTTTCGCTTAGCGGATATGGCCAAACCGGGCCTTACGCTAACCGGGCCGGACATGACATCGACTTCTTGGCCCTATCGGGGTACTTTGGCGTGCCTTCTCAAGTGAACGATAAAATTGCCCGCCCAAAAATCCGATTAAGTGATTACGCCGGTGCCATGTATGCCGCCCTATCACTCAGCGTTGCCCTGGCAAGTGCCAAACAATCGGGTGTGGGCCAATACATCGACGTTGCCATTTTAGATGCCATTTCAGCGTGGTCAGCCCCCTTACTGCGTGTTGCCCATGACGTCTGCGACAGCGATCCCGACAAAATGCCCTTCGTCATGCCGGATAACGATATCTTCAGTACCAAAGACGGCGAGCATTTGGCTATCGGACTCTTTGAAAACAAGTTCTGGAATCAACTTGTCACCATGATCGGTGATGACTTCCCTGCCCTGGCTGACGAACGCTTTGCCAATACGCGTCTGCGTAACCAATCCAAGCGTGAAGTGCATGCGCTGCTATCCGACGTTTTTGCATCCAAAACACTCGATGAGTGGACAGCTATCTTCGAACCGACGGATATGCCTTGGGCCCCTGTCCTAAGGGACATGCGTTTCTTTGATGACCCGCATATTCAGTCAAGAGGGCTCATGCAAACCATGCCGGACCGAAACAGCGAAAACGAAACATTCCAGGTTCGCTATCCGGTTAAGTTCTCTGCGGGGCTTGATGACCTTCGCTTGCCGCCACCAGAAAAGGGAGAGCACACAAGAGAATTACTTTCCTCTTTGGGGTTGAGTGAATTCGAAATCGATATGTTACGCGAGTCTGGTACCGTATAGGAGGCATTATGAGTGACGCATATATTTGTGATGCTATCCGCACCCCCTTCGGGCGTTATGGCGGGTCGTTATCAACCATTCGTACCGACGACCTAGGGGCAATACCACTAAAGGCACTGATGGAGAGAAACCCGCAGGTTGATTGGTCAAAGGTCGAGGATGTCATCTTTGGCAACGCCAACCAGGCCGGGGAAGACAATCGAAATGTCGCTCGGATGTCGGCACTGCTCGCCGGCCTTCCCACTGCCGAGCCCGGTACCACGGTTAACCGCCTGTGCGGCTCTGGTATCGATGCCATCAGTATTGCGGCAAGGGCCATCAAATCAGGCGAGACCGACCTGTTGATTTCCGGCGGTTGCGAATCAATGTCGAGGGCACCATTCGTGATGGGCAAGGCGGAATCTGCCTTCAGCCGCACCCCTGGCGGGTTATATGACACCACCATTGGCTGGCGGTTTATCAATGAAAGAATGAAGCGCGAATATGGCGTCGACTCCATGCCAGAAACGGCAGAGAATGTGGCCGAGATGTTCAATATTTCTCGGACGGACCAAGACAAGTTCGCCCTTCGTAGCCAACAAAAAGCGGCTGCGGCTATTGAGCAACGTTTGTTCGCAGACGAGATTTGCCCGGTAGACGTTCCTCAACGCAAAGGAGAGCCTGTCACCGTTGATAGGGATGAACACCCCCGCTCTACCTCGTTAGAGAAACTGGCAAAGCTCAACACCCCCTTCCGAGACGAAGGCGGAACCGTGACGGCGGGCAATGCTTCGGGCGTCAATGATGGTGCGTGCGCGCTGTTGATCGCCTCTGAAAAAGCTATCGACCAGCACAAGCTAACCCCGAAAGCCCGTATTCTTGCGACTGCCGCCACAGGGCTAGAACCCCGAATTATGGGGTTCGGACCCGCGCAAGCGATTACGAATGTCTTGGCTAAAACTGGGTTAAGCCTCGAACAAATGGATGTTATCGAGCTTAATGAGGCATTTGCTTCGCAAAGCTTGGCGGTGATGAGAGAAGCCGGGCTGGCGGATGACTCAGAAAAAGTTAACCCTAATGGTGGTGCAATCGCCCTGGGCCATCCTCTTGGGGCCAGTGGTGCGAGACTAGTGACGACTGCGATGTATCAACTCCACCGAACAGGCGGGCGCTATGCACTTTGCACCATGTGTATTGGTGTTGGCCAAGGTATCGCCATTATTATCGAGCGGGTATAAGTCGATCCTATAAATAGCTAACCTTCACACGAAGGTTAGCTATATGATTTTCTTATAATGAAGGATAAATATTTAATATTTCATATCTCAAAACCCCGCTGATATATTTATATCACCCTCACAACGAGTTCCAATAATATGCGTAATCTAAATGACATTAATACAATGCCGCCTTATTGCTCTGCTGCCGATCCTAATATCGCACCAGCAAGTTTTGTGCTGCCGGATAATGCATGTGATTGCCACCTGCATGTATTTGGCCCAGAGAACAAATACCCATATACGGAAAACCGGACTTATACCCCGCCCGATGCATCATTAGGCCAATATAAGGAATTGCAAAGCATTCTGGGCTTGAAACGAGCCGTTATTGTGCAGCCAAGCGTTTATGGTGTTGATAATAGAGCAACACTCGAAGCTGTAAAACAAGGTGGAGAAAATTTCAAAGCTGTTGTGGTCGTTAATGACGATATTGCCACCAGCCAGCTTGAAAGTATGGCGGAGATGGGGGCAAAAGGTGCTCGGCTAAACCTGCTATTTCAAAGCAACGTCAATATTAAAAGCCTCGAAAGTTTAGCCCACAAATTGGCTGAAACCGATATGCACTTGCAACTGTTGATTGATGTATCGAAATCCGCCGATCTTATGACTCAATTAGGTAAGCTTCCCGTCCAGCTTGTATTCGACCACATGGGGCATATGCCTACCACCGTCCCACAAAATAATGTGGGATTCCAAGCAATGTTAAAACTGATGGATAAGGGCAAAGCCTGGGCAAAACTATCTGGTAGCTATCGCTTCACGAGCGAAAAAACCACGCCTTATCATGACGTTACCAAGGTTGCCCAACAGCTCATTTCAACCAACTCAGAAAGGGTGGTTTGGGGTTCAGATTGGCCGCACCCGCATATTCCCGTCGATATGCCTAGAGATGGCGACTTATTAGAAATGCTTAAGCGGTGGGCGCCAGACGAAAACACTAGAAATAATATATTGGTAAATAACCCAGCCCATTTATACGGCTTTAAACGCTAAATAAGACAATCAATTATAAATAATCAAATCGCAATTATTCTTTATTCATGACAGTAAGGAACACCAATGAATTTAAACTCAGAACAGCAGCGGATGCTTGATGGTGAGTTTGGCCCCTCAATCCAGTGGGCAATCAAGTTTCTGGTTGAAACTGGCACCATGCTAGGTGCTGATTCACTGATCCCTATCCGCTACGCCTTCTTAATGGCCGATACCGACGCCATGGGCGAAGCGGGGATCAATTTTGTTCAAGAGCTAGGACAGCAAATAGAGCAAACCAATACGATGCCAAGGGCAAACCTGTATCTTGAAAGCCGCCACACGGCCAATGAGCTAGTAGAGTTCGGCTTGCCTGCATGGTTCGTTGACTTAGATAATCGCCGCTTAGAAGCCATCTCCAAAATTGGCTGCATAATGGAATTTGGCCATATCAATAACCACTCCGTCCCGGCCCCATGCTATGGAGAAGCCATTGCCATGGGCTCGACCCCTTCAGCCATTTACGCCAACTCTGCACTCGGCGCTCGAACAAACTTCGAAGCTGGACCCGCTGCTTTAGCAGCCGCGCTCGCAGGCTATGTACCAAGGTGGGGATTACACCTTGATGAAAACCGGGTGCCCCAGCGTGCTTTCAGCGTCGAGCGTACACCTCAGTCACTGACTGAATGGGGCGCCCTGGGTGCGATAGTTGGCCAACGCCTCAACAACAGCAGTGAAATACCGATCATCCATGGCATTGATGCTCACCCCGGTGCGCTTGCACTTAACCACTTTGGCGCGGCAATCGCAAGCTATGGTGCTGTTGGCCTCTTCCATGTGGCTGGCTGGACACCTGAAGCGTACAAATTTGCTTCACTTCAACTACCAAGCGAAATAGTCAGCAATGAAGAAATTAGCGCATTCATTTCGGGAAAACAGCTAGAAAACGAACCTTTGGATTTAGTTGTCTTTGGTGCACCGCAAATGGGACTGGATGAGATCATTGAATTGGAGCAAGGCTTACGTGGCAACCAAGTTGCCGAAAGGGTAACAATGCTTGCGTTTAGCGACAAGGGCACCATCGATGCCGCAGAAAGGCTAGGCATACTTCGTTCGCTGGAGCAAAGTGGTTGCCAGCTCTTAGACGGCATCGACTATTTCCAAGCTGGCTCTGAACCTATTCGCCAGAGCAACAATTGGCGCACTGCCATCACGCCATCAGTGAAGCTAAGCAACATTCTAAACGGGGCTGGCTATACGGCTGCGGCAGTCACAATCAACAACGCTATACAATCAGCCATCGCAGGAAAAGTTATTCATGAAAATTAATGCATTGCAAAAAGGTCTAGGCGAAGCATGTGAGGGCGAAGTACTGGTTTTAAATGGTGCTTTTTCCGCTCGATACGACTTAGATATCAAAACAGGCGAGTTTCTACGCCCTAATATCGTGGAAGACGGCGTCAGTGTTAAAGGCAAAATACTGGTCGCCGACCGTGCCAAAGGCGGCGTCGCCAGCTCATGGCTGTTCCATGAAATGGTGAGGCTAGGTACTGCGCCCAAAGCGCTTATCTTCAATAATGCCGGCCCAGTGATGATCCAAGCATCTGCATTTTCTGGGATCAGCATATTAGATAAGTTCGACGGGAATATTTGTAGCCAATTAAATAACGGTCAACGAGTCTTTGTATCCCCGAAGGATGGCGTTATTGAAATATTGAACAACGGTGGGGTGGCAATCCAATAATCAATATGCTCATACCTAGCTTGGATATCATCTATATACTTGCACCAATTATCAGCTTAGTCGCGGCCCTGGTATCGTCCTTGGCAGGCTTCGGTGGTGGGATTGTCATGCTCATTTTGCTCTCACCGCTGATCCCAACCAAGGAGCTAATGGCCGTGATTTGCCTGGTGCAATTTGCATCGTTAATCAGTCGCGTGTTGATTTATCGCAACCATATCTCAACCCGTTTCATGCTTGAATTTATGGTCGGCGCTATTCCCGCAACGATTATCGCCTCGCTTGTTTTTGACCAAATTAATGCAGCTAGCCTAGCGGTAATATTGGGTTTGTTCCTGCTCTACTCCGCAATTAAGCCCAATGGCTTACCCTTTGGCAAGCTCGGAAACAATACGCCTTTCTCAGGCGGCGTTCTATCTTTTATTTCATTCTTCGTCGGCGCGCCGGGCCCAGGTATTGCGGCATTGTTGCAAAGGCTTGAGTTCGATAAATTCACCTTCCTTGGCACAATTACAGCCTGTATGCTGATGCAGAATGTCTTTAAGCTTACGGCATTCATTTCCATTGGTGTTCCTATGGAAAAATGGATCGTTATCTGCCTAATAATGAGTGCTACTGGCATCATTGGCACCATAATCGGCAAAAAACTCGGCAATGTCATATCAGAGGTCATGATATTCAGGTTTATCCGAATTGCTATGCTGCTGGCGAGTCTCAACCTGTTCTACAAAGCCATGTCCATATAAGTCAATTAAGAGCATGATATAAGAAAGCCTTGATTCAGTGTTTTAACTTACTGAATCAAGGCTCTTTAATTTATGTTTTGAATATAATTTAAACGCTTATTGAACGTATTACCTCAACCATTCGCCCACGATCACGCCTTCCTGATAAAGATCTTCTAAAATACTTAGGATCTTCTCTTTGACGATCATGGTCGCAGTATTCAATGGATAACTGGAAGGCCAAGACAGGTAAATTTGGCGTGACATTTCTGGCTTCACAATCCGCCTCGCTACTATTTTTTTATCTTGGCACAATTTATAGATTGATGGCCATGGAAATACACCATGGGCGACTCCCTCAGTCACAAAATGCTCGATTAGCCTTGTGGATTCGGTTTCCAGTTTAATATTAAGTGGTAGCTTTTTCTTTTCAGACAGTTCTTCAAGCATTGCTCGAAGCGCATGGCTCTTTTGGCTTAACACCAAGGGCTTTCTGGACAGTTCACTGAAAGAAATTTGCCCACCCGTCACCGTTTCAGGCTCACTGCTAGGGTACTGCTCAATAAAGAACAGCGGTTCTTCATAAATGATTTCACTATTTAGGTTGCCCTTTGGCTTATCACCGGCAATCAAACCCAAGTCTGCCCTTCCCCTCTCCACCATCGCTTGGCTAGTAAGGCTACGTGCTTCCATAGGACGAAGGTTGATATCGGGGTATTCAAGCTCGATTTCTTTTACCAGCCTTGGCGCGACATAAATAGATAACATAGGAGGGAAAACGACAGCGACATCACCTTTAGGAATATTAACTTCATCCCTAACATCGTCTTTTGCTTGCTTGAGCTGACCGAGTATCTTCTTTCCGTGCTGATACAGCACTTCACCTGCCGCAGTCACAGTAACACCACGCGGTGAGCGAATAAATAATTGCGTGCCGAGCTCATCCTCTAGTGAGGCGATATGCTGGCTTAATGCTGGCTGGGCTATCAATAAATTTTTTGATGCTTTTAAAAAGCTGCCAGCATCAACAATCTCAGTAAAATATTTCAATTGTCGAAAGTTCATCCCTGACTCCTATACCAAGATTGTTGATCTGGATCATTCTATATAATTAAAAACACTAGATAAAGTGCTTTAGCTCTCGCTTTTATAGCTTGCTAACTCACCCGGTGCCGGTGTCGCACCAAAGCCGCCTTTTTTGACAATATAATCCCGGCCGCCATTCTCATTGACTAATTTTTCCTGATCAGCCTTCGCTCTAATATCCACTTCTTCAGGGTCACAAATTTTGCGTAATTCAGCCTCAAGTTCAATGACCACTTCATTCATTTCAGGTAACTCAGAAATGTCATTCAGCTCTTCCGGATCCGCTTTTAAATTAAATAACTGGGGCTTGTACCCGACGTAGTGAATATATTTATAGTCGCCCTTGCGTATCATGAAAGCGCCACTGATCGCGCCTGCAGCATGGTACTCAGAAAAAACCACTCTTTCTGGATCATAAGGCTCTGATCCAATTTGATTTAGCGATCTTCCAGCCCAATTTTCTGGTATTTCAGCACCGGTTTCCTTGACTATCGTCGCGCTCACATCCACCAAGGAAACGGGCGTATCGCACACTGTATTTGGCTTAACGTCAGGACCTCGCATAATCATAGGGATTGCACCGGCTTCCTCAAAGAAAGTCGATTTACCCCAAAGTCCCCGAGCGCCCATATTATCGCCATGATCAGAGGTATAGATAACTTGGGTATCGTCTTTTAAACCAACCTCTTCCAAGGTGTCTAAAATTTTCCCTATGTTGTCATCCAAGAATGACACCAATCCATAGTAACTTTTGAGCGCCACCTTCACTTTATCGTCATCGAAGAATTCGTCATGGATCCAGCACTTTCTCCACTGGTTAAGCCAACCATGATCGGGCCTTTCTGAAACCTCATAAGCCTTTGGCATATTGATATCCATATCGGCATACAAGTCATAAAATTCTTGAGGCGCAATCAAAGGAAAGTGCGGCGCAACTAAGCCGATATATAGCACAAATGGTTCATCGCGATTTTGATCGCGTAACCAGTCGCATGACAGCCTAGTTATGTTCCTATCGTATTGGGTATAGGTGCTCTCGCCAGGGCCAATCTGCTCAGACATGGATGAGCACTTCATTCGCCTTGGCAAATCATCACGGACAGAGCCTAGAATATCCCCTTTCTCACCCACAACGTGCATCGGCAAAATTTGTTCGTCAAAACCAACGTCATCCTTGTCATTTCGATAATGCAGCTTGCCAATGGAAGCTGATTTAATATTTTTATCTCGGATCAAGTGGCCCCAGCTTGGCACCTTGCCTTCATAAGGATGAGCATTATCCCAATACCCTGTTTCACACACGTATCGTCCAGCCGCAAACGCAGCCCTACCCGGTAAACAAATTGGCGAATTAGTATAAGCTGACGAAAAACGACAACCTTCACTTGCTAGGCGATCGATATTCGGCGTTTTGATAAACGGGTGACCATGGCAGCCAAGTATTTTACTGGCATGCTCGTCAGACATAATCACAATAATATTTTTCGCAGACATAAAAACTCCATTTATTTATGGCGTATTCATTATTTAATGAGGAAAGAGAGGTATACCCAAGCTATATCAAGATGCAACTTGGGTATATACAACAGAGCAAGCACATTAAATTATGTGCTTGCTATAAAGAGGTACAGATAATTTATGCGGTATCTAAATTAACTTCTTGTGGCTTATTCCTAAAGCGAGAATATAGTTTTATCGCAATAGCCAATACAGGAATGGAGAAGAAAATAAGTGCGATAGGACGCTCAGCAAATATCATAAATCCATTATCACCAAGAAGAAGCGATTGGCGTAGCGCTTGTTCGGCACCCGGCGCGAGAACAAAGGCGATAACAGTTGCTGCCGTACTTAAGTTCATCGTTCGCATAAAGTAGCCAACAAGCCCGAACACACAAGCTAGACCGACATCAAATAAGCTCGACCTTGCCGTATAGGCTGATACACAGGCAATCGCCAAAATAGAGGGATAAATATACGTCGGAGGTACTTTATCAATGATGCGGCCAATATGTACACTGCCAAACCAGCCGACCAAGAAGTAAATAAATATCCCGACTAAGCCCGCAGCAAATAGCCCATAAACAATATCACCAGAGGTTTCAAAGATCTGCGGCCCGACTTGGATACCATGAATCATGAAGACGCCAAGCAACATCGCTGCAATGGTACTTCCTGGTACACCCAACGCCAACAATGGGATCATACTAGGACCAGAGACTGCGTTATTGGCTGCTTCCGGCGCTGCAATCCCTTCGATAACACCCGTCCCCCACTTATCACCATTTTTAGCTTTACGTCGACCTTCGCTATAAGCGACGAAACACGCGACAGCTGACCCTACACCCGGCAGCAAACCAATAACAGCACCAATACCTGCACCTTTACCGATAAATGGTAAGCAACGCTTTACTTCTTGTGCGCTAAGGGATTCATCTTCAACACAACTGGCCTTCATTTTTTGCTCTTTATCTTTTTTGGCTTGATGCTGAGTCGCTTGAACAAACACTTCTGAGATAACAAACAAACCAATCAACAGCGGTACTAATGAAAGGCCGTTATAAAGCTCTATCATACCGAAGTCTAATCTTGGCTCTGACGTGATTGGATCCAAGCCAATCATTGCCAATGACGCCCCCAGCAAAGTGGAAATAATCCCCTTTAGAATTGAGCTTGAAATAACACTACCAATAATCAAGAAGGCACACAGATAAATTGCAAAGTACTCTGGTGGTCCTAGCTGTCGAGTGAACGAAGCAATAGTGAGGGCAGCACAAATAAGCAGTATTTCACCGGTAAAATCACCTATCGCCGACGCCAATGACGCTGTTTTGAGTGCTTTTCCAGCCTGGCCTTTCTGGGTCATGGGGTGACCATCGAGAATGGTTGCTGCAGCCGCTGTTGTACCTGGGGTATTAAACAAAATAGCAGAAATCGACCCACCAAAACGACCAGCTTTACCAATTACGTAAAGGAATGCCAACGCCGACAAAGGGTCTACATAGTAAGTAAGCGGGACAAGCATGGCTATTGCTGCCGATGCTGTCAGCCCAGGGATCGCCCCTACGACAACACCCAATATAGCGCCTGCCACAATAAACAACATTGTCGTCGGTTACGAAAATATGGTTAGAAATCCATTTAACAGTTCCATTGTCTGATCCCTATTAGCTCTTCAGAAAACTTGTTATATCAAACACTTCTGCAGGCGGCTCAAATACCCCCATCAGTATGAAGAACAAGTAGTAAAACACCACGGACATCACCACAGGTAAAATGATCAGCGCCTTCCCTCGCACGCTAAAATGGTATGCAGCCGCAAAAATAGTGAACAGCGTTGCAGTTAGATAGCCAAATGCACTAAACATCCACACATATATAAAGCTCAATACTGAAAGGGGAAGCACCTGCTTAATGAATACCGCGCTATTAAACTTTGGCTTATCGTCAGACACCGAGCTTCCCCTCAATCCCTGAACTGCAAGCACCAAGCCTAACAGCCCCATAAAAGCAGAGATACTTTGCGGAAAGAACCGGGCACTTACGCCAAGGTCATCAATTTCTACAGGGATTTTAAAGGACTCGTAAAATATAACCCCTGAGATAATGGCAATAACAACTCCCGTATAGAAGTTATATCGAGATGTGCTGTTGCTTATCTGCTGCTCTGAATAACTTGATGTTTTACTCATTGTGTTACCTATAATCCATTACTTACTAACCAATGGTTTCCAATCCTGTTTAGCCTGATTCAGTGCCAACGTTGATTGAGTAGAGTCCAAGCTGGTGATCGGCAATCCGGCTTTGTCTAGCACATCCGTATAGCCTGTATCTTCAACCATTTTCGCAATACGTTGAGATAGTGCATCGACGGTTTCATCGGAAACACGCTTTGGTGCCATCACAACAATTGGGGAAGATACTTTTACAAAATCGACATTTTGCTCTTGCGCGGTGGAAACATCAGGCACTGCTGGGTGGCGGGTATCAGAAAGCACTCCAATTAGACGAATATCTTGTTCAAAACCTAGTCCTAAATGAGCACCAATCACGCCAAAGTCAATTTGCTTGCTCACCAAGGCCGATCTTACTGACGCGCCGCCTCTGAAAGGGACATCTCTGACCTTAATATTGTTTTTATCTAATACACCAACCCCTGCTATGTGCCAAACATTGCCCCTACCGGTATGTCCCCAACGTGCAGATTTGCCACCCTCTTTCAAGTAAGCGAGCAACTCCGGAATATCTTTAATTGGCGAAGAAGCAGGAACAAAGACACCAGCGGTTAATTCACCCACAGTCGCAACAGCCTTGAAGTCATTAGAAGACACAACTTGGCGCTTACTCAGGTTACGCAGCAACATCGAACCGGCAGAAGAAAGGTATAACGAATAGCCTGTTGGCGGTTGGTCAGCCACGAAACGTCCGCCAATCAATCCACCACCACCAGGCTTGTTAACGACAACAATCGGCTGCCCCTCTAAATAGTCAGGTGCTACTTTAGCCAATGCACGAGCATAAGTATCAACCCCTCCACCAGCACTGTATCCTACAACCATGTTTACTGGGCGCTGAGGAAACTCAGCTGCAATGGTTGCAGTGTAAACCCCCCTTAATTAGTTACACGCATAATTAGAGTTTCCAGCTGATGAATGTAATGCTAGATATTCCCATGGCGTCAAGTCATTCAGTGAGTCATGTGGCCGCTCTTCGTTATATTCGCGTACCCAGTTTTCCGTCAGCTCTCGTACTTCTGTTAATGTTTTGAACACATACATATTTAGGATTTCATCGCGGTATGTTCGGTTGAAGCGCTCGACATATGAGTTCTGGGTCGGCGTTCCTGGCTGTATAAATTCAAGCTTAATACGGTGTTCTTCAGCCCACTCGGCAAGCGCAGTAGAGATAAATTCGGGACCATTATCCATACGCAGTTTTTTAGGGTAACCACGCCAAGCAACGACCCGTTCCAGTACTCGTATCACCCGTAGTGCAGGCAAGTTGAGATCAATCTCGATGGCCAATGCTTCACGATTGAAGTCATCAACGAGATTGAATGTCCTGAAGCGCCGTCCACAGAACAGGCTATCGCTCATAAAATCCATAGACCAACAGTAATTAGCTGTAGTAGGTACTGCTAACGGCTCTGGACTGCGTGTTGGTAGACGTTTCTTACCTCGCCGCCGTTTGTTCAAATTAAGGTCGCAATACAGGCGATAAACACGCTTGTGATTCCAGTTGTGTCCCCAGCGGCGTAGGATTTTAAGTAGCTTACTGAAGCCATAGGCTGGATAACGCTCAACCGCTTCCTGTAGCTTCAGGATTACTTGGTCATTCCTATGAATCTCAGGCTGATACCGATACACTGAATCACTGATGCCAACAGCGCGACAGGCCATACGAAGGCTTGCCCCGTGCTTCTCACGGGCATAATTAACAAGCTCTCGCCTAATCGCTGGCTTTACAGCTTTTTTTCAATAATGTCTTTGAGGATACGGTGCTCAAGGCTGAGGTCTGCAAACATAGATTTAAGCCGGCGGTTCTCTTCTTCAAGCTCTTTCATACGCTTGATATCTGAGGACTCCATGCCACCGTATTTCGCTTTCCAGTTGTAGTACGTGGCATCTGAAATGCCGTATTCACGGCAGACTTCTTTTACCAGTCTGCCTGCCTCTACTTCTTTCAAAATCTTGACGATTTGAGTTTCCGTGTAGCGTGATTTTTTCATTGTTAGCTCTCCGTGTTGTCCCAGTATAGGCCGGAGGACTCTAATTTCATATGCCCCTAGTTTAGAGGAGGTTTACAGCAGAGCTAGCTAAAAGAACAATCAAACTAGTGATACTTTTCTTAATAATATTTCGTATGTACATAGTTATAACCTGCCTTTTCTTTAGAGTCAGTTAGTTATCTGTGCAATATCACAAACATTAACAATAAATTAACACCCTAAAGCACTTCATGAAAATACTATATTCATATTACCAATATAAGGAAATGTTATAACCGAACACATCACAGATTTACAGTTTGATAACAGTTACTTATGGCAAACCCACAAACAAGATAAAACACCAACTCAACGTAACTTATTAGCCATTAACTTCATACATGTATCAGTAATTTGTTTTTTACCCTATATCCCAGAGATTAAATGTTAACCAAAACATTACAACTCATAGGAAAAAATGCAGTTAACGAGCGTCATACTGGAAAACGTAATCAACAAGCAATAGTACAATGTATTTACATTTCACTTACTTCCGATCGAGATAGATAAGCAACCCAGTGCTTATTAAGATAGAGGCAATTTGATTCAACGTGTCGATACGAGCTAACAAATTATTTAACCAATAAAAAAGCACGCCATTGCTAGCAATAGCGTGCCTATATGAATCTCTGCTTGTAAAACTATCTAGGTAAAATAAAGTGAAGTTTAGAAATGGTAATTTGCCATAATCACAACCTGTTGGGTGTTGTCGATTTCTACCTCATTTTCTTCATAGTCTTGATGAATGTACCGGTAGGTAACGTCGGTGCTCCAGTCGTTGCTGATTTTTATCGATGTGCCAACTTGCAGGCCACGCACAAAATCTACCGACGAATCACTCTGTATATCGTTATAGCCAACACCTAATAGAAAGCCACCATTTAGGGATACCCTATTTGACACCCCATACAAATAATCATAAGAAACATAATATAAGCTTTGCGAAAACTTATCTTTATAGCTGTAATTTGCTGCCACTTTATGGTTTGAGTCGATGATCGCCCCTGCATGTAACTGTACAAATGCATCTTCGCCGTTCTCAGATCCAGCACCATCCAGCCTGTCGTTTTGGTAACCGACCCCGGCGCCGACAAAGTAGTCAGTTTCAGCGCTTGAATAAGAGGGGTAAAGCACCAAGGAGAAAGTGGCAATGGCAAAACCGCATGCTGTGCCTATGCCTGTTTTAAACAACTTGTAGTCTTTTGGATTAAACATGATACCAATCCTTACCTAGCCTACTTTAAGTAATAAACGTCGCCCACACGCACTAGCGTGATTGTCTATTAGATAGATTCACCTCCATCAACTACTAATAATCATTTGATTTTAAGGTTTTTTATCACATTCACAGAAGAGAGCAACAGTACTTTCACTTCTACGTTGATATAAAGATAAAGCAAGTGCCCCTATTAAAAACAAATAATTTAATTCGATAACACTAAGCATTTTATTTGTTTAAAATACGAATAAAACAGACAGTAGCCACAACTGAATTATTACTACTTTAATTCAATTTACTATTATTTTTTCATGACTACGCCCGATTAAAGACAATGATTTTTCAATCGTAGTCTAACTATTAAGACACGACTTTCTCATTTTCAAGAATGCTCTTGAAGGCGATAATTTATAAATTCAGGCAAATCTAAAAACGCAAAGACCAACAGTCAATAAGCCTACCAACGTGAAAACAACATGTTTCTACCGCAACGACTTAAGCTAGGCAGAGCAAGAAAACAAGAAATTTATACCGAAGCGAAATACTTGATAATAGATTGGAGCGTGCAGCGGGAATCGAACCCGCATCATCAGCTTGGAAGGCTGAGGTAATAGCCATTATACGATGCACGCTTTTTGGTATTGGCATTGCCAATAGGGGATAACATCGAACAAGATTCATAATGTCAGATTGCGGCATAAAAGGAAGTACTGATTTTCTATATCTGAGCAAGATCACAAAAACAACCAACAAACGCTTAATTAACAACCAGATAGCAAAAAGCCGACTTCAAGTCGGCTTTAAATATCAAGAATAAAAGGGAGGTTATTTACTTGAAGGATACTCCCCTTCTTCTTTCCCCGGCCCCTTCACTGTCCAATGTTCATTCGGATCATAAGCTTCATCACAAATATCTAATGAAAAGCCCATATCAACGACTTCTTTCAAGGTTAAGTTATCTGCCAACTTCGCAATATCGCCTGATTTGTTCCGCAGTTCCATGTTCGCCACCTATCATTGCCGCAACACCTTAACTATAGCGGTGAACAGGTGAGTTTGCCTTTCACGTAGACAGTGAACGAAAACAGCCTTAGTCCTATACCGAACCAAGGCTGTAAACAAGGTTTTGTCTATTACCAAGCGCTGAGGTTTAAATCAACTCCCAAGGCCCATTGGCATCGCCAGGTTGATCACCTTTGGTCCACCACTTGGCTCGGTACTGCTGGCCATTATGGGTGACAACGTCACCACTGTTGTACACTTTGCTTGCACTCCAGCCTGTTGCACTACCGCTATCTGCTGCTTCCCACACACCACTGGTACCCGGCTGCTCGCCCTTGGTCCACCATTTCGCAGTGTATGTGACGCCATCAAATACCACGGTATCACCTGTGTTATAGATCGTATTCGGATCCCAAGTCGTGTTGCCGCCAGTCGAATCAGCCACTACTGTCACTGCAATAGTTGATGTGTCTGTCGCCAAGCCATCAGAGACAGTAACAACAAGGTCGACAACGGTATCAGCGGTCACTGTTGGTGCTGTGAAAGTGATCTCCGCACCTGTTGCCGTTAGCATTACCTCACCGCTCGACGCGCTGTAAGTGAGGAAATCCCCTTCGGCATCATCTGCAGAGACGCTGATCACGACACTCTGGCCGCTGTTGACTGTAGCAGCAGCTGGCGCAGTCAGCACTGGGGCCGTATTCACGACTTCACCAGTCCCCTTCACATTCACCACAACATTGCTCGATACCGACTTACGACCATCGGAGACAGAAACCACCACCACTTCTTGTAGATCTACTCCCGTATTCGGTGCCTGATACGTCACAGTCGCACTACCATTCCCGTTATCAACCACAGTTGCATTGGTGGCGCTAAACGACAGTGCATCGCCATCGGCATCGGTTGCTGAAACGGCAAAGCTGATCACCTGACCAGCATCCGCTGCTTGGCCAGCTGGCACACTTAGTACTGGCGCATTATTAGGGATCACATCCGCAGAAAACACGCGGTCGATTGCTTCTGCAAGCGGTGAGCTCAGTTGGGTACACTCTTTTAGCTTGGTACCGCGGTTAATAAATGTGCCTTCACACTTAATATCACCATGAACTTGCCAAACAATCACACCGCCTAAGTTATTATCAACAATGTACTGTGCCTTTTTCTCCATTGAAGGCACATCGTCGTAACTCAGGAAGTACTTGCCTTTTACGGCATAGGGCACTTCTGCGTTCACATCCCACATGTGCTCCCAGCCGGAAGTTTGCTGAATGTAGTTATAATTTGGCTGGCCTTCGAATTCTTTCCAGTTATCCAAATCAACAGCCGAAAGCGCTGGGCCATCAACACTGAACCTGACTTGTCGCTTGTCTGTTGGGGCGCCTACATAAGCAGTTGCTTCGGTTGTCTGCACCCCACGCCCATAAAAAGCCGCACCGAAGTTAATCTTCTCTGACGGGATACCCTGTGCAGCCATCCATGCACGCAGGTAATCCAAGTTTAAGCCAGGGAATTCTTCTTCAGGGTGCGGGTATAGTGGCGCGTTGTGGCCTGTAATGTTCGACCAACCACCATTGAGGTCGTAAGTCATCATATTGAAGTAATCCATCGAGGCGACAAGGCGCGGCCAGTTGTACCCTTCCAGCTTGGCTGTTGATGCCGAGAATGCCGCTGTCAGAAGCTTATTCGGGCCAATGCGCTCACGAATATCTTCCATCAACTGTTCAAAGTTACCGTAGTCCTCAGGGCTGCCGGCAAAGTTCATCCCGCCAGTACCTGGGTATTCCCAGTCAATATCAATACCATCAAAGCCTAATGCCATCAGCTTGTCGATATCTTGAAGGAAACGTGCTTTCTTGACCGGATCGGCAGCCATTTCTGGGAAGTGCTTAGACATGCTCCAGCCACCCAGCGATGCCATCACCTTCACCCCTTTCTGGTGCGCCAGATCAATCAAGCCAGGCGCCCCACCCGCTTTTTTCAGAGGGATTGGAAACTGGCCGGTTACACCTGTTGGCTCATGCAACCAACCATTACCGCTCTTCACAAACCCTTGCTCTTGCACTTTACGTAAGGCTTCGGCTTCCCATGCCTCATTCCCTGGGTACTGGTGAATATATTCCAACTCACCCCATAGGATATGCAGATCCCAACTTGAGTAAACGTCAGGGTGAAGAAGTGGCCCAGGCTCCTGAACAGCGTTTTCCTGATAGATATTTTTATTACGTAAATCGCCACTGTGTAACGAACCATCTTTGGCGACACCAAAGAATGAGAAATTCAGGATAGAGTAGATATCCATATTCACGTTCAAGTGGGTCGCTTCGCCCTTAACGCTAAAGCCCGCGTTAGTGCCCTTCCATGCTTCCCATTGGGTAATATAACCAATCACATTTTTATCATGAGTTGGCGCAGCTTGTGCGTTGCCAGCAATCCCTGCTAGTAGCATGACAGACATTGCGCCTGCCAATTTGCTGAGGTGTAATCCCTTTCGCATTTTTGTCTCCACGTAATGGTTTAATAAAAATAATGACGTCATAGCCGACCTTTAATTGACCCGACTTATATGACCCAATAAGTGTTAGCGGAGTTTTTTTGTTTCGCGAAAAGAGCCTTACTGTTTTTAATGTCAATTCAAAGATAAGTATGAACAAAATGTAACAAGCAGCGAATTACCCTAGTTTGGGTTCAAAATTTAGCCATATTCTTTATAAGTGTTTGGGTTGTCAGTACCCATTTTACAAAGTGGATGCCATCTATCTGCAAAAAAACTTACTCTGATCAATTAATAACAACAATCTCAGTATCTTTGATTCCTATCGTCTGTGTTAAAGGCTACTATACTGCATTCAAGCCAACTCACTCTTTTACAAGGGATTGAAGAATGATAAAGAATGCCACCAATCAATCTCAGGGCATGTTGTTATTCAAACTCACAGCATTGCAATCTTTCGCTATTGGTACATTGAAAGTGAAAGAAATTGTGCCCTACACACCATTGACGGCTATTCCCCATTCCCATCACACGGTGCTTGGTGCTGCTAACTTGCGTGGCGATACCCTACCCGTCATTGATATGGCAAAAGCCGTTGGCTACCCACCTCTGACGAAAGATGAGTTGAAAGATTGCTATATCATCATTACCGATTGCCGCCGGATGCTAGTTGGTTTCTTAGTGCGTGGCATTAATAAGATCACTGAGTGTAACTGGCACAATATTGATGCGCCGCCAAGTGCACTTGGCAGTAACGTCTTCGTTACCGGCGTGACCACGGTTGAAGATAAGCTCGTTCAGCTACTAGATGTAGAATTGATCCTGTCGAAGATCTTCCCTGATGCGCCTGACAGCCTTCACCCAGTGCTGACTGATGTTCAACGTGAAATTCTCCGACCGCTAAAAATCCTGCTGGTCGATGATTCGGCCGTTGCACGTAGGCAGCTGTCCCAAGCACTCGACAGTATCTCGATTCCGTACTTTATCGCGACCAATGGCCGGGATGCGCTGGAAATGCTTAAACATGCCGCTGAAGCTAACGACCCATTCGATATTCTGGTCAGTGACATTGAGATGCCAGGGCTTGATGGCTACGAGCTTGCATTTGAAGTGCAGAACAGCAGTATCCTAAATCACGCCTATATCATCCTGCATACCTCACTATCGAGTGAAATCAGTGTCTCGCAAGCCCATCAGGTTGGTGCGCACGAGGCGTTAACCAAGTTTGAAGCGAACGAATTAATCCACGCCATGCTTCGTGGCGCTGAGCGCAAAAATGGTGCTGAAGTCGTCGCTTAACGACTTGCTCTGCCGCACACCAATAGTAAATAACCCGTAAAAATCCAATACCAAGCCCATGCCTGGTATTGGGTTTATCCTCATCTGTATGCCAATAGTGTGAAATTAATCCTGCTTAGCCCGCTCTTTATCCCTCATTAAGCTAGCTTTATAACAAGCCAACATCGCGATTAGGAGGCAACATGGGCGACTCGCTAATATTCGGTATTAATTTCCTCTCAGGGTTATTCATTATCCTTATCGGGCTTGGGGTCCTTGCGGTGATCTACATGTACATCACCGATATTCGCCAACATAAACATGCCATCAGGCACAACTACCCGGTTATCGGTCGCTTCCGTTACTTGTTTGAAAAGCAAGGCGAGTTCTTTCGCCAGTACTTCTTTGCCATGGATCGGGAAGAGATGCCATTCAACCGCGCCGAAAGAAGTTGGGTTTATAAGGCAGCGAAAAATGTTGATCGAACCTTGGCCTTTGGTTCAACCCGAAGCCTAGACCCTACCGGTACAATCATGTTTATGAACTGTGCCTTCCCCACGCTTGAGGAAGATGCGGTTGCGCCAGCGCCCATCACCATAGGCGAAGAATGCCGTACTCCCTACACCACTTCTTCGATATTCAATATTTCAGGTATGAGTTACGGCGCGATCTCTAAACCTGCCGTTCGCGCCCTGTCACGAGGCGCAAAACTGGCCGGGTGTTGGATGAACACCGGCGAGGGCGGGCTGAGCCCTTATCATTTGGAAGGACAGGCCGATATCGTATTTCAGATCGGTACAGCCAAATATGGCGTACGCGATGAGCACGGTAAGCTCAGTAAGGAAAAGCTCATTGAAATTGCCAATCACCCCGAAGTAAAAATGTTTGAAATCAAGATCAGCCAAGGCGCTAAACCCGGTAAAGGCGGTATGCTACCCGGCCGTAAGGTAACCAAGGAAATTGCCGAAATACGCGGTATCAAAGAAGGCGAAGACTCCATTAGCCCCAATGGCCACATCGATATCCGCAGTGTGGGTGACTTGCTCGACATGATTGACTTCATCAGGGAAACCACGGGTAAACCTGTCGGTTTCAAAACAGTCATCGGCTCGCTTAAATGGTTTGACGACTTGCTTGATGAGATAAACAGCCGTGGCCATCAAAGCGCCCCCGATTTTATCACCATTGATAGCGCCGATGGTGGTACAGGTGCAGCACCCCAGCCGTTAATGGACTACGTGGGCTTACCGTTAAAAGAAAGCCTGCCGTTGGTTGTGAGCCGATTAGAAAAGCATGGCCTCAAACCACGAATCAAAGTCATAGCCTCAGGAAAATTGATCACGCCTTCAAAGGTCGCGTGGGCTATCGCATTAGGGGCTGACTTTGTCGTCTCGGCGCGTGGCCATATGTTTGCATTGGGCTGTATCCAGGCCTTACAGTGCAACAAAGACACCTGCCCCACGGGCATTACCACCCATAACAAACGACTTCAGCAAGGGCTTGATGTCGAAGACAAAACACTGCGTGTCGCTAACTACAATAAATATATCCACTATGGGATTGGCTTGATCGCCCACTCCTGCGGCGTGTCCAACGCGAGGCATTTGGACAAAAAACACATCCGTATCGTGACCGAGAACGGTTTGTCTGTCGCACTAGAGAAACTCTACGAGCATCACCAATAGGCTACACTCAAAGAACACTAATGAGTGTCAACAAAGGTTGTGGTATGAAAAAATATCTCTTTATTGTCGGATTATTAGTATTTAGCGGCTCGTTATCTGCACAGGGTGGCGGCTTAGGTGGTTTACCTATCCCAACCATGCCGTTTATGACTGTCGCCGTCTGCCTTGATGTCAACGGAAAGCCAATACCAAAAACCCAGCACCTCAAACAAACACACAAATGTGAAGTCACTGGTAAAGCGAAAATAGACAAAATCAACATGAAATAAACGGCACCGACTTGAGGACAACCTCACATTATTAAAGCCCTCTTTTTATGAGGGCTTTAAAGTAGAATGCTTTTGACTTTGCGCTGACATTCATTCCTAGCGCCGTGGCAAAGTAACCGCGTTTTTTGTTCCTTTAGAATTATCACTCCATGTTCAAGCAGTCCTTTTTCGCCTTATCTCTTTTCGCTGTTTCAGCGTTTGCCAATGCTACACCTGAACTTCTACTTTCATCCGAAATCATCAGTAACCAACTTGAGTTCATTGAGACCGTTGAGATCACCGGTGATATTGATGACAGCCTTCAGCGATTGGTTAACACATCGATTTCCAAGAAGAGCGGTGATTTCTACGTAATTAAAGATATTTCTGAAGATATAAGCAAAGAGACTTTGACCGTTGTTATCAACCTATATAAGCAACCGCAAGGTTTAGCCATGCAGGGCTAGCACCTACACTTTGCTATGCGCCAAAAGTAGCATGAGCAAAAGAAAGGAAGTCAGAGTAAGGGAAGCCAAAAAAAGGGAGCAAAAATGCTCCCTGTTGAGTCAGCTCCACCGCAGATTATCAACCTGTCGACATGGTACGGTTAAGCTTCACGTGTTTATCAAGCATGGCTGCTAATGTTTTTTGGCTGACCGGTTTAGAGGCAAAATCATCCATGCCTGCGGCAAAGCATTTGTCCTTCTCTTCCTTAACGACGTTGGCTGTAAGCGCAACAATCGGGATATGCTCATCACCGTTTTCAAGCTTGCGGATAGCTTGTGTCGCCTCGAAGCCATCAAGGACTGGCATCTGGCAATCCATAAAGATCAAATCAAACTGATGCTTTTGGTATAGCTCTATAGCAACCTGCCCATTTTCTGCAATGAGTACATTCGCCCCTAACTTCTCGAGCATCATTTTGGCGACTTTCTGATTGATCAAGGTATCTTCAACCACCAGCACATCAATTGCAGGCTCACCGTCAGGTGATGGCGCCGAAGCACTTGGCTTTGGTTTTGTCTTAGCATGAGACGGAGTAGGCTTAGCTTCAGTTTCCGTCGCTGGCTCTTGCTTACCTTCAGGCACTTTATCTTTTGAGCCAGCGGCAGGTTTTACCGACTCAAAAAAAGCTTCTGGGGTGGTTTGTGATGGTAAAATGGATGAACTTTCGGCCTCAGGGTAAGCCACAATTTCATTCGTAACAGACGAATCACGCAATGCAAGCAGCTGCTGAATAGACCATTTCAAATTACTCTCTTTATATGGGCGTGCAAGGTAGCAACTAATTCCCATCAGCTTGGCTTTCTTATCATCCCCAACATCTGGCGCAGCCGATATCATCATCATCTTAGGACAGCGGCTCGCAAATTTGGTTTTTAACTGATGTGCTAATTGGAAACCATCCACATCAGGCATGACTTTATCGGTAATCACAATATCGTAAGGATTATTTTCACGGATCGCTTGATCAACAAGATCAAGCGCTTCTAACGCATCCTCACAGCTTGTCGAGTTGATCCCGAATGCATTTAACTGGGCTGATGTGATCCGCATATTCAACATGCTATCGTCAACCAGCAACACATTTAGGTTCTCTAATGCACTGCTCTCTTCTGCTGATATCTCATGTTCATTTTCGGCCAAATCTAAAACAAAGTAGAACGTACTGCCTTTACCTTCGGCGCTCTGGATTGATAATTCACCGCCCATCAACCACACCATTTCACGGCCAATGGCTAAGCCAAGACCGGTGCCGCCGTATTTGCGGGTTGTACTACCGTCGGCTTGCTGGAATTTATCAAAAATGGCCTCCTGCTTATCGGCTGGGACACCGATACCGCTGTCGATAACTTCAAAGCGTATTCTGCTGCCTGTTGCCGACTGCTCCTCAAGCTGGATATGCATATGTACATACCCCTGCTCCGTGAACTTAATCGCGTTGCTAACCAAGTTGTTGAGGATCTGGCGCAGTTTGGTCGCATCCCCCATCAACATTGGGTTCACGCGTTTATCTACCGTGCACTTGAACGCTAGCCCTTTTTCAGCCGCCCGAACCATGAACAGTGATTCCACTTCTTTATTCAATTCAAATAGGTTCAGTGGCATTGATTCCAGCTCAAGCCTACCGGCCTCAATTTTCGAGAAGTCCAAAATGTCATTGATAAGATCCAACAACGACAATGACGAGGTATGGAGCATATTCACATACTCTTTTTGGTCTGATGAAATATCCATCTCTTTCATTAAACCGGATAAACCAATAATGCCGTTCATTGGGGTACGGATCTCGTGGCTCATATTGGCCAAGAATTCGCTTTTCTTCAGGTTGGCTTCTTCTGCGACCTTTCGTGCCTCTTCGAGTTGCTGGTAGTTATCCCTGATATGGGAAACCGTCCCATTATATTGCTGCGAAAGTGTGGTGATCTCATCGTTCATCCATCGCTTTGGCAGGTTTATTGGCAAGGGAACGTTTTTATCATCAAACTGAGTCACCGCTTTAGACATGACGGTCAACGGGCGTACCAGCAAACGATAAGCAATTAATAGGATAAATACCGCTATCAATGATATTTGAATGGTCTGGCCTAGAAGCAATAGCAGAAATTTGTCAAATAGCCCTTGATAAACCATTTCCAAATCTGATTGCAAGGTTAAGGTTGCCAGATCGAATGATTTACTGCCGACCTGTTGGGTCATCACCCATGACTTTTCAACCTTCTGATCAGTTAAAGTCGTGCCTAACTCTATTATCACTTCAGTATCATCTTGGATGACCAACGACGATATTGTTGGGAGGTGCATGATCCCCTCAGCTTGGGTTAGCAACAGCTCACGATCTTCCACCCATAGACTAGAGGTCAGTCCTGAAAAAAAGCTTTCATGAATTTGTTCAAACCGGGTATCGATATCAGCCAACTCGTCTTTATAATCCAAATAAAGGCTGAAGGCTGTTGATAGTAATGTAAATACTGAGCTGATTAGCACAATAAAAAACAAAAGTTGCTTCGATAAGCTAATTTTGCGCTTCGGTTTCAAAGTTTGATACGTTTCGTTCATCCTAAACTCGCATCTTATTATTACTCTACTAACATAATAATAGACGTTCCGTTTGGATAGTTTAGTAAGGATACGAAAATGTTTAAAAAATCACTGCTGTCAATAGCACTAATGTTATCTTGCTCTAGTTTTGCTGAAAATTCAGAAACGATTAATTACTATGTCATCGCAAAACAAGCGGCACCATTTCAAATTGAAGAGAATAACACGCATAAAGGTATTGTTACTGATATCGTTAAGGCCGTCTTTGAAGGTAGCCAATACGATATTGACACTCATACCTACCCTTTTAATCGAATGATCACGTTACTGGAGGCTGGTGGTGAGCCCAATTGGGTCACATACGGTAGCCCTCGCTGGGGTGGCGTTCAGGCAGAAAACTTATCGGAAATACCCATTTATAATGTCAAACACGTGCTCATGAGCAGTAACAAGAAGTCACTAGATTTCAACTCGATGGATGACATGGAAGACAAAGTCGTTGTATTGCTACATGGTTTTGACTACCCTCAGCTCACCCCTTACATTGAAGATGGCAAAGTCGAAGAATTGCGAGTCAAAGACTACAATGCGGCCTTTCGTGTGATTAAGAAACTCCCAGGTGATACCGCATTTGTTGAGATGGAATCACGTATCAAATATAACCTCGATAAGCAAAACCAAAAGCTAACCAATTATCAAATCCAGCCATTTAATGCGGTTATCCCCGACTACCCAATCTACTTGGCCTTTGACCCAAACATGGATCCTGAAATACAGGCCTTTATTAATAAAAGACTGGTTGAATTAAAAAGTGCAGGTAAGTTAAGTGATATCGTCAAACCGTACATTTAACTTTTTACAACCATCATCAGGATACCAACCATAATAAAAGCCACCAATTTGGTGGCTTTTTAGTATTAAAAATAAAATAGGTTAAATTATTTTATAAACGCATCATCGAACATATGACCGAGTTTCGCTGCTTTCGTTTTTAAATAACCATTATTATGAGGGTTATTTCCCTCTTGCAAAGCGACGCGTTTATTAATATCAATACCTGCTTTTTCTAGTGCTTTCACCTTACGTGGATTATTTGTCATCAAATTAACAGACTTAATGTTTAAGAAACTCAACATGCCACGGCAGAAAGAGTAATCACGCATATCAGCGGCAAAGCCTAATGCTTCATTCGCCTCTACGGTATCGGCGCCATTATCTTGTAAGTGATAGGCACGAATTTTATTGATCAATCCAATACCACGCCCTTCTTGGCGTAAATAGAATAGTACCCCGCTTCCTGCATTCACGATATTCTCCATCGCTCTTGATAGCTGGAAGCCACAATCGCAGCGCGCACTAAACAGGGCATCACCGGTTAAACATTCCGAGTGTAGGCGGATCAGCGGTGGTTGGTTAGCATCAAGCTCGCCGTATACCAATGCAAGGTGCTCTTTACCTGTGCTCTGCTCAACAAAGCCATACATTTGGAAGGTGCCCCACTGTGTAGGCAACTTGGCACTATCAACAAAATGAACCAAGTTATAAGGCTCTCTTTCAGCGAAGTAATCCCTTACTTCCATTAGAATTTTACCTAGCTCATTTTGGCCTTTACCATCACCACCATCCCCCCAGTAACTGTCTTTATGGGAGTGCTCGGTCAACAATTTATCGCCGGTACTCACCAGTAAGTGGGCCAGCTGATTGTTCTGACGGAATTTTTCAAACACGATATAGCGCATTACCGCATGTCTTACATCCATCCAGTCTTTCTTCACCTTATTGGCATAATGTCGGCTTAAACGGAAGGCTTCATCAGGTGTTGGAGCGTGCAGAATTTCATTTTGGATGTCTGGGTCATCAAATTTTTGAGCTTGATAATAGTGTTCACTGGTGGGCCATACAACATTACTTAATGTGATAGGGCTTGGGGAGAAATTGGACAAAAAACCATGTAATTCATCAGGTTCATAGAACTGAATTTCTTCAACCATCTAATGTGCTCCTTAATTACAATCAGAACATATGCGAAGACGCAATAATTACTGCCTGCATATCCATACTTCTGAGTATAGTTAAGTTAGGTGGAAGACAAGATTTTTGTTGTATTTTTTTGCCACTAGCTATGCAACAAGTATCAATAAAAAAACTTCAAGGCTAATGTATTTAAACTATAAAGATTATAATTCATACATTAACATCTTTTCGGATAATTATGGCCAAGAACACCATAATGTTTAAAGGTCATCATTGTTCAAATTTAATATGGAATTTCACCCACGGCTGCATATTTGGTTGGATAATTTTCGCCATCACTAACCCAAATAAAATAAAATTTTCGCCGATATAAATAATAGCCTTCTTGGCTCTTTATAACCTTAAAGCGGTGTTTAAGCCCCTTAACTGTTATATGCGCTTTCACAACCCCTCCTTTGGTAGTGATCTTTAACAGTGCGTCAAAATACCATCACCAAAGCGTCAAATCTTTCTGGCCAGGGTTTCAAGATAAGATTTGCGAGGCATAACAGGAAAATTATGCAAGTTTAAAAGGTGGTTTCAGACAAAAACGACACCTTTCGGTGCCGTTTCAGATAACCCCAAACTAGTTCAAGATGCAGGCTCAGCGAGAATTTATAAGAACCCTGCCCTTGAAGTAACTTGGGTATAAGACGTTAGAAATTACTCTTCGTCTGCTGCAAGAGTGCGCTTGCCAGTCATGAATTCTTCTAGAATTTCAGGTGTTAGTTCACCAGCTTCTTCAAGACGCTTCAGCTCTTCTACAATGCGCTTTTGCTCATCAATCGATGGGATTGCCAGCTCTGGCTCTTGTTCAATCCCTTCAGGGATACTTAGGTTCTCTAGCATGTTTAACACTCTTGCATTCTTAACAATAAACTGCGGGTATTATATACCCAAGCCATCCCAAGGTGGTAGCAGGAACCACATCCAGCGCTGAATCCTGGCTGAAAACCAGCCAAATCCGGCTCAGACTTGTTGGCTATCCACCATGATTTCATACTCATGGTCATGCTTGTGGATTACAAACAACTCAATTTCGCCCAACTTAGGGTGCTTAAAGTGGTAATGACCATCAGGGAAATGGGTACTACCATCGCCTTGAAAGTTAATCACAAAATGCTCAACCATACGACCGAGATCATCCATTCCATGGCGCTCGAGTTGGGTCACGCTTTGGATAGTAAACTCCCCTTCCTGACCAGATTGGTCAAAAAGACGAACAGATTCACCAATGAGCTTTTCGACATTCTTTAACGACAGCGGATTCATAAACACTCCCATCAAGCTACAGAGATTTAACTTATTGGATTGGTTTAAGCCTATACCAAAATCACAAACCATGACGAAAAGCCAAGATCAGAACAGGGGGCAAAAAGTGCCCCCTGTTCGGTATCTCAATGGTTTGACTTCAAGCCCGCAATGGATAGCTTGAAGTTATGCTACTGATTAATAGTCGTCGTTATACTCCGGAAATGTGTCACGCTGTCGTGCAATACGGCGCTTTTTCTTGCGTGAATGCTGTCCAAAATCCTGAAAGTCATCTTCAAAGTTGAACTTTTGCTTCGACTTAAGCCCTTTCGAAAACTTTTGATCTAACTTAGCCATGCTTTTTTCCTGAAAGTATTCCAGAGTAAATAACCAAAACTGATTGTTTGCACACTAGCGACGATATATGCCAATAACCGAATATCGCCGCCAATAGATATTGAATAGTAATCTTCAATTATGACAATTACGCTAAAGGCGAACGGGCCAATAAAAAAGAATAGCGCCGCCAACACCCCAAGCATGCCATTTGTGATAAGCATCTCACCTACCCTATGCCTAGCGGATATATACCCAAGTGGCTGGGTACAGCGCCGAGCATAAGTGACAGCGACACCGGCTGTACAACGAACAATTTTTGCGTGGACGACAAATGATTTTTATCAATTACACGCTTTCAGCGATTTCATGGAAAGGGACATTCAACATCGTCGTTAGAATATCAAGCTTTTCACTGTCTTCTCGCCATACCAGATAAAGCGACTGCTCCATAACCGGGGCATCTTCAACAGGGTAAAGCAACCCGTCCTGCACGCTCTGAGCAACCACGGGCGAAGGCAAATAGCCCGCCCCACCACTATTGATGAGGAAATCCAACGCCATCCGGCTTGAGTGGGTATGCATGATTGGCGTTTTCTGTAGTTCAGCAATCCGGCTATGCTCAACCGAAAAACGGGTCCCCCAATCAAGAAAAACCAAAGGCATTCCCTTCACCATCTCCAGTGTGCAGTTTTCGGTTCGGCTAACCAGCTGCAGTTGGAAGTCCTTCGCTTTACTGACTTGCAGGTGCTCGATTCGAGGCGGCTCACTGGTAATAGCAACATCAATACTTTTATCGAACAGCTTCTGCGACATGCTCTGGCGCGGTACGGACTCCAAGCGCAATGCGAGTCCTTCAACATCACGGTAGATGCGACTAATCCAATCCGACAAACCATCGAACTCCCAAAACATCGGTGAGGCGCCAATGGTCACTTGCTGGTTATGACCGTCAGTCAAGGCCACATCCTGTTTGGCTCGACCCCATGTTTGCAGTATCGCCTCGGCATAAGGTTGCAAGCGCTCACCGGCAGCCGTTAGGTGTACATTCCCACGCTGCCTCGAAAACAGATCATTGCCTAGCTGGGATTCAAGCTGACGGATGCGAAAGCTCACCGCCGACTGGGTTAGGAATAAATTGTCTGCCGCTCGACCAAAGTGGCGAGTTTTAGTGACTTCTAAGAAGGTTCTAAGTAATTCAGTATCCACTAGCGTTCTCGATAACGAAGAAGAATAAAAGGGGTAACCCCATGTGTTTCAATCTGCACTATTTGGCAGAAATAGCTAGGGCATAGTACACCGCACACTCACTAAATCTTAATCAAATTTTCTTATCGTGACGACGAGAAACATTTGATTTACTTCCAGCTGGTCATCAATGAATATCTGCGCAAAATCTCATCAGGAAGCAGATTAATGAGAAGTGTAGGCAAATTTTACGACGATAGAAATTTCCCACGAGGCTTTAACCGTTCAGGTGTTTTCACCATAAATGAATCTAACTTACTTGAAACTTTTGGCCGCACCATGCACGGCCTCTCTGATGGGTCACTGCTTCCAAGCAGTGAAGCCGAAAAACTGTTTGTAGACGAGATAACCGGCCTGCTTACAGTGCAATCCAACTACGCAAAGTGCTGGATTAAATACGTTACCAGAACCTCCACCAAGGTTAGAAGCTACACCCTTTGCGTCTCTCAACGCAGTTCAAACAGTAGCTACGGTGATGACGATTTGACGATTGATACCGATGGCGATTCGGACCTCGATATCTAACTAACCAGCGGTGCCCACTGCACCGTAATTAATGAACCAAGAACACAAGCCATCCACAACCGTGCGATGGCTTATTTCTCTTTACCTGTCAAAAATGGCAGACATTGGGCTAATGCTATGAAGATTTGTTTTGTTATGTACCCGTGGGACAAAGTTGAGCCAGAAAACGACTCAACACTGCGTCTTATTCACGAAGCTGCCTCACGCGGCCACACGGTTGCCATTACAACGCCTAATAACCTAACCATGCGTCACAGTACGGCAATCGCTTTTTGTAAGGTATTAAAGCAAGGCGAGATCTCGGCAAATATTCCGAGTTTCTACCGCAAGGCAACGTTTACCAAAGCGCAATTGCCATTGGCTGGGTTTGATGTGATCTTCATGCGCGCTAACCCGCCGCTAGATACCATGGCACTGAACTTTCTTGATTCTGTGCGCGACCATACGTTTATAGTCAATGATATCGACGGCCTACGTGTGGCGAATAACAAGCTGTACACCACATCGCTACCGGATCCGAACAATGAATTCATTCCGGTCACGCATGTTTCCAAGAACCGCGACTACCTAGAGCGTGTACTGGATGAAAGCAGCAGCGACCGCATGATCCTCAAGCCATTGAACGGCTATGGCGGTAAAGGCGTTATCTTGATTGAGAAAAGCGCAAAATCAAGTATGAAATCACTGCTCGATTTTTACATTGGTGACGATAAGAACTATGTCATCTTGCAGGACTATATCGAAGGCGCCGAAGCCGGTGATGTTCGCATTATGATGCTTAACGGCGAACCGATTGGTGCCATGCGTCGGGTTCCCGCTCAAGGTGATGTTCGTTCTAACATCCATGCTGGCGGTAAAGAAGTGAAGCATACGCTGACCAAGCAAGAGTTGCGCTTATGCAAGCATATTGGTCCGAAGCTGGTGCGTGACGGCTTGTACTTTGTCGGTTTGGACGTGATTAACGGCAAGCTCGTTGAAGTCAACGTACTCAGCCCTGGCGGCATTACGCGTATCAACCGATTGAACCGTACCAAGCTACAAAGCAAGGTGCTCGATTTCGTAGAAAGCGTGGTTGTGGCAAAAGAAGTTAGCATTGCGAGGAAGAATGAGTTCCGCCAGGTGATCGCCGATGCTACAACTTACTGAAGCGGAAATGCTGGACAAGATCCAGCACCTCATTCCATTTGAGGCACAACTCAATGACGGCAGCCTGACCATTCGGATCAGCGAATATCAGCCTTATGTGGCAACGGCAATCCACCACGGTCATCGACTAAGGGGAGAGCTTCAGCCTAAATGCCAACTGACCGAGGAAGAGCGCTATTTTGAAGAGGATCCGTTTACGGGCGACTTTATCGCTTCACTGCCAGTCGTGCTGCAGGCGGAAGATTCTCGCTATGAGTATGATCTCAACCGTGCACCGGATCAGTGTATCTACAAAGAGGCTTGGGGTAAGCAAGTATGGTCTACCCCATTGCTTCCCGATGAACGGGAAACGTCGGTTGCCAAGCACGATTGCTACTACCGCATTCTTGCTTGCTTGATTGATACGCTAGAGAGCAAGTTTGGCTTGTGCCTGTTGTATGACATCCATTCCTACAACCACCAGCGAATTGAGCGAGATACACCGGTGTTCAACCTTGGCACCAAGCAGGTTAACACCCGCCGTTGGCACAAAGAGGTAAAAAGCCTTGTCGACAGATTAGCGCAGGTAGAATTGCCGAATATTGAGGTGAGCGCCAATATCAACGACGTGTTTCAGGGCATGGGGTACCAAGCCAGCTTCATTAAAGCTCGCTTCGCCAATACCTTGATCATGCCGCTAGAGGTGAAGAAGGTCTTCATGGATGAAACACGCGGTGACAGCTTCCCACTCGTCATTGAAAAAATGAAAGAAGGGATGAAAACCGTGATTACCGAACACGCCGCAGAGACGATTTTGCGGCGCACAAAGGTAAAACGCCTGACACGTGGCCATGTGCTAGCTTCAAAATTACCAAAAGAGGTGATCAAGCTTGATCGTCAACTGTTTTCGATTGCGCGTGGGATCAATACGCTTAGCTATATTAACCCAAGCAATATCAAGCAGGAAAAGCGCCGGTTTTTACACCACCCGCATGACTATCAGCTGGCATTTACCTATCGGCAGCTAAACATTGATCCCTATAAGTTCAGGGAGCAGTTATACCGATTACCGGTGGAGGATATCCGCGATGCCGATATCCAAAAGATGTACCGCAAAGTCATTGATCAACTGGCAGTTAGAATTGATCTGCTCACCAGTATCGGTACCGATGAGTTCCTATATAACTCATTGCGCTACTATGGGCAGCCGGATCAACGTGATATTGCCAATGCCAATTTCATTCTTCATGCCCGTGAGTATGACGAGCCTGAAATGCCGACACTGACGGCCCAACAAGCCATTGAACAGTTCAAGGCAGCGGCTGAAGATTATGGCGTTAAATGCAGTGTGGTTGGCTCAAAGCAACTGATTGCGAGAGCCATGGTGAGCGGCAGAAGCATCAAGGTGAATTTGGGCTGTAAGTTTACCCAAAAAGATCTCAACGCGCTGATCCACCATGAGCTGGGTGTCCATTTGGTGACAACGGCCAATGCTGATAGGCAACCGCTTAAGGTACTGAAACTTGGGCTGCCGGGGAATACCCACACCCAAGAGGGGCTGGCTATTTTGTGCGAGCACTTGTCGGGCAGCTTCCCGCTTCATCGCCTAAAAACACTCGCCTTGCGTGTTGTTGCGGTGGATATGATGGTGAAAGGCGAAAGCTTCGCTGATACTTTCCATGCCCTAAGGCATGACTATCAGGTCAGCAATGATGATGCCTTTACTATCACTGCACGGGTTTACCGTGGCGGCGGCTTTACCAAGGACTACCTGTACCTAAAAGGGTTGCGGGATGCGTTAAATGCCTACCAACACGAAGATCTCGCTTCGCTGTTTGTGGGTAAAACAGGGTTTGAGTTCAAGCCTTTACTTGATGAGTTGATCACCCGAGAGATCTTACAAAAGCCAGCCTTTATGCCAAAAGCACTGAGCTTGAAAGATCATCGCGAACCAATCATCGATTTTATGCTTAGCTCGATCAAATAAAAACGGCAACACTAAAAAAACCGCTTGGTGGGTAAACCCAATAACCAAGCGGTTTCCTTCACTCAATCGGCACAGCATCATTCATCGCAATCTTTATTCTCGTAGGTGATGATCGATACGATCGCCCCATCCGGGTCGCTGATTGAGCACATCCGACCGACGCCCGGTACATCCATCGGTTCATACACGGCTTTACCGCCTGCCGCGAGCACTTTTTCCAAGGTGGCATCGACATTATCAACCGTGACATACGTGCCCCAATGGTTTGGAATATGCTCATAGCCTTCTGGCTTGGCCATTACCCCACCCACAGGATCGCCCCCAGCTTTAAGGACATGGTATGTCCCCTGAGGCATTGGCATTGCTTCGACTTCCCAACCTATGGTTTGGGTATAAAACGCAACCGCCTTTTCCGGGTCGTCTGTCATCAGTTCAGACCAGCTAAATGCACCGTGTTTTTGGAATAAGTTTGGGTTCGCCATCGTCATCTCCTTGTTCTAAATTGCAGGCATTTCTTTTACTTCTAAATCGCCTGTTCATTGCGTTCAAGTATGGGATATTGCATGCTAATACATTGGTAAGACTGAACACTATTTGAGTGTAGACGAAGTAAGTTGCCGCCCAACCATTTATACACACAAGCGAAATAACCATTGAAAAGCAAACTGATAAAACAAGCACTTGCTGCTTACAATAGCCCTAACCGCCACAACTACGAATTAGACGGTAAACTGGTTTCCAACTTGGATGGCGTACAGTACCACCTATCTAAAGCGCTGCCACTTGCAACCGGCTACGAACAGTCAGACATTCTAACGACAATGGCAAATATCGAGAGCTATCGCGGCAACGTTTCCTTGGCACTAAACCAATACCAGCAAGCCTTAACCACCGCTAATCGCACCCAGCAAACGAAATTACATAGCTATCTGGCGATATGGCAACATGCACAGGGCAACCAGTTGACTGTATCAAGCCACCTAAAATCACTCAATGCCATTGCGCCGGAATCCAAGCAGGCAATATCCGACGTTATCTCCGTCATAAAGAACAGCCTTGCCAGCCCGATTAGCTATCACCCCCCCAAAAAATACCAAGCACAAGCCCCCCACACCTCGACTACGGCACAGCCGAAACATGCAATTGTGACTTTGGGTTACAAGCTCAATGCCAATGGCGCTATTGCCGAGCCGCTTTTATTAAGATTGCAAGCCACACTGGCGGTTGCGGCACTACACCCACGAAGCCAAATTATCGTCACGGGAGGAGTAAAAACCGCAGGTACAACAGAAGCCGAACAGATGAAACATTGGTTAGTATCGCAGGGAGTGAACACCAATCGAATAGTGATGGAAGACCAGGCGGCCAACACCATAGAAAATGCCAAAAACAGCCTGGCGATTTTGCACCACCATCATATTCAAGCCGCCACTATCGTCAGCGCTTCAATCCATGTTCACCGCTCACAAATTTTGTTCGATGTCATTCAGCAAAAACACCACAGCCACCGAGTTACATTCAACCACATGGCGGTCAAAGATGGGTTATCAGAAACGCCCTACCCTAGTGGTCAAACACGGCTTAACTGCTATATCGATGCACTACGAGGCTATGGAATGCCAGCATTTGATTGCGGCGGGGTGGTGCAGGTTTGATCTTGCCGTTTCCAATTAGGAAAACACAGTTGTCCATATGGCAACTAGGCGATAAGCCTGATTCCAAGTAGTCTGCAAACGTTTTCTTCTCGACTCCGAGTACTGCTTATTATGTCCAAATTACTCTTTTGTAGCTTCGCGCTTGTGCTGATGTACCCATTGGGTATCGACCTTTACCTTGTCGGCTTGCCTCGTATTGCCGACGATTTGCAGGCATCAGAAGTGGTGCTCCACACTGCCTTTTCAATCTACCTCGCTGGCATGGCGACTACCATGCTGGTCGCTGGTTGGCTCGCCGATAAGATAGGGCGCAAGCCTGTTGCGCTAATTGGCGCAAGTATTTTCGCCCTATCATCTTTACTCGCTGCCTATGTCACCAATGCCGATGCTTTTCTTGCTTCCCGCTTTTTCCAAGGTATTGGGGCTGGATTCTGCAATGTGGTGACCTATGCCATTTTACGCGACGCCCTTAACGATGAACAACGCGCTAAGGTACTATCGATGATTAACGGCATTGTTTGTATCGTACCTGTACTGGCCCCCGTGTTGGGGCACTTCATTTTGCTGAGGTATGAGTGGCCTAGTTTGTTTATCACCCAAGTGATCACTGCCACTGTTATTGGGCTAGCTTGCTTATTTCTTCTCAAAGAAACAAAGGGGAAGGCTACTGCAAAACCTGACCAACAGCCGTTGGCTTCACAACCTCTTGCTCAAGAATCACTTATCTCACCACTCTTTATCAGTCGCCTGATGATTTCCGCCCTAGGGGTAACGGCCATCCTGACCTATGTGAACGCGTCACCATTTTTGTTAATGAATAGCATGGGTTTTACGACCGGACAATACTCCACGGCAATGGCTGCACTGGCTGGCGTGAGCATGGCCACTTCGTTCAGTGCCCCTAAGCTACTGACACTATGGGGACAAAAACGCATGGTGATCACAGCCATGATCTTATTCATTGTTTCAGGGAGCCTAATTTTTGCCACCACCCTTGGCCTATTACCGAACCCGATCAGCCTTATCGGCTTTGCCTTGATTTGCGCAGGCTTTTCGATGGGGTTCGGCTCGGTAATGAGTCAGGCACTCAGCCCATTTAGTCAACGGGCTGGCGTAGCAAGCTCGGTACTCGGTATATGCCAAGTGTCTTTTTCAGCAGGCTATATTTCTATCATGGGTGGGTTAGGGTTCAGTGCAGAAACCATGCTCACCAGCTTGCTGATCTTCACCGGAATAATCAGTATTATCTTGATGTTAGTTATTCCATTCCACCAGAACACGCCTAAGGCCAATAATCATGAACAAGCCACTGCATCGTCTTGACCTCAACCTGCTCATTACTTTGCAGTTACTGTTGCAGGAGCGCAGCGTAACCAAAGCTGCGAAAAAGCTCTCGGTTACCCCTTCGGCAGTCAGTAAGTCTCTAACCAAGTTACGTGAGTGGTTTGACGATCCTCTGTTTGTCCGAACCCCACAGGGGCTTCAGCCAACACTGCTATCGCTCAGCATGGAAAGTGAGTTATCGGAGTGGTTCCAAATCGGAACCCAGCTATCGTCTAAGCGTGGTTCGGATACACCGAAAGGGGTTACATTCCAATTAATGATGGAGTCCCCTTTGCACATGGTGTTACTCAGCCAGCTGCCGCAGATGATCAATCAGCAATACCACGATGCGAACATCAAGATCCGCAACTGGGACTACGATTCATTGGAAGCCATCATCAGTGGTAATGCCGACATCGGATTCACTGGACGTGAAACCCATCACCGCTCGCAGGAAACCTTGGCTCTGCTGCCCTACTACATCGACTACGAGGTATTGTTCACCGAGAGACCGATGGTGTACATGCGTAAAGATCACCCGGCTACCAAGCAAGATTGGACGCTGGCGACTTTCCTTCAATATGCGCATATCACTGTATTGTGGGAAGCCAGGGAAAGTTGGGCTTTAGACGAAGTGATTGCTGCTATGGGATTAAAGCGCAATATCGCTATGTCGGTATCGACTTTCGAGCAGTCATTGTTCATGGCTGAGCTAGAAGACCCGAAATTGATGACCACAGCGCCAGGCTATTGTCGTGAGTACATCAAACACCACCACCCCAATTTGGTTGCCAAGCCAATACCGCTTGATGATAAAGAAAACCTAGAGCTGGATGTTCCATTTACCCTCATGTGGCACAAACGCAACAGCCATACCCCTAAGTTGATATGGCTGAAAGAAGCCATTAAGCAACTAGTTAGTGCGAACCGGGCTTAATGCTTCCCCCTAATAGGAGCTATCTATTAGGGGGAGCAATTCAAACTCTATGGTTCAAGTCACAACACATTTTGTTCATCGATTTTATAGCTCACCATGTGGTTACGGCTATTAGAAATAAATGAATACAGCTCCCCATTGTAGTAAACCGCCTTAGGGTGCAGATCAGCCGATCCAAACAAGGTATATGGCGTACTATGGAAAATGCGCATCACATCACGGCCAAAACGGGTTTGCATTAAATCTTTCGAGGCTGCCGCATAGGTATAGTTATGCTCATTGGTACGAATGTCTAAACTACCATCGTCAGTTTTAAATACACCGCCCCACGCCCCAACGTAGAATGAATGGTAGCCTCTTGTTTCCCACTTGATAGGTTGCCCAATAATGGCGCTGATCGGGTCTTGCAGCTCAACTTGCTTAAACGGGGTAAATTGCACATTCAGCACAAACTCATTTGGCTGATAGATAAACGCATCAGGCAGCGCTTTTCCATCGACATTCTCGAAATACAATACTTGATTACTGCTGTCACAACCATGAACACAGGTCATCTGCCAGCCAAGGCGATCTGCAACTAACTCTGCCTGTTGATGCAATAACGTGATAATTGCTTGCTCGGCCTGTTCGGGTGTCTCTATCTGCTTGCCATTGTATTCCGCTGGCAGCCAAGCCTTTGAAGTAATTTCTTCACTGCCATCAAAAATTTCGCCAAATACAAGACCAGCAGCGAAAACAGACGTGCCAACGATATTTCCTTGCGCTGAATATAGATCCCCGACAACCAAATCAGTCGACATTTGTGCAAGAATCGAAGCTTGCGCTGCGCTCCATTCATGCACTAATTCAGAGTTGGCGACTTCCGCTTCTAGTTCAGCCCGATTATCAGATTCCATCATTGCACGAGATAGATAACTCATTTTCATCGGTGTATCACTATCTTCTAATTCGACTCTCTCAGGGTAGGATAAAACATCCTTGAGCCATGGGTCGTCTGTCATTGAAACACAGCCTGAAAGCGCAAAAGTCATTGAAAGTGCAACTATTTTGATTTGGTTCATCTATACATCCTTGTCATTATATTTTTGATATAAACCATAATGCATATTGATGAGTGAAGTATATCGTGCAGATCACACAATAAAAAAACCAGCCCGAAGGCTGGTTTTCATTATTCATTTGAGTCGGTTGACTTAAATAACGCCTAGCTCACGTAAACGCTCCATAAGGTAGCTGTTAGCGGTGTGACGCTCTGACAGCACAACTTCTGGTTTTGGGTGAAGGAATAGCGGCAATGAAATACGTGCTTTAGTCTTGTCAGCCCCTTCAGGGTTAACCACACGGTGAGTGGTCGATGGGAAGTACCCCCCTGATGCTTCTTGCAACATGTCACCAATGTTAATGATCAGGTTACCAAAGTCACAAGGTACATCCAGCCAATCACCTTCTTTAGTCAGTACTTGCAAGCCTGGCTCATTCGCAGCCGGCAGTACGGTCAGCAGGTTAATATCCTCATGGGCACCGGCGCGGATAGCACCCAGTTCTTCATCGCCTTTCAATGGCGGGTAATGCAGAACACGTAGTAAGGTTTTATCGCTACCATCAATCATGCTAGATAGTGACTGGCTGTATAGGCTTGAGACAGACTCTGGTGAGTGCTCTTCAACCCAGCTAAGTAGCTCACTGGCAAGCTTGTTGGCTTCCTCGTAGTAATTCTGAAGCTCTGCCTTCAAAGCTTCAGGACACTGGCCCCAAGGGTAATAGTGGAAGTACTCTTTGATATCTTTCTTGGTGTGGCCTTTGGCAACTTCAGATACCTCCGCAGGGAAGAAACCATCTTGGGTCTCAACATTGAAGCGGAAATCGTCTTTTTCATCAGTATTGAAAAAGCCATGCCAGTTATCATAGATAGACTGTACTAGCTGTTGTTGGATTGGGTGATTTTTCAATACCCCAAAGCCAGTGTTACGTAGGGATTCAACGAATAGCTCTGCGGCATTCTCTGCGTTGTAATCAACGGCTTCCAATTTCATAATTGATCTTCTTTTGGCTGACTATGTATGTTTTATCTCGATCACGACTTGCAGGTAAAACTGTGTGTAAAACGATAGCGTAATCGGTTGCACTGCATTTTACCCAGCGTAACAAAACAGTAACACCGCATTTTGGAAACAGACCGTTTACAACCAGAAACAAAGCCATTCACATATAAAAAACCGCGGTTCAACGCTTATCGTTAAACCACGGTTTGTATTGATGAATACCAGGTTAAGTCAGTTATTGCCGGGCTTTCTCTTCGATAACCAGCACGATACCTTCGACCCTAACCACTTCCACTAAAGTGCCAGCAGGAATATTCGCTTCCGACTTAGCAGACCAGGTGGTATCACCCAATTGCAGCCTCCCTTGCCCAATTGAAAAGTCTTCATTTAGTACGCAAGTTTGACCAACAAGTTGCTCTGTGCGCTGGTTTAAACTTCTGGCATCATCGCCAACTCGGTCTTTCTTATGCTGATAGCGCCACCACAACCAGGTTGTAAATAGCGAAAATACCGCAAAGCTTACCCATTGCATTTCCCAACTGATCGGCACCAAAAATAGGACGAGACCCACCAGCATGGCGGATAAACCCAGCCACAGCAGGTAGCCTGCCGTGCCCAACAACTCAAGTAACAATAGAACAAGACCCAACGCTAACCAGTGCCAGACGTTCATCTGCTCTAGCAAGGTGATCATACTTTCTTTCCTTTACTGCTTTCTTCATTACTACGCCCTGCTTGGCCTAATAGCTCAGCGATGCCTGCAACCGACCCCATCAAGCCCGTTGCTTCAAGCGGTAGCATAATAATTTTTCCGTTCTCTGCCTGACCAATCGATTTAATCGCATCGGTGTAGCCTTGGGCAATGAAGTAGTTCACCGCCTTCACATCACCTTGCGCGATGGCCTCTGATACCATTGTAGTCGCTCTTGCTTCAGCCTCTGCTGCACGCTCTCGCGCTTCGGCTTGAAGGATTGCAGCTTGCTTGTCACCTTCTGCGCGTAAGATTTCAGACTGCTTATGGCCTTCAGCACGAAGAATCTCTGCCTGTCTTACCCCTTCAGCCTCAAGCACTTCCGCACGCTTATTACGCTCCGCCTTCATTTGAGCATTCATCGCTGAGGTCAGATCCGCAGGCGGCTGCACGTCTTTGATTTCGATACGGGTAACCTTTACGCCCCACGGGTTGGTTGCCTGATCGACAATGGTCAGCAGGCGACTATTAATGGTATCGCGCTGAGATAGCATTTCATCCAACTCCATCGAGCCAAGCACGGTACGAATATTGGTCAAGGTCAGGTTGCGGATAGCATGCTCAAGATCGGTAACTTCATAAGCTGCTTTTGCTGCGTCAACGACCTGCACGAAACACACAGCATCAATGGTGACATTGGCGTTATCCCGAGAAATCACTTCTTGAGCAGGAATGTCCAATACCCTTTCCATCATATTGATTTTATTACCAACGCTATCGATGAATGGGACGATTAAATTAAGGCCCGGACGCAAGGTTTTGGTATAGCGGCCAAAACGCTCTACGGTCCATTCGCTTCCCTGGGGAACGGTTTTTACCCCAGCAGCAATGAATACAATCGCGACAACAATAAAAATCCCGACCGTAACAAGGGTATCGTATGGCATGTTTTCTCCTTATCAAACAGCGTTTATTTGATGGTTAGAATAACGTATGCAACCAAGGTAATACAGGTTCATTCATGTTTTCTTTCATATTCTGAACAAACCAATCTGCGCCGATAGTTGTTGGCATTGAACAGCCAAGTTATCAAATGCCATCTCGGTTGATTCTACCTGGGCGACCACATCTTGGCTCATATCTGCGATATGCTGAACATTCTGATTTATCTCCTCACTGACTTGGCTTTGTTGGGCAGCGGCTGTGGCTATCTGCAAGTTCATTTCATTGATCACATTGATCGAGTGGCTGATCGCTTGCAAAGACTCATTAGCGGTATTGGCTTGGGCAACCGTACTGCCCCCACTGGCCCGGCTGCTTTCCATCGCTATCACAGCCTCTTTGGCCCCTGACTGTAGCCGCTCGATCATCGCTTGGATCTCACCCGTACTGGCTTGTGTTTTACTTGCCAACGAACGTACTTCATCTGCCACCACAGCAAAGCCGCGCCCTTGCTCACCGGCCCGAGCCGCCTCAATGGCTGCATTCAGTGCCAATAGGTTGGTTTGATCCGCTATCCCTCGAATCACATCCAAAATAGAGGCAATATTACCGACATCATGCTCCAACTCACTGATCACCTTGCTAGATGCATCAATATCATCAGCCAGTTGATGAATGGAGCTCACGGCATCACCCAATACACTTTGCGCAGTATTCGATTCATTGCTGGCATGCTGACTGGCCTCTGCCGCATCCCTGGCGTGGTTGCTAACATTATCACTGGTCGCACTCATCTCATGGACCGCCGTTGCTACTTGAGCACTCTCTTCCTGCTGTGATGAAGCATTGCCGCGCACCCCTTGGGTTTCAGCTTGAATATGTTGTGTGGAAGATTGTACGGCAACTAGGGTAGACGAAACTTCACTGATGGTGCGGTGAATCGTCGTGATAAAACCATTAAACGCCTCCCCCAGTTGACCGATTTCATCTTTCGACTCCACTGAAATACGTTGGGTTAAGTCACCATCCCCCCGAGCGATGTCATGCATGGTGTCAGATAGCCGTTGCAAGGGTTTAATCAGCATCCCTGAGGTAAACCAAGCAACAAACAATGACAATACCAAAGCTAAAACCATGCCCACTTCAATCACAATGGTTGCCAATTTAACTTCTTCTTCCAGTGCCAGCGCCAAGTCGGTCTCTGCCAATTCGATATCGGCTTTCACCTCTTTGAACAGCCTGACCATGTCTTCGAAATCAGCGCCAATTGCTTGTCGGTGCCTTTCATAGTAATCAGCTGCCAATTGCGGGTTCTCTACCATAAACCGGTAGCTTTCTATCCAACGGACAAAAATAGTTTCAAGTTGAGATAGGGTTTGGCTATTGCTATTGGCGATAAATCCACTATTGACGAGCTGTTGACCGGCAATTATGCGCTCTAAGGCTTTAGGCGAATCATCAGCATAAAGGGCCTGAGCCTGGCGAATTAAGGTTTCATCACCGTCAGCGAGTAAAATATCCTGCCCAGCAGTCACAATTTGGTAAAGATCCCGATAGCCTTCATCCATCTCTTTGAGCACCGGCTTAACTTGGCCATTTAGAATGGCATTTACCTTAGCTTGATCATTGGACACAAAGAAAACCAAGGTAAACATAAAAGAAAAGATAAATACAACGAGAAAAATTGGGGTTGTAAACTTCCAACGAAAACTTAGGTTATAGAACCACGACATAGGACGTCCTTGTATATACTCTTGATTTTATTGTTAATAGTTGAACGAAATATTATTCCTTGTCTGACCTGCCTAACCAAGACCCCGCCAAGTATCTGCCTAACATGTTGCAATTTCATGCCGCTACCCAGTGCTAATGGGACATTGCTGACCCAATTGGCTGCGCAAAATGCAACCATAAGGGCGACTTATTGTTAACCCCACTTTATGTACGAGTTAACACTATTGGAACCAAGTTCATTAATAAGTTGATATTTATGATAATAATATGTTTTATTAGCCTTTATAAATTAGAAAATACTAATAACAACGTCCTATAACGAAGGTTAAGTCGTGGCCAGTTCGCTCAATATTGCTAATATTTCCATTCATACAAATGACGATGAAGTCACCTTTTCGGAAGGTGTTCAACTCGTCTCGACCACCGACCTAAAAGGGGTAATTACTTACTGTAATCCTGCTTTTTGTAAAGTCGCTGGCTTTGAAGAAGAAGAACTTCTCAACCAGAACCATAATATTATTCGTCACCCAGACATGCCGAAAGCCGCCTTTGGCGACCTATGGTCGCGCTTACGCGAAGGCAAAGCGTGGCGAGGTATTGTTAAGAATAAAACTAAGTGTGGTCGTTATTACTGGGTCGATGCCTATGTGACCCCCATTTACGAAAATGGCACGATCACGGGCTACCAGTCTGTTCGGGTAAAACCCAAGCCTGAGTTTGTGCAGGTTGCGAGTAAAGCCTATCAAGGGCTACTAAAAGCAGAGCAGAAAGGTGGCGGGCTTGCCTTTTCCCTGCCCGTATCAGCGAAGTACCTTGCTTTAGCTGCTGCATGTATTGCGCCTATTGGCTATGGTATGGCAACCGATGGGTTATCACTTTCTAGCTTGCTGACCCTAGCGCCTGTTGCCGCACTGGGGTTGTTCTTCCGTGAAGAGTTGTTCGGTACACCAAGCAAGTTAAAGTCGCTGCAATCACAGTACGATAGCGTCAGCCGCTATGTGTTCTCAGGTAAAGATGCTTTCTCTGTCGCTGACTACCACCTGAAAATGGCTTCAGCCAAAGTGCGAACGATTCTTGGCCGAATGACAGATTCTGCTGCACCACTCCATGATCTGGCAGAAGATCTCAATGCCTCGGCAAGCCGGGTTAACCAAGTGATTGCCCAGCAAAATACCAACATCCAGCATATCGCCACAGCAATGGATGATATCTCTGATTCTGCGCGCTCCGTCGCTTCTCATGCCGCTGATAGCCACTCGTTATTAGATGAAACCCGTGACCAATGTAAACTCACCCGCCACCAGCTTGATTCTACTCAATCCAGCTTGAACCAGCTTTCAGAACAAGCCGAGCAAGCAACGGACGCCACTCACCAGCTTAGCCAGGAAGCAGGGAAAGTCAGTGCTGTCATGTCGGAGATCCGTGGTATTGCCGAACAAACAAACTTGTTGGCATTGAATGCTGCGATTGAAGCCGCACGAGCGGGTGAGCATGGACGGGGCTTTGCGGTTGTTGCCGATGAAGTTCGCGCCCTGTCCTCTCGTAGCCAAAATGCAACAGAGCAGATCCAGGCCAGCATTGAAAGCATGCTTGATACCATTCATAACTGGCAGGCACTGATCGAAAGCAACCGAGATAACACCAATAGCTGTGTCGACCTTGCTGCCGAAGGTGCCAACGCGCTAAAAGCGGTGGAAGATAATATGCAGTCAATCTACCAATTAGTTGATCAGGTTTCGTCTTCGGCTGCAGAGCAAGAAAACCTGTCGCAACGAACCAGCCAGCACATTCATGCGATAGCAGATACTTCGGCACAAAACCTCGAAGAGGTTAATCATGTCGAGCGAAGTAGCGCGGTGTTGAAAGCCAAGGTGGATGATTTTCATCAGCTCTCGGAGCGCTTCAAAGAAGACTAAAGCCGCCATAATTAACTTGGGCAATATCCAGCATTATTCGATATCATCTGGGTATTGCCTGATTTAGTTAACCATTCCTATGTATCATCAAACGCTTAAGCAATATTTCGGCTTCGACGCCCTACGACCTGGGCAAGAAGACGTCATCACCAAAGTGCTTAACGGCCAGTCTGCAGCAGCGATTTTTCCAACCGGTTCCGGTAAGTCTTTATGCTATCAACTCCCTGCGGTGCAACTCCCCAACCTGACTTTGGTTATTTCTCCGCTGCTGGCGTTGATGAAAGATCAGCTCGATTTCCTTCATAGCAAAGGGATCCCAGCCGCTTCCATCGATTCCAGCCAAACTTGGGATCAAACCCAACAGGTTATGCAAGGTGTTCGAAGTTGTGAAATAAAAGTACTGATGATTTCAGTCGAGCGCTTAAACAACGAACGCTTCCGCCACTTTATTTCTCAGGTACCCATTTCATTATTGGTGGTCGATGAAGCGCACTGTATTTCCGAGTGGGGGCATAACTTTCGTCCTGACTACCTAAAACTCCCGCAATACCGTCAGGCATTGAATATTCCTCAGGTGCTGCTGCTTACCGCCACCGCCACACCGGCCGTTATCGAGGATATGAGCAATAAGTTTGCCATTGATACCAGCAACATTGTGGTAACCGGCTTTTATCGCGCGAACCTAGATTTAACCATCACTGCCACGGCAGAGCCAGAGACGCGCGAGACACTGTTAAGCACGGTTGCCCAGGCACCGGATCAGCCAACCATCGTCTATGTCACCTTGCAAAAAACAGCAGAAGAGCTTGCCCAATGGCTCGGACAGCAAGGCTATCAGGCACAGGCCTATCATGCGGGTATGGATAGCGAACAACGGCAGGCAATTCAGCAAGACTTCATGAGCGGTCGCCACCGCTGCATCATAGCCACCATTGCGTTTGGTATGGGAATCGACAAATCGGATATCCGCCGTGTGATCCACTTTGACCTTCCCAAGTCCATTGAAAACTACAGTCAGGAAATCGGCCGGGCTGGTCGCGATGGCGATAAGTCAGACTGTATCGTGTTAGCGAACAAGTCAGGCGTTAACGTCTTGGAGAACTTCGTTTATGGCGATACCCCGGATAAATCGGCGATTGCGTATGTATTGCAGCAAATTCAGGCAAACCCGCAGCAATGGGAAGTCATGTTGTCGCGCTTATCAAAAGACAGCAATATTCGATTGTTGCCGTTAAAAACGCTGTTGGTTTACCTCGAGATGGCTCAAATCATCGAGCCGCAATACACCTATTTTGCTGACTACCGCTTCAAGCTAAATGTCGAGCAAGATTTCATTGTTAACCAATTCCAAGGGGAAAGGCGCCATTTTGTCAGCACCATTTTCGCCTGCTCACCCAAGGCACGAACGTGGCACACAGTGGACTTCGACGCCCTATGGCAAAGTGCCCAAACCGAACGCAAGCGCGTGGTAGCCGCTATTGATTACTTCAATGAAAAAGGCTGGATCACGCTAGAAAGCAAGCAGATGACTGACGTCTACCGGATTTGCCAGCATCAATTCGATATTCAAGCACAAACCGAACATTTATATCAGCTTTTCAAAGCCAAAGAAGACAGCGAAATCAACCGCCTCGCAAATATGCTCGGCTTTTTTGAAAGCAAGGCATGCTTGAGCCATACCCTGGCCAATTATTTTGCTGACCACCATGCGCCTGCAAATTGCGGCCACTGCTCAGTCTGCCGCGGTAACCCGGTGACTCTTCCTGCAGACGCCACGCCACCCGCAACGTCTGACAATGTCCTTAAAGCTTGGTGTGACCCGTTCATTGCTGCTTGCCCAACTACGCCTTCAGCAGCAGCCGTTACCCGCTACCTATGTGGTATGACATCGCCACTGAATACTCAGGTTAAAGCACGGCAAATGAACGGATTTGGCCAATTGGAGCACGTGCCTTTCGGGCAAACCCGACAGCAAGTGGCAAACCTCTATCCAAATTTGGACATTTAACCACCAATCACCACCAAGCCCCTTTCAACTCATCGGTACTTGCTCTCTCATTCAAGCAAGTACCGAATAATACCTTGTTCCCTTTCAAGCACATGCGCTCTGGTATAGACCTAATACCATAAAAAATAAGATTTTTTTGAAATTATGCTCACCATCTCGGGTCTTGTTTTATGAAGGATATATAAAGATTCAGCAATGACTGCTTTATTTCAGTGAGGATAATGTCATGAACAAGCTTCTTGTTGCCGCTATCGTTCTTAGCTTCAGCTCTGCATCCTATGGCTTTACTCGGAACATGAACTCCGAGAGTACTCATATCACAGCCGGCGTTAGCGACTCCCGCGAGGCTGCATATCAACAAGGCCAAGCATTGTCTAAAAGCCTACAATCCGAATCACCACGAAAACTTAAACGCACGCTTGGCATTTACGAATATGGCCTAAAAACCAACACCATCAAAGTAAATGAATCAAATATCGAAGTCGATGAGTTTTCAACAGTGTCAGGCGATGTGAAATACCGTGCCATCGTCAATGTTAACTACAGCTACGACAAATATGAGTCAGACAACCGTTAGTTAAGCCAACCTGTCACCTGACAGCAACACTTTTGAGGGCGCTACGCCCTCTTTTTTTCATTTGTCATATGAAATCGTCAATCCGATATAGCGATCTGGGTCACAACGATTTAAAATAGCCACATAATATCAATGGAGATAGAGTAACAGTCATGGCAAATGAAGATCTAGAATATCAAACATGTGAAGCATGTGGCGTGTCAGCCGAGATGGGTTTTGTGATCGGAGAAGGTGATGATGTTGCTGAAGTAAAAATCTTCGGTAGCAATAAAGCTGATCTTGAAAGCGAACTGGCGAACTACCTAGCCCTAGCAAAAGAAGTTTGTGCCAACTACGAGCATGAAGTGAACCCACTGACCGACGATAGCACCGAGCTAACCGCGCGTATCAAATTCGAATGCAGTGCAGAAAAACTCATTTTCGAACTTAAGTCACGCTCTCTGATGCGATAATCGCAGATAAGTATTTGTAACTTAATTACAAATAACTGAAAGACTCCCCAAAAGCCAATTCCAGCAAGGAATTGGCTTTTTTAATCCAATCCCACCCCGATATTCACCTATACTTGTTGTCATTGTGCTTAATGTTCGTATGTTTTTGGTTATCTGATTAGTTAACTGGTCAGATATGCAAATTAGTCACATTATATTTACTATAAAAATCATGCTTATTTGATATGCAAATTGAATTTAGTAGTGGTAATTAAATTCATTTTGTATGAAAATAACATCATATTATGAATCACATGGCACATGGTGTTCAGATAACACTATGAACAGAAAAGGAATAGTTCTATGCAAAGTAATAAAGCACGCGTGATCTCAAACTGGAAACCATCAAACGATCGTGAATCTGCAGCGATGAAAGAATTTTTGATGCAGGAAATGGGCGCGACCACTGAGCACCACCAAGGTGGTACAGGCAAACTAGCACCAGATTCAGGTCGCCTAGTACGCTAATAAAGCCGACTTTACCGAATTAAGTAACAGTTCCCCCTGTTACCAAAAGCGCAGCCTTAGGTGATAAGGTTGCGTTTTTTACTTTATGCCTTCACACGGTGCCAAGATAACCGGCCATTGGACTCAAAGTCCTTTTCAGGTTGGCATTCAAGCAATACGCCTTCTACCGCTATGACCGCGCCTAGCGAGTACTTCTTATCATCGAAGTAACACACACGTTGATCAGCCAACTGCCCGCCAACGACCACCTTAGGTTTACTCGATACCGAATATTCTTTGGCAACTAGCGGTGTGGACGCCGATGCCAATACGGCAAGACAAATAAAACCCCATTGCTTGGTATTGAATTTTACCATGGTATTACTCCCCGATAAGCTCATTAAAAAAGCCGCCACATGACGTTGCGACGGCTTATCAATTAAGAAGCGATTACTTCTCAGCTGCGATCACAGAGATCTCAACAAGTAGCGCTTCACGCGCCATGCTTGCTTCAACACAAGCACGAGCCGGAGCGTGGCCTGCTGGTACCCAGTTGTCCCAAACTTCGTTCATTTCAGCGAAATCTTTCATATCTTTGATGTAGATTGTCGCAGAAAGCATGTGCTCTTTGTCACTACCCGCTTGCTCAAGTAGTGTTTCTACTTTATCAAGCATAGTTTGAGTTTGTTCTTTGATGCCTTGAGTTGCATCAGCACATACTTGACCACACAGGTAGATAGTACCGTTATGCTTTACGATACGGCTCATACGTTGTTTAGTTTCTTGACGTTCAATCATTGTACTGCCTTATTTATTGGAAATAACTTGCGCTTAGCAAGCTTGGTGTAAGCGTTTACACCAGTGTATCAGTTTGCCAGTTATGAGGTAAAGGACAACGCCTTAAGTGCTTCCTTCTTACTCAGTGCCGATAGCCTGTCATCGTGCTGCACCACTAAATTTCGGACATAATCCGGATTGGTTTTCGCGTATTCTCTGAGCACCCAGCCAATCGCCTTGCGAATGAAAAATTCTTGCTCATGTGCCAGCACCAATACGGTATCTTCAAGGAGCTGAACATTGGTATCCTCCTTGTGCTTTAAGTGCGCTAGCAGTGATGCTCGGCGAAGCCACATATTTTCAGATGTTCGCCATTCAATTAACTTGGCTTCTAATTCACGGTGCTCGTTAACCAATGGGCCAACCAAATTAGATGCTATCTTATCAACCGTATCCCAATGGGTCGCCTCATTGAGCATTTCTTCATAAATTGGAAAGGCATCAAGGGTGCGAAATGCTTTGTAATATTCAGCTGCATCCATCGCCAGGTATTGCTCTTCACGGTTTTCACCCGACCATAGCCAGAGCACTAAACGGCGATAGTTTTCAAAATTATCTATTTTTGTATGTTCACGCGCTTGCTTGAAAATGGCCTTTCTTGCAGGTTGCTTTACACCATAAAACGGTTGTTCCGTTTTCATATAGTCCTGCATTGCCTTGGCATCGACTTTGTTGCCGGCTTCGGCCATTCGCTGTTGCATGAATATCACCATAGGTATTACAAGTGACATCAATGACTTCCTTTGACTTTCTCCCAATCAGTGGTTGGGATTGGTTATATTATTTTCCCCGTATTTGAACACAGTTTAATTTGAAAACCAATAATGGCCATGAAGAATAAAAGGGCATATTGCCAAAGAAAAAGCGCCCATTAGGGCGCTTGGTTTATCAAGCATTACCGACTTCATAGATTTACTTTTTGCTTAACTTTCCTTGGTGCTGTAGGTAATCCAAAAGCGAATCAATTTGTGAGCTTTTTAAATCAAGGTGGTCCGGCATTTGGGTGTAGCGAAACTTGGATGGCTGGCGAATATACTCACCAACCATATCACGCTGGCGATAAGTTAAAATATTCATTGGGGCATTCAGATCAGGACCAACTTTGCCACCTTCTTGATCAATCGCGTGGCATTTCATGCAGCGCTCTTTAAACAGCGCAAAGCCCGCATAAATATCAGAAGATTTTGCTACATCATGTGGGTAAACCGCAGGATATTGCTGCTTAAAGTCAACGGTGTCGATCTTCGCTAATTGGTATGGCCATGGGTAGCCTTTTTTAGGCCCTTTCTGCTTGTCGTCCCAAACCAGATAGAAGGGCCCAGGACTGGCTTTGTTCCTGCCAATGCCTTCCCAACCTGGGTATTGGCGGTCTTTAAAAACGATGTATCCGCCCTTATCCAATACTTTTTTATAATCAGACACCGCCTGATAGCCATCAAGGGCGATAAAATTAACGTCGGTATCCAATTTTTGCAGCCAAGCATCGCCATAGACATAAGCCAATACATCATGCAGTTTAAACGCTTGGTATTGCTTGTTTTTATTGTACTGCGGGTCAAAGATGTCAACATTGTGAACGGGGAGTGCTTTTTTAAGGCTCTCTAAAGAGTAACTTTGTACTTTTTTTCCCGATTCGTAAAAACCTAATTCTACTGCCCCCGCCCCAAGCGAGAACATCATCATAAGGGTGGCAACCAGAGCGCCTACCCGTTTTATCATCGTCACAACACGCATTGCCAACTCCTTTTGTCGTCATGTATAGCGCCAAGCAACATCAAGACGCTTAGTTATAAATCTAAATATAGACCCAATTTTTTCCTTAAATTAGAGACTTGCGCCTTCCTTCCATAAACGGGGTTAACGTCACACAAATTTACTTCTATCACTTCAATTGAATTAGCACTGCCACTTCATCGCTACGTATGAAAGGCCAACAGAGTTGACTAAATACCCCTTGGTTCCTACGTTTAATAACAAACAACAAAATAATCCTACTTATCACGATTTTTCGTTTCGACTGAGCGGCATACGCAGCACTCAGTTGCCAGCATGGGATGATTTATGGAACCAAGAGACGTCAGAACCATTGAGGATGCCAAGCAGATCATCGAAGAAAGGCAGCTTAGCCATGTCAAGGTTGGACTGTTTGATAATGATGGGGTGATGCGTGGCAAGTACATGTCGAAAGAGAAGTTTTTTTCCTCCCTTGAGCATGGGTTTGCCTTTTGTGATGTCGTTTTAGGCTGGGACGTCAAAGACCAGCTCTATGACAATGCCCAGTACACCGGCTGGCATACTGGCTACCCTGATGCCCCAGTAAAAATTATTCCCTCAACCTGTCGCGACGTGCTTGATGAAGATGGCATGCTGCTATTTATTGCCGAGTTTGATCAAGAAGCTGAAACGGTCTGTCCCCGTGGTACTCTTCGTAAAGTGTTGAAAAAAGCCGAAGCGATGGGCTTTATTGCCAACGCAGCATTTGAATATGAGTTTTTTCTCTTTAAAGAAACCCCGCATTCAGTGCGAGAGAAAGGGTTTAGAAACCTAGAGCCTATCACGCCCGATTGGTTTGGTTATTCGATGATCCGCAACTCGACCTACTCCGAGCTGTATAAAAGCATTCTGAAAATGGCTGAGACGATGGACTTCCCCATCGAGGGAATCCACTCTGAAACCGGCCCGGGAGTCATTGAAGCGGCGATTGCTGTCGACCACGCAAGTGACGCAGCTGATAAAGCGGCACTGTTCAAAACCTACATGAAGGTACTCGCCCAAAAGAATGAACTGATGGCCACTTTCATGGCGAAGTGGAGCAATGACTACCCCGGCCAAAGTGGCCATATCCATCTGTCGCTCAATCACAGCAATGGTCAATCTGCCTTTTATGACAATAAACAGCCTGACTGTATGAGCCAAACCCAGCGCCACTTCTTGGCTGGGCAGCAATTGTTGATGCCGGAGTTGCTTTGTATGGTCGCGCCGTCGGTTAACAGCTATAGCCGGATGATACCCGGTTTTTGGGCGCCAACCGATGCAACTTGGGGTATTGAAAACCGAACGACGTCACTACGGGTGATCACCGGTTCAAGCAAAAACCAGCGCATCGAATACCGCATTGGCGCAGCAGATGCGAATCCTTACCTGGCACTGGCCGCCGCCCTTGGCGCTGGTCTTTACGGCATAGAACACCAATTAGAGCCGGGACCAGCCGTCATTGGCAATGCCTATGAGCAAACCCATAGTACTGAATTAGCCCTCCCACGCACATTATGGGATGCGACCCAACTTTTCAAACAATCAAAGGCAGCCCACTCCCTCTTCGGCGAGGCCTTTGTTGAGCATTTCGCCGCCTCTCGCGAATGGGAGGACCGGGAGTTTCGCAAGCACGTGACGGATTGGGAGCTAAGCCGCTACTTCGAGATTATCTAGTTGATGAGTAAACGTTCTTTTATGAGTTAATAGTAATTTTTGAGGACAAGTTAATGAGCCAACCTGTTCACCTTACTATTTCGGATATGCATGAGGCTGAAGTGATTCAGAATACCGTTTCACCCGTTGATGGCAGCGTGGTGACATCAATTTCACTCAATACACTTGCTGATGTGGATCAGGCGTTAGATTTCGCTAATCTTGCCCAACTCGCCTGGCGACAAACCCCCTTAGCCCAGCGACAAGAATACTGCCTAAAGGCCATTGATGCACTGCTCTCGCATCAGGATATGATTGCCAGTGAGTTAAGCTGGATGATTGGCCGCCCCATCAAATATGCGGCCAAAGAGCTTGCCGGGGTCGCTGAGCGAGCAAGGCACATGGTCAAGATTTCGGAGAAAGCCCTCACGCCCATTAGCCTACCGCGCAAGAAAGGGTTCACCCGCTATATCACCCGCGAGCCCCTAGGCACTGTGTTTGTCGTTGCTCCCTGGAATTACCCGTATTTAACCGCTATCAACTCCATTATTCCTGCCCTGCTTGCCGGTAACTGCGTCATCCTTAAACACTCGTCTCAAACCCCGCTGTGCGCAGATAGATTGCACCAAGCCTTTATTGAAGCAGGTTTACCCAAGGATGTTTTTCAATGCTTACACCTAAACCACAAGAATACCGAGCGCTTAATTGCCAGTGAACGAATCCAACATGTGGTCTTTACCGGCTCGGTCAAAAGTGGTGCTTGTATTGAACGTGCTGCCGCAGGACATTTTCACAGTATCGGCCTTGAGCTTGGCGGAAAAGACCCCGCTTATGTTTGCGCAGACGCCAACCTCGATGAAGCTGTTGCCAATGTGGTTGATGGCGCCATGTTTAATTCAGGGCAATCATGCTGTGCGATTGAGCGAGTTTATGTTGATGATGAGATTCACGATGCATTCGTTGAAAAAGCCATTGCTTTGATAAACGAGTACCAGTTGGGTTCACCCCTTGATCCTGATACGACACTTGGCCCGATGGTGCGTGCCAGTGCCGCAGATTTTGTCCGCCAGCAAATCCGTGAAGCCACAGAGCAAGGTGCTATCGCCCATGTCGTTGAATCCAATTTTCCATCCAGCCGTGAAGGTACGCCTTATTTAGCCCCGCAGTTACTCACCAATGTAAACCATCAAATGCGGATCATGACCGAGGAAACCTTCGGGCCTGTGTTGCCGGTACAACGTGTCCACTCCGAAGATGAAGCCATAACACTAATGAACGATAGTGAGTACGGACTGACTGCCAGCGTTTTTACCACCAACCCAAAGCAAGCGATCAAGCTTGGTGAGCAAATCGAAGCGGGAACCTTTTTCGTCAATCGCTGCGATTACCTCGATCCCGCCCTCGCTTGGACAGGGATCAAGCACTCAGGAAAAGGCTATTCTTTATCCCAACTCGGCTTTGAAACCCTTACCAGACCAAAGTCATTTCACATCAAGCACGGTTAGAGCGTTTATGACCATACTGCATTGGCACTACCCCACTGAAATCATGGTTGGCGAGGGCATCAGTCAACAGCTGCCTGATTACTGCCTCTCTAACGGAATTCAGCGTCCACTGATTGTTACCGACCCATATCTCGCGCAAACCGCAACGCTAACCTCATTGCTGCAACACTGTCAGCGAGACGAACTTTCCGCAGCGATTTTCAGTGACATCTCAGGTAACCCAACAGGCCGTCAAGTTGAGCTCGGCATTGATGCTTGTATAAAGAGGCATCATGACGGGATCATTGCCGTCGGGGGAGGCTCTTCAATGGATGCCGCGAAGGCTATTGCCCTGGTCGCAAGGCAAGCACAAGATCTGTGGGCATTTGAAGATATCGGCGACAACTGGCGTCAAGCCAATCCTGAAGATATTCTACCCGTGATAGCCCTGCCCACGACGGCAGGTACAGGCTCGGAGGTCGGAAGGGCTGCGGTGATCACCAATGAAGAGACAAAGGTAAAAAAGATCATCTTTCACCCACAAATGCTGCCCCAGCAAGTTTTCCTCGACCCAATGCTAACGCTAAATCTGCCCCCCGATCTCACTGCGGCAACCGGAATGGATGCGCTATCCCATAATTTGGAAGCCTTCTGTTCACCCAACTACCACCCGATGGCTGAGTCTATCGCGCTGGAGGGGATCCGCCTTTGCCAGCTATATTTGCCCATTAGCCATGCCGATGGGAGCAACCTGCAAGCCAGAACCCAAATGCTCATCGCATCGACCATGGGTGCAACGGCCTTTCAAAAGGGGCTTGGCGCTATGCATGCCCTCGCCCATAGCCTTGGTGCACGCTACAACAAGCATCACGGCTTACTCAATGCCATTTTAATGCCCTATGTACTGTGCGCCAATCAACGTTACCTGAACGAGAAAATGACCCGCTTAGGCCGCTACCTAAACTTGAAGCAACCTGACTTTATGGGCGTGCTGAACTGGATCTTACACCTGCGTGAAACTCTAAATATCCCAAATACACTGGCTGACATTGGGCTCGACAATAGTGAAATCGAACTGATAGGTATGATGTCGCAACAGGATGCCGCTGCCGCCTCGAACCCTATACACCTTACAGCAGAGCAATACGAAACCATTTACCAACATGCCCTTGATGGCACACTGGATCTGTAGCGATTAAACTTATCAACACGAACGGCAGATATAAGCAGCACAAGATATTGAGGCGGGAGTCGTGATGAAAATTGGCGTCTTACTCTGTGATGATGTACATCCAGATTTGCAAAAAGACCACGGTAACTACCCGGAGATGTTCACAACACTCTTTGAGCAAGTTGATAACCAAATCTCACTCACCTTCTATCGAGTTATCGACGGACAATACCCGCAATCGCTCGACGAGTGCGATGGTTATATCAGTAGCGGCAGCAAATTTAGTGTTTATGATCAAAACCGATGGATAAGTACATTCCAAGCCTTCGTCCACCAGCTCTACACCCAACACATCCCTTTTGTCGGCATTTGCTTCGGCCATCAAATGATAGCCTGGGCCTTGGGTGGAGAAGTGATGCGCTCAGATAAAGGCTGGGGAATCGGCATCAAAGAAGTTGAAATCAACACCGCAGAGATAGATAAACACAGCTGGCTTACCCCTGCCCTGCCAAGTTTCTCATTGGTACTCAGCCATCAAGACCAAGTCACCGGGTTACCCGACAACACCACCGTATTGGCTGGCAGTGCTTTTTGCCCCAATGCCATGATATTGGTCGGAAAACATTTTCTTGGTATTCAGGGGCACCCCGAATTCACCCCCGAATATAGCCATGGCTTAATGAAACTAAGGCATGCACTCTATCCCAAGGCTGTTTACGAAAAAGGCCAGCAGTCGCTGCATCAACCAACCCAACATTTAGCCGTCACGCAATGGATAGTAAATTTCATTAAAAGCCGTGTTATGACCAATGCTCTGCTGTGACCATAAATTGTTAGCAATCAATGTCAGACTACGCCCTTCAAACCTGTTTATTTTGAATCACCAAGGCTATTCCGCCCAAGATCCCCAAAGAGACCAAAACCAACCTAAGTGATATAGCTTCACCCAATATAGCCACACCACCTAGGGCTGCGATAACAGGCACACTTAATTGAATGGTTGCTGCTGTTGTTGAAGGCAAGTAAGGGAGTACTTTGTACCACAAGGCATAGCCCACCCCCGAGGCAACAGCCCCCGAGAGCACCGCATAGCTCGCTCCCGATAAATCCACACTGGCATGTGCTTTCATCACCAGGCTTAAGCCAATGACCAAGGGGACGGACAGTACGAAATTAGTACGCGTCACCAATAATGGTGATTCCGCCCCTTTACCCATGATGGAATATATCCCCCATGCGATACCGGCAAGCAACATCAGCAACGCGCCATCGACAGAGGGCATGCTAACGCCGGGCATCATCAAGATGATTAACCCACCAAAAGCCATCATGAACCCCAACCACTGCCAATGCGTGAATCGTTCACCTTGGCTGAAGCCATAGCCAATCATGGTAAACTGAACGGCAGCAAACAATATTAATGCCCCAACCGCCGCCGACAAACTCACATACGCATAAGAAAAGCCTGCCGCATAAACAAACAAGGCAAGCGCCATTATCCAAGCACGACGAGTACTAAACGCTGCTATCCAGTTTGCATTAGCCTCTGTGGATTTCGTTACTTCTCGCTGTTGCTGAAGCCACACCATGACAGACAGCATTACAGCACCAGAGACCAAGCGGATAACAGTAAAGCTCGCTGGATCAATTGCCGTTTCTAGCAGTGCAATGCGGTTTAAAATTGAATTTCCTGCAAACGCGATCATGGTTAACACCACGAGCATGATCAGTCTATTTTTCGACATTCAGTCCACTGCCTTTACTCAGGATGGGCATAGAATAAAGAAAAGCAGCACATATGCTGCTTTTCTTAAAATCATTCATTTAAAGTTAGACGGCGAAAGCCTAAAGTTTAAACCTCAACCGTTACCTTCTTCGCCAACGACATAGCAAGGTTATTGTCGTAATAAGCCGCCTCGTTGATAAAGTGCGGGTAAGCTTCGTAGTCACCTTCCCAGCTTACTTCCGTCCCATCAAATAGGGTAAAAATTGGGTCACCGCTTTTCAGTGGTTTAAAGTCCGCATCTTGCACATTTCGGTGAACCATACCAATGCGCTCACCATTCTCATCTTCAGGCAGCTTCAAGGTTTCGTGGTACTTGAATGCTTCATAGCTGGCTGGCAATTCTGGCAATCGGCCTTGATTATGAAGATCAACAAAATCGAGAATGTGCGCCGTCATTTCATCCATCCAATCGAGGATATCTTGGCGGATCACCGATTGTGGCTGAGGCCCGATTTCAACAATCACCCCTTGCTCTGAAATCGAGCTCAAAAAGTAATGTTCTTCAACAGTAACTTGATCTTCCAGCACCACAACGGCATCAGGCATCTTCATTTTAACATAAGCCCCCATCTGGCGATTAAACGCATCAGACTGAAGCAAGATTAAAGATGGCCCCATGTTACTGGTGGTGTTATGAAGGTCGATAATGAAATCGGTTTTAGCATCCCCTTTCGGACCAAGTTGCGCGTTCAACGCCTTGGCTCGGCTCTGCTCATAATTAGCCAAATCGTTATTTGCCAAATCCTCCAGACTAAACTGGCGGTTCATATCACAATCTAAATAACGCTTGTTTGCCTCAAACGCTTTCGGGTTGGCAAATACGGTTTCTGTTTGGAAGGTATCGCGGGACACTAAAGAAGGCGTTTGCTGCCACTTACGCAGCAGATAGATCCCGCTAAATTCATTACCGTGGGTACCGCCAACAATCGCAACGGTATCAATTGTATTCGTCCTTGTCGTCACAGCTTCGACTCACTCTGTTATTTCTCAACGTATTGAGATAAACAGATATCAGGTTAAGCACATTTTTACCAGAACAAATTGCATTAATATTCACAACTCGTTCCAGTTCGCCCCGCTTAACCTTAGATAGTAAAGCTAGGTCTAGGCTAAGCCGGTAACGGGCGGGTTTGCGCCAATTTCAAGTAAGCATGCAACTCACCGTTCTTATACTCGATGGCTGAGTGGATACTGCTGTTTTTATTGGCGAACACCACACTGCGATAGTGGTTGTCCCCTTTGAAGATCGAAAGCTCTATCGCCCCATCAACAAGCTGCCAGTTTCCGGTCGTCGGCAAACGGTTAAACAGGGTGTACTCTTCAAGCGAACCGTCAGGGTGCAATTTCACCTCGGTGATATAGCCGGCACAACAGGTTTTAATCCAATGCTGGGTGGTGATTTCATCAGAGCTGAACTGACGCTTCGTGGTAAGCCAATCATTCAAGGCAAGCTGCTCTTCACCATCAGGGGCAGGAAGCGCATCAAGATCGAGCAGGCGTACCCGGGCTGATTCACGATAAAAGAGCTGAAGTAATTGCTGGGTTTTCTTTTCTGACATCCGTATCACCATAAAAAAGCGTTAATGAACAAACTTTAACGCGTCTTCATGACGATGGATGATTTTCAGTGTAAAAATGCTAAGCGGCTCAAAACTTCACTTTGCCGCGCAACGACTTAGTTTGCCCGCGCTGGGTTTTCTTATCCATTCTGCGCTTTTGGGAATTACGAGTGGGCTTGGTGGCCCGGCGTGCCTTCTGCTGAACAACGGCCGATTGAATTAATTGCTTCAAGCGCTCCAAGGCATCTTCTTTGTTTTGCTCTTGGGTACGAAATTGCTGCGCCTTGATGATGATCACCCCTTCTTTGGTGATCCGGCTGTCTGATAGCTTGAGCAAACGCTCTTTGTAATAGCTAGGCAGGGTCGAGCGGTGAATATCAAAGCGTAAATGAATAGCGCTGGAAACTTTGTTGACGTTTTGCCCACCAGCACCTTGGGCGCGAATGGCTGTTAACTCGATCTCCCAGTCGCTAAGTTGGACAGTATTTGAAATGTGTAGCATGAAAATTATCGACAATAGACCAATATGTGCAAAGTATACCACTTTGAACATGTTTCATTGCAATGTGCCAAGGCAGGTGACTTCGCACATTGCATAATGCTATATGACAACCTCATATCAACACATCAGCTTTATGCTGGCCTGTCAAAAATAAGGAACATAATCAGCATCCACAATCCGATGCTGCCTAAGGCAATGATCGTCATAAAAACGAGTTGCTTGAGTTTGATGAGATACGCTGACTGAACCATACAAACCTCCTTAGTCAGGAAAAGCAAAACCTTGCTACTTGGTGTTAACTTAACCCTAACAAGATATTATCGTTTTTAGGTTCAATTAGCTGCGATAGAGTTCACCAAATTCAATCTTGCCTTAAATAGCTAAACCTTTGGCGTAAAAAGCAAAAAGCCCGGCATTTGCCGGGCTAATAATTCGTTACCAACATCTAAACTCGACGATATGGTAAGTAAACCGGCTCCCACATATGTTCAGCCAATTCTTGCTCAATGTCCTTTCCGCGAAGTGGACTATTCTGATCAGTGGCTTGGATATTCTCCAGCACTTTGGTTGCCACATGCAAAGAGACATCTTTCAGATCACTGATCTGCGGGAATACACAACCTTTTGCCAAATCCTCTTCGCTGACACACTCTGCCAGCGCATAGGAAGCGGTTGTAAACATATCAAGGGTGATTTTTTGCGATTGCGCGACAATTGCTGCCAAGCCAACCCCAGGGAAAATGAACACATTATTCCCTTGCCCAACACGATAATCGTAGCCGTTGTAGCTTACATCATCGAACGGGCTACCCGTAGCTACGATGGCCTGACCGTCACTCCACTGATAAATGTCTTCTGGTAGCGCTTCACAATTGGCCGTCGGGTTAGATAACGGGAACACCATCGGACGGGAGGTGTACTCCATCATTTTTTGGACATGCTCTTCCTTAAACGCACCGCCGATACCACTCGTACCTAGTAATACAGTAACCGGGTAGTTATTTATCAGCTCAGTCAGCGAAACTTTGCCTTCTTGCTCAGTTTGCCAGCCTTCGGCAAGTGAACGTGGTTTAGCGTAACGCTGTTTGTATTCATCCAAGCCAGCTCTGTCGTCAAAGACCAAACCTTGGGAATCGAGGATGAAGATCTTCTCTCTTGCGGCTGCGTGCGAGCAACCTTCTTTTAACAAACCTGCATAAATTTGGTCTGCTACGCCGACCCCGCCTGCGCCAGCTCCGTACACAACGTAGCTCTGATCGGCGAGTGACTCGTTTTTCACTTTGGCAGCGCCCAAGATCCCGGCAAGCACAACAGAACCTGTGCCCTGAATGTCGTCATTGAATGAAGGAAGAAAACCTTCATAGTCTGCCAAGTTATCAAAAGCGTTCGACTTACTGAAATCTTCCCACTGCAATACCGCTTTCGGGAAATTGCGCTTAACTTGATGGACAAATTTCTTGATAAAGTCTTTGTACTCTTGGCCACGCATACGCTTACGCGGTACACCCAAGTACATAGGATCATCCAGCAAGTCTTGGTTGTCAGTACCCACATCGAGGGCGATGGGTAGGCAGTGTGCAGGATGAATACCAGCACCTAGGGTATAGAGTGACAATTTACCAATTGGAATACCCATACCACCTACGCCCTGATCACCAAGTCCTAAGATACCTTGGCTGTCAGTGACCACGATGATCTTGATGTCTTTGCCCAGAAAGTGGCGGGCAAGATCATCCATCTGATCAACATTGTCTTCAGTAATATATAAACCACGCGCTTTTTGGTAACGGTGGCTAAACTCCTGACACGCCTTACCCACGGTAGGGGTATAAATGATTGGTGTCATTTCATCGATATGGCGGGACAATAGTGCGTAGAATAGGGTTTCGTTCCTATCTTGCAGTGCACGTAAGAAAAGATACTTTTCAATATCAGTTGAAGCACTTTTAAAACCGTCGTAAACACGATTTAACTGATCATCAAAAGTTTGCACTCTTGGTGGAAGCAAGCCATTAAGCTGAAAAGCTTCACGTTCTTCGTAAGTAAACGCGGTACTTTTGTTCAACGTTCTATCGTTGAGCAGCTCTGTTCCCGTTAAAGAAACAGGTCTAAATTCATTCCCTTTCGAATCCTTCCAACGTAGATACTTACCTACTGCCATTATGTTCCTCCATTTACATTTTTAATCATTATTATGGCTTTGCACCATCACTGTGTAGGGGTCTTCATTTAGTTAAGAAAACTCTACAAGTGTAAAATTTTTGTATGATTAAAAATGTGACACAAGGACTCTTTATGTAACGGAGCTTCAACTATTAATTATTATGAACCCCAATAATATCTTTCTGTTTCTTCATTCCAGATGCCATAGGAGCATCTCCTTTACTTTTTATTGACTCTTTACATGACGACAGAAACTTCGTTTTTGTCCTCATCAACGCCAGGTTACTACCTGTGCGGACCATTCTTCGCACTCTAAATGCATCACTCACAACGAGACTACCCGCTGGCATTGCTTACATTGCCATAGCGACTTATATCTTAATTTCTGCCACCAATTACGGCGAATTTGAATCATTTGCACCTTACATTGCTCGCACATTGTCATCTCCACAAAAAAACAGAACACTATACTGTTAAGTCAAACAGTATAGCGACCTGTTTATGACGCACAAGCCATTTTTTTGACATATCGCCAAGATGTTGGCTTTCAAGCAATTTTTAAGAACAACAAAAAGCCCGAGTGTAGTGACTACACTCGGGCTTCATCATTCAACTATTCGCTAAATCATTCCAATGGGTATCGCTGTACACGCTCACCACTTAAATGATTTAACTCTCTGACACTGACTGCATTGCCAAATAGATTTATACCGTAACTTCTGCAACCAATTACGGCGTATTTGGATCATTGGCACATTACAGTGTTCACACATAATACAGCCTCTACTTACAGATTTTTTTTGTACCGTACAAGATGATTAGAATTCTTTGATTAGCATCTAAATAATTTTAATGAAGACAAACGCCAAAGGGGTAAATCTGGAATTAACTTTATTTATGACACCTTGCGAAATTAGCAAACGCACGAAAAACTTTTTAAATAATGATAATTCAATATGTCGAAAAGCACTTAGTTATGCATTTAGTTTCAATGTAATATCAACATTCCCCCTAAAGTACACACACTCAAGTTTAGATAAGGGAGATATAAACAATGAAAAAGTCTTTATGTATTTTGGGCTTAATACTATTTTCTGTGCAGTCTCATGCTAACCAGTATGCGTTAAGCGATGATTCATCATCTGTAAAACATGCTTACTTACAACAAGGTACTCAAGAAATAGGTATTCAAGGTAGTTTAGATCTTGATTACGTTGATGACTATTTACTCGACTTAAATACGTCTTATGGCTACTTTGTTAGAGATAAGTGGGAGATTGGTGGCGAGTTAGATTTAACCATTAGCGACAATGCACAAAACTATCAAATCGGTGCATTTACCGAGTATAACTTTACGAACACAAGTTTATGGGTACCCTATTTAGGCGTTGGGGCCCAATATGCTTACTCGGATATAAACGATAATAGTGACAGTGCATTTAATTTTCAGGTTTCTGCTGGTATGAAGTATTTCCTACACCCGCAAATCGCTTTAGCCGCTGAAGTTAATTATAACTTGGCCACAGAAGATATCTATGCTGACGGAGATGGTGAAGCGAAAGATGATAAAACGCAATTTTTAATTGGTACAAGATTCTACTTCTAACATTGTCCAAACATGATGGGTATCTCTGGGGAATGCCCATCTTCTTAAGGGTATCCCCCTTAACTCTAATGATCTTTTTTATTTACCGTTTCCCCTCTCGACCAACTGTTTTAATTCAATGAATATCAACTCCTTGCCTTGCTTACTTTTAATAACATCACAAAGTAAATCAATGATTTTGTTGCTCATTAGCTTAAACCACAAGTTTCTAGGATAAAAAGAAGCATTTGCAATAAAGTAATCAAATTGCTCTTTAATAACCTTTAGTTCGTTAATACTAAAATTAAACTTTATTCTATTATCTTCAATATAAGCATATAAGCGGTCAAAACTTTTCTTTATTGAATTAACCTCTTCAATATCAAACCGACTTCCATCATCTTTAATAAAGAAATGAATGTTATCATCGATATTTTTCCTGACAATGTCGAGATCGCACTTTTCCCTAAACTTACTTTCAAGCTCTTCTTTTATACAATGACACCAGTCGATAATTAAATCTGGTAGCTCAGTAAAACCAGTAGCACTCCAAACTTCAGAATGCTTATGATGACCAGGCTTAACTGATATTTCAATAAAAACCCCACTCTTAGCTATAGATAAAGGTGAAAGTTCTCCTGAGTTGCTAACCTTAACCATCTCGCTTATTTCACTTTCATACACAATAAATGAATAGCTTTCATCATGCTTGAATATGATTTCAACCACTGACCCAGCATTAGGAAACACTAAATCAAAATCTTGTTCACTAAAGCACGAAGCCGATAATGAATCTAATATTTCTTCTATAAATGATAATTTAAACATAGCCAACTAACTTCCATAATGGAAGCTTGATATTTTTATAAAGAATAAGGGCACAACAACTGTGCCCCTGCAACACCACTAATAATTAAGGCGTACCACAATATACATTCACTTCCTTACCCCCTTGACTAAATTTAGCCGGCCCCGGTGCTATACACTGAACCATATATTCAGTACGCCCAGATGAGTACGTCACTATCTCAAGATTGTTCGACAATAAGACTGGCCTATAGTAAGTACTGACACCTGTTATGTACATATTTATATCGCCTTCTTGAGCGCCGTAAATTTGCAAGGGAATATCTGCATGCGGGTTACCGGTTCCTTGCTCAAGGCATGACCCACCTCTGGACTCTATCGGTGCAATATTAACCATCGATAGCCTGTTTCTACACCAAGAGCCAGAGCCTTCATATTGTCGCCAAACTTGGTTATATGTCACTTGAGCATTTAGAGCGCTAACATCCACTTTCATACTGTCAGAGAGCGTTTGGTAAGTAGCGGTAATTTCAGCTGTTCCTGCTGCCTTGGGGTTTGCGATCCCATTAGAACCTATAGCCAGAATCTGATTACTGGACGATAGCCACACAACATCATTAGTGACATCGTCTGTAGAACCGTTCTCGAAATACACAACCGCTCTATACTGTTCTTCATGACCAACAACCAACGATGAAGCCCCATCAATGACTAACTTCACTGGTTTATTAGGTGGTGGTAGCACTTCAACCACTGCCACATCGCTTCTTTGTTGGCCAATATCAACGAGTTCATAAGTCGCTCTTACAATAACCGAACCCTTTTTAGTCGATGTAAACTGTCCAGTTTGTGTAATGGTGCCATTGGCGGATCCAGAATCTAAAGACCAAGTTGTATCGGGGTCGGATGTAACATTTTTCCCCTCAGGGAAAGCATTTGTGTAGACAATCGCATTGAACTGCTGCTTCTCGCCAACCTCCATATTCACGTTTGACGGCGTCACTTCAAGTCGGCCAGACTCTCCCCAACTATCCACTACCGATACTTTATGCTGATTCGATATTTCGCCGTTATAGTTAGCGATAATCGATACATCACCCAGGTTCCGCCCGGCCACCTTGCCTTGATCAACATTTACGATCTCATTATTTGTGGAATACCAGTTTGAACTGCCTGTGACATCACTTTCATCATCACTGCCGTATTCAGCCGTTGCCTTAAGCTGGATCGTCTCTCCAATTGCAACCAGCTCCGGGCCTGATACCACAAGACTTTTGATAACATCTTCAATAAACGTCAACAGTGCAGTTGCCTTTTGGGTGAAATAGGATGCGGTCACTTCAAACGTTCCCGCTAAATCACTGCGCACATCAAACGAAATCTTCCCGTCTGAACCGGTCATATGACCGTTCATATTCAGATGTAGGTTTTCTTCCGAGCTATATAAATACACCCACCGGCTAGCTACGGGCCGGTCATCTTTCATCACTGTCGCTTCCACGACATTTTTGGTATTGCCCTCAGAATTAATGTCTTCGGTGATATAAGCGTTATCGACAATGACTTCCAAGCTCAATTCGCCGGGATACACGCAAGTGGCTATCAGCGGAACTTCTTTAACTACCACCGTCTGGTGGCCCGTCGACAAGTCAATGGCCATATTTTCTCGCGTGGTAGAAATAGACGAGCTCCAATATCGTTTGGCCACTGGCCAACCATCGCTGTTATTCACATCGCCACGCTCTTGATAAAGCTTATGCAGTAACTCTACCGTCGGCATTTCCATGCCACGAGTACGGCACAACGACTCTGCCGTATCATAGTTAAACAGGGTAACGGTGTAGTTTTCACCTTCTATCGTCTCTTCGACGGTGCCCTGATAAGGGATTTCATAGGCATCAGCCGACACCTTTTCCCAAGGCGCGGTATAATGCTCGCCATCACTGAGTATGATGTCATCCCATGGCTTACCCGGCCCTGCAATAGAAATGTGCACCACACCGACAGCCCATCCACCACGGTGATCAGTCACGTAATAGCTAACGTCATAATCGCCCGCTTTCTCAGCCTCAAAGTAGAATTGGGTATTCGTAACATCGTTCGGTGCAACCGAGCCAACATCGGCATTGAACGCATAGACATCCGTCAACTGCAACGGATCACCATCCGGGTCTCGTATATGCTTAGCAACATCGATAACAATCCTTGTACCTGAAGTGAGATCTTCTGGGCCATTGAAATTATCGGCCTCTGGCATATTGTTGCCATCGCCAGATACCGCAACATCAATAAAGCCTGCGCGTACATCGGCTGTATCGGGCGACATCAGCGAATACAGCAATCGGGTGACACCCCGCGTCGTCGCATCATAACTGATTGTTGTCTCGGTACTTGCTTCTGCTGATCCGTTACCCAAGACAACAACATCGCTTTCCAGCACATAGCCCGCAGGGTACTGCCCACCAAGCTCTTTCACTAGGTCAATGACTAATGTGTTGCCCTCTGATCCCATCTGCGAAATGGGTGGCAAGGTGCCAGCCAGGCTCGTTTCGCTTAGCAACACATAGCTGTTTGCCTGTGATATTTTGCTGTATTGCGCCGTATCAGGGTGGTTTTGCACCGTATATTCGTAATAACAAATATCAGGCTCACCCTTATCCAACTCAAAGGTCATGGCTTGCTTGTTAAAATGAGGATCGGCGCAATCCGAAGAGAGCGATCGAACTGATTCCAAGGTGACAGGTAACCCTTGGGGATCTGTCACTCCCTCTTTTAGAGAGATAGTACGGCCTTCCTCACTTAAAACCAACTGAGAAAAATTATTTTGTACTAATGGTGGCATCACAAGATCCTGAGGATCACCACCGCTATTGGACGAAGAATCATCCCCGCCACAGGCTGACAGCAGTAGCGCCAAAAGCGCACTGGCAATAATATTTATTTTTTTCATTTTTATTCGCCTTCAATGGCTAAAATAACAAACAATATTTTGGTGAGAAAAACGAAATTATTATTCCCACTCAATTAAAAGTTAATCAATGTATATTCCAAGCTAGTTGTTATGTACCGAGTTACCCCGAACCCAAAGAATAATGAGTAAGATTTGATAAATTAAATAAAAGGCCAACACTTGAAATATATGTAAATATCCTTTCATTTATAACCTCTCCTCAAATAGCACTATCACCGCATCACTATAATTACCCGTTTCCACCTGCTCAGCACCGATATTGTTGTAATGCGCCCGAAGCACAAATTCAATGGAATTCCCTTCACCAGGTACATAAGTTTCACCGTCGGTAAGCAACAGTTTGCCTTCGGAAATGATGCGATTTTCGTCACAGTCATCACAGGTAATACTATAAGGAATCGATGCATCTAAGCTTGTGTCCGTATGATCAAGTTCGAATTCTCCATCACCATCATCCATAAAAGTCATCTGCAAGCCTTCGGTAAAGTAGCCTTGAGCTTTGACGATAAATTCTGTTGAACCAGACACTTGATGATTAGCCGTATCATACTCGGCAGGCATCACGCCATTACCTAATACTTCTATACTCTCCAAATTGGCGGCTTCATATCGGATTTGAACAGTTACAGGCACAGATACTGCGTTGCGATAAGTCCAATTCCCTGTTGGTGAGCGAAACAGATAAGCTGGCGTTACTCTTGCTGTACCCACATATACACCACTGGGTTGTTTCTTGCTTCTAAAGGCATTAACTAGATCTTGCTCATCAACCGATAAAATAGGCCTAGCAAACTGAAATGGTGTATACAGCTCCCCTTCTGATAGATAAGAGAAAGGTGCAGTACAATTGCTCCCTATTAAGCGAGCTGTCCCTGATGTTCGGCTTACATCGTCACATATGTTATAGCTTGGGTGTGCAGGGCCTTGTTGAGTAAAAATGCCCGATGCCTGGCCAAGGCCATACTCTAGCCCAATGACACTTATTGGCACAGTGACATCGCCGCCTGTATCACTGGTCATCTCTAACTCTTTAGGAGGGGTGCCAATAAATGTACCCGGCACCCATTCAGACGTAGGTTGAAGGTTACCCATAACTTGCCAGTTACTCAACGTAACGTGATCACCTTGTTTCATGCCATTTAACCAGCTTAATTCGCCACCAATAAGGCGTCCGCTCAGTGTCGCAGCCTGTACAGCACCTTGAAATATTGCTAAACCTAGTACTACCCCAACAGGTATAAGTAACGCCTTACAGCGTAAAATCTCTTTCAATTGATTGGTCATGATTCGCCACCGTTACCTGAACATTGCTACCCTGAAGCCCTTCGGGCAGCGTAATTAGCTTATGTCGCCCAGCCAATACCGGATAAACACCGCGACAGCTTCCTTCTGCTTTTCGCTCCATAAACCCAAGGTTACAGTTATCTACCTCTATTTTTATTAAGGTATTACCCGTATTTCGAACAGCAACGGTTTGCTCTATCTCGTTATAATCCCAGTCGTATTCCACCAGCTGCTCCTGTGCCGGAATAATGTAGTACGGTGCCATGCCAAAGCGAATATCAACCGTCTGCCCTTCTTCTTCTGATGGCCCAGCCGTCGGTTTGAAACGAACCTGATACACGAGATCTTCATCACGTTCGCAATTTTGCTGGCAAAGGTATTTCACCGCAACGCTCTTGGCTTCGCCTGGCCTCATTACTAACTTGCTGGGGTTAACCGCCAAGTCCCACATAGGAAAGTTATCGCGAGAAAACGGTACCTTCTCGATCTGGCCATTGCGCACCATTACCTTGACCACTTCGGCTTCCAAATACATGGTCTCTCTGGAAGAGCTGGTCACAGTAAACACACCATTCCCTTTGTCATTAGCCGTCAGCAACATGGAATCAAGCTGAAAGTTCATTCCCGCAGCCATTGCCGTACCTGCTAGCACCAACCAACTCATTGCTAACGCAAGAGCTACCTTAAATATTGCCATGTGATTTCTACTCCTGTTCCGTTCGACTGAATACATAAAAGGGTTGCTCCAACGTTTCTTCCAAGGCATAAGCCTCTAGCGTGCTCAACACACCGACGTTAGCGGTATCTAGTTCGAACGGCGCTTCAACAAACAAAAACGTTCTTGAACCCACGGTTTTCCGAATGAAGGTAAGTGGCTCATCTTCGAGTTGGGATTCATAACGCTCAACCAAACTTCCATCGTTGAATTCGCCAATGTAATAGTAAAAATTACCGTTCTGCCCGCGGGTTAACTTCATGCCATCTTCACTTTCCTCAAAGGCTGGCATGCAAAAGTTTGAACCGAGATTATTGCCATCAAACTCAGACGGCGGAGGAATAAGACAGCGCTGAGCACTGGTACGAAGTTCAAATGGCAGCCCAGCACTAACACGGAACTTAAATACCCCATCAACCAACTCTTCAACATCAACACATCCGGTTCCTCGACATTCCACCGTATTAACTGGGTTTCCTTCTATATCGTTAAAGATTGAAATGTAGGATTTAATTTCACGCATATCGACATCCATCGCGAGTAACGTACCGGGAAAGCTGGTCGCGGCTAGGTGTGATTGCCCTTCGTTGTGATAATCACTGGCATCCTCATCAATCACGATTTCGTATTCACGGTAGAGATCAATCGGCGAAACAACTTCATCATCATTCAGTATCAAACGGCCACCGTTATCACCGTTCTGCCGCATGACAGCAACCGACAGGAACTTCGCGCCGCTGTCATCAATCGCTACGTTTTCCACATCCCCTCGATTGCGAACAATGAGGTAGCTGTCGGCTTCTTCAGATGTGACCACGACGTCTTTGCCATTGAATAACGTACTGCTGCTCATATTGGCAGAACCACTATAAGAATCATCCGTTGATGCATAGGCAAATGCGCTTCCTCGAACATAGTCATCGTGGTAGTTGGCAGATAGCGATAAGTCCCCTAGGGTATTAGAGTCTTGGCCATCATAATCGTCATAATTCATCCCCAACTCGCCATTAACCGATAGTGCATCGTTAAAGCGGTGACTGCTGCCTACCGACGCACGATGTCGTTCATAGCGCTCACCAAATTCAACGGAATACCCCAGGTAGCTTTCCACCCCTAGCGGCACAGACACATTGATACCGAATGTCACCTCATCATCTTGTACGTTATCGACATCTTCACTGTCGTAATAGGTCATGCTCAAATCGACTGAACTGCCGAGCCAAGTGCGAAATGCATATCCAGCTGTCACTGTGCTATAGCGGATAAATTCTTGATCCTCATTGTTAAAGACAGACTCAGCCCCTTCATTTTTAAACCGGGTATAATTGACGTAAGCCGAGCCACCAAATAGAGGCTGGTTAAAACTTGCCGTCCATTCCTCATTAGTGCCAAAACCATAAAAATAATTGGCTAAAGACATCTCGACCGGATTTTCAGAATTGTCGTCAAATCGACTCCAGTCCACACGAAAGCCGTAAATCATCAGTGCTGCCTGATAGTAATCACTGTTATCTTCAAAGCGGCCGTACAGTGCATTAAAGCGGATATCTTGTTCTGGCCGATATTCAATGGCGGCTCTGGCAAAGTAGTCCTGAGAAGTATTAAACATCCCCAACCCAAGCAACCAATCAGTCGTCAGTTGAGTCGCGACTCTTGCTTCGGTAAACGCTTCATAGCGGTAATATTCCATGTCGTCTTCAATAAAACGGTTATGCACGATATCCCGTTCATACAGCTGTCCGATAGAAAACAAGTAATCCCACTCACCCGTTGCCAAGACTTCGTTATTATTGTTGTAGATTTTATGCACCTCACGATAGAGCACACGCTCACCGGCCAAGACAGTAAAGGTGAAAGTATTAATACCCTTCGGTAGCTCGCTATAAGACACATAATTCTGACCAGCCCGGACATTGCGCTCAAACACAGGAGTACCGTCATCACGGGTTACACGAAGCCGCCCTGCAGAAGGGATAGAGAAATATAAGCGTGGAGACTGGTTACTACTGGAAAATTCCAACTCTCGTGTAGAGCCATAATCGACTGACAACCCGCGATATTCTTCGCTCGCCGCCAACATCGTCGTCCCGTTCCAAATTCGCTCGACATGCTCAGAAGCAAACCCTAACTTAAATCGATTAGAGCGATGCAAATAGTTATAAGACAGTTCATCGACTTCGAAATAACCGTACTCTCGGTTATCGTCATTCGTCGTCATGTTCACTTCACTTCTGAAATAGCCGCCTAATGCTCTCATCGTGGCGCGGTTTTCATAGAAGCCATAGGCATCACTACCAGAACCACCACCTGCACTTAAACGATGGTGCATTAATAATGCCGACTCCCCTGGCATCTCTTTTATATAACGTCGCTCAGTTTTTCTAACGACCATCATTTCCGGTGGCACTAATATTCGAATCGCTTCCTGCTCTGGAACCATCACATACTGAACAGACTGGCGCCCTTCATCAGATACCTGACAGCCATCACTACTGCCAATACAAAATAAAGAGTTAGAAACACCGTTCACTAGCTCTTCAACAACTAACTCAGCGGTTTCTTCAGAAACATAATGTTGTTGCAAAAAATATTTTAGCGAATCAACTTCAGACTCATCGATAGAAGCAGATACTTCCCCCATGCTTACTTGCGCCGTTAATCTTGCTTCATCATTCAGTAAAAGAGTGGCAGCTAACTGCTTCTCTTGAACTAAATCTTCAAAACCTTCAGGAACACTTGCATTAACACCAATTGCCACATTAAAACTGCCAATTAATACAATATAGAGAGGCCACTTTTTCATAATGCTAACTCTGCCTCCAAATATACGCTTCCTTTACATTCCATTATTTTTCCATCGATATAACGGCTTTTTAGAGTCAGCCTATTTTCCCCCATCCAATTATTTTTTTCGTCGAGCTTGTCCAGCGGGTTATCAATTGAAGGATTTGATTCATCAAACTTACGTCCGTCCAACTCCAATTCCATTACATCTTCAGCCACCACGTCGTCCAGTGTACTTTGAATTAGAGATCGGCATAGCGATTGGTTCTCCACTACACGTAAGTTATATTGGAACCCAAGTTCAGACTCCGACTCAGGAATATCGGTATTGATAATTAGCTGTGATGACGCATCCTCAAATCGAGAGGTGTCGTCATTAAATTCCAATAACAGCTTTGCCGGTTTAGGCGTTAAAGTCAGTTTGTAAGGATAAAGCTCGGCTTTGTTTATATAAGTGGACAGTGGAAGCTGCTCGGTAATTTTTATTGACTTGGCATTGAAAGAAACTAGCAATATACCAATTAAAACAAACACGCGATAATTCATTACCCTACAACCCTGTAGCATAAAAAGGCTGACTGAGTGCAGCCAGCCTTTTATTACCTTATACTATAAAATCACATTCTAACTTACAGGCTACCGGCTGCAGGCTCAGCTAAAACAGTCGCGTAAACAGTCACACTGTCACCTGGAGAAACTTCTGCTGTTGTAGGATAGTTAACAGCAAAGTTTACAATATGATTGCCTACAGCAGTTGTCACAGGAGTGTCTTTTTGAATTTCAGCACCATTCATTGTTACAACAAGTTGGTTAACGTCATAGGCTTCTACGCTAATATCTGTAAATGCAAGGCTCCAATCAACATCACCGTTATATAGCGCATCGCCTGCTTCAAAGTTACCGCTGCCATCATCAACAGATTCGTGTGCTTCAACAACAATACCTTTCTCAGTGATGAAAGTGCCGTCTGGCTGAATGTTCAGCTCGCCTTCTTGAATTTCACCACCCCCCTGACCGGTCAGAGCGATTTCATCCGTATTAAATACTCCACCAACGAAACCTTGCCACTCAAGAAGAGCCTGAGCCGGTTCAGCGTGAACATTCATTGAAAATGCGCCCAATGAAGCGATAATTGCCAACGGTAAAAGTTGCTTTTTCATATTCGAAATACCTTTCTTATGGTTAAATACGTGGTTGCTTTTGCGCCCACAATAATTCTCAGCGTCATAATGAATAATGTTTTTCAGGCGATTAAGCTGGAATAGTGGCTTTTCCAACAGTCGCTTAATCCACATTATTCGTAACAGTGGCGAGGTGACTGAATTTCTCTCCCAGTGCAACTCATTAGCTGCTTACCCCTAAGCACAAAGAAAAAGTGTTACCTGATAACTATACAATTCCATTTGTGTCATCCCTGCCTTCTGGCGTTGTTTACGTAAGTTGAATCCAACAGAGCAACATCAACCATGTTGATTTCTAATTAACAGAAGTAGGCTTCTGTCAATTAAGCATCTAAGAATTTGAATTACTTATTAATGTTAAGGACTTCAAAGCCAGAGATAGTCAAAATTGTTTACGAATTGAAGAGAAGCAGAAATATTAAAGTATTTATTTATCAATACTTTAAAATCAGGCTGGTTTTAAAGTTGACAGAAGCCTACAACAGTCACCAATATGCTAAACAATTGTTTTTAAAAGGCAGAGCAATAAATTGTTATTACCCAACTGTATAATTCAGGCTATTTTTTCACAGCATAAAATTGCGTACAAAATCACATTGAATTCGTTATTTATTCTACTTTGCGTACAAAAAACCCGCCGAGCAAAGCAGCGTGTAAATAAATCTAAGATGCAGAGGGGTAACTTCGGAGGTCAGTGTAAATAACGATGAAGCTGTAGCTGGGCACTACTTGCTTCGTCATCACTGACACCTATATAGCGAAGTGTCGTTGTTACTGACTGATGGCCAATGACAGACATTAATAAACTAATGTCCTTGCCAGAAGAAAAATAAAGATGGCGGGCAAAGCTTTTCCGCGTACTATGACAACCTACTTTCACCCGTTTATGTATGGTTGCCAGCACATCCGTTAATTGAGAAAAAACTTTCCAGCACGCTTGGCGGCTAATAACGCCTTTTTGATTTCGAGCTCGGTTGCTCGCAAGCGTTGAACGGCTGAAGACAAAACCATTATCCTTGCCTTTCCAACGTTGACTACGTGCGACTAGTTGCCTGACAGTATCTTTTGTTAAATATGCAACTCGCCAACGGGGGGCAGCTTGCGCAACTGCGTCATCTATTCGTTTTTCCACCTTTGACTTCCAAGCCGCCGGGATCAAGGAAATAATGTCTTGTGGCTGCGCCATATAAACATCAAGTAGTTGCCGCTTATTATTCTGAAAATAAACGAGCAACTCCTCTTTGACTTGGTTTAAGACATTAAGCCTTGCCTTTGCTTGACGAGCACGTGTGCCTTTGTTTTCCATTACCCTAACTTTTCGGGTCTCGATATCAATATCATCGTACCTAAGCTCTGTAATATCGGTAATCCGCAGACCCGTCTCAATACCTATCCGCCAGATCAGATAATACGCCTCATCAAAGTGCTTCTTTAAGTGCTGCTCAGCTTTTTTGAGCTGACGTTTATCAGCGATTGGGGACACACTACTGCTCATTCAAGGCTCACTTTTTGGACTATGTAAGGGGCCTAATACTGAATAAAGTATAGCCCAGCGGTTACTACCTCATAGTGGATAGCTTAGTTATTGAATACACTTCAAAAAGATGATTTTAGTCACATTAAGCATAAAAATACATACACAAAAATCCATTTATGCAGACACGCATTCACAAAATCAATGAGTCATCCTTTTTCAAACCACCTTGAACAATCGGTTGCCTAATCGTTTGCAAGCATAATATTGTATATAAACCATACAAAGCGAAACAAGAAACTAGATATTCATCACAACAATCTATGATTCAACAGAAACAGAAGTCAGATTTTTATAGCCTTCGTCACCTGTTCAGTTGGGATATACAAAGATGAAACTAAATAAAACTCTAATTGCATCTTCATTGGCTTTGGCTGTGCTTGCCGGTTGCAATAGTGATGACTCGATCACAACATATGATGAAGCACGCTTTGCGACTTATAACCTATCTTTTGATCGCAATACCTATGCGGATCTTGTCAATGAGATGACAATGTCACGTGATGCGCAAACCACTCTGATTGAGCGTTACGAACAAGATGATCCAACGCTTTCTGATGATGAGAAAGAGACCGCTAAGAAGATCATTCAGATCCGAAACGTCGCTGAAACCATCCAGCGTGTACGCCCCAATGCATTCGTACTTGCTGAGTTTAATAACGATGGTAAAGGCGATGACATGGCCGCTCTAACTGGTTTTCAAGAAAACTATTTAGCACATGCTCAAAATGCTCAAGAGCCAATTCATTTTAGTTATAAAAAGAATGTTGCTACGAACACAGGTAAACCAAGCGGATTCGATTTAAATAACGATGGGTCTGCCACAGATACAGGCGATGATGCTTGGGGCTTTGGCGGCTATCATGGCCAATACGCATTCGCTGTTTTCTCCCAGTTTGAAATTGATGAAGCTAACGTGCGTACTTTCCAAAACTTCAAGTGGAAAGACATGCCTGGCGAGAAGAACCTTGAAGTTGTGGATTGTAACCACCCTGATTACCCTTTGCCGATGCCTACGGGAACAGATTGTGGCGACAATTGGTACAGTGATGAAGCTTGGGAGCAGTTCCCACTATCATCTAAAAACCACATCGACTTGCCATTAATTGTACCGACTTCAACCGGTAATGAAGTAGTGCACTTTTTAGTGTCTCACCCAGCGCCTCCAATTTTTGACAACCCAGCCAAGCATAATACCGAACGTAACCGGGCAGAGCTAAAGTTCTGGAACGATTACATCGCATCCGAAACTTACTTTTATGATGACAACGGTAAACAAGGTGGCCTTGCATCGGGAAGTAAGTTTGTTATTGCTGGTGACCTAAATGCCGACTCACAGCAAGGAGACGGTGATCGTCGTACTATTAGCGAGCTACTAAACAACTCTTATGTGAACATGAACGGTACCGTAGGCCATCAAACACCAACGAGCCTTGGCGGCCCTGAGTGTTTTGATTTGGATCTTTGTAATGAAGAAAACGCTAATACGCTTTACCCTGAGTTCATCACCAGTACAAGCGGACTACGTTTGGATTATGTCATTCCTTCGGTAAACATCGAAGTTAAAGAGTCCGGTGTATTCTGGCCTGCCAGCCACGAAGATGGCTACCATCTTGTCTATGATGAAGATCTAGGTAACAGTAAAGGTGTTTCATCCGACCACCGTATGGTATGGATGGACTTTGACCTAAGCAACTAAGACATTCTCATATAATTCGATTTTCCGCTAAAGCACTGAACTAATGTTCGGTGCTTTTTTATCCCACAGGTAAAATTTTACCAACTCAAATTTTAACGATCCTATCGTTTTGCCGTCACAGCAGAAACAGAGTTTCTAAACGAACACCCCCATTAATAAAACTAAAATCAGCTGTAAACTATGCAACAGTGCAGCTAAAACTCAGTAAAATTTAACTCCCACGTTATTTTTACCTCGATCACATCTAGTGTCTTTACCCAGTGGAAAAATGTGATCCAGTTAAAATTAAGTAATCTCACCAATATCATTTAGTAAAAGTTTTACCAATAATTAGCCTCAATAGCGTGGTCAATGTGTTTTGACCACCAAGAACATAAAGATGACGTCGGTGATAGAACCGGGAGGCAACGTGAACAACTGGGAAAACTTCCTACATTTACATGAGAACCGCATGGCGCCACGCGCCTACTTCTTCTCATACGATAACGAAAAGCGCGCTAAAACATTCCAGCGCGAACTGAGCAGCCGCTTTCAGCTCCTGAGTGGGCAATGGCGCTTTAGCTACTTCACTAACCCTCTATTAGTGCCAGAAACGTTTTACAACCAAGAAATGAAAGATTGGGGGGCAATTACCGTCCCTAACATGTGGCAAATGGAAGGCCACGGCGATCTCCAGTACACAGATGAAGGCTTCCCTTTCCCAATCGATGTACCTTTCGTTCCTACCGACAACCCAACCGGTGCTTACCAGCGCACTTTCTTCCTAGGCGAGAGCTGGAATGATAAGCAAACCATCATCAAGTTTGATGGGGTTGAAACCTACTTCGAAGTTTACGTAAACGGTGAATACGTTGGCTTTAGCAAAGGCAGCCGCCTAACCGCCGAATTCGACATCTCGGCGTTTGTAAAACAAGGCGACAACCTGCTGTCAGTGCGCGTAATGCAGTGGGCAGACTCTACCTACATTGAAGATCAGGACATGTGGTGGACAGGCGGTATCTTCCGCGACGTTTACCTTGTGGGTAAAGAACAGCTTCATGTTCAGGATGTGACAATTCGCACCGACTTTGATGATGCTTACCAAAGCGCAACCCTTTCCTGCCAAGTTGAACTTGAAAACTTAGCCTCCGGCACGGCCGCAGCGACCCTTGAGTACACGCTTTACGACAACAATACCGTTGTTTCACAAGGTAGCCTTGATACGCTAACTGTCGCCAACCAGGCAGCAGCCCAGTTCTCGATTGATGTAAACAACCCAACTCAATGGAACGCCGAAACCCCCTACCTTTACCAGCTGCTGCTCACACTGAAAGACGCCTGCGGTGAAGTACTTGAAGTGATCCCACAGCGCGTTGGCTTCCGTGACATTAAAGTGCGCGACGGCCTGTTTTACATCAACAACAAGTATGTGATGCTTCATGGCGTCAACCGCCACGACAACGACCACCTTAAAGGCCGTGCTGTTGGAATGGATCGTGTCGAGAAAGATCTGATCTTGATGAAACAGCACAACATCAACTCGGTACGTACCGCACACTACCCTAACGATCCGCGCTTCTACGAGTTGTGTGACATCTACGGCCTCTTCGTAATGGCTGAAACCGATGTCGAAACCCACGGTTTTGCCAATGTGGGCAACCTAAGCCGCATTACCAATGATCCGGCTTGGGAAGCGGTATTTGTTGAGCGTATCGAGCGCCATATCCACGCGCAGAAGAACCACGCGTCAATCATCATGTGGTCGTTGGGGAATGAATCGGGCTACGGCTGCAATATCCGCAGCATGTACACCGCTGCAAAAGCCATCGACGATACCCGCCTTGTTCACTACGAGGAAGACCGTGATGCAGAGGTGGTGGATGTCATCTCAACCATGTACTCGCGTGCCCAATTGATGAACCACTTCGGTGAGTACCCACACGAAAAGCCGCGCATCATCTGCGAATATGCACACGCGATGGGTAACGGGCCTGGCGGCTTAACCGAGTACCAAAACGTATTCTATCGTCATGATGCAATTCAAGGTCACTATGTTTGGGAATGGTGCGACCACGGCATTCTTGCCCGTGATGAAAACGGCACCGAGTTCTACAAATACGGTGGCGATTACGGCGACTACCCGAACAACTACAACTTCTGCATGGATGGCTTGATCTACCCGGATCAAACACCGGGCCCGGGCCTGAAAGAGTACAAGCAAGTAATTGCCCCTGTGAAGATCCGTGACTTCAATCGCGAAGACGGCACTTTCGCTGTCGACAACAAGCTATGGTTCTCGAACATGGATGACTACACCATCACCGCCGAGATCCGTGCCGAAGGGGAAACCTTGTCGGTGCAACCAATCAAGCTTGAAGCACTGGCTGAAAACAGCAGCCGCACGGTGCAGCTGGCGCTACCAGCACTCGATGATCGCGAAGTCTTCGTTAACTTCACGGTGCGCAAAGACTCACGCACCCCATACAGCGACGCTAACCACGACATCGCGGTATACCAATTCCTGCTAAAAGAAAACACGGCAGAGCTAGCGACTTACAGCAACGGCAACGCGACACCGCTGGCAGTAACCGAATCTCGCCTTGATTACGTGATTAAAGGCCATAACTTCGCCCTTAGCTTCTCGAAGGTGAACGGCAAGCTCGCATCTTGGCTGGTGAACGGTGAGGAGCTGATTGCATCAGAGCCTAAGCTGAACTTCTTCAAGCCGATGATCGACAACCACAAGCAAGAGCACGATGGCCTGTGGGAGCCGGCTCACCTGCAAATCATGCAAGAGCACTTCCGCACCCTAAACGTAGAGCAAGCGAATGACACCGTCGAGATCACGGTAACCAGCATTATCGCACCGCCTGTATTCGACTTCGGTATACGCTGTACTTACCGCTACCAAATCAGCAAAGACGGCCAGCTCAATGTTGAACTGAGCGGTGAACGTTACGGCGATTACCCACATGTCATTCCGGTGATTGGTTTGGACTTGGGCATCAATGGCGACTACGACCAAGTGCAGTACTACGGCCGAGGCCCTGAAGAAAACTACCAAGACAGCAAGCAAGCCAACATGATCGATGTTTACCAATCGACAGTGGCAGACATGTTCGAGAACTACCCTTTCCCACAGAACAACGGCAACCGTCAGCATGTTCGCTGGGCAGCACTATCGAACCGCCACGGCAACGGCTTGGCGGTGAAACCACAACAAGACATTAACTTCAGCGCTTGGTTCTACACCAACCAGAATCTGCATGAAGCACAGCACACGATTGAGCTTGAAAAGAGCGGTTACATCACCCTCAACCTAGACCATCAAGTCATGGGCTTGGGCTCGAACTCTTGGGGCAGCGAAGTACTGGACTCATACCGCGTCTACATGGACAACTTCCGCTTCGGCCTAACCCTAGTTCCGTTCCAAGCTGGTGACTGCTCGGCGCAAGCATTAGTCAACCATGAGTTCGACAACGGCTTTTTCACTGCAACCGAATCAAAGAAGAACGAGGCATAACCCATGATCGTTTTAGAAAACCTAGACCAATTCAAAGTCGTTTATCGTGACGGCCGCAAGTGGAACCGCTGTGTCGAAGCCATCGAAAACATCGGCAATATCAAAGACAGCGTGATGTATTCGATTGGCGATTCGCTGGTATACATGATCCAAGACGGCACTGCGCGCAACACTGAAACCTTTGAGGGCAACCGCCGTTACTTCGATGTGCACTACTACCTTGAAGGCCGCGAGACCGTCGAGTTTGCCACCAAAGATGCGCTAACTCAGGTTGAAGACTACAGCGATGAAACAGACCGCGAATATCTAACCGGCCATGGCGAAGTGCGAGAACTGTCTGAGGGCCAAGTGGCGATTTTTGACAATACCAAAGCTTACCGCTTCCACGGTGATAACCGGGTACGCAAAGTGGTACTCAAAGTCACCATCGAAGATGGCTACTTCCTGAATAAATAAACCCATTAACTATACGGGTCAGGCAAAAGTATCTGACCCACTCCATTAATTTACGCTCACACTTACATGAGCAGACAAAACGACGTGATTCTTCGGAGGACACAATGTCTGAATCTATTCGCGGCACGATTGGCAAGTTTGCCTTGCTATCGATGACATTTGCAGCGGTTTTCAACGTTCGCAACATCGTCAACAACAACATCGAACTGGGTCTGAGCTCAGCACCTATCTTTTTGCTAGCAACGGTCGTCTACTTCATCCCTTTTGTATTCATCATTGCCGAATTCGTTTCTGCTAACAAAAACTCAGAATCGGGTATGTACGACTGGCTAAAGCAGCCACTGGGTACCAAGGCTGCCTACCTGGGCTCGTTCCTGTATTGGTTCGTAAACCTATTCTGGTTCGTATCGCTACTGCCTAACGTTATCGCTTATGCTTCTTATGCGATGCTGGGTTACGAGTACACCTTCTCGCCAATGGTCACGTCGATGATTTCTATCGTCCTGTTTGCCGCGGCGACCCATATTTCAACCAAGGGCGCAACTTGGTTAGGTAAAATCTCTGAGATTGTTGCTTACGGTGTTTTCGCCCTGTTTGCTATTTACGTACTTGGCGCACTAATGGCACTGGGCGGCGACCACACACCAGCGCAACCAATCACCATGGAAGCCATGAGCCCAACCATTAACTGGGCAACACTGGGTATCATGTGTTGGATCTTCCAAGCAGCGGGCGGTGCTGAAACTGCAGCGGCTTACCTAAAAGACGTAAAAGGCGGCCAGAAAGCTTTCATCAAAGTGATCATCGCAGCGGGTGTCCTAATCGGTGCGATGTACGCGGTTGGGTCACTGTTGGTTAACGTATTCGTGCCACGCGAGAGCCTAACCTATGCTGGCGGTATGGTAGAAATCTTCACAGGTATGGCTCAATACTTCGAAGTTTCAACCGCACTGGTTGGTCGCTTTGTCGGTATCGTATTGTTCATCGCGATGTTTGGCTCAATGATGATGTGGACAGCAGCACCAGTTAAAATCCACTTCTCAGAAATTCCAAAAGGCGTTTACGGCGAGAAAACCACTGAACTGAACGAGCACGGTGTACCGGTTCGTGCAGCATGGTGGCAGTTTGCCTTCGTTGTTGTAATGCTAGTGGTTAACGGCTTCGGCTCTGAGTCTGTACAAGACATGATGAACCAAGCTATCAACCTAACGGCTGGTACAGCGATGCTACCACCTATCTTCATCATGGTTGCTTACTTCGTGTTCCGCCTGAAGTTTGACGATACACCTCGTGACTTCCGCATGGGCTCTCGCAAGTTTGGTATGGGCGTTGTATCTGTGCTTATCGCTATCTTCGTAGTCAGTATGACAGCTTCTGCGTTCCCAACAGGTGTTGACCTAGTACGCGCGTTCTTCATCAACGTCTTCATGACTGCGGTATTCTCTGCAATCGCTTGGTGGTGGATCTCTCGCTTCGAAAAAAAGCAGGCACAAGGTGAGTCACTGGAAAACGCACGCGAAGCATAAGCTTTCGCGAACTAAATCAACTCACTAGATAAACAAAAACACCTCAAGGTTCTGCCTTGAGGTGTTTTTTAATTTACTCGTTTAAGCGGTAATTAAACGCACTCAGGTTCTAGTACGCGCAGTACTTGGCGATCGTTCTCTACCCGCTTGATCCAACCATCCGCCTCCAAGCGGTTAAGTACAGGGATCAGGTACTTACGGGAGAGCCCTGTACGCTCTCTGGCTTCGGCAATGGTAAAGCGTTCGTTTTCATTGCGGCCTGCCAGTAAGTCTTGGATCAACTCTTCATAGAGCGATTTCTCATAGAAAATTTTACCTTCCATCGGCACGGCAAAGCCCAATCGGACTAGGTTTCGTAACTCTTTCTGAGCCCCAGGGATCTTCTCTTTGTCTGCTTCATATCCCTGTTTACCTGCAGCGACCATACGATCTAGGATCTTCTTCGCTGTTGCTGACAATTGGGCTTCATTCTTGCCCGAGCCCAGCGAGAACAGCTCACCGTCTTTTCGTAATAGCCCATCACTGGCCAAGGTTTCTAGCAATGCTGATAAAGGTGGCACTGCCATCTGGCATTTTCCGCTCAACTCATTGGCAGACATATCAATCTGCTCTTTCACGAATATCTCCGATAACTGCTTGTGGGTGCTGTTAAAGCAATCTTCGGTAAATAGCCATTCGCCACAGACCTTGTAACCCGATTCATCCAGTGCCTGCTCACCGCGCTTGGCATAGCCGTAAAGCGCCATATTAATGGTGACGTAATCCTCCCATGCTGGATAGTCCGGCATCGCCATCAGCAGATCGTACAATTTCTGTCGATGTTGTTTCTCTACCGCTCCTGACCATACTACAGCACCGCAATTCAAGATCCGGCTACCGCCATGTTGAATCAACAATGCCCGCTGGTTCCAGAAGCAGCAGGCCGATTCTTTCAAACGAAGTCGCGCAAGGTTAGTGCCTTTAAACACAAAGATTTTGGCGAGGGTATTGAAGGTACCAAAAGCAACCTCAACTTCACTGTTGTTTCGGCACTGCTGTCTCGGTGAAGCGTTCTCAAACAGCAAGCTGTCTAAGCGTATAATAATTTCATTGGTGGTAAATGGTGCTTCCTTCGCTTCAACCAAACAGAAGCCTCGCTCAACTTCTTTCTTTTTGACCCCTTTAAGGCCAATCGCCACACGCGAAACCGGTAATGCCGTCTCTATATTCTGGTGGTACGATTGCAGGCTTTTCACCTGCACTTCACGGCCGGAAGGTTGCATTACTAGCTTCTGCCCGACTCGAAATTCACCGCCGCATAAACTGCCGGTTACCGTTGTTCCTACCCCATTAACCGTAAAGACACGGTCAATATAAAGGTGCGCGCCGCGCTGCTCGTCTACACGACTGTCATCGCCATCCACTAGGGTATCGAGTTTGCTGCAAATATGCTGACGAAGCTGCTCGATACCTTTTTGCTGGTGCGCAGATACCACCACAGAGTCAGGAATGAAGCCGGCAATTTCCAGGAATTGCTCCAAAGACTCCTCTTCCACCAGCGCTAGCATATCGTCATCAACCAAGTCAGATTTCGATATCACCAAGGTGACATTTTCAATCCCCATCGAAGCAATCACCTTCAGGTGATCGGTCGACATCTGCATCCAACCTTCATCGGCTGCAACCACAAACAGCACCATGTCTAGGCTCCACACCCCAGCCACCATATTGCGGATGAAGCGCTCATGCCCCGGCACGTCAATCACCCCCACCGGCTCACCATTTGGGTGCTTAAAGTAGGCAAAGCCAAGGTCAATCGTCATTCCCCGCTTCTTCTCTTGCGGTAAATGTGCCGTATCAATCCCCGTCAGTGCCTTGATGAGGGCGGACTTTCCGTGGTCAACATGCCCTGCTGTACCGACAACGTAACTCATTGCAACACCTCCGCCAGCTGGCTGCGTAAGTAAAACACCTCATCATTGCTTATGGTCGCCATATTTAGCTGAACCTTATCGTGTTTGATGACCCCTATCACCGGCAAAGGCCAGCTACGCATGACTTGCAACAGTTTTTCTGGCTTGTAGCGAGTGGCACCGGAGTCGATCTCGACAGACCAAGAAGGATCTACTTGATCCGGCAGCGAACCACCGCCAACCGTCATCTCTGATGGCACAACTGCCACTTGTTCACCAAAGCCCTCAGCCAAGCGATGGGCGCGCTGCTCTATCGTTGTCGCTTCTGCTTTGCTTTTGGTTTCTGCCACCCCCTTGCCGCTATCAAGGTGATTGAGTTTGCGTACCACCAGCTCTTCTAGCAGTGAGTAAACAATCCGGCTTGGCCGAAACGCTCTCATCATTGGGTTCTTTTCCAGTTGTTTAATAAGCGATTGCTTACCCGTTACCAGCCCGGCTTGAGGACCGCCAAGGATCTTATCGCCAGAGAAACAGACAATATCAGCACCGGCCTGGATATAGCTTGCCACTGATGGCTCGTCTGGCATCGCTTCAGTTGTGGTGCCCGAGCCTTGATCAACAGCCAAAACTACATGGTCTGGCAATGCTTTAGCGAGCTCTTTGACATCGGCAGATTCGGTAAAGCCACGGATCTTAAAATTGGAGGTATGAACAATGAGTACCATTGCCGTTTCTTCGGTAATGGCATCGAGGTAATCTTGGGTTGTGGTGATATTGGTCGTACCCACTTCCACTAACTTGGCACCGGATAATGCCAAAATATCAGGTATACGAAAGCCACCGCCGATTTGGATCTGCTCGCCGCGCGAGACAATGACTTCCTTTCCTTTAGCAAGTTCGTGCAGCATCAAGTAAATGGATGATGCATTATTGTTCACCACCAGCGTATCTTCACCTTTTACCAAGTGCTGCATCAAGGTTTGCAATAGCCCCTTGCGCTTACCACGCTTGCCTGTACCGAGGTCAATCTCCAAATTGTTATAGTGGGTGTTAACTTCACTCACGCTTTGCCACAAGTCAGCATCAATTGGCGAGCGACCAAGGTTGGTATGGACTATGACCCCAGTGCCGTTTACCACCCGCTGCAAACGCTGCTGCTTTACCTGCCAGCAGGCGCGTTCAATGAAATGATAGAGTTGCTCTAAAGAAAACGGAGTCGTTTCAGGATTTTGGATATGCGCCTTTTTATAGCGGCCCACTTGCTCACGAATGACATCGGTGACCACTGGACGGCTCAAAGTGTCGATATAAGGCGCTAGAAAAGCCTGCTGAAGGATTTTTTCTATTTGTGGAATTGAAGATAAGGTGCTTACAGCCATGTTAAAGCCCCGAAGTTTATAAATTTAAAACCAATGATTGATATTTATCTATACCAACCATCACAATTCATCTTAGGGCTTTAGAGAGGTCAGGGTTATTTATAATCAAACTTATCACTTTCGATGGTTACTATTATCTTACCATCATTCTAAAACCCTGAATAAAATATGAATACAATGTCAAACAACTAGGAAAAGCGCATTGCATTCTAAATATGTAGTCATCACTGCCTAATAAATAAGATAAGCAATAATTTTAAAAGAGTTGGCGGAAGGAGCAGGAATCGAACCTGCCAAAGCCTATTCAGCTCACGTCGGTTTTGAAGACCGGGAGGGCCACCAGACCCCATCCACTTCCGCGTTTCGATGGAATAACTATATCCAGTAACCAGATGATTTAAAAGTACATATCAGCATTTTTGTGACCGTATATGCAAACATAGAAATATACGCAACAGAGTGACTATTATGTGCTTCAGCTAACATTATTTCCAATTTATAGAAGCTAATAACCGTGTTAATTTTTAATAAATTAACACAGTCAATTTACAACACGTTCACACATTATGCGTTCTAATTTAAAATGGAATATAAGATTGATTTATTTGAGGGTTATTTAAGAGTTAGAAATAAACAAAACAAGATCTATCACTCATTTCAGCTATAACAATAAAAATATAATTAGTCGATTATTAAGGATAGATAGGACACAACGTGAGATACGATAAAATTGAAATCATTAGCAACAACCTCAGCTTAGCTAATTTATCCACTCATATAAAAATCACCCATTGCGACCACATCGACGATGTACTTAAACTCACGCGTAACAAAGTTCATTTAGGGGCAAAGCTGATATCTCACCCACTTGCAGGCAGTGTCAAACCTCATGAAACCCCTTATCGCAGCATTGTGATCCTCAATCAGCAACAAGGGCTTGATATGGAGTCCCTCAATACCATTGAGCAGGCCATCGAACGTTACCAAATACTGTGCAAGCCAAACCCAAAACATATCAGGCTTACGGCTTCTGAGATCCATCGCCAATACCCTGAAAAACAGAACAGCGACTTTCAGTTCATTGATCTGCAACTTGTAAAATCAAGCCTGAGTGCATTGGGCATTCGATTTGCCGACTACCAAGCGGCTGTGGTGTAAGTTTTACCTCCACCTTTCAATGATATTCACCTACAAGAGGTTGCATTCCACCGCTGACAACCTCTTATCCCATACTACGCCCCCATATGCATTAGCACCCACAACCACCCACTCAAAAGGTAACTTTTCCATTTCATCGCCCATGAGCAGCATCATTGTGTGATCCAATTCAAACTTATGCTGCAAAATAACCACTAAAGTCGCACCATCTCCAACACGCAAACGATTAACTTATACGGAACTACGTTATGACTCTGATCCCGCGCAAGCCCCTAGCAGTGGCGATGATGCTGTCCCTGGCCGGCTTCTCTTCGCTTTCATTGGCTGAAATTAAAGAAGTCACCCTGCTTCACACTAATGATATTGAAAGTGTCTATGAGCCTGTCGATGCCTTCTGGAATGAAGACATCACCCGTATCGGTGGTATCCCTTACCTCGCCTCGCTTATCAAGCAAGTTCAGGCTGAAGAGGAAACCAGCTTCCTACTGGATGCGGGTGATATTTACACCGGCTCGCTATCGAAAAAGACCCTCGGCAAACTTTCTTTCGACCTTTATAGCGCAATGGGTTATGACGCGATCACCTTGGGCAACCACGAATTTGAATACGGCTGGGAATCACTACGCGATACCATGCCGCGTGCCAATTTCCCGGTATTGAATGCCAACATCGTTTACGAAAACAGTGAAGTACCGTTTGCCCAGCCATATACCATCCTTGAGCGCGACGGTGTTCGCATCGGTGTTGTCGGCGTGATGGGTATCGACGCCTTCTACAACACCATGTGGAAAGGCAACCGCAAGGGTCTGACCATCAAGGATCCAACTGAAACCGCCCAATACTGGGTTGACAAGATCCGCGATGAAGTTGACATGGTAGTGGTTTTGACCCACCAGAACAAAACCGCGCCAATGCAAACCGACAAAGAAGCGGATCCTGAAGTACAGCGCGGCTTTGACGAAGACTACGAGATGGCAGGCAAACTGAAGGGGGTCGATGTTATCTTCGGTGGCCACTCTGATCATGGTCTTTGGGAGCCTGTAGTACACCCTGAAACAGGCACTGTTATCGGGCTGACCTTCGGCCAGGGCAAATACCTCGGTTACACCAAGTTCGAAATCGACACTGAAAAGAACTCGGTCAAACTACTTGATGGCAAGCTGATCCCGGTAGAGTCTGACAAGCTAGCGCGTGATGAGAAAACCGGCCAACTCATCGACAATGCCCGCCAGCAGTACCCTGAACTATCAGAGGAGCTGGCCACCATTGATGCCACTGCATTCCGCCGTTACTACCGCGAGTCTAACATCGGTAACTTGGTGGCAGACATGATGAAAGAAGCGGGCAATGCCGATATCGCCATGATCAGCTCGGGAAGCATTCGTGTCGACCTCAACCAAGGCCCGGTCACCATGGAAAACGTCATGAACGTGTTCCCGTTTACCGATACGCTGTCTGTGGTTTCCCTAACTGGCGCTCAAGTAAAAGAACTGCTCGAGTACAGCTACACGTTGCCATACGGTTTGGCTCAATTTGCTGGTATCGAAGCCACCTACGACAGTACCAAGCCTGAAAACCAGCGCTTGCTAAGTTTGAAAATCAACGGTGAAACTGTCGAACCGACACAAAACTACCGCGTAGCAACCTATTCCTACGCGGCAAGTGGCGGTGATGGCTACCATGTTTTTGCCGAAGGCAAGCCAGAGTCCAATGGCGAGTTAGTTATGCAGGTGCTGATTGATTCGTTCAAACAGAAGAAAACGGTTTCCGTTCCACCGCTTGGCCGCCAGGTTGATGTCAGCCAGTAAAAGCCAAGTTAAAATGATGGTATAGCCATATTGGACGGGGCAGTAGCCTCGTCCTAATTACTTCACATTCATTCTTGGGTGGCACGTGTTTCGAACCGAATATAACGGCTGTAAAACCTTCGGCTGCGACAATCTGGGCAATCCGGATCTCAAACAATATACCCCCTCTTCACGATTGGGGTACCCGGCCTATTACTGCCCAATCTGCGGCGCCTATCCGCCAAAATTGCTCAACCAGCCAATACTCAAACTCGCGACCCATATCCAGCAACAACATTTGTCGGCTTTTACTGCCTTTGCACCCAATTGCCGTTGCCTAAAAGCGCAAAGGCAAGAAGAAGCCCAGCCCCCTCATTGGCGCCACTACGATAAAACCCGTATCGGCACCCAACGGGTGCGCTGTACCCAATGCCATACTGTCGCCAGTTTAGCGAACCCTGAAAAAATCGCGACCAAGCTGCAGCCCTTGTTAGATTTACTCTTTGCAGGTTGCCCCGCACATGAACTCTTTAATCATGCCAAGTTAAATAAAAAGCTGTTTTACCAACGCCTAGATTCGCTCGCCCAATTATTAGAGGGAGTGAGTCAAATCTATGAACAAAGCATGTTGAGCACAACAGAATCGCTGACACTGCAAACCCATAGCCACGTCCTACGCTGCCGCTCGGGCTTAACGGCTAATGGCGATAAAGATAAAGCAGCAAGTTCAATTAAACACAGTGGCCTTGATTGTTGGTTTTTAACAACGGCTGACAGCCAAACAGGCTATCAGTACTTAGTCACCAACAACTTACTACCCCAGCCAAAATTATCTGAGCCCGCTCAACCAGCTGGCGTACCCAAAAAGGCAAATGGTGAATACACCTTAGATGCGATAGAAGCGCCAATCGCGCCCTCGCAAGACATATTGGAGACGGCAAAAAACACCTATCAAAAAATTATGTCACGCCAACAATTTGATACCCTCGCCTATTGCACCCAGCAACACGCAAAATCAAAAGAAGGCACACTACTACGCCCTGTCTATGCCGCCCATGCCCATATGCAGAACCTCAAACAGCGGTTGCCCGCAACCTGCAAGGTTCAGATCATTATGGAGCACGAAAGCTTTATTCGCGGTGCGGCGATCACGGCATTTGCTGAGCAAGTTAGGTGCAACCAAGTGAACCTATTTTACCTTCACTCCTTTGCTTGCCCGCCACCAGCCAACATGGCCGAGTTGAGTAACAAGAAAGCCCTCAGTTGGTGGAGCGAGAAGTGGTACCAATATCACCATCAATATCAAAATGAGCATTGGTTGCTCGGCCTTGGCGTGCTTACCCAAACCGATGAAATCCAAAATACCACCAAAGACATTACCGTCCCCACCCGCCCCGACTGGCACCACCATTTTTGGCACCATTTTGATAATTGGCTACCGAATGACAAACGCCAGCGAATGAGCCACAAGCAGCTCATGGTCTGGCTGGGTGTTTTTCGTTATCTCTATAACTATTCAGGCCGGTATTTAAACCATGGCATGATGGATAACATCCCAAATGCACTGTCCTCAGAAATACCTCATGACACGGATCCCAGCTCAATCACTTGGATGGTGAACGTTTTGAATCGCCATGTCATAGGCTAGCGTTTTGATCTCATACAAATTTATGCTAATTGATATATGGCAACATCGGCATCAGCTAATAATCATATAGAGATACACAAATGGTAGATTTCACCAAAGGACAATGGATTTTTGAGCCGCAGCAACATGCCGTGACTCCGACGTCAGTTTCAATTACCACCGAGCCGGAAACCGATTTCTGGCAACGTTCGTACTACGGCTTTCGAAATGACAACGCACCAGCGTTACAAATTGAGTCTGAAGACAATTTCACTTTCACCACCAAGGTGAGCTTTAGCTATAAAGCCCAATTTGACCAGTGCGGCCTCATCATTTACCTCGACAACGAAAACTGGTTCAAGGCATCGATTGAGTATGAAAACGAAGAATACTCTCGCCTTGGTAGCGTCGTCACCAACTTGGGTTACTCCGATTGGGCAACGAGCGACATTCCATTACCCGAGGCGATTTGGTATCGACTAAGCCGCAGGGGCCCAGACTTTCTCATTGAATCTTCCTTCGATGGGGTCAACTTCAAGCAAATGCGGATTTTCCACCTTCACAAACTGGGTGAAACAACAGAAGCCATGGGTAAATGCAACCCGCCACAAACTGCACTCAATACGGTGAAGTTTGGTGTTTACGCATGTAGCCCACTCAAGTCTTCATTCACTGCAACGTTCTCCGACATGCAGTTAGAGCCGTGCAAGTGGTTGGCGCACGCCGTATAAACTAGCTTTTAAATCAGCGCTTTAGATTCAGTGTTTTATAAGTAAGCGGACTAAAGCGCTTTTATCATCATTAACATAAAAAAATACGCCCACCATCACACTGCAACCAAAAGCATATTAAGCAACGGTTCAGCCAAAACCCTTATCGTGCTCCCTAAATATAAATAACTTATTGTTAAATAAGATTTTTATATAAATAAACCCATATCAACATCAAAGGTTATCATAGGGAAAATTATGAACGTTGAAACCAAAGCAACAGAAAACGGCGTCGCCATCACAGATATCAAAATGCCATTCATGTCGATGGTGGTGTTCATCATCAAAATGTCACTAGCATCGATTCCAGCAATTATTATCCTTACCATTATTTTTGGCATTCTCTCTGCCGTGATCGGTGGTATGTTCGGTATGTAACGGCCGACTTGATCAAGCTTTTTAGACAGAAAAAAGCCAGCCGTTTCCGGCTGGCTTGAACTTATGCAATGGTTAGCTGCATAAGGCTCGACTTAGAATACCGTTTGCTCGTCGATCTTAGTCTGAAGCGCACTTAGTGCCTTCTCAACTAGCTGACGACGCATGTATTTCTCTTCCTTCGGCTGCATGTTTGGATCGCCCAACGGGTGAGGGATCGCGACAGCTGGAACAATACGGTTCGCACCCACTGTTTTCGAGATTGGAACAACAGTAGCGATGTGAACAACAGGCATTACTTTTTCAATTTCTTTTAGCATCGTTGCGCCGCAACGGGTACATGTGCCTCAAGTGGAGGTGAAGATGGCAGCGGTGACCCCAGCTTTCTGAAGCTTCATCGCGATCTCTGCACCGTATTCTTTCGCTTTGGCTACCGCCGTACCGTTACCTACCGTGGTGTAGAACATGTTATGCAGGCCACCAATCATACCCTCACGCTCCATGTCGCGAAGTACGTCGACAGGCAATACGCGGTTAGGGTTTTGGTTACAAGCAACTGGGTCATAGCCACCGTGCGCGGTTTCGTGAGTATCTTCGCTAAGCTCTTCCAAGCCTTGAATGCTGTACTCGCCGTACTTAGATGCACTTGAAGATTCGATATGGTCAGGGTTGCCTTTTGGCACCACACCACCCGATGTAACTAGTGCAAACGTTGCTGTGCTTAGCATCTCAACCGGAGGCTGTGGCTCAACACGGTCGAATACCGGCATTGGGTACTCCGTGGTGTACTCATCGCCTGCCAACTTGTTGATTAGCAAATCAACCGCACGCTCAGAGCCGCGCTTGTCATGGAAGAAGTTCACACGGATACCGCGAGGCATGTAACCCGCTTCTTCTGGCGAGCCCATTTCACCGTTGGTGTCGATGAAGCGGTTGATCATGTTCACCATTGCAGGAATGGCTTTACGCATACTTGCTGCGCTGTTGCCGGTTTCTACCATGTAGGCATACTGGCGGAACAACTCGTAACCTGGGTTTTCCTGGTACATGCCAGAGATAGTTGTGATGCCCATCTCGTGAGCCACTTTCGCAACCGTACCACAAGCCATGCCGTAGCGGCCTGCGTTGAAGGCAGGGCCTGCAACCACAAGATCAGGCTTTAGCTGAGCCAAAATTTCCTGAAGGCCATGGCAGCATAGGCTTTCATTTTCGTTGAAGTAAGAGTCACCACAAATAATGGTATGCGTGACTTCGGCCTTGTCTTGCAGCATAGTGTTGACTTGCGTACCAACACCGACTGTCCCTTCAACCACTTCCATTGGAATGTGTGCCATTTCTTCACCGCCTTTCTGGGCGAAGAACTGGTTTAGATAATATACGACTTTAATTGTCATTTGAGTGTCCTCGCTTAGCTTGCTTTGGTGGTGAGGGTATGGAAACCAAGCTCACTGGTTGCACCGATGATTGCCTGTAGTTCGACAGTAATAGCACCATCTTCATGCAAGCTACCGTTGAAGCCACCAGCAACCACATCAGCGTAGCGGTCGTGGCCGATCACTGTGTCCATTGCAGGTAGTGTCACAAGCTGGTTAGCGTTACCGTTGGTGATAACCGCATCTGCGCTCTTGTGTGAATCGGCCAATGATTGGCTTTCACCGTTCTGGCCCGCGTATTCGTCGGTTAGCAGTACCGTCTTGATGCCAGCCGCTTCTAACTTGGCACAGTTCATCATCAGGTCGGCGTCTGGGTTACCGAAGCCTTCTTCACTAACGATGGCTGCATCCCAACCCATTTGCTTGGCCAGTTTCACCGTGAAGTTAGATGAACGCTCTTTATCGCGCAGCGTAACGTTTTCGTTAGTCACGATAACGCCCATGAAGTTGTACTTAGTACCGTGGTGACGGTATAGGTCGTAAATCACTGGGCTGTTCTGGTGAACAAAACTCGTGTTCTTATCACATGCAGATACACAGTTACCGCTGATGATGGCACCGTCCATGATTTCTGTTGGGTACATCAATGTCGGTAGAATGCCCTTCACATCAACACCGTAGTAGTAGGTATCGTGCAGCAGGCCTTGGCTCTGCAACATGTATACATAACCCACTTTAGGCAGGTGTGGGTATTCGGCTGCCTGCTCTAGCAACGGCTTGGTTTCGTAAGTCTCGATTTCATCCGGCGTAATATGCTCAGCCAGCTGGCCAATCCAACGACCCGCTTCCAAGCCCACCAAGCGAACAACGCCTTCGTGGTCATACTGGTTGCAGCTATCGTCAACTTCACACTGGATAACCAAGTTCATGGTTGATGAGAACGGGGTGTAGTCGGCGCCAGGGCCGCTCATGTCGATGATACCTTCTTGGAAGCCAACGATTTCACCGGTCGTTACCACCGCCATACCTTTCAGTACGTGGGTACGACCTTCACCAACCATTGCTTCTTCGCCAAGGTGACGACCAGGGAACATGCTACCGCCGCCGTTCACTTTTACGCGAGGCTCAATCACGTCCTTAACAGGCATGATACGCGTGCTGTCGCCCGGCTTAGCGATAGATAGTTCGATAGAACGGATACGGTGATCCAACTCAGACAAATAGCCGATCAAGGCTTGCTGATCGATGGTCACGGTATTTTCTTTGACTTCGCTTACTGGTCCGAAGGCCAGATCACGAACATGGATATTGCCTAGTTCGAGTTTCATGTGTTTCTCCAAACAAGCGTCAAATGGGAGGAGATCCCAAGATAAAATTGATTTAGCAAGGCGTCCGACCTCGGCATGAAGCCGGACCACCTGAATTAACACCGACGTTAGCTGACCTTGAGGCCAGAACCTTCCTCGGCAAACCCGACTACCCAACAGGGCTCGTCTTCACTGCTAAATTCAGTTAATAACGCATCCAGACAATCTTTTGGAACTGCTGCCAGCAGGCCACCGGAGGTTTCCGGGCAGCACAGCTTGCGGTGCCAGCTCTCGTCTAAGCCATCAGCGAAAACTATGTGCTTGCGATACGCATCAAGGTTGCGGTTCGCACCACCAGGGAATAACCCTTGTGCGGCATAGTCTTCAGCTTCCGGCAAGAACGGAACTTGCTCAGCCTTGAAGTGCATACAGGTGCCACTTTTCTCTGCCATTTCATGGGCATGGCCCAACAAAGAATAACCAGTGACATCGGTACAGGCCTTCACAGGGTATTTGGCAAAGATTTCCGCCGCCTTGCGGTTAAGCTTTTTCATGCTGTCGGTGGAGGCTTGGATCGCCGCCTGACTCGCTTTACCACGCTTGGCTGCGGTTGATATCAACCCAGTGCCGATTGGCTTGGTCATTACCAGTACATCGCCGCTTTCTACTGCTGCTTTGGTTTGCACTTTCGAAGGATGAATCGTGCCCATCACCGACAAACCGAATTTCGGTTCGCTGTCTTCCACCGTATGGCCGCCAACCAGCACCGCACCGGCTTCACGGACTTTTTCCGCCCCGCCTTTGAGGATTTGGCCAACGACTTCCTGCGGAAGATCGGTTGGTACACAAAAGATATTCATCGCCAATGTTACCTGCCCGCCCATGGCATACACATCACTCAAGGCATTCGCCGCGGCAATGGCACCAAAGTCATACGGGTCATCCACTATTGGAGTAAAAAAGTCCAAGGTTTGGATAACGGCAACATCATCGTTGATCTTATAGACGGCAGCATCATCACTTACCGTCAACCCAACCAATAGATCGGGATACGCTTGTTCGGGAAATAGGGGTGAGATTGAACGCAGAACCTGCGTCATGGCCTCAGGGCCAATTTTCGCTGCTCACCCGGCTTTTTTGGTCATCTGCGTTAGACGAATTTTCTCGGTCATTACTAGTTCCTTTCAAGTGGACGGTGTGGGCACAGGTTTCGTGCCCGATGATTTAAAGTTTGTCTGGATCTCATTTTCAATGACGTTAGCTGATGTATTCCGCTTCAACTAACTTGGCTTTCGCCTGATCCAAGTCATCTTTCGCCACCAACACGATTGGGCCGGTACAGCCCATTCCCGTTCGGGCAAAAATCTTAGCCTTCCACAAAGCCTGGCATGCATCTTCAATCTCTAAGATATCGATACCGCCGATCTCTGTATCTGTCACTTTTTCAGGTGGTGCAACGACGGCTTCCTTTGCCTCGGCTGCTGGCTTTTGCTGGCAGTATTTAGCCAAGGTGCTGTTCAAGCCAGATAGCGTCGCCGCTTCCCATTCCTCGTCGACTCGCTTCATCACCTCTCCTTTTGCAGCGTCGGCACACAATCTCATGGCGCCCGCCACGACAGGTGCACCCGATGCCCTAGAGATAATGTTCACCAGCTTGTCGCCAGTCCCTTCACCCAATCCTGGGCCGTAACCAAAGCCTGATGACTCATAGCTGCCGCCAGTGGTGAAAGACGAGAACATCTTCATTAGCAAGTTGCCGGTGAGGCTATCGGTCACCATGATATCCGGTGTCCCTTGCAGCAAGTCGTTGCCTCGCATCGCGATCCCGCCATCGGCACGACCCGATTCGGCAAAATGGATGTCGTAGCCAGCCGCTTTGAGCTCGCGCAAGCCGCGCTCGCACAATGCCGCACCATCGATATTCAGCACGCCTACCGTCGGCTTCTCGATACCTGTCGCCTTGGCTAGGGCAATCCCGTAAAGGGTGTTTTTCAGCAATGCCGCCTGACGGTTGGTGTCTGTTGTTCCGGTGGTAGAGGCGATGATCATTTCACGCCCGGTACCTGGGGTAACCACCTTACCCATGGTGCTCACACCAAGTGGGAAGGCATAGTGAAGCGTGACACACCCGTCGATTTGCTTTGACTCGAACAGGCCTTCCATCACCTGGTGGCACTCATGCAAGTCTGCTGCCGGGTGGCACTCAAAACCGCAGTCAGGATCTTCGCAGCCAATCAATACCGGCTCGATATCGCTGTACTGGCGTGCGACCAGCTGGGCACCGCGAAGCAATTCTTGCGGGCCGTGCTCGCTGCCCACCAAGGTCAAGCCAATGCGGATTTTCTTACCAAACTGGCCGCTCAGCAGGCCGTCAGCCATGGCGTTGAAGGTGTCGGACAGTTGTTGATTGATATTTGCCATCGCAACCTCCGATTACTGTTCGCCCTGCTTAGGGTTCAGTAGGTTCTCTGCCACATCGCGCATTGCCTGCGCCACAACCTGTTTCACCTGGTGCTCGTCAAACACTTCTTCCTGCTTACCGCTGTTCTTCTGAACCACAAAGCTCAGGCCGTCAAACAAGTTGGTCATGCGGCCAAGGAACAAGCTGCCCTTGCCGACCATCATGAAGTTGTTGATTTCGCCTTCCGCAATCATCTTGCTACCGAAACCAAGGAACGGTACACCCGATGGGATATGGCCTTGCGTCGGCGCAAAACCTGTCATGCCGTGGTTCGCCACAAAGGCTGGCAGTTGCGTGCGTTCCATCTGGCCTTCTTTCACCGCCAGTGCCGCAATCATCTTGTAGTTAGATTCCGGTACGTTACCCGCACCCGCAGGCTTGGTGATTTCAGGGTTTTGCATTTCCACCGAGTATTTGTCGATGTCGGTCATTTTCAGACCAGCCGCTTTCAGTGGGTTGGCAATTAAGGCAGTCATGACCGCCTGAGGCGATGAGCCTGTGCCAATCTGATGACGGCCAATGATGTCAGTGTTAATTTCTGGGCTAACGCCGTCGTTTTCTGTCACCATGCAGGCAAAGCCTGCCAAGCAGTCTTCCAACACCGGCATGTTTTGCTTCACATGGTCACGGCCGTTCATGCCTAGCTTGGCAACCGCGCCACCGGCAACCACCATGACGTTCTTGAATACGCCCGATTTAACCAGTGCCGCCGCCATGGTCATGGCGTGCGCTGGGGCTGCACAGAAGCCGCGAACATCAGAGCCGGTTGCGATATCACACCCGATCACTTCACCAATCGCTTTAGCAAAGTTGCCGCCACCTCGTTGGTTAACATCGCCACAGGCTTCTTCCGAACACTCGATGATGTAGTCCACTTTATCGAGTTCGATGCCCTGCTGTTTTAAGTGCATTGCCGCCATCACGCCAGATGCTTTGGTGCATAGATTTTCCAGCATGATGTGGGCGGAAAGGTTTTCATCTTCGTCGTGGGCGGCTTTCACACAGCCGACTAACTCACCGTTCATCATCAGCACTTCCGCCTGATGATGTTCAACCAGCGCCAGGATCTCATCTTTGCTGATGATTTGGTGGCCCGCGAGCAGATCAACGTCATCGCCGTACAGGGCATGATGACCAATGCTTGGTTGATAGGTGTCTACGAATTCTTGAGTCAGATGAACCAAATTGAACACATCGACATGGTTCAACATGGCATAAAATTGAGGCTGGCTATAGATTTCACCAAACGTACCTTGGCAGGCGGTATGCTCTTTGTTTTCGAACCAAGGCTGAGGGATATCGGCCAATTGCTGTGGGGTTAAGTTACCGATATAGCACTGGTTAGCAGGGTATGACACCACATCTTCAAAAGAGCGAAGGTGGTCTTTTAACTGCTGCAAGTAGGCGTCTGAAGGGTCTTTCGCCCGAGACTGGACTTGCACCGAACCATGTTGAATCAATACATCTGGGGTATGGGCGAGCACATAGCTCACACCTTTAATTACTGCGTATCCCATTGTTACTCCTGCATCCGAGCCGGATAGTAGGTTCGAACCTGCCATTGAAACAGATCCGAACCAGCATTGAGATATACTTATGCTAATGCAGTTTCGCTGCGGTATTCTTTCATTTCCGCTTTGATAGCATCGACATCAAGTACCATTTCCATCATTCCAACCTGCTCTTCATAAACAGCCGGATCGACGGCGTCTTTAACTTCGTCTTCAACCACGTGATAACAAGAAAGTCCTAACTGGACTCCCGCCAATGGTCCTGCAAAAGTCGGATCACCGGTGGTGACGGTTTCACATGCTAGGCCAGAAGCTTCTGCTTCCGCGCCGCCAAGAATCACAACAAGATTCTCTGCGCCTTTTTCCTCAGCAAGTGCTTTAATCCGCTTTTGGTTTTCAAGATCCATTGCGCCAGCGCTTGTTCAGACGAAACATTCTGTAGTAGAGAAAGCAACGTGAGCACCCGTGGTCTTCATGCAAGCTTCGATTGCCTGACCAGGTACGCCATCGCGGTCTCCAAGAATGATCACTGTTTTATTAGCGAACACAATCGTTCTCCCGATTAAACATACTTTCCAAATTGCTCACGATACTCTTTGACCTCTGCCACGATGGCATCGACATCAAGTACCATTTCCATCATGCTTACCTGCTCGTCATAGACGGCAGCGTCCACATTGTCTTTAATTTCCGGCTCAACCACATGATAACAAGAGAGTCCCAACTGGACTCCGGCTAATGGTCCGGCAAAAGTAGGATCGCCGTTAGTCACGGTTTCACACGCTAGGCCAGAAGCTTCAGCTTCTGCACCGCCAAGGACGACAACCAGATTCTCTGGGCCGAACTCGTCAGCGAAACCTTTAATCCTCTTTTGGTTTTCCAGATCCATAGCACCTGCGCTGGTTCAGACGAAACACTCAGTTGTAGAGAAAAGAACATGCGCACCAGCTGATTTGATACAAGCTTCAATTGCTTGCCCTGGTACACCGTCTCTGTCTCCCAAGATAATGACATTCTTATCTTTGAGCATTGTTCACTCCAAGGGTACAGATTACTAAGGTCATGCTTATCAACTCGCGATATGCTCATTAAGTTCGCATGGTTTTTCATTAAGCACTGAGTTCTCAAACTTTCTCTTCCGAGGCAATTCTTTAAAGTCAGGCTTTATTTGTGCAAACAGGCGATTGCCTATTAAATACAAATTCTGTTTGGCAGCAATGCCACCAGCAGCGAACGGATTAAGCCGTCTCTGCAATAAAGCTTTCTACCGTGCTGGCAACGTCTTCCATCTCTAGCTCTTCGCCAGATAGGTGTTCAACTTTTTCACCATTTTTGTAGAAAACAAAAGAAGGTAGGCCCATCACTTTCTGCGCCATCGCCAAGCGACGGTTACCCTGAATATTCAGTTTGCAGAATTTGATTTCGTTGCCGTATTTCTCCGCCAACTCCATGACTTCTGGCATTAGTTCAATGCAGCGGCCACAGTTTTCGCTCCAGAAATCCACCAAGACGACGCCATCTACTTTTACTTCAGCATCAAAGTTTTCTTTGGTTAGTTCGATCATTGCGTTTCCCTTAATACAGAGTTTCTAACTCGGTAATATCCTTAACATCTACTCGCTTGGCTTCCTGCCCAGCGTCAAATCGAATTACTACAGGCACTTCAGATACCGAGAAACGGTTCGCAATGTTTTGGCTCTTGTAGGTATCAATGGTCACAACGCGCTGATCTGGGTTGTCTTTGCACTTGATTTCAAGCTGATTGATCACCTCTAGGCTTTCTTTGCTCAGCGGGTTCCAGAACGCGACCATCGCTGTACCACCAAACTCCGCTACCGACTTGCGCCAGCTCTCTTCTTCTTCGATGTAGCGGTCGGCTGCCACCGCGGCCACAGCCCCATCACCTGCTGCAGTCACCACCTGACGGAGGAACTTATCGGTCACATCACCCACGGCAAAGATACCCGGTACATTGGTTTCCTGCTTCTCATTGGTAATGACGTAACCCTGCGGGGTCAGCTCGACCAAGCCTTTAATAAAATCTGTTTTTGGCACAGTGCCAACAAACATAAATACACCGTCAGCAGAAAGCTCAGTAATATCGCCGGTTTTCAGGTTCTTCAGCTTCACGCCACTGACCAGTTCATCACCGCAAATCTCTTCCACCACCGAGTTCCACACAAACTCAATTTTATCGTTGGCGAAAGCCTGCTCCTGAGCGGTACGATCCGCATCCAGAATGCCTTGATCATGAAGAACGATCATGGTGACTTTATTGACAAACTTGGTTAGAAACACCGATTCTTCAACCGCAGTATTCCCTGAACCGACAACCACAACATCTAGCTCTTCATAAAAGTCAGCATCGCAAGTCGCACAGTAAGAAACCCCTTTACCACGGAATTCCGACTCGCCCGTAATGCCCAAGATCCTAGGTGTCGCGCCTGTTGCCACAATAATGCTCTTAGTCTGGAATTCCTCACCTTTGGTGGTTTTCAATGTTTTAATAAAACCATCGTCGGCAATTGAAATTTCAGAAACTAAACCTCGGGCAAATTCCACACCAAACTTATTACAGTGCTCACGGAACATATCCATCAATTGCGGGCCAGTGGCCTCGACAATACCTGGGTAATTTTCCATTTCACTGGTTGTTGCGGCTTGACCGCCAGTATTACGCTTATCTTCTATGATCAGAGTTTTCATTTTACCGCGTGCGGCATAAACTCCTGCTGACATCCCACCAGCACCGCCACCAATAATGATGACATCGTATAGTTCTGACATATAATTCACCGATTGCTATTTCACGACTTCATACCCCTCTCCTTCTATATAAAGAAGGGCATATCAAACAAATCAGTTCTTTTTGACAACTTCATTTATTAGGCAAGTAGCAACCGCTTTACGAATTAATGTGAACTCACTCAGCCTTTATATTAATGAGCTGCTTAACACCACCTAGATAGATAAATATATCGCATCTTTAATTCCATCTAGATATAAAGCCTTATCCTTTCAACTTGTAGGTGATTATAATTAGTAATGTTTATTTTTTTGTGAGCAAAGCCCAATTCCAGAACAAAATACTACTTAGATAAAAATTATGATAAGTGCATCATGGTGAATATGGAGATATGGTTATATCTAAACGCCACATAAGAACATAATGGAATAACAAGAGTGGTATTCATGCTACTATTGGAAATATTTACCCTTATAGTCATCAAAAAAGTGCATCGATAAGCTGACACGCTACATTATAAAGCATCATTGACAATATTTTATAAATTACCAACAAGCTTAGCAAAAACATCAACACATTAGTAAAACTAATGGTTAGACAAAAAAATAATAGTGCTTGTTTTTTTGGGCAGCTATATTCAATCTCTATTCTTTTACATACGGATATTTTTCAAATCTTACTTGTTATTTTCAATTGACTAAAGATGAGTTGAATTATTCAATTTAATTTTACCACCCACTGGCGTTACTAGGGCTACCAACTAAACATGTTATTAAATACGCATTTCAAGCGTTTTTTATTTCCAACTATGAACAAACCACAAAACCAGACTTTTAACTTACAATAAAGTCAATAAACTAGACGTTAATCTTGATTTTTTATTATCAATAAGAAGATCATCCTCACAAACGACATGGCAAGCAGAATGATAATCTCCGTAGCGAACGATCATTAACAGATGCGGAGTAAAGCAATGGAAACGCTAAAGTTCACAAATGGCTGGCTAGAGACCGATAATAATAAAGCCGATGACATTCACCATTTCTGTGAAGACTACAAACACTTTCTCAATATAGGAAAAACTGAGCGCCAATGCGTCACTGCAGCAATTACCCAAGCAGAGCAACACGGATTTCGCCCAATTTCTGAATTTGATGAATTAAAGCCAGGTGATAAAGCCTACTTTATTAATCGTAATAAGAACGTGGTATTGGCATTGATTGGTGAAAGGCTAATCCGCGATGGGATCCGCTATGTAGTATCGCACATTGATTCCCCCCGCTTGGACCTCAAACCCAATCCGTTATATGAAAAAAATGAATTGGCATTGATGCGCACCCACTATTATGGCGGTATCAAGAAATACCAATGGGCATCCCGTCCCCTTGCCTTGCATGGTGTCGTTGTCACCAAATCTGGGCGCCGAGTCGATATTGCCATTGGCGAAGATGAAACCGATCCTGTATTCACGATCCCCGATCTTCTGCCTCACCTCGATCGCAAGGTACAACGTGAACGCAAGGCCGACGAAGTACTCAAAGGCGAAGAGCTACAAATCATTATTGGCTCCGTCCCCATGGCCTTCGATGACGAAAAAATCAAGGAAACGGTCAAGCGCCATGTTTTAACCAAATTGTTCGAGCAATATGAAATTAGTGAGCCGGACTTCATTTCAGCAGAGCTAATGCTAGTGCCTGCAGGAAAAGCCCGCGATGTTGGCCTTGATCAGGGCATGGTTGGTGCTTATGGCCAGGATGATCGCATCTGTGCCTACACGTCGCTAGAAGCCATTTTTGATATCGACACGCCCACTCACACTGCAGTGTGCTTCTTGGTCGACAAAGAAGAAATCGGCTCGTCGGGCGCAACGGGGCTAGAGTCTCGCTACCTTGAATATTTCACCGGCGAACTGCTAATCCGCCAAACCGACACTCCGTTCAACGACCAGCAGCTCCGCCGCTGCCTATGGCAATCCCACGCATTGTCATCAGATGTTAATGCGGGCCTCAACCCGTTGTTCGAATCCGTCCACGATGCGCAAAATGCCTCCAAGTTAGGCTATGGCTTGGTGATCACCAAATACACCGGCCATGGCGGCAAAGTGGCATCCAATGATGCCGATGCCGAATACGTCGCCTCGCTTCGCCGCATTTTCGATGACAACGAAATCAAATGGCAAACCGGCTTGCTTGGCAAAGTCGACGAAGGCGGTGGTGGCACAGTGGCAAAATACCTTGCCCACTATGGCATCAACACCATTGATGCCGGTGCCGCCCTGCTTTCAATGCACTCGCCATTCGAGCTGGCCTCCAAGTTCGACATCTACGAGCTATACCGCGCCTATAAGGCTTTCTATACCCAAGCACTCTAAGCTAACTGGAGAATGACAATGAAGAAGCGTCATCCGTTAACCTTTTACATTCTTTGCTCATGCCAGTTTTGGTGGGCGTTATCTTTCTATAGCCTATGGGCAATCTTACCGGTGTTCCTCGGCGATGAACTTGGGGTCGACCAAAAAACCTCATTCGCTACCTTCGGTGCCTTTGCCGCCCTGGGTGCTGCCATGCTGTTTGTCGGTGGTTGGCTAGCCGACAAAATTTTAGGTGCCAAGCGTACCTTAGTGTGGGGCTTTACCTTCCAAGGCTTGGGCTACTTTATCATTGCCTATTCTGCTATTACGGCCCAACCGCACTTTGTCTTTGTGGGCTTGGGTACCGTGGCAGTGGGTCGAGGTATAGGCAGTGTGGCACCGCCAACTATCATTGCATCAGCCTATGAGAAGAACGACCCTCGATTAGACGCTGCCTACACCCTGTTCTACATGGTGAACAACATCGGTGCCTTTGTCGCCCAGCTTGGCGCACCTATCATGGCTTATAACATTGGCTGGACATCGGCATTTATCTTGTCTGGCATTGGCATGGCGGTTAACGTGATCACCTACTTATTACTCAATAAGAAGATCACCAAGGCTACCGAAGCAGATAAGCGTGCAATTCCATTCAAAACCAATTCCTTGTTCCTGTCCGGTGCGCTTATAGCCGTGGCCACCGCAAGCTACCTACTCACCAATTTACCGTTGGCGCAGCTTGTACTGGCACTGGCCGCACTGGTTATCTTGTTCTTGATCACCAAGGAAATGAAAAAAGAGCAGCCAACAAGCCGAAAACGCATGATAGTTGGTTTGGTATTGATGGGACAGGCGCTTGCCTTCTTCATTCTCTATAACCAGATGCCTACCTCGCTCAACTTCTTCGCGATCAATAATGTGGAAGCAGAGATCTTTGGTTTTGCCATCAACCCGGTATCGTACCAATCGTTCAACCCATTGTGGATCATCTTCCTGAGCCCGGTACTTGCCCACATCTATACAACCCTGGGTGAAAAGGGCAAAGACTTATCCATGCCCGGCAAGTTCGCGTTAGGTATGTTGATTTGTGCGGCGGCCTTTGGTTGTGCGGGCTTCTCGCAATACTTTGGTGACGAGAACGGTATGCTGAATCCATTCTGGATTGCCGCACCACATTTCTTGTTTGCCATCGGTGAGCTGCTGATTTCAGCCTTGGGGCTATCGGCCATTGCCAAGCTGTTCCCAAGCCGTATCCGTGGTTTCATTTATGGTGCGTGGAACATGACGCTGGCCTTGGCATCAGTCGCTGGCGCTTGGGTTGCAGGCTTGTCATCCTCTGGTGGCGAAGAAATGACCCCGGTGGAAAGCTTGGCGTCATACGGCCACTACTTCTTCATGCTGGCCATCGCCTCCGCCGTTGTTGGGGTCGTATGTGTATACCTTGCCCCTCGCCTTAACAAGCTGATTGAAACAGAGGTTGAGGACACAGCTGAAGCGAAAGAAGCACAAACGGCTTGATAGGCAGAAAATATAATAGCTACAAGCTTAAGGAATGAGCACGGGCTAGCCTTTTAGGTAATCCAATAAGCTCAGCAAAAAAGCCGCATAGCATTGTTATGCGGCGAAACCATAATAAAAATTTAAAAAATACAATTAGCTAAAACCAAATCGGTTTTACATCGGCAGAGTAAAACCAAGCTGCCAGCGCAGGTCATCTTTTAGTTCTGTTCCCGTATCCCAACCATTTTCCATGATCACCCACTGGAAGTAAGGGCGCCATTTATTGGCTGTGTAGGTAATACGAAACTCATGGTCAGTCGTTGTATGCTTCTTGCCGTATTTAAATTGCTCCGCAATTTCATCGTCGGTTTCAAACAAATCAACACGGTTATAGAAGAATTCATAGTTGGTTGTGTTATAACCAATAAATGCATCCGTACGTACTGTTAGGTTGGTGCCATAGTTCACTTCATTACCGTTTTCGTCAGTACCAATCCAATCATCAAAACCAAACTCCGGACGAGCACGGAAGTTCATCATCAAGCCATTGTCCCAGTTATAGCCAGCACGCACCGATACCCGGTTATTCCAAGGAGTGCGGGCCAAATACACATCCAAGAATGAGTTTTGCGACGGCTTGAAGGTTTTCCCCACCGCCCACTCATAATAGCCATCGGTGTTCAATTCAGCCGCGACATAAATACCACCAAAGTCAGGCATATCCATACGACCAATCAAACCCTGCATACCTAGGTTCTTTTCTTCTTCATAACGCGTATATAGCTCAATCCAAAGCGGGTTGTTTGCGCCAGGAATAGCACCGCTATCTAAAATAGGGGCTTCAATATCATCAGCTGAAACGTTTGCACTAAAAACTACAGGCAATAGGAGGCCTAAAAGCGATTTTTTCATGTATCCGCCTTTTATATAAATTGGGGATGTTGAGAAATTAACTTGGGCTGTTGGTAAACTGACTTGTTAACCAATTAAGCTTTTGGTAAATAAAATTGAGTGTTGGAAATAGGAACATTACGCGTGGCTAACTGCCATCATGCGTTTGTAATACTCCGTTGAGATAACGTATTTGCGCATAATCAACCCAGTCAGCAAGAAAAAGAATGCCGGAGCTATGGATAGCGATAGAGATAATCCCGACAGTACTTCCGGTGTTTTTTCCGCCGCTGCCGAATAGCCGAAGTAAGCCAAGGTGTAACCGGTAATAGGGCCAGATAATCCCATGCCTAACTTCTGACAGAACGATATTGCCCCCATTGCGATACCCGACGAGTCGATACCGGTCTTTTTCTCACCGTAATGAGAAACTTCTGCTACCGAAGCCCAGAAGATTGGCGTGTTCAGATCCGTAACAAAGCAGAATACGAAGTAGCAAACCACCGCTGCAACAAACTCACCTTGCCCTACCAAGAAGTACATGGAAAAGCCAACCAGTGCCGAGGCATACATTGAATAACGGAATACCTTAATTTTGCAGAAATGCTGAGTCAGCTTCTTCGACACAATGGCCGCAAGCACGCCACCGATAGACCACATACCAAGGAACAGCGAGACCTGCACACCCGGTGAGGCACCGGTATATTCAGTGGCGTAGATAAAGGCGATATTGCCGCGCACAAGAAAGCCCGTCATCAATGCAATACAAGCAAAGCAAAGTACAACCCATTGGTCATTTTTAAGCAGGCTTTTCGCTTGCTCCATGAACGGCACATGGTTCTCTACTGTCTTCACCTTTTCCTCGGTTGTTACCGAGCAGAAGAGCAGACAGGCTGCACCAATTGTTCCCATGATGGCAAACGACATTGCGTAGCCCGCCACTTGGTCAGTATGGGATGTTACCCAGAACGGAACGAAGGTCGTCACCAGCAAGGTAGCCGTCTTCGCCATGGTAAAACGGTAGGTATTGGCGGTAATACGCTCATCCGGATCATCGGTGATCACACCAATCATTGAAATGTACGGAATAGTCACCACCGTAAACATCACCGTATTGAAAATATAGGTGGCATAAGCCCACAATAGATTCATCTGGTAGGTTGAGCCCGGTGTGGTGAACATCAGATACATGGATACCCCCATCGGGATAGCAGCCAAGGCAATCCAATGGCGATAGCGGCCATATCGCGACTGGAATCGGCCTGTCGCCCACCCCATCATTGGATCGGTAAATGCATCAATAAAGCGCACCACCAGCAATAACCAACCGGCATCAACTGGCGTTAAACCAACCACTTGAACATGAAAAGCATATATCAGCATAGAGGCTGAGATCATGGACAAGTTAATGGCCATATCACCGGAACCAAATCCTATTTTTTCTAATAGGGACAGCTTTTTCTTTATCGTCGTCATAGCAAACCTATAGGGTCATCGAAAATACTTTGTCAAAGAATTCGCGTATTACTTGTTGTGCATCAACTCTATAACCAACAACCACGTTACTGGTTGCAGGCTCCCTTCCCCAAAGCCTGTCTTCGGAGATAACTGTCGCACCTCGGGTATGCTCGCCCTTGAGCTCAATTTTCACGTCTTCTTTTTGGTAACTTAAATAACGCTCATCCGATAACGCTAATACCGTCAACGGATCATGCAGGATAGGAGAAAAACCAGAATGCGCTTTCCATGCATCGCAGCACTCAATAACCAATTGTTGTAACGGGGTGCAGGCTTTCTCTCTTGCCCTCTCAATTAACTCGCTGCTTACTTCACATTGGGTTGTAACATCAAGGCCAATCATTTTGATATTTAGCCCAGAGCTAACAACGATTTGCGCAGATTCGGGATCGCAAACAATATTCCATTCATTCGCATGATGATAAAAACAACCACCCATAATAATGAGTTCTGCACTATTATTTAATAAATGAGGTTTCTCGGTAATTAACCTAGCGATATTGGTTAACGGTCCAATGGCAATAATTGCAACTTGCTCATTTTCAGTTAATAGCTTTTCATAGAATGCCATTACATCAGTGCCATCAAACTCATACTGATTCATCTTTTCTTGATATTGGCACGGCACTTTTGAACACGTATTTCCCGTTACTCCCGGCTCGCTGTCACCAGCAAAAACGGGGATATTATGCACACCAGCCTGTGCCAATAAATACTTCGCCATTTTGGCGCGCAAATGGGTATTTTCGAATACGGTAGAAATACCAAGAAGTTGAATATTACTAAGCTGCGTGGCTAAAGCGATAGCCAAGGCGTCATCAGCATCGTCACCAATATCGGTGTCGATAATGACTTTTCTTATCGGGTGCATAATCTTAATTTCCTTGCTGGCGGTTCAAGGCTTCTTGGTGGTTTGGCATGTTGGAAGCTCCCTTGCGCTCAACAGCAAGAGACGCAAAAGCTGTGGCATACTGGAGAGATTCGCGAATCGACTTCCCCTGCGCCAGCGACGCAGCAAAGCTACCGTTGAATGCATCGCCTGCACCACTAGTATCTAAGACTTCTGCCTTTATTGAAGGAAAAAACTCAAAAATAGCACCATCAAAATACAAGCAACCCTTTGCCCCAAGGGTAAGAATCACCGTACTTACCCCTTTGTTATGAATGGCTTGCGCGGCCAATTTTGCGCTTTCCAGATCTGTAATTTCAATACCTGAAATGTCTTGGGCTTCGGTTTCATTTGGGGTAAGCACATCAACCAAAGGCAGCAGTGAAATCACCTCATCCGAGTATGGGGCAGGATTTAACACTGTCAGTACACCATGACTTTTTGCTGATTGCAGAAAAGAGTGCGTAGCCTGAAAGTTATTTTCCAGTTGGGTCAGTGCCACGGCACAACCTGAAAGCCTAATTGTATATTCACCGAGTTCTTGTTCACTCAATGCTAAGTTAGCCCCAAGATCCAACACAATCTTATTTTCGCCACTAAGCTCTGATACCTGGATAAATGCACGCCCCGTCAGGCTATTTTCGTCTCTATGTATTAATAGCGAATCAAAACGCTCTTGCTCTAATCGTTTTGTCGCAATATTTGCTAATGCATCATTACCCGTTTTTGCTAAAAAAATAACGTTCCTGTTCGCTTTCGATGCTGCAATGGCCTGGTTTGCACCTTTACCACCAAGAACTGTAAACGAAGAGTTTGCTATCATTGTTTGGCCGGGTTTAGGGAAATCACTTAATAACGAGACAAAATCGATATTAATTGAACCCAATATAAATAAGCCTGTATTTTGTTTCATATAGTAGCTCTGATTTAAATAGCGTGGCGTCTGGGCTATATGCTATTTCTCAGAGAAAAAATGAGAATTCGTATATTCATTACGATTGTTATGAAAAACATAACAATCAGCTGATATATTGACCTCTTTAACAGGCTCTAACAGCCGATAAGCCTGTCACTCCGCGGTAGATTCAATGAGTTACCATTTTGCGGTGCCATCTAGTAAGTGCAAAAAGTGTGATCTTGACATCCGATGAAACAGTGGGACAACCGTTACCAAACAAGAAATGGGTGATTTTTGTGACATTTAACACACTTGTACTATTCACTTCTTTTCATTGTCAGTGAGATCGGATCAATCGATATTTTATGTCATACTGTTATTATTTGGTTTTTGCTAACAACAAGCATGAATAGTCACTTCCAGCACTCTCGTATTACCTTAAAAATGTTGCAGTATTTCTACGCCGTTGCCCAAGAACAACACTTTGGTCGTGCCGCTGAAAAGCTCAATATCACCAAACCGCCATTAAGTGCACAAATCAAAGAACTTGAATCAATTCTCGGCACCGAGCTATTTATTCGTAATACACGCAATGTGGAATTAACGTCAGTAGGAAGGATACTCAAAGGCGAATGTGAACTGATGTTCGATTTCTATGAGAACTCAATTAATAAAGTCATCAAGGCTAGCCGAAAAGAAAAAAAGACCATCAATATCGGCTTAATTAGCTCCTTTTTTTGGGCAGGCTTGGGTAAAGCGCTAAAAAAATACCGAGACAAAAACCCCAATTACACCCTTAACTTTCTGGAACTGACACCAGAAAGACAAAAACAAAGCCTCATCGACAAGTCCATCGACCTCGGCCTCGCCCGCTTTGCCGATACTATCAACATCGCCCCATTCCAGGCCGATAAAGTACTCGATGATAATATGTGTTTGGTTGTCTCAAGCGAACACCCGCTTTGCGATAGAAAGTCCATTGGCATTAGTGAGTTAAGTGCCGAAGAGTTTGTCCTAATGCACCGCCACGACTCCGCTTCAACAGGCTTAATCATCAACTCTTTTCTTGTCGAAGAGATGAACATGAACGTTACCAAAGAAGTGTTTGAGCCCAACACCTTAATGGCGGTGGTTGCCACCAGCAATATGGTCTCAATAGTGCCTTCCAGTTTTCGTATGCACCAATGGGATGATGTCACCTTTATAAATCTAAAGGAACAAATACCCGCCCACATGTGTGCCATGTACGCCAGTGAAGACTTAGATGAAGTGCTAATGGAATTACTGGCATTTCTTAAAGCAGAATTGGCAAGTTATCGCCGTTATTAGTTTTCATACCATGTTAAAAGACAAGATGCCTATCAACTGTCAAAATCGATCCGGCACCTTGAAGAAGCTTGGGTATATTTAATAATTGGTTCTAAAAACTCACCACTTTATCCGCTTGCAGCGTCCACAGTGATAAGTCATCGAGGGTGCCAATTTCAGCGCCTTCTATCAGGGGCAGCTCTGTGATCCCACGGGCATTGCAGCACGTTTTGCATAATTTCACCTCGGCACCTTGTGCCAGCAAGATCTCCAGCATTTGCTGAATATCATAACCTTCACCCGGCGTTTGCTTTGGCAGGGCACAAGTTACAGCATCAGACATCAAGAAGATTTTAATCTGTGTTTCAACCCCGTCTTGCTCATTGAGGTTGATAGCGAGCCTTAAGCCATTAAACGAACGCTCGGAGCCATAGGGGGCATCATTTAAAATAAAGAGTAAGGTTTGTTGCGTGTTCATTGTCATAGGTATCCTACTGAATGCTCAGGAAATCTTTGCGATAGGTATAATCGTCAAACCTGTAATAAAATCAGGTATACTCTACGACAATTAAGCACTTACATACTCGAAGCTGGTTCACGTTCTCAGCTTTGCACCTCACAGGAACCGCCAAATGGACTTTGATGCCCTGCTAACGCTCTCTCAAAACGGAAAAGTGTTTGCCAATCCGCGCAGGATAGCGTTATTGAAGGCCATAGAAGAAACAGGCTCTATTAGCCAGGGCGCCAAACTTGCAGGTATTAGCTATAAGGCAGCCTTTGATGCGGTAAAGGATATGAACAGCCGTGCGGAAACACCAGTGGTAGACAGTGAGAAAGGTGGCAAAGGGGGCGGCGGCGCACTCCTTACCCATCAAGGCAAACGCCTGGTGCAAATGTACGAGTTACTGGATCATATTCAAAGCATGGGACTGCAAGCGCTCAATGACGACAACGTGCCACTCCATAGCCTGCTGGGCGTGATGAGCAAGCTATCACTGCAAACCAGCGCCCGTAACCAGCTTTTTGGCTCGATCACTGCGATTGAAAACCACGACCTGCATGATTTGGTCCATATTGGGCTCGCCGGGGGTGAAGCCGTCATCGCGACAGTGACCCATGGCAGTACTTTGAGGTTGAACCTAACAATAGGGAAAGATGTGGTCGCACTGATCAAAGGGCCAGCCATTACTGTAACCCGGCAGCGAACAAACCACAGCGAGTTGAACCAATTGGGCGGGACACTCACTTCAATTGAATCAGATGGTCACTCAACAGAGCTGTTCATTAAAATCAGTGATGAAAATGACATCTGCGCACTGGTTAGCCAAACACAAGAAGAAGACGCCACTTTCAGTATCGGTATGGAAGTCTACGCCACATTCCACAGCTCACAAGTGATCATCGCGACGATGACCTAAAACGGGCTGTGGTGCTTTATTCACTTAACTTAATGCAGGTATTGTGGAACGGATTGTAACCTTCCCCCTGCATCAGGCATGACTCTAAGTATTTGTAATCTAGATACTGAAATAGCACGAGAAAGATCACCGCCAATACCATTCCGGCTAGTGATAGCTTCGCCAACCACATTTTTTTTCTGTTTAATGCAAAAAGCAACATCCCAACCGAGGTGGGTGCCAAGCTCATAAACAGTGGTTGAAAATCGATAAGCGATAAGCGATAAAGCCATGAACCTTCCGTGTGCACTCTGAGAAATATCAGGGAGGAATAATACGCTTTTATCTATCCCTGTTTCAAAGCAATCTTTCACACAAATTAAAATCTGACCAAGAAATGACACTTTCTCTAACGGTTATGCCGACGAAGCTCACGATATATTCACTAAAAGCATAATTCTTCTGATCCCAATCACAAAACTCACCCATACTTAATGCGCATCGAAACGTTTGCTTTTACATTTACCGCCATCGAAACGTTTGCGTAATCGTTTCGATGTCACAAAAAACAAAGGAACAAATCGACCAAGGCTGGTTTCGAGAACAAAGCATCACCACCATCAATGAATAAGGTGCAAACATGAAAAAAAGCGCACTCATCAATGCCGAGCTGTCATATGTGGTCGCCACATTGGGCCATACCGATGAAATTACAGTCTGCGATGCGGGTTTACCTATCCCTGATGTGACCCAACGCATCGACCTGGCGCTCATTCCTGGCGTACCAACGTTTATCCAAACGGTGCAAGCCGTTCTTGGTGAAATGCAAATTGAAGGCGTAGTGATGGCTGAAGAATTTAAGCAGGTCAGCCCTGATCACCATGATGCGCTCATTGCATTGATTCAGCAGGAAGAAAAAGCCTGCGGCAAGCGCATCAATATTAATTATGTGACCCACGAGGCATTCAAGGTACACACCGAAAACAGTAAAGCGGTCATCCGCACTGGAGAATGTACCCCTTATGCCAACGTGATCTTCCAAGCCGGCGTTGTGTTTTAACAGCAACACATTGAACGAGTTGCAAGGAATTGACATGAAACAGCCAATTTTAGAACTAAAAGACATCGAGAAAGCGTTTCCTGGCGTTAAAGCACTGGATAAGGCCAGCTTAAATGTCTATCCCGGTAAGGTGATGGCCTTAATGGGAGAAAACGGGGCAGGTAAATCAACCCTAATGAAGGTGTTGACGGGCATCTACCACATGGATGCCGGTGAGATCCGATATGAAGGTAGTACTGTTAACTTCAACGGCCCGCGCCACTCGCAAGAAGCGGGTATTAGCATCATCCACCAAGAACTAAACCTGATCCCAGAGCTTACGATTGCTGAGAACATCTTTTTGGGCCGTGAGAAAACCAATGCGTTTGGCGGCATCAAATGGTCGCAAATGTACAAGGAAGCGGATGCGCTGCTTAAGCGACTGAATGTAAAACACAGTTCACGCCAGCTATTGGGAGAGCTTAGCCTTGGCGAACAACAAATGGTTGAAATCGCCAAAGCACTATCGTTTAAGTCTCAGGTCATCATTATGGATGAGCCTACCGATGCCCTGACTGACACCGAGACTGAATCGCTATTTAAGGTGATCAACGAACTGCGCGACGAAGGCTGCGGCATTGTTTATATCTCGCACCGCCTAAAAGAAATTTTTGAGATTTGTGACGACATCACCGTCCTTCGTGACGGGAAATTCATCGGCCAACGCGCCGTTGCCGATACCGATGAAGACGGCCTGATCGAAATGATGGTAGGCCGTCGCCTTGACGAGCAGTACCCGCGTATTGATGTTACCCACGGTACAACCTGCCTTGAAGTGAAGAACCTCAATGGCGCTGGTGTGCATGATGTCAGCTTCAACCTAGACCGCGGTGAAATCCTTGGTATTTCGGGCTTGATGGGTGCTGGCCGTACCGAGCTGATGAAAGTGATCTACGGTGCGCTTAAGCGTGACTCTGGCGATGTGATTCTTGACGGTAAGTTAATTAACCCAATCAGCCCACAAGACGGCCTCGCTAACGGTATCGCTTATATCTCGGAAGACCGCAAGGGCGATGGTTTGATCCTTGGTCTGTCGGTAAAAGAGAACATGTCGATTTGTTCGCTAGAGCAGCTTTCGAAAGGCATGCAGCTCAACCACTACGATGAAGTGACTGCGGTGGAAGACTTTATCCGCCTATTCAATATCAAGACGCCAACCCGCAACCAGATCATTGGCAACCTATCGGGTGGTAACCAGCAAAAAGTGGCCATTGCCAAAGGGCTGATGACCAAGCCGAAAGTATTGATCCTCGATGAGCCAACCCGAGGTGTCGATGTCGGTGCCAAGAAAGAGATCTATCAGCTGATCAACCAATTCAAGTCTGAAGGGATGAGCATCATTCTCGTGTCTTCTGAAATGCCAGAAGTGCTGGGTATGAGCGACCGAATTCTGGTGATGCACGAAGGCAAGATCAGCGGCGAATTCATGGCTAATGAAGCCGACCAAGAAAAACTACTAGCCTGCGCTGTGGGTAAACAAATCAACGAGGTAGCAGCATGAGCAGCAACGCTATGACTAAACAACAAAACTCCGGTAGCGCCAAGCTATTTAGCAAAGAGTGGTTGATTGAGCAAAAATCACTGATTGCCTTGATATTTCTTATTATCGTGGTGTCGTTCCTAAACCCGAACTTCTTCACCGTCGATAACATCCTGAACATTCTTCGCCAGACTTCGGTCAATGCGATTATCGCCGTGGGCATGACCTTGGTTATCCTGACTGCGGGTATCGACCTGAGTGTCGGCTCGGTATTGGCACTGTGTGGGGCATTTGCCGCCTCGCTCATTGCAATGGAAGTGTCGGTAATGATTGCCGTCCCAACAGCATTGCTTGCCGGTGCTGCATTGGGCGCCATCAGCGGCGTGATCATTGCCAAGGGCAAGGTACAGGCCTTCATCGCCACCTTGGTGACCATGACCCTATTGCGTGGTGTCACCATGGTTTATACCGACGGTCGACCTATCTCGACTGGTTTTACTGATGTTGCTGACAGCTTCGCTTGGTTCGGTACTGGCTATGCGATGGGTATCCCTGTACCTATCTGGCTGATGGTGATTGTATTTGCCGCCGTTTGGTACCTATTGAACCATACCCGTTTTGGTCGCTACATCTATGCACTTGGCGGAAACGAATCGGCAGCTCGCCTTTCGGGCATCAACGTAGACCGCGTCAAGATCGGCGTCTACGCCATCTGTGGCCTGCTCGCCGCCCTGGCCGGCATCATTGTGACTTCTCGCCTATCTTCGGCACAGCCGACAGCGGGTATGGGCTATGAGCTTGACGCCATCGCAGCCGTTGTACTTGGCGGCACTAGCCTTGCCGGCGGTAAGGGTCGCATCATGGGTACGCTTATCGGTGCCCTGATCATCGGCTTCTTGAACAACGCACTAAACCTATTGGACGTGTCCTCCTACTACCAGATGATTGCAAAAGCAGTGGTAATTCTGCTGGCAGTCCTTGTAGACAATAAAAATAAGTAAACCTCTGTCGCTAGTTGAACTAGCAGTGCGGGTAGTTCCCCCTGCCCGCAAACCAACCCGACATATGTAGAAAGGAAAACAGAATGAAAAAGTTAGCAACCCTGATCTCTGCCGCTGTTATCTCTGCCTCTTTCAGCACTACAGCTGCTGCGCAAGACACAATGGCCATGGTGGTTTCGACTCTTAACAACCCATTCTTCGTCACCATGAAGGAAGGTGCAGAGGCTAAAGCACAAGAACTAGGCTATAACCTAATCGTACTGGATTCACAAAACGACCCGAGTAAAGAGCTTTCCAATATCGAAGATCTAACGGTTCGCGGCGTTAAAGCCATCCTGATTAACCCAACCGATTCTGACGCTGTTTCCAATGCTATTCGCATGGCAAACCGCTCTGAGATCCCTGTTCTAACACTTGACCGTGGCGCTACACGCGGTGACGTTGTCAGCCACATTGCTTCTGACAACGTTGCAGGTGGTGAGATGGCCGGTAAGTTCATCATGGAAAAAGTGGGCGAGAAAGCGCGCGTTATCCAGCTAGAAGGTATTGCCGGTACTTCCGCTGCCCGCGAGCGTGGTAAAGGCTTCATGAACGCTGTTGAGTCTGGCGGTATGGATCTTCTAGCTAGCCAGCCTGCAGACTTCGACCGTACCAAGGGCTTGAACGTAATGGAGAACATGCTAGCGGCAAACCCTGACGTTCAAGCAGTATTTGCCCAGAATGACGAAATGGCACTGGGTGCGCTACGTGCAGTACAAGCATCAGGTAAAGATGTGCTTATCGTCGGCTTCGACGGTACTGAAGACGGTATTGCTGCCGTTAAACGCGGCAAGTTGGGCGCAACCATTGCCCAGCAGCCTGACCTTATCGGTGCACTCGGTGTTGAAACTGCAGACAAAATGCTGAAAGGCGAGCAGGTTGAAGCAAACATTCCTGTGCCGCTAAAAGTTATCTCTGAGTAATGGCAATCTTTAGTTAAAGAGGCCCCCTCAATAGATTTGACGCCACACGGTTGCCAGCCCGGTATAGCAGGCTGGCAACCACTTTCCAAAGTCTATTGGCTAGCGCTGTCTCCAGGTTTCAGCATGGCGAAACCGGTATTGTGAACACAGCCCTACCCCATAAATTTTGGCCAAAGAAGAATGAAAGGTCCCCAATATGAATAAGTTAGTCGTTCTTGGTAGTGTAAATGCTGACCATGTCCTTCAAGTTGCATCTTTCCCACGTCCGGGCGAGACGCTTCACGGCCATAGTTATGCGGTGATCCCTGGCGGCAAAGGCGCCAACCAAGCCGTTGCAGCCGCACGCCTTGGCGCAGATATCGCATTCATTGCAGCAGTAGGCGATGACAGTTTCGGCCACAATATCCGTAAAGATTTCGAGAAAGATGGCATGAATATCGAGGCTGTGATGGTCGAGCCGAACATGCCAACAGGCATCGCAATGATCCAAGTAGCAGCCACAGGTGAAAACAGCATCGCTATCTCGGCGGAAGCCAATGGTTGCCTAACCCCAGCCCGTATTGAGCCTCACCATCACCTTATCGAGAATGCCGATACCCTGCTGATGCAATTAGAAACACCGATCAAGACCATCGAGGCCGCCGCGAGCGTGGCTAAACGTGCGGGTACGCAAGTGGTATTGAACCCGGCACCAGCGCAAGCATTATCAGATGACTTATTGCAGCTGATTGATATGATTACCCCTAATGAAACCGAAGCAGAGCTACTAACGGGCATCAAGGTTCACGATACAACGTCTGCTCAACAAGCTGCCGATGCACTGCATGCCAAGGGCATCAAGCTGGTCATGATCACACTCGGTAGCCAAGGCGTTTGGATCAGCGAAAACGGAAAAGGCAAACAAGTGCCAGGCTTTCGTGTTGAGGCGAAAGACACAACTGGCGCAGGCGATACTTTCAATGGTGCATTACTCACAGGCCTTCAGGAAGGTAGAGCCATTGACGAGGCCATTCGTTTTGCCCACGCTTCTGCTGCAATCTCAGTTACACGAGTCGGTGCTCAAACATCTATTCCACATCGTCGTGAAGTGGAACGCTTTCTTATTGAGCACCAATAAGCAACATTTCGCCGCATCCTGACGGATGCGGCTTTGGGAGAATCTATGGCGACCATTAAAGACGTAGCCAAACATGCCGGGGTATCCACCTCAACTGTTAGCCATGTCCTCAATAAAACTCGCTTTGTCAGTGAAGACATCTCTGTTCGGGTCCTCGCCGCTGTCGACGAGCTCAACTATGCCCCGTCAGCACTGGCAAGAAGCTTAAAGGTAAACCACACCCGTACCTTCGGGATGCTGGTAACGACCTCCACCAACCCTTTTTTTGGTGAAGTGGTGAAAGGCGTAGAGCGTCGCTGTTACGAGCAAGGGTACAACCTGATCCTGTGCAACACCGAAGGGGACACCCAACGGATGCACTCAAACCTCGACACCTTGCTACAAAAACGCGTCGACGGGTTGCTACTGATGTGCAGTGAAGTCGAAGATAAAGCCTTTGATCTCTTTGGCCGCCACCAGCCCATACCAACAGTTGTCATGGACTGGGGACCGATTGATTTCCCAAGCGATAAAATCCAAGACAATTCGCACCACGGCGGCTACTTGGCCACCCGACATTTAATTGAGCAAGGCCATACCGAGATAGGCTGCCTAACCGGCCCACTCGACAAGCAACCCGCTCAACAGCGTCTTTCCGGTTTTGTACAAGCCATGGAAGAGGCTGGGCTGACAATCAACAAAGATTGGATAGCCTCGGGTAATTTTGAATGTGAGGGAGGCGAAATCGCCTTCAATGAAGTGTTTGCCAAAGGTAAGCTCCCAACCGCCCTCTTCGTCTGTAATGACATGATGGCAATGGGCGTGATCAATACCGCCCACAAGAAAGGTATTTCAGTGCCAGACGACCTTTCAATTGTCGGCTACGACGACATCAAGCTTGCCAAATACATCACCCCGTCGCTAACGACAATTCATCAGTCGAAGCATCGGTTAGGCCAACAGGCCGTTGATACCCTGTTAGATAAAATCCAGAATAAGCGCGACACCAGTAAGGTTATTCAGCTAGAGCCGACGTTGGTCGAGCGTGACAGCGTAAGACGCAAAGCCTCAGTAACTGAAGTTTAATCCGGCTTCACCCCACCTTAAAGCTTGGCTGACCCCGCCAAGCTTTTTTGCTTTCAACCACCTCAGAAGCAACCTCAAAAGCAAGCTCAGTTCACAATTCACCAATAACCATACAAGAAGAAAGGCTTTTGTATTGACCCGCAAAACCATTCAGCGTACAACTGTTAGCCTAAAATCAAGCCAAAGTAGTTCTATGTTTTAAAAGCACTTATTAGGTTTTATAATATCAAATAGAGGATTAATTATGTTGGGCGTATTGACCCGTTGGTTCGAATTTAACGTGCTAGGACGTCATGGAGCGAGTGAATGGGAAGAGGATTTCTTCGATAAGCATTTCTAACACGATAGGCCGTTCGAACTTAGCTTTCTATTCTAGCGTTGTGGATATGGCAAGCATAAAAATCCCCTACAAACATCGCACTGGCAATATGAGTAGGGGCAGTCAAAATTAGACAAAACGATGAATTAAATCACTAAGCCGCCGTCAATTTTTAGTGTTTGGCCTGTTACAAACGACGCGCTGTCACTGGCGAGGAAAAGCACACCATTGGCGATATCTTCTGGCTTGCCCATCCGACCCAACGGGGTTTTACTACGCATATAGCCCAATACCTTTTCAGGTAGATCAACCGTCATTGGGGTTTCGATGAAGCCCGGTGCAATACAGTTTGCGCGAACTTGTGCCCCTTTACGTGAAAATTCCTTGGCCCACCCCTTGGTCATGGCGATCACACCACCTTTGGTGGCCGCATAATTACTCTGGCCAATATTACCGTCAGTACCGACGACAGATGACATGGTAACAATCGAGCCCGAGCCACCCTCAACCATCACAGGTGCGACGGCTTGGGTCATATTGAATACGCCCTTGAGGTTAACATCAGAAACAAAGTCCCAATCTTCCTCGGTCATTTTTTCAATCAAATTATCGCGAGTGACGCCGGCATTGTTCACCAGCACATCAATCTTGCCCTGTTCTGCTTTCACTTTTTCTACAAAGTTGGCGATAGAAGCGCGATCACAGACATTCAATTCAACCGCAGTCACATTTGGGTACTTGGTTTCGAGATCTGTCATTGCTGCGGCATTCATGTCGCAAGCATAGACGTGTAATGCGTCGCGATTTGCAAAGGTTTCTACAATGCAACGTCCAATTCCTTGTGCACCACCCGTAACAATACAAACCTTGTTATTAAGCATCATTGTGTTTCCCCTTAATCTGAATACCAAAAACAAAGACTTAAGAAATGGTATCTATTAGAACTTCTCTTTGGGTCACCTTTATAACTCCCTATTTTAGAGTATTCATGCAAATTGATTACCAACATTGCTGCAAATCACATTTGCAAAATCATCCACAGCCATCACTGTCATCATTCTTTCTTGGTTATCAATGACTTTGTTTGCTATAAATGGGAAAGGATCGCGATAAATTCAGGGTAGAAAATGTTAGACAAGGTCGTCTTCTTTCTACATGTTGTTAGGACAGGTTCAATTAGCGAAGCTGCAAAGATAAACAACATGTCGCCTTCGGCTGCCAGCCGTTGGCTCAATGAGCTTGAAGAAAATATGGGAGTGAGCTTACTCAAGCGCACCACCCGCAAGATCACGCCAACGCAAGCAGGTCAACGCCTGTACGAACAGTTTAGCTTGATCCACACCCAAATCGACGACGTCTTCAATGAAGTGCAGAACATGAGTAGCGAATACAAAGGCACGATAAAAATTGCCAGTACGCCTTTGTTTGCCAAGCACTACCTGAGCCAAATTATTGGGGAATACGTCCAGCTACACCCTTCTATCAACTTCGTGGTATTAGAAACCGCCTTCGAGGTCGACCATGTCCACGATGTTGATTTTGCTATACGGGCCAATGCCACCTACCGGGGGTTTCAAGATAAAGACAGCTTGCTCGTCAAACGCCCATTATTGAAAGAGCCATTAATGGCCTGCTGCTCACCCAGCTACATCAGCAAGTATGGCAAACCCAAGGTGCCGAATGACTTGAAGGATCACCAATGCCTATATGCGACAACCCTTGTTGGCGGCAACCGTTGGATATTCGAACTTGATGGCGAGCACACCTCTGTCGAGATCACCCAAACCGTCGAAGCCGATGACAGCGAGATCTTACGGAACATTGCCATCGCAGGCGGCGGCATTGCGTACCTACCTATCAGTTTGATATGCAATGAAATCAAAAAGGGAAAACTGATACCGGTGCTAGAGAACTACATCAGCAGTGAATTTGAACTCAACCTCTATTTCAAACCACGAAAGTACATGCCAGCACGTTGCGTGAACTTCAAGGATTACCTAATTGCTCGAGTAACCGAGCTAGAACAGGCCAAGAAAAAGAAAGGACAAACCACCTCAGCGGTTCTTGCGACTGCATAACTTTCGGTACGTATTCTCTATACAGTAAAATTCAGAGCATAAAAAACCCGAAGCATGGCTTCGGGCTTTTTGTGTGAATCAGGCTTACCACATCAGATCATCAGGGATCTGGAATTCTGCGTACGGATCGTCTTCATCCACCTCATCAGCAGAAACGGTATTGTTTACAATCACGGTTTCTTCATCACGCTGGCTGATCTTGTCAGCAACCACACCTGGGACAACCGCGTAACCTTCAAGGAAACGGACAATCGCCAAACGACCGCTTACTAGCTGATCTTGTGTTGGCTTATCAACGTAGATCTTCTTCACCAAAGTACCATCAGTAAAGTTGTAACCGATGTCGCCGTCTTTGGTGTCAATCTTATTCATCTCGATCAATTGTTTGACCTGAGAAGCAATGGCTTTCTTATTCGCCTCATCCTGCTTCTGGCGGTTAAGCTCTTGGTCTTGTGCAAGCTGAGCCGCTTTGTTGGCTTCTACCGCTGCTTGCGCTTCTTTACGTAAAGTACGGGACTTTTTAGATGATTTCCCCGCTTTTTTCATTTTCTTCTTATCAATAAGACCAGCTTTTAGCATCTGCTCTTGTAGTGATAGCTTCGCCATGTTGTCTCCGTCACGGGCACAGTTTGGTATATTTAACTGCTGAAATTATACCAAATTCCGTGCCCGCGTCGAAAGCTATCACGGGCATGCTCAATGATTTAGGGCGCCTAAACGCAAATTACGCAGGCATATCACTCATTATCCGCGCTGGAACGGGTAAATCGCGCCTAATGATAAGATCTGTGTCAGCTCATCCAATGCTGTTCGAGATTCATTCAACAGCGCCGGATCGGCGAGATCTTCCTCTGCTAGTCGGTCTCGGTAATGGGTTTCAATCCAATTATCCAACTGGGTAAACAAAGAAGCCGACATCAGGGTGTTCGGGTTTACTGCTGCCAACTCAGCTTCGGTGAGTACCACACGTAAACGCAAACATGCCGGGCCACCACCGTTTGCCATGCTCTGCTTAAGATCAAAGACCTTCACATCATCGATACCGCGTTTCTCTGCCAGCAGTTTTTCAATGTATAGCCATACCCGCGGATTGTTCCGGCACTCATCAGGCAGGATAAGGACATTTTCGCCGTTAGGCATCGCGAGCAGCTGGGAATTGAACAAGTAACTTGAGACGGCATCATCCACAGACACTTCACTGCTCGGAACTTCGATAACATTAAAGCCCGCGCCAAATTTCAATGAGAGCTCATCATAGACAGCCTGTTGTTTCAAAAAAGCTTGGTCATGGCAAAACAGCGTATTCTTGTTACCCACTGCGATAACATCGTTATGGAATACACCCTGATCGATCACTGCCGGATTCTGCTGGGCAATGACCACTTGGTCGCGATCAAGCTGGTGCAGGCGTGCTACCGCATCGCACGCTTCATAAGTATGGCGGGCCGGAAACTTGGTTGGTGCCGGAAAACGGCTATCAAAGGCATGCCGGCCATAAACAAAAAACTCAACACCCTGCTCGCCGTATTCACGACAAAAACGGGTATGGTTGGCCGCCCCTTCATCACCAAAATGTTCAACACTCGGCAAGGCTGGATGATGAGCAAAATGATCAGCATTCGCAAAGGTCGCCTTTAAGATTCGGCCTGTGACTTCATGCTCTATCGAACGGTGGAACTTGTTGGTCAGATTAGCCGGGGTAAAATGGACTTTGCCATCCGCAGTGTCTGCCGATGGAGAAACGGTCGCGGCATTGGCTGTCCACATGCTCGATGCCGAGCAACATGCCGTCAATATCTTAGGGGCTTGCTTGGCAGCTGCGCTTAGCACTGCTTGATCGCTGCCCGTAAAACCTAGCTGACGTAGCGTCGCAATATCAGGTCGCTCTTGCGGGGCCAGTACTCCCTGTACCATACCCATCTCTGACAGCGCTTTCATTTTTGCCAACCCCTGCTTAGCTGCTAGCTTGGGATTTGATGGCTGAGATTGGTTGTTTGCCGACGCCACGTTACCGAACGAAAGGCCACTATAGTTATGGGTCGGGCCAACCAAGCCATCAAAGTTTACTTCATGTGCTTTCATAGACATTCCATGTTTAATTTCCACCCACCCACAATAACAAAACCATTACAAAGCCAACAAGTGTGATACATTCCGCTTTAAATAAGAATCGGGATAATAGAAATCGCTGCGACACGCATGCTTATGCATCCGATAGGATTGCAGCAATAAAGAGGCACATATTTACTCACCCCCTAAGTGCAAAAAAGCCAGCATTTGAGTAGCTGGCTTTTTCTAAAATTGTGCTGTTGATCACTGCTGAGCACTTTGCGTACTTAGTGGCTCACTGATTTTGAAAATACGTTGATCACCACTGTACCAATGAGGATCAATAAGATGCCTATCATTGCGGGTAAGTCGAGTTGCTGACCGTACCAAAGCCAACTTATCATCGCGACCAGTACAATCCCGGCACCACACCAAATCGCATAGGCAATGCCGATCGGTACGGCTTTTACTGTTACCGACAACAAGAAAAAAGCCATGCCATAACCCACCAAGGTCACCAATGTTGGCACCGGCTGGGTAAACTGCTGGGTTTTTGGCAACATTGAGGTTGCCACCACTTCACAAACAATAGCGATGCAAAGCGCCATCATAGGTGGCATTGTTGCAATTAGCTTGAACATGACCTTCTCGCATCAAAAAATGTGATGCGCAGTGTAATCGATCCCAACTAAAAATCTATGACAATAACAGCTACAATCGCTAAAAATCGTTAGAAAGTATTATCTTGCTTGCAGTGCAATATCCAAAACGGCAAATTACATTTCCCACTCAACTACATGGCCTTCGTCATATACACCATCGCTATAGGCTGGCGAGTAGTTGATAAAGATATTGCGCTTCGATACAGGCAGCTGGCTGGCAAGCGTATCGGCAATCAGCTCCAACATTTTGGCAATTTGCTCTTCGGTATTGAAGTTGGGCGCAAATAAATGCACCAAAACGGGATGGGTGTGCTCGGGCTGGCAATCGACAACGTTGCCATTATGCGCATAATGATGCGGGGTCATAAAATCCCATGTCGCCATGACATGGTGGAGGTCAATATCACTGGATTCCGAAATCGCTTTCGACAGTGTTTTCAACACTTTGGGTAATTCAACTTCCTGTGCAAACGGTAGCGACTTGATTCGAACTAATGGCATAACTCCCCCCTATCGCGCTCCTTGCCATACCAGTGCAACACCCGTCACTGATCTCGATAGCGAGCGCTGTATGTTTCTTATTCATTCCTTGAAGATAGCTAGCAGGAGGGAGAGGCGGCTATCTCATGTTTGAGACAATCACAAAAAAGTGCCATAAAAAAGAGCAATGTCCTGATGCCATTGCTCTTTTTATCTAGTCGGAATGAGCGCTGTGCTAACCGTTTGATTTAGCCTTAATCTTCACCGTCTTTTTCCTCAATGCCCTTTTCCTCACAACCTTTCTCCTCGCAGCCCTTTTCCTCACAGCAAGGATTCACCACCCGCTCGGCACAAGTGTAAGGCTCAATGTGAATGATCACATCCACCACTTCATCGATTTCCTGCAAAATATGGCTCTTAAAGTTCTCACTAATAGTATGAGCCTCATCGACACTCATCTCTGGATCCACTAGCAAATGGAAATCAAGCAAAATGGTACTGCCAGTCCGGCGGCTTCGAATAGCATGGACTTCTTTGATATTCGTATCAGCCTCGGCGTATTGCTGGATTTTACCTTCAACATCAATATCCGATTCCGCTTCTGTCAGTTCCAGAATGGCTGGCCATAGAATTTCGAAAGCCGCCTTTAAAATCATTGCTGTCACAAGCAATGCCGCGACCTGATCGAGATAATGCAGATCCGGTACAATAAAGTTAGCAATAACCGCAATTGCAACAGGTAACGAACTTAATGCATCAGACCGGTGATGCCACGCATTGGCATGCAAAGAGCGACTGTTGATTTTTTTCGCTTGAACGACCGTCCAACGGTAAAGGATCTCTTTCACCAAAATAGATGCCATTGCCGCCCAGAAAGCCAACATGCCCGGCGGTGATGTCGCTTCATTGCCAATTTGTTTAACCGAATCCCAGCCAATCCCGATACCAACCAGTGCCAGAAGTACACCGATAAAAATATTAGTGAGCGTTTCAAAACGGCCATGACCATAAGGGTGACCCTTATCAGCCGGTGCCGTCCAATAGCGAGAGCCAATCAAAATGGCGGTATCAGTCACCAAATCAGAAAAACTGTGCACGCCATCAGCCACCAAGGCTTGGCTGCCTGTTAACTTACCCACAGTTATCTTCACGATTGCCAACGCAACGTTAGCTATTGATCCAACCCATGTGGCTTTTTGTATCACTTTTACTGGGGTATCTGACATAACTTCTCGTTTATATCTATGATTACAAAAACATTATCATCATTTTCATTGCTAAATGATAGTGAATAAAAGTGTACGTTTCTTATCAATTAAAAACCAACAGGCTTGGCTTATTTTAACAATACGCGATAGCTATCAATAAGGTGAGTTAACGCATAATTATTTTCGCTTACCATCAGCAGTAAACAAAGTTACCATTCGCCTGATATGCATAGGTACACATATTAAGTGTATGATTCATGTGAGCATTATCTCATATTGATAATAAACAGCACTAACCTATTCGCCCCCTATTTCACCGCTTACTATTGTTAGTATCAATAAGAGTATTTTTTTGAGTGTAAACAGTGAATATATTAATTATTAATAATAATAAGTTAATAGTAGCAATACTCGCTAACTTGATAAGAAAATGTGCTGACCCAAAGCATATATATAAGTCTTACAGTATATCTTGTGCTAAAAAATGGCTAAAAGGGTACAACGTAAATATAGTTTTCTTAGATGCGAGTATAGAGTCCAGCTTAGATGGTATCGATCTATTCAAAGAAATAAAAAGTAATAACGCCCAATTACCAGTAGTAGTCATGACATCAAAAAACAACTCAGGTGTTATTTCTAAAGTACTAGATATCAGTGCTGGCGATTACCTCGTCCAACCTCTATCAATTAAAAAAATACATCATTGTCTTTTTAATATAAAAAATAAACCTTATAGCTTATCAGGTGAAAGTGTATGATTTTTGACGCAAAGGAAATAATCAAAGAGTTACAAAAAGATGCATGTTTAGTGAATGGACATAATAATGGTGAGATCATTCATGGTTTAGTCGAACTAGATTCAATGTCGCTAAGGTATATTCCCTATGAATGGCAAAACAGAGAACTTTGTGAGATGGCTGTGACAAAAAATGGCCTTTCCCTTCAATTTGTTAACTTACAGCTTAGAGATCATGCACTGTGCTTGCTCGCAGTCGAACATGATGGTCATGCGTTACATTTTGTTCCGCCCGATAAAATGAGCAAGCAAATCTGCCTTAAAGCCATCGAAAACTATCCAGAAGCTATACAGTTTATTCCCGACAATCATCTTGACGAAGACGTGATAAAACAATGCTTAGCGCTAAAAGGACGATGCTTATCTTTACTACCTACTGATAAAGTAACTCAAGAGTACTGTGATATTGCCATCGAGCAAGATACGTGGGCATTTAACTATGTGCCAGATAGCTTAAAAAGTTATGATATATGCTTTAACGTTGTCGCTAACTATGGATTAGCAATCCAGTTTATACCAAAAAAATTATTAGATTTGAAGTTATGTCAAACAGCTGTTGAACAAGATCATCAAGCATATCTATATATCGATGATGAATTTAAGACGCTTACCCTGTCATTATATACTGTACAAAAAGAGGGATCTTATTTAGAGTTTGTCCCTCATGAGTTGAAATCCTACGAACTATGCCTAGCTGCAATGCGTAATGATCTATCGGCGATGGCTTTTGTTCCTGAAATAACCTTAAAGAAAATATTCATTGCATTTGATATTAACGAAAAAGACTCAAACGAGGTTATCAAGCTGGCAATAAAAAAATGATTTTTTGGAGAGCTCGTGGTGACTCTCCATTTCTTTTGAAAAATATATTAGGATTAGATTAATTTTCATTATCAATAACAACCTGATGATAGGGGCAAGTCACCAAGTGATCATTTACCATTCCTACCGCCTGCATAAATGCATAGCAGATTGTCTCACCAACAAATTTAAACCCTTTTTTTTTTAGAAATTTACTCAGGGCTTTCGATGCATCGGTCGAAGTCGGGATCTGATCCATTGTCTGCCAATGGTTTACCACCACTTGATGGTCAACAAATTGCCAAAGCGCATTGGCCAAACTGCCGTATTCTGCAATCAGCCCCTTTGCCGCACGGGCATTGCCGAACACCGAGGCAATCTTGCCTCTATGTTTGATCACATCATGCTGTTCAATGATCTTTTCTACATGTGTATCATCCATTTGGCTAAGCTGCTCAATGTCATAACCACAGAAGGCTTCTCGGTATGCTTCACGGCGCTTGAGTATGGTGTACCAACTTAGCCCGGCTTGCGCACCTTCCAATGTCAAAAACTCAAATAAGTAGACATCCGACTTCTGAACCCGCCCCCATTCCTGGTCATGGTACTCACGTTCTAACGGCTGATTCATCGCCCAAGCACATACCTCATTTGTCATATTTTTATCCTTTTTTCATCATTACGCATTCAAATAAATAGCAACCACGCACAGTGAATTTATAGGCATATCAGCGATATGTAGCAACCATTAAAATGTTTACGAAATTTTATAACGCCAATCTCTAGATCACCCTCTCATTATCATGTTTATTCACAATAATTGTGCTTGAATTCATTCCTAATACAAATTACTGTGATATCAGTAATCGAATGGTGGCTGGTAACGGATTAGCAAACCTAATTGATGACTTTAACATGCCTAATTAAATAGGCATTTTTTATCATGTATTTCACAGTTAATTGTTAGCGACATCACATTACGCATAGAAAAGAAGGCAAATCAAATTGAAAAAAACCGCCTTCCTTCCATAATGGAGACATCAATACACAGATATTGATATTACATAAAAGGACTTTTATGAGACACATAGCCGATTTTATCGAGCAGTTAGAGAAAGAAGAAGACCCGATCAACATTTGGGTCTATTCGAGTAAAGGTCAATACAGTCAGTTTGGCAATCAAGGTAAAAAAGTTCGTACACCAAGCCTTCGCAAAGCGCTAGGTGATTACCTTCAAGTCGTGGTTGAAATCAACAACGACAAAGAAGAAGCTTTTTTGCTACTACCTGAAGTTCATGCTGTTGTACCTGTTTCATTTCAAGATGGGCAAGTACATTCACTAACACGACCGGCGTAAACTGCTGCAAATGATGAACGCTGATAAGAACAATTAAGAACCAACACGGGCTAGGTTATTCCAGATCAGCGATTCCGACTTTGCGAAACAAAAACAGACCCTCGGGTCTGTTTTTTTATGTCTTCTTAAAGGCTAACTTAAACAACGGCGATTTTAACCAGTAAGGCTGATCAAGCACTGATGTAGGTTGGTATAATATCTAGTACCCCTCTGCATACTCCGCAGCATAAGCAGGCCTGATTGGCTGTGAAGGCATGATCTTCGACGTTGGCATAATCATTCTGACAGACTGGCATGCCTGGTTACCATCGCCCCACCCTTCATTGAAACGGGTATCGCTATTGTCCAATGTCGTATCTTTGCGGTAATCCATATCAGCAACACGAAGGACATTCAACGCGCTTTCACAGCCTTGGTTGTAGCCATAGTGATAGATGCTGTCATATTCAACATCATATACATATTCATCAGGGAACAACTGGTAGTTTTCAAACTCGGAGCTTGAACAACCCATCAAAGCAATAACTGAGGTGACTATACCTGCCCAATACCATGTCTTTCTCATCTTAAACCCTTTAGTATTGTTTACTTAAAGCGTAGTCAAAGACACGATTTCAGACGTAGCAAATCATGACAGAATTAGAATTATCTCAATTTGAACACCAATTGCAGACTTTTATCCGCCAACAATCGATAACCGATCCCGCGCATGATCTTTCTCATATCCAGCGAGTTGTATCGGCTGCAAAGCAGTTTGCCCACCAAGAAAAAGCCAAGCTTGAGGTTGTGGTACCCGCCGCTTGGCTTCATGACTGCGTGACGTTACCGAAAAACCACCCCGAGCGTCACAAGGCTTCAGCCCTTGCCGCCGAGCAGGGGTTGGCCTTCCTCGCATCGATTGGCTATCCGCAAGCCTATTTTGATGACATTGCCCATGCTATTGAAGCCCACAGTTACAGCGCGAATATCCCAGTAAGAACGGTTGAAGCTGCCATCGTACAAGATGCCGATCGTATTGATGCCCTGGGCGCGATCGGAATTGCCCGCTGTATTCAAGTCAGTACCGGGTTTAATTCAAAACTTTATAGCCCTGATGATCCTTTTGGGCAAACCCGCAGCCGCGACGATAAAACATTTTGCATCGATCACTTCTATATCAAATTGTTCAAGCTTGAGAAAACCATGAACACCCAAGCCGCCATGCAGGAGGCCAAACAGCGAACGGCGTACATGAAGGGGTTCTTGGCGCAACTTGGCCATGAAATTGGTGAGGATGCCCAATTTTAGATGAAAGGCGTGCAAGGTAATTTCAACTTCTCATACCAATCTGGATAAGAAAAAACGGGCAACCCACCTCAGGTTGCCCGTTTTTGTATCACTAGCTCATCGCATCGCGCTGCTAAGTGTTAAGCGGCTAGCTTTTTTCGAGTACCGCATTGAAACGTTCAAAACCTTTTTCAAGATCACGGATCAGATCATCGGTATCTTCCAAGCCAATATGAAGACGCAGCAATGGGCCGGCAAACTCTTTCTTGGTCGCGGTACGCAACGAGTTTATATTCTCATTGGCAAGGATCAAGCTTTCAAATCCGCCCCATGAATAACCCATGCTGAAATGCTCCATACCGTCGAGCAAAGCCGTCAGCGCTTCGGTATTACCTCGGTTTAACACCAACGAAAACAGGCCATTACAGCCTTTGAAATCACGCTTGTAGAACTCGTGCCCTTCACAGCTTTCAAACGCAGGGTGACGAACATGATCCACTTCTTCACGCCCCATCAACCACTCAGCGACTTTAATACTGTTCTGTTCATGCTGCTTAAGACGCACACCCAGGGTACGCAAACCACGCATCGCCAAATAAATATCATCTGGGGAAGTGCATTGCCCCATCAGGTAGCTACTTTCACGCAGCTGATCCCAGCAGCGCTCATTGGCGACAGCCGTACCTAGCATCACATCGGAATGGCCAACAATGTATTTGGTCGCCGCTTGAATAGAGATATCAACACCATGCTCGAATGGCTGGAAATTGATTGGAGAAGCCCAAGTATTGTCCAGCATCACCACCAAGTCGTGCTCATGAGCAATACGAGCCAGAGTGGGTACATCTTGTACTTCCATCGTGATTGAACAGGGTGATTCCAGGAATAGCACAGAAGTGTTAGGGCGAATGAGATCACGGATACCTTCACCGATCATCGGATCATAGTAAGTCGTTTCAACCCCCATCTTGGCAAGGATCTTGTCGCAAAAGTCGCGGGTTGGCTCATAGGCGCCATCCACCATCAAGATATGGTCACCCGTTTTTACAAACGACAAAATTGCGTTACTGATCGCTGCCGTCCCGCAAGGGTACAAGGCACAACCTACGCCACCTTCTAATTCAACCATCGCATCCTGAAAGGCAAAGTGGGTGTTGGTACCACGGCGCCCATAAAACAGCGCTTTATTCGCACGGTTGGCAGTTGCGTGTTTCATATCTGCAACCGAATCAAACACGATAGTCGATGCGCGACTTACCGGTGGATTAACTAACGATTGCGTCCATTTCTTACTGCGCCCCGCAGTAACGATTTTCGTATCTAGTGCTTTCTTGCCCATGTTTGTCTTAGTGTCCTTCTAACCAATGGGCAGTACACTGGGTAGTGCCCGATCCGTTATATTGATGTCGGTTTAATGACTAGACGTTAACATAGATATTCACTAGTGAAAATAAGGCTGTACTCCCAAGCAAGTGCAAGGCGCCCTATTGGGTAGAAAGCCTATTCATATCACAACGAAACCACTTTTTTCGCATCTTCTTCCACTTGAAGTGCCGTTGCTACTTGCAGTTTCGATGCATCAACAGCAGAGGGATCTATCATTTCCAAATGCGCGCGGTAGTTTAAACAGGCACGCATAATAGACTCGTCTTGTGCCACCTTCGCCGTCAGTACCGCCAATAAGATGGCCTTGTAGGCAAAGTGCTTATGCAGTTCGATAGCCACTTCAACCGAGCATGGCTTTCCACCATGCGGCCTTAACACCTGTAACGCTTGTTTCTTAGGAAATAGTTGGAACACGTTATGGTTTATGTGTTTGGCCTTACGGATCATACTGCGCATTTCACAGCGCGATAGCGGGCTATAGCACTGGGTACATTCACCGCTTTGGCTCTCTAGCAGATAGTCACGGTGCAGTGCACTCATTTTGCCATCCTGCGCAGGCAGGCTAAGGAAAATGATGTCTTCGTAATCATCACCTAACGTTTGGAACAGACCACGAGTTTGAGAAACATAGCCCTTTTGCAACAAGCAATTAATTGCCTTCAACCCAGAGAGATACTGATCAAGTGACATTAGCATTGCCGACAGCAAAGCTTGATGGTTAGGGGTGAGAAAAGCAGGTGAACCATGGCTGTCATGACATTCAGGCTCACTCAGGGACGGCATTAACGAGTGAAGTTGAGTGTCGAGAAATTGTACAATTTGATGGTTAAGCTTCATTTCTGTGTCATACATAATGCCGCCCTCACTTTATTAGTCAGTAAGTTAGCGATGAGATTTCACTAACTGATAACTAACAAAAGCAATATCGGTGCCTAAAGTAGCAAACACAGACTCAATACTGAAAATAGTCTCAGTTGCGATATGTTATCTATCAATAATTACCACAATCAGTGGCAAATTTTTTAACTAGATCACAAAAAATTTTTAAAATGACAAGAAATTCGCAATTCGCGAACGATTTTGCATCATATCGCAAAATCAAAACATCCAGATATCGCCAACCCATTAACTGTCCATATGAATGAAGGCCGCCGAGGCGACCTTCAGGTTCGTACAATGGAGCTATATGCTTAAATCTAAGTGCTTATATCGCTTATGGCTCGTCAGTCACTAGAACAGGCATGTAGTGTTTCGACTTTAAGCCGAACAACTCTGGTAAGGCCGTGCCCACAGAAATAGACGACCAAGTACCGGTTAATATGCCGATGAACAAGGCGATAGCAAAACCTGCCAACGCACCGCCACCTAACCACCAAAGTGCACCCACTGTCATTAGCGTCGTGCCCGAGGTGACAAGCGTACGGGAGATCGTCGCAGCAATCGCTTCATTATTAACTTGCTCGATCGGCTTATCTGGGCTGGAAATCAAAATCTCACGGATACGATCAGCAATGATAATCGAGTCATTCAACGAATAACCCAGTATTGCCAATACCGCAGCCAGTACCGTCAAGTTGAATTCCATTTGGGTGGCGGCAAAGAATCCCAGTACAAAGATCACATCATGGGCAAGCGCAAACACCGAGCCTGATGCCAACCGCCACTCAAAGCGGTAACTGAGGTACCCCAAAATGCACAATACAGCAATCAACAAAGCCAAGCCGCCTTGTTCTGCTAGCTCCTGCCCAACCTGGGGACCAACAATACTGGTGTTGAGCACTTGTATATCGCTGCTCAAGCTTTGCAATACCTCATCAACTTGAGGTGCTTCACCATGCTCTGGAATTGCGTAACGCAACACCCAGCGCCCAGGCTCACCAGCGGTGATCACACTGACATCTTGCATCAATGCTTTGTCCAGCACAGTATCAAGCTGCTGGCTGGTAACACTGCTGTCGAGCTGAACCTCAGTGACAATACCGCCTGTAAAATCAAGCCCCCAATTCAACCCCTTGGTTGCGATGGTGAACAAGGAAACCAGCAATACCACAATAGAAATAACACTGGTGCAGTGACGCCACTTGGTGGCATTTTTCATCGTAATCAACATCGTTAAATCCTCACTTCACGTCGTGCGTCACGTCCCCACACCAAATTGATGATGGCGCGAGAGGCAAAAATACCGGTAAACATACTGGTTAATAGTCCCAGCCCCAATGTCATCGCAAACCCTTGAATTGGGCCGTTACCAATCGCATACAAGACAACAGCGGTGATCATCGTGGTAAAGTTGGCGTCAAATATCGTACTAAAGGCACTGTTGAAGCCACGGTCAATGGCCTGTGCCAAGCTGCGACCTTCTTTTAGCTTGTCTTTGATCCGCTCAAAAATAAGTACATTGGTGTCGACGGCCATACCCACCGTCAGTACCAACCCGGCAATACCCGGGAGGGTCAATACCGCACCAGGGATCAAAGCTAACAGCCCGAACAGCATGACCATATTGGTGATTAGTGCCAAGTTGGCAACCCAACCAAGGCGGCGGTACCACAGCGCCATAAACACCAAGGTCATCCCCATGCCAAGCGCCAGTGCTGCAAAGCCGTTTTGGATATTCTCAGCACCCAATGTCGGGCCGATGGTACGCTCTTCAACTATCGTCACTGGTGCGGTCAAGGAGCCGGCACGAAGTAACAGCGCAAGTTGCTGGGCATCTTGGATAGAGCCCGCACCTGTTATTCTGAAACGATTTCCAAGTTGGCTCTGAATCGTCGCTACACTGATGATCTTGCTGTTTTGAACAGCATTGCCTTGCTCATCGCGACTGTATTCGCTGTAAGCTGTTGCCATCGGTTTACCGATGTTATGGCGGGAGAATTCAGACATAATGCGACCACCAGCACTGTCCAAGTTAATGTTAACTTCTGCCGCGCCCATTTCACCGAAACTCGCACGTGCGTCGACAATATGATCGCCGCCGAGAATAGGCTTACGGGCAACACGTACCATCGCGCCGTGCTCATCCGGCAAGGTCATTGTACTGCCAGTTCCCGCGTCTTTGACCGGATAAAATGCCAAGCTTGCAGTCGCACCAATGACCTTTTTCGCGGCGGCTGGGTCTTGTACCCCTGGCAGTTCAATACGGATACGGTGTTCACCCTGACGCTGAACCAATGCCTCGGTGATACCCAGTTCTTCAATACGGCTTCGCATGGTCTGCAAGTTTTGCTGAACAGTCAGGTTGCGTAACGTCGCCTTCTCATCTTGCTTGAGCGTCAAAACCAGCCCGTGGCCGCTACCGTTTGTTGCCTGCCATTGAGGGTAAGCTGTACGAATGTATTGGCGAGCAATACTATTTGCCGCAGCATTGGGTAGGCGCAGTATCACTTTGTCCACCTGATCCGAGCTGTAACGCACACTTCGCACACCTTCTTCGCGAAAGTGCTGGCGCAAGGCCTCCTGCAGTTGCTCACCTTGTGCTTTGTATACCTGCTCAACATCGACATCGAGCAAAAACTGGACACCACCACGCAAATCAAGCCCGAGCTTGATTGGCTCAAAGCCCATTTGGGTTAGCCATTGTGGGGCCGCTGGCGAGAGCGATAAGGCGATCTGCTCGTCAGATATACTCTCCCCAACGAGATCTGCAATTACAGATCTGGCCTTTGTTTGCTTGGCTTCTTCTTGCAAGATCACCAAGGTGTTTTGAGCACTTTGATCGATACGTTTGACATCAATACCTGCTGACTGCAAGGCATTTTGCATTGTAACAACATCAGGTAGGTCAGATGCAGGGGACGAAATCTGGACTGCCGCATCTTCGCCGTACCAAGTAGGAATTGCACTTAACATCATGACGATAACAGTGACAACAAGTACCACGTACTTCCATAACGGATAGCGGTTTAAGATTCTTTGATTGGTGTGTTTTTTCATGTCTTTTCACCATTTACTCACCGGAATACGGCAAGTGAGGGCACACTAACACTCGACCACAATGAACTACATTACTCACTCTGGCTGGGTTGGTGTACACATAATCCGCCCAATAACTAAAGCCTCCAGCAGCCTGGTAGCAATAAGCAGCATTGGGAATATCAAGCTGGTTTTAAACAGCTAAAGTCGAATTACCCGTGAAGGGTTTAGGCCAAGTGGGTTGGCAAGCGGTGGTGATAAATGGTGTAGATAAGGTTGCTTTCCTTCCAGCCAGCTATTCGGCTAGAAGACGCTGGAATATGAAGAGTCCAATCTTGGCGACTGTCAAAATCAACACGGTAACCTTTTGTCAGGCGCTGAGCAGGTTCAATCGGCAGCTCAATGGCCAATTGGTAAAAAGGCTCATTACCGTCATTCTCCGTTCGCACAAAATGGGCCATGCGCGAAGAAGGCGACAAAGCCGGATCCAGTTGGCGGCCATGATCAGAATGTTGATTAGTATTTTCTTCCCTCAGCAAACCATCAAAGCTCATATCGTTACCCTGCAATATAAATTGCAGCTCTTCAGCAGACATATCCGCAACATGCTTTGAAGAATGGTGGGTTGCGACATAGAAAGCGTCGAACGATGACGATTCCGCAAGATGCGAAGCCAATGTGGGTGAAAAGAACGCAGGTGAAGAGAACGCAGGTAAAGCAAGGGTTTGTTCTGATTGAACCAATGGTAATAACGGGTTGGCTTGTGGGATAGATTGATCGGCCATAGCTGAGCCTGACCATAGCAAGCCCCAACTTAATACCAATACAAATACCCGAACCAAACGCGAGAACATAACATCACTTTAAACAATACGAACTTTTGCATCATAGGGTCCGTTACATTAATAAACAAGCGTTATTTGATGAACCGCACAGTTTTGTCCTTTCAATGGATAACAGACACAGATATAGCCCCTTCTAAACACCAAGAGGCATCATTCGCATTAATGGCTCATATCCTATAGATAGCCCGTAGTTTGCTACTCTCTCATTGTTTATGGCAACTAAGGCCGATATAGTGACGCCAATGCTTTGTTATCTCTTCAAATAATCAGGGGGCTTACGCCATGACAACACACAAGGTTGCATTTATTGGGCTAGGAACAATGGGATACCCAATGGCAGGACACCTTGCCAACGCTGGCCATCAGGTAACGGTTTACAACCGCACCACAGCCAAAGCCAACCAGTGGGCGGAAACCTATACTGGACAAGTCGCGCTTACCCCGGCAGAGGCGGCCAAAGAAGCGACGTTCATTTTTACCTGTGTCGGCAACGATGACGACCTACGCCAAGTTTACTGTGGTGAAAACGGTATTCTTACCACTGCAAAATCGGGCGCATTCCTTATCGATAACACGACGGCCTCAGCTGAAGTGTCTCGCGAAATCGCTGCGCTTGCCGAAGAGAAAGGGCTAAAGTTCCTCGATGCTCCCGTTTCTGGTGGTGAAGCAGGTGCAGTAAATGGTTGTTTAACCGTGATGGTCGGCGGCAAACAGGCTGACTTTGACACCGCCAAGCCGGTTATCGATACGTTTGCTAAAGCAACCACGCTGATGGGCGACGTGGGTTACGGCCAAATTACCAAAATGGCTAACCAGATCTGTATTGCAGGGATCCTGCAAGGTTTGTCTGAAGCCGTTACACTCGCAAAATCATCTGGCCTTGATATTGAAAAAATGACCGAGGTGCTTAAACACGGTGCAGCCGGATCTTGGCAACTTGAAAACCGTGCATCAACCATGGCCAATAACGAGTTTGACTTTGGTTTTGCTATCGACTGGATGCGCAAAGACTTGGGGATCTGCTTCGATGCTGCTGAAAAGCTGGGTGTTGACCTACCGCTTGCCAAGCAGGTGGATGAAAAATATGGCGAGCTGCAAGCACGTGGCTACCAGCGTGCCGACACTTCGGTGCTAATCAAGCAATTTGATGACGAATCTCGTTAAGTTAGCTTGATTGCTTCAATACCGTAAGCCATACAAAAACAGCCGCTGATGACACCACCAGCGGCTGTTTTATCGCCATCAAGATTAGCGTGAGTACGCTTTGCAATTACAGGGTAATAAAGATACCCGCGAGCGCAGCACTCATTAAGTTAGCCAGGGTCGCTGCTAATACAGCCTTGATACCTAGGCTAGCTACATCGCCACGGCGCTCTGGTGCCATCACACCGATAGAACCAATCTGAATCGCGATAGAGCCGATATTGGCAAAACCACACAATGCAAAAGTAATGATGATTTGGCTGTTCTGCGACAGTGTTTCTTTGATGCTAACGAAGTCTAGGAAAGCCACGAATTCATTAAGGATCATCTTCTGGCCGATAAATGCGCCAGCTTGAAGCATTTCATTGGCAGGCACGCCAATAATGAAAGCCAGTGGCGAGAACACATAACCTAGCAAGCCCTGCAGGGTGAGATCATGCATACCAACCCATTCACCAGCCATGCCAAGCCCGGCATTGGCCATTGCAATCACACTCACGAAAGCAATCAGCATGGTACCGATAGCGACCGCCACCTTCATACCGTTCATGGCACCAGCTGCTAGCGCATCGATAGCGTTGCTGTGATCACTCTTGCCCATCTCAATGTCAGACTGTTCAACCGCAACACTTTGCTCTGGCACTAGAATTTTTGCCATCAACAAGCTACCCGGTGCTGCCATGAAACTCGCCGCGATCAGGTATTTCAAATCAACACCCAGGCCTGCATAGCCACCCAGTACACTGCCGGCTACTGATGCCATACCACCGGTCATTACCGCAAAAAGCTCTGAGCGAGTCATTTGCGCCAAGAATGGTTTAACCAGCAACGGCGATTCACCCTGAGATAGGAAGATGTTACCTGTTGCCACCAAAGATTCGGCACGGCTGGTGCCCAATGCTTTTTGGATACCCCCACCGATCACTTTGATGATCCACTGCATCACGCCAAGGTAGTAAAGAAGGGAGATAAGAGCACTAATGAAGATAACAAGAGGAAGGACGCGAATAGCAAAAACGAAACCGGTCGTCGCAAGATCACCAAACAGGAATTTTATTCCCTCATCAGCAAAGCCAAGCACGCTGGCAACACCGCTACTCATTGCGCCCAATAGGGTCTGACCAACAGGAATATACAGCACCAAGGCAGCAAAACCTGCCTGCAATGCCAACGCGCCCCCAACCGTACGCCAATTGATTGCTTTACGGTTTTCAGAAAGCGCACATGCGCAAAGTACCAGTACCAAAATACCGGCCAAACTAATTAACAACTGCATTATTTCGTCCTGCTGTTTTGACTATTTTTAAAATTGTCGAAAAATGAAGGTGTTACTGCTTGTTGCAACAGGGGGATCAACACTTTCAGGATGAAAGCAAAATAGGAGGGAACCGAGCGCGTTTGCGTCGGCAACATGGTGGAATCCGCCCAAATGTACAACATAGAGTCACCTAAATTAACAAGCTAAAGTAATGCCGGTCCAACTCCGTGGGTCATTCACATGTCCGTGGTGACAGCTTGTAACTAAGGTGGCTGAACTCTTTCGTTCTGGCCGGAAGCGGAGTATATAGAGATATAGATCACATTAACAATGAATACGAGAGTATTTTTTTTGATCTGGGTTCAATCGAACAAATAACCACCAAATGTAAGCAATTATTTCTAAAACGTGCCACTTATGCATGCAAGTGAATTGTCTTTAGCTATGAAAAGGCTCCTCTCAACTTTACAGTGAATACAATAGTAGCATGAGAGTGCTACTCCTAAAAAGCGAGGCTGGGAGAGGTTAATCCATCAATCTTCATCACAAACGCTCGGCACCAACTATCTATGCGCCTAACTTCAAGCATCAACGAACCAACCCCCTCCAGCTCCCCCTTTTATCAACTAGCTCGACCCCTTTATATCGGAGTCCAAGGGGGAGAGCTTTCTTTGGTGCGAAAAGGACGTTGGTTACAGTACTGATTGCCTGCGTGAAACAGTTCCTTCCCCTTTACCAGCGACGGCATGATTGTTCGTAAAATCAACTTCAAGGGGAAGAACCTAAAACGCAGCCTGATGGCTGCGTTTTATAGGATTTAAAGAAAACACTGAGCAGGCTACTCTTCGTGCTCCTCGGCAATGGCTTTCGCATACCCTTTTGGCGGCGGTGCCCAGCTTCTATCTGAGGAAGTATGTTTCTCGTGACGCTCAGACTTCATCACTTGGCTCAAGGCATCTTCAAGCTGCATAAAGAGCTCTCGGTAGTCTGCATTGAACTTATTCTCTTCGGTACTTTCCTTCCACGTTTTATAGAGGGCTTTTTTACTCTTGGCCTCTGTATCAATAAATGCCTGTTTAAGCTGCTCAGCCCTGAACGGGTGGACCCCGAGATCTTTTAGCGCCTCAGTGCCCAAAGTAAGTGCCGAGTGATAGGTTTCGCTGATCACGTAGTCGGCGCCTGCATTTCTCAGCGCATAATGGTGGCCTCGGTCATACGCCCGTGCCAAGATACGTACTTTCGGATAGGTATGGTGGATATACTCCACCAACTCCACCGCCCGCTCGGTATCGTCAATGGCCACTATCATAAGCTTGGCGTCTTCAATACCGGCGGTATGAAGCAGATCTGGACGGGTCGCATCCCCGAAGTAACTCTTGATCCGGATAGAGCGCATGTTTTCGATTTGCCCGGCTTCATGATCGAGCACTACGGTCTTGATCCCATTGGCGACCAACAGGCGGTTAACGATCTGGCCGAACCGGCCAATACCAGCAATGATCACTGTGCCCGTTTCATCAATCACATCCGCTTCGCGATCATTCGTTTCAGCTTCAAATTTTGGCAATATCACCTTGTCGAAGAAGATAAATAGCCCTGGAGTGAGGAACATCGATAGCGCCACCACCAAAGACAACATTTGAGTCAACGCTGGCGGCAAGACATGGTTTTGGGATGAGAAGCTTAACAGTACGAAACCAAACTCACCGGCCTGTGCCAAACTCAAGGTCAGTAGGTATCGATCACTCCCGCGCACCTTAAAGATCAACGCTAGCGCAAATAACACAGCCGCTTTAAGTAGCATGACCCCCAGCGTGATACCAATCACCACAGCAAAATCGTTAAACAACACCGAGAAGTCGATCCCCGCCCCTACCGTAATAAAGAACAGGCCGAGCAATAGTCCCTTGAACGGCTCAATGTTCGATTCCAGCTCATGGCGGAACTCACTGTTTGCCAGCACCACACCAGCAAGGAATGTTCCCAATGCCGGAGACAAACCCACCAGCCCCATCAGGGCAGCAATGCCAATCACCAGCATCAATGCCGTTGCGGTAAAGATCTCTCGTAGGCCAGAATCGGCCACAAACCGAAATAGCGGGCGGCTCAAGAAGTGCCCACCAACAACCAAGCCTGCAATCGCAACAATAATAACGATGGCATAGGCCCAACCTGGCAAGCCCGCCACTAAACTGACATCGTCATGATGTTCCGCAGCTTGCTGAGCCAGCTGCTGTGCTTGCTCAACCAACTCGGGCAATGCTAGCAACGGGATCAAGGCTAACATCGGGATCACCGCAATGTCCTGAAACAGCAGTACCGAAAAGGCGTTGCGTCCACCTTCTGTTTTCGCCAACCCCTTTTCATTAAAGGTTTGCAGCACAATCGCCGTGGATGAGAGCGAGAAAATAAGGCCAATCGCTAAGGCGACCGTCCAACCTTGCCCTAGCATCATGACAATGCCCATTACCGCAAGTGCTGTCACCCCAACTTGCAAACCGCCAAGGCCAATCAAGCGATGGCGCATGTCCCATAACATACGCGGCTCAAGCTCTAGGCCGACGAGGAACAGCATCATGACCACACCGAACTCAGCAAAATGCTGAATTGCCAATGTTTCATCGCCCACAAGGCCAACAATCGGCCCAATAACCACACCGGCAATTAAATAGCCCAGCACGGAGCCCAGGCCAAGCCGTTTGGCTATAGGGACAGCAATAACAGCAGCACACAGATAGATAAAGGCCTGAATAAAATACCCTGTCATTCCTACCCCTCCTTGATTACAGCTGTTAAATCAGCATTGAGCACATCGACATGGCTGGCGGCATTCATTTCCACCCGATCATCACGCAGCGCATCCAGTAGCTGACGCCAATCCTTGGTATGTTGCTCGACACGCTTTTGCTCTTTCGCTGTTCGTGAATCGAATAGCACAAAAGGCGCAAGGTAATGCATCCCTATCAGGTTCGCCGTTTGTTCAATAGGGTGAAGCAACTCGCGAACGGTATAATTGTTGTGCCCATCGGCATGGTATGCCGCCTGCGTGCCACCCGCAGTGAGCGCACACAAAAATGTTTTGCCATTAAGCGCAGTACCGTCTTTGCCATAGGCAAAGCCATACTCCAGCACCAGATCCTGCCACTCTTTTAAAATGGCAGGCGTCGAATACCAATACATCGGAAACATAAACACAATGACATCATGATCGAGCAATCGCTTCTGCTCGCGATCAATATTGATGTGGAGCGTTGGGTACTCGTGATACAAATCAACCACCGTTACCCCTGGCAAGCCACGACTGGATTTGAATAGGGGCAAATTCGCTTCAGAGCGAGAAGGGGACGGGTGGGCAAACAAAATAAGAATCTTCTTTTTATGCTCTGTCATAGTCATCCTTTCAAAACGCAGGCATACCCAAGTGGCAGCTGCAACTCGGGTTTTAGTTCAACTACTTATTATTTATAGTAAAAGTTAGAATTATTCCAAGCCAGATGTATCCCAGTACACATAAACTGATTCTGTTTCTAACTTAAAAATCAGCCCTTCTTTTCCCAAGCCCGACTGACGATAAACCGCCTGCCCCTCGCTGTCTTGGTAGCGCCCAGGATCATCACCCACCGGGCGGAAGTCATAATAAACACCATCCCCGCGATCTATCGTCACATAGCCCTGCCGCTGGGAAAATACGCAGAGATACTGGTGGGAGGGCTTATCTGCCCCCTTAGGGTAAATATCGCAGCGTGCATCGGTTGAGTCCGCCAACACATTTGATGCCGCTAAAACAACACCCAGCAATCCTAGCCCAAGTGCAACTCTAAAATGTGGAGACACAGACACCATAACTTCTACTCCTACACCTGTTCGTGTTTGCACCCATAAAGTGTAGGAACGAATGGCACAATTCGAGTAAAAACAGATTACATTTGACCCCTGTTCCCGCAAAATACACCGATAAGCATCAGGGGAGTGAGACAGGATGTATGGCAATTGCGAACCACGGCACTAAAAAGAACAGCACAAAAAAGAAGCAGTGGGCTCGGCTACTTATGGGACTAACCCTAGGCATTTGCACCTTGGGAGCCACCTATCCGGATAGCGCCATGTCTGCGGCTTTGGACCGTAAAATGCTCAACTACATGGACTCCTATGGCAATGTCAATTTGAGAAATGCCCGCCACATAAATCTGCCCAACCCTTTCATTGTTGAGGGGCATCTCAACCTTGAACAAAGCCAGCTTACCCACCTGCCGCAACAAGTCACCGTTAAGGGCAACCTAAACCTCGCCTACAGTAAAATCATTCAGTTACCACTGCAGCTTCAAGTTGGCGGCTATATTAATTTAGCGCACTCCGATATCGAGTACTTAAATAACGGGCTTCGCGTGGCCGGTGATTTAAGTTTGATGGGAACGAAACTGACTGAGCTTCCCCCCTACCTGCATGTAGGTGGAAATCTTTACCTAGCCCAAACAGCAATAACAGAATTACCCAAGCACCTTGTGGTTGAGGGCAACATTTATTTAGGCGGAGCCCCGGTCAAAGTTATCCCCGAAGAAGTTTATATCGGCGGAAATATATATCGTTGAAAAGTATTAGCAATCAAAAAGGAAAACGTTTGCGCAAAGGTTTAAATAAAGTAATTGATAGAAATGAAATTAAAAGTTTAGAAGGGGAATAAAGGTATTTAGCCAGAAACACTGGATCACTGCGTGCCTCTGGCATTTTCGGGTGGCAAATTATTGCCTCAAATCATAAACTTAGCGTGAGTACGCTAGAGTTAGATTACTTAGATTTGCTTTTTACGTTTGTTGATTGTGACTGGTGGTAGAACCATTGTCTGCGGTTTCTATTAGCCATAATACACCTCTCATTTTTCCAAAACGAGTAAGGTTGATATTTCTCTTTATTAATACCGTTCTTACTCTTTAATACAGTTTTACTATACCCAATCGCCTGTGACATCCTTATGACAGTTTGGTAAAAGTAAAACGTCACTACTCACTGATAAAATAGCAATTAATAAATCTTCAACCGGATATGGTTGTCTTAATAGCTCAGGAGTTAAAGAACTGTGGTAACACTGTAGATGATTTTGAAGTGACCTTAACGAATGGATTAAGGAAAATCTTGAACTGAAATTTCACCCTCAGTAAATACCAACAAAATCCAATATAAGAGCCAATCATTGAATTTGCAATACTAAAATTGCGAAATTTTCGTGATCATAATCTCTTTTTTTCGCAACTCCTTGTTCAACTTCACATTATATATCTAGCTGACATCAAAACATAGCGGCAATAGCCAGATATCTGCCAATTCACCCAATCAGCACATTGTGCTTTTGTATAGAAAACGAACAGCAGCAAATCGTACACAGCGCCACCAACAAACAGGCAGTTAACATAAATTTGACATGATGACAACAGTTGATATTATGGGGAGTGGCTTACAAGTCGTGTATCAACCCTAGGTTCAACAACCTGCAGTAGGTGGTGTAACGATGTATACGATCACAATCAACCAAACAGCTAAAGCCCCCAAGAAGATTTTGTTCAAGATCTTATCCGACCACGCAAACCTCGGGCAGTTTTTTGGAGCCAACTACCAACTCATAAAAGAAGGGAAACCTAATAGCAATGGCATCGGCGCTGTAAGACAAGTCTCGGACGGGCTCTTCAACTTTCAAGAACAGATCATCGACTACAAAGAGAATGAGCACCTGCAATACACCCTGCTTCAGGGTTCACCAGCCAGAGAGTACGGTGGGTGGATCACCTTTCAGTCGCTCAATGCAACCCAGAGCCAAATCCACTACCAAATTAAGTTTACGCCGAGAGTCAAAGGCACAGGGTGGCTCATGAAGTACTTCTTTAAACGAAAAGTACAAAAGGCACTCTCGAGCATCGCAAACTACAGTGAGGAAAAGTGGCAGGGTTGAGATCTGACTTAGATCTCGTTTACCGATAAATATTCACGGCTATTCATATATATCTACTAAAGGTTTCATACAGATCTGATAATCTTCTGATAAAGAATCAACTATTGCAGAGGATGCTTATGAAACATCAGCCATCGCTGACGACTCCCCGTTTACTGCTTCGACCTTTTCAGCTTTCAGATGCCCCCAAAGTACAAGCCCTCGCCGGAGATAAAGACATTGCCAACGGTACTGTGAACATTCCCCACCCTTACTACGACGGCCTTGCCGGGCAATGGATTGGTAAGCTGCTGGCAGGTTGGAACAGTGGCGAGCAAGCCATCTATGCCATTACCCTCAAGTCCAACTTTCAACTTGTAGGCTGCATCGGCTTACATAATATCCAAGGTGGTAGGGCTAAGTTAGGCTATTGGATTGGTGTTCCCTACTGGGGCAAAGGTTACTGTACGGAAGCCGCCGAGCGTATCACTGAATATGGGTTCAACCGACTATCGTTAGATACCATTTATGGTCAACATTTCGCACGTGATACCAATGCTGGTAGGGTGATGCAGAACATCGGCATGGCGCATATCGCAACCAAAACCGACGCAATACGAGTGAACATGATCTCGGAAAACCTAGAGTATTACGAAATGCAACGACCTACACCCGAGCTTGCCTGTGTCAAATAGCTCTCTGCACAAATAGGCAGAGAGTTAGGCATACACTTAATCGGTGAGTCTTGCCATATGGTACACATCTACATACTCACCGTTTCGAAACGCATACTTTTTAGCATGCCCCTCTATTACAAAACCATGCTTTTCATACAGGGCAATGGCAGCGGCGTTGTCGGTATATACCGTCAATTCCATCCGGGAAATAGACAACCAGTTTTGTGCGAGATCAATCATGGCAGCTAATAACCGGCTTCCTATCCCTAAGCCTTGTTTGTCATCCCGAACCGCCATTCCCATATCGGCCACGTGCTTTCGTCTTGGATTGACCTGCACTGATAAGCTGATCTCCCCCACGACTTCATTGTCTAGCTCTGCTACCAAGCCATACATGTTGCTTGGACGATTTTCTATCCGCTGCTGCCACATATCCAGTGAAGGGTAAGGCAATTGGAGAGTACCGCTATAAGCATTCGCACCTGACAGGATCTTTTGCAGATCGGCAAAGTCTGACTTCTCTACATGCCTTATAACTATGTCCATTCCATTACCTCATTTATAATCAAAAGGTTAAATTAGATGAAATGAAGACGGCATACAAGCATAAACAGGTATCTATGGACGATGATTTTATAAAAATACCCCAAAGGGCAAACTATTTTATAACCCATAATAAAGAATGCGAATTAATTAGCATATGCTGATACAAATTAAACAGCATTGCTATCCAGAAAAAGTGAATCAAGTACAAGCCTTAGCTACAAATAATCAATAAATTCAACTTTATATCAATTGTGATCTTTATTTTGACCAACCGAGTATAAAACTTGTAGCTATACTAAAGGTGATATGTATTCAATGAAAAGATCGGCTTTTATATGAATTTTTTGTCATGTTTTTTACATTTATTACTCTTGAAAAATAAGTGTACTTTTAACTTACTGATTTACAAACACTAATAAAAATAATTTAAATTTTTTGAAAGAAACATTGAAGTAGCAGGTCTTATCTTTTGAATGTGAACAACATACACATATAACAAAACGGCAATAGCCAATCTAATGAGGTGAAGATTATGTCTAGCTTGAAAGTATTAACTGCAACTGCTGTGATTGTAATGTCTTCTTCAGCTTTCGCTGATATCCGTGTTGCTGACACACATAATGGTGCATGGGTAACAGTTACTGAAAATGGCCAACCTGCTGCGAACGCATCAGTATCTGTAGCGAACGTACCACAGCAACGCCAAAGCTATAAAACTGACGAGAATGGCCGTGTATTCATTCCATTAACACTAGAAAATTCTCGTTCAATTAAGTACAAAGCAACCACAGAGAATGGTAAGCAATCATCTCGTTTCGCTTTCCACTCTACTAACAAATAGTATTAGTTAACGAATTAATTATCTTAGCCCCTCTTTATAGAGGGGCTAAGCTTTTACGCTGTAATATATTTATTAGTAATCATCGGTGTGCATAATCACGGCGACTTAAGTCTCTGGACAATACCAGTGCCAAACCAAGAATTTGTAAAAATAGCGCCAAATTCCTTAGTTGAGAAATAGACTTCATCTTTTCAGCGTGCACAGCAATCAATTCCAAATTGTCCAAATACAATTGATTGATTTTATCTCTTTGCTCAACCTGAACACTATTTAATTGTTCCATTAAGACTGAGATACTAGACACCGAAATATCCACGTTTTGATTGGGCAGCCAATAAGATAAGTCTTGTATCACCTGCTCTAAAATCGGCTTGGGCAAAACATCCCCTTGCATCTCACTTAATGCGACTAACTCAAGGGTATGCTCTCGCTTACGCTCAACCGTCTCGACTTGTTGCCAAATCAGGGTAATCAGCTTTTCATTGCTTTGTTGTTGCTGAACCAACTCGTTAGCTTGCCGCGTTGCATCATCAATATAAAAGTTGGTCATCAGCGCTGAAATCACATTCAGCAAAAGCCCAACTGCCACCAGTGTCCATGTTGGTATAAACCACTTCCTGCCCTTCCCCATCGCTATCATTCACCCTTATCAATCGGCATTCTGCTCATTTTATTATGGCAAAAACATCTAATTAGCGACTTGTCACGTAATTAGTCTCTGTAGTGTTGAAACATAAGCTTCTTGAACAGTGGATTTTTTCCCGACTAGGCTTATAGCTATGTGCATTTTCTTAACTGACTGGGAAATATTCGAAAAACTCTTGGGCCTAGAACGAATAACAAAACAACAAGACGGATCATAAGAAGATGGAAAACAGCCTTTTGTATGCAACAAAAACCGTACTGCTCACTGGTGAGAGTGAAGCTACAAAAAGACAGGAACTCCGCCATGCGTTTAACCAAACATGGGAACTGTATGAATCACTCTTTTCGGTCATCAAGCACCATGGTGCCTACTTCAGCAAACCAGAACCACTTCGTCACCCACTCATTTTCTACTTCGGTCATACTGCCACTTTCTATATCAATAAGCTAAAGCTCGGCAAGTATCTAGACAAGCGTATCAACCCCAACTTCGAATCCATGTTTGCCATCGGGGTGGATGAAATGTCATGGGATGATCTTGATGATACCCATTACGACTGGCCGTCAGTCGACGCGGTTAAAAGCTATCGCGATCAAGTGAAAGCAACCGTCAACAATGTGATTGATACCATGCCGCTTTCATTACCTATTGAGCAAGACTCACCTGCATGGATCATTTTGATGGGCATCGAGCACGAGCGCATTCATTTAGAAACATCGTCCGTTATCATTAGGCAGCTCCCACTCGACATGGTCACTCCAAGCAACGGATGGCAAGCATGTGAAGACAAGGGAACAGCGCCAAGCAACGCTTTGCTAACGGTATCGGGGGGTACTGTTAGCTTGGGCAAGCTCGATGATGATCCTACCTACGGTTGGGACAACGAATATGGCAGCCAAACATTCCAAGTTCAGGACTTCAAAGCATCCAAATACCTCGTCTCCAACCAAGAATTCCTTGAGTTCGTCAAAGCCGACGGCTACCGCCACCTTCGCTTTTGGAACGATGAAGGCAAAGCCTGGCTTGAATATACCCAAGCGACCATGCCAAGGTTTTGGCACCATCGTGACAACCGATGGTTTCAGCGTAACCTGACTGACGAAATCCCACTGCCGCTTAACTGGCCCGTAGAAGTAAACCAGCTTGAAGCTAAGGCCTTCTGTAATTGGAAAGCAGAGCGTGATCAGGCCAGAATTCGCCTTCTGACCGAAGCTGAATGGTATTTACTGCGCCAGAACATTAGCGATGATGCCCCGCAATGGCAAGAACCGCCGGGCAACATTGGACTGGGTTACTATGCTTCGTCTTGCCCGGTTGATCGGTTCGAACATGAAGGATTCTGCGACATCATCGGTAATGTCTGGCAATGGACAGAAACCTGTATTGACGGCTTCCAGGGCTTTCAAGTCCATCCGCTATATGATGACTTCTCTACCCCGACATTCGACGGCAAGCATAATCTCATCAAAGGAGGCTCTTGGATTTCCACCGGTAACGAGGCCATACAGTCCTCCCGCTATGCATTCCGTCGCCACTTCTACCAACATGCCGGTTTCCGCTATGTAGAATCGACCCAAGCGCCGGATACCATGATGTCTCTCAATATTTACGAGACAGATGAGCTTATCTCCCAGTACCTTGAGTTCCATTATGGTGACGAACACTTTGGCGTCGCTAACTTCTGTGTGAACGGCGTGCACCAGTGCCTACAAGAAATTCAGCTGACCCACTGCCAGCGGGCACTCGACATCGGCTGTTCGGTTGGGCGGGCTTCCTTTGAATTGGCAAAGACCTTCGACCATGTTGATGGTATCGACTTTTCCGCGCGATTTATCCAACAAGCCTATGCTTTGGCCGAACAAGGCGAGAAACGCTACACCATCCGTACCGAGGGTGATCTTGCAGAATTCAAGACGGTTAGCTTGAACCAACTCGGCTACCAAGACCTCGCTGTAAAAATTAATTTTACTCAGGGAGACGCCTGCAACCTGAAGCCGATATACGCTGGCTACGACTTAATCTATGCCTCTAACCTTATCGACCGCTTGGGCGATCCAAAGCTGTTCCTCAGCCAGATCCACCAACGACTCAATGAGGGGGGATACTTGGTTATCGCCTCACCCTATACTTGGTTGGAAGAATACACAGACAAGGCCAACTGGCTCGGTGGCATCAAAGTGAATGGTGAAAACTTCACTACCCTTGATGGCTTAACGGAAACCCTCATCGACTACTTCGAGTTAATCGCCGTCAAAGAGCTGCCATTTGTGATCAGGGAGACCAAACGCAAGTACCAGCACACCCTTTCTGAAATGACAATTTGGCGCAAACGCCAGCAATAACCGCGAGGCCAAAAACAGAGGCGTGCACCTTGAAGTAACTGGGGTATATGTTACGGTACGACCCTAAAGCCGTACCGTAACAAGCTCAGCAGGAAAGAAAGTGAAAACACCTTGTATCGCGAAATGTAAAAACAACGAAGGGATGTGTAGTGGGTGTTTTCGAACCATGGCCGAATTAACAGAGTGGCGCCATATGGACGAAGTAAAGCAGTCAGATACCATCGACGAAATTCAGGGCAAACGCTCTACTCATATCTGTAGTCAATGTGGTGAACCCGCGTATTGTGAAATCAGCGCAGGTAACAGCACTTGTTGGTGCTTCGAGCTTACCAAGCGCGATACCTCAGGCATACCTGCAGGGAATTGCCTGTGTCGTAAGTGCCTATCAGCTCTACCATTATTGAAGGGCTAGTACAGTAAAATATCTGAGGCGGTACCTATCGCCTCACTTTGGTTTAATCCTTCTCCCGCCTTCACTTCCATTCACCTTAATTATTTTATAAAAGCCAGCACAATTTCGCTTATCAACTTGGTTGCTCTAGCCGCTTATATCTCTATAATCGCAGCAAAAATAGTAAAGAAAGTAACCATGTTAAGCCGAAAGCCTGTATATCTTTTATTATCTAGCGTCACATTCGGCGCTAATGCAATCAACACATTGCCAGACAACGAGCAGATTTGCCTGCAAAATATGGAAAAACTCATTGTTGAGCAGCAAGTTTTGTTCAGTGACAGCCAATCCAGCCCAGAAGTACGCCGTAACGCAGAGCGCGCCATTGACACGACCCGCGAGACTTTCTCAGAAACAGGTAGCTATTGTGATGCACAACGTGTGCTCCAAGCTTACCAAAGGGATACAGAATCGGGACTGAGAATGAAAGAGGGGGAGGTCAATTACTTTGGCCGGGGAACCTTCTAATTTTTTGGCAATATTAACCATCACGGCAGGTTATATAAGATTCTGATATTAACCAAGAAGTGCTACTATTATACAAACCTTAACCATAATTATTAAGTCTTCAATCATTAAGACATTTAGGTGATGTATATGAAAAAGTGGCTAATGGCACTATCAGCAGTTCCTTTATTCCTCATGGGCTGTGAGGCTGAAGTAACTCAGGGGTTTTCAGAAAAAAACCTGCAGCAAAGCTGGGTACTCACCAAAGTAGATGGTAAAGATATTCAAATTGCAGAGCCAAGAACGGTTCCAGGCATGGCCATCGACGCCGACTTAAAGGTCTCAGGCTTTAGCGGCTGTAACCGCTTCTTTGGTCAGCTGGAAGTCACCGAGGGCAATAAGCTCCGCCTTAACGGCATGGGCTCGACCAAAATGATGTGCATCCAAGATGATCAAGCCACAGTAGAAGCCATCATGACCCAGTCGTTACAAGAGTGGAATAATGCCGCATTGGAAAACAATATTCTTACCCTTACCTCTGAACAGCATATTCTAACCTTTATGCCAGAGGAAATTACTGAAGACGATGATGAAGCAACGCAATAACTCGCGCAATTTGACTAGAGTATTGCTACCTCATGATGAAAATCAGTAAACGCCAAGAGAAAACGCTCAGCCAAGCGATCCAGCATTGGGAAGACGAACAAACCATCTCGGAGGAGACGGCTGAGCAGTTGCGTAACAGCTATGAAGTGGTTGGGTTCGATTGGAAATTAATCGCCGTCTACTCATTCTGGATAGCCATTACCTGCTTTATTATTTCCATCGGTGTCCTCCTTGCCGACGATTACCTCATGGAACTGCTGGCTAAGTTAATTGATACCCCAGCCAGCGTGTTAGCCGTTATCAGCGCAATGCTGGCTGCCGGCGTATTCTGGCTCGGGCAAAAACGGCGCACTACCCACCCCGACAAACATATCAGCAACGAAGCCATCTACTTTTTCGGCGTGTTATTTACCGCTGTTTCCGTTGGTTTTATGAAAGAAACCGCCCTATTTGCCCGTTGGGACGATCCCCCCTTTTTACTATTGCTCACCGTTGTTTATGGCATCCTCGCTATACGCCTGCCCAGCACGCTGGTATGGATTTTTTCCCTATTCGGCTTTGCTTGGTGGGGGCTTGAGCAAACCCACCTTTGGGAAAGCGCCAGTGGGCACTTTTTCGGCTTAAACCAACCTTTACGGCTGGTTGTGGCTGGGATCATCGTATTACTAGCGGGTAGAGCACTAGCCCGTACGGAACGCTATCAGCCACTGGCCGATCCCACTCGGTTCATCGGCTATTTTTATCTGCTATTTGCCCTATGGCTGGTTTCGATAGTCGGTAACTACGGTGATGGGGCGGCCTGGTCGAAAGTATCGCAACTCTCACTGATCCACTGGGCAATCCTATCCGGTGTGGTATGTCTTATCTTGATTTACCATGGTATTCAGCATGAAGATAAAATTGCCCGCAGCTTTGGTATTACCTTTTTGCTGATCAACCTTTATACCCGCTATTTTGAGTACTTCTGGGATGCAATGCACAAGACGCTATTCTTTGCCATCCTAGCCTTGAGCTTCTGGCTTATTGGCACCAAAGCCGAAAAGTTATGGCAGGTTAGCCACAATAAATCATAACTTGAAGACACTCCCAGCCTAGCCGCAACAATATAAGACAATTGGGTTTATCGGTAAGTAGCTGCTATCATCAGCAAAAATTGATGGAGAATAATAATGAAATCAAAGCTATTGCTTGCGGGGCTGTTAGCGGCAACCACTCTACTTACAGGGTGCTCCGATGACGAAGTCGGGGATGTAAGCCTTGGTATGTTCACCATGAAGGACATCAAACTAAACACCCTCATCGATCCGGAAGTACCGGGGGTAACTTGCCATATTGCCAGCATCGAAGCGGACTTAAGCTTGGCTGACCCAAGCGACAGCTCTATTTCTTGCCGCCAAACCGGCGAGATCACACCTGAGATGCTAGCCAATATCGACAAGTCGAAGTCGGGCGAAGTGGTTTTCAAAAAGTCGAAAAGTATCTTCTTTAAATCAATGAAGATCCGCCGCATCTTTGATGCCGATAACCAGACCCTGATGTACTTGTCCTACTCGACCAAAGAAACATCGGGCAGCTTCAAGCACAGCCTATCGACGGTGCCACTTTGGGGTACGGCGGCTTATGTTGAGCCAGCTGCAAACACTGCTAAATAGAGACATTCATAATAGTGAATTTCGCAAGCGGTTGGTTAATCTGTATTCAAACAGCCACCGCTTGTTTGCTTTTTGCTCGCTTTCGAAAGAACAGCTCAAAAACACCCCACTCATAACTTTGACTGGCATATTAGACAGCTATCCAACACTATTACTTATCCTTGAAAGTTGCATCTAATATACTGTTAAATAACTTCTTTATCTTTATTCATCTTCTGTCTAGCAGATCACATTAACGCTTGTGCTTATTGCATATATGTCACGTTTTTTATGCACTTCTACCTGTATATTTTCGACCATGACAATGCTCGTTCGAAAACAACATAGGTAACGAAATGAAAAAAGTATTTGCGCACCGTGGTATGTCAGCCCTTGCTCCTGAAAATACACTGACAGCATTTTCCATGTGCAAGCAATATGGAATTCAATGGATTGAATGTGATGTCGACATCTTGGCCGATGGAACGGTCGTTTTATCTCACGACGATACACTGGATCGTTGTACTGATCGCTGTGGTAGTTTATACGACCTTACCGTAAGCGACTTACCCGCCATTGATGCTGGCAGCTGGTTCCATGATGACTTCATCGGCGAAAGAATTCCTACTTTTGAGCAACTCGTTACGCTTGCTAATGAGCACGAACTGAACCTCAACGTTGAAATCAAGTCTTGTACTGCCGGTTGGGAGATGACCGACAAGCTACTTACCAACGTGATCCGCGATTTAGAGCAATTAAACCCAGAACGCGAGCTAATTGTCTCAAGCTTCAATCCATTAGCACTGGCTGAATTCAAGCGCCGCCGCCCGCAAACGTCCGTCGCTTGCTTGTTCGAAGATGCCAACCTATGGGATGACTGGCAATCCATCCTTGAAGCTTGTCAGGCTGAGTACATCCACCCGGAAGATGTCAACCTGACCAAAGAAAAAGTACAGAAGTTCAAAGCCGCTGGTTACAAGATCAATGTTTATACGGTTAATGACCTTGCCCGAGCCAATCAATTATTCAACTGGGGTGTTGACGGCGTCTTCACCGATATCGCACACCAGTTTCCTTCAAAGTACAAAAAACAATAACAACAACGCTCCCTACAACTATTAAATAAAGAAGATTTTGCTATGAACAGAATGATTGAGAAAATCGGCTTTGACTCCAACAAGCGCTTTTATGGCTTCTTGTCGGTAGTCATGTCAGGTCAGATCATCTACTCCGCTTTCGAAGCCTTTAAAGGCACCTTCTACAACCTACTGCTGGAAGTGCTCAACATCGACAATACCCAGATGGGTATCTTGTTTACCCTGATAGGTTCTGCGATGTTCTTCTACATCCCAGCTGGCTGGGTTAACAACCGCTTCTCTGTTCGATCTATTTTGATGAGCAGCCTTGTCGTTCGTTTAGCCAGTATGATGTTTATCATCATGTTCCAGCCCGAGTTTACCGTGCTGGCGATTATTGCCGGTATTTGGGGTATTACCGATGCCATCTTCTGGCCTGCGGTTGTGAACGGTGTCAACCTGATGTCGGGTGATAACAACAAGGGGATGGCCTTCGGCCTGCTTGAATCTATCCGCCGTGCGATGGAAATGAGCATGAATGCCGTTATCGTTGGAATCATGGCCTTGGTTGGTGGCTCGATTCTGGTATTCAAGGGCGCGATTCTTTTCTACACCCTGCTTATCATCCCAATGATTTACCTGATTTGGAAATACGTACCGGATAACAAACTGGAAGTACAAGAAGGCGAATCTAAGAACAAAGCAGCACTACAAGGTCTTATCCACGTACTTAAGATGCCAACAGTTTGGCTGGCAGCACTGACGTCGATGACAGTGTACTGGACTTACATCACCCTGATTTACACCGTGCCTTACCTACAAGCGGTATTCGGGCTAACCACCTCTCAGGCTGCGATGTTCGGTATCATCAATACCGGTGCCATGGGTGTTATCGCAGGCTTGGTGGCGGGTTCACTGTCTGACTTCCTCTTCAAGTCTTCAACCAAGATGATGATGTTCGCACTTGGCCTGACCGCGCTGTGTCTGCTGGGTACCATTTTGATGCCAAAAGACCAAGGCATGCTAATGATGAACATCATCCTGCTAATGTGTTTCTCATTCTCTATCTTCTTGGCGAAAGGCATTATCTTAGCGCCGGTTGCCGAAGCGGGCGTACCTGACCAATGCAGCGGTGCTGCAATGAGTGTAGGTTCATTCGCAGCTTACGCTTCTGTATTCTGGGCTTACGCACTAAACGGTTGGATCATTGATACCTTCGACAAGATTGAAGCCTACCAGATGATCTTCGGTATCGGCCTGACAGTTTCATCCGCTGGTATGGCGTGTGCCGGTGTACTACTAATGGTGAAACGCCGCCAGAAGAACCAGCAACAAACCGCGGAGCTTGCTGAATCGTAATAGATTTAGTCATCGCTTGAAAAAACGAAGGGTAGCCGTTGTGGCTACCCTTTTTTATTTCCAGCCTTCATCGCTAAATACTCTCGTATTTGAGTGGTTTAGCTAACTAAACCACAACTTTAGACTTCTGCTCACGCTTCACCTTGCACATCAGATATACGGCAATCAACCCATACACCAGTGCTTGCCCCCAAAGTTGCCCCCAATAACCCAATACTTGATCAAAGCTGGCCCCCATCTGGCTAAGGCGCAGGAATGCATTGATTGCAGGGGTTGATGGCGCCAACTGGGCCAGCGCATTGATTGGGGCAGGAATGGCTTCTGGCGGCCAAATAAACCCGGTAGAAAAAACCAAAGGCAACGAGCTTAGCAATACCACAACGGTCACCAACTCGCGGCGTGGTACCCACTGGCCAATAATGATCCCAAGGGCAATCACCGCCAATAGGAATGGCAGCACCATTGCAAGCAAATCCGAAATCTGTGCCAACCGACTGATATGGTAATAGCTAAAACTAAAGCCGAAATAGTACATCACCAATGGCAGGTAAATGGCAGTGAACACCAAAAGCCTAACCAACAGGACTTTCCACGCGGGATAATGAAGCCAGTACCCTGTTTTGCCCTCTCTTCGGTAACTATTCTGGCCGCTCCCCAGCAAACCAACAGCGATGAGCAAGGTTTGATGCAAGATAAGCACAAAAGCCGCAGGCACTACATAGTTAATGTACCCCATCGTTGGGTTAAAAACGGGTTGGGCATTGACTTTTATCGGCGCATATTGCTTGGAAGCCAAGGCAATATTGTCCCCTGACATCACCATATGCGACACTTTGGCTTTTGCTCCCAGCGTTCCGCTGGTTGCAGCCAGTCCTTCAACAACAGTACCGTAAACAAGGAAATATGCAGCATCACCACCGTAGGCGAGCGTCGGGCTTTTTCCCAACAAGATATCGCGATGAAAGTGCTTAGGGATCACTAACAAACCTTCAACTTGACCACTGTTAACCAAGGCTTTGGCTGCATCAATACTGTTCGCCCTTGCAGCGATTTGCACCTGCGGGGTTGCATCCACCATGCGTTCGAGCTCTCGGCTCAGTTGAGTTTGGTCGAGGTTCACCACGGCAATGGCCTGTTCCCGAGGCAGCTGGTTGGAGTAAGGCAACGGATACAGGAACGAGTAAATCAATACACCACCGAAAACGGTAAACAAGATCGAGGGATTGGTAAATATCGCTTTTAATTCAAATTTGAATAATGCTCGCCAACTCATTGAGTGATCTCCTGCACTTTCGATGCCTGCTTGCTCGTAGGGTCTGCATCTAACGCCAAGTTTTTCAGCCGCCAACCCACCAGCACAAACACTGCCGAGAAGGAAAGCAGACTCAGCAATTGCGGCGTTGCCATCCCCCAAGAAAAACCATGGTTAACCTGATGTACCTGCACGTCTAAATAATGGGTGACAGGAAGCATGGCTCGCCAAATTTGGGCAAGCAACGGCATATCAGACGCCGGAAATGTCACACCGACAAACGCAAAAGCGGGCGCCGTAAAACCAGCCGCTAAGCTCATTGCCTTTGTTGCATCTAGGGTGAAGAGATAAAACACACAGGCGATGGCTTGGCATGCGAATACCATCAAAGCTTGTGCCAACAGCAAGACGCCCCAACTACCATGCATCGGCCAACCCAACAGGCCGTACAATGCCCATAAAAATAATGCGCCCTGCACCATGAACAACAAGGTGTAAGGCAGTAGTTTCATGATGAAATGGCGCAGCGGCGAACGTGACAACCACAAACTGAGCCCGGTATTGCCATTGGCGCGCGTTTCAAAAGAGAGCGCCAAAATAGTCGTCACCACAATCGCAATTTGCCACACCGCCGGAATCGCTGCCGACACAATGAACTGCCCATAGTGGCTATTACTGTTGTATAGCGGGGTAATTTGAGAACGTAACGGTACTGCCTGACCAATCGCCTGAATAGGTACGCTGGTCCCATCAGCCATATTTTTCAGGGTGTCGATAGACGCATTTAGCGTCCCCTGGGCTTGCATCACCGCGGCATTAACCAACTTGGCTATCAAGATAAATTGGCTGTTATAGAAGGTCGTCACCGTCGGTGACATACCCGTTAGCGTCTGCTTTTCAAGCTTTGGCGGGATCACCACCAGCGCGTAGATATCGCCACCTCTCAATGCATAACTGCCCTGCTCGACCGATGCATAAGCCTGGTCAACAGATAATACAGGACTGGCATCATACTGGCGGATCAACTGGCGTGACAATCGGCTATGGTCAAGATCCACCACGCCAATAGGCAGGTCACGGGCGATACCTGATGAAAAGATCCCCCACAGTAGCATAAAGATCAGTAATGGTACCCAAGTCACCAGGGCTAAAATCCACCGATCCCGTCGAATGATTTGCCACTCTCGACCCAATAAGGAGCGTAACGAGTTAGTCATGGGCATTACTCTACAATGATGCTCATACCAACACGCAGGCCCTCAATCGGTTTAAGCGGGCGTGCTTCAATTTCGAACGTGCGCATATCAAAACCTTGGGTCGCATCAGTCGTTCGCCAAGTGGCGAAATCACCCATCGCGGCAACATGGGTCACTTTGAAAGTGTGGTGGTCATTGCCTAGCGCCGGGATCAACGCGTCAAACTGCGCGCCTTTGTTATAGTTTTTTAGGTTGTCTTCACGTACATGGAATACCGCCCATGCATCTTCCATATCAACCACACTCACAACAGGAAAGCCCTGCGGCGCCAATTCGCCAGCATGTAACAGCACTTGTGTCACCTCACCGTCATACCAGCTTTTTACTTGGGTATCTGCAGCATAGGCTTCAACTTCAGCAACCGCGCCCGCCGCCATTCTGGCTTTTTCCGCAGCAGCACGCTTGGTTTCGTCTCGTGCGCCCTCTTTTGCCATGGCATACATCTGATAGGCTGCACGCTCGGTAAATCTTGCCGCTTGCCACTGGGTATAGGCTTCATCGCGTTTCTGCTCGGCCATGACGCCATCTTTGAATAAGCTATCAACACGCTGATATGTCTTTTCCATTAAGGCGGCCGCTGCTTTGGCTTTTTGCCATTGATCCCTAGCAGCTGCAATTTCTTGGCTTCGGGCCCCTTTTTCAGCTTGTTCCGCCATCGCGCCGGCCGCTTCTTGCCCTGCTTTGGCTTGTTCTAACTTGGCATCGATTTCAGGGCTCAGCAGGGTGAAAATCAAATCGCCTTGAGATACATCGTCCCCTTTACGAACGAGTACCTGCTCAATACGACCCGGGACTTTCGATGAAATATTGTATTGCTGGGCTTCAATTTGCCCTTGCATACGCACAGGCGCGGGTTGGTATGCCTGCCAAAATGTAAAACCCAGCCAACCGACCACTGCTGCTACCGGCACTACCGCTGCAATAGACTTAAACTTACTCATGACTGAACCTCTACACCTTGATATTGCTGATATTGATTAAAACTGTTGATTTCACCGCTCACGGCCAACAAGCGAGTGAGAGAGATAACATATTGATAAGCAGCGGCTGAACGCTGGGTACGAACACTTGCCAGATACATTTCTGCATCAACCACATCGAGCGATGTTGATAACCCTTGGCTAAACGCCTTTTCGCGCAAGCGCACATTCTCTTTCGCCAGCTGCAGGCTAGAAGCCAAGCCGTTGTACTCTTCGAGCGACTGCATTGCCTCGCGGTAGGTTTTCTCTACCAAGACTGTTAGGTCTTGCTCGGCTTGTGCACGTAAATAGTTCACTTGGGTAACGGCACTGTGAGCCGCTTTGACTTTGCCTGAACGGCCTGAGTTGTCGAGCAGCGGAATATTTACCCCAACCCCCACCGCCCAATCCGGCGACGTTTTTGACGCTAACGTATCGTCTTCATGCAGGTTGTAATTACCGTATAGGTACACCTCAGGGTAGTACTTGCCCTTCTCTGCATCGATCAGGCCATTCGCTTGCTTCTTCTTGGCATCCAGAATATGCAGGCCTGGGTAATCCGCTAGCGTCTTATCGATATAGGCTGACATCGGCGGCAACGACGTATTGGTAAACAAGGCCGTCGACGGCATTGCCGGCGCTCCAAGTTTAAGTAGCTTAGTCAGCGCAACTTGGGCGATCTCGAGATCACGCTGCGCCTTTTGTCTTTCTACCCGCGCCTTATCGTAAGACGCTTCGGCCTGAAGGCGCTCAACCTTGGCAATTTGCCCCTGTCGCTCTAGCTTCTTGGCATGTTCAAAGTGTTTTTTTAGCCCGACTTCCACATCAATACGCGTATCAAGTACTTGCTGGGTCAGCACGACACCAAAATAAAACTTCGACAAGTCTTCAAACGTGCCTTGCTGCTTCATTTTGAGCATATTCTTCGCTTCTTCGCTCTGCCCCTTGGCAACATCTTGCGCAGCACTGATCCGACCGCCCGTAAAGATCGGCCAAACGGCTCGGATTGAACTGGTGAACACATCACGCTCAGTAAGTTGAGAGGTAAACAGCGGATCCAATGACGATAAGTTTAAATTCAGCCTGTCGCTGACTGCCATGCTGTCAAACAGATCTGACGGCTTGATTTCGACAGGTTTATCAAGGCGGGTATATTTCGCCGAGGCTGTGACTTTCGGCAAATACAGATCTTTGGCTGCATCTTGCATATGCCGGTAACGTTCAACATTCGCGCGCTCAGCGGCAAGCCCATCATTGCTCCCCACGACAGCGTGCCATGCATCAAGAAAACTGACGCTCTGCTGGGCTTTATAGGCGGTCGATTGCTCAGGAAGGTGGTCGCCGTAAGATGACGAAGTATCGGCCAATACTGGTATCGCTGCGACTGCACAACAAATAACCAGAGCGATTTTATTTATTTTCATGTCGTTCCTTTCAGCCTGAAGAATGGCTAGACGAATAAATTCTAGAGCAATTACTCTAAAAAACAACCATAGAACTGAATAAAGCACAGAATAAAACAGTGTGTAACGCGGATTTTATGCAAGAGAAAAGTGGGACGTTGGATGCAAGGGAAAAAAATAGCGGGCTTAACTGCCCGCTGAGAGTCACCTTACCAATCTATTTCTTGCCTCAAGAGTATGTATCAAGAAACAGTGGGGGTATAAGCCAAATCATCAACATCCTTGTTGCGAGAACCATTACCCGAAATAGAATATCATTCTGTTAGTTTACGGTACACAAGACTGTATATAATAAGTGATCTTAATCACACCTCTATTTGGACCTTATAAGCAATACGAAACTGGACACCTAAGCGCGAAAGCCTGTTCTGAGCCACACTTATAGCTACCCCAATACGGGGCGATAGATAGCTAAACATTCACCCCAAACTTGCAACACAGGCGTGGCATTATGCAGATTGATTTAGCGCCACTAATCTTCGAGTTATGCGCAATCATTATCAGTGCTGCCATTCTTGGCACACTGTTTCTCTACGCCTGCCAACCAATCATTCTTGCCTATATTGCCGCAGGCATGCTCATTGGCCCCCATGGCCTCAATATCGTGACCAGCGCTGAGAACATCACCCAAATAGGTAATCTCGGGGTGATATTGTTGTTGTTCCTCATTGGCTTAAACCTGCAACCAAAGAAGTTGCTGAGCTTGTTCAAAGAAAGTGCCATCATCACCCTTGGCACCAGTGCATTCTTTTTTCTTATTACCCTGGGCTTTTGCCTGACCATCCAACTCTCGCTGCTGGACGCCGCCATCGTCGCCGCGGCAATGATGTTCTCCAGCACGGTGATCGGGTTAAAGCTTATTCCTACCACCACCTTGCACCACAAACACATGGGGGAGGTGATCACCAGCATTTTGCTGGTACAAGATATCCTCGCCATTAGCGTGATCATTTTCTTCAATATGGGCGATGGCAATGCCATGCTGCTATCGTTCGTGTTGATGCTCGGCAAATTTGCCATGCTCTGTTTGTTGGCATTCATGGGGGTGAGGTTTTTGATCTTGCCGCTGTTTCGTCGCTTCGATGTGATTCAGGAATACAGCTTTGTGACGACGCTGGCCTGGTGTTTCTTCTGGGCAGAGCTGAGCCATCAAGTTGGCCTATCGTATGAAAGTGGCGCTTTCATTGCGGGGATTTCTATCGCGGTAAGCCAAGTCTCGCAGGCTATTTCAGTTCACCTTAAGCCCTTGCGAGAGTTTTTCCTGATCTTGTTTTTCTTTGCCATTGGCGCAAGGATGTCGCTGGATCAAGCAAACCTCTATGCGTTATGGGGGCTTATTTTCGGCATCATCTTAGTGGTGGTAAAAGCATGGGGGTTTTCCACCGCCTTAAAGCTGGCGAAGGAAAAGCCATCAATGAACCGCGAACTCAGCGCCCGCTTGAGCCAAGCCAGTGAATTCTCGTTTCTTGTCGCCTATGCCGCCATGCAAGCCAATTTACTCTCACCCAATGCGGCATTGTTTATTCAAGTCACGACGATGACCACCTTCATTATCTCAACCTACTGGGTCGTTAAGCGATTCCCTACCCCAATTTCCACGGTCAAGAGCTTGCGGCAGGATTGAAGTGATGCCAAACGACTGAGGTATGGCTACTTGTTATAATATCCAGCTCTAACTGTGGCACCAATAAAATTACATAATAAGCGCTCTGCATGGATCATTGATATATTACCAACATCGCATGATGGGGTTATTTCTACTAAATCCATCCCGACAACTCGCCCTTTATTAACAAGACCATGAATCAACTTATGCAGTTGAACCCAATTCAGTCCTCCAGGTGTTTGAGCTAGAACGGCTGGCATAATCGTCGGATCAATTCCATCTGCATCAATTGTCAAATAGTACGTTCCACCATCTGGAATTGAATTTAAGACTTCATCCATCCCGATATCGTGTAATTGATAAGCTGTTGTGATTGTACAGCCATGAGCTATTGCATCATTAACTTCCTTGGTTTTAGCACTGCCAATGCCTCGCATTCCAATTTGATGGATATTTTTTATGAAGGAAAGCTCTGATGCCCGCCGTATTACACTGGAATACCCGTTCTTTTCTCCATTAATTTCATCACGCCAGTCTAAATGTGCATCAATATGAATCAGAGTTATCTCTTTATCTAGCACACCCAGTGCTTTCATTATCGGGATGGGAACACCATGATCTCCGCCTAGAATGATCAGGACGGAATTAGCAGCAAAAATTTTTCGTGCTACTTGCTCTGCACTGTCATAATGCTCATTAGGATTGACAAGACTGGATTTGACGTTGCCACAATCAACAACGTTAATATCTTTTCCATCAAGCAGTGTTCCGCCTAAATCGAAATCGTAATTATTTAAAGTCATCTCGATTTCAGTTAGAGTTGACCAACTTCGGATATGGTCAGGTGCTAAGCTTTGATCATTTGCCATTCCGTCAACACTATAAGCCCTACCAAAAGGCACACCTAATATCGCGATATCTGCACAAAAGTCATCAAAATCATTTATTAACGGAAAGTTTAAAAAAGTTCGTGGTGTCTTTAAAGGTGTCTCTGTCAGTTCTTCTGCCATATCATCCCCCATTTTAACGATTATTAACGATTTCCCCGCTCTGGTAGATCAGTGTTTATCAGCGAGCTTTAGCAAGAGCATAAACACTCCATTCAGTTGAATAAAACTAAAAAATCTAATATCTCTTTAACAAATCTAAAGACGCGTGAGTAATGATTAATGCTGGATCACAGAGAAATGGAAACCTTAATCGCCATCATTGATGGCCAAAGCTTTGATAGTGCGGCACGTCATTTGAACATTTCGCCGGGAGCTGTTTCACAGCGTATTAAATCATTAGAAAACCGTCTTGGGCGCTCAGTCTTAATCCGTAGTACCCCACCCAAAACAACCGCAGCAGGTGAACAGGTTTTAACTTATGCTCGCCGTCTACTATTGATCCAAAAGGAGATGGGTCTAGCCCTAAAAAATAACTTAGACGCCGATGTTCTCTCTCTTACTATCGCGGTTAATCACGATTCATTAAGTTGCTGGTTCCTAGACGTAGTGAGCAGCTTGAGCGATAAACCCCACCTGTCATTTGATATCCGCACATCAAATACCATATCGACCCAAGAACTACTTAAAAGTGGCGAGGTTATCGCTGCCATCACATCAAAAAACAATCAAGTCGCAGGCTGCAAAACAAGGTATCTCGGTAAATTAGAGTATATTCCCGTTTGCTCCCAATCATTTTTTAAATCACACTTCAGCTCTGATCTCGGAAAAGCACAACTTGCATCAGCACCGATTGTTCTCTTTGATAGAAATGATGATCTCGTTAAAAAGTTTTTATCACTTTATAAATTACAAGCAGATCAAGTAAAAACACATTATATTCCTTGCTCTCATATTCTTCTTGATGCAATAAAACGGGGAATTGGATGGACCATGCTACCGAGGCTTCTTATCGAAGATCAGCTAACAACCTCGGAATTAGTCACCATTGCTCCCCACTCTTTATTCATCGAACTTTACTGGAATACATGGGAGCAAGTTTCAGAAACAATCACGCAAGTAGAAAATCAGGTAATTTCGATTGCCTCGAAAAAATTAGTCCAATAAAAGCGATCACCCAACAAGGCTCATTCCACCAACTAACTTAAAATGCCAACCTACCGCATTAACTGTAAATAGCTAACTATTAAGACTAAACCAAACGAAAAAAGGATTGGCATAACACCAATCCTTCCAAAGTCTTTAGACGTGATTCTTACTCGTAATCAGACGCGTAAGTTTCTTCGTATGTGTGAGAGTAAAGCTCAAACAGGTTGCCAAACGGGTCTTCTAGGTAAACCATCTTCGCTGGCTTGCTGTCATCTTCTGGGTGGTAGCGCATGATATCCATACGTACTTTTCCGCCAAACTTCTCAACCTTCTCGATAACACCTTGGAAGTCATCAGTTTGAAGGCAGAAGTGGAAAATACCTAGTCGAGAAAAGTCGACTTCATGGCGTTCCTGGCGCTCTTTCATTTCGAACAGCTCAACACCGATACCGTCAGTGGTAACAAGGTGGGCAATGTTGAAACCCTTGAAGCCTTCACCAAATACAGCGATACACATTCTGCCGATGGCTGTTTCACGCTCTTCAACAACTTTTGTGTTGCCCATGACGACTTTCAGACCCAGCGCATTGGTGTAGAACTCAACTGCTTTGTCCATATTGCCAACCATGATACCGACGTGATTCATTTTCATAATCTGCTCCAAATTCCGATGTTTGTTTCGTGTTTCGTTTTGATGGGCTCAGTATATGGCGAACAGTAAATCATTAAAAATTATCAATGGTTATTGTTTTAATAATTTTATGTTATTAAAAAATTTCATATATACGGCAAATCAGACTTATAGAAAAAACACAGCGACTCAACCAAATCCAACGCTATGATTACTTTCAACAGCCATCGAAAGTGAAACGACATGTCATCTTCTATCAACCATGCAATGAATGCGCGTGTATGGGCCATGCTCATTTTGCTTTCAATACTTTGGGGGCGTCGTTCTTCTTCGTTGGCATTGCCGTCAGCGACCTTCCGCCGTTAACTATTGTCACCCTTCGAGTCGGAATTGCTGCCATTACCTTATGGGTAATTGCACTCACCCTTGGCCTTAGGCTGCCAACATCGTTGAAGATTTGGGGGGCTTTCTTGAGCATGGGGCTATTAAACAATGCTATACCCTTCGTGCTCATCGTGTGGGGGCAAACCCAAATTGCATCAGGGTTAGCCTCAATCCTAAACGCTGCCACGCCGATCTTCACTGTTGTCGTAGCTGGTTTACTACTACCTGATGAACGGCCAACAGCACTCAAACTAATCGGCGTCACCGTGGGCTTTTTTGGGGGCGTCATTATGATTGGCGTGCCCGCGTTTAGCGGTAGCAGCGCATTACTCGCCCAACTGGCGGTAGTGGGTGCTACTTTGTCTTATGCCTTTGCTGGGGTTTATGGCCGTCGATTTAAAACGCTGGGGATCAGCCCTGTTGTCACGGCAGCTGGTCAAGTCACCGCATCAACATTCGTACTTCTCCCCATTACTTTGATAGTTGATGGGGCAATGAATGTCAGTGATATAAGCACAAGCTCGTGGCTTGCGGTGCTCAGCCTCGCAATATTTTCCACCGCATTCGCTTATATCCTTTACTTTAAAATCCTTGAAGTCGCAGGTGCAACCAATGTACTGCTAGTCACTTTGCTAGTACCGGTTTCCGCTATTTTGCTGGGTACCCTCTTTTTGGGTGAGTCGTTAGCACTGATTCATTTTCTTGGCATGATGTTAATCGCACTTGGGCTCTCTGCGATAGATGGACGACTATGGCACTGGATGAAAACGAAAATGGTAAAGCAACGTAGCTAATAAAATGAGCTTTCAAGTGGCACATAAACCCTATCCACATGAAATAAAAGAGCCAGCAAATTGCTGGCCCTCTTAGCTATCGTATCCTACCTGAGCGAATACTATTTGCTCTTTGCTACTTTAGCTTAGCAAGCGCCTAAGTTAGCCAACTCCGCTTTCCTGTCTTTGTTTACCACACAAAAGTTACCGCGCTTGGTGCGGCACTTAGAGCATCGTTCGCACTCTACTGGCGATCTGTCGCCATCTTTCCAACGCTTGATCAGGCTTGGCTCAGATAGCAGCGGCCTTGAAAGCGCAAAATATTGGATATTGGTGTTTTTGGCGATGTCTTCGATAGCATTGATATCGGTTAAGCCACCCACGGTGATCACTGGCGTCTTCACCTCTTGGCTGATCACATTACCGTACTCGTGGAAGTAACCTTCGGCTTGAATGGTATAACCATCATGAGACTCACCCACCATGGTGTTTGCCTTACCGTGGATATTGCCCGAGATAATAATGGCATCCACACCCACTTGCTCTAACTTCTTACATACTTGACGGGTTTCATCGAAGGTTAGACCGCCATCAAAGAACTCTGTGGCCGTCAGCTTCACCATGATCGGGAAATCGTCGCCCACCAGCTTTCTAGTCTCAGCGAAAATCTCCAACAGAAAGCGCATACGGTTTTCTAGGCTACCACCGTATTCATCTTCACGGCGGTTGTAATACGGGCTTAGGAACTGGTTGATCAAATAAGTATGCGCGGCGTGGATCTCGATACCATCGAAGCCCGACTCCAAGGCACGGCGGCCGGCTTGAGCAAAGGCATCAACAATGTAGTCGATTTCTTCTTTGGTCATCGCTTTGCCTTGTGTCTGCGTCCCTCTTTCGCATACATCGCTGGGTGCGAAAATGACCCGCTCGCCAACGTTATACGTGGTCTTCGTACCACCATAGGCAAGCTGCATCGCAATTTTAGACCCATGGCGATGCACAAGCTCAGTTAGCTTTTTGTACTCGTCGATAAACGAATCGTTGTACATGCCCATCATGCCCGCATTGGGCTTTTCTTCTTCGACAATATTCGCGTAACCGGTAACGATTAGACCCACCTCGCCTTTCGCAAGCTCTTCGTAGATGGCATACAGCTTATCCGTCATATGACCGTCTTCAGTGGCCATATTTTCCCACGTCGCGCTTCGCATAAAACGGTTTTTCAGTGTTAGGTTGCCAATGCGGGTTTCAGTAAACAAAGTACTCAAGTCTAATCCTCTTCAATTAATATTGCCTGCCCACCGATAAATACAAAAAAACAGCCATACCGTTGGCATGGCTGTTCCTTGTTTGTTTATTGGCTCTTATCCAGTGAGCGAAGCAGGATTCTACCGAGAATATCAGCGGCAAAACTTAATCTAGATTAAGGTTAGGTTAAAGGCTGGCTAGCAACTAGCACCAATTCATCGCCCTCGACATATAGCTTCACCCAAATGAGCTCATCAAAACCTTCTGTTTGTGTTTGCGAAAGCCAATGCTCAGTATCGTTAACCTTGCGCCGCAATGCCCGCTTGAAACTCCGGTTGTCCACCAGCCAATATTCCCGAGCAACCGTAAAGTCATAGCGGTTGGCTAGCGCAAACATTTGGGCATCCAAAGTTTGGCTATCCAATACCCGAAGCCCAGATAAAACATCAAGCTCTTCATTGCCAACTTCAAGTCGAACAAAGACATAGTTCTGCCGTCTAAGCCCTGCGAGTACCCCGTTGTAATTAGATTGCGTTAAAGGCACCCGATATTCTACCGAGGCGACTTTGCCGTGCTCAAAATGCGCAGTATAGAGCCCGTCTTCAGTATTAAACAATACTTGTCCATCAAAACAATAAGACGCATTTTCACGGTCATCATCATGGTACAGGGCCGTACAATCAAAGCCGCCTTGCAGCGAGCTTATGTAGCTAAAGTCATCTCCGATGGCGATATCTTGACGAAAGATAGGCTGCGAGGCCAAAGCAGGAAGCGTCGTAATTGACAAAAGGAACGCCGCCCCCGCACTTTTCAATGCACCAGTTAGGCGAGGTAAACGAACGATAGGATTTAGTTGAAACAACAATGGTGGTACTCCCTGTATCAAGCCGACACAGTATATACCAAGCGTCCTCTGTTATAGGTAAAAAAAAGCTGCAATCCCAGCACTACATTGGGATTGCAGCAAGCACTACGGTCAGCATAAACGTAGGAAACTTTAAATGCCTATTTAAATGCGGTTACATCGACCACACATAGTAAATCTGAGACTTCATTCGGATGATAATGCCGCGGATCACATCCAAGAACTGCAAGAAGCTGATTGGCTTTTCAGCGCTGATCCACGCTAACCCAACCGAGCCAACAGGGATGTCGTAGTCACCATTATCTTCCAGCTTCAAGCGCACAAAGTGGTGCTTGTTCATCACATTCTGACCCGTTGTCTGGCGAATGCTTTCATCTCGACCTAATAAATTACCCTGTGCCTCACCGGTTGCCTCGATAATGCCTTCGACTTCGGCATTGAAAATCTTGCCCGGGTAAACAGCCGAAGTGAACTCAGCCCGTTGACCGACTTTGACATTTCGAATCGCCTGATGGTTAACCCGCATCAACACATACTTTTCGTCGGTATACATCTGGATTCGCGGCATTACCCCGACATACTGGCCTTCACGCATAATGAAGTTGGTTAGGTAGCCATCAGCTGGCGCATGTACCTTGGTGTTATCCAAGTTCCATTGTGCTTGTGCGACATTCTCTTGCTCGCTGATCACATCCACGCGGCGGCTCTCAACCGTTAATTGCGCTTTCTCAAGTGCTAGCTTGGCCTTGTTCGCCGACAACGATGATTTCTCAAGCTGTGACTTCAGTGTTACCTGCTTTGCCTTGGCGACTTCCACCGCAGTACGCTGTTCATCCATTTGCGTTTCCGTAATGGTGTGCTTCACCACCCGGTTTTGCTCTTGGTAGCGCTTTAGCGTGGTCGCTTTCCATTTCAAATCTTCATCTGCCGCCGCCAGCTCGTTGGTCGATATTTCAATATCTTTGAGCGATGATTGGTGACTTTCCTTAGAAATACGCACATCTTCTTGTGCAATCGACAGCGACACTCGTGCCGCATCCAAGGCCGCTTGCGCCTTGTTCAACGCAATTTGGTATTGGTCATCATCAATGGTGTAAACCAGTTGCCCCTTGCTGACTTTCTCGTTAGGGCGTACATAGATTTCATCAACATGGCCTTTAATCTTGGTCGACGCCGGACGCAGCTGGACATGCGGGGATTGCACTACCGAGCCACCGGATAAATCCATTGGCGCGAACGTGATTAAGCCAACCCATACAAACAGCAACCAACCGCCACCACCTAAATATGCAAAGCTTTGGGTGTATTTATTCCACGGCATCCCGACTAAGCGGAGCAAGTAGATAAACAGTGCCCATACCGCTAAACCCTCAAGCATTTTCTACCTCCGATTCACGCTGAGACACCACAGGCTGCTTGTCAGCAACTACCGCTTCCGCAGTGCTGATAGATGAGCGATCTTGCTCCTTGTGATCGTTGGCTTTCCAAATATCCCGAATACGGCATAGGGCTTTTTCACCATCGACAAAGGCGATAATAACGGCAACAACCCATACCCAATGCCAAATAAAACCAATCCAGGTGAGCGCGGTGATCAGTCCTATTTGGTGATGTTCTTTGGTGTGCGCTTTTTGTATTGGCAATTCATGGATGCGCCAAAATCCGTACACGACCGCGGCAATCGAGCCGACTAACACGACAGCTGCGACGATATGCAAAGCAGTATCTACGCCACTATCAACAAAAGGCATGCTGACGAGACTCATATCATTCTCCGATAAATCCGAAGGCTAAATGCCTTCCTTTTCTTAGCTGATTTAATTTAACTGGCTGTCACTTTGTATTTTTAGTCACTAGCCCGTTATCACTTTTTGTATTGCTTGTTTTTATGGGATTAAGCTTGAAGAAATTTGCGATCTGAGTCTTACATGTGGATACATTGAGTCACATCTAGCAACAACCTGATATAATCAAACCACAGCCATCTATTAAACGACTGAATACTTTGCCATGCCGTCACCATCACCTTTGTTCGATGTTTCCTTTATCCGCACGGTTTTCATGCAGCCGGTCGCGCGTGCCTTAGAAAAGCATTACGGCATTACAACGCAAGATCTCAAGATCCCGAGCCAACTCACTAGACAGCCTATGGCCCTGATCCCCTTTGTCGATGTCAACAAGTGGCTAGAAGAGACGGAAAGCATGATTGGCGATGCGGCTTATATGGCAACACTGGCCCCGGATATTTCCTTTTCGAACATGGCGAAGTTGGGTGATTGGTTTCTTGCTACACCGGAATTAACCCTGTCATTCCGACGCATCAACTACGGCACCTCGTGCCTGCAATCTGGGGCGACATTTCATGGCGAATTATCCGGCAAGATAATTAAATGGAGCTACGACAACCACTTTTCAAAAGGCAAAGGCCGTTTTCATGACAGTTTGAGAATGGCAATCATGTTTACTAATACCCTTCGCCATTTCATGGGGCAAGGCTATGCGCCAAAACATGTTGAAATCAGCGGGCCGCAGTGTGGCAATGGCCAGTTCGAAGCCTTCTTTGGCAGTGAGATCCAATGGAATGCCCCACGAACCAAAGTCTGGTTGGATATCTCTATCCTTGAGCATGGTAATAGCGAGCCCTTTCTCGACCACCGGCCAATGATGTTATCAAACCTTGAGTTGGATGAGTTTTTGAATATGCCCCAGCCCCACGACACGGCCAAGGTAGTGTACGAATTGATTAACTATTCGAGGTATTACGGCTACCCGACCATTGATTTTATTGCCGAGCGCTTGAGTCTATCCCGACAGCAGTTACAGCGCCGCCTGCACGACTATGGCTGGAGCTTCAGCTCCATAACCGGCTATGTGCTATTCAACCAGGCGATAAAGTTCATGCAGGCCGATATGCCAATCAAAACCATTGCCGCAGAGCTTGGCTACACCAATGTGCAAAGCTTCAGCAAGGCTTTTCAGCGGCAACGAGGCCAAACGCCAACACAATACAAGGAAAGGCTCTTGGAACGCAGCCGCTTCTAGGCCATTAGCGACGCCTTAACGCCGCCCAAATAAATAAGATTAGGCTTGACGCTGACAGCTTAAAGTAAAGGGATGTTCGGGCGTAATATGGTGACGCATTTCAAATTGCGCCCGGTTATCGTTTTCGAACTGGGGTTGGAAGAAAATACGATAGCCGAGTAGGTCACGGCGGGTATCATAATTAAACGGATCAACATTAAATTGGTCAACGCTAATATCACGGGTCAGTTTAGTGGGTTTTAAAACTAACTCTTCACCGTTATCAAAATAGCTGTAATCCACCGATAAAGTGAACTCTAATACTACTTTGCTATTTTCTTTATTCTGCATCCATTCTTGCGATGCAATAGTGCCGTTACCGTTGAACTGGTAGCGCGTCCATTCATCGACACCTTCCGGGGTATCGGCTCGCTTACAAAGCCACGATCCCCCTTCAAGATTTGGAGCCGCTTGAGCACTGCTAGCCACCATGCTCATCAATACCATTCCCATGGCTACTTTTAATTTCATCCCTGACTCCAACATTCTTTTATTATTTATTGGTTATACAATAAGTTATAGCAGCAAATACAACGCTTTCATATTGTTGCCCTCCATTCAAACGCAAAAAAGGAAGGCCAAGCCTTCCTTCTTCAACAACACTAACGGTATACCGATTATTTAGAATCGGTAATCAACAGACCATACAACCTGTTGAGAATAATCGATTTTAGCTTGGTTCTCGCTGTAATCTTGATCTAGGTAGCGGTAAGTCAGATCCGTCGACCAGTTATCATTAATTTCATACATTGCACCTACCTGGCCACCCCACACAAAGTCAGTCGAGCTGTTGCTGTTTAGCTTGCTATCTGCCACACCCGCTGACACACCAGCAAATAAGTTAATGTTCTGGTGTACTGGCATTAGGTAATCGTACGACGCTAAGAACATGTTTTGTGAAGACTTATCCATGTAGCTGTAGGTACCCATAACACGGTGGTGATCATTCATGATCGCACCACCACGGATTTGGTAAGTGGCGTCTTCACCATTTTGGGCATTGTTACCTTTGATGCTGTCTTCTTGGTAACCAACACCGCCACCGACGAACCATTCAGTGTCAGCAGCAAATGCAGGCGATGCAGCGAAAACGGTTAGCGCAAGAGTTGAAAGTGCAGCAATCTTTTTCATGTATAGCTCCTTAAGCTTTCGCCTCAGTGTTAATGTGAGTCACTATTTGGCGAAAGAAATAATTATTTGTTTTGCTTGTTCGCTATTTAACTTACACCCGTTTCCTGAACCGAAACTTAAAATAAAAAACATTGTTTTCTATTCTTAATGATAGCTGAATGCAATATGTAAAGATCTATCATAAGCCCTGCTTATTCATTATTGGTTAAGCAAAATAATTCATCTTTTCTGCCTTTTTGATTAAATTATCCCACACATAATCAAGGGTCTAATAACCGACGCTAAGCTCAAAAACAAAAAGAGAGCATATTTCAGCTCTCTTTTCATTGGTTCTTTGGTTCATTGGCAATGGACGCCCAATCTATTTATATAATCAGACAATGCCTATCTGGGTAGCTTTACTGGGTGGTAATCCAAAATATCGCTTAAATTCACGGCTAAACTGGGCAGGACTTTCATAACCCACCTTTACCGCAGCCACGTTGGCTGGCATCCCCTCTTGGGCAATCATGGTCTTCGCCCTATTGAGCCGGATCTTCTTGATATATTGCAACGGAGGATCGGTTACCGCCTGCTTGAACGCGCGATGGAAGGCAGAGACACTCATACCTGCCATCTCAGCCAGCTCGTTGATCGACAGCTTCTGTTCGTAGTTCACTTGCACATGGTTTATCACTTTTGACACCCTTGCCAACGAGCTATCGTGCTTGCTGTATTCTGCTAACAAGTAGCCCTGCTCGCCCTTCAGCAGTTGATAATAAAGCTCACGCAATAACTGCTTACCCAGCACCTTGGCGTCGAGTGGGTCGCCCAGGCAACTTAGCAAACGGCAAATACATTCTTGGATTGAAGGGGTGATTTTGGTGACCGCCACACCACGGCTATTATCGCTATAGTTCATCACGGCATCATGGCTGGTCTTATCGTGCTGCTCTACCATATCCACCAAGTCTTGGATAATGGTAAGGTCGAAATCAATGTCCAAGCCAATCAATGGCGCCTGCTCGGAAGCAAAAGTCTCACAAGCAATGGGGTATGGGGTCGCCACAATCAGGCAATGCTCGGTATCATACTCAAAACGGTACTCATTTAAGTGACCAACCTTATTCCCTTGCAAAATCACCACAACGCCCTGTTGGTACATTTGTGGTGTCATCTTGTGGTATTTATTGATTTTAAAGAGCCTTACTGCATCTAAATGGGTATCTTTCAGACCAGAACCCTCACCAATACCGTAGTACTGGCAAAGTGACTCACCTTTTTGGGCACAGATATTCATCGCTTTCACCTCTTAATCCATCATCGACACCCGTGCTTATAAAGCAAGCTTTTTTACAATTTGAGTAGGATCAAGCAAGCATTAAACAGAATCGTGCATTACATAAATCTAATGGCTGGCTTAGACTAAACCCATCAAAACAATCTATACCAACACTTGTTAGGTATAAGAGTAACGATACATAAACCACTGGAGCGGATTCATGAACAAGTTTACCTACCAGAACCCTACTCGCATTCATTTTGGTGAAGGTCAAATTGCGGCCATTGCTGCTGACATTCCTAAGGACAAGAAAATCTTGGTTACCTATGGTGGCGGTTCTATCAAATCTAATGGTGTTTATGAGCAAGTGACCCAAGCACTGGAAGATCACAACTGGGGCGAGTTTGCTGGTATCGAGCCTAACCCTCAATACGACACCTTGATGAAGGCTGTCGAGAAAATCAAAGCAGAGGGCTTTGACTACCTACTTGCTGTCGGTGGCGGCTCTGTTGTCGATGGTACTAAATTCATTGCAGCCGCTGCAGCATACCAAGGTGAAGATCCTTGGAATATCCTTGCTCAGCAACACCCTGTTGAGTCAGCATTGCCACTAGGCTGTATTCTAACGCTACCGGCAACAGGTTCAGAAAGTAACTCAGGTGCGGTTGTTTCTCGCGGCAAAGACAAACTGGCTTTCCTATCACCGAAAGTGCAGCCGCTATTTGCGGTACTTGACCCAACCACCACCCTAAGCTTGTCACCACGCCAAGTGGCAAACGGTGTTGTTGATGCCTTCGTTCACGTGATGGAGCAGTACCTCACCTTCCCTGCCAACGCGAAAGTACAGGATCGCTTTGCAGAAGGCCTATTGCTAAACCTCATTGAAGAAGGCCCGAAAGCGCTGGCAACCCCAGATGATTTGGATGTGCGCGCCAATATTATGTGGACAGCGACCCAAGCACTGAATGGCTTAATTGGTGTCGGTGTGCCGCAAGACTGGACAACCCACATGATCGGTCACGAGCTAACCGGTAACTACGGTATCGACCATGCTCGTACCCTGAGTATTGTGCTACCTGCGGTAATGAAAGAGCGCCGCGAAGACAAAGAAGGCAAGCTGCTTCAATACGCTGAACGTATCTTTGGCATCACCGAAGGGACAGCCGATGAACGTATCGACGCTGCGATTGAGCAAACCATTCACTTCTTCAAGCAAATGGAAGTCCCTACCAGCCTAACGGATGTGGATCTTGGCACCAGCGATATCGATACACTGGTATCAAGCCTTGAGAAACACGGCATGCTAGCCCTAGGCGAGCATGGCAACATCACTATTGATGACAGCCGCGCCATCTTGCAAGCTGCGTTGTAATAGCAAAAAAGCCACTTCGAAAGAAGTGGCTTTTTCATTATCAGTACCTCAGATGAATCTATTGACCACTTTGACGTCGTAGCTCTCGTTGGGCGTGATATAAAGATAGCGGATATATATACTGCCCATTAGATTCTATGTGTGCCTGCGGGATAGGAGGCAATAGCGGGGAATAGTCAGCTCTCTGCTGCTCATTCATAGCTTGAGCATAAGTTCGCTGTGTCTCAAACTCGATTGGCTCACCGACCATACCGATAATATAAGGCATGACAATTTTGCCGTATTCGCTAGTGCTTCGCATGAACTCAAAGGGGGCACTGGTTGGTGTTAAGTTTTCACTATTCCAAAAGATTAGCCCTTTTAAGTGATTGGGTTGATTAGCTATACTAGCCCCCCAGCGGCCGTAAACCCATCCACCAACCATCCTATCAAATAAGTTATACATCGATTGCTCACCATGAAGATCAGGCGATGATGTTTGATCAAAAGATAAACCGCTGTGGACATTAGAAATAGAATACTTGGAAAAGCCAGGCGCATGCCAGGTGCTCGCCCCATCGGAGACGTTAACCGTTAAGTTATTGTTGCTATGCATAATACTCAATGCCATGTGGCCTGGGTTCCCCGTTAGCAGCACATCTTCGGCGGTGACATTGAAACTGTTCTTTAGGTTCAGGCCTTGGTTAAAGTCTTTGAATTCAACGTTGTAAACCCAAGAGTTATTTATATTGTTAAATTCAAGCAGGCTATAGCCACTGTCATGCAATGCATTCTTATGGTGTTCGAACACCTCGTCCCAGCTACCCGCGAACGTTAAATCTTTAAAACCGACATTTTGGGAAGAGTTAATGGACGTTAACGTCCAAGAAAAACCATCCTCAATGGTATGGGCGACCGGGGTGTAAAATTCTAGTTCGTTACCAGATATAGATTTGATTTTGTGCTTTTCAATTTTATTAATACCGTCAACCAAGTTTTGCCACACATAGTTTCCGGGTTCACTTGGTTCATGCTCTAACAAGTAAGGTGATATTGTTTCTACCACTTTGCCTATATCGGTCGACAGGCCTTTAATTTCAACATTATCGCCGACACTAAACCCAGTGCTATCGCTCACGGTAATGGTGTAAGTCGTATTAGGACCACTTCTAGAGGTAATAGTCGTCGATAGCTCATTCTCTTTTACCCGCTTACCAACCTGAAACAAGTATGGAGTTGTCCAATATTGATCTGGGTTGACTGGCAATAAGTGGTGAGTCATCAAAAGAATGGTTTCGCCAATACCATCACCTTTCACGACTAAATTGTCACTTTCAATAAAAATTGGCTGATCTTCAGTTAACGAAGCACTATCCGCATCATGAAAATCGATAAGATCTGAAAGGGCATTGGTAATATAGGTGCCAGATGGGAAATACAAAATCGCCTTGTCAACGATCCCAGCATCTTGTTGATTTTTTATATGTTTGAGCAAGAGCTTTATCTTCGTCTTATCACTATGCTGGTCATCAGGTACGATACCGTAATCTAAGACGTTAAATACTGTCGCATTGGGATCATCGCCAAGCTTATAGGTGTCTAACCCCCTTTTAAACCCACTAAAGGAAAAGTCGGGAAGAACCATCTCAATATCATAATCAGGGGATTCATTGTAGAGTCCGTCTTCCCCTCGAGTATTAATAAAGACTTGCCAATACTGGGAAATATTTTCTGACACTGGATTCTGAACTGTAATTTTTAGGTTTTGCTCTGCGTTTGATTGATTAATAGTAAGAAAGCAAGAGATAATAACTGCTTTCGTAAATGTACTTATAAGCTTTATATCCTTCCTCATAAAGTGACATCCTTATCTGCATACAAAAGTAATCTCGATACAATCAATCACCAAAGATTGACTCATCTAAAATGTCACAAAATGAATCAACAAATTATAAAAAACCTATTAAATAAATATAAAACGCCCAGTGACCGAAGCCACTGGGCGCTTGCTTTAATTACTTTGCTGATTATCGAACAATCAGGCCAAGTAGGATACCAACGATACCGAAGTCGGCATCACTGAAGGTCGTGTTAGCAAAGCCTAGGTCACCCAGTACTGGCATTAGGAATACCGGTAGGAAAGTGATAAGTAGGCCTTGGGCAAATGCACCTAGCATAGCACCGCGACGACCACCTGTTGCGTTACCGAATACACCTGCCGCCGCACCTACGAAGAAGTGAGGTACAACACCTGGGATAATCACGGTTAGGCCCATGATGTAAAGCAGGAACATACCAATTAGGCCAGCAGCAAAACTTGATAGGAAACCAACCAAAACTGCATTCGGTGCGTATGGGAATACGACCGGGCAATCTAGCGCAGGCTTTGCGTTAGGTACCAGCTTGTCAGAGATGCCCTTGAACGCCGGTACGATTTCCGCGATAACCATACGCACACCTTGCAAGATAACGTATACGCCCGCCGCGAATGCGATAGATTGCATCAGTGCAAACATGAACCAGTGCTTACCACCGCTCACTTCGCGCACAAAATCGCCCCCAGCAAACAAGCACGTAATAATGAAGATGATACCCATGGTGAAAGAGATAGCCACCGGGGTGTCGCGCAAGAACAATAGGCTCTTAGGCACGTTCATTTCTTCGGTCGAGTGCTCTTTGTTACCGAACTTGCTACCAATGAAGCCAGCCAGTACATAAGACATAGTGGAGAAGTGACCAATTGCCACGTCATCAGAACCAGTTACCTGCTTCATGTACTTGTGAGCAATGGCAGGGAAGAACACCATCACCACACCCACAACCAGCGAGCCCACGGCAATCAGTGGTACGCCAGTCATACCGCTAGACGAAAGGATAGCCGCCACCATCATCGACATGAACAGGGTATGGTGACCTGTCAGGAAGATGAATTTCCACGGCGTGAAGCGTGCAATCAGGATGTTCACTACCATCGCAAAGAACATGATCATCGCCATTTCTTTACCGAAGGCTTCCTGTGCAATCGACACAATAGCTTCGTTATTTGGAACAACGCCCGTGATACCAAAGGCTTCTTGGAAAATTGTCGCGAAGTCACCCAGTGATGTCACTACCAAGCCAGCACCCGCACCAAGGATAACGAAACCCATAATGGTTTTAACCGTACCCTTGATACATTCCGTGACCGGCTTTTTCTGAGCAATCAGGCCGATTAACGCAATCAGGCCGACAAGGACGGCTGGCTCGGCCAGCACGTCGTTCATTAAAAATCTGAAGAATTCCATCGCTACCTCTTACAGATTACAGAGCGCCAAGTTCTTTTAGGGCTGCCGACAAACGCTCTTTCATTGCGTTTTTATCAACCATGTTGTCGAGTGCAACGATCTTGCCATCAACACCTTGGGCAACCAACTGCTCAGTAATGTCATTGGTGCCGATAAAAATGTCACAAGCCGTGCCCTTAGCAGAGCCCAAATCGCAGTGATCCACTGTTGCTGCTACTTCTAGCTCTTTAACGATGCCTTTCAGGCTCATTTCCATCATAAGGCTAGTACCAAGACCGTGACCACATACAACCATAATTTTCATAATGTTCTACCTTTCTACTCTTAGTGCACCCGCTTAGACCGTGTCAAAAGCTGTGCTTATTGGGGTTTGTTCTAACGTTCTTTATTGCCAGCAGGGCTTAGCCCAACCAACGGGAATTAATAGGTTTCGATAATTGCGCGGATGGTTTCAACATCCTTGGCTTCGCAAATTGCCGCAACGTGTTCTTCATTCATGAACAACTCAGCAAGCTGGGCGATGGCGTCAACATGGCTGTTGCTGTCAGTCGCAGCTAGGGTCACCAGCAATTTCACCGGATCGTTTTCGTCAGCATCAAAGTTCACACCGTCACGAATCACCGTCAGGCTTAGCGATAGTTTTTTAACACCATCTTCTGGGCGAGCATGTGGCATTGCGATACCCGGACCTACCACGTAGTAAGGCCCCATTTCATTGTGAGAACGGAAAATCGCCTCAACATAACTTTTTTCAATCGCGCCTTTGTCTAGCAATGGCTGACACGCCAGCTCGATGGCTTGCTGCCAGTTTTCAGCGCTGTCATGAACACTGATCACGTCTTGGGTTAGAAGTTCTTTAAGCATAGTAATACTCGTCTATCGCTCAGTTGCCTGTCGGAATGGCGCCACTTTAACCGCCCTTCACCAAAGTCGTAAAGCGATCTCCGTCACATTTGATAGCGCTATCTGATAGCGCTACCAAAAATTGTGATAGCGCTACCATTTTTTATCATCACACTTGGCGAGAACAAATTGGAACAACACAATGAACAAGGTTAAAATGTCTGGCTTATTACTTATTGGCAATAATAAAACCAATTAAGCCTATGATTTAAAACAAAATAGCATCGTCAATCAGTTGATATTGCCAATGTTATTTTCAGTGTTTCAGGAGATTCGATGGCAGAGCCTCGAAAACGTCGCAGTACCGGAAAGGTCACGCTCGCTGATGTTGCCAAGTTGGCAGGCGTCGGCTCGATGACCGTATCGCGGGCATTGCGAACACCAGATCAAGTATCTGATAAGCTAAGGGAAAAGATTCAACAAGCTGTCGATGAACTGGGCTATATCCCTAACAAGGCAGCGGGTGCACTTGCCTCAGGTCAAAGTGATACCATCGCTGTGATCCTGCCTTCACTGACCGAGAAGGTCAGTGCCGACTTCATCGCCCCGTTTCAAAAAGCGATGGCAAAAAATGGTTACCAAGTCCTGATCGGCTACAGCAATGATTCGATGGAGCAAGAAGAGAATTTACTAACCAGCATGCTTGCCAACAACCCGGCAGCAGTGGTGCTATTTGGTAGCGAAAGGTCGGCAAAATCGCGGAAAATGCTAGAGTCGGTTGAATTTCCGATATTGGAAGCCAATGAGATCAACCCGCTCGCAATCGATCTCAATATCGGTATCGATCACTACCAAGCCGCAAAAGCCCTAACCCGCCAGTTAATAGAACAAGGGTATAAAAACATCGGTTTTATCGGTGCCCATGGTGATCAAACCATTTTGAATAAGCAACTGCGTGGCTGGCAGGCAGGAATGATTGAAGGCTACCTCACGCCTGATCACTTCTTGACCAGTCACGAAGGCGCTACCTTGGCACTCGGGAGCGAAGGCGTGGCGAAGTTATTGCTACGCCAGCGTGAGCTGGATGCCATGATTTGTAACCACGAAGCCATTGCGTTAGGTGCCCTATTCGAGTGCCAGCGCCGTGTCATCAAGGTGCCAGATTCATTAGCGCTCACCTGCCTTGATGGCGGCGCTATTTGCGCCCAAAGCCACCCAGATATCACTGCAATCCATATCGACTACCAGGCCATGGGCGAGCAAGCCGCCCAATTGTTGCTGGATAAGCTCAATGGCAATAGCAAGGCGTCTGAACCGTCTGCGATAGATGTTGGATTTAAGCTAGTTAATCGGGCAAGCAGCCATAAGTTAGCGATTTAGCCGAAAGCCAAGTGTCTCACTTGGCTTTGGCAAGCAATCCGCTCTGAGGCGAACCGGTGGAAGCCAGAATGATGCTTCCTCCCTTAATCAAGTCAATAATTTCCCTGTTTTTCTCTGGTGGTAAAGCCGGGCATCCCCAACTCCAGCCCAGAAAATTATTCTGTGCTAAAAATGACGGCGACGCATAATTGGCACCATGAATCACGATGGCACGCTTTCGTGCGTTGTCGTTCAAACCTTGAGATAAGCCATCCAAACGCAGCGAATAGCCATACTTACCGTAATAAGTTTCTGCGGTTTTAAACACCCCTAGCGATGTTTGCCTTGAATTCACCTTATTTGAAAAACGCTCGGCATAAGGGCCTTTACCACTCGCGATGCCATGCGTGGTGTAGGTATGGTAAACCAACCGCTTATCAAGCAGGTTGATGACATAGAACCGGCGCTCGTTGGAAGGCAAGCTGTAATCAATTAACACAAGGTTCGGATTAGAGCCAAAACCTTCCGCCATATAGGCTTCAACCCCGTCAACCAGCAGCTCATAATCAACCACGCCTTGCAGCTGAGCATCTTGGTAGACCTCAGTCGCTAATCGCTCAACGTACTTGTTTGCCCCAAAGACGTTAGCAGAAAACAGCAATAATAGTGGGATAAACTTAAACATACTTTCTTAGCTTCAATATGACTTTTTTATCTTTTGATAGTCTTATTAATACTAACAGAAAATAGGCTAAGGACTTTTCTAACTCGCCAACAATGTCGGCTATCACAAATTAGTTCTACTTTTTAAGACAGGTATGTCTAATCAAATGGTAAACCTTCACTTCGGCTCAGCGAAATTAAATTAATCCGCTTTCAGCGAAGATTCTTCTAGAATTATGTTACGCATTACTTTAAATGCGAATGGGATCAAGGGGAAAAAATGAAGTATTTCCTAGCCATCGCTTGCCTTATCACAACTTGCTCACTCTACGCAGTGCCCTATTCTAGCCTCTACAAAAGCCACAGAGACTTCACCATTGACGACCTTGTCGTGGAGGTGAATGGCTACCGGGTACCCACCCGTGCAACGTTTAGGGGGTGGGTACTAATGAACCACAAAGAAGCCATTGTTGAAGAAGCCTTCAACTATTTTGTCGATAGAGGCGTAAGAGAAATCATGCCCCTGCACCTTGTGGTGTTGCAAGGCACTGACTGGGATATCAGCAACACAACAGTATTTAACATGCCGCCGAAGAAAAACTGGGACAACATGGTAAGAACCCTGCTATTTATTCAAAAATATGTCATCCCAGAAATCGGCTTATTGATTCCTGTTTCAGGCGATCGCAGCAAAGAGTACAACATCCACGCAGGTGGTGCGCCGCGAAGCTCTCACCTTGATTTCTGCGCCCTCGACCTTGTGCCGGTCGATGAAAAAATGACTCGCTCTGAACTGCATAGAAAACTCCATAAGATCTATCGCGCTGTGGGCAAGAAAAATGATATGGGGCTGGGACTTTATAGTGGAGTACGTTTTCACATTGATACCTGTGGGTACCGTAGCTGGTAAAGAATTTAGGGAATAGATACTTTGGTGTAATTCGGAATGTTAAGCAAAACGTTGAATAATAATGATAAAAATATTATAGAAAAAGTGGGAAAATCTACTACTTTTTTTTAGCAACAAGTTGCTAAAATAGCGGGGTGAATTTAGACCAATCAACATACTTATCCGTCCTTATTCACATGCTAGACACTAACCCGAATCCTGCTGGGCTGAAGGCAAAAAATGGGCAGTTCCTATTTGCCAACGAAGCTTACAGAAAATTGGTGAACGCACCACAGGATATCGAGGGGCTATATGACCGTGATCTACCATGTGACACCGCCCAATTTGCATCTATTTTTGCCCAACAAGACAGACAATCAATACAGGACAACAAGACAATCACCACCATTGATATTCACCGATACGCACATGGTTACGATGCTTACACCTTCCAAAAGCGTCCGGTGGTGATCAACGGGGAGTCTTGGGGGGTGATGTTCAATGCCGCCAACCTGAAAGAGTTGGTTAGCCTTGCCTCCTTCACCGAAATGATGTCCCCCGACAAGGAAGCGATGTCATTCACGACAATCAGAAAAGATGGTATCCAACTAACATCTTCACAAGAAATCGTATTGTTTTGGCTACTGAGAGGCCGCCAAACGAAGCAGATTGCACAGTTAATCCACCGTACGCCCAAAGCGGTAGAAAAACAGATAGCGAACCTGATCATCCGGTTTAGCCCTTGCGGTGTAACGAGTCGTGCAATATTAATCGACTATGCCCGCTGTAATGGCTGGCTGTCGGTAATTCCGGAGCAGCTATTGCGCCAACCAGCGTCGGTGACGATTAACCATTAATTTGCCCTGCCAGTTCCGTGCATTTAAAAAAGGCTCTGCAAGTAGCAGAGCCTTTTGGCGATTAGTCCCACTCAGGGGCAAAATCCGGATTTGCCTTGCGGTGATTGCGATCAAGCTCGGCAATCAATGCCATCTCATCGCTATTAAGTGCCACAGCGTCAGATTTCATGTTGCTCTCGATATTCGCTTGCTTGGTCGAAGAAGGAATCGTGACAAACTCATTTTGGCGCATCCATGCCAATACGATTTGTGCAGGTGAGGCATCGTGCTTATCCGCAATCTTGATGATAGTTTCGTCTTTCAACACATCGCCATAAGCAAACGGCATATATCCCGTCACAATAATTCCGTGCTGGCGGCAGAAATCGACCACTTTACGGTTCTGCAAGTAAGGATGTACTTCCACTTGGTTGGTGTAGATCTCATCGGCACCAAGGATGCTGACAGCTTGCGCCATCTGAGCAACTGTGAAGTTCGAGATACCAATATGTTTTGCTAAACCAAGGGCTTTTACTTCTTTCAAGCTCGCAAGGTAATCTTCCATTGCCACTTCTTCATTCTTCAGCGGCCAATGGATCAGCAGCAAGTCGATGTAGTCAGTTTGAAGATCTTGTAGGCTTTGGCGAATGCTTGGCAAGAACGCGTCTTTACCGAACTTATCCATCCAAATTTTAGTGGTGAGAAAAATCTCGTCACGCGCAATACCAGAGTCAGCAATCGCGGTACCCACTTCCTGTTCGTTTCCATAAACCTGGGCGGTATCGATATGGCGATAGCCCGCATTAAGCGCCATGGTAACTGAATTGTACGCATCTTCACCTTTAAGGCGGAATGTACCTGCTCCAAGTAACGGCATTGCAATTGTCATCAGCTTATCTCTTCGTATTATCAAAATCTGTGGTTTATTTTAAAGCTTAATTACCATCAAAAAAGACAACAGATCACAAAACACTTTCTCACCTAATGAGAAAATAAGTTATAGCTTTAGTCTTGATTCAATATAATCCAAGAATACTTTGATTCGGGGTGAAATAGACGAATTGCGATAATACACCGCCTGAACCAGCTCCCGTGGGTGCGGGGTCTCAATGTCGCCATCGCAAAGGCTCACCAAGCGCCCTGTTGCAATATCTTTTCCCACGGTAAATTGGGAAAGCAAGGTGATACCCATGCCAGCAATGCAAAGCTGGCGCACCACCTCACCGCTAGTTGCAACGTTAGAAAACTCCGGTTCGAGCGCACCACCAAATAGCGGCCACTTGTTCAAATGAGCCTGTCCGGCAAAGCCGATAAACTTGTGTTGAAGTAACTCTGCCGCATTAGTCGGCTCACCAAATTGTTCCAAATACTCAGGAGACGCCACCAGCTTTAGCGGACTTCGGCCCAGCATTCGGGCATGCAGGTTGGAGTTTTTCAGCGATCCCACCCGAATGGCAACATCGGTGCGTTTTTCAACCAAATCAATGATGTTTTCATGGGTGGCGAGCTCTAATTCAATCCCTGGGTATTGGGTTTGGAACCCTTTAACCAGTGGTACAAGCTGGTGAGTCATTACCGTACTTGCAGCATCAACGCGTAGCCTACCTACGGGTAGATCCTTTTGCGAAGAAAGCCGCTCCTGTGCCTCTGTGATGAGTAATAGCCCCGCCCTAACAGTATTGGCATAAGCAACCCCTTCCTGGGTTGGTTCTACGCGACGAGTAGTACGATGTAAGAGGTTCGCCCCAACTTTTTGCTCAAGGCTTGCCACCAAGCGGGACACCTTCGCCACCTGCATTTCTAATTGATTAGCCGCAGCAGAGAAACCACCACTATCAACAACAGCTAGAAAAACTTCGAGCTCTTCAGTCTTTGGCTTGATCAACGCGACTCCCTCTTTCAATCAAAAACGCCATCGGTGTCAGCGATGGCGTTCGTTTTATCCAAGTCATTGCCCTAAGGCATTTATTTTAACAGCCGAACCAACAAAGTACCCGGTTCACGCATCGGATCTTGGTTGACGCTGAGCACATAACCCTGTGTTGGTGCATGGTAGCGTTGGATCTCGTCACCAAAGCTATCGTATTGAACCGCCACTAACTGCCCCATTTCAACTTGGTCGCCAATCACTACCTGTGGCAAGGCAAAGCCGCCTAGGTTAGCCCTGATAGTAAATACTTCCTTACCTTCAAAGCATTCATTCTTAGGCTGTTCGATTTCAGAGGTAATCAGCCCTTCGGCACTGAGGATATTCATTACCCCACCGACCGAGCGCTCAATCATATCTGGTTGCAGTACTTTCCCCGCCCCTACCTCAACAGTAATCGAAGGCACTCCGCTGCGGTTCCAAACGGTTTCCAACACCCCCTCATCACCCGGATCATCGAATATACAATCAGGGTTCATCAATCTTGCCATTTTCACGGTTTGCGGAATACGGTAATCAGCAAAAACATAGAGTGGGTATTCAGCACCACGGGTTTGGGTATGAAGATCAATCGCCAAGTCGGCATTTTGACCCAACAAATCATGCCAAATCGCCGCGATGTAACGCTGCGCGGCATCACCGTCGGGTTTTCCAGGGAAGATTCGGTTAAGGTTGGTTGGCGAGGCATCGGGATCAGACAAGACAAAGTCGCGGGTGTGCATCAACATACCCGATACATTCACGGTCGGCACAACAATCACGGTGCCATTGATGGTCTCATTGGCCAAGTATTGGATGATTTTTTGTGCCGTGATCACCCCGTTCAACTCATCACCGTGGACACCGGCAGTGATCATTACCTTACGCGCGCTGGCACTCTGCTCACCACGGTAGACAACCACGGGTAAATGCCAACTTTGGCCTATACCATTAGCCTGCGGGCGGAACCAGAAACGATGACAGCCCGCCGGCAGCTCATCAACATTCAACTGAGAGATAACTTGATGCCCTTGTAGGATATCATCGGTATAAACAGTCTTTTTCACTCTAATCTTCCCTCGCTTCCGGATTTACAACACTTGCCAAACATGCGCCCTTCAAGCACATGAATTGCCCGCCAATATCTAGTGGTACATTATGTGAGCAAGTTGCTTTTTTCAATATAAAAATGGGCAGTCTATACTGCCCATTTATACCCAAGCGGTTTAATAGCGCTCGTTAACTAATCGATAAAATTAGTGACGTTATGCAAAGCCCATCATGTGGGCAGCAATAACGACCACACTCGATAGGACAAACAGCAACGCAATGAAACGCCAGCAGAACTTCGCCCAATCACCCCAATCGATACGACATACACCCAATGTTGCCATTAACGATGCAGAGGTAGGAACGATGATGTTAGTGAAGCCATCACCCAACTGGAACGCAAGCACTGCTACCTGACGAGTCACACCCGCCAAATCAGCCAGTGGTGCCATCAACGGCATGGTTAGCGCCGCCTGACCAGAACCCGAGGTTACGAAGAAGTTGAAAATAGCCTGGAAGGTAAACATCAACCATGCCGCAATCGCTTCTGGTAGCGCACCAATCACATCACCAGCACTGCTCAAGATAGAGTTCAGTACGCTTGCTTCGGTTGCATCGCCGCCACCGCCCAAGATAAGCAAAATCCCTTTCGCACTACCTACAAGCAAAGCAGGTGCTAGCATGATACTTGCGCCCTCCTTAAATGAAGAGGCCATGTCGTTCACCGTCATGCCGTTCAGGCGGAATACCACACCGATCAAGCCCGCTACAAAGCCCATGGTAAAGAACTGAGAGGCAATTTCAGGAATGTACCAAGCGTGGGCAACCACACCCCAGATAACCCAAACCATGGTCGCGGTTACCGTTAGCAACACCAGCGTATCACCTAGGTTCCAGCGTGAGGCTGCAACATTGGCTTCTTGTGCTTTGAAGTGGGCGTCACCGACTTTACTGTATGACTTCGATGGGTCTTTTTTCACCGAGTTGGCGTACCACATAGTGAAAGCGATACCCAGAATGGTGAAGAAAATCCACAGGCCGATACGAACAGAAGCACCAGACAATACAGGTACACCTGCAATACCTTGCGCAACCGCAACCGAGAATGGGTTCATCCAAGATGAAGCAAAACCGATTTGGGTAGCGACATAGGTAACCATTACCGTGGTAATGCCGTCATAGCCAATCCGTACCATCAACGGCGCGATGATGATGGCAAAAGCAACGGCCTCTTCACCCATTCCGAAAACTGCCCCACCCAGCGAGAAGAGTGAAAACAGCACAGGAATAAACAAAGATTCACTGCCCTTGGTACGGTCGATCAGGCGCAGGATACCGTTATCGATAGTGCCAGTGCGCATCACGATACCAAAGGCACCGCCGATAACCAGCATGAACATGATAACGCCAATCGCTGAGCCCCATTTAGAGCCTGACACCAAGCCTTCGAACACGAAGTTCATCAAGCCAATGCCACCGCCACTGGCAAACAGGCCAACCGTTTTATAAATAGGGTTACCTTGCTCATCAGTCGCATAGGCGAAAGATTCAGGATCTAGCACGGTACGGGTCTTTTCAGCCCCGTCGGCCATATAAGTGATGTCTTGGGTTTCAAACATGCCAGCAGGAATAACGTAAGTCATTGCTGTTGCTAGCAAAGCGATAAAGAAAATTAAAACCAGAGTATCTGGCATTTTCCAAGTTTTATTTTGGACAACGTCCGATGTTGTGGTGCTCATTATAATTATTTAACTACTATTTAAAATGAAGCATAAAATATCAACAATTTAGCATACAATGTCAATTATCAAATATATTTTAACTAGTAATGCAGTTTTACCTTCTATTCGCACTAATTATGCATCAACGCTCTTTCTGGCTGAAGAACAGCATAAAAAAACGCACCATTGCTGGTGCGCCTTTAATTTAATCAACACGTTAATGTCTATTCTGACTAGCGATTAAGATTCAACAGCATCTCAGTCGGCTTCACGATAGCGACAATCGCTTCATCATAGATTTTTGCCGCTTCACTGAGTGATTGGCGCAATGCTTGTGCTTCTCGCTCCGTTGGTTGACGGTTTGCCTCATGCAACTCAATCAGCTGAAGCGCGATATTGGCAACTTCAATCGTCTTCTCTGCCACAATCACAGTATCAACAGAAGCAACATTGTTAGCGAAGATAGGTGCCGAAGCCTCTGCCGCTGCCAGTACCGTTTGGTAGTGCGCTTTTAGCTCAGCCAATGCCTTCTTATCACCTTTTGCCACTTGCTCAACGTTCGCAATCATGTCGTACACGGCATAACTTTCTACTGGCAGTGCATCCACATATCGGTTCAAGCGCTCGTATTGGTTATACAAATCACCATGGTTTGGTGTCTGAATCCATTTTTCCCAGTTACGTGCGTAGTACTGCGCTGGCTCGGTGTAGCGTGCAAGGGTAACCAAAGGCTTGATATCTTTTCCATTGGCTAGACGCTTATACATTACTGTCGCATTGGCATGGTGCTGAAGGCCAACTGATACTTCAGACCAAGTATCAATTGCTTTCATACGCTTGTACATGCTGGCTTCGTCGGTTAGCTCCTCGCTCGACCAGAAGCGCTCTGCCGCTACGTAGCTACGAGGCCAAATGCGGTTTTCCATGGTCATCGAATCAATGTTCTCAGCCCACACTGTAATTTCACCACCCAGGATCAGGGACTTTTCATCACCTTCCAGCTCAGCTGGGTAGCCACCGTTTGGTGCAGGGATCTCAGAACCTTCGATTTCTGTGCCAGCAATCAGCTTACCTGTGGTTGGCCAGCGAACATTACCGATAGTCTGGTAGCTTTCTTCCGCCAGCTCCGCGCCATCAAACGCCAAGTTGAACTCGGTGTAAGACATGAAATTATCGAAGTGACCACGGAACACTTTACCCGGTACATATTCAAGAATGTACACTTCCTCACGCGACTTACCGTTATAGTCGGTAAAGGCACGGAACTCGCCATCTTTACCTTCGATGATAGTGATCAGGCCAGAACGTGGACCACCTTTGCTACGCGGCTTCACCCACTCATAGGTGGCAAACTTCTCACCGTCATGCAGTTTATCGTCGACCGTGATGCCAGTAGGCATAGGGTCATTGCGGTAGTGGTAGCTGGTTGGCTGAGGCTGGTCAAAGTAGTAACCGGTCGACAGAATGCCTTGGTAACCTTCTTTGGCAGCACGGCCAATGCTGTCGTGGCCACGCCAGCTCTGGATGACGATCGATTTAGGCAGGTCTTTATGCCAAATCTCATCCCAGCCCATGACCTTCTTGCCACGCTCCGACAGCATTTCCTCCACTTTCGTGTTCAAGTATGACTGCAAGCCACGGTTGCCATCGATGTCATTTTCGGCAATGAACTGCTGAATTTCTTCACTTTCCGACCACTGGGCGTAGTTTGGCTCATCACCACCAATGTGGAAGTACTCATCAGGGAACAGTTCAATCACTTCGTCGAACACTGCACCTAAGAAGGTATATAGCTCAGGGTTGGTTGGATCCATTAGAGGGACGAATACCCCCCACTCACGCTGATGCGGGTAGGTTTGCCCTTCTTCACCCGACATTAGCTCAGGGTAGGCATGAGCTACCGCAGAGGCATGGCCAGGCAGTGAAATTTCAGGGATCACGCGAATACCTAGGTTACGCGCATACTCAACCACATCGCGGATTTGCTCTTTGGTGTAGTAATCACCATCGGCGGTTTTCTGCCATAGTTTTGGATAGCTATCAAGCTGAATACGGATCGCCTGATCATCCCAGATATGCCAGTGGAAAATATTCAGCTTAGCTGAGGCCATAGCATCCAGTTGGCGCTTAATAACGTCTAGCTCAATAAAGTGGCGGGAGGTGTCGTAAGACACACCACGCCATGGGAAGCGCGGGGCATCTTCAATGCTGACTTCCGGTACGAAGTAACCTTTGCTGTCGGTACCCACCAGCTGCAGCAGTGTTTCAATACCGCGGATAGCACCGTACGGGCGCTCTGCAGTCAGCACAATCTTGCCGTCTTTCGCTGTCAGTGTGTATGACTCGTCAGCCTCAATCGACTGCACTTCTGTTTTTGGCGCTTGCTTGATATCGATAACCAACACCGCATCGTCTTCGCTCTCAGCCTGCCACGTCAACATTGGCACACCGGTCTGGCGCTCAAGACGCTTGATCAAACGGTTGGCCGTAAAATCAACGCGGTCAGAAGTAAAGCCTTTCACAAATACATTGAACTGGCTGTCGATATTCACTCGCCCTTCACTCAATTCAACAGAGTGCGGGTACGGCATTAAATTTAGGTCAGTATTCGGAGCGCCTGCTAGTGTAACTGCTGGTGACATCATTGCCCCCATGATCAGTGCCGATAAAATTGTCTTTTTCATTTTTCTTCCTTAGAAAACAAAGTTTACACCAACGCGGTAACGCCATTCTGTTTTACCAGCATCGTCACCCGGAATATGAATATTCTTATCCGCATCTACTACTTCAAAATATGGGCGGAAGTTGGGTTTGTATTTATATAAAAACTTAACGGTATGCTCTCTTGCACTTAATTTACCATTCGCCAGCTCACCAGAGTGCGGTGTAATTTGGTCAAAGTAGGTATAAGCGTAAGATAATGTGAAATCCTGATTGCTATATCCCGTCCAAATATCATAACGGTTTCGTTTCACAACTTCGTCGACGCCATTATCATTTGTCATCGGCTCGTTCGAAAAATCATATCGGTAACGGCCGTGGACAAAGAACCCATTGTCAAAGCTATAGTTCAACTTCAGGTATGGCATGAAAAAGGTGTTACTGCTCAAGAAGTTCATGACCAAGCCAGGGTTCAAGACAAAGTTATCGTTCACCGCATAGGTGTAGTAATTGGTGACCTCGGTATTCGAAATTCGTAGATTGTCACCAAAGCCATCACCGTAACTACCGTGGTTAATATTGGTTAGCATTTCAATGCCGTAACCATTCTCAAAGTGGTTACCAATAATAACGCGACTGCGGTGGCGATCTGATGGGTCACGGTATTCATGACGCAGATCGATATACGTTGCCGCTGAACTGACCATTGGTGCTAATGCTAATAATGGAAGCAGTGTTCTTGAAAGCAAAGACCTCTTTTTCACGCTATATTCCTTATAGGTATTCCATACCCAACTACACAAAAAATACAAATCAACAAAACGAGGAAAATTGTAATTTCACAGAGCAAATTAAAAAGTGAGAGACAGCACAAACAGCCCCTGGATGTTTGATACTTTCACGCAAGAAAGTAAAAACAAACATTCAGAGGCTGCATTTTTAAAGGGGATCAGCAATGTTAGAAATAATCCCGACCGAAAACCAACATGTTTATTAGTAACAGAAATTAAGATATTGCTCACAACAAGACATGGCAAAAAAGCGGCGAATTTATCCCTCAAATCACCTCTTTGGTACTCCGTTTATAAATTCACGCCAAAGTAACATCACTACTGGATATCAATTCAACGGGTCATATACCCAAGCTACTTCTAGATGCAGGTTCAGCAAGGATTTATAAGCTTGCAGGCAAAGCATTGCTTTGAAGTAGCTTGGGTATATCTGCTTCATCAAATGATGTCGTATTGATCACACTTTTTGATTAAAATGGCGGCTCTAAAATTTTTCACCACCGGATTTTCACATGTATAAACTCGTTGCCCTTGATATGGATGGCACACTGCTTAACTCGCAAAAAGCGATATCACCTCGAACTAAGCAAGCTATCCAGGCAGCTCGTGAACAAGGCGTTCACGTTGTACTGGCTTCAGGCCGCCCACTGGAAGGTATGGAAAAATACCTCACAGAACTCGGTATGACTTCTGACAATGACTTCGTACTAAGCTACAACGCTTCACTGATTCAGCGCGTTGCCAGCAAAACCGTGATTCGCAAACAAATCATGAAGGGCAGTGATGCAAAAAATATCGCAAGCCTAGCCAACGACTTTGTCACCTTCGTTCACGCATTCTCGCCAGAGCGCGGGCTAATCACCCCTGAAGACAACACCTACACCCAGCATGAATCAACCATCAATGGTGTTGAGACCACAGTGGTCGATTTTGTTGAACTGGGCAATGATGAAGAGATCATCAAGACAATGATGGTTGCAGAGCCAAGCATCCTAAGTGCTGCAATTGAGCAACTGCCAGCCGCGCTTTACGAACAATATACCGTAGTACAGAGCGCACCGTTCTTCCTTGAGTTCATGAACAAGCACAGCAACAAGGGAACCGGGGTAGCCATGCTAGCGGAACACCTTGGCATTAGCGCAGATGAAGTGATCTGTATGGGTGATGCTGGCAACGATCATCATATGATCAAATACGCAGGCTTAGGTGTGGCAATGGGTAACGCAACAGAAGACACCAAAGCGCTGGCCAACCACATCACTGATAGCAATGATGAAGACGGTGTTGCGAAAGTGATTGAGCAGTTTATTCTGAACAAGTAATCACAAGCATGATATAAAGTAGCGAGCATTGGTTTGCCCGCTACTTATGTCATTAGCAATATTCTATTTTGCCAGTGACATTGATTCATGACTAGGCAAAGCCGACATTGCTCCTTTCTTGGTTGTAGCAATAGCGCCACACGCATTTGCCCAATGCACCGCCTGCTGGATCGCCTCCCAATTGCGCCAGTCATCGATTTGGGACAGTTTAGCTAGCATACCACCAACAAACGCATCACCAGCACCCGTTGTATCGACTGGCTGTACTGACTTACCTGATATCAGCCGTTGCTCCCGATTAAACACAACCAAGGCGCCTTTAGCACCTAGGGTTATGATAAGTAACTGGTGATTTTCTACAGGTAGTGAGCGAAGTCCTTCCTCAATAGTTTCAGTACCGGTCAAGTACATCAGCTCCCCGTCAGAAACTTTAACGACACATGCCATTTTAATTGCTTCTAAAACAACAGCCTTCATCTCTTCACTTGAGTGCCAAACCTCTTCGCGCAAGTTGGGATCAAAACTGATATAACCACCAGCTTCTTTCATCTTTGCCATGGCGCCGAAAGTTGCCCCTCGACTTGGTTCATTAGCTAACGCAATAGAACAACAATGTAGCCACTGATGCTTTGCAAACTCCGGCACATCCCCTATGTCTAAAAACTGATCAGCACTTGGCTTTACCATAAAGGTAAAACTGCGCTCACCATCATTATCCAAATCGACAACAACAGTTGAAGTTCGCTTCTCTGGGTCGAGAACCATATACCGAGTATCGACCCCCTCATCATCCAAGGTTTCTCGCATAAACCTTCCCATGGGGTCATCTCCAACCCTTCCAAAGAATCGACTCTTCCCCCCTAGGCGGGCATTTGCCACGGCTACATTAGCAGGCGCCCCACCAGGGCACTTTAAATAGGTATTTTTTTCGTCAGGGATAAGGTCGACGACAGCATCACCGGTTAACCAAACTGTATTTTTCATTCACTATCTACTTTCAACCAATAAATATCATAAGCGGATAAAGCTAAGGCTTCTCCTCCCAAGCGGTAACCCGTCAATATATCTGTCACATTAGAAGAACCAAGGGCACCATAGATCTCAGCAGAAAGTCGCTGCTCGTGTTCACTGAAGTTACAAACTGCGAGCAACTTGTCCCCGTTATCATGGGTACGCAAATAAGCAAATAGATGAGGTTCACCAGTCTCTATTATTTCAGTTTTCGCTTTTCCAAATACCGGCTCTCGCTTACGTAACCTAATCATCTGCTGTAAATCTTGGTTAATGCGAAACTCATAGCTATTTTGATTGGCTGCCAACTCGGTATCATGAGGTGAAATCCTTGGCCTATTCACCCAGCGGGTATCATCTCGCTTAAACTCGTCTTCCAAATAACTGTAATCATTTAGAACACCAAGTTCATCCCCTTGATAAATTAAAGGGATACCACCGATACTGAGGTTAATGCTATTCAATAACCGTATACGTTTAATCGCATGTTCGATATAAAGAGAGTTGTCAATTCTAATGGCTTGTTCAAGACCCGCCAGCGATGCCAATGAGCCACACACCCGGCAGTCGCCGGTGGTTGGGTTTTCTTGGAATGGCACACCTGTTGAAAACGAACCTTCAAATTTACCGGTATAGAATTGGTTTAAGAAACGGCGGTGATCAAACCCATTAATACCCAATTCTACCGCAACAGCATCATCAAACGTCCAACCAATATCGTCGTGGCAGCGAATATAATTTACCCAGTTGCATTGCTCTGATATAGAGAAGCTTTTCTTCAGTGAGGCGGTTAACAGCTTGGTTTCGCGAGTCGCTAAGCTTTCCCACATCAACGCCATCATCAGCGGGTTATAAGAAAGTTGGCATTCATCTTTATCAATGTACTTCGCGACTTCGTCGGGGTGAACAATGGCTTCAGACTTAAACACCACTGCTGGTGCCGCAATTTGCAAGCAGGTGTTGAACGCTTGAATTAACGTGTGTGCTTTTGGCAAGCTTTCACACTGCGTCCACTTTTCCTTCCAAATAAAGGCTAAAGCATCGAGCCTTAAACCTTGGCAGCCAATATTCGCCAAAAACAACATTTCATCGGTAATGGCATTGAATACTGCCGGATTGCTGTAGTTCAAATCCCATTGGAAACTGTTGAACGTCGTCCAAACCCATTTTTCTGTATCTTCAAGGAAGGTAAAACTGCCCCGACGAACCGTAGGAAAGATCTCACGGCAAGTTTGGTTATACTCATCCACTTCATTCTTATCGGTAAAGAAATAGTAAAAGTCTTCAAAATCTGGGTTGCCCGAACGGGCCTCTTTCGCCCATTGGTGCTCGTCAGACGTATGGTTAAAGACAAAATCCAATACCAAGCTAATATCGGCATCGCTCAGGGCATCGGCAAGTTGCAGCAGATCTTTTTCAGTACCTAAGCTCGGATCGACCTTACGATAGTCAGAAACGGCGTAGCCGCCATCGCTATCTCCCTCTGGCGCCTTGTAAAGTGGCATCAGATGTAAATAATTGATACCCAATGATTTAAGATAAGGGATTTTCTGCTTTAGCTTCTGTAAATCTCCCGCAAACAAATCCACATATACCGCCATGCCCAGCATCTCTTCACTGCGATACCAATCTGGATTTTTCAATCGGCTTTCATCAAGGTTTTTCCACTTGCGCTTTCGACCAGCGAAGGCTTTTGCCAACACCACAACCAGTTTTTGTAAGTGGAAAAAGAAATCATAGCGATCACCGTATAGCTGATGAAGTTGGCTGACCAATAACGGGAAGCTTTGCTCTAAACGCTGAATAAATACTTTTTCATCCTTTTTGGTCAGCTTAGGCAACTCAACAGATTCTAACACCTGTTGAAGCGCCAACTTTGCTTGCTCCTCTGTCATTTGCGGCACTCCTTTGCAAGACTAAATTGTTGTAACTGGCTGATATTCAATGCACCGTGATCCACACTTATGACACAGCTGGTATTGGTTTGGCTTGGGAAAGCAAGATTGGTAAAGCTGAACTCGCCACCATTGTTCAAAAGCTCCACTGAGCCATTATCAATCAAGAGTTCAACGTTAAATTCAGCGGAGGTTGGCAAATTTACAGAGTAATCATGAGGGTAATGCGTGTCGAGCCGGTCGCTACCAAATTGACCTCGCCTGATACTGCGTACTTGAAGACCTTGCCCTTGATTCTGATTTTTGTTTTGGTTTTGCTCTAAAGAACTGACACTGAAAACGAACGAAAGCGCATTGTCGTCAAACAGGTTGAGCCTGAGTTGCTGCTCACTTTCCAGTGCAACAGAAAAAGACAGCTTCGCCACCGACTGCGAGCTATACAAGCTAATTGCCTGCTCTTGTTCAAGTTGCTCACTCGTATCTATAGTCAACGCAGTATCTAGTTCGCCCACAAAGCGTTGACCCACACGTAAACCAACCTCGCTTTCAAACAAAAAAAGCTCACGAGGCATCGCCATCGCACTACGAAATGCTTCTGTTGGCAGCTCAAGCGAGTACTGATGGTTGCTCATCCATGTACTTACGATACGACGATCATCCTCAGCAGGCACATCAGAAAAAGATTGCGTCGCATAATAATCACGACCGAAGTCCAGCCACAGCACATCTTCTGGATGGTTTTGATTAATAAATGTCGTCCCATCGAACTGACCAACAAAGTACTGTGTACCTGCCCCGCCGCAATGCGCACCTTCACCAATACCCACAACCAATATCCAACGAGAATCATCACTGCCTTCAATCGGTAGCTCAAATAAATCAGGACACTCCCAAGGCCCTTTACTGTGGGCACCATGGCGATAGCCAAACTCACTCACCAATTGCCAGTCCAACAGGTTCGTCGAGCGATAGAACTCAATATGCTGCCCGCATGACACTACCATTACCCATGCTTGAGAGGCTTGATGCCAAATCACTTTCGGGTCTCGGAAATCCGGATTACCTCGTGCAGGAATGATCGGTGCCCCATCCTGATATTTATGCCATACCAACCCGTCTTGGCTATAGGCCAGTGACTGCTGTTGAATGGGATCTTCGATTTCACGCCCGTCGGCCAGCACCACCTTCGGTTGGATGAAGGACGTATAAAATGCCAACAAGCCAGGTTTGTCCGTCTCGAACAAACCCGAGGTATTTTCCCAATCAACAATCGCACTGCCAGAAAAACACATCCCAGATTCATCGGGATATAGTGCGGGCTCCAACTCCTGCCAATGGATCAAATCCTGGCTGATCTTATGGCCCCAGTGCATTGGCCCCCACACCGTATCGTGCGGGTAGTACTGATAAAACTGATGAAAATACCCATTGAAATACACCAAGCCATTTGGATCATTCATCCATCCTTGGTCTGGCGTCATATGAAGTGAAGGACGGTATGCCTTTGTCATGTCTCGCTCTGCTATAAATTCAATCCATCTTGTGGGGTTGAATTATGCACCAATAACGTAAACGCTTACGTTAAACAGATCACAAGAAATAAGAACAAAGTAAAGAATTACGATAAAAGCATCACTTTTAGTCATTTACCTAGTAACAACAGCCTTCAGGCCGCCATAAATTAGGGAAAACATAACCAACAAACGTAAATTCAACGTAAAAGAATTTATTATTTTTTCTCATACCCCTAAAACTTTATTCGTTTGCACCATTCAGTGTTTGATCCAACAATCTTATGCATCGGTGTCACCTTTATCGTATACAAGGACAGACTTATGACGCATGTTTTCCATCGCCATTGCCATACCCAGTTACCAACAGTGGCTTGGGGAAGCGGTGTATACCTGATAGACAGCGAAGGTAAGCAGTACCTCGATGCTTGTGGAGGTGCAGCAGTATCGAATCTCGGCCACAGCCATCAAAGGGTAAAAGAGGCCATCTCGCATCAGCTGGCTCGCGTGCCTTATGCCCATTCCGGCTTTTTCACCAGTGAAAGCAGTGAAACCTTGGCGAAACGGTTAACGGAACTGGCCCCTTCCGATTTAAACCACGCCTATTTTGTCAGTGGTGGTTCAGAAGCAGTTGAAGCGGCGCTAAAACTGGCTCGGCAGTACTTTGTTGAAATCGACATGCCCCAAAAATGCCAATTTATCGCTCGCCGGCAGAGCTACCACGGCAATACCTTAGGTGCACTCTCGGTGGGGGGGAATACATGGCGACGTGAACCCTTTAAGCCTATTCTTTCAACTTCGCATCATATCGCCCCTTGCTACGCCTATCGTGAGCAGCTTCATTTTGAGTCAGAGCAAGCATACAGCCGTCGAGCGGCCGATGAATTGGAGCAAAAAATTCTTGAGCTCGGCGCGGAAAATGTAATGGCCTTCATCGCCGAACCGGTTGTTGGTGCTACTGCTGGTGCAGTGCCTGCCACCGATGGCTACTTCAAGCGAATAAGGGAGATTTGCAACCGCTATGATGTATTACTGATCCTTGATGAAGTGATGTGTGGTGTTGGCCGAACCGGCACCTTTTTCGCGTTTGAGCAAGAAGGTATCGAGCCGGATATTATCGCCGTTGCCAAAGGCCTTGGTGCAGGATACCAGCCTATTGGGGCAACTCTAGTGCATGACAAAATCTATGCGGCCATTGCCAATGGCTCAGGCTTTTTCCAGCATGGGCATACTTTTATGTGCCATCCAATGGCATGTGCCGCCGCACTTGCCACTATCGACACGATTATAGAAGACAATCTGCTAGCAGTCGTTCGCTCACGAGGAAGCCAGTTGATGGAAAAACTCCATCAAGCCCTTGGCTCCCTTCCCTATGTTGGTGATATACGCGGCAGAGGGTTGTTCATTGGTATTGAGTTGGTGGCTGACAAGCAGTCTAAGTCACCATTACCGGCAGCCTCAAAAGCCCACAAAGCTATCCAGTCAACAGCCATGGCAAATGGGCTCATGTGCTACCCGATGTCAGGCACGATCGATGGTCATCTAGGACACCATATTTTGCTCGCCCCGCCTTTTATCATCGAAGAGCACCAGCTTGATGAGCTCGTCGCCAAGCTGGAAAAGTCGCTGCTCACCGCTTCCACACACTGGATGTAGCGTATTAGTACCCTCACTCTAGGTTGGGATAAAACAATGGAAGAAAATACACAACTGGGCCAAACCGCCATTATCGTGGCCCCTAACGGCGCCAGAAAAAGCCGGGTAGATCACCCGGCACTGCCAATCACGCAACGACAGATAATCAATGAGGTTATCGCCTGTCGCGATGCCGGGGCTGCCATGGTTCACCTACATGCCAGAGATCATAATGGTAAGCACTCGCTGGATATCGACGATAACATCCGGCTCTACCAAGCGCTCAAAGAGCAGGTCGGCGATAGTATTATTGTCCAACTCACGACAGAAGCGATTGGCCAGTACTCACCAGAGCAGCAGATGACGTTAATTAAAGAAGTAAAGCCCGAAGCTGCCTCGTTTGCACTCAGTGAACTGCTTCCGGATGCCAGTTATCTTCACCAAGCCAGTGAGTTTTTCCATTGGGTAGCATCGGAACGGATCATCGCCCAATACATCCTCTACAGCCCCGAAGATCTAAAGCGTTACTTTCACTTGCTCACCCAAGGGAAACTCCCAACCAACACCCATCACCTGCTACTGGTGCTTGGTCGTTACCAACAACAGCAAACGGCGCTGCCAAGTGATCTAGCACCGTTTCTGCAACAGCAACTGTTTGACCACAAGCAGCGCTGGGCGGTTTGCGCATTTGGAAAATATGAACACCAATGCCTAGCAACGTCTATGCTTATGGGTGGTGATATTCGAGTTGGGTTTGAAAATAATCATTTGAATCATCTAGGTACGTTAGCAAAAAACAATGCTGAGCAAGTGGTTCAACTCAAACAGACCGCCGCACAGCTACACCTCAGCATCCTAGATGCAGATGCGTTTCGCCAACTCCTCATCACCTAGCCAATATGGCCTCTAGGGTCTGTTGTTTTATCGGGCTACTTCTCGTCAAAAGCTTTTTTTAACCACTGGGTAAACAGATATACCTTTCTTGAGTTCAATTTATAGTTAGGCACCATGACATAGTATCCGTAATGGCTTTCAAACTCGGCATGTAGCGGGTTTACCAATTGCTCCTGCTGCATTCGCTCTCTCACCATAAAATCAGGCAAAAGCGCCAACCCTTGCTGATGCTTCACCGCTTCTAACGACATGTAAAAATGCTCAAAGCCCACACCATAAAACTCGATATTATCTTCAATATAATGCTGGCTCTTTAATTGCTCCCAAAGCTGCGGCCTAGTCACTTGCGGTAGAAATACGTGCTTACCTAAGTCTGCGTAACACTGAATGGGAGCAGATTTAACTAACGCCTTCGATGCCACTAATTTTAGCCTCTCACGGCATAGCAACGTCGCATTCTCATAATGCTTGGCTAATGGCAGGCATCGGATAACAATATCATTTTCGCCACTAATATCGTGCAATGCCCCATCACCGGTTTTCAGGCTAACCTGAATATTAGGGTACTGCTCTGTAAAGCGATGAATGGCAGGAATTAGCCAAAGGCTTGCGAAAGAAGGCGTAACATTTACCGTCAGAATATCTTCTACCTGCTCCATCTGACGCAGGCTAGCCGTTGCATTTTGCAAGACCTCAAGCGCTTCCGCTATCTGTGGCAGGTATTGCTGACCAATGCTGGTTAGCTTGATACCGTTAAGATGGCGCTCGAACAAGGGTTGCCCTAACTGTTGCTCCAGTGCTGAAACTTGCTTACTCACCGCTCCCTGAGTGACCGATAACTCTTTCGCCGCTTTTGAAAAGCTTAGGTTATTTGCCACCGCAATAAAGGTTCTCAATGCCTTTATCGAAGGCAGTTCTTTTAAGTTGAGCAAGGGCGAATATCCTAATCCGGTAATGACTAGTTATTAATTTATGCCTTTAGTTATTCATATTCAATATATAGTTGCTATTTCGCTAGATAGCTTAAATAACAAGTCAGGGAGTAAATAAAATGGCTTTATACCCAAGTATCAGCATGAAGTAATACTCACTAAAATAACTTGGGTATAAATTGATTAAGGAATATTGCAGCGATGAATTAGAGTATTTATTGCGGTTTAACTAAACTACCGCCAGAGGCGTAGCACATATTGCGCTGCAACATCACAGCTTTGCCATCTAGGTAGCAAACCTGGTATGTTTCTGAATATTGGCCAGACTTACTGCCAGATGTTGACGAAGACGCAATTACTCCAAATGCTGGCAAAACTAACGCTAGGGCCACTAATAGTTTTTTCATTATACACCTCACATCCGAATAGTTGATGAGATTACCAACCTATTCATATTGTAGCGAACTAATGGATGTAAGTTTGACGTAAATTCAATGCTTTTCTGCGTAAATTACAATTCGTTGCAAATATCACTTTACGCATTTAACCTGATTCTATTGATTGTTTTCTCTATAGCTTTCAAGTTAACTCTCTATTTTTTCTCTAAATAGTTAAATCAGGCTGAGTAAACAGCCTGATTTAAGGATAGAAAAAGAACTAAAACTTAGAAGCTATAGTTAATGCCAATCATACCGAACGGCAAGTAACCATCAAATTCAGTTTTGTCGGTATTTTCAAATTTCACGCTCTTATAGCTCACTTCACCCACTAGGCGAAATTGCTTCGATAGCGGGTAGTTAGCAGATACCCCCAACTTCCAGTAGTCTTCTTTCCATAGGTGTGCACCGGTACGGTCGTTTTCTTTTTCAAACTGACCGAACTCACCCCAAAGCGAAGCACTCAACTTGCCAAAGCCATACCAAACACCCGGCTTGATAATAACTTCTGTTTCCACTTCCTTATCAAAGTCGCCGTTTGGAACCCATGTACCGTGCTGGTAACGGAAGTTCAGCCATGCACCCATGTTATCGGCAATCTGGTAACCAAAGCCAGGTTCAATTTCAAAGTAGTTAAAGTCACCATGACCGCGCTTGTGCTCAACGTGGTATAGGGCATAACCGTGTACATCCAGCTTGTCAGTAATACGGTAGGTACCAAAACCTTTGATTTCCGGCATCCAGCGGTCATCGGCACTTTCTGAGCCCAGCTTAACGCCCCAACCGATATTACCCCAGTCTTTGTTGTAATTACGGTTAGCGTAAACTTCTAGGATTGAGTTATTTGCTTGGTAGTCTTGATCAAACGGTTCGCCTTCAAAGATATCTTCGCGTGAGCTGTGGAAGCCAAAATCCCAACCAGGAAGATCGTCGTGACGGAAGTTACCTTCAGCCAGTACATACTTCAACTTACCGCCGTTACGCATACCTTCTTCTTTACTAGTATCGTCGTAACGCCATTGTTCTAATTCAATTTTTGAAGATAATGTACCGTGCAAGCGGCCTTCTTTTTTTGGTGGCGGGTTAACAGCGGTGAGCAAATCTGCCGTGGATACCTGACTTTCCAAGGCAGTTAAGCTAGGCGTCGTTTCTTTCTTTTGCTCTGTCTGTTCAGTTTCTGCTAAGGCGCTTGCAGAGAAAATAACTGCCAGAGACATCGCCACGACTGTTTTTTTCATAATTATTCCCTATTATAATTTTCGTACAGTAGATGTTTTGCCCGCGCCAACGGGCATTATGTCGTTGCCTGGCTGATTGCTAGAACGTCGGCCAGACAAATTTTTCAACTTGCGCCAACAAGTTGAGAAATACTTCAAAGCGATTTGTTTAAGCTTTGGATAAATAGCCCGCCGCCAAGCGGGCTTTTTATTTTGTGTTTCAGACGCTATTGCTTGGTGACACTAGCTCGCAGCTTGCTGCTTAAGTTGCGGTGGCAGTGTGATTAAGTCATCTAGCGTGAAACTGCGGGTAAATGCCTTGCCCTTGCTATCGAACAGGTGACATTTTTCAGCTGGAATATGAATATTGAGGTGCTGGCCTACCTCTACATGCACCGTGCCCGGTACACGCACCAATACTTCCTGCCCACCGCGTAACAGGGTGGTATAAAGCAGAGATTCCGTCCCCAAACGCTCCATACCCTCGACACGCACACCCACTCCCTCTTCCGATAAGTGGATGTCTTCCGGACGAATACCCAATGTCATCAGTGCGCCTTCAGTTGCTGATTCAGCATTTACTTCTGCAGCGAAGGTGTAGTCTCCCACTTCAACCGTTGCGCAATCCGGGGTGGCTTGCTTGAGTGTCGCTGGCAACAGGTTCATCTTCGGTGAACCAATAAAACCGGCAACAAACATGGTTTGCGGGAAGTAGTAAAGATCCAGAGGCGAGCCCACTTGCTCGACGACACCGCCTTTCAGCACCACAATCTTATCGGCCAACGTCATGGCCTCAATCTGATCGTGGGTAACGTAAATAACGGTAGACTTAAGCTTTTTGTGGTAATCCGCCAGTTGCAGGCGCATACGAACACGTAGCGCGGCATCTAGGTTTGACAGTGGCTCATCCAAGAGGAACAGCTTAGGATCGCGGACAATGGCTCGGCCAATGGCTACGCGCTGTCGCTGGCCACCCGAAAGCTGGCTCGGGCGCTGGTTAAGCAACGAGGTTAATTCGAGCATCTCAGCGACATTGTTGACTGCCTGCTCGATTTTCTCCTTTGGCTTTTTCGCTAGCTTCAAGCCAAACGCAATGTTCTCGTACACCGTCATGTGCGGGTATAGCGCGTAGGACTGGAACACCATACCAATGCCGCGATCGGTCGGAGAAAGCGTGTTCACCACCTCACCGTCGAGCAGCATCTCACCTGATGAGATCTCCTCAAGACCCGCCACCATTCGAAGCATGGTCGATTTACCGCAGCCGGATGGGCCGACAAAGACGGTAAACTCGCCATCTTCGATTACTAGGTTGGCATCCTTGATGATGTGTGCGCCATCAGGATAGATTTTATTGATGTTCTTAAGTTCTAAACGCGCCATTTTTTACCTCTAAATCCCTACGTTTACGCCAAAATTTGCGACACAATCAGCTTACTGGTGTCTTCGCAGACCCAATCAGCATGACCAACACGCTCTTTTGGACCGATGCCAACAACCTTCATACCGGCCTCTTTGGCTGCATCAACACCAGCTTCTGCATCTTCAACAACAATGCACTCGTCAGCATTGACACCCACTTGGCCAGCTGCGTGGATAAAGACATCCGGTGCAGGCTTTGAGCGGTTTACCGACCAGCCATCGCCGATTGCATCAAACAACGGTGTTAGGCCCAGACGGTGTAAGATAGGACGAGCGTTCTTACTGGCTGATGCCAACGCCACCTTGATGCCACGTGCATTTAATTCCAGTAGGAATTGTTCAATGCCCGGTAGCACGTCTTTGGCTGTGATCGTACTCAATAGCTCAACGTAGTAATTGTTCTTACGTTCCATTAGGTCAGCAATTTTCTCTTCGCTGATTTCGCGGCCATCAAGGATGATGTCCAATGAAGCACGGCGAGAAACACCACGTAGCTGCTCGTTAATTTCACGGTCGAAGTAGTAACCTTCCTCGTCAGCCATACGTTGCCAAGCTTGGTAATGCAGCTCAGCGGTATCGGTGATCACACCGTCTAGGTCGAAGATAAATGCCTTACACATTGAGCGTTACCTCTGTTGATTCGATGATGCGCGGCTCTCCTGCCACTTCGATTTCTAGCGCCTGGCCTGTGAATTCAGGGCGGGCAATATGCACAGTTTCTTGGTCTAGCGTGACTTCCAGACGTTCACCTTTCCAGTAAATAGGGAAGTTCAAGCTATCCCACTGCTTTGGGAGGTTCGGGTTAATGCGTAGGTTGCCGCCAAGCATACGTACACCACCGAAGCCATAAACCACACACTGCCACATACCACCGATAGACGCGGCGTGGATACCGTGATCAGAGCTCTTCATATTCTGGCCGATATCAATGCTCGCAGCCTGCTGGAACAGGTCGTAAGACAGCTCTGGGTTGCCAACATCTGATGCCAGAACCGAGTGCGTTGATAGGCTCAAAGACGAATCGTGCAGGGTCTTCGGTTCGTAGTAGTTCCAGTTCGCGAGCTTGGTTTCAAGGTCGAACTTATCTTCCTGCTGTAGGAATAGCACCATGATGTCAGCCTGCTTCGACACCTGGATATTGTTTACCTGTTCAAGGTTGTAGTCTTGGAACAGACCACCAACGAACGGCTGCTCTTTGTACTTGGTCAGGTCGATGATTTCTTTCTGCAGGTAAGTATCATCCTGAGGGATAACCTTATCTTCCTCACGTGGTTGAGGTAGGTAAATGCTGTCTACGCGCTCAAGCCATAGCTTGCGAGCTTCAATCAGGTTCAGCTTGTCAGACAGTTTCGCCAGTAGCGCCGGGTTCGACTGCTCAAGATCCTCAAAGTAGCGGATCGCCAGCTTAATGTTTTCCACCACCATGTAGTTAGTGAAGGCATTGTTATCGATGTGCTCTTTGTACTCATCTGGGCCAATAACGTTACAAATGCCCCACATGTTACGGTCTTCCAACCACTCAAGGCGGCTAGTCCAGAAAGTGGCAGTATCAAACATGATCTCGTAGCCCATGTCGTCCATGAACGCCTGATCGCCTGTGATTTGGTAGTACTGCCATAGGGCATAAGTGATATCACAAGTAATGTGCTGCTCAATAAAGCCAGACCAGATCTTGGTAGATTTACCTGTGATGATATCTACAGCGCCCCATACAGGTGTCACTTCTTCACCCGTTAGTGCAGATTCCCAAGGGAACTGAGCACCGATGTAACCATTGTCGCGTGCTTTCTTACGTGCACCATCTAGCGTTTTGTAGCGGTACTCAAGCAAGCTGCGGGCAACTTCCGGCATGGTGTAGATGAAGAACGGCAGCATAAATACTTCCGTATCCCAGAACGAGTGGCCCTTGTAGCCTTCGCCCGACAAACCTTTCGCACCGATACCGAAACGCGAATCGTGCATTGGGGTAAAGATGTTGAGCTGGTATTGAGCAAAACGGATAGCGAGCTGATCAAAGTCAGAGCCACCAATTGTGATGTTCATGCCAGCCCAGCGCTTGTCCCACTCTGCCGCACTGTCAGCTAGCAATTCGTCAAAGCTACGGTCAGCGTTCGCTTTCAGGTTAGTCAGCGCGTGGTCACGTAGTGCCTGTAACTCATAGCCTTCAACGTCAAACTGCTTGTCACGTGAAGTGTGTACCACACCCACTTTCTCGATGCCGAAGCTTTCACCTGCTTTTAGCTCATGGTGGATGTTCAGCCATACTTTACGGCGATCCATCTGTAGGCCCGGATCGATTTCTACTTCTTGGCCGTTAGCAAAGTAACGGTGAGACGTCAGGAAAACGAAGTCTACGTTGCTTTCAGTAGTGTGCTGTAGTAACTCAACAAAGCGCTTGTCGTAGATACGCTTCTCGCCTTCGTGGAAGTGCTGGGCACCAGAGTTGGACAACTGGGCGTCCACACCAGAGCGGATTTCAATTTTCGCATCGCTGTTAACGGCTTTAACTTGTACGTCAAACGCCATTAGGTGAAGGTTTGCTTGCGAGAAAAAGCGGCGGAAGCGCATCTCGAAGCTCTTGCCTTCGCTGTTGGTCCAAGTGAACTCACGGATCAGTTCGCCGTTTTTCACGTTCAAGCGACGTGAGTAGTTCGCCACTTCACCGCTTTCAAGGTGGAAGCGACGGCCATCGATAAAGATTTCGATAGCACTCATGTCAGCCGCATTAGGTAGCTCGGTCACTTCATCAGCATCAAACTTGTTGAAAGTACCAGCGACAAAAAGGTTACGTACCTGACCAACGTATTTTTCTTCCGTTGCACTACGGGCACCCATGTAGCCATTACCTTGGCTCATTACTACTTCACATTTGCCTTGGAATGCTGAGTCAAACGCGGTTTCCTCAACGATCCAGTTTTTCAGTTCGCCTTGACCAGCGTTGTAGTTCATAAACATCTTAAAAATTCCTAATTAACCTTTAACAGCGGAAGAAATATCGTTACCGACGAAGTAACGTTGGAAAATAATGAAAACTATCAGTACAGGGATCGTGGACAGGAAGGCCCCGGCCAAGATCAGGTTCCAGTCGCCCGCAACACCGTAAGCGTTACGAAGGCTCAACAAACCAACAGGAAGCGTATAGGCGTCCGTCGGGCTGTTGATAACCACCAGCGGCCAGAAGAAATCGTTCCATGCCCCTTGGAAACCCAAGATGGTGACCGACATGATTGCCGGCTTCGCCAATGGCATGAAAATTCTGAATAAAATAGTGGCGGGATTGGCACCATCAACGATGGCTGCTTCTTCCAACTCACGCGGCACACTTTCAAAGAACTGCTTCATGATCAGTACTTGTCCAGATGCCACGATGGCCGTAATCACCGCCCAAGGGGTATTCAACAATCCAATATCTCGATAAATCAGATAGTTTGAGATAAACGTCACCTGCCCCGGCACCATCATGCTCAGCAGCATGAAAGCAAACACAAAGCGGGCACCGGTAAACTTCAAGCGTGCCAAGGCATAGCCTGCGGTACAGGCAAAGAACAGAGTAAGCAGCACCTTACCGAACGCGATGAAGAATGAGTTCAGTGTCCAGCTCATAAATAGGCTCTTGCCGGTATCTAAGCTGACAGATTCGGTATAAACACGGACGTAGCTCTTGAACACATAGCCAATCACGCCCGGCGTCAGGTTATCCCACGCCGCAACACGGCCACGGCGCTCAAAGCGGTTTGGCGACAAGGTGCTATCCACCAGCACCTGGCCTCGCGGCGCGGTGATGTTCAATGGCAAGGTATCAACCACCGGACCATCGCCGTCATAACGAATTGTAAACTGCCATGTCGCACTATGGCCTTGCTTGGTAAGCTCGCGGCGGCCTCGCTTCTCGACAAAGGTAACGTCAGCGGCTGTCGATACCTGCTTTGGCTCAGACAACACAGCGTAGTCAGCTGCAAAATCTGTCTGGATAGCCGCAGCCATACCCGTACCGGCACGTCGACGCGGTACTTCGATTACCGGCACCGCCAACTCGCTGCCTGCTTCCACCGCGTAAGTGACCTCGAAGGTAATTTCCGAGCCCGGCGCAAAGCCACCAAACCATGGGGCATCATTGCCCGTATTACCCAGCTGGTATGCAGCACTCCAGTTAGCAGGCTGCACCTGAGCAAAGTTAAACTTAAACGGCTGCTCTAGCGGGTCATCTTTCAGGCTTGCCATGAAGGCCACCACGAAGGTACCCAACATCACGGTGGCAATCATAATCAATGCACCGTATACCCAAGCCACTTTGGCCCAACGACGACGAACGTGGAACTTGCTGATTTGATCCATGCTAACCGCAGGTGTTTCAGCCGGTTTTGCGAGTGACAAATCAGACATTTGCTTTCTCCTTCACACCAAAAATCTTCTGTATGTACACCACGACCAAGGTAATAAACGCCAGCACCAACGAAGCTGCGCTTGCCATACCGATTTGTGGTGAGCCACCCGGTGGGAAGGCATTGTGGTAAACGTAGTAAGCCAATGTAATTCGAGATTCCAATGGCGCAGCCGAGCCAAGCAAGGCGACCTGGTCAAACATCTGCAAGGTGCCGATGATGCCGAAGGTGATCACCACGAAGGTAACCGGCGCCAACTGTGGGATCGTGATATGCCAGTGCTGTTGCCACTTATTCGCACCGTCGATGCGTGTTGCCTCGTAAAGCTCTTCAGGGATCCCCTGCAGACCAGCGAGAAACAGCAACATAAAGGTTGGGATCGTGGTGTAGATGTTCTGGATAACAATTGCCCACAACGTCAGCGGCATCGGGCCAACTTCTTCACGGGTATTCAGCCAGTTCACCTCAACAACATGGCCAGCGGCCTCTACCCAACCCATCATGCTGGCGATTACAGTGGCTACACCGGCCAACAAGCAAGATAGAATGGCCCAAGCAGGATCAAACCAGCTCGCAGGTAAACCACGTAAACGATCGCGCCATACCAGCACCAATTGACAAATCACGGCCGTAATCACATAACATGTCAGGTACGGCGAGTTCGCCGCCACCGAGGTCAAAAACCCGTTTAGATAGCCGTTTTTCTGGTAGAACCAAATAAAAATCAACGTAACAGCGGCACTCGACAAAATACTTGGAAGGTAAAAAGCCGTACGGAAAAAAGCCTTACCGCGTATTTTGGCGTTCACCAAAATTGCCAACCCCAAGGCCAGCACAGTTTGAATTACAGTGACGATGGTAGAGAAGGCAATGGTGTTACCCAGAGCCAACAAGAACAGGTCGTCTTTAAACAGAGCAACAAAGTTTGAAAATCCTACCCATACCGCCTCGGAAAACAGATCGTATTCCGTAAAACTAAAGTAAACGGTACGAATCAAGGCATACAGGAAGAAAACGACCAAGGTTAATACGAATGGCCCAGCCAGGAGCCACCCATATACCTGCTCGCGAAAACGCAGGGAGTTCATGGTAAAACCTCGCTTACTTGCCAGTCATGGCATCGTATTTCGCCTGAGCCATCTTGATAGCTTCTTCAGCTGTCATCTGCTCAAGCAATACTGCATTTAGCGCTTCATTGATTGGCTGCATCCAGCTTGAACCGTGTTGGCCAAACGCAAATGGCATTACGTAACCACTTGATGCACCTTCAAAAACAGTTTTAGCCAACTGATTTTCTTGGTTGTCTTGCTCGAAATATTCAGACTCTGCAAGCTCAGCACGGCTTGGTAGGGCTAAGCCTGAGTCAAGCACCCAGCTTTGTGCTTTTTGGCTAGTAAGGATCTCAACGGCCTTGCGGGTCGCTTCAACATTCGCGCCGTCGGCATTAATGCCCCAAGCGACGGTGAATAGAAGGTTGCCACGCTTGCCCGTTTCGCTATCAATCGGCATCAACGAAGTGCCGTATTGCATGTTTGGCGCCTTATCGCGTAAGTAACCGCTGATCCAGTTGCCCTCAATGGCAATGGCCGTTTCTTCCGTACCTAAGCAACCGCCTCCCCAACTTTGACCGATATCCGATGCCAAGATACCCACGCCTTCCGCTTTCAAAGAGGTGTAGAATTCAAAGGCACGGCGGAAGTCGTCGTCCAGTACGGTTTCACCGTTTTCGTTAAATGGCTGCCAGCCAGTCGATAGCGCAAATGGCGCGAAACGGGCGTAATCCGGCATAACACAAATGCCGGCCACTTCATCACCCAGCTCCGCTTTTACCCCTTTAAGTTTAGTCAGCAAGTCTTTCCATGAGTCTTGGTTTGAAGGGTAATCGACACCTGCATCGTCAAAGATATCTTTGTTGAATTGAACAGCTAACGTATTGAAATCTTTAGCAACACCGTATTGCTTACCGTCAATGGTAAATGCGTTATTCAAGTTTGGGAGCATCGCTTTTTCAGCAGCCGAAAGTGCCGGTGTGTTTGCTGCTACCTTACCTGAGTTGACCAACGCATCGACCATAAGTACGTCGATATAAAAAGCATCAGGTGCAGTACCAGCAGAAAGACCGTTAATAAGAAACTGGCTAAAATCACTTTCGACCGGCATGTAGTTTATTTTGATCCCAGCCGCTTCGAAGTCTTCGGTCAGAACGTCATTAACCAACTTATTCATGGCAACCACATCGTTACCACCCCACCCAGCAATCTTTACTTCCGTCACTGCTTGAACGGTAGGTGCAACACCTGCTATCACCAGAGATAACGCTAATGCACTTCTTTTCATTGTTATCCTCACAATCTTCCTAACCCGTAAAATCTGAGTTGAGTTTACGATCATAACGTAAGCGTTTACGTTATCAAGATCACAAAACCGTAAAGGTTAAGCGTTAGTATTCGACAGACATAAAAAAAGCGTGACACTAGTCACGCCTTTGTCAAGATTGGGAAGGAAAACAAAGAAATTAAGAGCTTTTTCCTTGCTTTAGGGTAACGGGGATCATCGCACCACGCGGCAATTCACCTGCCATCGCAGCTTCCAACAGCTCAGAAACCTTTTCAGCTATATCGTGAGGGTCTTGTATAATCGTGGTCAAATCCTTGGAAACACCTGGTAAACCATCGTAACCCACGACCGAGAAGTCGCCCGGTACCTGATAACCACGGTCTTTTAACGCCGCAATCAGCCCAATTGCAGTTTCATCACACTCACAGACAAAGCCATCAAACGCTTCGAGTAACGGTTTTTCCATATTCAGGAAGTAACGGTACGCCGCAATTTCACCAAGTGGTTCACTGGTTGTGCGCAACTCCCTGACAGGTAGGCCTTTACTTGCCATCGCAGACATATAGCCTTGATACCTGAACTGGTAACCGCCACCGTAAACCGTTGGCGTAACAAAAGCGACCTGGCGACAGCCTCGCTCTAGCAAGTGCTCGGTAGCCAACCTTGCACCATTGAAGTCATCCGGTGCTACCCAAAAGATATTATCCCCGCAACCAATTGAAACAAAGGGAATTTCCATTTCTTTCAAGTACTCAGCCCGGGGATCGTTATCTTCGACACCAATGAGGATCGCACCACTGACCTTACTGATATCAGTGTCTTGCTCAACGGGCAGTAAATTTTGCCCTCGTTTACGTATTTCTGCCGACAGCGCAGGCCAAAGCATGCCAAGGTAACGTGAAGCGACAAAGTCATGCGGTCCCATCGAAATGGCGATGGTATTACTGTGCCCACCTGTCAGCTCCCTTGCTGACGTGTTAGGCACGTAATTTAGCTCGGCACAGATGTCTAGAATTCTTTTACGTGTTTTTTCGCTGATACCCGGCTTATTATTTAAAGCACGACTCACCGAAGCGATAGAGACACCCGCTCTTTCAGCCGCTTCTTTAATGGTGGCTTTTGGTATCTCTACAGGATCCATTACGCTCATTTTCTCCCCCAATGCAATATACCCTTCTATTTTCGTAAATTTTACGTAAATAGACAAGGGAATATTCTTTGATGTACAGCTAGTTTTCAGCATAAAACCTGAAATAACGACTAAAAAAGTATCTATTTCACAGTTATTTAAGCACAGCTATCAAGTGGTTAATACATTGCGTAAATGAATACAAGAAGGGGAAAAGCGTAAATCGGCTTACGAGACAGGATTAAATCCACATCCAATTTACCCACCACGCAAAAGCAAAGCGACAATATAACAGCCAGCAGAAGCGGCAACCGCTACCGAAAAGAACAGATTCATACCGACACTACGCAAATTTAATAGCGGGAGGGTAAAGCGGTAATCAATACGACGTAACTCGATGAGGGCAAGCAGGGCAAAGGAGGCAATTGACACGGCGCCAGCCACCAGCAACAGCGCCGGCACACCTTTGGTCCAGCCAACTTTAACCAAGACCAAAGCGTGGAGAAATAACAGCAGAACGGTTCTCGACCACGATAGCAAGGTTCGCTCAGGCTGAAGGCCTACATCCCTTTCTCTTAGTGATTGGCTATTTTCTTGTGCCACCGTCCCCCCCACCCTTTTTAGAACAGCTGCAGGATCAATATCATGATGACGGCTACCAGCCCCATCATAACAATGCTGACCCATTTTAGGTGACGGGTGTAAGGCAGCGGCTCGCTACTGCGCATCGCCATTTCGTTACGACGCCAACGGCGATAAGCCAGAATCGATAAATAGGCCGATACACTCGCCAAAGTGACAGACAACACGAGCCGTAATTGGGGGTTGGCAAATTCAGGTGTAAGTTGATCCAAGGCAATCGCCGCCGCTAAGAATGCCAACGCGGTGCGGATCCAGGCCAAGAAGGTGCGCTCATTCGCCAAGGTAAAACGATAGTCTGGCTCCTGCCCTTCTTTTGTCCACTTCATATTGCTCCCCACCCAATCATTCAAACTTGGCACCACAATAACAGCAATTGGCTTACTGACAATATTGCCAAGCTTAAATTGCGATTAAAAAACATAAGAGTTGCCAATGGTGGATTTTTATACCTATGTTTTCAATACAAAACATAATATTAATAATGGATTGGCATATAGTATGGTAACGCTAGAACAGCAACTCTCACGGCTTGACCTCAACTTACTCGTGTCTTTAAGCGTTTTGATTAAAGAACGTAACGTCACAAGGGCTGCACAAGTGCTCTATTTATCCCAGCCAGCAATGAGCCGCACTCTAGGCCGCTTGAGAGAACTGTTTGATGACCCTCTCTTTTACCGTGAATCTAATGGCTTAGTTCCCACACAAAAAGCCCTAGACCTACAAGCCCCGCTTGAGGAGCTGCTTCGCAATACCCAAGGCCTCATTGCTCAAACGGCTTTTTCACCCAATACATGCGATCAAACATTCGTCATCTCGCTACCACCACTAATGAGTGGACTTATCACGGCCCCACTGGCGTTCGAGCTCGCCAAACAAGCCCCAAAAGCAAGCTTGGTTGAATTCCCGGTGGCTAAAAACCCCATTCAGCAGCTTCTTTCGCGCGATGTCGACTTCTCTATTCATATCCATACGCCAGACAATGGCATGGAGTTCCCCTATGAAAAAATGGGCAGTACTTACCCTGTCTTCTACGTTGCCAAGCACCACCCACTTGCCACAGCCCACCAAGTCACATTGGAAGATTGCCTAAAATACCGTTTTGTCGATATGAGCTTGGATATTCGCTCCCCCTTTGGTTTGGACAACCCGGTTGATAATCACCTTTCGCAGCTGGGCATTGAACGAGACGTGTTTTTTAAGAGCGGTCAGTTGCTGACGCTTGTTGAACTGATGCAACACACCGACACAATAATGGTTTCATCCGATAAGCTCACCAACTTGATGGACATCGAGGATAAGCTTGTTCCAATATTTTCTCTTGGCAACAAACCTGAGCTTCACGTTAACCTCTACCTTATAGAACATAAGAGAACCACGACCAGCGCCGCTCACAACTGGTTAAAGCAAATCATCCTGACCACTATCGGCAACAATGTATTCAATCATTAGCTGCAAACCACCTCCCCTAATCTATTCCCCTCAACAGCCCCTTCGTCATTCCGGCAAGTGAAATGCGTTTGGTGCATATCTGTTATCAGATCTTATGATTTCAAGTTATTAGCTATGGCCCGTATTATGGTTACCAGTTCGCTAGCAAGTGACTTTGATAGAGAGAGTTATCTCGAGGTTGGTACAAGTCGTTAAGCGGCGGATTAAATTCATCATTCACTGTAAGTTCATAGAAAACGGATTTTCTTAGTTGCCTAAGCTGCCAAGGAAAGGGCTACCTAAGAGAGGTCTTATGAAAGCAGTAAAACTAACCGTATTAGCACTGGTTGCAGGTTCTATGATGGCTGGCTCTATCGTTCTGGCTCAGCCTCCTAAGATTATCAGAGTAACAGAAGAAAACTTTTCTCATGCAGAAACGGCACGTAACTTCCGTAACTGGATGAGCAAAGGTGCTACCCACCAATTTGTCAAAGCCTCTGAACTGCCGCCAAGGGGCAAGGCGGCACCAACAGTGCAAATGAACGATGACACCCTATACGGTGTAGCCATCGTGAAAGCGGTGAATGGCTATGTTCATTTTTCCATCCCTAAGACAGGCAATTACCTGGCCGTTCAAGTCATTAATGAGCAGGGTCATGGCGAGCATTATGTTGTTGAAGATGGCGAATACAGCCTACCTGTAGAATCTGACTATGCCTTTGTTATGTACCGCTCAGGTACAGAAAATGGCATCGATGATGCAACAGCAGCCCTAGATCAAGTGGATACGGCTAGTTTGAATTTTGCGACCGACTATCAAATTCAACCCTATGACTATAATGAAGTCGAAAACTGGGTAAACGCCTACACGAAAGAAGTGAACCAAATGGATAAGTTTACCTATACCTTCCCGCGCCATAGCGAAGACGTCACGGACCTACATCAGTGGAACCTAGAAAATGCGGCGGGTTGGGGAGGCGCAAGCCCTGAAGCGTTTGTCGGGAACATGTATGCCAACAGCTCAATCATGAAGGCAAACGTCTGTTATTCGACAACATTTGAAGACCCGCACAATAAGTTCTTCACCTCGATTACTGCCTATGACGCGGATAAATACCTCATCGAAGGGGTACGTAATATCAACTCGCACTCATGGGACAAGAATGCCGACGGCAGTATCACGGCGTCATTTAACTGCGGCAAAACAGCCAAGAACAATATAGATACCAAGGGCAATGACTTTACCATTACAGCCCGCCACTACGGTGTGAGCCCTAGCGTGATGAATAGCGAACAAGACCCAATCATTGCCGAGCTTAAAACCCTATAAGCCTAGATTCGATAAACCCGGCCTGACAAGCCATTAAAAACAAAAGCCACTGCTTGATATTCTCAAACAGTGGCTTTTGTATTCGAATTAAAACCAACTAATCGACCAAGTTGTTTCGCTTGGCAATCAGCCTTTCGCGTTCATTGGTAGCCCGGGTGCGAATTTCATGCATGACGTAAGTGAGGTGATCTTGCGTCCATTGCTGGCCTGATTCAGCATCGAAGCGGTTTGGCATCTCAACACCTTCTGGTGCATAGGCATCAATCCCCACACCTTTCGCGGTATCGATAGTGCGTAAACTGTGTTCGTAGAATGCCACGACCAGTGTTTTTCCCATCCCACTGACACCACCAGCCAGCTCAATCGCACGCTCTGCCACGCCCTTGGTACATAAGTAGTCAATGGTACCCTTGGCCGTTAGCCGCGGGTAGATGGCAAAAAGATGATGGCTAGGAATACGATCCCCAACTGCCTGAGCGACTTCCCATTGGGCATACACCGGCTTATTGGTCTGTTGGAACAATTCAACGGCTACATCAGCCAAATCTTCATTCATAGGGCCAGGCAGCTGGTTGCCGTTCGGCTCGATACGGTTACCAAATGCAAAGGCCAATATACTATCCGCACAGGCAAGCGGGAGGGTCCGGTTCTGCCAAGTTAATATATGCGTCATTAAAAAAGCTGCGGTGCTTGCCGCAACCTCTTTGTCTTTCAATTGGCCAGTCAGCTTCGCTGCAATCGCCCGCTGTAGCTGCTCATCACTGATCGCTTGCTCTTGTTCCGCTCGGCTATCTAACGGGTACACCATCGCTGCCATAATTCACACATCTCTCAAGTCGCTAACCATTACTGCCGTATCATCACCAAACTAACTGACTTTAGTGACGACTTGATTGCTAGATCACTGCCGTTTGGTGACAGTAACTAGAGGATAGCCAAGGTCGCAGGCGTGAGACTGGGTAACTTTGGGTTATCTTAATTTTGATACAGCTTTTATAACCAATTAGCAGGACAAATAAATTATTCGCCACACATGCATTTTTGGTATTACTGCTAAATTATGTACAATGTACATTAATTAAGAACTCGAAATAGAGTCGATTTGAATGATAAGAAATACTACTAAGCAATTTATTCTGGCTGCAGCAGCCCTTGTGCTTGGCGGCTGTGCCAGCTACAGCATCACAGAACAAGACATGACCAAATACTTACAAGACTCCGTCAGCTTAGAGCAGTCGGTTGGCGTCGAAAATGTCATGTACGCCCAAGTCGCCGTTGACGATCTCGAAGTCAAAATAGGTCGGGCTGACGCTGATCGCGTTTCAGTTTTCGCCAGCACCAATGCTCAGGTGCAAATGCTGTCCATGCAAAATATGGGGTTGGACTTGGATGTCGAGTTCAGTGCCATCCCTGAGTACGACAAAGAAAGTGGTGAGGTCTATCTAAAGTCACTTCGCTTGGAAAACTTTAGCGACGGCAAGCAACAGCTTCCGCCTGAAGTCAAAAAACTGCTAAAGCCTGCCGTCTCCATGATTGGCTATGCCCTATCCCAACAACCGGTCTACAAACTGGATAGCTCCAAGGTACAGGAAGCCTTGATAAAATCAGCAGAGCCTAACCTCGTAATTAAAAACAATAAGCTCGTGATTGAGCTATTGAACTAAGAAAAAAGCCAGTGAGTGCCGCACTCACTGGCTTTCGTTTAAATAGCTTTAGATCAACGACTCGATGCCGTATTCCTTGCCGTAGTTCTCGACCACAAAGTCGATATCCTTATCGCCTCGACCCGAAAGGTTAATCAGTATCGAACCCTTCTCACCCTGCTTCGCCAATTTCAATGCATAAGCCAAGGCATGGGCAGATTCGATAGCTGGAATGATACCTTCCAGACGTGATAGCTCGAAGAAGGCATCAATGGCTTCTTGATCATCGGCAGTACCGTAGCTTACCCGCCCGAGATCCTTCAAATAGCTATGCTGAGGGCCAACCGACGGGTAGTCCAAGCCACTCGCAACAGAATACACTTCCTGCGGTTCACCTTGACCATCTTTTAGCATGTAAGACTTAAATCCATGCATCACGCCCGGCTCGCCCAAGGTCAGCGTTGCGGCATGCTCACCCACTTCGGCCAATGAACGCCCAGCGGGTTCCACACCGTGGATAGCAACGTCTTGGTCATCCAAAAATGCGGTGAACAAGCCCATGGCATTCGAGCCGCCACCCACGCAAGCCACCAGGTTATTTGGCAAATTTCCAGTCATTTCCTTAAATTGCACCCGGGCTTCATTACCGATAATCGATTGGAAATCACGTACCATCATCGGGAATGGGTGCGGGCCAACAACCGAGCCGATTGCATATAACTGGTTCACCGGATCTTTCAGGTAGGCTTCAAATGCAGCATCAACGGCTTCTTTGAGGGTTTTACGGCCATGGGTGGCAGGGATCACATTCGCACCAAGAATGCGCATGCGCACTACGTTTGGGTGCTCCTTGGCAATATCCACTTCACCCATATAGATATCACACTCCAATCCCACCAAAGCCGCAGCGGTCGCTAGCGCTACCCCGTGCTGGCCCGCGCCGGTTTCAGCAATCAGCTTCTTCTTGCCCATTTTCTTGGCAACCAGTGCCTCGCCAAGGCAGTGGTTAATTTTATGCGCGCCGGTATGGTTAAGATCTTCGCGTTTAAGATAGATAGGTGTACCGTATTTCTCCGACAGGTTATCGGCATGAAAAATCGGGCTTGGGCGACCAACAAAGTGCTTATAGAGCCTAGCTAACTCTTCCTTAAAAGCCGGGTCTTGACGGCACTCTTCATAAGCAGCCGTAATTTGCGCCATCACCTTTTGTAGCTCTTCAGGAATAAAGCTCCCACCGTATTCACCAAAATAACCTTCTGCATTTGGCAACGCGTGATCAAACGAGTTTTTCATGGCAATCCTGTCCTATTCAATGAGTACACATATACCCAAGCCATCTTAAAGACTTAACTCACCTGATTGAATAGCAACTACATGAGCATGTTTGATAATTGTGATCTTGATATAAGTTCAACGTATTTTAAACAAAAGATAAATGATTCAAAATGATAAGTTTAAATCACCAATATATTTACATTGCTAATTACTTATTAATGCTCATAGATAAGCACTTGCAACAGCACCAATCTATGCTCGATAAATTAAATTTATTAAAATATAACTCTATGAGTTTATAACTATCAAACTAAAGAACGAAACATACATGAGTAAGATTCAATATAACTGCACTTGCTGCGGTAAACCGGTAAATGAAAAAGAAGCACTAGAAGCTGAAAAAATCATGCTGGAGACTAAGCTTTTAAGACCAAAGTTAATTCTCGACATAATAAAGACACTTCTGAATGCAGCTTTAATAGTAATAATTTTCACTTATCTACCTGATATATTAAAAGCTATAAATACATTAAATATATAATCCTGAACCAGCCTGTAAACTTAAAATTCATTAATTGGGTATCAATCAACAATAAACACCCCGTTATTGAATAATTCAGTGATGATTTCACTTGATGTTGAGCCAACGCCCAGACCGAGTGATGCAACATCAATGTTTTCGACAACGATGTGTTGCTGCAGCGTCTCGCTTGCCGATACGGCTAGGTTCACAGCCTCGTCGGCATCAATTTCAGCGGTAATATTGTTGATCAAACGATCAAGATCCTCTTCGCCGCTATCAGGTAAGATCTCGGCGATATCCAATTGATCGAGGTTGATTTCAAAGTCCTTCACCGTGTCGGTGTACGTGGTGGAGCCATCGCCAAGATCATCTAGCTGCCAGGTAAACACATCGCTTGCGCCGTCACCGACGGCGTTGCGCTCACCGCCCCAAAGCTCATCGTTACCTTCGCCTCCAAACAGCTCATCCTCCCCGTTGCCACCAACCAAGATATCGTCAGCCAGCCCGCCAAACAGGGTTTCATCAGCGTCGCTGCCCACAACAAGGTTTTCCGCATCCGAGTCGCCAACGCCAATTTGGTTGCCTGTCTTTGCCAGGTTATCAATCCGTACGCCAATCACTATTTCCGTTGATTCCGCTTCGCTACCATCGATTTCCTGGGCGATCGCGACAAGCGTGAGGCTATTCTCCCCTTCGGCCAAATCAGCGACAAACAAGTCATCTAACTGGGCGACGGGCACGTGCCAGCTGCCATCACCATTGTCTGTGCCAACCTCGCCACCATTGCCATCAACCAACCGTCCATCACCTAGGTTCCTGACTTCTACAAATAGGGTTTCATCGGCATCGACAGGCGTAACAACTAGCCCAATAAGAGGCACCAAGGTGCCTAAAGCCGCACGGGTATTAGAAAGCTGAGGAACCGACAAGGTGAACAACGGCGGCTCGGGCTTAGGCGTCACGGTAATATTAATGGCAATATCATCTTGCAAAGGTCCGCCCGTACCGACATTGCCATTGTCATTCACACTGACGCTCATGACATCGTCGCCTTTAAAATCAGGATCGCCCAGATAGGTAACGCCAGCATCAAATAGGGTATTTATGGCCTCGATACTGCCTTCAATCTGCAGGCTGTTCGTTCCGTTCCCCGTAATGCTCAAGCTACCGTCATCGACCACAGTGAGCTGCCCGTTTGTCACCGATAGCGACACGCTCATCACGCCTGTCGTCCCCGCTTCATTAAAATCAACGTCGGTTACCGTAATACCAGTGATCACCAAGGGTGTATCTTCCTCGACGGTTTGATCGTCAATATCGGGCAGTTCAGGGGCGTCGTTAACCGCTTCGATATCAAGCGTGATGGTTTGGAATACCGCGATATCATCGCCAGCCACGTCCGTTTGATCGACCGCCCGGATATCTAATGCCAATTCTCCATCCCAATTGTTGTTATTCGCATTGCCGGGAATAAACACCAGCCGATCCAAGTCAGGAGCTGCCACCGTCACTAGCCAACTGCCATCATTGTTATTTATGACAGTACCCGTCACCCCATCTGGCAATGCAATTTGGCTAGAATCAGGCACGTTACTGACGATAATTTGCAGGGTTTCAGGTGGGTTTTCATCAACGTTGGTGCCAGTGCCGGTATAGCTGTCGCTATCATCAAACGCTTCTATATTGAGGATTAAATCAATCGCGGCGTCTTCCGCTCCCTCGGCGGTTGGTGTGATATCAGTATCCACCCTGTCGGCTATCGGGTTCACCACAACGGTAAAGTTACTAGTAAATTCGGCAGGTAAGTCTAGGCTTTGCTCTTTAGAGAACACCACAATACCCAATTCAACCGAGCCACTAAAATCTTTAGGCGGGATCAGCCCCAGATTTGCCAAATCAAAGGAAGTGCTACCCGGCGCAATAGCAACGCTCCATTCCCCACCGCCATTGTTGGCTGCCCCGTCAATGATGAATCCTTCCGGTACATCGACAATTTTTAGCGACAGGATAGACTCCGAACCATCAATATCGACCACCGACCCACCGATCCCCGCAAAGCTAATGGCACCGGCGTCCTCATCGCCCACAACCGGTGTCTCCACGCCTGTAAATTCCACTTCGTCGTTTACCGCGATGATTTCGAACACCACATCTTGGGCAAAGCTATTGGCACTGTCTATTTCAACATTCTCACCAGCAGACTCGTCAAACACCGCAGTATCGATAATGTTCAGCGCCACATTGACCGCCACATCACCACTGAAGTCTTCAACCGGAATATATTGGATATTGTCTAGCTGGGTTAAATCAGTCACGGTGAGCGTTGTGACCTGCTGGCCTGTTTCATCAATCAAGAAACCGCCTGCGCCACTGACATCGATCACCACAGATTCAATGGTTTCGAGCCCTTCCTCCAACGTCGTACTAATATCGGCGACTGCCGCCGTCACATTCAGGATAATAACACCGTCTTCCAACGCGATACCGGGATAGATAACCTCTGGCTCTCCATCCTCGATTGGCTGCCTATCGGCATCCAGTCCTTGGGTTTCCACTACCGTTATGCCAATATCCGGCACCCGCTCGTTGTCTCCTGTCCGCTCCGGTATATCAAGTACCGGTGAAATTCGTACCGGAATGTCATCGTTCACTTCTTGGGTATCACCACTGGCGGTATCGGTATTGACGTACTTCACTGGCAAAATAAAGTCGCCAGCAAAATCCAAAGGCAGGTTCAGGGTAATACCCGATAAATTCAGCGAGCCATCGGCTTGGACCGGCACTTTAATCACATACTCGTCAGTGACAAAGTTAAAGTCCATACCTGAAATACTGGCGCCATTCGGCAAGTCAGCAGCACTGATCACCAAAGAAAATTCATCATCAAGCTGGTTATCATCATCAGTATTAATACTGACAATTTGATTGAGGAAATCCGCCAAATCTACAGCCGTATCTTCTTCACCCGTCACGATAATGGTGTCGTCAGTGATGATTTCCCCGGCTAATTGATCGTTGAGGGCACCCGCTAAAAAGTTAATGGTGATTTCATCGCTAACAATCACCAACGTACTCACATCCCCATCGTCACTTTGGTCTTGCACTTCGGCATCTAATTGAACCGTCACTTCGCCTTCAAATCCTACCGGGGCCAGGATCTGAATATCATCAAAGCTCCCGCTTGGGATCGTCCAACTGCCATCGCCATTGTTGATCCCGCCGATCACCACAAACCCCGTTTCCGGCTCGCCGGGGAAGGTAATCACGATCGATTGAATATTTTCGATACTGCTTGGGTCAAGATCGGTAAAGACAATTTGCCCATCAGAGCCGTCACCGCCAGATAGGTCAACCGAGCCATCTGCCGACTCGAGACTATCGACAAACTCACCGTCCACTTGTACTCCCAACTCACCATCGGGCTCAACCACCGCACGAATGATGACATTGAGCGTGCCGTTAATGTCTTGGGTATCGGTGGCATCGGAATCAACATCTTCTTCTGTGACCGTCACCACGGTGGTTAGGGCCGTATCACCGGTAAGGTTAAGATCCGAGTCTTCCGGTGCTAATAGCTGCAATTGGGCATTGGCCAGTAACAACGCCAACTCGGCTTGCGATAATGTCACTGAGCCATTTTCATCAATCGTAAGCACAGTGATTGTGCCACCGTCGTTGATCTGCAATTGATAATCGGCCCCGACATTTTGGATCACCAAGCCGGTGATTTGCTCTTTGTCATCGGCTAGGTTTGGTCGCCAGTTCAAGTTGATGAATTCATCTTCCAAGCCATTGCTCTGCAAGGTATAATCGCCTGCATCCACCACAGGTTCGATATGAATAATAAGCTGAGCATCAAAGCTTGCCTGATCACCATCGTTTTCCGTCACCACAATGCTGGCATCGAGCACAATATCGGTAGTGCTGTTCTCAGCAGGACGAATAGTGATCGCAACGGGTTGGTCTGGATCGCCAATCGCTTCGCCATCCAGTTTAACTTCGTAGCGAGGTAAACCGGTATCCGGGTCAAAGCCAACAAACACCAAGGTTTGTTCGTTGCCGGCAGCATCAAATATCTGGGCGCCTTCCGGTATATTCGAGATAACAAAGGTCAGGGTTTCTGAATCATCCAAAGGCGCATTGGCAAATTCTCCCGATACCAGCGTGAAATCCAACGTTGCATCGGTATCTTCATCAATGGTGATTTCAAGCCCGGGTTGGCCATCAGGCAATGGTGTCCAATCGGTGCCATCGACAATAAAATCAGGTTCATCAACCACACCGGTTAACTCAACTTCAATCGTCTGGGCTGGGGTAACCAACACGTCTTCCACGATTGTCGTCGTGCCATCCTCAAGAGTGATGGTGACCTCGTCTTTAACGACACCTTCAACCGTGATATCAAAATCAATATTGCTTTCTGGTACGGGGATAAGCTGCACGAGAGGCAAATCGTCAAACAAGATTTCGTATACGCCATTTTCATCAGGTGTCAGCACAGTGCCGTCTTGCTCAAGCACTGCGCCTTCTGGTAAATCAGAAATCCTAACGAATAAGGTTTCAACCCCGAAATCGTCATCGTTATCATCCAACTTAATCAAGTCAATCAAAGGCGCAAGGGCGATTGGCTCGTCCTCCAGCGACTCTACCCGACTAACTTTAAGCTGAGCGTCGTCAGCAACAGGGAGCACATTAACCAATAGTTCAATGGTTGTTTCTGCGGTTTCAAATTCGGGAACAAAGTTACCGCGCTCACGACTCTGCGCCGTTAGGTTTAACCGAATATCACCACTAAAGTTTGGGGCAGGATCGAGCTCGACAGACGCTATCGAATCGACAGGCACTTCAAAAATACCGGAGCCCGGCGCGGTTTCCGTGATGCCATCACCAATGATTTGGCCCTCACCTTGCGTAATGGTGATAAAGTAAGTCAGGACTTCCGAACCATCCAGATCCTCTAACATGGCTTGAAAAGATCCTGCCAAGCTGATGTTGTCGCTGTCTTCCAAACCATCGCCATAATAAGTCACGGTGGTTTCGGCAAAGCTTGGTGCATCGGCAATCCCCAGCACGTCAATCGACAAAGTACCGGTTTGCAATGGGTGATTAGCACCATCATTGGTCACCACCTGCGCCGTTACGGTAAAATCAAGCAAGTCATCGGGTTCATCCAGGGTCGAATAGTCGATATCTGAGACAAAGGTTACCCCCTGTAGCTGATATACCCCGTCATCGTCAGGATCGGTAAAAGCGGTTGCCGGGATCAATACCTGGTTGCCGTCTGGCACCAATAGCTCACCGTTTAGATAAAAGGCTCCATGTGGCTCGGCAGGAAGTTGAATGAAGACCTCGCCGATTTGTTCGCCCCGATCTTCATCCCCGACATCAATCGTCATGGTGATTGGAATACCCAGTGCCGGATCGTTTAACGATTCATCAGGGTTGCGTGCCTGATCTTCCTCACCTTCAACCTGATCAACAATAAGCTCCGGCGCTTCATCCGTAATGGTGATGGTCAACGTGCTGGTGCTAATGTCGTTATCACCGTCTGTGACTTCAAAATCCACAGTGGTGAAAATGTTTGGTTCAGTGCTAGGCACAATATTTGAGACAAAGAAGACCTGCCCTTCGGGCGAGATAAACAATTCCCCTAGCGCTAAGCCATCTTGTTCAACGGGAAAAATGAAAAATCCCTCAGGGTTGGGATCACCCGTTAGCTCCAATCTTTCCTCGTTAATAATCACCGCCGTCACCACGGCATCATCTGCCCCTTCCTCTGGCACAGTCAGCACATCAAGGGTCTCGGTTGTGCCGCCTTCCTCAACCGGGGAAAACTCGGCATCGGATGTTTGCGGAATATCATCAACCACAGTCACAACCAGACTTTCTGGGTTACTGACATCACCATCAAAATCTTGTGCACTGACAATAAACTCGAGTTGTAGCTCATCGTCGTTATCGGGTTGCTGATGATCCAGCGCGCCCAACAGTTCAAAGGCGTAGCTATGCCCAAGCGAAGAGCCCTGATTGGGCATGAACGTCAGCACAAAAACCGCCACGCCGTTAACCTGCCCCTCGTAGCGGTTATTAGCGGTGTTCACCAACACAACTTGCTCACCACCTGCGGTGAGGGTACCGGTATTGGCTTGGTTAAAGGCGTCAACATCCACCAAAAAAGTTTCAATATTGTCAGAGCCAACATCGATACCGACATCGTCACTGTCGGTTTCGCCGTCACCGTCAGGATTTGAGCCGGGATGAAAATCCCCCCCCTCGTCTATATCGCTTTCCAGTACGGTTAACGCCGGAATAGCATCAATTTCAGGGTCGACTCCGTCAGTGATTGTGGATGTGATCAATACAGGCGTAGTCAGGCTATCACCATCGGTATCCTGTAGTTGAATTGGCCAGTCGATCTCGATGGTATCGTCTTGCTGGCGAACCAAGCCGGTAGCCTCGCTACCGTTATGATCCAATGGCAGAAACTGAGTAACAGCGATAGTGAGATCAACTTGTTCGCCATCAGGGTTTTGCACCGCTGATAACGCGGCGGTCAGCACCGTTTCACCATTTGCAGTCAGCGTTAATGTATTGGTATCCGCAGACCAAATGGCAACAACAGCGATCCCGCTAGCTGTCACTTCAGTTTGCAGTTCGTTGATTAGGGTATCGACCTGGTCTGGATCTAAGGCTATCGTGGCAGGATCAAGCCGATCGACACCAGACGCTATAGTCAATGAGGCGGAATCTGAGACGGGGTAACCCAAAGCAGGATCATCGGGCGTGAGATCACCTTCGGTAAAACCAAGATCGGCCGTATTGCCACCTTCGGGATCAACACCATCTAAAATAGTGACATTGATAATACCCTGTTCGCTGACATCGCCATCTCGGTCTTCAGCACGGATAGCCAAGGTAAGGTTATTGTTATCGGGTGGGTCAAATTGGTCTAGCGGCCGCAACTGAGTGACAGTGTAACTTCCGTCAAGTCCAATTTCGATATTCAATACTACACTATCTGGATCACTCGCTAATGTGACGCTTACCTGATTGCCGTTAATTTGCGTTACGGTGGCAAATCCATTACTTGTTAGCCCTGTTAAGCTTGGTTGGTCGGCTTCGAAAACCAGGCTAACAATATCATCACTGCCGGTAATGACCTCAATACTCCCATTACCCGATGCAATACCATCAGCACCTTCATCCAATTCCACCCCACTGTCGCCACCAAAGGCTGGATCGTCCCCATCTTCGACGGCGACAGTAATCACGCCGGTATTGGTATCACCATCATCGTCGCTGATCACAATATCCAGCGGCAGGGAAATCACATCACCGTCGAGATGATCCAAATTATTGCTGAGTAGTACTTGGTAGCTGCCATCGGGTTGGATCACCACAGACAAGACCGGCACTTGCTGGTTGTCCTGCTCAATAAATGCATTGAGCGTGTTGCCATCCACCACTTCAAAACTGACTGGCTGGCCGTCACTGAATAGCCCCGCCAAACTGGGTTGCTCATCAGCAAAGTGGATAAATGCAACATCATCACTGCCGATATCAACTTCAATATTGCCATCGGTCGGCGTGTTCAGATCAGCCGTTTCATTGACCTGCACACCGCTATCGTCACCCAACGCCGGGATAGCGCCATCATCGATAATGGCCGTTCCCGTGATAGGGAAAACCAAACTATCGCCATCCGCATCTTCAAGTTGAATAGGCAAGGCAATTGAAATCGTATCGCCATCGACAAACACGAAACCTTCGCTATTGCCATCAAGCGCATGATCCAACGGGGCAAACTGAGTAACTGTTAGGGTCACCTCGGCATCATTGCTATCGACAACTTGTTGGGCACTCACCGCCACACTGAGTACTAGCAATCCCTCAGGGCTGCCATCATCTAACCGGCCTTCGAGCAAACCGGTAGCGACATCATAGCTAAAGGTGAGTGGCTCACCGCCTGAGGCAAGCTCCAACTCAAGTTCGGCCAAAATCTCAGCCAAGGCCGATGGTTCTATTTGAACACTCTCGGGTACCAAACGATCTGATCCCGCAGGCACGGTGATCGTCAGGTTACTGGTGGCAGGGTATTCATTAGGCACAAGATCAGGCTCAGTGAAGCTCACATTGATCTCACCGCCCCCCTCCGGGTCATCGCCATCGGTGACATCAATACTAATCTGGCCATTGGTTTGGTCATTATCGTTATCGGTGATCACCACATTGAGCGGCAACGTCGCGGTATCGTCGTCAAAATGGTCAATCGTGCCTGTAAGGGTCGCGGTAAACTCCCCGGCATTGATGCCACTACTGGTCATTGTGACGACCAAGATGGTGTTGCCCAACTCATCTTGCAATGACACTTGCGTTCCAAGCGGATCGCCCTCCACCACCCACGTCAATGCACTGCCATCGCTGGTGAAAAGGACTTCGGGCTGATTTTCGGTAAACACTAAGTCGCGGATATCATCGCTGCCTTTGTCGATATCTATCGAGCTACTGACTGGCTGGCTGTTATCGTCCGTCTCATTAACACTCAACCCTGCCCCTTGCTCCAAGGCCGGGAACTCACCATCGGTAATCGTGGTAGTCACAATGGCTGGCGTGGCCAAATCATCGCCATCAGTATCTGTTGCCATGATTGGCAACGAAAGGGCAATCTCAGTACCCGTCGTGTTGATATACGGCGAACTCTGGCTCGCCTCTAGGTGATCGAGGGGAACAAACTGAGTAACCATGACCTCACCCTCTACCCCACGCCCATCACCTGCTTGCGCTGCAGATAAGGCCAAGGTTATCGCAAGGGTGCCATCCGGTAACCGTCCCTCCAGCAAGCCTGTGCTTTCATCAAAGCTGAAGGTTATCGCTTCACCAGCCGAAGTTAGCAATGTCTGGAAATCAGTAATCACTGCATCTAGCTGAGCCGGGTCGATGGTAAAGCTATCAGCCACTAACCGATCTGAACCTGCAGCCAAGGAAATGGATGCTGTTGCGCCAGCTGGGTAGTCATTGGGCTCTAAATCCGGCTCGGTAAATCCCGCTTGGGCAGTCTCGCCGCCAGCAGGATCGCTACCGTCTTCCAAGGTAACCGTAATTTGGCTTTGGTCGCTGTCACCATCATCGTCCGTTACCCGTACCTCAATCGGTAACACTATTTGATTACTATCGACAGGCTGGTCAAAGGCATCGCTCAACACCACTTGATAGCTTCCGTCTGTATCGATGGTCACGGTAAGGACTTCCTGTCCCCCGCTATCAATAATACTCAGCTGGTTCTGGTTTACCTGATAGCTAACTGACTCACCATTGCTGCTGAAGCTATCAATCACATCGGCCAGTGCCGCGTTATCGATGATCACCAAGCTATTAATATCATCACTGCCAACATCTAGCTCGATTTCACTATCGGCAACAACGGGAGCGGCGCCTTGGTCAGGGTCAATCACTGTTGCCCCTGCATCGAGACCAAAAGCAGGGAACTCACCGTCAATGATGGTTAAGGTCAGTATTGCTGGCTCATCAAGGAAATCACCATCAGTATCATTAGCTTGGATAGGGATGGTAATGACTATTTGCTCGCCATCCACGGTTACCCGACCGCTGTTATTACCAGATTGCAGGTGATCGAGCGGTAGCAACTGCGCGAGTGTTGATGTCAGGGTTAAACCAAGTCCATCGGCGCTTTGCACTGCTGTAATGGTTAGCTGTAAGGCAATATCCCCATTGGGTAAAGCACCGCTCAACACACCGGTTGCAGGATCATAGCTAAAGACCAACGGCTGGTTACCCGAACTCACCTCATTATTGAGCTCGGCAATTAACGCATCGATTTCCAGCTCGTCAATGCGAACACTATCCGGATCAAGCCTATCGACACCCGGCTGAAGGTCAAACTCGTCACTGCCATTCACGGGGTATTCATTGGGAATAAAATCGGGCTCGGTGAAAGTAATCGCCCCTTCTTCGCCACCGGGGGGGCTGTTGCCATCAATGGTAATAAGCACCGCAATGCCTGGGGCAATATCACCATCAAAGTCCGTCGCGGTTACCCCTATCGTCAGTACCAACTGCGCGCGGGTGAGTTGATCCAGCGGCAGCATCAAATTGGCAACATAACTGCCATCGGTTTCTATGGTTAATGACAGCACTGTCTCGCCACGGGAGTCCACCAGCAGCAATTGATTACCCGCCACCAACACTTGGGTTTCAAAGCCATTACTGGTGATCCCTTCAAGATCAGGCTGGGTAGGATCAATGATGATCGTGCTAATCTCATCACTGCCCAAATCCAGTGGAATCGCCCCGTCGACATCAACACCCAGCGAGTCCGCTTCATCGATAATGGTGCCCGTATCGATGCCAAATTGAGGGTCGATGCCATCAAGCATGCTACTGCTTACCAGGGCTGGCACCGTGAGCACATTGCCAGCCAGATCCGCCCCCTGAATCGCTAACAGCACGGATAAGTTATCATTGCTGTTAGTCACCAGCCCCGAGGTATCCCCATTCGGTAGGTGGTCGACCGGACGTGCCAACGTGGTGGTTACCGTAACGGAGACATCCCTCCCCTGCTCGCTGGATTCAACCAAGAAGCTAACCACCACCTCACCGCTGTTGGTTTGCCCTGCAGCCACCTCGCCAATGATACTGTTGCTTGCAGGGTCAAACCTGAAATCCACCGCTTGTCCGCTTGATGTGATCTCACTGCTAAGCTCAGCAAGCAATGCAGAAAGCGTTAGCGGGTCGAAGCTAAACGATGACGCATCAAGCGGCAGTGAGCCGGCTGCAACCAGTATGGTTGTCGACGACGTTGAAGGATAAGTATTGGGGTCAAGATCCCCCTCGGTGAGTTGCATTGCCCCGCTTTCACCGCCAATAGCAGCAAAAATAGGCGCAATATCCTCAATAATCTCGCTCGCATCGGGGGTAAATGCAGTGTCGAAACCCGCTTCGGTCAGGGTGCTGTCCTCATCATAAGTCACCACCACAAACCCACTATTGGCACTGTCACCACTGGCAACCCCCGCATTACCCGCGGCAGGCGCTGCCAAAATGTCGATAGGGTTACCGCCCGCTAAAATAAGTGCTTGCAGCTCTGCTAATTCGCCTGCACTTAAAGCGCCGTCTTGTGGGTTTACCGGGAAGTTGCCGAATTGGCCACTTGCCCCTTCCTCAACATCGCTTTTAGTGGCGGAAGAAATCAAGACACACTTTGGACACGGCCAATCAACCAGTACGGGTTCACCGTTTTTCATCACCACATAACGGGCACTGGCATCTTTGACCTGAATATGGGTCGCGGTTTGAGGGAAAGACACAGAACGCTGAGAAGGATCGGCCATAGCACTTACTACACTCTAGGGTTGAATGAAGTGTAGTCTCAAAATCAAGCCAACTGGTCTCAGCTTTTAGAATTCCCAATCTAGCAACAATGCTCCCACGCTTGTTTGCCTAAGATCTAATTCCGTATTCCTGCAGTGTTACCACCCCATGGACTGATGTTGGCTAGCCTGCCTTTGTATAAGAGTAGCGATGAAGGCGAAAAGCTCAGTAAATCAGAAGCATATCGACTATATGGATGACAGCAGCTCGGCCTTGCTTTTACAAGCACCTAAAGGCGCGAGTGTTCTGCTGGGGGTCGTCGTTGCATTTATTGCCCTTGCCTTTATTTGGGCCGCCAATGCCGAGCTGGAGCAAGTCACCCGTGGTCAAGGGAGGGTTATCCCTTCCCAGCAGCTACAAGTGGTGCAAAACCTAGAGGGCGGCATCGTTAAAGAGATTCTGATCGCCGAGGGTGAAAAAGTTAGCCCGCAACAACCACTGATATTGATCGATGACACCCGCTTTCGCTCTGATTTTGATGAGAAGGCCATCGATTTAGCGGGCCTCCAGGCCGATGCGCTTCGCCTGGGGGCATTGCTTGAAAGTGTTCAAACCAACAAGCAAGCCGTGACCATCAGCACTGATAAACTCACCTATACCGATGCCTTTGCCACGCAACATACCGATCTCGTCAAGCGCCAACGCAGCGAATACCAAGATACCCTCGCCAACCTATCAAACCAACTGTCGGTCATCAGCCAACAAATACAGCAAAAAAACCGCGAGCTCGACGAAGCCAAGGCAAGGCTGGCCAACCAAAAACGCAGCCTGTCACTGGCCAGCCAAGAGTACCGCATTACTAAGCCACTCGCAGACGAAGGGGTGGTGCCCAAGGTAGAGCTTTTGAAGTTGCAGCGGCAAGTCAACGACAGCCGCCGCGAAGTCACATCGACTGAAATGAACATGCCAGTACTTAAAGCGGAGCTAAGTGAAGCCAAGCTCAAACGGCTCGACATCGCGCTTAAGTTCCGGGCCGATACCCAAGCAGAGCTCAACCAAACCGCCGATAAGCTCGATACCCTAAGCCAAGCGAGCATCGGCCTTGAAGATAAAGTCACCCGCACAACCGTGGTTTCCCCGGTTAACGGGCGCGTCCATAAACTCCATATCAATACTGTCGGTGGCGTGATCCAACCCGGCATGGATCTGATCGAAATTGTCCCCACGGAGAGCAGCTTATTGGTTGAGGCGAAAATCGCGCCCAAAGACATTGCATTTCTGCGCCCCGGCCTCAAGGCTCGGGTTAAATTCACCGCCTATGACTTTACGGTATACGGCGGTTTAGAGGGCATTTTGGAGCATATCAGTGCCGATACCCTCACCAATGAGCAAGGGGACAGTTTTTATCAAATTCGGATAAGAACCGATGAACCCCACATGCTCGATAAAGATGGCAGCCAGTTACCCATTATTCCCGGCATGACGGCCGCAGCCGACATCATCACTGGGCATCGGACTGTGCTTCAGTATTTACTTAACCCCGTGCTTAAAGCGCGGCACACCGCACTGAGGGAGTAGTTTTATGAGCTGTAAACGACTACCTTGCTATGCAGAACATGTCCCCGCAATGGACAAGATTGGCAAAAAGGCCATGCTGAGCGTATTCACCAGCTTCGGGCTGTGGGCTTTAGGCTTTGGGCTTTGGCCAACCAGCGTTATCGCGCAATCATTGGAGCAAGCGGTCGCCGACACGCTTGCCTCAAACCCGGAAATCAAGCGGGCATATAACGAGTTCATGAGCCGGAACCAAGGCACACGGGCAGCCGTCGGTGACTACCTGCCCTCCGTCGACCTCAGTGCTGGCGCAGGGTATGAAGACTACGACAATAGCACCAACGATACCGGTGACTACGACCCCCTCGATGCGAAAATCAGCCTGCGCCAATTGATTTGGGATGGCTCCATCACCTATCACGATATCCAGCGCAATAAAGCGGAATCCGAAGCCCAGCGCTACCAGCTGCTCGCGGATGCCCAAGACAAAGCCCTCAGGGTGGCGGAGATCTACCTTGATACGCTAGAAGCCCAAGAGGTATTGAGCCTGTCGCAAAACAACTATCAGGTGCACCAACGAATTTTCACCGATATCAAAAAGCGCACCGATGCCGGAATAGGCTCAACGGCTGATCTCGCCCAAATCGAAGGCCGCCTAGCTCGGTCGCGATCGAACTTAATTGCAGCCGAAAGCAACCTCCAGGACAAAGTCACCGCCTTCTACCGTGAAGTCGGCAGTATGCCCGCAAACCTGGTGAAGCCCGAGGTAGACCAAAACTATATCCCCGACTCGTTGGATGGCGCCATTGCCCAAGCCAAAGAAAACAACCCGGTATTGCTCGTGGCGAGCAACGATATCGATGCAGCCCAATACCAATACAAGCAAGCAAAGGGGAACTTCTACCCTACCTTCACGATTGAAGCGTCCCAAGAGTGGGGAGAAGATTTAGAGGGCACGCCCGGCCACACCGATGAGTTCAAGGCTGGGATCAGAATGAATTACAACCTCTACAATGGTGGCTCTGATCTGGCGAAAAGCCGTGAGGCTGCCTACCAAATCAGCCAATCCAAAGACGTAAGGGATCGCGCCCATCGCTTATTGGAGGAAAGTACCCGCTTGGCGTGGAGCGGTATGGAGCTGGCTCTGAATCAAACCCAATACCTCCAAAGGCATGTCGATGCGTCGGCTCGTACCGTCATAGCCTATGAAAAACAGTTCAAGATCAGCAAGCGCACTTTGCTCGATGTCCTCAATACCGAAAACGAGCTTTTTGAAGCGAGGAAAGCCTATCTGGACGCCCACTATGCAGGCATTCTGGCTAAGTACCGAGTGCTCAATGCCACGGGACAGCTCCTTGAAGAAATGCGAATCGATGTCCCTACCCAATGGACATCATCGGTAAGATAGGAGGCTGGCAATGACAGGAAATACGATCCAGAAACGACTCACTGCATTGGCACTCGCCCTTATGCTTGTCGGGTGTACGACTGACGCAGAAAGCCCACCTGTGGCTGAACAATCTAGGGACTTATTCGATGACGATAGCGACGGGGTGATCAATGCCCGCGACAAGTGTCCCGGCACACCGCTTTCGGCAATCGTGGATAACGATGGCTGTCCAACCTATGTCGAGCGCAGCGAGTCGAATGATTTGCATATCCTATTTGCCAACGATTCCACGGTGATTCCCGACACCTTCTTAGCGCAAATCGAGAAAATGGCTCGCTTTCTTGCCCAATACCCAGAGGCCCGCATTGAGCTAAAAGGTTATGCCAGCCCGGTTGGGGCGGTCGATTACAATATCGGCCTGTCGCAACGGCGTGCCGATGTCGTCCGTCAGCAATTAATCAGCTATGGGGTCAGCAATGCTCGGATCAAAACCCTCGGTTTTGGCGATACCGAGCCCGTTGCAGCCAGTACGCCGGAGCAAACCAATACGCTTAGCCGGCGGGTCACCGCTAGGGTCAGGGGGGAGCGCGGCAACGTGCTCGAAGAGTGGACCATTTTCTCGCTCCGTACCGACTAGCCATGGCGCAATGATGAGGAGGCTTCCAATGATGCTTTGCCTGCTTGCCTTGCTGATACCAACAGGATCAGCCAACGCCCTTACCCCGTCAGAGCAACAAAGTATCAAGCTGATCCGTGATGCTTATGGGGAACGCGCAGGGCTTAGGGTCGAAGCTTGGCGCCAACTATTAAAAGATATCCGCCAAGATGATGAAATGCGCTTACTTGAGCAGGTAAACGACTTTTTCAACCAACTCCGCTTCCTTGATGACATCGAAATATGGGGTAAAGAAGATTACTGGGCGACACCACTCGAATTTCTTGGTGTTGGCGCCGGTGATTGCGAAGAGTTCAGTATCGCCAAGTACTTCTCCCTGCGGGAACTGGGGATGGATGACGAAAAGTTAAGATTGGTTTACGTCAAGGCCCTTGAGCTCAACCAATTCCACATGGTGCTGGCCTATTACCCGACCCCGTCAGCGGTCCCCCTGCTGCTCGATAACTTAACGCCAGATATCGTTGTCGTGAGCCAACGCCCCGATCTCCAACCAATTTTCAGCTTCAACGGTAGCAAGCTTTGGTTAATTAAATTACAGGGGAAGGGTGAACTGGCGGGCGATGCCAGCCAAATTAAACAATGGAATGACCTACGCAGCCGCTTCAGCGGCCAGCAGTTGGCTCAGCCAATCATCAGGCTAAACGAGTAGAGGAGAAACAATTATGACTCTCTACCGCCGCTTGTTCATCGGAATGCTGTTACTGTTTATCCTGCTATTGGCGGGGATTTTTTCTAATCAGCTTTCCACCACCCAAAGCTTCCTGATGGAACAGCAATCGGTAGAGATGCGCAATGCGATGAATGCCGTTGGCCTAGCCCTTTCTCCCTATCTGGAAGAGACCGATCCTGTGGTGATTGAGTCGGTGCTCAATGCCATTTTTGACGGTAGCTTCTATCAGAGCGTGACCCTAGAGGTATTCGAGCCCAAACAGGTACTTGAGCGAACATACCCCGTTGCACCTAGCCACGTGCCAAATTGGTTTCAGCAATGGTTCACAATCCCTAGCACCACGGAGTCCAACACCATCACCAGCGGATGGCTTCAGCTTGCCAAAATAACCGTCACCAGCCATTCGTCCATCGCTTACGGTAAGCTTTGGCAAAGTGCCCAACAGCTATTATGGACTGTTGGTCTCTGTTTTTTGATCGGCATGGTGGCGCTCAAGTTCCTGCTCGACCGCATAGTCAAACAACCACTCGGCATTATGCAGGCAAAAGCCAAGGCCATTGCTAGCAATAACTTCGGTGAAGCATTGGCCGAGCCCAGTACCCGAGAACTAAAAGATTTGGTGGTCGCCTTCAACCACATGTCCCATCAACTTAAGCGCCATTTCAGCCAACAAGCAGCCGAAGCGGACATTCTCCGTAAGCGAGCTTATCAAGATCCCGAATCCGGTTTAGGTAACCGGCGCTTATCGCTGCTCCAACTGGAAGAATGGTTAGCAGAAGAAGCGGCGTCTGAGCAAGCAGGGGTGATGATCATTGCCATTCCGGCTTTGAGCCAGCTGCGCCAAGCCAACCAGTATGCCGAAGCCAAACAGCTCGCCAAGGCGGTAGGCGATAGACTGACACTACTGGTAACGCCAAGCCTGCACATAGGCCGGCTTAGCCATAGCGAATTTATTCTGATCAACCATGACTCGCTTGCCAATGACATCCCCCTTGGGCAACTGGCGCACACACTCCGTGCTGACATGATCAACCTTGCCCAGGCAACCTTTTCTCACCAAGAAGCACTACAGGCAGATAACGAGGTGATTATCGGTGTAATTTCAAAACAAGGCACTGACATTGACGGCCACACCTCGTTAACCCATTTTCTGGCCCAATGTGACAACATCCAAACCGTCGCCAGGCAGCATGTTGATAAAATCGCCGTCGTTGACCGACCACCAGCGAAACAGGCCACGCCTTTTTGGGGTAAGCAGCAATGGCTTGAACTGGTAAGGTTTGCGGTGGCGGAAGAGCAAATTAACTTTAGCTACCAAAAAGCCATTAACGGCGCTGGCAAAGAGTTGCACCGAGAGCTTTTTACCTCGGTTCAATACCAGAACCGCACTTACAACGCCGGGCAATTTTTCCCACCATTGGCTGCGCTAAACAGTACCAGCGAAATCGATCGCTATATCATAGAGAAAGCCATTGAAGCCCTGCGCAACCGGCATCACTTTGTCGCACTCAACCTTGCCTCCACCACGGTGATTGACGGCGGCTTCACGCACTGGCTTGATAACCTTCTGGCAGCTCAACCCACGTTAAGCCAACAGCTGCTATTTGAGCTGCCCGAAACCGTATTCATTCACCACCCAGAGCAAACCCGGCTACTGTGCGACATTATCACCCAGCACCAATATTCATTTGGCGTCGATAACTGTGGTGCCCATTTTAATTCCAGCTACCTGCAAAATTTCCGCCCCCGTTATATCAAGTTGGACTTCACCTACACCCGCCAACTTGACGAAGAGGTCAAAACCGATGCCCTTCAGGCCATTACCCGTGCAGCAGCCAACCTTGGCATCACTTCAATCGCCACCCGGGTAGAAACCAAACAGCAGGTTGAAACCCTTGCTAAATTCGGGGTTGAAGGCTTCCAAGGCTATGTCGTGGCTCAATATACCAAGGGGGATGACGATGAATGATCCCCTACTCGCCGCTCTAACATTGGTCTGTCGCCATTACGGTCAGCATTGCTCAGCCAAAAGCTTGACTGCCGGGTTACCCTTACCTGACGGCATACTCACTCCGCATTTATTTCCCCGGGCCGCCAGCAACGCGGGGTTATCGGCCATTCAGGAAAACATCCCACTGTCGCAACTCTCGCCCCTGTTGCTCCCCGCTGTGGTGCTGATGGAAAACCGCCAAGCCTGTGTCGTCCTGGATATCAACCCCCAAAGCCAACAAGCCCATGTCGCCCTCAATGTCAGCGGTGAAAGCAGGCATGAAAACCATTATGAAAACAAGCATGAAAACAATCATAAATTCATCAAACAATGGCTGCCCATCAATGAGCTTGAAAAGCAGTTTCTCAATACCCTCTTTCTGCTGAAAAAGCCCTACCAATTCGATGAGCGTAGCCCTATCAGCAGCGAGTCGGCCGACAAAGCTGGCTCACATTGGTTCTGGGATACCATTTGGCAATCGAAGGCTATCTACCGTGATGTCTTCATCGCCTCTATTTTGCTCAATTTGTTTGCCGTCGCCCTGCCACTGTTCACCCGCTTGGTGTATGACAAAATTGTGCCCAACCAAGCCTTCGATTCGCTTTGGGTGTTAGTAAGCGGGATGGCGGTCATTCTCTGCTTCGACTTATTACTTAAAGTACTGCGGAACTACTTCATTGACATTGCGGGCAAGAAATCAGACATCCTGATGTCATCGGCCATATATAGCAAAGCCATAAGCTTAAAGAGTGCGGCACGTCCACCCTCGGTAGGGGCTTTCGCCCGTCACCTGCAAGAGTTCGAGGCCATTCGCGAACTGTTTACCTCCTCAACTATCGCCGCCGCCATCGACTTACCTTTCGCCCTGTTTTTCATATTGGTGATTTGGTTGATTGCAGGCCCGTTGGTGATCATTCCCATTGCTGCCGTGCTGATCTTGATTGTTTACAGCCTAATCGTGCAAAAGCCACTGCAAACCAGCATCGAAGAAGGCTCGAAGCTCGCCTCGCAAAAGCAAGCCAATCTTGTTGAAAGCTTGTTTGGGTTTGAAACCGTCAAGCTATTCAATGCCAGCAGCCAATTCCAATACAAGTGGGAACAAGCGGTCGCCCATATGGCCAACTGGGGTATCAAGTCCCGCCGCCTAACCGATTCGGTTGGCAGCGTTGCCAGCACGACGCAACAAGGTGTGTCTATCGCGGTTATCGTATTCGGGGTCTACCTGATTGCGGCCGGCGAGCTCTCCGTCGGCGGCTTGATTGCCACCTCTATGCTGACTAGCCGTGCCATTGCTCCCATGGTGCAACTGTCGCAGCTCTCAACCCGTTACCAGCAGGCCAAGTCTGCCATGGGGATCATCAACCAGCTCATGGCAAGCCCAAGCGAGCTAAACCCGCAACAGGGCTATCTATCAAGCGTGAGTCTTAGCGGTGCTATTTGCTGTGACCACTTGAGCTTTAGCTACCCTTCGTCCTCAGCCCCTTTGCAAGGCGCAAAGGATACAAGTTCAAGCACCAAGGCGCTCGATGGAATCAGCCTGACTATTCAGCCGGGGGAGAAGGTCGCCATTATTGGCAAGATAGGCTCGGGCAAATCCACCCTGCTTAGGCTTATCATGGGGCTTTATCCGCCGACTGACGGCGCCATCCGGCTGAATAATACCGACATCCACCAATTCAACCCCGTTGATATTCGCCATCAGATAGGCTGCGTACCGCAAGACATCGTGCTGTTCTTCGGCTCTATCCGCGACAATATTATCCTGGGCCAGCCACAGGCAAGTGAGCAGGCTATCCAACGAGCATGCGAACAATCTGGCGTCAGCCATTTTATCCAGCACGAACCATCGGGACTTAACCGCCAAATTGGCGAAAACGGAAACCAGTTGTCAGGCGGGCAAAAACAAGCCATCGCCATTGCCCGGGCCTTGGTTTCGCAACCCAACATTTTACTGCTGGATGAGCCCACCAGCAGCATGGACAACCGCGCCGAACAACATTTCAAGCGCTACCTGACTTCGCTTGATAAGCACCACACCCTGCTTTTGTTCAGCCACAAGTCCAGCATGCTAGAAGTCGTCGATAGAATTATCGTATTGGATAGGGGCAAGGTCGTGGCCGATGGGGACAGGGAACATGTACTTAACCAGCTAAAGAGATAGCCGCAACCAGCATGCTCTCAATGTAAATTAATCCGACATGCTTCAAGTCTTAATGAACTCACAGACACCATTGATTGCAAGTTAAGACAAAAGTTGCACGATGAGTCTTAAAACAAAAACGCCAATATCTGATGAAACAGGCAGTTTTAGGTAAATTTAACCAATTAGCCGACACATTGCTTCGTATTCGGTTTACTTTGTCAGCATTTTTCTCAACGTGATAGCCTAATAATGCACACAAAATATCTGCCAGTAAAATACCTTTCCAATATTTACCATATAAAACAAAAGCTTACCAAATAAACCCAAAGACTTAACACTCATAAGGTATACAGTTTTTATTAATATCGACAATGGTGGACATAAGTCATTGATAAAATAGTGATAAATTCTTGGCACATAATTTGATAATTCTTCATACACCTCTTAGTTATGATGGAAGCGGAGTTATCATGAAACTATTACCCACACTTGCAGCAACAGCACTACTGACCACCAGCTTTTACTCCAATGCGCTGGTCATCGACTTTACCGACTCAACAAAATGGGGAACGCCTGCCTCCCCTCAAACACAGAGCTATACCTCAGCTTCTGGTATGACTTTCAATGTACAGGTGCAAGCATTCCGAAATAATGGCAATCCAACCAATTACACCTTCAATGCAGGCGAAGCCCACAGCAGCTGTATGGCTGTAACGGGTCTTGCATGTAATGGTGATGGCCTGGGTGTAAGAAACGACGAGATTTCTGGGGGTTCTAACAACTTACAGAAAATAGAAGTTCGCTTCTTTGATGAAACAAACAACCCGCTTAGTCTTGATTTTCTCAACGTCCAGTTTCTCGATCTGTTCGCCAACGAAGGCCAAAACAACAGCCAAGCCGAAGTGGCAACTATTTTGTTTGATACCCCTCCAACTACCAGTGTGACTGGTACTGCAACGGATCGCCTTGGCTTTGCTTCTTATGATGCATCGGGCACGAGCTCATCAACACTTACAGCCCTGGTACTTGATATAGCAGACACTGGCTTTATGGACTTTTCACTGGCGGCAATTACGATTGACGAAGGCTCGGATGCTTTCAAAGTAGCGGAACCCGCTTCACTGGCGCTGTTCGGTTTAGGGTTACTGGGCTTTGGCTATTCCTCTCGCCAGCGAAAACCTAATGCATGAAAGCCTCACCACAATGAGATAGCTAGGTAACCAACACCTCGGTTACCTAGCTTCTAATAGAAAATGGCTTTAAACGCATCCTTTAAAAATTCGCCAAGAAATAAGGGATGATCAGCGCATTGGCAATATCGATAAAGAAAGCACATACCAGCGGTACGATGATGAAGGCCAAATGAGAATTACCGTAGCGCTGAGACACTGCCGACATATTTGCCATTGCGGTGGGTGTTGAGCCTAACGAGATGCCACCAAACCCCGCACAGATCACAGCCGCACCATAGCCTTTCCCCATAACCGGAAAGACAATAAAGATATTAATTAGCACCGCGACCACAAACTGGGCCGCCAGGATTGCAAAAATTGGCGCAGCCAAATCAATAAGTGTCCAAAGCTGCATGCTCATAAGCGACATGGCCAGGAAGGTACCCAAAGAAATATCGGCGATAAGTGCAATGGCTGGTGTCCGTGACGGCCACACCGCCCCGGATACACGAGGATAAGAGTCAGGGATCACATTGGTGATCACTATCCCGGCAAATAAGCAGGTCACGAACAAGGGCAACTGCAAGCCAAACTCAGCAATCGCTTCATTTAATAAAAAACCAACAATGACACAAATATGAATCGCGTAAATGGCATCGAGAAAATCATAAGCCGTGATTGGCTTTCCACCGCCATTATCATCACTGACACCAACGTCCAACTGCTCCTTGGTGGAAGGCGTTAGCTGGTGACGAGTGATCAAAAACTTGGCGATGGGTCCTCCCATCAAACTGGCCAAGATCAAACCAAAGGTCGCACTGGCGATACCAATTTCCATCGCATTGGAGATACCAAACTCTTCAGCAACTCGCGGCGCCCAGGCAATGGCGGTACCATGACCACCGATGAGCGAGATACTGCCGCCCAACAGGCCGACGGCGGGATCTAGGCCGAACATACCCGCTACACCAATTCCAGTGAGGTTTTGGATAATCATATAGCCGATGGTGATCACCAATAGAATCACCAATGGCATCCCACCGCGAAGCAAGTCTTTAAAACTGGCGTTGATCCCAATCGTGGTAAAGAAGTACACCAGCAAGACATCACGGGCCATTAAATCAAATTCAATTTCGATGTCGGTAGTGGCATAGACGAGGGCAATGAGTAACGAAAACAGGATCCCGCCGGTGACTGGCTTGGGAATGCTGAACTCTTTCAATATGGGTATCAGGCTGTTTAGCCTTCGTCCGACAAACAGGACAAGAATCCCCACCGTTACAGCAAAAAAAGCCATTTAGTTGGAGTACACCGTTAACCCAATCCATTTCCATAAGCCGCTACCCACTGAAGTAAGTCATCAATACCAAAGGAATTTCCATGCATTGCTAACCATAGCAAAACATCCTTTGCTTGATGGGATTACTCAATCAGAAGTACGACTAAATTCACTGAGGTCATCGATTCAAACCACAAAATCATAAATTGCGGAGTATTGGCCCGACGCACTCTTTTGCGGTGACATTTGCAACAAGTCCCGGTTCTTGCCCCACCATTCGTTGCCGGTTTGGCCTTTCAGGTACAACTGGGTAGTGAGCAGTTCACTATGGCCCCGCCAAAGCTTGACATGAATATGCGGTGGTCGCCCGGTATAAGGGACAGGGTACAGGGTGCGGAACTGATAGCGGCCTTGCTCATCGGTGACCACTGCACCATTTCCGGCAAAATGGCTATCATGTTTTTCGGTGTTGGCCTGCCTCGGGTGATGGTAAATACCCGCCCCGTCGCACTGCCAGATCTCGATTTTCATGTTTGCTAACGGTTGGCCCTGCTGATCAAAAACACGCCCACTTAGCACCATCGGCGATCCATTTAACCCGTTTTCTTTTAGGATCAGATCCTCACGAAGTGGTATTACCTCAACAGGATAAAAAGGCCCTTCGGCATCTTTGGGGGTAAGCGGCTTGCGTCCTGACGCCCATGAAGGAAAAATAAATGCCAATGAAAACAGTTCGATAAATCGTCTTCTCTTCATAACTGCATCTCCTTTCAGCTTTGCAACATCGCTCTGTTTCCATGCCGTAAGTGTGGCAGTCAATCTCGATTTTGTCGCATTAAGGTACTTTTCAAATAATCGCCTTTACTTCTTAATATTTTCAGGTACTATTCATCTCGCTCTGAAATACAGAGTTATTAATGAAACATCAAGTAATAAGTAGAACCCTCAGTTACATTTGCGTTATCGTGTTTGTCCTCAGTGTTTCCCTTAGCTTTACGTGAAAGTTAATAATTCAGCTTACAGCGCAACACTATTTATTTAATTGAATTAAAAAGGGGCATAACATGTCTGCATCAAACACTGGTACTGTTAAGTGGTTTAACGAAGAGAAAGGTTTCGGTTTCATTTCTCAAGACAACGGCGGCGCTGACGTATTCGTTCACTTCCGTGCTATCGCTTCTGAAGGCTTCAAGACTCTTGCTGAAGGCCAGAAAGTGTCTTTCGAAGTTGAACAAGGCCAAAAAGGTCTTCAAGCAGCTAACGTTGTTAAGCTTTAATTCTTAGTTAAGAATTAAACGATGAAAGGTCGCCTAGGCGGCCTTTTTTGTTGCCCGTCACCCAGCCTCCCCCCGCCTTCACTATCCCGCATAGATAATACACCATACTGTTTAACGACTTATATGCTACTATTTGCTATTAAAGTCGATGAGCTTTCTTGGTGCTGACATTCATAAATCCAATACTCATAAAACTAATATTCATAAAACACGGCCAGCCCCAAACAAGCAACCATAAGAAAAGGCTTTAAAACAGGACGTTTGCTAACCTATTCATGGATTGAGTCGGTATGAAAAAATTCAAGATCTCCCTTCGCCTTACTGTTGGTGTAATGTTCGTTATCGCGACAATACTGACAGCGCTGGTGGCTATTTCCCTGCAATATCATTTCAGTAAAAAGATGGCAACAGAGCACGCGCTATCCACGCTGGCAATGTCATCTAGCGAGTTAAGTGACTATATCCACACCCTCAATGTCGATGCCAATCACACCATTCGTCTGCTGGCAGCAGTTAACCGTGCCATTGATGCCCCACTGACCGAAGTTGAAATACGCTCAATCCTGACCGAGGCAATTAAAGACAACCCGTTGTTTTACAGTATCTATGTGGCTTCGGAAGACGAAAACTTCTATCAGGTAATCAACTTGGATTCCTCCCCTGTCGTCAGGGATAGGATACGGGCAAAAGCCATCGACCGTTGGGTGGTCATCAAGATCACCGGTGATAAAGATAACCGCATCAGAGAAACCGCCTACTACAGCGAAACCTTCAACTTACGCACCAAGAAAACCACCGAAAGCAACTATTTCCCAACAGAAAGGCCGTGGTATACCTCGGCCAGTTTCGATTCGGTAACCAAAACCGCCCCTTACCTGTTCAAGCACTTAAAAATTACCGGCCAAACCTATTCCTACGCATTCATCAGCAACAAGCAAGTTAGCAGCAAGCGACATGTACTGGGTATGGATATCGCCCTGTCATCCGTTGCCTCGAAAATCGGCGCGACAGCGCTTGGACTGGAAGAAAATCCAGAAATAGAGTCTTACCTTCACTTGGAAACCGGTGAGATCATCGCGTCCAACCAGGCCGCGCAGCCTTCGCAAAGGATTCCGCTATCCCAACCACTACTATTATCGCCAGAGCAGAAACAAATCATTGCCAACACACCGTCGATTAAAATCTCTAACCAGAATGCTTGGGCGCCTATGGACTTTGCCATATCAGGGCAACCACAAGGCTATGCGGTTGAGGTCATCCAACTAATCGAGGCGATGACAGGGCTACATTTTGAATTCATCAATGGCTTTACCTGGCAGCAGCTCGTTAACCAGTACCATCTAAAGTCGTTAGATAGCCTGCATTCGCTGCAAAAGTGGGATAACTCGGGCATCGAAGGGCACTACACCAATCCGCTCTATACGCTGCCATTTGCCCTTATCACCAAAGATAACCGCCTAGACATCAGGCAGCTGGCTGAACTGGATAACCAAACTATCGCCATCTTGGCTGGATGGTCGATAACGCCACAGCTCATCAAAGACTACCCCAGCATCACCATAAAAGAAGTTGCCGATTTAAAAACAGGGTTCGAGGCCGTACAAAACGGTACTGTCGATGCCTTAATCGATACCCGGGCAGTATTGGCCTATGGCCTAAACCAATACTACTACCAGAACCTTAAGCTCCATGATGGGCTCTCCGACCTTGATAGCCGCTACCCTAACCAGTTTTACCTTGTGCTCCAACCTGAGCACGCCGCCCTGGTACCTATCATCAATGCCGCCTTGAACAACATCAGCTTGCAACAGCAACATGTCTTAAGCCAAAAATGGCTGGCTGAAAAAATAGAGAAAAGCGACACGGTTCTCCCCTACCAAGCCTTGGTCGACCTCTCACTCAACAAGGCTGAACACGGCAAGATTGTGACGCGCACAATCAACGGCAAAAAGCGCTTCATCTACATGACACCAATCAGCCGCGACTCGGGCAGCAACGAGTTGCTTTCCGTAATCATTCCCGAACAGGTGATTTACCATGACGTATCGGAGAAGGTTGCCACGGCGATCATTATCACCGTTGTACTCATGTCATTGACACTACCGATCGCTTGGTTTTTTGGCGCCCCTATCGTGAGGCCAATCCAGCAGTTAAGGCGAGAAACCAAGAAAATCAAAGCTCGGCAATACCATGATGTCGCACTAATCGATACTCCCATCAAGGAAGTCTGGGAGCTTTCCCGCGATGTCAAAGACATGGCGCAAGCCCTCGAAAAACACGAAGAAGCCCAAGAAGCATTTGTTGAATCTTTCATCAAGCTGATTGCTCAAGCGATCGATGACAAATCGCCCTATACCGCAGGGCACTGTAACCGTGTACCAGAGCTGGGCTTGATGCTGGCAGAAGCTGCCGAAAAAAGCGATACGCCCCCATTCAATCACTTCCAATTCAAAAACGATGACGAAAGGCGCGAATTCAGGATTGCGGCATGGCTACATGATTGTGGCAAGATCACCACGCCGGAGCACATCGTGGACAAGGGCACAAAGTTGGAAGCCAACTACAACCGCATCCATGAAATCCGTACCCGCTTTGAAGTCTTGTGGCGTGATGCAGAAATCGCTGCGCTGCGGCATATCATGGCCTCACCCGAAGAAAGCGAAATGGCAAAACAGGCCCTAAAAAGCAAGCAACAGCAACTTAAGGAGGACTTTGCCTTCATCGCCCAAGCCAATGTCGGTAGTGAGTTTATAAGCCCTGAAAAAGTCGACAACATCGAACGTATCGCCGCCCAAACTTGGATCCGCCACTTCGATGATCGGCTGGGTTTATCCCCCATTGAGGAGATCGCCATTACCGATACACCACAACAAGTGCCAGTTACTGAAACCCTGCTTTCGGATAAGCCACAACACATTATCCACCGCGATCGTGATGTAGAGTTTGACCCTAAGTTTGGTATCAAGATCGATGTACCGGAGCACCTGTATAACCTTGGCGAAATCTACAACCTATCGATCAGCCGCGGCACGCTCACCAAGGAAGACCGCTACAAAATCAACGAGCATATGATCAGCACCATCAAGATGCTTGAAAACCTGCCGTTCCCAGAAGAACTCAGCCGCGTCCCACGCTATGCGTCCACTCACCACGAGACCTTAAAAGGCACGGGCTACCCAAGAAAGCTAACGGGTGACGACTTGTCGATCCCTGAGCGCATTCTGGTGATCGCCGACATCTTCGAGGCGCTGACTGCCGCTGATAGGCCATATAAAAAAGCCAAGCCAGTGAGCGTGGCCGTCGATATCATGTACAAGATGGCGCTTGATCAGCACTTGGATATCGCCCTGTTCCGCCTGTTCTTGCAAAGTGGGATTCACCAGCAATACGCCAAGTTATACCTCAAGCCAGAGCAGTGCGATGAAGTCGATGTAGAAAAGTACCTCAATATCGAAGATGCGGCGTAGGCTTAGGTTGCTTCTAAGGCAATTGATACCGACATGGTTTCAATCCTGCACTATCACCTGTAAAGTACGGCCAACATTACCGTTTAGCAGTACATCTACCAAAGGGCATGAGAGTACCTTATGCTTTAACTAAGTAGGTAGGTTTACCAAGTTACAAAGAGTATTTAACCCATGAACAATGAACTAGATATCATCGACAACCTGGAAGAGCTAGAGCGCTTTTTGATCTCTATCGAAGATGGCGGCCTTGGCCTGAAAGACGTTGCAGGTGTCGCACTGGCAACCAACAATACCGATGGCCGTCCGTTTATCGCAGTACTCGACGATAAGCACCAACTGCTTCTAGGCCGCTGGGTTAGCCAAGAAGTTTACGAGAACGGTAAAGACTTGGTTCGCAACGGCCCTAAGCGCACTAAGCACTAGTACCTGGGCACTAAGTCCATGCTTTGGACTTACTCTGCCAACCTCGATACTCACAAAAAAGCCGCTGAACGTTGATGTTCAGCGGCTTTTTGCTTACTAGTCGATCTGGCCTCGCACTTCACCACTAGGGACCTCAGGGGTATGAACATTGATATAATGCCCCCCGGCCAACAAGGTATTCGCGGTATCCTCATCGAGTGTGACGTTGTCTGGGCTGCGCCATACATTCACATCACTGCCATCTTGCACCAATCCAACCACTACACCACCATTGGCACCAACCTCTCCTTCATGGACATGCGCTGCCGACGCACCTTCCAGGCCGGATGTAATAACCAGTACTGACAACACGCTGGTAGAGCGGTCAAACCAAACATAGCCATCGCCAGAACCATCAGTGACAACCGGCGGGACTTCTTCATCACCACTTAAACCAAATGCAAAGATCTTGACCATCTCATTGACAATCTGGCCACGGATCTCACCACTCGGTACGCCCGGGGTATGGACGTTGACATAGTGCCCGCCCGCAAGCAACGTATTGGCGACATCAGCCTCAAGTGTCGTATCTTCCGGTGTTTGCCATACCGTTGGGTCCTCTGCATTTTGTTCTAAGAACACTGCCACGCCACCATTGGTACCAATTTCCCCCTCATGGATATGCGCCGCTTCAGCATCATCAACACCCGTTGTAATCACTTTCAAATCAAGCTCATAACTTTCGGTATTTAACGTGGCATACCCTAGCCCACTGGCATCGGTATCAACCGCTGGCACTTCTTGGTTGCCATCAAGCACAAACGCCAGTATTTCTGTATTGGCATCGACTATCTGCCCTCGTAGCTCACCCGGTGGGTTCTGCTGGGTATGGACATTAAGATACCATTCGCCGTTCATCAACATATCTGCTTGTTCCATGGTGATTTCGGTACTTTCAACACTCATGGTGCCATCGCCATTGTCAGTAAACTCGAAAGCAACTGGGCCATTTGTCCCGATACTACCTTCATGGATATGAACAGACACCACATTGTCGACATTAGACACATCAACCTCGGCACTTAGGGTGTAAGTATCCCCCTCCCCTGGTCCTGGATCAGGATCTGGGTCGTCATCCTTGTGCTTATACTTATGTTCGTGTTTCTGGGGTGGGTTCTTGTTCGTAGTCGAGGTTAGGGTAACAAAATGCTCTTCATCACCCTTTTCAACCAGCAAGGTTACCGCCCCGCTGGCCGTTGCCATTGTTTCCACCGGCGGCACTTGCTGCGCCCCCGATAAAGTGACATCAAAGGTAAACTCTTCATCATGACAGCCAACCAAAGATACAACTGAGATCAACAATGCCCAAATCACATGTTTACTCATACTCTCCTCCAACAGACGTTGCTGCACTGACAGGAAAGTGTAGTTATACCTGCTCAGCTAAAACCTTATACATTGTCTTAGCTTTAAGACAGGCGCCGCCTATCTAAGACTTAGCAGCGCAATACATTGAAAAGTCACCCTAAGGCCAAGCGATGTGGTGAAAATAATTATTTTTGTATGGCGAGGCTCTAATATGGCGGAGTGCTTCGAGGGTATTGCGGATTTACTTCGCCCTACGGGCCGTTGCTTTAAAGCGCCTTCGGCTAGCAACGTTGTCTCGCTTCGCTCGGCTGAACCCTAGATTCAAATGTAAAAAAGCCCAGCACTTCTGCTGGGCTTTTTTGAATGTGGCGGAGAGATAGGGATTTGAACCCTAGATACGCTACAAACGTATGCCGGTTTTCAAGACCGGTGCTTTCAACCACTCAGCCATCTCTCCGTAAGTGCGGCAAATAATACGGAGGTTTGAGCAAGCTGTAAAGCCCTAATTTAACCCAATATAACTAAGTGCTCACTATCGCAACAACATGCTTAGCAATAAGACTTTACTTTAGAAAGCGAGCAGATATGTCTTTGAAAACACCCTGGGCATCGTCGGCAATAATCGCACCGTGGGTCACCACTATTTGCGAGAAGTCCCAGCTTTGGATCTCACGAATAAACGTGCTGAAGGCTGGCTTATTCTTGATAGCAAATCCCATTTTCAATGGCGGCGCGACACACTTCCCTTTAAAGCCAATTGGCTCAAAGATGTAATTATTCATAAAGCCTGCCAATCCTGTCGCTTTGTTTTCTGGGTGGTTTTGGATCATATCGGTCACAATCAGCGAGCCCGATTTTTCATGGAAAAAGACGGTTTCATTAAAGAAGGGAACCGACGGCATGGTTGCCCATATCAAATCGTCTTGCCAAGGGTTTTCCATCCCCTGCTGAATAATATGGTAGTTGGATAACGGAACTTTTCGTGGGATACCCGCGCTCACATACGCATCTGCGTCGGGGTATGCGTCGCACCATTCTTGTAGCCATTTGCTATGGTTGTCGCTGGCGGCAACAATCGCCTTCACTGGGCCAATTGCATCGATTTGCTGTTTCAACTCATCGGATAATGCCGTTGGTGAGTGCAGCCACACACTCCCGTCTGATAAACGAATGATGGTCATCCGAAGCCCAAGCTTAGATCCCATCATTTTCATTGAATCTTCACGCGCCCAAATGTTCTCGCCAATCTGTTGCATCGCCGCCTCGCTAGTTGCTTGTTTCTAATCAACTCTTGCCTCTAAACAACTATAGTGCCAGAGCAAAAAATTAAGACATCTTGGTGCGATCACACATTGAAATAACTAGCACGTGAAACATTGATCCAACTCGCAGGTGCCACACATTTATTTGTCTGATTCGGTTAAGACGATAGAGAAATCCAGCCCATCGTCAAAGAAATCGACATTACCCACCTGCACCATTCGGTAAAGAGACCAAACTGCAACGATAAGTGTCGCAAGGATCAGGTGAAGCAATGGTGGCTTCAGGTAATGCTTAGCCGTTGATTTTTCCATGTTATCTCTCCTCATCGCCCTGGGGTTGCTAGGGCAAGGGGGAGGATAAAGGCAGGTGATAATTAATTAAATCTTATTATTTTTACCACTTGGTTAAGCAGTAATTAACATTAGCGAAATTGGTATTCAATCGGTCTGATAATTGAGAAAGAAAGAGAAAACTCATGCCCCAGCTATTATTCGCAAAACTCGCCAGGGCACAATTTGATTTGATCGCTATAAATACGCTTTAACGTCTGATAATGACGTCACAATGGCCATCGCCCGCTCGGCCACATCAGCAGCAGGTGATAGCAAATCAGGGATCATCACAGCATGGCAACCTGCATCAAGACCAGCACGCATACCATTGTTGGAATCTTCCAACACTAAGCAATCTGCTGGTGCAATATCTAACTGCTCACAGGCCATTAGATAACAATCTGGCGCAGGCTTTCCGTTAGTCACATTCTCGGAGGTAATCACGACATCAAACTGCGCTAGGTAACCGGAGTCGGCAAAGTGGTGCTTCACTTGCGCCAATGCTGACGAAGTCACCAGGGCACACTTCAAGTTTTGTTGCTTGAGAAAAGCAAAAATCACATCAAATCCCGGTTTGTAGGCAACACCTTTTTCACGCTCGGCAACCACCATCGCATCACGAACCTGACGGAAGCGCGCAAGATCCAGCATCTCGCCAAACTGGTTGACTAGGCGGCGCTCGCATTCAGCATCTTGCACACCAATGAACGACTGGTAATCATCATCACTTAACAATAATTCCTGTTCATCCGCCGCATACTGCCAGCAAGTTTTGTACAAACCTTCGGTATCGAAGATCAGGCCATCCATATCAAACAACACAGCTTTAATGTTCATTTCACCTTCCTATTGCACCAAAACAAATCAGGACGACATACGCCCCTTCACACCCTCAGCCGCTAGGAAGTTAGCTCCAAGCGGTTATCTTCTGGATCAAGCACCACGCTTTCATAATAGCCGTCTCCGGTACGTCGCGGGCCATCAATCACTTTATACCCGTCGTTAGCTAAACGTGCGGTTAATGTATCGACGGCTTGTTCAGAGCCCAGCGATACCGCCAAGTGAATAAAGCCAGTAAACTGCGCAATAGGGTCTTGATTAGAAACAGGAATACTATCGTTATGCATGATTTCCAAACGTGCACCGTTATCAAAACTTAGAAAATAGGATGAAAAGCCTTTCTGGGCATTCACATACTTATCATTGGCATCAGCTGCGAAGTAAGTTTGGTAAAACTCTCGCATTGTTTCCAAATCACGTACCCACATTGCCACATGTTCAATTTTCATTTTTACCTCTATCTATTACATCAACCTGAAATACCAATCGCCGCCGACTACAGAGAGACGGATGTTACCTACTGTATGAATTAAAAAATCACACCGTCATCACTTCAATGTCACTTGCCACAAACTCGCCAAGGCGACTGTCAGCATTGGTCACCAGCACATCAATGTTTGCTATTGGCGTAACTAAATAAGGTGAGCGTAAATGAAGTTTGTCTTTACTCGCCAGCAGCACCGTTTTACGTGCTTGTTGCACCATCGTCCTTTTGACATCGGCTTCATCCAAGTCATCGGCTGATAACCCAAAATCACAGTCGAGGCCGCATACGCCCAAAACAGCCATATCAGCAGTGTATTGGCCGATATCCCTTACCGTATTGGCCCCAGTGGCTATCGCCCCCAGCGGCCGAAGCCTTCCTCCCAATAAGATGGTATCGACTTGGCGCTCCAGTAGATGGGAGGCAATCACAGGTGACGGCGTGATAACCGTTATCGAACTCCCAACAGGAATGGCTTTCGCAATGGCGAGCGTAGAAGTGCCACCATCAAGAAACAGCGTTTGCACACCATTGAGCAATGACTGAATCGTTACCTGTGCATCAGCAAGCCAAGCATTCGCTTCATTTAACCTGTCGAAAAAAGGCTTCGCCGGAACAGAGGCTGGGACAGCCCCGCCCTTTACCCGTTTTAGCAGCCCTTGCTTTTCTAGCGCAATCAAATCACGGCGGATCGTATCCAGTGAAACAGCCAACTCCCCGGCGATATCTTTCGCGACTAAATTTCCGCCTTGCTGCAAGCGAGTGACAAGTAGGCTCTGCCTTGTATCGGGATTATTTAGATCAAGAGGTGTCTCAGCCATGGTTTTTCCTATTCATGCGCTCTTAGTTAATGAGTGCATCATAATCTGCAAAAAAACGCAGATCAATGCAAATACCCGCAAAAAAACAGGAACAAATTTCGGCTTTAAATTGCACTAATTAGCAATTTTGTGCATTTTTTTGCAATTATCTTTGCAAGATAAAGGGATAATGGCGTGAGCCACCAACCTAAACACCGTGTATTTAGGTTGGTGGCAATGCCGCTAACGGGCGAGAAATTAAAAGGGGGAAATTAAGCCGAGGGCGTGAATACCACTAAATTCAACACTAAGAATACCGCCATGCTCGCTACTGTTGTGAGCAACACGTTCTTGGTTTTCCATGCCAGCAACGCTGCCAATCCAGCCGACCACAAGTATGGATTATCCAGTGCTAACCACAGGCCTTCACCCTCGGGCATGAACACAATGGGCGCCCAAATTGCCGTCAGTACTGCCGGGCTGGAATATTTCAGCAGGCGCTGGAACTCAGGGTTAATCTTCAATGGAAGCCGCGGCTCCAAGAATAAATAGCGGCTCAAGAACACCAATGCCGTCATAGCTAAAATAGACAAAATGATCATCCCTGCTCTCCTCGCCACTTCTCGATACCATAGCCAGCAACCATGCCACCCAAGCTTGCTATCATCAATGCGCCCTCAACGTGAAAGTAGTTCAGGGAGATTGAAAGCCCCAGCGCAACCAACACTGCACCCAAAACGGGAAGACTCAACACATGCGGCACCACCAAGGCAATGAAGGTCGCCGCAACGGCAAACTCCAGCCCCAATTCATTTAATGCCGGGATGTAGCTACCCGCCACAATACCCACCAAGGTGGCCGCATTCCAAGCAAGATAAAAACTCAGCCCCGCCCCAAGCGCATACCAACGGTTGAATTGCTTTTTTGACTGCTGACCACAGATGGCAAACAGTTCGTCAGTCAACAGAAAGCCCAAGCCTAAACGCCAACGAAGTGGCAGCGAGCTGATTTTCTCTCGCATTGACACGCTATACAGCAAATGCCTGGAGGTGATAAAAAAGGTTGCCAGCAGCATAGACAGCAGCCCCGCGCCGGCCTTGAACATGCCTGTTGCCACCAGCTGCGCCGAGCCCGCAAATAAAATGGCCGACATTGCCTGGCTTTCAAATGGGTTGAGCCCGGCATCAATCGCAAAAGAGCCGGCAAGCAAGCCCCAAGGGATCACAGCCACGCTCAATGGCAGCATTGCCAGGGCACCTTGGCCAAATAACCTTGCAGGCGTCGTCATTTCAGGGGTATCCACTAATGTTGTATCCATAACTTATCATCTTGTGTCATCATGACTTTATCTCGCCATAACGCCACCACTAATACTTGTACAAAATTGTCCAAAGGCTAAGTGAGTGACTGTGTATATTGCCTAGGGGTTACACCCATCGCCCGTTTAAAATGGCGATGGAAATGGCTCTGATCATGAAAACCGGCTTCTTGCGCCGCATCAGAAATATGGTGGCCTGCACGAAGCAGTTTTTTGGCAAACCTCAGGCGGCTCTGTATTTGGTATGCATGGGGAGGAAGCCCAAATTCCTTTTGAAACGCCCGGACCAAATAATATGGGCTATAACCCGCCAAAGCCGCCAACTCCTCAAGGGAAACATCTGCTTGCGGAAAATCATCAAGGAATGTCTTAACCAGTAGTACTTGCTTTTGGCTTCGGGTTCGGGGCTCAAATTCGTTTCGGCTACGGCTGTGCCTTGCCATCAGCTTGACGAGAGCACCGTAAACCAGCGTCTCCCGTAATAAGCGATTATCTGAATTTTCTAGCGTAGAAAAAACCAAGCGAAGTTGCTGTGCCACCTCAGGGTCATGCACAACTGGCTCTGGGAAATAGGGAACTGAAGGATGGGCTCCCAAGCCTTCGGTCATTGCACCAAATTGTTCGGGTAAGGGATACATTGCTTTATATTCCCAGCCACCTTCCGTTGCGGCATGGCCGGTATGCACTTCATCGGCATTTACCAAAATAATATGGTCTTTAGGTGCGACATGATTACTACCCGTACGATAAAAGCGCTGTGCCCCTTTTTCAATCACGCCAATGGTATACCCCTCATGGCTATGGCGTGAAAAGTTTTGCTGCTTATATTTCGCCTGCAACAACTCAAGCCCGCCTAGTTCGTCGGCAACCGTAAATCGCGCATCTTCTTTAAATTGTTTCGTTTTATCTGGCATTGCTTACTCACTATTCCCTGTGATGCCAGTCTAGCTTATCTACCTTTGAAGATTTTGTACAAAATTGCGCTTTTATTCATACCCGAATAGTGCCCCAAATGTGTTTTGTTTCATTCCTTTTTACCTACAAGGTAACAACATCACACTTTAACCAATTGATTAATAATAAGGATTGCCGTCACCACTCACTGGCGGCATGGTATGGGCAGTTTATTCAATATTGACAAGGTTCTTCATGACAGCGAACAGCCACCTGCATTTTTACGTTGGCACTTACACCGACGCACCGAGCAACAGTTCGGGCATTGCCCACATCACTTTAAACCCGGAGACAGGTGAACTGACACGCTTAGATGATGCCATCACTTTGCGAAACCCCTCCTATCTGGCTGCAACCAAACAAGGCGTGTACGCATTTAGCGAAGTGGCAAGGGAAGAGGGCGCCGCCCTTAACTTTATTTCATCTGCGACCAGCCAAGCATTACCTATTGCGGGTGACTACCCTTGCCATCTCGACATCAAAGCGCCGTATCTGGCTGTTGCCAATTACGGCTCCGGCAATGTGAGTGTTTACCAACTTGATGGAAACGGTGGGCCGTTAGATGCCATCGGTGAATTGTATGTAGAGGGTAGTGGCCCAAATAAAGATCGCCAGCTTTCGCCCCATGCCCACCAAGTGACGTTTCTTAAGAGCTCAAACCACCTTGCCATAGTTGATCTTGGCACTGACTCTGTTCACTTCTTTGGCTACAGCTCTGATGCTGACAAACCTGCTTTCGCGTTAGATCAAAGCATTGCCATGCCTGCGGGCTCTGGCCCCCGCCATTTGGTCTTTAATCAAAGCGAGACAACGGCCTACGTCGTCTGTGAATTGTCAGAAACCTTGGTAGTACTGACCAACAGCAAAACTGGCTGGCAAGTCACACACCAATGCGATTTGTTAGCCGAAACGCCCAATGGTGAAGCCGCATCTGCGATCCGCCTGAGCACCGACGAGAAGTACCTGTACGTGTCATGCCGAGCCCAAAATAAAATCAGTCATTTTAACGTTTCCGGTGAAGTACCACGCAGGCTGGCTGCCTATGATTGCGGCGGGGCGTTTCCGCGAGACTTTATTATTTCGGCCGATGGGAAGTGGTTGCTCACCGCTAACCAGCACTCTAACAATATCGCGAGTTTTCACCGAAACAGTGAAACGGGCGAATTAGCCCCAACCGGGTACCAGTGCAATGTCGATGCACCTGTGTGTTTGGTAGAAATAGCAAAGTAGCATCAGTCCAAAACAAATGATGCCTCATCAAGAGGCATCATTTAGCTATTTATTCGCTTCTAACTTCGGCCAAGCATTCTGGAAATAGTACTGTCTTTGTCTATAAATTGGTGCTTGAGTGCACCAGCAACATGTAGGACAAAAGCAACAATAATGATCTCAACAGCAAAGTGGTGAACAGTAGAGCCAAGCTCTTTTAACCAAAGCGTTTCTTCTCCGGCAGCGATTAATTGCCAGCCAAAGATATCAATACCTCGCCCACTTCCAATACTCATGGCGATCCCCGATATAGGCATGACCAGGGTTGCAACAAGCAATAAGCAATAAGCCATGAACACACTTTGCCGCAATATCTTGCCAAACAGGCATTACAGATGCGGCCTTTATCGCACCTTCTTTTAATCGCCAGAACAAACGAACAGAAGCCGCCAATAAAATCAATGTCCCAAGAGACTTATGTAGACCAATCCATTCACCCTTTTCTGGCCCCCTTGGTAAGTCGACCATGTATAAGCCAATGGCAAATACGGCTATAAATGCCAACCCAGTCAACCAATGTAAACTAATCGTCTGCCATGTAAGTGAATTCTTCTTGAGCATTTCTTTCCCCTTATATTAATTGTGGTTATAAGGGGATTATCCAATAGGCATGTGAACAAAACTACACCGATCTGTGTAAGTTTGGGTAAATTTTATTCACATTTAGCTAGAGATTATTTGTTCAAAACAGCAACATTGCACTATTGAGCCGCTTCTTACGATTGGGCTTTCAGTTCGGCAAGTACCTGATGCAAAGAAGGCACAATGGAATGGCCTAGTTGGCGTACTTCTTGGCATGGCTCCACCAAATCCGGGATCTGGTAGCTGATCATATTGGCTGCTACCGACGAGCGAACACCATTGTTGGAATCCTCAAACGCCAAACACAAAGTAGGCTCAACATTCAAGCGACTGGCTGCCAAGAGGTAGATTTCAGGATCCGGCTTACCATTGCTGACTTCACACCCTGTCGTCAGGCTATCAATGTATTGAGACAACCCAGCCAACGCTAGCTTCTTCGTTGCCACCTCTTTTGCTGTCGAAGTGGCAACCGCAACAGGCAGCCCTTGCTCTTTCAACCATTCTAGGAGCTCAACCACACCTTCTTTAACTGGAATAGGCTGATGCTGAACTACCGCGTTGTAACGGGTGCGCCATTCATTATGTAGGCGATCCAAGTCGTCCCCGTAAGCCTCACGGAAGATCCCTTCAATGCCTGCCGCGTTACGGCCAATGATAGACAGGTAGACATCTTCATGGAAAGGGAGGTTTTGTACTTCACACGCTTCTTTGAAAATGCGCATACACACACGCTCAGTATCAAGAAGCAAACCATCCATATCGAAAATAGCAGCTTGGTAGTTCATCGTTTTCCAGACTTATTGGTTGAGACGGCGCATTTTGACACAAGCCGACGACTTTTACTTGAAAAATAATGCCATCATACTGTGTCGATCTTAACCGCCTCTTAACCCAACAAATGCTAATCTTGTTGCCGTTAATTCCAACGGCGTAATTTATTTAATAAGCATGAATCCAATCAAACCGTTTTTCTCATTCAAGACAACATTATGCGGCCTAGCATTGGCTTCGGCTGCCTTGGTGGGATGCCAAAGCACCGTCGAGCACCCGATGTTCGAGCCTTCAGGCAGTACACACATCACCAATTACCAAAGCTTCAGTGATTATGTGGAGCAAACCGAGCAGCAGCTGGCTGAGCACCGGGTATTCTTAACCGACAACCACCAGCAAGAAATTAAGGCTAATCTGCCGTTTGAGGTAAAACCTAAAGCGGCCTCTTCAGACGAGCAAGGGCAACCAAGCAAAGGTATTCTACTGATCCACGGCTTGGGAGATTCGCCTTGGTCGTTTGTCGATGTGAGCCAATCGCTAGCCGATCGAGGTTTCTTGGTTAGAACCGTATTGCTTAATGGCCACGGGACACGCCCGGCCGATATGATCAATGCCGATCACGAAGATTGGCAAGCATTGGTGGACAAGCAAGTTCAGTTACTCGAACAAGAAGTTGACGAGGTTTATCTCGGTGGTTTCTCAACCGGCGGGAACCTGGCCTACCTCCATGCGGCCGACAACCAAGATATAGCCGGGTTGATGTTGTTCTCTCCGGGCTTCCAATCCAACGAGCCAATGGCATTTATGACCCCGTTGCTATCAACGGTGAAAACTTGGCTAAGGCCAAATTCGGCCAGCGGCGTCACCAACTATGCTCGCTATAGTGCGATGCCAACCAATGGTTTTGCCCAATATTACCACACCAGCAAAGCCACCATGGAAGACTTGGAACAACGCCAGTTCGACCGCCCAACCTTCATGGTGCTCACCGAACATGACAGTGTGTTGGATACCCGGCTGATCCGTGAAGTATTCCAAAACCGCTTCACCCACCCCGACAACAAGCTGATGTGGTTCGGCACCAGCCCTGAACCAGCCGAGGACAAGGTCGTCTTCGTCAATAGCCGAGTGCCTGAGCTACGGGTCAGTAATATGTCGCACATGGGGGTGTTATATGCACCCGACAACCCCTATTACGGGATCAACGGCAGTGAAATTATTTGCCGTAACGGACAAGAATCAGAAGCAGCCGAAGACCATTGCCGTGCCGGTGGCGAGGTGTGGTTTAGCGCATGGGACCACCGCGAAGCCGACAAGGTACATGCCCGGCTGACCTTCAACCCTCGCTATGATCAAATGATCACAACACTCTCTGACGTGTTCCAACTGTAGCGGCCTTTCCAAGACCAACTGCACGCAGCCATTAAGCAGACATTGCTCAGCTTGATGGTTGCAGCACCCGATGCATGACTCCCAAATCATCACAAAACAGCCTAGTCTCTTGTTATCTAATGCTAAAATCACAATCTATACCATCAGCTACCTGCCACCGCCGAGGCCCGATAACAGCCATGACGATACTGCTTGTTGAAGACGACAGAGCTCTTGCCCGCTCGATTATGGAATACCTTGAGTTGGAAGAGCTAACTTGTGACTATGCCGATAATGGCGTTGGTGCTATCGAACTGACGAAAAGCCAACATTATCAAGTGATTGTGCTGGATATAAACCTTCCCCGCCTCGATGGTTTTTCGGTATGCGAACAACTCAGAAAGTCAGGTAACGACACGCCCATTATTATGCTCACTGCCAAGGACAGGCTGGAAGACAAGCTAACAGGATTTAATGCCGGTACCGATGATTATCTGGTTAAGCCGTTTGCAATGAAGGAGTTGGTGGCGCGTATCAAGGCACTCTCAGGGCGTCGCAGCAACCAGGTCAAAAAGCTTTCCGTGGGTGAGCTGGAGCTCGATCTTAGCTCAAAGCAAGCCAAACGGGGCGAAACCACAATAGAGCTTTCCCCAACCGGGTTTAAGATTCTCGAGCTACTCATGCGAGCCAGCCCCGACGCGGTCAGCAAAGAAACCATCGTGCAAGAGATATGGGGTGACCAAGCGCTTGATAGCAACAATCTCAAGGTTCACATCCACAAGCTAAGAAAAGACATCGACTCGGCCTGCGAGCCAGCATTTATTGTCACCATCAAGTCCGTTGGCTACGCCATCAGGGAGCCCCATGCAGACTAGAACCAGTATCAAAGCCGTCTTTCTTATCACTGCGGTTGTCTCATGCTTGTTGATGTCACGTGTATTTTTCGTCTTGATGTTCGACTATTACAAGGAAGGGGCCTCCACCGTCACCTATGACATACTGAGCGATGCGGCAGAGCAAAACACCATTGGTGATCACGACGCCTACGGCCTCCACTTCCGACGCCAGTGGCAAGACTTACCGCCGGTGTTTCTGCAAGCCATCGGCAAGGCACCAGGCAAACTCAATCAAATGACCCGGCTGAAAGCAGAGCACCCGATGTTTGTCTCGCCAACCAAGCTTTATTATGTCTTGCTTGCCAATAATAAGCTGGGTGAGCCTATCTATGTCGCCAAGGCTGTGAACTGGAAAGATACCGGGGTGAGTATCGGTGACTTTTCACTGGGAATTTACGGCCGCTCGTTTTTGCTCAGTATATTGTTTGCGGCATTGTGCTCTGCCCTGCTGCTGTACGTGCTCAAGTCATTGGTTGCCCCTCTGGAGTCCTTGAAGGCGTGGGCACAGGCCATGTCCAGCACTCACCCCCAGCAAAAGCCAGCCGACATCCAATTTCGCTACAAAGAATTTTCCGACATCGCCGATGTACTGAGCGAGAGTATCGAAAAACAAAAACACAGTATCAGAAAAGAAGAAGAGTTCCTGCAATTTGCCAGCCATGAGCTACGCTCTCCGCTGGCAGTCATTCGTACCAGCACTGATCTTTTAAATAAAATGGCCGAAAAAAACAGGCTGGAGAACGCCAACCAGGTTGTAGGCAGAATCGATGATGCAGCGACAACCATGACCCGCTTGGTCGAAACCCTACTGTGGCTGAATCGTGACACTCCGCAAAATGTCGAGGTTCAAGCTGTCCAACTGGACGCGACTATCAAGCACCTCGCCGAGGAGCTGAAATACCTCCTTATCGACAGCAATGTTGTACTTCGTTGCCACACCTCACCATACAGTGCTGAACTAGCGGAGATCCCGTGCCAGATCGTGTTGAAGAATATGATCAGTAACGCCTATCAACATGCGTCAGGGGGTGTTATAGATGTAAAACAGCAAGGTTCAAGGGTGACAGTCAGCAACGAAGATCAGGCAGGCTTTAGCAGTAATAAGGGATTCGGTCTTGGCGTTAAGCTAATTGAAAAAATAGCCAATCAATATCACTGGCAAGTTAAGGTTCAGCAGTCAACGAGCCGTTATAGGGTTACGTTGGACTTTTCACCTGAATCAAAATAAACAAGGCAGCCCGAAGCTGCCTTTATGACTAATTGGGGGGTTATTGATTAGGGGCAGGGAATACTTGAAAACGCACCCTAGAAGCGGAACACAACGCGGATTGCTTCCATCCAACCCCAAAGACTAAAACCAATCACCGCAGACAGGAAAATAGCAGGGAAAATAAAATCCATACAGTCAAACTCACTATATTTTAATTGAAAGCATGGATTTATTATCTATAAAACCAATCAAAACCCAATACATACAACCAAGCAATATGCAACCTTTGTGATAGGTAACGCAAAAGCCACAAACATAAGGAACTAGTTGAATATAAAATCAGCAGTTAACGTTCTGCCCTATTGCACTACTCTCGATACTTTGCCGATGTAATGTACTGGCCAAACGTTTCGCACCATACAATCACCGTGTTGTATTGGGCGATATCAATCGAGTCATCGAGTTCCACCATAAAACGATCGAACGTTTTGATATCCCCCACTTTCGCCATCGACATTTTCAATCGGTTAAAATCGGCTTCAGTTTCAATGTACTCCGGTGACAAATAGAGCTTGTAATCCGGCCCCGGTGCCAGCTCGCCTACAAAGCTGATTGCATTTGGTGAAATAGACACTTCACCTTCTCCCCAGTGAAGAAAATCGCTGTCTTGGCGATCCTTTTCAAACGTGGCGGTAAATTGGGCTTGTTGCTGAACAGAGGTAATGGCGGCAGCCGGCGGTGCCTCTGGCGCAATCAAGATAGGCAAGGCATATATACCCAAGGCAAACCCAATCGCGACCGCGACACCGTGGCTAATTAGTAATCCCAACATCCTTTTCATCGCTTCTCCATACATCCTGTAAGTGCCTGTATCAACTATAGACAATATGACGTGAAGCGACGAAATTGGACGATGGTAGAGCGAAATTACAGCCGGTAGGCCTCGAAAGCTTCATTCAATATCTGCAGCAAGGCCTGTCGAACAGGGCCAGACGGGTGGCGTCGGGTTTGAATAACATCAACAGTCGTGATCCACCCATCCGGTTCATATTCTACGTTTAGCTCAACCAGCTGCTCGGCTTTCAAGTAACTTTCAGCCAAGCGTCGCGGTACTATCGCCCAGCCCGTGCCCTCCACAGCTAAGTCCAACAAGAGCTGATGGGTACTTGCATACCAGACTTGGGTACTAATGGCATAACTGAACCACAGCTCTTTATCGGTCGAGGAACGTTGCACCAGCTGACGATAGTTCCTTAAATCGTTATCTTGCACGGCAGGCATGGCCGCTAGCGGATGGGTGGGCGCCGCGACAGTCACAAACCGGTTATAGCCCAGCGTCGAAAATTCCGTATTTTCCTGCATGGCGCCATCGGCATAAACAATCCCGACATGGGATGTCCCTTCCACCACCCAATGGCGAATATCAAAAGTCGAGCCTGCCACAAATTCAATGTTTGCCATCGGAAACTGCTCAGCCAGCACACTGAGGCGTTTTATCAACGCGGGCTCTATTAAGCTTTCTTCTATCGCGATGACCAACTCATGCTCTTCATCCGCTTCCAGCGCAGCGACCTTCTGATCCAACCGCTGCTGCTGTAATAAAATAGAGCGAGCGATAGGCAACAAGGCACTGCCTTCAGCGGTCAGTTTGAGCATATTGCCACTGCGATCAAACAAGGTTTGGTTAAGTGAGATCTCCAAGTTAGAAATGGCTTGGCTCGCACCGGATTGGGCACGCTTGAGTTTTCTGGCTGCCGCCGAAATCGAGCCGCAATCACACACAGCGACAAACATTTTCAGTTGCTCAAAGCTGTACATACGCTTTACTTCCTCTCGTATCACACGCCATTGTAGGCATCGGGCATTGTCGCTGAAAACAGCAAAATATTGAATCAGAAAATACCCTGTCGACTTTCATTATGCGGACTGTATTTATCAGCGATTCAACAAAAACCTCGAAAAGAAAAAAGCCCGCTCTAATGAGCGGGCAAGCAATGCGAGAGTATTGCTAAAACATTCATGCTATTTATTAATTCGTGTTGTCGAGACACTATGAACCCTTGGCAATAAATCACCAAAAGAGATAAATAATCAGAATGTAAACGTGGAAATTAAATTAGAAGTTATATGCCAAGCGGTAAATAAGAATATCACCGTAGCCATCAGCACCTAGCTTATTAACAAAGTAGCGATACATTAGCATTGCAGTGAAATCCTCATTAATGTTCCAAGCAAAGTTAACTGCACCGTTTAAGCCAGTATCACCATAGTTGTTTTCGGCATATTCATCAGAGCGGAACAGTTCAATCTGGTTCCAGTTATGTAGCAAAAATGATTCACCAAATGCTTCAAATGCATACCCAGCCTGCCAGCCAATCGTACCGCCGTTCATGCCCGTGTAATCTTTAACGCCAGCGTTAAATTCATTACTGACATTGATAAACTCTACCGCAGCCCATGGTTTGAACCACCAGTTATCACCCGTCAGGCCTGTATAGCCAAAACCCATATATTGGTTAACTTCTCGGATATTTTGATCAATATGGCCGTAGACTTTACCGAATAAACTCGCACCGCTATCGCCTAGGTAAATATGCGCTTCACCATTAAAGGTTTGGCCGCGGTTACCGGTTGCTTTATCCACACCTTCGTAGTCATAGAAGCCGTATAGCTCACCCCAGTCGTAGCCTGCCCCACCTTCGACACCAATCAGAGCCTGGCGAAAGTCGTTATCATCAACAAAACCTTGGTCCCAGAATTGGTAATCAACGTGGACATTACCCCAACCATAAAGTTGTTCGGCAGAAACAGCAGACGATAGCAGGCATGACGCAATCGCTGCGCCCTTCAGCAGTTTATTCATAATTTTACCTAATTGTTTTTTTGTTTTGATTTGAAAGGTGGGTTATTTAATTTAAATAACCCACAAATTTAATTAATTTATTGAAAGGAATAGGCCCGTTAATGCCGCACTCATTAAATTAGCTAATGTCGCCGCTAAAATAACTCTCGCCCCCATTGAAGCAATAAACTTTTTCTTATTCGGTACAATCGTACCGAGTACACCAATCATTGCCGCCGGTGCCGACAAGTTGGCAAAACCTGCCAGTGCCATGGTAATAACAGCTTGGGTATGCGGGCTTAATGTTTCTTTCACTTCAGAGAAGCTCATGAAAGCGACGAATTCATTCAGTACCAGTTTCTGGCCAAGGAAATTACCGGCCGTCACCACTTCTGAAGCAGGAATACCAAGCAGCCACGCCACAGGGGCAAAAATGTAGCCGAAGATTTTCTGTAGCGTGACACCTTCCATACCAACGAGGCCAAACAGTGCGCCTAGAATACCGTTAAACATCGCAATCAGAGCAATCAGCGCCAGTAGCATCACACCGATTGATGCCGCCATTTTCAAACCATTGAATGCACCGCTGGTTGCCGCTTCAATGATATTGATTGGCTTTTCTTCATCATTGTAAATATCTAGCTCGACCTCTTCAGGCTGCTCCGTTTCAGGGAACATGATCTTTGCGAACAACAGGCCTGCAGGCGCAGACATAAAGGCAGCAGCAACCAAGTACTTAATCTCGATCCCCATGCCAGCAAAGCCAACCAATACCGAACCGGCAATCGATGCAAAGCCACCTGTCATCAGTGCAAACAGTTCAGACTTGGTCATTTTGGGCGCATAGGGCTTCATCATCACAAATACGTCTGTGTTACCGATAAAGATATTCGCCGCCGCCGCTGTCGACTCGGCCTGCGAAGTACCCAGTACCTTTTGTACACCCAAGCCAATAAAGCGTACCACTCGCTGCATAATGCCAAGGTAATACAACACCGACATCAATGAGCTAAAGAAAATAATGATTGGCAGAACGTGAACGGCAAAAATAAAGCCGGAACCAAATCGACCTAGCTCACCAAATAAGAAGTTAATCCCCTCGCTTGAGTAGCCCATTATCGAGCTTACACCTTCAGATACACCGATCAGAATAACTTGGCCGGCTGGCACGAATAGGATAAAAGCGGCAATAGAAGCCTGCAGTAAAAGCGCGATACCTGTTGTTCTAAAGTTAATCGCTTTACGGTTGCTCGATGCCAAATAGGCAATACCTAGCAGCACCGCGATCCCCGCGATGATAGTTAACGTTTGCATTTTTAATCCCTGAATTAGCCTTTAATTAATTTTTTGAACATATCGACAAAGAGGTGATCTCGCTCGATATATTTAATAACGCGAATAGGGTGGCGGCTGTGGTCAAATGACCAAGTAAAGTTATCGTTCAGCACTGGCGACGGCACGATATGGCTGGTGTACCAAGAGGCATCAAGCACATAGCCAACAGGCGCGATATCCCAAACCACCTTGCGGTTACCAAAACCAATCCAAGGGCATTTCGATGACTCAGAGCCAAGGTAATGACCAATTTCGCTGGTATTTAGCAAGTAATGTTCAAGTTCAGGTACCGATGTTGCCAAGGTGTTGGTGACACCCATGCATGGGAACAAGGTTAATGCCACACCAGAATCCAGCAACACACGGCTTGCAGCAATATCCTGCAGCATGTTGTATTCATAGGTGTTTTCCCAATCGAAAGCGTGACCACCAAGCCAAAGCACATGAATTTTTTCCACCAGCGATGGTTCAATCATCAGGGCGCTGGCAATATTCGTCGGCGCACCAATCGCGATAACCTGCAAAGTCCCTTCGCAGTTTTTCGCACGCTCGATGAGATCATCAACCGCGGGGGTACGCTCAGGGGTTGCCAAGTCTTTTAAGTAAGCCGTTGCACCACGAAATACCGCAGGCTTCGACGCCACATGCACCTTATCAATCACGCGGAAGATTTCATCGTAGCTGAGATCCATCCCCACTTTGGCCTCTTTCACCGCTTCATGGGTATCATTAAACATTGAATTGGTAAAAGGCGCGGCATAGACAGCCTGCAGATCAATGCGTTCATGGTTCAACATCGCCCATGCAATGGCATACTGATCATCGATCTCATTGAATGTATCGCTGTCAATGACAACAGGGACACGCCCGGTATCGGGCACATCAAGTAATGCAGCGCGCTGGGTAAGCGTTAGGCTTGGAAAAGTAGGCTTCGTCATTGTCTTATCTCTTCTGAAATCGTTATGGTTATTTCGCTAGTGCTAAGCGGGCTTGAACAAGTGCATCATCCGGCATGTTTGACGCACCCTTACGCTCAACAGCCAAAGAAGCAAAGGCCGATGCGTAGTTAATGGCATCAAATAACGGTTTACCATTGGCCAAACAGGCAGCCAAGGCGCCATTGAAGGAGTCGCCTGCACCACTGGTATCGGCAACCACGGCTTTAAAGGGTTCGAACTGGTGGAACGCTTCGCCATCAAAAACCAAACAACCTTTTGAGCCCAGTGTGATAATCACGATTTTAGGGCCCATTTCATGGATCACTTGCGCGGCTTTCTTGGCATCTTCCAGTGAATGAATAGCGACCCCGGATAGCTCTTCTGCTTCGGTTTCATTCGGGGTAATTAGATCAATCATGTTAATAATGGTTTTGACATCATCAACATAAGGCGCAGGGTTTAGCATTACCAACGCATTGGTACGGCTGGCATACTCCACTGCCATACGGGTAATCGCAAAGTTGTTTTCAAGCTGGGTAAGAAATACCTTTGCATCTTGAATGCGCACTAGATCATCTGAAATTTCGTCTTCATGAATATTTTCATTGGCACCCAAATCGATAGTGATCATATTGTCGCGCTCTGATTCCGACACCAACACCACGGCATTGCCCGTTGGTTTCTCTTCATCTTCCATCACTGTCAATGACTTAAGCTGAGTGCTCGAAAAGTAGTTTCTTGCCTTCTCACCGAACTCATCCTTACCAATTTTCACGGTAAAATGAACGGCATCGCTTACCTTAGCGGCGGCAGTCGCTTGGTTAGAGCCTTTACCACCAGCATAGAAGTTCGTCGATTTTGCATGGATAGTTTGACCGACCGTCGGAAAGCTCGACACCTCTGTGACGATATCAACATTAAATGAACCCAGAATATATACCTCTGATGTGTTCGCTTCTTTCTCAGCCGCTGCATTTGCTTGGCTATATTTATTACCTAAGTTCATCATGATTTTCTTGATACCAGTTTCTTTGAAAATATCTTTTTCAACGAGGTTAATCACTTTCGCACCACCAAAAAACAATTGAGCAATACCGCTGTCTTCAAGTGTTTTTAAATCACGACGGATCGTTCTTTCCGTTACGCTGAACTGGCGAACCAAGTCCGATGTAAACACTTTCTTCTTCTGGAGTAGCAGTATTCTTATCGCTCTAATTCTTTCTTGCTTATTCATTCATGCACCTCTTTGATGGTAGAAATCATAGCGAACACCTCCTACCGATACTTTTACCTTTCACATAGTTTACGTGCTAACCCGGACATTTTATGTCCGAACCTGAATCCTGGCTGTACGGAACATTCAATTGCTTGAATAGCAGCAGTAATATAATGTGGAATTACTATTAACTGTGATATCCATCGGCACCAAATTGACAAGCCATGCCGAATGTCCGTTCTATTTTTCTTACGACTTGGTAGATTGCTTTAACTTAGGCTTGGATATTAACCAAAAACAACGCTGCTCTATCGCCTTAATGACAATGCTCAAGCCCTTTGCATGATTGATGATTCTGGTTGGTACATTGAATGAATATCGAACACCTGAAATTGTTTGTCCGTTTGGCTTCAACTCACAACATCAGCTCTGCCGGACAAGAGCTTGGCCTATCGCCAGCGGTGGCCAGTTCGCATATCAACAAACTCGAAGAAGGGCTGGGGATCCGCTTGGTGCACCGTACCACCCGCAAAGTATCGCTCACCGAGGAAGGTCAAGCTTTTCTTCCCCACGCCGAAGAAGTGCTAGCCACCGTAGAAGCAGCCCGGGCATCCGTTGGGGCAGGCAGCGAGTCGCCAAGCGGAACCTTGCGGGTTACCGCACCAGCTTCATTTGGCCGGATGCACTTGATCCCTGCCCTGAAGGGCTTTATGGCACGCTACCCACAGCTGATGGTGGATTTTCGTTTTTCCGATTCGATTGTTGATTTAGTGGAAGGCGGGTTCGATATTGCAATCCGGAATGCGGAGCTTAAAGATTCGACGCTCATTGCCCGCAAACTCGCACCAGATAACCGGATAGTGTGCGCATCACCAGAATACCTCGCGCAATATGGCGAGCCAACGACACCCGAAACGCTCAAAGCACACCGGTGCGTTAATTTAGCCGGATTAGAGACATGGGGGTTTAAAACCCCAAGCGGAATACAGAACATCAAAACGCGAGGCTGCTTTCGCTCTGACAATGGCGATGCGGTAAGGGATGCTTGCGTGGACGGGTTAGGTATTGCACTTAGCTCGACCTGGTGCTCTTACCAACACATTAAAGATGGGTCATTGGTTCAAATATTAAAAGACTACCCGCTAGTCTCTGACACGGCTATCTGGTTGGTGTACCCCAGCTCTCGCCTGATAGCACCAAAAGTTAGGGCATTCATCGACTACTTCACCGAATACTATGGCAGCCCCCCCTACTGGGATAAGGCATTAGCGCAATAAACAATAAGAGCGCCACTCCCCTAAGAGCGGCGCTCTATCTATTTTAATGGAGCAACCAGCTCGCGCTATGAGCGCATTGCCGCCAATACACTTTCAATTTTAGCGGTAACCGCTTGGGCTTTTTGATCATCCAAGGCATCTGAGTGCGGACTGCCAAACCGGCCAATATCGTTATCAAAATACTTACCCGCGGCATCTTCAAACTCATCAGACAATGCAGCACGGCATAGGATGTCTGCCCCCACGCGCAAATCGCCACCCACCACACCAAAGGCGCTCTTCACCATTTTCGAGCCCAACAAAGAAGCCGGGTTGACCGACACCACCATTGGCCCCTTGCCATTAAGCGATGCCGCCATCGTGCGCGTCCACATGGTGATAGCCAGTTTACTCTGGGCATAGGCCGCCCCATCAGAGAGCTGAACATTACCCGCCAAGGCTTCCAAATCGACAGGGGCCTGCGCGGCCGAAGAAAGGTTCACCACACGCCCCTTATCGCCAAATAGCGGCAGCAGTGCTTTGGTTAGCAGGTACGGCGCAATAGTATTCACCGCAAAGCGAATATCCAACCCGTCTTGTGTTACTGCCGTTGGCGCACCATATACCCCCGCGTTATTGATCAATACATCAAGCTTGCCATGACGTTCAGCGACTTCCGTTACCAGGGCATCCACATCAGAAAGGCGAGACAGGTCGGCCACGTAGGTTTCGAATTTCTCAGCGCCGTAATCTTGGGCCAAATCACTCGCAACGTTTTTCAGCTTATCCGGGTTACGTCCGTGCAGTAGTACTCGGTGACCTTGTTCTGCCAGCATCTTTGCGGTTTCAAGGCCAATACCATCTGTCGCCCCAGTAAGCAGAATCGTTTTATGCATGTTGAAATCCTCACCTTTAGCCAATCAATTGGCACCGTCACTGTATGGGTTAATCATAAGTGTGGCCCAGGCAATAAACTATTGGCAAAAAGACGAAAACAGTTTCAATGGAATGTTGATAATGACAAGCCATCGCCCGCTTCATTTAAATAACGAACCAGCACTGGTCAATAAATGTGCAGTTATACCGCTGCAGGACAATTGTTTTTCTATATTTCCGTTTCTAACTATATTGTCCACCATGACTAATAGTATGATAGTGTGATTAACGAAAGTTCCAACGCGGTACCCGAATGAGCCAGTCCCAACTCCAACTCGATGTCTGTACACTCGCATTATTGCACCTTGAATTTAAAAAACTCGATAAGCCGCTTTCGCTAGCAGAAAGAAATAACCTGCTTATCCAGTTTCTCAAGCCTAAGATCAAAGCTAACCACTATCGTGCGATCAAGAAATCGACAAAGAAATGGGTGATGATGGGACGTCAGCCTGGTGCCGATCTTGAATCCGTTTTGGAGCAAGAGCAAGAACGACTGCAGGCGGTTTGCTCTACTGATATGTACCGCTTCGTTGATCTTATTGGCGAGATTGAGCAACTTCTGCGTACCAAAGTACAGTACTCCGTCGCCCGCGAAATTGACCTCAATGCGAGATACGGCAAGGTGCTCGTGACCGTTGTCGACGAGGACCTAACTGCCAGCTTTGACGATGATGGCCTGATGATTAAATCGACCCAGATCTTATTCATTGGCAACAGCGAGCACAAAGAAATCTTTTCTGCCGCTATCGAAAAAGATAACAACTTCCAATCTGTCGTCGCCTACGAAGATGACAACCACCTGCGGGTTGAGTTGTTTAGGTTGTAATTTAAAGATAAAAAATATAGCTGGCCAATAAAAGTGGGCAATTAATAACTAAAACTGCCCTAACTTATTAAACCAACTATATTGAAGTTACCGAGATATTTAATCTAATATCAATTGCCTACTCTTATCGGCATTGTCGATAAAATTAAGATCCCTTAACCGCTGTCACTCGGTCAGCTTCAACGTAAGAGCCGATAGTTTTTCTGTACTCTTCCGGCGTGTTTACCGAATCTAGGTAAGACTGGTAGTGCGCTTTCACTTCATCCCAAGCGACCATGTCTTTGCCATCAGCAAACGGGAAGCTCATGACTTGCTCGTTCACTAGCATGCGTACTTGTAGATCAGATGGGTTATCTTGGTTTTCCAATAACTGCCAAATCATGTTGCCGCCCATTGGTACTTGGCCGTACTGCATCCAGCTCTCTTCGCGGTCACGGTCGTAGCCGCGATCCTGAATTAGGCCAAGCGCAATATACAAGCCAGCCATACCGGCATCATGGCCAAAGCGAGCCTGGATATCAGACGCCGCCTTACCCTCTGCCGCCGCCGCAGTCGAGTTCAAAATGTCTTGTAGCAGTGGTTTACTCATGACCTGCTGGGCGCCCTGGTTCATTGCTGCTGGGCCAAAGTAGTAGAACTGCTCCCAGCGAATGATATCGCGAAGCCAGGTGTAAGTTTCCTTACCTTCAGCAGTGTCGACGTAACTTTCAAACGGTGCACACATCTTAGCAACATAGTCTTGCGACGCATCTTGCTGACACAGACGGTACATGGCAAAGACCAACTCACCAGCTGAAGTTTGGTTCAAACCTTCAACATACTGCTCTGCCAAGTTCATCGCACTTTGGCTTGGTCGCTCAGTGTGGTAGTCGAAGTTATCCTGACGCATACGGTACATTGGTGGACGAACGTCATCATGGTAGAAGCGCATATCTGGGTTATTCGGGTGACCACTCTGTGGATCGATCAGGAAGTTGACCTCATCGCCTTGCGCTTTAACCGTCGCTTTCGCGACTTTTTCTACACCCTCAACAAAGCCATCTTGAGTTTGCTGGGCACGCAACGCACCGGAGTTACCAACAATCACCTCCAGCTTATCTTGATCCATTGCCTCAGCAGCTCGCTCACCAATGGCAATCATTTCTTCATAGCCTAGCTGGGTGATATGCCCCGCAGTGTCTTCGCTCCAAGCGTTAACGTAACCCTGGATGTCTTGCTGGTACTGCTTACCTTTTTCGGTCAGCTGACCACGTTCTGCCACTTTGCTGAACCAATCCGCCCACACATCCACCGACTCATGGCGGCCAGTCGCATAGCGAGAACCATGACGGCCCATGATATTGGTATGAACAACGTTGTAGCCCTCAGGTGCGGCTAGCTCACTATCTAGAATACCTTGCTGGACAGGGTAAGGGGTTTGACCGTACAAGAAGAAACTCCAGTGTGCGGTATCACCTGCCCACTCTGGGTTGCCGGTGTCGACAGAAGTAGCATCACTTGCAATAGCGCCCGCAGAAAAAGTAATAGCTAAGGCCAATAGCGATTTTTTCATCTTAAACCTCGTGGTTATTTTTATTTCAATTTATTGGAAAATAATAGTTTTTAGTGTTTTAGGGCTGGCCAGATTTACCAAACCAGCCCCTATTTTGATTTAAATTAGCGGTACTGAAGCTCGACCATCTGGTGGCCTTTAATGGTTGGCACCGTGAACTCAATACGGCCATCGACAACCTCGAAAGGGATCTCCGTCAATTCAGGCACACAGGTCACACGGCTAACCGGCTTCTCCAGTTTCATCGAGAGCTTGGTGTTTGAAAGCGGGATAATATCTTCAACAATCAAGATATTTTCGCACTTAGACTCAGGGATATAGTGCAGTAAATGCACCACGGCACGCGCTGCCTCTTGCTGCTCGTTCACGGTACAAATTAACGAGCTTGGGCCGTCATGTTTCACAATGGCGTCTGGCAGCAGCATATTGATGGCGTTGTGGACCAACTTCTTCACCCAATACGGCGCGCTCTCGGTGTATTGGTTAAAGACAGGGTGAGCAAAGTAGATGGCAGAACCGTTAGCTATCACTGCAGGGTAGCCCGCTTTACGCTTATCGACAGGGGCATGCATATGCGAGCAATAGTGCTCCCATGTACGGTTAAAGTAAGGCACCTTGGTATCGCAAATCACTTCTGCATCAGCCAATGGCTCTACCTGCAGCGCGCGCTGGTACATTGCATGCTCGACACTGTTCAAGCCATGTGCCATCTCACCGGTTGGGATAATGAAATCAGGACTATACGGGGCATCGCCCACCAACTTGGCGCCGAAGAGATCTGTCGCAAAGGCACTGCCTTCAACATTCAAGCCTGAACGGTGAGAGGCAATAATACGACCGCCTTTCGCCACATAGTCTTCAAGCAATGCCGCCAACTTGCCATCAACCGGGACTTCATCTGGCAAGATCAAAAGCTTGTAATCATCAAAGCATGCTAGCGTGTCGATAATGTCGAACTGGAATCCCCCTTCGACCAATACGCGAGCGACCCCTTGCAGCACTTTGGCTTGGTCGCGGTGGTCAATCACATAGCGGAACTCTTCCGGGTTCAACACCGCAATCTCGTTGATGGCTTTCGCCCCCTCACACCAAGGTTCCTTCTTCTCAACTTGCGAATAAACATTACCGATTAGCTGATAGGTCGACGGGCATAGCGTGCCATCGGGCAACATCTGGTCGCCGATAGAACATTTACCATTCAGCGCCAACATGTGGAAGCATTCAAACTCCAATGCCGCTTGGTTTTTATAAGAATGGAAATCCCCCCAGTGGGTATGGAACTTACCCGTCATCCCAAGCACGTCTTCATGCAACGAGCGGGCATAACGAGCAATCACCGGGAAGTGATCATAGCCCCAACCACCTGTTGGCAGTGATTCCACTTCAAGGTGGTTGTAGTACTCCAGCACTTCACGGGTATCGGTGCCAATATGGCCCTGGTTATAAAACACCTCAGAGTCAGCTTGGAAACTACGGATATAGTCGGTGATGTCTTTTTTGAATTCAGCCATCATCTTGGTCGCGAAAGCCAAGCGCTGGTCGCGGTCGGTCACATCATAACCTTGCTCAAGCATATCGGTCCGACACCAATGGCATGAACACTCGTCGGTTTTCACGATATCCAGGAAGAAGCCGTCTGCCTTGAACGAAGTCAAAATATCTTTCAGGTGATCTTTTAGAAAATCACGGTAAGGCGTATTCACACAGAGATCGCGGCGGAAAGTCGCATCATACGCGCCAGCCGTTGGTTTCGCTTCGCTATCTAGGCGTAGCCACTCTGGGTGGCGCTCGGCTGTATACTGATCCCATTGAATCGTCGTATAAACCGGTACACGGATACCGCGCTTGTGCAGCTCTTCAACCTGCTCTTTAAACAGGTGCTTATTCTGCAGGTTCGGGTGAATACGCTCTGGATGCTCCTTCGAGTCATAATACAGCCAACCGTGATGGCAACGTGAAAAGCAGGTAATGGAATTAATACGCGCGGCTTCCACCATATCGGCAAATGCCACGGCATCGAAGTCTTCAGCTATTCCATCGATTTTCTCACTGGTGTGAAAATCAAGGTGAATTTGTCGAAAAGGAAGATGTGACACAGTTGTTCTCCATAAACTCTAAGTTAACTATTTGGGTTGAGCACGTATGCTCGAAATTCTTTCGTTATTGCTTAACTGGATTTAAACGCTCGCTTTTGGCTCAAGCTCTTTGCTCTCAGTTTCAGCCTCGGTAACATCATTGTTCTTAGCGCGTGCTTCCGCTTCTTTTGCCAAGCATTGCTTCTCGAACATTTTGAAAAATGGATAATAAATCAGGACATTAAGCGCGATGATAGACACACTCAGAATAATCGCCCGGTAATCACCGCCTGTTGTCAGGAAGGCGCCAATCGGAGCAGGTGTTGTCCACGGTGCCATCAGGAACATCTTGCCAACCAAGCCCAAATCAACCACGGCATATGCGACAACCGCATTGGCAACAGGAGCCAGAATCAATGGGATGAAGAACGTTGGGTTCAACAGCATTGGCAAACCGTAGTAAACCGGATCACTGATTGAGAAAATGGCAGGCACAATACCGATGCGGCCTATTGAGCGCATATGTACCGAACGGCTTCTCACCAATAGGAATGTCAGTGCCAACAAGCCACCAGTTGCACCATGCACGATGTAGAAGTCCCAGAAGGAATTGGTCACGATGAACATCATTTCTTCACCGGCCTGCATCGCATTGAGGTTTGCCGTCATATTAGTGATCAAGAATGGCGTCCATAGCTGCATCAAAATGAGCGAGCCCGGAATACCACAAAACAGCAGCAGGTGAGTGACAAAAGAGAACAGAACAATGGCGCCCATTGAGTCACTGGCTTTCACTAACGGTGCTAGCCAATCCATCAGCAGCTGCGGAATAGGTTGGCCAAAGTTGCTTTCAAACCACATCACTGCTGGGAAGATAGTGATCACTACCGCCAACATTGGAATGATCATATTGAGCGAATCGGCTACCGCACTCGGTACCTCTTTCGGTAAGCGGAAGCAGATATTGTATTTTTCCAGTAACCGGGTCAGTTCAACCGTAAAAAAGGCGATGAACATAGCGGGAATAAGGCCGCTGCCCCCCATATAGGAAATCGTCATTTGATCGCCTGAATACGGGCCGCATACCAATAAGAATGTCATTACCGAAAGCAGCGCGGCTGGCATTGGTTCGCGCTTGTAGGCCTTTGCCAATTTATAGGCAATCGTGGCAGAAACAAATAATGCAATCGAATTAAATGACATTTGGAATACACGCCACAGCGGATCAGAAACCGATTCGGTTAAATTCCACCACGCCTGGCCAATAGCAAATGTGGTATCGCGGTCAAACGGTGGGAATAGCAATATCAGCATAAAGCTACCCACGATTAGAAATGGTAAAGCGAGAATAAAACCTTCCCGTATTGCAATGATATACGGGTGTTTTTCCATTTTTTCACCATATGGCTGAATATGTGTTTCCATAAAGTGAGTAAAGCGACTTAACCACTGGTTCATGACCTCTCCATAGATTTGCTAACACGACTTAGCAAAAAGGTTACTCGAAGAATTAGAAAGGTATTGTGATCATTCTCAACATTAGAAAAAGAAATTATTTTTTTATTAATAAAGAAGATTTAGTTCACAAATAGTTATTATCGAACGTGAATTAATGAGGAGGTAATATATAGGAATTTGCAGGTAATATAGGTAAGAAAGTATTTTCAAGTATTAAAAAAGCGAGTAAAAGTAACCTCTTACTCGCTTCATGTATTAAGTTCTAACGACAATTTTGGGCGGGATAATATATTGCCTTTGCTCTATTGATTCACCCTTGATTAGCTTTTGCATAATATCCAAAGCCCGGAAAGACAAAGCGGGAATATCCTGCTGAACGGCAATCACAGGATTTTGTAGCAAGCCAAGCATGGAGTGATCATCGAAAGAACCGACAATAATGTCACTCGGAATATTCTGATAGTTTTTACGCAGAAACTCCATCGCTCCTTCCAAAATCGGCAGTGAAATCGTCACCAAGCCAGACGGAATCCCCCCCTGCTGCTTACACAAGGCTTCCATCAAGCGGTAGCCCGTTGCCCGCTCGGTTTTTCCGTCAATTAAAATCGCACTGTCGTCAATTTTGAACACAGACTTGAAACCACGTACACGCGCCTGAACCGTTGGCAAGTAGCTATCCGAGCCCAAAATATATAACTCAGACGACAGCTTGGCGAGCTCGGCAGCCAGCAATCGGCCACCTTCGTCATTGTCTGTCGCAACAACAGGGCGATCAGTGGTATAGAAGTCTCGGTCGAGGAAGACAATGGGTGTTTTTTGTTTTTTCTTGCCGAGTACTTTTTGCCTTTCGGCCGAAGGCGGCGTTACAAACAGACCATCGACGTCGCGGCTAAGCAAATTTTGTACAACCTGCTCTTCCACTTCTTCGTCATCGGCAGTGCAGGCAGTGATCAGCTGATAGCCAACCTCTCGACAGTCTCGCTCCAGCTTCTCAGCTAAGGCAGAAAAGAATGGGTTCGTCAGACTAGGGACAACTAAGCCAAGGGTTTGCGTTTTTTTCAATTTTAAGCTGCGCGCAGTTTGGTTTAGCACATAACCGTACTCATCAATGATGGCTTTTACCTTGTTTTTGGTCTTCTCACTAATGCGGTATTTTTCATCTTGCCCGTTTATCACTAGGCGGACAGTGGTGACAGATACCCCTGCAAGCTTTGCAATTTCATCAACTGTTTTTGCCATACTGCCTTCTAATTCTCTCTTTTAACTGGTGTTTTAGGTACCAACGTAACCTCTGGATGGAAAGCATCTTAGCGACTTATCTCTATCCGCGTCTAGCAGATTACCAAATATTTGACCTTAATCAGCATTTTTTACAATTCCTACCAGATCAATATTGCAGACTCTACAATGATCGTGATAGCTTTTGCTAAGTCGTGTTAGCAAATAGGTCTTAGCAATGGAAAATTTATACATCGGCGTTGATGTTGGTTCAGGCAGTGCTCGTGCAGGGCTCTTCGACGCAAAAGGAAAGAAACTGGCGCAAAGCACCAGTGCCATCTTGCAGTTCCGTCCTAAAAAAGACTTTGTTGAGCAGTCATCCGACGATATTTGGGCGCAGGTTTGTCACGTGGTGAAAACGGTTGTCCAGCTCGCCAACGTCAAACCGGATCAAGTGAAAGGCATTGGTTTTGATGCCACCTGCTCGCTGGTTGCGCTTGATGCAGAAGATCAACCTGTCTCGGTATCACCGACAGGGGATCCTCAGCAAAACATCATCATGTGGATGGATCACCGTGCGCTGGTTGAAACGAAAGAGATCAACGCAACTAACAGCAAAGTATTGGATTTTGTTGGCGGCGAAGTCAGCCCAGAGATGGAGCTACCTAAGCTGAAATGGTTGAAGCGCCATTTACCCGAACAATACCAGCAAGTTTCGCGCTTTTTTGATCTGGCCGATTTTCTGGTTTACCGCTCGTCCGGCGAAGACATCCGCAGTACTTGCACCAAAGTCTGTAAATGGACTTACCTTGCCCATGATAAGCAATGGGACGAAGCCTTGTTCAAGCAACTCGATCTAATGGATCTGCTAAATGAAGGCAAGATCGGCCAAGCCATCGTTCAACCGGGAACACCGGCAGGCAAGCTCACAACCAATGCAGCCAATGAACTGGGGCTAACCACCAACACGATTGTCGCTGTCGGGATGATTGATGCCCACGCAGGCGGCGTTGGTATTATCGGCAAGCAACCAGAATCAACCCTGGCCATTATCGGCGGTACATCCTCTTGCCATATGGCAGTCAGCAAGAAGCCGATTTATGTCAAAGGGGTTTGGGGTCCCTACTGGGATGCCATGGTGCCAGATATGTGGCTGAGCGAAGGTGGTCAATCTGCCGCAGGTGCGCTTATCGATCATGTGATCCGCACCCACGCATTCTATGGCGAGCTTATCGCGATGGCGGAAGAGCAAGGCTGCAGCGAATACGAGTTGCTCAATAACGAAGTGCTGCTTTTGGAAGCCAATGACCCTTACTTTATGGCCAACTTCCACATGCTGGGCTACCACCATGGCAACCGCTCACCACGGGCGAACCCGCACCTTAAAGGAATGGTCTGCGGGCTGACGCTTAATGCGGGGCTAACCGAATTAGCCATCCAATACATGGCAGCGATCCAGTCGGTCTCGTACGGTACTCGCCATATTATCGAAACCATGAACGAGGCCGGCCACGCTATCAAGCGCATCAACATGTGCGGCGGTGGTACCAAGAACCCACTATGGCTGCGTGAACATGCCAATGCGACAGGTTGCGAAATTGTCCTCAGCACCGAAGACGAAGCCGTGATCTTAGGCTCGGCAATGCTGGCCGCTACAGCATGCAAAGAACACGAACACTTAACCGATGCGATGGCAGCCATGTCTTCTGAAGGCAAGGTGATCCAGCCGGAGCCTCACACCAAAGCATTCCATGATGCCAAGTACCAGGTTTTCCATGCGTTGTATGAAGACCAAATACGCTACGACGCCATCATGAGCGAATTTAAAACCAAGTAAAACGAATGAATAAGTCTGGAGATAGATTAATGTCTACTTTAACTCTACAGTTACCACAATCAAAAGCACCTCAATCTTTGGCTGACAAAGAAGTCTTTGTTATTGCCAATGGCGACCTGCGCGATAGCGCCAACCAAAATTGCTGGCCAATCCAGGAAAAATTCGAAGCCAAACTAGCCAATGTGCTGGAAACACAATTCGGCTACCGTATGCGCCGCGCCCACCCGGTCAAAGCAGAGTCTGGCCACGGCTTTATCAGCAACCAGCGTGAAGGTTCAGACATCATTGCAGGTATCGACCCAACAGCCCCAATCATTGTCCTGATGACGGCATGGCAATACTCTCACCATGTCGCGCCATCATTGGTTCATCACCAAGGTCCGGTACTGTTGTTGGCTAACTTCGACGGTACGTGGCCAGGCCTTGTTGGCGCCCTTTGCATGGCAGGTACCCTAAATAGCCTAGGCAAGCCACACAGCCGACTATGGTCAGAAAATTTCGATGATGCGTTCTTCTACACCGGCCTGCAGACTTGGTTGGAGTGCGGCGAGCTGAAACACGATACCAGCTACCTGCAGGAAATCACCAAAGCTCACCCGGTAATGCAGTCGGCAGCTGGCCAACAAGGCAAGCAAGTTGGTGAGCATATTCTTAAGAACAAAGAAATCATGGGTCTATTCGATATGTTCTGTATGGGCATGATGAATGGTGTCTTCCCGCAAGAGTCTCTGACCAATATCGGTATGCCTATCGAAGCCCTGTCCCAGTCTGCCCTGCTACATGAAATGAGCTTGGTGCCACAATCGGTGAAAGAAGAATGTTTGCAGTGGTACATCGATAAGGGTATGACGTTCAACTTCGGTGAAGATGCAGCAACGGAACTGACTCGCGAGCAAGTACTAGAGCAGTGTGCCATGCTGATCGCCATGGTGAAATTTACCGACCGTTTTGGCCTTACGAGTGTTGGGGTCCAGTACCAGCAGGGCCTGAAGGATTGCTGTCCGGCTTCTGATTTTGCCGAGGGGGCTATCGGCTCCAGCGAACGCTTCCCTGTAAGCAACGACAACGGCGAGATCATCCAAGCTGGTAAGCCGATTCCGTGCATCAACGAAGTTGATATGGGTACCGCTATCCCGCAAACCATGCTTTACCGCCTGCTAGATAGCTTCAACCTGCCATCTGAAACCACGCTGCACGATATCCGTTGGGGTAGCGAGTTTGAAGGCACTTTCTACTGGGACTTCGAGATTTCTGGGTCGGTACCTTTCGAGCATATCAAAGGTGGTATCGCCGGTGCCATTGGCCATCGCCAGCCAGCCATGTACTTCCCTCTGGGGGGCTCAAGCATTGGCGGCCAATGTAAGGCCGGTCGCTTTGTTTGGGCACGCGCTCACTACGAAGGCACCGAGGTTCACATGCACATCGGTACGGGTACCGCTTTTGAATTGCCGCAAGAAGAATTCCAACGCCGCTTGGAAAGCACAACCAAAGAGTGGCCGCTTATGAACTGTGTACTTGACGGTGTAGGCCGAGATGATCTGATGGCCGGCCACCAGAGTAACCACATCTCTGTGGCGTATGTCCCAGAGCAGCATATCGATGACGTTGTTAAGGCCTTTGTTGCCCAATCACTGACTCAAAATATGCGTGTCCACGTTGCTGGCGGCATTAACTTAGACTAACTCCGCCCCAAAGCCGCCATCGCAATGATGGCGGCAATACCTTAACCGTAAATAAAGCCACCAGCTTATTTTACGGTTCACCCTTATTTATTGTTCAATTGTAATAGCTAGGGCAATTAGCCATGAAAACGCCTCAACATGCTTTTAAGCGAAGCTTTATTTTGCTGAGCTGTGTCTATTTTCTGTGGGGATTTCTAACCTCATTCAACAGCTTATTAGTGCCATATTTGCAACAGCACTTTCAGCTCAGTTATACCCAAGCAATGTTGATCCAGCTGGCGTTTTATCTGGCTCCCTTTATTGCCTGCTTACCAACCGCCTTTTTGATCCGCCGCTGGGGATATAAGCGAACCCTGATACGCGGCCTACTGGTTATTTTTTCCGGCTGCCTAATATTCGTTCCGGCAACGGAAGCATTTTCGTACGCAGCAGTACTGGTTGCGATTTTCATTACAGCACTTGGTGTTGCCTCACTGCAGGTGGTGGCCAATCCATGCGTGGTGCTGCTTGGCGATCCTAAAATGGCGGCATCCAGGCTTACCCTGTCATCCGCTATCAATTCGGCGGGCACCACACTCGCACCTTACATCGCCAGCATTGCCTTATTTAGTGTGGTGTTAAGCTCAGCCGAGGCGTCAATACAGCAACTACAGTTGCCCTACCTCGCCTGTGCCGCTGTCACCATTGTTATCGCCATTTTAATTAGCCGCGAGAACATTCCAGAGAACACACAAGCAACAGAAACTCAATCCGAAGAAGTGACAGGCTCGCTATGGGCTAACCGCCATTTTGTGCTGGGTGTTGCCACTATCTTTTGCTACGTCGGGGTCGAGGTCAGTATCGGCACTTTCATTGTCGGCTATATCTCCGATCCTGCTGTGAGTAACGCAGGGTTAGAATCTGCGGGTAAGTTGGTTGCCTTCTATTGGGCAGGGTCGATGGTCTTCAGGCTACTCGGTAGCCAGCTGTTCCGCTGGTTCAACCCTCGCCACTTGCTCATCATGAATGCCATCATCGCTATCGGGTTGCTCACTACTGCCATTATGCTACCTGGCTTTATCGGTGCAGCTGCGCTAATCGCCATCGGGGTGTGCAACTCAATAATGTATCCGGTGATCTTCTCACTTGCTCTGAAAAACCTGGGTGCCCACATTGCCAAAGCCTCGGCAATTTTGGTGATGGCCGGGATAGGCGGCGCGGCGTGGCCAATGCTGCAAGCAATCGTCGCTGATCACTCCGGGCTCCACCTGTCGTTTATTGTGCCGATGTTCGGCTATTTGATCATTACTTACTTCGGGATCTTCGGCTACAAGCCATGCCAATGGTCAATGGCAAACTTTACCTTGATCCGCAAGATCTATATGCCACTTAAATGCCAAGTTTCGGCTTTGATCCAGCGTCAATAGCCAACGTTGTGAAGAACATCAAGTCTAAGAAATTTAACCAATAGCCTAAGTAAAGAATAGGGATCTACATCATAGATTCTAGGATGTAGACGTTTACACTTAATTTGCTACGTCGAGTTAGATGATAGCAGCAAAATAATAACTGGAGCTTCTAATGGGACACCTACCTTTTCGCCAAATTCACCTTGATTTTCATACCAGCGGAAAAATTCCGGGCATCGCCTCGCAATTTGATGCCAAGGCATTCGCTGACATGCTTGAGAGTGCAAGGGTTAACTCTGTATGCTGTTTCTCTCGCTGTCACCATGGTCTCATGTACTTTAACTCCACGGTTCACCCTGAGCGTATTCATCCAAACCTCACCAACCCTAACTTGCTTGTCGAGCAGGTAAAGGAATTACATGAGCGCGGGATCCGAGCCAACATCTATACCACCATCCAATGGGATGAGTTCACCTCCAAGCAGCACCCTGAGTGGCTGATTGTCGATAGCGAAGGCAAACCGACGGCTGGACTTTATGACGCCACATTCCGCCATAGCCTATGTGTTAACAGCCCATACCGTGACTTCCTGAAAGACCACTTAGCAGACGTCTTCAACCATGTCCCTGTTGATGGCCTGTTCCTTGATATTGTTGGCCTGAATGACTGTTCTTGCCGTTGGTGTCGTGCCGACATGGAAAAACAAGGGCTGGATGCCTCTGATCCAGAGCAGCGTATCAATTTTGCCGTTGAGATGATCAACGAGTTCAAGCACGATCTAAGTGCCTTCATTCGCGAGCTGGATCCTGACTGCGAGATTTTCTACAACGCTGGCCACATTGCACCAAGCTCGCGCAGCAGCCTAGATTGCTACAACCACCTTGAAGCCGAATCGCTACCAAGTGGCGAATGGGGTTACGACCACTTCCCTGTTGTTGTCCGCTACGCCCGTACACTAGGCAAGGAACTACTTGGCATGACAGGCAAGTTCCATACTTCTTGGGCTGATTTCCACTCGTTCAAGAACCAGGCGTCACTTGAGTACGAAATCTTCCATATGCTGGCGATGAACACCAAGTGTTCGATTGGTGATCAGCTCCACCCGAATGGCCTAATTTCTCCTGAAACTTATGAGTTGATTGGCAACGTCTACTCGCAAGTTGAACAAAAAGAAGCCTGGTGTGAAGGTGCCAAGGCCATTACTGACATTGCGGTGCTCAACCCAGAAGAGTTTAACTTGGCTACCCGCTTTGATGATCAACCTGACTCGCTGCGTGGCGTCACCAAAATACTGGTCGAAGGCGGCCAGCAATTCGATATTATCGACACCCAGTCAGAGCTTGAAAGCTACAAGTTGATCATCCTGCCTGATGATCTCCCACTGGATGAAACACTGGCCAAGCGCCTAGAAAACTACTGCAACAATGGCGGTAAGATCCTAGCGTCTTACAAAGGCGGCCTGACTCCGGCCGGCGATCAATTCGCCAGCGACATCTTCGGCGTTAAGCTGATCGGCGATGCCCCATATTCGCCGGACTTCCTTAAGCCTGAAGGCTACATCGGCCAAGGCCTGCGCCAGACAGAGCATGTGATGTACCAAAAAGGACTTCAAGTTGAAGCACTTTCAGGTAGCGAGGTACTGTGTGACACCTATACACCGTACTTCAACCGTACTTGGGAGCACTTCTGCTCTCACATGCACGCACCATCAACGGGAGAAGCTGGCTACCCGGGTATCGTTAAAAACAACAACGTTATCTACTTCATGCACCCAGTGTTTGGCCAGTACATCCAGAACGCACCATATTGGGTGAAGCGCCTTGTTCTGAATGCGATTGATACCTTATTACCGCAGCCAGTACTTAAGCACACCGGCCCTAAGAGTGTTATCAGTGCCATTAACGAGCAAAGCGAACTCGACCGCGCGGTTGTTCACCTATTGCACTACATTCCTGAAAGCAAATCAGACGAAACCCTGATCATCGAAGATATTATTCCACTTCACCAACTTGGTGTTTCGGTAAATATCAACCATGACGTTAAGTCCGTACGCTTGGTACCTGAAGATAAAGAAATCGAATTTGAATATATTGATGGCAGAATCGAATTCACCGTACCGAAGCTTGAAGGCCACCAGATGGTAGAGCTTGCGTATAAATAAGCCCCCATCGAACGATTAAACCAAAAGCCTTGGAGTCACTCCAAGGCTTTTTTATTTCTAATTTACATAAATATTAACGAGTCTTTCCAACTGGCCTAAATTTGATTTTGCCCTTTCGCTATTATATTCAGCGAATATTCCTAATACGGAATTTCATTAATAATGCATTCCTCCTAAAAGCGACATCAAAAATATGTGAACAAGCTCATAACAGTAGCTCAACCTTTGCTATATGATCTTGCTAACACGAATTAGCAAATAACAAGGAAGACAGTTACAAAAAATAAGATCACACCTAATGCCATCAATAAAATCGAAGGCAAGAACTAAAAGACAATAGAAATATTTAGAACACCGCTTCAACGTCACACTGATCAACCCATCACCTTGTTAAAAAGGCTTAATTATCAAAGCTAATAGGAGCAGCTATGATAGATGTCATCAGTACACTTGATTATGCAGTGTTTGCCGGATATATCGGCTTCATTGTTATTATTGGAACCTATCTTGGAAAACAAAAAGGAGGCAGCAAAAACGCGAAAACATATTTCCTAGCCGGTAATTCACTACCATGGTGGGCAGTGGGTACCGGAATGATAGCCGCCAATATTTCAGCCGAGCAATTAATTGGCACTACAGGCTCAGGCTACGCCATGGGAATCGCCATCTCGAGTTGGGAGTGGGTCGCAATTCCAGCCATTTTGCTCGCCGCCAAATATACCGTCCCTTACTTTATCAAACACAATATCTTAACCATGCCCCAATTCTTGGAGCAACGCTATGACAGCCGAATAAGAACCCTCTTTGCTGCTTTTTGGGTCGTGGTATATGTGTTTATCAACCTCACTGCCGTTTCTTATATGGGGGCACTCGCCTTGCAATCCATTATGGGTATCCCCTTGGGCTACGGCATTGTTGGCATGATGGCAATAGCCCTACTTTATTCGTTCGTGGGTGGTTTCGCCTCAATAGCATGGACTAACTTCATTCAAGTGACCGTCTTGGTGATCGCTGGGCTGATTACCACTTGGCTTGCCATGGAGGCCGTAACGGAGCACCTTCAAACCGATTCTATTTGGCATAGTTTAGCGATAATGAAAGATACTGCGCCGGAGCATATGTCAATTGCAATTTCCGAGGACAACCCGAACTTTCAGTATATCCCCGGCGGCAGGACATTAGTTGGTGGTATGTGGGTGATCTGTATTTTTGGTTGGTGTTTTAATCAATTCATTGTTCAAAATACTCTCGCCGCCAAAAACACCCGAGAAGCACAAAAAGGATTACTTTTTGCCGCTATCTTAAAACTGTTTATGCCAATCATTTTGGTTATTCCAGGTATTGCTGCTTATATCCTGACTAAAGATACGCAATTACTCACTCCCGCCGACAAAGCGTATCCGTGGCTGATTAATAACTTCATCCCGACTGGAGTCAAGGGTATTGTATTAGCCGCACTGGCCGCTGCGATTATTTCCACTTTATCTGCTTTGCTTAATTCAGCGGCAACACTTTTTACCGTTGATATTTACCAAGCGCGGCTAAGACCTAAAGCAACAGACAAAGAATCGATGTTCGCAGCAAAGGTATTCATGCTTACTTCAGCTTGCTTGTCAGCGGCACTTGCACAGCCAATGCTGGTTGGCATGGATCAAGCTTACCAATTCATTCAAGAGTTCATCGGCTTTGTTATGCCGGGTATGCTAACAATCTTCCTGTTTGGCATCCTGTGGGTGAAAGCGACCTCTAACGGGGCGATCATTGCCTTGTTCTTATCGGTGGCTGCCAGTTTGGTGATCCGCTTAGCGCTGCCGGATCTACCGCACCTCGATCGTACCGGTATCGTATTTCTAATCTGTAGTGGCGCTATGCTGATGAGCTGTATCAAGGCACCAAACCTGACAATAAACGGGTTGGTTATCGATTTGAAAGACTCTGTTTACCGAACATCTCGGGAGTTTAATATTGGCGGGTTATTGCTGATTGGCTCATTGTTCACCATTTATTGGAAATTATGGTAAGCCAAATAAACAAAGCCAGAGCAGTTGCTCTGGCTTAGCTTTTGTTAGTGACCCTAAAGTAAAGTTTAGACAGCTGTCAATTTCACCAAGATCGCACTCTCAGGCTGAATGGCTGGCATCATCAAGCCAACTTGCTCGAGCAGCGCACCTGACGCAATGGCTTCGCCAGACATCCACTGCGGAAGCTTTTTCATGTAGATATCCGAGGAGCTATTTTCAAGCAAGGTGATTTGGTACTGCTTGCTTGGATCCAAGCAAGGGATCTGCAATGGTGCTGCAAGCGCGTACTCAGCCAGCTCAAGCTGGGTGAACATAAACACGGCTTCTTGTTTGTCCTTACCTACAACGCCCCATGCTTGAGTGCCTTGGTGGGCGGTATCACAACGGAAATGATCACCAGAGTGAAGCAATTGGCGCAATGACTTATGCAGCGCAATGTACTTCGCCATGGTCGCCTTTTCCTCATTGGTTGCCTTAACAGGATCAAGCTCAACCCCCATATGGCCAAACAAGGCGGTCATGCCACGGAAGCCATCGCTATGCTGGCGGCCGGTTGTATGGCAAAGCCCTGCGCCGATATGCGCCCCGGTAATTTCCAGCGGGAAGAAGTAGCTCGCCCCTTTTTGGATCGCTTGGCGCTCAAGCGGATCATTACAATCCGATGCCCAGAAGCGCTGGGTACGGCTTAGCACTTGATAATCAACGCGGCCACCGCCCCCCGAGCAGGTTTCAATTTCCAGCGTTGGGTGCGCGAGCTTTAGCTGATCAATCAAACGGTAAAAAGCGTCTACATGGCCATGGTAAGCCGCTTTGTTATTGTGGGTGCTCTGTACCAACTCACGGTTCATATCCCACTTGATGTAGCGGATATCATACTCACTCAATAGAGCATCCATTCGCTCAAAAAGATAATCAAAGACTTCTGGACGCTGCAAATTGAGCACGTATTGGTTACGCACTGTTACTTGGTGGTAGCCGTCAGTTTTTAGCACCCAATCAGGATGGGCGCGATAGAGGTCTGAATCAGGGTTCACCATTTCTGGCTCAAACCAAATACCAAACTCCATCCCCTTGGCTTTCACCGCATCGACAATTGCAGCCAATCCCGCCGGGTACTTCTCTGCATCAAGATACCAATCACCAAGCCCAGCCCTGTCATGGTTACGGCCCTTGAACCACCCATCATCAATGATAAATCGCTCGACACCCAGCTCTGCCGAAGCATTCACCATTTCGACAATGTATTCAGGATCGTGATCAAAATAGATGCCTTCCCAAGTATTCAAGTGAACAGGACGGGGCTTTTCCGGGTTAGCAAAGCGGATAATGTTATTGCGAACATGTTGGTGAAAGCGCTGGCTCATGCCATTAAGACCATCCGAACTAAAGCAAGCGTATAGTTTAGGCGTGGTATAACTTTCACCTGCTGCCAAGGTTACTTCACCCGGCATCAACAACTCACCAGATTGCAGGAAGCGACGGCCGTCACTCATGACCTCGGCATGAAGGCGGTGGTTGCCACTCCAACCAAGGTGAAAACCGTAAATTTCACCTTGGCTCTCACTAAAGCCAGCCTGGCCAACAACCATGCCAGGGAAACGTTCATGGGAAGTACGACCACGGCGATTTTCCTGCGTGAATACGCCTTGCTCTAAGCTCATGCGCTTAGTCTGGAACTCATGGGTCCAACGGCCGTGGAAATACATCAGCTCGCGTGCCGCAGCTGGCAGAGGCAAGGTATGGGATAATCGTTGCAGTTGGTAGTCAGACTCACCCACATTCGATAATGCTATATCGTACTCCAAGACACCCGTTGCCTTACTCAACTTAAGGATGAACTCAAGCTGCAGCTCTGCCAGTGGGTCTTTGCAAACAAAGCGGTGGCTTTCGCCATCAGAAACCAGCTCATCAAAATGAAATGCTGGTGCCCAATGCTGGCCGTTGCGACTCCCTTCCAAGCCAGGAGATGTAAACAAGCCGCCCGCCAATTCAGGGCAAAGCGATAGCACAGTATCGCTGTCTATACGCCCTTGCGGTATCGGTCGGTCTAACGTTGCCATTAAGGGGGTTAAATCATCAAGCTCAGGTAACTTTTTACCCCAGTACAAAATCTCAGGAATATGTTGGCTGGTTTTAATCACCAAACTGGTATTTTTGCTGGTTAGGTGAACAAGGTTCTCGGTCATTCCTGTGAACTCCACGTGTTATTTCTTTTCTTAATACTTACAATTACCAGCTCGGCTTATCCAAGCTGGTAATAAAATTATTGATTTCTGTTAGGTTGGCGTCATCGACAAATCACGCCATCGAATAGTTACGACATCGATGCACTGTATTTGGCTTCCATTCGGTGCTGAACAGAATCAAGCATGTCGCCATTGAGCTTGTAGTACTTGCGGTACATCAAGTAGGCCACGACACAAAGCAAAGAAGGGGCAAGGTAAAGCAGTTTCAATCCCATTACCGCTTCCGGGGTTTGGGCTTGGTTAGGTACATAGTCAATAAACGCCAGTGCCGCACCGACAAGGAAACCAGTTAGCGCACCTGAGCATTTAACAGCAAAGGTTTGTACGGAATAGCACACACTTTCACAACGCACATCCAGCGTACAATCACCATAATCCACCGTATCGGCAATCATCAAGAACAGCATTAGCCAGTAAAGCCCAGTCGAGACACCCGCCAACGCGCCAGCAAAGATAATCAAGACCTGGCTTGTCGGGGCATAGGTCGCCACAATATAAAGCACCACAGATGATGCCGCCGGAAGAAGCAGAGCTGCTGCAAACAAAGTGGAGCGACCTACGATTGAGGTCATTTTAGGGAATAGCACAATGGAAATAATGCCGAAGACCCCTGTTAATACCATGAAAGTAGAAAATAGGGTTTCATCACCCAATACATACTTGTAGAAATACAGGTGCAGGCCATTAAAGAAGCCGTTAGCAATATAGAAAACCAATGCTACCGACAACAATGCGACAAACTGATCATTCTTAAACAAGTAACTCACCGCTTCCTTGATGTTTACTTTGTTCTTATCGCTGACTTCATCTTTAACAGCTTGCTTTGTCCATAAACAGGTAATTGTGGCACTTAGAATAGCCAACACCGCACTGATTACCGCATACAGGAAGAAACCATAGGCATCATCGCCCTGACCTAACTTATTAACGGCCACAATCCCCATGCCGCTGGCAAAGTAGTAGGCCGCCGATGCAAACAAACGCGGATACGGCATCAGCTTTTCACGCTCGGTCTTATCAAGGGTGATCGTTGGGATCAAAGACCAGAACGGCGCATCCAGCATGGTGTAGGTCATCCCCCAGCCGATATAGGTCACAGCAATATAAACAAGCTGGAACGTGCCTTCAAAATGGTGGGCAGAGAATAGCGCAATGGTAAATCCTGCATTCAGCAAGTTACCCAAGAAAATCCATGGCTTGTATCTTCCCCAGCGAGTTTTGGTGTTATTAACAATATAACCGACCATAGGATCATTGACGGCATCCCATACACGGGCAACAAGGAAAACCGTACCGACAAAAATAGGCGAGACACCAACCACATCCGTGTAGTAGTAGAGCAATAAAATACTCACTACCGACATTCCAAAATCTTTACCAAAGCCACCTAAACCAAAAGACATCTTGGTCTTCCAGCTTACCTTTTCAGCTACTTGAGATGTTTCCATGTTATTCACTGCCTATATTTTTACATTATATTGTTGAGTACAAACACACGCTAACTCGACGTAGCTAGTTTATTTCAGAACCCCATCCAGACATACCTAAAATGTCTATTTTTGTGAGGCGGGAATAACGAGCTGCAAAGTAAGGTGCCGTTTTGTGAGCTATTGATGAATTTTTTAAAAAGACAATTGACAATTTCTGCCAGAAAATAAGCGAGGCTACTTTCTGTTTCTAACAAGCACTTATTATGTATGGAAGCGCATATGAGTAGCCTCTCTATATTTATACTGTTGTATCAAATTATATTTTCAGGATTAGAACGTTCTGCGAATGCTGAACTTAAAGTAGTAACGCCATTTATCTTCGTTTGACGTCCCATCCCAATCATGGCGCTCTTCCATTTGTGCGTATAAGCGGGTGCCCATGCTCCAATCTTGATTAAACTTGTAGCTGGTATCAAAGCCCGCACGATGCCTGATGTCCTCTTTAATTTGACCATTGGCATCCTCTTTCTCACGGTACAAGCCAATGCGAGCCCAAGGCTTCACGCTGAACTCTGATGACGCTTGATATTGATATTGCAAGCGAAGCTGTAGTTCATTGCGGTTGTCTTCAGCGCCTTCGCGCACGATATCAGACTTATTTTGATATTCGTTGTAGAACGACACCTTGTAGCTGTCACCCGAAGCCAGCTTGCTCGAGTATCCTAGCTCCAACTCGTGCTTCCAGTCGGTGTAGCTTTCTAGGCTTCCAGAGTTATTTTCCGAACGATCCCTATCGTTAGCCGACACTGGCGCAACAAAACCACCGAGATAAATATTGCTTTCATCACTGAGGTTATAAGTCAGCCCTGGGAAGATACGGTACTCTTTAACATCTGTCCCAGAGTTAAAGCTTTCATGACGGACACCTACCGTTGGCGCAAAAGTTAGATCACCAAAATCCCAGCGGTAGCCAATAAAGAATTCCTGTCGGTTACGGTTGCCGCCATTACTGGCTTCTTCCAACCTGGCAGCATAGCTTGAGTGACCTGAGATATTAAAAGGGGAATTAGCAAAAGGGGTAACATTGAATCCCACGTAGGGCATATTAATATCATCGCCAGAGTATTCGCTATTATAACGTTCCAGCTCCGCACCAAATTCGACATAGTCAGCCAATACAGGCGCAGATAATAATGATGATAGAACAACTATTTTTTTCGCGTTATTAATCATAATTAGTGCACTTATAAAAGTAAGGGTAAAAGGTAATAGTTCCCCTACTCAGCAACAATAAAATTGCCAAGCAGGAGGGATTTAATAAAAAAGGGTTACTTAAAAATTAGTGACAAGCTCTTCTTTCTTGGTTTCCTTTTCTTTTCCAGGTTCAGGCACTCTTTCGGGCATTACTGAGTATTCTGGCTGGGCATAGAATTCATTCACTTTATCCCACTCACACAACTCGGTATCCATACAGCCATCAATCTGGAAATTAACAATACGTTCGTTATGCAGCATTCTTACCGCGTATTTGTCATCACTGTTTTTAAACAGTTGCCACGCAATGTTTGCACCCATCGGGAAGTCTTTGTATGGCATGAAGGTTGCCATACGTTCTTCATTGGTACCCGTTGTCACCATCAAGTCCAATGCGCTTGATAGGCCAATAACGCCAGCATCGTGACCGAATGTGACATTGATGTGCGGTGCATTATTGCTGTTATCAACCGATGCCTGCGTTGATCGGCATCCCCATTTGACGCGCAAGTCCCTTCGACTCAACAGACGGGCCAAAGTTATAGTATTTATCGACTTGGTTTATCTCGAAATAGTAATCCATCAAGCTTGGATCATTGCCCGTCTCGTACCAGTTCTCGAATGGCTTACACATTCCCTGTCGCATACCTTGCGGCGCATCTTGCTGACATAATTTGAACAGCGCGGCAGTAAACTTACTAGCATCATCTTTCGATAACCCTTCAATCAATCCGCTTGAGAAGCTGATAACCGAATCAGGCACATCACTTAACATGGCTTGAATTTTTTGCTCAGCCAGCTTTGTTAGTGGTACACGTGCGCCCCAGTGGTATCCGTAGTAGTGTTGTGGATCAGCAATACTGCGGTTTAAGAGGTTATTCTGATTATCAACCGTGATCGGGTTTTGCAGCTTAGCAGCCTGAATCATGGCACCGCCTAGGAATGCACCCTCGCTTTCCAGCGTACGCTGGGCACCAGAACTTTTACTGCGGATACGGATGGTTTCACCCATCGGCACACCCAGCTCTTTACCTGATTTCACATTGACCATTTGAACCGATCGCTGGCCCAATTGACTTAACTCATCAAAGCCAATGTCTGTCGAACCACCTAGGCGATCAGAGTTCTGCTCCCACCAATCAGAGAACGCTTCTACATCCTTCATGAGCGCTTGGCCAGTGGGTGTTACCTTGCTTTTTTTGCCACTTCTTTTATTTCAGCTAAACGCGAAGGCACAAGGTTGTAATCCAAAGCATAACGAGAACCATGGCGAGTAAATAAACTCATACTCACAAAGTCATAGCCGTCAGGGCTTATTAAGTGCTCATTTGTCGTCGGGGTGGGATATGGGTTTTGCTCTCCCAGCATGTAATTCCAAGGCTTATCCGTGTCCGCAGAAACACCAGCGGAAATAGACAAAGCCAGTGTCGATACCAACAGACCCATTTTATTTTTCACGTTAAATCCCTCGTTATTGTGTAATCGTTACCACTTTAACTTGAATGCGCTTCCTTGGCTGTGATCAACCTCTAAGACCCATTGCTAGCTCCTGTTAGCAACAAATTAGCTGATTTTAGTCAAAAAAAAGCGGACGGTAAAAGCAGTTACCGTCCGCTATTTTCAGCTGTCTTAATTGACTGGATTTAGTCACTATACGTTGAAGTTAATAGCAGAAAAATGAGTCACAACCTTCTTGGAAATATTAACTTGGCCGATCTTCAGAGACTTTTAGGCCATACGTTTTAAATTTCTCTAAAACTGTCGCCATTTCACCTGTATCAAGTATTTTTGGTTGTTCCGTTATCGCCATTACCTTTAAATACAACTCAGCCAGCACTTCCACTTCATGGGCCAGCCAAAGTGCTTTTTCTAAATTCTGCTCACCCGCAATCATTCCATGGTGCTGCAGCAAGATAGCCTTGCTTTGTTTCGCCCCTTGCTGAACAAAATCCGCCAACGGTTTACTGCCAAAAGTCGCATAAGGTACGCAGGGAATTTCTGCGGCTCCAGACGCTGCAACCATATAATGGATCGCAGGGATCGGCTTATTAAGGATGGATACAGCCGTACTATTCACCGCATGGTTATGAACAACAGCGTTAATATCAGATCTTGCCTTATAGTAGGCAAGGTGAAATAACCACTCCGATGAAGGGATCTTATCGGATTCAAACTGTCCTTCATTAGTGACATAAACAATCTGCTCAGGCACTAACTTTTCGTACGGGATCCCCGATGGCGTTATCAGCATCCCTTCTTTATATCGAGCACTAACATTACCTGCAGTACCTTGATTAAGCCCGAGCTTGTTCATCTCAATACATGTATTAATGATGTCTTGAGCCAGTTGATCTCTATTCATATATCCTCAATTACAATTTAGTTTTGCCGTTCACTCATTGGCCCAGCCACCGTCGAACATGGTGGATAAAATAAGGTCAGGCACAGGCGCTAGATGGAAAAACAACGTCATAGTCTGGTTTCATGGCTGCTTGTGCTTGGTTCAACGTTCGGTAATGCCCGGCACCATAAAAGCCAAACATCGCGGCACCAATAACGGTTGCTTCAGCTTGGCTAACAACTTGTATTGGCCTGTTAATCGCATTGGCTTTTAACTGAGTCCACAACGGATTTTTCGCGCCGCCACCGACGAGCACAACTGGGGCGTCACTCAGCTCGCACACTGACGTTAAATACTCAAACTTTTGCTTAAACTCCGCAGTAAGCGACTCCAGTGCCGCGCGGTAGATCTGGCCTCGGGTGGAATGGATCGTTAGCCCTTTAATTTCCCCCTGTCCTCCCCCTTCTTTATCGGCAGTAAATACCGGAACAAACTTAACCCCCGCACAGCCGGGCTCAACCTGTTTGGCCTCATCTACCATGGTTTGATACAGGTTTCCGGATGCTTTTTCAGTTGAATAAAATTGGTTTGCCACCCATTCAATGACTGCGCTCGACAGCCACTGGATCGCCGGATTGTATAAGCCAGCAACCGCATCCAACTCAACGGTAACCCCTTGCTTAAACATGGCTTGATCAACCGTTGGCATTGCGCTTCTCGCCATCAATATTTCCCAAGTACCGGAACTTAAAAAGGCTTGTTTTTCTGCGGCTCCCGAACCAACAAGGGCAAACTGGGTATCATGGCCTGTTGAAATAACAGGTGTCTGGCTTGGCAAATTCAATAGGTTAGCAACCTCTTCCGTTATGCCCCCCACCACTTGGCCAGCATCCACCAGCGGTGGGAAGTGTTCAGCTGAAAGCCCCAAATAAGCCAATACCGAGTCACTCCACTCTCCGGTTTTCAGGTCAGTCAACATAGACGTACCCGCCATGGTACGGTCAGTCGTTAAGACTCCGGTCAAGCGATGGGTCAACATAGAAGAAATAAATACAAACTTATCCATTCCCATATATGTCGAGGGCGCATTCTCTTTAAGCCATTTGAGCTTATACAAAGTGTTAAAGCTGTAGTCGCCAATGCCATTGGCTTTGTATAGTTCAAAACGGTCTATTTCTTTGCTGACTTCCTCCATAGTTGGTATGGTTCTTGGGCATTTCCATGAAATCACCGGGTAGGTTTGTTGTTTGGTCTTATCATATGGGGCACCATCCACACCGAACGTCGTCACTGTCACAGCCACGACTTCAGTATCCTGCAGTTGCCCTACAACTTGGGTGCAGCACCTAATCAGCTTTTGCCAAATTTCATCAAAATCCCAAACATGGTTTTCCGGTGCTGAATGACAAGGGTGCGTTTCATTTTTTATATAGTGGGAAGCCACAATCTTCCCACGTTCATTAACCGCTATTGCGCGAATATTTGTCGCCCCACAATCGAGTACAATCACTACAGACATATTGGCTCCGATGGAAAAAGAAAAATGGCTTAGGTTCAAAAATAAATTAGTTGGTAACGACGACAGATATTGATTCCATATCGCAGACCTTGATTAAGCTCTTTTTATTTAGCTTGGTTTTATCCGCAATTAAAATGCAGGTGTCGGCGCTGGCGATCAGCGCTTGCTTTACCTCACAGTTATACTCATTCGAGTCCCAAACACCGATACCAGGGCCATAGCCACTGCAAGAAATCACACTGAAATCCAACGACATCGTTGATAAAGCTTGCTTGGTTAACTGGCCATAAAACGCGTTATGCTTTTTTGAATAATGGCCACCTAGGCAAATAACGTTGATGTTATTTTTATCCGCCAGTACCGCGATATTATTTTGCGAATGAGTAACCACCGTACATTTTCGATCCGGCATTGCTTGAGCCACCAGCCAGCTCGATGTACTAGCATCAAGACCAATCACGGCGCCTTCATAAAAATAGGAAAGGGCTTTATTGACCAGTGCTTGCTTTGCTTCGACATTGCTATTGGCACGGCGATTAAACGAGGTTCCGGCATCTTGATACTGCTTACTGACCGCACCGCCATGTACACGCGTTAATTCCCCTCGCTCATCTAGCTTCTTTAAATCACGCCGGATAGTTTCGACAGAAACGGTCAGTGACTGTGCCAAATCACTCGCACTCACCTGGCCAAATTTGTTGACCATATCCAATATTTCATTCGCTCTTGAAGATAAAACCATTAGCTATGTCGAGATAGCAAAAACATAACGCCAGATTAATCGAACAGGGGCAAAATACCGTGAGCAAAGTCACATCAAATTTTGCGATGCCCGTTTTCGCACAAAACCGTGGTATTCCGCACAAAAAAGCGGGCATGGATTGTGGGTTTATAACTCTTCATCCCACCCGGGATAATGTCGGCTTACTTTACACTTCTCTTGCCAGACCAAGCTAACTCATTGATCTATATCGGTGGCACAGCCCTTGCTTACCTAGTCTGAGATTTATCGAACAGTTTAGTTAAGCAGTCTGACCATTTTTATTTAATTTCAGCTCACAAAAGGAGTTAACAATGGGTAAGTGGAAATTCAAGAGCCTAATGGCGATCGGCTTGCTTGCCGGAGGTTTGAGCTCATTCAATGCCAATGCTTTTGTCCTACAAGGCAACTCATGGGGCGGTCCTGGTACCACTGTAACATGGAGCTTGATGCCAACGGGGACTCCATGTGCACTTCCACCAGTTGAACCTGTTGGGTGTACTATTACAAGCATTACCGACTTTATGCCAGTGGGGGCGGTAACCGAAATAGTCAACGCCTTCGCAGCATGGAGCGCGGTTGCAGATATTAATTTTGTTAAAATTAACGATGACGGTGCTCCTTTCAACGCACCAACATCATCAGGCGATATTCGCATCGGGGGACATGCTTTTGATGGCCCAGGAAACACCTTAGCCCACGGTTTTTTCCCACCGCCGAATGGCTTGTCTGCTGCTGGTGATATCCACTTTGATATTGCTGATACTTGGAAAATAGGCTTTGGTGGTGCAGGCTTCGACATCTTCCAAGTTATGGCTCATGAAATAGGCCATGCTATCGGGTTAGAACATACAGCTGTTCCTAACTCACTTCTCAATCCTTTTTACACTGAAGCTTTTCGTGGCCTTCAAGCTGATGATATCGCAGGGGCTCAAGCACTCTATGGCGCGAGACAGAGTGTCTTCGAGCCTGAAACTACCCTATTGATGATGCTGAGTTTTGCTATGCTTGCGTTATCACTAAGACGCAAAGAAAATAACTTACAACCGGAGCTGAGCTAATGCGCCCATGCCTGATAATACTATTGCTATTTAGTTCACAAGCGATGGCTTATTGGGCACCCAAGCCTGATTCCCAACTTGTCTGCGAGTCAGAGTTTATCGTCTACGGAAGTTATGATGCTCGCTCCAAGCCGACTGAAGTAACACCGCCAGGTATCCATTTAGCCTATATCGATGTTCAAGCAATATTGGCTGCGCCTGCTGAGCATATGAACATTAACAAGCTAGCGTTAAAAGTGCCTAGCCCCGGGGCACCAGTAAGCAGCGATATGTTGTTCTTCCAACAAGGGCAACAAGGGCTCTGGTTCTTATCCCGCACACAAGACAGTGCAGTCTACTTCACTGTTCGCCATCCAGCTCAATTTAAGGAGATGGCAATCGATGGAGCTGAGTTAAACGACTGGAAGCAGCGGCTATCTTCATTCTCATGCAAGAAATCGTAAGATGAGAGTCCCACAAGGGAATAAAGCCTCGACAGTATCTGTCGAGGCTTTATTTTTACCACTATTGGCTGTTTATACCGCTAACTTAAAGCTTGTTGTTTTCTTCTACATACAGATTGCCGAAGTAATGCAGGTTCATCGCGTTCACAATCGGCGCAATATTGATACCCGGTTTTACTGCCCATGCGATATTTTGCCAATGCAAAGGCACGAAGGCGGCATCTTCGTATAAGCGTTGCTCGATTTCTTGCAGCACCAACGCCCTTTTCTGTTCATCGAGTTCGGTGTGGGATTGATCAATCAGCCGATCGATAACTGGGTTGGAATAATGCCCACAATTATACTGCCCTTGCCCTGTTTCTTTATTGCGTGTCTTAACCAGAAAATCCGAGAAATTTTCGGTTTCTGCCCCCCAGCCAATCATCAAGATATCTGTAGCGCACGTAGCGAACTCAGGCCAATATTGCGCTTTGGGCATAGTGCGAAGATCGACCTTGATGCCAACCTTGGCGAGCATGCTCGAAACCGCCTGTGCCACTTTTGCATCGTTCACATAACGGTTGTTGGGGGCAATCATAGTGAGAGATAGTCCTTCACCAAAACCAGCTTCTTTCAGCAGTGCTTTTGACTTCTCGGGATCATAACGTAAGTCCAATTTGGGGTTATGGCCTGCGTAAGTCTGTGGCCACTGCTGCGACGCGGGGATGGCAAATCCCCTCATGATTTTTTTAGCAATCGCCTGATTGTTGATGGCATAGACTATGGCTTGCCTGACCTTTGGGTTGGCTAAAACTGGATTGGTTTGATTCATTTGCAAGGTGATGAGGCGAATACCTTCTTTGGTCAACAAATTGGCCTGCTGGCTAGCCTCAATACGTTTGAAATCCGTTGGGACAACAGGCGCAATCATATCAACATCACCAGATAATAGTGCCGCTGTTCGTGTCGCACTGTTCTTAATCGGTACGACCGTGACCTGATCAATATTGCCACCTTGATCCCAGTAACCACTGAACCGGGAGTAAGTCGTTTTAATCCCCTGCTCCCGATAGGATACGGTATATGGCCCGGTACCCGACGCATTGAGGGAGGCGTATGACTGGCCATTTTTTACAATTTTCGCCTTGGGCTGATTATTGTCATCGACACCGGAGTAAAAAGCACTGTCCATCGGGAAAATATACGCGGCAGCCTGCAGATATAGTGGGTAGGGGTGATGGGCAACCAAATCGACAGTATAGTCATCCACTAACTCCATCCCTTTGAAGGGCGCAAGTACTGCTTTGTGATCAACCGAGGTTTTGAGACGATCAAAAGTCCAAACCACATCCTTGGCAGTAAAGTGGTTCCCACTATGAAATTGCACATTCTTCCTTAGGTAAAAACGCACTGTCTTGTCGTCTACTCTCTCCCACCGCTCAGCCAAGCGGGGCTCGAAAGAAAGATCTTGGTCATACCTCACAAGCGAATCAAATACCATATGCGACATTTGAAACATACTTACCGATAGTTGCTCCTGAGGATCCAACGACACCGGATCGGAATCATAGGCAACAACCAGGTTGTTCGCCGCCGATAAATTCATTGAAACCCCGCCCAAAGCGAGTAGTAGCCATCCATTAAGCCTCATTCTTACTTCCTGTAAATTATTATGCTTATACCGAGCATTTGTAATGAATAGGTTAATGATAACGCTGTAGTTAACGTAATACCATGATTGTTATGATGATATGGGGAGTGGCGGACTCCTTCGAGGGTATTGCGGATTTACTTCGCCCTACGGGCCGTTGCTTTAAAGCGCCTTCGGCTAGCAACGTTGTCTCGCTTCGCTCGGCTGAACCCTAGATTCCGACGTAAAAAAGCCCAGCAATTCTGCTGGGCTTCTTTGAATGTGGCGGAGAGATAGGGATTTGAACCCTAGATACGCTACAAACGTATGCCGGTTTTCAAGACCGGTGCTTTCAACCACTCAGCCATCTCTCCGTAAGTGCGATGAATAATAAGGGCAAATGATTCTGCTGTAAAGGCACCAATCTACCAACCGAACAACAACCCATCACCCAGAGCAATAATCACTCTAAATACATGATTGGTATCACTTTTAATTAACAATATATCTAACTTGTAATGATGTTTATCACTGATGATTAGCCAGTCGCTAAGCAGGGTAAAAACTTTGATCTGAAACAGAAATTATTCATAGGGTGGAATCGTTCACACTACCCCTGTTTGAGCCTGTTGAAAAGTAAGATTTCATTAGATTTGCACAAATTTGGGATGTGTCACAAAGTCGATTTTATCGTCTTAACTCTGTCATAATCGTCTGATAAAGATAAGTTGATTTCGACGCAGGACTAAGTTTAGGAGGTAATTGTGTCTATCAATTCTATCGACCACAATGAGATGGCAAATGTGTCTTCTAAGTGGGATTACAAAGACGAAACCGCATCTCATGTATCAAACAACAAACGCCAGCAAGCCGAAGCTCGACGCCGCATTGAAATGCTGCGTGACATCAGAGCCAGCGGCCTAACCATTGAGGAAGCGAAAGAGCTAGGGCTCATTCACTAGAGCGGCTAAGCGCGCTAAATTTTGGACCTTTTATGGGGTGAACAACAACCGATAGATTCTTTCTATTACTACAATCTGTAATTCCTGCTTTTCTATTACTGGGGTAGTCGTTAGATTATTGCGTGAGAACAACAAATGGAACGCAACAATGACAACAATGACTACCCGCTGTCCACATTGCCAAGCAATGAACCGCATCCCTACAGAACGTGTCAATGACACTGCAACTTGCGGTGCCTGTAAAGAGCGCCTGCTCGATGGTAAGCCAATTGAGGGGACGACCAATAACTTTCTATCTTTACTGCAAGGTGATAAACCTGTTGTCGTCGACTTCTGGGCGCCGTGGTGCAACCCTTGTGTAGGCTTTGCCCCAATCTTCGAGGATGTCGCTAAAGAGCGTAGCGGCGATGTACGCTTCGTTAAAATCGATACCGAAGCCCAGCAAGCACTGGCAGCTCAATATCGCATTCGGAGTATTCCAACTGTTATGGTTTTCAAGAATGGTCAATTGGCGGATACCATCAATGGCGCATTGCCTAAAGGCCAGTTTGATCAGTGGTTAAATCAAGCCCTAGTCAAATAATCTATAATGCCAACTTGGCTTTAGTGCAAAAAATAAAACGCATCACATTAGTAATGTGTGGTGTGTTTTTATTTTGTCTGGTCAATAATAAGAGCCATACAACCAAGCATAAAATTACTGTGTAAAGTTTATCAACAACCAGCTTAGTTTCTTCTTTAACTAGTTTAAAAAGGCCGCCTATAACAACTTATAAGCGACCCTAGCTAAAAGCTGGCATAAAGTATTTGATTATGTATTGCGACTTCTACGACGATATAAGCCTAATAAACCAAGACCGAACAACGATAGCATCGTCGGCTCAGGTACAGTAGCCTGTCCGCTAGCTAGTCCAAAGTTCAACGCTTCAACATACACAGAATTCCAGTTCATGGCATAAACAAACAGGGACTCGCCTTGAGAAAGGGCAATATCAACCCCCTGGGCATAGCCATCCCCATCGACAGCATAGCTGCTTAAATTAATCCCAATAGGCTCATTGCCGATATAGGTATCACCATGGTTACCATCGTTAAATTGAATACCGCTAATAAGTACATCAAAATCAAAGGTAAACTGCAAAAACTCTATAAAAACAAAAGCATTACCTGTCGACTCACCATCAATACGGCCATTATTCCCTAGCCCACCATTAATGGGATCGATATCTTGAATAACATTATTTGCCGCAATTGGAAGCAAACCAACACTCGTTCCGCCCGCTACAGTTAGTGTCCCGCCATCAACATCAAACGTCAATTGGCTTGCAGCGTAGTCTTCACAAACACTGTGTTCATTTGATAATACGGTATCAGTACACATACCGTCATTATCATCGAATTGAATCCACCCCGCACTCGCGTTAATCGATATCGTCCCCAATATCAATGCAAATAAATAAGCGCAATATCTCATTTCATTCTCCTTAAATTAAATGAATGCTGCTTTTTATTTACATCAACGAGCCAGCACATTTAATTATTTGCAATCTGCATACCAAAATGACAACTAGTTAATACATATAGCTTTTAAAAGTCACATTAACCTTTAAAGCAATAGCCATGTAAAATATATTGACACTATAGTTATGATTTTTAGCAAATTTTTGCTTTTATCTTGTAGCCAAATTAGATAATAAGAAGAATTTAAAAGCGGAGGTTTATTCAAATAAGCAAAAGGCAAAACTGCCTTTTGCTTATAATAGATGTAAAAGAAGGGAGAAAGTTAAACCTTAAACAGCTTCAGCTGTTCGCCAAGCTCAGAAGCCGCCAGGCTCAATGACTGGCTTTCCGTTGCCAAGTGTTGAGCTGCACGGTTGATGTCATCTGTTGCCGTGTGAATGTGCGCCACGGTGTTGTTAACTTCTTCAGTTACCGTGCCCTGCTGCTCTGCAGCCGTCGCCACTTGCATGATCATGTCATTGGCTTCTGTCACCAAAGCCGCAATACGGTTAAGTTCACCTTGGACTTGTTCCGTATGGCTCACGCTGTTGTAAGTTTGCTCGGTGCTCTCAGCCATCGATTCAACCGTTTTCAAGGTACTCGTTGTCAGCTTGTCGATCGTCTCTTGGATCTCAATCGTCGACTGTTGGGTACGGCTCGCCAAGTTACGTACTTCATCAGCCACCACGGCAAAGCCTCGTCCTTGCTCACCAGCACGTGCGGCCTCAATGGCAGCATTCAAGGCCAACAAGTTGGTTTGTTCAGAAACGCCTTGGATCACTTGGGTCACATTGCCAATCTCTTCCACCCCAAGCTTCAGCTCCCCGACTCGCTCATCGGAGTGGGCAATACCCGCCGACACACTATGAATCGCACCAATAGCCTGCTGCATACGCTGGTTACTCGCATCCACCTGAGTATTGATATTGGAGGTTGACGTCGATGCGGTTTCTGCATTTTGCGCCACCTCGTTGATGGTTGCTGTCATTTCTTCCATCGCCGTTGCTAGCTGTGCCAGCTGTTGATGCTGCTCCGTGATTGATTGGGCACACTGCTCACTAGCGGCTGCAATCGTACCCGCCATCGATACTGACTGCTCAGCATTGTTACTCGCCGCCTGCAACGTATGCCTCATAGAAGCAGAAGCCGAATGCAGCGCTGTGGCAATCTTGCCAATTTCATCACGGCGATCCATCGAGAAGTCTTGGGTCAAATCACCTTGCTCCAGATTACGGACAAGGCCGGTTAGACGATCGAGTGGTCGACAAATATCGTTACTGATCAAAAGCCCCAACAACACCAACACGGCAATGACTACCGCACTCACCCCTAGTTGGAAAACAATGCTTTCGAAGAACTTTTCTTCAATATCAAGCAGGTGAACACCAGTACCAATCACCCACCCCCACGGTGCAAAATTCTCAACATACGACACCTTTTCAGAGACTTCGCCGTCCGGTGCAATCCATGCGTATGTCAAAAAGCCAGAGCCTGAGCTGCGTCCAATCGTTGTCATCTCCTGCCAGTGCGCCTTACCACTGGCATCCGTCACTGACTGCATCGACTGACCCTCTTGCTTCTGGCGCAAAGGGTGCATTACCAAAGTGTTATCCGTTGCAACCACCCAAAAGTAGTTGTTGCCCTCAAAGCGCATTACCGACAGTGCCGCTTTCGCTTCTTGCTGAGCCGTCTGCTTATCAGCTGGATACTTATCTGCATAATGCTGAACAAGGCTGATGGTTGCCTTCACCTGCTCCTGCATCGAGATTTTTCGTTCAGCAATATCGCCCTGATAAGTTTGGGTCACTTGAAAGGCCGTGTTTAAAAGCATCAGCAATGCCGCACTGGCTATCAGCAACAGTAACTTAAATTTCACCCCATAATGTCGTAATGCGTTCATCGTCCCTACTTAATACTTTAGAGTTAATTATTGTTCTCTTAATTATGGCGGCCAAATCGCTTATAAAAGTGATTAAAAACAACAATATGATTGATTCATATCAATATTTTGTAAGAAACATTAATGAAACTTATAGACATGCACTTCTACTGATTATTCAGTCACTTAGAAGCATTTTTAAGAGGCATGAAGTTCAAAAGACAATTTGGTAAAGTAATACCTCTTCACCGCTCAACTACAACCAAGGATGTTGCCGTGGCCAATTCTGTTGTTTCCCAACAATCATCACTTTCTCAAATTAATGTTTTTCCAATCAAATCCATTGGCGGATTGAGCCAATCTCAGGCTTGGGTTGAAAAACAAGGCTTAAGCTTCGATCGCCGGTTCATGGTTGCAGCCCAAGACGGTGTCATGATCACCGCCAGAAAATACCCCGAGCTCGTCAAGGTAACCGCCGCATTACAGCCAAACGGTATGGTACTGAGCTACCCGGAAAAAACGCCGCTGACGCTCAAATACAGTGAGTTTCTAATGGGTACGGAAGAAGCCACGGTTTGGGGAGACAGCTTTGAAGCCTACACCACAACCGAGCAAGCTAACGAGTGGTTTAGCGACATTGTTGGGGGTCCTGCCCAGCTGTTATTTACCGGTGAGCAGTCGAATCGCATCAGGGTGAAAATCAACCAAAATGTCAGCTTTGCTGATGGTTACCCGCTATTGGTGATCAGCGAGGCATCATTAAAAGCCTTGAATGAACGTAGCCCACAGCACCATACGATGGATCAATTCCGAACCAACTTGGTGGTATCCGGCGATGAACCGTTTATTGAAGATAGCTGGAAACGCATCCGCATCGGTGAAGTTGAGTTTGAAGCCATCAAGCCTTGTGCACGCTGTATTCTTACTACGGTGGATCCAAAAACAGGCCAATTCAACAGCCTCAAAGAGCCGCTGAACACCTTATCGAAGTTTCGCTCAGACAGCAGTGGTGATGTCTATTTCGGCCAAAACTTGGTTGCCCTCAACGAAGGCATCATTAAAGCGGGCGATCCTGTTGAAGTGCTCGAAACCAAACCCAAAGAGATTTACCCAGATAACTGCGAGCAGCCATTAACCCTAACCTGTGTCGAGCGCGAAGACGTCGCCAAAGATTTTTGCACCTTTTGGCTCGAGCCCACTAAACAGCAAAGCTTGCCTGTTTACCAGCCTGGCCAACACCTACCGTTACAACTAGAGATCAACGGCGAGTACATTGCTAGGCGTTACACCCTATCATCGAGTCCTTCGCGCCCTGGCCGATATGCGATTTCGGTTAAACGTATTGACGAGGGCCGTGTCTCTAATTGGCTACATGATCACTTCCAGGTAGGTGATAGCTTGGTGGCCGACCAGCCGGATGGGACATTCCACCTTGGTCACCATACCGACAAACTATTGCTGCTATCTGCAGGCAGTGGCGTCACCCCGATGATTTCAATGCTTCGCTACCTTGCCGATAACAACCAAATCCGCGATGTGGTGTTCTACCACCAGTGCCGCACCGAAGACGACATTCCTTATAAAACTGAGCTAACCGTACTGGAAAAACAATTCCCGAACCTCACCGTGCACATTGCACTTAGCCAACCGACCAAAAGTTGGTCTGGGCTGCGAGATCGCCTTTCTGCCAAGCACCTGAAGATCATTGATGATCTCACCGATCGCCAAGTCTTCGTGTGTGGTCCGGACGCTTTTATGACGCAAGCCAAAGACATGCTACAACAAGCTGGCGTTGCACTTTCTAACTATCACCAAGAAGCGTTTGGTATTGCTAAAAAGCAACCCAAAAAAGAGCAGGTAGTGACCGTGAGTGTCGATGGCAACCTGTTCCAAGGCAACAACAGCAAAACCCTGTTAGAGCAAGCGGAAGACGCTGGCGTGATGATAGCCAATAGCTGCCGTGCAGGCTTGTGTGGCGCATGCAAAGTGACACTGGAATCTGGCGAGGTTGAACAACCGGATGTACCTGCCCTATTACCCGGAGAGAAAGAAGCTGGAAAGGTGCTCGCGTGCTGTTGTATACCTAAGAGCGATATTGAAGTGGTGAGCTAACAAAAAAGCGGCTTATGAAATACTTTCATAAGCCGCAATAGCTCTCAGTTTTTATTAAGCTTTTTTCATTTTACGTCGTGCGATACCCAAACCAGCTAAACCGCCAAACATCACCCAAATTGAAGCTGGAGCTGATACTGGAGGGGTTGGCTCAGTAAAATCAATAGCACAATTAGAGCCGCTCACGTTCTGGAAATTGATTTTATCGGTAATTACCTGTCCACAAAACTGAACATTATTAAATACAGCTTCGTTGTCAGATGAACCAATATCCCACATTGACATACCTTGGAAAGTAACATTATTAAAGCCAAAACTGCTTGAGTCATCATCAACAAAGAACAATACGTTATTATCGCCAATATCACCATCAAGCAATAGATTACTCTGACTAGCTAGCATAGCTTGATTATTTTCAACTCGAAATACCAAGATGTCGTCGGCATCACCAACAATGGTTAAGTTAGAATTGGTAATACTGAAATCATTATCATTAGTAACAATGTCAATATAAGTCAAACCGTTGATACCATCATTACTGTAGTCCCAAATGGCATTGGATTGATTATTTACTTGCCCGTCACTGAGGTTTATTGTAGTGCCGGTAGCAGCCGCTCCAGATATTTGGGTGAAAAAGTTATCTAACTCTGTTACTAACCCTGAGTGATCAATATTGGTATGAACACCATTATTATTCGCTAAGTTCGAAAAACTTGCGGTGCCAGCAGTGGAATTAAAGCGACTATTAGAATTGCCATCATTACAGGTACCAAAGCCACTACCACAATCTATTCCCTGACTACCCACTCCAGTGTCAGCAGAGTGAACATCTGAATTACTAAAATTGAAAAAGTCATTACCAATAAGCGCTGCATCACCATCTAAAGTAATACCTTGTGATACTGTTCGGGCTGTGCCACCAGGCAGGGCAGGCAACGAGCCCGGGGGAGAGGTACTATTATTCACCCCAATCGCACCAATTTCAGAATCTGACATTAGAAACTGGTCGCCCGTAGTAATTACCATGTAGTCGATTACATCTGCGCTTGCAACAACAGGCGCAAGAAATAAAGAAGCTGCCAATACTTTTGTACATTTATTCATTGGTTTCTCTCCCTTTGCTTTGACTGAATAAAAGCAATAAAGAGGCCAACTTTATATCACATATAATATCAAACACTTAAATTAATCACACTTAGACTCCTGATAAAAGAAGGTGAATGTTGTAAAAAATCCCGACGCTAAAATGCCGATATCATAAACAGCCATGTCAAATATTCTGACACTTATAAAATGACAAAACCCCAATATTGAAAACAATATTGGGGTCTATCTAAAATGTATTTATAGGAAGTTAAATCGTCATACTTACTGCTTCTTCAACACATAGTGCTCAGCCAGATCACCAGTGATCCGGTTTCCTTCACGATCTAATCGAAACAGCTGATTTTCAGCCACAAAATACTGCACGGCTGAATCGCGGCCTCCTACCAACGCAATGGTATTGCCCGCGCTGTTCCAATTGAATGTTCCTTCTTGTTCAAACGTGCCATTTTCTTCACCTAAGTAAACTTCAGTCAGGGTGAAGGTGCCGTCGGTTTGAATATTCAGCTCCGTCCTGATCCCTTCGCAACTTGCGCATGGCAAGATCCCGGTATAAGTACCATTCCAATCCAGTGCATTGCGGGCATTGTGGGCGGTATCGGCAATAGGTTGTTCTACTACCGGCTGTTCAACCTCCGGCAACTGCTCAGGTTGCACCTCTAGCTGCGCTGCCGGTGCGGTGTCGCTCTCTGGTGCCGTTGTGGTTTCTGGCGTAGAAGATTGGTCGCACCCCGTTAAAACAACGCCAGCCAAGATTAATGTGAGTAAGGTTTTTTTCATACTTATTCCTTATCTACTTATCGAGATATCTACTGATAACAGCCTCTATCATGGCTAGCGATTGTCTGTTTTCGGTCATCGGCAAGTCAGCCCCCAGTTAAAAAACACTAACCAAAGCACTGACTTGCTAACGATTTACCCAATCTGATGAACCTTTAACTCGATACCGGTTTTAATCGCGCAGTGAAGTGGCGCAACACCGGCGGCTCATACTCAAACTCCAATCCTTTGATGGTCGATGCCCGCTTGCATACCTCTATCAAGGCATCGGCAACATAGTCCATGTGATCATTAGTATAAACCCGTCGCGGGATGGTCAGGCGCATTAGCTCCAGTGGGGTTGGCTTTTGAATGCCGGTTTCAGGGTCTCGCCCCAGTAATAGCGAGCCTATTTCTACCGCCCGCACACCCGATTCAATATAAAGCTCATTACACAAGGCATGGGCTGGGAATTGCTCTGGTGGGATATGAGGCAGTATCTTCTTGGCATCAACAAACACAGCGTGTCCGCCCGTTGGATACTGGATAGGCACCCCTCCTTCGCGTAGCCGCTCTCCCAAGTACTTCACTTGGCTAATTCGATAGTGCAAGAAGTCTTCATCGGCAGCTTCATACAGCCCTCTTGCCAACGCTTCCATGTCTCGCCCTGCCATACCACCATAAGTCACAAACCCTTCCATTGGTACGCAACGGGTACGTACCGCTTGGAACAACTCTTCATGATCACGGATACAGCACAGCCCGCCGATATTCACCATGGGATCTTTCTTGGCCGACATCGTTAAAATATCACCGTAACGATACATCTCGCGGATGATCTCAAGGATCGGCTTATCGGCATAACCCGGCTCCCGCTGCTTAATAAAGTACGCATTTTCACAGTAGCGCGCCGAGTCTATGACCACCGGAATATCATTCTGCTGAGCCAGCTCGTAGACCTGGCGCATATTTTCCATCGACACCGGCTGGCCGCCAGAGCTATTACAAGTCACAGTGGTAATAATGGCAGCGATATTGGTCGAACCATGTTGTTCAATCGCTGCGGCGAGTTTCTCGATATCAAAATTGCCTTTCCAATCATCATACGTAGTGGTGTGGAAGGCACGTTCAGTCAGCAGATTAACAGCCTTACCACCGCTCATTTCAATATGGCCCGCTGTTGTATCGAAGTGAAAATTCGATAGGAAAACCGCTTCGCTTCCCCCACGTACATTGCGCATTCGATCAATCAAGCAAGGAAAGAGGATCTGCTCGGCTCCTCGCCCTTGGTGTGCAGGGATCGTCAGGTTGTAATCAAAAAAATGCTTAACGGCATCGCACAAGTTGAAATAATTACGGCTTCCAGCGTATGACTCATCGCCCAGCATCAACCCCGCCCACTGCTTATCACTCATCGCACCGGTACCGGAATCAGTCAGCAGGTCAATATAAACGTCTTCGCTACGTAGCATAAACGGGTTATAACCCGCTTCCTCAAGGGCTTGACGGCGATCGTTCTCGTCAGTCATGCGAATGGGCTCAACCATTTTAATGCGGAAGGGTTCAGGAATGCGTTTCATTGTAATTTCCTCATAAGCAATCACTACCCGCTCTAATGAGGGCAGTTATTCATCGTCTAAACAAACAGGTTTTATGTGCTGGCTCAGTCGCCAACTTAACGGTGCTTATGCGGCAGGGAAGTCGTGGGTAAGGCGAAAATCTTGATTAAACCATGATGACAACACCAGAGTGATGTCAGGCACTACCAAGGCAGTCTTGCTCGTCATGTCATCAGTCCTTTGTCTAGGGTGAAAAAGTCTTGGTTAAAGAAAACTTGGATAAAGAAAATTCACTCGATTTTTCTAGTATAGACATAGGTAAAAATTTTAAGCCACCGGCACAATGTGGATTTGTGAATCAAATAGCTCAACAAACATCAGAATGAACTTTAATTTCAAACTCAGGTTTCAAACCAATGTATAAATTAACTTAATACATTAACCACAACAGTTAAGCCTGACCAATAAATCTATTTAAAACAAACAGATAAAAACAAATACAAAGAGGACGAAAAGCGACCATTTCGAGTCAAACTTTATACCTTTTGCAGATAAAAGCACGAAAATAACGTGATCGATGTATCAAAAATGTGTGCAAAGTAAGGCAGGAAAGTCAAATTCAGCATACATTCAGCTTCGCAGTGTGACACTGCATGCGTACTGTTTTTTACGAGGAATATCACACATGAGGTGCAGTTGTAATAATCTCGCCCGCATCAAACGCAAGTTTTGGCAGCGACTAATATACAAGTCGATTCACATCTGCAAAGACTGTGGCAAGGAATTTAAAATTTCATAAGTTTGCTTACTGCATCTTATGTAAAGTTTCATTCTATTGATGATTCTCGATAGCAAAGCCACTTTTTGTGGCTTTTTGTCTGACTCCAGACTGAATTTACCCGCCTGAAAAACGTGAGCCCGATCACCGAAATAAGCAAAAATAGCCCTCCCACCTTAAAAAAGTGTAAATCCGGAATTTTTTGACAAACAAGAAGTCCTACCTGTGGCAATATGTCTGCCGATTTGAAGCTAATGCCCACGCATTAATTATGGTCGGTATGGATACCAGGTGCTTCACTCGCCATACCCAAGACAAAGAACCCCTTTAACTGAACAATAACGACGAGTTCTTTTTGTATGTCATCGCAAAAAATGGCATCCCCAGCAAAGTGGATGTCAATCAAATTCCTAGGGCTAGCGGGCCTTTCTGTTGTCACGCTGGCTGCTATTTTAAGCTTTAATGCATCACCGATCCGCGAAGTGCCATTAAACCTAAACATTTCGTCGACACCATGGACAAATGAAGGCGCGACTGATCAAGCGACGATTACCCCTCCGCGCTTTGCCTACACCATCCAAAAAGGTGATTCGCTGAGTCAAATTTTCTCTCGGCTAAATGTTCGCTACAGCGATATTCAGCTACTAATGGAAGCCGATCTTAACCACCTAAAAATCGACACCTTGCAGCCAGGCCACCGACTTCGCTTTTGGTTAGATGGTGAAGAAACTCGCCTTGAGCGCCTTGAGTTAGAATTCAACCTAGCAGAAAAGGTGGCGTACCAACGTGTCGATGACAGCACCTTCGAAATCGAAGAGATCTCTATCCCTGGTGACTGGGCTGATACAATCGCGACGGGTGAAATCAACGGTAGCTTTTCGTTATCGGCGCAAAAAGCCGGACTAAATAGCGCCGAAATTTACGAGATCACCAACCTACTCAAAGACAAACTGAACTTTGCCCGTGATATCCGCGCCGGCGATAAGTTTGAAGTAGTTGTCTCGCGCCAATCAGTCAAAGATACCTTAACGGGCCAACACGAACTGCGTGCGATTCGAATTCACCGCCGTGGCAACCCGGTTACCGCTTATCTCCACGGAGATGGCAACTTCTATGATGCCGATGGTGAAAGCCTGCAACGTGCATTCCGCCGCTACCCTTACCCGACCAACCAGAAGTTCCGTATCAGCTCGCACTTCAATCCGAAGCGCCGCCACCCTGTCACGGGCCGTATTTCTCCACACAACGGCGTTGATTTTGCCACCCCGACTGGCACGCCTGTACTCGCCACCGGCGATGGTGTGGTTGTACAAGCCTTGAGCCACCCTTATGCGGGTAACTACATCACGATTCAACATGGATCCAACTACCGTACCCGCTACTTGCATAACAGCAAGAACCTCGTGCGTAAGGGCCAAAAAGTCTCTCGTGGTCAGCGAATTGCCCTAGCAGGAGCAACAGGCCGAGTAACAGGAGCACATATCCACTATGAATTTTTGATCCGCGGTCGGGCAGTTAATCCGATGACAGCCAATATCCCAATGGCTTCATCAGTGCCGAGTAAGGAAAAAGCACAGTTCAAGGAAACCGTCGCGTTGTACGATGAGATGATGGACGATCAGCAAAGCCTGCTATTTAGCATGAATAATGAGAATGGTGAGCCTGAAGCTTAAGTAGAAACGTAGAAACGGTAGAGGCGATACGCCTCTATTGAATGGTAAAGTGAAAGAGAGGAAAGACGTAAGTCTTCCTCTCTTTGCCGTTGTATTTTTTTAACCGGAAGCTAGTAGATAGCCTCTACATCGTAGTACACCACGTTGTTAGCAATGTGGACATCAACTTCGTCGCCCTGCTCGCGACCAATTAACGCCTCGCCAAACGGTGAATTAGGTGTCACAACCACAATCTCCTTGCCGTCGTGAACAACTTTCAGTCCGCCAGCTGCCGGACCAAAGAACACGTATTTGTCATTATCGTCGATATCAATAAGGTGAATCACACACCCGAGTTTGACTTGCGCCAAATCCGCAGGCATCGACACTTTAAGTTTCTGATAGGCAGTAATGTCTGCCCGGCATTCAGCCGCCCTCTGTGCCTGGCCGTGCGCAAGATACGCCGCCTCCAACGCTAAGGTGTCATATTGGTTTTCCGCTACATTTTGGTCATCGGTTGCGGTGTCCTGCGCCCGCTCTGTGGCATCGAGGGCGCTTTGGTACACGGTATTTAGCTCGGCAAGGATTAAATCAATCAACTGGTCTTTATTCATTCTTCCACCAGCTCATAGGTTTTACCCATTTCATCCGGTGCAATGCCGTAACCAGACTCCACAAGGTAGCCGTCCTTATAAACCTTCATGCCCTGATCATTCCACTCAACCGCAATCAGTGCCGTCTCACCGTCTTGTGAACCAAGCAATGTCAGCAGATCTTCCGTAATTGGGATCGCCTTGATTGTGCTCACCCTTTTAAATGGCATAAATCGGTCAAACATGGGTAACTCCCCATAGGTCGATTCCCACTTATCGCGTGGCACCAACCATTCATTGTACACGGCACCACTAATTGGCTCTGGGTTGCGCGCAATAATAACTTGCTCGTTCACCACGTTTTCAGTTTCGACGGTTGGTTTGCCGTCTTCATCGGCGACATAGGTTTTAAAGGCCCGACCAATTTCAACCTCATGAGGTAACCTACCCAGTGTTACTGCCTTTTTTTGATACTCAGGAGCGTCGGTAAATAACACCATTACCTGGGGAATATCCTGAAATTTTACAGGCATACTTTCAACAGCCGCACTCACCGCCGACGCCGAAAACGTCACGAGAGCTGCCACTGCCAGCAAAAGCTTCTTCATCTTAATCTCAATTAATATTTGCTAACCGCACTATGTTAATGCCTATAGCCAAAAATTGATAATAGCCGATCTACATAAAACCAAGATGTAAACGATTGGCATTGAACGGACATCACAAAATATTTTTCTTTGCCCTCCATTGCCAAGCTATTTGGGTTTGACACCCATCAAACAATGGTTAAATATTCACCACATCAATATTGGTTTATGTGCATAATGGTTGGTGTAGCCCTGCGCTGCCGTTTCCCCCTTACAATATGAGGAGGTAACACCATGTCTAATAATACGAATACCATAAAGTGGCTATTACATGGCCTCATTTTTGCACCAGTTGCCCACCTACTCATTGGCTTGCCACTCTTTTTTGCTTTATTTGCCGGCTCGGTCAGTTTCAGTGTTGGTATACTGCTACTCCTTGCCGCGTTGCTATTGCCCTTCGAGCTACTCGATTCGTTGGCACTTACCTATACCGTCACCGGCAAAATCATTGTCGGCTTAACGCTGTACCATGGTTGGCCATTGGTTATTATGAGCCTTGCGCCTGCGCTGTACTTGCTTGTACTTGCCAGCTTCAACCAATGGCTAAAAGGCACTAACTTTGCGGGCTGGGTGACATACATCGTCGAAACGACCTGGCGGTTGATCGCTTTATCTTTCGTCGTGTTCGGCATCGCCATACTGGTCGGGTTCAGCCTGAAAATAGCCGCAATACTTTCATCAATCGCATCAATTGGCTACTTAGCCAAACGCCTATATCGCTTCTACACCCCGCTATGGAGCCAAACTATACGAATGATTCAGGAAGAGAGGCAGCAATCGACTATGCTTTGAAAAAACACGATTTTTCAAAGGAGCGAAGTCCATGACGCAATCACCGGATCAAATCATGTCACGATTAGGCTATCTAGGCTTGGTCCCGTTCGTACTGACGATTATCTGTATCTGGGCTGATAAAACCCTTTTCGGACTGGAAGCTGAAAAAGTCTTTGTCGCCTACAGCGCCGTAATACTCAGCTTTTTGTCTGGTGTGTTATGGGGAAACGCCATCGACCATATCAAGCATTCACTCAGCCGCAATGCGCTCATTTTGAGTAACTTGTTCGCGCTCATCGCTTGGGGAGTGTTGCTCCACTCCCCCGAAAGCCATTTATGGTCGGTGTCGGTTTTGTTGTTCGGTTTTATTGCGATTTGGTTTGCTGAAAAGAAGGTCCGCGAGGTTGAGCATGAAAACCGACCAGCAGGCTACCAACCGCTAAGAAACCGCCTCACAGCCGCGGTTTCCCTGTTTCATGTGGCAGTTATTCTAAGCTAGGTGCTGTCGGTATTTTTTACAAAAAGCGATTTTATATGTTAACCAAGCCAACTCAACATGCTGTTTTTTAAATGCATTTAAACATTGGTATTCATTTTGCTTTTACTTCATTTCAATCACGGAGGTTTGTTATGAATATTCGCAAAAGTACTTTGATGTTGCTATGTACAACAATGATGTCCTCAACAGCACTTGCTACGCCTATGTTCACCGGATTTATTAGTGATGGCATGTTGCCTAATAATACCAGTGACCACTTTACTCTAACTAACAACTCAAATGCTGGTGAAACAATCACTAAAATTACATTCGATATTAGTTCAACGAACCTTTTTTTTGACACCTCCAATGTAGCACCTGGCAACATTGGTAACGATTTTATGACTAATGGTGCTTCTGATACCGTTGGCGAAACTTACCCAGCAACCGCAATCTCTAACGGCTCGCAGAGCGTGGATATCACTTTTTCCAACTTTGATGCCAGCGAAACATTTATCTTCGGGGCTGATTTTGATGACTTCGGTGACATTGATGGCACCCATCCAGATGTATCAGATCTCTTCGGTACGACTATGGCTATCATGTTCTCAGATGGCACAACATTACTCGGTGAGTTCATCGATACAAACTCGCAAGGTTTTGGAGCTGAATGGTCACAAGTTCCAGAGCCTAGCGCCTTATCATTGCTAGGCTTGGGACTCTTAGCTTTCGGTTACCGTAATAAAGAAAAAATGACACGTGAGATTTAAGCACAGTAAGAGTATTCCCTTAGCAGGCTCATCTAATGTGACCTTTTCAATAAGGAAGTACTCTTCACATTATTAATAATCAGCTCCCTCAGCCAGCGGTGGCTGGGGTCCAGATCAAAGTGACGATGCCACATTAGCACATAGCCACCGGGCACCACATCGACCGGGACTTCCAAGGTATGAAGGGCAAAGTTACTCACCATATGCGCAGCATATTTAGCTGGAGCGCACAAAATAAGGTCGCTTTTTTCGCACAAGCTCATTGCACTATAGAAGTCCGTCATGGTGACGGCGTTGTCCCGTTTAAGCTGCTGTAGCTGCAATACGTCATCCAATAACCATTTATCGATACCACCGAAAGTGACCTGCAAATGTCGGTACTTCAAAAAGGTGTCTAAGTTCCAATCTTCCTGAAGCAACGGGTGCCCTTCGCGTACCAAGCAAACCGGACGGTCACGGGCCAACTCTACAAACCTTAGCTCAGGTGGAATATTGTCAAAATGTATAGGAGAGCGTTCGTCCCACTCAACCCCACAGATCGCCATATCGATCTCGCAGCGCAGCAACATACCCTCGCTGTTATTGCCCCACATTTGCGCATTCACCGATACTTTCGGGGCTTGGGCCAGCAACGCAGGCATGAAATAGGGATAGGTTAAAGAATAAGCGGTTTCAACCATGTGCAGGCGAAATTCACGTTCGCTCTGACTCGGATCAAAGTGGCTGGGACGGGTAAACTGATCAAGCTGCTGCAACACTTGGCGTAACTGTGGTGCCAGTTGCTTAGCTCTGGGGGTCGCCCTTAAACCATGGGCAGTACGCTCAAACAATTGATCATCAAATGTCTCACGAAGCTTGGCCAATTGCTTACTGACGGCGGATTGGCTCAAGTGCAAGCGCGAGGCAGCAGCCGTTACGCTCTGCTCTTCTAGCAGCACTTCCAATACTCTTAGCAAGTTATAATCGAACTGAGACACGGGCTTATCGACCTTCTTTATACTTATAACAAAACGCCCACAATCGTTTGTAGGCGCTTTATTAGTTTAAGTTTTTTTGCCGAGGGATTCGATCTTTCTTACTCATCCAACCCGAACAACTCACGAAGCAACGAGGGAATTGCTTGCTCGTTGATCGCTTCTTCCCGCTTATCCGCCCCCACAGTAGTGATCAAGGCATCATCGGTTAAGGTCATTCGGCCATCCGGCTTTCGCATTGAGACGAGCGTCTTTTGGGTGAACCATGAATCCGGCGATGTTTGCACATAGTGGCTCGCGCCCGCAAAGTCCTCGCGCTGCCATGGCACATCAGCAAAGATATAGCGAGGCACCCACTTTCCTTCTTCGCCCAACATATACAAGGCTTTGATATCTTCAAAGTCATCCACTTTGTATTGGGTATCTTCACCTTCTGTCACAGCCACAGCATCAACAGGGATCGGCTCGCCGTAATCTCGTCCGTTGCCAACATCCGCCAAATACCTCGCGCCATCGATAGTCACAATCAGTGCCATATGATTACGCTTACCGGCAAACGGTTCACCCGTGTTCATTTCCGCGCCAATAAACTGCACTGTAAAGCCCAAGTCGACCAATAGATCGTGAAACAAGGCGTTAGACTCGAAACAGACACCACCACGCTGATTGTTGATGATTTTGTCGAAGACGCCTTCAGGAGATAAATCCAATGGGAGCTTGCGGCGAATGTATAAATTCTCGAACGGGACAGCTAACAAAAACTGCTTCTGTAATGTCGCCAGTGCCGCCAAGCTAGGTGTAGCGTCGCCTTCATAGCCGATACGTTCAAAAAAAGCCTGTGTGTTCATACTCACCACCTATGCTGCATCTGACAGTGACAGTTGTTCAATCTTACTGTGAATTTTATCCAAGCTACCACCGCTGTCCGGCATGTCCAAGCCAGCCGCATGGATAAAGGTCACATCAGTTAAACCCACCATAGAGAGCACCATCGCCAACTGTTGCTCAATGGCATCAACCTGACCACCGCCGCTTGCCAACACAACCACCACTTTTTTGCCGGTTAAATAGCCCTGCGGGCCTTGTTCGGTATAGTTAAATGTCACGCCTGCACGGGTGATATAGTCTATCCAGGATTTGAGGGTACTTGGGATCATGAAATTGTATACCGGCGCCCCTATCACCAAAATATCATTCGCTTTCACTTCTTCAATCAATTGGGTTGAAAGCGCTTCAGCCTCACGCGCCAAATGATTCTGCTCGCCTGCAAATCCTTGATAGGTATCTGCCCCAAAATGCGGAATAGGAAACTGCGCGACATCCCTCTCGGTTACGGCAACGGCTGGCAACTGTTTTTCTATACGGCCAACAATTTTCTCTACCAACTGGCGTGAATGCGATTCTGCCAAGCGAAGGCTGCTGTTTACCACTAAAACTTTTTTCATTTTCCTACTCACTTCAACACTAAACAATAATTGCGGATGAGTATAAAAGTTCAAGTTAACTTTAAGTCAACAGCCAATTTCAACATTTTTCATAGCGGTGATGCTCTCGCAAAAATGAGAAATTGTCTCAGTCGACATATCGCCGATCTGCTGCTTTATTTAAATGGGTATTTAATGTTTAAGATATTAAGGAGTCAAGATGAAGTTAATAACGGCTATCCTTGCCAGTATCTTTTTATTCGGCTGTTCGGCAACCGATACCCAGCTAGCCAAACAGGATCAATGGGAGCAGCTCGGCTTCAATGATGGTGCCAGAGGTAAACACCAACGCTCCGCTACCGAACTCACTTTTCTTACCGTTGTTGATCAAGACCAGGTAGAGAAATACAACAATGGCTTTGTGAGAGGCAACGCCCAGTTCTGCAATCTAGATACAGCCTATGAAAATGGCTTGTACGGCAAGAAATACCAAGGCCAATGCTTTGACTACGAGCACGAACCTGAGCTTGTGAGCGCATGGCACAAAGGTTATGAACGCTATGTGATCATGAGAGAGACGTTTGAGGTAAGCTCGTCGGATTAGTATTGCTTGCCAAGCCAATCAAAACATCACCGAATTGCGAATGCCCAAAACGACAAAACCCCAGCATTTCTGCTGGGGTTTCTAATGTGGCGGAGCTGGTTTGGTATAGCGGGATTTTTAAATCCCTATTATTACCCCGTAAAACGACGAAAGCCTCGTCATTCGACGAGGCTTTCTAAATGTGGCGGAGTGCTTCGAGGGTATTGCGGATTTACTTCGCCCTACGGGCCGTTGCTTTAAAGCGCCTTCGGCTAGCAACGTTGTCTCGCTTCGCTCGGCTGAACCCTAGATTCCGACGTAAAAAAGCCCAGCAATTCTGCTGGGCTTTTTTGAATGTGGCGGAGAGATAGGGATTTGAACCCTAGATACGCTACAAACGTATGCCGGTTTTCAAGACCGGTGCTTTCAACCACTCAGCCATCTCTCCGTAAGTGCGGCGAATAATACGGGCTTAGCGGCAGGGTGTAAAGGATAAATTTATCAATAAAAGCTGACCGTTGCTCTTTTCGCCACTGTGCTGCACATAAAACCATATGCTTCCTCCCTTATGGGTCGAAAGCGCGATTTTTTCTTACTTTATCAGTGGCAAAAACCTTGCTGACTACCACACAACAGCGGGACAAAGCGATGATTACTTCTAGCCATCATGCCTTGCTTGCTGGTAAAATCCGCCCTCAACAGATATCCCAAATATCAGCAAAGAGAGTGATTCCCCATGGGAAGAAAGTTCGAAGTACGCAAATTATCTATGGCCAAGACGCAAGGCGCCAAGATCAAGGTTTACTCAAAGTACGGTAAAGAGATCTACGTCTGTGCTAAGAATGGTAGCCCTGATCCTGAAACCAACCTTGCGCTACGTCGTTTAATCGAAAAAGCAAAAAAAGACCAGGTACCATCTCACGTTATCGAGAAAGCGATCGACAAAGCGAAAGGTGGTGGCGGTGAAGATTTTGCAACTGCGCGCTACGAAGGTTTCGGTCCAGGCAACTGCATGGTTATCGTTGACTGTCTAACAGATAACAACAACCGTACCTTCATGGATGTTCGTCAGTGTTTCGTTAAGAACAACGCGAAGATCGGTGGCCCAGGTACTGTAGCGCACATGTTCGAGCACCAAGCTGTATTCCAGTTCAAGGGCGAAGACGAAGAAGCGGTACTAGAGAACCTAATGATGGAAGATGTTGATGTAAGCGACATCGAATGCGAAGACGGTGTAATCACTGTTTACGCACCACACACTGAGTTCTTCAAAGTGAAGAATGCACTTACTGCATCAATGCCGGACGTAACGCTAGACGTTGAAGAAATCTCGTTTGTTCCTCAAACAATGACCGAGATCGCTGGCGACGACATCCCTGCATTCGAGAAATTCCTTGATGCACTAAACGACTGCGACGATGTGCAGAACGTTTACCACAACGCAGAAATGGCTGATTAATTCACCCTTTCAAGCGATTAAAAAAATCCTCCGCATGCGGAGGATTTTTTTATCAGAATAATACTTTCTACACCTTCAACTGCCCATAGCGGTCAAATGCCGAGCGGCTAGCCAAAGTCAACGCGGTAGTGACAGACAATGTGGCAGAGATAAAGATCGCCACCATGATCACCAGTTGGTATTTCACCGCCAACAGCGGTTCCGTGCCTCCCAAAATTTGCCCCGTCATCATACCCGGCAAACTAACAATACCCAGTGTCGTCATCGAAGCAAGCTGAGGCCCTAATGCGGCTTTTACCGCCGTCTGGATAAACGGTTTTTCGGGCCTTGGTGCGCCCATGGCGAGATAAAACTGGTATTCCTCTTGCCGCTCTTTCAAGCTGCTATACCACCGCTCCAATGCCAATACATTGGCCGCCAGACAATTGCCCAACAACATGCCAGCTACCGGTATCAAGTATTGCGCCTGCCACCAGGGCTCGGCCTGAATCACACCGCCCAGCATCAAGGGAAGCACAACTGCCATGGCGACCACCTGCCCGGCTAAAATCGCAGGCAATACTTTCTTGACTTGAACGCCCGCGCGGCGGCAAATACTGTAGCCAGCCACGCTCACCATGATGCTTAGCCAAAGCGAGTTTAGCCATGGGTTTTGGAACTCAAATAAGGTCTGGAGGTATAAGCCGACAACGGCCAATTGGAGGGTCATCCGCAATGCGGCAGACACCAAAGTGCGCCCTAAGCCAAGTTGCCAGCGGTGAAACAAGAACAGCGGGATCAAATACAGTAAATAGAAACCTGCCATGGCCCAGTTGCTAATCGATAACGCATTATCCATGTCACTCTCCTCCCATATCATGCTGGCAATCGGCCGCTTCAACCCATACGGGATCATGAGATACCGACACCATGGTCAGCCCCTGCTCTTTCAGCAGTGCCATCACACGATCTCGGCTGTGCGGATCAAGCGCTGAGGTCGGCTCGTCCAACAACCATAGAGGGCGGTTCATCAACAAGGCGCGGCCAATGGCCAAGCGCTGCTTTTCACCGCCAGACAATTGTTTTACCGGGTGAGAAAGCGGATGCTTCAAGTGAAGTGATGTTAATACCGCCTCGCACTGAGAAGACTCTGGCTGCGGCGAAGACACGGCTTTCATCTGCCACGGAAGTAATAAGGCGTCACCGATCGTCTCGCCGCCCATCACAGGTTGCTGCGGAAGATAGCAAAATTGCTGGCGCCACCAGCCAAGGTTATGCTCGGAAATGATCTGTTGCTGCCATTGAAACTGACCGGATTGCGACGGGCGCAACCCCGCTAAAATCTGCAATAAGCTGGATTTACCACAGCCGGACGGGCCGGAGATAACCAGATGCTGGCCTGCATCCAGTGAAAGGGCTAAGAAGTTGCTGCTATCTGACTCAAAACCAGAACTTAACGCGTTAATCGTTAATATTGAGTTTTCTTGTTGTGTCATAAGACTCTCCCATCATGGCAGAGATTGTATGCGGGTTTATTACATGACTCAAATCGTTAGAAGTCATCCCGGCAATTAACAAAATCAATATACCCAAGCTACTTCAAGATGCAGGTTCAGCGAGAATTTCTAAGCTTGTAGGCAAGGGTAACTTGGATATGTAAGTAAAGTGTAAGTTCTTATGCAACCCGTATTTTCGCACCCCTGTTCATGGTATGGTTACAGCAATAAAACAGCATTCAAAAGTCTTACGATGGCCTGCATTGGTCGTCCCATCATCCGGCAGTTAGTATGAGCCAAGAAAAAAAAACACCAACGGCAACCGCCACACATTCTCAGCCTCAGCAACCTGTTGGCAAGCACCATCGGTTACGCAAACTTGCCAAGTGGGTGGGTATTGGGCTTGCTACACCAATCGCCATTACCACCACTGTGCTCAGCTATGGCATTCAGGTTGACCTTAATCCCTATCGTGAAGACATTAGCCAATGGCTAAGCAGCAGTCTCGAGCGTGATGTCCAGATAGAAGGCGATATCGGGTTGCTCCTCTCTTTTCGCCCCGAGGTTAACTTCAATGGCGTGAACATCGCCAATATTGACGCCTTCCAATGGCAGCCAATGCTCAGTTCCGGCAAGCTCAGCGCCAAAATCGGCGTGCTACCCCTCATTAACGGCACCTTGGCCGTTGATTACCTCGAGCTAGAAGACATTCGCCTTAACCTTGGCAAAAGCCACAATGGTGAGGTGAACTGGGTTTTCGGCAGCGCCCAACCAAATGCCTCTGAAAAAACCACGCAGCCACAAGAAAGTGGCTCACCGCTGACACTGGCATTGAGCGAGCACATTACCGCGACCAACATTGCGCTGGTTTATGAAGATCAAAGCGAAGGGCTCTACTTCGATTGGTACCTCAATAACCTAACGCTAAGCCAACCTGAAGACAATTGGCAGTTTGCCGCACAAGGCTCTGTGATTGGACAAACCTACGATATACGCCTTGCAGGGGACCTCGAGCAGCTTATCAACCACCAACAAGGCAAGCTCGCCGCCAGCGGCCAATTTGCCGGTGCGGAGCTGAATATCGATGCGGAAATTGTGCCGCCAAGCCAAGGAGAGTCGGTTGCCGACGTGGCCCTTAACTGGCAGAACACCCAACCCATCGAGGCACTACTCGGGCTGGACGTAAAACATGTCGCGCCACTGAATATCACCACCCAATTGCGGGCCTCTGCCAACAGCCTATCGGTAAAAGAATTGGTGATAGACAGTCCTATCACCCAAGGCAACGGCTATCTTGATATTACCCTCGGCGAGCACAACACCATTGATGGTGAGCTAACCATTCCGCTCATTGATTTGCGCCCATGGCTTCAACCTGAGCCAATGCCGATGATGCGGGCATTTAGCTCGGCGCCACCGCAACAATCGCCGTTGCAACGCGCCTTGGATCAATGGTTGATGAAAACCACTACCCGGCTCGATCTCGCCGTGCATGAAATCAAAGGGCTGGGCACCCCGGTTGAAAACCTCTCGTTGTCAGTGACGGGTAAAGACGGTGTACTGGCCGCGCCGATGACAGCCGACATTGCCGAGGTGCCTTTCCGTGGACAGGCTGAACTCAATGCCACCTCCGGTTTATCAACATTGGATATCTCGCTCGGCGCCAAGCAATCGCCACTCGGTGAAATGGCACGTTGGTTAACCGGTATGCCTTATGCGCGAGGCAACCTCGACTATGCCGAATTGTTGGTCAACACCCAGGGTACCAAGCTCTCTGAATGGCTCAACAACAGCCAAGTTGCACTTGCCGTGGATAAGGCCATCGTGGAATGGGGCAGTGAAGCCAGCTTTAGTATCGACCAAGCGCGGCTCAGTGCCGGTATCAACCAACCGTTCCAATCAGATATCCAAGGCCAGTTAATGGGCCTACCGGCACATATTCAAGCCAGGGCCGGTACGCTGGGTGATATTTTGAATCAGCGCGACTGGCAGACAACATTGACGCTCGATAGCCCTGCTCTCAATATCAATGCGAAAGGGCTGCTCAAGCAAACCCGCTGGCAAGAAGGAAGTTGGTTCGACCTTACCATTCACGGCGACGACGCCAGCAAGCTTAGCCCTTGGCTGGGCACCCAAACCAATATTTCCGGCGCGATCAACATCGACGGCAAGTTGAACTACCAACAAGGCTGGGTAGCACTTGCCATGCCGAATTTGAACGTGATGGATAGCCAAGGTGATATCAATGTACGCTGGCGGCCAGATGCCCAGCGCCCGTTCTTACACTTGGATGCCAACTTCGCTAAATTGGACTTTACCCAATTCGGCCAGTTCATCAATGATGAGGAGCTGCCGCAGGTTGAGCAAACCGTACCTACCCAAGGGGTCAACCTTGATGTCCCGCTGCTAGGCAGCGAGATTGTTATTGCCGATGCCGATCTCAATGTGCAAGTTGATACCTTAAAATGGGCCCAGCAGCAGATAGATGACCTGACGTTCAACGGCCAGCTGCGTGACGGCAGGATGTCACCTGCGCCATTCAAAGCACGCTATATCGGCAGCGAATACTCCGGTGATCTGGCACTTGGCATCAACAATGCAGCCATCGATGCCAAGTTAAACCTTGCGGTAAGCCAACCCGATGTCGGCGCTATTTTGTCGACATTCGACATCAGCAATGATTTCGATATCCAGCTACAGCGCGCCCGTTTGGCCGTCGCCCTATCGGGCAGCACCCTACTGGAGCTGATGGAGCATACCTCGGTCAACGCCGAGCTGTTTGGTGGCCAAGCAAGTATTGCCGATAGCTACACCGGCAAAGCCATGACGGTGAAGCTGGATAACGGCCGATTCCTAACCGGGCCAGATACCGCCACGGTATTGTCGTTCCATGGCATTGCCGCAGGCCAGGCAACCCGGTTCAAGCTTGATACCCTATCATTAAAACAAGTCAATGACGGACGCGATACCCTACCGGTTAACCTTGCACTCAATATTGGCGACATGCGCTTTGATGCCCACTCGCAATTAGCGTTACCGATAGATATGCAGAACCTGGATATGGCTTTCGAAGCCTATACCCCGAATCTTGATCGCTTCGCTGCTTTCTCGGATATCGAACTGCCGCCCTATGGCCCGTTAACGCTGAAAGCCCAACTGGCATCCAACCAAGAGGGCTATCACCTGAGCGATCTGCTGATCCAAGTGAACGAGAGCCAATTAACCGGGAAGGGGAGTTACCTGCCACCACTGAAGCCTGATGCTATTCCGCACTTGTCCCTAGCCCTGCGAGCACCATTTATCCAGTTGGATGACTTCAAAGCCGGCGACTGGCAACCGTGGGAGCCAGAACAACCGCAAGAACAGGCAACAGCAAAAGAAGGCAACCTAAAGCAGGAAGCGACTACCGACGAAGCAACTACCAAAGAAGCAAGCAATAATGAACAGGTTGAGCCTGCACCACAAACGGCGTTGATCAGCCCGGAAGGGCTCGACATGCTCACGGCCAACTTCCAACTGAATGTCGGCGAGGTTCGTTCCGGCAACGATTGGCTGGGCAGCGGTGAGTTAGACTGGCATTTGAAAGACGGGATTTTCACCCTTGAGCCGCTGCACGTGAAACTGCCCGGTGGCGATATTAAGCTTGATAGCACCATCAAGGCACAGGGTGAAATGTTCGATATCCAGTTCAATGGCAATATCACCAATTTCGATTACGGGGTATTGGCCCGCCGCTTGTCGCCAGAAACCGATATGCATGGCCGCCTGAGCACCGAATTCCAGTTGACCAGCTTGGCCAACTCACCCGATACGCTGATGAATAACGCCAACGGCTTTATTGGCTTTGCGGTTTGGCCGCAGACGTTCGAGGCTGACTTGATTGACCTTTGGGCAGTGAGCCTAACCGACGCCATCTTGCCGAGCTTCACCAAGGATGATCCGTCGGTGCTCAACTGTGTTGCCGCTGGCCTCGATATCAAGCAAGGGCAAATGCAACAGCGGGATCTGATGCTGGACACCACCCGTATTCAGGTCAACGGGCAATTCGATGCAAGTTATGCCGACCGCCAGTTTGGGCTATACCTGCGCCCACAATCGAAGCGAGCACAGATCTTCAGCCTCCAAACACCGGTGGAAGTGACCGGCAAGTTTGAAGACTTCGACTTCTCGGTACCGTTATCTGCGATATTGGAAACCTCGGTCAGGTTCACCACCAGCCCGGTCATATCGCCATTGCGCTGGTTGGTTGAAAAACCGATCGCGCCAAATGGAAGCCAACAATGCGAGCTTATATGGCAAGGTAAAGCCTAGCCGGCTTATACCAACCGACATAAAGACTTGATCAGTCTTACTGGTTAACACCGCAAAAAAGAACAGCCGCAATTGCGGCTGTTCTTATCTTTGGCCCAAGCCCGCGTAATTAATCCCCTTCGCGGTAGCGTTTCTCCACTTCATCTTGTGGTTCAAACTCATCATAAATAACTGACGTCACTTCATCCGAGCTGAACTTGATAGTGGCAGGTACCGAGTAATTTGGCACATTGTCGTAGCTAAACACCGAATAGAACTTAGGCATATTGGCATTGCCGAAACGATCAAAGGTGTAATCATCCTTGCCCGCATACAGCTTCACGCCATCAAACGGCGAGCGTGGCGGGTGGAAACTATTGCGCACCACATACGTCCCCACCCAGTCACTGTTGTCCGGGTTATCCCAAGTCAATTTCACCAACCCGCCTTCAAGGGATACGTTAAGGTTCTCAGGTTTATCAAGCGGTTGCTTACGCCGTTCAATGTACTCAACCACCAGCTGCGGCGAGATCTCGCCCTCCCCAACACCGCTCTTCCACTCGACCACGGCATCTTGTTGGCGGGAAGCAGAGGTTGCCCTGATCACCAAATTTACCGGCTTGCCTTGATCATGCAAATCTTCCAAAGTCTGGCGGGCCGAGCTATCAAACATGAACGTCTGGCGCGGCGACTTAGCCAACTCCTGGCTACTGACTTCATAGCCAAGAAACTCTATTCGCTCACCGCCACGAATACTATCGAGATCCGGCGCTTCGGTATCTATCATCTCTACCGTGAATCGCATTGGCTGGGCGATCTTATGCAGGGCCTCGCACTCCAAGACAAAATACGCATCGGTGATCACGATATCCGTCTGCTCGGAAAGCGTAGGTAGGGTAAAACCGACATGGCCCAAAATCCGCCTGCCCGATGAGTCAAAACCACTGTGCAACACATTGGCAGTCATGCCTTCCGTGCTCACGGTATGACAAGCCGTGGCACCAAACGCCATTTGATAAGGGCGGCGATGGTAAATCAAATCGAGGCTGGGGCGATAATGGATACCGCCACCAAAGCGACCGTAGCCAATATCAAACTGCATCATTTGCGAATCATTACCCGGCGGCAGCGTATCCGGCCCTTGTAGCCGGAGCAGCAAGCGCCCCTTCTCGAGCTGAGCTTGGATCATTTGCTTTTCAACCGCACTGAAATGCCAACTCTTCCAAATACCTTGGGTAAGCTGATCCGAATCGATGGCATCGCCTAGCGTCTGCAACGGCACGGCCTGTTGGATCTGGTCAAAGTTGGTGATATCACTGATATCATCGGGGTTGAGGATAGAGACCGACCACTCACCGTAGTTTTCGATTTTTGCCCCTACCCGATTCATCGGATACAAGGAAAATACCGCATCCTTGATCATGGCGTCCGCAGGAAGGCGGCTCACATCATAGTCAATCACCCCATAGCAAACGCCTTTGGTTTTATTAACACCGATAAACAAGGAGTTATGGCCAAAGTGATCGGCATTGTTTGGCTTGGTAAACTCGCCAACATAGCCGATTTTCTCTACCGCGGGGAATAAGGTATAGGCAAACTCGTCTTTCTCTAACGCGGTTTTAATCCGGATTTCAGGTGCAAATGGCGACTTGATCCGGTTAACCCGATTCACTTTTCTTAAGTTATAGAAGTAACGTTTTCCCGATTTTAGCTGCTTATCGCTGTATTGATTTTGCGAGGTAATAGCGATGAGGTTATCGCGAGTACAGGGATCTTTGGGGGACTCATTACGATAGACTTGGTAATAGCAACCTTCATCTTCCGAGTTATGATCCCACACCAAGTCAACCCGGTTGGCCGATACCGCACTGACCGTAAAATTCTCCGGCCGCTTGGGCGCCAAGTCTGAATAGTTGATTGCACTGCCCAATGCATACAGCAAGGCGGGAATATTCTCATCCACGCTTTGGGACATATTAATCAAGTAGTCGGGAATGTTTCGGCTCCCCACTTCCACCACCGAAGAGAGAATACCGCGATCATAGTAATACTCACGGCCACTGCCGTGGATCAGGTTCGCTGGCGGCTTGCCACGGTGGATACCATACTGGCGCTTGGTCACCTTGTGGATCTCTCGCGCCATATTGGCACAGAGGATATTGAGATCCGTGCCTTCGATTTCCGCTTCATGGTTGAACTTGTGCGCCGGGAAAAACACATTGCCCTGCGAGTGGTAATCCAACGCGATACGGATATTATCGTGGGCTTCAACAAACTGCTTTATCGCTTGGGTTTCCGGCTCCGAGAAAGCCGCCGGGCCACCGTAAATATTCGATTGCGTGTTCGTTGAATGGCGGAAGTTAACCCCGAAGTTGCGGTTTAAATCCACCCCAAAGCTACCGTCACCATTATCACGCCGGTTCTTGCGCCAGAACGAGAAATGGTTACGCGAATACTCGAAACCATCAGGGTTCAAGCATGGCACCATATACAGGGTGTTACGGGTCAGTGCCTCGACCACATCCGGGTTGCTTGGGTAGTTATCAAGCAGGTATTGAATAAAGTTCACCGCCAACTCTATACCAATCCACTCACGGGCATGGATAGTGCCGGTATACAGCAGCGCCGGTTTCAAATCAGCATAAGCGACGTCCTGCGATACAGTGACCATCATGATCGGCCGCCCCTCATGGGTTTCGCCGATACTTTGCAACCGGATCAAATCCGGATACTTAGCCATCGCCTCGGTCAGAAAATCAATCGTATCCTGATAGGATAAATATTGTGTTTTCATCGTTATGCCTCAATTATGCTTCAACAGCCTGCATGTCATGCCAATGCTTAAGAATAGCGTCTAGCTTTTTCTGCTTGAGGTTGCGAAATTGCAGTAAACGCTCTGGCTGCTGGTTTAGCACCTGCACGGTCCCATCGGCGCCAAGGGTGTCGACCACATCATAGGCCAATGCCTTGCCGATGCCTTTCACTTCAAGAAAAAACGCGATCAACTCGTGATGGCTTAAAGAATGACTCTCAGCAACACAAGCCACCTCGGCTTCACTTGCTTCAGCCAGCTGCATGGGCAAGTCCTCTATACCGGTGTCAATCAACACTGCCTCTTTGGTCAATTCAAGATCGGAAATACCCTTATCCTGGGCAGCCAAATCCTGAGGGTGACGGATCACCGCTCTCGGATTTAAATCTTGGAAATTCCATGCTTCGCTTGGCCATTCCTCCCTTGGCTGGTAGTCGGTTTTCAGCAAGGCATATGGCGCGTCATGCGGGGCATATTCGCCGGTGTCAGTCGAATAGTCCAGCCTGCCGAAGCTAATATGGCGCAAGGTTCGTAGTAGGGACGAATCAATTTTACCCAGCTCCTCCCAGTTTTTATGGGCAAAGAACGGCTGGCGGAAATCTTGCGGCGCCAATAGCCACATCAGGTACTGGCCTATCCAATCACGGATATACGGGAAAGCGGCAAAGGCCGTGGCACATTCCAAGATGGTGTACTCGTCATCCATACTGACTGCAATATCACACGCCCAGTACTCCGCTTTGGCCGCCTTCGACGCATTAACGGCAAGCTCAAGCACCTGCTCCGGCACATTCTGGTAATCCATGCTGCCGCCCTGGCTCGTGTTGGTCAGCCACTCCCCTTCCGGAGGTCGGCGCCAAAAGGCACAAATCGGTTGGTGGCCAACAAGCATCACGCGAATGTCTGCCTTCATCGGCACGAAATCTTGGATATAGGCAGGGTAATAGCGTTTTTCAGAAAATAGCCTTAACGCCTCTTGTGCTGAGTCCACCTTGTGGACGAAATAACCGCCGTAGTTTGACGGGCCATAGGAGCGTTTGACGATTTTGGGGTAATCCGTTGCAGTTAAAAATGCCAGCGCTTCATCGACTTCATAAAAGATCCGGGTCTTGGGAATAGGCAGCTGGTACTTCTCGCAAAAATGGGTCACGTTCTCTTTCGACTTATTACTGAACTGGGTGTCAAGCGAAGGCAAGAAACGCACCTCTGGCAACTCACGGGCGATTTCGCGAAAAGTCTCATAGGCTGTCGCAGGAATATTACCGATCAGCACATCGATGTTCTTGCGCTTCACTTCATTGATGAAGCGCTGCTTATCATTGCCCCAGTGATAAATCACTTGTTCGATCTTGTCCGGCCATCCCTTGAAGTTGGAGCGATTGAAAAAGCGAAGAACATGATCAAGGTAAAGCAAGCCGATTTTAGGACGGGTAACGGTGTTCATACAGCGGTTTCCTTAGCGTGTAGTACAGGGGCAATGTTGGCGTTGTGATAACTGGCGGCGATTTCCGCCGGTAACTCGACTGGCGATGGGGTCTGGGCAATAGAGTGCGCCGCGGGTTGGGCATGGGCTTGAGTGGTTGAATGCCTCACCACCTGAGCATGTCCAGCCGCCTGATTGACGGTGCGATCAATCAAATCGACTAGGTATTCAATTTTGGTGTCATTAAAGTCGAGGCCAAACGCCTCTTGATCCGGTGTCGCAAAGGCTGGGATACCATTGACCTCAATCACCACATACTGCTGGTGTTCAATGTCATAGATAATATCGACCCCGGCCACTTCGAGACCGGTCACTTTCGCAGCCCTCAGCGCAAGATCCACCACCTCAGGCACGGGTTCACGCTTTATCACACTACCGCCACTGGTAACATTGGTCTTCCAACTGCCCGGGGCTGCTTTTCGTCCATAGCAAGCAACAAACTTGCCATCGACAATATCGACCCGGTAATCGGTAAAATCATTTTCAATTACCCGCTCCAGATAAAACTGTGGCGCCGATTGCTGAGCGATATATGGCATCAACAAGTCCAAGTCACGTTCGCTTTCGAGCTTGATGATCCCGTTACCACCCCAACCGTCTACCGGCTTGCAAATGGCTTTGCCCTGCCAAAAGCGCATATGATCCTTGAGTTGTTCGATGTTGTGCTTGTTGCACACGATATAGTCAGTGGTCGGGATCCCGTGGACCTTCAGCTTATGAGCTGTCAGGTACTTATCTTCGGTTAAAGCAAACGAGTCATAGTTGTTGATCATCGGCATCATGCTATTAAGCACCTGATACAGATACACCTGATATGGGGTTTGCTGGCCAGCGTTATACGAAAAGAACAGGTCGAGTTCGTCTAGCATGTGTCCGTTACAAAAGATGCTGCCATCGTAGGCCGACGCCTGAGCCAAGTTCAGGCCCGTGATCGCCTCTATTTCCCTCTCCTGCAACTGCGCAACCATTTTGCGCTCGATTTCCTTGCCTCCACAGTTCTCATACATCCATAAACCGACCCGGTGGTTTGCCATGTGCGACTCCTTAATTGCGAGCAGATCAAATATATGCCAATCCGGCATTGTTAATAAAAATGACACGGTAGTAATATAGTTTTACATCATAATGTTGCATATCTACTGCAACAGTGAGCTATGTGGAAAATTCTTATCAACAATGGCAGCGAAAGCGCAAAGCTGTGCAAGGAATCAAATTATGGCCTGTATTGATTTCACTGATTTAAAATCGATGATCGAAATAAACTCCTGCACCAACAATAAAAATGGAGTGGATGAATACGGTAATCTAATGAAAAGCTGGTTAGAGCCACTAGGCTTTAACACCGAAGTTTTTGAGCGAGATCAGGTTGGAAACCACCTGTTATGCCTCAGCCATTGCCAACCTGATCAACCTCGCCTGTTGCTGATGGGGCATCTCGATACAGTATTCCCTCAAGGCACATTCGAGCACTACAGCGAAGACGATAAATGGGTTTACGGGCCAGGAGCCTGTGATATGAAAGGGGGAAACTTTGTTGCCTTATCCGCACTAAGAAACGTGTTTGCCGAACAAGGTAAAATTGGCAATATTGATCTTTGGCTGGTCAGCGATGAAGAAACAGGCAGCGATGACAGCAAGTTCATCACCAAGCATTTAGCCGCCAACTATACCGCCTGCCTCGACTTCGAAGCTGCCGGTGCCGATCACGAAGTGGTTGATGGCCGTAAGGGTGTGGCCACTTACTGTATCGATTTTAGCGGCGTTGCCGCCCATGCAGGCAACAACTACCACCTAGGCAAAAATGCCAACCTTGCCGCCGCCAAGACACTCATTGCCCTCACCGAGCTGACAGATCTTAACCAAGGCACAACGATCAACGTCGGCAAAATGCATGGTGGCACCAGCACCAATACCATCTCACCCAATGCCCAACTCATGGTCGAAGCACGCTTCACCCAAACGGCTGAACAACAACGGGTATTAAAACTCATCCCTGCGCTCATCCACCAGCATGGTATCGAAGGCGTCACGGCGAAACTCAGTGGCGGCCTTCAACGTGATGTCATGACCCCAACGGCAGAACAACAGCAGTTAGTAAAACAGTTAAGCGCACTCATTGGCTACCCTCTCAAAACCGAGCAGCGTGGTGGCGTCAGCGATGCCAACGTGACATCAGGTGTCGGATTACCGACGCTTGACGGTTTTGGCCCATATGGCGATGGCGACCATACCGTGAACGAAAGGGCAAGCAAAGCCAGCTTTGAAAGACGAATCACTGAAGTCACGGCGATACTTCGCCACTTTAATCATTGTGCCGAATAAATTTGTTCGATAAGAATATAAATAATACTTTGGGATTACACGGCCAGCTTTAGCAATAGAGCTGGTTAATTAATTTCCAATAGTTTACCTGTGAAATAAATATATTAGCTATTAATAACAGTTAATTAATCAAGAGCATTAAATTTACTTTCTATAATAACAAACGAAAATCATCACTGCGCATTCGCACCTACAAATATTAATATTACTTTTACATATGATAATCATATCAATATAGGTAGTCACCGGACCGTAGCGCCACCATTCCCCAAAAGCATAACAAACACAACATCGATGAATACAATATAAAACTAACTGCATAATAAGAGATGGCTTCACTGGGTTTATTTATCGCCAAAAAGAATAATATAACCTGAAATGTACCGATACTAACCGCAAGGCTCGACATTGATATAGATTCACCCAAAGTGAATTTTCATTCATGCGATACCATTACTAAAAAACCATTTCATTTATTCCATGAACCGTAAAACAACATAATTAAAATATATGTTCTTATAACTCTATGTTTGTATATCAAAATAAAATAGCTCATAATACGCTGCTTATTTGATGGGCTCACTTAATAGATCTTTCCCCTTTAAGGTGTATAGGTAATGGAACAAAAGATATTAGTCGTTGAAGATAGCCGACCATTTCGACGTGTTATTGAAAGCGAGCTAAGAAAAGCGGGATATACCCCGGTTCTGACCGACACCATTGCGGGTGCGGAAAAGATTTTAGACGAAGGCACTGATTTCCTCTGTGCGATTCTTGACTACTGTCTGCCTGATGGGCAGGACGGTGAGATCATCGATCTTTGCTTATCTGTTGATGTAAAAGTCATTGTTTTGACGGCCTTGATGGACGAAATGACCCGTGAGCGCGTGCTGGCCAAAACGGTGATAGATTACATCCCCAAAGATAGCCCATCTTGTATTTCAAGCATCATCCCTATCTTGAAGCGCCTAGAGAATAATGGCGAGCACAAGGCACTGGTCGTCGATGATTCGATTACCGCCCGTAAATACATCCGCAGTCTGCTTGAACGCCAGTACCTTACCGTTGTCGAAGCAAAAAACGGCGAACAGGCATTAGAGGTGTTCAAAAAAGAGCGCGACATCTCCTTGGTGATCACCGACTACTCCATGCCTGAGCGTGACGGTGTGAGCTTGGTGAAAGAACTCAGAAAATCCTATCGTCCTGGGCAACTTGCTATTATCGGATTATCGGCCAGTGACGAGGCGGCCCTGACAGCAAAATTCCTAAAGGCGGGCGCCAATGACTTTTTGAAAAAACCATTCAACCAAGAAGAGTTCTATTGCCGTCTGCACAGCACGCTGAATATTCTTGATTCCGAGCGCAACCTGTATAAGTTGGCGAACGAAGATTACCTTACCCAATCTTGGAACCGCCGCTACTTCTTTGATCATCAGCTAGTGAAGAGCCATAAGGGCCCGCGCTGCCTTGCTTTGCTTGATATTGATAACTTCAAGCAACTGAATGACACCTACGGCCACCACATTGGTGATATGGTACTTATCGAGTTGGCCAATACCCTAAGAAACTACTTCCCCGACGCGCTCGTGGCCCGCTTTGGTGGCGAGGAGTTCTGTATTTTATACGGCAACTCATTCCAAATTTTCAGCCAACGCTTGGAAGTACTGCGCCGTGATATTGCCGACTCAGAATTTACGATCCTCAGCAACTTGATCAAATATACGATCAGCCTTGGTGTCGTTAACCTTGATGCCGGCATCCATGAAATGCTTAAGCGCGCCGACGCATGCCTGTACCAAGCCAAAGCAAAAGGTCGCAACTGCATGGTGTCTGAAGGGTAAGTGCTTTAAAAGACAAGAACTTTAAAGTGCCACTGACATTTTGAAGTAAGGGACATCCCCTTTGTAAAACCGCTCCCCTTGCGGTGCCATGCCAAAACGATGGTAAAAGCCCTGCGCCGACTCACGGGCGTCACACCAAAACGTCGTGACGCCGTTGGCAACCAGCTGCTCGATCACTGCCTTGATTAACGCAGTACCCATCCCCTGCCCTTGGTACTCAGGTAAGGTGGCAAACTTCCTTAGCCTTGCCGTTTGCCCATCAATGAATACCGACGCGACACAAACCAATTGATTCTCTTGGTATACCCCGTAATGCAGGCCATTGGCATCATCGGGCACTCGGCAAAAATCGATGCTCTTTTTCGGCCACAATACGTGGTGGCGAATAGGTAATGTCAGTTCCGCATCGATACGTTCAATCTTCAACACTAGATTCCTTCTGTTTAGTCGCGAGGGGAAGAAAGCAGAATTAGGCAAGAATAATCAACAATTAGCCCTTAACCAATACGGGGCATAAATGTACAATTACGCATCAATGCGTATCGCAACACAATAATCCTAATCTGGATAAGCTCTTCTTTTCCGTGCCGCAGGCCTATGCCTTTGGTGCAGGCTATTTTGCCAAAAAAACACGCAATACTGGAACCTTCATTTTATGTTCAAACGTTTTGAAAAGCTGTCTTCAGCATTTCCACCTAATGAACCGGAACAACCGCCAAAAGGGCTGTTTGCTTTCTGTCGCTATTACACCCGTGGCTTCGAGTTGCCATTGATTGCAATGTCCATTTTGAGTGCCTTGATCGCCATTGTCGAAGTATCGCTGTTCGGCTTCATGGGTAAGTTGGTCGACTGGCTGGCTGAGCACAACCCTGACACTTTCTGGGCTGAAGAAGGTGGCAACCTAATGATGATGGGCTTGCTGGTTGTCATCGTTGTGCCGGTGCTGATCACCTTACACTCGCTGATCGTCCACCAGACACTGCTTGGCAACTACCCGATGTCTATTCGCTGGATGGCGCACCGCTACCTGCTACGCCAGAGTGTTTCGTTTTACCAAGACGAATTTGCCGGTCGTATCGCCACCAAGGTGATGCAAACCGCGCTATCGGTGCGCGAGACCGTCATGAAACTGCTGGATGTACTGGTATATATCACTGTTTACTTTACGTCGATGGTGGTGATGATTGGCCAATCTGATGCACGACTCATGCTGCCTATGCTGCTGTGGTTGGCCGGCTATATCGGTATCCAACTTTACTATGTGCCTAAGCTGAAGCATGTCGCCACCGAGCAAGCCGATGCCCGCTCGATGATGACCGGCCGCATCGTCGATAGCTATACCAATATCTCTACCGTGAAACTGTTCTCGCACACCAACCGTGAAACCGAGTATGCCGAGCAGGGCATGAGCGGCTTTATGGATACCGTGTACCGCCAAATGCGCTTGGTGACCGGGTTCAATATCTCGGTTGAAGCTATCAACTACCTATTGGTCTTCGCCATTGCGGGCTTGTCTATCTGGCTTTGGTCGGCGTCAGCCATCACTGTGGGTGCCATCGCCATTGCTGTCAGCCTTGCCCTGCGTATCAACGGGATGTCGAAGTGGATCATGTGGGAAGTGGGCGGCCTGTTTGAAAATATCGGTACAGTGGTTGATGGTATGAAGACCCTTTCCCAGCCAGTGGCAATCAAGGATGCGCCAAATGCCCCAACATTGGACGTTGCCAAGGGTGGCATCGAGTTCGATAACGTCAGCTTCCACTATGGTGAAGGCAAGGGCGTGATAGAAAAGCTCAACCTCAACATCAAACCGGGTGAAAAAGTCGGCTTGGTGGGTCGCTCAGGTGCGGGTAAATCAACGCTGGTTAACCTGCTGATGCGATTCCATGATGTGGAAGCAGGCGCCATCAAGATTGACGGTCAAACCATTTCCCAGGTGAAGCAAGACTCACTTCGTGGCCAAATTGGCATGGTGACCCAAGATACTTCGCTACTGCACCGCTCAATTCGCGAGAACATCCTTTACGGCCGGCCTGATGCATCCGAGCAGGATCTGCTAAGGGCGACCAAGCAGGCACATGCCCACGAGTTTATTCAAACCTTGAGCGATCCGCACGGCAATGTCGGCTATGACGCCCAAGTGGGCGAGCGTGGTGTGAAACTGTCTGGCGGCCAACGCCAGCGTATCGCAATTTCACGTGTGCTACTAAAAGATGCCCCTATCCTGATTTTGGACGAAGCAACCTCTGCTTTGGACTCGGAGGTAGAAGCGGCAATCCAAGAAAGCCTATACCAGCTAATGGAAGGGAAAACGGTTATTGCCATTGCCCACCGCCTTTCTACCATTGCCGCTATGGATCGTCTGATTGTGCTTGATGAAGGCAAGATCGTCGAGCAAGGCTCGCATCAGCAATTGCTGGAACAAAACGGTATCTATGCCCAGCTATGGGACCACCAAACTGGCGGCTTCATTGCCAGTGAGGTAGAAGAAGAGGTGTAATTCAAGTTCCTTATAACTAGCCGTTCACCCTTAAGGCCCGCTGGAGCGGGTCTTATTTTTTATGACTCCTTACTCCCACCATCTTCATTACACAGCCTTATTCCCAAGTAACCGCAAATAAAAGCACATCATCGCAAAGTTTATTGAACAAACATCACAGAAACCATTTGTTACAATATGGCCAATATTCCATACATTAAGCCAAACTTTACCGGCAACAAAAACATTCACCAAACAAATGCATAAATTAAGTTATTACGCCTAAATTTATCACTATCAACAAAGTAAAAAACAACTCGCATTTATAAATGTCGCAAAATGACCATACACTTCAAACACTTACACCTGTAAACTCCTGCATGTAATAAGGTTATTTCTCAATACATAAGTACCCTTAGAGGTATTTCAAAAACATAAATTAAGGATAATTTGTGAAAAAAATAAATTTTCTAGCAGCATCAGTTGCACTTGTGCTTTCCGGATGTAACTCAAGCAGTACGCCTTCACCTGAAGTTGGTGACCCTACCATTACCAGTACCTTTATTGACTCACCAGTCGAAGGTATGGTGTACACCACATCGAGTGGCGAAGAAGGCGTAACGGATAGTGCGGGTGAATACACAGCTAAAGCCAGTGATACCATTACCTTCTATTTAGGTGGTAAAGAAGGTCTGAAGGTAGGTGCCGCATCAAACCGTGATGTACTAACACCTTTCGAAGCTGCTGGTAAATACAACCGTGCAGTAAACCTTGCCGTGATTCTACAGTCGCTAAACAACGAATTTGGCAGCGGTTCAAGCGAAACATTGTTTGTGCCAGAGAAGCTTCGTGATATTCAAGACCCGCAAGTTGCCGAAGCACTGGCAAACCTGAGTCTAGACAGCGACTACGAAACAGTTAAAGCTTTCCTGACTAGCGATGCAATTGGCGTCAGTGCCGACAATGTTGTCGAGGTCGATGAAGCACTTGAGCACATGGATGGTGCTTTTGGCGATATGGCGCGTGGTGGTAATAATGCTAACCCGTTTACCCAAAGCGGAAAGTTTGTCCGCTCCATCGATGTTACCCAGTACGAACTGTCTAATGACCCAATCACGTTTGTCCATGCCGACAAAATGCTGGATAACGACCTATTTGAAAAAACGCGCGGCATGAAGTTAATGAACTTCGAAACCACTAGCACCGGTGCAATCATGCTAGCAGGCTCTAACGACACAACCTTCACAGCTGGAGCCGCAGAAGATTACTTAACCTGTATCGCTGATTATGAAGGTGAATTCACACACGGTAACCCAAATTTATGCGATGGTAATCCAATCACACCAGGTACATATAGCCTAGCTAATTACCAGAACTTCGACTACAACATCCTTAACCCGTACAAAGCATCGACCGAAGATGAAGAGCTCGTTTGGGATGAGGCGCAAGAAATGAACATAGTGCCGTTTGTTGCGAAAACCGTTACAGAGCTCAACCATTACACGGCTAATGTTCTATGGGATGATGGCGAAGAAGAAAACGGTAGTTATGTAGAAGCTTGGCAGCTTAACACCACTTCTGGCTCTTACGACCCGGTTACTGGTGTGTATACCGAAATCGTCGAGAAGACTGAGCTTAATGGCGAAGATTGTGATCAAGCTAGTAACAGCTGTACCGACGGTCGTAAAACCCAACGTGTCGCCTTCTACTACGAAGTCGGCAGCGAAGACGCTGAGCGTTACGTTGACTTCAAGGGTACTTGGCATGAAAACCAGATTTGTACCGATGGTCAGCCAGCAACCATGCAGTATGTCTTCGATGATAAAGGCTTAACCACAACGGGAACCGAGTGTATAAATGGTACACCGACAGACATCGGCTCAGAATTCAATACCTATGCTGATCTCGCCAACATCGATTACTGGTGGTTCAACCAAGCAGGCCGTGAATCGAAAGCAACCCTCACCGAGCTAAACACGGTTGTTCGCTTCTGCGACGAAGATAACTACCAACCAGGTAATTCATGTGATGATGACCAATTCTTCGTCAAGTTTGAGTACCAACCAGCTGGTGCAGATTGGGATGAAGGCCTGTTAATTCGCACCAAGATGGATACTTCGGGTAACCAAGCCAGCAGCAGCATCATGCAAAAAGTGCAGTAACTATATTTATCTCTCAGCATAAAGCGCCCATGCGGGCGCTTTTTTTTACAAAAAAACAATTACTACAACAACAGGATTGTAAGCACACACTTTCAGCCATCACCCTATGTTTAAAGCCGCCTTTACAGGTAAACAAACACAGCCAAGCCGCTCGCCAGCCAAATAAAATTATTGCTAGCGCATTTGCTCTAGCATTTGTCACTGTTATTGCTTGTTTATGATTTTGATCAACAAACCAGTAACAATAACCCGTTTTAGGTGGTCACCTCAGAATAACAATGCTAAAAAATTGACTGTTTTTTATAGCCCCGCCACCGAAGCCAAATTCATGGCAGGCGTAAATAGGCGCTAAAACAAACGAAAAGAGCACTGACATGATGTCGGTGAATTGAAAAGGAGTATTTGAAATGCTTTGCCCTGATTGCAAACAGCCAATGGTTAAAACCAATACCAACGACAACCATTGTGTCGATATCAACTGTCCGCCAGAGCGCACCCACTGCCCGAAATGCGCTTCCGACAACACGCAAATTATCAGCAAAAGCATCAGCGACGCGACTGTCGCCTGTGGTGATTGCAGCGAAGAATGGATCATCTCGCGCAGCTAAGCTAGCAGCAACGCTTTAACTTTAAAGCAATGAAGCCAGCACAATGGTGCTGGCTACTTCTTCGAACGTCTTACCAAGCTATTTTATTCCCCCGTCCATTAAGCCGACGGCTTTGACTCGACGACTTGGCTTAGCCCCTGCCAGAACTGGTGTACCGACGTACGGCTCGCTTCTTTCGCGCGATAACAAACGATATCTAGCGTAATCAAAAGTTCCGGCATCTCGGGAAACGCCCTGACCAACTGCCCTTGCGCCAACTCCGATTCAATCGCGTGGCGCGGTGCCCAAGCCACCCCGTAGCCATTGACCGCCATTTTGATCAGAGACTCGGTTAATGTGGTTTCAAATACCTGATTAAGCGGGCACTGGTTCTTCTCGATCAAGGGAGCAACGACGTTATGCAAAAAGGTATGTTCAGAATAGGCCAAATAGGGGTAAGCCTGATCTGCCGCGTGTTGCTCAAGCAATGCCGGACAAACCACAGGAATGATCTCTTCCTGGCAAACCAATAACTTTTCCACCTTATCTTCAATCAAGAACGATGGCCGCATTCCCTGAGTATTGTATGCAAACAGGATATCGCTAGAGCCATCCAGCAATGCCTGAAAGTGGTTATCAATTCCCTGTACTGACGGGTTAATAGCCAAGTTAAGGTCATGAAAATGCTCGCTACCTTGCCTAAACAAAGCGGGCAATAAATTGACGGCGAACGAGTGCAGGCTAACGATACGAACCGTGTGGTCGGTTTTGAGCGATACCTGAGCAAAGTCCTCTTTGGTGACCTTGATCTGCTCAAGCAAGTTTTCGACATAGGGAACGAACTTTTCGCCTGTCTCTGTCAAGGTTATGGGGTAGGACGTACGATCGAACAAGGGCGTACCAACCCACAACTCCAACGCCTGTATCCGGCGACTAAACGCTGACTGGGTCACATGCCTAGCCTTGGCCGCTGCACCAAAGTTACCTAACTCCCTGAGGCTCATGAAGTCATCTAACCATTTGAAATCCATAAATTCTTCCTGCCATACGCCAAGCTATGATCTAAATGAATAGTTTCATTCGAAAACAGCAATAGAAATAAAAATACTCTTATAAAAATTAAGGTTACTCTGATTTTAGTGGCAGCCAGACTGGTGACAACAGGACCATCTGCCAAAGCGAATAGTTTGACTGAGCATCAAACATCGACCTTAAAACCAATAATGAAAGAGCACCCTATGTTTACCCTACTTAAAAACGCTGAGCTTTATTCCCCGTTACCTATTGGCAGGACGGATATTCTAATTTCTCACGGCAAGGTACTGGCAATCAGTCCTTCAATGCAAGTTAATGCGCTTAAAGATGTGAGTGTCATCGACTGTAGCGGCAAAATTGTTACGCCCGGGCTCATCGACCAGCACCTTCACCTTACGGGTGGCGGCGGCGAAGCCGGCTTTGCCAGCCGCACACCGCAAGTCACCTTGAGCAAGCTGATAAAGGCGGGCACCACCACCGCGGTTGGGGTACTCGGAACCGATGGCATTTCCCGCTCCCCTCGTGACTTGTATGCCAAGGCAGCGGCATTGCGCGAAGAAGGAATTAGCGCCTACATGCACACCGGATCGTATGAAGTGCCAACCAAAACCATCACGGGCTCCATCCGCGATGACCTCACTTTCATCCCGGCTATCCTTGGTGTCAAAATTGCCCTTGCCGATCATCGCTGCTCCTTCCCAACCACCGAAGAGCTTAGCCGTATCGTCTCGGATATTCGTATCGCAGGCATGCTATCAGGCAAGAAAGGGTTGCTACATATCCACATGGGTGGACTGGACAATCCGTTTGCCCAAGTGAACGAGTTGCTTGCCATGGGGCTACCTATTCACCACTTCTCGCCAACCCACGTTGCCCGCACCGAACACCTATTTAACCAAGCGATCGAGTTTGCCCGTAAAGGGGGCTATATCGATGTCACTTCCGGTGGTAGCCGCTTTACCCCGCCAGAGCAAGCCATTAAGTACGCGATGGAGTGCGGCGTCGAAGCACACCATATCACCATCAGTTCTGACGGTAACGGCAGCTTACCGAAGTTTGATGAAAGCGGTGCGCTTGTCGGCATGGCCGCTGCCGATGTCGATAGTAACTTACTGATACTGCCTAAGCTCATTGACGCGGGCATTGCCCCTGAACTGGCCATCGCCATGGCAACAGCCAATGTTGCCGACTCGCTAGGCATCAAGAAGGGCCGAATCGAAACCGGCAGCGATGCCGACCTATGTATTTTCAATGATGACTTCAGCCTCGACAGCGTGATAGCCCAGGGCAAAACCATGATGCTGCACGGCGAAATGCAGGTAACAGGAAACTTTGAGTAAGGAATACCAAAATGAGTTTGTTAATCGCCCTTATCGGGCTGGTGATCGCCGGTCGGCTGATCCTTAAAAACTACAACCCGCAAGGCGTCCTGTTTACCACAGGTATTGCCATGATGTTTCTGGCTATCTTTACCAACAACGCCAGTTTTGTCGATAAGTCCACCGGCTGGATCGGCTTCGATATTTTCGAATACATCAGCAACACCTTCAGCAACCGCGCTGGCGGACTCGGCTTGAAGATCATGCTTATTGGCGGCTTTGCCATGCTAATGTCTGTCATTGGGGCCAGCCAAGTCATGGTACGGGTGACATCCAAACCACTGATGAAGCTTAACTCGCCTTATCTTATGCTGGCGATGGCGTTTATCTTGGGTCAGTGCCTAGCGCTATTTATCTCGAGTGCCACCGGCCTTGGCCTGTTGCTTATGGCGACCCTTTATCCGGTTCTTATCCGCCTTGGTTGTAGTAAAGCAGCCGTTGCCGCCGTGTTGGCGAGTACCTGTGCCATTGAGTTCGGGCCTGGCTCGGGCAACTCAATTCTTGCGGCACAAACCGCCGGATTGGATATCACCGAGTACTTCATCAACGACCAGCTTCCGGTGATCAGTATTCTGATTGTTGTTGTGGCGGCTATCCACGCCCTTACCCAACGTTACTTCGATAAAAACTAGGCGTCGAAGCAACCAGCTCCCCCGTCGACACCCAAGTTGAAGATACCGGTTCAGAGACCCCGCTTTACTACATATTGTTACCGATGCTTCCTCTGTTCTTCATGCTGACATTCAGCAAGATGGGCGTAGGGACAATTAACGTAGGCATGGCAACCGCCATCTTGCTCAGTATCTTCATCAGTTTAAGCTGTGAGTTTTTACGCCATCGTCAAGCCAAGGCGGTTTTCGAAAAGCTGCAAGGCGTGTTCAACGACATGGGCAAAGTGTTTGCCACCGTAGTAACCCTGATTATTGCAGGCCAGACCTTTGCCATGGGGCTCAAGTCTATTGGCGCTATCGATGCCCTTCTTAACCTCGCCAGCGGTGCAGGTTTTGCCGCGAGCGTGATAGCGCTGTTCATGGCTATCCTCACCTTTACCATCTCAGCACTGATGGGCTCGGGCAATGCGGCCTTCTTCTCATTCGCGCCGATGGTGCCGCAAATTGCGGAGAAGATTGGCACCAATGTCGCCGACATGATCCTGCCAATCCAGCTATCTGCCGGATTCGGCCGAACAATTTCTCCTATTGCAGGGGTCATCATTGCTGTTGCGGGTATCTCGGGCCTGTCACCGTTTGATATTGTGCGCCGTACCCTGATCCCAATGCTCAGCGGATGGCTAATCATGCTAGCGATCACCTTCACCCGCAGTGGCCAAATCATGGAGCTACTTCCATTCCTAGCCGGTGCGGTCGTACTTGCTATTGCAGGCATGGCGGTAATGAAAAAACGTGCCAAACAAAAGCTCGGCGAGACAGCATAAACCACGGAACGATTAAGCAAAGGAGGCAGGCTAAAAGAAGTTAGCCTGCCTCCTTAAACCGGAAAGCAGCAAGGAAAAACCCCATTTAGAAACACCGTTCCGTTACGTGAACCCCCTAGAACGCTTCCAACCCCCTGCGCCATAGAGCGTTTATTTGCCCGACTTGCAATGCTAGCGTCCTTCGCCACAACGATTCCCACCCTTAACATAATCAAAATAAATAATTAAAAATCAACAAAATACAAGCAACGCTATAATAGTAACAGATAGCACTGTTGTGCTTTCCGACAAATTACAAACGTGAATCAATCCTTAGACAACAATGCTTCCCACCAAACTATCGAGAAGTTATTTTTATTTTTTTGAAAAGCCTTTTCATTTTTTAACTCTTTCATTATAATCGCTTCATCAACGACAGAGAGAGATTGTTATGAAAATCGCACTAATGATGGAAAACAGCCAAGCGCCAAAGAACGCGATGGTTGCAGCTGAACTAAACAACGTTGCAGGCGGCCTAGGTCACGACGTTTTCAATGTTGGTATGACAGATGAGAACGATCACCACCTAACGTACATTCACCTAGGTATCATGGCGAGCATTCTCCTTAACTCTAAAGCTGTAGATTTCGTCGTAACTGGTTGTGGTACTGGCCAGGGCGCACTTATGTCTAGCAACCTGCACCCAGGTGTTGTTTGTGGTTACTGCCTAGAGCCATCAGATGCATTCCTTTTCAACCAAATCAACAACGGCAATGCTATCTCTCTAGCATTCGCTAAGGGCTTCGGCTGGGCTGGTGAACTTAACATCCGCTACATCTTCGAAAAAGCCTTCACTGGTAAGCGTGGCGAAGGTTACCCAATTGAGCGTGCTGCACCTCAGCAGGCTAACGCTGCAATCCTTAACGATGTAAAAGCCGCTGTTTCTAAAAATGTAGTAGAAGGCCTACAAGCTATGGACCAAGAGCTAGTGAAAACGGCTGTTGGTAGCAAGCAATTCCAAGAGTGCTTCTTCGCAAACTGCCAAGTTGAAGAAATCAAAGAGTACGTACTGTCTTTGCTTGAAAAGTAATTCAGTCCCCACCTCTGACTTATCCATAAACCGCCTTCGGGCGGTTTATTTGATCTTCGAGCTCGCCATTACCTGCCCCTGTCTATTTGCTTCCCCCCTATAGTGCTACCTCCCCCGCTATCGCATCGTTCGATAAATATTTTTCAAATTTAATGTAAATAGATCTAGATAACGAAAAAATATTTTCATGAAGGTATGATGGCGAATAAACACCACTAATAACAACACCATTAATTATATGGTCAGATTATTGCTGGGATTGATAGGCACATTCATCAAAAAATAATAAAACCGATGTACAAGGAGGCTCCATGAAATTTGCTCTGCACGGCATGATCTCATTGCATAACAACATTATCAGTGACATCCGCTTGGCCAAGGAAACCGGTTATCAAGGGCTGGAAATTCATACCGAAAAACTTTGGCGCTACATTAATGCAGGGCTAACTAGTGAAGCCTTCAAGGCCCGCCTTGATGCCGCCGAGCTCAAGCCTACCGCCATCGATATCATCGGTTCGGTTGAAGCAGCAGATAAGGAAGCACAGCAAAAAGTGTTCAATGAGGCGAAAACCCTATGCCAGTTCGCCAACGACATCGGCTGCGATACCATCCAGCTCAACGCGTTCGAGTCACTCAATGCGCTATCGGTAGAAGACAACATCCGACTAACGGCGGCTAACATTCGTGAGATTGCTGATATTGGCCGTGATTTTGGGGTTAAGTTCCAGTATGAAGGCGCAGCCTGGACCCCCATCGCCACGCTAGACGACTACTATCGCCTGCATGATGCGGTTGGCCGTGATAACTTCGGCTTTGTGTTGGACACTTGGCACTTCTGGGCATGCCGTGGGGCGACCCCAGAGTCGATCAGCAAAATCGACCAAGCGCTGATTTATAACGTGCACCTGTCTGATGGCAAACGCCCGGATGTTGGCCAACCTTGGGTAGATGAAACCCTGCTCCGTGGTTGCTTGTTGGGAGAAGGCGATATACCGCTGCAGGAATGGGTTAGTGCCATCCAATCAACTGGCTTTGATGGGTTCTACTCGGGTGAATTCCTCAACCCGCAGCTATGGGAAGGGGATCATTATGAAACAGCCGAAACGATGCTGAAGCAAATGCGCAGCCTTGTTGGTTAAGAACAAACACAACGAATGAAAACGCGCAGCCTGCCTGCGCGTTTTGCCAGTTAGCTCGCCTCTGCCTCAACCGTCGCCTTGCTCCGATACAGGCGGTAGATAGTCGTCAGGTTCACAGAAAGCAAGGTCAGCTCGAGTAACACCCCGCCAACCGACCCGACGATAACATTATTGATAAGCCAGCAGATCGCCCCCACAACAAAGGCAAGCCGCATCTGGATCCCGCTAAGGCAAAACAGCGCGTAAGAGCCAATACACGCCCCCATGATAGGCAACAGATCAACCCAGCCTTCTGCCAACCAGTAGCCAGCGGCAAGGTTAAATGCAACGAAAATATACGCCAGCGCCTTTGATTGATACTTGATTGACAGCCCAGTACGAAAGGCCGAAAGCATCGCGCTCATTGCTGATGTCACCGCCCCCAACAGGAAGAAGTGCACCATGTGATTGACATTCAACAACACCATCATCAGCTTCAATTTTCTATCATTCTTTTGATAGAACGCCGCCACGCCCAGCGCAAAGCTCACCATGCCCAATGCTTGGGCAAAGGAAAATTCCAACATGCTAAGCCAACCTTCTGCCAGAGATTAAATGGGATTGGTATACAACGAGAAAACGGCTGCACTATATCAATAGTGCAGCCGCCGATAATTTCACATCAGAACGATGTATTAGCGAGCTAACCAGCCGCCGTCAACCGCCAAGGTGTAGCCGTTAACGTAAGAAGCCGCATCTGACGCCAGGAATACACATGGGCCAGCAAGATCCGCAGGCTCACCCCAGCGATCAGCCGGAATACGCTCTAGAATTTCTGCATTACGCTGCTCGTCTGCACGCAGCTGCGCCGTGTTATTGGTAGCCATGTAGCCCGGTGCAATAGCGTTAACGTTAATACCGTGCTTCGCCCACTCGTTCGCCATCAGACGGGTCACACCCATCACGCCACTTTTCGACGCAGTGTAAGAAGGCACGCGGATACCGCCTTGGAAAGACAGCATAGAAGCGATATTGATGATCTTGCCGCCGTTACCCTGAGAGATAAACTGCTTCGCCACAGCCTGAGACATAAAGAACACAGACTTGATGTTGATGTTCATCACGTCGTCCCAGTCTTGCTCTGAAAAATCAATCGCATCGTTACGACGGATAATACCTGCGTTGTTTACCAGAATATCGATCTTGCCGAACTTGCTTACCGCCTGATCAATGATGCCCGCAATGTCGTCGGTTTTCATCAGGTTAGCTCGAATATCAAGGAAATCACGACCAGTTGCTTTGATTTTCTCGATAGTTTCGGTTGGTTCAACAATGTTCACACCTACAATGTCACAACCTGCCTGTGCCAAACCCAGCGCCATGCCCTGACCAAGCCCAGTGTCGCAACCTGTCACGATGGCAACTTTACCCTGAAGATCAAAATTATTAAGAATCATGTCATTTCCTCGATGCCTGTTCATGGCCATTGGCCCGAACGAATTAAAGCGTTATCCCGTTAATGTGGTTGCACTATAACAACGACAAAAAGTGATATCAAGTTTTTTGAAATGGCATTTCATTTTTATAATTACTCATCACATTCCAATCAGGCGTGATGACAAATAAGACATGATTCAGAATTTTTGAAAAAGCCTTTCAGAAAAATAGATACAAACTGACGATGAACGTATAATGCGGGCAATAACAGATTTGAAAGGAGTATTGCGATGGAATCATCTAAGCAGCCAGAAGCCGTCTCGTCGGTGATGAAGGTGTTTGGGATCCTGCAGGCGCTGGGCGAACAAAAAGAAATTGGTGTGACCGAGCTTTCCCAACGCCTGATGATGTCGAAAAGTACGGTTTACCGCTTTCTACAAACCATGAAGATGCTGGGCTATGTCTCTCAAGAAGGTGAAACGGATAAATATGCTTTGACGCTAAAGCTATTTGAGCTGGGTGCTACCTCATTAGAACATGTTGATTTGGTTGATCTTTGTGATAAAGAAATGCAGCACATCTCGCAGCAAACCAATGAAGCCCTACACCTGGGTGCCTTGGACGAGAATGCGATTATCTACATTCACAAAATCGACTCAGGCTACAACCTGCGTATGCAATCTCGCATCGGCCGCCGCAATCCGCTCTATAGCACCGCTATTGGTAAAGTACTACTGGCCTACCGCAGCGAAGAGTTTGCCCACGAAGCGCTAAAAGACGTCGACTTCATCAAGCATACCGACAAGACGCTGGAAAATATCGAGCAGTTGCTAAGTGAGCTAAAAGACGTCAAAGCCCAAGCCTTTGCGGAAGATAACGAAGAGCAAGAACCAGGTCTTCGCTGCATCGCTGCGCCTATCTTCGATCGTTTCGGCAATGTAATTGCTGGCCTGTCTATCTCGCTGCCAACTATCCGTTTTGACGAAAAGCGCAAGTCTTACTACGTGGATCTGCTGCAAAATGCAAGCCGCAAGGTGTCTGAGCAACTGGGTTACCACAATTACCCTCAATAAAAAGAAACGCAATTTCATTTTTATTGACTTAGAAACGCCAATTGATAAGAATACCCTCAGTGATTTTCATGAGGGTATTTTTTATGACGTTAAAACGCGTGGCCGTAATCGGCGAATGCATGGTCGAGTTACAGCGCAAGGACGGGCACATCAAGCAAACTTTTGGTGGTGATACCCTCAATACAGCCCTGTATCTTTCCCGCCTAACCCACCAGCACGGTGTTGAAACCAGCTATGTGACTGGCTTGGGCAACGATAGCTTCAGCCAAGAAATGCGCGAAGCTTGGCAGCAGGAAAAGATCAACACTGATCTGGTCTTCCAGTTGGAAGATAAAAACCCTGGCTTATACCTTATCGAAACTGACAACACAGGCGAGCGTACTTTCCACTACTGGCGAAACGACTCGGCTGCGCGCTACTGGCTTGAGCATGTTGACAGCCAGCAGCTGACCTCACAGCTAGCCGGTTTCGACATGATTTACCTGAGTGGGATCAGCCTAGCTATCTTGCCTGATGCGGCAAGGGAGACCCTTTACCAGGTTCTTGAAACCTGCAAGCAACAAGGCAGCAAGATTGTTTTCGACAACAACTACCGCCCGCGCCTATGGGCAAATGCCGACACTGCCGCCAAGCACTACCAGCGCATTCTTTCACTGACCGACACTGCGCTGCTGACTTTCGATGACGAAATCATGCTTTACGGCGAGCACAGCGTCGAAGCATGTATCGAGCGCAGCCAGCAGTGCGGCGTACGCGAGATTATCATCAAGCGCGGCGCAGAAGACTGCCTAGTGATCGCCGATGGCAACCAAATGTCGGTTGCGGCAACCCGTGTCGACAATGTGGTTGATACCACGGCAGCTGGCGACTCCTTCAGTGCGGGCTACCTTGCCAAGCGCCTGACGGGCGGCGATCTAGAAGCGTCTGCACTCAATGCACACAAGCTAGCGGGTACGGTGATCCAATACCAAGGTGCGATCATCCCTCACAACGCTATGCCAAACCTATAAAATTCTGACTAAGGAACGCAAAATGTCTAACCTAAATGCTCGTATGGGCGAGTTGAAAGTCATTCCGGTTATCGCCATCAAAGACGCAGATAAAGCTGTTAAGCTTGCTCAGGTACTGTCTGAAAACGGCCTACCATGTGCCGAAGTGACCTTCCGCACAGAAGCTGCAGCCCAAGCTATTCGCAATATCCGCGAAGCGTTTCCAGAGATGCTAATCGGTGCTGGTACTGTACTGAATGCCGCACAGGTAGACGAAGCTATCGACGCGGGTGTTGACTTCATTGTTAGCCCAGGCTTCAACCCAACAACCGTGAAATACTGTCAGCAGCGCAACATGCCAATCATCCCGGGTGTTAACAACCCAAGCATGGTTGAGCAGGCAATGGAAATGGGCCTAGATACCCTGAAGTTCTTCCCAGCTGAGCCTTCTGGCGGCGTTAACATGCTAAAAGCTATGACGGCGGTTTACCCTGTTAGCTTCATGCCAACAGGCGGTGTTAACCCGGCTAACGTGAAAGACTACTTGGGCGTGAAATCTGTCTTCGCTTGTGGCGGTACTTGGATGGTACCGGGTAACCTTATTGACGAAGAGCGTTGGGATGAACTAGCAGAGCTAGTAAAAGGCGTGGCAGATATCGTTGCCTAACCCCGTGGTTTGAACTGGCCATGTCGAGATGTAGGCAGCGGCTAAACAAATTACAAAGCAAGAAGGAGGGCATGGCCCTCCTTCTTCTTTATCAAGCTCACCACTATTCGGTTTCTTTGCTTTTAAACAAGCAATGCTGGGTGAAATCTTTGGCTTCGTTGGCCGTCCAATCCCCTTTCGGCTTTTCCTTCATCCCTTCGCACCACTTCTCGCTACCCACCTCTTCGGTACACGCGGTAACGGCAAAACAAAAACACAACACGCTAAACAACTTTTTCATGATGGAAATTCCTGACTTTCTATTGGACGCTAGGCACGATTTCCTTCTTCGTGCACAAAGCACTCGATGTTAGCTGTTCATCAAGTGTAATACATAGGCATCACAGAAATAGATTTGCGCCGGCATGCCAAACAATTGGGTTGAATATAAGGAGCAAAAAGAGGGTGCTAATGCCGTCTATATAAACGGCATTACCTTAATCTGCAGGGTTAAAGTGTTACAGGCTAGCGCCAATTCCGAACATAATGGCGTTGTTGGTTACATCGCCCATATCGCGGTACTCGTAGCCCAATGACAAATCAATAAATGGCAGCATGGTAAAGACAACACCGGCACCACCGGTGAAGCCCCAGCCATCATCGCTGTCGCGGTTTCCCGGGGTATCGATGTCATAGTCGTAGTAGTTTGTACCGGCCTTGGCGTACACGCTACCGATGAGCAATGGAATATCGGCACGTAACGTTAGCGGGAAAGCGGTATAGTCAATATCATTGGTGACGCCATTTGCATCCACATCGGCGCTGCCTTGTACCACACCGACATTGGCTGAAATCAGATCATTGAAATGGTATGAGGCGTTGATCCCGTACTCAAAGCCGTTATCACTTTCCCCGTCATACTCTACTCGCGCCCCACCAGCATGTGCGCCAACCGAAAGCCCTAAGATATCGGCACTCACTGGCGCCGACAGCCCTAATGCCATTACAACCGCTGCTAATTTTTTCATTCTGCTTTTCCTTTGCCATGAAGGTTAACCGTGAAGGCAGCAAGCCGAAAACTACAACCCCTACTGCTCTGAATCTTTATTGGTGATCCTTTAACGGCTAGTTGAAAAAGCATAAAAAATCCAATTTTCTCATCATGTTCCGTGCCATGGCTCACCTTCAACTTATAAACCAGACATACCGCATCTGGCTTAGCGTATTCCAAACACTGGGTATATGCTTAAAACACCATGATTTACTAGGGCGCAATCTATGTGGGTACTGGTTCGACGCTTGTTTCTTTCGGCGGTTATGGTGTTGCTTTTAGGCTGCGAACAAGAGACATCGCCCTCGGCCGACATCATTTATATCAACGGTGATATTGTCACCATATCAGAGCCCGCCTTAGCGACAGCCCTTGCTATTAAGGACGGTCGAATCCAGGCTATCGGCACCCAAGATGGTGTCATGCGCCACAAAGGGGACAATACCCAAGTGATCGACCTTGACGGAAAAGCCATTGTGCCAGGGTTTATCGATCCCCACGGTGCCCTGATGGCCAATGCCGAAAAGCTCGGTTCGCTTCAAGAAGCGCAAATCGAATATGCCAAGCAAGGCTTTACTACGATTTCCGAAGGCTCTGCGACGGCAGAAGATATCGCAGCCCTGCAAGAAGCCGCGCATGATGAGCTTTTAACCCAAGATATCATCCTTATCCCGCTTTATGATGCCGCGGTTGAGTTGGTTACTGCCTCCCCTGATAGCTTTGGGGAATATAGCAACCGGCTAAAGTTTGGCGGAATTAAGCTGATCCTAGATGGTACTGCCGAAGAAGAAACGGCTTGGTTCTCGATGCCCTATATTGTTCCCATCAATCAAGAGGAAGGCTGGCGGGGTGAGCCCAACAAGCCTTATAGCCAATTCAGGCAGCGCTACAAGTCTGCCATGGAGCACGGCCTGCAAGTCTATACCCATGCCGTTGGCGATGCTGCGGTGGACGCCTTGATCCAAGTGGGCTACGACTTAAAAATCAATGCCTCCCAAGACAAGCGCCATGTGGTTGTAAAATCGCGCTTTATGCGAGTAAACCAATTAAGCCATTACGTCAAGCTCGGGTTTCTACCCAACTTTTCCACCGGACATATCTTTTTTAATGGCGATACCGATGCCTCCTTGCTTGGTACTCAACGCGCCTATTTCCAGAGCCCGGCAAAGTCCACCGTTGAGCTTGGGATCAGCTTCACCAACAATACCAGCAGCGACCACTATGGTATCCACAGCCTCAATAGTATTTGGAGTGCGGTAAGCCGCCGAACCAAAGCTGGCACCATCGCCGGTGCCGACGAACGCATCGATATTGTTGATGCCTTAAAGGCCATCACGGTTAATGCCGCCTATCAGTTTTTTGAAGAAAGCAGCAAAGGCACGCTAGAACCGGGGAAACAGGCCGACTTGGTGATCCTGTCGCACAACCCACTTGATGTTGCCCCCGGCCAGCTGCGCGATGTTGAGATATTGGAAACCATTAAAGAAGGTAAAACCATTTTCACTTTGTCGCAGCCAACTGAACAATAAATTTAGGGTGATAAACCCGAACTTCCTCCCCGTGCCAAATGCTCAATTAACCAGCAACAAGGCCATTTATCGCCAGGGGGAATTTCTCCCACCCAATGAAATCCATTACAACATCACACTTACTATTGTTGGATTACATAAATCTATCAATAAGCAAAACCTCACACCAAACCCCAACAAGCTAATGTTTTATATAATTTTTAGTTAACTTTCATTGCAGTGTAGCTCCAAAAACACCCGCTTTTCCGCAAACGATTACGCCCTCTTTTTCAACAGATTTGGTAATCAAGGTGCTATTTTTGATGAAGAGAAATCCGAAGTGTGATCAAGATCTCGAGATCCAATCCTCCCCTTGCTTACACTTTCTCCATCAAAACGGCACAGCACAAAAGCGCCATTAGAGCAGCATATAGCCGCCGAAAATATATAAACACGACATTGTACTAGAGGGTAAACACATGAATGAGATTCTGCTTGCAACATTCGCAGGATTAATTGTTGGTCTATTTTTCTCGGCCATCAAACTACCGCTTCCGGCTCCCCCTGTTCTCCCGGGGATCATGGGTATCGTAGGTGTTTACCTCGGTGGTGTTGCCTATCAGGCAATTGTTGAACGTTTTTTCTCTTAATTCTTCGTCATTAACGATAACAATATTCTAGGAGTGATCTATGGCTACCCCACACATTAACGCAGAGCGTGGTGATTTCGCAGATACCGTACTAATGCCAGGTGACCCGCTACGTGCCAAGTTCATCGCTGAAAATTACCTTGATGACGTAAAACTGGTTTGTGACGTGCGCAACATGTTCGGTTACACCGGTACTTACAAAGGTAAGCCAGTATCGGTAATGGGCCACGGTATGGGTATCCCATCGTGCTCTATCTACGTTCACGAGCTAATCAAAGATTTTGGTGTTAAAAACATCATCCGTGTTGGTAGCTGTGGCGCTGTTCATGACGACGTAAAACTGATGGACGTTATCATCGGTATGGGCGCGTCAACAGACTCTAAAGTTAACCGCATTCGCTTCAACGATCATGACTTCGCTGCAATCGCTGATTTCGGCATGCTTGAAACAGCCGTTAACGAAGCACGTGCCCAGAACGTACCAGTTCGTGTCGGTAACGTTTTCTCTGCTGATCTGTTCTACAGCCCAGAAGCAGACCTGTTCGACAAGATGGAAAAACTAGGCATGCTTGGCGTTGATATGGAAGCGGCGGGTATCTACGGTGTTGCAGCTGAGCTAGGCGCTAAAGCACTTACCATCCTGACTGTGTCTGACCACATCAAACGCGGTGAGAAACTAAGCTCTGAAGATCGCCAGAAGTCATTTGCTGAAATGATGAACGTGGCGCTAGAGACGGCTATCAAGCTGTAAGTTTTATGTGGTCAGTGCTACCCCCGATTGCACTGGCCACTTTTTCTTAACTAACTGATCATCAAATTATTTATACCCAAGTAACTTCGTGCACCGGCCAAAGTTACTTCGTTATAAGTATTGAAATAGATATTGCCGAAAAATAGGGATATTAGTACCAACAAAAAGCGGATACCGGCTGAACCTCAGCTCAATATTCTGTAAAATGTGGCGTCTTACACAATTTGAACGAATGAATAACAAATAACCATTCATTCACGCAGGAAATGCTAGTAGAAGCAAATTGTAGGCACTAATCATGTGCAGGGTTAGGGGAGCACTCCTACCCTGTACCTCCCTCCCCCCTTTAAATCTGAATTGAGAAGACAACACGGACAGCAACAGAAGTTACATTGGCCCATGGAGTTAGGTAGGCTGACATGATGAAAACACCCCATACCGACGAAAAGACACTCTTACTTCCCCAAGCAAGCCACGGCTACCAGTTCAACCACTGCAAAACCGTTAGCTGCCAACACTTTGGTTCAACCAATACCGACCACTATGTATTGCAGCGCAGTAACCCAAGTAAGCCGATTTTAGTCTGCCGTGAGTGTGGTGCTTTCCCCCCATTGATCAACAACCATGATGTTGATGCCGAAGTCACTCGCCTGAAACAACAACAAAGCAGCGGCCTACCGGCCTGCAGCAATACCGAATGCGATAATTTTGCCCTACCTGTGCTCACCCATCGCCAGCTATACCATGCCTTTGGTTACAGCGGCGATCGCCAGCGCTACCGTTGCAAGTGTTGCCAAACCACCCTTGTTGACCGGTGGTCGGGCTTCAATAGCAAAAACCAACTCCAGCAAAAGCTGTTAGCCATGCTGTTTACCGGCTATGCCGTTCGCGATATCTGCCGTCGCCTGAACATGAATCCGAAATCGTTCTATGACCAGCTTTCGCATATCGCCAGTCGCTGCCGCCGCCAGTTGGCCATGTTCGACGCCCGCTTGTTCAAGCATACGCAAGCCTTGGAACTGGCATCAGATATCAGCCCACTGCAACCTAACAATGACAACGGGGTGCTTTGGGTAGCAAGCTGTGAGGCACGAACTGGTTATGTCGTTTCGCAAGATTTGAACTATCAGCAACATGAGCAAGAGACCAGCCACGAGCACCATGATCCATTTGCAGATGGTACTCGTTATATGGCACCACCGGCGGCTAAATTAGTCGAGCCACCGCTAGCCCCGCCCCAAGGCTTGCTGGCAAAAATTGATGCCAAGTACCGCGACATGATGTCGCGCCCAAACCTTGAAGATCCACTCACCAACATGGCGCGGATTAACTATCCGGCCAAAGGGTGTTTGATCCGGCCTCAATACACGGTCTATGCCCACTACCTGCACTTGAGCCAGTTACTTCAAGACAGTGAGCAGCTGTCGATCTTCATGCCGCAAGAAACCCTATTGCGCTCGGCCTGCATATCCGTGTTTGTCGAACGCATTAAAGCCAACACAGTCCACCCTATCTATATAGAATGTGATAAAGAATGGCAGCACGGCCAGCCAGCGGGAAGAATCGACATTGTTTTGATGGGATGGTGGCGAGATCGTTGGGCATTCACCCGCCATGACAATATCAGCAAGGGGATTTGTCACCTGGGTGGTGAAAAAGACAATGAGGCCTTTTGGTTAGAACATGCCTCTCATGATGCAATCACCGCATACCAGCAACGTTTCCAAGACCAGTTCAACCAGCTGGTTAACGAGCCGCGTAGAAAACTTCGTCCAGGCGGGCTGCTACCACTGCTAGATATCTACCGGGCTTGGAACAACCTCTGCCGTCAAGATCGCAGCGGCCAGACCCCAGCACAAAAAATGGGATTGGTTACCAAGCCACTGACCCTCGAAGAGTTGTTAAGCTGATCACCACGCCAAAGCACGCACCTGATAATCAACTATATGAATATCAGGTGCGATAATCTGTGAACCGACCGTAATTCTTCGCCTCTATCTCGACAATATATTGATTATTGAACACCTTCTAGACCAAACTGATAATCAATACTTAATGACTTAGTCCTCAGCTAAGCCACCATAAAACCTAAATATAAAATTAAACAACAATACTGATGTATCGAAATGGATTTCGAGGTGTAGTTTGCTATCAATTCTTCCTAACCGAATAAAACCAATTTTACTGGGCAGTATGCTATTTATCGGCATCGTGCCTGCTTTCCTCTATAGCTGGCTTAGCAGTGACAAGCTCTCGACCGTGGCTATCGGACAAATCGCAAAAGGGCTGAGCAGCCGTACCGAGCTGGCCGCCCATAACCTCGATGATATTCTTGCCCAGCGAGTGTTGAGCATCCAGAAACTTGCGAGCTCACCGGTTTTCGAACTGGAAGCCGACAAGGCCCTGGTAAACCAAAACTTCATAGGCAGTTACCTAAATGAGCTGACCGATGTCGACGAAGGGTTCGATGAGATTTATCTTATCGAGACGGAGCAACAACAAACGGAGCTACTTGCCAGCTCAAGCAACCAATCGTTGGAGCACATTACTTCTGCGTTAAGTGACGGGGGAATTACGCTCCACTCCGAACGCGTGCATGAACTCGTCCAGGAAAATTCCTCTTTACTCTTTTCTACACCCCAACTATTCGATGACCACGCCTACCTATATATCATCACGTCGATTAGGCACGAGCACCACCATGAAGATACCAAAGAGCGTTTTTTGGTGATCAAATACCAGCTAGAGGAGCTTAACAGCCAGCTGACTTTCCTTGGCGAGCGTATTAGCAATAGCGACTACATTATGCTGATCGATGACCAAGGGGACCCAGTACTAAAAGGCCGCCACCAAGGCCAATCGTTAGTGGCTTTTTCCGACTTCAAACGCTTCTACCAGCAAACACTCACCCAACGCCCTGCGGCAGCAAATGAGTTGATGACCTATGACAACCAAGCCAAAGAAACCATGGTTGCCACCTTGTCACCGCTCACCTATGCATTGCCGGGGTTGCCACAATGGTCGCTGGTCTCCATCACGCCAAAGCACACCGTAACCGCCACTATCGAATATCTGCATAACTACTTCATGCTGGCACTGCTGGCTACCGCGGGTATCGTTCTGTTCCTTTCATGGATGCTGTCGCGCCGTATCACTGTGCCTATTGCCAAGCTATCTCGCTTCGCGGCCCAGTTTAAGTTGGGCAACTACACCCGAAACGAAAACTTCCGCGGTCCCCATGAATTCCAAGTACTGCATGACGCCCTTAACCAAGGTGCCGACAAGATTTCGTTGGATACCAAGCGGCTTAACCAAGCCCTGCAAAAAGCGGAATCTGCCGACCGTGCAAAATCTGCCTTCCTGGCAAACTTGTCCCATGAAATTCGTACCCCGATGAATGGGATGCTGGGGCTGTCGCAGCTGCTGCTTAAAACCGATTTAAACAAGGAGCAAGAACAGCACCTACGCACTTTGCTCGATTCCGGCAAACACATGATGGCCCTGCTAAATGACATTCTCGATTTCTCTAAGATCGAGCAAGGGCAGCTTAAGCTCGATCCAACCCACTTCTGCTTCACCGACTTGGTAGGCAGTATTGAGAGTACCTACTACTCACTGGCAAAAGAGAAAGGCATTGGTTTCAATATCCACTGCGAGTTTGAACAGTCCCGTTGGTTTTATGCCGATAAGGCCCGCATCCGACAAATCCTGTTCAACCTGATCAGCAATGCCATCAAATTTACCGAAAAAGGCAGTGTCGATGTCATTCTTCGCTTGGACGATATAGAAGGTAGCAATCAGCAAAAACTCACTATCGTGACCCAAGATACCGGTATTGGCATCCCGCCCGATCGCGTTGAGCTTATCTTCAACCCGTTCGCCCAAGCCGAAGCCTCTACCAGCCGTCGTTTTGGTGGTACCGGCTTAGGTCTGAGTATCGTCAACCAGCTGGCTAACTTGATGGATGGTGGCGTCACCGTCAAAAGCGAACAAGGCCAAGGCTCAACCTTTACTGTTGAGCTAGCCGTTAACGAAGGTCAGTTCACCGAAGAAGAGCAACAAGAAGTCAATTTTGACCACAGCGCTTTCGCCAACTTGAAAGTGCTGATTGTTGAAGATAACAACCTGAATGTGATGATCATCGAGACCTTCCTCAAGCACCGCGGCTTTGTTACCTCGGTAGCTGAGAATGGCGCCGAGGCCCTCGCCATGTTGGAAGACAATATCTACGACCTGATCTTGATGGATAACCACATGCCGGTCATGGATGGTATCGAGGCAACCGGGCGTATCCGCGCCCTTTCCAGCATTGCCAGCCAAACACCGATCTTTGCCTGCACTGCCGACGTCTTTGCCGAAACCCAGCAAAATATGATGAATGCAGGGGTGGACTGTGTGATCACCAAACCGCTGGATGAGCGCAAATTGCTTGATGCGCTCCAGCGCTTCAAAAGCAAAATCACCGCAATGGCTGCCCACCGAGAAAAACTAACAGTAACAACCCCGGCAGCGCCAATCAGTGTTGTGCCCCCTGTAGAGGCAAACAGCCTCGTTTTGGAAGGCGCCACACCATTACTCGACAATGAACAAGGGGACGATATGAATAGCGATGATTTCTCAGATTTCGGCCTAGATGGGATTGAATCAAGTATGACGCTGGATCCGGCAGCCTTTTCCGAAGTCGATATCAATGCCCTATTGGAAGTGATGGATCACGACCATGACATCTCAGTTCAATTCCTTCACATGTATAGTGATGAGCATGGCAATGACATTGCAAAATTAACGGAAGCTATCGACCAGCAAGACTTCGACAATGCCGTCCTGATCAGCCATTCACTGAAAGGCGCGTCAGGTAGTGTCTGTGCCTACAAGGTCCAGCAGGCGGCAACCGTGGTTGAAAAGCAATTAAAGCAAAAACAAATCCCGCCAGTAGCCGACATCGAGCAGTTGAAGAAGATGCTAGATGCCGCTTGCCAGCAAATAAAACAACAGCTGGCCTACCCGTAGAACACATATAGGCAAACGGACTTAATGATGACAGAAAGCCGCCATTGGCGGCTTTCGTTTATTTATATGCTTTTCGATTTAGAGCCACTGGGTCTTCAAGGCTATACCTTGCCTTGCCTTGCCTTGCCTTGCCTTGCCTTGCCTTGCCTACAAGATTATAAATTTTCGCTGAACCTGCACCTTGAAGCAGCATGGATTTATAACAAATGATCAGAACAAATTAGCATCTTTCCGGTCTACATAAATAGGAATGAAAATCATTAACCGCCGGAGTACCCATGTATAGAAGAATGCACAAGAGAAAATCGCTTTATACATTGCCGTTTCTACTTGCTGTTATGAGTGGTGCTAGCCTTGCGAATACTGTTATCGACAATCCCCCCGCCAAGGTGACATGGCAAGACCCAAGCAGCTACCGTGATGTCAAAACCGCCACGGGCAGCCAATCTCGCTATGAGCAAAGTGTCTTTGCCCAACTCTCAAAGCAGTTTGGCGATGAAGCCAAACGCTATTTACCAGAAGGCCACCAGCTTAATATCACCGTCACCAACCTTGATCTGGCAGGAATGGTGAGATACCGGCCGGAACTATCCCAAGAAATCCGGGTGCTCGATAGTGTGACACCGCCATCGATATCTTTCAGCTATGAGGTGAAGCAAGGAGAAACCGTCATCAAATCAGGTGAAGAGCAATTGCGGGATCTCAATTACCAAACCAGTGTCGTCGGCCTCGCTCGGGAAAAGTCACTCGCCTATGAAAAAGCAATGATTACAAGCTGGGCTAAAAAATCACTTTAACCACATATGAGCATTTGTAAGCCCCAACCAAAACAGTCACTTCAAGCATTTCGCTGCCAAGCATCCTATTGAGCCCAGCCATACCCGTTGCTTGCCGACACGCCAATCGTTCACCAGCGTTGCAAATGCAACGCTAATTGGCTGATGTATGGCAAAACGGCATGTCAGAACCGTTACAAAAGATCACAAGCAAGATCATATGCTCACACCTTTCACGCCATGTAACCACTAACTAAAACAACTCAAAGTTCAGCAATTGGCTACACCACTAAAATAACCAGACTAAAAGTGGGATCAATCCGCAGTTTACTTCGATTTTCGATTGACAAAAATTGTGAAAACGCTAATTATCGAAACATCAATTGTTCTTAAGCGATCCATATGCTCAAGCATCATGTTTTTGGTTTGAAGCAAAATGGTTAAGAGCAGGTAATAATGACTTTACTAGCTTCACATTAGGCTAGCATTGAAACAAGCCCAACATGTAAAAGGTCGATAACTATGAGCACAAAATTGGAACAACTGCGCGCGCTAACTACTGTTGTTGCTGACACGGGTGATATTGAAGCAATTAGCAAGTACAAGCCGGAAGACGCGACGACTAACCCATCGCTAATCCTAAAAGCGGCTCAAATTGCTGAATATGCACCACTTATCGATCAGTCTATTGCATACGCTAAAGCACAGAGCGACGACAAAGCACAGCAAGTACAAGACACTTGCGACATGCTAGCAGTGAACATTGGTAAGGAAATCCTAAAAGTTATCCCAGGCCGTATCTCAACAGAAGTGGATGCACGTCTTTCTTACGACACCGAAGGCAGCATCACAAAAGCTCGCCAGCTAATCAAAATGTACAACGACGCTGGTATCTCAAACGATCGTATCCTGATCAAACTGGCTTCGACTTGGGAAGGTATCCGTGCTGCTGAAGTACTAGAGAAAGAAGGCATCAACTGTAACCTGACGCTACTATTCTCATTCGCTCAGGCTCGCGCATGTGCCGAAGCGGGTGTATTCCTAATCTCGCCTTTCGTTGGTCGTATTATGGACTGGTACAAGGCGAAAGAAGGCCGTGACTTCGAAGCCGCTGAAGACCCAGGTGTTATCTCTGTAACTAGCATCTACAACTACTACAAAGAGCACGGTTACAACACCGTGGTGATGGGCGCTAGCTTCCGTAACACTGGTGAAATCCTTGAGCTTGCAGGCTGTGACCGCCTAACTATCAGCCCTCAACTTCTTCAAGACCTAGAAGAAGCACAAGGTGAAGTGGTTCAGAAGCTAACTACAGCAACTGAAATCAAAGAGCGTCCTGCGGCAATGACTCACGCTGAGTTCCTGTGGGATCACAACCAAGATGCAATGGCTGTAGAGAAGCTTGCTGAAGGTATCCGCAACTTCGCGGTTGACCAGGGCAAACTTGAAGCCATGATCGCTGAGCGTCTGTAATAATTAACTTGAATTCAGGAAGCGGCCTCTAGCCGCTTCCTTCCTTTTTGATCTAAATAAATCGTGGAAACCAATATGGAACGTAAAGTCCTCGCTAATGCAATCCGTGCCCTAAGCATGGACGGTGTACAACAAGCAAACTCTGGCCACCCTGGCGCACCTATGGGTATGGCTGATATCGCTGAAGTACTGTGGCGCAGCCACATGAACCACAACCCACAAAACCCAGAGTGGGCTGATCGCGACCGTTTCATCCTGTCTAACGGCCACGGTTCAATGCTGATTTACTCGCTATTGCACCTAACAGGCTACGAACTATCTATCGACGATCTGAAAAACTTCCGCCAACTGCACTCTAAAACACCTGGCCACCCTGAATACGGCTACGCGCCAGGTATTGAAACAACCACTGGCCCGCTAGGCCAGGGCATCACCAATGCAGTAGGTATGGCGATTGCTGAAAAAGCGATGGCTGATCAGTTCAACCGCGATGGCCACGACATCGTTGACCACTTTACTTACGCTTTCATGGGCGACGGCTGTCTGATGGAAGGTATCTCTCACGAAGCATGTTCTCTTGCAGGCACTCTGGGCCTAGGCAAGCTAGTTGCCTTCTGGGATGACAACGGCATCTCTATCGACGGTGAAGTTGAAGGTTGGTTCTCTGACGACACGCCTAAGCGTTTCGAAGCTTACGGCTGGCACGTGATCCCTGCAGTAGACGGCCACGATCCAGCAGCAATTAACGCTGCTATCGAAGCAGCGAAAGCTGAAACGGGCAAGCCAACGCTGATCTGTACCAAGACTATCATCGGTTTCGGTTCACCAAACAAAGCGGGCTCTCACGACTGTCACGGTGCACCACTAGGCGCTGAAGAAATCGCAGCAGCACGCGAGTTCCTAGGTTGGAACCACGGTCCATTCGAAATCCCTGCCGATGTAGCAGCGGAGTGGGACGCTAAAGAAGCGGGCGCAGCAAAAGAAGCTGCTTGGAACGAGAAATTCGAAGCATACGCAGCTGCTCACCCAGAGCTAGCAGCAGAATTTAAACGCCGTGTTAACGGTGAGCTGCCTGCGCAATGGGAAGAGAAAGCGAACGCTATCATCGCAGATCTGCAAGCGAACCCAGCAAACATCGCCTCTCGTAAGGCTTCTCAGAACGCACTAGAAGCATTCGGCCAGATGCTACCTGAGTTCATGGGCGGCTCTGCTGACCTGGCGCCATCTAACCTGACTATGTGGTCTGGTTCTAAGTCACTAGAAGCAAACGACTTCACCGGTAACTACATCCACTACGGTGTACGTGAGTTCGGCATGACCGCAATCATGAACGGTATCGCGCTACACGGTGGCTTCGTACCATACGGTGCAACTTTCCTCATGTTCATGGAATACGCGCGTAACGCAATGCGTATGGCGGCACTGATGAAAGTGCAGAACATCCAGGTTTACACTCACGACTCTATCGGTCTGGGTGAAGACGGCCCAACTCACCAGCCGGTTGAGCAAATGGCATCACTTCGCCTAACACCAAACATGAGCACATGGCGCCCATGTGACCAGGTTGAATCGGCAGTGGCTTGGAAACTGGCTATCGAGCGTAAAGACGGCCCAACATCGCTGATCTTCTCGCGCCAGAACCTAGCACAGCAAGCACGTACAGAAGCACAAGTTGCAGACATCGCAAAGGGTGGTTACATCCTGAAAGATTGTGACGGCAAGCCTGAGCTGATCCTGATCGCAACCGGTTCTGAAGTTGAGCTAGCAGTCGCAGCGGCTGAGCAGCTAGCTGCAGAAGGCAAGCAAGTACGCGTTGTTTCAATGCCATCGACAGATGCATTCGACAAGCAAGACGCGGCTTACCGTGAAGCAGTACTGCCATCAGACGTAACGGCACGTATCGCTGTTGAAGCGGGCATTGCTGACTTCTGGTACAAGTACGTGGGCTTCGATGGCCGCATCATCGGTATGACGACCTTCGGCGAGTCTGCACCTGCAGGCGAGCTATTCAAGATGTTCGGCTTCACGGTTGAAAACGTCGTTGAAACAGCAAAAGAGCTATTAGGTTAATACAGCACCTTCTATCTACTACCTAAGATTTAACACTAAAATGCCGGCGATAAGCCGGCATTTTTATATCTGCTCTATAAACCTTTCCAAACCTTGCCGCCACCAGCCCTTCCTTAATTTGACGAGTGAACCCGCCCACTACCCCCTCGCTCACATTATTTTCCCACGTCTAGCATTCAGGCCATTTTCATATCTGTTATTAACTTACGACTATTGGTTACCGACAAAAACAATGCGGAAAACAGCCTTTATAAGCCATTGAAACCAGAAAATCCATCAAATTCTCAGGTCGATCTACATCAAACATTTAACCCGCGCAATCAGGAAAATTAGACCTTAATCACAATCAGCAAAATAATTTAAATTTCCATTAATTTGATCAACTTCTAAATTAGTAGGTTGATTTGTAATTTAAAGAAAAAAAGAAATTAAATGACATAGCAAGAGTGTGAATAGGAGCCTAAAAGACTCATTGACACTGCCAATATATAGATCTTTATCACAAAACACCGTCAATTGATCCCGTCGTCTTATTGAATTGATAATAGCCACAACAAGCAACGGCAGGGATAAGAACATGCTATATGATTTAATCGACCACGAACTCATCGACGTTATCAATGACGGTAACTACCAGTGGCAAGAAGCAGTCCGCAAAACAACTCAGTACCTAGAACAACGCGGCTACGTTTCACCTCAATATGCAGATGCCATCATCCAATCGACAGAAGAAAATGGCCCCTACTACGTGTTATGCCCAGGGCTAGCCATGCCCCATGCCCGACCAGAAACCGGCGTGCTGAAAACCGGTCTGGGTATCCATGTTTTCCCAAATCCTGTCGACTTCGGTTCGGAACTCGGCCCAGCCAATATCCTAATTACATTAGCAGCAAAAGACTCTGACACCCACATTGAAGTCATTCAAGCCTTGAGCGAGATGCTTGTGGACGAAGAGAACATTGAAAAACTAGCCCAAGCGGCTTCCAAAGAGCAAGTGCTAGACATAATAAAAGCGTACTAAGAGGGAAAATAACGTGAAAACAAATATGCGAGCCAATGTGCAAGCCTTCGGGGGTCATTTGACCGCCATGGTCCTTCCGAATATCGGGGCCTTTATCGCCTGGGGCTTTATTACCGCACTTTTCATCCCAACAGGCTGGATGCCAAATGAAGCGTTTGGTGAACTCGTCGGACCGATGATCACCTACTTACTGCCACTGCTGATTGGTTATACCGGTGGTCAAATTATCGGTGACAAGCGCGGTGCGGTTGCCGGTGCCATTGGTACCATGGGTGTTATCGTCGGGGCGGATATCCCAATGTTTGTTGGCGCGATGATCATGGGCCCACTGAGCGCATGGGTGGTGGTGCAAATGGATAAGCGTATCCAACACCGTATCCCGTCAGGTTTCGAGATGGTGGTAAACAACTTCTCGCTGGGTATTGTCGGCATGATTTTGTGCTTGTTTGCCTACGAGATTGTTGGACCAGCCGTTACTGCTGCCAACCTATTCGTAAAATCAGGCATTGAAGCCCTCGTTGCCACAGGTTTCCTACCACTTCTGGCTATCATCAACGAACCTGCCAAGGTGCTGTTCCTAAACAACGCCATTGACCAAGGGATCTATTACCCGCTGGGCCTTCAGGCAGCGGCTGAAACCGGCAAGTCTATTTTCTTCATGGTGGCATCTAACCCAGGACCTGGTTTGGGTATGCTACTGGCCTATGCAAAATTTGGCCAAGGCCTAAGTAAGCGCTCTGCACCAAGTGCGATTATCATCCACTTCTTCGGTGGTATCCATGAGCTTTACTTCCCTTACGTGCTAATGAAGCCAATCATGATTGTGGCGATGATTGCTGGTGCCGCTACGGGTATCGCAACCTTCAACCTACTGGATGCTGGTTTGGTGGCAGGCCCAAGTCCTGGTTCAATCTTCTCTTACCTGGCACTTACGCCGAAGGGCAGCTTCATCGCAACCATTGCCGGTGTAACCTCTGCGACCGTGGTGTCTTTCCTTGTCGCCAGTGCCATCCTGAAGATGAGCAAATCAGAAGAGAAAGAGAGCGAGTTCGAACAATCCGTTTCTGACATGAAAGACATGAAAGCTGAAGGTGCTGTAAAACCAGCGGCAGCAGCGACAGAAACAAAAACAGAAACAAAAGCGATTCAATTTGTGGCCTTCGCCTGTGATGCAGGTATGGGGTCCAGCGCAATGGGCGCATCAACCTTCAAGCGCAAGCTCACCAATGCAGGCATTGATATTGAAGTGAAGAACTTCGCTATCGAGAAAGTCCCAAGTGATGCCGACATCGTTGTCACCCACGAGAGCCTAGAGAGCCGCGCAGTCAACGCCACCGGGCTACCCGTCATCACAATCAAAAACTTCCTAAACGACCCTGCTCTAGATGAGCTGATGGTAACTATCGAACAACAAGCCTAACAACGCAGTAAGGGGCGGTTCGCCGCCCCACTCAGGAGAGAAATCATGGTACAAACAACGGCAGCGGTTATCTGTGGCGAAAAAGATGTTCAACTACGAACGTTCGAATTACCGGCCATTTCAGCAGACGAGCTTCTGGTAAAAAACATTTCAAATAGCATCTGCCTATCCACTTACAAAGCAGCTTTGCTCGGTAGCAAACACAAGCGCGTGCCAGAGAATATCGACGAAGTGCCTGTGATGACAGGCCACGAATATGCAGGCGTGATTGTGGAAGTAGGTGAAAACCTCAAAGACAAATTCACCGCAGGCGACTACTTTGTCCTGCAACCTGCAATGGGACTGCCATCAGGCTACTCAGCTGGCTACAGCTACGAGACATTTGGCGGTAACGCCACTTACTCCATCATCCCAAAAATCGCCATCGACTTAGGCTGTGTCCTGCCATACCAGGGCGAGTACTTTGCGGATGCCTCATTAGCTGAGCCGATGTCTTGTATCATTGGCGCTTACCACGCCAGCTACCACACCACCCCGTATGTGTACGAGCACCAAATGGGCATCAAAGAAGGTGGCGCATTGGCACTTCTGGCCTGTGCTGGCCCGATGGGAATTGGCGCCATTGACTATGCGATTAATGGCCCGGTTAAACCCAAGCTCATTGTGGTCACCGATATCGACGAAGCCCGCCTTGAGCGAGCAGAAAGCTTGATTCCGGTCAGTGCTGCCCATGAGCAAGGCATTAAGCTCCATTATGTAAACACCGCCAAAATTGACGATCCGGTGGCCTACCTTAAGTCACTCAACGACGGCCAAGGGTTTGATGATGTGATGGTGTACGCTGCCGTATCACAGGTACTGGAGCAAGCTGACGAATTGCTTGGCAATGATGGCTGTTTGAACTTCTTTGCCGGCCCAACCGACAAGAACTTCAAAGTACCGTTCAACTTCTACAACGTGCACTACGAGTCAACCCATATTGTGGGCACTTCGGGCGGCTCGACAGGCGATATGATCGAATCACTCGACTTATCCTCTGATCACCTGATCAACCCATCATTTATGATCACCCATGTTGGCGGACTGCAAGCGGCGCCGCACACAATACTGAACCAACTGGAAATCCCTGGCGGTAAGAAATTGATTTACCCGCACATTGATCTACCGCTCACAGCTATCGATGACTTTATGTCGCTTGCCGAGCAAGACCCGTTCTTCGCCGAGTTGGATGCAATCCTAAAAGCCAACAACTACGTGTGGAACATGCAGGCTGAAAAAGCGTTACTAGAGTTTTACGACGTGAGCTTAGCGGTTTAGTTACTACGAATTTGTGTGGTAGCCTTTTCGCTGCCACATAATGGAGAGGTCACAAACGTTGTCACGTGAACAAGAATTACTGAAGAAACTGGAAGAGTGCGAAAACGCGTCTTCGTTTCTTCAGATTTCGAACAAAATAATCAACCTCAAGTTAAAAGCATTACTTCCAAAAGTCTTTGTCCAAGACAAGTTAGTGATGGAATATGCTGTGGAACCCTTATTACGGGAAGATGGCCCGTTGGAAACCACCGATGTTGTTTCCAAATTGATGTTTGCCATGGGTAAGATTTCGTTGGAAACCTATGCGGATATTGGCCTATACAACCAAACCTTAGAGTATACCCAGTCGCTTTCAGACAAAGTCTCTTACGGTGATGATGTCGTATATGACTTCATAAAAAGCCAAGCAGTGCTTTCATCACAACAAGACGGCTTTTACCTTGAGTCCATCAATAAATTAAAGTTTTCTTCGTTCGAAGCTTTTTCCCAAATGAGATACGAATCTCTGATCAAAACAGTATTGAACCTGTCATGCGAACTGTTACTGGAAAACATCGAAAAAGAAATTAAGCAATAAGGCCTCACGATGAAAGTGAATTTGAATATCAGTGGGTTCGATACCCAAGCTGAATTCCCAGATAGTGATATCAAAACCATACATAAGCCCTTGGTGGAAAAATTCACCCGCCTGTACCAAGAAACCCAACAGCGGGTAGTCATCTTCCTTAGCGCCCCTCCGGGCAGTGGCAAGTCAACCCTTGCGGCATTTTGGGAATATTTATCCGAACAAGAAGCACATTTAGAGCCTTTGCAGGTATTGCCTTTTGATGGCTTCCACTACCCCAATGAAATCCTCGATAACAACAGCATTGAGCGCAACGGCGAGATGGTTACACTTCGCAGTATTAAAGGCTCTTACGAAACCTTTAACCTAACCGAGCTCATCGACAAGCTTAAGCAGCTCAAAGTTAAGGACCCCAAGTGGCCTTACTACGATAGAAACCTGCATGATCCGGTCGACGATGCCATTGCCGTCGACCGTAACGTTGTCGTTGTTGAAGGCAACTGGTTATTGCTTGATGAACCGGTATGGCAAGGCCTGCATCACCTCGCCGACTTCACCGTCTTTATTGATACCCAACCCGAATTTTTGCAAGCGCGTTTGGTGAACCGAAAAATACGGGGCGGCACCTCACCGGAAGCGGCATTGGCGTTTTACCAAACCTCAGATGCCGTCAACGTCGAGAAAGTCCTCAACCATTCGATCAAGGCCGATCTGAATATATTTATGAACCAAGACGGATCATTTGAGATCCGCTAAACCGTCCGCCACCGCAGGAGATCATTATGGATATCGTGATTGATAGCCACACTCACACTGTTGCCAGTGGACATGCCTATAGCACGATCATAGAAAATGCACTGGCCGCCAAACACAAACAGCTCAAACTGCTTTGCACCACCGACCATGCACCTCAAATGCCCGGTGCTCCCCACTACTGGCACTTCAATAATCAAAGGATCTTGCCTCGGTTTTTGCACGGCGTAGGAATACTACGTGGCGTTGAGGCCAATACGCTAAATGTTCAAGGCGAAATAGATCTACCGGCATCAACCGACCAACACTTGGACTGGGTGATCGCCAGTTTCCACGAGCCCGTTTTCAAACCGGCAACAGAGGCTGACCACACCGAAGCCCTGCTCAACGTCATCAAAAGCAGTCGTGTCGATGTATTGGGCCACTTAGGCAACCCCAACTACCCATTTGATATAGAAAAAGTACTGCGCTGCGCCAAGGAGTTTAATGTTGCCATCGAAGTAAACAATACCTCGCTTACCGGCAAAAGCCGCAAGGGGAGCGATGTGCGCTGCAGCACCATCGTCGAGGTTGGTAAAGCGGTTGGTGTCTATTTCACCACCGGCTCTGACGCCCATTTTTGTGAAGAAATTGCCCGGCTCGATTTAGCTATCGATTTGCTCAAGCAGCATGGTGTCGACGAGGAGAAAGTGCTCACCACCTCAACCAGCCGATTCCTGAATTTCTTATTACTGCGAGGTAAACAGGAAATCCCTGAATTTGAAACGCTGTATGAGTAAATAGCTAAATTTATCTCATCCTGAAATATATTCGCAGTGTATTTTAGGGTGGGATAAAGTTTACTCTTGCCAACTGTACAAAGCGGCTCCACGATAGACCACTTCGGAACTTTCAAGTTGCAAGGTATTGCCGGAATAGTGGCCTCGCTGATAACGCTCATTGATGTGCAATAAGTTATAAATCCCGGCACCAGCCCCTAACTCCCCCATGAAAGAGCCAGACATCACGATTTGAGTATGCTCCCCCACCCAAGGGAAAAGCTTGTGGTACATACTAGCCCATTCCGCAGTCAATGAATCGGTTCCATTATAGGGGGCGTAAAATTGATGAAGATCGACACTGTTGGATTGCTGATAGCGGTCAAACAATGCCGAAACCGCTGTACCTAAAGGCTTATCGCTGGTTTGCCCTTCATAACAAAACCAATGATGGGTAAGGCCAGTTGATGACTGGCTGATTCTCGTTAACACCACACACTCGGCAGCAGGCACTGTGCTGTCATACCACTGAGTATCAAACTCGTTACTAAATTGCTTATCACTTAGGCGAGGGTCACTATCTATGGCAAGTAACCATATATAAGGACACTGCTGCTGTGTAGTGAAAATCTTATCAATATGGCGCCAAGCGAAAAGCAATGAGCTTCGTCCGTATGGAAAGAGTACACATTGCGAGTGCTTCTTCAGCACCGGAATTGCGTCATATAGGCTACAACATAAATTTTTGTATTGCTCGCTGTCTAGTGTCCCCAATTGAGGTAGCATGATCCGCACCAGCAGTTTTGGACACCGAGTTAAGTGAGTACAATCACTAACGAGGTGAATCATGACAAACAAGAAGAAACGTATTATCCATTCTCCTGAATTTAAAGCAGAAGCCCTTAAACTGGCAGAGAAAGTGGGAGTAGCTGCGGCAGCAAGGCAGCTCTCTTTACATGAATCCCAGATATACGGTTGGCGCAAAGCAGCAAAGAAAGACACCTGTACCAGCCAGCGAGAAAGAGAACTAGCCGCAGAGGTCGCTAAGCTAAAAAGGCAGTTGGCCGAGCAAGCTGAAGAGCTAGATATCGTAAAAAAGGCCGCCACCTACTTCGCGAAAAATCTAAAGTAGATTGCTACGAATTTATGCTCGAACACCTGCTGTACTTCAGTGTTACCCGTATGGCTAAGGTGTTCGGGGTATCTCGGAGTGGGTTTTATTACTGGATTAAGCATCGCTATAAGGCCTGCCAGCGGAAAGCGGTTCGCCAAGTGCTTGATACAAAGGTCAAAGAGGCTTTCGATAATAGCAAGGGCCGTGATGGCTCGAGACGCATCCAGAAAGAATTGGCAGAGAACGGTGATAACCATAATGTTAAAACCATTGCCGCCAGTATGAAGCGTCAGGATTTAATACCGAAAGCCGCACGCAAGTTTAAGTGTACAACGGACAGCAAGCATAAAATGCCTGTCGCTCCGAACC
>NZ_PYMA01000030.1 GCF_003026495.1 Photobacterium sanctipauli
GTAGCCACCATCTTCTCTACCGAAGATGTAAAACTTTGATGCGGAAGTGGCGGAATTGGTAGACGCACCAGATTTAGGTTCTGGCGCCGCAAGGTGTGAGAGTTCAAGTCTCTCCTTCCGCACCATTAATTCTTCAAGTCGGATTTACCAATTTCCGGTTTGGAAAATACAATCAGAGCTATACTATGCGGAAGTGGCGGAATTGGTAGACGCACCAGATTTAGGTTCTGGCGCCGCGAGGTGTGAGAGTTCAAGTCTCTCCTTCCGCACCATTCTCTGATTAAAGTCTCTGCAAAGAGCATCTGTAGGTCTATCGCCAAGCGGTAAGGCAACGGGTTTTGATCCCGTCATTCCCTGGTTCGAATCCAGGTAGACCTGCCACACATTGCTTAACGTTGTAGTTTATTGGTTGCTAAAATCAAACTAAACGGGAAGTACGCGGAAGTGGCGGAATTGGTAGACGCACCAGATTTAGGTTCTGGCGCCGCAAGGTGTGAGAGTTCAAGTCTCTCCTTCCGCACCATATTTAAGTAACCCACCCTTTGGTGGGTTTTCTTATGTCTGTCGTTCAGTAATGATAGACCACTGATTTTACAACCTACTCAATGATCGTATCTCTCTGGTTGTTAAGCCGAATGTTCTCAATAACATTCGGCTTTTTCTTTTATAGGCCCAAAAAAAGAGGGCCGTTCAGCCCTCTCCGTGTTTCATACCCGGCATTGCAAGCGCTTGAGCACTACATCCCCATCGCGTACTTCAGCACTTTCTGCTTGATAGGGCCGGCATGCTCGGCCAGCTTCAATCCGGCATTGCGCAAGAATTTCACCGGCGCCAGGGTGTTGCTGAAGGTGGTATAGAAAAAATCCATCCCAGATTGCATCAACAAGTTATCAGGTCGACGGCGGCGTTCATAAGCACTGAGCACTGACGGCCTCCCCCAGTCCTGCCCCGCCTTTTCTATTTCATGCAACAGCACATCAACATCCTTAAAGCCAAGGTTCACGCCTTGCCCCGCGAGCGGGTTGATGGTGTGCGCCGCATCCCCCAGCAGCACAACCCCCGGCTTTGAATATTGCTGGGCATGGCGGCGGATCAGCGGGAAGCTGCCATGGCGAAGCACCGTAAAGTCCCCCAGCTCTTCAGGAAAATGCGCCTGGATCTGTTCTTTCAATTGCTCCGGCGCCATGGCCGAGAGCTGCCTGATACGCTCGGGGCTGTCGTACCACACTAGCGAGCCTTGGTGCCCCGGCAGCGGCAAAAACGAGCGAGGGCCGTGTGGTGTGAACATTTGCCAGGTGATGTCCTGTTGCGGCAACGCCGTTTCGACATTAATTAGCATACAGTGTTGGCGGTAGTCCCATGCCGTGATACCGATCCCGGCTTGTTGCCGTACCTGTGAATTGGCACCATCAGCCCCGACCAATAGTTTGGCGGCAAGTTGTTGACCGTCATCCAAGGTCACCACCACACCACCACTCACCGTTTCTAACTTCGCCATTCTGGCTGGGCAGAGCGGCTTCAAGCTAGGGTAAGAGGCAAATTGCTGCCAAAGCGCCAGTTGCAACACCCGGTTCTCAACGATGTAGCCCAGGCGCTCTAGGTGCAGCTCATCGGCGTTAAAGCGGGTACGGCACTCTGGGTGCTCCCAAGTTTCCAGCCGCTTGTACGGGCACACTCGCATTGCCATCACTGCCGGCCAAGCGCCAAGACGCTCAAGCAACGCAACAGAGTTGGGTGATATCGCCGATACACGTAAATCCATAGCTTGGCTTGGGTCGAACGGCTCAGGGGCTTTCCCCTCCAATACTGCCACGCTCAACCCCTGCTGGGCCAAGCCTATCGCGGTTGCTGCGCCGACCATCCCGCCGCCAGCAACGACAATGTCGAATTGCTCCATACCTGATCCTGTCTAGCTCGTTAAAATGTTTCTCATAGTCCCAATTCTACCTAAAAACCAACGCTGCATCAGTGATTAATCACCTTCGCGGTAAAACCACAATTTATTCGGGGTGGTGATGATCTAGTCAGGCAGGGTTTAAAGCAGTACAATACGCGGCTTGCTACCCCGGGAGAGGCTGATTTATCGCTATCTACCGGGTACAGCAATGTGGAATGCAATGAATAAACACTACGAGTGAAGAGTTAGACATGGCTAAGAAACTGCTTATCAAAACCTGGGGTTGCCAGATGAACGAATACGATTCATCAAAAATGGCCGATCTTCTAAATGCAGCCAATGGCTTCGAGTTAACGGAAGAACCAGAAGAAGCAGACGTTCTGCTGCTGAACACCTGCTCAATCCGTGAAAAGGCTCAGGAGAAAGTTTTCCACCAGCTAGGCCGCTGGAAAACACTGAAAGAGAAAAAGCCCGATCTTGTGATTGGCGTGGGTGGTTGTGTAGCAACCCAAGAAGGCGATTCAATCCGTCAGCGTGCCCCTTATGTGGATGTGATCTTTGGCCCACAGACACTGCACCGCCTACCGGAAATGATCAAGCAATCCCAGTCGGATGATGCGCCGGTCATGGATATTTCTTTCCCGGAAATCGAGAAATTCGACAGCCTGCCAGAACCTCGTGCAGAAGGTGCAACGGCGTTCGTTTCTATCATGGAAGGCTGTTCTAAGTACTGTACATACTGCGTGGTACCTTACACCCGTGGTGAAGAAGTCAGCCGTCCTCTTGATGACGTGCTATTTGAGGTGGCGCAGCTGGCTGAGCAAGGCGTTCGTGAAGTTAACCTACTAGGCCAAAACGTGAATGCTTACCGTGGCGATACGCATGACGGCGAGGTTGCCACGTTTGCTGAACTGCTACGCCTAGTGGCTGCGATTGACGGTATCGACCGTATTCGCTACACCACCAGCCACCCAATCGAGTTTACCGACGACATTATCGAGGTTTACACCGATACCCCTGAGCTGGTTAGCTTCCTGCACCTGCCGGTACAGAGCGGTTCAGACCGTATCCTAACCCTGATGAAGCGTCCGCACACGGCGATCGAGTACAAGTCGAAGATCCGTAAGCTGCGCAAGGCGCGTCCTGATATCACCATCAGCTCAGACTTCATCGTCGGCTTCCCGGGTGAAAGCGACATGGACTTCCAGGACACCATGAAACTGATCCGCGATGTGGATTTCGACATCAGCTTCAGCTTCATCTTCTCGGCACGCCCTGGTACGCCAGCGGCAGATTATCCGTGTGATCTACCTGAAGAAGTGAAGAAGCAACGCTTGTATGAGCTACAGCAACAGATCAATACTCAGGCTATGCGCTACTCGCGCCAGATGCTAGATACCGAGCAGCGTATCTTGGTTGAAGGTCCTTCGAAGAAAAACATCATGGAACTACGCGGCCGTACCGAAAACAACCGCGTGGTTAACTTTGAAGGCTCAGCCGAGCTGATTGGTCAGTTCGTTGACGTGAAGATCACCGACGTATTCACCAACTCACTACGCGGCGAGCTTGTTCGCACCGAAGCTGAAATGGATCTACGTGTTGCGATGTCGCCAACCGAGGTGATGGAGAAGACACGTAAAGAAGATGAATTGGGTGTAGGCGTATATACTCCATAGTATAACGCCCGTCTAACCACAAGTAGGACGCGCCCAGAACCATAGGCCACCCGATCCCTCGGGTGGCCGCATTGAGAGGCAAATCTTGAGCAAAGTTATTACTGTAGAATTCAATCTGGAACCCGCCAATAACCAGCGCCTTTCCAGCCTTTGTGGCCCTTTCGACGATAACATCAAACAACTTGAACGCCGTTTGGGTGTAGAAATCAACCACCGTAGCAGTAGCTTCAGCGTTGTTGGTCAGCCACACACAGCCAAGGCTGCCGCTGACATCATCAAAACCCTTTATGTCGATACAGCGCCAGTTCGCAATACCATCCCTGATATCGAACCCGATCAAATCCACCTTGCCATCAAAGAGTCTGGCGTTTTAGAGCAAACGACGGAATCGAGCATTCCTTACGGCAAGGAAGTCACGATCAAGACCAAGAAAGGGGTGATCAAGCCGCGTACGCCAAACCAGGCCCAGTACATCAGCAACATGGTTCGCCATGACATTACCTTTGGTATCGGCCCTGCGGGTACCGGTAAGACCTACCTTGCGGTTGCGGCTGCGGTTGATGCACTGGAGCGCCAAGAAATTCGACGTATCCTGCTGACCCGCCCTGCGGTTGAGGCTGGTGAAAAGCTGGGCTTCCTGCCTGGCGACCTGAGCCAAAAGGTCGACCCTTACTTGCGCCCGCTCTATGATGCCCTGTTTGAAATGCTAGGCTTTGAGCGTGTCGAAAAGCTTATCGAGCGCAATGTTATTGAGGTTGCCCCACTGGCATACATGCGTGGCCGTACCCTGAACGACGCCTTTATCATCCTGGATGAAAGCCAGAATACCACGGTCGAGCAGATGAAGATGTTCCTGACCCGTATCGGCTTCAACTCTCGCGCGGTGATCACCGGTGACGTCACCCAGATCGACTTGCCTCGCGGCGCCCGCTCCGGCCTTCGCCATGCCATTGAAGTGTTGTCGGAAGTTGACGAAATCAGCTTCAACTTCTTCCAGGCCGATGATGTCGTCCGCCACCCGGTTGTTGCCCGTATCGTTCAGGCATACGATGTGTGGGAGGCTGCCGATCAGAAGCAACGCAAAATCAACGAACAGCGTCGTCGTGACGAGCAAGCAGCGATTGTCGCTGCCGCAACAGCCACGGCCGCCGCAGCAACCCCGGCAGCGACACCCTCTGCCGAAACGGAAAAAACAAATTAATGGCTATCTATCTTGATCTCCAGATCGCGACTGAAAGCGAATCCGGTATGCCAGCTGAGGCTGATTTCCAACACTGGCTCGATGCAACGATCCCTTTGTTTCAGCCCAATGCCGAACTGACTATCCGTCTCGTTGACGAGGCAGAGAGCCACGCGCTCAACCATGAGTACCGTGGCAAAGACAAGCCGACCAATGTACTGTCGTTTCCGTTCGAATCCCCGCCGGGTGTCGAGCTCGATTTACTCGGTGATTTGATTATTTGCCGACAAGTTGTCGAAAAAGAAGCCAAAGAGCAGGATAAACCGCTAAATGCCCATTGGGCACATATGGTTGTACACGGCAGTCTTCATCTGCTAGGTTATGACCATATCGAAGATGACGAAGCCGAAGAAATGGAAGGCTTGGAAACAGAAATTATGCAAAAAATGGGTTTCGATGACCCATATGCTGCAGAAAAGCTGTAACCTTTCGTCGATACCGTTGTCGTATAAGTGTTGCATCCTCAAGTTGGATGCAGCATTTCCCCGTGGCGCTGCCACTTAATTGATAGAGAAGTAATTCTTACAAACAATGAACGAAGATAACTCACAAAATTCTGAAGGTCCGAGTAGAAAGTCCTTCTTTGAACGTCTTGGCCAACTTTTCCAAGGTGAGCCACAGAACCGCGAAGAGCTAGTTGAAGTTTTCCGTGATTCAGAAGAAAACGATTTGATCGACCACGACACCCGAGACATGCTCGAAGGGGTCATGGAAATTGCCGAGATGCGTGTTAGAGACATCATGATCCCACGCTCTCAAATGGTCACAATCGAACGTTCTCAGAAGTTAGAGGATCTGATTGATTTAATTGTTGATACCCAGCACTCCCGCTACCCGGTGATCAGCGACGATAAAGACCATGTCGAAGGTATCCTTCTGGCAAAAGATCTGCTTCGTTACCTACTGCCGAACAGCGAACCATTCAACATGGCCAAGGTACTACGTCCTGCAGTTGTTGTACCAGAAAGCAAGCGTGTTGACCGCCTCCTCAAAGAATTCCGCGAAGAACGCTACCACATGGCGATCGTTGTCGATGAATTCGGCGGGGTATCAGGTGTTATCACCATTGAAGATATTCTTGAGCAAATCGTTGGCGAAATCGAAGACGAATTCGACGACGAGGAAGAGCAAGATATCCGTCAGTTAAGCAAGCATACTTATTCGGTTAAAGCACTGACAACCATCGAAGATTTCAACGAGATGTTCCAAACCCAGTTCAGCGACGAAGAAGTTGATACCGTGGGTGGTTTGGTCATGACCAGCTTTGGTCACCTACCTGACCGTGGTGAAATCGTTGAGCTCGACGGCTACTCATTCAAAGTAACGTCAGCTGATAACCGTCGGATTATCCAATTGCAAGTGACAGTGCCTCACGAAGCAAACCAACCGACAACAACATCATAGCGAATGACAAAAAATGCTCTAATGAAGTTGGGACAGCTAGCCTTAGCTGTCCCAGCAGGTGCACTAGCCACCCTTTCTTTTGCGCCTTATAACCACTGGTATCTTGCGCCAGTTTCCCTGTTTATTCTTTTCTACCTGCTCCAGCACCAAACACCGAAACGCTCGGGACTGATCGGTTTCCTATGGGGACTCGGCCTGTTCAGCACCGGGATCAAGTGGGTGCACGTCAGCATCGCCAATTTCGGCGGGATGCCATGGCTAGCAGGTTGGAGCCTGATGGCCCTACTAATAGGCTACCTGGCACTCTACCCAGCCTTATTCGGCTACCTATTTAACAAACTCAACCGTGGCCGCCCCTTCCACCAGTTGCTGCTAAGCGGTCCGGTTATTTGGCTATTGCTCGACTGGGTCCGTGGCTGGCTGATGACCGGCTTCCCATGGCTATGGATGGGGTACGGGCAGATTGACGGCCCATACGCGTCGCTGGCGCCTATACTCGGTGTCGAGGGGATCACCCTTGCCCTCGTCCTTACCAGCGCCACGCTGGTTGCTGCCATCAGCTACCGTAACTGGAAGCCTTTGCTCATTCCTGTGCTTGTCTTGGGCCTTAGCCTGCTGGCAGGAAACAAGCAATGGGTGGTACCCAACGCCGACAACGCCATTGACGTGGCAATGATCCAGGGTAACGTCGCCCAGGAAATCAAATGGCTGCCAAGCCAACGCTGGCCGACCCTGATGATGTATACCGACCTAACCCGGGAAAACTGGGATGCCGATCTTATCATCTGGCCTGAAGCCGCCATCCCGGCCTTGGAGTCGCAAGTACCGACCTTCTTGCAAAACTTGGACGCGGCAGCGCGCAACAACAACAGTACCGTCCTCACCGGCGTACTGGATCAAAACGAGCAAGGCGAGTACTTCAATAACATCCTGACACTGGGTGTGAACAGTGCCGGCCCTTACCAGTACGAGAACGCCGAACGCTATAGCAAGCACCACCTATTGCCATTTGGCGAGTTCGTGCCGTTTGGTGACTTGCTTCGCCCTATCGCGCCGTTCTTCAACTTGCCGATGTCATCGTTCAGCCGTGGCGACTACATCCAGCCAAACCTAGAGGCCAATGGCGTATCGTTAGCGCCGGCGCTATGTTACGAAGTCGCCTTCAGCGAGCAGGTACGCCGCAACGTTAACATCGATACCGAGTTCTTGCTTACCCTGTCGAACGACACCTGGTTTGGCACCTCTATCGGCCCGTTCCAGCACATGGAAATCGCCCAAATGCGCTCGCTGGAGCTGGGTAAGCCATTGCTGCGCGCGACCAACAGCGGGGTGACAGCCGTGGTCGACCACAACGGTAAGATCATCGCGCAGATCCCGCAGTTCGAACAGGGCGTGCTCCGCACAAGCGTTCAGCCAACCGATGGCATCACGCCCTATACCACCTTGGGCAGCTGGCCTCTGTACCTGTATATCCTTTGGTCGGTCACCTTGTCGTGGATTCTGGTGCGCCGCCAATCCGGGCACTTCCGGGATGAGCGGCCCGAGATAAACTATCACGACTGATTTCAAGGCGGCTTGGCTGAATCAGAGCTGAAAATAAGCAAAAAGGCGAAGGGTGTCCCTTCGCCTTTTTATTCATCTTGATAATATAACGGGCAAAGCAAATAACCTATAAGCTTGCAACTCAAGGGAATGCGCCCATGAAAATCATCACCAAGTTATTTACCACCCTCAGTGCCGTCGCCATGTTATGCGTCGCATCAGGTTCAATTGCCAAAGAAAGCCTGGAAACCCAAGCGGCGCTAGACCAATTCAAAGCCGCAAGCCAAACCCAGCCTTTCTTCCTGTCTTCGTATGGGTATGCCGTGTTCCCCTCAGTGGGCAAGGGCGGCTTCTGGGTAGGCGGCGCGTATGGTAGCGGCACCGTCTATAAAGATCATGAAATAACCGGCTCAGCCAAGCTCTACCAAGTCTCGTTTGGCCTGCAGTTCGGTGGCCAGTCGTACAGTGAAATCATTTTCTTCCAAGACAAGCGTGCCTACGAGCGCTTCACCAGCGGCAGTTTCGAGCTCGATGCCCAAGCTTCAGCCGTTGCCCTGACAGAAGGCGCGCAGGCCAAGGCGGGCACGGCCGGGATCAGCGCCAGCGCCAGTGATAACTACCTCGATGCCAACTACACCAACGGCATCGCGGTCTTCACCTTTGCCAAGGGTGGCATGATGTTGGAAGCCTCGTTAGCCGGACAGAAGTTCAGCTACGAGCCACTTGGTGGCCACTCACCAAGCGCGAGCCCTGCCAAGCCAGCGCAACTGCCCGAGACCGAGTCAACGCCAACAGCGGTGATCGTCGACACCCTCGAGCGCCCGGAGTAGCGCCAAGCCAGCCAATAAAAAAATAGCGAGGTCATCCTCGCTATTTTTTATCTCAAACTAGGGTGAAAGCGGTTGGCGGGTAAAACGGTCATGGCCACACTTCATGCAGGGCTCAATCTTCTTCACATGGGTGATCAGCTCATGGTGCCCGCATTTTTCGCACACTAGATTGCCCAGCCCAATGATTTCACCACTTTGGTAAACCCCCTGGTGCTTGATGTCATCCATCACTTCTCCCCACTCTATCTGGGTTTTATCGGTGATCTCTGCCAGGCCTTCCCAAATGGTTTCTTTCACCACCTGATAAAACGGGCTTTCCGAAAATGGCTCAGGGCTTTCCTCCACCCCTTGGCCGAATTCCTTCAAGTCACGCTTCAAGTAGGCCGAAATCAACGCCAGTTCGTCTTTGGTCATATCACTGGCGGCCTGACGATATTTTTCCGTGGTTTCCGCCCAATGCTTGAGCTCATCGGGGCTATGCTTCAGGGTTTCCGTCACCTGCTCAAGTAGCGCCTCGTAATCTGCTTTTTGCTTAGCCATAGGTCACCTCCTATCTGCCATTCCAGCAGGCAATTATGTGCCACAAGCCTGTTAACCGCGATTATCCGGTAACAATTACGGCCCGAAACGGCCTTAGCTATTGTTGACACCTTTACCTTTAGTTATTCTATGCCGATTATATTGAATGTGTTTGTACTCAACTCACAAAATCCCGGATGTCATCGATGCAAGAACAATATCGTCCACAGGACATTGAACAGAAAGTTCAAGAACATTGGGACAACAAAAAGACCTTTGTTGTAAGTGAAGACCCTAATAAAGAAAAATTCTACTGTCTCTCCATGTTCCCGTACCCAAGTGGTCGACTGCACATGGGTCACGTGCGTAACTACACCATCGGTGATGTGATCTCTCGTTACCAGCGCCTACAGGGCAAGAACGTGATGCAGCCTATCGGTTGGGACGCATTCGGCCTGCCAGCAGAAAACGCTGCAGTGAAAAACAAAACTGCCCCTGCACCATGGACTTACGAAAATATCGAGTACATGAAGAACCAGCTTAAGTTGCTGGGCTTTGGCTACGACTGGAACCGTGAATTTGCTACTTGTACGCCGGAATACTACCGCTGGGAACAAGAGTTCTTCACTAAGCTTTACGAAAAAGGCCTGGTTTACAAGAAGACGTCTTCTGTTAACTGGTGTCCGAACGACCAAACCGTGCTTGCTAACGAGCAGGTTGAAGACGGTTGCTGCTGGCGTTGTGACACGCCTGTAGAGCAAAAAGAAATCCCGCAGTGGTTCATCAAGATCACTGAATACGCCCAAGAGCTACTCGACGACCTGGACAACCTAGACGGCTGGCCTGACATGGTTAAAACCATGCAGCGCAACTGGATTGGCCGCTCTGAAGGTGTTGAGCTTAAGTTTGAAGTGAAAGGTCAGCCAGACCTCGAAGTTTACACAACCCGTCCAGACACACTAATGGGTGTGACTTACGTTGGTATCGCTGCAGGCCACCCGCTTGCAGAAGAAGCGGCGAAGAACAACCCTGAGCTTGCTGCATTTATCGAGGAATGCCGTAACACCAAGGTTGCTGAAGCTGAACTAGCAACAATGGAAAAGAAAGGCATGGCAACAGGCCTAACGGCTATTCACCCGCTGAACGGCCGTGAAGTTCCTGTTTTCGTTGCTAACTTCGTACTGATGGACTACGGCACAGGTGCCGTGATGGCAGTACCTGCTCACGACCAGCGTGACTTCGAGTTCGCCACTAAGTACGGCCTGGACATCATTCCGGTGATCAAGCCTGAAGACGGCAGCGAGCTAGACATTGCTGAAGCGGCATACACCGAGAAAGGCGTACTGTTCGATTCAGGCGAATTCGACGGTCTTGGCTTCCAGGCTGCATTCGATGCAATCGCAGCGAAATTGGAAAGCGAAGGCAAGGGCCAGAAGACAGTTAACTTCCGTCTGCGTGACTGGGGTGTGTCTCGCCAGCGCTACTGGGGTGCACCAATCCCAATGGTGACTACCGAAGACGGTGAAGTTCACCCGGTACCAGCCGAGCAACTGCCTGTTATCCTACCTGAAGACGTCGTGATGGACGGCGTAACCAGCCCGATCAAGGCTGACAAAGAGTGGGCGAAGACAACCTTCAACGGTGAACCTGCACTGCGTGAAACCGATACGTTTGATACCTTCATGGAATCATCGTGGTACTACGCACGTTACTGTTCGCCACAGGCCGACGACATCCTAGATCCGGAAAAAGCCAACTACTGGCTGCCAGTAGACCAGTACATCGGTGGTATCGAGCACGCTTGTATGCACCTATTGTACTCACGCTTCTTCCACAAACTGCTTCGTGACGCGGGCTACGTAACGTCTGACGAGCCGTTCAAGCAGCTTCTTTGTCAGGGTATGGTACTTGCAGATGCGTTCTACCACACCAACGAGAAAGGCACGAAAGAGTGGATCGCACCAAGCGATGTCTCTGTGGAGCGTGACGGCAAGGGCCGTATCGAGAAAGCCGTTGATGACACAGGCCGTGACGTGGCCCACTCGGGCATGATCAAGATGTCTAAGTCGAAGAACAACGGTATCGACCCGCAAGAAATGGTCGACAAGTACGGTGCGGATACAGTACGTCTATTCATGATGTTCGCTTCACCGGCTGACATGACGCTTGAATGGCAAGAGTCTGGTGTTGAGGGTGCAAACCGCTTCCTGAAACGCGTTTGGAAACTGGTTAACGAGCACACTGGCAAAGGCGCAGCGGAGGCTGTTGATGTTGCTGCTCTGTCTTCAGACCAAAAAGCGCTTCGCCGTGACGTGCACAAGACTATCGCTAAAGTGGGTGATGACATTGGCCGCCGCCAGACATTCAACACTGCGATTGCCGCTATCATGGAGCTGATGAACAAGCTAGCCAAAGCCTCTCAGGAATCAGCACAAGATCGTGCAATTCTTGACGAAGCACTAAAAGCGATTGTTCGCATGCTTTACCCAATTACTCCGCACATCTGTTTCGAGATGTGGGAAACCATGGGCGAGAGCGATATCGACAATGCAGAGTGGCCTGTTGCTGACGAAAAAGCCATGGTTGAAGACGAGAAGCTGATCATCGTACAGGTGAACGGCAAACTTCGCGCTAAACTAACTGTTGCGGCAGACTCAACCAAAGAGCAAGTAGAAGCACTGGCTCTAGGCGATGAGAACGTCACTAAGTTCACTGACGAAAAAACCATTCGTAAAGTGATCTACGTACCGGGCAAACTGCTGAATATCGTTGCGAACTAATTTCGCGCGAACTAAAGCAGATTCCTAGTGCCTAATCTGTGGCTCTGATTTCAGGGCCACAGTTATTCCGGCTCACCCTCACCCCGTACCACCAGCGTCAGCCGGTCAGTTTTCACTCATTTTTCATGGAGCAGACTCGGTGAAAGCTTTATTTTCCCTTAAAAGCACAATCCGAACCCTCTTAGTTGCAGTTATGGCGCTTGCCACTGCTTCCTGCGGTTTCCACCTTCGCGGTAACTACATGTTGCCAGACGATATCGCCAAGCTATCACTCACCAGTTTCGACCGCTACGGCGAGCTGCACCGTCAGGTGAAGTCTCAGTTTAAGCTGCACGGTATCGAGCCTGTGCCCCCTTCGGCCAACGTGCCTAACCTGCACCTTATCAGCGAGTCGACCGGTGAGCGTACTTTGTCGCTCTACCAAAATGCCCGTGCCGCTGAGTACGAGCTGACCTATACCGTTCGCTACCGCGTCGTGGTACCGAACAAGGGCAGCCAGAGCTATACCTCGCGTGTTAACCGTACCTTCTTGGATAACCCGTTAACCGCACTGGCCAAGTCGGTTGAACGCGATATGATTGAAGATGAGATGCGTCAGCAAGCATCGCGCCAGATCATGCGCCAGCTGGCTCGCCTGACCGCCGCATTCGACCAGATGGAAGCCGATGAGCTTGAGTCTCTGCTGGAAGAGAGCGCCAATGAAGAAGGCATTAGCGTCACTACCGAAGAAGACGGTGATCGCGATGGTGCCAACCAGATCTTCAACACCACATCAGGTGAAAACGACGCGAGCGCTGCAAGCAACACCAATCAGGTGAATACTGCAGAATGAGGATTTACCCAGAACAACTGGCGCAGCAGCTAACAAAAGGGTTGCGCCAAGCTTACTTGCTATTTGGCAACGAGCCATTGCTCAAGCTAGAAAGCAGTGACCAAATCAAGCAGGCAGCCATGGCTGCCGGTTTCGAAGAACGCCACACCTTTACCGTTGATGCCCAACTCGATTGGAACCTGGTGCTCGATTGCTGTCAGGCCATGAGCCTATTCTCGGCCCGCCAGGTGATTGAGCTGCTCATCCCTGATACCGGCCTCAATGCACAGCATGCCAAGTCCCTGCAGGAAGTCACCGCTTGTTTACACGAAGACATCTTGCTGCTGCTTCAAGGCCCGCGCCTGAACAAGAAGCAAGAAAGTGCCAAGTGGTTCAAGGGGCTCGAAGGCAACGGCTTATACCTCCCTTGCAATACCCCGGACGCCCGCCATTTGCCTCGCTTCATCCAAGGGCGCTGCCAGCAGTTAAACCTCAAGCCGGATCATGAATCGGTGCTCATGCTGGCCCAGTGGCACGAGGGCAACCTGCTGGCGCTGGCCCAGAGCTTACAAAAGCTGGTCTTGCTCTACCCCGACGGCGAAATCAATGTCGTGAGGCTGGAAGAGGCGCTGAGCCGCCACAACCACTACACCCCGTTCCAGTTATTGGATGCCGTACTGGCAGGACAAGGCAAGCGTAGCCAGCGGGTGCTACGCCAACTGCAGGGCGAAGGTATCGAAGCGGTGATCATCCTCCGTACCCTGCAGCGCGAGCTCACCCAGCTCTATAAGATGCAGGAGATGGGCAGCAAGGGAACGTCGCTCAACAACATTTTCGAGAACTTCCGGATCTGGCAGAGCCGCCGGGAAGTGTACATAGGCGCACTGCACCGCCTTCCCCTTCCTGTGCTCATTGGCTTGCTCCAGCAGCTCGCCCAGTTGGAAGTAAAAGTAAAAACCGACTTCGACTACCAGCCTTGGGACGATTTATCGGCGCTATGTGCCGAAATATGCGGTATCCGCACCCACTTAGGCGGCGCGCTTTAATACCGTTTCGCGGTATTATGTAAAGTTAATGCCAACTTGTTTCGTACAAGGTTGTGCGTGGTATACTGCGCCGCTAAATTGTAGACCTAGGCAGTCTCGGTCTACATTAATGACTAAAACACCCTAATGAGAGGTTTCCTTTGCAGGTTCAAGAACTACACGATTTTATTGTTGATAAAGTTGACGATATTAAAGCCCAGGACATCGTAACCCTAGACGTGCGCGGCAAGTCTAGCATCACCGAGTTCATGGTGCTGTGTACCGGTACGTCCAACCGTCATGTAGCCTCGATTGCCGACCACGTAAATAAAGAGTCTAAGCTGATTGATTACCCGCCTTTCGGGATCAGCGGCGAAGACGACGGTGAGTGGATTGTTGTTGATATGGGTAGCGTTATGCTGCACATCATGCAGGAAGACGCACGCAACCTGTACCAACTGGAGAAGCTTTGGGGCTAATCAGACATGAAGCTTCAATTAATTGCTGTCGGCACCAAGATGCCGAAATGGGTTGAGGAAGGCTACAAAGAATATAGCCGCCGATTCCCGAAAGACATGCCATTGGAACTGGTAGAAATACCAGCGGGCAAGCGTGGCAAAAACGCCGATATTGCACGTATTTTGCAAAAAGAAGGCGAAGCCATGTTGGCGGCGGTTGCCAAGGGCAATCGCATCGTCACCCTTGATATCCCGGGCAAGCGCTGGGACACCGAGCAGCTGGCCGAGCAACTGGAAAGTTGGAAGCTGGATGGCCGCGATGTCTCCATCTTGATCGGCGGGCCTGAAGGGCTGGCACCCGCCTGCAAAGCCGCGGCAGATCAAAGCTGGTCGCTATCGCCACTGACGCTACCCCACCCGCTTGTGCGTGTCATCATGGCCGAGAGCCTCTACCGTGCGTGGAGTATCACCGCCAACCACCCGTACCACAGGGAATAAGAAAGAATGAGACAAAAGCGAACGCAGATCCGCGACCATCGGGCTGAGTCGGCACTGTTTTTCCGTCGAGCGCTTGTCTCATTTATCGGCATCATCGTGCTGGTAGGTATTCTGCTCACCAATCTGTACCATATTCAGATCAGCGAGCACGAAGACTACCAGACACGATCGAACGATAACCGGATCAAAGTGGTGCCTGTCGCCCCCAACCGTGGCTTGATCTACGATCGAAACGGTATCCTGCTGGCGGAAAACCGCCCCGTCTACTCGTTGGAAATCACCAGCGAGAAAGTGCCCGATCTTGAAGCGACCTTCCTTAGCCTCAAAGATCTCATGGGCGTCACCGATGAACAAATCGAGCGCTTCCAACGCGAGCGCCGCCGTACCCGACGCTTCAAGTCGGTGCCGTTGCTCAACCAAATGTCGGAGCAACAGGTTGCCCTGTTTTCGGTAAACCAACACCGCTTCCCGGGTGTTGAAGTCAAAGCATACCTCAAGCGCCACTACCCTTACGGTGAAGCCCTCACCCACGTACTTGGCTACGTGGCAAAAATCAACGACCGTGATATTCAACGCCTTGAGCGCGAAGAAAAGATCAACAACTACAAAGCGACCCGTGACATCGGCAAGCTGGGTATAGAAAAGTATTACGAGGACCTGCTCCACGGCACGTCCGGCTACCAAGAGGTCGAGGTTAACAGCCGCGGCCGGGTTATCCGCACCCTGAAATATGTGCCGCCGATCCCGGGTAAAGACATTAAGCTCAACCTGGACATCGAGCTTCAGCTCTACGTTAAGGAGTTACTGACCGAACGCGAGCAAGACCCTGAAACCGGCGAAGAGATCGTCAGCTACAAGCGTGGCTCCGTCGTCGTCCTCGACCCTCGCGACTCGTCGGTACTGGCAATGGTATCAAGCCCAAGTTACGACCCTAACCTGTTTGTCCATGGCATCTCGGGCAAAAAGTACCGCGAGCTACTTAACGATATCAACCGCCCATTGGTCAACCGCGTGACGCTGGGGATCTACCCGCCGGCATCGACAGTCAAACCGATGATTGCGGTTGCAGCGCTTGCCGAAGGTGTGATCACCACCCGTACCACCCGCAATGACCCGGGTTACTGGCGGATCCCGAACTCCAACAGCCGTCCATTCCGCGACTGGTTGCGCTGGGGCCACGGCAAGGTCAATATCCACAAGGCCATTGAAGAATCGGTGGATACCTTCTTCTACCAAATTGCCTATGATCTTGGCATCGACCGCATCTCCGATTGGATGACCCGTTTCGGCTACGGTGAATACACCGGCATTGATATTCATGAGGAAAGCAAGGCCAATATGCCGACCCGTGAATGGAAGCAAGCCCGCTTCCGTCAGCCTTGGTACCAAGGGGATACCATCCCAGTCGGGATTGGCCAGGGTTACTGGACAGCCACCCCAATCCAGATAGCCAAGGCCACAACCGTCTTGGTTAACCGCGGCCGGGTACAAGCACCGCACCTGCTCAAAGACATCATTGATGAAGATGTCGAAATGCCAGCTAAGTTTGAAGATTACCCGCCGATTGACAACGTCGACCCGAAATACTGGGATGTCGCCAAAGAAGGCATGCGCCTCGTATTGTACGGCCCACGCGGTACTGCTCGTCGCCCATTCTATGGCTCTGAATACGTGGCCGCCGGTAAGTCGGGTTCGGCCCAGGTCTTTGGTCTGGCAGAAGATCAGGAGTACAACGCCGAGGAGCTGGAAGAGCACCTGCGCGACCACGCCCTGTTTACCGCCTTTGCACCATTTGACGAGCCGGAAGTTGTCGTGTCGATGGTACTCGAAAACGCCGGTGGCGGTTCGTCCAACGGCGGCCCTGTTGCGCGCCGTATCTTCGACCATATGCTATTAAAACCCAAGGCTTCTGAACCCGAAGCGGCCACTAAGAGCACGAAACTAGCCGAGGTATCCCAATGACGATCATGGCGGCAACTGGCAACAAGCGCACCCTGAGTGACCGCTTACACATTGATGTGCCCCTATTGCTTGGGCTCTTAACCTTAATGGGCTTTGCATTGATGGTGATGTACAGCGCCAGCGGGCAAAGCATGCCAATGATGGAAAGGCAAGCCATCCGTATGGTGCTCTCGCTCGGGGTCATGTTTGTGCTGGCTCAGATCGCCCCGCGCCATTACGAAACCTGGGCTCCCTATCTGTTTGGGGCCGGCCTGCTGTTGCTACTTGGCGTCCTGTTTTTTGGTGAGGCATCAAAAGGTGCCCAGCGCTGGCTGAACCTCGGTTTTGTCCGCTTCCAGCCCTCGGAGCTGATCAAGCTGGCGGTGCCGCTCATGGTTGCCCGCTTTATTGGCAGCAGGCCACTTCCGCCAAGCTTCAAGAACTTGGTCATTGCTCTGGTGATGATCTTCGTCCCGACGATCCTCATTGCCAAGCAACCCGATCTCGGTACATCGATCCTGATCGCGGCATCCGGGGTCTTTGTCTTGTTTCTATCAGGAATGAGCTGGAAGATCATCGGTGCTGCCGGCGTTTTGCTGGCCGGCTTTATTCCAGTCTTGTGGCTGTTTTTAATGCGCGACTACCAGCGGACACGGGTGCTCACCCTGTTTAACCCGGAGTCGGATCCGCTCGGGGCCGGCTACCACATCATCCAGTCAAAAATTGCGATTGGCTCGGGTGGGTTGTCGGGCAAGGGCTGGATGCAGGGCACCCAGTCCCAGTTGGAATTTTTGCCTGAGCGCCACACCGACTTTATCTTTGCGGTGATCGCCGAGGAATGGGGGCTAGTGGGTGTTGTCTGCCTATTGGCCATCTACCTATTTATTATCGGCCGTGGACTACTGCTGGCTAGCCGTGCCCAAACCGCCTTTGGCCGGATGATGGCAGGCAGTATCGTACTCAGCTTTTTTGTTTATATCTTTGTAAATATTGGCATGGTAAGCGGCCTGCTTCCTGTGGTAGGGGTGCCCCTGCCACTGGTCAGCTACGGGGGAACCTCCATGGTGACCCTAATGGCCGGTTTCGGTATCCTGATGTCAATTCATACCCATAGAAAAATGTTGTCGAAGGCGACCTAAATGCGTATTTCCCCATTATTCCTATTACTCGTACTGGCTGGCTGTAGCTCAACACCCAGCACTGAGCGCTATGATATCGCTGACGACATTGCCCCAGAATCATCGCCGACACTGGATCACATCGAGGATGCCCAGCCTCGTTATGAGCCAAAAAGCTTAGCGGGCAATAAAGATTACACCTTGCGCGGTAAGGACTACCAAATTGTCACCGGCTCTGATCCCTTCATCCAAGAAGGCGATGCGTCATGGTACGGGCAAAAGTTCCACGGCCATCAAACATCGAACGGTGAAATCTACGATATGTACTCGATGACCGCTGCGCACAAAACGCTGCCGTTACCGAGCTATGTCAAGGTGACCAACACCAACAACGGCAAAACCGCTATCGTGAGGGTCAACGACCGGGGGCCGTTCCACGAAGGCCGGATCATCGATCTCAGCATGGCAGCGGCGGCGCGCCTCGATGTGATCAAGCACGGTACGGCACCGGTGAAAATCGAACTGATCCAAGTTGCCAAGCCAGACAACCCGGAAGAATGGCAAAGCGCGAACCCTAACTATTATTTTGTTCAACTTGCTGCGGTCACCAACGAAGCGAAGGCACAAGAAATTGCCACAAAATTAGAACAAGAGTTCGATACCAGCGTCGATATTAAAAAAGCGGACTCTGCCGAGATCTACCGCTTGCGCCTGGGGCCTTACATCGACCGGGATGAAGCTATTGAGCAACGCGATAAAGCCAAGGCGAGTTTGTACCCGCAAGCCTTTATTATTACCTCAAAGCGTGAACTCAAGCCTAAGACCTAACCAAGCCTGTTATTGAAAGGCCACACCAGTGGCCTTTCGAACACTGCACACTTCCCCCAGGTCATCAAAATGACAAAGCTGACAGCTTGATGACCTCCAGCACTGGTCTGCAAATGACAATCTGATATAGTGTGTAAAATTTTTTTGCTATCGACAAATTAAGTTACAACCATCATGAAGAAATCTGTTGCACTTATTCGCTCTGTCGCTGTTTCGGCAACGCTTCTTGCATCCATGACCGCTGCTGCAGCACCGGCTGTTGTGCCTGAAGCCCCGCAAATCGCAGCCAAGGGCTACGTCCTAATGGACTACCACTCAGGTGAAATCTTGGCCGGCAATAACGAATACAACCAAATTCCGCCAGCCAGCCTGACCAAGATGATGACCAGCTACGTTATCGGCCAAGAGGTCAACCGCGGCAACATCTCGATGGATGACACGGTGGTGATCAGCAAAAATGCCTGGGCGAAGAACTTCCCTGGCTCATCGAAGATGTTCATCGAGGTGGGTAGCGAAGTTAAAGTCTCTGACCTAAACCGAGGCATTATCATTCAGTCAGGCAATGATGCCTGTGTAGCAATGGCAGAGCACGTTGCGGGGTCGGAAGACTCGTTCGTTGATCTCATGAACGCTTGGGCTAAGACCCTAGGTATGGACTCGACACACTTTGCCAACGTGCACGGTCTGGATAACCCTGACCTGTACACCACGCCTTACGACATGGCGCTATTGGCCCAAGGCCTGATCCGCGATGTTCCAGAAGAGTTCGCCATCTACAAAGAGAAATCTTTCACCTACAACGGTATTACTCAGTACAATCGCAACAGCCTGCTTTGGGACAAGAGCCTAAACGTTGATGGCCTGAAAACCGGCCACACCAACAACGCAGGTTACAGCCTAGTCAGCACGGCGACTGAAGGCCAAATGCGCCTAGTCGCAGTTGTAATGGGTACGAAAAACCCTAACGCCCGCAAGGCAGAAAGCAAGAAGCTACTCAACTACGGCTTCCGCTTCTTCGAAACCGTATCACCGCACAAAGCTAACGAAACATTTGTATCTGAAAAGGTATGGATGGGCGATAAGGACGAAGTGTCTCTGGGCGTTAGCGAAGATACCTTCGTTACCCTACCTCGCGGCCAAACCAAGGATCTCACCGCTAGCTTTGTCCTTGAGAAAGAACTAAAAGCCCCTATCAGCAAAGGCGATGTTGTCGGCAAGCTTTACTACCGCGTTGGTGATGAAGATATTGCAGAGTACCCGCTGCTGGCACTGAACGATGTTAACGAAGGCGGCCTATTCAGCCGTTTGATTGATTACATCATGCTGCTGTTCAAGGGCTGGTTGAGCTAAGGGCTTAGCAACCAAGTACAACACGCAAAACGTCGCCTCACAGGCGGCGTTTTTTTATCCTCCCCTTTTTATCCAGCAACGCGGCAACGCCACCCAGGCGGCTGCGAATACTTGGACATGGCTGTCATCAGTTTTATACGCTTGCCGTCACTTTATCGACCAAACTTGTGTTCACGCACCTGAGCCATTAATATGCTCTGCTAAAACTTAAGTAACGCATATGCAATATCTCGGAGTTCAGAATGCAGCAGCAAGAACAGCCAAAACTAAAAGACCTACTGGAGTTTCCTTGTAAGTTTACCTACAAGGTAATGGGTTACAACAAACCTGAGCTCCCAGATCTTGTAGTTGAAGTGATCCAGCGCCATGCACCGGGCGACTACACGCCGGACGTAAAACCAAGTGGCAAAGGCACTTACAGTGCGGTTTCTGTTTCAATCACCGCAACATCGATTGAACAAGTTGAGACGCTTTATAAAGAGCTGGGCGAAATCGACATCGTTCGCGTGGTGCTATAACCCTCTCCAAACCCCTATAAAATTGGCGGCTGTAAATTCAGCCGCCAAGTTTTATAATACCAATCGGTATCATGCACCCATGCGGGGTGTCATCATTTCAGGCCAAGCCGAGTGACAAACAATATGGGTGTTACATTGCAAAAGAAGATTATCATCAGAAATCTTGGCCGCCGGGACTACGAACCAACCTGGCAAGCCATGCACGAATTTACCGACCAGCGCAGTACCGACACACTGGACGAAATCTGGCTAGTTGAACACAACCCTGTGTTTACCCAAGGCCAAGCAGGAAAAGCCGAACACTTGCTCAACACCGGCGATATTCCTGTCGTTCAAAGTGATCGTGGCGGACAAGTCACCTACCATGGACCTGGTCAGCTTGTTGCCTATATCTTAATTGATCTGCGCCGAGATAAATTAGGTGTGCGTGACCTAGTTACCCACATCGAAAATACTGTTATAAATACTCTCTCCCACTTTGGGATTGAATCTAATGCCCGCCCTGATGCGCCGGGTGTGTATGTCGACGGTCAGAAGATATGCTCACTAGGCTTGCGGATCAGACGCGGTTGCTCTTTTCATGGTCTGGCACTCAATATCAATATGGATCTGGCGCCATTTCTGCGTATTAACCCTTGTGGCTATGCCGGAATGGAAATGACGCAAACAGCGTTGTTGAATGGCCCAGCTGAACTAATGGAAGTTCAGCCTGTACTTGTAGAAGAGCTGATCAAACTGCTCGATTATCAGAGCGTTGAGTGGAAAACGGAAAGCAATTCAGATGAGTAAACCAATCAAAATCGAGAAAGGTGTCAAGTACCGCGATGCCGACAAAATGGCGCTGATCCCAACTCGCAATGTCGAAGTGGAAGAAGCTCCGAAGGAAGTACTGCGCAAGCCAGAATGGATGAAAATCAAGCTGCCATCCGACAGCCACCGCATCCAGGAAATTAAATCGGCGATGCGCAAAAACAACCTGAACTCAGTGTGTGAAGAAGCGTCGTGCCCAAACTTGGCCGAGTGTTTCAACCACGGTACAGCCACCTTTATGATCCTAGGTGCGATCTGTACCCGCCGCTGCCCATTCTGTGACGTAGCGCATGGTCGTCCATTGCCACCGAATGCTGAAGAGCCAGTACAGCTAGCACAGACCATTGCAGATATGAAGCTACGCTATGTCGTGGTCACATCGGTTGACCGTGACGATCTGCGCGACGGCGGTGCCCAGCACTTTGCCGACTGTACCCGTGAAATCCGCGCCAAGAGCCCGAATATTAAAATCGAGACATTGGTGCCTGACTTCCGTGGCCGTATGGATCGCGCACTGGACATCCTGCGTGATAACCCGCCAGATGTTTTCAACCACAACCTTGAAACCGCCCCTCGCCTTTACCGCAAGGCGCGCCCAGGCGCAAACTACCAGTGGTCGCTTGATCTGCTGAAAAAATTCAAGGAAATGCACCCGGAAGTGCCGACCAAATCGGGCTTGATGATGGGCTTGGGTGAAACCAAGGAAGAAATCATCGAAGTACTGAAAGATCTGCGTGCCCACGGTGTGACCATGCTAACACTAGGCCAGTACCTTGCGCCAAGCCGCCACCACTTGCCGGTTGAGCGCTATGTGCCGCCTGCCGAGTTTGAAGAGCTTAAAGAGATCGCGCTTGACCTGGGCTTTACCCATGCAGCCTGTGGTCCGTTTGTTCGTTCGTCTTACCATGCCGACATGCAGGCACGTGGCGAAGAAGTAAAGTAAGCGGATAAGCTACCTTCATAAAAAAACCGCTATCAGCAAGGCTGGTAGCGGTTTTTTATTATCTAGCGCAAAACAGGTTAGCTATTATTGGCACGGTCGATAGCTGCAGCGAGTACAGGCGCCAAGCTTTCCAGCGCTTCTTCAGTCACAGGCTTACCATCGGTATCCGTAATACTGATCGAAGTACGGTTGCCCAAATCACCAAGCTGGATATTATAACTGCTGTTATCCAGTGCGATAGGCCTTGTGCCAATTTCGGTCCAGAACTCATCATCCGGCGACTTGAAGCTCACTTCCACTGTACCTTGCGAACGGTTACGCCCGTCGACAGTAAAGCCAAGCGATCCCAAGACATCAGGCAAGCGTTCCCAGAACACGTTGTAAGGTGCGCGAGCAATAATGACAGGTAATCCGCTGCGGTCCTGGCCCATCGAGATTGGGATTTGCTTCACCAGCTCCTGTGCTCTCAGTCGTGCCTGATCGCGCTCTTGCTGATCATAGCGGGCAACAACCAAGTTGGTCATCAGGGTGCTGTAACGCTCTTTGTTATCAAGCGATACCGGCTGCTCAACCCCAGCCTCGCGCCAACCAATCAAGCTGATTTGGTAGGTATTGCTACCACCTTGGGCGGACTTTTCGATCCGGTAACGGCTGCCGATCTCATGATCTTCATCGGCATTAGTCCAGCTAACCCAATCCGTTTCCATGACATCAGCTGTTTGGCTACGCAAAGAAATGTTCTGCTCGGCGATCAGCTTCTGGGTTAGCGTCCATACCTTTGACAGCTCTTCGGGCTTCAATAGCACCAAAGTCACGCCATCCTCATGCTTCACGGTACGCGAGCCCGGGATCAAAGTCAGCACCTGCTGCGGTGGGCGGATATCTACCGCCGGACCCAACTCCCCTTGCACCTCTACCGCAGGAATGGCGTAATCGCTCACCTGCGATGACTGTGCATCGGCAGGTAGGTTCCACGCTTCCAGAGGCTTGGTATTGAGGTAATTAAAGTCCTGGTTTGCCTGACGGCGACGATCCGCACCATCAGAGCAACCAGCCAGCACTACAGCAGCAACACCTGCTGCGACCAGCTTATATTTGTAATTCATTACGCTTTTGCGCTCCTACGCTTTCGCTAATTACAGCAGTACGTTGGCATCCTTTAGAGCTTCTAATACTACTGGTTGTGCCGATTCACTCAGTTCAGTCAGTGGCAAGCGAAGATCACCGAACTTAATCAAACCCAGCTGATGCGCTGCCCACTTAACTGGGATCGGGTTTGATTCTACAAATAACTGAGTGTGCAACGGCATAATACGTTGGTTAATCTCACTTGCCGCTTCAAGCTGGCCAGAAAGTGCCAACTTGAACATGGTCGCCATTTCAGCCGCCGCCACGTTCGCCGTGACAGAAATTACGCCGTGGCCACCTTCAGCAACAAAGTCGAGCCCTGTCGCGTCATCACCGCTTAGTTGGATAAAGTCATCGCCACAAAGTTCCCGTGTTTTTTTCACGCGAGACAAATCAGCCGTGGCATCTTTAATACCGATGATGTTGTCAATCTTAGCAAGGCGAGCAACAGTTTCCGGCAGCAGGTCAACCGCTGTACGGCCCGGTACATTGTATAGGATCTGCGGCAAGTCAGTTGCTTCGGCAATCGCTTTGAAGTGCTGGTACAAACCTTCTTGCGTCGGCTTGTTGTAATAAGGCGTCACGCTTAGGCATGCTGCAACACCGGTACCCGAGAACAATTTACTAAAGGTGATGGCTTCATGGGTCGCATTTGCACCCGTTCCCGCAATAACAGGAACACGGCCTTGTGCGTACTCCAACGTTTTAAGTACCACTTTTACGTGCTCGTCAACGGTCAGAGTTGCTGACTCGCCTGTGGTACCTACCGCCACGATTGCATCTGTCCCTGCTGCAATGTGGTATTCAACTAATGATGCCAAGCTTGCGTAATCAACTTCGCCGGCCTCATCAAGTGGTGTCACTAATGCCACCATACTTCCTGAAAACATGTCCATCTCCCCTTAAGAATTATTTCTTGGCAGCTTTATTATTTTGCCCACCAGCCAAGGACGCATCCTACTTGCCGGCAAAAGCCGAATAATAAAGCAGCCAAGCTAACCATACTACTTTTCAGCCAAAGTAAACTCAAGACAGAAGAAAGTAAATCAGTGATCTACAGTCATAAACCGTTCGCTGATTTTTGCAGCATAGGTAACTTGGCGGATTCAAGGACTGTGCTACCATGCAAAGGGTGTTCACAACGTGATGTCAGAATATATGGAACATTATTTAGTAATTACTGCTGTAGGAACGGATCGTCCAGGGATTTCCGATGAAATCACACGCCTGATCACCCAATGCGGCTGTAATATTGTCGATAGCCGATTGGCGCTATTTGGTCATGAGTTCACACTTATCATGTTGCTATCAGGCAATACCAATGCCATGTCACGGGTTGAAGCCACCCTGCCGCTCAAGGCCCAAGAACATGACCTGTTAACCGTCATGAAACGAACCAAGAAGCATGAGCACCGGTTTTACCCATACACAGCAGAATTCAATGTCGAGGCAAATGATAGCCCGGGGCTTATCGAGCAGTTCACCCACTTCTTTGCCACGCGCAATGTCGATATCGCCTCGTTAAGCGCCCATACCCACGAAAGCGACGACGCAGAGAAACCAAACCAATTCCAGTTGCAGATCAGCGCAAACCTCCCTGAAGGCTGCAACTTAATGACACTACAAGAAGAGTATGAAGGGCTCTGCCGTGACCTGTTGGTGACCGGCAGCGTTAACTTCGTCGGCCACAATCAATAAGGAAAAATCAATATGAAGACTTTGACCGCCGGTACGCCAGCGCCAGCCTTCACACTGCAAAACCAAAACGACGAGCCAGTCAGCTTGTCTGATTTCAAAGGGAAGAAAGTACTTGCTTACTTTTACCCGAAAGCAATGACGCCGGGCTGCACCACCCAGGCATGCGGCCTGCGTGATACCAAGGCTGAGTTGGATGCGTTTAATGTTGAAGTATTGGGGATCAGCATCGACCCGGTAAAACGCCTGCCTAAGTTCATTGAAAAGCATGATCTTAACTTCACGCTATTGTCTGACGAAGACCACGCCGTAACCGATCTATTCGGTATTTGGGGTGAAAAGAAATTTATGGGCAAAGTGTACGACGGCCTGCACCGCACCAGCTTCTTGATCGATGAGAACGGCGTTATCGAGCATGTCTTCAACAAGTTCAAAACCAAAGACCACCACGAAGTGGTACTGAACTACCTTAAAGAAAACAGCTAAGCGCAACGGGCAATGCCTGTCCCACCCAGAGGTGGGGTAACCATAGCAAAAAGGCCGCAGATGCGGCCTTTTCTCGATTTGGTACTCGCTATCACTCATCTTGCGGCGGTTCAGCGATGGGCTCGGATGCCGGCAACGCATTCCACACCGCTTTCACCAAGGTTGCTAGCGGAATAGCAAAGAAGACGCCCCAGAAGCCCCAAAGGCCGCCGAAGACCAATACCGCTACGATGATCCACACCGGGTGGAGGTTAACCGCCTCTGAGAACAAAATAGGCACCAGCACGTTGCCATCAAGCGCCTGGATAATACCGTAGGCAACCAACAGCCACCAGAAGTCGGGGCTGATCCCCCACTGGAACAAGCCAACCATCGCAACCGGTAATGTCACAGCGGCAGCGCCGATGTACGGGATCAGTACCGAGAAGCCAACCAAAACCCCAAGCAACACGGCATAGCGCAGATCCATGACGGCAAATGTCACATAACTAACGATACCGACGATGAAGATTTCAGTCACCTTGCCGCGGATGTAATTCGAGATCTGCTGGTTCATTTCGGCCCCCACCTTGCTCGCCAAGCGGCGGTTCTTCGGTAGCAGCCCGTTGAGTGTTTCCATCATCTCGTCTTTATCTTTGAGCAGGAAGAACACCAATAGAGGAACCAAAATCAGGTAAACCGCCAATGTCGCCAAGCTGACCAATGAAGCCAATGAACCCTTCACCGCGCTTTCGCCCATTCCGAGCACTTTGGCACGCAAGGTATCCATGAAAGTACCCACCTGGTGCGGTTGGACAAAATCCGGGTAGCGTTCAGGCAAACTCAGGACGTAATCTTGGAAGCCGTTGAACATGCTAGGTACGTCAGCCAGTAAGTTGCCGACCTGGTGCCAGATGGTTGGCACTAGGCCAAACACCGCCATGACCATTAAGCCGGCGAAAATAAGCAGCACGCCCATCACCGCAAATCGGCGCGGCAAGCCAATACGTGTTAACTGCATGACAGGCCATTCAAGCAAGTAGGCCAGTACTATCGCGACCAACAAAGGGGCAATCAAGTTGCCGAAAAAGTAAATTGTCAGAAATCCACCCAACAGGATAGCGACTAAGCTAACAGCATGGGGATCAGAAAAACGTCGCCGGTACCAGCGATTAAGCATATCCAACATAGAGCGATTACTGCCTTTTGGTCACATTTATTACAAGTGCTTGGTGACTATCTGCCAGCACTTCGATATTAAAGCCATGGTTAATCAGGTAACGAGGAATATCTTGCCGAGCACCTGTGTCAGTGATATGAATTTCGATTTGCTGACCGACGACAAGTGTCTTGGTCGCCCTTTTCGCCAGCAACAATGCCATCGGGCAGCGTTCTGTCGTCAAGTTAAGCAACAAGGTTTCCATTCCGGTATACTGACAATTATTATCCATGAATGTATTGTAAAGGACATCTTGGTGACAAAAAAGAAACCTGTGCAAGGTTTCGTTGTCTTAGCTGTTTATAACTCTCCCTCGTTCAGGGTAGATTTAGGCTCGCACTCTCGCGGTAAACGGTAAACGTAACAAGGGCGGTTGTATTTTTTATATGTTTCGATTTACTAAGGCACCGGCCTTTATTCTCATCAGTGCGCTATTGGGCACCAGCGTTCCTGTATCATCAAGCTCAATCAACGACCTGCCAGAAATTGGGACGGCCGCGGCATCGACGCTGAGCATCGAAAAAGAGATAGAGTACGGCGATGCCTACATGCGAATGATCCGGGGCAGCATGCCAGTGGTTAGCGATCCACTACTGTCGGAATATATTCAAGATCTTGGCCACCAATTGGTTGCCAACGCCAATGATGTTCGCACCCCGTTCAACTTTTTCATGATCCAAAACCGTGACATCAACGCCTTTGCCTTCTTTGGCGGCCATGTCGCGATTCACACCGGCCTATTTCTTCATGCCAATACCGAAGGCGAGCTTGCCTCGGTTGTTGCCCACGAAATTGCCCACATCACCCAGCGTCACTTGGCAAGAAGCATGGAGGATCAGGCGAGGAAATCCCCGGCAACCATGGCAGCTTTGATCGGCTCGCTGATGCTGGCGATTGCTTCGCCAGAAGCAGGGATGGCGGCAATCCACGCGACCACAGCCGCTTCGGCCCAAGGGCAAATCAACTATACCCGTAGCAACGAGAAAGAGGCCGACCGAATTGGTATCGCCACACTGGCCAAAACAGGTTATGACGTTCAGGCAATGCCGCGCTTTTTTGGCCGCTTGGCCGATCAGTACCGCTACGCCAGCACGCCACCGCCGATGCTATTGACTCACCCATTGCCTGAATCGCGGATCACGGATAGCCGCGAACGTGCCAACCAATACCCGACGGGTAAGAAAAACGACTCTAACCGCTATCAGCTAGCACGCTCTCGGATCATTGCCCGCTATGCCGGTATTGACAGCAACGCTTCACTGGATTGGTTCGATCGCAGGTTGAAACGCGCAACGGGTGCCAGCAAAGACGCGCTCAACTACGGTAAGGCACTGGTTTACATTGATACCGGCAAATACGAACAAGCCCATGCATTGCTTGATCCGCTGTTGGCAAAAGATCCTAACAACCGTTTTTATATCGATTCAGCCACGGACTTGGATCTGTACGAAAAGCAGTATGACAGGGCGATCAACCGCCTGCAAAAAGCCCTGCAAGCTACACCAAACCACAAGGTACTGAACATCAACTTGGCCAATGCGCTACAAGAAGCTGGGCGTAACAGCGAAAGCATTCCGATCTTGACTCGGTACACCTACGACAACCCGGATGACGCCAATGGTTGGCACTTACTCGCCCAAGCCCAGGCCGCAAACGGCCGTCGTGATGCTGAGTTGGCCGCCCGTGGTGAGCTAATGGCACTGCGGGGGGCGTGGGAGAAAGCCATCCAGTTCTATATCCAGGCCAGCCAGCTGGTTGAGATTAATTCGCTGGATCAGGCACGCTATGATGCTCGGATAGACCAACTACGCCTTGCTCGCTCACGCTTTGCCAACCTCTGATCACGGTCTCAAAGCCAACCACTGAGCCATATCTTCTTACTGACACTTCCTCTACAATGGGGCAACATAACGAAAACACCCCACTGGCCGCCCTTGGCGGCCAGATGCGCTAAATAAGGAAGAAGTCATGTCTATCACCATCTACCACAACCCACGTTGTTCTAAAAGCCGCCAAACACTGGCCCTATTGGAAGAAAACGGCGTTACACCTGACGTTGTTAAGTACTTGGAAGACACCCCAAGCGCCGAGCAATTGCAAACCTTGCTCAAGCAACTGGGTTACAGTTCTGCCCGTGAGATGATGCGCACCAAAGAAGCCATCTATAAAGAGCTCGCGCTGGGTGAAGACAGTGTGACCGAGCAACAGCTGTTTGATGCCATGGCCGAAAATCCAAAGCTAATCGAGCGCCCGATTGTGGTCAACGGCGACAAAGCCGCGATGGGCCGCCCGCCTGAGCAAGTACTAACTATTCTGTAATCATTCCAGGTAGTGAGCAGCACCATGCACCAAATACTCGTGCTCTATTACAGCCGACATGGCAGTACACGCCAGTTGGCACGGCAAATTGCCAGAGGCATTGAACTCGTGGGCGGGTGCGAAGCATTGCTTCGCACCGTGCCTGAGCTGAATACCCAAGGTGCTACTGAGCCAGAAGCAAAAGGCGATCCCCATGTCACGCACGGCGATCTCAAGCGCTGTATCGGCCTAGCGATGGGAAGCCCTGTGCGGTTTGGCAATATGGCAGCCCCGCTAAAGCATTTCATCGATTCAACCAGTGCGGAGTGGCTATCCGGTACCCTAATCGGTAAGCCGGCGTGTGTATTCACCTCCTCGTCATCGATGCACGGCGGGCAAGAAACCACGTTGCAATCGATGCTACTGCCTTTGCTCCACCATGGCATGATGGTATTGGGGATACCCTACTCTGAGCCCGCCTTGCATACCACCAGCTCTGGCGGTACGCCTTACGGCCCTTCTCACCTGAATCATGGTGAAGGCAGGCAACTCAGTGCCGAGGAGTGCGAATTGGCACAGGCGATGGGAAAAAGGCTGGCGCAGACCGCGCTCAAGTTAAAATAAACGCGTGCTACCAATGCGATAACAAGGCTAGAACGAACTGGCGTTAGTTACTGGCATTGATTACTGGCATTGCTTACTGGCATTAATTTACGCTGATAATGTTCAGGTCATTTAAGGATGTCATATGACCGAGATGAGTAAATCAACCCGCAGCTTACGCTATGCGGCCCTCACCGCCAATCTATCCCTGCTGGGCTGGGTTGGCCTGTGGCAAAGCACCATATCGCCGCATCCCCACCTTAACAACCTGGTGATTGCGGGAATGTGGATTTTACCTCTGTTGTTTCCGCTAAAAGGGATCCTCGAAGGCAAGCCTTATACCCATGCATGGGCAAACTTCATCTTGATGTTTTACTTCCTGCATGCCCTAACCATCTTATGGGTGGACGAGGGGGAACGCTGGCTCGCCATCGTTGAGTTAGGGCTAACAACGTGTGCCTTTGTGGCAAATATCTTGTTTGCGCGGATGCGTGGGCGGGAGTTGGGGATCAAGCTCAAGCGGCTGTCCCAAGTTGAAAAAGAAGAAAAAGCCCGCCACGAAGGCAAGTAACTCAGTTTCGGCCCCTTCTGCCGATACAAAAACGGTGAGCTTGTGCTCACCGTTTTTTTAGTTAAGTTTGATGCCAAGCACCAATTATGGTGTCCAGGTATACACACTCGCTTGTTTCGCCGGGCGGGTCTCTACTGGCATCTCGCTCTCAAAGCCCTGCTGCGCTTCAGCCCCTGCTTGCGAATCTATCTCTGCTTTCAAACCAACCTCTGCTTTCGCTGAATCTGGGGATTGTAGCTGGGTTGCACGGATAATCCCTTCAACCGGTGCAGCTTCGCTTTCCGATGGCACTTCAGCCTCTGGCTCCACCAACTCGTCACCAACCTGAGGGGCGGCTTCCATGCTGGTTTCAGATGGCAAATCACTCGGGGTTGTTGCCTGAGACAAACGGCTGTCTTGGCTTAGCTCACGGCGGAATGCTTCTTCAGTGCTCAATAGCTGTACGGTGAATTCAACATTCTGGCCTTGGATCTTATGGGCATTAACCGCGGCCACCGATGTTAGGCGGGTCATCATGCGTTCAAGCGTAAAAAAGTCTTTTGATGACTGCACATTGCCAACCGTAATCGACACAACGCCTGAATTATCACCGCCTAGCGGCACCGCATACTTCGCTGCAAGGTGGTCGGTGATCTGGCCAACCATTTGTGCCATCACTTCCGTCGACGTTCCCTCCACTCTGCCTTCCAGCGGAACCACTGGTGTCGAGGCGAGACGATCAGCCTTCTCTGCAAACAATTGCCAGCCTAGTTGCACACTGCCGTCACCCATTTGTCGGGCACGGGCAATGACTATCGCGTCCGGTTGGTAGCGCAAGCTCGCCGTGGATACCGGTTGCACAAAGCCACCCCAGAGATCTGGAATGCTGATCGCCGTGACGTCTTCGAAGTCGCCAATCGGTAGCATCACAGGCAGGCCGCGCAAATCAGCAGCACGCTTCACGTCTGTTATCAGGCTATTGGCCGACTGATCCCAAACGACATTGCGGCTACGGTTGGCATCTTCCACCAGCCACACCAACACATTTGGGCGCTGCTCGCTCCAGAGGGTTGAGTTTGCTTGCGTCAGCAAATTGCGAATGCGCTTGCGGTCAAAAGTCAGATCCAATGTCTGCTGGCCATCCAAGTTGCCGTAACTAAACTGGCTGGCATATTGGCTGCTATTTTTAATCGCTTTGGCAACGACTTCGTTTTTCACGATTTCGCTTTGGCCCGAAACCTTGACCAATACCTGGCCAAGCGCTTCATTACGAGCCGCTTGCTCAGACTGCCTGTCAGTATCAGGCAACACCACCTGTGCCTGGTACAGGTTGGTTATTGTCGCCGCACTCAACGGCATGGCTAACGTAGCCAGTAAAAGTAACGCAACACGCAACATAGTAAACTCATTCATTACTTAATTAAGCTCTGATCATAAAGTGATTGCATCCAGCTCGGCAACTGCTTCTGGTGCAAAATCCCAAGTCTTTCGAGTATTTTCTTATTAATGGTGAAAATAAGTATCTGTCATTGTTAATAAATCAGCGTCAATAATTTGTAATAATTTTGTCTTTCAGACATAAAATTGATGGAGACATTAGAACAGCAAAATTTTATCGAATCTCTTAGGCAATCGTTTTCTTCTGTGATAGCATTGCGCGATTTTTTTGTTTGGGTGGATTTTATAATGATGCAGATCTTACAGGGAGCACAAATGCTATTCGTTGCATTTGGTGCATTGGTCTTGGTTCCTCTACTCACAGGCCTCGATCCTAACGTTGCCCTCTTCGGTGCCGGTATCGGTACTCTCCTCTTCCAAATCATCACCAAACGCTCTGTTCCTATCTTCCTCGCTTCTTCTTTTGCTTTCATTGCTCCTATTATGTACGGCGTCCAAACTTGGGGCATCGCCGCAACCATGGGTGGCCTAATGATGGCTGGCGTGGTGTACATTTGTATGGGTGCATTGATCAAAGTACGCGGTGTAGCCATCATTCATAAACTGCTTCCACCTGTTGTGGTTGGCCCGGTGATCATGGTGATCGGCCTTGGCCTTGCTCCTGCTGCAGTGAACATGGCACTGGGTAAAACGGGTGACGGCGGCGTTCAACTGGTAGACGGTGATATCGCACTTTGGATTTCAGCCATTTCTCTTATCGTCACTATCGGTGTTAGCGTCTTTGCCAAAGGCTTTTTCAAGCTTGTGCCTATCATGGCGGGTATCGTCACTGGCTACGTTACCAGCTTGGCTTTCGGAGTGGTTGATTTTACCCCGGTGCAGCAAGCCAGCTGGCTGGCTTTGCCGAACTTCACCTTCCCGGAATTTAATATCAACGCAATCCTGTTCATGATCCCGGTTGCCATTGCCCCAGCGGTAGAGCACGTGGGTGACATGCTGGCGATTTCCAATGTAACGGGCAAAGACTACCTGAAGAAGCCAGGCTTACACCGCACCATGGCTGGTGACGGGGTGGCCACCATCGCCGCTTCCATGTTCGGTGCACCGCCAAATACCACTTATTCTGAAGTCACCGGTGCTGTGATGCTAACCAAAGCATTCAACCCAGTCATCATGACTTGGACAGCAATCACTGCGCTAGTACTGGCTTTCGTGGGCAAGCTAGGCGCCATGCTTCAAACTATTCCCGTTCCTGTCATGGGCGGCATCATGATCCTACTGTTCGGCTCAATCGCAACAGTCGGCTTGAATACGCTTATCAAAAACCAAGTCGACCTGCACAAAGCACGTAACCTAGTGATTGTGGCAGTAACACTGGTATTTGGTATCGGCGGTATGGCTTTTGGTATCGGCGAGTTCAGCCTTCAGGGTGTGAGCCTGTGCGGTATCGTGGCCATTGTGCTAAACCTTATCCTGCCTGACGATCTTGGTGAAAGCCAAGTCGTGGATAACGCGCAGATCGACTAATTTAAGCCGTCTTAACATGCGTGCATAAGAACAGCCCACCGAATGGTGGGCTGTTTGTTTTATTTCAATTGCTCTAGAAGCATAAAGTAGGGTGAGGCGTTACCGCCTCATCCCTCTTACAGAACCGTACGGACCTCGTATACGGCTCATGCACGTTTCCATTCAGCGTAATTGCTGAACACATACCCTGTCTTTACATGTTCAAGATTCACCAGACCACGTTCATTGAACCATTGGTTCGGCATCGCATAG
>NZ_PYMA01000031.1 GCF_003026495.1 Photobacterium sanctipauli
AAGTAATGAATGAATTGACTGTGGATACTTAAAGTATCATTGGTCACTCAGTTTCATTGATAAATCTTTTGACTATCATTTCACGAGTGCCCACACAGATTGCATGGTCAAATTGTTAAAGAACAATGTTTGCCACAACCGCTCTATTTCAGTGCTTTGCCGTGACAACGGAGGCGCATTATAGAGACTTGATTGGGTTTGGCAACACTTAAAAATAAATAATGTGGCCAAAACAAACCAACCGGTCACTTATTGACCAATAAGTTTATTCCAGAGCAAAAAACAAACTAGATTTCCGCTTGTTCTTCTATTCGGCTTACCAACTCTGGTGGTAACCCCAATGCTTTGGCGAGTTCATCAAGGTAAGCGCGCTCCAAAAAATGGTCGACATCTATAGCCAGCAGAGAAACTAGGTATACTTCTGAGGCTTGCGCCATGTTTTCAACTTGGGCGCTAATAACACTTGGATCTAAAGGTTCATCAATCCATCGCTGTATACACGACTCAGTATCATGATCTAATTGTTGCTCATGCATCCAATTGGTGATTGCTGCCCGTTCGCTATCATCGATATGGCCATCAGACTTGGCAGCAAACACCATTGCTTGGATTAATAGCCCATCCTTACTACTGGCTTGTTCCAATTGTGCTGGCTCTGCCGCATCACCACCAGATTCAGGCTGGTCATGTTGATACTTTTTATATGCTTGATACGCCAGTGTACCAACTAGTGCAGTGCCACCCACAACGGCTGCTTTCTTGCCATATTTTTTAGCCAACTTTCGACTTTTCTTATTACCTAGCAAAGTGCCGACTAATCCACCTCCAACTGCGCCCTTTAGCAAGTCACTGGAAGAGCCTGATTTGCTACTTCCCCCTTCCATATACTTACTCGCCTGATTGAGCAATTTATCCATCATACTTTTCATCTTTCCCTCCTCGCTGCACTGGTTTCAAAAAGCGACTTAAAATTGAGTTACCAGTGATAAACAGCAAAAGTGAATATCGGTACTAGGAGCAATTTTCCAAGACTATTCTTTTATTGATGAATATTAAATGAATACCAAGTAAAGCTATGTAAATAGCTGCAAAGAGATACATACAAAGAAAAGCCCCTCTTAATCTTTACGAAAAAGAGGGGCTTGGCGATTAACAAAAGGACGGTTTACTGCTTTGCTTCTATCTGGCCATCTGTTGCCGAAACAGTAATCGGGCTTCCCGAAACAAACTTGCCAGACAAAATATCCTGGGCCAGTGGATTCTCGATATATTGCTGAATCGCGCGTTTAAGCGGGCGTGCACCAAACACCGGATCGAACCCAGCCTCAGAAATTAAATCAAGCGCACTTTCATCTAATTCCAATTGATAGTCGCGCTCTTGAAGCCGCTTCACGAGACGCGCAACCTGAATACTCGCAATATTCTTAATATGCTCGGCACCCAGAGGGTGGAATACCACAGTTTCATCAACACGGTTGATAAACTCTGGGCGGAAGTGGTGACCTACCACTTCCATCACCGTATTCTTGATACCGTCGTAATCCAATTCACCAAAGTGCTCTTGGATACGATCAGAACCCAAATTGGATGTCATGATGACCACACTATTGCGGAAATCCACCGTACGCCCTTGCCCATCCGTCAAACGGCCATCATCAAGCACTTGTAGCAAGATATTGAACACATCTGGGTGAGCTTTCTCAACTTCATCCAACAAGATAACTGAATATGGACGGCGGCGTACCGCTTCAGTGAGATAACCACCTTCTTCATAACCAACATAGCCAGGAGGAGCACCAACCAAGCGGGCCACCGAGTGTTTCTCCATAAACTCGGACATGTCGATTCGTACCATGGCATCTTCACTGTCGAACATAAAGTTTGCCAATGACTTACAAAGCTCGGTCTTACCCACCCCTGTTGGGCCCAAGAACAAAAACGAGCCAATTGGACGGTTAGGATCTGATAAGCCAGCTCGGCTTCGGCGTATTGCATTCGCCACGGCATCGACGGCTTCATTCTGGCCAATCACGCGTTTATGCAGCTCTTCCTCCATCCGTAATAATTTATCGCGCTCGCCTTCTAGCATCTTGGCTACAGGAATACCGGTTTGGCGAGAAAGTACTTCCGCAATTTCAGCATCTGTCACTTTGTTCTTTAACAGGCTCATTTCCTGCATTTCAGCTTGGGCAGCAAGATCCAACTGCTTTTCCAATTCAGGAATTTTACCGTATTGCAGCTCAGACATGCGATTTAAGTCACCGGCTCGTCGGGCTATCTCCATGTCCATACGGGCTTGCTCTAGTTCAGTCTTGATGTGCTGGGTACCGGATAATGCTGCTTTCTCAGCATTCCACACTTCTTCAAGCTCAGCATATTCACGTTCTTTCGCTTCAAGCTCTTCATGCAATCCGCTCAAGCGCTTCTGGCTTGCCTGATCATCCTCTTTGACCAGCGCCTGCTCCTCAATTTTCAGCTGGATGATCCTGCGTTCAAGGCGATCGAGCGACTCTGGCTTAGAGTCGATTTGCATCCGAATGCTGGATGCCGCTTCATCGATCAAGTCTATTGCCTTGTCCGGCAGCTGGCGGTCCGAGATGTAGCGATGGGACAAACTTGCTGCTGCAACTATCGCCGGATCGGTGATCTCAACATGATGGTGCAACTCATAGCGCTCTTTCAGGCCACGAAGGATCGCCACGGTATCTTCAACCGTCGGCTCATCCACCAGCACTTTTTGGAAACGGCGCTCAAGTGCGGCATCTTTCTCAATGTATTGGCGGTATTCATCCAACGTTGTTGCGCCAACACAATGCAATTCACCGCGGGCCAGCGCAGGTTTTAGCATATTCCCGGCATCCATTGAGCCTTCGCCCTTGCCGGCGCCGACCATGGTATGAAGCTCGTCAATGAATAGAATAATGCTGCCTTCTTCCTGCGATAGCTCGTTAAGTACGGATTTCAATCGCTCTTCAAACTCACCGCGGTATTTCGCCCCCGCAATCAATGCCCCCATGTCTAACGACAGGACACGTTTATGGCGCAGCCCTTCAGGCACTTCACCATTGACAATTCGCTGGGCTAATCCTTCGACGATGGCGGTTTTACCAACCCCCGGCTCACCGATGATCACCGGGTTATTTTTAGTCCGGCGTTGCAATACCTGGATTGTGCGACGAATTTCATCATCACGACCAATGACAGGGTCAAGCTTACCTTGCTCTGCACGCTCGGTAAGATCGATGGTAAATTTTTCCAGCGCTTGTCGATTCTCTTCGGCATTGGGATCATCAACATTCTGGCCCCCGCGAACTTTTTCGATAGCTTGCTCAACCTTCTCTGCGGTCAAGCCTTTTTCTTTCAGTAGCTGCCCCAACGGCCCCTTGTCATCAACAGCCGCAAGGATAAATAGCTCTGAGGAAATGTATTTGTCTTTTCTTTTCTGTGCCAGCTTGTCGCACATGTTGAACAGCATCCCCATGCCATGGGATAGCTGGACATCGCCACCAATACCACTCACTTTCGGCAGACGATCTAGCAACTCGGCAAGCCCCGAACGCAACTGGGTCACATCGACATTCAGCAACGTCAGCAATGGACGAATAGTGCTGCCATCCTGATTAAGCAGTGCCACCATCAAGTGGGCAGGTTCGATGTACTGATGGTCCCGCCCTAATGCTAGCGATTGAGCATCAGAGATCGCCATCTGGAATTTGCTAGTAAAACGGTCAAGACGCATAAGTCCTCCTCTGTCTTCTTAATGATCATATGGAGGCAGCAATCGACGCTTTCAAGCACTTCGAACTATTTGTGATCCCACCGCGATAGTAAAACAACATAACAAACCGCCAAGAGTTTGCACTTTGGCAGCGCTTTCATCTGTTTCGAGTGAGGTACCCATCCGGTGATTGACAATGTTTTATCGAATGCCATACCACCTAATGGTACAGCATTCGATATAAAAGGAAATTCGTTATGAACAAGCAGCACCTAACAGCCATGGCGATCGCTATCACCGCACTAGCCACCTCATCATCGGTGTTAGCCCAACGTGATATCCAGGAAAAAAGGCAAGAAGCCCGCCAAGAGGCAAGAATAGAGCACCGAACAGAAGCGCGTATCGAGAACCGTCGCAATGCTACCCCCCAACCAGGCAACATCATCATTATCCAGAACGCGATGCTAAGAACGGTTAGCTACAACGGCATTGTCTTATTGCACGATACCGTTAACCAACGTTTTTACCGCTCAGCAGATAACGGCTACAAAGTGTATAACGTGCCGTATGGCGCGAAAATCGTCGAACTATCGAGCCCTAGCCCGATGAACATTACCCTGCTGAACTAATTCTACTGCGCACAAAAAAGCCCTTGTCAGCAGGCCGCGACAAGGGCTTTGAATGTTTATCAGGGCTGATGTGTGGCTATTCAAGCCAAATCAGCGTTGCCTGTCGGCCAGTGACACCATCGCGGCGATATGAGTAAAACTGTTCGCTATCACTGAAGGTACAATACTGACCGCCAAAAACTTGGTTAACCCCTGCACGATTCAGGCGCTGGGTCGCTAGCATATAAAGATCAGCCAGCCATTTGTCATCCGGATTGTCCGCCACAGGCTTAAAGGCTTGCTGGGCAGCGGCATCAACAGCGATAAACTGCGCCCTTACCTCCCCGCCGACTTCAAATGCCGTAGGCCCGATAGCCGGCCCCATCCAAGCAAGAATGTCTGATTTATCACCAGAGAACCTCGCAATGGCTTCCTCAATAATGCCATCCACCAAGCCGCGCCAACCCGCGTGTACCGCAGCCACCTGGGTGCCCGCTCTATCGCAAAGAATCACCGGCAAACAGTCTGCCGTCATCACGGTACAGGCCAACCCCTTGCGCTGGGTATAGCTACCATCCGCGTCAGGGATCTCGACTAGAGGGGTTTCAAGATCAACCACTACCGTGCTGTGGATCTGGTTAAGCCATTGGGGGGCATTCGCCAGCTGTAGGTGGCTTTGTAGGTTGCCACGGTTGGCATTGACAAGCGCGAGGTCATCCCCAACATGGGCACCAAGGTTCAGGCCTTGGTACGGCGCTTCACTCACGCCGCCAACTCGTGTTGTTGTCGCGGCCCTTACATTTGCTGGCGCCGGCCAGTCGGGGAAAATAACCATATTAGTACTCGTCGTCCTTGTGTGCTTCTTTGTCGTTGCGCAGGATGTTAATCATCGCCACCATATCAATTGGCAACGGTGCGCGCCACTCCATCAGCTCACCGGTAATTGGGTGATCAAGGCGAAGCATTCGTGCATGAAGTGCTTGGCGATCAAATGCGCGCAGTGCCTGGATCAACTCTTCTGATGCGTCACGAGGTGGACGGGGGCGGCCACCGTAGGTTGCATCACCAATCAGTGGGTGATTCAAGAAAGACATATGTACGCGGATCTGGTGGGTACGACCGGTTTCCAAACGCAATACGATACGAGTATGCTCACGGAAATGCTCAGCCACACGGTAATGGGTGATCGCGGGCTTGCCCATTTCATTAACGGCCATACACGTACGCTTGGTCGCATGGCGGCCAATCGGCTTTTCAACCGTACCGCCACCGGTCATTTTACCCATCGCAATCGCTTCGTACTCACGGGTGATCTTGCGCTTTTGCAGGGCACGAACTAGACGAGTCTGAGCCTGGATAGTTTTCGCTACCACCATCAAACCTGTTGTGTCTTTATCGAGACGGTGCACGATACCCGCACGCGGTACTTCGGCCAAATCCGGGCAATGGTGTAGCAGCGCATTCAGCACGGTACCGTCTGGGGTACCCGCACCTGGGTGCACGACAAAGTCACGCGGCTTGTTGATCACCAAGATATGTTCATCTTCATAAACGATATCCAGCGGAATGTCTTGGGCTTCCCAACGCACTTCATCTTCGATTTCAGCGTTGATCAGTAGCTCTTCACCACCCATCATTTTGCTACGAGGCTTGGTTGTCACCGTTCCGTCGACAGAAACCATGCCATTAAGAATCCACTCTTTGATCCGCGAGCGGGAATAATCAGGGTATAATTCAGCAATAACCTGGTCTAGGCGCAGGCCTAGTTGGCTATCTTTTACCGTATTTGTTAACTCTATCTGCTGTGCCATAGCGAACTTTTTTAAAAAGCGTGGGACTAAACGTCAAACGCTGCGTAAAATAACATAATAGTGTCATTGTATCTGTTAACGGTCATAACCGTAATGGATCAGCAGAAATAAAATTTTTATCAAGGAAACAGACACCGCAATGAAACGCCTGACAATCACGACTTTGCTTGCCGTTGCCATTCTTTCAGGCTGTTCAAGCACTGAAGAAGTTGTACCTGATGTACCGCCGTCCGAGCTGTATGCCACCGCTCAGCAAGCGCTGCAAAACGGCAGCTGGACGACGGCTATTGAGCGATTGGAAACCCTAGACTCCCGCTATCCGTTCGGTGCCTATTCCGAGCAGGTTCAGCTCGATCTCATTTATGCCTACTATAAAAATGATGATCTTGCCCTGGGTGAAGCCACCATCGATCGCTTCAACCGCCTGAACCCAGCCCATGAAAAGGCAGACTGGGTACTGTACATGCGTGGTTTGACTAGCATGGCGCAGGACCGTAGCTTTATGCACGACCTGTTCAATATCGACCGTACTGACCGCGATCCTGAACCTGCGCGTAAAGCCTTCCGCGACTTCAAGCGACTGCTGGAGCGTTACCCTAACAGCCGCTACACCGCGGATGCCCAAGCGCGCATGGTCTTTTTGAAAAACCGCCTGGCTGAATATGAGTTGGCAGCCGTCGATTTCTACATCCGCCGTGAAGCTTGGGTCGCAGCAGTTAACCGCGCCCAAAAAATCCAAAGTGAGTTCCCGAACACGCATGCAGCACGCGAATCGTTGGAATACATGGTTATTGCATATGAACAGCTGGGGTTAACGACACCGCTTGAGAACACCCGCAAACTGATTGCGTTAAATCCAAAGTAGGCAAAAACCTTATAGATAAAAAAACAGCAGCCAAAAGGCTGCTGTTTTTTTATGGTTAAATTTTTTTCAACGCTTATGAGGTATTGATGAGGTATACCGCTCAGGAAATGGCCTTTCAGGCTAGCTACCTAGACGGTCAGTTTTCACTCAAGCTATTGTTATAAATCGAATTAAACCCCTGAATAGCACCAGCCACCAGCGTTCTCTATTCCTTCATACTGCCGTAACTTTCCAACCGACTACAAGTATTTTCTTCAAACTTTTTTGCAACAAGCAAAGCCAGATCACAGAATTTTTCTGGATATTATTGCGAGGTTGTAACTGTGATATGGATCACAATATCCAATCCTGAATTTAGTAATCTGAAGTCAACCCAACGAAGGGTAGCAAAAGAGGAAAGATAATTATGACAGCAAACATTACCGGCAAAAACCTAGATATCACCCCTGCTATCCGTGAGCGTATCGAGTTTAAATTCAAGAAGTTAGAAAAATACCAAGTACCATTTATCAGCCAACAAGCTGCCATTAGCACCGAGCCGAACCGTCAATTTAAAGTTGAGATTTCTGCTGCAATTCCGGGAGGTCAACTCGTCGCCTCAGCAGAGCAAGATGACATGTACGGTGCAATTACTGAGGTATTCCAAAAACTAGAACGCCAGCTTAACAAACAGGCTCACAAACCCGCTTCTCGTCGTGCCAGCCACAGCAACAAGCCAGCGGTTGAAGAAGAAGAGACCGAAGCATAATTACATAGAGGAATTCGACAATCAGCCCCGCCCATGCGGGGCTGATTAGTTTCTGCTTGACAAGCCTTGGCTGGCTGAATAATGTTGAGTCATACCTAACACAAAACAATCAGATTTAATTTATGCAACCTACCCAACTGTTTTTCTTTAGCTTCTTTTTTATGTCACCTTAGTGGGGGCTATTCGTTACGCAAGAAATAAGCTAAAGACGAACAGACAGCCTCCTTAACCAAGGGGGCTTTTTTGTACCAGTTGCAGATAGACAGGGACCTACAATGACCGAACCTCAGTATTCACTGGACGACATCAGGAAAAATGTCAGCCGTATCGACAATGAAATTATCAAGCTGCTTGCAGAGCGCCGCCAGGTAAGCCTTCAAGTTGCCAAAAGTAAAATCCAAACAGCGAAACCTGTTCGCGACCTGCAGCGTGAACAAGAGCTACTGTTACGACTGATTGAGACAGGTAAAGCACAGCAGCTGGACGCCCAATACGTTACCCAGATATTCCACGCTATCATCGAGGACTCGGTACTGTTCCAGCAAGCCTACCTTCAGAAGTTAACTAACCCTGAAAGCCTGCAGCCTGTTGCCCGTGTTTCATTCCTTGGCGCAAAGGGCTCATACTCCAACCTGGCTAGCCGCAACTACTTCAGTAAAAAGCAAACCAAACTCGTCGAGATCAGCTGCTCAACCTTCCGTGATGTATTGCACGTAGTCGAAACAGGCAATGCCGACTACGGGGTACTGCCGATTGAAAACACCAGCTCGGGCTCAATCAACGAGGTATACGACCTACTGCAGCACACCAGCCTGTCCATCGTCGGGGAAATCACCCAGCCAATCGAGCACTGCCTACTGACAGCTGTCGATACCAACCTAGATCAAATCGACACCCTGTACTCGCACCCGCAACCGCACCAGCAATGTAGCGAATTCCTGCATTCTATGGGCAGCATCACCCAAGAGTACTGCTCAAGCACAGCAGAGGCGATGAAGCTGGTCGCCGAGCTAAAACAACCCAATGTCGCAGCTATCGGTAACGCATCAAGCGGTGAACTGTACGGGCTAACGCCGTTGAAAAGTGACATTGCCAACCAGCAAGAGAACTTCACCCGCTTTATCGTCGTGGCACGCAAGCCGGTGGAAGTAACCTCGCTCATTCCGGCCAAAACAACCCTGATCATGTCCACGGCCCAGAAAGCCGGTTCATTGGTTGAGTGTCTGCTCGTATTGCGCAATCTGAACATCAACATGTCTAAACTAGAATCTCGCCCAGTGATCGGTAACCCTTGGGAGGAGATGTTCTATGTCGATGTCGAAGCTAACCTGAAGTCGGACGTGATGCAGGAGGCATTGGAAGAGCTAACCCGCCTAACCCGCTTTATTAAGGTATTGGGTTGCTACCCTAGCGAAAATGTTACCCCGGCCGAAGTCGAACTCAACGACTAATCCTCACCCGACTGACCGGTACGGCTCTGCCATACCGGTTATACTCGAGCCAGCAGCTCGGCGACCGTTCCGGGCAAAGTCGCCAACCAGACATCCACGGCACTACGCAACTGCTCCGGCGAACCTATCGGCGCAGCAGAAGGGTACAGATCGACGCCTAGTTGCTCCAACAACTGCAGTACTGCCGACTGGTACTGACTAAACGCCCGGGCCTGGTATAACTGGGCCGCAACCAGGTCAACCTGCGCCCGGAAAGCATCCAACTCATCCATTGGCCCGTACCTTAACCGCTGGCTCTTGATAACAGAGATCTCATGTTGCAACTGCGAACGCTGTCGATAAAGCTGCCAACGACGCTTTTCGCCATGAACAACAAGGTTGGCTTCTCGTACCTGATCGAGCACTGACACGGCCAGCACCACCGAGGATAATTTCTCCAGCTCAACTCTTTGATTCATTTCACGGATCTTATGCGGCAAAGCGAGCAATTCAAACAGCTTCATTGCGATATTGAGATCAACCTGAACCCACTCGGTATTGTTGAGCGTCGGCTCGGAGTCATAGTGATAAGATGCACCAAACTGAACGTTCGGCAGGGCACTGAGCCAAGTGCGCCTGACTTCGAGCTGGGCATTGCGAATCCGGTAATCCGACTCGCGCAGCTCCGATCGGGCATACAAGGCGAACTGCTCCAACTGCTCAACCGGGTAATTACCGATTTCCGGGAGCGGTGCCCACTGCGAATTTGGCGCCAGCTCTATATTGAGGCTCGGTGCATTAACTATTACTGCCAAGCGCTGCTTCGCCTGCAAATAACTGTCCTCCATATCCTTGAGCTGAATCTTTAATCCCAAAAGCTGCTCGCGATATTCCAGCAACTGCACCGGATCAATCAGCTGACTGGTCGCCAACTGTCCGGCTTTGGCTAAACTAGCACTGATCCCACTCTCGAGGTCTTTCGACTGCGATATCACCGGCTCTAGGGTCGCGACTGTCAAATAGGCCGAAATGACTTCACGAACGATACGGGTAGCCACCCGCCGCTGCTGTTCACCGGCCTTGAGCAGATCATTACTGCTTTGCCGTGCTTCGAGATAAGCTTGCCCGAGATCCAGTGCCGACCAATAAACTGCTGCCGAGCCAGAGTGGCGGTCTCGATCCGGCGGCGTGGGATCAAACTGTTCCCCGCCATCATTGTTACGAATCGAGCGGTTGAATGTCAGATTAGAAGCCGGAAGTTGTTTATATATCGTATTGGCCAGTTCGGTATCGGCAATCATTAACTGCAGGCGCGAACGCTCCAGCTCCAGGTTATGCCGCAAAGCCTGTACAATCGCATCGCTCAGTGATAGTGCGGAACCAGCTGCCGGGCGGCGCAATACCAGATAACGGTGCTGCTCATTAACCCGTTCTCTGATCTCCTGTTCAGTGACCGGCTGCGGTTGGACTGCACACCCGGACAACAGCAAGAGCAGCCACAAATAAAGTACTCTGCTACGCATGGCTACGGCTCCCGAAAACTTTCATCCAAGGCCCGGGCTATCGGATACAACAGATAAGAAATCAGGCTGCGTTGACCGGTATTAATATTGGCTTCTAAGGTCAACCCTGGCTGCAGGCGGAAATCATCCGGGAGCTGGCGAAGGTGTTCCTGGCTGAGAATGTCGATCCAACCGCGGTAAGTCAAAGTCTTACGACCACTTACCCCATCCTCCAAGGTGTCTTCACTCACCTGGCGCAATTCCCCGGACAAGGTGCCGAACTTGGTGAATGGTAGCGTATCCAGCTTAATGGTCACCGGGTCACCGGGTACGACCTGACTGATATCTGCCGGATTAAGATCCACCACCACTTCCATCGGGCTGTCAACCGGTACCAGCTCAAACAGAAAGTCACCATTATTGACCCGGGTACCTATGGTTTTATCAGCATATCGCAACACGATGGCATCGAATGGGGCGAAAATGTTCACTAACCGTAGCCGCTCCCGAGAAGCGACCAGCTGCTGTTTAAGCTCAATAAATTCTCGGATTGACTCAACGAGCTGCAACGAGGTATCAGCATTTCTCTGGCTAAGGAAACGCTCAATACCGGCTTGCGTGCTACTGACTTCAGCCGCTAAGCCGACCAAGCTACTTTCTATGGCAGCCTGACGTCTTCTTGCTTCCAACCACTGGCTTTGAGCCGTAAAGTACTCTTCTTTACGCGGCCCCTGACGCCTAAATTGATCTTTTTCTTGCTGGAAGCGCTGTTTTTTGTCGCCTACCAACTGGCCGAGCAACACCACCTGCTCAGTGACAATTGAACGCTCCCCCCTTAAGCTCTCCATTCTCAGCTGCAAGCTATTGAGTTGCTGCTTTTTGCTGCTTAATGATGCTTCCAGCTCTGCTTGACGGGCACGATACAACGCTGCTTCTAATCTTTGCTGTGGACCAACCTGAAAAGCATCAAACGTCGCCTCCTCATCCAGCTCTGCCTGCAAGCGGCGGATCCTTGCCTCAGCACTTTTAACCTGATATTCGAGTGCCTTAACATCCGCCAGTGAAACCGTGTTATCCAACACCGCCAGAAGTTCGCCTTTTTTGACCTGGCCTTTAGCCACGACAAAAGTATCAACCTGAGCTAGGCACAGCCAAATCACGACCAAAACCACCAGCCCGAGCAGACTCCATACCCCAGTCCTCAGCAACCGGGTTGGCCGATACCGACGTAACTGCTCCCATTCAGGTAATATCTCCGCCGGTAGCGGCGTTTGTTGTTTGGTCATAACGCCACCTCTTGAGCCGTCTCAAGGATTCCAGCAAACTGCCGCTGCCACAGCTGGCGGTAGAGCTGGCATCGTTTGAGCAACACGCCATGAGGAGCAAAGTCGACTAACCGCCCCTGATCCAAGACCAGCACTTTGTCCATCCGAGGCATACTCGACAACCGGTGAGAAATATTGAGTAGCGTCCGTCCCTGGGCAATTTGATTAAGCCGCTCCAGAATATGTTGCTCGCTTTCAGCGTCCAGGGCACTGGTCGCTTCATCAAGCAACAGAATCTTCGGGTTATCGAGCAGGGCTCGGGAAAAGTTCAGCCGCTGTTTCTGTCCGCCGGAAAGGTTGGTGGCATTTTCTTCCAGTTGAGTGTCATACCCTTGGGGCAGGGCTTCGACAAATTGATCTGCGCCACTGAGTTTGGCGGCCTGGATAACGTCATCGAGGGATTTATCTGGACGCGCTTTGGCAATGTTATCCCGCACCGACCCACGGAACAGGAAACTTTCTTGCAGCACCACCCCGATCTGCGAGCGCAAATAAGGCAAGTCATACTCCCGCAGATCACTGCCATCGATCCGGATATAGCCCTGATTTGGCTGGTAAAAGCCTTGCAATAACCGGGTCAGGGTACTTTTACCTGAACCGCTCGGTCCGACAATACCGACTTTTTCGCCCGCCGGGATGGTGAGGTTGAGTTCTTTGAGTACCGGAGGCTGTTGGGGCTGGTAACTAAAACTCACGTCTTCCAATTGGATCTTTCCGGCAACCACCGGGGTGATGCCGCCGGTACGCAACCGTTCAGGCGCACAATTGAGTACCCGGCCCAACATATCAACGCTGATAGCCGTTTGCTGGTATTTACTCGCCAACCCCACCAGCTGAACCAGAGGCCCGGCGATCCTGCCCGCCATAATGTTAAACGCTATCAGGGTACCGATGGTCATATCCCCGGACAGTACTAACTGAGCTCCGAGCCAGATAATGGTCAGGGTCATGGCTTTTTGCCAAAAGCCGCTGATTTCATTGATATAACCACTCCAACGCCCGACCTTATGCTGGCACTTGACCACGCTGGCCGTGGTCGCCAGCCAATCCCGTTGTTGCTGAGGCTCCAGTGCCAAACTCTTGATGGTTTCCATACCGCGCACAGTTTCGACAATCAATGACTGCCGTTCGGCCTCGGCCTGATAGAGGGCTTCCAGCTGTTGCCGGTAAGGGCGTAATACCACCAGCAAACTACAGATTATCAATATCGAAAAGCCGACAACCAGCCAGCTCAGCGTCGGGCTGAACAGCAGCATCACTGGAAACAGTACCACGACGGCACTCACTTCAATCAGCGTAAACAGCAAATTACCGGTGATGAACTCGCGAATACTGCTGGCTTCCTGGACCTGCTTTGCCAGCTTACCGGCAGCAACCTGCTGAAAGAAAACCAACGGCAGGGCTAACATTCGCCGACAGGTCAGGTGGGCAATTTCAATATCCAGCCTGGCAACCGCATGTAAAATAAGAAGATTTCTTAAGATTGCCAATACAGCACTAGCGACCAAGGCCACCAGTCCGCCGATAAATAACACCTGCAAGGTCGAATACCCCTGATAGCCGATGACTTTGTCAAACACCACCATCGAAAACATCGGCACCACAAACGCAATCAAATGCAGGAATAACGAAATCACCAATACTTCATTGAGCAGTAACGGCTGCTTAAGGCACTGCTGAAACAACCAGCGAAACCCAAACGGCTGCTCAATGGTTAACGGGTCACCAACAGGCTTTACCAAAATCACCCTGCCCTGCCAGTTACGGCGGAACTGTTTTTCCGGAATCGCCAACAATTCAAGGCTGTCTGCCTGGGGATCCTGGACCAGTACCTGCAGTTCCCCCTGCTCTGACGCCTTGACCCCGGCAGCAACCACATAACTATCGTTTTTAAGCTGGATCAACGCCGGAAAGCTGCTACCCAACCGCAGAAATGTCTGCCAGTTGAGTTTACAGTCCTTAGCCTGCAGCCCGCTGTTATTCACTAACAGGGCTAAAGCTTCAGGAGCCATGGTATCATCCTTAACCCCATGCTCCCGCTGCAGGGTTTGCACCGAGTGATATACCCGGTGGTAACGTGCTATCAGAACATATGCTTCCAATGCGGTGTTCATCTACACCTCCTGTTTTAAGCAAAGTTGGGGGAAGTCGCCGGCGACGGCTCGGCGCTGACTTGCTCCTCTGACTGCTCACTGTCACGCTGGGTAACCAATCCCCGCTTTTTCAACTCTTGCAATAGCTGGTTGTGGCTTTGCCAGCTTTTTAAAAACGCTTCCGGCGACATTACCAGCCGCAGGTTATGTTCCTTGGGCGGCTCCTTGCCACTGGTTTCGGGATCCACGCCATAGGTATAAAAGTCGACCCGGACATTACCGGCAATAATCGCGACATTCTCAATGCCATCAACAAAGTGCTGTTCAGCCATAGATTGCTCCTTATCATTCCATGAAAAAAGCCAGGCTTATTTTAAGCCTGGCTGAGAGTTAAGCTGCTGCTACTGCTGTTTCTACTTGCTGTTTGGTGCTCTGTAACTGATCAACCACCGATGCGACCAAGGCATGAGCCCCCTCATTCAGTTGCTCAACATCACCAAAGGATCCGCTGCCACTATTAAGCCAGTCGATCGTCGCCTGGGCCCCCTGCTCCAGGGCAGCACTGCTGTCAAAGGCCGAAAAGTCATGGCGCTGAGCCACAGTGTCAGCATCCAGTTCATCCCAGTAACTGGTCAACTCAGCGAATGAGAACTGGCTACTGGTACCATCATTAAGCTGAATCAGATCCTGATCTTCCCAATTGCTGAGGCCGATCACCCCGATCGATTGTTTATCGAGTACCACATCCAACTGGCTGCGATCCGCCGACAGGACCAGGTTGTCCATAGACAACAGCAACTCTTGCTGGCTGGAATTACTGCACAGCAGCAAGGTATCGACATCACTGTCATTAGCGGCTTCTTCAATATCCAGCCGACCACTGCCAAAGGTATAGAGGTAGGTATCCTCACCAGCGCCGCCGACAGCACGGGAGTCGCCAAAACCGGACACAAAAAAATCATTACCGTCGCCACCGGCATTGAGTGCCTCATCAGAGAAGCTCAGCATCTCCGCCAGCGCCTCACTACCGCTACCACCGAAGCTTTCTGCAACTGTGTCTAATGCCGAAGTGAGGGACGACAATACTTGGCTAACCACCCCGAGTCCGGCATCGTCGAGTAAGTCCATGGTCGCCCAGCCAAAGTCGAGGAAGGTATCAGCCCCCTCGTCACCATAAGCCGCGCCTGCCAGCCCGAGGTTGAACACCAGATCATCCCCCTTACCGGCATGAGTCAGGTTCCCCAGCCCCAAGTTGATAATAAAGTCATCTCCCAGGCCGCCAGTTACGGCATTACCGGCCCCAAGGTTCGCCACCACATCATCACCATTGCCGGCAGCAACAATCGACAGCCCGCCAGTTGCCACTATCAGGTCATCGCCATTGCCACCATAAGCCTCATTCATCAGCCCTGCCAGCAAGATACCGTCGTCACCACCGTTAACTTCGACATAGTTCTTCACCCCAAGACCAAAAATCACATCATTGCCAGCGCCGAAAGGATCAGCAGTATCACCGATAACCTTATTGCTTAGCCCGAGAACAAATGCCAAATCGCTACCTTTATGGAGCGACACTTCATTTTCAACGCCCACCGCCACTGCGATGTCATCATTAAATAGCCCCTCAACTTTGTTACTGCGACCAATCGCCATCAGGGTTCCTGCTGCATTTCCTGATGCAACTTCATTCTCGTTACCGAAGGCAAACAATACATTGTTAGTCGTGGCTCCTGCACCTGACTCGCCTTTGAGGGTATTCTTGTTACCGATTGCTGCCATCAGGTTATCTCCTGAGCCGGACGACAGTTCATTTTCAGCGCCGATAGCCAAAATGACATCGTTGTCGATACCGCCGAAGAGGTTATTGTTCTGACCAATCGCTAAGGTGACATTGTTACCGCTCATATCACGCCAGAGATTATCTTTACCAACCAGCAAGCTCAGATCATTGCTCTGATCACTAAAGACAGCATTTTCCTTACCGAAGGCTAGAGTCAGATCATCGCCTTTGCCGCCCATCAAGCGGTTGGTATCGCCAAAAGCGAGCATGGCATCGCCCCAGTGCCCCTGTTCGTTCTCCTGCAGCAAGTGATAGTCAAAATCCAGCTTAGGTATACGCTCCTGACAATTCACCCCGGCAACATTAGGAATTGAGAACGTCGGCAACATCAGTTCCTGCGCCGCCAGCGTCAGGGCATCGGTTTCGATATAATCTCCGAGGTTGAAGTCAGGAATCGAAAACTCAGGTACGGTAAACTCCGGTACTTCAAAACCGAAGAACTCTCGTCCGCCGAGCGTGCTGCCCAGCACACTGAAGCCACTGAGGTCAAAGCCATTGAGGTTAAACTCCGGCACCGACAACTCAGGAATATAAATCGTCGGCAACGCCACAGTGGTATAGCTTATTTTCTCTGCTTGCGTCTCGCCCTCGGCTGCTGGGGTAGTGTTATAATTCTCACCGGCCGTAGATTGCCACTCCCCCGCAGAAGCCCCAACGTTACCGGCCCCTTCACTGGCAGATCCGCTATCAAGCGCATAAGCATTGTTATAAGCCTGGGCTGAAGCTTCAGCCGCTGAGACATCAATCGTGTGGATACTGTAAGTGTTAAGGTAGGCACCATCCGGGGTAATTCGCGGCAAGAACTCAGTAAATGATTTAAAAATCGTACTATTGCTGCCGTCATTGGAGGTATAACCAAATAGATCCGCCGCCACCGCATCGATACGGCCGAACAGCCCCGAACTGATATCCAGGCTGTAGTGGATATCCATCGAGAAATTATCGACTTCAAGGCCAAAATCATTGAGGTTGGGCATCGCCAGTGATGGCAAAGTGATGCTGGGTATATCAATTTCCGGAGTACTGATGGTTGGTAGCCTGATTTCCGGTAAACCATAATTGCCCAGCGAGCCATAAACATACCCCGGCGCCGACTTCAGTTCGGGGATTGGCGGAATATCAAAATCATACTGCGGGATATTGAGTTCAGGGGTTTTCCAGTCCGGTATATCAGGGTCGGAGAATTCAATTTCAGGGAACAGAATCGAAATATCAGCACTGAGGGAAATCTCCGCTTCCAATTTCGCCTGGCCGAGCAGTTCATTGCCGGCAGGATCATCACTGCGCTTAGTTTCACCGTCATCCTGTTTCTTCTTTTCATTAAACAGGTTACCGGTACCTTTTTTGATTTCACCGATATCAGCCGTCGACAAGGCAATCTCATTATCGGCGGCGACTATGTTGCGCTTACCGAAAGTGACAATGATGTCCGAGCCACTCCCAGCAGCAATCCAGTTTTCTTTACCTATGGCGGTGATCACATCATCACCACTGCCGGCAAGCACCACATTGTTCTGACCCATAGCCAGCACCAGATCATCACCGCCTTCACTGATGACAATGTTACGCTGCCCGGCAACCGCAGTGATGTCATCGCCCCAGCCCATCATGGCAACGTTGTTCTTACCACCGATGATCGCGGTGTCATTATCGCCCCCGGTATGAACAAAGTTCATTTTGGCGAAAGCATAAACCGTATCTTGTCCTGAGGCGGTGGAAATTACGTTGTTTGAGCCCAACGCCGCCACAGCATCCTTATGGCTGCCAGTGAGGACGATATTATTGCCACCGGCGACCATTACACTGTTATTACCGTCACCGGCCAGCATGATATTGTTTTGGCCCAACGCTAACAGGGTATCTTTGCCGCTACCGCTCCAGAACAGGTTGTTTTTACCCACACCAACCAGGAAGTTATCACCGTTGCCGGCAAGCATAAGATTATTGGCCCCGAGGCCAAAGAACTGGTCGTTGCCGCTGGCCCCCTGGAACACATTATTATTGCCGATTGCCACTGCAACGTTATGGCCACCGCCCATCACCATAATATTATTAGCGCCTGCGGCCAGGACATCATCACGGCCACCGGCACCGATAAACAGGTTATTGGTACCAACAGATGTCATGGTGTTATTGCCACTACCGGCAATGAACAAGTTGAAGTCACCGGCTGTTTGCAGGTGATCCTGGCCGCTACCGCCCCAAACAATGTTATAAGCGCCAAGGGCCGTGATATCGTTGCTCCCATTACCGGCCACCACAGCATTGGCATAGCCGAATGTCACGATATGGTCGTTACCGGAACCGGTCTGCACCAGGTTACCGCCGCCATAGGCTTTAACCACATTGTGGCCTTCACCGGCCAGCACAATATTGCCAACGCTGGTGGCATTGGCGAGGTTCTTGAGGTTCTGCACCCCGGTATCTTTGCCGAAGTCATCACCGTTTTCAGTGAGGATTGAGGTCAAGCCACCGGCGCGGATTTTGTCATGGCCACTGCCGCTGACGATAAAATTGCCGAAACTATAGGCACGGATTTCATTACCGGTGGTTTCGCGCCAGGTTCTCTTGCCGGAACCATAAGCCCCTGAGCCGCCGCCATTACCGGCCATCACGATATTTAAACCGCCTTCAGCACGAACCTTATTTTTACCATCGCCAAGCAGCACCGTATTCAAACCACCAGCGGCATAGACATCATTACGACCGTTGCCGGTAAACACAAAGTTAGCCCCGCCATACGCGTCAATCGTATTACGGCCGTTACCGACCAAAGCAATATTCAGCCCGCCGTAAACATTAACCTGGTTATCGTTGTGGGCGGCCTGAATAATATTGGCCCCGCCCCGGGCGTCTATCTTGTTATTGCCATAGCCAGCCAAGATATAATTGAGTCCGCCGTAAGCTTTAATCACATCATGACCATTACCGGCATTAATACCCTGACCGCCGATGCTTAAGGAGTCGATAGTATCGTTACCTGAACCGGTGTTGATCTCCGCGCCTGCTGCCTGCACTTTGACATAGTCATTACCGCCGCGGGTATCAATCTTGACGCCGACAGCCTGCACATCAATGGTGTCATGACCGTCACCGACAAACACGTTGCCGCCGGCGGCCCTGAGTACCGCGGTATTATTACCATGGCCGAGATCGAGCAATCCGACTCCGGCCCCAACATAAGCATAATCATTGCCGCTGCCAGCCTTTACTTCAGCGCCACCGGCACGGATATCGATATGGTTATCCCCCCCTTTGGCATCGATTTTGACCCCAATTGCCCGGACATTGATCCGGTCGTTGCCATTGCCGACATAAACGTTACCGCCGCCGGCGCGGAAATCGATCGTATTATTGCCATGGCCGAGATTAAGCAACCCCACCCCGGCACCGACATAGGCGTAATCATTACCGCTTCCCGCCTTAACCAGGGCGCCGCCGGCACGAATATCAATGTGGTTATGACCTTCTTTGGCATCAATGTTGACCCCAAGTGCCCGGACCAAGATTTTGTCATTACCATTGCCGACGTAAACATTACCGCCACCGGCCCGCAAATCGACGGTGTTATTGCCATGGCCCAAATTGACCGCAGCGCCCCCGGCACCGATATATGCGTAATCATGGCCATTACCTGCGGTTACCCTGGCGCCGCCAGCCCGGATATCAACATGGTTATTGCCGCTGCCCAGTTCAACATTGGCCCCGGCAGCGCGAACATTGACCCGATCATTGCCGCCGTTAGTCCGGGCCCGGCCATAAATTCCACGCAAGTCGACAGTATCTTTACCATTACCGGTCCAGACATCCGCATAGGCACCACCGGCATAAACATAGTTATCGCCCGACCAGCCGGTATACGCTTTGGAGCGTAGCCCTTTGACTTCAATGCGGTTGTTACCATTACCAGCATGGACGTCAGCACTGATGCCACTGGTATATATCTTGTCATGGCCGCTGCCGGTCCGTACCTTTACCCCGGCTCCTTGAGCATGAATAGTATTGTGGCCGCCCCAGCTGGTTACCTGATTGTAAAAGGTGCCAAAGGTATTGATATAGTCACTACCGTAGCCGGTCGTGACCGAAGTTTTACTGGAGCTAGCGCGGATATTGCGGCGGCTGCTGCTGGAGCCGTGCTTTTCGACAATATTGGCAGTGCTTAACAGGTGAGAGATATGAACGTTTTTATAGCCGCTGCCGAGTTCAACATAGGCTTTACTGCCGGAAGTTATCCGGTAATAGTCTGAGCCAGAGCTATTATAGATATTAACGTGCACCGCACCGACATTAACATAATCATTGCCGGAGCCATCCCAGATATTGAGCCGCCAGACCGCCTTGTTGGAGTTACCGATACTGTCATTGCCTGAACCGGCATAAATCCATGAGGTATTGGTGGTATGCCCGGCACTGAGGTTGTCATTCCCGCCTCCGCCATAGATTTTACTACGATGGGTTAAACCGGCCTTGATACGATCATTACCATTGCCGCCCCGGTAGGTTTTAGTTCCCATTTTTTTCTCCTTGATTCAATGGGCTAACTTACAGAGCGAAGCAATACCGCTTGTCTCCCTCAACCACGGGAACATCTGTGACAATTTGCTTCAGAAAATCTTCTCAACGATCTCAGGAAAGCAACCGCGGCCTATACCCACGGTGATGGCGAAACAGGCGAGTTTGGCCAGTTTGCGGATCTACCCGGCGGCACCAAGCTTGGTCATAATCAACAAAAAGATTACCCAGTTCACGGCGGAGCTGCGCGCAGTGACCAAAAGGGGCAATAAAATCCATAAACCACAGAAAGGAGCCAGACTGCCATTGGCCGACTGGCAGCCACTGATCAGCTTCGAGCAACTGTTGATGCCAGTCTTCAGATATCCAGGCCCAAGTAACGAGCCCGATCGGGCCGTTAGAATCGTAAAAGATCTGAAACTGCTGTAATTCCAAGGCATGTAAGAATCGATCTTCCAAAGCTGACAACCGGTACTCCTGATGGACTGGAGATTGCAGCAATAACCATGTCATTTCGCCTAACAACTGCATTTTTTTGCTGTCACTGTGCCTGCTGATAATTCCATAACTCCCCTCTAACTTGGTTCACTAGGTGTTTATCCATGGCTTAAAAAACATCAAATATGAAACAAAATATTCCGTAAAGCGATAAATCAGAGCTCCTGTTAAAAGAATGTTACAAGCAGAAGCACTTTGCTACTTATATTTCGATTCACAGTTCACAGTTCTTGGTTGGACCAGTCATAAAACCAGAGGCATATGAAATATTGATTCCACTTTTGCCTAGGTTTATCTTCCACCAGCACTACTGGGTGGATAAGACTAGTGCGCCTTGCGGGTCGTAATTAGCGCTTTAAAAGGGAAAGAGAAAGAGAAAGATAAAGAGACAAGTTACCATCAAAAAAACAGCCCGCTTTTAAACGGGCTGTTGAGTAATAACGTGTAGGAAGCCGGATTAGCTCCGGTGAGTAGAGTCGTTCGCCTGTCTAAGTAATCCCTGGCTCTCGGTTAAAAAATGCTGAGCATAATCGCCGAACCACCCTTCAACCTGACCGAATGCCTGCTTGAAGGCACCCTTGTCTTTGCTATCCAACATTTCAATCGCCGCACCAAAACGACGGTGGAAACGCTTGATCATGTCGATGTTCTGCGGCGAGGACATAATAATATCCCCGTACAGCTCGGCATCCTGGGCAAACAGGCGGCCAACCATTGCAAGCTCCAAGCGGTAGATTGGCGAGCTCAATGACAGCAGCTGCTCCAGCTTAGGATCTTCTTCCGCCAAGTGAACACCGTATACAAATGAGGTGAAGTGGCGAAGTGCCTGGATCAAGGTCATGCCCTGATCGTGTTCGATCGCGCTGATCCGGTTCAGCTTCGCACCCCAGATTTGGATCTGCTCCAGCAACCACTGATAGCTCTCCGGGTTACGGCCGTCACAGTAGGCCACCACCTGCTTGGCCAGGCTCGCGATGTCCGGGCCAAACATTGGGTGCAAGCCAACAACCGGGCCATTGTGCACTTCAAGCATCGCCTGCAGCGGCCCGCTCTTGACCGAGGTAAGGTCGGCCAAAATACAATCTTCCGGCAAGTTGCCGAGTTTCGCGATCACTTGCTCGGTAATATTGATCGGCACTGATACCACAACCATGCCAGCATCCGACAAGAGCTCATCGGCACGATCCCAGTCTTGGCTGCCCAGCTTGCGAACTTGATAACCGGACAATTCGAACAAACGGCAGAACAAGCCCCCTAGCTGACCATGGCCCCCCACCACGACAATCGGTCGTAGTTCTGGGTTCAGGCACTTAAAGCCCGAGTCATTTTCGCTGGCGTAGGATTCACGCATGGTCCGGCGCAGGATATCTTCGATAAGATCCGGCGGCACACCTTTGCTCTCCGCTTCTTTGCGGCGGGAAGCAAGCATTGCTGCTTCGCGATCCGGGGCATAAATTGGTAGGCCGTGCTGACTTTTCACATGCCCTACCTCTTCGACCAAAGCCAGACGGCGAGCCAGAAGCTCAACCATCTGCTGATCGACATCATCAATTTGATCTCGTAATTTACTTAGTTCCGCAACCATCTACTGGGCTCTCTGCAATCTGTGCGAACGTGGTGATTAACCGTTACGCTGTTCTAGGAATGGCGTTAGCTCTTGGTGGGTATGACGCAACAAGGTTTCTGTCGCTTCCCAGCTAATACAGGCATCGGTGATCGATACACCGTACGCCATTTCTCCAAGCGGTAGGTCCGCACTTTGGTTTCCTTCATTAATGTGGCTTTCCAGCATCAAGCCAATAATTGACTTGTTACCCTCACGGATTTGGTGAATCACATCTTCAGCCACAAGTGGCTGGCGACGGTAATCTTTTCGTGAGTTAGCGTGGCTACAGTCTACCATCAGCGACGGCGAAAGGCCTGCCGAGTTCATCTCGTTTTCGCATTCAGTCACTGAAACTGAATCGTAGTTGGTTTGCTTACCGCCTCGCAGGATCACGTGGCCATCTGGATTGCCTTGGGTATTTAGCAGTGCCACCTGGCCGTCTGGGTTAATCCCCATAAAGCGGTGGCCTGATGCTGCTGCCTGCATGGCGTTAATGGCTGTGCCCAGGCTGCCGTCGGTACCATTTTTGAAACCTACAGGCATTGATAGGCCACTGGCCATTTCACGGTGAGTTTGGGATTCAGTCGTACGGGCACCGATTGCCGCCCAACTAAACAGGTCGCCAAGGTACTGCGGGCTGATTGGGTCCAGCGCTTCTGTTGCCAGCGGGATCCCCATTTCAACAAGATCAATCAGAAGTTGGCGGCCAATGTGCAGGCCTTCTTCGACTTCGAACGAGCCATCCAGGTGCGGGTCGTTGATCAGGCCCTTCCAGCCAACGGTGGTACGCGGTTTTTCAAAGTAAACTCGCATCACGATGTATAGCTGATCACTTAGTTGCTCTGATAGCTGCTTCAGCTTCACCGCGTATTCTTTTGCCGCTTCGATATCATGGATAGAACATGGGCCACACACCACCAACAGGCGATGGTCGCGCTTATGGATAATATCGGCAATGGTCTGGCGAGACTCACGGATGAAAGACAATGCTTGATCGCTAACCGGTAGCTTCTCACGAAGTTCTTGCGGGGTGATCAGTACTGACTCATCTTTGATATGGACGTTATTCAATTGATCTTTTTGCATGCTGGCTTCCCTGTAAACTTAAAATAACACTTGTAAGGTAGAACAGGTATCACCTGTCACACGGCGTACAATAACAAGGGGCTTTACCTAATTGCAATAGCGCGTAAAGAAAAAATACCACCTGTAAATTAAAATTTACACTCGGTGTTTTTTGGCTATCTCATAAAAAGCCAGTTACCATAATTGCAGTCCCTCTGCAAAATGAACCATCATGGAACTGATTTTTTCCCTACTTCAACAACTCAGTGTTTACTTGGTATTGGCTTATTTATTGAGTAAAACACCGCTGTTTATGCCGATCACCTCGATTTCGGGCCGGCTATCCCAGCGCTTTTCTTGTTATGTCCTGTTCTCCCTCTTTTGTATTTTAGGCACATACTTCGGACTTGACATAGAAGATGCCATTGCCAACACCCGTGCTATCGGTGCTGTTATGGGCGGATTACTCGGCGGCCCTGTTGTCGGTTTTGCTGTCGGGCTGACTGGTGGCCTACACCGCTACACGCTAGGCGGCTTTACTGATCTTGCCTGTGCTATCTCAACCACTGCCGAGGGATTGATTGGCGGATTGATGCATAGCTACTTCGTTCGCCGGGGTCAGGCCGAGCAAATATTCAAGCCGATGATCGTGTTTATCATCACCCTCGCGGCTGAAATTGTTCAGATGCTGATCATCCTGATGGTCGCAGAGCCGTTCGACAAGGCGCTGAACCTGGTCAGTGCGATTGCCCTACCTATGGTTATCGCCAACTCGATTGGTGCGGCGTTGTTCATGAGCATTATCCAAGATCGGAAAACCATCTATGAAAAGTACTCTGCCGCATTTTCCAGCCGCGCACTAAAAATTGCCCAGCGCTCGGTCGGGATCTTAAGCCAAGGCTTTAATGAGGAAACCACCAAGCAAATAGCCAAGATCGTTTACGAGGAAACCGGCGTTGGTGCGGTTGCTATCACCGACCGCAAAAAGATCCTGGCCTTTATCGGCACCGGGGATGATCACCACCTACCCGGCACACCTATCTCCTCGGGCTATACCCACCGTGCTATCGATGGTTGCGAGCTGGTCTACGCCGATGGGCACGATATTCCCTACCAATGCTCACTACACCAAAAGTGCAAGCTTGGTTCAGCCTTGGTGATCCCGCTGGTAGGCGGTAACAATGAAGTATTGGGGACCATCAAGCTCTACGAGCCGAAACGGAAACTATTTTCGACCGTCAACCTGACCTTGGGTGAAGGGATCGCCAAATTATTATCAAATCAAATTTTGACCGGGCGCTATATCCAGCAACAAAACCTGCTCACCCAGGCTGAGCTGCGCTTATTGCAAGCACAGGTCAACCCGCACTTCCTGTTCAATGCCCTCAACACCATCAACTCGGTGGTGCGCCGCGATCCGGACAAAGCGCGAAAGTTAATCCAGCACCTGTCGCAATTTTTCCGCCGCAACCTAAAGCAAAATATCGAAACGGTAACACTGCAAGAGGAGCTGCAACACGTACAATCCTACCTGGAGATAGAATTGGCGCGTTTTTCTGATCGACTGAACGTCGAGGTCAATGTCAGCCCCGACATTATGGCGCTGCGGCTACCTACCTTCACCTTACAACCGCTGATTGAAAATGCCATTAAGCACGGCACCTCTTCATTGCTAGAAAATGGTAAAATAACACTGAGTGGATTTATCAATAACGACCATGTCGTTCTCGAAGTGGAAGACAACGCGGGCAATTACGCCCCCGTGGGTGAAGAAAGCGGCTTAGGAATGAAAATCGTCGATAAGCGGCTTAAAAATATGTTTGGCCAGCAATATGGCCTTGCGATGTCATTCCAACCAGAACAATGGACGCGAGCAACCATAACCATTCCAATGACAAACCTAGAGCACAGTACACGACAGGGAGAAAAAACGGCATGATCAAAGCCTTGGTGATTGATGACGAACGTTATGCCCGGGAAGAGCTCATCGACCTGCTTGAGGAAAGCGGCGATGTCGAGGTAATTGGCGAGTGTAACAATGCCATCGAAGCCTTGAAGAAAATCAACCAACTCAAGCCTGATGCGATTTTTCTCGACATCCAAATGCCGCAAATCACCGGTATTGAGCTGCTTGGTATGCTGGACCCAGAAACCATGCCAAAAGTGGTTTTCGTCACCGCCTACGATGAATATGCCCTCAAAGCTTTCGAAGACAACGCCTTTGATTATTTGCTAAAACCGGTGGAACCGTGCCGCCTGAACAAAACCATTAAGCGGCTAAAAAAAGAGTTCAAGCCAGCGGATTACTCACCTATCGTGTCCGACATGCTGGAGCTGATCCCCTGCAGCGGCCACAACCGGATCATATTGCTCAGCCCTGCCGAGATAGAAACGGCCTACTCGGATTTATCCGGGGTCCATGTGGTGGGCAAGACAACCAAGGCAACCACCCAGCTCACGCTCAAGATCTTGGAAGAGAAAACCCCGCTGATCCGTTGCCACCGCCAATACCTGATCCACCCCAAGGCCATTCGCGAAATCAAGTTGCTTGAGAACGGTCTTGCCGAAATCACCACCCTGCATAATTACCAAGTACCGGTTAGCCGCCGCTACTTGAAGGAGCTCAAAGACCGTTTTGGCCTCAGCTAATGCCCCAATGTGGCTGCCGCTGGCAGCCACTCACCACAAAAACATGACCTCTGTCACAGCTTGAAAAATCCACAATTAACACCCCAAATCAAGCGTAAAGCATTGAATAAAAACGATAAGCAAAAAATTGCATCATTCGGTAAAACCATTCGTAATTTTCGCTAAAACCGCTTAATCAGATTATCGACCACTCACCCTGCCATATAACCACTCACGGTATTACCGGATGCATCTGTTACCCAGTCGCATAGAATAGCGTCATTAAAATTTGTTTTGCGCAGTTGCCGAGGGTGTAAAGGCAAGGACGCAAAACCATACCCAACCTAACTTCCAATAGGAAAAGAGAGACAAGTTTATGGCCTGGTTTCTGATGTGTGTTGCAGCGCTGGTAGGTGGCTACTTCATCTACGGTGCATTCATTGAAAAAATATTCGGTATTAACGAAAAACGCCAAACCCCAGCTTTTACTAAGCAAGATGGGGTTGATTACGTTCCAATGTCAAACAAGAAAGTTTACTTGGTTCAGCTGCTTAATATCGCCGGTGTTGGTCCTATCTTCGGTCCTATCATGGGTGCACTTTACGGTCCGGCAGCAATGCTTTGGATTGTACTAGGCTGTATCTTTGCCGGTGCCGTGCACGATTACTTCTCAGGTATGCTGTCTGTGCGTAACGGCGGTGCTTCGGTACCAACCATTACCGGCCGCTACTTGGGCAATGGCGCTAAACACTTTATGAATATTTTTGCCATTGTTCTGCTGCTATTGGTTGGTGTGGTATTCGTATCGGCGCCAGCTGGCATGATCACAAACCTTGTGAACGAGCAAACCGGCATGGGTATGTCGATGACAACCATGGTTGTTATCATCTTCGCTTACTACATCATCGCGACTATCGTTCCTGTTGATAAGATCATCGGCCGCTTCTACCCGCTGTTCGGCGCACTGCTTATCTTCATGTCTGTTGGCCTTATCACGGCTATCGCATTCTCTAGCGAGCACTCGCTACTTGGCGATTACGAGATGAGCCAGATGTTCACTAACATGAACCCGAACGACCTACCACTATGGCCTGCGCTATTCATCACCATCGCTTGTGGTGCAATCTCTGGCTTCCACGCAACTCAGTCGCCACTAATGGCACGCTGCATGGAAAACGAGAAGAATGGCCGCTTCGTATTCTACGGAGCAATGATTGGTGAAGGTGTAATCGCGCTAATCTGGTGTGCCCTAGCACTGTCTTTCTTCGGCTCTGTTGACGCACTGTCTGACGCAGTTGCAAACGGTGGTCCAGGTAACGTGGTATACAGCTCGTCTATCGGCCTACTGGGTGTATTCGGTGGTATCGTTGCCTTCCTGGGTGTGGTTATCCTACCAATCACTTCTGGTGACACAGCGTTCCGTTCAAGCCGCCTGATCCTTGCTGAATACTTCAACATGGAGCAGAAAACACTGCGCAACCGCCTACTAATGGCAATCCCACTGTTCGTTATCGGTGGTATCCTGACTCAGGTTGACTTCGGCGTTATCTGGCGCTACTTCGGCTTCGCAAACCAGAGCACAGCAGTAATGATGCTATGGACTGCTTCAGCTTACCTACTACGCCATAACAAGCTACACTGGGTAACAACAGTACCGGCTATCTTCATGACCACGGTATGTATTACCTTCATCTTGAACAACAGCCAGCTAGGCTTCGGTCTACCAATGATGGTATCGACTATTGCCGGTATCCTAGGCGCACTAGGCATCGCGAGCTACGTAATCAAGATTTCTAAAGGCAAGGGCGACTCTGAGCTTGCTGACGAAGAAGAGGTTAAAGGTAGCACTGAAACTGCATAAGTTTTAGCTTCCCCCTACCCCCAAAAAACCAGCCGCAAGGCTGGTTTTTTTATGCTTGGAGAGCGAGGCTGTGGTGCTGTGGTGCTGTGGTGCTGTGGTGCTGTGGTGCTGTGGTGCTGTGGTGCTGTGGTGCTGTGGTGCTGTGGTGCTGTGGTGCTGTGGTGCTGTGGTGCTGTGGTGCTGTGG
>NZ_PYMA01000032.1 GCF_003026495.1 Photobacterium sanctipauli
GCGCCATTAATTTGTGTGGTGAGGTGGCCGAGAGGCTGAAGGCGCTCCCCTGCTAAGGGAGTATACGGTTTATCCCGTATCGAGGGTTCGAATCCCTCCTTCACCGCCATTAATTCTCTCCAAGTAACCCTTGAGAAAGAATGCCTGCGCGTCCGTAGCTCAGCTGGATAGAGTACCTGGCTACGAACCAGGCGGTCGGAGGTTCGAATCCTCCCGGACGCGCCATTATTTCAAAGTATCAATGGAATGTTACTTCAAATAAGCTCATGCTTATTGCTTAAAGATTTCTGCGCGCTCGTAGCTCAGCTGGATAGAGTACCTGGCTACGAACCAGGCGGTCGGAGGTTCGAATCCTCCCGAGCGCGCCATTCTTCAAGCATGTTTGATCGACTTCTATGAAGATCAGATATGTTGCCTGCGCGTCCGTAGCTCAGCTGGATAGAGTACCTGGCTACGAACCAGGCGGTCGGAGGTTCGAATCCTCCCGGACGCGCCATTATTCCTAAGTACCAATGGATTGTTACTTATGCCAATGACGGAAACGCATTGGCCGTTAGGTGTTTCCTGACAAAACTGTTTTCTGCGCGCTCGTAGCTCAGCTGGATAGAGTACCTGGCTACGAACCAGGCGGTCGGAGGTTCGAATCCTCCCGAGCGCGCCATTATTTAAGCATGTTTGATCGGCTTCTATGAAGATCGGATATGTTGCCTGCGCGTCCGTAGCTCAGCTGGATAGAGTACCTGGCTACGAACCAGGCGGTCGGAGGTTCGAATCCTCCCGGACGCGCCATTATTGAATAGCATTGCCCTTGGGCGGTGTGTACAAACCGAAATAGCGTGCGCTCGTAGCTCAGCTGGATAGAGTACCTGGCTACGAACCAGGCGGTCGGAGGTTCGAATCCTCCCGAGCGCGCCATTATTCAAAACATACCTGATTGGCTGACACAGCGATGTTGATTAGATATGTGCCTGCGCGTCCGTAGCTCAGCTGGATAGAGTACCTGGCTACGAACCAGGCGGTCGGAGGTTCGAATCCTCCCGGACGCGCCATTATTTAAAAGCTCAGCTTCGGCTGGGCTTTTTTTATGCCTGCCGTTATTACCGCTCCTGCCTATCATTCTATTGATCCAGCTCTAAAAACGATCTTGTTATAAGAAATAATCACAAAATTAATCACTGAATTTGATTTCGCTAACAGTTAGCGTCTAACCCGCTGATATATGATTATTTTTATAGAAAAATATGTTTATTCGCCTGTCGACCTTACGTTTACGTAAGTGTAACAACCTGGCTAGGGACAATGCTGAAAGCCAAGTATTATGCGCCATGGAAGGTGGTGGTTGGGTGTTTATTCATCAACAATTTACGTTAAGTTATAGCGATAAATAACAATAAAGATATTTTTTCAACCGATAATGTCGAAATTGCCGTAAATTAAATGTGACTTGTTAATCAATTTGACATATTTTTGCGTGTCGTGATAATTCTTAACGCGCTAGTCACAAAACAAATGAAAGGAAGCATTATGGCAGATTTAGGAGCGTTGCTTTTGGAAGCGGCAACAATCATGGCGACAGGCATGGTTGTGGTGTTCTTATTCCTGAGCATCCTGATCTATTTAGTTCAGCTGTTGGCGAAGCTAGCCCCGCAGGAAAGCGAAGCACCTGCGGCCGTGGCGCCGCCAGCACCAGCTGCAGTTAATCACAATGGTGTAAAACCGGAAGTTGTTGCCGCAATTTCGGCAGCGGTTCACCAGTACCGTAAGCAAAACGCATAATTGTTGTTTTTGGCCAGTCTGTCGCTAAGGCGCTGACTGGTATTTAAATTGTGATTTTTAGGACGAATTTTTTACAAGGAGTTTGTGAGCATGTCCAAGTCTTTAGCGATCACTGACGTCGTGTTACGTGATGCCCATCAGTCTCTATTTGCCACCCGTATGCGTATCGAAGATATGCTGCCGATTGCCGAACAACTCGATGATGTCGGTTACTGGTCACTGGAAACATGGGGTGGCGCGACATTCGATTCGTGCATCCGTTACTTGGGTGAAGATCCTTGGGAGCGTCTACGTGCCCTGAAACAGGCGATGCCGAAAACCCCGATGCAAATGCTGCTTCGCGGCCAAAACCTATTGGGCTACAGGCACTATGCTGATGATGTGGTTGAGAAATTTGTAGAGCGTGCCCACCGCAATGGTATGGACGTGTTCCGTATCTTTGATGCCATGAATGACGTTCGCAACTTCGAGAAGGCGGTGAAGGCAACCATTGATGTTGGCGCCCACGCCCAGGGCACCATTTCCTACACGACCAGCCCGGTTCACACTCTGGAAACTTGGACGGATCTTGCCAAGCGACTTGAAGATCTCGGCTGCCACTCAATCTGTATCAAAGATATGTCTGGCCTGCTTAAGCCTTATGAGGCAGAAGAGCTTGTGACACGCATTAAGGCGTCTTGTGATGTGCCGTTGGCGTTGCACTGCCATGCAACCACGGGCCTGTCGACGGCAACGGCGGTGAAAGCGGTAGAAGCCGGCCTTGATATCCTCGATACTTCCGTCTCTTCAATGAGCCAGACTTACGGCCATACCCCGACCGAAACTGTGATTGCCATGCTGCAAGGCACGGAGCGCGATACTAACCTTGATATGCAACAACTGGCACCGATCGCCAGTTACTTCCGCGATGTCCGTAAGAAGTATGCCAAGTTCGAAGGTAGCTTGAAGGGGGTTGATGCGCGTATCCTGTTGGCTCAGGTACCGGGCGGCATGCTGACTAACATGGAAAGCCAGCTCAAAGAGCAGGGTGCTTCTGACCGCTTCGACGAAGTACTTGAAGAAATCCCGCGCGTTCGCGAAGACTTGGGCTTCATTCCACTGGTGACGCCGACTTCGCAAATCGTCGGCACCCAAGCCGTACTGAATGTGCTGACTGGCGAACGTTATAAGAGCATCTCAAAAGAAACCGCTGGCGTACTGAAAGGTGAGTACGGCGCGGCGCCTGCACCGGTGAATGCTGAGCTGCAAGCCCGTGTACTGGAAGGTGCAGAGCCAATTACCTGCCGTCCGGCCGATCTGCTGGATGCTGAACTTGAGGTGCTAACCCAGGAGCTGAAGGAAAAAGCACAGGCTGACAAGATCCAACTTGCCGATGAGGAAGTGGATGATGTACTGACCTATGCCTTGTTCCCGCAAGTTGGCCTTAACTTCCTTAAAAACCGAAATAATCCTGATGCATTTGAGCCTGCACCGGGTACCGAGCCTGAGGCTGTAGCCCCTGTTGCTAGCCAACCAGCGCCAGCCGCAGCGTCGGTAGAAGCCTACAGCGTCAAGGTTAATGGCCAGGTTTACAATGTTGAAGTTGGTCCTGAAGGCCAAGTATCGGCTGTGGCACCGGTTAGCCAAGCCGCTGCGCCTGCACCAGCCCCGGTGGCTGAGGCTGCGGAAGCCGTGCCGGCACCATTGGCGGGTAACATCTTCAAGATCAATGTTCAGCCAGGATACCAAGTCTCAGAAGGCGATGTGTTGGTGGTATTGGAAGCGATGAAGATGGAGACTGAGGTCCGCGCTGCCCGTGGTGGTGTTGTGCAGGATCTACACGTCAAGGAAGGTGACTCGGTAGCCGTAGGATCACCGATCCTCAGCTTGGCATAAGGGGTAACCATGGACGGTTTATTAACTCTCTGGCGCGAGACAGGGATTGCCAACTTTGAGTTCGGCCAGATAGTGATGATGCTTGTCGGTGCTGGGTTGCTGTTCTTGGCGATCCGCAAAGGCTTTGAGCCGCTGTTGCTGCTGCCGATGGGTTTCGGCGCTATCTTGGCGAATATCCCGAATGCTGGCTTCACCGAGCCGGGTGGCTTGCTGTACTACATCTATTATATCGGTATCGAAACAGGGGTATTCCCGCTACTGATCTTCATGGGGGTAGGGGCAATGACCGACTTCGGGGCGCTCATTGCGAACCCGAAAACCTTGTTGCTCGGTGCTGCGGCCCAGTTTGGTATTTTCTTCACGCTGTTTGGCGCGATCTTGTTAAATGTGATCCCGGGGATGGAGTTTACCCTGGCGGATGCATCGTCAATCGCGATCATCGGTGGTGCCGACGGCCCGACGGCGATCTTCCTTGCCAGCCGTCTGTCGCCTGATCTTTTGGGTGCCATCGCGGTAGCGGCCTATAGCTATATGGCACTGGTGCCAATTATACAGCCGCCGATCATGAAGGCGTTGACGACCCCGGAAGAGCGTACAATCAAGATGCAACAGCTTCGCCATGTGAGCAAGGTTGAGAAAGTCTTGTTCCCATTGGCCGTGCTGTTGATGACGATCTTGTTCTTGCCATCGGCGACGCCGCTGGTCGGGATGTTCTGCTTGGGTAACCTGATGCGTGAGTCCGGCGTGGTTGATCGCCTGTCCAACACGGTTCAGAACGAATTGATCAATATCGTCACCATCATGCTAGGCCTGGGGGTTGGCTCCAAACTGGCGGCAGAGCAGTTCTTGCGCTTTGAGACCTTGGGGATCTTGGTGCTGGGTGCGGTGGCGTTCAGTGTGGGGACCGGTGGCGGTGTCTTGATGGCCAAGCTTCTTAACCGCTTTAGCAAGGAAGACATCAACCCGCTGATCGGCGCTGCGGGTGTCTCGGCTGTACCAATGGCGGCAAGGGTGGTGAACAAGGTTGGTCTTGAAGCCAACCCACAAAACTTCTTGCTGATGCATGCCATGGGACCAAACGTCGCCGGGGTGCTGGGTTCGGCAGTGGCTGCAGGTATCTTGCTAGCCTTGGTCGGTGGTTAATCCATAAAGCATTTTAAGACTCTGAAACAATTAAAAACGGGCAGCTTTTGGGCTGCCCGTTTTTTTTGCATGTAAATAAGCTATTGTACTAGCCCAAGTTAGCTTTCGTTTAAATTAAACACAATCTGAAGAACAAGTTATTTCAATGCTAGAGTTATTTAATGGCGAGTCTGCCCTGTGGGTACTTTTCACAACCGGCTTTTTAAGTGCGACGTTACTGCCCGGTGGGTCGGAAGCCAATTTAATCGCAACCATTAAACTGGGGGACAATGCCGTATGGTTGGTGGTTGCGGTCGCGACACTCGGTAACACCTTGGGGGGAATGACCAACTATTGGTTGGGTAGATTGCTTCCCGATAAAACTTCTAACGAAAAACACGGTCATAAAGCATTACAATGGCTGAAAAAATACGGTTATTGGTCTCTGCTTTTTAGCTGGTTGCCGATTATCGGCGATCCACTTTGTTTAGCAGCTGGCTGGTTACGGATGCGCCACTGGTTGAGCTTTTTCATCATTATGGTGGGCAAAGCGGCGCGCTATACCGTACTAGCAATGATCGTCCAAGGTTTATTATAAGGAAGGCTTTTAGTGCAAAAGTGGATTCTGGGGTTTGCGCTGGTATCACTGGCTGGTTGTAGCCAGTTTCAAGGCCAGCAGGGCGATAAGCCTGCGTTACCTGAAGGGGTAACATTCGTCGAACAGGTAACGGCTGACGCTTCGTCGTCGACGCCTGTGATTCCATATTCGAAATACACCCTATCAAACGGCCTGACCGTGGTATTGCATGAAGATGACTCTGATCCGCTCGTGCATGTTGATATGACTTACCATGTCGGCTCCGCGCGTGAAGAGCTGGGCAAATCCGGTTTTGCCCACTTTTTCGAACACATGATGTTCCAGGGCTCAGAGAATGTCGGTGATCAGGAGCATTTCCGCCTGATCACCGAAGCCGGTGGTACCCTCAACGGTACAACGAACCGCGATCGGACTAACTATTTCCAAACCGTGCCGGCCAACCAGCTGGAGAAGGTACTTTGGCTAGAGGCGGATCGCATGGGCTTCTTGCTTGATGCGGTATCGCAACGCAAGTTTGAAATCCAGCGTTCGACAGTGAAGAACGAGCGAGCACAGCGCTACGAGAACCGCCCTTATGGCCTGGTTTATGAGCGCATGGGCGAAGCCCTTTACCCGCGCACCCACCCGTATTCTTGGCAGACCATTGGTTATGTCGAAGACCTGGATCGTGTCGACGTGAACGATCTGAAAGCCTTCTTCCTGCGTTGGTACGGCCCGAACAACGCCACCTTGACCATAGGTGGCGACCTAGATATTGAGCAGACATTGGAATGGGTCCATAAATACTACGGCTCTATTCCGCGCGGCCCCGAAGTCGACAAGCCGGCCAAGATGCCGGTGACGGTGGAGCATGATCTTTACCTCACACTGGAAGATAAGATCCAGCAACCGATGCTGCTGATGGCCTGGCCGACGTCTTACAACGGTGCCGAAGACGAAGCTTCGCTAGATATGCTGGCGCGGGTGATCGGCGGCGGTAAGAACAGCTTGATGTACCAAAACTTGGTGAAAACCGGCGAAGTGGTGGATGCGGGCGCTTTCCATGACTGTGCCGAGTTGGCTTGTACCATGTATGTGTACGCGATTGGCCAGAGTGGTGATAAGGGCAACCTGAAGGATCTGCGCTACAAGGTCAGCGGTATTATGGACAGCCTTGAAGATCGCGGCGTGAACGCCAAGGAGCTAAACGAGCTCAAGGGAATGGTCGAGGCAAATGCAATCTTCGGCCTGCAAAGCGTGAGCGGCAAGGTGTCGCAATTGGCTGCCTATGAGACCTTTTTCGACGACCCTAATTACTTGGGAACCGAGTTGGGCAACTTGCGTGATGTGACCACGGCCAGTATGGAAAAGGCCTATATGCAGTACCTCAATGGCAACCCGAGCGTGACCTTGAGCGTCGTGCCGAAGGGGCAAACTCGCATCGAGGCTGCCAAGCCGAATTTCACGCCACCCCCGCGCATCATTCCTGAGTTCACCAAGGTGTCGGAGGACGATTTGCAAAAGCAAATGCGTGTCACCGTCGATAACTTTGACCGCTCGGTAATGCCGCAGCCTTCGGAGCCGGTTGAGGCGGCTATCCCTGAGCTTTATGAATTTGAGCTGGCAAACGGTATCAAGGTGTTGGGTACTAAATATACCGAAACACCAACGGTGGAGTTGCAAATGGTATTGCCGGCCGGACGCCGCTTCGAGCCACCAGGCAAAGCGGGCCTTGCCAAGCTGACGGCAAGCATGATGGCAGAGGCAACCCAGAAGTCGACGGTGGAGTCGCTGTCTTCACGGCTGGATATGCTGGGCAGTACCGTCAACTTCAGTGCCGGGTTGTACGGCACTGTGGTGTCGATGACAACCCTGGAGAAAAACCTAGGCGAGACCTTGGCCATCCTTGAGGAGCGCCTGTTCCACCCGGCATTCAACCAAGCTGACTTCGACCGCGTGAAGCAGCAGGCATTGGAAGGCATTGTGTACGAACACCAACGCCCTGCATGGCTAGCAGGCCAAGCAACCCGTGAAGTGCTGTTCGAGGGGACAAGCTTTAGCCTGCCGCCGGAAGGCACCAAGGATTCTATCGAGTCGATCACCCTGGCGGATGTGAAAGCGTTCTACCAACGTTATTACACGCCAAACGGTGCAGATATCGTGGTGGTGGGCGATACGACCCAGGAAGCGCTGCAGTCGCGATTGAGTTTCCTTGCCGAATGGCAGGGCATGCCAAAACCCGTTTATCAAACGCCGGCATTGCCAACCCGTGAGGGGCAAACCGTGTGGTTGGTCGACAAGCCGGGGGCGCCACAATCGGTGATCCGCTTGGTGCGCCAGGGCTTGCCTTACGATGCCACGGGTGAGCTGTTTGAAACCCAGCTGGCTAACTTCAACTTGGCGGGTAACTTCAATAGCCGTATCAACCTCAACCTAAGGGAAGACAAGGCTTACACCTACGGGGCCGGTGGTTACCAGAGTGGTGGCAAGGAAGTTGGCTTATCCGTGTACTATGCCCAGGTTCGGGCTGACGTCACCCTGCCGGCTATCAAGGAGTTCATTGCCGAGCTCGATAAGATGGCAAGCCAAGGGGTCACCGACGAAGAGCTGGCCTTTATGCGCTTGGCGGTTGGCCAAAAGGATGCCTTGAACTACGAGACCCCGGGCAAGAAGGCCCAGCTACTGGGGCAAATCCTGACGTATTCGTTGCCGCAGGACTTTATCGAGACGCGTAACGACATGGTGGCGTCGATCAGCAAGGAGCGGATCAACACCTTGGCGGCCAAGTGGTTCAACCCTGATGATTACCAAATAATCGTGGTGGGGGATGCCAAGACACTCAAGCCGCAGCTTGAAACGCTAGGGCAACCGGTCAAGCTTCTTGAGCCGCAGATGTAAGCCACATAACGAAAGCCGACAATGTATCATGTCGGCTTTTTTGTTGTTGTCACATCTGCGCTTGATTGTTTCTATCTCGTAAAAGTGTTTCGATACAATAATCGTGGTAATCGTTAAAAATAATGATTACTCTAGCTCACTTAGTTGTTAAAGATTGAGAATCACCTTGATGGACTTTTCACAAAGGCTGCAGCAAGTCGCTGCAAATCCTGACTCACTTACTCAGATCGGTCGTGGCCTAGAGCGTGAAGCACTACGCATTACCCCGGAAGGCGGGCTTTCCGCTGAACAGCACCCAGTTGGTCTTGGCTCTGCTTTGACCAATAAGTGGGTGACTACTGACTTTGCGGAGTCATTGCTGGAGTTCATCACCCCTGTGTCTCAAGATGTTGATCATCTTCTAGGGCAGCTTGGTGACATTCATCAGTTCACTTATTCCCAACTGGGCCAGGAAAACCTTTGGCCTATGTCGATGCCTTGCTTTGTCGGTAACGAGGATGATATCCAACTTGCCCAGTACGGCACCTCGAATACCGGTAAGATGAAGACCTTGTACCGCGAAGGCCTGAAGCACCGCTACGGCAGTGTGATGCAGGTGATCTCCGGGGTGCACTTCAACTTCTCATTCCCAGAGGCTTTCTGGGATCAGCTGTTTGGCGAGCAAGAAGAGAAAGCGCGCCAACAGTCTGTATCTGATGCGTACTTTGGCCTGATCCGCAATTACTACCGTTTTGGCTGGCTGATCCCATACCTGTTTGGTGCCTCTCCGGCCTTGTGCGGCTCTTTCCTCAACAAGAGCTCGTCACCAATGAGCTTTGAAAAAGTTGGGGCGGGAACATACTACCTACCGAATGCGACAGCACTGCGCTTGAGTGATCTGGGCTACACCAACAGTGAGCAGAGCTCATTGAAAATTGGCTTCAATAGCTTGGATCAGTACCTCGACGGGCTGAAGAAGGCAATTCGTACCCCTTCCGAGAAATTTGCCCAGATTGGCATCAAGCAAGATGGCGAGTACCGCCAGTTGAATGCCAATGTGCTGCAAATCGAAAATGAGCTGTATGCGCCGATCCGCCCTAAGCGTGTGGCATTGAGTGGTGAAAAACCATCAGAAGCACTGGGCCGTGGCGGGGTGGAGTATATTGAGGTTCGCTCACTGGATGTGAACCCGTTCAGCCCGGTTGGCATTAATGCTGATCAGGTGCGCTTCCTGGATTTGTTCCTGACATGGGCCGTATTGTCACCGTCGGACCCGATGGATGATGCCGAGCTTGAGTGCTGGCGTGATAATTGGAACCGTGTTGTGCTTGATGGCCGCAACCCGGACCTGCAGCTTAAGATTGGCTGTAACGGCGAGCGCCTAACCGTGCAGCAATGGGGTACTCGCGTATTCGCTGAGCTAGCCCAAGTTGCTGCCGAGATGGACAAGGCCGCGGGCAATGATGCTTACCAAAAGACGCTGAGCCAACTGCAGGCATGGATCGACGATCCGTCACTGACCCTATCGGCTCAGCTGCTGGACCAAGTAATTGCCCACGAAGGCATTGGCGGGGTAGGTTTGTCGCTCGCAAGTAACCATCGCGAGGCTTTGCAGGGCCGCGACTACCAGTGCTATAACCAGCAGGTGATGATGCAAGAAGCCGATGACTCCGTTGAGCGTCAGCAAGAAATCGAGCAGGCAGACAGCCTTTCGTTCGATGCATTTTTAGATGACTATTTTGCCGATATTCAATAAGATCCGGTCGCTCTCATATTTTAGAGACAAAAAAAGGGCAGCTAACTAAGGGCTGCCCGACAATTCATTTCGCAGGGATGACGACTGAAAATACCAGTCAGTCACCTAGTTCGACCGCAGGGATAGCATAAGGTTCCATGGTAGTTTTCAAAAAGCCGCAATCTGTCCGCTTAATCTTTATCATGCTCGGCGCGCTGCTGCTGGCGGGCTGTGCTTCTCCGCCGCCAAGCAACCAATCCAATGTTTGTGATATTTTCCGCCAGTATCCCGACTGGTACGAAGATGCCCTTGATATGGAAGATGAATGGGGGACGCCGATCCAAGTCGCGATGGCTTTCATTAAGCAAGAAAGCAGTTTCCGCCATGACGCCCGCCCACCGAAAAAGTACGTACTTGGCTTTATCCCGTGGGGACGAATGAGCAGTGCCTATGGCTATGCCCAGGCGCAGGATCCGGCCTGGAGCGATTACCAGAAGGCAACCAATAACGGCGGTTCGCGTACCAATTTTGATGATGCGCTGATGTTCGTGGGGTGGTATACCCACGAGACCCAGCGCCAACTGGGGATCTCTAAATGGGATGCCTATAATCAGTACTTGGCCTATCATGAAGGTCGAGGTGGCTATAAGCGCGGTAGTTATAAATCAAAGCCGACACTGATCAAGGTGTCGCGACGGGTTGAGCAGCAGGCCAAAGACTATGGCTGGCAGCTGAAGCAATGCCGTCAGGAACTGGAAGATAACCGCAGCTGGTGGCCGTTTTAACATGCTGGCTTTGGCAGCATGTCACCGGTTTTAGTAAATGCTGAATCGACTGTTCTTCTCTTTGAGAGTGCAGGGCAGTTTCAGGCAAAGGAGTTAGGAAGCAATGCCATTATTAGATAGTTTTACCGTTGACCACACCCGCATGCATGCCCCGGCAGTGCGTGTTGCGAAAACCATGCAAACCCCGAAGGGCGATACCATTACGGTATTTGATTTGCGTTTTTGCCGTCCGAATGCGGACATCCTGAGTGAGCGCGGTATCCACACCCTTGAGCACCTATACGCTGGTTTCATGCGTAACCACCTGAACTCCGACAGTGTTGAAATCATTGATATCTCACCAATGGGATGCCGTACCGGTTTCTACATGAGTCTGATTGGTACGCCAAGCGAGCAGACGGTAGCTGAAAGCTGGACAGCAGCGATGGAAGATGTGCTGAAGGTGGAGTCGCAGGAAAAGATCCCTGAGCTGAACGAATACCAGTGCGGTACATACAGCATGCACTCGTTGGAAGAAGCACAGGCGATTGCCCGCACGATCCTCGACCAAGGCATCGACGTGAATAAAAACGATGAGTTGGCCCTGCCTGAGTCAATGCTGCAAGACCTTAGCGTAAAGTAATCGCTGCTCTCGCTCGATAAAAAGAAAGCCGGCAATCATGCCGGCTTTTTGTTGGGTACTATCGCTGAAACCTGAAACCAGCGGTTAGCCGGTGTTCTGTAGCTGATTTGGCAAGATCTTCACTTGCTTAATCATGTTCTCGGAGACTTCGATAATTTCCATCTGGTAGCCGGAAACCTCAATGCTCAACTGGCTGTCAGGAATATCTTCCAAGTGCTCCAGGATCAACCCGTTCAGGGTGCGGGGACCGTCGGTAGGAAGCACCCAGTTGAGGCTCTTGTTAAGATCACGGATATTGGCACTGCCCTCGATCACCAAGCTGCCGTCAGCCTGCGGTGAAATTTCTTCTGCCAAGGTTGGGCTGATGGATGTCGTAAACTCGCCGACAATTTCTTCCAGAATGTCTTCCAAGGTGATCAGCCCTTGAATATCGCCATATTCGTCGACGATCAGGCCAATGCGCTCTTTGTTGCGCTGGAACTTCAGCAACTGGATATTGAGCGGCGTACCTTCAGGAATAAAGTAGACTTCGTCGGCTGCCCTTAGCAGGTTTTCCTTGCTGAAGTCGTTTTTGTCCATCATCAGGCGGTAGGCTTCGCGCACTCGGAGCATTCCCACCACTTCATCGATGCTGTCGCGGTACAGGACGATACGACCATGCGCCGAGTGGCTGAGCTGGCGGACGATGGACTTCCAGTCATCGTTGACATTAATGGCGGCAATTTCATTGCGTGGCACCATCAAATCCTCAACGGTGACGTTTTCCAAATCGAGAATAGATAGCAGCATGTCTTGGTGGCGGCGCGGGATCAAGCCACCGGCTTCGTTCACCACGGTGCGCAGCTCGTCCGAGCTAAGCTTGGCATCATCCATGTTGCTGACCCTAAGGCCGAGGAGGCGCAGGAAGCTGTTGGTGATGCCGTTAACAAACCATACCAGCGGATACAGGATTTTCATCAATACCCGCAGTACGATACTGCTGGCGTAAGAGACTCGCTCGGGGTAGAGCGCGGCAAGGGTTTTGGGTGTGACTTCGGCAAAAACCAATACCACCAAGGTGAGGGTACCGGTTGCGATGGCGACCCCCATATCCCCATAGAGGCGCATGCCCAAAATAGTTGCGATGGCCGAGGCAAGGATATTGACCAAGTTGTTGCCGATCAAAATCAGTCCGATCAGCCGGTCTGGGCGAGAGAGCAGTTTTTCTACCCGCTTGGCACCACGGTGCCCCTGATTGGCAAGATGCCTCAATTTATAGCGGTTGAGGGCCATCATGCCGGTTTCAGAACCGGAGAAGTATCCGGAAATGATGAGAAGTAATATCAGAAGAGCAAACAAGATACTCGTAGAGATATCGTCCAAAAAGCTATGTCCTTAACGTTTCTGTTACAAGTACTTTGTACCGAGAGCAACGGGGTGTCAATAAAAGTGACGTCTAAATTACGCGCCGATGATGATTTCTTTAACGAAGCGGCTACCGAAATAGGCCAGGGTCAGCAAGAATGCACCGATCATGCTAAACCACACCACGCGGCGACCGCGCCAACCTTGCTGGTAGTGACCCCATAGCAGCACGCTGTAGACTGCCCACGCCAGCAGCGAGAGTACGGCTTTATGCAGTTTACCCTGGGCAAACATATCTTGGATGAAGATGAAGCCGGTTACCAAAGTGACCGTTAATAGGCCATTTCCGACCAAGATGATCTTGAAAAGTTGGCGTTCAACCATCATTAAAGGAGGGATGTTTGGATTGATCACCAAACTCTTCTTACTTTTTAGCTTATGATCGAGCCAAGCCAACTGGATGGCATAGAGTGTGGCAATCATTAGGGTCGAGTAGGAGAACAGGGCGAGCGATATATGCAGCAGTACCTGGGGGTGCGCCTCAAGGTGGGTAATAAACGCTCCCGGCAATAGGGTGGCAGCCGAGAGGTTAATGGCTGCAAAACTATAGACCACGGGTAGCAGGAACCACACCCGCATGCGTAGCATTGCCCCTGAGGTAATGATGGCGATCAGCAGGCTGATCAGCGATGCCACGTTCAGGATACTTAGGTTTTGGCCCGGCCCGCCCAAAATAAGATCTTTGAGAAGTAGGATATGTAAGGCAATAGCTGCCAGCGCCGCAAAGAACACGGGCTTGGTCTTGATGCCGTTGCTGTTGGTCAATCCAGGAACAACAAGGCCTAGAGCTAGAAAATAGAGACTGGCTGCCAATAAGGCAATTAACATATCCATAGTAAACTTAACTATTTAAGATGGTAAGAGTTCGCAATTATACCTCGCAAGCAGGCTGGCTGCCATGGCAAAGCCTATATGAATAGGTTAGCACTGTCGTTTTGTTTAGGTTTGTCACAACGAAAGTGGCAGCGAAGGCATGAAAGCAAGGTACAGATTGCGTTATACTAGCCAGATCTTACAGATTTAGTTGCGTAACGAGCGAGTAGCACATGTTCGAAAATTTAACGGAGCGTTTATCGCGAACGCTTAAGAATGTCAGTGGCCGTGGTCGACTGACGGACGACAACATCAAAGATACGCTGCGTGAAGTACGTATGGCGTTACTCGAAGCTGATGTTGCGCTTCCTGTTGTCCGTGATTTTGTTAAGCGTGTAAAAGAGCGCGCGGTTGGTACTGAGGTATCGAAAAGCCTGACCCCGGGTCAGGAGTTCATCAAGATTGTTCAGGCTGAACTTGAAGCGGTTATGGGGGCTTCAAACGAAGACCTCAATCTTGCGAGCCAGCCGCCGGCGGTGATCTTGATGGCCGGCCTACAGGGTGCGGGTAAAACCACCAGTGTGGGTAAGCTAAGTAAACTGCTTAAAGAGCGCCAGAAGAAAAAAGTGCTGGTGGTTTCTGCCGACGTCTACCGCCCTGCGGCGATCAAGCAGCTAGAAACCCTAGCGAGCGATCTTGGTGTTGACTTCTTCCCGTCAACGCCGGACCAAAAGCCGGTAGACATCGTGACGGCGGCTCATGCCGAAGCGAAGCTGAAGTTCTACGATGTGCTGATTGTCGATACCGCCGGTCGCCTGCACGTTGACGGCGAAATGATGGACGAAATCAAAGATGTTCATCAGGCTATCAACCCGGTAGAAACCCTGTTCGTGGTTGATGCCATGACGGGTCAGGATGCTGCCAATACCGCGAAGGCGTTTGATGAGGCGCTGCCGCTAACAGGTGTGATCCTAACCAAGGTGGATGGTGATGCACGTGGTGGTGCGGCGCTGTCTGTTCGTCATATTACCGGCAAGCCGATCAAATTCTTGGGTGTGGGCGAAAAGACCGACGCTCTTGAACCTTTCCACCCTGATCGCGTGGCTTCTCGTATCTTGGGTATGGGTGACGTACTGTCACTTATCGAAGATCTTGAGCGCAACGTCGACAAAGAAAAAGCCGAAGAGCTAGCCAAGAAGTTTAAAGAGAAAAAAGGCTTTGATCTCGAAGACTTCCGCGGCCAGTTGCAGCAGATGAAAAACATGGGCGGCATGATGGGTATGCTGGATAAGCTACCGGGTATGTCTCAGCTGCCAGAGAACGTGAAAGATCAGGTTGACGACAAGATGTTCAACCAGATGGAAGCTATTATTAATTCGATGACACCAGGTGAGCGTGCTCGCCCTGAAATCATCAAAGGCTCGCGTAAGAAGCGTATCGCCATGGGTTCTGGTACTCAGGTTCAAGATGTTAACCGCCTGCTTAAGCAGTTCACCCAGATGCAGAAAATGATGAAGAAGATGCAGAAGGGCGGCATGAAGAACATGATGCGCAATATGAAAGGCATGATGCCTGGTGGTGGCATGTTCGGCCGTTAATGGGTCTCGAGCATAGGCACAACAAGGCTTTAGCTGGGTGAATTTCTTTTAACTGGTGAAAAATTAGCTAAAGAAGTTGCATTCGTCAGTTTAAAGAGTAAAATTCCCGAGCTTAATTTGGCACGGACCCCGTCGTTTTGGCGGGGTCAATTTAATTTACAGTAATGCAAAGAGGACGATATGGTAACCATTCGTTTGGCACGTCACGGCGCTAAGAAGCGTCCATTCTATCACATCGTTGTTGCTGACTCTCGCGCTGCACGCGACGGTCGTAACATCGAGAAAATTGGCTTCTTCAACCCGCTAGCTAAGGGTCAGGAAGAGCGTCTACGTCTAGACCTAGACCGTGTTAACCACTGGGTTGGTCTTGGCGCGACTGTGTCTGACCGCACAGCTAAGCTAATCAAAGACGCTTCTAAAGCGGCTTAATTAGCATGACAGGTAACAGAGAAACTATGAGTACACAAGACCGCATTGTTGTCGGGAAACTGGGTGCCTCTTACGGTATCAAGGGCTGGCTCAAAGTTTTTTCTTACACCGAAAATGCCGAAAGCATTTTTGCTTACCAGCCTTGGTTCATCAAGGTTAAAGGTGAGTGGAAAGAGTTCAAGGTTGAGGCGTGGAAACGCCACGGTCAAGGTTTAGTAGCGAAGCTAGAGGGTTTGAACGTCCGTGAGGACGCACAAATGTTCACCAATGCTGAAGTCTACGTTTTGGCCGAGCAACTACCAGCACTGTCAGATGACGAGTTCTACTGGCGTGAATTGTTTGGTATGACAGTTGTGACTACCGAAGGTTACGACCTAGGTAAGGTAACTGACATCCTGGAAACAGGCTCAAACGATGTTTTGGTAGTAAAAGCCAACCTAAAAGACGCTTTCGGGCAGAAGGAACGTTTAATCCCGTTCCTCGATGAGCAGGTCATCAAGTCGATTGATCGCACTGCTCAGCGGATCGAAGTTGACTGGGATCCTGGATTTTAATCCCCGGTAATTAGGTGAACAAATGAAGGTAGGCATTATTAGCCTGTTTCCTGACATGTTTAACGCCATTACCAATTTTGGGGTGACAGGCCAGGCGGTAAAAAAAGGCCTTTTGTCAGTTGAAACGTGGAACCCTCGTGATTTCACCCATGACAAACATCGTACGGTTGATGATCGACCATATGGTGGCGGACCTGGGATGTTGATGATGGTGCAGCCTTTGCGCGATGCCATTCATGCAGCCAAGCAGTCCGTTGAAGGTCAGGCTAAAGTCATTTACCTTTCACCTCAGGGCCGTAAGCTTGATCAAGCGGGTGTTGAGGAGTTGGCGCAGAACGAGAACTTGATTCTTATCTGTGGCCGCTACGAAGGGGTAGATGAGCGCATTATCCAACAAGAGGTAGACGAAGAATGGTCTATCGGGGATTTTGTGCTGACGGGTGGTGAATTGCCAGCCATGACGCTAGTTGACGCGGTTGTCCGGTTTGTACCGGGCGTACTGGGAGACTTTGCGTCGGCGGAAGAAGACTCTTTCGCAAATGGTTTGCTAGATTGTCCGCATTATACGCGTCCTGAAGTGTTGGACGGGCAAGAAGTCCCTAAGGTCTTGTTGTCTGGCAACCACAAGGACATTAGCCGCTGGCGATTGAAACAATCGTTGGGCCGAACCTGGCTGAGAAGACCAGAGCTCCTGGAAAACCTAGCTCTGACTGACGATCAGGAATTCTTGCTCGCGGAATTTATCCGTGAATACAGAGCAAGCAATTAATTAATTTAGTATCAGTTTATTCTAGGGTATTAACCAAATGAGTAATATCATCAAAGCTCTTGAGCAAGAGCAAATGAAACAAGATCTACCTAGCTTCGCACCAGGTGACACTGTTGTTGTTCAAGTTAAGGTAAAAGAAGGTAACCGTGAGCGTCTACAGGCTTTTGAAGGCGTTGTAATCGCAATCCGTAACCGTGGTCTACATTCTGCGTTCACCGTTCGTAAAATCTCGAACGGTGAAGGCGTTGAGCGTGCGTTCCAAACTCACTCTCCACTAGTTGACAGCATTACTGTTAAGCGTCGTGGTGCAGTACGTCGTGCCAAGTTGTACTACCTACGTGAGCGTTCTGGTAAAGCGGCTCGTATTAAAGAGAAGCTTTCTAAGTAATACGCGAAGCGTAAGACGTTTAGTGAAAAAGCCCACCGTAAGGTGGGCTTTTTTTGCTTGGAGGAGTGGGGGTAGGAGCGGTGCTATGGTTCTATGGTTCTATGGTTCTATGGTTCTATGGTTCTATGGCTCTATGGCCGGAGACGTCGGGGTGATAACTCACGGATCCTGTGTTTCAGTGGTTCCAATATTTAAGTGCGGGGGTCACTAACATTTCGCTATTTGTTGCTTTCAAAATAGCGACGTTTGGGGCAGGACAGGGGCAGGGTAGATCACTGTGATATTGTTGATTAAAACTTGTTGCTAATTCCCAAGAGCAACATATGCTTGCACAGCACCACAGCACCACAGCACCACAGCACCACAGCACCACAGCACCACAGCACCACAGCACCACAGCACCACAGCACCACAGCACCACAGCACCACAGCACCACAGCACCACAGCACCACAGCACCACAGCA
>NZ_PYMA01000033.1 GCF_003026495.1 Photobacterium sanctipauli
TAACGAATTTGCTTGGCGACCATAGCATTATGGACCCACCTGATCCCATGCCGAACTCAGCAGTGAAACGTAATAGCGCCGATGGTAGTGTGGGGCTTCCCCATGTGAGAGTAGGACATCGCCAGGCACCCAATTTAGATTACCGCAGTGACCCTGCGGTGGTTTGAGTGGAGCGGTAGTTCAGTTGGTTAGAATACCGGCCTGTCACGCCGGGGGTCGCGGGTTCGAGTCCCGTCCGCTCCGCCACTTATTCAGACAGAGTTAAGTCTTTAAAACAACTACAGGGGTGTAGCTCCAATTGGCAGAGCAGCGGATTCCAAATCCGCGTGTTGGGAGTTCGAATCTCTCCACCCCTGCCACTTTTAAAAGCCTCGACAGAAATGTCGGGGCTTTTTTGCATCAGCTATTTCTGTAGATCCAACTGGCAGAGCAGCGGATTCCCTTATACCAAGACAGCGCGTGTTGGGAGATGGAGCGCCAGCCCGGTCAAATCTCCGGAGTGCCGGCCCAGTCCCTCCAGCCAATTTTGAAAGCATCGACAGAAATGTCGGAGCTTTTTTACGTTTATTTATTAATACTTCTCTCAATTTACCTCACTGTTTTGTAAGCGCTTCTGTTACCTGTTTGGGGACTATTTACGGTGAACTGACAAAAAATCACTGCGAAAATGGCGTGCGAGATGGTATCTTGTGCACTTTCTGTTTGAGCAAGACTGGAGCAAACATGCCACATCTTCGTTTTCGTGCTGTTGAATTTGATGATGTAAAAGCACTTTCCACTAAGCTGGTTGATGACCTGCAGCCATTGATGGCTTGTCCTCGTGAAGATTTTACTCTTGAGCATATCTCAACCACGTTTATCTTTGATGGCGATGTATCGGATGCTTACCCATTTGTTGAAGTGCTGTGGTTTGATCGCGGGCAGGAAGTGCAAGATCAGGTAGCACAAGTGATCACCGAGGCGATCCGTACTCAGGCGCACTCGGCGGATCTGGATGTTGCGGTGATCTTCAATGCACTGACGCCGACCGCCTACTATGACAACGGTAGCCATTATTAATACCGTTACAAATAAATAATAAAAGCGGCACAGCGCCGCTTTGTTCTTCTTTGCTGTTTTATATTGGGTAGGTTTGATGGCGAGATACACCAAAGTTATTACCGGGCTTGGAGCCGTTGCAGGCGCACTAGGGATAAGTGCACTCAATTGGTCTTTTGATGTTTCGGAAGTACCTGAGGTGAGTGAAAATGTATTGGCGCCTCGATTCTCGTATAGCTGTATCAAGAGCGATTTGGCTCAACCGTTAGACCAAGGCGGGGAATTTTCTGTTTCGGTCTGGAATATTTACAAGCAGCAAAAGGATAATTGGCGCCAAGAGCTGGAAAGGATTAGCCAAGACAGTAGCTTGGTGCTGTTACAAGAAGCAAGTTTGACCGAGGAGCTTAAGCACTACCTGGACGATACATCGTGGAAGGTAAGAATGGCTAACGCTTTTAAGTTTCTCAATACACCAGCCGGTGTGATGAATTTGTCATCGGTGAATGCCAAAACAACCTGTGCTTATTTGGCTATGGAGCCCTGGTTGCGTCTACCGAAATCCGCACTGCTTTCTGAATTTTTGTTATCTAACGGCCAAACACTGGCGGTTGTTAACCTTCATGGCGTGAATTTTGCGCTCGGCCTTGAAGAGTACAAAGAGCAATTTAACACGTTGAAATCCGTGTTGAGCAAGCATATTGGGCCAATTATCTTGGCGGGTGATTTCAATACTTGGCGTCAGGCCAGATTGGATGTCGTCGATGAATTTGCCAATAGTTTAGGGCTGGTAGATACCCGCATTAGAAGGGATCGCCGAATTAAGGTGTTTGGCCAACCTCTCGATCACCTCTATTATCGCGATTTGACGTTAGTAAGCGCAGAAGCGCCAGAGACGGACGCTTCCGATCATAACCCAATCATTGCCAGCTTTGCGCTTCAATAAAAAAACGCCCTCACTTCAAAGCTGAGGGCGTTTTGTGTTATACGCTTACCTTAGTCACATCGACATACAGCTTGAGCTTTTGCCCCGGCTGCAGGTATTTCTGTCCGTTGATTTGGTTCCATTTCACTACATCAGAGACTTTAACCTGGTAGCGCTGGGCAATTGAGCTAAGGTTATCGCCAGAGCGAACCTGGTAGAACACCGTTCTGATCACCCCGCCAGAGGCACTGTCTTTCCATAGTGTTAGCTTCTGCCCAACACGCAGTGTTGAGTTCTTGCTGATGCCGTTCCACTTGGTGATGTCATCGATAGAGACTTTCTGGCTGCGGGCAATGGTCCATAGGTTGTCGCCTGACTGGACACTATAGGTTGTACGGTAGCCGCTGCCGTGACTGCGTTGGGTGTTGTTTGCCAAGCGCGTAGCCGTTGTATCACTGTCTTTCATTGCGACAGGGATCAAGATGTGGCGGCCAACACGGATATTGGCATCCGTCATGTTGTTCGCGCGCTGGATCTGCTTGGTTGTAGTCTGGTGTTTCTGGGCTAATACGCTAAGGGTATCGCCAGACTTCACCTTATAGCGCACTACCTTCATGCCTTGCTTGCCATTGTTGGCAAACTCAACATTGAAACGATCGACTTTGTTGATCGGCAGCAGTAGGTGGCTTGGGCCATCAGGTGCCGTCGCCCAATGGTTGTAGCCTGGGTTAAGACTTTGAAGGTCTTCAAGCTTCATACCGGCATAGTTTGCCGCCATCGCAAGATCCATCTGGGTGTTTGGCTTAACCAGTTTGACTGCCGGTTTGTTGGCAATGGCTGGGATATCCATGCCGTACTTTTGCTGGTTTTTGATCACGTCAGCAACAGCCAGTAGTTTTGGCACATAACCGCTGGTTTCTTTTGGAAGATCCAACGACCAGAAGTCAGTCGGCTTACCGGCTGCACGGTTATTTCGGATTGCGCGGAAAACACGTCCTTCACCGGTATTGTAAGCAGCTAGGGCATGTAGCCAGTTGCCATCAAACTTGCGGTTTAGGTACTCCAGCAAATCCAGTGCGGCGCGAGTAGATTCAACGACATCGCGACGACCGTCGTACCACCAGTTTTGCTCCAAGCCAAAGCTGCGCCCTGTTGGCGGTGTAATTTGCCATAAGCCTGCAGCACGACCGTGGGAGTAGGCAAATTGGTCAAATGAGCTTTCTACGATAGGTAGGAAAGCTAGCTCAAGTGGCAGATCACGCTTTTCTATCTCCTCCGTAATAAAGAAGAGGAACGGCTCTGCACGCTTGGCAACCGTGTTTAGGTGGGCAGGGTGGCGCAGGTACCAGTTACGGTAGTAGTTAACTTGTTTGTTATCTGGAATATCGGCAGTTAGCTGCATGCTAATGCGTTCCCAGACATCATCTTGTTCTTGCGGTGTGGGTGCTTTTACCTGCTCAACAACCAAAGGGGCCTTCTCTGGCGCCGGTGTTGGGGCTTGGGTAACTTGTGCCGCAGGTTCTTTTTCGTTTGTTGTGTTTGTCGGTTCTTCGACTGTGTTTTTAGTATTTGTGATTTGGCAACCAGCCAGTAATAGCGCACTCGCCAAAAAATATCGGGATTTCATGTGTCCAGCCTATAACCAAAATAGTTGGAGATAATACTTGTCCAACTACCTTGGTTACAAGTGACCTATGTCAAAATTCGTCTTTCCAGCGGCGCAGTGCAGCGAAGGTTTCAACGTCACTTTCGTCAACTGCTTTATTCGTAACTGATTTTTTGATACTTGGTTGATCACAGCGTAGGAAAGGATTTATCAATTTTTCTTGTTTCAAAGTGCTAGGAATGGTGCTGATCCCTTGTGCACGCAATCTGCTGACTTCTTCCCGGTAGCGTTGCAGGTGTGGATTATCTTGTTCGGCGACGAGTGCAAAGGCGAGGTTGCTGCTGGTATATTCGTGGGCGCAATAGACTTCGGTCTCATCTGGCAGAGCGCTGATTTTTTGGAGTGATTGGTACATTTGAGCTGCTGTACCTTCAAACAAGCGGCCGCAACCGGCAGAGAACAGGGTATCACCACAAAAGAGCTTGCCGTCACCCACGTAGGCGACGTGGCCAGCTGTGTGTCCCGGCACCCCTAAGACCATGAAGCGTTCACCAAAAATTTCGACTTGATCGCCGTCGTCTACTGACTGGGAGACGCCTGGGATTGGTTCGGCACCTGGCGCGACAATATGGATATTCGGGTATTTGCGCTTCAGTTCGCTGATCCCACCGATATGATCATGATGGTGGTGGGTAATAAGAATGGCATCGAGTTGTAGTTCTTGTTCTTCTAATACCTTGATGACAGGGGCTGCATCGCCCGGATCGACGACCACGCAGTGGTTTTCTGGACTGTGAATTAGCCAGATGTAATTGTCATTAAATGCAGGTATGCTTTTAACTGTTAGCATGAACTTGTCTCCAGCCTATGATGTTGAGCACTTAAACGGAATTGCTATGAAGCCAGCCCGTACATTAAAACCTATTGATCCACCCCACAGTTGGTCGCAAGTGACTAACGGCGAATGGGCAGCAGAGCTGCTTCAGGCTCAGCTTGATGAGTGGTGGCCAAAGCTGTTTGGTTACCATATGTTAAAGCTGGGTGGTTTAAGTTGTGAATTAGCCAGTGGCCATTGTAACATCCAGCACCAAATTTGCATTGATAAGTTCAATCCACTGCATAATGTGATTGCCGACCCTTTCGCATTACCGTTTGTTGAAAAGTCTTTTGATGCATGTGTCATCGCCCACCAACTCGAATATTGCTCCGATCCACACCGTTTACTGCGTGAGGTTGACCGGGTCACCGTCGACGACGGTTACATGCTGATTAGCGGCTATAACCCGGTGAGCATATTGGGGATGCGAGGCATGTTGCCGTGGAATAGGAAGCGCTATCCGTGGAAAGGGCGAATGTTTATGCCGATGCGGGTAAAAGATTGGCTTAGCGTTCTGAACTACGAGGTGGTGTTTCACGAAAACTTCGCGGTATTGCCCGCAACTAAGCATCAGGCATGCTCTGCTTGGGTGGAGGGGATGCTGTCTGATAGCTGTGCTTCCATCGGCAGCATGTACCTGATTGTGGCCCGCAAGCGTACTTTCCCGCTAAAGCCAATCAAGCCGACATGGAAGCTGCGGCGTCAATTGGCTCCGTTGGGTGTAAACTGCCGTACGAATGCGAGTAGGAAGTGCCAGTAGGAAACGTCGCTGCTGAACCCGATCAGATCAGCTAGCCTGGTAGCCTTCATCCTCTTTGGCTGGCGACTCCGCTGCGGTACGCGCCAGATCATCACAACGTTCATTCTCAGGGTGGCCTGCATGGCCTTTCACCCAGTGCCAATTGACGTTGTGGCGTTGGGTTTCCGTATCAAGCCGCTGCCATAAATCGGCATTTTTAACCGGCTTCTTGTCGGCTGTTTTCCATCCGCGTTTTTTCCAGTTATGGATCCATTGGGTGATCCCTTGGCGCACATATTGGCTGTCGGTGGTGAGATCGACATGGCATGGTTCTTTGAGGCTCGCCAAGCCCACAATGGCAGCCAGCAGCTCCATCCGGTTGTTGGTTGTCATGAAAAAGCCTTCGCTTAGCTCTTTTTCATGCTGCTTGTAGCGCAAAACGGCACCGTAACCGCCGGGACCTGGGTTGCCGAGACAAGAACCGTCAGTGAAAATTTCTACCTGCTTGGTCATATTTGGTAGTATTAGCATTAGTTGAAAACTTAAGTCTGACACAATCGCTACTATGAAAGCCACTAATGAACGCATTATCGTATTCGATACCGAAACAACCGGTATGAATATGACCGGGCCACACTACGAAGGCCACTGTATTATCGAGATCGGTGCGGTTGAAATCATCAACCGTAAGCTCACGGGTAATAGCTTCCACGTTTACATCAAGCCTGATCGACTGATTGATGCCGAGGCGGTGGACGTTCACGGTATTACCGATGAGTTTTTGCTTGATAAGCCGACTTACAAAGATGTGCATGATGAGTTCATGGAGTTTATCCGCGGCGCAGAGCTGGTCGCTCACAACGCGCCCTTCGATATCGGCTTCATGGACTATGAATTTGGCAAGCTCGATGCCTCTATCGGAAAGACCGAAGACTTTTGTAAAGTTACCGATACCCTCGAGATGGCTAAGCGGTTATTCCCCGGCAAAAGGAATAACCTTGATGTGCTTTGTTCCCGTTACGGTATAGATAACTCACACCGTACCCTCCACGGGGCATTGCTCGATGCCGAGATCCTGGCCGATGTCTACTTGATGATGACCGGTGGTCAAACATCATTAGCCTTGAGCTCGGGGAGCGAAGACAGTGATGCGGGTGCAGAAAATGAGATCCGCCGCCTAGCTTCAGGACGAAAAGCATTAAAGATTATCCGTGCTTCTGCCGATGAAATAAAAGCGCACGAATCGCGTTTGGACATTATCGAGAAGAAGGGCGACGTCATGTGGCGTCTTTAGGAGAATTATGAGGCGATTATGGTTGTTACTGCTATTGCTACCGGTGTTGTCGTGGGCTAACGGCAATGCTGTGATGACATGGCTTGATAATCGCTTCCGGGTCGATCCTACGGTTGATCAAGTGTCGTTTATGGTCAAGCGGGAGGCGGGCAGCAGTTCCGTGGTGCTGGTTCGCCCCGATGGCCATAAATACTATTCTTGGCGGCATCCCGAGAATGTGGCTTGGTATGAGGAGACCGGGATGGATATTATTTCCATTGAGAATCCAATGCCGGGCCCATGGCAGGCTGTTGGTAAGGTGACCCCCAAGAACCAAGTGGAAGTCTTGTCTGATCTAAAATTGGACATCGACCAGCTGCCGGCGCGTTTGTACCAATCGGAAACCCTTAAGTTTACCGCCCGCCTAACCCAGAATGACCAATTACTGACTAACCGAGACTTCCTCGACCGGGTCAAGCTTTCCGTGGTGTTTTACGAATATATCGAGAATCCGGACAGTTTATCTGAAGGGGCCTTGCCCACGCCGATCCCGCTCGGTGAATTTGCCGATGACGGGCTGGGGTTTGATGAAGAAGCCGGGGACGGAATTTTTACGGTTGCTCTGCAGGTTGATATCCAACCGGGTAAATACCGGGTGGAAATCAGCTCGGGCAATGGGGTTTTCTTAAGAACGGTAGAGCAAGAAGTACTGGTGTACCCGCCGCCATTGAAGGCGAGTTTTATTCAAGGCCGAGGCAACAGTGAATCGCACCAAGTTGTGGTGGAAACTGAAGAGGGGGCCTTAAAGCTCGGCTCCCTGGCTGCGCATATCGAGCAAATGAGCTTTGATGGCGAAAGGAGTATTCGCCAGCAAGCGGCGATGGGTGAAGAAGACGAGTTAAAAGTTTGGTTGCCTAACGGTGAGGAGCCAGGGCGCTATACTTGGTCGGGCTGGCTGTATGCCACAGATAACTTTAACGCCCGCGAGCTGATTTTTAAGCTGCCTGAGCGCCACTTTGCCGTGATGGCAGAGCTGCAGTTGGATCAAAACCTGGAAGCTTTCCGTGAACAACAAGAAGCCAAAGCCAAATTGGCTGAAATTCAACAGCAGGAAGCTGAACGCAAGGCTACCAGGGCTAAGGCCATGAAAATTATTATTGGCGCAAATGTGCTGATAATCCTACTTTCGGTGATTGGCATTATCTTGTGGCGAAAATGGAAAGTGAAGAAGCAGTTGGACGCGGCTGCAATTGAGGTGCCTAATGCTTGATGTATACATCACCACGGCAAGGCTTGGTTAATACGTAAAAAAGAGGGAAGCATGTGCTTCCCTCTTTTGGTTGTGGTGGAATGAGCGGCCGTTAGGCAGCGATATCTTTTTGGGTCGGCTGATAAGGCTTGGCGGCAAGGTCTTGCGGATCAAAGTCGTCGACGTTGATGGTGCGCAGGCGGCCTTGCTCGGCCCGGCGAAGCAGTTCAGCTTCATCTTCGTTGATGGCATTGAGCGCTAGCCCGGTTTCTGCAACCTTATCCAGCTGCATGAAAGGCATCTTCTTACCGGCAGCCTGGCAAACACGGTCATAGATGGGTTCTGCTGCCAGAATATCTTTCAGCGTCATTTCAATCATACCTACGGCATTGTTCTCCGTTGCTTCCAAGTATTGGTTGCGGCCAAGTCGGCTTCGGGTTTCACACGGCGTCTGGACGATGCGCGCGACACGGTGGTCCAGCTTGTCTGATGGACGAACGCGGCTTAGGCCCAGCGGGAATACCAAAGTACGCATTAGTGCCGCTACTGGGCGGTTCGGGAAGTTACGCAAGAACTCGTCCAGTGCTTCTTGGGTCTGGTATAGGGCATCTTGCAGCCCCCAATGAACCAGGGGAAGATCATCTTGCCTGCTACCTTCATCGGTATAGCGCTTCAGTGTGGCCGAAGCGAGGTAAAGTTGGCTAAGCACATCCCCAAGTCGAGCAGACAGGCGCTCTTTTCGCTTGAGCGAGCCGCCAAGTACGGCCATCGATATATCGGCCAACAGGGCTAAGTTGGCGCTGTAGCGATTGAGTTGCTGGTAATAACGCAGGGTCGGATCCTTGCGAGGAGCGGATGAGCCTCGTCCATCGGTAAGGCCAAGCCAGAATGAGCGGACCATATTACTGATCACAAAGCCAACGTGGCCAAATACCGCATTGTCGAAATCAGCTAATGCTTTTTCAGCATCGTCATCATAGGCGGCATTCATTTCCTCCAGCACATAAGGGTGGCAGCGGATGGCCCCTTGGCCGAAGATGATCATCGAGCGGGTTAGGATGTTGGCACCTTCTACGGTGACGGCAATCGGCGCGCCTTGGTAGCCACGGGCAAGGAAATTGCTTGGCCCCATGCAAATGCCCTTACCGCCAGCGATGTCCATAGCATCGATAACGCTTTTCTGGCCGCGGTGGGTACAGTGGTACTTCACGATTGCCGATATCACGGAAGGCTTCTCGCCCAAATCAATGCCAGCCACGGTGAAGCTGCTGGCGGCATCCATTACGTAAGCATTACCCGCAATACGCGCCAATGGCTCTTCGATGCCTTCCATGCGGCCAATGGGTAGCTTGAACTGGCGGCGAATGCGGGCATAGGCGCCAGTGGCCAGCGCCGCGGACTTCAGGCCGCCGGTTGAATTGGATGGTAAGGTGATACCGCGCCCGACCGACAAGCACTCAACCAGCATACGCCAGCCTTGGCCAGCCATTTCCTGGCCGCCAATAATGAAGTCGATTGGAACGAAGACCTTGTCACCCTGTGTTGGGCCGTTTTGGAATGGGACATTCAATGGGAAATGGCGACGACCGATGTTGACACCGTCGATATCGGTTGGGATCAACGCACAGGTGATCCCCAGCTCTTCTTCGTCACCAAGCAGGTGGTCGGGATCGAATAACTTGAAGGCTAGCCCCAATACGGTCGCGACCGGCGCAAGGGTGATATAGCGCTTATTCCAAGTTAGCTCCATCCCCAGCACTTCTTCGCCCTGCCATAGCCCCTTCTTCACGATACCAAAGTCGGGAATAGAGCCGGCATCAGAGCCCGCTTCTGGGCTAGTCAGTGCAAAGCAAGGGATCTCTTGGCCTGCGGCTAGGCGAGGCAGATAATGATTTTTCTGATCTTCGGTGCCGTAATGCTGAAGCAGCTCACCTGGACCCAAAGAGTTTGGTACCCCGACTGTGGAGGAAAGCACAGCTGACACCCCAGTCAGTTTTTGCAGCACAAGCGATTGGGCATAAGCTGAAAACTCAAGGCCGCCATATTCTTTTTTGATGATCATGGCAAAAAACTTGTTGTCTTTGAGGTATTGCCATACGTCAGGCGGGAGATCCGCAAGCTCGTGGGTGACCTGAAAATCATTCACCATACGGCTGACTTCTTCAACCGGCCCTTCAAGGAATGCCTTTTCTTCGGCACTCAAACGCGGGGCGGAAATATCATGGAGCTTGTTCCAGTCCGGCGCACCGCGGAACAGATCGGCTTCCCACCACACAGTACCGGCACCAATCGCTTCTTTTTCGGTACGCGACATTTCAGGCATGACACCTTTGAAAGCCTTTAGCGCAGGACGACTGAGCAAGGTTTGGCGCAGCGATTTCACGTTTAGCGGGATTGCGAACAGCAAGAAAACCAGCCAGCTGAACTGGCCAGTAATATCAATAATGGTGCCGAGGGTTAGCAAGGCTGCAATGGCAATGGTAAAAGTTCGAAGGTTAGCGCGATGGTAAGCGAGCACACCAGTAATACCAATCAGCCCTAGCAGGTACACAAGGGTAACCATGTTCTATCTCCTTATATGGGCGTAGCGTTTTTATTATTTGGGTACATTTTATGCAAGGTAAGAGGTCTTACCACTTGTAACAAGTGTAATTTGATTTTTAATGAAATGTAAAATAATTTTCTGTTCTGAAAGTGAGAGGTTACGTAAAGATGTCTTGGCAGCCCTTGTAAAATAAGGGCTTGATCAAGATCAGTGAGTTGAAAAAAACACCTTGCGAAAAATGGTCATACAATTAACATGGCTTTTCCATTTGCCTTGCCTATAGGTTGACAATGACGTTGGCTTGCGGGGTAGATGAAGGATGGAACGTGTCTGAGTGTCTTTCTATGTTGTTGATACTCTAGACTTTATCGTTGCCTTTCCCGAACTCCGACTGACACCAGCCCTGCCCGCCGGACTCCTATCTCGGGACGACAGCTTATATTTTTCTCATTTTTTTATTTCCTTGTTAGGAAGCGCCTTTATTGGCGATTTTTGCTATTGGATTTAAGGGGTCTGCTGTGTTGTTGTTTCAAGCCTTAAAACAAGCCTGGCATGAAGGTTACTCTTTTCAGTCATTACGTTCAGATATGGTCGCCGGGATCACCGTTGGGGTTGTGGCCATACCGTTGGGGATGGCATTAGCAATTGCGGTTGGGGTGCCCCCCCAGCATGGGCTCTACACGGTGATTGTTGCGGGGCTGTTGGCGGCCTTGCTTGGCGGCTCGCGGTTTAATATTTCGGGACCAACGGCCGCTTTCGTGGTGATCTTATTGCCTATCACCCAACAGTACGGTTTGTCTGGTTTGATGCTGGCAACCATGATGTCGGGCGTGATCCTCTTCATTATGGGGATCTTTCGCCTGGGTCAATTGGTCGCTTATGTCCCCGCGCCGGTGACGACTGGGTTTACCGCCGGGATCGGTTTGACTATCGCGTTTTTGCAGTTCAAAGATTTGCTGGGCCTGACGGTGATAACCAACCCCATCCACTTTCCCGAAAAGGTGATGGCTTACGCCAGCGCTATGCCAACGCTCAACCTCTCTGATGCCTTGGTGGGAGTGGCGACGATTGTGGTATTTATCGGCTGGGCAAAACTTAAAACCAAGTTGCCTCCCCATGTGGTGGCATTGGTCGCGGGTACTGGCCTTGCATTAGTGTTAAACCAGTTGGGTGGGGCGCAAGTCGGCTTGCTTGGGGAAAAATTTCATTACCAAATCGGTGATATAGTCGGCAACGGGATCCCCCAGGTTCTGCCGCAATTCATACTGCCTTGGCAAGATGCCAATGTTAGCTGGGGCCTGGTGGTCGAGCTGCTGCCGGCAGCGTTCACGATTGCCATGCTAGGATGTATAGAGTCTCTGCTATGTGCGGTCGTCGCCGACGGTATGACGGGCACCAAGCATAATTCAAACGGCGAGCTGGTTGGCCAAGGCCTGGCAAACATTGTGGTGCCGTTTTTTGGTGGTATTCCGGCCACGGCAGCCATAGCCCGTACAGCCACCAACATTCGGGCGGGGGCATTCTCCCCGGTTTCTGCGATAGTCCATGCTTTGTTTGTGTTGGCGGCCATGATTGCACTGGCACCGGCATTATCATATATACCGATGAGTGCATTGGCGGGCTTGCTGATTATGGTGGCTTGGAATATGTCGGAAGCGCCGCATTTTGTTCGCACCTTAAAGGTCGCGCCACGGCGTGATGTTGCAGTCTTGCTGACATGTTTCACCCTTACTGTGGTGTTTGACATGGTGATTGCAGTGGTCGTCGGCTTGTTGTTAGCGGGCCTGTTGTTTATTCAACGAATTGCTTCCTTAACGACCGTCGATAAGGTGGAAGGCGGGCATCCCCACCAAAATTTTGGTGACGATGTGATGGTGTATGATTTTAACGGCCCGTTATTTTTTGCCGCGAGTGAAAAAGCATTGGGGGTTATCGATCACACTGCACCGGGCACACGTGCGGTGGTGATGGATTTCAGCGGGGTCAGTACAATTGATATTACAGCAATACATGCATTTGAAAGCGCGCTAGAGCGGGTAAAGCAGTATCCGGTCTATCTGCTCGGCGTCGCCGGACACATTGAAACCAAATTGCATAATGCTGGGGTGCTGGCTGCCGATAATGTCCAGTTATCGGTTTCAAGTGAGTTATTACGTGAGCAATTGATGATAAAGGGTCACAATGTTCGCCCACAGGAGTCGACACCTCCAAGCGTTTCTTTGTACACTGCAAGTTAAGGCGTAAAAACGTAATAACATTTTTAGAATTAGAGTAGAGCCTATGTACCAAGATATGATCCGTGCGGAGCTCAGTGAAGCCGCTGAAGTACTAAACCGCTTTTTGAGCGATGATAAACACCTTGCCGATATTGAAGCTGCAGCCAAGTTGTTGGCCGAGTCGTTCAAGCAAGGCGGAAAGGTACTATCTTGTGGTAACGGTGGCTCGCATTGTGACGCGATGCACTTTGCCGAAGAGTTGACCGGCCGCTACCGTGAGAACCGTCCTGGTTACCCTGGTATTGCGATTTCGGATCCGAGTCATCTTTCTTGTGTAAGCAACGACTTTGGTTACGACCATGTTTTTTCACGTTACCTCGAAGCGGTGGGTGCTGAAGGGGATGTGTTGTTTGGTCTCTCGACATCGGGCAACTCTGGGAATATTCTGAAAGCGATAGAGGCTGCCAAGGCGAAGGGCATGAAGGTGATAGCCCTGACGGGTAAAGACGGCGGTAAGATGGCCGGCCTTGCGGATGTGGAAATCCGTGTCCCGCACTTTGGCTATGCCGACCGTATCCAAGAAGTGCATATCAAGATTATTCATATCTTGATCATGCTAGTTGAAAAAGAAATGGCGAAGTAACCACTTACCGTGGCGATGTCGCAATGTAAAAGAGCATAAAGGATTATGTGTGAACTACTTGGCATGAGTGCAAATGTGCCAACCGATATTTGTTTTAGTTTCACTGGCCTGATGCAGCGGGGCGGAAATACTGGCCCGCACCGTGATGGCTGGGGGATCACCTTTTATGAAGGCAAGGGGTTTAGGACGTTCAAGGATCCCAACCCTAGCTGTCGCTCGCGTATCGCGGAATTGGTACAGGAATACCCGATCAAAAGCTGTGCAGTCATCAGCCATATTCGTCAGGCCAACCGTGGCGGGGTTAGCTTGGAAAATACCCACCCGTTTACACGTGAGTTGTGGGGGCGCTATTGGACATTTGCCCATAATGGTCAATTAACAGGCTATGAATCACTCGATACCGGGCGTTTAAAGCCTGTGGGTGATACCGATAGTGAGATTGCTTTTTGTTGGTTGCTCAACCAGCTGGAGGCGCAGTTCCCTGAGCCGCCAACTGATTGGGAAGCGGTGTTCAGTTTTGTTGCTCAGAGTTGTGATAGGTTAAAGCAGCTTGGGGTATATAATATGTTGTTGAGTGATGGTGAGTACGTGCTAACCTACTGTACCAATAACCTTCACTGGATCACCCGGCGGGCACCTTTTGGTCAGGCTTCCTTGATCGATGAGGATGTCACGATAGACTTTCAGAAAGAAACAACACCTAACGATGTGGTGACGGTCATTGCGACTCAACCGCTTACCAACGACGAAAGTTGGCATAAAATGCCAGAAGGTGAGTTTTGTGTCTTCCACTATGGTGAGTTGACCTACTCACGGTAACTTACCTAGATTGGCATCAATAAAAAAACGCGACGATAAGTCGCGTTTTTTATATCTTTATTCCGTACCATCTAGTCGTCAGCGGCATAGCCATGGGCTGGAAGCGGTTTGCCGTCAAAAAAGGCGGTTTCACCATCCATGTGAGCACGTTGTTGCAAACACCAATTGGCTACCAGTGGGTAGATACGGTGTTCTTGCTCTTGTACTCGTCCCATCACTTCTTCCGCGGTATCTTCAGCAAAGATTGGCACCTTGGCTTGCAAGATAACTGGGCCGCCATCGAGCTCTTCGGTAACAAAGTGTACGCTGGTACCGTGTTCACTGTCGCCAGCATCAATGGCGCGCTGGTGGGTATTGAGCCCGGTGTACTTCGGTAGCAGGGATGGGTGAATATTGATCATTCGCCCTTGGTAATGACGAACAAACTCGCCGCTCAGGATTCGCATAAAACCAGCGAGGATAACAAGATCCGGTTGGTACTCATCAATGCGCTTTGCCATAGCCTGATCGAAGTCGGCACGGTCAGAGTAGTCACTGGCTGCTAGGTGCAAGGCATCGATACCGGCCTGCTTAGCACGTTCAAGGCCGAAGGCATCCGCCTTGTTAGAAAGAACAGCGGTAACTTTCGCATTTTCAATGATGCCTGATTCACAGGCATCAATGATAGCTTGCAAGTTAGAGCCGTTACCTGAAATTAGAACGACGATACTTTTCATCAGCCTACAGGATCTCCACCTGCTCCTCACCAGCTTCGGCATTGGCAATGCTACCTAGTAGCCAAGCTTTTTCACCTTCAGCGTTAAGGATGTTGATGGCTTGTTCAGCTTGCTCTTGCGGTAGGGCAATCACAAGGCCAACACCACAGTTGAAGGTACGGTACATTTCATAGGTATCAACGTTACCTGCTGTTTGCAGCCAGTTGAACACTGCTGGCCACTCCCAGCTCTTGCCATCAACAACGGCTTTCGCACCTTCAGGCAATACGCGCGGGATATTTTCCCAGAAACCGCCACCCGTAATGTGTGAAATAGCGTGTACGTCGCACGTTTCCATCATTTTCAGGGTTGATTTCACGTAAATCTTGGTTGGTTCTAACAAGTGGTCTGCCAACGGCTTGCCTTCAAGCTCTTGGTTCAGATCGGCGTTAGACACTTCTAGGATTTTACGGATCAGTGAGAAGCCATTAGAGTGAGGACCGCTCGAGCCAACGGCAATCAGTGCGTCACCCGCTTTCACCTTGCTGCCATCAATGATGTCAGCTTTTTCTACAACGCCTACGCAGAAGCCTGCAACGTCGTAGTCTTCACCGTGGTACATGCCCGGCATTTCTGCGGTTTCACCACCAATCAATGCACAACCAGACTGGATACAGCCTTCACCGATGCCAGCGACAACGTCTGCTGCGGTGTCGACATCAAGCTTGCCTGTTGCATAGTAGTCAAGGAAGAACAGTGGTTCGCCACCTTGAACAATCAAATCGTTTACACACATGGCAACCAAATCGATACCGATGGTATCGTGTTTTTTCAGGTCCATTGCCAAACGAAGTTTTGTGCCCACGCCGTCTGTACCAGAAACTAATACCGGCTCTTTATACTTGGTTGGCAGGGAGCATAGTGCACCGAAGCCACCGATACCACCCATCACTTCTGGGCGGTGGGTGCGTTTAACAACCCCTTTGATACGATCAACTAATGCATTACCTGCATCGATATCAACACCAGCATCTTTGTAACTAAGAGAAGAGTTATTGTCGCTCACAGGAGATCCCTCAACGTATTAAAGTAAAAAAGCGGGGGTATGATAACAGCAGTCAGGGCGGAAAGGAAAACGTTTGCGTCAATAAATGTTGCTGGCCGTTTCCTGAGCAAACGATATCGCAAGCACTATCCGGCTTTAAATGGTCTAGTGTATAATAATGCGATTTTTTTAAATTTTGCTAGCCTAGGAGTCAGAGATGAAAGTCGTTGAGGTTAAACACCCGCTTGTACAACATAAGATTGGTCTTATGCGTGAAGGTGATATCAGTACTAAGCGTTTTCGCGAACTAGCGACAGAAGTTGGTAGCTTGCTAACGTACGAAGCGACTTCAGACTTCGAAACAGAAAAAGTTACCATTGACGGCTGGAATGGTCCAGTTGAAATTGATCAGATCAAGGGTAAAAAAGTCACAGTTGTGCCAATTTTGCGAGCTGGTCTAGGTATGATGGATGGCGTACTTGAGCACATGCCAAGTGCCCGCATTAGTGTTGTGGGTATCTACCGCGACGAAGAAACACTAGAGCCTGTTCCATACTTCAACAAGCTTGCATCTAACATTGATGAGCGTATTGCACTGGTTGTAGACCCAATGCTGGCAACGGGCGGCTCAATGATTGCGACGCTTGATCTTCTAAAAGAGCAAGGTTGTAAGTACTTTAAGGTACTTGTACTTGTTGCGGCGCCTGAAGGTATTGAAGCGCTAGAAAAAGCTCACCCGGATGTTGAGCTTTACACAGCTGCGATTGATGAAAAACTGAATGACAAAGGCTACATCGTTCCTGGTTTGGGCGATGCGGGTGATAAGATCTTCGGTACTAAATAACAATTTAACGTTATTTAAGTTGATGAAAGCGGGCCAAATTGGCCCGTTTTTTTGTTTGCCCAGCAAAGCTGGCAAACCCGTCAGGTTGAAAGAAACCTGAATCGCCCCGACTAAGGGGAAGATAATCCGAATGGCAAGGGCGTTATTGGCCAACGGTAGGGTCTGAAGGAAGC
>NZ_PYMA01000034.1 GCF_003026495.1 Photobacterium sanctipauli
TGAGTACATTGAGGTTGATTATAATCAGACGAGAAGGCACAGTGCTCTTGGGTACCTAAGCCCAGTTAACTTTGAAAAGCAAAATGTCGCTTAATGAAGTGTCCAGTCTGGCTGGAGCAGATCAATCTGACAGTGACCGATCTGTCGAACGCTTTACGTGTTGGCTTTGACGGCAACCAAGTCACATCAACATGGCTGGGCGATCAGGAAGTCGATATCCGCGTTGTATTAGACGAGCAATTTCGCGATATCGATAAGCTAAATACAACCAAAATATACACGCCTGACGGGCACCCAGTACCATTAAGCCGGCTGGCGACGGTAGAGCAAATTCAGATCCCGCGCCTAATTAAACACTATAATGGCGAGCGTGAAGTGACCGTGTCGGCAGCATTGTCTGACGAAAAGATTAGCCCTCTCGCTCTCTCAAACGAATTGCTGGCAGCATTAGATGGTCAGTATTCCTCGAATGTGACCATTGATGTCGGCGGTGAAGCGGAAAGTACCAATGAAACCATGAGTGGATTTATGGTGGTATTCCCTGCTGCCATGGTCGCCATCTACTTTGTTCTGGCTGTCATGTTTAATTCACTGTTACAGCCATTGCTTGTCATGGCGGTCATTCCGTTCGCAATTCTAGCGTCATTGATGGCATTAGTGGTTCACATGCAGCCAATGTCACTATTTGGGTTGATTGGTGTACTCGGGATGACAGGCGTTGTCGTTAACAACTCCTTGGTGCTCATCAACCGAATCAATGAACTAAGGCAAGAAGGCGTTGCTGTATTAGAAGCCGTTACACAGGCAGCAGTAAGCCGATTGCGCCCTATAGTGATGACATCACTGACAACCGTCGCCGGCTTATTGCCGCTGGCATATGGCTTAGGTGGAACCGACGTCTATATGGGGCCAATGTCATTAACCCTTGGCTACGGTTCGCTGTTTTCATTACCCGTTGTTTTGATAGTTATACCAACCATGTACGCGCTGTTCTTCTCTAGGTCACAAAACGAATAACCCCTAGCTTGTCTTTATTTAAGGTGCCTCACTTTTACAACCCGTCTCAGTGAGGCACTTTGACATACCACCCACTCAATTTTTGCTTCAACACTCAAACAAGTGATTACGTTTCAGCCAATTACGCTCAAAGCCATGGTTTAGGCTTATATTCTCGCTAAAGTTAATGCCTATTCTCGAGTTAACGCGTAAACTTGAGCCAGTAATAAATCTCAGCAAGAACAGGAGAATCAAAAATGACTCATGAAACTAAAACAATGGAAGTGCCTGTTGCTATCGCAGATAGAGTACAGACTTTGATTGATGCCTATGAAGCCAAAGAAAAGTTCAATGCTGAGCGTAAGGTAGTAGTAAATGATTTACTTGCCATGGATAGCCTTGGTTGTGAGATGGCTGTATATAGTATGCCGCAAGGTGAGTTACTCGATACGCTACGTTTTGTGTATGAACTGTCTGGCACCAATAGCCGATTCATCAAAAACATTCTGACTCAGTCTCGTGAAAACCCGAAGAAAGCATTGTCAGACTCGCAAAGGGCATCAGCAAAAAGCATGCTGTTTAACCTGATCAACGACCCTTCTGTTGTGTCAGCGATGAAAGAACTTTAATTTCACAGACCCCCAATTCAAAAAAGGAGCTCAACTGAGCTCCTTTTATTTTGTTCGTACCTAATACTGATGAAAAAGTGGCTTTCGCCGAATATGCGCCACTAACAGAATAAGCGGCATTCACCGAATCCCCTCATAGTTAGTCATCAAACAGCAAGTTAATCGCCACAGCTAACATGACTAACCCCGCGATCGGCAACAAGACGCCTTGAGGTGCACGCTCGATATAAGGCAGGTTTTCCGCAATCAATAGCCCCCACTCTGGTGATGGCGGCTTAGCACCCAAACCAATGAAGCTCAATGAAGTTAGGCTCAATGTTATCACCGGAAGGCGTAACAACGCGTGCCTAATGAGTGGTGGAAGCACATAGGGGAGCAAATAGTATCGCAATACGCGTAGCTTGCTTGTCCCCCAGACTGGCGCAAGATGGGTATAGGGCTGTGCTTTGGCCTCTAGCAATAAACTCGCACAATGAGCAGCCAATGGTGCCCACGAAACTAGCACAATCGCAATCAGTGCGCTGTTCGGGTTCATGCCCGTTAGCCCAGCAACCAAAAGGCCCGCCACTATGTATGGCACACCCTTGGTAATCTCAATTAACCCCTGGCTATAACGGGTCACAAAGCCCAACAGCATTCCAATTATTAAGCTAAGGAATGTCGCCAGTATGCCCATTTTGATGGTAGAAAACATACCACTCCCTACCCTTGCGAGCATGTCACGACCAATGGCATCAGCACCAAATGGTGCCGTTAAGCTTGGCGACGCTAAACGCATAAACTGAATGGAATAAGGATCCCGTAGCAATGCCCATCCAGCACACGCAATCAAGACCAGGAAAATACTGGCGCTGGCAATGCGCTTGGAACGACTTTGGGTAAACTTGAAGGTGCTATGGCTGCTGATCAGCTTGCCACTGGTTAAGCTATGCCCTAATACCAAGCGTTGAATCAGAATACTCAAGCTGCTGATTAATATTGAGAATACCAACAGTACTAACAAGCCACCTTGTAGCAAAGGCAAATCTTGTGACTTAGCCGCGCCCAAGATCAAGCGGCCAATGCCTGGGATTGAAAAAATCTGCTCAACAGCAACCGCACCACCAGCCAGACCAATGACTATCATGGCAATCTGCGGGATCAGGTTACTTACTGCTCGATAAAGAGCAAAACGCACAATCTGCAGCTTGCTGACATTGGCACTTAGCCACGTAATCACCCAAGGCTCGTTCAGTACTCGCCTTAAGCTGTCATTCAATAGTCGGCTAAACAAACCACTTGCAGGCAAAGCCAGAGCTAAGCTTGGCAACCAGAGATTAGCCATGCCTTGCCAGCCATAGGGAGGCAACCACCCCAACCAAATTGAGAAAACAAGAATCAACAACGACGCAATGACATACTCGGGCAGAGAAACCAACACAGAGCTTAGGCTGTTATGCTGATTGTCGAGCTGATTTTTCTGCCAGCATTTAATGGTATAACAAACACTCAGTACGCATAGCACAAAGGTCAGTGCTAATGCGCTTGTCATCAAAAAGAGCGAGGTTGTCGCTGTCTGCTGCACACTCTGCATCACGGGTGAACCATCCACCCATGAATAGCCGAGATCACCTTGCATGGCATGGCTGAGCCAGTCCCACAACCTTTCCAGCGCACTCCTATCTAATTGGAGATCGACGCGGATGGCTTGCAGTGCTTCCTCGGTGATCAACTGCTGGTTACCTGTTCTTGCTCGGAGAATTGACTGAGTAGGATCGATACCCGCAATTTCAGGCATCAACCCAACCAATACCACTACCACAGCAAGTGACAGTAGCCGCGAGAACCAGGGCATAAGTGTGTATGACAAAGAACGCATGTTTACAGCAGACAGCATTGGGTTAGTTCACCTCAGTAAACTGAGTGATCAAACGACGCTCGCGAGGATCTCGCTCTGCATTATCGACACTTAAACTCTCACCCTGGATAACGCGCTCGTGAAGTAGCGGAATAGCAGCATACTGCTCAAGGATCTTACTTTCAGCTTCGATAATTGCCTGTTGACGCAGTTCGCCCAGCGGCTGACGGTCAGCATGTGTAAGTGCGGCGTCCACTTCTTCAGAACAGAACTGGCCAAGGTTGAACGAACCTTTACAGCTAAAATCACTTTGCATGTAGGCAACTGGGTCACCCGAATCTAGAACAGTCGCACGTGATAGCAGAAACGCGTCAAACTTACCTGCTAATGCATCGTTCTCGATTTGAGCGTATTCACGAACATCTAGCTCAACAACAAAGCCAGCGGATTCAAGTTGCTGCTTCAGCAAAACAGCGACTTCTGGTAGTTCTGCACGGTCGGTGAACGTACCGATAACAATTTTCTCGCCATTTGCACGGCGCAGTTCCATCGTTTCAATACGTGGGTTCTTTGCACGAACTGGCTCAGCCCACGCCAATGCAGGACCCAACAAGCCTTTCGCTAAATCAGCATGGTTTTCGTAAACAGTTTTGATGATTTGCTCACGATCAACAGCTTGTGCAGCCGCCTTTCGCAAACCAAACTGGCTAAATACCTCAGACTGATTATTGAGGTACAAGGTGTTTGTTCGAGGCATCGCCACTTCGTGAAGCAGCTCTTTGTCAATCATAGCGATTTGGGAAACAGGGACAGCTTCAACAACATCCGCTTTACCGGTACGCAGTGCTGCTGCGCGAGCAAAACCGTCTGGTACGTATTCAGCAAAAATTGACTCTACCTTGGTTTTCTCTCCCCAATAATCATCAAAACGGGCTAGTTTAGCGCTGGTTTGGCCGTTAATTTCGGTCAACACAAATGGCCCGGTACCCGCATTAGTTGGCACAACGCGACCATTTTCTTGATAGGCAGACGGCGTTAGGATTGCAAGCTGAGGGCTTGAGAGACGGCTTGGTAATAGCGGGTCGTTAAAAGTGGTTTTGATTTCTACCTTAAAATCACCCACCGCTTTCACTTCCCATTGGATACCATCCAAGATGCGAGGCTTCGGTGCCGCTGCCAGTGCTTTTTGCAACGAGTTAACTACCGCATTGGCATCCAGCGCAGAGCCATCATGGAATTTCACCCCTTCACGAACAGTAAAGTGCCAAGTCATCGGGTCAACTTGTTGCCATTCTGTCGCTAGCATTGGCTCAGCAACAGACTGATCGCTTAAGTTAACCAAGGTTTCGGCGGTACTCCAGCGCGACAGCTTAAAGGCATCATCAGATAACGGTGACAACCCTGTTCTTGGTGGTTGCATCATGGCAACTCGAACTTCCAATGATGGCTGCTCTGCCGCAGATGACTTGGCTTCAGATTGACTTTCGCCTGAATCAAAACATCCGCTCAATAATGTGCTCAAAGCAAGCGTTAATGCTAACTTGCGAGTACTAAGTTGCATACGAAACCTCTCCAATGGTTTTAGTTGGTGTATTACTGTTGTGTTGAGCACTCATGAGTGCTCGAGTGGTTAAATGAGATGGATTGAGTGCCACTGTCTTTGCACACCCGTGCTCAACCGCACGCCCCTGATCAAGCACGAGAATTTCGTCGCATAGGGCTTGGGCTGCATCGAGATCATGTGTCACTAAAATTAAGCGCATTTGCCGTGTCGATTGTATGTGCGCGAGTAAATCAAGCACTTGCTTACGGCTGACTGGGTCAAGGCTACTCGTTGGCTCATCAGCGACCAGCACACAGGGTTTGACAATCAGTGCCCTTGCAATCGCTACCCGCTGTGCTTGGCCAACAGATAACTGTTGAGGATTGCGGTCCAATAAGCTGCTTTCTAAACCAACATCCTCTAACACTTGTTGAACGCGCTCTTTCTGCCCTTCAACCACACCAATATTGATCAATGGCTCAATCAGGATTTGCTGCACGGTATAATACGGGTTCAAGCTTGCCTGAGGCTCTTGAGGAATCAGTTGAATGTGCTGACATAAAGCCTGTCGCTGCTTCGCAGAAGCACGAGATAGCGGGAAGCCGCAAACATACACTTCCCCTAAGCTTGGCTTACGCAAGCCAAAAAGCAGCTCAATCAAAGTTGACTTACCCGCCCCTGATGGGCCTACAATCGCTAGGTTCTGTGTCTCTATGCTCAAGTCCAATTGTTCGAGTGCTTTGAACGCTTTCCCCCCTAACCATCGTGGTGAGGAGTAGTAATGAACACTGACGTTATCAAAGCGAACCTGAGCGGATTTTAACGGATTGTGCTTATTCATCTTTCACTTCAAGACAAGAGTTGTTCAAGTTGCTGGCAAAATGGATGCTGGCTCTGACGTATGGCTTGGGTTGGCTCACCGTAAGCCACCATGGTGCTATCGGCTATCACCAGTAACTTATCGCATGCCAATGCCGCCGAGAGATCATGAGTAATTAAAATGCCGCCTATGCACCGCTGCTGAATACTGTTGCGAAATAGATTCAGGATTTCATTTTCTGTAATAGGGTCTAAGGCACTGGTTGGCTCATCCGCTATCACCAGATTGGCACTACCCAATAATGAAATCGCGATACAGATTCGTTGGCGTTGACCACCTGATAGCTGACTTGGGTACAAGGCTAGAATCGAATCGGGTTCAGCTAAGCCGAGCTGCGCCAACAGTTCCGTGACAGCGTCACGGTTAGTGGCATTTAGACGCGTTTTATTGACTGTTAGTGCCAAGCTTAATTGTTGTTCCACTGTCGCTAATGGATTCAACGCCTTTAACGCATCTTGAAATATGACGGCTGGTCGTTGCGTTTGAGAACGCTGAAGCATAGGCAGCTGGCCCACCTCGCTATCATTGAGCTGAACACTACCATCAACCATCACATCTGAAGGTAAAAAGCCTGCGATTGCTTTAGACAGCATTGATTTACCAATGCCAGATGGCCCCATAATGGCGAGTACTTCACCTTGGGATACATCAAAGTTTATCTCTTGGAATAACGTTCGCTTAGAATCCGCTAGACTCAGGTTGGTGACGGTAAGTAAAGGTTTTGAATTCACGACAGCACATCATGTAATAATATAACATAACAATACTATCATTTACGGTTGGGCATTAGAACAGCCCTGAAGGATTATTTAGGCTAGAGCTCGGTAAATTACGATTAATTCAGATCACAAAGGGCGGAGAACTCCGCCCTACAAGTCAGTAAGTGCCTATTTTAAAGCACCTTAATGGCACTTCTGTTTAACTTGGCCAATTGATGGGTAAAGGAAAACAAAGCGTCCTACGTAGAACAAAGTGAATGCAAGCCATAGTCCGTGATTGCCCCATTGCTCAACAGCGATGAACTGAACAGCAAGAAATACAAGCAAGGTAATGAAACTTGAGTTTCTCACCGGTCGCGTGGTACCTGTACCTGTAAAAATACCGTAGAAAGTTAGGCCATAGCCTGCCACTAGCGGGAACACCAGCAGCCAAGGGCTCATTGCCAAATAAAGCTCGACCAGTTCAGGTAAAGTCGTAAACAACATGACAATTTGTTGTTTAAATAGAATAGTCAGCAATGTAAGTACCACAACGAACGCCGTCGTCCATTGTGCGTTCAACTTAATGACATTATCTAGCAAGGCAGGGTTCTTTTGACCAACCGCTTTGCCCGCAAACACGCTTGAAGCATTCGCCACACCGTCAAACATGTAGCTGACGATAAAGGTCACCTGCATCAGGATTGCATTGGCCGCCAAGACATCCGAACCAAGTTGCGAACCAACACGCGCCATCATGTTGAAGAAGACAAGGATACAAACGGTACGCAGCAACAGATCCATATTCGATGACATAATCACCTTTAGATCTTTGCGGGACATTTTGGCTGTAGCAATATACTCAAGCAGCGAGAATTTGCATGTCTTCAAAACAAAACCAACACCAATCGCAAAAGTCGTGATTTGTGCAATCAAGGTCGCAACGGCAACACCAACAATACCCATATCGAAGTAAAGAACAAACACGATATCGAGCACAATGTTCAATACATTACCGAATACTTGGGTAAACAGCGTTTCCTTCGCTTTCGCCTGCCCCATTAACCAACCAATAAGGGTGTAATTAAGCAGCACAAAAGGTGCACCAAAAATCATGATATCAAAGTAGATCTTGGCATTTTGTCCAACCACCGCATCTGGCTCAATAATCCATTGCGCTCCACGCCAAATCAACGATTGCAAAACAATAAAAATCAAACCAACGCACAGCGCCAAGACAAACGGGCGAAACAAACTGCTGGCCTGATCAGCATGGCTGTTTTTACCCAATGCAATGGCACTTTGCCCCGTGGTACTGACACGGAAAAAGCCAAACAACCAGTACAAGGTGTTCATGATAACAGTACCAATCGCCACACCACCGATAAGCTCAGCAACGCCAAGTTTTCCGATGACGGCAGTATCAACCGCCCCGAGTAGCGGCTGGGTTACCGTCGAGACAATGAAGGGAAAAGCAATCTTAAAATAGTCTTTATGAGTCAGGTTCATTCTTGGTTAAAGCTAAATCTAGTGGGGTAATTCTGGGGCGAGGGTATCACAATAAATCACGTTAGTAACGATTCTCATTTGCAGTATTGATGTAGATCATTCACGAAAGCAGGCTTTTGAAGGGAGCGTCTAGCCATTTATGCTGTACTCATACACAGAAAAGGGCCGCGAAAGCCCCTTTGTTATACCCACTAGCAATTACAAGTTAGCGAGCTTTTGTAGTTCTGTCTTATTCGCTTCTAGCCAAGCTTCAAAGCTTTGTGGTTTCCTACCTGTCAGTTGTTCGAAAGCTTCACTTGTACCATCTGATAGGTTTTCGCGGTTGTGGTGATCCATGGTGGTACATAGCGCAATAATAGGTTCAGGCAAACCGAATGTTTCAAGCTGCGACTGGTACTGATCATCCGTTAGGTTAACCATGTTGATTGATGTACCTAGCACCTTATCCATTAACTGGGCCATTTCAGCATGTGTCTGTGATTTCCCACCATTCAAAAGCAAAGTCACTATTCCTTTGGCAGGACTCACCAAAGCGGCAGCGGCGGCATAAGCTAAGTCTTTTCGAGACAATTGTGCACTTCGACCTTCTTCTGCAGAGGTTAGCCAGTGGCCTGTTTGTAGAATACTTGCGAAGTACTCTGGGATATTTTCGAAGTACCAGTTGTTGCGCATAATGGTCGCGTTTGCAATAGCGCTGTCTTTAATCGCTTTTTCGGTTGCTTCATGCTCATGGGCAAATACAACAGGTGACTGCTCTGCTGCTGGCATAGAAGTATAAGCAATATGCTCTACCCCAGCTTGTTCTGCCGCAGCAACTGCATTCAGATGTGGTTGGGTACGAGGCCCAGCAGCATCAATACTAATCAAAAGTAAACTGCTTGCCCCTTTGAATGCTTCAACCAAGGAGTCAGGGTTGGCAAAGTCAGCTTCACGCACATCAACCCCTTTGTCAGCCAGCGCTTTTAAACTCTCTGCCTTGCGGGTAGTCACTATGAGTTGGCTTGGGCTAACAGCAAAATCTTCAAGCAAGTAAGACACCACTTGCTTACCTAATTTACCCGATGCACCGGTAACGAGAATTTTACGATCTGACATATCCATTTCTCCATCTATTCACTGATTCTTACGGTCATTGCCATTTGAAATGGCTTGCCGCTGTTGATGAAGTAACTATATCGTTTGTTATTTGATAGATAATTAGGCTTTAGATAAACTCATTGTTAATTCCAGCTAAACAATAATAACGATGATCTCACTAGATGACATGATGGTTTTCGCTAAAGTGGCGGAAAAACAATCTTTTACTCAAGCAGCCGATGATCTTGGAATTGGTAAGGCACGTGTATCCCAGATTGTTAGCAAGCTAGAGCAAGCACTGAATACCCGTTTATTGCACCGTACAACACGGTCACTTTCACTGACGGATGCTGGCGCGCATTACTACGAAAAGTGCAAAATGATTGGGGATATCGCAACCCAGGCAAACGCTGAAACCCAAGACGTTAACCAAGTCCCCAGCGGCACTATTAGAATATCCACCCCAAGTACGGCCCTGGTCGATATTTTGAGTGAGTTCCTGCATCGCTACCCTGAGGTCAGGCTCGATATCATAGAAAGTGATAGCTACAGCAACTTAATCGAGTCGCGTTGTGATATCGCACTTCGCGCTTCTTCTACCCTTGAAGATTCCAGCTTATACGCCGTTAAACTGGGTTATTTTTGTGACATGATTTGTGCCTCTCCAACATACCTTGCCACGGTAGGTACCGTTGATACGGCTGATGACCTGTTGCGACTCGATTGGATTAGCCACCATATCGTCCATGGCGATAAGCAACTGACATTCACCAATAACCAAGGCCAAACAACACATCTTGCACACACTCCCAAAGTACAAGTGCGAACAGCAGCATCAGTCAAAGAGTTCGTACTCAATGATTTGGGCTTTGCCATCATGCCTAGCTTCATGATGAAAGAAGAGTTGGCACAGGGTAAATTAATCCGCCTCCTACCGGAAATTCATGATCTTCAAATTCCGATTTATGCGGTATATCAAGAAAAAGCATTCATGCCACTGCGTGTTCGAGCTTTGATTGACTTCTTAAAGCAAAAAGAAAATGCGTTTGGTTAAATTTAGAAACAAAACAAATAATTGATAACTAGATACTTGATAAAACTGCCGAACGGTAAATGTCGGAAAGTGACCTATTTTAAAAATTTGTCTCACTTCACCCTTGGTATAACAACGAATACCGTGGAATCGCATCGTGAAGTTAAATCATGAACTAAGACAAGAACAAGCCTCCTATGTGTCGCACTCCTATATTATCGACTGCGCACTAGGCTCTAATCCTTTTGGCTCACCACCAATTGCAGCAGAGTTTCTACCGGAGCTCTTAAAAGACATTGATGAGTATTACAGCTTTGAGCACCTTGCAGAATTGAGCCACCAAGTTGGGCAATACCTCGGGGTAAATAGTCAGGATTTAACGTTTACTAACGGATCTTTAGGTGCACTGGAGCTTATTTTCAATAAGCTTATCGACCGCCAGCACAGGACCATGATTGGTATTGGCCCGCAATTTGTCGAAGCTGTGTCTGAATTCAAACTCATAGGCGGTCACTACGAAGCGATTGATATGTTTGAATTCAATGACGAACGGGATCTTTTCGGGGCTTTAATCAACAAGATACACTGTGATAAACCCGCCATTGTCTACATTGATAACCCAAATAACCCTACCGGTAGAATTTACGATAAAGAGAACCTGATAAAGCTGTGCCAAGCTTGCGAGCAATCGGAAAGCCTACTTATAGTTGATGAGGCCTACGGGGAATGCCTACTCGACAGGCAAACCATGGCACAAGAGTGCAAAAGTTTTCCAAACTTGGTCGTGGTTAGAACATTCTCGAAAGGGCTTGGACTTGCAGGGCTTCGCCTTGGATACATTGTCTCCTCGCCAACAATCACCCCCTATTTGAAAGAAGCGGTGGCGCTATTTACCCCAACACTACCTGCAATGAAAATCGCCAGCTACATCCTGCCCAACGCGAAGTTATTTGTTCGGAACAACAACCAAATGATAACGGCATATAAACAACAAATGACGGCATTTTTGGAAAAGTCAGGTTTTGAGGTACTGCCGAGCTCCAAGCAAACTCCCATCATGTTAGTTCGCAAGTCGGGTGACAATGCTTCGGCTTACCTAAAATCGATTGGTGTATCATCATGCTGCGGTACCCATTTTCAATCAACCAGTACTCGGGTTAATCACGAATATGCAAGGCTTCGTATCGTGGGCAACGAACGTAACCTTGAGCAGCTGGCTCTCCGGCTTCATACGAACAGTTAATACAAGGGGGCAACTGCCCCCTTACCAAGCGCAGATCTGACAACAGCTCAAAAGACTTAAGACATCACCGCAACGACCAACAATAATTGATTGGTAACTTCACTATCACCAACCGCTTCAAACTCGATAGCTTCTTTCAGCTTGCTATTGGTAACCAACTTGCAGAACTCTTTCTGATCGATTTTCACTCTGTTTGAGGTTTGTTCAAGCTTACCTTCAACAAAACCCGTTGAGTGTGCTTTTTTCTCCAGAAAATACGTACCACCACAAGTGCCTGTTATTTCAATCGCTACAGTAAATTCAGCTCTATTCGATTGATTAAAGGCAACCGGTAACGCCTTAATAAATGAATCAATAATTGGCTGGAAAAATCGCGTCTCATACAGCGGTCCTTCTCTTCCAACCGCATCACGAATTTGCATTTGATGATGCCATTTCTCGGTATACTCTCGGGCGATATCAAACCAATTTTCAGATTGAGACTCACCAGCCCAATCGACAGGAAACAGCGCTTTTTCATGAAGTTCTAATGTGCCCAAAAAATCGACTAATTCATCACCAGATGATTTTAGAAGTGAAAGCAGCATGTTCGGGCTCAGACGACGAGTAGCTAGAATCCAATCGCGGTTTTGTGACTGAATGAATTCAACAAGATCTTCACGAGAATGAATCTCTGGTGCTTCAGAGAAATAATGATCCCGGTCCATGGCGAGCCTTCTCAAGGAAGTATCAATCAAATGGCTAACAAGATCTTTAACGCTTCTTCCTTTCAGGCAGGTTTCTTTTTCCCACTCGTCCTGGGAAAACCCCTCTAACAGTTCGATTAACCCCTGGTTTAACTCTGGGAAAATATCCAGAACGTTGATCACTTCTTGCTTGGATGATATTTCGGTGTGGCTTGATTCCATAGCTGACTCGCTTAGATATTCACTGAAGCAACTGCTAGTACTCCAAAAAACATGCAGCATTATAAAATCACATAGCCATATTTTTCTGTCAATATCAGACCAAGCTAGAACGCATACTCATCACCTTCCAGATTAAGGCAGTTATTGTTGTAAATCATTTTAGATAATGCGTCTTGAGGAATATGGACTTTTACACCATCACTATAAGTCACATCCACAGAAGAAACCCTGCCGCAGGCAATGTTGTCATTACCTTGCCATACGCCACGCCAAAGTGGGTGCGCCCCCTGCCCTGATGGTAACGGTTGGTTAAATTGAAGGTGCTTTTCCACCTTTGGTGCTGAAATACCAACTTGTTCTCTTCCGCTTAGTTCATAAGCTTGCACATTAAAGCGAACAGAGGTGACATCAAGAGGTGAGGTATTTCTAAAATAGACCCTAAAACCAACATTGCCTTTACTATCAGGCAATGTTGTTCCGTAGTTGGTAATCGCGATAGGAACATCCGGGTTACTCTGGGCTTCAACCTCAAATTGGCTTTGCATGGTGCACCCTGCCATTAGGAATACGCTGAGTAATAAACTGCTAGGCAACCAGCGGGACTGTTTATTTAACTTTGCTTTAATTGCTATTCCATCAAGCAGCTCAGGTATATTCACTATTTTTCGACCTCTACTCACCAACGTAATCTAACCAACTTTGACTAACTAATAGCAGACTTCAAAATAGGCTTTTGGTTCCCTCTACAAATTACTGACTGCTATATTTGAGTACGCTTCCATCAATTACACTGTATGAAACAATTATTTAAACAATGCCTCTGCCAATAGCACTCTGGGTATGTTATAACATCACAAAATCACTTTTATAATTTAACAATGAAGTTTCTCAAACCCGCTCTTGCCATCGTTGCAACCGGTTCACTCACTATCGCCGCAATTTTACCTACAACAAACGATACTAAACGCGAGATCGCAGTTGAATTAAACGCAAAAGAGCTCAAGCAAGTTGAAAGCGCTATCATGCAATCTGAGTCAAAGCCAACGCAAAATATCGCCACTTTACCTGTAGAGCCACCAGTAATTAACTCATCTATTGAAAATATCAACTATATCGTAAAAGTAGGTGATAGCCTGAGCAGCATCTTAGCGCGATGGAACATTCCTTACACGACATTGCAAAAGATATTGGAAACCGACCTCGATTACCTTCACCTTGATACGATTAAACCCGGTGATCACCTAGAGCTTGAAATAGATACCCTCTACGACTCACTGGTTGAGTTTGTTTATAACCAAAGCATTATCGAGCGTGCAATTTACCGCTTAGAAGAAGATGGCAACTACAGCTATAAGTTTGAAGAACGCCCTTCAGAATGGGTGAATAAGCTGTATACCGGCTCGATTCAAGGTAGCTTTTCTCTTTCGGCTCACAAGCAAGGACTAACGTCTAACCAAATCGCTAACATTACCCGAGTGTTAGCCAGCAAAATTAATTTTGCCAAGGAGCTAAGAGCCAATGATCAGTTCAAAGTCTTGATTGCCGAGCAACACGTGGACAATCACAAAACAGGCAGAACAGAAATCAAAGCTATCGAACTGAATGCCCATCGCAAAACCATATCCGCTTTCATTGCTGATGACGGTCGCTTCTATGACAGAAACGGTGAGAGCCTAGAGCAAGCTTTTGATCGCTTTCCTGTCGATAAGCAATTCAGACGCGTTACATCTCATTTCAACCCACAACGCAAGCACCCAGTCACCGGCCGCATTAGCCCGCATAATGGTACTGACTATGCGACACCTGTAGGCGCGCCAGTGTATTCCATCGGTGATGGCAAGGTCATAGCGGTGCGTAATCACCCCTATGCTGGCAAATACCTGGTGATTGAGCACAACAATATCTACAAAACACGATACCTACATTTAAGCCGCTTCCTAGTAAAGAAAGGCGATGAGATTAAACGGGGCCAAAGAATCGCACTATCTGGCGCAACAGGCCGCTTAACAGGCCCACACTTGCACTTCGAACTGTTAGTACGTAACCGTCCTGTTGATGCCTATAACTATGATTTGCCGCTTGCATCAAGCATTAGCAATGATCACTTGGCTAGCTTTGAACAGCTGATTGATGAATTTGATCACCTCACGTCTAATGAGCCAAGCCAAACCGCTAGTAGTTCAGTAGTCAGCAATACGGCTTCTTAACCGTCTATAAGACGCATTGAGCCAACCTTTCGGTTGGCTCTTTCATTATTAGGCAAATAACTTAAAGCAGACATAATTATGAGTTGTACGCACCACTTGAATAGTGCAATTCATAACTATGTGAATAAATCTCAAGAATATTGCCAAACGGATCTTCCATGTAGATCATGCGATATGGCTTTTCACCAGGATAGTAATACCGTGGTGCTTTCATTCGTTTTTTCCCGCCCGCAGCTACAATTTTTTCGGCAAGCCCTTCCACATCAGGGTCTTGCACACAAAAATGGAATATCCCGGTTTTCCAATACTCGAAGTTATCTTCAGGGTTAACTTGGTTTTTAAACTGGAAAAGTTCAACACCAATTCGGTCTCCTGTAGACATATGGGCAATCCGAAAGCGCTCCCACCCTGCTCCGAATACATCTGTGCACATTTCACCTATTGCAGAATCATCTTCCACAATTTCTGTCGGCTCCATAATCACATACCATCCGAGTACCTCGGTATAGAACTTCACTGCCGCTTCTAAATCGGGAACTGAAATCCCGATATGGGAAAACGTGCGTGGGTAAGGGTTCATCGTATCACCTCTTTCTCAAGTTAAGGCCAACACATATTTACGGTGCCTGTGGCAATAACGATCATAGTCAGAACTGATAGCGACAAACAAAAAGTAGGGTGAGGCGTTACCGCCTCATCCCTCTTACAGAACCGTACGTACGGACCTCGTATACGGCTCATGCACGTTTCCATTCAGCGTAATTGCTGAACACATACCCTGTCTTTACATGTT
>NZ_PYMA01000035.1 GCF_003026495.1 Photobacterium sanctipauli
AGTTTAAGGGCTTCTGCTTTAAATTCAGGAGAATGGATAATACGTTTCTTCTTGTTTGTCATGATTCACCTCGTTAGTGATTGTACTCACTTAACTCGGTGTCCAAAACTGCTGGTGCGGATCACTTTGGTCTGTATGAATATTGAGGAGAATGAGCTGCTGGAAGAAAGTGGTCTAGATTTGTTGGGCGCCCAATGTCTCCACACATTGGGCATTTTTCGTTTGACTTGAAGTAGAGCAATTAAGAGTCTGCCGCAAGTTCATCCTGAATATTCTCAAGTCTCTCAACTTGCGACTTTTATATGACTTCTTTTATTAAAGTCATTAGATCTTTACTCCATTCTTCTCGTTTTACAGTATTTGAACCTTGTAGGTACCATGCATGCTTTTCAAGCTGCGACTGTATTGCAGTTCTCCATTGTTTATCAGATTTTGACGTTTCTAGAACCTGTTCAAATGTGAAGAGCATTTGCGAAACAAACCATGGGTACTTTTCGTGAGTGACTCCATTCGAAACAATGTCGTTTTTATTCCCATAAGCAAATTTTGGATTGTCTGCACAGTTTTTTAGATACTCTTGGTAAGTTGCATAAGCCGTTGCTCTTCGAGACTCCTGTCTCCCTGACCGTAGTTGTTGTAATGTGAGCATTAGCGCAAGAACAGCAACAACGGCCATTATGATATCAGCTCGTTCATTCCAAAATTCAAACGTCAATAAGTTAGCAGCGTTAGTGTCGAGGCAAATCATTTCATGTTTCCTGCTGGCGGTGTCTTTGTTTTCTTGTTAGTTCTTAGGGATTGACCACAATCTCTAAAGTCGAACATATTCATCTCAAATGTCGATATCGATACTTGATTGGAACCGTGTGTGTGAGTAATGAGCTTATGGAATCGCTCTTTGTAAGGAGCTTTGGCTACTGAACCACCAAACTGACCACTGTTAACTAGTACAACATGCTGATACATATGATAAAAGAGCGCATCAACCATGCTGTCAAAGGTCGCAATATCTTTGTTCATCGCTGAAATAATATACGCGTGTGATTTGTCTTTAAGATCGGCACTTAGCTTAATATCTGTGGCGTCATAGCATATCGAGCCAGTCAACTTGAAGCCCTCTTTCTCTTCATGAGCAGGATGAATCATTTCTACGATTAGTTGATATGGTCTCCAAGGCATAATTTGGTTTACTTCACCAACAGTCATGTTTTTCTTCCCTTGAAGGCGCTTGATAAATCTCCTGCCATTCGTTCCTTTATTTGGGATGATCCACATAGCTGAGTTATTGAGGTCACGCTCATTCTGAATATGGCTAAAGCCAATCCCTGCAAAAACAATTGCCCCCGTTTTATCCGAAAGCCTTTCTAAGATATCTAGGTCATCGGGTGAGACAGAAAGTTCAGGCCAAATTATAAGATCCACTTTTCCTTTGAGGTTTGGAGCTTCATTCACACTATCGACGCTAGCGATGTTGTGTAAGATTAGTTCTGAAACTGAAGCAACGTGCCTTCTATGCTTAGCTCTGTATGTTGGTGTATCTAACTTTAAGCCAGCTAAATCAAAGTCTTTTGTCAAAGGTAGAAGTGATTGAACCATGACAACATTTAGGTGTTTTTTGTCTTTTGGCCATCCTAACCTTACTTTTTCTGTATAGGTTGGCATATTGGAGAGTGTACAGTATGACTTAGCTTGGTCATTAGTTCGATTGTTTATACACTTTTCTAGTTCATCTAGAGTCCAGGCTTTCGGCCATGAATATAAGCTATTGTTGCTTTCAACCCCAGGCCATTGTAGTAGCTTGAACAACAATGTTGATAGCCAATCACTCATCGGCGATTTGCTATCTCCAAATGCTTCAGGTGAATGCATCATACCGATCTGCCTTTTTAGCATATTGGACTTTATACCGCGATATGCAGGTTTTTCAGACTGGAGACTGCTGCTGCTACTCCAGTCGACAGAGCCCAGTAGACAACTTCGAATGAACATCCCAATGTAATAGAGTGGTTTGTGTTCTTCTGTTAGCCATTTAGGGGGAGTATGAAATAGTTCGGTCTCGTCATCATAAAATTCTAACTCGACTTTGAGCTCACATGATGATTTTAGGCTTAGCAAGTCATCCCAATCACTACATCGGACTTTTGTATTTGCAATATCTATAGGTGTGTCGAAGTTGTTTTTATCTATTTCAGCTAGTGACGATTGAACTAGCTTAAGTATGCCATTCTCATGCTTAAATGGGCTGTTGTCGGCTCTAATCACCGAAAGAAGGGATACTGATTTACTATTGTAGGAAGATAGATTTCCTTTGATTTTGGCATAATCATTTAGACCAAGATAGTTGGCAAAAGAGTGGGCTTTCTTAGGCCACTTTGAGTCAGTTGATTTCGCTTTTAAGTATAATTGTTCGAATAGCTCAGGGCTATTTAGCATGAGTCTTTCACATATATCGCTTAGATCTCCTCTATTTAGCTGTCTGGCTCTTCGTGAGGGAAATGATACGTTTGGGCGAGCACGCCGACTATAGATCGATTCCAGTGCACTTGATATAGAACGCAAGACTTTTCTTTTGTCCAGTGCTAGTTGGTTAGCTAGTAAAACCGCTGTAGTGAACTCAGTAGGTTTTTGCTTTAGGTTTACGTTGCGGAAACCACTTAGTAGCTGAGTAATCAGATCAAATGGTTCAATATTAATAACCTCTTTAAGAGGTGAGTCATTACGAACAAGACTAAAGAACAAAATTTGTTCTTTAAATGCCTCCTCAAAGGAATCTAGCACTTCAAATTTACTGCATGCGTAATCCTCTAGGCATTCAAAGTAGCTTTCTGGATCGGAGTGTGCAGGAAACGCCCACCGATCTTTTGTATGTATTGCGGTAGCAGAGTGGCGAAGTACTTCACTTAAGCAATATTCAGCGAAAGTGGTAAGTGCTAGGTCATCATGGTCTCGGATGCTCTCGAGGCTTTGTAAGATTGGGCGCAGTATTCGAGCATGAGGAAATAGTTCTAGTCCTTTTTTTAGAAGTAGCAAAAGCGAAGGATCTTTAGTCCACTTTGATATTAGTTTTCGAGCCATTCTCTCTTGTAGATAATCCCATGCTCCTGGAATAGGGGCTCCAGAAGGGGTAACTTCTTGTGCGATCATGCTTCGCTTTTGACGAAGAAGTGAGTGGATTTTGTTGGCTGTAAAACGTAGGAGAGTATCTTTACGTACATCATTGAAAGTTCTATCAATAAAAGCTAATTCACTTATACAATTTTCTTCGAATTCGTTACTATCCCAGTCTTCGATCTCAAGATTATCTGTTAGCTCAATTAGTCCTTCAAGGTGTCCAAGTTGTTCATCTAGTTCATGTAGTGGCATTGGGCCACTTAACTTATTTTGTATGTGTGCAAGCTTAGATGAGATTGCTCCTTCTTTAGAGCTGAATTTTTTAACTTTGGTTTTTTGAGGTTGAAGGATGAGACCTAAATTATCTTGATATGGTTTGAAGTAAGCAGCTATCACTTCACGGATTTCATTCTCAGATACTTCGTTTTTGTCTGCTTTGATGATCAGTCTTAGGTCGTCCACATATCGACAAGCATCTACTAATAGTATCTTTTCGTTTTCATCTAGATATTGGCCTATCAGCTCAGCAATGTCCTTGTCGAAATCAAGCATGTAAATGTTTGCTAAAAAACCACCCGCGACGAGCCCTTGAGGTATACCTTTATTATCTTCTAGGGTCTGTATGTGTTCGTTTTTACACACTTCTGTGTATAGGTCTTGAGATTCTTCTGTCCATTCCCAATCTGCAAACTGATCTAGAACGTAGCTAATACATTCATCAGCTTCTTTGCCAGTTATTTCTTTGACCAGATCCTCAATTTTTTCTGCAAGTATCGTCCGATCAACAGAGTCGTAAAACTTAGAAAAGTCTAAATGAATTTCATAGATTTCTTCTTTGCTTGTTTTAACTCGCTTAGCTTCACGACCAAAGTAGATAGGGCGCTCTAGAAAGCGCTGGTAGTCGGTAAAAAACTTACTATATGTATTACTGTTACCCCAGGAGTATGATGCACTGTTATCAACGTACTTACAGTGAAGCCTGTTACCATAGTTTATTAAACCCTTATCGTGTACATCAGAAAACAGAGTAGAGGTGTCACCCTGTTCAGTTTCAACATGGTTAGCCAGCAGCATCATCAATGCAGTAAAAACGGTCTGATCGTCTATCGATACATGGGCCAAAGGTCTCATTGGCAATCGAGGGTTATCAGAGTCATCTTCATCCTTATCTTTGCTTTCTGGAACCCAAGTGAGGGCAGACTCATCGTCCGATTTTATAAATGTCCATGGATGAGACTTAGGTGCAGGTATTAGCTTTAGAGGAGATAACTCAAGGTCGTTTTCCTTAAGGGCTAAAGATAGAGAGGAAACCCTTAGATCAAGCTCGAGAGCAGATTTATCTAAGTCTAAACAATCAACATACCAGTTGACCCCTCTGATATGTTGGTGAGACTTTTTCCAGGCACTTAACAGGATAACTTCATCAGATATGAAGTCTCCCGTTGGTAAGATCTTGTTATATTTCTTGTGGAGTAGCATACATGTACGTTGGTTTAAGTGACGACTTTGTATATGTTACCCTGTTTAGTGCGATTAGATGAATAAGTATTTATCTTTGTGATGATGTCGAGCAAGTTTGTCATCATCTTCGAAGTCATTGTTATCTAACTACTTAGACATCAGCGCTTTGCGGCTTATTTGCAAAAGTTTCCCTGATTATCATGGCTTCGACTCTAAGCGTTCTGGCTAGCGACTCACATATATGAAGAGTCCAAATCAATAGCTTCCATTAGTGAGCCTATGCGCTTAAATCCGCCCTGTAAGCGATAGATAACACCGACATTGGCATAGGGTCTAAGAGCTTCTTCGATTATCTCTGAGCGAAGCACAAGCGACTTAGAATCAGTATCAACGGCATGTGGAGCGATGCGCTGCTCAATGTCAGAAAACTCTTTATGCAACCCTGTAAGTTCGACTAACTCCTTGAACAGATGGTGATAGAAAATTTTAGTGTCTTTTGGCTTCCTATCGACGATTTCAGCCAGCAGACTCAAGGCTAGAATATGCCAAGTGTCAAACGCCCAGAGGCAGGGATAGCTTCGTATATAATTAAGAGCATGAGGTAACTTTGGGTGTTTCCTAGCGGGGCTAGGCTGAAATAACTGATTCAGTGTCATCCACTTCGACCATCTGGAGTAGTCTCTTTTGAACAAGTTATCTTTTGAAAGTAGATAAAGCTCAGAGTTGGTTTTAGCCTGTCTTACGGCGTCTTTTGTTGTTCTAGCCTTCTTTGCCTTATTGTTCGATTCCTTTAAAAAACTTTGTTGAGATCTTTCAATTTTCAGCATTAATTTGGGGTACTTCAACCATTTCCAGATAGCCCGATTATTCTCAGATGTTGCTGGAGTGCGGATAACTACGCTTCCATTAAGATCAACGACATCGTCAGGTAAACAATCCTTTAATAGAAACGCTACCCAGATGTGGCTGTTACCTCGAATCGCCTTGAGCAGAAGGTATTCCTCCGTCAACTTTACTTGGCTAACGCTGTCTACACGCTGTTCAGAGCGAGAATAAATAGTGACTTCTTCGCGATACGTGTACTTGTCAATCTGGCATTCAAACTTTTGAGTTAAGCTAGGTAACAAAATGTAGTTACCTTTAATAAACTTTCTAGCTGAGTCTTTTGCACTACGAACACGTTTTTTCTTGATACGTTCTGCTTCACGCTCCAAAAACTGCTCGTGCTTATCAATGAGTTGTTCTCGGCACCATTCGTAAAGCCATTTGTAAGGCACTTTTTTCGCTTTTAGATCTGAGAGTACTTCATCAATGTTGCGATTAAGGTAGGCACTTAAATCAAACTCTATTGAAGGGATTTTATTGTGTTGATAGTAGGTTGTTTTTTCAGCTTCATTTTCATGAGTGACGAATATTTCGATCACTATGTCACCGAGTTCGGTTTCGAGAAGTACATCCGCGATATAGCGGTCTAAGCGTACTTCTAGGTTTCCACCTCGAACATTTGTTGATACTTCGCACTGGCTCAGTGTTTGTCCTTTGTATTCAAAGGATGCTGGCGGAAGATAAAGGGGCTGCGATTCAAGAAAAAAGTGTTGTGCGACTAAGTGGAGTTGAGTCATTAAGCAGTTACTGTTTTCGTCTTTCGAATCATGTGCAAAATGATGTCTTGTACCACTAGTTCCATTGTTTTTAGCTACTAAGCGATCTCCACAACCAGAGCATACGCAATTGCACTTTAAGCCATTCTCGACAGAATCAACATGCCTTAAGGTATTTGAATCGCCATGTAACGCATATTCTAGCATCGCCACTCCTCTCAACTCGAAGGTGATGAGCCAACCAAAGCCCATTAAATCAATATGATAAGCTAAGTGAAAATAGAGCAAGTTACTAGTGTTGGCTTCAAGTTTTGGAGGTATTGAGCTTGGAAATCAGTTATGGTTTCAATGCATAAGTTCTGATTACTCTTTCGTCAGGCCTTAACCAGTCCTCAACGAACACCTCAAACAGCGGGTCATCAATCAACTCACAAGGTTTGGCGGTTACGTATTTATGACTTCGCGCTTCTGCTGAGACCAATCTCTCGTAGCCTTCTAAGTCACCTTTATCTAGGTATTTAGAAACTAATGCTGGTGGAGCAACTGCTCGCTCTACCAATACCGATTTCTCGGAGACCTGATCCGCACCAGCAGTTTTGGACACCGAGTTAAGTGAGTACAATCACTAACGAGGTGAATCATGACAAACAAGAAGAAACGTATTATCCATTCTCCTGAATTTAAAGCAGAAGCCCTTAAACTGG
>NZ_PYMA01000036.1 GCF_003026495.1 Photobacterium sanctipauli
TATCGAGTATCTGCAAAGTAACGGGCGGTACATCACAGAGGCTTTAATGGGCAAAAAGTGCTTATAACAAAGCATTTAAGAGTGATTCGCAACGCTTGGCAGTTTCGCTTCGCTCAAGTATAGCCAAGTGTCGCTCACACCTTAATGCGGCGTTAACTGTCTTTCTACACATTAACTATTGATTTAGATAAAGTTTAGTGTATATTACGCAATAAGTTTCCCATGGAAACAACGGTATTGCCTTCTATCAATCAGCAATGGTTGATCTTCAGCTGTGAAATTCACACTGACGGGGGTGAGACGTCAAATTTTCATCAACCAAGTGGTAACTTACTTTTACTTGGGTTTATACCGTGGAAAGGCTCGAGCTAACGCTCGGGCTTTTTTGTATGAGGAATATATGAGTTTAGAAAAACATTTAGCAAGTGTGATTAAAGATGAAGCGAAAAAGCTAATCAAGAGATATCATGAATATCACAACCGTTTGCACTTGGAGCATGAGAGAAACAAAAAAAGACTCGGTGATTCAGCGCCCACTAAGATTGTTCATCAACCAGATTACTGGTCTATCGATAAAAAATTTAATCCCTTCTATGTATTAAAAAAGCATAAAAGTATCGCAAGATCCATTGCGAGAAAAATCGAAGATAGAACATACACCCCCAATGCTCCTCATATAAAAATCGTTCCTAAAGCTGATGGTGGGGAACGAAAGGTGTCTATTTTCCAGATTCCTGATGCAGCAGTATCGAAGTTGTTTTTTAATCGATTGTTAGCAAAGAATAAACACAGATTTAGCTCGTTTTCTTATGCTTACAGAAATGACCGAAATGTTCATTTTGCGATTCAAGACATCTCCGTTGACCTAAGGAGAAATGAGCGTACTTTTTTAGCTGAATTTGACTTTTCTGACTATTTTGGTTCTATCTCGCACGACTATTTAACTAAACAGTTTGACCAAAATGGCTTTTTCATTAGTCCAGAAGAAAGATTTGTAATCAAGGTTTTCCTGAAAGATAGAACCGTAGGTATACCTCAAGGTACTTCTATTAGTTTATTTTTAGCCAACTTAACATGTTGGAATTTTGACTCTGATCTAGAAAGAGAGGGAGTTAAGTTTTCTCGATATGCCGATGACACGATTGTTTGGACACCCGACTACTCGAAAATATGTAATGCGTTTGGCTTGATAAATCGATTTTCGAATGATGCAGGAGTAAAAATAAATGCTGCAAAATCGGAGGGTATATCATTGTTGACCAAAGAGGATTTTCCTTCAGAGATATCAGCTAAAAGTAGTTTGGATTTTTTAGGGTACACCCTATCAGTTGATAATGTTTCTATCAAAGATAAGTCAGTCCTTAAAATTAAAAAGCAAATTTCTTATATTCTATATAGAAATTTGATTCAGCCATTGAAGCAGTCATCTTTAGCAGGTCAAGAGATTCCAGCAAACGACAAAGATAAAAACTTCCTTAGTGCAATGATGCAAATTCGTCGTTATATGTACGGTGGATTGAGTAAAAAGCAAATTAAGGACTATCTATCAGGTCGTACAAAACGAATTTATTTTAAAGGCGTAATGAGTTTCTATCCGCTTGTAAATGATACGGAACAATTAACCGAGTTAGATGGGTGGTTATTATCTGTTATTCATCGTGCGGTTCAGCATCGAGAGAAATTATTACGTAATAACTGGAATTACAATCGTTCTCACAGTTTTCCATTTAACCAATCGCGAGAACAGCTATTGGAAGAGTGTGCTAAAACTAAGGTTAACGGTAAGTATTTACTAGAAATTCCGAGCTTTTTATTAGTGCATAAAGCACTGAAAAAAGGCTTGTTGGAATCTGGTATTGAGAAAGTTATGAACCCAGACTCTCTGAGTTACGATTACTGATAGACGCCAGTTAACAATCTGTTTAAGAGTGATTCGCAACGCTTGGCATTTTTGCTATGCGTTGCGTTTTGTGTTTAAGGTGGTATGCGGGAGCTTCAGTATTGCGTTGCTCACACCTTAACAGGGCGTTATAAATCATAGGAGGTCCAGTGTACATATTCGAAATAATTAAGCCAGGAACATGGCTTGTTAGCGAAGACAGAGATTGGTCATGGGAAGTTGAAGGATTATTAAGAAATATTGAAAGCCAATTCTATGAAGCAAACTTAACCTTAAATATGTTCTTGGGCTCCTTTGATTCAGAGCGCGATTTCCCAACAAGTGAACAGTGGCAAGCTGATGCGCAGAGACGTTCTGCAATACAAAAAGAAATAGAGGTGCAATATGCTAACCCCTATGACCATAGCGTTAGAGATGAAATTCACTTAGAAACTGAGATCCGCTTTAAGCGAGAGAAATGGCAAAGTGGCGAGTTACCTAGGGAGTTTTCTCACAATCAGTCATTTATTTATGCTCGTGCATTTTTATATGCTTTAGATTCGTTCGACAAGTTTTTAAAAGTATTGAAGAACTACCCTCAAGCTCCCTTAGTTATTAAGAAGCTTCATGATGAACTAGGTGAAAAGTTTCCAGATTTACGTGGTGTCCGCAATACAGCTCAGCACATGGAAGACAGATCGAGGGGGTTAGGTGCGGGGCGTAATCCAAAGCCACTAGATTTAAAGCCCATTGATAATCAATTAGTTAAATCTGAAGCAGGTGCTCTGGTACTTAACTGTTTAAATGGAACTAAGTATGGGAGCACGATGGCTGACGGACACTATGGCGAAGTTGATGTGTCACCTGAGTCAATGGAGAATTTACATTCTATATTTGTTCGTATACTTGAGGCGTTTGAATGGAAAGGGCCTAAAGTTCATTTGCCAAGCGTCTGATTTATAACAAACAATTTAAGAGTGATTCAGCACGCTCGGCGATTTTGGTTTGGGTCGGGTTTCGTGTTTACGGTGGTCCAATTGAGTGTCGTGGTTGCGTGCTTCACACCTTAATTGGGCGTTATGTGCTCGGAGGGAATATGGAAATTCAGAAGGTCCTAAAATCGGACTTAGAGGCAGTGACAAGGCTTGTTTCAGAGGTCTCAGACAACGATGTGCTTCCATTGTTTAATGAGCAGGGAAAGCAAGAGTATAAGGACAGAGTTTTACCTGACCTAGTGACAACTTTCGACCATGAGAAGTTTTCATCTGTTAAGGCCGTATCAGGTGGGGAAGTTCTTGGTTTTGCTGCTTTACGTGATGGGAATTATCTAACACATTTATTTGTTGCTAATTCGCAGCAAGGTTCAGGTTTAGGTCGTGCTTTATTGAATCATTTGCTCAATCAGACAGATGCTCGTGAAGTTAGCCTGCGTTCATCGGTAAATGCTGTTGAGTTCTACAATCGTAATGGTTTCGTAGCAACAGGTGAAGAAGCCGAGTTCAACGGAATTAGGTTCGTACCAATGTCTTTAGTACGCACATAACAAAGCATTTAAGAGTGATTCGCAACGCTTGGCGGTTTCGCTTCGCTCAAGTATAGCCAAGCGTCGCTCACACCTTAATGCGGCGTTATACATTTGGATCAATATGAAACTTAAGCAACTAGAAAATATGCTCTACAAGGCGACCAAATCAATAATAGTAAGGTTGTCGTCTGAGTTTCCGAAGCATCACTTTTATTACGTAGCTTTGGTCACAACTGGAGAGGGGCATCGACCTATATTTTCGGCTTGGTCTGATGAACTGTTGCAAACCGAAGCTTCATCCTTTGAAGACCGAGAAGAAATAAAATGGTCATATGCAGACTCACCGTTGTTTGGTTTCTGCGATAAATACTTCTCAGGTGTTGAACTTCTTTTGGACAATGTGACCTCTGAATATGGTTTTAGTGAAGAAACTACGGCAGCTCTTTTATCTGCGATGGAGTTGACTCTTAAGCGCTTGGATATTGAAGGTTACTTCGATAGCTTAAATTGTCGAAATAAACTTTATATCAATGCAGAAATCATGCCGCCAGACGCGACAAACGTTGATCGAGCATATAGTGCGTATTTCGGTGATTGCGATCGCTCGTTTCGGTTTATTCCGATCACCTGATCCTGCCGTTTTTCTCTCTTCCTATTTTTACTCTAAGTGATCGGATTGCGCCAGTTTTCTCATTGACTCACCTCCCAGTTCTATTCGATGACTATTGTGTACCAACCGATCCATTAGAGCGTCAGCGACAGTGGCGTTGCCGATCATGTTGTACCACTCCTTTACGGGTAGTTGACTGATGACGATTGTGCTGCTGTTTTGGTAGCGGTCTTCAAGCACCTCTAACAAGTGACCTGCATGCTCTTGAGTCAGTTTTTCCATTCCCCAGTCATCAAGGATCAGTAGAGCTTTCTTTGCCAGCGACTGAAGTTGTTTTTGATAGCTACCATCCAGACGACCTGCGGTCAGATCATCAAGCAAGCGAGTTAATCGGTAGTATCTGACCGTGTGTTGTTGGTCACAGGCGCTGGTTGCAAGTGCGCAGCCAAGATACGTTTTGCCTGCACCTGTTGGGCCTGTGATCAAGATGTTCTGGTGCTTGTGCAGATAACTTCCCGTCAGAAGTTCGCTCATCTGTTTGCGATTGAGGTTTCGCCCCTCCTTGTAGATGAGTTGACTCGGTTGCGCATCCACCCTCAGCTTTGCTTGTCGCTTTAAGCGTTCGATTTTGCTCTGATTACGATTCAAGATTTCACTTTCTAAGAGCAAGCTTAACCGCTCCTCGAAGTCGAGTTCTGCGTAGGTGGTCAGTTGCTCTTGTTGCTGCTCTAACGCTTTCGCTGCATGGCTCAAGCGGAGGGTTTTGAGTTGGTCGTTCAGTGCGTTCATATCCTTTCTCCTAGTGATAACAGTTCGGGCCTCGAACATTGCTGTGAACAAGGTTCGGTGTATTCGCTTTATCTTTACTCAGTTGTCCTTCACGATTATTTTTCAGCAGATTGCTGATGAAGGTGTAGTTCGGTTTTGTCAGCATCAGCGCATCTTTACAGGCTTGCTCTAAGCGCGATTCACCATGCATTTTGCTCAGATTGAGCATCCCAAGGCAGGAGCGATACGACTGCTCTGGATGAGGCTTGGAGTTGAGCATCTTATTGACAACTTCTCGTGTGGCTGGACCGATATTGGCTCCCCAGTTGAGCAGGCGTCCAGGCGACCACTTCTGATGTTGATGATTACTCGGCATATGTTCTGGTTGGGTGCTGTTTCCGCGCTCTCTTTGGCTGCGTGGATGCTGGGCGACCAAGTTACCTTGATGGTAAATCTGCACCAGACGGTTGGAGGCTTCCAGTTCGACATGGTGACCAACAAGTTGATGGGGGACTGAGTAGTAGTGGCGGCGATATTCGATGTGATAATCAGGCCCGACTTTGGCTCGTTTGGTTTCGGTATACAGGTAACGCTGTTTGGGGAGGGGCTTTAACGCAGGCTTATCGAGTTTGTCGAACAGCGCTTTACGACTTGCACCATACTGTTTCATCTCACGTTGGTTTAAGTCGTTCATAAGTTGACGGATGGCGAGATTCAGTTCCTTGAAGGTATGGAAGGTCTGGTGTCGTAGCCGCATCATGATCCAGCGCTCCACGAGGAGAACGGCATTCTCGGCCTTGGCTTTGTCTTTAGGTTTGTAGGGCCGAGCTGGCATTACGGCAGTTTGATAGTGATTTGCCAGTTTCTGATAACTATCGTTAAGCCTTGGCTCATAACGGTTAGCTTTGGTGACCGCGCTGCGCAGATTATCGGGAACCAAGAGTTGTGGTACGCCGCCGAAGTGTTCGAACGCATTTGCATGCGCCTCTAACCAGTATGACTTACCTTGGCTCAGGAAGGCTTCAACATAGGTGTAATTGGACGCACCCAAGGTCGCCACGAACACTTCTACTTCACGCACTTCACCTGTGTCAGGGTTGACTACGTGAAGCCGAGGCCCACAGTAGTCGATAAACAGCTTGTCACCTGCAACATGGAGCTGACGCATGCTGCGCTTTTGGGTTTTGAACCAGCGAGTGAAGTGCTCGCAGAACTGAGTATAAGCGTAAGCTTGCTCTTGATATTGCTCATGATACTCCTGCCAGAGCAACTGATCTGCTCCAGCCAGACTGGACACTTCATTAAGCGACATTTTGCTTTTCAAAGTTAACTGGGCTTAGGTACCCAAGAGCACTGTGCCTTCTCGTCTGATTATAATCAACCTCAATGTACTCAA
>NZ_PYMA01000037.1 GCF_003026495.1 Photobacterium sanctipauli
TATCGAGTATCTGCAAAGTAACGGGCGGTACATCACAGAGGCTTTAATGGGCAAAAAGTGCTTATAACAAAGCATTTAAGAGTGATTCGCAACGCTTGGCAGTTTCGCTTCGCTCAAGTATAGCCAAACGTCGCTCACACCTTAATGCGGCGTTAGCATTTACATTAGTTGGAGATGGAAGTTGAGCTTTGAAATAAATAGTTTTTTGTCTGCTTTAATTGGCGGTGGTGCTACTTTAAGTGGTGTTTGGATTGCTAATTGGTTTCAAGAAAAAGCTCGAAATAAGCAGCAGGCTGAATATGTCCAAGGGGTTTTAAATGGTTTGCATGCCGAACTGGAATCGTTGTGGTTAAAATATGACGAACGAATGGGAAGTGAAATTGAACAGCTCAAGGAAGATACTCCTTTGGCTGTCTATTGGCCCATAACTCAAGACTATTTTACGTTTTATTCAGCTAATGCGAATGCTTTAGGACATGTGCCAGATAAAGAGCTTCGACATAGTATTGTAAATGTTTACGGTGAGCTAAAAAGTCTTGTAGATAGTTACCGCATGAATAATGCACTAGTTGAAAAGTTCGATTTTGCATATGCTCGTTATCAATCAGAGCCAAGTAATGTAAATGAACATGCTCTTGTCAGCGCTCAAAATACGCTCACAGACTACGCCAAATCACTTAAATCATCACATGAATCATGCAAGAAGCAAATAAAACCATTATTAACAGCGCTGCGAAGAAAATGCTAACAAGGCGTTCAAGGCGGATTCACAACGCTTGGCGGCTTTAGTCTAAGTCAGCTTCAGTGTTTAAGGTACAATGGTTTAGGTCGGGTGGTAGCGTTGCTCACCACTTAACGCGGCGTTAGGCTTCAGGAGGATAAATGTCAGAATTATGGAAAGCTATTAAGTATGACATAGTTAAGAGTTTGATAGATAAGCTCTTCATTGGAGCGATAGTTAGCGCGGCTGCATTTTATGCAGCACATTTGTTAGAAGAAAATAAGTCTATTAATAATGCTTATGTCGAATTTAACAAAACAAAAGTGATGAAGCTTGCTGAAGTCTGGGAGCAGGCTTATCTACTCAACACCTCTCTGCATTTATATGATGACTACTACAAATCGGTTGATAAAGAAATTAAGTCTAAACTGATAAAAATGCAGCAGCAAATCAAAGATGGCGTTCCAGCTAAGCAAGCTGAGTTAACCGTTTTGAATGCAGAGAAAGCAATAGCTAGGGATTTTAAGAGACAGATCCTAGTCCTCAATCAAAAACACCTAAAGCCTTTTAATGATATATTAAATAAAAACATGTTCTGGCTAGAACCAGAGCATTTGACTCCTCTGTTAGAGTATTCGAAAGTTGTAAATGAAATAGCGAGAACTGCCTCGTTAACAAATGAGGCATCCAAACAACGAGTAAAAGTATTGCGAGCTAAGGCTGACGAGTATTCAAAAACTATCAATGACGTGAGGGATCAACTATTGCGGCAATCACTCTGAAGCTAAGAAGCCTAACAATCTGTTTAAGAGTGATTCGCAACGCGTGGCATTTTTGCTATGCGTCGCGTTTTGTGTTTAAGGTGGTATGCGGCAGCATCGGTGTTGCGTTGCTCACACCTTAACAGGGCGTTATGCATATAGGAGTTTTGATGCACCAAAAGTTAATGTCGGTTTTACTTAATGAAGATGAACTAGGGGCTGTTATCAGAGCTCACATGGCTTTGGAGCAAGATGTAGATCGCTTTGTATCGCTAGTTGCTACTAATTCTGACTACATTGAGAAGATGCAAATAGATTTCTCAAATAAGCTCAAACTTGCTGTTGCATTTGGCTTGGACGAGGAAATATACAAGCCACTTGTCTCAGTTACCAATATTCGTAATAAGTTTGCCCACCGAGCAGACATGCAGTTGTCAAAGTCGGAAGTTAATAACTTTTATAAAAGCTTTACTTCTGAAGATCAGGCTCTTATTCAAGAGGTTATTTCCAACAATCCTGATCGACCGCCCGGTTTAAGTAAAAAGTACTCGCTTCTTTCAGTCAAAGAGCAGTTTGTGGTCATGGTGTTCTATTTAGCAATTCGCTTGTGGCATGAAGTTGAAATTGAATTGGAATATATACTGGAGCAAGTTGAAGAAAGTACTGAGTAACAATAAATATGCATAACAAAGCGTTTAAGACGGATTCCCAACGCTTGGCATTTTTGGTTTGCTTCAGGTTAATTGTTTACGGCACAATACTTTAAGTGCGGTGGTTTGCGTTGCTCACCACTTAACGCGGCGTTATGTAACTAATAGGAAAGCATAAGATTACTATGAAAACTTACAGTAAGTCTCAGTTGGCCTTAATACAACTAGAGAAAGCGATAGCTCTTTTTTTTGAAGAGCAAGATTATGTATGTTGCATAACGCTTGCAGGTGCTTCTGAGGAAATCACAAGAAAAATTCTCGAGAGAGATAGCAAAAAACCTGTTGCAGAGAAACTTCAAGGTTGGTTCAAGGATAAGTACCCAGACGCACCGGAGAATAGTAATTTTTATGCTCATGCCAATAGAACAAGAAATAGTCTAAAGCACTTCGATAATCTCAATGAAAGCGAAGTTGAAATAAACGAGGCGGAGGCTGCTTATTGGCTTTGTCGGGCATTCATGAACTACGAAATGTCTCATGCGATATTAACCGAGCCCTTGATAAGATTTATGGGTTGGATGGTAGAAAATGGCAAAAATGGACAACTTCAGGCCATTACATAACAAACTGCTAAAGACGGACTATCAACGCTCGGCAATTTTGGTTCTAGTTTGGTACCGTGTTTACGGTGGTTTGTTTGAGTTCAGAGGTAGCGTTGCTAGCCACTTAGCAGGGCGTTATGTTTTAATCGAGAATTGATATGAAAGTAAGTAATCCATTGACGATAGTAGCTATTTTTGCCGGTGTTGCAGAAACGTTTGCAACTGGGGCGCTTGTGTTACTGCCTGAAACTATGCAGGCTAAATTTATTGATTTTGTTATGTTTTTCCCTGTCCTTATCGTCGTAACATTCTTCCTTATCTTGGTGTTTAAACCCCAAGTACTTTACGCTCCGAGTGATTTTGCAAATGAAGAGCACTTTTTGCATGCAAATAATCTGAAAGATGTCGTGGCGCAAGAAACTGAGAAAGTTTTGAATGAAGCTAAACAGAAAAATCAAATCTCAGGGGATCTCAAAGCATTGTCAAAGAGAGTTGCTGATCTAACAGTCCGAGGGTTAGAAGATGAGATGGATAAAAGAGTTCTTAGTTATATGTTAGAGCGCCCAAGAGAGGCGTTTACCCCACGGGGGTTGGGGCATATATTGACGACTAGCAAACATGCTACTTTGGATTCTTTGATGCGCTTAGAAAAAATGGAGAAAGTCGTGTCTGGTATGGATGGAGACATAAAAGTATGGCAAGCAAAAACATAACAAAGCATTTAAGAGTGATTCTCAACGCTTGGCATTTTTCATTCCATCGTTGAGGTCAGTGATTATGGTGGTATTGTCAGGTTTCGTGGTCGCGTTGTTCACACCTTAATGCGGCGTTAGCTATATTGTGAGAGAGCAGAGGATTGATAATGACTCCAGAACAAAAAACGGCGAGGTTAAAACGTTTAGTTTCTGCTGCAAGGAGTTTGGTTACAGGTCAGCAGGGAATCACTTTAGCAGCTAATCGTGTTTTACGTTGCCTTTATGATCTAGGCGATGACTGGGTAGAAAGACATCCTATCTACGCAGAATTCAGAAGAGCTTTGCCAGCAGAAGTGCCAATATCGACAGAGCGGCTATTATGGCATTTTGACAAAGTTCTTGAACTCGATCCTTTGTTGGCAAAAGTTGAATATAAATTTCGTGCGAAACTAATGTGTGAGTCTTTCTTAATTATTGAAAAATACAGCTAACAAGGCGTTTAAGGCAGATTCCCAACGCTTGGCGTTTTGTATTCTACGTTGGGTTAAGTGTTTACGGTGTAATGGTTTAGGTTAGGTGGTTAGCGTTGCTCACTACTTAACGCGGCGTTATGCCTCTTAGCACATAGCTTGCTGTGAATCTCAAATTGCTTGTAAGTATTAACTTACTGATTGCATATAAGTGTGCTTACTTATAGCCTAATACTTTAGTGCTAAAATGAACGGAGTCAGCATGGCAAATATAAGTACATTCCTAAACCAACAACTAAGAACCGACGAAAGCGTAAGCTTTATTGCATCGATATCTAAGAAACCTTTACTAGCATATTTAATACTAACAGTAGCACTTTGCTTTCTATTTAGTCTAATGGGCAACTTTGGCTATATATTTATGGCATTTATGGTGCTGGCTATGTTGTTTCAATGTATCGCATATATTGTTTATTCAATTTCTTCAGAGTTTGTAGTCACAAATCAGAGGGTTATTGGTAAAACAGGGTTGATATCGAGAAATACTTTTGAGATACCGCTAGAGCAAGGTGAAGGGTTGCTTGTAAGACAATCACTATTTGGAAGGATTTTTGGCTATGGGAGTATTGCCTCTTCTGGTACTGGAACAACAACGGTAGCAATGCTTTATTTAGAAGACCCTTTTGCGGTTCGTAAACAAATCTTAGATGCAAAATCTTTAGTGTTAGATATCACAAACTCCAAAGAAGCCGTTCAATAATGTAAAGGCATAACAAACGCTTCAAGTGGGATTCGTAAACGTGTGCCATTTTCGCTTCGCTACAATTTTGGCACACATTTACTCACCCCTTAAGCGGGCGTTATAAGCACATGGCAAGTCATACATAAGGATATCAATGGAAGAACTTCAAGGTGGGCGAGAAGGGCAAATTTTTCGCTCTGAAAATCGAGTTTACCGACCTCGTGGCAAGTGGTCTGAAAC
>NZ_PYMA01000038.1 GCF_003026495.1 Photobacterium sanctipauli
CTTCCTTCAGACCCTACCGTTGGCCAATAACGCCCTTGCCATTCGGATTATCTTCCCCTTAGTCGGGGCGATTCAGGTTTCTTTCAACCTGACGGGTTTGCCAGCTTTGCTGGGCAAACAAAAAAGGCCTGACAGTTGCCAGGCCTTAATTAGTCATTGTCTAGAAGCAATTAGCTGGTCGCAATATTAATGAAGATTTGAGCGCCAACCATCGGTGCATGATCGTCAACATAGTACGGGTTAGAATGAAGGTAATTACAAATCCCCTTCTCTTTATTTCCCGAGCCCAAGAAGAAAAACGCACCACGCTTGTCTTCAGTGGCGTTAACCATGTAGCTAAAATCTTCACTCCCCGTCATCGGTGAGCCATTCGCATTCAACATATCAGCTGGTACAACTGAAGCCGCTGCTTGAACCACACGTTCAAATGCTTGAGGGTGGTTGATGATGGCAGGATAGCCACAATAGGTCATTGATGTGTTGAATCCGCGAATTTTACTCTGGGCAACTATGGATTCAAAACTATTACGTAGCACTTCGTCTGTTTCACTATCCATTGAGCGGATGGTACCGCGAGCTTGGACATTAGCAGCAACTGCGTTCGGTACCGTACCGCCATTGAACATACCGCATACAAACACAGCAGGTGAAAATGGGTTTGTTTGCTTAGCAACCACGTAATCCATATCTTCTACAATGCGAGCGCCTTCACGGATTGCATCTAGCCCTTTGTGCGGTGTTGAACCGTGAGCTGACTTACCTTCGATATCTAGCGTCCAAGCACTGCCGTATGAAGACATAATGCCATTGTTTATGCTCACGGAGCCGCACTCTAGTGCCGCGTCATTATGAAGAGCATAAACTTCGTTTACGCCGTCCATACAACCAAGCTCAACCATTTTATTCGCACCATCAACACGCATGTCTTCTTCAGCCATCTGGAAGATGAAGCGTACATTGTGTTTTAGCTCACTTGGGTAAGCCGCTAGGTACTTCGCCGCTGTCAGCAAGGTTGCCATGTGAACATCGTGGCCACAGTTATGAGCACGACCTTCATGAGAGGACTTATGATCGTTTTCAGTAAGGTCATCCATTTCCAATGCATCCATATCAGCACGGAAAGCAACCGTTTTATAAGAAACATCGACAATCAAATCAGCAATAAAACCTGTATAACCCTCGTAGGTTTTAATCATATAACCGCACTCTTCCATGATTTTTCGGCAATATGCTGATGTTTTGTATTCTTCACCAGATAATTCAGGAATACGATGCAAATCCTGGCGGGATTCAATACTAAAGTTGGTTAGCTCAAGTAGTTTTTCATTAATATCAAAACGCGACAACATTAGATAATTCCTTTCATGGTGAAACCAATTTGTGCAATAAGCGATGCACCTAGGAAACAGCTTGTTGCAACAACAAGGAACAATACAATAATTTTCCAAGATAGTTGTTTAAGCTCTTCCATTTTACCGCCCACTGAAAGTCCTGCAAAAGCAAGCAGTGGAACAGTACAAGATAGAAACTGAACTTTACCAATTGAATCTAGGAAGAAAGTTCGTACCGCCGTTTCAGGTAAGCAAATTAAAATACCAATGATGGTCGCATAAGCAAATGTCGGCAGTGGTGACTTAATGTACTCTTTTGCAATAAGTGATAGCAGCACAACAATCGACATCGCAATAAAGCTATCCCACATATCAAACAGGCTAATACCAGTAGTGAGTGTTTGCGTGAACATGGCAAGGAATAGTGCCAAGAACACAAACTTCATATCATTAAGCACCGACTGCATCACTCACCTCTTTCTTTTTACAAATCTTGTACACAAACTCTGCTAGTGGAATACCGATAAAGGTCAGTGATAATGCACCTAATACCGATGACAATAAGTTAGAAGCCGCCGCAATACTCAACGCTTGGTGCGCCATTTCTGGAGACAAGTTACTTACCAATGCACCCGATGCAGCACTCAACATAGAACCGCTACCTACGCCTGTACCTGCTGCAAGTGCTAGTGGGTGAATGCCGGTTAGTGGACCAACACTACCAAGTACGCTAAACCAAAGTGTACCGATGACAGAACCACACAAGTAGATGGCCAATACACCGATGTACTCTTTTGTACCTGTGCCGTATTTACCTTGAATCACTGCAATGGACGGCTCTCGGCTAATCGAAGAACACGCCCCAATTGATTCACGACCAAGACCAAACTTAACCGCTAGAGGAATAGCAATAATGATTGGTAGCAAGTTACCTAGTTCTTGGAAAATAAGTGGGATACCCGCTTCGATAATAATATCGATGTTTGGAATGATCATACCCGCATACTGTGTACCCAGTACCAGCAGGCAGAAACCGACCATTTTAGATGAAAATGATTCTTCTTCTTCAGTAAAGATCTTACCCCAAGCCGGAACTTTAATTCTTACAACATTCAATGAAATGATCATGCCAATCGTTACAGCGAAAAGCATAGGAAGAATTGAAATATTGATTTCACCAAAACTGATTGTTTTTGTGCCAATGACACTTTGTGCGACAAATATAACAACCATCGCAATGATCGTTGCTATAGCTGCGACTTTGATAGCCGAGCGTTTACTCATAAATTAATACCTTTGGAAAAGTGCGGTTAATAACGCGAAAGGAATAATAATCTAGAATGATAGAAAAATTGTGATATCAATCCACTTTGACAATAACAAACAGTTATTACTTATTAATTTTTGGCGCTTTTAAACACAGTATTAACAATACCAAGCACAGCCTATAAACATTCATTCTTGAAATGATGCTAAAATCACTTATTCTCAACACATTATTAATTTAACGAGCATAAACACGAGCAGATAACACCTTCACCTACATTTGTTGCACATTAAAATCACACAACAATCACAAAAAATAATAGTTTTGATGAATGTTGTCGCAAAGTGACATTGACTATAAATTCACAGGTAACTAAACGTGCCTGACACAACACGAAAGCCACTTAAGTAACTTTGATTCAAAACAATGAATGACAAACAAACATAAATTACTTGAATCATGCCAATAACAGATCATTAGCAATCAACAGCAACTAATTACTTTCCGTTTTTTGTGATAGCCCCTATCGAATCATGATTCAAATGAGCATTTACACGCATATATATTGTGATGTAGTTATTAAAAATAACATTTCGTTCTAAGCAATAACCTTAAAAATCAGGCATTATGTCTATAATTCAATGTTTTGCTGATTTTAGGGATACCAAATGAAACTACAGCAGCTCAAGTATTTAAAGGCGGTTGTCGATAACAACTTGAACATCTCTCTTGCCTCAAATTCTTTGTATACGACACAACCAGGCGTCAGCAAGCAAATCAAGCTATTGGAGCAAGAGCTTGGTGTTAAGATTTTTGAGCGTAAAGGGAAGTCATTAAGCTCTGTTACCCCTGTTGGTGATTTGATCATCAAAGAAGCGATCCAGATGCTAGACATCGAAAGCCGCATTAAAACTATCGTGAATGATCACATTAAGCCGGAAGAAGGCTTTTTGAACATCTATACCACCAACACCATCGCTAGATACCTACTCCCTCATACGGTTGATGAGTTTGTTAAGCGCTACCCGAAGATCAAATTCCATATTGGTAGCTCCCAACTTGATAAATATGGGCACTTAATCAAACGTGGTCAGTCGGATTTTTCTATCGTGGCCCAAAAGGTAGAACATGACTCTGACGTGATCGTTCTTCCTGCCTATAAGTGGAACCTTGGCTTAATCGTGCCAAAGCACCACCCGCTTGCGACAGGTAAGGAAGTGACCATTGAGAATATCGCCGAATACCCATTGATCAGCTATGAGCCTGGGTCGACTGGCCGCATTGCTCAAGATAAAGCTTTTAAAGAAAAAGGGATCAATCCGTATTACTTCATGACAGTAATGGATGTTGAAGTTATCAAGAAATACGTGAAGCTAGGTTATGGAATTGGCATTGTGGCGCAAGTCGCCGCTAACGATGTTATCGATGACGACCTAGTGAATATCCCACTGGAAGATGTATTCGAAGCTTCAGATGCTTGGCTGTGCTATAGCCGCAACCTGTTCTTACAAAAGTACATGCTCGACTTTATCGAAAGCTTCTGCCCTCACCTCACCCGTGAGGTGATGGAAGAGATCGCAAGCTACACCGATAACGAAATTGAGAAGCTATCAAAAACATTTGAACTACCAGAGTACTAACCTATTTCTTTGCAGTACGGCATGAAACTAAGGGCTAGCCAAAACGGCTAGCCCTTTTTCTTCATATTGTCCCGTCCTGAGATAAGTTGACACATTGGAGACTTATCAATGAACTCATCAAGTGAATCAAAGATCAAACGAACCCAGCGTGATTACACTTTAGGCTTTAAACTCGCAGTTGTTGCTCAGGTT
>NZ_PYMA01000039.1 GCF_003026495.1 Photobacterium sanctipauli
CTGACTCCGTTCATTTTAGCACTAAAGTATTAGGCTATAAGTAAGCACACTTATATGCAATCAGTAAGTTAATACTTACAAGCAATTTGAGATTCACAGCAAGCTATGTGCTAAGAGGCATAACGCCTTGTTAAGGTGTGAGGCACGCAATACCTAAGCTTCCGCATAACACCTTAACCACCAAGCCTAACGCATAGTAAAAATGCCACGCGTGCCGAATCACTCTTGAACAATTTGTTATAAGGTTACGCACAACGAATGATTACTGCGCCTAACCCATAATCAACTTCACCAAATTGCTTGTTTAAGTGGATGCTTTTTGGCAGTACAAATCGGCTTTCAATTAAATCAAAGTCTATTGGCTTTTTTAAAATACAAAGATAACCAGTAGGATTAGAACTCCACGTATAGTCAGTAAGGACTTCATTCCCACTTTCCAAGAGCAATTCAAGAATTGGATTAAGAATTCTGTATTTGGGACCAATAACCTTATCTGTAAGCTCTATCATCAAATACCTTATAACGCCCTGTTAAGGTGTGAGCAACGCAATACCGATGCCGCCGCATAACACCTTAACCACAAAACCTAACGCATAGTAAAAATGCCACGCGTTGCGAATCACTCTTAAACAGTTTGTTAGCTTACTATTGTCCGGACATTTCCAATAATATTGTGAGGACCAAAAGTTTGCTGTATGCCTTTTAAAGGGGATTGTTCTATTGTCAGCCATAGTAACTTGGAAAAATTATCCATCACGTCTATAGCGTATGAGAGGATATCAATTGATTCTTCTTCATCGTTCGCTTGGTTAAAAAATGCGTTAGCTTGCCGCTCAAAATCACTAAAATATTTAAAACTGTTTCGCTCATTTTTCAAATCTAGAGGCTTTTTAGGAATAGGCGCTATAATTTGTGGAAGCAATTTATTACCAAGTAACTCAATCGTTCCGGTTCGAATCCATACACGTTGTTTAGGCATGGAAAGCGGGCATGCATGCATAACTAAATCTCGATAAACCCCTAACTCATTCAACCAACCATTCGATGAACATATATTTTTAAAGTAGGTCTCGTAGTCTGACGACACTTCCCTATTTTTATAATACTTGTTATAAATTTTCGAAGTGGTTGTCATATGCTTCTCTCCCGACTTAACATCGAGCGGGACTACATAGTGAAACACGAACTCTGCAATATAATCTCTGAGCATACAAGCATCAAATAGAAAGTGTTGGAAGCTGTCATAAATATACGAAGAATAACCATTTTCAAATCTCTCATTGTCTTCAAATCCATCTGCAACTTTGGAGTTTAACTGACGCCTATATGTTAAAGATAATTGTTGTAATGAGTTATTTAGCGTTGTTATTTGATGCTGTATCCTTTTCGACAAGTCCCATAAATGACCATTCTTGCACTTATATGCTTCAAACGATATATCTCCCCACTGCCAACATGCCTCTATATGAGCCCAATTATTACTTTTGTAACTAGAATACGCTCTCCATTCTGTTGGGCTAATACCATCAATTTGATTTACATGATTAAGAAACTCAACACCTACAATTTTGCTTATTTTAAGTTTTTTGATTGCATAAAAAAGCTTGCTATAACTTGGGATTGTGAGCACAGCTTGTTGACCATCTAAGGAGTTGGGGAATATATAAACCTTATCCTTCTCATTTGGATCGTTTATGGCGTAAGCTCCCCCGATGAGATGCACTTCTCTGTATGCTACCGACCAGTCGTTATTTACCACTGTATACTCCTAAACTAAAAAGAAAGCTAACGCCGCATTAAGGTGTGAGCGACACTTGGCTATACTTGAGCGAAGCGAAACTGCCAAGCGTTGCGAATCACTCTTAAATGCTTTGTTATAAGCACTTTTTGCCCATTAAAGCCTCTGTGATGTA
>NZ_PYMA01000004.1 GCF_003026495.1 Photobacterium sanctipauli
CTTGAACATGTAAAGACAGGGTATGTGTTCAGCAATTACGCTGAATGGAAACGTGCATGAGCCGTATACGAGGTCCGTACGTACGGTTCTGTAAGAGGGATGAGGCGGTAACGCCTCACCCTACTTTTTGTGTAAATCAATACCCTATGTGGTTTTAACGCCATCTATAGGTGCCCCTCATGACAGTTTCACTGGTAACTTTGACGTTTTTATGACGTAACTTTTTTGCCTTCCCCATACAATCTCCATTAAGGCATACTGAAGCAAGGTATCTGAAGTAACGTGTCGTTACGGTGATATTTGGCTGAGTAGCCGAAGAAATGTGTCTCAAAATAGAGAATAGAAGAGTACATGGAATGTACCGTTGTAGAGTTTGCCATAATTTAGGGGATATAAAGATGGAGGCAGTATCGTGAGTCGTTTTTTGCTCCTTATATTAGCTAGTGTCATGACATTTTCGGCGCAAGCCGTTGAGTATAACCGTCCAGAGCCTGGTAGTAATATTGTCGGGGTGATGGAGTACTACCAAGTAAACAAAGGCGATAGCCTGCTGGATATTGCGAATAAGTATGACATTGGTTTGCTGTCATTAATGGAAGCAAATCGCGGTGTTGATCCATTTTTGCCGACACCCGGTTCATTGCTGACTATCCCGATGCAATTGATTTTGCCACCGGTGAAGCATGAAGGGATCATCATTAACCTCGCTGAATTGCGACTGTATTATTTTCCTGCAGACAATGCAGAAAAAGTGTATGTGTTCCCGATTGGGATAGGGCGGATAGGTCGAGAGACTCCTCGTATGACAACGAAGGTGAGCCAAAAAATTGAAAACCCGACCTGGACGCCTACAGCTAATATTCGTAGAGAATACCGTGAAAAGCATGATATAGAGTTGCCTGCGGTTGTACCTGCAGGGCCAGAAAACCCGCTAGGTGATTACGCAATGCGCCTTGCTTATGGTAGTGGTCAATACTTGATCCATGGTACTAATAAAGACTTCGGTATTGGTATGCGAGTAAGCTCGGGCTGTATTCGTATGAACCCTTGGGATATCGAATGGCTATTCCAGAATACGCCCCATGGCACCAAGGTTAAGATAATTAATCAGCCGCTGAAGCAATCAGTAGAACCTGACGGCTCTCATTATGTAGAAGTACATGAACCATTGTCTCGCACTGAAGCGCAAGCTGGCGAAACCAAAGTAGTGAAAGCGAATGATGAACTACTAAGTATGGTATCAGGTGATGAAGTGGCTGAAACTAAATTGAGCGCGGCATTGTTGCTACAAACGGGTATTCCTGTTCAGTTAAAGTAGCAGATAGTCATGATAAAGACGGCAGCCAATGGCTGCCGTTTTTTATTCGATATTGCTAGCAACGATTCTACTGTCGTTGAGCCCCTTCAGAGTTGTGGGGATAAAAGGAAGCGGCTTCAGATCCGGGTAGTGTTCGTTTTGAAGCATTCGATCTCGCATATTGGCATAGTCGTGCTGCACCATTCCAAATCCGCTCGGATAATTGGTATTCCAGAGCTGGCTTTTGGCTACAAGGCTAGAGGTCAAGAACTGGCCGATGTAAGTCACTTCGTTAGCTGCAATATTGAACCTAAGTCCGAGGTCATCACTGGTTTTTGAATAGACCTTATTGATCCCATTATTGCCAGTAAAAGCGATGCAATATAACTCATACTCACCTTCTGGAAGTGGCAATGAAAATATGTGGCCTTTTTCCCACTCTGTTTGGTAGTGTGATGCAGAAGTACTGCTGTTTAGAACAATGGCATCATCTTTACCGACTTTTCGGATAAAGATTGTTGTTTTGAGCCCCTCACCCGTTGAAGGCCAAGAAGTGGTCACACCGAGACTGCCCGTTAGATAGCCAGTATTGGTTTCATTCGATTGATAAGAATCGGGTACTAGAGCATCAACCCCGGAACTACATCCTGTAATAATAAATAGGGCAACGATAAGAACGAATTGCCTCATAGATACATCCTTGCTTAAGTGTTAGCTGAGCTAATTTTTCCATTCTTTTCCATTACCTCGCACCAGATATGCCAAAGATAACGATAAAATGATATTACCCTTGTCGTGCGAAGAATTGCTTAAATATATGCTACAAAGTGTATTTGTAATAGCACTAAGCGTTAAAAATTAATGCTAGCTTCAAAAAATTACTCGATCGCAACGTAACTGGTAGGGTTTTCAATGGTTTTAATCAGGATCATCGGTTTTGAACTGTGATAACCTAAGCAAAATTTTTAACTAGTAATAACAATGGCTATCATTCGCTTTCGTCAATTAAGGGCGCACTTTGGGTTAGATGACAGAGGGGGCTTGGCATTTAAGCTCTTTTCCTATTTTGCTGTGAGCCTATTTCTTATCTTGATACTGCAAAATATTGCTGAGGCGGCAATGGTTCGGGCTCTGTTGCGTATTCCTGAAAGGATACAAACTGAGATGCTGGATCTCGCGTATCAAGCAGAAGTGATGATTAATGAAGGTGACATGGATGAGTTGGCTGATTGGGAGCGGGGGCAGAAGTATTCCTTGCATGTTATTACAGATACCAATACAGCTATCAGTGGGCGAACAATGCACCCGCACTTTGAGTTTAAGCTGAGCTTTACTAGAAGTATTGATACTATTTTTGATAATCGCGTCAGCCAACCTATTATCGGTATACCGTTAACTACTGGTCATCATTTGGTCATTCAGTTTCCTTATCAATACCACCCAGCGAAGAATTTTGCCTATTACTTTCTGGTCATTAAGTTTGTGATTGCCGTTCTTATTCTGGCTGTTTTCTCGGTTTTATTAGCAAGGTACCTCAAGACCCCGCTAGATAAGCTTCAACAAGCCAGCCATCAGCTAGCAGAAGGCGATTTCAGTGTGAGGGTCAGTCATGCTGTGGGTAACACGGTGACGGAGTTTTCAAGTCTGGCTTGTAGCTTTGACCATATGACACAACGAATAGAGGATTTAGCAGAGAAGCAACGCCGCTTAATTAGGGATGTTTCGCATGAATTAAAGACCCCCTTAGCGCGGCATGATTTGGCATTGCATCTTCTAAGGAAGAAATTACCTGAGGAAAGCCAGCCATTGTTGGCGAAGCTTGAACGTGAGTCGGATGAGATGAACGAACTGGTTTCAGAAATTCTCGAGTTTAGCCGATTAGAAAATGCGAGCTACGACGCTAACTTGCAGCCTGTTGATTTAGTGAGTTTGTGCCGTTACCAAGTACTAGAGTTACAAGATATGCTCAAGCCGGGGCAAACATTATCTTTTATTGGTAATAACGTAGATACCTATGCGCTAGCCGATCATCGACTGGTTTTGCGTGCAGTTAAGAATCTTGTAGGGAATGCGGTTAAATATGCTGGTGAGCAGGCCTGTATATGTGTCGAAGTGAAAGATACTGGTCACGGTGTATTGATTAATGTTGAAGATGATGGACAAGGTATAAAACAACAACATCTACAAAGTGTTTTTGACCCATTTACTCGACTAGAGTCGTCAAGGGAGAAGCGTACAGGAGGGTCAGGGCTTGGCTTAGCCATCGTAAGAGAAGCCATGCTCGTTATGCGTGGTGAAGCGACAGCTAAAAACCTAGATGCGGGTGGCTTTCAAGTGTCACTTTGGTTCTATCAAGCTCAGTAATTAGCATACGAACTGCTATTTGCCTTGTTAATAAAACATCAGATCTGCGGGCTGTTGAATTCCATATTTAATATCGGCCTATCTCTTTTGGTAGAGATAGGTTCTGCTGGATATGTAGAAGCATAGCCTATTCTAGTGAAAATCCTCACCAAGGCTCACCTTGTAAACATTTGTTACATTTTGCTGTGATTAACATTTTTTTAACCTTTTGCTATAATTTTCTTGTGTGATAATAAGTTAAAGTGTTGCAAAGTGTAAAATTATGAAAAGCAACCAAAACATCAGTTGGCTGGATGAAAAGGTTGTATGGATTTTAGGCAAATGATGGGAGAATAATGCCGTTAAAGAAATTCATATTGAAGGGATGCTTTTCCTACTCAACTGTCGAGGTGTTTATGAAATTCGGTCTGATTATTATTCTTTCTGCAATTGCTGGTGTTCTTTCAGGTGAGCATTTCCATTCTTTCATGGTTGGGTTTGGTGTTGCTTCTCTTGCTGTTGGTGCCGGTTATTGGCTATCTTTCCGTTGTTCAACTCGCTATCCACAGTTAGCTGTATTGATGCTGCTACTTGGCGTTTTCGCAAAAATTGCAGTGACGATTACTGGTGTTATGTGGGGGCTTGAAGCGAACTTGATTAGCTCGCCATTTATTTTCTCATTGTCTTACTTATTCTTCTCGCTAGTGGCAACATACGGCTACTTTAAACTGCGCGAGTACCAGTTGGCACAATCGGCGCAGCAAGTGGAGCTAGTAGCAGAAACTGCTTAAAAAAACCTAATAAAGACTTTAAGAAAACGAGCCAACTGGCTCGTTTTTTTGTGCAGAAAGAAGGTGGCATAGCCTCACTCGGAGCACAAGGTGGGGGTAAAACCTTAACTTCTGACGATGCCACCTATACCGCTTGGGTACAGCGCTATTTTTACGCTAAAATAGGAACCCTAAAACAGAAGAAATAAGAAATATAGGTTCCTCTTTTATGAGTGGTCAAAGGCTCAAGACCCAGTTTAAGCGTTTATATCAGCACTTTTCCGGTCAGGATAGTGATACCAACCTCCAGGATATTGCTGAGGTACTGTTCTGTACCCGTCGTAATGTTCGCATGGTTATAAACAAGATGGTTGACCAGGGGTGGATTGAATGGGAGCCTGCTGTTGGTCGAGGAAAACAGTCTCGCTTAACTTTTCATAGTACAGATAATGAGTTACAGCTAAATCATGCCCGGAAGCTTGTTGCCGACGGTAAGTTGGAGCCCGCTTTAGAAGCCTTGGGCAATAACGCTGATATGCTTGCGCAGATTATTCAAGAGCAGTTAGGACATACAACGGCACATGGTAAGCAAATCGTTCGATTACCTTATTACCGCGCATTTACCAACCTCAACCCCCTTCAGCCACTAAGGCGTTCTGAGCAGCATTTAGTAAGGCAAATCTTTAATGGCCTGACAAGAATAAATGAGGAAAAAGAGGAAGTGGAGGGTGATTTGGCCCATCACTGGGAGGCTATCACCTCTCGACATTGGCGCTTTTACTTGCGTCCGTCGGTGAGATTTCATGATGGGCGATTGCTCAATAGCCAAGATATTATTGCGACATTTGATACCGTTAAAACCCATCGTTTGTTCAGGCATATCGAACGCGTAGAAGCCCCTCACAATAACACCATTGATTTCATCCTAAGCAGCAGCGACCACCGACTTCCTGATTTGTTGGCTAATTTAGTTGCTGTTATCCAGCCAGCTGAAGCTGACCACTCAAAACAAAATGAGCTTTTTCCCATTGGTACCGGCCCTTATAAAGTGATTCAAAACGACAGTTCTAGGTTTAAGCTGGAAGCCTTTGACCAATACTTTGGCTTTCGTGCGTTGATCGACATTGTTGATATTTGGATGCTCTCTCAAGTGGCATCCTGTTATTTACAACCTGCCACAGATGTTACCCAACTGGGGGGAGTGAGTGTTTCTACAAGGCTGAAACTTGATGAAGGCTGCAACTTCCTTTTGTTTAACCGAGTTTCTGGCCTTACTTCAGATAAAGATTGGCTGGTGTACTTTCAAGGGCGTTTAACCGCGCTCAATATTCTTCAGCAGTTGGATAAGAATCAAATAGGCGATTTTCGTCTCACCAATGCTTACGGCATCTTACCGGGTTGGGCGCATGTGCCCTTGCACAGCCAAGTGACGCCACCACCGTCTAAACGAACGGTTACCATTGCTTTTGCTTGCCAGCATCCTGTTTATCCACATATCGCTGAAGCGATAGCGTCGTTGCTTGAGAAAGATGGCATTAAATTAAAGATGCTTGAGCTGACGACAACCGAGATAGCCCTTGGCAAACACGCTAGCCGTATTGACATGTGGTTAGGGGGCATGAGCTTGATGAATTACCGAGATGATGCATTGTTATCTTGGTTCTTTAATTTCGACCATATCGCTCGCGCGATGCCTGACGATGAATTTCAGTTACTTGAGCATGAAGTCGACATGTGGCGTAGTCACCCAGGCCAAGAGTCGCCATGCCAGCAAATTGGCGCGAAGCTCGTTGAGTATGGGCAGATCCTACCTTTATTCCATAACTGGTTAGGTGTGGATGATACTGGAGCTGTGCAGGGAATGCAGTCGAACTCGATGGGGTGGTTTGATTTTAAATCAGTGTGGATGAGGCCAGATCATACTCAATAAATGAGATCATACCTCTGACATTGTTTGTTCATGAAGTTGACATGTTTTGCTTTTAAAAAGATAGAGCAGCATATAGAGACCGATGGCAGCAAATGGAGAGTGATCATGTACGATTTTGAACCCGAAGATATGGATTACATTGAAGATGTGCTTTGGGATGAGAGCCAGTCAGAGATTGAGTATGATGATTGGTTTGAGTCCGAAGGCCATGATGATGACTATCAATAATAACAAGGAAAGCAGGCCATCAGGCCTGCCTTCTCGTATGGAAAATTGATTAATGCTATTTCGTCGTTGTTTCCGGCTCCCAATCTTGAGTCGCAAACCATTGATTAATAGGTCGCCATACCACATCTATCATCGACTTATACCAGGGTGCTTCTACCGAGGCTTCTTTCGCTAACAAAGCTTGCTCTGCAATGACTTGATCATTTAAGTACCAAGCGACCTTACCTACTTCTTGCCCAACTTCAACGGGGGCTTCCAAGTTGTGATTATAGTGGACTTTATAATCGATCTGCTTGCGTTGGCGCCTGGGTATGGTGACGGTGCCACCGTCTGCAACTTCAAGGTTGATAGAAGATGGTGAACCATACCAAACTTTTAATGGTGTGAGCTCCTTATCACCAAAATCTGGGGTGATGTCTTGATAGAAGCGAAAGCCCCAGGTTAAGAGCTTTTTACTTTCGGTTCGCCGTGTCGTCGCGCTTTTGGTCCCCATCACGACGGCAATGAGTCGCTGCCCATTTTGCTCTGCTGATGATACTAGGCTATAGCCAGCTTGCTTGGTGTAGCCAGTTTTTACCCCATCGACATTTAAGGTGGTATCCCATAGCAATGCATTACGATTGCCTTGCTTTATTTTGCCGAAAGTAAAAGACTTTTCCTTAAACATTGGGTAGATGTCAGGTACATCCTTAATGAAAGCACGGGTGAGTAGCGCCATATCATACGGTGTTGTATGTTGTTGGTCGGCATCTAAGCCGTGAGGATTGGCAAAATAGCTATCTAACATTCCCAGTCTTTCTGCATGTCTGTTCATCATTTCGATGAAAGCTGATTCATGGCCTGCTACATGCTCTGCTAGGGCAACGGTCGCATCATTGCCCGAAGATACGATGACACCGCGATTGAGGTCATCAACCGTGACTTGGTCTCCGACATTCAGGAACATTTTTGATGAACCAGGAAACTTTTTACCCCAGGCATTTTCACTGATGATGACGAGATCGTCTTCGGCTATATGACCCGCTTTAAGTTCTAGGCCGACGACATAACTGGTCATAATTTTGGCTAAACTTGCAGGGGCTAATTGTTTGTGCTGGTTGCTGCTAGCGATGACATGACCTGACTCATAACTCATTAACACCCAGCCTTTTGCTGCTACCTCTGGGGGGGAGGGAAGCTGTTGTTCAGCGAAGCTTGGTGCGGCTAGAGAGATGGATAACGCGGTGATGGAGAATAGTTGCTTTAAGGTGTGTCTTAACATCATTGCTAAATCATCCTCAATCGCTAAGGGCTTATATTGATAACAGTGGGCGGTCTTCGCGCTACTGGAAAACGTATCAATGTTGTTATTAGCTTAGTAAAAAATTGAGTTGGTATGATTTATTTGACGTTGGTTTTGTCTTGAAAACGAAAATTTGTATTGTCTATACCCAAGCAGCTTGGGTATAGAGATTAGAAACCAATGCCGTTATTTGATGGGTAAGCAAGGTTTTGATGATACTGGCCCTCCATGAATAACACATGGAAATTTACAAGTTCAATACTTTGCTGATGCCATTTATCCTCATGTTGGCGCTGACAAAATTCCATTAACCCAACAATCATGGTGTCTAGTTTTTTTAGACACCATCGTTTCATGTCAGGATCCTGATCTTGTGTGGTGGCCATTTCTTGAACCTTGCTGTAAGCAAATTGCAAGTAGCTAAAGGCTAGATCAATCTTCCCTTGGTGTTGGTAAGTGTTGCTGAGCTGAAGACATGCATCAAGCCAATAGGCGATAGCTTCGCTGTGTAAATGCGAATCAACTGAAACAAACATACCAGTAGGTGTGTTGTTGATGGCTTCTACTAAAATAGTGTCATCTCGAATGCCACTAACACCATTGGTGCTCGTAGCAAAATACCATACTTTGACTTGATCTAACCAAACCTGTATTTCATTCACGCAGCCACTCCCTCCTCCCAGTTCAACACAAAGTGATTAAAGCCGACTTGTTTCATTCCCGTACTGGGTTTCATGCTTTCGGAACGAATTTTGTCTGCACTTAAAGAGTAGTTTGGTTCAGATTCAACTAAATCGCGAAATGGTAAATCGGGATCTGGTACAGCTGATATCAATAATCGAGTATATGGGTGGGTAGGGTTTTTTAGTATGGCCTGAGTGTCGCCCCATTCCACAATTCTGCCTTTGTACATCACGGCAGTTTCTTCAGCTATGTAGTGGGCTGTGGCAAGATCATGGGTGATATACAAAAATCCGATACCCATTTTCTCTTTCATTTCTTTCATTAGATTCAGCACGCCTAGGCGGATGGAGACATCAAGCATTGATGTTGGCTCATCTGCAAGGATGACTTCTGCACCAACGGCTATCGCACGGGCCAGATTTATACGTTGCCGTTGACCACCGCTGAGTTGATGAGGGTACTTTTCTAAATCTTGAACAGGAAGCTCAACCAACCCCATTAACTCTTCAAGCTTTTCTCTTAGCTGTTGTTTGTTCGACACTTGTTTATGAATCAATAATGGGCGTGTTAGGTGATGTTCAATGGTATGAGTAGGATTTAAAGAACCAAAAGGATCTTGAAATACCATTTGAACCTTACTGCGGTAGTCTAGTGTTTCTTTGCGGTTTTTAATTTCATTAAGGTTTTTGCCACGATAGTGAATCTCACCTGAAGTCGGGGCATGAACTTTCGTGATCAATCTTGCACAGGTACTTTTGCCACAGCCAGATTCACCGACAAGCGCGAGAGTGCGCCCTTTATGCAGGCTAAAACTAATGCTATTTAGGGCTTTGAAGGTATCTTGTTTGCCGAAGCCGCCACCGGTTGAAAACTCCTTGACTACATCTTTCAGTTCTATGATTGGCTCAGGAGTGGTTGATGTATTCATACAGTGTCTTCCTCTGTGATCGCGATATGCTGGCTATTTTCATGAATATTAGGGAACGAAGCCCATAACTGTTGGGTATATGGATGCTGCGGATTGTTACGAATTTCTATTGAGCTGTTCACTTCAACTATTTCACCATGCCGCATAATCGCTATGCGGTTACAAAGTTGGGTCATGAGCGCTAAGTCATGAGTGATGAATAACACTGAGAAATTAAATTCTTTCTGTAGCTGGAAGATCTGTTGGAGAATTTCACGCTGTACTACAACATCAAGTGCCGTCGTTGGTTCATCCATAATGATCAGTTTAGGGTTTAGGCTAAGTGCAATGGCGATGACCAAACGCTGACGCATACCGCCACTGAATTGGTGAGGATAATCATTAAGGCGCTCACGTGGAATATTAACTAAATCAAGTAGTTTAAGCGCTCGCTCTTCAGCTTGCGCATTTGAATATCCTAAGTGGTGGCGCATGACATCAGCAAACTGTTCTTTAAGAGGTAGGACGGGGTTAAGGGCATTCATCGCACTTTGGAAAACCATGGCTATTTCGCTCCAGCGAATTGCTCCCATGGCTTGTTCTGTTAACTTGAGTAAATCATTATCTTCAAAATGAACTTGTCCATGGGTGATAAGGGCTGGTGGCTTATGCAGTCTATTGATAGCAAAGGCGATCGTACTTTTACCGCAGCCGGACTCTCCGGCTAGGCCAAAAATTTCGCCCTTACCAATATCAAAACTCACTCGTTTTACGGCTTTAAAATCACCGTGATCAGTAATATAGGTGACCTCAAGATCCCTGACTTTAACCAAGGGGTTAGAATGATATGCATTTGACATTTTTTTCTCGCAAAAAATTAACTTCTGTAATGAAAATTATTATCATTTGTGTTTAATGTAAAGGTGAAAACATTGAATGTTGACTAGGTTAACAATTTGATTGTTTTTGTTTCATTGTTGCAGCCATGAATCGCGAATCCTTAATGTGACAGGAGGGGATTAATTCGAATAATTCAGCCCTCAAATTATTGAAGGTAGAGCGCTATGTGCATTTCGCTAAAAACTTTATTTCAAGTTGCTTAATTTAACGTTACGTACCGATATAGACTATTTTGTCAGTTGCGTATGAAATTGATGATTGATAAAGCCAACTTGGTTAAATCCTGCTATGAATTGGTAATAAGCAAAGATGCCTCTGTTAAAAAGGTGTTGCAATAATTGTTATCTTATTGGTTTGCTTCACGTAATTGTTGTTCAGGAAAGTGTAGACTAAGCACCATTGATTGAATCTCATGGAGTTGAGAAGATAATGAAAATGCGTTATTTGCTTGCTACTTTAATAGGCTTATCTGCCGCATCACCCGCTTTATCAGCGACAAACGGACTTGATTTAACCAGTTCAACCATTGGTTATGCTTCACTTATTGTCTTTGGTATCGCTTATTGCTTGGTGATGGGCGAGGAGTATTTACAGTTACGCAAATCCAAGCCAGTATTGTTAGCTGCAGGTATTATCTGGCTGATGATTGGCTATGTTTATCAACAGCATGGACAAATTGAGTTAGCGAAACAGGCGTTAGAGCATAATTTACTGGAGTATGCAGAGCTATTGTTATTCCTCCTCGTTGCGATGACGTATATTAGCGCAATGGAAGAGCGGCGTTTGTTTGATGCCTTACAAGCTTGGATGGTGAGTAAAGGATTTAACTTCAGAAGCCTATTTTGGCTAACAGGGATACTATCATTCATCATTTCACCTATCGCTGATAACTTAACGACTGCGTTGTTGATGTGTGCGGTGGTACTCAAGGTAGGAGGAAGCAACTTACGCTTTATTAATATTGCTTGTATCAATATTGTCGTGGCCGCCAATGCCGGGGGAGCATTCAGTCCTTTTGGCGATATTACCACTTTGATGGTGTGGCAAGCGGGTCTAGTTAGTTTTATGCAATTCAGTGATTTGTTTATACCTTCTGTTGTGAACTATATTATTCCTGCCGTCATCATGTCATTCTTTGTTCCGAAAACACAGCCGAATACAACAAGCGAATATGTTGAGCTGAAGCGTGGGGCAAAACGCATTGTGGCACTCTTCATCCTAACTATTGCAACGGCGGTAGCCTTCCATGCGGTGGTGCATTTCCCGCCTGTTATTGGGATGATGATGGGTTTAGCTTACTTGCAGTTTTTTGGATTCTATTTACGCAAAACATTACCACGCTCGCTGGAACGAAAAAAAGCCATTGCTTTGGCTAATCGTGACGAAGAAGCATTAAAACGAATTGGCTCAGTTGTGCCTTTCGATGTCTTCAAGCGTGTCTCTCATGCGGAATGGGATACTCTGCTATTTTTCTACGGTGTCGTGATGTGTGTCGGCGGCCTTAGCTTGTTAGGCTATCTTGGCATGGTGTCTGAAGTTATGTATAGCCAGTGGAACCCTGTCTGGGCCAATGTAATGGTAGGGATACTCTCTGCTATTGTCGATAATATTCCAGTGATGTTTGCAGTACTGACTATGCAACCTGACCTTACACTTGGAAATTGGTTATTGGTAACACTTACTGCAGGGGTAGGTGGTAGCATGTTGTCGATAGGATCCGCAGCCGGTGTTGCGCTAATGGGAGCAGCACATGGTAAATATACTTTCTTTGGTCATTTGAAATGGATGCCTGTAATTGCCTTGGGGTATATCGCCAGCATTATATGCCACCTGTTATTGAACAATAATCTATTTTAATGAGCTAGGCCAAAGGACGTTAAGTTTAGACATTACTGTATTTATTAATGATATCAAAGAGGACTATTTATAGTCCTCTTTGATAAGTGATGTATTTTTGTTTTTAATATGTATTAGTACCGCCTGGATAATGTCATAATGCTAAAATAGCGATCTTTACGAAGGAAAATGGTTATTCCGGTGATAATTACTTTCTTCCTTCTTTTTGTAATAAATATTGCATATAGCTATATAACAGTTGTAGAAACAAGAAAAGAGAATTTGTTAACAAGAACAAATGTTTTGTCTGAAGGCGTAGCCATAAATTTGAAGAAGGCGGTGATTCATGATGATGAGCTAAGTGCTAGAGAAATACTCGATGTGTTTAAAGTAGAACCTTGGGTTATTGATGTTATTGTAATAAATGAGAAAGGAAACGTTTTTGCTGAGTATGATAATTCAATAAGTTCTAGCTCTAATATTGTAATAGAAAATTATAGCTCTTTTAATGCGAATGTTCATGATTACTCTTTTAGTGATAATTTCTTGAGAGTAAGCTTTCCTATATATATTAATTCTGATTTATACGGGAACATGCTGATAAAAGCTTCATTAGATTCAATAGAGAAAGTAAAGGAAGAAGTCTTTAACTTTTTTATTGTGCTGTTGTTACCAATGATTATGTGTTGCTTAGTACTTGTTCAGCAGTTGGAATCTTGGGTCGTCGGGCCGATACTCCAGTTAAATAGAGCTATGCGTATAACTGTCAATAACCATAATACCACTAAACGCCTGGATGTTCAGTCAAGTGATGAAATTGGCAGCCTAGTGAAGTGTTTTAATGAAATGATGGGAAGCTTAGAGGCCAGAGATAGCTATATACAGAAAACCCTAGAGCAATTAGCCAATGAAGTCACATTTGCTGATGATGTCATCTCAACGATTAATCATGGCTTGGTTGTACTTAGCCGTGATGGAAAAGTTAAGATGGCAAATAGCACTTACTATAGTTTATTCCCAAATTCGAAAGATCAAATGATCGGCCAAAGTTTCAATAAGAGTACCTGTGATGAAATTTGGAATACTTGTGAGTCTTGGCTATCAAAGATGCACAATGAGACCAAATTCGAAGCCATTATTGAAAGTGTTAAGTATCATAATAGTGAACGATTTTATTTTATTACTGGTTGCAGGTTAAACAATGGCGAAGAACTATTATTAGTATTAGAAGATATTACAGATAAGCACTTGGCCACTCAGCAGCAACAGCTTGCTTCTCGTATTTTTGAGCAAAGCACTGATGGTATTGCAGTTATTGATAATAATAACCAGATAGTAATGATAAACCCGACATTATGTCGCTTGTTAAACAGACAAGCTGATAGTGTGATAAATGAACCTGTCACAAAACTATTTTCATCTATTCAAATTACATCAATAAACTCAATTCTGTTTGAACAGAGACGCTATTGGAACGGTGAGATTATAGAGGTTACTGCCGACGGTATACCGTTACCTATGGCTGTACATGCCAACTTGATTGGAACTGGATCCGACTCGAGAGTAGTGATTAATATCTCGGATTTATCGGGCGATAAGGAAATTGAACGCTTAGATTATTTAGCCCACCATGATGAGTTAACCGGGTTAGCAAATCGTACAAAGCTGTACACAGTTTTAGAGGGTATGTTGAGTACTCCTCAAAACTCAGAATATAACTTTGCTTTACTTTATATTGATTTAGATGGGTTTAAGCCAGTCAATGATACTTATGGCCACCATGTTGGTGATTATGTTTTACAGCAAATTGCGCTACGGTTTCAAAGAGTAGTGCGTGATAGTGATTTTGTATCGCGATTAGCTGGTGATGAATTTGTCATCGTTCTAAATCCCATCACAAGTTACGAAGTAGGCTATACGATTGCAAGCCGTATAAAAGAAGTGATTTCTGAATCTATTTACTTTGAGGGCTATGAACTGCGTTTGGGGGCCAGTATAGGCTTTAGCATGGTGAAAAGTGACAAGAACACGACTATAGAATCGGTGTTAGCGAAGGCGGATAGTGCTATGTACAAAGCTAAGAAAACAAACAATAAAGGTATTTATTATACCGATTAATTTGTTGCTGGCTGAGTAGTGAAGAAAGACGCCCCAGTAATTAGTTGGGGCGTTTTTAATTGGTTATTTGTTATGGCATCAAGCAATAGCAAGCTTAAGCGCTTTGATAAAGGTATCGATATCTTGACGTGTGATATCAAGGTGAGTAACAAGGCGCATAGGCTGGCCACCTGTTAGCAGGATACCTTGTTCTTTTAATGACTTGACTAATTGGTCTTGGTTAATTTTCTCCTCAACTTTAGCGAAGAGCATATTTGTTTCAACATGCTGGATGTTGACGCTAAACCCGTCGATTTGATTGAGCTGCTCGGCAAGGTATTTAGCATTATCATGATCGTCGCTAAGGCGTTTCGTATGTTCGGTAAGCGCAATTTTTGCTGCCGCGGCAAGAATGCCTGCCTGGCGCATGCCACCACCTAAGACTTTACGCCAGCGGCGTGTTTTTTCGATAAAGGCCTTATCGCCTAAGACCAAAGAACCAATTGGCGCACCAAGACCTTTAGACAAGCAAATTGTCATAGAATCAAAGTGTTGGCTAATTTCCGTAATATCAACATCAAGCGCTGCTGCTGCGTTATAAACACGCGCACCATCAAGGTGTAATTTTAGATCATGTTTATCAGCAAACTCTCTAGCCTTTGCTAGGTATGCCAATGGCAGTACTTTGCCATTGATGGTGTTTTCAAGGCTTAACAGGCGAGTACGTGCAAAGTGAAAATCATCAGGTTTGATCGCGGCTGCAAGTTTGTTGAAGCAAATGGTGCCATCTTTTTCGTTCTCAATTGGTTGAGGTTGAATCGAGCCTAGCACGGCAGCACCGCCACCTTCGAATTTATAGTTGTGGGCTTGTTGGCCACAAAGGTATTCGTCACCACGTTCGCAGTGGGCCATTAACGAAAGTAGGTTTGCTTGCGTGCCTGAACTGCAAAACAATGCACTTTCGAATCCGTGTCTTTTTGCCGCCCATTGCTCTAGTTCGTTAACGGTAGGGTCATCACCGTAAACATCATCACCGACATCTGCTACCGACATAGCATGGCGCATGGCTGAGGTTGGGCGAGTGACGGTATCTGAACGGAAATCTATCATCTGGGGCATCCTTGGTGTTTTTTTCCAATATATCATTTTGATTTCATCGCGGGAAACGAGAATATCTCTCCTTGTATTGTGAGTAGGTCAAAGATATAGGGGTTATGCAAACTGTATGGCGAATTATTGTGTCGTTTTAGTGAATTTTTATTGGGTTGTGGCTGGGTTGACTAAACTTAACATTGGCTTGGCACTTAGCTAAATCATGGCAAAGCACTGATATGGATGAATTCCAATAGGAGGCTGGAAAATGTTAGCTGAAAATAGACTTTTCACTCTGCCAGATGAGTCGGGGTTACATGCAGATATCACTGTGGTACCGACGGGGGAACTAAAAGTAACGATTCTTGAAAAAAATAGCAGTATGCAAGGCGACTTTAATCAACTGTACTTCTATTCAGACGGTAAGCGAACAGAGTTGGTGTGCAAAGATCAACTGGTCCCAGAAAACATTCAATGGCATGTTCATTTAGCCAATGATGATGCTAGGGAACTCGCGAAATTGATAGAAATGGCAGAAGAAGAATATGAAATTCTAATGCGGGATTTATAACGGCCAGTGGAAGGTGTAACAACAAGTAGAACAAGTTTTATTCAGCGCCTTTTCAGGGCTTAATGCCGCTACTCAAGCCACCTAATACAATTAGGTGGCTTTTCGTTATTTAGGTGGTTCTATATTTTAGCGGGTTTGAAAGGTGAGCAAATTAACCATTATGGGCAGGTTGCGTCACCAATATGTTCCCAGACACTTGATGACATGCTTGGCTCATCACCTTGTGTCCACCATTTCGCACGCCAGCGTGAACCATCATGGTTGACTTCATCACCACCGTTGTATGCAACACTTGCATTCCACCCGGCCTCTACATCACTGATTAATGACCATTCTTCTGCACCCAAAGATGGGGCAACATTTTGAGTCCAGTATTTGGCAGACCATACCAATTGATCGTGGCTAACCTTGTCGCCAGTGTTATAGACCGTATTCATTTGCCATGCAGGGTAGTTGTCGGCATCGGGATCGGTCATATCACATTCACCACCGTCATCAACAGGGTTTACCGTTATCATTGTTGTTGCGGTAGCATCCAATGAGCCATCAGAAACAAGAATTGAAACATCTGCTTGCTCTTGTTCTTCAACGCTAGGGGCTTTCAGGGTTATTGCACTAGTACCTTCACCAGCAATTACTTCAAAGTTATCCGGCGTCGTCCATGCGTAGGTGAGAGGATCATTGTCTGGATCCTCAGCCTTGGCGGTTACTTTGAAAACAGCCTCTGAATCAACAATTAGGCTCTCAGGCAGACTAACTGTAGGGGGCTGGTTTTCTTGCTCTGGTTGGTTTGTGATAGTGACATTGTCACTGTCTGTCAGTCCTTCACTTTCAGTGACGGTTAGGGTGAATGTGTAAGAGGTTTCTTTTTCTACACTTGGCACACTGATTGAAGCTTTAGCATTGGTCGGGTTTTCGATATAAACAACGTCACCCGAAGTTTGCTTCCACTGATAATCGAGAGTGTCTTGTCCCGGGTCATAAGAATTGGAGCCATCTAGAATGATCTCTGCAGGGCCACTAACTGTTTTATCAACGCCAGCGTTTGCTACAGGTGGCTTGTTTTCAGGTGGGTTACCACCATCGTCATCGCCGTGACCAAGTGCTTCGTGCATTGCATTCATGACATCGCTATTATCGGCATCCACTTCCCAGGAGAATAAGCCGGCAAAGCCATGCTCACGAACATACTTCCCTTTGGCTTTAATGGCACGTTCATTATCGAACGTGATCAACTCTTTAGTTTGAGGGTTCCATTGGTATGATGCTTCAGCTTGCTCATCGTAACGATTCTCCCAGCCATTGCCAGAATGCTTGTTAACAATTTCACGGTAGTCGACTACACCTGGCTCCCAAGTGCCGGCAATTGGGCCAGTAGCTTTACCTGTCATTGGGTTATCGCCAGTGTAGCTATGAACACCCGACCAGCCTCGGCCATATTTAGGGACACCAATCACTAACTTTTCAGGATCTAGCCCTTAAGCTAGTAGCGCTTTTACGCCACGGTCTGTAGTGAATTTAACCGCTGGGTTATGACTTGCATCGTATAGGCCAGATTGGTGGCCCAGAGTATTCAAGTCAAAAGCCCCAAACATGTCATAGTTCATCAAGAAGATGTAATCCATGTACTGCTGAGCTTGGCTATAGTCAACAACTTCGATCTTTTGCTCTGCAACGCCAATGGCTGAAGTAAGTTCATATGTACGACCAGTTTCAGCTGAGAGATCATCAAGCATTTCACGCAGTTCTTTCATGATAGTGACATAAAGCTCGCCATCACGTTCCTTGTCACCAAGATCAGGGTTGGCACCACCGCCGCCAGGATATTCCCAATCAATATCTACGCCGTCGAAGAATTTCCAGGTTTGCAGAAATTCTTTCACTGAGTTAACGAAGGTGCGACGGTTTTGCTCATCATGCATGAAATAGAATGGGTCTGATAACGTCCAACCGCCAATAGAAGGAAGGATTTTCAGATCAGGGTAGGCTTGTTTCAGTGCCATTAACTGGCCAAAGTTACCACGGTATGGGTCTTTCCAATCATTAACACCTTGCTGGCCTTTCTGAATTGCGGCCCATGGGTCATGAATACCCACTTTGAAATCAGCACGGCCGGCACAGGATTTTTGCAAAGACTCAAAACTGCCCGGAATCTGCTTCAAGCTATCGTTAAGGCCGTCGCCGCCACAAATTGGCGTAAAGCCATATATGATGTGGGTGATGTTTTGTGCTGGGATCTTATTGACTGGAAAATTACGGTCATAGACTCCCCATTCGACAAAATATGTTCCAACAACACTGCCTGTGGTATTGGTATAGGGTTTGTTGTTCTCAAGTAGCGGCGGTACGAGTGGCTCAAGGTGGCTACCATCGGTATCAGCAATGGTTAGCTCAACGCTATTACTGGTGCTACAGCCATCACTATTACAGAGTTGAACAGCCATATCATAAACGCCGCCTTTGCTCATGCCGAAAGCGGCGTTGGTGGCTGAACCACTGCCTGTCCAAACGGTTTCTCCATCAATGAGCACATTAGATGTTTCTGCTGGATCGCCGCTCCAAACAGTCCATCCTAATTCAACTGATACTTCGTCATGAATACCGACAACAATTTGGTTATAAGCGGGCTTATCTCTATCTAGCTCGACGAGGGCATAAGTATGTTCACCCCAGTCAATCGTTGGTGCCCCCGGTGCAGCTGCATAGGCCGTCGTCGAGAGCATTATACTGGTAGCCAAAAGGCTTAATGGGTACTTTTTCACGGTTAGCTCCATTAGTCATTATTAGATATGGAGACCTTAATTAACTTAACCTACCTGAGTGTCACCTAGCCCAGGGACAGTTTTTGTGGATTTGGTATTTGGTTGGTAAATAGTTAAAGGTCTTTTTGTATGAAATAGATAAGCGCGTTATTTTTTATTAAGTGGCATATATTACTTGTTATATATCGAAGTCATATAAAGCAAAGAACAATATATGGTTGCCAGCGCTTATCATTAAAACAAATAACAAACCAATTATTTGTCGTCAAAAAAAAGTCGTTGAAATTAATTCTGTACAGGAATAAAGTTTTGGTGCTGTGAGATTAGTTCAGGTTTTTATTTACATGTGCAATACTGATGCAATAAATATGCAATCTATCGCTCATTGCTCTTGTGTATGATTAGTTGGGCTTTGATTCTAGGTTTCTATAATTACACGGCATTTTCGATGGTTTTCTGTCTTGTTTTCTAGGCTTTGATGTTTGCTAGTGGAAAGCGGTATAGAAATGTAGTTAGTGCAATAACTAGTACTTGTTGTTTAAAAATGCATTATGTATATCTGTTGTGAATATATTGATAGGTTAAGGTTTGGAGGTTAGATTTGCCGTTTGAAAATTGGTTAGCTTTTATAGCGGCATCAGCCGTATTTGTTGCGATTCCTGGTCCAACGATACTATTGACGATTTCATATGCGTTAACGCATGGGAGAAGTGCAGCTATTGCTCTAGTTTCGGGGGTAGTCCTTGGTGACTTAACCGCAATGCTTGCCTCTCTTTTAGGTTTAGGGGCGATATTATCTTCATCTGCTGAACTGTTCTCTATCGTGAAATGGATGGGAGCGATATACCTTGTTTATCTTGGTGTGAAGTTATACTGCTCGCCTATTGAGCAGGAAGAAGGGCAGCAAGAAAAAGTGGCAAATCGTCTGCATATCTTTCGCCATGCATACATAGTGACGCTGCTAAACCCAAAAAGTATTGTGTTTTTTGTTGCGTTCTTCCCACAGTTTTTAGATACAACCCAGCCACTTGTACCTCAGATGATCGTGCAGGTGGTCACATTCCTTTGTTTGGCATTGTTAGCACTGAGTGCTTATGGCATTAGCGCATCCTTGGCAAGGCATAAGATAAGAAGCCCAAGCGTCCAGAAATGGATAAACCGTGTTGGCGGCTCCTTGATTGTGGGAGCCGGGGTGACCGCAGCTGGCTTACAACGTTGATCTAATTTTACTGATGAAGAACTGATAGCGTTTGCCCAGTTTTCGATGCTTTTTCTTAATCAAGAACAGTTTTTGAGTGACCGGTGTCGGTAGCGGAATGGTTTTTATCTCTGAAGGCGAGGGGAAGCTAGTAACGGCTTTTTCCGGTAAAACAGTAAACCCTAGTCCTTGTGAGACAGGGAGCAATATCTGGCTGAGCTGGTTAATATAGCCATTAATGGTGACTTTATTGAAATCAAAGGCGTCATCAGTATTGGCCTGATGGATCTGCTGCAAGTAGTGTTTTCCATCAGGATGGCTAATAAAGCCAAACTGATATAGCGCCTCCATCGAGAAAGTATCCGAGGGGTAGGTGGATGGCACCACTAAACAAAGAGACTCGACACCAATTTCTTCTTGGTCAATATTAGGATCCGATACTGGCTGGGTCACGATACCAAGCTCGGTTTGGTTGGATTTAAGGTTTTCGATTACAACCCGGTTGGGGGCGGCCTCTAAATGAATGCTCAACTCATTGTGTTCTTTTTGGTGTGCTAAAAAAAGCGGGTAAAGAAACATAGCGAGTGAGCCTGAGCAGGCAATATAGCACTCGCCCCGATAGGGTTCATCCTCTACCAGACTTTTAAGCAATTGCATATCATCACTTTGGCGTTGTACGCCATAACGGTAAAGGCTTTCTCCGGCAGGCGTCAGTTCAAAGCGCTTTCCTATCCGCTTTAGCAGCAGTGTCCCCGTTTGAGCTTCGAGTTTCTTAATATGCTGGCTTACCCCTGGCTGGGTCATGAACAGTTTTTCAGCGGTATGGGTAAAGTGCCCCGTTTCGACAAGGACAAGAAACGTGTTTAGCCATTGGGTATTAAGCATATACGATAACCTAACGTTATTAATTTCTTTAATTTCGATAAGAGATTATATACCCAAGTTACTTCTAGGTGCAGGTTTAGCGAGAATTGGTAAGCTTACAGGCAGGGAAACCCTAAACCACCGACCTATGTCGATAGTTTAAGGCTAAGTTGCAATGCGATATGTTAGAAGCGCTTGTGTCCCATCTGGTAAACACTCGACACGTTAAGTTGATCATCAATTAGGCTAATGTTGGCTTTATAGCCCTTCATAAGCTGGCCATATTCTTTATCGATGCCAATCGCTTTGGCTGGGTATAAGCTAGCCATTCTGAATGCCTCTTCAAGACTAATACCAACATGGTTCACGAGGTTGCGCACACCCTCAATCATCGTAATTGCAGCCCCTGCAATCGTGCCATCAGCGTAATGGCACTTGCCATTAGTGACAAAAGCGGGCGTACCTGCCATATCGTATTCCGTCATGTCGGTTCCCGCTGGTGTAACGGCATCGGTAACCATAAACAGCTTCTCGCCCAACAACTGGTGAGCAATACGCACTGATGCAAAGTCGGAGTGAATACCGTCGACAATGATTCCCGCGTGCGGTTTCTTATCAAAAATGTAGCCCACAGTACCAGGATCGCGTGAGCCAAGCGGTGTCATGGCATTATAAAGATGGGTCGCCATTTCAAGGTGGTTCTTTTCTGCTAGGTCTTGATAAGTGGCATTGGTATGGCCAAGCGATACCGTAATCCCTGCCTGTTTTAGAATATCAATGACACTCTGCGGCGTGTTCTCTGGTGCTAGCGTGACAACAGCGATGTTGTCTTTGTTATCAGCAAGGTAGTAGGCGGTTAACTCATCAAGCTCGCGGATATGGTTGATGTTATGAGCCCCTTTTTTTTCTTTGCTAATGAATGGTCCTTCTAAATGCAGACCAAGAATACCTTCATCTTGCTTGTTTTCAATGCTGGCGACTAAGCTGATAACATCACGCATACTGTTGTTATCACTGGTTATAAAAGTAGGTAAGTACTGCGTTGTACCATTAGCAAGGTTGGTGCTGTTCATAATGTCCAAAGTGCGTTTTTGGATATCCGTATTGAGTAACACACCGCCACAACCGTTCAGTTGTAGGTCTATAAACCCTGCAGTGGCCGTCAGGCCCTTACCATCGTGTGTGATTTCAGGCAGTTGAGCTTCGTCCATTGGCAGGATATCTTGAATGCTGTCGCCTTCGATAATAATGGCTTGATTATAAAGGGTTTCTTTTCCTGTGAAGACATTAACGTTGGTGATGGCGAACATAGGCAACCTACTTTTAGAAATTAACTTATTTTTAGTCTTTAAATAAGTTAATTCGTTACGGAAAATTTGTCAACATCACTGCAGCACTTTATGCGATAAAGAGATAGTTTCAGTTAGTTATTATTATAAATGCGATGTAGGAATTGTGTGGTACCGTTGCCTGTCCAACGTTCGTGGATGAAATCGATAAGCGCTTGGGTGCGCTCGGGCAACTGCTTGCGCTGTGGGTGAAGCATAACCACATCGGATCCTTCTAATTGCCAATCTGGCAGTACTTGCTGCAACTCTCCGCGCTTTATCCACTCTTTTGCATACCATTCAGGCAAGCGAGCCACCCCGTAACCGGCGATAGCGGTATAGTGGATACATTCCAGCTCATCTGATCGGATCCGACCATTATGTTGTAGGGTGTAATACTCACCACTTTGATGATGCAGTTGCCATTTCTGCTCTGGGTTAGATGTTAAGAGGCTATGGTGTTGCAAGTGCGATGGATGGGTAATAGGGGGGTATTGCTTTAGGTATTTAGGGCTAGCACATAGCAGCGCTGTATTATGGGCCATTCTCCGAGCTACCCAATCAGAGGATGGCTGTGAGCCGAAACGAAGCGCAATATCGATATCGCCCCGCAAGTAGTAGTCGGATTGGTTACCCAACTGAAACTGCAATTGAATATTCTTATGCTTTTCAGCGAACTCCAGTGCCAATTGACCAATTTGGTGTTGGATAGGGTTGATAGGCGCATTAATCACAATTAAGCCAGAGAGTTGCTCTTTTTCACCGTCCAGACTTACCACCCGTGTTTCAAGCTCATCAAAAATGGCTGCGAACTGATTGACGAATAAACGACCATCTTTGGTGAGCTGCATTTCTTTGGCGTGGCGAACCAGCAACTTACGCCCTGTGTCAGACTCAAGTTGTTGAATACGTCTGCTGAGGGTACTGGTTGGGATATTCTTCTTTCTTGCTGCCGCTGCAAAACTGCCTGACTTTACTACGTTGAGAAATAGCTCAAGATCATCAAGCTTCATGGTTTAGACCTCCTTTGTCCCATATTTGGAATCTTGGCCTTCATTATATCCTGTTTTCGAAAGGTGGCGCATCCATTATCATTAAAGGGTTAACGAAGGAGAAAATATGTCACCAAAAACGATTTTTGCCAGTGTGGCGCTGGTTATTGCCCTTGGCTCGTTAGAAAAAAGTATTGTTACCACTCCCTTGCCTATGATAGGTGACGACCTTGGTGCTGGGCAGGCGCTAACTTGGGTGATTACCGCCTATCTTTTAGCCGCGACTGCGGTCCTTCCTGTTTACGGTAAACTCAGTGATATTTTTGGTCGCGTGAAAATGCTGAACACCAGTGTCATTTTGTTCGTGATCGGATCGGTTGCCTGTGCGCTATCACAAGACTTGACCACTTTGGTTGCTTCACGCGTTCTACAGGGGATAGGTGGCGGTGGGCTGATTGCATTGGCTTTTACTGTCATTGCAGACACCATACCAGCCCGCGAGGTTGGTAAGTACCAAGGCTATATTTCCGCCGTTTATGCTGCCTCGAGTATTGCGGGCCCACTATTGGGCGGTTTTTTTGCTGAGCAGCTAAGTTGGCGCTGGGTGTTTTGGATTAATATCCCGCTAGGTGGTTTGGCATTGTATTTAATCAATACCAACTTGAAACACTTAAACCAAGGTCGAGCAAGTAAGTTTGACTGGTTGGGAGCTGGGCTATTAATGGTGGTAACCACGCTACTGTTGCTATTGCTCTCGCCTGAAGCCTTTATTAGTGAAGCGATGTTGATTGCAGCGCTCGTATTCGTACTTGGTTTACTCGTTGTTGTTGAAAGAAAGGCAGAAGATCCGATTTTACCAGCCCGCTTGGTCAAGCTACCGGGCTACTTAGTCAGTGTTGTGTTAATCATGTGCTCTCAATTGCTCATGTTTGCGGTGTTGGTATACCTTCCACTTCAAATGCAATGGCAAAAGGGAATGACAGCATCGATGAGTGGTCTGTTTATGATGGTATTTATGATGAGCATCACCGCAGGGGCTTATTTCGGCGGTAAGCGAATTGCCAAATCAGGCTATTACAAGTCACTGGTGGTGATTGGTTTTACCTTGTCCTCTTTTTCGCTAGGGATGCTGTACTTCGGTGAAATGACCTCATTAGCCCTCGCGCTCGCAGGGGTGGGAATTGGTCTTACCCTGCCGCCGCTGACTGTTGTTGCCCAAGATGTACTCCCGGCGTCAGACCGAGGCATTGGGCTTTCGATGTTTGGCTATGGCCGTGAGCTTGGCGGTGCTATGGGGGTGGCGATCTGTGCGGCTATATTCCATACCAAAGTACCTGTTGCTGTCGGCGAAGGCAGTGTTGATGGCTTGGCAAGCTTCGACCCGGTTCAGCTTGGAGAGGGGTTTGCGCTAACCTATGCAGGGATGGCGGTCATTGCAGTGTTTGCATTGGTGGTGGGTGTTACTGCGCTGAAAGCACGAGAACTTTCTAGCAGCGTTAAGAAGCCAGAAACAAGAGTGACAGCGCCCAAGATTGCAAAGTAAGCGTATTGAGCTCGTTATTTTGTCTTTAGCCCAGCTTATGCTGGGCTTTTTGTAGCACTATTTTCCTTGTTCAGGCAAAATACGCGGCTTTCTATTACATTGTCTTATCTGGTCAAACAGTAGCGTTTAGTTCAGATGAAAGAGGTGAGTTATGGCTTGGTATGAGTGGCCATTTATTCTTTCAAACGTTTTCTCACAGTTAGCGGTTGGTGCATTTATTGTTTTAGGCTTCGTTATTCTCAGCGGTAAGCTGTGTTTCGGCCAACTCGATCGGCTTCATAAAACCATGCAGGCGCTTTGGCTTTTATTCGCAGTGGCGTTGCTGTTGCGCGAAGGCAGCATGATGCTGTCAAGCTCAGAGGCTGCCTATCAATTTAGCCATGAAGCCTTTATGACGGCAGGCTTTTTTGTATCAGCGCTGCTGTATTGGTTTGCTGAAAAAGCACTGTTTGCGAGCGACACAGTTCGCAAGGGCTTGTTGATGGCTGTTATTGCCCTTGGCGTGCTATATCTTGCCAATGGTCTGTTGGTTAGAAGTGAGCAATGGTTGGTTGCATCTCACTTTCTTGCGACAACACTTTGCGGAGGTGCACTGTTGGCGCATTCGATGCTAATTCGAGCGCAGCACAAGGTGGAAGAGCTAAATGGTTGGTTGCCTAAAGTTGGGGCAGTGATCGCTGTGATCTGTTTGGTGACAGGCCTGCCTCAGATGGTTGATTTGATCTATATGGCAGAGCAGCATAATGAAGCGGCGCCATTTGTTGCCCAAGTGATCAGTTTAGGGTTATTGATTGCTGCGGTAGGGGTATGGTTTATGCCGACATTGACCAAGAGCAAGCCTGTTTTTAATGTGATGTCATTTGCGATGGTGATGATGTTCTTTTCTTCATACTTTGCTGGTGTGGGTTATTAACGTACCAATGAAGTGACTGTCTAGTCTTAGACTGCACAAAAAAGCCGTGATAGGTCATCACGGCTTTTTTTTCTCTCGCGTTTATCGCGGCATATTTATTAGCTTATAGGGTGTTATTTGGCAGCTTATAGGGTTATTTAACAATGGAGAGGATTTGCTTGAATCGTTCGCCTTCAGCCACTTCTTGTAATTCAAATAACGCCATTTCGGTACAGGTTAACGAAGCACCGACTTGTTCTAGTTTATTTAAAGCCACTTGTTTGTTTTGCGCTTTTCTAGAAGACACCGCATCGGTAACGACTTCGACGTGGTAGTTTGCGTCAAGCAGCTGGCGTACCGTCTGATAGACACAAATGTGCGCTTCAATACCGACGATAAGCACGTTTTGGCAGTTGGTTTGCTCTAATGCTTCTAAGAATTTTGGCTCTCGGTAACAGCTAAAGCTGTTTTTTGCGATTGGTTGGTGATCATGGAGGTGATCTGCTATTTGAGGAATGGTCGCGCCGAGCTTCTCAGGAATTTGTTCCACCCAGACAATAGGCAAATCAAGGATCTTTGCCCCTTTCACCATGGTCTCTAGGCTGTGAAATAGTTCATCGCGATTATCCATGATTTGCGCAAGTTTACCTTGTACATCGACAATCACGAGTGCTGTGTTATTGGCATTTAGCATTGTTGAGCCCTTCTTATAATAAGTCTTTCAACTGTAAAAGATTTATTCACTACTACACAAGGTATTCAGTTGCATAGTGTTATCGAACTCAACATTCCGAAGACAAAAATTTATCCGCAAAAGGGCAACAAAGCTTAATCTCGTTGCTTAAATCCAGAGTACTCAATACCTGCTAGCCTTGCCATATCGTGGTGCCAAGTGGCTAAGTCTTCTTTATTGAATTGGTTCAGGTGATGGTGTCCACAGGCTCGTGCCATGACTTGCATGAGTTCTGTTGAGGCCATAAAGAAGTTATGTAACTGCTTGGCAGCTTTTTCAGGGGTGAGTTTTTGTCGTAAATCTTTCTTTTGCGTAGCAATACCCGCCGGGCAGTTATTGGTATTGCAAATCCTTGCGGCAACACAGCCAATGGATTGCATTGCACTGTTTGCTACTGCAATCCCATCGGCACCAAGTGCGAGTGCCTTCACAAAATCACTGGGTGTTCTGAGGCCGCCAGTAATGATTAATGTGACATCGTTAGAAACGCCTTGTTTATCCAAAAAATATCGAGCTCTCGCCAGAGCGGGGATAGTTGGCACACTGATATGATCACGAAATAGTTGAGGAGCTGCCCCCGTACCACCACCGCGACCATCTAAAATGACATAGTCGGCACCGGCTTCAAGTGCAAAGCCAATATCCCGCTCTATGTGGTTGGCACTTAATTTAAAGCCGATAGGGATGCCGCCAGTAATGGCTCTTACATTATCGGCAAAAGCAGCAAAGTCGCGTGTGGTCTTGAGATCGTCGAATGTTGGAGGGGATATTGCATCGACACCCTCAGTTAAACACCGGGTTTTGGCTATCTTACCGACATTCTTGGCTGCTGGCAGATGGCCGCCTGTTCCCGTTTTCGCGCCTTGGCCCCCTTTAAAATGAAAGGCTTGTACTTTCTGTAGTAGCCCTTCATGGTATCCAAACTTCGCGCTGGCAAGCTCATAGAAGTATCGGCTATTGGCTTGTTGCTCTTCGGCCAGCATACCGCCTTCACCGGAACAAATCCCCGTACCCGCTAGCTCTGCACCCATGGCCAACGCTGTTTTTGCTTCTTCAGATAAAGCACCAAAACTCATGTCAGAAACAAACAAGGGAATATCAAGCACCAGCGGTTTTTTTGCTTTAGGACCAATCACCAGCTCAGTGCCAACGTGTTCCGATTCCAATAGGGGCTTTGTTGCCATCTGTGCGACCATAATTTGAATGTCGTCCCAATCAGGTAGCTGGTAACGGGGTACCCCCATCGCGGTCATAGGGCCATGATGGCCTAATTTGCTTAACCCTTCTCTGGCCAGCTGGTGGATAAAGGCAACCGTTGGTTCTTCATGGGTAGGTTCAGCGATTGGCATTGCTTCCGCAGTTTGAATAATGCCGGGACCTTCTTTCCCTATGGCTTTTTCGTCAAACTTCTTGTGGGTACCATCGCAAAAAGGTGCGTTTGCTGTATGTTTGCAGGCACAGAGGTAGGCTTCTTCATCGTTATCTGCCTTAAATGGGAGAGGGGATAATCCGGTACCTTGGTGTGAGCCATCGCAAAAGGGTTGTTTGTTAGAGCGACCGCATGTGCAAAAGTAGTATTCATTTCCTTTTTCTAACGCCACTTTCATTGGTCTGTTATTAGCAACAACGGGTTTAGCCATGACTCACTCCTAGTCTGCTACCGAAAAGGTATTGCTAGAGTATGGAAGATATCGGTCAGTTTTTCCGCTAACAGATTGGTATCAAGATAAATTTGAAAGAGGATAGAGGTGTCAATTACACTGATAGTATTCATTGGTAGACAGTGACTGGCACGTTATTTTAATGCTTTGTAACGGTCAACCACTTTACAGCGAGCGTTTTTCCATGAACAATGCGGCTGTGTCACAGTTAGAAAACGTTGAAGAGATTATGACAGAAAAAAAAGCGAGCCCGTTTAATGACCTGATTTTTAACGTCATTGTTCCCTCTATCGTACTGATGAAGCTTAGCGGCGATGAGTACTTGGGTTCAGTTGGTGCGTTAGTTGTCGCTTTGGCCTTTCCTGTTGTATTTGGTGGCTATGAGCTAATCAAATACAAGAAATTTAACTTTATCTCTTTGTTAGGTTTTGTCAGTGTACTGCTGACAGGGGGCATTGGTCTTCTTGAGCTTGACCCGAAATGGTTAGCAGTGAAGGAAGCCTTAATCCCAGGTTTGATCGGTGTTGGTGTGTTTATTTCAACCTTCACTAAGTTTCCGGTAGTGAGCAAGCTTCTGATTAACGACACAGTGCTGAATATGTCACTGATTCATGAGAAGTTAAGTGAACGCCAGAAGCGACCTCAATTCGAGCGTAGCTTGGTGGTTGCTAATTACCTGTTTGCGAGTACGTTCTTGTTCTCCTCAATCATGAACTACGTGTTGGCGAAAGTGATCGTGACCAGTCCATCTGGTACTCAAGCATTCAATGAAGAACTCGGTCGCCTGACTTTGGTCAGTTATCCGATGATTGCGATTCCATCGATGATCATGATGATGGGTATCTTCTATTACATGTGGCGTCAAATCCGCCAGATGACCGATTTGGAAACCGCTCAGATCTTAAAAACTGAAGGTTAAGCGTTACACCCAAGTAAATTGGGTATAACTACTAAATATGCCAAAAACCAGCCTAAGTGCTGGTTTTTTTGTTTCAATAACCTGTCACTAACGGATACGAATCTGACCAAAGCTCCGTTATAATGTGCCCAAAGTTAGTATCAAGGTAACACTATGGCTTCTACAGCAGCAGCGCTTCACATTCTAGTGAAGCATAAAGAACAAGCAGATGACATCCTCAAGCAACTTAAGAAGGGTGCTAAATTCCAAACACTTGCGAAGAAGTATTCGACTTGTCCGTCTGGCAAGTGTGGCGGTGACTTGGGTGAGTTCCGTAAAGGTGCAATGGTTCCTGCTTTCGACAAGGCTGTTTTTTCAGGAAAGGTACTTGAGCCTTTAGGTCCGGTAAAGACCAAGTTCGGCTACCACATCATCAAGGTACTGTATCGTACATAGCAACGTGATGAAGTTAGTTCCAATCGACAAAGAGCGCCTGCTGGTGCTCTTTGTTTATCTGCTTTGTGTATATATAACGCGTAAAACTTTAACGAGACAACGGGTAAACATTCGAACGGGATTGGCGGGGATCAGACCAAGCCAGGATTGCTGAGTATTGTCGTTGAATAAGATACAACCATGCACAGCATGCGGTGGCGATAACAAGCATCCACATTCCACCTAATGGTGTAGTTGAAGTTGTAAGTAAGAGGATGGCAAGTGCTATCGCGCCAAAGCATAGGGCGACGAGGTATGGGTAGGTAATAGAAAAGAAGCTTCGAAAGTGAAAGAACATTTGGAATATGACGCTTTTGAGAGCTTTGTATACCTTCGAGCTCATAGACACTCCTTAATCTCATCGGTTATTAACAATAACGTAACATCGCATCAGAGAAGATTAAAGGGGGGTTGGCAATTTACTGTGCGTAATTACCTAAAGGGTTTGGGCACTGCTCTTCAGCAAGCTTCATAACCTCTGCTTGAAGTTGCTGATCTCGGTTAATGTGTGGGTACTTTTCTTGAAGCTTCTCCATGCAAAGCTGAGCACTGTTAATCACACTCATGAGTTTGTCTTGTGCCTCGGTTACCGTACTTAAATCACCGGAGCTTTGTGCTTCAGAAAGCGCAGCTATGACAGTATCAGCATGCTGGTAGGGTTCAGCCAGGCAGTGGCATACATCGGCCGCTGCTTGAACAGTATCATCTGCAGCTACGACAGATAGACTAAACATCGTTGTACCTAATAAGGAAATTAGTAGCCTCATTTTGTGTACCATGATTGACGGTATGTACACTTAGTATATACCGTTGCTTGCTATCTGCTTAAGGGGCTGTTGTCGCGCCTGTAGTGGTCAAGTAAAACTGGCCACAGTTTTAGAGTTTAACCAGAACCGTCGCTCTGATTCATTGGGTGTCAGCCCACCATTATAGTGATGCGGCCTAAGCTGGCTGTAATAGCCGATAATATATCGAATGACTTCTTGCCGAGCTTCAGCAAAACTCTTGTAGCCCGTTTCTGGAATCCATTCTGTTTTCAAGCTTCTGAAAAAACGCTCCATTGGGCTATTGTCCCAACAATTCCCGCGTCTCGATAAACTTTGTTTTATCTGATAACGCCATAAAATCCGGCGATAATAGCGACTCGTATAATGACTGCCTTGATCGCTGTGGAACAGAACACCTTTAGGTTTCCCTCGTGACTCATAAGCCATCGAAAGAGCCTTTGCTGTGAGCTTGCTATCTGGTGATAAAGACATCGCCCAGCCGATTGGCTTGCGGGCAAATAGGTCTATAACAACAGCTAAATACATCCAGCTTTTTCCCGTCCACACGTAAGTCACATCACCAACCCAAACCTCATTAGGCGACGCAACAGCAAATTGCCGAGAAAGGTGATTGGGGATTTCAATGTGTTCCTTTGTCGCTTTCTGGTACTTATGCTTTGGTGATTGACAGCTTACTAACCCCATAGCCTTCATCAGTTTACTTGCTCGATAGCGAGACAACTTAATACCCTGAGTTGTGACCATATCAGCAATACTTCTGGCTCCCGCAGAATTATTGCTGGCAGCGTGTGCCTCTTTGATTAAACAGTGTAATTGAACACCTTCTGGTGCAATGACCTTCGGTCTTTTACGCCAATATTTATAACTACTTCGATGGACGCTGAACACTTCACACAGTGTTTTTACACTGTAGCTCTGTCTGAGTTTCTCAATTATCGAGAATTGTTCAGAGAGTCCGACATCAACAGAGCTGTAGCTTTTTTTAATATTTCGTTGTGCTCTTCGAGGCGAGCTAGCTTCTTTTTTAACTCACGAATTTCAATTTGTTCTAGTGTCATCGGAGAAGCCTTTGGTGAGGAGCCTTGTCGCTCTTCTTTTCGCTGTCGTACCCACCTATCCATAGTGGAGTTACCAACATTCATTGCTTTGGCGGCTTCCACAACGGAGTACCCTTGGTCTAGAACTAGCTGTGCAGCTTCTAGCTTAAACTCGGGACTAAATGTTTTTCTGCTACGTTTTGTCATATTGTCACCTGTTTGCTTCTGAGTTGATAATATCACCTCTAATCAGGTGGCCAAATTAACTATGCCACTACAGCCTTCCTCGCAGTCTGGATTGATACCGATTAACAGTTTAGGGCATAGGAAAGACTGGCCAAATAGCTTTTGAAAGCTAGCGCCTTTACTGGTGTATTTTTGGTACCAGATGAACCCATAATCTTCTGAGAACCAAAGCATTAGTTCCGGTTCAGCATAAAGTAAATAGTTATCATACGGTGTTTCTTCTCTATATAAATCAACCGTATAAAGCTCAATCTCCCCCGGCGGGTTGACGCCTAGGCGAGATTGCTCTTCTTCACTAATGACCCAATAAAAATATTCAGGCGTCGTGGTTAAAGAGGTGATGAACGGATCTTGCTTATTGTCATTTAGCTCTATCTGACCGCCTCTGAAAGAGGAGGTGATAAATTTGGTACCGGTATTGTTTAGGCGGTAAGCGATACTAGTGAAAGTCCAACTACCGTCCTTTTTTTGATGGACAAAATGCTGGGTGAGATTTTTAGAGAAGACCCCGTCATCCAAAAAGTGATTGTACGACTTTGCACCGGGTTTAGTCTGAGTATCGGCATGTAAAACTTGCATCGAACCTAAGTTTTGCAGCTCTTTATCCAGTAAAGGCCAAAAGCTATTGATGTCATGGTGTTTAAAGCTGATCGCGTGGGAGGTGTTAGGTATACAACCATTCTCTCCTTTATTACAAATAGCAACGGAATAATACTCATTTGATTTTGCCACAAAGAGCAACTTGTCGCTTATCTTGGTTGGCTTAATATACGTATCGGTATAATTGACTAAATATTTTATGTCATCTTCAAACTGGGATAATAATACGATGGTATTGTTTTCATCATCATGCTCAATATGATAATTGTATGATGTATCTTGATTAAAATAGAAATAGCTTACTGTTATTACACCAATAAGGATTAAGAGCAGGGCCGCCAAATCAAAGGGGCGTCGTTTGCTATCGGAAATGGCTTCTTCGGTTTCAGCAGTAAGATCTTTGACATCTTGACTGGTAATGTATCCGCAGGTGTTAACTTTATAACCCAGCTTAGGGATTAGTTCGATAAACTCGCCTGTCTCCTGTTCTTGGAGTTTGATTCTTAGAGTGCGAATAGTTTGAAACAGAGACGTCGTCGCAACTTCCTTGCGAGCCCAACCTGCTTTAAGTAGCTCTTCTTTGGGTACCATGCTGGGTGATGCGACAACGAGGGCGTTCAGTACCTCTCGTTCAGCACGGTTGAGTTCGATATGCTGTTTTAGCGTGAAAAGGGACTTGTTCTCCAAGTCAAAGAAGTGACTCTCACCAATTTTAACGATGTTTCCTTCGGGGGTATTTTCCGTCATATACGTGCTCGAAAATCACTACTTATTTAGCCAGTTCAGCTATTTAATTACATTAATTTTAGCTGCTAATTTTGCCATATATTAAGGGATTGTACTATATCAGTAGCGACTACTGGCGAAATAAAGCTCACACTTGTTTCAGTTAATGATTGGTTTGTTAACAAAAATAAGTGCTGATGATTAATTTTGCGACAAGAGGGGCTTGCCTGCCTTTCTATACTTAAACCCAGATTAAGCAATACCACTTTCATATTTTGATTATTAGAAGAAAGTGTTGAAATTTGGGGGCGTTATGCGACAGCCATTTAATTATGTGTGTCATGGTTCTGCTTGTGTGCTTTTGTTATTCAGCCAAGGTGTAATGGCTAATAATCCAGACTCGAAAGGCTCGATTTCTAGTAAAATTTCAAATGAAGTTTATGCAGCAGTGTCTGACTTAATGGTCATGGCCAATATGGTTCGAGGGGATAAAATCGACAGGAAGCACTACGAGAAATTAAAAGGCAAACAACCAAACTCACTGCGCTCCATTGCTATCAATGAGCGAAGTGCAAGTTATCGGGCGTCGAACAAAACAAGCTCGTTTTTAACCAGTCAGCCTGCCAAGCTTAGCGATACTGCATTCTATTACGATAGCGAACCAGCAAGGCTAGATACGTTTATCCGAATGGATAGCAACGCTATCAATGACAATGCTTCGTTTCATAAGGGAAGTGAGCAAGAGCAGTATGGCTACTCACTCACACTCGGCGGCGATTACCTTTATGATGAGCATTACCTTTTTGGCTTAACGCTCGGTTTACCTTTTTATAAGCCGCTAACGGAAGGCTCTGAAAATGAAATTGACGGCATGATTGCGTCAGGCTATTTCAGTTACTTTCATGATGCTTGGTATGTTGACTTTACTGCGAGCTATGCGGTGATGGATACGGATATTGAAAGACAGGTAACGCTATACAGTGATACTGTCATTAACAATGCCAATGAAGCAGATTCTGATATATGGGTGTTTTCTGTCGGTAGCGGTTACGTGTTTAACTATAACTATTTAAATATTGCATTGGAAAGTAGCCTGCAATACACACTTTCAGACACCGACCGCTATTCTGAACGTTCCTCGGTATCAAATTCAAACTATGTGATTTCCAAAGTTGATAATGTTGATGCGCTTGAATCAACCATGCTGATCACTGGCTTAAGCATCTCTCACCCATTGCGCACACCATTTGGGGTGTTCCAGCCATATGCAAGAGGCTATATCCATTACGATATTGCTAGTGGTAATGAGCGGATAATCTCCCAGTTAAAATCAAATCATTCCGGGAGTATTTTACCGATTGTGGTTGAATCCGATGACAACCTGTATGGCCGTATTCATTTAGGCATATCGGGTGCATTCAATCAAGACTGGTATGGGTACGCCGAAGCTAGCCAATTGGTTGAGCATGATGATTTATCAGCATATACCTTGTCGGTTGGCTTAAGTATGGCCTTAGATTAATAACACAACGGCTATGACTTTTGAGCACTTATATTATGTATAGAAATCACCGCATAATTAACCACCAAGTGTGATCAAAGCATTAAATTGTAAAGAAGGTAGGGTCAAATACTCAGGTATACAAATAGTGATATACAGCCAAAACAATAGCTTAATGGCCGTATGATTACAAATTAAGTGCATTAGGTCACAGTATGTAGTGCATTAGGTTCAGTATGTTTCCAGCCATAAAAATAAACTCAAATTTATTACTTCCCCTAATAAAATTATGAGTCTAAAGGAAACATCGTGAACTTTAATTTATCTGCGGTTGCCAAAGCCGTTATTCCTCTGTGTTCAGCTGTAATTCTTGTCGGTTGTAATAGTTCTTCATCCAGTGATGATTCGACTGACAATGGCGGTAAATTCGTACCAATTAGTGATACGCAAGCTGCTATCTACTTTAAGAAAGATCCAACCCAAGCCAAAAGTACGGGTGCTAACTACGATGGCTATTCACTCTACGTCTGGAATGATGACCAATGCGCTAGTTACAATGGCGACGATGTGAGTTGGGATACAGGCTTACCAGCCGATGGTGTCGATGAAGAACTTGGCGCTTATTGGGTGATAGACCTGAACAAAAGCGACTCACAGTGCGTTAACTTTATTCCCCGTGATGCGGATAATAATAAACCACTAGGTGATTACGACGCCAAGCTTGACTTGGAGCAGGTGCACGACGAAGGTAACTACGTGTTTACTCGTGAAGGTATCGCTGCTGTTTTCCCTGAATACATCCCGCCGCTACCAGCCAATACGGCACGTGTGTACCTGAATATGGAAGATGATGATATTTCGGGCATGACATTGCATGTTTGGAATGATGCTACTTGTGATAGCTTTGCTGGCAATGATACCTCTTGGGATGCAGGTTTACCGATAACAGGTACTAGTGAAACATATGGTGGGTATTGGGACATTGCGACAAAAGAGGGAAGCAAGAAGTGTATTAACTTTATCCCTCATCGTGGTGAAGAGAAGCCGTTGGTAGAAAATACTCAGCTTGATTTAGAAGCAGCAGCCAGTATTGGCAATGTTGCTTTTACTTTTGAGGGGAGCTCAACGGTTTATTATACCCCTATGACATCATTGCCTAGTGCCGTTATGAGCGGGGCATCAGCTCATTGGCTGACACCTGATGTTATGGCATTACCGGCTGGTGCAAGTACTGTTGAACTGCTGTATGCGAAAGAGGCTGGCATTGAATATGACAGCGGATCTAAAGCATTTAAAAATGTTGATACTGTGATTTCTGGTGAGAAAACCGATAACCAGTCTTGGGTAGGTTCGTTCCCTCACTTGGCAAACCTGGAAAGCTGGGAGCTAGATTTAGAAGGGCTTGACGTCAAGAATTTGCTGAAAGGGCAGTTAATAGCTGTTGCTTATGATAGCCAAGGTGCACCTGAACTGATTACACAAGTGCAGCCAGCTGGCGTGCTAGATGCTATCTACACCGGAGATGGTGGTAGTGCTGAAGCCCAGTCTTACGGTGCAATCATCACTGATGATAATAAAGTGGACTTCACGCTTTGGGCACCAACAGCACAGTCTGTTTCTGTAGTGAAGTACAACAGTGAAAAAGTGAAGCAAGCTTCGCTGCCAATGACTTTTAATGAGCTAAGCGGTGCTTGGCGCATAAGCAGTGATGAGTTTGAATTTGGTGATTACTTCCGCTACCTGATTAAAGTTTACCACCCTGTGAGCCAAGAAGTGATGGAGTACGAAGTCACTGACCCATATTCGTTGAGTCTGTCAATGAACTCTGAGTTCAGCCAGGTTGTTGATTTAAACGATCCTCGTTTGAAGCCGGATGAATGGGATGCTCTACAGCGTCCAATTGATCAAACCAACCCTGGTCAGTTCGTCATTTACGAGGCGCATGTGCGTGATTTCTCGGCACTGGATGAGTCTACAAACGAAGCTCACCGCGGTAAGTTTACCGCATTTACGCAGCCTGACACTGTACCGGTTGATCACCTTAAATCACTGAGCGCAAGCGGTGTCACGCATCTGCATTTACTGCCGATCTTTGATATTGCCACCATTAATGAAAACCCAGATGAAGTAGCCAACATAGATGAGCCTTTCAGTAAGCTTTGTGACGTTAACCCAAGCGTTAAAGAGTCGAAATTTAAAGCTCATTGTGAGAGTGACTCATTGATTTCTGAAGTGTTTACAGAAATCAAAGCGGAAGATTCTGCAGAAAATCCGGTAGTACAAGAGCTTAATAGCTATGTAGCAAGTACCGACAGCTTCAACTGGGGGTATGACCCATTCCATTACACAGTGCCAGAAGGATCCTACGCGACTGATGCCGAGGGCACCGTTCGTATTAAAGAACTTCGCGAAGCGGTAATGTCAATCAAGCAATATATTGGCATGAATGTGGTAATGGATGTGGTGTATAACCATACCAATTCGGCGGGCCCGCATGCTCGTACCTCGGTATTGGATAAAGTTGTACCTTGGTACTACCAGCGCTTAAATCCGGTAACCGGTGGTGTTGAAACTTCGACTTGTTGTTCTAACACGGCACCAGAACGTGCGATGTTCGAGAAGATGATCACCGATTCGCTGGTGGTATGGTCACAAGATTATAAAATCGACTCATTCCGATTTGACTTGATGGGTCACCACCCATTGGATCAAATGGAGCGTTCATTACAGGCCGTGAAGAAAGTGGATCCGAACACGTACTTCTATGGCGAAGGTTGGGACTTTGGTGAAGTTGCGGGCAATGCGCTGTTTACTCAGGCGACTCAGCCAAACCTAGGGGGCACTGGTATCGGTAGTTTCTCTGACCGTTTACGCGATGCCGTACGTGGTGGTAGTCCGTTTGACAGCGGCGAGGGTATCCGAAGAACACAAGGCTTTGGTAATGGTATTTATGTTAAGACCAATGACCTTGCTACAGCGAATGACGAGACGAAACAGCTTGCGCTTCACTACGCTGACCTAACTCGCCTTGGTATGGCGGGTAACTTGAAAGACTTCATGATGATTGACTCGAAGGGCAAAGCTGTTCGTGGTGATGAAGTGGACTACAACGGGGTGCCTGCTGGATACGCGGTGGATCCTTTCGAAGTGCAAAACTACGTGTCGAAGCATGATAATCAGACGTTGTGGGATAATAGCCAATATAAGACTGCTTATGATGTGACAGTAGAAGATCGCGTACGCATCCAAGCGGTGTCACTTGCTACTGCAATGCTAGGGCAGGGTATGCCATTTACTCATATGGGATCTGAGTTGCTACGTTCAAAATCAATGCAGCGTGACTCATACGACTCTGGTGATTGGTACAACCTTGTTGATTTTACGCTGAATGACAATAACTGGGATAAAGGCCTGCCGCGTAAAGATAAGGATGGCGATAACTACCCGATTATCGAAGACGTGATCGCAGGTGCAGGTTCAGAGGCTGAAGTTGGCAATACTGAAATGACTCAGATGGTTGGCTTCTATAAAGAGCTAGCACAATTGCGTAAAACCTACCCATTACTGGCACTACCAACCGGGGAAGATGTGAAAGACCGTGTTGATTTTCATAACACGGGTATAAATCAGATTCCGGGCTTGATAGTGATGTCGGTTGATAACGGTAGCACGGTAGCAGCTGACATTGACCCAAGTGTTGACGCTGTTGTGGTTGTGATTAACGCGACACCAAGTGAGATGACTATTCCTGCACCGAATAATGCGGCGCTTGTGTTGAGCTCTGTACATACGTCAGATTTAGCAACTGGTGCCGAGGTTGTTGACGGCAAGATGGAAGTGCCGGCATGGACACCGGCTGTATTTGTTATCAATCGCGATGGTGATCGTGGTAACGGTATTCCTGTGAATATCAAGAAATAACGGTCATTGACCCTTACCTGATTAAGCCCTCGCAAGAGGGCTTTTTTCGTTCAGCTGCTCTAAGGGAAATGCCATTATTAATATAGCGTTCATGACTTGTTCATTTTCACTGGTGTACATTGAAGCCAAGTAATTAAGAGAGAGAAAAGAATACGATGAAAAACGTCATTACTAGTGTTGTCGCTCTTGTGATTGGCTTCTTTACAGTGATGTTTGCAGCCGTGGTGGGGCTATTTATTGGAATTGCAGCACTGATTGCTAAGCCATTCGTGAAGAAAAAAATCAAAACCGCGTACGAAGAGGCAGCAAAACAGCAGGCTTATCAGCAAAATGGTACGACTATCGAAGGTGAGTTTGAAGAAGTGACGCCACAAACGTCATCACGTTCGAGCCAAACAATGGCGTAAAGTCGGTGGAAATGAAATTCAAAAGAAAAGCGGCAGTCTTGTGACTGCCGCTTTTTCATTGCCAGTTACCAACGACGATGGCGGTGGTGAACGTTTTTAGATTTTGAACTTATTCACTTCATTGCCCAAGTGTTCAGCAATATCGTTAAGCTCTTGTGATAATTGCTGAGACTCTTTGGCTTCGAAAGAAAGCTGATCAGAAACATCATTAACCGCTTGGGTGTTTCGGCTAATCTCTTCAGCAACAGCACGTTGCTCTTCAGCGGCACTTGAAATTTGGGTCGCCATATCAGAAATATGCTGAATAGATGCCGTGATCGCTTCAAGGGCTAGGGTCGCATTGTTAGCTTCCTCGACACTGCCTGTGGCTAAGTCTTGACTCTGCTGCATAGTTTCAACGGCATTGTGAGTGTTACGCTGTAGCGTTTCAATCATGCCGCGGATTTCTTCTGTCGAACTGTGTGTGCGCTGTGACAGAACACGCACTTCGTCTGCAACCACGGCAAAACCTCTGCCTTGCTCGCCAGCTCGTGCAGCCTCAATAGCAGCATTCAGCGCCAAGAGGTTAGTCTGCTCAGCAATACCTTGAATAGTAGAAAGAATCGCGTTGATACCTTGTGCGTTATTTTCTAGTTCCTTGATGATGCTTGCGGCATCTTGAACATGGTTTGCAAGGTAAGTGATTGACTGTTGGTTGCGGCTGATCACTTCTTTACCGTCGTTGCAGCTCTTATGTGAAGCAACCGCTGCGCCAGCTGTCTGTTCAGCATGACTGGCAACTTCTTGTGCGGTGGCAGACATTTCATGAATTGCCGTAGCGATTTGGGCAATTTCACCGACTTGCTGCTCTAGAGCCGCACTGGTCTTAACTGATACATCGTGGCTAGTTTTCGCTTGTTCAGACAGGTGTTCGGTCGAACCAGAAATGCCAGTAACAGACTTATGTAGTTTTTCTATGAATGCGTTGACGTAGGTGCCTAGGCGACCAATCTCATCATTGTTATCAAAATCAAGTCGGTGAGTAAGATCGCCATTGCCCTGTGACAAATCTTTCATCGCATCAGCAAGGTGATCAAGTGGCTTTAACGCACGACCAATAAGTACTAGGGCAGCGCCGATGACGACAATGAGCTGTACCAAAGTAGTGATTAGAGAGTTGAATAATGCATCGTCAATGTGAGCAAATGCCACATCAGCATCAAGTACTAACGTAAAGTACCAATCCGTATTCGGAATTTGCTGAATGTTAACAAGGCCAGACTGGCCGCCCATCATCATTTCGGTTAGCTCTGGCTTGTTGCTCAACTGCTTGATGAAAGTTTGGTTTAACTCAGGGCTAACGCGTGTGGCATCTTGAAGGGTTAATGACGAGTCAGGATGGGCAATAACCTTACCATCACCACTCAATAGCATTGCGTACATGCCATTTTGGTTTATGGATAAGATTTCATTGATCAGACCGGTAATGGATGTATCTGCAGCAATGACGCCTTGACCATGCTCAGCTTGAAATTGCTCTGCAAGTGTCACGACTAGCTCACCGCTCGATGCATCTACGTAAGGCATAGTAACGATGGTGCTGTTACTTGCCATCGCTGCTTTATACCAAGGACGATGGCGTAAGTCGAAACCATCAGGAATGGTGATATCACGACTAAACACGATGTCACCGTTTTGCTTGCCAGCATAGACAAGATCAAAGCCACCAGCATTCATCGCTTGCTGAAGTTCAGCAATGGGAGTGGGTGACTGATTAAATCCGTTGACTGCCGATTTGGTTATTAATGCTTTATTCGATAGCCATTGATTGATCGAACTAACAGTCGACTGACTTAATGAAGAAGCGAGTTGCTGTGTAGAGCGGTTGGCATCAGCGTTCAGGCGTTCACTGGTTAACCAAGTTTGGATGGCTGATATAAGCAGTATAATGACTGCGAATGTCAGACAAAGTTTATTCTTTATCGAAAGGTTCAAACTGCACTTCCTTTACAAGCGTTGTGTTTCTTTTGATCAATGATCAGGGCTTTGCATAAAAATTTGAAGCGTGAAGTTTACTTGTGGTTTTGGTACTAATGAATGTAATTATTTTGACTTTCGTCACATTTTTGACTTTTTTGACACTTCTTATTTAGTGTTTTCGTTTTTTGGTCGTAAACGATTAATTCTTTGAATATGTATTCACGTTTTCTATACCTGATTTAACTTTTATTTTATCTTTATTTGATGCTATTCAGCTGTTGTTCAGTGTATATATTGATGATTATTTTCAATTTTAACCGACTGTATCTCATTGTTTATTAATATGGTTCGTCCGCAAACTATAGCTGAAATTAAAGATGTCTTGTTATATTTACAAGATGCCCAAAAAACACAAAAAGCAGCTGAAGATGTTCAACAACAGCTGTCATATTTGCTGAATGAAATTTTGCAATTGAGCGAAGGAGATACTGAATCAAGCCAGTATGAGAAAGACATCTTGCTGATTTTGCGACATAATTTTGGCGCACTGCCTTCTTCATCGGTCACTTTGAAAGCGTCTGCCAATATCATTGCTGATAAGATTCGTAGTGATGGGTATAAAGCACAGGAAAGCGAGCTGGATCTCGCAATTTAGCGGTGATGCTCACTGACGCAGTTGGTAAATTGGCTGATGTCATTACTGTCAGCATTGAAGCGATAATTCTCGTCATACCCCCGCAGTTCAAAATGGCCATAGTCTTGGCTAACTAGGCGGGTAAACACATCAAAAGCCTGTTTCTGGCTTGTTCCTCCTAAGATCACTAATCGTGTCACTGTATGTTTGGTGCCATTATTCCGCCAATTAGCGGTGAATACTTCCACTGGATAGCCCGAACGATAGTAGCCGATATTTTCAAAGCCAATTGGGTGGCTGATATCCGCTTTTACCGCAACATAGCGTTGGCGAAGGGTATTGTTCGTAATAAGGGCTACTTGCAGGTTTGCTACAAACTTTTGATGTTCGTTCTTAACAAGGTGATAGATATCTAACCGACAGGTATCAGCAGTTAAAGATGTACTGCTGGTCGGCAGTATTTCTGCTTGTGTGAATTGAGGTAAAGCGCCAAGAATGAAAAAAATGCCGAATAAGCCCAAACGACACATACTGCTGTTCCGTTAACTTAGATACAGTAAGCATAGTGCGACAGCATAAGTGAGAACTGTATCATTACAGCAACAAAAAGATTTTAGTGTCCATCATTGCGAGCGGCACTGTTAAGGATTGTAGATTTTTGTTTTTACCATCCGTCGGTACTCAGTAGGGCTAACATTCAACTGTTTCTGAAAACGGGTGGAAAAGTGATGGGCATCTTTATAACCCACTTGCTCTGCCACATCTTGTATCGACATACCAAAATCGCGGAGTAGCTGTTGTGCGGTGTCCATCCGTAATCGCTGCAAGAACTGATGCGGGGTTTCACCAACTTGATCTTTGAATTTACGGTTGAAGGTACGAAGTGGTAATTCACAGTGATCCGCGACAGCTTGTGCTGTAATTGGCTGCGATAAGTTTCGTTTCATCCAATCTTGAGCAAGTGCAATAGATTCGTCGAATTGCAGTTGCCCACCAATTTGATAGAAGGGCTGTTGGTTAGACTTCGAGATCTCATGACCAAAATGGGTCTCAATCGTGTTGGCTGTCTTCTGGCCAAAGTACTCCGCGATCAGGTAAAGCACCATTTCAGATTGCGAGTTAATACTGGTGGTACAGTAAATATCGTTCGCGGCAGTGATAGAAGCTTGACGATTTAGCTGCACATTAGGGTAGCGGCTACTGAAGTTATCGAAGTAATACCAATGTGTGGTTGCAACTTGGTGATCGAGTAAGCCTGTTTCTGCCAGCCATATTACCCCAGTCCCTGTTGCCATCAATTTAGCCCCTTTCTGATATTGTGCTTTTAGCCATGGCACGATAAACGTTGAACGGCGGACTGATTGCAACGGGTTTCCCCACATTGGCGGTAAGATGAGGATGTCAAAGGCCGGTTCGTCATCATCGTAAGTCATATCAGGTTGGATCTTGATCCCCGCCGTCACTTTTGTAGGTGCCAGCGTTGGGGCGATCAACTTAATGTCGAATGGGGATTCCCTTTGCTCCTGGCGAGGACGAAGGCTAGCGGCGCTACTCAACATTTCTGCTGCTAATGAGACGCCTGTGATAAGTGCCCGATCATAAAGAAGAAATCCGACGTTCATTCGTTAGTTCCTGTTGTACGAATTATCACCAAAATGATAATGATTACGATGAATTGGCATATATGGCAGTGATAATGGCACAAATACATAGTGATTGAACAGTGTAAATTGTTAACCTAACCGTCTCAAAAGTATTGATGTAGGTTTAGGATGACAAAGTTACCTTTAATTGTCGGCTTTGGTGGAATTAATGCTGCTGGTCGTAGTTCTGGCTTTCACAGCTATAAGCGTATGGTGTCCGATGTACTGCCTGAAGCAGACATGCAGTCAACATGGCAGGATCTCGCTCAGCGTATGGGGCTGTCAGATGGCTTAGCCGTGGATGCCGAAGTTATCGAAGCGATTAAAGCGGGTACGCTGGTTCGTCGTATTGAATCATTCAATCCTGATCAATTGCTATATCAATACAAAGCAACACTAAAGAGCGAGAGTGAACAAGAGCAGATCTCATTCTCGCTACGTAAATCCAAGCTACCTACGCGTATCCCTGAAAACTGGCAGGTTGAAGAGCAGGGTAGCAAGGTCAAGATTACGGTGACTGGCGAACTCAATGCGTTGCTCGAAGATCGTGTTGCATTTCCTGTAACCAGTGGCGGTAATATCCCTCGTGGCTTCGATCCAGGTAAACTTTATAATTCACGTTTCCACCCACGTGGATTGAAAATGACCGTGTACGGTGCATCTGATGCACTTAACTCAATGGGTCTTGATTGGGACGAAGTCTTAAACCATATCGAGCCGGATCAAGTTTCTGTTTACGCGGGCAGTGCACTGGCTCAAGTTGATGACCAATCGCTTTCGGGTATGCTGGCTGCACCGTTAACCGGTGGGCGAGTAAGCACAAAGATGATGGCACTGTCATTGGCTGAAATGCCAGCTGACTTCATCAATGGTTATGTTATTAATAGCATTGGTACCACGGGCACCAATATGGGCGCGTGTGCTACGTTCCTTTACAACCTGCGTCAGGGTATGAACGATATCCAGCAAGGTCACTCCAAAGTTGCCATTATTGGTAATGCTGAAGCCCCGGTTGTTTCTGAAATTATGGAAGGTTTCCGGGTGATGGGTGCCTTGGCGGAAGATGAGCAACTAAAAGCGCTTGATGGCAGTGATGTTGTCGACAACCGCCGTGCATGTCGTCCTTTCTCGTCAAATGCCGGCTTTACCATGGCGGAATCGGCACAATTTGTGGTGCTAATGGATGATGAGTTGGCACTAGAATTGGGTGCAACGGTTTATGGTTCGGTTGCTGATGTATTCATTAATGCCGATGCCAACAAAAAGTCGATTTCTGCACCTGGTGTTGGTAACTATGTCACGGTGGCTAAAGCAACAGCACTGGCACAAGCGATTCTTGGTAAAGATGGCGTCAAGCAGACTTATGTTCAAGCGCACGGTACGGGTACACCACAAAACCGAGTGACTGAGAGCCATATTCTGAATGAAGTTGCGAAAACATTCGATATCGAGAACTGGCCGGTTACAGCGGTGAAATCTTACCTCGGTCACTCAATGAGTACTGCCCCAGGTGATCAGCTGATTGCATCGCTAGGCGTGTGGAAGTACGGTTGGATCCCGGGTATACAAACGATTGACCATATTGCCGATGACGTACACCAATCTAATTTGAACATTTTGACTGAGCATGCTTTTGCTGGTGAAAAGGGTGAAGCTTACAAAGCGGTTATTCTAAACGCGAAAGGCTTCGGTGGTAACAATGCCTCGGGCTTAGTACTTTCGCCTCAGCAAACCATGGCGATGCTTACCAATAAATATGGTACAGAAGCCATTTCTGCTTATCAGGCGCGTAACGATCAGGTGCAGAAAGTGGCTGATGCGAATGATAAAGCAGCGTGTTCTGGCGAGGAGCATATTCGCTACCACTTTGGTGAGAGCATGATGGATGAGACATCTGTAGCGATTTCACAAGATGCGGTATCCCTTTCGGAGTTTGCTAAGCAGATCCCGCTGGTTCAAGAGAACCCATTTAAAGACTATCAATAATGATGAAATACTACCGAGTATAAAGCCGGTCTTTATCTTGGTAGTATTTTACAAATAGAAAGGCTATAACTTGAATGAGTTATAGCCTTTTTGTTTCTAAAAGGCATAGAAGGGAGAAAGCCATTGGCCAACATCATGCTACTTGCGAATCTCAATTGTGATCGCGTATTGCAACTAGAAGAGTTACTCGAAGCTGGTGGTCGACACCATTATCAAGACAAAGGGCGTCGCCTTGGCGGTGGTGGAGCAAACACAGGGCTCGGGCTGGTATGGGCTGGGCATAATGTTGCATTAGTCAGCCAAATAGGGCGTGATGAAACTGCAGATTGGTTACTGGCCGAAGCGAGTCTTCAGGGGCTAAATTGTAGTTTGTTACAACGTAACGATATTGCGACACCGGAGCTGATGTTGTTGATGACGCCTGATGGCGAACGAACCATTATTCGTCCGGCACGTCCGGATTTCGTGCTGGGTGAATGCCCAGACTTTTCTAAATGGGATGCACTCTACGTTAATTCTTCTGCTGACGGTATTTCAACATGGTCGGAAGTCGCTATCCGGCATTCGCTGGTCGTGGCTCAACTACCAAAAACAGATTGCGCTAGACCTTGCCATGTATTGATAACCTCATCGTCGGACTTAGCGGGCAGAACAAGCCAATTACCTTGGCAGTATGCACAAAGCATCGCTGGCTCAAACCTACAGTATTTCATTGTGACGGATGGCGAGAAGGGGGCGACGGCTTATTGCGCCGATGGTGAATCTTTTGTACCTGCCTGTGCGGCCAATGTTGTTGATACAACCGGCGCCGGGGATGCATTTGCATCTGGCCTAATCAATGGCCTACTCAATAACAAAACGATTGAGCAAGCAATGGCAGATGGCGCAAAGTGGGCATCGTTTGCCGTTGAGACTGAAAGCTCAATACCGGGCAAGGCACTGAAACACTATTTGTCTTAACGGTTATGAATTATATGAGATATAAAAAAGGGAAGCGGCTGCTTCCCTTTTTGTTATTAACAAGTTAGCTGAAAATTATTTCTTCAGCTTAGTGATACGAGACTTGTTCAGTACCGCGCGGCGTAGTCGTGCACGGCGTTCCGCATCTGATTGAGCCGTTGGGTTGTTAGTGCGACCACGGCGGTCTTTGAATGCAGGTTTCGAGTGCATTTTCTCAAGTAGGGCATCGCGGCTCTTTGGCTCATAGCCTGCAAGCTGAATTCGGCGAATACGCTGCTTGATAAGCTTTTCAATCTGCACAAGTGTTAGCTCTTCTTCGCGGCTAACGAAAGACACCGCGTGGCCTTGCATACCTGCACGGCCGGTACGACCAATACGGTGTACATAGTCTTCTGCTAGGAACGGCATATCGTAGTTAACAACGTGCGGCAGTCCTTGAATGTCTAGGCCACGTGCGGCAACTTCGGTAGCGACCATTACACGCGCCTTGCCTTCTTTGAACTCATCAAGGGCACGACGGCGGGCACTTTGCGCTTTGTCACCGTGGCAAAGCACAGCCTTGATACCGTCAAGTTTTAGCTCTTTTACCAGCTCGTTAGCAGTTTCTTTGTAATTCACAAACACCAGCACTTGTTGCCAGTTTTTCTTACCGATCAGTTCAGAGAGTAACTCGCGTTTGCGATCTTCATCAACAGGGTACACCACGTGAGCAACCGTATCTGCCGTTGCGTTTTCAGTGCTTGCAGAAATGCGCTTAGGCTTGCGTAGGATTTCGCTTGCTAGCTTATTCATTTGGCTTGATGTCGTGGCCGAGAACAGCATGGTTTGCGGCTGGCTACGCACATCACCCATGATCAGGCGGATATCAGAAATGAAGCCCATATCAAGCATACGGTCAGCTTCATCGAAAACGAGAAACTCAAGGTTAGCGAGTGATACGTTGCTTAGTTCCATGTGCTCAAGCAGACGTCCAGGTGTCGCAACAAGAATATCAAGACCCTGTTCTAGCTTCTTCTCTTGGGTACCCATCTTGGTGCCGCCATAAATCGCAGCCACTTTGATATCAGTGTACTTGGTGTAGTCTTCGATGTTCTTGGCAATCTGCGCGGCCAGTTCGCGTGTTGGTGCAAGGATAAGCGCGCGAATATTAAAACGGCTCGCGGCTTTTGGCTTATCAAGTATCTGCTGGATAATCGGCAAAGAGAAAGCCGCGGTTTTACCCGTACCTGTCTGGGCATTGGCAAGAATATCGTTTCCGCGACGCGCGTGTGGGATCGCTTGTTGCTGAATTGGCGTTAATTTCTCGTAGCCACACTCATCGAGTGCGCGCACAATTTCTTGAGAAAAGTTTTGTGATGCAAATGACATTCTTATTTCCTAAAGCAGACGGCTTAGCCTGACCAAAATTACGGTCGGTGATTATAGTGCAATAAGCTTAAGATGTGTGGACTATTTTAGAATAATCGTATAATTTTCGTACGAATTAGCACGTATTTTCCAAGTAACTCCTTGGTAAGTTATTCATCTTGCAGCAAATGGATGTTCAAATCGCCCGGTAGACTGCATTTGTTGGTGTAGATCCGATCAAAGCTTGCGAGAGGGGCGACTTTCACTGCTGCAAACCTGGACCACTTGCTGGCATCGGCAACCAACCAAGTTTGGCGTGAATTTGCGATAATGGCTTGCGACAGATCCGCTTCAAGCGACTCATGCTCCATCGCGTGATGGCTTTCGGTAACAGAGCCGCAGCCACAAATGCCGATATCGGCTTCAAACCCGCCAAGGTAATCAATGGCGCTACTGCCCATGATATCCTGGTGTTCACGGCGCATAAGGCCACCTGCCAGATACACTTCGATATGCTTGTTAGCCTCTAAGATCTTAGCAACTTGCAGGTTGTTGGTGATAACACGAAGTGACGTTTTCCCCAGTAGGTGCTGGGCAATTTTGGTCACTGTGGTACCAATTCCCATCATTATGGTGGATCCATCTGGGATACTGTGCGCGACAGCCTCGGCAATGGTTGTTTTTGCTGTCGATTCGACTTCAGAGCGGAATAGGTAGCTGGTATTGGTTAATGTTGCAGGTAAGCTGACGCCACCATGAACACGGCGAGCTAATCCTTGCTCGCAAAGCTGATTAACATCTCGTCGAATGGTTTGGGTTGTAACAGAAAACAATTCAGCAAGATGATCAATTTGTACATCCTCATTGGCTTTTAGCGTGGCGAGGATCTGCTTTTGACGGTGGTTCAGTTCCATGGGGTATCCGTTTTCATTCTAGTGGCGCTGTAAATAAAACACTCAGTAGATTTAGTCAAACGAATCTGGGTTATCGGTGATGATATTGTCGACACCCATTTCTTTGAAGTGTTGTGCTTTTTCAGGCTGGTTCAACGTCCAAATCATCAACGTTAGCTCTTCTTGCTTAATGCTCTGTGCAATCTCTGGCGTTAGGATGTTGTGGTCCATATGAACACTGAAAAGCTCCAGCGCGACTAGAGAATCAAGGCTGAAATCATTCCAAACTTCACAAATAAAACCGCGTCGTACTTCTGGTATTAGCGTTTGGCAGTGCAGTAGGGCGTTTTTATTGAAGCTTGAAAGTAATAGCTTATCGATTGGAAACTGGGTCGTTTTGATAAGCTTAACAACATGTTCCACCAAGGGAATCGCTTCCACATCGTTATGGATTTTGAGCTCTAGGTTTAGAGTGAGGTCCAGGCGAAGGCAGGTTTCTAGCGCTTCGGCCAAGGTTGGGATTGTCTCACCGGCGAAGTCTTCGCTGAACCAGCTGCCCACGTCGACAGCCTTCAACTCTTCAACTGACATCTCACCAACCTTACCTTTGCCGTTTGATGTGCGGTTGACGGTCTTGTCGTGAATAACAACTGGCACTTTATCCGCGCTCAGCTGAGTATCAATTTCAACCCAGTTCACTCCCGCTTTCGCAGCAGCTTCAATGCCTGCAAGGGTATTTTCAGGGGCTAATAGCGCGGCACCGCGGTGACCAGTAAGCATAAATATTCTCGTCTATGTTCATTTGAAAGTGTGAGTAACGTTAATACCAGTGTATTACAGAAGTATTACACCAAAGTCATCTTTATATTGTATAAGCGAAAATAACAACTGCTTGCTAAAATTAGGTGGATCATCACAAAAGCGAGCAAAAAATATAGGTATTTTCACTTTGTTGTTTGTAATGTTCATATGAGTGTCATATTTCGGCGACATACTGCTCGCCATCTTAATACCACCAATGAAAATGAATTTAAGGTGATTTGATATGAAAAAGCTACTAGGTACGGTACTTACAGCGACTGCGCTGCTTGTGGGTTGTGGTGAAGCTGATAAGGGCACCTCAGAGGCTGCGGCGGTTGAGCCCATCGATATTAATATGAGTTTAGTCTTCACTCAGAATGAGTTGCTAACTCAAGAGCTGATAAAGGTCACGGACAAGATCCGTGAGCGTACCGACGGTGGTGTGAACATTAAAGTTTTCCCTGGTGGCCAGCTACCTGTTTACAAAGACAATCTAGAGCAGGTTGTTAACGGTGCCAACTGGATTGCAGTCGAAGATTTGACTTACCTAGGCGATTACGTGCCAGACTTCGCTGCACTTGCTGGCCCGATGCTTTACAACACCTATGACGAATACCTAGCAATGATGGACACTGAGTTCGTTGCGGGCTTGAAAGACCAAGCTGAAGAGAAGGGCATCAAAGTACTGAATGCTGACTACATGTTTGGTTTCCGCCACATGATCACAAACAAAGAGATCGTGAACTCTGAAGACATGAAAGGCATGCGCATCCGCGTTCCTCAAAGCCAGCTATTTATCAGTACACTATCAGCCATGGGTGCGGCACCTGCATCGCTACCATTCCCAGAAACTTATGCCGGTGTTCAGCAGGGTGTCGTAGATGGTCTTGAGGGTTCTATCCTGACTATGTACTCAACCAAGATCTACGAAGTGGCGAAGAACATGTCGCTAACCAAGCACTTCCTAGGCTCGGTAGGTATCTACATTTCACCAAGTGTGTGGGATAAGTTCACTCCTGAGCAACAGCAGATCATCAACGAAGAGCTTGAGGCGGGCGTTGAATCAAATACTTCTGAGCTTGTTAAGCTAGATGCGGAATACACCCAGAAGCTTGAAGAGCTAGGTGTGACGTTTAATGAAGTGAACGCTGAAGAATTCAACAAGCTAACTGCTGATGTGTACAACCAGTTCCCAACGTGGAGCGAAGGTATCCACGCGACTATCATGAATGAACTAGAAACCATTCGTGCTGCTCAGTAATACCTTTTAACTTCTGGTTTTAACTGCACGGTTTGGGCCAGAGTTTCATGAATTGCCTCTAGTACCTCTGTGCTGGAGGCATTTCATTGGAGAAATAACGTGTTTTTTCTGAAGAATATTGAAGAAATCTTAGCCTCTATTGCTATCTCGATCACTGTGCTGGTTGTGATTGTCAATGTTGTGCTGCGCTACGGGTTTGGTTTTGTTGTGCCGTGGAGTGAAGAACTGTCGGTGATCTGCTTTATTTGGGCAGTGTACCTGGGCATCAGTTCTTGCTATAAGCATAAGCTGCATATGGGCGTCGACGTGGTTGTTGCCATGTTGCCAAAGAAAGCCAAACGTCCTTTTAAATTGGCCGTATCGGTATTCCTTCTTGGGCTAAATATTCTGATGGCGGTATTGAGCTACCAATACATGATGCTGTCAAACAAAGTCACTCCGGTTATGGGGATGTCTTATTTCACCATTAATGGTGTGCTGTTCTTATGCTTCGTGCTGATGGCCATTCACACCGTCAAGTTCATTGCAGATGACGTCGCAGCGCTTAAGCGCCCACATTAATTAGGTGTGTTCATGGAAAGCTATCTACCAATCATTATTCTTTTTGTTCTGTTCCTGCTGAACATACCTATCGCTTTTTCTTTGATTGCATCTTCAATGGTGTATTTCTTATTTTTGAATAACTCGATCCCTGTGAGCTTGGTGATGCAACGCTTCATCAGTTCAGCTGAGTCGTTTCCGTTACTTGCCATCCCATTTTTTATCATGGTTGGATCGGTCATGAACTACGCGGGGATAAGCCGGAGCCTGTTGGCTTTCGCTGATGCCATTATCGGCCATCGCACCGGTGGTTTAGCTCAGGTCAACGTGGCACTGAGTACATTAATGGGCGGGATATCTGGTTCGGCCAATGCGGATGCTGCTATGCAGTCTAAGATCTTGGCACCAGAAATGACCAAGCGTGGTTACGACTTGCCGTTTACCGCAGCCGTTACCGCCGCATCGTCGAGCATCAGCCCTGTTATTCCTCCTGGCATTAACCTGATTATTTTTGCTCTGCTGGCTAACGTATCTGTACATCAGATGTTTATTGCCGGTTATGTACCTGCCTTCTTGATGGCAGCGTCTTTGATGATAACCATTGCGTTTATTGCCCGTAAGCGTAATTACAAGCCATCGCGTACTGAACCTGCATCTGCTGGCGAGCGTTGGGTTGCTTTCTTGAAGGCGATTCCTGCGTTGCTTATTCCGTTCGGGATCATTCTTGGTATGCGTTTTGGATTGTTCACTCCGACCGAAGCCGGTGCGATTGCGGTACTTCTGTGTACCATTATTGGCGTATTTGTTTACCGTCAGTTGGAGCTGCGCCACCTACCTATGATCATGCGTGAAACCGTGCAAGGCACAAGTAGTGTTATGTTCATCATTATCGGTGCAATGGTTTTTGGTTACTACATGACCCTTGAGCAGATCCCGCATAACGTTGCATCAGCCTTGATTGAGCTTACCGATAATAAGCTACTTCTGTTATTGCTGATTAATGTGCTGCTGCTCGTGGTCGGTATGTTCATTGAGGGTGGTGCAGCCATGATTATCCTGACACCGCTGCTACTGCCTGCTGTATTGAACTTGGGGGTTAACCCGGTTCATTTCGGTATCATTGTGATCGTTAACATCATGATTGGTGGCGTAACGCCGCCGTTTGGTTCCATGATGTTTACGGTCTGCTCGATACTCAAGGTAAGGATGGTTGACTTTGTTAGAGAAGTGCTGCCGTTGTTATTGGCCCTGTTCTCAGTGCTAATGCTACTTACATTTTCTGAAAGTTTGGTGATGTTTTTACCGAATTTGCTTTAACACGCAGTTTATAGAGTAAGGCCTCTTGTTTATAGCAAGTAAGTTATAGCAAGAAGGGGGCATAAACTGTGCGACGTAATATAGAGGTTTACGATGAATTCAATCACCAATGAATTGAACAGCGACTGGAAAGAAGTCGATTGGGTATTAACGGATGTCGATGACACATTGACATGGCACGGCCAGCTGCCTCCAGAGACATTGGTTGCATTGCAAACCTTGCGTGATGCAGGCAAGAAAGTCTTGGCGGTAACCGGGGCATGTGCTGGTTGGTGTGATCATATTGCACAACTTTGGCCTGTTGATGCGGTACTGGGTGAAAACGGTGCGGTTATCATGGAGAAAAAAGGTGGTTTTTTGACCTTGCGTTCTGACACACCGCTAGAAGCCATCCGTGACAACCAAGCAAAATTAAAAGCGCAAGTGCTGGAGATTTTGGCTGACTATCCTGATTTGTCACTGACTTTGGATCAAGCCTACCGCTTGTGTGAAGTTGCGATAGATATCGGCCAGAACCGCCCGAAAGTCGATGATGCGATTATCGAAGAAATTGTGGCTAAGATTCATGCCCTTGGTGCACACGCAACGGCAAGTTCAATCCATATTAATGCTTGGTATGGTGAGCATTCGAAAAAAGCGACAGCAACGGCCTTTTTGAAAGAGAAAGGGCTGACTGACGAGGAAATTGTTCGTCATGCCTGCTATGTAGGTGATTCAATGAATGACCAGTACATGTTCGAAATTTTGCCAAAAAGTGTGGGTGTGGCCAATATCCGCAATTACTGGGAACGCCTAGCATTCCACCCAAGTGTGGTGATGGATAACCCAGGGGGCTATGGTTTTGCAGAGTTTGCAAATAAGCTATTGGCATTAGATTAAAATCCCACATTAGCTAGACTGGGCCACAAGTGTGTTTTCATACTTGTGGCTTTTTTGTTTGGTCTAATCGAGGGATATCACCAAGCTATTCCAAGAGGTAGGTTAGTTATCTGAATTTTTTTGAATTCTTACTACAAAAGTTATCCTCTTGATATATACTGACGCGTTGAACAATCATTTTAGGCGTGCTTTGCCTAATGTGTTGTAGATTGATTTTAAGGTAACAGCATGAATTTAAACCAAGAGCTTCAGCTAGCAAATAACCGTTTGGACAAACTGCGTCGTAAACTGGCTGGAGCACTCGATCGTGGCGATCAAGCCATTGCTGGTCAGGCGAAACAAGAAATTGAAGATATCAATAAGAAGATCCATGGCCTGAAAACCAAGCAAAAGCGTGATCTTGGCAAAAAGGGCGCTGATGTTACATCGCTTCCTTTCAAGCGTGCGCTAACAAAAGCAGAACAAGCAGACATGGGCAAACTGAAGAAATCAGTGAAAGGTCTGGTTGTTGTCCACCCAATGACGGCGCTTGGCCGCAGCATGGGCATTAAAGAAGTAACGGGCTTTGCACCGAAGGCGTTCTAATTGCTTTTTAAAATATCAGCCACTATAGGTTGATAGAGGATCAGTATCTGTCGTTGACTGATACTGATTTTTTTTGTCGGTCTTAGCGTATCTATCGCTAAGCGAGTAATACTTTTCTTACAAGGAACATTGCATGAAGTTGGCTGTTTTAGATCAAGCGTTGTTTGACCACCTATACCGTGATATCCATGAATTCCGTAGTACTTTTGACCTGGATATCGAGTCGCCATCAACCTTGAACGAGCAGGCAGATGCATTGCACACGTCATTAGCAGTTGAAGAAATGACGGAATTGGCAGAAGCAGATTCTTTGGTTGAGCAAGCTGATGCTATCGTCGATTCAGTTTATGTATTGATGGGGCGCTTGGTGCACCTAGGTGATAAAACCGTTGAAGCAAATATCGGTATCAGCTACCTGATTGATCTTCTGCTTCAAATTGCACAACGCTTGAATATCGACTTTGTTACTTGCTGGGATGAAGTGCATTCAAGCAACATGAGCAAAGTATGTCGCAACGAGCAAGAGTTTGAAGAAACCAAAGCACACTATGCAGAGCAAGGTGTTGAGATTGTAGGCAGCCAAAAAGGCGCGTTCATCATTGCGAAGTGTGCAAAAGATGTAGACCTTGGCGGTAAGCTAATTCGTCAGGGTAAAGTTCTTAAGTCGGTTTACTACCGTCCAGCTAACCTAGTTAAGCTAGTAACGGTTTAAGCCCAAAACTAAGGTGGTTTAAATGGAGGCAGCTTCCGGTTCGCCGAGCCTCGGACGTCAACTTTATCAAATGACATGGCCTATGTTGTTTGGTGTGTTGTCACTGTTAAGCTTCCAGTTGGTAGACAGTGCCTTCATTGGTCAGCTAGGGGTGTCCCCACTTGCTGCGCAAGGCTTCACGCTGCCAATGCAAATGGTCATCATCGGTTTACAGGTTGGCCTTGGTATCGCCACGACCTCATTGATCTCGCGAGTTTTGGGGCAAGGGGATTGTCAGCGGGCTAAGCAGCTTGGTGGTTTGGTTGTCGTGACAGGGGCGGTTAGCGTCTTTGCGATCTGTATGCTGATTTGGGTCACTCGTGGTGCCATTCTGTCATTGTTAAGTGCGCCTGCTGATGTGTATCCGATTATTGATGACTACTGGCCAGCATGGTTATTGAGCTCTTGGACAGGGGCGATGCTGTATTTTGCATACAGTTTGTGCCGCGCCAATGGCAATACGATGCTTCCGGGTATCATGATGGTGGTGACCAGCATCTTGAATATGGTATTGGATCCACTTTTCATCTTTACCCTTGATATGGGCTTGGTGGGCGCAGCTTGGGCTACCGTGATTGCTTTTGGCATTGGTATGCTGGCGGTCTTCCCGAAGGTGGTGCAGCGTCATTGGCTCACTTTTGATTGGAGCGGCCTTGATGTCACTCAGTCAATCAAAGAGCTTTGGAATACCATGGCACCAGCTATGCTGAGCCAACTACTTCCGCCATTATCGTCAATGCTGGCAACGAAATTGGTTGCTAGCTTTGGTGCAGCAGCTGTTGCTGGGTGGGTGCTTGGTTCTCGATTGGAGTTTTTCTCTATCGTGATAGTGCTTGCTCTGACTATGTCGATGCCGCCGATGGTGGGTCGAATGCTTGGTCGAGGTGAGGTGCAGAATATTCGCGCTCTGATTCAGATTGCTGTGCGATTTGTGTTGGTGTGGCAGTGTGTTATCGCGGTGATCTTGTTTGTTCTAACCCCAGTATTAACCGGGTTGCTTGCAAGCGAAACAGCAGTACAAGATGTGCTGGCTCTTCATTTATTTTGGGTGCCAATCAGCCTTGGGCCATTAGGTATATGTATGTTGATGGTGTCAGTGTGTAACGCATTGGCTATGCCAATGCGTGCATTGTTTATTTCGGCCCTGCGTCTGTTTGTTTGCTTCTTACCCATGATTTGGCTTGGTGCTTACTTGGCTGGTTTGGAAGGGCTGTTTATTGGTGCCATGGTCGGTAACGTGTTTGCCGGTGTGACTGCGTGGGTATTTTACCAACAGGGTGTCAAAGTCATTGAAGAAAAATCGTTAGCCGAATAACGGCTTTTCTTAGGCGCTCTTCTAAGACGTTCTTTTAATAGAATGGTACATAAAAACACCTGCCAATATTGGCAGGTGTTTTTTTATGTTATATCCAAGTGACTTGCGTTTTGGCAGTCAGTACAATGGCGAGCATTGAGTCGTATTCAAAAGGATATAAAGCGAATGGCAACACATAACGTTGGCACGCAGACCATGCATTACCTTGATATTGGCGAAGGACCAGTGGTGGTATTGGGTCATAGCTATTTGTGGGATAGCCAGATGTGGGCACCACAACTTGAGAGTTTGAGCCAATCTTTTCGCTGTATCGTACCTGACTTCTGGGCGCACGGTCAGTCTGATAACGCGCCAACAACAACGCGTACTTTGGCCGATTACGCCAGCGATGTGCTTTCTTTGCTCGACGCACTGAATATTGAGCAGTTTTCATTGGTCGGCTTATCTTCAGGCGGAATGTGGGCCACAGAGGTGGTGATCAAAGCGCCTTCCCGTGTTCAGTCACTGGTTCTACTGGATAGCTTTGTTGGCTTAGAGCCTGAAGTTGTTCATACCAAATACTTTAACATGATGGAGCAGGCAGATAATGCCAAGGCACTGACGCCTGAATTTATCGACTTTTTTGCCGAGCTTCAGTTTTCGCAAGCTGAGTCAGAAGAAAAGCAACTACAATTGGCCAACTTCAAGCATGTACTTGCGAACGTTGATGCAGACAAAGCGGCAGGCATAGCCCAAGCTGGCCGCATGGTATTTGGTCGTCGTGATACCTTCGAGATGGCTGAAATGTTCGCATTACCGACGCTAATTATGGTAGGTGCTCAAGATAAGGTGAGGCCTGTACTTGAGTCGCAGCTGATGCATGATGGCATTACGGGAAGTGAATATTTCATTATTCCTAATGCGGGCCATATTAGTAACCTAGAACAACCATGGTTAGTGACTGAAAAGTTAAGGGATTTCCTATCTCGCCAACTGCTTGCAAACTAGTTCTTATATAGCTAGCGTAGTTAAATCAAGCCATAAAAAAGCAGCCAGTTGGCTGCTTTCTTTTTTTGCAAACTCTTGCGCTTAATCTAGGCTGCCATCTGCTGGTGGCGTTGGATAAACTCGATAGAGTGCTGGTTGAAGTCGTCTGGCCTTTCAACGTTACATACATGACCGCAGTTGTCGAATTCAGTCAGGTAACTGTGCTTATGCTTACTGACCATTTCTTTTACCGGCTTGATGAACATGTAATCATTGCCACCCATTAAGTAAAGGGTAGGGATTGGCAAGTCCCTTTCTTTGAAGTACTTCATCAACGGGTTTACGTCAGCCGCAAGCTTAAACCAACGCTTAAACTCTTTCTGGCAGAGCTTTTTCGCTTCGTTGATAAACAGAAGGCGAGATTCCTTTTGCGTCTTTTGCGGCATGACGACATAGGCAAATAACCCGTAAAGCCACATGTATGGGATGATGTGCTTGCAAAGGTTGCCGGCTTGGACGAGAAATTGCGAACGGGCATCCAGGCGAGTGACCGCACCGCCTAATACCATTGTTTTAACGCGCTCTGGTGCGAGTTCAGCCAGGTTTCGGATAATGATGGTACCAAGCGAAATACCAACAAAATGGGCAGATTGAATTTTAAGGTGGTTCAGTACTTGGACGATGTCGGTAGTGACTGATTTGAAGGTGTATGGGTTCTTCATCATGTCCTGAAACATGTTGTTTGAGCGGCCATGTCCTCTTAAATCCAACAGCAGTAGATTGAAGTGCTGTTTGTAAGCTTTGATTTGTTTAAACCAAATCGAAGAACTTCCTCCGGCACCATGGACAAAGACAACCCATTCTTTGCTGGTAGGGTGAAGGTAAGTTTTATGAAACAAAAGATCTGACATTGTGGCCCCTATATTCGCGCTGGTGCGAGCTTAAAACTCGTCAGCTGAACACGAGTTTAACACGCTTACTTATAAAAACAGACCGTGAAATGTTTGCAAATGTTGCACCTCCGAGGTGTGATCTGCCTCATTAATATAGTTGTTAATAGCGGTGCTAATGACTAATAAGTGTAGCCGAATGTATAGCAACACTTTGTATCAATGATAGAAAGCCCTGCGTACAGGGCTTGATTGTTGGTCTAAATTTCACCAGTTTGATTGGGCTGAGCTTTAGATTAGCTGGATGCGATCAACTTCAATCTCAGGTGTATTTCCACCTTCATACTCACCAAACAAGCGCACTTTTGTATCGGCGTTGATGGTTTGCGGCATACGGATGTCGTCGTCGATTTCAACTTGGATCTCTTTAGTACCGTCGCTGAAAATAAACGTATCAGCATTTACCTGCTTGATAAGGTGGCCTTCTACAACGGCATCTTTTTCAGTGAACATACTGGTATCTTCTAGCAGGCTTGCCACTGTTACCGTGTCTACTGGGCCTGAGTAGTTAATGCTGTTGCCCTTGTCGCGTTCGCCAGCAAGGGCAGCAGTTGGAAGAATAATAGCAGCAGCGGCAATAGCAGTAACGATGTTCTTAATCATAATTCAGTCTCCTTGTGTTGATGGTGCTATTAAACGACACCCGGTCTGAACTATTGATGAGCTAGATATTCAGAATTCGTTCATATTTCAATTATTTTGGTTATTTTCCCTAATTACAGTTGCCGTGCCATTGGGTAAGTGAAAGCAACAAGGTGTAGTAGGTTGAAACCAAAGTGAACAATAACAGCCCAGAAAAGCTTGCCTGTCCAATGGTAAGTTAAGCCGTACAGGATGCCGGCGAGGCTGGCAACAACCACGAAGGCGATACCTCCGGCAATATGAGCAAGGCCAAATAGAGCACTAGTGAACGCCAGTGCTAGCCAAGGCGATAGCTTCTGGCTGAGTTTGCGCTGCAAGTAGCCACGGAAGAGCACTTCTTCCGCTACGCATGTAAGCAATAAGTTATTAAGAACAAAGATCCAAAGCCACGGTGGCAAGGAAACCTCCGGCTTTACGATACCAAGGCCCCATGCAATAAACGGCAGGCTGATGAACATGCCAATCAGTATTGCTCTTTGTTTAACTACCATTCGTGTGCCAGAGCCAGAGCCAGAGCCAGAGCCAGAGCCAGAGCCAGAGCCAGGGCTACTGGCCCGATAAGCTTTGGTGTCTAGCATATCCGGTACTAACAAAAGCAGAGCGAAGATGATGAGCGGCTTATCCAGGTTAAGGTAGAGAGTAAATGGCAGGCTATCTGGGCCAGTGACGACTTTATCTAGGACCTGCAAATTGCCAAAACCCGGTATGAAGTGAAGGACTAATGTGACCGACCACAGAATGACAACAAGGTGGCATAAGGTTTTTAATTTCGTCTGAGCCTGCTTGCTGTACCAGCCAACCCCAATACCTGCCAAAGAGTAAATGAGCGCAACAAGAGATAACCGGTCAAAGAATAGGGCTGTTGCTAAGCTCGCGCCGAGCAAAAATGGCCATAGCTTTTCGCGAACAAATAAGCTTGCAACCGCAGCGAACAGGAATAACCAGATGAGGCCGTCAGGCCAAAGTTGGGTGATATGAAACATAATGGTGTTCTTATTTATTGAAGTGACTTAGGTTTAGTAATTGCTGTCCATAGCATTGGTTAAGGTATTGATAGTAGCGATATTCAGTTAACATTTCATTGATAACTAGGGTAAATCCTTGATGAAATTTCTTGTTGTACGATAAAAGTCTCTTACAATGGGGTAAAACAGACATATCTAGCTATCTAATTAATGATTAGTAGGTTATTGAAAGTGGTGGGATTTTGAGCGAGCAAAAACAGCAGGGAATGACTGAGCTGATACTCGGCGGTGCGCGTTCCGGTAAGAGCCGGCTAGCTGAGCTAACGGCAAGTGAATCGGGCAAGCAGGTTATTTATATTGCTACGGCAACTGCAGGTGATGATGAAATGGCGGAGCGTATCGCCCGGCACCGTCAAGACCGCCCGTCAGAGTGGCTAGTTGTTGAGGAGCCTATAGCGCTGGCGACTGTGATTTCCCGATATAACCAGCCCAATCATTGCTTGTTGATCGACTGTCTTACACTGTGGCTAACCAATTGTTTGTTCGATCGTGATGCTGATATTGATTGGTCGAACCAAAAGCAAGCATTGCTAAACTCGCTTGATGACTTTGTCGGTCACATTATTTTGGTCAGCAATGAAGTTGGGCAGGGTATTGTCCCTATGGGAGAAATGTCTCGCCGATTTGTTGATGAAAGCGGCTGGTTGCACCAAGCTATTGCTCAGCAGGTTGATAAAGTCACTTTTGTTACTGCGGGTCTCCCACAAGTATTGAAAGACGTAAACAGGTGAGGTTGATATGAGCCAAGGCAAGACTACCCGTATTGATATACTACGCCACGGGTTACCGGAAGGTGACGGTTGTTTGCGGGGTAGTACCGACTTTACGATCACCGACGTTGGCCTTGAGCAAATGAACCAGTCTGTGTCTGGCTTGGATGATATTGAGCAAGTCGTTACATCCCCGCTTCATCGTTGCCAGTATTTTGCTAGCACATTCTCGGCACGATATGCTTTGCCAATTCAAAATGATCCACAGTGGCAAGAGCTCGACTTTGGTCAATGGGACGGTCAGGACAAACAAGCATTGTGGCAAGAGCATGGTGAGCAACTGACTCGCTTTTGGGAAAACCCATGGCTGTTTACGCCACATGGCGGGGAGTCACTCGTCGAATTTGACCGTCGGATCCAGCAGGCATGGCAGTCACTTATCGATACCTACAATGGAAAGCGAATCTTGCTGGTGACGCATTCCGGCGTAATGAAGCAGCTATTACGCCAGTTGCTATCAATGCCAGAAGATGCCACTTATTTACAACGAATTGATTTGCCATATGCGGCGCGTTACCGCGTCACCGTATATACCGATGAATCCGGTAAGCATTGGCCTCAATTACAGCTTTGATCTGTTGGGGCTGACCTGATAGCAAATTAGGAATCTACTGAAAAAGCTTCGTTTGGAATGCTAATCTCTTTTCAGGCTACATAGTATACATTGATTGAATTTGCTGTTATCAGAGGTCGTAATGACAGATAAATTTAGTCATAAAATTAATCGAAGAAAAGGGAGTGCACTGGATCAAGAGAAGGTACGGGTCATTATTTGGTTAGATCACCTCAACGCAGAACACGACAAAAAAGTGGTTTACGCTAAGCAATCAAAGGTGCCAATCATCCCGTTTCTTGCTCGTGAGTATTTGCACGAAGATGCCACAATCAAAGAAGTGACAGAAGTGCTTCAACATAGGTTAAATGTGCTCGAGAGCCGGTAAAGGCAGGAAAGTATGAAGGCTCAGCAGGCGCTGGGCCTTTTTTGTTTTTGTCGTAGTGGTTTGTACTTTGAAGTTGCCGATGCATGGTATGATAAACGCTGCCTCAGACTCGCGTGGTAATAGCATATCTAATTTGTTTATTTGCTGAGGCGTAATGGAATTTTTGATGTTTTGGCTAGGGTTTAAATAGTTGAAAAATAATTGCTTAATGGTTCAAGGAACCACTTCAGATGCTGGCAAAAGTGTCTTGGCCGCGGGTTTATGCCGAGTGCTTGCTCGTAAAGGAATCAAGGTAGCGCCTTTCAAGTCACAGAATATGGCCCTTAACAGCGCTGTCACCAAAGACGGTGGCGAGATTGGACGTGCACAGGCCGTACAAGCGCAAGCCTGTCGTGTTGAGCCAACCGTACATATGAATCCTGTCTTGCTTAAACCCAATACGGATATTGGCGCGCAAGTGATTGTTCAAGGCAAAGCATTAGCCGATATGGATGCCGTGGGTTACCACAACTATAAGAAGGTGGTGATGACGCCAATTATGGAGTCATTCAATATTCTTCAGCAAGACTTTGACACGGTCATCATTGAAGGGGCTGGCAGCCCTGCAGAAATCAACTTACGCGAGAATGATGTGGCGAATATGGGCTTTGCAGAAGAAGCTGATGTTCCCGTCATTATCGTTGCTGACATCGATCGTGGTGGTGTTTTTGCACACCTTTATGGCACCTTGGCATTGCTATCTGAATCAGAACAGAATCGGGTGAAGGGTTTTGTGATTAACCGTTTCCGCGGTGATATAAAGCTGCTTGAATCTGGCTTAGATTGGCTTGAAGAAAAAACCGGTAAGCCAGTATTTGGTGTTCTGCCATATTTGCACGGTTTAATGCTGGAAGCTGAAGATGCGATTAATGCTCAACAAGTAGACGCGGCAGAGCATCAACTTAACGTGGCTGTACCTGTGCTAACCCGAGTCAGTAATCACACAGACTTCGACCCACTACGCATGCATCCGCAAGTGAACTTACAGTTTGTTGGTAAAGGCGAAGCAATTCCCCCGACAGATCTCATCATTATTCCGGGTACTAAAAGTGTACGTGATGATCTGGCGTATTTGAGGGAACAAGGCTGGGATAAGCAAATTGCGCGTCACCTCCGCCTCGGTGGCAAAGTGATGGGTATTTGCGGTGGCTACCAAATGTTGGGTGAAAGTATTGCTGATCCCGACGGCATTGAAGGTGAACCTGGCACGAGCCAAGGGCTGGGATATTTGAACACCACAACGGTACTAGCGCCTAACAAGCAACTGAAGCAGACCCAAGGCAAGCTGCGTTTGCCCGAACAACCTGTTGTTGATGTGACTGGCTATGAGATTCACGCTGGGGTGACAGAAGGCGTACGTGATGACTCGCCAGTTATGTTAACTGACGGGCCTGATGGTCAAATGGGTGTCGATAACCAAGTGTTTGGTACGTATTTGCACGGTATCTTTGAGCAGCAAGGTGCCTGTGATGCCATTCTATCTTGGGCTGGCCTTGAGGCGACGCAAACACCAGATTTTGATCTTCTACGTGAGCAAGGGATCGATCGCGTGGCGGATATGCTAGAAGAAAGTATGGACTTGAAAAAACTATGGCCGGAGTGGGCTGATAAGTTCGACGCTGGATTTACACGCTAATTTCTTTGAGCGCTAATCTTCATTAATTCCTCATTCTTGATGGTACTGTGCTTTTCCTAAGATCCTCTTCTTAAGTGAAAAGCACAGAAATGCTCTACACTTATAGCCAAGTAAACAGAATATCTGTGATGCATTGTATTGCCTCGCGGTAGTTTTATTGTTGGTCTCATATGTAAGAGGGATGAATATGATTCTAGAAGTGACGCCGAGCATAAGAACACAACGCCTTTATGTCCGACCTTGGCATGAGGGTGATATGCCCAGCTTACATAGGATTATGTCCAACCAGTCCGTTCATACATATACCGATGAATCACCATGGACAGAAGAAAGAGCGAGAGCAGTACTAGATTGGTGCAATGCCAATAAAATGGGTTGGAAGTGGAAAGGGGGATATTTTAATTGCCCGTTGCTACTTGCTGAGTGTAACACCCTTATTGGTAGGGTCGGTCTTAACCCCTATGGCGATAACGACGGTATTGCAGAAATAGAATGGACGATTTGTGAAGATCATTGGCATCAAGGCTATGCGACTGAGATAGGTAAAGCCATTCTAGAGTATGGCTTTGGTGAAGGTGGCTTTGCCAGCATTGTTGGCTTTACATCGACACGCAACATGTCAGCCCGTCAAGTGATGAAAAAGATTGGTATGGAACATATAGGTGATCGAGAGCAACACAATCGTAAGCTGAGCTTTTTTCAAATAAAACGGGAGCAATAATTGCTCCCGATTTTTATGGGTATTAATAGGATTGGATAAATAACAGCGCTTGTTTTAGCGCTGTTTATGCCTTTGGCTGCGCTTCTCAAGTTTGCTGAATAGGAAAGACAAGCTAAGGCAGAGCAATAGGTAACCGGCTCCCACCAGCAACCAAATTTCAAAGATCAGCCCTGACGAGTTGGCGATTTCACTGCCAACGAAGGTGAGCTCTTGAATCGAAATCAACGAGATAATCGAAGAGTCTTTGACCAGAGAAATAAACTGGCCTGCCAGCGGGGGAACAATGCCACTTAAGGCCTGCGGGAAAATAACGTAGCGGAAGCGGTCCAACTTATTCAGTCCTAATGAGTCGGCGGCTTCCCATTGCCCTTTAGCGATGGCATCAATACCGGAACGGACGATCTCAGCAATATAAGCGGCTGCAATCAAACCCACACACAAAACACCAGAAAATAGGTTTTCCCATAACTTTGCGGGGCCGAAAAGCAATGACTGTATGGTGTTAATGTCATCAGGTGTGTTACGTAAAATAGACTCAAGGCCAATAGCTGGCACAAGTTGGCTTGAGATGAAAAAGTAAAAGATAAAGACGAAAACCAGTGGCGGAATGTTCCGTACTAACTGGATATAGGCTTGTGCTGGCAGGCGCAGTACGATAAATGATGAGCGTCTCGCCAAGCCTAGCAGTAAGCCAAGAAGGCCAGCAAATAACATTCCCCATAAGCTTAACCGTATTGTGGCGATAAAGCCTTGGAAGAAGTAGGGTAGCTCACCATTTCTTCCCGATGAGAAGATCAGTTGGAAGGCTTTATCCCAGTTCCATTGATAGTGGATCCCGACTGATGAGCGGTACCATAGCCAAGTGACAAACGCAGCCAGGATAACCAGCAATACCCCGTCGAGCTTATTAAGTTTAGGTAGTGCCGAGAATGTTTTTCTCGGCACTTTTTGCATAGTCATTTGAGACAAGTGTTACTGTCCTTCTGCAATTTGATCTTCCCAGTCAAGCGTGGTGAACCAGTAGTCGTGACGCTCTTTTAGCCAACCATCTTCGGTGCGGAGTAGAATCCAGTTGTTGAAGAAGTTCAGCAGGTCAAATTCACCATGGCGAATTGCAAAGGCCTCAGAACCGCGGCTTAAGCGCTCATCAAATGGAATATAAAGCTTGTCGCTGTATTGGATAGCCATTTGCTCAGGTTTTGGTGATGAAGCCAGTACTGCATGGGCATTGCCGTTTAGCACTTCTTGGAAAGCCTGTGCGTCGTCGTCAAATTGGCGAAGCTTTGCTTTAGGAAAGTATTTCTTGGCTGTTTGCACGGTAAATGCACCACGACGAACAGACAGAGTCACACTACGCTTATTGTAATCAGCAATGGTGGTTTTATCGGCTGAGTTTTCTTTATGAGCAGCAAGCTGCACACCGGAGTGAGCATAAGGGGCGGTAAACAAAACGCTCATGTTACGTTCGGGGGTGATAGACATACCACCAATGATGACATCAAATTTGCCGGCAAGTAGCGCAGGTATGATGCCGTCCCAGGCGGTAGGGATGAACTCAATTTTAAGGCCGGCATCTTTCGCTAATCGACGAGCCACATCGACCTCGAATCCTACCAACTCACCTTGCTTGTCTCTCATCGCCCAAGGGACGAAGGTCGACATGCCAACCCTAAGCGTACCGCGCTCTTTGATTTCGGTTAATGCCGATTTATCAGCGGCACTTGCACCAGCTGCCGTGACTAAAGCAACGGCGGCAAACAGAAACGTTAGTATTTTTTTCATGCTTCCTTTCTCCTGTAATTCCCAACCTTCCATTATTCGTTGTCATTGTTGGGAGTAAGTTAGTAACTTGGTGTGGCTAGCTTATGCTCTAGCCAAGCAGCAAAACCAGACAGTAACAGTGTGACGCATAGGTAGATCCCAGCAACGGTAAACCAAACCTCAAAAGGCATTGCGGTGTCGGCAACGATGTTTCTGCCTTCTGTGGTTAAATCAAAAATCGCCATGACACTTACGATCGATGAGTTTTTTACCAACGAAACTGACTCGTTGGTCAATGGCGGTAAGATTCGCTTGATGACCTGTGGCAGTATCACGAACCGATAACTATCAACTTTTGATAGTGCTAAGCTGTCTGCGGCTTCATATTGGCCCTTGCTGATACTGTTTAAGCCGGCCCTGAAGATCTCGGCAGTATAGGCTCCCTGAAATAAAGACAGTGCCAGCACTGCAGTGGTGAAACGCTCTAACCCAAGTACTGGGCCGAATACAAAATAAAGCAGGTAGATTTGAACCAGCAAAGGGGTGTTGCGAATCAATTCAATGTAACCGTGAGCAATGAACCGACCAACAACTGAATTTGATAGTCTAAGAAGTGCAACGGTGAGCCCTATCACTAAGGTGAACACGAGGCTGACGGCTGAGATCTCCAGTGTCACCCTTAAGCCTTCAAGCAATTCAGCTGGAAACCATTCACCATCTTCAACGAACCATAAATACTGCGGGATCCGATACCATTGCCAACGGTAGTTCATTGCCTCGGCACCAGCATCGAGTAGCCAGAATAGCCCCGCAGAGACAATGGCCACTTGAAGCAAGCCAGATAAAACGGGTTTACTGATTTTAAGACCAATGGCGGCGAATGATTTAAACGTCTTACTCATATCCGCCCCTGTTAGTAGCTCAAGATCTGCTCAAGGAATGTTTGGGTACGAGGCTGCTGCGGCATATCAAATAATTGCGATGGCGGCGCTATTTCGACAATTTCCCCTTCATCCATGAAAACAACACGATCCGCGACTTGGCGAGCAAATCCCATTTCGTGGGTAACACATACCATTGTCATCCCTTCGTCGGCGAGCTCTTTCATGACATCCAATACCTCACGAATCATCTCAGGGTCGAGGGCAGATGTCGGTTCATCGAAAAGCAATATTTCAGGCTTCATACATAATGAACGAGCAATAGCGACACGTTGTTGTTGGCCGCCTGAAAGTTGAGCCGGATACTTATCAGCTTGATGGGCAATATGAACGCGATCGAGATACTTCATTGCCAGTGCGTTTGCTTCGTCTTTGCTCAGCTTAAGTGTTCGACGTGGGGCGAGGGTAAGGTTTTCTAGAACAGTCATATGAGGAAAGAGGTTGAAGTGTTGAAACACCATGCCGACCATTCCCCTAATCGATCTTAGGTGTTTTTCATTGAGCGGTTGACCACCTATCAACAATTGACCTTCGTTATATTGCTCAAGCCCGTTGATACAGCGGATAAGTGTGGATTTACCAGAGCCAGATGGTCCACAGATGACCAACCTTTCACCACGTTCAATGTTGAGATTGATGTTCTTTAGCGCCTGAAAGTCACCGTACCACTTATCGACATTTTGAAACGAGATGACGGATGTATCAGTCATTACATGACCTCGTAATGATATAAGTTATTGAATCCATGTTATGGCTTTGCGAAACAAATTTCAAAGTAATGTTTCTGTATGCGTGGTGTAGCACTAGTTTCTGGTTATATATTCACGTGATTGCTTGATTTATATGCAAAACTGAAGAAATTCGCAATTAATGTGAATTAGGGTTTGCACTGCTCATAATAAGAAGATAAGTTAAAGTCAATTGGAAGAGAAATTTACTGTCAACCATGGTTGTACAAAAATGTTTACGGTTGGCAGGTGAGTATATTCAGGAAGTAAAGATGCATAAGACTGATGACGTTCGCATTCGCGAGATTAAAGAGCTACTACCACCCGTTGCTGTACTGGAGCGTTTCCCTGCGACAGAAGCAGCGTCAGAGACGGTTTACCAAGCTCGCCAAGCGATTCACAAGATGCTTAACGGTGACGATGATCGCCTATTGGTTATTGTTGGCCCTTGTTCAATTCACGATCCTAAAGCGGCGCTGGAGTACGGCCAGAAGCTAAAAGTGTTGCGTGAAGAGTTGAAGGACGATCTTGAAGTTGTTATGCGTGTTTACTTTGAAAAACCACGTACAACAGTCGGTTGGAAGGGCCTAATCAACGACCCGTACATGGATGATAGCTTCCAGCTCAATGATGGTCTTCGTATTGGTCGTAAGCTTTTGCTAGACCTAACGGATATGGGTGTGCCAACGGCAGGTGAATTCCTAGATATGATCACACCTCAGTACATGGGTGATTTGATCAGCTGGGGTGCTATCGGTGCACGTACTACTGAATCACAGGTACACCGTGAGCTAGCATCTGGTCTTTCTTGTCCTGTTGGCTTCAAGAACGGTACTGATGGTAACATTAAGATTGCAACGGATGCGATTGGCTCATCAAGCGCGCCGCACCACTTCTTGTCAGTGACCAAATACGGCCATTCGGCGATTGTTTCAACGGCAGGTAACGAAGATTGTCATATCATCCTTCGTGGTGGTAAAGAGCCAAACTACAGCGCAGAGCACGTTAATGACATCACGAGCCAACTAGAAAAAGCTGGCCTACGCCAGAAGGTGATGATTGACTTCAGCCACGCAAACAGCCTAAAACAATTCCAACGTCAGCCGCTTGTTTCGGAAGATGTGGGCTCGCAAATTGCAGGTGGTAACGATGCAATCTTCGGTGTAATGATTGAAAGTCACCTTGTAGAAGGTCGTCAAGACATTGTTGATGGTGTTGCGCCAACTTACGGCCAGAGCATTACCGATGCTTGTATTGGTTGGGAAGATACTGAAAAAGTACTACGCCAACTTGCCGGTGACGTTCAGAAACGACGCAAGTAAGACAACAGCGATTATACCGCGATAAAAACCGGCTTCGGCCGGTTTTTGTATTTAATGGTGCTGTATTTAACGATGTTGAAATTAATAATATTGCTTTAGTGATAGTCGTCTTGAAGCCTAATAGGGCGGGTAATTGTTAAACATTTCTTGAATTTGCTCATCAATGAATTTACGGCGCGAGTCCGGGGTCATGGTTTCTGTCAGTTTACGTTGTGATACTGAACGCCACACGATCTGATTCGTATCGTTTTCAATCAACTCTACCACTAACTTGCCGTACCGGTACTCTTTGTATTGCCTTGGTGCACTATAGGCAACCCCCACATTTCGATAGCCGTAACCAAACCCAAAGCTGGTGCCGTATGATTGAAATTCGGATTGCTCAAGTATTGAGTGTTGAACGGTAAGATCGGCATTTTCTTCGCTCGGTTTTAGTCCTTTGGCGTAAAGCTGACTAGAAATGGCGTCTTCTACACGAGCTGCGTCGAGAGTGACTGCGTTATTTTCAGCGGAAGGGGCAAACTGGTAGGTTTTAAACTGGCTATAGTTAACGGCACTGTTGTAGTCTGTTGCCACATCAGCAGTACAGCCTGTTACTAATATCAAGGCTATCAAGCTCGACCATTTCTTCATCTTCACCCCCATTAAGACAGCAATCGGTGAACATTTTCAGTATAGCAAACACCCTATAACGATATGTTCCCGTTATTTAAGCGGTTGCTTTGCAATGAATTAATTTTTGCGGTTGAAGATATAGCCATCATTGAATTCAATATCAGCGGGTTCATTACGTTGAACGAGCTTCTGTGTGACGTTGTCACAGTGTGGGAATTGGCAATATATCGAATACTCGCGATGTAGTCCATTCTCGACAAATGCGTCTAGAATTTCTGTCGTATCCGCAATCAGCAGTTTGGTGTGAATCTCAAGCATAAGCATGATTTAGCCTTCTAAAACCCTAACTAAAGGGTAGTTCAGCACAGATATCACTGTGTCAAAAAGCTAAGACGCAGGCGACTTAGCGCCGGGTCCATAACGTCATAACCGTTGAATTTAATCGACTATTCGCTTTTATTCTGCATTGCGAACCCACTTGGGTATATGCTTAATACCAGCAGCATCTAATTCAAAGGGTGGGCAGGAATGGTGAAACCTCGCATATTAGTTGTATCAACCACGTTATTGGTTGCTTCTTGCGTCAGTGATTTGTATTCCAAGCCAGCTGCAACGGCAAATGAAGACATATCTACCTTATCGGAAGCTTATGTGAAAGCGACAAGAGGTGGTGTACTGGATTTTACTGCTGTTATTCCAGGCAAGGTTTTCCACCCGAGAGACGGTTATATCAGGTATGAACGGCTTTGGTGTTTGAATGAAGACAAAGGCTCCATTGAGGAATACCTTGAGTTTATGGAGGCCGTTTGTGAGCAAAAAGACGGTGTGATGGATGGTGAGTGGTGTGTTTCAACCCGTCATCAACTTCCTCTGTTTAGTGCGACTATTGAACAAAATGGTACTACCTGCACGGGGGGAGACCTGACGACTATTATCAATACCATTGAACCCATATCTTCTGCCACTTCTTCTGAGTGGAGAGCCACCGCACAAGCTTTTGGATTCCAAACCGATAGGTGACGGTGTCACCTGTTTTGTGCTCTTTGCCCAAATTTCATACTGAAAGCTATTGTTTTGTTGAAATTGTGTTAACGTTACTATAGTTACTGGACTGACCAGATAGGGAGTGCGCAATGGAATGGCGTCGTTTAAGTATTGAACAACAGCAGGGCATCGTAACCGTTACATTAAACCGACCAGATAAAATGAATGCCCTTGATATGACCATGTTTACTGAACTTGATAAAGTAAGTAAACAATTGAGAAAACAGAAAGATGTACGTGCTGTTATTATTAAAGGGGCGGGTGGTAATTTTAGTAGTGGGCTAGACATTAAAAGTGTTGCGACATCAAAAAAGAAAGCACTATCACTGCTTACGAAATGGTTGCCGGGTAATGCAAATTTAGCGCAAAGGGTGTCTAAAAATTGGCGAGAGTTACCCTGTCCGGTTATCGCTGTCATTGAAGGGAAGTGTTATGGCGGTGGTATGCAGATTGCAATGGGCGCTGATTTTCGATTTGTCACACCAGATAGTGAAATGTCGATTATGGAAGTGCGTTGGGGGCTAGTACCTGATATGGCCGGGCTAATGTCTTTACGTGAAGTTGTTGCCAAAGATATTGCGTTGAAGCTAACGATGACAGGTGAAATACTAACGGGGAAACAAGCTAAAGAGATAGCTTTGGTCACGGAGGTTTGTGAAGAGCCTCTGCAACAAGCGCAATTGCTGTGTCAGCAATTATTAAGTGGCTCACCCGATGCACTTGCTGCGATTAAAACCACAACAAATCGGTGTTGGAATAGCTCTCGTCGATATTTACTCGCCCATGAAACGTATAGCCAAATACGTCTTTTGCTTGGCCGAAATTTTAGTATTGCCGGTAAGCGTCAGCGTAGTAAATCGGATGAAATTGATTATCAGCAACGTCAGTCATTCTGGTAATTATCACTAGACGTCGCTAGGGGGCAGAATTGAATCGCAAAGATATCGACGCACTCAAGTTTATTGCCGTTGTTGTAGCGCTATGCGTAAGCGTCCACCTGATCAATGTCTTTACGTTCGGCGCGCTATCTGATTTCGGTCTGCTTCCTCGTCATTTCAGCCATTTTCTTGGCTTAGTTAGCTATCCATTTATTCATGGCTCATGGGCACACCTAATCAGCAATATGGTTTCGTTTACCTTATTGGGCTTCCTTGTTTCTCGCTCTGGTATTGCACGTTTAATTGCTGTTTTCTTAATTTGTTGGTTTGGCAGCGGGCTTGGCGTTTGGTTTTTTGGACGTATGCATTTTCATATTGGGCTCAGTGGGGTTATTTATGGGCTCTGGGCTTACCTTCTTACATATGCTGTGATGTATCGCAGTATTAAATCCATTGTGATAGCAACGCTCGTGATGTTCTTCTATGGCTCAATGGTGTGGGGCTTTATCCCGGTTCACGAATGGATAAGCTACGAAAGCCATTTATTTGGCGCGCTTTCAGGTATAGTGGCGGGCTATTTATTTGCTAAGCGAGATAAAAAAAATAGGAGTGACTATGTTGGTGACGTTTAAATGCAAAGCCAGTGGCAATGTTTTAATGTTTGGCGATGTTGCTAAGCATATGCTGCGAATGATGGGGCATTGTGAAAATATTCCCGGAGCGATTGACCCTGCAGATATCGACGATGCCTTGATAAAACTAACCGCGGCAACACAGCAGATCCACCAACAAGAATTAGCAGCAGAAAAGCAGCAAGTCGAAAATAGTCAATCTGCTGAGGACGTCGATGATCTGAATGAATTAGATGTTGAGCCCGTTGTCAGCTTATATACCCGAGCCGCGCCATTAATTGACATGTTAAAAGCGGCTCGAGATGCTGAGTGTCATATTATGTGGCACGAAGGGACATAGGTTTTAGTAAGATCAGAAAAGATGTGGCAAACAAATGCGTGACGACATTCGTAGATCCGCTATTGTACGATATGAAGCGGGGCAAATGGATCTTCGCCGGGATCATTCACCCAAATATACTCTGCATTGATTGCCGCTTTACGTGCAGACTCCTCATTAAGCAGGGTTGCGATGAGCGCTAAAGACAAATCCATCGCTGCACTTTTACCCGATGAAGTAAAAATATGGCCATCTCGAACCCAGCGAGCCACTGGAAACCAGTCGATATTTTCACCAAAGCCTGTTACCCATCGGTATTGTTGTTTGTTTGTCGTTGCTGAGCGGTGCCTAAGAATACCAGCCTCAGCGAGCAATGCTGCTCCGGTACAAAAAGCGCAGATGTAACGACTTGGCTGGTACTGTTTTTTTATCCAATTCACAAGGTTGTCACTCTCTACGGCTTTTTTGATCCCGTCTCCGCCGGGGACTATCAATACATCAAAATCTTCCAGAGTATACAGGCTATCATCGGCAGATAACTTGTTGCCTTGTTGACTCGCCACAGGCCTGCCATGTTCTGATACTGTTACGATACGGAAATTGTCAGGAAACATCGAAAACAGAGAAAGCGGTGCAGCGACTTCGAGCAAATCGAATTGGTCATATAGTATGAGGCAGATGGTGTAGTGGGGATTGCTGTTAGCGTTGCTGCTGTTAGGCATAGTGTCCAAGATGCTTGTTTGTAATGTACATACAAGAATAGACGTTATAGCAGCAAGTCACACTATCTCGATAAGAATGTAAAGGATAATAACTTGGGTAAAGGGTATTCATACCCAAGTTATTTCTACTGGAATTGAGCGAAGCTATTAGCGTTCTAGCTAAAGCAAAATGATTAGAAGAACTTAAAGGCTTGGCGTGTCGTAACCTTCGGGCTCATCGGAATAGACACAAACGTTCCATTTTTCCGCAGCCCCTGTTTCTGCCTCACAGTGAGTTTTGAAAAACGCTTGAATTTCTTTACGTTGGCAGTGCGCTTCAAATGCTGCCATATCAGACCAGATTTCGTTAAAGACGATAGGGAATGATTCACCACCGGCGAATGGGCTTGGGATATGGCGGGTAACGGTATATTGAATACAGCCATCTTCACGAAGTGTGTTCGGTTCGAGGGCTTGAAGTACTGAAAATAGCTCTTTTTCACGGCCTGCTTTTGGTTGGAATTGAGCAATACAATAGACTTTCTTAGACATGAAGTTCCCTTTACTTAAAGTAGATATAACCCAATTGCCTGGGTTATAACGTGTGTTGACAACAGTAGCATTTTTTAAAATGGATAACGCGCAGAAATCATCATGCTCTGATCTTCAATGTCTTTGATACGCCATTCAGCACCAAGCGAGAATGCAGAACCGGCATGGAAGCGTGCATAGACATTAAATTTAGTATGATCGTCGTCTAAATGCATGACACCCACAACAGCACCGGTTTCTAATTGAGGTAATACCCAAGCGGATACACCTATGTTGAGTTCAGAGCCTAGGCGCCCCATAGAACGAGACTCTTCTTCATTCTTGTATGAAAGAATTTTAGCTTGGCCATGAACATCGGTGAATTGATTGATCGGTGCGTGGAAGCCAACACCACCTTTTAGCCGCCAGTCATCATCGAAGTTACTTTCAAACTCAACAATCGCATGGGCATTTGGGTGGAACTGCATGCTTGCGGCAGCACCTAAGCCACCCGGGCTAATAGGCACTCGTGCTTCAAAGTAGCTGTACGGAAAATTGTTGGCAGAAGCAAGAGAGCTAAATCCGAGCGCTGCGACTAGAAGCGCGCGATTTAGATGATTGAGGGGCTGTCGGTGGCGAGTTGTCATGTACCTAGCTTTCAATTAGTTAGTCGTTAGTCTGTTAATTATGCCAATCTTAAATCTATCTCGCTATGGTTATTTCCTTTATCTGGGGAGTAGAGCAAATTACAGACTTTAACTTTTTAATAATGACTTGGTCAGTAGTGTTGTTAATGACGAATTCTTAAGCTAATCATCACGATAGCGTGATCCGTGCTGAAACTATCTACTTCATAGCTGGGATTAATTAAATGTTTATCATGAACGTGATAACCATGAACTTCAGCCAAGTTTTCAGGGTAATTAGGATCAAACTCACTCGATAACAGGATGTAGTCGAGTCTTGAACCACGGGCACCATAATAATAGGTGAAGGGAGCGGATATCGAGGGGGCGTCACATGCGTTTATTTCTTGACCTGCTGTAAATAGTGCCCAGCTGTCTTTGAGTTGATAACCCGCAAGAAATTGTTTGTTTTCGTCTTCAGATAATTGGCGAGTAGAGTGGGTGAGCAGGTGTGAAAGAACCCCGGTGTTAAGATCATCGTTAAAGTCACCCATTAATATTGCTGGGTAATTGTTTTCGAATTTACGGCAAAGTATGGCGTCTAGTAAATACGCTGCTTCTGAGCCTCGTTGGCAAGACGATGCCCAACTACCCAGAACCTCATGTCTTAGCGACTTTAGGGCGTTGAGTTTACGTTCGTCATTGTTGCTTGCCACAGTTGATTGTGGTTCGCATTCATCGTTGAGCATAGGGCGCTTAGATTTAAAGTGAACGACATAAAAGTCGCACATCCCTAACTCAGGAACCGCAATGGTTGCCCGAAGTGGCTGACGGCTGAAACCGAACGGCGTTTCACTCGCATCATTCAATTGAATGGCCAGATCTGTTGGGGCGACACCACTCACTTCATGAATGGGGTACTTAGATGCAATGGCGACAACCGGACTTTGATAAATGTAATCTTCAATTGGTTGAGGCTTATCAATGACAGCAAAATATGGGTAGTCGGCACGCTTGACCAGTGCTTGTAATGCTTTAGCACTAAACACTTCTTGAAAGCCTATAACATCAGGCTGGTATTGCTCAAGGTAGCTCACAATCCATTGTTGCTTTTTTTGCCATTGTTCATCGGTGTAGATATTTTCAAAATCATAAAATGCGCTAGGCGGTTCGATAAAATTACATAAGTTAAATGTCGCTATTTTTATGTCTCGAGCTTTTATATCAGCAGTCACGTATATCAGTACCTTGAAGTAAGCGGGTTTCTAAGGTCAACAGACCCTAGTATACCGAATTACTGATATACCGAAATGAAAGTATACCAATGATAGTAATGGATGCTTTATTGGGCTCAATTGTCACTTATTTGTACATAAAGTTGGGCAATCTTTTTCTGCTTAGGTAGAATGCACTGCAAATACTTATCTTGATATGCGTTTTTATGCTTATGATGTGTGCAGGGAAGATACCAAACTAGTGACGCTGACCAAATCAACGACGAAGAGGCTAACAAAGACAGATTTCTATTTATCTGCAAATAAGAAGCTGAGCCACTATAGGAAGAAAACGGGTAAAAATGCCCCTTTTAAGTTAGACCTATTTATGAAAAATCATGCGTCTAAAACCTATGTCGCAGATACCGAGCTCGTCAAGACTGGTACGGTTGAAGGCATGTGTTTTCATAAAGGGTTTTTAATTAGGTATGACGGTATCTATTTTTACCTAATAAAGCTGAGAAACAAAATTAAGTACGGACTACTGGACAAAGTTAAGATGGAAGCTGAGCGAGAAATAACAAGGTTAACCAGAAGCCAGCATCAAACGGCAGGCAAGCTGATCTCGATTAAGGGGCGGGTTGTGACCACTGAGTATAAAGGCTTTAGGGTCGTTGGCGATATCGACAAGCCCGATAGCTTTTATACAAAGGTGGGGTCTAAAGTCGTGATTGGAACGATGGATGAAATTCGTTATGCCATTAATATCGCTAGTCAAAAAACGCATCAGGACTAGATGATAACCCGCGCTGACTTAGCCGCCAGCACGGGTCATTGTTTTACTTGAATATATTACGCGTTTAGCGCCTGTTCCAGATCAGCAAGAATATCGTCAATATGCTCAATACCTACCGATAGTCGAATCATTTCAGGGCTTACACCCGCTTGTTTTTGCTCTTGTTCGCTTAATTGGCGATGTGTTGTAGAGGCTGGGTGGCACGCCAATGATTTCGCATCGCCAATGTTGACCAAGCGCTTGAATATCTGAAGGCTGTCATAGAAACGTACACCTGCGTCATAACCATCTTTTAGGCCAAACGATAGAATCGCCGATGGCTTGCCTGCCATGTATTTTTCTGCCAGTGGGTAATACGGTGAATCTGACAAACCCGCATAGCTAACCCAGCTGACTTTGTTGTGTGATTTCAGATACTCGGCTACCTTAAGAGCGTTCTCAGTATGCCTTTCCATTCTAAGAGGAAGCGTCTCTAGCCCTTGTAATAACATGAAAGCATTCATAGGGGATAAAGCTGAACCGGTATTACGTAATGGCACTGTGCGTGCTCGGCCAATAAAGGCGGCTTCACCGAAGGCTTCAGTATAAACTACGCCATGGTATGACGGCTCTGGTTGGTTAAATACTGGGAAACGATCTTTATATTGTGCCCATGGGAATTTACCTGAGTCGATAATCATCCCGCCCAGTGAGGTACCATGGCCACCCACGTATTTGGTTAGCGAGTGGACAACAATGTCTGCGCCGTGCTCGATTGGCTTACAAAGCGCTGGTGTTGCGACTGTATTGTCGACAATGACAGGGACACCTTGCGCATGAGCGAGCTCAGCAATACGGGCAAGGTCGACAATATTGCCGGCGGGGTTACCAATTGATTCGCAATAAATGGCCTTGGTTTTTTCATCGATTAAAGCGGCAAGCGATTCAGGCTTATCATCGTCGGCAAAACGCACTTCGATACCTTGTTTTGGCAACATGTGGGCAAATAGGGTGTAGGTTCCGCCATATAACTGAGGTGTCGAAATGATGTTGTCACCGGCTTCTGCAAGTGCCAAAACTGCATAATTGATTGCCGCACTACCAGCACTCACGGCCAGACCCGCAATCCCACCCTCCAACGCAGCCATGCGCTTTTCAAGCACATCATTGGTTGGGTTCATAATGCGGGTGTAAATATTACCCGGCACTTCTAAATTGAATAGATCGGCACCGTGCTGCGCGTCATCAAATTCATAGGCGACGGTTTGATAGATTGGGGTGGCGACTGATTTCGTTGTTGGATCAGTCTCATAACCAAAATGTATCGAGAGGGTTTCGTCTTTCATTTGCCATCCTTGAGTGCATAAAAATGTCAGTATTCCATACCAGTATTGCAAACCTATTAGCCGAAATCTGAGACATCTTTAGCTAAATCAGTAAAAGATCATCACTAACTAGGGACAAACATAATGATTTGTTCGCTTGGTATTTAGGCTATCAATGACGCTTGGCAACATATTTCTGATTTAGGACAAAAGACCTATTTTAACTACGTCGTGTTTTTCATAATCGCCGGTGCCACCCAAACAGCAAAGTTAACGGTTATGACAACGCAAACGATTACACCTTCTGGTTGCCATGTGATGGCGAAACCAACCGGGTCAAAATGCAATATTGACTGTACTTACTGCTTTTACCTCGAGAAGGAAAAGCTATACCCCGATCGTTCTAGCGATTGGATGATGGATGACACGACACTTGATCTTTATATCCAGCAACAAATCGAAGCACAATCTGGTGATGAAGTCATTTTTGCTTGGCAGGGCGGTGAGCCAACTTTACGCGGTTTAGCTTTTTATCAAAGCGCCGTAGAACTGCAAAATCGATATAAGGGAACGAAGAAAGTCATTAATACCTTTCAGACGAACGGTTTATTAATAGATGAGAAATGGTGCACTTTCTTCAAGGCAAACCAATTCCTTATTGGTATCTCTATTGACGGGCCAGCAGAGTTGCACGATGCCTACCGGGTTACTCGTTCAGGTAAGCCTACCCACCATAAAGTGATTGCCGCCATCAATTTACTGAAACAGTATCAGGTTGAGTTCAATACCCTGACAGTGGTTAGCAATATCAATGTCAAAGAGCCGCTAAGGGTATATCAATATCTTAAACAGCTTGGCAGCCGACATATGCAGTTTATCCCGCTGGTGGAACGTAAAGCGGAGCAGGAGACAGCAGATGGCCTGACACTACTCAATCCTGAAAGGAAAGAAGCGGTCAGCCTGTGCCAGTGGTCGGTGGATGCCAAAGCGTTTGGGGCGTTTCTTACTTCGATCTTCCATGAATGGGTGAGAAAAGACATTGGCCAGGTTTGGGTGCAGATGTTCGAAAATACCTTTGCGTTAACCTGCGACCAGCCCGCGCAGATTTGTGTGTTTGCCCCAACCTGCGGAAGCGCCTTTGCCCTTGAAGCTAATGGGGATGTGTATAGCTGTGACCACTATGTTTATCCGGAGCATAAACTTGGCAACCTTCATCAAACCACGTTAAAAGCCATTAATCATAGTAAAGAAAATCTGCATTTTGGTCAGGCGAAGCAATCTACTTTGTCTATAGATTGCCAGCAATGTGAGTATCGTTCGCTATGCAATGGCGGGTGCCCCAAACAACGCTTTTCTCTCTCATCGGCAGGAAAGCCCGAGCACAATTACTTGTGTGCCGGCTATAAAGCTTTCTTCTCTTATTCAGCCCCTTATTTTCAACTGATGAAAAAGCTGCACCTTCATGGTTATCCACCCGCAGCCATCATGGACATTATCCGCAAAAAAGAATCACAACAGCAGTAGTAGAAACAAGGGGGAACTTCCCCCTTATCCACATGGAGTAAACCACAATGTTTAAAATGAGTGCCGTTGCTAAAGGCTGTGCGTTGGCCGCTTTAGCGTGCTCGCCAGTTACTTATGCAACAGAAAAAACAGAGACGGCTCAGCCAAATATCATTGTTATTATGGCTGATGATTTGGGGCAATGGGCAACCAGCTTTCGCAATAAAGACATCATTGAAACGCCTAACCTTGATTACTTGGCAGAAAATGGTGTGCGTTTTGAAAACGGCATGACACCAGCCCCAGTGAGCTCGGCGGCTCGTGCTTCATTCCATACTGGTAAAATGCCTTCGCAGCATGGGGTGTATGATTTTCTAGCTGAAGACCCGAAATTTGATGCAAACTGGCTAGATGGTGAGAAATTACTGTCTGAGCGCATGAAAGATGAAGGCTACCGTACCGCGCTGATTGGTAAGTGGCACGCGACGACAGACAGTAAAGACCCAATCCGAGGCTTTGACCGCTGGTTAAGCTACGATGCTTTAGCTGCTGGCTGGAAGAACCAGTACCTTCACTCGGGAACCGTGCTGTTTTCTGATGATGGCGAAAATCTAGAGTACACCGGTATTCAAGCCCAGTTCCTGACGGATGAGACATTGAAGTTTGTTGATCAGGACAGCGAGCAGCCATTTTTCGTTAGTTTGAACTATGTTGAGCCGCATTTCCCGTTCGAAGGCTTACCTGAACGTTTGGTTACGAAGTATCGCGATGTTGCCCATAAGGTGGTGGCATTCGGTGGTAACTCTGTACTGGAGAATATGAATGATTACACGCTAGTGCCTGATAACCATGAAGAAACATTGGCACAGTACCTAGCAGCAGTCACCTTGTTAGACGACCAACTGGGCAAGCTTATTGACGGCCTTGAAGGGCGGGGGATCCTTGACAACACTGTGATTGCATTTGTCTCGGATCACGGTTTGCTAATGGGGCAATATGGCTTGTATGGTAAGGTCAATGCCTCATTCCCGTATAACTACTATGAAGAAACAGTGCGTATTCCATTTGTCGTATCTGGTCCTGAACATCTTGTGCGTCCTAAGCAGGTACGCGGTGAGTTTGTTGATTTAATTGATTTGCATGCCACTATTTTGGATATGGCAGCCGGCGATAAAGGCTACGACACGAGCTACGGGCCGGGTAAAACGCTCACGCCAATGTTAAAAGGCGAACGTGTGCGTGATTGGCGTGAGTATCAGTTCGCTGAGCGTGGTAACTCACGCATGATCACCAACGGCCATTGGAAGCTGATTCGTTACTACCCGAAAGACGAGAGTGGTAAGCAACCAGAAGACCATTGGTATGATTTAAGCAACCCAATGGGAGAGAAATTCCTGTCTGAGCCACCTCGAGAAGAGCTGCGAGTTCGTATGATTAATGACATGGATACGTTCTTTGAGCAGTATTCAACAGATGAGTACAACGGATTAAAGATGTGGGAGCAAGCATACCCTAACTTTACAACCGAGAATATTATCGAGCATGAACGCTGGAACTAATGGCTTAATAGGGTACTAACGCATTACAGAATGCATGTTAAAGGTCTACTTCGGTAGGCCTTTATTTGTTTTGGGTAGAGAAAAGAGCGGTTAATTTCTAGGGCTATCTATTATTCCTTCTTCCCTTAACTGGTTGAGTAGATCAGCTGTTTTTTCCTTGAGTAAATCTCTAAGTAGTCGAGACGCTGGCGTAATCGATTGGCGGCTTGGGAAAATTAACCACAGTTCGGTTGGCGTAGGCTTAAACTCTGTCATTACGCTGACTACATTGCCAGAGAGCAAGTCATTAGCCATATCTAGGCATGATTTAACTGCCAAGCCCTGGCCGGAGGCACACCAACGACGCACTAAATCACCATCGTTTGATGCTCGGTTACTGCGCACCCTCATTTTGTATTCTTTATTCTCCCCATCAAAGTGCCAAACATCATGAATCACATCATGTAATTGGTATAACAATGCATTATGAGTCACTAGTTCAGATGGGTGTTTAGGTTCGCCGTTTGCTGCTATGTAACTTGGTGAAGCGCAAAGTACTCGAGGGACATCGCATAGTTTAAAACCATACAAATTGCTGTCTTTTGGTGAGCCATATCTAAGGGCGATATCGACAGAGTCACGATAGAAGTCGACATTGCTATCAGTAATGTTCGCTCTAAGGCTGACGTTAGGATAAGTGGTCAAAAACTCATCAAGCCATGGCGTCACAACATTCCGCCCAAGATCAGACGAGAGGGCGATGCGTATGGTGCCATCAACGATATCAAGATCGGACTTTAGGTTTTGTTCTGCTTGTTCTAGCAGTTGCAACGCTTGCTGACATTGCGGGATGTATTTTTCGCCCGCTGGGGATAACCGTAACTGACGCGTTGTTCTGGTGAATAGCTCAACCCCGAGCATGTTCTCAACTCGCTTGACAGCAGCGCTAGCTGTAGCTGTGCGCATATCCAACTCAATAGCTGCAGCGGTGATGCTTTGGCATTCAGCGACTTTAAGAATGATACGGAGATCTTGAATATGCATAGGCTTATTATCTAATAATTTTTGATAATGATTCAAATATTATGCTGTTTATGGCTGGGTAATCAAGGTCTACTATTAGTATCAGTTTCCAACAACACTATTCCCTAGAGGCACAAAATGGCAAAGCTAACCATCGTGGCAAACATCATCGCGAAAGAAGATAAAATTGAATTGGTAAAAGCGGAACTACTGAAGCTCATAGAGATTACGCGTGCTGAAGAAGGCTGCATTAACTACGATTTACATCAAGATAATGAAAACCCGGCGCATTTCCTATTTTTTGAAAATTGGACATCTCGTGAACTTTGGCAAAAGCACATGGGCAATACTCACCTAGCTGATTACTTGGCAGCAACGGAAGGTTGTGTTGAGCAATTCACAGTCAATGAAATGAGCCAGATTGGTTAATCGATTAAACTCGAGCATTACACTAGTAGCTTACTTTTCAATCTCAGCTTCAAACTCCGCTTGTAATACCTGCCGGTCAACTATCTCGATTGAACGGCGGTGAACAACGATAGCTCCCGCATCTTGAAGTTGCTTCAAGATGCGGTTATATACTCGTAATGTCGTTCCGAGCCTTTCACACTCAAGGCTTTTATTGATGACATAGGTATCATCGGGTTGCTCGTGATTAAACGTGAGCAAATCATCAATGATGCAGTATTTAATGCTATGCAGGATATTGCGTGTCATACGCTCAACAGACAAGTACCACTTAGTACTTATGTGCTTAAAAATAAACTCAGCGAGTTTTGGTGTTTGGTAAATGAGCTGGCAAAAGCGCTTGCCATCGACGGCATAGACTTCACAATCAACTTCCGCTTTTACGCTGTAAAAACAATCCCTTTCAGAGAACAACTCCATTAATCCTAGAAAACCATTGTGCTTGAAGGTACCTAACTGGTATCGGCGTCCATGAACTGTTTGGCGGTTCAGCGAGATAGTACCGTCAAGGATAAAATAAATGGCTGTTACAGTTTGTCCCTGAGTGAAAATGGTTTGACCTTTATTAAAGTGCACCTGTTTCAAGGACAGATCTTTTTGCTGCTGCTTGAGGTAATCAAGGATATTTTCAGAATGGTAGATGTCGTTTGAAGTAACGTGCATAACGGGAAGTGCAAAAGATAAAGTCAGAGGTTGGAATTGCCGATGAATACTAGCATTGATGACGTTGAAAGCCAGCTTTAAGTATCTGTTGAGATCACAGAATGCTCAACTCAAAAGAGGTGAATACCAATATAGGTGCAGCCGTGACTGCACCTATGGCAGTCAGTTTATTTAGGTTTGTAGGGCTTATAGAGGCATAGCGACATGATAATGCCGAAGCAGACACCTTGGGTGATCATGGCTGTCCCCCCGTAACTAAAGAAGGGTAATGGGCTCCCCATAACAGGAAGCACGCCGCTCACCATGCCCATATTGATGAAAGCATATAAGAAGAAGCTCAGTGCCAACGCACCACTCACCAGGCGATTAAATGGCGACTCACATTGGCTGGCTAACCATATTACCCGGGCAGTAATAAACAAATACAAGCCAAGTAGAAGCGCACTACCAAGAAACCCCCATTCTTCAGCATAAGTCGAGAAGATAAAGTCAGTATGGCTTTCAGGAATAAAACCTAAATGTCCTTGGGTTGCGTTAGTCCAGCCTTTTCCTTTGATACCACCGGAACCGATAGCAATCAGTGACTGAATGATTTGATAACCGGCACCCAAAGGATCAGATTCTGGATCCAGAAATTGGCTCACACGTTTTTTCTGATATGCCTCCATCACAAAGAACCACAGCAATGGAGCCGCAGTGGCGATGACTGCAAGAAAAGAACCAATGATTTTCCAGCTCATGCCAGCAAAGTAGAGAACGAACAAGGCGTAGATAATGGTAAAAATGGCACCGTCGAGGTCTGGCTGAATAAAGATCAGGCCTGCAGGTAATCCGGTGACGAGTAAGCATGTCGCTATTTTTTTTAGGTCAGGTCGGCCAGCTTCCACAACGAGGAGCCAGGCAACCATCATTGGGATAGCCACTTTCACTAACTCAGAAGGCTGAAAACGGATTGGACCAATGGCGAGCCAGCGTTGCGAGCCATTGGTACTGTCGCCCATCACAATAACCCCGAGTAGCAGGATAATTGCTAGGCCGTATAGGTATGGGGCGACATGTTGGTATTTTCTGGGTGGTATCGATGACATGACAATAATCGCACCAATAGCGATGAGGGCACGTACAATATGGCGCTCCATCATGGGCTCACTGAACCCACTGGCACTCCAAACGGTTAATGAACCCAATAAGATCAAAGCAATGATCGCGAAAAGCAACGGAAGGTCGAGTCGTGGTCGGTATTGCAGCATAGTTTTTCATCAAATAGCATCACGTTGACAGCGCCCTAGGCACTGCATATTTATCAACAAGTTATGTTGGGCGGCTTAAAAGCGTTTATGCCAATGAGTGATGTATGCTGATTTGTTTATAAAGCAGGTTAGAATCTTTCCATCCGCCAAGCCGATGCGGGTTGTTACTGTTATTGGTGTACAGGGCAGGAGGAAGTGGCGCAGGAGTGAGGGCAGCTATACGCCAATTATCGGCTATGTGGAAGGTTTCAACCAATAGGTACCTGTTATCAGTACTCTCTGATGACTCGATAACTCTTGTGCTGGGTACTCTAGGGGTAGTAAGGAATATTCCATCAAGCTTGTCTGAATCGAATTGGCTTGATGTAACAAGCCGATAAGGTGCACCTGAGTGGCAACTCGAGTTGTCGCTGTGACGACGCTGCTCTGTGAATTCTGTCTCTAAATGAAAGTGATAAGAGACATGGTCATAGCCGGTGACAAAAAAGTGATATAGAGAGCTAGTGAGCAAAACAAGGCATAAGCCAAGCAACATAGCAAAATGTTGTTGGTATCTATGATGTTTTCTAGCGGATAGCGACACAGTGATGGCAACGTTCTTAAGAGTAAAAGCTGGCATAAAATAGCTGTTTGACAAAAAAATGCAATTAAAATTACAACAGTGCAGTTAAGAGTTAGAAAAACGGCCTATTGCTATACTTAGGGCAGTTAAAGGTAACTCCATAGGCAGGTGTTGATGTGAAAGGGTTCTATTTGATTGTTATTCTACTTAGTGCGCTAGGTATGTACGGTTGTTCTAGCAACCCCTATGGTGATTCCTATGGTGTTGCCGATACCAGGACTATTCAGCAGGTACGTTATGGGGTTATCACCAAAACAGAACCCGTCACCATTGAAGGTGAGGGCCAGGCCGTTGGGGCACTTGCAGGTGCTGCTGTGGGAGGAATCTTAGGTTCGAAAGTGGGTGGCGGTTCGGGGTCTGATATAGCAGCAATTGGTGGTGGTGTTTTAGGTGGTTATGCCGGTAGCAAGGCTGCTGAAGGGGTTACGCGAAGAAACGGGGTTAACTTAACCATTAAAATGGATGATACCGGTGAAACTATCGCAATTGTCCAAGAAGTGAATCCAAATGTTATCTTCCAAGTCGGTCAACGTGTCAGGGTGAATGTTGATGGTAAAACGGCAAGGGTGGTACCAGAGTAGCGCTAACACAAGTTGACTGTGGATGTACCGCTCTATAATTGACACTCAGTGTGTTATGTTAGAGCGGTTTTATTTTACTTGTTAACAGGGAACGTAATCTTCAATGACGTATCTATCTGCTGTAATCGTTGAACCAGAAGTAAAGGCAACAGCCGCTGTAATTTGGTTGCATGGCCTTGGATCAAATGGTCACGACTTTGAGGCAATCCTACCTGAATTGCAGCTACCTGCTGATTCGCCTGTCCGTTTTATTTTTCCTCACTCGCCGTCAATACCCGTAACCATTAACGGTGGGATGGTCATGCCAGCTTGGTACGATATTCTCGAAATGGGCGCGGGCAGAAAGTTAAACATTGACCAGTTGGTTGCTTCGGCTGAACAAGTTACTCAGCTGGTAGATAGAGAAATCGATAGCGGGATCGCAAGTGAAAGAGTGATTCTAGCGGGCTTTTCTCAAGGTGGCGCGGTAGCTTACCATGCAGCGCTAACATACCCACAAACGCTGGGTGGTTTGCTTGTTTTATCGACATATTTCCCAACTGCAGACGATATTGTGGTTGCCGAAGCGAACAAAAATCTCTGTGTTGATGTTATGCATGGGTCTTATGACCCTGTGGTATTACCCGCTATGGGTAAAGCAGCAGTCGATTCTTTGCAACAGCTTGGCTTCCAACCGACTTGGCGAGAATATCCAATGGAGCATCAGGTTTGCTACGAGCAAATTAAAGATATAGCTAATTGGTTCAAGCAACAGTTAAATATCTAAAAGACTTTTATAATCCTGCTGTGAAATTATAAACCCTTGGTATTAATATGCTGAGGGTTTTTTATATCTATTATCCAAGCCGTTATTTACGATTAGGCGCACTGAAAAGAGGATAAGCTAAGTCTAGTATCACGCCTTTGATTTATATGTTCATTTGGCACAAGTTTAATGGTTGAGATTTTAACATTTGGTTTAGGATACGAATTAGTAAATCATAGTTTGCAAATGGTTACCGCTACAGACTCAGGCAACACTGACGGTTATACCTACCAAGAACAATGCTGTAAGGGCGATATCTTCTTGTCTATTGGTACTTTTATCAATCATCAGCATAAAGCCGGCCTTAAGTATACTAGAGGCAATGCTGATCTAATGGTTGATAATATCAATGATAGCTATGATTACTCTTCGGATAGGTGGGCACTATTTGCTGAAATGAACCAAGTGTTTAAACTCGATTTATACCCGTTAAATAGCCCTAATATTTATACCATTGTTGGCGGTGAGCTTGGCTTTTCTAATATAAAGTTCGATGGTGGTACGGGTTATGAAAATATCGAAGGAACTGTTTTTGATGTCGCCCTTAAATTAGGGGTGGGGTATATTTTAAATGATAATTACCAAGCAGAGTCTTATCTTCAATTTCGAGTACCTACCGATAACCTTGAATATGACAGTTACTGGGGGGACTACATGAAGACTCAGACCAGTATTTCGCTTGGGTTTCAGCTAAGTTTTAATGGTAGCTAAGCGTTTTTAGGGCTCGGCATTAGCATGCCGAGCATGATCAAGCTTAAGTGTGCAGTGATCGAATAGCGTAGGCGCCAAAACTAATTTGTTGGCGCGCCAGTTCCTTTATATAGCTAGCTTCTTTAAATAGCTTGGAACTGATGCTTTAGCCGTTTTAGCCAGCTTTTGCATGTGCGAGAAAGACAGCGCATTGATTTGATAGTTAGACTGAATGGTCGAGAGTATTTCCAACCACAGTTTAGCAGTCATTTCTGAATCGGCTAAAGCACGGTGAAATACGCCATCATTGTCGATGTTTAGGTAATCAACGAGCGTACCAAGCTTATGGTTCGGTGCATCTTGGAATAGCCGACGGGCAATTAGCATCGAACAAGTAAACTTACCTTGGTAATCACGGTTGATCTGCGCCAGTTCTGCATCTAAAAAGCGTTGGTCAAATGAAGCGTTATGGGCAACCAGATTATACCCCTGAATGAAGTCAGCAAATTCATCCATGACTTCATCGCAAGGCGCAGCAGTACGAAGCATGTTATTGGTGATACCAGTATAACCTTCAATGAAGCTGCTTACTCGAAAGCCAGGGTTCATCAGTTTTTGGAAGTGATCGACAACCACGCCATTATCCATCTTTACGGCACCGATCTCGATGGCGCGATCTCCCATGTTAGGCGATAAGCCTGTGGTCTCGAAATCGAGGACAATAACTGATTCAGCGTTTGTTTGCATATTTTAAGGTTACCTTGTACTGCTTTGTTTACTGTGACTAATAGCCACGACGTTTCCAAAATTCACCTTCGTCTTTTGCATAAAGATTGAAGGTTTTTTCTGCAACGATTTTTCCACCCAATTCTATAGTCATTCGCCATGGGCCGATTTTATTGTCGATAGGTTCCCAAATGGTGTCACCCAGGTAGAAATCCCAATCATTTGTTCTTACATGAAGCTCGCCATCAAATGGCTCAAGTTCATCACCGTCTTCATCAGTGATGCCTGGGTGATAGATACAGTATCGGATCTTCTCACCACGGGCTTTCTTAATGTTCACTGTGAAGCCGAACTCAATATCGATTTCCGCCGGTACATCCGTGGTGAAAGTTTTGATTTTAGGTAAGTGCTTAGACTCAGCATCCCATGTGGTGTGGATCCCATAGGTTTCAATGCTGACAACAGGTTTAGATTTGGCCATGTGCAGTGTTAACAAAGAAATAGTAGGGCGATTATAACTGATTTAGCCACCCAGAGCATGACTTCAAACATATTACTAGAGTAATCACTTTTTGTGCCAGCTAATACAAAACGATCTAAGTAGGCGTTCAAAATGTCTTTTTATCGAGTGGTGTTCTGTTAAAATTCGATGTATACAGTTTGCTGTTCTGTATATTGAATTTACGGCAATGAGTGCTGATGGCTCTAAACAGTAATATAGAAGGAAAATCATGAGTTTTAGCGACAACTTTAATCAATTGCACTTCGACATGATTATTCGCTCGGACAAGCTTGGCCTGCAATGGGGAAGTAACAATGTGGGATACCACGGGATGGGATTAGCTGAAATTAAAGCTGATATTCAGACGTGGTATCCAACTCGACGTTCTGGCACGTATAGAAGCCGGATGAAGAGTTTGCTAGACGCCAAAGACTTAGTATTGGTCTGTAATCGTTGAGATCAGTTCGTTGATACGGCATGCACCCGACACACCATGGTTATCGGGTGCAGTAGAATTTAGCTAGTCACCATCGTCATCACTCGATGACCCTTTCGCAAAGTTCGTATCGAGATCGTCATCAACATTGAGATCGATTTCTTCATCATCCATCTGCTTGTCAACGATGTTATCGTGTTCTTCTTGTGGTGGGTTAAAGATGTTCTTGAGCCAATCAAACATAGGCTTGCCTTAGTGGTATCCCACAGTTATCCATCATGAGTGTACATGCTAATTGTAGTTTATTGAGACATTTGTCACTGATTAAATCTCATACCCAAAAGTAGGGAGGTGTGCAGTGTTGTCATTTTGTTAATTTTACAACCTTTATTGATGCACTAATTTGCTTAGTTATCGGCTAGACAGAAAAGTCTTGAAGAAAAACCCGAGTTAAGGTTATTATTCAGCTGCTATATTGAACAATCCCTCCTGCGACACTTTTCCTTACATTTCGTACTTACACCACCATAACAAATATTTCAGTTGTTTGTGTTTCGACATATTCGCTAAATCTTTACTGATATTAAATACATAAATAGTGTTCTGATTACAGAACTATACGGTTCGATACGCTTATTAAAACACAAACATAAAAATCATGAATATATTTGCTTCTAACAATAACAAGCAGATAAACGTCAGCTTTATTTTTTGAGGTATCTTATGTTTATGGTTTTTGAGGTGACAGAATGAAGCAGGTCATTCTTTATTCTGTTCTACTATTGGTAGGCTTATTTCTATCGCAACTTCTTCCTACTGTTATAGAGGGCTATGCAGCGTGGCAGCCATACCTGATGGTCGTCACCATGTCGGCGCTTGCTTATATCATGATCAATGTTGGTCGTGAGTTTGAAATAGATAAAAACAACCTGAAACAATATGGATGGGACTATGTCGTTGCTATGACAACAGCAACATTCCCATGGATTGCCGTGGTTGCTTACTTCATCTTTGTTCTTATGCCGAGTGACCTTTGGTTCAATGCGGATGCATGGACAGAAACATTGGTAATTGGTCGCTTTGCAGCACCAACCTCAGCCGGTGTTTTGTTTGCCATGCTAGCGGCAGCCGGTTTAGGCGCAACCTGGATGTTTAAGAAGGCACGAGTTCTCGCCATCTTTGATGATCTAGATACCGTACTGCTGATGATCCCGCTGACAATTCTTGTGGTTGGCTGGCGTCCAGCGCTAGGTCTTACTTTATTGCTGATGTTGGCGCTACTAGTTATCGGCTACAAGTACCTTCATAAGTGGAACGTTCCTTCATCTGCGGGTGCCATTGTCGGCTATTCAGTACTGATTGCTGGCTTGTGCGAAATGTTCTACATCTCAACGGATATCCACTTTGAAGTGCTACTGCCTGCATTTGTGCTTGGTTGTATGATGAAGTCGCAGCATGAGTCGAAAGAAGATCGAAAAGTATCCGTTATGGTCGCAAGCGCATTTATGGTGCTTGTGGGCTTGAGTTTGCCACAAATTATTGGTGCCGCTGAAGTTGTGAATACTGAGAGTATTACAACGTCTATGCCTGCAATGGGCATGGGAGAAATTATCTTCCACGTCATTATGATTTCGATTGTGTCGAACCTTGGAAAAATGTTCCCACTATTCTGTTACCGCAAAGAAGCAACGGTTAAAGAGCGTCTAGCCCTTTCAATCGGTATGTGGCCTCGCGGTGAAGTTGGCGCAGGTGTACTGATGATTAGTATTGGTTACGGTTTTGGTGGCCCAATCGTGACTATCAGTATGTTGTCACTCGCATTGAACCTTGTATTGACCGGGTTCTTTATTATGGCGGTGCGCAGTTTAATCCTAACCAAGGACCAAGGAGTATCTTATGCGAAAGAGAGAGCTTAAATTACTGGCTGCTGTGATCACTATTTTCTTGTTATCACTTGTTGTTGGCCGAGCAGCGGCATAATTCCAAAATTCATCCTATATTTATAATTAGTTTCCATAATTTTGCGGGCTATGTTTCCAGTTAACATAGCCCGCTTTTTTATTTACTAATGAAAAGGCAGGGGAGCTTTATATTGCTGGCTGGGCTTGGATGGTGAGGTTATTCATCCAGCGACGCTTCAGATAGCGTTTAAAGCACAAAGACAGCTTAACTGTTTCTTCGACCAGCATGGCTGCATAAACCCAACCAAAGCTCCACTCACCAATGAATGCACCATAGGCTGTAACTGGGATGCCGATCATCCACATCGCGATGAAGTCCATGCGTAAGCAGAATAAGTTTTCGCCACCTGCACGAAGAATACCGTTAATGATGATCATATTAAGCATGCGCAGCGTAACGCCCACACTGATAGCAACCATCGCTGGTTGTGCGTATGGCAACAGCTCTGCGCTATCTAAGTTCAGCCATGCGATAACAAAACTGCTGTTGATGTATAGGAAGATACCCATACCAATACCAAGAATCAGCACGAACTTAATGAAAAACGCAGTCATGGCTTGCGCTGTTTTGAATTCATCACGACCTAACGATTGACCAACTAGCACTGAGCAAGCCACTGAAATACCCATAAATACGGAGTACAGTAGTGACTCAAACGGTCCAATCATGCTGAAAACTGCCAATTCAGTGGTACCTAAACGGCCAAATATAATTTGGTAGGTTAGGGTACCCAATGCCCACAATAGCGCATTTAATGAATGCGGAATGGCTAATTTTCGGTAAGTCATCCATAGCGTTTGGTGGTTAGGAATCGCTCGGCTTACAAGTAGCCAGTGATTACGGTAAACCAATACACCCCAGATCATCAAAACCTGTGCAAATCGAGCAATGGTCGTTGCCAATGCAGCACCGGCTACACCCATGGCAGGAATACCAAAGCCACCTTTAATCAGGACAAAGTTCAGGGCGATATTCAATGCAATGGTAATGGCGCCAAGGATCAAAGGCAGCATTGCATCACCACTTGAGCGTAGGCTCGATTCTGCAGTGATGATGACATGCGTTAAAATCAAAACCGGAAAGCTATACCAAAGGTATTGAGCACCTTGCTCAATAACTTGAAAGTCATTGGTTTGCAATTGCATGATCTGCGGGGCAAAGAACGTAATGACAAAAGTCACCGGTACCATGATAATGGCACCAAACTTCATCGCTTGTAAGGTCACTGTTTTTGCATGCACTTTATCGTTCTTACCCCAGTATTGGGAGACAAGAACGCCGTTAGCAGCAGCAAGCCCTGCCATGATCATAATTGCGACGAAGTGCCATTTAGATGCAATGCCCACAGCCGCTGTGGCTGATTGACCGAAGTCGCTCACCATCAAGACATCGGCAAGTGCAAGAATGGCAACCAACGCACTTTGAATAGCGACTGGGAAAGCCAGCTTCGCTACACGGGAAAAAAGTCCGTCGGGTAAGGCTGTTTTTTGAATGTTTTTAGTTGTCATATTTATGCCCTCTGTTTACGGTGGCAAATATATAAGAGCAAGGACGTAAGCGACATGTTAGAAAAACCAGAAAACCTGTGCGAATCTGTCACCATTGAACGGCGGCTAAAAGATAAGAAAACGGGTTGGGTAGAAAAGGTTTACCTTTCAGAGGCATGCAAGGAACGTTTCCTCACTCAGTCGGACTTGCCTGAGCTGACCGACAATGAATTCTTTATGGCGGGTTTAGCTGAATTATCTGATGGTTATGAGATTGAGCGGGTGAGCACGTCTATCCATACCTTGTTATTTACTCTCGATGGCAAAGGTAAACTGACCACTGAGGATAAAGAGTATGATCTGTTGCCCAATACTCTGACCATTCTGCCTGCCGGTTTGCCGTTTCGGTTTGAGCTAGCTGAAGCGAGCGGGTATTGGAAGATGGCTTGGGTGCTATTGGAGCCAACAGATAAATGGCACCCCATTTCGGCCCATGGACAGCGTGTTGAGTTCACCCAGCTGAGTGAGCAGGTATGGTCGGTAATGAATTTACTACATAGCGAAATTAGCGGGCGTTCAAGTTATAGAAAGTTGTTTGCCAGTGAGTTGTCGCGCTTGCTGTTGGGGTCTACGACATTGGCGCCATCAAATTCGGTGCTTCGGGTGCAAAGTGTATTCAATGAAATAGAATCACAGCTTCATCACAACTGGACGGTGAAGGGGATTGCCGAGCAGTGCTTTTTGAGTACAGAGCAACTCAATCGCATTACCAAACAGTTATATCAGTGTTCAACACAGCAGCGGCTAATTACGCTAAGGATGGAAAAGGCGGTCGATTTGCTTCATTACCGCGAGTGGTCGATAGGCATGGTTGCTCAGCGTCTTGGTTACGCAGATCCATTTAATTTTACCCATCGGTTTAGGCAATATCATGGCTGCTCACCAAGGGAGTTTCGTAAGCGCTTGGATCTACATTGATGGGAAGCAAAGCTATTGAATGAGTACAGTAACGTATTTCATATGCTTCCCATAATATTGAAAATAGAGGTTATTTTAACTCTATCTTCTTCAGTGCGTTAAACAGTAGCTCCTTATCTGACTCAGAGACATATTTCACCGTAATGGACTGCTTAAACATGTCTTCTTGCTTTGCTGATATCTTGCCGTTTTGCTCAATGTAGGCTGCTAGCTCAACATTGATTTGGTTACCCAATGTCAGCAGTTCTGGGCGAATGACTTGATGAAGATCCCTTGGCTGATTGGAGGCCGGCTGTGACAGCCAATCTGCGCGATGGCGGTATTGGATTGCTTTGGCTACCGCTATTTGAGCTTGAAAGAATGCTTTTGTTTGTTGTGGTGATAAGCCGTGATTGGCTGCTGAATCTATGGCCTTTTTTACTACCACTTTTTCACGTTCGACATCTTCGATCGGTAAATGGTTATTGGCCTTAAATAAAGCAACATCTTCCATGTAACTAAGTCGTTCATTAATAGTATTAAACAGTGACTCTGCTTGAGAAGCAGCCTGTACTGTTAATGAAGACATGACTAATATTGTATAAGTAATTAATTTTTTCATACTAATTCCATGTAATTAAAGGGAAAAGCTATCACCTTGTGAAGGAAAGATAAAATTCACGCCCAAGTCGTTTTGGGCTTCTAGCTGCTGCATGATGACTGTTTTTGGATCGTCACCTTTTTTCATGCTGTATTTGATATGACTAACGACAATGTTGAGCCCTTTCAGCGAACCTTTCCCGCCTGATAACTGTTCAAGACTTCTTAACTCATGCATTAACCAGTCAGGGGTTAAGTGACCAAATAAAAATTTATCCTCCACGCTATTGGTGAAGGACACTTCGATGAAGATGCCAGCAAGTTTCTTCTCTTCGATGTAAGGCGCAATCGATCGCCATACGTTGTTAAGCGCATCGCTCTTTTCAACTTTATCTGGCCCGGTATCGCCGAAGTAGACGAGGGCATGCCCATTGCTATCAAACAAGAAAGCTGTGGATTCGATACCAGAGTGGCTCAAAGGAAATGCTTTCACTTTTAAAGTCGTAGCTTCGACGTTTTTCCAGCTGCCAGTATTGAGATCAGTCATTGTGTATTTATTGAGCTTGAACCCTTCACCACGGTTAGAGAAGTTTGGCCAAGACACCCAATTAAAATAGGTTTCTGCTAATGCCGAATTGACTGAAGGTAGTGCGTATATATGCTTAAAGCTGTCATCAGGTGAAGCGATGATCATACCTGCAACGTGATCAAGGTGGGCATGACTAATGAAGTAGCCTTTAATGCGCTCTTTAAGTACATAACCAATCAGGTTGTAGGCTGACTCTTCCGGCACTGTGATGTTGTTGAAGGCTCCCTGATCAGCAGCAACGCTAATACCATTGACCAATGTGCCTGCATCCAAGGTAACGAAATTATTGTCTTTGGAGGCTTTCATTAAGAAAGCGGTCAAATTCCCATCCTGGATACCACCGCGAGCGCCCAATGTAACAACATCAAACTGGGGAGTTGATGGTGACGCTGTCACACCAAAGGTGATAAGCGCAAAGAGTAGTAGAGCAAATTTTTTCAACGTCCTAACCTCAAATAAACTGACATCCTTGCCTGTACTATCAGGCACCAAAAGCCATTGTAATTGAGATGTAAGGAATAAGTAGTGTTTTATTGTGAGCGTGTTTTACGAGAAGAGAGAAAGAGGTATACCCAAGCTACTTGCAGTAACTTGGGTATATATAAATGCCGGCGGTGATTTACTTGCCGACATCATGGATAGTCATTTTATTTGCGCTTAGGCTGCTGGTAAGTGCGGCCAGCTGTTTGGTATACGTCTTTTTGTTTCATTTCGAACATAGCGAAGAAGAACCAAGCAACGAACTTAATCACATCGTCACCATCATTCATGATGTATTCAACGTACTCTTCTTCTTGACCTTCGTCGTTTTCATGAACAGATACGTGGTAAATACGGCGCTCACCCTCGATTTCAGCTAACTGGAATTGACCCGCTAGTGATGCAGCAGCTTCGGCAACGTCGGTGTCTTCACACGCTTTAAGTGCTTCAAGTGCTTGTGGTAAGTTTTCTTTCTCACACAGTGATTTAACCAGTGCTTCAAACTGTTCGTGTTGCATTTCTTTAACCTCAATAATACCCATTGGTATGATGCTAGTATTGTAACAGCGTGAAAGCATGATGCAGCAAAAGAATTGCCTGAGATCTCAGGGCAAGCATTGTATGCTGATTTACTGACCAATGATGAATAGCAAGGAGAGACGATGGCAGGGATAACGGATTTAGCAACTTTGCTAACTAATATGTCGCCGGTTTTGATGGATGGCGAATTTGTTTTCTGTACTCAGGAGCTCAAGGGGGATACGTCCGAAGTGTTAGCGGCTGCTGTAGCGTTAAAACCATTAGCGACTTTTGTGGAACCAGAAGGCTTAACGCTGGTATTGGCCAAAGCCGTCGCTGATCAGCATGGCCTTGGATATGAAGGCGTGTTTAAAGGGATAACTCTGACGGTGCATTCTAGTTTGGAAGCGGTAGGCTTAACGGCGGCGGTTGCTACGCGGCTTGCCGAGTATTCCATCAGTGCCAATGTTGTTGCGGCTTATTATCATGATCATGTTTTTGTGCCAGTGAATCGCGCTGAAGAGGCTTTGCAAGCATTGGCTACGATGAATACACCGTAATTCCTCGCTCATTAAATTAAGTGAATGTTGAAGTTTGCTATTTGTCTCACAAACATCATTTTTGATGATGTTTGTGGCGAATTAATAAGACGCGCCTAACAGATTGTGTATACGTTGTTTGTTAGTGCGTGGCGTTTTTATGCTTCGTATCGCATTTTGTAGCCGCGGATAAACGAATAAAATCCGTTTATTTTCAACCTTTTTTCATTTCATTATCTACGCCCCTTATCTACGCCTTCATGATTGGTTTGGGGGAGGGTCTGTTTTGTCCTGAGGTTTTTGATAATAAGCCTGTATCCATTGGAATAACTCCAACAAAAAAAGGAAAAAGGAGATATCGAGTGAAACGGAACATGAGAACCTACCTTGCAATCGCTATTGCTGCATCCCTAACGGCTTGTGCTAGCACCGATGCAACGACCAACACGTCTAACGATGTGTATCTTTGTGATGCTCAGATGATGACGCAATCGGATGATTTACGTATTTATCAAATCATGGTCGAGAGCTTTGTTGATGGTGATCCAGCTATTGGCCATGGTACAGGATATGGTACAAGTCACCACATGGGGGATTTGCAGGGTATTATCGATTCACTCGATTATATTGAATCATTAAGCATGAATGCGATTTGGTTGACGCCGATTTTCTATTCGATTCCGGTTGAAGGCCAAGCTCACTGGGCGGATCGTTTAGATGCAACAGGCTATTTCGCCAGCGACTATTTCAAGATTGATCCGCGTTTTGGCACCATGGAGCAAGCCAAAGAGCTGGTAGAAAAAGCACATGAGAAGGGCCTATACGTTTTCTTTGATGGCGTGTTTGGACACCATAAGGCAAACATAGTGCCGTCACCTGAAGGAAGATTACCTGTTGGTGAAGATAACCCGGTGAGTTACCCAGAAAGTTTGGCGTTCTACCAGGAAGTGGCGACCTATTGGATTAAAGAGCTAAAGATTGATGGCTGGCGTTTGGATCAGGCATACCAAGTACCAACTGATGCTTGGAAGGCCATTCGCCGAAGTGTAGATGAAGCCTCAAAATCCGTTACCTACGTGAACAACAAAGGTGAAACGGTTAATCCGCTTGGCTATATGGTTGCGGAGATCTGGAATAACCAAAACTACATCACCGAAACCGGTTATGGAGAGCAGGATAACCCGGCGCTGTGTTCAGCATTTGATTTCCCAATGCGATACCGTGTTGTTGAGACTTTTGCCGTAAACGAAAATAGCATCGGCAGTAAGGGGGGAGAATGGCTGAACGAGGGCATGAACCTGCATAGCTTATATCCTGACCATGCTAAACCGAACTTAATGCTTGGTAACCATGACTTGGTGCGTTTTGGTGACTTGCTGCAACGGGGTGATATTGCATCACCGAATGAGTCGGAATATTGGGCGCGCCATAAAGCCGCGTTGTCATTCCAAGCCGCTTATTCTGGGCCAATTACCCTCTATTATGGCGAGGAAATTGGTGATCAAGTTGATGGCTATGCCGGTAAGGTTGAGCAAGATTGCGCTGTTCAAGGGCTATGTGATGATCATGTCGGCCGCACCAGTGCAAAAATTGATGGTGTAACGGCCTCGATAAATAGTCAGCAGGCTGAACTGAAGCGCTATGTCAGTGAGCTGATGACATTGCGTGAGCAACACCCTGCGTTATCTTCGGGTAAGCGTACCAATATTGTTGCGAACGATACGGCTTATGTTGACCACAAGCAAGGTGAAAACGAAGCGCTCTTGTATATGGTCAGCACCAGCTCTCGTGCTGATATCATTGTCATAAATGGCGCTCAATCTGGCTCGGAAGGTGCATTGGTTGATTTACAATCTGGCGAGCGTTTCACTCAACAAGATGGCCAATACTACATTCCGCTTACTGCTTTTGAGGCACGTTTCCTAAAAATTGAATCGCCATCTGAAAAAGGGGCCATTGCCAAAGCGGGTGTCGCTACTTCATTAACAGGCGAGGGTTTTATGGCGCAGTGCGATAACCCAACCGTTAATGAAGCTGGGCCAATTAACGAAACATTGTATGTGGTTGGTGACTTTGCTGATGCAGGTTGGTCTCATAAATCACACCGTGCTTATGAGTACAAAGGCGATAATACCTATCAAGTGGTGGTAGAGGAAAAAGCTGGATCATACCGAATGCAGTATGCGAGCAAAGATTGGTCACCACAGTTTACTGCCGATGGGTTAGAACTAAAGCCTGGTGCAACAGGTATGCTGAAAGCGGGTGGATATGGCAAAGATACAGCGGTGACCCTACCTGAAGCCGGTAGCTATGTATGGAGCTTAAAATTCACTGATGCTGGGTACCCAGAACAGCTAATGGTATCAAAGTGCCCATAACGTTTTTTTTGCGTCTTAACATATTCATTTAGTGCAAGTTTAAAGGGTCTGACAGAGTTAGGCCCTTTTTTATTCTCTATTTTAGTTATCTACTTTGCTAAGTAGACTAGATACAATGACTTATCTTTGTAATATAGGGAAAGAGGGGCTAGTTTTTAGGGTAAAGCAAACTAAAGGATTAGCGATGCTTAAGCTTAAATCTACCCTAATACTTCTTGCAGCCTCGTTTCCTATGAGTGCTGCGGCTTCTACGGCGTGCCGAGATATTCACAATGATCAAGCAAGACTGGCTTGTTACGATAGCGCGCAGTTGTCAGACCCAATAGACTCACAAGATGCAGATAAAATTCAGCAACCCGCCGATCATCAAGTAGAGCTAGATATTGATGAAATGTCGATTGCCGAGATCGGTAATTACTTTAATGAAAGGAAGATATTCAGGTTAACGGCCCACGAGCCCAACTATATTTTGCCTTTTTCATACAATGATAAGCCCAATGAAGAGTCTTGGCGTCAGCTGAAACCCGATGCCGAAATTGACAGGGTGGAAGTGAAGTTTCAAATTAGTGGCAAGATAAAACTGTGGGACGACATTTATCGTGATAATTGGGACTTGTGGTTTGGTTATACCCAAACAGCTTGGTGGCAGTTGTATAACTCTGATGAGTCGGCACCATTCAGGGAAACTAACTACAGCCCTGAAATGTTTGTAAGTTATTATTCTGACTATGAAATCTTCGGGTTTACTCTAGTTGCGGCTGATTTTGGTATCGTTCATCAATCTAATGGGCGCTCAGAAGTACTGTCGCGTAGCTGGAACCGTGTTTTCGCCAATTTTGAACTAGCGAAGGGGAATTTCTTACTTTCACTTAAGCCCTGGTATCGCATACCGGAAGATGCCGATGACGACGATAACCCAGATATAGACAAATATCTGGGCTACGGGAACTATCGCTTAAGTTATAAAAACGATGGTCATCTAATGAGCATTTTATTGAGGAATAATTTCCGGACCAGTGATAACAAAGGCGGTGTTGAGGTAAGTTGGGCTTTTCCTGTATATGATGCGGTCAAGATGTACCTGCAATACTATAACGGCTATGGTGAAAGCTTGATTGATTACAACCATTACGTAAACCGCGTTAGTATTGGCATATTAGTTTATGATTGGATTTAACTGGAATTAAAAATGGCAACAGACTACTGCGTGGTGCTTACAACGTTTGCTGATCAGCAAGTGGGTGAAAAAATCATACATTCTTTGGTTGAGAAGCGGTTGGCTGCCTGTGTGCAGGTGCAATCCATCGAGAGTTACTACCATTGGCAAGGAAAGGTGAATTGTGACCAAGAGAAGTTGGCAATCATTAAAACTAAGGCATCACTATATGCCAAGGTTGAGGCAGATATCATTGCCAACCATGATTATGAGACGCCTCAGGTAGTACAGCTGCCCATTACTGCTGGGTTTCATGACTATCTCGAATGGATATCAGCGGAATGTCAGTAGCTCCCAAGGCTTAAAATCACCCATTCTTTATCCTTAACTTTATGTACAAGGCATTGCTTGAATAGCGATGCCTTTTTTAATTCATTGAAAAGTAACAAATATATATTCGCTTTACTGCCAGTTTTTCGAGTTGCACTAAATTGTACAAAAAAAAAAATTGTACAAGGTGATCCATTGAACTAACTTTAGTTGTACAAGAGATAACATTTGTACAAGGTTGGTGGGGTATGGACATGCTCGTTGGAATAAGTGCTTGCGTTTATGGAGAGAAAGTACGCTTTGATGGCGGACATAAGCAAAACCGCTTTGTCGTTGATGAATTGGCTAAGTATGTAAAGCTAAAACCTGTATGCCCTGAAATTGGCATTGGGATGACAATACCTCGACCGGTTATTCGCTTGCTGCAAATCTCTGAAACCGACGAACGTCTGGTCGACAGTAAAGATCAAACTATTGATTACACCGAAAAGATGAAAAAGTTTGCCCAGCAGCAAATTAACCAATTCGGCGACTTACGGGGATATGTGGTGTGCGCTAAATCGCCGACCTGTGGTATGGAAAGGGTAAAACTTTACATTCCTAATGGTAATACGGTACCAGGGGGCTCAGTCGGGACTTATACAAAAGAGCTAATGGAAAAAATGCCTTGGCTACCCATCGAAGAGGATGGTCGATTGCAAGATCCTGTACTGCGAGAGAATTTTGTATTCCGCATTTTTGCTTTGGATGACTTCTACCGTAGTGTTCGCGATAACTTATCTTACGATGCGTTTGTGAAGTTCCACTCGCGTTATAAGCTTGTGCTTATGGCTCATAGCCCAAAAGCTTACAAGGAAATGGGGCCTTTGGTTGCCAATATCAAAGAGTGGGATTTAGAAGCGTTTTATTACGAGTATCGCCAGCGTTTTATGGATGCAATCAAAGAGCGGGCGAGTCGTAAAAACAAAACTAATGTGTTGATGCATTTACAAGGTTACTTCAAACGCTCATTAACCAAAGATCAGAAAAAAGAACTAGCCGATATTATTTTAAGCTACAAGGAAGGAAATCAACCTATTTTAGTACCGCTTACAATGATTAAGCACTATTTACGTGAGTATCCAGACCCATATTTACAGCTACAAACATTCATTGACCCATATCCAGAGGATTTGAAGTTACGTTATGGACTGTAATAAAGAGCTATACGCAATAAAAGACGTATCGGAAATAACAGGGGTCAACTCGGTAACCTTACGTGCATGGCAACGTCGTTACGGTTTGTTAAACCCAAAACGTACCGACAAAGGTCACCGTTTGTATAGTCAAGATGATATTAACAAAATTCATGAGATATTAAGTTGGCTTGAAAAAGGCGTGGCAATAGGCAAGGTGAGGCCATTAATTGATAGTAACTTGGCTTCAGAGCCAACGGAAAACGAAATAGAGTCAAACTCAGACAGTATAAAGGCCGTTGAAGCACTTATGATTTCAATTGCAGAACTGGATGGTACTGGGGTAGATAAGCAGTTGACCACGTTGCTAAAGGAATATCCGCTGGACGTTTTCGAAGGGCAAATTGCTTCGGTTGTTGATCATAGAATTCATGTTGAAGCGAACCCATTGGCATCAATTCAGGCCTCTTTATGGTGTAGCGTATTGAGTGAAAGGTGTTTGTTTCAAGTTGCTAAGTCGCGGAAAAGAAACAATAAGCCTTGTGTGTTGATTAGCTTTGATACCGTCCCGAGTTATCGAGTTTGGTTAACGACAATGGCATTGTCTGAATCAGGTTACAATGTCACTTTGTTAACCTCACTAAGTGGTAAGTTAGTTGCACTGTCGGCAATGATGCGAAAGTCATCGACAAAGATTTTATATGTTGATGGTGAAAATAAGTTAACTCGGGATGATTATGAACAGTTAGCAACATTAATTAATGAAGTCTCTTGTGAAGTTAGGTTATCGGGAAGCTTAAAACAGATTCATCCTGAATTAGAATGCACTTGATATTTAATTCTAATCTTTAACTCTAATTTTTAATACTGATTGTTGAGAAAACATTATGCATGATCATATTGGACTCGTGTGGTTCCGTCACGACTTGAGAGTGGTTGATAACACTGCACTTATAAAAGCGAGCGAGAAGTGTAATCGTCTCGTTGCATTATATACACCGACACCAATGCAATGGCATGAGCATAATGTTTCACCAATGCAGGCTAACCTTATTGAACGTCGCTTAATTGTATTAAAAGAGCAACTAAAGCAATTAAACATCCCATTAATTATGGTAGAAGTACCGGATTTCAACTCATTGCCTCAAGTGATATTAGAGTTAGTGGGTGAGCTGAATATCAAACATGTTTTTTGCAACAAACAATATGAATGGAATGAGAATAAGCGCGACAGCCAAGTTGCCCAATTACTGGCGAATAATATGGTTAGGTTTACCTCATTCGATGATTCATGCGTGATTCCCCCGTTAAAAGTCCTGACCAAAAAAGGGGAGGCATTTAAAGTTTTCACCCCGTTTAAGCGTGAATGGCTAAACCTATTTCGCCATCAGTCGCAGCAATCGGCGCGCCCTTATCCGGTACCAGAGCCATTGGATGCGCCACCGTTAGAAGTAGAGCAACTCGATAACCAAAAGTATCAACACTCTGGAAGAATTAAACTGACTTATCCTTTTGCTGAAACCATGCTTTGGCCAGTAGATGAAGAAGCTATTCGGCAACGCCTAGTTACGTTTTGTATAGAAAAAGCTGCCGACTATCACCAAAATCGCGATATTCCATCGATAGATGGAACCAGCTGCCTGTCTCCATACCTTGCATTGGGCATGTTGTCACCCCGGCAATGTATTGCAGCATTAATGGCTGAGTACCCTGAGTGCCTCGAATACCCAGACGAAGGCGCCTTCACCTGGCTCAATGAGATTATCTGGCGTGAGTTCTATCGCCATTTAATGGTCGCGTTTCCCAAGCTAAGCCGAAATCAACCTTTCCAACCTTGGACTTCAAAAGTGCCTTGGGCGCATTCTGAAGATCATCTAAGAGCGTGGCAACAAGGTAGAACAGGCTTCCCAATTGTTGATGCGGCTATGCGGCAACTACTTGCAACAGGCTGGATGCATAACCGATTAAGAATGATCACCGCGAGCTTCTTTACCAAAGACTTGCTCTTGCATTGGCATATAGGCGAGCAGTGGTTTATGTCTCACCTGATTGATGGGGATCTTGCTTCGAATAACGGTGGTTGGCAATGGGCAGCATCGACAGGTACAGATGCACAGCCATACTTTCGCGTATTTAACCCGACAACTCAGGGGGAACGGTTTGATCCAAAAGGAGAATTTATCCGTACATGGGTGCATGAATTAAAAGATGTGCCAGATAAATACATCCACCAGCCACACAATTGGCCCCAAGCCGAAACGCTGGATTATCCCAAACCAATTGTTGACCACAAAGCGGCAAGGTTAATGGCGATAGATGTATTTAAAAAGGCCAAAGGAGAGGCATCATGACCCAGCAATCAGAGGCAATAACAACCAAGTTTGTTCAGGCCTATAGCGAATTGAATAAGCACAACCTTTCGATATTGGAAGATCTTTATGACAACGATGTAGTGTTTGAAGATCCTGCTCATCGTATGGAAGGTTGGGATTCGCTTCACCAGTACTTTACTCGTTTATTCAGTGCCGTGACGGAGTGCGATTTTGATATCCATGAAAGCGTTTCTCAGGGCGATGTCGCTTACCTGCAGTGGACAATGTCGTTCAGTCACCCACGCATTGATGGCGGCAAACAACGCAAAGTAAGAGGGTGCTCAAGGCTGGAGTTTGCAAACGGTAGGGTTATCCATCATCGAGACTATTTCGATATGGGCGAGATGATCTACGAAGGGGTACCCATTCTTGGGGCTTTAGTACGACATTTAAAAGCGAGTCTGTAGCCATGGCCAAACATGTATTAATCACAGGTGCCAGTTCAGGCATTGGAAAGCAGCTTAGTATCGACTATGCCTCACAAGGTTGGCACGTCTATGCCTGCGGTCAAAATCTAGATCGGCTAGAAGCGCTGGGAATGGTAAGCGAACGTATCACTCCCTTGGCCTTTGATGTCTGTAATTTGGAATCAGTAACGGCTGCGATGGCATCACTGACAGAGATGCCTGAACTTATCATCCTCAATGCTGGCACCTGCGAATACATAGAGCACGGTAAAGTTGACGTCGCGCTTTTCAGGCGAATTTACGAAGTGAACATTTTTGGCGTATTGAACTGTATAGAAGCACTTCAGCCGCGCTTTTCAGACAAAACCCATTTGGTTTTGATTGGCTCATCGGCGTCTTATCTTCCATTACCACGTGCTGAAGCATACGGCTCTTCGAAAGCGGCGCTCGCCTATATAGCCAATACCTTGGCTATCGACCTAGAACGTGATGGTGTGACGGTGTCACTAGTGAGCCCCGGCTTTGTCAAAACGCCTCTTACAGACAAGAACGATTTTGCGATGCCCATGCTGGTTTCACCTGAGTTTGCCTCCGAACAAATCATGCAGGGGATTAACGAAAAGAAAAAAGAAATCCACTTTCCAAAAAAATTCAGTTTGTTCCTCAAGACACTGTCTTTATTGCCAATAGGCTTACAACTTGCCGCAGTAAAACGAATGACGGGAAAAACATCATGAAAATAGCAATTATAGGTTCGGGTATCTCAGGGCTAACTTGTGCCCACCATCTGCACAAGCAACATGAAATAACAGTGTATGAAGCCAATGATTACATTGGTGGCCATACAGCAACGGTGGATGTAGACGTAGAAAGCGGTAGCTACGCCATTGATACCGGGTTCATTGTTTTCAATGATAGAACTTACCCCAATTTTGAAAAGTTGCTCGGTGAACTTGATATTCAAGGTCAGGAAACAGAAATGAGTTTCAGTGTTCATAACGAGAAAACAGGACTTGAATATAACGGCCATAGCTTGGCGTCGATGTTTGCCCAGAAGCGTAATCTGCTTAACCCTGTGTTTTATCGTTTTATTACAGATATTCTTCGTTTTAATAAGTTGGCACGTGAAGTCAGTTTGGAGTCGGAGAACTGTCAAACACTGGGTGAATTTTTAACAGCAAACAACTTTAATCGCTATTTCTGTGAGAACTATATCTTACCTATGGGGGCGGCGATTTGGTCATCGACCTTATCGGATATGAGAGGTTTTCCGTTAGGTTTCTTTATTCGCTTCTTCCGAAATCACGGGTTGCTTGAAGTGGCTAACAGACCGCAATGGTACGTTATTCCGGGAGGATCCCGTGAGTATGTGAAAAAGTTGGTGAAGCCCTTCGAACAGCGTATTCACCTATCCACCCCAATAGAAAGTGTCCGTCGCTCTAAAGGTAAGGTTCTAGTGACGGCACAGGGCGTAACAGAGATATTTGACCATGTAATCTTTGCCAGTCATAGCGATCAAGCGCTATCAATGCTGGCGGATCCTAGCCAAGATGAAATAAAGGTGTTGGGTGACATTGCCTACCAAAAAAATGAAGTAGTGTTGCACACCGATGAAACTATGCTGCCTCGCTCAAAAGTAGCCTGGGCTGCTTGGAATTATCACTTAAGTGATGATGACGATATCGAGCGTGATCATAAACTGGCAAGCCTTACCTACAGCATGAACATTCTGCAGGGTATTGATTCACCAGAGACATTTTGCGTTACGCTAAATCAAACAGAAGACATTCGGCCTGAGTGTATTTTACGACGCTTCACCTACGCCCATCCTGTGTTCAATACCGAGAGTATTCAAGCACAGCAATCTCGCCCGTTAATTAACGGCTTAAATAATACCTGGTTTTGCGGGGCTTATTGGTACAACGGATTTCATGAAGACGGCGTGAGAAGTGCGCTGGATGTGGTAAACGGCATTAAAGATGTTATCGACCACATGGAATTCGAACAAGGTCAATTACAATCAGACTCAAGCCAAGACGTGCCTCTAAATGAGGCACGACAGCAAGCCTTTCGTCAATCAGGCCAAAGGTAGCTAGGGAGGCTCTATGAATAGCGCGATTTTTGTTGGCAGTGTCAGGCATCGGCGATTTACGCCGGTTGAGCACAGCTTTATTTATCCGATGTTCATGCCGTTAATCGATTTGGATGAAGTGTCGGAACTGGAAAAATCAGTAACGGGTTTTGGTCGACAGTTGTTCAATTTTGCACGCTTTAACGCAACGGATTATGTATGTAAGCCTACATCCAAGGGTGACGGTGTCACTGATTTGAAGCAGTCAGTCATTGAACGAGTTGAGAAACTAACCGGTGAGCGTGTTGAGGGTAAGATCTTGATGTTATGCCAGATACGCTATGCGGGGATCTATTTCAGCCCACTGAACCTTTATTACCTTTATGACAAAGAAGGGAGATGGCAGTGGGTGCTAGCTGAAGTCAGTAATACACCTTGGAATGAACGACATTATTATGCATTACCAGCGACTGAGCGGTGGGATGACACTAAATGGAAAGAAAATAAATCGTTTCACGTATCGCCCTTTAACCCGATGAGCCAGCGGTATTACTGGCAGCTTAAACCACCGGAAAAGCGCTTATTTGTTCAGCTCGATATCCATGATGAGGCGAGTAACAAAAAAGTACTGGATGCCACGATGGCATTGAAGCGCCAGCCGTTTACGACAAAAGTGCTTTGGTCATTATTGGCCCAAACGCCAATACAAACGGTGAAGATTGTGTTTGGTATTTATTGGCAAGCACTCAAGCTTTGGTTGAAAAAAGTGCCTTTTCATAGTCATCCCAATTGTGACAAGCCCCAAAGCCAGACCAGTAACACAGAAATCAACAAGGCAATGGATAACCGCCAACAAAAAACCAGAGAAGGGTAAGAAGATGCTTAAAAGTGATGTGACAAATTCAGAAATAGTAACTTCAGTAGCTGATAACTTAGCCAGAAAGATGATCTTTGGTATTTTGAATCAATTACGTGGGGCTGGGTTAACCGTTGCAGAATATGGTGGTGATACTTTCCACTTTGGTGATAAGGCGGCTGTGTGTCAGGGGCAGTTGATTGTTAACCATCAGGGCTTTTATCAACGCGTTTTAAAGGGCGGTAGCATAGCAGCTGGCGAAGCCTACATTGATGGTTGGTGGGACTCACCAGACCTGACCCAGGTGGTGCGTGTACTTGCTAAGAATTTACCGGTGCTTGAAAACATTGAAGCCAAAGTAAGCTTGATTACGTCAATAAAAGACAAGTTGCTCCACCGTTCACGCCGCAATAACAAGCAGGCCGCAAAGCAAAATATCTTGGCGCATTATGATCTTGGCAACGACTTCTACCGTACCTTTCTTGACGGCAATATGCTTTATTCATCTGCGATTTATGAATCGAACGATCAAAGCTTATATGAAGCCCAGATCAACAAGATGGATAGGCTATGTCAGCAGTTGAACTTAAGCAAAGACGACCATCTGCTTGAGATAGGGACCGGCTGGGGAGCCTTGGCTATACATGCGGCAAAGAAATATGGCTGTAGAGTAACCACAACAACAATATCAAACGCTCAACATCAATGGGCAAAAGAGCGGATAGAAGCTGAAGGGTTGGGCGATAAGATCACCTTGCTGTTGGATGACTATCGAGATTTAACGGGTAAGTACGACAAAATAGTATCGGTTGAAATGGTAGAGGCTGTGGGTAGGGAATACCTTGTGACCTACATTAAACAGTGTCAGAAACTGCTGAAACCAAACGGTTTGTTAGCTATTCAGGCTATTACCATTGCAGATCAACGCTATGACAGTTACAGCAAGGGTGTCGATTTTATTCAAAAGCACATTTTCCCAGGTGGCTTTCTTCCTTCAGTAACTGTGTTGGCCCAACAGTTAACAGCCCACAGCGACTTTGTGATTAGAGACATAAAAGACATAGGTATGGATTATGCCCGTACATTGTCAGATTGGCACCAACGGTTTAACCAGCATATCGACATATTGTCGCAACAAGGCTTTGATGAACGCTTTGTGCGTATGTGGCGATTTTACCTCTGCTACTGTGAGGGCGGCTTCTTAGAGAGAAGCATAAGTACCGTTCAGCTTGTTGCTAGTCGAGGTGGTTGGCGTTAATGGTTCTAACTTGATGTGAAGGCAGAGGAGCAAGGCATGACAACGAAGGAATTGATCGCTGTTGGCACAGTATTCAACGTTTTCTGGTTTGTCGCAGTGCTGGGTCAAGCCCAATATAGCTGGGTATTGTTATCAATCTTGATATTTAGCTGGTGGCGTTTTCATGCAGCCTTTAAGTTTGGTGTGGCTATTGGCTCTGCTGGAATCCTGATGGATATGGCACTCAAGCATTTTGCTCTGTATCAGTTTGCCACAGATAGCTTTCCGTTGTGGTTGGCACTGCTGTGGCTAGGCTTTGGCACCTTTGTTTGGATCATTCGTGAAAAAATCACCTCGTATTCTGCTGTCATCATAATGGCCTTAGGAGGCGTTGGCGGCATGATGAGCTATTTTGCAGGCTACCGATTGGGTGCGGTTATTTGGCCTTACGACTTAAGCATCACTCTACCAACCATTCTTTTGTGCTGGATTGTTTTTAGTGGGTTCATTCTTTTAACCCTTAAACATATCGCTGGATATTATAGGCGGACATATGAACATTCTATCTATCGTTGAGTTCAAGAGAATGTTAGTGACAATGCTGTTGTTACTAGTGGTATTTCTTCCTGCTGGTTATGCGAACAGTTCATCACCGTGGCAAACATGGCCAGCGGTCGGTGATGCCCAATTGAAGTGGGGGCCATGGGTGATTTATGACTCTGAGTTGCGGTCACCATCAGGGCTATATTCGAACACCATTGACGATCTTGCTCTAGTGATCAAATACCAACGCAATATTGATAATGAAGATCTTCTCGAAGCAACGGACGATCAATGGCAACACTTGGGTGTGAATTCAGTCAAGCGTAAGCAGTGGGTCAACGAGCTAGGCACTATTTGGCCAGATGTAAAAAAAGGCGATCGGCTTATCTTTGTTTTACGTAATGGTGAAGGCCATTTTTATCGAGATAACTGGCTAATTGGCAGTCTCAGCTCAGAAGAAATGTCAATATCATTTTTGGAGATTTGGCTTTCACCAAAAACAGCCTATCCCGAGATACGTAGACAGTTAATCGGAATGAACCAATGACAAAGATAATGGCTCAGTATATCAAGTACTTCACGACGACGATGTTGGCATTAGCGCTTGCATTGCTTTCTGGTTGTAGTGCGTCGATAGAAGACTACCGTGATGACACGCCAAAACTTGATTTGTTTGAATTTTTTGAAGGGTATGTTCAGGCCTGGGGCATGCTGCAAGATCGCTCTGGTAAACAAACCCGACGCTTTGATGTAAAGATACGTGGCGAAGTAAAAGGTCGGGTCTTAACTCTTTATGAAGATTTTTTGTTTGATGATGGCGAAGAGCAGCAACGAACTTGGGTGATCACTAAGTTAGAGAATGGCCAATATATGGGCACCGCTGATGATGTAGTGGGCGAAGCAACGGGTAGAGTAGAAGGTAATGCTTTAAATTGGCGCTATGTGCTTCGCGTACCGGTAGACGACACTACCTACGATATTACTTTCAATGACTGGATGTATCTTCAGGATAGCAACCACATGTTAAATATCGCTGAAATGACCAAATGGGGCTTCACCGTTGGTACTGTGACGTTGTTTTTTGAGAAGCAGTAAACCTTCTGACTCTTATTCATGTTGTAATTCCTTACTTTTCCTACCTCCAAAACTTATGTATCACTATGATACATAATTTTGACATGCTCGAATTTTTGTATCATAGTGATACAAAATAAAGAGCATTTAATATGTCAAGCAACCAAAGCAGCAATTCAAAGGCTACATCAAGGAAAGAGCCTGCACCAGTTTCGCAGTTTCCGTTACAGGCTGGTACAGCGTTAAAGATAGTAAATGACTTAGCGACTAATTTTAAAAGTCGAGTTAGGTTCAGTGGGCATTGTCGTGATCGAATGAAAGAGAGAGGCATTCGAGAGCGCGATATATTCAATGTACTGAAAAGTAAAAGATCCCAAATTGATGAAGGCCCAGCACAGCAACCGTCGGGGGACTGAAAATTCAAAGTTATTGGGGTTAGTTGCGGTGAGCGTATAAGCGTCGTAATTGCACTTAAAGATGTAGAAATTGCGGCAAAAGCTACCACTGTCACCGTGTTTATAGAGAGTTTTTAGAGAGTATTAAGTTATGTTCCATTATGACACTTGCGGTTTGGATTATATCTACTTAAAAAATGGCTATGAAGTCGAAGTAGAAGATGGTGAAGAATTTGTGAGTTTTCATGACTTCGATGGAATACAAGAAGCAATTGGTTTGTCTATTGTGAATCAAAAGCGCTGGATGACGAAAGAGCAACTGAAGTTTATAAGAGGCGAGTTTAACTTATCACAAACAAAGTTTGGCTCTATGCTATTTGTTGATAGGCAAACCATCGCTCGCTGGGAGAAGGGAGAGGTAGCGATACCACCAATGATGGATATTAATATTCGTCTTCTGTACCTTGAGTCAATTGATAAAGAAAGCAATATCTCAATGATGGTTGAATACTTAGCCGATGCTGAAGCTTCAGACATCATGGAAAAAGTGATTCTAGAAGAAGTTGGCGATCATTGGGAGTACTCTAAACTAGCTTAAATTTTATAGTAGGCCGTCATATTGACGGCTTAACTCACTCCCCGCGACATGGCTACGATCCGTTTGAGGATCCAGCGCAACATGATTGGTATTTCTTCGATGTTACCTTCATCTACGTATTTGACTATCGCAAGTGCGACATCGGGTTTCGCATGACGTTTGAGAGCCCGTTGAATAATCTTCTTTGGGGTTTGCGGAGATTCTGATTCCACACCAGCAAGCTTGCGGAATAACGGCTCGAAGCCGTTGGCAAAAAGGTAATGCTCGATATCCCGTTTCGGGAGTACGGTAATGCGGTGGCGCTCTGCTTCTGTACCCAGCATACGTCTGGCGGTGTCAGCGTATTTTTTACCCGCCAAGTCGCCATCAGCAACGACATGCCATTCGATACCAAGGCTTTTAGCGACTTTGATTAACGGCCTGAGCCCGCTTTGGGCAAACTCAATAATTTGTACGCCTTCAGCGGGTAAGTGGTAGCCACAAATTCTGGCAAGCTCATTAAACAACCATACTTCGGTTTCACCCTCAACCAACAGCCAAGCTCTTGAAAAGAGGGCGCTTGGACGGTGAACTCGTATATGAAAGGTGACCCGGCGCTGTTCGTCTCGGCTTAGTTCTTGGGGCTGGATTGAATGAACTTGTGTCCGGTTCGGTGTACGGATCAGCTTCATCACTGATGATAAAGGGACGATGGAGCAAAGATCAGGGCTGTTTGTTGTTAAGATCTTCTGCATGGGCATTTTGGCAATGAAAGTCCATGCTTGGTGCAAGATTGTTGGATGTAATCGGCCTTCGGGATCTTCCAAGATCAAAATCGGGCGAGAGATCCGCTTTAACTCAACAGGGCCTCGGGCACGAATAAAGGCATTGAGCAAACCCATTAACACCAGACGACTCTGTTTGGTCACTTCTGGCTGTGTGAGTTGCTCCAATGGGTTCACGGCATATTGCGCACGTTCAGGGAAGTGCTGGCGGTTAAAGTCGTAACGTCGGGTATGAGGGGTAAAGGCAAAATAGTGATCAACTAGGGTACGCAGCGCGGTGATACTACTTTTGATTTCCGCTTGGCTGACATGGCCGGGTCGGGTCATTAATCGGCGGCAGGTGTTATCTAAGCGTTTTTCAATTCGCTTATTTTCACTTTGTCTTTTGTCGGCCTCTTGCTGCTCCTGGTTGTTTCTTCCCCCTTCTCTTAACCGACGAGCATCGCGTATTCGTACGATAGGGTGCAGTACCATTAGTTGGCGAGCAAGCTTCTCGCTATCCTCACACTGGATGGGGTGCCCGCTCTGATTAAGGAACTGGCGTTTAGTTGTGATCTTGTCATCAATTACGCTACTGGTGATTTGGTAGTAAAGGGAATGGCTCTCTTCTTCTCGATTGGTTACCCACACCGGGTTAAATGCTTTGTAGCGCCGCGCTTTGTATTCACTCGGATAGTCTTCGCTAAAATGGAGGATAATGCTTAGATGAGTCGCTTTGGCATGACCTGCACTATAGTCGACATGAAAGTCAGCAAAGTGGAATTGATAAAATTCGGCGTTGGGTGCTAAGGCAATGTCCAGCGCATCAAGCAAGGTGGATTTACCCCAGGCGTTTTCACCAATCAGTACCGTTAGTTCATCGAACGACAAAGATAAGCGCTTGATACCTCGAAAACCGGCTATTTCAATTCGTTTCAGCTGCATGGCATACCTTAACTGCTACCTTGATAATATAAGCCTACATGACCTTTCATTGCCTTGGGGTTGTTATGGTCACATTATTGCAAAGTTTGCACTAAGAATTAGATAGTTATCGAAAGTTGAGTCGCGTATTTATCTTGTTGAGATAGCACTGAGTTGTTATAGTCCACCTCAAATAATATATAGCGCTAACGTGTTGAATTAGCACGTAGTTGATAAAATCTATGGAGATGTCGATGGCTAAGATGATTCATACAATGGTGCGTGTCTATGATCTAGACAAGTCACTGTCGTTTTACAAACAAGCACTGGATTTAGATATTGCAGAACGGCTCGATTTCGATTGCTTTAGCTTGGTGTACCTTCGAAATGAAGAGAACGACATGGAGCTTGAGTTAACCTGGAACGAGGGCGCAGAGCCTTATACTCATGGCACAGGCTATGGTCACATTGCAGTGGCTGTTGATGAGCTCGAGAAAGAGCACGAGAAACTGACACAGTTGGGTTATGAGCCTGCAGAAATTAAAGAGTTCTTCCGCGACGGACAATTGCTTGCCAAGTTCTTTTTTGTATTGGATCCAGATGGCTACAAGATTGAGTTCTTGCAGCGTCATGGTCGTTACCAGTAATCCTGTTTAATTTTAGGCCGCATCTTTTCCTTTCAGTTACTGGTGCGGCTTAAACGCTTCCTTAGCATCATTCCAGAAGTAATTCCCAAGATGATAAACAGTACTGAAATCGCCCCTGCCGGAGAGATGGCTGGAAGGGCTAGCAGTAGCTGTGAATCATTTCCACCCAGTGCTAGTGATGCCCCGATCCCCATAATAATGCCCGCGCTTAGGTGCGTTATTAGCTGTCTGGGCTTGATTTGAAATTCTGAGATTTTTACGCGGTGGCTTGCGCCAGCTGCCATACCAAACACCAGCCCTGCAATAATGAGGAAGCGTTGAAGTGACGGCCACTGACTTTGTTGCTGATGAAGAATGGTGGCGGATATGTCCTTCAGTAATTGGCTTGGTGACCATTCGGGGAGTAGAAAGGTCAGGATACTGGCAGTAATGCCAAAAAACACCAGGCCAACCAAGGTTAGGCGGCGATCTTGGCTGACAAAATAAAACAGTGAAAACCCAATAGCGATTAGAACAGCTAGGTGAAACAGCGATGGTGCTGTCGCTGCGGGGAGGTTGTTATAGCTTAGGGTAAGGTTGGCTGCTGTGAGGAGCGTCCAACCAATGATCCAGCCAAGCACAGTCATCAACATATGATAATGACCACGAGACAATTTTGAGATGGTAGAAATAGAACACCCTTTGTTGATAGCCGCACCTAAGCCGAATAGGAAACCGCCGAGCATAAAGTGAAAACTGACAGCATAGCGATCGAAGCTGAGTTTAAGCAGTGCTTCCGGTGAGAAAGGACTGATCAGCCAATACCAGAAGCCACAACAAAGGATGGTGAGTAAAAAAGCTGGGCGCTTATCCAGCATTTCATGAACACCTCTAACCATGCATAGACCAGTACGTTGTGTCAGATAGCCGACTAAAATGGCAAGTATGATGGGTAGAAGGTAGAGAAACATAGGCAACTCGCAACATAAATTGAGTGATGCCTATAACTATAATACCTAATAAAGCATGCTTTTTATCACTGTAGAAGAATATTCAGTGCGATTGGTAACATAAAGAATGTGATTTACATCATGCTGTAATATCATAGCCCTGTAATAAAGAAAAAGAGAAATGGAGACAATATTACGATTATGACAACTCACCGCCCAGCGAAGATCACCATTGCACATATTAACGACACGCATTCACATTTCGAACCGTCATCAATCTCTCTCACGCTGCCTCATGACGTACTACATTCGGAATTGTCAGTATTTGCAAGTTGTGGTGGATTCTCGCGCGTTTCATCAGCGGTACAAGATGTAAAGCGCCAAGCTCACTTACATGATCGCGAATTCATGTTTGTTCACGCGGGTGATTGCTTTCAAGGCACACTGTATTTTTCCCTATATAAAGGCGTCGCCAATGCAAGGTTGCTCAATGCCATTGGCGTTGAAGCAATGGCATTAGGTAACCATGAACTCGATATGGGCAACACTGTGGTTGCCGACTTTATGGATTTGACCAACTTCCCACTATTGGCGGGGAATTGGGACCTGTCGCAAGAGCTTCAAGATAAAACCAACCCATTAGCCCCTAAATCAAATGTGCTTGCCTATGACAACGAATCAGGCTGCGCAAAATACCTTGTTAAAGACGTTGCCGGTGAGCCGGTGGCCATGTTTGGTTTGGCTATCGAAAACATGGCGGGTATCGCTAACCCTGATTCCGATACGCAGTTTCTTAATGTGGTTGAAGTGGCTAATCGCACAGTTGCGACTTTACGTGCCAAGGGCATTAACAAGGTGGTTGTATTAAGCCACTTGGGTTATGAACGCGATTTAGAATTGGCGAAGGAGATCGATGGGCTAGGGGCCATTATTGGCGGACACACCCATACTATGCAGGGTGACTTCAGCAATATTGGTTACGGTGTCACTGATTCATATGGTCAAATGATTTCAGGTACTTGTGTCGTGCAAGCGGGCTGTAATGCACTGGCGCTAGGCCAGCTTGAATTAGATTTCAATGCGGATGGCACCGTGGCGAAAGCGGCAGGGATAAACCAGTTATTGCTAGGCCGACAGTTTACGCTTGATGCGAGTCGAAGCGAGCATCTTGATAGCAATAGCCACGATGCGGTAAAAGCGTATTTATCGTCACAGCCGAATGTGCGTTTTTGTATTAAAGACCCGCATATCGAAAACCTGTTAAACAGTGACTATCGCCCTGCGGTTAGAAAGTTGCAAACACAAACGGTAGCTGACATTGCCGAGCCCCTACGACATGTGCGCATTCCTGATCATAAGGGGGGAAGTCAAATCGCCCCATTAATCGTCGATAGCTTCGTGTGGAAAGCGCGTAAGCTGGGGTACGCGGTAGACTTTGGCATTCATAATGCTGGCGGTGTTAGGGCTTCATTGCATAAGGGAACGATCACTTCTGCTGATATCTCAGGTCGTTTACTACCATTTGCTATCGGTCTTATGGTGTATCAAGTAAAAGGGCGTCAGGTAAGAGCTGCGCTAGAAGGTGCTATTGATAACGCCATCGACAATGGTGTGGAAGGGACGGGGAGTGGTAGCTTTCCGTACACCTCGCACCTTCGTTTTACTTACCGTTGCTGTGCAGAGCAAGGTAGTCGGATTGAGCAACTTCAACGGCTTCATGATGGTCAATGGTACGATTTAGAGGATGAAGAGGTTTATACGTCTGTTTCATCGGGTTATACCGCAACGGGTAAAGAGGGTTATGGCGCTTTGCTTGATTACGTTGTTGAGCCTGTGGCAATAAACTGCACGATGGCTGAGGCTTTTGAGGCCTTCGCAAATCATCAAGGTGAGCTTTCAGCACCGCAGCAATTGCTTTCCCATTTTATTCCCTGTGAGTGCAAGGAAGGGGTTGCCTAGAACGTTTGCTCGACAGTCGAGATAACACGAATAAAGCCGATCATTTGATTGGCTTTATTTTTTTTCTAAAGAGATTGAATAAGTGGACGATATTAATAACAGCATGCTCGTTTGCTGAATGGATATTGCAGGGGGCAATCATGATCTATACAGACTATTTGCTTGTGAGGAGATGAATTATGAGTCGTGATTGGATGGATATGGTGCTAGTTGGTAGCTGGGTATCTGCTTGGGGTGCGATTATCTACTTTATCCCAGCGATTGGTGTGTAACTTATTATGTCGCTTGCCTTAATTGCTTATCCAGATTGCTATTACAGGCTCTTGCTATAAAAGGTTCGTTGAATGAAAATTAGCAATTAAAAAGCCGAGTATATAAACTCGGCTTTCTGCGTTTAATGAGCTGGCAGCAAGTGATTAAGCAGCTACTTCTTCTGACTCATTCTTTGCTTCTTTCGCAAGGCGGTAAGCAGCAAGATCTTCAATGGTAAGTACTGGCATATTGTGTACTTTACCGAAATCAATCACTTCCGGAAGGCGTGCCATGGTACCGTCTGGGTTAGTCAGTTCACATAAAACACCGTAAGGCTTAAGGCCAGATAGGCGCATTAAATCGATAGTCGCTTCAGTATGACCACGGCGAGCCAATACACCTTGAGGGTTGGCTTTCAGTGGGAAGACGTGACCAGGACGGCTTAGATCAGAAGGCTTAGCACCGTCAGCAATGGCTGTTTTGATTGTTGTTACACGATCGGCAGCTGATACACCTGTTGTTACGCCTTTTGCGGCTTCAATAGTAACAGTAAAGCCAGTCTGGTTGGCGCTGGTGTTGTTTTCTACCATCATAGGTAGTGCTAGTTGCTCAACACGCTCGTCAGTTAGGCATAGGCAAACAATACCTGAACACTCGCGGATCATCAGTGCCATTTGTTCGGCAGTTAGCGTTTCAGCGGCAAAAATGATATCGCCTTCGTTCTCACGATCTTCGTCGTCGACAACAAGCACACCATGACCTTGGCGAATAGCTTCAAGGCCGGCTTCAACACGCTCAAAAGGGGTGCCATAAGGGGTAAGTAGAGACTGATTCATGGTAATAAAAACTCCAATTAAATACATTTACCAGAATCAGGGCATGGAAAGTCAGCAGAATACACGTTCAGTACGTATCAAAACCGACACGCACACAAGAACGTAACACATTCATAGCGTATTACTGATGAGATCCTCTTTCATCCGGACTATAACCGTCGGCTCTGGAATCATACCTCTTAGTACTGGACCAGATCTGCTGACCTTATCAATTAAAATAATTGCTAAGCGCTCGCGGGCTTTCTCTGTTGAGACTACCGCCGGTGGGGAATTACACCCCGCCCTGAGAATTCACAAGCAATATAAAAAAATCCCCCAACCAGTGCAAGGTAAACGGTTATTTTTAATCAATAACTTTGACCTGGATACTTTATTGAGTGATTTGTAGACATTGCTAGACTTTGTAGAACTATAGTTAACAGACCTAAAGGTTGGATACTGGCTCGTTTTGCTGAGCGCGCTTTAGCAATTGAGGTTTTAGCCAACGTACAAAAAGCGGTAGTGACGCCGTTGGGATCTGGATGGCCCCCATAAGGATGACAAACTCAGGCCCAAGAAAGCTGCCAGCGACAGTATAGGTAAGCAAGACATTACGGTTAGCCGCGGCAGTAGCCGCAAGCAGCGCGCTATCAATATCATTGGGTCTACGACATAAGAAGTACCCAACCGCAAAAAATAGCACAGTTAAACCTAGGCCAACTGCACTGTAAAACAGGCCACTACTTAGCGATATGTCAAAGACATTCCTAAACGTGCCCACCAAACCAAACGGAAAGGCAAATACCAAAATGATGGTGAACTGTGAGATCTTGCCGTGTACACGAAGTAAAAGTGGGTTAGGGACATAGCGGTAGACGATGGCTGAGAATAGCATTGGGCCTGCAATGAAAATCAGCAGGCGTTGAATATAGCTCACCATATCGAGCTGGAAACCATCGTCTTGGAAGATTAATAGGTTGAAGAACAAAACAACAGGCATCGCTAAGGTCGAAGCTATCGTCATCGCCATGGCCTCAAGTGCATCTAAGCCAATTGAACGGGCAATGGCGGGAGTCGCAAATAACGAACCTGTTGCAGCAACACCGGCAACACCAAGTATAAAGGCACTTGAGCCGCCAATCATTTTTGCTATCGCGCAGCTAATCACCGTAAGTAATACGGAGTGGATAAGGGCATAGCGCCAGATGCCAGGCTTAAAGATGGCTTTAATTAACGCGTTTTGATTCATGCCTAGCAGGGTTAGCAGCATGAGGAAAAAGAGTATATATGGAAGATACGGGAAAATCGCCGTAGATAGGCTAGGGAAGATAAAGCCAACAATCGCAGCTAGCATTAAAAAAACTGAAGAGTGCCTTGCAAGGTAAGAGAGCATACTAATATCATTATAATTAACTTGTTAACGTATTGTTACCCTAAAGGCTGGTTGAATGCAAGGTTATTAAGCTATATGCAGCTTGGTGGCATGTTTATGCGTCATGATGTGAGGTTAATGAATGTTTTCCCAATAGAGCATTTAAAGTTTTAACTCGTTGTTAACGCATTAGAAAAACTAATTTTGCTATGGAATTAATGTCATTTTATGGTGCTAAAACAACCAGATAGAATTGTTGTAGTTCGAAAATACAACAAAAAGAGGCAATCATGGCACAGGCAATGAATTTTGACACCATCGCAACTGAAACCGCAATGGACAAAATGGACAAAAAAGCCTATGCGGTTAACATCAAAGGATTGATTGCACACGCATTAGATATCTTTTTCGGCGGCTCAAAAGCGCCAAAGCAGTACAACGTTTCCGATTTACCTGCACACATTCAAAAAGATATTGGCTTGTACCGATAGTCCTATTCGGTCAAACACAGAATTAAAGACGTCAGCCTAGGCTGGCGTTTTTTATGGCTAGACAAACATGGCTGACGGAGTATTAGGATAATGTCAGCTAATCCACGCTTTATTGATAAATGACTCGATAAAAATTACTTGTTCTTGAGTATCGATAGTGAAAACAAAATAGCAGACAAGATGTTTTACACTTCGCTATTGAGAGTGGAAAAAGCAACGAAACATCTAATTTTTTGCAAATATTCATCTGACTTTCATGTTTTTTTTCAAGAATATGGCATGATGTCACTGTATCAAAACGAATATTGGAGATAATTTACGTGGGCTTTTTTTCAAAACTATTTGGACTGGACAAATCTGAACCAAAAGCGCCTGACGTTGAGCCAATCGAGTATGAAGGGTATCTGATCTATCCTGAGCCGATTGCAGAAGGAGGGCAGTTTCGGATTGCAGGGCGCATTTGCAAGCAGTATGGCGAGGAAGTGAAAACTCATACATTCATTCGTTCTGATCTGTTGGCGACCAAGCAAGATGCTGAATCGTTCATGGTAAATAAAGCCAAGATGTTCATTGATCAAACAGGCGAGAACATGTTCCGTTAATGTTGGTCACAGCCTGCCTATTAGCCTTACCACTGGTAGGCGGGTAAATTCATTGGTAAGGAAAAGCTATCTGGAAAATAGTGATGTGTACCAATTATCAAGGAATGATGATTTACCAGTTCCCCTCTGCGGTTCTTAGTGAACACCTTTCCTTGATGTTTTAAACAATTATCTGTTTGTTCAGATGCGTTGTTTTGGACTTTTAATTTGGTTTTTAACCAGAATGCGGATAATTATGCAGATATTGCTCTGATTTGATTTTTCGATATTCGAGGTTTGACCTCTGTCCAGCGTTATAAATGTTATTTTCTTTCTGATGAAGAGTAACATTTGCCATAAATAACATTGTAATGAATAACTATTTTTGTATTTTTCCTACAAAAGGCTTGATATTAAGCGATAGGTTGGATACAAAATTGTTACTTATTTGCCAAAGTTTAGGGAATAATAATGCAAATTGGTGTGCCTAAGGAAATACTCGTTAATGAAACGCGAGTGGCTGCAACACCGAAAACGGTAGAGCAGTTGTTAAAAATGGGGTTCAGCGTTGCTGTTGAAACAAATGCTGGTATTCACGCTAGCTTTGATGATGCAGCTTATGAAGCGGCAGGAGCCACAGTAGTATCAACAGAAGACGTTTGGACTTCTGATCTCATCTTTAAAGTTAATGCACCTCAAATAAATGAGCAGACTGGGGTTGATGAGTTTGACCTGATCAAAGAAGGGGCAAGTCTTGTCAGCTTTATTTGGCCTGCACAAAACGAAGAGCTGCTTAAAAAGCTGTCTGGTAAAAATATAAATGTCATGGCGATGGACTCTGTTCCTCGTATCTCCCGTGCTCAGGCGCTGGATGCATTGAGTTCCATGGCAAATATTGCAGGCTATCGTGCCGTTGTTGAATCTGCCCATGAGTTTGGTCGTTTCTTTACCGGCCAGATTACCGCTGCGGGTAAAGTGCCACCAGCCAAGGTCTTGGTTGCTGGCGCCGGAGTTGCCGGTTTGGCTGCTATCGGTGCTGCGGGTAGCTTAGGCGCCATTGTTCGTGCATTTGATGTTCGACCTGAAGTAAAAGAGCAGGTTGAATCTATGGGGGCCGAGTTCCTTGAAGTAGATTTCAAAGAAGATACTTCGACGGGCGATGGTTACGCCAAGGAAATGTCTGATGAATTTAACAAGGCTGCCGAGCGTTTATATGCCGAGCAAGCCAAAGACGTCGACATTATCATTACTACGGCTTTGATCCCTGGTCGCCCTGCGCCGAAATTGATCACCAAGGAAATGGTTGATTCAATGAAAGCGGGCAGTGTCATTGTTGACCTTGCAGCGGCGAATGGTGGTAACTGTGCTTATACAGAAGCAGATAAGGTTATCACTACGGAAAATGGCGTGAAGATCATTGGTTACACCGATATGGTTAGTCGCCTTCCAACCCAATCGTCTCAGCTTTACGGCACCAACTTGGTTAACCTGACCAAGCTATTGTGCAAAGAAAAAGACGGTAATATCGATATCGACTTCGAAGACGAAGTGCTACGTGGCTTGACCGTGATTAAAGAAGGTGAGGTTACTTGGCCAGCGCCACCGATCAAAGTATCGGCGGCACCTCAACAGGAAGCAAAACCTGTAGAGGTACCCGTTGAAAAAGTTGAAAAGCTAACGTCACCAATGAAGAAATACGGCTTGATGGCTGCAGGTATTGCTGCCTTTGGTTGGATTGCCAACTATGCCCCTGCTGAGTTCCTTTCTCACTTTACGGTATTCGTATTGGCCTGTGTAGTGGGTTACTACGTGGTATGGAATGTAACCCATGCCTTGCACACCCCGCTAATGTCAGTAACCAATGCGATTTCGGGCATCATCATTGTGGGTGCGCTATTGCAGATTGGACAAGGAATAGGTGTTGTCACTTTCTTGTCGTTCATTGCTGTATTGATAGCCAGCATCAACATTTTCGGTGGTTTCACCGTGACCAAGCGCATGCTTGAAATGTTCCGTAAAGATAAATAAGGAGTAACACATGTCTGCAGGAATCGTACAAGCGGCATATATTGTTGCTGCGGTACTATTTATCATGTCGCTGGCGGGGTTGTCTAAGCAAGAAACAGCTCGTTCGGGTAACTATTACGGTATTGCCGGTATGGCTATCGCCCTGATTGCGACGATCTTTGGTCCTGATGCGGCGGGTACTGGCTGGATCATCCTTGCGATGATCATCGGTGGTGCCATTGGTATCCATTACGCCAAAAAAGTTGAAATGACCGAAATGCCTGAACTGGTTGCTATTCTTCACAGCTTTGTGGGTATGGCGGCGGTATTGGTTGGTTTCAATACTTACATTGATCACGGTGATCTTACGGGTGCGCTTCTCAACATCCACTTGGTTGAAGTTTTCCTCGGTGTGTTTATCGGTGCCGTGACATTCACTGGTTCGGTGGTTGCGTTTGGTAAGCTACGTGGTTCTATTTCATCAAAAGCACTGATGTTGCCTCATCGCCACAAGTTGAACCTGGCTGCGATTGTCGTTTCGTTCCTACTTATGGTGATTTTCGTGAAAGCGGAAGGCTCGATGTTCGCGCTTATCCTAGTGACGCTGATTGCTTTCGCATTTGGTTATCACCTGGTTGCATCAATCGGTGGTGCGGATATGCCAGTGGTTGTTTCGATGCTTAACTCATACTCGGGTTGGGCAGCTGCTGCAGCGGGCTTCATGTTGGCAAACGATCTACTGATTGTAACAGGTGCTTTGGTCGGTTCGTCAGGTGCTATCCTGTCTTACATCATGTGTAAGGCAATGAACCGCTCGTTTATTAGCGTTATTGCTGGTGGATTTGGTAGCGATGGTGCTGCACCTTCTGATGATGTCGACCATGGCGAGCACCAAGAAGCGTCGGCTGAAGAAGTGGCCGAAATGCTGAAAGATGCACGTTCAGTAATCATCACTCCGGGATACGGTATGGCGGTTGCACAAGCTCAGTATCCGGTACATGAAATCACTGACAAGTTACGTAAGAAGGGCGTTGAAGTTCGCTTTGGTATTCACCCGGTTGCGGGTCGTCTACCTGGCCACATGAACGTTCTGCTGGCCGAAGCGAAAGTGCCTTACGACATCGTGCTTGAGATGGATGAAATCAACGAGGATTTCGACGAAACAGATGTTGTGTTGGTTATCGGTGCGAACGATACCGTCAACCCTGCAGCAATGGAAGATCCGAATAGCCCAATTGCTGGTATGCCAGTACTTGAAGTGTGGAACGCAAAGCATGTGATTGTGTTTAAGCGTTCGATGAACACAGGTTATGCAGGAGTTCAAAACCCATTGTTCTTCAAAGAGAACTCACAAATGCTGTTCGGTGATGCGAAAGACTCGTGCTTACATATTCTAGAGCACCTAGATTAAGTAGTGTTTAAGCTAAGCCTATTAAAGCCCGCTCTCGTAGCGGGCTTTTTCTATTTAACTACGGAATCTTTCCGTACGTTTGAATCGTAATAGGAAGCGGATTATACTGAGCATATACGGAACTTATCCGTACATAAAAGGGGGCAATATGGCAACGACAAGATTAGATCTACGTTTAGATGAAGATATTAAAGCCAGAGCAGAGAAAGCTTCGGCATTATTAGGTTTAAAGAGTTTAACTGAGTATGTTGTACGTCTTATGGATGAGGATTCATTACAAGTGATTTCTCAATACGAGAGTATTACTGTTGAAGACAACTTATTTGATCAGTTTGTTGATGCTTGCGATAAGGCAAAAGCGCCAAATCAGGCATTATTGGATGCGGTTAATCATGCCAAGGAACATGGTTTTAAGTGAGTTGGTTAAAAGAGTTTGTGGAGCTCGATAAGCAAATCCATGACAGGCTCTCATTTGACTGCGGTGAGAAAGAGCTAAACATATTTATTAAAACTCAAGCTTCAAAACATATGCAAGCGGGTATTAGCCGCACAATGGTGTTACCCGCTAAGACCCCTCTACCCAATCAAAAGCGACCAATTTGTTCCTTTTATACGATTGCTCCCAGCTCTATTTGTCGCGAAACTTTACCTAAGTCTTTGTCAAAAAAGTTGCCAAGGTATCCTATTCCAGTCTTTCTTTTAGCTCAACTTGCCGTTCATACTGAGTATCATGGGTGTGGGCTAGGAAAAACGAGTTTAATTAAAGCACTGCAGTATTTATGGGAAATAAATGCTCATATGAGAGCGTATGCAGTTGTGGTTGACTGCTTGACGCCCGAGGCAGAAAACTTTTATCGAAAATACGGATTTGAATTTCTTTGCCAGCATAACGGTCGAGCAAGAATGTACCTCCCAATGAAAACTATTGAACAGTTATTTAGTCGTTGATTAATAAAAGAAAAAGGAGCAATTAAGCTCCTTTGTCATAGGTAGGGTTCTGAAAATCTGATTAGCTTTCAGACACTGTTTCTTGTTGTTTACCTGCTGCAAACGCATTAGCAGTGTAGCTGTCGTGGTTAACCACCCAGTAACGCATTAGCGCGTAGTAAAGGGTTGCACCAGTAATTGTGCCTACAAACCATGATAGGTCGATGAAGAATAGGGCAAGTACGGCACCAACGGTTGCTGCAATGACAGCGGCTGGGTTGATCTTACGCCACTTACCGAACATCTCACCTTCATATAGCGCATCAACGTTATAGTGGCCTTTGTGGATAATGTAGTAGTCGACCAGCATAATCCCCAATAGTGGCCCCAAGAATGCGGACATGCCTGCGACGAAGGTTAGGAAGAAATCAGCTTGCATGATTAACCACGGGCAGGTGAATACGGCTAGTACACCAATGATCACACACGCTCTAGCCCAAGAAATCTTGAAGATATCCATGGCAATGATTGCAGGTGGAATGATATTCGCCACCAAGTTGGTTGTTACCTGTGCCAAAGCGATAAAGAACAAGATAAAGACACTAACGATTGGCATAGGAATGTATTGGCTGATAACGTCGACAGGGTTCCAAATGCCAACGGCTGCCGCACCCATGATACCGATGAAAGGCATCAAGATACTTGGTGGCAATACACCAATAACGTGTGCGTTAACATAAGTTGCCTCACTCACACCTTTGCGAGGGATAAAGCGGGTATAATCCGACACGTTAAGGAAGAGTGCTGAGAAGTTCCCCGTTAGTGCCGTTATACCAAGCCAGAACGGTAATGCCCATGTTCCTTCTATTTCACCCACAGCACGTACTTGTAGGCCGAATTGGTCAAGGAATAAGAACAGTAGATAAACCAAGCCAAGCATGATGAATACCGCACCTACGATCTCAACCCACTTGATAGATTCCATACCTTTGGCCGAAATCCAAATTTGGACTGCCTGGAAAGCAAAGAACCAGAGCCATACATTATCGAAGCCAATGGTCTGAACCATAATACTGTTGATAGCTTGTGCCCCTAGCCAGGTTTGGATACCGTACCAAAATAGAGCAGGGAAGCCACGCAAGAAGCCCGGTATGCGCGAGCCAATATGACCAAATGAAGAGCGTAATTGAACGATCATCGGGATACCGTGTTTCCATCCCGCACGTCCGTTAATCGCAAGCATCATTGCCACAAGGATATTGGCAATAACCAAAACTGTAATTGCTTGCCAGAGGTTCATCTCACCGAAAGGCGGGATCAAGCTTGATCCAAGCATGAATGCGCCGACCATCACGGCGTCTCCCCACCACATTGCGATATATGCTTTTGGTCCTAAGATTCTATCTTTGCCATCAGCAATTGGCTCGATACTCGTTTGTTGTGCTGACATTAGGTAATCTCCTACCTTTTATGACGGTATACTGCTTCCTACTTACCGTTTCTGCATGTGTTTCCCTTAGCTACTTAACTGCCTGTAAAAAAGGAATGGTTTTGAATCGTTTGAAATCGTTATTTTTTATTTGGGTACGCGTATGTACAAGCTTTGCTCGTCTGTAGCTTCATCCCGACTAGCGCTTCTATTAGCTTGATGCCGGCTGCGGTTCCATCAATAACCGGAACACCTAGCGCCTCGCTAAGTGGTTCAGACATACCAGACATACCGCCACAGCCCAGAATGATGCACTCCGATTTATCTTGCTCAAGGATCTCTTTGCTGCGTTTGAGCATGGCTTCAAAGGCAAGGGCTTTGTCTTCAAGTGCAAGCACCGGTAGGTTAACGGCGTGAATACCTTGGCAGCGTTTATCTAGCCCGTAGGTTGACGCGTTATCTTGTAAAATACTGACTGAGCGTTGTAGGGTGGTGACAACTGAATATCGTGCACTGATCAGGCTAGCCATATGTAGCGATGCTTCACCGATGCCAACCACAGGTGCCGATGTGACTTCGCGTGCAGCCTGTAGCCCGGTGTCGTCAAAACAGGCAACAACATAGCCATCGATCCCTTGACCTTCATTGGCTTCAATTAGCTCGACGAGGTGATAAGCAGCTTTTATACCGTCACTGGACCCTTCAATACTTGCAACGCCCTTAGATGGGTTGGTCACAATTAACTCTGTACCAGCACTGATGTATCTTTCACACGATTTTTGAATCGTATCGGTGAACGATGTCGTGGTATTAGGGTTAATCACCATTATTCTCATGAATCTATCCTTCTGATCTTTTGAATAAAAAATGTGTTACATAAAAAATGTCAGCCCTGAATACAATTGGTGAACATAAAATGTTGATGGCTTAATGCAGTGCCTAACAAGTTGTTGTTACCAAAGTATTTGCCGTTACTTAGTGTTGTTTTTCTCTGCATTGTTCATCAGGGCATGTGTTAAATGTATACAATTTTATTAACCTGTAAAGTGATTTGTTACTTGTGTGTTAATTAAATTTTAAAATGTGACGTTGATAGAGGTCGGATGGCTGGTGTTGAGAGCAGCTAAGTGTCATTTTTCAGAAACTTAGCATTTGAATGACAATAATCTGACAATGTAAAGGTGTTGGGTGATAAACTCTTTGGTATGAAAAAGTATGTCCTATTGTTCTCACTGCTGCTCACCGGAGCAGGTACAGTTCAGGCTGAAAATTTGCCTGAACGTTTGAATGCTGTTCGCTCAGAGTTGCTAGCCAGTGAGCCTTTGGCGACTTATGATTTCAGGCAACTGCAAAGTCAGTTTCCTACGCCATTATTGGTGCCTTCTTCATTGCTGCCGCAATCGTCGGTTTATCCACTTAAGTCAATTCAGCGTCTATATAAGAACGCGATTACTTGTAAAGGACCTTGGCCGGTAAGCCCGTTGTTAACTCAGCCATTAGTCTTTACTCGTGCGCTATGTAATAACTCGGTATTACCTATTGGTTGGTTTGCAAGGGCGGGGTATATCCACCCAGGTGGCGGCAGCTATGCGTTGCGGTATCTAGAGCAGCATCCAGGTATGCTTGAAAAACTGGAAGGTTATCAACATATCCAGGAGCGGGAATTAGCGCCGACCAATACCATACTGGGCCGTTTGCAACGGATGAGCCATGAAGAAATTCAAGTGTTTATCCTCGGTGCAGAAGCGTTTATTTCTAATGGCGAGCTTTGGATACGTAATGGCAATGAATACCTTATCTATGGGCAGCCGACATGGTCTTTGGCTCTCAAAGAATTTGATGTGAACTTCACGCGTTTAAATCAGACTAACTTTTGTGTTCTGAAAAGCGGCAACATTTGCTGGGAAGAAGAAGACAAGTCGCATTTGACGCTATACCTGTTGGTTGGCCTCTTGGTGGTTAATATTGGTTTGTTGTTCGGCTGGGCATTTTACCGTTGGCGAATCCGCCGCCGGGCGATGCAAGAACGTATGCTGGTATTGCAGATCTTAACCCACGAGTTGCGCACACCCATTGCCAGCTTGGCCATGACAGTAGAAGGTTTCAGGCGGCACTTTGATGCATTGCCAGAAAGCCTATATGATGAATTTAGACGACTAACGGAAGACTCTAGGCGTTTGAGGCAACTTGCAGAGGCAAGTAAAGATTATTTACAAGCGAATCAACAGGAACTAAGTGTCCAACATGTTGACTCATTTAATGAGTGGGTTGAATACTTAACTGAACCTTATGAGGTTGAGCTTGAGCTAGCCGAAGACCGGCCTGTTGACGTGAACATATATTGGTTGGGCACCTGTATAGATAACTTGTTATCTAATGCCCATAAATATGGCGTTAAGCCAGTGAAATTAACATCATCGTTCAAAGATGGAAAATTGATTGTAAGCGTTTCAGATAACGGACAGCTTGGTACAAAAGACTGGGCAAGATTAAGAAAGCCCTTTGTGAGTGAAAAAGGCTTGGGGCTTGGCCTTACAATCGTTGAATCGATGATCCGAAGAATGGGGGGACGAATGAAGTTAATCGGCCCTCCGACAACATTTATATTGGAGATACCGTGTGAATCAGACTCTGCTTCTGGTTGAAGATGACCGCAACCTTGCCGATGGTTTACTCGAGAGCTTGAAAGAAGCTGGTTACAACTGCCTGTATTCTGACTGTGCAACGAATGTGGCCGACTTATGGGCAAATGCTGATCTGGTTGTGCTGGATCGCCAGCTGCCTGAAGGCGACTCGCTGAACTACCTAAAAGAATGGCTTCAAATTAAGCATGTGCCAGTTATTTTGTTAACTGCAATGGTGTCTGTAACTGATAAGGTTATCGGCCTTGATTCTGGTGCTAAGGATTACCTCACCAAACCTTTTGCCGAGGAAGAACTGCTGGCGCGTATTCGTTTGCATCTTCGTGATGGTGCTCCTGAAGTACCTGCAGCAAACGTGGTGAAAGTTGGTGATATTACTATTGATTTAGATAGCCGTGATGTCACGTTAAATGGTGACAATGTCACGCTAACCAGAACAGAATTCGAGTTACTGGTCTTTTTGGCCAAGAATGCTGGTCGCGTATTTACTCGTGATGAGCTGCTTGATCAGGTTTGGGGCTATAACCATTACCCAACAACGCGAACTGTTGACACCCATATTCTTCAGCTTCGCCAGAAATTGCCTGGTATTGAAATTGAAACCCTACGCGGTGTTGGTTACCGGATGAAGTCTGTCTAGTAATGTCTAAACTCTCCGTCACAACGACAGCTTTGTTTTTTCTTCACTCGGCGCTATGGGCGCCGAGTGTTGCCGCTAAGTGGTTTACCCAGCAGGATCTGTTTACCGCGGCTCATCAAAACTTGCTTGAAGGGAAGACTTCGCAAAGTTTTGATTCTATGGTGCAGGCTTGGCAACAAAACCCGACTAACATACAGACGAGCAACCTGAATGGCTTGCTTGAGTTGGCCATTACAGAGGATTGCGGTCATAGCCTCGATCAAGCGCCGCTTCCTCCTTGGCTATCGAGCTTAGTCATTCAGCGTGAAATGGTGCAGAACCAGAATCAGATCTTACCTAAATTGTTGATTAATGGGGTTTCTGAACCAAGAGTCACTTCGATAGAGTTCATTCGTTGGCCTGAGCAATCAGTGATTTCAGCAACGCCTAAAAGGTTGAACGGTGGCTACTTTTCAATCGAGACTAAGCGGCTGGAGAAGGCCAGTAACGAAGGGTTATATCAATTAACCATCAAAGCCGATGGAGAGGAAGATTACACTACGTGGGTGCTGATGACCGCACCAAGCAAGAAACAAAGGATAGGGTGGATTGACAGTCGAAATTGGCGTATTGAACGTAACGGTTTGCCAAATCGTGCATGTCCTTCGCCAGTATTAGCCATGAACGTATATGACTTGAATGATACGTCATGGACTCCGTTGTGGACGGAAAATGTCGATGGTAAGTTGCCAACGACGGTGCCAAAACTCGATTTGCCTGACGGCCGGTATTGGTTAAGTGTCGGATTGGTCGAAAGCCGCTGGCAAGGTGAAATCTCAATCCTTGATATTCAAACCATTACACGCCCTGTCGACTTTCCTGACTATTGATCCCTTTTAAAATTTATTCGGTGTTTCGTTGTATGCTCCCTTAGCTTAGTTGGCTCTTTGCTTAGCTGACTAAGGGACTTAGCTAGCCATACCTCTCTCTTTTTCATTGTCTTACCTGTTGTTGCTGTATTTATATCCATAGGGTGTCAACTATTTCGGAAACCTAAACGCTATAAATTGAATAAAAGATATATTTTATTTGCATCTTTTAAGGTGTATTATATATGCATGTTTAAAGGGTGGTAATCGACCATGATGCAAATTCTTGATAGTGAAAAGGAACAAAAGATCGTTCCTGTATTTCGTTTAGCATTTAGACCATTTTTCTTAGGCGCAAGTCTTTTTTCAGTTGTCGCGATGGTGCTATGGGCAATGTTTTGGGCTGGTAATGGCAGTGTAGCCGCTTTCATGTATGGCAATCCAATATGGTGGCATAGTCATGAAATGCTTTTTGGCTTCACTGGTGCTGTTATTGTCGGCTTCTTACTAACTGCGGTTCAGAACTGGACGGGGAATCCGGGTGTACGGGGTTGGGCGCTAGCTTTCGTTTTCATGTTGTGGCTGATGGCCCGGGTAGGGCTGCTACTTGGTTCACCTAGTGTGATTTGGATGGTTGTTGACTTACTCTGGATGCCAATTTCAGCTTACTTTCTTGCTAAGCCGATCATTATTCGCCAGCAGTGGAATAACTTGTTCTTCACGCCGATGATTGTGTTAATGACCTTGTTAAATGCGCTGTTCCATTTGATTGCTTTAGGTATGACGGACCTGACTACCCGATCGGTTTCTTTTGCTACCGTGATGGTTATTTCAATCATTGTTCTAGTTGTTGGTGGCAGGGTGATTCCATTTTTCACATGGCGAGGGACGCAAACCGAGCAGATTACGCGTGTGAAATGGATTGAGCTTGCCTCTTTGGCATCGAGTTGGTTGCTATTACTGGTTGTATTGGCTTCGTTGGTGTTGCCATCGACTGTCATACCGCAAGCTTTACTGCCTGTTTTGCTACTATCAACGGCTGTACTGCACTTTATTCGCTTTGCGCGATGGCGTACTTTCTCAACGCTTCGTGTACCATTGCTGTGGTCGCTTCATTTTGCGTATGCGGCAATGATTGTAGGGATGGTGTTGCTGGCGATGCATTACACTAACCAAGCTGTAAGTTACAGTGTCGCGCTACACATGCTGACGGTTGGTGGTGTTGGTTGTATGATCATTGCCATGATAGCGCGTGTTTCGCTCGGCCATACCGGGCGTGCGTTGCAAATTAAGCGTGTCATGGTGGTCGCGTTTGTTGCGTTAATTGCTTCAACCTTAGTTAGAACGGTGATGATTGCGTGGTTACCTGCATTAACCATCAACGCCTATGTGATTTCGGCCTGCTTGTGGGCAATGGCTTTTACTATCTTTAGTGTTGTTTACTATCCGATTTTAACGCAAGCTCGGGTCGATGGTAGGCCTGGATAATTGAAACTTGTCATGAAAAACAATGAGTGACAAGGAAGAGGGAAATCCTTAAAATACGCACTCTTTTTTCTAAGTGGATGACATATGTTTAATAATACGCCGACATTGACCCATGCCCAGCAGCAAGCAGCCGCTGAAAAAATTCATGAACTCATGGCTCAGGGTATCAGCAGTGGGCAGGCAATTATGATGGTTGCCAATGAAATCCGCGAAGCAGAAGCGAAAAAGAACGAAGCAGAATCTGAACCTGATTCAGAGTAATCTGAGTATATTTCACTGCGCTTCTATGAAAACAGGCACCCACGGGTGCCTGTTTTTGCATCAAATCGTGCAATAAATCTCATTTGTACACCCTTCCCTTAGTAAATTACCTCATGCTGAAATAGAATCTAAATCATCGTATTTAATCGCGTTGATTAATACTGCAAAAGTATCCCTAGAAAGAGACATTGCGCTTTTTCTTTCGCTGAGGTCATCATTTTTATGGGGGGACAGGATGAATAACCGTTACCTGAAAGCTCGCACATTAGCGCGTGCTAAGCATAAAGGACAAATGTACGGTGATGTACCTTATTTTATCCACCTAGAGGCGGTTGCCCGTCTAGCAAGTCCGTTTGGTACTGACGCCATGATTGTCGCGCAACTTCATGATGTAGTAGAAGATACTGCGACTAGCATTGAAGAAATATTTGCTGATTTCGGCTTTATTGTGGCTGATGCGGTCAAATATATATCGGACAGTAATATTGAGGACAGGGCACTTCGTAAAAAAGAAATTAACCTACGACTATCTTCACTTGATACAGCCGAAGAGGCTGCGCGAATCGCACTGATTGTTAAGGCTTGTGATCGTCTAGCCAATGTTCGGGCCAGTTTAAAAACATCTGAAAACTATTTTGCCATCTACCAAAAAGAGCATGCTGCTTTTCGTGAATCGGTCTACCGTAAAGGGCTATGCGAAGCTATCTGGTGGGAGTTAGATAACCTGTTGAGGTATTCTGAAGCCTCATAGGTCTAGCATCTACGCTAATAAAGAAAAGGGGCTGATAACCAGCTCCTTTATATTGTCTTTAATACCGAAAAATTACTCTTCGTCGTAGATTGTCGGGATCGGTTGGCGCTTATGCTGTGTTTTCTTATAAATACTAATTAGGCGCTCGGCAACGTCACTATCGACTGGGCGGCCTTCAAGAAAATCATCGATCTGATCGTAGCTCACCTGTAGCGCATCTTCATCTGCTTTCTGAGGGGCAAGTTCTTCAAGATCAGCGGTAGGGACTTTGTATACCAATAGCTCTGGCGCACCTAGCTTGTCAGCCAACTGGCGCACCTGGCGCTTGTTTAGGCCAAATAGCGGTGCTAAGTCACATGCACCGTCACCAAACTTGGTGTAGAAACCGGTAATATTCTCTGCTGAGTGGTCTGTACCTAGTACTAAGCCACCAACCAGTCCTGCAATCTCATATTGAGCGATCATGCGGGTACGTGCTTTTACATTGCCCTTGACGAAATCGACGGTTGCATCCGATTTAGGAATTAAGTTCGTACCTTCTAGTGCGAGAAGTGTACTTGCGTGGGTACCGTCTACACCGTCTTTGATGTTCACACTCACAGAGTGGGTGGGTTTAATGAATGAAAGCGCTAATTGAGCTTCGTCCTCATCCTTTTGTTCGCCATATGGCAGGCGAACAGCGATGAACTGGTAGCTGTCAGTGTTTTCCGACTTATTCAAGCCTTCCACGGCTAGCTGTGCTAAACGGCCACATGTCGTTGAATCCACACCGCCGCTGATACCTAGTACAAGAGACTTACATCCAGATTGCTTAAGCTTGTTTTGAATGAAAGCAACACGACGCTCAATTTCAAAGTCGACGTCAATAGTAGGTAATACGCGCATTTCGTCGCGAATTAACTGTTCCATAGTGAATGAATCCTCAGGGCATTGCCCGATTTCTAACCAAATAGCATCACTTAATGCAAAAACATCCCGTATTGCATTAAACCTTTTGCAAAATCATGCGATAACTCTATTAAAGGATCAATCCTCAATTGATAATTAAATAGAATTAACAGTAAAACGGTATAAAAAAAGGACATTCTTGTTATGGCAGAGTCAATTGCAGTGTTCGGCAGTGCATTTAATCCTCCGAGCCTCGGTCATAAATCGGTATTGGAGCGCCTTGCTCATTTTGATCGGGTTTTGTTGCTTCCAAGCTTTAGCCATGCATGGGGAAAGAAAATGCTTGGCTATCAACAGCGCTGCCAGTTGGTGACGGCTTTTATCGAGGATATCAACTTACCGAATGTCGAGTTATCTCGCCTTGAGGAGCAAATCGCAGTGGGTGATGAGGCAGTCACTACGTTTGCTGTATTCGAAGCATTAGAGCAGAAACACCCAAAAGCCAATCTAACTTTTGTTGTTGGGCCTGATAACTTTTTGAACTTTCGCAAGTTCTATAAAGCAGATGAGATTATGTCGCGCTGGCAGGTGCTGGCTTGTCCTGAAACGGTCAAGGTACGAAGCACAGATATTCGGTGTCAGATTGAAAATTATTGCGACATATCACATTTAACTACTGAAAAAGTAGCTAACATGTTACAAGACGAGCGATGGTATCAACAAGATTGATAGTTTGAATAGGTTGTTTTCTTTCCTGATATTGTTCAGGTATTCGTTTAAATCGTGTGATTTTAGGCAGATGTAGAGCGTGTTGTTTTCATATGTAATTGCGGGTTTATCTCTATCGGCAATGCCGATCGATAGTGAAGCCTGTGAAGGCCATGAGCCTATTTCACAGACATCGGTTATCGCTTTGCAAGACAAGTGTCACCGCCAATATCAGCAACAGTACGTTGATACTGATAATGAGGTATCTTGGCAAGCCCAATCTGAATCATCTGATACCAGCGCATCGTTTTGGGATAATTGGTCGGGTGATTTAGCATCGCCTGTCATGACAACCACCGCTTCGAGTAGTTTTTATGGCTTGGGGGTGTGGATGCCGGAAAAGTATGCTGATGATGAAATTCTCACTGTGGAAGATGCCAAAGAGTGGATTAAAAAACACGGTCTACAAATGAGCTTTGGTGTCGGTGGAGAAGACGGTAATTCGCCACGAGTACGTTTTGATTATCGTTGGCATGACGATGGGGATCTTGATGATGTGTTCATCCAAATTGATATCCCATTTCAATAGCAAGAAAGCCAATAGCAAAAAAGCGACCGTTTGAGTCGCTTTTTTTGTATTTTAGACTTTGGTTATTGGACTTAGGCCCTTGGATTCTGTTTCTTAGCACTCGGTAGTAGGCGTAAGTTTCGAGATGTTAGAACTAAAGAGCATGCCCCAAAATTGGCTGAGCCATTGCAACTAACAGGCTTTCATCTGTTTTCAGTGTTTCAGCTATCTGGTGAGGTTTTCGTCCTGAACGGGCAAGTCTTAATGCTTCTCGCATCACAACGCAGGTTTTTAACTCTTTGATTGAGTAACCAAGGTATTGTTCAATCGTACTACATGCTGTTTTGTCCGTTACGCTGTCACCTTTAAGCATACAGGCAAGCACCGGCTGATACTTAGCCGCGAGTTCAGGGCTGGTGGACTTGGTGTTCACTTTAAGGCTGCCAATTTGATCAGCAAGTACACGTAGTAGGTTGCCTGAAGCACCAGATAGTGGCGTTTCATTATCACGGGCTTGGCATTTAATGAGCTCATCAATAACTGCATTAATCAGCGGGTTTTTGCGGAAAAAGCCTGCTTCTTTACAAACCGGAGAAGTGATACGAGCAGAGAAATCAACTTTGCTATAGATTGTACCAGGCAGTACCGTGATAGCGTGAAGGCAGTCAAATGGGATAACAAAGCCATGGCCAGACTTCACGGTATACTCGTGTTTTCCAAGGCGGACTAGAATGCAGCCTTTTGAAACGAGAAGCATAAAAGTATTAATACTTTTACGGCGGGAGCCTACATTTAAGAACTCTTGTTCATAATGTGAAAAATCGATAGCTTGTTTCATAATGAGTCTCTAGCAAAAAAGCCCGCACATAGTGTTCTGTTTTGCCGCTATCGTCAATGTTCGAGTGATTTTAAACACATAAATGATGATAATTTAGCTAAAAATGCAATATGGGCGGCTGACAAGACAGTCATCTACCGTTAATGTGAGTGTGTTAAGTATTGACGCTAATCTGGTAAGACCTCCAACCATCAATATGTTGGGGGTCATATCATTGGGCTATTCCACAAATCTGCGTAAAATGTCGCAGTTTTAAATTAATGTGAAGCATAATTGTGCATACAGAGAACGATATTTATAAAGAAATTCGCCCATACAACGACAGTGAAGTTAGTGAGGCGATTGAGCGTCTAGTTAATGACAAAGAGTTTATTTCAGCAATTCTGAATTACCGTTTTCCCCAGCTCTCTGGTGTGTTTGGTTGGTTGCTAACACCAATCATTAAACGTTTTCTTATTAACAAGTGGTCAAATGTAAAGACTGTCGATGATGTACAAAAGCAAGTTGCCAAGTATATGCACGCGACGATTGATCACTCTTGTGACGGTGTCACTCATACCGGCTTAGACAAGCTGGACCCAGCTAAATCATACCTTTTTGTTTCCAATCACCGTGATATCGCTATGGATCCTGCGATGGTTAACTGGTGTTTGTACAACAATGGCTTTGATACTGTACGTATTGCGATTGGTGACAATTTATTGAAAAAGCCATGTGCAACAGAGTTGATGCGATTGAACAAGAGCTTTATCGTTAAACGCTCAGCAAAAGCGCCACGGGAAATGATGAAGGCACTTGGCTTGCTTTCAAGTTACATTGCGCATTCGCTAGAAACGGGTAATTCAATTTGGATTGCACAAAAAGAAGGGCGAGCGAAAGATGGCAATGACAAAACGGATCCAGCTATCTTAAAAATGTTCTTTATGGACGGGCGTAAAAAGAAAATCGCTTTTCCAGAATATATGAAACAGCTCAATATTGTGCCTGTTGCCATCTCTTATGAAAATGACCCTTGCGATATTGCTAAAGCGAAAGAGCTTTACCAAAAGGCAACAGAAGGCAGTTATGAAAAGGGTGAGCTTGAAGATATTGAGAGCATTATTCAGGGCATTGTTGGTCAAAAGCGTCGTATCCATGTGAGCTTTGGTGATGTGATTGAAAATGGCTTTGAAACGCCTGAAGATTTGGCACAGGTCATTGATAACCAGATTGCTAATAACTATCACTTGTTCCCTGCAAACTACATTGCAGCCGAACAAGAGCATGAGTCTGCAACGCAAGAAGAGAAGCAGCGCTTTGAAGAGAAGTATGCGTCATTGCCTGATGGTGTTATTGATATTCTGAAGCAAATGTACGCAGCACCTGTTCACAATAAGTCATAGTAAAGTGATAAAAGTGGTTTGAATATAAACGGCCGCAGTGTTAAATCCACTGCGGCCGTTTCTTTGTACCTGTAGTTTAAGTCATGTATCTGTAGTTGAGTTACCCTGTAACTATGTGCGGATATTCTGAGAACTAAAACTGTTGTTGGTTTCTGTTTGGGTTAAGCGTTCTAACAACGGCTTTAGGTGATACAATTTCTACACGTTTATTTTGTAATGCGCTGCTGCTTCCTTGTAACGGCTCAGTATCACCCGCGGCAACGATTTGGATCCGCTCTTCTTCGACACCAAATACCGACGATATGTAAATTGCTACGCTAAATGCACGCTCATAAGAAAGGGCAATGTTGTCTTCTTCTGATGTAAAGTCATCGCTATGACCAATAACAACGACATAGCTATCAGGGTGTTGGCGTAATCTAACAGCAACAGGGTCAATCAGTAATTGGCCGTCACTGGTTAAGTCATAGCTCTGTTCCGAGAAATAAACAGTCGTTCGCAACTCTTCGAGTTGAGTCAGTAACACTTGGGCGTGCGGTACATTTGAAGAACTATCAACTTGTTGATTAATGGCAGTATCATTGGTGACGCTGTCACCATTTTTTCCGCAGGCTGCAATTGTGCTCATCATAACGAGTGAAAAAGCGAAACGTCTAAAAGATACAGCATTTGATTTAAACATGATGGAAATACCAGCTAAACCTAATCTTTCTAATGTCTTCTTTAGGTTTAGCTGATCTGTACTGATTCACAACTGCATTAGTGAGATGAATCCGGGTCCAGCTTTACTTTATTAGTACAGGATTTGGCGTGCGATAGGGTGGGACAGACATTCTCTCCGCCATGAAGTCGATAAACGATCGAACCTTAGGGGCAAGATATTTTCGTCTAGGGTATACGGCATAGATAGGTAACTCGAGATCTGCCTTCCACTCAGGAAGTAGCTGAACAAGTTTGCCTGTTTCAAATTCATCGGTAACTAAATAAGTCGCAAGATAGGCAATACCCAACCCCGATATTGCTGCATCAAGTACCGCTGGTGCATTATCAATCCGATAGTTTCCTCTTGCTCGAATCGATTGGTGCACGCCATCGCGAGTGAATCCCCAGTTGATGTATTTACGTTCGCGGCTTTGGTATGTAATACAATTATGTTGGCGTAAGTCACCTGGTACTTTGGGCGTTCCGTGCTGTTCTAGGTATTCGGGTGAAGCCACAATGGCAAAGTGGCAATCGGCCAACCTTCTTGCGACCATACCTTCAGGTGGATGTTCGTGAATAGCAACCCAACAATCAAAACCTTCCTCTAATAGGTTAGGGCGGTGATCGAATAAGCTAACTTCAAGCTCAAGATCCGGATGCTGCTTCTGAAATTCAGCCAGGGCAGATGTGATGTGCACATTACCGAAAGATTGTGCAATACCAATTCTAAGCACACCCTTTACTTCATTGCGGTAGCCAGCGACCAACGCTTCGGCTTCGTTTACGGTATCGAGCAGTTGCTGGCCATACTCCGAATACTGTAAGCCAATGTCAGTTAGTGCCACAGTACGCGTACTTCGTTGGACCAGCTGGCAACCCAAGCGTTCTTCTAGAAAGCGAATTTGCTTACTTACTTGAGATTTTGAAATGCCTAAGCGTTCAGCTGCGCGTGTAAAGTTCTGTTCGTGACCAACAGTCGCAAGAATGACCATTTGTTGCAGATTTTCAAGCATAGAGTAGACCAACTTCGAGATAACACTTTGAGTATATCATTGAATATTCAGTGGTAAAAATACGTATATAGAAAGAGACAACGCTGTGATGAAGCAATGATGTGCTGGGTTATAGCGATACTATCGATGAAGTCGGTAGTGGAATATTCTACATCTGAGATTTTTTAGGTGTATCATTCATTTAAGTAATGTTATTTAAAATCAGTTTCTTACATATCTTTGTTTCTCGTGGTGGATAATGAACCCTCGAGAGTGCCTGAGTATTAATGCAATTATGCGCGATCAGAATAATCCACTATTTGGTATGATAAACCTATAATTATCGAAATCGATAGATGAAATCAAAACTAACGATTTAATTAATTCGGTGTAAATGAATATCATATAGCTCCTATCTAGGAGGATTTATGTTCAAAGTGATGTGGCAGTTTTTTCTGCTTGGTCTTTACAGTTTTGGTGGCCCTGCGGCACATATTGGTTATTTTCAACGTGAGTTTGTTCAAAACAAAAAATGGTTAAGTGATCAAGATTTCACTCATGCTGTTGCGTTATGTCAGTTCTTTCCTGGGCCGGCAAGTAGCCAACTTGGGATGTTCATTGGCTATAAGAAGGCGGGCTATTTGGGAGCGCTGAGTGCATTCATTGGATTCACTTTCCCATCATTCTTATTGCTCACATTCCTTGCGATAGGCAATCAGCAATATAATGATGTTGCTTTCATTGACACTATCATCCAAGCTGCCAAGTTACTTGCTGTTGTCGTTGTTGCTGATGCGTTATGGGGAATGTTTAAAAAGAACATTACCAGTACACTAACTGCAGCAACGGCATTGTTAACTGGTATCGCTGTGTTTTTTAGTACTGGTTTGCTTGGTCAAATTGCCCCAATTCTTGTTGCTGCTATTGTTGGATTCATTATTTCAAACCGGCAGGCGGCGGCTAGAAATGATTCAACAGTATCACCGGCAATTAGACCTAATATGGCGATCTTCGCTGTGTTTGCTGTGCTGCTAGTAGCAATGCCGTTTTTGGCGTCTACGTCAGAGTTCTTAAATCTGTTTAATGTCTTTTACCAAGCCGGTAGCTTTGTATTTGGTGGTGGTCATGTAGTATTACCGCTATTAGAACCAATGCTAGAGGGGATGGTTGAACCCGATACTTTCTTAAGTGCCTATGCATCGGCACAGTTGGTTCCAGGGCCTATGTTCACAATGGCAAGTTATCTAGGTGCTTCTGCCATTGCTGATAGTCCTATTTTAGGTAGCTTGGTCGCAACGATTGCTGTCTTCTTGCCAGGCAGCCTGTTGTTGTTTGCCTTTCTGCCAGCTTGGAATGCACTATTTAGTAATAAAAAGCTTAAGGCTTCCATTCTATTAGTTAATGCATCGGTTGTTGGTTTACTTGCTAGTGCGTTTGTTAAGCCGGTTATCCTAACGTCGATTCACTCAATCTTTGATGTGGTTGCGGTATTAATCGGTTTCTACTTACTGAAATACAAAAATTGTCCAGTGTGGTTATTGATTATTGGCTTAGCCGCTTATCAGTTTGTCATTTAAACAAATACGGCCTTGGGGGCCGTATTTTGTCTACCTCTAATGCACTATAACTTTATTGTTGGGTTAAATATATTTACAAAGTAAATGTCGTGTTTTGAACTACTCACCATCATAAGTAACATGCTTATTAAGCTAAAGTTAAGGCGTAGCTGATAACATACTGGAATTATTCACTTAATCTCATATGTCATGTCTACACAAAGAAGAATTCGGCCAAATTTAACGAACTATGATGTTGTTGAGATCTACCAGCAGGAGATACGTGAGTCAGAAGCGAGGTTGTTTAGAAAAATACTGATTGCAATCATTACTGCAGTATTATTCATCATGTGCTTTATTGGCTTCATCGTTACCTCGGAAGGGAAAGCATCAAGGGACTACGCTGCTGAAGCTATGCAGAAGGCTTTTGAAACTGAACGCGCGATTCATATCATTGATGAAGCCGCAGGTACAAACTTTTTGCAACGTGCTAAAGATAGCCTTGAAGAGGATTAACAGTAAAACTCACATTTGAATAACCAGGGAGTGGTTCTTAATGAGCAGCTCTGGTCTTGCTGTTTTGAGTAAAGACTGCTTATAGTCTTCGTCACTTAATCGATAAACAGGGCGGGTAAGGATGTACTGCCCGACCATTTCGATGATCGGTGACAATAATTGCTTGCTGGGCAAATTAAGCGAATTCGGACTAAAGTCGATGTCTTCAACTTCTAATTCGTTTAGAAAAATAGCGCCTTCGTCCTTGTCGTAATATGGGATTGCACTGAAGTTAACATTGATGGCTACTTCTTGGGGGGCTTGCCCTGAAAGGCTGATCTTCGCCAATGACTTGGCTTCAAGGTTGACTCGATCACTGGCAACGCGCCCAATTCCCACCTTTACGTCATCAAATTTCACATTTGCGTGCGCAATACCTTTAATTCCAACAGTTCGTTCAAATGATACTTTATCATCAAGGTACTCTTGAACTTCCGCTTCGGTGACACTGTAACTTGCGCAGGAAGAAAGAAGAACAGAGATAAGAGTAGCTAGTAGTATTGATAATAGTGATCGCATCATTTCGCCCAGCAGGTTGTGATAGAAGAATTATCATTGAGCTTGCCTCTATCTGCTGGTACATATTCGAGACTGAACACAAATAAGTGATAGTCAGCATTAAGTCGATATGATGATTACCGTTCAGAAGCAATACTTAAACTGCTGTTTATAGAGCTTATTTAACTTATCGTGGTATGTTCTGCTTTTCTTCGTCGTGTAAGATTCACTGCGCATCTTCTTTTGTAGCTTTTCAATTTTTGTCTGTGTTTTATGACATTTTTTGTCCTTCTTGGTTGAAGCTAGGCTAGCGCTACTTACAAATAGGCAAGTAATTGCGATAGTTATCAGTATCTTCATTTTTGGCTCTTTAGGTAATGTATTTAAGAAGGTAGGTTAACGAAATTTCTTTGGTATAGGGGGTTAACAGATGGAAAATTCGATCGAAACAAAAGGGAGGCTGAAATGTGTGAGTAGCTATTGAGCATAAGATGCGAGGCAATTAAAAGGGCACCTACTAGAGGTGCCCTTGGAAATGAGTCAATTTGATTTGGTTAAGCTGTTTCAGCAAATAGTAGCTCGATATTGTAGTTGTCTCTCGACAATGAGTTCTTCAGCTTTTTCAGCGAGCTAACTTGCAGCTGACGAATTCTTTCTCGAGTTAGGCCAACTTCATCGGCAACTTGTTGAAGCGTTTGTGCCTCATAACCAAGTAGGCCAAAGCGACGGCATAGAATTTCTCTGTCTCTTGGGTTCAAACCTTCAAGCATTGTTGTTGTTAAGCGGTGAATGTCGTCTTTATTGACTTCATTATCCGGCTGTACACTTTCGTCATCAGCAATAAATGCTGAAATACTTTGTGAGTTAGAGTCGTCAGAAATTTGCTGGTCAATCGAAACAACCGGTGCATCATAAGCAAGTACATGTGAGATTTCATCAACGCTGCGCTCTAGCTTAGCGGCAACTTCTTCATGCGTAGGCTCTTGATTCGATTGCTTCATGAGCTGTTTGTGTGTGCGTAGAATTGTATTGATTTCTTTTGATACATGCACAGGCAAGCGAATAGTACGAGCCTGATTATGAATAGCGCGCTCAATGGTTTGTTTAATCCACCAAGTGGCGTAGGTAGAAAATCTAAATCCTCGTTCAGGGTCAAACTTTTCAACAGCGGTGATCAAGCCGATGTTTCCTTCATCGATGAGGTCGCTCAGTAGCATACCGCTGCTACGGTATTTTTTTGCAATACTAACAACAAGGCGAAGGTTACTTTCGATCATTGTTGCTTTAGCGTCAGTGTCACCAAGTAAACTTTTGCGACTGTATAAGATCTCTTCTGTCTTATTTAGTAGCGGTTTGTGCGCAATTTCTTGTAGATACAGATGAATTACATCAGCATCGAAACCATTCATTTCTTGTGATTTGATATCCATATCATTTTCCCCTAGTAACAAGTTAAGATTGTTATCTATATGTTTCTATTTGTTACGTAATCACATTAACACGGCTTTGTTGCATATTCCAATAGGGGATTTAACGATTTGAAATAAAGGCAACATTATATTGGATAGAGAGAGCAAAAAAGTGTTTACCACTAAATGATTGGGTTTTTCATTATAAATGGTCTAATTGGTTATGGTGATTTAGAAGATGCGTTTATTAGTGTTGAGTTTGCCAGTATATAATGTAGGTATAGTTATACATTATAATTATTTGTCATAACTTGGTTTGGTTGAATAAAAGTTTACAAGTCAGAGGATCTTGGTCATTTATGACTCAATTTATTTATAACGCATCATTTAGTGCTTTAACGGTAGTTTTAATATGGGATTAGTTCTCTTTCTAGTGCCTAATAATGAAGTCATAAGTAATGAGTTATAACTTATTCTTGAAACTTTAATGCCATTTCAGATTTTTTCTTTATGCTAGCGATCAGCCAAATAAATGACAGTAGTGATATGAAGCTAATTAATATCATTGAAATCAACACAGTAGAGTAGTTACCTTGTAACCAAATCAGCGTACCTAGATAGGGTGCAAATGCTGAGCACAACAAATATGGTAGTGCAAGAGTACCTGAAATCACACCAAAGTTGTTTTGGCCCATTACTTCTCTTGTCACCATGGGCTTCATAATACTGATAACGCCGTAGCTGCCCCCTTGAAACAAAACAAACCCAATTAGTAGCCAGAAATGATTACCAGCGATTAAAAAAAGAGTGAGTGCAACATTAATACCGATAAAACAGAATAGAGTGGTGGTCATTAGGTTTGTACGCTTATCTGTTAATGCTGACACAAGTCTTCCCAACACTTGCATCGGCCCAATTAAAGAGGCGATCAGTATAGCTGTAGCACTTGATACCTCTCGCTCACTTAATATCGGCAGTAAGTGGCTAATGACAACCCCATGAGTAATGCCGAGCAATGAAAAGCTTATAGCTAAGAGCCAAAATAGCTTCTTAGTTAAGAAGAGGTACTGACTATTACCCGTATCTTTATTCTCTCTTACACTTGGTAAGTGCATCTTGCTACTGTGTTGTTGTATGTAACGCGCGCTGAATAAAAGCATCGGGCATGCAATAACTAAAGTGCTCACGCCAGCTAGCTTGATTGCACTCTCTAAACCGAACTCATTCATAACATAATGTGTGATGGGGAAGCAGATGGTACTGGCAAAACCTGCAACCAACGTAATGATGGTTATTGATTTTTTCGCATCTTGAGACCGATAGCGAATTAGAAATGCAAAGCAAGGCTCATACAAACACCCAGCCATAGCAACCCCGATTCCTAGCCAAATTAAATAAAAGCCCCAAAGTGTCTCGACACTTCCTAGCATTAACATAAGTATGCCGCCACCCAAACCACATACTGTCAGCAGGTAAGGGCCCAGCCCGCGGTCAATAAACCTACCTGCAAGGGGTGAAAAGACGCCTGATACCCCAATTGCAAGTGTAAACGCCAAAGTGAGATCGCTACGTGACCATGAATGGTTTGCTTCCCATTCCAACAATGTAGCGGGAAAGATGTAATAAAGACTGGCCCATAATATGGTTTGAGCGGTTGCAAGCAAGATTGTGGCTAAGGTCATTTTCACTGTATTCGTCAATGGGGGTACAGCAATCATAATGGATTAGTATTTCAATTTTATTTTTCTAAAAATATAGAAATATTTAGCTGATGAGTCAATTCAACAGTCATATTAATTGGCGTTTTTCTTCGATCAGTTCATAAGAGATTGTGTGGCATTTTGAATTTATGCTTGATAATTTACTGTAATCATTATGATAGTAATCAATTTTGTGGAAGAGCTGTTTAGATGAGGATCCTCGGGAAGAAACGAAAGAGTGGACTACGTAGTTACAGTCAAAAAGACGTTTCATACTTAATGTCCATTCAAGGGAAAGCAAGGTCACTTCCTTTCAACCAGGAGCGTGATCGTTTTTCTTTGCCGCATTCACCGGATACACAAGTGACCCCGTCACTTAATGCGAACCGAATAAAGGTAGGCGATACATTTCTTGCGATTGCTTCACAGTATCCTTTTGAACATCAACTAGAAAATCACTTTAAAATGCTCGTAGAAAACCGCACTCCGGTATTGCTAGTGCTTGCAAGTCTCGATGATATAGAGCGTGATCGCTTGCCCGAGTATTATGCAAAGTCAGGTCAATACGGGCAGATTAAGACTCAAGTTAAGCTTATTAACAAAGAAGCCTTTGGTGATGGCATCATTGCCAAAATCTATCAGCTTAATGTGTCAGGTTATGATGCATCGGTAACAATCCCTGTTGTACACGTATTTAATTGGCCTGATCATCAGACAGTGGGTGCTTCTGTGACTACACGCATTGTCACATTGCTGCAATCTATTCACGCTGAGACCGAAGGTTTTTATCAAGTAAGAGGAAGTCGTGCAGTGCTTGATGAGAACAAGCTACTACCTGTCATCCATTGTCGAGCCGGTGTGGGGCGCACCGGACAAATCATCACTGCAATGGCAATGCAGCGTTATCCTCATTTAAGTTTGGAAAATATTATTCAGTCTATCCGGGCATCGCGTAATGATTATATGGTTCAGACTCCGGTTCAAATGGACACGCTTGTACGCTTATATAACCGACGCTTGCAATACACGAGTTCAGGAGGGGGTATCTGATGAGTACTGACCATTTCAATGGTAAATATGAGGTAGAGTTAAAGTATAGAATACAGTCAAAGACGAATTTTCTTAGTCTTTTAGCTCGTATGCCGCATGAGATCATGTTTGAAGACAATATGGAACAGGATTGGTTTTTCGATACACCAGATCAGCATCTCAAGTCACAAGGTAAGAGTCTTAGTATTCGAGAGCTGGAGCCTTCAGGTATAAAACTCTGGATTGTAAAAGGGCCAGAACCAGATCGTTGTGAAGCGACCAATATTACAGACTCATCATCAGCTAAAAGTATGCTCGAAACGATGGGTTATCAGGTCACCCTAACAGCAAAGAAAGTACGTAGTATCTATTTTATTGACGAGTACCATATTACTGTCGACTTCCTTGAAGGGATTGGTCGCTTTGCCGAGTTCGCAATTATGACTGATGATGAATCGAAGTTACTGGCTTGTCGCAAAGAGCTTGAATGCTTAGCTGAGAAATTTGGGCTAGGCGAGGGCGATCTTGAATTTCGCTCTTATCGGCAGATGAGAGAAGAAAAAACGGATTGCTTGCTCTGATACTTATGGCTTTGGCTTTCATAGATCCTGTTTCTGCCCATGAAAGCCAAAGTAAAAAAACTAAGCTATGCGTATTAATTCAGCGGTACCGAACCCACATGTTTATTCATGTAATTTTTGGTAGGGGTTGTTTATAGGGCTTTCAGTCACTGCAAATGGGTTTGTTTTTCATTAATTTTCAGCAGGTTGTAGGCTTACTCGAATAAATAGAATTAAACAATAATTGCTTTTTTAACTTCTGCATGGTTCATGTAGCGTAGGTTTCTTCGAGTTATGCTTACTGGAGAAATTATGAAAACTCTGATCGCCGTTTTAATTATCATATCTAGTGCTAATTGCTTTAGTGCCGAAGATATTTCTATGTTAAACACCTTGAAGGGAAAACCTGCGACGCTATACGATATTGGAAAATTGAAGTTAGAAGTAGCAGCTTTGGAGATTAGCCGGCAAAAATCTGGGGAGCGTGTCAAAGGGACAAAGTTTACTCTTGATAAGGTAAGCACTATTGAAAGTGAAAACACTCTTGGGGTTAAGCTTTCATATTCGGCTAGATCAAAATATATAACAGATAATAGCTGTAAACAGTTACAGTTAAACAATCAGTCTAAATTCAACCCTGAAGTGTTGGCTAAAGATTTATGGCCAATGCTTGATGAGAAAAGCTTAAAAGGTGTCTCTCGAAACTTAACTGTTGCGACAGAGTTAGTAGATGAAGATAACGATCAACTTACCATAGTTTGTTACTAGTAGTTACGGTGCTGTGTTACCGAAACAATCACCGAAACGACGAGGCCGGTAAACGCTCGGTGAGTGGCTAAAGTCAGCGTATTTTTGCTTGAGCAAATTCAAGCAACGGTAACGAATGCTGTCGTTAATCTTATTCGACGACGGTTTGTGCCTCGGCGTTGATGAGCAAGGCCAGCGGCACCGGTAAACATTGTACCTGGCGAACGCTGAGAGAAAGGACACGTGCAGGATCGGAACGACGAATCCGATGTTCGCACACATCACGGATAGCACTCAGGCGTAAAATCTCTTTATCATTCATGGTTACCAACATCTTCAGTTTATCTCACACAGACATGACAGAGTCTGATCAACATAGGAAAAACAGGACATTTTAACTTTGCAGAAAAGAGACATTTTAACTTTGGAGCATCACTACCAATGCGCATTATGTATATTATGTTAAATAGGGTGTATGGGTATCGGCACGTGTACTTACCTAGGTATCCACATAACACCACTCTTCTTTATGGTACATGCTTGGTAAAGTCAGTGCGCGAATCTACTGTACAATTTAACAGTATTAGCTATTTACCATAAAATAGGTAATTAACACTTTGTTTTAATCCCCGCTGCAAATGGTCAGTTTGCCTTGTGCTTAACACCTCATGCTAATTACTAGCGCACATCAAAGCTCCTTTTTACGAGCTTTAATGTTTGAAAAGCACAACGTTCGAACATGTCATTATCTGAAGTTAGATCTAGTGAGAATACATCACCCAATGTTTGTTTTGGTGTATCAAAAAATTGAATTTTTGGGAGCTTGTTTCTTGCCCCAAACTTTTTCACCAACCTAACTTCAGGCGACTTAACTCTGACACCAAACAATGCAGTGTTATGACCTAACGTCTTTGCATGCAAACATGCGCTGTAAAAAAGCAATCCTCCAATAGCCTTGCCTCTATATTGCGGAAGAACTACCGCACGGCTAATTTCAACTACTGAGTCTTGTCCTGTTTTCTTTAGAGTGTTGTTGGACCACTCATAGAATAAACCCGATTTTGCTTTAGTAACTCTAATCGACGCAATTAATTTTCCATTAAGCTCTAAGCTATGATGAAAAGCCTTGCTGTCAAAACTATCCATCCATAATTGTGGTCGACCTGAGTAACAAGCACTCCTGAGTATAGCTATATCCTTATTCCAATTTGCATGTGCTCGCCAAGTTATTGTCTTCACATGGTATTCACTTCGTTTTTGATATCGTTCAACATTGCGATGTATTGATTACCAGTCATCGTCAAGTTTTGTATGATGCTCTGTTGTTCATTAACACTATTTGCTAATCGTAATGCTTTATCGATCTGGTCAGGATCTGCTTCGATATGAACTTGTATGAAAGATGTCGACTTTTCTCCATGTATTTTAAGAATGTTTTCAACATATTCTTTTGACACATTAGCAGCAAGCCCTTCTAGGGCTATAGCCCAACCCAAATTCCCTACTCCATTGGTCGATTTTGCTATCGCGATTTGATTAAAATACAAGGCTCGAGTTGATGGTAGTTCGATATAAGTGTCTATATTGCCGCCCATAGATTTAAGGTCAGCTAGCGCAAGGTTTTCATGTCCTTGCTCCTCAGTGGAATGTGTTGACCATCGTCGCTTAATTGACTCATCAGATGCTGCTTGTGAAAACAAGTCCAATAAAGTTACTGAGTGAGATGTATAAAAGTAGGTTTGGGCAAGCCAGTGCTTATAACGTTTGGAGTCACAAAGGTCGAATTGCTCAATTGCTTCGACCATGCTTGACACAACTTGGTTGTAACTTGTTTCTGGTTCGCCAAGCATGTTCCACCTCTATACATTCGTATATGCTTTTATACGGAACAGTATAGTTCCTTAGTAAAAAGGAAAGCCTGGCTTTTTGGCCAGGCTTTGGGATTTTGCGTACTGATTAAGCGAGTAACTTAACCGCCGGCCAATTTTACGGTGTGACCTTTTTTCTCTAGCGCCGCTTTAATCACGTCACGCTTATCGCCTTGGATTTCGATGTTGCCATCTTTTACTGAACCGCCACAGCCGCACACTTTCTTAAGCTCTGCAGCTAGCAACTTCAATTGTGCATCTTCAAGATCCAGCCCGGAAACGATGCAAACACCTTTACCTTTACGGCCTTTGGTTTGTCGCTGAATGCGCACAATGCCATCACCTTTAGGACGCTCGGCTTTTGGCTTGTCTTCTTTGATGCGACCAGTTTCGGTTGAGAATACTAAGCGGCTGTTATCACTCATTTGAAAAATCTCGTTTATTTACTTTGATTTGTGAACCAGGTAATAACTTCAAAGATGATATTTGCGCATTACCTGAACACGAATATTATCAATATTAGGCCCTTGAATGGAAACAGTTATGATTAAAAACGTTATATTTGATCTCGGAGCCGTGCTGTTCGAGTGGAACCCTGAGCAGATAGTAGCCTCTTTTACCGATTCTGAGTCTGAACGACAGCTTTTGTTTGATCATGTACTCAGACATCCTGATTGGCTTTCGTTAGACCGAGGTACCATGTTGATGGCTGAAGCGATACCTAAATTTGCAGCCCGTACCGGTGTTAGTGAGTCTCGGATGGAAGATTTTTTTGAGCATATTCAAAGCACCCTAACGATCATTCCTGAAACCGAGTTGCTGATTGACCAGGTACAAAGTTGTGGTTATTCGGCGTATTTTCTTACTAACATGAGCAGTGCTTTCTTTGAAAAATTGAACGAAAAGCATAACTTATATGGTTGGTTTGACGGTGGCCTCGTATCAGGTAAAGAGCTTATGATTAAGCCTGAGCCCGATATCTTTTCAAATTTGGTGATGCGCTTCGCTATTGCACCTGAAGAATCTTTGTTTATTGATGACCAGTCAGTGAATGTTGAAGCTGCACATGCACTTGGGTTTCAGGTGCATCAGTTTGAAGAACCTTCAGAAAGCTGCACTAAGATTCGTAATTTGCTAAAAATTAACTAATCTATTCTAGATAGATCCTATGAATTCATATAACGTTCATCTATGTCTTGTCACACTATAGATAAATGACCAAATGCTAGGAGCTTTTGTGAAGAAATTTTTCATTCCCCTAATACTGTTTTCAATGATTAGCTCGAATGCTGTTATGGCAGAGTCTAAAAAATCGATTGTTGGTCAAGTAGAAACCATTAAGGTACACGAGTTAGATTTAGATTATCTAGCACGTATTGATACCGGTGCAGCCACCACATCAATTCACGCAACTGACATCAAAGTTGTTGGTGAAGATAGCAAAAGTGACGATATGCGCGATCACTTAGGCCATAAGGTGTCGTTTACGTCTGTTAATGAAAAAGGTGAAGAAGCCGAGTTCGAAGGTAAAATCGTTAAAGTCAGTAAAATCCGAAATGCACAAGGTGTTGAGCGCCGCTATGCTGTTAAAATGGATTTAGGCTGGAACGGTGAACATAAAGAAGTGGCGGTTAACCTTCGTGACCGTAGTAAATTAGAATACAAATTACTCATTGGTCGCAACTGGCTAGAAGGTAGTTATCTAGTTGATGTTGATAAATCTGATGATGATGATTAAACATTCAGTTTGACGTTGAACATAAACAAAAAACGGCTACATTAAGTAGCCGTTTTTCTATTAGTACCCTGCTCTATTTTCATCGTTGCTGCTGTGCTTGTTGGCGTTTGAGCAATACAAGATCAAGGTGTTTTTTAATGGCTGCAGGTGAACCTTTCAATAATTTACCAGCAAGCATGACATACCAGCCATTCGCTTCACCATTATCATTGATTAATTTGAAGCCTTTATAATCTTCTATTTTTTGAGCTGCCTGCTTGGTTTGATTGCCGACACCTTCGAACTTTTCTGGTGGCATGAAAGCTTTCATATCACACCACCAATCAATACTTTTCTTTACCAGAGTAAGCTTATTGGTAATAACTGAGCCATTGATAGTCGTTTTCCAACCGTCTGGCGCACCAGATGCATTCTCTATGTTATGACCTCTATGAAACAGTCGTTTCTTCATTTGAGCCCCATTGTTTGAGTTATATTTTTTTAAGCAATGGCTTTTTGACTTTACAAACTTCACTCACTGTGATGTTAATTGAAGCATTGATAAAGTATTTTGTCTTGTTATTAAGCATATTATTTATCTGGTATGTGAAACAAGCACAAATTTACGTTAATCGTATATCAAACTGTTATAATTACCTAATTATAGTGCATTAGAGATCGTTCAAATGACGAAAAAGATAGCACCCATCACCGATGTTCATGATCGCGAAGTCAGCATTGCGCAATTTCTCCTCCACCAAGAGTCCATTGAGCATCTAGAACGATTAACCCGACAGCAGTATGCGAAGAATACACTCGTCTCTTTTAAGAACGATTGGAACAATTTTCTCGCTTTTTGCATTGAGAATAAGGTCCCTTCACTTCCCGCAAAGGCAGATACTGTTCATCGCTATATAGAACAGATGTCTAAGACACGAAAGCTAGCCAGTCTAAAACGTTACATGGTAACTATCTCATTAATTCATCGCTGTCATGACTTAGCCGACCCTTGTGCGAAGTCTGAAATTCGACTCGAGATGAAAAAACAGCAACTAGAAAAACATGATGATTACCGAAATGCTGCAGGATTTCGTGATGAGCACTTACAGAAACTATTAATGAGTTTTGAGTTATCAACGAAGCCTAAAGATGTTCGTGATATGGCAATTTGGGCTGTGATGTTCGAAGCAATGCTAAAGCGAAGTGAACTTGCCTCTCTGATACTTGATGACTTAGTGATTCATGATACTGGCCTTATCGATATTAATGTGTCCTCAAACTGTATATCACTCAGTAAAGTTTCTTCTCAAGCACTTAACCGCTGGCTAGTAGTGGGTGGAATTAGTGATGGGTATTTGTTTCGACGTATCGATCGCCATAGCAATATTGGCGAGTTTCCACTAGACCACTCTTCTATCTATCGTGTGTTCCGCCGTGCCAGTGATGAGCTTGGATTATCTAAAGACGAGATTTTTTCAGGCCAGTCCCCTCGCGTTGGTGCAGCACAAGACTTATCTGAAGCAGGCTTGTCGATTAACGAGATTCAAGAGCAAGGACGTTGGAAAAGCCCTGCCATGCCAGCTCAATACGTAGGGAATACAGATAGGCACGATAAAGAGGTCGCGAAATACATCAAACCTAAACCCTGGCAAAGCTAATTTTAAAATATGATTGGTGATTAATCAGGGTCTAATGTACTTTGTTTTTGTATATCTACACAATAAAGTTATAGTGCATTAGAGAGGTAAAACATTGAGTATCAGTCTTTAGGTGCATCCACCCAGTGCTCGCCATACCCTTTACTCGTATCTATCGGCATTGTTATTCGAGTGAACAATGACTCCAAAGGCTCAAGCTGCCCGAAATAACCGGCTTGATTGGCTTCGACCCACTCTTTCAAGCTAATACCTTCCCAACACACCTCATAGCCGGCATTAATAGCCAATATTTCAAAGAAGATGCGTTGTACCCTACCATTCCCTTCTCTGAATGGGTGTATCACATTGATTTCACAATAGTAATGAGCAATACGGGCAATAAACTCATCGAGCGGCAAATGGCAAAGGTAAGATTCAGACTCTAATAATGCTAGTAACTTGTTGGTTTCACGCTCGATATTCTGCCAATGGCAAAAGCGTGTTTCACCTTTGGTGATATCAACCTGACGTATTTGCCCGGCCCATGCATATAAATCTTGAAAGAGAGTTTTATGAATTTGCTGCAGGTAGTTAAGCGTAAAATTGTCGAAATCAGGATCAAAATGCTCCGCTCGAACGCGCGTAAAGTCGCGCTCAGCGGCTTCAAGCTTATCTTCATCTCTGATTGAGAGCAGATTAATCAGCACATTTGAGTTCGGGTAACAATCCGGATCATGCTCTACATCGTACTTATCTCGCATACCTTAATTTCAATTCCGCTATTTGCTTTGACTCAGACTGCTCAGAGCTAAGCTGTTTATCAGTTTCAGGTTCAAGGTGAATCCCTTCTAACTGCAAACTCGCAGTATAATTTCTTGCCTGCATCGCTTTATAGCGTGATTTTTTTTGTTGTTCGGTCAACATCAGCCTTGTCCTAGTGTCGCCTAAATTGAGTATTACACTATTTAGATCAATTAGCCGTAGTCAATAATGAAAAAGCCGGACAAATTGCCCGGCTTCATTTTTATTTCACTGCAGCTTTAATCGCTTTCTCAAGGTACTGAGCAAAGTTGTGCCCATGATGTTGCAGCATCTGCGGAAACATAGAAATCGGTGTCATACCAGGGAAGGTATTGATTTCGTTTAGCAGAATCTCGTTATCTTCACTTAAGAAGAAGTCGATGCGAGAGAGATCTTTCAGCTTCATTTGAATGAAAGCTTTACGCGCATACGCTTGGATCTGACCAACCTGCTCTTCTGTAAGGTTGTCAGCTTCTACACTGGTTGTTGAATGGCTATCTGAACTGTACTTCTCTTCATAGGTGTAGAACTTGTCATCAGGGCAAGACACTTCACCAGGCTTAGTAATAATTAGCTCGTCACCATATTGATAAGCTGCAATTTCAAGCTCACGTGGCTTGATTGCTTTTTCAATCAGTACCTGCTCTGAGTATCCAAAGGCATCATTCACCGCTTTTGCTAGATCGGCAATATCTGCGACATGGTAACAGCCAACGGAAGAGCCTTGGCAAGCGGCTTTGATAAAGACCTTGCCCCACTTCTGCAGCGCTTCTTCAGCCTTTTTATGCGACTCCGCGTTATTTTCACTCAAGAACACATACGGTGTATTTGGAATATCTAGCGCATCAAACCAAAGTTTGGTGGTGATTTTGTTGAAGCAATTGGTGCTTGCTTCTGCGCCACAACCAAAGTAAGGCAGGTTAGCCATATCTAGGAATGATTGCAGATCACCGGTTTCACCAGGGAAACCATGCACACAAGGCACAACATAGTCGACGTTTAGCTTTTCATCTGCAATTTGTAGTGTGCGATCTAGGTTTAACTGGCACAGTTGGTTCTCTTCTGTATACCAACCGTCGGCCTTCATCTCAACGCGGGTATAGTTAATGCCATCAATCTGTTGGAGCTGCTGCTCGATATAATTTGCTGATACGAGAGACACTTCATGTTCGGCGCTGCCACCGCCACAAAGTAGTAATACGTGGATTGAACTCATTATCATCCCTTGTTTTCATAACTGGCACCCCGTGCCAGATGATATTTATTGCTAATTTGCCCCGAAAACTACCAAAGTCGTGACAAAGTTGAAATCTTAGCTAATAGTAATAAAAAATAGGTGACTATTGCACTATATATCTAGTCAATCAGTGATTTCTTTTGATCAAAAGTATGTTTAAAGACGTTACGACCATAATCACTTAGCCTTTCAGCGAAATAGAGATATTCATTTTATTGAATACTCATTCATTAGAGCATACTGGTCAGTTATTGCAACATTAGTATGTTATTAGGCTGAATTTTCTAAATTTATAGTTATATACCCAAGCGACTTCAAGATGTAGGTTCAGCGAGAGTTTATATGCTTATAGGCAAGGCACTGTTTTGAAGATAGAAGTAACTAGGGTTGCGAGAGCAAATCACAAAAAAAGCAGCCATTTGAATGGCTGCTTTTCGCTATAGAAGATTTAACTAGCTGGTTTAGTTTAACTTCGTTAGCTTTGGTGAGGTCGATACTTTGATCTGATCAATGCTTCGGATAAATGGCCCGAAGTCACGTACATCTTTAGGTAGCGCATTGAGCGCTTTACGTGCTTCGGCTTTAGTATCGAATTGTCCGTATAGCAAGGTATACCAAGGTACTCCTTTCACGTCTTTCTTGTTCATCCAAACCGGCTTATCAGAAGGCAGTTTGTTCATATAGGTCGTGAAACCTTTGTTGTGGCTAAGGGCCAGCACCTGAATGGTATAACCGAATTCTGAGACTTCTTCTTTATCAGCTTTAACGGCTGCAATTTGCTTATCTTCTTCTGCAGCTTTCTTTATCACCTTGGTTGCCGTTGTTTCTTCCTTAACCGGTGTTTCTGCAACTGCAATCTCTTCAGTTGCGGGTTGCATTGCTTCCTTAGAGCGAAGCTGTGTCTCTGTATACACTTCTTCTGTCGATGACGACACAATCTGGGTGGTCTGTGGTTCCGATGCGCATCCTGCGAGGGCCGTAGCAACGGCAATTACGGCTAGTTTTTTCATTATTACTCTGCCAGACAAAAATACTGACTCCATTTTGCCGTCGGATTTTAACCCATTCAACCCTAACGTTAAGATAGATCAATAACTATTGTCCTACGTCACACGAAATAGGCGTAAAATAGCTTTGTTTTTCGATATTTATTGGAGTTTGATGATGGCCGATCCGCACATTCAATGCGAATTAGACGCCTTAGATAAATTAACCGTGCTCTTATACCGCTCAGCACTTACCGTTTCCGCTGGTGTTATGTCCATCGTAGCTTGGGAACCGGAGTTGGCTGGTCTTGCATTGATTATTGCCGCATTAATAGCAACAACCACGGTTCACATCTATGACAAGCGCTTCCGCTGGCTTATTCTTGGTAGCGCCTTGTTCGCGACGGTTTGGCATATGGTTGGTCTATGGCATCCACTTGCCGTTGGAGCTGCATTATTCAGTTTCAGTGCACTGGCGATTAAAGAGTACTTTTGCTTTCAGTTAAAAATTTTATTATTAACGCCAATTTGCTTGGCTGTTTTTTGGTTTGCCTACGTCTTCGGGGCTACTCAAATCAGCATTGCCTTTAGTATGGCTAGCGCTATTCTTCTTGCGCTCGCCGCCGGTGCTAAATGGAAAATGCCAATGCATTACGATATTGGTGATAAGTCGCGCTACCAAATCTAACCTCGTAGGTGCTGTGGCCATTCGCTGCAGCACCTAATGCCAATCTCGAACCAATTCATTGCGTTACGCGCTTCATTTCCCCTGTTTTTGAAGCGCCTAGATCACAGCCCGACGACTTTAGTCAGAAACTCCTGCCGTCCTTCGTTAAAATCAATATAAATAAGTGATATAGCGAGTGTCGAACTATGGAAGGAATAGACAAGCTTCTTAAACCAACTTCTATTACTGTCATTGGTGCATCTGACAACCCGAGTCGAGCGGGTAATGTGGTCATCCGCAACCTACTCTCAGGGTCTTTTCACGGCCCAATTATGCCCGTGACACCTAAATACGATGCCGTAGCGGGTGTGCTTGCTTATCCGACAATTGAAAGTCTACCTCGCATACCTGATCTTGCAATTGTATGCACCAATGCCCACCGTAACGTTGAGATTATCCGCCAACTGGGTGAAAAAGGCGTAAAAGCAGCCATAGTGCTAGCCGCAGGCATGAATGTCATAAGCTCGGACGGTGAAACCGAAGAAGCTAAAATGTTTGAGGTCGCTAAAAGCTACAACATGCGCCTTGTTGGGCCAAATAGCATGGGGCTCATTTTACCCTGGTTAAACCTAAACGCTTCTTTCTCTCCCATCGCCGCAAACAAGGGCAATATTGCGTTTATCTCTCAATCTGCTGCAGTTTGCACCACTATCCTCGACTGGGCAAAGAACAAAAGCATTGGCTTCTCGACCTTTCTATCACTCGGTGATGCCTGCGATATTAATTTTGCAGAGCTATTAGATACCCTTTGCCGAGACAGTAAAACCGAGGCCATTTTGCTGTACATCGATTCAGTCAAAGATGCGCGTCGCTTCATGTCTGCAGCACGAGCTGCTGCGCGCAACAGAAGAATTTTGGTACTGAAAAGTGGACGAACGCCACTCGGCAGTACTGCCGCGCATTTACATACTGGTGGCCAGCCTGGGCTTGATGCTGTTTACGATGCCGCGATCCGCCGCTCTGGTATGCTGCGAGTCCATAATACGCACGAGCTATTTGCCGCAGTTGAAACCCTGGCCCACTCAGTACCGCTAAGGGGTGAACGCCTCGCCATCATCACAAATGGTGGTGGTCCTGCAATCATGGCGGTAGATGCCCTGTCAGATCGTGGTGGCAGGCTTGCGCAATTAAGCGCTGAAACCACCAGCAAGCTATCAAAGATACTGCCGTCATGTTGGTCCAATTCCAATCCGATCGATATCATTGGCGATGCAGATATTAGCCGGTACGAGGAATCCATCAAGATCCTGCTCGATAGCGATGATTTTGATGCCCTTTTGATTATGCATTCACCTTCAGCTATCGCGCCTGGGCAAGACACCGCTCAAAGGCTGGTGAAAGTATTAAATGAACATCCTCGCACCCGTAAGTTTAATATTTTAACCAACTGGGCTGGTGAAGATCAGGCTGTAGTTTCTCGTAAGATCTTCACAGAAGCAGGTTTCCCTGCATACCGTACGCCTGAAAGTGCCGTATCGGCATTCATGCACTTGGTCGAGTACCGTCGCAACCAGAAACAGTTGATGGAAACTCCTGTGTCTTACGGCGAAATCCAGGCTAACCCGAACCATGTACACGATGTACTCAACCACCTATTAGCCCAAGGCATTAGCTATTTAGAAACTCACGAAGTACGCCCAGTACTTGAAAGCTATGGCTTTAAAACATTGCCCACTTGGATCGCAACTGATCCTGCTGAAGCCGCACATATCGCAGAACAAATTGGTTATCCTGTCGCGGTAAAACTACGCTCACCCGATATCTTGCACAAATCTGAAGTGCACGGTGTGATGCTGCACTTAAGAACAGCAACCGAAGTCGCAAATGGTGCCCAAGCTATTTTGGATCGCGTCTCGTTAGATTACCCAGATGCCCGCATTGATGGATTACTGGTTCAACGCATGGCCAAACGTTCTGGTGCACAAGAATTACGCGTCTCTGTTTATAACGATGACGTTTTTGGGCCAGTCATTCTAATGGGAGAAGATGCCGGCGAATGGAATATCCACAAAGATGCTGCTGTCGCTATCCCGCCATTGAATATGGCTCTTGCCCGTTACATGGTTATCAATGCGATAAAAACAGGCAAGATCAAACAGCGGAACCTACCTGAACGCCTTGATATTCCGGCGTTATGCAAGTTGCTAGTGAAGATATCCCAATTGATCATCGACTGCCCTGAAATCAAAACATTTGATATTCATCCCCTACTTGCTGCTGGCGATGAAATGACGGTCATCGATGCATCGATGACCATTCGCACGTTTGACGGTGACAAACAGGCTCGCTTGGCAATTCGTCCCTATCCGAAAGAGTATGAAGAAGAAGTTGCGCTAAAAGATGGCTCGCGCATTATGCTAAGGCCTATCCTGCCTGAGGATGAACCTAAACATGCCGACTTTATTTCACAAGTATCAGTCGACGATTTGTACAAGCGTTTCTTCTCTGATGTGGGTGAGTTTAATCATGAGGCGTTGGCAAACTTCACTCAAATCGATTTTGACCGAGAAATGGCCTTTGTCGCGACTCGCGAGATCGTCAAAGAAAACGGTGACAAAGAAGAAACTATTATTGGTGTTAGCCGCGCGCTATCCGATCCCGATAACATTGAAGCCGAGTTTGCAATATTGGTGCGTTCAGATCTTAAAGGCATTGGCCTGGGTAGTATCCTGATGAACAAAATCATCCGTTACTGCCGCGAGAAAGGATTAAAACGCATCACAGGTATGACAATGCCAGCAAACCGCGGGATGGTCATGCTTGCGCAAAAAGTCGGCTTTGAAATTGATGTTCAAATGGAAGATGGTGTTGTTGAAATGCTGTTACCGCTTGATTAAGAGGAACATTTAAAGTGCTGCCACATGCATACTAGCATCTGGCAGCAACTGATTTCTCTAAAGCATTTTCTTGCACAATAAGCTAGGCGGAGTTTTGCCTCAATCAACGTACGGTAGACGACTTGGGTCTTTGTGGTAATCGAACATCATTGCGATATCGTCTTTAGAAACCCGGCCCGTAGATAGCTCGGGAAGCTCATTGGGTTCAAAAAAATCAATTTCTGATATTTCGAGGTTCTCTTTGGGCTCACCGGCAACATAAGTGCAAAGGAAAAACAGCTTATAAATGTGGAACGGATATTCAGGCTTATAGTCATGAACTGCACGATCTTTTACGGCCACCAGCCTAGGTGATGCAACAACCAAGCCTGACTCTTCAAAGACTTCTCGAATGATACCTTGCGTCGGGGTTTCGCACACATCTCCCCAACCACCAGGTAATGTCCAACGGTTATCTTCTCGCTCTCTCACCAAAAGGATCTTGCCATCTTTAATTACGCCAGCACGCAAATCTATTTTAGGCGTTGGATAGCCAGATTCGGGCAAAAATAGCGCTTTTACCGCCTCAACAGGCTGATCGCTCAGATATGAGAACATGTGCTGCGAAATTTCGTCGATCTGTTCGAATCGTTCACGATCATAAGGATCTTTACTGTATGTATGCCCTGCTTGTGCTATCGCTCGCAGCTTCTTAGCCCAGTCTAACCATGGTTGCATTTTCTATTATTCCTAACTTTCCTGCTGTTCTTCTTCTGTTATGGCGCTGATACCGCTTAACTATTCTGCTTTTTCCATAACGACTCAAGGTGTTGAATACACCAACTCTTCGCCTTGCCCATTCGAGTCCGATTCCAGGCAACCACCATTTCCAGCTCATAAACAGGGTCATCACCTATCACAGCCAGCTCACCATCAGCAATCGCTTTATTAGCAAAGCTTGACGGCAATGTGGCAATGCCTAACCCTTCCCTTAATGCCGCCGCTTTTCCGTTCATTGAGCTCACCGTAAGTAGTGGCTGATCATCAAGGATATTATGAGTGAGTGGCGGTAGGTTTCTTGCAGTATCTGCCACCGCTATACCACGGTATAGCTTTCTAACCGAGGGATCGAGCGGATTGTCATGCTGGTGGATAGGATGATCAGGATGCGCAACCCAAACCGTATCTAATTTACCCAACGTCTTTATTTTTACCTCTGGCGGGGCAACAGCTGGCGCAGGCGCAATCAAAATATCAGCGCGGTCTTGGGCTAAGGCCTCCCAACAGCCCGCCAAAATCTCTTCCTGAAAACGTAAACGGGTTTTACTTTGCTCCCCCAAACCTTCAACAAGGGGTAACAAATGTTCCAATTTAAACAGGCCATCATAAGCAATGGTTAAATCCAGCTCCCAGCCGTGTGCCAATGCACTGGCATCGGAAATCATCTCATCGGCGGCAGTAAGCAGTAATCGGCCTCTTTCCAATAGCAGCTGACCAGCCTTTGTGAAAACCGCTTTATGGCCAGAACGATCAAATATCACCAAATCTAAATCTTGTTCAAGCTTTTGTACTTGATAACTAAGTGATGATGGCGCACGACCTAATTCTTCAGATGCCGCCGCAAAACTCCCTCTGCGCTCAATGGCATCAAGTACCAACAAAGCTTCAAATGATAGTAATTTATTCACGCCTTCCCCTACTACAATGGCATTCAAATCCGTTTGATTATCACAACTTAGTGATCAACGTTAATAATAACCACCTTACCCCAGCTAATTCAGTGCTGCCAACAGTTTTAAATTATTCGTTTTGAATTAATTGAATGGGTGTACCAACATATAGCTAAGCAGCTTTACAAGCTAGGTCATTGGCATAGAGGTTTAGGCGAGGAATTAAATGAGAGTAAAAAAGCGTGTAACTTTTGTCTTTTTATCGCTACCCCATATTATCTTCTTCATCATCTTTAGTGGGCATGTGTTCGCTAATACTACTGATAAAGCGAGTAATACGGCAGAGGGCCAAGCCAGTATCTTGATTACTTACATCCCAAGCATTGATGAAGAAGATAAGCTTGCCGCTAGCCATATCAAGCAATCACAATCTGTCGAGACTGTTCTTGAACTGAGCCAACACATTATTCCTTTTGATCCTCCGGTCAAAATCGTTTTTGGCGCCAAAGATGGCCCTTTGTATGATCCGGAACTCCACCAAATCGATATTCCCTACGCCTTTTGGCGCCATGCCACCGAGCGCTTTACATCATCAATTTCTGAAAAATCGTACTCAAAAAAAGATCACGATATCGTTCAAGTTAGTTCGTCCGATGCGCTACTGCATACCCTGTTACACGAGCTAGGCCATGCCTATGTCGCAGCCAACGATATTCCTATCCTTGGCAAAGAAGAAGATGCCGTGGACAACTTTGCCACCGTTATTTTACTCAACCATGTAACCAACGGGGACGCCATCGCAATGAGTGCTGCGGAACTGTTTGCACTGGAAGATGAGCAAGTTGATCACTTTGATAATCTCGATTTCATCGGAGAGCACAGTTTAGATATCCAACGCTACTACTATACCTTATGCCTCATTTACGGCAGCAACCCGGAAAGTTATCCACGCTTATTGGATGATATTGATAAGCCATTTAAAACAGAGCAAGAAGAGATATGTGTGGAAGAGTTCCATCGTGTGTCAGAAAATTGGGCGGCTTACCTCACTGATTCTTAACATAACCGTTATCGAAGCTATAGAAAAACCTGTAGCACATTCATTATTCAGCATTTTTATTCAGCACTTGCAGTATATCCCCCGAGAATTTTCTAACCTCAGTGATAGCTTAGTCATAAAAATGAATGAAACAATACAGTAACAGCACTTCAACACATGCCAATTTGATCTAGGTTAATAATCAACATGTTGGACTCAAATACAGTGTTTGTGTACGACAAAGAAAGATCAGGTTAATCATTCGTAATAAGGATCTACGGCATGGAACAGCCTTCAAAATCGCTTTCTCAATCAGTTTCATACTTAAAACACTGTACTTCCCAGCTAGTGGCGAATCGAGTCTCGATGCCAAGCAACATCATGAATAAACGAGTCAATGAAATTGCCTCGATTGAATACCTCGAACTAGAGCATGCCGAAGAGCAAATCGTCACCATGCAAAAAGCGTTATTCCGTGCCCTTCACGCCCTTGATGCGAATAACAACAGCGAAGTTAAAGAATCATTGGTACAAGCCATTCACCTTCTAAACAGCGAGCTTCGTATTCCAACAGCAGACGATTCCACCAATAAATCAAATGAGCCATCATTGGCATAAATGACAACATCTAAAGTCGCCCTCGGGTTAAGGGCCGTATTTAGAGAAACCGAATTCTAATAATCACAAGATGTAACCCAACATGGAATCTCCCGGATACAAACTGTCCTGTCTGTGTCCGGATTTTTTTATGCCGCTTTCTTATCTATTGCTGTTTTCAACCAAAAACGAAAAAGGCCAGCATCAGCTGGCCTTTCATCGTTCATGTCGCCTGGATTACATAATCCACTTCCACCAAATAAACACGGCTAGGAAACCAAACAAATAAGTCAAACCAACCCAAGACAGTACCGTCATACCACGGCTCCACTGAAGCACTTTTGGCAGTTCTGTTTTAGCAACCAGTTGGTAATTTAGCAGTGCAAAGACAGGCGTTGTCATGAAGGCCAGAATCATTGCAAAGTTAAGTAGCGGCATTAGCGCAGAGCTGAAGAACAGGATAATCGCCATCGCCGACAGGCCGGTTACCAACATCCAAAAGTGATGGTGTTTGCGCTGACCCAGTTCTTTTTTCTGCAATAGCGCTTGTGCTTCAGCCATTGCACGAGAGTAACCATCGATAACAGTGATCGTACTGCCAAAGATACAGAAGAAGGCAACAACGGCAATCAAGTAGCGCGACCATTCACCAATGGTCGAGGCATACATGCTAACCAACTGGTGTGAGAAACCAATACCTGATGATTTCAGCTCAGTTCCTGTGCCATGAAGGACCAGTGCACCTAGCGCCAAGAAGATCACGGCTAGAATAGCGGTACCGATGTAACCCACATTAAAATCAAACAATGCTGATTGCGGAGTCACATTCTGTTGTTTGCGCTGGCTCTTCAACCATAGTGATGTCAAACAAGAGATTTCTATCGGTGCTGGCATCCAGCCCATCATTACAACAATAAAGCCGATAGAGGCAATAGACCATGCAGAAGGTGCTTCAAAGCCGGGAGCTGGTGTTGCCCCACCGCTTGCCGCTGCAATCACAACCGCACTCACTGTCGCAACAACAAGCACAGCCATGATAGTTTTCGACAATCCATCAAGCGCTTTATAGTGGCCGGCGAACAAAATAGCCAAACATGCCGTTACCACGACGCCAGACAACACCGGAAGTGACAATGTCACAGGCAGGAAGTACCCCAACAGGCTAGCACTAAATAGTAAAAGCGCTGCGGTATTCACAATGCCCGAGATCAGGCTCAGGCCAGTGAATACCCAAAGATAGCCACGACCCATTGCGTCGTAACCCTGAACCAAGCTGTTCCCTGTTCCCATTGTGTATTGGACACCAGCACGGAAAAATGGGTATTTCAGCAAGTTGACCACTAAAATAAATAGCGCCAATTGCCAGCCATAAATTGCCCCAGCCTTTGTTGATGCAACAAGGTGTGAGCCACCTACCGCAGCGGTGGCCATCATAATACCCGGGCCAAGGGATTTAACTAGTTGAGCTAAGCGAAGTCCATTGCCTGATTCGGATTGTATCGAACTACTATCTGACATAATCTCGTCCTGTGATTGTTATCATTTTAAGTTTTTGTTAACCCCTTTCTCTCAGTTTTAACACTATTAATCAACCATGCTTTTTATGGCGATCAGCCCTATTAACTATTCACCACAAGATAAGCAGTGAATAGTTTTGTTTTACAACCTGCTAACAATGGGGTTATTAGGCAAAGAGGGTAAAAAAAACAATAAAAAAATATAGATTATTCAGTGAGTTTTCTGAAAGTCGATATTTTATCCTGCATATGCACCCATATGATGCGCCAGACGATTATCGCGGGCGTTAACGTATTGAACTTCCGATACAAATACGCGATTTAATGTAACAAGTCCGGCTATAGCGATTATGCTTAAGGTACAGCAGCAATTTTGTCACTTAGGCAAAACTGCGCTAATAATGACCAATAGCTGTATTTTTTGAGTTCATGGAAAAAACCAAAGAGAACGCACCCGAACTACCTCGACTTTCTCGCCTTCCTCGATTTCGTAAAATCAGGGTGTTTTTCTATGTCTTTTTAGTGCTTGTTGCGCTCATCGTTATTCCTGCGACCTTATTGCCGCCTTGGTTGGCCACCAAGGGTATTGAAATCAACGCCATTTCCGGCATCAGTATCGGCAAGCGCATCACCATTGATGAGCTAACCATTTCGATTAACAGCAATACAATTACCATCAATCAGTTAGTGCTCGAACGCTTTGTGGATGCAGAAAGTGCGATTTCCGATGCCTCGTGGCGATTATCTTCACCCGAAACCACCATTCAGTTGGCGCCTTCGATTCGCCAAGCGACTTACCACCAAGGCGTGAAACTAAGCGATATACACCTACACAATGTTGCTTTTAACCTGACAGACTTATCGCCTCCGTATGTGTTCAGCGCTAAGGCAGAGCTCGCTTCAATGTTTCTAAAAAGCAAAAGTGCGCAACCTATCACCCAGCAGATCCACGACCTTAGTTTAGTACTAACGACAGAACCCTATGTCGCTTTAACTGGCGACTTCAACCAGGCTAAACTTACCGCATTTCATCCAGCAGATGTTCATACTTATCAATACCCTATCGATATAAACAAAACCCACTTCTCCATTAGTTGGCAGCCTTATAACACCCCGCTGAATATCCACATTAATCGCCTTAACCCCAAATGGGCTTCGGTCACCAATCCATTTGAACAGTTGGGCGAAAACGTGACTTTCAGTGCGGACTTAAGCCACATGAAAAACAGTATAAAGCTAACAGCTGACACCTTGGCGCTTGATCAACCTGTCTCGTTGCCGGAGTTTATTGATAAGCCAGATGATGAGCATGAAGGTTTGCACCTTGGTCGAGCGATTGCCAACCTCGCTCAGCTGCCTCTGCAGAAAGTGAAGATTAAACACTTTAGCTATGGTGAGCTCATTATTAACTCGAAATTGGTGATTGAAACGCCTCGGGTAAGAATGAATAAGCCGAATAAACCTGCCAAGCTTCATTTAAAAGGTCAGGCTTTAGGACCCGATCCGTATGGCATTGATGTACTTGTTAAGCATACTGGCGAACTCGACGCACACTTCACGGGCACCATGACAGACCCCAACGGCAACAGTATCCACTGTGCAGCCAATGTGAACTTTGCCAACCCACTGCCCAAGGCGCTAACCTGCGAGGCTGATCTTGAGCACACCCAAGATCTCACCAACAAATTAAAATTGTTCGATATGCCCCACGCAAAGCTCACCAAGCCCATTGTGCTAGAGGCCAAGCAAACTCACCTTATTCTGTCTGAAAAAGTAACGCAAACAACCAAGGATACAGTTAGTGATCAAAGTGCAAACAAGCAGCAAGAGCAGGCACAAGCTCAGCCTATAAAACCACACTACCAGTACCAAGACGTTATCAAGGCTGGATACAAGATAGATATCACGCTACCTGAAAGCCTGAAGGTTAATTTAAACCGTTACGCTTTCGACCGTCCCAAAATGCTGGCGAGTGACAAAGCAATATCTTCTATCAAGTTAAACACCGATGGCACCCTGTCTTTAATGGCGCTATACGAGAACGATACGATTCGCCTTAAGCTTAGTGACAGCACAATTGCAGGCAATGCAGCGGAAAAGCTAACCTTTGCTAATCAACAAATTAAGAGCAGGCTATCAACCCACTTCTCCCAGTTTAACTGCCAGATCCCTTTTAGTTTAAAAGGAAGAAAAGCCAAATTAAAACAGTCTGTTAAACCCAAAGAAAAAGCAAGTCACACCGCTTCGCTCAGCGAGTTACATTGTCACGCAAAGCTGATGATTGATAGTGCTATCGGGGCGTTATATCCAACGCCAACACTATCGCTAAGTCAAATATCGGCCAAAACAGTGCTCATATTAGATTGGACAGAAAAAGCGCTTCAAGCCGAACTTAGCAACCTTGATATCAAGGTCGACTCAGCGCAAATCAGCCTTGATGGTAATTGGGTAGAAACTAAAGCAGACGATCTGCAAGTAACAGCTAAACGCATTGAAATACTCCAACAGTATCAAGAAGAAGCAACACAAGCGTTCAGCTTAAAGGTCGGCCAATCGCCTATCTCTGTCATGGCATCCCTTTCGGCCCAGCAGTTAATCACCGATGAGAGTGAAAGTGCGAACCGCCCTCGCCGCCAATCAAAAAGCTCAGCTTCATTACCGGTGCAAAAGTACCAAAGCAAACTCTCTTTGACGCTGACCAATAGCATTTTAAGTGTTGAACGCCCAAAACAGCCAAAAAGTAGTGAAGATACTTCCCCTGCTGTCAGCTTCAGCAGTGACTATAAAGTGGCCACAAGCCTGACTCAAAATAACCAACCCTTACCCGCAATTTTTACCTCGGGTAGCCTCAATTACAACGGCAATACCATCAGCCTATCGGGTAATACCACCAATAAACGTGATATCTCCTTACTGCCATACAGTGTTACTTACAATATCCAATCACAGAATGCTGACATATCATTACACCGTAACGATATCGTATTTACTTCTAAGAAAACCTTAAAGAAATACTACTTACCAAGGTTGCCCACCGAATATGACTTAAATAGCGGTAAAATCAGCTTTGATGCCAAGCTCTCTCTCAGAAACAATCAATGGTCTGGCAAACTTGGGGTCTTTACCGATAGCCTCAGTGGCTACATCCATAATATTCACTTTGCCGACGTTAATGTGGCGCTCACCGCTGAAATCACACCTTCAGGTTTTCGCTCAATACACCCAATCAGTTTTCATGCGGGTTACTTGCATGCAGGGATATTACTCGAGAATTTATTCACGACTCTCGAATTTGATACAGGTGCCTCTCGCTATGCCATGCATCGTGTCAGCGCTTATAGCTTAGGGGGCTCGATCAGCATTCACGATATACAAACCAGCAGCTTAAGCCATATACCGACTACGCCGGTTATCATTCATGGGCTCAACCTGACCAACCTTATTGAAAGCGTTGATTTAAAAGATATTCATGCCGAAGGGATCTTGGACGGCACACTGCCACTTGCCTTTTTAGACGGCTTCCCTGTCATCACAAATGGCACCCTTCATTCTCGCTATCCTGGCGGTGTTCTAAAATATAAAGAAGGGTCGAAAATTGATCAGAATATTGAATCTGCTGGCGACAGTAGTCTCGCAACAATTAGTAAGATTCTCAAAAATTATAACTATCACGCGTTGGCTGTTGATCTAGACTACTCTAAAGAAGGTCAACTTATTATGAGTTCACGTTTTAAAGGGCATAACCCGGATTTTTTGAAAGGCCAGCCCATTAACTTGAACCTGACCATACAAGAAAATATTCCAGCATTACTAAAGACACTCAGTGTCATCAATTCTTCGAAGCTGGAAAGCATGTTTTTAAAGCAGCTTGGTATAGATGAGTAGCATTTTTTTGCGCTTGCGGTTTTAATGAAGGTTGTAGCTAATGGATATTCAACTGAAGCTTTTCTGCATACCGATGCTTTTGGCGCTATTGGCCATTATGTCGTTGACCACACTGTCTGGTTGTACCCCGACAGTCCAAGTTGCCGCATCAGACAAGCCGATAGAAGTGAACCTAAACGTCAAGATTGAACATGAGATCCGTATTAAGGTTGATAAGGAAATTGATGACTTATTCAGTGATGACGATGTATTCTAGTCAGGCAGGGAGCATGCCATGAAGAATTTACTGATTTTCTTTTTTTCCATTTTCATATCATTCAGTGCATTTGCGCTGGATTTACAGCAGGCCAAAGATCAAGGCTTGGTTGGTGAAGCCAACAACGGGTTTGTTGCGCCTGTGACTTCTCGCCCCTCTCAAGATGTCAAAAACCTTGTCGCTACCGTTAACAAGCGTCGTACCGAGCGATTCAAAAAAATTGCTGTCTCGCATGGGCTGACAGCACGCGAGGTTGGCCAACTTGCCCATAAGAAAGCGGTCGAAAAAACAGAGTACGGCCACTACTATCAAAATGCTTCTGGCAAGTGGGTTAAGAAATAACAATACACAGGTTAAGCATCGCTTAACCTAGGCATCAATATCTTTAAATCTACCTAACCTCCAAATAACCGTATAATTTGACACTTTACGGCTGTTTACCTTCACTTCATGTCACAATTACAAAATACATTCTCGAAGTACAGCAAATCAGATTACGTATTTTTTGCTGTTGCGCTTATTTGCCTTTTACCTTTCATCAGCTCCCCCGTTGCGCTGGTACTTGGCTTTACCCTTGCCACTATTGGCTTTGTCCCAACCCAATTTAACCTTGCTGCGCTGACCAAAAAGCTGCTGTCTTATTCCATTATCGGTTTAGGTTTCGGTATTCATTTAGATCAAGCCATTGCAGCCAGTCAACAAGGCTTAGGCTTAATTATTGGCTCGATTTTCTTGACCTTGCTTCTGGGCTTTTTTCTTACCAAGCTCTTGCGGCTTGAAAAAAAAACCGGCCACTTAATTGCCTCTGGTACGGCCATTTGTGGTGGCAGTGCTATCGCCGCGGTTGCACCGGCGATCAATGCTCGCGACGATCAAACCTCTCTGGCACTAGCGACCGTGTTTGTACTCAATGCCATTGCACTCTTCATTTTTCCAGTCATTGGCCATGCACTTGAAATGAGCCAGCATGCCTTTGGTACTTGGGCAGCGATTGCCATTCATGACACGTCATCGGTGGTGGGGGCAGCTGGGGCGTATGGTGATGAGGCATTAAAAACAGCCACCACACTAAAGCTTGCTCGCGCATTGTGGATCATCCCTATCGCTTTGCTCAGTGCGTTCCTGTTTAAGGGCGACAAGAAGAAAATTGGCATTCCTTTCTTTATCGTCTTTTACTGCTTAGCCATTTTAGTTGCCTACGCGCTGCCTGATTTTCAGCCATTGTATGAACAGGTTTTCACCCTATCTAAGCGCATGTTGGTCGTTTGTTTGTTCTTGATCGGGTCAGGCATTACCGTGCAGAAGCTACGTGCAGCTGGCTTACAACCACTACTGCTTGGTGTGACACTGTGGGTATGTATTGGAGGCGGTTCACTGGCTTACATCCAGCTCGCTTTGTAACCCGCTTAGATTGGCAAGAACAAAAATAGTGCAAGATCGTCGCTACGGTGTAACGTCGATCTTGTCTGTTTTGTTCGCCTTAAAAGCTTGATTGACTCTCTTCTTATGCGACGACTTCAACGACACGCCAATCCAGCCAACAACGATAAACGCTGCCAAGTTCAATAATGCACTGGTTAGCCCTGACGTCAGCAAAGACAAAACAAGCAAACCAATCAGCAAGCCAATCGACTTAACACTGACCTGTTTTCCCTCTGTTTGCCTAACCCCTGATTGCTTCAACATAATACAACTACTCAACCATTTGATTTGAGTAATAGTATTCACCATATGCCGCCATTCAGAAATTCGCTTTCCCTCTGTCATAGAGGAATAAGTTATATGCAGAATCATAAACGCAATTTAATATAACTAACTTATATTTTCCCAGAATTCATTTCAGTCACATATGAGATTAACCACTTTCCTCTGATTATTAACAATAATAAAAGCTATAAAAACAGAGAGAAAAATAACATACATGATTGAACTTATATTTCATTCAGTTACTTTTAATCTCAAATATCAAAAAAATAAAGTAGAATGGTCAGTTATGAATCAACACACTTGAAATGAAAAATAAGCGATTAAATGAGCCCTTGAAACAATTAACGATTATAACTACGTGATCAATCTCTCAGACTTATGATAATTACGAGCCTAACATACGAGCTTCTTTTCTACTGGAAATAAAGTTGCAATGATTAAATCAAAACTTGCTCTATTCACTTCGCTTATTTTTTGTCATCCAGCACTAGCTAACTCAGATGTCCTGATCGACGGCCCAGTGGAAACGGATACTATTCGAGTTGCCTCATACAACATCATGGCTTCACGTATGGGTGATACCTCAGCAATTAAAGATGCAGTAAAAGCTATTGACGCTGATATCATTGCCTTGCAAGAAGTTGATAATATGACTGTTCGCTCCGGCAAGAACTTTAGTTCAACTGGAAGTGACGCTATTAACCAAGCTGAATACATAGCAACAGAGCTTGGTATGCACTACGCATACTGTAAAACAATCGACTTTGATGGTGGAGCATACGGGCATGCAATCCTATCTAAGCACCCAGTTACAATGGTTAAGCAACTTGACCTGCCAAACCAAGATAACAAAGAGCAACGATCTGCATGTGCTATTGAAGTAGACGTACCTAACTACCCTGCACCAATTATGGCTGTAACAGCTCACTTAGATCATTCTGATACTGATCTTCGACTATCACAAGTTAGATTTTTAAATGATAACTTTTCTTACTGGAAATTTAAGTCTGCCATTCCTGTGCTATTTGGGGATATGAACCTACCTCCACAATCTCATGAATACTTTGAATTACAACAGTGGTTTAAAGAAACTGACAAACAATTGCAATACACAGCTCCTGCTTGGAATCCTGACCGTAAAATTGATTATATTTTAACAAGTACTGCTCAAGAGTGGGATATTCAATCAGCAACTGTACCTAAAGCAACAGATACTCCAGTAAATATTCCATGGTATAAAATATCAGACCACCTTCCAGTTATTGTCGATATGAAATTAACAGAGAAGTAGTAATATAACTCTCCAATTTAGAAAATTTGAATTGGAGAGTTTTCTTACCATGCCTTAACACTTTGCTACTGGTAATTCATCCAGTCGGGTTGTCCAACGGTTAGAGCGGAATGCCTGTCGCATATGCCAATTAGTGGAACCAATGACAGAAGCCGGCTTAATCCCATTCTTAAAACGGGCATTCATCTGATCAGTGATCGCCATAAGCTCTCGGCGCTTCATTTCGGCCAATGCACTTGTATCAAACATATCGAACTGTAATTGATCGTTCTTAGCATCCGTCAATTCATCCAGTATCACGCCAATTTTCTGATATTCGTAACCTGGTCGATAGATTTGCTCCAACTGCTCTAAGGCAGAAGCGAGAAACTTATAGCTATCCTGGCTTGGGCACATTAATGCCCGGGCACTGCTCTTATTATGCTGCGGCAAGTCTTTATAGCGATTAGTTCGCAAGAACACCCCTACCACGTTGGCTTGGCTATGCTGCTTGCGCAGTTTCTCTCCAGCCCGCTGACAATGAAAAGCCAACGCCGATTTCAAATCATCCAAGCTGCTGATCCCCACACCAAAACTTCGGCTAGATAAGATCTGCTTTCGCTTTTCATCAATATCACCAGGGGCAATACAAGCTACCCCTTGTAACTCCAATACCGTACGGGCAAGACCAACATTCCACAAACGGCGCATATCTGCCGAGTCTTTTTCAGCCAGCTGTAGCGCGCTCTTCACGCCAGAGGTACGTAAACGTGTTGCGGTACGTGCACCAATCCCCCAAATATCTTGAATATCTGTTCGCTCCAACAACCATTTTCGGCGGTGCTCAGAATCAATTTGAATCACACCATTCACTTTTGACTCATACTGCTTAGCGGCCTGATTACCTAATTTAGCCAATGTTGGAGTCGCGCCAATACCCACCCGTACAGGCAAACCCAAATTACGCCAAATAGTATCGCGAATTTTATGACCATATTGAGTCAGCCCATCCAATTTAAAGCCATCTAAGCGAACAAAGGCCTCATCTATGGAGTACTGCTCTACATGAGGAGAAAAGGAATGGAGCTCTTCGATAAAACGTCGGCTCATATCGGCATACAGCGTGTAATTAGAACTTCTAACTTCAACACCGAGCTTTCTGGCTTCACGCTCTATCTTAAACCACGGCGCACCACGCAGGATCCCCAATGCTTTAGCTTGAGAAGACAACGCAACACAACATCCATCATTATTGCTGAGCACAACAACGGGTTTGTGCACCAACTTGGGGTCAAATAGCTGCTCACAAGAACAATAAAAGCTCTTTGCATCAACCAATGCCCATACCTGATCTCGATACCCTGACAATGCTGCCATTGCTCACCCCAGTAAATTATGAATATTGCGGGTGACAACCCCGAATATTTCAGCATCTTCCGGCATAGGGAAAGGTTTAAACCCTGGGTTTTCCGCCACTAACCACCATGCTTCATCATGACGAACCAAGCGCTTGCAGGTAAATTCATCATAAATTCTGACAATCACAATGCGTCCCGGCACCGCTGGCTCGGCCCTATCAACGACAAGTAAATCACCATCGTAGATCCCTGCCCCGATCATCGACTCACCGGACGCCCGCAATAGAAACGTCGCATTGGGGTTGCGGATCAAGTAACTGTCTAAATCAAGATCTTCTTGATGACCATCAGCCGGAGAAGGAAAGCCGCACTTCACAGACTCAATAAATATAGGGACTGCATTCATTACTCAGCACCTGACACCACTAATACTGTATATATATACAGTTTAATCAAAAATCGGCAGAATAGTCACTATCGATTTCGTGGATTTAGGTGTAATTGCGTAATCAACAAGCAATCGATTGAAAAATAAAGCAGTTTGCTTCATGGTTTTGGGAGATATGAAGAAAGCCCGCATAAGGCAGGCTTTAATACTCAAGAAAGTTTAAGGCGAGAGAGCAACTTAGCTTGCGTTAGGCAAAACAAACTTATCAACAATCATGGTATTCACGTTCTTTGTTGACGCCATGCGTATCGCCTTCGCTTCGGCATACTCAGGATCGTCATGCCATGCTAACGCGGCGTCCCTATTTGGAAATTCAATGACCACTTTCATTTCCACCCCGTGACCATTGAGCTGAATACCACCGTTTGTCGCAACAATCAGCTCACCACCATGTTTGGCAATCGTCTGTGCTGTCACATGGTTAAGGCCTGGGTTGTACTGAGCATAGTGTTCAGCATCAGCAATATCATAAGTCACAATAAGATAAGCGGTCATTTCTCTTTCCTTTCAATTAAAAATCATTTGCTGTTTTGAAGCCTTCAAGCACAATCTGGCCTTTGGCTTTCTAAGTTTCCAACGACTAATACCACCATTTTGCAAGGTTAGGTGGCAGAGAAAAAGAGCATCAGCTTCCAATCATTATGGATTATTTTATCCATAATACTTTTACTTTCCATTCGGGATGAGAACCACAATACAACCCTGAACCAAATGATAGTCATTTCATGTCTGGATATATCAATTTATTAATTTGATTAAAATTCAAACAGAAACCGCTGCAATATTCAGCAAACAATATTTTAATAGGCATTTAGCTGCATCAATCATTTAGTCATATTGATAAAATTGCCGCTTATACCTTTTGAGCGTTAGACCATTTTTATCAGGGACTTTGGAAGATATTCAATGCGAAAGATATTAGCTTTTGCAGCCGCACTATTTCTGGCCGGCTGTTCGACCACAGACAACACACATAGTCAGGACCAATGCATAGGAACCATGACAACTGAGCAAGCCTATGGTCACTTAAACCCTAACCATTACACCATTCAGGTGCTTGCCCTTACCGAAGAGCGCCAACTTGATGTTAAAAACTACATTCACCACATTAAAGGCCAGCAACCAATTTGGGTTAACTGGAAGAAAAGCCAAGGCTATCGCTGGTATGCCGTAATCTACGGTGATTTTGCGACGAAAGAAGAAGCTCGCGCAGTCATCGACAAACTACCAACGGCAGTTCGCCAACAAGGCCCATTTGTTCGCAGTTTTGCCGAAGTACAAAGCGATAAGCAAACCGACGTGTTTCGCCTACGCTAACTGCATAAACCAGGTGCCGGAAATCCTCGTTCCGGCACTTAAGTAAACGTTTGCACCAACCAATTTCCAATAAGTTCCCCGCCAATCTGCACATAAGCAAAAATAAGCTAACTATTTTTGTGAGAGGCTTCACAAGCACAGGTATTTATTCGCGGCTCCAAAGTCAATAAATATGCATAAAAGTCCGACGCAAAACGCATAAAAAACTAAACCGTCATTCCATTTACTCTCTCATTAAAAACAACAAGAATAAAAGCCGTCACCTACATGCATAAACCATGAAGCACATGCAAACCCCAAACATAAACAAGCATAATGCATGTTTTTAAGTAATGGTGAATTGTTAATAAAATTAATCACAAGAAATAAGAACCACACAAAAAAAACAAAAGTAAGATTCACGCAACAAATACATTTTGCAAGAGAAATAAGTTAACCTCGAAATATACCAATAATGAATCCTAGTTAGTTTTAGCTTATTTACCTCAAGTTGACCAACATATTAATACCCCCTAACCTTGCACCCGTCCTTTACAGACATATTCAAAATAAAAAAGTTCCTTTTCGGAGTATTAAAGTGGAAATTAAAAAACTTTTAGCTGCCTCTATTATTGCAGGCCTATCAACAACTGCTACAGCGGGTACTATTGAAATCGGTTCTGAAGTTGAAGAACTCAACAGCGAATATAAGACCAGCGACTTTATGCTTCCGTACCTAAAGGCAACGGCTCAGCCATTTGAAGGTGTGCCGCTAACGATTTCTTTCAAGTTCAGCGACCGTCAAATGTTTGAAGACGAAGTTGCGGCAAACGGCCGAGCTCGTCAAGAATACGGTATCGACTACGTTGCTTACGCTGGCGAAAAATTCACTTTCGCACCGGGCTTCTGGCTACGTCACAACGAATATGCGGGTAAAAACACAACCGATACTGAGTACCGTATCTACCCTAACATGAGCTACCAGCTAAACGACACGTTTAAAGTTGCTCTAAACGGTTTCTTTGCCCCACATTCGCAAACAACTACCCCACGTGGTGCTGATATTGCAAATGCAGAAGACGGCGAGCGTTTCGATTACTCAGATTACAAGCACGAGCTAGACTTCCAGCTACACACAGCTATCAACGACAAATCTAAGTTTGTTACTTCTTTCTACAACGAGTATGTGAAAACTAACGACGTAACAATGGCTGATGAGCAAGCGCTTATGAATGAGTGGCAGCTACGTCTAGTTTACACATACAACTTCGACAACTTCAGCGTATCACCGTTTGCACGTATTAACCTACACCGTAGCTTCGAAAACGGTGCTGGCGAAGAGAAAGACCAAGCGCGTAACCGTTTCGGTGTGAAAGGCGGCTACAACTTCGCTAACGACCTAACCCTAGTCTACGAAGTGTACACGCAGACTGAAGAGAAAAATAACTACGACAACACATCTGACGTTGACCAAGACAAGATGTTCTACAAGCTAGGTGTTAAATACGACTTCTAAGTTCGTATAACAAATAACTTCAACAGTTATTTTTGAATCAATTAGATTCACCTGACAAATAAAAAGCCGCTAATTATTTTAATTAGCGGCTTTTCATTTTTATGACCGTTTAAAATGATTAAGTTGCAGGAACAGTATCGACGCTGATATTTTCCTGTTCAATATTCTCAAGTTTCTTTAGGTGACGCATTAATATAATCACCAGCATAATACCCGTTACGGCTAAGCCAATACCTAATCCAGCCCAGACACCTTCCAACCCCATCAACTTCATTAGCAACCAAGCTGATGGCAAACCAACTAGCCAATAACCAATCGCAGTAGAGATAGTTGGTGCTACGACAACTTTCATACCACGTAGAATACTGATTGCCGCCAATTGCCATGCATCGACCACAAAACACATCGCGACCATAATCATGACGCTTGGCAGTGCCGCGACCAACTCTTCAGCCAGCTCGTCACCTTCCACGCTGAAAACTTGCGTCAAAAATTCTGGCCATAGGCTTAATAAGATACCAATCACCGCGCTAGTCGCTGTTACCGCGAAAATACCCAGTTTGGCGTAACGCTTTACCAAACCGACCTCTAGACGACCAAAATGCTGGCTAACTAGAATAGAAGCGGCTTGTGAGAAACCAAAAGCGATATTCCACGACAAGTTTAAGCACTGCATCGCGATTTGGTGAATAGCCAATGAAACCGCACCAAGCGTGCCCGCCAATAACACCGCGCTAGAGAACAAGGCATGCTCCATCATGGTGGCAATCATGATTGGTACACCAATGGCTAGCAATGGGATCATCGTACCCAGCTTGTATTCATGGAATTTTTCAAATGGGTTGTAAATACGGTACTTATCACGAGTGAATACCCAGTATCCGTAGCCCAGCATCACAATAAATGCTGCCAGTGACGTCCCGTAGCCCAAACCGGCAAGCCCCATCTCCCACTTGAAGGCGAACAGGTAGCTCAACGGCACGTTCAGCACAACAGTCACAATAGACATCACCATCACAGAACGTGTATCGCCAAATGCACTCACCAAACTACGCAGGACGAGTAGCATCAAGGTGGGTAGCATAGACCATTTCAAGGCATCCATATAGTGCATAGCCAATACAACCGCTTCTGGGTCTTGGTTAGCCATCATCAGCATATCGTGCATCAAGAAGAACAGTGGCTGCAAGGCAATGGTGAGAATGAGCGCAAGTAGAATACCTCCTTTCAGCGATGTGCGAACTTCAATGTCGCCTTTCTCGGGATTTTGTAGCTTCTTACCATAGGCGATAGCAATTAAGTTCGCGACGCAACCCACGGTGCTACTTGCCACCATGAAGACAATCGAATAAACAGCAGCACCTAAGCCGCCTCCCGCAATCGACATAATACTTAGCTGCGCCATCATCCAAACATCGGTAAAGACCAGCAATTGGGCAACCAACTGCGAAATAATCAATGGCACCGCCAAGTTGATCAACTTCTTCATTTTTATTCCTATAAATCAGGCGATAACGCCACACAAATGCACAACTAAATACAGCAAGACTGAGATAAGGCTAATTTATGGTGATTATGAGTGTGATTCAAACGACATTTATAGTACCTTGGCATTCATAAAACTCATGCAAAAACGAAAAACCGTACAACTCAGCAGGTGATCTCATGAGAAAAAGGCATGCACTACTTCCACCATCATTTAATGGAATGAAAGTATTTGAGTCAGCAGCTCGTCATTTAAGCTTTACCTTGGCGGCTGAAGAGCTCAATGTCACCCAAAGTGCTGTCAGCCGTCAGATCAGACAGCTTGAAGAACATTTTGAATTTCCATTGTTTAATCGCCTACACCGCGCCTTAGAACTCACACCACAAGGAAAAGAAATCGCACAACTGCTCACCCGCCAGTACAGTGAGCTAAACCATACCGTGCAGCAGCTAAAGTCCAAAGAAAGCAGCACCCTTAAAGTCAGAGTTGCCATGAGCTTTGCTGTACGCTGGCTGATCCCACGCTTGCATTCCTTTAAGGCACGTCATCCTGAGCTGGATATTGTGCTTTCCTCAAGCATGAGTTTGAACAGTGAAGAAGTGAAATTAGAAGACGATGACTTTGATGTCGCTATCTATAATGTGCTGGTTGACCCTTATAGACGCAATAAAGATCACTTTATTCGAAAAGAGTACCTTGCGCCGGTTTATTCAGAACACCTAACAGAAGGAAAAGATCACACACTCACCGTGGATGAAATGCTGACCTACCCTCGTTTGCATCCAACAGCAGACAAAGCAGACTGGCATGTTTGGTTTAAACAATATGGTTTAAAGCCTGAGCGTGTTGAAGCCAATTCAGGCGCTCAATCAGAGATCATTTTTAACACCCTCGATATGGCGTTAACTTCTTGTATGGCCGGACAAGGCGTCACCATCACCGATTTAATGCTAGTGGTACATGAACTCAAGCAAGGATATTTGAAACTCCCCAAGTCTGCGATGATCATTTCTACCAGCCCGTGGGAATATTATTATCAGGCACCGACAAAAAGTGACGCCGTCACTAACTTTGTAACATGGATGATGGAAACGCAATTAGAGGAGCAAAGCCAGCTCTTTGACATGGCCAAAGAGCTCGGCTGGCAGATAAAAGAATAGGGTCTCTTTTGAGTAGATAACGCTTAGTCTAGGGCTTCAATAAACTCTGGAAGGATGTCAAACAGATCCCCAACCAAGCCATAATCAGCGATTTGGAATATCGGCGCATCAGGGTCGCTATTTATCGCAACAATGACTTTAGAATCCTTCATTCCGGCCAAATGTTGGATCGCCCCTGAAATACCAACCGCAATATAAAGCTCAGGGGCAACAATCTTACCGGTTTGCCCAACCTGCATATCATTTGGGACAAAACCCGCATCAACCGCCGCTCTGGATGCACCAATAGCACCATCAAGTTTGTCGGCTAATTGCTCAACCAGCGCAAAACTTTCTTTATTGGCTAACCCTCGCCCGCCAGAGACGACAACACGGGCAGCGGTAAGCTCTGGCCGCTCGCTTTTGATTTGCTCTAGCCTAACATATTGAGAAAAGGCATTCTCAATCACTTGTTCAACAGCCACTAATGGTGAAGCAGTATCGACCTTATCTGCTACAGGAAACGCTGACGCCCTCACTGTAATTAACTTAATAGCATCAAGAGACTGAACCCTTGCCAAAGCGTTGCCTGCATAGACAGGGCGAACAACGGTGTCTTCACTCTCTATTGCCACTACATCAGATAGCATTCCAACATCAAGCAGTGCCGCTACACGGGGCAACAGGTTTTTCCCGAATGTCGTCGCAGGCGCCAGAATATGGGTATAGTCGCTTGAAAGCTCAGCAATCAAACTAGAAAGATTTTCAGCTAATTGGTGCTGGTAACAAGGGTTATCGGCAACAAGCACCGTCGAAATACTTTCCATCTTTGATGCAGACTCAGCAACTTGCGAGCAATCTTGGCCGGCAATCAAAACATCGATGGGCATCGCTAACGCTTTCGCAGCTGACACTACTTTTAGTGTTTCTGTGGCAAGCGCTTGATGATCATGTGATGCAATAATTAATGCTTTCATTCGATCACCCTCGCCTGATTTTTCAATTTATCCACCAACTCACTGACCGACTCCACCCTGATACCGGCCTGACGCTCAGGAGGTGACATCACCTCAAGTACCTGTTGGTGAGGTTGAATTGCAACGCCCAAATCAGAAACCGTCATCACATCCAACGGTTTCTTCTTCGCTTTCATAATATTGGGTAATGATGCATAGCGAGGCTCATTCAAGCGAAGATCGGTACTGATGACCGCAGGCAAGCGAATAGACAGTGTTTCAAGCCCAGCATCGACTTCTCTTATGACCGTGACATTCTCATCTTGAATGTCAACGGATGAAGCATAGGTTGCCATTCCGCACCCCATTAGCGCAGAGAGCATTTGCGGCACTTGATTGTTATCAGTATCGATAGACTGCTTACCAAGAATAACGAGTTGCGGCTGCTCTTTCTCTACCAACGCACGAAGCAACTTGGCGACAGATAGCGGCTCTAGCTCATCTTCAGCGTCAATATGAATGGCTCTGTCTGCCCCTAAAGCTAATGCTGTTCTAAGTTGTTCTTGGCAACTGCTATCGCCTGCAGAAACAACCACCACTTCTTCGGCATGACCCGCTTCTTTGAGTCGTACTGCCTCTTCAACGGCAATCTCACAAAACGGGTTCATGGCCATTTTCACATTACTTTTTTCAACACCTGAACCATCTGATTTAACCCTCACCTTAACGTAAGGATCGATAACGCGTTTAATCGCAACCAGTATCTTCACAAGGCACTTCCTTTTTAAAAAGACAGGCTGACACAGGTATACATACACAACACATTTAAACAGTGGCTCTACGCCGATTGATAAGTCTGGGGCTTGCCAAAGGATGAGGGTTAAGTGACTTACCACGGCGATAAAGCAACAAAAATATCAGCACATGTCATAAGTTAGCTACTCACACCCAAGCGAATTGGGTATATACATTTCAGCCTAGCTGAGTTTACGTTTACGTCAACTGGACTATATTTAAACCAACCTAGAAGCCAATCTAGTGCTGTTGTGAAACAAAAAGAGGCATGCCTATGCATTCAGAGCCAGCAAGAGAAAGCATGAGTTATGATGTGGTGATTGTCGGTGCCGGGCCAGCTGGCCTGTCGACCGCCTGTAGGTTGATGCAACTTGCCAATGACGCGGAACAGCCCCTTTCCGTTTGTGTGGTTGAAAAAGGTGCGGAGGTGGGTGCTCATATTCTTTCTGGTGCCATCTTTGAACACAAAGCGCTGGATGAACTCTTTCCCGACTGGGAAAGAATGGGCGCGCCACTTCATACAGCAGTATCAGAAGATAAGTTTTGTTATCTCACCAATCAATATAACTATTTGAACCTCACCGATACCTTCACACCAGATAGCATGCAAAATGTTGGGCACTTCGCGATTAGCCTTGGCAACCTCTGTCGCTGGCTAGCTCAACAGGCAGAACAACTCGGTGTGGAGATCTATGCTGGCTTTGCCGCCGCCGAGATCCTCTATACCTCACAGGGGTTTGTTGCAGGTGTCGCAACCAATGATATGGGCCGCGATAAATCGGGGGAACCGAAGGCCAACTTTGAACCCGGAATCGAACTACACGCGAAATACACCGTTTTTGCCGAAGGCGCACGGGGCCACCTTGGCAAAGAAATCATTGAAACCTTCCACCTAGACCATGGCAAACAACCCCAGCACTATGCCCTTGGTTTAAAAGAACTGTGGGAAATACCGCCAGAGCAGCATCAACCCGGCCTTGTTATCCATGGTGTTGGGTGGCCATTAAGTCAAACCAATACCCATGGTGGCAGCTTTCTTTACCACCTAGAAAACAACCAAGTTGCCGTTGGTTTGATTGTCGACCTGAACTACCAAAACCCACACCTAAGTCCATTTGACGAATTTCAACAAATGAAACACCACCCGCTATATAGCAAGTACCTTATTGGCGGAAATAGAATTGCCTATGGTGCCAGAGCTATTGCCAAGGGGGGAATTTCATCATTACCAAGGCAGCAATTTCCAGGAGGCGTATTGGTCGGCTGCGATGCTGGCACATTAAACATGGCCAAAATTAAAGGCAGCCATACCGCAATGAAATCAGGCATGATCGCGGCTGAAGCGGTATTCTCCGAGATCGCTCAAGGGCTGACTCATACCACCCCGGGCTATGATTGCCTGTTTGTGGATTCATGGTTATACCAAGAGCTCCATGATGCCCGAAACTTTGGTGCAGAAATCCATAAATTTGGTCAGGTTTGCGGTGGCGCACTCGCCACGTTTGAACAGCAATGGTGCAAGCAAAGTTGGTTGAAAAACACATGGCTAAATAAAGTCGGTCTTAAACCCGATATCCCTTGGACAGTAAAAGATCAAAAACCAGATCATGAATGTCTAAAACCTTTAAGCCAATCAAAACCACGACACTATCCAAAACCCGACGGCATACTCAGTTTTGATAAAACCTCGTCGGTATATTTGTCAGGGGCCCAGCACGAAGAAAACCAACCCTGCCACCTGAAATTGAACGATCCTTGCATTCCAATCAAGGTGCACCTTGCAGAATATGGCGAGCCAAGCCAACTCTATTGCCCAGCAGGCGTTTATGAAGTGGTTGAAATCGACAATGAACAAAAATTCCAAATCAATGCAGCCAACTGTGTTCACTGCAAAACTTGCGACATTAAAGATCCATCACAGAATATCACTTGGGTAGCCCCTGAGGGCGGTGGTGGGCCCAAATACCCCAACATGTAGCACCAAGTGGGTGCTTTAAGCATTGTTGATGTTTATGAAAAGCAGATCAAAAAAGCCTGAGTGCTTCACAATCACTCAGGCTTTTTTGATTGAATTATTTTTAGTCCACAGCTAGCTCTAGCCGAGGGCCAATTTCTCTGAACCCTTGACGCTGATAAAACGCCAATGTCTTCGACCACTGCGGCTGAGATGGCTTTTTTCTCACACAGCGTAATAATGCCTACCGTGTTTCCAGCATCTTGTGCTTTAAACGCCCAAAATCCTGACGATGCCAACAAGCAACGAGCAGACTCAATAAACGCATGCTGGACCAAATGATCACTATCATCAGGCCACAGCTCCTTTTCCATTTGGTATACAAATCGCCCAACAGTGTCGGCGTCTTCACGACAGGCAGGAAGAATAGATATTGTCTTCATAGGTTTTATCAAAATAACGACTTTTAAATCAGCTTAATACGTCACTATTATCCAGCACAAAACACCAACGCCAACGCCAACGCCAACGCCAACGCCAACGCCAACGCCAAGATAGTACCCATCGCATTTTTAGATACTACGAAAACGCACGACTGAACGTACTCGAACAATTAACGCCAGCGCTCTTCTCGCCACACTTGCTGCTCTTCCTGGCTCAGAAATGTCCAAGCAACAACACGGGTTAGTTTTTGCCCTTGCGCCATATCGATAGTTTTCACTTCTACCGCACCCACTTTCTTTAACTGCTGATAAATCGCAGCTAGGTTGTCCTTCTTAGACACTAATGTGGTAAACCAATAGCACTGTTTAGCACTTTCTAAACTTTGGTTAATCATACGTTTAATAAAGGCTGCTTCACCGCCTGGGCACCAAAGCTCAGCTTTTTGCCCACCAAAGTTGAGCACTGGTTTGGTGTTGGCATTCTGTCGAGTCCCTTTTTTCTTGGCATTCGCGCTTAAATTTTTCACTTTACGCTCACTGCCAGCTGTCGCCTCTTCCAAAGATGAATGGAAAGGAGGGTTACACAGGGTGAAATCAAACAGATCATCATTGTTAATCATACCCGTGAAGATATGATCCGGATTTTTCTGCAAACGGGTTTGAATGCCACCAGCCAAAGACTTATTTGACGACACAATAAACTTGGCAGACTTAACCGATAAAGGATCAATATCAGCAGCCACAAATCGCCAACCATAAACACGGTGGCCAACGATTGGGTACACACAATTAGCCCCCGTGCCAATGTCTAGGCCGCGTACATGCTTGCCTTTCGGGATCGTGCCTTGGTTAGCGTCAGCTAAAAGGTCGGCAATATAATGGAGGTAATCAGCACGGCCAGGGATTGGTGGGCATAAATACCCTGCTGGGATGTCCCAATACTGAACACGGTAAAAATGGCTCAACAACGCCTTGTTGAGGGCTTTGACCGCATCGGGATCAGTAAAGTCTACTGACAAATCCCCGAACTTGTTGCGAGCAACAAACCGTGACAAGTCTGGGCAGCTGGCTACCAAAGCGTCGAAGTCATACCTCTCACGATGAGGATTACGAGGATGAAGCCCTTTCTTAGGCGCTTTATGTGATTTTTTTGCTGTCATGATAAGAGTCACTATTTATTTACTGGCAACATAGCCTTTGATCAACGCAATGTTACTCTATCGCACTCACATCCACAGTACAAAAAGCCTCCAACCAGCCTTATTTATCAACAAGTAATATAAAATCAGTTATCAATTATATTTTTATAATGATTAAAACCACTTAGCGCTGACAAAAAAGTAACAATTATATAGCAATGAGCTGGATATATGCTTAGTATGGAATATAACAAGTTACAAAATATTACGACGCCATCATCGCGATAAAGGATTACGCCATGAAGCATAAAGTTTACAGCATTTTGATAGCTTTATTATTAATATTGCCATCGATAAGCCAGGCCAAAAACGCTGAGTCCATCGTCTTCTATTACAATGATATTGACTCGGTACGCGAGTTAATGAATTTCGAGCGCGTCGTTGTTACCCCGTCACTAATCACAAATAAACAAATCGAAACGCTTCATAAAGCAGGTACGCAGGTCTTTGCCTACCTGAGTGTTGGTGAGTTTGACGGAGAGATTTTACCAAGGCAGTTGCAAGGCAAGTCCCCGTTAATCAACGTGAACTGGCAAAGCCATGTCATGGATTTATCGGCACCAGAATGGCAGGCTTACCTTAACAATGAAGCGACAAGTTTAATGAGCAAAGGCTTTGATGGCCTGTTCCTTGATACCCTCGACAGCTATACCCTGTTTGCCAAGAACGAGACAACAAAGCGACAGCAGCAAAAATCACTTGCCCATATCTTAACTGAATTCCATCAGCTTAAATCTAAACCAAAGCTCATTTTCAACCGTGGCTTTGAAGTGGTTCACCAACTTGGTTTCAAACCTGAAGCGCTTGTAGCTGAGTCGCTGTATCATCGATACGACCCACTATCAAACAGCTATCATGATGTCATTGCTACAGATACTGAGTGGCTAACAGGCAAACTAAACGACGTTAAGCAAAAAGGCATTGAAGCCATTGTCATCGACTACCTGCCCGGTTCGAACAGAGATGCACAACAACGCGCAGCGCAAAGGCTGCTTGATGAAGGCTACACCCCTTATATCAGTGATGGAATGCTTTATGAAATTGGGGTGAGCACAGTGATCCCGGTTACCAAGCGGGTTCTTGGGTTCTATGACAGCCAATTCGGCGGCATGACAACATCACAGTGTCACCGAATGATGTCGATGCCGTTTGAATATAAAGGCTATGTTCCCGAATGCCATGATGTGCGCCAAACCCAGTTTGACCGCATCGATCTCACTCGATACGCCGCCATTTTCCTGTGGTTAGAGTCGTCTTCATACCAACAAACACCGGCATTAACCCAATGGCTAGATAGCACTATTGGCCATAAGCAGATTCTGTTTATCAATGCTCTGCCAACCGATCAGGCGCTTTTGTCCAAACTCGGCATAGCCCAGCGTGGCACGCTATCGGGCAAGATCAGCATTACCAAAGGCAACGAGTGGCTAAAAGGGTATTATCCCGCCTCATTTAGTGAGCTTGAAACCCACAGCCAATGGCAATCAACCGACATTGCAGTGTCTTCGCTCATTGAAGCCAAAGATGTTGATGGCAAGCAAACTACCTTAATGTTCAACGCCCCTTGGGGTGGCGCGATATTATCGCCTTACCCCGTTATGAGCCTAGCAAACAGCTCAGAAACTTGGCTATTAGACCCCTTCCGCCTGATTAAACGACTCATTGACCTTCCCGACATTCCAGCCGCGGATGCCACGACAGAATCCGGTTTAAGAATCGTGACCAGCCATGTTGATGGCGATGGCTTTCCATCAAAAGCCTGGTTTCCTGGTAAACCATACACAGCGGAAGTTTTGCTCAAGCACGTATTTAAACCCTATCCATTACCACAAACCGTCTCCGTTATTGAGGGAGAAGTCGGAAAGCGTGGCTTATATCCGAAAGAAAGCGCAGCAATGGAGGCTGTTGCCCGAGAAATTTTTGCATTGCCGAATATCGAGCTGGCCTCCCATACTTTTAGCCACCCATTCTTTTGGGATTTGAGTAAAAATATTAAGGAAAAGCAGTACGGAGACCATCTGCCTATCCCTGGGTATACCGTTGATTACCATAACGAAATTATTGGCAGTGTTGACTACATCAACAAGAACCTTGCCCCCAAAGGCAAAGACGTCAAACTGATCCTTTGGTCAGGTAAAGCCGATCCCAAAGAAGACATATTGGCCATTGCCGAGCAAGCTAACATACTGAACGTTAACGGTGGCAATACCTATGTGGTCCGCGGCGACAACAACTTCACACAGGTTTCACCAACCATAACTTGGTATCCAACGGCGGTTCATGTCTACGCCCCGGTACTGAATGAAAACCTTTATACCAACCTTTGGACTGAGCACCACGACGGCTACAGCCGCGCTGTAGAAACCTTCGAGATATTGGGTAGCCCAAGACGGCTCAAGACCATCAGTATCTATTACCACATGTATTCAGGTGCATACCCAGCCTCACTAAAAGGACTGCTGGATGTTTACGACTGGGCCATGAAGCAAGATGCAACCCCACTGTACTTGAGCGAGTATGCTGAGCGTGCTCGTACGCTCTATGAAACAGGCATCGCCAAAACATTGGATGGCCGCTGGCAAGTCACCACATCGGGTATTCGCAGCATTCGCCTACCGAACCAACTGGGCTACCCTGATAGCACCCAAATTGCAGGCTGGAATGCTGGCCCAGACGGCAAATATCTGATTCTTAATCAGCCCCGTACCACTTTCACGACTCGCGATACGCAGCCTGCAGGTATTCGACTTAAAAGTGCCAATGGCCAGCTACTCAACTGGCGAAACAACAATGGCAAGATTGCATGGTCTGTGAAAAGCCACATGCCGCTTAAATTGGAAATCAGCGGCGCTTCAACATGCTCTGTGGTGTCAGGCGACGCGCTTTATCAATCAAAAGTTGATCGACAGACCCTCCGGCTGACATCAAAAAAGGCAGGGGTATTATCAGGTGCGCTACGGTGCCAGCTATAAAACGAATAACAATATAAAAGTAAAAAACACACAATAAACAAAAGCTAGGAATAGGATTACATCACCGGCATGGCAAAGGATAGCAACAAGAACAAACCACAACCACGGATCCGCTTGGTCAACAAGCTGACCCTGGTAGTTCTAATGCTCACTTCATTGTGGGCATTGTGGTTAGTTGCGCCGACCAAATCGATGCTTATTCAGCTGATAGCCCGCTCTTCATCCGCAGAAGTCTCTTTAGCCTTCTTAAAAGAGATCTACGCACAAGAGCCTGAGAACCGTAAAGTGATTGAGCAACTCATCGACAACTACTACCGCTTGGGGCAGTTGGAAGATGCCACGTCACTACTTGAAACAATCTTGCTAAAAGAAAATGGGGAGCAGAATTGGCCAGCCCTAAGCCTCTACCTGAAGATATTGTTAGAACGGTCTTATCAACTCGATGATGAAACGAGCGAGCAAACAATCCAACAGATACTGAGTTTAATTGACAGCATCGACTACATACCCGAAGCGGATGTGGCTCGGCAATATGCTGATGCCGCCATATCATTCTCAAAGACATCCAAAGGCTTCGAGCTGTTACTGCCGCACATCCAAAGTGGCGAAACCAACTACCAGGAGCTTATCTCACTAGCATTACAAAATGCCGATTACGACAGTTCACTCAAATTACAGCTTGATGAGTTTAGGGAGTTTGAAACCCTTGAGCATGCGAACGCCCTATTCGCCCTCATGGCCGCTGCAAATCAAGCCCAATTAAGCCGAGACTTCCTTACCAGCTACCAAGGGAAGATCAGCCAACACCCAGATTACCTTAAAAGCAGTATTGATCACGCCCAACTTATGGGGCACTTCGACCTTGCTGTTGAACAATCACTAAAACTGTTGGCCCAGACCCCAGAAGCAGACTTGTATCGCGCCACGGCAAACTACGCCATCATTACAGGTGATCTCGCTTTGGCAAGCCGCCTACTTCGCTCCGCCATTGCCATCGATGATCAGAAAAACGATTTAATTACGCTACATAAAGTGTACCGCTGGCAAAATCGCACGGCAGATGCCCAAGCAATCAGCATTGCCTTGCTACAACGCCAGCCAACCGAAAACCAACTGCGCACCGGTGTTGAAGAATCTAAAGCGCTAGGTGATATATACCACGAGGGGCTCTTCTTTAAGCAACTGGCTGACAACAACCAAATTAGTCGTTACGAATATGATGATTGGCTCAACGCACTAGAAAAAGCCAAAGGTACACCAGTCGCATTACGCAGCATTAAACGTCTGGCGGCTATGCGTCCAAAAGACACCGCGCTTATTAGCCACATTGCTCGCTTGTACAGCTACCAAAGCAACCATAGTGCTGTCATTCAACAATGGCTCAAGCTAAAGCCGCTCCGCCAACCCAATTTTGTCGAAGCCGAGCGCTTTGCTAACGCCTATATCATGAGCAACCAACCCAAGCTTGCCTTGAATGTTCTCACTGCCCCTGATGAATGGCTAAGTGCTGATGAAGACTATCTTGAGGCAGTCTCGTCATTGGCTTGGGAAACCAGTAACCGGCCACTGTCAAAAGCATCGCAGCAACAGCTTATCGCCCTATCAAGCAGCAACCTTGACGCTTACCGCTATGTGAGTGCGCTTCAACCACTCAGCCAAGATAGCCTTGAACATATCATTAAGGTTTATCAACAAACGGGTAACCAAGCACTACTACAAACAGCATTCCAAGCAATTGATAGTGAAAACAACATGGGCTACCTCGAACAATTGCTTGCAGTAATTGAAGATGACCCCGCACTTTATAACAGCCTTGATATCTTGGTATATCGCGCCAAACTAGCGCAAAGCAAGCGAGAGTTCGATAACGCACAAGCACTGTATGAAGAAATATTGTCACTCTCACCAGAAAACACATTAGCGGTAAACGGTATGATGTGGCTGAGCATTGAAAAGAATGATCTGCCAACGCTAACAGTGCTCTACGAACAATACAAAGTCCCACTCTCGGGCAATAGTGAGTTCTGGCTTGCTTTTGCCAGCGCCAGCCAATTGCTCGGCAAATCACAAGAAGCCGCACTTTGGTATAAACAAATATTGCTGGCCTATGGTTCACCGGATGTTAATGGTTCACCGGATGTTTCGATCATCCTAAACTATGCCGCATTGCTTGAGCAGCAGGGACAAGGTGAAACTGCCTACCAACTGCGTCGCCATGTCGCGAAAAACATGACTGATGAATTACTGGCGCTAAACCTTGGCGACATTACCTACCGTTCATTAGTTGCAATGTTCATGGGCGAGCGCTTCGCGCAAACCTTAGTTGAAGAAAATGCACTGTCGACCCCCAATGCACAATACACCGCCGAGCTATTCCAGCACTACCTTGCTAACAACCAAGGCGATAATATTTTGCTTTGGCAACAGCGCACGGCGCTGGGCAAGTATACCTTACCTGACTGGCAGCAGTTATCGTTAGCCATTCAAACCCATGACCGCCATACAATGGAACGTTTGCTAGCAAATTCGATGAACCTGCCTCCCGCAGATCGTAATGTTGCTTATCAGCTCACAGGGCAGCATCAAAAAGCATGGCAGCAGGGGCAAAATGAGATCGGCCGCCTAGCCAACCCCGTCGAAGAAGAGCAGCTAAGGCGTATCCATGTCAATCAGCATCCAAACAAAACCCACAGCCTCCGCAGCCAGGTGAAGCAAATTAGTCAATGGGATATCACTCACTACAGTATTGATTATTATGCCCCACACCATGATGGCTACTGGCGTTTGGGTACGGACTACCAAGTGTCGGGGACGCCGGAGTTACTCGATGGCAGCGAAGTCGAAGATGAAACCCGATTGCATGGTCAATACCAACGCCAACTCATTGACAGCGCTTGGACAATTGGCTTTGATGTCGCAGACGGCCAAGGTGATAAACGTATCGGCTTGAATGCAAGTTATCAGTTTACAGTTGATGACTATTGGCGCGCAGGCGTCAAACTCGGCATTAATAGCCATATAGAGGCCAGCGAGCTAATGACCACCTCAGGCCAAGAAAACGTACTGGGCTTTAACCTCAATTACCAACCCACGGCAAGAGAATCAGTCGCGTTTCAATTTAATATCCACGATCTATCAACCCGTTTTGGTGATGACATCGGTACGGGCTGGGACTTCAATCTACGCGTAGCCGAACAATTCTTCTTTGCCGATCCAGCTTGGATCGTTTATGGCGATATCAGCATGCAAGATGTCACATTGAGCGATGACCCGCTAGACGGTGTTAATCAATGGCATCAAGGGCCAAACACTTTAACAAGCGGCGACTTTATCGCTGATGAGTACCAACGCCTCTCAATCGGTCAACGCGTTTGGCACGGAGAGCCTGGCCAACCGGGGCCAACCGTTCCGTCACCAAGATACTGGTTTGATAGCTCATTGGGTTACAACGTCACCAATAGTCAAATGGATATCACCCTCAGCGCTGGGCTTGGTTGGCGTATTGTGGGCAACGATGAGCTCTATATCAGCACTGACTGGCAAAGCCAAGATAGAAACGGCGATGAGTCGTTGAATATAACAGCCGGTTACTACTACAGCTTTTAACAAGGAAACGTATGATGAAACGAATATTCACTTTAACAGCAGCCCTCGCGCTCAGTGCGTGTAGCAGCTACCAAGTCCCCGAAAGCCCAAGCTTTGCCGCTGACAGTAACTGGGCTGTTATGCCAATGACCAACAACTCTAGCACCCCTCTGGCAGCCGAGAAAGCAGAGCAGATACTTAACGCACAGCTCTATGCGAAGGGCATCAATGCCAAGATGTACCCGGCTTCAATCACTCATGATCTTAAAAGCATATTAGATAACAGTGCCAAGCAGCAGCAAGCTCAGGCATGGCTGGCCACTCAGCCGGTGGACTTTGTGATCACAGGTTCAGTGGAGGAATGGCACTACAAAAGCGGGCTCGATGGTGAGCCTGCTGTGGGGATCACATTGGAGGTTAAGTCGGCGAAAAGCGGCACGACGTATTGGCGAGCAACCGGTACACGCGGTGGCTGGGGAAGAGAAAGTGTCAGTGGCACCGGGCATATTGTTATCGATGAGCTACTCGATGGCTTGAACATTGCTCCAGCTCAGCAATAGAAACATGTGTGAAAAGGGATTGAGCCATGAGTAAAATATTGACAAGAAAGGCGATAAACGGCTTCAAGAAAAGCAGTTGGAGCTGGTTAGAAACCTGCGTTGTAGCCGGGTTATCTATTTACGTCTGGGTGCAATCTGACTCGCTGGCACCCACTTCAACCGAGCATAATTTTTTCTGGCCTTTATTTGGTCCACTCCTGATTGCCTTGCGTTACGGTTTTGCAAAAGGTTTTATCTGTTCGCTGCTAACGACAGCTGGCCTCGCCACCATTATGAAAATTACTGGCCACCTGGAGTACTACCCGTTCTCCCTTGCCCTTGGCACTATTATGGTCGCGATGATTGCCGGTGAGTTTCAGGACTATTGGTATAACATTAACCGCAAGCACATACTCGATCACCAGTATATGAGCCAAAAGCTTGATAGCTTTACTCAGAACTATCATTTGTTGAAGGTTTCGCACGATCAGCTTGAACAACGTACAGCGGGTCAAACCGTCAGCTTACGATCCAGCATTAATGCACTACAAAAGATAGCCACTAAGCATGCAGAAAATCGACTTGAGTACCTTGGGCACCCTTTTTTGAATCTGCTGGCAGAAATTGGCGGCATTGAGGTTGCTGGGATCTACCGTGTTATTGATGACCAAATAATTCCTAATGCCCACGCAAAACTGGGGGATCACCACCAACTCATCGTCAACGATCCCATGCTGAAAGACATGCTTGATACAAAAAAACTCCTTTCCCCAGCAAAACTCGCTGAAAATCAGAGCCATAAATCACGGTACCAACTGTGCATTCCACTATTGGACACCCATGGCAAACTTCAAGCTGCCGTCGTTGCCGAAAGTGCAAAATTCTTCATGCTAACCCCAGCAAATGTTGCCCTCTTATCTTTAGTGGCTAACCACGCCGCAGATTTACTGTGCAAACACACTGTTACGCCCATTCTGCAATCAAACCAAAGCGATCTTTTCCTCAGCTATATCAAGCGAGCCAAATACAACAAGCGCCACTATGGTGCAGATAGCTCACTTGTGGTCTGTGTAGATAGCCAAAAATCGCATAAAGCCATACTCGATAATTTGGTTAACTACCGACGTGGCGCCGATGTTTATTGGTCTTGCCACTCAAAAGATGGTAACCCTGCTCTCGCTGTTTTACTGCCATTGACGTCAGCCTACGAAGGACAGCTTTATATCAATCGCTTACAGGAACTACTTAAAAACCAATTGGATGACTTGGCCGGGGATATTGATATTTTGGGGCCATTATCGTTAACCCAAGATGACGATGAAATAAACAAAATCATGGATGAACTAGGAGCTTACGATGAAGATCTGGCTGATATTGCAGACGATCGCCTTTGAGAGTGCTAGCTTCTACCTAGTTTTTGACAAGGAGATGACCCCGACACTATGGGTGGCTTTTTTTACCAGCCATGCCATCGCCTGCGCCAGTTTTACTGCTCTGAGCTGGATACTATTACCGAAAAAATACAAGCGCCCAGTCGTTAGCTCAATGAGCTTCTTGTTCTTTTTCAACTACTTCTTGCCTTTGATAGGCATGCTCGGTACGGCATGCTCGCTTTTAGTCGCACTCTACCTGCCACGTAAGCCCAATATTGTCACTTGGGAAGAATGTGAAAAATCCCCGCTTCCTCAGAACCCTGGCGATGAAGTTAACACCCAATTTGGTACCGGTGCCCTTCGAGAAATCTTACTCCACAACGGTGATCCTGAAAGACGACTACTTGCCGTTGGGGCTATCCGGCACTTACCGAGGCAGCACGCCGTGCCACTGTTACAGCTTGCGCTCAAAGATCTGACTGATGATGTTCGCCTTCTTGCCTATGCATCTTTAGAAAGCATTGAAACCCAAATTAACGAATCTCTCTCACTGTTCAAGCGGCAGCTGGCCCACCAGCCGAGTGCCAACAAAGCTTATGAAGTTGCCCAACAGTACTGGGAGCTATGCTATCTCGGCATTGCTGAAGGCGTCTTGCGAAAACACTACCTTGAACAAGCAGAGCAATATCTGCACCAAGCGAATGTCATACAAGACTCGGCCTCAAGCAACCTATTGTTAGGGCGAGTACTGCTGGAACAACAACGCCCAAAGGAGGCCACAATCCATTTGGAGAGAGCCCTTGAGGGAGGCTTATTAGTTAAACAGGTTGCTCCTTACCTAGCTGAAGCAGCATATCGCAGTGGTGATTATCAAATCGCCAAGCAGTACATCGCCTACTTCCCTGAACAAAAAGGCGAAAAGCTTAGTCAGATCAAGGAGTACTGGGTATGACACAACACCACCAATTCAATAAACTCGCCGAAGGTGGTGAAGTCGATATTTGCTTGCTACTCGAAGGCACATACCCCTACGTGCGCGGTGGCGTTTCCAGCTGGGTACATCAGATCATCAGTGGCTTGCCTGAGTTTACTTTTCACCTCATTTTTTTGGGTGGGCATCCCGACTTTTACCAAGAAATGGCCTATGAGTTTCCTGACAATGTTGTCGGCTTTGAAGTGCATTACCTGCTCTCTAACCAAGGTAACCTCACACCGTCAGCTCGACGTGGTAAGAGTAAACTTTTCACGGCCTGGGGCTCATTTCTATCATTCTTTGAGAAAAAAGATCAGCCTATTCCCAACAATCTTTTGGTTGATGTTTCAGAGTTTCTTGGTCAAAAAGGTAAACTGACGCTTGATGACTTCTTATATAGCCGCGCATCATGGGACGTGCTGACCGAACGCTACCTCGCCTCAGCAGAGAAGCAATCATTCGTCGATTATTTTTGGACATATCGCAACATCTACCAACCGCTGTTTATCTTGGCACGGATTTCACAAAATCTACCCAATGCCAAGGCTTATCACAGTGTCTCAACAGGGTACGCAGGGTTTCTGGGGGCCATGTGTCACCAAAACACCGACCGCCCTTTCTTGCTCACCGAACACGGTATCTATACCAAGGAAAGAAAGATCGATTTAGCGCAAGCCAGTTGGATTAAAGACCGCCATAGCCTGATTGATATCAGTATGCATAAAGGCATGGATATTACCCGTAAAACCTGGATTCGCTTTTTCGAGCAACTTGGCTTATCGGCATATCACCAAGCTGAAAAAATCATCGCCCTATTTGAAGGTAATCGGCAGCGTCAACACACCGACGGTGCCCCCAGCGACCGAACACAAGTGATCGTAAATGGCATCAGTACATCCCGTTTTCATGCCGCCTATGAAAAACGGCCAGACTCACCGCCCCCCGTTGTTGGCTTGGTGGGTCGAGTGGTCCCTATTAAAGACATTAAAACCTTTATCCGAACCATTCGCGGTGCTGTGGAAACAATCCCCAACCTGGAAGGCTGGATCATTGGCCCTAAAGAAGAAGACCCGACGTATGTGCATGAATGTGAGCTGTTGATTGAAAGCCTTGGCTTGACCAATAACGTGAAAATGCTTGGCAGCAAAAATGTGGTTGAAATCATGCCAAAACTCGGTGTCATGATGCTGACCTCAATCAGTGAAGCACAACCCTTGGTACTGCTCGAAGCAATGGCCGCTGGTATTCCGTGTATTGCCACCGAAGTTGGTGCATGTCGAGAGATTATCGATGGCGCAGCTGGCGAAGATGCCGCAATTGGATCGGCAGGAGAAATCATCCCAATTGCGAGTCCACTCGAAGGGGCTGAAGCTATTGTCAAAGTACTTGGCGATCGTGAAGCATGGCTTAAAGCGGGCGATATAGGTAAAGAGCGTGTAACCCGCTATTACGACGAAAAACTCATGTACGACGCTTATCGTGCACTATACAAGGAGGCGACCCATGGCAGGGATTGGATTTGAGATCAGGAAGATCCTGAAAAAGAATTCATTGCTTTCAATGCTTGAAGCCTATGGGCTGGCGGGATTGATCAGCTCGGGGCCTTGGGTGCTCTCTATTTTGGCACTGTTGGCCATCGGCCTGATCAGTATCGGGGTTGTTTTCCCGACCTATGTCATTGTCCAGTTTTTGGTCATTGTCACCTACCTAATGGCAGGCTCGCTGATCATTAGCGGGTTATTTCAGCTTCTGCTCACCCGATTTATATCGGACTTGCTGTTTGCCAAACAAGAGCACCGCATCGTACCTAACTTACTCGGCTCCATGCTGGTCACCAGTGCCATTGCCGCTGTCATTGGCGGTGCTATCCTCGCGATTTGTGAAACCTTGGCACCTGCGGTAAAAGTCACCATTTTTACCTCGCTGGTGCTGTTATGTAACCAATGGTTGATCATTATCTTTTTAAGCGGCATGAAGGAATACTATCGAATCTTCTTTACTATGTTCGTTAGCTACGGCCTGATGGTGATCATGAGCCTAACCCTACCATCATTCGGGCTGTTGGGCTTAATGGTGACATTTACATTCTGCCAAGCCGTATTGACCTTTGCATTCTTGTATCATGTCATACGTGACTTCCCGGCCAACCAGCTGGTTTCCTTTGAATTTTTAAACCATAAGAAGACCTTCTTCTCTCTGATTTTATGTGGCTTTTTGTACAACCTTGGGGTCTGGCTTGATAAATTTGTGTTCTGGTTCCGAGATGAAACCTCACACCAGGTCGTCGACGTATTCCGTGCTTCTTACATCTATGACTTGCCAATCTTTATTGCCTACCTTGCCATCGTGCCAGGTATGGCGGTCTTTATGCTACGAATGGAGACCGACTTCGCTGATGCATGTCTAAAGTTTTATGATGCCGTTCGTGAAGGGGCGACACTTGATTCGATTTACCTGCTTAAAGACAAAATGGTATTGGCGTGTCAGCAGAGTATTTATGAAATATTTAAAGTCCAAGGGTTAACACTTGCCCTGCTGATCCTTTGGGCGGAAGATATTTTGATTGCACTGGATATCGACCTTGCCTTTTTACATCTTCTTTATGTGGACTTAGTCGGTGTCAGTTTGCAGGTGTTAGTGATGTCGATTCTCAATGTGATGTACTACTTGGATAAGCGCTATTCTGCCCTAGCCCTGACCGCGCTAATGGCATTAGGTAACTTTATCCTCGCCCACATTAGTATCGATTTAGGGCCAGTCTTCTATGGTTACGGCTTTGCGATCACGATGCTGGTTACCACCATCATTGGCTTGATCATGCTAGACAGCCAATTTGAAGATCTTGAGTATCAAACCTTCATGTTGCAGCGCTCATAACACTTTGTTTAGCACTGCCTTCGGTAAGTTTTTCACGAAGGCAGCGCTAAAACAGAACGAATAGCAGCAATGCTATTTACCAGTTGCTTTCCTTTTACCGATGTATGGTGCTAGCTAACTTATTCTTTTCCTTCATCGGTTTTTTTCTTGTCCCCATCGCCTCTATTCATGACCACACTGAACTTATCAACCAGATCAATTGGCATAGGGAACACCACCGTAGTCGTCCTGTCATTGGCGATTTCTGTTAGGGTTTGCATATAACGAAGCTGGACGGCATTTGGGGCACGATTCAGTACTTCGGCCGCTTCTTGCAATTTTTGCGATGCCTCGAGCTCACCGGTTGCGTGAATCACCTTCGCCCGCCTTGAACGTTCAGCCTCCGCTTGTCGAGCTAACGCCCTCACCATACTGTCATCTAGGTCAACATGCTTGATTTCGACATTGGCCACTTTGATCCCCCAGTTATCGGTATGTTGATCGAGGATCGACTGAAGATCATTATTCAACTCTTCTCGAGCTGATAGCAATTCATCCAACTCATGCTGACCTAAAACAGACCGTAATGTCGTTTGCGATAGCTGGCTGGTGGCTTCTAGGTAGTTCTCAACATTGTTGATTGCCATTTTTGAGTCAACAACGCGAAAATAAACAACCGCATTTACCTTTACCGAAACATTATCCCGGGTGATCAAATCCTGTGTCGGCACATCCAGTACAATGGTTCGCAGATCAACCCTCACCATTTGTTGAATAATAGGCACAATGATGATCAGGCCGGGCCCTTTCACTTGGTAAAAGCGCCCGAGCAAAAACACCACCGCCCGCTCATACTCACGTAACACCTTGAACATGCTGGCAATCAATACGATAACCAGCACAATGATTGTTGCCAAAGAATAAGTAACCATATTTATTATTCCTTATCCAAACTGATAGTTGGCTCTTTATCGATTACAACATCAAGGCATAAGCCTCGGATATTCGTTACTGTGACTTTCTGTCCTTTCTTCAACGGCCTAACGCAATTTGCTTGCCAAACCTCTCCATCTACGAGCACGCGTCCTTGGCCAGGGAACCCAGTCACCACGGTGGCCTCTTGTCCAATCAGCACCTCAACGCCGGTGGTCACGGGTTTACGCCGTGATTTCACTAGCAAGGTTAAAATAACAAAGGTAAACAAGGCTGAAACCGCCGTTAGGCCAACGATGAGTGGAATCGCAATTTGGTAACCAGGGGTTTCTGTGTCCATTAACATGACAGAACCCAAGGCGAAGGCGACGATGCCGCCAAGCCCCAACACCCCAAAACTTGGGCTGAAGGCTTCGGCAACCATCAAGGCGATACCAAGTAGCAATAACCCTAAACCGGCATAACTCACGGGGAGCATTTGCAGTGAATACATCGCCAATAGCAAGCAAATCCCACCCAGCACTCCCGGCAAACCTACGCCTGGGTTGTAGAATTCCAATAGTAATCCGTAGATCCCAATGAGCATCAGGATATACGCAACATTGGGGTTGGTAATGACAGATAACAGCTTAAATCGCCAATCTTGCTCGCGCTCTACATACGCAACATTGGTAAGCTCAATGGTCGATTCCAAGCCATTGATCATCACAGTTCTACCATTGGATTTCGCTATCAAAGCGTCAAGATCAGAGGCAATAAAATCAATCACATTCTGCTCTAGTGCCGCTTCAGCATCGATACTCGCCGCCTCAGTTACCGCCGTCTCTGCCCATTCTTCATTGCGACCATGTAGTTTTGCCAAACCACGAATATAGGCACGGGCATCGTTAATGACTTTTTTCTCCATCGCGGTTTTTGCTTTGACCTTATCGTCGTTTTCATCGGCGGCAGGTGCTGGCTCTTGTTCAGTATTTTGAGGTTCTTTTTTAGGAGAGAATGGATTTGAACCGGAGTCATCTGGCTCTTTTCCGCCAGGCGAAGTCAATGATACGGGTGTGGCTGCGCCAAGGTTAGTCCCAGGGGCCATGGCTGCGACATGGCTGGCGAGCAAGATATAAGTACCGGCACTGGCAGCTCTTGCCCCTGCCGGGCCAACCCAAGTAGCGACTGGAATTGGTGATGTGGTAATGGCGCGAATAATATCACGCATCGATGTATCTAGACCTCCCGGAGTATCCACCTTCAATACAATAAATGCGGCCTGTTCCTCATGGGCTTGCTCAATTTCTCGAGTAACGTAGTCACTGGTTGCTGGGCCAATACCACCCTGAATGCCAATGACCCAGACATCTTGAGCAACAGCGCCGAAGCTAGCAAACCAAAGGAACAACGCGGCGCAGAAAGACAAGACTCTCATACACCCTCCTCACTCAACATTGACACTCTTAGTACCCAATTGGGCAGCGGGAGCGATCACTCTTTAGTGAGATTCATGGAATTTCTAATGGTTTAAGCATAGTTCATTGGCTGAAACGCTTGGATTTCTAGCAAAAAATTGATGATGTTTATACTGAAGGTATGACAATGAGAACGGAGAGCAGCCATGTTAAGCACAATAACTCGCCCCCTTCAGGCTGCAACCTTATTGTTACTTGTTAGTATCGCCTGCTTCCCTCGTCTCTCCCTGGCAGCAAGCCAAGGCTCAGTCAAAGTAGGGAGCTACAACTGCCCTCCCTTTGTCATTGAACACAACGATAATACCTATACAGGCCTGAGCATTTTACTTTGGCAAAAAATTGCCCAAGAGCTACAACTCGAATACGAAATCAGTAATCACGGCCTACAAGATCTTCTTAATGATGTCGCGAATGGCAACCTAAATATTGGTGTTTCATGTGTATCAATCACACCTGAACGTGAAGAAATACTCGATTTCTCCCACTCTTACTATGAGACTCACCTCGCTATTGCCGTGAAACGCCAAGGTTATCTTGCTTCTCTGAAAAGCCTTTTCACCAATACCAAATTACTCGTGGTATTAGGTTTCGTCTTTCTTGCCGCCTCAATTGTTGGTGGGATCTACTACCTGCTCGAACACCGCCTCAACGACAAGTTGTACTCGATGCGATCGAAGAAAGCACAAATGGTAGAGGGTTTCATTCTGGGACTTTTATTTATCACCAAAGGGCCTTTCAATTACTTTGAGTTTAAAACCCTCCCGGGACGTATATTGACCGTTATGCTGGCAATATTCACCACCTTTTTTATCGCCAGTATCACCGCTGTCTTGGCGAGTACTTTTACCCTCGGGCTGCTTAACAGTGACATCAAAGGTCCCAATGACCTCGCCAACCTATCTGTTGGAGCAAAGAAAGCTTCAACATCATCGGAATTTTTGATTCACCATAGCATTGTTCATCAAAGTTTCGATGACATCGAGACACTGCTAGAAGCATTGGATAATGAAGATGTCGAAGCTATCGTCGCTGATGACGCCGTTTTGAAATACTTAATCAAGAAATCTAAAGAAAGTGGACAGTATGAAGATCTGACCGTGCTACCTTATCGATTTGAGAAGCAGAACTATGGCTTGATCATTGAAAATAACAGCCCGCATAGAGAGAAACTAAACCGTGCCTTACTCAAAATTAGACAAAGCCCAGAGTGGAAACAGGCTTTACACGAATATTTTGCTGAATAAGGGAGCAGGATAATTAAAGTACAGATGAAAGCCCACTAAAAACAGGCAAAAAAAAGGCGAACCTAAGGTTCGCCAAAAGCCAAGACAACTAAGCTGTATTGGACTCGGTACTCGTTATTTCCACTTAAGCAAACGACCTAGCTTAGATGGATGGTATGACCAACAGTGATCGAAAATCGTCATCAACTCTGGGTTACCATATCTGGATAAACTAACAGCGTGGAAGCGGTTCTTTTGCTCTTTTAGCCTCTCAATTCGCTTCATCATTGCATCTGGTTGAGATGGTGCAATAAAGTCAGACAGCACGACCAGATCTGCATTTTTGTATTTCTCGCCACACATCAAATCAATAGACTGATCAAGTACAGGACCGAGGTCGGTTCCCCCATGGAATGAATAAGATAAGAAATTCAATACCTCACTCAAGCCATCTTGCTTGGTCAGTTCATAAGTGATTTGCTGCGTTGAAAACATAATCACATAGCAGTCACGATCTTCCGCTAATGCTATCTGCATCAAGCCATAAGCCAGCGCCTTAGCACATTGCTCCGGAAAACCATTCATTGAACCTGAAGCATCAATACAAACAATGAATGGCCCCTTATCTTGCTCAACCTGCTTAGTTTGACGCTTATAGGCTTTCACCCGACGAAGTTTACGCTGAGCCCCTTGCACGCGATAATTCATTAAGCGCTTATCCACTAAGTGCTTGTAGAACACCACTTCAAGTTCGGGGTAAGCCAAAAACATGGCTTCATTAGGTAAAAGCTTCGACAAGTCGTCGCTTTCATGCACACCGACAATATCATCAGTGACACTGTCACTTCGCTCTTCCACCATTTTCAGGTCTTCAGAACGAACACGCTCCTTGTTTGGATCGTCAACTTCATTCGCCATCCGGCCTAATTTTTCAGCAATTTCTTGCAGGCCATTGTTCTTTTTCAAAAAAGTGGCGATAGACTTCAGCGTGTTAACGTCAGTTCTGGTTAGCTTCGCCTTGGCCATATCCCATAAGCGGCCTGCTTTCTTCTCATCGCCAGATTCTGTCACTTCTTCCATTTGACGCATGGTTTCTATGCGCTGGTACAAATCAGCAAGTAACTTTTCTTTATGACGCTCTAGCTCATGCAACTGTGCTTCGGTCAACGCTTGCTTTAAATGCTGAACCCATTGGTTACAAAAGTAACTTTGGAACATGGGGTTATGTTTGATTAAGTCGCGTTCAATCAACGTTTTTGCCTTAAAGTAAAACGCTGAGTGCCCTTCTAACTTTTTAACGACCTCATGAACATGCTCATTAAAATAGTCTCGCTCCCAATTAATAACCTCTTGGTAAAGCCCAATTTCTTGATCAAACCGTTCCTCTGTACTGATCTTACTTATGCGTTTTTGAACATGCTGTCGCCATTTAAGCAATTGTCCTTTCATTGCTGACTTCACACCTGGGTTTGATTCTGCGGCAACAATTAATTCTGGGCGCGCCATCATTTCATGCACGGCATTTTCGACAACACCCGACTCTGCGAGCATCATCGCAATATTTAAACCTTCAGAAATTGGCATTGTTACTCCCCCCGCTTACTCAAAGTAATCAGATAGGTGGGTAATACGGAACACACTCTTATCAATCGTAATCTTGAGTTCATGCACCGAATCAAACGCGCTGGATAAGCTTTGCTCAATCAATTCAGGTAATCGAGGATCAATAAAACTATGAGGCAATGCCCCATGAAAACTGCTTTTAGAGATTTTCAAATTATGTTCTGCGTCCTTAACTTTTGAAGATGCTTCTTCAGCAGCCGCTAGCCAACGTTGCTGTAATTCAGGCGTAATACCATTATCACCCGCAATACCCACTAGCACAGAACGGTTTGCTATGTCTTTTATTACTAAGCGCTGTTGCGCATCGACTTCAAACTGCAAGCGACATAGGTGGGCGTTTTTATTTACGAAGCCATAGATGTCACATTGGCCCGTTTTAATTTTCTTTTCAAACTCGTCACCATCAACATATACCCAGCGGCTATCGCCATTTTCTTGCTCAGAAACCGACGGGTTTTGCTGAAGCATAACCAGCTTGATCATTCTTGAGTTGTGGTTAACGTGGTATCGATTCGCTTTACTGAAATCAAACTTATACCACTCTTTGCGCATCATGGTTTCGCGGCTGAAAGTCATGCAAAGTTCATTGGCAACTTCTTCGTGAACTTCTTCGATAATCCGCTGCGCTTCATTGGCGTCAAACTGAGAGGCTTCTTGGTTGAATGCTTTCTGTATAGCAAAGTCATTAATCGTCTCTTGAATAACGTGACGTGATTCAGGGCTGTGCCACATGCAATCTTGTAAGAGAAGCAGATCAAGTGGGTTGATTGCATCACGACCGTTGTAAAACGCACTGGCTTTTAATAGGCGGACAGACTTCTTCCAACGTCGGTCTGAAATATATAACTCATTGTCAGATTCATCATCAACGTCAGATTGCTCTGAACGGTTTTCAATCATGGACTTCAATTGATAGATCTTTTCAAAAAGATCTTCGGATAGCTTAATGTCGTCAATGTGCTGCTGCCAGCTATCGTATTCTTCATCCGTTATGGCAAGCCCTGGCTCCAACTCTTGAATCGTTGGGCCTTCACCCATCAGCATTGCCTTAAAGTTCTGCTTTTCTTGAATACGGTTAACAAACACGCGCACCAACATTCGATCGTACAACGCCTCTAAGCCGCTATCTTCTTCAGGTAACTCGTTGGATGCAGTAATAAGTAGTCGCATAGGGACAGGAAGGACATCCTGACCATTTTTGAAAGTACGCTCGTTTACAACGGTCAGTAGCGTATTCAAAATTGCAGGCCCGGCTTTCCAAATTTCATCAAGAAACACCACTTGGGCTGTTGGCAAATACCCATCGATTAAGCGGACATACTTACCATTGTCCTTTAGCTCTTGGATAGACAATGGACCAAACACTTCTTCTGGTGTTGAGAAGCGCGTCATCAAGTAATCGAAAAATTTGCTGTTATCAAAAGCCTGAATTAGTCGTTTAGCAATCAGACTCTTAGCAATACCTGGGGGGCCTAAAAGAAATACACTTTCTCCAGCCAATGCCGCTAATAGGCATAGCTTAATGGTTTCTTCTCGCTCATACACACCATTAGAAAGCGCTTTAATCAATTTTTGAATCCGTTCAAAAACCAACGCTTTATTTGGTTGAGCATTTTTTGCCATTGTCAGCATACTTCCGACCTCTTTAATCGCCTTATCCTTGTGCTTCAGCACTATTGTTAGGATAGACACAAACCCTTAAATGTTACAATATTGTAAACTGAAATATTTTGTTACACTCCTTATATATCAAACACATCCAACACGTTCCACATTACAAACTTTGATTTCAATAATGAGACGTGGTTAACAATGTTTCTGTTTGGAAACAAGCTAATGAGTGACAATCATCAAACTTTTATTAACCTTGCAGCGAAATTCAACAATAAAGCATCAAAAATCTTCAGAAAGAATAATTTTCATTAACGATATTTTGAGTCAGAAAAAAGATTGGCTGTCTAAAGATATGGCGAAAAGAAGGAAGCAAGGAAACATAATCTAAACTCTCCCCTTTTGCTGTTGAGTCAATTATGACCCTAAGCAAAGTGATTTATTTACAAAGGAAAAGATCTGCGCAGTACTTCTTAACCGACATTTGTAAACAAGTTGTTTATTGACGTTTCCTTTGTAACTATCGACCTCAGCACACCTCTCGAAATAAGACGAAACATATGGGTACATTGTCTCAACTTCCTCTCCGCCTCACTGTCGTGGTATGTATCGGCATACTGCTTTCGGCCCTTGTCCCATCGAATGGGCAACTTGATATTATTGTGTCGATTCTCACCTTAGTATTGATAATCATGTTGCTAAAAGAAGATTTCGGTACAGAAATGCGCAGTTGGCTAATTCTCGCCCTAGGTACCTATTCCATCGGTGTTATTGCTGACTTACTTGATGAAGTCCCGGAATTGGACAACCATTGGCTAATCGATTCCACCGACGATATCTTTATGCACATTGGTGTCTTTTTAATCTGTTTCTGCTTTATTAAAATGTTGAATCAGCGAAGAGAGCTGATTAGTAAACTGCAGGTTCAAATTGATAAATCCCGAAAATTTGAAGCCGATCTTAGTCGCTTAGCACTGGAGGATGAGTTAACCGGTTTACAAAACAGACGCGCCCTGTTCCGACGGTTTGATAAAATCGCTATTAATTTACAGCGAGGAATCCTTGCCTATATTGACCTCGACAACTTTAAACAAGTTAACGATAACTTTGGTCATAAGTGCGGTGATGAATTATTAACAGCTATTGCAAAAATGCTGGTTCAAACAGCCCCAATAGGCAGCCATATTTACCGTATAGGTGGCGATGAATTTGTTGTGCTATTACCAACCGAAGACAACCAACTATGCCAAACATGGATAACGGATTTATACGAAGCAACACACCCAAAAAGAGCACATTATAATATCGACTTAAGTATTGGTTTATCTCCTTACTACCCAGGTAACTTAAGTGATCCTGGCGCCATACTGACGAAAGCAGATAAAGCCATGTACAAGGCAAAATTAAATAAGCAAACTGCCTTGTAACACTCTTCTTTTCACCAAAATTACATCTGGAATACTGCTTCACAGTATTGTCATATTTTCGTAATAAGATGTGCAGCGTTCAACCGAGCTGAATAAGTGTTTGTTCTATCCAATCGACAGGACCAATACTTAGGCTGCTTGGCAATAAATCTGGTTTAGTTTGGAGATAAATGATGTTAACCAGGACTACACTTTGCGCACTTATTGCTACATTGACCTTTTCAGCGCAAGCCAAAGAAACTGTGACTGTTACTGGCTCAACATCAGTTAGCCACGTTGTCGAAGTACTGGCAGAAACCTATTCTAACGAACACAAAGGCACCAGTGTCGACGTTCAAGGTATCGGCTCATCTGCAGGTATCACGGCTGTTAAACAAAATGTTGCGGATTTAGGCATGAGCTCTCGCTACCTAAAGCCTGCTGAAATTAACCCTGACGTTCAAACCGTTACGATTGCCCATGATGGTATTGCTCTGGTTGTCAGCAAAGACAACCCAGTCAACAACCTAACGAAAGAGCAGGTGTCTAAAATCTACCACGGTGAAATCACGAACTGGAAAGAAGTGGGTGGCGAAGACATGAAAATGGCCGTAGTTAGCCGTGAAAATGCCTCTGGTTCACGCTTCTCTTTTGAAGAATACATGGGACTTATCCAACAGGTTAAAGGACAAACGGTTTCTGATATTAATCCGCAAGTGTTGGTGGTGAATACGAATGGTACGGTAAAAAGCCTCGTATCACGCAATAAGCACGCCATTGGCTACATTTCTCTAGGATCGATTGATGACTCAGTTAAAGCATTGTCTTTTGAAGGTGTGCCGCCAACACTGGCAAACCTTGAGTCAGGTGATTACAAAATTTCTCGCCCTTTCCTAATGCTTTATAAAGAGAAGAAAGTCAAAGACTCCGCAAAAGCATTTGTTGACTATGTGACCTCAACGCCGGGCCAAACCATCATTGAGCAACGAGGCTATATCCCAGCAGCTCAATAACGACTCACTGAATGAAATAGCAAAGAAGGCATAGTGGTCGCCACTATGCCTTCTTTTTCGATTCAAGTACTTATGTAGGTTGGTATTACACTACCGGGTATTTCAGCTTGCTTCCCCACTCCGTCCAAGAGCCATCATAGACAGTTAGTTTCTTACGCCCAGCCATTTCTGCAGCGAGAGCCAAAATACAAGCCGTAACCCCAGAGCCACAACTAAAAATATGCTGCTCATCAACATCGCTTAGCGCATCAAAGCGTTGAGTTAATTGCTCTACTGGCAAGAAATGACCATCTTCAAGCAATTGACCAAACGGTAAACTTTTTGCACCAGGCATATGGCCACTTCTCACCCCTTGGCGAGGCTCTGGCTGAGTACCATAGAAACGCGCTGCTGGCCTAGCATCAAACACTTGTGTCTGTGGTGCTTCTAATTTTGAATTTAATGTGTCTGCATCGATCACCCATTCAGGCAACAATGTTGCAGAAAACGTCCCTTTATCAATCGGTGCTGGCTCACCCGATTGCAATTCATACCCCTTCGCTTCCCAAGCTGGCAGCCCCCCATCAAGCACTGCAACTTGTTGATGTCCCATTGCACGGAACATCCACCACACACGAGGAGCAGAGAAAATACCTTGAGAGTCATAAACAATCACGACGCTTGAAGCACTGATACCCAACTCTTCAACGGATTGAGAGAATAACGCCTCTGACGGTAGCATGTGAGGTAATTCAGACTCTGGATCGGCTATTTTCTTATCGAAATCAAAATACTGAGCATTAGGGATTCGCTTTTCTTTCCACTCTTGCACCGCATACCTTGGGGTATTTGGCAAAAACCAACTGGCATCGAGCACAACAAGATCAGGGTGATGGATATTTTCTGCTAGCCACTCTGTTGAGACTATTGGCGAAGAAAGTTGAATTGCCGACATTCTGATTCCTTACGTTCGGTTAACGATCAACACAAACTTTTACGGTTAATTTCGTAATATAGCTAGCGATGATTCCTGACTATTCGATATGATGAATATGATTAGCACTCATAATTATCGGTATATATTATTCTTTACTGCTAATCACTTGCTATTTGTTGTATCAAAGGATTGTAAATGAAGCAAATTTCGTCGGCATTCGTTGTATGCGTATCGCTATTCTCACCATCTGTACTGGCTTACAACGCCGGCAGTATTTCCTTTTCAATGGATAACGACGGTATTGTAGGCACCGACCAAAACTATACCAATGGTGTGTTTCTTGAGTTCAACTCGGCTGCTACCCCAATGCTTGAGATCATGGCGCCAACCCCGATTCGTCAAATAGCGACGCTTCTTCCTCTTGATAACAGCACCCAAAAAGGCTGGAATTTCCGTATTGGCCAGCAAATGTGGACACCAGAAGACATCGAATCAACAGAACCGATTGCCGACGAGCGCCCGTATGCTGGGTTACTTTTCTTTGAATCCGGTATCTATCAATACTCTCCTTCCGTTGTCGATAAATATCGATTGATGGTGGGCACTGTTGGCCCAAGTGCCATGACCGAAAAAACACAGAAGTTCATTCACAGCATCATTGGCTCTGACAAGCCTATGGGTTGGGATTATCAAATTAAAGATCAAGCCATTTTCAATCTCGGCTACGAAGGTCACCGACTACTAAAGCGTGAAGCAACATCGATGGCACAAGAGTATGACTTCAGTGGTATTGGCCGAGTAAATGTCGGCAACTACCAAAGTGAAGCAGCCATTGGCGGTGTTTTCCGTTGGGGTAGCAACTTGGCCAGTAGCCTAGGGACGACAGGCTTTACGCCAGGTAAGTTTGTTGATGTCAGTGTCTTATCATCTAGCTCTACGGGGTATTTCTTCTTTACCGGTATTGAGGGACGCTACCGCTATAACGACATCACAATTGATGGCGACAAACCTGAAGGCGTACCAGAAACTAACGTCGAGCACTGGCAGGCCACCGCTGTGATGGGCGGTATTTACTACCAGCAAAACTGGGGAGTCAGTTTAACGTTCGCGACCAATACGCCTGAGTTTAAAGAAGATAGCCATAGCTCAAACTCTAATGGCTCTTTGAATTTATTCTGGCGATTATAATCGCTAATTTTTGTAAGCTTTTATGTTTATATCTAGACATCTACAAGCGACCCTTTAAGATACCTTCGATTAAAGTAGCTTGTAGATCACCGTACCAAACATGAAATTAGCAATTATTCCTTCCCTTTTAGTACTATTTGTTTCTGGTTGTACAACCGCACCACAATTTACTGAAATTGAATCTGATATCTGTCCAACTAAAGAAAACCGCACACTCGTTGCAGAAACTAAAGCAAATTACAAAAATAAAACATTATACTGGTGTGATTATAAGCATGTATACAAATCATCAGGGCATGTTATCGATACCGTATCACCGACATACACCGTATATGACAACCGTTTTTATGCATATGAGGGTGAACTTTTTAGCCAAGAAAAACAAGTAATTAATTTCATCGACGATGAAATTAAAGAAGAAGTAAAGAAAGCTAGACTCGAAAAAGAAGCTGCATGTCAAGCAAGCTCAAAGTGCATGAAAGCAAGAGAGAGTGAGAAGAAAAAAGAAATTGAACAACAAGCTAAATACAATAATATTTGTGCAAGCTTTTACTCAGATCTTGAAAGCAAAACTAACTTTGAATTATCACGCATAGTATTCGCCCGCCCTATGGTAACTGGCACTTATACTTGTAGTGCACAAGGTTTTGTAATCACACCGCACGGAAAACAATTTAAACAAGTCCAAATTACTGGCAGCCCAGAAACGGGTGTTTATGAATACAAATAGCTAGAAGCAGAACCTAAAAATAGAGGCTCAACGATCACGTTGAGCCTTATTTTTTTAAGCCACGGCTTGAACAAGTACGGAAATACCCTCTTCAGCAAACTCTTGCTTATTTGCCATATAGGTAATTGCCTCTGGTGAATATTGCTCACCATCATAAACAACCACCATACTGGTATCACCAGATTTCAAGAATGTCGTCTCACCGTACTCGGTATAGCGGGTTGCACCAATGCTAATCACCGCTTGGGTTGGGTAGTCAGCCGCTTTCAAATGCATCGCAATGTCTTCCGTTGGACCGACATCTTGCTGATTGTTCATGCGGTCAACAATCCAGTTCAGCAGTTTTTCGTGGAAATAGCTGTAACCCACAACTGGGCTATCTTCACCATAGCGTACGACTTTATCATCACGCTTATGGAAACTCGCAATACGGAAGCGATCCAGCTTGCCACCTTCAGTTAAAGAATCCAGTTCGATTAGCTGAGAAGAAATCCCTTTAGTATTACTACCCCAGTTTTTCTTTTCACTGATCTTTTTCGCGTTAGGCTTACGAATGGAGCAATCGTTGTATGCAGCAAAGCGCGTTGGAGTCAGCGCAACCACTTTGTTGCCTTCGTATTTTACATCACATAACAGCGCAACTTCCGGCTCGATTTGTAAGTTATCTGCATCGTTAGGTGGCACGATAGTATCTGAAGACAATGGATAAGTAGAAAGAAAACCTGCCTGCTCAGAAGGAATATAAAAAGGGAAAATTGCTTTTGGCTGTACAGCTTCTTGCACTTCAACAGCAAGGAAATCTTTATCTTCACCCGCTTGTTCTAGGTGACCGGCAAAGTTGCCCGCAACACCAAAACCAATCATATTTTTATAGCTCATTGCACAACTCACTGTACGACTCAATGGAATAGGTAAATATTGTACCGTATCCGAGTTAAGGAGTTGAATATTCTTGATACTTAGGATTGAAAATTGTGTGCTAGAGCGTGTTTACTATCACGCACAAAAAAAGCGCCCGAAGGCGCTTTTTAATTAAACTAGATGTTAATCATCATCAAGCGGTATAAGCTTGGTCGAACCACCGTGGAACTTCTCACGGCGACGCTGCACTAGTGCAAAGAAGCCTGGAATCAAGAAGGTACCTGCCAATAGTACGCAGAGTAGACCACCTGTTAGTGAAATACCCAGTGAGTTCTGACTAATGTGGCCCGCACCGGAAGCGAAGATCAACGGTAGGATACCCAAGATGAATGACCAAGATGTCATGTTAACCGCACGGAAACGAAGCTTACCACCACGTACCGCAGCTTGATCGATATCCAGCTCTTTGTCTTCACGCTCAACCTTCGCAAATTCCACAATAAGAATGGCGTTCTTCGCTGCAAGTGCAATCAAGAGAACCAAACCAATTTGCGCATAAAGGTTTAGCGGTGTGCCTGTAATCGACAACGCCAAGAAAGAACCTAGAGTCGCCACCGGCACAACCAAGATGATTGCCAGTGGAATACTCCAACTCTCGTACTGAGCAACCATAAACAGATAGATAAAGACCAAAGCAAGTGCAAAGGCATAAATCGCTTGGTTACCAGCTTTTACTTCTTGGTACGCCATACCCGTCCATTCATACTGATAGCCTTGTGGCAATACTTCAGCAGCAACACGTTCCATCGCAGCGATAGCATCACCACTTGAGTAACCCGGCGCCGGACTACCCTGGATAACGGCAGAACGGTACATGTTGTATCGCCAAGCAACATCAGGCTCAAATACTTGCTCTACTGTCGTCAAGGTACTTAGTGGGATCATCTCACCCGACGCTGAACGCACATGGAATCGCTCCAAAGCTTCAAGTCCATCACGGTAGTCACTATCTGCCTGAACTGTCACACGGAAGTTCTTACCATACAGAGTAAAGTCATTCACATACATGGAACCAAGGTTACCTTGCAGCGTTTGGAAGATCTCTGTCAGTGGAATACCAAGTTGTTTCGCTTTAACACGGTCAACATCGATGTAGTAATGAGGAACATTGGCTCGGAATGTACTGAATGTGTATTGAATCTCCGGTTGCTGGTTGGCAACTTGAATCATCTCACCCATTACATTTGCCAAATCAGTTCGGCTTCGACCTAATGTATCTTCAAGTACGAATTCGAAACCAGATGCTGCACCCATACCAGGAACAGCTGGCGCACCCATTGCGAAAACAATCGCTTCAGGTAGTTCCATTGCTGCACGGGCATTCACACGATCCGAAATTGCAAACGACGAGTGATCACCAGACATAGCATTACGCTCATCCCACTCTTTCAACTTAATGAACAGAGATGCACCGTTTGACGCCGCTGCCCCCGTCAAGAACGCATAACCGTTTGCAACAGTAATACCTTCGATGCCTGGTTCGTCTTCAAGAATTTCCTGAAGTTTGATCGTTGTTTCTTCGGTACGTGATAAAGATGCAGAGTCAGGCAACTGAACGTTTACCAGTAGAATACCCTTATCTTCAGTTGGTACGAATGCCGTTGATGTCGTCTTCGACAAGAAAGTTACTGCACCTACCGCAAGTACAAAGAAAGTCACTAGCAAGCCAACTTTACGAACCAAGAAGCCAGCGATCGAACCATATTTCAGCGTAACTTTATCAAGTCCACGGTTAAATACTTCAAACCAACGCGCAGTATTACCGCCGCCCTGTTTCAGTACCAACGAACATAACGCTGGAGATAACGTCAATGCATTGATTGACGAGATAACAACCGAAATACAAATCGTAAGCGCGAACTGGCGGTACATGATACCGGTAATACCTGGCAACATAGCAACTGGCAAGAATACCGCTAACAGCACCATCGTTGATGTTACGATAGGGCCAGTTACTTCTTTCATAGCAATTAACGTTGCTTTTGGCGGCGTTAAGCTCGGATCGCGTTTCATGTTGGTATCAACTTGCTCGATAACCAGAATCGCATCATCTACCACAATACCAATCGCCAGAATCAAACCAAACAGTGTTACCGTGTTAATGGTAAACCCTGATGCCAGCATGATCGCAAACGTACCAATAAGCGAAACAGGAATCGCAACAACTGGGATTAACGTTGAACGCACACTTCCCAAGAACATATAAGTTACCGCGATTACCAGTAAAATCGCTTGAATCAAGGTAACCACTACGCCCTTGATGGATTCAGAAACAAACAAGGTTGTATCGTAGCTTGTTTCGTATTCCATACCTTCTGGAAAGTCTTTGCTCATCCCTGCCAGCAAGTCCATTACCGCTTGACCACTTTCCAATGCGTTTGCATCAGACTGAAGGTTAAGCGCAACGATTGAAGCTGGCTGGCCACGGAACATACCGTTACCGCTATAAAACTTCTTACCAAGCTCGACACGAGAAACATCTTTTAGGTATACAACTGAACCATCGGTATTAGCTCGCAAAATAACATTCTCGAACTCTTCTACCGTTTCTAGTCGGCCTTTTGTTACCAGGTTAAACTGAACTTCTTGTGGGTTGTTGTATGGTGCAGCACCGACTTGACCAGCTGCTACCTGAACATTCTGCTCAGAAAGTGCGGCATTCACGTCAGAAGTAGTCAAACCCAAATTAGCTAACTTTTCAGGGTCCAGCCAAACACGCATTGCGTATTCACCACCACCGATGACGTTAACTTCACTGATGCCTTTAACACGAGCCAACTGATCTTTTACATTCAAGTTGATGTAGTTGATCAGGAATTGGTCATCGTATTTACCGTCAGGTGAATAGAAGTTAAGTACCATTAGTAGGTCGGGTGAACGCTTTTTAACCGTCACACCAACCATACGCACTTCGGCAGGAAGCTTTGATTCAATCTGAGAAACACGGTTTTGAACGTTTACCTGTGCCATATCAGGGTCGGTACCGATGTCAAACGTCACGTTCAAGCTATATGAACCATCGTTTGCACTTTTAGAAGACATGTAAATCATGTTTTCTACACCGTTTACCGATGCTTCGATTGGGTCGGCAATCGCCTCTTCAACTACTTCAGCACTCGCACCAGAATAGATAGCAGTAACGCCAACTGATGGTGGACTAATCTTAGGGTACTCTGCCACTGGCAAATTGAGCACAGCAATTGCACCCGCCAATGTAAGAATTATGGATATTACCAGCGCAAATTTAGGGCGCTGGATAAAAAAGCGGCTTAGCATCTGATTACTTACGCCTCTGTATCTTCAAGTCGAACAGTTACGCCATTACGTACACGCTGTAGGCCTTTTGTTAAAACAACATCATCTTTTTCAACACCTTTAGAAATGATGATGCCATGTTCTGTTTGAGGGCCAAGAACAACGTTACGACGTTCTGCTACATTGCCGTCAACAAGCACCATTACAAAATCACCTTCTAGGTCACTTTGAACTGCACGGCGCGGAATTACGATACGTTGAACAGGATCTTTTTCACGAAGAAATACCTGAACGTGTTGACCCGGAAGCAGTGCTTCTTCTGGATTAGGGAAGCTCGCTCGCATAGCAATAGTACCGGTATTGAGATCAATACGGTTACCAATGAAATCAACCTTACCAACGTGTTCATATTCTTCACCATTGGTAAGTGTTAGAATGACTTCCACATCGTTGCTACCCTCACCAGCTCCATCAAGGCTATCGATACCAAGTTCTAAGCGTTGACGCTCACTAACATTAAATGATGTTTGCATAGGGTCTAGACTAACAAGCGTTGTTAACACACCCGAACTAGCAGATACCAAATCACCGATACTCACTTTACTGTCACTAATACGACCAGAAAACGGTGCCGTAATTTTGGTATAAGAAAGATCAATTTCAGCAGAGTTTAGCTGCGCTTTAGCCGACTTAAGTTGTGCTTCGGCATTTAACTTTTCAGCAGTTAAGCGATCGTATTCAGACTGACTGATACTGCCTTTAGGTAACAGGCTCTTGCCTCGTTCCCAATCTAAGTCAGCACGTTTCAGTGTCGCCTCAGCTTGGGCAATTGCAGCTTTTGCGCTTGCAACACGGGCTTCATAAGCAGCTGGTTCAATCTCAAAAAGAAGCTGCCCTTTTTCGACCATCTCACCTTCATTAAAGGTACGAGATTGAAGATAACCTGACACCTGTGCAGTGATTGCTACATCTTCCTTAGCTTCAGTACGTCCTACATATTGTTTACCCTGTTGGTAATCAATAACTGTAACAGGCTGGGCTGCAACCAACGGACTCATTGGTGCAGATTGTCCAGATAACTTATCGCCACAACCAACAAGCAAGCTAGAGCTTATCAGTGTTGCAATCATAAGTTTTTTATTCATTTCGCCGACCATAATTAGTATGAATATCAAAAAGAATTCGCTTACGCGAGTTCCAAAAATTAGTAGAATAATTAAAGCAATTTTTAGTGTAGTAAAATTATCATTACGCCTTTAATGCAAGCTGAACAATAGCAAGTGGTGAAAGTTTTTTACACGAAAAACATTACAAAATGTTACTAAAACGGCACTTTGATATAAAGTAAAGAAATAGATTTAGCAATTTCATATAAGTCATGAGGTTGCAATGCTAAAGCCATTCACAGGAAGCATAATATAATGGACTTTTTTCCTATATTCTTGTCATTAAAGAATAGAAAAGTAGTAGTTATTGGAGGTGGCGAAGTCGCCTGTCGAAAAGTAGACCTCTTACTCAAGGCAAATGCTGCTATAACTGTGGTATCCCCTGCCCTTCACCCCTACCTAAATAAGCTAGAAAAAGACAATTTAATTTCCTGGACTCAGAAAGAATATAGTCCAGAAGATCTCGCTGATGCACATCAAGTCTGGGCAACAACAGATAACAGCGACCTTAACAAGCAAATTTTTAACGATGCTCAAGCGCGGGGTTTGTGGACTAATGTTGTCGATGACCCAAAACATTGTCATTTTATTACGCCATCTATGATCGATCGCAGCCCAATCCAAGTGGCTATTTCAAGTGGTGGCGCTTCCCCTGTTCTGGTCAGATTCTTACGAGAAAAGCTCGAAACCCAATTGCCACAGAACCTCAGCTTATTGGCGAGCTTTGCCGGTGAGCAAAGAGAGCGCATAAAGCAACACTACGGCACAGTCGATGAAAGAAGAAAGTTTTGGGAGATTTTTTTCCGCCATCCACTTGTTGAGAGTGCAGAAAACGAAGAGATGCTTGAATCTGTATTTACCGCATTACTCAAAGATCAAGAGCAACAGTTAGGCGGCTTGTACCTCATCGAAACAGGCATGGATCCAGAACTACTCAGCCTAAAAGCTTTACGTCTGATGCAGCAGGCTGAATTTGTGCTTTATCCAGAAAGGCAAAATGATATTTTCGTCGACTTATGCCGACGCGATGCTGACAGAGAAGAATATAATGAAAGCAATCTTCCCGTGTTAGTCGATAAGTATCTTCATGAAGGTTTACGCGTGTGTGTGCTGTCAGAGAAGCCACAAGCCAATGATCGCTTTGCTGCACTGAAAGGACAACATGATCATCATTACGTGCCTTGTCTATAACTGAAAGGCTTATCCAGAGCACCTCACTATTCATCACATACAACAAGGCCGCGTTAAACGCGGCCTTGTTTTTTAATTCGTAAATCTACTTTTTAATTAACAAATCTACAGTGATATTACTCAGTTGCCAGTGCTGCTGGTTCTGGTTTAGCCAACTTCTGCTGTAACCACAACCCTGTTGCTTTCATGGTGTACCCAAACACGACACCTAATATCAGCGAAGGTACCACCAATTGCCAATCACCATTTGAAGCAAATGTTGCACATGAGCCGATAAATGTCCCCGGGATGAAACTCAGCCATGTCTGCTTTGCCTGTACACACATGAAAAAGGCGATAACTGCAGTGACAACATAACCAATAATTTCAATGCCAACGTACGTTGATAGCTTGATGATCACCATGGCCCAGAACACACCGCTTAAATTCGTTGCAATGCTCAAAGCCACCCCTTTCAATCCATCTTTAGGGGAAGCGAAATACGTTGTACAACCAAGAAAGCCAGCCCAACTCAATAAACCTAAAGAAACAGCGACCCAACCCCAAATACCAGAAAGAATGCCAGTGGTAATGGCGATAGCAACTAATACAGACATGATATGTTCTCTTTCACTTTAATTGGAAACAGTTTAATAAATTCACCAAGGTGAAATGACGATCAAGATCTCATTTCAAATGAAACAAGAGTTACACAAAGTACAAATAAGTGACACAGATCACCTTTAAGGGTGTAATTAAACTCAACCATAACACTGTATCAAACTAATCCATTCAATCTGATCATCTTTACATCAACATTAGGTTTCTCAGTGGAAACAATAATACTCTCTTATGTATTAAGCATTAGATAAGAGCAACTAAGAATCTTTACTTTTTCCTGACTTTCACCTAGCCCTGTTCCACTGCAAGTTTAAGCATCTCAGGTATAATAGCTAAATAACAACAAGACCTTACCCTAGGAGAACACATGGGTCCTTTAATGCTAGACGTCGCAGGCTATGAACTCGACGCTGAAGATCGTGAAATCCTCCAACATCCAACCATTGGCGGCTTAATTTTCTTTGCCCGTAACTATCATGACCGTAAGCAATTAAGAGCACTTACCAAAGAAATACGCCAAACAGTTAAACGCCCATTCCTCATCGCAGTTGATCAGGAAGGCGGTCGAGTACAGCGCTTTCGTGACGAGTTCACTCTACTCCCACCAGCAAAAGCCTTTGCCAAGCAAAAAGACGGCGTTGCGTTGGCCCATGATGGTGGCTGGCTGATGGCTGCGGAACTGCTTGCGATGGACATTGACCTTAGCTTGGCACCTGTACTGGATCTTGGCTTTGATTGTAAGGCAATTGGCAACAGGGCTTTCTCAGATAACCCACAAGACATCATTACTTACGCCAGTGAGTTTATCAAAGGCATGAAATTAGCTGGTATGGCTGCGACAGGTAAGCACTTCCCTGGTCATGGTGGTGTTATTGCCGACTCACATCACGAGACTCCGTTCGATTCTCGCGATAATGTGAAAGAACACGATATGCTGGTGTTTAAATCATTAATTGAGCAAGGCTTGCTAGACGCCATGATGCCAGCTCATGTTGTTTTCGATAGCTATGATTCATCACCGGCCAGTGGTTCAGAGTATTGGCTAAAACAAGTACTAAGAAATGACTTGCAATTCAAAGGCGTTGTTTTCTCAGACGACCTGAATATGAAAGGTGCAGACGTGCTTGGTAGTTATAGCGAACGCGCAATCGCAGCTCAACAAGCAGGATGCGACATGGTCATGCTTTGTAATAATCGTGAAGGTGCAATCCAAGCACTTGATGGCCTACCTCAAACTCAAGTACCTATTTTAAATACCCTTTGTAAGCAAGAAACCGGTGAATACCGCGACTTAATTGGTACACGCAAATGGCAAGAAACTGAGAAAAGAATCACTCGCTTACATCACGAGTGGCAAGAATCTGAAAACAACTAAAACCTAACCTATTGTTTTAAAGCCTTATTCATTATAAAAATGAGAATAAGGCTTTAATCATCCAGAGTGTGTCTGACAAAGGCTCAGGCTATAAAAACAAAAAAGCCAAAGAAATTGGCAAGACTGCCTATTTCTTTGGCTTTTCTATAAGACTTCTTTAAAACAAAGGCCCTTAAAGCGCCACTGTTATAAAGAATCTCGCGAATAATCTACACCCTTGCAGCATTTCTTCTCTTTCATAACGATGAAGACTGCACCAACGATGAAAGCTACAACAAGCAACGTTTCCATATCTAGATACCTACAAAACACTAATTAAGTTAACTTTGTTCAAGACGAAATAAACAAAGAATTACTTTCTACAACAAAATCCAACAACTACTCACACTTGGAAACAATCGCTAGACATGCGTAAGATACCCTACCTGCTCTTTATTTGCACTATAAAGTTACTGAAAGTTGAGAAAAAAAGCATTTCACTAAATAACGCAATTGAACAGCAGATTAATCACAGTTCTGATGATAAATAAGTATAAAATTGAACTTATTTTTCTATAGTTGACCCAGCGAAGAACCGCATGTAATCAAAGCCGTATGCTTAACTGTGCCAATGAACCGCTTACGAGATATATTGTGTTCCTCTATTGATAAAATCGCCAGCAATTTATTGCTGACTTTTCTTCTTTCACAATATTAGAAAAACTAATGCTTGGAAGCTGAGCCACCATTACCACCAAAGGGGTAGGCAAGCTCTACCCCTTTACTGCTCTGCTATAGCGCTGATTTTTATACGTTTAGCTTATGAAGAGAAAACAACATAAAAGTTATGGTTACAACCATCTCGCCTGACCTGTGAACGTGACAGATAGCCATGTATCCCCTAGTTCGTCAGATAAAGCATCCCATAAAATTTGTCGTATTTGATCTTGCCGTTTTGTCGTCCAGTAATCGTCATCTTTAACCAATATGTTGACCTCAAGGTCATACTGGCGACCAGTTTTAGCAAAATGATGGGTGTAATCATCGAAATGATATTGTTTCGATAACTTCGCAATCACACGATCGACATTTTTTTGTGTTTTATCGTTAGGTGCGACAAGCAACACTTCTCGTAGATTGCGGCGTAAAACAGAAATCGGTAGCGCAGCTGCAGCCAATGCCAACGTCGAGACAAGAATTGGGTCAACATAGCGATTCCATTGTGAATAGCCATAATGGTCCAGCACCATGACGCCAACAAAGCCGACCAAAATTGCAGCACTCAGGATCCCATCGATTAACCACTCCTGCGAATCCACTCTCACAAGCTCAGACTGTTCACTCTTAGCAATATGGGTTTCTATAAAATAGATTGAGAAACAGCAGAACGTAGAAAGTACCGCATAAACCATGGCATGTTCGATAACCACTTCATGCCCACCATTAATAATGGTGGTTACACCACTGATAAATGCGAAAACACAGGTCGTTAAGATGAGTAGGCCGTTGACAACATTAATTAAAGGCTCAATGTGTGCGTAGCCGAATTGGAAGTATTTATCATCAGGCTTAGAAACCAGATAAGCGGTATACAAACTCAAGCCTGTCATTCCCATACTGAGTAGGGAAAATAAACCATCAAGTAAAATGGCATTAGAACCAACATACAAGCCGTAACCAACACCCAAACTGGTGAGTAATACAGTACCGGCTAAAGATAATTTAAGCGCTAGGCGCTCCTTACTGATTTTACGGCTAGTAGCCATAAATTCCTCCTTATTCTGGGGTAAACCCAACTTATTGTTAATAAAATCAATATCTAGCTCAGCCTTATCGACTTAAGCTCACTATAGTACTAGCACAATTAACAACTCATACACAAGTCGTGATCAGTTTGTTACTTCATTAAGTTAGTGTGCGAATCTGTGGGAAGTAAAAGGCAGATTTCTCGATACACTAAGCCGTTGCACTCTGCGAGTACAAAAGGTCGCGCATAATATCACCAAAAAAGCCAATAACAAATTAGCAAATGACTAGCTTGTTTTTGGCTTTCTCAGAATGACTAATACGGTGTGAAAGAAGTAGCTAAGGGACGGTTCGCTCTAGCTGAAGGCGTTCTATATCATTGAAAAAATTAATCATTTTCGCCCTACTAACACTGTACTCGAAATCAGTGCCATCACAAAAGCTGTTTGAGCTTTGTAACTCTGGATTTTTCAGCCAAATATACTGACAGGTAGCATGTTGTTCACACGCCATATTTCTTTCGTTGGTAAGCTTATCCCAATACGTTTCAAAGTGTCTGAGTGCGTAATCAAGCTGCTCATAGTTTTCAGCGCTCAATTCGGCACGCAAGATTTTCAACTCTTCTTGCCGCTCAACCATAAATGCATCAAACGAATCTGCCAGTGAATAGGTAGCGGAATCGTAGCATTCATCGTTGATGTACATCGTCCTTTGATCGGCAACGTCACTTACATTCTCTTGCGACGTGCATGAAGCCACAAAGAACATACAAACCATGCAACCATAACGTTTCATAGCGCACCCACATTTATCTTTTTTATATTTTCTGATTCATAAAAAATCGTCAGTACACTGACTTGGGTATAAGTATGAGCGACCCATGCACGCGCCGATGGCTAACTGATGTCGGTCTTAATACTAAGACATCACTTTCATTTTCTAAGCAAGCTCAAGGTGTACCGATTTCTTTACTGTTACTCCTATCACTACTGCCAGCGAACGTTAACATTTTGATTACACTTAATACTATTGAGCGTGTGACACCAGTAACGTTTTACTCCAACCGCATACTCACTTAAGGCTGGCCTACTCGCTCAAAAACAATTTGCTGTCCGCCTCTTTTGAGGCAGCAACAGAAGGAGCTAGAGATGAATGTTCAAGCTATGCCCATGCATCGCTTTATCGATCATCAAGGTAAGTTAGTAAAGCCACTCCCGGACTGGGCCGACATGTCGACCTTGAAAGGGTTTTATTGTGATATGGTGCTTACCCGAACTTATGACTATAAAGCTGTTGCCCTTCAACGCACAGGTAAACTCGGTACCTACCCTTCGCACTTAGGGTCAGAAGCCATTGGTATTGCCATAGGCCGAGCATTGAAGCCTACCGATGTATTTATCCCTTACTACCGAGACCTACCTGCGTTATGGGCTCGCGGTATCGGGATGGAGAAAAACTTACAGTATTGGGGGGGCGATGAAAGAGGCAGTGACTTTTCGCCCGATGATCACCACTGTCGTGATCTGCCTTTTTGCGTTCCTATCGCAACACAGTGCACCCATGCAGTCGGTGTTGCATCTGCGCTTAAAATTCAAGGCCAACACCAGGCTGCATTAGTCACCTGCGGCGATGGCGCGACCTCTAAAGGTGACTTTTTGGAGTCACTCAATTGCGCTGGTGTCTGGAACATTCCGCTTGTTTTTGTCATCAATAACAACCAATGGGCAATTTCTGTCCCACGCGATATACAATGTGGCGCTGAGCAATTATCAGACAAAGCAAAAGGTGCCGGTATCGAAGGCATAACGGTTGACGGTAATGATGTTGTCGCCATGTATGACTCGGTACTGCGATGCCTTGATAAAGCAAGAAAAGGTAAAGGCGCCACATTGATAGAAGCCGTGAGCTACCGATTGAGCGACCACACCACGGCCGATGATGCCAGCCGCTATCGTAGTGACGATGAACTTCAACAAGCTTGGGCATTTGAGCCAGTATTGCGCTTAAAACAATTTTTGATCAACCAAGGCGAGTGGACAGAAGAAGAAGACGAGCAATGGCTCTTACACTGCAAAGATGTGGTCGACCAAGCCATCGAAAAATATCAATCCACCGTACCTCAAGCACCCGAATCTGCTTTTGACTTCCTCTATGAAGCGCTCGATCCCGACCTTCATAAGCAACGTGACTTAATCATCAATAAAGCGATGCGTATGCAAGGAGGAAAGCACAATGGCTGAATTAACCTTACTAGAAGCGGTTAACCTTGCATTGCACCATGAAATGGCACATGACCCAAATGTGGTTGTTCTCGGTGAGGATGTGGGAGATAACGGCGGTGTGTTCAGGGCAACCGTTGGTTTAAAAGAAAAGTACGGCTGTAAGCGGGTCATCGACTCCCCACTTGCAGAAGCATTAATCGCTGGGGTAACCGTGGGAATGGCAACACAAGGCTTACGCCCAGTAGCCGAGTTTCAGTTCCAAGGATTTGTGTTTCCTGCCATGGAGCACCTGATGTGCCATGCTGCAAGATTACGAAACCGTACCCGTGGTCGCTTAACCTGCCCTGCGGTATTTCGAGCACCTTTTGGTGGCGGTATTCACGCCCCTGAGCATCACTCTGAAAGTGTCGAGGCTTTATTTGCACACATACCCGGCATCAAGGTGGTGATCCCTTCATCCCCCCAACGTGCCTATGGCTTACTACTCGCTGCTATTCGAAGTAATGACCCAATCATGTTTTTTGAGCCCAAGCGCATATACCGAACCGTCAAATCCGACGTAATAGACGATGGTACCGCCCTGCCACTCGATTCATGTTTCACCCTGCGTAAAGGGCGTGATTTAACCTTAGTGACTTGGGGCGCATGTGTTGTTGAATCACTGCAAGCTGCTTCAACTTTATCTAAGCAAGGTATTGAAGTCGAAGTGCTCGATCTTGCTTCAATCAAACCTATCGACATGGCATCAATCGTTGCCTCAATAGAGAAAACAAACCGTTTACTTGTTGTCCATGAAGCCTGCCAAACTTGTGGGGTTGGTGCCGAGATCCTTGCGCGAGTCTCGGAACAAGCCATGTGCCTATTAAAAGCACCACCAAAACGAGTGACAGGTACTGACACCATCATGCCTTATTACCGCAATGAAGATTATTTCATGATCCAAGAAGAAGACATTGTTATCGCGGCAAAAGAGCTTGTGGAGGGTTGGAAATGAAAGCGTTCAACTTACCAGATTTAGGGGAAGGACTCGCAGAGTCAGAGATTATTCAATGGCATGTTAACGTTGGAGATAAGGTCGAAATAGACCAAGTCATCTTGACTGTTGAAACAGCCAAAGCCACCGTCGAAGTACCTGCACCGTATAGTGGCACTATCGTTAATCGCTATGGTAACGAAGGGGACGTAATAAGCATCGGAAGCCTATTAGTCAAAATTGAAGAGTCCGTTACCGCGTCACAGAAAAGTTCACAATCAACAGCACAAGAAGCCAAGCAGCAACCTGCCGATGCCGCAACTGTGGTGGGCAATGTGTCCCAGCAAAACCATCAAGTCAACGTCGATGAGTTTTGGATTGGCAATGATAACAATCAACACATTGAGCAGCTCACCGCAATGCCATCAGCTCGACTGCTGGCCAACAAATTGGGTGTTGACCTACACGCAATTAAAGGCTCTGGCCCCGATGGCGTTATTCTTGATGCAGATGTTTATAATGCTTGCGATAAGCAGCTGCCTGGCACAGAGGTACTAAAAGGTGCTCGTCGTTCAATGGTAGCGGCAATGGCTGACTCCCACCAGCATGTCGCCGCGGTAACCATTACCGAGGAAGCTCTATTGGAAAACTGGCAGCAAGACGAAGATATTACTTGCCGATTGGTTCAAGCTATCGTATCAGCATGCCAGCAAGAACCAGCCCTCAATGCCTGGTTTGATGCCGAAACCATGACCCGCTGCCTTCACAGCACCGTCAATATAGGCATTGCTGTAGACAGTAAACACGGCTTGTATGTACCCGTGCTGCGCCACGCTGATGAGTACAGCAGCAAAGGGATTCGCCAATGGGTGGATAAAACCGTCGCCGGTATCAGAGAGCGCAAGATAGGTCGGGAGCAGTTGCAACACGCCACTATTACGCTATCGAACTTCGGCGCAATCGCAGGTATCTATGCAACACCTGTTGTTACCCCACCCCAAGTTGCCATTGTTGGTGCCGGGCGGATAATCAAGAAATTGGTATTACGGGAACAGCAGCCAGTTGAAGTTAGCATCATGCCCATATCCATGACATTTGATCATCGTGCATGCACGGGGGGCGAAGCTGCGCGATTTATGAAGGCCCTAGTTCAAAACCTACAACAAGCTAAGAGTTGAGGCGCTGTGAAGCGACTCGTTCAGCTAAGTAATAGATACATAGGTAATGAATACATAAGTAATAAATACAAAAATGCCAGTCTTCAGACTGGCATTTTTAATCTTACAGATGGCGATTAATCTTCAGCAGATGGCGTCGCTGGCTTCTTCTTTTTAGGGATGAACACATTGTCGCCCACCGCCATGTTGTCGTAAAAACGCTTGTCCATTTTCTTCTTCGGCTTAGCTGCTTCTGACTGCTTCTTAGCAACAGGTTTCTTACCGGTCGGCTTCTTCTTGTTAAACTTCTTCTTAGGTGCTGGTTTCAGGCCTTTAAACTTCCCTTCTAGACCTTCAAACACAGAAAAGCTAATCGTCTGCTGCAAGAAAGCTTCAACATTCTTAAAGCTCTTCCAGTCTTTAGGGCCAACAAGTGAAATAGCATCACCCTTGTTACCAGCACGACCGGTACGGCCAACACGGTGAACATATTCTTCAGCATGCTTAGGCATATCGAAGTTAATAACGTGAGAAACCTTTTCAATATCCAGGCCACGCGATGCTACATCTGTCGTCACCAAAATCTTGTGACAGTCGCGCTCAAACTGGCTCATGATGCTGTTACGCTGAGTCTGGTTCATATCACCGCTCAATGCCACAGCCTTAAGCTTACGCTCGTTCAATTCTTTCGTCAGACGATCGGTATCAGCACGGGTAGCGGTGAAGATAATCATCTGGTTGTAGCTTTCAGTTTCCAAGATCTTATCAAGCAATGCTTGCTTATGATCCAGGTGATCACACAGCATGAAACGCTGGGTGATATCAGTATGTTCTTCAGCAGAGTGGCCGATTGAAATGCGCTTAGGTGCATTCAACATATCAGCGGCAATGCTTGCAACATCAGTATGATCCAGCGTTGCAGAGAACATTAGGGTTTGGCGACGGCGGTGGTTAGCTGCTTCGTGGATACGACGAAGCTGGGCTTCGAAACCAAGATCAAGCATACGGTCAGCTTCATCAAGAATCAGCATTTCCAAGCCATCAAGGTGCGTGCTGCGGTGCTCTAGGTGGTCAGCTAGACGACCTGGCGTAGCAATCACGAACATAGGGTCTTTGCGAAGCGCCTTAACCTGATCGTTAAAGTTTTCACCACCAACAATCAGCGCACCATCATACGGCGTACCGGCATTCAATGTGCGAAGTTGGGCAAAAACCTGCTTTGCCAATTCACGAGTAGGTGTCAAAACCAAAGCTCGAGGGTCACGACGAGTAAAAGGCTTGCTGCGGTACATGCGTTGCATCGCTGGCAGCAGAAATGCCAATGTTTTACCAGAGCCCGTTTTCGACGAGGCCAACACATCCTTACCCATAATGCCCACAGGTATGGCGGTTTGTTGAATTTCAGTTGGTTTATCGAACGCCAAATGATTCAGTTTCTTAAGCAGGCGCTGGTCTAATCCAAGATCTTTAAATTGCAAAATGGTGCTCCGGTAATAATGCCCATCGTTGAGCAAAGAATAATACAGTTCTACCAATACGTGATGAAAATCACGCTCATCTAAATTTGGTAAGCAGAGCATTATAGCATAAAACTTTACAAAGACACCTTAATCACTCTCTTTTCATGAGTTATCATGAACATATCAACGAAAGCACATTGAATACTCAGCCCTTGTTCACCCACCATCAGGGGTCGGCATCAACGTTGATAAGCGTCGAATTGTCGCAAAGTGACATACTCAAGCAAATGAAGAACAGGTATAAACACCCCATCATATTCCTATAGTCCTCAACTGAAAGATGAAGCCCTACAGCCAAAAATCGCCAGAATACGTCTCGAGAGGCGTTTATCAGCTCGGCGGCTCAATCTATCTCACGATAAGTGCATTTAAAAACAGCATTGACGACACTCATACTAATTACTTTTCCGTAAACCATGAGGAATCACTCGTGCTCGCCGATATGGGCGTGAGGTTTATAGAGACCAAAGAAGAAGGAATTGCCTCTTCCATCAAGGCTTTTCCTTTCCGACAACTTAAGTATTTGTACCAAGAAAAGAACTATTTCAACCATTAATCTCATGACAGATAAAAAATCAGTGCCAATGAAATTTCGCTTAGAAGACATTGTGACACCATCAGCAACCCGCAGTAGAAATAAAAAAATAGGCATGAATGTCTATACCCAAAACAGGCTGATACGCACTAAGCGAAAAGTACGAGAGCTAAAGCAGCTCAATAAACTACTTTGCAAGCAAGGAACAAGAGCGCCAGCGCCTTTACCGCCACTCCCTTCCTCACTAGAGCTAGAAGTACAAATCCGTCATTATGATGACTGCGCAAAGCGCTTGGAACTTGCTAACAAGATTCTGGCTGAAGCCATCCATAAGACCGAAAAGGAAAATTGGTAGCCATATAACTGGCTGAAATATTTGCTACATTGCGCAAGCTAAATCCCCTCACTCCTGTGCTAACCTTCAATATACCCAAGTTACCGCAGGATACTGAATAAATGGGACAAAAGCACAGCCACATAGTACCAGCCTTATTATTTTTGGTCGTAACCGCAGTCATCATTTGGTCTGGCCTAAACCCTGTATTCCCAGATGTGTGGCTTGCTGAAATCATTCCTGTTGTGCTGATTCTTGCGCCGCTGGTGTTCACCTACCGCTTATTCCAATTTTCCAACACGGCTTACCTACTGATCGCCATTTGGATGGCATTGCATACCATTGGCGCTCACTACACTTTCGCTAATGTACCCTTTGATCTCGTGAATAACCTATTTGAAGGGGAACGTAACCATTTTGACCGTTTCGCCCACTTTTCAATTGGGTTATATGCCTTTCCAATCGCAGAGTATTTAGTAAGAAAGAACCACTGTAAGCCTCTGGTTGCTGGTATTTTTGCGCTTACATCTATCATGGCCATCGCTGCAGGCTATGAGATCATCGAATGGTGGTATGCCGAAATTGCCGGCGGCGATGCCGGCATCGAGTTTTTAGGTAGTCAAGGTGATATATGGGATGCACAAAAGGACATGCTGGCTGATACATTAGGCGCTATTGCCAGCTTGATTTTGTTTTGGATTAAGAAGCCCTATCTTGCCCGAAGCTAGACCATCACGACTCCATCTTCCTTATGAATATACCCAAGCTACTTGGGTATAAATATTTATACCCAATCAATACTCCCCACCTTCTGTCGCTGAAAGACCTATAACCACCGCTATTAAAAAACTGATAATTGGCGCGCACTGTAGCTACCCCTTTGAACGGGTTGAATCTACTTAAGACTCGCGCGCCATCACGGAGCTGGTAGCTATTCACTCTCGCTCTATAGAACATCGTATTAATGAACAAATCTATTTTAATCGCTGCACTTTTTACTTCTCTCTTTACCCCTGCTTTTGCCGAAGAGAAAAACCCAGAAGACCCAACAAAAATCATTACCAAAGTTGGGGCGGGTTACACCAACAGCAAGCTCACTTTTAGCGGCTCTCTAGGACTGGATGAAGCCAGAATGATGAATGTCACGGTAAACGATGATGCGTCGGAATGGAACGTCGGCGGTTCATGGCTATTTGATATTGGCATTCTTAACTTTAGCGTACGAAAATCAGACTATGGCGAAGGCGCAGTAAATACGTCCTACAACATAGGTAGTTTCATTCCAACCAGCGAATTTAATTTTACGCCTTGGAGCTGGCAGCCCTTTATCACATTCGGCTATAGCTACAATGATGGTGTATCGGTTGAAGACGGGGTAGAAAAAGAGATTCAAAGCCACTCTGGTTACATTGGTGGTTTTGCCCTAAAGCCCCTTAACGATAAGTGGACCGCCCTCGCCTTTGCCGGAACAACACAAGGACAAAATGATCTTTCGTCCTACTGGGGCGGCGGTGGTATTAGCCATCGCTTGAGTGATAACCACTCGCTAAACGTTCTCGGTATTGTGGTCGACAGTTCAATCTATGGTGACGAGCAACGACTCAATATCAACTATCGATATGAATTTAATTAAGCCTTGGATTAATCACAAGCGCTAACGAATTAACATAAAAAAGCCCGCAATAGAGACTATTGCGGGCTTTTCTTAATCTTAAAGTAACTTGGTATAAACAACAATTATAATTCAGGGTAACCCGTTGGGTTTGCTGACTGCCAACGCCAAGTATCGGTTGTCATGTCTTCGATAGTACGCGTTGCTTCCCACTTCAACTCCGCTTTTGCCTTCGCTGGATCAGCCCAACATTCAGCAATATCACCAGGACGGCGCGGTGCAATTTGATAGGCAACCTCTACCCCTGCAGATTGAGAGAATGCCTCAACCATTTGCAGAACACTAAAACCGTTACCTGTACCTAGGTTATAGATATGCAAGCCAGCTTCACGACCTTTGTGAGTCAATGCTGCTAAGTGACCATCAGCAAGATCCAATACGTGGATATAATCACGAACGCCCGTACCGTCTACTGTTGGGTAGTCATCACCGAACACAGACAAGTATTCACGACGGCCTACAGCAACTTGAGAGATAAATGGCATCAAGTTGTTTGGAATGCCCTGCGGATCTTCACCCATTTCGCCAGACGGGTGTGAACCAACTGGGTTAAAGTAACGCAGTAACGTGATGCTCATCTCCGGGTGCGCTTTTTGAATATCGGTTAGGCACTCTTCAACCATTAACTTACTGCGACCGTATGGATTGGTCGCGCTGGTAGGAAAGTCTTCTGTAATAGGCACAGACGCCGGATCACCATAAACGGTTGCAGATGAGCTGAAGATAAGGCTGTTCACACCCGCAGCTCGCATGGCTTCAACCAAAACCAACGTACCGTGAACATTGTTATCGTAATACTCAAGTGGCTTTTCTACTGACTCACCCACTGCTTTAAGGCCAGCAAAGTGAATGACAGCCTCAACATTGGCTTCTGCAAGCACAGAATCAAGAAAAGCACGATCACGAATATCGCCTTCATAGAAAGCAGGTGAAACGCCTGTCAGCTTCTCGATACGACCAAGCACCGATTTTTTACTGTTATATAAGTTATCAACAATAACCGGTGTCATACCCGCTTCAATCATTTGTACACATGTATGGCTACCGATATAGCCCATACCACCTGTGACCAAAACTCGCATGCGTTTCTCCCTATCGAACGCCTAATACTCAAACAATTGTATATCAATTATTTCAAACTGCGATAAAACTACCATATCTCAGTACTGAATGAAAAAACTAAAACCTATTGACAGACAAAAGCATGATTTAGTTGTGATTATTCATAACTTATTGGTTTATATAAGCTGTAGCAACGGCTTTTACTGGGCGCAACTTACTTGAGAGAACAATAAAACACCGTATAATAAATGCAGATTACATCTAGAGATACCCATTGCCAATGACGAAACTTAATTTTGCGCGTTTTATTGCCCTTTTCATGCTGATATTCAGCCTTTCCGGTTGCGAGTTGGTTGACTGGAAAGCCAAGCAAGATGAAAGCGACCTTCACGATGCTGGCTACCAAGCCCATTACCTGCCACTAGAGGAAGGCGGCTCAATGAAATACTGGGTTGGCGGTACTGGCGAGCCACTGCTTCTTATCCATGGTTTTGGTGGGTCGGCTATCTCTACTTGGAAAAATGAAATGCTCGCGTTAAGCAAACAGTACCGAGTCATTGCCCCTGATTTACCTTGGTTTGGCGGTTCATATAGCCAAGGGACACCGAACCTCACGACACAAACCGACGCAGTTTGGCAAATGCTAGATGCGCTAAAGATAGATAAAGTTAACGTGGCAGGTATCTCCTACGGCGGCTTTGTGACTTATAACATGATGCTAGAGCCAAACCGTGTTAAGAAAGGCGTCATTATCGCAAGTCCTGGCCCCCTGTTTAGTGATCAGGACTTAGAGGCCTTGTGCTTACGGGCAGGAGTCGACAAACCTGAAGATTTGTTTGTTCCAGAAAACCAACAGGAAGTTCGCCGTTTATTCGACCACGTCTTTTTCGAGCCAAAGAAGATGCCAGACTTTATCGCCGAGCAAATATACAGCAATTATTTCTCGCCGTACAAAAACGAAAAAAGGCTTCTTATTCAATCCCTTCCACAAGATAGAGATCGAATTTCATCCTATTCGCCAAGCAAACTTCCACCAAGTTTGCTTATTTGGGGTGACAGCGATCAAATATTCCCACTCAGCAACGGTATTTCATTAAGCGAATATCTAAACTCAGCAATTATCGTTATTCCAGATACAGGACATGGTGTGACCAATGAACAGCCGGAAATAGTCACTAAGCTGTTGAAATCATACATTGGTTAAGAAATATCAGATGATTATCACAGATCAATAAATTACATTTTTTGCATAGAAAAATTAGACACTGGCAACATCCTGAATTATTCTAGTCCCGTCAATGCATGCTGTTGCTCATTGACGGGACTGTTTTATTCAAGGATGTAGTGTATCGTGCCAAAGGTCATCAAAAGCAATCAACTCAAGTCAGACAATCACGCCTACCTCGAGCTTAGCCGTGACACCCTTAGCCACCAACTCAAGGTGTTGTTCCCAGCGACAGGACTGATTAGCTTAGTCATTGCTTTTACCTACTTCGTTTCAGAATCAGCAACCAATTCCACCAACTTCACGACAGCCGTTATTGCCGCATTACTGTCTTTCTTCCTATCGGCCGCAAACAAAAGCAATGTGAACCCGTATCTTCTCATATGGATATTCATTTTATACACCACAGCAGTTTGCGCTTATGATTTAATCAACGATACCGCACAGCTGATTTCCAATACCATTGCACTTACGATCCCCCTTCTGTGTTTCTTTGCTCTGAAGCATCAACATGCTTGGTGGTACAGCTTTTTATTCGGCTTGTTTTACATCGTGATGAGCAGCGGTGAAGTCATGTCTAAAGAGCTACAAATCACCGAAACACTGAGAAATATTAGCGCGTATGCCATGGTCTTAGTAATGGCTTATCTACTCGCACAACACCGAAATGAGGCCATTGAACGAGTGCAAAAGACAGCCACCACAGATTTCCTAACCGCCTTACATAACCGACAAGGGTTAGAAGCGGTTTACCAGCACGAAGCCTATCGCAGCAACCGATACTTAAAAGATTTAACCCTGCTATTGATTGATATTGATGATCTCAAAGCCATCAATGACCGATATGGACTAGAAGTGGGTGATCAAGCTTTAATGATGCTATCAAAATGTTTACGTGAACAAACCCAACAAGCCGATCATATTGCCCGTATCGGTGCAGAGGAGTTTTGCATATTACTGCCAAATACCGATATTAAGCAAGCTGAAGCTTTTGCATCGAAGCTCAATGAGACTATTTCAAATTGGCAACTCGAGCTAGACTCCGGTCATCGTATAACGCTTTCTATCAGTATTGGTATTACCCAAGTCGAATTTCAAAACTTCAGCCTGGACTATATAAAAGCAGACAGCGCGCTACAGCGTGCAAAAAACTGGGGACAAGGGCAAATTGTCATTGGGTAAAGCAATTTAAGTGACACGGTAACTCCACTTTTCATAAAGCGTTATTTTGTTACTTTATATGACTCAGAGTTAAATAACGGTAGTTACGTGCTAGAATTATAACCCATTAATTAATAATAAAAATTGAGGATTCATGCGGTATCTATCCCCATTAATTGTTGGGTTAACCTGTATTATAAGTCTCTATGGCGTACTCGCCGTACTGAGAATGGACTTCTTTTTGTACCTAATGGGAACAGAGAGTATTCCACCCGAAAGCGCATTATATTGGCTATTGGCCCTACACGACTTGGTCATCAGCACAGTTGTATTTGGTGGTGTTATTTTCACTGCATTTAAATTAGGCGCATTAAAACAGTTTGATTGGCCTACTGTTCTCATCCTGCAACTGCCGATTACTATTGGCTTTACCTACATTATGGGCGCCCCATTTTCATTTATTCACCATTATGCTGCTCAAATGACGATGGTAACACTGCTCGTGGGCTCAGCTTTTATCTGGCTAAAATTGATAGTAGAGTCAGTCAAACAACGTGCAATCTTATAAGTAAAAGCCATGACGACAAAAACCCTATGCCAATGGAAATGCTTTTCCGTCGAGCAAAGCAGCCAAACACTTCCTGATGGTCGTAACATTGAATTCACTACCGTGCTTCATCCTGGTGCTGTGATCATTGTGCCAGTCACCGAGCAAGGCGATTTGGTCATGGTCAACCAGTATCGACCCGCAATCAAAGATTGGATCCTTGAGTTTCCTGCTGGCACATTAGAAGACAGTGAAAACATTCTTGCTTGTGCCAAACGTGAACTGGCTGAAGAGGTTCAGCTAAGGGCAGAAAGTTGGACTGAGCTGGGTGAGCTATTCCCTGTTCCTGGCTTTTGCGATGAAGTGCAATATCTCTTTTTAGCAAAATCACTCACCACGTGCCAAGGCGAGTTAGATGACGATGAGATCATCGAAGTCGTGACCCTTTCTAGCGCTGAATTTCTAGAGAAAGTCGCCCGAAATGAAATTAAAGATGCAAAAACACTCGCTGCTTATTTAAAAATACAAGCAATGGGGCTAATTAAATGAGTGCGGACATACTTTGCAACTATTTCACGCTCATCACCTAGCCAAAACACAGTCGCAATTTCATCGAGAATATGGCATCTTTGCCACCATTCTCGATGAGACGACGTTCAATAGCAGGATAAATTCATGGATAAGCTCTATTCAGTTCTAAATAAAGTTGCAGCTATCATGGCAATGCTCATGTTTGTTATTGGCGGTGGCATGGCCCTGTTTGTGATGTTTTACGGCAACTAGGCTGTCAAACCAGCCTTCTTGCCGGCCTATTTTGTATTCGCGTTACATCCGCATCCCGCCATCGATTTCTAATACCCGCCCGGTAAAGTAATCATTTTCAAAAATGTACTTCACCGCATGGGCTATCTCTTGGGCTTCTCCCATCCGACCTACCGGTATCATTTTCTGCAATCTCTCGATGGCTTCCGGCTTCATTTGGTCCGCCATGGCCGTTTCTACCACACCCGGAGCAATAGCAGCGGCTCGAATACCATATCGAGCCAACTCCTTCGCCCAACACACCGCCATCGTGGCAACCGCCGCTTTAGAAGCAGCATAATTGGTTTGGCCTATATTCCCTGCCCGTGCAACACTCGAAATATTAATAATTACGCCTTGGTTGCCATTTCGCACCATGGCAGAAGCGGCTTCACGACCACATAAAAAGGTTCCGGTCGAGTTTACTGTCATCACCGCATTAAACTGCTCGAGGGACATCTTTGAAAACTCGCCATCTTTTTGTTTAACCAGCAAGCCATCCCTCAATATGCCCGCATTATTAATTAAGCCATTAAGCTGGCCGAAGTCATCGATAATACGTTCGAACACAGATTCAACCTGCGACTCATTGGTTACATCGGCCACATAGGTATAAGCCTTGGCACTGAGCATTTGGCATTGGTTTTGGGTCTGGTTGAGCCCTTCCTCATTTAAATCAATCAGTGCGAGATCAGCGCCGGCCTGCGCAAGTGTGATCGCCATCATTTGCCCTAAACCTTGTCCCGCGCCCGTAATAGCAATGGTGCATTGTTTCAAGTCCATGATTTCCCCCTAAGCCTAGGTGTGGCTAGAAAACTGTTTGTCTCTTTTAGGCATTCCTGTCTCTATTAGCTACTGCCTGTTTCTTTTTGGTACTACTTGTTTGGCTTGCGATAAAACTCGAATAAGCTGGAAAAGTCCCGTAGCTCATTACCATCTGCGTTATGAAAGGCATATAAGTTTCTTGCCAATGTTCCCATTGGAATTGGCGACTGGCTTTGCGTTGCCGCTTCAATCCCCAAGCCCAGATCTTTCAGCATGAGTTTTGCCATGAATCCGGGTTGATAGTTATTAGAGGCTGGCGCATTCTCCATAATATCTGGGCACGGGTTATATAACTCTAATGCCCAATTACGCCCCGAGCTTTGCAGCATAATGTCCGATAGCACTTTCGGGTCCAAACCATTATCGATCCCAAGGCTCAAGGCTTCACAAGTGCCCGACATCAAGATACCTAACATCAGGTTATTACAGATTTTCGCCATTTGGCCATCACCGGCTTGTCCCGCATGGAAGATATTCTTACCGACGTGCTTAAGCACCTTCTCTGCCTGATGAAAACCGCTATCAGTACCACCAACTATAAACGTTAACGTCCCGGCCTTAGCCCCCGCCACTCCGCCGGAGACCGGCGCATCGACAAACTCCAATGCCTGTTTTTGCGCTTCGGCTGCCACCAACCGTGCAGAATCAGGGTCAATAGTGGATGAATCAATGAGGAAAGTACCTTTATCCACCATACGAAGTAACCCAATACCACCATGATGATCGCCTAAATATACGGCACGAACATGCTCACCGGCAGGCAACATAGTCAGTACGGTATCTGCCCCTTTAACAGCATCTTCGAGTGAGCTTGCGACCTGTGCTCCCAAGGGCTCTAATGCCTTTGCCGCATCTTGATTTAAGTCGAACACAGTGACCTGGCAGCCTGCTTTTAGCAAGTTGGTTGCCATCGGGTTCCCCATATTACCCAAGCCTATAAACGCAATCTTCATCGGTGTTTCTCCTCATTTCCCTACTCAAAGCACAAGTAAGCTATTCACCTAGCTCTCGTAAAGGATGCTCATAGTCATCCCATAGCGGTGTGAACATCTGATCTATCACTGACTCATCTATTGTCTCTATGGATGTGAACAACCAGTTTGGCTGTCCTGTTTTGTCGATTAGCCTCGCCCGAACCCCCTCATGGAATTCTCCCAACTCCCCACTTCGTACCGACAGGGTCAACTCAAGCCGGAAGCAATCAGCTAACGACTCATAGTGAAAATCGTTTAGCTGGCGGTAGCAAATCGCGGCTGAAATAGGGCTCCCTTCCTTTAATGTGTTCTTTGCTTGGGTTAACCATTTATCATCGCCATTCATGGTGCTGATTTGCTTGGCAACCTCACTTAACGAACCATATTGGCATGCAGACTGAATACTCGTTAGGTGCGGCAATAACTGGCTTTCTGGGTGGCAGTCCATGGCTGACTGACCCAGAGAATCCAAGACATTCGTAACAATCTGTTGTGGTTCTAACTCACCCCAATCTACTTGCTGTAACTTATTAAGTAGCAGCGACTTATGCTCAGGCAGCAAAATATGCTCGGTGAGAGATAACGCCAAAGCGTCGGTCGCGTTGACAGGCGCACCGGTCAGGCCAAGGAACAAACCCACCCCCTGTGGTAAATGATTGAGAAACCAAGTACCGCCAACATCAGGGTAAAGCCCAATACTGATTTCTGGCATGGCTAATCGTGAGCTCGGCGTTGTTACCCTGTGACTTGCGCCAACATACAAGCCAATTCCCCCACCCATGACAATACCTTCCCCCCACACAATGATGGGTTTAGGGTAAGTATGAATGAGGTAATCAGTTTGATATTCAAGGGTAAAATAGTCAGTTAAAAAGGCGATGGATTGACTAGCGGCATGTTCAGGTGAAGCTTGAGTAGACGCTGACGCGGCCCGCTTAGCTTCATCCATAACGTGGTACATAGTGCGAACATCACCCCCGGCACAAAAAGCCTTCCCTCCTTGGCCGTGTATAACTACACAAGCAATGCTGTCGTCATGTTGCCAGTGCATTAACGCTTCATTTAATTGACTGAGCATATCTAAGGTAAGCGCATTCAGCGAAGCTGGGTTATTTAACTCAGCCACCCCAACCTTATAGTCTTGTTGGCTAGCCAGTTCACTGATATTGACGTTTGCTTCCATTACATCCCCTTAACTCATCGCACCCACTGTAGTGGCTGTATTCTCGTTTTTGGTCACTACTCATTTTTCCAGTTTGGCTGACGTTTCTCTAAGAAGGCGCTCACACCTTCGGTTTGATCTTTGGTATCAAACAATTGAACAAATAGCTCTCGTTCTTGCATCAAACCATGGGTTAATGGCCCTGAACGGCAATGCTGGATAAGCTGTTTGCACGCAGCAACTGAAGATGGAGATTGATTAGCCACCGATTCAGCCATCAAGGTGGCGGTGCCAAAGCTTTGGCCTGATCCCACCACCTCTTCTACCAAACCAATCTCTAGCGCCTGTGACGCCGTCACTCTCTCGCCGCATAAAATGATGCGCTTTGCCCAGCCTTCACCCACCAGCCAAGTCAGATTTTGTGTGCCGCCCGCACAGGGTAATAAACCCACTTTAGCCTCTGGTAAGGCAAGAACGGCATGGGCTTCCGCTACACGGATATCGCAGGCCAAAGCCACTTCTAGGCCACCGCCCATTGCAAAACCGTTAATTGCGGCTATCGATACGCCGCGAAATGCTGACAGGGTTTCAAACGCAGCACCAAAGGCTTGTGCCATTTCGATTGCTACGCCTTTGTCACCACTGGCAAAGAGGTTGAGATCCGCGCCTGCAGAGAAGAACTTTTCCCCCTCACCGGTAATCACCAAGGCATAAACATCTTTATTAGCATTAAGTGAAAGCACCGTTTCTTTCAGTAGGTTCAAGCTCGATGCAGTCCAAGTATTGGCTGGCGGGTTATTCATGGTAAGAACAGCCACGTGGTTCTTAATCGTGACTTTGATTGCAGTACTTTCTATCGACATCGCCATTCACCTCACTTAAAGTAACTCGGCACCTTCGGCCAACACACGTCGAGATATAATCAACCGCATAATTTCGTTCGTGCCTTCAAGGATTTGATGCACCCTCACGTCCCTAAAGTAACGTTCCAACGGGTATTCCTTAATGTAGCCATACCCCCCATAAAGCTGTAAGGCTTTGTCACAAACCTTGAAGCCAACATCGGTTGCAAAACGCTTTGCCATTGCGCAATAAGCGGTTGCCTCGGGATCTCCCTGATCCAGTTTGAAAGCGGCATAACGCACCAGTTGCCTGGCCGCGACCAACTCCGTTGTCATGTCAGCCAGTGAAAACTGTACCGTTTGAAATGCCGACAACGGCTTACCAAACTGCTTTCGTTCGGAAACATATTGCTTGGCATTGTTTAAGGCTTGCTGGGCCGTACCTAAAGAACAACTGGCAATGTTAATCCGCCCGCCATCTAAACCTTTCATGGCAAACTTAAAACCTTCGCCTTCTTGCCCGAGCAAGTTCTCAGCAGGTATGGATACGTTACTGAATGTCACCGCTCGCGTTGGTTGGCTGTTCCAGCCCATTTTGGGCTCTTTACGGCCATAGCTGATACCGTCGGCATCAGCGGGTACGACAAAGGCACTAATCGCCTTTGCATTATTTTCCTGCGACTTGTTTTCCTTCGTATCGCTCCCTTTGACATCATTGCTGGCAGTTCGGGCCATCACAACCAGTACATCAGTATCACCGGCGCCCGAAATAAATGCTTTCGCGCCGTTCAGAATATAATGATCGCCCTGTATTACAGCCGTCGTCGTTAACGACGCGGCATCAGAGCCGGCATTCGCTTCCGTTAAACAATAGGACGCAAGCAACTCGCCCGTTACCAGCTTCGGACAATACTTATTTCGAACCGTTTCTGTCGCAAAGCTCGCTATCATCCAACTCACCATGTTGTGGATAGTCATAAAGGCCGTGGTTGAAGTACACCCCATGGCGAGCTGCTCGAAGACAATCGAAGAATCTAACCGCGCAAGCCCCAAGCCACCCGCTTCCTCGGGGACATACAAACTAAGAAAGCCCATTTCTCCTGCTTGGCGTAGCACATCTTTGGGAAAAACCTGATTCTCATCCCAATGCGCCGCATTGGGCGCAAGTTGCTCTTGTGCAAACTGCATTGCTGCTTCTGCAAAAGCGCGTTGATCTTCATTTAGCGCAAAGTCCATCTTGAATCCTCCGCATCAATTGAGTGCCAGCTTCCAATCGTGGTATTGCTGAAGTATCAGCGAAGATGAATGGTCATATTGGGACCATCAGGAATATCTTCATCAAACCAGCGCGCTGTTACTGTTTTGGTCTCAGTATAAAAACGCACCGCTTGTTTGCCGTAAGCATGCAGATCCCCATAAAAGCTACCTCGCCAGCCGGTAAACGAGAAGAAAGGAAGTGGAACAGGTATAGGCACATTGATACCTACTTGCCCAACTTGGATTTGGTGTTGATACTTACGGGCGGCAGCACCACAAGCAGTGAAGATAGAGGTACCATTACCATATGGATTGTTGTTTACCAAGGCGATGGCATCATCCAGAGTCTCCACCTCTAGACAGACTAAAACCGGGCCAAAAATTTCCTGCTGGTAAATCGACATTTCTGTCGTCACCCCACTAAAGAGTGTTGGTGCCAACCAGTTACCACCAGGGAAACCATCAACCTCACACTGGCTACCATCCAGCTCACAAGTCGCTCCTTGCTGCTTGCCTTCTTCGATTAACCTTAATACTCGTTGCTTGGCTTGAGGACTAATAAGCGGGCCGTAAGCGGCTTCTGCATTATCGGGACTACCCGGTTTTACTTTCGCCATTGCCACTTTTAATTCAGGGATAATGGCTTTTGCATCCCCAACTAACACGGCAACCGAAATTGCCATACAACGTTGACCAGCTGCTCCCACAGACGAACCAACCAGATTGTTGATCACCTGCGCTTTATTGGCATCCGGCATAACAACCATGTGGTTCTTCGCGCCGGCAAAGGCTTGAACTCGCTTAAAGTGGTGGGTACCCGTTTGGTAGATATACTGAGCGACAGGGACGGAGCCAACAAATGAGATGGTGCGAATGTCAGGATGTGACAGCAGATAATCAACCTGCTCTTTGCCACCATGAACAATTTGCAGCACGCCTTTCGGTGCCCCTGCTTGTTCAAACAACTCAGCCAGTCGCATTGCAGTGAGTGGCACTTGTTCTGAAGGCTTCAAAATAAAGGTATTGCCTGCCGCAATCGCCATTGGGAACATCCACAGTGGGATCATGGCAGGAAAATTAAACGGGGTAATACCACAGCAAACCCCCAAAGGTTGGATCAGCGAGTAGCTATCAATATCCGAAGCCACATTCTCAACGGTCTCCCCCATCATTAAGCTTGAAATATTCGCCGCTTGCTCAACAACTTCGATTCCTCGCCATACATCACCTTTGGCATCTGCCAAATTCTTACCGGTCTCACTCGATAACAATGTTGCCAATTCATCATGATGCTCTTTCAATAAATGCTGGTACTTGAGCATCAACCTAGCTCGCTCTGGGGTCGGCACCTCTTTCCAGCACTGAAACATCAACTTGGCACTGGCTATTGCTTCTGCCATTTCTGAGTCCAAGGTCACGGGGGCCTTGGCAATCACAGCATTTGTGGCTGGGTTCGTTACTTCAATCCAATCATTTGTATTAGATTGCTTAAACTCGCCGTCAATATATAACGGTATTTGATCTGGCACGTTCTGGTTAATCATCATCGCCCCCATCAAGTTCAGAAAATGATGCTTTTTCAGAAACAGGCACTTCAATTGCCATGGCTGTGGCCTCTCCACCGCCGATGCACAAGGCGGCAATCCCCTTGACGGGCTTAGCGGTATGCTTCTGTAAACGGTTCAACCGATGGATCAAGGTCACCAGGATCCTCGCACCTGTCGCACCAATAGGATGGCCGAGCGCGCATGCACCACCATCGGTGTTCACCCTTTCAGGCATGAGACCAAGCTGCTTAATGGCCAGTTGAGTGACCACGGCAAATGCCTCATTAATTTCCCAACTATCGACATCCCCCGTTGACCAGCCAAGCTCATCAAGCAGGGTTTGAATCGCAAACGCAGGCGCAATAGTGAATTCATCGGGACGTCTTGCGTGGGTCGTATGGCCCTTGATAATGGCAAGCGGAGATAACCCTTCTTTTCGAGCAGAGTCAGCATCCATCAACATTAAAGCTGCCGCGCCATCTGAAATAGCACTGGAATTAGCAGCAGTGACCGAACCATTGGCGGAAAAAGCAGGCTTTAGATGAGAAATTTTGCTGAGATTGATTTCAGGGGGAAGCTCATCACTGTTGATGCAAATGGATTGATTGCCACCCGAGCCACGGCCTTTGGAAGGCAAGTTAACCGGGGTGATCTCCTCTTTGAACCAACCCAATTCCTGCGCAGCCAATGCACGCTCTGCCGACATGATCGCCCATTTATCCATGCTATGGCGGGTCACCTTCTCTCTATCTGCTATCGCCTGGGCATATACGCCCATTAACTTGCCTTCATAGGCATCTTCAAGGCCGTCAATAAACATATGATCATAACTGGTGTTATGACCTAATCGCTGTCCTGCCCTTGCCTGTTTTTGCAAATACGGCGCATTGGTCATGCTTTCCATTCCCCCAGCAATGACCACATGATTTCGATTAAGCAAGATTGAGTCATAGGCCAGCATCACCGCTTTCATGCCCGACCCACACACCTTATTTAAGGTGGTACAGCCGATATTCACGGGTAGCCCAGCCCCAAGTGCAGCTTGCCTTGCCGGTGCTTGACCACAGCCGGCTGACAACACATTCCCCATATAAACTTCATCAACAATATCGGCAGTGGTATCTGTTCGCTTCAACGTACCCGCAATGGCAATACTGCCTAATTCCGGTGCAGTTAATGATGAAAAGTGCCCTTGGAATCGTCCTATTGGTGTTCTGCTTGCAGCAACTACCCACACTTCTTTACTCATTCATTTGCCCTCATCTTATAGCGAGCACATCAACCAACCACTCTCGCTCGATTTCTTGACGTTTACGTAAGCATAGCACTAACATTTACGTAAACGTTAAGAAACAAAATACACACAAGTGTCAACCTAATTATCCAGTGATATTGAAGTAGTTTGAGACAGCAGCGAGCACATTATCTCGTGTCATTCACCGGGTAAGTTGTTGGTCTACCACAGTCGTTTGACGTACAAGGCGGTGAAACGTGGAGACATTCAAAATCAGCGAACTGGCAAAAGAATTTGATATCACCACCCGCAGTATTCGATTTTATGAAGATGTCGGATTACTCCAGCCAGAGCGCAAAGGTAACACCCGTGTTTATCAACGGCGGGATAAAATCAGGCTCAAGTTGATTTTAAGAGGTAAGCGGCTGGGTTTTTCGTTGGCAGAAATTCGTGAATTATTCGAGCTATACGATACCCACCAAAGCACCATACAGCTAACAAAAATGCTGGCGATTATCGACAGCAAACAAGCGGTATTGCAGCGTCAACTTGAAGACATCAATGTGGTCATGAACGAGTTAAGGCTTGCTAAAGATCGATGCCAGCAAGCCCTTAATAATAACGGCCAGTAAGCGAATTCAAACTTAGTTGTCCGATCGGGCAACAGGTATGGGAGCAGCCATGAAAGATATGTTCACCTCATTCAATTTCGGGCTTGGCGAAACCATCGACATGCTTCGAGAACAAGTTAATCACTTTGCTGATAACACCATTGCCCCACTTGCTACGCAAATCGATCAAGATAACCAATTCCCCAACCAACTTTGGCCACAATTGGGCGAAATGGGGTTACTCGGTGTCACTATCAGTGAAGAGTATGGTGGTGCCGATATGGGGTATCTTGCCCATGTTGTCGCCATGGAGGAGATCAGTCGCGCCTCAGCCTCCGTAGGCTTAAGTTACGGTGCCCACTCCAACCTTTGTGTTAATCAAATTTACCGCCATGGCACTGCCGAGCAAAAAACCAAATATTTACCGAAACTCGTTTCCGGCGAGCACATCGGTGCGCTAGCCATGAGTGAGCCTAATGCCGGCTCCGACGTTGTCAATATGCAGTTACGCGCCGAAGATAATGGCGATCACTTTATCCTCAACGGCAGCAAGATGTGGATCACCAACGGCCCTGATGCCCATACCATTGTGGTTTACGCCAAGACCGCGCCCGATCAAGGCTCACATGGCATATCCGCCTTTATTATCGAGCGTGATTTCCCCGGCTTTAGCCATGCCCAGAAACTCGACAAACTGGGAATGCGTGGCTCAAACACGTGCGAGTTAGTGTTTGAAAACTGCCAAGTACCGCATGATAGCCTACTCGGTGAGCTTAACCGCGGCGTCAATGTGCTTATGAGTGGTTTAGATTACGAGCGCATCGTACTTGCCGCTGGCCCATTGGGTATTATGCGCGCCTGCCTCGATTTGGTGGTGCCTTATATTCATGACCGCAAGCAATTTGGCCGATCCATCGGCGAGTTCCAACTCGTCCAAGGTAAAGTGGCAGACATGTATACCCGCACCAATGCCGCCAGAGCCTATGTCTATGCCGTCGCTAGCGCTTGTGACCGGGGTGAAGCCACCCGTAAAGACGCCGCAGGCGCCATTCTTTACGCTGCCGAACTTGCCACCCAACTTTCTCTCGATGCCATTCAGTTACTTGGCGGCAACGGCTATATCAACGAGTTTCCGGCAGGCCGCTTACTACGGGATGCCAAACTGTATGAAATTGGCGCTGGAACCTCAGAGATCCGCCGGATGCTCATCGGCCGAGAACTCTTTGATGAATCAAAATAAACATTGTTAGGTGTATTTACATCAAGGAAGGATAGCGAATGGCAATCATCAAATCTGCAATAAACCGTGATGACAAGTATTACCAAGATAACTATCGCGATATGGCAGCGCTGGTGGATGAGTTCCAGACCCATGTCGCCAAGCTCGTTCAAGGCGGTGGTACTGATGCCATCAACAAACAAAAAAAGAAAGGCAAGCTACCTGTTAGAACACGGATAGATAGCCTGCTTGATGCCGAGTCCACCTTTTTGGAGATTGGTCAGTTTGCAGCTTGGCATGTTTATGACGACGACATCCCATGTGCTGGTGTAGTGGCGGGAATTGGCCGTGTAGAAGGCATCGACTGCATGATCATCGCCAATGATCCTGCCGTTAAAGGTGGCACCTATTACCCGCTCACGGTGAAAAAGCATTTGCGCGCACAAGAAATTGCAGAACGTTGCCACCTACCTTGCCTGTATTTGGTTGACTCTGGGGGCGCCAACCTTCCGCACCAAGCGGAAGTCTTTCCTGATCGGGATCACTTCGGCCGGATCTTTTTCAATCAGGCCCGTATGTCGGCCAAAGGCATTCCCCAAATTGCCGTGGTGCTCGGTTCCTGTACGGCAGGTGGTGCTTATGTACCCGCAATGGCCGATGTTTCAATCATCGTAAAAGAGCAAGGCACTATCTTCTTGGCCGGCCCCCCCTTGGTAAAAGCCGCCACGGGTGAAATTGTGACAGCCGAAGAACTGGGCGGCGCCTATGTGCATTGCAAAACGTCAGGTGTTGCCGACTATTATGCCCACGATGAAGCCCATGCTTTAGAGCTAACCAAGCAAGCAGTGAGTAACTGCGGGCTAGCGCCTATTGCAGGTATAAAGAAAACAAGCCCTGCTCCAAGCTACCCGGCTGATGAGCTTTTCGGCATTGTCGGTACCGACCTACGCAAGCCCATCAACATCAAAGAAGTCATCGCACGCATTGTCGATAACTCTGAGTTTGATGAGTTCAAAGCCCTATACGGTTCAACCTTGGTTTGCGGCTTTGCCAAGCTCTATGGACAACAGATTGGCATTGTAGCGAACAATGGGATTCTCTTTCCTGAATCAGCCCAAAAAGGCGCCCACTTCATCGAGCTTTGCGCAAAACGAAAAATCCCGCTCTTATTCTTACAAAACATCACCGGCTTTATGGTGGGAAAAAAGATGGAGTCTGAAGGCATCGCGAAACATGGTGCCAAAATGGTGATGGCAGTGGCCTGCGCCGATGTACCTAAATTTACGGTCATCGTTGGCGGCTCGTATGGTGCAGGCAATTATGGCATGTGTGGCCGAGCTTATGATCCCACCATGATTTGGATGTGGCCTAATGCCCGCATTTCCGTTATGGGTGGCGAACAGGCAGCTGGCGTACTCGCCCAAGTAACAAAAGACAATAAAGCACGATTGGGTGAAAACTGGAGCGACGAAGAAGAGCATGCATTTAAACAACCCATCCGTGATTTATATGAGCAACAAGGGTCGCCGTACTATGCCAGTGCGCGATTATGGGATGACGGGATTATCGACCCCCGCCAGACACGCGAGATCGTCGGCCAAGCACTGATGGCCTCGCTACGAGCGCCAATCGAAGACAGCACCTTTGGTATTTTCAGAATGTGAATGCGAGTAAGAAAATGACCGAGAAAGCACAGCAAAATACATCACAAAAAGCACAACACAATGATGACGTTGTCTTTGAGCTAGATAAACGCGGAATCGCAACACTCACATTAAACCGCCCGCAAAAACGTAACGCCTTCAACGCCGAGTGTATAAGTTTATTACGTGAACACCTAGCCCAACTCACCAACACACCGGGCATTAGGGGGTTGGTTCTGAAGGCCAATGGTGAGTTTTTTAGTGCCGGTGCCGACTTGGCTTGGATGCAAGCAATGGTCAACAAGTCGATGGACGAAAACATTGCTGACGCCGAGCAACTCGCTGGCTTATTGCGTGATCTCGACACCTTTCCCCATCCCACCATTGCAATTGTACAAGGTAGCGCCTTTGGAGGCGCCCTCGGATTAATTTGCTGCTGCGACATTGTCATTGCACAGAAAGGCTGTGAATTTAGCTTCAGCGAAGTCAAACTCGGGCTTGTTCCTGCCACCATCGCCCCTTATGCGGTTAGGGCTATCGGGCAGCGGCAAGCTCGTCGCTTCATGCTAACTGCTGAAAAATTTGATAGCGCAACAGCCCAACAGTTGGGAATGGTACATGTACTAACGCAAGACAGCGTTGGCCTGCACGAGCAACATCAACGCTATATTGGGTTGTTACTTTCAAACGCTCCAACCGCCACTGCAATCACGAAACAACTGTGTAAGGACTGTGACCCGCTGCCTGAAAGGCTATATCGCTACACATCCGAACTTATTGCCAGGGTCAGAACCTCACCCGAAGGGCAAGAAGGACTCAAAGCTTTCCTGAATAAGCAAAAGCCATCATGGATAGACCATGGCTAAGCCTCAGGCAATGAAAAGATAAATAAACCGGTAAACAATGGGATACTCAACAGGACAAAGACTGATGACTAAAATCACTGTTTCAGATATTCAGTTACCAGATAAAGTCTCTATTTTTGAAGTCGGTGCTCGGGATGGGCTGCAGAATGAGCCAACAATAGAAACATCCCATAAAATCGCCTTTATTGATGCCCTGTCTCAAACAGGTCTTCGCCACATCGAAGCCGGCGCTTTTGTGTCGCCCAAACGTGTACCGCAAATGGCTGACTCGTCAAAGGTCTTAGAACAAATTAATCGCCTCACTAATATCAGCTATTCCGCTTTAACGCCCAATATTCAAGGTTTTGAGCTAGCGTTACAGGCCGAGGTCAATGAAATTGCTATCTTTGGCTCAGCGTCAGAAGGCTTTAGCCAACGAAATATTAATTGTTCTATTACTGAAAGTCTTAAACGTTTTGATGCTGTTATGGCGTTAGCAAAGTGCCATGACATACCTGTTAGAGGTTATCTCTCTTGTATCTGCGACTGCCCTTATGATGGCCCGACAAAACCAGAACAAGTTGCTGCTGTTGCCAATGATCTTATTGATATGGGCTGTTATGAAGTCTCGCTGGGTGACACCATAGGCACCGGTACTCCGTTACGCATAGCCAAAGTGATAGAAGCGATTGGAAAAAACATTGAGCAAGAACGGGTTGCAGTGCACTTTCACAATACATGGGGACAGGCGCTTGCCAATATTTATCAAGCATTAACCATGGGAATCTCGACGATAGACAGCAGTACTGCTGGACTGGGAGGATGCCCTTATGCCAAAGGGGCTAGCGGTAATGTCGCAACGGAAGATGTGCTCTATCTCTGCCATCAATTGGGCATTGAGACAGGGGTGAATATTGAAGCCGTCGCTAAAGCGGGTTGGCAAATTTGCCAACAATTAAATAAAACACCTCATTCCAATGTCTCCCTCGCCTTATTAGCTAAACAAAATTAAATCGAGAAGGGTTAGACTCTGCGAAGAGCCAGAAAAAAGGGTTCGATTCTCAAGAGTAAGGAGATAGGAGCATACGTCTAACAGAATCAAACCCAACGGTGAATTTAATTAGCACTCGCTACGTAAAAAGCGTTGCTCGGCCTCCAACTCATTTACCGCACGCCATAATTTTTGTTCTCGCTCATGGTGCTTATCTTGGTGGGGCGAAATACTTTCGACCTTCAATTGATCGTTAGGACCAATATACTGTTCAGCATGACCATCAAATAAGGTTCTAAACTCCTCCAGCGTTGGAAGTCGGTTGTTACTCTCCTCAAAGTTTTCAAAAATATCATGAACAGTTAAAGAGATGTCACGCTTGATTCCATCATAATCTGAGTTATCCATTACAGTACTCCATCTTTCTAGTCATGCATGTTTGATAATAAATACAAAACAAGTGTAGTTGAAAAAATGAGACCACAAGTTTGGTCATTTACCACTACCAAACGGCGATAATCAGCAATAAGGCCTTGTTTTGCATGATCATTAAAGAAGAATCGTCTAATGGAATAGACTATTCCACCTAAAAATAAGTTCATTTTTTAGAATGAGATCTCATTTTGGTAATCTCAGTAAATATCCCCCAAGCATTAATAACTCACTCTATAATTAAATTTAATAACTAAATGCTAAGTGATTGTAGGTATAGGGGGAATAATGACTATTTCACTATACTCAACCACTCACTCTTCATACTTTATAGCCCTACTAAAAACTCCGTTTGTTATATTTCCATTATTATTATCTTACATTTTACCTGCTGCTGAATTTGACACGCTCAGCAGTTATAAACAAAGCCCTTTTTCTGTTTACACGGATAATAGTAACCCCGACTCACCCATATACGCGGATGACGACGAAGACGAAACCGCCTTCCAAGAGTGGATTGACGAAACACAGGGCTCTATATCAGAGACTATTCATGACTACGGAACATCTTTTGATCACTTCATGGCCAATAAAGGCGATGAGAAATCAATGCAAAACCGTAGCTACTTAAAAATTAAGTTCAAGCCACGGTACACCCATCGGGAATACTTCGAAGGCGACGCCAGTGTAAAACTCAAAATTGACCTCCCCCATACAGAAAAAAGGTGGAAGCTGGTCTTAGAAACCGACCCTGATGATTTTGACCGACTAGAAGATAAAGAGCGTGGGATCAGTAATGCCAATGATGATAGCTTTTCTGGTGCCGTCGGTGCTGTTCGCCTGCAAGATAGACAATGGGGAAAGTGGAAAGCTGACTTTGATGCTGGGCTAGCAATTAAACTACCATTAGACCCGTTCACCCGAGCCAATGTAAATCGCGTCGATAAAATTAGCCGCCACTGGACAACACGGATCAAACAGGAAATCTTTTATTATCACTCAGAAGGACCCGGCTCACTCACCTCTCTCAATTTCTACTTTGCGACACCAGAAGCCGATACCACCATTTTAAAACTTAGCTCAAGCGCCCAGTTCCTTGATGATGACGATAATTGGGAGTTTGTATACCAGGCGGAAATTTTTGATCGGGTCGATCAAGACAACCTTTTCCAATACTCATTAGGTATCAGTGCCGACTCAAGGCCCAGTTACTCAGTCACCAACTCGTGGGTTTCAGTGAGTTGGAAGCATCGACTATACAAAGATTGGCTATACATGAGTGTCACCCCAGAATTCGACTTCCAAGACGAATTCAATTACAAAATTAACCCCGGTATCATGCTTGAATTCGAACTGTTCTTCACCGCTGAGGGCGGTATTGACCGGCTGGCAAGAAAGATTCCAAAACCCACGTTCTAAGGGGCTAATTCAGTTTGCTTAAAGATCCTATTTCCAATACGAAAACAGGCTAAGGTTACCCTTAGCCTGACTTGGTTTTCACTGTTGAAGAGCACAACGTCTCTTATGCGATCACATTACTAATATGATGTTATAGGTTTAATTCCCAGCGTGCTAAGGGGGCTTGTTGATTAATCCCTTTGCTGCCCCAGCGGTCAATACTATCAACAACTAGAATGCGTTCTGGTTTGGGCACCAGCGCTTTCAACATTTTACTCACTCGCTTGGATGTCAGTATCCACGTCGCCTCATCTTCTTTCAGCATCGCTACAAGCGCTGTTTTGTCTTGTTCAGTCCATTCCAGCTCAGGCTTTGTCAGCCTATCAACGACGAATAGCTGATTACCCGCAGCGAAATCTTCCAGCTCCTTAGACAGCAAAATCACAGAATCAACTTCTGCTTCAAATAAAGCGGCTTGCTGCTGATTAATTAAATGACGAACATTAATCATCAGTGCCTGCTGGTTCGCTGCGATAACTTCAGCATGTTGGGGCCATAAGCGTTGTAAATCACCACTGACAATCGCCGTCATACGAGTCAGGTTAGTTGGGTTCAACCAAGCATAAGGGGACGTTGAACCATCATCCAACTGTAATGCAGCAACACCTGTCGCTCTTGGGGAAATCGACTGAGATGCGTCAATTTCAACAATCTGGATGTTGCTTTGACGTGCGTATGCATACAGCGGGTCTTGCGGCCAAACCGCACCTAACGTGATAGCGGCTTTGGCTGTCTGTGCCGCCTTTTCAACTGATTCAACCCCTTTACTAGCGAACCAATTAGGTAAACGTTGCAAACCATAGCGCTTAGGTGGCAAGTAATGAGTTTCTAAACCTGTACCTTTGGTCAGCTCAGTCGATAGCATGTAGGTGACAGGCGCGGCTGTAAGAATATCTTTCGCCGATACAGCCCAAGAGCTGAGCAGCGCACCAGCAAGCAAACAACAGATACCTAACACCTTGATGCTGGATGATTTTTTATTAGCAAATTTCTTCATGTCACTTAGCCCTTGCGAACAATACGAAAACAGGTCGCCATTAAGAAGAAAATGGCTGAAACAATAATGATTGCGGCTCCAGAAGGAACTGGCATTTCAAGTTCCATTGGCAACAACGTACCAATCACGCAGCTAACGGTTGCCAGAAAAGCTGACAACAAAACAAAATCACCCATATTCTTGGTCAGTAGTCGAGCCGTCGCCCCCGGTATCAGCAACAAGGCACCAACCAGAACCGCACCAATAATTTTGACCGACGCAATAGTCACTAATGTAATCATCATAACGAACAAATAGTCGTAGAAATTAGTGGAATAACCGCGCACGCGTGCGATATCAGGGCTAATACAAGTTAGCAATATACGATTGAAGGTAGGTATGAGAACCAAGAGGATCAAGATACAGCTTCCCGCCAAGATCAAAATGTCTTGATCTGTCACGGTCAGAATCGAGCCAAACAGCACGTTCTCAAGCATATGAATATTGATTTTACGCGCTACATACATCAACAGAGCAGCACCGACCGCCAATGCCAAGGCAAGGAACACCCCCACTAGCGTGTCGTATGGCACATTGGTTCGATTCCTCACAAAATGAAGCAAAAGTGCGAAAATCATACAGAAACTAAATAGGCCAATAATTGGGTTTTCAGGCGGCTCGCCTAGTAAAACACCCAATGCGATCCCCGTTAATGCGGCGTGGCCAACAGCTTCAGAAAAGAAGGCAAGTCGCTTTGCAATCACCAAAGTTCCCAGCCCACCCAATAACGGGCCTACCAGCAGTGCTGCAACTAGGGCATTAACCATAAACGCATAGGAAAAGCTCTCACTCAGCCAGCCAGCTTCAACACCTTGTACAGCCAATTGGCGTAGAAAATCCATCATGCTGCTTTACCTCTTGCTTGATCATCAGAGGAAGGCGAGATACTGTAATGGTTAAATAATCGCTCAATTTTTTCTGGTGTTAGCACAGACTGAACGCTGCCGCTATCAATCAATTGGCGATTCACCACATGCACCGTGGCATCAAGGCGGCGAACAGCAGTGACATCATGGTGTACAGCAAGCAAAGTTTTACCTTCATTCACCAAATATTTGATGAGCGCTTCCAGGTATCGTACACCTTGCTCATCCATTCCTGTGGTTGGTTCATCGAGAATCAATAGATCAGGATTATCAAGTAGAGCCTGAGCAAACAACACACGTTGCTGCTCGCCTCCCGACAATTGCCCCATCCTTCTATCGGCCCGCTCCGCCATGCCAACACGCTCAAGCTGCTCTAGGGCAAATGCTTGTTGCTTTGATAGGTTTCGCCAGCGTGACCAAAACAATGGTGTACGGCTCTGGTTTAGCAAAATAAAATCCATCACCGTCAACGGCAAACTTGATTCAAACACGGCTTTCTGTGGTACATAGCCCACCTTGCCTTGCTTCTCAGGCCATTGGATATCAATGCGACCGGTGAAAGGTGTCAACCCAAGGATTGAACGTAGCAAAGAGGTTTTTCCACCACCATTTGGCCCCATCACCACATGACACTCACCAGCAGAAAACTCATGGTTGATGTTATGCAAAATGGTATTGTCACCGTATTTGAGGCCAACGTTATCGAGTAAAATTTTCGGTCCCACAACTAACTCACTTTGTTCTGTGCTGCATACTTCATGGACTCAATCAAGGTATCGAGGTTTTGCTTCATCTCGACCTCGACTTTCTCATCCTCATAAGGGCCATGAGTCATGTGGGAAAAACGGTACAGTTGAACACCTGTCGCTTTTTCAATGGTATCGACAAATCGGTTAGGCATATTCAGCTCATAGAACAAAATATCGATATTTGACTGGCGGATTTTCTCAATGGTTTCTTGCAACTGGCTGGCACTTGGCTCAACCCCGTGAGCCGGCTCGATCACCGCGGCCACATCAACACCAAATTCTTGCAGGATATAGCCATAAGCATTGTGGGTCGTCGCGACAACCATACCACTGGTATCTAAATCACCCAGCGTAGTCATGGCTTCATGTTTTAACTTACGAAAATGTGCCGCATACTTGCGGGCATTTTTTCTATAAAAGCGAGCGTTTTCAGGATCCAACTTGGAAAGTTCATTGGCAATGGTGTAAACCTTTTGAATCGTGGTTGAAAGCCCAACGAAGGTATGGGGGTTAACGGCACCATCACCTACAGATTGGCCCATTGCAGGTAGCAATGGCACATCTTTGTTTGCTTCAATCACAATCAAATCATCACGGTTTGCCGCTGCAATGACTTTTAGTGCAAAGTCATCGTGGCCAATACCATTAACGACAATCACATCCATCGCCTTCAAACGGCGAAGATCGTTAGGTTGAGGCTGGTAGTTATGAGGGTTGAAACCGGCATCGACAAGAGGAAGGATCTCGGCTTTATCGCCCACAACCGCTTTTACATAACTGTAATAAGGTTGCAGCGTGATACCAATTTTCATCTTTTCGGCTGCTTGGCTATACGCTGCGCCAAACAGTAATACCAATGAAGTCAGTACGGTTGTAATTTTAGTTATCGTATTATTTTTTAGCTGTTTCATACACATACCTTGAGGTGTGTTATTTATGCCAACACTAATGAAGGTGATTGTCTGTTTGATTTTGAACGGATAAAGCAAAGACCACTTGTGTCCAACCGGCATCGATTAACGCTTCAGTACTCAACTCAGCACTCGCTGACATGGCTTTCGCCTTGGGGGATAAGGCAAACCAAATGTCAGGCTCGTGCTCCCCTGAATAAAGAACCACATGCGCTGTACCCTGCTCCATTTGACGTATACCTAAATAGAAAGCGGGGGCAATTACCTGCCAGTTATGGCGTCCCTTATGCTCCCAACTTTTATCGTGTACAAAGGGCGCCAACCAAATTTCTTCAAGCTCCACCATATCTGGCCATAACAGTTCACTATGAACACCAAAGTCCAAGTTATCCTGATGAATATTGCGAATTTCTTCATGAGCAAGGCGTAACTCAGCGACCATAGCAAGCTCAGGTCCGGCTAAGTCATTCACAGACACTTGGTGAGCATCAAGTGCCTGTGCTTTAGATATAGACTGATGGTGCGGTAACAGCATAACAGCCAGTAAAAGGATCAATGCGATTGACAACCCAACCCACTTACCTTCTTTACCGCCATCGTCGGCTCTAACCGTTTGTGTGATCATTTCTCTTCAATCTCAACAACATCTACTTCAACTGGGTTTTCGTGACCAGCATCGAAAACCAAGTAAAAGTCCGTATCTGGCATCGCGAACTCAACCATAGAGCGTTTATCTGTTGTGACACGGTCAATCAAATTATCATCGTAATCAAACATATCGACATCATAATCAATCGCTTCACTACCATCGCTATACCCCGCCTGGCAAATCACTTTGTCTGATTCAAGCCAGCAACTCATTAATGGAAAATGCGCATAGACAGCAGAAGACTGAATAGTCAGAAAAGCGAAGATGGCTAGTTGTGTGGATTTTTTCATCATTACCTCAAAACGAAAAAAGCAATAGCCTGCAACAATGGCAGGCTATAAATCACGGATAACAATTACTGCAGAACAGCTTCAAAAGTGAGGTGAACATTGGCGCTTACACGATCAGCCAGTGCGTTGTTTTCCAAATCACCTTTGTAATTTGCCTTCATCAACCAACGGCCTGCTTGTTCCGGTGTAAATGTCACCATGCCGTTCTCATCACTTACTACGTCAAGTTGCTCTTGGTGGTTGCGATACATAGTGCCGTCACGGGTGATTTCTGCGGTCACACCTTGCTGAGGCTCCCCATTAAAGAAAAACTGGAATTGAACCTCTTCGCCTTCAACAATATCTGCCGGGTGCGTTACCGGCACTAGCTCAAGGAATTTTTTATCTAGTTCAAATGCTTTGGTCGTTGGCTTACCCACCGTGACATAGCTTTCAGCGCGGGTGTAGCTAACTTGGGTAACAACATCACGGGACTTTTTAGGCAGCACATCATCACGTTCTGCTTTATTCCCCTTCACCCATTTGACAGTATCGCGGCGGCCCGCTTTGTACTGGGTGTAGTAATAAGGCGTTCCGTTTACACGAACCTTGTGCGTTCCTTCTTCTTCAAAGTGAAAATCAAAAACTGAACGACGCTTGCCTCGGATAACAAAATTCGGGCGTTGTACACGGCCATCCGGCATCACCACTTCACCTGTTTCGGCGCCGGCTGGCTTATCAAACACAAACGTACCGTGTGACGCTGTCACGTCAAATGTCAGCCAATCACCGCCTTCTTTAGAAACAGTAAAATGCGATGGAAGTAACCAGCGTGGATGCGCATTCGCACTTGCTGTCACAGCTAAACCGGCAACAAGCGCACAAGCCATAGATACGGCTTTAATTTTATTATTAGTCATTGTTTTAATTCTCTATTTTAAAATATTCTTTTCGTTAAGCTTGAGGCTTATAGCTCAAACTAATTGACCCAGTTTCTTCGGTAGGCGCTAGCTCGTAAGTCACAGCCTCTTCACCCAACGTCATCTTTTGGCGCAGGTAGTTTCGTCCACCATGTTCACGCACCACTTCGGCATAAAAGGTGTAATCTCCCTGCTCAACACGCTCACCGTCATCATTCAAACCGTCCCAAACAAAGCGGTATTCACCCGCAGGTCGAGTGGCTGAGGTCACGGCATCAACAAGTTCACGGTCATAACGGCCGACCTTACGCCACCAGCTGCGTAAATCTTTCAACCACTCATCTTTGCCTACCCACAATTGCACTGTACGAATAGGCTTTCGCTTGGCGTCTTCAATCCATACCGCCACATACGGACGGGCATACATCGAGGTTTCTATCTTTGGGAGGGTAAACTCAACTTCCATCGTCGCTGACTCAGGCAGTGGTTTAGCATTGGCAGTGAAAGTCAGTGGAAATGCTAGCGCCATAGCAATCAATGACCGAGGCACAAATGTCGTGAATGACGGTTTCATGAATAATCCTTGTAAACGCAGCTGGCTGCTAAGGCACAGCAAAAATGAAAATAATTAGAGTAAGAAGCGAGCCAAAAGCCGTCCATTTCATGGAAGTGTTAAACGTCTTTTTCTTCGGTAGCAGGAGACACACACCTGTAAGCACGAAAAACACCATTAATAACGCCGTAATATCGATAAACCACTTCCACACTTCCCCGCTGTTGCGCCCTTTATGCAGATCATTCAGTACAGCGACAGCACCATAGTGTGACTTTTCAATCTCAGCTTCACGGGTAGTCAAATCGATATAGACCGTTGCATCAAAACCCGGTCCTTTGTAATTGAGTGATACTTCACCTTCAAATAGCTCACCATCTTCAATTTCGGTGAAGACTTCCATCTTGGAAGGCATGCCTGAGATTTTTGCTTCAGCTTCTAAGAAATTAAGTAATTGTTGCTCATCAGGCACGTAGGCTGTTTGTCCTGAAGCGAGGATCGTTTCCGGCACCTCAATAAAGAGGGTCTCAACCTCAGGTTGGCTATTTACGAAGAGTCCAGGGCGATTAAGCGTAATGCCGGTCACAGAGAAAAACAGCACCACAAGTAGCAGCGCCATCGATATGTAGATATGAAGACGACGGGCCCATAGCTGCACCGCCTTGCTTTTTAACACCATAATAGAAAACAACAAACAGCCTTAATCAAGGCCGATAACATAATTGATAATTGTTTTCATTGGCATTCAATTTACATTGTTTACGAATGTAAATGCATGATTCAAAGTGTTTGTTTGTAGCAGAAAATGCAAAGACGCAACGATCGCCGCGTATTTATTGAGCACCAATACAGCCAAAAATCGTACAAACACCAAACAACATGAGGGCTAAGCAACCAAACCAAAAATATTTTTCTTATTCACAACAAAAACCGTATCAATTTTATTGATATAAAAACTCAAAAAGGCATAATGACGTCAGTTTGATGAAATCTTTTCTATCAAGCGTTCTACGTTTATACGCCGTCGAGCACAGTTTGCCCGACGGTTTTTTTTCGCCTGACCAAAATTGATGACAAAAACCTGCCTCCACACACAACCTATCATCAAAATAATTGATAGGAAGGCATCTCAGTACAAGATTGAAGTAACATGCCATATCGTGATCACGCAGCAACCACCTCATGTAAAAGTTGTTCAAACTCACTGGCTGGAACAGGCTTACTATAGAAATAGCCCTGCCCAAATTCGCACCGCTTTCCTTTTAAGTAGTCAACATGTTTTTGTGACTCAATTCCTTCAGCAACAACCTCTAGCTTTAATGCTTTAGCCATAGCGAGGATCGCATTCACCAATTCCCTGTCTTCGGACTTGTTCTCAATTTGCTGCAAGAATGAACGATCGATTTTCAATCGATCAAATGGAAATTTTTGTAAATAACTCAGTGCTGAGTAGCCAGTGCCAAAATCGTCGATTGTCAATTTTATCCCCATCGACTGCAGCCGGCTTAGCAGTTGAAGGACTTCTTCGTTATGGTTGAATAGCAAACTTTCTGTCACTTCGATATCCAGTAACTCCGGGTCCAGACCCGACTTCAACAACGCATGGCGAATTTGTGCATAGAGTTGTTCACAATAACGAAACTGTACGCTCGAAATGTTCACTGAAAGGTGAATTGGTGATATTTGTTGCCACTCTGCCGCTTGCATACACGCTTTGCTAATCGCCAATTCCCCTATCCGGTGAATTAAGCCGTTTTTCTCTGCAATGGGGATAAACTCTTCCGGCGATACTGCGCCAAACTCCTCATCACGCCATCGCATGAGCGCTTCTGCACCAACAATCTTATCCGTCGATAGATCAACAATCGGCTGATAATACAACTCAAGTTCATCATTATTGATAGCTGAACGTAAGCGTGTACCCAAAGCTAATGCCCTTTGGGCATCTTTGTTCATGTCGGGGTTATAAAGGTTAAACCCATTCCGCCCTTCTTGCTTGACGCGATACATTGCAGTATCGGCACTGGCCAATAGTTGCTGAACGCTATCGCCATCTTGGGGGTAAATAGATAAACCGATACTCGCAGAAACAAAAAACTGCTGATGGTGCCATTCAAAAGGCGTCTCAAACAACGCCAAAATACCTGATGCCAGTATTTTGGCTGCCCTTGCATTTTCCAAACCTGGGATAATTAACAAAAACTCATCGCCACCTAGGCGAACCAACACATCAGATTGCCTCATAGAGCCAAGCAACCGGTTCGCACTTTGCTTGAGAATGTCATCTCCGGCTAAATGACCAATGGTGTCATTAATTTCTTTGAAATTATCTAAATCAATAAACAACACAATAACATTGGAACCAGTATGCTTTGCTTTCACTATTTCTTGCGCTAAACGTTCATTTCCGTATTGACGATTAGCCAGTCCAGTCAGAGCATCGTGTGTTGCCTGATAAGCTAATTTTTGCTCCGACAAACGGCGTTTTTCTATTTCTTCAATCAAGCGTTGATTTTGAGCTGAAAGCGTTCGTTGTTGTTTATGGCTCGCTTTAATTTTAGTTCGAAGAATAATGTTGGCATTATTGATCAGAAAGATATACATCAAGCCAATAACTACAGGTACGGCAAGGAAAGAAAGGCCAGCAATAAACCAGGCCGAAGTAAAGATCTCTTTCTCACTGACAGGCTCGAACCAGGTTTTCAGCTTAAAAGGCGTGTTATCTATAACAGACTCAAAATAAAGCTTACTGGCCAACCCGGCTTTTTCCGCAACTGTACTCTCTTCTTGTAAGGTATTCCAAATAAGTAAGTCCCCTTCAGGTGTCATCAATTCCAACCAACTTCGGGTGACATCCCCCTCTTGCACGGTAAGTTGGTCAACAATCACTTGGGGGTTAATATGAGCAACCAGATAGGCAACAGGTTCATTGGCGTACGTTACGCGTTTAATAAACTGAATATATAACTGCTCATTTTGTTTGATTGTGTAAATACGGTTGTCATAACCCCGTACTACTGAGTATTTAATCGGATCGATATATGGTAGGCCATTCGACTTTGTTTTTGCTATTAACGAGCCGTTATAGCCTATGAGACTAAAACCCAAGTAGACAGGCGTACCAGCTATTTGTGTTTTCTCTATCTTATCCTCTAGCTCTTTATGCAGCTTAAATAGGCTTGCACCCAGCCCGTACTCCATTGACATACCGGAAGCTAAGTTGGCAAAAAAAGTGCCCATTGTTTTATCAGTGACTAGGTAGCTGATCTCGTCACTGGTCACACCAAAGAAGTACTCAAGGGTATGGCTATAACTTTGTACTTTGAGCTCTAATTCGCGATGCTGAGATTCTTTAAGCCGAGACTGGCCTAAATTGGTTACGGCGAGGATTAATACGAGATAGCCTGAAAGCAAAATTGAAGCAGTAATAATCAGGCTTCTACTTGATAACTTACTCTTCCATGTCTTCATAAATCCGTTTCAATACTTCCTGTAAAATAATCACTGTAGAAGTAAAATATCGAAGGATAATGTTTTTCTACCAGTGATTGAAACGTTCCGTCTTTTCTAATCTTAGCCAAGTACTGATTAAATGCTTTACGTAATTCAGGTGAATTTTTCCTAAATGCCGCCCCCATCCTTTGCTCTTGTGAGATTGGTCCAATAACTTTGATTTCCCCGGGCCATTTTTCAAGCGCAATAAGCGCATCAGCAACATCCAACAAGGTGGTTTCTGCATCATTATTTAATATTGCCGGCACCATTTCATTCAGCTTTCTACGCGTGTCAGGCAAAATGACATTCGCGCCCGTTTCATAAAGCTGGTACAAATTAGGATCTAAGCAGGAATATTCCAACGCTAAGACATCTTTACCAGCAATTAATTGCTTCACTTTTTTAATGTCTTTATCTAATGACCCAGTCGGCCTTATTGGACTCAAGTTAGAATCAGAACGCGCTATAAGCCAAACACCTGAAATAAAGTAATCATCAGAAAAGTCAGCCAACTGTTTACGCCAATCAAGTATAGTCGCACCATTGGCAATAATATCGCCTTCAATGGGTGTCTTTTCACCCCATGAAAATTGATTATTGCTATATAGCACATCTTGTCCAATCAATTTACCGACGACATTACTCCAATCCGCAGGCACATATTGATATTTAACCCCTAAATGCTCCGCAAACCCCTTAACGAGCTCAACATCCAACCCCGTTAGTGACTCAAAATTATCCCTTTTGATATAAGACACAAAATTAGCATAAGGTACCCCAATATGGCGAAGCACGCCGCGTTGCTTAATTTCAGCCAAGTCATCTGCGATTGCTAAATGACAAAAAAATAGACTCGCAGCCATAACAATAGGGCGGCTCAGCTTATTCAGATAACCCCACTCCATTTTCGACACTCCTTGCCATAAATTGCTTTATGTAACTATAAATAGTAAACACCCAGCGAAAGCTGGGTGTGAAATAATCTTAAGCTGTTTTTATGACATGTCTTGGTAGAGGTTCTTAATCGCTTTTACGAGCCCTTCGACATCTGTCTCATCATGGAAAAGGTGCGTCGATATACGTAACGCATGCGAATCAGCAGCATCATCTTGGTATAACTTAAAGCTGGTCGTGCGGATAATATAGCCGTATTCGTTACGGAGCCTATCTCTAAACTCTGTGAGTTTTTCCCCATCCTCCAATCCAAAGGGATTAAACGTCGTTAAGCCGCTTGAAAGTGATTCGACATTAGGCGAAAACACATAGGCACTAGGCAATGCTTCTGCTAATAGTAATTTACACAAAGAACCAAGGTATAACACGCGCTCTTCAATCTTAGCGCGCCCAATGTCATCCCACATCTTGCAGCTGTCCGCCAACGCCTGTTTTGCCGGGTAGTTATCATTCCCTATGTACTGCATTTGAAGTTGCTTACCTAGGTAGTCAGCATGTGATAACGAAGAGTTTATGAGCCACAGTGGATTTGGTCTATCATACCAATATTGATCTAATCGTTTTGCATCATCACGAACATATAGGATCCCCGTTCCCCCCGGTCCACATTGCCACTTATGACCAGAGCCCGCATAGAAGTCACAATCTAAATCATGGAAGTCTAGATCAAGCATCCCAATAGTATGCGCACCATCAACCAGGGTTGGGACCTTATAGTTTTTTGCTAACTCACACAATCGCTTAGCAGGCAGTTTGGCACCGGTTTTATAAGTAATGTGAGAGAAAACCACCAAGCGGACATTATCATAGTTGTTCAATGCCTCTGCGAATGCATCAACATAGTCATCGTCACTGACAGCCTCAGAGCCTGTATAAACGGGAAGTTGCACCTCAACAACCTCAACTTCAAAACGCTGCTTAACGACATTCAGTGGTGATGTGCCTGCAACATGCTCATGGTGGGTGGTAAGAATGACATCTCCTGGCTGGAAATGGAGACCATTAATGATGGAGCACATACCATCAGTCGTATTGCGACTTAAGATTATTTCATGCGGGTCGGCCCCAAAGCCTGCAGCAATATCTGTCACCATCTCTGATACATATGGCCAACTACCAAACTTACCATCCATATCCCATGGGTATTTGGCCACCGTCTTATTGTTATCATGATAATCAGCCAGTACATGTTTAGGCATCGAACCGGTTGTACCAATATTCATATATGTGGTTCTTTTATCGAGTAAAAACTGCCTTTTTACCTTTTGCCAAAACAGGCGGTCAGATTGGCTATGGGAAAGCCCTGGAATCCAATCACTGTCTAATTCAGATGCTGTTGCTTTGCTTGCTACCAACGAACTACCAATTCCAGCCAGTGCAATAGAGGCCGACGTTTTGATGAACGATCGGCGTTTAGGGTTATCAGGGTTGCTGTTTTTATCGGTCATTTACACCATCTCCTTGTGCATATACATGAATAAAGGGTGTAAATTAACGCTAATAATCACTTTTTGATGTTACAAATTTTTCTATCAATAAATGTATGACCCATCACGTTATTGCCAATTCCTTTTTTATTGGCTCTGCCTGATTTGCAATATTAAAAACCGTCATGCCTTTAATGATTTCTTGAGTCATTTTTTCAATACTGACCGTCTTTTCATGGCCATGACGCATAATTAAATCAACAGATGTTTGCTCAGTTGGCATTAACGTAATCGGAATCGCCTTTAGGCTGCCGTTTTTTAATTCTCTATCAACGCATACTTCAGGCAACAGCGTGCCACCAGCTCCAGACAAAGCAAACAGCTTTAAAGCCTGGAATGAATTGCACTCTAACGTTGGCCATAATTCACAGCCATGCGAGTCCTCAATTTGGCTAACGATTTGACGAATACTGAAAGAGTGATCAAGCAGTGCCAGCGGGATTGAATCTAGGGTTTCACCAGTGCACTGTTCAAGCTGACCAAATTCACTGTAAGGGTTAACGACTAAAGACAAGGGCTGGAATATTTCGCGATGAAGGAAGTCGATTTGCGGTGAAGTTGGGCAGTTAAGTACTAAGCCGATATCCGCCTGCTCTTCCCTTAACTTTCTGATGATCTCATCACCACCACAGACATCTAATTTGACTTGAACACCCGGAAACTTTTTAGAAAAACGCGAAATCGCGTTCAATATCAAGTCATCGATAAAGCCACCGCCCGTTGCCAACCTTATCGTGCCTGTTTTCATTGACTGCATATCAGACAGAAACGCGAGGAACTCGTTTTCTTTGACTTGCATCTCTTTGATATATTGTGTGAGTTCTTTCCCTGCCTCTGTTAAGGTGACACCTCTACCCAAGCGTGTCACCAGTTGTACATGAAGCTGGTCTTCTAATTGTACAATTTTACGACTGATTGCCGATGGAGCAACGTGAAGCTTTTCCGAAGCTCCACGAATACTTCCAGCCTTAGCGACGGCTTCAAAATACTTTAGTGCGCGATTATCCATTTCTCTGCTACAACGAGTTAAGCAAGTAATCGTTGTACCAGATTCACCCAATAATTAGCACCAATTTTTAATACATTATCATTAAAATCATAATGTGGGTTATGCAATCCATACTCACCACCATTGCCCAGCCAAATATAACAGCCCGGCTTTTGTTCAAGCATAAAAGCGAAATCTTCCCCGCCCATGCTCGCTGGCGGGTTTAAATGCACTTTATTAATGCCTGGCAACGATTCTAATGTGCTCAAGCATTCACGCGCTTCGTCTCTTGTATTAATGGTTGCAGGATAACGGCGAGTATAATTAAACTCGACAGTGCAGCCTTGGCTAGCCACTACGGATTCGACAAGTTGCTGCATTCGGGTTTCGATTAAATCACGTACATCCGGGCAAAACGAGCGCGTCGTGCCTTTCAGTTCGACTTGTTCAGGAATCACATTGTAAGCATCACCACCATGGATCTGCGTTACGCTGATCACCCCGGACTGTTGAGGATCGATATTACGACTGACAATACTTTGTAATGATGTCACCACTAAGCTTGCAGCTTGTACTGGATCAGCCGCTAGGTGTGGCATCGCCCCATGGCCGCCCTTACCCTTAATGACAATATCGAAAGTATCGAAAGCGGCCATTACCGCGTTATCATGTACCGCAGCTTCGCCAGCTGGCAGACTTGGCCAGTTGTGCAACCCATATACCGCCTTCGCCGGGAACTTTTCAAACAAGCCATCTTCAATCATTGCTTTCGCACCCGCTTCATTTTCTTCAGCAGGTTGGAAGATAAAATGAACGGTACCGGCGAAGTCAGGGTTCTTGGCTAATACATGCGCCGCACCAAGCAACATCGTAGTATGACCATCATGACCACACGCATGCATTTTCCCTTGGTGGACAGAGCAATGACTAAACTCATTGAGTTCCTGCATTAATAACGCATCCATATCTGCACGCAAAGCAACGGCATCACCACCGCCCTTGTTACCATGTAACGTAGCGACAACCCCTGTTTTACCAAGACCACAAGTGACTTCAAGCCCCAATGCTTTAAGTTTCGTTGCAACAAACTCTGCTGTTCTGAACTCTTCGTAGGCAATTTCGGGGTGGGCGTGGATATCACGTCGCCATTCAATCATTTGCTGCTCAAATTCCTGACAAAGGACTTCACTATCTTTCATAGGACTTATCTCAAGTTATTCTGATGTAATTATACCCAAGCTAGCTCAAGGTGATTCAAGATGCTGCCAGGTGCTTAGATATATAGTTGATTGGCCTCCCACCGTCAGGAGGCCGCATTGAGTGGTAATAAATTAGATTAAGATATTTGCGACCAGCGCCGAGCCAATAAAGGTGCCGGTAAACACCAAGATCGAAATAAGCACAATCTTAAAGCCTGACTTTTTAAATGTGTCGATTTCTAATTTACTGATTGCCAACCCAGAGTAAGCCAATACCGGGGTCACCAAGCTTAAGAAGTTAATGGACTGCAAATTAGAGACAATCCAATCTGCACCAGGGAATATCGGCAGGGTAAGCCCTACGCTGACAATCGAGATCCATGCAACTGAAGGCAAATAAAATGGCGCGTATTTCGCTAACACTAAACTCACCAACACCATCGAGTAGATGATAAACATCCCTAGCAATGCTTTTGTTGGTGCAATCCCCGCCCCTGCCCAATTTGAAATCAGGGCAATAACCGATACAAAGAATAAAACCAGTGCAAACTCAATTAAGTCGATACCGCTATTTACGTGGCGTTTTTGTGCTACTTCAGACATTTGAATCACTCCCTAATTCAGCTTTAACCTTCTCATCCTTCTTCTTGGTGAGCACTTTGTACAGTTTTTCAGTTAATGGTAATGCAACAAACAACCCTAAGAACAAACCCGTCGCATTAGTCAGTAGGTTACTGGCACCAGCAAGGGCTAGAATTTCATCCTTTAGGCTTGGGTACATTTCACCCAGCGATGCAGAACATGCAGCAGTCATGCTGCCACTACCGACACCACAAGCCATTGCAAGAGCTTTAATATCGAACAGGTTCAAGCTGGCTAATACAGAAGCAAGGATTGCAAAATAGAGTGTGCCAAACATCGTACCCATAACGTAAACCCCCATTACCCCGATACCTTCTGGATTCTTCAGTCCGTACTTATCGGATATAAGCGCAATATTCGGTTCACGAGCGATCGAGAAACAGGCTCCCACAGATTCACGGCCCATTTTCAGCAACAACACGGCGACTGGCATCGCAATGAGAATCGTACCTAGGTTACCCAGTTCTTGAAAAATCATGGCGGGACCCACACTCAAAATCTTATCAAGCGATGGACCAATTAACGTACCGAACTTGGCGAGGAATGGCATAACAGCAATCAGAATAATGGGTGTTGCTTTTTCTGCCTGCTTAATCGTAATCAGCGAGCTTGCTTTTTTGATTACATTTGGGTTGATCAAAATACCAATCACGAAAGAATAGAATAATGGCAACAGTACAATACTGCTTGCCCCTATTGGGATCTTGATGACCCCTATCATTTCGGCGATTACGGTTAAAACAATTACAATAAAATGGAGCTTAAAGTTGAGCAGTTGGGCTTTAATGCTATCCATACTCTGACTTCCCTTGTCATATAAATGAAAACACTACGGCCATTGAAACATGCTGTTGAAACCACAACCAATGCTATTATTCAAAACTTCTGTTCTAAAAAAAGCAACGCTCTATAAAATCCTTATTGTTAAAGGGGTTAGTTAAATAGAGCAATATTAAGCTAAGACATAACCAAGCGTTATATAACCTTACAAAGCAGAGCCATAACCATACATCCCTCCGCCCAGCACCTTGTATGCCTTATGAATATATAGCCAAACGCCAAAGGTTGGCAGATAATCTTTTATTTTCCATTGAAAATCATTAAGTTATTTTAAATCAGTCAAGTGATTTAAAATTATTGCTATATCAAGCATCTAGACACTCGCACCACTTAGAGCAATTATCTACCAATGCATGATAAATATTATTATCAACCACACTAATAGCCATATAAGGACAATTATATAAACTTAAAATAATTGAGAAGCAGTTCATACTATTCTATTTATCTGTTATGAAAGTGACTCAATTTCCGCTCTAATCCGCATTGATAATATTTATCATTCTCATGGATATATAATGAAAAAAATACTACTCACTGCTGCTATTTCGACTTTACTAGCCCCACAACTTGCTTCTGCTGCCGAAGAGGTCAATGTCTACTCTTATCGTCAACCATTCTTAGTTGAACCTCTGTTTAATGAATTCACCAAAGAAACGGGCATTAAAGTAAATGTGAAATTTGCCAAAGAAGGCTTTACTGAAATGCTCAAAAAAGAGGGCCAATACAGTCCAGCTGATATTGTTCTAACCACTGACATTGGTCATCTTGTCGAACTGTCTGATAACGATCTAGTTCAAGGCGTTAATAACGAAACGATAAATGAGAATATCCCAAGTCAGTACCGTGACAGCGAAGGTGAATGGTTTGCACTAACCTTACGTACTCGTAACGTACAGTCATCTAAAGATCGTGTTGGTCAGCTACCTGCCGACTTTGATTACATGGATTTGGCCTCGCCGGAATGGAAAGGAAAAATCTGTACTCGTTCTGGTAAACACCACTACAACATTTCGTTGGTCTCTTCGATGATCGCCCACCATGGCGAAGCAGAAGCTAAAAAATGGCTAGAAGGCTTCAAAGCTAACCTTGCTCGCAAACCTCAAGGCAATGACCGTGGCCAGGTAAAAGCCGTAAAAGAGGGTTTATGTGACTTGGCAGTAAGCAATAGTTACTACTTCGGTAAAATGCTTGAAAACGAAAACCAACGAGCATGGGCAGAAGCGGTTTACATTAACTTCCCTGGCCAACAAACTAGCGGTACCCATGTCAATGTGAGCGGTATGGCCATGGCCAAATACGCACCTAACGATGACAATGCCATTAAACTCATGGAGTTCCTAACAGCCAGCAAAGCACAAGAAATGTATGCCGCTGTAAACTTCGAGTACCCGGTAAAAGAAGGGGTTAAACGCTCTGAGCTCGTTGCATCATGGGGTGATTTTAAAGCTGACGACCTATCGCTAGAAAAAATCTCAAACTACCGAAGCACAGCCGTTAAACTACTTGATGAAGTGAAATTTGACCTTTAACGTCAACGACGTACTTAGATAAAGAATAAAGGCCATGTCAGAACGAATACATCTAACATGGCCTTGTAGCTAATCTGTACTAATACAGCTAAGCAAGCTAATTTTACTTCATCAATTCACGCTCAGTCGCGTCTTTCAAGTCAGTCAGCGTTTGATTTTCAGTATCAATCAAGAAATGGTCGCTGGCATTGCCGGTTGCGAATTTATCAAGAATGACAAACAAGCTGCCAAAACGCGACTTGAATACATCGCCCACGCTGTAATCACCGAGATCACCGATTTCTGAATCAATCGTGCCATCAAATTCTGACAACTCGTCGCTCAATACTTTATATTGAGGCAACACTGCTGGGTCGATATCACGGAAAGCCAACTCATCAGCATTACGTAAACGATAGAAATCAACCGCCAGCTCTTCACCCGTCCACTGAGCAAAGTCTTCAAGCGCTAGGCCATTATCTTGCGCAATCGCTTCAGCCTTCGCTGTTGCTGCTGCCCAGTCAGCCTTGAATTGCTCCCAGTCGCTATTTTTAAGCGCAGCGCAGCCTGTGATATCAATACCGAGCTCTTCTGCTAGTTGGCATACAGTAAAATCAGTTTCAATCTGCGACATAATGAGCATGTCATCGCCATTCATATTCATGATCATATGGCGCATTTCAACAGGCCAGTCACCCGGCAGGAAGCGTAGTCGCGTCAACTCTTTGATGTGCCAATCTGTTAGCTCGTAATAAGTCTCAGACTTCAGAATATCTTCATTCCAAATATTGGCTTTCGCCTCTTCATCATTGCCAGCCAAATCTGTTAGGTGCTTATGCTCTTCCTCATAATGCTCAAACAGCTCATTGAAGCGCTCAACCTTGTCGATAATGACTGTTTCTACTTCAATTTGGTTATCTGGTCGGATATTCAATACCTTATAGGCTGGAATGTAGCCTGCTAAAGACGGCGCTTGAATGTTAAACAAGGTATGCTGTTCACCATTTATCACGTACTGCTTCATACCAGTATCATTGAAGTGCATATGACCACCAACATGAACACTTAGCCCCGTTGCCGCCAATGCCTTACTGGTTTCCTCATCAGGCTTGCGCGAGAGCTGGAACTTACCCTCGCCAAATAAGTCCTCGATATCTTCAGAGGCACCGTTGTAGAACTCAGTCATTGGGAAGTGACTGAAAGATACTAACGTCTTATTCTGCTCTTTCGCCGCCTTTACCACATCGCGGATCCAATCAATAACATGCGCTTTATGGGTCAGCATCATGTTGTAACCCGCATTACCCGAACCATCGTAATCATTCGGGTTCGCCTCGCCACCAACAGAACCTTCAACTGGACGATATACATTGGCATCAATTGCCAGCAACCAAAGTCCTTTCACTGGCTCTACGAGGTAGCTTGAATCCGGCACTTCCGAACAGCTGGTGTACCCCTCTTCTTTGTAACCCCCACCTGTTCCCTCATGACAAATTTCATACATCCGGTTGGTGTAATCCGCTTCTTTCATCGCAACATCGAACGAGTAGTTCTGACGAGCTTCATCACTGCTGTAAGGGGTTTCAAAATATAGGTATTGCTCTTGTGGGTAAAAACCATGGGCACCCAAAATACTCATGATATCTTTATACCCCCAGTGCACCACCTCATCACTACAAATCACTGAATGCGAGTCTTCGCGATCAATTGGCTGCTGAGGATTAACACACTTGTCATGCTCAAGGCTATAAATTGGTTGCTTCAAGCCCCCTTCACCTAAGTAGTCATCTTTACCAGCTGGCTGAATAAAAGGCCGGTTTGGATCGTGGTTACCCGGTGCTGCGAAGAACTCTAAGCCATGTTTTTCACGGTAGGTGTCAAAAATCTTTACCAAACCTCGCATGTGAACCGGTTGGCCGTCATCACTAAAGTCACCCGGCAAAGCAACGTACTTAATACCACGGTCAACAATGTCATCCAAAGCAGCTAATAAGGCAAAATAGTTTTCATTGAAAAGGCGTGTCGAGCCCATTTGTGAGGCCATGGTACGAATTGTTGCACCTTCACCACTTGCTGAGTTAGGCAACCCATCAAATGCGCCATCCTCAAAGTCGCCATAGATATCGTGAAAGTGGATATCGGGCATAAAAGCAACTTGCATAGAAGTTTCTAAGCCACCTTTACCGTCTTCATCAGACGAGCTTGAGTTACAGCCAACTAATGTTGCTGCTGTCAGCAACGACAATGCCGACAGAGTCCATTTTTTCATTTATATGTTCCTGATTAGACTTCAAAAATCGGCAGGAAGATTAGGAAAGATTGATGACAGGTTAGCTCTATTTTAATGACAAATTAGTTACCATAACCATGAAATGCCAACTTAGTTCATAAATTCACTGAACGTCGATTACTTTGCATTTGGCTTGTGAATCAGTATTTAACTCTAAATAACCTGTATCTATTCAAATGATGACGTAATACAAAAAAAGCGCCCATATTACTTTGACTATGGGCGCTTATATTGTGTGCTATTAAGGCACCGAGCCGTCATGCCTCGCGTTAATGCACAGCAGCCTCTTTGCATACTTTATCTTGAACCATGGTCGGCGCTGGCTCGTAATGGCTCATTCTAAGGTTAAAGCTGCCTTCACCGCCTGTCATAGCACGTAGACGCTGGGCATAATCTACCAACTCGTTTTGTGGTACCCTGGCTTCAATTGTTGTGAAGTTATTGTCTTCAGATTGGGTACCAAGGATCACACCTCGGTTACCCGCAAGATCACCGGTCACGTCACCCACATCGGGGGTCGGTATTTGCAGTGTCAACTCAACGATTGGCTCAAGTACAATTGGGTTAGCATTGTTTACCGCATCCAAAAAAGCCTTTTTCCCGGCAATAACAAATGCAATCTCTTTTGAGTCCACCGAATGGAACTTACCATCGTAAACTGTCACCTCGATGTCTTTTAGCGGATTGCCGGATATCGCCCCTTCCGCGAGTGCTTGACGTATTCCTTTCTCAACCGCAGGAATAAGCGAAGTAGGTATCGCACCGCCTACAACCTTATTGACAAAATTAAAGCCTGCGCCGCGCTCTAGCGGCTTCACCCTTAGCTGCACTTCGCCAAACTGCCCTGCACCACCACTCTGCTTTTTATGGCGATAATGCCCCTCTGCAGGTTGCGTGATCGTTTCAAAGTACTCAATACTTGGCTGCTGGGTATCAACGTTTAACTTGTACAGCGTCGCCATCTTCTCTAGCGCTACTTTCAAGTGAAATTCACCCTGGCCACTTAAAACGGTTTCGTTGGTTCTCGCTCTATGCTCTATTCGCAAGGATGGATCTTCTGAGGCAATCTTACCAAGTACTTCTGATAGCTTCTGCTCATCACCACGTTTAATTGGCCTGATCGCCAAGCCAGACATTGGCTCAGGAAAGTCTAACGTTCGCATATAAACGCCATCTTCGTCATGAGAATCATGAACCACAGAATCAAACGCCAGTTCATCCACTTTTGCCAGCACACAAAAATCACCGGCTCGGGCACGGCCTATCTCATTGCGTTTTTTCCCCTGCAGTTGATAAAGGTGCCCTACTTTGAACGCCTTATTGCTCTCACCTATATATAGCTGAGAGCCTGCGTTTATCTCACCTTGGAAAACACGAAGGTAGGCCAATTTACCCAAATACGGATCAACGCTAATTTTGAATACATGAGCAACGATATGATCCAGCTGATCACAGTCGACACGGATCAGCTTGCCCCCTTTCTCTAGCATCGGCGGATTACCTTCATCAGGCATCGGCATTAACTCAGCTAAAGTTCGTAATAAAAGCGGTATGCCTATACCCGTTTCTGCCGATACAAAACAAATTGGAATCACATGCCCGGTGCGCAATGCTTCTTCAAATGGGTCATGCAGCTGCTGCGGATTAAGCTCAGAACCTTGCTCTAAGTAGATTTCCATCAATGCTTCATCAACTTCGATAACTTGATCAATCAACTTTTCATGGGCTGACTCAACAGAATCAAACAAGGTTGCTTGTTCATAATCAGGTTCAAAATAGCAATCCACCACACCGCGACCGTCGCTAGTCGGTAAGTTGATCGCCAAACACTCATCGCCGAAATGCTGCTGAATTTCTGCCAATAAGCCGGCTAACTTTTCAGGGTTAAGGTCCAACTTGTTAATGATGATCATCTGGCACTTCTGTTGCTCTTGAGCAAACGCATAAAGCCGATCGGAAAGTTGGTTGATGGGTGTATTAGCATCAAGGACTAATGCTGTTGTCTCTACCGAAGGGTACACACTCAGGGTGCGACCAAGTAAATCAGGTAATCCCGGCGTATCAATGACATTCATGCGATGCGACTGCCAACTCAGTGCTACGGGTGTGGCTTCGATACTGTGCTGGTATTGGATAGATTGAGCATCAAAGTCCGTTATTGTGTCACCGGCTTTGATATTCCCGAGATGGGTAGAAGAGTGGGAATCAAACAAGAGTCGTTCAACAAGGGAGGTTTTACCTACCCCACTTTGGCCAACTAGCGCAATGTTACGAATTTCATTCACAGACATAATAAGTCCCCTTTTAGAATTTAAACGTAGGCTCGGCGATTGGGTGGCGGGTCTACCGCCTCATCGTCTTCCACGTCATTTTTCTAATCGGAACTTTCATAGGCTATGGTCCTACTCGAGACATACTACCAACCTAGATACGCGCTTAAATAATAGTCAGAATTTAATGATGCGCCTATATCCTTACATTTACTGTGAGTAATTTCATATCGAGTGAGATTGAAAGCAGAGTGTTAATAAAAAAGGCCGTAATTGTGACAACTGTCGCCCAACAAATCTCAGTTAGGGAGTTATCACAACAACGACCTTCGATCCTTGCTGGCAGTGTATCGGTATCAGCTATTCATTTTTCGCATTTGGCTTAGGTACTTAATCCAGCTTTTAGAAGCAGATGTCGATTCGATGTTATCGGCCCGTTTGGCATGAAGAATAGCTTTGTCAAAGTCTGCAAGCTTGTAGTAGGCTCGTACACGCGCCAATTCAACATCAGCAGCCCGCTTATTGTCTGACACTTTGTCTAACTCAGCCAATGCCGCATTATATTGACCCTCTTGCAAAAGTACTTGAGCTAAAGGCCAGCGGTATTTGGCATCTAGTTTCGCTGCCACTTTCCATGCTGTAATCGCCTTATCCCACTCTTTTGCCATCTGCCAATATTGAGCTTGTGCAGAAGCCAGATCTATATCTGATTTAACTTCATCAAGCTCAGCATAAATACGAGCTGCTCGCTCCGGCACACCATTTTGTGCATAAAGCTGACCCAGAGTTTTTAAGTCTTGCTGGCTAAGCTCAACGCCTTGGCGGTTTGCCATCGCTAATGTACCTAGGGCATTTTTAGACTGGCCAAGACGAAGCTGTATACCAGCCAGTTGCTGCCACCAGACAACCTTTTCAGGCTCAAGTGCAATTAGCGCTTCAAGCGTCGGAATTGATGCTTTCCACTGCTTTAACTGTAATTGGGCACCAAGCTTAATCGTTAACGGCTGTACATCTACTTTTGAAGCAAATCTAATATGCTGATCTATGGCTTTTAAAACTGGCTGCCACTCTTCAATCTGGTAATGAGATTGAGCAATTCGTAGCCAAAGTTCGTCCGCTTTCTGATTCTCAGGAATAGACTTAGTCAGCTCGTAATAGTGAGGCAAAGCACGCTTGAATTGCTCATCAGACAACAAGATATCGGCAAGCATGCGCTGAGTAACCCAAGCCTGTTCATCTTCCAATAAACCCGAGCTTACAGCTTGAGTTAGGTTGTCTATCGCAGCAGTTAAGTTACCCTGCTGCCAATAGAACACCCCAAGCATTCGCTGAACAAAGGCCTGATCGTAAGCTCTTGAAGGCGAAAGCTCTTTAAGGATTGCTATGGCTTCGTCTAGCTTATCTTCTTGCTGAAGGTTATTGGCACGTTGTACGCGTCCTGCCGTAAACTGTGATAACTCAGCTAGAACTGGGCTTGATGCCATGACTAAAGCAATAACTAACGCAAATTTCTTGATCATTTTTGTAGTTTAAACTCCAGTCGAACTGTTTGACCTACTTGAGAAATAGCACGGCCATCAACAACCTTTGGCTGATATTTCCACTTCTGTAGTGCACGCATCGCTTCACGTTCGAATAAACGGCGAGGTTGCGCTTCAATAACATTGATGTCCGTTGGTCGTCCTTGCGGATCGATTGTAAAGGACATGACAACGTAACCTTCAGCACCTTGCTTCATTGCTCGAGATGGGTAACGAGGCTCAACACGATACAAAGGCATAGCCTGTTGGTTAGCACCAAAATCAGAGAAGGTCGGCACGTTAATCGCCAAGCCAGAAATAGCGGTGTCCAAGTTTAGACTCGGCATATTTGGCATCGCTGTATTGGTAACAGATTGTGTTGATGTCGGCACTGCTTCCGGCGGTGGCTCAGGCGTTTCTGGTTTTTCTGGTACAGTACGCTGGCGACGTTGCGCTTCACGCTCTTGCTCTACCATCACCATGTCAAACGCGAGTGGCTTTTTATCTTCTTGCGCTCGCTGATGGCCGTTATCGACCATCCACGCCATAAAAGTAAAGAGCCCGAGAGCCATCGCAAACGCAAGCGGTAACGCGATGAGAATTCGGAACATTAACGTTTCTCCGCAGCCAGAGCGATACCTTTAACACCAGCCCCTTTCGCAGCATCCATTACCTTCACAACCGTACCATTGAAGGCATGTTCATCGGCTTGGATGACCAATGAAGCTTCAGGCTGCTCCAGCAATAAATGCTCAAGTGTCGCCTGTACACGCTCAACATCAACAACGCGCTTATCAATATAAATATCGTTAGCTGAAGTGATAGCAATAAAGATTCCAGCATCTTTCTGACTAACAACATTGCTTGCTTGAGGACGATTAACTTCAACACCTGACTCTCGTACAAACGAACTGGTCACGATGAAGAAGATCAACATGATAAAGACAATATCAAGCATCGAGGTCAGATCGACCTGTGCTTCTTCACGGGCAGAAGACGGACGGCTCAGTCTCATCGCTTGCTCCTTAATAACTTTTCTAACTTAATTTCACGCAAGTGGCAGGCTTTAGACAATCGAGCATGAACAAACATACCAGACAGCGCAGCCACCATACCTGCCATAGTCGGCAACGTAGCAAGTGAAATCCCTGATGCCATCAGTTTTGGTTGGCTACTACCTTGAGTTGCCATCACATCAAACACTGAAATCATACCGGTTACCGTACCTAGCAAGCCAAGCATCGGACAAATAGCCACAAGCACTTTGATTAGATTTAAATTCTGGTTAAGGGCAATGTGTGCCTGACTCAACCAACCATCACGCAACGCATGTGCATACCAAGAGGTTTGGTCTTCTCTTGCCTGCCATTTTGCCAGCCATGCTTTCTTCTGTTTTGGGTAGGTCATGAGCAGGTACAGCACCCGCTCAATCACCAAGATCCAACAGAAGATCACCACGGCGGCCAACCACCATAACACTTGGCCACCTTGGTTCATGAACTGTTCTAATGAGTACCACCAGGCTTCGAAGACCGATGCGTGAACAATAGGCACTTCGTACACAGTGTTTTCCATTATGCTGCGGTTCCTGCTTTTTCAGCTTGCTCAGCAACAAGGCTAATACCTTGTTTTTCAAGGATGCTGCGGATATTTTCAGCTTGAGTGCTCAGAATGTTGTGAGCAAGTAGTAGTGGCATAGCTGCAACCAGACCAAGCACTGTTGTCACAAGCGCCATTGAGATACCACCAGCCATAACCGTTGGGTCACCATTACCAAACTGGGTGATCACCTGGAAGGTTTCAATCATACCGGTTACGGTACCTAGCAGGCCAAGCATTGGTGCAAGTGCTGCTAGTAGCTTGAGCATGGACAGACCTTTCTCTAGACCTTGCTGCTCATCAACAATGGCTTCCAACAGGCGAAGCTCAAGTGCTTCAACACTGCGGTTTTGTTCTTTACTGTAAACACCTAGTACTCGACCAAGCGGGTTATTACCAGGCTGGCTTGGGTCTTTCAGCTGTTTGCGAATTTGCTGACGTACAACAGTCAGTTTTGCACCGCGGAAAATCGCGATAATTAGACCAATCGCCAAAAGGCCAAGGATAATCTTACCCACTACCCCACCATGCTCTAAACGGTCGGCCAGTTCAGGCTCATTAGCCAATTGCGAAAGCATGATGCCGCGAGAAGGATCGACAACCGCTGCTTGCAAACCAGATTGCTGAAGTTCATTCAGGTTTATGGTTGAAGGCCCCTGTACTGGTTGTTTAAGGTATGCCTTTGCAGCTTCACGCTCACCATCCCATGATAGGTAACCTTGCTCACCGATAAGACCGATACTACCTAGGCGGAATGCATCAACGCTTGCCTGCTGACCTTCACCGTTGATGAAAGGAACGCTAACGGTACGCATTTCACGACTTGCTGCGATCTGATCTTCAAGTCCTTTCCAGAGTCCATCAAGCTCAGGCAAAGAAGGCAGTGTTCTTGCTGCAACAATAGTATCAATCACATCACGGTATTCGTTACGATCGACACCTGTAACCGAGAAGGCCATCTCAGCCTCAAGGTCTTTGGCTGCTTGACGAACAACACCAAACAACTCACCCAAGCTACCCGTTTCTAGGCGAAGCTGCTCTTCCAGTCTTGCAAGGGTGTTTTCATTTTCACTGAAATCTTCACTAAGCTGCTCTGTTTCCTGCTGCAGTTGCTTCTGCTGCTTAACCAAAGCATCACGCTGAGCACGGATTTCTTGCTCAGTTAATGAGAAAGCTTTCTCTCGATCTGCATTATGGGCACGCTCAACTTTCATTTCCTGTTGCGTGTTTTCAACAAGTGCTGTATTTGCCGAAACAGCAAAAGGCATAGAAAACAAACATAGTGCTGTTGCTAACGTTTTGATTTTCATGTTACTGGGTCTCCACGTTAACAGATACAGGAAGAGTTAGAAGGCTTGGAGCTGCTTGCTTAGAGGCAATGGCAAATGCTTTGTTAATCCCTTTAGCAAAGCTGTTATCCAGCGACTGCCAGCTTGATGAAGCATCGTTCCACCCCCAAAACTGCTTACCGTCAAGGCTACGGGCAACCAGTGAGATTCGGCCAAGGTAAAGCATATCCGCTTCAATATTGCCGCTATCTAACGCGACTTGTCCCTGGTACATACCTAACTTAGTACCGTAATCCATTTCGATTTGGTAGGCCTCAAGAATGCGGCGGTACTTCTCAGCATCGCTGATATCCGCTTGCACCATCATTTTCTCAAGTTTCTCAATGCGCGCTAAGCGTGCTTCGTGGCGAATTGGCTTGTCATTTGCCACAAGTGTCTTCAGCCCGTCAATCATCTGGTACATCAAAGGAACAACGCCCTGGCGTGTATCTTTAATGCCTTCGATTTGCGTGTTCAGGCTACTAACTTCGGCTTCTTGGTTAGAGACAAGGTTGGCAAGGTGATCACGGTAAACAGTCAGGTTTTTTACTTCTTCCTGAAGTTGTTCAATTTCCGCCATCATAGAAAGGCGTGCTTCCGCACTTTTATCGATTTTCTTCTGGCTGTTAGCTGAAGCACTGTTCATTGAGTTCTCAATAGAGCGTGCATCATTAAGGCTGCTGGCTTGTGCGCCAGTAGCCAAGCTTAACATCAGAATTGCAAGGCTAGTTTTCTTCATGTTTAACGTAATAATCAGTAGCTTAAAAAATTAAAGAAAAAATTCACAAGGTGAATACTTCAGTACTAAAAACAAATAGACCCAGCACAAAAATACTGGGTAACAGCGTGGTTATTTTAAATGAAAATTAGTCTCAATTGAATTCTTTTTACGATAAAAAAAGGGAAGTTTACACTTCCCTTTTCATTGTTACGTTTAGTAACGAACTTGTAGTGTTGCCATGTAGTTACGGCCTTCACCAATCACAGTCTTAGTCTGGCTGCCACCAGCTAGGTAATCCGTATCAAACAGGTTGTTCACGTTCAAGCGCATAATCACATCAAGGTTTTGGTCATACTTAATGGTGTGTGCAATACCGGCATCAACACGAGTGTATGCATCTTTCTTATAAGTGTTCTGCTCGTCACCGTAGCGATCACCTTCATAGAAAAGACCAACGTTTACATCCGTATTGTTCGCCACTGTGTAACGTGACCAGATGCTTGCTGCAAACTCAGGCACATCAGCTGGACGGTTACCGTCGATGCTAGAATCTGATGGATCTTTGATTTCAGCATCCAGGTAAGTCATGCTTGCGTTCAACGCTAGCTTGTCTGTCACAAAGCCAGATGCTGCGAACTCAGCACCACGGTGCACTTGCTCACCAGCCTGAGTCGTTTGAGTCATACCACCTGCTGCATCTTGCGTAACAACGATGTTTTCCTGAGTAATATCAAACACAGCACCCGATAGGAATAGCTGGCTATCAAGCAATTCCCACTTGGTACCTAGCTCGTAAAGTTTGCCCTTAACTGGATCTAACTCATTGCCGTTATTTACGTCATTTTCGTCATCAACAGGATCTTTTGGCTCAAAGCTTTCTGAGTACGTTACGTAAATCGAACCATTTTCTGATGGGTGGAAAATCACAGCCGCTTTTGGCAATACGTTGTCATAGGTATCAACAGACGTTTCTGACTTATCAAAGCGAACACCACCAAGTACTTGCCACTGATCGTTCAGTGTCACCATATCTTGGATGTACAAACCGTAGTGGTCATATTCTGTTGGATCGTCCGCTTCTACGCTCATTGCGTCAACGTTTGGTGCATCCATTGGCTGACCAACAGTACCTGTTAGGCCGCGCTGACGATCTACTTTACGTTTGTAGTAGTAACCTAGCCAGTTTGCACCAATCAGCATCTGGTGAGATACGCCCAATGCGTCAAACTCACCCACAAAGTCCACATTTGCAGTGTTAAAGACCCAGTGGTCCCAACGATCATACTCTTGGTATGTAAACGTACCATCGGCTGGATTGTAGCTTGCTGGATCAGAAAAGCTTTCCAAATCACGACGCTCAAAATCTTGGTGGTTATAGCTTACCGCCATGCGCCAGGTATCGTTCAAGTCTGCCTTGATATCAACACCGACGTTTTCAACATCGTTTTCGATGTTTGACCACTGCGCATCCCAGATATGCTTGTCACCTAAAACTGGTTTACCGTCGACGATGTAAGCGCCGGTATCAACGCTGCCATTATCATTTGTACGATCATAATGGAATGAAACGGTTACTGCGTCAGTCACATCGTAATCAACAAAAAGGCCACCAACAAAGCGCTCTGTTGAAGGTGTGCTGCCATCAGTATAACGACGCCATGATTCGTAAGTTTGTTTTGCTAGCACTGTACGTGCACGTAGTGTTTGGTCGTCATTTAGTGAGCCACTCACATCAACAACAGTACGTGATTCATTGTTCGAGCCAATATCCTGGCTAACATTCACTTGTGTTTCGTAAGTTGGCTTCTTAGAAACCATGTTAACCAAACCGCCTGGCGCTGACTTACCGTAAAGAAGACCTGCAGGGCCTTTCAGTACTTCTACTCGCTCTAGAAGTTCAATTGGCTGACGGTAGTGAGACCAATGCTGCTTACCATCACGCAAGAAGCTATCACCACTGCTTAGGTCAAAGCCACGTAGTTTAAAGGTTTCACGGTTACGTCCTGTACCACCAGCTGACACACTTGCGTCGTTTTGTAGTACTTCACCCAAAGTGCTCGCACGTTGTTCATCGATAACTTGCTCATCAATGACTGCAACTTGCCCCGGAGTTTCTAGTTGTGTTGCTTCGATGCGCATTGCAGTTGTGTTGGTATCAACTTTGTAGCCATAGTCACGGCCTGTTACTACCATGTGCTCATCGGTTTCGGTAATTTCTGTATGGGTTTGGGCTTGAACCATAGGTGCAGAAAGAATCGCACCAATAAGTAAAGTCAGCTGACTTTTTGAAAACATATTCCGTTACTCCAAAAATTGCGTTTGTGTCTTTGTTTTTTATAAAGGTTTCTATACGCAGTGCTGTTATGTGAAAACCGGATTGGAATATAAGTGATAATTATTATTATTTGCAGTTAATTTACATTCTTTGCAAAAGTAAACTATTGTAAATTTTCGATTTCAGTCTATGACGATTGTTTCAAGTGATATGAAATCGTGCCATTTCCCCCATCCGCAGGTATAATGCGGCGGTTTTTTATTGAATATCCGGTACATTACAAGTGACAGAAGTAAACCTTGATGACGTTCGTCGCCAACTAACAGAGCTAAGTTTCAAAGCTGACAAAATGCGCATTGTGACTGTTGAAGCGATGGATGAGGAAGCACTCGAAGCCTGCACAAAAGCAGAAGGCGAGTGTTTTTATAACAGCTATATGAATGTGGTTTATGGCAAAGGTGAGCGCTATGTTTTGGGTTACCGCTGTGAAGAAACAGTGATTGACCACGCTATCATCCGTAAAGGTGATAAGTATTATGACCCGACCCTACAGGCAGAGGGCGACTTCAAGCCTTATCAGTATGCAATTCTGACTGAATTCCAGGTTTTCGATATGATGACTCACGCGAAATCGAACAAAGATTTCCCGCCGGATGTTGATTACCTACTTAAGAAAGCAAACAAGTTTAAAAACGTTATCGACGTGGAAAAGCTGAAAGCGAAAAAGTAGCCACGCTTTTCCAGCGGTATAGCAGGCTACCAACAGCAGATAGATAACAAAACACCCAGCATTTGCTGGGTGTTTTTTCATGTCACGAGTTGTTCGCTAAGGCGTTAGCTTATGCCACTTCAACAACAGCTTGTTGCTCAGCATACTTCGCCTCAACCGCAGAGTCAGTGACTTTTTCCACTTTCACCGCTGCCACCTTGAATTCAGGGATCTTGGCATGTGGGTCGGTCGCCGTGACTGTCAGTTTGTTGGCTGCCGACTCAACAAAGTGGAATGGCACAAATACCACGCCTGGCTGCATTCGCTTAGTGACAAAGGCTGGTGTTTCAATGCTGCCTCGACGGGTCGATACGCGAAGCATCTCACCATTACGAACACCAATACGTTCGGCATCCACCACAGAGATCATTGCACGAGGCCCTGCTAGGTTATCCAAGCCCTTGGTTTTGCGCGTCATGGTGCCGGTATGGAATTGCTCCAACAGGCGGCCAGTCGTCAATACCAGTGGGTACTCGTCATCAGGTAACTCAGCAGCGTAACGGAATGGTACTGCTGCCATCTCACCCTTGCCACGAATAAAGGTGTCTTGGTGCATGATACGCGTACCAGGGTGATTGTCATCACGACAAGGCCACTGCAAACCGTCACGACCAACCCGCTCCCACTTAATACCCGCGTATTGTGGTGTCAGCTCGGCAATTTCTGCCGTAATGTCTTTCACTGATTGATACTGCCAGTCACTACCCATCGCATTCGCGATGCTCTGGATGATCACCCAGTCCTCTTTCGCTTCACCCGGTGCTTTAATTGCAGGTGAGATACGCTGAACACGACGCTCAGTGTTAGTAAAGTGACCAGCCTTCTCTGCAAATGAATAAGAAGGCAAAACCACATCCGCAAGCTGCGCTGTTTCAGTCAGGAAGATATCCTGCACAACCAAGAAATCCAATGTATCGATGGCTTCAAGGACATGCGCCTGATCCGGATCACTCAGCACTGGGTTTTCACCCATAACATAGAGACCACGTACCTCTTTTTTACAGGCCGCATCAACGATTTCAGTCAGGGTTAGTCCCGATTCGGCAGGTAACTCACGCTGCCAAGCGTCACTGAACTTACGGTGAATCGCTTCATTGTATACCTTCTGGTAACCCGGGAAGTTATTCGGCAACGCGCCCATATCGCAGGCACCCTGTACATTCGACTGCCCACGGAGCGGGTTGATACCCCCACCCTCGATACCAATGTTGCCACACAGCATTTGTAAGTTGGCAATCGAACGAACATTGTCGTGACCGGTTGTGTGCTGGGTAATCCCCATTGAATAGTAAACCGCTGTACGATCTGCCGTACCAATGGTTTCCGCCATACGCAGCAAGTCAGCTTGTTTGACGCCTGTCACCAGCTCGACTTTCTCTGGCGAGTAAGCATCACTCATCACTTCTGCTTTCAGCTCATCTAAACCATTAACACGAGAGGCAATATAAGCATCGTCTTGCCAATTATTCTTGATGATCTGCTGCATGATACCGTTAAGTAGCATCACATCGGTACCCGGACGGTGGGCAACGTATTGCTCGGCATGATCCGCAATATCAACGCGCTTAGGATCGGCAACAACAAGTCTTGCCTTACCTTTGCGGATTGCTTGCTTGATATGGGAAGCGATAATTGGGTGAGCCGCGGTCGTATCAGAGCCAATAATAAAGATCACGTCAGAATGCGCGATACTTGGAATATCATTGGTCATTGCCCCACTACCCAATGAAGCTTCCAGCCCGGTTACGGTCGTCGAGTGGCACAAGCGTGCACAGTGGTCGACGTTGTTAGTCCCCAACTCGCGACGAATAAACTTCTGAAATGCGAAGTTATCTTCATTCGTTGTTTTCGCCGAAGAGAAACCGGCCAACGCATCGCCACCGAACTCAGATTTGATGGCAGTAAACTTGCTTGCAATCAGCTCAATGGCCTCGTCCCAAGACGCCGGCTCTAGCTCACCGTTCTTGCGGATAAGCGGCTGTGACAAACGCTCCTCGCTTTGGATAAAGTCAAAGCCAAAGCGACCTTTGACACACAGCATACCTTGGTTGACTGGCGAATCTTTAGTGCCCTGTACATATTTGATTTGGTTTCGGGTTTCGTCAACAAACATGGTGACCTTACAACCCACACCACAGTAGGTACAAATTGTATCAACCGGCTTGAGCATCTCGATGCGGCCTTGCGACTTATCGCGAGCATCCACCAAGGCACCCGTTGGGCATACCTGCACACAAGCACCACATTGAACACAGTTCGAGTCACCCATGCCGTAACCATTCTCGAAGCCCGGACGGCATTCTGGTCGCTTGGCACTGGTGCCGTCGTCATTTTTCATGAAGCTCAGCACACCGTGTACGGCTTTCTCGTTACAGGTATCAACACACTGGCCACAGCTGATACAACGGTTTGCATCAAATACGATGAATTCAGAGCTATCATCCACTGCAAACTTCTGGCAGCTTTCAGTCGCTAACTCCGCTTTATCCACTTCATACTCTGTGGTGTAGTCACGCAGTTTACAGTCGGTATTCGCTTGGCAAGCACACTCAAGACAGCGAGCAGCCTCGCGCATTGCCTCTTCATTTATGAAACCCGTTTCAACTTCTTCGAAGCTCAACTCACGTTGCTCAGGTGTTAATTCAGGCATGATCGAACGCTTAGCCTTCAAGATGCCCTCGAACTGCTTAGGATCAACCTCTTTTATCTTGGCGGCTTTTTGCGAATTAAACGGCTTAACGGGGATATGCTCCATATCACCGTTGAAGAAGCGGTCAATCGCTTCTGCGGCAACACGACCATCTGCAATGGCTTCGATTGCCGTGGCAGGACCGCGGCGGAAGTCACCGATGCTAAAGACGTTCTCAACACCAGAATGCATGGTATCTGCATCAGACTCTAACGTAGCCCAACGGGTCAATGGCAATTCCACATCGTCATCGTCAAGGAAAGACAAATCTGGCTTTTGCGAAACAGCCGCAATTACGGTATCGAAGTGCTCGGTGAAGTATTTACCCGTTGCTTGCGGGCGACGGCGACCCGATGAATCTGGCTCGCCAAGCTCCATCAGCTCCAGCTTCACCTCGGTCACACGGCCGTTCTCATCAGCAATGTTTTCAACTGGATTTGTAAGGAAGTGGAACTTCACGCCTTCGTGCTCAGCTTCTACAATTTCGTAGTCTTCAGCTGGCATTTCATCACGGGTACGACGGTAAATAATCGTTGTATCCGCGCCGGCACGTACTGCGGTACGCGCACAGTCAATGGCTGTGTTACCGCCACCGATAACAGCCACTTTCTTGCCCGTGGTGTAGTGTTGGGTTGTGACGTAATCCTTTAGGTAATCAACCCCTAGATAGCAACCATCAAGATCACTACCGGTATAATTCATTTCAACGGCCAGTGATGCACCAACAGCCAGACAAACCGCATCGTATTGGGTCATCACTTCTGACAATTTAATGTCTTTGCCCAATGCCTTGTTGGTCTGGATTTCCATGCCATTGCGGCAAATTATCTCGATTTCTTTATCTAGAATAGCCTTTGGTAAGCGGTATTCAGGGATACCGTAACGTAGCCATCCACCTGCTTGTGGCATCGACTCCAACACAGTGACGTTGTAACCCTCGTTGCTGAGGTAATAACCACAACTCAAACCACCTGGGCCACTACCGATAATAGCGATAGATTTACCTTTATCCGCCTTGCGTGCTGGCACATATTGCTCTTGGGCTTCAAGGTCAATATCAGCGGCATGGCGCTTCAACTGACGAATCGCAATCGGTTCGTCTACGATACCGCGGCGACATTCAGCTTCACAAAATGCTGGGCAGACACGACCAATCGACAATGGCATCGGCAAGGTGCGTTTGATCACCTCAACCGCTTTTACATGGTCGTTCTGGGAGATGTGGTAAAGGTAAGACTGAATATCAACACCCGCTGGGCACGCCGTTTTACACGGTGCCTCACAGTCTGCATAGTGATCAGACATGATACGGGTTAACGATTGACGACGAGACTCAGTTAGGGCTTCACTTTGTGTCACCACCTGCATGTCAGATTCAGCGATTGTCTCACACGCACGCTGCATTCCTTTGCCGTTTACTTCTACCATGCACAAATCACATGGCACTTTTTCACCGTTTTTGTTGAGCCCACATAACGATGGGATGTCTATTTGATGCGTATCCGCGATTTCAAGTATTGACAGCTGACCATCAACAGCGATGCTCTTTCCGTCTATAGTGACATTAATCATAATTGCCTCATTCTGTTGCTGGCATTGTGGAAGTGACAATAAATCAGGCTACTTCTTTGGCAGCTCTCTCATGATTCGTTGATTATTTATTCGCGTTAAATACGCCACAATGCTCAGGATGATAACCATTCAGAACTGTTGTTCTTCAAGGGATTAGTCGATCATCTTTTTTTGTTATCCGATCAGGCTAACAGCAGCAGAAGAAAATTCCTTGATTTGAAACACTTTAGAGGATTATTTTTGCGATAAATAAAGAGTAAATACTCAGTAGCATTGTGTCGCTATTAGTATCAATCTGGATAAATAATAATTGTGTAGCTATATGGCTATACCCAGACTTTTGCCTAAGCCTTAAATGATCTGATTCAAACTATCTAGGTATAAGGCAAGGTATAAGGCGTGACATTGGTTCCGACTTAACCTTATAATTCATAGATAAATTTAATAATTAATCCATTTCCACACAGCCTTGAGCATTATATGGCCACTATTTTAGACTCCGTTGATCAGCGTACCCAGTTAGTTGGTGAAAACCGCCTTGAATTACTGATATTCCAACTCCATTCAGCCCAGCTGTTTGCCATCAATGTGTTTAAAGTAAAAGAGGTCGTTAAACTCCCTAAGCTCAACGTGCTACCTGGCTCCCACCCTAATATTTCTGGCATCGCCAATATCCGTGGCGCTTCTATTCCTGTAATTGACTTGCGTCAGGCCATTGGTATGCGAAGTACTGAGCATGAAGGTGAGTGCAATATCATCATCACTGAGTACAACCGTACCGTTCAAGCCTTCTTGGTCGGCCAAGTAATGAATATTGTTAACCTGACTTGGCGTGATATTCAGCCACCGCCAAAGCAGGTCGGAAAAAATAACTACCTTACAGCGATCACTAAGCTAAATCGCGATGGTGTTGATCGTTTAGTCAGTATTATCGATGTTGAAAAAGTGCTGGCAGAAATCGTTGATTACGATATTCAAATATCTGACGACGTCCTTGATAACGCCATTGTGAATCACTTCCATGGCCGTAAAATTCTTATTGTTGACGACTCTTCAACAGCCAGAGCACAGATCAGAGATACCCTTTCCCAGCTTGGGCTAGAAGTTATCGAAGCGAGTGATGGCCTTAAAGCCTTAAACCTACTCAAGAGCTGGTGTGATCAAGGAAAATCTATCAACGATGAAATCCTGATGATGTTTACCGATGCAGAAATGCCTGAGATGGATGGCTACAGGTTGACCCATGAAATCCGCAATGACCCACGAATGCGGGATCTACACATTGCGCTAAACACTTCACTCAGCGGCAGCTTTAACGAAGCCATGGTAGAAAAAGTGGGGTGTGATCGCTTCATTTCTAAATTCCAGCCGGATCTGTTGGTGGAAGTAGCTCAAGATAGATTACGTTCAGTTTTACAATCACGCTAAAGACTAAAAAGCCCGCTATATTCCCAAGCTACTTCAAGGTGCTGGTTTATAGCGGGCTATTTTCAATAAGATTTTCTGTTTCAATACCTGCTAAGCCCCCTTTCTTTTCGCGCCAAGTTTAATGCCATCTCATATTGTTGTATCAACAATAAATAATACTGAGGTGAACTATCGTCAGGTTAATCAGCAACTTAATAAGAAATCGCTCGTCAACAATCACCCACTACTCCTTCCCGGGCTGGGTTTTATCAGAAATGGATGGAATGTGCTGATCTATATCTAAGTCCAATTCGCTGCCATCTCCCTGCCAGGCATACACCACTTGACCATCTGGTGTCGTAATACGCTGCGCCTCTACATCGTCGGCTTTTACTGTTAATTGCATCGTCAGCAACAAGACAATCAGGAAGGAAAGCACCCAGCTAGGTGCCTCCTTGGTCATGGTATTCATCACCATCTTATTCATGGCGCACTCCTTAATGAGCGTGAGCAGTGCTCACTTGGTTAGTACCACTTCGTAGTGTCACGCGACGGTCAAAGAAGTCACCTTCAAAGTTTTGCTCCGATTTAAGCGGCTCTAAGTCACCATAAGCAGAAGCGTAAATCTGATTCGTATCAACGCCATGCTGTTCAAGGTATGCACGAACAGCTTCTACTCGGCGCTCTGATAGTTCATAGTTCATACCACTATCACCACGGCGGTCGGCATAGCCCGATAGTTCCCATTTGATCTCCGGCGCCTGTTTCATCACTTCAGCCAACTCATCAAGTTGTGCTTGGAACAGTGGCTCGATAACATCAGAGCCAGTACGGAAGTGAACATTCATTTCGAGCGCCAAATCAATGTCACGCTGGGTGTTCATCATTTGGTTCCTTTCTTGCTCTAAGCGTGCAATTTCAATTTGCGCCTGGTTATAGCGCTGACTAATACGCTCCAGTTCGCTATTGCGTGCGGTAAGTTCAACCAACTCTTCGTCTTGTGATTGGATGTAGCCTTCCTGCCCAACAGCAGTACCAACAATACCGCCAATCATGCCACCTACTACGGCGCCAATCGGGCCACCAACAATGGCACCAAAAGCGGCACCAGAACCAAGGCCAATCAGTTGCTCTTGCTCACCGACTTTATGGCTATCGCTTGCCACATCGCTTGAGGCCATCACTGCTGGTGAAATCATTGAAGCCATTAGTGAACCGGCAATGATGGTTGAGATTAGCTGCTTTTTCATTTTGTTATCCTCATCTAATGTGTGATGTTGTTCCGTTTCGATGAGGTAATTAAACCAAGCCGATCTGGCAAAGCGGGGGATAAAAAAAGGCAATGTGCTGATGAATTGTGGCAAAAAAATGGCAATTGCTCCGAATTGCGTTTCTCCCCTTTTTTAACCACTAATTTATTGTATAGTCACCTCAATCATCGAAGCGCTATACGCTCCCTTTCCTGCTTATATAGAGGCGTTATGAAAAATATTGTCATTGTTGAAGACGAAACTGCCATCCGTGAAAACTATATGGACGTATTAAAAAAGCACGGTTACCAAGTGCAAGGCTATGACAATCGACCTGATGCACAGGCCGCTTTCGAGCAACAACTGCCGGATCTTGCGATTATTGATATCGGCTTGCAGGACGAAATTGACGGCGGTTTCACCCTTTGCCAATCCCTGCGTGCAATGTCGCCTACCTTGCCGATTATTTTCCTCACCGCGCGAGATAGTGATTTCGATACGGTTTGTGGCTTACGCATGGGCGCAGATGACTACCTGACGAAAGATGTCAGCCTGCCTCACTTGATGGCTCGCATCGCGGCTTTATTTCGCCGGAGTGACTTGATGGCGACACCGACTGAGCAAGACACCTTGATGGAGCGCGGCCCTTTAACCATCGACAAAAATAAAATGCAGATCTTCTGGAACAAGCAGCTAATTGAGCTGACTGTGACCGAGTTTTGGATGGTCTATGCCTTAGCTAAACGCCCCGGCCACGTTAAAAGCCGCCATGACTTGATGGATGAAGCGCAAGTCGTGGTTGATGACAGCACCATCACCTCTCATATCAAGCGAATCCGAAAAAAGTTCATGCAATTTGATAGTGAGTTTGATTGCATCAACACCGTTTACGGTATGGGCTATCGCTGGGGCGCTTAATCATGAAAATTCGCCTACCACGATTTTCTTTTGGCTTGAGGCCGAAATTCATCCTGATATCCAGTTTGTTACTGACCTTGCCATGGTTAGGCTATAACTATGTGCTTGAAATGGAAAAGCTGCTGCGACAAGGCCAAGAACAAACACTGGTAGGCACCACCCGCGCGGTTGCCACTGCACTAAATGAACGCCCTAACCTGTTTAATGACCAAGCTAGCTTCCTTCAGTCAGTGCAAAGAGGGCGTGATTTATACGCCTATGATTTGGCAACCCCAATCAAACTTGACGGTAACCTAAATGACTGGGCTGATTACGATGACAAGCTCGTTAACTATGGACGGGATTACGTCCAGTTCAGCCGACGGCCTTACAACAGCAATAGCATCAGCTTTCGCCACATGGTGGGCAAATACGAAGGTTACCTGTATGCGGCTTTTGACGTAAAAGATCCTCGTCCGGTACTGCGCCGCAAAGGGTCATTACGTGTCGATCGCAATGATCACCTGATCATCGCGATGACCTCTCCCAGCGGTGAATTTCACCGCTACGTTATTTCAGCTTATGAAGATGGCTGGGTTAACGCCTACCATATTGATGGTGATATCAGTGATCCGGCATCGCTGACATTGGAAAACCAAATCCAAGGCTACTGGCGTGGTACTGAAAAAGGATACAACATAGAGCTTCGTATCCCGCTCAATATGCTAAGTAACAAACTGGGCTTTGCATTCTATGATGTAAACAACAGTCGTAACCGCGAAATAGACACCATCATTGGTACTTCCAATACCAATCACCTAAACCGTCTTGGCACCGTACTTGTTCCTTCTCCGGAGATCGAGAAGATTCTTAAAGGCATGGGGCATACAAGCTCGCGTATTTGGGTCATCGATCGCCATCAGCGTGTATTGGCCCAAACCGGCGATATCCAAAATTCCAATGGTGTTTGGTCTTCGTCAGTCAAATACAAAGACGAATCGACGTCATGGCTCGCAAAGCTCGAAGAGACATTTTTACATCCCTTGTATTATCGCTACCTGATAGAAGAGCCGGAAGCGTTTGAAGACCCACTGATTGATGCCGCCCAAGTAAAAGGGGTGCATGTATCACAAGCATTGCAGGGGCGCGGCTATTCTCATTGGCGCCCTTCAGAAGATGGTAAGGCGATGATCCTCGCTGCCGCCTACCCTATCTGGTTAGGTGACAACGTAATGGGCGCCGTGATCGCCGAAGAGTCAACCATAGGTATCCAAACCTTAAGAAACCGGGCATTAGAAGAGCTGCTCAACGTCTTTATTGCCATCATCGCTATCGGCACGCTCACCCTGTTTTTATTTGCGTCTAAAATTTCAGGTCGTATCCGTCGCTTACGTGATGACGCCGAACGAGCAATAGACAGCCAAGGTAGGATCCAGCAGGCCATCGTACCCTCAAATGAAAGTGATGAAATTGGCGATCTAAGCCGAAGCTTGTCAGCCATGGTAGGTCGGTTAGGCCAATACAATCACTACCTGGAAAACTTATCTTCACGCCTGTCTCATGAGTTGCGCACGCCTGTTGCGGTAGTACGCTCTTCGATTGAAAACCTATCTTTGCAACAGCAAGATGAAGACTCTCAACGCTACATAGCTCGAGCCCAAGAAGGTGTTCAACGATTGAGTACCATTCTTTCAAGCATGACAGAAGCAACCCGTATCGAGCAAAGCCTGCAAGGGGCCGAGAAGGAAGCCTTTCCTCTTAATGAGCTAGTTAATGGCTGCATGCATGGTTACCAAATGGCATATCCTGACCAAATATTCGAAGTCAAAGCGCAAGAACGCATGATGATCGAAGGTGCCCCAGATTACCTGGCACAACTGCTCGATAAGCTCATTGCCAATGCTGTCGATTTTAGCCTGCTTGGTACGGCAGTAACCGTTTCACTAAGGTCAACCAATAGCCAAGCCATTTTGACGGTCAGTAATATTGGCCCACTGCTGCCCAAAAACATGGCCGACCAGTTACTAAACTCAATGGTTTCAGTGCGAAGCCAGCAAAAGCAGAATAAGCCCCACCTTGGACTTGGCCTCTTCATCGCAAGACTGATTACAGAATTTCACCAAGGCCAGATCAAGCTTCAAAATAGAGCAGATAAACAAGGGGTTGATGTGATTATTTCGTTGCCACTAATTGGAGGTGCGTCGGAATAATGAATAGAAAAGTAGGATAAACAAGTAAAATAGCACTTCCGGGTGCTATTTACCCTCATGCCATTACGGCTGCTGTAAATAAACCAATTGCAGCAGCAATGGCAACAACAGCTAATATAACTTCAAAAATGACTTCTCGCATAAAGCCTGCTTATTGGTATCGAAAGCATGAAACTGCTGAACAGGTAGCAATAAAAAGTTCAGCAAAGAATAACCATGATATTACTGTGCTAGCCTAAATCTAACCTGAACAATCCATAAGGTAACGGTTTCATTCCCACCGCCTTTGACGTGGGCTTAAAACGTAAGTACCTACTTGAAATAAAAGAAATTTAATTGCGGCGCATATCACTCCAAAACACAATTACGCTTGCCTTAACGCGCCCTGCTCATGGATAAATACGTATCAGCGACAGCTCTCATTCAGGAAGATTAAAAAGGTGAAAAGCGTTATTCTTCTTACTTACTTTTTCTTTGCGTCACATTTACATGCAGAAGACAGCTTAAATATACCGATTAACCAATATACTGCCTTAAATATATTGGCAAAGTTTAAAATTAGCACTGCTGAACTTCCAAACGGTACTGGTGATAATCAAGACGGGCTTATCGGTGATGATCTGAACAAAAATACAATAAGAGATGATTTTGAACGCGCGCTTCTCTCCACTTATCAACAGCCAGAATTTGTTGCTATGGGGGTACTCGCTTCAATAAAATGGTCACAGCTGTTTATCTTAGACCTGTCATCGACGGTAGACCAAAACCATTCTGAGCTACTCGCATTGACCATGGACAACCTTGCTATTGATGCTTGCTATGAGCAATTGGTAAAAGCCATCCCTATGTTGCAAAACCCGAAAACCAGTTTCTTTAACACCCCAGTTCGCCAACAGGCTAAACAGCAGATTGAACAACAAATTCGTAAAAGAGTGCCAGTTCAATCCTTTCAAGAAACCCACTACAAACACCCTTGTGATGTATTCAAAGTGCTTATCGAAGATTTCCCCATCAAAAATCAACCAATCGAAATATATTCAATGCGTTAGCTCAGCCTACTCCTGGCTCTTTTCTAGTTCCGACACCGCGTCTTCTTGCCAAGCCTGCTCGGTTAACGAATGGGTTTGCGCCATGAGTTCCTGCTCTTTTTTCTCTATGGCTTGATACTGCGCATCACAGACACTTCTGGTCACCTTGTCCGTACCGTAGGTGCTCATACAGCGTTCAATATATTCTTCGTAGGACATCAATAAAGATTCTGCCGATGCATTATGGCAGCCAACAACCACTGTAAACAGCGCAGCAAGCGGTAATTGTTTGAGTAGGCATTTACTAAAACGATTCATGATCACTCCAAGCAAACCAACACCTTTTAAGCAAAGTTGATTTAGCAAAGGAGCGCTACTTTGAAAGTGAGACAAGAGAAACAAATCTGATTCTCTTGTCTGAGAAAGCACCGATTTATTGAGAATCCCGATTTATTGAGAATCCCTACTTAGAGAACACGATACTCCCAAGTTAACTCTGCTCCAGAGCGGGCGATCATGATTGAGACAGAGCAATGGGTTTCGAAGGTCATTTCAATCGCTTTTTCGATAGCCTTTTCAGTTAGGTTTTGCCCCTTAAGCTCAAACTCAAAATGTAGCTTTGTAAACACCTTTGGTGCCACAGGCGCTTGCTCGGCAGACACCAGCACTCTGCAACTATCAAGCGGCTGACGCTGCTTGTCCATAATGCTTGTAACATCGATAGATGCACAGCTAGCCGCAGCACTGAGCATCAATTCCATCGGTGTCTGTGCGCTATCGGTTCCACCAAACTGAGTAGGCGCATCGGTAATCACTGCATGGCCTTGGTCGACCGTGCTCACAAAACACTTACCATGTACCCATCTTGTCTCAATTTTCATCTTTATATCCCAAAAATAAATAACAATGTGATAAATAATATACCGGTTTGTCACACAATTTCCGTGACCTCCGTTAAAGGTATATCTATCTACATATCAGAAGCTTAAGGAAAAATAATGATCACAGAAGGATTTGATTTTATCGCCGTGATGTTCGGCCTCTGCGGCATCTTGGTTTGGCTTGAACAACGCTACCCCAGCCAGTTGTTCAAGTGGTTTCCCAGCATCGTGCTGGTGATGTTTGGCTCCATGGCTTTATATACCATCGGCATGTGGGAAATGACGCCCGAAATTAAAGCAACCCGCGCTGCCGTTCGCGATAATGCCATACCGGCAATGTTATTTCTGATGTCGCTTAGTTTTAATCTCAGTGTAATTAAAAAACTGGGCTCACGGTTGATCATCTTATTCTTGGCTTCAACTGCCACCATCATGGCAGGCTTCATTGTGGTGCATCGCCTCATGGGCGGCTTCTTAAGTGATGAAACACCCCTAACATTTGGTGTCATGTCTGCTGGATGGACCGGCGGTACTCAAAACTTTGTAGCGGTAAAAGAAGCGTTGGCGGTTACTGACGCTGCAATGGCTTACACCCTTTTGATGGGCGCACTGTGTTACACCATCTGGCTCATTGTGATTGTTGCCCTTAAACCAATGAAAGAGCGTTTCAATGGCATTTTAAAAGCGGATGATAATGGCTTAGACGAAGTATTAACCAAACTGGGTAGCCTAGAAAAGAAAGAGAAGCCTGATCTTCAAGCCATTTTGTTGATGCTTGGCCTGTCTCTGGTTATCTCCGCGATTAGCCATCATTTAGGTGCTGTTATTGCTTCGATGGGACTGCTGAACCCAATGATTTGGGCAATCATTATCTCGTCAATGCTGGGGATTCTGGCTGCGCCTACAGTACTCGGCAAAATGTCAGGAGCTAACGAAGTATCTGGGGTCATGCTGTATGTTGTTGTTGCATTAATTGGTGCAGAGGTGAACTTAAGTGCGATTGGGCAAGCGCCGATGTACATACTTTCGGGCTTTATGATCCTGGCAGTGCATGCCGGTTTAATGCTGTTTATTGGTCGAATGATGAAGATGAACCTTCATCTTATCGGCTTGGCCTCTATCGCCAATATCGGTAGTGCGCCTTCAGCCGCTGTTGTTGCTGCAGCCTATGATAAAAACCTTGTGCCTGTCGCGGTGATAATGGCGCTCATCGGCTCCATGCTTGGCTCATTTGTCGGCTTAACGGTGAGTGAAGTCATTACCATCATCAGCTAAAAGCACTATTCAAGCCGAATAGACAGCATGATCAAAAATGCCAAAGCAAATCGCTTTGGCATTTTATTTAGCTCTTTAAGCACTGTTTCTGTACTAAACAGGCAACAGATTAGCCACGGTAGTAGTTCTGAGGAACAAACGGCATTTTCTCAACAGTCATAGGTAACTTCTTGCCACGCACTTCTGCGAAAATTTCAGTACCAATAACAGCAAGATCTGTCTTCACATAAGCCATTGCCACTGGTGCGCCTTTCGTTGGGCCAAACGTACCACTGGTAACAATACCGATTTCATTATCATCAGCATCAAACAGCTTACTACCTTCACGTACCGGCGCTTTAGACTGACCAATCAAGCCAACACGCTTACGAGCAACGTCTTTTGTCTTAATTTGCTCTAGGATAATGTCGGCGCCAGGGAAGCCAGCTGCACGCTCACCGTCAGCACGGCGCGGCTTGCTAATACCCCATAGTAGGCTTGCTTCAACAGGTGTCGTCGTTGTGTCAATGTCGTGACCATATAGACACAGGCCACACTCAAGGCGAAGTGAATCACGAGCACCAAGGCCAATCCATTCTACTTCGTCTTCACCAAGCAGTGCGCGAGCCAGCTCTTCCGCTTTGTCTGCAGGTACAGAGATTTCATAACCATCTTCACCTGTGTAGCCTGAACGGCTAACCAAACACTCAGCACCAACAAGCTCAAGTGACGTTGCATCCATAAATACCATGTCACTAACAGCAGGGTTTAGTCGAGCTAGTACTTCAGCTGCTTTAGGGCCTTGCAGTGCAAGCAGTGCACGGTCGTCAATTAGCTCCATCGTAACATCTTCAGGAAGGTGAGCCTTGATATGGGCAATATCTTGGTCTTTACACGCTGCGTTCACAACAACAAATAGGTGATCGCCAAAGTTGGTCACCATCAAGTCATCAAGGATACCGCCTTGCTCGTTAGTGAAGAACGCATAGCGCTGCTTGCCTGCAGGCAGGTCAATAATATCGACAGGCACCAATGATTCCATTACCTTCGCTGCATTTGCACCATGAAGGCGTAGCTGACCCATATGAGAAACATCAAATAAACCAGCTGCTTCACGACAGTGAATATGCTCTTTACGTACACCTAGCGCATACTGAACTGGCATATCATAGCCAGCAAACGGCACCATTTTTGCGCCCATTTCGATATGTAGTGCGTGTAGAGGTGTTACCAGTAGATCTTGAGACATACGTTAATTCTCCGTACACCGCGAGCATGCGGCTATTATTCCATTTAGGCTGTTACAGGCATGTTAAACACAGTTTCCAATAATAGACAAAGTTTATTGGTAGTTAAACTGTGCTACATCACATAATAATTGTTAAAACTGTTTCTCATTGATTTCGATACACATTGCATCGGGCAATTAAGCTTAAACTGCTAGCATCGATGAGCAGAATACTAACAGTTGTAAATTCATCACTTTTTGTTTAACAAGCGAGTGTCTAACGGTTTTTTCGCTTTCTTTATTCTAGTCAGGCAATTTATAGCCATGTTTTGCAAACTAAGAAGATGTCACCCAAAGAATATGCGCATCTTGCTCACTGACCGACACTAACATGTGCCCCATCGTGGCATCATAGTAAACAGAATCCCCTTCACTGAGGTTAACCGGTTCGTAAAACTCCGAGAAAAAGGTAATTTCCCCTTCCAGCACCAACAAGAACTCTTCGCCATCATGGCGGATCCAATCAGAGTAGTCCTCGAACTCACGGGCACGGATGCGCGATTTGAACGGCATCATTTTCTTCTTGGTTAACTGCGTCGCTAACAGCTCATGCTCATAAGTCGTTGTTGGGTGTGGCTTACCCTCTTCTTTACGGGTAATGTCACGACGACCGGTGGCAGTAATTTGCTTTGGCGGAGAGAAAAGCTGTGGAATATCAATATCTAACCCACTCGCCAGCTTTTGCATTGCCTGGAAAGTCGGTGAAATTTGCTCGTTCTCAATCTTAGACAACGTCGAGCGCGCTAACCCAGTACGCTTACTGGCTTCCTCTAGTGTTAAGCCATGTGCGGTACGGATTTCTTTCAGTCGCTTACCCAATTGTAGGGGTTCGATTTTCTCTGCCTTTTCGCTTTCCTGCTCCTTTACTACCGTCATTGAGGGGTAGACATCGACCGATTGTTCATTACTCATTTCATCCATCCTTGATTACTGCTTTACTTCATTCTGGCATAGTGAATCGGAAACATAAAAGTCATCAATGATCAAAACTATGACCTATGCAGCATATTTGAAACAAAGTTTCCAAAAGGAAAAATTCAGTTTTCCGTACCAAATTTAACCAGTTTGATGCTAGCTTTTTGTTCTGCAGCACATGGTAATGTGCTGTCAGAAAATCGCTGCCACAATTTTTACCGCCCCTTGCCACACAAGGGCTGAGCAACATTTTTAACGGGCTACCAACATCACAATTCGTATTAATTTCATCAATAAATTTTGCGTAATAATAGAAATTAAGATGACAAAAGGCAAACGTTTGCGTAACATTGCTGTTATTAAAGTGTATGAGAATCCACTATTGGAAATTTCTGTTTGATCGGCTATCTATAGAAAGGTATGTTACGCAGTTGTTAGGGTTGAACGGGTATGCTCAAACCGTCAACCGCCCTTCAAACAAGAAAGGGGCAACAAGCGAAAGACATTATCCATAACAACGAAACACACTTAACGCTCGGCATAAAAGGACAGTCCTTCAAGAGCGCGATTTGAGGATAACGTGAAATGAAAGCTTCATACCAAAACCATGATTTAGAGGTCTTCTTCTCTACTCACCTTGCACAGGTTGACGGTGCAGTTAACGCAGGCATTGCTGCCGAGCTTAACCGCCAAAACCAGCAGATCGAGCTAATTGCCTCTGAGAACATTGTGTCTAAAGCGGTCATGCAAGCCCAAGGTAGCTGCCTAACCAACAAATATGCCGAAGGATATGCCGGTCGTCGTTACTACGGTGGCTGTGAGCATGTCGACGAAGTCGAATTGATTGCCATTGCTCGTGCCAAGCAACTTTTCCAATGTGAATATGTGAATGTTCAGCCTCACTCTGGTGCACAGGCAAATGGTGCTGTAATGCTTGCGCTGCTTCAGCCAGGCGACACCATTCTTGGTATGTCACTGGATGCCGGTGGCCACCTTACTCACGGTGCACGCCCTGCCCTTTCTGGTAAGTGGTTTAACGCGGTTCAGTATGGTGTTGAAAAAGACACTTGCGAAATCAACTACGATGCAGTTCGTGAGCTAGCACTGGAAAGCAAGCCGAAAATGATCATCGCGGGTGGTTCAGCCATTCCTCGTCAAATTGACTTTGCTAAGTTCCGTGCAATCGCTGATGAAGTAGGTGCCTACCTAATGGTTGATATGGCCCACATTGCAGGTCTTATTGCTGCTGGTGAACACCCTAGCCCGCTTCCTCATGCACACGTTGTAACCACGACAACTCACAAAACACTTCGCGGTCCTCGTGGCGGAATGATTCTAACCAACCACGAAGACATCAACAAGAAGATCAATTCTGCGGTCTTCCCTGGCCTGCAAGGCGGTCCATTGATGCACGTCATCGCAGGTAAAGCCGTTGCATTGGGCGAAGCACTAGAGCCAGAATTTAAGCTTTATATCAAGAATGTGATCAGCAACGCGAAAGTATTGGCAGAAGTACTGCAAGCTCGTGGCTGCGATATCGTAACTGGTGGTACAGATACCCACCTAATGCTTGTTGACCTGCGCCCTAAAGGCTTGAAAGGTAACCAAGTTGAAGAAGCACTTGAGCGTGCTGGCATTACTTGTAACAAGAACGGTATTCCATTCGACCCTGAAAAACCAATGGTGACGTCTGGTATCCGCTTAGGTACGCCAGCTGGCACTAGCCGAGGTTTCGGCAACGAAGAATTCAAACAAATTGGTGAGTGGATTGGCGACGTCCTAGACGGCCTTGTTGCCAACCCAGAAGACAACAGTGAAGTTGAGCAGCGCGTGAAGCAGCAAGTGCAAAAACTATGCAGCCGCTTCCCACTGTATCAATAACACAACATAACAACGTTATTTTGACCTACTAGGCTCGTTAACGGGCCTAGAACAATAATCAATATCTGCGGAAATATTGCGCAAGGAGTTTTACATGGAAAATACACTGAAGTTCACCGAAAGCCACGAGTGGGTACGCGACAACGGTGACGGTACTATCACTATGGGTATCTCAAACCACGCTCAAGGTCTTCTTGGTGATGTTGTATTTGTAGACCTACCAGAAGTTGGCGATTCAACAGAAGCGGGTGAGTCTTTCTCACTGGTTGAATCTGTAAAAGCAGCGTCAGATATTTACGCGCCAGTTACTGGTGAAATCGTTGAAATCAACGAAGAGCTAGAAGATAGCCCAGAGCTAGTGAACGAAGAACCGTATGAAGGCGGTTGGATTGCTAAAATCAAAATCTCTGATGTTGAGGAGCTTAGCAACCTAATCGATGGTGATAAGTACCTAGAAACTATCGAAGAAGATTAATTGAACACAGGCTTTCAAGCCTTAATCCCCTATTGGGAATGCTTGAAAGCCCTTTATCACCCAGTGATAAGTTTAAATCTTACGATGACCCATCACTATTGCAGTATGCTCAATGCAATAGGTAGTAACAGTTCAGGAAAGAACCATGACCGACATGACTCTTCTAAATGCATTAAGTGACGATAAAGAATTTGCTGGTCGTCACAACGGCCCGGATTCAGCACAACAAAAAATCATGCTGGAGACCATTGGCGTTGCAAGCGTTGATCAGCTGATCGAAGAAACCGTACCTGCAGGTATCCGCCTGCCGGAGCCAATGAAGCTCGACCAGCCACAAAGCGAAGCGGACATGCTAGCAAGCCTTAAAGCTATCGCTGGTAAGAACGTAATCAACCGCAGCTTTATCGGTCAGGGTTACTACAACACGCTAACACCGAACGTTATTCTGCGTAACGTGCTAGAAAACCCAGGATGGTACACAGCATACACGCCGTACCAGCCAGAAATTTCTCAAGGCCGCCTAGAATCACTGCTTAACTACCAGCAGATGGTGATGGACCTAACCGGTATGGAGCTGGCAAACGCATCACTACTTGATGAAGCAACAGCTGCAGCCGAAGCAATGACCCTGTGTCAGCGCGCTGGTAAGAACAAGAGCAAAGCCTTCTTCGTTTCTGACGATTTGCACCCACAAACCGTGGACGTTGTTCGCACCCGTGCTGGTTACATCGGCATTGAAATCATCACTGGCTCTATCGACGAGCTAGACAGCCACGACGTATTCGGTGCTTTGGTACAATACCCAGGCACAACAGGTAATGTTGCTGATCTTACCGAGATCATCGAAAAAGCCCACGCCAAGAAAACCCTTGTGGCCGTTGCATCAGACTTGCTTGCTCTTACCCTTCTAAAATCACCGGGTGAAATGGGCGCAGACGTTGTTATTGGTTCAGCACAGCGCTTCGGTGTTCCAATGGGCTTCGGTGGTCCACACGCTGGCTTCATGGCAACCAAAGACAAGCACAAGCGTACCATGCCAGGCCGTGTTATTGGCGTATCAAAAGATAGCAATGACAACCAAGCACTTCGCATGGCAATGCAAACCCGTGAGCAGCACATCCGTCGTGAAAAAGCGACCTCGAACATCTGTACTGCACAGGCACTACTCGCCAATATGGCTGCATTCTACGCGCTTTACCATGGTCCAGAAGGCCTACGTAAGATCGGTCGCCGCGTACACCACCTAACAGCGATTCTTGCTGCAGGCCTGCGTAACTCTGGTATCGAACTAGCAAACGAAAGCTTCTTCGACACCATCACGCTAAACGCTGGCAAGAAAACAACTGAGTTCTACAACAAGGCTCTTGATGCAGGCATTAACCTGCGTAAGTTCCCGTCTGGCACTCAGCTAGGTATTAGCCTAGACGAAACAACCAAAGTTGAAGATGTTGAAGAGCTACTTGCCCTATTTAGCGGCGACGAGCTAAAAGCTTCAATGTTTACAGCAGACATCGCAAGCGATGAGTTTGCCGCTATTCCAGAAAGCTGCCGTCGTACTAGCGAATACCTGACTCACCCAGTATTCAACCAGTACCACAGTGAAACGCTAATGATGCGTTACATGAAGAAGCTGGAGAACAAAGATTACTCTCTAACCCACGGCATGATCCCGCTGGGTAGCTGTACCATGAAGCTAAACGCCGCAGCTGAGATGATCCCTGTTACTTGGCCTGAGTTCGGCCAGATGCACCCGTTCGCACCTGTAAACCAAGCTCAAGGTTACGCAGAGCTAGCAGATAAGCTATCTGAAATGCTGTGCTCAATCACCGGCTATGATGCGTTCTCACTACAGCCAAACTCTGGTGCCCAAGGTGAATACGCAGGCTTGATTGCTATTCAGCGTTACCACGAAGCTAACGGCGATGCGCACCGCAACGTTTGTCTGATCCCAAGTTCAGCACACGGCACTAACCCTGCATCAGCGGCAATGGTATCGATGAAAGTGGTTGTTGTTGGCTGTGATGACCAAGGTAATATCGATGTTGAAGATCTAAAAGCGAAGATCGAAAAACACCGCGATAACCTATCGTGCATCATGATCACCTACCCTTCTACGCACGGCGTATATGAAGAAGCCGTACAAGAAGTTTGCGAACTAGTACACGAAGCTGGCGGTCAGGTATACCTAGACGGCGCGAACATGAACGCACAGGTTGGCTTAACTAACCCTGGCTTCATTGGTTCTGACGTTTCGCACCTGAACCTTCACAAAACATTCTGTATCCCTCACGGTGGTGGTGGTCCAGGTATGGGTCCTATCGGTGTTAAATCTCACCTAACCCCTTACCTACCAGGTCACGTAGAGAACACAGAAAGCGAGCAACCACAGTACGCCGTTTCTGCTGCTGACTTAGGTTCTGCTTCAATTCTACCTATCTCATACGCTTACATTGCGATGATGGGTGAAGAAGGCCTAACTGAAGCCACTAAGCTGGCTATCCTTAACGCAAACTACGTGATGGAGCGTCTACGTCCACACTACCCTGTGCTATACCGTGGTACTCACGGCCGTATAGCACACGAGTGTATTGTTGATATTCGCCCAATCAAAGAAGCGTCTGGCATTTCTGAAGAAGACGTGGCTAAGCGTCTAATGGACTACAGTTTCCACGCTCCAACCATGTCGTTCCCTGTAGCGGGCACACTAATGATTGAGCCAACCGAGTCTGAAGACATTGCCGAACTAGACCGTTTCTGTGACGCGATGATCGCTATCCGCCACGAAATTGCACGAGTTCAAGACGGCGAGTGGGATCTGAAAGATAACCCGCTAGTTAACGCTCCTCACACTCAGGTAGACCTAATGGCCGCCGAGTGGGATCGCAGCTACAGCCGCGAACTGGGTTGCTTCCCATCAGCACAAACCAAAGATGCGAAGTACTGGCCAACAGTAAACCGCGTTGATAACGTGTTCGGTGACCGTAACCTTGTATGTTCTTGCCCAAGCATCGAGAACTACATCGAGGACTAAGGTTAATGATCACAGATAACCAAGTTGGAAACTTTGATAACCGAGTTGAAAACCGATAACTAAGTTGGAAACTAACTTGAAAACAAAAGGCGAACCATTTGGTTCGCCTTTTCTTTAAACCTTAGCAAAGTCACCATCCATTGGTACTTTTATCTATAATGACTTAGAGTCTGTACAGTATTGAGTAACGTAAGGGGTTCAAACTTATGCCCAGAATCAAATGCCGAAAAGCCAGAAAAAACTATAGTCAAGAAGATGTGACTGTTTTTATCCAGGCAGTCAACCGTTCAGCTAGACCTATATACTCTGAAAAAGATTACTACCTACATGCAGAAAAAATTCACGCAACACTTCCAGCTAACAGTGAAGGTGAATAGATACCTATAACACTTCGATTTCAGATTCACGAAACCAGCCAGACTCTAAACTCTTCCTCTTTACAGCTTCGGGAGCTTTTGTATAAGCAACGACAGCCAAACTCTTTTCAGCCCTACTACAAATCACGTAGAACAATCTTCTAGTTCTTGATATTACATTGTCGCGCCCTTCAGCCACGTTCTTTAGATCCTTATCGGATAAAGCTTCTGCGCCAAACAGTTTTTCATACTTAAACAAAAAACCGTTTGCTTCATCATCATCCATTATTGCTAGGACACGTTCAAACTCTAGACCTTTAACACCTTGGTGAGTAGCAAAACCTAACTGCTCATTTATGTATAGGTCATAGCTATTTAAGTGACTAAGTGGAGCCTTTAACGCAAGATCCCACGCGGATAATGTATCACTTATTTGAATTTCTTCAGCCTCTGAACCTTTATCACCATTAACAAAAAGAGCTTGGAGAGTCTCTGGAATATGAAGTAAATTGTGCTCATTAACTAGACGCAAGACTGACCAAATAGTTGGATCATTATCAACTATTAATTTGCTCACAAGAGCGACTGCATGATCTGTCTCTTTCAATGTTGCTATTGGCTCTTCACGAAACCTAAAATTGTTAAAACTAATGATGTGAGAGTTCTTTTTTATAAGATTCGCTATTAAGAAATCATTGCGAGCCCTGATTGCATGGATGAATGGTAAAAACTGACTACAGAGAAACCTTAACGAAATGTTAGTCCCATTTAAAAGCGAGTCCCTTAAATAGTCAATTTTAGCTAGTGGGACATAAAATTTATCGAAACCACCGCGACTAGCTGCCATCGCATGTTCCAAAGTCAGCACTTTCGATTGACTAGGCTCTGACCACAAAGAGTCCCCTGTAATAGACGCCATTTTTTCTCTAATTTTATCCTCCACTTCAGACTTATCAGCCCCAGAGGAGTTCACTATAAATAGCCTTACATTTCCTTGAACAGCATCTTCCTTTGGATCTTGTTTTTTACCATCAGATTCCTTACGAATACTATTTATAAGCGAAACAACCCTTTTCGCAGAGCGATGATTAATTGTCTTAGATGGTTTCTCCCAATCGATAGGAAGGGTAGATTCCAAATCATCTTTTCCCCCTCCATAGATTCTTTGCATTAAGTGTAGTGGCACACTAAGTTTGGCCACCTGATTAGAGGTGATATCATTACCTTTGAAGTAAACAGGTGACATTATGACTAAACGTACAAGAAGAACCCTAAGTGCTGAGTTTAAGCTTGAAGCTGCTCAGCTTGTTGTTGATCAAGGCTACACAGTCAATGAGGCCGCTGAGGTGATGGGTGTAAGCACATCAGCCCTTGGTAAATGGGTTCGTCAGTTAAAAGAAGAACGTGATGGTAAGCCACCTAAAGCATCTCCTTTAACGCCAGAACAAATTGAAATCCGCGAGCTAAAAAAGCAATTAGCGCGGCTAGAAGAACATAACGAAATATTAAAAAAAGCCACAGCTCTCTTGATGTCGGATGATCTGCTCCAGCCAGACTGGACACTTCATTAAGCGACATTTTGCTTTTCAAAGTTAACTGGGCTTAGGTACCCAAGAGCACTGTGCCTTCTCGTCTGATTATAATCAACCTCAATGTACTCAAAG
>NZ_PYMA01000040.1 GCF_003026495.1 Photobacterium sanctipauli
CGTACGGACCTCGTATACGGCTCATGCACGTTTCCATTCAGCGTAATTGCTGAACACATACCCTGTCTTTACATGTTCAAGATTCACCAGACCACGTTCATTGAACCATTGGTTCGGCATCGCATAGCTGGCTAACGGGCTGGCTGAACTTCTCCAACATGCCATCCGGATGTGGCTGAACGGAGGTTTGTACCCCAACTGCTTCAGCCTCCTGTGTAGCCTTTTCGGCTTCTTCCAGAGTTTCAGTTGGAGACTTCGCAACCTCCTCCGCAGCCAAGCCGCTATTTTCCTGAACTCCCTGCTGGCATTCGCTATCCTGAAGTACTGGCCAAAGCCCCTCACCACCGGATTCAGCTCTTTGATGACCCTGCACAGCGGTTTACCTCCGTTACGTTTGGTCAGCGCTTTGAGCTTTGCTTTGAACTTCTGCACTTTCTTGGGCTGGATTCGGGTGTATTGACTTCCTATTTCCACACCCAAGAACTTCACCCCTTCGTCGCTGTGAGCGATATGGGATTTGCTTTGGTTCACCGTTAGTTTCAGATCTTTTTCCAGTACCTTGGTTGCCTGCCTGAGCGCATTTTCTGCTCCTGACCGGCTTCGACAGAAGATCAGGATGTCGTCCGCGTAGCGCACTATCCGATGGCCGCGTCTTCTCATTTCCTGATCGAACGCGTCCAGATAGATGTTCGCTATCAAGGGACTGATCACGCCGCCTTGCGGGCTCCCTATCTCTGTCTCACACCAATGCCCATTCTCCATTACCCCACTTTTCAGGAACTGTTTTATCAGTTCGAGAACGCTGCTATCCGTGACTCGTTTTCGCATGCTTGTCAGGATGAACTCGTGGTCGAGCTTATCGAAGCACTTGGACAGGTCCATATCAACGACATGTCGCAGGCCATACCTGCGGATGAACATGGTCGCTTTGTTGATAGCGTCGTGACAACTTCTCTGAGGCCGGTACCCAAAACTCGATGGGTGGAACTGCTCTTCGAAGATGGGGGTTAATAGGTCATTCAGGGTTTGTTGGACAACTCTGTCTCGAACACTCGGGACGCCCAGCAGTCTGACCCCACCATCATCTTTCGGGATTTCTACCCTCTTGACTGGCTGAGGCCGGTATTGCCGGGTTTTCAATTCGTGAAGAAGTTGGTCAAGGTTATTACTCAGATTTAAGGCGAAGTCGCTCAGGCTCTGCATATCTGTTCCTGCCGCGCCTTTTGCTTTCTTCACCTTTTTAAATCCATTGTACAGTCGCTCTTTGCTGAGCAGATGGCCATACAGACTGTAATAAACTCTCAACTTCTCCCCTTGGGTTGTGCGCTGTGTGGGGACAGTATGCATCGTTTTCATGTCGGTCTGTTTCATCAGGTATCGTAGCGTTCTAGCTCAACGGCAATCTACTACTGTAAGCCTGATTACTTCCTCGTACGGTTTCACCACTCAGTGCCCTGTTCCCAGTTTACCAAGCGGGAATACCCCGGTAGCTAGCCGGCTTGTGTACCATGAAAAAAAAA
>NZ_PYMA01000041.1 GCF_003026495.1 Photobacterium sanctipauli
TATCGTTAAGGAGGTGATCCAGCCCCAGGTTCCCCTAGGGCTACCTTGTTACGACTTCACCCCAGTCATGAACCACACCGTGGTAAACGCCCCCCCGAAGGTTAAGCTATCTACTTCTGGTGCAGCCCACTCCCATGGTGTGACGGGCGGTGTGTACAAGGCCCGGGAACGTATTCACCGTGGCATTCTGATCCACGATTACTAGCGATTCCGACTTCATGGAGTCGAGTTGCAGACTCCAATCCGGACTACGACGTACTTTCTGGGATTCGCTCACTCTCGCAAGTTGGCCGCCCTCTGTATACGCCATTGTAGCACGTGTGTAGCCCTACTCGTAAGGGCCATGATGACTTGACGTCGTCCCCACCTTCCTCCGGTTTATCACCGGCAGTCTCCCTGGAGTTCCCACCCGAAGTGCTGGCAAACAAGGATAAGGGTTGCGCTCGTTGCGGGACTTAACCCAACATTTCACAACACGAGCTGACGACAGCCATGCAGCACCTGTCTCAGAGTTCCCGAAGGCACCAATCCATCTCTGGAAAGTTCTCTGGATGTCAAGAGTAGGTAAGGTTCTTCGCGTTGCATCGAATTAAACCACATGCTCCACCGCTTGTGCGGGCCCCCGTCAATTCATTTGAGTTTTAATCTTGCGACCGTACTCCCCAGGCGGTCTACTTAACGCGTTAGCTCCGAAAGCCACGACTCTAGGTCACAGCCTCCAAGTAGACATCGTTTACGGCGTGGACTACCAGGGTATCTAATCCTGTTTGCTCCCCACGCTTTCGCATCTGAGCGTCAGTCTTTGTCCAGGGGGCCGCCTTCGCCACCGGTATTCCTTCAGATCTCTACGCATTTCACCGCTACACCTGAAATTCTACCCCCCTCTACAAGACTCTAGCCTGCCAGTTCCAAATGCTATTCCGAGGTTGAGCCCCGGGCTTTCACATCTGGCTTAACAAGCCGCCTGCATGCGCTTTACGCCCAGTAATTCCGATTAACGCTCGCACCCTCCGTATTACCGCGGCTGCTGGCACGGAGTTAGCCGGTGCTTCTTCTGTCGCTAACGTCAAAGATAACCACTATTAATGACTACCCCTTCCTCACGACTGAAAGTGCTTTACAACCCGAAGGCCTTCTTCACACACGCGGCATGGCTGCATCAGGGTTTCCCCCATTGTGCAATATTCCCCACTGCTGCCTCCCGTAGGAGTCTGGACCGTGTCTCAGTTCCAGTGTGGCTGATCATCCTCTCAGACCAGCTAGGGATCGTCGCCTTGGTGAGCCGTTACCCCACCAACTAGCTAATCCCACCTGGGCTAATCCTGACGCGAGAGGCCCGAAGGTCCCCCTCTTTGCTCCGAAGAGATTATGCGGTATTAGCTATCGTTTCCAATAGTTATCCCCCACATCAGGGCATATTCCCAGGCATTACTCACCCGTCCGCCGCTCGCCGCCCACCAACGCACCCGAAGGATTGTTG
>NZ_PYMA01000042.1 GCF_003026495.1 Photobacterium sanctipauli
GGCTGCACCAGAAGTAGATAGCTTAACCTTCGGGGGGGCGTTTACCACGGTGTGGTTCATGACTGGGGTGAAGTCGTAACAAGGTAGCCCTAGGGGAACCTGGGGCTGGATCACCTCCTTAACGATATGACTGCGTTTGATGCAGTGTCCACACAGATTGCTTGGTTGAAACGTAAAAGAACATGTCCAGGTACCCAAACCTGGAAACACTTAGTCCCATTCGTCTAGAGGCCTAGGACACCGCCCTTTCACGGCGGTAACAGGGGTTCGACTCCCCTATGGGACGCCACGGGTCGTTAGCTCAGTTGGTAGAGCAGTTGACTTTTAATCAATTGGTCGCAGGTTCGAATCCTGCACGACCCACCATCTTCTCCTCGGAAGATGGCAGTTTTGATTTCACTTTTACAAAAGTGAAAACAAGCTGAAAATCGGAGGGCGATTAGCTCAGTTGGGAGAGCACCTCCCTTACAAGGAGGGGGTCACTGGTTCGAGCCCGGTATCGCCCACCACTTTTCCTTTATGCTGCGTTATCGCATTTCTCGTTTAGCGAACTAAACGTCGAAATACGATGTCTTGCCTAAAGAAAAAGAACCCATTATGGGGCTATAGCTCAGCTGGGAGAGCGCCTGCCTTGCACGCAGGAGGTCAGCAGTTCGATCCTGCTTAGCTCCACCACTCTCTAAAAACATTCTAATGAGTGTGTTTAGAAAGTGGTTATCTCACGATAAATACATGCTCTTTAACAATCTGGAAAGCTGACTAGTAAATTGAATTTATTAAATTCAATACTAAATAGTTTTATTTCTCTTTATTAAGAGAAGTAAAACGAGTTCTCAAGCAACACACATTCAAGTGTCTTGTGTAAGAGTCCGGCGAAACACAGTCCGTCACATACTCAGACGGACAACCTTGGTTGTTGAGCCATACGAACAGACCCCTTGGGGTTGTATGGTTAAGTGACTAAGCGTACACGGTGGATGCCTGGGCAGTCAGAGGCGATGAAGGACGTGCTAACCTGCGATAAGCCAAGAGAAGATGGTAAGAATCACAATACTCTTGGATTTCCGAATGGGGAAACCCAGCTGCATAAGCAGTTATCAGCAAGTGAATACATAGCGTGCTGAGGCGAACCGGGGGAACTGAAACATCTAAGTACCCCGAGGAAGAGAAATCAACCGAGATTCCGGCAGTAGCGGCGAGCGAAACCGGATTAGCCCTTAAGCTAGTCTTGCGTTAGGTGAACAA
>NZ_PYMA01000043.1 GCF_003026495.1 Photobacterium sanctipauli
GCCTTGTATCTACATGAGTAGGCTGTTTAGCTAGTAGCCTATTCGTTTATAGCTTGGTAAGCGTGTTCCTGGCCAAAGTACTTAGATGCTGTAGGGGAGATTAATCTACCAAGCTATTCCTTATCATATTGGATGGTATCCTAGCGCCTGCAAACTGCAGTGATGCTGCATGTACAAGGATAATAAGTAATGGAATATGTAGGTATTGACATTAGTAAGGCTAAATTTGATTGTCTTTGGCTAAGAGACTCATCAAAAAACAAAGTAAAAACGAAGGTTTTTAAGAATAACCGGACTGGTTTTCAAGAGGTAGAGAGTTGGTTACTCAAAAATACTCAATCTCAGCCTGACGACATATTCGTCACACTGGAAGCGACAGGGGTTTACCATGAAGCCGTTGCATTTTACCTATTTGATAAGGGCTTCAAAGTCAGTGTCGTAAACCCAGCCAGACCAAAGCAATTTGCTCGTGCACTAGGTATCGCCCATAAAACGGATAAGTCAGATAGTCTACTGTTGGCTCGTTTTGGGAGCCAAACAGAGCCAGTGCTTTGGAAGCCTGAACCAATAGAGGTCAGAGAATTAACGGCCCTGATTCAAAGAGTTGAAGCTATTGAAAAGGATATCCAACGAGAAGAAAATCGCAAAGAACAGGCTGACATCTCGAAGTCGTCTCAGTTAGTAGTAGAGTCTCTTGAAAAAGTGATTGGATTACTCGTCGATGAAAAAGCACGACTCATAAAAGAGCTCGACGATCATATTGATAAGCATCCAAGCTTAAAGTCTGATCGCTCATTGCTTGAGACTATTCCAGGTGTAGGTCCTGTGGTGTCTAGATTGATGCTTTCAGTGCTGAGGAAAAAGGATTTTGAGAGCGCTGGTAGTTTGTCAGCTTACCTCGGGCTCATTCCAAGAATAAGAGAATCGGGAACACTTAAAGGACGCTCAACACTGACAAAAGTTGGGCCTTCAAGAATTAGAGCCAAGATATACATGGCGGCGGTTGTAGCGAAGAAGTGCAACCCTGACATAAAAGCTCAATACGAGAGATTAGTCGCCAACGGCAAAACCCATATGCAAGCATTGGGGGCTGCAATGAGAAAGCTGACTCAGATTTGCTTTGGTGTTATCAAACATCAGATCGAATACCAGCCTCAAAGCATTTAAATAGCTTAAGGCTAGACAAGATACAAAAAGATGGTATCTCCCCT
>NZ_PYMA01000044.1 GCF_003026495.1 Photobacterium sanctipauli
GTCGAAGCTCTTGATCGAAGCCCCGGTAAACGGCGGCCGTAACTATAACGGTCCTAAGGTAGCGAAATTCCTTGTCGGGTAAGTTCCGACCTGCACGAATGGCGTAATGATGGCCACGCTGTCTCCACCCGAGACTCAGTGAAATTGAAATCGCAGTGAAGATGCTGTGTACCCGCGGCTAGACGGAAAGACCCCGTGAACCTTTACTACAGCTTGGCACTGAACATTGACCCTACATGTGTAGGATAGGTGGGAGGCTTTGAAACCATGTCGCTAGATATGGTGGAGCCGTCCTTGAAATACCACCCTTGTAGTGTTGATGTTCTAACGTCGCCCCGTTATCCGGGGTGCGGACAGTGCCTGGTGGGTAGTTTGACTGGGGCGGTCTCCTCCCAAAGCGTAACGGAGGAGCACGAAGGTGGGCTAATCACGGTCGGACATCGTGAGGTTAGTGCAATGGCATAAGCCCGCTTGACTGCGAGACTGACAAGTCGAGCAGGTGCGAAAGCAGGTCATAGTGATCCGGTGGTTCTGAATGGAAGGGCCATCGCTCAACGGATAAAAGGTACTCCGGGGATAACAGGCTGATACCGCCCAAGAGTTCATATCGACGGCGGTGTTTGGCACCTCGATGTCGGCTCATCACATCCTGGGGCTGAAGTCGGTCCCAAGGGTATGGCTGTTCGCCATTTAAAGTGGTACGCGAGCTGGGTTTAGAACGTCGTGAGACAGTTCGGTCCCTATCTGCCGTGGGCGTTGGATGATTGAAGGGGGCTGCTCCTAGTACGAGAGGACCGGAGTGGACGAACCTCTGGTGTTCGGGTTGTGTCGCCAGACGCATTGCCCGGTAGCTAAGTTCGGAATCGATAACCGCTGAAAGCATCTAAGCGGGAAGCGAGCCCTGAGATGAGTCATCCCTGATACTTTAAGTATCCTAAAGGGTTGTTGGAGACTACGACGTAGATAGGCAGGGTGTGTAAGCGCTGTGAGGCGTTGAGCTAACCTGTACTAATTGCCCGTGAGGCTTAACCATACAACACCCAAGGGGTTTTA
>NZ_PYMA01000045.1 GCF_003026495.1 Photobacterium sanctipauli
TGCTGAGGCGAACCGGGGGAACTGAAACATCTAAGTACCCCGAGGAAGAGAAATCAACCGAGATTCCGGCAGTAGCGGCGAGCGAAACCGGATTAGCCCTTAAGCTAGTCTTGCGTTAGGTGAACAAGCTGGAAAGCTTGGCGATACAGGGTGATAGCCCCGTAACCGACAGCGCATAACGAGTGAAATCGAGTAGGACGGGACACGTGATATCCTGTCTGAACATGGGGGGACCATCCTCCAAGGCTAAATACTCCTGACTGACCGATAGTGAACCAGTACCGTGAGGGAAAGGCGAAAAGAACCCCTGTGAGGGGAGTGAAATAGAACCTGAAACCGTGTACGTACAAGCAGTAGGAGCCCTTCGGGGTGACTGCGTACCTTTTGTATAATGGGTCAGCGACTTAATTTTAGTAGCAAGGTTAACCGATTAGGGGAGCCGTAGGGAAACCGAGTCTTAACTGGGCGTGCAGTTGCTAGGATTAGACCCGAAACCAGGTGATCTAGCCATGGGCAGGTTGAAGGTGAGGTAACACTTACTGGAGGACCGAACCGACTAATGTTGAAAAATTAGCGGATGACTTGTGGCTAGGGGTGAAAGGCCAATCAAACCTGGAGATAGCTGGTTCTCCCCGAAAGCTATTTAGGTAGCGCCTCGGACGAATACTACTGGGGGTAGAGCACTGTTAAGGCTAGGGGGTCATCCCGACTTACCAACCCTTTGCAAACTCCGAATACCAGTAAGTACTATCCGGGAGACACACGGCGGGTGCTAACGTCCGTCGTGGAGAGGGAAACAACCCAGACCGCCAGCTAAGGTCCCAAAGTTATAGCTAAGTGGGAAACGATGTGGGAAGGCTCAGACAGCCAGGATGTTGGCTTAGAAGCAGCCATCATTTAAAGAAAGCGTAATAGCTCACTGGTCGAGTCGGCCTGCGCGGAAGATTTAACGGGGCTAAGCTATACACCGAAGCTGCGGCAAT
>NZ_PYMA01000047.1 GCF_003026495.1 Photobacterium sanctipauli
GGGCGTTATAAGCACATGGCAAGTCATACATAAGGATATCAATGGAAGAACTTCAAGGTGGGCGAGAAGGGCAAATTTTTCGCTCTGAAAATCGAGTTTACCGACCTCGTGGCAAGTGGTCTGAAACAGTGCAGTATTTACTCTCGTATATTGCCAAAAATGGATTTCATGCGGCACCTAAGCCTTTCGGCTTTGATGGCAAAGGTAACGAGGTCTTATCTTTTGTTGATGGTGAGGTCTTTAATTACCCGCTTAAAGGCAATATTGCTACAGAAGAAGCGCTGACGTCAGCAGCTAGCTTGCTTCGCTCATATCATGATGTGTCTAGTTCGTTCTTGTCACAACACTCAAGCGACACATTAGAGTGGATGCTCCCCGTTCGTGAGCCAATAGAAGTTATCTGTCACGGTGACTATGCACCGTATAACGTGTCTCTACATGGTTCAAAGGTGGTTGGTATCATTGACTTTGATACTGCACATCCAGCACCTAGAGTTTGGGATGTTGCTTATGCTCTATATTGTTGGGCTCCATTTAAGACTCACAAGTACGATGCTATGGGTGATTTAACATCACAGTCATTACGAGCGAAACAGTTCTGTGATGCTTACGGTTTACCCGAAATAGAGCGTCAGAGTATAGTGCAAGCAATGATAGATAGAGTTCAGGCTTTAGTTGACCATATGCGCAGTGAAGCTCGTAATGGAAATCAAGCATTTATCTCTAATATCAATGATGGCCATCATCTCGCATATCTAGCAGATATCGAGTATCTGCAAAGTAACGGGCGGTACATCACAGAGGCTTTAATGGGCAAAAAGTGCTTATAACAAAGCATTTAAGAGTGATTCGCAACGCTTGGCAGTTTCGCTTCGCTCAAGTATAGCCAA
>NZ_PYMA01000048.1 GCF_003026495.1 Photobacterium sanctipauli
CTGCACCAGAAGTAGATAGCTTAACCTTCGGGGGGGCGTTTACCACGGTGTGGTTCATGACTGGGGTGAAGTCGTAACAAGGTAGCCCTAGGGGAACCTGGGGCTGGATCACCTCCTTAACGATATGGCTGCGTTTGATGCAGTGTCCACACAGATTGCTTGGTTGAAGTAAAAAGAACGTGAAAGACTTGGGTCTGTAGCTCAGGTGGTTAGAGCGCACCCCTGATAAGGGTGAGGTCGGTGGTTCAAGTCCACTCAGACCCACCACTTTCTCTCCCAGGGAAAGTGAGTGCGGAGTCTTTCGTATCGTTGGGGCTATAGCTCAGCTGGGAGAGCGCCTGCCTTGCACGCAGGAGGTCAGCAGTTCGATCCTGCTTAGCTCCACCACTCTCTAAAAACATTCTGACGAGTGTGTTTAGAAAGTGGTTATCTCACGATAAACACATGCTCTTTAACAATCTGGAAAGCTGACTAGTAAATTGAATTTTTACAATTCAATACTAAAGTTTCACCGAAAGGTGGAACGAGTTCTCAAGCAACACACATTCAAGTGTCTTGTGTAAGAGTCCGGCGAAACACAGTTCATCATACTCAGATGAGCAACCTTGGTTGTTGAGCCATACGAAACCTCTTGGGGTTGTATGGTTAAGTGACTAAGCGTACACGGTGGATGCCTGGGCAGTCAGAGGCGATGAAGGACGTGCTAACCTGCGATAAGCCAAGAGAAGATGGTAAGAATCACAATACTCTTGGATTT
>NZ_PYMA01000049.1 GCF_003026495.1 Photobacterium sanctipauli
TGATCTGCTCCAGCCAGACTGGACACTTCATTAAGCGACATTTTGCTTTTCAAAGTTAACTGGGCTTAGGTACCCAAGAGCACTGTGCCTTCTCGTCTGATTATAATCAACCTCAATGTACTCAAAGATCGTTTGGCGCATCGCATCTCTCGTCATAATCGGCTCATATTGGATCGCTTCAACTTTCATGGAATGGAAGAAGCTCTCAACACAGGCATTGTCCCAGCAATTTCCTTTTCTACTCATACTTTGCACTAGATTATAAGTGGTTATGAGTTCTCGATAGTCTTTTGAGCAGTACTGGCTACCTCGATCACTATGAACGATAACGTGTTCAGGGAAACCGCGACGGAACAAAGCCATCGATAGCGCATCACAGACCAGAGTAGCCGTCATCCTTGTATCCATAGACCAGCCGATTACCTGCCGTGAGTAAAGATCAATGATGACAGCCAAATACAGCCAACCTTCACTTGTGGCAACGTACGTGATGTCACCCGCCCACTTTTGATTCGGAGCCGTTGCGTTAAAGTCTTGAGCCAGCAGGTTCGGAGCGACAGGCATTTTATGCTTGCTGTCCGTTGTACACTTAAACTTGCGTGCGGCTTTCGGTATTAAATCCTGACGCTTCATACTGGCGGCAATGGTTTTAACATTATGGTTATCACCGTT
>NZ_PYMA01000005.1 GCF_003026495.1 Photobacterium sanctipauli
ATGTAAAGACAGGGTATGTGTTCAGCAATTACGCTGAATGGAAACGTGCATGAGCCGTATACGAGGTCCGTACGTACGGTTCTGTAAGAGGGATGAGGCGGTAACGCCTCACCCTACTTTATGTATCGGTTAAATTTGATGTTCGTCCTTTGGCCGAATGAGTCCCGCTGGAGCGCCAGCCATAGCTTAAATGTAATGCGTATCAAATTCTGGTGATATTGGGTACTTAGCACGTTAACAATGTTGGATGCCTGCTTTAAAATGACGATAGTTAAACTTAGGAAACTATCAGTGATGAAAGATTTTGAGCTTATCCCCCGCGTGAACATTACACATTCACCTACGCCACTAGAGTTTTTGCCCCGTTTATCGAATGAACTTCAGTGCAATCTGTATATTAAGCGCGACGATTGTACTGGGTTGGCTGGCGGGGGTAACAAAACCCGCAAGCTTGAATATCTCATTGCCGATGCCAAGCAGCAAGATGCCGATACTTTGGTTACTGTTGGTGGCTTCCAATCTAACCATGCGAGGCAGACTGCCGCTGCGGCTGCCAAGTTTGGCTTTGGCTGTGAACTGGTATTGGAAGATGTTTCAGGTACACCTAAAGAGGATTATTACAACAATGGCAATATGTTGTTGGATAGCTTGTTAGGGGCAAATATCCACCCTGTAGATATTGACGATGATTGCAATGATGTAGCCCAAGCACTCATTAAGAAACTTGAGGGGGAAGGGAAGAAGCCGTATTTAATCCCGATGGGCGGCTCGAACGTGATTGGCAGCTTAGGCTATGTACGATGCGCGAATGAGCTAGTGCAGCAACTAGCGACACAGAACACGCAAATAGATCAGATTGTGCTAGCAACAGGCAGTGCAGGTACACAAGCTGGTTTGCTAGCGGGACTTATCGCGGCTGGCAGTGATATACCGGTACTCGGTATCAATGTTAGCCGTTCAGCCGAGGAGCAGAACAAGCTAGTTGAGCAGTTGCTGAAGCAAATGCTAACTCACCTGGAATTTGATCCTAAGCTATCGGCTAACAAAGTTGCCACTAACGGTAACTACTACGGTGAAGGATACGGTATCACAACAGCGGCTATGATTTCTGCGGTGAAGTGCTGTGCCCAACTTGAAGGTTTGCTGCTAGACCCTGTCTATACCGGCAAAGCAATGGCTGGCTTAATCGACTTATGCGAAACCGGTGAGATTAAACCGGGCAGTAACATATTGTTCCTGCATACGGGCGGTAGCCAAGGGCTCTTTAGTTATAGAGAGGCTTTTGAAGCCTGAGGTTAAATTAATTTCTCGTTATATTAACCAATAGGCGATGAATACTGAGTTTATCATGTATCTAATAATCATTAATTAAGTATCATTAATAAAGTAAAGGTAAATATCAGTATTTATTTACCTTTTACTTTAATTTACTCATCTACAATTATAATTAATATGTTCTATTCATATAATAAATTTAGTTTTAAGTTAAACTTTTCATATAAAGATAAATAAGTTAAAGTTAAGCAAAAAAGCGCTGCCTATTTACACTTACAAAAAAGATTAATATTTCTTGCAGCGATCAAAACTCTAAACTAACCTGTAATCATTGCTAGTCATTATGGCCATTTGTCATGAGTGATGTTGGTAATAATCTCGAATATGATCATCGCTATCTTGAGCTTATCGACTACTTCGAAGGTGGTAATAATGAGTCGATGGTGATTACAGAAGAAACTGAAGATAGTGATTTAGAAAAACAAAAGCTAGTCAGGCGATACTTAGATGAGATGTTAAAGGAAACGATAGATCTTAGACTACTAACGTATGATATCGTTTATGCTTTAATTAATGATGATGTAAATTCAGCCATAAGTTCAACAGAGCAACTTTGTGATATGTCTGTTCAATATTGGGATGAATGCTACCCAATTATCAGTGAAGATGAATTAGATATTAGAGATAGTATTTTTTCATATTTAATAAGTCAATGTACATATTGGAACAAGTTGTCAGTTGTGAGACATGAGCGCCTTGGTTGTTGGAGTTATGACTCTTGGTCGGCATTTAGCCAAAGTCAGGGAGAGTCAATAACTGTCTCACTTAATGAATTAATTGATGAAGTTGAACAATCTGAAGTCGAAGTAATTTATGGTAAGCTACTGAAAGCAAGAGATAAAATGGCTGACTTATCATTGTTTTTATCAGAGAAATTGAATGGTAGTAGTTCTTATGTTTTGGTAATGAGTGAAAAGATTGGTAACTTGATGCTTGGTTTAGTTGATTCATGGCACCTTCACTCAGGTAAAATACAAACAAACGATATTAATATAGTGAATGATGAGAACAAGGCTATTGATACGCTCACTAAAGACCAGAGCTCAAAAAGCAGTAACTATATAACCAAGAATAATACTCATAAAGTATTAGTGGAAGATATTTCCATATCAAACAAAAGTGATGCCATTAAACTGTTAAATAAGGTATCTCAATACTTTAAAGACAATGAACCAAGTAGTCCTGTTCCTTGTTTACTGGATCGTTGCATAAAGTTAGCATCAAAAGATTTTATTGGTGTGTTAGAAGATTTAGCACCAGAAAGTGTTGATCGCATAAAAGTGCTATTCGGAACACCAAGTATTACTAAACCCCAAGAAAATAAAGGCGAAGAATAGAGAGAGTTATCATGCCTGATTCTGGACAGAAGTTTATAGCAAGAAACCGAGCACCAAGGGTTCAGATTGAATATGATGTTGAGTCATACGGTTCAAATAAAAAAATAGAGCTTCCGTTTATTATGGGAGTAATGTCTGATCTTTCAGGAAAAGGTAATGCTGAACTACCACCTGCAGATGAGCGGAAATTCTTAGAAATAGACATAGATAACTTTGATGATAGGTTGAAAGCCTTCAAACCTAAGGTTGAGTTCCATGTTGAGAACACGCTAACGGACGATGGCGGAAAAATGCCTGTATCCATTACTTTTGAGTCAATGAAAGACTTTTCGCCAGATGCTGTTGCTGAGAAAGTTGAGCCAATAAGAAAGCTATTAGAAGTGAGAAAACAGCTTTCAAACCTCTTAACCTATATGGATGGCAAGGCCAATGTTGAGCAGAAACTAAATGAAGCATTGAGTGACCCTGCTTTATTGAAATCCCTATTGAGTATGCCAAGCCCAGATGAAGGGGCGGCAGCGGTTGAGGATGATGACAATGGCACAAGAAACTAATTCATCCGTTGAGTCTGAAGCGTTAAGTCAAGAGCAGTTAAATACTGAACTTGTAGAAGATAGTTTTAAAGAATTGCTGCTAAAAGACTTTAAGCCAAGAACTGATGAAGCTAAATCACAAGTTGAAAAAGCGATTGCTAGTCTAGCTGAGGAAGTACTATCTGATACTCAGCTGGTGTCAGATAACGCGTTTGAAACCATTGAAGCAGTCATCGCTAATATCGATCTAAAGCTCACACAGCAAGTCAACCAAGTCATTCATCACGAAGAGTTCCAGCGATTAGAGAGTGCTTGGCGTGGAGTAGAATACCTTGTTTCGAATACAGAAACAGATGAAAAGCTTAAAATTCGTGTATTAAATATGTCACGTGATGAGCTACAGAAGATGTTCAAGCGATATAAAGGTATAGCTTGGGATCAAAGCCCATTGTTTAAGCGAGTATATGAAAGTGAATACGGACAACTTGGTGGTGAACCATACGGTTGCCTAGTTGGCGATTTTTACTTTGATCACAGCCCGCAGGATGTAGAGTTTCTAAAAGGCATGGCAAGAGTTGCAGCGGCAAGTCATGCACCATTTATTGCCAGTGCAGCACCTGGTTTGTTACAGATGGACACTTGGCAAGAGCTAAGTAACCCAAGAGATCTAACCAAAATATTCCAGACACCAGAATACGCAAGTTGGAATTCATTTCGAAGTAGTGAAGATGCAAGATACATTTCACTGACTATGCCTCGCTATCTTGCTCGCTTGCCATATGGCGCTCAAACAAATCCTGTTGATGGTTTTGCCTTTGAGGAAGAAACTAGCTTAGGTGATTCGTCACAATATTGCTGGGGTAATGCGTCGTATTTAATGGCAGCCAATATTAATCGTTCTTTTAAAGAGTATGGCTGGTGTTCAAGAATTCGCGGGATTGAATCAGGTGGCGTTGTTGAAGAGTTGCCAACACATACTTTCCCATCAGATGATGGTGGCGTTGATCTAAAGTGCCCAACAGAAATTGCGATTAGTGACCGGCGTGAAGCCGAGCTGAGTAAAAATGGTTTACTATCGTTAGTCCATCGTAAAAATACTGACTTAGCGGCTTTTCTTTCAGCGCAAACATTGCAAAAACCACAGCAGTATGAGGATGCCGATGCAACAAGAAATGCAGAATTGTCGGCACGCTTACCTTATTTGTTTGCAACCAGTCGCTTTGCCCATTATTTGAAGTGTATTGTGCGAGATAAAATTGGCTCATTTAAATCGAGAAGCGAGATGGAGAAATGGTTAAAAAAATGGGTTATTCAATATGTAGATGGCTCACCAATGCTGTCCAGTGAAGAAGTAAAGGCAAAAAAACCTTTATCAGATGCTGATGTTGAAGTATTTGATGATGAGAGTAATCCAGGTTATTACAAAGCAAACTTCTATCTAAAGCCACATTATCAGTTGGAAGGATTAACAATTTCACTACGTTTAGTTTCAAAACTTCCAAACGGTAAATCATAAAAGTGAGGTCTTATTATGTCTGCAGTAGATATGCATTTATCTTTAGGTCAGATTCAGGGGGGATCCCAGGATGATGCCTTTGATAGTGCAATTGATATAATTTCATGGGAATGGGAATTATCACAAGGAGGATCCATGCATGTTGGTAGTGGTGGGGGAGTGGGTAAAGTATCAGTTGGCGATTTGAAAATTACTAAATTAATTGATAGATCTTCTCCGATCTTTACACTTATGTGTTGCCAAGGTAAACATTTTGAAAATGCAGAACTAAGTGCAAGAAAAGCTGGTGGTGATGCAGGTCAAGTCCAGTTTCATTATTTATATCTAGAAAAGGTAATGATTACAAAAATAGAAACAGGAATTGATCAAAATGATGGTAAAGACTTACCTATCGAAACTATTTATCTCAATTTTAAAGAATTTGAATTTATATATACACCACAAGATTATGATGGGGCAGCAAAAGCAGAGAAGGGTGTCAAATTTGATATTGCTGGTTTGACAGGAAGTACGAATTGAACTGATAGATTAATTATTGTGAGGTTATAGGTTTGAGTTTATGTGAAAAGCTTGAAAAAAATTATGAGAAAAATATTTTAAACTCAATAATTAGAAACATAGAATCTATTCTAAATAATAACTCAACCCGTGTAATATTGCCTGTAACCATGTTTGTAAATGACAGTGTAATTAACTATGGTATTGATTGTTTAAACTACAGTCAATTTGAAAGTAATGAATTAGAAGTTATTAATCAGCTTAAAAAAAATATTATGATATATGAAACAAGACTTGTAAAAAAAACAATGAAATTAGATGTTCAAGAGTTTGATATCAAGTCAGGTATATTAATGCTGAGTTTGCAATGTGAGGCTATTGCAATACCAACTACTTTACCATTATTGCTTAAATTTGAGGTTGATCTAATTTCGGGTAGAGTGACTAAAAGTTAAAATGGTGATTGAGATGAAGGCTAGCTTACTTCTTTCCTTTTATAAAAAGGAACTTGAGTATCTCATAGAGTTAGGCAATGACTTTAGCAAAACTTATCCAGATATTGCGAGCAGAATAGGTTTAGATAAGAGTTCATCATCAGATCCTTATGTCGAACACTTAATTGAAAGTGTCGCATTTTTAACGAGCCGAATTCAATATAAAATTGATGCCGCTTATCCCCGTCTAGCAGCCCAACTTATTGAAACTATGTTTCCTCAAGTTGGACAGCCATTACCGTCGAGCTGCATTTTTCAGCTAAAAGGTGTAGAACAGAACGGAGTTGTTGAGGTTGGAAGTGAACTAATCTCGATGGAAAAGCCCCCGATTCCAGCATGCCGTTTTACTGTTTATGATACTCAAAATTTGAATAATGCTAAAATTCATCAAATAGAAACGTTAGACAGTAATATTGCTTTTCCTGCTTGTTTATCAGCCTTAGACAAAAAAAAGCAGAAGACAGCGATCATACTGAAAATATCTGTCGAAGACGACGATTTTTTCTCAGCAGAAAAACCTGTAAGCTTTTATGTTGATATGAAACCTTCATGTGCAAGTTTGTTTTATCAACAATTTTGGTCGTCAAAGCCATTTATTGTTGTCTCAACTAAACAGAAAGCACAAAAGTTACATGCTAAATATTGCCAATTAGATGGCTTCGTGTTTGATAGTAAAAATGATATTATCAAGGATAATGATCGACTTAGCTTAGAGTCATACCGGTTTGGTTGTGAGTATTTTCATTTTCCTCAAAAATTTCAGTTTTTTAGTTTAGATCTTTCGTCTACCTTAACTGGTAATGAGCAAGAAATAGAGGTATGGATATTATCTGAATCTGAATGGCTACAACCAAAAGAAGAATACTCAACTAATTGCTTTAAATTTAATTGCATTTATGCAGTTAATCGATTTTCAAGAAGAATTGATCGTATAAACCTGACATCTAGTAAAACAGAATATCCATTATATGCTGACAAGGTGGCGCCCTCTGCATTTGAGGTTTTGTCTGTAAAATCAGTGAATGGTTTTGATTATGGTAATGAAAGGTTAAATGAATTCACGCCGACTACAACGTTATCACCTCATTCAGAATATATGTATGAGTTGATTAGAAATACAACTATGTCTAACGATCCATATGTTTCAGAAACAACTGAAATGTTCATCAGTTTAGCTTTTCCTGTGGATGAAGATAAGCAAGTAAAACAAGTTGCATTAGAGGGGGTATGCAGTAACCGCCGTTGGCCAGAACTTATTCGAGAAGGTAATATTAACGTTGACTGGCGATTAGAGTCAGAGGTTAGAATATCAGGAGTTAAAGCCTTGGTGGGGCCAAGTAATAGTTATTACCCACCTATTGATGAGCAGGCATCTTGGTCATTGATTCAAAATATTGCTAATCAGCTAACATATATTTTATGTGATGACCCTAAGCAAAGTGCTAAAAGACTTCGCCAATATTTAAGTGTTTTCGTACCTCAAGGTGGAGTCAGACAAAAGCAATTATGCAATAGTATTGATGCTATCTATCACCAAGATATTGTTCGTAAAGTATCATGTTCTGGTATACCTACAATAGCGAGGGGACTACATATTGATTTGCATATTAATGATGAAGCTTATCCGCATGGTGAAACATGGCTACTTGGTGCTGTCATAGAGCGGATGCTGGCATGTTGGATGCCTGTGAATAGCTTTATTGAATTGACATTGCATTCAAAAAAATACGATGTGATCGCAACGTGGCCAATCCAAAATGGTCTTGGAAAGCTATTATGAGCGGCTTAGTGTCTGAAAAAGGGTCCATATTCGATTGGTTACTTCAATATGAGTATAACTACGGTGTTGGTGTGGGTGAAGAAACCATAGCTAGCTATGAACAAGTCCAATTTAAGCAGTCTCTTTCTCTTGCCTTTCCCGCCAATGATTTTCTTTCAATAGAAAAATCAAATAATAAATGGTTAATTGAACAGTGTGTCATCGGCATCAATGGTTATGATGGGCCATTACCACGTGATTGGTCTGAAGAATTATGGCGTGATAAAAAAACAGAACAAGCCAAAGTCGCTTTCTTAGATATATTCAACCATCGTTTGTTTATGCTTTATTGGCGTGCAATGGCAAATAGTCAGATGATTACGGCAGTTAATAGAAAACATTCATTGTTAACGAAACTGATTGATTCAGCAGCTGTTCACGCGAAAACCTCGGGTTTATCAAGGGGTTCTGTGAACAGCCTCCAAGCCCTTCCTTTATGGATGAAAAACCAAGCTAGTGTGTGTTCATTAAGATCGATGCTGTCTGCTGCTTTGAACGTACAAGTTAATGTGCGTGAGTTTCAGCCTTATTGGTTGAAACTTGAGAGAAGCGATCAGACAGAGGTTGGTATCGCTAATTCTTGGCTAGGCCATGGGATGGTCTTAGGCAGTAGAGTACTAACCGTTACAGAAGCAATATGTATTAAACTCGGACCGCTGAGCATGGAGCAGTATTCAACCATGACTGATCCGAAAAATATCCAGGATGTCTTTCACTTAATTCATAGCTTTATGGGGCGAAACTTAGTCATCGTGTTAAATATCGGTGTATTAATTCAGTCTCCTACTAATTTAGGCGAGATGCGATTAGGAGTAAACAGTTGGGCTGATAGTCACAGTGATAGAATCAGCTGGGATTACGTTCAGGTGTCTTAGGATTTTGTTTGATATAAATTAGTTGATAGCTTGTACCGGAGAGAATAATGGCTGATATCACTCGTTTAGCATTATTTCAAAAACTAAATAGCTTGTTATATAAGTCGATAGAGAGTGCAACCAGCCTCTGTAAAATGCGAGGCAATAGCCATGTTGAACTGGTACATTGGCTTAATCAGATATATCAACTGCAAAACAGCGATTTATTATTGATTAACAGGCACTTTGATATTGATGATAGTCGGTTAATGAATGATTTGTCACAAGCGCTGAACCAGCTTCAATCAGGTGCATCGTCAGTGTCTGACATCTCTGCTCATGTTGATCAAGCTGTACAAGAAGCATGGTTGTATACCAGTTTGGTGTATAACGAGAAGAAAATTCGTAGTGGCCATTTACTTCTCGGTATCTTGAAAGATAAGTCACTACAAAATGTATTGCGTGGAATTTCATTAGAGTTTAAGAAAGTACGCGCTGATGAGCTATCAAACTCTCTGTTAGAAATTACAGTAAGCTCAGCCGAATATAATGAGCCTCTGGTAAATGAGGCTACGGATCAAGAAATATCAGGTAATAGCAATACACTAGAATCTGATGTCTTGAACCGCTATACCATTGATTTAACCGCCCAAGCTACTGCTGGGGAGCTTGACCCTGTTATTGGGCGTGAGCAGGAAATTCGGCAACTGGTTGATATTTTGCTCAGAAGGCGGCAGAACAATCCTATTTTGACAGGGGAAGCCGGAGTTGGGAAGACAGCGGTAGTCGAAGGTTTTGCTCTTCGTGTGGCTGAAGGAAATGTGCCTCCATCACTTAAAGGTGTGGCAGTCCGAGTGTTGGACCTCGGTTTGCTTCAAGCTGGCGCAAGCGTTAAAGGTGTGTTTGAGCAACGGCTAAAAGAGGTGATTGAGGCAATTAAGTTAGCGACTACGCCCACCATTTTGTTCATCGATGAAGCACACACATTAATTGGAGCTGGTGGAGCTGCGGGTACTGGCGATGCTGCTAACTTATTAAAGCCAGAGCTTGCCCGAGGCAGCTTACGAACCATTGCAGCGACGACTTGGAGCGAATATAAGAAATATATAGAAAAAGATCCGGCTTTAACTCGCCGATTTCAAGTGGTTAAAGTTGAAGAACCTGATGATCAAATTGCTATTGCAATGTTGAGGGGGCTACAAAAGTCTCTATATTCACATCACAAAGTAGCAACGTTAGAAAGTGCTTTAGAATCGGCAGTCAACTTATCAAAACGCTATATACCCGACAGGCAGCTGCCTGACAAAGCTGTAAGTTTACTCGATACTGCTTGTGCAAGAGTCGCATTAAGTCAGCACACTGAACCTGCAGCGCTTGAAGACAAAGAACAACGAAGAGAGCGATTGTTGATTGAGCAGGAGTATAAAAAAGCGGAATCTGAACAAGGGATTACTTGTGATGAACAACTTGTCTCTCTAAGCGAGCAAATTGATAAAGTGAATACAGAAATCGCTGAGCTAAATGACGAGTGGTTAGTTCAGAAAGAGTTAGTAGAAAAAATCATAGAAATTGAAACTGAACCCAGAGAGCAAGAATCAAACGATCTGATTTTATCGTTAAAAGAGGAGTTAAATGATAGGCACAAATCCCATGGATTGGTATTTCCATGTGTAAATGAGCGGATTGTCGCAGAGGTTGTGAGCGGTTGGACCGGAATACCATTAGGTCATATGGTTGAAGATACAGGAAAGCAGTTATTAGAACTCGAGTCACGACTTCAGCAACGTATTTATGGTCAAAACACCAGCCTAGCATTGTTAGCAAATCAAATTCGTATCAGCCGATCAGGACTTAGTGAGCCTAATGCGCCTAATGGGGTATTTTTACTTGCAGGTTCGTCTGGTGTAGGTAAAACAGAAACAGCCCTTGCTCTAGCAGATACTCTGTATGGCGGAGAGCAAAATCTCATCACTATAAACATGAGTGAATTTCAGGAGTCTCATACAGTGTCGACCCTTAAAGGGGCACCACCGGGCTATGTCGGGTATGGTGAGGGTGGGGTGTTAACAGAAGCTGTTCGAAGAAAGCCTTACAGTGTGATCTTGTTGGATGAAATTGAAAAAGCACACCCCGATGTACATGAGATTTTCTACCAAGTGTTTGATCGTGGTGGAATGGAAGATGGAGAAGGACGTTACATTGATTTTAAGAATACATTGATTTTACTTACCTCAAATGTTGGTAGTGACGCATTACTGGCGTTAAATGATGATAATGGTAATTCAGTAGACATCTCAGCAGCTAAAGAGGCCATTACGCCTGAATTACGTGAAGTATTTCCAGATGCTTTTTTAGGTCGTTTAGTCATTGTACCTTATATGCCATTAAGCCGTTCATCTGTTGAGGCGATAATAAAAAGCAAGTTACAGAGGGTATCATCGAGGTTTAATGAACATTATGGTATTACTATTAATATTGAATCTGAGGTGTACTCCTGGCTGATAGAACTTTGTCAAGTAAGACAGAGCGGTGCTCGGCTTATTGCTAACAATATTAACCAGCATATTTCATCATTATTAAGTGAGTTTGCGCTTAATAATTTAAGTCAGCTTGATCAGTATAAATCTGTTGTGATAAGTCTTGATGAGCAAGGTAAGCCTTATATAGAGACCTCGGCAAGTGACATCGAAACGAAGAGTGCTGGAGAACCAGATGAGCAGCAGTAATCTTGTAGAAGGCACTTTAGACGGTGAAGAATTACTAATTATTCACTGTAATATTATTGAGTTAATTGGTGAACCAGGATATACAGACATTTGGATATACAGAGAAGAGGGTATTAACTTTACTCATTCTTGGTTGAACAAACCGGTGAACCTAGTGGTAAAAGGTCAAGAGTCAACAGATAAACGATATTACTATGGGTTTGTCAGCGAGTGTGATTTTGAAACTATTGAAGAACATTATTTGAAATATAGATTACGAATATTACCAGAGTTTGGGTTTAGTCAGTTTAAGCAGGATTGTTGTATTTATCAGAACATGACCGTCATTGATATTATAAAGAAGAAAATTGATGAACTAGGTATTGCTGATTACAAAGTGGTAACTGACTCTCAATATAGTGTTATTGAGTACTGTACTCAATACAATGAAACCGACTTGAGTTTCATTACGCGCATGATAAAAGAGTATGGTCTTTATTACTACTTTGAGCACAATAAAAATAGCTGTACTATTGTATTTATTGATAATAATAATTGCCATTATTGCTTAGAAAAAGGCGCTAAGTTTTCATTATTGATGGCAAAAGAGAATGTTATTACACCTGATAAAAATACGTTGAGAGTATGGAAAAATATCGCACGTGTAAAACACAATAAAAACACATCAAGAAAATTTGATTATTTAAAACCAAATGCACCTTACGAAGTCGAAAAAGTATCCCCATTAAAGCATCTAACAAACAAAGAAATATACCAATACCCCGCTCATAATCAGGCTCAAAGTGAGTCCGAGCTTGAAAATGAAATTGTTCTCCAGAGCTCAACTCAGAGTGAGTACTTTATTGGTGAAACAGCGAGCCCACACCTTTGCTCTGGATATTTTATTAAACTGGAAGATCACCCACAGGAATGCTTAAATGATCAATATCTTATAACAAATATTGAATATAACATAACTAATGCATCTGCACGGAGCTCAGATTCAAACACAAGCAGTATGGTATGTAGGTTCAAGGCAACGCTAAAAAATAATCAGTTTAGACTTAATAAAAGAGTAAGCAAGCCGAATGTATCAGGTGTTGATACGGCAATTGTGGTGGGACCCAAAGGGAAAGAAATTTACACAGATAAACTAGGTAGAGTTAAAGTGCAATTTCATTGGGATCGTATTGGTAAAAAAGATGAAAATAGCTCTTGCTGGATTCGAGTTGCCCAAGGCTGGTCAGGAGCAGGTTATGGCTACGTATCTATACCAAGAGTAAATGAAGAAGTTATTGTCTCCTATGAGCTTGGCAATCCTGATAAGCCTATAATCACAGGCCGTGTCTATAACCCAAAAATGCAACTTCCTTACACTTTGCCAGAAAATGAAAGTATATCTGGATGGAAAACAAAAAGTACTCCAAATGGAAAAGGGTACAATGAGTTTATTTTAGACGATTCAAATGGAGCAGAGTTGATTCGATTAAAGGCTGAAAACAACCTCGAGATAAATACGTTAAATGATCGGAATGAGAAAACCAACGGTTACGTGAATGAAGAGGTGAAGAAAGATAAATCTGTAACTATTTACGGGAACGAAGAGAGAAAGACTAAAGGTGATATGAAGCATGAGGTGTTAGGAGATATGAACCATGAAATTTTAGGTGAGGTTAATTTAAAATCAAAAACAAAGATAACTTTAGAGTGCAGTGGTTCTAAAATATCGATAGGCCCCGAAGGAATAAATATTAAAACAATGGGAATTATAAAAATTAACGGAACCCTAGTAAAAATCAACTAATGATTTGAGGTTGTTTATGCCTTTTGCCGCTAGATTGACTGATATGCACATATGCCCAATGATAACAGGTGTTGTACCTCATGTTGGTGGGCCAATTATTGGCCCTGGTATACCAAGTGTCATAATCGGTGGTTTGATCGCTTCTGTAATTGGAGATAGAGCAATTTGTGTCGGTGGTCCAGATGTTCTGATTAAGGGGTCTATGACTGTTTTTATCGGAGGAAAGCCTGCTGCAAGAGTAGGGGATATGACAGCTCATGGTGGCGTTATTACGCTAGGGTGTCCGACTGTATTAATTGGAGGTTGAAAATTCGAAATGGAATCAATCGTATAAATGAATAGGTTTATCTTGACTTGAGGTGCTGCAATGCAATTAACCATCAGCTTGTTAACAACATCATTGGTGAATTTTTGCCGAGGTAAAATGTTTGTAGATGAGCAACGTGGTATTACGATTGGGAGAAAAGAAGATAATGATTTAGTGCTTATTGATGAAACATTGTGTGTATCGTCTCATCATGCATCAATTTATTGTCAAGGAAATCAATTCTATCTTGCTGATACAAGCACAAATGGTACTTTTTTGAATAGCTCATCACAGCGTATTGAAAAAGGTAGCTCTGTTATGCTCAGGGAAGGAGATAAAATAACCATTGGCCCTTACGATTTTTTGGTGAAATTTGAAAAATCTATAGTTAGTCAAGATGCTAATAACAATCATGGTTTAAACCCAAATACAGAAGAAAAATTATTTAGTGGTTTAGAAGGGTTGTTTAGTTCTAATCCAGCAGGCTTCCCAGGACCAGGCATATCCTCAAGTCAAAGTACAGGAAGTACTATCCCTTCTGATGTTTCAAACAGCAATAACTCAGCACTTGATGATGATTGGTTAGGAGAAGATGATAACAATTTACCTGTAAGTGAAGTACCAAATATTCAAAAAACAGATTCAGAAATACCGAAAGAACCAACAACTAGAATTTTTAATTATGATACAAGTTCAAGTGATGATAATTCACAAACGGGACTTGAAAATAATAAAGATGGTCAGAGTAGTCAAAGTCAAGCAATAACATCGAATCAAGATATAAATAAGGCGTTATACTGGGATTGTTTTATTAATGAGTTAAGTGAAGATCTTGATTGTACAAATCAAGATATAGCAAGAAATCTTGGTTTAGTAATGAAAGCACTATTGGAGGGAATGACAGAGTTGGTACGTTTAAGGGAGAATATTAAAAATGAATATAGATTACAGAGAACTCAAATCAAGGATAAAGATAATAATCCATTCAAATTTTCAGCATCAGCAAGAGATTTAATTAAAGCATTAAGCACTAATGAAGATGCTTACATAATTGGACCTGATGCAGTGAAAGAAGTGGTTAAAGATATAACTTTGCATGAAGCTGTCGTTATGGCGGCTATGCAAAAAACGATTGAAATGACTTTATCAAAGATGTCACCAGAAAATATTTTAACGTTAACAAGGCAAGAAAACACAGGTTTTTTATCTAAAATATCAATTAAAAGAAAGTGTTGGGATAATTATGAAAAACAGTATGATCTATTTATCAGTAAAGAAAATGATGAATTAATACAAAGAGTTAATATGATATTTATTCAAATATATGAATCTGAAATTGCAAAATTAAATGATAAGTGAGTTTTTATATGGTTAGCCGTAATCGTGTTGTTTGGTATGAAGGTATGTTCTTGAAGCCAGAACATTTTGAGCAAGATTTTCGTTATTCAGAAAGTGCTACTCAAAATGCAATCACTTTTTTTAACGATTATTGCTACGGCCTTAAATCTTTAGCTTATGAGAAAAAGCTACTAGAGCATGGAAAATTTGCTGTTACTGAGGTGAGTGGTGTTTTCCGAGATGGGACGGTGTTTCAATCACCAGAAAGGGATTTGTTACCATTAGTTTTTGAGATAAATGTTGAATCTACTGGTAAATGTCTTTGTTTGACACTTCCTATCTCTGGGAGAAACCAAGGGTTAGTACCTCAATCTAAAGGTTCCCACGAGCAATCTCGCTACGTCTCGATTGAAACTCCTGAAAATCCGAGTGAAATAGACAAAGAGATCGAGTCGGCTAGTTTAAATCTAACACTCTATATGGAAGATACTGTGCCAACTGATTGCTTAGTAATCCCAATCGTAAAAATTCAATCTGTTGATGAACTCGGTGTAGTGACGCTTGATGATAACTTTATTCCGACTATATTAAATACAAAATTGTCACCAGTGATTATAGAGAGACAAAATCAGATACATGCACTCATGCTGCAAAGAGTTGCAATGTTCAGCGATCAAATAGGTGTTGTAAAAAGGGCATTAGGTACAAATACATTAGAGTTTCTTCACTTGCAGACTATAAATCGCTACTTGCTGTTATGGAAACAGTATCTAGGGCAGAAGGAGATACACCCCTACGAGTTATTTAAGCTTTGCCTGTATATTGCCGGTGACCTTACAGTCTTCACACAAGAAGGAAGTCAAATAAAACCACCTGATTTATCTATTTATGATCACCGCAATCTCGAACAATCTCTACTATTGGTTCTTAGCGTAATAGAAGCACAGCTGGGTGGTGTGATTGCTATGCGAGCAATCCATCTTGAATTGGAGGAAAAAAAATATGGTATTCAATTGGCAAGGATTGATGATAATTCACTACTAAATAACAGTCGAGTTATTCTTGCCGCCAGTTCACAAATACCTTCAGAGCAATTAAGACTCCGTTTTCCACAACAAGCTAAGATTGCACCAGCAGAGAAACTGACAGAGCTTGTCCAGTTGCAATTACCTGGCTTAGGCTTATCGCCGGTACAAGTTGTTCCTGAAGAAATGCCATACTATAAAGATTATGTTTATTTCGAAGTAGGTCAGAATAGCGACTTATGGCATCAAATGAAACATTCAGTTGGATTTGCCATCCATCCTGGTGCTGAGTATCCATCATTAGCCCTTGAGCTCTGGGTCATTAAGCAGGAATAGATATGTTTTGGTCTAAGAGTGATATTAAAGATTCTGATTTATCATCAGTACAAAATAATCAAGGCTTGATAGCTGATTTGGAATCAGAGCTTACTGATTGTGATTATTTTAATGAATCAGTAATGAATATTCTTTATATGGTCGCTTCTTTGCCTGATCAATTGGAAGAAAATGCTACCCAATCACTATACAATGAATTCCGTACGAAGCTATTAAGCCTTGAACGGTTTCAATCTGACCAAGTGATACTCTCTTCATGTCGCTATTGCTTGTGTTGCTTAATTGATGAAAAAATAATGAAAAAACCATGGGGAAAAATATCACCTTGGCCGTCGCAATCTTTGCTCAGTTTATTTTTTAATGAAACGCATGGTGGTGAGAAGTTTTTTCAAATTATTCAGATGTGCATCCAACAGCCACAGCGATATTATGTTGCGTTGGAAATAGCTGGCTATTGTTTATCGTTTGGCTTTAAAGGTAAATATTATCATCTCCAAAATGGAGAAGATGAACTGTTAAGTATACGAAACGAAGTCTTTCAATGGTTAATAAAAGATAAAAACGTAACAAAAAAGTTTCATTCAGAGTACCCTATTAAAAATTATCCAATTGTTAATAAGAAGCGTTTAATACCATTAACATTGATCTTTGCTATTACAGTCCTTTGTTGTCTGCTAAGTTATGGTAGTTGGTACTTTTATTCATCAGATCTAGAAAGTAGGATGTTTAGTAGAATATATACGTGGTCGCCATCGACTTCACTTGAAGTTGAGCGAGTTCCACTGCAAGATGGACAAACAGTTAATACTGATGATTTGATTGAGAGCCCAGTTAATAATAATAGCTCATTGGGTTATTTACTAGAAAAAGAAATTAAGGAAAATTTAGTCTCTTATAAACAAAAGGGAAATGTTGAATTCATCATAATTACTGGCAATTTGTTTGAATCTGGCAGTACAAAAATAAGTAAAAACCAAGAAGAGATAATATCTTTACTGGCTGATAAAATTAACCTATTAGGTACACCGATTGAAGTGATTGGTCATACTGATAATATACCAATTAAATCTTTTTCTTTTCCTTCTAACTGGCATTTATCTAGGGCGAGAGCAGAAGCTTTTTCTTTAAAGTTGATCAATCTCGGTGTTTCTGACGAATTAATTTCAGTATTAGGGATGGGAGATACTAGTCCCTTAAAGCCGAATAATTCACCAGAAAATCGAGCATTAAATAGGCGCATTGAAGTTAAGCATATATTGTCCTACTGAGGAAAATATGAATCAATTAATTCACAGGTTACCAGTCTGGAGTTCGCTAAGCGTTATTATAGGAATGCTCTTTATTGGGTATGTTTTGCCATGGATAAGTATTGCTGGCGTACCAGTGTTCCGCTCCATATGGGTACGAATTGCTCTTGGTTTGGTGCTTTTAGTTTTAGTCGCTTTTGTACATTGGTACAAAAAAAGAAAAGAGAACCAGCGAGAGCAGGCGTTAATTAATGATATGGGACAAGTATCAGCAGGTAAGCTAACTCCTGACTCGGAATTTAACCGAATATTTAGTGAGGTTTTCACTGCTCTTAACATGGAGAAAGACGGTAAAAAGAGGTTATATGAAATTCCATGGTATTTAGTCATTGGTTCTCCGGGTTCTGGAAAAACCACTTTACTTCGAAAGTCTGGCTTGGACTTTATAGGGAGTAAAGAAGCGCTTGAAGAAAAAGGTATTGCTGGAACGGTTTTATGTGATTGGTGGGTATCTTCAGAGATTGTATTATTAGACACAGCAGGGCGTCTTACAAGCCATGATCATCAAGAAAAAGATGCCTCTGACTGGTCTTCATTGCTCAGCAAACTATACAAATATCGTCCTATCCAGCCTCTAAACGGAATAATACTAACTTTGTCAGTTGATACTTTAATGTCTTCAGAGAAGTGTGACAAATTTATTCAGTTGGCTATTAAAAGGTTGGATGATGTCCAAAAAACACTTAACGTCCGTTTACCTGTTTATCTTTTTATTACTAAAACAGACTTGCTGCCAGGTTTTGATGCTTGCTTTCATCAATTTGAATCTAAAGAGAGAAGAAGGCTATGGGGCTTTCCGTTTGATCAAAGTAACAGCAACTTTAAAGAGTTACTGCAACGCTTAAAGGTTTGGGTTTATAGCAAGCAATCTGAACTTAGGCAGGATGAAGCGCAACAAGTCTTGATTTTTTATCAACATTTTGTAGAACTTACACACAGCATTTCAAATTTTACAACTTATCTTGCTGCAGAACTTAAGTATGATATTAAATTAAGAAGTGTCTTTTTTACCAGCGGAACTCAAAATGGTAACCCTGTAGAGAAGATATTCTCGCAAGTTTTATCGAGTCAATATGGTTACTCTTTGTCTGATGTATCATTAAGGCAATACCCTAAAGCTTATTTTATTCAGACCGCTTTTTCTGATGTTATCTATAAAGAAGCTGGTTTCGCAGGTCATGCAATTGAATATCTAAAAAAGAAAAGAATGCAGCTTATTTTAGTTTCTTCTCTATGTTTTTCTTTACTGATTGGGATGAATGTTTATTGGTGGAACGAAGCAAATAAAGTAAAAATAACAGCAGAGGAGTTTCAAGATAAATTTGATCTAATTGCTTACGACAAAAGAAAATTAAGTACAATTGAAGGAAGTATAGGTTTTTTTAAAGATGTTGACTCTTTACTGGAGGAGTACTCAGAAAACAACTTTAATACATTATTTATTGATGGTGATATTCGAGAAGCTTTATATCATGCAAAAAAGGGTGTTTACATATCTACATTAATTCCTTTTTTGATTAATAAAATAAGAGCTAGTATGTTGAATGCCAGTGTTCGACAAGTCGTATTATATGAGCAGCTTAAAGCTTATATCATGCTATCTACAGGTCGTTTTTTTGATGAAAAGTTTCTTTTATCCTGGCTGAAAAAAAATCCTAGTTTTGCAAAAAGTTCGGATTTAAGCGAGGAAGAAAACAAATTACTTTATTATCACATGGAAAGAGCTATCGTAACACCTAACGAGCAGGATTTTAATGTTGATCAACATGCTATATTAGTTGCTCGAAAAAAACTAGAATATTTCTCGATTGAAAAAAGGTTGTTACAAGCACTTGGATCAAAAAAAGGAATACCTGAATGGGATGAGAAACTTATTAGATATAGCGCAAGTATGGACGATTTATTTGTAAGAAGTGACGGATTGTCACTTTCTGCCTTACCATCTTCATTATATAGTCAGAAAGGTATGCTGTGGTTACTACAACAAGATGTTGAGAAAATGACTGAAGTATACATGCGAGAGGGTTGGGTATTAAGTGACAGCAATCAGTTAATTACTAAATCAAATGGAAGTGACAGCAAAGCAATAGTCAACACAATGATGCTTGACTACATTGTTAACTATATTAATGTTTGGATGAGTTATTTTGATAGTATACGTTTGAAACTAGAAAATGATAAAACACGGTTAGTTGCGCAATTAGATCAGCTTTCAGATTCTGAAAGTGATTTCAGTTTATGGCTATCAAGTGTTATCTCGCAGTTACATATAGCTAAAGAAATCAAGGAAGATAAAAAAAATTCATGGTTTGTTAAACTTGCAGAAAATCATTTTAATCGTAATTTTAGTGATATTACTTTATGGGCTTCACTTGATAAGAAAACAACAGGGGTTATCAGGCTAAATCAAAAACTATCAAAGATAAAAGATCTATTAGAAAAGCAAATAACAGAACCTAGCTCAGAGTTGAAGAGTAACATAGCAATAAACAATCAATTTCAAATTCTTATTGCTGAACTCCCATCTCCTATTAATCTTTGGTTTGGGTATTTATCCAGTCAGGCAGATACGGCAATGAAAGAAATGGCGGATATTGCGTTGAATGTAGCATGGAAAGAAAAAAGTTCGGTATGTAAAGAAAGAACTTCCGGTAGGTATCCTTTTTCTAAAAAAAGTAAATTAGATATGTCATTAAATGACTTTACAAAAATTTTTGGTCAGTCAGGATTGTTTAACACTTTTTATAATTATCATCCTAGTGCAACAAAAAAATTAAACGAGATTAGTGGTTTTAGTTTATCAAAAAAAATTTCATCTTCATATTTCATTGCAGGTGATAACCCTGGCTTTGATTTTAGTATTCGTCTGAAGAGTGTCTCACCTGTAGTTTCAAAAGTATATATTAATGTAGGCAATGATTCATTAGTTTATGAACAAGCCGATGGTAAATGGTTACATGCACGTTGGCCTCTGCATTCTGGCACATCGGAAGTGAAAATAAAATTAGTTGATGAGTTTGATTTTACAATCTGGGAACGAGGATATTATGGTTTATGGGCATTGCATAAAATGTCAGAGTCTCTTTCTGCAAGACCTCTGAGAAATGGTAATTTCCTTATAAAAAAAGGGGGGGTAGGTTGGTTTTTTTCTCTAGAATTACAAGTACCAGAGAAAAATAACCTGCTGCTATTGAATGACTTCCGTCGGTTTCGTTGTCCGGAGGAGTTATGATTGACGGGAATTGGAGCTTTGGTGGAAAAATTCCAACACATAGTGATTTTTTATCTCATAATGAGCCTTTGCAGCTTCAGGAATCTCTACGCCTAACATTTGATTCAATTGCAATCAATGTTGCTTTGAAAAAAGAATGGAACAATGCATATCGTGATATGTCTGTTTGGTGTTTTAATTTGCCAGTTCAGGTCACACTTTGTGGTGATTATTGCGGTTGTATTATAGCAAGCTATGATGCCGTCGGTCGTTGCTACCCCTTTTATGTATTTTCACCTGGACTGTTTCATCCTTCGAAAGACAATAAATTAATTCGAAAAGTTTATCGGTTAATGCAACAGCTTAAAGATGGGGAACTTACATTGGAAGAGTTTACTGATGAATTAAACCGCTTGCCGATACCGAGTCAAACTAAAGAGGGTGATATATCTGCCTATTGGTGGAATGATTCTGGATCATCTTTCTCTTCAATTTCATGGCCTAACTCTGAACAAATCAGGTTAATGGTGGGCGTATTATGAACAGCTCTAACATAACTTCAGAAGACAGTGTAGATCTCGAAACCAACGCCAAAAAATTGCTTGTTAAAACTTTTTCAATTTCACATCCAGGCTATAAAAGGCATGTCAATGAAGATGCATATTTGAACCGAGATTCCGATTCTATGTGGTTAGTCGCTGATGGAATGGGTGGTCATACGAAAGGTGATGTTGCCAGTAAGCTCATTGTTAGTCGTATAGAGTCTCTTGAGCTACCGACGAGGCTACCAGATAGAATAGAAACCATAGAAGACGCCTTGATTGAGGTGAATAATCACCTTTGCCAAGAGACTGAGATGTGTGGCTCTACTGTCGTTCTTCTGACTTTTGTTGATAATTTGGCCTGTATTTTATGGGCTGGTGATAGCCGGCTTTATTTGTACAGAGATGAGCTGAGGCAGCTTTCTGTCGACCATAGCCATGTTCAACAGCTTATTCATCGGGGGGAATTGACAATAGAAGAATCAGAGCAGCACCCATTAGCTAATGTCATCACACGTGCTGTAGGAGCTGATGAAAAGCTAATGCTTGAGCTGAAGTGCCATGATTATAAATTTGGTGACCGATTTATTCTTTGTTCTGATGGTTTATCGAAAGAATTATCTCACAAGCAAATTGAGGAGTTAGCCTCAACGGGTGATGTGAAAAAATGTTGTGAGGGATTGCTAGCCAGCGTGTTATCAAATGGCGCTTCAGATAATGTCACAATAACTGTGGTTGATGTTCTAGAAGTAGATGAAAAGTCTATGCACGATCACGAGCAAGTTGAAGCCTTAAGTAATGAGCTTGCTAAGTACTATTCACAGTTTGTTTCAGGTCGTTTTGATAAATGTCAATACATGCATTATCGCTCTGATTTATTCATCCGCTTTAAGAATAATCTCAATATAATTAATAACATGACTATTCCTATCAGTGATTTATATCAGACGATTCCTTCGGAAAGTAGAAAGAGTGGAAAATGGTTGTGGTTGGTGTTTGTCATCATTGCTGCTGTATTTGGAGTGTATTATGCCTTCCGATAAAACACGGTTGATGAACATTGACCCAAGCTCTAACAGCGATAGACCAGATAGCGCCGATAAAGTTAGATATGGTTTAGGAGACATCTTAAAAGGTAGGTTTCGGCTTGAGAAAGAGTTGGGTAGAGGAGGGATGGGAAGTGTTTATAAGGCGCTTGATTTAAGGCAGCAGGAAGCTAATGAAAGGTTTCCTTGGGTAGCTGTTAAAATCATGGATGCATCGACACTAAGTTCCGAAGAGACCTTAATGTGCCTGCAAAGAGAGACCACAAAATCAAGAGGATTGTCACATCCAAATATTGTCCGTGTATTTGATTTTGATCGTGAAGATAACTGTGTATTTATGACGATGGAGTATTTGGAAGGCGTTACCCTAGATAGCTGGATAGTAAACAACCCATTACCTAGTTACCAAGACTGTATGAGAATATGGGGTAAGATTGCCTCAGCACTTGAATATGCTCATGAACAAGGGTTAGTGCACTGTGATTTTAAACCAAACAATGTTTTCATTTGTGACAATGGTGATGTAAAGGTTATCGACTTTGGTATTTCAAGAGTGAATGCGGATGTAATTAACAAAGCAACAGTAACTCGATTTGATATCAGCCAGTTAGGTGCACTAACACCAGCTTATGCTAGTTGTGAAATGATAGAGGCTCTACAACCAGTGCGACAGGATGATATTTATTCATTTGCTGTTGTTATGTATGAAATGCTTACTGGCAGGCATCCATTCAATGGCTTGATGGCAACTCAAGCACGTGCGAAAAAACTTAAGCCGGAGCGAGTCGTCCAAATTAGCCAGTCAGAGTGGAAGAAATTAAGTGTAGGGCTCAGTTTTAATCGGAGCCAAAGGCCTGTCTATGCAAGTGAACTTATTTCTGGTGGCAAGACAAAAAAATTACACTTTTCAAAAACAGTTAAGATAGTGATGATCATCTTTGCGCTCGTTATGTTTTCAACTGTAAGCTATTACATGTTTTTCACTCGAGGGGATACGAATTTAGATATTGAAGTACCAGTCGTTGAAACTATACCTATGGAACGATATTTATCCGAAAGTGTTATTGAAGAAATAACATTCATGCTCTCCGTTGCTGATGCTCATATGGGGGTTGGGAATATAATATCACCACCTGGGAATAATGCATATGAAGCTTATTTAAAAGTACTATCGTTAGATCCAAAAAATGTTGAAGCTGAAAAAGGACTTAGTAATATTGCAGACATTAACTTTAAGGAAGCAAAAAACTATATACTAATGAAAGATGCAGAACGAGCACATGTGGCAATACAGCGAGGATTGAAGGTAAGCCCAAATCATAAAGGTTTAAATTCCCTTATGGATGATCTTGAGAAATTACTAAATGAATAGATTGTATTTATTGTACTTAATTTTTATTCTGTCCTGCGGAAGTAATAACTCTTACTATTTAATAGATTATCAATCTTTTACTATTTATTCTGGGTTATATACCCATAAAGTATGGTATAAGGAAGCGGAAATTGAATCTGAAGAAATACATATATATATAGACGGTGATGGGAAACCATGGAAAAATAGATTTTTCATTTCATCTGATCCAACAAAAAAATCATCTGTTATTCAATCGCTTATGGATTTTGATTATAATGAAAAAGTTTATTTTGGACGACCTTGTTACCATGGGTTTAGTTATGAGTGTAGATCTGAAGACTGGACTTATGATAGATATGGATCTCATATTATCAAGAGTATGAATGACGCATTGACAGAATACTTAAACAAAAAAGTAAAAAATTTTAAGAGCAAAAAAATCATATTGATAGGATACAGTGGTGGTGGGGCAATTGCAGTGCTTATGGCAAGAGAACTAAAATATGTCTCAAAAGTAATAACTTTAGCTGGAAATTTAGATATCGATAGCTGGGTTAATTTACATGGCTATACTTACCTCAATGGTTCTGTAAATCCAGTTGACTTAACTTATGGTCATGCCAATTTAAATTGGTTGTTCTTCTTTGGTGGAGAAGATAAAAATGTTCCCTATGAAGTTATGCAATCCAATATTGAGATTGCTTTTCCTGATGCAAAAATTATGGTCTTACCTGGCGTTGCACATACAACAGGCTGGGGTAAGTATTACGAAATCATCTTATATTAAATGCAAGAAAAATAACGCATGTTACATGCTTTTATCAATTAGCATGACAGTATTAATTGGCTGCACTTCAAATGAATCGGAGTCGATTTATTTCTCTAATAATTCAACAAATGTCGATCAGTTTGTCAAAGTTGACTGTTTGTTACCAGGTTCTGTGCGCCGGCTAGGAACTAAAGCAACATACTTGTCAAAACGCAGACTTATTCAAACTACAGCATTAGATTGTGGTATTCGTGGTGGTGAATATACAATTTACGATCGTAGTAATCTATCTGAATCTTTAAATGTCTGGTTAGCAGAAGCGCAAACAGGTGATGCTCAAGCGCAATATTATGTCGGCGAGATTTATGAGAACGGTGTGTCTGGTGTGCCTGACTATCAGAATGCGTTAGCCTGGTATCAAAAAGCTGCTAAACAAGGCCATTCTCAAGCAAAAGTCAATTTAGGTACCTTTTATGAAGCAGGATTAGGTGTCAGACAAGATAAAGCTAAAGCACTTAATTACTATCGATCTGCAGCGGATTTAACCGATGATCAACTAGAGTACTTATCAACAGTAGAGAAAGAGGTTGAAGCCAGGCTTGCTCCTTATAAGCAGCAGCTAGAAAAGGAAAAAGCTGCTACCTTGCGTAAAGAGTCAGAGCTTAATGCATTAAGAAATCAGTTAGCCAAGTCTCGGAGTGATCTGCACCGAGCGCAACAGCGTGCACTTCAGCAAAATGTTGTATATGTCGATGTACCGTCTCCAGCCCTTCAAACGTCTGATAACTCGACGGTCGCACTGGAGCTAAAAGAACAGCTTAATAAGGTCGATCAACTCGAAACCCAGTTAGAAAATAAGTCAAAAGAGTTAGAGTCTTTGAGGCAAAACACACGGTCTCAGCAAGAGGCATCAAGTTTAAACTTAACTGATTCACTTGCGGATAATCAGGCGTTACAAGCGCTATTGTTACAAAAGCAGGAAGAGTTGCGAATAGCTAACAATCGTCTTAATCAAGTTCAGGCTGAATATGAGGTAGAGAAGCAGCAATTGCAAAATAAGGTTAATAACCTTAATTCCTCGGAAGTTACAACAACAGTCCTAGCTGATCAGTTATTGGAGCAGAAGTTGCAAAATGATGAGCTTAGTAAACAGCTAGATGTACTTCGACAACAAGAGTCGCTATATGTTGATGAAATTAATGAGCTTTCATCTCGAATAGCTACTTATCAATCTTCCAATGAATCAGATGTCATTAACAAGAAAGTAGACGAGAGTAGGGTAAACAACTTACGTCTTGAGCTTGATCAAACACGTGCCTTACTTGACTCAATGAATGAAAGATATCTTGTGATGAGTGAGCGAAATCAGTACCTTGAAGAATCGTTAAAGAATGAAATCTCAAGAAGTGATCAAGCTGGCCAAGAACTCATTGAGTTACAGGATATATTAGAAAATAAAACCAGTAAGCTTGAAGATAATCAAGAAGAAATTGCAGTATTAAAAGCCAGCATATCAAGTACTCAGGCTGAGATTGAAGGTATTAGCTTAGTTTCTACTGAAGCAACGATGCGTTCTATTAGTCAACCTGTTGTGCCAAGTCAAGCTGACTTTGGTAATTTTCATGCATTAATCATTGGTAATAATAATTATCAAAGCCTACCAAATTTAAGAACACCAGAAACTGACGCGAAAGCACTTTCTAATGTATTGAAGCATCAATATGGTTATCAAACGACATTGCTATTAAATGCTGGACGTACTGAAATCATGTCGAAGTTAAATGAGATGAGAGAAAAGCTCGGTGAGGATGATAACCTCCTTGTCTATTATGCCGGACACGGTGAAATCAGAGACAGTAGGGGCTATTGGTTGCCCGTAGATGCTGAAAACAACAATATTACTAATTGGATCTCTACTCAGCAGGTAACAGACTTGATTGCAACGAGTTCGATTAGAAAAGTGATGGTAGTCGCTGACTCATGTTATTCAGGTATCTTGACAAGAAATGCAATATTAACTCCTGGCGTCGGTGCGACGGGCGATACTGAAAAGTACAATAAATGGTTAAGTGTGATGGCGAAAGGCAAGTCAAGAACTGTGATGAGTTCTGGTGGACTTCAACCCGTACTTGATAGTGGTGGTGGTAAACATTCAATTTTTGCAAAACATTTTATTGGAATATTAAATGTTAATGATGGTGTTTTAGATGCAAATACTTTCTATAACCAACTTTTTCCTAAAGTAAAAAAAGACTCTGCGTTGTTGGATGCTGATCAGTCACCTTTATATGCACCAATTAAAAGTTCTAATCATCAATCTGTTGATTACTTTTTTGTGAAAATCTAATAAAAATCAAGCCTTAAACTTGTGCAAGGAGTGCAATGACTAGATATAACCAACTCTTCAAATTTGTTGAGGGGTTGTTATACGAGAAATTAATGAACTAATAATATATTAGCATTGGCGAGGTTATATATGATTAAGTTAAGGAAAAGTTATTCAAGTGGTTTTTTAATTGTTCTTCCGATGATGTATATACCAACTATAGAAGCAAATGACTTATGTTCAGGGAAAATTTTTAGTGAATGTAGCACTTTATTTACCTTACAACCAAGAACTACGGTTGGTGAGACATTCAAATCGTTAAATAACATCAGAGATTCTGGTCAAGCTTCACCAGAGCTACTTCAAACATTAGAAGATATAGATGACTTATCTCCTGAAGATCAGGTAGATGCATATTTGGCCATAGCTTCGGATGAGTCTGGGCAACTTTCTGATAATGTGACGAAACTTAATAAGTCTAATAGTGCGGCTGTATCTGCACGCATTGGCGCTGTACGTGGCCTAGCAACAGGTGAAACTTCAAGTGTTGCGATGATGAATAGGGATGGTTCATTGATAAATGAATATGTCATTCATCAGGGAGGCTCTGCTGGTGATGATGATTTCACACGTTTTGGAGTATATGGGCGGTTTGACTACGATAACGGTGATGTTGATGCGACTTTGAATCAGGCGGGTTATGATTTTGATGGATACGGTATAACCGTTGGTGGAGACTATACGTTTAACAAAAGCTATTTAGTTGGTTTATCACTGGGCTTTCCATTTTATGAGAATGATTTCGATACTGAAAACACTAAAACTGATATAGATGGTGTAATTGTTACAGGCTATTTTAGCTATTTTGTTGATGCTTGGTATATAGATGGTGTTATAAGCTATTCCGCTCTGGAGTTGGACATGCAGAGAGGTATTAATATCGCTGGTGATACAACAATTGTAAAGGCGGATAATGTTGGGTCAGATATTACAAGTGTGTCGGTAGGTGGTGGATATTTATTTAATTATAATTTATGGGCATTAAATGCAGAAGGTATGCTTCAATATACAACATCAACGACTGATGGTTACAAAGAAGAAGTCGTTAAAGGAAATGATGATTTAGCGCTTACTGTAGATAAAGTTGATGATTTATCATCAACACAGTTAATTGTTGGAGGAACTGCATCTTATCCTTTCAGTTCTACAGTTGGTGTAATTCAACCGTATTTCCGTGGTTATATGCATTATGAGTTTGAAGACGACTCGAATACAATTGTAACTCGTATTGCAGGCGATACGGGTAGTACAATTCTTCCAGTTTTAACCGATGAGCCAGATTCATTCTACGGCACAGCTCATATTGGCGTATCCGGTATTTTCATGAACAATTTGCGAGGATACGGAGAAGTGGGAACTTTATTAGGTCTCGATAATACATCTGCGTATTCAATCAGTGTTGGTGTGAATTTAGACTTTTAATTTACAGAAGTGAAATAGCCATGAAAATATTAACGATAATATTAAGTGTTTTGCTTACCTTTACTTTGTATAGTTGTGGTGGTGATGATTCTGCTTCACCTGGTGATGTTGTAAATGTCGACAACAATGAAATAGATGATTCTGAATTAGATTTGGCATCGCTGACCATGACATTGCGAGGAGCTGATAATAAAGAGTCTGACTTTGCCATTTCAGGAGCAACAGGGTATAAACTTTGTCTATTTGGTAAGGAGTTGAGCTCTACCAAGAAAAATTTTATCAATACTGCCTGTGATCCAGACTCAAACCTAGGGGACGATGACGATATTGAATGGAGAAGTTCTGATGAAAGCGTCGTTACAGTAGAACAAAATGGCGCTCTTCAGGTGCACAACCCAGGTGAGGTTACCATTTTTGCCGCCTATGATGGCATTGATTGTGAGTTAACATTCGATACATTGAATATGACAGTCAACGAGATTGGAGAGGCTGGGCTAGTAGGTGATATTAAGAATATATCGCTTACCATGTCAGATAAGCCAGGGAAAGATTATGAGTTAGAACTGAGTTTTGTTGATGAAGATGGAAATAGTGATAAAAAAGCTGTTATTAAAGAGATTAAAAATTTCATTAATGAATCAGAATATTTTGACGTAGAAAAAGGAGATAAAGCAAAATTTAAAGTCAAGCCATTAGAGGTCGGTTCTGGAAAAGGATTAATCATCAGTGATGTAAAAGTAGATGGTGTTAATGAACTATATACCTCAGGAGAAATTCCAGTCGAAGTTGATGATTACCAAGAGATGACGATAGCAATAGATCCTGTTCATGTCGACCCACAACCAAAGAATATCAGTCAAGAACCTATAGCCACTTTAAGTCCTGCTGATCCTGGGCATACAATTATAGCTAAAATTGGAGCTAGGGATATTTCTGAACATATTTATATTGAGTTAAAGTTTGACGAAGATAAAAAGTACAAGTTATTAGATGAGGTAATTTCAGAATTAAGAGGTGCTGTAAGCTTTGATGAAGTTGATGGTCGAAAAGTATTTAAACTATCTGATGATTTTAAAAAGCAAGTTATTGATCTAGATTATGCTTCTTCAGATACAGAAATTCTTGACTTGTTTATACGAATTATGCAATTTGAAGGAGATTGTGATGATGGAGACTATAAGTGTAAGGAAGTTTTAGCTCAAGTAGATTTGGGTAAATGTCCTCCTGAAGATCCAGATTGTTCCGTATGTGCTCCTGAGGATCTAGATTGTTGTACTCCTGGTGACCCAAATTGTCCTCCACCTCCTCAACCTCCTAAACAGTATGAGTTTAGAATATTAGCTGATAGTGAACTAGTCGTTACAAATGATGATTCAGTTCTTGTCGTTTCATCAGGTTCTTTTGTCAGCTCAGTACAAGTGTCGAATGACACCCCGAAAGCTTATAAGCTTGTTGATGAATTTTTAGATGAGACTACGGATATTATTAAAATTCAACTTGTTGAGTTGAATGAGGATGGTAACGCAATTAGGGTTGTGAATTTTTCTGACGTCATAAGTGAAGACAGTCCCACTTTTTCTTCTGGATGTTCAGTTTATGAAAATAGAGTTAACAAAGATGACAATTCAGAGAGTGATACAATATTTTTATCTGTGAAATCAGACCTTGATGAGCACTCTATTGATGATTCATGTATTATCTCTGCAACACCATTAATCGCTGAAGACTCTATAAGTGATTTAGCTATTAACACTCTATATTTAGCTAATGATGATATTTCAATAGAAACATCTGGTATCAAGCCTGTAATCCCTGATTTTGATAATACTTCTGGTAATAAATCATTTGAACCATTTGCTGAAAAAATCTTTTTTAACTTCTATCCTAATAATATGGAGAATGAAGGTAATTTAAGTATTAGCCAGGGCAATGATGTCGAATTGCATATTAATTATGATACTGGTCTAGGTTTGTATAGCTTGATTGTATCATCTGAAGATTACCAAGGTTTTTCTAATAATGATCAAGACGCTCAGTTTTATGCTAAATCTATGGATTTAGACACAGAGTTTGATTTGGATCCGTATTGTCAGTTAAACCTAGCTAATACTGTTTCCGAGCGTAATGAAAACTGTACTGACTTGAATACCTCTACGTTTAATATCAAGTTCCTCGACCTAATAGACGAATCGACTACAATTTATATTTTGGGTAACGATGGTACAGAAAAAACTGATGAAGTCTGGTCACGCTACCCTGGTGAGGAATGGAAAAAACTAGGTGTTCTTGATGGTACTCCTGTTACGTTAGATCCTGCTTTAAACACTTGTGTGTGGGACGGTACAGTTTGTAAAGTCCAAGAGTTTATACTTAAAAATCCAACTATTGATAAATATACAGTTGAGGTTGATAAAGGTAACAATGAAGCACTTTGCCAGTTTACTTCTGGAGTATTAAAAGATGGAGCATGCGTTAGCTTAGATACAGCACCTGCTGAATACTCAACAAAAGTTGATGTTGAAAGCGATGATGTATCAGAGACAACGGTTGTATATGCTATTGGTGCTTCTGTAGATAAGTACCATAGAAAATACTCTAAATATGAGTTCGATTTAGAGTGCTTAGCTGAACAGACAAGTACGTTAACATTTACCCCAGAACCCGAGTCTGATTTAGTTGTCGAAACAGATTTTGAAATTAGCAAGTTTCAAGGAGAGAAGTGCTATCATCGTAAAAACAAGAATGACGGAAGCCATGAAACGGAGCTACTCATTGAAATCGACCTTAAGAGTAATCAATAAGTAGAGCTGATAACGTACTATAGGACGTGACAATCGTAGATAAAAAGCCTTCTTCTCATTGAGAAGAAGGCTTTTTTACATCATCGGCACTACCGACAATACCAATAAACCTGCCATTGAGTAGTTAAACCATTTCATGCGTGTTGGGCTTTCAAGGAAAGTCTGCAATTGTTTACCAGCAACGGTCCAAAAGCTCACGCTTGGAATGGTGACCAGTGCGAATATAGCTGAAATGATAACGACCCCAAGCCAGTCGTTGCTGCTGTTGAATACACTGATAGTGGTAAGTGCCATGGTCCAACCTTTTGGATTCACCCACTGAAAACTGGCTGCGGCAAGAAAGCTCATTGGCTTATAGCTGGTTTTATGGTTGGGTTGTGGTTTGCTCAACGCAATTTTAGCGGCCAAATAGAAAAGATACCCAAGGCACAATACTTCGAGAGCCTGCTGGATAATTGGGTAGGTTTGAAATACACCTGTCAGCCCAATACCAACGATGATAACCATAAAGCTAAATCCTAGCATTACGCCTAGCATGTGCGGGACTGTCTTCATGAAACCGACATTAGCGCCCGAGGTCATTAGCATAATATTGTTAGGGCCTGGTGAGGCAGTCGCTACAAAGGCGAATGTTGTTAGTGCAACAAGTTGTTGATAATCCATGTCTATTTGTCTTGTTCGAGAGCAATGCAAACATATTAAGTTATTCTTTGAGAAATAATGTGTTTATATTGTTCAATACCAGACTAATTTTGCAATGAATTTAAGCTATGGATAGATTTGACGAAAGAATATTGCATGAGCTAAAACTCAACGGTCGTTTGTCGAATGTTGATTTGGCTGAGCGGGTTGGCTTATCGCCTTCTGCGACACTACGCCGAGTTCAAGAACTGGAGCGAGCAGGTGTTATCACAGGGTATCGTGCGACACTCGATCCAAACAAAATAGGAATAGGCTTTATTGCCTATGTCACTATCGGGTTAGGTGATCATAGTAAACAGTCACAGGTGGCATTTGAGGAAAGTGTTGTAAACGTAAAAGAGGTGGTTGAGTGCCATAACATTACAGGTGCCAGCGAGTACTTATTGCGGGTCGAAACCGCCAGTTTAGCCGCCTATAAGCAGTTTCATGCCGATGTGTTGGGGGAGATCCCGCAAGTGAACTCGATAATGACCCATGTGGTGATGGATACGCCCAAGGATGAACGTGTGTAGGAATCAATGATTTATCTACGTTGGTATAACAGTGATTTGCGCGTGATTGAAATAAACAAGGCACCGAAGCTAGTGCCTTGCTGTTAGTACGTGCCAGGAAGAGTAACTATGAGATATACAGTTACTTGCCTCTATACTTCATATAGGCGATTAAGCGTCACCGTCGTCGCCAAATCCGCCGAAGTCATCACCGCCACCGAAGAAGCTGTCGTCGCTGCCAAAGCCTGTATCGCCCATATCGTTGTTGGCTAGGCCTTCATCGAAACCGCTATCGCCAAAGCCATCAGTACCGAATCCACCGGCGCTTTCGTCAAATCCGGCGTTACCGAAGCCGCCAGCGCTGTCTGTGTAGTCGGAAGCAAAACCCGATGAGTCATCCAGGAAGCCACCAGAACTTTCTTCAGCAGAAGCTAAACCTTCGTCCATACCAGCCATATCTTCAGCGCCGGTGTCGGCTGCAGCCATTTCAGCAGCAGGATCATCGTTACCGAACAGGGCATTACTGATCATGTTACCTGCAACCATACCTACAGCAACACTTGCTGCCGTTTGCATGAAACTGCCGAAGGCACTTGGTTGATGGCTTGGTTGTGGTGGTTGCGGAGCAGGGCGGTTGCCACCCATCATTTTGCTAAGCGTGCCACGGTTAGCTTCAGACTTGTGGTGCTCTACACACTTTTCTAAGTATTCGTTTTTTTGCTTCATATCTTTCAGTGCCATTTCTTGTACTAGCACTGCTTGGGTTAGCTTATAGATAGCATCATCCTGCGAAGCAATCTCGTTGCTAATTAGCTGCTCGGCATCGGCGTCTTTTGACTTGCTCGGGCTTTGCTTAAGTTTATTGGCAACGTTCTGAATCAGTTCTTTTTCTTGTGGAGTCATCGTTTACTTCTCACTACATTGTTTGTGGCACGTTTTTGTGCTTTGCTTTTTATGACCGACATCCTAGCTTATGGTTCATATTACAATCTGTAACTATACGTTAGGAAATAAAAAAATCCGGCGTTTGCCGGATTTTTTTTAACCAATTGAGAGGTGATTATTGCTTAATACCTTCAACGTGTAGCTCAATGTCAGCATAGCTTGATTCGCCCATTACCTGAATGCCGAAGTCAGCCAGCTCGATGCGCGTCGTACCGCTGAAGCCCGCACGGTAACCACCCCATGGGTCTTCACCTTCGCCAATGAACTTAGCATCGATAACGAGTGGCTTAGTTTGGCCGTGAAGGCTTAGCTCGCCGTAAATTGCCATCTCGCCATTGCCTTTTGCTTCCACTTTGTTGGATGTGAAGGTCGCAGTAGAGAATTTTTTCACGTCTAGGAAGTCATCACTACGGATGTGCTTATCACGCTCTGCATGGTTACTGTCAAGGCTAGTAGTATCTACATTAACTGTGACTTTAGAATCTGACACGTTCATTGGGTCATAGCTAAATTGTCCATCGAAAGTATTGAAACGGCCTTTGATGTAGCTGTAGCCAAGGTGCTTAATCTTAAAGTTAATCGAAGCATGAGCGCCTTGCGTATCGATGACATAGTCTGCCGCAGAGGCCATTGATGGTACGCTTGCTGCTGCCACGATACCTAGTGCGATAAGATGCTTTTTCATGATGACTTAACTCCCAACATTTTTTTCAATGTGTTGTCTTTATTTATGAAGTGGTGTTTTAACGCCGCAAGGGCATGTAGTGCTGCCAATCCAATCAAGATAAAGGCAAGGTAATAATGCACTTCACCGGCTAGATCAGCTTGATTAGGAAACAATTCACCTGCGGATGGAACGCTAAACCAATTAAAAACTTCAATCGCTCGTCCATCAGCAGTTGAGATTAGGTAGCCCGAAACAAAAATACCAATCAGCAGTAGATAGATAAGGCCATGAGCGGCTTTTGCGGCTGCAATTTCCCACTTGGCGCCTTCTATCGCAGGTGGCTTCGAGATATGTTTCCAGACTAGACGAAAAATAGTAACGATGGCCAAGCAAATGCCTACTGACTTATGCCAGTGGGGTACAGGCTTGTACCATTGTGAATAGTAGTTGAGGTCGACCATCCAAAGCCCTACGGCAAATAAGCCAATGACGGCTACAGCCGTTAGCCAATGTAGGGTGATAGATAACCAGTCGTATGTGTTCTTTTGCTTGTCCATGAGCATATTCGCCTGTTGTTGATAGGAATAAGTCTAGTTTTTCTGACAGATAACAACAGGTGTGCAAGTTGAACATGTACTTCGAATAATTTGAATAAACTTTTTCGGGTTAAGAAATGTCTTGCTGTGTCTAAAAGAAAACGCCGACAGGGATGTGTCGGCGTGTATCGATAAAATAAGTGATGTGAAAGGGCTTAGCGATGAATATTGTTATCGTGTCGCCAATCCATAATAGTCCATTCGTTTACTTGAGCATGCATTGCCAGTGTTGGGTCTGGGTTGACAGCAAATGGGCGATCAACAGCATTAAGCAAAGGAAGATCATTGATTGAGTCACTGTAACCGTAGCTGCCTTGAAACTGTGTTTCCTGCTCATCTAGCCAAGTTTTCATTCTAGTCACCTTTCCTTGTTGGTAGCTTAGTGCTCCTACGGTGTTGCCTGTAAAGCTACCATTGATTTGCTCAAGATTAATTGCGATTGCATCGTCAGCCCCCAACATGCTTGCAATGGGTTTGACCAAGTGTTCGCCTGTTGCTGAAACGACGAGAACTTTGTCACCTCGCTTCTTATGCCATTCAATTCTGGCAATAGCATCTTGGTAGATAGCGGGTTTGATTTTCTCTTCAATGAAAGCATCAACAAGCTTTGTGACGGTGCCGTTGTCTAAGCCGACCATTGGCTTGAGTGTCGCTTTCATGTAGCTATTCATGTCCATGTCGCCTTTAGCATAGGCTTTCATGAAGTCTTGTTCTTCTTCAAGCAAAGTTGTACTGGCAATACCACGCTCAACTAAGAATGCACTCCACAAGCTTGCAGAGTCGGCGGCAATGAGCGTTTCATCTAAATCGAATATGGCAAGAAATGGCTTAGCTTTGCTTGGGGTGGTTGTATTGCTCAAACTGCGTTCCTATCTCATTTACTGTCTATCAATATTCCATTGAAGCCTATGCTGGCCATGTGACAGTCTGCTTTCAATAATGTGTACTTTTTAATAAGTCATGAATGTTTCTTTTAGCAGGTGCCGAGAGGGAGATTTACGTGTTGCTAAAATAAATTGTGTAAACTGTGAAGTGTTCTTCATTGTCATGACGACAGTCTAGCCATATGGAAATTAATAATTAAGTTATACGGATTCCGACCCTAACATGGACATGTAGTGAACCAAATCTTAAGAGCAAGGGATGAGCTCGAAAAACAGTTATTTCAGCTAGATGATGATACCAATTGCGCAAGCTATCAGGGGCTTGTGCTTCAAAGTGCCTATCAACCTATTTTTGATAGTTCGGGTGATGTGTTTGCGTATGAAGCGCTATTGCGTTTGCATACGGAAAAAGAGCAGAAAATTGACACCGCATCTTTAATTCGCTCATATCACTCTCAGCCACATCATTTGATAAATCTAGACCGCCTTGCAAGAGTAATTCATTTGCGAAACTTTGCGCGTTTTTTGTCTCGTAGCAACTTGTTTATCAATATGTGTCCTGTGGCGATGGTCGATGGGGAATCTCAGGCGTTAACACGGAAATTGATGTTACCCAGGCTCCAAGAACTGGGGATTTTGCCACAGCAAGTTTATGTCGAAATATTAGAGCATTTTTACCATGATCCTAAGCGACTTGCTGAATGTACCGAATTGCTTAAATCGTGTAATTTGAACATTGCCATGGACGACTACGGCATTAAGGGTTCCTCTGAGCAAAGAGCACGGCTGGTGGCACCGGATGTAATGAAAATCGATAGGTCGTTGTTGGTCATGTATATGAGGGGGAATAAGCAACCCATCCATCGTGCGATATCTGTGGCAAAAGATCTGAAGGCTAAAGTGTTGATTGAAGGGATTGAGTGCCAGGCATGCTTGCAGGTGGCGAATGAACTGGGTGCCGATTATTATCAAGGGTATTTTGTAGGAAGGCCGAGGTATATTTCATCCATAGTGCGCGGTGATGTCTCGGATAATTGGGCAAAAGCTGAATACAATTCTGCACAATCCACCATTGGCTCTTAGCTTTCTTGTAGGGTTGTCAAAAAAGCCAAGAGCCCTAGTGAATATTTGATTGTCCTAGTGAATGTTTGATTGTATAGATGGCACCTATTTCTTATCAGCAATCCCCCCCTGGGTCAGTGCTAATGGGTTGAGAAGGTGTTCTAGTTCGTCGCGTGTCAGATCTGTTTCTTCTTCGGCAACATCAATAATATCTCTACCTTCTTTGTAGGCTTTTTTGGCAACGGCAGCCGCCTTTAAGTACCCAATGATAGGGTTAAGCGCCGTGACTAGAATTGGGTTCTTAGCCAAAGCTTGCTGAAGGTTGTCTTCCCTTACCGTAAACGATCCTATCGCTTTATCAGCCAGCAAGGTTAGGCTATTAGCTAACAACTCGATGCTCTGAAGTAGGTTATAGCCAATAACCGGGAGCATGACATTGAGCTGAAAATTACCTGATTGACCAGCCACCGTGATGGTCGCGTCGTTGCCGATCACTTGTGCGGCAACCATGGCACTGGATTCTGGGATAACGGGGTTGACCTTACCTGGCATTATTGAAGAGCCGGGTTGTAATGCTTCAAGTTCGATGTCACCAAGCCCGGCAAGCGGGCCTGAATTCATCCACCGCAAATCGTTGGCTATTTTCATCATGGCCACGGCCGTGGTTTTTAATTGGCCTGAGAGGCTGACGATGCCATCTTGGCTACCGAGGTTATAGAAGAAGTTATCGCTGACGGTAAACTCTACTTCTGTGGATACCGAGATGTTATTGGCAAATATCGCAGCAAATTCGGGTTCAGCATTGATACCTGTGCCAACCGCAGTGCCCCCTTGGGCAAGTGCACAGACATTATCAAGAGACTGCAAAATACCGTGCTTGGCTTTTTCTAGTTGTGTTTTCCAACTCTCCAGCTCTTGTCGTAGCGTGATAGGCATCGCGTCCATTAAGTGGGTACGACCCGTTTTGACGATGTCGCCTACTTCTTCAATTTTGTTTTCTATTACCCCAATTGTGTGATCAATGGCGGGTAGAAGTTGGAAATGGCAGGCGAGGGCGGCACTGACTTGAATGGCGGTAGGAATAACATCATTGCTACTTTGGCCCATATTTACGTCGTCATTGGCTCCGACCTCAATATTGGCTCTGCTTGAAGCCAAGGTCGCAATGACCTCGTTGGCGTTCATATTGGAGCTAGTACCAGAGCCCGTTTGAAAGATATCAACAGGGAACTGGTCATGGTGCTCACCGTCAATAATGAGCTGGCAACTATCGATGATGGCATGGGCTTTATCGTGGGCGAGCAAACCGAGCTCAAGGTTACTTCTTGCAGCGGCTTGCTTGATAAAGGCCAGCGCCATAATGAACCGAGTCGGCATCGGTATCCCGCTGACCGGAAAGTTGTTGATGGCCCGCTGGGTTTGGGCTTGGTACAGTGCATTTTTAGGAACATGGACATCGCCCATGCTGTCAGTTTCAATTCGGTACTCTTTCGTCATGGGGTCACCACTCAGTCACGAATATGCATCTTGATTACTTATCTATAGCTTATACCAATCGTTCAATGACCTGAGGGTTTTTGTCGTTGAACAGCGAATTCTAACTTTTAATTCACCTTTCTAATTAAGTGCTCACTACAGTCATTAGGAGGGAGGAAATTGAAAGCAATAATGTGATGCATTTCACGGCATATAGGTATGTTTCGAAAGACATTACATAACTCTCTGGTATGATAACGATAAGAAACACAATGTAGGTGAAATTATGAAAATGAAGTTAAGATATTTTCTTGCAGGAATTATGACTGCAATAATCACCGTGCCTACATTTGCCGATCCTGTAGAGCGAAATATCGCCCCTGAATTGACAGTCCCCAAGGCGCTAAAATTACTTCAAAGTCAGGGTTACCATGACTTTAGAAAAATTAAAGTTGAGCGTGAAGATCACGAAATCGAGGTGGAAGCCAGAAATGCCGACGGCCACCGAGTCGAGATTGAGCTTGATTTATTCAGCGGGAAAATAATTGATATCGAACGTGATTAAGAAATAATCACGGTTCAGTGATGTTGAGAAAAAGCTGTTTAGAATTGAGTTAAGGGCTATTTCTGCCAATCAGAGATAGCCCTTTTTAATGGTCGTGCGTATGATTAATCTAACTTACTTGTCAGCTTATCTGGTACAGCATGGCACAAGATGTAGGAGCAAGGGTTAGGCGGCCTGTATCACCATGATAAGTAATGTTAACCCCATTGAGTTCTAATGCCTCTTTATATTTCCCTCCTGGCAACGTTAGGCTAATCGGCTCGCTGCCTTTGTTAAGCGCGACAATGCCATGTTCGCCGCGTTTAAACATTAAGTGATTTTCCCCAACTTCCAGCACCTTCATTGAAGTGCAGTGGAAGGTATTATGAAATTGAATCATTCGTACAAGGGTAGGGTGGCTCCAATCATCCAACCAACGGGGAGCACCTAATTGGTTGTTGATACCACTAGTGTCAAGATCGCTGTAAATGAGCGGCACACCACCATCGCGGCCAAGGATGTAGCTATACGCCAGCATTTCGCTCTCTTCTGACATGACCTGATCAAGGAACACATCATTGTTCGGGATATCATGGGTTATCGCAAAAGTGATGGCGCGGTCATAGGCAAGCGCCTCGCCAACCGAGTAGGGGTTGACTAAGTCGGTCATTGGCGCATCTTTTTCCATTGTGTTGAAAATGGAGTGGAACAATGGGAAGTCGTAAGCGCCCAGGTTTGTATCTTTGAGGTATGGTTCGAGGAATAGATTATATTCTTCTTTACTCGCCCCACCATTAGTGATGATTTCGCCAAAAATGTGGACACCTTCACTGATTTCGTCATTCCAAACTTGCTGGATGTGTTCTAAGGTAAGGTGCTTAGCCGCATCAATTCGAAACCCCTTCACACCTAGTTGCTTCAGCGCAATGAGGTATTTCTGTTGTTGTTTTACTACATTTTCATTGCATTTTAGTGTCGGTAGCCCCGGATCATCCTGTCCACCACTGATACGGCCATGCTGAACTTGCCACGGATCGTTCCAATCCTTGATCGGAAATGCATTTACAAAATCATATTCTGTAAACAGGGGTGAGGATAAATCACCAAATAATCTTAGTTCTTCAAAATATTGCTTTGAGCTGCAGTATTCTGCTTGGATGTCTGCTGAAGGATAATTGAGATCACTTCGTAAGTACGCTTCGTTAGCCATGTGGTTGAAGACAACATCGACATAAATATCGATATCATGCTTTTTTAATGCAGTTGTCATCGCTTTGAAATCAAGGGTGTTACCTAGTTGGTTATCGATAATTCGGTAATCTTGAGGTTGATAGCGCTGCCACCATTTCGTCCCTTGCTGTGATTTGTGAGACTTCATTGGAGGAGATACAAGAACGGTCTTGTAGCCAGCGTTGGCGATTTCTTGCGCGTGTTTTGCCACGCGCTGATAGGGCCAATCGAAAGCATGCAAAATAACATTAGTTGCTTTTGCTGGGGCTGAATTAGTCACGCTGTTGGTCATTATCTCTGCCTTTCAAATGAACTCATTGAATTTTACTGGCACATACTGAAAAAGTATTCATCACCTTATAGTGAAAATAGGGGAGGAGGAAAGGGGGAGTAGGTTAAAAAAACCAGTAAAAACAGGATATTCTACAAATATGAAATAAATATAAAATTTCAGATGTTAATTTTACCTTGTGAATAAAGGTTAAAATGTTATTGTATTTTTTCACACTAAGTGTGATCGGGGTCAGCAGGATGCTGCCCTGTAAAAAAATTAGATATATGTAGAATAATAAACAAATTTCACTGCACAGCCATTCTCATCGGGTATGATTATGTGTTATATATGTGATTAATTGCTTACTAACAAGGAGGTACACCATGGCTGGTGTTTTAGGAATGATTTTGGCTGGTGGAGAAGGGTCGCGTCTACGCCCTTTAACTGATACTCGTACTAAGCCTGCAGTGCCATTTGGTGGAAGTTACCGCCTGATTGACTTCGCATTAAACAATTTCCTTAATGCTGATCTGATGAAGATTTATGTTCTGACTCAGTTCAAGTCGCAGTCGTTATACGTTCACATGAAAAAAGGCTGGAATGTGTCGGGAATTACAGGTCGATTTATTGACCCAATCCCTGCGCAGATGCGAATGGGTAAGCGATGGTATGATGGCACGGCTGATGCGATTTATCAGAATTTACGTTTCATCCAGTTAGAAGAACCGGATCAAGTGTGTATTTTTGGTAGTGATCACATCTACAAAATGGACGTTAAGCAGATGCTTGATTTCCACCTAGAGAAAAAAGCCGACCTGACTGTTTCTGCACTGAGAATGCCGCTAAGCGAAGCAAGTGCATTTGGTGTAATTGAAGTAGACGAAAACGGGTGCATGGTAGGCTTCGAAGAGAAGCCAGAGAATCCGAAATCTATCCCAGGTGATCCAGAGCATGCGCTAGTCTCTATGGGTAACTACATCTTCGAAACTGACGTGCTAAGCAAAGAACTTGAAGAAGATGCGGTAAACGAAGAGTCTAGCCACGACTTTGGTAAAGACATTATTCCTAAGCTTTTCCCACAGGGTAAAGTATTTGTTTATGACTTTACGAAGAACGTAATCCCAGGTGAAAAAACCGCGGGTTACTGGCGCGATGTAGGTACAATTGAATCTTACTGGCAGGCCCACATGGACCTATTGTCAGAAGATGCCCCCTTCTCTCTATACAACCGCCAGTGGCAGCTTCATACATACTACCCACCACTACCGCCTGCAACGGTACTCGATAGCGATGAGCACAAGGTTGATACCAACAACTGCATGATCTCTGCGGGTAGTTATATTCGTGGCGCTAAAGTCCACCGTTCAGTGCTTGGTTTCCGCACAAACGTTGATACCGGTACAACTATTAGCGAATCGGTGATCTTGGGTGATGTGAAAATTGGCGCTAACTGTTCTATTCGCAAAGCAATCATTGATAAAAACGTTCAAATTGCCCCTGGTACAGTGATTGGCGAGAACTTGGAAGAAGATAAGAAGAAATACCATGTATCAGACGAAGGAATTGTCGTGATACCGAAAGGAGCAAAAATTGGCTACTAGGAAAAAGTCTTCACCCAAGCCACTGAAGATCTTATTTGTCTCTTCAGAGGTCGAAGGTTTAGTCAAAACCGGCGGCTTGGCTGATGTCGCTAAATCTTTACCTGCTGCGTTAATCGCGTTGGGTCATGATGTGCGTGTAGCGATGCCACTATACCGAAAGGTTGCTCAGGGAGAGCAAGCTGAGGTCTTGGCAGAAACAGAGCTGCATGTTGAAACACAGCCAGCACCTGTTGCGTATAAGGTTAAGCAACTACACACTGCAGGCGTCCCTGTATACGGTATTGATGCCCCGCAGTATTTTGACCGTGATGAGTTGTACGCAGAAAACAATGAAGCCTATCCAGATAATGGTGAACGTTTCGCTTTCTTCAGTGCTGCCTCGCTTGACCTGTGCGAAAAAGTGGGCTTCCAGCCAGACATTATTCACTGTAATGACTGGCATGCTGGATTAGTCCCATTCTTACTACGCACACGTTATGCGGATAATGAATTCTTTGCCAAGGCAAAGAGCGTCATTACTATTCATAATGCGGTGTTCAAAGGTGAGTACAACTACGATCAGTTCAGCTTGATCCCCGAGTTGATCCAGCGTCGCTATCTGCAAGTCGAGATGAACCCATCACAAGTCAGCATGTTAAAAGCAGGTGTTGCCTTTGCCGATAAAGTGAATGCAGTAAGCCCGAACTATGCGTCGGAACTACTGACTCACTTGGGTTCACATGGCATGTCGGAAGATTTCCAGCATCGAGCTGATGATCTGTATGGCATTGTGAATGGCTGCGACTATGGTGATTGGAACCCTGAAACGGACCCGTACATTAAGCAGCACTTTAAAGCGAATAAAGTGAGCTTGGCGCGTGGCAAGAAAGCTTGTAAGCGTGATCTTCAACAACGTGTTGAACTGCCAGTGGTGGATGTGCCGGTCTACGGTATGGTTTGCCGCCTGACAGAGCAGAAAGGGGTACAGTACCTATTACCTATTCTGCGTGATTTCTTGCGCAACCAAGTCCAAGTTGTCATTGTTGGTAGTGGTGATCCAAAACTTGCTGATGAACTGCGTCAGGTTAGTGCAGAATTTCCGGACCAGTTTGCGTTTATTGAAGCGTACGATAACCCGCTTGCTCACTGTGTTGAAGCCGGCTCAGATTTCTTCATGATGCCGTCGCAGTTTGAACCATGTGGTTTGAACCAGCTTTACAGCTTAGCCTATGGTACTTTGCCTATTGTGCGTGGCGTTGGCGGATTGAAAGATACCGTTATCGACTATGACGATACGCCGCAAGTGGCAACCGGCTTTATTTTCGATGCACCGACCCCGGAGGCATTGCTAATTAAATTGCAGCGTAGCTTGTTGGTTTACTGTCAGCAGCCACAAGAATTTAAGCGCCTTCAGCAAAATGCGATGGCATGTAAGTTTGAGTGGAAAGAAGCGGCAGAGCAGTACCTTCGTATGTACTCGGGTGATGAGCCAAGTGTAATTGAGAAGGTGGAAGCCGAAAAAAAGCTTGAAGCTGATACTCAATAACATCAGTGTTATGTCGAGTTAACGTCTAATCTAAAACCCTCTTCGGAGGGTTTTTTCGTATTAGATTCTGCACGGTTGAAAATTTGACTGCTGAGGAGGGGAGTGGCGGTGGTTGATTATCAGGCTTTGCTATGCGAACATGACGCAAACGTTTGCTAGATTGTATTGTTGGGTTGCATTGTTTTGTAGCAATCTATTCCGAGTGTTCTAGCAAGCGCCTTCGTATAACCCCATTAATATGGTATGGGGGTCTCTACCAGAATCCGTTAAATTCTGATTACGAAGAGTTAAGCACGTGTGCTTTTCTCTTTGTATGTCATTTTTCGACGCGACAGAAAAGCACCTTAATACATCACAATCCATACAAGTACTGATACGGCGTGGATAAAAATATAATAAGGGCTAGCAATGAATGAATTTATTCAAGGGTTACCAAAGGTTGAACTCCATCTGCATATTGAGGGGACATTAGAGCCAGAGCTAATGTTTGAACTGGCTGAGCGTAATAATATTGTGATTCCATTCGCGTCACCTCAAGCCGTACGAGATGCTTATCAATTTCATAATCTCCAATCTTTCTTAGATATCTACTACCAAGGGGCGAATGTACTGATCACTGAGCAGGACTTTTTCGATTTAACTTGGGCGTACTTATTGCGCTGCAAGCAGGATAACGTTCTACATACAGAAATCTTCTTTGACCCTCAAACACACACTGAGCGTGGCATTGCGTTTGATACTGTTATCGGTGGCATCACCCGCGCTTTGGAACAAGCGAACACGCAACTTGGGATAACTAGCCAGCTGATCATGTGCTTTTTGCGCCACTTGGATGAAGACGACGCATTTAAGACCTTAGCCCTTGCCATGCCGTACAAAGACAAGATTATCGCTGTTGGATTGGATTCATCTGAGCTTGGTCACCCACCTGAAAAGTTTGCACGTGTTTTTCGGGCTGCCAAAGAAGCAGGCTTCCTTACCGTTTCCCATGCAGGGGAAGAAGGGCCGGCACAAAATATTCACGATACGATCGAACTGCTTGGCGTCAGTCGCATCGACCATGGCGTCCGGTGTGTTGAGGACAAAGCATTGGTGCAGCAGTTAGCTGAAAGCCGTATGCCGCTGACAGTTTGTCCATTATCCAACATCAAGTTGAAGGTGTTCGATACAATGCGTCAGCATAATATTGTCGAACTACTGGAGGCAGGGCTGTGCGTTACTATCAACTCTGATGACCCTGCCTATTTTGGTGGGTATATGACAGACAATTTTGTTGCTGTGGCCAATGCACACCCATTAACACCCGCGCAGTTAGCTCAGTTTACCCTTAACGCCATTGAAGCCAGCTTTATTGATTCGGCTCGCAAGGAAGCACTAACGCGGCAAGTGAATAGTTACATGAGCCGCTGTTTGGTGGGTTAATCTGAGGGCCAGTGTATGGCTATGAAGCGCTCGGATCACTGTCGCGGTTAAGCCACTCAAACAGGCGCGTCATTGAGTCAGTCATGTTCTCATGAGGACACAGTAAGTAGTACCCCTTGCCCGATGCAACTGTTGAAGGCAGGGGTAACACCAGCCTGCCACTGAGGATATCTTGCTCAGCGAGTGTGATATCACCCACTGCAATACCGAAGCCTTGGATGGACGCACTAACCGCGAGATCTAAAGTCGCAAAGTGTTGGTTGTTGGTGGCTGACACCTGCTCACTATGGTGTTGTTGCAACCATAGCTGCCAATCACTTTTGTTCGGGGTGGCATGAAGCCAGGTGAATTGGCTGAGTTGCTCAATAGTCAGTGGCGTCGTGTGTTCTCCCAATAAATGGGGGGCGCACATCGGCGCCAGTACTTCTTCAAAAAGTAATTGGCTATTCAAGCGCTTAGAGTTTGTTGGAGACTGGTAGCAGATAGCAGCACTAAATGCTTCGGTAGAGAAGTCGACATTGTGATTAATCGCGGATGTTAGCTCAACGTCGATATCCGGAAACCGTTGTTGGAATGTCATGAGCTTTGGTAATAACCAAGGTGTTATACAGCTTGGTGCCTTAAGGGTGATTTTTTGCTTGTCAGAGGTGACGGCTGCCACAGCGTGCTGCAGCTGATTTAAGGCTTTCTCGACCAAAGGCAAAAACTGATGGCCTTTTTCTGTTAATGCTAAACCTCTGGCGTGGCGGCTGAATAGTGTCACGTTTAAACGGTTTTCCAGTGCAATTATCTGCCGGCTAACGGCTCCTTGGGTGATATTCAACGCTTGTGCTGCTTGGGTGAAGTTTAAGGTTTTAGCGGTAACCAAAAAAGCATTCAGCTCTTTGATGGTCGGTGTGTTAGCCATCATTTCTACACTTCCTTTGCTCGACTTCCAATTTCGGGGTATGAGAAAACCTCATGGCTAGTATGCCGTTTTATCGATTCATTTATCAACTTAAAGCTGCTTATAATGGCTCTATGATTATTTATGTTGTTTTGGTGGTTTTTTATTCTCTGGGCTGAGGTTAATTTTACCCGGGAATAGCATAGGAGTGATGGATGGAATCATTGGCGCAAAAGTTAGTACCCGAAGCAGTAGAGAAGCTGATCCCATATCAGTCTGCTCGTCGGATTGGTGGTAATGGCCACTTATGGTTGAATGCCAATGAACTGGAAAGTAGTTGCCAGTATGGCGAACAAAAAGAGGGTTATCACCGTTACCCGGACTTTCTACCACAAGATATTGCTTCCGCTTACTTGGCGTTTAGCCAGCAGGGAAGTGAGCCGTTAGCTTGTGAAGCTGTGGCCGTGCGTGGTGCAGACGAAGCCATTGATTTGCTAATCAGAACCTTCTGTCAGCCTGGTGTCGATAAAATCATGGTTTGCCCGCCAACTTATGCAATGTATGAGTTTTGTGCTGATTCCATTGCTGCTGAAACAGTGAAAGTTCCGCTTAACCAGGATTTCCAACTGGATATGGCCGCGATAAAGTCGCAGCTATCAGAGGTTAATCTGGTTTTCCTATGTTCGCCAAATAATCCGACAGGCAACATTATTGAGCGTGCAGACATTGTCGACTTGCTGGAGGCGGCAAAAGATCAAGCATTGGTCGTAGTGGATGAAGCATATATTGAGTTTGCACCGCAGAGTACCGTTGTTGATTTGATGCGTGAGTATCCACACTTGGTTGTGATCAGAACCTTGTCTAAAGCCTTTGGGTTAGCAGCTATTCGTTGCGGATTCCTATTGGCAGATACTAGCGTGATGTCTTATGTCATGCGACTGATAGCGCCTTATCCCATTGCAGATCCAATTGCAGAAATTGCACTCAATGCACTTGCGCCAGCGGGTATTGATAAAATGCAAACTCAGGTGGGGCAGCTGGTGGCGACAAGGGACTGGTTTGCTAATGAATTAGCCAGCTTATCCATTGTTGATCACGTGATGCCAACAGCAACTAACTTTGTACTGGTCAAATTCAATACAGCCGAATGTATGTACCAGTACTTGTGTAGCAAGGGCATAGTGACCCGAAACCAAAGCCATGAACCCGCCTTGGCAGATTGCGTCAGAATTTCTATTGGTTCACGTGAAAGTATGCAGGAAACCCTTCAAGCATTAAAAGATTACCAGCTCTCAGCCTAACGAATTGGAAAAAGGAATTGATTATGAAAAAAGTAATGACAGTTGGCCTGATTTTGGCCTCAGTATTTGCAGCGACAACGCAAGCGTCAGAGCGTCCAGTTCGTTTAGCTTCAGATTTCACCTATCCACCGTTTAATTACAAAGATGCGTCGGGCACGCCACAAGGGTTTGATATCGAAATTGCGGATGCACTTTGTGCAGAAGCACAATTAAAGTGCGAGTGGGTAGCACAAAGCTGGGATGGCCTAATTCCTTCGCTGTTATCACGTAAATCCGATGTGATTATGGCCTCTATGCGTATTACCGAAGAGCGTAAAGAACGTGTACTGTTTACCGATAAGTACTACCAGACACCAGCACGTTTTGTCGCAGCGGAATCCGCTAGCGTGACGATCAGTGAACAGGGCTTAGAAGGTAAGCGTATTGGTGTGCAGCTGGGTACGATCCACGATCGTTATGTCACCGATATGTATGGTGATGTCGCCAATATCCGTCGTTACAATGGCCAGGACGAAGTTTATCTGGATTTGGAAAGTGGTCGCTTGGACGCGGTTTTCGGTAACTCAGATCAGCTGGCATTAGCCTTCTTGGAAAAAGAGCGCGGCGAAGGCTTTGAGTTTGTTGGTGACGCTGTCACGGATAAAGCCTACATCGGTGAAGGAACCGCTCTAGCGCTGCGCAAGAATGATAAGCAGTTGGCTGAGAAGTTTAACAGTGCTATTGAAGCAATTCGTGAAAACGGTACTTACGATAAAATTGCGGCCAAATACTTCAGCTTTGATATTTACGGTGAGTAATTAGCGGTTAGAAAGTAAGCCGTTAGTAGGCAAGTAAGTTACATTTAGGTAAAATATAGGAAAGCCACTAGCAAAACCTTCAAGGTGAATGCTGGTGGCTTTTTGCTAGATGTATAGGTGTAGTTGTAGGTGTAAATGTAAGTACTTGTCGTTACTTCAAGTTAAGCCGCTTGGCTAACCGATGGAGATTGCCGGTATCAAGCTTTAGTTGTCTGGCTGTTGCCGCCCAATTTTGGTTGTTCTGTTGATAGGCTTGGCTTATCACTAGGGCTTGAAATTGATCCGTTGCTTCTCTTAACCCGCCGGAGTCAGATAGCGAGGTTTTGAAAATAGCCTCTATGCTATCGGTGTCTGCTTGCGCTTCTGTTGCCATTGTTGCTGGGTCAGAGATGCTTGGTTGATCATAGCTTGCTTTGTCATTCAAATCGAAGTGTTTGGGCAGCAATTCTAGTATTGGGCTGTTGGACTCAGCACGTGCAACCACTGCTGCACGGTTGATGGTATGTTCTAACTCTCTGACATTACCTGGCCAAGCGTAAGATTTAATGAGGCTGATGGCTTGTGGGCTTAACCGAATATTCGATACGCCTAACTTGCTGATACAACGTTCAGCAAAGAAACCCGAAAGCAACACGACGTCATTGCCACGCTCACGTAGGGCAGGGGTCTGAATAGGAAAAACACTCAAACGGTGATAAAGATCCGCCCGAAATTGGCCAGCCGTGACTTCCTCATGAAGCTGTTTGTTGGTTGCAGCGATAATGCGCGTGTTCACGGTAAGATTTCTATCATCACCGACTCGCTGTAAATCCCCGTATTGCAGCACTCGTAGTAACTTTGCTTGTAGCGCCAACGGGAGTTCGCCTATTTCATCAAGAAATAGCGTGCCATTATCCGCCATTTCAAATTTGCCCTTTCTGTCACTCACCGCACCGGTAAAAGCGCCTTTAACATGACCAAATAATTCACTTTCGGCAACAGACTCAGGAAGCGCGGCACAATTTAGGTAAACCAGTGGCTTATTAGAGCGAAGGGACTGAGCATGGATAGAAGCTGCCACCAATTCTTTACCTACGCCTGTTTCACCGGTGATGAGTACAGTAAGGTCAGTATTGGCAACGGCTTGTATTTGCGAGTTTAGGGTTTTCATTGGTTCGGACTGGCCAATCATGGTCACTCCGCCATGCTGACTGGCCGCTTTTATGGGGGAGCGGGTGATTTGCCCGCTCTGCTTTTCAAGTTTCTCCATCAGCAGCGCATTATGCAGGCTTGCGGCAGCGAGTGCGCTGATAGTCCGTAAATCTTCATTGCTAAACGCATCAAATTGGTTTGGGTTAAAACCGTCGATGGTAAGTGCACCTATCAGGGTATCTTCTGCCATCAACGGCAGCCCAATACAGGCATGTACGTGTAGCTTCTCATCATGGTTGGGGATCAAGCCGTCATAAGGGTCGGGCAAGTCACTATCGTGGGGAAAGCGAACGATATCCCCAGCTCTTGCAATTGCTTCTAGCCTTGGGTGGGCATCAAGATCAAATTGGCGGCCAAGTACCTCTTCAAACATGCCATTAATCGCTAGCGGCATGAAGTGCTGCTCTTTGAAAGCAAGCAGCGCTGATGCATCGCAGCCAAATACGCTTTTTATTACTGTTAGTAGCCGTTCAAACCTATCTTGGCTGGAAATGCCTTGGGTAAGATCGAGTGCTATTCGTGTGAGTTGTTGCTGGGCATTTTTCACTTTCTGACGACCAATAGAGGTTAAGCTCATTGTCATTATGACAGCAATGGTGTCTTAAGGACAATTTAATATGTTGTCATTATGACATTACTCGTTGCTTTTAAATTTCAAAGTCTCAACAAATCAATGAATTATAAACTTGGCACGGTGAGTGCAATACATGGATCAGATTTAGCGCTAAGCGCTTTGAAAATTGAAAAGGTAACAACATGACGATCCACGTTAAAAACAACATCCATTGGGTAGGCCAGCGAGACTGGGAGGTACAAGATTTCCACGGGACAGAATATAAAATGACGAAAGGCACGTCATATAACAGCTATCTTATCCGTGAAGAGAAAACAGTGTTGATCGATACTGTTGACCATCGTTTTAGCCACCAGTTTATTCAGAATCTAGAGATGGAAATCAACCTTGAACAGATTGATTACATTGTGATTAACCATGCTGAAGAAGATCATTCTGGCGCCCTTTCTGCCTTGATGGCGAAAATCCCTAACACGCCAATTTACTGCACCGAGAATGCAGTGGATTCCATTGTCGGTCACCACCATCACCCAGAGTGGAATTTCAAAACCGTGAAAACCGGAGACACGTTAGACATCGGTAATGGCAAGCAGCTAATTTTCATTGAAGCCCCAATGTTGCATTGGCCAGACAGTATGATGACTTATCTCACTGATGATGCGGTGTTGTTCAGTAATGATGCCTTTGGCCAGCACTATTGTGATGAGCACTTGTTTAATGATGAGGTTGATCAGGCTGAATTGATGGAGCAATGCCTTCGTTATTACTCCAATATCTTGACGCCGTTTAGTGGCCTGGTCACCGCCAAGATCCATGAAGTGCTTAGCTTCAATGTACCTGTCGATATGATTGCCACATCCCACGGCATTGTTTGGCGCGACAACCCGACACAGATCATCCACCAGTACCTTGAGTGGGCAGATAACTACCAAGAAGATCGCATCACTATTTTCTACGATTCAATGTCGAATAACACCCGTATGATGGCTGATGCAATAGCGCAGGGTATCCATGATGTTGACCCAGGTGTTGCGGTCAAAGTTTTCAATGTTTCTCGTCATGACAAAAACGAAATACTAGCGAATGTATTTCGTTCAAAAGGGATCTTGGTTGGATCATCAACCATGAACAACGTGATGATGCCTAAGATTGCGGGGATGTTGGAAGAGATTACTGGCCTGCGCTTTAAAGACAAAAAAGCAGGGGCGTTTGGTAGCTTTGGTTGGAACGGTGGTGCCGTCGACCGTATCCATGCCCGCTTAACGGATGCGGGATTCGAGACAACCATCAGTAAAAAAACGAAATGGAAACCGGATGGTACTGCAATGCGCGAGTGCAGGGAGCACGGTCGCCAAATTGCAAGGCAGTGGGCGATGAATGATTTGTCCCAACCTTTGCAGCAAACGTTGATTAATCCCGTTGAGCCGACAATTAAAGCAAGTTCAGGCGCGCAACAACCGAGCGATAACCAGAAAATGCTGTGTACGGTGTGTAACTGGATCTACGATCCAGCACTGGGAGAGCCAAACCAAGGTATTGAAGTGGGTACATGCTGGTCTGACATACCCGAAAGCTTCCTGTGCCCTGAATGCAGCCTGGGCAAAGATGTTTTTGAGCCAGTTGCAGGAGCTTAAGATGACCAATCCCATTGTGATTATTGGTAGTGGCTTCGCAGCTTACCAACTGGTTAAAGCGATTCGCCGAATAGATAACACGATCCCAATTGATGTGTTTACCGCCGATGAAGGCCACGATTATAACAAGCCGGATTTAAGCCATGCTATTTCTAACCAGCAATTGGCTGGGGACTTGATTCGATCCTGCGGTGAGTCAGTCGCTGAATCATTGAATTTCCGCTTACATGCAAATACGTATATCGATGCAATAGACACTGAGCGTAAATGCATTACGTCAGCGGAGAGGCAGTATTCGTACTCCAAATTGGTCCTGGCGACGGGGGCAAACGCTTTTGTACCTCCGATGACGGGAACGGCTGCTGATACGGTTATCACCCTAAACAGCCTAGAAGAATATGAAAAGCACCAAGATGAACTACATCGTGCTGAGCGTGTACTGGTAATCGGTGGCGGTATTATTGGCTCAGAGTTGGCAATGGATATTGCAACTAGCGGCAAGCAAGTGGTGTTGGTGGAACCTTGCGAATCACTTATGTCGGGTATGTTGCCGGATTACATTGGCTATCAGCTAGAGAAGGCATTGAAACGACAAGGTGCCAAAGTACAAACGCAAGACACTGTAATTGCATTAAACAGATTGAGTGAGACTGACGGTATAGCAGTAACACTTAAGTCAGGGCGGGAGTTTATTGTTGATGCGGCTATATCCGCTGCAGGCTTGGTACCCAATACATCACTTGCCAATGATGGTGGCATAACCGTAAATCGTGGCATTGTTGTCGATAGTACATTGCAAACATCGGCGAGGGATGTATACGCCCTTGGCGATTGTGCTGAAATTAACGGGCAGGTAAGGGCTTATCTACAGCCGGCTTTATTGAGTGCTAATGCTTTGGCTAAAACATTGCTGGGTCAAGCAACTCAACTTGTGATGCCGCCAATGATGGTAAAAGTAAAAACACCTAAGTACCCAATTCAATTGGGCGGCTCGACAATATCAGGTGTGGCCAAGTGGCAATTGGATATAGATGCCTCAGGTTGCTCGGCCAAATCTTATAACGAACACGGTAAGCTAGTGGGGTTTGTGGTGACGGAAGAACAGACAAAACAAGCTTTTCCATTGCTTAAAGCGCTATCGGAATCATAATTCAACTGATTAGTCATTTGCCTAAGGAGGCGATATGAGCCATCAACGTATTCCAGCCAACTGGACAATTCAGCGTTCTACACCATTTTTCACCAAGGAAAATGTGCCTGCTGCATTGCTTAGTCACCATAACACGGCTGAAGGTGTATTCGGCCAACTTTGTGTGATGGAAGGTGTAGTGACGTATTACGGGTTTGCAGACAGTGAGGCCACTGAGCCAGAAGTGACAGTCGTCATCAAAGCAGGGGAGTTTGCGACTAGTCCACCGCAATACTGGCACCGTGTTGAGTTAAGTGAGGATGCCCAGTTTAATATTAATTTTTGGTCGGATAAAGACAGAACCAATAAACCCAGAACCAGTAAACCCATGTTTAATACTAAATAGCTGTGGCTGAGTATTAATTAATTCAGAACATGTTATGGCAAAGGGCTAGATTCTATCTAGCCCTTAGTTAATTTAATTGATTAGATCTTGATGCCCATGTTCTTATCAATGATTTCAGCAAGCTTGCCGCTTTCTTCTAGCTCAGCGAGAATACGGTTGATTTCAACTTGTAGTTCTTCATCTTGAGGCATCATCGTACCAATAGATGATTGGGTGAACTCAGAATCTGGCATTGAACGGCATAGCTCATCCCAGTGGCGTGCACGATAATCTGCTTCAACTGAATCTGGGATCATCAAATCAACTGTGCCATCTAAAATTCTGTCGTAAACGTACTTGTTGGTTGGTTCAACATGCAGGTTTGCTTGTTGAAGGGTTTCTCGAGCGAAGATTGCATTGGTACCGCCTTCATTAATGATCACGGTTGTTGAAGGTTGATCGATTTTTTCTAGGCTATCGAACTTTTCCACATTCTTACAAAGGGTAATCGGTGTCTTGCCGTAGTTGTAGTAGCTTGTCGAGAAGTACGCATACTGCTTACGCGCATCATTTATTGAAATTCCTGTCATACCGATATCGAACTTACCGGCTTGAAAATCTTGCATCAAGGTTGGCCAGCTGGTTGGAACTAAGGTCAATTTAACACCTAGTTCTTTTGCAAACACAGCTGCAAGATCATGCTCGATACCAATGTATTGGCCATCTTCAAGTTTTTCGGAAAATGGCATGTAATCGCCAGTGACACCAACTTTAATTTCTTTATTTTGCTTAATGTTATCGTAGGCTTCGCCGGCAGATACTGCGGTTGAGATAAGGGCGGCGAGGCTTATAAGAGAGGCAGAAAGTGCTTTGTTCATATTACGTCTTCTTAGGTTGTGTTTTTATATTCAATGGGGAAAGAAGACCTGTTGTGATGAGTGATAACGCCATATTTAAACCAGCGTGGGCTTCCTTCCTGAAATAAGTGCTATTTGCCCTGAGTGCTGGTTGTTGCCACTTGACTCAGGGCTGTAAAAATCGTTTTGGTTGAAAGCTGGTCATAGTGTTATCTGCTGTTCGGGTGATTGGTTAGCAGATTAATTGACTTGAAATTCATTTGCAAGGTAAATGTCAATACTATGGCTTGCTATTGGTTGGTGCTGTTGGTGTAAATTTTTATTTACAATGGTTGAGGGCTTGCTTGGGCCTATTAAAGTCGTTTAACTGTGATTATATGATGTCTTTTATCCTTTTGATTTAGTTCGGTATTTAAGGGGGGATGACGTATGGCCGCATTAAATACCGAACTAAACAAATGAAATTCAATTAGAACACTCAGGTCAGTTGGCCAGTTAGTGATCCAATACAGTTACTTTCGAACCTTTTTCAGCAACATAGAAAATAATTACCCTGGCTGGCTCATTTCCTGTGTTTTCGCCGTAGTGAGAGGTGTTGACCACTTCAACAAGGGTATCGCCAGCATTGATTGTGATGCTCTTGTCTTTGGTGTGAACGGTCAGTTCGCCGCTGAGCAATATGCCAGTGTTGATAACAGGGTGGTGGTGCCAAGGGAGTTTTTCACCAGGCTCAACTATCACTTCTTTGATTGTTATTTCAGGCTGTTTTAGATGAAAGCTAGGTAGAGGTTGCCCATCCCAAGAATGGGTGGTTTTTGCCAGATCTTTGGAAGTGGCTGCTGTAAGCGAAAGGCTGGTGAGCAATAGTGTTAGCGACAGTAATATCCTTGTTTTCATAGTGATATCCATTTAGTAACCGATAGTGAAAGAATAGGCCAGAGATGGAGTAACGGCATGACAATAACGGTAGTGTGTCATTATTTCGATGCGGCTTATCATTGTGCTACTTCAGTGGGCTTAAATACGCTAAGATGCACGCCACTATTTTTGCTAGAGCCTATATTATCCAATGACTATTGCTACAACGCCTGCCAACTTCACTGAACTTGCCTTGATTCAGCCTTTATTAGCAAGACTAACGGAGTTGGATTATCAACAGCCAACCCCGATTCAAGCGCAAGTAATTCCGAGTGTGCTGGCTGGGAGTGACTTAATTGCAGGCGCAAATACTGGATCGGGTAAAACCGCGGCTTTTGCATTGCCATTGTTACAGATGCTTTTTAATCAAAAAAACACGGATAACTCGAAAGGCAAAAAAGGTAACTATGTCGCTGGATTGGTTTTGGTACCAACGCGTGAATTGGCGAAGCAGGTTGCTGACAGTATTAAGTCTTACGCTGCGCACTTTAACGGCGCAATCAAAACGGTAGCTGTGTTCGGTGGGGTCTCTGCCAATACGCAAATGCTTGCGTTACGCGGCGGTACCGATATTTTGGTTGCGACACCGGGCCGATTGCTCGATTTAATATCGAGTAACGCAATTAAGTTAGACAAAGTAAAGACGCTAGTGCTTGATGAAGCCGATCGCATGTTAAGCCTTGGCTTCACGGATGAGCTATCTGAATTGTTGGCGCTATTGCCAAAACAAAAGCAAACGCTGCTGTTTTCAGCAACATTCCCTGAGCAAGTACAGGCTTTAACTCAAGAGTTGCTTAATAACCCCGTCGAAATACAACTACAAAGTGATGATGCAAGCACCGTCGTTCAGCGTGTATTTAATGTCAACAAGGGTAAAAAAACAGCGGTATTGGCGCATTTGATTAAACAACACCAATGGCGACAGGCGCTTGTTTTTGTGAATGCGAAGAACAGCTGTGAACACTTAGCCGACAAGCTTTACAAACGTGGTATCGAAGCTGAAGTGTTCCACGGTGATAAAGGGCAGGGTTATCGTACTCGTATACTTGAAGCATTCAAATCTGGTGAGATTGAAGTCTTAATCGCCACGGATATTGCCGCCCGTGGTTTAGATATCGAAAAGCTGCCAGTTGTGATTAATTTCGACCTGCCAAGAAGCCCATCAGATTATATGCATCGTATTGGTCGAAGTGGTCGTGCAGGTGAAGTTGGCCTGGCACTTTCATTGATTGATTATGAAGATTTTCATCATTTCAAAGTTATCGAGAAGAAAAACAAAATTCGGCTTGAACGTGAGCAGGTAGAAGGGTTTGAATTCGATGAAACCATTACCGCAGAGATGCTAGAGGCAAACAAGCCAATGGCAAAACCTGAAGGAACGGGCAAGAAGAAGCGAAAGAAGAAAGGGTTAGCTAAAACAGATGTGTGGTTGAGAAATGCTTAACGCCAGTTTCAACCAAGAAAGTGGCGATCTCGACCGCGAGTAAAAAGGTTGGCTAATATTGCTAGCGCTTAGTTTCGAATGTTTGTGCTTACCTATTTGAAATTGCACGTTTAAATTTTGACTTTACCGAGCGCCAATGGGTCGTTGGTACTTTAGGTGCTCGAGCCAGTAGGTGAGACATATCCTCTTCTGTGGGGGTGATTTCGCCACCATGGGCCAAAATGAGTGAGCTGGGTTTTAAGCCAAAAACCCTTTCTAGTGAACGGCGGTAACGGTTTGGGTAGAAAACCGGGAAGGGCGGAATATAGCGCCCTTTCACTTTCACCATGAGATCGGCGACATAAATGCGATTGCTAGGTTGATGGTGCAAAGATAGATCCCTGTCGGTGTGGCCTTGCGTGGCAAGTGCAACCCACTCTGGGAAGCCCGGTAACGCTTCATTATCATCAAGTCGGTAGTCCGGCTTGAGCTTTCTGGCATACCAAATGTTTGTTTTTGGCTTCTTCATTCTCTTTGCCACCCATTTAGCCAGCATGATATCTGTGAGGTGCATTAGCTGGCCATCCAGTCCGCTATACCACTGTCCTTTTACATTTGCCGCTGCGATCTTACAGCGGGTCAGCTTTCGGAGCTGGTTGGCTGCCCCTGCGTGGTCGGGGTGCATGTGGGTAACGACAACCAATTCAAGGTCGGTAAAGGGGCGGTTGAGCGTGTTGGTAATAAACTGCTTAATGTAGGGAATATCCGCTCGGCTACAACCGTCAAGCAGTAGTAATCCGTGGGAGTATTCCGCTAGGTAGATAGATTGTATATACCCGTCTAATTTGTGCAGTTTTACCATTGATGTCATAAGCGCCTTAAACTGAATGGTTGTAAAAAAGTTAAACAATTGTTTGAAAATCATTATTGTTTAATTTTATCCAAGGTTCAAGCACGGAAATTTGCCATGTGCTTCCTTTGGACAAAAGGAGTGACAAAAATAGAGGCATACAAAAGAAAGTGAGCCTGAATGAGCACTTATGACAATAGGAGTGTACTCAAACAAGCCCACTGAATTGTGGTTCCGAGTTAGCGCCTCTGGCCTGTGGCTACAGGGAGCGCGGACTTAAATTGACCAGTTACCCCCTAGTGCTTTATTCAGCCCAACGGCCATATTGGCCGTTTGTAAGCGGGCTGCAACAACACGATCTTGCAGCGCATGCTGCTGGCGCTGGGCATCGAGTACTGAAAGGTAATCGATAAGGCCAGCTTGATAAAGCGACTTGGCTTTTTCTACGGCACGATCTGTTTCAGTTTTTGATTCTACGACCAAAGCTTGATACTGCTGGCTATTGCCATAGCCATTTAACAGTATTTCCACTTCGCCAATGGCACCGTTGACCGCATGTTGATAGGCGAGGGCACTGGTTTTGAATCGCGCTTCTTGCAATTCAATCATGGCTTGGGTTCTGCCCCCATCGAAAACATTCCAACTTACGCCTATATTGGCAATCCAAGCTGTCGAATCACTGCTGAACAGGTCATCAAAGTCTTTAGCCAATACACCCGGCGATCCAGTTAAGTAAAATTTTGGATATTGATTCGCTACTGCGGCGCCTAACTCTGCATTGACGGCTGCCATTTCTCGTTCAGCAATTTTAAGATCAGGTCTTCGTTTGAGCAGATCAGAAGGTAAACCCGTAGGGATCAAGCCTTCAAAAGTGGGTATTGCTTGTTGGCTTGCTAAACGGCGTTTCATTTTTTCTGGGTTTTCACCAAGGAGGATAGCAAGACGTTGTCGATGCGCATGCTCCGCGGTATCAAGCTGCGGTACAACAGATTTGGTTGCTGCCAGCATTGCCTTGGCACGGGCAACATCTAGCTCAGAGCCAAAGCCGCTTTTAGCCACTTTTTGTACTAAGTCGAGCGTTTGTTGTTGCTCGTCAATCATAGTTTGGGCAATGGCTTTACGCTCTTGGGCGCCACGCATTTGCAAGTAGTTATGGATCACTTCTGAAGTGATCATGGTGGTTAGTCCTTGGCGGAAAATTTCTACTTGTTCGGCGCGGATCTGTGCCGCTTGCGCTTGTTTATCGATCCGCCCGAATAAGTCTAATTCCCATGCGATGGTTGCGCCTGCAGTGAACGCATGTTGCTCATTATCAATGAGTGACATCCCCAATGGGTTATTTGCCGTAACCAGAGAGCCTAGCAAGGGGGCGTTGTCACTGATACCTACCGAAGAATAGCCAGCGCCTAGGCTAACGGTCGGCACTTTAAATGACTCGATGATACTCTGATAAGCTCGGGCGGTTTTAATTCGCTCGGCTGCCATTTTCAATGGGATGTTTTGTTGCTGGGCATCGACAACTAACTGATTTAGGATGTCATCATTAAATTGATACCACCACTTCTCGCCAGTCAGCATACCTGGCTGAATTGGGGGTGTTGATACTGAAGTCCCTGCCGCATCTTGGTTGAGGTAGTGGCTAACGAATACATCCTCTGGGGCTACATAGTCCGGGGCAGTAGCGCAACCGGTAAGTACGAGTACGAGGGCAATAGGACATAATTTAGCGAGTTTCATGTGTTAGCTCCTCAGTACGTTGTGGTGTTGCGATTTGGTTGCTATCTGGCTGACGACTGACATCAGCACGGTAGAACAGGCGGTACAGTGCTGGCATGACAAACAGAGATAGGAATGTTGCCGCAGCCAAGCCCCCAATAATGGTTGCGGCCATTTGATCAAATAGCTGGTCTGAGAGCAGCGGGATCATACCCAGTGCGGTCGTCAGCGCACCCATGGAGATTGCCATGGTGCGGTTAAAGGTGGCTTCTTGGATAGCGTCCTCCAGGGTGCGACCTTTTTCGCGCTCTAGTTCAATTTGATCCATCAGAACAATGCCATTTTTGATGATCATGCCAGACAGGGCGATGGCACCGATCAACGCCATAAAACCAAATGGTTTATCCATCAGTAGAAGGAACCAGCTCGCCCCCGTGGCGGCAAGCGGTACGGTCGTTAAGATAATCACAGGTTGCTTGAACCCATTGAACAGGCCAACCAGGATAACCACCATCACCAATAGCGCTTTTGGCATTTGCTTCAAGGTATCCACAATAGAGCGGTTTTCATCATAGTATTCGCCGCCCCACTCGAAGTGGTAGCCGTAGGGGAGTTCGATAGCTTCAATCTCTGTCGCGAATTGTTTGCGTACATCAGAAGCCGTCATGCCCGATACATCCGCTTGCACGGTGATGGCTGACAGGCGGTTTCGACGCCAGATCATGCTTTCTTCACCCTGTAATTCAAACTTCTCGACCACTTGACCAAGTGGCACCGAATGCATGCCCAGCATGGAGCGTACGGGGAGGGTGTCGAGAGAATTAATATCCGCCTCGGCACTGCGGATCTTGATTGGTATTAGCTCATCACCTTGGTGGAGTTGGCTTAACGTCACCCCATCTGTTGCTCGCTTCATGGCAAGGGCAACATCCGTTCGGTTGATGCCCGCTCTGCGTGCTTGTTCTTGGTTGAGCACGGGCACAATGACTTTGCTCTGTTGGCGCCAATCATCACGAATGTATTTGGTGTATGGGTTTTTGGCCATAATCGCCTGTGCTTGAGCAGACAGCTGGTGTAGTACCTCAGGATCCGGGCCGATAAATCTTGCTTCGATACTGAATTTATCTTTAGTGGCGAGTTTTAAAGCACGGAAACGGGGCTCTGCGTGAGGGAACTGTTCTTTAAGCCACTGATCACCACGTTTTACGAGCGTTTCAATTGCGTCGAAATCGCGCATGTTAATCAGTATCTGACCATAGCTTGGGTCAAGCGGCTCCGGCTCGACTGTGACAGAGAAGCGCGGGGCGCTGGCACCAACGAAGGTGGAGATATTGTCGACTTCGGGCTGTTCAAGTAACCATCGCTCGATTTGTGCCATGTCATCAGATGTTTGCTCGATTTGGGCACCGTTGGGTAACCAGTAATCAAGAAACAACATGGGGCGATCTGAGCTTGGCATGAAGTTAATCGCAATTTGCGGAATAACAAAAGCGGTGACAGCCAAGAGTGGTACCAACAGACTAAGGGTTTTGAGTGGGTGAGAAACAGTAAAAACGACGGCTTTCTTGTAGTTTGATGGCTTTGATTCAATGGCGTCGTCGACCAGCTTTGGTTTGATGAATAGCCAACACAGCATCGGCGTGACTGTCATCGCGACTAACCAAGAGAACAACAATGACGAGCACATCACCCAAAACAAAGATAAGGCGAACTCGGCAGAGTCAGTCTGGGAGAAAAGCACCGGACTTGCTCCCATAATCGCAATGATGGTTGCAGCTAATAACGGCTTGGCGGTTTCATCAATGGTTTCTTTGGCAGCCTTAAACTTATCCATGCCTTTGTTGAATTTGGTGATAAGCATATCGGTTACCACAATGGCATTATCAACCAACATACCCAAAGCCAGTATGAACGCCCCTAACGAGACTCGCTGCAAGTCAATAGACTGGGCTTGCATGAAGATTAGCGTGAGCAGAATAGTGAAGATCAAACTGCCACCAACAATTAACGCACTTTTCAATCCCATGAATAGGCAGAGGATCACCACAACAATCGCCACACTTTCTACCAAGTTGATGATGAAGTTGTTTATCGACTTTTGGACTTCTTCTGGCTGAAAAGCAACGGTGTTAATTTCAACGCCAAGCGGGAGCGATTGCTGATATTCAGCAATAACGTGATTTAGGCTATCGCCTAATGAAACCACATTTATCCCGCTATTAGGGCTAACAGCCAGAGTAATGGCATCCATACCGTTGAAGCGGCTTTGGGTGAGAGCAGGAGTCTGGTAGCCCATCGAAATATTTGCAATATCACCCAAGCGAATAAGCCCGGTGCTAAGCTCACCGATGCCACTTTTGATAGTAAGGTTACGGATGTCGTCCAAGCTATTCAGTTCGCTGCCTTGGTCGACACGAATACGCTCAATACCCGCTTTGAATTGCCCCGCATCGTATGTCATGTTTTGGCTGGCGAGTTGATTGATCACTTGGGCCGATGACAAGCCATATTCAGCCAGTCGTTCATCGGGCAGATCAACGTTAACCACTTGGTTTCTGACACCGTGTAGTTCGATTTTCTTGATGCCATCGACCGCTTTCAATCGGCGTTGAAGCTCTTTGGCGTACAAGCGCAACTCATGGGGTTCAATGCCGTCACCCGTGATGGCGAACAGCATGCCGTACACTTCAGAGAATTCATCTTGAATGATACTAATTTGCGCACTCGCAGGTAGTGTTAGCTTGACGTCGTTAACTTTGCGGCGCAGTAAATCCCACTCCTGAGGAAGCTGTTTAGAGTTTATCGATTCTTTTAGATCGACAAAGATCATCGAGCTTCCCGGGCGAGACAAGGAACGAAGCTTCCACAATGACTCCATTTCCTGAAGTCTGGTTTCTATTTTATCCGTGACTTGTTGTTCGACTTCTTGTGCTGATGCGCCGGGATAGAGGGTGACAATCACGGCGCTTTTTACGGTAAACGTCGGGTCTTCAAGCTTGCCAAGCTTGAAGTATGAAGTAAGGCCGGCGACGACGCACAATGCGCAAAAGAAAATCACAAAGGTGCGCTGTCGTATGGCAAATTCTGCAAGGTTCATAGCATGGTGCCTATTGTGTGTTTTTCTGCGAGTATGTCGACATTATCCAATTTGGTGTTTGGGGTGAGGTAATGGATACCTGCGCTAATAACCAAATCACCTGCCTTGAGGTTGCCTGCTACACAGACATCTTGCCCCTGAATGGCGGAAATAATCACGGGGTTAGGTATCGCCTTATCGTGATCAATCGTGAATACCGTTGGGGTACCACCTTGATTTAGCGAAATGGCGGAGTAGGGAATGCAGTAGAGCCCCGCTGGTTGCTTGAAGGTGACATTCACTTTGACGGCTTTCCCCGGCAGAACGAGTTGTTGACTTGCAGACAGTGCTTGCTCGTCAATACGATAGGAAAGGGTATAAGTTTGCTTAATGGGGTCGGGCTGGGTGCTGGTCTCCTTGAGTGTGGCAGGCACGTTTTGCTGCAAGCCATACCATGTTACCGATGCGACAGCATCAGTATCGAATTTTGCCATTAAGCTTTCTGGCACATCGATATCAGCTTGTAATAGCGCGGGCTGGTGGACAGTAAAGACTGGAATGCCAGGTACAGCTTGTTCGAAAGTTTCACTAAAGCGTTTTGCCACGATACCGTCAAATGGGGCGATTAAGGTGGTGTATTGCAGTGCATCTTTGGCTTTTTGTAGGTTTTGCTCAACAACCTTGACCATGGCTGCGCTTCGTTTGTAGCCTGTGCGGGCACGATCCAGATTCACACTGGCAATGGCGTTATCCTGTGTTGCTTGTTTGACGCGTTTTAGTTCGATGGCGGCAAGCGCATGGGCGGCTTTGGCTTCTTCAAGCCGGGCTTGTAATTCCAACACCGTCACTTGGTAATCATGTGGGTCTAACCGGGCAATGGGTTGGCCTTTCGTTACGGTATCGCCAGTTTTTACCAGAATTTCTTCAATGGTGCCGGGTACTTTAAACGCAAGGTTTGCGGTATTTTCTGCCGTTAATACGCCAGCAAACTGCTTAAACGTATATTGGTTTTGTTCATCCAGCTTGATCGCCCGAATCGGTCTTGATTGTTGGTTATCGAGTATTGGTGCTTGATCATCACAGCCAGCTAAAAGTAGCGCCGCAATGGGCATTAGCATAAATGGATTGGTTTTCATCATCGACTCCTACTGTCTTTGTAGGTGCCATTTTAGGGGGTGCTATTAGAAGGATAATCTAGCTTTTATGTGAAATGCTGTCATGAAAATCGAGACAATTAACAACTAAAGTGCTAATTGCCTGCAATTTGACCTGTTTTTGATGGCAATATTGAAATGTAAAACGCGACAATTAGAAGGCCTTCGGTAGTTTGTCCAAGATGTGTTCAATAAGTAGCCGGGTAGCTCTGCTCACACCTAACCTATTTGGGTAGACAAGCCAAACATCCTCGCTTTTTGATTGGTATTCGGGCAGCACGCGCACCAGCAGCCCTGAGTCCATGGCATTGATTGCCAGCATCAGAGGGAGGAAGCTAATGCCTTGGCCTGTAATCATAGACTGGCGGATATAGCCGGTACTGTTACTGCTTAGCTTTGGCTTAACTGATACTTGGGAATCGGTGAAGTACCAGGTGTTCTCAATACTACCGTCTGACCAGCGGTAGCAGATGCAGCGATGTTTGGTGAGCTCTTCGATAGCACTGGGTTCACCGTATCTGGCAAGGTAATCCGGGCTTGCCAGCAAAAAACGATGTACCTTGGCGACATGGCGTGCAATCAAACTAGAGTCTTGCAAAGCACCAATGTGAAAGGCGAGATCGAAGCCTTGATCATACAGCTCATGGTGGCCTTTACTGCTGAAACGGACATCCAACTCGATATCAGGATAGGTATCTTGAAAGCCCGCTAAAATAGGCTGAATTACTTCATCACTGTCAGGTAGGATACCGATCCTAACTTTGCCGACTGGTTTATCGTCCAACTGAGAAATGGCTTCGTTGGCTTTTTCGATCCCTTCAATGACTTTGAGTAATTCTTGATAGTAGATATCACCATGTTGGGTGAGGCGAAGTTTGCGGGTGGTACGAAAAAATAGCTGGGCATTAAGGTGTTTTTCCAGCTCGCCTATACGCCGACTGACATTGGCTCGTGGTAGGTCCAGGGCATTGGCAGCGGCTGTGAAACTGCCTAATTGCACAACGGTGGTAAAAAGTTTGAGATCGTTAAGGCGCATAGTGTGGTGTTGGTTCGTGGATATCTGTGTACCCAAAGATAGCGCCAACGAATGTTAGAAAACAATAGGAAAAGAAGATTCTATTGATTTCGCTACATCAGATAATGGCCAGGTAATGCCTATCTGGTTAAGCTCATTGAGCTAAGTATTACGCAGGAAAATGCTTGAGACGATAGCGATGTATTAAAAAAGCCAGCAGGTGGTCTGCTGGCTTTCGTTGGCTTTATTTAAATTCAGCTCAAATCAGTTTATTGAACTGAATTAAATTAATGATGCGAGTGATCCATTTCTTTATCTGAATGACCACCTTCCGGCATATAGGTCGCTTCTTCTACTTTAACGTCTACCTCAACCATACCAGCTTGTTTGAAGTTCAAAGTGACTGGGAAGCTGTCGCCTAGCTTAGGTACTTCGTTAAGGCCAAAGAACATGATGTGATAGCCCCCAGGTTTCAACATTTGCGTGCCATGGGCTGGGATCTCGATTTGCTCAACTTCCCGCATCTTCATCATGCCATTTTCATGAATATGGGCATGTAACTCTGTTTTTTCGGCAATAGGTGATGAGGCGCCAAGTAACACATCATCATTATCACCATGGTTCATCACACTAAAGAAAGCGGCGGCAACAGAAGAGGTGGGCGGCACCTGTTTTGACCATGGGTGATCAATATGAAGAGAATCTGTTTTGTATTCGTGGGCTGACGCAAATCCACTGATAGCCATGGCCGCAGTTAGAATGATGGTTTGAATTGTTTTCATTACTTTCTCCGTGACAGCATGATGCTGACTTTTTAATTTTTGTTTATTGATTTTATGGGTTTATGGATTAATAAGTTAATGGATAAATCAAACCATTGGCGGAGAATGTTTAGGGGCAAATAGATAATAGATTTGCTGTTGCACAGGAATAAAATCATGCCCTGTATTGCTAATGTGGTGGGTTAGATGAAAATCAGCGCCAACACTCGCAGTGGCCTCAAACGGCGTAACTTGCGTTAGCTTGAAGACAGGGCAATGGAAATTGTATTGATCAGAATGTTGCTTGTGATCTGTTTCTGCAGGCTTGCTTGATTGGCCATTGAGGTTGGTGACATCTACCCACTGTAGCCCAGCAGAAGTACAGATAAGGACTTTATCGCCAGTCAGCCAATGACTGTTTTGAGCTGTGTCTTGGTGTGGGTTAAGAACAACAATCGAAGCAATCAGGTTGGTCATTAGCAACGATACAATAATGGCGAAGCAAACCATTTGTGTGCGCTGCTGATGCAACCTATTGATCGGAGTGATTGTCATTCTAATTGTTATTCCTTTAATCAAGTGCTGGGCATACTAGCAATAAAGCTCCTTGTTGTAACAATAGTTGTTAATGTTTTGTTTGAAAACTGAGACTTAGATGCAGCAAAAAGAAAAAACGCCGCACCCCTATGAGCCTGAGAGGGTGCGGCGTTTTGTTAATTGGCTTTAGCTAAGCGGCTTAGCTCTTGGTGAAACGGTAGGTCTGAAGCTTCTCTTCTTGGCCGTTAACTTGGCCATAAGCATCAATCATAACGATATTTGTGCCAGCAAAGCCGAGCTCAAGGCGAACAGTTGATGAATCAATGTTCTTGAAGATCCCCGCTTGGGCATTGGTCGGGTAGAAGTTGTATCGGTTCATGCCTTGCTGGAACTCACCTGCGAATTCAACAGGGATATTGTTTGCATTGTTATTCAGTGACAGGGTGTAGCCCGCTTCAGGTGTGTAGGCAAAGTTTGCTGTTAGCTCAAGAGATTGTGATGCGCCTTCAACCTGCAGGTTGTTAATTTTCAAAGAAGCTTCTGTGGTTTTAGCCAAAGAACCTGTTGCATTGGCAGTACCTGTAACTGCTTCGCTTGTTACGCCACTCCAAATGCTAACATTCCAGTTGCCCGTAAAGTTATCTAGCTTATCCCAAGATTGCGGCTTGCTACTATCAGCGCTGCCGCTGTTATTACCGATTTGGGCCAGCGAGTCATTACGGCTGTCATGGCGAATATTGTTACGGTTATTTTCTATATCTACAGAGGCACCTGCCACACCACCCGCGACACCACCAGCAATGGCGCCTTGAGCTGCTAGCTCTGCATCACCCGTAAGAGCGCCTAAGGTTAAGCCTAGAAGGGCACCACCAACAGCACCTTGCTTGGTTGCTGCGTTTGCATCATCTTCACCTGGGTTTACGCAGCCGGTGAGTAAAGTGAGACCGATAACTGAAACGATTGAAGCCTTGCCGAATGAGTTCATATTGATTGCCTACTGCCTGTTAAATGAAAGCTAATAAAACGCTGTTGCTTATTATGGGTGCAATCTTAGTATTCAGTTCCTGAATCCATGCTGCACCAAATGAACGGTGTTTTATTTGTATCAAAACGTAACATTGTGCTTGTATTCACAATGTTACGTAGAGTGATGCATGGAATGGAATAGGAAGGTTAGCTATTGAGTTGGCGTGTTTGATTCAGTGTTCTTGAGCCGCTTGCGCCATAGCTATTGATATCAAAGCGGTTTTGATTCCGGGGTCTTTTTCTGTCTAACCGCGTTAGGTCAATGTGATGTTGCTGTTGAAGTAATTTAAGCACCGCGTTGATGTCTTTTTGCGGTGCGTTGTTATTAACGAGATAGTAGTAAAGATTAATCGCCCTTTGCTCTGTCATTGTTTACCTCCTACGAGATCAATGAGTATGTGAAGCGCCTGATAGGTTAATGATGGCGATACCAATGGCGACGATGATCATACCTAGCCAGACTTTGGCATCTAAATGTTGTTTATAAATGAGCGTCGACATTGCGGTGACAACCACAATGGCTAACCCCGTCCAGATTGTGTGGACCACGCCGACTGGTAGCGACTTCATCGCTTGGCCAAGAAAGAGAAAGGCAACCAAGTGGCCGAGAATAACAATGGTACTTGGCAGCCAATTGCTGAACCCGTTGGTTGCACGAAGGGCAACGTGTGATGTCGCTTCAGCCATTACACCGAGTAGTAAGAAAAGCCAGCCCATTAAATCCTCTCTTGGTTTGTTGTTCAGTCTGTCTGTTTTTAATGGCGGCAAGTATAACTATTTCTCATTTGTTGATAATCTGACTTGTATGCAAATTACTTTTGCTTGTTGGTAACAATCAAGGTGAAGAAGGGGCCTTGCGGCTAAGATTGCGGCTTATTATTGATAGTATTAACACTGCTGATATCTCATTTTCACAACTTTCACAAATTTAACATTTAAAAGCATTTTCTTTTGATGCAACATCAATATACCCAAGCTACTTCATGATGCAGGTTCAGCGAGAATTTATAAGCTTGTAGGCAAGGCGCTGTTTTGAAGATCTAGTGGTTCTAAATCGAAAAACAATAACGCAGTATACAAGCTTAGAAAACTCGCCCTTCGGGAGGGTGTCAGCCCATCCACTCCAGCGTTGAAGCTTTTTGAAAGGGAATCTTCCTGCAAACCTTCGCCTTGGATTGAATGGGCTGACATCCCTCTGAATCCTGCACCATGAAGTAACTTGGGTATATACCGACATGCCTAGATACCTATATGTCGAGTTAAATAATCATAACTAAGCATTATGAATGAGAAGGAGTACTCAATGCGTTCAATGATAAAAAAAGGGATAATTTCTCTGGCTTTAGCAGTATCGTTACCTGTTGCAGCAAATAACTACACCATCGGCACAGGAAGTCAGAGTGGTACGTATTATCCTTTGGGCGGCTTGCTAGCAAAAATTTGGAGTGAAAATATTGATGACTTCAATATGCGTGCAGAGGTGACAGCTGCATCGGTTGAGAATGTTATCAAGGTATCCACTAAGCAGCAGTTAGCGGGTATTGCAATGGGGAACGTGGTTCAACAAGCCTACCAAGGCACAGAGCCTTTCCCACGTAAAATGGATGTGTCTGTTCTGTTTGCCCTATACCCGAACGTTGTTCAGTTCATGGTGCCAGCGAACTCTGACATCAAATCGGTTGCTGATCTGAAAGGTAAGCGCGTTGCACTAGGTGCACCGGGCTCGGGTACTCGAGTGAGTGCGCTAAATATCCTGAAAACGCTGGGTATTGAAGAAGGTGACATGCGTGGTCAAGCGCTGAACTACACGGCAACCACTGAAGCTCTGGCAAATGGCCAGATCGACGCGGGTGTGATCGTGGGAAGCTTGGGTGTTGGTGCCATTACAGAATTGGCATTAACCCGTGATATTCGCATCCTATCTTTCTCTGAAGATGAGCTAGCGAAGATCAATGAAGCCAATGCGTCATACAGTGGCCTTGATGTTGAAGCAGATAGCTACCGTAATGTTCCTGCTTTCCAAGCGCCAGCTGTATGGAATGTGTTGGTTGTTAAAGGTGACCTAGATAAAGAGCTAGCGTACGAAATGACGAAAGTCGCCTTTGATAATATCGATCAAATCCGCCAGTCAATTGGTGTGACTAAATTTACTACCGTAGAAAACATGAACAAGCTAGCGGGTATTCCTCTACACCCGGGTTCACAGCAGTTCATGGATGAGAAGAAATAAAATCCGAAGTATTGCCTACCTTGATGGGTGGGTGAGCTAATACCCCCGAAGTGATTCGGGGGTATATCACATTGCAATTTACAAGGAGTACGCAATGACCAATTCTTCGGCGTTAAATCACAGGGTAACTGAACGTTTAATGCAATTCGCTGCGGTGGCAGCCTTCGCTTTATCAGTCTTTCAAATTTGGCAAGGTTTGACTGCCAACCTCTCCGCACCTGTATTTCGCCCCATACACCTTAGCTGGATCCTCGCACTGGTATTTTTGGTTAAGCCGCTCGTCAAGCTGGATAACCCGCTATATTTACCCGCACGTTTAGTTGACCTAACCATGATGTTGGCCACTTTGTGGGCGGCGCAGCATATCGTTAGATTTGATTACGATGATATTGGCTTTTTGCTTGATGGGTTAGGGCAAGCTGATGTGCTTGCTGGCTCCATATTAATAGTGACCTTACTTGAAGCAACTCGAAGAACCGTAGGCATGGTGATGGTTGCGATTGCTGGTTTGTTTTTGGCATACGCGATGTTTGGCGACATGCTACCTGCCAGCGTGGCAAGTAAGGGGTTCGCACTCAACGAAATTATTCGATTCCATGTTTATTCCACTAATGGTGTGTTTGGTGCGCCATTAGCAATTGCGGCGGGCGTGGTATTTATCTTTGTGCTGTTCGGTGCCTTCTTGCAGGTTACCGGGGCAGGGCAATTCTTTATTGATGCGGCGTTTGCGGTTGCGGGCAAATACCGAGGCGGTCCTGCGAAAGCCAGTGTGGTGGCTTCGGCGGCGCTAGGCTCCATTTCTGGTTCAGCGATTGCCAATACGGTTACAACCGGGGCGCTGACCATCCCTATGATGAAAAAGCTCGGCTATAAGCCGGAGCAAGCAGCGGGCATCGAGGCTGCGGCGTCTACCGGTGGGCAAATTATGCCACCAGTCATGGGGGCGGGGGCATTTGTTATGGCCCAGTTTACTGGTATTGCATATAGCGAGATCTTATTGGTCTCTATTGCGCCTGCGATTTTGTATTTCGGGTGTACGCTGCTGTATGTCCACTTGATGGCGTGTAAGCTTGGCCTGAAAGGCATGGATAAGGTGACCCAGCTTAAAGTGGTAATGCAGCAAGGTTGGCACTTTATTGTCCCGCTAGTATTAATCACCACTTTGTTATTAATGAGCTATTCGCCAGTGCTGGTCGGTATAGCCGGGTGCAGTGCCGTATTGGTTGCAGCCATGTGCCGTAAGCACAGCCGTATTAGCCTGCGCCTGTTTCTTGAAGGTATGAAGGAAGGGGCACTGCTGGCGCTGCCAATCTCTGTTGCCTGTGCCACTGCGGGTATTGTGGTTGGTGTTGTAGGTCAAACCGGTATTGGTTTGCAGTTCACCCAGTTCCTGATGGCATTGTCAGGAGGTTACTTGTGGTCTGTTATGGCGTTGATTGCTGTTGCGGCGGTGATCCTTGGCATGGGGCTGCCGGTGACGGCGGCATACATCGTGTTGTCTATTATGGCGGTACCAGCCTTGACTGAGCTTGGCCTCAGTATCCTTGCTGCTCACATGATTGTATTCTGGTTATCGCAAACCTCTAATGTGACTCCGCCTATCGCACTTGCCGCCTTTGCCGGGGCCGGTGTTGCCGGTGCGTCACCAATGCAATCAGCGGTTCAGGCATTCAAGTTGGCTCAGGGTTTCTTCTTGATCCCGTTGATGATGGCTTTTTCTCCGCTGATCTACGACGGTGAGAACCTGATGGGCTTTATGTTTGCCATTGTGACGACCATCGCGCTGATTGTTGCGTTTGCTGGTGCCATTGAAGGCAGGCTCATTAAACCGCTATCAATCCCAGAGCGTTTGATCTTGCTACTTGTTCCGTTTGCGCTGATTTTCAGTGGGTTTGTTATCCAGTTGGTTGCGATGGCGGTGGTAATTGCGATTACCTCTCTAAACGCTTTCAAGCAGAAAGAACAAAGTGTGAATCCAGCCTAACTATTTAATTCTAAAATGAAGGGGAGGCCATGCGGTCTCCCCTTTACTTTATGTCTTACTTTGCGCCGCCGATTTTATCGGTTATCGAGATAGCTGATAACGCCGCTCTGGCCGACCCACCGTGCCGTAGGAAACTTCAGCGATGAGCTCGTCGGTGCTGACCATAAACTCCAAATAACGGCGGGCTGTTGTTCGGCTTGCCCCGATTTCTTGTCCTACCTGTTCTGCGTTAAGGGAATTGTTGCTCTGTTTGCTCGATTGCTGGCTGAACACCGCCCTTATTTTGTCTAACGTGATACCGTCTATCCCTTTCGGTAGCCTGTTTGTTGAGCTTTGTGTCGGTTGCGACTGCCCACTGGCTGAGGGTGATTGGAACAGTTTGTCGACGTCACTTTGCAGCAATGAATCCATATCAGATAATTTGTTGAGGTGGTGGCGGTATTTCTCCAGTGAGGCTTGTAGTCGCTCGAACACGAGGGGTTTTAAAATGTAGTCGAAAATACCGCTGTGCATGGCTGTACGTAAGGTATCCACTTCCTTGGCCGCAGTGATTAAAATCACATCACTCGGGCAATTATCGGCACGCAGCTCGCGCAGTAAATCGAGCCCAGTCCCCGTCGGGAATTGGTTGTCGAGCAGGATCAGCTGTGGTTTGAGCACTTCGATCAGATCACGTGCTTCATCTAGCCCATGGGCAATCCCTACCACTTCGAACCCTTCGATACGCTCAACAAAACGGCGCTGGATCTCTGCAATTTGCTGATCATCTTCAGCAATGATAAGGGAGATAGAGTCTGACATTAGGCTTCCTCTGCTTGTGTCGTGATGCCTTGAGCGCTGTTAGCGGCAAGGCTATTTTTATTCTTCGGCAAATACAGTGTGAAGCGACTGCCGTATGGGCTGAGCGGGTCAACGGTGATCATGCCGCCAAGGTGTTCGGTGAGGTTCTTTACCAAGTCGAGGCCAATGCCTCGTCCTTCCTTCGCCTTGGTGCTGTAGCCTCGGGTGAATATGCGCTCGGCCTCATCATCACTGAGCCCACGTCCCTGATCTTCAATTTCAAAGATCAACTCTTTGCCATAGTCGGAAAGACTCAGACTAACCGTGCCTTCACGGCCATGATGGGACAGCGTGGCTTCCAATGCATTATCCAGTAAATTGCCAATGATGCTGACCAGCTGCTCACGCGGCAGTGAGTCGGGCAGGTCGTTCATCTGGCTGGCATCGTCGATTTGTAATTTGAGCCCTAATTCTTTAGCGCGGTTGTATTTACCCAGTAAACAGCCAGCCAGCACGCTGTCGTTTGTTACTTCCATTAGCTGTTGGATAAAGGCTTGATGGCTAGAAGTCTCTTGCCCTATGACGGCCAGTGCTTCGTCAATTGCATTTATCTGGATTAAGCCAGCAATGGTATGCAGCTTGTTATTGTATTCGTGGGACTGACTTCGCAGGCTTTCTGCATATTGCTTAATTCGCGTTAGCTTGCGACTGACAAGATCAACTTCGTTTTTGAGCCTAAAGCTCGATACAACGCCACTGACTTTGCCACCATGAATGAGCGGGATACGGTTAACAATCAATAGTTGGTTGTGGATCCACACTTCTTGGTCGTACTCTGGGTCACCCTTTCGCAGCACCGATAACAAGCCGCTATCTGGCAGCACATCTTGAATATGCTGGCCGATATAGTTGTCTGATTCTGGCAGTTGCAGCGTCTTGATCGCGGCATGGTTGAAGGTGGTGATCATCCCTTCGTCATTAATGGCAACGATGCCTTCGCGCACGGTTTCCAGGGTGGCATTTCGTTCTTGGAACATACGGCCAATTTCTTCGGGCTCAAGATTAAAAATGGCCTTTTTGAAATGGTGGGCAAACCAGATTGCGGTGAACACGCTAAAAGCAAAGGCGGCAGCAATGGCAATCAGCATCGAAGTTCGGTGGTTGCTGACCAGAATGTCGACGGTATCAAGCAGGTAGCCAACTGACACAATGCCAATAATATCGCCCTGCTGGTTGAAGATAGGGGCTTTACCGCGCACAGAGCGGCCAATGCTACCGTGCGCTTTAGAGATATACGGCTTCCCTTCAACCAGAGCAGGCTCGTTCATATCGTTATCGTCGTCGTGCATCGGCTTACCAAGCCGGGCTTTGCTGGGGTGGGCTAAACGGATCCCATCTTCGTCACCGAATACGACAAATTTCGCCTTGGCAGACTTTGCATATTTGTAACTCAGCGGTTGCAATATTGGGGTATCTTTAGCTTCGATGGCCCTGACAACATCGGGTGAAACGGAGATAGCCAGTGCTACGCGCATCGCTTGTTGGCCGATTTGCTCATCGAGCACATTATCCAGATAGCGAATAGCAAAATGGCCGAGAATGCCGGTTTGCAGAATGGCAATAAGCCCTAAAATCAACACCATGCGGGTGTTTAGGCGCAAAAAGCGTAATGACAAAAACGACGTCATATTGTGGCGATTCCTTTCACCGATTCCTTTATTACAAATACTTTACCTTTTTATGATGCCAGATGTCGTGAACATTATGAACAAAATCACCAATAAGGCGCTTATTCACAATAAATTTACAAACTTCATTTGTCGTTAGGGTTGGCATAAGTTTTAAGGCGTAGGAGCAACATAGCCGAGCAGCTTGAACATCATGAGCAAGTGGCTGGGCATAATAATTAAATAAGGACACATTATGCTGACTCGATTTTTATCTTGTAAACGTGTAACAGTACTGGCGACAGTGATGGCGGCTTCCATGAGTATGGGGACTGCACAGGCTAAAATGGACGAAGTTCACTTCTTGGTACCAGGTGGTGCTGGTGGTGGCTGGGATAGCACGGCTCGCGGTACTGGTGAGGCGCTGGCAAAGTCTGATCTTGTCGACAAGGTATCGTATGAAAATATGTCGGGTGGTGGCGGTGGTAAAGCAATTGCCTATCTCATTAAAACGGCTAAGCAGTCTGATGACACCCTAATGGTCAATTCCACACCGATTGTGATCCGCTCTCTTTCAAAAGTTTTCCCGCAATCATTTCGTGATTTAACCCCAGTTGCAGCCACAATTGGTGACTACGCCGCGTTTGTTGTTGCCAAAGACTCTAAATACCAGAGCTTTACCGAAGTGGTTGAGGACTATAAGAAGAATCCACGCTCAGTGTCTATTGCTGGCGGCTCGGCACGAGGCAGCATGGACCACCTAGTTGCGGCAATGGTATTTAAGGCCGCTGGTGGCGAACCTCGTAAACTAAAATACCTTGCCTATGATGCTGGTGGTAAAGCCATGGCTGGTCTGCTGTCGGGTGAAACCCAAGTGCTATCAACTGGTTTGAGTGAGGCATTGAGCCTAGCCGAAGCCGGTGAGGTAAGAATTCTGGCGATGACAGGTGAAGAGCGCTCTCAAGCGGCACCTAATGTGCCGACAGTGAAAGAGCTGGGCTATGACACAACGTTTGTTAACTGGCGCGGTTTCTTTGGTGCACCAGGCCTGAGTGATGAGAAAGTAGCCGAATTTACTGACGTACTGAAGCAAATGTATGAAACCGATGAGTGGGCTACCGTTCGTGATCGTTACGGTTGGACAGAAATCTACAAGCCAGCTGATGAGTTCGTTGCTTTCCTTGAAGAGCAAGAACAAGAAATGGGTAGCTTGATGAAAGAGTTAGGTTTCTTGAACTAATTGGCAAGTGAAAGCGTGGTCTGTTTGCAAAACCTGCACAGGCTGCGCTTTTTTTATTCCGCCGACTTCGCTCGGCAAGATAGTGCGCAAAAACGTTGTATGTGAAGGAGCACCCATGACGATAACCAAAGATCATATCGGTGGTTTGGTATTTCTCTGCTTTTCTGTGGCTTATGGCTATTACGCCAGCCAAATCCAGCTATTCCCAGGTGATGAATATGAACCGTTCCATGCCAAGTCGATGCCGCTAGCATTAGCCGCGCTTGGGGTGGTGTTCTCATTGCTGCAATTGATCACAGCAAGCAAAAAGGACGAAGATAAGTTGAGCCTGAAAGGGTATGACTTTGGTTTGATGGGAAAATTGCTTGTATTGATGGTGCTGTTTGCAATTTCGTTAGACTGGATGGGCTTTTTGGTTTCCACCGTGTTTTTCTTGGCTGGCGGATATTGGCTGCTGGGTGAACGTAGGCCAAAAATGTTGTTCTTGGCGTCGGTGCCGTTTGCTGTGGGCTTCTGGTACGTCCTCACTCAGTTATTAGATATTTACCTTGCACCAGGACAGGTGTGGGCGAACGTATTAGGGAGCTAAACCATGTTCGAAGGAATGATGTCTGGGCTATCAACCGCTGTGATGCCCTTTAACCTGTTGATGGTTATTGTCGGCTGTTTTGCCGGTACTTTCATTGGTATGTTACCGGGGCTTGGCCCAATTTCTGCCATCGCCCTGATGATCCCCATTACCTATGGGCTTGATCCATCATCGGGGATTATCTTGATGGCGGGCGTATACTACGGTGCCATTTTCGGTGGCTCTACTTCATCCATCTTGATTAATGCGCCGGGTTGCGCCAGTACGGTTGTGACTGCCTTTGATGGTTACCCTCTGGCACAGAAGAAGCAAGCGGGTAAAGCGTTGGCGCTGGCGGCATACTCGTCGTTCACTGGCGGTACAATTGGTGCCATTATCCTGCTGTTTGCCGCGCCGGCATTGGCAAAAGTGTCCTTAAGTTTCCAGTCGAGTGATTACTTTGCCTTAATGGTGCTGGGCTTGACCGCTGTAGCAGCGTTTTCGGGCAAAGGGCAGGTGCTTAAAGCGCTCATGATGACCGTATTCGGTTTGATGATTGCCATGGTCGGTAATGATGTCATGTCGGGGATCCCTCGCTTCACCTTCAACAATGTGAACTTGATTGATGGCATTAGTTTCTTGCTTCTGGCGATGGCAACGTTTGCACTTACCGAAGTGGTGATGACGGTGTTGCGTGGCGAGCACAAAGAAAAAGAGCCAGAAATGGACATGGACTCGCTGGGGAGCATGAAGCTTAACAAAGAAGAAGTTAAGCATGTTGCGCCAACGGTTGGCCGTTCATCGGTATTTGGTTTCTTGGTGGGTGTGTTGCCTGGGGCAGGGGCGACGATCGCTTCTTTCCTAAGCTATGGCATGGAACGTAACCTCGCTTCGAAAGAAGAGAAAGCGAAGTTTGGTAAAGGGGCGTTACGTGGATTGGCGGCACCTGAATCGGCTAACAATGCGGCATCGACTGGTTCGTTTGTTCCTTTGCTAACGCTAGGTATTCCAGGGTCGGGCACTACCGCGATTATGCTTGGTGCCTTGATCGCTTACGGTATTCAGCCTGGTCCACGTTTGTTTGTTGATAACCCGGATGTATTCTGGTCGGTGATTATTTCGATGTACTTTGGAAACTTGGTATTGTTGATCCTTAACCTACCGCTGATCCCGTATATCTCACGTTTGTTGGTTATCCCGCGTCCGATTTTGATCCCGTTGATCCTGTTCTTCTCGATCACTGGTGTGTACTTGGTTAGCTTCAATAGCTTTGATATTCAGATGATGGTGATCATTACCATTATTGCCACCTTCCTAAAGCTGCTGAGCTTCCCGATGGCACCCATGCTGCTTGGCTTTATCTTGGGTGATATTTTGGAGAAAAACCTTAGCCGCTCGTTAACCCTGTCGGACGGTAGTTATTCATTCCTATGGGAGCGCCCACTGACACTATCAATCATGATTTGTGCAGTACTCGCATTGATGCTGCCATTAGTAAGTGCGATACGCGATAAGCGCCAGGCGGCAAAAGCAGTGAGTTCGGCTTAACGGCTTTTTAGACGTAACCTAAACGAAGGTTACACCCAATAGCGATAGCGGCTTAGGTCTTACGACTTAAGCCGCTTTTTTGTGTTTGCTGAACGGGTGTTGAACATGAAAGGGGTGATTGTAATGATTCAATAAGAAATTTATCTAAAACCAAATTCATTATATGAAAAAAATCGCTTTAAAATAAAGTGTGCTATTCGTCATGTTTTACTAGCCATTATTTTGTGTATTATCCATTTCAACAGAGACGTGAACTAAATATGCAAATAACTAAAATATAAAAAAACGCATACTATTTTAAAAATAACTTTTATATTCCCATGTCTCACATAAATTAACCGAATTCAATTGGTAGATATCATCTGCTAAAAAATTATCTATAAATTAAATTAAGGTTTGTCACATGGAGACATTAAAAATAGAAGCGCTCACCAAGGAGGCATTCAAGCCCTTTGGTGATGTGATAGAGACGGAAAATTCTGACTTTTTCTTTATCAACGACAAAACAGGCAAACGCTTCCATCAGTTGACTGATGTTGCCGTTACTGATGAAACTAGCCCTTTTGTCAGTATCATTCGCGCCGAAGGCTTCAAGGAAAAGCTAACGTTTTCATTGTTGGAAAAGCACCCGTTAGGTAGCCAAGCATTCTACCCGCTTAAAGGTGAACAGTTTATTGTCATTGTTGCCGAAGGCGAGGATGAAATTGATGAGTCGACCCTAAGAGTGTTTGTGACCAATGGCAAGCAGGGTGTGAATTACCATAAAAACGTTTGGCATTATTTATTATTTGCATGGAATGAAGATACTGATTTTATAACAGTTGATAGAGCAGGTGATGACAATTGTATTGTTAATCATTTATCCAAAGAATATACCGTATTGTTGTGATTTAAATAATTGAATTAAATAAGCAAGAGTAGTGACGATGATCTCAGATTATTGTTACGGGTTGCTGACGAATTTAAAAAGTATTGGAGATGTAAGATGGCAAAGATCAGAGCGATTGAAGCTGCAATTCAAATTCTAAAAAAAGAAGGTATCGATACTGCGTTTGGTGTTCCTGGTGCTGCGATTAACCCAATGTACGCGGCGATGAAAAAGCTGGGTGGTATTGACCATGTGCTAGCGCGTCACGTTGAAGGCGCATCACATATGGCCGAAGGTTACACTCGCACAGCACCAGATAATATCGGTTTGTGTATTGGTACATCTGGCCCTGCTGGTACAGACATGATCACAGGCCTTTATTCGGCATCGGCTGATTCTATTCCAATTTTATGTATTACCGGTCAAGCACCGGTTGCCAAGCTGCATAAAGAAGACTTTCAGGCGGTGGATATCGAGGCGATTGCTAAGCCTGTGACCAAGATGGCGGTGACCATTCGTGAAGCAGGGCAACTTCCGGGCACCTTCCAGAAGGCATTCTTCGAAATGCGCTCTGGCCGTCCAGGCCCGGTACTGCTTGATTTGCCTTTCGATGTTCAGATGGCAGAAATTGAGTTTGACATTGACCTGTACGAGCCGTTAACCCCCCATAAGCCGCAAGCCACTATGGCACAGGCGAAACGGGCCATCGAAATGCTGAACAGTGCAGAGAAACCTTTGCTGGTTGCTGGTGGCGGTATCATCAATGCCGACGCGGCTGCGCTATTCAAAGAGTTTGCTGAGCTGGTGAACGTACCTGTTATTCAAACATTACGTGGTTGGGGGGCGATTTCTGATGAGCACCCACTGATGAGTGGCCGTATGGGCTGTCAGGCGAACCACCGTTGTGGCAACGCAACTTACCTTGAGTCTGATTTTGTTTTCGGTATTGGTAACCGCTGGGCAAACCGCCATACCGGCGCATTAGAAACTTACACCAAAGGCCGCAAGTTCATTCATGTCGATATCGAGCCGACCCAAATTGGCCGTGTGTTCGCACCGGATCTCGGCATTGTTTCTGACGCAGCTGCCGCACTAGAAGTGTTCATTGCGGCTGCAAAAGAAATGAAAGCCAACGGTGACCTGAAAGATCGCACCGAGTGGGTAGCGGAATGTGCCGAGCGTAAGCTCACCATGCTACGTCGTGATGATTTCGATTGCACGCCAATCAAACCGCAACGTATTTACCATGAAATGAACAAGGCATTCGGCCCTGAAACGCGATACGTCACCACTATCGGCCTAGCGCAGATTGCGGCTAACCAGTTCCTGCATGTGCATAAGCCTCGTCATTGGATTAATGCTTGTCAGGCGGGTCCACTAGGGTGGACGATGCCAGCAGCCCTAGGTGTAGTAAAAGCCGACCCTGTTAAGCCTGTTGTTGCTATCTCGGGTGACTACGACTTCCAGTTCATGATTGAAGAGCTGGCGGTAGGCGCACAGTTCAATCTGCCGTATATCCATGTACTGATTAACAATGCCTACCTAGGTTTGATTCGCCAAGCTCAGCGTGCTTTTGATATTGACCACTGTGTCCAGTTGTCGTTCGAAAACATCAATGCACCAGAAGTGAAAGAGTACGGTGTTGACCATAAGAGCGTGGTGGAAGGTTTGGGCTGTAAAGCGATTCGCGTATTTGACCCTGCACAAATTGGTCCGGCACTGCAGCAAGCGAAGAACTTGATGGAGCAGCACAAAGTTCCAGTGGTGGTTGAAGTCATGACTGAGCGAGTGACCAACATCGCGATGGGGCCAGACATCGATAAAGTGGCCGAATTCGAAGAGATTGTAGACCTTTAATTTTGTAGTTAGGGCGGTGAGAAGCCGCCCTATAGAAGGAGTTTATTATGCCTAAGTTAGCGGCAAACCTTTCAATGCTATTCACAGAATATGACTTTATGGACCGTTTCGGTGCTGCAGCGAAAGCTGGGTTTAAAGGCGTTGAATATCTGTTTCCTTATGATTTTCCAGCTGTAGATATTGCAGCAGAGCTTAAAAAGCACGGCCTGACCCAAGTGTTATTTAACCTACCTGCGGGTGATTGGGCAGCTGGCGAGCGCGGTATTGCTTGTTTACCGGATCGAATCGAAGAGTTCCGTTCTGGTGTTGATAAGGCCATTGAATATGCCGGTGCGCTTGGTTGTACCCAAGTGAATTGCTTAGCCGGTATTAAACCTGAGCAAGTAACAGAAGCCGATGCATACCAAGTGTTGGTTGATAACCTGAAATATGCGGTCGAGAAGCTAGAAGGTGCGGGTATTAAGTTGGTTGTTGAGGCCATTAACACGCGTGATATTCCAGGGTTCTTTGTGTCGTCAACCGCCATGGTCCAAGGGCTGATTGCCGATGTTGGTAGCGAAAACCTAGCTTACCAATACGACATTTACCATATGCAGATCATGGAAGGTGATCTGGCCGTCACAGTAACGAACAACCTGCCAATTATTGGACACGTGCAACTTGCTGATAACCCAGGCCGCCATGAACCGGGTACGGGTGAAATCAACTATGGCTTCATGTTTAAGCACCTTGATGAGGTGGGCTATGAAGGATGGATTGGTTGCGAATATGTACCAGCAAACGGTACGGAAGCAGGATTGGTTTGGTTAAAAGAATACAACGTCATTTAATGGTTGAGGACAAAATTATGTTGAATATCGGATTTATCGGCACTGGCATCATGGGTAAGCCAATGGCCAAGAACCTACAAAATGCAGGCTACACGGTTTACTTCTCTGAGCACTTTGAGCCTGTACCCGCTGATCTGTTGGGTGAGAAAGGCTTTGCGTGTCCTAATCCAGCTGCTGTTGCAGAAGCTGCAGATATCATCATCACAATGGTGCCAGACACACCGCATGTTGCTGATGTACTCTTCTCTGAGCAAGGCATTTTGAAAGGGCTAACAGCTGACAAAGTTGTGGTTGATATGAGTTCAATCTCACCAATCGAGACCAAAGTCTTTGCCGAAAAAGTTGAGGCCGTAGGGGCATGGTATGTTGATGCACCTGTTTCAGGTGGTGAAGTCGGCGCAGTGGCTGGCACACTGTCTATCATGGCTGGTGGACGAGATGAGATTTTTGAGCGAGTTAAGCCACTATTTGAAGTGATGGGGCAAAACATTACATTGGTTGGTGGAAATGGTGACGGCCAAACTTGTAAAGTGGCTAACCAGATTATTGTGGCGTTGAACATTGAAGCTGTTGGCGAAGCCTTACTGTTTGCTTCAAAAGCAGGGGCTGATCCTGCGAAGATCCGCCAGGCACTGATGGGTGGCTTTGCCTCATCGAAGATCCTTGAAGTACACGGAGAGCGTATGGTGAAAGGGACCTTCGATCCGGGCTTCCGCATTTCGCTACACCAAAAAGATTTGAACCTAGCACTAACCGGCGCGCGTGAACTACAGCTAAACCTGCCAAATACCGCCACAGCGCAGGAGCTATTTAATACTTGTGCGGCACTTGACGGAAGCAACTGGGATCACTCAGCAATGGTTAAAGCACTTGAGCATATGAGTAATCACAGCATTCGAGGTTAATCAGTAACAGTGACAAATTAAAGATACCTCCTTGGGAAATGTCACGGGAAGTTTGGCGGACACTATGTGTCCGCTTTTTTTATGGTGAAGGAATGGAAACAACCTAGTTTCAGATTTAATCATTACACATCTCGCAGTCGCTCAAATTCAATAACATTCACCTTGATGCCAAGTGCTCTGATTTGAGCGATGATTTCATCGATATCTTGTGGATTACTCCATGTTCGACGTCCATAGTATGAGAAGCAATTCAGCTCTAAACCTTCAGGGTTTCGAGGCCATATATTAACAGTGCCACTTTTGCGATGAATGCGAATATCGTAGGTGTGGTGCCAAAAGAAACTTTCATGAGCAATGGCCTTTTCAAAGCCTGTCATTTTGAAAGCCATTAAGGCGAAAGCACCACCACCGATAAAGATAAGCGGACCAGCAATTAGCCCTGCAACCAAACAGAGTACGATACCAAAGTAGGCGGATACCCGAACTGCCTTGTACATGAATTCGGGGATGTTTTCTTCCTCGGTGTAGCGTACCCCGAAAGCGGTGAGTTGGTATTTGTAGGTTTTGGGTTCGTAAACGGTGTGTCGAAAATATAGAGCTAAAGCAACTCCGAACAAAGAGAAAAAAGTAAAGGCAAGCATGCTATCTTTTTTATCATATATAATGAATAAACTACCAAATGTTATGAACAATAATACTGAAAATAAACAGATATACTCTTCAGCCCGCCTGCGTTTGGGCGTACACCCCCATTGGTATATAGCCATAGCATCACAAAGCTGTTGCTTTTTTTGTCTGACGAGTTGTGCATGTGTTGTATTTAATGTCACGCTCATAATGAGGCCTGTAATTCAATTAGATTCTGCTGGTTAGCTGGTACCGTTGAGGCAATGATGAACCCTCCTTGTTTACTAGCTGATAATGTATAGTTAAAAAAAGGAATATCGGTATATTGTAGTGAGATAGTGATGTTGGCGTAGGCACTGGTATAGCTGATATCTACTTCAAAATAGCGTTGCTCTTGGTGGGTAACCCAACGTCCATTTAGTATGGTATTGGTTGTTTGTCCGCTGATAGTGAGGGCAAAGTTCATGCTGCTATCAGGTAGTTGGATCTGAATCGTTTTGTGAATGGAGTAGAGGCCTGGGCTGTTATAAACTGGTTGGCGAATGCACTGACGATTACTTTTAATAATTTTAGCTTGAGGTTGATAGATGATTTTCTGATATTCGGAAAGTTCTTTCTCTATCGACCAGTTTCGGTTTTCATTACCCCATAAACATCTAACTAACCACTTCTCGATTGGTGACTTTTTAATTATTGATAGCAATAAGGATGCAATTAAAACTACTAAACCACCCCAAAATAAGGCTGTTACCATCCATGGTGCTATTATTGCTGCAATAGAATATTGGCTTGAAGTATTAAATATTGTTATACCAAAGACGAGTATGTTGGCTCCTAAACCGCTTCCTTTTATTAGAAGTAAGGAACGTTCACTTAGACTATCGGTGTTTTTCCAATGCTCGAAAATATTAACAACTTCCCAGCCAGCAGCAATGAATCCAGTTATCGCCATTGTGTACATACCCGCTCTAAACGAAGTAAGTAGCTGCTTTTGAATTTGAGTTGTAGTTTCCAGCTTAATTGCTTCTCTAATGCTGTATTTTAGTAATGATGAATGTTCACTTTGCAGCTTCTTAAATGTTTGGCTCCTAACCACATCTCCAATCGAAGATAGCGCCCACATAAAGCCAATGGCGGCTTGCTCCATTGCTTGGCGTTGTACTTTGCTGTCGCTGGGTAATTTTTCAATTTCACTCATTAGGCCAAGGAAGTTAATGCTGTTAAGTATTGCGACCATTGCCCCTGTACCGCCCAAGTTGCCGTAGTGGGTGGCTAGTGTTGTTTTGCCATGTATGGCTTGGGCGGCGAGAGCTTGGGTATTTGTTTTGATAGCGGCACGAGTTTGCTTACTCACCTCATTGTTTTTGACGGCCATGAAAGATGGGTAATCAGCGATAACATTGATTAAGCTTTGCTTTGCTCGTCTGGATTGATGGGCGTGACTGTATATCACTGTTGGGGAGGTTGGTGATGTATGAACAGTACTAGTGACATCAAAAATGGCTTGGCGAAGTTTGGTATTAAAATTTTGCTGGCTGTTGCGGTAGTTTTTATCAAATTCAATGTGCTGGTCGTGTAAGCGACTTTCGAGAAAGAGGGTGCGAATGTCACTCAATAGCCCGGGTACCAGCCCGTTTGGTCGTTGTAACGGAGTTATAGAAACGACAATGTTGTGCCAACTTTCACTGACGTTTTGACGTACTGCCTGGCGAAGGGCCAGTAGGGTATTCTGTACTGGTTCCGTAAGTGCTTTGAACCAACGGCTATCAGTAATTTCTTTATGTTCGAATAAGACTTCAAAATCGCTGATGCGATTAACCAAACTTGCCCAATCGCTAACGCCAGTAAAAATGCTGTTATCGACAGTGTCTTTATCGAGGGCTGATTTAAGGTGTTGGCTGCCTCCGAATGGGGCGAGGGCAAGCAGATTATCGTCTCGTTGAAGCAGGCGACTAAGCTTTGTTCGCTCATTTTCACTGTGCATAGCTTGAAGGAGGGAGGAGCAAATTTCACTCATCAAGTTAAGGTATAGGCTGATACCCATAGGTGTTTCGATATCTAGCCATAAGCGCATCGGATCGCCACCAAATTGGCTGACGGCTTGGGTTAATACATCGGCCCAAAGCTGAATTTTGGCCTCAGATTTTGCCATCTGGCTTTCGATTTTTGCACTGAACTGATTCAGTTCATCCCAACGGATTTCATCATTAAAACGCCTTTTTTGGCTCCATTGTGCTTCATGGGCCGATGAGGGGGTGAAATCCCATTTTTCTTTCAGTAAGGCTTTACTCTCAAGTAGCTTTTGCTTTTTTAAGTAATCCAAAGAAACACTGAAATGGCCGCTACCTTGTTGTAACAGGGCATTTTCATGTTCTTGCCATGCGATGAGGTAGTTATGGAGGTCTTGTTCGAACTCAATGTAGTTCTCTTCATCAATTTTAAATGACCATTCACTTTCAGGTACTTGTACTCGGGCGATATTTCTTACAAGGTGCGCTATTTGCCATTGGTGGGCAGATGTTTCGTCAGCAGTAATGGCATGCTGTTCCAGTTGGGGAGCCATTAGGCCTAGAGTTAGATCTTGTAGATCTGCTAGTGGATCATCCAGTGCAACCACTAAAGCGATATCACTTTCTATATCACGCTTCCAATCATCAGGGCTAGTTGCAGGCTTTGCTCGGATTAAATCTGACTCGGTATTATCAACAGTATTGGTGGATGTGTTTTCTGTGAGTGGTGTTGAGCTATTACTGAAATCATGGACAGGGTTACCTTGCATATCAGCAACAGTGGTTGCCAGAGTATCAAGATCGCCGCAATGCGTACTATTGTTGCCATCGCAACGGACATTACGCATCCACCGGGCGCGAAGGGAGCGATTAGTCGTGATGGATTGCTTGATACGGTCTGTCCATTGCTGAAAAGAATAGGCCAGTTTTATGTTGTTGCCCTTGGGGTAACTGAGGCAGCTTTTACCTCCAATATTGCTACCTTCAACTTGGTACTCCTCAATTCGTTTGGTTGTGCTGTTATAGATATATAGCCAGCCATCTCTAAGTTGCCTTAGTGTGTAGGGGATTTGAGTGTTGAAGGGCCCCTTGGAAAAATTCCCCGTAGTGCGAGGCGCGAGTAGTTCAGTATCGTAGGCATATCGAACCGGAATGATAGAAACAAGCTCATTTTCGGATGGGAGAGGATTGTCTTGCTGAGTGGGTTTAGAGCGAATCGGCTTTTTACTTGGCTGCGATGATTCAGACGACGTGCCTGTATCAGATGGTGACAAGCTATTCGATGAGTGGGTGCTGTTTTCACTGCTAGTAACTTTAGAGGGAGTATCCTTTTTTGAATGCTTGTCTTTTCCATTGGCTGCTAGAGCGTCAACCCCGCCAGAAGCACTTTGTCCTTTGTTGCCAATGAAGACATTACCGCTACCTGCCACAATTTTACCTTTGTGTGAAGAACCGTCGCCCATACGGGCAGCTGGCTTGCCGTTAATGAACACAGACGATGAGCCTTCAGTAATTGTGTCCATGGGGCCGACGCAAACTAGGTTGTCTCCCTTCTTGGCTGCAGGTAAGCCGTTGATGAAGACATTGGATGATCCGGAGATGGCAGGCCCACCTACATGGGGGACTTTTGAGGTTTTTCTTGGGCAAACATGATTATCACCAAGCCGTGCCGCAGGCTTTGCCATGACTCTGATCTCCTATTAGTGACTCGTCGCCATTCTAATCAGGGGATGTTTGGTTACAAAATGCACATTATTGAAAGGGTACGACAACTGCGAGTGATGTCGGATGTTCTTGCAACTTATTTGTATAGATTACTTTTTATCTTGGGCAAGCTAAAAAGCCTGCCACAATATATGACAGGCTTTGTTTATAGCAGACGGGTAACGGGGAACGGCTTAGCTGTAGTATTCCATGGCAGCAATGACAGCTTGCCCAGGCTGGATCGCAGCTTTATGGCGAAGCAGAACCGCTTCTAAAGCGGCGAGGGTGTGAAGGACCGCTTCTTGTCGCGCGTTATAGCCCATGGTGCCAATACGCCAGATTTTACCTTGTAGAGGCCCAAACGAAGTGCCAATTTCAATACCGAAGCGAAGTAGCAGCTCGCGGCGGATCTCTTCACCGTCAACGTTGTCAGGAATATAAACACCCACAACATTGTTCATTTTGTAAGCTTGGTTACCAAACAGTTGAAGCCCCATTGCTTTTAGGCCCGTTGCCAAAGCATCGCCAGCTTGTTTGTGGCGGGCGATAACATTCACGGCGCCTTCTTCAAGGTATAAACGGGCACATTCGCGTGCAGCGTACAGCATGGAGGTGGCTTCAGTGTGGTGATTAAGTCGCTCTTCTCCCCAATAATCCAAAATCATGGGTAGGTCGAAGTAGTTAGATTGGATCATTGGCTCGACACCGTCTTCATGGTGGTCGGCTCGAATGCCTTTTTCAACATGTTTACGTTTATTGATCTGCTTAACGAATTCGTCGCTTAAAGAAATGGGTGCACTTCCTGATGGGCCACCTAGGCATTTTTGTAGGCCAACAGAAACAGCATCAAGTTGCCATTCATCAATTTTTAGTTCATTACCCGCAACCGATGCTGTTGCATCACAGTAGAAGAGTACGCCGTGTCGCTTACAGATTTCGCCAATCTCTGCTAACGGTTGATTCATGGTGGTTGACGTGTCGCCTTGAACGGTGGCGAGAAGCTTAGGCTGAATGCGCTTAATTTCTTGCTCGATTAACGCTGGATCGCATACTTCACCCCACTCGACGTCGATGGTGTAGATCTCTGCGCCTGTACGATGGGCAATTTCGCAAAGTAAATGACCAAAACGGCCCATGACTGGTACAAGTACCTTATCACCCGGTTTGATGATAGAAACCAAAACGGCTTCGATGCCTGCACGGGCAGTACCATCAATGAGCAGTGTCGCTTCGTTATTGGTTTCAAATACTTGCTGATATAAACGTTGTGTTTGCTTCATATAACCCGTCATAACCGGGTCATATTGGCCGATAAGTTGGTTAGAGATCGCCTGAAGAACGCGAGGATAGGCGTTGATAGGGCCTGGTCCCATCAGCAGTCGCTGAGGTGGATTTAGAACTTCAAATAATTCCATGCTTGTTTGTCTCCTTGACGATGCAAATTGATCACAATGGTAAAGGTTCTGGCTGAACGGCAGTTGTCTTTATCATTGAAAATTTAATGAGGCTATATGCAATGTATGCTCTATAGGCGCTAAAATAGGTTGGCATTGCTATCGAGTGTAATTGAGAGAAAAAGAGAAATAAATAGATATATATGCAATTATTGACGGTGAACAATTTATAAAAATAGTTTTAATAAAGTCGGGGAGATCATTAAATTTGATGTGTTATTAAATAAATGGTTAGGCTATAACTGTCATTATTAGCATCGATTATTTATAGCCTTGCGTATTCGACAAAATATAAGCATTTATTGTCAATGATAAGTTAGGTGTGTTTATATGATGTTTGTTGATTATATTGAGGTGGTAAATAAAAAGCCAAACCATCGGTGGAGCGCGACGGCTTGGCTTTAGGGTATTTAGATTAACGTCTGAGGTTTAGATTTCGACGTCGCGGTTACAGTCTTTTGAATAGATATAGCTGAATGATTCATCACGGCCGACAGCGTAACAAGCTTGCGGTGAATAGGCTGCCATGAATAAGTAATCACCTTTCTTAACTGGGATCCAATTGTTATCAAAATTGTAGACCCCTTCGCCACTGAGTACATAGGCACCGTGCTCTTGAACATGAGTTTCGATGTAACCATGACACGCACCCGGCTTGAAGGTCAGGATGTGGAAGTTCATATCAAAGCCAAGGGTTTTTGGTAGCAAATCTTCTACGATAACGTCGGTCATTCCTTCATAATGTACCTTCTCAAGGTTGTCGATATGATTAACGACGACGTGTGCCTGATGGCCCGCCACAGGTTGGTATTTACGTTTATAAAGAAATGCTTGGCTGTCATTACCTTGGTTGTCATTTTCAAAGTAAAGCGTCACACCACTAGGGCAGTAGATATAGCCACCTGCCGTCAGGGTGTGTTTTTTCCCCTCGGCTTCGACAACAACTTGCCCTTTGGTAATGTACATAAAGCATTCAATTTCACCACCGCCAAAGCCAACGTTATTATTACCACCATTGTGTAGCGTCACTAGGTAGTCAACAAAACTTGCACCGAGTTTTGGCGATGCAAGAATAGTAACATCACACTGTTCAAAGCCAGGAATGACATTATTTACTAAGCCATCGTGAGGAATAATTGCAAAGTTATCTTTCTTAATCACAGCACGGGTTGAAAGCAGGTCATTCACGTAGCCTGTATTTTGGTTTAAGTACCCCATGTGGAGCTCCTATAAATTTGGTGTGAAGGCCCGTTAGATAGCGAGCCAAATAAAGAGAATATTAGAGTTAACTGACCTTAGTTAGGCTGTTTTAAGCTCAGGTGTTTTTTTTCTATTAATGGCAAAGAATACGCATGTACCAACAATGATGAAAAATGCTGATAGATAAAAGCTCATTACTTTTGAACCTGTCATATCGGAAATAAAACCCGTTAGATAAGGTGTAATGACCGCAGAGCTCATGCCAAAGAAATTAAAGAGACTAAATGTTGTTCCGTAACCACTTTTTGAAACGTTATCAGCTACAAACGAGATAATGATGGGCTCTACAGCAAGCTTACCGAGCAAGCCGTAAAGCATTAGGCTCACCATTAAGATAGTCGTGTTTGGTGCCAGTACGGTTAGGACCAAGGTCACGGCAGCTGCTAGCTCAAGCGAGATAATAAATTTCACTTTTTTGTCGCGATATTTATCGGACATGCGGCTGAAGTAGAGCGCACCGGGTATGGCGGCAATCGCCACAAGTGCAGAGGCAAAGCCAATTGCGAACCCTTCAAAGCCACGTTCTAGCTGTAAGTATGAAGGCAACCAGGTCACAATCATGTAGTAGCCATAGTTTGTAGCAAAGTACATGATGTAAGCCGATATCATTACCGGGCTAAACAGTACCGATCTTTGGTTCGTAGGTGTTTTAGCTTGTTGCGGTTCTTGCTTGGGTACAGGTTCTTTATTTTTTAGGATAAGTGCATACAAGCCAATAATGACAGCGAGCAATGCCACTATAAAGAACAACAGGTAATGCCATTCAACACCAACATTTTTGACTAGATAGCTTGAACCAATAAGACCAAATGCCATACCAAAGGCTGCGCCACTATTAATAATGGCGGTGGCAATGCCACGGTATTGCAAGGGCACGTGCTCTGACGAAAGTGAGTAGGCAGAGCTGAAAAACGACCCACACCCTAAGCCTGCAAACAGGGATCCGATGTAAATCATTGTTAGGCCATCAGCGTTACCCACCAGGAAGGCACCAACTAGAAAGCAACTAAACCCTGGTATCAATACCTTTCTTTGTCCAACCCTGTCGACCATGATGCCCGCTGGGATTTGGGCACAGGTATAGGCAAGGAAGTAAAGACTCGCAATTAAGCCGATTTCAGCATCAGACGCACCACCGAGTGAAGCCTGAATTTCAGGATAGATCGGCGTTAAAACGGTTCGATAAATCCAGATTGCTATCCAGCCAAGGGAAAGTACAACAACAATCTTTTTCCAGTATGGAATCGCCTCGGCTAAGGTGTCTGATTGGGGCGGTAAATCTTTTGACATACTGATGCCTCCTATTCGACGTATGCAAGACGATAAAGAACGTCAGCGAGTGCTTTCACACCAACAGTCAGATCTTCTGTTTTGGTCTTTTCTGCCGGGTTATGGCTAATGCCGTTGATACTTGGCGTAAAAATCATTGCTGTTGGTACATGAGGCGCAAACAATTGGGCGTCATGGCCCGCACCACTGTGCATTTTCTTAAAGTGCAGGTTACGTTCATCAAGCGTGGTACAAATCATATCTACCAACTCAGCATCCATTGGGATTGGGTCTTCGTCCATCCACAGGTCAATATTGGCTTCAATACCCATTTCTTGGCAGATACGATTTATGTCTTGTTCCAGTTCCTCGGTGAAATCGACTAGCTGTTTTCTATCGGTGTGGCGGCAGTCAATGGTAAATTCTGTCTCGCCAGGTACCACATTGACCGTGTTTGGTTTTGGTGTGACCTTACCGTAAGTTAGAACCAATGGATCGCCCACTTTTTGTGCTTTTTCAATCGACTCATGGCAGATCTTACTGAAGGCATACATGGTGTCTTTGCGGTAGCCCATCGGTGTAGTTCCTGCGTGATTGGCTTCGCCTTTAAGGGTTACCGTGTAACGACGCTGTCCAACAATACTACTCACCACGCCCAGCGGGTATTTTTCAATTTCTAACACCGCGCCTTGCTCTATATGAAGCTCAACGAATGCTTTGATGTCATTACGTCCTTGCTGCTTTGCTTTGAAATCAAAGTTGCACTGGCGCATGGCATCGACAAACTTGATGCCATCTTTATCAACAATGTCTGAAACAGCGTCGTTATCGGCAAGGCCAAGAATATTCTTGCTGCCCCAGAACACAGTAGGGAAGCGGCTGCCTTCTTCTTCAGCCAATGAAACAACTTCTAACGTGCGCAGTGGCTGACCGTAAGTATCCTGTAGGTATTTAATGGCTAGATAAGCAGCGACAATACCAAATTGGCCGTCAAGGTTGCCGCCGTTAACAACGCTATCAACGTGAGAGCCAGACATAATGACTTCATCAGGATAAAAACTCCCTTTCACTTGACCGAATACATTGCCGATTTCATCGGTGTAAGCACGCATTTGAGCTAGCTTAAATTTTTCTAGTAGTGCGTGTTGAGCTTCCAACCATTCATTAGAGTAAAGTAAACGGGTGATCCCACCTTCACAATCTGCACCAAACTTTGATAACCACTCGGAGGTGCTTTCGATTTCTTGATAAATTGTATCCACGATAAACTCCAAATTACTAATGGATAAAAATGATTGTGATATTTAACGGCGGGTGAAAGCCATTATTACTGCACTATTGGTATGCGAATAAATTATCACAATTAATTTGATGGCTTCATAGTAATCCAAATAAAATTCAGTTTTGTGATCTCACAAGTTAAAAAAATATTGTGTGAACTTATTTTATGTCTGCAAATCCATTGAATGAAATTTTTGAATAAATCATTAATAGCGACTTTAGATAAGAAATTATCGAAGAAATTAGCTAATTTAATAACCGTCAAGTGATTCAAGTCAATTTATTTAAGTAAATTAAATAATAACAATCCAATTTTAAAAATTCACATAATGGTCAAATGTTCCGCATTGATGCTGGAGTTTTAATTGTTTTGATATTGTTGCCATTAAGATAACAAGAGGTTTCAATGAAAAAGCGTATCGTATTAGCGTTAGGCGGTAATGCCTTATTAAAACGTGGTGAAGTCCTTTCTGTCGAGAATCAATATAAAAGCATTCACCTATTTGCTGAGCTTATTAATGATTTAGCAAAAGAATATAGTATTACCATTGTTCACGGTAATGGTCCCCAGGTGGGTTTGCTAGCCTTGCAGAATCTTGCATATAAAGAAGTACCTGCCTATCCATTGGATGTATTGGTGGCGGAAAGCCAAGGTATGATTGGCTATATGATTGCTCAGGCGCTAGAGCAGCAAGCAGGTATGAGCCCAGTAACGTGCCTAATGACACGTGTTTGTGTGGATGCGAACGACAGTGCCTTTGAGCAACCGAGTAAGTTTATCGGTCCAGTGTACCAAGTGGAGCAGATGAGCGAGCTGAAGGAGCAATATGGTTGGAATATGAAGGTGGATGGCGATTATATTCGTCGGGTTGTACCATCACCAAAACCTCAGCAAATTGTGGAGGCAAAAATCATTGATAGCTTGTTAACGAGTGACAGCGTGGTGATCTGCGCTGGTGGTGGTGGCGTGCCTGTGACCAGAAAAGAACATGGCTATCAGGGGGTTGAAGCTGTTATTGATAAGGATTCGGTATCTGCTTTGCTTGCCGAACAAATCGAAGCTGATCACTTATTGATCCTGACCGATGCAGATGCAGTGTATATCGACTGGGGAACAGAAAACCAACGTGCACTACGAGATGTAACCAGTGAAGAGTTGCAGCCATTTGCCCAACCTGATGGGGCAATGGGGCCAAAAGCAGAGGCTGTCATCAACTTTGTAGAAAGAACAAAAAATACGGCGTATATCGGGGCATTACAGGATGTAAAGGCAATATTGAAAGGGGAAAAAGGCACTTGTATTCGCCCTGTTGAAACCGCAGTGCCAGATAGCAAAACACTAAAAGAAAGCCTGGTTTATTAACCAGGCTTACTGAAACCCACTTGGCTAGTGAGTCATGTAGTCAAGGTGTTTACTGAAGCGTTGGATCGTCGGGTGGTTCTCTTCGAACAAGTCGATGATCCATTGCGTGACGTGCCCTTTAGAGTCGGTACGCCAGCCCAGTGAAAGCGGTGAGGGTGTTCGATTCCACTGCACTTGCCGTTCAACCAAAGCCCCTTGCTCTATATAGTCATGGCAGAGCTTTGTCGGTAAAAAACCAATACCGCTTCCGTTCATATGGCAAGCCACTTTCGTCATTAAATCAGGTACTTTTATCTCTTTTTGATCCCGCAATAACCAGCCTGTACGTTTATTGATTTTCTGCGAGGTATCTTCAATATTGATCGCAGGGTATTGGCGTAGCTGACTTTCTGATAACGTCCCTTCTTTTGAGGTAAGCGGGTGATCCGGCGAGGTGACAAACGACCAATTAATACTGCCAAGGTAATTCATAATCACTTGGTTATCGATGGTGTCTCTACCCGGTACGCCAATAGCAAAGTGATAGTCCTGATTTAGCAGCGCATCCCAGACTCCCATATAAACAGCCTGAGTAATGTTGATTTGGGTAAATGGGAATTTCTCATTAAGCAGCAAAATTAGCCCTGACACGGCTTCTTGGTCATAGACTAAGTTATTGATAACGATATTTACCTGACGCTCAATGCCGCTCTCGATCTGCTTGAGCTCTTTGGGCATGGTTTCAATCCAATCAAGCCACTTTTGGCATTGTTCCAGCAAATGCTCGCCAGCTGGGGTTAGGTGGACACTCCGTGTTGTACGGGTAAATAGGGGGGTGCCCATATCATCTTCTAACACTTTAATACGGTAGCTGATAGCCGCTGGCGTTTTGTGCAGCACTTCAGCAGCTTTAGAAAAGTTGCTGTACTTAGCCACTTTCATAAAAGAACGTATTGTTTCCCTGTCTAACATGTTTACCACCGTATTCGGTTTATTTTGTAAGTTTTTATTGGCAGCAATACAGTATATTGTAATGAATAAAAAAAAATTGATCTCAGATAATTTCTAAGGGTGTATGAAAATGTGGACTGTGAGCAATGTCTTAAAATAGATATATTCATTGTGATAGAGGAGTTTGGTTTTCCAACGTTCATGTTGGTTTTTTGCTGTATAAATAAATGTGATCATATTCACGTTTACCTCTATCAAATTTTATTTAAGAATTCCTATTTGATAGATGAAATGTCTGTGACAATAAATCCGGTGTGATTTGCTTCAACATTCTAATCGTCATAGTCATTAATATATATTCCAAAGTTATTTACCGCATATAACTCTTAAGTTCATAGCGATAAATATTTCGTATGGGAATGCTTATTTTATATTGATGTATTTTAGCGACTGGGCTGAGCGGAAGTATATTAGAGCTAATAAAGGTGGCAATTAATGATACAAGCATTTATTAAAAAAGGGAGCTTTCAAGACTCAGTCAGCTTAATGCTTATTTCACGGCAGTTAAGTGGCAGCGAGGGTGTTGATGAAGTTTCTGTGATGATGGGGACGCCAGCGAATAAGTCTATGCTAGATGCGACAGGGTTGTGGCATGACATGTTTGAACAAGCAACGCCAAATGATATCTGTGTTGCTATCCGCTGTAATGAGGATAACGACGCCATTTCAGCGCTGATTGCTGAGCAGCTGGATGAAGCATTGAATTCAATTGCGATGAACAAGTCGGGTGGTGAACGCTTGGTAACGGTTCGTCGCTGGCATACTGCACAGCAGAAACAACCCGATGCCAATCTCGCGCTGGTTTCTGTTGCCGGTGAATACGCGGCAGAGGTGGCTGAGCAAGCTTTAGACAGTGATGTTAACGTGATGATGTTTTCAGACAACGTTAGTGTTGAGCAAGAAGTGGCATTAAAGCAAAAAGCCCTGCAAAAAGGCTTAATCGTCATGGGCCCGGATTGCGGTACCGCCATGGTAAATGGTTCACCGTTGGCTTTCGCAAATAACTTACCTATAGGCAACATCGGTATTGTTGGGGCGTCAGGCACAGGTATTCAGGAGCTGGTGTCACAAATTGGATTGTTAGGCCAAGGTGTTAGCCATGCGCTGGGCTTAGGGGGACGTGACTTGTCAGAGGCAGTCGGTGGCGTGAGTGCGATTACTGCTCTGGAAATGCTTGCCAAAGACCCTGCCAGCGAAGTGATTGGTTTTGTTTCTAAGCCGCCAGCACCACAAGTTGCTGAAAAAGTCATTGCAACAATGAAGGCGCTAGGTAAGCCAGTTGTAGCACTGTTTTTGGGGCAGAAGCATGCCGAGCAGCGCGATGGCAATGTGTACTTTGCCAACAGCTTGGCAGAAGCTGGCCGTTTATCAGCTATGTTGGCAAAAGTACAACAGGCAGCAAAGGCGAGCAGTGTAGTACCGGGGCAGAAAATCCTTGGCTTGTATACCGGTGGTACCTTGGCTGCAGAAGCCGCGATGATCACGGCTGAACAGCTCGGGCTTGAGGTCGATGATGCTCACCACCAAGGCGTTATGCTTCACGCTGATGGTCACCAGATCATTGACTTGGGTGATGACCATTACACGCTTGGCCGACCACACCCAATGATTGATCCAACAACACGTACCATTGAAATTGAAAGCCGAGCAGCAGATTTGAACGTCGGTGTACTGCTGGTTGATGTGGTACTTGGATACGGCGCCACACAAGACCCAGCAGGGGCAGTGGTTGAAGCCGTTGACAAAGTGCGAAACCAACGTGGTGATTGCCCGTTGAATGTGATTGCGACAGTGACAGGAACTGAAACAGACCCGCAAGCACGTTCTGAGCAAATCGATGCGTTATTGGCGGCTAATATCCGAGTGATGGATAACCTTGAAGAAGCCGTATTACTTGCGGAGCAGCTCATTTCAGCTTCTGCGGAATCACAAGTTCAGCAAATGCCCGCTTTGTTAGAGGGACTAAAAGTTATCAATATTGGCTTACGTAGCTTTGCCGAAGATCTTCAATCAACCGACACTCCAGTTGTTCATTACCAATGGTCGCCTATTGCGGGTGGCAATAAGAAGCTGGCTAGCCTATTAAAACAAATGCAGTAGGGATTATTATGTATTCATCAATTAACGAAGCAAACAACGCCGTAATCGAAAAAATCAAACAAGCACGCCCACACTGGATCGATGTGACTTCAGCTGGTGATGTGATCCCTTGGCTAACCGAAGGGAAACACCTTATCCACGCTGGCCCTAAAATTGATTGGCAAGACATGACTGGCCCAATGAAAGGGGCGTGTATTAGTGCGTGCTTATATGAAGGTTGGGCTAAAACAGATGTTGAAGCATTGAACCTGCTTGAAACTGGTCAAGTGAAGTTCGATCCATGCCACCATCATAATGCTGTTGGACCAATGGGGGGAATCACCTCAGCAACGACACCTGTTATTGTGGTTGAAAATACCGTTGATGGTAACCGCGCTTACTGCAATATGAATGAAGGCATTGGTAAAGTGATGCGTTTTGGCGCTTACGGTGAGGATGTTCAAGCGCGTTTACGCTGGATGCGCGATGAGCTAACACCGACGCTAAAAGGTGCGCTAGCGGCAACAGATGGTGGCATCGATTTAATCACCATTATGGCGCAGGGCGTGACAATGGGCGATGAATTCCACCAGCGCAATATTGCTTCGTCGGCGCTGTTGTTGCGAACACTTGCACCTAAGATTGCAGTACTCGATATTGATAAAGAAGTGATGCAACGTGTTTATCATTTCTTGAGCATTACCGACCAGTTCTTCCTTAACCTTGCGATGGCATTTTGTAAGTGTGCAATGGATGCAGGGGCAACAATCAAAGCCGGTACCATTGTTACTGCGATGACGCGCAACGGAAAAGATTTTGGCATTCGCGTTAGTGGTATGGGTGATCAGTGGTTCACTGCACCTGTGAATACGCCGGAAGGACTTTACTTTACGGGTTATAACCAAGACCAAGCGAACGCAGACATTGGTGATAGTGCCATTACTGAAACCTACGGCATCGGTGGTGCGGCAATGATAGCTGCGCCAGGCGTAACTCGATTTGTCGGTGTGGGTGGTGTTGATGTAGCTGAAGAAATTTCAGAAGAAATGGCAGAAATTTACGCCGAGAAAAACACGGTTCTGCAAATTCCATCTTGGAATTTCCAAGGCGCATGCATTGGGTTAGACGTAAGAAGCGTGGTTGAAACGGGTATTACGCCAATTATTAATACGGGTATCGCCCATAAAGAGCCGGGTATTGGTCAAATCGGGGCGGGTACGGTACGTGCACCACTCGCATGTTTTGAACTTGCATTGGAAAAGCTTGCCGAATCTATGGATATTAAAGCGTAACTCAATAGCGACAGTCTTCATTCTCATTTACCTGTTTGAAAATGTTGGGCAATGATGACTGTCGCTGCTTTTATGCGAGGCCATATGAATATCAAACCAGTCATGATCAGCCAATCAGCCCCCGAACCGTTTGGAGAGTTGTCGGTTTTTGGTGCGTCTGAAAAAGCCATTAATCTGGTTAACACTGAAGGCAAACTGATCACCTTGCATTGTTATGGCCATGGTATCGGTCCTGCTGGTTGGTTATTGCGTGAAGATGAGTTTTACTACATTAAGTATTTTTTAGAGCAGGGGCACCCTGCGTATTTTAAACATGACGGCATTCATAATAGGCATTTTAATATTATCAATGACTGCCGTAGAGTGAACCTACAACTTAACGATACAGTCCACATCTCTCACACTCAACTCACAACAATCCTGTCTACGATGCAAGTTGAAACCGGCCTGTATGGTACGCTTGCTGACGTTACTTCCAATGACCTATCCGATGATCTTCAATATTTTATCGACCAGCTTCATACATGGGCTGAGGGTGGTGAAGCGGATTGGCGTTGCGCAATAGGTAAGGGACCGGGATTGACCCCCAGCCAGGATGATATGCTAATTGGTATCCTGTTTAGTGCGTTCAGCGATCCTCATTATGCCGAGAACGCGCAACAGTTATTGCGCAGTGATATTTACCTTGGTGAACTGACCACAGCGGTGAGTGCCAGCTATCTCGAACAAGCGAGAGCGGGTAATTTTTCAATGATTCTTAAAGAACTTAGTGTGGTAGGGAGCTGCCCTATTGATCTGGCGCTTGTGATGGAGAAGCTGTTACAGCACGGACATTACTCTGGTGCAGACACTTTGCTAGGAATTTGGCTGTTTAGTTGCTTTAAGAATGAGAGCTATTGTCATTAATTCTGTTGTTTAAATCAGTTTAATAATTATTGTTTAATATCTGCAAAATACTTTTGAATCTAAATAGCCTATTTTAGGTCACAGTAGTAATTATAAATTTAAATATAATGGTTATATTGATTGAGAATGAACAATCAACTTAATTAAATCGCATTAAATAGTATAAATACATACATTTAGAAAGATTAAGTAAATAGCGTTTTTGTAATTTTCCTTTTATGGAGTTTCATAAAAATTATGAAAGTAACCAAATCCGATTTACATCGACTAATTAAAAACAAAATAATGTTAGCCGGCTTGTCTGAAGAGCATGCTGACCAAACGGCTGATGTATTGGCATTTGCCGATGCAAGAGGTGTCCATTCTCATGGTGCGGTGCGGGTTGAATATTATGCAGAACGTATTTTAAAAGGCGGCACCAATGCCGACCCAGATTTCCGCTATGAGCAGACCGGACCATGTTCTGCCATTTTAGATGCCGATAATGGTTCAGGCCACGTTGCTGCCACTTATGGGATGGATAAGGCCATAGAAATTGCCAAAGAAAATGGTGTTGCTGTCGTCGGGGTTAAGCGGATGGGGCACAGTGGTGCACTGTCGTATTTTACCAAACGGGCTGCCCTTGAAGGTATGGTTGCACTGTCCGTATGCCAGTCTGACCCAATGGTGGTGCCATTTGGTGGTGCAGTGGTTTACTATGGCACTAACCCTATTGCGTTCTCTGCCCCGGGGGGAGAGGGGGAGCATATTACCTTTGATATGGCGACTACCGTGCAGGCGTGGGGGAAAATTCTCGATGCGCGTTCTCGAAATCAGCCTATCCCTGAGGATTGGGCAGTAGACAGTGAGGGGCACCCAACTTCTGATCCACATGCAGTTCAGGCGCTGTTGCCAATTGCAGGCCCTAAAGGGTATGGATTGATGATGATGGTTGATGTGCTGTCAGGTATTCTGCTTGGCTTGCCTTTTGGTAAAAATGTCAGCTCGATGTACGACGATCTGTCCAAAGGGCGGGAGCTCGGCCAATTACATATTGTGATTAATCCTACGTTCTTTACAACTTCAAGTTATTTTGAGCGAGCAATAAAAGAAACTATGGCTGAATTAAATAGCATGCAGCCAGCACCAGGTTTCGATAAAGTTTATTATCCTGGCCAGCCAAGTGATGAGATAGAAAAAGAGTCAGAAATAAGCGGTATTGAAATTGTTGATGAAATTTATGACTATTTAATTTCAGATGCTATATATACCAATTCTTATGACCATAAAAACCCATTTAATGGTTAACAATAAAATGTGCCTTAGCTTTAAGGCACATAATTAACTTCGCATCGAAACACTTAGTTACAAAGTAAATATTCAAAGCCGGTTATATCTATTCGCTTTGAGCGGTTGCGCACACTTTAAATAAAGTAGACCGTGGGGATTGTAAGAAAAAATTATCTAATAATGGTTTTAACGTACAAATAAATCATCCATTTATGTAATGTGCTCTTGGTCAAAGTAAGTTTTTACTCAATTTGTTTTTATATACAAAAGAGAAAAGCAAATATAAATAAAAACGCTCAGCTTATAAAAGGATGTAAGTAAATCATTATTAGTCAATTCAATTTTTAATAATGTGAAATTACTGCTACATAATAAGGATTAGAGATGAGTGATATATCTGATGCAAAATTGGAAGAGTATCGAAGCAGGGGTTATAGCGACGACCTATTACCAAAACAAGAGTCTGATAGAACTTGGGGGCAACTAAACTATTTTACCCTGTGGCAGGGTTCAGTACATAACGTACCAAACTATGTTGCGGTAGGTGGTTTCTTTGTACTGGGCTTAAGCACTGTAAGCATCATGGCAGCCATCATTATCAGTGGTTTGATAATCGCCGGTGCAATGGTGCTAAACGGCGCAGCTGGTTCGAAGTATGGTGTACCATTCTCAATGCTTTTGCGTGCTTCATACGGTGTTCGTGGTGCATTGTTACCCGGCGTGCTAAGGGGTGGGGTTGCTGCAATCATGTGGTTCGGCCTTCAGAATTACGCAGGCTCAATCGCATTGCTAATCATCATCGGTAAAATTTGGCCAGGGTTCCTTGCCATTGGTGGTGATACCGAGTTTTTGGGTATCAGCATGCCTGGCCTGATAGCCTTTATGATGTTTTGGGCCATCAATATGGTGATTGGTTTAGGTGGCGGTAAAATACTGAACAAATTCACTGCAGTTCTAAACCCATGTATTTACCTAGTTTTCGGTGGTATGGCTATTTGGGCAGTGTCACTGGCAGGATTCGAAAATATTATTAACTACGTTCCTGCTAAGATCCAAGATGGTGGCGGTAGCTTATTCCAGTTCTTTGTGGTGATTAACGCGATTGTTGCAGTATGGGCCGCACCAGCGGTGAGTGCATCAGACTTTACCCAGAATGCGAAAAGCTTTGGTGCCCAAGCAAGAGGTCAAACGTCTGGTCTGATCCTGGCTTACCTATTGTTTGCTATCTCTAGTGTGTGTGTGCTTGCAGGTGCAAGTATCCACTACGGTACAGACACTTGGAACGTGCTTGATATCATCAATAAATGGGATGGCATGTTCGTATCGATGTTCGCTGGCTTGGTTATCCTGATGACCACAATATCGACTAACGCGACAGGTAATATTATTCCTGCCGGTTATCAAGTAGCGGCTGTATTCCCGAAACTTAACTACCGCCAGGGTGTCATGATTGCAGGTTTTATCAGTGTCATTATTTGCCCATGGAAATTAATGGAAAACCAAGAAAGTATTTTCATGTTCCTTAATATCATTGGCGGCATCTTAGGTCCGGTTATCGGTGTAATGCTTGCTCACTACTTTGTCGCAATGCGCGGTAAAATTGACCTAGACACGCTTTATACGAAACCAGGTGATTATAAGTACTACAAGAACGGATTTAATATGTTGGCATTTGTTGTGACTATTATTTCGGTTATTGTTTCTATCGGTGGTGAGTTTATTCCTTTCCTATCGGTACTATCACAAGTTTCATGGTTTACTGGTGTAGCTCTGTCATTTACTTTGTACTCATTGGCTGTAACTTGGGACAAAGAAAGACACCCAGAGTTATATACTCATACGCAGTAAAATATAATCAAAATATAAACAGAAAAAATAGTTTTAAAGCCTAAGTAATAAATTTAAAATTCGATAAAATTGGAGCAAAAAAATGTCCTACGATCTAATAATTAAAAACGGTACTGTAATTCTAGAAAACGAAGCCCTAATTACAGATGTAGCAGTAAAAGATGGCGTGATTGCAGCAGTTGGCCAAGGCTTATCTGGTGCTGAAAAAGAAATTGATGCCAAAGGGATGATTGTTTCTCCGGGTATGGTTGATGCACACGTTCACCTAACTGATCCAGGCGGCCATCGTGCAGATTGGGAAGGTTACGAAACAGGTACGCGTGCAGCTGCGAAAGGTGGTACAACAACTTGTATTGAAATGCCGCTTAACCAAATGCCTGCAACTATCGACCGCGATACTCTTCATGTTAAATATGAAGCAGGCAAGGGCAAGCTAAGTGTTGACGTTGCTTCTTTGGGTGGCTTGGTTCCTCACAACATCGATCGCCTGCACGAGCTGGCTGAAGAAGGTGTGGTTGGTTACAAGTGTTTCCTATCAACATGTGGTTCGCCTGACCCAGATTCTGGCGACTTCTGTAACGTAAATGATTACCAGCTTTACATGGGCATGAAAGAGTTAGCGCGCTTAGGTAAGATCCTATGTATCCACGCTGAAAACGCCCTGATTTGTGATGAACTAGGTAACGACGCTGTACGTGCTGGTAAAGACTCTGCGAAAGACTACGTGGCAACACGCCCAGTATTCACCGAGGTTGAAGCGGTACGTCGTGCACTATTCTTGGCGAAAGAAACAGGTTGTAAACTTCACCTATGTCACCTAAGTAGCCCTGAAGCGGTTGAAGAAGTGACTAAAGCGCGTAAAGCAGGCCAAGATGTAACGTGTGAATCTTGTGGTCACTACTTCGCAATTGATGAGGATGAGTTTGAAGTCATTGGTGCTAAAGCGAAATGCTCACCACCAATTCGTGATAAAGACAACCAAAACCGCCTATGGGAAAAACTCATGGCTGGCGAAATTGACTGCATGACTTCAGATCACTCTCCATGTACGCCTGATCTGAAAGAAGGTGGTATCTTCAAAGCGTGGGGTGGTATCTCTGCACTACAGAGCAGCGTTGACATTATGTTTGACGAAGCAGTTCAGAAGCGCGGCATGCCATTGGTAGACTTCGCTAAGATGATGTCTTCTAACCCAGCTGATCGCTTTGGCCTAGAAACCAAAGGTCGTATCGCAGTAGGTAAAGATGCTGACTTCGTTATCATCAAGCCTGACTCAAACTACGTACTAACTTCAGAAGATCTTGAGTACCGCAACAAGTTCAGTGCTTACGAAGGTCGTGATATCGGCGCGCAAGTTGAGACGACTATCCTACGCGGCCAGGTCATCTACAAATTGGGTGAAGGCGTCTTCAACCCACACAAAGGTGAGTTCCTAACGGTTTAACTCTTCACTGACTTTGTGATTAACAAGCGGGCGTTAAGCCCGCTTTTGGGTTTTTAATTACTGTCATGTTTTTTTACTTCGCCGTAAAGAAAATATCCCCGTAATAGGCCGTGGCCGACTGTTGGCTATTGTCGGTATCGGTCATGATTGCCACAACGTCTATATATCGATACGCAGCTTCATTGCTTTTGCTGCTGCCCTTATCTCCAAACAATTGAATTAAGTCCTGATATACATTTCGCTTTTCTTGTTGCCAGGTTTTGATGGGGGATCCTTTACCTTGTACTGCCAGCATCTGTGCTCTTTTGCCGACATAAGCATTATTCCAGTTTGCGCCCATCGCTTGGTTGCTAGACCATACATAGTTAATCACCTTGGTGCTTGGTGAGGTCAAGTTCCTGCCCAGTACGAGATAAACCCTTGCCGCATAGTCATCCCCTTGCTTTGTTCGCTCGTTGAGGCCCAAAAGAGTGTTTTCTACCTTCCACGACCAGTTGATATAGGGGGTTTTGAGTAAGTCGATTCGATAAGGTTTGGCAATAATGGATGCAGTGCCATTGCTTTGGGCTTTTAGGACGCTTGAGTCATCTAATGAGACAATGGTGTACTGGGTGTTGCCTACAAAAGAGCGCTGTTGCCAGCGAGAGAGGTTTTCGCTGTTGAAAGTGGCGACAGGCGTTGTCGACCAAGCAAATGGGGCAAAGCCCGATAGGCTGATCAGTAACGCAGGAAGAAAAGTTGTCTTGCTCATATAGTCTTTGATTCATTTGTGTTTATTTTAATCATAGAAGCAGATCTAGCCTATGAGTAATCGGCAAAGAGGATTGTTTTACGTGACAATCTATATTTGATCCTTAGACTAGCTCGCCCTAAATGCTTCAGTGTTATAAAGGTTGAATACAGTGATACATGATCGTGCCAGTCAGATGGTGATTTTCTATACCTTAGCGAAGGCAGGTAGCTTTACTGCTGCGGCAAAGCAACTGGGTGTATCTACCTCTCATGTCAGTAAACAGCTCGGAATGCTTGAGGCAGAACTAAAGGTAAAGTTAGTGCAGCGTACAACCCGTTCATTAACCATAACCGAAGCAGGACAGCGTTTTGCAAGCTACTGCGAGCAGGTGTGTAATGCCGTAAATGAAGCGAATGCGAGCATGGATACTGAGCGTGATGAAGTGGCTGGCTTGTTGCGTTTGGGCCTATCCCAATCGTTCGGTACCATGCACATCATTCCCGCAATCGAGAGGTTACGAGAGGCATACCCTGAGCTACAAGTTGAAGTGAGCTTGTTCGATCATAAAGCCGATATGTTGGAAGATGGGTTGGATCTTTGGATCACAAATTATGAGGATCTACCAGAAGGGTATGTGGCGCAGCGTTTGGCCGACTCCCATTTTATTTTGGCGGCCTCGCCAAATTACCTCATCGACAAGCCAGTTCCGTATCACCCCAATGACTTGGTTGAACATAACTGTTTGACTTACCAGAGTCGCCAGCGCAATTACAGCCTATGGGCCTTCAATAAAGGCGATGAGTCACTCAACGTTAAAGTCGCTGGCAATTACCGAGTCGATTTGGCTGAAGCGGTAAGAGACGCGACCATTTCGGGGTGGGGGATTGCTTATTTGGCCAGTTACTTGCTCACCACGGAGTTTCAAGAGGGCAAGTTGATCCAGTTACTACCGGAATGGAAAGCAAGCCAAAAAATGCCGATTTACGCAGTATATCCAAGCCGGAAGCACTTGCCGATCAAGATCAAGGCGGCGGTGGACTTCTTCCGTGCCCACATTGGCGAAACCCCAAATTGGGATAAGGCGTTGGCAAAAAGCGTGGTTCTGTAACACTGCCTGTATACTGAAGTCGCTTGGGTATACTTGATTATCAACAATGAGCACAAAATTAACGCATGATTCTGTTGGTTATTTCATCATCGGGCGAGCAGAATTGTCCTTGCTGACATAAATATCTTTTCCATATGGCAATAATAGAAAAGCGATAGTTATTAACCCGCTAATTTTCAAGGGGTTAGTTTGTTATCGTTGCTTTGGGGAATTCTTGTGTTACAGCCTGTTAGCAACCTGATGTTGCACGCAAACCTTTGCTCTCTACAATGCACCGCATTATTCACGAGAGTTAAGGTTTTATCTCATGACATCCGTTATTGGCATCGTTGCCATTCTGCTTTTCGCTTATTTCTTATCGACAGATAAGCGAAACATTCCCCTAAGAACCGTATCGCTTGCCTTTGCGCTTCAAATTATTTTTGCGCTATTGGTGCTATACGTACCAGCGGGTAAAGATGCGTTAAATGCCGTGACTGGTGCGGTATCAGGCATTATTGATTACGGTCAGGAAGGCATTGCATTCCTGTTTGGGGGATTTGCAACGGGCAGTGTGGGCTTTGTGTTTGCCATTAATGTACTTGGCATAATTATCTTCTTCTCTGCATTAATATCTGCCCTTTATCACATTGGTTTAATGCCCAAAGTGATCAACGTGATTGGTGGTAGCTTGCAACGTTTACTTGGTACTGGTCGTGCCGAGTCTTTGTCGGCCACGGCGAATATCTTTGTGGGTATGGTTGAAGCGCCGTTGGTGGTTAAGCCTTACCTGAAAAACATGAGTGACTCGCAGTTCTTTGCCGTGATGACTTGTGGTTTGGCATCGGTTGCGGGTGGGACCTTGGTTGGCTATGCATCATTGGGCGTTGAGCTGCATTTTTTGATTGCAGCGGCATTCATGTCTGCACCAGCTGGCTTACTGATGGCCAAGATTATGGTGCCACCGAGTAACGATACAGTTGATAACGACGAGATCACCTCGGTCGAATTACCACGAGCAACCAATGTGGTGGAGGCTTTGGCTGATGGCGCAATGTCGGGGGTGCGTATTGCTGTCGCTGTTGGTGCAACCTTGCTGGCCTTTGTGAGTGTGATTGCCTTGTTGAATGGCCTATTAGGACAGGTTGGCGAAGTCGTAGGGATGGAGCTGAGTTTCGAATTGATTCTAGGCTACCTATTTGCGCCTGTGGCATTTGTACTTGGGATCCCTTGGAATGAAGCTGTATTGGCTGGCTCTCTAATTGGTAGCAAAATTGTGGTCAATGAGTTTGTTGCTTTCATTCAGTTGATGGAGATCCAAGATCAACTTAGCCCTGACTCTGCCGCTATCGTGACGTTTGCGCTGTGTGGCTTTGCCAATATTACCACTATGGCAATCTTGATTGGTGGGTTGGGCAGTTTAGTTCCTGAGCGTCGTAGTTATATCTCTCGCATGGGCTTTCGCGCCATTGCCGCAGGTGTACTAGCCAACTTAATGAGTGCTGCGATTGTTGGCGTGATTTTATCGCTGTAACAGTATTGCTCAACATCAGCGAAAGAAATAGAAAAGGGGCTGTCTAGCCCCTTTGTTATATCTATCGTTGTACCTATGTCTCAGCGGTAGCTTCTACCTTTACCTTGGCTGTGAGCAGGTGTTTGGATAAGCGTTTTGCCAAGCACAGAAGGGTGAATGTAGGCGGTAACCCCCAAGCTTCTGGGATCACGGAAGCATCACAGACATAAAGCCCTTTGATTTTTGTCTCAAGCTGGCTGTCGACAATATCACCGATCGCAGCGCTACCGCCCTGGTGGGCTGCAAAATGGTGGGTACGGTAGATATGTTTAGCCCCTGCTGCAGCCAAAATAGATTCGGCGATGTCAGCGCCTTGATTTAAGCGTTGTTTATCTTCGTTACTCAAGCTTTTGCTTGCCCAGTTGGGTGAGATTTTACCGGATAAACTGTCTTTCACTTTTACCATAATGGTCAGGGTATTATCGGCTGACATCATGCGATTAAAGCGTCCAACCTGTGCAGTGAACAAATGAAAGAAAGGCTTTGGCAAAGCAAGATCTGAAAGTACGATACCTTCCTCGGGCAGGTGCAAACCAGCTGCCATTGGCACTTCGCCGCCCTTAAACTTTTCATCGACAGCTCCCATTACCGCGACAACAGGATCGATAAAAAATTGTTGTCCGGCATTTTCGATACCGCTTTGCTGGAGTATTTGCGGTGAGCCAATGCCACCAGCGGCTAGGATGACTTGCTCAGCAAATGCTAAATGGACCCCATCATCATGTTGGTACTCAACCCCGACAGCTTGCTGGTGCGGTGGTTCTTTCTCAGATAATACCTTGGTGACTTTGGCTTTGGTGATGAGCTTCGCGCCGGCATCAATGGCCTCTTGTAAAAAATCGCGTGCTGTCCACTTGGCATTGTGTGGGCAACCGTAGCCACACAGGTGACACCCAGATTGGCAGCGCTCGGAGTCAATCAGTTTGTCGAGTTTATGCCACTTAACCCCGGCTTTGTCTGCGCCTTGCCAAATGCGTTTCGCTCGTGGGCCGATTAAATCATCAGGAAGAGGGGCGTATGGAATGGTTTGCTGTATTTCTTTAGCTTCATCGCGTAGGTCGATGCCATAACGATCAAACATTTCGAAGGGGGGCAACATGGCTGTCGCGTAATTGATGGCCGAACTGCCACCGGCTGTGATGCCACGGATCAGTAACGAAAGATCATTACCAACAAATGCTCCTTTACTTGGAATGGCGGCAATCCCCGCCATTTGCCAGAAAGAGCCCGTGAGAGGTTTATCTGAACCCCATTCAAGAATAAGGACATGTTTGCCTTGCTCAGATAAAGATTTGGCTAAGGTAGCCCCAGCAGGGCCGCTGCCGACAATGATGGCGTCATATCGAGCATTTTCTTGAATAGTCATAGTGCCAGCCTGAACGATTAAGGTTGGCTAACTATATGACATAAAAGGGTATATTCCTATAGTAAAATTAGCTTCGAGGGCAGTTATCACATAAACTACCGTCATCTCGGCGATAGTGCATACAGCAGCTAAGGCGTTTAAATTGCCATTCACCGGTTTCCGTGCTTTGCGATAGACCTTCAAGGTGGCGCATCGGTAAATCAAGGTGCGATAGCCATAGCTTGGCTTGGTAAACAAGATCATAGCTGGTGGATGCATCGGCTTGATTACCTGAAGGCATATTCAGCAATGCTTGGCGGTGGACGAGTGCTTGTAGAATTGCATCTGCGATTAAAGGCTTTGTTAACCCAGGGCGTAAGCGATTGTATTGGTTAAATTGACTTTGAAGCTGGTCAAGTAGCATCGCCAATTGGGTGCATGCGTATTTGATCATTTCTTCTTCAGTACCAGAGAACCAGTTTTCACCACTTAAATGGTAACCGGCAACTAACCCTTCTTTGTAGTCTTGGGCGATGTCATAAATCGGGGGGATACTGCGTATCGCATACACCCCAATAAAAGCAATATAGACGGGTTGCCATGCTAACATGGTCCAGCTGCGGGTAAGCCAGTATGGGTTGCCTGCTTCTGGGTGAGCCTCTTTCCAGTATTGATACAACGCATTGAGCAGCTCAGGGTTACCGTGAGCTGCTGAGATGTGTTGGTGGTCTGCAATGCCAATTCTGCCCTTTAAAGAAGGGGAGATCTGCTCGGCATATTGGAAAAGCTGTTTGTATTTTGCGATTGCCATACTCAACCTAGAACTGAAAGGCAGCAGGAAAGCCTGCTGCCTAATGTTGTCGCTAAACCTTAGAAGTTGAAGTTAACTTTTGCTTCAACGGTTTGCTCTGCGCCTACCCAACAGTTCATAGAATCCCAGCAGGAGTAGTACTCTTTATCAAACAGGTTAGTCGCTGTTAGGCTTGCACTAACACCTGCCATGCTTGGTGATACTTCACCCAGATCATATTTAACGGCTAGGTCAACTAGGGTGTAATCTGGCACCATGTCGGTGTTGGCGGCATCGACATGAGTTTCACCGATGTAGCGAACACCGGTACCAAACGTCATACCAGACAGCATGCCGTTGTAAACATGATAGTTAGCCCATGCAGACGCAGAGTGCTTAGGCGTACGAATTGGTGTTTTTCCTTCTAGACCGTCATTATTTTCGGTAATTTCCATATCTAGGAAAGTGTAGTTCACAGATAGATCTAGGCTATCTGTTGCAAACCACTGACCTTCAAACTCAATACCTTGTGAAGTAATTTCGCCTGCCTGAGTTAGATGCTCGATACTTTCAGGATCAGCTGTCAGTGCATTTTCTTTCACAAGGTGGAACGCAGAGATAGTTGCTGTTTTACTCATGTCCGCAGACATGTATTTCACACCAGCCTCAATCTGCTTAGCTTCAGAAGGTTTAAATGCATTCCCGTGGCGGTCAGACCCCGCTATTGGCTCAAAGCTTGTTGCATAGCTGAAGAATGGTGATAGCCCATTGTCAAACTCATATAAACCACCAAAACGGTATGAGAAGTTTGTTTGATCAATCTTATTGGCACCATCAACTACATCTACATGCTCTGATTTGTAAGAGTCAAAGCGGCCGCCACCAATTAGTACAAGTTGACCTAGACGCACTTGATCTTGGAAATAGATACCAGCTTGTTCTACTTTGATATCTTCATCATCACGAGATGGCTTATCCTCAACTAAATCTGATGGGTTGATTTGGTTGTTATCAGGATTGTTTACATTGATTGGATCAACGTTAAAGTAGTACTTAGCAAGAGAGCTTCCTGTTAGCCTTTGGTAATCAACACCAAATAGAACATTGTGTTCAACATTTGCAACATTAATGACACCTGATAGCTGGTTATCAATGATAAACCCTTGTGACTCTTCTTCTGTGCTATAGGCGTAGCGATGCAATAGTTCTGGATCATTCTCATCATATGCGGTGTGGACTACATTTTTCTGAGATAGGCTAGCGTTCATGTAGCGAGCATTTTGTAGGAATGTCCAGCTATCGTTGATGTTGTGGTTAATCTTGTATCCAGCTAAGAAAAACTCACGATCCATCTCATTCCAATTGTGATCCCCTAAGAATGTATTTGGTGAGAAGTTAACGCCTGTCGGGTTGTTGTACATAGTCCCAACGCCTGGAACTGCTGCATTCGAGCCTGCTTCTGGATCGCGCTGGTAATACAGGTTGAAGTTAACCAGTGTATCTTCTGATGCATACCAATCTAGTGATGGTGCAATTAGGTAGCGGGTTTCTTTAATGCCGCCTACTTGGCTGTCGCGCTCGCTAGCTTTTGCGATAATACGGTAAGCGAAATCGCTGTCACCCACTTGGCCTGTGGTATCAATGCTGGCTTCTTTAAGGTTATGAGAACCAGTTGATACTGCTACGTCTGTGCTGCGCTCTTTTTGAGGTGCTTTGGCAATGATGTTAACCATACCGCCTGGTGACATTGCACCATAAAGCACCGATGTTGGGCCTTTGAAAACCTCGATTTGCTCGATGGCAATTGGATCGATTTGAGGCTGTACGTTCCAGCCAGTTAAGCCTTGAAGTGCTAAACCATCATAGTAGCTTTTTTCTACGTCAAAGCCACGAATGTTGAAAGTATCGTAAAGTTTTACGGCCCCACCACGAAGCTCAGTGTTTACCCCCGGTACGTAGCGTAGTGCTTCGTTCACTGAGTTAACACCACGCATTTCTAGTGTTTCATTATCAATGGTGGTGATTGACTGCGGCGTCTCTTCTGGCATCAGTGCCGTTTTTGTTGCGGTATTACGGTAGGCTTGACCCAGAACCGTAATGGTATCCATGGTTGATACGTCGTCGGATTGTGCTGCTTCGGTGTTAGCCATCGCAGTCGCAGGTACTGCAAGGGCAGCGGCGATAGAAAGTGCAATGACAGAGCGTGAATGTAGCTGCTGCATGGATACCTCGAAAATAGTTAAAAACTTGTTACTAAATAGGAATTATTCTCAGTCGCATTCTAATGGAGTGTGAGAAGGCAAAATTAACAATTTGGGGCATCATGGCGCTTAATAAGAAAAAAACGCATTTACACAGAGGTGAAATGCGCTTGATTTAGCAGGAATTTGATTATTTTCCGGCAGGCTGTATAGGAATCCAGTATTCCATTGTGGCTTCCTCGCTATTGATATCAAACGTTGGTTGATAGATTTCAAGCTCGAAACCTTCAATACCTCGGTAGTTTGATTGTGGTAGCCATGCGGAGAGGAACCATTCTAAGGTGCGATCAAGGTTTGTAATGGCCCCTGTGTAGGGTATGACTGCATACTCTTGAGCAGGAACGTGCAAGATATGCGCTGGGTTTAGATTCGCCGCTGCTTGCTCTGTCACTTCAAAGCCTGCCCAGTAGGGCGCTGGCTTGCCTTCGTCTATGTCATGGGTATCAATAACACCATAAGCTGGCACGTCGAATGGGGCTTTTTTACCTGTGAGTTGGTTTAATTGCTGCCAGATGCTTGGCACAACATCGGTATAGTTTGGCTCGTTAGCATACAAACCTTGGATCTCACCACTTGCGCCATGCAGGTAAAAGTCACTCCGACGTTCAACGCGTATCTGTAAAAGGCGTTTTTTGATTTCATGGGCTTCATGCACAGGCATGGTTGCCTGCAGGGGCGTTTTAAGGCCAATACGCTGACCGCGCTTGCGATAAGCACTTGGTGAGCAGGTAAAGAGTTGCTTAAAGGCACGGGTAAAGCTGACTTCCGAGTTGAAGCCACAATTTAGTGCAATATCCACAATGCGCTCTTTACTGGTAAGAAGCTGTTCTGCTGCCAAACTCAGCTTTAATTCACGTACATAATGAGCAACTGTTTGATTGGTTTCGCTCAGAAACACACGTTGCAACTGCCAGCGTGACCAGCAACTTTTTTCTGCCAACAACTCTACTGATAGCGGTTGATCGATATGGGTGTGGATATAGTCCAACACTCGCTCGATCCGAGTCAGCTGGTGGTTGTCAGTATCATGTTGGTGGTGGCTATTGCTCATTGTTTTCACTGTCTTTTTAGGCACTGGTCTAAATAAGACCATTGACTTTGGTTGATATGGATAGGATAGCATTGAATAACTGCAAATTATTGTTCTATTTTTATAGGGTAATAATGCACCGCGCATTGTTAGGACTGATAATGTAAGGAAACAGATATGAAAGTGATTGCCTTTGCCGCAAGTAGCAGTAGTACCTCAATCAACAAACAACTTGTCACTTACGCCGGATCCTTGGTAAAAGGGGCGGATCTGGAAGTGCTTGATCTTAACGATTATGAGTTGCCACTCTTTAGCCAAGATAAAGAGAATGAAATTGGTCAGCCTGAAATGGCAAAAGCCTTTTTGGCAAAGTTAAATAGTGCAGAGGCCATTGTTATTTCATTTGCCGAGCATAACGGCTCATACACTGCCGCCTATAAGAACCTTTTTGATTGGTGTTCACGCATTCAACAGAAGGTGTACCAAGATAAGAAACTGGTGCTGCTCTCGACATCCCCTGGGCCGGGTGGGGCAAAGAATGTACTCGCTGCTGCAAGTGGTTCTGCACCTTTCTTCGGGGCTGAAGTTAAAGCAACGGTGTCCATTCCAAGCTTTTACGAGAACTTTGATGTTGAAAACCAGCGTATTAGCAATCGTGAATTGAACGATAAAGTCATGACCGCGATTAGTGCACTATCAAGTTAGACCCGAGATTAAATTCGACATTTAATTAGCCACTCTATTTCAACATTTATAGTTATTAGGGTGGCATTTTATAAATTAATGTCATGGTTTGTGGAAATAGAGGCTGCCTCTTTAGTGGTATTCTTTTCATTTAATTGCAGTGAACAAGCCATCAATAATGAAATTTATGATTATTAATTTATTAATAATATATTTACAATACATCTATTGTTGATTGTAAGTTTATGAATTATGAGTGGTAATCTTTATATGGTCACGTATTCTATATAATGATTATTATTAAAACGATCTTAGCTAAAATGCCCAACCTTGAACCTGAATGTAAGCTGAACGTATAATGGCTGCGAATAATGAAATACCATTCAATTAGGACCCAGAGCTAACTCTGTGGTTTCCTGAACAAGGTTAATAATAATATGAAATACAACAGTTTTATTGCGCTCGCGATAGCAAGTAGTTTGCTTGCTGGTTGTGGCGGGGAGTCTTCGTCTGAGACAAAGGTACCAACAACGAGTTCTCTTCAATCTTATCAAACTCAACTGAATGTAGATTCAGATGACTTGGCATCGTTAAAACAAATTAAATATGCCTCGAATGAGGGGGCAGGTATTAACACACCCAAGAATTTTGAAAAGTAAACTTGAGAAGTAGAGCTAAAATGAAGAAAAAAATATTAGGATCATTAATCCTACTTGCCGTATCACAGGTAAATGCAAGCCCCAGTGTTCAGGGTTATTATCAGTCAAAGGCATTAATCAATTATGCCACTAATAAGGTTCAGCAGAATAAGGCTGAATATTTCATGCTGGATTACGCCTTAACCTTGCCGGCACAGTCACAGGCTCAGTTTGTCTCATACAATAGTGCGTTGGGCTATTTTCAAGCTAATAACCCTAGTGTCAGTGAAAGCGAATTTCAGCAAATTGTACGGAAAGTTAATGCGTCTGCGCTTGAAGACCAATATATCTGCCGAGTTGATAGTGCTGGTATGAAGCTGACTTATGCTGCGAAACGCGGTCAAAACTGCACGGCTCATTACGACGAAGAGCCTAGGGCGATGAGCCAGAAGGGCACGAAGGTCTCTTTCTTTCGTCGCTGGGATTTTGACCCAACCCAAGCGCATTTCGATATCCAAAGTTATGATACCGATACAGCAACGGGCGATGAAGTTATTACTCAAGACTACTTGCTGAAGTTCGAGGGGCGTTGGATTGGTAGCAGTGTGCGTGTCATTACATCAGAGGTTGAGTTAGTTTCTGGTGGCAGCGCAACGGCCTATGACGTCGCAAGTTATAATTTCTCGGGCCCTCGAAGCGGTATCATTTCTGGTGGCGAAGGCCTGCTGTACAGTGAGCACCCCTATTTTATAACTGATGATGAAAATCAGCAATCGGCTGATGGCGTGACAAAGCATATCACTAAGACAACTTTTAATACGTTTAGTTTGATCGATGGCAATTATAAAGGCCGTAATCTTGAGACGAACGGCCCATTTTACTTAGTGAACCGCGACTACGTGAAAGCCTATACACTTGAAGATAACAGTACGGCTTATTTTGTATCCGACCCACAAATTTTTGCGATTGTAGAGTCGATGAGTGGGCCTTCTGATAGCTGGGTTTGGCAGGATGAAACGCAATGGGATCCTGAAAAAGGAACCGATCAAGCAAGTGGGGGAGATTGGGTTGCTCATGCCTTTAATAATACGCATAACTTAGTGAGCCTAAGCCCGACTTATTGCATGATTGAAGACATAGCAGAAGGTCGACCTGTGACTGAATATCAATCTGAGGATGGTACTAGCTTGTGGAATCCATCAATGCATGATTGTCAGGCAAAAGAGCCAGGTACGGTGCCGAAAGTGTATACCCACTTTATTAATAGCTATGGTGAAGATATCGCTTTCAGTTCATTGCGCCAGAGTGCGAAAGATATGATTCATGTACGTGAACAGCATCCGCAGGGTAATGAAACCTTATTGAGTTTAGGTGATGTTAAAGCAATGAAAGCATCATCTCGCTACAATGAGATCAAAGCCGAATTGAGCCAGCGTTATAGTTGGTCTAAGCCATATGATATTTTGAAGTAGCGATATTTCATCACTTCATCACTTCATCACTTTGCGAGAGGCGAGCGAGTAAATAAAAATATCATAGAATAGAAAAAGCGGCTTACCTGGTAAGCCGCTTTTGTATTTTCTACTCTCGGTGTCTTATGACGCTAGCGTAGTTGTCTCGCTTGGGTGCTATTGGCAACTTGCTTCACCGATGTTTTCCCACACTGCTGCTGTGCCAGGTTCATCACCGCGAGTCCAGTAAGCTGCTTTCCAGCGATTTCCATTGTGATTGACCTCATCACCACCGTTGTAAGCTACGCCAGCATTCCAACTGACTTCAACATCGCTAAGCAGTTTCCATTGATCTGCCGTGACAGATGGCTCGTTGTTTTGCGTCCAGTACTTGGCCTCCCATACGAGCTGATCATGACTGACCTTATCACCGCCGACATAGGTTGCCCCTGCAGACCAGGCTGGGTGGTTAGCTGCATCTGGATCTGTCATTGAACACTCACCACCACCGGTATCAACAGGGTTAACTGTCATACTGGTTTGGGCGGTTGCATCTAATGCACCGTCAGAAACCAAAACAGAAATAACAGCTTGGGAAACTTCAGTGACTGCTGGCGCTTTGACATTAATGGAAGCCGTACCTGAACCAGAAAGAACAGTAAAGTTATTAGGTACAGTCCAAGTGTAAGTTAACGGGTCGCCATCTGGGTCTTGCGCTTGGGCATTAAGATTAAACGTGGATTCTGAATCAACGTTTAATGCTGCTGGCAGCGAAACACTTGGGGGCTGGTTTACGGCCTCTGCTTGGTTGGTAATAGTAACTTGGTCGCTATCTGTAAGCCCTTCATCATCTGTCACCGTTAGTGATAGTACATAACTAACATTGGTGTCAGTAACAGGTACATCAACGCTTGCATGAGCTTGGTCACTGCTATTGATGGTAACTGCTGGACCAGAAACTTGAGTCCATGAATAGGTCATTGCTTGCTGCTCTGGATCGTAAGAGCTTGAGCCATCAAGTTGAACTTCTACCGGGCCTGTTACAGTTTGGTCGTCGCCCGCATTCGCGACTGGTGGTTTATTCACTGGTGGCTCACCCGTGTCATCACCATGGCCTAAACCTTCGTGCATTGCATTAAGTACATCACCGTTATCGGCATCAATTTCCCAGGAGAAAAGCCCCGCTAAGCCATGTTGTTGAACGTAATTACCTTTCGCTTTCACAGCGCGAGCGTTATCGTAAGAAATAAGCTCCTTGGTTGTCGGGTTCCACTTGTATGACGCTTCTGCCTGTTCATCGTAGCGATCTTCCCAGCCGTTCCCTGAGTGGTTATCAGCAATATCGCGATAATCTAGTACACCGGCTTCCCAAGTGCCGTCAATACCGCCTGTTGCTTGCCCCGTCATAGGGTTATCGCCAGTGTAATTGTGGACACCTTTCCAACCTCGTCCGTATTTAGGCACACCGATTACAAGTTTCTTTGGATCAAGGCCTTGCGCGAGTAGGTCGGTAACACCTCGGTCTGTGGTAAAGGTTACCGCGGGGTTATGGCTAGCATCATATAGGCCAGATTGATGGCCTAGATTGTTAAGATCAAAGGCACCAAACATGTCATAGCTCATCAAGAAGATGTAGTCCATGTACTGCTGTGCACGGTTGTAATCAACCACTTCAATCTTTTTGACATCAACCCCGATGGCTGAAGTGAGTTCGTAGGTGCGACCTGTTTCCGTTGATAGTTCATCGAGCATTTCACGCAATTCTTTCATGAGCGTGACGTATAACTCGCCATCTCTTTCCTTATCGCCAAGGGTTGGGTGGGCACCATTACCACCAGGGTATTCCCAGTCAATATCGACACCATCAAAGAACTTCCACGTTTGGAGGAATTCTTTTACTGAGCTGACAAAGGTACGGCGTTTAGCCTCATCATGCATGAAATAGAATGGATCAGACAATGTCCATCCACCGATTGATGGGAGGATTTTCAGATCGGGGTAGGCTTGTTTCAACGCCATCATTTGCCCGAAATTACCGCGATAAGGGTCTGACCATTCGCTGACCCCTTGTTGGCCTTTTTGCAGTGCTGCCCAAGGGTCATGAATAGCGACTTTAAAGTCTTCTCGTCCGGCACATGCTTTTTGAAGTGCTTCAAAGCTACCTGAAATTTGTTTCAAGCTGTCGTTAATTCCGTCACCACCACAAATTGGGGTAAAACCGTAAATAATATGGGTGAGGTTTTGTGCAGGAATCTTGTCGACTGGGAAGCCGCGATCGTAGACACTCCATTCTACAAAATAGCTACCAACAACTTTGCCGGATTTATTGGTGTAGGGTTTATTGTTCTCTTGTAAGGTAGGAACCAGTGGTGCCAGGTGGCTGCCGTCAGTGTCGGCGATGGTCAGTTCGACACTGCCGCTTTCACTACAGCCATCAGCATTACAGAGTTCAACCGTCATATCATAGATGCCCCCCTTGCTGACATTGAAAGTCGCACTTGAGGCACCGCCATCACCCGTCCAAACGGTGTCACCATTAAGTTTTACATTGGCGGTTTCTGCAGCGTCGCCACTCCATGTCTGCCACGAAACTGATACTGCCACTGAATCGTGGATAGCTACAACAATGTCATTGTAACTTCCGGCATCTCGGTTTAATTCGACTAGTGCATAGGTGTGTTCTCCCCAGTCAATCGTGGGGGCTCCAGGGGCTGCAGAATAGGCCACGGATGATGCCAGCATACTGCTTATAAGTAGGGTGAGGTTAGTTTTTTTCACGTGGAACTCCATTTTTACTACAAAGTAATTAAATGGGAAGTACAACGATAATAAACAGGCACAGCAAAGCGGAAATAAAATGGCAATAAGTGATATTTTATTTCAAAGCTTAAAATTATTATGATGCTGCTTTTAGTAGCCTGATTTAATATAACTTCCTTGTAATGGTTTGATTTTTTAAAAAACAAGTCTTTAAATTTTAAAATCATTGGTTTGTATGGTTTTAAATAAACCTAGCCAACTATGAAATTTATTAATAAAAAACTTCATCATAAAAAGAAATAGCAAACACAATTATTTTAGTCAAAAAAAAAGTACTAATAATTTAGCAAAAAGTTACTTTTAATGAAAAATGTGATGTTGCTTCATAGTTAAAGGCTGTTGGTCATAATTCAATAAAGAGTTGGCAGGCTTAATGGTTGTAATTCGTGTGAAATAAGTTTGCTTTAAGAACGGTTGTTTAAATTGGCTGTTTTTAAGTTGTTGTTAATGCTAGTCATTTCATGGTTTTAATGACGGTTTCCTGGTGGGTGATTTGTTGTGGTGATTACTGGTCTTAAATTCATTTGTCGAGGTTATGGTTTGGTGGTGGTGAGGTTTATAGCAGGTCAAGGCTGTTGGCTTGGCAAAGAAAGCGGGCTTTTATCGTTGCTCTTGACCGATAAAGAACCCGCTAATTTTATAAATATTATTAAGTGTCGATATTGTTAACCTTATGCGCTAACTGCTTCTAACTTAATATCTTTTCTTTGTTTCTTTTGAATGTCTTTCCATACTAATGGCACTACAATCGCAGCCAATAAGATGTTTGACAGTGGGACTGATAACCAAACACCGTCTACACCGATGTATTGCGGCAAGAAATATAAGAAAGGCAATTGCACCAACATATTACCTGCTGAAATACCCAGAGCTTTACCACCTTGGTTCACCGCCATAAAGTAAACAGAAGCCAATGCAATAAAGCCATCAAGGAACATGGCGAAGAGGTGCAACCGCACACCATTGATGGTTTCTGCTGCTAATGCTGGATCGCCATTGCTGAACAGGCTAACCAAGGTGTTAGGGAATAAGTTCAGGAATGCGACCGAAGCAATACCAGACAGGACGACAACCTTGCTGGCTAAAATCAGTGTTGCGCGAATTTTCTTACCATGACCGGCGCCGTAGTAGTAGCTAACAGGTGGCTGCATACCGCTTGCGATACCTTCGGCAAGTAGGTAGTACATGGTCATCAGGTAGCCAACAATGGCAAAGGCACCAACATGGATAGCACTGCCATAGCTCATGAATAACTTGTTGTGTACTGCAACAATAAAGCTGAAGTAGGCGTACATAAATAGGCTAGATGTACCCAAGCTAACCGCATTCACTGCAATGCGTGAGTTAAACCTGAACGTTTTTAGCGATAGCCTTAGTTTTGAATAAGACGTAAAAAAATAGCCTACCGCCACAACGGTAATACTGATCTGCGCGATGATGGTTGCTATGGCAGCGCCTTTAAGGCCCATGTCCATGTGCCCAATGAACAGGTAGTCCAGAATGATATTGATAATAGCGCCCGCCATCATCAAACCTGTCGAGAAGTTAGGGCTATCATCGTTACGAATCAACATGGGGAGCGCGCCAGCTGCTATGGTAAACACTGCGCCCCACGTGAACACTTCGATATAAGCACTACCCATTTCAAGTGGTACACCTGTTGCACCTTGAGCAATCAACAGCGATGGTGCCAGTGTCGTCAACAATGCCATCACTAGTAGGCCAGCAATAGCAATCAATATAAGACCCGTCGATAAAGCTTGTTGTGCCTTGGTCTGGTTCCCTTCACCCTTGTAAATAGAAATAAGGCTACCTGAGCCCATACCCACGAGTAAGCCCAAACCTGCAATTAGGCCGATGATTGGCCAAGCCATATTGATACCTGCTAAGCCTTCGAAGCCAATAAAGTGACCAACGAAGATACCGTCGATAACTTGATAAAGGCCGTTGACCAGCATGGCGGCAACCGATGGAATTGCATAACGCCAGAAGGTTTTGCTGATGCTTTGGTTGTCGATGGGAGTGTTGATTGATTCTTGCATGAGTTTCTCTGGCTTTTGTGACTTTGTGGGGCATTATCTATGTTTACCAGATTGGTTGAAGTTACTATCTATCCGCTTTTCGGATGGTACAATAAAGACTGACAGAGAGAAATAAGTGCGAGGCAGCACATGAATTGGACGATAGATCAGTTAGATGCCTTTGTCACCGCCGTGCAGCAGGGCTCGTTCTCGGCAGCGGCGAGAAAGTTGGGCAAAGCGCAATCACGAATCAGTACCGCAATTAATAACCTGGAGCTGGATCTTGGGTTTGAATTGTTTGATCGAACAGCACGTTTGCCTGTCCTTACACCTGAAGGAGAGGACATGTACATTGAGGCTCAGGCTGTGCTTGCACAGTGTGAGCGGTTAAATGCTAGGGCGATGACTGTGACTTCCGGTGAGGAAGTCGCAATTACAGTAGCAATGGAAGAGGCGCTTCCTGTTACGGCATTTGAAGCCTTATTTGGTCGAGCAGCTGAAGCTTTTCCGACTTTAAAGTTGACGATCCTAAATGGCTCGCAAGACGATATCGCCATGTGGGTTGCAACCAAACAGGCCGATTTAGGTATTCTGTTTAATGTTAAACAGATCCCGGACTCGTTGGAGTTTATGTCCATTGGGCATTTTCAGCACTCATTGATTGTATCTCGTAAGCATCCTCTGGCGAATGTTAACGCCCCAACCATTAGCCAGCTTAACCAATACCGGCAATTAGTGATTCGTGGCAGGATGGACTATGGTCAAGCAAAAGCTATCTCGGCCAATTATTGGCACATTGATAGTTATTATTTAATCACTGCTATGGTAGCTCGAGGCATAGGCTGGGCGTTGGTACCGGAACATGTTGCGAAAGAAGAGTGGTATGTCAATGAATTGCTGGAGCTTTCAACTGAAGAAATCCCTGAGCCTTTATGGGTTGAAATAGGGGTGGTACGCCGGCGGGATAGAGGGTGCGGTAAGGTTATTGAGTGGCTTTATGATGAGCTGAGTGAAATGTTGTAATGGCAGACGCACTGACACAAAGATAACAATCAACCCATAGCAAAATCATACGTTTATTGATACTGTCAATGAAAGTAGTTGTAAGGAGAGCCAACCCGATATGTCAGATGAATCACCACAAAAACAAACCGAAGTTACCACTGATAATGCGTTACCTCTTATTCTGGCGGGGCCGATTTTACGAAAATGTAGCGGTTCAGAAATTACCTTATGGCTAGCGCTGTCGCAGCCCATTTCCGGCCAGTTTGAATTGTATCTTTCGGGTGATGCTCAGGCGTGTTTTGTTGGTGATTTAAATGCGGGTGAGCATATCCAATTGGGTGAACGGGCTTGGGTTTATCAGGTGACACTTCGGGGCGATTTTCCTGTTAATCAGCCCTTGGAGTATCAGTTGGTGACAGAGCAGGGGTTACTGACTGATCTTGTCCCGGAATTGCTGTATGAATCCGAAACGCGTCCGCAATTGGTGATAAAAACGCAGGCCGATTATGTCATGCATGGCTCGTGTCGTAACCCTCACTATCCGAGCCAAGACAGCTTGGTGGCGGCTGACGATAAAGTTGCGGCCCTACCATTATCGGAGCGCCCTTCATTATTAATGATGAGTGGTGATCAGATTTATGCCGATCATGTCGCAGGGCCAATGCTAGATGCGATAAGGCAAGTGATTGAGCTATTGGGGCTGCGTGATGAGCAGTTTGAACAAGCACCGGTAGAGACTGCTTCTGCGTTATATCAGCATGAATTTAACTTCTATCTTCGTGACAAGATATTGCCGCATTATCTCGATGGTGGAGAGGGGGCGATAGAGCGTTTTCCTAAACTCGAAAGTTGGCTTCGCCGCAAGGTACCGGTATTTAGCTCTCGGGAATCTGGCAACCACCTAATTTCACTTGCTGAGTTTGTTGCCATGTACTTGCTGGTGTGGTCGCCGACATTATGGCAATACGTTGATAGCGCTAAACTGCAAAAATCGAATTTTACCCATAGCAACCGTACGCTTGAGCCGCAATGGCAACAGTTGTGGCAGGCCGAGAAGGAACAAATCGATCTGTTTGTTTCAGGTTTGCCAAAAGTACGTCGGTTAATGGCGCATTTGCCGACTTATATGATCTTTGATGATCATGACGTGACCGACGATTGGAATCTTACCCGAGGTTGGGAGCAAGCTGCTTATCAGCATCCGTTTTCTAACCGTATCATTGGTAATGCATTGATTGGCTACTGGGTATTCCAAGGATGGGGAAATGCACCCGAGACGTTTGACGATCGTTTCGTTTCAGATATTAGGCAGATCTTTGTTCAGCAGGATAACGAACATCATGATGCTGTGATTCAACGCCTGTATAAGTTTGAGCAATGGCATTACACCATCGAGACCAGTCCAAAAGTGCTGGTGCTGGATACCCGTACCCGGCGCTGGCGATCAGAGTCGAAGATGAACAAGCCATCGGGTTTGATGGACTGGGAGGCGCTCACTGAGCTTCAGCAGTCTTTATTGAATGAACCGGCTGTGATTATCGTCTCACCCGCTCCGATGTTTGGGGTGAAGTTTATTGAAATGCTGCAACGTGGTATGACTTGGTTAGGGCAACCCCTGTTGATTGATGCAGAAAACTGGATGGCCCACCCGGGCTCGGCTAATACGCTATTGAGTATTTTTACTCACTCGAAAACACCGACTAACTTTGTGATTCTCTCGGGGGATGTCCACTATTCGTTTGCGTATGACATCAAGCTTCGATATAGCAAGAGTAGTCCTAACATCTATCAGATAACCTCAAGTGGTATCAAGAACGAATTCCCCAACGCATTGCTCCGTGTTTGTGATTTCATGGATAGAATGCTGTATAGCCCACGTTCGCCATTGAATTTCTTCACTAAGCGTAAGCGTTTAAAGATCTATAAGCGGGATCCTGACACTAAGGGTAGCCATCGCTTAATCAATCGAAGTGCGATAGGTGAGGTAAGACTCGATGAGCAAGGTAAGCCGGTTGATATTGCGATACTTACCGCTGAAGGTGAGCAGGTTTCTTTTCCACCAACCAAGTTGTAGGCGGCTTGGTGTAAAGGTAAATAGGATGAGTAAGGCAACCCTAACTTGCTAACGCATTTCGTCGTTAACTGAGTTGGGTTGCTGCTTGATAGGGCTACGAGTATGAGCGACTTTGCTGAGCGATATTTGCTCAAGCCGCTTCGCAAAGGTGGCTAGCTTGGGTGATCTCATCGATAAGTAGCATAGAGGCAGATTGCTGATCTGCAGCTGAGCTAAAATCGATAGACAGTACTTCAAGCAAATCTTTTAGCAGGAAAGCCAGATGAGAGGCTTCGCTATCGTCTTGAGTGTAGGGCTCAAGATCGAGGATAAGCTTCTCAACATCTTTCGTTATCGCGCTAGGCGTATCACTCTTCCAATGTGCCCCTTTTTCCTTTACAGCATGATAGATTGAGTGGCATGTATTCATTGCTTCAGTGTCCTTAATAGAACATTCAGTTATAAGGTTTCAATTTTCTTAAGGTACTCTGAGTTGCTATCACAGTAAGCACTTTGTTACCCATAAGAACTGTGAGGAATTTTAAATCCACTGAACGAAAAACACTAGTAGGGTTAAGGTTATTTGTAATGCAATTAACAATTCTTTGCTTCTGGTCAATTACGCAACAGCTGAGCGTTACCGCTGATATATCACGCACCAATCACTTGCTTGGTATCATGTTTCATCGGGTATGAAACGCAAGAATGAGCGTGTTACGCTGTCATGACGTTAGATCATAAAAGTGGTCATTCGGCTAAACACCTACTTAGGTATTGATTCTAGCTAAAGTTGATGCAGTAAAAAGTAGAGGCCTTTAGCAATTTGCTTAATTTCATTCAACCTAGGATGGATTCTGGAATAAGTTAATAATGACTTTTAAAAGTATCGAATGTTTCATTTTCTATTAATTAACTTAAGAAAAACTTAATCGAAATTTAAGAAAAAGTTTATCCCTCATCATTTGGCGTTAATAAACCGAGTTTAATGTATACCTCAGTAACGAGGGCTTATATCCACCTCATATAAATGCACATTATTATTAGATTTAAGGGATAAACACATGTTGAAAAAAGCTGCTATTGGCATTGTCGCTGCACTTGCATCAGGTGCGGTAATGGCGAATTCTGAAGTGACGGTTTATACCGCTTTTGAGTCTGACATGCTACGTAATTATGAGCGTGCATTTAACGCACAATATCCAGACACCAAAATAAACTGGGTGCGTGATTCAACAGGTGTGGTTACAGCAAAGCTATTGGCTGAAAAAAATAACCCTCAAGCAGATGTTGTATGGGGCTTAGCCGCAACAAGTTTGATGGTGCTAGATAACGAAAAAATGCTAGAACCTTATGCGCCAGCAAACTTGAGTGCACTTTCTCCAGCATTTCGCGATAGCAATGAAACTCCCCATTGGATTGGCATGAATGCGTGGATTGCGGGTATTTGCTTCAATACTGTAGAAGCAGAAAAACATGGCCTTGAAATGCCGAAAACATGGGAAGATCTCACTAAGCCAGAATATAAGGGCCATGTGGTCATGCCTAACCCAAACTCTTCAGGTACTGGTTTTCTTGACGTAGCGGCATGGCTACAAACCTTCGGTGAAGAGAAGGGATGGGCATACATGGACAAACTGCACAACAACATTGACCGATATACGCACTCAGGTTCGGCGCCGTGTCAGTTAGCTGCAACCGGTGAGACGACGATGGGCGTATCTTTTGCGTTCCGAGGGGCAAACCTTAAGAGTCAGGGGGCGCCAATCGAACTCATCTTCCCTGAAGAAGGGCTAGGTTGGGATATGGAAGCGGCCGCCAAAATTAAAGGTGCGAAAAACCCAGAAGAAGCAAAACAAATCCTAGATTTTGCCGCAACGCTGGAAGCAAATCAGCTGTATAACAAAGGCTACGCTGTCGTTGCCATTCCTGGTGTCGCGAAACCTGTTAAACACTTCCCCGAAAACCCAGAAACGTTAATGATCGAAAATGACTTTGCATGGACAGCAGCAAATCGTGAAAGCATCTTAAGCGAGTGGGCTGAACGTTACGACGGTAAAACCGAAAAGTGATCTTTTAAAGAATTAGCTGGAGGGCGGATAGTTCTCCAGCCTTTTACCAATAAACGAATCGTACGGCAATCACCCTCGCCATTCATTGCTGTACCGGTTTATCAATTGTCTCAGGTTATTTTATATGTCTATGCAGACCTATCTCAGTATCGATAATGTCGTAAAGAAATTTGACCAGTTTACTGCACTGAATGATATTTCTTTGAATATTAAGCAAGGTGAATTTGTTTGTTTTCTTGGCCCTTCAGGCTGCGGGAAAACAACATTGCTACGTGCTATCGCTGGTTTAGAACTGCCAACCAGTGGTACTATTATTCAGGATAATAAAGACATTACTTTTTTACCGCCTGAACAGCGTGATTTCGGTATTGTTTTTCAATCTTATGCGTTATTTCCGAATCTGACGGTCGCAGAAAATATTAGCTTTGCTTTAAGAGAGCAGGGGCATTCAAAACAGGAAGTAAGCAAGCAACTTGAAAAGTGGCTAGGTATTATTGATTTGCCTGACTCGGGTTCGAAATACCCATCGCAACTTTCAGGTGGTCAGCAGCAACGTGTGGCATTGGCAAGGGCGCTTGTATTATCTCCGGGCTTATTATTACTTGATGAACCGTTGTCAGCGCTTGATGCGAAAGTAAGAACCCACTTACGCAGTGAAATTCGCCGTATTCAAACAGAACTTGGTATTACAACCATTATGGTAACGCACGATCAGGAGGAGGCACTCTCAATGGCTGATCGGATTGTGGTAATGAATCATGGTGTGATTGAGCAAGTTGGCACACCGCAAGCGATCTATAAGCAGCCAGCGTCTGAGTTTGTGGCCCGCTTTGTTGGTTCAATGAACTTCATTCCACCTCATCACGCATTGTTAACCGATAAAGACCTGCCTTTTGGCGGTAAAGTTGTTGCGCTTCGCCCAGAAGATATTTTGCTTGAAAGTAGCAAGCTAGCATCGGCTGACAACAATGCTGTGGTGAGTGCTTGTGAGTTCTTGGGACCTATAGTGCGCATCAGTTGCAAAATTGATGACGGGTTAAATCTGACTGTGGATATGGCAAGTGATGCGTTTTTGCGAGAAGCCATCGAAGTAGGGAGTCGAGTATCCCTCTCATTTTGCAAAACGAAACTACAAACCTTTGAAGCGGAGGCGGCATAGCATGGACGCTTCAGTATTGCCCGGCGCGCAGGTACAGCAAACACAAAAACTGCCAAAAATGGGTTTCAAACGTCTAAGCCGTGACCAATGGCTTATGGCGTTCTTATTATGCTCGGTCATTATTTTAATGACGATTGGCCTGGTATTACCGCTTTTGACTATGTTAATCAAAAGCTTGTATGGCACAAATGGTGAGTTTGTTGGTCTTGCAAATTATATCCAATACCTATCTACGCCATCATTAAGCCAATCGCTTTCCAACACTCTAACCATGGGGGTAGTCGTGACCGCAGTGGTTGGTGTGGTGGCGTTTGGCTATAGTTTTGCACTAACCCGCACTTGTATGCCAGGCAAGACTGTTTTTAAAGCACTTGGCTATTTACCGATTTTAACTCCCTCGTTGCTGCCGGGTATTGCTTTGGTCTATTTGTTTGGTAACCAAGGTGTTGCGAAGGAATTGTTATTGGGCAGCAGTATTTATGGCCCGATAGGGATCGTGCTTGGATTGGTGTTCTGGTGCTTTCCCCACGCGATGATTTTGATCTCAACTGGCCTCTCTAACTCCGATGCTCGCTTGTATGAGGCAGCTAAGGTGTTGCGTATACCTGCGTGGAAAACCTTCTTTGTGGTGACGCTTTCCAATGCCAAATATGGGCTTATCTCGGCACTGATTGTTATTTTCACCCTTGTGGTATGTGATTTCGGTGTAGCAAAAGTGATTGGCGGCCAATATAACGTATTAGCGACAGATATCTACAAGCAGGTTGTTGGTATGCAAAACTTCTCGATGGGGGCAGTAACAAGCGCTGTGTTGTTATTACCTGCATTGGTTGCTTTTGCTATCGATCGCTGGGTCAGGAAAAAACAACAGCAAATGATGTCTACCAGCGCAGTGCCTTACCAGCCTAAGCCGAACAAGTTACGTGACGGTGTCGCGTTCGCGTGGTGTTTACTTGTTGCCCTGAGTATTCTCACTGTCATCGGTATGGCAGTGTATGGCTCTTTAGTGACTTTTTGGCCATACAACACCACATTAACGCTGCGTCATTATGACTTTGAAAACCTGACAGTATACGGCTGGATGCCGTTTTATAACTCGATCAAGATGGCATTGCTAGCTGCGGGTATCGGTACCGTGTTTACCTTTGTGATTGCCTATGCTGTCGAGAAGGCCAATGGTATGCAGCGCCTACGTAGTTTGATTCATTTGATCGCCATGTTACCAATGGCGGTCCCTGGCTTGGTACTTGGCCTTGGCTATATCTTTTTCTTTAATGATTCAAGCAATCCGCTGAATGTGCTGTACGGCACCATGGCTATTTTGGTGCTGAACACCATAGTTCACCTCTATACCGTGGGGCACTTAACCTCACTGACGGCATTGAAACAATTGCCTGCAGAAATTGAAGCAGTTGCAGCATCGTTGAAAATTAGTCAATTCAAAGCTTTTTGGAAAGTCTCTGTCCCGGTTTGTCTGCCAGCGATACTTGATGTGTTCATTTATATGTTTGTCAACGCAATGACGACTACGTCTGCGGTGGTTTTCTTATATTCGACACAAAATATAGTGGCCAGTGTGGCGGTCATGAACATGGCTGATACTGGCGCGATGGCTTCGGCTGCAGCAATGGCAATTATGATCATGTTGTTAGCCGCTGGTGCGAAAGTGCTGCATCTGATCATCAGCCATTTCCTTCTCAAGCATACCCAGCGCTGGAAAACACGTTAACGACTGAGAGTTAGCCTCCCTGAAGTAGGGGAGGCAGGATAATGAAATGAAAAAATACCTGATTATTTTTGATATGGACGAAACTTTGGTTTCGTCGGATTGCTCGACTCTTTGGCATAAGTATCTTGTTGAGAAAGACATCGCCAATGAGCCAGGCTTTTTGGAAAAAGATAAAGCGTTGATGCAGGCATATTACGAAGGGAATATGTCGCTTAATGAGTACTTTTCTTTTTCGGTTGAGCCGTTAGCACAATTGAGTGAACGCGAGCTCACCTTACATATTGAAGATTTTATTGAAGAAAAAGTGCTTGCGAATGTTTACCCTCAGGCGCAGGCATTGATCCACCGGTTGAATAGCCTAGGCCATACCACCATGGTGATCTCAGCAAGTGCCAGTTTTTTGGTGGAACCAATAGCCCGTCGTTTAGGTTTGCATGAAGCGATGGGCGTGGATTTGAAGAGGTCATTATCAGGAATCACAGGTGAAGTTGAAGGTATTGCCAGTTACCAAATGGGCAAGGTACTTCGTTTGAAGTTATGGCTAGAGCATAAAGGCCCTTTTGATAAGATCACTTTCTTTAGTGACTCGCATAATGATTTACCCCTGCTGGAATACGCGGCTTGCGCAGTTGCCGTCAATCCAGATAGTAAACTGGAACACATTGCCCGCGAGAGTGGCTGGAATATTTGTGAATGGTCGGTTGCATCCTCATTATCGGTGAGCCAACAGCATGCCAAATCGCTGATATCGATGATTGAAAACAGTTAATACTCGTTGGCGGGTCATTTAGCCGTCATCTGCTTTACATCATGTGGTTATATTCGTCGATTAGTCTTGGTGGTTTTCATTGATATGGTAAGTGAGTCTATGTTGCCACCTTTACGTGCTTTGGTTGTATTCGAAGCTGTTGCACGTCTTCGCTCTGTTAGCCTTGCGGCAAAAGAATTGAATGTTACTCAAGCTGCAATTAGCCAGCAGCTCAAGCAGCTTGAGTCTTTTCTTGACACTCAGTTGTTAGAAAGGGGGCGGAGCGGAATGACATTAACCCATGCAGGGCAAAAATATCACCCTGTTGTATCTTACACCCTTGGCCAGTTAAAAAAGAAAACCCAGTCGTTATTTGGCGAAGAAAAGTCTGAAGTACTCAGAATGCGGGTGAACAACAGCTTGGCACAACAGTGGCTACTTCCTCGGCTTAAAAGTTTTTACCGTCAGTACCCATTTATTCGAATAGATATCGACACCGTCGATTGGCCATCGCGTAACCCTTGCGATACTGTCGATGTTGAAATCACCAACGGCCGGTATGGCGGATCTGATATTCAAACCGAGCGGTTGTTTAACGAACAGTGGCACTTGGTTTGTAGCCCTAAATACTATGAAAAGCACAAAGAAAAATTAGTACGCTTCGAGCTTAATGATCTGGATGCTATTCAAGTGAAGGGGTACGAAGATGATTGGTATTCATGGTTGCATTTTCATGGCTTAACCTCGGCGCCACCGCGTGTCATTCTTGAAGTGAACAACTCCCTTCAAGCGATGCAAGCCGCGAAGCATGATATAGGGCTACTGATGGTGCGCTCGTTAGTGGCCATGGATATGCTAGAAAAAGGCGAACTGGTGATTGCAATGCCGGGGGAGATGCCAGAAGAGCGAGGTCATTACTTGATAACCCAGAGTAAACGTCCACCTAAAGTACAGCTATTTTGTGACTGGCTATATGCCCAAATGTCACATTCAAAACCAGATCTTGAAGTGATGCTACAGCACTAAGAAAGGCGTAAGTCGATAATTGCACTATATTTCTATTGTTACGCTTATTCTAATAATCGGAGGGAGCATGGCAGTGAAGAATAGTATATTTGTTTTAGGGGCGATTTTTACGTTATGTAGTGCGACATCTGCATGGGCAAATTGGAGCTTGGATGGGCCGAAATCCACGATTGGTTTTTCATCCGTAAAGAATGATTCAGTGCTGGAGCAGCACACATTCCGTAATCTATCTGGTGCAATCAGTGATGCTGGTGATGTGAAACTCTCAATAGATCTCACCAGTGTTGATACCAATATCCAAATCCGTGATGAGCGGATGAAGAAAGAGTTGTTTGAAACAGAAAAACACCCACTGACGATGCTGGTGGCCTCGGTAGATTCTGAAGCACTCAGCAGCATGTCGCCGGGTAAAACCATGGAAACGGATATTGAGTTCGAGCTTGATTTACATGGCAAGAAACAAAAACTTGGAACGCGAGTACAGGTAACAGGGCTAGAGAACGGCGGGTTACAAGTGACTACCCTGAAGCCTGTAGAAGTAAAGTCGGCCCAATTTGGACTGGATACCGGTATTGATAAACTCAAAGACATTGCCAAGCTCAATAGCATCTTGCTGACGGTACCCGTCTCTGCCAATTTGATTTTTGTGGCTGAAGAATAGTTCATCGAGTGAGCCGCTTTTTACATATTGAAGCAAATTGAATATAAAGAGCCAGCAGTTAGCATTGCTGGCTCTTTTTAATAGTGCTACTTTGGCATTTGTTAATAAACCGTAAATTCAAGGATGAAAATGAACAAGGTACGCTTTGGAAGCAATGAAATAACCCCAAGTAAAGTTGTGTGTGTCGGAAGAAACTATGTCGCTCATATTCATGAATTGGGCAATGAAATTCCACAGGGCATGGTGTTGTTCGTTAAGCCTAACTCAGCAATCTCTGCTCAGTTAGCTTCAAGCCATAATGGCGATCAGTTACATTACGAGGCAGAGCTCTCTTATCTGTATGAAAAGGGCAAATTTACCGCAGTGGCTATCGGGTTGGATCTAACTAAGCGTGAAGTTCAAAGCCAGCTGAAGGCTAAATCATTACCTTGGGAGCGCAGTAAGGCATTTGATGGATCGGCGTTATTTACTGACTTTGTACCAGTACCTGAAGAAGGGGAGCTAGCACTACGGTTATCCATCAATGATGAATGTGTGCAGCAAGGTGGGACTTCATTGATGATTTATCAGCCAGATGTCATTCTTGAAGAAGTACAGAGCTTTATGAGCTTGGAAGATGGCGATATCATCATGACAGGCACGCCAGCTGGTGTAGGCAATGTACCAGCGAACGCAAAATTCACAGCGTCATTACTTTGTGATGAACAAGAAATTCATACTGCGCAGTGGGTAGCAGACCAACCGTAGTCAAAAAAGAGTAAGCAGGTACAACATGTTTAATAAAGAACACCTTGTCAAACTGGCAAATGTGAAAATGCCATTTGGTAAGTACAGCGGGCGAGTATTGATTGAACTGCCTGAAGAGTACCTGCTTTGGTTCCAGAAAAAAGGCTTCCCCGAAGGTGAACTTGGCACCTTGATGGCTTTGGCACTAGAGTTCAAAATCGAAGGCTTGGAAAGTGTGATCAGGCCGCTAAGGCGTGACTAAGTGATTTTGTGGTTGTCTCGAGAAGATGCCAATTCGCCGATTTCAACTTACTGAATAATTTTCAGTCCATTCGGGTAATAAAGGTTTGCTCGTCATCCACAAAAGCCACATAGCCGCCGTGATAGATAAACACCCGACCACGCCCTTCAACTAGGCAGGCAAGCTGTGGGTTCAAATCTTCTTCGTTATCCTGGCTTTGGAAAGTGCCGGTATCGGTGATTACGCCGCTGAGTGTAGGCAAATATCCATAAGTGCGCTTGGCTTGATCAATCAGGTTCAATTCGCTGGCGGTAGAGAAGCAAGAGGGGATCGCACCGGCGTCTTCGATGAATATAGTTTTCAGTTCTTCAAACGCTGTAATCACCAGCCAGTCGATGCCGTTAACATGATGGATAAACATAGAGTTTCTCGTTAATTCTGATGCGGAGATTTTATCACTATCAGGGGAGAACGTAGTAGAGGTTTAGTTGCTAAAGGCGGTAATTCTGTGCCATGTAGTCTTTAATTTCACTGTAGCCAGTACGCTAGCCACCAACCTTAAAGTCTTTCGCCCAAACTGGCGTTTGCCGCTGCCGTTTTGTTGATTCTGTAATAGAATACCCGTAACAACTCTCTTTCATATTGATAAGGAATGCCATGAGCAGCCAGAATGCACAATCAGATGATGTAGTGATTGTCAGTAACTCATCCGACAACCCGTTTGCAATCGATGTTGCATATGCAATGGGCCAGGATGAAGATATCTCCGATGTAATCAGCATGAAGCACTTCATGAACACTGAGTTTTGCCCACGCTTTATCTCAGATGAAAATGACATGGAGAATATTGGTAACAGCTTAGCAGGCAAGACCGTTGTCATTGTAAGTACCGGTAACCTGGTTACAAGCCGCCAGGAATTGGCCATGCATAACCTTATCATTGCACGAGCGGCCAAAGAAAATGGTGCTAGCCGTGTGGTATTGGTTGAGCCAGACCTGTTTTTCTCAGCTCAAGATCGTGGTCCTCGTGCAGATTTGGGGGATACCCACGGTGAGCGAGACACAGCCGACATTAAGAAGTTTGATGGACAACCTTTTACTTCTAAACTCTATGCTCAGATGCTGAAGCTTGCTGGTGTTGATGATGTAGTGACGGTGCATAACCATTCTGTTTCTGTACAGAAGATGTTTAGCGAAGTGTTCGAAGGCCGTTTCTTCAATCTCATTCCTTACAAGATTTACGCTCACTACTTGCTGAGTTCAAATATATTGAGTTACGGACCAGATGGTGAAGGTCTCGTTCTTTGTGCGCCCGACAAAGGTGCTCGCGACTTCGTGAAAGAGATGTACAACACGCTTGGTTTACCCAAGGCTAAGTTCATTATGTTAGACAAAGAGCGTACTGCTGAACGTAAGGTTGAAATCACTCTTCACGCTGAGAGTGAAGACACATTCGAGGGCTTAAACAACCCGAGTATCGTTCTGTTTGATGATATGGTGCGAACCGGCTCAACAGTCGTAAAATCTTGTCAGTTCCTTCAGCAGTTAAAACCTGAGCGCATGGTATTCACTGTCTCACATTTCTATGCAAGTACTGAAGGTCGCGAGCGTATGTCTAACCCTGCTTTGGGTGAGATTCTGACACTGAATACAATGCCAACTATCTTGAACCGTGATGAGCAAGGTCGCTTACGCAAGAAAATGGTTGTGCTTAAAATTGAGAAATTCTTGGCCCAAGAGCTGTGCAAGATACTGAAGTTACCACAGCGATCTGAAGAGACGAACCCGTACAAAATTGACATGTCATCGAAGAACCCTCGCTTCCAGCGTAAAATTTGGTTCTCTGATCAACTGTCCGAACTGTAGTGGTTGATATAGCTATCACATAACGTTAAGCCTCCCGTTCAGAGTGATGAACTAAGGTCGGGGGGCACACCACATAGTAAGCTATCAGTTTTTTTACAACAATTTGGAGAACATGGTCATATATTGGGTTCCATAGAAGGGCCTCTCCGGAGAGTTCTTGGCACCTTGAAGGGGTTGGCATGAAAGTGTTATCAGTCCACTCAAGCATGACATGTTAGTTGTGTGACCACACATTTAGTTTCGGAATTTTAAATGATCCCAAAGTATAGTGAGTTAGAAATAGAAAGAAGATGGTTGGCGAAAGTTAATGAACTGCCAGATCTTGCGAAGTTAGAAAAAAAGCAAATTACAGACTCCTATGTAGATGGTACTCGACTAAGACTTCGAAAAGTAGAGTCGCCGAAAGGTATGTCTTATAAGTTGTGCAAGAAGTATGGAAAGATTAGTGGAATTTCTGAGCCAATAACTAACATCTATATTGATGAAAATGAGTATGCTGTATTTTCTCGATTAGAGGCGAGCATCTTGGTTCGCGAGCGGTATACCTATGAATTTAGAGAGGTTAAATTTAGCATCAATAGAATAGTTGATGGTACTGGTCCGGTCATCATTGAAGCTGAATTTCGAAATGAAGAAGAAGCTATAGCTTGTACTCCTCCGGCATTTTGCGGGGAAGAAGTCAGTGATAAAAAAGGGTTTGAAGCAATAAATTTTGCAAGTAAGAGCTGTATTATCTCGGACTAAACAAGATATTTTAATTGTAAAAGAAGATAGTTACTGCTCCACCTCAGAGCTCAACACTATGAGCCCTGAGATGGAAAAATTGGGCTTTGCTTATTTATCAACGTCACCAAGTGCGCCTTCATGTGACAGATCACCAGACAGTTCGGCTTGTATTTCCGCTAGGGTTTCTTCCTCAGCAGCAACGATTTCACCTGTTAGTGCGTTTATCTCTACTTCGTAAGCTTTATCTCCTTTTTTAACAAATACATCCCATTGGGCATCTGGTTCGTCGTGGCGAATACCAAGCACTTCAACATCAACCGCAGCAAGTGCCGACTTAATTGCTTCATCTTTACTAATGATTTTTGCGTCCGACGCTGCATAGGTTGGTATGCAGAATGTAATGAAAGCAATTACAGCACTAGTTAAAAGAAATTTTTTCATGAGTATCTCCACTATTATCAAAGCCAGAACATTTTTAATACGAACAAAATCGATGACAGTGCTTAGTAATTTAGAATGATCTCTCCTCTCAATTTGTCCTTATCACCATTGAATTTAGGTAATAACCTTGATTATTGCAGGGGAACGAAGTGAATACTCTGATTATGAGGCCAAAGAATATGCTTTTTAAGCGTAAGTGATTGATGCCTTTTTGTTGAGGCAGACGTATCATTACTAATAGGTGAAAGTGAGTTAGATACATGGAGCATTAAAGCGATGAGTAAACGAGAGGGAGCAGAGGTTCCTGCAAACATTTTTAATCTTAGTAGCCTTGCTAAGCTATCAGATTATTCATTGCTTGAGACTCTTAACCCAGATCCTGATGCCACATCAGACGGTGTTGATTTTCGCCCAAGGCAAGTTTATTCAGGCCATTATGTGCCAGTTAAACCGTCTCCAATTGCAGACCCTATCTATGTCAGCCATGGCCACCAATTCTTTAAGGAATTGGGGCTAGAAGATAGCTTGGCGAAAACCGATGAGTTTGCAAAGTTTTTCTCTGGAAGTCTCGATGATGCGCCTGCACCTATGCGAAACATGGGGTGGGCCACGGGTTATGCGCTATCGATTTATGGCAATGAATACACACAGCAGTGCCCATTTAAAACGGGTAACGGCTATGGCGATGGCCGGGCCATTTCGGTATTTGAAGGTGTGATAAACAACAAGCGCTGGGAGATGCAGTTAAAAGGCGGTGGACCAACACCTTACTGCCGTGGTGCGGATGGTAGGGCAGTGTTGCGTTCTAGTGTGAGGGAGTTTCTTGCTCAAGAATATATGCACGCACTCGGTATTCCTTCCTCTCGATCTCTAAGCCTCTTTGTCTCGGCGTCTGAAACCGTTGACCGCCCATGGTACAGTGAGGGGTCTCGCTCAGAGAACCCAGATATCATGGTCTCAAACCCTGTTGCGATTACTACCCGCGTCGCACCTTCTTTCTTGCGAGTTGGTCAGCTAGAGCTCTTTAGCCGAAGAGCGCGTGTTAATGCGCATCCAACGGCACTGGCAGAGTTAGAAACGATAGTGCTGCATGTTATTGACCGAGAATACAGCGCGCAGATTGGTAGTGACTTGCCAATGGCGGACAAATTGCTGATTTTAGCAGCTGAGTTTCGGGACCGATTGACATCGTTAGTCACCAACTGGCTACGAGTAGGTTACTGCCAAGGCAATTTTAATAGCGACAATTGTGCTGCGGGGGGATACACCCTGGACTACGGGCCATTTGGTTTCTGTGAGTACTTCGACCCGTATTTCCAACCTTGGACTGGAGGCGGTCGCCACTTTGCCTTCTTTAACCAGCCTTTAGCTGCCGAGAAGAACTTCGAGTCATTTTGCTCAGCCTTAAAGCCGCTTTTACAAGCAGATTCAGAGGCATTAGAACAGCTAGAGCAGATCGTTGAAGGCTTCTCTTTTGCTATGCAGGATAAAGTTAGCAAAATGTGGGCAGAAAAACTCGGGCTAGACACATTCGATAGTGAGTTGTTTAACCAGCTGCTATCGCTGATGATGAAAACCCATGTTGACTACACGATATTTTTCCGTGAGCTTTCAAACATCCCGACAGATGTTTCAGGTATTTCGGCTAGCTTCTATGCGAAACCAAGTAAGGAGCTAGAAGAAGCGTGGTCACTATGGCTGAATTCATGGCGTGAAATGCTTAACCCAATGCAGAGTATTGAAGAGGTTTCGGGCCAGATGAAGCAGGTGAACCCTAAGTATACCTGGCGAGAGTGGCTCATTGTGCCTGCTTATGAGCAAGCGAAGAATGGGGATTTTTTACTTATTCATGAGCTACAAGCTATTCTAGCGACCCCATACAATGAGCAATCAAAAGCCGTGGAAGAGAAGTACTACCGCTTAAGGCCTCTTGAATTTTTTGCAACTGGCGGCGTCTCTCATTACAGCTGTTCCTCCTAGCGTAGAGGGGGCTTTCTGGCAAGGTGAAAACTATCTTTAGTGTGATTAACTAGTTGTTGAATATCAGTGTGACGCATTAGTCCAATGCGCGCTTCAGCCCAGAAACATAGTCGGGAAACTGTGAAATATCATTGTGACCGGCCCCAGCAATGACAATCACCTCAACCAGTTGATCGCTAAATTCAGCAATTAACTGGTCGGTTCTGGCTCGGGGGATCACCCGATCATCTTCTGCAACGAAAATATAAGTTTGAGCGGTAATCTCTTTTACTCGACCTAAAGAATTGAACCGGTCTTTAATCATCCAGGATACGGGGAACATCCAATAAATGTCTTTTGCGACATTTTCGACGCTATCAAAGGGTGTCACCAAGATTAGTTTGTCTACCTGCCGATTAGCCGCCACGTAGGTAGCAACACCAGAACCAAGGCTCCGGCCCATCAAGGAAATGGATTCATGTTTGGTTTTAACTGACTGAAAGACATGTACCGCATCGCTATATAGAACCTTTTCAGTCGGCGTACCGACATTATTCCCATAACCACGATAGGGAATAAGGTAAATGGTATAATCGGGGATTACCGACTTGAAGAAGGGAATATTGGCTTCGATACTTTCTGCATTTCCGCCGTAATAGATTAATGCCTTAGGTTGCCCTTCGTTCAGTACCCAGCCTAAAAGCTGCGTACCATCAACGTCGAAGCTGATATTCATCTCGCCATAAACATGACTGGCATCTTGGGGAAAATACAGAAACTGACGCTGCAGGGAGCAAAAAGTAAGCGCAAACAATGCGTAGAACACCACGAAGGAAACCAATATGCATTTCATTCCCGTCACCTATCTTGCTTGAGCTTGTACCAATAATAGACGAGCGCATAAATAATGAAATTGATAGCCGTTGCCGCAATGCCCAGTAAAACCTGAACATCAAAGTTCAAGTTAACCGGGTAAATGATGGGAATAATATAGTGCTCGACAAATCCACCCGCGTAGCCTTGTTCACCTGCCAAGTGTCTCAATGTGTTTTCCAGTGGCGTTAAAGGGCAAACCCAACTGTTGAAGCTCACCAACACCACCCATATTGCAGCAGGTATGTGGGCAAATAGCATGTACCTGCGCCACAACACCAGCGAGCCGCCAAGCAAAGCGAAGATGATAAACAGTAGATGAAGCAAAACGATAAGATCTGCCAGCATTCGGTAAATCATAGGCTATCACCTCCCTTTCTATGATCAAATTATGATCATACTGAGCCTAACAAGCCAATGGCTGTTATCCACATGCTGGTTAACGTTTGGAAGTTATACCGACCGATAATGCGTGGGATGATAGGTGTTATTAACAAAAACTGGGGATAGTTTCGATTGAGGGAAGTTGATAAACATAAAAATAGCCCGGCTAGGTTGTCGGGCTAAATGTGTAAGTATCACACAAGTGATTGGGTTAGCTTGCTTGGTACTCAGGGTAGTCAAGCAGCCCCTTTTCAGCACCGCCAAACAGGGTGTTTGGATCGTGGGCTGTCAGTGGATAGTCGTTCTTAATACGGCTTGGCAAGTCTGGGTTCGAGATGAACGGGCGACCAAAGCCAACCATATCTGCTAGCCCATCGTTTAGGGCCTTCGCGGCTTTTTCGCTATCGTAGCGACCGGCATAAATGATGGTACCCTGATATGCTTCGCGAATGGCATGCTTGAACGCCATCGGTGTATCAGGTGCATCATCCCAATCTACTTCAGCAATGTGGACGTAAACAACGTTTAGCTTGTTGAGTAGCGCAGTAGCTGCGGTATAGGTTTCTACCGGTGTTTTATCAACCGTGCCGTTTAGTGATGTAAACGGCGCAAGGCGAACACCAACGCGCTCAGTACCAATGGCATCGGTCATTGCTTCAACCACTTCACCCAAAAAGCGTAGGCGGTTTTCGATAGAGCCGCCGTACTCGTCAGTACGATTGTTGGCTTCTGAGTCAATGAACTGGTTGACCAAGTAACCGTTGGCGGCGTGGAGCTCAATGCCATCAAACCCTGCTTCAATAGCGTTTAACGCGGCTTGACGGTATTCAGCTACAACTTGCTTGATGTCCTCTTTGGTCATCTCGCGAGGCTCTACAACTTCAACAAAGCCGGGCTCATCTGTACCGTTGTCGATGAAAACTTTAACGTTTTCAGCCTTTAGTGCAGAAGATGAAATTGGTTGCTGCCCGCCAATGTTATCTGGGTGGGTAACACGGCCAACGTGCCAAAGCTGGGCAAAGATTGCGCCTTCTTTTTCATGTACGGCATCGGTGACTTTTTTCCAGCCAGCAATTTGCGCTTGGCTGTAAATACCCGGAGTCCAAGCGTAGCCTTGGCCCATTTCAGAAATTTGCGTACCTTCAGCTACGATAAGGCCTGCTGTTGCACGCTGAGCGTAATACTTTGCCATCATGTCATTGGCAACATTACCCGGCTGAGTCGCACGAGAGCGAGTCATCGGTGGCATTACAATACGGTTTTTTAGGGTAAGGTTACCCAATTGCATTGGTTGAAATAGTGCGTCTTTCATTACTTCAATCTCTTAATTCGTTTGGTCTTAATGCTTGTGGTCTTCAGGAACGATGACTTATTTGCTTTGCTGAATCAGCTCAATTTGGTAACCGTCTGGGTCACGAACAAACGCAATGTGGGTAGAACCACCTTTTAGCGGACCCGGTTCACGGGTCACGTTGCCGCCACGGCGCTTAATCAGATCACACGTGGCGTAAATATCTTCAACACCGATAGCTAGGTGACCAAAAGCATTACCCATGTCGTACTGGTCAGTATCCCAGTTGTGGGTCAGCTCAATGGTTGTGCCGTCAGCTTGGTCTTCATAACCAACAAAAACAAGGGTGTAGCGATATTCGCTGTTTTCGAATTTCTCTAGAAGGCTCATGCCCATTACTTCGGTGTAGAACTTGATAGATTGTTCTAGGTCAGTAACGCGGATCATGGTGTGTAGCAGTTTCATAATTAACCCTTCTTTCCCAAACCTGACCAACATAAATTGATGGGGCAGGTGCTGAATACAAATGTTTGGAATCTGCCAAACAAATTAAATGATTCAATATGAATTGTGAAATTATCAATAATTATTGTTTTAATAATTTTACATTATCAAAGGGTGGGGTAGCTAAATGATTAATTTGAAGCCCAAGGTTTTATCCAAGGGCTTCGAGCAGGGAGCCAAATTGGGGAGGACGTGACTAATTTGACTTGATAGGCACAACGAGGATATCAACAGGAGAGTTGTTGATCAGGTGCTTAGAGTAAGACACGATTTTACTCCAGAAGTCATGGTGGTGCCCGCAAATCAACAGCTCGACGCCATTTTCTTCAATTGTCCCTTTGAGCTTTTCGCTTAAATCCCCAGTACCAATTAAGAAGTGTTTCACTGGGTGGTTAGCTTGAACGACAAATGCCCTTAGTTGATCCATTTTTGGCTCACCCAGCGGGTTTTCATCCGGTTGTGCTTGGATGTCGACAAGTTCCGGGTAGATCTCCCCGTGAGTACCATCGATATGAATAAAGGAAACGTCAGCATTGAACTGTTTTGCAAGAAAAACAGCTCTGTCGATGAGTACGTTACTTTCTTCAGAGAGCTCTAGCGCGACAAGGATGTGTTTGTATTTCATAACTCTCTCCTTTTGCTGTCTATATAGGGTATAGCAACAGCATAGTTCGAGAAGAGAATAAATATTGTAAAGAAAGTCGCAAAACAGCAAAAAAGCCAGATTAAATTAGATTTTATCTATTTGATATTAAATAGTATTTAATACCTTTAGAAGGCGGTGACTGTATTTAAGGAATTGAGTTTTAATGATATTTGATAGTTACTTGTTTAGTTAATTATACAAGATTCAACTCACATTAGTGTCTCGGAAGAATGTGAGCTGAATTGATGATATTGCGTTTATTATCGTGATAAATCGGATTAGTCATTAATATCTTGTATGTTGATAACCAACTCCTCCCAATTTCGTTGATTATCAATATCAAATTGGGCGCCTTGCTCATCTGCCCATGTAAAGCGCTTTATTGCCGCAGTTTTGCTAGTGGCTTGGTAGAGCCAATAGGCTTCGGCTTTTAACGCTTCCTCAATAGGCTTATCGATTGATTCATAGACAGTTTGTTTACAAGCATTGATGGATTCCGCTGGGAACTTGGCAATACGTTTGGCAAGATTTTCAACATACTCACCAATTTCTTCAGGCTCAAGTGCTTTATTGATTGTACCGTAGGCTTCGGCTTCATCTGCATCAAAGTCTCTCGCACTTAAGATGATTTCTAAAGCACGGCCAAGCCCAACTTGTCGTGCCATGCGTGAAGCGCCGCCCCCGCAAGGTAGGATTCCCATCGCGACTTCCATTTGCATGAACTTGTACTTGCCCCTTGCGGCAAAGCGCATATCACAAGCTAGGGCAAATTCATGTCCACCACCTCTGGCATAGCCTTCTAATTTGGCGATGGTTGCTTGTGGCAGTTTACTGATGCGTTCCAGAACGGATTGGAGGTCGAGTAATTTAGCGTCATCACGGGAAACGGCTTCTTTAGACATGTCTATTAATAAGTTGGTGTCATAGTGGCAAACCCAAATTTCTTGGTGAGCAGACTGAAAAACAACAACTTTGACTTCACGATCCCGCTCCAGTCTTAAAGCTAAAGAGCTAAGATCAGCCAGCATTTCCTGTCCTTGTACATTCACGGGTGGAAAATCGAATGTTACCCAAGCTATAGCGTCCGCAACCTCTACATTGAACGTGGTGAAGTTTTTGTAATCCATGGTGTTACCCTCTGTTACTGCTGTAGTGAAGAACATGACTGCGCGCTGTATATAACTAAAGCTAGGAGACAACCCGATTGAAGTGAATGTAGGTTTAGGGATAAGAGAATTCGGTATTTCTAAATAATTGCTTGGCTATATCTCAGTACTGATGCTTAGAGCATTCGTGTAATCAGCTAATTTAACTGAACAGATAGCTTGAAATTGTGTGTCGTTATTGTGGTCTGTCATTGTGGTGTAAGTGCCTAACGCGTGATGTTGTAGTAAAGGTGTAGTCGGGATATGGATACGGAAAGTTTGCGCCTGTTTGTTAAAGTCGCTGAGATACTGAACATTAGTGCTGCGGGCCGTTTACTCGGTTTAGCTCCGGCTATAGCATCAACTCGACTGGCAAAGCTTGAAAAGCAGTTAGGTGTCGATCTTGTTCATCGCTCGACAAGAAAAGTGGCACTCTCTACAGAAGGAGAGCGGTTTTTACCCTTTGCCAAAGAAATCTTACTTCAGCAAGATGCAGCGCTTGCAGCCATCGGGCGAGACACAGGCGAAGTCAGAGGTGTTTTACGCTTTGCGGCCCCCAGCACTTTTGCTCAGCTTTATGTTGCACCTATATTGCCAGAGTTTCTTGAGCGCTATCCATTGGTCGAGTTAGAGCTGAAATTAAGTGATCGTCAATTGAATTTAATTGAAAGTGGTATCGATTTAGCCCTACGCAATAGTGCTATTCAAGATAGCGATCTTAGAGCCCGTAAATTGGCCGATGATAAACGGATATTGTGTGCATCCCCCGGTTATTTGCAAAAGTATGGTATGCCCAAACACCCCGCAGACTTAAATACCCACCAGATGATTGTGTTCAAAGAGGGACAAGGAAGGAAGCTGGTTGCAAGCAATCAAAGCCTGACTTGCCGTTTCCCTCCGCTTAATTCTAAGGCTCGGGTGATATGCGATGACGGCACCAGTATGAAGGTGGCAACGCTTGCGGGTGCGGGAATATCAATGAATGCCTACTGGAGCATTCACCAAGAGTTAAAAGATGGCACTTTACAAAGAGTATTGCCCAATTACGAAATTGAGGATCAAAGTGCGATTTGGTTGGTATACCCGAAAGCCAATGCGTTAAGCGCTAAGGTGCGGGTGTTCATTGATTTTCTTGTTGAGAAAATTGGTGATCTACCTGTTTGGCAAGCTAAGTGATTTATAGTTGGGCGATAGTAACCGCATAAAACACGTGCCATATCAAAACTGGGTCGCGATTGGTCCATTACACTGAGTGTGAATATTAATCCCTAACTTTTCTATTTAATCGACACCTTACTAGCAGAAGATGAGCAACAGCAACGACCATAACGCCCTAATGGAAACTATTGCGAGTTTCACATCCATTGAGCAAGCCCTTGATTACTTTGAAATTGGCTATGACAGTCGGTTTATTGCTGCTAACCGAACAGAGTTGGTTAAGCGCTTTAATGGTTATTTGATAATGGCAAAACCTGACTGTTGGTTCTCCGGCCGCCGGGCGTTGAAAAATGCCTATTGCAAGGTGCAACGGAGCTTGTTAGACCGCCACACCCGCTCAGCCTGCCGGGGATGTACTTCATGTCAGCGGCGCTAACAAGTATGGGGGGATGAAGTGTTTGATTAGGCTTTCCTTTGTGGTATTACATTTAAAGAATTAATGCCAAGGAATGTCAATGAGAATGGAAAAGCCAACTTTATACTACGTTTATGACCCTATGTGTTCATGGTGTTGGGGCTATAAGCCAATCTGGAAGCAGGTTGAGGAACGGCTGTCTGAAAAGGTTGAAATTCAGTATGTGCTTGGTGGCTTAGCGCCGGATAGTGATGTGCCAATGCCGGAGGCGATGCAGCATCAGATTACCGCATATTGGCAGAAAATTGAAAATTACCTAGGAACCTCGTTTAATTACGATTTTTGGCAGCAAAACACACCGCGCCGTTCGACGTATCCGGCTTGTCGCGCGATTATAGCCGCAAGAGAGCAGGGGGCTGAAAAGCCAATGTTGGATGAAATTCAACACGCTTATTATTTAGACGCGAAGAACCCTAGCGATAACCCGATATTGTTGGGGCTTGCTGAGTCCATTGGGCTTGATATGACAAAGTTTGAGTCTGACTTTCTTTCAGATGAATGCCATCAACACTTATTAAGTGAAATCGGTTTTGCCCGTTCAATTGGCGGTAACAGCTTCCCGTCTTTATTTGTGGTGTCATCGCAGCGAGTGACTGAAATACAGGTAAACTATGAAGATGGCGAAGACACGGTGTCAAAGGTACTCAAGTTGGTTGAGTAATCAAATCAGGAAGGAAGGTTATAGGCATTAAAAAGCCAGCAAAATGCTGGCTTTATCGTAGTCATGAAGACGCTAAAATTAGCACAAGTAAGCGTAACCAGTGGTAAATGCCGCTTCCTGGAACTGACGTAGGCCAGTTGCGCGGAATTCAATACCCAGCGGGTTGCGCTTCATTTTTTGTTTGATTTCTTGGTTGGTCATGAAGTCAACTTCAACACCATCAATAAGCTGAATAGCGGCTTCAAGTTTAAAGCCAATAGCGCTACCTGCAAATTTACCGCGAGTTTCACGAGTACGGATAACAACGCGATCAACTTGGTAGTCTTCTAGTAACTTAGCAAATGTTGCTTGGAATTTGCGCATTTGCTCGTTATCTAGCATGTCCTGCATGATGAACTTTTGTGAACGGCACTCTGGAATATCGAATAGACCGTTTTCTTTTGTAAGAAGGCAGATGATTGCCTCGTTGCTTCGTAGCTCAACAGCACAAATTTTCATGTATACACCTAAATATTTTGTTAGCACGCTATTGTAAGGAAAAAGCAGGCAAAAGTCAGATTTTTCAATCAAGCCTAGCAGGCATTTGCTTATCTTTAGCCCGAATGTGCTGCTGCCTCGTAAATCGAACCGTCTTTATCTATCTGGGTGAGCAATAAGCGCATATCAAGCTCTAGCTGGTGGTAGTTAGGCTCCATATGACAGCACAATTTGTAGAAGGCTTTGTTGTGCTCTTTTTCACGAACATGAGCAAGTTCATGCACTGCAATCATCCTTAGCAGGGGAAGTGGCGCTTGCTTGAAAATGGATGAAATACGGATTTCATTTTTGGCCTTTAGCTTGCCACCGTGGGCACGCGAAACAAAGGTGTGCAAACCTAGCGCATGATTCACGACATGGATCTTGCTATCAAAAGCCACCTTGCTGATAGGTGACGACTGCTTTAAGTAAGTGTTCTTCAGTTCCATCACATACTGATAGAGCGCCTTTTCAGATTGAATGTTGTGGGCAGTTGGGTACTTATTTAGTAGGTAACTTTTTAATTTATCATTCGCGATCAGGTGCTCGACCTGCTCGATAATGGTTGCTGGGTAGCCCTGAAGGTACTTTAATTGCTGAGATGGCATAATAAGTGATGTCGTGACAGTCGATAGTAGAGGGCAAAGTTTATCGACCTGGATGCGATCACGCAAATCCTACCCATGTCGTCGTATGCTTAAAGGGTAGGAGTACATTGGAGGTTGATATGAACATGAAGTTGCCGCCACCATTAATCTTTTTACTCGCACTTGCTGGGATGTATGGGCTTTCGGTTTATTGGCCATTGGTTGAGTTCAGCTTTCCTGGGCAGAGAATGCTGTTATTACTGTTTTTATTGCTAGGAACCTTGGTTAGTCTTGCGGCTGTTATGTCGTTTGCACGGGTTCGAACAACCATTGACCCTCGATACCCGAACAAGACCTCCTACCTTGTGACGAAAGGTGTTTTCAGTATTAGCCGAAACCCAATGTATCTAGGGTTGTTGTGCTTTTTATTGGCAGCCTTCATTTACTTAGCGGCATTGTCGGCGTTTATTGCGATCGTACTCTTCGTGTTTTTTATCACCATGTTTCAAATCCAACCTGAAGAAGAGGTGTTGGAGGCGATGTTTGGTGATGAATATCGCGATTATTGTAATAAAGTAAGAAGGTGGATTTAGGTCTGTTAAGCAGCAATTTGCTGTGACTTAAGCAAGAACAACTAAACTTGTGTCATGTGTTAGCTTTGAAGCTAGGTTGGCAACAGTGAGGTGCTCAAATGAGTAACGTGCATGGCATTTACGTAGAAATCGATAAACTCGACGATAAGGTGTTCATGGAGTTCAAGGCGATTGGCACGCTCAAGCACCAAGATTATGAAAAAATTACCCCGCTCATTGATGATGCCTTAGAAGGTATTGATAACCCCATTGTTGATATCTACATCGATGGTACCGATTTTGAAGGTTGGGATCTCCATGCTGCTTGGGATGACCTAAAGCTGGGTCTAAAGCACGGAAAGAAATTTCACAAAGTCGCGATATACGGCAATCAGCATTGGCAAGAAATAATGAGCAAAGTCGGGGACTGGTTTGTTTCTGGTGAAGTTCGCTTTTTCGATGAGCCATTGGATGCAATAGCTTGGCTCCGGGACTAATTTAACCTTCCTCTGTATGGTGTTGAATATTAATCTGAATTAATATTGCCCTATTGTATTGATAGGGCATAGCGGGTTAGATAACTCCTTTTTAGCTATGCACCGGCCCGATAGGTATTAAAAACCATGATAAAAAGGATAACTGCAGCTGGTGCGCTGCTATTTATGTTGCCAATTACCGCTGTGTGTGACGAAGTTGATGAATCAGTAGTGGTTGATCAACTAGAAGAGACGGATGTTGTTGAAGTCGCACCTCAGTCACAATATTTTATTGGCTTACGTGGTGGTGCAAGCCTGTTGGGTCATGATGACAGTATCACTCTTAACGGTAATGTGCTTGATGCCGATGAATCAGAATTTGATGGAATGTTTGGCTTAGATTTCGGTATTTATACCCCTAAAAGGAATAGCCGAATTTACTATAGCTATGAATACCATCAGTCAGAATCTACCTTCAAAGATCAACCAGCGTTTGATAATGAGGTTTCACTTCACTTGATCAATGCCGATTATATCTACCGCCACGATAAGAGCATTACTCCTTTTGCCGGTTTGCACTTCGGTTATGCATCGGGTGAAACAACATCTGATGCTGGTGGCAGTACTGATGTAAGCGGTTATGTATTTGGTGTTCAAGCTGGTCTTGGTTGGCAGGTGATGGATGACTTTGGGCTGGAAGTTGGAGTGAAGCACACTGTACTACCGTCGGATCGCCGTACCTGGAGTACCAGTGATGGTCAGGGCAATAGTGTTAAAGTGGAGTCTCAGCTAAAAGGGCTAACGACGATGTTCCTAGGTGCAACATACCGTTTTTAACTCGATGTTTACTCCCACATTTAGCTGCGTATAATGCCCTGCTAGTTTAACGACAACCATTATCAGTAAGGACTTCACGTTGAAGCTATTTGTTAGAGATCTTACCGTCATCGATGCCTCTTACCTTTGTGAAACAAGGGGCATGGTAGGCGAGAGCTGGATTCTCGATGTGGTGATGTCGGGTGAGTTAAATGAAATGAGCATGGTGCTCGATTTCAGCCGAGTCAAAAAGCAGATCAAGCACATTGTTGATGAATTCGTTGATCATCGTTTGATCGTACCAAGCCAGAGTAAAGCTGTTCGCATTGCTGCGTGTAAACCCGGTTATTCAACGGTTGACTTGCTACGTGCTGACAAAGGCATTCATTTGAATTGCCCTGATGAAGCATATTGTTTTGTTGATGCAGAAGCCGTCACTATTGAGTCTGTGACTCAGCATGTTTATAAAGTGCTCGAAGGAAAGTTACCTGAGAACGTTCAGGGGCTAGAGATCACGCTACGTTATGAAAACATTGATGGTGCGCTTTACCATTATTCTCACGGTTTGAAGAAACACGACGGTAATTGCCAGCGTATTGCCCATGGTCACCGCTCACCGGTTGAGCTGTTGGTTGATGGCAAGCGCGACAGTGAGCTTGAAGCAAAATGGGCTGAGCGCTGGAGCGATATTTATCTTGGCAGTGATGAAGACGTATGCCCACTTTCGGCCCTGTCTTTAAGCGCCGAGGCAAAAAACTTAAGTGATGAGCTTCACTACGGTTTTAAATACACGGCACCACAGGGTGAGTTTGAGCTGGCCATTGCGCGTTCAGACGTGGAAATGCTAAACACTGACACAACCGTTGAGCTATTAGCACATTACATTGCCGAGCAGGTGAGCCCGCTGGTTGATGCAGGCAAGACCCTTGATGTCCTTGCCTATGAAGGCGTTGGTAAGGGTGCCATGGCAACGGTTGCTGGAAGCAAACAGTAACTACAGTTGATTATTTAACGTTTAAAAAGCCCTTGTAGTGCATGTTACAAGGGCTTTTTGTTGTTTTATAATACTGCGGATGTTGCTTGCTATGGCTGAAAAAAGCAACGAGGGTTAGAGCTGATCCTCGATGGGCAGGATACTGGCAAACCAAGCTCCCATTCGTAGCCAAATGCTGGCATCTGGCTCGGTGCTGTATATGACGCCAGATAAGTCGTTATGCCAAACGACATCGCCATCTTCATCCAGTGAGAGTCGGTAGGTATCTCGGCGTAGGTTAGATTCAGCTTCTTTGTATACTTCTTCTGCAAACTCAGGCGAGTGGAGCAATATCCCCATTTCTGTATTGATATAGGCAGAGCGTGGGTCGAAGTTAAACGAACCGACGAATACGTCCTGCTTATCAATAATGAATGTTTTAGCATGAAGGCTCGTACGAGAACTGCCTAACCAAGAGCGTTTATTCTTCACGCTAGGATCGACTTTAACCTCATAAAGTTTGACGCCAGCTTCCAGCAACTGCTCGCGGTACTTGGCATACCACCCATGAACCGCAAATACGTCATTTGATGCTAATGAGTTGGTGATGATAGTGACATCAATGTCATCTTGGGCTGCCTGACTGAGTGCATCCGCCCCTTTTTCAGTCGGCACGAAATACGGTGAAATTAAAAGGAACTCCGATTCGGTTCTATCTAGCACACTGCCAAGTTCATGCATGAGGAAATTGCTTTCTTCGGGCGCATACACTTTTGACGGCGGATCGTAATAGAGTTCGGCCTCAGCCCAGTAAAAGTCGATAGATTGGTTAATAATACGCTTGACCAGAGGCAGCTCTGAAATTGACTCGGTGTAACTTGAACCCTCGAACGTTGCCCTTAATGTTGCTTCCCATTCTTTCACGAGTTCATCAGACGGCGGGGTGATATCTTCTACTACTGCCTCGATAGGTATTGCTGGGGCGCTATTCCAATAGAGATCAAACTGCACTGCGATTTCAGGTACGACTTTACCAAGGGTAAGGATATCGAAATCACCGAAGTCGACATCACTGTTGGCTGAGAAGTACTCATCCCCAATGTTGCGGCCTCCGGTGATAGCAAAGGTATTGTCGGCAATAATGGCTTTGTTATGCATGCGGCGATTCAACCGATCGAAGTCACCAATAAAGCCAAGTGCTTTGAAACCTCGGTTTTCAAATGGATTGAATAGGCGGATATCAATATTTGGGTGGCTGGATAGTGACGCCATGGTGTTGTCATTACGCGACTGCATGTCATCCAATAGAATCCGTACCCTGACACCACGCTCGGCTGCCTGATACAGTGCATAAGTCAATAATGAACTCGTGCTGTCGTTGCGGTATATGTAGTATTGAAGGTCGATGCTGTTTTCCGCAGTATGAATGACGGCAAGTCTTGCCATCAGCGCTTCTTGCCCATCCCCCAATGGGTAAAACCCTGTCAATTCAGGCTTGGCTTCAACAAAAGGAGAAGCGAGCTTGGCAAGTTGAGTGTTGCTGTCGTAAGGGATTGTATGGCTAGGTGCTTTTTCTACTGCTGATATGTCGACGGTGCTGCTGCAGCCGACAAGTGCACTGCTTGTGAGTATGACCAGTGAAGTGAATATCGATTTAAATCGGAACGTCATAGTTTGGTGTTCGTTTAATTCCATTAATTCACAAAGTGTAATGTGCTAAGTTGCTGTTTACAAATGTTTGTTATGAATACTAAACGAACGAATATACCCCATATTTATTGCTAGTTGTTAAAGCCAATAGAGGCGAAAAACTGTCATTAAGAATTGGCACTATAGCCAATCTTCAATAGGGAAAATACCTGCCAACCATGCGCCTAATCTCAGCCATATACTTGCATCTGGCTCGGTATTATAGGTCGTGCCCTGTACATCGTTATGCCATTCAATCTCACCGCTACCATTAAGTGATAACCGGTAGGTGCTTTTTTTTAGCGCAGACTCGAAATTGTTGTAGATGAGGTCTGTAAATTCGGGGGCATGAATGAGCACGCCCATTTCCGTGTTTAGGTAGGCCGAGCGTGGATCGAGATTAGTCGAACCCACGAAGACCTCTTTCTTATCAATAATAAAGGTTTTGGCGTGCAAGCTGGTTCGCGAACTGCCTAGCCATGAGCGCTGTTTCTTCAGGCTTGGGTCGATTTTAACCTCGTATAGCCTAATACCAGCTGCGAGCAAGTCTTTGCGGTATTTAGAGTACCAACCATGGACTGCAAATACATCGTTTGATGCTAAAGAATTTGTGATGATGATGATCTCAAGGCCCTGATTAGCGGCGTTAACCAACGATGCCGTGCCAGCCTCGGTCGGAACAAAATAAGGGGAAATCAACAGTAGTTTTGAATCTACTCGCTTTAGCGTTTCACCCAGCTCGTGGAGCAACAGCGTGGTATCACTTGGCGAATAGATTTTAGAAGGGAGATCGTAAAAGAGAGTAGCTGACCCCCAATAAAAATCCAAAGTGTGGTTCGCAACATGCTGTGCGATAGGCAAGTCAGTAAACTTCTTTAGGTACTTAGTGCCTTTGAAAGCACTTTTTAGTGAGCGCTCCCAGCTTGCAATAACTTCAGGTGAAGGCGGGGCTTTGTCTTTAATGAAGGTCTCAATAGGTGTTGCAGGCTGGCTGTTCCAATAAGTATCGAACTGATTTGAGATGTCAGGCACGACAGAGCCAATCGTCAGAATATCAAAGTCACCAAAGTCGACGGAGTTATTGGCAGAAAAGTACTCGTCACCAATATTACGCCCACCCGTGATGGCAATTGCCCCATCGACCACTAATGCCTTATTGTGCATACGGCGGTTTAGGCGATCAAAATCGAAGATGTCTAACGCTCTAAAGCGTCGGTAATTGAACGGGTTAAAAAGCCGGATCTCAATGTTCGGGTGGCTCGAAAGTGATGCAAGCCCACGGTCATCTCGTGATTGGAAGTCATCTAGCAATACCCTTACTCGCACCCCACGCTCTGCTGCCTGATACAGGGTATAAGTGAGTAGTGAGCTCGTATTGTCTTCACGGTAAATATAATACTGTAGATCGACACTCTCTTGCGCCGACTCAATAATTGCTAATCGCGCCCATAAGGCTTCTTGTCCATCAACTAAAGGGTAAAAACCGGTCATACCAGGGTGCTCGTGGGTGTAGGGAAGCACCATAGCGGCTAAATCAGTTTGTTGGCTGAAGGGAATTGAATAGCTGGTCTTTTTCTCAACTTCTGGTATTTCGCTACAACCGGAAAGGGTACTGGTTATAAAAAGAAAGGCTAAAAGTGCTTTGAAATAAGTGCCCATATTTTCCGGTAATTGCTTTAAATCGATAGGAGATAAAGTTTAATCTCCCAAGGCTTTGTTTACAAATCTTCATTTAACTGTAAAAAAGGTCTATTAGTTTAATTGGGCATATTAATAATGGACTAATTAATGACTATGAACCGCTTTAAAATTTTTGGCATTTCGTCAGCTGTACTACTTCTATCTACACCAGTTTTGGCTGCAGACTACGCTAATGTAGAGCAGGGGGATGTATTGAATGTCACCTTGCATCAACTTAAGCCAACCCAGCCTTCTGTCGGATATGATCAGGTTTACTATAAGCTTGGTCGCTTCCAATATGACGTTAAAAAGCAATTTGACGAAGTGTGTGAAGCGAATGGGCAAAAGGGCTTAGAGAGCTTTGATGCAACGTCACATCCAAACATTGCTGCTACCTTCGCGTGCGAAGATGAAGTCGGTGCACATAAAGGTGACATGAAAACTGTCGTAATTGCACCAGATAACAAGTTATACCTCACCGACGGCCATCATACCTTCAATACTTTTTGGCATATGAATGGCGGTGGGGCAGACTTTAATATCAATGTGGTGGTTGATAAAGATTATCGTGAGTTGCCATCTATGGATGCTTTCTGGCAAGCCATGATTGAAGATAAAAATACTTGGCTATTTAATAAAGAAGGCAATGCCATTGCTTATTCAGAACTGCCTCAATCACTAGGATTACAGCACTTCGGTAATGACCAGTACCGTGCCTTGATGTACTTCTCTCGTGGTGTGGGTTGGGACAAGCCGAAATCACCAGTACCATTCTTGGAGTTCTACTGGACGAAGTCACTGCGTGAAGACATTGATATTAGCCAGTTCGACTTAAAAACGATGCCGGGTTATTTGGCTGCCATTGAAGCAAACAGCCAAGCAATCCTAGCGCTTAAAGATAAAGACTTGGGTGGTTCAGGCAAGTCTGTTGAAGAGATGGGACAATTTACGTCGTTCGATAAGGCTGGCTTGGAGAAAGCAGCTAAGCGAAACAGCAAGCTAGATTACATGCTGCGCTACAAAACAGCTTCAACATTTAATGGGTTAGCTTACGACAAGGCGGTTAACTATAGTAAGGCGTTTGTTTCGAATGATGAGTTCAGCATCGAAGCCAAGCAAGACTTGATGGCGTTGCCTGCGTTGAACAATGAAGGCATGATTAACGCAATTGTTGAAATCCCGACAGGCACTTCGGCTAAGTGGGAACTAAACAAAGAGAATACCAATCAGGTGATCTGGGAGTTTAAGAAAGGTAAGCCACGCGTGGTTAATTACCTAGGCTACCCTGGTAACTACGGTACCATTCCTCAAACAGCGTTACCGAAAGAGTTGGGTGGCGATGGGGACCCGCTGGATGTCATCGTGCTAGGTCAAGCTGTACCGCGTGGTGAGGTTGTGCAGGCACGTCTAATTGGTGTGCTGAAAATGTTGGATGATGGTGAGCAAGACGACAAGCTCATTGCTGTAATTGCAAATGATTCACCATTCCAAGATGTTACCTCAATGAAGCAACTTGATAGTGAATTCGGCGGTGTGTCTGACATTATTAAACTGTGGTTTGCTAACTACAAAGGTGCTGACGGTGGCATGGAAGTCCAAGGCTATGAGGAAGCGCCTGTTGCTCAAGAAGTCTTGCAGCAAGCAATGGAGTACCACAGCGAGCAGGGTTGATTGAGCAAGAGGTAGCATGACAACCGTGTTATAAAGTACAGAGGCGTGCTAAACAGCACGCCTCTTGTGTATGCAAATCATGATGAATGGTATAGGCCCTAATAACTAACAGGTAGTAGATATTTAGATTGATTAGATGATCTTATTCTCTGAAGTCTAGTGTCAGCAATAATCGGCGTTCATCATTCAGCAATGTTGGTGAGCGGTGAACAAGCCCCGTGTTTTCGTTACCAACCCATCGTTCCCCTTTAAGTAGCGCGACGTCCCCAGAAGTGAGTTGCTGAATATCCGCTTCTTTCGTATATAAACCAGAGACAGAATCTGGACGACCATTGCTCCCATGGCCGAGTTTCGAGCGGTTGAGCGCATGATTAGGGAGCCATTCTGTAGCGATACCATGGTAGGTTGTGACTAGTCGGCAAGGTACTTTATCCGTGTGAAAACGCGGGCACATTGCGGTTTTCAATACGGCTAAACGTAACCCAGCGCGTTCAAGGTCAAACAAGCAGCAGAACATGTCTATAAGCTCTGCAATGTTGTCGAGAAGTACCTTAGGGGCTGTGCCTTTCGTCATTTGTTCTAGTTCGGCAAACGCATTCTGTGGGGAAAGTGTGAGCGATTTTTCAAACGTCTCATTGGCATCAATAAACTGATTTACCGCTTCTTTTAGCTCTTTATTAAATGAACGCTGCCAAATAGCAATATTGGTGTGTTCTTGATAGATGTCGGTCAGCACCGTCGGGTGTTTTCCTGAGGAGAAAAAGTTTAAATACTCAGGTGCTACATCGTCATCTGAGGAAAGTGGTTCTTTTATAGCAGCAGTCATTGTTGAGCCTCTTGCACCCCTTGTTATGTTATAACATAGCTTTATGTGGGAGGAAAAACAACCTCAGTGACTCTAGAGGGAAAATAAAAAGCCGAGCAGGTTATGCTCGGCTGTTGGCTTGAAGATTGATTCCAACTGTTAATTTCAGTCATAACATGTCGTTGATAATGGCGGCAATGTTGTGAAGAGGTATTAGCTGACTTGTTCGCTTGGATGCCCCCACATGAGTGGTTCGGCGTAAGGGCCCGTTAGGCTAGAGGTAGATTCGCCAATACCATCTAATGCACCCTGAGTTAATTCTCGAGCAAACCAGCATTCCAATGGGGCTTGAGTCCTGACTGGTGGCAGTACTTTGTGCGGTGTGTTGTAACGGTTGCCATAGTGGAATGGTTCGCCCATCACAAAGATCACATCTGCATCCAGCTGTTTCTCGGCTTCTTCCATCAGTCTCGTCGCATAACCTTTCCCCTGGTACTCAGGTAGCACGGCCAAAGGAGCTAAGACATAACATTTAAGGTGTGGGGCTGCATCTATCGTAATGGGTGTGTAGCAAGCGTGTGCAACGCCTTCATAAACGATAGAAAAACTGCCGTCTTCGATTAAATCATCAGCAAAGTTGGCATACAGTTTCGCATGCCTTTCATCATAAAGACCGCCTGCAGCAGCAAAAGCTTCGTATTGGATCTCGTGTGGTGTTTTCATTTTATTTTCTCAAAACCTAGAAGTAATAAGTATTTGTTGATGAATCGTTTTTTGATTTCCTCAAGTGGGTAATCATCTTTAGCAAATACATAATTGATAGCGATACCGTCTATCTCGGCGATTAACATATGGCTGTCCACAACACCGTCAGCAGAAGGTATATCCCGTAAAATTGTCTGGAAAGATGCCATCATTAACCGGTATCTATCTTCAATTAAGTCTTCCAGCACCGCCCGCATCGTAGACTGGCAAAGGATCTGGAGTTCAAACTGGTAAGACAATTGCTTTTCAGGCAAGGCCATCGACATAAAAATATGATCTAGAAGGTTAATCAACTTTTCTTTTGCTGATAGCCCTTCAGTCATGGCGTCGACATTGTCATCGACCTCATTAACGATCTCCGCCATATGAATGAAGACTTCTCTAAGTAGCTCTTCCTTGTTTTTAAAATGGTGGAAGACTGCGCCCTTTGATACGTGAGCATGCGCGCAGATAGCAGAAATAGATGTCTTTTCATAACCTTGTGTAGCAAATAGCTCGATGGCTACCTGAATAATTTGTTGTTTTTTACCCATATGATTAACTCATGAAAAACATACCGCCCGGTCGGTATGTTTAATTTGTTTAAATTTATGGTGAGTTTTTGTTAGAGACCCGACTATCCGCATGTTCATAGCCCTCTTTAGGCTAATGAGCAATAAATATAACCATGACTCTTGCTTAACGCAGTGAGTATTTTTAGGAAGGATTATTGTAAGTTTGGAGTAACTCCAATGAATATTTCAAAGCATGAACAGCGTGTGCTGCATGTCCTCGCATTGGGTGGTGAGATTCACTACTCTCGTATTGAAAGTAGCAAAATTAATGAAATCATCTGCTACACCCGAGAAGGGCATGTCTTGTCTGATTGTACGATTGCTATCTTTAAACGCTTAAAAAGCAAAAAATTAATCAGATCGAAAAATAGCCAGCCTTATCGGATAACGCCATTGGGAGCCGGCTCTGTCCGTTCCCAAATGATGCAGCGCTAGCTAAGCCAGGCACCTATACAGTTACCAAATTGATGACACCTTCTCACAAAGGATGAGTTCTAGGTTGGTCACGACACTGTATAGGTGCAATAGTTGCTTGATTGCCAGGGCTTATAGCTCCTGCATCAACTGGATGTAGTTCCCGCAGGTATCATCGAGTACTGCTATCATCACAGGGCCGGCTTCTCGGGGAGTGATAGAAAAATTTACACCGAGGTTTGAAAGCCTTTCGTATTCTTTTTTGATGTCGTCGACAGCAAATGAAGTCCAAGGAATACCGGCTTCCTTAAGGGCGCTTTGGTATTGCTTTGCAGGTTCGAAGGCCATCGGTTCAAGGAGCAATTCAACGCCTGATTGCTCCAGTGGAGAGACAACAGTTAACCACTTGTGCTCGCCAAGTGGGACTTCTGCTTTCTTGATAAACCCTAAAATATTGGTGTAGAAGTTCAATGCTTTATCCTGATCATCGACAGGAACGCTGGTTAAGCTGATTTTAATCACTTATATGGGCCTTTACTGTTATGGAATAAGTAAAAGATAGCTAAAGCTTCGAACGAAAACTTATTCCAGATTGCTTTTATGCAGTTTTTGAAATGCTTTGGGTGAGTATCCTGTAGATTTCCGGAAAACAGTGGAGAAGGTTGTTAAGCTTTCATAACCCACATCGAAACACGTTTTTGTAATGGAATTGCCTTCTCTCAGTAGCGTTTTGGCCTTCGAAATACGCAAGTCTTTTAGGTAGCTTCTAGGCGTTAGCCCATACATTTGCTTGAATATTCGTACATAGTGAAAGCGGGACATAAAGGCTGCTTTGGCTAAGTCGTTTAGCTCAATGTTATCTGAGTAATACTTCTCCATGAAAGCCTTGGATTGCCTTATCAAGATGTATTGCTTAGGCTGCAGTGGTAGCTCACTGTACAAGCGATCGATTTCTCTTTCATAGAAGGTCTTTGTGGGCGTTTTCATCGGCTATAACTTCTTACCTTGTGTTTATAATCCTATTTTAGTCCTCAGACCAAACATCCAAAAATGAAGGCCACCCCCAAGCTGTAATTGATACACCTTTTAACACACCTTCAAAATGAAGCGTCTGCCTGTGATGGTATAAGGGGAGTAGCCAGTGTTCGTTAATCATTGACGTCGCAATAGGCTCTAACCCTTGCATGTATTCTGTTACTGGGTGATTTTGACGAACAGTGACTAGCTCATTGATTAACCAATCGCTATTTTCTGTTGTTAGGCTTTGATGTAAAACCTCATTAGAGAGTAACCACCGAAAGGCTGAAGTTGGTCGGTTGTCATCCAAGTTCAGGCTCGTCAGGATCAAATCTTCAGCAAGGCTATTTTCGCTGGCCATGGCATGGAACGCTTCAAATGAATAGATATTGATATTGCATTCAATACCAAACCGTTTGAGCTTTTCGGCCATGGAATTCGCACAACCAATTAATGCTGGATGTTCGAATAGCCCAATTGCTAATGTTGGCGGCAATGCCTGCTTCGATATTGGCGAGGTTAAGGTGTTCATCCAACTTGGTACTAAGTTGCGAGCAGGTATCGCTTCAATTTGAAAATTGACTAGTTGAGAAGGGTTCAAGATTTGGCTTACGTATTTTCTCTGAGCCCTTAATAGCTGTGAGCGGTGGTTGAATAGCATTAGCAAGCAACCATCTTCAATTCTTGTATATTGATGACTTCCTATGATGTCATTGTCGTTGTGGACTGATAGGTAGTGAGAGCAACTAGGCTGATCACTCACACAGGCATCTGCCTTCAGCTCAGTTTTGCCAAAAGAATCAGCCTCCTGCAAAGGAACTTGCCAAATAGTTACCGTTTCAACGATGGCGCGACATGCAAAGTAGTTGTCGAATGCTTGTAGTTGTAGGCGGCTTTCGCTGTGCTCTTGCACTTGAAACGCTCCGCTTCCAATTGTCACGTTGGCCGACTGGAGCTGAGAGGTAGGTTGAATCGAGTATTTGACATCGGCAATTAGCCCAGCAAAACCGGGGTCAGGCTGATCTAATTGAAAAGCTATACAATACGGATTGATAGCTGTTATGCCTTTTACATGCGACAGCTCTTTTTTGTATCTAGGTAATTGTTTTAATGAGCTAAATAGCTTAACGATTTCGTCTGCACTGATCTCACTGCCATCATGAAAAGAGAGCTGTGGTCGAATATAAAACCGCCATTGGTAGGTATTTTCATCATATTGCCAGTGATGGGCGAGTTGAGGGGTCACATTGCCGTTCTCATCACACTGGGTTAAGCATGCGTAGACTTGACGTAGTAAGAAGCGCTCACTGTTCCTCAGTGGCTTGTGGGGAAGGAGCTCTGAAAATTGACGATGATACGTTAGTTGAATATGCAATCGTCCTTCCCGTCGGCGCGTTCCTGATGACTTTTGCAACAGTTGACCAAATAGTGCCTGATCATTATCGACAAGTACCAGCGCTTTCTCGTATTTACCATGTGAAATCATTTGGTTGGCGAGGGCGATCTTAAGTTCTTCAGGCTTATACCTTAGATGGAGAGTGGATCGTTGATTGCGTCCCGCTTTTGGTGTCCATTCAAGCCAACCAATACTTTCCATCTCTTTTAAGAGGGTTCGACAGTGTCGGGTACTTGTAAACATCGTCTCCGCCACGTCATGCAAAGCGATGAGGATTTCTTGCTTAATGCCCAGCTTAACTAGGCGCAGATAGTAAAGAAGTAGTTTATCTTTTGACAAAACCAGTACCATTTAATGTTGAGTGCTTCCGCATTTTATCGTAATTCAGCTGAAAAGATAAAAAAACGGTCTGTTACCTTTAAAACACGGAACGACTGTTGAGAATATTCTCTGTTTTTGTGTTCCTGTTTATCGTGAATAATGAGCGTGTAACCATTAATGAGGATGTCACTATGTTCGAGGCAATCAAAAATGTTCTTCGGTTAAAGCCTGGTCAGTCATTATTAGCGTCGCATTATCGTGCTCGGTTGGTAAAAACTCGCAATTTGATTGAAAAAGAAGCAATCCTTTATATGTCATCGCTTTTAGACGTTTACGCTTGGAATCAGCAGGATAAGGATGAACCCAATAAAAAATGAGCATAAATTTTTGCGATGCTCGGTGGCTCTATGAGCCAAAGCAGCATGTTGTCAATCAAGACAAAGTCACAATAACAACAGAGCCGTTTACAGATTTTTGGCAGCGCTCTTTCTTTGGACTTAGCAATGATAATGCGCCGGCGTTACTGATTGAAAACTCAGATAATGTTACTTTCACATTGAAAGTAGGAATGGATTATAGAAAGCAGTTCGATCAGTGCGGGTTACTGGTTTATATCAATAACGATAACTGGTTTAAAGCATCGATTGAGTATGAAACAGATACGATTTCACGTTTAGGCACTGTAGTAACGAACTTTGGCTATTCTGACTGGGCGAGTGTTGATATTTGTCCAACCGAAGTTGTTTGGTATCGTTTGAGCAGGAGAGGGCCTGATTTTTTAATCGAATACTCACTCGATGGGGAATCATTTATGCAGATGCGTATTTTTCATATGCATAAACTAGGGCAAACAACAGTTGAAATGGGCAACGCCTATAATCCACTGCCAACTAAACAATCCATTCGTTTCGGGGTTTATGCCAGCAGCCCATTACTGTCTTCCTTTGAGGCAGTATTTTCTGAGTTTAAGTTTGAGTCTTGTAGATGGGGCGCATACGATGAGGCATAGCTTAAGCTTAAAAAAACCGAGCAGGTTATGCTCGGTTTTGTCATTTTGGGGGGCAATGATTTTTAGCTCTCAGCCACCCCATGCCATTGATAATGGTTGTTTGGCTTTTTGCTGACTATCCCTTCTTCCATGAACTGTTTGAAGATCTTATCGACTTCGTCGCTACTGGTTTTCAGGTGCCGGGTGACCGCGCGTTTTGTACAGTTGACTTGGTTAGTGCTTAGCGCTTCAATTGCCTGCTCATAAAGCGACTTAGGCTGCTGTGGCTCAGCGGTTGCGTTATCCGAAGATTCAATGTCTGTACGTGTTTGAGTGTTAGGTTGTTCTGTAGATGGCTGTACCGATTGAGTTTGATCGGTGATTAGCTCAGGCTCTTTAGGCTCGTGGTTATTACTAAAGGCATCGATAGTAATTGGGTTCATACGGCGGAACTGGTTACGGAAACGTAATTCTTCACCGATTAAACCAACAAAAAATGCCGCAAAGAAATCGAGTAGTACCGAGAGGAAAATGACAAGGCCCAGCTGAGCGGTTTGGGTTTGAACCTGTAGGGATTTGGCAAGGCTGTCGATAAGACCAATAACAGAGCCTTGGTTTACGACAGGCAGGCTATCACGTTCTTTCGCCAGTTCTTGCTGTTGTTGACGGAGTTGATCGTTTTCGCGCTGAAGGCGAGCAACGCCAGTGGCGATACGTTCCATCTGAATGTATTTTTCTGCGGCAACATTATTGAGTTCGATTTGCTTTTCAATCGCATCAATCTGCATGTTATAGCTGCTAATTTTGCTCTGCTGCACATTTACATGGCTTTGGGCTTGGTTCGTGGCACTGTTGATACCGCCCACAGAGCCACCGATAGAAATAGCAGCGAGTACGGCATAGAACCCAAATGCTGAGAAAGCCCCCATGTAGTTGCGTCGTGCGCGTCTTTCCCCAAACTCATACCAGGCAAAGAATTTACCGAGTTCAAAGATAACAGCCAAACCACCGAACAAGATCTGCATGACAGGATCTTCATCGATGGATAGAAATAGCAGCAAGGAAAAGATAATCGATGCAAGAATAGATGCGCCAGTGAAACTGTACACCGTCCACATTGCAAATGCGCCCTTAGGGTAGCGAACTGGTAGGTTGTCGTTGTAAAGCATAAGTTATAGTCGTTCAGAAAGCCTATTGGCTTAAGGCTTAAATACAGGGCGGCAAAAAATCACTTTATTCGCTGCCACCCCTTCAAAAAAGGTGGCTAAGCATACCTCAAAACAAGGCTGTAGCCCTTATAAATTAAGGCTTTTCATGCTTCTCCGTTGAAATTTTACACGCCGCTGTCACAACTGGAGAAATGTTGTTCAGTTCGACATTGTTAACGTGCTAGATAGATGAAGATAAAGGCTGGCGAGATCCCGCTTTTAATAACAAATGTTGTAAAAGTGTTATTAAGAAGCTAGGTTAATTACTCTAAGCTAAACGCTTGTTTGAACTTTCTGATGCCAACTAACCTAACAAGGACAGGACTATGAAGGATCTATTAGACGGGTACCCAGTGATAACACAAATTCCAGTAGCATGGGGTGAGATGGATGCACTTAATCATGTCAATAATGTGGTGTACTTCCGCTATTTTGAAACCGCACGGTTAGAGTATTTTTCTCATATTGGCATGATGGAAGAGCTGGCACGCACGCAAGTGGGCCCGGTACTTAGTGAGACCAGTTGCCGCTACAAGTTGCCAATTACTTACCCAGATACACTGCATGTTGGTAGTCGAGTTGTGGAAATGCAAGATGACCGCATCATAATGGAGTACGCCATCTACAGCGAAAAGCTCGGGGCTATTTCTACCATCGGGACTGCGAAAGGGGTGATGTTTGACTTCAAGAAAAATCGAAAGGCAGGCGTTAGTGAGTCGGTGAAGCAGCATATTATTGCGTTACAGCCTGAGTTGGCGGAGGATTTGAATGCTGTGCAATAAAACAGTCATTATTGTTGATTACTCTTATGATTCACTACCAGACAAGGGTTGCATATACCGGTGAGCCACAGTCATAAGCAAAAAGCGGCGATTAGCGCAGTTGATGAGCCTGATATTTCCAAACTGATCAATGAGAAAACCACGCCGATTTATTATACCGAACGTGAGCGTGTGATGTACGAACGGCTGGGTCAGGCTTATGCCTGGTATCAGGTGATGTGTGATGAAATTCAGCCCATTGAACAAGCCTTGTTGAGTGCGCATTACGAAGTGTGGCCGTCGCTGACCAAATTTAAATTTAAACGCTACGCTGAGTTGGTGGTCAATGAGGCACATGTGATGTTTGAGGTTGAGAGGATTAAGTCTAAATCGCCAGCAACCGCCGAGCAGCAAGCTTATATTGATGAGCTTAGTGAGCAGCGTAGAACAATTTACCCAGAATGGAACCGAGCCAAGAAAGCCCTAGAGTATATAGAAACAGAGAAAGCGTACTTGCGGGCGTTTCGTGATTTATCATCAGGCTAAGCATTGTTTGACTTATTAGGTATATAAGTAAGTTGGTATACTTATCAATAACATGGCTATAATGATGATAAGCGCTATGTTTATCGAGTTGTTCCAAAAGGAGAGGCCATGTTTATTGTTGTTCAGCACGATATCACCGATCCTGAGCTGTTCTGGCAAAAAGCGAGTGGGGCGTTAACCCATCCGCCAACAGGTTTGCGTTTGCATTCAACTTTGTTTGTGGAAAGGAAAACCTGTTGTCAGAGTATGTGGGAAGCAGAGTCGATTGATGCGATTCGTGAGTTTCTGGAACCTGAGCTCGGTGGGGCAAGCAATACGACCTACTGCGAAGTTGATCCTGATACGGCTATTGGTTAAGGCAATACTTATGGTCTCCATTCCTCTGGTCTCCATGCCTCATCGTTGTCGTTGGCAATGATGGAGAAGTTAGAACGCACGATTAAGCCTGTTTTCAATTTAATTTTTAATTAAATTGAAAACAGGCTTAGATTTGGATAGAAAAACGCATCATATTGGTATTGAAGAAGAATCTAAGCCACTTTATCTGAAACATTAAAAAAATAGGCAAATAGCAATATAAGAGTAAACCTAATGCTATTTTCATAGCTTGCACCACTCTTTAGCATCAGCGCGCTTCTAACAAAACAAGGCTAGGTTATGATCATTCTTATCACTGATGTAGTTGATGCTGAACACCCAAGTGAGGCTATTGATATCGTTTCATTTGACATTATTGAGGGTGCGCCAAATTTTGATGATATTGCAAGGTTATTGAACCGCGAAATGAACAAGGTGCTTGCTCTTTTTTATTCGTCAAATAAAGAAAGAGGACAATTTATTACACTTGGCCGTGAGTGTATTAAAGGCCAACATTTTAATGACGTCGAGCATTAGTTCTATTTTGCCTTTTGAGGTGAAGAGAGTGCCCCTTTACTTAGGTAGCAAGGAGGAAAGTAAAGGGGCAATGCACAAGTTAACAAGGCTAGTAAGCAGTGTGCATAACTATAAGATACCTTGAACGCAGCGATTAACAATTGCATGATGAAACGTTTTCTTTTATGAAATGCTAAATTATGAAGGTATTTTTAAGTCATATTGATCAAGTGCCCCTTTCAGGAAAAGAGGAAAGCAGAAAGGGGCGATACACTCGACAAATGGTTTAGGGACTATCATTTGCCATTAGTGCAAATTTAAAATTACATAATGCGGTTGGCCGCGCAATTGCATTTCTCAATATTTCCTGCATGAGAATGCTAATTTTATCGTGGGTGTGAGTTATTAAAAAAAGCCGCGACTATGTCGCGGCAAAACAGTTTTACTATTAAACAAGAGTGTTGTTTCCAATGAAGAAGTCGCCCCTTTATATAAAAATATATTAAGGGGCTATACCAAATGGTAAACGTCGGAGAGAGTTACCTTGGTATAGGTGTACAATTTACATTGTTTTCTTTTTTGCTCTATGGCACTTGTGAATAATCTATTTATAACAATGTTAAATTGATAATATGGATTAACTTCCTTCGAAATATTTGACCAGATATTGAATGGGATTGTCATTGCGATTTAAATAAGCCATAAAAAAAGCAGTCTGGTAAATATTATCAGACTGCTTTGGTAACGATTGAACTATATCCGTTTCAGTTATTTACCCGCGATGCTCAGTTTGTTGAAGCGTATAGTCGGCGCAAAGAAGTCACGCTCGTAATCGTGGGTTAGGGTATTACCCACCGCGTCAATCTCTTTGATCATCTGGTAGAAGTTACCTGCAACCGTGATACCACGAACAGCTTGAACACGCTTACCATTACGGCACAAGAAGCCGCTTGCACCAAACGAGAAGTCACCGCTGACAGCGTCGGCACCAGAATGCACGCCTTGTAGTTCAACAAGTTCCAGGTACTCGCCTGCTGTTGCTTCAGCTTCAGAGCTGGTACCCGTCGCAATCACTGTGTGACGAGATGATACGCCTAGGCCACCTTTTGCAGAGCGAGAAGCGTTGGCGGTGTTTTCAATGCCAAAGAAGCTCGCTGTGTGGCTGTTGTGGAGCAGGCTTTGCAGTTTGCCTTCACCAATCAGAATGGTGTCTTTGGTTGCGTAGCCTTCACTGTCAAACGCTTTAATGGCGGAGCCGCCTTCAACATAGGCTTGATCAGATACCGTTAGTAGCGGGCTTGCCACCACGTGGTTGACCGAATCGCGCCATGGGTTGATGCCTTTCATGGCTGATTGGCCCGAAAGGCACATGCCAAACGCACCAAATAGGCTGCTCAAACAACTCAGCTCAAAAATGACACTGTAACTTCCCGTCGTAATTGGTTCACCATCAAGCAGGGCTTTAGCCATTTCGTAGCCGTGTTCGATACAGTAATTTGGGTCGAGTTGATCAAAACGTCGGCCCGAAGACATGCCGCCATGCATTGACTGTTTGCCATCTTGCTCGTAAAGCGTGTAGGCGTAGCAATAGGTAGAACGCTCTTGGTGGTAGCAACGTGTACCTTGAGTATTGGCAAGGATAACCTGGCTGTCAGACTCACCAAAGCCATTATATGGTGCCGAGGTAGCGTTCGGCTTAGCAACCACTTCGCTCTCTAGTTTGAGCGCCAATGCGATTTTGTCGTCAACAGTCGCATCATCTTGCTGGTAGATTTCAGGGCTTTCTGTCGTCAGCTGGCTGCCCGCACAGCTAATGGTCTGATGCTCGTCTTGCTTGGTATACAGTGCGTTTTGCAGTGCATGCTCAACCATCATATCCAGGCTGGCAGGCTCCAATGATTCAGAGTAGCTGGTCGCAATATGCTGATCTTTGATAACACGTACACCAATGACTTGGCCTGACGTTACTTTGTACTCGTCAAGCTCGCCCGCATTGGCTTTTAGGGAAAAGTTGTTGCTGCCGCTCGCGATAACATCTGCTTCGGCACCAGAGGCTTTGACGCGATCAAGTACTTGATCGATAGCGTTTTGTAGTTGTTGTTGATCGGCCATTAGTTACCTCCCACAAGAATATTGTCTACTTTAAGCGCTGGCTGACCAACCGTCGTTGGTACAGAGCCACTTACTGAGCCACACATACCGGCAGCCAATTCGAAGTCACTGCCGACCATTGAAATTTCTTTCAATACTTTCGGGCCTGTGCTGATCAGCGTTGCAGACTTAAGTGGTTTGGTAATTTTGCCATTCTCAACCAGATAGGCTTCTTGTACTGCGAAGTTAAATTCACCGGTACCTGGTTGAACAGAGCCGCCGCCCATTTTCTTGGCGAAGATCCCGCGCTCGACACTTGCGATCATCTCGTCGAGAGAACTGTCGCCAGGCTCGATAAAGGTGTTACGCATACGAGAGGTTGGGGCGTACTTGTATGACTCGCGACGGCCAGAGCCGGTAGGTGCATAACCTGTTTTCAGCGATCCCATGTGGTCAACCATAAAGCTTGTTAGCTTACCGTCTTTAATTAGTTGGGTGCGCTGGGTCTCCATGCCTTCATCATCGATGTTGATTGAGCCCCATTCATTGCTCATGGTGCCATCATCGACAGCGTTAACCACTGGGTTGGCAATCATTTCACCCATCTTGTCGTGGAAGACAGAGGCTTTTTTGGCAACAGACGTTGTTTCCAGAAGGTGGCCACAGGCTTCGTGGAAAATAACACCACCGAAACCGTTACCAATGATCACTGGCATCTCGCCTGAAGGGCAGTTTTCCGCAAACAATTTCACCATGGCTTGTTTAGCGACTTTCTGGCCTAGCTCTTGAGCGTTCAGCTGAGAATTAAACTCCCAACCTGTCAGTGCACCTGGCGCTTCAAAGCCAGTGGACTGCTCGCTACCGTTCTGGGCGATGGCCGTTGCTGCTACGCGGGTGTAATGGCGGGTGTCGCCAATATGCAGCCCTGTTGAGTTGAAGATTTCTACTTGCTGTTCACGCTGCAGAATACGGCCAATGAACTGTGAGATCTTCTCATCTTCATTGCGTGCCGCCTCGTTGGTTTGACGTAAGAAGGCAATTTTAGCCTCAAGGTTAGCCCCTTGATTTAAAGGAAGCTGACATTGGTGCTTGCTGGTGTAGCGGCTAAGATTCAAGCTACCCGCAGTCGCAATTTGATCGCGTTTGTCTTTGGCTGCCAATAGGCTGGTAACGCGTTTAAGCTCTTCTTCATCAGTACTGTTGGTGTATCCATAAAGTACTTTATGACCGAAGAATAGACGAACACCGATACCAAAATCGATGCCGGAGTTTACTTTATCGATATCACCAGAAATCAGCTCAACTGAGCTTGATTGATGATGCTCAACGAACAATTCGGCAAAATCCGCACCGAGGAACAGCGCGTGATCGATGACCGCTTGTGCAGTAGCAGGGTTTAGCATAGTTGCTCCTTGCGTAATCGAGTAAAACCGGGGTTTTACCAAAGTGTATTTTACCAACTGATATTGGTTTAATTATTAGCAGGTTATAGCGGCTTTGACACCGCTATAACGACTTGGTTTACTTTTTCGTTGCCAACGAACATAGAATTTCTTCCAGTTCATCCCACGGTAGTTTGTCTTTGTCGATAACTTCAATACGCGACTCAAAGCCTTCTAGCGATAGCTCATTTACAGTCACAACTTGGTTCACGACATTGAAGGCGTAGTAGCCTTGCTCGGTATTCACGACAGCTTTCACGCGCTGGGCATTGATGTTCGAAAGTAGCGAGAACATGTTTGAGAAATCAAACTGTTGCTCAACAGCGAAGAACCAGCCGCAGCTGTGGTAGCCTTGACCACTATTTTCCTTACGAACAAACAACTGCCCTGGTGCCAGTTCAAAGCCGGGTAGCGGGGCATCGTCTTCGCCATGATGATGGTGGTGGCTATGCTCGGATTGACGTTCGATACGTTCATGGTCAAGCCAAGGTAGCTCAAGCTCGCCTTGGCTCACTTGGCCAATAACGGCTTTCTTTGGTTCAATTTGGCCAACGTATTCTTCGAAAGCAAGTAAGTCGTAATCGCTGCATTCGTCGATTTTGTTCGCCACAACAATATCAGCCAGTGAGATCTGATCTTGGAAGTTGTGGTTGTCGGTATACAGTGGATCAGACACGTGGCGAGGGTCAACCAAGGTAATTGTGGCCTTAAGGTCGATGTAGTTGCTGTAGGTGTCAGAAATCATCTTGTTGATCATTTCTTTCGGATGACCTAAACCGGTAGGTTCAAGGATCAAGCGATCGGGTTTTTGTGCAAGTAGGGCATTGATACCGACGGACATTGGCAGACCAGCAACACAGCACATGCAGCCGCCAGGTACTTCTTTAACAATCGCGCCTTGTTGATCAAGAATGGCACCGTCAACACCCACGTTGCCGAATTCGTTGATAAGAATGGCCCACTTTTCATTTTCTGGCTTACGTGCCAGCAGAGACAAGATAGAGGTCGTTTTACCCGCTCCCAAGAAGCCGGTAATGATATTGGTTGGAATGCGCTTCATACTCTGTGTCACTCTCCTTTGTAGTGAGTGCATCATATCATCCAATGAGCAACTTCGCGGTAAATAAGACGATATTGCATTAACTTGGGAGATAAACGGTAATTATTGTTCCAATTCTGGTCTATTTTTGAACCCTTCAAGTGCATCTGGGTTCGCAAGCGCCCCTCGATTTTTCACCGGTTGGTGATGGACGATGTTTCTCACTGCCAACTCCACTAATTTGCCTGATTTGGTCCTCGGGATATCGTTGACGGTAAGGATTATTTCGGGCACATGTCGTGGTGAGCAATTTGCCTTAATGGTTTCTTTAATTCGGGTTTTAAGCTGATCGTTTAATTGCTCGGTTTCTTTCAGTTGGACAAAAAGTACGATACGGCTGTCGCTGCCAACATTCTGGCTAATGACTAGCGAGTCGACAATTTCCGGCATTGGGTTAACCTGACGGTAGATTTCAGCCGTGCCTATTCTGACACCGCCAGGGTTTAGCACGGCATCGGAACGTCCGTAGAAAACCATTCCCCATGACGCGGTAAGCTCGACGAAATCTCCATGGTGCCAAACGTTAGGGTAGGTATCCCAATAGGCACTTTGGTACTTGCTGCCATCAGTATCGTTCCAAAAGCCGCAGGGTTGGTTGGGGAAGCTATTGCAACAGACAAGTTCGCCTTGTTGCTCAAAGACTGACTTGCCTGTGATATCAAAGACGTTGACATCCATACCCAGCGCTCGCCCTTGGCATTCACCGCGAAAAACCGGGCTGATGGGATTACCAATGGCAAAACAGCCACAGATATCAGTGCCGCCAGAAATGGAGGCTAATTGAATGTCGTTATGGATATGCTGGTACACATAATCGAATTGCTCAGGTGCCAGTACTGAGCCGGTTGAACAGACGGTTTTAAGTGACTTGAGTGGGTGATTGAGAGTAGGTGAGTACTGCTGCTTTTCTAATGCCTCTAGGTACTTGGCTGAAGTGCCAAAAATAGTGACTTGCTCTTGCTCGGCCATATCCCAAAGTACATTGCCATCTGGGTAGAATGGGGAGCCATCATAAATCACTAACGTGGCACCTGAGGCAAGGCCGCTGACCATCCAGTTCCACATCATCCAGCCGCAAGTTGTGAAATAGAACAGCCGATCGCCCGATTGGATATTGCAGTGTAACTGATGTTCTTTAAGGTGGTTGAGTAAGGTACCGCCAACGCTGTGGGTGATGCATTTTGGCTTACCCGTTGTCCCCGAAGAATACAGAATATAGAGCGGGTGGTTGAAGGCAACGGGCGTAAAATGGATTTCGTTTGGCTCAAATTGAGTCAAAATTTCATGCCATTGGGTCGTTTGGATACTTCCAATGTTGTTGTTTTCAGGAGAGCTGTTGATAAAAGGAATGACAACGACATGTGTCAGGCTTGGCAGTTGGGCAATGATTTGTTCTGTTTTCTCCGAATAATCAATGGTCTTGCCATTGTAGTAATAGCCATCAGCGCAGAAGAGGACTTTTGGTTGGGTTTGGCTAAAACGCTCAACCACGCTGTCAGTTCCGAAATCCGGTGAAGTGGAACTCCAGATCGCCCCTAGCGACGTTGTGGCTAGCATCGCCACAATAGTCTGTGGCAAGTTGGGTAAATAGCCTGCCACCACATCCCCTTGCTTTACCCCATTGGCTTTGAGGTAGCTAGCAACCTGCGAGGTTTGGCGATAGAGCTGTTGCCAACTTAAATGCTGCCTGCGACTTTGATCCCCTTCGCTATGAAAGATGATGGCATCGGCAGCTGCGTGACGCGCCCAACCATCAAGCAAGTTCTCGGCATAGTTTAATGTTGAATTGGGAAACCATTGCGTATCCTTCGCTGGGGCTTGACTATCAGAGGGACAAAAGCTGATGGGAGGCTGTTGATAACCTTTTACATTGCAAAATTCCCACAGCATCGACCAGAAAGCCTCACTGTTTGAGACTGACCATTGATGAAGCTGGTTGTAATCATGGAAGAGGGTGTTTTGCTGTTCACTTAATTCAACCATGAATTGATATAGCCGGCTGTCATGAATCCGATCTTTGTCTGGCATCCATAACATTTGTGAGATTGGGTGACGGTCATTGGCTTGATTACTGTCCACCAGAGCCTCCTTAACTGATGTGTATTCACGGATTCATTGGCGCTTCATCGTGCTAGGGCATTTGATTGTCTGGATGCGCTTTGACAAAAGCAGGAAGCTCAAGACAGCGCTGCTCAATTTCAAGTAGGTGTTGATAGCGGCTGGTATCGAAACCGAACCTTTTGGCGTTATAAAGCTGGGGAACCAAGCAAATGTCGGCCATGGTTGGGCTGTTTCCACAGCAAAACGTCGTATTCTGGCGACTGATCAGACTTTCAATTGCTTGAAAGCCGCGTTGTAACCAATGGTGATACCAAACCATCTTTTCGTTTTGATTGACCCCAAATTCAGTATTGAGGTAATTCAGTACGCGCAGATTGTTTAATGGGTGGATATCGCAGGCGATAGCGAGGGAAATTTCTCGGCATCGGGCTTTGTCAAAGGCATTCTGTGGTAACAGAGGTGGCTCGGGGTAGCATTCATCAAGGTACTCAATGATGGCAATAGATTGACCAAGCACGCCAGTGCTATCGGCATCGTCACTAAAGCCTGGCACCAAACCATTGGGGTTGATGGCTGTATAACTGGCACTGTTTTGCTCATTATCCAACAGCGAGACAGGGCGTTGGTCGTAGGCAAGCTGCTTTAGGTTCAGTGCAATGCGAACCCGATAGGAGGCAGAAGAGCGATAATAGTCATAAAGCTTAATCATTGAGTATCCTTGATCGTCACGATTAATGAGGTCGATGATGGTTTAGGTCTTCCTCTAGATACTTGTGCTCATAACGTACAACTTTCTGTTCGATAGCCCCGAAAATTGAATCGTTATTATCATCCAGCATTTCTATTCGCACGGTGTCGCCAAACTTCATGAATGGCGTTTGTGCCTCACCGTGTTCCAGTATTTCGAGCATTCTGCGCTCGGCTATACAGCAAGAGCCGCTGCTGCGATCTTTGTTCGATACGGTTCCCGAACCAATAATGGTGCCTGCCGCGATATGGCGACTCTTGGCAATGTGCTGGACTAGTTCGGCGAAGTTAAAGGTCATGTCTGTACCGGCATGAGGATTGCCAAATAGCTCACCGTTGAGGTGAACATTGAGCCGCTGATGCAGTTTGTAGTCATGCCAACTTTCACCCAGTTCATCGGGGGTGACGGCAACCGGAGAAAAGGAGGAGGCAGGTTTAGATTGGAAAAAGCCGAAGCCTTTGCCCAATTCACCGGGGATCAGGTTTCGAAGTGAGACATCATTGACCAGCATGAGTAGCTTGATATGGCCATGCACTTCCTCGGTGCGCGTGCCCATTGGCACATCGTTGGTGACAACCGCGATCTCTCCCTCGAAGTCGATGCCCCAGCTCTCATCGGCAACACTGATATCTTCATTAGGAGCCAGAAAACCATCGGACATGCCTTGGTACATTAACGGGTCACTCCAGAAGCTTTCTGGCATTTCGGCACCGCGGGCTTTACGTACCAGCTCCACATGGTTGACATAGGCACTGCCATCTGCCCATTGGTAGGCGCGGGGAAGTGGCGATGCGCAAAATGCAGGGTTGAAACTGAAGCTATCGGTGACAAGGCCGTCGTTAAGGTTGCGATAGATATGCTCTAGGTCTGCCGCGACCTGATCCCAGTTATCCAGCGCAAATTGCAGGGTTGGGGCGATATCATGGACGTGGGCAGCGGTTTTAAGATCGCGGGAGACCACAACAAGTTGGCCGTCACGACCGTGATTAAGCGATGCTAATTTCACGTTTTGCTCCTTGTTTACAATGTAAATTCTCGTTTTTCAGAACGAAAAACTGGCTGTATTTATTTTTCTTGCCATGAATAAACATAGTTGGTGTTTTCCGCCCCTTCCGGTAAATCAGCGACTTCGAGTGGATATCGGGCGTCAATCATTACTGCGACTTCGTCTGTTTCCGCTTTTGGCTGTGTTTGGCTGGCCGCTAATGCTTTGGGGTGTGGGCCATGCGAAAAGCCACAAGGGTGATGGGTTATCATGCCAGCCTCGATATTATCGCGGCTGAAAAAATTGCCTCGGTGGTAGAACAAGACTTCGTCGTAATCATCGTTATTGTGGAAGAAGGGGACTTTCAGGGCGTTCGGATCAGTTTCGATCGGGCGGGGGACGAAAGTACAGATAACAAACCCTTCTGCTACAAAGGTTGTATGCGCCGAAGGTGGAAGATGATAACGGTGGCTCATCAATGGGCGAATATCACGCCAATTGAGTTTAAAGGCGGTTAAATTGCCTTTCCAGCCTTGGGCATCAAGTGGGTTGAATGGATAGGTAATGGTGTTGAGGCTGTTTCTAGCCTTGAGTTTTACTTGCCAATGCTGTGCGTCATTTTCAGTTTGTTGGTCGAGAAAAGCTTGGTCAATTTTGGCATATTCCAGTACAGCGGGATCGTAGACAGCGTGTTGACCAACCAGTCCACGCTCTGCCATTTGAAAAGCACTATTCGATGCTTCAATCATCAGCAGGGTTGTTGGCGAGTTGGGTGATATTCGCCAGCTGGTGGCACGGGGAAGAACGATGTAATCGCCGTCACGATAGCTTAAGTGGCCGTAGTCACAATACAAATCGCCACTACCATGGTGGACGAATAAAACCTCATCGCCATCACCATTGCGGACGAGGTGCGACATGTCTCTTTCCGTCTGCCACACCCTAAGCTTAAGGTTATTGTTGTGAAGGATCAGCGGTGCTTGCCAAGGGCAGGCTGTGCTTGCGTTCATGGCATTGGTATCGATAGCGCGAGGGCGAAGCGGTCCTTCCCAGTTTATCCAACCTGTTGGTGGGTGGCTGTGATACATGTGGCTAGCAGGACCAAAGAAGCCTTCCTTGCCACACTCTCGCTCGAAGGTGCCTTCAGGAAGATCGCAGTGAGCTTGTTTAGAGGCTTTACCTTCCGTGATAGGGAACTGAAACCATTGCCGCATAATCACTCCTTAACCGCTGCCAGATGTTAACACTTGATGTTTTAACTCTGGCTTAACATATCCATTGGGGCAACTTTTTGCCTTGATAGCATGACTTGCAGATATGTCCTATCGGGTTTACATCTCATTGTTATCAAAAGAGAGATTAGGATTTTTCTTAGCGGTGCTCTCTGCGGTAATGATTATATCGATGTAAATTTATTGTTACATCTGTGGTGTAGGTACTTGTGCTTGGCGGGAGGAAATTAAGCGGTTGGGGCATCTACCCTTAATAATGAAAACTAAATAAATGCGGTTTGATTTGTGCCAGGGAGAGGTAGGTATAAGGAATACATTATGGGTAGTGCGACTAAATATAGCTCCAAGAAGCCTGATAAACAGGGCACTGTTGATTGGAACACGGTTGAAGATGAAATTTGGCATGATTTGGTGACACGACAACTGGACTGTGTCAACGGGCGTGCCTGCGATGAGTATCTGCATGGATTAGCCCTGTTGGATTTACCTCAGCAAAGGGTGCCGCAACTTGGTGAGATTAATCAAGTACTGGGTGATACCACCGGGTGGCAATGTGCAGCGGTGCCTGCGTTGATCAACTTTGATCGTTTTTTTGCACTACTGGCTAATAGGCAGTTTCCGGTGGCGACATTTCTGCGATGTCGAGAAGAATTTGATTATCTCCAAGAGCCCGATTTCTTCCACGAAATTTTCGGCCATTGTGCCATGCTAACCAATCCTGCCTTTGCCGAATTTACCCACACTTATGGTCAACTGGGGTATGCCGCCACGCCTCAAGAGCGGGTGTTCTTGGCTCGCTTGTATTGGTTTACCGTCGAATTTGGTTTACTGCGTCAGCAAGGGGATATTAGAATTTATGGCGGTGGAATTTTATCGTCACCCGGTGAGACCCAATATGCGATGACAGGCTCCGAGGCTGTTGAGCAGCAGGTTGATGGCGTCCCCATTTATGCGCAATTTGATCCGGTGGAGATCATGAGAACCCCTTACCGTATCGATATCATGCAGCCGAAATATTTTATTTTGGATGATATCCAGCAGCTATTTGAGCTTGCGCAACAGGATATTATGCAATTGGTTTATGAGGCTCGACAAAAAGGGCTACGTGAGCCACTGTTCAAGTGCGCATCATAATGAATACTCATCTAGATTAGTTATTACACGGCGTTTTAGTATGCCTGTGGCTTTTGATGAATTTTAAGAAGGAAACCGAATGTCTGATTTACACGAGTTGAAGTGCGAAGCTTGCCAAGCCGGTGCCCCTATGGTGACAGAGCAAGAAATCGCGCAGCTGATGCCAGAAATTCCTGAATGGTCAATCATCGAGTTGAATGGCGTCAGCCAGCTGGAGCGGGCGTACTCGTTTAAAAATTTTAAGCTTGCGTGGGCATTCACCGACAGAGTGGCTGAATTGGCAGAGCAGGAGTTCCATCATCCTGAAATTACCCTAGAGTGGGGTAAGGTGACGGTACGGTGGTGGAGCCATTCGGTGAAAGGGTTACATAAGAACGACTTTATCTGTGCGTCCAAGACAGACCTGTTGTTTTAACTATATAGGGATGCTGTAGTAGCTAATTGATGGCTACTACAGCAAAAGAGAGTTGATTAAGGGGATATATACGTTCTCAAAACTGTCTTATCTTTTGTTAATTTCATAGTTAGAAGCACAAATAATATTGTTAAAAAGATAGCCTTTGTGCTGGGGGATGGAACTTGTGATATTACTTCAATTGTTGTTGAGTCTTGGGCATTTTGACCTAAATTATTGGTTGCACGGAATAAAATGGTAATTTGATCTCCTGCTTGTAATAGCCCGAAAGTATTTAACTCAGACCAAGAAATATTAGCAATTATATTGCTGAAATCAAAGGCTCCATCAGTGTCAAGATCCCACTCTCCTAAAATAATACTTTGTCCATTAGAGTCAGTTGTTTGAGATCCATCTAATCTTATGTTATTTCCTTATATAACCTGATATGGTCCCCCTGTATCAATAATTGGTATTGCATGACACTTTGATGAGACAACGAATAGAATTGTAAATATACCAATGACGACTGATAATATTCTCATGATTGCACCTCATTTATTGAATGTGACTTTTCTTATTGTCGAGAATAGGAATAGAAATACAATTGCCATTATAGGTTGCTCTGATATATTGTTAGCCTTCTCCCAAACAGCATAAGTAGTATCGACTTGCTGACGTGTATCTAGTAATGCTAAAATAGTACTTAGTGCAAAATTATTAGGTATTAGCCCTGCATTATTGGCAGCAAAGCTTTCTTGAACAGTAGGGAATGCAGATTGATAAGGTGTTACCATATAACAAACCTGAATTGATTCGCAGCCTTGTGTTAGTTCAGGCCTAAGGTCGTAAATATTATTACTAAATATATCGATTAAGGCTGAGGAAGCTGATAGTGCTAAAGCTTCAGTTTGGAACTCGAAGTCTGAGCTATTATCACACCCACTGAATATTTCAATACAGCGACCATCAACGAAACTAACATTATATAATTCATTGTTAACTTCAATATTCTCTATCCCGGTAAGGCTGCCTGTATTACTAATTTGTAAAATTGGCATAGAGAATGAAGATATGCTGAATAGTGAAGCTACTATAGCTAATATAAGCTTGTGTGCTGGAATTATTTTACTCGATTATTGAGTGTGAATTAGAATAAGCAAAATGAATGCCATACAGATAAATCAGTAGGTTATCATGAAGTATTACAATATCTGTAATAAACGCTGACACTGATGTATTGATTATTTACTGTGTTTTAATAGTTGTGAGTATTTAGTGCTATATGTTTTTTCCGTTTAAATCTTTGATTATAAAATACGTGCTATTGGTTTTCTTTATAAAAATTAAAAATTGTTGATTGTAAAAATATCTGACACTGTCAACTTTAAATGAATAATAAGTATTGTAAATGCAAGCACTTAGGTTAAATCCTTCCTATACTTGATTCAAGGCGCCATTTTTGGAAAGGAAATGTCTGAATCAGAGCAATTACAACCGCTAATTAGTTGTGAAGAGTGTGGGCTTGTTGTCGAATTGCCACCGCTTGAAGACGGTGAGAAAGCGTCGTGCCCGCGCTGCCAGCACACATTAGCCAAACGTGTCGCTCAGCCTTTCCAAAGGCCGCTTTCCTACGGGATTGCCAGCCTTGCTATGCTGGTTGCCAGTATCAGCTTTCCTTTTATGTCATTCAGTGTGCAAGGGATCAGCCAAGAAATAACCCTGATGCACTCTGCCAAGATGTTGAGCGAGTTTGAAAATAGCTTGCTGGCATTGCTTTTGCTGGCAACGGTTGTAGTACTTCCTGCCTTGTATCTGTCAGTGTTGCTTTATTTGTATGTTCGAGCAGGGCGCCTCACTAATTCTATTCACAAGAATGCGAGCCACAAGCCTATCTCGCATTTCGAAAAGCAACTGTGTCGGGTGATGATTAGGATTGAGCCATGGTTGATGGTCGATGTGTTTTTGATTGGCGTGCTGGTGAGCTTAATAAAAATCGCATCATTGGCCGATATTGGCCTCGGGTTGTCATTTTGGGCATTTTGCATATACACCATACTGGTGGTGAAGTGTGTGTCGATGGTGGATAGAACTTGGCTGTGGATGCAGTTCATTCCTATCACACCACTGCAAGGGGTGTCGGCGGGTGATAGCCACCAATCGAAAAACCATATCAGCTGTCATATCTGTGCGCAGATGAACCCGATGGCTTCAGAAGATAGCCACGAGCGATGTCACCGCTGTCACGGTGCACTTCACCCCTATAGCCCAAAGCAAATGTTACAACGGTCTTGGGCGCTGTTGATAGCAGCAGCGGTTTTTTTCATTCCCGCGAACCTGTATCCCATGATGTATACCGTGAGTTTGGGTAACAGCGAAGGCTCAACCATCATGGGCGGGGTGATTCTATTGTGGCAACTGAAGTCTTATCCAATCGCCGCCGTTATTTTCCTTGCCAGTGTTGTTATCCCCCTAGCTAAAATTTTTGCCCTAACTTGGTTGTACTTCCATGCCCATAAAAGCGCAGCTAGCGATGAACATCAGGCCATTCAAAAACTCAGGCTATACCGGATTACTGAGCTTATCGGGCGTTGGTCGATGATTGATATTTTTGTCGTCGCTATCTTGGTTGCCTTGGTACAACTGCAAAATTTAATGGCGATTTTCCCAGGTCCTGCGGCGTTGTCTTTTGCTTGTGTTGTGCTTTTGACCATGCTGTCAGCGATGACATTTGACCCAAGGGTCTTTTGGGTTGATCAGGTACAAGAGAAAGAGATAGACGAAAACTTAAATAATACGAACGAGAGCAGTGGTTATGAGTGAGCAGCAAGCTCCGAAAGCGAAAAAAGAGTCGGTAAAGCAGGTATCGTCCATATGGCTTGTACCGCTGGTTGCGATAGGAATAGGTTTATGGATGTTTTACCAATATATCACTAGCCAAGGCCCAGAAATAACACTCAATATGGGTACTGCGGAAGGGATAGAGGTAGGCAAAACCGAGATCAAAGCCTTGAATGTCAAAGTAGGGGTGGTGACAGATGTCACTTTAAATGATGACTATACCTCTATTACGGTTAAAGCGCAGATGGATAAAGACGCGGCGCGAATGCTTAAAGAAGACACCCTGTTTTGGGTGGTGAAGCCGAGGATTGGTAAAGAGGGGGTGTCAGGGCTGGAAACACTGCTTTCGGGGGCCTACATACAATTACAACCAGGGCGTAATGGCGATGAAGAGCGAGAATTTACCGTGTTGGATATTCCGCCAGTTGCGCCACCAGATGCAAAAGGCCTGCGCTTAGTGCTAACCCACAATGAGGCAGGCAAACTAGGTGTCGGTGATCCGGTGTTATATGAGGGGTTTACGGTTGGACGAGTTGAAAAAGTGAGTTTTGACCCTGAAACCAAGAAAGCACATTACCAGCTTTTTATTTTTGAACCATACAACAGCTTAATTAGAAAAAGAACGCGCTTTTGGCTGACTTCTGGTGTTGATTTGAATATGTCGGCAGAGGGTTTCAACTTAAAAATAGGTTCGATCGAATCGCTGATCACCGGCGGAGTAAGTTTCCGCGTCCCCAAAGGGCGAGATCCTGGCGAGCTTATTACCAAAGATTTGTCGAAATTCCGTCTTTACAACAATCTCAAGCAAGTACGTGAACGATTCTTTGATGAGTACCTTGAGTACGTCATGCTGTTTGATGAGTCGGTGCGGGGGTTAAACCCTGGTGCGCCAATCGAATACCGTGGTATCCGAGTCGGTACCGTACAAAAGGTGCCGCTTAGTTTACGCACTATGCGAGAAGGGTTTACCAATAAGCAAATCCCTGTGTTGGTTCGTATCGAATTAGGTAGGGTGCTTGATCATGTTAATTATGCCTCGTTGGGTGATTTGAAAACCAATCTAGAGCGTGAGTTTGATGGTGGGTTAAGGGCTTCATTAAAAACCGGTAACTTGCTAACGGGTGCCTTGTTGATCGATTTAGAACTTTACCCGGACGAACCGCCCATCAAGCAAAGGGAATATGCCAACTATGATTTGTTCCCAACCAAGGCCGGTGGCTTTGCCCAGATCCAAAAACAAATTATGGCCATTTTGAATAAGGTGAATGAACTGCCTGTTGAAGATACGCTGCTTAGTTTAAATGCAACCTTGCAAACGTCACAGAAAACATTGGCAGCCGCTGAAGGTGTGGCTCAAGAATTGAGAGGATTGCTAGCCAAAAACGATACCCAAGCCATACCGGGTGAAATACGGGAAAGCCTTCAGCAAATACAGCAAACCTTAAATGGCTTTGGACCGGATGCGCAGCCCTATCAGAACCTTGAACAAGCACTTGCCCAGTTTGAACAGGTAATGGCTGAGTTGCAGCCTGTATTAAGACAACTTAATGAGAAACCCAATTCGCTAATCTTCACTGGTGAAAAAACGCCGGATCCTATTCCTGTAGGGGGAGTGCAATAATGTACAGAGTTATTTTGTTAGCCTTGCTTGCCCTAACTGGGTGTAGTGCTTCGGAACCGGTGGTGAAAACATACTTATTGCCAACCAATGATAACGATCAGCTGGTAACTTATGCCAATAAGTCGCAACCTCTGGTGATCGTTAGGCCAGTTGAAGTCAGTGCCCATCTTGGTGGCACAGGGCTGGTTTATCAGGTAAGTGAAACGGAAGTGGTGCAGGCCCAACAAAACTTGTGGGCTGAAAACTTAAGTATGCAACTCACCCGTTTGATCACAACAGACTTGCGACAAAAGCAATCGCGGTATTGGTTTGACGAACTGACCCCTGCGATTAGCTCGGTTGATACGCCAAAGTTACAAGTGAGGTTCACTGAATTTAATGGCCACTATACTGGGCTAGCCAAATTAAAAGGGCAGTGGTTAGTGATCAACAAATCGGGCGATGTCGTTTCACGCCAACCATTCTTTATTCAAGTTCCTTTAGTTGAGTCTGGTTATGATGCGCAAGTAAGGGCGTTATCCGAGGGCGTGGATAGGTTGACAGGGCAAATGAGCCAGTACCTAGGCCAGCTTACCTTGTAAAAATATCCCCTCAGTAAGTAGTGAGGGGATATTTTTAAGTGGGGGAGCCAAGCTAACTAGCGTTGGCACTGCTTGTAGTAACCATTCACCCAGCACTCTGGTAACTCTTCTCCAGATGGGAAAGCGAGTTGTTGCTTATCGATATTGACCGGATCAGCCAGATCTTCACCTGATTGGTACTGTACAGTGACCTGTTGAGAAAAAGGGTTGATTAGTGATGACATATCAACAACATCAACGAGATCACCTGTGCGAGACTCTTTCAAAAACATTGCATTCATCTCCTGAAAGCCATACGAATACAAGCGCGTTTGTCGTGCCAGAGAGCAAGCTACAGACCATCGCTAACAGACAATCGCTCTGATAGTTTTGGTTTAAGTATGGCTGATTTTTCACTTTTTGGTGCCGGGTTGGTGTCTTGTGAGCAACAACCAGAATTGCCAAGGTTGTTCTGGTATTTTCTTTATCAAGATGACCCAGTGTTTTTGTACTCAACCTGTAATGGGCTAGGGATCGAAAAGATTAAAGCGCTGGGGGGAGTTAAGGAGGAGCAATGCCAATGGCCAACCACTATTGGGGTGTTGATTTAGGCGGGACTAAAATCGAGTGTGCGGTTTTATCTTACGCGAATAATGAATGTGTCGTTCGCGAGCGTATTCCAACGGAAGGAAACAAGGGTTATCAGCATGTGCTGCAACAGATAAAACGTTTAGTCGTTCGCTGCGAATCGCTGGTTGGTGAGCGACCTGAAGCCATTGGCTTTGGTACGCCGGGGACGTTAGACCCAATCAGCCAAACTATGAAAAACTGTAATTCGACGCACTTAAATGGCCAACCGCTTCACCATGACTTGGAAGCCGTACTGAATGTCCCGGTGCGTTTGGCGAATGATGCTAACTGTTTTGCCCTTGCTGAAGCCCATTTGGGTGTGGCAGCAAAGTTAGAGCATCAGCCAGAAGTGGTGTTTGGCATCATTATGGGGACAGGTGTGGGTTCGGGCGTTGTTGTTAATGGTAAAGCGCTATACGGGTGCCATGGCATAGCCGGTGAGTGGGGCCATAACGTCATAGAGCCTGAAGGTCGCGCGTGTTATTGCGGAAAACACGGCTGTGTTGAAACGGTGTTATCAGGCAAAGGACTTGAGGCTTACTATAGCGAAATATCGGGTGAGATACGGTCATTACCTGTAATCGTCGATTTAGCAAGTAATGGTGATCAACATGCGGTGGCGACGATAGAGCGCCTGCATCAACAGTTTGGCCGTGCCGTTGCCAATATCATTAATGTATTGGATCCTGACGTTATTGTTGTCGGGGGTGGCGTTGGCAATATCGACAGCCTTTACACTGCTGGTCGTGAAGCGATTTTGCCTCACTTGTTTAACCCGGTTTTAAATACCCAAATACTGAAACCTGAATTGGGGGATAGTGCAGGGGTGTTTGGTGCCGCGATGTTGGTGAAATAAGGGTTGAGGGAGAGTGAATAAAGGCGAGAGCCTCGTGATGTAAAAACGCTCAGCATGTGCTGAGCGTTTTTGGTTTTAGTCTTATAACCTTTCGTTTAGAAGACAAAATTAAGCATCAGTGTGTAGATGTTGGTATCTTTGTCTTCGCCAGCGATCCTTGGCGGCGTTACATACTGGCCAGTGTTAAATGCATCGTAATCACTTTGGCTCATGTACACACCTTGCCATTCCGCATTTAAAGAAATGGAGTAGGTCAGATCGTAGCGCAAGCCAGCGGTTACGCTGTTTGACTTTCTACGGTGGTGACTTTCGCCGTAAACAAGGTACGGCGTGAACTTGTCCATGCGATAGGCGCCACTAACGTACCAGTTAGTCTGGATTGAGTCGGCTTGAACTTCAGCCATAAACTGCCAATCATCTAATGAGTATTCACCCCCAAGGGTATAGATGTTTAAAATCTCTTCGTTAGTTGAAGGCTTTATCGAGTATTTGGTGTTCATATATCCAAAATGGACACGGTAGTTAAAGCCGCTGACTTCGGCTGAAATGCCCGCCATGTGCTCGGTATCAAAGGTCAGCTTTGAATCCCCTAACTCCGTTTTATTATCGCGCTCAAAACCATAGTAGGGGGTAAGGCTAAGTACGGCCTCATCGCTCAGGTCGTGACGCCATGTTGCCGACACCCCGTCAAAGTAGGTAAAGCCAAGAATTGAGTCATACACTTCTTGCGGAGGCCTTGCCCAAGTGTAGGCCTGCCCCACATAGTAGTATTCTGAAACAAGGAACAATGGAATACGAAGACGACCCCCCTTGAATGTGAGGTCATCATATTCGTATGATAAATATGCCCATTCTAGTTCAGGATCAGACCAAGTATCTTGTGGGCGTTTTACGAGTTGAACAGATGCATGGAACTCATCTGTCATAGCTAAATCAGCTTGTAAGCCAAATGTGGTATCGCAGTCGTAACAGGTGTCATCGGTGATTTCCCGATGAACAAAAATAGGCACGCTGTTATCTGAGCGGGTAATAGAGGTAGAGCCAAAGCCACTGACTGATAGATTGTCCGTAATACTAATCGCCGCTAAGGATGTTAATGGTGTTACAAGCAAGGGTAACGTAAAGATCAACTTATTCTTCATTGTTTACTCTCCTTGTAAAACAGTGATAAGAATATTGGCGTTTTCAGGCACAGCATTGACAGGCGCGTAGGCAATGCCATTTGGGTTTTGGTTTAACCACTCTAAGATATCTTTGATGTCATCGCTGCTGAGTTCTTCAGGCGGGGTTCCTTTACCTGAGAAAGACAGACTTGCCCAGTAGCCATTCATTTGAGAAATCGATTTACCAAGTAGCATGTTGTAGAACTCTTCACGATGGATAGAGTTTTCAGGTAAATCGACCAAAATGATTTTAATACTGCCGTTTAGCTTCTTAGTCTTCCCTTTATAAAGCATTCGAGCTTTACTTTTACTTAAAGTAGGCATGTCATTGTTCATCGAGAAAACGGCGAATTCAACGTCTTTTGCTTCTGCATGAACGGAAGTGGTTGTTAATGATAAAAATGTAAGCAAGCAGGCTGTCGCCAGTTTGGGCATTAATTTCAATCCATTGAGCATTAATAATTTTCCATTGTTATCGAGTAATACTGCTATAAATAATAGTAGACATTGAAGTGACTACAAACAGTCATTTAAGGGATTTAGCGTCAAGGAGCGATAATGGGGTGGTTTAATCGATTTTCAATAAAATCAAGGTTGCTTTTTTTAATATTAATACCCTTGGCTTTTTCTGGTGCCCTAGCCACTATTGAGCTTAAGTTATTGTTTGAAAAGGTAACCAATCTAAATACATTAAATGCCAGAATTCAGTTTTTGGGATCGAATTCAAACTTTTCAAATTCAGTTCATACATTAAGGATTGGCACGTTAACATCATCTGGTGAATTATTACCTGAAAGTGACATTAATAGCGCAATATCACAAATTTCAAATGTAATACCTAATGCTTTCACTGCGAAACAAAGCTCAGAGCTAATGGCAATCACAGATGAAATGAAAGAGCTGGTTGCAGACTTTGAAGGGGTAGGAAAAGAGGATATTAATGACTGGTCTGATTGGGCATATGATTTGTCAATTCAGAGTATGGTTAGCTTAGAAAAAAATAAGTTGAGTGCGGGTGATGTCATTATTGATCAAAAGATTTCTATTCTTTATCAATTGCAATGGTTACAACTTTGGGCTCAGCAAGAGAACTGGTACATCAACTTAATTAATGAGCAGCCTATCGAAAATAGTGACTACAAAGAGCAGCTAGACACCCTTATCGAACGACAGCAGTTGATTATTGATCGTTATCTAACAATCAATGCAACCCCTGCGCAGATTGAACTGCTGAGTAAAACATTCACAAACCCTGTTTTTGCAGAAAGCTTCCGTCTGCGTAGTTACATCATGTCGGATGATTTTAGCGGTATTCAGTCGAAAGCAACTTTCAACGCTATCGATGAAAGGTTTAATCTTGTTCAGTTCGTCGTGCATAAAATCAGCGATGAGCTTGTTTCAGATATTGACCGCTCTATTGCCGGTGCGAAGCGAATGATGTTGGTGTATTTGTTTGGCATTATTGTCTCGCTAACCATCATTGTCATGTTTGGCGTCAATTTGATGAAGCGAATAGGCTCGTACTTGAATCGAGTATTACGGGCGATGTCGTCTTTTGATAATGAAGACAGTGAACAAGCAAAAATCAAAGTAGACGGTAATGATGAATTTACTGTGTTCAGTAATAAACTAAATGCGCTAATCGAAGAGAGGGCGCAGAACCAAGCAAACTTGGTTAAAGCAAAGGATGAAGCCGAAAAGGCCAACGTGGCAAAAAGTTCATTCCTTGCCAATATGTCACATGAGATCAGGACACCGCTAAACGGGATCATTGGTATGTCGAATATTTTGGCAGATACCGATCTTAACCCCTCACAAACTGAATACCTGCAAACCATTGAAACTTCATCGCAAACATTATTGCTTCTTATCAACGATATTCTGGATTTGTCTAAGATTGAATCCGGCAATTTGATCCTGGCACCGAATGAGTGTGATGTTAAAGAAGTTGCTTACGACACCATGTCGATTGTTATCGCCAAGGCGGCAGATACCGGGTTGGACTTGGTTGTGAATATTTCACCCGATGTGCCTTATCGTTTGATGATAGACGAGCACAGGTTACGCCAAGTACTAATGAACTTGATGTCGAATGCGGTGAAGTTTACGACCAGTGGCTCAGTCACACTGCAAATAGAATCGGCGCTGAAGTCAGACAATAAGGCTGATTTAACCTTCTCAATTATCGATACTGGTATAGGTATTGAAAAGGATAAGCAAGCTCAGGTGTTTGCGCCGTTTACCCAAGAAGATGGTTCTATTACCCGGCAGTTTGGCGGTACTGGCTTAGGCTTGGCTATCTGTCGCCAGCTGGTTGAATTAATGGGGGGTGATATTCAGCTTGAATCAACAAAAGGGGTAGGGAGTAAGTTCTTCTTCACGGTTGAGGTTGATATCGTCGCGCAAGTGTCGCCAAAAGTTAAAGAGCTAGATCAGCGCCATGTATTGATGGTGAGTGAATCGAATAATGCCCAAACTCAACGCTTTGTTGATGAGTGTGAGTTAAACGGACTGCAGGTGGTGAAGTGTAATGAATTAAGTGCCATCAAGTCTAATCACCAAAGTGTTGATGTGGTGATGTACTGCCAAGAGTCAATTTTCCAGTCGACCAAAGAGCTGGGTGAAATTAGAACACTACTGCCGAATACGCCCTTGGTGCTGTGTTGTAGCCATATGGATGAGCAACACGACTTTGGTAATAGCATTGAAGGGATTGTGACAACACCGTTGTTAGGTAAGCGATTTACCAATACCTTGAAGTCAGTGCTTGCTGCTGGATTGGCGGCTAAGGCTAAACAAGCACAAGCTGTTCAAGACGTTGTCACGCCACAGGATGATGCAACCTCTCAAGGCGAGAGCAGGGCCACCGTGTTGATTGTTGAAGATAACCTAGTTAACCAAAAAGTTGCCTCATTATTTTTGAAAAAGGCGGGTTACGAGTTTGAATTGGCGAACAATGGTAAGGAAGCCGTCGATATGGTGAGGGAAGGTAAGCGCTACCATGCGGTGTTAATGGATTGCATGATGCCAATTATGGATGGTTTCACGGCAACTCAAGAGATCAGAAGCTGGGAGCAAAACCAGGATAGCGAGCGTTTGCCAATCATTGCTCTTACCGCAAGTGTGTTGGATGACGATATCACTAAATGTTTTGATGCGGGTATGGATGACTACGTGGCAAAACCGTTTAAGAAAGATGTTTTGTTAGAGAAGTTGGAAAACGTGGCAACGGTAGCCTAAAGGCGATGAGCTCGAAGGAACGCAAGTGGTGAGGCCCTGATATGCAGTCATATCGGGGCCTCACTTTTAGTATACGCTATAGAATTAACCTGCGTTCGCTGTGAGAGATCTCTTACAAAACTGTGGGAGTTGGTACAAATGTGTATAGCGACCTTTTCTGGTTGAAAATTAAACTCGTTTAAAATCAGTTTCTTATGGTTTGTTTGTGACATGGTGGTTCTTTGAGATAAAAAAGAAACCGTCGGCGTGGTTGAAAGAAAATAGGGAAAGCGTAATCTTATTGGTGTCGGAAGGAACTGACGGAACGGAACAGGAAATCAGCCAAGGATAATGGCAACCTCAGGAGGAGGTCGGTAAATTAGGATGATTTATCGGACATGGACTGTGAAGGGATAACCGTATGGATACGGTAAAGTAAGTAGGATACTTACTGGTCAGGACGACATGAATGGACCACTTCAGGATGAAGTTAGGGACACCTCCAGGAAGGAGAAGAGAGTCGAAACAGGATGAATCGACGGGTCAAGGTAGACTAATAGGAACATCTCTAGGATAGAGACTAAGGGAATACGCTGACGGATACAGCTTGATCATGGAATGATGCAGGGAGCACCATAGTAGCCGGATTGCTGCAAGAAAGACCAAGGGCGCGACAATAGTCGCGCCCGCTCTTTTTTATACCTACCGAAACACCACCTCCATTACCTGATTAGATATTTAGTGGCATTAGCTAACAATGGCTTGCGGCTTGGTTTTCACACTCGCAATCAACATATAAATTGCCGTTGCAAGGAATATGCTGAAGAAAAACCCCATAAGCCCGATAGAACGGCCCATTGCCCCTTGGATAAATTCATTAGCCAACATTGGTCCAGCCACTGAGCCCACACTGTAGCTAAACAGCATAACCTGAGTTGCCGATACAATGGCGGATGACGCTAAGCCATCACAGGCTAAGGTGATAGCTATTGGGTACAGGGCAAATGCCGACATGCCAAGTAGCGCTAAGGCGATGATCTGTGTTGTGTAGTGCTGATCAAGTAGGTACATCCCCATTGCAAATACACCTAACAATGAAAATGCAGCCAATAGCAGTGATTTCGACACCTGGTTTGCAATCTTGCCAACAATCGGTTGAATAAACATACCACCCAGCACAGTGACGGCCATCAGCACGCCTACCTGCTGTGTATCACTCGCCGTTGAGGCCAAATTGAGAGGCAGTAATCCATAAATTGAGCCCATGACCATCCCAGATACAATACAGCCAATAATTGCCGGCTTACTTAAAGCAAGCATTTTTCGCAGTGGAAGGCTCTGGTGCTCGGAACACTCAGGGTTGGCATTTTGGGTCACAACCATTGGTAGCGCAGCTAAAATCAATAATCCTGCAATAACAAAGAATGGCATTACACCATTGGTACCAACTATGCCAACGCCGAATTGACCCAATGTTGTACCACCATAGAGCGAGGTCATGTACAGGCCTAGGTTTTTGGCTCGTTGTTGGGCGTTGTCCCCGATTAGTAGCCAAGATTCAATCACCACAAAAATACCAGCTACGGCAATACCAGCAACTAAGCGAGAGAATAGCCAAGCACTGAGTTCTGTAAACGAAGCCATGGTAACAACACTGGCAACGAGCAAGCTTATAAAACCAACGAATGCGCGTTGGTGGCCTAAATGGACGATAGCCTTTTCAATGAACATCGAGCCAATTAATAAGCCGAGATAAAACACACTAGCCAACCAACTCGCTGCATCGGCATTAAAGTCAAATTGTTTTAATGAGAGCGGTAGCAGGCTCATTAGATATCCTGAACCAATAGAAAATACGGTTAGACCTGCAATTGGTACCCAAACGGTATTTTTAGCGAGTGTTGTAGTGTGCTTGTTCACTACTGCGATCTCCAAAGCAATAGAGACATGACTGACTAATCAGTTATGAATCATAAGTTTAAAATTAATTTTAGGTGTTTCAATAAGGCGAAAAGAAGGGTTTATGCCTTACCACTATCTAGCTAGGAAAGCTATTTTGAGGAATATGAACGGTTTTTTATGAACAGTAAAATGAGAAAAACTAATATCTAAAGAGGAAATCGATAATTATCGATAAAATACATTATAACCCTAAATATAGGCTTGCCAGTTATCGTGTATGAGCAGGGTGGAAATTACATACTATCAACGAATTAGACTTACTTTTTAGCGAGATAATCGAGTTGATTAGATGTCTACCCATTAGGGACGTAAGTATTTTCATGAAAATTACTTAACAAATTATTTTGAAAATAACCGAGTTTTCCGTAATCCCCCTTGTTCTTCTGCTTTGCATCGAAGTGGTTTTCGGCTCCTTAATGAGAGAAGGGGGTAGGTTACAATGCAGATGAATCACCTTGGTGCGATTAAGCACTATATTAGTGCCAAAGCAGGTTGGATATGTACATAATGGGTTGAATCAACAGGCTTTTATAGTTGGCATCAACATTGCTATATTCATTCTGTATCGAAGTATTAGTTAGCCCATGCCCTTTTAAACCAAGTGGTTTGGTAGAGCAAGTAGTTAACTGAGTAGGGTAGATATAGACACAATCTCATGTTGATGTTTTTGGGGACGACTTCCAGTAGCGGGGAAGTCGCCCCTTTTTTTATTTGATACGGGAAAAACGCGAAAGATAGCGACCATCTTTGGAGAAAAAGATGATTTCTCTGGTGGTTTCGTTGGCGTTTCGACTTATCCTGATTTTATTGTCGACACCAATGGCAAACAGGGTGTGATTGTTTTTAATTTTCAACGGGATATCAAACTGATTAACCTTGGCGACCAAGGCGCCATTTTGATACACAACCTGTAATGGCACCCCACTGGTATCGAGGTAGTTACCTATAACGTCGACATCATATTGCCAGTCAGCAAAGTTTGTTTTGGGCGGGATGACCTTGTGAATGGGGGCTTTATGATTGAGGATGCTAATGAGGTCAACGGCAAGGAAGTCGATGTTGGTATTGTTGAGGTTACTAAGCGCAATGATACTTAGCCCTGAGGTGGGCTGTTGAATGATGAATCCCTTGAAACCATCAATATTACCTCGATGAATGTAGTAAGACTGGCCGCCAATCTCTTCATGGAAAACACCATATTGCTCTTTGAGCATGGTTTGATATAGCTCGTGGGAAATAATTTTGCCGGTTTGAAGGGCGCGGCTCCATATATAAAGGTCACGAACGGTAGTGATGAGTTCACCAGCTGCCCAGGCACAGCCTGATGGGGTAATGTGAGCATCAACCAAACCGGATAACTCATAAGATTTAGCCAATTGGAAAGAGAGGGTCAGCTTGAGGCTGCTGCCGCTCATGCCTAGAGGGCGAAGTAATTCGTCGTTGATAAAGGAATTGTATGGCTGGCCCGTGACTTGCTCAATGATTCCACCTAACAAATGGTAGTTTGCATTGCTTTCGTTGAATAGTTTACTAGGTGGATAGGTGCTTGCTCTGTCGATGGTATTTTCTATTAACTTCGATGACTCACAGCGGCTTTCATACTCTCGCCAAGACGGGTCCCGATAAAAGCCAGCAGTGTGGTTCAGCAACATCGCAACAGTGATGGTATCGCCATGTTTAAGCGTGGGGTAGAAAGCTTTAATGGGCTGGTGGATATCGAGTTTGTTCTGTTCATGAAGCCTTAGTATGGCAGCTGCAGTCAACTGTTTGGTTATCGCCCCTGCTTTGAAAAGTGTTTGTTGTGTAATCGGGCGTTTTAATTTGATATCGGCATAACCAGTGGATTGCTCAAAGACAATATTATCTTGGTAGGCGATCAAGATATTGCCCCCGAAGCGCCCATATTTATTCTGATGCTCAATATAGTCAGCGAGAACTTGGTGAGTGTGGCTTTCACTTGCTTGGGTTGGCAAGGCTAGAAGCCAAGAAGCGGCAACGAGAATAAGTGCGGTGCAAAAGGGTGAGGGTAGGTATGCCATTGTTTAAAAAATTAAAGAGTAATAATGAAAAAGGTATCACTACTGTTAAGGTGCGGAAATTAAACGGCAAGGTGGTAATGGAAAAAATCGAGGCATTTTTCTTTATGGGTGAATGGGGTTTAACTGTTTCATAAAAAAGTGTCTAGCTGGACATTGTGGTGTCTTCAATACTTATTTCAGTTACAAAGAAAGAACAAGGCGGCTATTAAGCCGCCTGTACGTTGTTATGATAAGCGCTACACTATTACTCTTCCCACTGAACAAGCTTGTCTTTAGGCCAGTTAGCACCGATATCGTGATACTTCTTCTCAAGCAAGTGGCGCTTGATTTTCAGTGTCGGTGTTAGGATGCCGTTTTCGATGCTCCAAGGTTCTTTAATCATCAGCACGCCTTTGATTTTCGCATGTGATTCTAGCTCTTGGTTAATCGTCTCGATAACACGATGAGCTTTGCGTTCATAGCGCGCAGGGTCAAAGTCAGGGAACTCATGCGGGATGGCCAGTAGGATTGGTGCTGGCATACCTGAACCCACGACACACATCATTTCAATGTTAGCGAGCTCGAATAGGCGCTTCTCAATCGGCACTGGTGACACAAATTTACCTTTGGCTGTTTTAAAGGTGTCGTTTTTACGGCCTTGGATGGTTAGGTAACCTTCCTCGTCCATAAAGCCGATATCACCGGTATGTAGCCAGCCATCTTCGTCGAACATGGCCTTGGTTGCTTCTTCGTTTTTGTAGTAGCCAGAGAAAAGACCTAAACCGCGAACCAAAATTTCTTCATCGGCAGCGATCTTCACTTCAACACCTGGGCCAGCGTTACCAACCGTACCAATCTTATCGCTACGGAATGGGTGGTTGAGCGTGCTGTAGGCAAAGGATTCTGTCATACCCCATGCTTCAGTAATATTCAGGCCAATGCTTTCATACCAGCGAAGCAGTGCAGGTGAAACCGGTGCCGAACCACAGCCTAGAACGCGAGCTTTGTTCAGGCCAAGTCCATCCGCCAGCTTGCGCTTAATCACACCAGAGATAAACGGGATTTTCAGCAAGATATTCAGTTTGCCCTGAGGCAGTTTTTCAAGAATACGTTGCTGGAATAGCGTCCAGAGCCTTGGTACTGAGATAAACAGGGTTGGGCGGTGCATTTTGACATCTTCGATAAAGGTATCCAAAGATTCAGGGAATGCGACCTGAATACCCGCCATGACTGATGAACCGTAGATGTAAACACGCTCGGTAATGTGGGCCAGCGGTAGGTACGAGAACAGGCGCTCGCCATCACGCATACCAATGTGGTCGATAAGCTGCTGCGATGACCAAGAGAAAGCACCGTAGGTCAACATGGCACCTTTTGGTAAACCTGATGTACCAGAGGTGTACACAATAGACATTAAGTCATCTTGTTTATGGCTTGGGCGCTCTTCAGAAGGGGCGTGTTCTGAAATTAAGGATTCAAACTGATATTGACACGTTGATGGTGCCGTTGGGTAGTTGAAAGCAATAGTTGGTAGCGATGGGTATTTTTCCATTACCGAGGTAACGGCTTTATCATCGTCGAGTTTACCAATTAATAAGACTTTCGATTCACTATGGGTTAGGCAGTGCTCAACTGTTTCAGCCCCTGCAGTTGGGAAGATAGGTACACTGATGTAACTACCCAGCATTAGTGCGAGGTCGGTGATAAACCATTCGGCGCAGTTCTTTGACATCAGCGCTACACGATCACCGGGTTTAATGCCCATTTCTCTTAAAGCAGTTACTAGCCTTAAGGCTTTGTCGGCAACCTCTGCATAGGTGTAATCAACAAACTGGCGGTTAATGATTTGGCGAAGATACACTTCATCAGCGCGTTCTTCTGCCCATTTCAGAATCATTTCTGTTGGCAGTGGTTGGGTCATTTGTGCTTCCTTTAGGCGTTCCGATTGCAGAGGTAGAGTCATACTTCGATCCTTCCGTGTTATTGTTTTGTTAAAATAATGCTATTTGCACTGGTCCGTCAAGTAGCAATTTGCCATGTAACTGCATTAAAATGCGAGAAAAGTAAGCCTAAAATTCAAGTTTGCTTAAATGTTATAAATTAAAAATAGAACAAATTTAGCACTGGAGTGCATTTTTTTGTTATAGAGTATGCCTGTTCATAAATTTTTGTTTCTATTATAATTATGAAAATTTGAACCTAGTTACAGAGAATTTTTTTTGGTTTGTCGTATCGCTAACAAAAGGGTTTGTAACTTTTGATTAACGAATACAGCACTGGTATGGCAATCAAAACGATGTTCTGTAATACTGACAGCAAAGACGAATATAGAGTCAAGCCAATATGCCGAAGCGTAGTAAAGAAGATACTGAAATCACGATCCAGACCATTATGGATGCCGTTGTCGACCAAATTCTGACTTTGGGTTATGACAAAATGTCATACACAACGTTAAGCAAGCAGACCGGGATTTCTAGAACGGGTATCAGCCATCATTTCCCTAAAAAACAAGACTTCGCTAATGCGCTTGATGGTCGTATTTTCCGTTTGTTCGTTGAAAAGTTAGATATGGAAAACGGTATCGAAGGGTTTTCTGCAAGCTGGATTGCGGCGTTGGAAGATGAAAAGTTCCGTGCAACGTTGCGCTTGCTTTTCCACCATATTGCGGCGGCTGACGTTACCAATGAATTCTCTAAGCGCGGCATCGAGCGTTTATACGGCCTGTGCAAAGAGCGCTTCGGTGAAGAGAGTGAAAAAGAGCTTGAATGGCTACTGGGTAAGTCTTTAATTAGCCTAGTGAGATAAGTCAAGTTCTGAAGCAGTCATTCTTGCGCCAGACAGGTTACTGAAAAAATTTGTTTGAAGTCGATAGAAAAAGCAGCGAATTATCGCTGCTTTTTTAATGGCTCGCACTTCATGACTGCTCGCTTGTCTATGCATGTAAAAAAATATGTATATAATTCAGATTGGTTAACAATGATAACGAGAAAAACATGCTCAAATATATCATCATTGCTCTGGTGGGCTTCGGAATCTACATTGGTGTGACGTATAAAGATCAGATTGAAGATCTGACTAACTCTCGCTCGTTGGAAGATGTGCAAGACGTTTATGAAGACATCAGCGATAAAGCATCTGATACAGTCGGTGAACTGAGCGATAAGCTTGAAGAGCTGAAATAATCAGAGAGGTTGGCTAAGCGCCTTGGGCTAGCTTTTCGACCAAAAAATCGATCCACACCCGTGATTTTCGACTTAAGCCTCGGTGACTGGGGTAGAGCACATAGTAATAAATTTCTGGGCTGTGCCAATCAACAAGTACTGGTTGTAACAGCCCTTCAGCAACAGCACTCTCAGCAAGATACTCAGGGAGATGACCAATTCCAGCACCGCTTTCGATGACCGTACGTAGCGTACTGAAATCATTAACACTCATTTGCGGCTCTATCGATACCATATGCTGCTCATTCCCTTCTTTTTCCAACAGGCATTGATAACTTCGGCTGACATCAGACATAGCAAGAACTTTATGGCCCAGCAGGTCGTCTGGATGCTTAGGCTCACCGTACATTGACAGATAACCTGGCGCAGCATAAAGGCGGGCATAGGCACTAAAAATACGTTTGCTAACCAGTGACGAGTCATCTAAATCTCCCACTCGTATGACTAAGTCAAAACCCTCGCTGATCAGATCCACGCGGCGGTTATTCAAGTCTAACTCAACAGTAATATCCGGGTAAGTTTGCAGAAACTCACCCATATGGGGGGCAACCAGATACTGGCCTATCGCAACCGAAGTACTAATGTGTAGGTGCCCTCGCGGATTATCACTCAACTGTTGGAGTGACTCCAATGCGCCATCGGCTTCTTCTAAAACCCTCAAGCAATGCTGCAAAAATAGCTGCCCAGCCTCGGTCACATTGACTGCACGAGTACTGCGCTCTAATAAACCAACACCAAGACGCTGTTCCAGGGCAGCCATACGCCGACTAACTTTGGATTTTGGCATATTCAATACCCGTGCGGCAGGGGATATGCCTTGCAACTCTGCCACCTTGGCAAAGATCTTCATATCATTTAAATCCACGCTCTCACTCCAATTGACTTAGCCTGTCGTTCTATTTATAGAACAGTTTATTGCTATTTATGGGTCTAGTTAAACATTTTGCAACGATTAAACTGAATATAAGAAAAATAAATACAGGGAGATAACCATGAAAGCCATAACCCGCGTTAATCATATCGGTATTCGCGTCTGCGACTTTGAAACAGCAAGAGATTTCTATAGCAAGTTAGGGTTTGAGTACATCGCTGGACCAACAGGGCCAGAGCCTGTAGCCATTGTTATGCATCCATGCGGAATTAATATCAACTTGATCCTAAATGCTAACCAACCGGAAAGTAGTAATATTTTGATGGATGTAAAGACCAAATATACCGGTTACACCCATGTCGCACTGGAAGTTGACGATGCCGAAGCAGTAATCAAAGAGTTACAAGCAATGGATATTGCCTTAAGTGGTGAGATGAAGCACCCCACAGGACACTCAATTTTCATCCGAGATCCAGACCTTAATGTCATTGAGTTTTGCGAATACATCGGCTTGTCATCACTTAAAGCGCTATAGGGAGAAGATCATGAAAAATATACTATTAAGCATAACGCTACTATTGATGCCAATGCTGAGTTTGGCGGGTATAAAAACGATTAATGGTGTCGGCCAATATCCCGAAGGCTATTCGGGTACTGCGCCACGGGGAGCAGATGAAGATCCCTTTTTATCGCCACAAAACTCAGCGCTTATTCTCATTGATTACCAGCCGCATATTTTGATGGGAGTAAAAAGCATTGCCCATGAAGATTTAATGAATAACACCATAGCGCTAGTCAAATCGGCAGTACATTTCAATCTACCGATTATCTTTTCTCATGTTGGTGTTGGCTTAAATGGCTCTAAACCTTTTCTTGAGGAGTTGCGCAAGCTAGCACCCAACGCGGTGATAATTGATCGTACCAATGTTAATGCTTGGGAGGAGCCTGAGTTTGTGGCCGCCGTTAAAGCAACGGGACGGAAAAAGTTGATCATGGCCGGGTTGTGGACAGATGTTTGCCTTGCCTATCCCGCGATAGAAGCGGTTCAAAACGGTTTTGATGTGCATGTACCGGAAGACACAGTGGGTAGTATTAATCAATTGGCTCATAATAATGGTATGAAGCGAATGATTCAGGCCGGAGTGAAACCTCTTACCTGGAATGTTGTACTCGCTGAGCTACAACGAGATCATGCACGTAAAGAAACCGAGCATGAAGTGTCACGTATCTTTCTTGAGCACCTTTTTAAAATGGATCCGGATAAGGGCTGGCAATAAGCCATCTTAATGAAACAACAGCTACCCCGGATAGCCGTGGTAGCTGTTGTTTTGATTTATTGTTTATACCCAAGTTACTTGTTATATCAACTCAAGCGTTTGTCATTGGGTATTAGATGCTTGCTTGTTGTATTGCTGAGTAACAATGGCAATTAATGGGCTGAGATAATGTAGAAGTAATAGATCATGGAAGCTGCAATCACATAAACTGACCAGTGATCTTCTTTATATCGACCCGTTGCCAATTTCAGGAATGCGTACACTAGCATAGCCGCTGCGATACCATTACCTGCATTGAAGCTGAATACACTCATTACCACACAAACAAATGCAGGTAGGTACTCGGTAATATCGTCATAGTTGATCTTCTTCATTGAGCTCATCATCGCAATACCGATGTACATCAGTACTGGTGCCGTTGCTTCGGTAGGGATCATGCCTGCCAGTGGCGCCAAGAATAATGTCAGGCAGAAACATGCGGCTGTAACAAGTGCAGTAAAGCCTGTGCGGCCACCTGATTCAACACCAGCAGAGCTTTCTACATAAGTTGTGAGTACCGGGCATGAAAATAGCGCGCCAACGGTCGTGGCTGTCGAATCAACATGGAAGTTCTTTTCAATACCCGGCAGGTTACCGTCTTTGTCTAAGTAGCCCGCTTGTGCGCCAATACCCAGCATTGCACCCAGAGTAGAGAAGAAGTCAGGAATGAAAAATGCCAGTAGGAACGGCAGGTATGCAGGGCTTAGTGCGCCTATCACATCCAGCTCGAAAATCATGCCATCCATGCTGCCTGGCATGCTAAAGAAGTTTTCTGGTACTGAAGTAATGCCTAGGGGAATACTCAAAATTGTCGTGATGATAACGGCGAGGATAATGCCACCTTGAATTTTGCGCGATGCAAAAAACAGCACCATGAAAAAGCCAACAACGGCGGTAATCACTTCGATTGAGGCGAGATCACCAAAGATCAATACATTCTTACGAGGATCAGCAACAACAATACCGGCTTGCTTGAAGCCCAATAGGGCGATGAACAGGCCAATACCCACGCCAACGGAAACTTTGACACTGTGAGGGATGATTCTCACTACAAAGTCACGGACACCAAGGAAGGAGACCATCATAAACAACACACCACTGATGAAGACGATACCGGCGGCAATACTCAGCGGTACGTCGTTACCCAGTAGGGTGAACGAGAAAATAGCAACACTACCAAGACCAGGGCCAAGAACAAACGGGCGATTAGTATAGAGTGCCATACCGATAGTGGTGATGACGGTCATCAGTACCGTGACAGTCAATGCACTATCGAAAGGAAGGCCGCCTTTACTGAGCATGCCAGGGACGACCGCTACCATGTATGCCATTGTGGCGAAGGTGGTTAAGCCGGCAATAATTTCGGTGCGTAAGTTTGTATTATTTCCTTTAAAGTCAAACCATTTGGCCAAACTAAAGCCAGGTTTGCTTGCAACAGTTTCCATGGGGTTCCTCTACACGTCGTGTGTCTGTTATTTTTTATCCAAGCGATGTTGGTTCATTTATATTTTTATCGGCGATATTGAATAAGATGGTGCTCGGCGATGGATGGCTCGGCTTCCAGTAACGCTCTTAGGCGATCAAATTCAGCAGTCCATTCAATCAGCCATTGATGCTTAATCTCTTCTGGCATCCAACTCGCATTAATACTGTTAACCATCATCTGGCGTAAGCTACCTAAGTCAAAACCGAAATCTTCAACCATCACACGGTAGCAATTGGCGCTGGTGGTATTGTGGATATGCCAGTCATCAGTACATGGAATAATGTTTAATCCTGCTTTTGCCATGGCGCGAATAGGATGCTTTTTACACCATTCATTGTGTTCTGGCCATTGGGTGAAATAGTAGGTGTTCGATGGGATCACCGTAAATGGCACACCTTGGGTGGCATATTTTTGGGTAAGGGTTGGGTTGTCGAGAATGGTGTAGCCATGATCGATACGCTCAACATTGATCAACTCAAGCCCGCTTTCAACATTACGCCAGTGAAGGCCGAATTCAGAGCAATGTGCAGTGAGCTTCAAGCCATTTTGCTCAGCCAGTCGATAGGCTTTCCAAAAATGCTCAACCGGTGCATTGTGCTCTTTATAGTCAATACCGATACCCAGCACATAAGGGTGTGGGTGAGCGATGAGTTGCTCGACCATCTCAACAGCGACTTCAGGTGTCTTTTCTCGATTGATAGACGGAATTAAGCGAACAACAAGTCCTAGTTCACGTTCAACGTGATCAATGGCTTCTGCCATAGCCTGGGTTGCAATAGGGTAGGGAATGTTAGTGTCGCTAGGGTTCCAGAAGGTTTCGATATATCGTACGCCACAGGCATGGGCATCTTCGGCAACTTCAACAAGGACGCGGAAGTAATCTTCAGGCTCTCGCATCAAGCCATAGAGAAAGGTCAGTGCCTCAATGCCCCCTTTCACAATACCCGTTTCATGTTGGTGGGCCCGGTAGTAACACTTGGCATCCGTTTCAGAAAGCTCAACGCCATACTTGTTCGCAAGCGCAAGCATGGTCTCTAGTCTTACCCCACCCAACAGATGGTAGTGTATATCTGCTTTTGGGAATTTATGATAAAACTGGTTAAGTGTAATTGAAGTAGCGCTCACCTGATCTCCTCTGACGCAACGTTGTTGCGCAATCGTTTGCCTTGTGGGTGAGTATCTACCTGTTACGAAGAAATGTTAAATGCAAATAATGGTATGCTGGTGCCGAATCGGCACTAAGGTTTTATTTTAGTGCCAATTTTAAATTGCTCGTGAGCCTATTATTGTTGCCAAGGAAGGTGAATTTGCCAGCCCGATTGCACTTGCTTGCTCAGTGCTAGCCATAGTGCTTCAGCCTCCTTTCTCAACGGTGCCGAGTTACGGTACAGGCGAACTTGATAGGGGAGGCGATAAACATCAGGCTCGATTGCAACCAGGGTTTTATCTTTAAGAGCTTGCTGTATTTGGGAATCTGGCAACCAAGCGATCCCTTTCCCCCTGATTGCCATTTCTTTGTGTAGCTGGCACATGGAGGTTTCGAACACGGGGTAAGTATTGAGTTGCGGTAAATCGGGCTGGTGTTGTTCGATTAACCGAGCGCTATAGGATTCGGCACTGTAGCGAATGATTGGGGTGCGCTCGCTATTCGGTTGAAACAGCGCTTGGCCATTGTTATCGCTAGCCGATACCAGCAAAAAGTGGCCATGGCCAATACACAGGCTTTGGAATGGCGGTTGCAATAGTGACAAGATTTCAAAGCCGAGGAAAAAGTCACAATTTCCTTCTGTTAGCGATTCAACCGCGAAATCCACTCGAAGTATGTCGATAGCGTAGGTGAGGTCGTGCTCTTTATCACTGTGCTCAATGAGATCGAGTAAGGTCGGAGACGATAGAGAATGCGGCGTCGCGATTCGAATCGGGTTGACCAGTGGTTGCTCTGTACCATTGATAAGCCTCAAGCCTTCTTCCATTTGGGTGATCATATTACGCGCGATGTTCCTGAATTGCCTGCCGGCCGGTGTCAGGCTGATGGGTGTCGTCGAGCGGTCGATTAGGTTCTGTCCCACGGCTTTTTCAAGGGCACGTATATGCCGTCCAAAAGCTGGCTGGGTGATATGCCTTGCTTCTGCTGCGCGTGAAAAGTGCTGTACTTCGGCAAGCATGAGGAAATCTTCAAGCCATTTGGTATCAATGTTCATGGTTCAACCTATTTTATTGTTGTTATTTCGTTGTTTCTAAGTTTGCTGACCTTGGCTTGGATCACCTGCTGCACCTGCTTCATTAACCATTGGGTCTTCGGGTGTTGCTTATCGCGCTCGCGGCTTAGCATATCAATGTCAAAATCGGGGATGGGTATGGGCGGGGTACAGGTTGTGACGCTGTCACCGAATAGCTCTGAACGGCCTAGCATTTCTGCCATGACGCAGAGTAACCGTCGTCCATTGATCATGTGACGAAGCGTTAAGAAACGGGTAGAGCCCAGTACGACACGGCGTGCCTCATTCATATCTGCCAAGGTGATATCAACAGGACTGGATAGCGCTTGGTTAGCCGTAATAACGAGTTGTGGCGTTGCAAGGTACTCAGCAAGGCTAATGGGTAAATCAACATTGAGTATTGTATTGTCGAACAGGCAAACATGCTTTTCTCGATAAAGAAATGTTCGGCATAAATGTTCGCCTGATGTTTTGAATACGCCGATTGCGATATCAACATCACCATTTTCTAAGGCTTGTTCGCAATTTCCAGAATCAATGGCTTGGAAGAGGATTTGGCATTGTGGCGCGGCTTGAATCAGGTGGTCGAAGATGTCGGGACCAAATACTTGCTCTGCATAATCGGTAAAGCCAACCACGAATTTCTCTGTAAATGCAGCGGGCTCAAAGGCAGCTGGCTGAAGAATGTCATCTCGGATGATACTTAATACTGTGTTTATTTTGGGTGCCAACTCCATTGCCCTTGATGTTGGTACCATAATATTGCCTTGGCGCTCGAATAGTGGGTCATCAAGTAAAATACGTAATCGCTTCAAGTTATAGCTGGTTGCTGGCTGACCGAGGTGGAGCCGTTCAGATGCGCCAGAGACACTTCTGCAGGCCATGACAGCCTCAAAGGTCAGCAGCAAATTTAGGTCAACCCCTTTCCAGTTTATTCTATCCACTTAACTACTCATCCCGCTGAATCATCAATGCGCTTAGCGCTATACAATCACAACTCGATATGGGTTATCAAGCACGCTTATAACTTATATTGATTTATTCGATTTCACTGATTCAGGGTGGTTTTCTACAATCGTTGCCACACTCAACACCTTGGTTATGACGCTGGGTATAACCGAATTTAGCGATAGAACAACGATATGAACACAATCAGCCCCCCAACAGGAAAGCAACAGCTGGTAGGGAAGTTCTTGGCGATGCAGTCGCCATTGGAGCTCCTACAACGGCTACCGGTACGTAACTTTAAAACCCACAGCCAGAAAATTGAGCACGGGGACGTTTTTGTTTGTCGCCAGGGGCTAACTTGGGATAGCCATTTATCAGTGGACGATGCAATAAAGCGCGGAGCCGTGGCCGTTATTGCCAACAGGCCGCTTGATGTTGATATCCCCTGTATTGTCACCCCTAGCCACAGTAGCAGTATTAGCCTGATCAACCAGTTCTACCAATACCCGCAAGATACCATCAAACATATTGGCGTGACGGGAACGAATGGCAAAACGACCGTCGCGTATTGCTTGAATAGCTTGTTCAATCAAGAAACACCATCTGCGTACACGGGAACGTTGGGGAGCTATTTTGGTGATGCTCATTTCCCTCTGGATAACACCACGCCGGATGCGATTACGTTGCTTAACTTATTTCATCGCATGCAGCAAAACGACATCACCCACCATGTGATGGAAGTCAGTAGCCATGCGCTTTCTCAGGACAGGGTGAGTATTGTCGATTTTGACGCTGTGCTCATTACTAATATTGGCACCGACCATCTTGATTATCACAAAAGCCGTGAAGATTACATTCAAGCAAAATTACGACTGATTGACCGCTTGAAACCCAACGGTGTCGCGGTAATCAATCTTGATGATGATCTGGCGGCTGCAATGATTGAGCGATGTCGTTCCCGAGCGAGGGTTGTCACTTTCAGTCATCAAAATGAAAACGCAGACTTGGTCGCCAGTAAGTTAAAGGCATCTTGTGAGGGTGGGGAATATGAGGTTCGGTACCAGCATCACAAGTGTCATGTAAAAACCAATCTGCCATTTATGTTCAACATTGAAAAAACCTTGGCCATGTTAGCCATGATGGTTGCATTGGAGGCGCCTTTGGGTGTCGCGGTATCAAGGCTGAGCACGCTTAAGCCCGCGCCCGGACGGTGCGAGGTATACCGATTACCGAATCAGGCCAGGGCAATTATCGACTATGCCCATAACCAAGATAGCTTGTCGAATTTATTGATGAATGTTCGCCAGCACAGCCATAAAGGGCGTATTTATACCGTCATCGGGGTGACGGGCGATCGCCTTGGTGATGCGGCTGAAATCGGCAAGCTTTGTAGCCTCCATTCTGACCATGTGTTTTTCACCACTGATAATCCATTAGGCGTTTGCCAAGATGCGCTGTTTGCGGCACTGACAAGCCAGGTTGAAGGCAATAATGCCACCGTTGTATACGACCGAGCGTTATGTATTAAGAAGGCCGTGTCATGTTTGGCTGAAGGGGACGTACTTCTTCTGTGTGGAAAAGGGCATGAAACTCACCAGTATATTTCTAGCAATAAGAACGAGGCGAGTCCGTACATTGGCGATCTTGCCGCGTTAATGTCAGCCAGTAAACAAAATGTATGGCATGGCGAGCATCAACGGGAAACCGGGGAGCAACACATCCCTCAACCCGAGAGCACCGAGGATCAGCAATGAAAAATAATAAGTTAATCACTGTTGGTTTTAGTGTCTTGATTGCAACATTGCCGATAACCGGGCTTGCTCAACTGGTCCCGGCGGCACCAGAAATTGCAGCCAAAGGCTATGTGCTAATGGATTACCATTCGGGAAAAATTTTGGCATCAGGTAATGTCGATCAGCCGATGGCACCAGCTAGCCTAGCCAAAATGATGACTGCCTACGTTATTGGTCAAGAAATTAATAACGGACGACTAAGCTTAGATGACGAAGTCGTGGTCGGGGAGAGTGCTTGGTCAGTGAAATTTCCTGATTCGTCGAAAATGTTCATTCAGCCGGGTGACACGATAGCGGTGTCTAATTTGGCACGGGGGATAATGGTGCAGTCGGGCAACGATGCTTCTGTGGCAATGGCCGAGCATATCGCTGGGAGTGAAGGTGCTTTTGTGAGCTTGATGAACAGTTGGGCGAAAAGTTTGGGAATGACCAATACCCGCTATATCAATGCCCATGGGCTAGATGGCGAGGGCATTGCGACTTCACCAAGGGATATGGCAACCCTGCTCACACGGATGATTCAGGATACGCCTGATATCTATTCTATCTATAAAGAGAAAAGCTTTACCTGGAATGATATCACCCAGTACAACCGCAATAAGTTGTTGTGGGATCGATCGCTAAACGTCGACGGCGCCAAAACCGGATATACACCAGAAGCGGGCTATAGCCTAACGACCTCAGCAACAGATGGACGCATGCGATTAGTGTCGGTAGTGATGGGCACAAGTAGTCAACAAGCCCGTGTAGCTGAAACGAGAAAGTTACTGAATTATGGTTTTCGATTTTACGATACGAAACCAGTCGCCGTGTCTGGGGAGGCCTTGGGTACAGAAACTGTTTGGTTGGGAGAAAGCGATGAGTTGGAGTACAGCGTTGCAGATGATATCTACCTGACTTTACCAAAGAGTGACTATGGCAAATTGACGGTGAGTTATAAGCTTGAAAACGCAATCATTGCACCAGTTAAGCAAGGTGAAAAGATAGGCACAGTAACCTGGAGCGTTGATGAAGACATTGTACGAGAAGCGCCTTTAATCGCTTCTAAAGCTGTGGAACCGGGTAGTTGGTATAAGCGGTTAATGGATATGGTAAAGCTCAAAATCAAATCATTGTTAACCAGCCTGTTTGACTTTATTGGGCGATAGCAATGGCAGTAGAGACCGTTACGACACCTTTGTCGATGTGGAAAAATACCACTTATGTAAAGCTGCTCAGTGCGCAAATTGTTTCGCTGTTGGGTACAGGTATCAGCTCTATCACGCTAGCATTGCTAGCGTGGGATTTAGCGGAAGAGAATGCGAGTGCCGTATTAGGGACGGCATTTGCCATAAAAATGATCGCCTATGTTGGCTTGGCGCCTATTTTTGGTGCTATTGCCCATAAGTTACCGCGAAAAGCCTTCATGTTTGGACTAGATATTGTTCGTGCAGGTTTAATTCTGTGCCTGCCGTTCGTTACCCAAGCGTGGGAAGTGTATGTATTGGTTTTTTGTATTAATGCATGCTCCGCTGGCTTCACCCCTTTGTTTCAATCCACTTTACCGCAAGTGCTGCCCGACAGAGAGCAATACGTAAAAGCATTATCTTATAGCCGCTTAGCCTATGACTTAGAGCAAATCATTAGCCCTTTGATTGCAGCTGCATTGCTAATGGTGATTAGTTTCAGAGGCTTGTTTATTTTTGATGCTTGCACTTTTTTAGTGTCTGGGTTGCTGATTCTTTTTTGTATTTTGCCTGTATCATTACCCGTCGAACATGGGAAAGGGGTTTGGAACAACCTAAAGTTTGGGATTCAGTCTTACCTGCAAACGCCAAGTTTAAGGGCGCTCTGGATTGCTTATTTAGCGGCTTCTGGTGCGAGTGCAATGGTAATCGTCAATACCGTGGTTTATATCAATGAAGTGCTCGCTGGTGGGGATAAGCAAACTGCGCTAGCCATGGCCATTGTTGGGCTGGGTTCAATGGTTGTTGCCTTTAAACTTCCTACCTTATTGGATAAGTTTGATGTTCGTACGTCGATGATCGCCGGAACGGCTGCTATCACGATAAGCCTACTATTTATGAGTGCTCTGCCAATGTGGTTTGGTTTTGCGATAGCTTGTTTTGTCTTGGGCATGGGGATGTCATGTATTCAAACCCCCGCAGGGCTGTTGATCACGCGCTCTTGCAGTGAACAAGATTCAGCATCCTACTTTGCAGCTAATTTTTCGCTGTCTCACCTGTGGTGGCTGTTTACCTATTTGATCGCCGGATGGAGTAGTGCAGTGCTTGGGTTGTCTCATTCTTATTTGCTAATGGGACTACTGAGCGCAATCAGCTTGTTGCTAGTGGTGTGCTATTTCCCAAAACAGGGTAAACGGTTGGAGTAGCACTTTTAATTGCAAGTGATATTTCGAAACTAAAATTTAACATCTACCATTGTGAATATATTAACTATAAATTATCTTTGGTTGTTTAAATCTTATTCGCTAGCTTGTGACTAGCTGAGTAGTCATAACAACTAGGACGTTGCCATGGTTGATGGATTTAACAATGTGGTGAAAAAATGTGAACGACAAACGTTTCATTTGTTGTTCTTGCTTATTGGTTTTATTGCGTTTTCCGTAACGATCGTTTTATCACTAAATAATGATCAGAAAACCGTCGAAAAGATCATTGAGAAGGGAAATGTTAAAAGTTAATACATCAACAAGGTGATTAAAGATATTGGTTATGGCGGAGCAATCCATAGCTATAAAAACTATATTTTGCGGGCAGATGAAGACTATTACAAAGCATTCAGGCTAGCCTTTGAGCAGGCGTTGTCTGCTATTGGTGAACTCTACTTATTTCAAGACGATAACCTCGAACCTCACCTCGATAACATCAGTGAGATGCTATATGCCTACAATGACAAGATAGATATTGTTAGGAATCAGATTAAATTTTATGACCTATCAGCAGAGGAAAGGGATCGGGTCGGTCGAGTGGATGATAGAAAAGCCCTTAAAGCGATTGCTTATCTCATCAAACAAAAAGATGATATTGCCTTGCACGTGGCGGCTTTGGAGCGTACCAAGCAAGATAAGAAATACCTGATTCTTGTCGTGATGCTACTTTGTATTTTGTATTGTGCTTATGTCATTTTCGTTCGAAGTTCGGATACACAATATGATAAAAAGCTCATTAACCAGTTACATAAGACCATTGCTGAACATGATGGGTATAATAAATATATTAATGAGCTTTATTCACGAAGTGAGATGGTTTTGTCTGAGAAAGAGACCATTGATCGGATAGAAAAGTACAACAACAAGTTCATCGTAACCTGTGCCCTTAAAAATCAGTCGGAATATGATAAGCCTCTGCTTCTGCTGCGGAGTGAAATCACAACGGCAGTTCACTCGATCAAATGTATTAAGTTTACGGATAAGGAAGCAACGTTCTCTATCTACTCCAGCAGTAAAATGGAGTATGAGCTAGCGTTAAAGCTACTCAGAGGGTATGCGAGAAAGTACGATCTTGAAACTAAAGTGTATAAATTACCTGAGCAACTTGAGGATTATTTCAATTCCATTAAGCCCACTTTTGTTTAGCTGAGGCAAGTGGTGGTATTTCCAAACCTCTCAGTGTAGGTTGCTTCTCGGATTGAGTGGCTAAAATAGAGAAAAGCTCGACAAGAATTATTTTGTCGAGCTTTCATCGTAGAAATTGATTGGCGTAATTTCCAACCGCTCAGCGATTACAGGTCAATAAAGCCTGCTGCTTTCATGCGCTCAACCACAACTGCTTTTTGTTCATCGTTAAGTGGGGTGATTGGCAAGCGTGGGTTACCAGCATCAATGCCGTGCAATGCCATTGCCGCTTTACCAGCCGCAACACCGCCGAATTCAACCAGTACACGAATAAGTGCAATAACACTGTCCATGCCGTTGTAAACCGCGGTCATATCACCAGCGTTGAAGTCGTTAATGATCTTATGGAAAAGTGGGGCTGCGTAGTTGTAAGTACTGCCTACAGCGCCTTTAGCACCAACAGCTAGAGCGCCCGGTAGGTGCTCATCAACACCAAATGGAATATCAAACTTGCCGTCACAAGCACGAATACAGCGTTGGTACTCGTATAGATCACCGCTGTTGAACTTCAAGCCGTATAGGTTAGGAATGCGCTTGTCCGCTTTAATTAGGAATTGCTCCATGTCTAGGTTCACACCCGACATGCCAGAGTGGTAGTAGTAGAAACCTTTAGATGGAGCTGCTGCAGCAACTTGTGCACAGTATTCAACTAAATCGTCAACTGAACCTGGTTTGAAGAAGCAAGGACCAATGGCAGATGTTGCGAAGATATCAAGTGTTTCAGCATGACGAGTCAGTTCTAACGTATCAACAATGCTTAGCGCGCCAGTATGAACAGTGATTTTTAATTGACCATTTGAAGCCGCAACCCAACGCTCTGCGATGGCTTTACGCTCTTCAACCGAACAGTGAATGCCTTCACCTGTTGTACCGCAAATGTAAACACCGTTTACACCATCTTTGATAAGGTGCGCTGCAATTTGATCGATAGCAGCATAATTAACGTCTCCCTCTGATGTGAAAGGAGTGTGAGGTGCAGCGATAAGGCCCGTTAGCTTTTCCATAAAGTGATACCTAGTTCTTGAAGTTAAACTTCACTATTTGAAGTTAATCTGGAGTTTGGGTTTATTCTATGGAGTAAAATTTCATGTGGCAATCAATGTTGGTTTAATTTTATCGCTCATTCATCAAAAGTGTGAGCTGGTTTGCAAAGTTCATTTCATGCTTTATGAGCAATTGAGCGGTTTTATGGGTGAAGTTTTTACGTGTATTGTTACAAATGTACCGGAGTATCACTTCACAAACAGGGATTCTCATGGGAAAATCATCAATTATTGATACCAGTTACAATGTTAAGGTTTAACGATGGTCTCGAAACAAACGCCAGTTAAAGCTGGAAAAGTACTTGATATGATGGGTAGCCTACATGAAAGCTTTACTCCATCGGCAAGGCGGATTTCTGAGTTCGTGATGAAAAAGCCAGCAGATGTGACCAAGTTTTCAATTGCTGAATTATCTCAGGCTGTGAATGCGGGTGAAGCAACCATCATTCGCTTTTGTCGTACTTTGGGTTTCAAAGGCTTCCAAGACTTCAAAATGGAGTTAGCCATTGAGCTGTCGAACCAAAACCAAAGCGAAAAATCGATACTAGATACCGATGTCACACCTAATGATCATGCTGAGCTTATTGGTCAGAAGCTGCAAAATACCTTGAATAATGTGCTGACTGAAACCCTTAACTTATTGAACTTTGAGTCATTAGAGCAGGTGGCAGAGCAAATTCGTCAGTGCAATGCGGTGTATTTCTTCGGGGTTGGTTCATCAGGGATCACGGCGGAAGATGCTAAGAACAAGTTTATGCGTATTGGCTATAACGTTGATGCCCTAACCAACAACCACTTCATGTATATGAAGGCTTCATTGCTGAAAGAGGGTGATTTGGCAATTGGTATCAGCCATTCAGGTAACTCGGCTGAAACAACCAAGGCCATGCAACTAGCAAAAGAAGCGGGAGCAAAAACGGTAGCGCTGACTCACAATCCCCGTTCATCGGTTTGCGAGTATGCTGATTGGGTTTTGGTGAATGGAAACCGTCAAGGCCAATTACAAGGTGACTCAATCGGGACTAAGATCACTCAGCTGTTTGTTATTGATTTAATCTATACACTGTTGGTGAAAGATGATGTTTCTGGTGCCCAGGCCCAGAAATTGAAAACAACGAAAGCCCTTGAGACCTAACGGCTCCATCGCTGTTCGAGCTGGGTGGTTTTCAGCCCAGGCTTAGAGGTTGTATGAGGTAATAGTGATGACGCGTATCACTATTACCTTGTTATTTATCTTAGAACTCTTGCCTTATCTTTGGGATAGGCAGTGAATATTTACCCTTCAAATAACTTACCCATTTGATAAACGCTGTGCACCGTGTTTTCAGCTGTCAGTAGAGTTAAGTTGGCTTTATAGCCCGCTTTAACCGCACCATATTGGTCATCGATGCCAAGCGCACGGGCAGGGTATAGGCTTGCCATTCTTAGCGCTTCTTCTTTTGAAACGCCGACATGCTCAATTAAATTGCGAACACCGTCGATCATTGTTAATGCAGCACCGGCAATAGTACCATCCTTATAATGGCATTTCCCATCGGTAACAAAGGCCTCTGTACCCGCCATATCATATTGTGTCATTGTGGTGCCTGCCGGAGTAACGGCATCGGTGACTAAGAAGAGTTTTTCTTTCAGGATATTTTTCGCAATACGAACAGACGGGTAGGATGCGTGAATACCATCAACAATAATGCCTGCAGCGGGCTGCTGATCAAAAATATAACCAACAGCCCCCGTTTCTCTTGAGCTTAATGGCGTCATGGCATTGTAGAGGTGGGTCGCCATTGAAACCCCTTGCTTGTCGAGCAGTTGCTGATAACTGGCATTGGTATGACCCATAGAAACCGTGATCCCTGCGTCAACCAGGCAATCAATGGCGTCTTGGCTCGTTCTTTCTGGTGCCAAGGTAATGACTTTGATGGCATGGTTAAAACTCGCAAGATGCTTGGCCGTTGCCAAGTCTAGCTGCCTGATATGCTCAGGGTTATGCGCCCCTTTTTTTTCATAGCTGATAAAAGGCCCTTCTAAATGCAAGCCAAGGATACCTTCTTGTTCGTGAGTCGCCATGCCATCAATCAGCGTTATTGCTTTGTTCATGTCGCTTGATGAACTGGTGATTAGGGTAGGTAAGTATTGTGTCGTGCCGTGTAAGAGGTTAGTGCGATTTATTGTATCTAGCGTCTCTTTGCTGATGTCAGTATTAAAGAGAACCCCACCACAGCCATTAAGTTGAACATCAATAAAGCCTGCCGTAACAAGCATACCTTGGCCATCAATCTGATTGCTTGGTAATGCGTTATTTTTGTCCATTGGCTGGACACTCTCTATGGTGTCTCCGCAAATGATAACAGCGTGATTGTGCAAAGTGGTATAACCGTCAAAAACACTGATATTGGTTAACGCATACATATTTGTAGGACGAGTATGGGTGGTCATAGTGGCTTCCATAAGATGCTCTGAAAGTGGAGTGATAATGCTGTCCATAAAGATTTCAAAGTAAATCAATGTGGAGTAAAACTTCTTTGTGCGAAGGTTATAGTCATCCAAACTTCATTTCAAGCGTAAAAAAACAAAAACGTGTGACCTGTTGGAGTTTGACTCCTCCATGTTTTTGTTCATATATGGCTTCGCATGACTTGTTTTTAGTGCGTCCTTTATAAAGATGAAGAAAAAACGTGTGCTTGATCTCCTTTTTTGATTATTTTATTTGAAGTAAAACTCCATGATGTTAATTTGGAGCTCAACTTCGTTATTGTTCTATTTTGTGGAGTGTTGCTATATATGAGCGCCGTTGCAAAAAATTGTCTTGATGTACTTCGACAAGGCTTCGTTGCTTCTTGCCAGCCAGTAGATGATGGTCCAATGGACTCACCTGAAATAGTGAGTGCAATGGCACAAGCTGCGGTTGCGGGAGGAGCAGCTGGGCTGCGTATAGAAGGAATTGCTAATCTTAAAGCGGTGAGGAAAAACGTTTCTGTACCGATTATCGGCATTGTAAAGCGTGATCTTGAAGGGACTGATGTGCGAATTACGCCATACCTTGAAGATGTGCGAGCGTTACAGCAAGCGGGGGCGGATATCATTGCGATTGATGCAACTGATCGTGTTCGCCCTGAGTCAGTGGAAGCGCTTGTCGCAGAAATTCATAAGCTGGGCTGCATTGCGATGGCAGATTGCGCCACTTATGAAGAAGGGATGCACTGTAAGCAATTAGGTGTCGAAATTATTGGTTCGACATTGTCTGGCTATACCGGAGGTGAAGTCCCTAGCGAACCTGATTTTGCCCTCGTTAAACAACTGGCAGAGTCTGGTTGTGAAGTGATGGCAGAAGGGCGTTATAACACCCCAGAGCTTGCTCGAATGGCCATTGAGTCGGGTGCTTTCTGTGTCACCGTTGGCTCGGCAATTACGAGAATTGAGCATATTTGCCAATGGTTTAACACTGAAGTTGAACTTGGTCGTAAAAAAAGCGAAAAGGCAATCGCATGAAAACTTACTTAGCTGTTGACATTGGTGGTACGAAATTAGCGGCGGCGTTGATTAGCCAAGGGCTGATTATTGAACGAGAGCAAATTTCAACGCCATCATCGCAATCACCAGAAGCCCTGAGTGATGCGTTAGCAGCCTTGTTAGTGCCATTAGCCCAAAAGGCGGATGTTGTGGCTGTTGCTTCAACGGGCATCATCAACAACGGCATCTTGCATGCGTTAAATCCCGCTAACTTAGGTGGATTGAATGCATTCCCATTGCAAGCGGTTATTGCGGAAATGACGGGTTTAGAGACCGTTGTCATTAATGATGCGCAAGCCGCTGCCTGGGCTGAATTCCAAGCATTGGAAGAGCAGTCGTCAACAAGTATGGCTTTTATCACTGTATCAACAGGGGTTGGGGCTGGTCTTGTTAACCAAGGTAACTTGCTAGTGGGTGCTAGGGGCATTGCGGGTCATGCGGGCCATATGCTTGCCGATCCAACAGGGCCTCAGTGCGGATGTGGCCGTATTGGTTGTGTCGAGAGTATTGCTTCTGGTACTGCGATTGGCCGAGAGGGCGAAGCTTTCTTTGGTAAAGAAACGACTGGTTACGATGTTTATCAGCAGTTTCTAGCAGGCAACCAAGATGCGGAGCGCATTGTTCGCCGCTCAGCCAAGGCGATTGCAAATCTGATTGCCGATTTAACCATTTCTCTTGATTTAGATGTCGTGACATTGGGTGGCAGTGTTGGCTTGGCGGAAGGCTATCTCAATATGGTCAGTGAGTACCTTGAAGCCCAGCCAGCAGTATACCGCCCCAAGGTCATACCCGCGCAGACGGGCGCAGACGCAGGTCTGATTGGTGTAGCGTCATGGGCTGCAAACCAGGCAACTAAATCAAAATCATAAACTAACTTACCTCACCCTACGTTTAGAGGAGCAACGCATGGAAACGCATGCTTTTGGTACATTAAATTATATTGTGTTAGTGGTGTACCTCGCCGCCATTATGTTGGTTGGCGTGTATTTCGCAAAACGACAAAAATCAGCAGATGACTATTTCAAAGCGGGTGGTCGTATTCCTGGCTGGGCCGCTGGTATCAGTGTTTTTGCGACAACGCTTAGCTCAATTACCTTTATGTCTATTCCGGCCAAAGCTTACACGGAGGACTGGACGTTCTTGATTGGGCAGTATATCGCCATCCTTATTCTGCCGTTTGTATTCATCTATTACATTCCGTTTTTCCGCAAGCTGAATCTAACATCGGCTTATGAATACTTGGAAAAACGCTTTGATGTAAGAATGCGCCTATTTGCCAGTATTTCATTTATGCTGTTCCACATTGGCCGTATTGCAATCATCACGTACTTGACGGCGCTAGCGCTAATGCCATTCATTGATATTAGCCCGCTAACTATCGTGTTCTTGATTGGTGTACTTTGTATTGTCTACACCTTCTTGGGCGGTATCGAAGGGGTGATCTGGACGGATGTTATTCAGGGCATCATGTTGTCATTGGCTGCCGTCATGATCTTCGTGATGATTTGCTTTAACGTTGACGGTGGTATCGGTGAGATCTTCAGCATGTCTGCACAGGCTGACAAGTATTTCCCTGCCGATAAAATGGCGTGGAGCTGGTCTGAAAGTACTATCCCTGTGCTAACTATCGGTTTCTTGTTTGCAAGCTTGCAGCAATTTACAGCCAGCCAAGACGTGGTTCAGCGTTACATCGTTACTGACTCTGTCGAAGAAACGAAAAAAGCACTGGTAACTAACGCGAAGCTAGTTGCTTGTATCCCTGTATTCTTCTTCGCGGTTGGTGCGGCACTATATGCTTACTACACGCAGAACCCAAGTCTATTACCTGAAGACTTTAACACTGGTGGTATTCTACCGTTCTTCGTTATCTCACAAATGCCAGCGGGTATCGCAGGCTTGATTATTGCGGCAATTTTCGCAGCATCGCAGTCAAGTATTTCCAGTAGCTTAAACAGTATCTCTGCTTGTTTTACGTCTGATATCTACAGCCGTTTTGGTAAGAAGAAAACGCCAGTTGATAACCTAAAAGCAGGCCGTTTGGTTACAGTAAGTGCGGGTGTATTCGGTGTGATTGCATCAACTTACCTAATCATGGCAAATGAAAGTGAGCTATGGGATGCGTTCAACAGCTTGATTGGCCTAATGGGCGGCCCAATGACTGGTCTGTTCATGCTGGGTGTGTTCGTACGACGTGCAAATGCCAACAGTGCGCTAGTTGGTGTTATTGCTGCAGTGGCCTCGATTCTAGTTGTACGTTCGAGCACTGACCTAAACTTCTTCTTCTACGGTGTTATCGGTACCTTGGTGGTTGTGATTGTCGGCTTTGTGACTGCGCCGCTATTTAAAAATAGCCACAGCGAAGAAGAGATTGCCTCACTAACGATTCAACGCCAACCATAATTTAGTTTTTATAATTCCCCCATAAAAACGCCCGAAGGCTTAAGTGTTGATGACTTAAGCCTTCTTTTTTGCAAGGAAAATTCAATGTTGTTAGCAAACTTAGACAAACCAGAGTCATACGCGTACTTGCCAGAAGCGTTGATCGCCTGTGTAGAGCACCTAAAGAGCCTAGATCTTGAGAACCTCGAGCTAGGTCGGCACGAAGTTGATGGCGACCAGGTATTTATTAATGTGATGGAGTTTGAAACCGGCAATCCAGCCGACAAGCAAGCAGAAGTTCACAAAGAGTACCTTGATGTCCAAGTGTTAATTAAAGGTGAAGAGAGAATAGACTTCGGTCTTTATTCAGAACTGAATCCAGTAAGCAAAGAATATGATGATGCTGATGATTATTACTTAGTTAGTAAAATGAATGCACAATGTACGATTGATTTAGAACCGAGAATGTTTGCTATTTTCTTTCCTGAGGAGCCTCATAAACCAGGTTGTTTTATATTTAAACCAACTTTGCTAAAGAAAGCGGTGATGAAAGTACATAAAAGTCTAGTCTAGTTTAGACGTTGCTAATTACAAAGGCCAGCATTGTATGCTGGCCTTTTTATTGGCACTTTTTAAATTGGCAATGCTCTTTAAATTGAAAATAGTGTTGCAAGGGGGATAGGTTTGCAAGAGGTGATAGGATTTTAAGTAGTAGGTTTTAAACTGGCTACAGGGTTTAACATAGAAGTAGTGATTTAATTATCAGTGGGCTTTATGGTTAATACTCCCTTTGCCTATTACAAACTCATAATATTGTATATTGATGAGGTATTAACTTTAAGCGTATGGGAATATCAGGTACTTAATGGCGTTACAGATGTAAAAAAGCCAGCAAAAAAATGCTGGCTATGGTAAAGGGTACCAATTAAAAGGAGTTAGGACAAGTTAGATTACGATTACCATTCAAAACGAAGGCTAGTTGTGAATACATCGCCTTGCTCAATGCTACTTACTTCAACACCCGTTGCGGATACCGTTGATTTACCACCACGGTTGTTGGTGTAGTTTAGGTATAGTGATGTTCTTGGTGTGAAGCGATATTGCAATTCAGTTTGAATAGCATCTTCTACGACATCGTTGGTTGATTTAGTTTCGTCAAACTTAAGGTAACGGTAACCAATTCTCGCTACCCAGTCACCAAATGTGTACATGGCGCGGAAATCCAGACCTATTGTGCTAGCGTCTTTCGATGAACTTCTTAAATCAAGGTTTTCCTCGGTATAAGCGGCACCTAAGTAAAGATCTTCGTAAAAGTACTGTGTACCAATACCATAGGTCTCGTAAGTCGTTATGTCATTCATTTTGTCGTAGGCTTTATCTTTTTGATACATGACAACTGGATGTAAAGTACCTGCTTTGCCTAGGTCAATCGAGTATTGTGCGGCAGCGTTATACGCATAATCTACCGAAGAGTTAGTGATGTAAGCAGCTGAATAGTCAAGGTTTCCTATATTGTTACGGTACTGGAATGTACCGTTCTGACGAAACACAAGCGCTGCACTTTCATCTACTGTACCAACATGGAAGCCTGCAACAGGGTCGCCGCCGGTTGAGAAAATATCACCGATATTGGTAAACATAGTTAGGCCGGAAACAACACGGCCAGCTTCGATGCGGCCATATTCGCCCATATCGATACCCGCCCAAATGTAACGAGCTTTCCAATCGACATTATCTTTGTCATCTGGCACTAGTTGATATTGGGCTTGTCCCATAACAGCCATAGTGTCATTAATAACTTGGCGGCCATTAAAGCCTAGACGGGCATTATAAGTACCATTTGTCTTACGTTCACCAGTTGCTTCGCCATTCTCATCTTTTTGCTTGGCGTTTTTAAAGTCCGCTTGGGCACGGCCATAGGAATTAAGAACAGAACCATCTTCCGCACGATATATTTCGGCGGCAAAAGCACTTGTTGATAATAAAGTAAGTGGAATAATAATGGACAACGATGATTTTTTCATTGTAATGCCTTGGTTTTAATATATTTAAGGTGAATAAATTCCTTCCCAATAAGGGAATAAATATGGTAGTGATTAGTTGAATTGTTTATAAGTTATGGCGTAACTATAGCTCCATTCATTAATTCATTTTTTGCAATGGGGTAATTATTTTATTAGCTTATTCTTGATCTTTTGGAGTTAAACTTCAAGGTGCAAACATCTAAATGGAGATTTGCTTCTCACTTTATTTTTTCTAACTTTTGTTTGTAAGGGGTTTAATTGTGTTTTTATTTTTGGTTTGTTTTTGTTTTTGTTGTGTTGTTAGATATGTGTTTGGTGAATTTATTCGTTATTGTTCTATGTTGCTATTTATTGTTTGGGGGAGGTATGATGGTGTTCTATTTCAGGTTTTAGCGCTAAGTTGTTTTTTAACAGCTAGGGTCTATTTAAATGGCAATATAATTTTGAAAAGGCGAAGGTACAAATTGCTCGTGGCAATTTGTACTTTTTACTAGCTATATTGTCTCAGGAGGTGCCTCAAGGCTACAAAGTACAATTAGGCTTTGAAGCGGGCGTGTTCGGCAGGCGTGTGATTTCAGCGCGTAAGTCATCAATCCGTGTGCTGTGCGATGGGTGAGTTGACAGTAATTCTGGCGGTTGGCTTCCTCCAGATGCTCGTGCCATGTTTTTCCATAGGCTAACACTTTCATTTGGATTAAAGCCGGCTTCAGCCATTAGCTGTAGACCAATGATGTCGGATTCAGACTCTTGGGCACGGCCATAAGGCATTAATACTCCATATTGAACGCCAAGGCCCAAACCGGCCATCGCTGCATCATGATACTCCGTTCCGCTAATTGCCATGCTGGAGATTTGCATTCCGATGTTAGCCAACTGCGAGCGAGACAAGCGCTCGTTACTATGGTGGGCAAGGACGTGGCCGATTTCATGTCCAATGACAGTAGCAAGTTGATCTTGATTGACTGCAACATCAAGCAAACCGGTATATACACCAATTTTACCGCCAGGCAGGGCAAAGGCGTTAACTTGCTTGCTATCAAATACCACGACCTCCCATTTACCCGCTTGATTGCCACTTAGCTTTTTGGTTAGGGCGTCTGTGACGCATTGGACATACTGGTTAGTTTTTGGGTCAGTGTAGATTTTCTCTTGTTGTTTGAGTTGCTCAAATGACTGGGCGCCCAGTTGAGACATGTCTTGTTCTGAGAAAAGTAGGACTTGTTGGCGCCCTGTTGGCGAGCTGCTACAAGCCGCGAGAAGCAATGTAGCTGCTAAGGCACCTGCGAGTTTAGTATGTTGTTGATAATTCATTGAAGATTCCTTTCATTCAATCCTAAAATCACGATAGCAGAATTATACATATTGTGTATCATCGTAAGAAATAGGCATGCACGGAAAAAATCATGGCAATTTGGAAAAAAAACTTCACGTTAGAGTCTCTGAATCAAACCTCGGTAAACACCTTAGTTGAACACTTGGGTATTGAGTATGACTCTTTTGATGATAGTAGTTTAACTGCGATAATGCCTGTTGATGCGCGTACCCACCAACCTTTGGGTATGTTGCACGGTGGGGCATCGGTGGTACTGGCTGAGACGCTAGGATCGATTGCTGCCAATATGTGTGTTGATGAAGGTAAATATTGCGTTGGGCTAGATATCAACGCCAACCACCTGCGGGCAATGCGCAGTGGTGTGGTTAGAGGCAAAGCCACGCCAATTCATATCGGTGCAACCACCCAAGTATGGCAAATAGAAATTGCCGATGAGCGCGATAGACTTGTTTGTACTAGCCGGCTGACAATGGCTGTTATGACTCACAAGAAAAAAGCGAGTGAAGCATGAACATTACGTTTTCAGAAGGTCGCATTATCGCCAACCAACATGAATTGGTTGTGCGTTTAAATGGCAATGCTCGTGTGACTTTGCAAGCCATGGTTGATGATGTGAACCTGATGGGGAAGGGGGCCAATGTGATTACTGCAATGGGAAGCGGGGTCAATTGGTCTGTTAAACTCGATGACCAACAACAACTTGAACAAGTAGCAGAGGCCATAGGTGTTGCTATTCAATAGTTGAAACTCCTTATTGCCCTTACTGCCTGTAAGGGCAATGGCAATTTAATTAAATCAATCCCAATTTAAATGAGAGCTTGAGCTCATTCCTGCCCTTTTTGACCTATTTTGCTGGCGATTAGCTGCTTTGTGTTGCATGCTGGTAATGCGAATAAATCTAATAAATTCATAACCTTGATGTTTATTCGTCTTGGGAATAATTGTCAGCTCAACAATGGGAAAAAGGATTGCCGATGAATAGACCTCAGCTAAAAAAAATAGCTGAACTGGCGTATCGGACCATGTTCCGGCAAGCGCCTGATTTGTGTGAAATTCAAGAAACATTTTATGGATGGGTGGTTTTTCTAGCGTCTAACAAAGGCCGTGTCGTCGTTAAGTTTTCAAGGGAAATCGGCCGCTTGGCTAAAGAGGTGGAAGGCCTTGAGCGCTTAGCTAAAGTGCTGCCTTGTAAAGTACCGGAAGTGTTATTTTTTGGTCGAGAAGACGGATATAGCTATATCGTTTTGGAGTGGGTTGAAGGGGTGTCAGCGCACCAGTTACCTACCGATGATAAGGCTATCGCCGCTTTTCGCGAAAGTTACCTAAATATCTTGTTGTCACTTCATGAGCAACAAGCCCCGCAAGGATTCGAAGTTGGCAGCGGTGAATATGTGCCAAGTTTTCTTGATGCCTTCGAGCAATGGATGGAGCCAGTATGCCGCTATGTACTCAGTAGTGGTTCGCCATTTTCTAAAGAGCTAAAAGCGTCCTTTACCTCACTGTGGGAACACAAAAGTGAACTGTTGAACCCAATGTCTCAGCATAGTTCGTTGATTCACGATGACTGCCACCTTGGTAATGTGCTATTTGATCCTAAAACCTACCAAGTATCTGCGGTGCTTGATCCATGTGATGTTGGTTTTAAGCATCGGGAAATGGATCTTTTCCATCTATATGATGTTCGCCCCGAATTAGAACTTGTTGAGCATTATTGTCAGCAGCACCCATTAGACGATGGTTTTGAAGCCAGGCGATGGTTTTTCAGTTTATGGGATGATGCCAAGCATAGCCGTAATATGGGGTGGTATGATGAAGCTTGGCTACAGGATAAGGTAGATAAATATCAGCGATTTTTTTCATAAGAATGAATTGTCTGCCTAGTTTGTCTGGGTATATTTGGTATATATTGAATTACATGGATGTATAGGGAGAAATAATAATAATGAAAAAAGTAAGTGCGCTGTTGCTGTTTTTATTGTTATCTGGATGTGCGCAGCAAACGACTCAAGTGACTGAGCCGACACCAGAACCGGAAATTGGTGGGACGCCTGATCCAGAAACCCCGCCAGTAGTCGTTGAACCTGAAGTACCGGTTGAACCAGAAACATCAACGCCAGAAGTGATACCGGAACCAACACCTGAATCGAAACCGATTGAGCCTGTGGTTCCCGTTATGACTAAAACCGAAGATGGTAAGCTGATATTGGGTGCTGAAGAGTGGATTTGGCTATCGCCAGCCAACCGTTATGTTCGTGCTCAAGTCGATTCAAATAAGAAACTGTCAACAATTGGTGTAAGCCAAGTTCAAGCATTTGAACGTGATGGTTCTGATTGGGTCAAGTTTAGTGCAGGGGGCAACTCGGTTGAACTACCTGTCGAGCGTTGGTTAAAGAGTAAATCAGACGATACCCGACAAGCTGTTGTTAAGTTAAGGGCGAAACTTGGTGAGTTGAATGAACTTACAGAGTTTGCTTTGACAGCCGGTAAAGGCATTATCCTGGGTGGTAATTTTATTAAAGACGTTGCCGTTGTTGATGGTAGCCGAAAATATGTACAACCTAAATCAGCTAAGTAATCTGATGTGCTAGAAAAAACGGCTGATTTCAGCCGTTTTTTTTATGCTTAATTTAAGCTCAACAGACCTTAACCTTGCGAGGTTTACTCAGTTTCTACCATCACTTCGTAACTGGTGAATTTACGAATGTTAATCACACCCGTATCAAAGATGAGGTATTGGCCTTTGATGCCGAGTAATACGCCTTCGACAACAGGCTCTTTATCGAAATTATGCGACGTAATTTTGGTCGGGTATTGTTCGACCGGATAGAGGATGTCGACAATTTCCTCGTCGAGCGTTTCTACGGCATCTTCCCCATATAAAGCGAGCAACTCATTAATCTTGGCTTCGATTTCAGGTAGCAACCTAGCGGCTTCTTCCTTAAGTGGTAGGGGATCGTTATCTCCTTTGAGCATTGCACGCCAGTTGGTTTTATCTGCAACCATATCGGCTAATGCCACTTCAGCGAGACCTGAAATTTGGCGTGTTTTCACTTTCAGAATCGGAAGTGCCTGCGTTGCACCTTGATCAATCCAACGGGTAGGGATTTGCGTATGGCGGGTAATCCCCACTTTCAGCCCCGAAGTATTTGATAGGTAAACGTAATGCGGGATCATACAATTAGCTTCTCCCCACTCTGGTTCGCGACATGTGCCTTTGGCATAGTGGCAAGTTTCCGGCTTCATGATACACATGTCACAACTGGCTAATTTCTTCATACAAGGGAAGCAATGGCCTTGTGAGTAGCTTTTCTTGGTTTTCTTACCGCATGAGCAGCAGTAGATATTACCAGTATGGGTGAGTTTTAAGTGTTTACCGATAAGCGGATTCAGCGCGAGTTGCTCTTCACCGACTGGCAGAAAGTAGTCGACCTTCTCTCCCAGGGTTGATCGCATTTTATTCAGTGTACCTTGCATGACTTTGCTCTTGTCGTTGTATTTTGGGTGATAATACCAGCCTACGTAATAGCGTGCTGCATTAATCCTGAATTCATATTAATTATGACTATCTATATAGTTTCATTTGTAAATTTTTGTAAGTCCAAAGTGGTAATTGTTTACTGTTGTTTGCAGATTGGTATCATTCTCTTATCTAAGTGTACGTTTTTTCGGCATTGATATTACTTGGGTACAAACAATAATAAGGAAGTGAGCAAATGAAAAAGTTAGTTATTGCGGGGCTTGTTTTAACAGCAACCAGTATTTCGGCCAGCCCTTTTGAAAAGCCAACAGATGCAATTGAATACCGCCAGTCAGCTTTCTCGATGATCGCCACCAACTTTGGCGACATGGCTGAAATGGTTAAGGGTCGTAAAGATTGGGATCAACAGCAATTTAGCCAGCGTGCGCAGTTTATTTCTCAATTATCACTAATGCCGGAAGAGGCGTTTGCCGTTGAAGGTACTGATAAGGGTGATACTAAAGCAAAACCAGAAATTTGGTCTGACTGGGACGGCTTTACAGCGAAACTAAACAAGTTCCAAGGCGACATGGCTAACTTGGCAAAAGTGTCAATGGACGGTGATGAGCGAGCCACTAAGCGTGCGTTTGGTGAAGCAGCGAAGAACTGTAAATCTTGCCATAGCGATTACAAGTACCGCTAAACCAGCGTTACCGTTATTTGAAACAAAGCCCAATGTGATAAATAAACACATTGGGCTTTTTAGTTGATGCAACGAAATGAAGGATTAGAACAGGTAGACAACTATATCTTTGGCAAACTGTTGGTAAATCACTGTACCAATAATGATGAATACTCCCCAAGCTATCAGGCTGTTTGTTAGCTTAGGTTTGTCATTTTCATCCAGTGATTTCTTACCATGCAACATTGGTAGAATCAGGTTTTCTTTTTTAAGCAAGTAAACCACGATGGCAAATAAATGAAGGCCAATTGCACCTAGCATGATGTTGAAATTAATGGCGTGGATTTCTGTCATCAGGCTGCTAGTAGCGCCGCTGACATACATGGCAAACGGCCCTTCTGAAATGATGTCATCGGTTGCAAATAGCCCAGTGGTTAACTGGGTTGCAATAAGCAACATAAAGGCAACTACCATGTAGGCGCCAGCCGGATTATGGCCGACATGCGATGGTTTGTCCTTTGAATGCATACTCGCCAAGTACTTCAAAGTGGTACGGGGTGAACGTACAAAGTGCGTAAATTTGGCTGTGTCGCTACCAACCACACCCCAGACAAAACGGGTGAGTAACAGCGCGAGAAGAAAGTAGGCAATGCTAAAGTGCCAATCCATTAATCCTTCTGTACCTGTATACCACAGGCCAGCAATCGAAAGTGCTTGAAGCCAATGGTAGCCACGAATAAAACTGTCCCAAACGGGAATCGGCTGAACAGACGTTTGCATATTCACTCCCTGACAACGACGTTAATAAACCTATAAACTTGATAAGGGTATTTTACAGGGTGTGTACAAACACGCTACAAGGTAGGGCTAACATTTTCAAATATTTACAAAAGCCCCTGTGACAAAATGTCACAGGGGCTTTTATCTTAGCTTGCTATGGCAATGTAAAGTGTTAGCGGTTTTGCAGGCGGTTATAATCGAGTAGGCCAGCTTCAACTGGATACGCATCTCGGTATAGCTGGTTTAATTTGTCGCTGAACGCCCAGAAATCCGGTGCGGTTCTGCGCACGGCGTATTTATCTAGCAGCTCTCTATAGGCCTGCTCTGAATCGACATAACTGAGTTGGATGGCCAGCATTGGTAGTTGAGACTCTTTTACATGCCAAAACGCGCCTGGATAGCTGCCAAGGATCCCTTTGACCAGAGTGACATCATCAAGCTCGTAAAGGCGATTAGATTCTTCATTAAACAGGCTGGAAATATTCTTATGGGCGCTGTTTTGTATAAGCGTGAACATCTGGGCGGGTGCTTTAGTGTCTGTCGGCTCAACCATAATGAAAGTCAGCTCTGGTAAGAGGTTGGCTGGCTTGCCAGTAACCGAGTCAATCGACTCAAGCGCTTTAATTGATTGTGGTTGCAATGAGGCATCCTTAAAGGCGTAGCGAGTTGAGTTAACCGATTCAAGCTTCTGTTCTAGCATAAACAGTAATTCACCCTTTGGATTCGTTGTTTTGTACTCAACGCCTGATGGTTGATCAAATTGGTTGATATCGCCTTTGATAAAGTCACTTAGGTGCTGGTTGGCCCCTTGATACCAGTCTGCCAACTCTTTGCGTCGAACATCGGCTGGGAGTAGTGACAGGAAGTTAGATTCACCTTCCATACGTAAGAAGTCCATGTACATGCGTGTCACTAACTGGTGGCCAAAATTACCATAAACATCAAAGCCTGCAACGAGGAGGTAGTGGATACGCTCTAGCAAAGAGTAATCAAGTACCCATGCTGTTTTTGGGTGGTCGCCAACCAGCCCTTTGGTTACGGTTGCACTATCAAAATGGCGGAAAACGGTGAGTGTTGCATTCGGGTTATGGCCATCACCTTCCCAAATAAGCTCAGTCGTTAGATGTTCGCCATTTTTAAATGCCTCTGAGAGGAATTCATTTTTAGCACGTAGGAACCGACCTTGCTGCTTGGCATAAGACACCCAGTTTGAGATCGGCAGTGTGTTACTCTCTTTTTCTGCTGGCAAGCGCAGGTTATGTGCTTGTGAGGCATAAAACTCATTCACGCTTGGGGTATCCGACATCGCGGGATCAACGAAGAAAACCCAGAAGCGATCATTAATCACATTTAGCGCTAATTGCCCACGGCAAACCGGGCCTTTAATGAAGCCCATAATGGTGTTTTGGGCATTATCAAGCATGAAGCGATAACGGCTGTTTACCGGCAACTGGCTAAATGCCATTAATGGGTTAGCCGCTAGTTTAGGCTCATACCCGGGTAGAGCAGAGACTGTGTAAGTTGGTTCGATGAAAAGCGCTTTATAACGTTCAAGCTTGGTATTGTTGAGCGCATAGGGCATGTGTGTTTTATCAACAATGGTCTCTCTTACTTGCTGAAAGCGATAGTAGACTCTGTCAGCATGAGGATCATCAAATGGCCTTCTGGTTGCAATAAGGTCAATTGGCTGGCCGGGGGCAGTACGCGAGCGTACTAATTTAAAGAAGGTAGGGTTGGCTTCATCATCAAAATAGAGGTGTGAGACAAAAAGGTGTTCGTAGATATAACGGCTGACTAGTTGTTGCTTTAGGCTGGTGCCGTTGAAGAAGGCTTCCCATTGAGCGACTTTCGCCATGGTGGCTTCGCTAGGGGCTGGCACTGATGCCATTGGTGAGCCAGCGGCTAACCAGTCCATCAATATTTGATTTTCAGTATCGCTAATTTGTGGCAGGCCATAGGGCATTCCCCATTGTGGATAGCTTTGCTCATAACTGGCCATTTCCTCAATGGTGGGGCACTGTTGATCTCGGTCTAGGGAAAAATCCCATTGGCTGTCTTCAAGTACTGCTTGGGTAGGGAGTGGGTGTGCTTGTTTTAGTTGTAGCATCCTTGCCATCACACCTGCTTGGGTGTTAGCTTCGGCTGATTGCTCTCGTTCGTTTAATACTGGGGTAAAGCCTTTCTCACGCCATTCAGCGGTAGTTTGCGCATCAATAAACATTCGGGTGGTATTGGCGGCAAGTAGACGAGTGCCATGGTACACCTTTTCTTTATTCGAACCTCGATCGATACCTTCTGCTGATGACATCTTCAACTGGCAAGGCGCATCATAACAGGCGTGGCAGACAACACATCGGTTTTCAATGACTGGCTTTACGTCGGTGAGGTAGTTATTCGCCAGAGGAGCAGCTGGTGGAAGTATCCGCTGTTTTGGAGATGCTTCCCCATAAAGTTGATCGAAATTCAAACCTGCGTAGACGGCACAGCCTGAAAAAAAGAGGGTGATCGCCACCAAGAGTGTTCGTTTGCTGTTTTGTAAGTTAATCATTGTAATTATGGTCTTCTGTAGAATGCCGTTATTCTATGATTATATTGCAAAATGTGTCTGTGTTTTTTTATTTGTTTAATGAATTTATCACTGTGTTTCTGAATGATTTTGCAAACCATTAGAAACAAGTGAGCCATGCATTAGCATGGCTCATGGTGTTTTGGGCGAATGTGTAGATTAGTAATCTTCGTAATTGAACGTTGTAGCGGCTTGGTCACTGTTATGGGCCCAATAAAGGCCAACTTCGTCATTGAGCACCAGATCAAGGTAAGGTTGGTGGTATAACAAGTAAGTGTAGGAAATTGTCTTTGACTCAAACCTGTCTTTCACCTGCTTCTCAACCATCAAGGCGGTAGACTCATTTTCAGTGATCAAGTCGTTATCTTGATATGCCCAGTGGTACATGCCAGGTTTCAGCTCCCCGACCGCCATGAAAGGTGAATTGTTGACTGCTTGCGTAATGACTGCCGAGCCGATGGATAGTGCATGGTGATACTCGGTGTCTTTTTCAGCAATAAATGTGAGATACGAATGGTTAAGTTTGCCGTCTTTGTTCTTTGACATGTAGTGATAAACAACTTGCGAATCAATACCAGATTCATCAACAAACTTCAGAAACACTTCGGCCGTAGGATCCCGAGCCATATCCGTTTGGATAATTGGGTCTTTACGAATAATGTTTAGGTTCGTTAAGGTTTGGTGTTCAAACTTATCCCAGTCATTGAATGCGATCAGATAAGATTGATCGGTATATGGCTGGCAATAATTAGCTTCATCGCGTCGACACCATGAGACAGAATAATGCTGTTCACCTTTGTAAGCGTAAAGCATGATATTAGTTAGATTAGCAACAGTGCCTTGTTTTTCATGCTGGGTATAAATTTTCTGGAGCTTGGATTCGAGATCATCAACACCGGCATTGCTTAAACCAATGATGGTGATATCGGTAGTCCCCAGTGTTAATGTACGTGTTAGGTATTCGTCTTGTGTCGGGTATTTGTAGCCATACACCCAATAGAGACTGGCAAGCGCAACCATGATCACCCCAAGTAAGCTCACCATGATATAGGGTAGGTAAGCACGGGTGATTTTGGTGAATTCAATCGGTTGCTTGTCGACATAAACTTCTTGGCTGAAGCGGGTGATTTGGTAACCTACACGCGGCAAGGTTTCGACAATTTCACCTTTGCTGTTTTCTTGTAATTTGACACGCAGGCTTCGGATTGTTTGAAACAAAGATGCTTCAGATACTACGCGTTCAGGCCAACCCGCCTTAAGTAATTCACTTTTAGTGACAGGGCGGTTCGCATTATCAATAAGAAATTGAAGAATATATTGCTCAGAAAGGTTGAGTTTTTGAGTCGTCGTTTCCGATTGGATCACACCAAGTGATGGTATGAAAAATACACCATTAATAAATTTATATTTATGCTTACCAGACATCGACACCTCAAAATCGTTCTTACCCAATGATATTTATATATTCAACCTATTGACCTTATGGCTGAATGGTTTTGCTTACTGGTATAAGAAACGATCAATAACACATGTTTATCATTTAGATAGATTTTATCATGAATAATGACAAATAAAATCATTACTTTTAAAAGGGATATGTGAAATATAGGGTAGGGTCTGAATAAAAAAATAGGGAGGTCAATCCTCCCTATATCAGTAATTCTGAATAGATTACTTTTTGAAGATTTCCATGAACTCACGCTTCATTGGCGGGTTACGGCGAGCTTTCTTAAGCTGCTTACACATGTCTTTCACACAGTTGTGTAGCACCTTGTCAAGTGTTACTGCTTTGTATTCAGTAAACTCGTCATCAGTCATGTCAGCTGGCTTTTGCGTCTCTTGCATTTCGCCTAGGAAGTCGACACCTGAGTAGCTCTGGCTTAGTGCAACAAGCGCGTGGAACTGTTCGAAGTTATCAAGCACATTTTGTGCACTTGCAGGTAGTTGATCCCATGCTTCGCGAGAAGTTGGCTCAGATGCTTTGTAAACGTTGATCAGCATGTCTAGAAGCTCTTCTGGCACTTCTTCAAATTCAACTACTTGACGTAGCTCTGGTGAGCAATCGTCTAGTGTGAATTTTACTTCTTCAATGATTTGCTCTTCTTTGTTTTCGATATCAGACATCGCTAATTCCTACAGCATTAATAGTTTAAGGAGGGGAATCCTAAAGCCCTGTGGTAAAAAGTCAACTCTCACCCTATTTGAGTAAAGCGAGTTGAGCTTTTATCTGTTTAGAATTTATCCTCAACTCAGTCAACTATACAAATAATAGGCATATATCAGAGTAACGAATTGTGAAGTGGGGACAAATTTTTGCTAACGAAATCACGTTAGCGGCTAAGAATGGCAACACGGCAGATATCAGATTTAGGTTAATCCATTTGCTGTGCTATAAATTATTGAGGGAATATTTTTGATATCAACGGGATACTTACATGGAAGCAATGCGGATCTTATTGGTTGATGATGTCCATCTTGAACGTATGCAGTTGGCGATGCGCCTGCAAAGATTAGGGCATGTCGTTGAGGCTGTTGGTTCAGGTATGGATGCGATAGAGAAATATCCGCTTTTCGACCCTGATCTGGTATTGCTGGATGTAAGCATGCCTGACATGAGCGGAACTGAAGTTGCAGAACAGCTTAGAATTAAGCACCCTGAATGGGTACCTATCATTTTCCTCAGTGGTCATGATGAGCCCGAAATGATTGCTAAAGCGATTGATATGGGCGGGGATGATTACCTAGTCAAACCGGTCAATAAAATCGTGTTGGCTTCCAAATTAAAAGCAATGCAACGTATTGCTCATATGCGTCACCAGCTAAAGCAAGCCAGTGAGAAACTGGAAGAAGCCAATGACTTGCTATCGAAACAGGTCAATGAGGATGGTTTGACGAAATTGGCAAATCGCCGTTACCTTGATCAGAAACTTGAAGAGTTTATTTCATGGCACGGCCGAAATAACTTTTCGCTTACCATGATCATGATTGATGTTGACCACTTCAAACCTTACAACGATCATTATGGTCACCTTGAGGGGGATCGCTGTTTGCAAGCCGTTGCGGGTGAACTGAAAAAGAACTTTAGCCGAGCTGGTGAAGTCGCGGCGCGATATGGCGGTGAGGAATTTGTCATCTTGATTAGTAACTGTGACAAAACGAAAGCAGTCAGAGAGTGCGAGCGGTTAAAGGCGAGTATCCAACAACTTGAGATCCCACATTCAAAGTCGACCACATCGGATATCGTAACGGTGAGTCAAGGGATGGTGTCTTGGGTGCCAACCGGGCTTGAAACCAAAGAGAATATGTACGAAATCGTCGATAAGGTTCTGTATAAGGCCAAAGAGCAAGGTCGCAACCGTTTTGTAGCTGCAGAATTTACCTAACGTATTCTCGGTGGTGAATAACCAATAATTTGAACCCACCAACAAAAAACTTTATCTCATCAATCATTTGGTTGTTTTACAGCCAAATGATTTTTTTTACTCTTGTTGTTACAGAAAGGCGTGCTAATCTGCCTGTAGGCATTTTTAGCCACTGTTTATGAATAATACCAATCTACATAAGTACTTGTTCAGTCTTACTGGTTAAAATCGCTGTTCTCTGCGTTAGAGATTTTGTCATTAGAACCACTAGTCACTGCAATCTCTGCCTTGATAACAACGATTTTTCCTGCGTAATACTTAGATCAATTACTAATCCAGATTGGTATAAAGAAAGTAGACTTTATTCAACAATGATTTAGAAAAAGGGTGAGGGAAGATCATGGATATTTGCTTTTCAGACACAGAAGCGAGAGTTATTGGTTGTCTACTGGAAAAAGAGGTAACCACACCCGATCAATACCCATTGACGTTAAATGCGCTAACCACCGCATGTAACCAGAAAACAAACCGTGAGCCGGTTATGTCGCTGGATGAGGCGACGGTACAAGACACGATTGAATCTTTAAAAGCCAAGCGCTTTGTTCAGGAAGTCACTGCTGGCTTCGGTAGCCGTGTTGCAAAGTATCAGCACCGCTTCTGTAATACTGAGTTCAGCACTTTCCAGTTCACGGCCCAAGAAAAGGCGGCACTGTGTGTCATGCTACTCCGTGGTCCCCAGTCTGCGGGTGAAATCCGTACCCGTACTAACCGTTTGTGTAGCTTTGGCGACGTCAAAGAAGTTGAAGCGGTGCTTGACGGCCTGGCAGAACATCCTAAGGGGCCATATATTGTAAAATTGCCTAAGGAGCCGGGCAAACGCGATTGTCGTTATATGCACCTATTTAGTGGTGAAGTGGATATTGAGGCTTTAAAAGCCGCGGCCGCAGTAACGGCTTCTGCGGCACCAAGTTCCCCAACTTCAGCGCGCATTGATGCATTGGAAACGGAATTTGCGGAGCTTAAACAGGAAGTGGCGGAGCTCAAAGCCATGTTGGAGTCACTGACTTCCTAATAGGTTGGCAATAGTCTTTATAAGTAAATGTATAAAATATATAAGCCCAGCACTTTCGCTGGGCTTTTTCTCAAGCAAAAATGATGAAAGATTCAAAGCATAGCCAAGCTGAAGGGCAAGACCAAGCGCTTGAGCAAACCGAAGAAAAGCTGAAAGTTGTCACTAATTGGTCGGTCTATTTAATTAGAACGGCAGCTAACCAGCTCTATTGTGGTGTTACCACCGACGTTGAACGTCGATTTAAAGAGCACCAAGGCACGAATAAAGGTGCCAAGTACTTAAAAGGCAAGGGGCCACTGTTGCTAGCATGGTTTGAGCAAGTAGGCTGTAAGCGTACTGCCATGCAGTTGGAATACCGAATAAAGCGCCTTCCCAAAGCACAAAAAGAGAAAATTGTAGCAGGCAAATTCGCTGTGCTGTCTCTTTTAGAATAAAAATTATCTGTTGATAATTTAAACAAGGAATGCAGTTTACTGCTTTGAAAAATAAATAGAAATTGAACAAATATTGGGTTCAGACTACACTGCGAGTCATTGAAACATCCCCTATTGGGATAATTGGTTAGGAACACTCACTATGGCACTTAAAGCCACGATATATAAAGCGCAATTTAACGTCGCTGATCTTGATCGCCACGTTTACATTGATCAGTCACACACACTAGCTTGTCATCCTTCAGAGACATTGCAGCGCTTAATGCTGCGCCTAATTACCTGGGGCTTTAATGCCAATGAAGACCTTCAGTTCACTAAAGGCCTGTGTGAGACAGAAGAGCCCGCTTTATGGATTAAGAGCCTGACCGATGATGTTGAGCTATGGATTGATCTAGGCCTTCCTGATGAGAAGCGCATTAAAAAAGCCGCGCACAAATCTGAGAAAGTCATTATTGTTGCTTATGGCGATAATGCTGCGCCGGTTTGGTGGCAGCAAAATAAAGCCAAAGTGTCTCAGTATGGCAATATTTCGGTTGTATTCTTTAATGATCAAACCTTGGCAGAACTTGAAGCAATGGTAGAGCGTACCATGCAATTACAGTTAACCATTGAAGGTGAGCAAGGTTGGCTGAATTGTGGTGAGCAAAGCTGCACCATTACACCTGATTGGTGGCTACGTTAATTTGTACTAATTTTTAGCAATAAGGATGATGCATGGCTTCGTTGATACATACGCTGGCTTTAAAGGTTTGGGATTACCATCACTTGGATCACTCGTTAGAGAAAAGTGATTGTATATTTGTCCTTTGCAGTAACGATACCCGTGTCGCAGAGCGTGCTGCCCAATTGTATCTACAAGGCTATGCGCCATTTATTGTTTTTTCTGGTGGGGTAGGCGAGCTAACCCAAAACCTGTTTAGTGGTTCGGAGGCTGAAGCCTTTGCCAATATCGCCATCGATCTGGGTGTACCAGAAACCGCTATTTTGGTTGAACCTCATTCGACCAATACCGGCCAAAATGTTGAATTTACCCGTGCGCTATTAGAGCAGAAAGGATTAAACCCCGATACCTTCATTTTGGTGCAAAAACCTTTCATGGAGCGCCGTACGTACGCTACCTTCATGAAGCAGTGGCCAGGAAAGCAAGCCATTGTGACCTCGCCGCAAATTAGCTTTGATGATTACCCAAACGATCAAATTACTTATAGTGATGTGATTAACGTGATGTTGGGCGACCTTCAGCGGATTGATGCTTACCCTGCTCGTGGATTTTCTATAGAACAAGATATTCCCCAAGACGTTTGGCAAGCCTTTGAGCAATTGGTTCATCATGGATTTAATGAGCATTTGATTTAGGGTCTTACCAAGCTGGTTAATTAAAGATCCAATACATTCATAAAAAAGCCCCGCTGACTTAAATCAGCGGGGCTTTTGTTAGGTATAGGCGCAACTGTTGTGTTACTAATCAGCGATTATTGCGCTGCCTGCATGCCCTGTTCCCAAAAGGCAACTTCCATACGAGTCGCTGTTTTGAAAATTTCACATAGACGTTGACCACGCTTGCTTTCTAGCGGGATTTCTTCAAGCATGTCGTCTAAACGGCGGATGGTTTCTTCAACGCCTGACTGGTATTCTTCACCCGCGTATAGTTCAACCCAGCTACGGTATGGGTTGCCTTCTAGCTTAGTCTCAGCCCATTTTTCAAGGCGCTGACCCACGACCGCATAGCCGATTGCACAAGGCGCTAGTGCCGTGAATAGGTCGGTACGATCACCAGCTGAACCCGTGTCTAACACATAGCGGGTATAGCATACAGTACCAAAGTCTTCAGGCTCTGCTTCCATCTCGTCGGCACTCAGGCCCCAAGTTTGGCAGTATTCGATGTGGTGATTCATCTCTGACTCTAGTAGGGCGCTTAAACCTGGTAGCGGTTCGCGCATTTCAGCTAGGGTTGATGATTTGAAAATAGCGAGTGCATAAGCACGCGCGTAATGCTTAAGGAATAGGTAATCCTGCTTTAGGTAATGGAAGAATGCGTACTTATTGAGATCGCCCGTCGCTAGCTGGTTCACGAAATCGTGCTCTGTGTATTCTTCCCAGTCTTGCTGGCAGTATGCAATTAGATCTTGATGGTTCATAGTGGCTATATCCCAATATTAGAATGTTAAGACGTAGTCTTTTGCTGAAGGCAAGCTGTTGATAATACCGTGCTCTTTCATGAATACGGCATACTCGTCGTAACGTTTTAGGTCAACAGCTGCTGGGCGTAGGGCAAAGCGGGTTAGGGTGTCTTCCCAAGCCTTGCGGTTTAATTCGTTGTTTAGTGTATCTGGCGCATAAGCAACAAACTCTTTCCACGCTTTTTCTGGGTGGTTAATCATGTATACCGTTGCCTTTTCGATAGCGGTATTGAATTTGTTGATCATGTCGATGTCGTGGCTGTTTTTGTTAGCAACAAAAATGAGCTCATCATAGGGAGGAACACCGTGCTCTTCAGGGAAGAAAGCTGTGGCTTCATAACCTTCGATTTCAAGCTGGTTAAGCTCGAAGTTGCGTAGACCACCCCAAATGGCGTCGACTTTGCCTGATGCTAATGAAGATGAAAGTGCCCAGCCAACGTTGATGATTTTTACGCTATCCATCGAAACGCCTTCTGAACGAAGCATTGTACCGACAGTAGCATCTTCGTTACCGCCGATTGCAACACCGATGTTCTTGCCTTCAAGATCTTTCAGGCTCTTGATACCCGATTTGTTCAGTACAGTTAGCGCGTTCAACGGGCCCGCAATCAAAGTAGCCGAGCGAACAAGCGGTAGTTTAGCTGCCGTGCTTGAAATCAATGTGCTTTGGTAAGAAACCGCCATATCAATTTTCCCCGCAGCAACCAGTTTATCTGGTACGCTCGGATCGGCAGGTTCTTGAATTTCAACCTCAAGCCCTTGATCTGCAAAAAGTCCTTTTTCTTGAGCAATGATGATTGGGCCATGGTTCGGGTTAACGAACCAATCTAGCATCAAGGTTACCTTTTCTGCTGCGGCGCTGAATGAGGCAACAGTTAAGCCGAGCGCAGTAACGATTTGAAGTATTGGGGTTTTCATTCACTATTCCTTTTGATGTTTTATTCTATTTGAGCTGTATGGAGTTAGTTATTTATCTTGCCAAGGGATGGCTTTTCTAAGTAATACGTCAGCGGTGAAGTACAAGCTGATGGAAAAGAAGGCCAAGATAAACAAGGCAGCAAACATTTCATCAACAAACATACGGGCATTGGCTTGTAGCATTAAGTAGCCAAGTCCTTCGCTTGAGCCAACCCATTCACCAACTACAGCACCGATTGGAGCAACAACCACAGCAACGCGGATACCTGAGGCCAGCGCGGGCAGGGCAGCGGGTAGACGTATACGCCAAAGCTGTTGCCAACGGGTAGCCCCCATGGTCTTGGCAAGATCAAGGTAGCCATTTGGCGTGTTACGCAAGCCGTCATAGCTGCAGGTGGTAACAGGGAAGAAAATAATCAGGGCTGCCATGACGATTTTTGACGCCATGCCATAGCCTAGCCACAGCATTAATAACGGTGCGATGGCAAATACCGGTATTGCTTGGCTTGTGATCAAAATCGGTAGCAACCAACGGCGAAGCGGGGCAAATAACAGCATTTGCAGGGCAAAGAATAGCCCCATAAATAAGCCGAGCAATAAACCGAAGATGACTTCAGTACCTGTGACAATGGTGTGTGCCCACAAGACATCAAACCGCTCGACCAACTTGGTTAATACCGCTACAGGGCCTGGTAGAATAAAAGGCGGCAATTCGAAAACAATGACTGCGGCATGCCAAAGGCCAAAAATCACGACGATGCTGACAACAATTCGTATTAGGTTTTGCTGCCATTGGCTGCTTTTTGTCCCGCCTGCATTTTGTTGGTGCTGCTGCTGTGCTAATAAAGGCGATTGAAGCGCGGATTCACTTTGCACAGCTTGATTTGCTAGTGGAGTATTAGACATAGTCACGCTCCAGTTGTTCGATAATCGCTTGTTGGTGGGTGGCCAACTCCGCCGTAAATTGACGAGGTGGCGCCGAATTGGGTACACCTAAAGGTAGTAACGATGCCGGGCTACCAGACATGATGTGAATATGGTGGCCAAGGCGGAGTGCTTCTTGCGGATCATGGGTGATAAGCAGTACTGTGCGGCCTTTTAGCAATTTGGCGGAAAGGCTTTGTAGCTTATGACGAGTGACGGCATCAAGCGCCGAGAAGGGCTCGTCCATTAACACTAATGGTTTGTCTTGCATCAGTGTGCGTGCAAGCGCGACACGTTGGCGCATACCGCCCGATAGTTGGTCTGGGGTGGCTTTTTCATAGCCGTTTAGCCCAACGGCCTCCAGAAGTTTTATCGCACGAGCATGATCGGAAACTTGCTTGGCACCAAACCGTGAACTTAAACAAACGTTATCCAGTACGTTTAGCCAAGGTAGCAGCAAGTCTTGCTGCGCCATATACGCAACGTTACCGAATAATGGGCTATCGTCAGAGGTGGTTAACTCACCTTGCCATTCAACTTTATCGCCCAGCAATCCAGCAAGGTGGCGTAGTAGGGTCGTTTTACCACAGCCACTCTTACCAAGCAGGCAAGTCCATTCACCAGCAGGCAGCGTTAAGCTCAGGTTCGAAAATAATGGCTCGGTAGCATCGTTATAACGCAGTGTTGCCCTATTTAAGGCAACACCGACGTTGCTAGCGAGTCCTGTAGTGTGATCAACTAATTCAGGCATCGTTTTTCGCTACTCGATTTACTCTGGCTTGAAGTGGCCAGCAAAGAAGTGGTGAACAGGACCGTGGCCAGCGCCAATTTCCAGATCATCGGCATGGCTAATCGCGTTCGTGATGTAAGATTTAGCGTGCTTAACTGCGTCTACCAATGGGTATTCTTGTGCTAGGAAAGAAGCCGTCGCAGCGGAAAGCGTACAGCCTGTACCGTGAGTGTTGCGTGTGTTAATACGCGGCGTGCTCATGCGAATTACGTCATCAGCCAGGATCAGTAAATCCGTACTGTTTTCGTCTTTTTCAAGATGACCACCTTTTAGCAGTGTCGACTTCGCCCCGATTTGGCGAAGGCCGTTAATCATATCGCTCATTGCTTGCTCACTTTCAGGTAACGCTGTACCGAGTAGCGCTGCAGCTTCAGGCAGGTTAGGGGTGATAACATCAGCAAGCGGTAGCAGTTCTGTTTTCAACGTTGTGATGGCGTCTTGCTCCAATAGCAGGTCACCACTGGTTGCCACCATGACAGGGTCAATAACAAGGTGTTTCGGTTGGTATTGGCGAAGCTTGCTTGCTACTGCTCGAATAATGGTTGAGTCGCTAAGCATACCAATTTTCACTGACTTAACGTCCAAATCTGTAAATACAGCATCCAGTTGCTGCTCAACAAAAGCTGGGTCGATACCTAGAATGCCAGTTACGCCTTGGGTGTTTTGTGCGGTTAGTGCAGTAATCACAGAACAAGCGTAACCACCTGTTGCTGAAATTGCTTTAATGTCTGCTTGAATACCTGCGCCGCCACCGCTGTCTGAACCAGCAATGGTTAAGGTGATTGGTGTTTTTGATGGTGTTGCGTTGCCCATAACTACCCCTAAATATGTAAGCGAAGGGTAGCCGGTGTCAAAAGGCTCTCTGATGTCAGAGAAAGGAGAGACACAGATGCTAGTTCCCTACGCCATTGTTAAATGGATCAGGTTCAACGGGTCCCACAAAGTGGTCTCAGCCTAAGCTCCCCGACTAACGAATCATTAATTGATATTTATACCAATTGGTATTTGCGCCATTTTAACCATGTTTGGAAAGGATGGGCAAATGAGATTAACCAAACTGTTACTCATGTAGAGTATTTAGCAACAATTTGGATAAAAAATGGGCGGCACATCAGTACCACCCATTTGTCAGTATAAAACGTTAAGTGCAATCATTCAGCTTGATTATATCTAACTGAATTAATTACATCTTTTTACAGTAAGCGGCAATGATCACCATGTTTGTACCAGCAGCTTTACCTGTCACGTGTAGCGGGTTGTCAGTTAGACGAATGCCGCGTACTGCTGTGCCTTGCTTAATCACAAGGTTAGAGCCTTTTACTGGTAGATCTTTAATAATTGTGACGTTGTCACCTGCTTGCAGCGGCGTGCCATTCACATCAACCGTTTTGATTGCATCCAGTTCTGCAAGCGCGATACCTTTTTCAGCCCATTCGATCTTGTCTTCTTCCATGTACATCATGTCTAGCAGATCTTGAGCCCAAGTTTCTGACGAAAGGCGCTTCAGTAGGCGGTAAGCCATTACCTGTACAGCAGGCTCTTGGCTCCACATGCTGTCATTCAAACAACGCCAGTGGTTTTGATCTAGGTTCTCTGCGTCTTCAATTTCTGTACGGCAAGTACCACAAACCATTACACAGCTTCCAGCAGTCGTATCTGGTGAAGCGGGTACTTCATAGACACTTAGGTTATCTGTAGATGAACAAAGTTCACATTTTTCGCCAGCACGCTGTTTAACGATATTTTCAATACTCATAAGGGATCCGTAGATATGTAATGGGGTTTACCATACAGGTAATTGTTCTGTTTAATATTATGACAGCAAATGAGTAGAAGGAAAGAAATCCTGCTTAAGATCACATGAATTAAGCAGCTTGCGGATAAATTTTATGCGAGTGATACTTTGCGTGTTAATTGCTTGGTGTTTTTGTGTGGGTATTGTGTTGCTTTCAGGCTAAAATAATACTGCTTAATAAAATATTACAAACAAGGATTGTCATGAAAAAAGCAATTGTTTTACTGAGTGCATTAGCATTATTTGGGTGTGACGAAGATGATGTAAAGAACACGCTAACAGGTAAAGCTGAAGTATTTGCTGTTGTTAGTGCAGAGGTCGAGAGTGTCGACGGCTACAGAAGTGTAGAAGACCTGGAAAATGATTATGGTATTACCTTACCTGATGATTTCCCGTCAGGCACTGAGTCTGCGCTGGATAGCAAACTAAATTCATTAGGTATTGATTTTGATGATACGAGTTGCGGGGTAATCGATACAACGGGCGATGTCTGTTTCGATGATGGGGGTGACAGCGTATGTGTGCCTGATGAAATCGAAAATATCGGTCTGAAGCTATACACCATCGATATGGGTGATGTTGATGATGCCTATAAGAATGGCTTTTATCCAAAACTTGCTGCTGAATTACTTGGTGATACCTACACAGACTTTGATATTAAAGAGGATGTCAGTTGTTCATCCATTGGATTATAGGAAAGTAATAAAACTAAATTTCGTACCACTCTAGCGACTAGTTTTCTCTGCTAGCTCAAGCACAGATACTTGGCAAAAAACAGTTTGATCTGTTTTTTGCCTTTCTTGTGAGCGTATAGGTAATTTGGTCTATTTGACAAGCGCTGCAAATAAAACCTTTTGCATTTAAAAATCGTTGTTCAGTCCCACTATGTTTGAGAAACCAGTATTTGTTCCCATAATATTGGTACATTATTGCCTATTAAAAATTTAACTAAATGGAATTAGTTACAATGAAAAAGATCGCTTTGGCTTTTGTGCTTGGCAGTGCATTAGCAATGCCTTCGGTTCAGGCTGCTGATGTCGTCGGCTATGTTGTCGGTGGTAATCCTGTATCACCCTCTGATAATCAATCTTGGATGGCCTCTGTCCGTTATACTCCTCAGAATACTGCACACCTCTGTGGTGGCAGTGTCATTAGTGAGCACTGGGTGCTAACCGCCGCCCATTGTGTAGTTCATATGATTGATGGTGACAGTTACTCGGTGTTACCACCAAGCACACTCAATGTGATGGTAGGCTCAACTGAGAGTACAGTCGAAGACCCGAGTACTCTCTATGCCGTCACGCATGTTGTTGTCCACCCAGACTACATCCCAGATCCTGTTGTTAAATTCAGTGACTCTGGCACGGTTGAAGAAGTCATCAGTACCGCTTTAGACAGTGACTTAGCGCTTTTACGTGTTGGCAGGAGTTTTTTTGACTCGAACATCACACCAATAGCGCTGGCGAGCGATCAAGTTGCTAGTGATATTGAAGAAAGGTTAAACGGCGAATGGTCAGAGGTTAATCGCCCGACGAATACGAAAGTATCGGGGTGGGGGTCGACCAACCCAAGCGGTACAGGTGGTTCAGATGAACTGATGGAGGCGGGGTTATCATTCTTACCAACAGCCGATTGCTTTGAGCGATTAGAATCAGGCATGCAGCAGTATTACATTCTTGATAGCCCATTTAATCGTACAAAGATTTGTGCGCTGCCACCTGACGTTGAGCCTGATTCAGAAGGGAACTCGTTGGGCTATGGTCCCGATTCATGTAAAGGGGATAGTGGTGGGCCACTTCGTGCCGAGGATGCCAGCGGTGTATGGCGACAAATAGGTATTGTGAGTGGAAGCCCAATGGGTATACCGGTTTGCGGTTCTATCTCACGGCCAGGCTTTTATACCCGTGTAGGTACTTATTTTGACTGGATTGAGTCGACAAGCATTAGCATTCCTCAACAGCCAATTACTAATCCCGATTTTATCGAGCGAGCTTTAGAGCAGGAAGCAAAAGAAGATAAATGCAGTGCAGGGGTTGATGGTGTTAGCCATACAAATTGCAATATGTCTTCGGGGGGAGGTGGGGCTGTTTCATGGCTTGCAGCGTTACCATTGTTATTGGTAGCGTACTTACGACGCCGAAGACACAACATCAGCTAATTTATGGTCACACTGGCTAAAAAAGAAAAAGGGAAGCAAGCTTCCCTTTTATTTTGTCTGATGAATAAGTGATTTATCGGCGGAAAGTCACTTCTTCTTTACCGTTATCCAATTCAATCTTTGTTGTCGCTGGTTGTGTTTCAGCGATCACGTTACCTTGACGTACAGAGTAGCGAACTGGTACTTGGCGACGAACCGCATCAAAACCATTTTCAGCCGGTAGCACCAGCAAGTTACCTGGTTTGCCTACTTCGATGCCATAGTGATCTTGAATGTTCAGTGTGTGCGCTGAATTCGTGCTGATCAAATCCAGTGAATTATTGATTTGGTCATAACCCATCACTTGGCAAACATGTAAGCCCATATGTAGCACTTGCATCATGTTAGCCGTGCCTAGTGGGTACCAAGGGTCGAATACGTCGTCGTGACCGAAACAAACGTTGATGTCTGATGCCAGCATTTCTTTAACGCGAGTTACACCTCGGCGCTTAGGGTAGTCGTCAAAGCGACCCTGAAGGTGGATATTCACTAGTGGGTTAGCCACAAAGCTAATACCTGACATCTTCAATAAACGGAACAAGCGTGAAGCGTAAGCGCCGTTGTATGAGTGCATAGCTGTAGTATGGCTAGCCGTTACCTTGTCACCCATTTCGAATTTATGCGCTAGAGCGGCAAGGGTTTCGACAAAACGAGATTGCTCATCGTCGATTTCGTCACAGTGTACATCGATTAAACGGTCGTACTTGCGAGCAAGCTCAAACACATAATGAAGCGACTCAACACCGTATTCACGAGTGAATTCGAAGTGAGGGATCGCACCGATGACATCAGCACCTAGTTTAACTGCTTCTTCTAGCAGTTCTTTACCATTAGGGTAAGACAGAATACCTTCTTGAGGAAAGGCAACAATCTGAATGTCTACCCACTGTTTCATCTCTTCTTTCACTTCAAGCATGGCTTTCAGTGCAATTAGCGTAGGATCCGAAACGTCAACATGGGTACGAACATGCTGTACACCATTGGCAATCTGCCATTTTAGTGTTTGCTTCGCACGTGCTTTTACGTCTTCAATCGACAGCATCGACTTACGCTCAGCCCAGCGCTCAATACCTTCAAACAGCGTGCCTGAGATATTCCAGTTCGGTTCGCCAGCTGTTTGTGTTGTGTCTAGGTGAATGTGCGGCTCGCAGAAAGGAGGCACCGCCATGCCACCTTCGCCATCAATCACAGTTGCGTTATGAACAAGCGATTCATCCATGCTCGCGATAGTTTTGAATTGACCGTCCTCAATAAGGATTTGGTGCAGGCCACCCTTGCCGCGTAGGGTAACATTTTGAATCAGCGTGTTTGAGGTTTGCATCTTAAAGAATCCTTATGCAATAGAAGCCGATGTTTTGGTCGAGCCGTTTAGCAATGGGTTAAGGATAAGGTAGCTGATAGCACCACCTAGTACCGCATTTACAGGCACTACGCCAGGTAGGAAGTGACCCGCCGCTACACCGATGGCTACACCAATAATGGCAGCCCAGTTAACTGTCTTAAATTCTGCGTTGGCAAAATCTTTGTAACGATGACGGTTTTTCAAGAAGTCTGCAATGATGATACCGCCAATTGGTGGAATTGCAGCCGATAGGAAGGTTAACCAGCCAACAAAGTTATTGTACAGCCAAAGCGCACACAATGTACCAATTAAGCCGTTTGCCATCGATAGGTATTTACTCGATAGACCTGTTACGTTCGAGAAGCCAAGACCAGATGCATAAAGCGCGTTATCGTTGGTTGTCCAAATATTTAGGCCAAGTACGATAATAGCTGGAATTAGTAGGCCTTGCGCAATCATCACTTCTGAGATGTCTGATTGACCAGTTGCAGCTGCACCGGCTGCACCAAAGATGAACATCAGCGAGTTACCGATGAAGAAAGCAATCATTGTAACTGCAACGGCACCCATTGGCTTTTTGCCAAAGCGAACGAAGTCAGCTGTTAGTGTACCCGCTGAAACGAATGAGCCGACTACAAGTGCAAGGGCGGTAGAAAACTCGATTGGGTTTTCAGGGCTAATTGCACGAAGTCCTTCAACACCACCTACGCTACCAACTGCTTCAAATACAGAATAACCACCAAGCAGGGCAATTGCTGGTACGGCAATCGCAGATAGTACCATCAGCGCTGAGATACCGAAGTATACCGTGGCAGTCATTAGTAGGCCGGAAACAATGATAAGTATGTTGGTATCAATGCCCGTGGCTTTCTGTACTGGGATTGCGAACATCGCCACACCAACGCCGAACCAACCGACCTGTGTACCGCCAAGAAGAAGAGAAGGAAGCCAAGAGCCTTTAGAGCCAAAAGAGAAACGAGCTAGGAGATGAGTAGAAAGACCAGAAGAAGCGCCGATGTATCCGAGGAAGGAAGTGTAGATACCGAGGATGAGGTTACCAATGAGAACAGCAAGGAAGAAGTCATCGAAAGAAAGCCCCGTTCCTAATGTTCCACCGGTCCACATACTGGCGGAAAAGAAGGTTAATCCCAACATCACCATTGTTAGGGATAGTACACCTTTACGTGCCGATTGCGGCACCGCGCCAAGACTGTAGTTATTATCACCAGCCATTTTTACACCTCAAGCTACATCATTTTAATAGTAAAAATGTTTACCTACTTCCGGGCAAACGGCGCGTATTCTATTTGATTTTTTGCTCGTGTCAATTAAGTATTTTGCTTTTATTGCTATTTTTCAACTTGCTTTATTTATCTTGTTGTTTTTAAAGGGTTGCATGATCGGCTCGGTGTTATGTTTATTTATATAAAAACGATTTCATTAGCATGGAAAAGTTTAAAACAAAGCAAAATAAGGCCGCTTGCTACAAGCTTGTAACTAATGGGCGAGGAGTGGATATTGATGACTAACCACCACACAGTGCAAACGGTTGCTTTTGTGTTGATATACAAAGGTTACGTGCGGTAAAGGGTATGCATGATGGTATCTCTAGTTTTGTTGTTGTTTTTGGTTGCTTGGGTTTGTTTTTTAGAGGTGTTTGCTGTTTTTTGTTGTTTTGTTGGGGTTTTTTAAAGGTTTTATTATGGCTAAAATTTAAGTTGGTGGTTAGTTAACCACTTTTGATTTACTCAAGGGGCTGTGGATAACTTCGTTATCCACAAAAGCTGTGAGTAACCCTGTGGGAAATGCTACGGGGCTAACTCCCATGCTGGCTACGGCAAAGTCAATAGTTCTAGCAATGAAAAATGATGTAAATTCAACACCGTTGACCTAGTTCAATTTCGCATAAATACAAGTATTTGTGACTGTTTAAGACTCAAATGTTAGTGATATTTCGCTTGATTAAGAAAAGGTAAGAACTGATAATTGCTTACGTTTGAGAATGGATATTATCTTTAGGTTGGTACGTGTCGAAGATCCTGGTAATTGATGATGATGTAACGCTTTGTGAGTTACTTGAAGAAGTCTTGATTGAAGAGGGCTATGACGCCCACTGTGAACACTGCGGTGAGTCTGGCTTGAAATACTTACAAGATAATGCAATAGACCTTGTTTTACTTGACGTCATGTTACCTGAATTAGATGGCATGCAAGTGGCGAGACGAATATGCCAGCGCTTTGCCACTCCTATTCTTATGCTGACAGCTCTATCTGACGAAGCGTCTTTACTTGATGGATTACAGGCTGGTGCTGATCAATATGTCGCCAAGCCGTTCAAAGTTGAAGAGTTATTAGCACGTATTACCTCTATGTTAAGAAGGGTGGCATTAGAAAGGCAACGTTTAGGTGCCAACCAAGCGGTATCTGTTATTGCCGAGCAATTACAACGCTTACCATTGACAGGAACTGAGTCTGAGTTACTTGAATATTTAATTACGCATAATGGAATTGTTGTTTCTAAAGCGGAATTACAGAAAGAAGTACTGAAGAAGGAGCTTAGTCCGTTCGACCGAAACCTTGACATGCATATTAGCAATATACGAAGAAAGATGGTGAAGTCAGGTTTGTCAAAGCAGCATATTAAGACGGTGCGTGGGCGAGGGTATAGTTTCTTGGAAACAGTTGGACAATAAAAAAAGAGTGGCGCATAGAGCGCCACTTTTTTCTATTTACTTGCTATATGAACTAGCAATGTTGTCAATACGCTGGTTGGCGCGCATTGCTTCTTGGTATGCAGCATCAGATGCAGCACGTGCATCGTTAACTGCGCCAGCCATTTGGTCTTGCTGGCTTTGTAGAGCACCTACCTGATCAGAGAGCATATCGACTTTGTTAGTGAGTTGCTGCATTTGATCAACTTCGTCTGAGCTTGAACAACCAATTAGTGTTGCACTCAGAATAATACCGGTAAGGATAGATAATGAACGGTTCATTTTTCTTTCTTCTCCTTTGTTTGCCACTACAGACCGAGTGTTAAATTTATCAGTCGGCAGAGTTAGTATGGCATATGTCTCGCAAATTGCTGCTTAAACACCAATTTTTGTTAAAAAATATGCTCTCAAGAATGAGAAAAACAGTAATAAGGTGCGTAATTACGTGGCTTCTGGCTTTTCATCATTGAGTAAGCGATTGATGGTCTCAACCAAAATATTTGGGTTCAAAGTATGCTGCACCTTATCAATCAGCTCACCTTCAGGGTTTAAAAAATAAAAGTAAGAGCTGTGATCAACGGCGTATTCTAATGCCGAGTCTTCTAGATCTGTACGCATATAGAGCACACCATATTTTTCAGCTAATGCTTTAGTTTGATCCGCGGTACCTGTCATGCCTGTAATATTTTTATGAAAATATTTAGCGTATTGGTCACTCTTTTCAGCAGTATCTCGATCGGGATCTAATGTGATAAAGATTGGCCAAAGTTGGTTTAATTGCTGGTCATCGAGTTTCTTCATTGCAGCAGAGAGTACTGCAAGGGATGTTGGACAGACATCTGGGCAATGGGTATAGCCAAAATAAATAACACGGAGTCTTGAGTCTGCCTCGTCATATAAGTCTACTGCTTCTTTTCCACTTTCAAGTATATTGAGTGGATAAGCTGGGGCCGTAGCAGTTTGGTCTCGGTTATCAACGATAACGCTAGTAAGAAGCCCGGCAATTAGCGCTAAGGCGAGAATTATCCATTGATATTTCACTGTATCATCCTTATTGAAATATTAACTGGTCGTGTTTCAGGGCCAGGACGCGTAGTTTGAATTTGTCCCTGCCACGTCATTTCATCACTTGTACAAAAGGGTAGCATTAACTCCCCCGTAAACTGGTTACTTTGATTAATTCGGGTGAGGTTAAGCTTGTAGATCCCCATCATCATTTCATTGCCTTCAAGTGATAACGTCAAAGTATCTTGCTTCTCACTTAGAGCAGGCCAATCAACAGTGATGGTTGATGCTTGCATCGGGCGGATCACATCTTCACTGAGTGTTACTGTCACGCCTTCCTGATTGCAAGCGGTGGTACTAAGGTTGCAGTAATCCACAGAAGGCAACATTGATGATGCTACATTTCTACTATAAAACTGATAAACACTCGTGGCGAGCAGTGTTGTAATCAACATTACCGCAGCCTTGTGAGTCTTTTTAGTGAGCATGGTCACATCCTTCAGCGCTTTTTCCCTAATTTATCATTCTCTTAGCTGGGCTTTTAGATTAAGCCTTCGTTTTGTGAGTAACGTAGGAGTTCATGCTATTTGCGTATGTAACACGTTGTTAATGCTGTTATTAAATGTTAGGGATTTCGTTTTCTGTCGTCATTATTGGTTAAATTTATGATTCCGTTTCATATTATTGCTAAATAGGTCACATATTGTACGTGTTGAATAGTGATCTATACCACGAAAGAGGTAGTTAAAAACAAGGATACTTCTTCACGATCATTGAAATGCAATATAAATTACTATTAGGTGATGATAATGAAGAATAATCTTATTACGATTGGTTTGTTTGTAGCTGGGGTGTCTATTAGTGGTCTTAGTATGGCTGCGGACTTACCGAATATTAAGATCCTTGCAACAGGGGGCACGATTGCTGGCTCTGGCCAATCGGCAACGGACTCAAACTACACTGCTGGTAAGGTAGGGGTGGACTCTCTTATTCATGCTGTACCGCAAATGACGAAGGTTGCAGACATAAGCGGTGAGCAGGTTGTCAGTATTGGCTCGCAAGATATGAATGATGAGGTTTGGTTGACATTATCTAAGCGTGTAAACGAGCTGCTAGCAAAAGATGATGTTGATGGTGTGGTCATCACTCATGGTACCGACACCATGGAAGAAACCGCTTACTTCCTCGATCTAACCGTTAATAGTGATAAGCCCGTTGTGCTTGTTGGCGCAATGCGCCCGTCAACTGCAATGAGTGCTGATGGCCCTGTAAACCTATATAACGCGGTTGTTACTGCGGCCGATGAAGACTCAGCTGGTCGAGGCGTACTTGTTGCCATGAACGACACTGTGTTTGGTGCAAGAGATGTCACAAAGACAAGTACGACAGCGGTGAACACCTTCCAAGCGCCGAACGTAGGCCCGGTGGGTTACATCCATAACAGCGATGTAAAATACCAGAAAGACAATGCACACCACCATAACGGTGAGTCAGTATTTGATATTTCTAAGCTAGAAGCGTTGCCGAAGGTAGGGATTGTATACAACTACGCCAATGCATCCGACTTACCCGTTAAGGCGTTTGTTGAGGCAGAGTACGATGGCATCGTGAGTGCTGGCGTAGGTAACGGTAATATGTTCCACACTGTTTTTGATCAACTGGCGAAAGCTAGTGAAGAAGGGGTGATGGTGGTACGTAGTGCGCGTACGCCAACAGGTTCAACCACGCTTGATGCGGAAGTTGATGACGATAAGTACGGCTTTGTTGCCTCAGGTACATTGAACCCACAAAAGGCACGTATCCTGTTGATGCTTTCACTTACACAGACTCAGGACTATAAAGAAGTCCAGAAGATGTTCCAGTACTACTAATTTTCAAAATAACCCAGTTAAATTGCCCAATGGCTTTTGGTTATAAAGAAAGCGGGTAAGAAAAAGCCGCCAAACTAACCAGTTTGGCGGCTTCTTTTCATTTAAGGGTTAATAAAGCGATGCTTATTTATCAGCGACCTTTTCCAGTCCCCAAACCAATACAATACCAAAAGCCATCGCGATAACGGCATACCCAAGTAGCGCGGGCTGACCTGTGATTTGCTCGAAGCTGAATGGTGATAAGTTTTGCTCAATGAGCGGCACTTGCTCACCGCTTGAGTTGGTTCGCCAAGTCAATGTTTCTTTCCAAGGCCAGATTTTGCTAAGCGTGCCAATCATCAAACCTGTTAGGAAGGTAAGGGCCATGTCGCGGTAGTTGCGAAGTACCCAAGAGAGTACATGGGAAAAAGTCAGCAACCCAATCAAGCAACCTGAGGCAAATAGGGCAAGGGTGATAATATCCAATGACTTTGCTGCAGCCAGTACAGGGGCATACATCCCCAGTAGCAACAGGATAAAACTACCTGAAATGCCAGGAAGAATCATGGCACAAATCGCAATGGAACCCGCGAATAAAATATTGATGTATGTTGGGTCTAGCGTTAATGGGTGAAGTACCGTGATGCCATAAGCGAAAGCAGCACCTGCAATCACCGCAACAACCCGGGTCGCTTTCCAGCTTTCAACCTGCTTGAACATATGGATGACAGAGATAATGATCAAGCCAAAAAAGAATGACCATAGCGGAATTGGATGGGTTTCCAGCATCCAGGTGATCACGCGGGCAAGGGTAAAGATACTGGTTAGAATGCCTGAGAAGAGCAGTACGAGAAAAGTCCCATTGATATGATCAAATGCTGCTTTGGTTCCTTGTTGACGCCAAATGCCGATCAAGCTCGGGTTTACACGTCGGATACTTTCAAGCAGCGTGTCATATATGCCAGTGATAAAAGCGATTGTGCCTCCTGATACACCAGGTACGACATCGGCGGCGCCCATTGCCATCCCTTTCAGGAAAGTAAAAACTTTGCTCATGGTTTTCCATAGTCAGTGATTAGAAATAACGCTCGCTATTATACGCGGTTGAGGTGAAAAAAAAGTAATTTCTAGAAACTATTCCCTTTTTAATCCCTCTGTTTTGACAGTTTTTTTACTTGCCACGTTTTAAATTGGTAATACGTATACTTTTATGGAAAATTGACTTGAATTTCCAACGCTTAATGATGTTTTCACTGGTTGGTGGCAGTGGGTTTGTTGTTGATCTTGCGGCAATGTATTGTTTATCTACCTTGGTGTCGTTTGAAGTTGCCAGAGCTTTGGCTTTTTGGGTGGCTGCATCATCAAACTGGTGGGTTAATCGGACCTTTACATATCGGAACTTTACAGACAATGGTGCTGAGCATGATGGCCTCATAAGGCAATGGATACGATTTTTGTGCTCTGCTGTTATAGGCTTTATACCTAACTATTTGGTTTACTGGGGGTTAATCACTGCCTTTCCGCCAGAGTGGTGGGCGCTTAGTAGTGAAAGGCCACTATTTGGAGCAATGTGGCCTTATATTGCAATGGTACCGGGTGTGTTATGCGGTATGTTGGTGAATTTTACTTTGTCTGAGCGTTGGGTTTTTCGTCATCAAGCAGCGAAATAGTCGCGGTGCAGCCACCGTACTCATTGTCACTATGGCTTAAAGTCCAATGGTATTTACGACAAATATCGTTGGCGATGAGTAGGCCAAGGCCAAACCCTTCTACGCCTCTTGGCTTGCTACCTAGCCCAATACCTGTATCAATCACCTCAATTTTTGAGTTGGATACGGTTACCGTCACGCTTCCTTCTTCTGTACAAGCAAAGGCATTTTTAATCAGGTTTCCTAACAGGATCTTGAACGTTGTTTCCGGAGCTTTGATATAAGTGGGTTCACTCAGTTCTATATGCCACTTTACGTCTTTGCCTTTGATAAGGGCATCATGGCTTGCGATGGTGCTTTCAAGTTCCTCTCGGGTGATTTCTCTTGGTGCCAAAGTGTGGTTGCTTTCCTCCCGGGTGAGTGAAAGTAACGCTGTAACGAAGTCGTTCATATCATTACTTGATTGAAGCAGGCGCTGGCGTTGCTTTTCAATAAAAGCCGGATCGTTAGATTGGCCCAGTAAAGAGACAGCCCCTTTCATCACCATTAAGGGGGTTCTCAGCTCATGGCTAGCATAGCGATTGAAAGCCCGCTCACGCTCGAGTAGTTCTTGTATTCGTTCTGCATAGAGATTAAAGCTATACACAAGCTGTACTAATTCCCGAGATACAATACCGCTTGGCAAGGTGATTGGTGTTAAGTCCGAAGACTTACGTTGATCAAGCTCACTCGCTAATTTGGATAAGGGATGGGTGAGTCGTTCAGAAATTCGAGAAACAACAAAAAAACTGAGAAATAAAAGGAAGACAGTAATGAGTAATTGCTTTTTTTCATTGTTGAAAACTTGCTCTTCACTTAACTCATACAAGTCATCGTAATATAGAAAATAGACTACTTCCTCTTTGCCCCTTATAGAAATAGGGCTGCGCATGATGAAGTATTCTGTGCTTTCGTTGTCAGCATCGTGTAGTTCTACGGCTTTATCGTAAGGTAGGTTATTTGGCACATTTACGTGTGACGGTAGTGCTTCTTTTCCGATATATGCATGGGTAAAGGGGGATGTTCCTATGTCCATTCTTTTACTGTCTTCAAATACGACAGCAGCAACTTCTTTTGCGTGCCTTAGCCTGTTGTTGGCATTGATATGCTCAAAGTCTTCCAATGTTGATTCAATAAGAGAAACATGAATCGTGATAATTGCAAAGGCAACAATAGAGAAATAGGTGAAAGTCAGTTGTTTGGCACTTTTCACCTTCTTTAGTTGTTCTTTCACTGGTCATCCTCTTGGCATAATTGGTAGCCGACCTTGGGCACTGTCTTTATATAGGCATGCTTGAAAGGTTTATCTATTTGGTGTCTTAGTTGATAGATATGACTACGTAGCACATTGCCTTCAGGCTCATCATCCCCCCACAAAGCTGAAATAATTTCATCTTTGCTTACCACTTTGGGCGCACGTAGCATTAATAGCTTTAAAATAGTGAAAAGGGTTGGGTTGAGTGAGAATGTACAATGTCCTCGCTCAACGACATGTTGATTCAGGTCGAGCTTCAAGTCACCAAACTCTAAGGTGTTGGTCGCTGTTACACCGCTGTGGCGGCGGGTGAGGGCTTGAATTCTTGCTTCCAATATTTCTAGGTCGAACGGTTTAACCAGGTAATCATCTGCACCTTGGGCGAAACCAGTCAGTGTATCTTCCCGGGTATCACGGGCTGTCAGCATAAGAATAGGGGTTTCGATACCTTGCTCTCGCAGTTTATTGCAAACAGCGTACCCATCAAGCTTGGGAAGCATTATATCGAGAATGATTAAATCATAATGGTTTTGGCTGCCCAGTTCTAAGCCATGTAAGCCATTGCTGGCGTGGTCGAGAGTGTGGCCCTTTAGCTCAAAGTAATCAAAGATAACGCCTGCAATATCTTGATGATCTTCAACCAATAATAACTTCATGTTGCTGTAACCCGAGAAATAATGCCAGCCAATATAATGGCACAATTTAGCGTGAAAAAAATGTCAACGACCTTTTTATGACATCCAGCTGGGTAGTCTTGTTTGCAAGCATTAAATATTGCATCGAGGCCGATTATGTCTTCCATTACTTTATTGTCACAGCGCAGGGATGCCCATTCTAAGTCGCTGCAGCAAGATCGCTTTCATCACCGTCAGTATTCGAGCTTTACTGATAAACCATTCATTTCGGTCATTGTGCCGATGTATAACGAAGAAGCTGTGATTGAAATCTGTCATGAGCGCCTTTGCCGGGTTCTCGATGAGCTAGAGCAAGTATGCGAGATTGTTTATGTTGACGACGGGAGCAAAGACGCTTCGTGGGAATTAGCCCAGCAATTTACTAGTTCCATTCACCGTGTAAGAAGCATTCGACTTAGCCGTAATTTTGGTAAAGAGGCTGCAATGAGTGCAGGTTTACAGGCTGCTGAAGGCCAGGCCATTATTTTGCTTGATGCCGACTTACAAGACCCTCCTGAATTAATTCCTGAAATGGTTGCGCAATGGCAAGCCGGCTTTGATGTTGTGGATATGAAGCGGAAGCAGCGTCATGGCGAGGGCTGGTTCAAGCGTTTCACTGCAGCCACATTCTATAAGTTAATGAATCAACTTAGTGAGATGCCAATACCTGAAAATGTGGGCGACTTTCGCTTAATTGATCGCCGTGTGGTGGATGAAATCAATAAGCTACCGGAGCGTACACGTTTTATGAAAGGCCTGCTAGCGTGGCCAGGGTTTCACCGAACGACTCTCATGTTTGATAGGGATCCTCGCTTGGCTGGGGAAACGAAGTGGAATTATACCAAGCTATGTCATCTTGCTTTTGAAGGGATCACCTCTTTCAGCACTCGTCCATTGAGGCTTGCAACCGGAGCTGGCTTACTTACCTCGGCAATTGCCATGGTACTGGCTGCAGTTGTGTTGACCAAGACATTGATTTGGGGCGACCCAGTAGCTGGCTATCCATCAACTATCTTGGTGGTGCTGATATTGGGTGGAATCCAATTGCTATCGATTGGCCTTATGGGGGAATACGTAGGGAGGTTATTCATTGAATCGAAGCAACGCCCATTGTTTGTCGTTATGGACGACAAGGTAAAAACTGAACAAGATACCAAAGAGGAAGTACAAGCATGATGCGGAGTAACCGTAAATTATCTTTAACCCAGATAGCTATCCTGATGGTGTTTGGCTCGGTTATTGTTCGATTGCTGACATTGGGTATGTATCCGTTAATGGATACAACAGAAGCTCGCTACGGTGAAATGGCGCGGATCATGTTCGAAACGGGCAATTGGATCACACCAATGTTTGACTATGATGTGCCATTTTGGGGCAAGCCACCATTGTTTACTTGGTTGAGCGCAGCCGGTTTTGAAATGATGGGCGTCAATGAGTTTGCGGCACGAGTTCCTCACCTTGTCATTGGCTGTTTAGCTCTGGTGTTAACATGGCTACTTGCTGCAAAGTACCGGAGTAAGAATGAAGCTTGGCTTGCAACCGCCATTGTCGCTTCTACTGCTGCATTTATTGTCATCTCAGGGGCAGTAATGACTGATACCGCTCTGACCTTGGGTATAACACTCAGCATGGTGAGCTTTTGGTTGAGCTGGCAGCAGAAATCACCAGTGTGGGGCTACCTATTTTTCGCCGGATTGGCTATTGGTATGTTAGCAAAAGGGCCACTTACCTTGGTTCTGGTAGGCATAAGCCTAGTGATGTGGTTATTGCCTGAGCAACGCTGGAAGCGTATTCCTTCATGCCTGCCATGGAAAGGTGGAATTGCACTATTTCTAGCCATTAGTTTGCCTTGGTATTTATTGGCAGAGTCAAAAACGCCAGGTTTTCTGAATTACTTCATTATTGGCGAGCACATAAAGCGATTTGTTGTGAGTGGTTGGGAAGGTGATTTATATGGGAGTGCACATGATGAAGTTCGGGGCACCATTTGGCTATTCTGGTTCCTTGCTGCATTGCCTTGGGCGCCGGTATTGATTTACCAAGTAGGGCGCTTATTTAAGAAAGGTGAAGAAGGGGTTCAAACCACTAATGGGTATACCTGCTATTTGTGGTGTTGGATGATATCGCCAATGCTGTTATTTACACTGGCTGGCAATATCTTACCTAGTTATGTCATGCCAGGTTTACCCGCATTAGGTTTGTTAATTGCAGCCTATCATACGCAGAACAACCTATCAGAGAAGGTATTTAAAGTCGGCTTTATTACCCCTGCATTGTTGGTAGTGGTAGCATTATTGTTGCAGTTTAATTTAACGGGCAAAGAAGTTGAAAAAGGCTTACTGGCGCAATGGGAAACACAAGCAGAAAAGGCGAGCAGCGAATTGGTCTACATTCGTAAAAGACCATTTTCCGCGCAATTTTATTCTAGCGGAGAAGCGAAGTTCCTTTCTGAGTCTTTGGTTGAAGCATTAAAAGATCAAACAAAGCCTACTTTCTATGTGATTGAAAAGAAACACATAAACAAAGGCTTTATGTGGAATAAAAAACGGTGCGAGCTGCGAGCTGAGTCAAAGCGTCGTCAACTGGTTTTATGTCAGGGAAGTGCTAGTTAATAGGTTAAGCCAAAATTGTGAACGTGGTCATTGGTTGTTTTTTGAACTGTGACCCGTTAAACAAAGCCCCCGAAAGATATGTGTGAATATGACTTCAGTTGATTAAAAATCATTGGAGGCTGTTATGTATAGAGATTTACTCGGTATACCGACAGAGCACAAATTTATTCGCACAGATATGAAGTGGGATATTGGTAAGAAAATAGACATTGATACCTTTTGGTATGATGAAAAAGACCCTGGGGGCAACATCATCGCCAAGTATGTAGTGAAGGTCACCAAGTTTATCTATCCACCGAAAAAGTCAGAAATTAGCTATCAAAAGTTTACGCCAGATAGCTTATCTATGCTTTCAAGTGGGGAGTTAGCTCATTAGCTATAAAGCTCAATAGCATCGTTTAAGCAGGATAAGCTGAACACTTATCCTGCTTTTTCTTTAGGTTGTAGAAAGTAAATGATTAAAAAGGCGGTGCACCGTCTTCTGGCAGCGGAACATCAAACGAGAAAATAACCGTTGAGATCATTCGGTACATTCCACACGCCATGGTCAGATCCAATAATCCTTTAACACCTAACTCGCTAATCACAGCCTCTTGAGTTGTCGACGATATGCTGCGATGGTGGACAACATCTTCAGCGACTTGCCAAGTCAGTAAATAGAGCGGTTTCATGTCTGCGGTGGCTATATCTCCTGAGAGTACTTGTTCTATAACCGCCTGTGGTAGGCCTGCACGTTCAGCTGGTGCTAGGTGTTTTTCCCATACAAATGGAGCGCCTAGCGCTCTAGCTGTTGCCAAAATCCCTAGCTCACGAATATCATCGGCTAACTCACTTTGGTAACGAACATAGGTACCCAGCTCACCAATATGTTGGGCCAATACAGGGTGGTTCATTAAGGTTCTGTACATCCCTGACAGGCCGTCACGCGGACCGATTAGGGTGTCGTATATTTCTTTGCCTTGTTGATCGAGATCCTCTCTCTCAACCAGTGGAAGTGCAGCCATGGTTTATTCCTTTTTTAAGATTGATCTTCAGCCCAATTAGGGTGCTCATTGGCTGTACGCCATGGGTTGATAGGTGTTGGGTATTTAGGGTCGCACCGTGCATCAATGACAAAAGGCCCTTTGGCTGCAAGTGCACGATCAAATGCTGCAGCAAGTTTACTTGGATCTTCAACGACCTCGCCATCACCACCTAGCGACTTGGAGAAATCAGCCCAGTTATGCCTGTTTAATGAGGTGAGCTGTTTTGCGATTGGGGTCTTTGCGCGTAAGTAGACATTGCCTAGTGCACTGTTGTTAATTACGACGACAATAAGCGGGATATTGTTACGTGCGGCTGACTGTATTTCTATTCCATTCATCAACATACAGCCGTCGCCAGTAATAACGACGCTTGTTTTATGTGGTTGGGCAACTTTGGCGCCTATACCTGCGGGAATAGCCCAGCCCATCGGGGCCAAGGCGGTTGCTGTTAGGTATTCCCTTGGGGCTTGGCTTTGCCAGTAGTGACCAGCAAAAGCACGATGCGCGCCGGAGTCTCCGATGATCATGGTTTCTTTTGGCATTAGCTGCTGAAGTTCATGGATGACTCGGGCTGGATGCATGGGGATAGCATTACTTAGGGTATTTTCGCTATCGTAAAAACGCGATCTATCTTTTATGGTGCCGAGCCATGCTTGCCGTGCTGAGACAGTTTCGGAAACTGGCTTCAACTCTTCACTTTGTTCATCCGCTAACAACCACTCAAGCAAGGTTTTTATATCGCTGTTGATGGCATAATCAATGGGGTAGTTCTTAGAAAAAGCCGAGATGTTAACATCGGCTTGATAGATACCGTTCTCGGGCTTGAGGTGTTCATCCCAACGCATGGTATCCCGTTGATTCAAACTTGAACCTAAGACGATAAGCACATGGTTATCTGCAATACCTTGGTTGGGGCAGTTCGGGTTGGACTTATCACTATTGAGTAGTGCCAACGTTGAGTGCTGAGTTCCCGCATAACCAAATACACCGAGGGACAATGGATGATCTTCCGGGAAGACACCTTTGGCTTTTAGGGTTGTTGCCACTGGGATATGGTATTTTTCCGCAAAGGCGAGTAGGGCGTCGCTTGCTTCCGACCTGACAGCACCGCTACCCGCAAGGATCGTGATATTCGTCTGATTTGACAGGCAGCTGGTTACCATACCTTTTATTAGTTTGCTCGCCGCGCTTAAGTCTATCGCCCTTGGACTGATGTTTTCGCATTGGATGCATTTGTGCAGAGACGGTGTGTACTGGATGGACTCAGTTTGTATTTGCTTAGGAAAGCTTAAGCTAACCGGCCGTTGATCCCGTCCGAGCATTTTGCGCATTGCGGTATCGAGCATATGCGGTACCATTTGTGATTGCGGAATTTCCAGCGCCAGTTCGGTAACTTGGCTTAAAAAGCCAATATCATTGAGTCCGGCTGCACTGGCATCTTGGAATCCACCGCGGCCATCCCATTCGGTTGGGACTTCCCCCGCGAGGGTTAGGATCGGTGAACCATCCGCGTAGGCTGCTGCTAGTGGGCCCACCATGTTAGCTATACCTGGCCCGCCTATCCCCATGCATACGCCAAACTTACCACTCGCCCTCGCATAACCATCGGCCATGTAGGCTGCGCCAGCTTCGTTGGCAGCAACAATCGCTTTTACGTCTTTGTCTGTCGTACCGAATTCATCAAGAAAAGGGTCTACCACACCACCTGGGACCATAAAGATATGATCTACCCCTTGTTTGTGTATGGTATCGAGTACATAGCGAGCTGTACTTGTTTCAACTGTCTGTTCATTACTTTGTTCTGGCTTTTCCATTGGAATACCTATTGAAAAGATTAAGCTGAAAGAGAGCGTAGGAACTGTAGGCTAGGCATAAAGAAGTACTCTCCGCCTAATGTCTTCACAAAACCTGAAAAGCTAAAGTCAACCTGCTCTGCGTTAGGGCTGCCCCAGCTTGTTGGCCATTTTTGTGCCGCTGGTGGTTGCCCTTTCTTAGCTTGCCCAACGAGGGGATCCATGCCCGTGCCTTGGCGAACAAATCCCTCGTTGTTACACCAGGTGTTTTGCATAAAAATAAACTGATCAACAATGTCTGCTTGTAGGCTGATAAAGAGTAATCCAGCGTCTGTCCATTCTTTATTTGGGGCTAGGTCAGTTGAACCAAAGCTGATGCCGCGTCTGACTATTCGTCGGCTTCGCTCGATGGTGGGTGGGGAGTTAAACTGACGTACCGTGTCACCGCGTGGGTTAGTTTTACGGGCATGGGAGTGGAAAGGGCATTTCAATCCATCAGCGTCATCGTCGTAGTTAAAGTTGTTGAATAGGTTACTCCAGCCATCGTTACCTTGCTCAGAGATCGGCGTACCATCTTTGAATCGTCCAACGCATAAAGCTCCGGCATATTCAGCGTCAACGTTGGTTGGGCTATTCTCCGAAAGGGTGTTCGCTAATATATCCAATCGGTCCCAAAAACCTTTGATATTTTGTTGCAGTTTTCGGTAAACAACATAGGTACCAAAGCTGTCAGCATTACCGCCTGGATCCGGTACCATGACCGTATTGAGTGGTGCGCTGGGGTCATTTCGTGAATAGCCACCATTTTTAAATTCTTCATTTAATTCAGAGAATAAGAACTTAGGGTTGCTGACGCCATCAACGAAGCCAAAGTGCTCGATAACCTGCTGCTTATCGTTACGCATTACATGGCCTTTCTGCACGAAAACGACCTCGGCAACCCCAGCCATGGATGCTTGTAGCTTCTGAACCTCTTGCTCGAGTTGCTGTTCAGCTTGCGCGCTGTCGATTCCACCAAGCGCAAGCAATACCATGCCATCAATTTGACGAAGAAAACCGTTTTCCCATTGCTCTAGGTCATCGTTCAATGGGTTGGCCGTAGGGTTATGATCGCCGCGAGGTAAGGTATCAAAAGGTGTGGTTAGATCTTTCATGCCGGCTTGAAATGCTTTGTCGCTAGGCCATTTCTCCTGTTCAATCCCTAATTGCTTATAGCCATGGCAACTCAACATCAGATTAGTGAAAAGGTGTATTTCATTCTTTTCCTTAAACCGCTGTTGTTGGTTTTGTTGCTCCAACGTTGAAGTCACCTGATTGCTGATCTGAGCAAGCCATTGACGATTCGCGGTTGAATCACCAACAAAAGAAAAGAAGACATGGCGTGAATGATCTCTACCATGGCCTTTTAGGATATTGCCCTGTAGTTGACTAAATGCTTGTTGAAAATTGGGGTCATCAATTTCGATGTTGGTTTGGTTTAAATTGGCTGACATTGTTCATCTCCTGCTATCCGTGAGTCGATGTATTTGAATGAGTCGGGGTAATCTGGCTAGATAAGGGGGTGACCACCCATGTGGCCAACGCCTTATTCTTTCCAATCGACAAATGAAGTGTGCGCTAGCGCTATAGTGATGGCTCTTGAAGGTGCGGCATTCCTTCAGGTGCACCAAGTTCAAACACATTAAGCTGGCAAGCAACCATGCAGTAATAGCCCGTTAAAGCGGCGATCTCGGTAATTTCCTGGGTATTGAATGCTTGCTTTAGCGCTTGGTAAACGCTGTTTTTTACGCGTTTGTTATTCACAACTTCACGTACAAAAGTGATTAGCATTGCTTCCTGTTCGCTCACCTCTGGTTCAGAGTGAATAGGGCGACGGTATTTGATGACATCGACTACTTGAGGTGAAATGCCAGCCTCAATTGCAAAACCTTCATGGAAAGCCCATTCGAACTGGCAGTAGTTCTCACTCAACGTTGTTAAGATGACAAGCTCTTTTACGATCGGCGGTAGTATTGAGTCAAAGCGTAAATAGCCACCAAGATCTGCGGTGAGCCTTGCTACTGGTGGGCTATTGAGTTGTAGAGCAAAAATACCAATCACATTGCCACGACTCTCTTTAATGTGTTCGAAAGTTTCAGCAGCATCGGGTTCAAGATCTGTATTTTGGTCCAAGTATGGAATTCGAGTCATCGTCATTATCCGTGCTTAAGTGTCGGTAGGGAGTTTTCATTTACAACAAGTGCGGCGTTAACGGCCGATTCAATAGCGCCTTCAATCCATGCGTGCTTCAGTGATGCATGCTCGCCGGCAAAGTGAAGTACAGGGCGGCCTGTTTGCTTACATGGCCACTCAGAGCTGATGATTGATTTATGAAGCAATTCAAGCTGCCCAGGGTAGAAAATGGCGGCTTCACCGAAAGCGTATGGGTTGTTCATCCAGCTGATAGTGGCAGCACCAACGATATTGTCTTGGTTGTCTTTGTATTTTTCAGGGTTGAAGACACAAAGGTCGCGGATGCGCTGGTGGGCTTTTTCACGGGTTTCATAATCATCACCCGGGTTATGTTTGGCATGGGTAATCGCCACATTCTCTAGTGCGTAGCAAAAGCGCTCATACTCAGACATTGAGTCCCATTTACGGGCATCATCCGCCCATGAGTAACTGGCTAGCATGACACCGCCCTTGCCTGAGCCCATACGCTCGCTTGGGTAATACATGAACCGATTTGGCAAATCGGTCACTGAACCACCACCGTATATGTCATTTTCGGTTTCCCAGAAGCGTTCTCGGAACTCAAGCAACACCTTGGTTGCGGCATCATAGTGCAACTCGCGCACTGCTTTTCGTTTGTTTTGTGATAGCTCTGGCCAGACATGGACCATTCTAAAGCTTGGGAAGGGGATAGTAACAATGGCTTCGTCCCAACTGCGCTGGGCCAGCAGTTTAGAGACTGCTTGGTCTCGATCGTTATATTGTCCAGATTCGGAAGAAACCTTGGTGTTGATCTTCACCTGACCGGTTTGTTCACATCGGTATAAGTCAACTAAGGTCTGATTTAGGAAAGTGACATCCGATAAGCCTTCTTTCTCGTAATAAGCTTGGCTAAATTTATCGGTACCGCCTTTAATGAGCCAGAAAGGGGTTTCAGGTGTAATGATGGCAAGCTCGATAAAGCTCTGAATGAAAGAATATGACATGCGTGATTCTAAGTTTTCGAGCACGCCAATCATTTCAATCGCATTCTCAGACAGGTCTGGATTCTGCTCTTTCAAGAAACGGCGCATTGAGTATTCACCGTATTTCTCAATGATACGTGGCCAGGCCGTTTTGGGGTCTTCTTCTACCTGACGGCGAAGCTCGCCTATGGCGGATTCAAGTAATTGGCTTGCTTGCGTGTTCTCATTACTTTCAAGGTGATAATTCAGTAGTCGATTGACGTCTGAAGTATCTTCATAAGCCCGACGAGAAACATGGCGGTGATTGACATGTAGGAAGTTGTTACCTGTTGCCTTTAACGTTTGTAAATCGACATTCCCGTTGTCGTCGATTGTTGGGTTATCGATAAAAGAGGAAGTTGCATCTTCCTTAGAGACTGTCTTGTTTAAAAACAGTTGTTTCTCTACACCCGTGTATTCGATGAGAAACTGAACAAGTTTGTGCATATCCGGAATACGCATTGCACCCGCTTCACCTGTTAGGTTGTCATCTTCAAAGTAACGTTTTTTATCACTGTTTCGGAAGGTTTTAATTCGGCCACCAACGCGATCGTCAGCTTCAATAATGGTGACTTTATGCCCTGATTTTCTGAGTAAGGCGGCTGAAACCATACCTGCAATACCACAGCCTACAATCAGGATGTTTTTCTTTTCGCTTTCACTGTCGGGTAGCCCCAATTCAAGATAGGAGCGGTAGGCTTGGCTGATTTCGTCTTGGTCAAAGGGGAGTAAACCGTGAAGTTTGTTATCAAGGGGAGTGACAGTAGACATATGCATTCCTTGTATCGTCAATGAGCGAGCTTGAGGTTTATCTGTTTTTACCGCTAATGAGCTATAGCAGTCAGACATCCAGTCATTGAGAACTTAGAAGAATTGACGTTTTGAACAAGGCTTATGAGCTAAATTGCACATTAGTTCCACATTCAGAACTACATGGGTTCCAAAAAATGCGCGTAACAATGAAACATAATGCTTAAAGATTGAACCTATTCCCAAGCTAGTTACTATTTAATGCTTCCATCACTGTGATTGATATCAAAGAATGTGCAAGGCAGATTATGAGCTTGGTTGAGTAAAACTGCTAACAAGCATAAGATACTGAATGTAGAAATTAAATGGAGTTTGATTTAGTTATGATACCTACAGATTCAACATTACGCGTTGTCAGACCGACAGATAATTTAAATCAAATTGCGGTTATGTACAGCAAAGCATTAGGCTTTGAGATGCTTAAGCAGTTTAAGGATCATGAAGGCTTTGATGGTGTAGTGTTAGGGCATCAAAAGCACGCATACCACCTTGAGTTTATCCACCAAATTGGTACAACGGTTGGCAAAGCGCCATCCCCGGAGCATTTACTTGTTTTTTATGTCGATTGTAGCCAGATGTGGGAGCGAGCGTGCCGCAAAATGATTGATGCTGGTTTTGTGGTGGTAGAGTCAAATAATCCATACTGGGAGACAGTCGGTAAGACGTTTGAAGATATTGACGGTTACCGTGTTGTTCTTCAAAACCGCGATTGGGATTTATAACACTTATCACCTCAACAACGTACTAAGCTCAAGAGTGATCTTGAGCTTTTTTGCGTAACAGTAAATCAACTCGGCATTAGATAGCCTTCTGCATTAGCTGTATGCAGGCATTGGGTTGAATTAGTGTTTCTTATCGGCGACAGATTGGTAAGCGGATTTAAACATCAGCGTAAAACCATCTTGTGTTAAATCGCTAGCCGACATTTCTGCTGCATTAAGGCGACGGTAGCACTCATCTAGTGCCTCAATTAGCATATCGACATCTTTTACTTTTAATTGTTGTGTCATCATAAGACTTACTTCCAAAGATAGACAGTTATGTCATACAAGCAATATATAACAATCAACATGAATGAATTCTGAATGAAATATTGTTCGTGGTGATGCTTTGCTTGTTGCTTAAAGGCTAAAAATTATTGGCAGTATTGATGTCAGGTTTATGTAAAAGAAAGGGTGCGAATTGCCTTAAGTTTGCCCTTATGCCGGCGGTTCGCCGGCAATAATGACGCTGTTGCTTTAATTATGAGATGTTAGTTCCACTACGGTGTTTTTAGTATTTTTTATCAAGTTCATGCAGCTTGTGAATGAACGCTTGAATTTGTTGTTCGTTGTTATTGTGGAACTCAGTCGTTGTTTGATTGATGACGCTGTCTGGGTCTTCATTCATCGTATGGAAGTGGTAGGTATTATGGAAATTGATATCAAGGCTAACGTTGCCATCCGATAAGCTCACGCGGTAACCATCGTGATCCTCAATACACTGTATATCTTCCAGCTGGTTACCCATCTCGATGGCTTGTCCTTGGGTTTTCACTTTTTCATAGACATTCAGCAGGGTGCGGACATCAACACTGTTTTTCATTGTGACCTCCAATAGTACAGATACTAACGAGTACACTATAAATTTAGGTGCTGGGGCAGGGGTTGCCAAAAGAGTTGAACGAAGTATTGTTCTAGATCAAATGCATTTTGTCACAGAACGAAAAAACAATGTTCGCAATAACTTGTTATTTCCTGATGACGTATCGTAAATGACATGGTAGGTTGATGATATAGATCACTTAGTTAAACGGAATTATTCGAATGTTCAAGCAGCTAGCTGAAGCACAACTTGATCCAATCTTGTCTTTGTCTATCGCTTACCGTGAAGATGAGCGTGAGCAAAAAATGGATCTGGGGATTGGCGTTTACCGTAATAGCCAAGGCGAAACCCCAATTATGAATGCGGTGCAGCTTGCTCAACAGCAAGTTATGAGCACGCAAAAAACCAAAGCTTATGTTGGTTTAGCTGGAAATGAACAGTTTAACCAATCAATGATGGACTTGCTTCTATCTGGTACCTCAGCACATCAGCGATCTGCGGCTGTCCAAACGCCGGGTGCAAGCGGTGCGTTGCGTATGTTAGCTGACCTAATGTATCTCGCTGAGCCTGAAACAACGGTATGGATTTCTAACCCAAGCTATGTCAACCACAAGCCTGTAATGGAAGCGGCGGGTCTTAAAGTACGTTACTACCCATACTTTGATCCTGCTACCAAGCAAGTAGACAGCGCGGCGATGCTTGCAGCGTTGTCGAAAGCAGGCCCCAAAGATGTCGTTCTGCTTCACGGCTGTTGCCATAATCCGACGGGTGCTGATATTTCTTTTGCTGATTGGCAGGCAATTACTGAACTGGCCAATAAAAATGGCTTTATGCCATTTGTCGATATTGCTTACCAAGGCTTTGGTGACGGGCTTGAACAAGATGCCGCTGGATTACAGTTTATGGCTGATAATACTGAAGAGATGGTTATTGCAACGTCTTGTTCGAAGAACTTTGGCCTTTATCGTGAACGGACCGGCGCAGCCATTATTGTGAGCGATAGCTTGAAAGAAGCGCAAAAGGCAAAAGGTCGCATTCTTAACCTGGCTCGTTCGACTTACACTATGCCGCCTGATCATGGTGCTGCAATTGTTGCGACAATCCTAAACGATGATGCACTAACAGCTAACTGGAAACAGGAGTTGGCGCAGATGAACGGTCGCTTATTGAACCTTCGCTCTGGTTTAGTGAGTGCGGTTCAGGCCCAAGGTTCACAGGCATTTAACTTCATTGAGCAGCATAAAGGTATGTTCTCGGTCACGGGTTTGAGCCCTGAACAAATTGGCCGTCTACGCGATGAGTTTGCTATTTATGCTGTTGGCGATGGCCGAATCAATATTGCGGGCTTACAAGAGCAGCAGATCGATCATTTGGCCAAGGCATTGATCACCGTATCGTAACGGCGCGGGATGTTTGTGCCGTTTCAAGCGGGTAAAGCTTGTGTATTCGATGGGGAGGCCTTTGGGGCTCCCCATTTTTCCAGCGCTTCCCTCAATTCTTCAGCTTGATAGGGTTTGCAGAGAATATCGTCCATACCTGCATCATAACAATCTTCTCTTTCGGCCGTGGTTGTCCCTGCAGTAAGCGCAAGAATTGGACGAGAATAGCCTGACTTTCTTAACTGCTCCGTTGCGGTATAACCGTCCATAATGGGCATACGGCAATCCATAAGCACCACATCAAAGTTTTCGTGCTTAAGGCGTTCAACGGCATCTTTACCGTTGTCACAAATTTCAGGCTTGATGCCGAATTTACTCAGCATGAGCTGAATGATCATTTGGTTGGTTTTAAGATCTTCTACCACTAGTATCTTTAATGAATCAATCGCTTGGTTATGGCTGTGCTTGGTATTATTACCATTCTCGATTTGGGTATGCTTATCCAAAGGCAGGCTGACACTGAAAGTGGAACCACAATCTTCAACGCTATCGACCTCAATGTTGCCTTTCATTTGTTGGGTGAGCTTTTTACAAATCGCCAAGCCTAAACCGGTTCCTTCGTGATTCCGCTGACTGGAATTATCAACCTGGGTAAATGGGTCAAAGAGCGTGGCTTGTTTATCTTTGGGTATCCCGCAACCTGAGTCGGTAACGGAAAAAAACAATTGCTCGCCTCGCCAATCAAAAGTGACGTTGACACTGCCTTGCGCCGTAAACTTCATCGCGTTGCCAATCAAGTTAACGAAAATTTGTTTTATACGGTCGGCATCGCCAACTAACCAATTGGGTAAGGTCTCTGAGCAAAGGATATTGAATTGCAGTTGTTTTTCGTTGGCTCGGTGCTGAAAGATGTCACTGAGCATGTTTGCTAGGCCATGGCAGTCAAAGGGTTTTTCATTGAGTTCTAGCATGCCTGCATTGATTTTGCTGTAGTCGAGTAGGTCGTTGATAATGGCACGTAATAGTTCCCCTGAGTGGTCTAGGGTATTGAGTAGCCTTCTTTGATGATCATCTAACTCAGTATCGGCCATTAGCTCTGCAGTGCCTAGTAGTCCATTTAATGGGGTGCGGAGTTCATGATTTATCATGGCGAGGAAGTCGCGTGTGGCTTTCTCTGAGGCTTCCGCTTGCTTGCGAGCATTGATAGCTTCAACTAACTTCAGCTGTCTATCGATTGAAGAGAGGATCATTTCACTAAATAAATGAATGTGTTTTTGAATGGTGAGTAATCCATGGCCGCTGGCTTTTAACCGTGCAGAAAAGAAACCGGTGACGTTGTCACCTGTGTTGAGCGAGATCCAAAGAATCCCTTCATTTTCATCCCAAATGTGCTTTTGCTGATCTAACTCTGCCGGGCATTGCCACTCCTGTTGGCGGCCTGAAGTATACTCGGTGTTGATTGATGGATCAGGAACACAATGAATGGCAACCCCGCATGCCCTTACCGCAATACTATCGACTAAAGAGTCAGCCAGCTCTTTTATCAGCTTTTCTGTTGGAGGGTGGATGAGGAACTTGCGACCAAACTCAAGCAACATGTTTTCCATTTTTGCCTGATAGGCGAGCAATTCTGAGTCACTTTCCGCTTGGGCTTTGACTTTCTCCAAACTTTGTTCAATGAGCTTTTTGGCATCAAATAGCTCAAGGCTTTTAACTTCAAGCAGTCGCTCAGCATTACGACGTGCCGATTTCTCACGCGCAATTTTCTTCTCAAGCAAGGCGATGAGTTTGTCTTGTCCCATAATTACTCCGTTACTAACTGGATATCAAAGCGGACATGGCTTTTGCTTGGGTTTAGTGCCTCCATATTGATGGTAACTTGTTGATCGAAGTGGTTCGCACAACCTTTAATAAGCCCCATGCAAACATGCGACATACAACGGGCTGATTTATAATCCATTAACATGGTTGATTCTGACTGTGAGATAAAATCGAATTTTGGCGGGGTGGCGTCGGGGTAGAGCTTTTTCACTTCGGTGTGAATATGCTCTTCTACTTTTCGAATGAACGAGAAAGTATTGTGTTGCTCGCCGGGAACGCCTGGTAAGCTTTCTAGCAAGCGAGTAAACACCGCTTCACCGTAAACCTCTTGAAGCTGTTCTGCCGATACGCCAGTGACTTTACTCAGTGTGATGATTAATTTGACTAGGTCACGGTGGTCATAACTACCCACAGCGGTATAACTACCTTCATCTAGGGCATCGTCAAGCATGGTTTGGCAAACCTCAAGCCCAAATGACGACTCGACAATATCAAGAAATTCCGTAAAAATGATTCCTTTCATTTTATTCCCCACTCAGTTTGTCAGTTTACTCAAGCAGTCGTTATTAACATGCTAAAGACATTATCTATTTCTAATAATTACTAGCATGAACATGCTGTTTCATATAAGTATGGTCAGGGAATAAATATAGGTCAAAACTATGTATAAATGAGTGAGCTACGAATGGAAAAGCGACAATGGAATGAGATAAAAAAACGCCAGCATGGTATAGCTGGCATTTTTAATTGAACTTGAGTAATGGCTTCGCTTAATTTATTGACTTAGCTTTCAACTAAGATGTCGCCTGCTTGGCAACGCTCAGCTAAGTGCGCTGTCATTTCATCAATCAGTGCCTGCTGGTTTGGCAGTGGTAGGGCATGAACATCGGTAATCAAGTCACCTTGAACCGAGTCACTGTAGATCATACCGCAGGCAGCTGGCTTACCTTTGAAGAACCCAACAAAGAGTTGTGCCGGTGATGAAGGCTCAAACATAATTTGAGTGAGGTATTCAATCAGTGCTTCCTTCTCACTCTCATTTTCCCATTTGCTCGCAAGCACCAAAGCGTAACGAATGGTGAGAGGGTGACAGTCCACTGGGTAGAGTGACAGGTTGTTGGTTTGAGCTGATAATGTCGGCAGAGGTTGGTGACTAAGTTGCTGAAGGTATGATTGATACAGTGACAACCCTTTTTCACTCAAAGGTGTTGGGTATTCCGCATCTGTGATGTGGCTTGCCATCCACTTATTTTTTAACTCTATGAGCTGTTCCATCTGTAACCGCATAACCATTCTGACTTTTGATGTAACCAACCATACCTTAAATCGTACCATTAAGGTATGGCGTAAGGGGTAAATGCCTAATTAATGACTAAATATTACCTCGTCATTAGCGACTCGATGGCGATCACTATAGATACCGTCTTCTGCTTGTTTACCGCAACTGATGATCATGGTAATTTCGGCGCCTTTGGGTAAGCCAAGAAGCTGTTTCGCTCGTTTCGAGTCAAAGCCCTCCATTGGGCAGGTATCATAACCTTCAGCACGCATTGCCGTCATAAATGTCATTGCAGCAAGTGAACTGCTTTTATGCAAGCATACACGCACGTCACTGCGGCTGACTTCTCTTACCATCGGCTTTTTCAAACCCATGAAAAAACTTAGTACTTTGCGTGCTGCCCCAAAGATCCCAAAGCGATCGTTGTTATAAACAAACGGGATGAGTTTTTCATAGTATTTTAGCGCGCGTTTTGCTGTTGCATCTTCTCGACCTGAAAAGGCTGAGCGGATCTGGGCGGCATTAAGTTCAGCGCGAGATTGCCACTTATACGGCGTAACCACAAAAGCAACCAATTCATTGGCGGTTTTTGCAGCGTTTTGTCCCATGCAGTATTGGGCTAGGGTTTGTCGTTTATCATCACTAACAACCCGGTGAAATTCCCACAGCTGCATATTGGAGCTGTTCGGAGACAGGGTCGCAAGTTCAAGTGAGCGGGTTACAGCGTCGTGGTCAAAAGGGGTGTCTTGATCGTACTTGCGGACAGAGCGTCGTGAGTGGATAAGTTGTTCGAAGGTTTTTTGATTATCAGACATCATTTTTACAGCTAGCAAGATGAATTTAATCCACTATACCATTAGGTGATTAATCCATACTACATAGTGAGCCTTTATAACCCGATCTGGATACTTTCGAGTTGTTGTGATTGGGCAGATTAGTGCTTGTCAAAAAAGTCCTTGTTGCGAATATATTTGTTCATGTAGTGGTAGGAAATTGGACGTAATACCCAACTGAGTATTGAACGTGATAGGCGTTTTAACGTTGGGATATCTTCGTATATTTTTCCGTCATGCAGCCATAGCATTTTGCCCACATGCCAAAACATAAGCGGAATAGGGGGAAGGAAAGTCACAATATCAAGATCGCAACAGATACGATAAGTGCGTTGATGAAGCGGGTAGCGCTCTTTGAAATTCCAAAAACCGGTGGCCGGTTGGCCAAAGGTCACAATGCGTTTTATTGAATCTGGTTGGTGCTGAAAAAGGCGATGAGCAACTAATACCGCCATCGCGCCACCGGATGAATGGCCTGTAAGGGAGATTTTCTTTCCAGACTGAATTAGCGGCAATAATACGCTTTCGATTTGTTGGTATATGGTGTGGGTAGGGCTTTGGTTATGCCTATCCATTGATTGTGCTAGTTCGACTTGAATGGCTTCATTGATTGAAGGATGAGGTTGGATATTGGGATGTTTGCTGCGTTGGTCCAGTAAGTAGTTATAGCCCCAGTGCACATGGCTGTACCCGTCACCACAGGGGATCTTCTGAGGGATCAAAGCGAGATTCAGTAACCAGTCCCACAGGCTTTGTGACCCTTTGAAAACAACCACGACTTCTTTACTTTCTCCCCACAGAATACGAATAATGGTACGTCCCCAACGATCGGTAATTTCATGGCGCCCTTGCTTGCTGAATCCATATAGCGTGTGATTAAAAGTGGGTGGATAGGCGAGATTGCACAAAATCGCATACCTTTCATACTGATAGCGCTTTAAAGGTTTCATTATATAACTTAATCACCGTTGAAATGGGCTTACTGAATAATAGCGCGCCAATGAAAGAAACATAACGTAATAATAGCTAGGAATACGTTATAGCCGCTGCGTATATCAGAAATATTACTGTGGTGAAATTGTCATCAAGATAACCATAATTTGTCATTGAAAATGCTTAATATAGATATAATCGCATCAGGTTCAAAGTTTCTGAAATTCAATGCGTTTTTCTCTGATTTTTGGTCTATGAAGGGATAGGCATTCTTTTTATTTTTCATTTTTGAAATACATGGCAAGGAAATACATGATGGAATATGATTTTCGTAACCACCCCTTTGTTCAGTTTGCCCAAGTTGATCAGTACCAAGAGTGGGTAAAGCAGTTTCAAAGCGCAATGCTTGCGGGTAAAGCCGTTGAAGGTATGGCGATTAACCAAGCCAAGCAAGCGCTTGATCAAAGTTATGAGCGTACTCTGGCCATGCTAGAGAACCTGGATAAACAACACTTTCCTGAAAAAGAACAAAGTGAACGACTTTGTTTCCCGTTTGACGTGATGGATAAGTTTTTGCGTGATACCGCAGAGCATTGGTCAATCATGACGGGGCAACCTTCCTCTAAAGCCAATGAGCAACACAATGAACAAGAAAAGCAAATAGAAGCACTAAAAGTTGCTGAGCTAGCGTTGAAGAAAGAAATAAATGCGTTAGCTAGCCAGCTGGCTGATGAAGAGAAAGCACGTATTGATGCTTCTGCACAGGCGGAGAAGTCACATAAGGCAAAATTAGCGGCTCAGCGACAAACCCGAAAAGTGAAGGGGGAGCTAGAGTTGGCAACCAACCTTTCGCAGCAATTAGAGCAACAAGTTTCTCAATATAAGTTGGATTTGACGAACAGCCAAACTGAAAATGCGGCACTGAATGACGCTAACCAACAGCTAAGCAAGAAGTTAGTCGAGCTTGAACAACAGTTAGTGATTGCAAGCAAAGCAGAAAAGCAAGGGCAGCAAGAAGGGGCATAAATAACTGAAAAGCTGTCGATGAGAAGCGCCGTTAGGCGCTTTTTTTATGACACTTGTGGGCAGGTATAAAAGTAAGTGATTATTGTTGCGAATATGTTATGTTTTAATGGCGGTGACGATAAATTTGATTATATAAAACAATGGAATGAGCAGTGGGGTTGAACATGGGAAGTAAACAAAGATCAGTGACATTACGTTTTCTAGCAGAGCCTGGGGATGTGAACTTTGGCGGAAAAGTTCACGGCGGCGCAGTGATGAAATGGATCGATTTAGCAGCTTATGCCTGTTCGGCGGGCTGGAGTGGCAAGTACTGCATCACGGCTTATGCTGGTGGTATTCGTTTTGTTCAACCGATTCATGTCGGCAACTTAGTTGAAGTGAGTGCGAAGGTTATTTATACCGGCAGGTCATCGATGCACATTGCTATTGATGTTCAGGCAAGTGATCCAAAAGAGTTGGAAAACCGACTTACCACTCATTGTATTGTGATTATGGTGGCTGTTGATGAAGACGGCAAACCGACAGAAGTCCCAGAGTGGGTGCCAGTGACTGAGGAAGACATTGAGCTTAAAGAATCAGCTATCCGCCTGATGAACATGAGAAAGCAAATCGGTGAAGAGATGGAAGCACATGTGAAAGGAATTAAAGCCAGCACGGATTAGCGCATAAATTGAACGAGTGATTTTTGATGGGAGATTCTTTCTGATCAAGATCAAAACGTTGGCAAATGCTTAAATCTCAACGCAAATGATATGTATAATCATTTGCGTTGATTTGTTTTGTGGTAAGTAAAATGAAAACATTATTATTGTTTGGCGCTAGTCGTGGGTTAGGTTTTAGCATTGCAAAGTATTATCGCAATGAGGGCTTTAATGTTATTGCAATGGCAAGAAGTGAAGAAGCAATCCAATCACTTGAATCGATTGGCGTGCAGGCTTTCCAAGGTGATGCGTTAAATAAGTCTGACATAGAGCAGGTATTGTCGCATGCACCTAAAGATGCAATGGTTATTTCGACTATGGGAAGCTTCCAAGCTGCTCAACCTGTAGATTATGTTGGGCATCGTTACCTTATTGACTTGCTAGAGCAACTTAGCATTAAACGCTTCTTAATGGTGACGTCGCTGGGCTGTGGTGATAGCTGGGCAACGCTGCCAGAGCGAGCAAAAGTTGCTTTTGGCCAAGCCGTGCGTGAGAAAACGTTGGCTGAGGCTTGGCTGCAGACGAGCCAATTAGACTATACCATCCTGCGCCCTGGTGGGCTTAAAGATGGTGAGGTCACTGATACCGGTCGATTGATTCAAGGTGAAGAGGTTCATGGATTGATTACACGTGATGAAGTGGCAAGGCTGACCCTGGCTTTACTAGAGGAAAATACTTCGATCGGCCAGATTTATGCCTGTGTTGATCCTGAGCTAAAAATTAATCGCTAATCAGTAAGCTAAACATACCCTGTTGTTAGATCGTTTTTATAGCCACCTGAAATATCAGGTGGCTATTTTATTTGTAAAAAATCACTTTGTACGTTGACGCCAAACGTTTACCTGATTACTCTAGCTTACAGTTGTACGCTCAATTGTATAGGTTAAAGGATGACAACCAAGAAACCCCCAGTTATTTGGCTAAATGTTGCAATATTCACGTCCACATTCTTAGTAGCAGCCGTAGGCGCACCGCTATATGCATATTATGTAGGCTTTGATTGGTCGCAAGTTGTGATGCTGATAGTGGCTTTTTCATTTTGTGGCATGTCGATTACTGCAGGTTATCACCGCTTGTGGTCTCACAAAGCTTATGAAGCGAATGCAGTAATGCGATTTATTTTCGCCATTGGCGGGGCGTTTGCACTTCAAAATAGTATCCTGCACTGGTCGTCAGATCACCGTGTTCACCATCGTCATGTTGATAACAATGATAAAGATCCTTATTCAGCCAAGATGGGCTTTTTCTATAGCCATATAGGTTGGATGCTACGTGAGTATCAAGCAAGCCGTTATAGCGACTACTCAAACTGCCGTGACTTACAAAAAGACAAGATTGTGATGTGGCAGCATAAATATTATGCGCCGTTGGCAATTGCAACTAACTTTGGTATCCCACTCGTGTTTGGTTTGATCCATGGTGATGTTTGGGGAGCGTTGTTACTGGTTGGTGTGGTACGTTTGGTACTGAGTCATCACACGACTTTCTTTATTAACTCTTTAGCGCATGTGTGGGGTAGTCAGCCATACACTGATAAGAATACCGCACGGGATAATGGTGTTTTGGCTTTCTTAACCTTTGGCGAAGGTTACCATAACTACCATCATATCTTTGAGAATGATTACCGTAACGGCATTCGCTGGTGGCAATTTGATCCAACTAAGTGGCTAATCAAGTCTTGCGAGTTATGCGGGTTTGCCAAGAACCTGAAAACGTGCCCTGAAGATCGTATTGAAAAAGCACAAGCTAAGATGGTACTTAAGCGTATGCAAACCAAACTAGCCGATGTGCCAAACAGCCAAGCTCGACTTGAGCGACTTGAAGATGAGTACAATATGTTACTTGTTAAAATGTCAGATTATTATGCCGCACAAAAACGTATGCTTGAGTTGAAGAAGAAGCGCTTGTTGAAGCATTACGAGAGCTTCGAGTTTTTGCAGCAGTATAATGAAATGAAGCGCCTGCTAGATGAGCAAAGAAAAACGTGGAAAACACTCACCGCGCAATATGCTTAATTTGCTTTAATACTTATTAATGACGAAGCGAGGCTCTAGGGTCTCGCTTTTTTGTATTAATTCTCATTAATATTAACGAACTGCATTAATTCATGATTTTTATGATAAATTTTGTTAGATAAATGCACGTAAATGCTAAAAAACGATCAAATTCACGATTTAATTTATAGCTTAACTGATTAATTAAGATTATTGATTGTAATCAAGGTTATTAAGCCTGCCAAAAATTACGCTTCACATGCTCAAAAAATTAATAACAAGCAAAAAGGAAGTGTAGTAATGAAAAAATTAACCATGTTAGCCCTTGCCATTTCAATCTCAGCACCAGCTTTGGCCGATCACAATACCATCAATGGTGTTGATTACGGACCATTAGCGCAATTGGTTGGCTCTTGGGAGTCGACTGATACTGGTGGTGTTGATATGTCGCCGGCTCAAGAAGGTTCTGGGATGCCAGCAGGTAGCCCTGCAGTGACTCCTTTTTATGAGACGATGACTTTTGAAGTAGCGGCTGATGCTATTAATGCGAGTAAGCAGACGTTGGTTGCTCTTTATTACAAGCAGGAAGTATTCCGTAAGAAAGATGACACTAAGTTTCATGATCAGCGTGGCTATCTGATTTACGATGCGGAAAATCAGTTTATCTACAATTCATTTTGTGTACCTCGTACTACCTGTGTAACGGCTGAAAGTCCTGCAGGTAATGAGATGACCTTTGTGGCAGCAAGACGAGGCATCGCAGAATCGGACTTTATGAATGAGAATGCGTCTACAACATCATTCACTATGAACCTGAGTGTTGATGGTGATACATTAACTTATTCTCAGAGCACTGGGTTAGATATCTATGACCAACCTTTTGTACATACTGACTCAAGTGTTTTACAACGCGTAGAATAAAAACAAGCCATTATTCATTGAGCTTAATTAAGGAGGGGAAACCCTCCTTTTTTGTTTGCCCAGCAAAGCTGGCAAACCCGTCAGGTTGAAAGAAACCTGAATCGCCCCGACTAAGGGGAAGATAATCCGAATGGCAAGGGCGTTATTGGCCAACGGTAGGGTCTGAAGGAAGC
>NZ_PYMA01000050.1 GCF_003026495.1 Photobacterium sanctipauli
TGTCTCGTGGGCTCGGGCTGTCGGCAAAGCCGGCCAACTGCCGGCTGTCGGTGAGGCTTTTTTGGGTATCAAACCGTTCGACGAAATGGGTTCCCAGTTTTTCGAGGAAGGTTCGGGCAAAGAAATTATCTTTGAGTTCGGATTTGGCGACGAATTGATGGTCTTTACCGGTTGCTGCCAAGAGTACCAGGCCGTCAAGGTAGCTGGCATGGTTGACGATAACCAAGTAGGGGGAATCACCACTGGGTAGGTTGTCGATACCCGTGATCTCCATTTTGGTCCGGGTGAGTTTCATGAGCATTCTGGCCCCCCAACGGGCTACGGACCAACATGCTTGCCGGGAAGACAAAAGCGCCACCAAAACCCATACCGGTGGTGCCAATAGCGCCATAATTAGCCACATGTAGAACGCAAATCCCCAGTCTGCAGCCAAGCGTTTGAATCGGGTAAAAGCCGGCTTGGCACTGGATATGAACAAGCGGGTTGCTTGCCACCATACCGCACGTTGTGGGGCATTGAGTTTGTTCTCCTCGAATAACGTCTTGCATGCAGAGCGGCGGATCTTGCCACTGGACGTTTTGGGCACCGTATGGGGTGGGCAAAGCGCTACCACATCAGTGGGAATACCAAGCAGGTTGATTG
>NZ_PYMA01000051.1 GCF_003026495.1 Photobacterium sanctipauli
TTCGTTTTCATTAACGGCACGATAAGTACTGCGGAAGTGGCGGAATTGGTAGACGCACCAGATTTAGGTTCTGGCGCCGCAAGGTGTGAGAGTTCAAGTCTCTCCTTCCGCACCATTAATTCTTCAAATCGGATTTACCAATTTCCGGTTTGAAAAATACAATCAGAGCATCAAAATGCGGAAGTGGCGGAATTGGTAGACGCACCAGATTTAGGTTCTGGCGCCGCAAGGTGTGAGAGTTCAAGTCTCTCCTTCCGCACCATTCTCTGATTACAAGTCTCTGCAAAGAGCATCTGCAGGTCTATCGCCAAGCGGTAAGGCAACGGGTTTTGATCCCGTCATTCCCTGGTTCGAATCCAGGTAGACCTGCCACTATTTTTGATGTTGATTCATTATCAGCAACGACAAGATGGCTACGTAGCTCAGTTGGTTAGAGCACATCACTCATAATGATGGGGTCACAGGTTCGAATCCCGTCGTAGCCACCATCTTCTCTACCGAAGATGTAAAACTTTGATGCGGAAGT
>NZ_PYMA01000006.1 GCF_003026495.1 Photobacterium sanctipauli
ATATTAAAGATAATGAGTTGGTAAATATTACTAATCTAGCAAATATTATATGTTGACTTTTATTATTTAAATCTAAAGTTCTAAAACCATTTCTAATTTCTCTCTTAGTATTAACTATTTTAAGTAGCTTATTTTCAAAAACAAAAAATACCGACATAATAATTACACACAGAAGAGTATAATCAACATTCTCTCTTTTTATTGCACTTATGATGATTATTAATGCCGTTATTAGTCTTGAGGTTTGAAATGAGGAAGTATTTTTTTTAAAATATAGTAAGGTCGATATTAAATGGAAAGCTCCAAATAAGAATAAGACGCCAGTTACATCACCAGTACCAAAGCTTAAAGTGATGAATAAGATTAGTGCTAACACTACGAGAAAAAGATCATTTTCTTTTCTCATTTTATTTATTATGAAGTTCATATATTGTATATCAAAAAAACAGCACTTAAATTAAGTGCTGTTAATTATTTAAAGTCTAACCACTAGATTCTGGCTATCAACAAATCTACCGACATCACTCTCAAGCATGGCGATAACATTAGCAACATGACTTGGTTGCATGATTGTTGTTGGATCTTCGTCTGGTGCTAAAGTTTTACGCAAGTCAGTAGCACAGCGACCTGGAGAGATACAAACAACGCGTGTTCCATATATAGATAGTTCAGCCTTCATGACTTCACTCATATTGATCATTGCAGCCTTAGAAGCTGAATATGTTAACCAACCTGAACGACCATTCATACCTGCTGTTGATGCAATATTGACAATCAGCTCAAACTTATTTCCAGCTTGAAGCATTTTCTGAACGATCGTAAATGGAGCATATAAGTTTACTTCCATTGTACGTTCAAAATCAGAGAACTCAATTTGCTGAATACTTTCAGGCTTTGTAAAACCTGCATTGTTAATCAAAATATCAATGTTGTTATATTCAACATTAATATTATTAATTACGCTTTGAACTAATTCTCTATCAGCAAGATCAATAAAGTAATGTTTGACATTTTTATTGAATGGATTATTGTCACTTAATTCTTGCAGCAACTCTTTAAATGAATCTGATTCACGCGCCAACAAAATAAAGTTTGTTACGCTATTATCTTCATAAAAGAAGCGCTTACACGTCTCAAGCCCAATCCCTTTTGATGCGCCTGTTATTAGAATAGTTTTACTCATTTGAATCATTTCCACTTAGTAAAAAACCAGCAACTTTTACGTCAACTGGGGTTGTAACTTTAAAATTATTATCAGAGCCATCTGTAAATAAAACTTCAAAACCCATTGATGCTAAAAGCGTTGCATCCTCAGTAAAATTTAAACCTTTATCTTTCGCCATTGTATGAGCGGACTCAAGCTCTGACTTAACAAACTTTTGAGGTAGTTGTACATTACGCAATTTACTACGCTCTAAATAGCCAGTCACTTTACCAGTTTCTGGTTCTACAGGAGCAACAGTAAATGGAATTTCATGCATATAGCTCACATTGCTTGCATGATGTTCAACAAGCGATTGGAAATCATCAGAAGTAATCATTGGGCGAGCAGATTCATGAATGATCACATTATCAGATGAACATTCACTTACCATCAGTGCAACGGATTCATGACGGGTTGCGCCTGCTTCTACATACTTGACAGCTTTTTTAATCCCATACTTTTCAACAATTTTTTGTGTCTGCTCTAGCCACCCATGCGGGTAGTTTATCACTATCTCATTGATCTCATCACAACCATCCGCAGCCACGAGAGAAAAAACAATGATAGGGATACCATTAATATTTAAAAATTGTTTAGGTCTGTCAGCTGCTACGCGTGAGCCGACGCCACCATTCAGTAGAATTAAGCTATACATAATACTTCCTTTTTAAACAATCAAGTTTAACACTATAAATTGAATATTAGTAGTATAAAAATGAATTACCCCGGTTGGGGAATTCAAATAAAAACATTTAAGTTCAATGAGTTAAGAAAAAATGAGTAACTATTTATTTCGAATATCTTCATTTTTCACACTCACTTTAACGGGCTTTCCTAACAGGTTAATCAGCATGAAAGAGCGCTTCTCGCCATCAGGCTCCTGGTAAATCGCTTCTATCCCTTTGAATTGACCTTTACTCAATTTCAAAGTCTCGCCCGGTTGTGGTAGGTGAGAGAGCTTCTTACGCTGCTCTTCACTGTCTTCATTGACCATCAACCCATAAATCAAATCTGGCTGAACTACCTGAGGTACCGCCCCTTGGCGAATAAAATTAGCGACCCCACGAGTAGAACGGACTGTGGTATAGGTGACCACTTCAGGATCGAAGTAAACAAACATATAACTCGGGAACAAAGGCTCAAAAGCCTCAACCCGCTTGCCACGAACTACCTTTTGAACGGTAACCTGAGGGTAGTAACATTCCACCCCTTGACGATCTAGGTTGATCACGGCGCGTTCTTGCTCACTGCGCTTACAATACAAGAGATACCAATCTTTCATTTTGCCTTACCCAAGACCGTTATTTGCTGTTACTCATTATAAGTTCAACAATTTAAAGAACAATGTCTGATCTTCTTTTGGCACAATTTTCAAACAGCCCGCTTTGTAACAAATATGAAAAAGTAGATTTCACGGTTTTTCACATCACACAAACCCAAAAATTCAGCACATAACACCAAAAAATCCAACACCAAAAGATTATACATCCAAAAACCGTTTCTGGAACTTAGATTTCATTATTGAACCATTTTCATACAAGCTTTTATTAATCAAGCACTTAAAATGTTTTTAAATTGTATCGCCTATGTGATTATTTGCAGTTCTAAAATTTGTCGATTATAAAAGTCCCCGCATTAGCAAACACAAAACCAACTAAATATAGAGAATAATCATGAACAACCTTAATCGTGGCACGCTATTTGGCCACCCGAAAGGTTTGTTCTTACTGTTTGGAACCGAACTGTGGGAACGCTTTTCATACTACGCCATGCGCGCCATTCTTGTTTTATATCTAACGGATAAAACCATCAATGGCGGCCTAGGCTGGACAACCCAAGACGCCTTGAACCTTTACGGTATCTACACCGGCCTTGTTTATATCACCCCATTAATTGGTGGTTGGATTGCCGATAACTTCCTCGGCCAGCGCCGCTCAATCCTGATCGGTGGCGTGCTGATGGCTTTGGGCCAGTTTACCCTTGCCCTGCCTAACAGCATGGTTGATCCCTACTCTGCCAACGCTTTCTACCTTGGCTTAGGCTTGCTTATCATTGGTAATGGCTTATTCAAGCCAAACATTTCCACTATGGTGGGTGATTTATACCAAGAAGGCGATAACCGCCGCGACGGTGCATTTACCATCTTTTACATGGGGATCAACCTCGGCTCACTGCTTGCTGGTATTATCGCAGGCTCGGCTTCTGCCGCTTATGGCTGGAAAGCAGGCTTCTTAACTGCCGGTATCGGTATGCTCATCAGCCTGGTGACCCAAATGGTTTTCGCCGAACGCCTACTTGGTGATATCGGTAAGGTGCCAGCAGCAAAACGTGCTGCGGCAATGAACAAATCAGGCAAACAGGAGCCACTGACCAAAGAAGAACGTGACCGCCTGAAAGTCATTATGATCATGGGTATGTTCGTGGTTATCTTCTGGGCTGGCTTTGAGCAAGCCGGTGGCCTGATGAACATCTTCTCGCAGCAATACACTGATCGAATGATCGGTAGCTTCGAAGTACCTGCTGCTTGGTTCCAGTCGCTTAACCCGTTCTTCGTGATCACCCTCGCGCCTTTGATCGCCTCTATCTGGGTGAAAATGGGGCCGAAAGAGCCAAGCTCTCCAGTGAAGTTTGCGATGGGTTTATTTTTCCTCGCTGCAGGCTTTGTGTGCATGATGGGTGCGGTAATGCAGCAGGGTGGCGACGTGACTGTGAAAACATCCATGTTGTGGCTGGTTGGCGCGTACTTTTTCCATACTCTTGGCGAACTGTGCCTGTCCCCAATCGGACTGTCGATGGTCACTAAGCTTGCACCACTTCGCCTGGCGTCTCTGATGATGGGCGCATGGTTTGGCTTCAATGCCATTGCCAACTATGTCGCCGGTATTATCGGTGCCCATGTCGGTGAAGCAGGCCCGATGGCTATCTTCAGCGGTATTGCTATCGCGGCTACCGTATCGGGGATCTTGCTACTGCTTTGCTCTAACCAACTTATCCGCTGGATGCATGGTGCCGAAGGCAAAGTCGTTGACGATGAAGCCGCTGCCCAGCCGGTGGAAGCATAAAATAGAAGCATAGTTTATTGCCGTTGGCACAATAGCAATAAAAAGCGAGAGCCTAGCTGCTAGGCTCTCGCTTTTCAATTTAGGTCCAATTGAAAGTCAGCGTTTACGCTTAATGGTCAAGCTAAAACTGGCTGAGCCAATCTCACTCAATGAAAGCCGGCCACCCGACTCAGCCAGCTTCAATCTTACCGTCTCATTGCTGCCGGCTTTACTACCCAACCAGTTTTGCCCTTCAATCGCATAGTTGCCGTCACTCGTTTGCAACGCGGCAGACAGGCCAGCCGCGCACACCGCCACACTACGATCTGTCGCATCAAATATACCGAAAATGGCCTTGATCGGTGAGGCATAGCCCGAACTTTTCATCCCATTTTCAATTAACTTCACCAACCCTTTACTGCTTGTCTCGCTAGCCATCCGGTTGCGTAAGTAATCATTGAAAAATGCACGTATTAACAAGGTGGTTGCAGTCCCGTTCTCTTGCCCAGTGGCTGAATCCACTAAATAGAACGCCAACCGCCCGTCCATCAGCCAGGCATAATCTAACAGCACCGGTTGAACATCTGCCGGTTGTAGAACACAGTAATTGAGTTGCCAATCACCTAATGTCGATTCGGTTTCCGGCATCAATCCCATTAACAATTCACGAGAAGCAACAGGGTTAGCCTTCAGCTCTTCGATATGCCATTCCAGCTCTTCATCAACCACCGTTTCATCTTCAACACTGATCCACAGGCTGGAGAAGTCCCCTCCCTCCGTCACCGTATCATGCAGCTTCAGTACCGATAGCATGGCAGATTTCAGTACCATGATGTTATCAAGTGGCTTTACCAGAAAATCCTTAACCCCAAGGCGCAAAGCCGAAGCAACATCGGCCATATCTCCCGACCCTGAAATCACAATAATCGGTATCATTGGGTACTGAACAGAAGCTTCCTCGACAAATTCCATCCCCGTCAACACGGGCATGGCCAAGTCACAAAGGAGCACATCAGGAATCCCCTCGCGCAACGCCCTCAAACCTTGCAAACCATCCTCTGCTTCGCGAACATGGCATCCCTGGCTTTTAAGAAAGCCCACCAGCATTGTTCGGAACACAGGATCATCTTCAACAATGAGAACATCTTTATCTTCCAGCAAAGTCTGCTCCCTCCGAGAGTGGTGATGATTCTCCCCGACTGTACGATTTCGGGGATGATGTTGAGAGTTAATATTCATAAATCCCCAATTCATATCTTCTCACACGCTTAACAAAAGCATAGGTCGGATTTGTTCATCCGTCAGGAGGAAATACAGTCAATGGTTTGAATAAAACGATTTCTGTTAACAAGGTCTAAAAACGAACAAATTCAAATATTAAAGTTATCAATAAAGCTGCACCATCCCATGCAAATAACGGATACCACGCGTACAAAAATAAGCCACAACATGCATACCTTTGAGGTTAAGCGACTAAATTACCGGCATCCGGATGTTAATATCATGAATAGTTTGCAAGCTATAGTTTGATTTACGACAAAACATGTAACGATATGAAGCTCTCGTTAAGTATTTTGTTATACAATTCCCGATTATAAGTTTTCAATGATATGAAGTTATGAAGCTTGACGATTTAAATTTATTCCGCATGGTTGTTGAGAATGGTAGCTATACTGCCGCCTCTCGCAAGACCCAAGTACCGGTTGCAACACTGACAAGACGTATTCAGGCACTCGAAGAATGTTTGAATATCCGGCTACTAAACCGTCATGCCAGAAAACTATCGCTGACTGAAGCGGGTCAGAAGTTCTATGATGAATGCAGCCCACTGCTAAAACAGTTGGTCGATACAACTGAACATATCAGTGAAGAATCGAAGGGTGCGGCAGGTAAACTCAAAATTGCTGCCCCATCAAACCTCACCAAGGTCATGCTCCAGCCAATGCTGAATGCATTTATGGCACAGCACCCGGCGATCAGTATCGAAATCTCAATGAGCAACGATCCTGAGCTGCTTGACCCTACTGACTGGGACATTATTTTCCGCGTTGGCCCTCAACGTGACTCGACGCTTATCGCCCGAAAGATTAACGCCGTAAAAGATATTTTGGTGGCGAGCCCGGCGTACCTTAAGCAAAACCCTGAGCCTAAACACGCCCAAGATCTTCACCAATTACCATTGCTAAAAGGTAAACCGCTACTACGCTGGCGCTTAACCGACAGCAACGGAGAAACAGTGACCATTGGCGAACGCGGGCGATTTGAAGCCAATGAACTCAATGTTGTTCGTGAAGCCTGTATCTCTGGGCTCGGTATCGCACTGATGCCTGACGCCATGCTAGAAAAATACATCGGCTCGGGGCAACTCGTCCAAATACTGCATAACTGGTCTGCCAACCCGCGTGAAGTTTACCTCATGTACAACCACCGTGATTACCAACCAGAGAAACTGCGTTTGTTTATCGAGTTTGCCAGCGAATACTTCAAGCTATAGCGCAAACGACTATTCACGATAAGTTTGCCGCTAGAATCCTCCACTAAAGCGATCCCGCATACAGCTGCTGCAACTGATTTGGTCTCAAATCAGTTGCAGGCAATTTCTTGCCAACTCTCCCAACCCCGACTAAATGTTTAATATGCCCAAAATGACTTGGGATTAGCACTATGGATAAGAACACATTGTGTTTGGGGAACGTGTTCTTTGCTGAAAAGTTTGTGCACTAGGCACAATAAAAACGGGGAAACGTTATGATTCTGGGACACTTATTTGGGCTGTACACCCATCCGAAGCAAGAATGGCGTACCATAGATAAGGAACATGAAGGCGTGCAAAGCAGCCTTAGCCACGTAATGCTCATTGCGTTGCTGCCACCGACATTTGCCTTTATTTCCAGTGTATTTATAGGTTGGCGTATAGGTGTTGGCGAGCCTATCTACCTCACACAAGGCAGTGCCCTTGCCATGTCTGTTGCCATGTACTTTGCGTTAATTGCAGGCGTATTTGCTTTAGCTTACCTCACCTATTGGATGAGCCATACATTTGGTTCGACGCCGACCTACACGCAGGCACTGGAGCTGGCGTCTTATACCGCTACACCGCTGTTTATGGTCAGTATTGCCGCCATTTACCCGCAGGTTTGGTTCCTAATGATTGCGGGGTTGATCGGCATCGCCTACTCCGTCTACCTACTGTATACCGGTGTACCGATATTGATGCACATTCCTGAAGAGCGAGGCTTTATTTATTCCAGCTCTATTGTGACTTGTGGTCTGGTGCTGTTGGTATCCATCATCGCGGGATCGGTCATTCTGTGGAACCTGGGTATAGGGCCGCAGTTTAGCCACTAGAAGATGGTTCTGTGGTTCTGTGGTTCTGAATTCTATACACAAAAAAGCGAGAGCCTAGTGGCTCTCGCTTCTTTTTATTCATAGGACCTTAGGAACATAGCACCGCTCTTACACGCCTTCGTTGTGCAACTCTAGGTTTGCCAGATCCTGCTGGATTTCACGCTTGGTTTTCGAATCTTCGCTGCGTAGCGACTCAAGGTAATCAAGGTAGCCCTGATCGATATCACCCGTTACGTAAGAGCCACTGAATACTGACGTTTCGAACTTGTTGATATCCGGGTTGCCCTCGGCAACAGCCGCAACCAAGTCTTCAAGATCTTGGAAAATCAAGCCATCCGCACCAATCATCTGGCAGATTTCATCCACTTCACGGCCGTGAGCAATCAGCTCATTGGCACTTGGCATGTCGATGCCATATACGTTAGGGAAACGGACCTCAGGCGCCGCAGAAGCAAGGTAAACCTTACGCGCCCCCGCTTCACGTGCCATTTCGATGATTTGCTCGGAGGTGGTACCGCGAACAATGGAATCATCCACCAACAGTACGCTCTTGTCTTTGAACTCAGAGCGAATTGCGTTTAGCTTGCGGCGAACCGACTTGCGGCGCATTTGCTGACCAGGCATGATGAAGGTACGACCAACATAGCGGTTTTTCACAAAGCCCTGTCGGTATGGCTTATCCAGGGTACGGGCAATCTCAAGCGCACTATCGCATGATGTTTCAGGGATTGGGATCACCACGTCGATATCGAGATCGTCCCACTCACGCTTGATCTTCTCACCCAGCTTTTGCCCCATACACACGCGCGCGCTGTATACCGACACTTTATCGATGAACGAATCAGGGCGGGCAAAGTAGACAAACTCAAAAACACATGGGTTTAACGCTGGGTTATCAGCACATTGTTCAGTGAACAGCTGACCGTCGAAGGTAATGTAAACGGCTTCGCCGGGTGCAACATCACGCATGAAGTCAAAACCAACAGCATCCAGTGCCACCGACTCTGATGCCACCATGTATTCAACCTTGCCTTCGACTTCGCGCTTACCAAGGCAAAGCGGGCGAATACCGTTTGGATCGCGGAATGCAATCAAACCATGGCCAATCACCATCGCAACCACCGCGTAGGCGCCAGCAACCGTGCGATGCACTTCACGCACAGCTTTGAAGATTTCTTCCGGTTTGATTGGGTAAGACGTTGCTTCTTCGAGTTGGTTAGCCAATACGTTCAGCAAGATCTCTGAGTCAGAGGTTGTGTTGACATGGCGACGCGCTTTTTCAAACAATGTCTCGCGAAGATCGGCTGCGTTGGTCAAGTTACCATTGTGAGCCAAAGAGATGCCGTACGGTGAGTTTACGTAGAATGGCTGTGCCTCAGATGCACTAGAGCTACCTGCTGTAGGATAACGAACATGGCCAATGCCCACGTTGCCCTGAAGTCGCTGCATGTGTTTAGCTTCAAACACATCGCGTACTAATCCATTTGCCTTACGCAGACGAAAACGATTGCTTTCCAAGGTAACAATACCAGCGGCATCCTGGCCGCGATGCTGCAGCACGGTCAATGCATCATAGATAGACTGGTTTACCGGGGTTGACCCCACGATTCCGACAATACCACACATGTCCTAAATCCTCGTCACGCTTTAAGTAGCTATTTAAAATTTCAGCGGGTATCTGGCTATTTTTCAACTTACTTTAGTTGAAAACCAAATATCCGCTGATAACTGTAAAACTTGCCTTATCTCAGCAACCACTCGGTTGCTTAAGTAGATAGGCATTTATCACTTGGCGCTAGAGTCCATGGCACAAACCCTGATGTGGTTCGCCTGTTAGAACCTATCGCCAGTGAAGAAGCTCGATGTGTCTTTCAGGTAAGTAAAGAACCATTCGATAATGATGCCAAACTGTGGGATAAGCTGCGATTGTTTCCACCAATCCGCATCCGAAAACCCAGTAAATGCATCAATAAAGAACAGCACAGCCGCGACAATCAATACGCCGCGAACCCCACCAAACACAATACCCAAAACCCGGTCTGTTCCAGACAGCCCCGTTTTATGGACAAGCTGCCCTATTACGTAGTTAACGACTGCGCCGACAATCAGCGTCGCGATAAATAGAGCAGCAATGGCGCTACCATTCCGTAGCATTTCATCCTGAAAATTAGTGAAGTGGGCTGCTAGCTGCGGATAAAAGTTACTCGCGACAAAAAATGCTGCAAACCAAATCACCAGTGACAATGCTTCTTTTACAAAACCACGGATTAAACTAACCAGTGCAGAGAAGCCTATTACGCCTAAAATTACGTAATCAATCCAGATCATCATTTGTTGTATTCGTCTTGTTGGTGCGTATTCTAACAGAAAAAATGAGAACGCAAACGTTTACCTAAGGGTTTAGTGGATTAAATCTGACCAATCGGCCCTTTAATCCGGTTAATTTTTCCAATTCTTTGAGCTCGGTAGTCAACTTGGATTTTGATACATCAGGGCCAACAACCACCCGGGCCAAATCCCCAGCTTTTGGCTGCTTCGGAAAAACATGCGCTTGATAGCCTTCGTTGCGCAGCCTCTCAACCAGTTTATGCGCGTTGTCAAAGTTACGGAAAACCCCTAGCTGGACCACCCACCCGCTGTCTTGGTTTGTTCCCTTTGGCTCAGTCACAACCGGCAGCTCAACATTAACAGGTTCGTTAGCTACCGCAGTATCAACGGTGGCATCACCCGCTTCCCCATCGATAACGACAGTCACTGGCTCCGGAGGCAGACCCACCTCGGCAAACTCTGGCTCAGGAATGCGCTCATAGTCATCGTCGGCCTCCACTTCTGGTTGCAGTGGAATACTGGCAAACTGCTCCTGATAATGCTGTTTCTTACCATCGAATAGATCAGGAAGAAAAATAACGCCGATAGCGACCAAAATAATGGTACCGACTAGGCGACTCTGAAATTTACTTGCCACACTGACTCCTATTCACGTGTTGCTAGGTGACTGGAAACTTGTCCCACAGTGTAAAATGAGCCAAACACAATTACCATATCGTCATCCCCAACCTGTGTCAGGGCTGCGTCATAAGCTTGTTCCGGGGTATCAAACCCGACTGGGTTGCCCGGTAGTTGAGCGATAATTTCGCTTGCCGTGGCGGCACGCGGGCCAGAAAGCGATGCGGGATACCAAACATCAACAATGTCTGTCATCTCGGCAATGGTTGCAGCTATGTCTTTATCGTGCAGCATAGCAACAACAGCATGAATACGTACTTTGCCTTCTTGTTGCTTGATGTTGGCCAGCTGCCCTGCAAAGTACTGCGCGGAATGCGGGTTATGGGCAACATCCATGATCACCAATGGCTGCTCGCAGGCTCGCTCCATACGCCCCGGCAATGAGGCTTTAGAAAGGCCATCCGTGATATGCTGGTCAGTAATGTCCAACTCGGCGGTGGCTAACGCCATCAATGCGGTGGCGGCATTAGGGAGTGGTAGCGAAGGTAAAGGCAGGCTATCAAGATCAAATGCACCGCACTGCCAACGCCAAGTGCTGCCCTGCACTTCATAGTTGAACTGGTAGCCCACCTGATGAAGCTCAGCACCAATATCGTCGGCATGGGCCGGTACGGTAGCCGGTGGGTTTGGCTGGCCGCAAATGGCAGGCTTTTGAGCGCGGAAGATACCGGCCTTCTCGTAGCCAATCACATTGATATCATCACCCAGCCAATCCACATGGTCGACAGCCAAGCTGGTGATCACCGATACATCATGATCGGCAATGTTGGTGGCATCCAAACGGCCACCGAGACCAACCTCAAGGATCGCCACATCGACCTGCAGGCTTTTAAACAGCTGCAGCGCCGCCAAAGTGCCGAACTCAAACAGGCTTAAGCTAACATCGCCACGGTATTGCTCAACGGCCGCAAAGGCTTCGCTATGAAAGCTGTCGGCAAGCTCTTGGCCATTAATACGCACTCGCTCATTGTAGCGAACCAGGTGCGGTGAACTATAAACACCCACCTTGTAACCCGCCTCTAGCAAAATGGCTTCAAGGATTGCACAAGTCGAACCCTTACCATTGGTACCGGCAACGGTGATCACTTTCTTCGCGGGTTTGGTTAGCGCCGCCTTCTCGGCAACGGCTTGTGCCCGGTCAAGTCCGAGATCTATCGCGCTAGTGTGGAGTTGTTCTAAATAAGATAGCCATGAGGCCAAAGAGGAGGTTGCTTGTGGTGCTGTCAATCCGGACATTCTTCATCGTTTTATAGTAATCGCAATATAACGACTAATTTAACATCTTAGCGAAGAATACCAAAGCTGCCGATGCAGACATTTGTTATGAAAAGCAAAACGGGGCATTAGCCCCGTTTAACGATAACCTTTCGGTTAAAAGCAAAATACTGAGTGAATACTTACTCTTCGTCTTTCGCTTCTTCAGCATCGGCCTTCTCAGGCTCTGCTGGCTTAACCGCCGGTACGACCATTGGCGATTCAGCATGAGTCAGCTTGGCAATGATACCACCAATACGCTGGCGCATTTCGCGACGGTCAACAATCATATCAATCGCACCGTGCTCAAGCAGGAACTCACTACGCTGGAAGCCTTCTGGCAGCTTCTCGCGTACCGTCTGCTCGATAACACGCTGGCCGGCAAAGCCAATCAATGCCTTTGGCTCACCAATGTTGATGTCACCCAGCATCGCCAAGCTTGCTGATACGCCACCCATTGTTGGGTCTGTTAGTACCGAGATAAATGGTAGGCCTTTATCAGACAAGCGCTCTAGTGCCGCACTGGTTTTTGCCATTTGCATCAGCGACATCAGCGCTTCTTGCATACGCGCACCGCCACTGGCGGAGAAACAAACCAATGCACAGTTATTGGCAATGGCTTCGTCAACCGCGCGGACAAACTTGGCGCCCACAACAGAGCCCATTGAACCGCCCATGAAAGAAAACTCAAAGGCACAAGCGACAATAGGTTGCTCAAGTAGCGTGCCTTTCATTGCCACGAGGGCATCTTTCTCACCGCTGTTCTTTTGCGCGGCAGAAATACGATCTTTGTATTTCTTCGAGTCACGGAACTTCAGCTTATCTTTCGGCTCCATGTCTTCTGCGATTTCAACTTGACCTTCAGCGTCAAGGAACGTTTCTAGGCGACGACGCGCCTTCATACGCATGTGGTGGTCACACTTAGGGCAGACTTCTAAGTTACGTTCTAGATCTGCGTGATAAAGCACTTGTTCGCATGAAGTACACTTGGTCCATACCCCTTCAGGAATAGACGCTTTGCGAGAAGAAACAATATTGCTTTTTGTAAGGATCTTTTCCAGCCAGCTCATGAATGACCTTTCATCTTCTTATTTCCCTGCCAGCCCACGCTCTATCGCAAACGTATCTGGCAGAGAATTACAAATTCGTTAATTTACCGAGGTGGAATTAAAGCACAAAGTTGTCAGTCTGTAGATAAAAAACTGGTATTACAAGTTAGTCCGGCAGAAATAGAGGCCCGATCGGCGCTCTTGGCAACGCATATTCTTCCGGGTAATCAACATCGACCAGGTACAAGCCTTCCGCTTTCGCAGTCGCGCCTGCCAAGGTGCGATCTTTTTGTGCTAACAACCATTGGATCCACTCAGGCTTCTCTTCACCGCGCCCAACTTTGATCAGGCTGCCAGTGATGTTTCTCACCATATGGTGAACGAATGCATTGGCCTTGATATCAATGATCACAAAGTTACCTTGCCGCGAAACATTCAAGTGCATTAGGTTACGCCATGGGCTACGAGATTGACAATACACAGCACGGAAGGATGTGAAGTCATTCTCACCCAATAAGTACTGCCCCGCCTCATGCATGGCTTTTTCATCTAGCTCGCCGTGATAATGGCTCACGCCAGTATTAAGGATCGCAGGGCGCAGGGCATGATTATAAATCACGTAGCGGTAACGGCGGGCTGTGGCGGTAAAGCGAGCATGAAACTCTTCGTCCACTTCTTTCGCCCAGCGAACGGCAATATCTTTAGGCAAGTGGGCATTCACCCCCATCGACCATGCGACCATCTTGCGCTCGACATTCACATCGAAATGCACAACTTGCCCCGTGCCGTGCACGCCTGCGTCAGTTCGACCAGCACACTGGACTTCAATCGGCTGATTGGCAATTTTAGTCAGGGCCTTTTCCAAGCGCTCCTGAACACTGTCTACATCTCGCTGACGTTGCCAACCATAGTATTTCGCGCCGTCGTACTCGATACCTAAAGCTATTCGCATAATTTACTTCGTTCTTACCTGTGCCAATACCAACCGGATGAAAACTCGATGAGTCGTTAATCCCGGTTGGTATGAGTAACCTAAAACTAATTGTTGCAAAGAGGGATCTTTGCAAGTTCAAAAACACTACATGTGAATTAGCCCAGTAGTATATACCTAGCAGGCTTAATCCCCTAGAAAATGAAAACGCCTTCACTGCTGAAGGCATTTTCATAAAAGTGTCAACCCATATCAGGACGGGTCAAAGATACAAAAAGATAGGCGACTAGCCTAGCAGCTTCGCCAACAAGGTTTTCGCTTCCTGCTGGCTACTACCATCCCCTCGGCTTGCCACTTCCTCAAGCAGCCCCATCGCCCCCTCTTGATCGTTCATCTCAAGGTACGCCTTGGCCAAATCAAGCTTGCTGGCATATTCACCTTGGCTATCGACATCATAGCTATCGATACCCGAGAGTACATCCGGGAACTCATCCAAACCGACTTCGAGGTTAAGCGGCGCTTCGTCAAGCTCTTCATTCTGCTCTGGCGCATCAAGATCTTTCATCAGCTCATCAATGCTAATGTAGGACTCTGAGCCGGTAGCCGTGTCTTGCAACTCTTCAGGACTAACGCTGGTGACCTGCAGTGCATCCTCTGCAACCAACTCGCTACCCGCTTCGTTAACGGTATCGAACTCATCGTCCATTACGAACGGGTCGGCAGACTCGGTCAGCAATGAATCGGTATCAAATGCATCGATTTCATCATCTTGCATTTGCGGTTGGTCAGCCCAGTCTTCCACTGCCAGTTCAGGTTCAGGGTTGCTCGCCGCCCAAATTGCCGAATCTTCTTCTGACATTTCATCACCGAAGTCGGCTGAAGCATCAGTATTCTGCTCAGGCATTGCCAGTAGCTGCTCTCGCTCATCATCGCTTGTGATCGACTCGTGCGGGGCAAACGCCGTTTCCTGTGGCTCATGTACCGCTTGCACAGCCTCATCTTGTTGCGGTTCGTTGAGCAGTGCGTCCATATCAAGGCCAGCCGTGTCCACCAGCTCCTGATCAAACGCATCCATTCCTTGATGGATATCTTGACGAATACCTTGAGGCTGAGTGGCTACTTCCTCGGGTTGTACCGCAGCCTCTTGAGGCTGTACGGCAAGGTCTTGAGATTGAGTAACTGGCTGCGCCTGCTGCTCCTGGGGTTTTAAACCTTGCTCGGCTTCATATTGCTCCAGCTCGTACTGCTCATCGAATGACGCTTGCAGCGCATCATCTTCACCAAACTCTGGCAGCATTGCAGGGTCAAGCGCTTCAAACGCAATGTCCTGCTCACCGTGGATAGAATAGTTGCCATCGATACCTTGCTCGACTGACTCGTCCTGAGCAACCTGTGGTTGAATATCTTCAGGTGCAGGAGCAGATGATGGCTCTTGCGCAGAAAACCCTTGTAACAGCGCATCACGCTCAGCTTGCTGAGGCTCTGCCGCTTCAGCTGCCTGCTGCAATTGCTTCACAATGTTATCAAGTACAGCCTGCTCTTCATCTGCGCTCAGCTCAGGCGCAGCCATTTCCTCCTCAAGCTCTTGCGCTTCAGGATCATGCAGGGCGGCTTCCTCATCGAATTCAGGCAACTCATCCAGGTTGATTGGCTCGGCTTGAGGTGGTTCAGGCTGGGTTTCGTGAAGGCTATCTTCTTGTTGGAACAAGTTATCCAACATTTCAGCTTCTGCCAACGCAGTTTCTTCATCGAAAACCGGGAAGTCATCGCCCGACAAAATCGCATCGATATCAGGCTCGATTTCTTCCAGAATATCGTCATGCGCGACCGTTTGTGGCTCTGGCGACTCTTGCGGTACTGATGACTGTTGCGGCTCTAAAACATCTTGGTGGGCGACAGCCGTTTCTTGAGCGGCGGCCTGTTGTTCACCAGCTTCAATTTCAAATCCAACGTTGTCGCTGCTCTCAAGATCAGTATCTTCAAAATCAGTGCCCTCAAAATCGATGCTCTCCAGCAGCTGATCGACCGTTTTACCAATCGTTTCAATATCATCTTCATCAGATGACTGGAGTGACTCGGCAGATAAAATGTCTTCAACATCCGCCACCAGCGTATCGATTGTTTCGTCCGGTGCACCATTCAAGCTTTCAGCAGGAGCCTCATCTAGCTCACCTAACGTGGCATCGACATCATCAGCGGCCGCCTCTGATCCAGTCACTGACTCGGCTTCAGGCTCCGAACCGGTATTTTCCGCCAGCGCTTCTTGGAAAATGTCATCAAATGCCGCACTTTCAGGGAAGTCAGCATCTTCTTGTTGTTGCGCAGCTTGCTGAGGCTTTTGCTCAACTTCAAGCGGCTGTTCAAACTCAGGATCGAATTCAGAGTCAAGCCCCGGCTCTTGCATAGCCTCTTGGACTATCTCTTGCGTAGCCTCTTGCGCTTTATCCGGCGTAGCCGCTGGTTCTGGCATTGCCGCTTCGGCAGCTGGCTCAACCTCACCACTGTGCTGCGCCAAGATATCATCCAGCAAATCAGTGCTGGTTGGCTCAATATCAATGTTATCGATATCGACTACCGGCTCAAGATCATCAGCCAGTAATGCTTCATCGACGTTTTTTTCTTCGTCGTCGAGATCCGAGACTAACTCATCCAGCAAGGCGGTGCTGTTTTCATCGACAACAACATCGGTACTCAGGGTGTCGGCCTCTGCCTCTTCTGCCAGCAGCTCATCGAGCAGTGCGGTGCTGTTTTCCTCAAGCTCGATGTCACTGCTTAAGCTGTCGTCGTCGCCTTCGATCATCTCATCAAGCAGCGAGGTGTTATTGGCATCGAAAATCGACTCAATATCATCTTGAGTCATGTCCGGGCTTTCAACGGCCGCTTGGCTCTCAGCGTTTGCCGGTAGTTCAGGCTCGACCTGTTCGTCCGCTTGCGCTTGTACAGGCTCTGGTGAGTTAGACTCACTCGCTAGCAGCGCATCGATATCGTCGAGATCAACATTGTCTAAGTCAGACGTATCTAGCAGTTCAGCTTCAGAAGCCGCAAACATATCGGCATCAGCTAGCGCTTGATCGACGGCTTCATCCTGTGCTTCTGAAACCGCCACACTATCAAACAAGGAATCTAGCTCGTCTTGGCCAATCAGTTGCTCAGGATCAACATCGGGAGTCGCTGCGGGCTCGTCGCTACTTTCTGCACGTTTTTCTTCTTGCTCCACTTCTGAGAGCAGATCATCAAGCAGCGATTGGTCAAGCAAACCATCTTCAATGCCTTGCTCATCCAGCGAGCTATCCAACGAGAAGTCGTCCTCGCCATCGGACAGATCGAAACTATCTTCGTCGTCATCATCACTTTGCAGCGATTGCTCCCACATCGCCGCAAGGGCTTCGTCTGAGCTCGGCTCAGATTTTTGATCCATTTCATCCAGCGCGCGCTCCATATCTTGAAGCCCAATCGCCTGATCATCACCCTTCACCGAGATGCTGCTTGGGCCTAAGCCACTATCGATCTCAAACTCATCATTGCCATTGCCGCCCAAGCCTTCGTCGTTAGAGAACAAGCTTGATTCCGGGTCATCAAACAAGGAGTCGTTGTCTGTCGCAAACAGATCATCAATATCGTTATCATCGCTCAATGCCAACTCTGGCATTGGCTCATCGTCAACCGCTGCCGGCGGTGGTGCCACCATCGCCGGATCGCTTGCTTGCTCAGGCGCATCCAGGGACTTAACGTCACTCTCTTCTTCTTTTCTGCGACCCAGCAAGAAGTAGGCAACTAGGCCAGCAATCAAGGCCCCAGGAATTAACGCCATGGCGGCAACAGCCCACGGGTTATCAATCAAGCGATCAAAAGCAGATGGCTGAGGCGCTTCAACCGCTACCGCTTGGGCACGTTGTTGTTCAATGAAACCCTTAATTTGCTCACGCAGCACTTCATCATCGCTGATTTGATCTTTCAGCGCGGCAACTTCATGCTGCATTTCAGCCAAGCGAACACGCAGTAAGTGGTTACTTTCTAGCAGCTTGGTGATCTGCTCATCCGATGCATCCAACTGGTTTTGTAGCGCAACGGGCTTGGCAGGGATCAACGTCGGTTTTTCAGGTTGGGCGTCTGTGCTATTCGCGGCCACTTTTGGCTCGGATACCACTTCTTCTTTCGGTGGTTCCGGCTGAGGGATCGGCTCAGCCACCACTTTAGGCTCTGGCTTAGGCGCCGGCGCTGCTTTTGGTGCAGGTTTTGGCGCTGGCGTTGCTGCGGCTCTGCGGGTCGCTGAACGGCCTTGATCCGCTTCTAGCTGACGTTTAACCGCGTCGGTATCTTCACGGCGAACTTGAGCAAGTGATGGCATGGTCAACACACTGCCTGGCACTAGCCCATGGATATTGTTGTTTTCGAATGCCTGCGGGTTGGCACGGTAAATCGCACCAATAACCTGATACACCGACACTTGGCTCGATGGACGGTTACGCGAGGCAATAGACCATAACGTTTCGTTATTGGTGGTTGGGCCGTAGCGGCTAGCTGATGCATTGGTTTGGGCAGCGGGTGCAGCCAATGCCGCCGTACTGGCTGCATTGGCTTGCTCTTCAGCTGACGGGCCGATAATACGTATCGTATTTGCCTGAGCCGGTATTTGAATAGCTGATGTGAGAAGTACCGGTAAAATAAGGCGTTTAATCATTGTCGAAAACTCAGACACTGCCCGCGATCCTCTTTGGCAGGAAGAAAAAATGGTTCATACGAGGTATCCCCCCGATTTTGTATGCATGATACAAGAATAATGGTTATCGGCATACTGACAATAAACTTGAAGGCGAGTTTGTGAGGAGTGTTCAGGAATCGTGGCGATAGCACGTTCTGGTGGCCTGCCTAAATACCAAGTATAAATAACAAGCACATACAAAAAACGAGAGCGCGAGGCTCTCGTTTTGCATGCTAGGTCGGTTTACAAACACAACCGATTACAGGTACTCAGCGATCAGGGTTTCGGCAATTTGAACACTGTTGGTTGCGGCGCCCTTGCGAACGTTATCGGCAACAACCCACATGTTCAGGCCACATGGGTGGCTGATATCTTCACGGATACGGGCAACCATGACATGGTCTTTGCCTGTTGCATCACTCACCTGCGTTGGGTAGTCATTGCCGTGGAAGACTTCAATGCCTTCGGCATTTTCCAGCAGGTTAATCGCTTCTTCAATATGAACTGGCTGGCATGTTTCAACGTGGACCGCTTCAGCATGGCCGTAGAACACCGGTACTCGCACACAAGTTGGGTTAACACGGATATTGTTGTCGCCCAAAATCTTCTGGGTTTCCCACACCATCTTCATTTCTTCTTTGGTGTAGCCGTTGTCCATGAACTCATCGATGTGCGGCAGGCAGTTAAACGCAATTTGCTTGTCGTATGCCTTGTTTTCAGCCGGAAGGCCGTTCAGCAGCTTGGCGGTTTGGCCCGCAAGCTCGTCAACACCCTTTTTACCCGAGCCCGATACCGACTGGTAAGTCGCCACGTTAATACGCTCGATACCATAGGCTTCGTGGATTGGCTTCAATGCCACCATCATCTGGATAGTTGAGCAGTTCGGGTTAGCAATAATGTTGCGGTTACGGTAATCCGCCAATGCATGCGGGTTCACTTCTGGCACCACCAGCGGTACATCATAGTCGTAGCGGAAACGCGAGGTGTTGTCGATCACCACCACACCGTAGTCGGCCGCAATCGGTGCCCAACGATCGGATGTTTCAGCACCGGCAGAGAAAATTGCCAGCTGTACCTGTCCCCAGTCGAATTCTTCAACATTGGTAACACGCACATTCTTACCTTTAAAGCGCACGGTTTTGCCGGCACTACGCTCAGAAGCAAGCAAATAAAGATTACGAACAGGAAAATTGCGTTCTTCTAGTACTTCTACAATGGTTTCGCCGACAGCGCCGGTTGCACCGAGTACTGCAATATCAAATTCCTGGCTCATGGCCTTTCCTCTACTGTAAAACCTAAATTAGCCAGCGACTCTACCCCAAAATGGGTCTCGCCCGCTACAGTAATCGCACTATATTCACGTCGATCCCAGTAATTTTTCCGCATCTGATCAAAAGCTGTCGCCATTTGCTCGCTATCGGCTGGCTTTTGGCTAATTTCTCGGCGGAAAAGCGCATCATCACGGCGGACATCGTAAACAATCTGGATCAAACCAAACAGATCGGCTTCGTCCCACTGCTTGCTCAAGCTAACGTGGGGAATTGGCGCAACCGGCAACAAACTCGCCGCTGCTACCTGCTTGTCGAGACCCAGGAATTGGCAATAGCTGTTATAAACCATGGTCGTGCCACGGGCCTTGCCTTCGAGTCCATAACCGGCCACATGGGGGGTGGCAAAAGCCAATAATGGCAATAGCTCAAGATCAACCAATGGTTCATGCTCGAAGACATCAAGCACCGCCGTTAGTTGTTTTCCTGTACCGTTATTACTCTGCTGCAGCGCCAGCTTCAACGCATTGTTATCCACCACAGGGCCGCGCGCGGCATTGATCAAAATGCTGCTTGGCTTCATGGCGGCAAGAAACTCGCTATCCACATAATGGTATGTCGGATAATCGCCATTACTGGTGATTGGCGTATGGAAGGTGATCACATCACACTGCGCTAGAATTTCATCAACGGTGTGAAATTCACGGCTATCGCCAGCAGCTTGTTTGATTGGGTCATTGAGCAAGTAACGGATCCCCAGCGCATCCAAGCAATTGGCAAGATAGCTACCGACGTTACCCGCCCCGATAATCCCGACGGTTTTATCGAAAATTGAAAAGCCTTGTTGCTGTCCAAGTACCATCAGGCTGCTTAATACGTACTCCGCAACCCCAACCTTGTTGCAACCCGGCGCCGCGGTGAAGGTGATCCCCTTGCCGGCCAATAACGCCTCATCGACGTGATCTTGCCCAGCTGTTGCTGTACCGACGAATTTCAGCTTATTGGCTTTCTCCAGCAAGGCTTCATTTACTTTTGTCACCGAGCGGATCATCAGCGCATCAATATCAATCAGGTCATCTGCCGTCAGTCGACGTCCAGGCTTGCTGATCACTTCGCCAAGCTCATCAAACAGCTCAGCGGCATACGGCATGTTCTCATCAATGAGAATTTTCATGGGGGAAATTCCTAGTAAAACGGTTCTGAAAGCACCTTAGCACCGATTTTAGATACAAAAAAGCCCGACAAAAACTGCCGGGCGATATCCAGGAAATAAAAACATCGACTGAGCTCATAGACAGATCCCGCAAAAGAAAATACTATTCATCCAGTTAATGTCGCGTCTGTTTCATAGGCACAGGCTATTGTTGCAACCTAATAGAGTCTCCGCTAAAAGCCCTGTTCGGTTTTGGCATTAGCCAGTGCCAACCCTGGAAAATGACAAAAGTCATTGTCAGTGGTGGCAGCCTTTCCTAACTCCCGCTCACCGCTCAATTTTTTAAAGCATGATCGACTGTTTGCGATTATGCCTCGTATTTTTTGATCACCAACGTCGCGTTAGTACCACCGAAACCGAAGCTGTTAGACATGACTGTCTTCAATTCTTGCTCGCGGGTTTCAGTCACAATGTCCAAGCCTTCCGCTGCTGGGTCCAATGTTTCTACGTTAATACTTGGGGCAACAAAGCCGTTGTCTAACATCAAAGTTGAGTAAATCGCTTCGTGAACACCTGCCGCACCCAGTGCGTGACCAGTCATCGCCTTGGTAGCTGAAATTGCAGGGCTGTTCTCACCAAATAGCTCTTGGATAGCACCAAGCTCTTTGACGTCACCCACTGGGGTAGACGTACCGTGAGTGTTGATGTAGTCGATTGGTTCTTCAACGTTCTGCATTGCCATCTTCATACAACGCACCGCGCCTTCGCCTGATGGTGCTACCATGTCGTAGCCGTCTGATGTCGCACCGTAACCCACGATTTCACCGTAGATTTTCGCGCCACGCGCCAATGCGTGCTCAAGCTCTTCGACAACCAGCATGCCGCCACCACCAGAGATAACGAAACCGTCACGGTCAGCATCGTAGGTACGTGATGCCTTAGTTGGATCATCATTGTACTTGGTTGATAGTGCGCCCATGGCATCAAACATCATAGTTAGCGACCAATCTAGCTCTTCACCACCACCGGCAAAAACCACATCTTGCTTGCCCAACTGGATAAGCTCAAGCGCGTGGCCAATACAGTGTGCAGACGTTGCACATGCCGAGCTCATGGTGTAGTTCACACCACGGATCTTAAACGGAGTCGCCAAACACGCCGAAACTGTTGATGACATCGTACGAGGTACCATGTAAGGACCTACACGCTTCACGCCTTTCTCGCGCAGGATATCCACTGCGGCAACTTGGTTATAAGACGAAGCACCACCAGAACCCGCAACTAGGCCAGTTCGGTCGTTAGAAACTTGTTCTTCTGTCAGGCCTGCATCTTCAATGGCCTGCTCCATCGACAAATACGCAAATGCGGCTGCATCGCCCATGAAACGCATTTTCTTACGGTCGATATGCTCTGACGGGGTCATTTTCAAATCGCCCCAAACATTGCTTCGCAGCTTCTTTTCCGCGAACTGTTCAGAGAAGTTAATACCGGATTTACCCGTTTTCAAAGACTCCAGCACTTCTTTCACGTTGTTACCAATGCTGGATACAATACCCATGCCTGTAATTACGGCTCGTTTCATGATGAATTCCTACTGTCATTTAACGTGGTTGATAATAACGGGTTTATTGCGCAAAAGTGGTCAGCTTTCCTTTTGATCGGGTACAATCTGCCACAATTTTATCAGCACAATGCATGGTATCGGCCAATTTTCCCGCCGCAGCCATGCTACCGATACACCAACAGTGAGGTTTCTCCCTTGTCTATAACTCCGAAACGGTCTGAAGCGTCAACTAGCCGTATTGCCAATGCCGTCCTAGACTGGAACGACTCAGGCACGCCTGTGTCCAACGACTTTGATGATGTTTACTTCTCGAATGCCAATGGACTGGAAGAGACCCGCTATGTATTCCTAAAACAAAACGGCCTGCCTACCCGCTGGGAGCATTTCGACCGCCGCCGCTTTGTTATCGCCGAAACCGGTTTTGGCACTGGCCTTAACTTTCTAGCTGTTTGGCAGTGGTTCAAGGCATTCCGCCAAGCAAACCCAGATGCCACAACCAAAGAACTGCATTTCATCAGCTTTGAGAAATTCCCGGTGACCAAAGAAGACTTGGTCAAAGCCCACCAAGCATGGCCTGAGTTGAGCGAGCTGGCTGAGCAGCTCCATGCCCATTACCCACCCGCTGTGGCCGAATGCCAACGCATCGTGCTGGAAAATGGCATGATCACCCTCGACCTCTGGTTCGGTGATATCAAAGAGTGTATGCCACAAGTATGGACCAACGATGAAGGGATGGTAGACGCATGGTTCCTTGATGGCTTTGCCCCGAGCAAAAACCCAGAGATGTGGAACCAAGATCTGTTCAACGGCATGGCGAAATTGGCAAGGGTGGGCTGCACCACAGCCACCTTTACCGCCGCCGGCTTTGTTCGCCGCGGCTTAGTTGAAGCAGGCTTTGACATGGCCAAGGTGAAGGGCTTTGGCACCAAGCGGGAAATGCTGGCCGGTGTCGTGCGAGAGCGTCAATACCGCGCTAATGCCAAGCCATGGTATGCAAGGCAGGCTGCATCTTCATTAAGTTCGACTAATGATGTTGCCATTATTGGCGGTGGCATTGCTTCGGCAACCACAGCGGCCGCCCTCACCCGCCGCGGTATCAAGGTTACGCTCTATTGTGCAGAAGCGCTTGCGGCAGAAGGGGCCTCTGGCAACCGCCAAGGTGCTGTTTACTCGCTGCTTAATGGCTCCAACGATGCACTGTCGCGTTTCTTTGCCCCTGCATTTTTATATGCCCGTCAGTTTGTTGAACAGGCTGCAGAAAAGAAGACCTTTGCCCATAGCTGGTGTGGCGTCACCCAACTTGCCTGGGATGACAACGCCACCAGCAAGCTTGAGAAAATGATGTCGGGCGGTTTCCCATCTGAGCTTATCCGCCAACTAGATGTGGAACAAACCGAGCAAGTGACAGGCGTCAAAACCGGTCACGCGAGCGTCAACTACCCACTCGGTGGCTGGCTATGCCCGCAAGCACTGACACGCGCTTTAATTGAATTAGCTATTGAGAGCGGACACCTGACATTCAAGCCAGAAACAGACATTTGTCAGTTAGAACAGCAAGCGGTGGATATTGATACCACTACTACGGACACAACTACTGATGCAACTGCCGATGCAGCTGAAGCCGCGCCATGGCTACTTACCGATAGCAAGGACAACCACTACTCTCACCAAACGGTTATTGTGGCCAACGGCCACCGTTTTGCTGAATATCCGCAAACTGAAAATATCCCTGCTTACTCGGTGCGTGGGCAGGTTAGCCATATTCCAACCAATGAATCGCTTGCCGAGTTAAAAACCGTGCTTTGCTACGATGGATACCTCACTCCGGTAAATAGCCCTAACAGCGATCACGCGGGTAGCCATTGCATTGGTGCGAGCTACCGCCGAGGCAGTACTGATCTCACCTTTAGCGAGGAAGAGCATTTAGATAACAAGCAACGCTTGGTTAACTGTTTGCCAGAGGCCAATTGGCCGAACCAAATCGACATGGCGGATAACCAAGCCCGTGTTGGCGTACGTTGCGCCAGCCGCGACCACCTTCCGTTTGTCGGTGACGTTTGCCAATATGAACAACTGCTTGAGCAGTATGCTGATTTAAGGGAAAAACAAGACAGTGCCGATGCCGTACCTACCTACCAGAACCTCTACGCCATGATTGGCCTTGGCTCTCGCGGACTCAGTTCAGCACCGCTATTAGGGGAACTATTGGCTTCGCAGATCTGTGGTGATCCGCTACCGCTGCCAAACAGTGTACTGGAAGCACTGCATCCAGGGCGGATGTGGGTGAGGAAATTGGTGAAAGGGAAGAAGGTTTAGCCACTACCTTAAACTAATCCTTCTCCTAGTTGCATAGCCCTCTTGGCTGTCAGCGAACAGGGGAAGGAATAGAGCGTAGCACTCGCTTATTTCCTACCATCAATAGGAAAGAAATACTCGTTTGGAGCAAGCTTTTGCTCCTCCCCTTTTCAAGGGGAGATACAAGGCCGGGAGGGGTAAAGACCAGAGACTACTCTGGTTCAGTCGTATTCGGCGGCCCAGAGTCCCCGCCGCTATCTGATACCGCAACACCAATGACAATAGCGGCAACACCAACGGCAACCACAGTGGCAGTAATACCACCAGCCGACGCCGCAAAGGCGGTGTCAATGCCCGCCGCAGTGCCTTTTGCATCAGCAGCTGCCTGCACAGTAGTGGTCGATGTAGTTGTTGGTGAACTGGCCGTAGAGCCCGAAGAAGCTGTTGAACTTGCAGCATTCGTTGTTGATCCATCAGCAGCAACTACCGACAGACTCATCAACGCTGATGCAACCAACGCAATGACTGATATTCTCATAACGCATCCCCAAAGAATCAAAGACCTGCAGTCATCAAAACATTATGGTGCTGCAGAATTGGTATTGATATACTTGTAAGTATAGAGGCTAATACATAACTTGCCTCTTCATTTGCTTCCGCAGGTGATACATGAAAAATAAAAAGCAAGGAAAAAAACAAACTAGCTTTTAGAAGTTGTAAAAAAAGGCAACCCAATAGGGGTTGCGCATCTAACAATGAATAATTCCGATATTAAGCAGTAATAAATAATTAATAAAAAATATCATTATTAATTATAAACTAACTTGTTACACTGCCTTTAAAAGACTTTTGAAGTCATAAATAAATTTATTTGTTTTTTTACTTTCTAAATGTTCAATAATATTTGTATGACCAACAGCTAAAAATGCCACATCAAATTTGTTATCAAGCTCAGATTTAATCTCGATACCGTACTCACTCTTAACTTCATCTACATTAGCCCAAGGATCATAAATTGTAACTTGAAAACCTAGACCTATAAGCTCTAAATACAAATTAAACACCTTTGTATTTCTAATATCTGGACAGTTTTCCTTAAAAGTAAAACCAAATAAACCAACATGACAGTCTATTGGGTTGATCTTTAACCTCACTAACTCATTCAAAAAGTCTTGAGCTAGGTAAGCAGGCATAACATCATTAATTTCTCGAGCTTGGCGAATTAAGTCTGGAATGTAACCACTTTTTTGAGACTTATCAAGCAAGTAATATGGATCAACACCAATACAATGGCCACCAACTAAGCCTGGTTGTAAAGACATAAAGTTCCATTTGGTTGAAGCAGCCGCGATAACATCTTTTGTATTGATGCTGAGTCGTGAAAATACCTGATGAAGCTCATTTACCAAAGCTATATTTACATCTCGCTGTACATTCTCGATAACCTTAGATGCTTCAGCGACCTTAATCGAAGGTGCTTTATGTGTTCCTGCAGTAATAATAGTTTTATAAAGCTGATCAACAAATTCAGCAACTTCAGGTGTAGAACCACTTGTAACTTTAAGAATATTCGTTACACGATGCTCTTTATCTCCAGGGTTGATTCGTTCGGGAGAATAACCAGCATAAAAGTCTTTATTAAATTTAAAACCAGACACTCTCTCAACAACAGGGATACAGTCTTCTTCAGTAGCACCTGGATAAACAGTTGATTCATAAATAATTATATCGCCTTTAGATATAACTGCTCCCAATGCTTCAGATGCTTTAATGAGTGGAGTTAAATCAGGCTGCTTATGCTCGTCAATAGGTGTCGGAACAGTAACAATATAAACGTTGCAATTTTTTAATTCTTCAAGAGATGAGCTATATTTCAAGCAGCTTGCTTCGGCAAGCTCTTCATCAGTACACTCTAGAGTGCTGTCAGTACCGCTAATTAGCTCTTTAACCCGCTTAGTATCAATATCAAACCCAATAGTTGCAAACTTCTTCCCAAACTCTACTGCTAGAGGTAAACCTACGTAACCTAGCCCAACAATACCTACTTTAGCATTTTCAACTATTAAGGACATTTTTATACCTTATTTGCAAATCAACCAATTTGTAATCAAACTATACAATTATCAACCAACTTCATTAACTTTCATTAACCATTACTCAACAATTTTCATTACCTGTTTTTTCAACAGAAATTTTAAGTAAAGTTTACTATTACAAACAACATTATTAGAGATTATATTGGAGTAAAGTGAGAGCAGCAAGTACAGCAGAATAAATTAAAATCTCATATAAGCTCAGTAATCGTACAGAGCAATATTCTATAGTTTCTTCGATATCTCTCTAAGAATACTTTGGAGGCAGAAACTCACAGATTAAGAAACAGGCGCCTCATCTAATGTAAGCACCTGCTGTTCTGACAGTTACGCTTTAGGTCGCATAGATGCCTCAATCAGAGCCAAACAAATCTCGAGTATAAACCTTCTCTTCAACGTCCTGCAGCTCTTCTACCATACGGTTAGAAATGATCACATCTGCCGTTTGCTTAAACTCGTTTAGATCCGAAATCACTTTAGACTGGAAGAACTCGTCTTCTTTAAGCACCGGCTCATAGACCACCACCGGAATACCCTTGGCCTTAATACGCTTCATGATGCCTTGAATAGAAGAGGCACGGAAGTTGTCAGAGCCCGCCTTCATGATCAGACGGTACACGCCAACCACAGCCGGCTTTCTCGCGATGATGGAATCAGCGATAAAGTCTTTACGGGTACGGTTAGCATCAACGATTGCACCAATGATGTTGTTTGGTACTTCCTTGTAGTTCGCAAGCAACTGCTTGGTATCTTTCGGCAAGCAGTAACCGCCATAACCAAATGATGGGTTGTTATAGTGCGAACCAATACGTGGGTCTAGACCAACACCTTCAATGATCTGGCGGCTATCCAAGCCATGCGCTTCAGCGTAAGAATCTAGCTCGTTGAAATAAGAAACACGCATCGCAAGGTATGTATTAGAGAACAGCTTTACTGCTTCAGCTTCTGTTGAATCAGTAAATAGGACATCGATATTTTCTTTTACTGCACCTTGTACCAATAAATTAGCAAATGCCTGAGCACGCTCAGATTTCTCGCCAACAATAATACGAGACGGATGCAAGTTATCAAACAGTGCTCGGCCTTCTCGCAGGAACTCTGGTGAGAAGATCAGGTTGTCACAACCCAACTCTTGCTTAACACGCTCTGTGTAGCCAACAGGTACGGTTGATTTAATTACCATGACCGCATCTGGGTTAATTGCCATCACATCCTTAATAACCGCTTCAACCGATGAAGTGTTGAAGTAGTTTGTAACCGGATCATAATCGGTTGGCGTGGCGATAATGACAAACTCAGCACCTGCATAGGCTGATTGCTTATCGATTGTCGCTGTCAGGTTCAACTGTGCCTCAGATAGATACTGAGAAATTTCTTTATCTTCAATTGGCGAAACACGTTGGTTAATCAACTCAACTTTCTCTGGCACTATATCCAATGCAACCACTTCATTGTGCTGTGCTAAAAGCACCGCATTAGAAAGCCCGACATAACCTGTACCTGCTACGGTAATTTTCATTACTGAACCTCAAAAAAACTATTTAATTCAATTAGGCAACATTTGCCTTAAATACTGTTAAATCACTTCAAGTTAGTTATCTTTGCAAAGATGTCTTTACCAAGAAGACCTGTAACGAAGTCAACTACTTGAAACAACTTTCTAACCACGGCTTATATGGAATAGCCTAAAACTTGCCACAAAATACTACTTCTCATCGAAAATGTGAAAGCCTCGCTAAGAAAAGGCTGGAAAAAAATATCAAAATTATGGTTGTCGATCATAACTGGGTACTTATTGCTCAGCCGCCAACACAATTTCACTCTCAGGCCGTATTGCTTGCAATGCTTTCGCCAAGGCTTTTTGAGCGGCATATTCACCATGGACAATGTGTATTTTGGATGGCCCGTGATTAATATTGGCGACAAATTTCAGTAAATCGCTCTGATCTGCATGGGCAGAATAGCCAGACATAGTATGAACACTGGCTTTCACCGATACTTGCCGCTGGTTAATTTGCACTTTACCCCTTTCCTGAGCCAATTGGTTACCAAGTGTTCCCCTCGCTTGATAGCCAATCATAATTATGTCGGTACGCTTATCTGGCAACAATGCTTCGAGATAGTTCATGATCCTACCTCCAGTACACATCCCACTGGCAGCCACAACGATAGCGGGCTCGCCAGACGCTTTAAGCCGATTAACCAGCGCAAGGTGTTCTTGATGGCTTTCAATGGTAATGCATTGCTTAAATGAAAGAGGGTGGCGCCCACCAATAACCCGCTCTTTTGCCTCCTTCGACCATAACCGTTGAAACAACTCATACTGGTCAGTAATTTCAGCTGCTAATGGCGAGTCCAGAATCACAGGCAAACGCTGCCAGTCGATATCCTCTTCACCATTACTTGGCATTAGCGGAGACACCTGGGAAATAATAGTTTCAAGATCAAACAGCAGCTCTTGGGTTCTCCCCACACTAAAGGCTGGAATCAATATGGCCCCGCCATCTTGTAGCGATTGGGTAATAATGCCCTTTAATCGCCTTCCCCTATCTGCCACACTTTCGTGGTTACGTTGACCATACGTACTTTCAATCACTAATGTGTCTGCTTGAACGGGAGAAACCGGATCAACTAACAACGGTGTATTGCAAGGCCCAAGATCACCGGAAAACACCACATTGCTATTATCAGGTAATGTAAATTCGATATAAGCAGAGCCCAGTATGTGGCCAGCTGGCTGAAACCGAGCCTCAATTTGGCTGCCATCAGGGAAGGTAATGGGCGCATGCGCATCAAAGGGGACGGGACGAAGTTGTGAGTTAACAAGGTTAATGAAACTCGCCCGTTGCTGCCGATTCAAGTTGAGCTGGATCTTCAAACCATCATCCAGCATCAAGGGTAAAAGGGCAGCTGTAGCTTCTGTTGTATAAATCGGCCCTCGAAACCCGGCAGCCAGTAACCATGGGATGCGACCTATGTGATCAATATGGCAATGGGTTAACAACAAGGCTTGGATATGACTAATTGGAAAGTCAATATCTAGTGATTGCTTGGTTTCATCGCCTTGGAACAGGCCGCAATCAATAAGCACGCCATATTGGCCTAACCGAAGCTCATGGCAAGAGCCGGTTACGCCCGTTTTTGCCCCGTGATGAATAATCTGCATCGCCCCACCTAAATCAACGTCACTACATAGATGGCGTGATCTTGGCAAAGACGATAAGGAGATACAGTCAACGAATGAGATTAGCCGAGTTATATCACGAAAATACTTTTACCAATTTCTTATTTCAGCCTAAAAAAGCGCACTATACCGAAACCACACACTAGTAGTAGCTAGCCTGAAAGGTAAATTACTGGAACCAGCTCGCATTAATGTGCAATATGTCAATAAATTGACTACCATTAGAAGACAAATAAGTCACACTAAGCGTAAAAACTTGTTACCCTGCTCGCTTTTTAAACTATTTTGTGTGAAATCTGTTTTAAGTCACTTTTCTGCAATATGCCACAGGTGTAATATTTCGAGGTTTTTTGATACCTCAAAGGAAAGAGCATGGATAGTCGACTCACTATTATTTTCTTTTTTTCACTTCTAAGCCTCATCGTGTTACGAAAGTTGGCAAAGAAAGTTGCCCTAGTCGATATCCCTACAGCCAGAAAGCAACATCAAGGTAGCATTCCACTCATTGGCGGTATTAGCATCTTTCTCTCTGTGTGCCTGGCCATTGCTATCATGCCAGCGGCAATGCCTCACAGTACACTCTACCTACTCAGCGCTTTCATCTTAGTTACCGTGGGTGTTATTGATGACAAATACGATATCAGCGTCAAAGCAAGGCTGCTCGTGCAAACTATCGTTTCTATCACCATGATTACGGTGGGTTCGATGTCACTCAACCAGCTCGGTGATATTGCAGGTTTTGGCGATTTAGCCCTAAACAACACTGCCAGCTATTTTGTTACCACACTTGCGATAATCGGGGCTATCAATGCGTTCAATATGGTAGACGGCATCGATGGCTTACTTGGAGGTTTAGCCGCTGTAACCTTCAGCTCTCTTGGTATCTTATTCTTGGCTAACAACCAAGTTCATTTATTCCAGTTCTGTCTGGTGATCGTCACCGCCGCCATCCCGTATATCATGCTCAACTTAGGCTTTCCTTTCGGGCAACGATATAAAGTCTTTATGGGCGATGCTGGTAGTATATTTATCGGTTTCACCGTTATCTGGCTGCTGATTTGCGGCTCCCAAACAGTTGATAGTTCACCGCTTGGTAATTCCACGCTTGATACTTCAGCGCTTAATGATCCGGCATTTCGTCCGGTAACAGCACTATGGCTTATTGCCTTACCGTTGATGGACATGGCAACGATTATGATCCGGCGTATACGTAAAGGCCAGTCACCATTTAAACCTGATAGAGAGCACCTGCACCATATTTGCCAACGCCTTGGCTTAACACCAAGAATGACATTAATCTGTATTTGTAGCTTCGCCAGCTTGCTTGCCTATGTCGGTATCATTGGCGAGCAATACCAAGTTGCTGAAAGTATCATGTTCGTGTCGTTCGTCATGGTCTTTGTGATCTACTACACCACAATATGCCATATCTGGCGTATCACCACCTTCATCCGCCAAAAGCTCACCAGTGATATGGTAACTGCAAAAAATGACAACCCGCGTGGTAATATACCGAAGTAAATCGGGCTCTAACGTCTTAGGTTCTCACTTCTATTCTGAGAATTGAAATTGAGTGAATAGACGTCTCACGAAAATAGCATGTTTGTCTTGTTCTTGCTGTAATAACAACTTACAACTACACAATTGGTCAAATCACCATATACTAAATATATAGTTGAGTGATTTGGGAGGTTGTGATGTACGTTAACCGATTGAATAAAAAACTATTACCCCGGCCTCCCTACTTTGCTACCGATATTCTATTCATTGGCATGCTCAAGCTCTCCCTTTGCCTTGAACAGCTCGAAAAATACGATAAAGAAGCGAAGGCGATGAGAAGAGAGGATAGGATGAATCAATAATCTAAAGTCATTGGCTCTATACTCTTTAGCACTAAATTCATAGGCACTAAACTCATTGCACACTACCTTCTTGCAGGCAGTTACCTCCAAATTCCCCCAATAAAAAGGAGCTATGCCTTTCAGCATAACTCCTTTTTAATTTGGTTCTAGCTACCGCAAAGCTAGAGGATCTTAGTTCAGTAAAATTATTTTTTAGTTGGCTGCGCCGAGTCCATTTCAACATTGAACTCTATTGGTTTATTGGTACCAAATAGTTTGTGAATAGCAGTGATAATTCGCCAAATGTGGCTGATAACAAAAAAGTAAACTGCAAATACTGCCAAGAAGCTCATAAACATGACTGATTCACGGACATCGTTCATGTCCGACCAAATGCCAATAGCTGCCATTAAACTTGCCATTGAGCAGATCACCACCAGGGAAGCTCCAGACGACAAACCAATACGCTGGCAGATATGGTGCAGGTGCTCTCTATCTGGTTTAAATGGCGACTGCCCCTTACGAATGCGACGCACCATAATGGTCGCCATATCCATTAATGGGATGGCAATAAGCCATAGCGCAGTGACAGGGCGAATCGATGTTGTATCAGGTCCTTGTGTCGCTTCAATCAAAAGCCAAATAACGGTAAAGCCGATAAAAATACTACCAGCATCACCCATAAATACCTTAAAACGACGGCCAAGAGGAATACCAAGGTTAAGCATGATGTACGGCAGCATCGCGACTACAATAAGCATGCATACCGCAGCTGGTTGGCTATTGCCATCCATATAGAACATAAACCCAAGCGCACCAAAAGTCACCGATGCCAAACCACCTAGCAGGCCATCAATACCATCAACCATGTTAAATGCATTGATTGCACCAATAACACCCAATACAGTGATTACATAGCTCATACCAACGGAAAGCTGAATCGCATCACTACCCATTAAGTAGCCTAAGCTATGCAAACTCATATCGCCAATGAGCATCATGGCAAAAGAGACGCCAGCCTGGATGAATAGACGAACCTTAAAGCTAATGTCGTAACGATCATCAATGACACCAGTGATCACCAGTATCGTTGCACAGACCAAGAACAACACCGTATTTGGGGTAAGCTCTGAGAACAACAAAAAGGTAATCGCGATAGTGGTAAAAATAGACACGCCACCCACAAGTGGGATAACGCCTTGATGAAGTTTGCGTGCGTTAGGTTTATCAACTAAGCCAACACGCTTTGCAAGCTTACGAAAAATAAATAAGCTACAAAACGATAAGACAAACACAAAAAACAATGCGGTAGTTGTCATAATAATTTTTCTTTTTAATTTATGATAAAAACATCAGCGTCATCAATAGCCACTGCAAACGCTGATATTCAGTGAGGGGATTTTAACTAACTAGTTTTAAATTTTCATTATGTTTTAAAAGCGTCTTCAAATATGATGAAAATTCATCACCTAGCGAGTCATGGCGAAGACCATACTCAACAAAGGCTTTTAAATAACCAAGCTTATCACCACAGTCATGAGATCTACCGGTCATATGGAATGCTTCAACCGTTTCTTCAGCCATCAACATGTCAATCGCATCGGTAAGCTGTATTTCATCACCTGCTCCAGGAGGGGTAATGGCTAGCTTCTCCCAAATATTAGAAGAAAGGACATAACGACCCACTACAGCGAGGTTTGATGGTGCATCTTCGACCGCAGGTTTTTCAACCATCGCCTTCATAGCATGGGACTGACCACCTTCAAGCACAGCACCTTCGCAGTCAACAACACCGTACTTTGACACTTCTGCCATAGGCACGGGTTCAACCATAATCTGAGATGCAGAAGACTCTTCAAAACGATTAACCATTGCTGCCAGGTTCTCAACTGACTGATCAGCAGTGTATTCATCCAAAATAACATCAGGAAGTACAACTGCAAATGGCGCATCACCTACAAGTGGTTTAGCACAAAGGACAGCATGCCCAAGTCCTTTTGCTTGACCTTGGCGCACATGCATAATAGTTACATCATTAGGACAAATAGATTGCACTTCGTCCAGTAGTTGACGCTTAACACGCTTTTCAAGAGTAGCTTCAAGTTCGAAAGATGTATCAAAGTGATTTTCGATGGCATTCTTTGAAGAATGTGTAACTAACACAATTTCCTTAATTCCCGCTTCAATGCATTCTTTAACAATGTATTGAATTAGAGGCTTATCAACTAAAGGAAGCATTTCTTTAGGGATAGCTTTAGTTGCAGGAAGCATACGCGTGCCTAGCCCCGCCACTGGGATGACGGCTTTTGTAATTTTTTTCATTATAATTCCTTAATAGAGTTAACATACCTGTCGCTCTATAGGGTTAGTCTCATAATACCAATTATTTATGCGTACTAAAAAAGCCGGTAAGTAGGAACTACCGGTTCATGATAAAGGTATTGTAAGACTATAATAGACAGCCATATTAAGCGAACCAGGCTGTCACACCCATGGTTCAGAAATGAACCTGCTTGATAAAGAGGAAGTTTTTTAACGATCTAAATGAAAGTAGTAATCATGCAAATAGGGCAAACTATTTACACTTTAAAAGTACTTAAATTAATCGCTTCCGAATAGGTCGCGGGTGTAAACTTTATCCTCAACATCAGCTAACTCTTCAGCCATTCGGTTAGAGACAATCACATCTGAAATGGCTTTGAACTGATCGAGGTCTTCAATTACTGCTGAGTGAAAGAATTCTTTCTCATCAAGAACAGGTTCATAAACAACCACATCAATACCTTTAGCCTTGATACGCTTCATGATGCCCTGAATGCTAGAAGCACGAAAGTTATCAGAACCTGATTTCATGATCAAGCGATAGATACCTACCGTCTTAGGCTTGCGGCTAATGATAGAATCAGCAATAAAGTCTTTACGCGTGGTGTTAGCATCAACAATCGCACCGATTAGGCAGTTTGGCACATCCTGATAATTGGCACGAAGCTGCTTGGTATCTTTTGGTAGGCAGTAACCACCATAGCCGAATGATGGGTTGTTGTAATGACTCCCGATACGTGGGTCCAAACCAACGCCTTCGATTATTTGACGCGCATCTAAACCATGGGATTCAGCATAAGAATCCAGCTCGTTGAAGTAGGCAACACGCATAGCTAGGTAGGTGTTAGAGAACAACTTTACCGCTTCTGCTTCTGTTGAATCCGTAAATAAGACTTCGATATCTTTTTTAATCGCACCTTCAACTAATAAATTAGCAAAAGCCTGAGCACGTTCGCTTTGCTCACCAACAATAATACGAGATGGATGAAGGTTATCAAACAAGGCACGGCCTTCACGCAAGAACTCAGGTGAGAAAATGATATTTTCACATCCAAACTGTTCTTTAATTTGTTTTGTGTAACCAACAGGAATAGTAGATTTGATGACCATCACCGCATTTGGGTTAATCTCCATCACATCTTTAATCACTGCTTCAACAGAAGATGTATTGAAGTAGTGATTAACAGCATCATAATCAGTTGGAGTAGCAATGATAACAAACACAGCATCTTTGTATGCTTGTTGTTTATCAAGAGTAGCTGTAAAGTCCAGCTCTTTATTCGCTAGGAAATCTTCAATCTCTGTATCAACAATCGGTGAAACACGGTCATTAAGCATGTTAACTTTATCTTCGATGATATCAACAGCTATGACTTCATGATGCTGAGCTAGTAGCACAGCGTTGGACAGGCCAACATAGCCTGTACCTGCAACTGCAATTTTCATTATTACCCTAAAATTTATTTATAGAACATTTATGAATAGCTTAATAAGTTACCTAGCTTGTTATCCCAATCTCCACTAGGTTTTGTTAAACCAGATTGATGATGAAAAGTTAACTCACCAAAGAAAACTTTATTATTGATTGTAAACAAATCAACTCGAACATATGGGAAATCTTCAGATAACTTACGAGAAAGAGATAACAACTCTTCAAGATTATCAGGGGGAGCAACACCTTTTTCTCCCCCCTTCACATTAAAGTTGTTATTAGAGAATGATAAGTCTAATAAATTCCATTGTTCATCGTAATAATTCTGCTTATGGGAGCCAAATCGGTCAACATCAAGTTGAATTATCTGTGTTAAAGAGCCATCGCATTGTCTAAAGCAGTGAATTTTTATGTCACTAGGTACTTTACCACTTTCATCAAGTAACATTTCCTCAACAATAATACCAGGTGGAACGTTTTTATATTGCCATTCACGACTGTGGTAAAATTGATTGAATTTCAGCCAACGGCGAAAATCATCACGAACAATATCCCAATTCATTGTAGTAGAGTCAAAAACCAAGTGATTCATTCCACTTCCATGTGTTCCTTTCATAACACATTGATTAGGAATTTCATTCAGATTAATTTCATTAAAGTCCTTGAAATATCCAACCATAGGTATCAAATATTCACTACCAACTTTATTCTCAACGTAAGTTCTTACTTGATACTTATCACAACATAAAGTCAACAATTCCTTTCGGTAAAAAAGTTTTGACCACTGTAGCTTTTCTGTATAAGTAACAGGAGCTGATAAATTTAGTTTTTTTCCAAGCTTGATCCTATAAGCTACTTTTAGAAAAATTTCATCAGAAATATAACAGGCAATATTGTTAAGTAAAAAATCTCTAGCAATTTTTACATTCATTATACAGCAATACCTTTTCTAGAACTTGACAAGTGAAGCTTATAATAAGCTACTATACCTACACCTAACCATACAAATAAACATATTGCTGAAACAAAAGGTATATTCGAATCGAACCAAGGTGTTAGTAGAAAAATGAGGAATAGCAAGGAACAAAGAGTTCCTAATACAGCATAAATTTTATACTTTAAAGTAGATGCTAACTTAAACGCTGCCATACAAGTAATAAAATAAGCAAAAGAAGCACCAACAGAAGATAAATCAACAAACCAAATTAGAGCGTTTCTACCAAAAAAAGGAACAATACACGATAAGCACCCAACAATAACAACCAAATAATTAACGCTAATTGAGGTTTCTGAATCTTTGTATTCATTCTTAATTATAGCAAAGAGAAGTCTTGACGCCCCCATAAAAAAACCATTAAGACCAGATATGACAGCACCAAACATAGCAATGGCTAGAATACCTAGTGCAAAAGAGCCTAGAATTTGGGATACGGCTTGGCCTGTTGCCCACGTAGCATTTTCTAAATCATTGCTAGATACACCAAAAGCTGTGTAAATATTCAATATATTATAAACAATGCCACCAAAGATAACAGCAACTAATGCGCTAAAGGATGCCTTTTTACTATCCACTTTAAACTCTTCAGACATTTGAGCAACTGTATCAAACCCGATAAAGGCCCAAGGTGCAAAAGCGATGATTCGAACAACTTGTGACCAATCAAAATCACCGAAGTTAGATTTAAAATTGTTATAATAAGTTGCTTCATATTTAAAAAAGGATAAAAAAACAATAATTAACAAAGAAAAAAGCAAACCAAAAACACATAGGTTCTGTGCTAACTTTGATGAATTAATTCCAAGATAGTTAATATAAGTAAAAAAAACAATAATAGATAAGGAGACTATTAAATCATTTAGATAGACAGCATATCCAGCAAAAACGTATAACATCTCACCCTTTGAGTACCAATTGGTAATACTTTCCAAAACCATTGGTACAGCAGTTGCATTTAAGGGGATGATTGACAAGTATGCTATTGTCAATAGCCAACCAGTTGCAAAACCAGTCTTAGAACCAAATGTTCTACTAGCAAACGTATACTCGCCTCCGACACTAGAATAAATACTCAACAATATAGAATAAGATTTTTCAATAAAGAAAATCATGAAAATTGCTATAGTGAAACCAATAAATGTATTAAGAACACCAGAATTAGGCAAAAAAACATTACCTGGTAAAACAAAAGCTCCCCAGCCGATTACTGAGCCTAAAGCAATAGAAAACAAATCCTTTGTACCTAATTGCTTAGTCATGCTTTTTCACCAAGCTTAAATCATATTCATAAAATTCCCGATACCAAGTTACGAACTTATTTACTCCCTCTTTTATACCTACTTGGGGTTTATAGCCCGTTGCTTCAAACAAATCTTGAGTATCAGCATAAGTTTGGTACACATCACCTGGTTGCATTTCGCGGAAGTTTTTATTAGCTTCAATGCCTAAAGCCGATTCAATTTCTTGAATAAAATCCATCAATTTAATAGGACTGCCATGACCAATATTATAGACAGCATAAGGCGCAGAGCTTGTCGCAGGTGTACCAGATTCTACTGTCCATTGTTCGTTGCAAGTAGGAATAACATCAGCAATACGTATCACACCTTCAACAATGTCATCAATATAGGTAAAATCGCGCCACATATCACCATTATTATTAATATCGATAGTTTCACCATTAAGAATTTTTTTTGTAAAAATGAAAGGAGCCATATCTGGCCTCCCCCATGGGCCATAAACGGTAAAAAAACGAAGACCTGTAGTTGGAATTCCATACAAGTGTGAGTATGAATGGCTCATCAATTCATTGGACTTTTTAGTAGCAGCATAAAGAGAAACAGGGTGATCTACAGAATCAGATGTCTCAAAAGGTGTTTTTGAATTTAGACCGTATACAGAACTTGATGAAGCATACACAAGGTGCTCAATATTATGATGACGACATGCTTCTAATATGTTTAGATGACCAATAAGATTAGAATCAGCATAGGCCATTGGATTATCAATTGAGTAACGTACACCAGCTTGTGCCCCCAAATGGATAACACGTTCAAATGTAAATCGTTCAAATAAATTTTCAAGCGATTTTTTATCAGAAAAATCTAACTCAATAAAAGTAAAGCTTTCAGACGCAATTCGTCCGAGACGTGCAAACTTAAGATTAACATCATAGTAATCATTATTGTTGTCGATACCTACAACTTTATGACCTTTCTTAGTTAAAGACTCAATGACACGGCTCCCAATAAAGCCTGATGCACCTGTTACTAAATAATTCATTACTTTTCCCAATAATTGGCTAATTTGTTAACTTAATAATTGAAGATGTATATTTATCAATTACAATCAATTCATCAAATTGACGTTGCATTTTTTTTCTACTATTTAATCCCATTCTAATTCTTTCTGAATGAGACATATTAATAATTAAATCTAGCTTTTCAACAAGGCTTTCAGTACTTTTTGGAATGCATAAGAACCCGTTAATACCATCATCGACTGTTTCTCTACACCCGACATTATCAGTCGTTACAATAGGTTTTCCCATTGCACCAGCTTCAAGTAATGTTTTAGGTACACCCTCTCTATAAAAAGAAGGCAATACTTGACAATCAATTTTTGCGATTTCATTCTCCACACTATCTGAGGTTCCTAAATAGGTTACAATCCCCTCATCAACCCATTTTTTCATTTGAGATTCTGTTACAGCCGAAGGGTTATTGACCCCAAGAAAACCTAATAACTGAAATTCAACTTTGTGACCATATTTTAATTTTAGTTCTCTAGCAGCTTCAACATAATGTCCAACTCCCTTATCATATAGCATTCGAGCTATAAGCAGAAAGCGTACAATGCCATCATCAGGCGCTTCTGAAGCTTTAAACCTTGAAGTATCTACACCTGATCCTGGTAGCCTATCAGTATTATTAGGATTTATTAATTTTTCAGATATAAATAAATTCCTATCATCTTCGTTTTGAAAGAAAATTTTATCCGCTCTTGACTGACTAATTTTATATAAAAACTTAGTCAAGTTAGACACAAGCCCATCACTGATAAAGACCATTCCAAGACCAGCTATATTGTTTATAACTTTAGCGCCACTAAATTTTGCAGCTAAAGTCCCATAGATATTATTCTTAGGTGTAAAGTTCAAAACAACAGCAGGCTTCTCGGTTCTATATATTTTGTAAAAATTAACAAAAGTAAGAAAATCAACAAAAGGATTTGTACCCCCTTGATCTATCTCGATATTTCTGTGTGTAGTCCCAAGGGAGGTAAGCTTTTGAACATATTCATCATGAGGTGCTACTGTAATTACTTCATAACCCTCATCTAATAAAGCTTTGATTGTATTTTTTCTAAAGTTATATAAATACCAAGAAGTATTAGACGATATAACAATTTTCGTCATAAATAAACCTAATAATTTTTAATGCAAGACTACCAATAAGAACCTAATATCTTATCATAACACTTTGGACTAACAGGTTCCCAGCCACTTCCATGACAGAACGTCATTTCACCGAAGTATATATTACCATTAATTGAATACATATCTATTCGTACGTAATCAAAATCTTCAGCTAGTTTTTTTGCTTTATTAAGCATTGGAATAATAGAAGCCGGTAAAGTATAGTCATTAACCGATCCATACTTCGGTTGAATATTAAATGGTAGGATCTCACCATTCTCACTATATAGACTTCTTCTGTGATTAGTAAATCTTCCCTGATCTATCTGAATGATAACTCTCGATTCAGCTGAATTGAAAATATGAAATTTATAATCACATGGTATATTCCCAAAATCATCCAACATTAGCTCTTCAATAAGTATCTGCGGCTTTTCAATGTCATAAAAATATTCATCAATTTTATGACCTATTTTATTGGTTACATACTTATTAAAATCTTTTGTTAGCTTGGCTAGATCTTCAGATTTTTTATCGTAAATAATTTTAACATTTTTACCACCTCCACCATTACTTGTCTTTATAACAAATTGATTAGGCAAAGATGCAAAGTCACTTACTTGTATTTTTTCAAATTTTGCTATTAAAGGTATAAGATATTCGCTACCTATTTTTGTGCCGACATATTCTCTTACAGTATACTTGTCAACAAATTTAGCATAATCAATTGATTTGGAACTTAATTTCCTAGATTGAATTTTTTCATTCCACGTCTTTGGATTTTTTAAATTACAGAAATATCTATGAGTAATAAAAAAACGTAGCTTGATATAATTTCTTTTTCCAATAATAATTCTAATACAATCCCTGATCATATCATTAAAAACAGACATAAATTTCAATCATCCATAATTAAGCGATTTATGATGTAATTTTTTAAATTAAACACTTCTCAAATTCTTCTACAAAGCTATCATTAGAAAACTTCATATTAGCATATTTTGATCTATAATTTTTTGCAGATAAAGAAAAATTACTAATATTTTGCATAGTAGATAAAACATCAGAAGCAACTGTACAGGAATCAGCTTTATATATATAGCCAAGGTATTTGTCAGTAATAATATCATTAATACCTTCAACCTCAGACGATATAACAAAATTCCCCATTTTAAGTGCTTCAATAACAGATCTTGGAAGTCCTTCTCGTTTAGAACTAAAGAAAAAGATATCTCCACTATTTAATAACTCAAAAATATCTTTTCGAAAGCCTAAAAAATTTACTTTACCTTTAAGTAATTTTGAATTGCTAACATAACTAGCCAACTTTTCTTTGTATAAACTATTACCTACCTCACCACCTATTATGTTAAGTTCAAAATCATTAAAACCTTTTAAAGAAACTTCATCCAGTATCTCAAGTATTTGTAACTGATTTTTTCTCTCGCAAAGCGAACCAACCGTATTAATAACCAGTTTTGAAGATAATTGTTTTGGCATTAAGTTTACCGTATCGAATCCTGTGTTAACAACGAACACATTTTCACACTTGATACTTCTGAAAGATTCTTCACAATCTGAAGATACAAATGCTATTGATTTGCAAAATCGGCTGAAAAAGTCATTTAATCTGATATTTCTTTCCTTAATTCTAACATACCAAACCAACTTATTTCTGATAAGTGGAAGAATAGGAAATAAGTAAACAAAAAGGCGAATATCATTAAAACAAACATAATCATATTGTTTTAATTTACTAAAATTTTTAAATAAATATATCCAATTAAAAATAGCTAAAATTAATATTTTAACCTTATTGAATATATTGGAATTACCAATAGGTTTTAACGAACTTGATAGTAATAAAATAGGGTCGCATTCTAAATTGTTTTTTTTTGCCTCTAATAACGTCTCACTTTCAGCAATAGAACCTATTGACACTTGATAGTCTTTTCCATCCAATAACTTTGCAAGATGAAGCATACTTTTTTGAGCACCATATAGGCTACCGACATAACTATCAATGAAAATTAATTTTTTTTTATTCATAATATGCTTACTTCAATATTAAATCTAAATAGTTTTTACAAACATTGCTTGTTAGATAGTCAAATGACATTCTTTGAAGTTTGACTCTTTCACAATATGTAATTCCGTTACATATCATTTCTTTGTACGCACTTGAATATAATTCAGGATCTCTAGAATCAATTAGTTTAATATAATCGCTTTCTTTTAATATGTAACTGGGACCACCAGGACATAGAGAACTCACGATAGGAATTCCGCACGATAAAGCTTCGACTAAAACATTACCGAAACCTTCCCATTTAGAAGTTAAAACAAACAAATCCGAATTCAATAGATCTAGTTTTACTTTGTCACTATAACCACAAAATTCAATATGCGATTCAATATTAAGATCGCTTGCTAGAGCCTTCAGCTTAGATTCAAAACTACCCTCTCCATATATTTTTAATTTAAAGTTAGAATAGATAGCCTTAAGATGATAAACCGATTGTAACATCAACTCATAATCTTTTTGTAATTCAAGCCTGCCGATAGCAATTATTTGTTTAACGTTTTTGCTATCTTTTTTATTTAATTTTGGAATATCACTGAGAACAGGGTTCGGAAGTACCTTTACTGAATTCGTATTGATTCGTCTATTTAAAAATAAAATATCATTTTTTGTATCTGGCGAATTAGCAAGTATTTTTTCTGCTTTTGGATAAATCAACTTACATAATAAATCTATTAGTCTGGACTTATATCCGTTGTTGTGTTTTGCATTAGTAAAAGTATTTGCCTCTCTTAATGTCCAATTATATTCATTATATAAAAAACGGCTTAGACCAACGATAATATTTGCACCACGAACAGTGCTCATTAAGTGACTAATTTTATTTTCTTTTAAAGTCCTTGCTAATAAAAAAGGCGCGTATAGCATTTTAGTACTGTCAAGAGGAATGACTTTGACTCTATCATCCAGAAAGTTTAAATTTGGTCCAATCTTGTCTTTTAAAATTAAGCATACTTCAAAATTTTCTGATATTAAATAGTTTGCTAAATTCACGAAAACTTTCTCAGCACCGCCCCCCTTCATTGAAGGTATAAATAGACCAATTTTCGCATTATTCATTTTTTTCACCATATTTCAAAATAGTAACCATAAATATGACTGGCACAATAATCTGTATCCAAGAATAGAATGATGTTGTTTCTGGATTAAAATAGAATAATGTCAGTATATATAACAAACCGGAAAATGTGTCCTTTTTCTTCGATTGATGGTAGGACCATAATATTTTAAGGAAAACGCCCCAAAACAAACCAACAATTATTACGCCAAAAACTCCGAAATTCCAATATGACTCACCAACTACACCAGGCGGGATCGCAGTATCATCCCTGCTGTAATTTTCAACCGCATTCAACTTACCAACACCTTGAGGTTTATTTGGATATATGCTTCTTGGAATTGGTGCAAATAACCAGTTAATATATGTCTCTCCATACTTCAACTGAGACCTATCCCCCAAAAAGTGAAAAATTGGATATACACCATTAATGTAACCAACAGTTCTTTCACTTCTCTCTTTAAAAATTGAGCTGACAGATTCACTCAGATTAACTTTGGCTTCATATTCTTCACCACTACTCCTAAGACCTGATAATGTTGCAAAGAGAATCAGTAAAGATAGTACACCAAATATAGAGTATTTAATATTTAATTTGTTCCCGTTATAAAGATATATAACAGCGATAAAAATCAAATAATAAGCAACCCCGCTTCTTGAACCAGTTAATAAAAAAATCGAAGCTAATGATGACAAGCATAGAATAAAAACAATTACTTTATTAGTGTAATTGCCTTTAGATAGTGCATGAAAAGCAATAAAACTAACTGGTATAATTATTTGCCCTAGAAAAACCCAAGTACCTCCTAACACATTTGTTATTCTTTCATCACCACTAAATGATCTTAAGTATAAAAGACTATTCAACCCACCTTTTGCAATAAATACTGAAAGGCAAAACACATTAAATAAAAAGCCTATAATAAAAAAGCAATCAAGTTTATTTGCTCTAATTTTGTAATAAGGTGCATTTTTAAATTTAATATTCGGTGTTATTAGATAAGAGAACAATGTTGAAATGTTAAAAATTGAAAATAATATTAGATAAAAAATCAAATAATTATTCAATTCAATTTTTGACAAATAACCTGAAAGTAGAACATGTTCATCTATTCCAAACACATAACCGTAAATGGAAGGAAAGAACATGAAACCTAACGTTAATAGTGATTTAAAAATTATAGGTTGATAAAAGTCTTCATAATTAAAAATAACGGCAGGAAGAGCTATAGATAATAAAAACACAAATGAAGCTATATATACAAGATTGTTTACATTATCTAGTAAATACAGCGGCAGATATAAAAGTATAGCTATAATAAAAATAAGATTTGTTTTATTCATGCGTCAAAGAATTTTTTCTATAAAATTTTTTGTTTTATTATCAATTATTTCAACTCCCCAAACCTTTAAAATATTTATTCTATTTTTCAATTTATCCTCATCAGATAAAACTTTATAAAATTCATCAGGTTCTAATTCAAATTTATTGATAGAGAATACTTTAATTTTATTTTTAGTTAAGAACTCATATGTAGGACACTCTTCTCGAAGAAAAACTCTCATTCCAATATAAATATTAAATATAATATTACCTAATGCTTGTTGACGAATGTGATTCATGAATACAGTATCACACGAGCTTATAAGTTCAATATACTCATCATATTCAAGAAACTCTTCTACTAAATTAATATTCGATAGATTATTATCACTAATATATTTTTTTACCACTTCGCAATAGGATTTAGACCCATAACTCATTGGCATTATAATATCTCTTTGTAGGTTAGATCCTGTTAACTTAACTAACGCATCTATATGATTATTTTCAATTGTTGAACTATTACCTAATAAAATTTATTCCCACTAATCTTTATATTTTTATTGGGTACAAAATCTTTTTCTATCGTACCATAATTCCAATCTAAATATTTATACTTTGTTAATTCCCCCCTATACTCTTCTTTTAACACTGGAGCAAAATGAGTTATTCTTTTTAATAAAGAACTCTTCATCAATAAGAAAAAAAACTCTCTAATTTTATTTATAGTATTGCGTTCACCTTTTAATGATTTAATTTTTCTTTTAGTTACTGGTAGAGTTAACTCTGATTCTTTACATAAATAGTCATAGTAATCTCTACCCCATCCAATCCATACTAATGGTGTTTCTTTCTTTGAGAACAATAAAATTGGATAAAATATTGGGAGAAGAGAGTGCAGAACTAAAACATCAGCGTTACGAATTTTATTAATATACTTAGGGTTGAAAAGGTCAATAAAACTCACTTTAAATGCATTACAATATTTAACTTTTAACTTATTTGAATTTGAGTAAACTAAAACCTCGTTGCAACCCGGCCAAACTCTCTCAAATGAATTAACACCCATATCGATAAATTTTTCATCTACTGCTAAATGTAATATTTTCAATCAAATTCACCTATAAGTTTTAACAAGTCCTTTTTCCTTTCGGATATCTTAATTGCAGGTGTACCTGCAAATATTTCAAACTCTGGTACATTATTTTTTACCAAGGACAATGCACCTATAGCAGCTCCACTTGAAATAGTTACGCCTGGTAATACAACGCAACCAGAACCAATAATAACATGTTTGCCAAGAGTAACTGGCGAAGATAAAACATTAGTTAGATCAGCTGGCATAGTTGGATTTGTCAAGAAAGATCCACTAAAATCATCCGTACTGGAATAGATTGCAACTTTTGAAGAAATATTTGCATAATCATCTACATTAATTTCTCCAGCACCTATTAATGAACTATAGACAGCTATGTGTACATTTCGACCAATATTTATTCCACCCACTCCAGCAGATAAAACACAGAAGTCATCTATTCTTGTATTATCACCAATCGATATTTTACTAATACCATAAAAGCTAGCCTTGTTTGATATTTGCACATTATCGCCAACAGCCTTGAAGCCAAGGTTTTTTAACTCTAATTTTGTGTAAAATGACAATTAAGATTCCTCCATGACATTAATAATATAATCTATATCAGAGAAATTTAGTTCACTATGTAATGGTAGGCATAAAATTGAATTAGATATATCTTCTGCATTTTTAAGGTTTAGCTTCCTACTTTTAGCGAACCCTTCGAAATCAGATACCAATGGATAAAAATACTTTCTTGCAATTACACCATTATTTTGTAGCCGTTTAAGAACTTCATCACGTTTTTCTAATCCACCGCTTACAAAAACTGGAAAGTAAGAATAGTTATATTGCACATCGTTTCGTTTAATAGGCAATGATAAAAATTCAGAATCAATCAATTTATCAGCATAATATGAAGATAGTTCTTTTCTTTTTAAAATAGACTGATCAATTACTTTTAGTGAAGCCAAACCAAATGCACACTGTATTTCATTTAATTTAGCATTTATTCCTACTTCAGGTAGAGATTCAACAGATTCAAATCCAAAGTTTTTCAACTGATCAATTTTGTTTTTAAGCTCTAAACTATTGCATACTACAGCTCCACCTTCTATTGTTGAGTATGTTTTCGTCGCATGAAAACTTAAAATGGAACAATCGCCCCAATTTAAGATTGATTCTTCATTAACTCTAACATTAAATGCATGTGCTGCATCATAGATTAATTTCAAGCCATGCCTTTCAGCAATTTGATTCAACTTTTCATTATTGCAAGGTTCTCCGTAAACATGAACAGGAAGAATTGCTGAAGTATATTTTGTAATAGCTTTTTCAACTTCAGCGTAATCCAAATTCATTGTTATCGGATCTATATCTACAAAAACAGGTTTTAAATTGTTCCATAGAACTGAATTTGCTGTTGCTGTGAAGGTATATGGTGTTGTAATTACTTCACCCTTAAGGTTAAGGGCTTGTAGGGCTGTAATTAATGCTAATGTACCATTGGAAAACAATGAAATGTATTTAACATCAAGATAGTCACAAAGTTCATCTTCTAACCTTTTATGTAGCTCACCATTATTCGTTAGCCATTTATTATCCCATGCAATTTTCGATAATTCCATAAACTCTTCAAAAGAAGGAAGAAGTGGACTGCTAACATTTATATTTTTCATTTATAAACCTAAACTCGAAAAAATTATATATTTTATAGAAAAGAGCTCTTTGAAAGTTAAAAATGCATAAAGCATATAAGAACAATGAAATAGTCAAACAAGTAAAAATTCTTATCAAATCACTTTCAATCGACATTGAAAGAAAATAGCCGATAAATGCTGAAAAAATAACAGAAAAATAGATTGGAAAAACTATTTTAATCTGCTTAATCGTATTAACCCTTGATAGTTTTCCAGTATAGTAAGTGTTAATAATAAGACACAAATACATTTGAATTGCAATTCCAATACATATAGCGGTTAAACCATATTTGAATGAAATCACTATAATAATAGTCATTATTACTTTTTTGATCACTTCAAGCTTTAGAAATAAGTCAGATCTACCTTTTACTTTTAATAAGTTTAAATTTATAGCATGTAGTGGATAAACCATATAAGCAATACATAATATTGATATATATACCGGTATCTCCTTCCATTCTTCACTTAATAAGATACTAATAAGAGGCTCAGAGATTACAGCTATCCCAACCATAATAGGAAAAACGACCATACATGCTAGCTGAATGGTTGACTGTAAAGCCTCATCTGTGTAATTTGAGTTTGAATTCTCAATACTACTCAACATAGGATATGTAACATTCTGTATCACAGTAGATAGTGTCGTAGCAGGAAGCATCGATAGTTGCTTAGACTGTGTAAATCTTCCTAGCGTTGATGGATCAAAATACTTCCCAATTAGAACAAGATATATATTATTGTATACCGTGTCTAATAAACTAGACAATAATAGTTTTGACCCGAATCCAAATAGACTTCTAAATCTTGTTAGACTGAATTTAGGTTTTATCTTTAATGGATAATACACATAAAAAAATGTTGTATTTAATATAGATTGAGTTAAAACTTGTAAAGCTAAAGATAAAGTTCCAAAACCATTAGTGGCTAATAATATTGCTATCAAACCACTAAATAATGCACTAAAAAATGAAATTTTCGCTTGCAACTTAAAATTCATTTCAACTATAGTTTTAGTTTTATGTATCAAACTTAAGGAGTTAACTACGATAGGTAAAGCTATTATTTTTATCAGTAAAGAAAGTTCAGGCTCATTATAGAATAAAGAAATCTTATCTGCTAATAGAAAAAGAATCAGATATATTATTACTGAAACCAATATATTAAATACATATACTGTTGAATAATCTAAATTATCTGCATTCTTTTTCCTAATTAATGCAGCGCTAAATCCGCTATCTACAAACACATTAGAAATAGCAATAAAAATCGTTAACATTCCTATTAAACCATACGATTTCGGACCCAATAGTCTTGCCAAAACAATCATGATTAACAATTGAATTATTTGAGTAAGAAATCTTTCTACTGCACTCCATTTTAGGCCTTTTACAGCCTTTTTCGCTAAACCTTGCATTCTAGCTCTTTACTATATCTCGTAAATATTGACCATAAGAATTTTTTGACATCAGTTCTGCTCGAGTACGTAATTTGTCAAGTTCCAGCCATCCGTTGTTAAAGCCAATTTCTTCTAAACACGCAATCTTAAACCCTTGCCTTTTTTCTATTGTCTCAACAAATTGAGCAGCCTCAAGTAAACTTTCATGTGTTCCAGTATCTAACCAAGCAAATCCTCTACCTAGCATTTCGACATTCAAGTTATTTCGGCTTAAGTAGAATTCATTCAATGTCGTAATCTCAAGCTCCCCCCTCTTTGAAGGTTTAACTTCTTTAGCTAAATTAACTACATTGTTATCGTAAAAGTATAGGCCTGTCACAGCATAGTTACTTTTAGGCGTTTCTGGTTTTTCTTCTATTGATATCGCTTTTTGATTAGAGTCAAACTCAACAACACCAAACCTTTCAGGATCTTTTACCTGATAACCAAAAACAGTTGCACCTTCACCATTTTCTGCCTTTCTAACAGCTTCTTTCAACTTAGGCGAAAAAGACTGACCATAAAATATGTTATCTCCAAGCACTAAACAAGCAGCATCATCAGAGATAAAATCCTCTGCAATTATAAACGCTTGTGCTAATCCTTCAGGTCTAGCTTGTACCTCATATTTTAATGAGATTCCAAATTGACTACCATCACCAAGGAGTCTTTTAAAGCTTTCGTTATCTTCTGGAGTAGTTATTATTAATATATCCCGAATACCAGCAAGCATCAAAACTGATAACGGATAATAAATCATAGGTTTATCGTATACAGGTAGTAATTGCTTAGATACACCCATTGTTATTGGATATAAGCGCGTACCTGAACCACCAGCTAGAATAATACCTTTCATATGATTTCCTTAATCTTTTTTTCCAAGGCGTTCCATACTATAAGAACCATCAAGTACTCGGCTCCACCATTTTTTATTATCCAAATACCATTCTACTGTTCTTCGTATACCTGAATCGAATGTTTCTTCTGGAATCCAACCTAATTCATTAGCAATTTTAGTTGCATCTATTGCATAGCGAACATCATGTCCTGGACGGTCTGTTACGTATGTGATCAGATCTTGATAATTTGTAACTCCAATGGGTTTTGTCGGGACAAGTTCTTCTAACAAATTGCAAATAGTTCGAACAACTTCAATGTTAGTTTTTTCGTTATGACCGCCAATATTATAAGTTTCGCCTATTTTTCCTTTTGTAACGACGGTATACAATGCTCGAGCATGGTCTTCAACAAAAAGCCAATCACGTATCTGCATACCGTCACCATATACAGGTAGCGCTTTCCCATCTAGTGCATTAAGGATTACTAATGGAATTAGCTTTTCTGGAAAGTGGTATGGACCATAATTGTTTGAGCAGTTTGTAATAATGGTTGGAATGCCATAGGTACGAAGCCAGGCACGTACTAGATGATCACTTGATGCTTTTGAGGCAGAATAAGGACTGCTTGGCGCATAAGCAGTATTCTCTTTAAATAAGTCATCTGTATCTTCCAAATCACCATATACTTCATCAGTCGAAATATGATGAAAACGAAAGCCAGCCTTTTCATCGCCAGTCAATGTATTCCAATACATTCTGGATGCTTCAAGCAAATTATAAGTACCTACAACATTTGTCTCGATGAAAGCAGCGGGACCATCAATTGACCGATCAACATGTGATTCTGCCGCCAAATGCATCACCGCATCAGGTTGGTATTTCGTAAATATTCGGTCGAGTTCATTACGATCACAAATATCAACCAGTTCAAAATTGTAACGCTCGTCAAAATCCACATCTGATAATGATTCTAAATTTCCAGCATATGTTAATTTATCTACATTTATTACAGTGTCTTTTGTATTTCTTATTATATGACGAATTACTGCTGAACCAATAAAGCCTGCACCACCAGTTATGAGTATTTTCATTTTTATCTCTTATTTATTAGCTTAGTTATCTAATTAAGCTTTGAATTTTATTCTTAAAATAAAAAAGAGGTATCTGTACAGTACCTCTTTAATAATTTATATAATTCTTATTTTTGCGATTCATAACTATAATTATAATAACCATAGTTACCACCATAATAACTGCTCGCCTTACGCACAACAGCATTCAAAATAAAGCCTTTCACTTCAATACCGTTTTGCTCAAAACGCTGTTTAGTTATTTCAATTTCTTTCACTGCATTTTGGCCAAAGCGCCCAACCAGTAATGTAGTACCCGCATGGGCCCCGACTATAGCAGGGTCGGTTACCGCTAGAATTGGCGGGGTATCGACAATTACAATGTCGTAGTTTTTTGAAGCCCAATCCATTAACTCTTTAAAACGCGGATGCATTAACAATTCAGATGGGTTTGGTGGTACATCACCACGACCAATGAAATCGAGCCCTTCAACACCAGGTTGCTTTAACAAAGATTCAATATTCGTTTGGCCACTTAAGAAATCGGAAAGGCCTGGTTTATGACTAACCGCCATTTGCTTTTCCATACGCCCTTTCCGCATATCAGCATCAATAACTAGTACTTTTGAGCCAGATTTAGCGACAACGGCTGCCATGTTGGCTGAAACGAAGGATTTGCCGATACCAGGACTTGGACCTGAGATCATCAATATATTGTTTTTCGCTTCCATCATAGCGAAATGCAAACTGGTACGTAGGCTTCTAAGAGCCTCGATAGAAAGGTCAGCAGGATTAGAAACTGCTAATAGCGTATCTTCAACTGTCAGCTGTTTTTTACTTTTTTGTTTTTTCTCAAGCTCTATTTGCCAGTCAGACATTGGCACACTGGCATATACCGGCAAACCAATACTTTCAATTTCATCGGGGTTTTCAACACCTCGATGGAAAGCTGCACGCAATAGAGCAATTGCTACTGCCAGCATTCCACCAAGTAATGTTGCCAATACCACAATCAGAGACTTTTTAGGCTTCACTGCACGGGTATATGACTGAGCGACATCCAAAATACGAACGTTACCTACCGTACTGGCTTTCATGATATTCAGCTCTTGCACTTTGTTTAATAACTGAACATAGATTTGCTGGTTGACTTCAACATCTCGGGTTAGGCGCAACACTTCCCGTTGGGTTTTCGGTAGTTTCTGTACTTGGCGATTTAAGCGGTCACGCTCACCTAAGAGGGTTTGTCGTTTATCAAGAAGAGCTATATATGCTGGGTGTTCTTTTGTAAAACGCTGTGAAATTTCACTCTCTTTAAAAGTCAATTCATTGAGTTGCGCTTCAAGTTTTACCATTACATCAAGAGTTGATTTTGCTTCTAGTCCCAAATCAATTGATTCATTTTCTTGACGGAATTGGTTTAGCATATCTTCAGATGCAGTCAATTCTGTTTTAATGTCGGGCAAATGAGTACGCAAAAAAGCTAAACTATTTTCAGCTTCAGCTGAGTTACGCGCTACATTTTGCAAAAAGTAATTCTGACTAATATCGTTAAGAATTTCTTCAATGTCTGCGCGCTCTTCGCCCTCATAAGAGAGTTGCAAAATCCCTGTTTGCTTTCCTCGCTCACTCACAGATAGGTTTTTCTGCAAGCTTTGAATCGCATCTAACCGTGAACGTTTAACAACAGTAAACGAATCATTAGCCTCAGCACTGATAGAGGACACAAATAATGTGAACTCGCCCTCTTGTGCAATTTCTCCCACTTTACCGTTTAATACTATACGTTCATTAGTGTCAACTAATTCATATTCACCAGTTTCAGCATCTACAACCGTTAAAGTAAACACAGGGGCATCGATATATTTCGGAATATCGAAGCGGCTAATTTCTACTCGATTACTGACGCCTTGAATACGAGCCAGGCCTTTGCCGATAACAGGTAGATAATTAGGTGTTGCAACTGTGGTTAAGTTCAACTTATCAACAGTTTTGCCTAAGATCATTCTTGATTTAATGATCTCAATCTCAGTAGATGAAGATGACTCACTGGCAAACAGTTCGCCCATTTCGCCTAAAGCCGGCATACCAGAGTTTTTTTGTTCAACTTGAATAAGTGCATCGGCTTTATAAACAGGTGTTGCCAATAGCGCATAAATAACGCCAACAATAGCAAACAGAAAGGTAAGCGCGATAATACTCCAGCGATTATCGAGCAAGATACCAAACAACTTACCTAAATCAATTTCATCCGATTCTTGTTTGGCTTGTATATTTTGATTAATGGTCATAAGTATTCAACAAGTATAAGTGCTTTAGATTGTGAAGGATTCATACGATATTGACATACCGTTATGGCCAAGTTCTTACACGCAGTGCGGCTTCCGTTAAGTCGTTAAAGCCACTGATAGTTGGTACAAGCTGTGAGATAACTCGATTCCAGCGAACAATTGGGGCAGCGGTTACATACACAATATCGTATGGTTCAAGTTCGAACTCAGTACCGATAACAAGCGCAGATGCATCTTGAATATTAAGCTGATATACATTGGCTAACGTACTATCTTGGTCGTTGTTAACATTACTACGAATTACAAACACACCTGTTGCATCTGCCGAAAGCTGGTTAATCCCACCTACATTGCTAAGCGCCTCGGTTAAGCTCATGCCTGCGCGGTCAATTTTAAGCAGTTGCGGGTCGTTCACTTCGCCCATCACGAATACTTTTTGTGCATCGTTGCGCGGAACATGAACAATATCGCCAGGGCGCAAGAGACGATTTTGGGTTAAATCACCACGCTGCATCAATGCATACAGAGAAACATTTTCCTCTGTTCCTTCTCGAGTCAATGTCACATTGCGCCAATCGGCATCTTCAGCCAAACCACCAGCACGGTTAATCGCATCCAATAAAGTCAGCGGTACATTGGTAATCGCTTGCTGACCTGCTTTATCGACCTCGCCTGTTATGTACACCTTTTGAGAACGAAACGAAGCAACATTAACATCAACTTGTGGGCTTTCAATATAAGCGGCTAAACGGCGTGCCATTTCATCACGCACTTCAGTCACTGTCTTTCCTTCAACTTTAACCAAGCCAATGTATGGATAGAAAATCGTGCCATCGGCATGCACCCAGTTACCCGCTTCAGCCGAACTACGATATGAACCAGCAGGAATAGTGAGCTCAGGATGATCCCATATGGTCACATTTAGGATATCACCAGGGCCAATACGATATTGATAACGGGCAATTTCTGCATCTAACGCTGTATTTACCTGCGAGTAGACTTTTGGTGTTTTAAATTGGCTAACCGCAGCCGCAGTGAGTGGGTAGACGTTTACTTGCTCATTAATATCTGACTCAGCACCTTGTGCATCATTACTCGCAATAACATTCTTGTTATCGACAGTTAAATGTGAACCTGGCACTGTACATCCCGCAAGCATGGCCGTCGCCATTGCGGTAAAAAGAAGCTTCTTTGTGAAATGCATAATTTGTAATCGATAATAAAAAGATAAGGATAAGCTTGATCTGAATAATCAAGTTGCAGCCAAACATTGTGCACTTGCTTGGCTGTCATAAATTTTTTTATGGAATTTATTGAACAGTAGCTAGATGCAACTACCGTGCTCATGTGGTGAATTTTAACCATTAGGATGCCTAATTAGTGTAATCACCCATGCTACCGCCCTTAGGTTATGGCTCCCAATGACCGTAATTTGATATATTTTTAACTAGTTACGTTGTACTTTAGAGTGTGCGTTTTTGCTAACTCAATCTTTCAACAACCGAACCTCATAATCAAGCTGACTAAAGGAGGCTTTAGCTAACATACGTAAAAGTGGTGTGTATTTTACACACATTTTCCCCTAAACAAAAGTGAGTTTTTAGCTTCTGCTTTCTATCTTGCTCGACCTTGCACTTCCTAATTTATTAATTACGCATCTTATCAACTCACAACAATCCTTCTGACAAAAGCACCTAGCTTTGTATTTGCTCTATTATCGTGATTTAGAGCACTAAGGTGTAAATCTTTTGTTTCACCATTCGTGTTTGATTGCACATTTTAACTAACCGCCATATCATTGCATTGAAGGCAATTGCTTTTAGAGTTATTTAGAATAACGATTGATTTGTGAACTTTTATTACTGTAAGGGAATAGGATGAAAAAGAGTGCTATTGCTCTGCTAGCGGCAATGACCATGGCTAGCTCTGCATTTGCAGCAACTGAAACAGGCTCTACTGCTGGTACGGCTGGTGGTACAACTGGTTCTACAGCTGGTGCAACCTCTACAACTGCTGCGACTGCAGGTGGTACAACTGGCGCAGCAGCTGGTACTGCTGGTGCAACCGCGGCCGCAGCTGGCGGTATTACTGCAACAGCTGTTGCTGCAGGTATTGCAGTTACTGTTGCAGCTGTTGCCGTTGCTGATTCTGGTAATAACAACACCAGCACCAACAGTAACTCTACTCAGGGTTAATAGAAAGCTAAAGACACATAAAAACAGCTGTGTATCCCATAACCGCACTCTTGTGCGGTTATTTTTTGTATTCATGCTAGCTTTAAAGTTAAGTTTCCGTTAAAACAACAACTTAGTAGCAGATTTTTACTTTTCGTTTTTTGCTGTATAAGGAATTATTGCCGGATGCAACCTTTCCTCTTTAAAAAGTGTATAGCGCTTTTGTGTTCAGTCGCCCTTCTGGCCCTTACTGGCTGTAGCCAGAAATTCAAAGATGTTAACGATACCCTCTCGCTAGCTTTTTTTGGCGATCCTGATGTCGAACTTCAGAGTGATGAAATCACTAACTTACCCTATGCCAGCATCTATGCCCGTGTTGATGATGGCCCTCAGGCTTTTATGGTGCTAGCACTAGCTGAATCAAAGCCATCTTTGAGTTCCAACCAATCAAGTCAGCAGAATAACACACCAGAGAAGTTACAGCTTAAATGGCTATCTTCTGACGGTGGTATGTTAGTCACCGAACATGGCCGGTTAGTTAAAACCCTTAATTTACCCGTTGGCAACCTAGTCAATATTGCCAGCCAGCAAGTTGACCCATTGCAAGCAGGTTTGCACTTGCCCAACTCGCCTAAAACTTGGCAACGTATTATAGATTGGCAGCCAGGCTATCACTTCGGCTACACATTAACCTCGACGTTTGACCAACAAGGTACTGAAATCATCATGGTTAACCAGCAGCCAGTTGAGGCCATGCATTTTAAAGAAGCCGTATATGTGGAAGAGCTGGATATGAGCTATAACAACCAATTTTGGATTGAGCCAACGACAGGTAAAGTGCTTAAATCACAACAAAAATTGGCACCTGGGCTGCCCTATATTGACATTACGCTCTTGAAGCCGTTTTCTTAGAACTAGGGGAAGGAATAATAATGACAAAATCAAAGGCCTTTAGCATGCCCCGTGTTAGATTTTTTGCAGCACTACTTGCCATTTTCGCACCGGTAGCTTTTGCTAATACTGTAGCATCAAGTACTGATTCTGAATCAGTTACTGTTATGGTGAGCACAAGCAAGGCCTATACTACGCAGCTGAAACGGCAACTTCAACTTCGTTATCCAGCACCGGTGCGAATAGAGCAGGTATTGGCAGACAGCTTTGCCAACTCAGCTCTTCTATTAGAAAAAGGACAGACCTCCAATGATGTTGGTTCTAATGCTAAATCTAAAGTTGAGGCCATTCAGAGTAATGACATCTATTGGCTAGGGGCTGGTTTATATACTGGCTTCCCCCACCCTGATAAAGCTCTGGTTATTAATCAGCTTGAGCAGCTCGCACTTCAATCGAATAATAATGATAAGGCCATCTATATCGCCTTATCGCAAGCACTGACTCAACTGACTATTGGCGAACGTATCTTCACACCGCTTGATTATGATGTGGTTCGTATTACCCCATCAGCCAACCCGTTGGTTAATCAAGATGTCAGTTTGGTGCTACCCAAGCGTCCACAGTCTGTATATGTACTTGGCGCTGTAGCAAAGCCTGGTGATATTCCGTGGCAAACGCGCTTAAATGCCGATGGTTATATCGCTCATACCCAGCCAAGCAGCCTTGGTGATAATAGCGTGGCAACAGTTATTCAACCGGATGGCACCGTCGAAAGCCATTCCATTGCTTACTGGAACCAAAACCACCAAGATATCGCCCCCGGTGCAATTGTGTATTTGGGCTTTTCTTCTTTGCCATCGGGCTACCGCTCTCTCAATGACGAGATCATCAACATATTAAGGAACCGAGCGCTGTGATGCACCCTGCTGTAAAAACTTCACTGTCAACCATTACCTTGGCTATGCTGCCGGTACTTAATGTTCAGGCAGACGAATTTAGCTATCCCGTATTACAACCATCGCAAACGGATTTCGGTGGTGTCGGCCTTATCCAAATGCCTTCTGGCCGAATGGCCAAAGAAGGCGAGTTCAATGTCAGCGGCACCTATAATGATGAATACCACCACTACGCCGTCTCGCTCCAGCTTTTACCTTGGTTAGAAACCACGGTTCGCTATACCTTGGTACAAGATCTCCTCTACAGTGATGACGAAAGTTTTAGTGGAGACACCAAATACACCGATAAAGGGATCGATTTTAAAATCCGCTTAATCGAAGAAAGCTACTGGCTACCAGAAACCTCAATTGGTGTGCGTGACTTTGGTGGTACTGGCCTATTTGATGGTGAATACATTGCTGCTAGTAAACACGTTGGCCCGTTCGATTTCACCGTAGGTATCGGCTGGGGCTACCTGGGTAACAGTGCTAACCTGAGTGGCGACAAATCGGTTAGCGAAGATTGTGACCGCAACACCGGTTATAAGGGCAAAGGTGGCACCATTGACTACGAGCGCTGGTTTACAGGCTGTAGTGCCTTGTATGGTGGAGTTGAATATCAAAGCCCTTGGGCGCCACTACGCTTAAAAGTGGAATACGATGGCAATGATTATGCCAGTGACTTTCCCGTCACACGCGGCGGCATTGATATGTCGCAAGACAGCAAATTCAACTATGGCCTTTTGTATAAAATCGGCTCATGGGCAGATACCCGTATTAGCTATGAGCGAGGCAACACTTGGACGTTCGGTTTTAGCTTAAGTACCAACTTCAACAATTTGAAAGCCAGCTGGCAAGATGAGCCCGCTCCCACTTACAAACCTCAAAATAGCAAGGCTGCCGATGAACTAACCAGCAATGAATGGAACCAACTGGCTCAAGATCTTCACCAAATCGCAGGCTATAAAGATCCAACCATTTATGCTGATGATAAGTCCATTACCGTCGTGGCTGAGCAGAACAAATACCGCGATCGAAATGATGCCCATCACCGGGCTGCCACAGTCATTGCCAACCAAGGTGTGGCTGTTGATCAATACCGCTTGGTCGAAACGTCTAACAAACAGTTGGTCACCGAAACCCAAATCGACAGTCAACAGTTTGCCAAAGCGGCCAATCATGAATATTTCGGTGCTTCCGTTGAAGATGCAACAATAGTTACGAACCCGAAAGAGCCTGAAGGTGAGCAATATGCCGCTGCAGACAAACCTTGGGAAGTGAATGTTGCCCCTACCCTTCAGCAATCCTTTGGTGGTTCAGAGAGCTTTTACCTATTTAATCTTGGGGTAAATGCAGGTGCCAACTACTGGTTTGGTAACCATGTTGAACTAGGTGGCTCGGTTTACTTTAATATTTACGATAACTACGACAAGTTCCTATACGAAGTACCTAGGGATGCCACCGATAACATTCGTGTCCGTACCTTAGTGCGTCAATATATCAGTGATAACCCCGTTCGCCTTGATAACTTACAGCTGACTTGGATGGATCGCCTCGCGGATAACTGGTATGGCCAAGCCTATGCCGGCTACTTGGAGATGATGTTCGGTGGCGTGGGCGGTGAATTACTCTACCGACCTCAAGGCAGCAACTGGGCATTTGGCGTTGATGCCAACTATGTGGTTCAGCGTGATCCAGACTCGCAATTCGGTTTCTACACCGAGGACACGATTACCCAAGAAGGTGAAACCTATCAGGTACAAACCGGTACTGTGACAGGCCATGCAACCGCCTATTACCAACCTCAATGGAGTTGGCTGCCAAATACACTGTTTAAAGTAAGCGCTGGTAAGTACCTTGCAGAAGACATTGGTGTGACTATCGACTTCTCTAAACAATTTGATAGTGGGGTGATCGCCGGTGCCTTTGCTGCCCTAACCGACATGTCGGCTGACGAGTTCGGGGAAGGCAGTTTCAACAAAGGCTTCTACATTTCTATCCCGTTTGATGTGATGACAGTGAAGCCAAGTACTAACCGAGCGACTATTTCGTGGCTACCACTCACCCGTGATGGCGGACAGATGCTAAACCGTAAATATGAATTGTTTGGGGTAACGGACCCAAGATCACCTTGGTACGGTCGCAAGCCTATGAACTAAGCTGTATATGTTTCATCCAAAACTAATAAAGGGGTATTTTCAAAATATCCCTTTTTTGTAGAAGCCACCTCAACAATCAAAGTGTTTTGATTAGTTCAACAGCTTTACCACTATTTTGTGACATTGAGCCTATATCTTTTCGAATCAATACTATTTGTACGCAAAACAAGCTATCATCCACCTATTAATATAAGTGTCATTAATGACGCAGCTTAAATTTATATCATTATCAATACTTTATATAGAAGAGGTAGAGCATGTTTAGGGTGTATGCTCGTTTTTCGGTGAACTATCCTATTGTTCATAAACTAAATATTCTGCTAGTCGCAGCAATATTTTTGTTAAGTTGTTACCAGCTACTTGCTAATGAAAACCTTTTATTTGGTATCAGCTTATTACTTATCACAATACCAACATTTATTTTTGCCAAGTCATCAGACTATAAGCGAAAGTACCTAAGCACTAATAATTAGTTGAAGTAATTAACATTTTCTGTTTAACAATAAAAAAAGCACCCGAGGGTGCTTTTTTTATCAAATCTTTAATCGCTTTCTAGACAGCATGTTGCTGAAGCTGTTGCCACATATCACGCACAATCAGTTGATCAGCCGGTGCCAATTCAGATTGTGCAGTTGCCAGGCTTGCATCAACCTCCTCCACCATTTGCTCTACCGTTGCTTTGCCAGCCAGTTCACAATTGGCAGCAGACAGTGAAATATGGCCTCTAAGGTAGCCGCCAGCAAAAAGCTCGTCATCCGATGCTGTTTCTACCATCTGGTCAATCAGGGTAAGCAACTTTTCTTCAAATTGCTGGATCATAATTCTCTCTCAAAGTCTGTCGGTTTTAGTGGCCCAACCTGATAAAACTCACGTAAGGCATTAGATAATGTGTGGGCGCGTTCGGGAATACCTTGCTCTAGGTAAGCCAACACTTGCTCATGCACTTTATGGGTAAACGCAGCCCTATCAGGCTCACAGTCACCACTGAGGTTATCACAGCTCACTCTAAAGCGAAAACCACAGCTGGCTGACAAAATCCACTCTATGGCTTGCGGTTTTACTTCTACTTTTTCAAATTCAGCTTGTACCTCGGCGGTCCGCCCATCAGGCTCATACCAGTAACCATAGTCTTCTAATAAGCGTCGTTTAGGGCCTGCAATACACCAATGCGCAATTTCATGAAGTGCCGATGCAAAGTACCCGCGAGCAAAAATAATCCGGTGATGAGGGTGCTGCTCGCCAGCGGGTAAATAGATAGGCTCCTCGCCACCTAATACCAACTCAGTGTTATACGATTCAATAAATACTTCGTTAAATAGCGCAATCAAGTCGGCATTGTTATGCTCAACCGCTTGTTGAGCAACTTCACCCTTGCACTCTCCAGCGAGTATTTCACAACAAACACTCATACTAACGCTTCACCCTATCACCCGCACCTTTACCAATTGCCGTTTGCAGGATGTATGAAAAATATGCCGACAAGGTGAAGGTATCTATCATCTCTTTATCTAGCTCCGCCAACTTGGTCGGAGTTGACATATCAACCCCATTAATTTGCGCTAAGCCCGTAATGCCTGGTAACACATCCATCACACCTCGTTTTTGGCGCTCTTCTATCAACTCCGTTTGGTTGAACAAACACGGACGAGGGCCAACAAAGCTCATCTCGCCTTTCAACACATTAATAAGCTGCGGCAATTCGTCTAGCTTGGTTTTGCGCAGAAAGTTGCCCAGCTTTGTCACCGAACTGGCATCAACTAAGTGGGTAGCCACAGATTCGGTGGCCACGGGCATGGTACGGAATTTATAAAGCGTGAAGGGCTTTCTATACTTACCTACTCGCTTCTGGGCAAACACAGGTGAGCCGGTATCATACAATCCCACCAGATAAATTAGTCCCCAAAATGGAATGGTTAAGCAAATTCCAACCAATGCCAAGAAAACATCGAGAACCCTAAAAAATGGTGACTGCATACAGCTACTACCTATCAATAAATTTGAAGGGCAAGTCTAAAGCTGTGCCTAGCGAAGTGCAAGGCAATATCGGTCATATATTAGCCATCAACTTAGCTTGATCAATAGTATAACTGGCTTGATTCATGACAAGCATTTAAAATGTTTAAGCTATCCATTGGGTGTACCGGTACCGATATGTTTCAACCTATTTTAAGCTTGTTCAGTGCTAAACGTGTTACAAAGCGAGTGATTACTGTTCTCTATGATATTCTGGCAATCAATTTTGCTTTATATGTCGCTATTGCACTGCGGACAGGCAGATTAACTATACCGTTTGGGCCAGAGGAAGTGACTAGCTTTGTCGTTACTGTACTGGTTACCATTGTCGTTTTTGCCAAGCTAGGACTATATAGAGCCGTACTAAGGTACATGATTGTCCCTGCCTTAGGCCATATTGCCCTAGCTGTCATTCTTTCTGCCTTTGCCCTAGCCATTTCCAGCTTCTATACCCACTCGTATATTCATCGTAGTGTTCCTGCCATTTATGCTGGCATTGCAGTTCTTTTCCTAGGGGCTCCCCGGGTTTTGGTCCGCATGTACTTCGACCGTTTCTACCGCAAAGGAAAACCGCATGTACTTATTTACGGTGCAGGTGCGACAGGCCGAGATCTTGCCTATGCACTAAGGCAAGGTTCTGAGTATCATCCCGTTGCCATGCTAGACGATGATAAAAAGAAATGCGGTAACATTATCTACGGTTTAAAGGTGTACCACAGCAGTGAATTCGAAAAACTCAATGGACTCTACCAACCTGTAAAATTGCTGCTGGCTATCAATAATATCAGTACCGGGGAACGTTTAAGACTTGTTAACAAACTCTCGAGTTGGCCTCTAGAAATTCAATCCGTACCCTCTGTTGAAGATATCGCTTCAGGAAAGTCCAGCTTAACGGAAATCAAAGATCTTGAGGTGTCTGATTTACTGGGCCGCGATAGTGTTGAACCGCAAGAAAGCTTAATGAAGGCTTGTATTGAATCAAAAGCTATCATGATTACAGGTGCAGGTGGCTCGATTGGCTCAGAGTTATGCCGTCAAATTGTTCGTCGTAAACCCAAGGTGGTTTTGCTATTCGAATTAAACGAGTACAACCTGTATAACATCGAACGTGAACTTCAGCAGTACATCAAGTTTACTAAGCAAGAAATAAAAATAATCGCCGCATTAGGATCTGTTCAGCATAAAAAACGCCTCGAAAACTTAATGCTCACCTATGAAATCGACACCGTATATCATGCGGCTGCATATAAACACGTACCTATTGTCGAGCACAACACTATCGAGGGCATACGTAATAATATATTTGGAACCTGGTTTACAGCTGAAGCGGCAATGAATTCGGGTGTAAGTAACTTTGTCCTAATCTCTACCGATAAAGCAGTTCGCCCAACCAATGTTATGGGTGCGAGTAAGCGCATGGCTGAACTAGTACTGCAAGCATTAGCAGATTCAGGCAGCAATACAAACTTTACCATGGTTAGATTTGGCAACGTATTGGGCTCTTCTGGCTCTGTTGTTCCGCTATTCCGAGAGCAAATTAAGAAAGGCGGACCTGTTACTGTCACCCACCCAGATATAACTCGCTACTTTATGCTTATCCCTGAAGCTGCACAGTTAGTCATTCAGGCTGGTGCTATTGCCCATAACGGACAAGTTTTCGTGCTCGATATGAGTGAACCAGTGAAAATTCTTGATCTAGCCAAGAGAATGATTCAATTAATGGGGCTTAGTGAAAAAGTGGGCGAGGATTGCGACGGTGACATTGAGATTAAATTCACAGGCTTAAGGCCAGGTGAAAAGCTCTATGAAGAGCTACTCATCGGAGAAAATGTCACCGGTACAGAGCACCCAAAAATTATGACCGCCCAAGAAGACAAGTTAAGCTGGCCTGAAATGGAAAGTGTTTTGAATGAACTTGACGAAGCTTGTCATCAAACTGATCTGGTAAAAGTTCGTGATATATTGCTAAAAACACCGACAGGTTATGTACCAGAAGGCAATATCTACGATCACCTTTATAAAGAGGCCTAACAAATGGGCATACCGAATCAGTTCGGTATGCCATCATTCGCTCATGCTACTTCTTGATAAAAGCGGTATCTATACAACTAGTAGGATTCCATCCAAGTCGTTTCCTTGCCTTCGCATTACTAATTTCTAAATCATCAAATAATTGGGAAGCTAGCGAAGATTTACCTACCAAACCAGCCACAAACTTCATTAAGCGAACAGGAATAGGCAACTGAATCAGACTGACGCCCTCAGCTTTTGCAAGGGCATCCACTAACTGCCTTGTTGATATTGTTTCGTTATCAGCAGCTAAAAAAGTTTGACCCGCTGCATCAGGATGGTAAATACACAATTCGAGAAGCGATACCAAATTATTGATAGAAACAAAACTTTTACGGTTATTCACCATACCAAATGGTAGTAAAGGAACCTTAGTCACTAAGCCCCTTAGCCGCTCTATGTTACCCGGGGCTGCTTCCCCATAAACTAATGCCGGCCTGACAATCACTAGCTCAATACCCAGTTTTTCTGCTTCTAACGTGAGTTGTTGCTCGGCTTCATACTTAGATATTGCATAATCTGAGATAGGATTAACTTTCTGATCTTCAGAAAATGCTTCACCATGAGTAACAGCACCGTTAACACCTATCGAGCTAACAAAAACAAACCGTCTAACACCCGATGCAGCGGCCTGGCATAATAACTCAACAGCACCATCACGGTTAACGTTTCGGAACTCACTCAAGGGGTTAACCGCCGATTCACTGGTAACGTGTGCTCTTGCTGCCAAATGAATAACAGTGTCTACTTTCTCAACAGCCTCATGCCAATCAGTATCTTTTGTAATATTTCCAACACTTACAAGGCCTTCCGCTGTTGTAGACAAGGGGGGATTTAGCTGTTCCGCGTTGCGTACAGCAGCTCTTACTTTGTAAGTACGCCCTAACGCGCCAACTAATGACTTACCGATGAAACCATTAGCACCTGTTACTAGTACTGTTTTCAATGACAACACTCTTAATAGCTAGATAAATATGATATATTATTCTATCAACTTTATTGGTGGTTATCATGTGGTCTATTAGCAACAAGAACAAGTTTCTAATTCAGCGTTTTCTTGACGCAGCATCTGGTTTTTTCCTGTCTTTTTTCTACATTTTCGGCAAAAGAAATAAAAGAATCATATTAAATTCGACAGTTAATAAAGACTTTACCTTTAATTCAAAATACTTGTTTATCAACCATAAAGAAGAATTTGAAAATGCAGGTTTTGAAGTAAAGTTTGTTATTAATGATACAGAAAAAAGACAAGCACTCACAAAAAAATATGGTAGCTATTTTATAAGTACAAAAGGTGTTAAAAACAAAGCTTATATTCTTAGTGCTAATTGTTGGGTTATGAGTACCATGGATCCGCCCATCAGTGGATTATTTATGAAATATAATCGGTTGGTAATACAACTTGGACATGGAACTCCAGTAAAGAATATTGGTTTGATGGATCAATCTGCAAGTAAACTTAAAAAGCTGTACTATCGACTGATGAGTACAAACATCACATACTATCTGAGCCCTTCAGAATTCTTCGCGGAATACATAGGTAAAGCTTTCGGTGTTCGCCAAAATCAAGTTCTCGTTGCAAGACAGCCAAGACTTGATTCAATGTCTTCAGGAAAGTCAGAATTCATTGAAAGCTTCAGATGCAATGATAAAACTAAGTTTATTCTATATAGCCCTACTTGGCGACCATATGGCGATGTACAGCTATTTCCATTTAAGGATTATGAAAAGAGTGAGCTTGAGAAAATGCTTGAACAAAAAAATGCATTTATCTTCTTACGTTTACACCCTAAGTTTGAAGTAGATCTATCAGGGTATTTAAGCTCGCGAGTCATCAATCTAGATTCAAGTAAAGCAGAGGATATTACTGAACACCTTAATCAATTTGATGCCTTAATTACTGATTACTCAAGTATTTATTGTGATTTTGCGATGCTAGATAAGCCTGTCGGGTTTATCCCATATGATCTAAGTGAATACTTAGAAAATGTCGGCTTTTCGCATCCATATGAAGAACTAACATGGGGTACCGCTATTACACAACAAGGTGAACTAGTTAAAATGCATAATAAACAGGATATAAAAGTGGCTAACTTATTGAATATTTCTGAAGACAGAAAAAATATCAGCCACTTAATTATAAATCACTTCTGAAAATAATCTCTGCGTAGGGCTTTTTGAGAAGTAAAGATCGTACGTAGAGATGTTGTTGATATTCTGGCCACTAAAAGAATGAGAATAGCTACCAATATATGGATAGACTTCACAAACAGAACAGCAACAATGCCCAAGAAGAAAATCAGATACAAAATTCCATTACAAACTTGAATAAATTGATTATTATCCAGGTTTAGCATCTTAAGCAATCGTGTTTGATGTGGAGAAAATAACAAATATTCAAGCAATAGAAAGTAACTAACTACAACCGTAACATAAAACAACGCATAATGAGGACTAAGAAGAGTAAAAACTAAAATTGATGCAAGTAGCACTAAAATATCAGAAACTATTTGGCAATAAGGGTTATACGTTCTTAGAACTATCTTTTTCTCAACATCTTTATTATCAAAATGATATTTAGCTTTATTAATGATCGTCTTTTGGTGGTTTGCTATTTTACTTTTATATATTTTTGCCACCATATCAAAAGCATATAGAACAATAACAATAAAAATCATTATACTAATATAAACATTACGCCCTAAAGACTGCTCGATATCCGCTAAAAATGGAATATTTTTTGCTCCTGATAGCAAAAATAACAATTTGATCGGAATGAACATTACTACCATATTTACATATTTACTAAAAAAAATGAAAAATGATAGCTTATTGACTTGTACACCTACCTCATTATTAAAGAATGGAAATAAGTTACGAAGCAAAGAAAAAAAAGCTGTTGTTCTTACAACAGCCGTATTTAGTTTAGATAATATACTCATCATTAATAAATATTGTTAAATATTCTTTGTGATTTCAATAATCTCTGTCGTTGAGATTGATGGAGTTCGAGGAAAGTAGATAACTTCACAGATATCTTTAAATTCATCAAACTTACCTTCCCAGTCATCACCCATCGCTAAAATGTCTGCTTTGTAAAACTCGATATACTCTCTCTTCTTCTCAAGTGAAAGCTCAAAAAAGACCTCATCTACAAACTTTAAAGACTGAACAATCTTCATTCGGCTTTCTTGATCGTAAATAGGATATCGGTTTTTTTTCTTGTGGTTTAAGTCGTCGCTTGAAACCCCAACTATCAGAGTGTCACCAAGAGTAGCACAACGCTCTAGGATGTTAATATGCCCCACATGAAACACGTCAAAGGTGCCAAAAGTAATAACACGTTTAGACATAAGTCACTCCAGTTACAAGAATTTCTCAACAACACGTTTAGCAGAATTACCATCTTCAAATGGGTTAAACTGCAAATTAAAGTCATCATAATTAATTTCTGATGGCGATTTTATCGCATTCGCCAAAGAAATTCTATCAGTATAAATTGGACCTGGTAGATCACGATCAATGTTCAAGTAAAACCCTCTGACATCATCTTCATATGATTGTCTATCATACATGTAAAAGAAGATAGGGCGTTCTAGTATTGCATAATCAAAGAAAACACTGGAGTAGTCAGTTATCAGCATGTCAGAAATCAAATAAAGATCATTAACATCATCATAATCTGAAACATTTTTAAATGAATCGAGACCCATTAAACTTTCAGAGAAATAGTGACCTCTAAAGAGAAAAAGATAGCTTTCATCAAACTGCTTTAAAAACTCAATATCCGAGAGTTGGTTATTGAAATAATATGTACCTTCTTTCGAAGAGAATTGCTGATCTCGCCATGTAGGTGCATAAAGAATAACTTTCTTTTTTTTATCTATTCCTAGCTTACTTTTAATACTATTTATTTTTTCTAGGTTATCTTTATTACAAAATAATGAATCATTACGAGGATAGCCTAACTCAATAATTTTATCATAAGAGAAATTAAACCCAGAACAAAAACGTTTACTAGCATATGTACTTGGTGAAATAAAGTAGTCGTACCTTTCAGAGTCAATAGTATAGCTATAACTACGCCCTTTGATACTTGATGTTACATACTTACCAACTTCGATATCACAACCAAGTTTTTTTAAAGGCGTACCATGCCAACATTGTACATACTTTTGTTCTTTTCTTTTATAAAACCTAAATGGTAAGCGGCAATTAACAACCCAAAACTTTGACGTTGCATATTCATATTCATACTCTTTAGAGTTATAAATAACAACACTAGTATCTGATTGATTAGTAATATAATTAAACTTTTCGTGTTCTTTGCTATTCAAAACCCAAATATAAGAATAGCCTTTATAGTTGTTTCTAATATAATTATATATTGCTAACGGTGAATCACTACAGTTCCTACCTTGAAAGCATTCAAAAATTATTTTTTTATCGTCAACCTTATAATTCTTATATTTAATATGAAATATGAATCTGGATAAGTTTATAGCTATGAATTTGGAAATTAGATCTATATAGTCATTACTTGCTAGTACTTGCTTCAGTTTTCCTACAATTTTTTGCTTAAATTTCATAACTTGTTAAACCAGTAAGGCTAATTTTAAACTAACCTATCACTTTAAATAAAATCTCTTCAAAACTATATGAGCATTGTCATTCGTATAGCTTATACATATTTAAATGCCATATAACGTAATGATCACCCATCAACCTCATCCAAGAAATCATCCAGATACTCTTCGTCCACAGGCTCTTCGTCTATGCTCTTGTTGCCTTGAGCACGGAAGTTCTTGTTCTGGATGTATGCATCTCGGGTGAAGATGTATGGATCTGGTGAGTCGTTAAGCAGCGCTTCTTGCTGAACCAATGCAGCGCGGTCTTCCATACCTTCGAAGGCCCACTTTCCTAGACCTTGCCAGAAGGTCAATAGGTTTAGTGGGAAGTAAAGGCCATCGACAACATCACCAGCCCCTTCACGCAAGGTGATCGGACCGTAGAATGGTACCATAAAGTATGGGCCATTGCCGACCCCGTAATAGCCCATTGAATCACCAAACACTTGCTCGGAAGGTTTGCGGATGTCGGCTGCCGAGGCGATATCAATCAAACCAAACAGGCCAAAGGTTGAGTTAATCCAGAAACGGTTGAAGTGAGTCACGGCTTTTTCACCGTCTTGCATAAGCAAGCTGTTAACCATACTGGCTGGCTCATCTAGGTTCGCCAAGAAATTACGGATACCGCTTCTCAATGGGGATGGGGTGTACTCAACATAGGCTAAAGAAACAGGGCGTACCAACCATGGGTCAAGGTAGTTGTAGTTGATATCCCACATGGCACGGTTAAAGCCTTCAAGGGGATCATACACACCAGAAACATTGTACTCACCGTCACTGGCCTCGAGCTCTGCGAAGATTTCCGCTTCCAGCTCAGCATCGGTTTCATAACCGTCATCGGCGCTAGCTTCACTAGTATCCACCGCGACGATATTGTCTTCAAGCGATGAGGAAGTATCTGTCGTTACGACAGTGCTTGGCGTTGACACTACCGTTTCATCTGGAGAGCCTGCGCATGCCGATAAGGCAAATACAGTAACAAGAACGACGAGCTGTTTGATTTTGAATGCTTTATCCATAGTATCGTTTTGTTTTTTGTCCCTGAATGACGATAGCGAATCCTGAAATAAAAACAGGCTGAATACTACAATAGTATTCAGCCTGTTTATAATTTACCAGCTTAGCGTTTACTCGTGTAGCACTATTTTGATCAAGTGCTTACAACTGTATGAAATCAATACTGCTTATCAATAACAACCGTTGCACTATCACCCAAAGCAACCACCTCGCTTTGACCATACCAGTCACCCGCTTTGCTGCGCAGGCTTCCGTCAGCATCAATGCGCGCTTTGATCATCACTTCCGATAGCGACGTCATCGGACGCTCAGGGATCATGCTATTACTATCATCCAGCGTCAGCGTCATCGGGAATGCAGACAACGGTAGACGCTGTGCCGCAATCGGCATTGGCGCACCATCGGCCGAGTGAACGGATACAAAGACGATACCTTGTGATGGCAACTCAACGTTCGCACCCAGTTCAACCGTCACCGACACCGAATCAGCTGGGTTTTCACCTTTGGTTAGCTGTGATTGAGCACGGGCGATACTACGATCCAGCATGGTCGCGCGCGGATCATCTTCACCCACCAAGTTCTTCATCATTGTCCAGTAGGCAATGGCAGAAGAGAACTCACCACGTTCGAATGAATCGAATGCCAGCAGCGACATTGCGCGAAGGTTGGTGTGATCTTGCTTGATAACCGCACGCAGTAGGCGACGAGCATTATCGCTTTGTGCCGGGTCACCAATCATCATCAGTGTTTGCGCATAGCTCAACTGGATTTCAGGATCGTTTGGCTCAAGGCGGTATGCACGGTTCAGTGCATCTTGTGCTGTGGTCGCATCACGGTTCGCCATGCCGATACGGCCAAGCAGCAACCAGCCCGTTGCATCATCAGGAGTATCGTGAAGACGGGTACGCAGTGCCAACGTCAGATCATCCATCTCTTGCTCAGAGAGTGGATCCGCACCTTGCTCGTCCATCAAACGCTGCGATAGCTCTGGCAGACGAGTTACCGTTTCTTGCCAAGCGGCCACTTTGTCCAAGCTACCAGTCTTCATGTACAAACCGTAACACACCATCACCAGAACAAGTAGACCAGGGATCAGCATCACCGTACTGACTGTCGCTTTATGCTCTTTGGCATTTTCAGGTACGTCATCAAGCAGGGATTGCTGAAGCTCGACAACCAGCTCGTCTTGGTTAACAACCAAGCCTTCGCTGTTTTCTTCTTTCAGCTCGTCCATCCGATCTTTAAAGAAGGCCTTGTTCAACTCATCGCGACTAGCTACCTCATCGTGCTCTTTGCCTCTGTACATAGGTACAACGAACAATAAAGCAGCAACCAGTACCAAGAAGGCTGTGATCATCCAAAACAGTGTCATTACTTCACCTTCCCACTTTGGTTACTTGATGAATCTTGCTTATCCATTTCAGCCATTAGTTCTTTCAGTCGAGCCTGCTCATCAACCTCAAGTTCTTCATTCGAAGACGTTGCTTCCGACGGTTTACGCGAGCGCATTACCAGCACGGTAAAACCAATCACAATAAAGATAACCGGCGCAGCCCAAAGAATAATGGTTGAAGCCATAATCGGCGGATTATAGGTCACGAAATTGCCGTAGCGAGCAATCATGTAGTCAACGACATCTTGCTTGCTCTTGCCTTCGCTCAACATATCGTAGGCTTTCTGGCGCATATCTTGCGCCAGTTCCGCATTGGAATCGGCGATATTGTTGTTCTGACATTTCGGACAACGCAGCGTCATCGTCAGCTCGCGAAACGCTTTCTCTTTTTCAGCGCTATCGAAGTCGTAAACATCAATGGCAGCCACGGCGGGCATTGCACTTATTGCCGTCACGCCTACACCACCGACTACAACCCCTAGCGCCAGCAACGGCGCTAGTAGTAATCGGGAAAAACGTCGAGATAACTTACTCATCCCTTCGCCTCCTCAAGCATTGCGTCATACATTGGTTTCAGCGTGTCGTTCCAGTTACGGTCGTTCACATCACCAACGTGGCGGTAGCGGATAATACCTTGGGCATCAATCAAGAAAGTTTCCGGCGCACCGTACACACCCAGGTCCATACCCAACATACCGTTGCCATCAAACAGGCTGTGGATGTACGGGTTACCCAATTCGTTCAACCAACGCACAGCTTTAAGGCGATCGTCCTTGTAGTTAAGGCCGATAATTTTAACGCCTTCGCTAGCCAACTCGTTCAGGTAAGTGTGCTCTGCGTAACAGGTTGGGCACCATGTCGCCCAAACGTTCAACAGCAGCGGCTCACCGGTGAAAATGTCTTGTTCGTAAAGCTTGCCTGCTTCAACAAGATCTTCCAGCTTAAACTCAGGTACCGGCTTGCCAACCAGCACAGATTCCAGCTTGGTTGGATCATCACCACCAGCATTTTTGTTCAACTGGATCATGAACATCACGACCAGTGCCAAAAAGAAAATCAGCGGAATAAACAATAACTTTTTGTTCATTAGTTAACTTCAGCCTCTTTTTTTGCAGTCTCGACTTTCTTCGCCGATGGCGCTTTCTTGCGGAAGCGGTAGCGTTTATCGCTGATAGCGAGTGCACCACCCAATGCCATCAGGCCTGCGCCGAACCAAATCCAGTTAACAAATGGCTTGAAGTAGATACGAACCGCCCAAGCACCGTTATCCAGTTTCTCACCCATTGCCACATATAGGTCACGGGTAATACCACTATTGATTGCCGCCTCGGTCATCATCGAGCCAGCCACGCTGTAGAAGCGCTTTTCAGCATGAAGGGTCGTGATGTACTTGCCGTTACGAGTGATATCGAAATCAGCAATGTAGCCGTCGTAGTTAGGACCATCAGCATCACGTACACCGTCGAAGTAGAAGTCGTAGCCCTGAACCGTGTAGGTCTCACCCGGCGCCAAACGCACATCCCGCTCGATATCGTAGTTCGAAACGAGGGAGATACCAATAACGGATACCGCCAAACCAATATGGCCCAGTATCATTGCCCAGTGGCTACGACCTAGTTTGCCAAGGCCAACCATAAAGCTGTGACGGTGAGTTGCACGCTCATACAGCTCGAAACCGTGCATCACAACAATCCATATCGCCATTGCCATACCCAGTACCGCCATAGGCTCAAGTACTTCGGTAAACAGCTTCACAGACAAATATGCAAACGGCAGTGTTATCAAGCCAGAAATCATCATCTGCTTGCTGATGTTAGACAGCTTGTCGCGCTTCCAGCGAACCAGAGGACCGATACCCAAAATAAAGGCAAACGGGATCATCAACCAAGTAAACAAGGTATTGAAGAACGGCACACCGATTGAAACCGAGCCAAGGCCGATTTGCTTGTGGACGAGCGGTAGCAGCGTACCAATCAATACCACCAATAGCGCCGCAACCAAAAGCAGGTTGTTAGCAAGCAGCAAGTTCTCACGGGAAAACAGGCTGTAGTTACCACGAGAGCGTACCTGACCACCGCGTAGGGCGTACAACAGCAACGAGCCGCCGATCACCACAACAAGGAAGCCAAGAATAAACATACCGCGGGCCGGATCAGAGGCGAATGCGTGAACCGAGACCAATACGCCCGAACGAACCAGGAAGGTACCTAGCAAGCTTAGCGAGAATGCCGAGATCGCAAGCAGTACCGTCCATGCCTTGAACGTACCACGCTTTTCGGTAACGGCCAATGAGTGCATTAGCGCCGTACCCGCCAACCAAGGCATGAAAGAAGCATTTTCTACTGGATCCCAGAACCACCAGCCACCCCAGCCGAGTTCGTAGTAAGCCCACCATGAACCCAGTGCGATGCCCAGAGTCAGGAACGACCATGCTGCAATTGTCCAAGGACGAGACCAACGTGCCCAAGCAGTATCAAGGCGACCCGTCATCAAAGATGCGATAGCAAAGGCAAACGCAACCGAGAAGCCAACGTAACCCATGTAAAGCAGCGGCGGGTGAATGATCAGACCTGGATCCTGCAGTAACGGGTTAAGGTCGCGGCCATCAACCGGGAAGAACGGCAGGGTACGGTCGAACGGGTTTGACGTCACGATGATGAACAGCAAGAAGCCAATCGCAATCATACCCATGATAGACAGTACGCGAGCCAGTGATTCAAGCGGCATACCGCGGCTATAAATCGCCACCAGTACCGCCCAACCTGCCTGGATCAAAGCCCAAAGCAACAGTGAACCTTCGTGGCCACCCCATACCGCAGACAAGCGGTAATACCAAGGTAGCAATGAGTTAGAGTTACTTGCTACGTAAGCGATGGTGAAATCGTTCGAGTAGAAACCCCAAGACAGGATAATGAATGACACCAACGTCATCCCGAAGATGCCGTACGTTAGCGGGCGAGCCATACGCATCAGGGACTGGTTGCCCACCGATGCACCATATAGCGGATAGATAGAGACGAGGATCGACAGACCCAATGCCACTATCAGACTAAAATGACCTATTTCAGCAATCATTATTGTGCACTGCCTTGTAGTTGTTTATCAGTGTACTGAAGCGGCTCATGAGTTTTCTGCATGGCTTCTGCAACTTCTGGTGGCATGTATTCTTCATCGTGTTTCGCCAGTACTTCAGAAGCAACAATCGTTGTTTCATCCACTAGCTCACCCTGTGCCACGATACCCTGACCTTCACGGAATAGATCAGGCAGAATACCGTTGTATTTCACGGTTACCGATGGGCCAACATCTGCCACATCGAAACTGACCTGAAGCGATTTTGGATCACGCACTACTGTGCCTTCAACAACCATACCGCCGATACGCAGGCGCTGGCCAACCTGAGGTTTGGTACCGTCAGCCTTACCATTAACCAATTCCGTCGGGGTGTAGAACAAATCCATATTCTGATTTAGTGCATACAGCAGTAGACCGATTGTTGCACCGAGGCCAACAACTAGCGCCAATACCAACGTCAGGCGCTTTTTACGTCTCGGGTTCATAGTGTGTTCTCCAATTTTTCCGCTTCTTTAATACGTTGCTCGCGCGCAATTTTGTTTTTGATTTCCGCCGCCAAACGGCGTTTGGTGTTGAGGCTGGAAATAATCAGCCATAGCAATGCGCCAAATGAAATGCCATATGCCGCCCAAACGTACTGGGCATAGCCGCCCATGGCTAGAAAGTCACTAAAAGAGTCAAAATGCATCATGGCCTCACTTCATCAATTCACGCACCCAAGGGCGGTGGCTTTCACGAGCAATAATTTCGTTACGCAGACGAACCAACGTCACTGCGCCAAACAAACAGGCAAAGCCGACAATGTTCAACAACAGTGGCCAAAGCATGCTGGTATCCATTGATGGCTTATCAAATTTGGTGATGGTTGCGCCCTGGTGAAGGGTGTTCCACCACTCTACCGAGAAATGAATGATAGGCAGGTTAATCACACCTACCATTGCCAGAATACCCGCCGCTTTCGAGGCCGTTTTCTGATCATCAAATGCGTTGTATAGTGCGATAACACCAAGGTATAGGAACAAAAGGATTAATTCAGAGGTTAGGCGTGCATCCCATACCCACCATGCGCCCCACATCGGCTTACCCCAGATAGCACCGGTAAGCAGTGCGATAACGGTAAAGACGGCACCGATTGGCGCCATTGCCAATGCCGCAAGATCAGAAAGGCGAATTTGCCATACGATACCGATGAATGCCGCGATGGCCATCGACATGTAGGCCCCCATCGACCAAATCGCTGCAGGCACATGCAAATAAATAATTCGGAAACTGTCACCTTGCTGGTAATCCGTCGGGGCGAACATCAATCCCCAAACCGATCCCACTAAAATGGCAACTAAGGCAATGATTGAAAACCAAGGTAACAAGGTACCGCAAAGACGGTAGCAATTTTCAGCTTTCGCGTAGGGATGTAACCACTTCCACATAATTTTGCTCTACTCGTGTAATAGTAATAAGTACGTTTATTCGGCTAGCTTTGGTTCTGATTTCAGATAAAATCATTACCGAACAACGTTTTTCATCATTATTTGGCGCTGACCCACCGGATATAGTCGGGTGACATGCCTTACTTATCCAGATCGGCCTTGCAAGTTGAATACTCCTTAAGGGGTAATCAAAAAACTAACGCCTGCTTCCTTGTTCTTGCTCAAATTGTCTCATGAGATCGTGTCTCATGAGACAGGGCGAATAACTCTAATTGTAATCATTTATTGCACATTGCTGTGTCTTTATTGAACACTTATACGCAATGAGGCTGCAACCGCGAACGGCGATAACGTTGCCGAACCCACCAACATGGCCCCCATTAGGGCCAGCTGGCCATTGTATGGCATCCCTAGGCTTGCGGCATCAATTGCGGAGGTCGCGAATATAAGCACAGGTATATAAAGCGGCAAAATGAGCAAGCTCAATAAAACCCCACCTTTTCGCAAGCCAACGGTTAACGCCACCCCAATCGCACCTAGAAAGCTTAACGTTGGTGTACCGATTAGTAGGGTCAGTACCACCGCTTTCCATGTCGGCCAATCCAGCGACAGCAAAATAGCCAGCAACGGGCTGATCAGAAGCAACGGCACACCGGTTAACAGCCAATGCGCCAACATCTTGGCAAACGCCAGCACCGGCAAGGGCGTTGGCATCATCAACATCTGCTCTAGCGAGCCATCGACGAAGTCATCACGGAACAGGCGCTCCATCGATAACAAGGCGGCCAGCAATGCCGCCACCCAAACAATCCCCGGTGCAATTCGCGCCAACAAGTTGGGCTCCGGGCCAACACCCAGCGGAAACAAGGTGATGACAATAATAAAAAACCACAACGGGTTAAACACATCCGCCTGACGTCGAAAAGCAATCAACAACTCGCGGCGAATTACTTGTGAAACAGCGCTCAACATCATCCCTTTCCTATCGTCCCAATTTTATTTTTCTTAGGTGATCGCTATCAGCGAACATATCTTGGTGCGTAGTCAGGATAACAATACCGCCACGCATCACATGGGAAAGGAACAACTGCTCCAACACTTTTACCCCTTGCTTATCGATAGCCGTCAACGGCTCATCGAGGATCCATAGCTTATGGTTGCTCAACCACAGCCTTGCCAACGCCACCCGGCGCTGCTGCCCGGCCGATAACTGGCCTGCCGGTACATCCTCTCGCCCAGCCAGCCCAACGTGGGCCAATGCCTGCCACAGGCTGTTTTCACCATGCACCTTAGGCTCACCCTGCAAGTCATTGCTTTCGTTGCTCACATGCATGTTTTCGAAAAACGCCAGATTCTCAAATGCTGTGAGCTCTCGCTTAACACCGGTTTGGTGGCCAAGAAACAGCAAGTCCTGGTAGTAATCCTCACGTGCGGATTCAATATTTTCATTGTGCCAGCACACTTTGCCGCTATCTGCCCGTCCGAGCCCCGCCAGGATCCTTAACAAGGTGGTTTTACCCGCGCCGTTATGGCCTTCAATCTGGACCAGCTCGCCAGTTGATACCGAAAATTGCAGGTCATCGAACAATACCCGTTCGTCTCGGGTACAACTTAACTCTTCTACAGACAACATAAAAATGATGTATCCTAGGTGACACAATTAAGGTCGCATAGTACCACAGCGCTGTTACTGATTGTTAGCGACAAGGTTCGATTGACGTGATCCCAAGGTGATTTATTGTGAACTCAATTCGTGGTGATCATCAGTCCATTGCAGTACAGACCAAAAATGGACAAGCTGATGTAAAAAAAGTGCCACAAGATACAAAAAAAATGTCGACAAATGTTGTCGAGCGCACACAACTGCCCCAGAGTGTACAGTTAACCCCCACCTCTAGCGGGGTCAATACCAAGCACACACCGTTGTCGCAGCTGAGCCAGTTATTACAACAAATGAATGTTTTGCAACGATTATTTACAACTATCAATCCTGCAAGCAACGCGTCCACCCCGCCAGTGGCCTCACCTCTTTCCCAGCTGTTTTCACAATTGTTGCAACCATCGAACCAAGCCTTACTCATTCGCTGGTTACAACAAGGGGCGGGAAAAAATGCCCTTATCGAGCTATTGACCCAACGCCAAGATCCTAACAGTGCACTTCGGCAGTGGTTGGGGCAGCTGCCCCAGCAACAGCAAGAAGAAACCCTCGCTTTGCTGAAGTTGGCTATCGAGCAAAGGCTCGCACCACTCCCTCCGAGCCGCGAACCAGAGTCCATCATGCTCTACTGGCCGCTATTACAGCCAAATGGCAGAGAAGCGAGGATAGCCGTTTACCAACAACACCAAGAAAAGAGGAACGGGCAGCCAGGCAAACCCAAGTGGAAAGTGAAGCTTACCTTGCCCATCGCAACCAACGATAGCCTAGAAGCAACAGCAAATTGGAACGGGGAGCAGCTTGACCTGCTGTTTGAATCTGGCAACGGTCATGTTATTCGAAAAACCGAACAACTGGCCCCGCTGCTCGAAGCCAGACTTGAAATGTTGGGACTAAAAGCGAACAGCATTCAATACAACCAGCTAGAACCTGCGCCACTCACCCCAACGGCAACCACAACATCAGGAATTTTGGTCACAGTATGAATAAACGTGCCATTGCACTGCATTACAGCGGCGGTTCGGATGCGCCCACTGTCGCCGCCAAAGGCTACAACCAGTTGGCCGAACACATTATCGAACAGGTAAAACAGCAGGGGGGCTTGATCCACCAAGACGACGAGCTGTCGACATACCTCGATAAGCTCGAAGCCGGTGATGCCATCCCCGAGCAGCTTTACCGGGTAATTGCCGAGCTGATCGCATTTTCCTGGCTCCTAAACGGAAAAACCCCTCCCGGGTGGGAAGGGTTGGAAGGCATTGATGAAACCGTGTAGCAAGGCTGCTCGGCGAAAAACACCTAAAGCCCAATCAGCGGCGCCGCGGTTGCGCCATCTTTTGCTGTAAGCGCAGCAGCAACTCAGCCTCGGCCTTGGGCAAATCGCATTCTTCCATCAGCTCATTGACATCCGCCCCGAGCTCGACCATTTTGCTAGCTCGGCTGTAAAGCTTGCCATCGGGATCCTGCATTGCCATCTCGCCTTGCCTGTCAGCGATCATTTCCAGGTGCTGGGCCATTTCGGCCAGTTTCTGGCTCATCCCCATCGAGCCAGCACGCAGCTCGTTGAACTGCTTGAGCAAACTCTCATGCTGGTGACGGGCATTTTTCAACACGGTTTCCGTCGCTGCAAATTTGCTTTCAAGGGCCTGGCGTGCCAAACGCTCGCGTTTGACCATTAGCCAAGCGATAAAAACGGCCAGCAACGAAACAGCCAGCGGAAGCCATTGCAACAACATATCAAGCATTATAGGTACGCCATTTCGTCCCATTCATCATCAGAAAGCAGCTTGTTCAAATCAACCAAGATCAGCAACTCGCCATCACGGTTACTTACCCCTTGGATAAATTTAGCACTTTCCTCAGTACCGACACTTGGTGTGCTGTCGATTTCAGAGCTACGTAGGTAAACCACTTCCGCAACGCTATCAACAAGAATACCAATCACCTGCTTTTCAGCTTCGATGATCACAATGCGGGTGTTGTCAGAGATTTCACCCGGCATCAAGCCGAAACGTGAACGGGTATCAATCACGGTCACCACATTGCCGCGTAGGTTGATAATACCCAATACGTAATCCGGCGCGCCTGGCACGGGTGCAATTTCAGAGTAACGCAGTACTTCACGTACCTGCATGACATTGATACCGTAGGTTTCGTCTTCCAGCTGGAAAGTAACCCATTGCAGTACCTGATCGTTACCGTCTTCTTTTTGTATTTCGGCGACACTCACCTGAGACATGCTGTTTCCTCTTTACCTAATTTGCAGCTTTAATATTTACAGCCTTAACATCTAATCCCGCATTAAGCATCGAGATCAGTTCGCTAACATGAATTAGCGCACACATTTTTTCTTTTACCATACCGGCAAGCCAAGGGCGCTTACCGGCCTTTTCCCGCCAGCGCACACTGTGCTCTGTCAGGTTCTCGGTTCCTTGCAGGGTATTACATGCCAGCCCCCACTTACTTTCACCCAGCATCACAAGATAGCGATACTCCTCGCGGTGTTCATCGTCGGCGAGTTTTTCCGGCATCACCCAGCGCGCGGTATCCACCACATCGAGTTGGTGGTCGCGGTTAGTCATCAAGCCAAGGTACCAAGGCGGTCTGCCAAGCAAGTGGTTTACCTCACCAAGTTGGTGAATGCCTCCCAGCTCGGTCAGTGGAACCGCAAAAGTCACACCGTTTACTTCAAAAAACAGTGCCTGAAATTCATTGCCCAGCTGATGCTGTTGGTGCCATTGCTCGGGCGGCTCATCATCCCCCGCCTGAGTCTCAAGGGCCGACGCTTGCAGCTGTGCCTCTTCGTCTGCGCTGTCAGCACTGGTACCAGTGCCATCATCCCCCAGCTCGAGCTCCTCGGAAGGCTGCGATTCTGCCTCATGGGCCATTACCTGTTGCCATTCATCACTGAGGGTTTCGGTTGGCTCCTCAGCCTGCTCCTGAGCTTGCGCCCCTGGTAGCAAACTGTTCATTTGGCTCAGCAAGCGCTGTACATCTTCCAAGTGCTCTTTACTGGTAGGCTCTGGCTCGTACCACGTCAACGCAGGCTTGGCATCGCTGGCTGGCTGTGCCTCGCTAGCAGGCTTAATGTCCAATACCGACTTTGGCGCCAACGCTGGCTCAGGGTGATCGCCTTCCCCGTTAAGGGAATCAAAGTCAAACGGTTGAGCCTGCTCCTGCGGTGCTATAGGCCCAGCAGGTGAAGATACTTCTTGGTGATCTGGCCTGGGTAAGTCCTGATGGCCAGCCTCTTCGCTATTATCCTCAGCACCGATAGCTTCCCCGCTAGCACAGATAAGCTCATCGGCCGTTGGCTCGCCAGCCACTTCAGCTTGACTAGCTTCTTGCTCGGGCGGTTCCTCGGCACTGCCAAACAGTTCCGGCTCCGCCAGCAAATCCAAGAAGTAATCATCCAGCGCCTGTTCGCTGGACAGGCGTGCATTATCGCTCATCCTGCTCCAAACGCTCCAAATAATTCAATAATGTCTTGTAGGCAAATACACCACGGCAACTGCGCGCAAACAATGATGGCGGCATATGTTTGATGCTGGCATCACGGAACTTGGTATCAATGGGTACCGCCGATGCCCAAACTTGGTCCGGGAAGCGCAGTTTCAGCTCCTGCAATGTCTGCAATGAAGCGCGGGTACGCTTGTCATACATGGTCGGCACTATGGTTACCTTGAACCCCGAAGGACGCGACTTTTGCATGATCTGCAAGGTACGCATCATTCGCTCCAGCCCCTTCATCGCCAAGAACTCGGTCTGTACCGGGATCAGTATGCGATCACTGGCTGCCAGGGCATTGACCATCATCACCCCAAGAATAGGCGGGCAGTCGATCAGGACATAATCGTAATCATCGGCCAGGCTGTTCAGGGCTTTTTTCAATATCAAGCCCATGCCACCGCGGTTGCCCATCACCCTGTCCAAGGTCGCCAGCGACATATGGGCAGGAATGATATCAATATTCTTAAACTGGGTATTCAAGATCACCGGCTTGACCGTGTCGCGGTTGATCTCAGTCAACTGGAACAGGTCAAACAAGCTCGCCGGCAGTGCATCCGCATCAAAATTCAAGTAAGTCGACAATGATGAGTGCGGATCGGTATCAACCAACAGTACCCGCTTGTTTCGCTCACTCAGCAAACCAGCCAAGGTGACCGTTGTAGTGGTTTTACCGACGCCGCCTTTCTGGTTGGCGATACTCCAGACAATCACAGTGGGCTCCCTAAGCCAAACCAACTTCGACCAAGATACGCTCGGCGATACGATCTAAAGGCAAGTCTTCGGTTGAAATGCCCGCCTTAGCCACCGCTTGCGGCATCCCGTAAACCACGCAGCTTTCTTCGTCTTGCGCCCATACCGTGGAGCCATTGCTTTTCAACATCCGCGCCCCTTCCCGGCCATCGGCACCCATGCCGGTTAATACCATCGACAATACTTTGTCATGGTAAACCTTGGCTGCCGAGCCGAAGGTAACATCCACACACGGCTTGTAATTCATGCGATCGCCGCCATCTAAAATACGCAAGCGTGACGAGCCAGCTCGGCCATCAACCATCATTTGCTTGCCGCCTGGGGCTAGGTAGGCCATGCCCGGCTTGAGCACATCGCCATCCTCGGCTTCCTTCACGCCGATCTTACAAAGGTTGTTCAAGCGCGAGGCAAATGCCGCAGTGAAGGTCGCCGGCATATGCTGGATAAGCACAATCGGATAAGGGAAGTTGGCCGGAAGCTTGGTCAGGACTTTCTGTAGGGCAACCGGGCCGCCGGTTGAAGTGCCAATCGCCACTAGCTGGTATTTTTTCCCCGACGCCTTAAAGCGCACAGGGGTTTTCGCAGGCGCAGTACGGACTGGCTGGCGGGTCGCCGTCGCTGCAGGTCGAGCCGATGACAGCGGGCGTGCAGTATCACGGCCCGTTGCCGATGCTGCAGCCTGAGCCGATGCCGCCGTTCGCAACGGGCGGCGCATAAAGACACGCTTGCGCGACAATTCATTCACGCGTTTTTGCAGCAGCCCCACCGCCTCTTCACGGTTACGAGCAATATCTTCAAACTTCTTCGGTAGGAAGTCCAACGCCCCGGCATCCAGTGCATCAAGCGTGGCTTTTGCCCCTTCATGGGTCAATGAAGAGAACATCAAAATCGGTGTTGGTGCCGCCTGCATGATTTCACGCACGGCGGTAATACCGTCCATAACCGGCATTTCAATGTCCATGGTGATCACGTCAGGCTGAAGGCGCTTGGTCATCTCAACCGCCTCTTTACCGTTGACAGCATTACCCACGACTTCCAAGCGCGGGTCTGCGTTAATAATTTCACTTACTCGACGGCGGAAAAAGCTTGAATCATCCACCACCAATACTTTTACAGCCATGTTAACTTTTCATCCCGTTATGAGTTTGCCCTAGCCATTTTCTCGCTGATACTGCTGATATAGAGCAAGACGAATTGAGCAAGATTATTTTGCAAGACCTATCGAGCAAAATCTGTTTAGCAAGGCCTATTCCTATTAAGCAAAGCCTAGAGCGATAGCGCCCAATGACGACTTAATGGCTCCGCCTCGACAGCGCAGCCATTAAGCCCATTCGTTTTTATTTTTAGTTATATTTTCAAGCCTCTAGGGCTTAAGTGGGGGCATTAGCGCCCCGCATAATGTTTCAGCAAATTTGGTACATCCAAAATCAGGGCAATGTGACCATCACTGGTGATGGTTGCACCCGCCATGCCCGGCGTACCTTGCAGTAAATCATCGAGCGGCTTGATAACCACTTCTTCCTGACCAATCAGGGTATCGACCACAAAGCCAATACGCTGGTGACCAATCTGGACAATGACCACGTGGCCGTGCTCACGCTCGCGCTTTGGAATACCGACATTCGATAACCAATCTTGCAAGTAGAACAGTGGGATCGCCTTGTCACGAACCACTATCGTCAACTGGCCATCAACCGTGTTGGTCTTGCGCAAATCCAAGTGGAAGATCTCGTTCACGCTGGCTAGCGGCAAGGCAAACGGCTGCTCGGCAACGCCCACCATCAGGGTTGGCAGAATCGCCAATGTCAGCGGCACCTTGATATCAATACGGGTGCCCTTGCCCAGTGCGGAATCGATACTGATTGAGCCGTTCAACTGGCTAATGCCGGTTTTCACCACGTCCATGCCGACACCGCGACCAGAAATATCGGAGATCTCTTTTTTGGTCGAGAAGCCAGGGGCAAAAATCAGGTTATAGCATTCGCTGTCCGTCAATCGCGAAGCCGCATCGGCGTCCATCACACCACGGTCAACCGCAATGCCGCGCAGCTTGTCCGGATCCATACCGCCGCCATCGTCTTCAATCGACAGCAAGATATGATCACCTTCTTGCGAAGCCGATAGCATCACGGTACCAATACGAGGCTTGCCCGCCTTCTCGCGCACATCCGGCATTTCGATCCCGTGGTCAACCGAGTTGCGCACCAGGTGGATCAACGGATCGGCCAGTGCCTCAACCAAGTTCTTGTCGAGATCGGTTTCTTCGCCGCGCATTTCCAGCACGATTTCTTTTTTCAGGTTACGCGCCAAATCACGAACAACACGCGGGAAACGGCCAAACACCTTCTTGATTGGCTGCATGCGGGTTTTCATCACCGCGCCTTGCAGATCAGCCGTTACCACATCAAGGTTGGCCACCGCCTTCGACATTTCTTCGTCGTTGCTATTTAGGCCAAGGCTAACCAAGCGATTGCGAACCAATACCAGCTCGCCCACCATGTTCATGATGGTATCCAGCGTCGAGGTATCAACACGAACTGTTGCCTCTGCCGGTTTGCCTTTCTCTTTTGCCGCAGCAGGCTTTGCCTTGCGCTCCGGCGCTGGCTTCGCTGCCACTGGTGCAGGGGCTGCAACAACCGGTTCAGATACTGGCTGGCTGACTTGTGGCTGTGCTTGGGCAACCACAGACTCGGCAAATGCATTGACCTCATCCAGCATATCTGCCACAGGCTTGGTGGCGAAATCCAGCTCTTCTGCCGACGGGCCTTTGCCGCTGCCATGCAGTTCGTCAAGCAGACGTTCGAATTCATCATCTGTCATGATGTCATCGTCGTCGTTGGTTGCGCCGGTATCAGCCGGTACGCTCGATACAGGTTCAGCCGGAGCAGCTACTGGTGTAACGGTTGAAGCTGGCGTTGTTGATGCTGGCGGAGCAAGCTCACTGTTGCCTGGCCCTTTACCCGCGCCATGCAGCTCATCCAGCAAGCGCTCGAATTCATCATCGGTGATGTCGCCAGTTTCCGATTGGATTTGGCTCACAACGCCACCAGCCGGTACTGGCGCTTCTGGGGCTGGGGTGGCAACAGGCTCAGCAGAGGCCGATGGCCCATTGCCAACGCCATGAAGCTCATCAAGTAGACGATCGAATTCATCTTGAGTGATATCGTCGATGGCATCACCCGCAATGGCCGCCGATGGCTGTGGCGCCACCTCCGGCGCAGGTTGCTGGGGTGCCGGCGCTTCAACAACCGGTGAGGCAACTGGCTCAACAACAGGGGCAACTGGCGCTTCTGGCGCAGCAGCCTGTGCCAATTCTTCGGCTGTTGGCGGCTGGCTAAAGCGGTGAAGCGCATCCAGCAAGCTTTGCTCGGCGGGGTCAACAGGTTCACGGTCCTGAACTTGGCCAAACATCACGTTAATGGTATCCAAAGCTTCTAGGATCACATCCATTAGCTCTGGCGTGACTGCGCGTTTGCCGGTTCTTAGCAGGTCGAAAATGTTTTCTGCACCGTGGCAAGCGTCAACCAGCTCGGTGAGAGAAAGGAAACCTGCACCACCTTTTACGGTGTGGAAGCCACGGAAAATGGCATTGAGCAACTCTGAGTCTTCAGGGCTACGCTCAAGCTCTACCAGCTGCTCCGAAAGCAACTCAAGAATCTCTCCTGCCTCGATCAAAAAGTCCTGCAGGATATCTTCGTCTAAATCAAAGCTCATATAATTCCCCTAAAATCCAAGACTCGACAGCAAGTCGTCGACATCATCCTGGGTGGACATCACATCTTCGCGCACTTCGCTATTCACAATCGGTCCTTCAGGCGACAATACGCGTTCTTCGCGCAACTCTTCAGTTCTGTCTTCCTGATCCATGCCGAATGCTTTTAGGATTTCAACCAGTTGATCTTCTACTTCATGCACAAGTTCGATAACCCGGCGGATGATCTGCCCGGTCAAATCTTGGAAATCTTGTGCCATGAGGATTTCAGTGAGTTGGCTGCGTAGCACAGTGCTGTCACCTTCAACTTGGTCAAGAAGGTGATCGATGTCGTGACAAAGCGACTTGAACTCGGCAAGGGCAATCTGCCCGCCCATCAATCGCTTCCATCTCGGATGTACTTGCTGCAAGGTGTCCCCTAACCTGTCGGCCAATGGTTGAATACTATCAACTGCGTCCATGGTTTTGTTTGCTGCAGCTTCCGTTTTATCAATGACATATGACAAACGGTCGCGGGCATCGGGGATTTCAGTTTTCGCTAAATCATTAATACGAGGATCAAGGCGGAAATTTACCAGCGAATCATGTAGCTGACGGGTCAGCTTACCTACTTCGGCGTAAACAGGGTCTCGGCTGTCTGCAACAAGACTTTGTACCAAGGCGTCTGCTTCAGCCTGCTTATCATTTTCAAGTAGATCAACAAGCTGTTTTGCCTGATCAAGTGAAATCATTATTGTAATAATCCTTTTAGCGCCAAACTGGCAATTACTGCATGCGCTCGAAAATCTTATCTAGCTTTTCTTTCAAGGTCGCAGCAGTAAATGGCTTAACGATGTAGCCATTCACACCAGCTTGTGCCGCTTCGATGATCTGCTCACGCTTCGCTTCTGCCGTGATCATCAGTACCGGAAGGTGCTTCAGATCCGCATCGGCACGGATGTGCTTGAGCAGATCGATGCCCTGCATGCCAGGCATGTTCCAGTCAGTCACGACAAAATCAAAGCCGCCTTTCTTTAACATTGGAAGGGCAGTTAATCCATCATCCGCCTCCTGAGTGTTGTTAAAACCCAGGTCACGTAGCAAGTTCTTGACGATACGGCGCATTGTTGAGAAGTCATCAACAATGAGGATTTTCATGTTTTTATTCAAAGTTGCCTCCACTGAGGTCCCAGTGTTCTTAATCTAATGGGTATTACACAGTCCAAGCTTTGAGCTTCGACCGCAAACGTTGCATCGCCTGACTATGAATCTGGCAAATTCGGGATTCACTGACCCCGATCACAGCACCTATCTCCTTGAGGTTTAATTCCTCGTCATAGTACAGAGATAGAACCAAAGCCTCTCTTTCAGGCAGGGTCTTGATGGCATCCGCTAATGAATGACGGAAATTATCATCTACAACCCCCTGAAATGGAAGATTTTCTTCTAGTGATTCTTCACTTGCTACCGCATCCTCAGACACACCTAGATCTTCCATACCTACTAATCGACCACAATTAACATCATTTAAGGCTTGATGGTACTGTTCGAGTGTCATTTCGAGATGTGTAGCGATTTCCTGATCGTTAGGGTCTCGCCCCAACTCACCTTCAAGCAACGAAATCGCTTCTGTGATACGGCGGCTGTTCTTGTAGACTGAACGCGGTACCCAGTCGCCGCGACGAATATCATCGAGCATGGCACCGCGTATACGGATCCCGGCAAAGGTCTCGAAACTCGCCCCTTTACTCGGATCATAATTTTGTTGAGCTTCAAGCAGGCCAATCATGCCTGCCTGGATCAAATCTTCAAGGAGAATATTAGGCGGAAGCCGCCCCATCAAATGATGGGCAATGCGCTTTACCAAAGATGAGTATCGTTCAATAAAGGCCTGCGGACTTTGCTGATATTGCCCGTATGTCAGAGCCTTATTCACCAATTGGAGCCTCTCTCGGTTCGCGCTTCACCAGTAGTTTCTCGACGAAGAACTCGAGGTGGCCGCCTGCGCTGGTCGGCACCGGCCAAGTCATGGCCTTGTTTGCCAGCGAGGTTAACGCCAATGCTGCCGGGCTGCGCGGGAAGGCTTCAACCACGATCTTCTGGCGCTTAACCGATTGGCGAACCCGATCGTCTAGCGGCACACATGCCACCAGCTCAAGGTTGGCATCAAGAAAACGCTCCGTTACCCGGGTCAACTTGGCGAACAAATCTCGGCCTTCACGGTAGCTACGCACCATGTTCGCGACAATCTTGAAGCGCTGGACATCGTACTCGCGGCTGAGGATTTTGATCAGCGCGTAAGCATCGGTGATAGAGGTTGGCTCGTCGCACACCACCACCAAGACATCCTGGGCAGCACGGGAGAAGCTCAGCACCATGTCGGAGATACCCGCTGCCGTATCAACCAATAGCACATCGATTTCTTCTTCGAGGCTGCTAAATGCTCGGATAAGCCCCATGTGTTGTGCTGCCGTCAGCTCAGCCATTGTCTGGGTACCCGATGACGCAGGGACAATTTTCACCCCGTACGGGCCTTCGACAATGATGTCCTTAAGGTCGCACATCCCGGCCAGTACATGTGACAGGTTTCGGCCAGCACGCAAGCCCAGCATCACATCGACGTTCGCCAAACCAAGATCAGCATCCAGCACCATCACCCGCTTGCCTTGACGCGCCATGGAAATTGCCATGTTCAAGGTTACGTTGGTTTTACCTACCCCGCCTTTACCGCCGGTTACAGTAATGACTTTGGTCGAGGTTAGTTGTGTCATACGGCGCAAGCCGCTTGCTTGATCGTACATGCTATTCTCAATCATAGAAGTCTGCCGCCTGGTTCTCCGAGCTGTCACTGCTCCAGAAATGGGATTGCTGGCTCAACTCTTGTTCTAATAATTCATTTGCCCGTGCAACTAGGTAGTTACCCGTGGCGACCTTAATATCTTCCGGTACGCGCTGCCCATCGGCCAAATACGCAATGGGCAAGGCATGCTGTATCGATACGCAAATCACCTCGCCCAAGCTCAATGATTCATCAAGCTTGGTCAGCACGCAGCCCGATAACGGAATACGGCGGAAGTGCTCAATGGTTTCATGCAATACCCGGCGCTGTGCCGTCGCCGGTAGCACCAAGAAGCTTCTAATCTGCGAACCACTGTTTTGCATCAGGGTATCTAGCTGCTCAGACAGGCGAATATCGCGCTGACCCATCCCTGCGGTATCGAGCAACACTAGGCGACGATGCCTTAACTGGTGAAGTATATCGGCAAGCTCTTCCGCATCTTTAGCAACTCTTACCGGACAACCCATAATTCGGCCATAAGTCGCCAGCTGTTCATGGGCACCAATACGGAAGGTGTCCGTGGTGACCAAGGCAATTTGATCCGGGCCAAAGTCCATCGCGGCACGGGCGGCAAGCTTGGCGATAGTGGTGGTTTTACCCACGCCGGTTGGGCCAAGCAGGGCAACCACACCACCGGTTTCCAAAATGCAGTCTTCAGTCGTGATCAGCTGGTCGGCTAGCAAATCAAGCAATGCCGGCCACGCCTCGTTGCTCGGCACGTCTTCAGGAATATAGCAAGCCAGCTGATCGGCAAGTTCAGGCGATAAGCCCATTTTTTCCAAGCGCTTGATCATCATCGCCCGCATTGGCTCTCGACGTTCGACTTCCTGCCACATCAGGCCCGAAACCTGATGCTCCAGCAGGCGGCGAATGGATGCCATTTCATTGCGCATCGCATCGATTTCATCGTTGCTGTACTGGCTGGCCTTGGCATCGTAACGGCTTGGATCCAAGCGGTTGCCACCGCGGTTTGGTTCTGGTTTACGGCTGCCAAACCCGCCATGGCTGCGATCTTGGCCCAGCGGCTCTGGCTTTTGTACTGACGGACGGCGGTAATCACCCACATCCAGAGAGTGCTGAGGCTGGCGCCCCATTTGGCTTCTAGACGGTTCTTGGCGCAAGTCGCGGCGTGGTTCGTGACGGGAAGCGCCGCCGTCTCGCTGACCGCCAAAGAGCCCATCTCGGCCGTAGTTATTGTTGCGCGATGATTGCTGCTCACGCTGGCTACCGCGCGCAGGTTCGCGATCGTAGCCTTGATGGTTGTCACCATGGTGCTTCGATTGGCGCTTAAGCAATGCCGAAAGTGAGTCAACCTCGGTTTCTGGCTGCTCGGACGACTCATGCTGGCCAGTGCCTTTACCAGCGTCTTTACCGGTATAGTTTTGCAATACGTTGGCAAAGCGGCTAACGGCAGGTTTTTGCAGTTGCACCCTATCATCGGCAAGCTTGCGCTTTGCCTGACCTAGGCGCTCAGCCAAGGCGTCGCGTGCCTGTGGTGCCGCTGGCGGCTCATTGGCCACATCGGTATCGACCGCGGCAACAATCTCGACGCCACCGGTCACTTTCTTATTCGACATGATCACCGCGTCTGCACCCAGTTCTTCCTTGACCTGGCTCAGGGCTGTTCGCATATCTTTTGCAAAAAAACGTTTAATCTTCAATGCTATATTCCCGTTTCATCCGCTATTGCTTCGGCATCAGCCCCACAAAGCCACTGTCCTTCATTGCCACGCGCTAGTTAGCGATGTCACTCTTAGTTCCCCACCGCATTCACGATGCGTATCTGCTTTTCATCAGGCACTTCCTGATAAGACAACACACGTAACGACGGGATAGTATTCTTAACAAATTTCGCCAGCGTCGAGCGCAGTACACCCGAGGTCAACAAGACCGCAGGCTCGCCTTTCAACTCTTGCTGCTGGGTTGCCTCAGTCAGTGAACGCTGCAGGCGCTCGGCCAAACCAGGTTCGATACCTGTCGATTCACCACCGGCGGACTGCATAGTCTTATGCAATATTTGTTCCAACTCAGGCACCAATGTAATCACTGGCAGCTCTGGCTCTATACCATTGATTTCCTGACAAATAAGTCGTTTCAAGCCGATTCGTACTGCGGCAGTGAGGATGTCAGGATCTTGACTCTTACTCGAGTATTCAGACAAGGTCTGAACAATGGTACGGATATCCCGGATAGGGATCCCTTCATGCAGCAAGTTCTGCAGCACTTTAACGACCACGCCAAGCGATAGCTGATCAGGCACAAAACCCTCCACCAACTTCGGTGTGTTCTGGCCCAGCATCTCAAGTAGGTTCTGCACTTCTTCGTGGCCAAGTAGCTGAGACGCACAATTGGTCAGTATCTGGCTTAAATGGGTCGCCAGTACGGTTGCCGAGTCCACCACGGTATAGCCCAACGCCTGCGCATGCTCGCGCTGCGACTCCATGATCCAAACCGCCTCAAGGCCAAATGCCGGATCGGTGGTCGCTTCACCATCAATGGTGCCGAACACCTGCCCAGGGTTGATGGCCAGCTCCATATTCGGGTGAATATTGGCTTCGCCGCAGGCAACCCCCATTAAACTAATACGGTAGGTATTGGGCGGCAATTCCAAGTTGTCACGAATGTGAACAGGGGGGATAAGAAAACCGAAATCTTGCGACAGTTTCTTACGAACACCTTTAACTCGCTCAAGCAACTCGCCACCCTGTTCTTTATCCACCATCGGGATCAAGCGGTAGCCAACTTCCAGACCGATGATATCAACCGGCTGAACATCGTCCCAAGACAGCTCTTTTTGCGGCTGTTGGGTGGCCAGCTCGGTTGAGGGTGCCTCGGCTTCTGCCACTGCAGCAGCTTGTTGTTTCTTGATCCGCCAATAGGCAATACCGCCAATCATGGCTGCCAACAGCAGGAACGGTATGTGCGGCATCCCCGGTACGATACCCATAACGAATAAAATGACCCCAGTGATGATCAACGCCTGCGGGTTGTTGAACATCTGGAAAGCCATTTGCTGGCCCATATCTTCGTCAGTATTTTGACGCGTCACCATCATTGCCGCGCCAATTGAAAGCAATAGCGAGGGTATTTGGGCTACCAGACCATCACCGATGGTCAGCAGGCTGTAGATTTCGATTGCCTCACCAAAGCCAAGGCCGTGCTGGCTCATACCGATGACCAAGCCACCGATGATGTTGATACACAAAATCATGATACCAGCAATGGCATCACCCTTGACGAATTTCGACGCACCATCCATTGAACCGTAGAAGTCGGCTTCTTTTGTCACTTCAAAACGGCGCAAACGTGCTTGGTCTTGGTCAATCAAACCGGCATTCAAGTCGGCATCGATTGCCATCTGCTTACCCGGCAAGGCATCAAGGGTAAAGCGGGCACTCACTTCGGAAATACGGCCGGCACCTTTAGTAACGACCATGAAGTTAATAATCATCAAGATCAGGAAGACAACCAAACCCACGGCGTAGTTACCGCCAATCACCACCGAGCCAAAAGCATCGATAACCTGGCCGGCGGCATCTGGTCCTTCATGGCCATATAGCAGTACCACGCGGGTAGATGCCACGTTCAGGGCAAGGCGCAACAAGGTGGCTATCAAAAGTACGGTAGGAAAAGCAGCGAAATCGAGCGGGCGACGGGTGTACACCGTTACCAGCAATACCACCAGCGCTAACGCGATATTGAATGAAAATGCCATATCGAGCAGCAACGGCGGCATCGGCAAAACCACCATTGCCAACGTGGCCAGTACCATAACAGGGGCACCGACCGACGGCATGGATTTCAACCGTTCTACAGGCAGTTTTTCAAGAAAAGGTAGAGATAACTTCATTAATTCTAATTATTGAGTAACACCGCGCCGCCACTACATGGGCATGTATCCATGCCAATATAAATAAGGACAATTCAGTCGCAGAAGCCGAAACAAGCATACCAACCAACATATATTGGGCTGGTACAAGAATGGGTATTTTACCGCCATATCCCGTAAATCGAAACTAGATTAGCAAGATTCATTCCCGCCAAAGCGACAATAATTTGACATTCACATATATACCTGAAAGGCATGAAATTAATATTGATAATCTTTCGGTATATTCACCGCTTCCTTGGAGAGAACCGGTTTTCTGCCACGCCCTTTACGGTATTGCTTAAGCTGGAAAATATAAGCCAACACCTGAGCCACAGCACTGAATAAGCCGTCTGGGATCTGCTGTTCAAGCTCTGCGGTATGATAAAGCGCACGGGCTAACGGCGGTGCGGGCACAATATCAATTTGGTGTTCATTGGCAATTTCACGGATTTTAAGCGCGAGAAAATCTGTTCCTTTGGCAACGACAACCGGCGCTGAATCTTTTTCAGGGTCATAACGCAAGGCCACAGAGAAGTGCTCCGGGTTAGTAATGACCACATCGGCTTGCGGGACATCCGCCATCATCCGGCGCTGGGCCATTTCACGCTGAAGCATGCGGATACGCCCCTTCACTTCAGGCTTACCCTCGGTATCCTTGTACTCGTCTTTCACTTCCTGCTTGGTCATTTTAAGCTGCTCATTGTGCTGCCAAATTTGGTAGGGCACATCAATGGCGACCACGACCAGCAAGGAGCAGCAAATCAGCAATACAAAACCAAGCAAGATATCCAGCGCATGAAACAGGTTTTGCGGATAGACTTCGACCGTCAGCTGGAAGAGATCCTCCAGGTTGCCGCGCATCAGTACGAACGCTACCCCGGCCACCAGCGAGACTTTCAGAATAGACTTGATTAGCTCAACAATACTCTGCTTGCCGAGCATTTTCTTAAAGCCGCTGATCGGGTTCATTTTCGACATTTTCGGCATCGCTGCTTCCACCGAGAAGCTGATCCCCCCGAGGCCTGCCGCACCCAGTACCGCCGCGCAAAACAAAAAGGCCAAGACCAAAAACAGCGGGAAGGCGATATGCCAAATCGATGCCCAAATGACCGCAAACAAGCGGTTGAGATCGAAGATCTCCTCGCGGGTCAGCGAGAACATCTTGGTCATGACATCGGCCAATCCCTTGCCAAGTGATTCACCAAACCACATCAAGCCGACGGCACCCGCCACCAGCACAGCGACTGAAGCTAATTCTCTTGAGCGCGGTACTTGCCCCTTTTCCCGCGCCTGCTGAAGCCTTCGGGGCGTGGCATCTTCGGTACGTTCCTGACCGTCGGACTCTGCCATTAGCAATCCACCCTAATCAAACTACATACCTGACCAAAACCCAGCTCCCAGCTGTATTCATACTGCGGCATGATCCCCGCCACCAAGAACCAGCTGATCAAAAGACCTATCAGCAAGGCAAACGAAAAGCCCAAAGAAAAAATATTCAGCTGCGGCGCCGCCCTTGTCATCACACCAAAAGACAGGTTCACCGTCAGCAGGGCGATGATCCCCGCCAGGGCCATATTCAGGCCCATTTGGAACATCAAGCCGAACCAGCTGGCCAACTGGTAGTAATCAACCGGCCGCAGCATCGACTCGCCAATCGGCAAGGTCGTAAAGCTCAATACCACCAGGTTTAGCATGGTGAGGTGGCCATCGGTGGCCAAAAACAACATCACGGCCAACATCATATAGAACTGGCCCAATACCGGGGTATTCTGGCCGTTGGCCGGGTCGACCATAGAGGCAAAACCGATACTCGACTGCATACCCAAGATCTGCCCCAATAACACAAAGGTCTGGGTCACAAATTGGGTCACCAGCCCCATGGCGATACCGATCAACACCTGTTGCCCGGTGGTGAGGAACCCGGCAAAAGAGAGCAGTTCAATGTCCTTGGTGACGGCAGGCAAAATTGGCATCACCGCAAACGTCATGGTCACGGCAAGATACAAGCGGATCTTGGCCGACACAAAGCGCGCGCCAAAGAAAGTCATCACCATCATCATCGACGAGATGCGCGTCAGCGGCCAAAAGTAATTGGCAATCCAGTCGAGTAATAAGGCGGAAGAGAAGTTCATCGGCAATAAACCATGCTCAATAGAGCAGTTGCGGGATCTGCTCGATGATGCGATAGAAATAATCCATCAGCATCTGGGTCATCATATGACCAAAGAACATCAGTGCCAGCAGGGTGACGATCAAACGAGGGAGGAAACTCAACGTCTGTTCGTTTATCGACGTGGCCGCCTGAAAGACAGCCACAATCAAGCCGATCAACAAGCCCGGTATGACGATGGCACACACCATCAGCAATACCATGTACAAGGCTTCTTGGAATATCTCGACAAACGCTTCTGGGGTCATGTTCCGAAACTCCCCGCCAAGGTCGATAGGATCAGGTTCCAGCCGTCAACCAACACGAACAACATCAGCTTGAACGGCAACGATACAATCATCGGCGAAAGCATCATCATACCCATGGCCATCAAGACCGATGCCACCACCAAGTCGATGATCAAGAACGGCAAGAACAGCATGAAGCCAATCTGGAAGGCGGTCTTTAGCTCGGACGTGATAAAAGCAGGGATCAATACCGTCATCGACACTTCTTGCGGATCCGTCGCGGTCGAGCCCGACATGTTAACGAAGCTTTCGAGATCTTTGACCCGTGTTTGCTTGAGCATGAATTGGCGAAGCGGCTCCTGCGCTTGCTCCAACGCCTCAACCGCCGTCATTTCTTCGTTAATGTACGGCTGTACCGCATTGGTATTAATCTGGTCCAGCACCGGCGACATGATGAAAAAGGTCAGGAACATGGCGATACCAATGATCACCTGGTTCGACGGCGTTTGTTGCAGGCCCATGGCCTGGCGCAAAATCGACATCACCACCACAATCCGGGTGAACGAGGTCATCAAAATGACAATCGCGGGCAAAAAGCCCAGCGCCGTCATCAGCGCCAATATTTGCAATGTTATCGAGTAGTCTTCGGTACCATCGGGATTGACGGTGACAGAAAATGCCGGGATCCCACCGCCAGCGCCCTTGGCGGTGACCATTTTGGTTGCCCCGCCCTCGCTTTGCATCTCGCTGACCGTCACACTGCTCGCGGCTTCAGTTTCCGCCATCACGGGCAATGTGAACAACAGACTAAAAACCGCCAGAAGGGCGGCTATCACACTATTTCTTATCATCTTTTTTTAATAGTTTGCCCAGCTGGTTGGCAAAGTCTTGCCCGCCGGACACCTCATCCATGGCGATTGGTTGTTCCAACTTACCTAACAACGAAATATTTTGTTGCGTTACCCCAACCAGCATCTGCTCGTCACCCACTTGGAGCAGGACGATACGCTCACGCTGTCCAACGGGCAATTGGCGCAATATGCGCAACGAAGCATCACCCGATTGTACCCCCGGAAACTTCATCCGCTTAAGCAGCCATGCCAGGAACAGGATCACCGTGACCACCAGCACCAGGGAGGCCAATGTTGTTGCGATGTTTAGCTCTGGCGCCGCCGCGGCAGCTGCCGGTAGTGGCAATAGCCCAAACGCAACAATCAGCCCGAAGGCTGATTTAGAAAAACAATTAAAGAGCGTCATTCGTTTCATTCTTAGCGCAATTTCTTAATTCGCTCGGTTTGGCTGATCACATCGGTTAGACGAATACCAAACTTGTCGTTCACCACAACCACCTCGCCGTGGGCGATCAAGGTACCGTTAACCATCACATCCAGCGATTCACCGGCAACACGGTCAAGCTCAACCACCGAACCTTGGTTCAATTGCAGTAAGTTACGGATACTGATTTGGGTACGGCCCACTTCCATCGAAATGGTGACCGGGATATCCATGATGGTATCAAGCTTACGGCGCTCGTCTTCACCAAACGGCGCGGCATCGTCGGTCAATTCTTCCAGCGGTGCGGGTTGCGCGCTATTTTCCTCAGTTGCCTGCTCGGCCAGGGCTGCTGCCCAGTCATCCGCAATTTGTTGGTCATTCTGAGACATTTTTCTACCTACTCTTCATCTTGGCTGTCACTGTGGATATTCAACAGTGCGGTGCCTAATTCGTCACGGTCAAGGAAGGCCAGATCACTTTTCACCATGTCTGGTCGCTTGAGCTTCTCTGTAATTTTCAGGGCGACGTTATCACCCGATTTACCCATCTTGGCGCGATAGGTCGGCAAGTCTTCCACAAATACCGTTGCCGCTTCCGGCATATCAATCGGGATCACATCGCCGGGTTGCAACTCCATCAAGTCACGTAATGACAAGTCCACATCGAGCAGCTTGGCGCGCATATTCACCGGAACATCCATGATTTCATCACGCAATGCCTTGCTCCAGCGAACATCGGTATCCATCTTGTCACTCTGGACACCGGCGTCCAGCAATTCGCGGATAGGCTCAACCATGGAATAAGGCATCACCACATGGAAGTCACCGCCCCCGCCGTCCACTTCGATATGGAAGGAGCTCACCACGATCACCTCGGTCGGGCTCACAATGTTTGCCATGGTCGGGTTAACCTCAGAATCAAGGTATTCGAACTCGACCCCCATCACCGGCGACCATGCCTCGCGATAATCTTCAAAGACTAGCTTCAGCAGCATTTGTACAATACGGCGCTCGGTTGGGGTAAATTCCCGGCCTTCGATTTTGGCATGGAAACGGCCATCACCACCGAAGAAGTTCTCCACCAAAATAAAGACCAAGCGCGCTTCCATGGTGATCAGCGCCGTGCCTTTCAAAGGACGGAACCTCACCATGTTCAAACTGGTCGGTACATACAGGGTATTTTGATACTCACCAAACTTGAGCATCTGTACCCCGTTTATCGATACCTCTGCGGTTTTTCGCAGCATATTAAACAGACTGATCCGCATATGGCGCGCAAAGCGCTCGTTGATCAGCTCAAGGGTGGGCATCCGCCCACGAACAATCCGGTCCTGCGATGAAAAATCAAATGATATGACACCCGATTCGCTCTGGCCGCCATCATCCTCATCTTCTACGTCATCGACACCATGTAACAGCGCATCAATTTCGTCTTGGGTTAATAAGTCGCTCACATTAAACCTATTGCATTACAAAACCAGTAAATAGCACCCGTTCAACCACTTGTTGCCCGGCTACTTTCATCATCGCATCCTGGACCGATGACAATGCCTGCTGACGTAGGTCAATGCGCCCTGTCGGCGTTCTCAATTGCTCTACGGTCGCGGCGCCAAATGTTTGCAACAAGGTACTTTCAATCAATGGAATATGCTGGTTGGCCGATGCCTCGTTGGCATCACCACGCACCATTAGCTGTACCTTGACCTGCACGAGCCTGTCGCGTTGATCACCCGTTACATTAAAGATAAAAGGCTGGGGCAAAATGACATAATACGCTGGCTCACTTGCCACCGGCGCTGTGGACGTTTGGGCTTGTGCCATTTCCGGATCACTGCTGTCATCGCTCATGAAAAACCACCAAGCACCGCCCCCTAAACCGCCAAGCAAGAGGACTGCTGCAACGATGATAATAATCAGCTTCTTCTTTCCGCCGCCGTTTTCTTCATCTGCCATTTGGAATTATTCCTTTCACTCTATGTTCTTATCGGAGCAGTATAACATTATGCATAGTAATCGACGCCCTCTTTAGGCGCGGTTGCCCAAAGCTCATTCACATCGACGCCATGGAAGTCGTCGTCACCCCCAGGCCCTGCGTTGCTACCTTGCTGGCTGCCATTGCCTTGTTGGCCGTTACCCTGCGCTTGGTTCTGCTGACCAGCAAACTGACGGCCGCTATCTTGCTGCACCGACGTCTGGGCTAATTGCACCCCCTGCTGGCTTAGCAATTCGCGTAGCCTTGGCATCGCCTGTTCAACCAGGTCGCGGGTTTGCTGGTTGCCCACGGTAAACTGCACCGAGGCTTGATCGTTATTCATCGATAGCTTGATCTGCAGCTTACCCAACTCTGGCGGATCCAAACGGATATCCACATGCTTCAAGTTCTTCGACAGCATCATTTGCATCCGCTCTGCCAACTGCTCACCACCCTGCTCTTTGTTCAATGGCAGTGGCGGCTGTGTTGCCGCTTGCGCCTGATCGGTAGTGCGTGCTTGCAGCAGTGACTGGGCTGATGCCGCCGTCATGGCTGATTGCTGGTTACCTTGATCTGCACCCGTGTGGTTTTGGCCCGCCGAAGTCGGCTCAAGTTGGTTTTGGCCTAACCCTGCCGCTAAACCTTCGATACCGGCCTTACCCATCTCAGGGTCTACAGCTTCTTGGCTATCAGTTGGTTGCATTTGCCCCATAAAAGCGGCCATTGCCGGGTTCTGCGGCTGATTTAAGCTATTTGGTGCCGTAGTCGCGTCCGCACTAGCTGCTTGGCCTGCAGTAGATGCATTAATCAATGCGTTGGTTGCGGGCTGGCTATTCGCACTTCGGGCACCTACCTGTTGGCTATCCGCTGCTCGCAGGCTCTGCTCGGCATTTTTTGCCAGCTCTGTATTTTCTGCATTTACTGTACCCGCGTTAGCAACACTGCCACCAACAGCAGCTGTGGCGGCTGTATCGTCACCTAACGCTTGGTGCTGCTCAGGCGAAAGCTCACTGTCCACAGCCTTAGTTTGATCCTGCTGTTGACGCGAACCAGCCCCTTGCTGGGCAAACACCTGCGCCAACTGCTCGTCAGTCAGTCCCGTGCTTTCACCTTCTTCTGCCACCATAGCTGGCGACGAATCAGGTGCCAAACTAGACACAATAGCCGCTTCTGCCTTCGCCTTGTCCGGCGCAACATTATCGGCCAGCACAGTTTGTCCTTCCGGCGGCAAAGAGTTGCCTTCTTGTCGCAATTGGCTGGCTTGTCCATCACTATCAACTGCCTGAAGCTGCCTATTCGAATCGGACAAGCGCTTGAGCAACTCTTCACCTTCACTCATGGCTTGTTGCTTATCCTGCGCCGCCGCTGAGTTGCTCTCATTTTTGGCTGACGCAGCAGCATCCGCGCCAGCCGTATGACTGTTGGCCGCCTGAGCTGTTGCCGTTGAGCTAGCCTTCGTATCCAGCTCGATATCAGCCTCTGGCTGGGTTGATGGTGGCTGGACTGATTGCGACTGATCCGCTGCCGCTTTGCCTTCCGTTTTAACAGACGTGGTTTGCTCGGGAGTGCTGCTATCTTCCTGACTCACTTTGCTATTTTTAGCGTTCTCATTAGCCTCGGCGCTCTCTTTTGCAGCCTTAGCCTCGGCTGACTGAGCGTTGCTTGGCTGAGCCGTATTTTCTTTTGCGGTTGCTGCCGCGCCGTCAACAGAAGATCGAGCCTTATCCTGAGGCTTGGCTTCTGGGTTGCCTTTAGCAGCCTTGTCTTTTACCGCACCTTGCAATTGAGCAGAAAAGCCCGGCTTGGATTCATCCGCACTGGCAGGCTTGTCTGTTTGACCAGCTGGCGCAGGCGACGCCCCTTTGGTCGATACCGGTTCTGTTGTCAATAAACGGGATGAAAGCATACGGGCCCTTGCTGAGTAACACTTGGTTTAATCATTAATTACCCAATAGCAATGCAAGAATCACACCATCTTCGCGCTACATTGATAGCCTTCTTTATCGCGAGATACCGGCACTAGCGGGCGGAAGTCATTCGACGGGCAAACTGCAAGGTGGCAAATTCATCCATCAACTTTTGCTCTTGGCGATCAAGTTGCTGCTGTCGTTCTGTTTGCTTCTTATCTAGCAACCACTCAATCGAGCGGCGCTTCTTGCGTACTTCGTTCCAATGCTCGCTGCATTGCTCGATCTGCTGTTCAAACTGCTGGCCTGCCGCCTTCTGCTTGACCAGTGTTTCATCAAGTTGGTTGAGGAACTTCTGCAAATGGCCATATTCGCTGGCCGTCAAACCCTCCTGCCCGCGCACAGACAACTGCTTACAATAATCCAAGCGATATTGTTCAATCTGCTGCAATTGTTGCAAGTAGCTTTGATGCTCTAGCCGAGCTTGGTTCAGTGCCAATGCCGCCTTGTGCTCATCGTCACGGGTACGCTCGAGAATAAATGCGAGGGCTTCATCGGCCATGTGCTTTTCTTCCTTTATTGATATAACCAGCCGCTAAATTCATTTTACGAGCCACTAAGAATAGAGCGCAGCATGTTAACGCACATCTCGTAAGGAACAGACTCCTTCATCTGCTGCTGGAGGTAACCGTCCAATTTCGGTTTAAAGGTAAACGCCTGATCAATCCCCTGATCAGTACCTGGCTTATAGGCACCAATAGAAACCAGATCCTGGTTCTTGCGGCAAATCGACAAAATTTGGCGTACCGCCTTGGACATCAACATGTGCTCTTCGCTGACAATCGCTGGCATCACTCGGCTCACAGAGCGCTCGACATCAATCGCCGGATAATGGCCGGCATCCGCCATTTCACGGGAAAGTACAATATGACCATCCAGGATAGCCCTTGAGGCATCGGCTATCGGATCTTGCAGATCATCACCTTCGGTCAATACCGTAAAAAATGCCGTAATAGATCCTTGGTGCTCACCGCCATTACCGGCCCGCTCCACCAAGGCAGGCAACTTGGCAAACACCGACGGCGGGTAGCCTTTGGTTGCCGGCGGCTCACCCACTGAAAGGGCTATCTCACGCTGCGCTTGGGCAAAACGGGTGAGCGAATCCATCAATAGCAGCACATCCAAGCCTTGATCCCGGAAGTACTCGGCAATGGTGAGTGCCGTCTGGCACCCTTTTAAACGCATCAATGGCGAGGCATCAGCGGGGGCTGCAACCACGACTGCACGCTGGCGGCCTTCCGTCCCCAAAATTTCGTCAATAAATTCTTTTACTTCTCGGCCACGCTCACCAATCAGGCCGACTACCACCACCTGGGCCGTGGTGCCCCGGGTCATCATGCCCAAGGTCACCGACTTACCAACACCTGAGCCGGCAAACAAGCCAATCCGCTGCCCTTTACCGACCGTCAACAGGCCATTGATTGCCTTCAAGCCAACATCAAGCGGCTCTTTGATCGGCTTTCTTGCCAGTGGGTTAATCGGCTCGGCATTAAATGACGCGCGATCAGCCGTATAGATAGGCCCTAGCCCATCGAGCGGGTTACCGACCCCGTCAATCACTCGCCCGAGCAACTCCATACCCACAGGCAAACCGCTCGCATGCAAGATAGGCGTGACCTTCGCGCCCGGCATCACCCCGGTTAGCTGCTCGCTAGGCATCAAAAATAAGGTTTCGCCCGAGAAGCCAACCACTTCCGCTTCCATCTCGCCATTAAGGGTTTCGACTTTACATAAGCTGCCGACTGGCGCGCGGCAGCCGACCGCTTCTAGGGTCAAGCCAACGACACGCACCAAGCGGCCAGACGCCACCGGACGGCAAGCCGTATTTTGGGTTTGATAGCGGGAGAGGCGCTGTGCCAACGATGCCATTACTGGCCTCCGGCAGGCAACTGACTGTTAATACCGCTAAATTGCTTGAGAAGATGGCGAATGCGCTCTTCTAGTTGGTAGTCGACACTTGAGTCACCAGAGTGAACCTGAAGATCGCCCCGGCTCATCGCAGGCTCAGCCTGTAGCGACCATTTGCGCTCAGCTAGGTTATCCTCGCCGTAAGCATCCTTGACCAGAGCCAAATCATCCGGATGCAGGCTCAATGTAATTTGCTGTCCGGCAACCGGCAGTGTTGCCACCACTTCCCGCACGGTATTGAGGATCACCTGCGGGTTAGTTTGAACTTCGACCCGGATCAGCTCCCGGGCCAAGCTTGTTACCATTTGGATAACTTGCTCTTCAACTGCGCTGTCGACTTGCTGCAGTGGATTGGCCATCTTCTCAACTAACTGAGTCAAAAAACCAACCTGCTCGTCAATACGCTGCTGGCCTTGCTCAAGACCTTGTGCCAAGCCTTGTTCAAGCCCCTGAGCCAAGCCTTGCTCTAAGCCTTGTGCCGTACCCTGCTCCAAGCCTTGCACAAGACCGGCCTCACGTCCCTCAGCCAACCCTTCTTCGTAGGCAGATTGGCGGATCTCTTCAAGATCGGCCGCCGTCAGCGGCGGAGGGCCTTGCTCTTCCTCTTCCTCCATTGGCTGTGAATGCCATTGGGGATCATAGTTAAGTGCATTGTCGGTAACTTGCGGATTCTCATCGGCATAGTCCGGATACGCCCAACGCTCAAGCTCTTCCGCCTGATGCTCGGCTACCCGCATAAACCCACGACGACGCTCAGTTGTCATGGCGATTTACCGTGCTTGAAAAACGCTGCTGGCAGGACTTATAGGAACTCATCTGCGCCTCCGCCTGTGAGCATCAGCTCGCCAGAGTCAGCCAAGCGGCGGGCAATAGATAGGATTTCTTTCTGGGCCGCTTCCACATCCGCGACACGGATTGGTCCCATGGCTTCCAGATCATCTTGCAACATTTCAGCCGCACGCTTAGACATATTACGCAAGATTTTTTCGCGCAACATATCGTCGGCACCCTTAAGGGCTTTCTGCAATAGGTCTTGCGGCACATCACGCAGCAATGTTTGGATACCACGATCGTCGACTTCGGCAAGGTTGTCGAACACGAACATCAGATCTTCAATCTGGGTAGCCATGTCTTCATCGTTCTCGCGAATGCTATCCATCAACAAGCCTTCGACATTGTTGTCTAGGTAGTTCATGATTTCTGCCGCAGCCTTCAGGCCGCCAATTTTCGCGGCTTGCGCACCGGCTTGACCCGCGAACTGTTTCTCCATGATGTCGTTAAGCTCATGCAGTGCCGCCGGCTGAACTTCTTCAAGGTTGGCAATACGCATCATCAGATCCAGTCGAACCCGCTCAGGGAACTGGGCAAGGATTTCCGCCGATTGTTCCGGCTCAAGGTATGACAAAACAATGGTCTGGATCTGCGGGTGCTCGTTCAAAATAATGCTGGCAACCTGACGCGGATCCATCCACTTCAATGAGTCCAAGCCACGAGAGCCGCTCCCCATCAAAATTTGATCAACGAGGTTGTTGGCCTTATCTTCGCCCAGTGCCGCCACCAGCGTATTACGGACAAAGTCTTCGCTGCCCATACCAATGCTGGTGTACTTCTGGATATCCTCAAGAAAATGGCGGTGAACCGCAGAGACTTTTTCCTGATTCAGATCGGCCATGGCCGCCATCACCCCACCCACGCGCTGAACTTGCTTAGGCTCCAAGTGGCGGATAATACTCGCCGCATCTTGCTCGCTCAGGCTAAGCAGCAAGATTGCCGCCTTATCAGCCCCGGTGAGCGTGGTGATATCAAACTTTTTTTCGTCTGTGGTTGCGACTTCGTTAGCCATCTTCGTTTACCCAACTTTTCACGACCTGAGCGGCCAGATCCGGTTCATTTGCCACCAGGGCACGGACGGCTTTCAGTAGATCTTCATCTTTATGCAGGTTCGGCAAATCCAAACTACTGCTACTTAACTCGAGCGTATCGGCCCCATCCAACTCGGCGCCAATCAAATCAATGCCGTCGTTATCACCGGCCAACACTGGCAAGCCATTCTCATCCAACGGCGTACCATCTGCCGCCTGATTCGGGTAAAGCAGCTTGCGCATGGCCGGACGCACCAGCACCAACATCACAACCACAATCACCAACGCAGCCGCCAACCAACGAACCCACGAACTGAAATTCGGGTGCTCCCAAATTGGCAGATCGGCCACAATTTGCTCTTCCGGCAAGGCAAATGGCACAGAAATCACTTCCAGCATATCACCACGGGCTTCCGAGAAACCGACACCGCCCATCAACAGGCGGGAAATTTTCGCCAGCTCGGCTTCGGTAACAGGCACTCGCGTAATTTCACCGGTTTCCGGGTTAACCACTTGCTTATAGTCAATGGCAACAGAAACAGTTTGGCGCTGAACAGTGCCGGTTTGGGCACGTTTGTGGCGAATCGTGGTATCTAGTTCGAAGTTACGAGTTGCTTCACGGTGAACCGAACCGTTGTTCGAGCCGGCACCAGACTGCAAGTCGGCAATATCTTGCGGTATGGCGCTGTCAGCCGGAGGCTGGTTACTCAATGCCCCCGGAATACCAGCTACTACATTACCGTTGTTGTAATCTTCGAGCGTGTATTCACTACGGGTGGCTGGGGTATTAGGATCGTATTGCTTACGCGTTTCTTCGACGGCACTGAAGTCCATCGATACATCCACTTGGGAGGTATAGTTCCCCAGACCCAAAACCGGGATCAGAATAGCGTCAATCTTCTCTCTTAATGCCTGCTCTTGCTTGCGCTCTAACTCATATTCTTTACGGCGCGCCGTTGCGCTCGGATCTTCGGTACCCGAGCTCAGCAAACGGCCATGCTGGTCGGTTACCGTCACACGGGTCGGCCTAAGGCCAGGCACAGCGGTTGCCACCATATCAACAATCGAATCAACTTCTTGCTGGCCCAGACTGCCACCGGTGCCCAGCGTCAGGAATACCGTTGCACTCGCTTCCTGGTTATGGCGTACAAACACACTCTGCTTTGGCATTGCCAGCAAGACTTGCGCTTTACGCACTTGGCGGATCTGCTCGATAGCACGCGCCAGCTGGCGCTCGCGGCTGAGTTTCAAGCGCTCACGCTCAAGGCGTTGCGAGACACCGAAGCCCATGTCCTGCAGCAGGATATCGTCACCTTCGGCAACACTGTTATTCAAGCCCGCGCGGGTCATTTCAAGCTTGGTCGAAGAAAAAGAATCGGCTGGCACCCGGATGGTATTGCCATCGAGTGTATAAGGAATTTTTTTCTGGTCGAAATGGTCGAGGATCGGGATCAACTCAGCGGTTTCATAGGTGCCAAGCGGGCGCATCTCCGGCTCTTTGATCCAAGAGATAACAAGGACAATCAAGGCTACGCAGATAGCAACAGACAGCACCAAGATCACTTGGCGCAATAAGTCGAGGTTGCCAAGCATGCTGTCAACGCGCGAGGCACTCTTCTCTTCTACATCCGAGTTTTGCAGCTCTAGCTCAGAGTCTGTCACAACAGGTGCAGGCGCATTGCCTGCCACCGCGAGCTCATTGTTGGTTGATGGTTCCGACACTCAAAAATTCCTGACTTAAACCGGCATATTCATTAGTTCTTTGTACGCTTCGACCATTTTATTGCGTACTTGGACGGTCGCTTCAAAAGCCACACTCGACTTGTTTCGGGCGATCATAACATCTGACAAAGAAACACTGCGGTCGCCTTGGTCAAAGCGGGTCTGCAACTCACTCGATTGCGACTGCAAGCCGTTCACCGATTTAATCGCATCACCCAGTACGGCACCGAAGTCGGCGCTGACTTGCTGCCCGGTGGCAGGACGTGACGCATTCTGTGCTTCCAGCATCATTGCCTGCAGCTCATTCTGTAATCCATTTACCTTCATCTAATGCTCCAGACTGTCAAAAAATTGTCAGTGTAAAATATAAAAAATATATTCTTGGCACACGGCTAATTAACTAATTTATTAGCAGTATGCCGTAAAATAGTACGCTAAGTGATGCTTAAACTGGGATGTCAATTCCAGCATCACGCATTTTCGCCAATTTATAGCGTAATGTGCGCGGGCTGATCCCCAATTTCTCGGCAACATCTTTACGACGCCCGTTACAGGCAAGAATGGTGTCTAGAATAATGGAAAACTCTTGTTCTCGCAGCTCATTTCCTAACCCTTCTGCAGCAGCTGGCTGCATCGTGCCCTTTTCTGTTTCTTGAGCAGGGACCACATTCGGCACCACCGCCGACTCAACCACGTGCTGCAAGCCACCCGCATCCAGCCAATCTAGCCCTTCGAGCAGGATATGCTCGCAGTGAATGGCATGGCCGTCACACAGGATCAAAGCACGTTGGACAACATTGTCTAGCTCGCGAACATTCCCCGGCCAGCTGTACTGCTGAAGCTTTGCCAAGGCTGTGTTATCTAGCTGGGGCACGGGCATTCCCTGCTTCATGCAATGGCGCTCGATGAGGTAAGTTGCCAACGGGGCAATATCCCCCGTGCGCTCTGCCAATGCAGGCCAGGCAATCGGGAACACATTCAAGCGGTAATACAGATCTTCGCGGAAGTTGCCTTCACTGACGTATTGTTTAAGGTCGCGGTTACTGGTTGCCAGCACACGAACATCAAGCTTGATACTCTTTCGGCTACCTAGCCGCTCGACTTCACGCTCTTGCAGTACCCGCAGTAGCTTGGCCTGCAGGTTTAAATCCATTTCGCTAATTTCATCAAGCAAGATGGTGCCTCCCTGCGCTTGCTCGAACTTACCCGGACATGCCTGTACCGCACCGGTAAATGCGCCCTTTTCATAACCAAACAGGGTCGCTTCCAGCATGTTATCCGGAATTGCCGCACAGTTAATGGCAACAAACGGCCCATCATGACGATTAGAATGGCTGTGGATATAGCGCGACATCACCTCTTTGCCCGAGCCACTCGGCCCCAAGACCATCACGCTCGCATCGGTCTTGGCCACTTTTTCCGCCAAAGACAATAGCTTGATCGATTTCGGATCGGCCGCTATCGCTTGTCCCGATTCAGCTTTAACCGGTGCATAGCGGCTAACCATATTAAGCAAAACTTCGGGAGCGAAAGGTTTAGCCATGTAATCAATGGCCCCTTCTTTCATCGCCGAAACCGCATCTTCGATATTGGCGTAGGCGGTCATTAGCAACACCGGTAATTTAGGCCAATGCTGCTTAATACTGCGCAGCAAACCCAAACCGTCCATGCCTGCCATTTGCACATCGGAAACAACAATATCAACAGGTTCAGACTTCAGTAACAACAATGCCTGTTCGGCACTGTCAGCTTCTAGCCACTGATAACCTGCCAGTGCCAGGGTATCGACTAGCGCTTCGCGCAAGCCTTCGTCATCCTCAACAACCAATACGCGGCTCTGATTCATTGTTGTTCTCCAGTTTTTTGTTCTTGTTGGTTATCAGTTGTCGGACTGTCTGGTGCTATATTCAATTCGGCCAACGGCAATGTCACTGTAAAGCAGGCCCCTTTCCCTAGCTCTGACTCCAATGACAGCCGCCCCTTGTGGGCATTCACTACCGTCTGCACCACCGCAAGGCCTAGCCCGGTGCCTTGCTGACGGCTGGTATAAAAGGGTTCAAAAATCTTCTGCTGCATGTCCGGCGCAACACCCGGCCCGTTATCCAACACGGCGATATGTACCCACTGCTCATGAATAACGGCTTTCAATGCCACCTTACATTGCTTGCCCGCCATCTGAATCGCATTGGTGATCAAGTTACTCACCGCACTTGCCAACGCGTTGGCATTGCCCAGTATTTCTTGCTGCTCATCATCACAATCAATGCTGAAATCCACCTGATTGCTCAACACTTGGGTCTCGACCATGGCCTCAAGTTCATTCAGCAAAGTTTCCAGGCTAAAACGCTCAACAACCTTGTTATCACCGCCTTTGGCGAACAGCAGCATGTCATTGACCTGCTTTTCCAGATCATGGAGTCTATCAACGAGCTTGGTCTGGAAGCGATCACGCGTTGCCGCATTGAGGTTCGGCGAACCCAAGTTACTGGCATACAACATGGCACTCGACAGCGGCGTCCTCACCTGGTGGGCCAAAGACGCAACCATCCTGCCCAGTGACGACAAGCGCTGCATTTCACTGATACGGGACTGCAATAGCCGGGTTTCCGTCATGTCGGTCATAAAAATAAGCTGTCCGCTTTCTGACGCGGAAATAGCCAGCTTGACTCGGCGACCATTTCGCAGCGAGACCTCATGGCCATCATCTTCACGGGGCGAGAAAGCCCGTTGGATCACCTGGAACCAACGCTCACCTTCTAGCGGCTCCCCCAACAAGCGGTAAGCCTCGGGGTTGGCTTCGCGCACGATACCTGCAGAATCAAGGAAGATCACCCCTGATGGCATCACATCGAAAGCTTGTTGATATCGACCAACTTGTTGTGCCAGTGTACCTAGCGAGGAATGACTCTCTTCCATTGAATACCCGAAATACGCGCAAAAATATAATTACCAATGGTAGGTAAGCATAATTTATGCCAATAAAAAACTAATTTTATCAGGGTGTTGGAAGTGGGAAAAGAAATTTGACGGCGCCAAGAATTTGACACCGCCGGTAGTCACAGCCTAGCGAAGTGCTTCTTTGCTCAGGCCATATTTACGCATTTTCTCAACAAGAGTAGTACGTCGCATACCCAGCATATCGGCAGCGCGCGCAACGACCCCAGATTGTGCTTCCAATGCCTGTCGGATCATCTCTACTTCAAGTTCAGCGAGCATTTCCTTCAGATTCAACCCTTCCGGTGGTAAATCGTTCATGCCAGCCTGATCCTCAGGCTCTGCATAATGGCTGGCAAACATGTCAGCCAAAGCGGCACGCTCCTGATCTTCGACCGACAAGAAGTTATCCTCCGGCTGGAAATCAGGCAGTTCGCTGTAACGATACTTCATCGGCAAATGGCTCACATCCACCATTTCACCCGGGTAGAGGATAATCAACCGCTCAATCAAGTTCGCCAGCTCACGGATATTGCCAGGCCAATCGTGATCCATCAAAGAGGTAATCGCACGCGGGGTAAAGTGAATAGGCTTCGCCCCTTCAGCTTCCATTCGAGCAAGCAACTCTTGCAGCAGCAACGGAATATCTTCGATGCGCTCACGCAGTGCCGGCATCTCGATTGGGAAAACATTCAAGCGGTAGTAAAGATCTTCGCGGAATTTCCCCTCGCTGATCATGTCTTCCAAGTTGCGGTGAGTCGCGGCCACAATACGGACATTCGCCTTGATGGTTTCGCTGCCGCCAACACGCTCAAAGCTGCGCTCTTGGAGCACGCGCAGGAGTTTTACCTGCATTGAAGACGGCATATCACCAATTTCATCCAAGAACAGCGTGCCGCCCTCGGCTAACTCAAAGCGACCTTTTCGTGCCGAGATCGCGCCGGTAAACGCGCCTTTTTCATGGCCAAACAACTCACTTTCAAGCAAGTCTGGCGGGATGGCACCACAGTTGACAGGGACAAACGGCCCCTTGCCTCGTGATGAATGGTAATGGATATTACGTGCGACAACTTCTTTACCGGTGCCAGATTCACCCAGAATCAGTACGCTGGCATCGGTTGCTGCCACTTGCTCAATCAAATGGCGGATCTGGCTGATCGCTTCGCTGCGGCCAACCATACTACGGAATAAGGTATTTTTACGTCCTAGCTGGGGCGTTTGGAATGCGCGTTTACCAAGGAACTCTTGGCAGTGACGAAGGGCATCGGTAAATTGACCATAATGCAATGGCAACTCTAAAGACCCCACATAATTGGGTAGCCCAGCCAGCTCACTGTCGTGATTGGCCAATGCAATCACGGGGATGTGGTTATGAATGCGAAGAAAATCGAGAATTCGATTCAACAATTTACCGGAACTAATATTACCCAGTAAACAGGCTCCCCACGCATTTTCCCACAGCGAATTATCGACCTCGGATGATGACAATGTTTCATGCTGCTCACCAACAAAGTTCAAAATGACACTTAGATCATGGCGATGCTGTTGATCATCATCAATAACGAGAGTTTTAGCTAAAGCTTGCATAGGAAAGATATTGCCTGCCTTTATAGGATTTATTCTATTTATGGCTTGTAGACCAAATATGACACCACATTCGGCATTAGTTTACACCGAAAAATGTGAGATCACCGAGAACCAACGACCAAATAATTAGGACATTGTAATAAAAGCACAGGATAAGGCAACTGGGGACACGCAAAAGCTGTGACCCCAGTACAAAGGAAAATACAAACCAGCGTGGATTCTGGCTGTTTTTGACGGTGGGTGCTAACGTACCAAAGGCAATTAGCCGAGTTGCGTCATATTGTGATACTCCGCTGGGATCTGATCCCATGCCGATTTGATCTCGCGAAGCATTTCAATGACATCATCAAGCGGCTCTGGCTGGTTTTCTTGGTTAGCCTTGTAGATCTGCTGGATCATGAAATCATACAGTGCATCAAGGTTGGTGGCGATTTCCGCCCCATCTTCCATCGATAAGCAGCTGCGCAAGCTGATCACAATGTCCAACGCCTTGCCTAGACGTTCGCCCTTAACAGCGATCGAACCCTGCTCCATTGCTGCCTTGCCCTGGATCAAGCGCTCAATTGCCCCTGCCATCAGCATAGAAATCACACGGTGTGGTGATGCCGATGTTAATTGACTATCTACCGAGACTCGCTTGTAAGCCTGTAGAGATCCTCTCATTGCCATTGTTCTAACCTACCGAAATTTATTGTAAACCTGCATCGAGCGTTGCCCGTGCTGTAGTCGCTGTACTTGTGCTGCCGATCGTTCGCGATGCTGGCGGATACGCTCAAGTATTCCCGACGTACGCTCTATAGCTTGTTGCCATCGCTGCTTTTCCAGCTTGTCAGGCTCAGCCATCAATTGCTGTAACACCAACTCGCGTTGCTCCAACAGTTGTTGAAGCTGTACCGAATCAACGTCGTCCGACGCCGCCAGTACCCACTCAAGTTGCTGATCAATCTGTTCCAATTTTTTCATCTCGACTCCCGCAGCCCCGTCGTTATGACGGCATCATGCTCATCATCGAGTTCAACTGACTTTTCATTTGTCCCATGGCGTTATCCATGGCGGTGAACTGGTCATGGGTACGCTTTTGCACGCTCTCCATACGGCGGTCTAGCCTTGTCTGTTCACTGTTAAGGCGCATATTCTGATCATTGAGGCTGTTTTGGCGCCCTTTGATACTGCCGGTGATGCCGGTGTGAGCGTGGATCAAGTCTTCAATCTTGCGGGCAAAGCCGTCACGGCTGCCAAAAAATTCACCGACATCGGCAAAGTTTTGCTCCAGCTGGCGATCCAAGACGTCATAGTCAATTTCCAGCCGCCCTTCCATCGTTGTCATCACCCCGAGCTCACTCAAGGTTTTGATCGACTCAGGAGCACCTTCAACCGGGGACGCAAACGCATTACGCAGTTGGTTATCCACGGTACGAACAATACTGTCGCCTACCAGCGGCCCTTTTTCTTGGGTCTCGGGATCAAACTTACCCAGCTCTTGCGACACCGAAAAAAACTGGTTGTAAGCATTCACAAACTGTTCAATCGCACCGCCCACAGCATTACGATCGTAAGCCACATCAACCAAGATATCTTTTGGAACAACCCCGTCTTTGGCTTCCGGCACCGCCAGCAAATTTAGGTCAACGCCATCAATCGCATCTTCAATGGTATTGGTATCGCTGGTCACGACCGCCAAGCCGTCAATCAGTACCCTGGCATCGCCAGCTGCCTGCATTTCGGTCATCGAATTGAGGTCGCTATTGGGGTTGAAGCCAAATTTTTGCAACGTACTCGTGACGGGCGCATCCACCCTGACCTTGATTTGGTTTTGCTCACCACTTTTATCGGCCGTCAACACCAGCCTTGCCCCGACATCGTCCTTAATCACCGATGCCATGACCCCGGAATTTGAAGGGTGGCGGTTGATTAAGCGTACAACGTCAATAATTTTGCTTTCGTCCTCAGGGATCTCGACATCAAACATGCCTCCCCCGAGCGAAACCGTCATCTTACCGGCACCTAGCTTTTGGTTTTCATCAAAAGTGCCCGATACGATTTTATGCGATTGCGCGAGTTGCTCGACCTTAACATTGTACTTGCCCGGAATGGCTTCATGATTAGCCGATGCCGTGATGATATCTGTGTTGTCACTGGTGACGGTACGGGCTGCAAGGGTGTGATTACGACGAAAATCCGCCATCATGTATTTCATTTCATCCAATGCGCTTTTCAGCTTGCCATAGGCACTGACGCTGACATCAATACTCTCGCGCTGCCGATTAATACGCTCCTCTTTGGGCGTACGCTCAGCATCAACGATGGTTTTCACCATGGTGTTGATATCAAGACCGGAAGCGGTGGCTGCTGCGCCTATGTTCATTGACTACCTCGAAATACTAGACTTTCGTCGTTACCAACCCCCCCGAATTTGCCGCTAGCCGGCGGGACAGCACTAGCAAGTCTTCATCCGGAATTTGACGAACCACTTCACCGGTCCGCTTGTCATAAATCGTGACAATGTTCTTTCCAGATTCTTCATCGATTCGAAACGACAGCCCTTTATTGATAGTAGAGCCGACAAACTCCTCGATGCGTTCCACCACCTTTTCCAATTCCTCGCGCTGCATTTGATGCTGCTTTTCAACATTCGGCGATTGTTCGATACGTCTAACATCGCTGTGGCCGCCATCGCTGCTTTTGCTGGTTGCCTGTTGTTGACCCGAGGTGGCAAGGGGTGTCCCTTGAGAATGACTTACCGTTTTATTAGCAATATTTGTGCCAACGGCTGATTGTGAATTGGAAGATGTACGAGAAGAAAAGGAAGAGGAAGAAGTAGAAACGGGTTTGACATCCATATTCTCTCACCTTTTTAAAGCGAAAAGCGGCAAGGTGGTAACACCTTGCCGCTATTGCGAGGGATTAACCTAGTAGGCTTAGTGCCGCTTGCGGCGCCTGTTTTGCTTGAGCCAAGATAGAAGTAGAAGCCTGCTGTAGGATCTGGTTCTTGGTCATGTTAGTTGTTTCTTTCGCAAAGTCAGTGTCACGGATACGGCTGTTAGACGCGTTCACGTTTTCATTAACGTTGTTCAAGTTGTTGATAGTGTGGCTTAGGCGGTTCTGAGAAGCACCTAGCTCTGCACGGTTAGAATCGATGTATTTCATCGCGCCATCAAGTACAGCAACCGCTTGCTGAGCACCGCCTACTGACGTTACATCAACTTGTGCAACCGTTGTATCAGCGGCTGTACCTGCAATCGATGCGTCTACTGCATTACCAGCAGCATCAGTCATTGCGATAGTACCAGTCGTCACGCCAACAGTACCTGCGTCAGAGAATAGCTGTAGTTCGCCGTTTTCTGAAACAGACGCATTGATCTGGTCATTCTGACCGTTAATTCGAGTTGCAATTTCTTCGATGTCGTCACCGGCAACCAGGCCAACATTAATCGCTGTTGCATTACCCGCGCTGTCAGTTACAGATAGCTCGATAGCAGTATCAGCGTCTAGCGTAGAATCTGCAGTCGCAGCATTGCTTGAAACCAGTAGGCTACCACCCATTTTCGCTTCGTCAGCACGGATGTTGTTGAAGCTCATTTGAACCGCTTCACCTGAGTCTGCACCTACCTGGAATGAACGAGAGCCGAAAGTACCGTTTAGAAGCTTAACACCACCGAAAGAGGTCGTTTCTGCGATACGGTTTAGCTCGTCCTGTAGTGCGGTAACTTCCTGCTGGATTGAATCACGGTCTTCTTGCGAGTTAGAGCCGTTAGCAGACTGTAGCGATAGATCACGCATACGCTGCAGGATGTTAGTGGTTTCCTGCATTGAGCCTTCAGCAGTTTGCGCCATTGAGATACCGTCGTTTGCGTTACGTACGGCAACGTCAAGACCACGGCTCTGAGTTGTCAAACGGTTAGAGATCTGAAGACCTGCAGCATCGTCTTTTGCACTGTTGATTTTGCTACCCGTTGCAAGACGCTCCATCGAAGTTGCTGTTGCGTCAGTCGCCTGACCCAGGTAACGCTGAGCGGTCATTGCAGAAACGTTAGTATTTACTGTAACTGCCATAATGTATCTCCTTGTGTATTCAAAATGGCTTGACCAGCCCAGCCGGAAAAACCTTGTTATTCTTTGTACATGGTCTGTAACGGCATGAGTTCAGAAACCTTTAAGACTTTTTTCGATTTTTTTTATAAAGAAAATAAAACGTGATCTAATTCATAAAATCCAGGCAATAAAAAAACGGCAAGAGGTTGCCTCTTGCCGTTTTCAGATTGATTCCTAAGCGAAAAGCTTACTGCAGTAGGCTCATTGCCGCCTGAGGTACCTGCTTCGCCTGGGCAAGAATAGACGTACTTGCCTGCTGTAGGATCTGGTTCTTGGTCATTTCCGTGGTTTCTTTCGCGAAATCAGTATCGCGGATACGGCTGTTAGAAGCCGACACGTTTTCAGACACGTTGGCCAGGTTGTTGATGGTGTGGCCAAGGCGGTTTTGCTTGGCACCCAAGTCAGCACGCTGGCTATCGATGTACTTCAGCGCCGCATCGATGATTGGCACAGCACTCTGTGCACCACCAACGGTTTCAACATCAATTGAAGCCACAGTCACTGCCGTTGCTGGTGCTGATAGGTCAACCGCCGTGGTTGTACCATCTTCATTGTTCATTGTGATGCTACCCGTTGCCAACGCAACGGCACCTTCACCAGAGAACACCTGAAGTTGGCCGCTTTCGTCCACTGACGCATTCAGTTTGTCGTTCTGGCCATTGATTCGCGTTGCGATCTCTTCGATGTCATCACCGGCCACCAGCGTCACGTCAACAGTGCTTACGTTACCCAAGCTGTCTGTCACGCTAAACTGAATCGGTGAATCCGCGCCCAGTTCAGCACCGGCTTGCACAGGCGTGGTTGACTGCAATAGGCTGCCGCCCATTTTGTCGTAGTCGGCACGCACGCTGTCCATACCCATGATGATTGCTTCACCAGAATCGGCACCGATCTGGAATGCTGCTTCACCAAAAGTGCCATTTAGTAGCTTACGGCCACCAAATGCAGTGGTTTCTGCAATACGGTTTAGCTCGTCTTGCAGTGCGTTAACTTCTTCCTGGATCGCCACGCGATCTTCATCAGAGTTTGCACCGTTTGCCGACTGCAGCGACAGATCACGCATACGCTGTAGGATACTGGTCGATTCCTGCATCGCACCTTCTGCGGTTTGAGCAATCGAGATACCGTCGTTTGCATTGCGCATTGCCACGTTAAGGCCGCGCGTCTGCGCAACAAGACGGTTCGAGATCTGTAGACCCGCCGCATCGTCTTTAGCACTGTTGATCTTGCTACCTGTCGACAAACGTTCCATCGAGGTATTCAGATCACTGGTTGCTTTGCCCAGGTAACGCTGCGCAGTCATGGCAGAGACGTTAGTGTTAACAGTTACAGCCATTTTTCTCTCCTTTGACTTTCGCTATTAAGCGAACAGCCTACCCGCAACATCCAAACTCAAAGACAATGAAGCGGGGCCAGCTATAAATAATGAATTCTTTTGGCAATATCACGATAAACCATTGCCACCAAGCACCTAAATGCAAACCTCATGCCAACTTTAAATTACCAGTTTTTCATAAGCTTAAGGCTAGAATTGCATTTTTTTGCGTTTAAACGGCAACTTGGTGCCATCTCATTTACAAAATTTGCCGTTTTTTATGAAGTGTTGCCATGTAACTGGCAATACTTCCCCTGTTACGCGCTAGATATAGTTGAACAGGTTTAAGTCTTTGGTCTTGGCAAACGCCTGCTGCGACGCTTGCAAGGCCATCATGTTTTCATTGAGCTCAATCACCGCCGTGGCATAATCCAGATCTTCCAGTGTGCCTCGCGCCTGGCTCATCACAATCTTGAAGTCTTGGTGCATATCTTCCTGGCGATCCAGGGTTTGCAATCGGGTACCGATTTCAGAGCGGGTTCGGTTGATGTGCTTAAAGCCCTCCGATAACTCAGCTGCGGCCTGGTGCAACTTTGCCGTTGCCGAGGCATCGGATACATCGCTGTCCGATAGTTCGATACTGCGGCGGAAGGCATCAAAAATGTTGACGCTTTCCTGGCGGGATAAGTCAATCACATCCCCATTTTTGATCTCGCCCTCCAGCTCGACCTGCAATGTACCAAACTGGATACCCACGCTCGGATCATAAGGCGCATTGCTCACCATGTTGCCATTCTGGAATAACTGGTAAGAGGTACCGGCATCCGAGGTTGCAAACTCAATCCGGTAGGCCGATTGATCTTGGTTGTTGGTATTCTTAGCCTGCGATAACAACAACAAAGATCCACTCTGCAGCTCATAGTCCGGCTGGTAATCGCCATAAGGGTTAGGTACTTCCATAAACAGCTTGTCACCCGCATCATTGACGGGTATTTCAACCGAAGGGGCAATTTTGGCCATTCGCTGGTAACTATCACCGGCGTAACTCACATTGCCGTTGTTGTCGCGGAAGAACGGTTGCTTGCTGTACTGGTTACCGGCAAAAACAAAATTGCCAGACTCATCCTTGGCGTTTACCACATTCATGAACGAGTTGAACAGCCCCTGCATATCTTGCTTGTGGGCTACCCTGTCATCGCCAGACAATGAACCGTTCACCATCATCATCGACTTACGCTTGGCTTCATCGAGCAGGTTTTCCACCTCGGAAATGGCCGCCTCTTCGTTGTTCAGGCGGTTGCGGGCCAAGGTGATGGACTTCACCGCCTGATCTATCTGGGTGTTCTGCTGGTCAAAGTTCTGGATATAAATCGATGACACTGGATCATCACCGGCAGTAAGCAGCCGCTTACCCGAGGCAAGTTGCTGTTGGTTTTCCGCAACTTTCACCTGCTGGCGATTCATGTCGTTGGCAACATTCTGGTAGTTATGGAAGCTGGCAATTCGGCTAATCATGATCAGTCAGTCTCCTTAACGGGATGCATTAAGCAAGGTGTCGAATGTTTCATTGGCCACCGTCATGATCCGCGACGATGCCATGTAGGCTTGTTGGAACTTCATCATATTGGCCGCTTCCTCATCGAGGTTAACGCCGGCAATTTCTGCCACCCGCCCTTCAGCCGCCTGCTTCTCAACAATACCCACCTCTTTAAGACGGGCAGCCGATGCCTTTTGCACGCCCATTTCGGTATTCAGGCCTTGGTATACGTCAATCACGGTCGAGCGACCGTCATCCATAAATTTGTTCGTTTGCAGCCCCTGCATTTTTATCAGGTTGCCGTTATCACCGTCTGCTGGGTTCAAGCTCACGGCAAACACATCCCCCCCAACAGCGCCCCCAGATAAGGTAAAGCCTGTCCCGCCCACCACGACTTCACCCGCTGGTGGGTACGGCAATGGCTGCTGCAAGATGTTGCCTTTCATATCGAGCACGGCAAATTGGCTGGCATCGGGTGAAACCGCGACTTGGAACTCGCTCAGCCCACCCTTGGCGGTGATACTGAAGTCGGCTTCACCTTGGGTTTTCGTCGCGGAGCTTAGATAACTCTGGGCGGCAATTTTTGCCGGGTCGGTCATTGCCACACTGATATCGCCTGCCGCCGTGCGGGTCGGGCGAAGGATGATCTTCTCGCCGGCGCGCATTGGCGCGTCCATCTCTACCCGGAAGCCATCCACCGAAAAGGCAGGCGGATTGCCGCTTGGGATCACTTTTTGATTGGAGCCGTCAGGGAGTGCCAAGGTGTGCTGGCTACCGTCGAAGGTTAGGTCGTATTCGCCAACCTTCACTGCACTGAGATCTTCAACAAACACTTTAAGCTTGGCATCAGAACCTGCTGGAAGCATGGCGCGAGAAGCGGCAATCGCTGGGTCATTCATATCGCGGAACATCTCGGTACCCACCTGACCATTCAAATCAAGGCCCTGCTGCTGCAGCTCATTAACCGAATGCGAGAAGCCCATCGCAATACGGCCAATCTCATCCATTGCATGGTTAAGAGTCTCGTCACGATACTGGAACAAGGCCGCCATTTTGCCGCCGATGTCTTCATTATTGATGACCTTTAGGGATTGTCCTTCAACAATGGCTAAGCGCGTTTGCTGGGGATCAGGCTTGCCGTTCACCATCCGCAGCTCACTGGCTTCCGTGCCCGAAACCAATGTGTGGCCACTGCCAATCATGATGTTAAAGCTCTCATCATTCTTACGGGTCACCGTCACCTTGGTGTATTCGGACAGCTCATTGATTAAATTTTGGTGGCGATCAAGCAAATCGTTGTCGTGCCCGGCAATGGGTGTTTTAACCAGTGCCTTGTGTACATCCACCAGCTCTTTGGCGATATCATTAACGCGGTTTAGGGTTCTTGAAAGTACTTCGCTCGTTTCTGATTTCTGGCGCGACAAGACATTGAAATTGTCGTTGAGACCCGCAGCAACCATCTTGGATTTTTCGAGTACAACAGTACGTGCCCCCATGTCGTTCGGGGTATCTGACATTGCCTTAACCGCGTCGTACCAGCTATTCATGTCTTCGGGGATTTTCTTGGCACTGTTCGCCAACATATTATCCAGCCGGCCCAGCTGGCCTTCGCGCTCGGTAGCGTAGCTCAAGTTGGTCGTGGTGAGGTTCAGCTCGTTGGTGGCAAACTGATCATACCCGCGGCGAACTTCTGCCGCATGCACGCCAGTACCATACTGGTTGCCCCCCCACCACACAGGATCGTTGGTTTTTTGTACGACTGACTGGCGGCTATACCCTTCGGTATTAACATTATTGATGTTATGGCTGGTGGTATTAAGCTGCCGCTGAGCAGTTAACACACCTTGCGTGCCCATATTGAGCAGGTCAAACGCCATGTAGCCTCCAGTTCCAGGAAAAAATCTCTATCCAACTTAGTAATGCAAAATACATTCCAACTTTTATTTTAATTTAAACGCTTGAATTTTAATGGGATAAAGATTTATAGAGGCAAGCTCTTGCCGAGTATATCGACAGAAACGTCATCACTAAATAGGGGAAGTGTTTGTTAGCACGTAGCAGCAAGTAACAAGTGGTAACAAAAAAAGATCATTGTGATCAAACTATCACAACAGGTAATTAAAAGGTTAATTATATTCCCATCCCTGCATAGCCACGCTAATAATAAGGTTAACAATAATAAAGAAAGCCAACACAACTACGACGAAGAGAGGGCAAAGGAATGCTAATTCGAGCTTATGCGAAATTTTCAGTAAAACACCGATTTATTCACCTATTAATTAGTATTGGTGTACTCATTAGTTTCATTGTTAGCACAATCGGTGTTCTGGCATTAGAGAATTACTTTTTTGGGTATGGCTTTTTAATTAGCTTATTCGCCATACCATTGCTGGCATTCTCTTCAAATTACAAGAATAAATACCTAAATAGAGAAGCCTAGCAATCTTGTTAAATGACCTTAAAGATAGCCTTACCAGTACTCACCTTATGTAAGGCTATTCCATCAAGCCTTTCACTGTTCCCATCACACTAATGATCTTGTCCGAATAGTTAGGGTCGGTCGCATACCCGGCCTTGTGCAAGTTGCGGATGAACTGCGAAGGATCGGCCGGTTGCTCTAGTGCCTTGGCATAGCGCGGGTTGTCGTTGAGAAAACGCACATAGTCGTTGAAGCTATCTTGATAAGAGCCGTATGAGCGGAAAGCCGCCCTTTCCTGTACCGGAATGCCGTTGTGAAATTCAAGGGTATTGGTCGCGACCTTGTTACCTGCCCAACGGGGGTCGGCTTTGATGTTGAACAGGTTGTTACTCGAACCAGCGGCATTCTTGATCACCTTCTTGCCCCACCCAGTTTCAAGGGCGGCTTGAGCGATCAACACCGACGGGTCGGTTCCCAGCGCATGGGCCGCCTTTTCAGCATAAGGCTGCATGCGGGAAACAAAATCTTTGGGGGTTTCAAAAGGTGCCTCTGCATCTAGAGGCGCAACTGGGGCTGCAGGTGTCAATGTTTGTTGTTGCTGCTGCCTTTGCATCATGATTGCAAACGCATCGTCGGCGGCTTTTTCAACCGTGGCATGATCAGGCTTGTTGCCCTCGGCATCCACAGGCAAGCGTAAAGCAGATGCCTCATTGAAGGTGCGGCGAATCGCCAACTCGGTTTCAGCATCGTCTGCTACCGTTTTGGTTTCCGCTTTTTCTTCTTCGCCACCCAATTGCTCAACAATCAGATCTGCCAAGCCTAGCGAGCCCGTTGTGCTCAGTTCGCTTGCCATCTGCTCGTCATGCATTTGCTCGAAGAACTTGGTGTTACTGCTACTCATCAAGTCGGACTCAAATGCCTCGTTGGCTTGGCGCATCGACTTAAACAACATCTGGGTAAAGATAGCCTCGAACTGTTCAGCTGCCGCCCGCAACGACTGATCACTATCTTCCCCCACCCCTGCCCGCAAGCGGTCAAGATTGGAGATATCATGGATGAAACCCGGTGATGTTGTTTTCATAGCAGTCACTCGTGCCCGTAATTAAATAATGATCAGCTGACCTTCAATGGCACCAGCTTGCTTGAGCGCCTGAAGGATAGCCATCAAGTCAGAAGGAGCAGCACCCACCTGATTAACCGCACGTACCAGCTCATCAAGGGTAATGCCCGGCTCGAACTTGAACATACGCGAGTCTTCTTCTGTTACCTGAATATCAGAATTTGGTACAACAACAGTCTGGCCACCAGAAAAAGCATTTGGCTGGCTGACCGAGTAATTTTCTTTGATTGAAACCGTCATGCCACCGTGGGTGATTGCAGCCGGCTTGAGCTTCACATGCTGGCCCACCACAATGGTGCCCGTGCGGGAGTTAACAATGATTTTTGCCGCGCCGTCAGCCGGGTCAAACTCAAGGTTTTCAATAGTTGCCAAGAAGGCAACGCGTTGACTGACATCGCGAGGGGCACGCACACGCACCGACGTTGCATCGACAGCAGCTGCCATTTGCGGGCCTAGAAACTCATTCACGGCATCGGCCATACGCTGGGCGGTGGTAAAGTCCGATTCAAACAGGTTAAACGTTAAGAAATCACCGCGGGCAAACGGGTTTGGCACTTCCTGCTCCACCATCGCACCGTTGGTGATACGGCCAACCGTAGGAGTATTACCCACCACTTTCGAGCCATCGGCACCAGTAGCACTGAAGCCGCCCACAACCAAGCTGCCCTGGGCTACGGCATACACTTTGCCGTCGAGGCCTTTCAGGAAAGTCTGGAGCAAGGTACCGCCACGCAAGCTCTTTGCAGAACCAATGGAGGACACCGTGACATCAATTGATTGGCCTTGCTTGGTAAACGGCGGCAAGGTAGCATTCACCGCAACGGCGGCAACATTCTTTGTTTTCGGCTTGGTACCCGGCGGTAGCTGGATACCAAAGTTTTGCAGCATGGCGTTGAAGCTCTGGTCGGTAAACGGCGTGGTTTCGCCGGTGCCCGGCAAGCCGACAACCAGCCCATAACCCACCAGTTGGTTACTTCGCACCCCGGCCACTTCCGACACATCTTTGATACGTGCGGCGTGCAGCGGCAAGCTAACTAGCAGGATTAAACCGTATAAGAATGTTGTTAATTTCACGTTCTAACCCTATTAGATACTGACGTTAAAGAAGCGAGCAAGCCAGCCCTGCTCTTGTATATCTTGTCGCGCACCGGTGCCCGAGTACTGGATGCGTGCATTGGCAACACGGATTGACGGGATGGTGTTGTCCTGAGTGATATCATCCGGGCGGATAGTCCCGCTTAGGCGGATATATTCATCGCCAGTATTCAAGGTAAGCCAGCGCTCACCACGAATCAGCAGGTTGCCGTTCGGCAGGATCTCCACCACCTCAACCGTGATAGAGCCTTGCAGGCTGTTGCTCTGATCGGCAGAAGTACTACCCGCAAACTTGTTGGCATTGCTTAGCTCGTACGATAGGTTGCGGTCACCAATCGTCACGTCCTGGCCACCCAGCATCAACGGATCCATCGACAGGTCGGTTGATTTGTCCGTATCGGCACTGGCACTCTTTTTCGCTTGGGTTTTCTCTTCCAGCATTACAGTCACAATGTCACCGAGCCCGCGGGGCTTGGTATCATCGTAAAGATCTTGAACATGGGATGTGCTGAAAAGCGAGCCTGTTGCGGTAGCATAATGCTCGGGTTTTTCCTGCGGGCGGATGCTCGCCCATGCCGGATCGCCGGCTTGCGGATCTTCACGGCGACGGATCATATCAATCAAGCCACCGCTTGAGTCTGTCGACCCCTCGACCGCATCCACATTGGTGGTTGCCTGCTCGACATCCGACTCAATGTCTTCTGGCATCGCGACACAGCCCGATAGAAGAATTACCAGCACCACTAAACACTTTTTCATCGCTGCCCTACCCCGTTATAGCTGCTGGTTGACGTAGCTAAGCATTTGGTCAACGGTTGAAATCACCTTGGAGTTCATTTCATAAACTCGCTGTGCCTCAATCATGTTAACCAACTCTTCGGTGACATTAACGTTTGAGGTTTCCAGCATCGACTGGCGGATAGCCCCCAAACCTTCCAAGCCAGGAACCCCTTCTTGTGGATCACCGCTTGCGCCTGTCGGCAAGAATAGGTTCTGACCGATTGGCTCAAGACCGCCTGGATTGATAAAGCCAACCGTGGTGATCTGGCCCAGCACCTGGTTTTCTTGCTGGCCACGGATACGGGCAGAAACCTCACCATCGGTCCCCACCGTAATGCCTACCGCATCTTCCGGAACGGCAATTTCTGGCTGCAGTACATAACCGGAGCCTGTTGTCACCAGCTGGCCTTCCGCGTTAATGGTAAACTGGCCATTACGGGTATAACCCATGTTGCCGTCTGGCATCAGGATCTGAAAGAAGCCCTCGCCTTCAATCATCATGTCCATGGCATTGTTTGTTGTCTGGGTGTTACCTTGGGTGTGGACTTTTTGGGTCGCCACAACCTTAGAACCGGCACCCAGCATCAAACCGGTTGGTAATTCAGTATCTTGGGTTGACTGGCCACCCGGCTGGTTGATGTTCTGGTAAAACAGATCTTCAAATACCGCACGGCTTTTCTTAAAGCCAATCGTTGAGGCGTTCGCCAAGTTATTGGAAATGGTCGAGATATTCGTCTGCTGGGCGTCAAGACCGGTTTTACTTACCCATAAAGCTGGATGCATGTTCTGTTCCTTTTATCGGTTTAGCCTAAACGCAGCAGTGATGAGGATGCGGCATCCATTTCTTCTGCGGTTTTCATTAACTTCACTTGCATTTCGAAGTGGCGCTGTAAATCAATCATGCTGGTCATTTCGCCGACGGCATTCACGTTACTGCCTTCGAGCGCCCCCTTCAGCAAGGTGACGTTGGCATCCGCATCAAAAATCTCACCCGGATTCTTTGATTTGAACAGGCCGTTGACGTCTTTATAAAGACCACCGTTATCTGGCCGAACCAGTTTTAAACGGTCAACCACTTCGATGGCATCCGGCGGCGCGCCCTGCGGTAACACAGAGATAGTGCCATCGTTGCCGATTTCAATTTTGCTGATTGGGAGAGGAATAAAGATAGGGCCACCGTTCTCGCCGACCATCAAGTTACCGTTGCTATTTTGCAGCATGCCAGTTTCGTCGATATTCAAATGGCCTGCGCGGGTATAGGCTTCCTGGCCGGAGGCATCAAGCACGGCTAACCAACCGTCACCTTCGACAGTCACATCGAGGTCTCGACCCGTGGTCATTACCGCCCCTTGGGAGAAATCTTGCCCAGGGCGCTCAGTCATGGCAAAAACACGCGACGGCAAACCTTCGCCGTATGCCTGCATGCTTCTGGCCTGCTCCAGATCGGCACGAAAACCTGTTGTTCTCACGTTGGCAAGGTTGTTGGCATGCAGTTGCATCCCATACATATCTTGCTTTGCGCCACTCATGGCTAAATACAGTGCACGATCCATTATCGACTCTCCAATCACAATCTGGTGATCAGACAAGCAATAAGTATGCCACTATGAGTAATGTGTTTTATATCAATGGCTTGTTGACGTATAAGAATAATTCGTCAAGAGGAGGTGCCAAATTTATGACAAATACGGAAACCCATTGCCGCCTGAAAAATACCGGCGGCAATGGGTATCAATGAAATGAGTACGCTAGATTAGCGGATCTGCAAGATAGTTTGCTGTAATTGATTATCCACTTCAAGGGCACGGGAGTTAGCCTGGAAATTACGCTGTGCGGTGATCAAATCAACCAACTCCTGGGTCATATCAATGTTCGATTGCTCCAGGGTACCGCTCTTAACTGCACCGAAGGCACCCTGTGTTGCCTCACCCCAAATAGCAGCACCTGAATCTTGGCTTGTAACCCATTGAGTACCGCCTTTCGACACCAAGCCTTGCTCATTCGGTACGCGCACCATACCCACTCGGCCTAGCGTCACGTTTTCACCGTTGCTGTATGTCGCAACGATAGAGCCCTTCGAATCGATATCAACCTTCGCTAGGTAACCGGTAGTGGCACCGTCTTCGTTAAAGCGACGGATTTCAAACGGTGCAGCATATTGGGTTGGCTCATCAAAATTGATGCTCAAGGTCTGCTCGGCATTGGCACCGTTCATTTCCAAGCCTGCACCGCCTTCATCTTCAGGTAGGCCAAGTGGCTGGGTAACAATTGGGTTGCCGTTATTAATGGATCTCACCGAACCATCCGTATTGAAGTCCATGTAGTGGCCTTGGTGCCCTGCGCTGATAGGGCCATTGGCGTCGCCCGTTGCCACCTCGCCATCACCTTCCGGTGTCATGTTAACGTCTACCGCCTTCTCGCCGGTTGCGTCGGTCACGGTGTAGTACACCGCCCAGCGGTTTTCCGCATCAGTGCCAACAGGTGCAATCGGGTTACCTTCCGCATCCAACTCCGGCGAACCACCGTTGTCCTTCACATAGTACGTCGTCATCTTGTATGGCTGACCCAATGAGTCATACATGGTTAGCGACGTCGACTTGTTATAGGTATTGGCATCATTGAAATCAAACTTTGCCGGATCTTTAGCTGGGGCAGATGCCGGCAGGTTTACACCGATCTCAATATTCTGCGACTCACGCGGCTGGCCGAACTGATCTGGCACTTTCAGCGCTTGGGATTCGTATGACGTTACCTGATCCGTTTCCTGATCTACCTGGTAGCCAAGCAGGTACTGGCCTTCCGAGTTGACGATCTGGTTGTCTTTATCCAGGTGGAAAGCACCATTACGGGTCAAGCTGTTGTTTTGCGGCTGCAACTTGTCATCAGCAACGGCAAAGAAACCACTGCCCGAAATACGGAGATCCATTGGGTTGTTGGTATAAATACTTGACCCTTCATGGAACTGCTGGGCAACCGTCGAGGTCTGTACACCGCCACCGGTAGTGGTTTTTGAGTTCGAGAAAATCGAGCTTGAGTAAACATCGCCAAACTCTGCACGCGACTCTTTGAAGCCGAAGGTATTGGCGTTGGCAATGTTATTACTGGTGGTGTTGAGGTCTTTCTGCGATGCCCCGATACCACTCAGTGAAATATTAAATCCCATGGTATGAATCTCCTAAATTACCGGTTATACCTGGCCGACTTCCAATACGTCGGATAGTTTGAATGGCGAGTCGAAGCCCGCAAGATTTAGCATGACGTTACCATCACCATTGCCCAGCAGTACGCTGTTCACATTGGCGTAAGTCGATACATCAAACTCGCGGCTTTCACCGCCAACCAAGCCAGCTACCTTCAACGTGTAGCGGCCTTCCGGCAAAACATTGCCATTTTCGTCAGTGCCATCCCATTCGATACGGTGTTCGCCCGGTGGCTTGGAGCCCATATCGAAGGTTTTAAGCAGTTGACCTTGTTCGTTTTCAACCCTGACCATCATGTTGTCGAGTGCCTGCGGCAATCGCACCATGCCTGCCATCGCCCCTTCGGCTGCCTTAACACTCGTTGAGCTAGGGATCAGCACATCGCGCCCCACCAACGAAGAAGCCTGCAAAGCCTGGTTCGATGTCATGGCAGAGTTCAAGCTACCAAATTGCTCATTCATCTGGGTAATGCCATCAACCGTGGCAAAGGATGCCATCTGGGCGATCATCTGATCGTTGCCCACCGGTTTGAATGGGTCTTGCTGGGCCAGCTGCTTGGTCAACAAGGACAGGAAGTCTTCTTGTTTTAGCTCGTTCTTTCCTGTCGCCTTTTGCTCTTCCTGCAGCTTTTGCTCTTGCATGCCCTTAAGCTGGTCAAGGTAAGATAAGTTGCCAGATCCAGCGCCATTAATACTGCTCATCACCGTTACTCCTTATCCTTATTTACCCATCTGCAATGTCTGCATCAGCATTTGCTTGCTGGCATCTGCAACTTGCACATTGCTCTGGTAAGAACGTGAAGCGGAAATCATGTTGGCCATTTCTTCCATCACGTTAACGTTCGGCTTGTAGATATACCCTTCTGCATTGGCAAGCGGGTGATCCGGGTTGTATTCAGCACGAAGCGGCTTTTGGCTCTCAACGATGCCTTTCACCTGCACCGGGACGCTGTCTTCACGCTGGTAGCTCGCACTCTCAAGCGCCGCAGCAAAAATCGGGTGGCGCGCCTTGTAGGTTTCATCGGCAGAGCTGCTCACGCTGTTGGCGTTGGCCAAATTACTCGACGTGGTATTCAAGCGCACAGATTCGGCGCTCATCGCTGAACCGGAGACATTAAAAATGTTAAACAAACTCATCGATTATTCTCCTTTTAATGCCTTGCTCAGGTTTTTGAATTTCGAGCCTAAGAAATCAAGCGATGCCTGGTATTCCAGCGAGTTTTGCATAAATAAGTTCTGTTCTAGCTGAGCATCGACCGTGTTGCCGTCGCCGGTATCCGGTTGGGTTGGTACGCGGTACTTTTGCTCACCCATTACTTTGGTAGAGGCAGAGATATGCCGACCATCAGTACGGCTTAGGCCAATCTTTGCCTCTGACGTTGCCGCATTCAATGCTCGCTGAAAGTCGATATCTTTTGCCTTGTACCCAGGCGTATTGGCATTGGCCAAGTTACTAGCCAGTGTCTCTGCGCGCTTGGCACGGACACCGACCGTGTGCTGGTGCACACCCAATGCTTTATCAAAAGAGATGGACATATCTGCCTCCAAAATTCGTTAGAATTATATAAGCAAAGGCTATGCCAGTTTTGTAAATTAAAGAAGGAAAGAATAAAGAAAGGAGTAACGAACAATTAGAGAGGGCATTCCCTCTCTAATCAAAAGATACGAGACTCAAGCTACGCAAGCCGCGTGTATTACTTCAGCTTGTAGATAATACCCGGATTACAGCGAATCATCTCAAACTTATCGGTGAGGCCAGTCAGTGACTCAGATGCGCCAAGCAACAAGTAACCGCCAGGGTTCAAGCTTGCCGCCATTTGGTTTAGTACCTTGGCTTTCATTTCCGGAGAGAAATAAATCAGCACGTTACGGCAGAAGATAATGTCGAACTTGCCCAGTAAGGCATAGCTGTCTTTCAGGTTCTGCGGACGGAAGTTCACCATACGCTTCACCTTGTCATTGACCTTCATACGACCATCGCCGTTGTTCTCGAAGAACACACGGCGGCGCTCAGGCGACAAACCTCGGCTCAGAGCCAAATTGTCATAAACCCCCGTTCGGCAAGTATCAAGCATGGTCTGGGAAATATCCGTTGCCGTAATCTGGACACCACTGGTGAGCATACCCGGGCGTCGGTTCTGGGTTTCCAGCACCGTCATGGCAATAGAATAGGGTTCCTGCCCCGAAGAACTCGCCGAAGACCACACCTTGATTGGGCGCTTATTGGCCGCCAGTTCAGGCAACAGCTTGTCGGCAAGCACCGTATACGGGTAGGTATCGCGAAACCAAAGGGTCTCGTTGGTTGTCATCGCATCTACCGCGGCAACACGGAGCTCGCGGTTTCGACCCGAGATCACAACCTGCAATAACTCAGACAGTGATGATAGCGAATATCGGCTGACCAACGGAGTTAAGCGGCTACGAACTAAATACTGCTTACTGGCACCAAGTACGATACCGCACTGCGCTTCAAGGAAGCGGCAAAAATCACGATACTCCTGATCGTTTATAGTTATAGCTGTCATCTACTACTCTAAATTCGTTATTATTCTGGCATTGCCGCTTTTACCGCAGCACCAAGCTCGTCAGGGTTAAACTTAGGAATAAAGGCATTGGCCCCTACTCGCTCAACCATGGCTTGGTTAAACACACCGCTCAGCGAGGTGTGTAGGATAACATGTAAATCTTTCAATTGGGGATCATTACGGATCTCAGCCGTTAAGGTGTAACCATCCATTTCCGGCATTTCAATATCTGAAATCACCAACGCCAACTGCTCGTAAATACTTGCGGTGTTGGCCATTTCACGTAGCTTTTCAATGGCTTCTTTGCCGTCTTTCACCAGCACACATTCACAGCCAATCGCTTCGATAGCACGCTGCACCTGCTTACGGGCCACACTGGAGTCATCGGCAACCAGTACGCGACGGACGGCTGGCATTGATTCAATCAACTCTTCCAGCACAGTATCGGTAATGTCGGTATTCACCGGCGAGATTTCATCAAGGATTTTCTCAACATCCAAGATTTCAACCAGCTCATTGTCAATTTCTGTCACCGCTGTCAGGTAGTTTGCCTTACCCGCACCTTTTGGCGGCGGCAAAATCGATTCCCAGTTCATATTGATAATGCGCTCAACCGACGATACCAGAAAGCCCTGAATAGAGCGGTTAAACTCTGAAATGATCACAAAGCAATTGTCGAGATCATCAATCGGTCGGCCACCGGTTGCCAGGCTCATATCAATCACCGAAATCGTTTGACCACGAATATGAGCAATTCCCTTCACCAACGGATGTAAGTTCGGCATGGTTGTTAGCTTCGGGCATTGAAGGACTTCTTTCACTTTAAAGACGTTAATACCGTAGCGCTGGCGTCTGTTTAGTCTGAAAGTTAGGAGCTCAAGACGGTTTTGACCGACGAGCTGGGTGCGCTGATTGACTGAATCCAGGATCCCCGACATAAGGATGACTCCGTGTTATTCGTTTTTATAATTTGATACGTGTTCAATGGGAAATATTTTTACAATTGGCATATCATACCAAATTCAAGCATGCTCTGGTTACCTAACAAGGTATCCAGAACCTCATGCCTAATTTTAGCGACAATCTTGGTAAAAACAGAGCGAAAACCGTGACCCAAAAAACACACTTACCACTCTTACCATTGTTCATCGGCCTGTTAGCCTGTTTCTTTAGCACAATTGTACCTGCTTCGTCAGAAAACATCACCGTTACAGTACAGCGTGCAGCTGAAGCGTTTGTTGCTGAACAAATCACGGTGCCTGAGCGCGGCGAACTTCGAGTCACAGCCGCGACACTCGATAGCCGCCTGCGGCTGACAGAGTGCTCTGCGCCACTCAACACCAGCATTCCCGGCAAGCAATCTTTAACGGGAAATGTGACCGTCCTTATCAATTGCGTGCCAGAAAATTGGCAAGTTTACGTACCTGTGCGCACCCAGCTGCTGCTGCCCCGTGTTGTCGCAGCAAAACCATTGGCACGCGGCATGGTGCTCGGCACCGATGATCTCACAGTCCAGCAGGTGGAATTGCGATTCCAGCGCGGCGTGGTCTTTGAGCGCCCGGAGCAAATCATCGGCTCAAAAATGAAGCGCACCGTTAACATGGGCGAAGCGGTTCAGGGGGGCGATATTTGCCTCGTTTGTCGCAACGACTCGGTTAATATCATCGCTGGCAATGGCGGCCTCAGTATTATTACCAAGGGGAATGCCCTTTCCGACGGCTCGCTCGGCGAACAAATCAGAGTGCAAAACAGCAAGTCAAAGCGAGTTATCGATGCCGTGATCACCGGTGTTGGCGAAGTTACCGTCAATTATTAGGGGAAACCGATAAAATATTGGTACAATTAATACTAAAGTTTCTCCGTGCCCTGCCGATGTAGAGGCTGTCACTAGTATATTGTTCAAAGGCTCACTATATATGGCAAGTATCGATCATCTTCGCTCCGGCCACCCGATGACAACATCGCGCAGCAACCATGGCAATGTGTCAAACGCAGGTACCGGCTCCTCCAAAAGCACCACCAGCTCGTCAATTGGCAGCAACCAAGGCGATGCGGTTTCATTAAGCTCGCAGGGCAAGGCTGTCGGCCAAATCCACCAGCAACTTGCTGCCGAGCCAAGCTTTGACAGCGCAAAAGTCGCGGCAATCAAAGATGCCATCAGCAACGGCTCATACGTGGTTGACGCCGAGAAGCTTGCGGCCAATATGATCAAATTCGAAGATGAGTTGCGCGGCCTTTGATACAGCCGACGGCTACAACCAGCGCCCCGCAGCCCAGCCATGATGAAGAGTGAACCATGTCGCAATCAATTGAACAATTACTAGATCTGCAGCAAGCAACCCTGGTATCACTCTCACGCCTGCTCGAGCAAGAAAAGGCGGCTATTGTCGAACGTAAGGCGGGGGAGATCTCGCAGCTGGCTACCGACAAACTGGCGCTGATCCACAAGGTGCAGCAACAAGACCACCTGATTGCCAGCCACCCGAACCGCGAACAGCTTACCGCATCCCAAGATTTGGCGGTTCGTGTCGAGCAGATCAAAACCACCGTTGCCCGTTGCAAAGAAATCAACGAAGTCAACGGTGAAGCACTGCAACGCGCCCAGCTCAGTTTTCATAAGCTCAATAACCTATTCCAGCAGAGCCGCGGCAAACAACAGATGACCTATAACAGCGAAGGGGTGGCACAAAATATCCGCTCGCTGGGTACTAATATCAAGGCCTAGGCAGCGTTTATCAACACTAGGATCAAAAAGCGGGAGCCATGTGGCTCCCGCTTTCATATCTTCGCTAGCAATGGTGATTTTTCAAGTCAGGTGTTTCAGTGCTCCAAACACGTTAGAATAGCGTTTCTTGGTTAGTCGGCACCTGGTAGACCTCACCGTGCTTCTTCATACGCTCCATCTTATTCAGATCAAGCTGCATCTCGGTCACAAAGCTATCACCTACCGGGTAGCTACGAATAACTTCTGCACCCCGAATAATGCCATCCGCCGCGCCATCGGTACTTTCCACGCCAAGCTGCTGATCTTCCATACCCGCTCGCGCACTGATGCGCATACCGTACACTTGTTCGGTTAGCTCGCGGTAAGCGTCAATCTTGGAGGCACGCATTGCCCGAACGCGCTTCTCCTCTAAAGTTCGGCCACGCTGCTCGCTAATCGAGGCATAGCCCACGGCAGTAATCAAATCATCATTGCGGATTTCGGTCAGAGGCTGGCAACCCACTAACGCGACCAATACCACCAGAAACCAGTAACGCATATTCACTCCTAAGGTTTTAACACCACGGTGTTGCGATCGTAAGTTGTCTTATCATCACGAATGATCACACCGTTTTGGATACGCATTTTATTCAAGGTATCAAGGTCGCGTCCAATCCTATCTGCTGGCAAGAAGCCTTGTGCCGAAGCGATCACAACCCGAGAGCGCATACCGATAATACGCGCATTCACCAGCACACCCGCTCCCTGGCGAAGCATGGTGCCCGTAAGCACGTAATCTACAGGTTGCTCGGCGACTAGCTCGCGCCAGTCTCGGCTAATAGAGAAATCACCATCGGGGGTCACTTTAATCGCCCCTGTCGCCTTGTAATCAACAACGGTATATCCACGCTGCTGCATCTGGTACATGAAGCTTTCGGTCACGCTATTGCCCAACCAGTTTGTTTCGCCCATCTCCTGCAAATCAACAAAAGAAGTGACGGCTAACGGCGTTTTTGCCGTCAAATACTGGTTCGACGTAATAAGCTGCTCGGTAAGCCCTTCAACAAAGAAGTCCATGGTATGACGCGGGGTTTCCTTCAACAGAAAAGAACTGCCCGTGTAAGGCTCCTTACCATTATAAATTGGGGAGTATGTGCATGATACGGTCATCATTGCCAGTATCAGGACTATCCATTTTTTCATTCTAACCAGCTCCAGATGAAAAGAGACTTACTGCTCTTAGCCTGTTATCGTACACAGAGAGAAAAACTTTACCGATTACGTTCAAAAATGCTAATGGGAACACTCTTTGCATAACACTTTGCACAAGGTAACCCCATTATGGGGTTCATCGGTTGCCATCACATACGGCAAGTTTTATCTTTAGCTGGTAGTACACTAGCAATTTTCATACCCAAGTTGACCAGAGTTGGAATAAATGAGTAAAAAATACTTAACCCTGCTCAGTAGCCTTAGCCTGCTGCTCTCCTCACAATCCTTTGCCGCCTGGTTTGAGGTGACGGGTTCGGCAGTCCAACTCGAAAGCGAATCCACGGCAAGGAAGAATGCCCTAGAGGATGCTGTATTTCAGGCAATGAGCTACTCTGGCGCAGACATTTCAACCTTTGGCTATCTGCAGCCTTATCTGGAAACAGAACGCAGCGAATACCAGTTCAGCGGTAACGAAGTACGCCATGTTTCCGTCGTCAAAACACGAAAGCGAAGCGGCAAATATTACCTGACGGCGAGAATTGACATCTACCCATCGGCAAAGACTTGCCACAAGGTACAGTACAAAAAAGGGCTACTGCTTGGTGAGTTCTCTATCGCCTACCCGCAACACGCATCACTGGGCGGGATATACCAACTGGGTGAGTCTTTTACCTCTATATTGAAACGTCAAATCGAGCGCCGCTCGCAAAGTTTTGTTGTCAGCAATACTACCCGGGTACCCATCTCCCCAGGGCAACCTGCGATGATGACCATGCTCGCCGAAGACAACGACGCGCAATACATCATTAGTGGTGAAATTACTGATTTGACTTCGACACTTGACCAAAAACTCTTGCGAAGCGATCAAATCAACCGCCAATTTGCCGCCAACATCCAAGTGATGGACGGCAAGACCGGCGAAACCCTGATGCAGAACAACTATCGTGAAATCGCAGAATGGCCGTTTGATCGGATCAGTACCCTTGATACCCAAAGCGCGCGTTTCTGGCAATCGAGCTACGGGCAAGCCGTGCAGCGTGTTAGCCGCAATATGATGTTAGACCTAGAAAGTACCCTTGCCTGTAGAGCAAGCTTACCTGAAGTGGTCAACACCCATGGCAGCATGGTGCAGGTTAATGTCGGACGTATCCATGGTGTTAAGGCCGGTGATAAGCTCGCCTTGTGGCACAGTGCAGGCTTTATTGATCAGCAAGGCATTCCGCGTAACCGGATGATCCAAACCGATATCACCCTCACGGTTGATCGTGTTTACGAGAAGTCGGCCGAGCTGTTGGTCGAACAACCCGATCTCGCTGCCAGCATCCAGCCAGGTGATTTACTGACCAAACAGCGCGCCGAATAAGATAATCACTTAATATCTTTGAAAATCTTTGTATAATAGCCACTCAAGTTCATACTTGAAGCTCCCTTAGCTCAGCTGGATAGAGCGTCCCCCTCCTAAGGGGAAGGCCACAGGTTCGACTCCTGTAGGGAGCGCCATCAAATTCGAAAGCCCAGCATAATGATATGCTGGGCTTTTTCTCATCTGCCAGAAACAAAAAAACCTCGCAGTGCGAGGTTATTTTATAAATTACCTGTATTGAAAATGATACAAGTAAGAAGAATTTTGGTGGAGCTATGCGGGATCGAACCGCAGACCTCTTCGCTGCCAGCGAAGCGCTCTCCCAGCTGAGCTATAGCCCCAAAACGTAGAATTGATAATAAAAACTTAATGTTTTCATGTCAATACAACATTTTTAAGATTTTCAGCCTTAAACCATAAACTGAGATAGCAGTCACACCTAACAGCAGCCAAAGGCTAACACTGTTAGCATAGTGCTTTTACAGCAAGCACTCATACGCTCTTATTAAGATCTGAAAAATATGATCTTGTCCTAACATTTAATTGTAATTTACTCACCCCATGCAAAATAGCGTGAGTTGTTTATCTTTTTACAATGAAAATGGAGAGAGTGTTATGAAGAAGTTTGCTGCTTTTTGCGCTGCAATGATGTTATCAGCTAGCTTTAGTGTCTCCGCTTATACCCTTGCTGGTACAGCAACAGAGATTCCAGAAGGTGCGTTGAAATACTGTGCAACATCAAAAAATTTCTGGGTTTGTGTCAATAACTATAAGCAGATGCATAAAGACTAACAACTCACCTATAATCGACAAAAAAGCGGAAGCCACATGGCTTCCGCTCTTAATTTTTGCCTAGCTAACCAGACAATTAGCTGTTTGCTTCACGCTCAGCAATGAAAGCAAGTGCCATCTTGATACGTGCTGCAACACGTTCTTTGCCAATCAGCTGCATAACGGCATCAACCGATGGTGACTGGCCTTGGCCCGTTACAGATACGCGTAGCGGCATACCCACTTTACCCATACCTAGCTCAAGCTCTTCACAGGTTTCCTTGATCACATTGTGAAGGTTCTCTGTGGTCCACTCTTCTAGCGCTTCAACTTTTGCCAAAGCCAGTGCCAGTGCTTCTTTCGCGACTGGGCGTAGGTGCTTCTTCGCCGCACCCGCTTCAAACTCACTGAAATCTTGGTAGAAGTAGCGAGATTGCTCAGCAAGCTCGATCAGGGTATTACAACGCTCACCAACAAGCTTGATCACTTCGGTGATAGCAGGGCCGTTAGCAATGTCGATTTCTTTCTGATCTAGATGCCACTGCAGGTATTTCGCCACATACTCGGGCTCTGCCGTCTTGATGTAGTGGTTGTTCAACCAAAGCAGTTTGTCTGTATTGAAAGCTGACGCAGACTTGCTGATAGAATCCAGGCTAAATAGCTTGATCATCTCTTCGAGCGAGAAGATTTCCTGATCACCATGAGACCAACCCAGACGAACTAGGTAGTTCAATAGTGCTTGCGGTAGGTAACCTTCATCACGGTATTGCATCACGCTTACCGCACCGTGGCGCTTAGATAACTTGGCACCATCATCACCTAGGATCATTGCACAGTGGGCAAACTCAGGTACTGGTGCACCTAGCGCTTCGTAGATGTTGATTTGACGTGGCGTGTTGTTGATATGGTCTTCACCACGTACAACCTGAGTAATACCCATATCCCAGTCATCAACAACAACACAGAAGTTGTATGTTGGGCTACCGTCTGTACGGCGGATGATCAAATCATCCAGTTCGCTGTTAGCGATTTCAATACGGCCACGAACGTGATCGTCAAAAACAACCGTGCCTTCTTTCGGGTTACGGAAGCGAATGACAAACGGAGAGTCTTCGGTAGCCGCGGCATTGGCAGCCATCACTTTAGGGTGGTTAGCATCGTAACGTGGCTTAACACCCGCAGCCATTTGCTCTTCACGGATTTCGTCTAGTAGCTCTTTCGGGCAGTAGCACTTGTAAGCCTTGTCTTCTGCAAGCAGCTGGTCGATTAACTGGTTGTAACGATCAAAACGTTTAGTTTGGTAGTAAGGTCCTTCATCCCAGTTCAGGCCAATCCACTCCATACCTTCAAGAATGGCGTCGATCGCTTCCTGTGTTGAGCGCTCAAGGTCTGTATCTTCGATACGAAGTACAAATTCGCCACCCATATGTTTAGCAAACAACCAAGAATACAGTGCTGTACGAGCACCACCGACGTGCAAGAAGCCTGTTGGGCTCGGTGCAAAGCGAGTTTTAACCGTCATTGAACATTACCTAATTAATGAAGGAGCGCAGCCATTGTATGTCGCTGCGATAAAGATGCGGGGTATTTTAACACTGTCATGCAATTCTACAATCGTTGCTCGAAAGCAGGTGCCGACATATTGCCGATAAATGCAAACAGGGGGAGGCATTGCGGCCTCCCCCTGCGATAAATACTTTAGCTAACGCTTACTTTAGGTTACGCATTGCCCACTGCATAAACTGCTGCTGCTCTTCGGCAGAAAGCTCAGCAAACCCCGTTTGCATTATGGCTACTTTGCTTGCTGCTGCGTTGCCTGTTGCTTCGGCAACCGTTGTTTTAGTCGCTTGTGCTGTCTTTTGTGGTTTCACCGCAAGATCATCAACCATGGTAGGGTCAACCACAGCAACGCCATCACCAACCATATTGTACTCTTCAAGCGTTCTTGCATATTCAGGGAAAATACCCAACCCGCTTACATGTAATAACTCCGCTTGGTAATCAACCGGGGCTCCCTTGGTATCGGTTAAAACAAAATCCAGTGTTTTACGGAAGGCCTTGGCATCATCAACATGCTTAAACACCGGGTAGCTTAATTGTAATGGTGACTCAGTAGCATCAAAGCGCATAACCACTGGCGTGAACTTTAATTTAGAGCGGCGCCCATCATCAATAACCAACTGATCAAGAGAAAATAAAATCTGATTCGTCCCCGCCTCTAACTCAAGGACATCTTTATTCTTAAACAGTGGCGAGTCCACTTCTTTTCCATTCAAGACGTGAAGGTCAATCTCTTTAATTACTTTTAATTCACTTGCCAAACTTGGCAAAGAAAGTGCACCTGCCAATACAGCCACAAGCCATTTTTTATTCATCAATTGCCTCACTAAAATCCGATATTTACTTTCTTATACACTAATTTCAAAAAGGCGGCCAAAGCCGCCTTCTCATTATTAGCTATTTCTAAAGTTGAAATTAGAAGTAGTATTCAACACCAACAGATGCTTCATCAAAGCTATCTGATTTCCAACGGCCTTGGTAAGAATCGCCCAAGTCATTGATTGCGTAACGTGCGTATAGAACCGCATTGGTATCGACAAAGTACATCATCTGGAATGAAGTTACGTTATCTTCGGTGTTTTCAATATCTTTACCGTCAACTTCTAGACCAAGGTTTTCAGCGCGAGCTACTTTAGCCTGCCAGTTACCGAAGTTGTAGGTCATACCCACTGAGTACGAATCTTCACGCTCGTCGACACCGCGATCATTATCTGCTTTAGCAATACGGTAGTAAGCGAAATAACCTAGGCCATTAGAAAAACCACCCTGAGAGCCAATCAAGTAAGTTTGGTTATCCCAATATTCAGTGCCACTAACAGGTTCACCTTCTGTATCTACAGTACCAGTAGGGTAAGAGCCTTTAGTTTTGTAGTTCATTTCATAAGCTAGATCGAACTGAACCCAACCCCAGTCACCTTTAAACTGCTGGTGAGCAGCCATACCATGCCAGTAGTTGCTTCCTGCTTTTTCGCTATCGGTTGCACCGGCACGATCTTGCCCAGCACCAACGGCGATATCCATGGTGAAACCTTTCCATAACTCGTTAGTATCCCAACGAATTGTATCCGACTGACGGTCATTGAAGTTGTTACCGCCAATAGTACCACCCCAGTCCCAAACGTTACCCATGCCCGGGTTGGTTGCAGGCCAGTCGATTAGCTCGTAGATTGGTGTTAACACGCGACCAACACGTACTTGACCAAAACGCTCATGCTCAAAACCAACAAACGTATCACGGTGACCAAGCAGGTTTCCGCCGTCTTCAGGACCAAATGACGGATCGACATAGCCAGATTCAATTTGCCACAAGAATGTCCAATCTTGTAGGTTGTCAAATTTAGCAGTACCTTTCCAACCAAGACGAGATTCGTGGTTTGCTTGCGTACCGTTATTGTTCTTTTCATTGTCATACTGGCGATCAGCTACCTGCATAGCGATAACACCGTAGATACCGTGCTCGTATTTACCTTCTGCTTGAGCTGGTACAGCTGCAACTGCGGCTGCCGTAATCGCTGCACCTAATAGAGTACGCTTGAAAATCTTATCCATGGAAAACTCCTAGTATTTATAGCTGTGTCTGATTGAGCCCCAGTTGGCCGCCGAAGGAACAATCAGAATTAATTATTGATTTTGAAATCGTGGATAAGATTAACCGCTTTTTTTTTATCGTGAAGATAGCCCCCAAGAAAATATGATGCTGTTCAAAACACTGAAACCTAAAACAAACAAAAATAAATCAAAACAACAACTTAAACCCAAAACATAAAGTAATTAGCGTTTTCAATCATCACTAAAAACCTCGATACGATCACAACATCGCTGGCAAATTGGTGCTTTTTAGAAAAATAATTAGAACTATTGAGATCTAATTATTTTCTTTGGCAGAATTTATTACTAAATAAGTGATCATGCTCTCACAAGTCATAGATAAAAATGAACCAAATCGTTTTTTGTTAACTTGTTTTGACGTTTTTACCTACCGCCTTACATTCATAAGCTTTTTCCGAAAACCACCTATAAACAAAGCCAATAACAACAACTGAAGGTATACGCCATACCTTAAAATGATAAAAAAGCGATGCTAAGTTTCCTTATTGCGTATGTTTTTTGGCATAAAAGATGAACACTGTGACTAACCCCTTATAACCATGACATCATAATGAATAGTCCTTTTTAGATGTGGTGCATCAAAGTAAAATTGTGATGAAAAATATCTTTAAGGATTTAGTTGCTTTTGAATGCAACTGACAAGGAGAAACTATGAAATTGAAACCGACAGCCTTAGCCATCGCATTACTATCACCACTATCCTTTCCTGTTATGGCTGAGGTGACACTTGAACTGCCTGACAATATCCGCTTACTTGCCGTCAATGAAACGGAAGTGAATAAAGGCTGGGGAAGTATTTTCAAAGCAACTGAAGATTCAATCACTCTGGAAGATGGCAAGAACCAAATAGTTTATCAAGTTGATCATTACTTTTATAAAGGCGACAAACAAAGCGAGCGATACCGTTCAGGCCCGCTCATTTTGACTTTTACAGCAAATAATGAAGAACTATCGTTAGCTATTCCAAACTTCTCCGACAAAGTTCAGGCTGAGAGCTATGCCGAAAAGCCAACCCCAAAATTAACTGATGCAAAAAGCGCAAGCTATCCGTTCAAGCATGATCATCTCGCATTGAAAGGACTTTCAATCAATCATGATTATGCTGAGTATGTGAAAGCCTACAATCAAAAAGGCGGTGTTGCTGCAGTGACCGGCCTTACCGCGCCAGTAGCAGCTACTAAAGTATCAGCAACTGAACAATCACCAACTGTTGAAAAAGCAGCTGTAGCTACTAAAACAGCTCAAGCTGAAAATAAAGGCAGCCAAGCAGATCTCGCGGGCGAGAACCTAAAGTATTGGTTTGAACAGGCAGATCCACAAACAAGAAAAGAGTTCGTTAGCTGGGCAGTACAAAACCTATAGCATCATATGCAAACCACCTATAGCTTTATTAACTAAAAAAGAAGGGATATCCCTTCTTTTTTTTATACCAATCCCTACTACCAATCTAGATAAGTCATTAATCTATGTATTACACAGGAAAAATAAAGAAATAATAGATGGGGTTGGTGTTAGTTTTAGATAACAACAAAAAACGGGAGCTTTAATAAGCTCCCGCAAATAAGACAGTATCGTTAACTAAAGATTAGAAACCGTATTCAATACCAACACGTACTACGAAGGTCTCAGTTTGTTTCGCGTCAGCACCTGTACCAGACTTAATGTCACGCTGAGCTAGACGTAGGTAAGGAACAAAGCCGTTATGAACATACATTAGCTGACCAGAAATCACGCTATCCTCGTCACCATTTTTCATACCATCAGTTTCAGATTCTAGGTTCTCTGTATAACCAACTTTAACGCCCCATGGACCGTTCCAGTACTGGCCGATCACAACCCAAGAATCCTGCTCTGACTTATCGCCCCCTGTCACATCACTTTCGCCAGACTTATAGGCGCCCGCTAGCCCAAAGCCTGCTGGTAGCGAAGCTTCGAAACCAACAATGTAACCGAAGGTATCTGCAAATTGTGCTGCTACTGATTCGGTCAACTCAGATTGACCATTTTCATCAAAGCCCCATGACTCTTCAACAGCATCGGATACCTTACGGTCTGTTTCCGTTTCAAATGCAGCATGCAGCGTTACCATGTCAGCTACACGGTAGTGAGCTGCCGCGCCGTACCAGTTGTTACCATCTACCGACTTGTCACCGCGACCTGTAGCAATATTGAAGTTAAAGCCGTTGAAGTTAGGCGAATCGTAGCGAGCCATGTCACCATGGCGGTCACGGTTGAACTTAACATCGCCGCCCCAGTCCCAAGAAGCACCAAGGCCTGGGTTTGCATATGGCCAGTCGATTATCTCATACATTGGCGTCAGCATACGACCGAAACGAACCGTACCCCAGTCACCTTTCATACCGATGAAAGTATCGCGGTTACCAAGCGTACCACCAGTACCATCTTCACCTACGTAGCCAGATTCAACCTGCATGAAAACAGTGAAGTCATCAAACATTTCTTTACCAGCTCGGAAACCGATACGTGATTCATTCTCGTAATCGTAACCAGTATAAGTGTCTGTCTTAGCACCAGTGCTATCTGTCTCTTCACCATCGTAGTTAACGATTGAAATCGCTGCGACACCGTAAACTTCAACGTTGAAGTCGTTGTTCTCACCGATTTGGTAAGCATTTGCTGACATTGACATTAGCGCTGCTGCTGCAACTGCTGTACCCAAAACCGAACGCTTGAACATCTTTTCCATGGAATAAAACTCCTAAAAATACTAGCTGTGATACTTGTGCCCTAAAGGTTGGCCGCCGAGGGCATCAAGTATTCCTCCCGATATGTCAGTCAGGCTCACGCCTAACCAATTCATATTTTTTTAGTTCTGAACTGAACACTTGTCTTGCTTCATGTCTAAGACTACTTTCACATCAAAAAACATCAAACAGAACTTAATTTATTATTCAAAAAATATGAGCCAGTGCAAAGTTTGACCGATTTAGTGATCGAGATCATACATAATGACACAAACATCAAAATAAACATCAAAATCACTATATAACAATTAGATACAGGGCAAACCATTAACTAACAAACCATTTTTGTATCGACTTTCCAAGCTAAAAAATAATAAAAGACCGCCATTACCCGTTACTATAAAAACGCTAAAACCCTTAAAACCGCCCACTTAAAACACGTCAAAAAATAATTAACAACAGTAAATAAAGAATACAAAAAAAGCCCTTAACAACAATGTGTTAAGGGCTTTAAATCATTTTATCTCGTTAAAATTTAGATTTTGACGAAATTAACGAGACATAAAATCAACCAATGCCTGCTCATCCCAGATTTCGATGCCAAGCTCTTGAGCTTTCGACAGTTTTGAGCCAGCTGCTTCACCAGCTACCAGCAAATCCGTCTTTTTAGACACACTGCCTGTTACTTTTGCACCTAGCTTTTGCAATGCCGCTTTGGCATCAGAGCGTGTTAATTGCGATAGTGAGCCGGTCAATACAACCGTTTTACCATCAAGTGGGAGCTCAGCGCCTTCGTCTGCTTTTTCAATCGCCGGCCAATGAATACCTTCAGCCAATAACGCTTTGATCACATCAAGGTTGTGCTCTTCACGGAAAAAGTTAAATACATGCTCAGCCACAATGTCGCCAACATCTTGTACTTTGATCAACTGCTCTTTATCTGCCGCTTGGATAGCTTCCAAGGTTTCAAAATGGTTGGCAAGGTTGGCGGCAGTTGCTTCGCCCACCTCTCGGATACCCAATGAATACAAGAAGCGAGGCAGGGTTGTTAACTTAGAAGCAGCAAGTGCATCAACAAGCTTTTGTGCCGATTTCGGCCCCATTCGCTCGAGAACTGTCACCACGCCCGGTGATAATTTAAATAAATCGGCCGGGGTCGCCACCATTTCGCGATCCACCAGCTGCTCGATAACCTTCTCGCCACAGCCGTCAACATCCAGTGCCTTGCGCGACACAAAATGTTTCAACGCCTCTTTACGCTGGGCTTGGCAAAACAAGCCACCGGAACAACGGGCAACAGCCTCGCCTTCAACCCGTTCAACCTTTGATTCACACACCGGACAAGCTTCTGGGAACACAATTTCCTTGGCATCGGCAGGGCGTCGGGATTCAACTACCGCGGCAATCTGCGGGATCACATCACCCGCGCGGCGAATAATCACAGTATCCCCTACCATCACACCCAGCCGCTCGATTTCATCAGCATTGTGCAATGTGGCATTGCTAACTGTTACCCCGCCAACAAAGACTGGCTCAAGCTTGGCAACTGGCGTGATCGCCCCGGTACGACCAACCTGAAACTCCACATTATTAAGTAACGTCATTTCTTCTTGGGCAGGAAACTTATAGGCAATCGCCCAACGTGGCGCACGGGCAACAAAACCCAGACGAAGTTGAATAGCAACGTCGTCAGTTTTAATCACCACACCGTCAATTTCGTACGGTAAGGCTTCACGCTTCTCACCAATTTCCTGATGGTAAGCGATCACGTCATCCATGCTCGATAACTGGCGAATTTCGGGACACATCGGCAGCCCCCAGCCTTTTAGCTGAAGCAAGCGATCATACTGACCACCTGCCAGCTCCATGCCTTCAACCACACCAACAGAATAGGCGTAAAAGCTGAGTGGTCGGGTTGCAGTCACTTTAGAGTCAAGCTGGCGCAAGCTACCGGCAGCGGCGTTACGCGGATTGGCAAATGTCTTTTCGCCTTTCTTGGCCGCTTTCTCGTTGAGTGCCTCAAAGCCTTTTTTCGGCATAAAGACTTCGCCACGAACTTCTAGGCGAGCTGGCCAGCCTTCACCGGTCAACTTAAGCGGGATAGAGCGGATAGTGCGCACATTCTCGGTGATGTTCTCACCCGTGGTACCGTCACCTCGGGTTGCAGCCTGGATAAGCACGCCGTTTTCGTACATTAAACTTACCGCCAAGCCATCGAGCTTTGGCTCACAGCAATAAGTCAAAGCGCTTTCAGACAGCAAACGATCGAGCATGCGCTTTTCAAATGCATGAAGATCGTCATCATTAAAGGCATTATCCAGCGAGAGCATCGGAATTTCGTGGGTGATTTGCGTAAAGCCATCAAGCGGCTCGCCACCCACACGCTGGCTCGGCGAATCCACCGTCACCAGTTCAGGGTTGGCTTTCTCAATCGCCAGCAGCTGCTGCATCATACGATCGTATTCAGCATCGGGGATCTCAGGGTTATCTTCTACGTAGTAGCGATAGCCGTGGTACGCTAACTGTTCACGCAGTTCATCTAATTGCTGCTGAATATCATGACTCATTGTTTTTCCTATCATAATACGCCCCTGACGAGCTGGGGTATTAATAAAAATAAAGCCCTTTATACCTTAATGTATAAAGGGCCAAATTGTTTTATTTTTGGCGAGTACCGCTTAAGCGACAGTGTACTTCAGCGCCTTCTCGCGGTATGCGCTAATGCGGTGCGGTGTGATAAGCGCACGCTCATGGTCGAGTACATCGGCACCTAGGGTATCTGCGATTTGCTGAACTGTCTGAAGCATATGTTTAAAGTGCAGATCAGCACGACCAACCTGAGTAGGCAGCATCAAGTAGAATGCTACCCCCGGGGTTTCGAAACTATCATTACCGCCTTCCGGGAAGTGGGCTGGTGCAACCATGTTTGTTACCGAGAAGATCACCGGGCCAGTACCCGCTACATCAGCGTGATAGTGGTAAACCGAGTTCTCGCCAAAAACAAGATTGTGCTGCTCAAACGCATTAAACAGCTTAGTGCCGCGCAACAAATCGCCATTGCGCGCATGTACATTCAAGACAAGGTAATCTGGTGGAAGCTGCTCTTGCTGCTTTTCTACAACAGGCGCAGCAATTTCCGGCTCGGCTTTCTCTTCTTCTACAAGTTGCGGCTCGGCAGCGGCAGTTTCCACTTGGCTTTCTTCAAGTGTTGCACTTGGCTCAACCACAATCATTTCTTCAACTGAAACGGTTGGCTGATCACGCTCAATATCTTCAATGGTCAGGGTTGGCTCAAACTCAGAGCTAATCGACGCAGAAACAGTTTCTGCGGGTGTCGCAACCAACTGCTCGGCCACTTGCTCTTTTTGAAGCGGCGCTTCCATTGATTGACGCGCAGTCTGGATCACTTCAGCAGCCAGCGTCGCCTCTGCGGTTTCTGCGGCCCTAGTAGTTTCTGGGTTAGCAGAAACTTGCGGTTCAACAACACTTGCCGGAGTTTCTACAACTGTTTGTGTTTCAGGTTGAGCAGCTTCTGCTGCTGGCGCGGCTTCAACCTGAGGAGCAACCACCGGCTCACCAGTTGCCGTCATTGAAGGCAGGGGATCATTGGCTGAAGCAATAGGCTGGCTATCCATCAAAGGATCAGCTTGTAACTTTTGGCCGAAATGAAGTTCAGGCTCTTTACGCTCAGGACGGCTAACCTCTGGTTCACTGCTGGCTTGATTCACCACCCTAACATTGCCAATGCCGTCTTGATCAAATCCTTCTTGGTCACGGGCAGACTTGTCTAACTTGCCTAATGGCTTTTCGCCAAACTTAGCGGGTTTTTCCTTACGGCTGCTCCATAAGCCATGCAACAACAAAGCTGCAATCGCTAGCGCACCCACAATAATAAGAACCAGACGCAATTCCTGCATACGAATACTCTGAATTTACCTGTTACCCCATAGGGGAAAATCAACTTTCGTGTACCATTGAGCGTTATCCTCAACCTTCAATGCTACCACTTCATTACTGCCCTTCATTTTGTACTTTTTTGCTTACCGACTACACAGCCAAGTAAAGCAAATAAGAAGGGTTCAACCTCTAATGTATCAAAACTCAAAACGAAATGAGAAGACCAATATCGTTATTCGTGCAAGATAGTGCAGCTGAGCACAAAATCGGATAATCCTTGAGCGATTTTTTTGCTATTTCAGCATTTGAACCTAGGTGGAATTTGCTTCCAGGCAAGTAAGCCCGTTAATATCAGTCAAATAATCATTAACCCTAGCAATATCGCAAGTCTGGCGCTAAGCAAAATAAAGCCTCCAGAGATAGCCAAGGAGCTAATATGCAACAACTAGGTAATAACCCCACCACGGTAAGTGGTGCCGGCTATTTTTTCAAAGGCATGTCATTGGCAATGCAACCAGGGACACGCCGTTTCGTTTTACTGCCGCTGCTTGTCAATATTGTCTTATTCGGCACCGCTTTCGGTTTGGTATTGACGCAACTTGGCACATGGATTGATGGCTGGATGAGTTACCTGCCGCAATGGATGGATTGGCTATCTTATCTACTATGGCCGCTACTTGCCGTCGCGACCCTGGTGACCTTCTCCTATTTGTTCAGCACTATTGCCAACTGGATTGCGGCGCCGTTTAACGGACTGCTGGCTGAACACCTCGAGGCCAAGCTTACCGGCAAACCCGCACCGGATACCGGCGTGACAGAGATCGTCAAAGATCTCCCCCGGATCATGAATCGCGAATGGATCAAGCTAAAATACTACCTACCCAAAGCTATCGGCTTGTTTATCCTGCTCTGGATCCCGGCGATTGGCCAAACCGTTGGTCCTGTTCTGTGGTTTTTGTTCAGCGCATGGATGATGAGCATCCAGTACGCAGACTACCCGTTTGACAACCACAAGGTGCCATTCCCCACCATGCGCGATGCACTAAAGGCGAATCGCGGAAAATCACTCAGCTTCGGTAGCCTGGTAATGCTCTTTACCATGACGCCATTGTTAAACCTTGTTGTCATGCCAATTGCCGTCTGCGGTGCCACGGCGATGTGGGTTGACCACTACCGCGCTCAATACCGCCTCCATTAAGCTCATTGGCCATAACGCCTCTTTATATAGCCAGGCTATTTGCCCATTTTGGTCAAACCAGCCTGGCTATATAACATTAAGCTATATAACAATAAGATATAACCACAAGTTCCTTTTCAACTTCAATTCAGGCGTTATGCTTAATGACACACATCAAATCATGTCATTTACTGAACGTGTTACGAAGGAACGACAACAATGAGCAAGATTTACGAAGATAACTCCCTAACTATTGGTAACACACCGCTAGTTCGCCTAAATCGTGTCAGCAAGGGCAACGTTCTTGCTAAGGTAGAAGCTCGCAACCCTAGCTTCAGTGTTAAGTGTCGTATTGGCGCAAACATGATCTGGGATGCTGAAAAGCGCGGCATTCTAAAAGAAGGTGTTGAACTGGTTGAGCCAACCAGTGGTAATACCGGTATCGCTCTTGCCTTTGTTGCAGCGGCACGCGGCTACAAGCTAACGCTTACCATGCCTGAGAGCATGAGCCTTGAGCGCCGCAAATTGCTGAAAGCCCTTGGTGCCAACCTAGTTTTGACCGAAGCCCCTAAAGGCATGAAGGGTGCTATCGAAAAAGCAGAAGAAATCGTGGCTTCAGCGCCTGAGAAATACCTACTGCTTCAGCAGTTCAATAACCCTGCCAACCCAGAAATCCACGAAAAAACCACTGGCCCAGAAGTTTGGGAAGCTACCGAAGGTGAAATCGACGTATTCGTTTCTGGCGTAGGTACCGGTGGTACGCTGACGGGTGTAAGCCGTTTCATCAAGCAGCAAAAAGGCAAAGCCATCACGACTGTGGCGGTAGAACCAAGTGAGTCACCAGTGATCACTCAAACCCTAAATGGCGATGAAGTGAAGCCGTCTCCGCACAAAATCCAAGGTATCGGCGCAGGATTTATCCCTGGCAACCTAGACCTTGCACTTATCGACGAAGTACAACAAGTTAGCTCTGAAGATGCCATTAACATGACCCGTCGCTTGATGGAGGAAGAAGGTATCTTGGCAGGTATTTCTTCTGGTGCAGCCGTAGTAGCAGCAAATCGCGTTGCAGAAAGACCGGAATTTGCAGGCAAAAATATCGTAGTCGTTCTACCAAGTTCAGGTGAGCGTTACCTATCATCTGCACTATTTGCTGGTATCTTCACCGATAAAGAAACCCAACAGTGATCACATTTTTTGATGATAAAACATCATTAGCAGTCTAAAAGCTCCCCACGGGGGGCTTTTTTGTTGCATTTGTAGCGTAGCTTTAATATAACTGCCATGTGTTTTATTTTTAGCTTCGAAATAAAAGGTCAATTAACGACCATTTCGAAGTAAAGGAAAGAGAGAAAAGTCACAAAAGATTGACTTGGATTAACTTCCGACACCTAACTGATGGGGTAATTTATACTCCAAGTTAGCGAGCTTAGCATAAAGCGGTTAAGCTTACTTTCAGTTACGTCAAATTATTAAATAATATCTATATCGGGGTGAAAAATGTATCAGAAGCAAGTTGAGATCACTGCAGAAAACGGCCTACACACTCGTCCAGCTGCACAGTTCGTTAAAGAAGCTAAAGCATTCGACGCGGACATCACAGTGACTTCAAACGGTAAAAGCGCAAGCGCTAAGAGCCTATTCAAGCTTCAGACTCTAGGTCTAGTTAAAGGCACAGTAGTTACTATTTCTGCTGAAGGTGCTCAAGCTCAACAAGCTGTTGACCACCTAGTTGCTCTAATGGACGAACTGCACTAATACGCAGTCTGTTTATTACTTCCCCTAGTTTTAAGTATATTTAAGGTAAGGCTATGATTTCAGGTATCCTGGCATCTCCTGGTATTGCTTTTGGTAAAGCACTACTTCTGCAGGAAGAAGAGATTGTTCTAAACAAAGCTCCAATCGCTGCAGACCAAGTTGAGAGCGAAATTCAGCGTTTCTTCGACGCTCGAAAAAAATCTTCTGAGCAACTAGAAGTTATCAAAGAAAAAGCACGTGTGACCTTCGGTGAAGAGAAGGAAGCAATCTTTGAAGGCCACATTATGTTGCTGGAAGATGAAGAGCTTGAAGAAGAAATCATAGCCTTCATTAAAGAAAACAATGCATCTGCTGACTTGGCGATCCACTCTATCATTGAAGAGCAGGCATCAACCCTTGAGTCGCTAGATGACGAATACCTAAAAGAGCGCGCAACCGACATCCGCGATATCGGTAACCGTTTCGTGAAAAACGCACTGGGTATCAGTATTGTTAACCTAAGCGCTATCAACGAAGAAGTGATTTTGGTTGCTAACGACCTAACACCTTCTGAAACTGCGCAAATCAACCTAGATTACGTTCTTGGCTTTATTACTGATATCGGTGGCCGTACTTCGCACACCTCTATCATGGCACGTTCTCTAGAGCTACCAGCTATCGTTGGTACTAACGACATTACAGCTCAGGTTAAGAACGGCGACATGCTTGTTCTTGATGCAATCAACAACACGATTGTAATCAACCCATCTGATGATGAGCTAACCAAATTCAAAGCTATCCGCGACGCGCACATTGCTGAGAAAGAAGAACTAGCTAAGCTAAAAGATCTTCCTGCAATCACGCTTGACGGCAAGCAAGTAGAAGTTTGCGGCAACATCGGTACAGTTAAAGACTGTGACGGCGTTAACCGTAACGGCGGCGAAGGTGTTGGTCTTTACCGCACTGAGTTCCTGTTCATGGACCGTGATGCCCTTCCAACTGAAGATGAGCAATACGCAGCTTACAAAGAAGTTGCTGAAGCCATGCACGGCGAGCCAGTGATCATCCGTACTATGGATATCGGTGGTGACAAAGATCTACCATACATGGATCTGCCAAAAGAAATGAACCCGTTCCTAGGTTGGCGTGCAGTACGTATCAGCCTGGACCGTCGCGAAATCCTACGTGACCAGCTACGCGGTATTCTACGTGCATCTGCACACGGTAAGATCCGCATCATGTTCCCGATGATTATCTCTGTTGAAGAAATCCGCGAACTGAAGAAAGCTATCGAAGAATACAAAGCAGAACTACGCGCTGAAGGCCACGCTTTCGACGAAAGCATCGAAATCGGTGTAATGGTTGAAACACCTGCAGCGGCAGCAATTGCACACCACCTAGCGAAAGAAGTTGAGTTCTTTAGTATTGGTACTAACGACTTAACCCAGTATACTCTTGCAGTTGACCGTGGTAATGAGCTGATTTCTCACCTTTACAACCCACTATCGCCTGCGGTACTTACTGTGATCAAGCAAGTTATCGATGCTTCTCACAAAGAAGGTAAGTGGACAGGTATGTGTGGTGAGCTAGCTGGTGATGAGCGTGCAACCCTACTACTTCTAGGTATGGGTCTGGACGAGTTCAGCATGAGCGGAATTTCTATTCCACGCATTAAGAAAATTATCCGTAACGCTAACTTTGCTGATGTAAAAGCTATGGCTGATGAAGCTCTAGCAATGCCTACTGCTGCTGAGATCGAAGCACACGTAGAAAAATTCATCGCAGAAAAGACCATCTGCTAATATAGCAGCAGATAAAATAAAAACGCTTAGGAGCAACGATATGGGTCTGTTTGACAAATTGAAGAAGCTGGTTTCTGACGACAACGCTGAAACTGGTGCTATTGAAATCATCGCACCACTTTCTGGTGAAATCGTAAACATCGAAGATGTGCCAGATGTAGTTTTCGCAGAGAAAATCGTTGGTGACGGTATCGCTATCAAACCAGCTGGCAACAAGATGGTTGCACCTGTAAACGGTACTATCGGCAAAATCTTCGAAACTAACCACGCTTTCTCTATTGAGTCTGACGACGGCATCGAGCTATTCGTTCACTTCGGTATCGACACTGTTGAACTGAAAGGTGAAGGCTTCACTCGCATCGCTGAAGAAGGTCAAACTGTAAAAGCTGGCGACACTATCATCGAATTCGATCTAGCTCTTCTAGAAGAAAAAGCGAAGTCAACTCTTACTCCAGTTGTTATCTCTAACATGGACGAAATCAAAGAGCTGAACAAGCTATCTGGTGCAACAACTGTGGGTGAAACTCCAGTTCTACGCATCAAGAAGTAAGATTGTTTCAATCTTTGCTAAAAGCGCTGCCCTCGGGTGGCGCTTTTTGTTTGCCGATAAAAAATCCCCGATCAGCGATCGAGGATTCATTCAAAGTCTAGCTCCATAGGGCCATAGAGCCGCTTTTGCTCTTCCGTTCTTATAACGAATTCAGCATCTCAACCGACGGTGCAAAGAAGTATGCCCCTGTTACAGCGGTGGTGAATCGCAGCAGCTGGTCAGTCTTGCCGTCTGTCGCACCGTACATGCTCTCCAACATCGCATTGAAGTTATGCTGGGTATTACAGTAGGCAATGAACAATAAGCCGTGATCACCGCTTACCGTGCCGTATGGCAGGCTGTGACGTACAATCTTCAGCCCCTTGCCTTCTTCTTTGATATCAACACGGCCTACATGCGAGGCTGCAGGTACATCTTCCAGCTCAACAGAGTCAGGCTTGGTACGGCCCACGACTTTTTCCTGAGCTTGGATATTAAGGCGGTTCCATGCAGGTAGGTTGTGCACAAAGCGCTGCACCATCACAAAGCTACCACCGGCGAAGTCACCGTCTTGGATCAATGCGACATCTTGGCGCGCTTCTAGTGTTTTAGGGTTTTCGGTACCATCGATAAAGTCGGTCATATCACGAGAGTCTAGGTATTTGAAACCGTAAGTCTCGTCCATGATTTCTACGAACTCGGCAATTGGCTGCATGAACTGGCGAAGTAGGTAGAAATTCAGATCGTGGCGGCTAGAGTTAACGTGCAGCAAGATATCACCACCTGTCGCAGGCGCCGTCACGTCCCCTTCACCCAGCGCCTTGAAATCTTCAAAGCCTGCTGGCGTGCCTTTCTCAAGCGCATGCCAGAACGTTTTGCCAAAGGCCACACTTGCACGTAGATCAGCATGTGGCTGCTGCTCGTTCAATGATGAAACTAGCTGGTGAAGCTGCTGACATTGCTTAACCACCGCCGCATTCTCAGCCGTGACCTTCATCACGACGTAAAGGGCGAATGGACCTGCTTCAGGTAAAATCAAAGGTTGCGCCGTTGCCATAATATTCTCCTAGTATGAACAGCTTATTATTTTATTGCTCCTGATTATAACTCGAAAACACGGCCTGACGTTGATCATCGTCAGCCTGTTTCCCGACATCACTGATTAGGAAAGAAAAAAGGGTTCAGAAATAAAAAAACGCCCCATTAAGGAGCGCTCTTTAGCCAATCATTCAGTCTTATACCGATGTCACTTCAACCTGAAGCTTCACTTGTTTGTCGCTGCTATCATCCACCGTCTCAAACAGTGCCGGCGAGTTAAGGCCCGTCGACAAGGTTGGTGAGATAATGGTACGCCAACCGCCATCGTCCAGGCGTTCTTGCACCTTGAACGCAATCTTCACTTCCTCGGCCGAGACTTCCAACAGCTCAGCACTGCCAACCAGTTCGCGCTTGGATTGGTTCGCTTCATCACCAGTACCAAAGAATACAGTTTCTTCGCCTGGTAGCAAAGATAGCGATGTATTCACCGACTGCGTGTTACCACTGGCACCGGTGAGTTCAAAATTCACATCGAGCAACCAGTCAGCCATGGCTAACGGGCTTAATAGAGCACTAAACAGGACTAAGCCTTTACCCCATTCGTTCATTTGTCTTTACCTCTCTAAGGGCTTATCAGCAAATGTATTTTTTACCCGTGAGCTGCGAAAGAGATAGATCCCTAACCAAGTTGTCAGCAGTAAGCTGATAGCCCGGGCCCAGCTAAACTCCCCGTGGGATAGAATCAACTGGTACACTTGCAAAGCACAATCTGTCGTATAGGCGACCAACAAGATTTTTCTGCCGTGGTGCCAAACGTAATTTATTAATTTATTATTTTTGTGTCGTTGTCCGGTCAGCCACATCAACACCATGGCGGGAAGACCGATACCCATGCCGAGATATAGGTTCTCTGGCAAGGGATACAATATTTCTAATACTTGCGCGCCCTGCTGTCGGCTTGCTCCTGCCATGGCAAATATCACCCACGCCTTGGCACTGAAAAAGAAGCACAGCCACAACATTTTTGATGGCTTAAGCAGGCCATGCTTATCGTAAGCCTCAATCATGTAATTCAAACTCGTTCTCCAAACGCTATTGCTATTAAAGCAATGGTGGTTATCGAACGCATTTTCAATAGTTGGGGCCTACCACGCTAGCCGTTATTTGAGTTCAACGTGGAACTGCATCACTCATATTGTGTAGACACGATAAATCATCTCCACTTTACTACCAGCGACAGAGGTAAATTCTGTGGTTCAACGCACTATTTGGTTCATCATCTTGTCGGATGGATCACGTTTTGTGGGATGAGAAACACCGTTTTTCTAGTTTTATTTCAGAAACAGACAACAGCCCCATCAAGGCATGCTTTAGTAACCAAGCCAGACACTGCCATTAACTTTCATGCACTTAGCGATTTATCCCACCAATCACACCCTGTACATATTTTGTTCACATGTTGAAATATTCCTACGGGAAATACTTTTCCTGTCATTTTAAAACAAAATAGTCCCCGCCTGTTTTGATGCGATTGCAGCCCTGTACCCATCAATCCAAGTCGGTATAATTGGCCTAACACCCACTACTTGTGATTACCAATGGCGATAAAAAAACAACAGAGCACGCCTTCTCCAGAAACGCAGGCTGAGGCGATGAAAATTGCCCGTGCAACGCAAAAGCCGGGCCAGACCAAAGAACAAACCAAGCTGATTGCCCAGGGGATCCAGCACGGGATCGAGCAATATAAAAAACAGCAAAAGGCCAAAGCCCGTGAGCGCGACAAGCTTCGCAAGAAGCAAGCAAAAGATAAAGTTCAGCTTCAAGCCGAGCCGTCACACGACGCAGAACTAAGCTCGGCAACACAGCCTTCAGGCCAACCAGCACCACAATGGCTACCGTGGGCACTGTTGGTGCTGTCATGGGTTGGTTTTATCGCTTACCTGCAACTCGGCTAACGATATATACCCAGCAACTGGGTATATCACCTTAAGGAAGAGGGATGTTATGACACACTTTCATTACCGCTATATCGGCATCGCCCTGTTATCAACTGCATTAATCGGCTGCAGCGACAGCAGCAGCCAAGCCAATACCGATGCCGACTCACTCTCAAGATATCGAATCGATCAGATTTGCGGCGAGAAGCCCAACTGTGTTTCGACCCTTGATACACGGGAGGATCACTATCTTGCCCCCTATGAACTAACACAAAGCAATAGCACTAGTTGGGACAAGATCAAACAGCTTGCGCTAACTTTACCTGGGGTTGCTCTCGCAGAAGAAAAAGAGGGATATTTTCGCCTTGAAAGCACCAGTAAAGTCTTCAAATTTGTTGATGACTTTGAGGTCAAGCTTTTGGAACAACAGCTCGAGGTACGCTCGGAGTCCCGTGTCGGCTATTCCGATTTTGGTGTCAATCGCGAAAGAGCCGAGCAGTTTCGCCAACGCCTTGAACAAGCCGATTATATACAAAAAAGTGAATAGTAATAATTGATAATGATTATCAATTAGATCTATACTGTATTTATCAATTTTGAGGTAAATACATGAATCGGATCAGCTTCTTGCTCTTTTGTATCTTAGGGTGCGTATGTATTGCAGTACTTCAGATCAGCGATATGCTTATTTCTCAACATTCAGTGGCAACGTTCCTGCTTGAATGGGCAGCACTGGATCTTATCTGGCTCGTCATACTGACAATAGGTGTTCACCACTATCGCGTGCACAAGCAAGCAACCAACCAAGTCGATAAATATAAAAAAACCATGCCTTAATCAATAAAGCATGGTTTTTGTGCTCGCCTGTCGGCGGCATACCAATCAAGATAAGCTGGTATTAGATATTTTTGTCTTTACCTAGCGATAGCAACCACACTGAACATGCAGCTACTGCAATAAAGCCAGATAAAATGATCACTGGCATGGCCGCATAGCCAAGAACATGCCAAATGATGGATTCAAGTGTACTCATTTCACACCTCGTTTAGCTTGCTTATTGCCAACCTTCGATACCCGACATATCTGGCAGTTTATGGGCAATACCCTTGTGACAATCTACACAGGTCTTGTCGCCAGAAGCCAGTGCTGTTGAGTGCTGCTTGGCACTGCGGCTGCCCTGCTCTGAGAAGTCCATGTATTCGAATTCGTGACAGTTACGACACTCCTGCGAATCATTTTCTTTCATTCGGTGCCACTCACGATTCGCCAGGTAGCCCCGCCGTTCTTCAAACTTCTCTTCTGTACTGATGGTGCCCATGGCAAATGCCACCAGCTCTTTAGAAGCCTGAACCTTGCGAACAATCTTATCTGTCCAGTTGTGCGGTACGTGACAGTCAGAGCAGATAGCACGCACGCCCGAGCGGTTTGCAAAGTGAACCGTCTCACGGATTTCCTTCACAATCGGTGCGTGACAGCCAGCACAGAACTCTTCGGTGTTGGTTGCTTCCATACCGGTGTTGAATGCACCCCAGAACAGCAAGCCGCCCATAAAGCCCATAAACAACACCAAGCCTACAGCCACTTTACTTGGCGATTTCAGCCGACGCCAAAATGTTTTCAATAATTTCATCTTATAGCCTCTCTGGCACTAATAGCTAAAATTAGCGCAGCGCGTCGACACGCTGGAAGTCGTTGCCAACCAATGGCTTCGCATCTGCCTGAGGAACGTGGCACTGTAAACAGAAGTAACGAGCAGGTGACACATCAGACAGCACCTGACCTTCGCGTGGCGACTGGTAGTGAGTCACGCTGATTTTAGTCGCGCCCATTTCGTTGGCGTTTTTCCAGCTGTGGCAAGCCAAGCACTTGTTGGCATTCTTAGAGACTTCGTAGTTGCGAATGGTGTGCGGTACCAACGGCGGCTGGTATACGTAATCGCTGTCAATCGTGCCCTGATCACGCGGGTAGCGCTTCATAGGATCGGCTGCGCGGGTTGCTTCCAACTCGCTTGCACCGCGAAGTGATTCTAGGCCACCGATGCCGCCTGGGTTGTGCAGCTCTTCTGCACTGTGCACAGCACCGGCTAACATCAAGCCAAATGCCATAACTGCAAGAACTAATCGTTTCATTGTCTTCTCCGCCTAAAGGCTAAATTCAGGTCAAGGAAGGGCTGTCCGGCCAATTACCAGACAGCCAACCTATTCAATTTGTTGCGATTTATACTTTGGTGATCTTAACCGGGCACTTCTTGAAGTCGGTCTGCTTCGATAGTGGATCCGTTGCATCCAAAATCAGCTTGTTCACCAAAATACGGGCATCAAAGAATGGGATAAATACCAAGCCCGCTGGCGGACGGTTACGACCACGGGTCTCGACACGACAACGCACTTCGCCACGGCGAGAGGCAACCAATACTTCGTCGCCACGGCGTAGGCCACGAGCCTGAGCATCGTCAGGGTGGATGTAACACAGGGCATCCGGCACGGCTTTATACAGCTCAGGAACACGGCGAGTCATGGTGCCGGTGTGCCAGTGCTCAAGTACACGGCCCGTTGACATCCATAGGTCGTACTCTTTATCCGGCACTTCCGGTGCTGGCTCAAACGGTGCAAAGATGATGTTTGCCTTACCGTCTTTATGACCGTAGAAACGGAAACCTTCACCGGCAGGCACGTAGGAATCATGACCTTCAGAGAAACGCCATTTGGTTTCTTGGCCATCAACCACAGGCCAACGCAGGCCGCGAACCTGGTGGTAAGTATCGTAAGGTGCCAAGTCGTGCGCTTTGCCACGGCCAAACGTCGCGTATTCCTCGAATAGGCCTTTCTGAACATAGAAGCCCTGTGCTTGAGCATCATCGTTCAATGGCTGAGTTTCACTTAGTGGGAACTTATCAACCTGACCGTTCTTGAACAGCATGTCGTACATGGTCTTGCCACGGTACTGAGGGGCTTTCGCCAGTAGCTCTTCGCCCCATACTTCCTCAACGGTGAAGCGCTTCGAGAACTCCATGATCTGCCAAAGGTCAGACTTAGATTCCCCTTGGGTTTCAACCTGCTGGTACCAAGCTTGGGTACGACGCTCGGCGTTACCGTACGCACCTTCTTTCTCTACCCACATTGCTGTCGGCAGTACCAAGTCGGCAGCCTGAGCCGTTGCCGTTGGGTACGGATCAGAACATACGATGAAGTTTTCTGGGTTGCGGTAACCAGGCAGACGCTCTTCGTTAATGTTCGGACCAGCTTGCATGTTGTTGTTACACATGACCCAGTAAGCATTGATCTTACCGTCTTTCAGCATACGGTCGTGCAATACGGCGTGGTAACCTGGTTTTGGCGGAATCGTGCCTTCAGGCAGTTTCCAAATTTTCTCTGCAATCGCACGGTGCTTAGGATTCGCTACCACCATGTCTGCTGGCAGACGGTGGGCAAAGGTACCGACTTCACGCGCCGTACCACATGCCGATGGCTGGCCAGTTAGCGAGAACGGGCTGTTACCCGGCTGAGAGATCTTGCCGGTTAGCAGGTGAATGTTGTAAACCAAGCTGTTCATCCACACACCACGGGTGTGTTGGTTCATGCCCATGGTCCACAGCGACATCACCTTGGTATTTGGATCGGCGTACTGCTTAGCCAGTTCGATCAGCTTCTCTTGCGATACACCTGACATTTCTGACGCTTTCTCTACGGTGTATTCGGCAACAGACGCCTTGTACTCTTCGAACGTCATCGCGTGCATTGCACCCGAGTTAGCGTTCTTCGCTTTCTTCTGGCGAGGATCTTCGTCACGCAGGCCGTAACCGATATCCGTGTCAGCACGCTTGAAGTTAGTGTGCTTGTTCACGAAGTCCCAGTTAACCGCATCATTCTGGATGATGTAGTTAGCAATAAAGTTACCAATCGCAAGGTCGGTCTGCGGCTCGAAAATCATGCCGTTGTCAGCCAACTCAAACGAGCGGTGGTAGTAAGTCGACAGGACGTTTACTTTTACGTGCGGGTTGCTTAAGCGACGATCGGTCAAGCGAGTCCATAGTACTGGGTGCATTTCTGCCATGTTCGAGCCCCACAGCACGAACGAGTCAGCGTTTTCGAAGTCATCGTAGCAACCCATTGGTTCATCGATACCGAAAGTACGCATGAAGCCCACAACCGCCGATGCCATACAGTGGCGTGCGTTAGGGTCGATGTTGTTCGAGCGGAAACCCGCCTTCATCATTTTGGCCGCCGCGTAGCCTTCCATTACTGTCCACTGACCAGAACCAAACATGCCCACACCCGATGGACCGTGCTTCTCCATCGCAGCCTTCCACTTCTCGGCCATCACATCGAATGCTTGATCCCAAGACACTGGCTGGAAGTCACCCTCTTTGTGGTACTTGCCATCTTTCATACGTAGCATCGGCGTCTGAAGACGATCCTTGCCGTACATGATCTTAGATAGGAAGTAGCCCTTGATACAGTTCAGGCCCTTGTTCACAGGTGCTTCTGGATCACCCTGAGTCGCGACAACGCGACCATTCTGGGTACCCACCAGAACAGAACAACCCGTACCACAAAAACGACAAGGCGCTTTATCCCACTTAATTTTTGTTTCATCAGAGCTAACAATTAAGTTAGTGGCTGTTGCCGGCAAAGAAATGCCCGCGACAGCAGCTGCCGATGCAGCGGCGTTTGCTTTCACAAACGCGCGTCTTGTCATTTTCATGAATCATCCTCAGATTGCGAGTCAAAGTGTTCGATTTGGTGATACACTAAAAACGTGTTTAGAACGTGTTCTAAATTATTTATTTTATCAATGGTGTCAGTCACATAGCCTTGATTTTCAGTTTCAAGAACTACAATAACCTTCCCCTCTTCACTGTCGCCGTAAATTTCAGCATTGGGCATCGCTGCGATTTGTTCCTTCACCGATGCCAAAAACTCCGGCTTTACATGAACAACCAAGCTTGAGATGTGTACTTCTTGTAATGCCATCGCTAATTCTCTTCGTTATTATTTGTCACCATGGTTATTGCCGATGTCGGGCATACCGAAATACATGCCCCACACCCCGTACAGGAATCCGTTTCCAAGTTAGGCTTGGCAACACCACCAGGCTGTAGCTTGAACGTAATCGCCTGCATTTCGCACATGTCGCCGCAACTGCGGCACTCAATGTTGCTCAGTGCCAAGCACCCTTCATTGATTTGTGCGACCTGTTGCCACGGTTGCTCCGCTTGCGGGTGAAACAGCAGCTCAGGGCAAATGTCGGCACAGCGGTAGCAAAACGTACATTCACCACGGTCAAAGTCGACAACGGGAAACCCACCGTCGCCCTTGGTAATAATTTGCGTTTCACAGGCATTGATACACTTGTTGCAACGGGTACATTTATCAACAAACGTATCTTCTTCGACAACCCAAGGCATGCGTTGCAGTACTGGCCGACGTCGGGTTAGCAAGCGACGACGAGAGCGATCAAACATTGACTCCGTCCTTCGTAAAGATTTATGAATAAAAATGATGATTACGAGATTATGCCAGCTTAACTTATTGACCTAATGCCTGTGTGACAACCTAAAACGACCCTCTTCATTAATAAGTTGTCATTTTTTTACACGGCAAGTGTAAATCCAGTAACAAATGCTTAAATACCCAGTTAGGGCTAATTGGCGGGGTAAATTGTTTTGGATCAATAAATTCAAACCATAAGAATCACACTATTAACACGCAAACATATAAACGGCGTTAATAATCAATCAGCAAAGCGCATAAAAACACCATATATAATTACTATAGACCAGCCTAGGTCGGATATACTATTAACACGCCACTAAGCTAAAGATTAATAAGGAAAAAACGTGCAGAATAGGCCGCAAAAGCCCGTTACCACCACGATAGCCCGTGCTATGCTCGCAATACTGCTTTTGTCGGTTGCGACCACCAGTTTTGCCCTTCTTACGCTTGCCTCGAGCTTAAACGATGCTGAGGCCGTGAATGTGTCCGGCTCGCTGCGCATGCAAAGCTATCGCTTGGCCTATGACATCGAAACAGAATCCCCGGCCCTGCTTGAGCACCTCGACCAATTCGAAAAGTCCCTTTTTTCGCCATCAATGGCGGCGCTTGAGCACTGGACTGTTCCCACCGATATCAAGGTGCATTACTACAACCTGATTGGCCGCTGGGAGAGCTTGCACCCGCTCCTGAACAACGGCAATGAACGAGCCTTCCTGGCCGAGGTCGAGCAATTCGTCGATCGGATTGACCAATTTGTTTACGAGCTGCAAGAATTTTCGATCATCAAGCTTCAGGTGCTTTCGGTGGTGGGAGGGCTTGGGCTTAGCCTTATTTTGATTGTCGCCCTGTTCACCATTCACTTTACCCAGCGAAAAATCGTTGCCCCGCTCACTGAGCTGGTCAGCGCCAGTGAACAAATTCAGGAAGGGCAATTCAACCTGAGCCTTAAAGTCAAAAGTGATAATGAATTGGGGATCCTGGCCGATACCTTCACCACAATGGCGGCAGAGCTTGGCAAGCTATATCGCAATCTCGAAAAAACCGTCGATGAGAAAACCCGCCGCCTAAGGCAGGCTAATGACTCGCTTCAAGTGCTGTATGACTGCTCGCAAGAATTGAAAGAGAGCCGGCTGACCTCGAAAAACTTCGCAGCCATGCTTGATACTTTGCTGGCCATTGAAGGGCTCACTGCGGCTAAGCTGATCATCGAAGAAAGCAACGGCGTTAACACTGAAATTAATTCAGGCACGCCAACTGAGGGCAACTGGCACTACCAGGACCTTGAACTCGATGGCCAGAGCCTCGGCCAGCTATGGTGGCAATACACCCTGCCGTGCCCCGATCAGCATTTGCTGGAAAATATCTGCCGTACCCTTGCCCGTGGCATTTACTACAGCAAGGCACAAAAACAGGCAGAACAATTATTATTAATGGAAGAGCGTGCTACGATTGCGAGAGAGCTCCATGATTCATTAGCACAATCACTGTCTTACTTGAAAATTCAAGTAACCTTATTGAAGCGCCAACTGGGAGCAAACGACAAGGAAAACGCCATGATAATTATCGGTGACATCGACACCGGATTATCAAATGCCTATACCCAGTTACGCGAGTTGCTAAGTACTTTCCGCCTCACCATCAAGGAAGCTAACTTTGGCGAGGCGCTGATTGAAATGCTCAAACCGCTCGAAGAACAAAGCGATGCCCTGCTTATCATTGATAACCAGCTGTCATCACTCAACCTTGACGCCCAGCATCAGGTTCATTTGCTGCAGTTGATCAGGGAAGCGGTGCTCAATGCGATAAAACATGCGAAGGCAGACGAAATTATTGTCACCTGTCGCCAAGATAATTGCGATGTCACCATTAGCATCAAAGATGATGGTGAAGGGTTCAACCCCCATAATGAAAAGCTCAACCATTACGGGCTCGCTATCATGGCTGAACGTTCATCGCGATTAAACGGAAACTTAGATATTAAAACAACCCAAGGTGCGGGTAGCGAAGTCATCCTCGACTTCCAGCTGGCACCCCAAGGATAAAAGTATGACGTGCTGGAAAATTATGATTGTGGATGACCACCCGCTGATGCGCCGTGGAATAAGCCAGTTATTAAGCTTTGAAAGTGATTTCGAAATCATTGGTGAAGCAAGCAACGGTGCCGATGCCGTCCAGCTTGCTTGTGAAAATGAACCCGATTTGATCTTGCTCGATCTCAATATGAAAGGCATGTCCGGGTTAGATACACTCAACGCCATGCGTGCCGAAGGTGTGCAGGCCAGTATTGTTGTGCTGACCGTATCTGATAGCCGTGCCGACGTGAAAGCACTGATCAATGCCGGTGCTGATGGCTACCTACTAAAAGATACCGAGCCAGATCAACTGATCGCCCTACTTAAGCAGGCACTATGCGGTGGCAAGGCATACAGCGACCTTGTGCGCCAGTACCTAGAAGAAAGCAACGATCAAGACTCGCTGCTAGACAGCCTGACCGACCGTGAAATGCAGATCCTGCAGGAAGTCGCCAAGGGCTATCGCAACAAGCAAATAGCCGATTCGCTATTTATCTCTGAAGCGACAGTAAAAGTACACATGAAGAGCCTTTTGAAGAAACTCCAGGTGAAATCGCGTACTGCTGCCACGGTGCTTTACCTCGAGTCACAAGACCAATAACCGGTGCGGTTCTCGAAATATGCCCTACTGTTGTTAGCAGGGCTGGCGCTTTCTGGCTGTAGCGTGAAGCCGCTTATGCCCGAAGCCCAGTCCGTCGACATCCTATGGGGCAACCAGCCCGAGCTGGCGCAATGCACCAAGCAATCAAGCCTGATTGGCACCGAGGGCCACTGGTACACCTTCTGGTTCATCAGCAACAAAGACTTGATGCGAGGGGCGCTAAATGATCTGCGCAACCAGGTACACCTGTCGGGCGGCAATACGGTGCAGCTTTATAGCCCGCAAGCATTCGACACGTCAGTGACGATACTCGGCAACAGTTACTACTGTGCTCCGCAGGCAACAAATTAAAGGCAATAAAAAACCGCATCACTGCGGTTTTTTTATTAGCTTGATACGGAAGAGATAATATCCCTTTCTCGCGATTCAACCCATTGTAGATCAAACGGTCCCCAGTCACTTAATTGGTAATAACCATCATTGTGACGTTTACCGTCTTGAACAAACGCTAACTCAATGCCAAAACCAGGTAGGGCTTTTAGTACATCTTGAATGGTACGACGTGGCCAACCAGTAATTTCAATCAGTTTTGGTACGTTGGGGCGCTCAAGTTGCTCAACCAACAATGCAAGATAAAGACGACGGGCAAAAACCGGATTCAATTCCATTTAGACCTCCATAATTTGAGGTTTTATTATTCCGTCTTCTGCAAAAGGGGTGTTGAGTTTGATCAAAAGGAGGGAGGATTCCCCCCCTCTTCTAGCACAGACAAGTGAGTTTGATCACAATTCTTTTTATTCCCTAGCACATTGGTAACAAAAAGTCACAATCAATCAATAACTTGCAAACAAGGCACGTGAAAGATGTATTGGTATCTTCAATGAGGCTTAACAATAATTAAAAACTGTAGCCCACCGACAGCATGAACACCCAAGGGTCGATGTCTGTTTTCACCTTCTTATCAACGCCATCTTGCTTGAAGGTCACATCAGTGCTGATATCGGCATACCAAATAGAGCCGCCCACAAACCATTTGTCGTCAATCATATAATCAAGGCCCACATTTGCTGCCAGCCCCCAGGAATCATCCAGCGACAAATCACTCAGGCCAACGCTCTTACCGGTGCTATTGAACTCTTCGTTAAAGAAAGTTGTGTAGTTAATACCGGCACCAACATACGGGCGCAATTTACTGCTACTGTCCATGAAGTAGTATTGCAGCATAAAGGTTGGTGGCAAATGCTCAACCTCGGCGATATCGCCAGTGGCATCCAAAGAGACCTTATGGCTGAAAGGTGTCGCAGCCAGCACTTCGATACTAATGTTATCTGTCAGCATGTAGCCGAACGTCAAGCCTAGCTGGGTATTTGAATCGACACTGAACTCGCCTAGATTCCCCACCCCATCAAGGATCACATCGTCACTGCTCTCGTTCGGCGAAACGACGGCGGCACCCGCGCGGACAATAATATCGCCTTTCTTATGGGCAAGGGCTTGAGGGGCTGCAACAACGGCTGCCATGACGGCAAGGGCACAAAGGGTCTTTTTCATTATTATTGACTCCATTCTTATTTTAATTGGGTAAGCCTGTTTTTGGCTTATCGACTTCACTTTTGAACGGAGCAAAATGTAACCAGTTTGATATCAAGCTGTATTGATTGAAATCAATTTACAAAAATTAACAATAACAAATAACTTTTGATACAGATCAATAACTTAAATAGCACTGCTTTTTATAGGTGAATAGACAAACAAAATGTCACCAATCTGGCCCATTCTATCCGACCCACCTCACAGAACTAGCACGTAAAAATAGCGCCAACACTCTAATCAACCAACTGCATTGCACTTAATTGCTATTTCGAAAAAACACTATTTACCGTCCCCGCTATCAACAATACCGTCCCCGCTATCAGCAAGCTGGCTAACATCAGTGATACAGCCTGCTTGCCAAACCTCTCCTACACTAATGGCAGGTATTTCCCAGCAAGCCGGAGACAACTATGACCCCTGCATTTTGGTGCATCCTGATCATTATATTCTTCAATTACCTCCTAGCAGGGATAGGTGGCTGGTTAACCATCAAACAAACGGGCAAATTCGATATCAACCAACCCAGGGTGCAAGCCAGGGAACTGACCGGCGCGGCGGCAAGGGTCAAGGCAGCCCAAGCTAATGGCTGGGAAGTCACGGTTGTTTTTGCCTGTTGCGTGTTCATCGCCCATTTCGCCGGCGTGCCGGAAACCGAGGCCACCCTGCCCGCCTCGGTGTTTGTGGTGTCTCGCTTCTTATATATGGTCTGTTACGCCTGCAAGCTCAGCCCATGGCGCACCATTATCTTCTTGGTCGGCCTCGCCGCCTGTTTCTGGCTTATTAAACTAGCGGTGACATACAGCGCCTAAGCCATTGCGAAGGCTTGGCAATCCCGCTATAAAGGAAGGCTAACTCCAAAACTAACAGTCAGTCGAAGAAACACTATGAGTACAATTGCCTACGGGATTAAGAACTGCGATACCATCAAGAAAATGAAGAAGTGGCTAGAAGCAGAAAGCATCGAATACCGCTTCCACGACTACCGCACCGATGGCCTAGACCGTGACATGCTAGTTCAATTTGAGCAGCAGCTTGGCTGGGAAGCCATGGTCAACAAACGTGGCACCACCTATCGCCAGCTCAGCGATGAACAAAAGGCAGGCCTAAACCAGGAAACAGCCATTGCGCTGATGCTGGAGCACCCGGCAATGATCAAACGCCCGCTGCTAGTCCACAACGACAGCTACCACCTAGGCTTTAAGCCAGCTCAATACCAAGAAATTTTCCAAACTAATTAATGAAGGATACAAGGATGTCTGACAGCCCGGTGATCGCACTCGCCAAAGATTTTATTAGCCGCCAGTCCGTCACCCCGGAAGACGCTGGTTGCCAGGACGTAATGATTGCGCGCCTTGAGCAACTTGGCTTCAAGATTGAAACCATGGTGTTCGAGGATACCACCAACCTTTGGGCCCGCCGTGGTACCGAGGCCCCATTGTTTGTGTTTGCCGGACATACCGACGTGGTACCCGCTGGCTCACTCGCGCAATGGCATACCTCGCCATTTGAACCAACCATCATTGATGGCTACCTGCATGGTCGCGGCGCGGCAGACATGAAAGGTTCGCTGGCATGTATGATTGTCGCGATCGAACGCTTTATTGCTGAAAACCCTGATCACAAAGGCTCTATCGCGCTGCTGATCACCTCCGACGAAGAAGGCCCGTTTATCAACGGGACTACCCGCGTGATCGATACCCTTGAAGCCCGCAACGAGAAAATCGATATGTGCATCGTGGGTGAACCATCGAGCACCCACGCCGTGGGCGATGTGGTCAAGAATGGCCGTCGTGGCTCAATTACCGGTGATGTTATCGTTAAGGGCACACAGGGCCATGTGGCCTACCCGCATCTTGCCGATAACCCGGTTCACCGTGCAATGCCTGCACTGGCCGAGTTGGCAGCGACCACCTGGGATAACGGCAATGCCTACTTCCCGCCAACCAGCTTCCAGATCGCCAATGTGGCCGCCGGCACCGGTGCCTCGAATGTGATCCCGGGGGAATTCCATGTGCAGTTCAATTTCCGCTTCAGTACCGAACTGACGGTGGATGATATCAAGCGCAAGGTACACTCGGTATTGGATGCTCATGGCCTGGACTACGATCTTAAATGGACCTTCAGCGGCCACCCGTTCCTTACCGACGAAGGCACCTTGCTTGAAGCGGTTGTTGAAGCCATTGAAGAAGTGAATCACAGCAAGCCAGAGCTGCTCACGACTGGCGGTACGTCCGATGGTCGCTTCATTGCCCGTACTGGCGCGCAAGTTATCGAACTTGGCCCAGTAAACGCCACTATCCACAAGGTGAATGAGTGCGTGAAGGTGGCTGACTTGGAGAAGCTAACCGATATGTACCAAAAGGTACTGGAAAAAGCCCTTTAATGTTCAAACACCCTACCGAAGTCCGGCAGCATACTGCCGGACAGCTTACCGGCCAGAAAGACACCCACTTGGTGCCTTTCAGGCAACACTTTATCCACCAGCAGGTGGCCGCGCCGTTAAAAGCCCTACAGGATGCAGCCCAGCTCGCGGGCTTTGATCTCCAGCTTGCCAGCGCCTTTCGGCCGTTCGAGCGCCAATTGCTGATTTGGAACAACAAGTTCTCTGGCAACAGGCCGCTGCTCGACAGTTGCAGCCAGCCACTGGATCCGAGCAAGCTCGATGAGCTTGAAAAAATACACGCTATCATGCGCTGGTCGGCACTACCGGGGGGTAGCCGCCACCATTGGGGAACTGACATTGATGTTTATGCCGCCAATTGCCTCCCCGAAAACACCCAGCTACAACTTGAGCCTTGGGAGTATCAAAAGGCAGGCCACCAAGCGGAATTCAGCCAATGGCTTAATGATAATATGGCCGAGTACGGCTTTTACCTTCCCTACCAAGAAGACAGGGGCGGTGTCGCCATAGAGCCTTGGCATATCAGTTACTTCCCAGTTAGCAAATACTTGCTTCGCCAGCTAACCCCAGACATGCTTGAACGCACACTTAGCGAAACTGAGATAGCAGGAAAGTCGCAGATTCTGAAAAACCTTGATAGTCTCTATAGTAGGTACATAGAGAATATCTGTGAGGTGTAAATGGAATGGCTATTAAACCCGTGGGTTATTTCCATCATTATCGTAAGCGTAGTGGTGAGTAATATTGCGGCGTTAAAGTACACCGCAAACATGAAATTTGGCTATAAGGACAAAGTCAAATACATGCAAGACAAGCACAACCGCGAGCAGCAGCTTGATGAGCTGATAGAAAAGCAAGCCGCGAATGATGTGAACAAAGAAATAAGAAAGCTGAAAGATCAGGCATAAAAAACGGGAACCCTAGGTTCCCGTTTTTACATCTCAATACAGCCCATCCCCAACGAACTACAAAGAGGAAGCGCGGAGTTTACGGACGTAAATGAGCACTTCCGATGTAGTTATCGCATTAACTGGCGACGATAAATCAATTAAGCTCGTGGGAGGTAATCAGCGATCCCTACCCACTTATAACTTGTCAGCTCTTCCAGCCCCATTGGGCCACGTGCGTGTAGCTTCTGGGTAGACACCGCCACTTCTGCACCCAGGCCAAATTGGGCGCCATCGGTAAAGCGGGTCGACGCATTCACGTATACTGCTGCCGAGCCAGCTGCATTCACGAAACGCTCTGCTGCTTGCAGATCGTTGGTCATGATGGCATCTGAATGGCTCGCGTTGTGCTTGCGCATATGAGCAATGGCTTCTTCGACGTCTTTAACTACTTTGATACCCAGGGTGAAGCTTAACCACTCGGTATCGAAATCGCCTTCGGCCACTTTACGCAGGCTTGCCGCCTTGCCTTCTAGCAGGGCATAGGATGCCTCATCGGCAACCAGCTCAACCTTGCTCTTGTTCATACGCTCGGCCAGGCGGGCGAGGAAAGCTTCAGCAATGGCTTCGTTCACCAATAAGGTATCGAGCGCATTACAGGCCGACGGGCGCTGCACCTTGCTGTTTTCAACCACGTCAAGCGAGCGTGATAGATCTGCCGAGCTGTCAACATACACATGGCTGATCCCAAAACCACCGATGATCACAGGGATGGTGCTGTTTTCTTTACACATCTTGTGAAGGCCTGCACCACCACGCGGGATGATCATATCCACGTACTGATCCATTTTAAGTAGTTGAGATACCAACTCGCGGTCCGGCTTTTCAATGTACTGTACCGACGCTGCTGGTAGGCCTGCCTTCTCCAGTGCCACTTGGATCACCTTTACCAACTCCATGTTGGAATGGAAGGTTTCGCGGCCACCGCGCAGGATGCTGGCATTACCGGTTTTGAGGCAAAGTGCCGCAATGTCGATGGTCACGTTTGGACGCGCTTCGTAAATCACCCCAACCACACCCAGAGGTACACGGCGGCGGCTCAGGCGCATGCCGTTTTCCAGCACCTTGCTGTCAAGCTCGGCGCCCACTGGATCGTTGAGGCCGATCACGTTTCGTACATCGTTGGCAATACCTGCCAGACGTGCCTCGTTCAGTAGCAAGCGGTCAATCAGCGCATCGGCCATGCCCGCTTCACGGGCGGCATCGATGTCTTTGGCATTGGCTGCCAAGATAGCCTCTTGGTTGGCTTCCAGTTCATCGGCGATGATTGCCAACGCTTGGTTCTTCTGCTTGGTTGCTGCTGTCGCCAGTTCAAACGCGGCCTGTTGCGCCTGCTGGCCCATCAGTTCAAGATTCATGTGCTATTCCTTTTAATTCTGGTTAGTTATCACGTTTAAATGACCACAAGATCATCGCGATGAACGGCTACAGGGCCATATTCGTAACCCAGTACCTTATGAATGTCTTGGCTGTGCTTTCCTGCAATCTTGGCCAGATCCGCACTTGAGTAGCGGCTGATCCCGCGGGCTAGCAATTCGCCTTTGCTGCTGAAGATACGTGCCACCTCGCCACGCTCGAACTCACCACTGACGCGGGTGATCCCTTTCGAAAGCAGGCTACTGCCACGCTGTTGCACTGCCGCAACCGCGCCATCATCAATCACAATATCCCCTGCTGGCGGAGGGCCGGCCAAGATCCAACGCTTACGGCTTTCAAGCGGTGACTCCAACGGCAGGAAGCGCGTGCCCACCGACTCACCCTTCACCAAATCGGCAATCACATCGGTACGGCTACCGGCAGCAATGATCACTTCGATACCCGCACGGCGAGCCACGTCAGCAGCTTGCAGTTTTGTCGCCATACCGCCCGTGCCCAAGCCGCCCACGCTACCGCCTGCCAGTTTACGCAGGGTTTCATCGATGGTGTGCACTTCGCGGATCAATTCGGCGTCCGGGTTGTTGCGAGGATCCGCGGTGAACAAGCCTGGCTGATCGGTCAAAAGCAGCAGCTTGTCGGCACTAGCCAAAATACCAACCAAGGCCGACAGGTTGTCGTTGTCACCCACTTTGATTTCGGTGGTGGCAACCGCGTCATTTTCGTTCACCACAGGGATAATACCGTTATCCAGCAGGGCCACGATCATATCTCGGGCGTTGAGGTAGCGCTCGCGATCGTCCAAGTCAGCGCGGGTCAGTAGCATCTGGCCAACATGCAGGCCGTAGATACCAAACAGGCTTTCCCACTCTTGGATCAGGCGGCTTTGGCCAACAGCGGCCAGCAACTGCTTGCTCGCCATGGTTTTGGGCAGTTCGGGGTATCCTAAATGCTCACGTCCGGCTGCAATTGCACCAGACGTCACAATAATCACTTTATGCCCCTGGCGGCGTAGCAAGGCACATTGCCTTACCAGCTCAACCATATGCGCACGATCAAGCTGCAACGTGCCACCAGTCAATACACTGGTGCCAAGCTTAACCACGATCGTTTGCGAGCCAGAGGAAGATTGCTTGACCGCTTGGTTTCCTTGCTCAGATTCAGAGCGAGTTGCCGCCAAGCCTGTCTTTTGTACATTTAGGGAATTGATATCTGCCATTGGGATCAAACAATAAATATGAAGTAGGGCAATGTTGTATCAATACGCTTGTAAAATCACAAGAAAAATGCGCCTATTTGGCGCATTTTTTCCGCATAAATTATTTCGCTCTATTCTAAGCAGCGCTGCCCAGCTCTGCTTCTTCCAGTGCTTTCGAGGCAGTTAGGCTTAATTCAAACTCATCTTGCAGCAAAGCGGTCAATTTTGGATAAAAATCATCAAGGGTTTGCTGCACCGCCTGCTCATGTTTCGCCGGCACTGGCTCTTTCCGCCATTCTCCTTCAGCATCGTAGCGGCCGAAGTAGTATTGGTACTCAAAACCACTGTCTGTTGCATCGAGCTCCAGCCACCAGCCCCAAAACTCGCGCTCTTCAGGCGCTTTCTTGGCACTAATGCAACTAGAGAGGCAGTCAAAGAAAAAATGACCTTCTGAAGAATGCTGCTGACGTAGGTACGGGCCAATTGCTGTCAGCTTTGTCATGAGGCGGCCATGCGGAGGAAAAGTCGTCTGCGTTGTCATAAGTGTATCTCCATCCCTAGCAATAACTATCAGCCAAGTACCGAGTTGCTTAATAGCACCTGACTAGCGCGTAAATACCATTTAAGCCATAAATCGCATCTATAGCAACAATTTATTTACATAACCGCGCAGGAGCACCAGCCTGATGGCATGGGTTGCCACCAGGGCCAACTTACTCACCCGCTAAGCCATTTTATCCTTAAGCCATTCAAGCACGGCGGTCATCGAGCGGTGATAGCCATCGTGAAGAGGCTTTTCAGGTAATTGCACTGCCTTGCCACCACGGCTCGACATGGCTATCAATTGGTTATCCATATCACTGCAAACTGGATCGCCTTTCAGGCTAATCCCCAGCATCGGGACATCCACCTTGCGACGGCCTAGCAAGCCCTGCAATTTCAGTGACCATGCCGGTAGGTGTGACGTCAGGCTCGCCTTTGATACCCCATGCTTGCCCATCCGCGAGGCAATCATGTCCAGATACATGCGCGGCATCGCATCAAGGCGCTTAGGCTCGGTTAAAACACTATTGATAATACCGCCGACGCTGATACAGGTTCTCAACCGGCTTGGCTCAAGGAAGCCGAGGCGAATGGCAGCATTGCCACCGAAGCGCAGGCCCAACATCGCCACGCGGTGGTGATCAACCCAAGGCACGTCTTTCACTTGCTGCAGCAATGCCTGGTGCAAACGACTGGTATCCTCGGTCAGGCTCCAGGCTGCACTATGGCCAACAGACGGCATATCAAGCGTGATCATGGCATAGCCAGCCGGGCCAAGGTAATCATGGTATAAACGCCAGAGATCCGATTGCAGGGTATCAAGCCCCCCGCTCACAATCACCGTCGGGAGTAGCTTGTCGGTACGAGGCAAGTGAATGAAGGCTTGGAATGTCTTGTTCTCGTACTTCACATCAATAGTACGCATCTGATGCGGCATACTTTCCATTGCCTCGCGGTAGGTCTGGTTGGCCTGCAGCTCAGCTTGGGCTGCCAGATCATCCCCCTTGATATGCGGATAGGCAGCAATGCTGTAGTACATGCTGGCAGTTAATAGCTTATCGGCCGCCTTGGACTTATCGCCATTACTGAGCAAAGCCCGACCCGCTTTCTGGTAGGCCGCTGCCGACTGGCACCACTCGTATACCCAGTTGCCCGGCTTGTAGCCAATCACGGTATCAAGCAAGTCATCCCGGGTGCGCGGCGCGTCTGATTTCGCCATGCGGGCAAAGATGGCCTCCATCTCGATAGGATCGACGCCTTGCCAAGCCCACTGCGGGCGGCGAAGTACCCGGTACCACCCGGCCTCGCTATCACCGTCAAGGGCGTTATGCACAGGCTTGTCTGCAACATTGGCCAGCTTCACCAAGCTTGAGGTTTCTTTGGAAGTCTGCCTAGGGGCAAATAGCTTTTCAGAAAGGTTCTGTTTCGACGTTTCAGACACGATAGGCTCCACAATTCAAATCGAAATGAGTAGATAAAAATACATAGGTGCCCCATTGCGATGACAAGGCAATCCGTTAAAAGCATCTATTCATGACCCACCCGAGTCGCTGATTTATCATTTGTTCTCAGCCGCTCGGGGTTAATATAAAAATTATATCATTCAATTAGGTACTATTTAGGAAACAAGCTCAAAGACTCAAACAATGGGCGAAAAAAAAGGAGCGAAACGCTCCTTTTTTGACTTCAGTGTAATCAGGCGATTACTGCTTAGCGATTGGATCAACGAAAGTAACAGCCATATCCCATGGTTGCTCAATCCAAGTATCCTGAGCGATGTCTACCACGTAGTCATCAACTAGGTGCTTACCAGCAGGCTTCGCACATACTGTAACGAATTTTGCTTTAGGGTACATCTGACGGATCATTTCCGCCGTGCCGCCTGTATCTACTAGGTCATCGATAACAATGAAGCCTTCACCGTCACCGTCTGCTTGCTTAAGAACTTTCATGTCACGCTGATGATCGTGGTCGTAGCTTGAGATACAAACCGTATCAACATAACGAATACCCAGTTCACGAGCTAAGATCGCAGATGGAACCAAACCACCACGGCTAACGGCAATGATACCTTTCCACTGATCGGCAGGAAGAAGTTTCTCTGCTAGCTGGCGGGTGTACATTTGCATGTTGTCCCAAGTGATGATGAACTTATTACTCATATCCGATGAACCTCTGAGTCAGCGGCTTAACCGCTGGGTGTATTTATAAACTGTTATAGGAAAATAATCTTAGCGATAAACAGGGCAGCAATCACCCAAACGCTAATATTCACGTCTCGTCCCTTGCCACTCATTACTTTAACAGCAGCATAGGTAATAAAGCCAAGGCCGATACCTTCAGCAATAGAATATGTTAACGGCATCAGCAGACAAACTACAACTACAGGCGCCGCTTCTGTCAGATCACGCCAATCGATGCTTACTAGGCCCGACATCATCAAGATCGCAACATAAAACAGTGCACCTGCCGTCGCATAGGCCGGAACCATGCCTGCCAATGGTGCAAAGAATAATGCAAGCAGGAATAATACGCCAACAGTAACTGCAGTTAAACCTGTACGTCCACCTACTGCAACACCCGATACACTTTCAACAAAAGAAGTGGTATTCGATGTACCCAACACCGCACCAACAGACGTTGCAGTACTGTCGGCCAATAGCGCACGGTTAAGGCGTGGCAGCTTACCATCCTTATCCATCAACTCTGCTTTGGTCGCAACACCAACCAGGGTGCCTGCCGTATCGAACAAGTCAACGAACAGGAATGCAAAGACTACAGAGACCAAGCCCACCTCAAGCGCGCCAGAAAAGTCCATTTGCATGAAAGTTGGGGCAACACTTGGTGGCATAGACACGATACCGGCGTACTGTACTTCACCAAATAGGATACTCAGAACAGTGACCGCCAAGATTGCGATCAGCACAGCCGCCTTGTAACCGCGGTGAACCAATGCAATGGTCAGGAAGAAGCCCAGTGCCGCCATCGCAGCAGGGAAACTGGTGAAATCACCAACCTGTACCAGTGTCGCCGGGTTATCAACCACGATGCCAGAACTTTGCAAGGCAATGAATGCCAAGAACAAACCGATACCCGCTGAAATACCTGTACGCAAAGCCAGAGGGATAGCATTGATGATCCACTCGCGCACGCGCAATACGCTTAGCACAATGAAACACAGGCCCGATAGGAATACTGCCGCTAGCGCAACCTGCCAAGTGTGGCCCATACCCAACACGACACCGTAGGTGAAAAACGCATTCAAGCCCATGCCTGGCGCCTGTGCTACAGGGTAGTTTGCCACGAAGCCCATGATGAAACAGCCAACTACCGCAGCCAAACATGTCGCAACAAAGACTGCGCCCTGATCCATCCCCGTTGCCGACAGCATCGTCGGGTTAACGAAAATGATGTAGGCCATGGTTAAAAAGGTCGTCAGACCCGCTAACAACTCGGTACGTACATCCGTACCGTGCTCTTTCAGTTTAAAAAGTTTCTCAAGCATTGCTCTCGGTTCCTTGGAGATATTTCAGCATTGTTTAAAGCCTGATGACGTATTAACTTCGACCAGCCACCAAGCCTAAAAAAGGAAAATAGAAAACGATTGCGTCCTCTATTTTTGGGTGGCGATTATAGGCGTGATGAAAAGCAATTTCCAGCAAATAAAGCAATTATCAGTAGCACATGACAATAACCGAATAAAAAACCAACCGCACAAGAAAACAAAAAACAATAAATCATTAAAAATCAATGCATTAACATCTCATTATCATGTGTGTTTTTTAATCACTTAATATTTTTTACTGCCGCGCAAACGTTTTATCTCAAGCTTGTTAACACCGAAATTAAAGGCTTGATGAAAATGTAATGGAATACAGGCAAAAGGATAAGAAATCGAGGCAGGTCAGCTAATAATAACGGTAGTCAACTTACTGCATACCAGCGGAAAAAGAGATAAAAAAACGCCACTTCAAACTGAAGTGGCGTTAAGAATGTACTGATAACTGATAGCCAGTTAAACCAAATTCTCAAATAAGGGGGGTGAACAATACTGTTGCGATCCTTTGCCTCACCTTAGCGACGAATGAGGCAAAGCATCAAAATTAGTAGCCGAACGTGCTCTGGTACAAAAAGTTACCAGTGTATACAGCGCGGTTATTCCAATAGTTGCTTGAAGATTCAAATACTTTCATTTTTATCACCTTAATTATTAAGTTGTCTTAACACATAAACGTCGTGCTTAGCCATCATGGCTTGACTTAATCTCGGTTCCTTGGAGGCGATATCTCGGGCTCATCCTAGAGCAGTTTCTATGTCGTTCACTCTTCGCTCAGAAGATGAGGAAACTATAACCAACCGGTAATAAACTTTCAAGCATTTTCTTTAACCCCGTCACACTTTTCTTTTAAAAACCCAAATAACACGCAAATATTGTAATTTTATTACAGAATTACGGTTGACCCGGCTTGATACACGACTAAAGTGTAACTATATGCCTCTTGATTCACTTGGCGCTGGCAACATATCCTAGGGCGATAACAAAAAAACGGATAATAATGAAAAAGGATGTAGTCATAGCATGGAGCGATTTCATACCCTCAGAGCCATCTCTATCAGTAAGCGCCTGTACTTATTGGGTGCCACCATTACCCTATTAACCTTAATTCCGCTGTTCTTATTTGTGGCAAACTACCAACATAACTTGATGGAACAAAAACGGATCAAAACCCGCCACCTTGTAGAAACCGCCCACACCCTTGTCGACCACTATTACCGACAAGTGCAACAAGGCACCCTTTCTACTGAGCAAGCACAGCAGCAAGCGATATCCTCTATCTCCAACCTACGCTACGAGCAAAAAGACTATTTCTGATTGCATGACTTCAACACCAACATGATTATGCACCCTTTCAAGCCAGCACTAGATGGCACCAGCCTCAATAGTTTCACCGGCCCCAACGGCACCACCCTTTTTGTTGAGATGACCCAACTGGTAAAACAGCAAGGTAGCGGCTTTGTCGATTATTACTGGGAAAAGCCAGGCCACTCCCAACCCGTCGAGAAAATATCTTATGTAAAAGGCTTTACCCCGTGGGGCTGGATCATCGGCTCAGGTATTTATGTCGATGATGTGCAAAGCTTGTTTTATAGCGAGATGAAGCAGCTTGCCTGGATCCTACTCGGCTCCCTGGCCATCACTTTCATCTTGGCATGGTTTATTGGCCGCTCCATTACCGCCCCCTGCGACGAAACGGTCAAAGCGATGCAAGATATCGCAGACGGCGACGGTGATCTCACCAAGCGCCTACCTAATTTTGGTAATGACGAACTGAGCCAGCTGGCCACCGCCTACAACCTTTTTGCCGATCACCTTGCCAATATGCTCAAAGATATTTCACCAGTGAGTGAACAAATCAGCGCTGCCGCCACACAACTAAACAGCGTGGCAACCGAAACGGCGGGCAGCGCCAAGGCCTCTTACCAAGGTATAGACAGCGTCGCAGCAGCCATGGTGCAACTTCACACCAACAACCAAGATGTCGCCAAATCAGCCCAGCAAGCGGCTGATTCGGCCGTAACGGCCCACCAGCACAGCGACGACAGCATCGAAGTTGTCACCAACTCATCGAATGAAATGCATGCGCTGCTTGCCCTGCTCGATGAAACCAACAGCAATGCGCTACAGCTTGAAAAAGACTCGATCGAGATCGGGTCGGTACTGGATGTGATCAGAAGCATTGCCGAGCAAACCAACCTACTGGCGCTTAACGCCGCGATAGAAGCGGCGCGTGCCGGTGAGCAAGGGCGAGGATTCGCCGTGGTGGCAGATGAAGTGCGCACCCTTGCCACCCGAACCCAAGCCAGTACCAACGAGATAGAAGAAATTATTGCTAACCTACAGTCACGGGCGAATACGGTAAGTAAGGCACTGACCCAAACCCGAGAACAATCGGCCAATACCGCAGAGCACGCCAACCAAGTCGCCAATACATTGGCAGATATCGGCGAGCATATCAGCACGATAAAAGCGCTTAACCAGCATATCGCCGAAGCCAGCGAGCAACAAAACGCCGCAGCAGAAGAGATAAATTGCAACCTTAGCCAACTAACTACACATAGCCATAATACCGTCGAGCAAGGTGACCATATTGCCAGTGCCAGCGAACAGCTGCTAGCAAGCGGGCGCAGCCTAGCAAATCACGTCAGTCACTTTAAGATTTAACTGTTACAGCCTCAGACACAGTGGTATCCTTGAGGTTAACCGTGATAGATAATAATGCTGAAAGTTTTTACATTTACGTCAACTTTCGGCTAATAAGTCACAAAAGACCAAAAGTTTATAAAGGAGACTGCTGTGTCTGAAATCAGTCAACTGTCACCACAACCTGTGTGGCAATTCTTCGATCAAATCTGCTCAATCCCACACCCTTCGAAGCACGAAGAGCAACTTGCTCAGCACATTATCAAGTTCGCCGAAGGCGAAGGCCTTGAAGTGCGCCGCGACAGCGTCGGCAACGTCTTTATCAAAAAGCCGGCAACACCGGGGATGGAAGACCGCAAAGGTGTGGTTCTTCAGGCTCATATCGACATGGTGCCACAGAAGAACGAAGATACTGACCACGACTTCACAACAGATCCTATCCAACCTTACATTGATGGCGAGTGGGTAACCGCAAAAGGGACAACCCTTGGTGCCGACAACGGTATGGGTATGGCGGCTTGCTTGGCAGTGCTTGCATCAAAAGACGTTGAGCACGGCCCATTGGAAGTGCTGCTGACTATCGATGAAGAAGCAGGCATGACCGGCGCATTCGGCCTTGAAGAAGGCTGGCTGGAAGGCGATATCCTGCTAAATACTGACTCAGAGCAGGAAGGTGAAGTCTACATGGGCTGCGCCGGCGGTGTTGACGGTGCAATGACACTGGAAATCAACCGTGAAGCTGCGCCAGCTGGCCACCAAGCGGTGAAGCTAGTGGTTAAAGGCCTGAAGGGCGGCCACTCGGGTTGTGATATCCACACCGGCCGTGGCAATGCCAACAAGATCCTTGGCCGATTCCTATTTGGCCACGCTGAAGAGCTAGGCCTGCGCATCACATCGATGACCGGTGGTAGCCTTCGAAATGCAATCCCGCGTGAAGCCAATGCCGTGGTTACCCTGCCAGCAGAAAACGTTGATAAGCTAAACGAGCTATTTGCTCACTACCAAGCGCTATTGGTTGCAGAACTTGGCCGCGTAGAAACCGATATCAACCTGTTCACTGAAGCCGCAGAGCTGCCAGCAGACGTGATTACGGCTGGTGACCAACAACGTTTCATCAACATGCTGAACGCGTGCCCGAATGGCGTGATCCGCATGAGCGACGACATCGAAGGCGTGGTTGAAACTTCGCTGAACGTGGGTGTTATCACCACCGAAGCCGACAAAATCACCGTGCTTTGCCTGATCCGCTCGCTAATCGACTCTGGCCGCAGCAATGTTGAAGGTATGCTGAAAGCCGTCGCTTCGCTTGCAGGCGCATCATGCGAGTTCTCTGGCACTTACCCAGGCTGGAAACCAGATGCCGATTCCGAGGTTATGCACCTGTTCCGCGAAACCTACAAGGACATCTACGGTCGCGTACCAAACATCATGGTGATCCACGCCGGCCTTGAGTGCGGCCTGTTCAAGAAACCATACCCGAACATGGATATGATTTCTTTCGGCCCAACTATCAAATTCCCGCACTCGCCAGACGAGAAAGTTCAGATTGAAACTGTTGCCCTATTCTGGGAGCAAATGGTGGCTATCCTGAAGAATATTCCAGTTAAGGCGTAAGCCGTTAACAGGACATATGGTTTTACCAAGCGGGCTTTCGAGCCCGCTTTTTTATTAGCCATAACTCGCTAAACCCCATCCTAGCCTTCCCCCTTCTATGCCGAAATAATGAAAGTGCCAATACAAGGGGGAGTTGGTGAGGGAGTTAAAACCCCTCAAAAGAAAGTTGCTGGGCACGGACACCATGCTCTAGGCCGACGCTAATCCCAATCAAGCGGATCTCCCTGTCTTTCTGCCTGGTTAGTGCTTCTTTCAACAAGCCGACAAATTGGGCTTTATCCAGCTTGGGTTGGATATGCTCCACCGTGGTCTGCTGGAAGTCGGCAAATTTCACCTTCACCCCTTGCTTGGAGATATTCAGCTCAGGGCGAACTTGCTTAAGCCGTCGCTCAAGCTCGGGGTAGAGGCGCTCTACCACCGCCCAGCATTCATCGTAGCGACTAATGTTTTGCGAGAAGGTGCGCTCTACCCCCACGGATTTCCGGGTACGTTCAACCACCACCTCGCGGGTATCAATACCGTGGGCGCGAGACCACAAAGACTGGCCAAACTTACCAAACTCTTGCAGCAACTGATGGCGGTCATACTGTTGAACATCGCGCCCCACATACAACCCTTTATCGTGGAGCTTTTGGATAGTCACCTTGCCGACCCCCGGGATCTTTTCCAACTTGAGATCCGCGACGAACGCAGGTACATCACCGGGGGTCACAACATACTGGCCATCAGGCTTGTTGAGATCGGAAGCCACCTTGGCAATAAACTTTACCGGCGCAACGCCGGCCGAGGCCGTCAGATCAAGCTCTTCCCTTATCGCACGACGAATGTCTTCGGCTATCAAGGTCGCTGAGCCATGCAGGAGCTCACAGTCAGTCACGTCCAAATAGGCTTCATCCAGCGAGAGCGGCTCTATCTTGTCAGTGTAACGCTGGAAAATAGCCCGGATTTGCTGCGACACTTCCTTGTATACCGACATACGGCCTGACACTAAGGTGAGGTGCGGGCATAGCTGCATTGCGCGAGCCGTCGGCATTGCCGAGCGTACCCCGTATTTTCGTGCCAAATAATTACAGGTACTGATCACCCCCCGCTGCTCAGAGCGGCCCCCGATGGCTATCGGGATATCCTTTAATGCTGGGTTATCGCGCATTTCAACCGCCGCAAAGAAGCAATCCATATCGACATGGATGATTTTACGTTGGGTCGTTTCAGGCTGGGTTGGGGATGGTAGTGTCATACCGGCTTAACTGTTTTTATATACAGTATCCATTATAGATACCTCGCCGAGCCCTGTGAAGCCACATTTAAGCCGATAACCAGTCAAGATAGGTTTTTATAAAAACCACAAGTATAAAAAAACCCGAGGAAACTCGGGTTTAATTGCAAGGTGGATACCAACGAATCAATTAAATGATCTGGTTTTTCTTCCACTCAGCCTGACGTGCTTCTCGCGCTTCACGCTTTTTGCGTGCATCGCACGGCTCTGGGCAATCACACTCTTTTGCGATACCGATGCCGTCGAGACCACCACAGCTACCGCTCACGGTTTTACGCTGGAAGATGTAACCAACAGCCATCGCAACGATGACCAACAAGAATACCGCAAACGTTGTTAAATATATGACCATGGTAGTTCTCTATTTCTTTTGCAAGTATGGAGCAAACGCTTCAGAGATAAACTCTTTGAAGCCCTGCTCTGTTTTCACCACCAGCAAGACTGGGAAGTTCTCTTGCTTGGCAAGTGCCATCGATTCTTCTTCGCCCATCACAGAGAAAGCGGTTGCTAGCGCATCTGCCGTCATGCTCGATGGGTGTAGTACTGTGACCGATACCACGTGATTCGAAATCGGCTTACCGCTCGAAGGATCGATCAGGTGCGAATAACGCACGCCGTCTTCCTCGAAGTAGTTTCGGTAATCCCCTGATGTTGCCACAGCCATGTCACCCGGTTCAATCACTTCTTGAATGGCGCGGCTGCCATCTTCCGTTGGTTTCTCGATAGCAATACGCCATGGCACACCTTCAAGGTTGTTGCCTTTCAGGCTCAGCTCACCACCGATTTCAACCAAGTAGTCCGCGGCGCCCAATTCATCGAAGTAATCGGCAATCACATCAACGCCAAAGCCCTTGGCTATCGATGATAGATCAACGTACAGCTCAGGGATATCTTTGATCAGTGTATTGCCTTCCACACTCAAGTGATCGATACCAACAATTTCACGGCGCGCCGCTAGTTCTTCGTCTGTCGGTGTCTTTTCTGGGCGTGCTTCAGGGCCAAAGCTCCAAAGGTTCACAATCGGGCCCACAGTCACATCTAGGGCACCGTTGGTGAGTTCGGCAAGGCGAATCGCCTCGGTCACCACCTTGGCCGTGTCCGCCGAGACTTCGAACGGCTCAAGGGTACGCTGTTGGTTAAATTGGCTGAGCTCGGAATGCTTACGATAAGTCGACATCTGATCGTTCACCAGCTCAAGGCGGCGATCGATTTCTTCCTGCATGTCGGTTGGTGTCGGTAAGCCTTCCTGCTTAATCAACTTAATTGAGTAATAGGTTCCCATTGTCGAGCCTTGCAGGTGGATCAGTTCACGCTGATCGCCACAAGCTGACAGAGTAAAAGCCAAAACAAGCATCATCAGTGCTTTGTTCAGGAACGTCTTCATTTACTACTCCCACAATGAAGGGCTGATAGGGTTTTCACACGGAAAGACCGTAAGAAAATTGCTTTTATTCACTGCTACGACGAAAAAAGGCTGACCCCGAAGGATCAGCCATTTTATTTAAGGTCGCAGCTAATTAGCCACCGAAGTCATCCAGTAGGATGTTTTCGTCTTCAACACCAAGATCTTTCAGCATGCCGATAACAGCTGCGTTCATCATTGGTGGACCACACATGTAGTATTCACAATCTTCTGGTGCTTCGTGATCTTTCAAGTAGTTCTCGTAGATCACGTTGTGGATGAAGCCTGTGTAACCATCCCAGTTATCTTCTGGTAGTGGATCAGACAGTGCTACGTGCCACTCGAAGTTGTCGTTGTCCGCTGCTAGCGTATCGAAATCTTCAATGTAGAACATTTCACGCTTAGAACGCGCACCGTACCAGTAAGTCATCTTACGCTTAGATTTCAGGCGTAGAAGCTGGTCGAAGATGTGCGAGCGCATTGGAGCCATACCAGCACCACCACCGATGAATACCATTTCGTTGTCAGTTTCTTTCGCGAAGAACTCACCGAATGGACCAGAGATAGTACAAGTGTCACCAGCCTTAAGTGACCAGATGTAAGATGACATTACGCCAGGTGGTACATCTGGGTTGTTTGGCGGCGGCGTTGCAATACGTACGTTCAGCTTGATGATGCCTTTCTCTTCTGGGTATGACGCCATAGAGTATGCACGGATTGACGGCTCTTTAACGATAGACTCGTAACGGAACAGGTTGAACTTGTCCCAGTCTTCACGGTATTCGTCAGGTACATCGAAATCAGCGTACTTAATGTGGTGCGGTTCAGCTTCAATCTGGATGTAACCACCCGCGCGGAACGGTACTTCTTCACCCTCTGGGATCTGAAGAACAAGTTCTTTGATGAAAGTAGCTTCGTTATCGTTAGAGATAACAGTACATTCCCACTTCTTCACGCCGAAGATTTCTTCTGGAAGCTCGATGTCCATGTCAGTCTTAACGTTAACCTGACACGCTAGACGCTCGCCTTCACGCGCTTCACCTTTAGTGATGTGGTCAAGCTCTGTTGGCAGGATATCGCCGCCACCAGATTTAACTTTCACGCGGCACTGGCCACATGAACCACCACCACCACACGCAGATGATACGAAGATACCGCTAGCTGAAAGAGCATTTAGCAGTTTGCTACCGGCAGCGGTTGTAATCGCTTTTTCCGGATCGCCATTTACTGAGATAGTAATGTCGCCTGATGGTACCAGCTTAGATTTAGCGAATAGGATCACTAGAACTAGAGCCAGGATAATCAGGGTGAACATGACTACGCCAAGAATAATATCCATTGATTATTCCTTATTACCTGATTACAGCTGAACGCCGGAGAAGGACATGAAGCCCAACGCCATAAGGCCAACGGTGATGAATGTAATACCTAGGCCACGTAGACCAGGAGGTACGTCTGAGTATTTCATCTTCTCGCGAAGACCCGCAAGAGCAACGATTGCTAGCATCCAACCGATACCAGAACCTAGACCGTAAACCACAGACTCAGCGAAGTTATAATCACGCTGTACCATGAAAGATACACCACCGAAGATCGCACAGTTAACTGTGATCAATGGTAGGAAGATACCTAGCGCGTTATATAGCGGCGGGAAGAAGCGGTCCAGAACCATTTCCAGGATCTGTACCAGTGCCGCGATAACACCGATGAACGTAATGAAGTTCAGGAAGCTAAGATCAACACCCGAAACGATAGCGCCATCTTTTAGCAGTAGGTTGTAGATTAGGTTGTTCACCGGTACAGCAATCGTTAGTACAACGATTACCGCTACACCCAGACCGAAAGAAGTTTTAACTTTTTTCGATACTGCCAGGAATGTACACATACCCAGGAAGAACGATAGTGCCAAGTTCTCGATAAAGATCGAACGAACTAGAAGGCTTAGATAATGTTCCATGTTCCCCTTACTCCTTCGCTTCGATTTGTTCTGGACGGATGATACGGATAGCCCAGATCATGAAACCAATCAGGAAGAATGCTGATGGTGCTAGGATCATCATACCGTTTGGCTGGTACCAACCACCGTCAGACACTAGCGGCAGGATTTCCACGCCGAATAGCTTGCCTGAACCGAATAGCTCACGGAAGAAAGCAACTGTGATAAGTACGAAGCCGTAGCCTAGGCCGTTACCAATACCATCAACAAGTGATGGAAGTGGCTCAGACTTCATTGCGTATGCTTCTGCACGACCCATAACGATACAGTTGGTAATGATTAGACCAACGAATACAGAAAGCTGTTTAGAGATATCGTAAACGAATGCTTTAAGTACCTGGTCTACCACGATTACCAATGATGCGATGATCGCCATCTGAACGATGATACGCACGCTGTTTGGAATATGGTTACGGATCAGAGATACGAACAAGTTAGAAAACGCACATACGAATGTTACCGCTAGGGTCATTACGAATGCTGTTTCTAGTTTGGTGGTTACCGCAAGTGCAGAACACACACCAAGAATCTGAAGCGCGATCGGGTTGTTGTCGATAAACGGCGCAAACAGAATCTTCTTCATTTCTTTAGTATCAGCCATTGTTTAGGCCTCCTTCACGAACTTTAGTCAGGAATGGACCAAAGCCCATGTCGCCTAACCAGAAGTCGAAGGTGTACTGAACACCATTCGCTGTCAAGGTTGCGCCAGACAGACCGTCTACGCCATGGATGTCACCTTCAGGTGCACCGCCTTTAACAACACGAATTGCTGGCTTGTTGTTTTCATCAAACAGTTCTTTACCAACAAACTGTGCACGCCAGTTCGGGTTCTCGATCTCACCACCAAGTCCAGGAGTTTCACCCTGCTCGTAGTAAGTGATACCTGCTAGCGTGTTGCCGTCAGTTTCAACAGCGATGAATGCGTACATCATTGACCACAGACCACCACCGTGTACCGGTAGGATCAGCTTCTCAACGCTGTCGTTTGCATCTTTCACTAGGTAAACTGTTGCAACGTTTGCACGACGTAGGATCTTAGCCGCGTCTTGATCAGCCGTTAGGCGGATAGACTGCGCAGGATCTTTAGAAGCGTTACGCTGGCTGTATTCTGTCGCTGTTTGACCAGCTTCAGTTTGTTCAATGAAGTCACCAGTGTTTAGATCAACAAGCTTAGGCTCGATGAACTGCTCGTAGGCTTCAGTGATGTTTGTGCCATCTTCAAGAAGACCGGCAACAGATAGGATGTTGCGCTGAACATCAAGTACAGCATTTTGCTGCTGTAGTGGACGCAGAGCAACCGCTGCTGCTGATACCACGATAGAGCACACTAGGCTCAATGCGATAACAACAATTAGCGTCTTTTTAATGCTATCGTTATTACTTGACATGACGAGCTAGTCTCCGCTTGATGTTGCCCTGAACTACTAGGTTGTCAAATAGAGGTGCGAATAGGTTAGCAAATAGGATTGCTAGCATCATACCTTCTGGGTACGCAGGGTTAACCACACGAACCATAACAGCCATTGCACCGATTAGTGCGCCGTACCACCACTTACCTTTGTTGGTAAATGCGGCAGACACTGGGTCGGTAGCCATGAACATCATACCGAATGCGAAGCCACCTAGAACTAGGTGCCAGTGCCATGGCATGCTGAACAGAGCGTTGGTGTCAGAACCGATAATGTTGAATAGCGTCGCCGTTGCGATCATACCAATCATAGTACCCGCGATGATGCGCCATGAAGCGATGCCCATGTAAACGATCATTGCGCCACCAAGCAGGATAGCAAGCGTAGAAACTTCACCGATAGAACCAGGAATGCGACCGATGAACGCGTCCATCCAGCTTACCGCTTCGCCAGTTACAGTGTTAACAACTGCAGCCTGGCCACCGATAGCCCACTGGCTAAGTGCCGTTGCGCCCGAGAAACCATCCGCCGCAGTCCATACTAGATCACCAGAGATCTGAGCTGGGTATGCGAAGAATAGGAACGCACGACCTGCCAATGCAGGGTTAAGGAAGTTACGACCCGTACCACCGAAGATTTCCTTCGCAACAACAACACCGAAGGTAATACCTAGTGCTGCCTGCCAAAGAGGTAGTGTTGGTGGAACGATAAGTGCGAACAGGATAGAAGTAACAAAGAAACCTTCGTTAACTTCGTGCTTACGCACCATACAGAAAAGTACTTCCCAGAAGCCACCTACTGCGAATACCACAGCGTAGATAGGTAGGAAGAAGGTCGCACCAAGTAGCATCTTGCTACCCCAACCAGCGTCTGCTGATAGGGTGCCGCCTAACATTTCTGTTAGCCAGTAGTGCCAATCACCTGCGATTACCGCAGCAAGTTGCTCCCCCACGTACATGTGGTTAAGCGCAGTGATGGCCTGGTGACCTGTGTTGTACATACCCCAGAACATAGCTGGGAAAACGGCAAACCACACCATGATCATGATGCGTTTTAGGTCAACGCTATCACGAACGTGTGCACTTGAACGCGTTACCTGGCCTGGCGTGTACATAAGAGTTGCAAACGCTTCGTAAAGCGCAAACCACTTCTCGTGCTTACCACCCGGCTCAAAGTGGTGTTCAATCTGCTCTAGGAAATTCTTGAGGCTCATGAATTACCCTTCCTTCTCAATTGTGTCCAGGCACTCACGTAGCAGTGGACCAAATTCATACTTACCTGGGCAAACGAACGTACATAGCGCTAGATCTTCTTCATCCAGCTCTAGTGCACCTAGCTGCTGAGCACTGTCAACGTCACCAGCACATAGGTCACGAAGAAGCAGTGTAGGTTCGATATCAAGCGGCATTACTTTTTCGTAGTTACCGATTGGCACCATTGAACGCTCAGAACCGTTCGTAGTCGTTGTCATGTTGAACAACTGACCTGGGAAGAACTGGCTTAGGAAAGAACGAGTAACAGAGAACTTGTTTTTACCTGGCGCAATCCAGCCTAATAACTCTTTCTCACGACCTTCACGAAGTGCTGTCACCTGTAGGTGGTAACGGCCTAGGTAAGCGTGAGGACCAGCTGCGTGAACACCGTTCAGTACAGAACCAGAAAGCACACGAAGCTCGCCTGGCATCATTTCTGAATCAGCAATTTGTTCGATAGACGCACCGATCTGAGTACGAACTAGACGAGGGTTGTTAACAACCGGACCCGCTAGAGATACCACACGGTCTGTGTAAAGCTCACCAGTCAGGAACAAGTTACCGAATGCGATAACGTCCTGGTAGTTGATGTGCCATGCCACGTGCTCAACGCTTGCACCAAACAGAGTATGAATGTGCGTACCAACAAGACCAGCTGGGTGCGGGCCGTTGAATACGTGCTCTTCAATGTTTGATTCGTTTGAACGAGGAAGGCTAGCACCAGACTTACAAACCAATACTTTGCCGCTTGTTAGGCGAGACAGTAGCGTCAGGCCAGCAACGAAAGCATCGCTTTGCTCGTTGATAACAACTTCTGGGTTTGCTGCTAGAGGGTTGGTGTCGATAGCTGTAACAAAGATAGCCTGAGTTTCAGCGTCGATAGCAGGTACCTTGCTGAAAGGACGCGTACGAAGCGCAGTCCACATGCCAGACTCAACAAGCTGGTCAACAATTGCCGAGCGCTCAAGTTGAGCTAGCTGGCTTGCTTCATAGCTGTTGAATGTTACTTGCTCATCGCCTTCTACATCAATCACTACAGATTGTAGAACACGCTTCGCACCACGGTTGATTTCTGCAACCTTGCCGCTGGCTGGAGCAGTGAACTTAACGCCAGGGTTCTTCTTGTCTTCAAAAAGAACCTGACCTTTTTTCACTACATCCCCTACGCGGATATGCATTGTAGGACGCATACCAACATATTCTTCGCCAAGCAAGGCGACACGTGTGATGGCCTTGCCATCATTTATCGCCTGGGCAGGAGTCCCTGAAATTGGGATATCCAGACCCTTCTTTATTGTAATCATACGCACTTGCACTACATTAACGGGAAAAAAAATTTTCTATTGCGCAATTTAGACACGACTTTCCTTCGTCCGAAGCCGGTTCGATCCGCGACCAGCACCGCAACATCCTATTCACTCACTCGTAACACTTTTTGGTTCGAGTAATTTTGAGCCCGCGATTCTAGCATTATTTTATTGGATTTTACCATGCCAAACCGCGCTAAACAGACTGAAAATCGGCTAACACTTTAAACGCAACCTATTTGTTTGGTAATTATTTTGACCTAACGCACAAATGTTGAAATCCACACGATTTATCATGTTTTTTTCACTTGCATCAGCTAGTTAATAAACTCACAACATCTCAAAAACACTCACAACAAAGGGGCAATATGCCCCCGATTTTGTATGTTTCAAATCTGTCTCGATGTTAACGAATTTATAGTACTTGAACGATAGCGTTACAAAATATTCGAATTCAAAGACTTACCTCATGGGTAATCAGCAATCGCTATACTGGTGGCGGTTACGCCTAGCCCGCCTTTATTACGCAGTCTCCAGTATAGACGCCATTACGTATATCGCTAAGCGAGCCACATCATTTCCATCGGCGAATTATTCTACCTAACGCTAAACATAAATGATGTAAGGAGATTCAAACTTCGCGCATAAAAAAACCGCAACTTGTGCGGTTTTTATCAGGCAAGATCTTGTCCATTAACCAATTTTCGAGCCGCCCATGCAATTTGGCGATGAAGGTGCCCCTTCACTCATGCCCTGCCACTCGGCCTCGGTGTAGGTATGCATCGCCAACGCGTGGATATCATTGGCCAACTCTTCAGCCAGTACGCCGTTGACCGAACGGTGGCGGCCAATTAAGCGAACACCTTCAAATTGCGCGCTCACAATCACAACCTTAAAATGACTTTCGGAGCCTTCAGGCACTGCGTGCATGTAGCTTTCGTTAATCACTTCCAGGTGCAAAGGCGAGAACGCGTCTTGTAGCTTTTCTTGTATACGTTCTTTGATCATAACTTTACTTTCCTCATAACGACTGATTTATCGCAAAAGCCACACCAGGCGCTAATAAGCTAAACAGAAAAGCTCAACACCTTATCGCTATAAGGCTATTAGCTATACCAGTAAAGGAATAAATAAGTTTGCAGCGATGGCGGGTTCTGCGAAAATAACCATTAAACCGTAAACATACCGTAAAGTAACCAGCAATGAAACCAGAGCTAACCCTGCACGAGCGTACACTTCAGCTATGCCGCTACCCTGTGCGTGACAACGATCCCCTGCAAGCTTGGGATGCTGCAGACGAGTACCTTATCAACCATGTTCAAGAGCAAGATCTGAACCTTGACCCGACCCGGCCAATCCTTATCTTGAACGATAGCTTTGGCGCCCTTAGCTGCTGGTTTGCAGAAAAAGGCAAGGTCACCACGGTGACCGACTCCTTTGTTGCCAAGCAAGGCATTCTCAACAACCTGGCGGCGAACCAGCTGCCTGACATTAATATCATCGATCCGCTTGCTGAGTTACCAAAGCAACCGCAATTGGTGTTAATGAAGCTACCGAAAAACAACCGCCTGCTAGTTTGGCAATTGCAGCAGCTTTGCCAGTTGCTGCCCGATGATTGCACAGTGGTTGCTGCCGACAAAGCAAAACAAATTCATACCTCGACCCTGAAGCTGTTCGAAAAACACCTGGGCGAAACCAAGACGTCATTGGCCGTTAAAAAGGCACGCCTGGTTTTCTGTCAGGCCAATCCTAATCTGGCCCAGCCGTTACCCGAGCCACAGCAATGGGCCGTGCCCGAGCACGATATGACCATTGCCAACCATGCCAATGTGTTCTCCAGCGATAGCCTGGATATCGGTGCCCGCCTGCTACTAGAGCATATTCCAAGCCACAATCGCTACAAAGGCATAGTGGACTTGGGCTGCGGCAATGGCGTGATAGGTATTAAGGCTGCACGGCTAAACCCCGAAGCAAAAGTGACCTGTGTCGATGAAAGCTACATGGCCGTTGCTTCGTGCAAGCTCAATGCGGAACAAAACCTCGACAATGCCGAGCAGGTTAATGCCGTGGTCAACAACTGCCTTGACGGGTTTGAACCGGAAAGCAACGATCTGGTGTTGTGTAACCCCCCTTTCCACCAGCAGAATGCCATTACCAGTCACATTGCGTGGCAAATGTTTTGTGATGCCAAGCGCGTTCTGAGAGCGAAAGGCCAGCTAATTATCATAGGAAACCGCCACCTCGGCTATGATGAGAAGCTCAAGCGCTTGTTTGGCAATGTAAAACTGATTGCCCAGAATAATAAATTTGTTGTTTATCAATCGAATAAATAACTACACTATGCCCTGTTTGGTTGCTGCCAGCAGCAACCCTTTAATTTTAAGGATAAAGTCATTATGAAAAAGCTACTTCTTGCAGCTTCAGTTCTTGCCCTTACGGCCTGCTCAGCACCTTCTGAGCCTCAGTTGACCATCTCTCCTGAACCAGTGATTGCAGCTCAACCAGTGGCGAATGGCCAACCGGTATCCATTGACAGCCGTGACCTGCGTACAGCCCAGTTTGTCGCTGTAGTCGACAGCGGTCGCCAAAATGTTCAGCCAATTCACGCCACGCAAAACCTGCGCGTAACGCTGGAAGATGCCCTGACCCGCCAGCTAAGCGCACAAGGCTACCGCGTGACTGAAGACAGCGAAGGCACGCTGCGCCTTGATATTCTTGAAGCCATGGTCAATGTTAAACATAGCGTGATGAGCCATGACCTAAACAGCAAGCTACAGTTACAACTGGTTGTCGAAACACCAAAAGGCAAGTTTGTTAAGCGCTACTCGGGTAAATCTGAGCGCTCCGGTGCCATGAGTGCCTCGGTTGAAGATATGGAACTGGCGATGAACAACCTCATCACTGCCGTACTGAAAGACATCTATGCCGATCCTGAGCTAAACACCTACATGCAGGAGAACCTATAAATGAAGCGTTTTCTAGCCGCCCTGATGCTGTGCCTTGCCCTGCCGGTAAGTGCTGCCACTCAGGTACTCGTGACAACCAGCCTTGGCGACTTCACCATCGAGCTTGATGAAAAGAATGCGCCAATTTCAAGCCAGAACTTCCTGCGCTACGTGGAAGATGGCAGCTACGTCGACACCATTTTCCACCGCGTGATCCCGGGCTTTATGGCACAGGGCGGTGGCTTTGACCAAGACATGAAGCGCCGTTCGAGTTACGAGCCAATCAAAAACGAATCCACCAATGGTGTGAGCAACGCGCGCGCAACAGTGGCAATGGCCCGTACCCAAGCCCCTGATTCAGCCACGCGTCAGTTCTACATCAACTACCAAAACAACAGCTTCCTCGATGCCAAAGGCAGCCAGCCTGGCTATGCCGTGTTCGGAAAAGTTGTGAACGGGTTCGCAGTTATTGAAAAAATGGCGCAAATTCCGACCACAACCATACGCTCTATGGGTATGAAAGATGTACCCCAGCAACCTATAGTTATTAAGGCTATTAAAATTATTAAAAACTAGGCATAGGCAGATTGTCACCTGATCATCTGTTTATGATCAGGTGACCACCATGCTTAAGCTCGTTTCATCTCAGCCTGAGGTTCCTTCCGAGCAGATCAGTCAGCACATTGCCGACTATGCCCCAGCCATTGCACTCAGTGCCCTTGGCACAGTGAATGGCGATGTTAACTATGACTCGATGAAAGTCACTGTCACCGAACACCTCCACGATTGGTGGAAGTTGTCCGTGCCTTCCGGTACCCCGGACGATAACTACGAATCCGCCTACTGGTACCTTGTCCATTTGCTCGAATCACTGGAAGAGCATGAATTATTGGGCAATAACTTTATGCAGTTCAAAGTCACCTCTACCGCGCAATACTTGCTCGGCGTTGGCGAGCACCAAACCAAGATGCAAGGGATAAGGCCCTGATCCATTCCGCCCTTCCCTATTTTGATGAACCCGACGCACTTCGTCTCTTTTTCTTGCCAAGCTATGACCAAACACGGCCTATCAGCATCTGTGATAGGCTTTTTAACTAATTTTGACTGTATTTTTACGCAATAACCCAGTAGCTTAGCTTTATAATTTGCTACCAACATTAGGAAAACCGGGGAAGACATGGAGCAATCAATTGACGAAAACAAACTAGGCTGGCGAGTCTACCTCGAAAAGAAAGTGCTGATTTTATTGGCCTTGGGGTTTTCATCAGGCCTGCCGTTACTGTTGGTTTTTGGCACCTTGTCATTCTGGCTGCGCGAAGCGGAAGTTAGCCGGACAGACATTGGTTTTTTTAGCTGGGTAGCGCTGGCTTACGGCTTCAAATGGGTATGGTCGCCCCTTATCGATCGCTTCCCGATTCCCATCCTTTCGTCATTGCTGGGGCGGCGCCGTGGATGGATGGTGTTCTCGCAATTACTGATTATCGCCTCTTTATACGGCATGGCAGTCAGCAATCCCCAAGTTGATTTACTGCAACTGGCAATCTTCGCCGTGATTGTAGCTTTCTCCTCGGCATCACAAGACATCGTGATTGATGCCTACCGTATTGAAATGGCATCAGAGCGACTTCAGGCAGCGCTTGCAGCAGCCTACATGACAGGCTACCGGCTGGCGATGATCATGGCCGGCGCGGGCGCGCTTGCCTTTGCTGCCTGGTTTGGCTCCGACACCGGATACGATCCAACTGGCTGGAAGTATGCCTACCTCATCATGGCTGGCTTTATGCTGGTTGGCTTGATCACCGCGTTGTGCATCCACGAGCCAGATGTTGATAGCTCGCAAATGGACAACGTGGAAAGAGAATACCGCCAGCAGCTAATCGATAAGGGAACAAGCCCAAGAGTGGCAAGGCTCACCGCTTGGTTCTACACCGCTGCCGTGATGCCATTTAAAGACTTCTTTGAGCGCTACGGCAAACAAGCCCTGCTCATTTTAGCCTTGATTGGCTGCTACCGTATTTCAGATGTGGTGATGGGCGTGATGGCCAATGCCTTTTATGTGGATATGGGCTTTACCAAAACCCAGGTCGCCTCAGTATCTAAAATCTATGGGGTGATCATGACCTTGGTCGGAGCGGGGCTTGGCGGGATTTTGGTCAGCAAATACTCGACCATGCGAATTCTGGCGTTGGGTGCCGTACTTGCGGCAATCACCAATATGGCCTTTATGATGTTCACCTATATTGGCAACAGCGTGCCAATGCTGACCGTGGTCATTTCGCTGGACAACCTCAGTGCGGGGATCGCAACGGCCGCATTTATTACTTATATGTCTAGCCTGACCAACGTGGCATTTTCTGCCACCCAGTATGCTTTGTTCAGCTCTATCATGTTGCTGTTCCCGAAATTCATTGCCGGCTTCTCGGGGCTATATGTCGATCAGTTTGGCTATAACATCTTTTTCTTCACTACCGCGTTAATTGGCCTGCCTGTACTTGGGCTCATTTATATCGTCAATAAGCACAATCCTCACTAGTGTAATCCACGCAATTTACTGCCTATATGCAATCAAATTAATTTAAAGGCGTATATCTGTTGATCAGGTATACGCCTTTTTTAGCTTTTGCACACATTTCATTGGCGTAAGCAATATAAATTGCCGCGTTAGATGGGCTACTTCTCACTTAGTTCAGAAAAAATACATTTAAATTCTTAAAAAATAGGATCAAGATCACCAAACCCCTAAAATGAAATCGATTACAAGAGATCAAGATCACATTTAGCAAAGGATTGCGCAAACGTTACATTCACAAGCGTGACATAAAACAATAGAATTGCCGCCAACAAAACACGGACACCCTAAAAAGTCCGGTTAAATAACACAATTAGCGAGAGTTCACCCATGCGTAAATCACTAGTAGCACTAGGCGTAGTTGCAGCAACAGTTGCAGCAGTTCCAGCACAAGCTGAATACCTATACGGTTTCGGTAACGTAAGCGTTAACTACCTAGATTGGTCAAACGGCACTGAAAACCGCTCAGGCAAGGAAGATTTCCTATACCTAGAGCTTGAAGGTGGCGCAGGCTTTACTTGGGGTGAGCTATACGGTTTCTTCGATCTTGAAAACGTACAAGACGGTGCGGGCGAAACTCGTGCTGCAAGTAAAGGTTCTATCGCGGTTAAGACTGGCCTTGATGAGCTACGTGTATACGCACAAACATACTCTACTGAAAACGGCGGCTGGCACGTACGTAACAACGTACTAGGTCTATCTTACAACATGAGTGGTGACGGCTGGTTCTTCAACCCATTCGTGGGCTTCCACCACACTAACACTGCTGGCTTTGTTGGCATGAACGGTGGTATGGCTGGTTGGGTAGCTGGCTACAACTTCAACGCATTCGGCGAAAGCTTCATGGTGTCTAACTGGCACGAAACTGAGTTTGCACGTAAAGATGGTTACGTAGCAGCTTCTGGCGAATCTGACGATCTAACAGCTAACGGTGCAATCGCACTATGGTGGAACGCAACTGATACAATCACAACTGGTGTTCAGTACCGTTACGCAGAAAACAAGCTAGGTCAATCTGGCTACGACAACGCTGTTATCTATACAGTTAAGTACAACTTCTAATCCAAGTTGTTACGATAAAAAAAGCACCTCCGGGTGCTTTTTTTGTGCCTGATACCTAGCCCGCCCGCTTTCTCTCAAAAATAAGATAGAAGTTATCTTCAAGACAACGCCGCTTTGTCATTCATTTTCCAACCAATTTTTTCTTCGCCTTCATTTTAAAGGCAAGATCCTTGCCTAGCCTTTAAGACCGTGAACCAAGGTTGAGAAATTCCGCTAGCCTTTATAACAATGAAGAAGCTGTGTTTTGCTCCTTCACTTCCACCGCTTCAACACCGTGATGACTTCAATCGATAACAGCATCAAACCTACGCACATTATTACAACGCAGTAGGTAACGGGTCGAAGAATAAGCAATGGCAAATGGCTAGCGAGACGTGATCATGCATAAAACTTTGACAGCTATCAGTATCAGCTCTGCCTTGGCCTTATCTGGCCACAGTTTCGCCGTCGACTACTCCGACGATATACATAAAAACGACTATAAATGGTTCCAATTTAACTTGATGTACGCCCTCGAAGAGTTGCCTCGCTCGCCGGATGCGCGTTCAGGCCATGACTACCTCGAAATGGAATTCGGCGGCCGTTCCGGTATTTTCGATTTATATGGCTACGTCGATGTTTTCGACCTAACCGACCACGATGCCAGCGATAAAAATGACCGGGCAAAAATATTCATGAAGTTTGCGCCTCGGCTATCGCTTGATGCCATGACAAAAAAAGATTTGTCTATCGGGCCATTCCAGGAATTTTACATTGCCACCCTGTTCAACTGGGATGGCGGATATTCAAAAAATAGCGACTTCCCGCCGGTTAATAACTCTTTTTGGGGCATAGGTAGCGACGTTCAAGTGCCTTGGTTTGGCAAAGTTGGCCTCAACCTATACGGCACCTATGACATCAACAATAAGGACTGGAACGGTTTGCAGCTTTCCACCAACTGGTTCAAGCCCTTCTATACCTTCAGCAATGGAACCTTTATGGCCTACCAAGGCTACATCGATTACCAGTTCGCTGCCGACGATACCTTCAAGGGCAATGATCAAGCCAACCATGGTGGGGTCATGTTCAACGGCTTCTACTGGCACTCCGATCGCTATTCGCTAGGCTATGGTTTCAAGCTATACCATGATGTTTACTTAATCGAAGATAGTGCAGACCTTGAATCTACGGGCATCAGCCATTACTTCTCAGCCATCTACAAATTCTAGCCATAGCCAAAACCTATCTAGATTAACCATACCTACCCAGCTCATGGAAGAGCTGCACTTTCCACTTTAGGGTTTTCCCACTCCCCAGTGCTATGATGCGTTTGTCTTCTTTATGCCTGACATGGAACAGTAGCAATGAACATCACCGTTGTGGGTGCGGGAGCTGTGGGCCGCCTTTGGGGTAGTCAACTTAGCCGGCATCACAAGATCCAGTTTTGGACCCGCCAGCCAGTAGACAATATTCGTTTTAGCTTTAATACGCTTGACGGGATCACCCATCCCTTGGCTTTTGTTGCCAATGACGCAATGCAGCTTGCTAGCAGTGATTTAATTATTGTGACCGTAAAAGCTTTTCAGGTGGAAACCGCCCTCGGTCAACTAAAAGCAAAGATACCCACTTCAACACCTGTGGTTATCATGCATAACGGAATGGGGACCCACAAGCGGGTAGAAGCACTGCTACCGGAGAATCCAATTATCTATGCCACCACCGCCCAAGCGGCATATCGGCCGGATGAAGACACCTTAGCCCATACCGGTATTGGCCAAACATGGCTCGGTGGGCTAAACCTGCGAGCAAAAAAACTGAGCGATCTTGCCGGGCACTTCGAGCTTGCCCTGGCACCAACGCAGTGGCATCCAGACATTTTCCAGCCCTTATGGACTAAGCTAGCGATAAACTGTGCCATCAATCCACTGACCGCTATTCACCAGTGCCGCAACGGCGAGCTGGCTCAGGCAGGGTACCAAACACAACTCGCCACCATTTGTGATGAGGTTGCCATGGTGATGAGCGCCGAAGGCTACCCCACCAGCGGGCCATTACTGAAGCAGCAAGTGGATAAGGTTATTTTGGCAACAGCCAGTAATTTTTCTTCAATGAATCAAGATGTTTGCCAACAAAGAGCCACTGAAATCGACTATATTACCGGCTACCTAGTCGAACGTGCCAAGGCGCACGGTATCGAGGTTGCGGAAAACCTCAGGCTATGGCAACAGATCAAACAACTGGAGCAACAATACCATGACAGATAACGTATCCGCCCCAATCAAGGTTGCGGTGTGCATCGCCCCCGGCACCGAAGAAATGGAAGCCATCACGACCATTGATATCTTGATCCGTGCAGGCTATGAAGTCACGACAGCGAGCGTCGCCTCCGACGGTGCACTGATCATGACGGGCTCCCGTGGTATTAAGTTGGTCGCCGATACGGCATTGGTGAACATTGCCGACGACCCTTTCGATTGTGTGGTACTACCCGGCGGCGTGGGCGGTGCGGAGTGTTTTCGTGACAGCCCGCTGCTGGTTGAGTTTGTTAACCAGCATAAGTATGACGGCAAGCTAATTGCGGCTATCTGCGCTGCACCAGCTGTGGTACTTGAGCATCACAAACTCTATCCAGACGCACTGATGACGGCTCACCCGGCGTTTATTGAGCAGATCCCTGAAGATCGCCGTCGCACCAAGCGGGTATTATACGATGTGAACAACCATTTGCTGACCAGCCAAGGTCCCGGCACCGCGCAAGAGTTTGCCTTTGAAATCATCGTCAAGCTCAGCAGCAAGGAGCATGCCGCCAGCGTGGCCGAGCCAATGGTGGTATGGCCGAACATGCACTACGGTATTTTGCCGAGAAAGTAAGGCTTACAACCAGAGAAAGGCATAAAAAAAACGAGAGCTAGATGCTCTCGTTTTTATTTTTGTATCAGCTAGTTACTCATAGGAGCATAGCTTCACGGTACCGCTGTTAAGGACGGTAAACCTTAACGTTCTCATAGCCATTTTCTTTCAGGTACAGTGCCTGAAGGCGGCTCATTACGCCACGGTCGCAATACAGCAAGTAAGTCTTGTCTTGCGGTAGCTCGCCGAACTGGGTTGCCAGCTTGTAGAACGGTAGGTGCTTCACTTCTACGTCGTCGATCTCCAGCGGGTTCTCGTCTTCTTCATCCGGGCTGCGGATATCAAGGACGATGGCGTTGCTGTCGATTTGATCAACCAGTTCAATTTCCGGTGCTTGTTCCTGACTTTCTTTTTCGATGTCACGAATATCCATCACACGGGCCTCTGCTACCACACGCTCAAGCACGGTAAAGTCAAACTTCGCTTCTTCTGCTTCCAGTTTTTCTTTCACCGCTTTCACTGTCGGGCTCTTCGAGATCACACCGCAGAACTCCGGCATGGTCTTGGCAAACTCTTCAGTACCGATATCACGGGCGACATCAATGATGTCTTCTTTGTCCCAGTTGATCAGCGGACGCAAGATCAACGAATCGGTCACACCATCGATATGGCGAAGGTTGGTTAGCGTCTGACTAGACACCTGGCCCAATGCTTCACCCGTTACCAGCGCTTGAATGCCAAAGCGCTCAGCTACCATGCCCGCGGCGCGCATGAACATACGCTTCAGTACCACGCCCATTTGGCCATCATCGATATTCTCTAAGATTTCGCCCACAACAGGATCAAAATCGATAGCGATGAATTTCACCTTGGCTGACGAGCCATACTTCTTCCAGAGGAAGTGGGAAACCTGCTTCACACCGATTTCATGGGCCGGGCCGCCAAGGTTGAAGAAACAGTAGTGAACCTTACTACCACGCTTGATGTGCAGGTAGCTTGATACACCCGAATCGAAGCCACCAGAAATCAGGCTCAATACGTCTTCTTGGGTCCCCAGAGGGAAGCCGCCAAGGCCTTTGTGACGAGCAAGGATTTGGTGCAGTGTATCGTTAGATACTTCAACACGTACCGTCACATCTGGGTTCTTCAGCTTCACAGAAGCAGACTCAATCGCCTGATTCAAGCCGCCACCCACGTAGCGCTCAAGTTCAATCGATGTAAAGTCGTGCTTACCCACACGCTTGGCACGCACGCAGAAGGTCTTGCCTTCCAGCTGATCACGTACGTGATCTAGCGTCTGCTCGTAGATATCGTGCAGATCGGTAAATGTCGTCTGCTTCACCTCAAGCACATGGTGGATACCCGGTGTTTGAGTCAGAACCGCCAACACATCATCACGTAGGCTGTCGTCTTTGCCCGATACTTCAATGTGGCTACGACGGTTGTGAACCGCAATGGAGTCAGACAATCGCTGAAGAATGATGCGGATGTTGCATTCCAAAATTTTGGTAAAACGCTTACGAACCGATTCACTTTTTACAAAAATCTCAGGATGGGGTTTAACAATAAATTTCATAACACGCTTCGCTACACAGGGCCAAACAATACCAAAAAGGATCAAAGGCGCGAATTATACAGCAAGCAGGCTGTCGCTGAAACAAGGATATAGCTTCAAGTCACTTTGGTATCTATGGTTACAGTAAGATTAGCCCGCTGCAATTAACTATAGTGTAGGCATAAAAAAAGCAGCGACCATAAAATGACCGCTGCTTCTGAATGAAATTACCCGTATCGAGTGCCGGCACTTACGCTGACGGGCTACTGCTCAACTCTTCCGAATAGTGCGGTTCACCCTGCATAATGGAAATTTCCACCCTGCGGTTAGCCTTGCGCTCTTCCGGAGTACGGTTTTTATTAAGAGGTGCGGTATCAGCCAATCCCACCACCCGAAGGCGCTGGTGATCAAAGCCGTCTACCTGCTCCATTTCCTGGGCGACCGATACTGCACGTTGAGCAGATAGATCCCAGTTAGATCGGTATAGCTCCGAGTCCAGCTTCTGGTTGTCGGTATGGCCCGTCACCCGGATCACCCCCGGTACATCTTTCACGAGATCGGCCACTTGGCGAACCAGCGGTCGGAATTTAGGTTGCAGGAAAGCCGACCCTTCGGGGAAGGCTCCTTTTTCCTTGATGCGGATCACCACCTGCTGGCCGAGGTTCTCCACTTCCACCGCGCCTTCATCAATTTCGCGGTCAAGTGCCTGCTTGAGCACTTCCAGCAGTTGCTGCTGGGCCTCCGACATTTCCTGTTCGCTATTTTGGTTTTCCTGAGTGGCAATATCGGCACTCTGACCACCGGTTAGCTTACCGGCATCGCGCTTGGTGCCGCCGGCACGCTCGGAATCTCCTTCGTGGAAATCCAGCGTTCGCTGGGTCATGTCAATGGTTTGCTGCATGATCACATCAATCGGCGTCGGTTCAGGACGCCCCGGACGAAACTCCTGTGCAATCACACTGGTCCCCTTGGGAATATCTTTCACCTCAAGCATATTCTGAACACCAAAGGCGAACTTCATCGAACCGGCAATCTGCTTGAATTTCAGTACATCCATCTCCGAGAACGACAGCAACAGTACAAAGAAGCACATCAGCAAGGTACTCAAGTCAGCGAAGGTACCCATCCATTGCGGTAGCCCCGGAGGGGGGCACTTATGTTCCTCATCCATCTCAGGCTCCTTTACTCATCACCGTTGATGGTACGTTTCTTCTCGTTGAGGTAGTTCTTGAGGTAGCCGTCGATCACCCGTGGGTTCTGCCCATCCTGAATTGCCAATACCCCATCCAAGATCAGGCGGCGGTTAAGCTTTTCTTCGTCTTTGCGAAGTGCCAGCTTGGCGGCAATCGGCAGCATCACCATGTTGGCCAAAATCGCACCGTAAAGCGTCGTCAAAAGTGCTACCGCCATGGCCGGGCCGATCGATTTCGGGTCGTCCATGTTCGACAGCATAGCAACCAAGCCAATCAGGGTACCAATCATACCCATCGCCGGCGCGACATCCCCGAGGGCTTTGAAAATACCGATCCCCTGCTCGTGGCGCTCATTGGTAAGGCCAATGTCTTTTTGCAACGTTGAACGTACGACATCGGCATCATGGCCATCGACAAGCAAGTCGACCCCTTTGCGCAAGAAAGAGTTCTCTACCTCCATCTCTTCCAACGCCAGAAAACCACCTTTACGTGCCGCATCGGCCATTTCAACGATTTTAGCAATCAGATCTTCAGGATTGTCGGTCTTGAACATAAACGCCTTGGCGGCAATTTTTGCCCCGCCGAAGAATTGCCCAACACTGTATTGCATCAGTGCAACAAACAAAGAACCACAGACTACGATCAAAATCGACTGGGTATCGACAAACATACTGATGCTGCCACCAAGCACCATGGCCATGATGACAAAGACAAAAGCGCCGATTAATCCTATGAGGGTCGCCAAATCCACTTGATAGTCTCCAAACTTGTTACACAGTGAGCATGATCTTTCTGCTGCACATTCTATCTAATTGCTACTTTATCGGCATCAATCAATTTAGATTTAGCTTTCTTGGTTCAAAAGATGAAAATTACTGTCTGTGACACAGATTACTGTGCGATAATTTGACCCTGATTAAGCTCTACGTTATTTTTCTTGCACTTAAAAAGAAGCGATATAGTTATGGCAGCCAAAAAACCAGAAAATATGGCCTTTGAAGCCGCACTGGACGAACTAGACAGCATCGTTAACGAGCTGGAGTCCGGTGATATTGCATTGGAAGATGCGTTGAAAAAATTCGAACGTGGCATTGCACTTGCTCGCAGCAGCCAACAAAAATTGACTCAAGCAGAGCAGCGTGTAGAAATCCTGCTGCAAGCAGACGACCAAGCTCCCCTGACTGAATTCGATGCAAGTAATGAATAACACTCCTTCACTGTCGCAATCCCTTGGTTATTACCAGCAGCGAAACAATCAACAGCTAAGCCAGTGGATCGAGCAGCAGCCGTTTTCCGACCTGCCGCTAATCAAGGCCATGAAGCACGGTACTTTGCTGGGCGGTAAACGCGCGCGCCCTTACCTGACCTATATCACGGGTGAAATGCTTGGTGTCGAACTCGACCACCTTGATACCCCGGCGGCGGCAGTGGAGTGTATCCATGCCTATTCGCTGATCCACGATGATCTGCCAGCCATGGACGACGACGATCTACGCCGCGGCCAACCGACTTGCCATATCGCATTTGATGAAGCGACAGCCATCTTGGCCGGCGATGCCTTACAAACATTGGCGTTTGATATCTTGGCCTCTGGCCCGCTTAGCCATGACGGGGAAACCCAACGTGTAGCCATGGTAAAAGAACTGGCCCAAGCCTCAGGTGCCAGCGGTATGTGCATGGGACAAGCCCTCGATATTGCAGCCGAAGGCAAACACGTCGATCTTGAGCAGCTGGAAACTATCCACAAGCATAAAACCGGCGCCCTCATCCGTTGTGCAATCCGCCTAGGTGCACTGGCAGCTGGCGACAAAGGGCTCGCGGTTCTTCCGCAATTAAATCAATATGCCGATGCAATTGGATTGGCGTTTCAAGTCCAAGACGATATTCTTGACGTAATAAGTGATACAGAAACCCTCGGCAAACCTCAGGGTTCCGACCTCAAGCTGGACAAAAGTACCTATCCAGCCTTACTTGGGTTAGATGGCGCGAAGGCAAAAGCACAACAATTATATCAAGATGCGCTACACGCATTGGAAGCAATACCCTACAATACAGACCAATTAGAAGTTTTTGCCCGATACGTCATCGAGCGCAACAACTAAAAACAGTAAAGCGCCGTGAATGTTATGACACTGGATATTTCAAAATACCCGCATTTGGCCCTAGCGAATACGCCAGATGAACTTCGTCTTCTGCCTGTAGATAGCCTACCAGCAGTGTGTGACGAACTACGTAACTACCTATTAAACTCTGTTAGCCAAAGTAGTGGCCACTTTGCCTCCGGCTTAGGTGCCGTCGAGCTAACAGTAGCCTTGCACTATGTCTACAACACCCCGTTCGATCACCTGATCTGGGATGTAGGCCACCAGGCATACCCACACAAAATTTTGACGGGTCGCCGCGAGCAAATGACAACCATCCGCCAAAAAGACGGTATCCACCCGTTCCCTTGGCGTGAAGAAAGCGAGTACGACGTTTTGTCTGTCGGCCACTCGTCGACCTCGATCAGTGCCGGCCTAGGCATGGCTATCGCCGCCGAGAAGGAAGGCCTTGGCCGCAAAGTGGTCAGCGTTATCGGCGATGGGGCGATTACCGCCGGTATGGCATTTGAGGCTATGAACCATGCCGGTGACGTGCACTCAGATATGCTGGTGATCCTGAACGACAATGAAATGTCGATTTCGGAAAACGTGGGCGCCCTGAACAACCACCTTGCCCGCCTACTTTCTGGCAACCTTTACACCACTATCCGTGAAGGTGGCAAGAAAGTACTGGCTGGTGCTCCGCCTATCAAAGAGCTGGTAAAGCGTGCCGAAGAGCATATCAAAGGCATGGTCGTGCCGGGCACCATGTTCGAAGAGCTGGGCTTTAACTACATTGGCCCTGTAGACGGCCACGATGTGGACGAGTTGGTTAAAACGCTGAAGAACATGCGTAACCTGAAAGGGCCGCAGTTCTTGCACATCATGACCAAAAAAGGCAAGGGCTATGCCCCTGCCGAAGCAGATCCAATCAACTACCATGCGGTACCTAAGTTCGATCTGGCCCAAAACCCTATTCCTAAGGCCAAGAGCCAGCCAACATTCTCCAATGTTTTCGGTGATTGGCTGTGCGATATGGCTGAGCAAGATAGCAAGCTAATGGCTATCACCCCAGCGATGCGCGAAGGTTCGGGTATGGTGAAGTTCTCGAAAGAGTACCCAAGCCAGTACTTCGACGTGGCGATTGCAGAGCAACATGCCGTGACCCTGGCAACCGGTATGGCAATTGGTGGCTACAACCCTGTTGTGGCTATCTACTCAACCTTCTTGCAGCGCGGTTATGATCAGCTGATCCACGATATTGCCATTATGGACTTGCCGGTGATGTTCGCTATCGACCGCGGCGGCTTGGTTGGTGCTGATGGCCAAACTCACCAAGGTGCGTTTGATCTCAGCTTTATGCGCTGTATTCCGAATATGGTGATTATGGCGCCGAGCGACGAAAACGAATGTCGCCAAATGCTATATACCGGCCACCAACACCAAGGCCCGAGTGCCGTGCGCTATCCGCGCGGCAGTGGCACGGGTGTCGCACCTGAGCGCGAAATGACGGCACTGCCAATCGGTAAGGGCATTGTGCGCCGTGAAGGAGAGAAAATCGCGATCCTTAACTTCGGTACCACGCTGAGCTATGCCCTTGAAGCGGCAGAGAACCTTAACGCGACGGTTGCCGATATGCGCTTTGTTAAGCCGCTGGATGAAGCATTAGTCCTTGAGCTGGCAGCCACCCACGATGTGCTTGTCACCGTTGAGGAAAATGCCATTGCAGGCGGTGCGGGCAGTGGCGTCAACGAGTTCTTGATGAAGAGCAAGACCCTCAAACCGGTGCTGAACATTGGCCTGCCCGATCGCTTTATCGAACAAGGTACCCAGGCTGAATTGCATGCCGCGCTGGAAATCGACGGCCCAGGTATCGAGAAGCAAATCCGCGCCTATATCGACTGAGTTATTTTCAAAAAACCAATCGAGCGGCATCCTGAACAAGCGCCCCGAGCAATCAAAGTTGCTTGGGGCGCTTTTTATTTACCTTCGCTCTGCCTCATTGGGGTTCGTTTTAATATCACGCCCTGATAGCCTGCCAGGGTGATCGTCTTTACCTTTGGTCCTAAGCTACCATCAACACTCACTCGTTGGTAATAGCCATCAAGACTAACAACCAGTGGCTTAGCTTTGAAAAAAGCCACGTCATTGCGCTCCCTCACCCCGCGATAAAGAACCAAGCCATTACTATAGCGCCGGGCTATCACTCCTTGCTCGGGAAAATCACCAAACCAACCGCTACGCTGGAGCCAATACCAGCCCGATGGCTGGAGAGGGATTGCACCAATTGTCGTTGCCGCGGAATCAGCCCTGCTTTCTTTATCATCGAACACGACCCGCTCCGTACCTTGCGGGGTTGGTTCGGGAATGCCTATATCGACCCCCAACATCGCTGTCGGTTGGTAGGCTATATTCTTGGCTATGCCTGGCTGTGCCCAATTCGCAGCATCAGTCTGGCCGCTACCGTAGCGATAACTTTGGTTCCAGCTGTGGTAATAGGTTTGGCCGGGGATATTAAACAGATAATAGAGTGCCAAGCCTGTTTCAATGTCTAATTGCCATGCCAGAAGATCGGCTGGTGAATGTTGGCTTCTTCCCCCTTTGGTCGAGGCCATGATCAAGCTCTTGTCTTGTTGGCTTGCCAGGGCAAAATTATCCCAATAGCGTTGAAGCCGCCCGAGTCCAATAGCAGGCGTGAGGTAGTGCTCCCGTAGCCAAACGTCTATGACTTGCCGCATTATTGGTGGCCAGGGCGCATAGTGCCATAAGTTAAGTTCGGAGATATTCGAGGCTAGCCATCGGGTTCCGGTCAGGGATTTTACCTGCTGGAGAAAAACCGCAAGCTGTGTCGCATACTCATACTCTGCCTGCTGGCTACCAGCCGCATACGGTAACTCACTGATGGTACCGCCGGATACCACCTCGAACTGGTTACTGCCCAACAGCTTAGCCATGTCATCGTTGTATGCACCGGAAAGCCCCTGCCGTTGCCAATCTTGTTGGTACCACTGCGCATGAAGTCGGTTGATGTCGCTATCGAGAAAATTAACCCGGTACCAGCAAGTTCCTGGCCAAAGGTAGCCTGCTGGAATGAGTCTTGACTGGTGACGAAAACGGGCTGATGCTTGATGGTTAGCCCGAGAGGCATACTCGTAACGATCAACATAGCCATCGCTATTTTTATCGTTAATAGGATCCCAACCAGGAATGGCAAGCACTAATTGCTTATCACTTTCAGTCACCTCAAGCCAAGGACTGATTGCCAAACTTTCAACCCGGCTTGCTTGCTGCCATGCTAACTCCAGCATCCAAACCCTGAGCCCGGCGGCCAAGCCCGGTTCACCACTGTTTAACTCCCGCCCTTGATACCTTGGCTGCGCACTGTGCCATGCACCACTCCAATCAAGTTGCCCGCTATACCCCCTACCTCCTCCTTCTTGTTGGTGCCACTCTACGTCAACAGGCTGCCAATGACTGACTGTGCCTTGTTCATTGATCTCATGGCGAGAAATTTTGGGTAGCTTTTCTGCCTTCAGAGATAAACCATCAAAAGGGGAAGAGGCAATAAGCACGATCTTGTCAGTTGGCTCTAGCTCAATGGGTAAGCGTGCAGTTGAGTACTGCCCATCACGGATCAACAGCAAATGATAAGCCTGCCCCGCCAGCAAAAAATCCAACCCACTGCTGGGGTTATCAAGCAGCAACTTAGTATCTTCTGCAAAATGCAGGTAGGCCTCTTCTAGATCGAGACCAGAAAGATAAGCCTGCTGGCTTAGCCATGCTTCTTGAAGGCCAGGGCGGCAATCGAACTTATGGGCATACATATACCCCATCGCATTCATTTTCTGGTTCATTTCGCGATCTTGCATGCTGCCAAAAACCACATCAGCATGCTGGCTTTCCCATAATTTCAGTTGCTCAGCTGTTATCACCCCGCCCGAACTCACCGTATCTTGCCAACTGCCTAGCAAAACCCAAGCCGTTCCTGTCGAAGGATAAACTTGGGCCAGACTCATCGGCGTTAGCAGCGCAAGCCAAGCCCCCCAGACTATCTTCTTTAATACACTCAATCAGCAGCCTCCATAGCACAACTCTCCGTACTCTATGAAAGCTTAGTCCATTGAATTAGATATAAAAAAGCCGCGCAACTGCGCGGCCTTTCTATCAATAGGTCAGCATCCTTGTATTACCAGCCCATCCAGTGGCCAACACCCCACAGGGCAATCATTGCCATGAAGCCAGCCAAGATGTCATCAACCATAATGCCCAGGCCGCCATGGACGTGCTTGTCCAGCCAGCTGATAGGCCAAGGCTTCACCATATCGAAGAAGCGGAACAAAACAAAGCCAGCCAATACCCACTGCCAAGTCACCACAGGCACAATCGCCATGGTGATCCAAAAGCCAACAAACTCATCCCACACGATACTGCCGTGATCATGCACGCCCATATCATCAGAGGTTTTTTGGCAGATGGTAATACCGATAAGCGCAGCAACCAGTGTCAGCAACAGGTACACGGCAAATGGCAACTGCACCATCAGCAGGTATAGCGGGATCGCAGCAACCGTGCCCATCGTACCTGGGATAATTGGTGATAGGCCGCTACCGAACCCGGTTGCTAAAAAATGCCAAGGATTCTTTAAGTTAATGTAATCTTTTGGGTTTCCCACTATTTACTCCGCAAAGTGATCATAGCCTTGAAGCTGCCAGTCAAGCGGGTTGCCATCACGCAATAGCGTGATCCCGCTGCCCGGACGTAGCTGGCCAACACAGGTCGCGCTTACCCCGGTATGGGCTAGCGCAGTTTCAACCGCACCGCGATTTTGCTCTGGCACAGTAAAGCACAATTCATATTCTTCACCGCTCGTCAGCGCGAGTTGCAGTGCTTTATCCTGCAAGGGCTCGAATGCTTTCAATTCCGGCGAAAGAGGTAATTTATCAACTTCAATCACCGCTGCAAGCCCAGAGCGTTTCAAAATGTGTCCGAGATCAGACACTAAACCATCAGAAATATCCAACGCCGCCGACGCCACCTTGCGTAGCGCCTGTCCCGTCAGTACCCGCGGCTGGGCCATGAAATGGCGCTCAACCAAGGTTTCCGCCAACTGCTTGTCTTCCAGTTCAGCCTGGCCGAGCAGGACAGCCAACCCCGCCGCGCTATCGCCAAGGTTGCCTGTCACGTAGATCCAATCGCCCGAACTGGCACCGTAGCGTGTCAGTGCCTGCCCCTGGGGAACAAAACCATGCACCGTCAGGGTAATGCTTAGCGGCCCCTTGGTAGTGTCGCCCCCGACCAGCTGGACGTTGTAATACTCCGCCAAGGCAAAAAAGCCCTCGCAAAATTTCGCGAGCCAAGGCTCGTCGGGTTCTGGCATCGTCAGGGCAAGCGAAACCCACGCCGGGGTCGCGCCCATCGCGGCCAAGTCACTGAGGTTGGATGCCAATGCTTTGTGGGCAACACGAACAGGATCGGCATCGGCCAGAAAGTGAGTACCTGCTACTAGCGAATCCGTACTAACGGCAAGCTGGCTGCCAACGGGCACTTCCAACAGGGCACAATCATCGCCAATCGCCAGTGGTACATCACTGCGGTTGACCGCCTGCCTCTCAAAATACTGAGCAATTAAATCAAATTCGTTACTCGCCATATTCCTTGCTTCCCAGAAAGAAAAAAGGCCAGCGATGCTGGCCTTTTGAAATCATATTCGATTACTTCTTGCGAAGTGATGGTGCTGCTTTATCCAACACACCATTGATAAACTTGTGACTGTCTTCTGCGCCGAAGGCTTTAGCCAGCTCGATCGCTTCGTTGATCACAACTTTGTATGGTACGTCATCACGCTTAACCATCTCGTACATAGCAAGACGAAGAAGCGCTAGTTCCATCTGATCTAGGTCTTGTAGCGGACGCGACAGGTATGGACGCATTTTGCTATCCAGCTCCTGGTGGTTCAGTACAACGCCTGTTAGTAGATCACGGAAGTAGGCAACGTCTGAATGCGGTGCTGCAAGCTCAGGCGCGTCGGCCTTGTGCTCTTCTTCTTCAAAATTATCACCCGATAGGAAATGCTGCTCGATATCGGCTACATTGCCTTTGGTGATTTGCCAAGAATAAATTGCTTGTACAGCAAACTGACGTGCATTACGACGTGCGGCTGGTTTCACACTAACCCCCATTAGGATTCAATTTGGGACAGGACATTAACCATTTCAAGCGCGCTTAGTGCAGCCTCTGCCCCTTTATTACCAGCCTTGGTACCGGCACGCTCGATGGCTTGTTCGATAGAATCTACAGTCAGAACACCAAATGCTACTGGAGTATTGTACTCAAGAGCGATTTGCGCCAGACCTTTATTACACTCACCGGCAACATAATCAAAGTGCGGCGTACCGCCACGGATCACAGAGCCAAGCGCAACGATAGCGTCATAACGATCGCTTTTAGCAACCTGCTGAGCAACAAGCGGAAGCTCGTATGCACCTGGGCAACGAACAACGGTGATGTTGTCTTCACTTACTTGACCCTGACGTTTCAGAGCGTCTAGCGCGCCTGAAAGCAGGCTTTCGTTGATAAAGCTGTTGAAGCGTGCGATTACGATAGCAACTTTTGCGTTTGGTGCCGCGATGGCGCCTTCAATTACCTTCATGGGCCTTCCTGTGACTATGTCTTTTTCCGGTATGAGAAACCGCGGGAGTCTATCACACTTTATGCGTTATACCAATTGGCATATTCAACAGACTCTCACTGCGTCGGTAACTCATTCCAACATTAATAAATTTAGTGTTAAATCCATCAAAGCCCCCTGCTTTAGTGCGTACTTGCGATAAGGGAGGCTTGGACAGTTGGCAGTTCCCTGCCGAAATTATTCGCAGATATACTCAACCGCTTCTAGGCCGAAACCCGATAGCGAGTGGTAGCGTTGGGTGCTCGATGAAAGCAGGCGCATTTTCGACACCCCCAAATCAGACAAGATTTGCGAACCCACGCCTACCTGGCGTGATTGATCTTTCGGGTTCAGCTTCACCATTGGCTTGCCGTCAGATTGCGCAGCCAAATGGTTCACCTTGGTGATCACCGACTCCTGGCTCTCGTGCTTGCTCAGCACAACCAACACGCCTCCTTCGTCAGCAATGCGCTTCATTGCAGCAGGCAGTGTCCACTGCGATGCACCTGAGTGCAAGATATCCTTGAAGGTATCTTGCAAGTGAACGCGCACTAACGTCGATTTACCGTTTTTCACTTCGCCTTTTTGCAGGGCATAGTGGATCTGGTTATCAATGGTATCGCGGTATGTGATCATATCGAACTCACCAAATTCGGTTGGCAGTTTGCAGTGGCCAACACGCTCGATGGTGGTTTCATTGTTATTGCGGTACTCAATAAGATCCGCAATCGTACCTAGCTTCAGGCCATGCTGCTCAGCGAACACTTCAAGATCCGGGCGACGCGCCATGGTGCCGTCTTCGTTCAAGATCTCGACAATCACACTGGATGGCTCCAAGCCCGCCAGACGGGCAACATCACAACCTGCTTCAGTGTGGCCGGCACGGGCTAATACCCCGCCTTCTTGCGCCATCAATGGGAAGATATGGCCCGGCATCACGATATCCGCAGCCGAGGCATTCGGTGCCACCGCCGCTTGAACGGTACGGGAACGGTCAGCTGCCGAAATACCGGTCGTCACGCCTTCAGCCGCCTCGATAGACACAGTGAAGTTGGTACTGAACTGCTCGGTGTTATCCTGCACCATCAATGGCAGGTTCAACTGCTTACAACGCGACTGGGTCAATGTAAGGCAAATCAGGCCGCGACCATACTTGGCCATAAAGTTAATTGCATCCGGGGTGATCTTATCGGCCGCGATAATCAAATCACCTTCGTTCTCACGATCTTCATCGTCCATCAGGATCACCATTTTACCCTGGCGGATGTCTTCGATGATGTCCTTCGCGCTGCTCAATGCCATAACAGTACCTTTATTTTGTATTTAACCAAGGAAGCCGCTTTTCGCCAGCAAATCCATGGTCACTTCGGATTTCTTTTCTGCCGCCTTTTCACCGAGCATCAATCGCTCAAGGTAACGGGCAATCACATCGACTTCCAAGTTCACCTTGCGGCCAACCTTGAAAGATTCCATTGTAGTTTCGGCAGCTGTATGCGGGACGATAGTCAGCTTGAACTCGTCACCACGGATCGCATTCACGGTGAGGCTGATTCCGTCAATCGATACCGAGCCTTTTTCAGAGATGTATTTCGCCAAATGTGCAGGGGCCTTTACCCAAAACTCAATCGCGCGTCCGGTGTGGGTTCGCTCAATGATTTCAGCCACCTCATCGACATGGCCCGATACCATATGGCCACCAAAGCGGGTTGTCGGCAGCATGGCTTTCTCAAGGTTCGCCTTCTGGCCCGCCTTATAGCTTGCAAACGCAGTACGTTGCAGTGTTTCCAGCGAGAGATCGGCCACATAGCCCGAGCCTGTCAGCTCGACAACCGTCAGGCACACGCCGTTGGTGGCAATGCTATCACCCAATTTCACATCGGATAGATCCAGCTTGCCGGAATCAACCGTGACCGAGATATCTTTCCCTTTCGGGGTGAGTGCTGTAATCGTTCCTACAGCTTCGATAATGCCAGTAAACATGGAAACCTTTCTTAAATTTCATTGAGTCGGGCTGTGATCCGAATATCGGGTCCAACCATTCGCACATCAGTAATCGTCAATTCAGGGACATCAGACATTGCCACCAAGCCTTCAAGATCAACCAAACCACGGCTGTCGCTTCCCATCAGCTTAGGCGCTTGGTACAAAATTAGCTCGTCAACCAAGCCTGCCGACAACAAGCCCCCCGCCAACTTGGCCCCGGCTTCCACCCATATATGGTTGATGTCATGGGAAACCAGTTCATTCATCAAGCTATCGAGATCGATACCACTTTGCTCGCCCTCAGGGGCTGGCAACACCAGTTGCTCCACCGACTCAGGCCAAACCTGCTCGTCAGCCTGGTTACGTACCAACAGCGTTTCGCCCGCTAACCCCACCAGCTTATGTGCCGGAGTCACTCGGTTACGGCTGTCAATCACCACGCGCTTCGGCTGGCGCAAGTTGCCTTGCGGATAGCACTCCTGCACGGCCTCGCCCAGCTCGCTCCAGCGGATATTCAGTGACGGGTCATCCGCCAATACCGTGGCGCTGGTCGACAGTATCGCCCCCGCCTTGGCACGGTAACGCTGGACATCAGCCCTTGCCGCCGGCCCGGTGATCCACTTGCTTTCGCCGTTAGCCAATGCCGTTCGGCCGTCAAGGCTCGCCGCCAGCTTAAGCTGGACAAACGGCTTGCCGGTTTTCATCCGCTTGATGAACCCCTGGTTTAAGTCGATGGCGTCTTGCTCAAGTAATCCGGTTTGCACTTCAATACCGGCAACCTGCAGCATTTCAATACCACGTCCCGCCACTTTCGGGTTTGGGTCCACCATGGCACAGACTACGCGCCCCACCCCGGCTTCAACCAAGGCCTTGGCACACGGTGGCGTTCGGCCAAAGTGCGAGCATGGCTCAAGCGTGACATAAGCAGTTGCCGCGCGCGCGCGTTCGCCAGCTGCCTGCAGGGCATACACTTCGGCATGGGGCTGACCTGCTTGGTAATGATAGCCTTCACCGACAATTTCATCGTTATGGGCAATGACACAGCCAACATTGGGATTGGGAGCAGTGGTATAAACGCCGTTTTTTGCCAGCTCGATAGCACGGCGCATCATGGCATGGTCAATAGGTGAGAACATCTGACTTTGATATATCTATGGCGCCTCGGGGTCGCTTGCCCCGAGCGCAATTTATTTTTCTAGCTTAGCGATTTCTTCGCCAAACTCACGAATATCTTCGAAACTGCGATAAACAGAAGCAAAGCGAATGTAAGCGACCTTATCTAACTCTTTCAGCGCTTCCATTACCAAGTTGCCGATCATCTCTGATGGGACTTCACGCTCACCCGTTGCGCGCAGGCGAGACTTGATCGTGTTGATGGCACGCTCGATATCATCGGCGCTAACCGGACGCTTTTCCAATGCACGCTGAATACCGCCACGCAGTTTTTCTTCATTAAACGGGTCGCGGTTGCCATTGGTTTTAATCACGCGAGGCATCACCAGCTCAGCCGTTTCAAACGTCGTATAACGCTCGCTACACGCCAAGCACTGGCGTCGACGACGAACTTGGTGGCCATCTGCCACCAAGCGGGAATCAATTACTTTGGTGTCATTTGCACCACAAAAAGGACAATGCATCTTGCCTCCTAGTTTTCGTCATCCCAGTGTAACTCATTTCATTCGTATATAGAGAGCTTTAGCCTGTTTTTTCTACTGGTTTAGCGATATTTCGCAGTTTCATCCCATGCCATTCCGGTAACGGAGCCCTTTTACAACCACAAAAAAGGGCTTGCCCAACGGCAAGCCCTGATTCAGTTCTCAAGGCCAGCAAGAAGCTGGCCCGAAAGCCTATTATGCGTAAACCGGAAGGCGCTTACAGATTTCCAGTACTTTCGCCTTGGTCGCTTCGATAACTTCTGGTTTGTCAGTGTTATCCAGCACGTCACACATCCAGCCAGCAAGTTGCTTAGCGTCATCTGCAGTGAAACCGCGGCGAGTGATCGCAGGCGTACCCACTCGGATACCTGAAGTCACAAACGGGCTGCGTGGGTCGTTTGGCACGCTGTTCTTGTTCACGGTAATGTTCGCAGCACCCAGTGCGGCATCCGCTTCTTTACCTGTGATGCCCTTGTCGATCAGATCCACCAGGAACAGGTGGTTCTCGGTGCTGCCAGAAACAATCTTGTAGCCGCGCTCTAGGAACTCGCCTACCATGACCTTGGCATTTTCTACAACGCGTGCTTGGTATTCCTTGAACTCAGGCTCCATCGCTTCTTTGAACGCAACCGCTTTAGCGGCAATCACGTGCATTAGCGGGCCGCCCTGGCCGCCTGGGAATACTGCTGAGTTCAGCTTCTTGTATAGGTCTTCGCCTTCGCAAGACAGGATCAAGCCACCACGAGGGCCGGCAAGGGTCTTGTGCGTTGTGGTTGTTACCACGTGTGCGTGTGGAACCGGGTTAGGGTAAACACCCGCAGCGATAAGGCCAGCAACGTGCGCCATATCAACGAAGAAGTAAGCGCCTACCTTGTCAGCGATTTCACGCATACGCGCCCAATCACACACTTGTGAGTACGCCGAGAAGCCACCAATGATCATCTTTGGCTTGTGCTCAAGTGCCAAGGCTTCCATTTCGTCGTAGTCAATTTGGCCCGCTTCATCAATGCCGTAAGGGATGATGTTGTAAAGCTTACCCGAGAAGTTCACAGGCGAGCCGTGAGTCAAGTGACCACCGTGCGCCAAGCTCATGCCTAGCACGGTGTCGCCCGCGTTTAGTAGCGCCATGTAAACGGCATTGTTAGCCTGAGAACCAGAGTGCGGCTGTACGTTTGCGTACTCAGCACCAAACAGTTCACATGCGCGGTCGATAGCCAGCTGCTCTGCTTTGTCGACGTACTCACAACCACCGTAGTAACGCTTGCCCGGGTAACCTTCAGCGTACTTGTTGGTTAGCTGAGAGCCTTGCGCTTCCATTACACGTGGGCTGGTGTAGTTCTCAGAAGCAATCAGTTCAATGTGCTCTTCCTGACGCGCAGTTTCTTCCTGAATAGCTGCAAATAGTTCGGCGTCGTAATCGGCAATGTTCATCTCGCGCTTTAGCATCTGTATCTCCTGACTCAGATTATATTTGTACCGTTTTGGTTAAATTTTCCGAATAACCAAAACAGGCTGTAAACATACATTTTCGGGCAAAAAACAAAAATTCGTAAAGCTAGGCGCCACGTGGACGCAAACGTTTTCGTCATGCTTGTATATAACGCCGTATTTTACCGAATTTGATCTAAATCAGGTAGCCCCAAAGTAACTTTTTATCGTTATTTATTTCAATGCTGGTATGAATTGTTTTCATCTTGGTGGGGGAGCAACCAACACTCGACATAATTACGTTTCATTTTTTACAACCAAGCAGCAAAATTAGTTTTTTACAATTGCGTATTTATTTTTGTACACCGCAAAAAACAGCTATTTCAAAGTTAGACTCTTATTTTTCATGTTTGGGCATTATCATGGCGGCCTTCAACTATAAGGAGTGTTGTTTTGAGCGGTTACCATCATTCACTGAAAGAAAATATCATTGCCATTCTGACGGGGACTTTCATCGTTGCCCAAGGTGTTTTCTTTTTGCAGCAGGCTGACTTACTGACAGGCGGGACAACCGGCCTCGCACTGCTTGCCAGCCAATTTGTCGACCTTACCTTTGGTCAGCTGTACTTTTTGATGAACTGCCCATTTTACCTTATGGCCTGGTTCCGCATGGGCCGTAGCTTTGCTATCACCAGTGTGATTTCTGGCGGTATGGTATCGGTGATCACCGACAACTTGCACCATGTATTGGAAATCAGCCGCCTAGAGCCGCTGTACTGCGCCGTGATCGGTGGCCTGCTGATGGGCTTGGGGATGCTTATCCTATTCCGCCACAAGACAAGCCTTGGCGGGTTCAACGTATTGGTGCTGTTCCTTCAGGAGAAGTTTGGCTTGTCTGCGGGCAAACTGCAGATGGGTATTGATATCAGTATCCTGGTTGCCTCATTCTTCTTGGTCAGCCCGATGGTTCTTCTGTTCTCGGTGATCGGCGCCTTCATGCTGAACCTGGTACTGGCGATGAACCACAAGCCGGGCCGCTACAGCGGCGAGCTGAAGCCACAGGCAAGCAGCTAAGCCAAACGAAATCCAAACCAGACACAACCAAAAAGGCTTGCCAATCGGCAAGCCTTTTTAATACAGCCAAGCAGGCAAATCGCCTTAGTTTAGATAGCGTCTTCGTCTTCCTCGCCGGTACGAATACGCACCACGCGCTCAACATCGAACATGAAGATCTTGCCGTCACCGATCTTGCCAGTTTGGGCGGTTTCGATAATGGTGTCGATGCACTGCTCTGCGACTTCATCGGCGACAACGATTTCAAGCTTCACTTTTGGCAGGAAGTCGACCATGTACTCTGCACCGCGGTACAGCTCGGTGTGGCCTTTCTGGCGACCGAAGCCTTTCACTTCTGATACGGTCATACCTGTGATCCCTACATCGGCTAGGGCTTCACGAACATCATCAAGCTTGAATGGCTTAATAATGGCTTCAATTTTTTTCATTTTCATCATCCTTTGCTGAGCAGAGGTCACTGGCGTAATGCTTGGGCTCGGTCTGGCCTGTTTCTCGCCAACTGCCTGATTAATATTGGGGGCAGTATATCAAATGGAACGTATTGGGTTCAGCATTTTTCAACTGGCAGGACGACATCATCGTCCATCATTTTTAGCAGTACCAGCACTGAAAACACCAACACCGAACTGTTGAGCAATACGATTGAGAATGGCCTTAGATCCGGGCTAACCAGCGAAGGAAGGTACGGGATCATGCTATAGCCGAAGAACATGGTGATGGCCGGGATAAAGAAGTACAGCGGGATGAAGCCCCAACGGTCGCCACGGCCTAGGCCGACGATGGCTGAAATGCCTGACAGCAGCACAAGCATGGCTATGATATTGGGAACAATACCGACTTGGTTGAAGCTTACGACTGTGACGAAGGTCTCTGCGTACCTGAGTAAGCAAATAGCCACTAGCACCGCCAGCCCCTTGGCAGTATTGACTAAGATATTCCGTTTGTGATCCATTTTCGTCTCTCTTCCATGAAAGCTAATGGGGTAAGGTGGCTGGAAAATAAGCGCACATTCTATGCGGGTAATTTAACCAACACAATATATATAGCCAAGTTACTTCAAGATGAAATAGCTTGGGTATATAGTAATTTATTATTGGCCTCCTTATTAATTGATTAGACATAAGCCTAAGTTATAGTTCAGTTGGTTTTATTGATTTTAATTAATCTTTATTCCTAAACTATTGATGTCAATATTGAACCTTGACCAAATCGACAAAACCATCGAGGGTTCTGACAACCCGGGTACTGACCTTGGTATCGAAGCGATGGCGGTTCAACCATACTGCTTTCAACCCTGCCTGTTGCGCCGCCTCGGCATCATTAATTGGGTGGTTGCCAACAAACCAGCAATCCCCGGCGTGTGCCTTGGCCGATTTAACTGCCTGTTGAAAAATAATGGGATCGGGCTTGGCGACACCGACCTGCTCGGAGGTCACGACGAAGCGGAAAAATTCGCTGATGTTAGTGTCTTGCAACTTTGCCTGCTGCTGGAACGCAAAGCCATTGGTGATCACCGCCAGCGGCGAGACTTGCTGCAGTTGGGTGAGTGCCGGCACAACGTCGGGAAACAAGCGCCAATGCAGGCGGTAGATTTGGTAATACTCGCTCACCAACCGATCGGCTTGCTCGCTGCTAAGGGGGCTCTTGAACAATTCGCTGATCCTCGCCCGGCGCAACTCTTGGAAGCTCAGCTCCCCTGCCCGCCAGCGGATACGCTGCCTGTCCGTTATTGCCCGCCACACCGTTTCCGGTGATTGCCGCGCCTCATCACTGACTTCGTCAATGTATCGGGAAACGAACGTCCGAATCGCATCCTGCTCGGCACCATCGTGATCGAGCAACGTATTATCAAGGTCGAAGAAAATCATAAGCCTCCCCCAATAGCGAACCGAAATGCTACAAGTTCAGCTTAATCATACTCTTGTGATTTAGGCGAGAAATTTATATGAAAAATGTTGTTAAAAACAAAAAACCGCTCAAAAGAGCGGTTTTTTTAATCAAACGAACATCGCTGCTTAGCCAATATTCACTCGAGCATTACGGAACATGCGCATCCATGGGCTGTTCTCGTTCCAGTCATCTGGGTGCCAAGAGTTAGCCACTGTGCGGAATACACGCTCTGGGTGAGGCATCATGATAGTCACGCGGCCATCTTGGGTTGTCAAACCCGTGATTGCATTCGGTGAACCATTCGGGTTGTTCGGGTACTGCTGGGTTGGGTTACCGTGGTTGTCCACGTAACGTACCGCAACCGTACCAGATGCCTCGATAGCAGCAAGGTGGTCTGCATCACGCACTTCCACGCGGCCTTCACCGTGAGAAACCGCGATTGGCATGCGAGAGCCTTCCATACCGTTGAAGAAGACAGAGTCAGACTTCTGCACTTCCACCAAGCTAAAGCGTGCTTCAAAGCGCTCAGACTCGTTACGCACGAAGCGCGGCCACAGGTCAGCACCCGGGATCAGCTCTTTCAGGTTCGATAGCATCTGACAGCCGTTACACACACCCAACGAGAAGGTGTTGTCGCGGTTGAAGAAGGCCTGGAACTGCTCACGCGCCTGGCCATTGAACAGGATAGACTTCGCCCAACCTTCACCGGCCCCCAGTACGTCACCGTAAGAGAAGCCACCACAAGCCACTAGGCCGTGGTACTCATCCAGTACCGCTTGGCCTGTCAGGATATCGCTCATGTGAATATCGGTTGCTTCAAAGCCAGCACGGTCAAATGCCGCCGCCATTTCAACGTGGGAGTTAACACCTTGCTCACGCAAGATAGCCATCTTAGGCTTAGCACCCTTCGCAATGTAAGGCGCCGCCACATCTTCGTTGATGTCAAAGCTTAGCTTGGTATTCAGGCCCGGATCGCTGTTGTCTTTCTTGGCTTCGAACTCTTGGTCAGCACATGCTGGGTTATCGCGTAGCCCCTGCATCTTGTGTGTTGTTTCAGCCCAGATAGTACGTAGCTCGGTACGAGAGCGTTCAAGTACCACAGCCTCGCCTGAGGTAATCACCAGGCTATCTGACGCTTCAACACTACCGATAACGTGCGAGCAAGCTTCTAGGCCATTTGCTGCCAATACCGCTTTAACCGCTTCTAGGTCGTCGTTCTTCACCTGAACCACCGCACCTAGCTCTTCATTAAATAGCGCAGCAAGAGCATCATCGCCTAGAGCAGCAACGTCCGCTTTCACACCACAATGACCCGCAAATGCCATCTCTGCCAGTGTCACGAACAGGCCACCGTCGCCCTTATCGTGGTAAGCCACCAGCTTGTCGTCGCGAACCAGCGCCTGCATGGCGTCGAAGAAGCCTTTTAGCTGCTCTGCGTTGTCAACGTCGGCTGGCTTGTCACCCAACTGCTTGTACACCTGCGCCAGTGCCGTTGCACCCAGGCGGTTCTTACCGTTACCCAGATCAACAAGAAGCAGCGACGTTTCGCCCTGATCCGTGCGAAGCTGAGGTGTCACCGTCTTGCGTACGTCTTCAACACGGCCAAAGGCGGTGATGATCAGCGACAGCGGCGAAGTCACTTCTTTGTTCTCGCCGTTGTCTTCCCACTTGGTCTTCATCGACATTGAGTCTTTACCAACAGGGATAGTCAGGCCCAGTGCCGGACATAGCTCTTCACCAACGGCTTTCACCGCTTCGTAAAGGCCCGCGTCTTCACCCGGGTGGCCTGCTGGAGACATCCAGTTCGCAGACAGTTTAATATGCTTGATATCGCCGATATCCGTTGCAGCGATGTTGGTTAGCGATTCGCCCACAGCCAAGCGCGCAGAAGCGCCGAAGTCTAGCAGTGCAACCGGTGTACGCTCACCCATCGACATGGCTTCGCCGTGGTAAGAGTCGTAGCTTGCCGCCGTTACCGCACAGTTCGCCACAGGGATCTGCCATGGGCCAACCATCTGATCGCGCGCAACCAGGCCCGTCACCGTACGGTCACCGATAGTAATAAGGAACGTCTTCTCGGCAACGGTTGGCAGGCGAAGCACACGCTCGGCCGCTTCATTGATTTCGATACCGTCGCGGGCGATTGCCGGGCTGTCTACCTTCAGCGTTTTCGCGTCACGGTGCATCTTCGGCGTTTTACCCAATAGGATATCCATTGGCATATCGATTGGCGTATTGTCGAAGTGCGAATCTTCCAGTTTCAGCTCACGCTCTTCAGTGGCAATACCAACAACCGCGTACGGTGCACGCTCACGCTGACAAATCGCGTCGAACGCCGCCATGTTTTCAGGCGCCACTGCCATAACGTAACGCTCTTGCGACTCGTTACACCAAATTTCCAGCGGGCTCATTCCCGGCTCGTCGTTTGGCACGTCGCGAAGCTGGAAGATACCGCCACGCTCGCCGTCATCGACAAGCTCAGGCAAGGCGTTTGAAATACCACCCGCGCCCACATCGTGGATAAAGGCGATTGGGTTGGCATCACCTAGCTGCCAGCAACGGTCAATTACTTCCTGGCAGCGACGTTCCATCTCTGGGTTTTCACGCTGTACCGATGCAAAATCCAGATCTTCCGCCGACTGGCCCGAGGCCATTGAAGAAGCTGCACCGCCACCAAGGCCGATGTTCATCGCCGGGCCGCCCAATACGATCAGGCTTGCACCAACCGGGATCTCTTTCTTCTGCACGTGTTCGCCACGGATATTACCCATACCACCGGCAATCATGATTGGCTTGTGGTAGCCACGAACCTCTTCGCCTGCATGCGAAGTCACTTTTTCTTCGTAGGTGCGGAAGTAGCCAAGCAGGTTAGGACGACCAAATTCGTTGTTGAATGCCGCGCCGCCCAGCGGGCCTTCTAGCATGATGTCCAGTGCATTAACGATACGACCCGGCTTACCGAAGTCGGTTTCCCATGGCTGTTCAAAACCAGGAATACGCAGGTTAGATGTGGTGAAACCAACCAGACCGGCTTTTGGCTTACCGCCGATACCTGTCGCGCCCTCGTCACGAATCTCACCACCAGAACCGGTAGATGCGCCCGGCCACGGGGAAATAGCCGTTGGGTGGTTGTGCGTTTCAACCTTCATCAGGATGTGCGCATCTTCGTTGTGGTAGTTGTACTGGCGAGTGTCCGGATCAGGGAAGAAACGGCCCACTTTCGAACCCGTCATGACTGCCGCGTTATCTTTGTAGGCAGAAAGTACGTGATCAGGCGTGGTTTCGAACGTGTTCTTGATCATCTTGAACAACGACTTCTCTTGCTTAACGCCGTCGATTGTCCAATCCGCATTGAAGATTTTGTGGCGACAGTGCTCAGAGTTCGCCTGTGCGAACATCATCAGCTCGATGTCTGTCGGGTTGCGCTCAAGCTTAGTCACAAAGCTCTCAAGCAGGTAATCAATCTCATCTTCGGCAAGGGCAAGGCCGAGTGTGACGTTTGCTTCTTCCAGTGCCTTGCGGCCACCTGAAAGCAGGTCGACATCAGCCACTGGCGCCGGCTCTGCCACTTGGAAAAGTGCCACAGCGGCATCGAACTCGGTGAACACCACTTCCATCATGCGATCGTGGATCAGGCTTTTCAGCTCGGTGACTTGCAGCGCAGAAAGCTCAGACGATGTTTCGATGTAGTAAGCCGTACCGCGCTCCAGGCGCTTAACCTGAGCCAGGGCACAGTTGTGGGCAATGTCGGTTGACTTAGAAGACCAAGGAGAGATTGTTCCCGGACGCGGGGTAACCAGTAGCAGTAGGCCAGAAGGCTCGTGCTCTGCAATCGTAGGGCCGTAAGTTAGCAAGCTTGCCAGCTTGCTTTGCTCCTCCGCGCTTAACGGCGCAGACAGATCGGCAAAGTGCATGAACTCAGCATAAATGCCAGTCACAGGCAGTTCCAATTCGCGGCAGCGCTCTAGTAGCTTGTTAACGCGAAACTCAGACAGTGCGGGTGAACCACGCAAAATTTCCATGTGCGTACGTCTCTCGATTAGCAGTTGAATGAAGGTGATATTGGCCTAACCCCCAGCCTAAAACTGGGATAATTACGTCAATGCCACCTCGTTTCACAAAATTTTCAGAGGCGATGTGCTCATGATGGAGCGTAGTATAAGGGAATTTTTTTTGTGACGTAACACCTGACGCAACCGTTTGCGTGTTTTTTTTTCAATCAGTGCGAAAAACTGGTCGATTCACCCTGCCCTTATTCCCATTTCGCAGTATTTTGCATGTAGCAAAGGTGCGTTCTTGTCTCATACCCGGCAAAGTTGACTATTGAGTAGGTCGATAATTTTGCGGATCCGCCGAGCTTTGGTATAAAGAACACCCTATTTTTACGTGAGCATTGTTCGTTGAGTATTATCCGACCGATAAAACAGTTACGGCGCCTGACCGCTGTCGTCTTTGGCCTACTCCTATTAAACGGCTGCCTGTGGCAGGAAGAGCCGCAAACCGATCTTGAGCGTATTCGCGAAGATGGGGTGCTGCGTGTCGGTACGCTCAACAACCAACTTTCATACTATATCGGCAGCGAAGGGCCAACGGGTCTCGACTACGAGCTGGCTCGCCTGTTCGCCAACAAACTGGGTGTGAAACTTGAAATGAAGCCGATGTTCACCCTGTCGCGATTGTTCCCCGCGCTTGAGCGTAACGAAGTCGACTTGCTGGCAGCCGGCCTCACCATGACCGAGGAGCGCCTGGCTAATTTCCGGGCCGCCCCTGCTTATTACTATGCCAGCCAAAAAGTGGTCTATAAGAAGGGCCAGTGGCGCCCGAGGGATCTGGCGGACTTAGCGCAGATCCAAGGCGACTTCACCATAGTGAAAGGTTCTAGCTACGAGCTTACCCTGCAAGCGCTCAGGGAGCAGCACCCGGATCTGACTTGGAACACGGTGGAAGAGACCGATAGCGACGAGCTATTGCGCCAGGTGGCAGCGGGCGAGTTGGACTACACCATGGCCGATTCGGTGAACATCGCCTTAAACCAGCGCATTAACCCGGACATCGCCACGGCGCTGGAGCTAACAGAAGACGAGCCGATAGCCTGGTTCGTCAACCAAAACAGTGACGACAGCCTGTATGGCCTGTTGATCGAATTCTTCGGCGAGATCCAGCAAAGCGGAGAGCTGGCCAAACTCGAAGAAAAGTACTTCGGCCATGTCGACAAGTTTGACTATGTCGATACCCGCGCCTTCCTGCGCGCCGTTGAAAGCAAGCTGCCGAAATGGGAAGGCTTGTTCAAGCAATACGCTGAAGAGTTTGACTGGCGCCTGATCGCCGCCCTGTCTTACCAGGAATCGCACTGGAACCCTCGCGCTGTTTCGCCGACAGGGGTTCGCGGCATGATGATGCTGACCCTGCCAACCGCGAAGTCCGTCGGAGTGCAAAACCGCCTTGATCCGGAGCAGAGTATCCGTGGTGGTACCCAGTACCTGCGCAAGATGATCAACCGCATTCCGGACAGCGTCGAAGAGCACGAAAAGGTCTGGTTTGCCCTTGCTTCGTACAATGTGGGTTTTGGCCACCTGATGGATGCAAGGCGCCTCACCAAATCGCAAGGCGGCAACCCAGATGCTTGGAGCGATGTAAAACAGCGCCTACCGTTGCTTCGCCAACGCCAGTATTATAAGCAAACCCGCTATGGCTACGCCCGTGGTGATGAGGCGCTAAACTATGTTGAGAACATCCGCCGCTACTACCAAAGCATTGTCGGCTACGAGCAAACCCATAGCCAAAGCCCACAGCAAGAAGAAATTGAGCTGGTTGACGGCCTGCATACCATCACCCCGCCGTCTATGTCGGGTGCACAAGGTACCGTCGCGCCGGAAGTTGCGGTGCTGGAGCAAGCCTTGGAGCAGTCTGCAACGCCAGCAAAAACGGCAAGCAACTAAGCTTTTCTCACCGCTCGCAGCGGCAAGGTACAGATAAAACAAAAGGGCCAATTGGCCCTTTTTTTATGATCACTATTGCTGGGTTATCCGGCGGATTAATTACCTTAGCCGCTTACAACGCTAGTCTTGGGCTTGGCTTTTCTCGGCAGCTTGGCGCGCTTTCTTCTCTGCCTTTTTCTCGGCACGGCGGCGCTTGAAGAAGGCTTGCAGCTGGGCACGGCATTCGTCGGCCAACAAGCCCGATTCAATCGCAACGTGATGGTTAACCTGCTCATAGCTTAGCAAGTTCATAATACTGCCCGCTGCCCCGGTTTTTAGATCATGGGCACCAAACACCACCTTGCCAATCCGACTATGGACCATCGCCCCGGCACACATCGGGCAGGGCTCCAAGGTGACATACAATGTCGCATCCAGCAGGCGATAGTTTTTGAGCACTTGGCCCGCTTGTCGCAATGCCATAATTTCGGCATGCGCCGTCGCATCATGCTGGGTGATAGAGCGATTCCAGCCCTCACCAACCACCTTGCCATCATGGACGATCACCGCCCCCACCGGTACTTCGCCCTCAGCTTCGGCTTTTGCTGCCAAAACCATGGCGCGACGCATAAAATCTTCGTCGGTGTACTGGGGTTGCTGGTTCGATTCTGTCATTGCGTACTCTGTGTGGTTCTGTTTTGCCGGGGCGACGATTATACCCAAACCTTAGCAAGAAGCGAGACTCGGCCGCCTCCTGCTTTTGTTAAGCCAGCTCACTCGCTAAGTGATCAACCAGCAAGCGCACTTTTGGCGACAAGTGGCGATTATGCGGGTACAACGCCCAAATCCCCTCTTCCGCCTCTTGGAAGTTTTCCAGTGCTGCCACCAACGCCCCCGTAGCCAAGTCATCGGCAATATAGTAGTCGGGCAGCTGCACCAAACCGATCCCCTTCAAGGCGGCATCACGCAATGCAAAGCCGCTATTACAGCGCAGGTTGCCACTGACACGGACACTGCGCTCTTTATTCCCCTCCTGGAACCGCCAATGATCGTAATTACCGACCAAGCAGTTGTGGTGGCGCAGCTCTGACAATGAATGGGGGATCCCGTATTTCTCCAGGTAGGCAGGCGCGGCACAGACATACTGGGTACGCGTCGTCAGCTTCTTTGCCATCATCGATGAGCTGGTCAATTTGCCCAGGCGGATAGCCAAATCAAATCCCCCCTCGACCAAATCGACCTGGCGATTGGTTAATTCAACCGTCACTTCAATCTCTGGGTATAGCAGCATAAAGTCAGCCACCAGCGGCATCACATATTGCTCGCCATAGGTCACCGGCGCCGTTAGCTTGAGGTTACCTTGCGGTGTCCCCCGGCGGTCACTGATCGCCCGCTCGGCTTCTTCGAGTCCGTCTTGCAATTGGCGGCAGTGGCGGTAATAAATACTGCCTTCTTCCGTTAGCGAGACTTTGCGCGTCGTGCGGTAAAACAACTTGGTATTCAACCGATTTTCCAGTGCGCTGATCTGGCGGCTTACCTGTGCCGTCGAGATCCCCAGCTGCTTAGCTGCCGCAGTAAAACTCTCGGCCTCTGCCACCGCAACAAACTCGCTGACCCCTTCCCATAAAAACATAACCGCATTATTACCTGTGAGTAAAAGTAATTTGCATTTTAGAGTAATTATCATTTCATTGGGAATAAATATACTAAGCACCATCAAAACAAACGACGGGGCTCACAGTAATTTCCTCGTCGCAAAGCAAAATCTCTCCTACTTTTAAAGCTAACCAAGGTAGGGACGAAAGAGGGCAAAATTGCCCGCTCACAACTAAGAGAGAATGTTATGTCAGAGCAATTTATCAAATCCAAAGCCGCTATTGCATGGGGTCCGAACCAGCCACTGTCTGTCGAAGAAGTGGATGTGATGCTACCTAAAAAAGGCGAAGTGCTAGTACGCATTATCGCGACAGGCGTATGCCACACTGATGCATTCACTCTATCTGGCGACGATCCTGAAGGTATCTTCCCAGCGATCCTTGGCCACGAGGGCGGCGGTATTGTTGAAATGGTTGGCGAAGGCGTGACAAGTGTGGAAGTTGGCGACCACGTTATTCCACTTTACACTCCAGAATGTGGCGAGTGTAAGTTCTGTAAATCAGGCAAAACCAACCTGTGCCAGCAGATCCGCGAAACCCAAGGCAAGGGCCTAATGCCAGACGGCACCACCCGTTTCTACAAAGACGGCGAGCCAATCTTCCACTACATGGGTTGCTCTACCTTCTCTGAATACACAGTACTGCCAGAGATCTCGCTGGCGAAAGTAAATAAAGAAGCCCCGCTTGAAGAAGTCTGCTTGCTGGGTTGTGGCGTCACAACAGGTATGGGCGCGGTGCTGAAAACGGCCAAAGTACAGAAAGGCGACACCGTGGCGATTTTCGGCCTCGGCGGTATCGGTCTATCAGCCATCATTGGTGCGACCATGTCGGGGGCTAGCCGTATCATCGGCGTCGATATCAACGAAAGTAAGTATGCACTGGCGAAAGAGCTTGGCGCGACCGACTGCATCAACCCAAATGACTACGACAAGCCAATCCAGGAAGTCATTGTTGAAATGACCGATGGCGGCGTCGACTTCTCGTTCGAGTGTATCGGTAACGTCAACGTCATGCGCTCTGCCCTCGAGTGCTGCCATAAAGGCTGGGGCGAATCCGTGATCATTGGTGTTGCCGGTGCCGGCCAAGAGATCGCCACCCGCCCATTCCAGCTTGTGACTGGTCGCGTATGGCGCGGCTCGGCCTTCGGTGGCGTAAAAGGTCGTTCGGAGCTACCTGAAATCGTCGAGCGTTACATGGCTGGCGAATTCAAACTGGATGACTTTATCACCCACACCATGGGGCTTGATGCCATCAACGAAGCCTTCGACCTCATGCACGAAGGTAAGAGCATCCGCTCCGTTATCCACTACGACAAGTAATTGTGGCCAATTCGCAGGGCGCCTAACCGCGCCCTGCCTTTTATGAGATCGGATATGACCATTGAAAATATTAGTTGCAACAAGCAATTTGGTGGCTGGCACAAGCAATACACCCACCAGTCCGACGTGCTTGGTTGCGAAATGCGCTTCGCTATTTACCTACCACCACAAATCGCAATGGGTGAAAAGGTGCCTGTTTTGTACTGGCTATCAGGCTTAACCTGCACCGATGAAAACTTCATGCAAAAAGCAGGTGCCCAGCGCATTGCAGCAGAATTGGGCATCGCGATTGTTGCCCCCGATACCAGCCCTCGCGGTGAAGGTGTTGCCGACGATCCGGAAGGTGCCTATGACTTTGGCTTGGGCGCCGGCTTCTACGTCAATGCAACCGAAGCGCCATGGAGCCGTCATTACCATATGTACGACTACGTGGTAAATGAGTTACCTGCGATTGTCGAGGAGCACTTCCCCGTCAATCAAGAGCGCTCAATCAGTGGTCACTCAATGGGCGGGCATGGTGCATTGATGATTGCCCTGCGCAATCCGGCTCGCTACCATTCTGCGTCGGCATTTAGCCCAATCAGCAACCCGAGCCATTGCCCTTGGGGCCAAAAAGCCTTTACCGGCTACTTGGGTACCGATAGCAATAACTGGAAGCAATACGATACCACCGAGTTGATCAAGCAGCACCAGCAAGCCGTGCCAGCCTTGGTGGATCAAGGCGACCAAGACGGTTTCCTCGAAGAGCAGCTCAAACCTGAAGTACTTGCAGCGGCAGCCGAATCTGTGGATTACCCGCTGGAGCTGCGAATGCAGGAAGGCTACGACCACAGCTATTACTTCATCGCAAGCTTTATTGAGGATCACCTGCGCTTCCATGCCCAGTACCTGAAATAAGCCAGTAAGCTAACCAAACCTTCGATGGCGAAAAGGTATGAATATTAAAAAGCCCGTAGCATTCGATGCTACGGGCTTTTGCTTTTATGGCTTACTTTACCAGTCTGCGATTAGAAGCCTAGCGGAATGTTGAAAGCGAAGAACGCAACCAGAACCGATGTCCATACCGTTAGGAAGGCAATCGAGTAAGGTACCATCATGGCAATAACGTCGCCGAACGATAGCTCAGGCTTATACTTACGCATGAATGCCAAGATAACACCCGCGTAACTCATCATCGGGGTAATGATGTTGGTTGATGAATCCGCAACACGGTAGGCCGCAGTCACTAGATCCGGTGTCATATCCGGGTTCACTTGGTACAACATCGGTACAAAGATAGGACCAAGCAGCATCCACTTCGACGTCAAGCCACCCACGAACAGGTTGATAACAGCGGTCGTCAGGATAAAGCCGATGATCAACAGGATTGGGAACTGCTGCAAGCCCAATGCCGCTAGGAACGTCGCACCTAGGTAAGTCACGTAAGTACCCAAACCAGAGAAGCCCAGTAGCGCCAAGAAGTTGTAACAGAAGAAAGTCAGTACAAGGATATAGCCCATGGTATTCATCTGGGTCACCATGGCTTTCACCACGTCCTGCAGCGACTTAAACTTGCCCGTTGCCACACCAAAGAAAATACCCACAACCGCGAATACCATTGCGATTAACAAAATCACGTTATCCAGGTACGGGGTTACCTCACGGCCAGCTTCATTGGTGTAAGTCGCCAGAGGGCCCATTGCCAGCGCAGCTACCGCACCAAGCGCAATGATCAAGCCAATCCCTGCCGCTTTAAGGCCTTTGTTTTCTGCTTCAGTAACTTGGAAGTCATCCAAATTCAGATCTTCTGGAAGCTGGTAAGACATTTTCTCAAGACGAGGGGCAACAAAACGCGTTGTGACCCATGCGCCCAAGCCAGCCAATAGGAAAGTCGAGATAAAGATGAAGTAGTAGTGCATCGTCGCCGGGTTGATCGCTTCACCCGCCGCGGTTTCAAACGGAATACCCTGAGACTCAGCAAAGATGCGCGCGTTTGCACCCAAAATCACATCAACAGGCGTTGCCGGGATCAGGTTGGCACTAAAGCCTGCCGATACACCAGCAAAAGCCGCAGCCATACCGATCAGCGGGTTCTTACCCAAGCCAGCGTAAAGCAAACCCGCTAGCGGGATAAGGATCAGGTAACCCGCATCCGTCGCAATTGAGCTCATGATACCCAGGAAAACCACCAACAATGGCAGGTAACGATCATTGATACGCAGGCCGACTTTTTTAATAACGGCAGAAAGCAAACCCGAGTTTTCTGCAATGCCCACACCTAGCATAACGATCAGGATGACACCCAGTACACCGCCACCAAAGGACAGCCAGTTAGTCAGCAAGGCATTATCGAACATCCAGCGCACATTCTCCGCAGCTAGCATATTCTTGATGGTATGCGTAATCGCGCCACCGTCAGCACCTGTTGTTTCAAACTGTAGGCCACCGATCACACCTGTTAGTACCAAACAAAAGGTAAACAGAAACATGAAGATAATAACGGGATCGGGGATTTTCTTGCCGGCGCGTTCAATGAACGCAATGATTCCCTTCTGCGAGGGAGCGGGAGTAATGGTTTCACTCATGATCGTACATCCTTACCACTTCGATTGAGTTTTTATGTTGTGTTCTGTAAAAAAAGTAACAAATCGCTACTGCAGTGTAAAACACCAAAAAGAGGAACAAAAAAGCACGATCAACTGGATTGGAGCATCAGTATCACTACTAACCCCCACAAATGTACTAGTCTAAGAAAGCACCCGCCAATAATTGAGCCATATGCAGAATTTATTACCGCAAGATAAAATTTTAAATTTATTTTATTTAGCAGTTGTTAATATCATGTAAATCATAAATAACGCCCACCTATAACTACTTTTTATACAATTTGTAGATAAAAAAAGCCCCGCTTGATAGCGGGGCTTGGTGTATTGCGTCAGCTTACAACTTACATTGTGTAAGTGTAAGGTGCCTGAATACCTAGAGGAATACCTACTGCCCAGTATAGAAGCAGGAAGATAGTCCATACGATGGTTAGGGCAATCGAGTATGGCATCATTAGTGAAGCCAGTGTACCGATACCAGAGCTCTTCACGTAACGCTGGGTGTAAACAACAACCAGTGGGAAGAACACCATCAGAGGTGAAATGATGTTAGATACAGAGTCACCAACACGGTATGCAGCCTGAGTTAGCTCAGGAGAGATACCTACCGCCATTAGCATTGGTACTAGGATAGGACCAATCAATGCCCACTTCGCAGATGCCGAACCAACTAGAAGGTTAACAAACGCGGTAAGTAGAATCATACCAACGATGGTTACCTGGCCAGGTAGGTTCATTGCTTTAAGCAGGTCAGCACCAGAAAGAGCAAGTAGCGTACCTAGGTTAGAATCGCTGAATGCAGCCAGGAACTGTGCACAGAAGAATGCCATTACGATGTAGCCGCCCATGGTGCCCATGGTTGCAGACATCGCCTTGATGATGTCATCGCTTGACTTGAACGTACCCGCAACGCGGCCGTATACCACACCAGGGATAACGAACAGGATGAAGATCAGCGGTACGATTGACTGCATTAGCGGTGCAGTGAACGCGGTGATTTCACCTTCTGGCGAACGTAGAGGAGAAGACTCAGGGAATACAGAAAGCACAAGCAGCGCGATACCGCCCATCATTGCCCAACCTGCAGCGCTGAATGCTTTAGACTCAGTTTCTGTGAAAGAACCTAGATCCGGTGCTTCTTCAGCATCTTCATCGATTGGCGTTGATTTTAGACGCGGCTCGATAACACGCTCAGTGATGTACCAACCCACACCCACAACAACAATTGAAGATAGGCCTGTGAACATTAGGTTCGACAGTGGGTTAACGATGTACTCAGCATCTAGGATCTGTGCAGCTGACTGGGTGAAGCCCGCTAGCAATGGGTCGATGCCCGATGGGATGAAGTTCGCAGAGAAACCACCAGATACACCAGCAAACGCAGCAGCGATACCCGCAAGAGGGTGACGGCCTGCAGCGTGGAAGATGATACCACCTAGAGGAATAACCAGTACGTAGCCCGCATCCGCAGCAGTGTGCGATACGATAGCTACTAGGATAAGCATTGGTGTTAGTAGCTTAGCCGGCGTGAAGTTAAGCATCTTCTTAAGGCCAGTATTGATGAAGCCAGACGCTTCAGCAACACCTACACCCAGCATCGCTACAAGTACGATACCCAGTGGTGCGAAGCCGGTGAAGGTCTTAACCATACCAGCAAGGAAACCTGCTAGAGATTGACCGGTAAGAAGGTTGTTGATTTCGATTGCTTGCCCAGTAACAGGGTGGATCAGTCCAAATTCGAACTGTGAGAATAATGCAGACAAGCCCCAGACAATGATAAGACCCCAAAAGAATAGGAGCGCTGGATCAGGGATTTTGTTACCCGCACGTTCGATAAAGTTTAGAAACTTATCCATTGCACCCGGTTTGGAATCCGGTGCTTTATTTACTGCTTGATTACTCATGGGAACTCCATGGTCGTTAGTGATGTTGTAAATTTGCGGCGCTACATGTTGTCGTTTTATCGCCGTTAATCCGATCTTTCTTATTCAGAAAAAACCTTGCGGAGGATTGTAATAAAAAGTTCAGACCAAAACGCACGATCGACTAACTAATAACAAAAATGCATTAAGCAACTTTGTAAACAAATATTAATACGAAACATCATGCTAACAAGAGAAGCACATCACAATATCACAAGCACAACATTACTTTCATCACAAAACGCATCATATAGCAAACAAACCGCATATCAGAGCCAAAACTCACACCTTGGCAAATTCCGCCATCCCTGCCTTTCGCATGCACCCAAGTAACCATTAAGCCCTGTGACTTGAAGTTACTTGGATATAGTTTAGCCAAAAACAAAAGAAGCACCCGAAGGTGCTTCTTAAATTTATGTGCTACAGGCAAGTTTGCCTGCATAAAGTGGATGAATAATTATTCCCACTCAATTGTCGCTGGCGGCTTACCAGACACGTCGTAAACAACACGTGAAATGCCGTCAACTTCGTTGATAATACGGTTGGAAACCTTACCTAGGAAGTCGTATGGCAGGTGTGCCCAGTGCGCTGTCATGAAATCGATGGTCTCAACAGCACGTAGCGATACCACCCAGTCATATTTACGGCCATCACCCATTACGCCCACTGAGCGCACAGGTAGGAAAACAGTAAATGCCTGAGACACTTTGTTATACAAATCAGCTTTGTGTAGTTCTTCAATGAAGATAGCATCGGCGCGACGTAGCAGGTCACAGTACTCTTTCTTCACTTCGCCCAGTACACGTACACCTAGGCCTGGACCTGGGAACGGGTGGCGGTAAAGCATGTTGTAAGGCAAGCCAAGCTCTAGGCCAATCTTACGTACTTCGTCTTTGAACAGCTCTTTTAGCGGCTCAACCAAGCCCATTTCCATGTCGTCCGGAAGACCACCCACGTTATGGTGAGACTTGATCACGTGTGCCTTACCGGTTTTCGATGCCGCCGACTCAATGACGTCTGGGTAGATAGTACCCTGAGCTAGCCACTTCGCGTTTGACAGTTTCTTCGATTCTTCGTCGAAAACATCAACGAATACGTGACCGATGATCTTACGCTTCGCTTCCGGCTCTGCTTCGCCCGCTAGCGCGTCAAGGAAACGATCTTCTGCTTTAACGTGAACAATGTTCAGGCCGAAGTGGTCGCCGAACATTTCCATAACCTGCTCACCTTCGTTCAGGCGAAGTAGGCCGTTGTCCACGAATACACAAGTTAGCTTGTCGCCAATTGCGCGGTGGATAAGCATTGCAACAACAGAAGAGTCAACACCGCCAGATAGGCCCAGGATAACTTCGTCATCGCCCACTTGTTCTTTGATACGTGCTACTGCGTCATCAATGATGTTCGCCGACGTCCATAGCTTTTCACAGCCACAGATGTTTAGCACAAAATTCTCGATAATGCGCATACCCTGGCGCGTGTGAGTCACTTCTGGGTGGAACTGCACACCGTAGAAGCGCTTCTCTTCGTTCGCCATTGCCGCGTAAGGACAAGTTTCAGTCTCTGCCACTTTGACAAAGTCAGACGGGATCTCAACCACTTTGTCACCGTGGCTCATCCATACGTCAAGCAGTGCTGTACCGTCTTCAGAAACCGCATCTTCGATGTTCTTGAAGAAGGCTGTTGGCTCAACCACTTTCACCTGCGCGTAGCCGAACTCACGCTCAGTAGAACCAGCAACTTTACCGCCCAGCTGCTCTGCCATGGTCTGCATGCCGTAACATACGCCGAACACTGGCACGCCAGCTTCAAACACGTACTGAGGCGCACGAGGAGAACCTTCCTCTGTCACACTTTCCGGACCACCTGAAAGGATAATACCGTTTGGATTGAAATCACGGATATCGGCTTCGTCAACGTCCCAGCTCCATAGCTCACAGTAAACACCGATTTCACGGATACGGCGCGCAATTAGCTGCGTGTACTGAGAACCAAAATCAAGGATAAGGATGCGTTGATCATGAATGTTTGTCGTGGTCATTATCGAGCTGTCTCAAAAATAATTGAAATTTGGGGGCCAAAAAACGCCCCCATCTTATACAAGTTTTCCGTTTAGGCAAACGTTTTCGTCAGGTGGTTACCCACCTGCTGAAAATTAACCCATACGGTAGTTCGGTGCTTCTTTGGTGATGGTCACATCATGAACGTGTGACTCTTTCATGCCAGCACCAGAAATACGCACAAACTCAGCCTTGGTACGCAGGTCTTCGATGGTTGCAGAACCGGTTAGACCCATGCTTGAACGCAGACCACCCATTTGCTGGTGTACGATTTCTTTCATGTGACCTTTATATGCTACGCGACCTTCGATACCTTCCGGTACCAGCTTGTCAGCCGCGTTGTCAGTCTGGAAGTAACGGTCAGAAGAACCTTTCGACATTGCGCCCAGTGAGCCCATGCCACGGTAAGATTTGTAAGCACGGCCTTGGTACAGTTCAACTTCGCCCGGTGCTTCTTCAGTACCGGCAAACATTGAACCCACCATCACGCAAGATGCGCCGGCGGCGATAGCTTTACACATATCACCAGAGAAGCGGATACCGCCATCGGCAATAACAGGAATACCGTACTGGTCGGCAACGGCAACGGCATCTGCGATAGCCGTAACCTGAGGAACACCCACACCAGTCACAATACGCGTGGTACAGATAGAGCCAGGGCCAATACCCACTTTAACCGTACTTACACCGGCTTCGATAAGCGCGCGTGCACCTTCGGCAGTTGCCACGTTACCACCCACAATCGGTAGTTCTGGGAATGCTTCGCGAGTTTCGCGAATACGCTGAAGCACACCTTCAGCATGGCCGTGCGAAGAGTCGATAAGCAGCACGTCTACGCCAGCTTCAACCAACGCCTTAACACGCTCTTCGTTACCCGCACCAGCGCCAACCGCAGCACCAACGCGCAGACGACCACGATCATCTTTACATGCATTAGGCTTGCGTTCTGCTTTTTGGAAGTCTTTTGCCGTGATCATACCGCGAAGCTGGAAGTCATCATTGACTAGCAGTACTTTTTCAACGCGGTACTGCTGCATGATAGCTTCTACTTCTTCACGTGATGCACCTTCTTTCGCTGAAGCCAGCTTGTCTTTTGGTGTCATCACTTCTTCTACTTTCAAAGAAAGATCAGTAACAAAACGCACATCACGGCCAGTAATAATACCCACCAGCTCGTTGTTGTCAGAAACTACCGGGTAGCCAGCAAAGCCATTTTCGATAGTCAGGCGCTTAACATCTTCGATAGTGTTGTAAGGCTTCACCGTTACCGGCTCAGAAACAACACCCGCTTCGAATTTTTTCACCATGCGAACTTCATTGGCTTGCTGCTCAATAGACATGTTCTTGTGGATGAAACCGATACCGCCTTCCTGAGCAAGGGCGATAGCCAAACGACCTTCTGTCACAGTATCCATTGACGCTGACACCATAGGGATGTTTAGCGTAATGTCTTTCGTCAGACGGGTGCGCAGATCGGCAGTGTTAGGCAGTACAGTTGAGTGGGCTGGAACCAGCAGGACATCATCGAAAGTCAAAGCTTCTTGTTTGATTCGTAACATTGCAATATCTCACACCAAGTAGAGGTTTAAAGAAGGATAAAATATTGCGAACAAAGTATACGTAGGAAGCAATCGATTGGCTAGTAATTTTTTAAATTTTTTTATTGACTAATTTTGCTTGATGTGTAGTATATGTCGGTTAAGTTTCCGGTGCTGCGGTCGGCATTTTACGACCAAGATCTGTCCATCGATCTGTCTCGGCTTTGGCAACGCACGTCTGCCTATTGCCCCCGCTCACTTCTTAGCCGCCCGATAACAGGTGTCTCGCCTCGTGACTCTATTCGCCCAACAGACCCAAAGCAACGACCGAATCTATACCGTTTCTAGCCTCAACGCCCAAGTTCGTTTGATCCTTGAAAACGAAATGGGGGTAGTTTGGCTGATTGGTGAGCTTTCCAACCTTTCCATGCCGGTTTCCGGCCATTGGTACTTCACCCTGAAAGACTCGCGCGCCCAAGTAAAATGCGCCATGTTCCGCGGCAACAATCGCCGGGTGACCTTCAAGCCAAGTAACGGTACTCAGGTACTGGTCAAGGCCAGGCTTTCGCTCTACGAACCGCGCGGTGATTACCAGCTGATCATCGAAAGTATGCAGCCTGAAGGTGACGGCCGCCTGCAGCAGCAATTCGAGCAACTCAAGATGTCGCTGGCAGCCGAGGGGCTGTTTGCCCAGTCACTGAAAAAACCGCTGCCGGAGCAACCCAAGCGGGTCGGTATCGTCACCTCGAAAACGGGCGCAGCCCTGCATGATATCCTGAACATCTTGCAACGACGCGATCCTGGGTTGCCGGTGGTGATCTACCCAACCATGGTGCAAGGCGAAGGTGCCGCCATTTCCATTGCCCAAGCCATTGGCCGCGCCAATGCCCGCCAAGAGTGCGATGTGTTAATTGTTGGCCGGGGCGGGGGCTCGTTAGAAGACCTATGGGCGTTCAATGAAGAAATCGTTGCCCGTACCATTGCCGCCAGCGAAATCCCGATTGTCAGCGCCGTGGGCCATGAGGTCGATGTCACCATCGCCGATTTTGTTGCCGATGTGCGTGCCCCTACCCCTTCTGCCGCTGCCGAATTGATCAGCCGTGATATGACCCACCAAACTCAGGCAATCAGGCAAAAGACCCAGCAACTGCACCATGCCATGCGCCATTACCTGGCGGCAAGGCAATCGCAAACCGTGCGCTTGCAGCATCGGTTGGATCGACAGCACCCGCAAGTACGGCTCAACCAGCAGCAGCAACAGCTGGATGAGTTTTCGTCTCGGTTGGAAAACGCAATGCTGCGCCTGCTAGCTGGCCACCAGCAGCATATTGAGCGTAACAACTACAAGCTGTCGCTGTACTCCCCTGCACAAACCATCAAGGTTCAGCAATCGCAAGTTGAGCAAACCCAGCGCCGTTTGCTGGATGCCATGGATCGCCGCTTACTCAATGCCAGCCACAAGCTGGCAATGGCGGCGGAAAAGCTGGAAACCGTCAGCCCGCTTGCCACCCTAGGCCGCGGCTACTCCATTACCCGTGATGCCAAGGGCAAAGTGATACGCAGCCACGAGCAAGTCAAGGCCGGTGATACCATCACCACCAAACTGGCCGACGGCGATATCCAATCGGTCGTGAGCCAATAACCGCCATAATCAAAGGCGCCGCTGGTAAAACAGCGGCGCCTTCCGATCATACTTGCTATCTAGCTGACCTGAGCCCAGCAATGGCCATGCCCTACGGCTGCATCTCGAACACAATTTCGACTCGCGACTTCGACTTCAGTTCATTGCAGCTGTTACAGAAATAGCTCGCCGAACCACATGCCAACAGTTTTTCAGTCTCGGCATGGCAGTCGGGACAAAGCGCTTTTTTCTTCACCCCCGACTGGCAATAATCACAATAATATTGGTCGTCCTTCCACGCTAATTCACTGCTACATTCAGGACAAGTGTTCTGGCTCATGATTCATTCCTTCATCATTGTATCTGCATGGTGACATCTTATAACAAATCGATAAAAACGGCTTTTGATCCAACTCAGGATCCGATTATGTCGATCGATATCACAGAATGCAGCAAAAAATGAAACCGGTTTCTGTAACCGGTTTCATTTTTATCTTAAGCTTGCCCTATTCTCACAGAGCATCTTGCATTAGAGGTAGTGACCGATGACGAACAAACCCACTTCAGCATTTCCCGACGATTTTCTTTGGGGGGCGGCAACAGCAGCCTACCAAGTTGAGGGCGGCCATGATGCCGATGGCAAGGGGCCCTCTATCTGGGATATTTATTCCCACCTGCCGGGTACCACCCACGCGGGTACCAACGGTGATGTCGCAGCCGATCACTACCACCGTTTCAAGGAAGATGTCGCATTGATGGCAGAAGCAGGCCTCACCAGCTACCGCTTCTCTATCAGTTGGCCCCGCTTGTTGCCCCAAGGACGCGGCACTGTTAACCAAGCTGGTATTCAGTTCTACAGTGATCTGATTGATGAGCTGCTAAAGCACAACATCAAGCCGATGATCACCCTATACCACTGGGACCTACCGCAGGCGCTACAGGATATCGGCGGCTGGGAATCCCGTGTCACCGTTGAGGCATTCGAGGAATACGCCAAGCTGTGCTACCAAGCATTTGGCGATAGGGTCGAGCTTTGGTCAACCTTTAACGAGACCCTGATCTTCATTGGCATGGGCTATTTTACAGCCACCCACCCGCCGGGTATAAGCGATCCCAAACGCGGCCTCCAAGCTTGCCACCATGTGTTTGTTGCCCATGCCAAGGCCGTGCAGGCATTTCGCCAATACCAACAATTTGGCACCGTGCCAAGCAACGGGCAAATTGGCTTTGTAAACGTAATGCAGCCCCATGATCCCATCAGCGACAGCTCTGAAGACGTGGCGGCCTGCAACATGGCCGATGACCTGCTTACCCACTGGTTATACGATCCGGTGCTAAAAGGCGAATACCCAACCCACATCCTCAACCTGGCCCAGGCGACATGGGGCGCCCCGGTCTTCGCCGAAGAGGACGAAATGCTGCTAAAAGACAATATTTGTGACTTTATCGGAGTTAACTATTACAAACGCGAGTGGATTGCCGCCAACCCGGATGTGGAAAACACCAAAATCAATACCACGGGAGAGAAAGGCTCCGGCCAAGAATTCGGCTTTAAGGGCTTGTTCAAGTTTGTTCGCAATCCAAACTCCACCTACACCGACTGGGACTGGGAAATCTACCCCGAAGGGCTGTGCGTTGGCATGATGCGGCTAAAAGAGCGCTATGGCGATATTCCGTTTTACATCACCGAAAATGGTTTGGGTGCCAAGGATCCCATCATCGACGGGGAAATTGTCGACCAACCGCGTATCGAATATCTTTCAAGCCATATTGCCGCCGCCGAGTCAGCCATCAAGCAAGGGGTCGATGTACGGGGCTACTACCCTTGGTCTTTCATCGACCTATTGAGCTGGCTCAACGGCTACCAGAAACAATACGGGTTTGTGTATGTCGATCGCGACAACCACCTTAACCGTAGACGTAAAAAGTCTTTCTTCTGGTATCAAGACGTTATCAAATCAAACGGGGCTGTACGTTAAGGTCGTATTTACTTCGGCAATGGTTGATCCAACCGCCATGAATGCCCGACAATACCGCGTGTATTGTCGGGCATATCAGTAACAGTAAGAGAGCAGTAGGAATGGCAACAATTAACGATGTATGTAAGCTGGCCGGTGTATCCAAGGCCACTGTTTCTCGCGTACTGAACCAGACAGGGCAAGTAAAGCAAGCCACAACAGAGAAGGTGTACCAAGCAATGGCTGAGTTGGGCTACCAGCCCAATAGCCTGGCCCGGGCACTGGCCTCCAACAGCAGCAACTCGCTGGGGCTGGTGGTTTCTGCCTTCGAAGGCGCCTACTTCAGCAGCCTGATGAGCCAAACCGCAGAAGCGGCTAGCCAAGCGGGTAAGCAACTCTTCATCATGGACGGCGGGCACAGCAACCGTTCTGAAACAAAAGCCATAGAAAATCTTGTCGAGCGCAAGGTAGACGCGATTATTCTCTACACCCGCAAGCTAAGTGAAAACGAACTGATTGAGCTAATGCGAGTACTGCCCGTCCCATTGGTAGTCATTAACCAAAAGGTCACCGGTTTTGAAGATCGCTCATTGTTTTTCGACCAATACGGTGCAGGCCGCAAGGCTGCCAAGCACCTGCTTGATCACCAGCACAAGCACATCGCTTGTATTCGCGGCCCACAGGATTCTGCCAACTCAACTTACCGCCTCAATGGCTTTCTAGACACCCTCGCCAAACATAACATCGAAGTGGCCCATATCGCCGAGGGTGATTATTTCCTTGCGGGAGGGTATCAGGCTTGCAAGTCATTGCTTGATAATAACGTTAATTTTACCGCCCTGTTTACGGCCAACGACAACATGGCCATCGGTGCCATCAGGGCGATACATGAATCCGGCTTGTCGGTGCCGCACGATATATCGGTTATCGGTTTTGATAATGATCCCGTTGGTGAATTCACCGTGCCTAGCCTGACCTCAGTCATGCTGCCCATCAATGAAGTCGCATCCCATGCAGTGAAGCAGGCGCTACAGCTCATTGAGCAGCTGCCATGCAGCCCTTTGCAGGATACGTCTGGTACGTTGATCGTTCGCGAATCTGTTGATCAACCTAAAAAGCCAACGTGATCAGCGATCAGGTATCAAAAGAATATTTATCAATACACATCCCGAAAGCATAAGTTACATATTCTGTTTTTGGATTTTAAGCGATATTTAAAACTGCAACTTCCAAGGCTAACCCAGTAGATCTAGTGGTTTGTAAAATTGCAGTTTTAGGATCGCTTTACTGCTTTAAGCGGCTACGGTCCGGGTTAGCATGATTAACTCTTGGTCGCTAACAACTTGAAATGAAACAGTAATCTCTTGGTATTCGACCAGTGATTGCACATGGGTTCCCCCGCATGGGATTTCTACCAGCCCTTCTTCGCCCAGATCACATTGCCAATAGCGGGAGTCTGTCAACGCACTCCCCTCACGGCGCATAACAACCTTAGCGCCCATCGCGCGCCATTGTTCTAATTGCTGGTTAATATGCTCGGCAATTTGCGGCAAGGCCTCCAGCATATCTGCCGAATTTAAGCCGCGCTTGCGTAATGTCTTCCCCAGACGATAGGTATCCGTGCTGCAATCTTCTGATACCCGGCTCTCCGTTTGGGCGTAGCTATGGAAATCATAGTGCCCCAGCTCATCCTTGCGCGACGCATCTTTCCGCCAGTAGTCGTGATGCAGGACCTTGTTCAGTGCTAGCGAAGATAAATGCCCTGCGCTGTGTCCGCGACTAAGGGATAGCTGATAATCCCGCTCCACTTCGAGCTGCACGGTTTCGCCAACCAAGTCGGCAGGCAAGGCTTGCTCCGTTTGATGTACCACGACAAATACCCAACCTTCCTCATTGCGCTTCACAGGAATGTCGCTGCCGACAAACAGTTGGTGGCTTGCAAGCTCGACAGCACCGTAAAAGCACCCCGTTACCCTTTGTTGGGTACCGCGCACTGAGACTGAGCCCCAATCGGCTGGATGATCGGGCCAGATATGGCTTACCGGGTGAAAGGGGGTCAGGGCTGTTACCAACCAGCTGCCGCCTTCAGGCTGGGCAACAACCATCTGCACAACAGATTCAGCCGTATATTGGCGCTCGGTAAAAACAACTTCGGTAGGGGTAACAGCTGGCATGGTATTCCTTATACAACTCGTAGACATAACAAGATCGGGCACGATCTTCTCCGCGGGCATTATACAAAAAGACCGCCAGCAATAACCAATACAATCAGCGGGCATAAAAAAACCCAGCACAAGGCTGGGTTTTCAATGTCTTTAACCAGATAAGGATTACTTATCGCGGTTTTTCAGCGCTGTCGCCAGGCGCTTACGTTGACGCTCTTGAGAGACAGTCAGCTTCTGCTTCTTGCCTTCGAACGGGTTATCGCTGTTCTGGAACTGGATACGGATTGGTGTACCCATCATTTCCAGCGACTTGCGGTAATAGTTCATCAAGTAGCGCTTGTACGAGCCCGGCAGCTCGTTCACCAAGTTACCGTGAATAACGATAATCGGCGGGTTGTAACCACCAGCGTGGGCATACTTGAGTTTCACGCGGCGGCCGCGGATCATCGGCGGCTGGTGATCATCCTGTGCCATCTGCATGATGCGGGTCAGCATTGACGTGCTGATACGCTTGGTTGCAGACTGGTAAGCTTCCTGTACCGACTCGTACAAGTGACCAACACCCGTACCGTGCAGTGCAGAAATGAAGTGGATACGGGCAAAATCGACAAAGCCCAGACGACGGTCAAGTTCAGACTTCACGCGATCTTTCACTTCGTTATCCAAGCCATCCCATTTGTTCACTGCAATAACCAGTGAACGGCCGGCGTTCAGGGCAAAGCCCAACAGGCTCAAATCCTGATCTGAGATATTCTCGCGCGCATCGATAACCAGCAACACCACGTTGGCATCTTCCACCGCTTTCAGGGTTTGGATAACCGAGAACTTTTCAACCGCTTCGTGCATATTCTTACGGCGACGGATACCCGCGGTATCGATCAGCACGTAGTCCTGTCCGTCACGCTCCATCGGAATGTAGATAGAGTCGCGGGTGGTGCCCGGCATGTCGTAAACAACCACACGGTCTTCACCAAGAATGCGGTTGGTCAGCGTTGATTTACCCACGTTCGGGCGGCCGATGATCGCCAGTTTGATTGGCTGCTCCTGAAGGCGCTTATAAGCCGCCTCCGCATCCGCTTCAGACAGGTTGGCCTTCTCGATATCTTCAACCGAGGTCAAATCTTCGATGCTAATTTCATCGCTGTCTTCAGCCGTTGCTTTCAGGTTTTCAGCAAACGGCGCAAGCGCACGCTCCATCAGTGCTGTTACACCGCGGTTTTGCGCGGCTGCAATCTGGTACATCGCATCAACGCCCAGCTGCCAGAAATCGGCACAAGCACTGTCGGCATCAATACCGTCAATCTTGTTAACCACCAAGAAAGTTGGCTTTTCACGGCTACGCAGGTGCGCGGCAATGGCTTCGTCAGCCGACGTTAACCCGGCACGGCCATCAACCAAGAACAGTACCACGTCTGCTTCTTCGATTGCTGCCAGCGACTGCTCAGCCATTTTTGTCTCGACGCCTTCTTCAGTACCGTCGATACCACCGGTGTCGATTACAATAAATTCGTGCTCTTCAAGCTCTGCTTTACCGTATTTACGATCCCTTGTTAGGCCAGGAAAATCTGCTACCAGCGCATCCCTTGTACGGGTAAGACGGTTGAATAACGTCGATTTACCCACGTTTGGGCGCCCGACTAGGGCAACAACAGGAATCATAACTACCTCTTACTTTTCATCGTCTTAATGACATAGTGTCCATTCATTCTTGTCTCCAGCCACACATTTTGTGACCTTCATCCGACAATAATATCGCGAATGGATATAACAATAACGGCTCCTGACTGTATCCACAGCAGGAGCCGACAAATTAGAATGGCGCGTATTATACCGACTATTTACGGCATTTGCATTTTGTTAATACTGCCATCACGAGTGATAACCAAATAGCCATCGCTCATGCGCATTGGCGGTACGGCAATACCGCTACCATCCGTTGCCTGCTGAGCAACAAAGTCACCGGTATATGGGTCGAGCCAATGCAGGAAGCCTTCGCTGTCACCCACCACGACGTAGCCGTCGATGATAGAAGGTGCACTTAGCAGTCGGTATTCCAGATCATTGTTAGCCCAAAGCTCAGTACCACTGCGCGCATCTACCGCAACAATATGGTCTTGATCTGTGATCAAATATAGCTGATTACCATCAACCACAAAGTCGGTTGCAGAAGAATAAGCACGTTTCCATGCCGCCTGGCCCGTACGAAGCTCGATCGATACCAAGTTACCGTTGTAGCCAACCACGTAGAGTCGCTCGCCCTCGATAACCGGTGTCGCATCAACATCGACCAAACGGTCAATTTCCGTCGCGCCTTTTGGCGAGCCAATCGGCTGTTGCCACAGCATCTGGCCATTGCCCATCAAGGCACCGGCCAATCGGCCGTTGGCCTGTCCCCAGAAAACACCACCAGAAATCGACACCGGCGAGCTGTCACCACGTAGGGTTAGGGTTGGTAGCTCACTACCTAGCTGCCACTTGCTCTCGCCAGTATCTGCATCCATCGCCTGCAAAATACCACGGCTGGTATTTACAATGACAAGGCCTTCATCCACCAGCGGCTTCGACAGCACCTCACCTTCTACGGTGGTGCGCCACAGCTCTTCGCCCGTTTCCTCGTCAAGCGCAATCACCTCAGCATTTTCGCTGCCGATGAATACCTTGCCGTAAGACAAAGCAATACCGCCCGAAAGCCTGGCACTGATGTCGGTTTCCAGGTCAATCTCCCACAGCACCTGGCCATTGTCAGGGTCCAGCGCCTTAACTACACCGTCGCGATCGGCGACAAACAGCTTGCCGTAACCCAATGCAGGAGAAAGCTTAGAGAAGTAATGGCCTACGCCATCCCCCACTTGCGCTTTCCAACTTTGCGCCGGAACAAAACTGCTTTCCACCACCGGCAAAGGTGCCATCTGGATAGTATCTTCTTCCCCGGCACAACCTGCCAGGATCCCTACCGCCAGAGCAACAGAGATAGCTTGCTTTAACACCTTCTGCATACGCTCAAACCTTACTGTGCTAGATCGTCAAGCTTGATCTGAAGCGCCGGAGAAGCACCCGCTAGCTGCTGTGCAGCCACGTAGGCTTCGCGTGCAGCAACAGTGTCGCCTTTTTGCAACAACACATCACCGCGAAGTTCAGATACTTTCGCTTGCCAGCTTTGCGCAGTCACTTTATCCAGCTCAGCCAGTGCTTGGTCAAACGACTGCTGTTCAGCATAAATGCGTGCCAGACGCGTTTGAGCGACAGGAAGAATCGCTTCATCTTTGGTGTTACCAATTGCCCAGCTCAACTGCTCGGCAGCAGCATCAAGATCGCCGTTGGCAACCTGTGCTTTTGCAAGCTGAAGCGCTGCCAACACCGAGTATTGGCTACTTTCATGGGCAGCAATAAACGCCTGCACATCGGCAACAGCACTGTCGCTGCCGCTTTCAAGGCGATTAATTACTTGGGTATACGCATCTGATGCCTGTTCCTTAGCAGACTGGACTTCGGCTTGATAGTAACGCCAGCCAGCCAAACCGCCCAGACCAATCACAGCACCAAGAACAATGGCTTTGCCGTTTTCTTTCCACCAAGCCTTAATCTGTTCTACTTGTTGTTCTTCTGTGATATTGCCGTCCACTTCCTGTCCTCTCTTAAATCAATTCAGCGAGTTTCGCTGCTACATCGTCTTGTGACATTGTGGTTTGATCACCGCCACGAAGATCTTTCACTACCACGGTATTTTCAGCGATTTCGTTCTCGCCCAATACCAGCGCAATAGCCGCACCTACGTTATCGGCACGCTTGAACTGTTTCTTGAAGTTGCCACCACCGAAGTGGCTCATCACGCGTAGGCCAGATACTTCTTCACGCAGTTTCTCAGCCAGTTTCATACCAGCTAGCATGGTACCTTCACCCGCCGTTACCATGTAAACGTCAACTGGACGACGTACATCAGCAAGCTCTAGGGTTTCCATCATCAGAACCAAGCGCTCTAGACCCATGGCAAAACCTACAGCAGGCGTTGCCTTTCCACCAAGTTGCTCAACCAGGCCATCGTAGCGACCGCCGCCACAAATCGTACCCTGAGCACCCAAGCTTTCGGTGATCCACTCAAAAACAGTGCGGTTATAATAATCCAAACCACGAACAAGACGTTCATTTACTTGGTATTCGATGCCCGCAGCGTCTAATAGTTCACATAAACCAGCAAAATGTTGGGTAGATTCTTCATCCAAGTACTCTGAAAGCTTAGGCGCATCTACCAAAATTTCTTGTACTGCTGCGTTTTTGGTATCAAGAACACGTAGCGGGTTAGTGTGCATACGACGCTTACAATCTTCGTCAAGCACGTCGATGTGCTGCTCAAGGAAAGCAATCAAGGCTTCACGGTAGTTAGCACGCGCTTCTAGCGAACCAATTGAGTTCAGCTCTAGGCGAACATGCTGGTGAATACCCAGCTGGCGCCACATACGCGCTGTCATCATGATCAGCTCGGCGTCAACATCAGGGCCATTAAGGCCAAACACTTCAACACCAAACTGGTGGAACTGGCGGTAGCGGCCTTTTTGCGGGCGCTCATGGCGGAACATCGGACCTGTGTACCATAGGCGCTGTTCCTGGTTGTATAGCAAACCGTTCTGGATCCCCGCACGCACACAGCCTGCAGTACCTTCAGGGCGTAGCGTTAGGCTATCGCCATTACGGTCGTCGAATGTATACATTTCCTTTTCAACAACATCAGTCACTTCACCGATTGCCCGACTAAACAAATGCGTTGATTCAACGATTGGCATACGGACTTCGCTGTAGCCGTAAGCGCTTACTACTTGTTTAATGGTACCTTCCACTTTTTGCCAAAGCGGAGATTGCGTTGGTAGGCAGTCGTTCATGCCTCGAATTGCTTGAATTTGTTTCGCCACGTTTATTCTCGTTAACCGATGGGGAATGGAGTTGAATATATAGGTTATAACGCAAATAGTGAACCACCCCAAGTATTCAGGGGTGATTCACTGATATTTCGTTATTTTTCTGTCACATCAATGCGGTTGTTGGTATCTAGCATTGTTGCTTTAGCGCGGATTTTCGCTTCGAGCTGGTCGATAACATTGTCGTTATCGAAACGCTCTTTCTGACGTGTACCGTCTTCGTAGAATGCGCTCTTGCGGTTGCCGCCGGCAATACCCAGGTGCGACACTTCCGCTTCGCCCGGGCCATTGACCACGCAACCAATCACAGAGACATCCATTGGAACTGTAATATCTTCCAAGCGCTGCTCGAGCTCATTGACGGTGCCAATGACATCAAACTCTTGACGCGAGCAGGTTGGGCAGGCAATGAAGTTAATACCGCGGGAGCGGATGCGCAATGACTTCAAGATATCAAAGCCCACTTTGATTTCTTCGACCGGGTCGGCTGCCAAAGACACACGCAAAGTATCACCGATACCTTCGGCTAGCAGCATACCCAGGCCAACAGCAGACTTCACCGCACCAGCACGGGCACCACCTGCTTCGGTGATCCCCAGGTGCAACGGCTGCTTGATTTGCTGCGCCAGCTTACGGTACGACTCAACGGCCAAGAACACATCTGACGCCTTTACGCTCACTTTGAACTGGTCAAAGTTAAGGCGGTCCAGAATATCGACATGGCGCATCGCCGACTCAACCAAGGCATCCGGCGTTGGCTCACCGTATTTCTGCTGGATATCTTTCTCTAGCGAACCACCGTTCACCCCGATACGGATCGGGATGTTCTTGTCGCGGGCGCAATCAACCACGGCACGGATGCGGTCTTCGCGGCCGATATTACCCGGGTTAATACGCAAACAATCAACACCGTACTCGGCCACCTTAAGTGCGATACGGTAATCGAAGTGGATATCAGCCACCAGCGGGATATTCACCTGCTGCTTGATCTGCTTGAACGCTTCTGCCGCGTCCATCGTCGGTACGGATACACGAACAATATCAGCACCCACGTTTTCCAGCGCTTTGATCTGTGCCACCGTTGCCTCAACATCGGTGGTACGGGTATTGGTCATCGACTGAACTGCGATAGGCGCACCGTCACCGATTGGCACATCACCGACATAAATGCGGGTAGATTGACGGCGGATAATTGGAGATTCGTTATGCATTACATTCACTCTATTATTGCGGCAGTTTCAATCGCGCAACTTTACCTGCAGGGTAGCCGCTAAGATCAACCGGCTCACCTTTATAACTCATTGTAACCACGCCAGGCGCACCCAGCACTACCCTGAACGGCTCATTGCCATCCAGTTTCAATACATCACCGGCTTTCTTGATACCGGTATCCAGGCGCTTACCGTTCGCATCACGGATGTCGATCCAGCAATCGCCACTGAAGCTCAGCTCAAGGGCAGACTCGACAACCACAGCTTCGCTTTCTTCTTCGCTGATCACACCAGCGAGTTGCTCACCCGCCAGGCTATCGGCACTGTCGACGTCATCGCTAGCGGTAAACTCGTCAACTGGCGCTTCTTCAGTAAAGCTGTCTTCAAAGCTTGCCGTTGGCTCTTGCACCTCAGCAGTCACCACAGGCTCAACATCGTCTGTGGTTAAGGTCGAAACCACGCTCGCTTCTTCCGACGGGTTTGCTTCCAGTACCGTAACAACATCTGATGTCGTTTCGGTTACGCCCGTTGCCAACGACTCGTCCAACGGCTGGGCTTGCTGGGTGCCCGCACTGTTTGCCAGCTCGGTATCCGGCGATACTTGCAAGCTCTGCCACCACCACACGCCGGTCAAACCGATAAACAATGCCGCCAGTGCCCACGTCAGGCGCATGATACGGCTATCATGTGCTTCGCGCTTCGTGCGACGTGAAAAGCTTTGCATTTCTTGTTCTTGTGGTTGGGCATGGCCAAAGTGGTCAAGTTTTGCCAGTACTTCGGCTTCATCTAGGCCGACAAACTTGGCGTAGGAGCGCACGTAACCACGGGTAAAAGTGGCCAGTTGCGCTTCTTCAAAATTGTTTTGCTCGATATCATTCACCACCGAGAGGCGAAGCCTCAATCGGCTGGCAACATCCTTCTGCGAATAGCCTAATTTTTCACGAGCCTGACGCAGCATATCCCCTGGAAGAATGACGTCTTCTGTTGATCGTTCTTCGTTCTGTTCAGTATTCATTGGCTAGGTATTTTTGATATTGCTTTGAGTTTGGGAACTGCTCTTTAAGCAGAGCGGCATATTTGTCGGCTTGGCTTCGCTGACCGGACAGCGTTTCCAACTGGATCAACAGCCAAAGACTGTCTGCCTTGTACCCGAACCTCTTATTAAATTTAAACAACATGGCACGCGCCTCTTTGAGGTTGCTCTCTTCAACCTCCAGCTGGGCCAGTTGCAACATGGATTTCGGCCGATACGGATCATAGGACAACGCTTTTTCAAAGTAGGCTCTCGCTTCCACCTTGGTGCCCGCTTTCAAGCTGCACAGCGCCGCATTTTCGTAACTCGCCGAAGTCAAATAATAATAGGGTTGCTTAATGGCTTTCTCGAAAGCGCTAATGGCTTCGTCGTAGCGTGCTTGGCTACACAAGAATACACCATAATTATTTTGCACATCACCGTTTTTCGGTGAATCGCGAAGGGCCTGACGGTAAATGGCCTCGGCCGCTTCCGGTTCATCAACCCTTTGATAATAATAGGCCATTGCGTTCTGTGCCCGATAATATTTCGGCGCATACTCCAATGCCAGTTCCAAATTATCACGGGCGCGCTGCCACTGACCGTTCTCTAGGTAGCTTAGCCCCAGGGAAATCCTTGCTTCAGCAGCCTCGACTTTATCAACCGTTTGTTGCTTATTGCCTGCTTCATCGACGGTAACACAACCGACCATTAAACTACACAATAATGGGTACATCGTCCACCGCACCATAATTGCCCCGCATCAATATCCATATCAATGCCCGGCCAATTTTAGAAAACTGGCCGGGAAACCAATCTTTTAGACTGATTTTACCGGGATTTGTTCACCGTTGTGCTGTTTTGCTTGGGTGCGTTTCGTGCGGTCAATCACATCGCCGACCAATTGTCCGCATGCCGCATCGATATCATCGCCACGCGTCTTACGAACGGTTACCGTAAAGTCGTACTCCATCAAGGTTTTCATGAAACGATCGATACGGGAATTGCTTGGTTTTTTGTATGGCGAGCCCGGGTACGGGTTGAACGGGATCAGGTTCACCTTGGCCGGGGTATCTTTCAGGGTTTCAGCCAGCTGGCGGGCATGCTCCATGCCATCATTAACATGATCCAGCAAGATATACTCGACGGTAACGCGACCACGGTTGGCATTCGACGATGCAATGTAGCGACGTACCGAGGCCAGGAAGTCATCGATATCCCAGCGATCGTTGATTGGCATAATTTCAGAGCGCAGCTCGTCGGTTGGCGCGTGCAATGAGATAGCCAGCGCAACATCAATGTTGCCTGTCATCTGGTCAAGGCCGGACACCACGCCCGAGGTCGAGACCGTGACACGGCGCTTCGACAAGCCGAAACCAAGATCGTCCAACATGATTTCCAATGCCGGGATCAGGTTCTTCATGTTCAGTAGCGGCTCGCCCATCCCCATCATTACTACGTTGGTAATTGGGCGGCGGCCAGTTTCTTTCTCAACACCGATCTCTTTGGCTGCACGCCAAACCTGACCGATGATTTCAGAAACACGCAAGTTGCGGTTGAAACCCTGCTGAGCCGTCGAGCAGAACTTACACTCCAATGCACAACCTACCTGGGAAGAGACACATAAGGTCGCACGATCATCATCTGGGATATAAACCGTTTCAACATCCTGATCGCCTACGCGCATCGCCCACTTAATCGTACCATCTGACGAATGCTGGGCTTCCGATACGTAAGGGGCGCGAATTTCAGCCACTTGCTTTAGTTTTTCACGTAACTTCTTGTTGATGTTAGTCATCTGGTCGAAGTCATCACAACCGAAATGGTACATCCACTTCATGATTTGATCGGCACGAAATGCTTTCTCGCCTAGCTCTTCAGCAAAATACTTACGCAGGCCTTTGCGATCAAAATCCAGCAGATTAGTTTTTACAGTTGTCATCGGGTGTTGCCTCTTTAAAATTACGTGACGTTATCTGTGCCTTGGGCATGCCATTGATTGATGGCACACGACAGGACCTTGTACTGAATATGCAGGTTAGTAGCACCTGAATTTCAGTTTGGTTTTAAGGCGCGAAATTGTACAGGCTTTGCCCGCGACTTTCCAGCCGTTAAAGTCCTCGAGCCCTTTTCGCCCAAGGGGTACAAAAAACGGGAAGCCAAGGCTCCCCGTTCGTTTATCTATCTTTACCTATCTACTTATCTGGCTGCTTGCCCGGCGTGATTTATACCGCCGCAAAGGGCTAGTCGCGCGGGCAAAGCTCGTCGCTGGCAAAGAAGTAGGCAATTTCGCGCTCAGCCGACGCAGGGCTATCTGCACCGTGTACCGAGTTATGGCGCATGCTCAGAGCGAAGTCGGCGCGAAGTGTTCCGCAGGCAGCGTCTTCCGGATTGGTCTTGCCCATTAGCTCGCGGTAACGGACTACGGCATTTTCCCCTTCAAGCACCTGAACCATAACAGGCCCCGAGGTCATGAATGCCACTAGGTCTTCGAAGAACGGCTTGCCTTCATGCTCGGCATAAAAGCCCTTCGCTTTGTCGGCATCCATGTGGATCATCTTGGCTGCGACCACTTTTAGCCCAGCACTTTCGATGCGCTGGTAGATAGCACCAATAAGGTTACGCTTCACTGCGTCTGGCTTTACGATTGAGAATGTTCTTTCAATTGTCATTATTATAGTTTCCCTTTTGAATCTAATTTATTCGGCGACAGTACACCGGTGTCTTGCCTGCCGCCTCCCTTAGGCTTATTGCTAAAGCAGCAATGCTGCAATATTGGCTACACCTAGCCCGGTTGCCCCCGCAGACCAACGGCTATCGGCACTATCGCGGAAGCAGGAAGCCAAATCAAAGTGCACCCAGCTACTGTTGTCGGTATCAACAAAACGTGACAGGAATGCCGCGGCATTCGATGCCCCGCCCATGCCACCGCCTTTCTGCGCACGGCTGTTGGCCGTGTCAGCATAGTAAGATGGGCAGTTTGACTGGTGCCATTTTTCTAGCGGTAATGGCCAAGCCGGCTCATTCACCAAGTCTGACAGTTGCTGCGCCTTCATGAGTAGCTCTTTGTCGAAACCAAACAAGGCATTGTAATCCGGGCCAACGGCCATCATTGCGGCACCGGTTAGGGTCGCGGCATTGATGATCAGCGGCGCTTTGGTTTCAGAGGCAGCAATCAAGCCATCGGCCAATACCAGTCGCCCCTCGGCATCGGTATTGACGATTTCAACTGTCAGGCCATTTTTATACGTTAACACATCACCCAGCTTATAGGCATTACCGGCAATCATGTTCTCTGCGCAGCACAAGATCAGCTTCACACGCTGGCGCAATCCTTGCTCGATGGCATAACCCAACGCCGCAGTCACCGTAGCGGCACCGCCCATATCGCACTTCATGGTCACCATGCTTGCGCTTGGCTTGATGCTATAACCGCCCGAGTCAAAGGTGATCCCCTTGCCTACCAGGCAAGCCGCAACCGGCGCGTTGCTATCGCCCGTTGGGTTATAATCGACTGTCAGCATGACTGGCGGACGGCTGCTGCCACGGCCAACGTTGTAGGTACCCGCCCAGCCCTGCTGAGCCAACGCCTCACCCACAACGACCTCGTGACTAATGTGCTCACCAGCAATGCCATTGAGGAAAGAAAGCGCTTCATCAGCCAGTTTTTCTGGATACATATCTTCTGGCGTGGCATTCACAACCTGGCGCACCCAGTCAGCACTGCGGCGACGGGCATTGAGCAGCTCCAGTTCGTCTTCGTCAATGGATGCCCATTTCAGCTCCACTGCTGCCTTAGTGGTAGCAAAGCCACAGTAAAACGCCCACTGTCGCTCATAGCTCCAGCCTTCGCCCTCTAGGCTTGCCGCCACCACACCTTGGGATTGCAGCTGACGCGCAGCCTGCTGAATGCGACGAAGCGGGTAGTCGCCGCTGTAATGAACCACGGCACCGTCAGACTCGAACGCCACCAGTGCGTTGTCGCCCCAAACACCACTATAGGCTTGATCGGATAATGAAACCCTTATCATGATACTTCTTCCTTTTGGGCTGCCACCCAATAACGCGTAGTGGCAGCAACTGACTTTTCTATTTTATTGCTTTAGTAAGGCTAACTTATTCTTCGTTATCGCACAGGATATTCGCCAGGGTACGAACGCCCATACCGGTTGCACCGGCAGCCCACTTATCGTTGGCCGATTTACGGTAGGTACCGCTGGCATCGATGTGCATCCAACCTGAGTGGTAATCTTCAACGAAATAAGACAGGAATGCCGCAGCCGTACTTGCGCCCGGCATAAAGTCCCCTTGAGAGATATTCGCCAAATCAGCAAAGTTCGAAGGCATCATCGCACGGTGGTGCTCCGAAAGCGGTAGTGGCCATAGGCCTTCATGCTCTTCGCTCGCCGCCATCAATGCCTGCTGAGCCAACTCGTGGTCGAAGCTGAACAGCGCGTGGTAATCGTTGCCCAGTGCATTCTTCGCCGCACCGGTCAGGGTGGCACAGTCGATGATCACTTCAGGGTTTTGCGCATTGGCGTAAATCAGACCGTCAGCCAATACCAAGCGGCCTTCCGCATCGGTGTTTAGGATCTCGACGGTTTTGCCGTTCTTGTAGGTAATGATATCGCCCAGCTTGAAGGCACGACCCGACACCATGTTTTCAGCACAACAAAGGATCAGCTTGATGCGCTTGTTGGTGCCGCGCGCGATTGCTAGCGCCAGGCCACCGGTTGCCATTGCCGAGCCACCCATGTCTGCCTTCATCGCAGTCATGCCCGCAGACGGCTTCATGCTGTAGCCACCTGAATCGAAAGTAATGCCCTTACCAACCAAGCAAGTATGCACGGGTGCATCCGCATCACCGGTTGGGTTGTAGTCTAGGCGAAGCATCGCAGGTGAGCGCTCCGAACCACGGCCAACGGTATGGATACCGTTCCAGCCTTCATCAAGCAAATCATTACCCTTGATGATTTTGTAAGTCACATGCTCTGGGGCCAGTGATTTAATGAATTCGCCGGCACGGGCAGCCAGTTGCGAAGGACGAACAATTTCTGCCGACTGGTTAATGATCTCGCGAACCCAGTTGGTTGCCGTAAGGCGCGCTTGAAGTTCCGCTTCTTCTGCTTCAGGCAAAGCCGCCCAGCTTACATCATTGCCCGGTTTAGCATTGCGGTGGCCCTGAATAAAGGCCCAAATCGTTTCCAGCTCCCAACCTTCACCAACTAGCTCTACCTGCTTGATCCCTTGGCTATCAAGCTTGCGTCCCGCACGCTGTATCGATGCCAGCGCATCGCTTTCATTGACGTGAACAACAGCGCCTTCAGCTTCGAAAGTCACCAGGGCACCTTTGCCCCACTTCTCATCAGCAGCTTCCGTAGTTAGCAGAACGTTCATTTTGGCGGACATGAATAACTCCTTGATATTTGATAACCACCAGCAAACGGCTGGCGATTAATGGGTCTCAGCGTGAAAACCACCCTGTACCGTCTTAATGCATTTGGGTAACAAACCAATGACAATAACGTTACCACACATAACAGTTGGTATGGGGGCAGAATCAGGTATTACAAGGGGGCAATCAGCTGATAATACACATAATAGGCAAATAGCCCTGAAAGAACGGTAAAAACAAAGTTAATTATTTTGCCAATAACCCTGTTTTCAGAATTATCCATACTTTGCCTTGCCAAAACATAATAAACAAGGCGTTTACAACAAGATTAAGAGCAAGATCAGATCAAAGGGAAGAATCTGTGCCTTAGCAAGCCGTGGCAGGTAGGTGGCTAGCGTGATAGGCGCCTATAATAAGACAGCGAAGTGAACAGAGGAGCAGTGCGCTGATCAGTCTGCTTCTTCTATCCAGCACATTTGGACCGCTTCCAATACCCGCTCGCTACAATGGTTGGGATCATCATCGAACGCTTCCAGCTCGAGGATCCATTCTCGCAGGTCGGTAAAGCGAATAGTGGTTGGGTTTACGTCAGGGTGCTGCTCGGACAGCTCGATTGCCAATTCTCTTGAATCAATCCATTTCAAGCCCATTGGAACCTCCTTCTGTGTTGAGTGAATATCCATTCCGTTAGCTTCTTGCAAGCTCACCGCTTGGCGGTATAAAGAGAAGATAAGGGAATGCATATTAGTGTAGCCGACCCGCTAGTAACCGGTTGTCTCAGTTACTAGCGGGGCTAACCACGGTTAGTGGTTTTCTGATGCTAGGTTCAGTGTATACTTCGGAATTTCTACCACTAGATCCTCATCAGCCACTTTTGCCTGACATCCCAAGCGAGACTCAGGCTCAAGGCCCCAAGCCTTGTCCAGCATGTCATCTTCAAGCTCGTCACTTTCTTCCAGTGAGTCAAAGCCTTCACGTACGATACAGTGGCACGTGGTACACGCACAGGATTTTTCACACGCATGTTCAATGCCAATACCGTTGCGCAGTGCCACGTCAAGAATGGTTTCGCCTTCTTGCGCTTCTAGCACTGCCCCTTCCGGGCAAAGCTCATCATGGGGTAATACAACAATCTTAGGCATGCCTAAACCTCATCAATCGACTGGCCAGCCAGTGCCTGACGAATAGACTGATCCATTCGGCGGGACGCAAATTCCTGGCTCGCTTTATCTGTTTTCTTAATACCGGCTTCAATCGCGTGCGGGTCTGTACCCTGGCGCAATTGAACCAATTCCATCATGACGGCTTCCAGCTCGTCGCGCTCTTCTTTTGTCAGCAGCGTATCACCGTCTGCTGCCAGCGCTGCAATCAATCCTTCCAGCACGCGATCCGCTTCCACTTGTTGCTCTGCAAGGGCGCGGGCGTCTTTATCGTCCTGGGCGAATGTCATTGAATCGCGGATCATAGTCGCGATTTCATCATCAGTGAGGCCGTAAGATGGCTTCACCTGAATAGAAGATTGTACCTGGCTGCTCTTTTCCATCGCGGTAACAGACAGCAGGCCATCGGCATCGACTTGGTATGTCACGCGGATATGGGCAGCGCCCGCTGCCATGGCAGGGATGCCACGCAGGGTAAAGCGTGCCAAAGAGCGGCAATCGCTGACCATTTCACGCTCGCCCTGTACAACATGCACAGACATTGCGGTTTGGCCGTCTTTGAAAGTCGTGAACTCTTGGGCACGAGCGACAGGGATCGTGGTGTTGCGCGGAATGATCTTCTCAACCATGCCGCCCATGGTTTCGATACCCAGCGATAGCGGGATCACGTCAAGCAGCAGCATTTCTGAGTCAGGCTTGTTGCCCGCCAGAATATCGGCCTGAATTGCCGCACCAATGGCAACGACCTGATCAGGGTTAATCGAAGTTAGCGGTGCCTTACCGAAGTAATCGCCCACCATCTCGCGCACCAAAGGCACACGGGTCGAGCCGCCAACCATAACGGTTTCAATCACTTCTTCTGCTGTGACATCGGCATCTTTCAGCGCGCGGCGGCAAGCCATCAAGGTTTTCTTCACCAATGGCTTAATCAGTGCTTCAAACTGATCGCGGGTCACGGAGCCCTGCCAGCCAAGCACATCAACCGCTGTTTCGTCAGCAGATGACAGCGCCTCTTTCGCGGCCTGGGCAGCATCTTGTAGTGCACGGTGCTGTTGCGCCGTACGCTCAGTATCCATGCCAGCCTGCTCGGCAATCCAATCAGCCAGCAAGTGGTCGAAGTCATCACCGCCAAGGGCTGAATCACCGCCGGTCGCCAATACTTCGAATACTCCCTTCGACAAGCGAAGGATAGAAATATCAAACGTACCACCACCAAGGTCATAAACGGCAATCACACCTTCTTGGCCCGAATCCAAACCATACGCGATTGCAGCCGCTGTTGGTTCGTTCAGTAGGCGCAATACATTGAGGTTTGCCAGCTTCGCGGCATCTTTGGTGCCGGCACGCTGTGCGTCGTCAAAGTACGCAGGTACCGTTATCACCACGCCTTCCAACTCGCCACCCAGCGTTTCTTGCGCACGCTGGTTTAGGTTGGATAGGATTTCAGCCGATACCTGAACTGGGTTAACTTCCCCGGAGCGGGTGATCAGTTGCGGCAAACCGTTATCGGTTGCAGAAAACTGATAAGGCATTTGCGGGTAGCGTTGCTGGATGTCAGCCAAAGAGCGTCCCATCATTCGCTTCACCGAAATGATGGTATTCAGAGGATCTTGCTGAGCGATAGCACGAGCTTCGTGACCAACAACAATGCCAGTCTCGCCATAGTGAACCGCCGACGGCAGAATGCTTCGTCCTTGTTCATCATTTAGCGTTTCAGGGACGCCGCTGCGAACTGCAGCCACGAGCGAGTTAGTAGTACCCAGATCAATACCCACCGCCAGCTTATGTTGGTGCGGTGCAGCACTTTGACCGGGTTCAGCAATCTGTAACAGTGCCATTATCGTTCCTGTGGAATGTTAATACCGGGATCGGAAAAAAGGTTAATCAAGCAGGCTATCTTCAAGTCGCTCAACTTCATAACGCAGCTTAACAATAAACTTAAGCTTACGCACGGCATCCGCCGCACTCTCCCAGCTTTCATCAAGTAGTAGTTGTTCTAGCTCAGCCAGCTGGGTCTTGTACAGTGCGCTGGCCTGCTGTTCGAAGTCAAACAAGGCCGCCTCGGGATCGCTTGCATCAGGGATCTCTTCAAGGGCTTCTCGAAGCTCCATCTGCTGCATAAGGAAGGCTGGATCCTGAAGGGTCTTTTGTTCACCCCTGATATCGTGGCCCTGCTCCGATAGCATGTATTCAGCACGGGATATCGGGTTCTTCAACGTTTGGAATGCATCGTTGATTTGCGCAGCCTTTTGCACGGCCATCAAACGATCGCGTTCTGAAGCGGTGGCAAAGTTGTCAGGGTGAAAGCGACGCTGTAGTTCTCGGAACTGAGTTGCAAGAAGGCTACCGTCCAGCGGGAACTGAAATGGTAGCCCAAATAATTCGAAATGATTCATAGCATCTGTATCTATAAAGACTGAACCTGATGACTACGCTTTAGCAGGCAGTGATCAGGCTCAGTAAACACAGCGATTAAACGTTGAAGCTCTCACCACAACCACATTCGCTGGATACGTTAGGGTTATTGAACTTGAAGCCTTCGTTCAGGCCTTCTTTGGCAAAATCCAGTTCCGTACCTTCTAGGTAAACCAAGCTCTTGGCATCAACAATGATCTTAACGCCCTTTTCTTCGAATACCTGATCACCTTCTTCAAGGTCATCTACAAACTCAAGTACATAGGCCATACCCGAACATCCTGAAGTGCGGACGCCCAACCGGAGGCCTAGGCCTTTACCACGGTTTTCAAGGAAAGTAGCTACGCGACCTGCCGCCGCTTCAGTAATAGATATGGCCATACAACAACCTTTAGGAATTAATTTTCTTCGTGTTTCTTTTTGTAATCGCTTACTGCTGCTTTGATTGCATCTTCTGCAAGAATCGAGCAGTGAACTTTTACAGGTGGTAGCTCAAGTTCTTCAGCAATAGCCGAGTTCTTGATCGCTGCCGCTTCATCAAGGCTCTTACCTTTCACCCATTCGGTGATCAGTGAGCTGGATGCGATAGCAGAACCACAACCGTACGTTTTGAACTTGGCATCTTCGATAATACCTTCTTCAGTCACTTTGATCTGAAGCTTCATTACGTCGCCACAAGCAGGTGCACCCACCATGCCGCTACCGACGCTTTTATCATTTTTATCAAACGAGCCCACGTTACGCGGGTTTTCGTAATGATCGATAACTTTTTCACTATATGCCATGACAGTTTCCTCGAATACGTTATGACCGCAGGATTAGTGGTGTGCCCACTCGACCGTGTTCAGGTCAATACCTTCTTTGTACATATCCCACAACGGAGACATATCACGTAATTTATCTACCGCGCCACGGATCTGTGAAACGGCATAGTCTACTTCTTCTTCCGTCGTGAAGCGACCAAAAGAGAAGCGAATTGAGCTATGAGCCAACTCATCATCTAGACCAAGTGCACGAAGTACGTACGATGGCTCTAGGCTCGCAGATGTACATGCAGAACCTGACGATACCGCCAAATCTTTCAGTGCCATTAGTAGCGACTCACCTTCAACAAAAGCAAAGCTAATGTTTAGGTTGTTTGGCAGACGCTGCTCCATATCACCGTTGATGGTCATCGCTTCGATGCCTTCAAGGCCGGCTAGCAGGCGGTTACGCAGTGCAAGCGCATGCTGGTAATCTTTTTCCATGTCTTCTTTAGCCACACGGAAGGCTTCGCCCATACCCACGATTTGGTGAGTTGCCAGAGTACCAGAGCGGAAACCACGCTCATGGCCGCCACCGTGCATCTGCGCTTCAAGGCGGATACGTGGCTTACGACGAACGTAAAGTGCGCCGATACCCTTAGGGCCGTAAATTTTGTGTGCCGATAGCGAGATCAGGTCAACTTTCATTTCCTGAACATCGATTGGCAGCTTACCTGCAGACTGAGCGGCATCAACGTGGAAGATCACTTTCTTCTCACGGCACATCTCGCCAATGGCATTGATGTCTTGGATAACACCGATTTCATTGTTCACGTGCATGATTGACACAAGTACCGTGTCTTCACGCATCGCGTCACGTAGCTTGGCAAGATCCAGCAGGCCGTTTGACTCCGGCTCAAGGTAAGTCACCTCGTAGCCTTCGCGCTCTAGCTGGCGACATGGGTCAAGTACAGCTTTGTGCTCAGTCTTCAGGGTAATAACGTGCTTGCCTTTCTTACCGTAGAAGTGCGCAGCACCTTTAATTGCAAGGTTGTCAGACTCTGTCGCCCCTGAGGTGAATACAATCTCACGTGGGTCTGCATTCAGTAGGTTAGCGATATTTTCACGAGCAGTATCAACCGCTTCTTCGGCCTGCCAACCGTAGCGGTGAGAACGAGAAGCCGGGTTACCGAAGTTTCCGTCCATGGTCAGGCATTGCATCATTGCTTCAGCAACGCGTGGGTCTACCGGGCAAGTTGCAGAATAATCAAAATATATTGGCAGTTTCATCTTCATCTCCGAAAACACGGACGTCTAGTCTCTAGGAGCGAACATCGACACCGATTGGGGTGCTGTCGTGTGTTTTATTATGTCCAAATGACGCTTTGGTTAGTACTTGATCTTGGCGTTCCGAGATCTCTTGTACGTCATTATCTTGCATCAACTCACCAAGAGTGATGTTGTTCAAAAAGCCGCTAATACGGGAGCTCAAGTCACGCCATAGCGTGTGTGTCAGGCAGCGAACCCCGCCTTGACAGTCACCTTTACCGTGACACTTGGTTGCATCGACCGATTCATCGACAGCGGCAATCACCATGCCAACCGCGATATCATTAGCGTCTTCGCCTAGGCGGTAACCACCACCCGGACCACGCACACTAGCCACTAGGCCAGCCTTGCGCAGGCGAGAAAAAAGTTGTTCCAAATAGGACAGTGAAATACCTTGGCGCTCTGAAATATCAGCCAGAGGCACAGGCCCATCCTGAGAATGCAAAGCCACATCCAGCATAGCTGTGACTGCGTATCTTCCTTTTGATGTCAATCTCATAACACACCGCTACCCACGTTTGTTTATGGGTGGAGTGTCGCATACCTGACTAAAACGGTCAAGTATTTACCTGACTGTTTTAGTCAGGTTTTTAGCCATAAAGATTATGTGTCTATTTATCTTTATATTCGAGTGACTTTTCAACCGAAGACAAGATACCACGCAGGATATTCAACTCCTGTGCTTCAGGTCGCGCTCGGGTAAATAGGCGGCGTAGTTTGGCCATCACCATACCCGGGTGGTTCTTGTTTATAAACTGGGTTTGCGTTGTGACTTTTTCAAGGTGCTCGTAGAACATTTCTAGTTCTTGTACGCGTGGGTATGCTTCAACAGCTGCAGTCTTGCCGTGCTTTTGCTGCTCCAGGAAGGCCATACGCACTTCATAGCTCACGGTCTGAACCGCCATTGCCAAGTTCAGTGAACTGTACTCAGGATTGGCAGGGATATACACATGGCAGTGGCAACGCTGCAGCTCTTCATTGGTTAGGCCGGTACGCTCACGGCCAAACAGGATAGCCACTTTGTGCTGGTTAGCTTCGGCAATCGACTTAATACCACATTCGCGTGGGTCGAGTTGCGGCCACTCCAAAGTACGGGAGCGCGCACTCGAGCCTACCACCAAACCGCAGTCGGCAATCGCTTCATCAAGGGTCGGAACAATCTTGGCGTTTTCAACGACATCAGCCGCACCGGCCGCCAAGGCATAAGTTTTCTCGTCGATTTCACAGGCAGGGTCAACCAAGATCAAGTTGGTTAGGCCCATCACTTTCATTGCGCGGGCTGCCGAGCCGATATTGCCCGGGTGAGAAGTACCAACTAGCACTACACTGATTTTATCTAACATAGAGACGCATATTTCCGACAGTTTCAATAAAGCCGAAAGATTTTAGCACAGAGATTTTAAAAAAGGTGAAAACATGTAAAAACATTATACCAATTCCCTTGTTCCCCCTTTTACCGAATGCTTTGCGTACAGTAGTGGCAATAATTCGTAACGGGCAAAAAATAACCACTTCCCTTTTGGCCCAGCTCTGATATACTCGCCGCCGCTTTTTAGTTCTTTAACATCCGTTGGGAAGATCCTATGCATCCGATGCTTAATATCGCCATTCGTGCTGCACGAAAGGCTGGTGACCATGTCATTAAATCACTAGAAAAACCTCAAGCTATTGAAGTAGCTAACAAAGGTACTGATGTTGTTACCAATGTTGATCATGAAGCAGAAGCTATCATTATCGACACTATTCTTAAGTCTTACCCTGAGCACTGCATCATTGCAGCTGAGAGCGGTACTAAAGAAAACCGTGACAAAGAATGTCAGTGGATCATCGACCCAGTGGATGGCACCAAAAACTTCGTACGTGGCTACCCTCACTTCGCTATTTCTATCGCGCTACGCATGCGTGGCCGCACAGAAGTCGCTGTTGTTTACGACCCAGCACGTAACGAACTATTCACCGCAACACGTGGTTCTGGCGCTCAGCTAAACAGCCAGCGTATCCGTGTTTCACAGCCTCGCAACCTAACTGGTACGACTCTAGCAACTAGCCTTCCTTTTGCTGCTAAACAGCACGCTGAAAGCTACATGAAGATCCAGAGCGCTCTATTCGTAGAATGTGAAGATATGCGCCAGTCAGGCTGTGCTGCTCTAGACCTATGTTACCTAGCCGCTGGCCGTGTTGACGGCGTATTCAAACTAGGCCTTAAGCCTTGGGAAGTAGCAGCAGGTGAACTGATCGCGCGTGAAGCAGGTGCTATCTGTACTGACTTTACTGGCAACACTAACCACCTAACCACTGGCAACATCGTTGCTGGTAACGCACGTGTAGTGAAGCCAATGCTTGCTAAAATCCGTGAAAACGGTAGCGAAGCACTGACTAAGTAATCACTGATTACTCATCAATTTTAAACGCCCCGGCGAGTGATCGCCGGGGCGTTTTTTTATGCCGCCTTCCTTTATCAATAATGCCCAAAACACTAACCATATACGCAGATTAGTCCTTCCCCTTTATTCGTGGAAAACGGGAGAGCGATAAAGCTAATAGAAGGGGGTTGGTACCTTGTTGTTGAACGCTTGCGGTGGGGATTGGTGGTTTAACCCCTCCCTGCCTTGTATCTACATGAGTAGGCTGTTTAGCTAGTAGCCTATTCGTTTATAGCTTGGTAAGCGTGTTCCTGGCCAAAGTACTTAGATGCTGTAGGGGAGATTAATCTACCAAGCTATTCCTTATCAT
>NZ_PYMA01000007.1 GCF_003026495.1 Photobacterium sanctipauli
TGCTCCGAAGAGATTATGCGGTATTAGCTATCGTTTCCAATAGTTATCCCCCACATCAGGGCATATTCCCAGGCATTACTCACCCGTCCGCCGCTCGCCGCCCACCAACGCACCCGAAGGATTGTTGCTGTCGCTGCCGCTCGACTTGCATGTGTTAGGCCTGCCGCCAGCGTTCAATCTGAGCCATGATCAAACTCTTCAATTAAAGTTTTGTTGGTCTCTCGACCGGCTCAATGAATACTGTTAATCCATTACCGAAGTAATGAATGAATTGACTGTGCCGAATCTTGCGATTCGATTTGGTCACTCAGTTTCATTGATAAATCTTTTGACTATCATTTCACGAGTGCCCACACAGATTGCATGGTCAAATTGTTAAAGAACAAATTATTCAACTATTTAATTACCGCTTAGCGAGGCAATCCATCGTTGAACAGGGCAGCCATTCTATCCAAACAAACTCTCGTGTCAAACACTTTTAAAATTTATTTTTTCAGGCTTTCCTTTACCGATTAGATACTGGCTTTCAAATGCCGTTCTCCGTGTCGGTGATGCGGCATTATAGGGATGAGATATTTATTGGCAAGCTTAAAATTAAAAAAAAATGGCAAGCGAACAAAAAGCAAACAAAACATAAAAACTGGTTTATTTAAACGACAAAACATTCAGCACGTCACGCCCTACGGCCTTAAACCTACGCATCTCGGGCTGAAAACAAAGCACCAGTAATTCTTGGAATATCGAATAGCGGTACTCTTTGAGTATCCGGTTGTATTCCGCCTTTCCTGTTACCCAGCGTAAGTATCCAAATAGCAAAGCCGATGGAAACACCCTCAAACTAGATTGATGGCGATCCAAAATACACTTCATGGCCGCAAGTCGCTTATATTGGTCACGGCTGATCGCCCCCGACCTATCCGTTATATAGTGACACAACGATAGATTAACGACTCCAACACTGCCAAGCTTGGCAACTTTGAGCCACAAGTCCCAATCTGAAGCTGATTTCAATGTTGGATCAAAGCCTCCAACAGCGAGTAAGGTTTGCTTCTTTACTATTACGGTACTTGTACCTATTACATTTTCTGCAAAGAGCTGTGGCGTTAAGTTAGGAAAAACAGTTACCGGCCCATCGTTCAATTGCTTTCGAAAGCGGGGCCAGTAATCGAAGCAACCAATGATTTGCTTTCCAGCTTCAGTCGTATGCATGTAATCAGTAAAACTACAAACGACATCAGGGCAATGCCGGTGGATCTCTAATTGCTGGGCTAATTTGTTGTCCAGCCAATAGTCATCAGCATCAAGAAACGCTATTAACTCATGTGAGCATTGTTCAATTCCCAAATTTCTTGCCCGGGAAGCACCAGCGCGTTCCGAATGCAGCAAGGTAATATCAGGCTGGTCAAGCAACCACTCCACTGAGCCATCTGTCGATCCATCGTCAACCACAATAATCTCCACATCAACCTCCTGAGCACGAATACTGTTTATCGCTCGAGGCAGCGTCGGCAGACAGTTGTAGTTTGGCAGCACAACACTTACTTCTATCTCTGCTCGCATCACATTCACCTTATCTTTCCGATGTAGCGTTAAGTGAATGCAATCCACACGCCAATACGTGTTGGCATCAATATTGGATAACAAGAATACCTACGCAATGAGGATGGAGCCATGAAGAAGATAGGCTATGTGATTCCGGTATTTCCCACGTTATCTGAAACATTTGTGGGGGTTGAAATGAGGGCAATGGCATCATTGGGTCACTCCGTTCAACCTTATGCATTTAGCTCTGGTCAGCACTTTCAATCTGCAGATCGCGAATTAAAACAGCAATGCCGTTATATCTCGACGTCCCCGGCCTATCCACTAAGGGGAGTGTTGAAAACTTATCGGTGCCATTCATTCATCAAGCAACAGCAAGGCTTCTCCTACCTATCACTGCTTCGGCAAGGGCTACAGTTGGCTTATTGGGCTAAACAAGATAATTGCCAACATCTTCATGCCCACTTTGCATGGCATAGCACGGCAACAGCCATCGTGGCTGCAAAGCTACTCAATATCCCGGTCTCCTTCGTTGGTCATGGCGCAGATATTTATGCCTCACCGCAAGATATCGAGAGCAAACTAAAAGCCGCTGATTTCATTTGCGCGGTGACCCAGGAAATGCAAAATGAACTTCAGAGTGCAACGGAGCGTCCTGTTTTGCATATTCCTTGCGGGATTGAAGCAAAAAAATACCCGCCACTTCCGACCCAATGGCATCCCCAAAAAGACTTTTTATTTATCGGGCGACTGGTTGAAAAAAAGGGCCTCGACACATTATTCAAAGCATTTAGCCACCTTCCTTTAGGGACCGAACTTGATATCGTCGGTGACGGACCTCTACGCAATACTTTGGAGCAACAAGTCCACCAGCTCGCCCTCCAGAACACCATTCACTTTCTTGGGGGTAAGGATGCCGCTTGGTATCAGCAACATGCCCAAAACTATAAAGCCCTTGTTGCCCCCTTCACTATTGCACCTAATGGCGATAAAGACACAGGCCCACTGGTCGTTAAAGAAGCAATGGCTTTGGGGCTTCCCGTCATTACCAGCACGCTTGCCGGCTGCAATGAAATCCTTGACCACCACTGCGGGCGGCAAGTCCCCATGGATGATCCAGAAGCCCTCTTTCATACCATGGCGTCTCACCTAAAACGATCTGTGTCATCACTGGAAAAACAAAGGCAAAGTGCCTTTCAACGCGTCACAACGACATTTGCAGCCACGACGATCGCTAAACAACTATCGAAGCAAGTGGAGGCATTATGACACCAGCATTAACCATGGGGATCTATGCCGTCGGCTTAATTGGCAGCAAGCTTATCGCCTTGGGGTTACAGCCCCTCGTAGCCCAATGGCTTGGCACAGAGCAATTTGGCCGATTGGATGTCTTAGTCACGCTCAGTTGTTTACTGACACTACTCATGACATTTGGGATCAGTGATGCCATCTATCGCTTTGCCCACGACCAACCAAAGCAAGACAGCTTGATTGGCAACGCACTCGCGCTCCTTGTTGTTATTGCAGGTTTGCTCACCCTTGCCGGGCAGCTAGCGGTACCCTGGTTACAGCAAACCCTACCGGGCGAGCCGCCAACATTTGCAATACGCTGCCTACTCATCACCCTATTTCTCAATACACTGTGCTGTGTCCCTTTCGCTATTCTTAGGCTGAAAAACAAAGCCAAACAATTTGTCACAGCCCAACTTGCCTTTGCCATCACCCAAGGAGGGGGCATTGTTTTGCTGGCGCCCAGTCACGGGGTTAATGGCATCATTGCAGCAGGACTTATTGCCCAAGCCATACAAATCCTCATTTTATGGCGATACTTCCCACGCCTCCAACTAGGCAGTACGTTATTACTTCTTCGCTATGGCCGGGCAATCACGTTCGCGGGCGTGCTCAGCTTCGTGGTACTAGGAGCGGAAAGGTGGGCAATTGCACACAGCCTTGGGCTTGACTTGCTTGCCCCCTACGCCGTAGCCATACAATGGGCTATTGCGGCAAGCTTATTACTCGAACCATTTGGGCTCTGGTGGTACCCAAAACGTTTTGCCCTAATCGACACAGCGGAAAACCGCAAGCAAGCCGCAACCATCAGTGTCATCGGCTGCCAGTTAAGTTGTTTGGTTACTGCAGGGATCATCACCATCGGCTCGCGATTTTTATTATGGTGGCTGCCCGAAGATTTTCATCCTAGTGCCGGCTTACTGCCACTGCTCGGTGTCATGGTCATGGTTAAACATGCGACGACCTTGCTTAACATCGGTTGTTACCACCGTAAAGATGGCCATAGCATCATGGCAATCGGCATAGTCAGCGCGATAACTGCGGCGGGGATTTTGCTCTTTGTCCTTCCCCAATACGGCCTCTATGCTTTTATCGGTGCCGGAATTGGATTGCAACTGCTAAGGCTTGGCCTGTTTTATTTCTGGAGCCAATACTACCTTAAGCTGCCCTACCCTTTATCCAGGCTTGCTGTTAGTTATAGCCTCATCATCCTGCTACTCATCGCCCACTACCACGCATCGGTTATCTACGAGCTAAGCTGCATCTTGCTACTTATCACCCAAGTCAGCTGGCCTTGGGTAACTCGAAAGCTCAGCATTCTTCGCCCAAAGCCACTCGATAGCTCATTAAGATCAGGTTGAAGCGTATGAAGAAGCAAAACCAATGGCTGCTAGCCCTAACCAGTTGTGGATTAGTCTTCTTTTTCTGGATGACCCAGGGAAGCTTAGTACTGCTGGTTAGCTTGCTATTCGCTTTGCCTTTCATCATTAACCAAGCCTTTCTTGTCTGTGTGGGTTTTATTATTTTTTCCTATTTCAGGATCCATGAAGCCTTTCCGCTATTGATGCCACTGAAAATTCCCCAACTATTAGCCCTTGCCAGTTTGGCAGGACTTGGCTGGCAGCTATGGCTAAATAGGGAATCAATTAGCTGGCACCGATTGCAAACCCTGCTTCTACTATTTAGCTGCTGGGTACTCATATCTTGCTTATTTGCCAGCAACCGCAGCGAAGCCTTTGCCAGTTTTAATGGTAACTTTATTAAAATCTTCATCATGGTTTTTGCGATCAGTTGGTTGCCGCAACGATTGCCACAACTCAAAATCATTCCTTCCCTCTTAATACTCAGCGGATTATTAATTGGTGGTTTGGCTCTCTACAACAAAGCTAACGGCATTGGGCTTGTTGAGGGAACCCGGGTCACAATCAGCCGAGATATTGGCTCCATGTTAGGCGATCCCAACGATTTGGCATTGGTGCTTCAATTCCCGGTGTCCTTTGCCATGGCCTATTGCTTCTACGGCCCTAAATGGCAACGAATTCTCGCCCTGCTTTCACTGCTCGTCATGATAATGAGCGTACTTGCTACCCAAAGCCGCGGTGGCCTTCTTGGGATAGCCTGCGTGTTTTTTGCCATGACGCTACTCAAAAGCCGCTCAATCATATTACCGAGCATCATTAGCGGTATCGGACTTGCCGCCTTGGTGCTACTGGCAGGGATCAGTGACCGCAGCTCGGGCGGTGCAGCTGAGTCAGGTATTGACGAGTCGGCAATGGGACGAATTTATGCCTGGCAAGCCGCAATCAATATGGCAGTCAGTAACCCCTTCACCGGTGTCGGCCTCAATAACTTTTACTACAACTACTATTTTTACTCTCCGCACTGGGATGGAAAAAACCATGCTGTTCACAGCACTTGGCTACAAATCACAGCCGAGGCGGGGTTTGCCGGATTGGTACTGTTTCTGCTTATGGTTATAGGTGCTCTGCGAGTGAGCTTTTCATTACTGAAAAGACTAGAAAAACATGAGATGCAGCCGCTGGCACAAGGCTTATGGCTTGGCATGCTCTCATTCTGCGTCAGTGGCACTTTTCTTACTCAGGGAACAACTTGGCCTCTGTATATATTAATTGGACTGTTGTTGGCACTGGATCGGCTAACCGTAAACCAGGAGAGAACATATGCGCGCATTGGTTAAAGAGCACCTTCCGGCGAATCAGCTTGCCCGCCTTAAAACATACTGGCAACACCTTCGCGGTAGCTACCTTCCCTGCATACCAATCATTCATAAAAGCTTGTACCACTTACATCTGGCAGGAAAGCAAAGCCTGCATTGCATATTGCAAAAAACCTACTTCACGCCCATGTTCATCTCCCGGCTATCAACTCGTCCACGCCAGCTGCACCTAGATTGCGGAATGCCGCAAATCCTTGGCCAGCTTGACATACAACTAGGCGAAGCCTGCCGTCTATCTGGTATTGCCACTTATTGCGGCCGAGTTTGGGGGGGAGCCACACCACAACTGATTGTTGGCAATAATGTGGATATTGGCTGGCAAAACACCATAGCCGTTGGGCGGACAATACGGCTCGACGACAATGTAAGGCTCGCCGGGAAAGTTTTTCTGGCTGGTTTTCCCGGCCACCCGTTAGACCCGCTTGCCCGAGCTGCTGGCGAACCTGATACCGAGCAGCAAGTGGGTGATATTCACCTTTGCCGTAATGTTTGGCTAGGGACGGGCGTCATGGTCATGGCTGGCGTCACCATTGGTGAAGGCAGCGTGATTGCAGCAGGGAGTGTGGTCACCAAAGATATTCCTGTCGGTGTTTTAGCCGGCGGCAACCCGGCCAAAGTCATCAAGCAATTGGAGTATTGATATGGAATTTCTTGTTTTTGGTGAAGACTGGGGGCGCCATCCATCCAGCAGCCAACATATACTTCAGGTTATAAGCCAAGACTATGACGTTCATTGGATCAACTCCATCGGGTTACGCCAACCCAAAATTGCACTTCGCGATCTGAAGCGAATTTGGGAAAAAATACGTGCGAGGGCAACACCGCCCCGACAAGTCACGCCAGCGAATACCACTCCCCCAGCAACCATTATCAAGCCGCTGGTATGGCCAATGGCACAGCATGCAATATTAAAAGCACTCAACAATTACTTATTGCAAAAGCAGCTAACAGAAAAAAAATACCGGCGTGTTGTTTGGGCTGCACTACCGAGTGCGATTGACTACCTTGATATCTGCAACAGCGACTTGGTGATCTACTACTGCGGTGATGACTTCTCTGCGCTTGCCGGCGTTGATCATCAATATGCCGAGATGGCCGAACAACGCCTGGCCGAGAGGGCCGATATCATCTTGGCTTGCAGTCCAGCGCTGCAACGCAAGTTTCCTAAAAATAAAACATTCTTGCTGCCGCATGGGGTTCATTTATCGCATTTTGCAAAACCGGCGATCGCGCCTAGTGATATAAACTTATCCCGCCCAAGCATTGGGTTCTACGGCAGCTTGAATAACTGGCTTGACCAAGCGCTGATTGTTAGCCTTGCTCACGAGCGCCCAGGAATCGATTTCTATTTTATCGGACGCCAAGATACTGATATTTCATCACTTCATAAACTCGACAACATCCACATTCTGCCAGTCAAACCCCACCACCAGCTAGCTGGTTATTTACAGCATTGGACGGTGGCTATTCTACCGTTTATCGATAACGACCAAATACGCGCATGCAACCCGCTGAAACTAAGGGAGTATATTGCTGCTGGGTGTCCGGTGATCAGCAGTGACTTTCCAGCGGCCAAGCCATATCGCTCAGTATTAACGACTGCCACCAGCAAAACGCAATGGCTTGCTGCTATTGACCACTATTGCCAATGGTCCCCATCAAAAAGGCAAAACCACTCTCATCAAGCTCAAGCGATGGTACTCAACGAAAGTTGGGAGAACCGTTCATCCCAAGTTATTGAGATAATAAAAGAAAAGATGCACAGCTGATGCTATGTCGAATTTTACAGGCACAAGATCACCACTTCCCCAACTTTGGGCATTCATCTTGCTTCCTATACAGGAGGAACCAGAAGTCCAATCTATGAGGGGGAAAAATGACAAGGACACTAACAATGCTCGGTTGCTTGCTGTTGTGGGGGTGCGCCTCACAACAACAAGCGACATCCCTCACCCTGTTCTTTAGCCCAGAGCAAGTCTCTCTTAATGCCGATCAGCAGCGTAAAATCGTCGACTTCCTTAACCAACATCCGTACCACCAGCTGGTTGCCCAAGTTGCCCCCGCCGAACTGGATAATCCGTTCGAAGCACTCATGCAGGGGCAGAAACGCATTCAAGCGGTAAACAAAGTAACAACCAGCCAAAATATTCCGATTCATCTGGAATATGCGCCGGAGCAAACCGCTGATACCCTCATTCTTAAAAGGCAGTCGCCATGAGACATCGCCTCTTTGCCAAGCTTTACCCACTCCTGCAAGCACTGTGGAACCACCGTTACCTGCTGCTGCTTCCCATGCTCATCATGCCTCTGCTCATGACGGCTGGCGGTGCGGTAAAAGCCAAGCGCTACTACGCCCAAACGACGATTTTGGTTCAGGAAGCAGCGATGCTAAACCCGTTTCTTGAAGATTTATCCATCTCGATGAACCTAAAAAAACGTATCAAGGCACTGAGAGTACTGTTACATAGCCAATTCGTTCTGGAACAGGTTGTGCTCGACCTTGGGTTAACCCCAGTCGGCAACCGAAGCCAAATTAACGCCGTTGTTAACAACCTCAGCAGCAACTTAACCGTCAACCTTATAGGCAACGATCTGGTCCAGTTGGGACTTAAATGGCATGAGCCAGAAGAAATGCCAGCAATCCTCAACAAACTATCGGCACTTTTTCTCGATAAGCTTCGTGCACCCGGCCGTGCATCCATTGATGGATCAGAGCAATTTCTCCGGCAACAACTCGAAGCCACCCTCTTTGATCTTGAGAAAGCGGAAGCCGCATTGGCCACCTTTAAGGCGGATAACGCCGGCAACCTGCCCCAACTGCAAGGTAGCCGAATTCAAACCGACGCCCAAATTAATACCCTGATTCAGGAAACTAGGCTCAAGCTGCTCAATGCGCAAGCCAAGCGGGATAACTTCTATGGTCGCCTTGCCAGTACCAATCCGGTTGTTGGTATGCTTGAAGCGGAAATCGTCAAAGCAGAAGCTGAATTGACGATGCTCCGCGCCAGCTATACCGACCGCCACTCATCCGTTAAGGCTGTACTAAGAAGGCTAAACCGGCTTAAGCAAGAACGTGTAAAACTGGTTGATCAGCAGCAATCCCTCAGCGCCCAGGAGGTCGGCCAGCTATGGCAGCGCGTTGCGAGCAATACCCAGCAACTGGACTCGCCAAGCCAACCAATTTTGATCAGCCAATTTGAACAACTACAGCAAGCAGAGAACCAAATTCAATCATTTGAAGGTGAGCTCAAATTGCTTGAAACCCAAGCCAGCCGACTGCAAGAAAAACGTGCTGAGTTTGCCCAGCTTGAGAAAGAGCTCACCATCTTGCAACGTAACTATGATGTCAAAGCGAAGATATACAACCAGCTACTTGAACGCTATGAGATGGCCAAAGTAACGGGTCAACTAGGACGATTTGAAGAGCCCGATAAGCTCAAGATCATCTCCCGCCCCAATACACCAACCCAACCTCTCAATTGGCCATGGTGGCTCAATTTTGCCATGGGGATCGGCGCCGGGCTTGGCCTTGGGCTTTCCCTTGTCTGCGCAGTGCAACTGCTCGACACCCGGTTATACCAAACACGGCAAATCGTTCGCCTCACCAACGCACCAGTATTAATCCGAGTGCCTAATTTTTCCGAGGAGATATCATGAAAACCACAACATTACAGGTTGTCCAACATCTCAGCCCAGGTGGAATAGAACGACTGGTACTCAATCTGGTTCGCTTTGCCGATCCAAATAACCAAGTATACGTTGTCGCTTTAGAAGGCGAGCAAAAACAAGCCATTAAACAATGGCCTGAACTGGCTCCCTTCCAGGGGCAATTGTATTTCCTCAATAAACCCGCAGGCCGCGATCTGAAAACAATCTTCAAGTTGCGACGGCTTATCCAAACCCTACAAGCTAACATCATCCACTCCCACCATCTGGGGCCATTGCTATATAGCCGAATCGCTTGCTTGGGAATAAACAATATTGCCCATATCCAAACCGAGCATGACAGTTGGCACCTTGATGATCCAAAGCAACAGCTCCTAACCCGGGGGCTGCTTACTGGTAGTAACATCAAATTGGTTGCCGATGCCCCCCGCATCGCCGATCAACTCAAAGCAAAAGGGATCCATGCCGATCAAACCATCATCAACGGGATCGACACCCACCACTTTTCGCCTGGCAAAATCCACACGGCCCGGCAGCAGCTTAAACTTCCGAGCAACGGGCCGATCATTGGTTGCGCGGGCCGCCTCGTGCACGAAAAAGGGATCGATACCCTGCTCGAGGCATTGGCCAAAATGCCGGAGTGCTACCAACTGGCTATTGCAGGGCAAGGTTCAAAGCAAGCCGAATTGCAAAAGCTAGCACAGCGCCTTGGCCTCGCCGGCAGGGTTCACTGGCTTGGCTACTGCGGTAACATGCTGAACTTCTATCATGCGATTGATGTTCTTTGCATGCCTTCCAGGCAGGAAGGGCTTCCACTCGCACTACTCGAGGCACAGGCCTGCGGCAAGACCGTTGTTGCGACCCATGTTGGCGGGATCCCCGATTTAATCTGCCCGCAAAGCGGACAATTGATCCCTCCCGAGCAACCAACACTACTTGCCCAAGCATTGTTAGATAAGTTGAGCCAAGCCCACCATTATTGCCAACAAACCGTGGAATACATTCGTAAAACGGCCGATGTTCGCATCATGGCGGCATCTTATGAATCGCTGGCCAAACAGTAGGGAGATCGATCATGAGCACCAGTTGGACTGTATATATCATCCTGACATTTGTGATCATCTATCACCATGTTATCTATACCGGGATCATGCTGTGGCTTGGAAAGCGCTCCCAACCAGCATCAAAGCAAGATAATAAAACTGAGCCCCACACCACCTCACCCAAGCATCTTCCTTCGGTAGCCATTCTTATCCCGGCGCACAATGAGGAAGACTTTATCGAGGATAAGCTTTCCAACCTACTGATGCTTGACTACCCACCAGCCCAGCTATCGGTATGGATATGCTGTGATGGCTGCAGTGACAAGACCGCTGAAATCATACAAACATGGAAAGAAAAATTTACCCAAGCTGGTATCCGGCTAGAGTGTAAGGTGGAGTCCGAGAACTTGGGTAAAGTCGTCCGGATCAACCAGCTGCTGGGCCAAGTGCAGGGAAGCGTCGATCTGATCGCCATGTCTGATGTCTCCGCCCTGTTGTCGATCGATGCCCTGCTCCAAGCGACTAGTAGTTTTCGCGATCCGACCATAGGAGCCTTGACCTGCAACTACCTACTCGCAGAAGCAACTGCCGGCGAGCGGCAATACTGGCAGTTGCAAAATACAATCCGGCAAACAGAGTCGCATCTGGGCAGTGTCATGGGGGGCAATGGCGCCTTTTATATCGTTCGCGCTCCGCTATTTTCACGCCTGCCCGAAGACACAATCAACGATGACTTCATTCAAACCATGCTGGTGATCAAGCAAGGCTATCAAGTACAGTTCAACCACTTTATCAATAGCGTCGAACTCTCTCCTTCCAGCGAGCAGATCACCTACCAGCGCCGGCAACGCATTGGCGCGGGCAACCTCCAGCAGTTGATCCGCTGCCGCTTCGTCTTCCGCCATTCGCATAGCGGGGCCCGCTGGCTGTTTGCTTCGGGTAAAGCCCTAAGAACCCTGATGCCCTTCATTCTGGTGAGTTATTTCCTGCTATCACTGTCCCTATCCATCCAGGGTTCAACGGCGGCAATTGTACTGACAGCACTGCAGATACTCGGTTATCTACTTTCAGCTCTGCCGCTTATTGGTATTAAAAATAAGCTCATTAACAAGCTGCATTATTTTGTCAGCGGCTATGTGGCCTCTTTAGTTGGAATGGTGCGCTTTTTACTGGGCCACTTTCAAGATGGTTGGCGCCACATACCGCCCGTCTCTAGCTACCAGGCCCAATCAACCCAGCTACTAAAGCGCGGTAGTGATCTCCTCCTTTCCGTAACCGGCCTACTCATCACCCTACCGCTATGGCCGCTCATCGCCCTCTTGATTAAGCTAGATTCCCCCGGGCCTGTTTTTTATCGCCAAATGCGGGTAGGTAAAATTTGCGAGCAACATGTCGAGTTGTTTGAGGTCATCAAGTTTCGGTCGATGTCAGCCAATGCAGAATCAAACTCTGGGGCTGCATGGGCCCTGAAAAATGACCCAAGGATCACTGGTATTGGCCACTTTCTCAGAGCCACGCGCCTTGATGAGCTGCCGCAATTTATCAATGTACTAAAGGGGGATATGTCCTTGATCGGGCCGCGGCCTGAACGACCTGAGTTTTGCGGTCGTTTGCAAAATGCATTGCCTTTCTACTTAGAGCGTACGGCCGGGTTAAAACCTGGGTTAACCGGGTTGGCGCAGGTCAACCAAGGCTACGATAACAACTTGGACGATGTAAAAAACAAAATCGGCTGGGATCACGCTTATGCACTGGCTTTAAGCTCACCATTGCAATGGCTAAAAATGGATATCGCCATTATCTTCAAAACAATTTACATCATGGTAAGAAAGCGCGGGCAATAGTTGGCATAGGGCTTGTATAAGTTAATAGACACACTACTCATTAGAAGGTCTGTTATGAGTTATACAGTTAACAATGCCAATATTGCCCTGACGCTGGAAAGTGAATTTGATGCTCACCTTGCCAGGCAGATGGAGCCAGAGTTTGAGGCTTTGAGCCAAACCGACCAAGATGAAGTGATCATCGACCTGACCCAAGTGCAGTTTATTGATTCCTGCGGCATAGGCGCCATTGTTTTCTTATACAAGCGCCTAAAAAGCAGAGGAAAAAGCTTACGCCTGCTCAATGTAAATGGTCAGCCCCGACAGCTAATGAAGATGTTACGGATAGACAAAGTGATCCCGTTAATCACCTCTGCGGAGCTTCATTGATATGGATAAGCTATCGAGCCTGCTACTGGTTGTCTTCGCCAGCGGATGTACGACTTGGCCTACATCAGGCGATAACCCCTATTCCCCCCCCAATGTTGAGCAATGGCATGAGCTGGAACACCATGGCTTCGAGCTACAGTTGCTGGCAACCCGAGGCGCTAAAATGTGCTTGCCCGGGCAATACCAGCAACTGGCAAACCTCCATAGCCAAGCCAGCCAAGAAGCGTTGGCAGGGTTTAAAGACGATGCCGACGTTACCTTGCTGGCCTACCAAACCCAATTTGCAAAAATCCAACGCCAAATGGATTGGCTCGAACACCATACCGAGTGTTTAGACACCCGCTATTCGGAAATCCAACTCAGGGATCAATTTCTGCTACTGATGCGGGTGGACAACCAGTTTGCCTTTAACCGCGCAGAGCTATTACCTGATTACCAACAAGCCTTGCGACGTGCCGCCACCATACTTAAACGCCAGGAACACTGGCACCTGCAACTCACCGGGCATACCGATACCATAGGTTCGGCCCAGAGTAATTATGACTTAGGGATGCAACGGGCTTATGCAGTAAGGCGCTATTTGGTAGCACAAGGCGCCGACACCAACCAAATTGCTATCTTCAGTGCAGGGGAAAGCGAATCGATAGAAGATCCGCAATCCCGCACCCAGCGACTCAGCAACCGCAAAGTCGAAGCCCAAGTGTTGGTCGACCACCATACCCGCTCGCCACACCGTATCTACTCGTTAAGTGACTGGCATGCAGTAAAATCACAGCTTACTCCGGGGTCATTATGAGTCGGTTACTATTGCTCCTCCTCATTTTATGCATCCCGCCAGCACTCGGGGGAAACCTCACGCCGGGAGACAGGGTCTTCTTACAGTTACCCGGGGAGAGTGATTTTGACAAGCCATTCACCATTGATGACCAAGGCCAAATCCAGCTACCGGAAATCGGCTTGGTAAATATTGCCGGCCTGAGCCTGAAAGAAGCCGAACAACGCTTACGAGACCGGCTCAATACGGTTTACCGTAACCTCGATGAGTTCAAGCTCAGCATTTTAGAGCAAGTACTAAGGGTGCAAGTACTCGGCTATGTCGAAGAGCCGGGCATGATTTCCCTGAAGCCGGACAGTAATATCCAAATGGCTATCACCGCAGCTGGCGGGGCTCGCCCCGGAGCCCAACTTGATCAGTTCAAGCTGATCCGCAACGGCCAAGCACAACAGTTCAACTACAAAGCCTACCTTGATGGCGGCGGCACCAACCTACTCCCTTCCTTGCAAGGCGGCGATACCATTTTTGTTCCAACCTCTCCTCTGCTCGGCAATGTCGAAGTCGACTTTGACGCGGCCTCATTACGCGAAGGGGGAGATGCCAACGAAGAACAAGGCATCACCATTTTCGGAGAGCTGCGCAACCCAGGTACATTTAGCTTCAAGCCCGGCATGACCGTGGTTGACGCCCTAATGCGCGCCGATGGCGTCACCCGCTATGCCGATGTCACCAAAATCCGGGTGATCACCGACAATGTCCCCTATCAATTTGATCTCAAGTCCTACTTGGATACCGGGGAAACCAAAAGCTTACCCCCAATCGCTCCGGGGTCTACCATCTTTGCCCCAATAGAAGTGGAAGATATCAATACCACGTCTAGGACCGTCTATGTGATGGGGGAAGTAAAAGCCCCGGGAGCCTATGAGAGCACACCAGACACCGGGTTTGTCGACGTCTTGGCCAATGCCGGTGGGCCAACCCGGTTTGCCGATACAACCCAGATAAAACTATTGCGAGCTGCAGGCGCCCCGATAGCTCTCAACCTAGTCACCTACACCCAAAACCCTGCCAGCTATTCATTGCCTGATATCGCCCCCGGGGATGTCATCTTTGTTCCGGAAAAAATCGACTTCAATGAAAAGTCTTGGCTCAAAGTGACCGGTGATCGCGCCATTAAAATCATTGGTGCCGTCAACAACCCAGGTCGCTTCGAGTGGAATAACAGTATGGGATTTTTGGATGTCCTCTCCCATGCCGGCGGTCCCAAACAACAGGCCAACCTAAGCAACATCAGGCTACTGCGCGATCAGCCTGGCGGGGGCAACAATGTGATCTATTTTGATTTGGAAAGCTTCATCTATGAAGGGGGCAGCTTCTCCCAACTGCCCAGCCTCTCAGCAGGCGATACCATTATCATTGACGAATTGCCCCATGATCCCACTGACAACAAATCCAGCTGGATCCGCCAGTCTGCCGACGACTCTATCTATATCTTCGGCCAAGTGGGAGCGCCAGGCCGGTATGCCTTCAATAAAGAGCTGGGGTTCCTCGACATTTTGTCAGCCGCTGATGGCCCTAACGGCGATGCCGACTTGAGGCAGATCCGCATCAGCCACCGTAATGAAAATACAGCCAAAGTCAGCCACCTTAACCTCTCTTTGTATTTCGAAACCGGGGACGAGAGCCTGCTGCCAAAAGTCGTGCCCGGTGATGTGATCTACGTTCCCAAGGAGCAAGGCAACTGGCTGGATAAGCCCGCAGAGCAGGTGGTCAGGCTAATGGGCTCGGTTAACAAACCCGGCCGCTATACCTTCAACAACCAAATGAACATTTTGGATTTGCTGGCAGAAGCTGGCGGGCCGTCCGATAGCGCGTATATCGAACGGATTATGATCGTCAATACCTCTTGCTGCGGCGATAAAACCCAAACATTCAACTTGCGCGATTATGTTATCGACCCGGCGCGTTATCCCCTGCCACTGCTTCGGCCCGGCGATACGGTATATGTGCCGAATATCAACGATTCTGTCGGCGAACAATGGCGTCAGGGGCTGAGGGACATATTGGGGATCTTCACTTTAATCGCGCTAGGAGCAGCACTATGAAGCCTTGGCTAAGCGATGAATACGACCAGCTCTTTCACCAAATACACCAACGCAGCACCCGCGTCATCACACTCTCGGGCGCATCGGGCCAATGTGGCACCTCAACCCATTGCTACTGGCTGGCCCGCCGCTGCGCCGAAGACCAACACAAGGTTTTGTTGGTCGACCTAGACCAATCCGGTACCGGCCAAGGCATGGCAGCACAGCCCTGGCACAGCGATGGCCGCGGTGAGACTGAAGCCCTTGTCCACATAACCGAGCAATTGGCGGTACTTCCGCGCCCAAGCCACGAGCGAACCATTCTCGATTTGCGTCAGCCGCAATTGCTATTCAAGGCGCTCGAGCGCTGGAAAAGTGACTACCATTATATCCTTTGTGATGTGGGCACAATGACCCATACCAACTGGCGAAATTTGCCAATCAGCGCCATTAGCCATGCCAGTGACACCAACATCCTTTGCCTTGCCGCAGGCAAAACCACCGAAAGTGAATTGCTCGCCTGCGTCAATAAGTTCGAGCAAAACGGTATCCCTTTGCTCGGTACGCTTATCAACGATAAATCCAATCCTTCGCTAGCCGATGAGATAGCCCGAGTCCTCGCAGGCAAAGCACGTTGGATACCTACACGGATCAAGGCGAAATTACTCGATATACTTAATAACAACCCTCTGCTGCAGGGCAAGTACCAATGAATAAAGGATATAGGCGATAGTCACTGGCAACTTCACTATTCTCGACAAGGCAGTCTTTATGAATCAGGTTTTATTTCAGCGTGAATTTATTCTTAGCTATGAAAATCTGCCAAGCATCCGCAAGATGCTAGATGATAAGGCGCCATCGCTACAAATCTCCCCTGATCTGTTGCAAAGCCTCAAATTGGTAAGCAGTGAGTACTGCGCCAACCTACTCGAGCACCAGCAAAAGCCAGCCGATACAATCACGATCAGTTACGGCAAGCACGAAGGACTATTCCAATATTCGATCACGGATAATGGCACCGCCTGGCCACAGCAGCAACAAAGACTGGCAGAAGCAAGCCTGCCCAATGAGCCTTGCGAGTCGGGTATGGGCTTGGCGCTGATCAAAGCCACCTTCCCCGAGTACCATTACACCAGTCACCCTGAATTCAACCAGATCACCTTTAGCCTCCCGCAACAACCGAGGCAAAACCATCTGGTCATTGTCGATGATAACCGTAGCCAGCTGGCGATCCTGACCAGCTACCTAGAGCAGCATTACCAGTTAGCCGTTTTTAGCACCGCGCAAGATGCATTAAGGTGGCTCAACACCAATCACTGCGACTTAGTGCTGACGGATCTCCACATGCCAGGTATCAACGGCATTGATTTTCGCCAGCAAGTAGCCGCTCTTGCCCAGCACCGCCTACTGCCATTTGTATTTATTTCCGGCGATAGCGTGACAGAAACCATGTCTACCGCCGCCCAATCCGGGATTGACGACTTCTTAACCAAGCCTATCAACAAACAGCACTTACTCCAGGTGTTGGCGCGTATCCTGAAGCGGCACCAACACCTCACCCAGGCTTTTGAAGATAATATCTTGCAGCAATTGGATTACTCACCTTTGGTAGAGGGCACCATCAGCGCCGCCCATTGCCATCCCGACGTCGTTATTCAGTTGGATCAAGATCCTACATTTAGCGGCGACTTTTTTGTTCGGCATACGCTTTTAGATGGCTCGTCATTGATGATCCTGGGCGATATGATGGGTCACGGCTTGATTGCAAAAGCCAATGGAGGGATCAACCTTGGCATGATCCAGGGAATACTCATGGATCCAGCCATCACGCCCGATCAACTTTGCGAGCGGCTAAACCAATACCTATTTTTGTCAAAGCCGAACAGTTTAGTCTGCCTGCTCATCGTTCACTATGGGCTCGACCATACCGCCACCCTCTACAATGCCGGTATGCCCCGGCCACTCGCTTGCCAAAATGATTGTCGGCATATCGACAACACTATTGGCCTCCTGGGCCTGTTTGAATCGATACAACTGGAGTGCCATCAAATCGTTTTAGCAAAGGGAGACAGCTTGCACTGTTACAGCGATGGCTTAATAGAATCATCCCTGCCAACGGCTCTTCGGAATAAGCTCATATCGCTCCCCGCTTCCGAACGTCATCAATGGTTATGGCGGCAAGATGCAGAAACACCGCAAGATGATCGCAGTCTATTTTCCCTATACTGGAATAGTTAGGTGGCAAACACCATCCGTGGCACTAGCAACTAAGAGGAAGCGGAGTGGAGGCGATAAATTTTTGCCAGCTGCTGCCAGCAAGCCTCGCCACTGTAGTTAGCTTTGACTAACTGTTGCTGTTGGCGCGATAGGGCTAGCCAGAACTCAGCAGGTTCATTGACGCACTGCTCAAGCTTGAACGATAGCTGTTGCCAATTATCCTCAGCAACCAAGCAGCAATTATCGACCAACGCAGGCATTTCACCGACATCGGTAGAGATAACCACCACCCCATGGGACATCGCTTCAAGGGCTGCCATCGGCATTCCTTCTGCCCTAGAGGTAATGAGCAACACATCTAGCTCCTGCCAGTGAGGCACCATCGACGGCACAGCCCCATGCCACTTAACGCCAGCACCTTCTAATAAATAAGACTGCTCCCCATCGCCATAAACATGGAACTCGCAGCCAACCGTATGCTGGTTAATCGCAATAAAGCGATCGATCCCTTTTTCATGGCTAAGCCGTCCAACAAATCCCACTTGCAGTTGTGAATGACGCTGTCGATTTGGTGGCGAGCCATCACAAGCCACAAAGTTGCGTAGCAATTCGCAATGAAACGGCTGATGCCTTTTTATTTTGGTACTGACAGCCAAGTTATACGATAGCCACCCCGTGTAGCGGTTGAGCCATTCGTAACAGGCGAGCCGACCTGATACCGATTCGCCAGCATGGTAGGTCGTCACGAGGTGATAACGCGCCAATAGCCGGCAACAACGTGAAAGTATGGATGCCTTATAGCCATGGGCATGGACAACATCTGTTGCCGCTAAGTTTTTAAAAAAGCCGATTAATGAATAACTTGAAAGAAAGCGATAAGGAATTTGCTGCCGCTCTAATTGGGCATATTGCGGGTGCGAGGGGTAATGCCTGAGGTAGACAACTTCAACCTCAATGCGCTGTGATCGCAAAAGAAGGGCCAGTTGTTGGATATGGCTTTCAATGCCACCAAAACCTGAACTGTCGACAAGCAAGTAAACCATGTATCCATTTCCTTAGGTTGATCACCTGATAAGAAAATGAATGCAAAAAAAAAGCCGAGTCTACGACTCGGCTTCTTCTTATTTAACGCGCTAGTGCTTATTCAGCAGCAGCTTCTTCCTGAGCTTCAGGACGATCTACTAGCTCGATGTAAGCCATAGGGGCTTTATCGCCAGCACGGAAACCGCATTTCATGATGCGAGTGTAACCGCCTGGACGCTGAGCAAAACGTGGACCCAGTTCGTTAAATAGTTTCGCTACTACTTCGTTATCACGAGTACGAGCGAATGCAAGACGACGGTTAGCAACACTGTCAGTCTTTGCTAGGGTAATCAATGGCTCAATTACGCGACGCAGCTCTTTTGCCTTAGGCAGGGTAGTCTTGATAAGTTCGTGACGTACCAGAGAGCCAGCCATGTTGCTGAACATCGCTTTGCGATGGCTGCTGTTGCGGTTGAGTTGACGACCACTCTTACGATGGCGCATGACCTAATCCTTCTAACTAGATATCAGTAACTATTAATCTTCAGCAATTGATGCTGGCGGCCAGTTTTCTAGGCGCATACCTAGAGACAGACCACGTGATGCCAGCACGTCTTTGATTTCTGTCAAAGACTTCTTACCAAGGTTTGGCGTTTTAAGAAGCTCAACCTCAGTACGCTGAACAAGATCACCGATGTAGTGGATCGCTTCTGCTTTTAGACAGTTAGCAGAGCGAACAGTTAGTTCAAGATCGTCTACAGGACGCAGTAGGATCGGATCGAACTCCGGCTTCTCTTCTTTCTCTTCAGGAACACGTACATCACGTAGATCTACGAATGCATCCAATTGCTCAGCTAGGATAGTAGCTGCGCGACGGATCGCTTCCTCAGGATCAAGAGTACCATTGGTTTCCATATCAATAACTAGCTTATCAAGGTCAGTACGTTGTTCTACACGTGCTGCCTCAACCGCGTATGCGATACGGTCTACTGGGCTGAATGTTGCATCAACTAGTAGACGGCCAATTGGACGCTCATCTTCTTCAGTGTGAATACGAGCAGACGCTGGTACATAGCCACGACCACGCTCTACCTTGATGCGCATGCTGATTTCAGCATTGTCATCAGTTAGGTGGCAGATTACGTGCTCTGGGTTCGCAATCTCAACATCACCGTCGTGGGTGATGTCACCTGCAACAACAGGGCCTGCACCAGATTTATTCAGAGTAAGGATAACTTCGTCTTTACCCTCAACCTTAACGGCTAGACCTTTAAGGTTTAGAAGGATCTCAAGAACATCTTCCTGTACCCCTTCTTTGGTGCTGTACTCGTGTAACACACCGTCGATTTCTACTTCAGTTACGGCACAACCCGGCATTGAAGATAGAAGAATTCGACGTAGAGCGTTACCAAGAGTGTGGCCGAAACCACGCTCAAGCGGCTCAAGAGTTACTTTTGCATGCGTAGTGTTAACTTGTTCAATATCAACAAGACGCGGCTTAAGAAATTCTGTTACAGAACCCTGCATTGTGTCCTCTCTTAACTATAGCCTTACTTAGAGTAAAGCTCGACGATCAGGTGTTCGTTGATGTCGGCAGACAAATCAGAACGTTCTGGAAGACGCTTGAACGTACCTTCCATCTTGCTGCTGTCTACTTCGACCCAAGTCGGTAGTTCACGCTGAGTAGCAACTTCTAGAGCTGCTTTAATGCGTGCTTGGTTCTTAGCTTTCTCGCGAATGCTAACAACGTCGTTTGCCGCTACCTTGAAAGAAGGAACGTTTACGACTTGACCGTTAACTAGGATCGCTTTGTGGCTTACCAGCTGACGTGCTTCAGCGCGAGTTGCACCGAAACCCATGCGGTAAACTACGTTATCTAGACGACCTTCAAGAAGCTGAAGCAGGTTTTCACCTGTGTTGCCTTTAAGGCGAGCAGCTTCTTTGTAGTAGTTACGGAATTGCTTTTCTAGTACGCCGTAAGTACGACGAACTTTTTGCTTCTCACGAAGCTGAACGCCGTAGTCAGATAGACGACCGCGACGCGCACCGTGCATGCCCGGTGCATTATCAATTTTACACTTGGTATCAATCGCGCGTACACCAGACTTAAGGAATAAGTCAGTGCCTTCACGACGGCTAAGCTTCAGCTTAGGACCCAAATATCTTGCCATGTTCTTTCTCCAGTTTTCCTAGAAACGAAACGTTATACGCGACGTTTCTTAGGTGGACGACAACCGTTATGAGGGATCGGAGTCGCATCAACAATGTTAGTGATACGGAAACCCGCAGCGTTTAGAGCGCGGATAGTAGACTCACGACCAGGACCTGGGCCCTTAACCATAACTTCCAGGTTCTTAACGCCATACTCTTTGGCCATTTCGCCAGCGCGCTCAGCAGCAACCTGTGCAGCGAACGGAGTAGACTTACGAGAACCACGGAAACCAGAACCACCTGCAGTAGCCCAAGATAGAGCGTTACCCTGACGGTCAGTAATGGTTACGATTGTGTTATTGAAAGAAGCATGAATGTGCGCAACGCCATCAGCTACTTGCTTGCGTACGCGCTTACGAGCGCGAGTTGGTTGTTTAGCCATTGTACTCTACCTTCCGATTATTTCTTGATCGGCTTGCGCGGACCCTTACGGGTACGAGCGTTGGTTTTAGTACGCTGTCCACGTAGTGGTAGACTGCGACGATGACGAAGACCACGGTAACAACCAAGGTCCATTAGACGCTTGATGTTCATGGAAACTTCACGACGTAGATCACCTTCTACAGTGTACTTAGCTACACCATCACGCAGTAGATCGATCTGCTCTTCAGTTAGTTCACTGATCTTAACATCTTCAGCGATACCCGCTTCAGCTAGGATAGCTTTTGAGCGAGTTTTACCGATGCCGTAGATCGCAGTTAGAGCGATTACAGAATGTTTCTGATCAGGAATGTTAATGCCTGCAATACGGGCCACTATTCACTCCTAGTACTTTTCAAGAATAACCGCTGCAAAGCCCGTCTAGGATACGCAGCGGTGGAACAATTCTTTTGCACACACAAAAGATTGGTTGGCTAATTTAGCCAACCTACCTTCAATTTGCAAGAAATATTTCTGCTAATTAGCCTTGGCGCTGTTTGTGCTTTGGCTCACTGCAAATTACACGCACAACACCGTTGCGCTTGATAACTTTACAGTTACGGCAGATTTTCTTAACGGAAGCACGAACTTTCATTGCTAAACTCCGTAAATGGGATAACCAGTCTTAACGGCCTGAGCCTTTAAGATTAGCCTTTTTCAAAACAGACTCATATTGTTGAGACATCAAGTGTGTCTGAACTTGAGCCATGAAGTCCATAATAACTACAACTACGATAAGTAGTGATGTACCGCCAAAGTAGAAGCGGACATTCCATGCAATCATCATAAACTCGGGGATCAGACAGATAAAGGTAATATACAACGCGCCAGCTAAAGTTAGGCGAGTCATTACTTTATCAATGTATTTCGCGGTCTGTTCACCCGGGCGAATACCAGGTACGAACGCACCAGACTTCTTCAAGTTGTCTGCCGTCTCGCGAGGGTTGAACACCAACGCGGTATAGAAGAAACAGAAGAAAATAATCGCAGCAGCATAAAGCATCACATAAAGTGGCTGACCTGGGCTTAGTGCAAGCGAAATATCACTCAACCAACCTAGGTTTTCATTCTGACCGAACCACTGAGCCAGTGTGCCCGGGAACAGAATAATGCTTGATGCAAAAATCGCTGGGATAACACCCGCCATGTTTATCTTCAACGGTAGGTGAGTGCTTTGCGCAGCAAAGACACGACGACCTTGTTGACGTTTCGCGTAGTTAACCGTAATACGGCGTTGACCACGCTCCATGAACACAACGAAGTATATAACAGCGAAAGAAAGAACCGCAATTAATAGCAGAAGAAGTACGTGCAATTCACCTTGACGCGCTTGCTCCACTGTCTGTCCAATAGCAGGTGGCAAACCTGCAACGATACCAGTAAAGATAATTACCGATATACCGTTACCGATGCCGCGCTCAGTAATTTGCTCACCTAACCACATTAAGAACATGGTACCGGTCACCAAACTCACAACCGCAACAAAGTAGAATCCAAGGCCTGGGTTAACGACCAAGCCAGGGATCATACTTGGTAACCCCGTCGCAATACCAATTGCTTGGAAGGTTGCCAAAACAAGCGTGCCGTAGCGGGTGTACTGGCTAATCTTACGACGACCAGACTCCCCTTCTTTCTTCAACTCGGCCAAAGCCGGGTGAACAACCGTTAGCAACTGGACAATAATCGAAGCCGAAATGTACGGCATAATGCCCAGCGCTAAGATTGAAGCACGCTCAAGTGCACCACCAGAGAACATGTTAAACAGTTCAATGACGGTGCCCTTTTGCTGTTCGAACAGATCGGCAAGTACAGCAGCGTCAATACCAGGAATAGGCACAAAAGAGCCCGCTCGGAAAATTAAGATAGCACCTAATACGAATAGCAGGCGAGTCTTAAGCTCTGCTAGGCCACCTTGTGCACTACGAAAATCTTGTCCTGGTTGTTTAGCCATCTGTACCTCATCCTCGAGTTAATTATTCCTCGATTTTACCGCCTGCAGCTTCGATAGCAGCTTTAGCGCCTTTAGTAACGCGAATGCCTTTAACTGTTACAGAGCGAGCGATCTCACCAGAAAGTACAACTTTCACGAACTCGATGTTCTTAGTGATCACGTTTGCTGCTTTAAGAGTTTCTAGGCTTACTACGTCACCTTCAACTTTCGCTAGCTCAGCTAGACGAACTTCAGCTGTTACAAGGCTCTTACGAGAAGTAAAACCGAATTTTGGTAGACGCTGTTTCAAAGGCATTTGACCGCCTTCGAAGCCTGGACGTACAGAACCACCTGAACGTGATTTCTGACCTTTGTGACCACGGCCACAAGTTTTACCCAGACCTGAACCGATACCACGGCCTACGCGCTTCGCAGAAGGCTTAGAACCCGCAGCCGGAGATAGAGTATTCAAACGCATTCTGATTACTCCTCAACTTTAACCATGTAGTAAACTTTGTTGATCATGCCGCGTACGCAAGCAGTATCTTCAAGTTCTACAGTGTGGTTGATGCGACGAAGGCCTAGGCCACGCAAAGTAGCTTTATGCTTCGGTAAACGACCGATAGAGCTCTTTGTTTGGGTTACTTTAATAGTTTTAGCCATGTCGATTACTCCAGAATTTCTTTAACAGAAAGACCACGCTTAGCAGCGATCATTTCTGGAGAGTTCATGCCACTCAAACCGTCAATAGTCGCGCGAACGATGTTGATTGGGTTTGTAGAGCCGTATGCTTTAGCTAGTACGTTGCGAACACCCGCAACCTCTAGCACTGCACGCATTGCACCACCGGCGATGATACCTGTACCTTCTGAAGCAGGCTGCATGTACACTTTAGAACCAGTGTGGCGACCTTTAACAGCGTGGTGTAGAGTACCGTCGTTTAGTGCAACAGTAACCATGTTACGGCGTGCTTTTTCCATCGCCTTCTGGATTGCAGCAGGTACTTCACGTGCCTTGCCGTAACCAAAACCGATGCGACCGTTACCGTCACCAACTACAGTTAGTGCAGTAAAGCTGAAAATACGACCACCTTTAACCGTCTTAGATACACGGTTAACAGCGATCAGCTTTTCATGCAAATCTGATTGAGTTTTTTCGTTAGCCATCTTCCGCCTACCTTAGAATTTCAGACCAGCTTCACGAGCAGCTTCTGCTAGTGCAGCTACACGGCCGTGGTATTGGAAACCAGAACGATCGAATGCAACTGTAGAGATGCCTTTTTCAATCGCGCGCTCAGCAATAGCTTTACCTACAGCTGCAGCAGCGTCTTTGTTACCAGTACTCTTAACCTGCTCGCGGATCGCCTTTTCTACGGTAGAAGCGGCAGCGATAACCTCAGAGCCATTTGGTGCGATTACCTGAGCGTACACGTGACGTGGAGTACGGTGTACAACTAGGCGAGTTGCGCCCAGTTCAGCAATCTTACGACGTGCTCGGGTCGCACGACGGATACGAGATGCTTTCTTATCCATAGTGTTACCTTACTTCTTCTTAGCTTCTTTAGTACGCACGATTTCATCGGCGTAACGAACACCTTTACCTTTGTAAGGCTCAGGGCTACGGTAAGCGCGAATATCAGCCGCTACCTGACCAACAACCTGCTTATCAGTACCAGTTAGTACGATTTCAGTTTGTGAAGGACATTCAGCTTTGATACCTGCTGGCAATTCGTGCTCAACTGGGTGAGAGAAGCCTAGAGTTAGAGCTACAGAGTTGCCTTTAATGGCAGCACGGTAACCTACACCCTTAAGAGTAAGCTTCTTAGTATAGCCTTCAGTAACACCAACAACCATGTTGTTAACTAGAGCACGTGCAGTACCTGCCTGTGCCCAAGCCTTATCGAAACCTTCGCGAGGACCGAAAGTGATGGTGTTCTCTTCCTGGGACAATACAACTGCTTCGTTGATAACGCGAACTAGTTCGCCTTTACCACCTTTTACAGTGATTTCCTGACCGTTAAGTTTAACTTCTACGCCGGCAGGAATAACTACTGGTGCTTTTGCAACACGAGACATTTCCTACTCCTATTATGCTACGTAGCAGATAATCTCACCGCCAAGACCCGCTTTGCGAGCAGCGCGGTCGGTCATAAGACCCTTGGAAGTGGATACAACAGCAATACCAAGGCCACCCATCACTGATGGAAGTGCATCTTTTTTCTTGTAGATGCGCAGACCAGGACGTGATACACGTTGGATTTGCTCGATAACTGGGTTAGCTTCGAAGTACTTAAGAGTAACTTCTAGCTCAGGCTTAACTTCACCAGATACAGTGTAGTCAGCCACAAAACCTTCTTCTTTTAGAAGAGCTGCGATAGCAACTTTCATTTTTGAAGATGGCATTTTAACAGCAACTTTTTTCGCTGCCTGACCGTTACGAAGACGGGTCAGCATATCCGAGATCGGATCTTGCATGCTCATAAGTCAATACTCCGTGATTCTAAAATGGATAACTGGGATTACCAGCTAGCCTTGCGCAGACCCGGAATCTCGCCTTTCATGCAAGCTTCACGAACCTTGATACGGCTTAGACCAAACTTACGTAGGTAGCCGTGTGGACGTCCAGTCTGGTTACAGCGGTTACGCTGACGAGACTTCGCAGAATCACGTGGTAGTGACTGAAGCTTAAGCACTGCATTCCAGCGATCTTCTTCAGACGCATTCACGTCGCTAATTAGAGCTTTAAGTGCAGCACGCTTTTCAGCGAACTTAACTTCTAGCTTGGCACGTTTAGCTTCGCGTGCCTTCATTGATTCTTTAGCCATTAGTAACCCTTACTTTTACTTACGGAATGGGAAGTTAAAAGCAGATAGTAGAGCATGAGCTTCTTCATCAGACTTAGCAGAAGTTGTGATAGTGATATCAAGACCACGTACACGATCTACTTTATCGTAATCGATTTCTGGGAAGATGATCTGCTCACGAACGCCCATGCTGTAGTTACCACGACCATCGAATGATTTCGGGTTTAGACCACGGAAATCACGAATACGAGGTACAGCAATTGAAATTAGACGCTCGAAGAAATCCCACATGCGCTCGCCACGTAGGGTTACTTTACAGCCAATAGGGTAGCCCTCACGGATCTTAAAGCCAGCAACAGACTTACGAGCTTTAGTGATTAGCGGCTTCTGACCTGCGATAGCAGTCATGTCAGCAGCAGCATTCTCTAGAAGCTTCTTGTCGTTGATCGCGTCACCCACACCCATGTTAAGTGTGATCTTTTCGATCCTTGGGACTTGCATGATACTCTTGTATTCGAACTTTTCAGCAAGTTCTTTAACTAGAGTCTCTTTGTAGTAATCATGCAGTTTCGCCATAGTACTACTCCAAAAATTACTTGATAGTTTCGCCAGTCGATTTGAAGAAACGAACTTTTTTGCCGTCTTCGAATCGGAAGCCTACGCGGTCTGCATTGCCTTCACCGTTAACGATGGCAACATTTGAGGCGTCGATCGCAGCTTCTTGCTCTACGATGCCACCCTGAACACCCATTGCCGGAACCGGCTTCTGGTGTTTCTTAACCATGTTGATACCTTCAACGATAACTTTACCGGTTGCTAGGACCTTAGTTACTTTACCTTTCTTACCTTTATCTTTACCAGTAAGAACGATAACTTCGTCGTTACGACGGATTTTAGCTGCCATTTTAGTCGCTCCTTACAGTACTTCAGGCGCTAGTGATACAATTTTCATGAACTTGTCATTACGAAGTTCACGAGTCACTGGGCCAAAAATACGAGTACCGATTGGTTGCTCACTAGTGTCGTTCAACAATACGCAAGCATTACGGTCAAAGCGAATGACAGAGCCGTCTGGACGACGAACGCCTTTACGAGTGCGAACAACAACCGCCTTCAGTACATCACCTTTCTTAACTTTACCGCGAGGAATCGCTTCTTTCACAGTAACCTTGATGATATCACCGATGTGTGCATAACGACGGTGTGAACCACCCAGAACCTTAATACACATTACGCGACGAGCGCCGGAGTTATCGGCTGCTTCAAGCGTACTTTGCATTTGGATCATGTTAGTGCTCCGCTTATTTTAAAAATCTAGACCCTAAACGAGTCGATAGCCTTTTCTTTAAAGGCGGCGAATAATAACACCATTTTCGACTGTTGGGTAGACAAAAAATAAACGGCCCCAATTTTTTTTCGGGGCCGCTGTGTTATCTAGTAGTTAAGTTCGCTTAGATGCGAGCTTTTTCTACTACGCGTACCAGTGTCCAAGACTTAGTCTTTGACATTGGACGACACTCACGAATCTCAACAGTATCGCCTAGGCCACACTCGTTGTTTTCGTCATGTGCGTGAAGTTTAGTCGTGCGAGTGATGTACTTACCGTAGATTGGGTGTTTCACCTTACGCTCGATTGCAACAACAATAGACTTGTCGCCTTTGTCGCTAACAACACGACCAAGCTGAGTACGAATTTGTTCGCTCATTATGCGCCAGCCTTCTCAGTCAGAACGGTTTTAACACGTGCGATATCGCGACGTACAGCTTTAAGAGTGTGAGTCTGCTGTAGTTGACCAGTCGCAGCCTGCATGCGCAGGTTGAACTGTTCACGTAGCAGGTTCACAAGCTCAGCATTCAGCTCTTCAACGCTTTTAGCGCGCAGATCTTGTGCGTTCATCACATCACCGCCTTAGTTACGAAAGTGGTCTTGATTGGTAGCTTACGTGCAGCAAGGTTGAATGCTTCACGTGCTAGTTCTTCAGGAACACCATCCATCTCATACAGAACTTTACCTGGTTGAATCTGAGCAACCCAGTATTCTACGTTACCTTTACCTTTACCTTGACGAACTTCAAGAGGCTTAGATGTAATAGGTTTGTCTGGGAATACACGAATCCAGATTTGGCCCTGACGTTTGATATGACGAGTCATAGCACGACGAGCTGCTTCGATCTGGCGAGCAGTTAAACGGCCGCGGCCAACTGCTTTAAGACCAAATGAGCCGAAGCTTACGTCAGTACCGTTCGCTAAACCGCGGTTACGACCTTTGAAAGTCTTGCGGAATTTAGTGCGTTTTGGTTGCAGCATCAATAAACTCCTTATTTACGGCTCTTGCGCTGCTTCTTAGGCTTGTCAGCCTTAGGCTCAGCAACTGGCATACCGCCTAGAACTTCACCTTTGAAGATCCAAACTTTAACGCCGATTACACCGTATTGGGTGTGAGCCGAAGAAGTTGCGTAATCAATGTCAGCACGAAGAGTGTGTAGAGGTACACGACCTTCACGGTACCACTCAGAACGTGCAATTTCAGCACCGCCTAGACGGCCGCTTACTTCTACTTTGATACCTTTAGCGCCAAGACGCATAGCGTTTTGTACTGCACGCTTCATAGCGCGACGGAACATAACACGACGCTCTAGCTGAGACGCGATGCTGTCTGCAACTAGTTGACCGTCTAGCTCTGGCTTACGAACTTCAGCGATGTTGATCTGAGCTGGAACACCAGCGATCTTAGACACGCGAGCGCGTAGTTTTTCTACGTCTTCACCTTTCTTACCGATTACTACGCCTGGACGAGCAGTGTGGATAGTCACACGGATGCTCTTAGCAGGACGCTCGATAACGATGCGTGATAGAGACGCTTTTTTCAGTTCTTTAGTAAGGAACTGACGTACCTTGAAGTCGCCGTCTAGGTTGTCAGCGAACTCTTGGCTGTTAGCAAACCAAGTGGTATTCCATGGCTTAACGATGCCAAGACGAATACCATTAGGATGTACTTTTTGACCCATTGCTTTCTCTCCTAGTCTCTTAGCGGTCTGCTACAACAACAGTGATGTGGCTAGAACGCTTCAAGATGCGATCGGCACGGCCTTTAGCACGAGGCATAATACGCTTCATGGTAGGACCTTCGTCAACGAAGATTTTAGCTACTGATAGATCATCAATATCTGCGCCTTCGTTGTGTTCTGCGTTAGCGATAGCTGACTCTAGAACTTTCTTGATTAGATCAGCAGCTTTTTTGTTGCTGAACTGAAGAATTTCTAGAGCTTGAGCAACTGGCTTACCGCGCAGTTGATCAGCAACCAAACGAGCTTTCTGCGGCGAAATGCGAGCAAAGCGATGTTTAGCGATAGCTTCCATTACCTACTCCTTAGCGCTTCTTAGCTTTCTTATCCGCAGCATGACCGCGGTAAGTACGTGTTGGTGCAAATTCGCCTAGCTTGTGACCGATCATTTCTTCAGAAACGAAAACAGGAACGTGCTGACGACCATTATGGACAGCGATGGTCAAACCGATCATCTGAGGGATGATCATTGAGCGACGGGACCAAGTCTTAACAGGCTTTTTGTCACCGCTTTCCAACGCTTTCTCTACCTTCTTCAGCAAGTGTAGGTCAATAAATGGACCTTTCTTGAGAGAACGTGGCATGGCGTATCCTCTTTAAAATTACTTATTACGACGACGTACGATGTACTTGTCGGTACGCTTGTTCTTACGAGTCTTGTAACCCTTAGTTGGAACACCCCAAGGTGTAACTGGGTGACGACCACCAGAAGTACGGCCTTCACCACCACCGTGTGGGTGGTCAACTGGGTTCATTACAACACCACGTACAGTTGGACGAACACCGCGCCAACGTGAAGCACCAGCTTTACCTAGCTCACGTAGCATGTGTTCAGAGTTACCAACTTCACCTAGGGTCGCACGACCTTCAGCAAGAACTTTACGCATTTCACCAGAACGTAGACGTAGAGTTACGTAAGTACCTGCACGTGCAACGATCTGAGCGTATGCACCAGCTGAACGAGCCAGCTGAGCACCTTTACCAGGCTTAAGTTCAACACAGTGTACAGTTGAACCTACTGGGATGTTGCGCATTGGTAGTGTGTTACCAACTTTGATCGCAGCATCTGCACCAGACTGGATAGTGTCACCAGCTTGGATGCCTTTAGGTGCGATGATGTAGCGACGCTCACCATCTGCGTAAAGAACTAGTGCGATGTTTGCACTACGGTTTGGATCGTATTCTAGGCGCTCAACTTTCGCTGGGATACCATCTTTAGTACGCTTAAAGTCAATGATACGGTACTGGTTTTTGTTACCACCACCGATGTGACGTACTGTGATACGACCGTTGTTGTTACGACCACCAGACTTAGATTTTTTCTCTAGTAGTGGTGCGTACGGCTTACCCTTATGCAGGTCAGAGTTAACCACTTTAACTACGTGGCGACGACCTGGGGAAGTCGGCTTACATTTTACAATAGCCATTCTTCTTTGCTCCTAGCCTTACTCTGCACTACCAGCGAAGTCGATGTCTTGACCTTCTTTCAAGATAACGTACGCTTTCTTCCAGTCGCTACGACGGCCTTGGCGCATACCTTGACGCTTGGTCTTACCCTTGGCTACAAGAGTATTTACAGACTTAACTTCAACCTCGAACAGTTTTTCAACTGCTGCTTTGATCTCTTTCTTAGTTGCTGTCATCGCTACTTTGAATACGATAGTGTTACCGTTTTCTGCAGCCATGGTCGCTTTTTCAGAGATGTGCGGAGCACGTAGAACTTTTAAAATACGCTCTTCAGTGATCATGCTAGCATCTCCTCAACTGCTTTAACTGCAGCAGCAGTCATTACAACTTTATCGAAAGCAATCAAGCTAACTGGATCGATTGCCGCTGCATCACGTACGTCTACTTTGTATAGGTTACGTGCTGCAAGGAATAGATTTTCATCTAGCTCGCCAGTTACGATTAGCGCATCAGTTAGCTCAAGCTCGTTTAGCTTAGCAACTAGCGCCTTAGTTTTAGGTGCTTCTACAGAGAAGTTATCAACAACGATTAGACGCTCTTGACGAACTAGCTCAGAAAGAATGCTCTTCATAGCACCGCGGTACATTTTCTTGTTAACTTTCTGGCTGTGGTCCTGTGGACGAGCAGCGAAAGTTACACCACCAGTACGCCATAGCGGACTGCGGATTGTACCTGCACGAGCGCGGCCTGTACCTTTCTGGCGCCATGGTTTAGCACCACCACCAGAAACGTCAGAACGAGTCTTCTGAGCACGTGTACCTTGACGAGCACCTGCTGCGAAAGCAACAACTACTTGGTGTACAAGCGCTTCATTGAAGTCACGCCCAAAAGTAGTTTCGGAGACAGTTAGCGCATCAGCGCCTTTGACTACCAATTCCATTACCAACTCCTCGACGTTACGCTTTAACAGCTGGTTTAACGATCACGTTGCCACCTGTAGCACCTGGTACTGCACCTTTGATAAGAAGCAGATTGCGCTCAGCGTCAACACGTACGATCTCTAGGTTTTGAGTCGTTACACGCTCAGCACCCATGTGACCAGCCATTTTCTTGCCTTTGAATACGCGACCTGGAGTTTGACATTGGCCAATAGAACCAGGAGCACGGTGAGACAAGGAGTTACCGTGGGTCATATCTTGAGTGCGGAAGTTCCAGCGCTTAACGCCACCCTGGAAGCCTTTACCCTTAGATGTGCCAGTAACGTCTACTTTTTTAACTTCGTTGAACAGCTCAACAGTTAGCTCAGCGCCAACAGCGAACTCTTCATTGTTCTCTAGACGGAATTCCCAAAGACCGCGACCAGCTTCAACACCTGCTTTCGCAAAGTGGCCAGCTTCTGGCTTAGAAACACGGTTAGCTTTCTTAGCACCAGTAGTTACCTGGATTGCGTTGTAGCCGTCAGTTTCTACAGATTTAACCTGAGAAACGCGGTTTGCTTCAACTTCAACCACAGTTACTGGGATAGAAACGCCATCTTCGGTAAATACGCGGGTCATGCCCACTTTACGACCGATTAGACCAATCATTCTCTTATCTCCCCTTAACCTAGGCTGATCTGAACATCAACGCCAGCAGCTAGGTCTAGACGCATAAGAGCGTCAACAGTTTTGTCTGTTGGCTCAACGATGTCAATAAGGCGCTTGTGAGTACGGATTTCGTACTGGTCACGTGCGTCCTTATTAACGTGAGGAGAAATAAGAACAGTGAAGCGCTCTTTGCGAGTAGGTAGAGGGATTGGACCCTTAACCTGCGCGCCAGTACGCTTAGCTGTTTCAACGATTTCCGCAGTTGACTGATCGATCAGACGGTGATCGAACGCCTTTAGGCGGATACGAATACGTTGGTTCTGCATGAGACAGAGCTCCAATAATAAAAATTACACAAACAATATCGCCACTCACACTCGCTAAGGCGAGGGAATGCCGATTGATTTATGTGAACGTAGTATCCCTATCGGATACATTGTCAGTCAATTTAATGACTGCGAACATAAGTCAGAGTATACATTTTAAGTTGCTAGGCAACTTCTTCCTCAACGCTTATTGGTTCACAACTGCAGTTACAAGACCTTTGTTGGCTTAGGCAGTGGCGAGCATTATACAGATCACAGTTTTGAACGCAAGCCCTGTTGGAAAATTAATCAAACAAGCGGTTAAGGCGTTGATGGAAACGGTTCTGAGGTTCTGAGGTTCTGAGGTTCTGAGGTTCTGAGGTTCTGAGGTTCTGAGGTTCTGAGGTTCTGAGGTTCTGAGGAAAAGCCTATTGAACTATACGGTGCAGTCAACGACGGTGCCGCGATACTTTGGTATCACAGCACCGCTTATTATCAAAAAGGTTTCAGCCCGCTTCGATGACACAAATCACCAGGCCCTAATCTTCCTCATCAACAATCTGAGCTTGGTTGTAATTGGCAATGCCCATTTTTTCAATCAAGCCAAGTTGAGTCTCGAGCCAGTCAACATGCTCTTCTTCATCTGACAAGATATCTTGGAACAAGTCGCGGGAAACATAATCGTGAACATCTTCGGCATAGGCGATGGCATCACGCAAATCGGGAATGGCCGCCATTTCCAAGGCCAAATCACACTCGAGCATTTCCTGGGTATCTTCGCCAATATTGAGCTTGCCGAGATCCTGCAAGTTCGGTAAGCCTTCAAGGAACAAGATACGTTCAATTAGGTGATCCGCATGATTCATCTCATCGATAGACTCGTGGTATTCCTTATCGGCAAGATGTTTTAAGCCCCAGTCTTTGTACATACGGGCATGAAGGAAGTATTGGTTTATTGCAACTAATTCGTTACCGAGGACTTTATTGAGGTGTTGGATGATTTTCGGATCAGCTTTCATTACAAAACACTCCTCTGTCAGTTCCCATAAGCATAGAACCGATTAGAAGAGTGTCAAAAGACACTTTGATAAAGCGTGGCGAGTTAGCTCGCTTTTTTATAACGTTCGATAGTCACCTGCTCGAGAATTTCCTTTGTTTGGCGGATGCATTTACCACACTGAGAACCTAGCGGCGTCACTTGGCGAATACCACGGATATCACTGATCCCGTGTTGGTCGGCTAGCTTCATGATTTTTTTGTCGGAAATTCCGTGGCAAAGGCAAACGTACATCTTCAAACCATCTGATTAAGTAATGGTCAAAATATAAACGAGAATAGTTTGCATTACCAGTCGCAAATATAATTACTGTTAGATTTATTAGTAATAGAAAATAGCTGGTTATTCTTAATTTAAATATGCCTACATGAAAGCCTTATTTTTAAGGCAGCCATAAAATGCAAAAAGGGAAGCCGAAGCTTCCCTTTTCTTAGTGTCGTTAGACTATTGCAAATTAAGCAACGATCTTAGCAACAACACCAGCACCTACTGTGCGGCCGCCTTCACGGATAGCGAAGCGTAGACCTTCGTCCATCGCGATAGGAGCGATTAGAGTAACAACCATCTGGATGTTGTCACCAGGCATTACCATTTCAACGCCTTCTGGTAGTTCGATAGTACCAGTTACGTCAGTTGTACGGAAGTAGAACTGTGGACGGTAGCCTTTGAAGAATGGCGTGTGACGGCCACCTTCGTCTTTAGATAGTACGTATACTTCTGATTCGAAAGTAGTGTGCGGAGTGATTGAACCTGGCTTAGCAAGAACCTGACCACGCTCAACTTCGTCACGCTTAGTACCACGTAGTAGAACACCAACGTTCTCACCAGCACGGCCTTCGTCAAGAAGCTTACGGAACATCTCAACACCAGTACAAGTAGTTGTAGTAGTGTCTTTGATACCGATGATTTCTACTTCGTCACCTACAGTGATGATACCCTGCTCAACACGACCAGTTACAACAGTACCACGGCCCTGGATTGAGAATACATCTTCGATAGGTAGGATGAACGGACGATCGATCGCACGCTCTGGCTCTGGGATGTAAGAATCTAGCGCTTCAGCTAGCTCAACGATCTTGTCTTCCCACTCTTTCTCGCCGTTTAGAGCGCCAAGAGCAGAACCCATGATTACTGGGCAGTCGTCACCTGGGAAGTCGTACTCAGAAAGAAGTTCACGAACTTCCATCTCAACTAGCTCTAGAAGCTCTTCGTCATCAACCATGTCACATTTGTTCATGAACACGATGATGTATGGGATACCAACCTGACGGCCTAGTAGGATGTGCTCACGAGTCTGAGGCATTGGGCCATCAGTTGCAGCAACAACTAGGATACCACCGTCCATCTGCGCAGCACCAGTGATCATGTTTTTAACGTAATCGGCGTGTCCTGGGCAGTCTACGTGTGCGTAGTGACGAGTTGGAGTATCGTACTCTACGTGAGAAGTAGAGATTGTGATACCACGCTCGCGCTCTTCTGGAGCGTTATCGATAGATGCGAAGTCTTTAGCCTCACCACCGTATACTTTTGATAGAGTAGTACAGATAGCAGCAGTTAGAGTAGTTTTACCGTGGTCAACGTGGCCGATAGTACCAACGTTAACGTGCGGTTTCGTACGTTCAAATTTTTCTTTAGACACGATCGTGTTCCTTCCTAGTTATGATACGCCCCATGGACATTATTTATGGGACGCGTCAGAAGTTGCTATTTTATGCGCCAACCGCAATTGGCGCAATATAGATCTTGTGATTAACCACGCTCAGCAACAATTGCGTCGGCGATATTCTTCGGTACTTCAGCATATTCGCTGAATTCCATCGAATAAGAAGCACGACCCTGCGTTGCAGAACGGAGGTCAGTTGCGTAACCAAACATCACAGATAGTGGTACTTGAGCACGGATAATTTTCAGGCCAGCAGGGCCATCATCCATACCTTCGATCATGCCGCGGCGACGGTTTAGGTCACCAACAACATCACCCATCCAATCTTCTGGTGTTGTTACTTCAACTTTCATCATTGGCTCAAGGATAACAGGGTCTGCATCAAGCGCGCCCTTCCTGAAAGCCATTGAACCGGCAATCTTAAATGCCATTTCGTTGGAGTCAACGTCGTGGTAAGAACCGTCGAACAAGGTCGCTTTGACATCCAGTACAGGATAGCCCGCAAGCACACCGTTGTTCATTTGCTCTTCGATACCTTTAGCAACAGCACCAATGTACTCTTTCGGTACCACACCACCAACGATTTCATCCACAAATACGAAGCCTTCATTAGGTTCTGAAGGTTCGATTTTCAGCCATACATGACCATATTGGCCGCGACCTCCAGACTGGCGAACAAATTTACCTTCCACTTCCGTCTTACCACGGATAGTTTCACGGTACGCCACCTGAGGCTTACCAACGTTACATTCAACACTGAATTCACGTTTCATACGGTCAACGATGATATCAAGGTGAAGCTCACCCATACCTGAAATCAATGTCTGACCAGACTCATCGTCTGTTTCGACGCGGAACGATGGATCTTCTGCTGCTAGTTTACCTAGCGCGATACCCATCTTCTCCTGATCAGCTTGAGAACGAGGCTCAACAGCAATCTGAATAACTGGCTCAGGGAACTCCATGCGCTCAAGGATAACGCGGTTATCCTGATCACACAGTGTGTCACCCGTTGTCACGTTTTTCAGACCAATCGCTGCTGCGATATCACCGGCACGGATTTCTTTAACTTCTTCACGCTTGTTTGAGTGCATCTGTACGATACGACCAAAACGTTCGCGTTTCTCTTTCACTGAGTTATAAACAGTATCACCTGAGTTTACAACACCAGAGTAAACACGCATGAAAGTTAAGCTACCAACGAATGGGTCAGTCGCGATTTTGAATGCCAGCGCTGAGAATGGTTCGTCATCGCTTGAGTGGCGCTCAACTTCGTTACCGCTTTCGTCTTCACCGCGGATAGCTTTCACTTCCGTTGGCGAAGGCAGGAATTCGATGACTGCATCAAGTACAGCCTGAACACCCTTGTTCTTAAATGCAGAACCACAAGTTGCAAGTACGATTTCGTTCGCTAGCGTACGCTGGCGAAGACCGCTCTTGATCTCTGCTTCGGTCAAGTCGCCTTCTTCAAGGTACTTGTCCATCAGCTCTTCAGAAGCTTCAGCCGCAGATTCAACCAGGTTCTGGCGCCATTCCTCAGCAAGCTCTTGCATGTCAGCCGGAATCGCTTCATAGGTAAATGACATACCCTGATCGCTTTCATTCCAGTTGATAGCCTTCATCTTGATAAGGTCAACAACGCCTGTAAAATCTTCTTCAGCACCAATATTCAGTTGAATAGGCACTGGATTCGCTCCAAGACGACTCTTGATCTGGTCAACTACACGTAGGAAGTCGGCACCAGCTCGGTCCATCTTGTTGACGAAAACCATACGCGGTACTTCGTATTTGTCAGCCTGGCGCCAAACGGTTTCAGACTGAGGCTCAACACCAGATGAACCACAGAAAACAACAACAGCACCATCAAGTACACGTAGAGAACGCTCTACTTCGATAGTAAAGTCAACGTGTCCTGGGGTGTCAATGATGTTTACGCGATGCTCTGGGAACTGAGCTTCCATACCACGCCAGAAAGTCGTAGTTGCAGCAGATGTGATAGTGATACCACGCTCCTGCTCCTGCTCCATCCAGTCCATGGTAGCTGCGCCGTCGTGAACTTCACCGATTTTGTGAGACAGACCTGTATAAAACAGGATACGCTCGGTCGTTGTAGTTTTACCGGCGTCGACGTGAGCACAAATACCGATATTACGGTAGCGCTCGATAGGCGTTTTACGAGCCACGGCAGTATCCTCTTACTAAGGGGAACCTTAGAGTATGGTTTAGGCGCAGCAAGCCAAGCTTGCTGCGCCCTATCGTTATTACCAGCTTTATTACCAGCGGTAATGTGCGAACGCTTTGTTCGCGTCTGCCATACGGTGAACGTCTTCACGTTTCTTAACAGCAGAACCTTTGTTGTCAGCCGCATCAAGCATTTCGCCTGCTAGACGCTGAGCCATAGATTTTTCACCACGCTTACGCGCAGCTTCAACCAACCAACGCATAGCTAGTGCGTTACGACGTACTGGACGTACTTCTACAGGCACCTGGTAAGTTGAACCACCCACACGGCGAGACTTAACTTCTACCGCTGGACGTACATTTTCAAGAGCTTTTTCAAAGATAGCTAGGTGTTCTTCACCAGAACGCTCAGCCATAGTTTCTAGTGCAGAGTAAACGATTTTTTCTGCAGTAGATTTTTTACCGTCAACCATTAGGATGTTAACGAATTTTGCCAGCAATTCAGATTTGAACTTTGGATCTGGAAGGATCTTACGCTGACCGATTACGCGACGACGTGGCATGGATATTCTCCGTTGTCTTCTTCAGGTTATCCAAAACTTTACAGTTTCTTCAAAAATTAAATAATTTTAGTGTTTGGCCTTACTTAACGGAATCCATTAAGACTTAGGACGCTTCACACCGTACTTAGAACGACCTTGTTTACGGTCATTAACGCCTGCACAGTCAAGTGCACCACGAACAGTGTGGTAACGAACACCCGGAAGGTCTTTAACACGACCACCGCGGATAAGAACAACTGAGTGCTCCTGAAGGTTGTGGCCTTCACCGCCGATGTATGATGTTACTTCGAAACCGTTTGTTAGACGAACACGGCACACTTTACGTAGTGCTGAGTTTGGTTTCTTAGGAGTAGTAGTGTATACACGAGTACATACACCACGCTTCTGTGGGCACGCTTCTAGTGCAGGCACGTTGCTTTTTACAACTTGCTTAGCACGTGGCTTACGTACCAACTGGTTAATAGTTGCCATTAAATAGCTCCTGAAATATTACTTTCGTAAAGATGAAAAATCTGCCTCCCAACAACAGGAGGACGCGAAATTTTAGGCATCGCACCCAAGGGTGTCAAGATGTAACCAACGATCAATCAAATGATTATTTCTTAAACACCCTAAATTTAGCTTAAATTCTCAGTAGTGAACCAAGTATTCAGCCCCACTTCATCTGAGTTTCATGGGTAACCGTTAGCGATACAAATCCTTTGTAATCAATAATTTCAGCATCGGCGCATACACGTTCACCCAAGCCTCTGGCGGTAAGATCTGCCGCCAGTAAATAAATTTTTACGCCGGTATTTTTTATTGCCTCAAAGGCTGAATTTTGACCAACCGCTGCAATAACAGCATCTTGGATCAGCAAAATAGCGTCATTTTCAGTCACGAGCGGCACGCATTGTTGGAATGCTTGGGTCTGATAAGGAGAGCTGGAAATGATATGGAGCATAGTCGCCTCAGAAAGTCAGAATGCGCTGACAGGCATGCAGATGAGAAGTCAAAGCCTCAGAATCGCAAACAGTGACATCGATGAGCAAGTCATCGCTGGTTAAACCGCGCTCTTGCAACGACGCGGCACAGACATAGACATTCTCAATGTCATAAAGATCGAACATTTTGAACGTCGAAATATAATCTCGCGACAAAATCGCCTCTGGCTGTTGTGCCTTGAGCAGCTGAAAGACGCCATCACCGATAAAGAACACATTGATATCTTCGCTGTAGGCAGAGGTTGCCAGTACAGCATCAAGCCCTTCCCTACCGACAGCCTTGCCGTGGGGAACAGAGCGGAATACAAACCCTAACGTTGTCATAATTATGCCTGCACTAGAACTGGATAACCCGGTCGGCGGTCAGCATTGCTTCTGCCAGCCCGCCTAAACCAGCCTGCTCGAACCCCTCGGCCAAGTTGGTGGCCGAAAGCTGGTTTTGCTCGGCTTCCTGCTCACCCACCACCCCGCGGCGCAGTGCCGCCGCGACGCAAGTTTGCAACTCGATATTGTGCTGCTTGGCCAGGGACTGCCATGCCGCAACCAAGTCGAACTCGTCGGAGGCCGGCGCGGTCAGTGCCGAGCCGTTATGCACGCCATCTTGGTAAAAGAACACCCGCGACAAGCGGTGCCCTTCGCCCAGCAATGCCTCGGCAAACTGGTAGGCCGTACGCGCTGACTGATCACCGTAGGCCGGCCCTTCAATTACCAGCACGTAATTCAGGCTCATTTATCGCCATCCTCGGTTTTGCGCTGGCGGATATAGAGGTATACCGTGTGCTTGGAAATATTCAGCCGCTCGGCCACGCGGTTGATCGCATCCTTAATGTCGAAAATCCCCTTATCAAACAGCTCCATCACGATCTGACGGTTTTTGGCGTTGTTCGATACATTCTTGTCGGCATTGATTTCTTCAATCGTGCGCTCAACGGTTTGGTCCACCAGCTCGTCAACATCACTGGCAAAGTTCACTGACGATGCCGCCTGCTTGGCTTCATCGGTCGGCATGAACGATTGCAAGATTTGCGAGAAAGGCGCATCCAGGTTTACGTTGATACACAGCAGGCCGATAATGTCGTTGTCGCCATTGCGAATAGCGATAGTGATCGACTTCATCAGGTCGCCGCCCTTGGCACGGGTGAAGTAGGCACGCGAGAAGTTGCGTTCAGATCCCTCGATATCCCTAAGCATGCGCAGCGCGAGATCCGTGATTGGCGAGCCAACCTTACGGCCCGTGTTTTCACCGTTGGCGATCTTGATGGCCGAGGTGTTCAAGTCAGCCAGCGAGTGCAGCACGATTTCACAGAATGGGCCGATCAGTGCTGCCAGTCCATCCACCACCGCTTCGTAAGAACGTAGGATAATGTAATCGTGCTCGGTAAATGCACGTGGCTCGATCAGGTCGTTCTCTACCATGACGTCAGGGCCAAAGTTTTCTGTAGATACCACTATCTTTCTTCCTTGCTCATTCCCATTATATTTAGCTTCAGTTGCCGCTTGGGAATATTGAAAATAAATAGAATGGGCCATAGCGCGTGACTTAGCTGGGCTAATACGACGCGGGTTGTAAAATTTCAAATCTTGCTAGCAAGTTTATCAGATTAATGACAAGAGCCTGAACATTTCTCGTTGCATATCGCACCAAGAAAACAAAAAACCCAGCAAAAGCTGGGTTTTTCATACCATTGGCTAGCGGTATTTCAATTCAATTATTTTTGAAAATCATGCCAACAGCCATGCTAATAAGCGATCACACGGGCTTATTGTACCGCTTCTTCGCTTTGCTCTGCTGGCTCGTCCGCCTTAACGATATCTAGCAGCTCAACTTCGAATACAAGCGTTGAGTTTGCTGGAATGCTTGGGTTCGCCTGAGAGCCGTATGCTAGCTCAGGTGGGATAACGAAAGTGAACTTCGAACCCACAGGCATTAGCTGAACACCTTCAGTCCAACCCGGGATCACCTGGTTTAGCGGGAATGTCGCTGGCTGGTTACGCTTGTATGAGCTATCGAACTCAGTACCGTCGGTTAGCATGCCCTTGTAGTGGACTTTTACTGTATCTGTCGCAGCCGGCTTATCGCCTTCACCCTGCGTATCTACTTGGTAAAGTAGACCAGATTCAGTCTTCACTACGCCTTCCTGCTTTTCGAACTCGGCACGGTACTCTTCACCCGCCTTGATGTTCTTCTCAGCTTCAGCCTGTGCTTGCTGCTGAACGATTTCAGATACGCGCGTATCTAGATCCTGCAACGCCTGCTGGGTTTCTTCCGGCGTCAAGCGGCTCTTGTCGGCAAATACATCACTCACACCCGCCAATACGTGCTCGCGGCTAAGCTCTAGGCCCAGCTCTTTCTGCTGGTCAAGGTTGGCAGCTAGGTATTGTGCTAGAGACGCACCGATTGCGTATGCTGCTTTTTCATCTTCAGAGGCAAATTCTACTGGTGCTGCTTCTGTTTCTGCGGCTACCTGCTCAACTTTTGCAGGCTCTGCTGGCTTAGTTTCTGCAGCTTTTTCATCTTGGCAACCAACAGCAAGTAGGATAGTTGCAGCCAAAACAGACATCTTAAGAACAGGTTTCATGTATTTCTCCATCATATACTGAGGAATGCCTCAATTTTTAATCGGCTTTTCACATTATGAAAAGCACTTTAATTCAATATACTAGTAGTGACTTCATTAATTAACCGTAGCAGGCTAATGAATAAAGTCCTACTGACACATTTCTTAACAGACCCAAGCGGAACAACACCTTAATGCTAACCAAAAGATACGTGCCTTGTTTCATTGTGGCACTTCTCCTCCTGAGCGGCTGTCTCTTTTCTGGCTCGGAGCTTAAGCGCACGGTTTTAGCCCCTGAGGGCGCCACCAGCTTGAGCCTTAGCCGTGATGGGCGCTTTGCGATCTATCACTCGACCATACAAGGTATCGTGCTATGGGATATACAGCAAAACAAAAAGTTAGCTGACTTCGGTTCTCAAGATCCACATCACAATACGGTACTTAGCAGCAAGATCTCAGACAACGGCCGCTACGCGATCACCGCCACCGCCCAAAACTTTGCGGTTTGGGATCTAGCCTGGGGGCAATCCGAAGGGCTCTGGTCTATCTCCGACGGGATCATCCGCGACGTTGCCCTGGCCAATAATGGCCAACACGCCCTGCTGGCCCTTTCCAACGGCAAGGCCCTGTACATCGACTTGGGCACCGGAAGGCGACTAGAGTTCCTTGCCCACCGAGAAAAAGTCAATTCCGTGGCCATTTCGCCCAATGGACGCTATGCCCTGTCGGGCGGCAATGATTACTTCGCCTACCTCTGGGATACCCAAAGCGGGCAAGTGCTGTATAGCTTTGAGCATGACAGCCGTATCAGCCGGGTTAGCCTACAGCGCGATGGGAAACTGGCCATGACCGCCGACGGCGGTAATGATATTACTATCTGGGATCTCACCACCGGCGAGCAACAGGCGTCGCTAGCGGTAAGGCTGCGCCAACAGAACCTGTCCAGCGCCCGTTTTTCCGATGATGGCAATATGCTCGTGACCGGCACCCCTTCCCGCAGGGTGGAGTTATGGGATACGGCAACCGGTGATAACATCGGCCGCTGGGAAGCGGCACCGCAACAAGATACTCGACCACCCGCCGCGGTGGTGTATGATGTGGCCATTACCCCAGAGGGGCTCGTGACCTCAGGAACTTCGGCAGGTATCGTCCAGCTATGGACGACGGAATAAAGCAATGACAGAAATCGAACAGCTACAGGCTCGCATCGACGAGCTAGAAATGAAGCAAGCCTTCCAAGAGCAAACCATCGAAGACTTGAACCAGGCACTGACTGCCCAGCAGTTTGTGTTGGATAAAATGCAGACACAAATGAAGTTTATGATTGGCAAAGTCAAGGGGATGGAGCCATCCAACCTCGCCAGCGAGTCGGAAGAAACACCGCCGCCGCACTATTGATAGACACAAAAACATTGATAGAAACAAAAACGGGAAGCCAGCGCTTCCCGTTTTCTATTGACTTAACCGCCATTGCGATTGGTCATTAGCAGCCGCAGCCGCCTTTTTCTTCGCCGCCGCAGCAGCCTTCTTCTTTCTCGCCGTGCTCGTGGTCGCCGCAGCTACCACCACCACAACAACCGCCACCCTGGTGGATGTGGCCGTGCTCGATTTCTTCTGCAGTTGCTTCACGCAGTGCAACAACTTCAGCGTTGAATGTTAGCGTCTGGCCAGCCAGCATGTGGTTACCGTCAACAACAACGTGGTCGCCATCAACTTCAGTGACTTCTACCGGGATTGGACCCTGATCAGTGTCAGCCAGGAAGCGCATGCCAACAGTGATTTCGTCAACGCCCTGGAATACGTTAGCAGGTACGCGCTGAACCATCGCATCGATGTGCTCACCGTATGCTTCTTCTGGAGCAACAGTCACTTCAAACTTGTCGCCAGCTTCACGGCCTTCCAATGCTTTCTCAAGACCTACGATCAGGTTGTTGTGACCGTGTAGGTAATCAAGAGGTGCTTCCGTTGTAGACTGATCAACAACTACACCATCTTCTGTTTTAACTTGGTAAGCCAGGCTTACTACGATGTCTTTAGCGACTTTCATGTTTACTCCAATATTGAACTGGGTATCAAAGGATTTCGCCCGCATGATACCGGATAAAGGCACTCAGATGCCAATATTCTGTCGAGATCTTACTCGTCTGGCTTGAAGATCCCAATAACCTGTTGTTTCGTCTGAGTGGACAGTTGCTCCGATTGCTCGACCGATTGCGGCGCCCGCACATCGGTATGCTCACAGGCCACACACTCCACCCGCTCAACGTCGTTTTCCTGCCACCAGCGCAACGTGTCCTGCTTGTTGCATGAAGGACAAACTGCACCAGCGATAAACCGTTTCTTTACCATGTTCCGCTCCTTGCCATTCCATGTTCTACCAACCGGGGTTAGTCCCAGCCATTATGCCGTTCTCTTTCCCCGCGCATTTCGCGGTCAAAGATCTCCTCCAGCTCCTTACGTGCTTCCTTAGCCCGGGATGCCAAATGGACATCCTCCGAATGCTGTGGCAGCAAGTCGCGCAAGGCGGTGGTATCGAGCTTGCGAAAGTGCGCTTCGGCCCGCTTCGCCTTATACGGATGCATACCCAGAGATATGAGGGCTTGGCGGCCAAGATCAAGGGCGCCGGCAAAAGTTTCCCGCGAGAAATGCTCCACCCCATGGCTGAGCAATTGATGGGCCTCAACCCGGCTTCGTGCCCGCGCCAAAATTTTCAGGTTCGGGAAATACTGCTGGCAAAGCGCCACCACCTCCATCACCTCATCGGGCTCATCGGTGCAAATGATAATGGCCTCAGCCTTGTCCGCCCCGGCGGCCCGCAGCAAATCCAACTGGGTCGCGTCGCCGTAGTACACCTTGTAGCCAAACTTGCGCAAGAACTGGATTTGGCTCGGATCCCGCTCCAATATCGTCACCCGGATCTTGTTGGCAAACATCAAGCGCCCAACCACCTGGCCAAAACGGCCGAACCCGGTGATGATCACCCTTGGCTCGCGGTCAATGACATCGCTTTCCAGATCGTCTTCCGCCTCTGCCTTAAAGGTATGCATAAACCATTTGTCTTGTAGCAACAGGATCAGCGGCGTGGTCATCATCGACAAGCTCACCACCACCAGCAAGAAAGAAGACAGCTCCCTGCCCAATAGCCCCTCGCCCAGCGCCGCGGTAAACAGGACGAATGCAAACTCCCCGCCCTGGCTCAATATGGCCGCCATCTGGCTGCGGGATTTTGCCCGGATACCAAACGCCCGCGCCAAGCCATACAGCAATAAGCCTTTAAGCGAAATCAACCCCAATACCGCCAACAAGATCTGCAGCGGGTACTGCAACAACAAGCCGAGGTTGACCGCCATCCCGACCGAGATAAAGAACAAGCCCAGCAGCAATCCCTTAAATGGCTCGATGGCTATCTCAAGCTCGTGGCGGTATTCACTCTCGGCCAATAGCACCCCGGCCAAGAAGGTGCCGAGTGCCATGGACAGCCCCAATGACTGCATGCCAACGGCAATACCAATCACCAACAGCAGGGCCGCGACGTTGAACAGCTCGCGCACTTCACTCAGTACCACCCAACGGAATAAAGGGCGCAATAGAAAGTGGCCGCCGACCAGCAGCGCAATAATGCCGCCGATCATCCAAGCAAAGTCGAGCCAGCTGCCCCCGCCGCCCCCTGCCAATACCGGCAGGATAGCCAACATAGGGATCACCGCAATATCTTGGAACAACAGCACCGCAAAACCCGACTGCCCGGTTTCGCTGCCGCCGAGGTTCTGCTCTTCAATAACCCGTAGTGCGATGGCTGTTGACGACAGCGCCAACCCCATCCCGACCACCAAGGCATCGCGCCAAGTAATTGCAGGCAGCCAGCCGCTGAATGCCATCACCACGCCGGCAATCACAATGCTGGTGATCACCACTTGGCTACCGCCCAAACCAAGAATAGGTTTTCGCATCTGCCACAGTTTCTTCGGGTTCAGCTCAAGCCCTATCAAAAACAGCAGCAGCACCACCCCAAATTCCGAGAAGTGCAATATCGCATCGACATCGGATATCAAGCGAAGCCCCCACGGGCCAATGGCGATCCCGGCTAGCAGGTACCCCAGTACCGACCCCAGCCCCAAACGCTGGGCGATGGGCACGGCCACCACGGCGGAGGCAAGGAACACCACACTCACCGATAAGATATCACTTGCCATATTCCACCCCGCCAAAATTGTTACCCAAAGGGGAAGTTAGCCATTGGCTGTATGCCTTCGCGTGTGCCTGCCGCTCCCCGGCAGGTACCCGCCGCGCCCAGTGCAAAACAATCGGCTTGAGCCACTCCATCCGGCACAAGGCCGCAGACAACTCGAACGGCTTGAGGATGTCGTCAATCGAGCATCGGTTGTAGCCGTCGGGGGTGTAGGCTTCTGCCGCCCCGCCCGTGGTGATCACCGAGCACCAATACTTGCCTTGGGTTTGGTTGCCTTCGCCATGGGCAAAGCCCTTGCTCAGCACCATATCCATCCACTCCTTTAAGAGCGCCGGGCAAGAATACATATATAGCGGGTGCTGAAAAACGAGGATGTCATGCGCCAATACGCGCTCGCGCTCGGCAGCCACATCGATAAAGAAATCGGGGTACTCGGCATAAATATCATGCACCGTTACATTGGGCAGGTTGGTAATCGCTTCAAGCATTTCGCGGTTGGCAACCGACTCCTGGGGATCTGGGTGGGCATAGATCACCAGAATGCGGGGCTGTCCTTGTGTTGTCATGGCATTCCTTTTCAGCCCAGGGCAATGGCCTTGGGTTGATAACTTTTATTCCTGTATATGCACATAATACATAACTTGCTGTAAATAGGATCGTTTATTCGTTTTGACTTCACGGCAAAATACCGGAATTAGCAGTCGGGGCCGCTTTTGGGGTAGACTGCCGCACAGATTCTGGCGTTAAGTATTTGCGGAGCGGGGCAACCCGGCACAGTCGATGATCACATTTTCTGAAATCCAACTTCTTCGGGGCGGTAAAATCCTACTCGACCAAGCAACAGCAACCATCCATCCGGGCGACAAGGTCGGTTTGGTTGGCAAAAACGGCTGTGGCAAGTCGACGCTGTTTGCCCTGCTGAAACATGAATTAAGCGTGGATGCCGGCAGCTGCCAGTACCCGGCCAATTGGGAGTTGGCATGGGTTGCTCAGGAAACCCCGGCCCTTGAGCGCGCAGCACTTGAATACGTGATCGACGGCGACCGCGAGTATCGCCAGCTGGAAGCCGACCTTCAGGCCGCCGAGCAAGCTGACAACGGCAACCGCGTGGCCGAGCTGCACGGAAAACTCGAAGCCATTGGCGGCTATAGCATCCAAGCGCGAGCGGCCGAGTTGCTGGATGGCCTGGGCTTTTCCCAAGAACAGATGCAGTGGCACCTCAGCCAGTTTTCCGGTGGGTGGCGTATGCGCCTTAACCTGGCGCAAGCCCTGTTATGCCGCTCCGATCTACTCCTGCTCGACGAACCGACCAACCACCTCGATCTTGATGCCGTGATGTGGCTGGAGAAATGGTTGCAAAACTATCGCGGGACCTTGGTGCTGATCTCGCACGACCGTGATTTCCTTGATCCGGTCGTGAACCGTATCATCCACATCGAAAACCAGACTATGAACAGTTACACCGGTAACTATTCGTCGTTTGAAACCCAGCGTGCCGAGAAACTGGTACTGCAGCAAGCCATGTACCAGAAGCAGCAAAAGCAAATGACACATATGCAGTCTTATATCGACCGCTTCCGCTACAAGGCGAGCAAGGCGCGCCAGGCTCAAAGCCGTATCAAGGCGCTTGAGCGCATGGAAAAGGTGCTGCCGGCCCAGTTCGACAACCCATTTAGCTTTGAATTTCGCGAGCCTAATGCCCTACCCAACCCGATCCTGATGATGGATCAAGTGGCGGCGGGCTATGACGACAACCTGATCTTGGAAAAGATCCGCCTTAACCTTGTGCCAGGCAGCCGGATCGGATTGCTTGGCCGCAACGGCGCGGGCAAGTCCACCCTGATCAAACTGCTCTCGGGCGATCTTCCCGCCAAGGCCGGTGATCTTGCCTATTCGCAAGGGGTGAAAATTGGTTACTTTGCCCAGCACCAGCTGGAAACCCTGTACCTCGACGACACGCCGGTCCAGCACATGGCGCGTATTGCCCCGCAGGCAACCGAGCAACAGCTGCGTGATTACCTTGGTAGCTTTGGCTTCATCGGTGACAAGGCACTTGAAAAAGTCGGCCCGTTCTCCGGTGGTGAAAAGGCCCGCCTGGTATTGGCGCTGATCGTATGGCAACGCCCGAACCTGCTGCTACTCGATGAGCCGACCAACCATCTAGATTTGGACATGCGCCAGGCGCTGACGCTTGCCTTGCAATCTTACGAGGGGGCGATGGTTATCGTCAGCCACGACCGTTACCTGCTGCGCGCGACCACCGATGACCTGTACTTGGTCCATGACCGCCAGGTCGTGCCGTTCAATGGCGACCTGAACGACTACCATAAGTGGCTAACCGAACAGCAGCGCAACGAGCGTCGCGAACAGCAGGCCGCCAAGCCTGAAACCAACAAGGAAAACAGTGCCGCCTCGCGCAAGGAGCAAAAACGCCTTGAGGCCGAGTTCCGTAAACTAACGGCACCGCTGCGCAAGCAAATCGACAAACTCGACAAGCAAATGGAAAAACTGGGGGCAGCGCTGGCCGACGCCGAATCGCAACTGGCCGATGCCACCATCTACGAAGTGGAAAGCAAAGCCCGCCTCAACGAGCAGCTGCAACGCCAGGCCAAGGCAAAATCCGAACTGGAAGATGTCGAAATGGAGTGGATGGACTTGCAAGAGCAGCTTGAGGCCATGGAGGCGGAGCACAACAAAGCTTAGTTAAACGGCAATATAGCAACGAGGGAGAGCAAGCATGCAACAAGGGTTTAGCGCAGACGCATTCTGGCAATTTAGCCTTGAGCACTATAGCAAAACGGGCGTGCAAGCCGCTTGCCTCTCCCTGCAAGACAATTACCTGGGCAACGTTAACCTTGCCCTGCTATTGCTTTGGCTCGATAGCCAAAATATGCCACTTCCCCCAAGCCGCCTCAACCAACTCCAAACAGCGCTGACCCGCTCAGATAAGCTACTGGCCAGCTATCGCCATCTGCGCAAGCAACTCAAGCCCTCCGTATCCAAACCGGAGTACGAGCAGCTGCTAGGGTTCGAGCTTTTGCTTGAACGCAGCCAACAACAAGATTTGATCGCCAAGCTCAACCAACAGCCTATTCCCCACAAGGTTGACACTGTTAGCCCAACAGGGAATGTGGATGCGTATTGCCAATTGCTCAACGTCCCGCAGTCGTTGATAGCCCAGCTGCAAGGCCTGCCCGGGTAATGAAGCCGGCAGCAAGCCAGAACCAACAAGCGCCAACAAGCTATGCTAGGATCCATTCCGCGCGCTATTGCGTAATAACACCGAGAAGGCCTAAAAGCCCAATCCGGCTGACAAGGAGCCCCCATGACCCCGTTCGAGCCTGCAAGTGGACTGGCAAACGCCCATGTCCAGACATTGTTGCCACGATTTCTGCGCCGCAACCCGCTATTCGAGCCGCTCACCCAGCGCATCGAAACACCCGATGGGGATTTTCTCGATCTCGCCTGGACTGCCAGTCCCGAGACTTGCACCGATGCACAACCGGTCATGATCCTGTTCCACGGCCTGGAAGGCAGCTTTCATAGCCCTTATGCCCACGGCTTGCTGCATGCCGCCCACCAGCAAGGGTGGCTAGGGGTAATGATGCACTTTCGCGGTTGCAGTGGCGAGATAAACCGCCAACCGCGCAGCTACCATTCGGGGGAAACCCAGGATGCGCGCTACTTTATTGAGTGGCTACGCCAACGGTTGCCGACCCAACCCTTATTCGCCGTGGGCGTCTCGCTTGGCGGTAACATGTTGGTGAACTATCTGGCCGAGCACCAGCACGACTCGCACCTCACCGCTGCCCAAGTGATCTCGCCGCCCTTGGATCTTGCCTCTTGCTCCAGCCGGATCCAGCAAGGCTTTTCCAAGGTATACCAGCAATACCTGCTCGGTTCGATGAAGCGCAACCTTGGCAAGAAGATCCAGGCCTTGCCGGAAGCCATGCCGCTCAAGCACGATCAAGCCGAGAAGATCCGCACCCTATGGCAGTTCGACGAGCAGGTGACCGCCCCGCTCCACGGTTTCGACAATGCCGACGATTACTACCGCCGTTGCAGCGGGCTGGGAAAACTGGCCAAGGTCTCGATCCCGTTGCGGGTGATCCATGCCAAGGATGATCCCTTTATGACCGATGCGGTCATTCCCTCCGAACCGCTGCCAGAGCATATCGACTACGATCTTTGCCACAAGGGCGGCCATGTCGGCTTTGTGTCCGGTTCGTGGCGCAAGCCGGATTTCTGGCTCGACCGTACGGTACCCGAGTGGTTCGGCAAATTTGTTGATAGTGGTATCTGTTAAAATAAACAATATAATCAGCCTATACTCCTTGGCCTACAGCGAGATAGCCGAATGATTATCCCTTGGCGAGACATCGCCCCAGAGACCCTGACCAACTTAATCGAGCACTACGTGCTGCGCGAAGGTACCGACTACGGCGAGCAAGAGCTCAGCATGGAGCAAAAGGTACAACGGGTACGCCAACTACTCGAAAGCGGCGAGGCCGTTATCGTGTTCTCTGAATTGCACGAATCCATTGATATCAAGCTGAAAAACCAGATGCGATAGGTGCCTTCGGGCACCCATTGCACCCCGCGCCCGGTAGCATTTTTGACATTCCAGCTTGACCTTACCTCACCACCCTGTTAATAACTCTTTCCGTTAATGTTAACGACAGGGTTTGTCATGTCTGCAAAACATCCAATTATTGCAGTAACAGGGTCTTCGGGTGCTGGAACGTCCACCACCTCTGAAGCGTTTCGCAAAATGTTCAATATGATGGGCATCAATGCTGCCTGGCTCGAAGGTGATAGCTTCCACCGCTTCACCCGTCCCGAGATGGACGTTGAGATCCGCAAAGCCAAGGAGCAAGGGCGCCACATCAGCTATTTCGGCCCACAAGCCAATGACTTTCCCCTGCTAGAGAATTTCTTCCGCCAGTATGGCGAGGACGGCAGCGGCAAGTTCCGCCGCTACCTGCATACCTTCGATGAAGCCGTGCCCTACAACCAAATGCCGGGCTCATTTACCCCGTGGCAGGAGTTGCCGGAAAATACCGATGTATTGTTTTACGAGGGGTTGCACGGCGGGGCGGTAGACGGCGAGACCAATGTTGCCCAACACGTTGATTTATTGATCGGCATGGTGCCAATCGTCAACTTGGAGTGGATTCAGAAGATTGTCCGGGATACCCGAGACCGCGGCCATTCGCGAGAAGCCGTGATGGAGTCTATCGTCCGCTCGATGGACGACTACCTGAACTACATCACGCCGCAGTTCTCCCGTACCCATATCAACTTCCAGCGGGTACCCACGGTTGATACCTCCAACCCGTTCAGCGCCAAGGCCATTCCCAGCCTCGACGAGAGCTTTGTGGTAATCCGCTTTCGCGGGATCAAAAATGTCGACTTCCCCTACCTGCTGTCAATGATCCAGGGCTCGCACATGTCACGCCACAACACCTTGGTGGTGCCAGGTGGCAAGATGAGTTTTGCAATGGAGCTGATCATGCGGCCGCTGATCCAGCAGCTGATTGATACCGGAAAAATTGGGTAGGAACTTTAATGATAAAGGCAACGTCATAGCGTTGCCTTTAGTTTCATGAGGCCAATGGCCCTATGGCCAGGCCTTCGTGCCGCTCTTACTCAGCAACCACCTCGTAAGAGTGGGTCATTTCGACGCCTTCACCCAGCATCAGGCAAACCGAGCAGTATTTCTCCAGCGAGTCTGCGACTGTTTTTGCCACCAAGGCTTCATCCAGATCATGGCCCGTGACCACAAAGTGCAGATTGGCCGTGGTGAAAATGCGCGGGGCCTGCTCGCGGCGCTCCGAAGTAATCTGCGCTTCACAGCCGGTAATATTTTGTCCCGCTGACTTCAAACCATCGACCACATCGACCGAACTGCAACCGCCGGCAGCCATCAAAACCAACTCCATCGGACTTGGTGCTTTTTCACCCCCATTGCCGTCCATTACGACACTGTGGCCAGAATTTGACTGGCCAAGGAAAGTCATATTTTCGACCCATTTCACTCGCGATTGCATTGTATTCTCCTTACTACTATTAGGGTGTTTTGCCATTATCTGACAACTGTGTGATCATGTGCACACTTATGACTACGAAATGACCATTCTCGATAGATCAATATCAAGAAATGCACGCTGAAAAAAGATAAACTTTGAACTAATTATTCACGTGAGCTTGCAGCCCAGCTGTTGACTGAATATCCTAAACGACGAACAGATATTATGTGGCCCATCCCAGATTATATGGACGTCGTTATTGGGCAACAAACGCAGAGGAAGTTAGTAATATGGTTCCAGGTAAACCTCAAACAGATCCAACTCTAGAGTGGTTTCTTTCGCATTGCCACATTCACAAATACCCATCAAAGAGTACTTTGATTCATGCGGGTGAAAAAGCAGAAACTCTCTACTACATCGTTAAAGGTTCTGTTGCTGTCCTAATCAAGGATGAAGAAGGCAAGGAGATGATCCTGTCTTACCTAAACCAAGGTGACTTCATTGGTGAGCTAGGCTTGTTCGAAGAAGGCCAAGAGCGTACAGCTTGGGTTCGAGCAAAAACCCCTTGTGAAGTGGCAGAGATTTCATTCAAGAAATTCCGCCAGCTTATCCAGGTTAACCCTGATATCCTAATGCGCCTGTCAGCTCAGATGGCAAGCCGCCTTCAGGTAACTAGCCAAAAAGTTGGTGACCTTGCGTTCCTAGACGTGACTGGCCGTATAGCCCAGACGCTTCTAAACCTTGCTAAGCAGCCGGATGCAATGACGCACCCAGACGGTATGCAAATCAAGATCACTCGCCAAGAAATCGGTCAAATCGTTGGCTGTTCTCGCGAAACCGTTGGTCGTATCTTGAAGATGCTAGAAGAGCAGAACCTCATTTCTGCCCACGGTAAAACTATCGTGGTTTACGGCACGCGTTAATCCTGCCGTTGACACCATAATGCTAAAAGCCGCCGCCAAGGCGGCTTTTTTATACCCAAAGGGCATTTCTGCCAGCGCCCTCACCTTTTCTCCCTTGTATCCCCGCCCCTAGATGCTACATTGTGCATATCTACGTTAATGGAAACACGTACTACCAATTGGCATCAGCCATGGGCGATGGCATTGGTATCACCAACATGGATGCTAGAGATATGGATATCGAGCGCTTTTCACCTAACCACTACGCTGCCGGCAATACTGGCTATCCCGCAAGTACCATTGCCCCATTGCCGCCAACAGTAGAAATGACCGGCTTCAGTGGCAGCCGCCATTACCATGAGCAGCAAGCCGCAGCCAGAAGCAGCAAAGGGCAGCTACCCAAAAATGAGCTTGGCTTTCCGCCACTCGACAGCCTGTACCACTAGCAACTAGCAACTAGCAACTAGCAACTAGCAACTAGCAACTAGCAAATCACTATCCAATAAAGAGCCCACAGCGCGAGTGCAACTGTGGGCTGTATGTACTTTGCTGCTGTTGCCCGCCAGCGCTAGCCACTGGCCAACGGAGCGGCTAACCGCTAGTCTTGCCCAGAATGGGTGCTTTCGAAAATCTTGTCTGCCGAGGCTTCAACAAAACCGCGGTACAACTCACCGTCGGCGGTTGGGTAGCGCTTGGCAAACTCATAAAAGCCACCGGGGATAGCGTACACGCCATCGGTAAACCCGACCTCGACCTTGTCGGCAATGGTCGACGATTGCTCCAGCATCACTTCAGGATTGCCCTTCACTTCACCGCCTGACTCGTTAATGCTAAAGCCATTGTGGCGCAGTAGGTGGTTGACCTCGGCAACTTCGGTAAACTGCTCCAATTGGTTGATGCTCACAGTAAAGTGGTTAGCACCAAAGCCATGGGCAGCCAGCCAGCCCGCGTATTCACTTTCTGCCGCAAGCAACTCGTAGGTCGCGTAGTCGAGATCCCAGTACCGCCCACCGGAAAGGAAGGCCGGGTTATGCATAACTTCCTCAGGAACCTGATCCACCAACTCGCGAACGGTTTGCTGCAGCAGCGAACTGAACTGGCCGACAAGCAATTCGCTAATGAACACCTTGGGCAGATCAGGGTTCGGATGCTCAAAGTGCTCGGCATACAGCTTCTTGGCTTCAAAGTGGTATTTGCCGCAGGGCTTGTAGCCCATTGCGATAAATGGCGCCGCCAACCTATCCAGGCCAACCTTGGGCAAGTTAAACGTGCGCAACGCAATATGGTCGTTTAACAGTGGCTCATCTTCGGTTAATAGATCCTGCACCTGAGCCGCCGACGGGCATAGCCGCTGGGTATAGTCTTGCCATAGCTGGTCAAATAATTGCACTACCCTTTCCATGACTCTCATATCCTCTTCACTAATCGAAAATACGCTCTGTGTTCGTATACTATAGGCTCAGGCCCGGAGATAGCTGTGCCGGCAACTCGGTTTGCTCACCCTCCATCGATGCCATCGGGTAAGCACAGTAGTCAGCCGCATAATACGCGCTCGGGCGAAGGTTGCCGGAAGCACCCGGTCCGCCAAACGGCGCATCACCACTGGCGCCCGTGAGCTGGCGGTTGCGGTTAACGATCCCCGCTCGGATATTGTCGATGAAGTACTGCCACTCGCCGTCATCGGTCGATACCAAGCCTGCGGACAAGCCATAGCGGGTGTCATTCGCCAACTCGACCGCTTGGGCAAGATCATCGTAACGAACCACCTGCAGCAGCGGCCCGAAATACTCCTCATCCGGCAGCTCGGCAACCGCGCTAACCTCGATGATCCCCGGTGTCACTATCGCCCCCTGACCGCGAGTCGCCGCCAGCAAGGATTCGCCGCCCAGTGCAACCAGCTGCGCCTGCGCCGCCAAGATATTTTCCGCCGCCACATCGGAGATCTGCGGCCCCATAAACGGTGCCGGCTCATCAAACTGGCCACCAACCCGGATCTGCTTGGTCATGTCGACCAACCTTGCCAGCAAGCGATCGCCCACCTCACCTTTTGGCACATACAAACGGCGCGCACAGGTACAGCGTTGGCCGGCACTGATAAATGCCGATTGAATAATAGTGTAGACAGTGGCATCCAGCTCGCCATATTGCTCGGAGATCACCATCGGGTTGTTACCCCCCATCTCCAGCGCCAGCATCTTGCCCGGCTGGCCAGCAAACTGGCGGTGCAGGATATGCCCGGTGTTGGCACTGCCGGTAAACAACAAGCCATCAATGCCCTTGTCGCCTGCCAGCGCCTCGCCCGCCGCCCGCGCCCCCTGTACAAGGTTAATCACCCCATCAGGCAAGCCGGCTTGCTGCCACAGTTTCATCGTCACTTCGGCAACCTTAGGGGTTAGGTCCGAAGGCTTGAACACCACGGTATTTCCCGCCAACAATGCCGGCACAATATGACCGTTCGGCAGGTGTCCCGGGAAGTTATAAGGACCAAACACCGCCATCACCCCCAGTGGGCGGTGGCGCAACACGGCCTGACTTCCCGCCACTTCCTTCTGCTTGCCACCAGTACGCTCGTGGTAGGCACGCAATGAAATAGCAATTTTCCCCACCATAGCACCGGCCTCGGTGCGCGTTTCCCACAATGGCTTACCCGTTTCCTCGGCAATCACCATTGCGATATCTTCGCTATTGGCTTTCACCAAGTCGGCAAAGCGCTCAACGATAGCTTGTCGCTCGGCAAGGTCGGTATTGCGCCACAGGCCCAGTGCATGACGGGCACTGGCAACGGCTTGCTGTACTTGCCCAGCCGTGGCAGCGTTACCCTGCCAAATCACGTCACCGTTAAACGGGTTAAGCGACTGCATGGCCTCCCCCTCGCCTGGCAACCATTGTCCGGCAATCCATTGTGTCATTGTCGTTCTCCTTACTGGGTGATCAGGCGTACCTGATCACCATCTTGTACTTGCAGTGCTTTTGCCATTTCAGCCGAAATGACCGCGGCTTCGCCTTCGATACCCACGGTGCCAGCCACCGCACGGAAGTGCTCAAACGAAGTATTGCTAATGATGCACTCGCTCCCCTTGCCCGGTAAGCCGATTTCAACCCGGCACAGCTGCGAGTGTCGTACCGACTCAATGTTTCGGACATCGCACTCAACCGTCGGGCCGGCGTCAAAAATATCGACATAGCCCCGGCAGGTGAAGCCTTCCTTCTCCAGCAGGCGCAACGCTGGGCGGGTTTTCTCGTGTACCTCGCCGATCACCGCTTGGGCCTCTGGGCTCAGCAGGTTGACGTAGATCGGTAGCTTGGGCATCAGATCGGCAATAAAGCCTTTCTTGCCAATCCCGGTCAGGTAATCAGCAAGGGTGAAGTCAATCGAGAAGAAGTGCTGTTTCAGCCATTCCCAGAACGGTGAGTTACCGTTTTCATCCGACACCCCGCGCATTTCGGCTATCACGGTATTGTCAAACCGCTGCGGGTGCTCGGCCATCATCAAGAAGCGGCATTTGGACAACAGTCGGCCATTCGCCCCCTCCCGCCACTCAGGGCGAAGAAACAAGGTGCAAAGCTCACTGACACCGGTGTAGTCGTTGCCGAATGTCAGCACCTTCACCGCATTGTGGACATTCAGCCGGCGGGACGAGTGCACGACTGTGCTCAGGTGATAGGTGTAGAAGGGGTTATCAAGGCCGATTGCCGCCTCTATTGCTGTCGTCCCGGCAATTTCCCCGGTTTCGGTATCTTCGGCCACCATCAGGTAGCCTTCCGGCCCCGCCTTGGTCACAGCCTTGGCGAAGCTTTCCTCTGAATGCTTGATCCGGTTAAGCAAGATCTCGTCATTCACAGGCAAGGACGTAAAACCGTGCCCGGACTCTTCGGCACATTGCAATAGCGCCGGAAGATCAGCGGCAGTAATAGGACGTATAACCAGCATCGAATTCCCTCCTGATGCAGGATGCAGCCAACCACGCCGCATCCCTATTGATATGGTTCTGGCTAATGCCAGAAGCAGCCGTCAAGCTCCTGCCAACGGCTGCTCAAGTGGTAAGATTATTGATAAATTTTGGCAATCGCCCGCTCTAGGCGCGCCATGCCCTCGTCGATGTCTTCTTTGCTGATCACCAAAGACGGGGTAAAGCGCACAACATTGGCACCCGCGATCAGTACCATCAAGCCTTCTTCGCCGGCCGCGACCAGAATGTCACGCGCCCGGCCCTGCCACTCCTCGGTGAGGGCAGCCCCAAGCAACAAGCCCTTGCCGCGTACTTCGTCAAAAATAGGGTACTTGGCATTGATGGCCTGCAGCGCGTCGCGGAACCATTGCTCACGCTCTTTCACCCCGGCCAGCACCTGCGGCTTGCTCACCTCGCTGACCACGGCCTCGGCCACGGCACAAGCCAATGGGTTACCGCCATAGGTTGAACCATGGGTACCAATTTTAAGGTGGGTCGCCAGCTCGCTGGTGGTTAGCATCGCGCCAATTGGAAAACCGCCTCCCAGCGATTTCGCCGTGCTAAGAATGTCTGGTGTCACCCCCAGACCTTGGTAAGCATAGAAATCGCCGGTACGGCCATTACCTGTTTGTACTTCATCGAAGATCAGTAGGGCATTATGCTTGTCGCACAACTCCCGCACTCCCTGCACAAACTCGGCGGTCGGGGCAATGATACCGCCCTCGCCCTGCAGCGGCTCCATCATCACCGCACAGGTGCGATCGGACATGTGCTCTGCAAGGCTAGCAAGATCGTTATAGGCAAGGTGGGTAACATCACCCGGCTTTGGCCCGAAACCGTCAGAGTAGGCAGCTTGGCCGCCGACCGTCACCGTGAAGAAGGTACGGCCATGGAAGCCTTGCTTGAACGAAATGATTTCAGATTTTTCTGGACCGAACTTGTCTGCGGCATAGCGGCGGGCAAGTTTTAGCGCCGCTTCGTTGGCCTCGGCACCAGAGTTTGCAAAGAACACCTTGTCGGCGAAGCATTGCTCAGTTAACAATTTGGCAAGGCGCAGTGCCGGCTCATTGGTCATGACGTTACTCAAGTGCCATAGCTTGTCTGCCTGCTCCTTGAGCGCATCGACCATAACCGGATGACAGTGGCCCAGGCAGCTCACTGCGATACCGCCAGCAAAATCGACATACTCCCGGCCAGCTTGATCCCAAACTCGCGCACCTGCCCCTTTCACCGGGATCACTTCCATCGGCGAGTAGCAAGGCACCATGACCTCATCAAAAAGCTGGCGTTCTACGTTGAATTCCTTTGCCATTATCGTTTCCTTCTGCATTTATTGCCTTAAGCATAGTATTTACATTTTATTAACCAATTCCAATAGCAGAATATTTTTTATTGCCGCTGAAAATTGGGTTAACTCTCAATTCAATACATATTTATGCGCGTAAGAGGAAACTTTATTAAGCCCAAGATACGTAAAGGTGTTTTTCCTGTTAGGAAATAAAACTACGGGCAAGGAAAAAGCTGCATAATCTTTCCCCAACGCAAAAATGCCAACAAAGATGCAGAAATGTTAAAAAAGTGACTGCGATCGCGCCGATGAGACAAGAAAAAAGGAAAAAAAGTGGCAGGATACCGAACAAGGCGGGGATTGCCGCTAACAAAATTCAGGTATAGCGGCATATTTGCAGAATAAAATCCTGCGCAATGGAATTATCTATTGGCTGCGGCGAAGAAAGTTAGCCAAGAGCTGGTGTCCCTGCTCGGTCAAAATGCTCTCTGGGTGGAACTGCACGCCTTCAATCGGCAAGGTTTTATGGCGGATCCCCATGATTTCATCACGCATGCCGTCTTTTTCCGTCCAGGCGGTGACTTCAAAGCAATCCGGCAGGGTATCGGCCTTGACCACCAGCGAGTGGTAGCGGGTCACGGTCAGCGGGTTGTTCAAGCTGGCAAATACGCTGCTGTCGGTATGCACCACCGGGGAGGTTTTGCCGTGCATCACTTGACGGGCACGCACCACATCACCACCAAACACCTGGGCGATGGACTGGTGGCCCAGGCAAACCCCCAAGATTGGCAGCTTTCCGGCAAAGTGGCGAATGGCCTCAAGGGAGATCCCGGCTTCATTGGGGGTGCAAGGACCAGGCGAGATCACCAAGTGGGAAGGCGCCAATGCTTCTATACCCGCAATATCGATTTCGTCATTACGGACGACCTTCACCTCGACACCCAACTCGCAAAAGTACTGGTAAAGGTTGTAGGTAAACGAGTCGTAGTTATCGATCATCAACAGCATGGGTACAGCAGCTCCCTGAAAATTACAGCGGCCTATTTTGCTACAGGGCGAGAGAAAGGCAAGCTATCGCGAAAAAAAACCGGCCCAAGGCCGGTTTCTTTTCGTTACAAGCTGTCTTCGCGCTTATGGGCGAGCAACAAAACCTACCGCTTCGTAGGCTTTCTTCAGTGTTTCAGCAGCACGCGCAGAGGCTTTCTCGGCACCCGCTTTCATGATCGCATCCATGTAGGCACGGTCTTCGCGGATACGCTTGTATTCCGCCTGGATTGGCTCAAGCATGGTCACAATAGCCTCGCCCACGTCCTTCTTGAACGGGCCGTACATCTCAACGCCCTGGTATTGCGCTTCGATTTCAGCAAAGGTCTTGCCGGTTGCCGCCGAGTACAGGCCCATCAGGTTAGAGATACCCGCCTTGTTCTCGATATCATGGGCGATACGCGGTGGGGTTTCGGTATCGGTCTGCGCCTTGTTGATCTTCTTGATGATCGACTTAGGCTCTTCGAGCAAGGTGATCACGTTCTTGCGGTTGTCATCCGACTTCGACATCTTCTTGGTCGCGTCCTGCAGGCTCATTACCCGTGCATTCACTGTCGGGATGTATGGCTCTGGCACCTGGAAGATGGCTTCGCCGCCACCGTAGATGTTGTTGAAGCGGGTGGCAATATCGCGCGCCAGCTCCAAGTGTTGCTTCTGATCGCTACCAACCGGCACTTGGTGCGCACCGTACAGCAGGATATCGGCCGCCATCAGCACCGGGTAGCCGAACAGGCCAACGTTAACATCGTTAGCATGGCGCTGAGACTTGTCCTTGAACTGGGTCATACGGCTTAGCTCACCCATTTGGGTGTAGCAGTTCAGCAACCAACCCAGCTGCGCGTGCTCCGGCACGTGAGACTGGACAAACAGCGAGCTCTTCTTCGGATCAACACCCACAGCCAGGCAAATTGCCAGCGCATCCAGTGTGGCCTCGTGAAGCGCTTTCGGGTCCTGGCGAACAGTGATCGCGTGTAGGTCTACCACACAGTACTGGCAATCGTAGTCATCCTGCATCTGTTCCCACTGACGCAGCGCACCTAAATAGTTACCAATACTTAATTCGCCAGAAGGCTGCACGCCACTCAATACAATGGGTTTGGTCATGATGAGAATTTCCTATGTCACTCAAGTAAACAGCGGCCAAAAGCCGCTGAATGAAATTAAATTTGTCGCTAGCCCTTGGCTAACTGTACTAGCTATCTAGTTTAACTGTTTCTGCCAGTTGGCTAAAGTGATCCAGTACAATATCTGGCTCACTCGCGCTGATTGGCTGGCCGTAGTTATAGCCATAGGTTAGGCCAACAACATAACATGTCGCCGCTTTTGCCGCCAAGATATCATTACGCGAGTCGCCCACCATCAGCATTTCGCTGGCTGCCAGTTGATGCTTTTCCATCAGCCAGTGCAGCGCGTATGGATCCGGCTTTTTCAGCGGGAAGGTGTCGCCGCCAATTACATCGACAAAATAGTCAGCGATACCGTGCTGCTCAAGCAGGTGCGGCACAAACTGCGCGGGCTTGTTGGTCACGATTGCCATTGGGATCTTGGCCAAGTGGAATGCCGCCAAGGTGTCTTTCACCCCGTCGTACAAGGCGCTCTTCTGGTGGCCGCCTTCATCATAGAAGCGATCAAACAGTTGGCGTGCTTGCTTGTGCAGTTGCGGATCAAGCCCAGGATCGACATCAATGCTGCGGCTTAGGGCACGGCCAATCAAAATATCGGCACCGTTACCAATCCAAGTCGTCACCTGCTCCACCGTCACGCCCGGGCGACCAAGGGCTTGCATGGTTTTGTCTGCCGCTTCAGCCAAGTCGGGCACACTGTCGAGCAGTGTGCCGTCAAGGTCAAAAGCAATAAACTTAATGCCTTCGAACGCTTTCATTAACGCTCAACCTTCGCCAGTTCAGCACGCATTTCATCAATCACGGCTTTGTAGTCCGGCTGGCTGAAGATGGCCGAGCCAGCAACAAACATATCGGCACCCGCCTCGGCGATTTCACGGATATTATCCACTTTTACGCCACCGTCGATTTCCAGGCGGATCTGGCGGCCAGAAGCATCGATGCGCTTGCGCACTTCGCGCAGCTTGTCCATGGTATTCGAAATAAACGACTGGCCACCAAAACCAGGGTTTACCGACATCAGCAAAATCATGTCCACTTTGTCCATGATGTAATCAAGATAGTGCAGCGGCGTGGCCGGGTTAAAAACCACGCCCGCCTGACAACCATGCTCTTTGATCAGCTGCAAAGTACGGTCAAGGTGCTCGGTTGCCTCGGCGTGAACAGTGATCATCGTCGCGCCCGCTTTGGCAAAGTCAGGGATGATACGGTCAACAGGCTTAACCATTAGGTGAACATCAATCGGGGCTGTAATACCGTAGTCGCGCAGTGCCTTACACACTGGTGCGCCAAAAGTCAGGTTCGGTACATAGTGATTGTCCATCACGTCGAAATGCACAACATCAGCACCTGCAGCCAGTACTTTTTCAACATCTTCGCCCAAGCGAGCAAAGTCTGCAGATAGGATAGATGGAGCGATCAAAAAGTCCTTCATGTTCAGCCTCTATAGGGTACAAACGAAAACGTTATCGTTAATCGGCGCAATTCTACCCGATCCAATATCGGATGTCTTAGCTAAACTAAAAAACGGCACAATAACCTCAGGGAAGGCTGATGGGGAAGCAAGAGGCACCAAAAAACGACAGGCAAGGCACGGGGATCATCCAGGTATTGGCCAGTGTGGCAGCCGCCCTGTTCGGTGTGCAATCGGACAAGAACCGGCGGCACGATTTTAGCCAGCACACGGCCTGGCCCTTTATTATCGGCGGAATTGTACTTATTGCGGCGTTTGTGGCCTTGCTGATCGGGGTAAGCCACCTTGTTGCCGGCTAAAGGCGGTTATTCAACCTCAGCGCCAGGCTTGAACAGCGCCAGCAGCTCATCCACCTTGTTGCGGCCTCCGCCATTGCGGCTGATGGTGCGCTTGACCTTCACAACCGACAGATCGGCACCGTGGTACAAACGGCGTGTCAGCGTGGTGTCGTGGTTGGAAATCAGCACCGGGATATCGCGTTCGCGTGCCGCCTTCTCTGATACATCGGCCAATGCCGCCTGATCATCCAAGCTAAAGCCATTGCCAGCATAAGAGGTGAAGTTGGCGGTCGTTGAAAGCGGCGCATACGGCGGATCGCAATAAATCACACACCCTTTACGGGCACGGGAAAATGTCTGCTGGTACCCCTCGCACACAAACGTCGCGCGCTTGGCCTTTTCCGAGAAGTAGTACATTTCGGCTTCGGGGAAATACGGCTTTTTATAAGAGCCGAACGGCACATTGAAACCGCCCTTCTTGTTATAGCGGCACAGGCCATTAAAGCCATGGCGGTTCATGTACAGGAAATACAACGAACGCAGGTATGGATCTTGGGTGTTATTGAAGGCTTCGCGGATCTCCAAGTACGCCCCTTTTTGGTTGTACTCGGGGGTAAACAATGCCTTCGCATCCTTGATGTACTGCTCAGGCTGGTTCTTGAGGATATTGTACAGGTTGATCAGGTCCGGGTTGATATCGGCCAACAGGTACTGTTCGAAGTCGGTATTTAGGAACACGGAACCGGCACCCACAAAAGGCTCAACCAGTTTGCGTGCAGGCGGAAGGCGGCGTTCAATATCCTCGACCAGGGAATACTTGCCCCCGGCCCATTTAAGGAATGCACGATGCTTTTTCATTCAGCTAACCACCAATACCGACTTTGTTACGAAAGGTGGCGGATTGTACACCATTTCATACCGTCACTGATACCGCTAACCGGGAAATATCTCGGCCAATCGCGTTATTTCACCCGCTCGATTTCGGTATGGATCTGGCGATAGGATTTCACCCACGGCTGGAGTGCCTGAATACGCTGCGGTAATTGGGTCTCGGCACGGCGCGCCGCCACCACATTTGGGTAGTCGCCAGTGACGATAATGAACCACGGCACCCCGTTACGGCGGGTTTCATAGACACTCGCCAACGAATCAATGTCGTAGTCGTCAATAAACTTACTGGCCGCATCCAACGACTTCATCGCCGCCAGTTGCAAAGCGTAATGGTTGGCATCAACCGATGTCAGCGCCTCGCCAAGTACCGATGCCGGCACTGATGTTTGGGGAGCTGGTTGAACAGCGGTAGACGATGTTTGGCTTGGGGTTGTATCCGTGCTTGGTTCAGCATCGACAGTATTTGTTTCACCCCCAGCTTGGGGCTGTTCACTGGCCCCGCCTTCGGGCAACACCGGTTGCAGCGTATCGCGCATATCAACCACGGCCTCTTCGCCCGAGCCACCGAGATCTTGCTCGGAAATCATCGCGTCCACCACGTCCGACGGCACGACCACGCGCTGGTTGGTTTCGCTGCGCCCAACCGTCAGCCCCTCAATCGACACTTCCGGCGGCAAGTTATGGCTGTCATCTGCGCTGGTATCAACAGCACCAGCAGAAGCCGTCTCTTCCGGCTCGACGGGGCTAGCCTGCTCCTCTTCCGCCAGGTTGGAAGATAGATCCATGGTGCCTGTTACGTCGACTTCGGCCAAGGCCTCATCAAGCTGTGCTTGCCCGACCCCGCCCGCAACCTCATTGGTCGCCGATGGGTAGAGCCAGCCTACAATCGCCGCCACCGCGATCACCAACAGTACAGCCATCACCACCAATGGCGATGGTTTTCGAGAAGTTTGATTAGCCATATCCTGATGCTCTCCCTGCTCCAATTTGACCAGCTCCCCCGGTTTAGGGGCGACCTTGCTCGCTCTTTCTCGCAATAAACGCCGTCCCTGGGCGTCCAGCGGTTCTGCCGCAAACATTGTTTCGACAAAGGTTTGCACCTCTTGTTCCGCCAGCGGTGGAATTTCCACTTCAAGCGGCAACTGCCCCTGCCCATGGGAGGTTGACTCGAGGTACTTGTCCAACCGGCCGGTATGGCTAAACAGCAGCACATTCACCTGCCAGTCTGGCTCAGCCTGGCCTTTTTGCACCAAGGCCCATAGCTCGGCAATGATGGCTGGGCTTAATAGGTGGGCATCATCCACGACCAGTAATAGTTGGACTGGGTATTGGCCCAAAATCCGCTCGATACTTTGCAGCAGGGGATCATGCTCGTTGAAAACCGCATTCGGGGCGAGTTGCTGGAGTATGATTGCCCGGTGCTGGGCATCGCTTTGGCTTGGGTGGCACAGCATCAGCACCTGTTGGCTGGCATCAGCCCAGTTTTCAAGGTAGCGCTGCGCAAGCCACGTTTTACCCGCCCCCTCACCACCGGTGATTGGGATCAGGTTGGAGCTAAAACGGGTAAGGAATTGAATTCGGGAAAGGAGTTGGACCTGGGAATCCAGGTCCAAAGACATTACATGCATGCCACTGCTCATCGGGGCCTACATTACTTTTCAGCAATCACGCGCTGCAACACAGTTTCAGGCACGCCGGCAACCACTTCTGCTTGACCAATGCCTGTCGGCAAAATCAAGCGCAATTGGCCAGACAATACTTTCTTGTCGCGCATCATGTGCTTCATGTAACTGTCGAATGACATCCCCTCAGGCCCCTTAACCGGTAAGTTGGCCTTTTCCAGCAAGCGAATGATTCGCTCGACATCGGCGGATGACATTAGGCCCTGGTACTGAGCCGTCAGTGCAGCCTGTACCGTGCCAGCAGCCACTGCCTCACCGTGCAACCAGTTGCCATAACCCATTTCCGCTTCGATAGCGTGGCCAAAGGTATGGCCAAGGTTTAGCAATGCCCTAACACCCGATTCTTTTTCATCGGCCGCCACGACATCGGCTTTGATTTGACAGCAGCGAGCAATCGCATAGCTCAGGGCATCGTTATCCAACGCCTGCAGCTTCTCGATATTGTCTTCAAGCCAGCTGAAGAACTCCGCATCGGCAATAATGCCGTACTTAATCACTTCAGCCATCCCAGCCGCGAACTCGCGGGCCGGTAGCGTATTCAGGCAGTGGTTATCAATAATCACTGCTTTTGGCTGGTAGAAGGCACCAACCATGTTTTTGCCCAGCGGGTGGTTTACAGCCGTTTTGCCCCCTACCGACGAGTCAACTTGCGATAGCAAGGTGGTCGGTACCTGAACAAAATCCACCCCGCGCTGGTAACACGCCGCCGCAAACCCGACCACGTCGCCAATCACGCCGCCGCCAAGGGCAACAATCACCACGTCGCGGGCATAGTTGCCTTCTAGCAAGAAGGTCATGATTTGGTTAAACGTATCAAGGGTTTTGTATTGCTCGCCGTCAGGCAAGGAAAGGAGTGCGACTTCGCAGGATAGTGAACGGATAGTCCCGATGACCTTATCGGCATACAACGGGGCTACCGTTTCATTACTGACCACAACAACGCGTCGCCCTGCTGGGATCGCAGAGGAAAATAACGCCGGGTTATCAAATAACTCGGCGCCGATTGAAATTGGGTAACTTCTGTCACCGAGGTTGACGTTGATCCGTTCCATGGCCAGCTCTCTGTATCTAATTAACGCTCTTCAAGCATCTTGATGATTTGGTTTGCAACTACCTTCGCGCTCTGGTCATCAGTGCGTACCACGTAGTCAGAAACTTCTTCATACAATGGATTACGCTCTTCTGCAAGAGAAACCAACACATCGCGAGGCGTATCAGTTTGCAGCAGAGGACGCTTTTTATCGCGCTGCGTACGTGCAAGCTGCTTCTCGATAGTCGTCTCAAGGTATACAACGATACCGCGAGCAGACAGGCGGTTGCGGTTGTCTTTGCTCTTCACAGAGCCACCACCAGTTGCCAATACGATACCTTGCTTCTGAGTCAGATCATCAATCACGTTCTCTTCGCGAACGCGGAAGCCTGCTTCACCCTCAACATCAAAAACCCAGCTGATGTCTGCGCCTGTGCGATCTTCGATTACTGAGTCAGAATCAAAGAACTCCATGTGCAGCTGCTGTGCAAGGTGTCTACCGATAGTACTTTTGCCGGCACCCATTGGGCCGACCAGGAAAATATTTCGTTTTTCAGCCATTTTTAGCAATTTTACGCGCGGTTAATAAAACGACACCGCCCGCAGGCTTTCTCTATGAATAAGCCCGAGGCGCCAACTTCCTCACTTTTAATTCGTGATAAGACCGAAAATTATCTCAGGTCTAGACGGCCTTTGGCAATAGTTAGAGCCGTTATTTATTCCAGCCCCGCTAAGCTCCTAGCTATCAATAGTAAGCTTTTATCAGAATTTTGCCGCGATTATCGTTGAAAAGAAGCAATTTAGGCTATTGATAGACGATCTTTGGGGTGACGAAAATCAATAGTTCCCGCTTGGCAAGCTCTTCCAGTTTATGGCGGAAAAGTGCGCCAAGCACGGGTAAATCCCCGAGTAAGGGCACTTTACGCACCGAGTTATTCAGGGCGTGCTGGTATATGCCGCCAAGCACAACCGTTTCGCCATTTTCGACCAGCACCTGGGTACCGATGCGCTGGGTATCGATCGCCACCGCTTCGCCCGTGCCGGTATTCACGACCGAACCCGGTTTGTCTTGGGTTACCACCAAGTCCAATACCAATTTCCCGTCGGGGGTGATTTGCGGTGTGACCATCAAGCTCAGCACCGCTTTTTTGAAGCCCACCGACACCGCCCCGCTCGATGATGCCTCCAGGTATGGGATTTCTGTCCCCTGCTCAATATAGGCCATCTTCTTGTTGGTGGTCATCAAGCGCGGGCTCGAGATAATTTCGGCTTTGTTTTCCGATTGCAAGGCAGACAGTTCTAGATCCAGCAAGACATCGCCAATTTTCGCCACTTGGAATGCTATGCTCGATGCCCCGGCCTTGGTCGCGGCAAGGTTCACATTGAGAAAATCGTCAACGGTGGCCTCATCTTCCAGCAAGCCAATCGAATTGAGGTTACTTTCGATAGAGCCGCCAACCGTATTGTTACCGTTTGTCGACAAGATCCCCCAGCGAACGCCTAGCTCATCGACATCCCCTTCGTTGACCGTGACAATCCGCGCCTCGATCTGCACTTGCTTCACGGGCACATCCAACGCGGCGACAATATCGCGAATATTGGTCAAGCTATCGGGGATATCATTGATGATCAGGGAATTGGTACGCGCATCGATGTGCAACGAGCCGCGCGCAGACAACATGCTCTCCCCATCTTCTTCGCCAAGCAGCAAATCCCCTAGATCGGTCGCCTTGGCATAGCTGATCTGGATGATCTCAGAGCGCAATGAGGCAAGCTCTTCTTCTTTGCGCTTAGCCGCCAACTGCTGCTGCTCACCCTGGGCCAACTCGTCTTTGGGCGCAACCAGCACCACCGAGCCTTGCTCGCGCTTATCAAGCCCCTTGGCTTTGAGGATAATATCGAGCACTTGTTGCCACGGCACGTCGTCAAGTCGCAATGTCAAGTTGCCCTGCACCGAGTCGGACACCACCAGGTTAAAGTCGTTGTACTCAGCGATAAGCTGAAGCACATTGCGGACAGGAACATCTTGAAAATTTATCGAGATAGGCTTGCCATCATAGGTGATCTGGGTTGGGACGTCGGCGGCTGCCAGGGCGGCCTCTACAACGGCAATCGAGACCTCGACGGCACGCCCCTCGCTGCTGTAGTCATAGCGAAATGTACCGCTCATCGTCACCACCAGCCTCACACCGCGCTCGGTCCTGAATGTTTCGACGGTACTGACCTGGGTACCGAAATCCGCAACATCGAGCAAATAGACCATTTCGTCGCGGATAGTAGTGTCATGGATATCGATATAGAGTTGCTTGCCCGATTGGCGCATATCCACCAATGATCGCGCCTGGGCCAGCTCGATGAGCAGCAGGCCTTCAGATTGCGCCGTCCGCTGAAAATCAATCTTGGTCACCTGGTTTTCCGCCGCCTGCGCCCCCCACACAGAGCCAAAGGCAAGAAGGCAAACCAACCCCGCCACCTTTGCCACGCAATTCCTACACCCCAACCAACTAACTAGCCCCAAAGCCGTCCTTGCCATCATCATCCGTCTCAATTTATATGCCTTATACGTCGCTATCATGCTTGACCAGGGCCAGGGAGCTCGCTCTTTTAATCCAGCACCCCTCGCCATCAGGCAATACTTCTTCAATCTCTACGGCCTTCCGGCCGACCTGCTTAATCCTGCCTTGGTTTAACCCTATGTAGTGCCCTTCCCTCACTTTGGCCAACTTGCCTTCCGGGGTGTAAATCAACGCCCATAGCTGCTCGGCATCCCCTATCACCCCTCGCATGCTTAGCTGGGCCAACGGGTAGCGCTCCAGCGGCGCGCGTTGCGATCGCACCGTCGGCTGCCAACAAGCCAATTTTTGTCCACCCAGTACCTCCCCGGGCTCCGGGTAGGGCTGCATAAAAGGCGAGCGGGTACTGGTCATCACAAACGATTCGGCAACGAAGGTCGGCTGCTCCTCCAAGGGCTCGACACTCGCATGCGCCTGTTGATGGGAGTGGCTAATAAACTGGGCCACCGAGTCGTCATTGGCCTTGCACCCCATCAAGCCGACCAGCCACAAGCCGGCAACCCAAATGCGTCGCTTCATCCTTGCTCCTTGACCGGCGCCTTAAACCGATATGTTGTCGCCGATACCCTGAGCGTGAGTTGGCCTTTCACTTCGGTGCCCTGGGGCTTTTTCAACTCGATATCTTTTAAGGTGACAATCCGAGACAACTTGGCAATATCCTCAACAAACAAACCGATATCTTCATATTCCCCAGTCAAAACAATGCTGATCGGCAGTTCAAAGTACAACCCGTGCTCCACCCTCGACGCCCACTCAATACGTTGAAACTCAAGCCCATTGCGCACACCGATATCGTTGACGCTGCTCAGTAGGCTGGCTAGCTCCTCTTCCTCGGGCAATTGGCGGACAACAAACTGGTAGCGGTCTTCCAAGATTTCAATTTGCTGCCTCACCTTGGGCAAGGCCGCGACCTGGTTAGCCCGACGTACCAACTGCTGCCGCAAATCAGCCTCGGTCAATTTCACCCGGGCCAGCTCATCCTGCATCGGGGTGATCCAATACCAGTATCCGGCCACGGCAAGGACGGCTGCCAATAAAGCGGCCACCACACACTGGGCCGCAAAGGGCCACTCCATCATTTCATCGAGCTCGAGCTCATGCCAATCAGTCACCGGGGAGCTCCTTCTTGCCTTGCTTTATCGCCAGCAACGCCTCTTGGGGTGTTCGCAGCACGAATGACGCTTTGAATTGGGTCTTTTCACGCTCTTGCTCCCCCTTCTCTAGCACGATGGAATGCATATTCACCTGGCTCAGCCACTCTGATGATTCAGCGTTCGATAACAGCGTGGCCAAGCGGCCGTTCGAGTCGCCGACGCCCTCGACCTTGGTATGGCTGCCAGTCATCACCAGTGATTTAAGGTACACCCCTTGGGGCACAACACTGGGTAATAGGCTCATCAGGCGGGTGATATGGTTACGCCCTTTTTGAATATCGGTGATCACCGCCAAGCGCTGGCTAAGTGCATCACGCTGCCTGTCCATCTCGGGCAGCAGCGACAACTGCTGCTCGAGCAACCTGATCTCATTCGACAATTGGCTATTGCGCTCATGTTGGATCTGTTGCTGCTGGCCAAGAAAACCCGAGGCAAGCCATAACCCAAAAGCGACCATGCCTGCCACGCCAGCCAGTAAGGCAGTAAAACGTTGCCGGTGTTGGCGCCGCCTTTCTTCACGCCAAGGAAGCAGGTTGAGTTTGGCTATCATGCCGCCGTCCCTCGAACAGCCAATCCCGCGGCCACAGCATATTGCCCGAGCATCCCCTGCTCCAGCGCCGCATCAATTTTCTGGCTGCGCTCAAATACCGCCAATGGGTGTAGCCCTTTCACGCTGATCCCGAGCATCCGCTGCAACACTTGGTGCACAACAAATTGCTGGCCGCCGCCGCTCAGCCAAACCCCTTGCAATGTCGCCCGGGGGTGGGTCGAGTTATACAGTTGGAATTGACGCCTGAGGTTATCGGCCAGCAACTTGGTAAAGCGCTCCCTCGCCTCTAGGTTTGCCGTATCCGTTGAACCTGCAAGATCCATCTGGGTGGATGGCTTTTCGAATGATTCCGCGCCGAAGGCAAGCTCCCGGTGGTATGCCGCACTATTGGCAGGGTTGACGCAAAATGCGGTTCGGCATTGGCCGACATCGACCACCCCCCACTGGCCATCGGTCTCGTGGCTTTGGGCGGTGACCGATTCAAGCCAGAGCAAGGCATGGGTTTGCAGTTCCACCACCTGTGGTTTCAACCCGGCCTTGCGCAATACCGCCACCCGGTTTTCAACCGTTTCCCTGCGGGCGGCAAACACTTGGTAGGGCAAGGTGGGTGCCGGCTCGGCAAACGAGTCGGTCGCGAGCGGGAAAAAATCGGTACTTAGCTCTTCAACGGGGAACGGCGACGAAGCACTGAGGGCCTGCTCAACCGCAAACACCGCCTCGTCTTCGCTCAAGCTGGTGTCGAGCTGAATCACCTTGCTGATCACCGCGCTATCGGGCAGCGCAAGCACGGCATTGCGGGCCCCGAAAGGCAGGCTCTTTTTTAATTTACGTACAGCTGACAACAAGGAAGGGGCATTTACGCTATGCTGCTCGTTAAGTACCGGAGTCGTTAAGATGACCTCGGCGAAAGCCACTAGTTCTAGATCGGTTTTCTTCTGTCTTAACACCACCGCCTTGACACTGTGGTGGCCAATATCAATCCCAATAGTTAGTGGGTTCCGAAACATACCGTGCTATGCTCCCTAGTAAGCGGAAAAGCAAAATGTTTTGAAAAACAAACACCGCGTTATGGCGTTAATTTTACTGAAGTTATCTTTATACTATCGGTAGATGGATATTAAACGCGCGAATGTTGGTGTAACGGGAATTCTCAAGTGAAGTTCATAAAGCGATTACTCATACTTGCATTGATTTGCATAATTCTTGGAGTCAGTACAATCTTTGGTTTCTACCTCTATGTGAAGCCAGAGCTGCCGGATGTTGCAACATTGAAAAATGTTGAATTACAGACACCTATGCAGGTATTCAGTGCTGATGGCAAACTGATCTCCCAATTCGGAGAGAAGCGCCGGATCCCGTTGACCCTTGATGAAATCCCGCCGCAAATGGTCAATGCCGTTATCGCAACCGAAGATAGCCGCTACTATGATCACCCGGGTATCGACCCTATCGGTATTGCCCGTGCCGCTTTCGTGGTGGCAACATCGGGGAGCGCCAAGCAGGGTGCGAGTACCATCACCCAGCAGCTCGCCCGTAACTTTTTCTTGACCAACGAGAAGAAGATCATGCGAAAAATCAAAGAGATTTTTATCGCTATCCATATCGAGCAACTGCTGACCAAGGATGAAATCCTTGAGCTTTACCTCAACAAAATCTATTTGGGCTACCGCTCCTACGGTGTCGGTGCCGCGGCACAAGTTTATTTCGGTAAGGAGGTCAATGATCTGACACTGAGTGAACTCGCCACGATCGCCGGCCTGCCGAAGGCACCGTCAACCATGAACCCGATTTACTCGGTTGATCGCGCAACCTCGCGACGCAACGTAGTACTTGGCCGTATGCTGTCTGAAGGCTACATTACCCAAGCCGAGTTCGACCAAGCCCGCTCCGAACCGATTGTTGCCCGCTACCACAGTGCCGAAATTGAGCTAAACGCGCCGTATTTTGCCGAGCGTGCCCGTGCATGGATGGTCGAGCGCTACGGCGAAGATGCCTATACCTCGGGCATGCGTATTTACACCACGGTTGATCCAAAGCTCCAGCGAGCAGCCCAGCAAGCCGCTATCGACAACCTGCTCGGCTATGATCAGCGCCACGGCTTCCGCGGCGAAGTTGCTACCCTGTGGCAACCAGGCCAGGCGGCATGGAGCAATGAGCAAATCGACGACCACCTAGCCAAGCAGCCAACCTATGGCCAGCTGATCCCGGCGGTGGTGGTTGGTGTCGAAGGCAAAACCGCCTCTGTTGTCACCAAAGCCGGTGAGCAACAAACCCTAGAATGGGATGGCATGAAGTGGGCAAGGAAGTTCATCACCGACACCCGCCAGGGCCCGGCACCAAAGAACGCCAGCGATATCTTGGCGGCCGGCCAGCAAATCTGGGTACAGCTCAGGGGTGAGAACTGGGTGCTAAGCCAAGTGCCCGATGCCAACACCGCGCTTGTTGCGGTTTCACCACAGAACGGTGCGGTGAAAGCAATGGTGGGCGGCTTTAACTTTGTTCACAGCAAATTCAACCGTGCGACCCAATCGGTCCGCCAGGTTGGCTCGGCTATCAAGCCGTTTATCTACTCTGCCGCTCTTGATAACGGCATGACCTTGGCATCGCTGGTGAACGATGCCCCAATCAACCGCTGGGACCAGAGCATGGGCACCGCATGGCGCCCTAAGAACTCGCCACCAACCTACAACGGCCCTACCCGCCTGCGTATTGGCCTGGCCCAGTCAAAGAACGTGATGGCCGTGCGTGTACTGCAGAATGTTGGCCTGGATGAGACTATCGACTTCCTGACCCGCTTTGGCTTCAAGAAGAAGGACTTGCCGCGCGCTGAGCCTTTGGCGCTGGGTGCGGGCAGCCTGACACCGCTTGAAGTGGCGCAAGGTTTCGCGGTCTTCGCCAATGGCGGCTACTATGTCGACCCGTACTTCATCGAGCGCGTCGAAGACCCATATGGCAACCTGATTTACCAAGCCAACCCAGACATTGTGTGCAACAGCGAATGCCAGCGCGAGCAACAGCAAGCGGGCAATGTGGTCGCCAGCACTAGCCCGGTATTAAACGACATCGCCATCAGCGAGCAACAGCTAAGTACCTCAGGCAGCAGCCAGGAAAAAGATCAGCAAGCTGTGCAGTATGCACCGCAGGTGATCTCCGAGCAGAACGCTTTCTTGGTGCGTGAAATGCTGGAAAGCAATATCTGGGGCGGCGGTGACTGGCGTAACGGTACCGGCTGGAACGGTACGGGTTGGCGAGGCCAGGTGCTAAAACGCCGTGATGTCGGCGGCAAGACCGGTACCACCAATGACTCGAAAGATACTTGGTATTCAGGCTTCGGCCCGGGTATTGTTGCCACCTCGTGGGTTGGCTTCGATGATCACAGCCGCAACCTCGGCCGGGTGTCTTGGAACAACAACCTCGACAAGAACCAAATTTCGGGTGCTGAGGCCGGCGCTAAAACTGCCCAGCCAGCATGGGTCAGCTTCATGAAAACGGCGCTTGAGGATGTGCCTGTCCAGCGCAAGCAATTGCCGGATGACATCGTCAAGGTTCGCATCGACCGTGATTCGGGCAAGCTGAGCAGCCGCAACGACTTCACCTCAATGTTCGAGTACTTCGAGAAGGGTACCGAGCCGACGGAGGTGGTCAGCGATCGCGCCGAAGATCAGATCTTCTCGGGGGACAGCTCAGACGAGCTATTCTAGCCAAGCACCAAAACGACAAAGAGCACCGCAAGGTGCTCTTTTTGTATCAGTTGTATCAGTTGTATCAGTTGTATCAGTCGCTTAATCGTCTGCCGGCAACTTGGTCGCAATATGCTGCTGGATCAGCTCCGCCAGTTTCTCATAGCGCGCCTTGAGCGGCGATCCCGGGCGGTAGGCCAAGGTGATAAGGCGGGTTGGCACTGGGTTTTCTGCCGTTATGTAACAAACCCCGTCGCGCTGGCGCTCCTTGGGGATAGCCAGCTGCGGGAGCAAGGTGATCCCGCTTCCCGCCGCGACCATATTGCGCAAGGTTTCGAGGCTGGTTGCCTTGAAGCTGCCATCCTCGGTCGCGCCAGCGGCAAAACAGAACCCCATCGCCTGATCCCGCAAGCAGTGGCCGTCGCCCAACATCAAGACGGTTTCGCCGCTCAGCCCCACCATGTCAAAGCAATCAAGCGATGACCAAGGGTGGTCTTCCGGCACGGCCAGCACCATAGGTTCATGGTAAAGCGGTAGCTCAATAAAAGGTTCCGTCTCTTCGACGGCTGCCAAGATGATGCAATCAAGCTTGCCTTCTTCCAACTGCTTCACCAGTTGATGGGTTTGCGCCTCATGCAGGAAAAGCTCAAGTTCAGGGAAATTGGCTTTGATCTGAGGAATTATATGCGGCAGCAGGTAGGGCCCAACGGTGGGGATGAAACCGATATGCAAAGGCCCGGACATGCTCTCGCCCTGCTGGCTCGCCAACTCGGTCAATACTTTCACTTCCAACAATACTTTTTGCGCCTGCGCGACTAAGCTCAAACCGGCATCGGTAAAAAGTACCTTGCGGCTGGTTCGCTCGAGCAATGCAACACCCAACTCATCTTCCAGTTTGCGGATTTGGCCGCTCAGGGTCGGTTGGCTGACAAAGCACGCCTCGGCTGCCTTGCGAAAATGCTTATGCTCGGACAGGGCGACCAGGTATTCAAGATCACGGATATTCATCGCTAACCACTTTGATAGAAATAAACTATCAAAACCATAGCAGCAAACGATTAGAACTATCAAGCCAGAAATCACATAATCATCACATCAACAGGGAGCAACGAGAGATACACTCCGGTTGTAACAAAAAAACCATTAAGCATTTAAAGTTAAAGGAAAAGATTATGTTTGCATCTAAAGAAGGCCAAGCAATCCCTCAGGTAACCTTCCACACTCGCCAAGGCGATCAGTGGGTCGACGTGACAACCAACGAGCTATTCGACAACAAGACCGTTATCGTATTCAGCCTACCGGGCGCGTTTACCCCGACTTGTTCTTCTAGCCACCTACCACGCTACAACGAGCTGGCGCCTATCTTTGCCGAGCACGGTGTCGACGACATCCTATGTGTATCGGTCAACGATACCTTTGTAATGAACGCTTGGAAGGCTGATCAGGAAGCTGAAAACATCACCTTCATCCCAGATGGCAACGGCGAGTTTTCCAAAGGCATGGGCATGCTGGTTGATAAAGAAGAGCTTGGTTTCGGTCCTCGTTCATGGCGTTACAGCATGCTGGTTAAAAACGGCGTGGTAGAGAAGATGTTCATCGAAAACGAAGAGCCGGGCGACCCGTTCAAGGTTTCTGATGCCGACACCATGCTGAAATACATTGCCCCTAGCCACCAGCTGCAGGAGTCAATCACTGTATTTACCAAGCCAGGCTGTCCTTTCTGTGCCAAAGCAAAGCAAAACCTTATCGACAAAGGTTTGCAATATGAAGAAGTGGTACTGGGTAAAGACGCAACAACCGTTAGCCTACGCGCAATCTCTGGCCGCAGCACGGTACCTCAAGTATTCATCGGTGGTAAGCACATCGGTGGCAGCGAAGAGCTAGAAGCTTACCTAGGCTAAGCCCCAGCCATAACAATAATACGGCCCGGTGTTGCACTGGGCCAACAAGCAAGACTTTGTGGAGAAAGCAGATGAAAACGTTGAATGTTGATGTGGCCGTGATCGGTGGTGGTACGGCTGGACTGGGTGCTTACCGCGCAGCAAGGGCGCACACAGATAGCGTAGCAATGATTGAGGGCGGCCCATACGGCACCACATGCGCACGGGTTGGTTGCATGCCATCAAAGCTACTGATCGCCGCAGCAGAAAGCGTTCATCAAATTGAAAAAGCACCTGCTTTCGGTGTCCACCCACAAGGCGAGATCGTGATTAACGGCCGCGAGGTGATGGACCGCGTCAAGCGCGAGCGCGACCGTTTTGTTGGCTTCGTATTGGAAGGCGTTGATGAGATCCCGGCCGAAGACAAAATTACTGGCTATGCAAAGTTCGTTGACGACAACACACTGACCGTTGATAACCACACCCAGATTAATGCCAAGCGCATTGTGATCGCCACGGGCTCTCGCCCGGCCTACCCGGCGGTATGGAACGAGCTAGGCGACCGCCTGATCATCAATGATGATGTCTTTGATTGGGACGATTTACCCAATTCGGTCGCGGTATTTGGCCCAGGCGTGATTGGCCTTGAGCTCGGACAAGCACTGAAGCGCCTTGGTGTCGACGTGGTCATGTTCGGCTTGGGTGGCCAAGTAGGCCCGCTAACCGATCCAGCAGTGATGGCCTATGCCGATAAAGCCTTCAACGAAGAGTTCTACCTCGATGCCGATGTTAAGGTAGAAAGCATGAAGCGCGCAGGCGACAGTGTCGAAATCCAATACCTTGATAAGTCAGGCGAGTTACAAACCATCAATGTCGATTACGTGCTGGCCGCCACGGGCCGCCGCCCGAATGTCGACAAACTGGCCATAGAAAATACCCAAATGGAGCTGGATCAACGCGGCGTACCCGTTGCAGACCACTTCACGCTGCAAACCTCGGTGGAATCCATTTTCATTGCCGGTGATGCCAGCAACCAGTTACCTTTATTGCACGAGGCAGCCGACCAAGGCCGAATTGCCGGCGATAACGCAGGCCGCTTCCCCGACATCCGTGCCGGCCTGCGCCGTTCGAAAATTTCTGCGGTATTCTCAGATCCGCAAATCGCAATGGTCGGTGAAAGCCACAAGGAAATCACCGAACGCCTAGGCAACTGCGGCTGCTTTGAAACCGGCATCGTTTCATTCGAGAACCAAGGCCGCTCGCGGGTGATGCTGCGCAACAAGGGTGTCCTGCATGTCTATGGCGAGCATGGTACCGGCCGCTTCCTTGGTGCCGAGATGATGGGCCCGAATGCCGAGCACCTCGCCCACCTATTGGCATGGGCACACCAAAACAAGATGACCGTGGCCGAAATGCTAGATATGCCTTTCTACCACCCGGTCATTGAGGAAGGCGTTCGTACCGCGCTGCGAGATCTGAACGCCAAGCTCCACCTCGGCCCAGAGATGATCAAGCATTGCTTGGACTGCGGCCCAGGCTGCTAACCGAATATCCTACTTTCCTTGCACTACCGACCCGCCCTCCCTGTGAGGGCGTTTTTCTTTTTACGCCCAGCCTGCTAACCTTGCCCAACCACCACCAGACAAGTCAACGCCATGGCCCATTGCCGTCACTGCACCTCAAGCCGGATCAAACAGAAGCTCGGCCGCTGCCGCCGCTGCGTTTTGCAGCTATTGCTGCTGGCACCGCTAAGCTGGCTGGTATGGTGGTATTTTTATCTTGCCACGCCCACATCGGTTGAATCCCTAACCCTGCTGTTTGCCGCTTCGGGCTTTACCGCCCTATTGGCCTTGCATGGTATTGCTGCACTGGCTATCCGCCACGCCAGAAAGCAAAAACCCGACGCTTAGCGCCGGGCTTTGATACAAAATACCCCTGATCTAGGCATGCTTGCCGTTAAACGACCAGGCTATGCCACATTCACGGTTGGGATCACTTGCTCTTGATCCAAGCGTACTTCCAGCGCAACCTCATCACAAGCGTGCTGGCGAGGACAGCGGTCACAGTCTTTCATCACCTTCTCAGGCAACAGCGACTTCGACGTTGGGATAAAGCCCTGCTTCATGAAGAACTCAGGCACACGGGTCAGCACAAAGACCTTCTTGATAGCCATTTGATCGGCTTTCTCAATCAGGTGCTCGACAATCGCCTTGCCCTGCCCCTGTTGCTGCCAACCGGCCTCAACACCCAAGGAGCGGATTTCGGCCAAGCCGGAGTCATAAACATACAAGGACGCACACCCCGTTACCGTACCATGGTGCTCGGCTACGGCGAACGAGCCAATATCACGTACCAGTTCATTACGCAGCCTTGGCAGGTTCTCGCCAAGCCCCGCCCAATAGGCGACCATGCCCTCGATAGCATCGAGATCGGTCAGGCGCGCCCCGCGAACTTTGACCCCTGGCGAGTAACGCTTCTCTAGGCGCTTCTCGGCCTGGCTGATCGCAAAGTCGACCTGGTTCGGTGCCACACCACCAAGTGCACAACGCTTCTCCAAGCAAGACTCAATCGTCAGGATAGGATATACATCGTTGTCTATCACCTCGGAGAAGCCCTTCATTTCTTCCAGCGACAACTCTTCCAGTGCGCAGCCCTTGGCAATGGCCGCCACTACCGCAACCCCGACAATATGGTGCGCTTCACGGAACGGGATCCCCTTCGCCACCAAGTAATCGGCTAGCTCTGTCGCATTCGAGTAACCCTGCATCGCCGCTTCCAGCGTACGCTCTTTGTTCACTTTGATACCATCGAAGCACAACGCGGCCATTTCCATGCATTCATGCCAGCTATCAAGGGCATCGAACAAGCCTTCCTTGTCTTCTTGCATATCCTTGTTGTAGGCCAGCGGCAGTGCCTTCACCGTCATCATCATACCGGTCATGGCGCCGTATACCCGGCCGCACTTACCACGGATCAGCTCAAGCGCATCCGGGTTTTTCTTCTGCGGCATCAGTGACGAGCCGGATGTCACGGTATCGGCCAACTCGATAAAGTTAGACTCGCCGGAGTTGTAGAAGATCAAATCTTCGGCCATGCGCGACAGATGAAGCATCGAAATCGACGCCGTGGATAGCAGCTCCATCACATGGTCACGATCCGAAACCGAGTCCAGGCTGTTACGGGTTGCGCGTTGGAAGCCCAGGCTATGGGCCAGCACTTCACGGTCAATCGGGTAAGCTGTCCCCGCAAGGGCGCCCGAGCCCAGCGGACAGGTATCCAACCGATCCATCGCATCTTGCAAGCGCGAGTAGTCACGCTCGAACATTTCAACATAGGCCAAACACCAATGGGCAAAGGTAACCGGCTGGGCACGCTGAAGGTGGGTGTAACCCGGCAATACCGTACCTTGGTGATCACGGGCAACCGAGACCAGCTGGTTCTGAAGCTGATCAAGCATCAACAGCAGCTGCTGGCCTTGCTGGCGGCACCATAGCTTGAGGTCGGTGGCAACCTGGTCGTTACGCGAACGGCCGGTATGAAGCTTCTTGCCCAAGTCACCGACCTTGGCAATCAACTGCTGCTCAACCCAACTATGGATATCTTCGGCATCCGAGCGCAGGATCTGCTCCGGATCTTCCATTACCGCCAACTTAAGCTCGTTAAGTGCCAGCTCCAACTTCTGCTGCTCTTCATCGGTCAGGACATTCACCTGACGCAATGCCTTCGACCAAGCAATCGAGCCCACGATATCTTGCTCCGCCAAACGGTAGTCAAAACGCAATGAATCGTTGAACTGCTTAAACCGTGTGTCAGCTGCCTGACTGAACCGTCCGCCCCAGAGTGCCATGGTACTTCTCCTATGTTTCCTACTCGACTTGCTCGTTGCTGCTAATTATGGGTATTACTTTTTCTGCTCGTTCAGGGCACGGATGCGGCTTGCCAGCGAGTAAAGGCGGATGAAGCCACCAGCATGGCTGTGATCGTAAACCTCATCTTCACCAAATGTTGCAAACTCTTCTGAATACAAGCTGTTAGCAGAGCGCTTCTGAACAACGGTAGCTTGACCTTTATACAGTTTTACCACAACCTCACCGCTCACATCTTGCGCCAATTCATCGGCTGCAGCAAGAAGCGACTTACATAGCGGGGTAAACCAGCGGCCATCGTAAATCAGGTGGGAAGCCTTGAGGCCAATGCTCTCACGGAACTCGTAAGACTCCTTGTCCAGCACCAACTGCTCAACCGCACGCAGGGCTTCGTTCATGATGGTGCCCCCCGGGGTTTCGTAGCAACCACGCGACTTCATACCAACCAAGCGGTTTTCCACGATATCGATACGGCCAACACCGTGCTCGGCACCTTTGTCGTTCAGGTAAGTCAGGGCATTGAGTGGCGACATTGCTTCGCCGTCAACTGCCACAATTTCACCCTTTTCGACCAGCACAGACACAAGCTCAGGCTTCTCAGGCGCATCTTCTGGATCTTTGGTCCATACCCAGCAAAGCTCGTTTGGCTGGTTCCAAGTATCTTCCAGCACACCACCTTCGGTAGAGATATGCCACGCATTCGCGTCACGCGAGTAAATCTTTTCCAGCGAAGCCGTACATGGAATGTCACGCTCAGCCAAGTAATCAAGCAGGGCTTCACGGCTACGCAGATCCCACTCACGCCATGGGGCAATCACCGCCAGTTGTGGTGCCAGCGCCGCATAAGCACTTTCGAAACGCACCTGATCGTTACCCTTGCCCGTACAACCGTGGCAAAGTGCATCAGCGCCGACTTCCAGTGCACACTCAACCTGCGCCTTGGCAATGATTGGACGTGCCATTGACGTACCCAGCAGGTACTTGCCTTCGTAGATCGCACCGGTTTTCAGGCTTGGGTAGATGTAGTCCTTCACCATTTCTTCTTTCAGGTCGGCGATGTAGCAAGACGACGCGCCCGAAGCCAGTGCCTTCTCCTCGATGCCTTCCAGCTCAGCTTCGCCCTGGCCAACATCGGCCACAAAGGCGACCACTTCACAGTCATAGTTTTCTTTCAGCCATGGAATGATGGCCGATGTGTCCAGACCGCCGGAATAGGCCAATACTACTTTAGATACCTTGCTCATAATTCTCTCCTAGTTACCTGCTCGACGGTCACCCCGCTCAGGTGATTAATGTGTCCGTGTATACAATTTGTTTTGCTGGAGCTTGGCTACAGCGAGAATTTGGTTCCGATGCTCTGGCCATCAAACAAGTCGGCCAGCTTATCGGGATAACGCCATGTCGCCACTTCAATCGGGCGACCCAGTGCCTTAGCCGCATCAAATGCCGCACGCACTTTGACAATCATGCCGTCGGTGATCACCGCCTGGGTGATCAGCGCCTCGGCTTCAGATTCGGTTAATTGGTTAATCAAGCGCCCTTTGCCATCCAGCACCCCGCTAACGTCAGATAGCAAAACCAGCTCCGCATCGAGGGCAGCCGCCACTGCAACCGCAGCTTGGTCGGCATTCACGTTCATCAGAGCGCCGTTGCTGTCGAGGCCGATCGAGCTGACGATAGGCAGAAAGCCCGCCGCCATGATCTGGCTGATCAATTTGCTGTCGCCCGGTGCCGCCTTGCCCACCGCACCCAACTCGGGATCCAGCTCGCTAATTTGGCATAGGCCGCCATCAGCCAAGCTAAGGCCTACCGCTGCCACACCAGCTTTCTGAGCCTGGCCCTGCAGCAACTTGTTTGCCGTTCCCGCCAAGGCACCGGCGATATAAGGAATTTGCTCAGCCGGGGTTACACGCAAGCCGTCTTTCTTCACGGTCTCTAGCTGCAACTTGGCCATCAGATCATCGACGAGGTAGCCGCCACCGTGAACCAATAACAGGGGACGCTGTGCTTGCTGCTGATATTGGCCAATTGCCCCAAACAGTTTTTCCAGCGTTTCGGTGCATGAAAGAACCGCACCGCCCAATTTAATTACAAAAGGAACCTGACTCATGACACTACTCCTAAACCAACGCCGTCAACTGCGGGAAACCATTTCGAATATTTATGCATTGCATCGCTTGGGACGATGCACCTTTCAATAAGTTATCAATCGCGGATGTTAAAATAATGTGCCCGCCGTGTAACTTCCATCCAATATCGCAGAAGCAAGTATTGACTACCGACTGTAGGTTTGCCGCTTGCTCACCAAGTAATCTCACCGCATTTGCTTCGCCTTGGGTTTCATAGGCACAAGCCATGGCTGCCGCGACTTGCTCGCTATCCACACCGTCGGCTAGCTTCGCGGTGATCGTTGCCAAGATACCGCGCTTGAAGTTGCCAAGGTGCGGGGTAAAAATCACATCTTGGCCTAGGTGCGAGGCAATTTCCGGCTGGTGGCGGTGGTTGAAAATACCGTAAGCTTGCAGGCTTACTTCGCAAAAGCTGTTGGTCATCGTCGCTTTGCGTCCGGCACCGGACACGCCGCTCACTGCATTAATGACGGGCAGCTGGTTGCCGTCGATAAGGCCCGCTTCAATCAGCGGCTTCAGTGCCAACTGCGACGCTGTCGGGTAGCACCCTGGTACTGCAATAAGCTGGGCGTTCGCTATTTCGGCTTTATTCCATTCAGCCAAACCGTACACGGCTTGATCCAGCCACTCGGAGTGTTGATGAGAGAAGCCATAATACTGGGTGTAGAATTCATCGCCCTTCACCCTAAACGCGCCTGATAAGTCAAACACCTGACAACCTTCCGCTAAAAAAGTAGGCGCCAAGTCGTGGCTGACTTCATGGGCAGTGGCCAACAGCACAATATCGGCTTGCTGGGCAACGCTGCCAGGATCGGCCAACGGCTGGAGCGGTAGATCCACAATCCCTTTTAGCTGACCGTGCAGGTCGCTGATCGGCTTGCCGGCATCCAGGCTGTTTGCAGAAACATACAACCCCTTCAATGCAAGCTGAGGGTGTGCCTGTACCATTTTTGCCAGTTCTGCGCCTGTGTAGCCGCTGGCACCAATAATGAAGGTGTTCAACATAATAAATCCGTTTTTTGGGGTTGTTGGTTATCGGGTGTTCAAGTAGCAGCCTAGCTGCCGGGGGGCGCAATAAGTGCACCAAGCGAGTGAGACTTAGCGTCGTCGGAGGGCATTCAGATTTTGAATAGTCGCTTGGCTCATGTTAACAGTTTCCTATACAGCTTGAGTCAATCAGTTATTTCAACAATAACAAATTCAGTAAAATTCGAGGAAAACGCAAATAACTTTTTATGCACGTCTTTTGAATTAATATGTTTACAGATTAATCTTGCGCCTGTCAACAACCCGCAGGGAAAAAGTTGCAAATTAAGCACCATTCTTCTCGCGTCTTTATGCTGCTTCTTGCTGGCTTCTTTGCTGTTCGAAATTGCACTAGTGAAAGCAACTATCGAAAAGCGTGTTAACGATAAGTTATCAGCAAATTACTTCACAAAAATGCAAGGTGTCAGACGATCACGTCAATTCGGTGATAAAACACACTATTTTTGTGCTTCTTGCCGAAAAATTAAGAAAATTTGTTACAAATCCAATTTCATATCATGACAAAAATCAATGTTGTGTCGTTTTCTTTCTTCTAATTGCAATCCATGTTGACCTTAAAGTGGGATCGCGGATAGATTGTGGTCATACAGAAAAGAAATTGGATGTAACAAATTTACGAGATGGATGCGATATGAACGAAAAGTACAGCGCGCTAAAAAGCAACGTAAAAATGCTTGGCCAACTGCTCGGTAATACTATTAAAGATGCCCATGGTGATGATTTATTTGGAAAAGTAGAGAACATTCGCCAGTTGTCTAAATCTGCCCGTGGCGGTAATCAGGATGATCGCGCTAAGCTGATCGATGAACTGCAAAACTTACCCGACGAGCAGCTGTTACCTGTTGCTCGAGCCTTCAGCCAGTTCCTCAACCTGACCAACATCGCTGAGCAATACCATACGGTTTCGCGCCACTGCGAAGAAAATATTTGCAGCCCAGATTCCATTGATGCCCTTTTTGGCAAACTTAGCAGCCAAGACATCAGCAAATTCGACTCGATTCAGGCCGTGCGCGATCTGAATATCGATCTGGTCTTAACGGCCCACCCGACGGAAATTGCCCGTCGCACCATGATCCACAAACTGGTTCAAATCAATAAGTGCCTATCCAAGCTGGAGCTGAGCGAGCTATCCAATAGCGAACGCCAGAAAGTCGAGCGCCGCCTAGAGCAACTGATTGCCCAGGCATGGCATTCGGATGTGATCCGCAAGCAGCGCCCTACCCCGTTAGACGAGGCCAAGTGGGGCTTCGCCGTGGTAGAAAACTCGCTATGGCAAGCGGTACCAGAATTCCTGCGCCAGTTTGACGAGAAGCTGACCAGCCACCTGGGTGAAGGCCTGCCGATTGATGCCGCGCCAGTGAAGTTTTCTTCCTGGATGGGTGGCGACCGCGACGGCAACCCGTTCGTGACTTCCAACGTCACACGTGAAGTGTTGCTACTGTCACGCTGGAAAGCGGCTGATCTGTACTTGGGCGATATCCAAGAGCTAGTTAGCGAACTGTCGATGGTGCAATGTAATGACAAGGTTCGCGAGCTAGCGGGTGACGAGCACGAACCGTACCGTGCGATCTTGAAAGATCTTCGGGCCAAGCTAACCAACACCCGCGATGTGTTGGATGCCAAGATCAAAGGGCTTGATGTTCCAAACTTTGGCATCATTACCGACGTCGATCAGCTTTGGGATCCGCTATATGCCTGTTACCAGTCGCTGCACGAGTGCGGTATGGGCATTATTGCCGACGGCCACTTGCTGGATGTATTACGCCGCATCAAGTGCTTCGGTGTACACTTGGTTCGCCTTGATATCCGCCAGGAAAGTACCCGCCACTCCAATGTGATTTCCGAGCTAACCCGTTACCTGGGCCTAGGTGATTACGATCAGTGGAGCGAGCAGGACAAAGTTGCCTTCCTGGTTCGCGAGCTATCCTCCAAGCGTCCGCTGCTTCCGCGTGACTGGGAGCCATCAGACGAAGTCCGCGAAGTTATCGAGACCTGCAAGGCCATTGCCGAGCAACCACGAGAAGCGCTGGGTGCCTACGTTATCTCAATGGCGCGTACCGCTTCCGACGTCCTTGCCGTCCACCTACTACTGCAAGAAGCTGGCTGCCCGTTCCGTATGGACGTGTGCCCACTGTTCGAAACCCTCGACGACCTTAACAATGCCGAAGCGGTTATCAAGCAGCTAATGAACATCGACTGGTACCGTGGCTTTATCCAAAATTTCCAGATGGTCATGATCGGTTACTCTGACTCAGCCAAAGATGCGGGCGTGATGGCAGCGGGCTGGGCACAGTACCGCGCGATGGAAGCCTTGGTATCGGTCTGTGAAGAAGCCAATGTCGAACTCACCCTTTTCCATGGCCGTGGCGGCTCTATTGGCCGTGGTGGTGCACCAGCCCATGCAGCATTGCTGTCCCAGCCACCTCGCAGCCTGAAAGGCGGCATGCGTGTAACCGAGCAGGGCGAGATGATCCGCTTTAAGCTTGGCCTGCCAGAAGTGGCGGTAAACAGCCTGAGCTTGTACGCGAGTGCCATCCTGGAAGCCAACCTTCTGCCACCACCGGAGCCCAAGCAAGATTGGCGCGAACTGATGGACGTGCTATCTGAGGTCTCTTGCGAGGCCTACCGCGACGTCGTACGCGGTAACGAGGAATTTGTGCCTTACTTCCGCGCCGCAACCCCGGAGCTGGAACTCGGCAAGCTGCCTCTGGGCTCACGCCCGGCTAAGCGTAACCCGAAAGGCGGTGTGGAAAGCCTGCGCGCCATTCCTTGGATCTTCGCCTGGAGCCAAAACCGTTTGCTACTGCCTGCTTGGCTTGGCGCGGGTAAAGCCATCCAGTTCTCGATCGACAAGGGCCACGCCCCGCAGCTGGAGGAGATGTGTCGTGAATGGCCATTCTTCTCTACCCGCCTAGGTATGCTGGAGATGGTATTTACCAAAACCAATATCGGTATTGCGGAATACTATGATCAGCGCCTGACTGACAAGTCGCTATGGCCGTTGGGCCAGCAGCTGCGCGACCAGCTTCAGAAAGACATCAAGGCGGTACTGACGGTCGAAAACAGCGATCACCTAATGGAGCAAAACCCATGGGGCGCGGAAGCGATTCGCTTGCGTAATATCTACGTCGAGCCATTGAATATGCTTCAGGCCGAGCTACTGTACCGTACCCGCCAACAGGCGGAGCCATCACCGATGATGGAAGAGGCCTTGATGGTCACCATCGCCGGTATCGCAACCGGTATGCGCAACACAGGTTAAGCCCTTTATAGGCAATAAGTTAAAAGGCCACATCATGTGGCCTTTTTTACGTTATCTCGTTTTTCTACTACAAAATCTAGAGTGGCTCATAAATGAGACACTCTGTAACTAGCTGCATAGTCTAGGGTAGATATTAATGCTGTGAAAGCAGATGAATCAAAACAGATTGCAGTGCATAAATAATCGTAAAGTGCGGCAAGATGTAGACCAGCATCACAAGATGAGCAATTGGTTACACTAGATTTTCGTGATATCACTCTCTGGTGTCGAAAAATAGCACATTGATGTGTATGCTACGTGATCTCGATCGGGCACTGCAACAAGACGATTATAAAAACGCCAAAGAGCGAAGGGTAACGTTAGTCTGATTGATTTCTATATTTTTGTAGTATTTTAACGGATAGAAGAGATGTCACTACCACATGTTATATTAACCGTGCTGAGCAGTCGCGACGCAACCGGTTACGATATCACGAAAGAATTTTCCCACAGTATTGGTTACTTTTGGAAGGCGAGCCACCAGCAGGTGTACCGCGAGCTAAACAAAATGGCCAGTAACGATCAGGTGACCTGCAAGCTTGAACCGCAGGAAGGCAAGCCAGACCGTAAAGTTTACTCAATTACCGAGTTAGGCCGCCAGACCCTGTTCGAATGGTTCCAAGAGCCTGCACGCAACCCAACTATCCGTGACGAGTTCTCGGCTAAATTGGTTGTTTGCAGTGTTTACAACTCAGAGCCAATGCAACACCAGCTAGAAGCGCTAATCGAAGAGTCTCACACTTTGATCAGCCACTACAACGAGATGGAGAAGGTACACTTCGCCGATTACCAGAACATGGATCGCCAATCTCGCCTTGACCGCCTAACCCTACGCCGTGCTATCCACAACCGCCAGGCGTGGATTAACTGGGCAGAGGAAGTGCTGGTTGAACTTAAAGAGATGGATGCGCCTAACAGCCCAATCGCTCTTTAATTCCCATTCTCTGGGCTATTAAGCTAGCAAAAACGAAAAAGCCGCTGATACAGCGGCTTTTCTTTTGTCTCTTGCCTATGGTTTGTGGCGCTTATTGCGCAGCTGCGCGTACGCCCAAAGTGTGGCAAATTGCATAGGTCAACTCGGCACGGTTCAAGGTGTAGAAGTGGAAGTCCTTCACGCCCTCGCGGCTAAGGATGCGCACCATGTCAATCGAGTTGCTCGCCCCTACCATCTGGCGGCTCAGCAAATCGTCGTCCAGCCCTTCGTACTGCTTCTCCATCCAATGTGGGATTTTCACATTGTTGATACCCGCAAATCGCTTGGCTTGCGTCATGTTCGAAACCGGCAGGATCCCCGGTACGATTTCAACATCGATACCCGCCGCCACACAGCGGTCGCGAAAACGCAGGTAGCTTTCTACATCAAAAAAGAACTGGGTAATGGCACGGCTAGCACCCGCATCCACCTTGCGCTTAAGGTTGATAAGATCGGCCTGGGCACTTTTGGCCTCAGGGTGCACTTCAGGGTAAGCCGCAACCGAAATATCAAAATCCGCTTCGGCGCGCAGCAGCTCGACCAGATCCGCCGCATACATATCCGGCTTAACGCCTTGGGCTGGAAGATCGCCACGCAGGGCAACGATATCGCGGATGCCGTTGCTCCAGTAGTCGCGGGCAATCGTGCGTAATTCATCGCGGGTGGCATCAATACAAGTCAGGTGCGGCGCTGCCACCAAGCCTGTTTGATCTTTGATGTCTTTGATAATGGAGTGGGTACGGTCACGCTCACCGGAGTTGGCACCGTAAGTCACCGAGACAAACTTAGGCTTAAGCGTCTTTAGTCGGTGGATAGAATTCCATAGGGTCTGTTCCATCTTCTCGCTGCTCGGCGGAAAAAACTCAAATGAAACGTTGATGTCGCCGTTAATATCAGCAATATTCTGGTTTAGCGCATCCAAATGGCTTGCGTGTGAATAACCCATAATGCAATCCTTCCTACTTAATGGCCCTGTGGCCTCTCCCTAAACTTCACGTCTCAAATAACCGTTTAGACGTCTATATGTCTACAGAATGTCTTGTAACCAATTTAATGTCAACATGATGATCATGAATATTTTTCAACTTGATGTTGAAGAAACTGCAACATTGGCGAAAAGCAAAAAGCCTGCGAGCAGCAGGCTTTAGTACCAGCACCTTAACAGGCGACGCAATTCGCTATCGGCAGGGCTTTGTCCAGTTTTTATCGCTACTAAAGCAACCATTAATCAGCCAAACCCTCTTTGCGGTTTTACTACAACATCGTTGCCAAACGGTTGATGTCCGACAGCAGCGCACCGGCTGTCACATCACGACCGGCGCCCGGCCCACGGATCACCAACGGGTTATCGCGGTACCATTGGCTCTCAATGGCAAAGATATTATCGCAAGGTAGCAGGTTGGCCAGGGCATGCTCGCTTGGCAGCGCCTCGACCCCAACCACGGCTTTGCCATGGCGATCCAAGCGGGCAACATAGCGAAGTACCTTGCCTTCCTTCTGCGCCTTGACCAATCGCTCGTACAGTTGCTCGTCCAATACCGACGCCTGCTCGAAGAAACCGTCCAACGTCAGGTCCGCAAGCTGCTCCGGTACCAGAGTTTCGACCTTCACCTGCTCAGGCTCCAGCGTCAGGCCCGACTCGCGGGCCAGGATCACCAGCTTGCGCATCACATCACTACCGTCGAGATCGTGGCGGGGATCTGGCTCGGTCAGCCCCTGTTGCCAAGCCTGCTCGATAAGCTGCGAGAACGGCATAGAACCATCATATTGCTGGAACAACCACGACAGCGTGCCGGAGAAAATACCCGACAAGGCAATAATGGTGTCCCCGCTTTCCGACAAATCACGCACGGTATGGTTGACCGGCAAGCCCGCCCCCACCGTTGCGTTGTAGAGCCAATTGCGGCTGCTCTTGGCAAACGCATCGATAACCTTGTGGTACTGCTCGCCCGATGCCGAGCCGGCCACTTTGTTAGCCGAGATCAGATGCAAGCCACTTTCCGCGATCTGCGGATAGCGCTCGGCCAATACCTGGCTTGCTGTCACGTCGAGCACAATCACATCATCATAGGAATGGTTCTGCAACGTGGTTAGCCACTCGTCACCCTGATAGCCAACGGCCTCGTCATCAAAGGCTGACAACGCATCAGCCGGGGCAATACCGGAAAAATCAATCCAGTGGCGGCGGCTATCAATCACGCCCACCAGGGTGAAGCTCATGCCGTGGCGCTTCTCAAGTACCGCCTTCTCGGTCTCGAATAGCTCCAACCAACGGCTGCCGATGTTGCCCTTGCCGCACAGCACCAAACCGATACGCTTCTGGGCCTGGAACAAGTTCTGGTGGATTTGCTGGATCAAATTATCGGTATCGGCCTGGCGCAATACTGCCACCAAGCTCAGCCCCGAATCCGACTCGGTAATAAACTCCACCGGTTGCGATTTCAACTGCTGGTAGAAGCCGTAGCAATGAACGGCATTGTTCACCACACCGGCACCGACGGCTGCAACCAACGAGAAACCATCACGCAATTTCAGCTCGGCAGCAATACCGCTATCTTGCAGTAGGGCAAGCACGCTGTTGACCACCTCGGCAGTGTAAGCAAGCTGGATCTGCCCCTTATCCGCCGCGGCATATTGTGCCAGCGGCAGCAACTGGGCACGCTGCAAGAGACGCTCAAGCTCGGCCAAAATCGGGGCAAAGTCATGGGAGCGCGCGACATCCAACTCGATCAGGCAGACATCGTCCAGCGAAGTAATGATCTTGGCACCACGACCGGAGGCCAGTACCCGCTCAACCCGGGTTGAGCCCGATTCCGGCTGGTGGCTGCAGCGCAAGGTCAAGTCGATTGCACTCTGTGCAACCGGCTGAAGCGTACGGCTGTGCAGCACAGGAGCCGCCAAGCGAGCCAGTTCGCTGGCCTCATCCAGCCGGAGCAAAGGCAACAGGCATGCATCGCCCACCTTGCGGGGGTCGGCACTGTAAACGCCTGCCACATCACTCCAAATGGTGACCCTGGACACCTCTGCTAGGGCACCAATCACGGTTGCGGAGTAATCCGAACCGTTGCGGCCAAGCAGTACCGTCTCGCCCGCGTTGTTCTGTGCCATGAAACCGGTGATCACGATACGGTGCTGGTTATGCTGGGCCAGCTGGCCCTTCAATAGCGGCCAAGACTGGGCACGATCCACTTCAGGCTGTGCCGCACGCTCGGCGCGCAGGAATGTTCTTGAGTCGAGCGACGTCGCAGGCATGGCTTGCTGGCTCAATAGCGCTGCCAACAAGCGCGCCGACCACTGCTCGCCATGGCCCAGTACATAAGCGATATCAACCTCGGTTAGCGGGCTCTCGCCAAGGCGGGCAAGCTCCGCCAACTCAAGGTGCAACTGGGTCTGCAAATCATCGGCAAGCTCACCGGTTAGCAATGATTCAATCAGTTGCTGCTGGAACTGGCGTAGCGCTTGCAAGGTTTCATGGGCTTGGCGGCCGTCTTTTTCCAGCAGCTCGACCCATTGGATCAAATTATTGGTGGTTTTGCCGGCAGCCGACACAACAACCAAATCGTTCTCGCCGGAGTATTCCCGTAAAATTTCAACAACGCGGCGATAACATTCCGGGTCGGCTAAACTACTGCCGCCAAACTTATGCAGCTGGCGCGGGGCGACTTGTGTCATTCGGCCACCTCCGCCGCTTGTTTGAATGCCTGATCCAGATCTGCAATCAAGTCATCGGCATCTTCAAGGCCAACCGACAGGCGCAGCAAGGATGGCTTCAGGCCCGCTTCAGCCTGTGCCTCGTCCGACATCGCACGGTGGGTCATGCTTGCCGGGTGGCAAATCAAGCTTTCAGTGCCCCCCAGAGACTCCGCCAGCGAGAAGAACTTCAAACCATGGACGAAGGTTTCTAGCTGCGCATAGGTGCCAGCAATTTCAAAGCTCAGCATCGAGCCGAAGCCCTTCTGCTGCTTGATTGCAATCTCGTGCCCTGGATGCTCAGGCTGGCTCGGGTGATAAATTTGGCCAACCAGCGGTTGTTGCTGGAGGTAGGCCAGGATCTTGGCGCTGTTCTCTTCGTGCAAGCGCATTCTCGGTGCCAAGGTACGAAGGCCGCGCAGGGTCAGGTAAGCATCAAACGGTGCCCCTGTCGCGCCAATACAGTTCGCCCACCAGGCAATTTCTTCAGCCTGCTCGGCATCTTTGGAAATCAACACCCCGCCAACCACGTCCGAATGGCCGTTGATGTACTTGGTGGTCGAGTGAATAACAAAGTCAGCACCCAATGAAATCGGCTGCTGGAGGATTGGCGACAGGAAGGTGTTATCGACAGCGACGAGTGCCCCATGCTGCTTAGCGTCGCGGCACAGCGCCTCGACATCGACAATGCGCAACAGTGGGTTAGACGGGGTTTCAACCCAGACCAGCTTCGGCTCTTGCGCCAGCGCCTGAGCCAACGCTTCCGGATCGGTCTGGTCAACAAACAGCACCTTGAAGTCACCCTTGTTGGCGCGGGTGTTAAACAGGCGGTAAGTGCCGCCATAGCAGTCATGTGGCGCAACCACCAAGTCACCCGGGCCAAGCAACGCCGACGCCAACAGGTTAATCGCGGCGGTACCACAGCTGGTGACTACCCCGCCTGCACCGCCTTCGAGTTCAGCGAGTGCGTCTGCGAGCATATTACGGGTCGGGTTACCAGAACGGGAATAATCGTATTGTGGAAGCTCACCCAATTGTGGGAAGCTGTAGGTTGATGTCAGGTAGATCGGCGGCACAACAGCGTTGTGCTGGGTATCTGACTCAATGCCAGTACGAACGGCTATAGTGGCAAGCTTCTTATCACTCATATTACTTTCCTTGTCGGCGGGCAAAACCCTGCTGCGAATAACGTTTACGCAACAACATAACCACATTCAACAAAGACGTCAACACTTCTAGACGTCTATATGTCTTTGCTTATGGCAGTAAATCCGGCTAGAATTCACCCTCATTATATTTTTTCAATCTAATATCGCTGAGAAGGTTAACAATGGCAGAGTGGAATGGGGAATACATCCGTCCATACGCGGAACACGGTAAGAAAAACGAGCAAGTAAAAAAAATTACTGTTTCGATCCCATTGAAGGTACTAAAAATCTTGACCGACGAACGTACGCGCCGTCAAGTCAACAACTTACGCCATGCAACTAACAGCGAGTTGCTGTGCGAAGCCTTCTTGCACGCCTACACGGGCCAGCCCCTGCCAACCGATGAAGATATCCGTAAGGATCGCCCGGAAGACCTGCCAGCCGAAGCCAAGGCGCTGATGGAAGAAATGGGCATCAAATACGAAGAGATTGACGAGTAAGCCCGCTCGCGTTGAGCAGACACAAAAAAACCAGCCCGCGGCTGGTTTTTTTTGTTTTCGGGCAACGGAAACTTAGCTTTCCATGTAACCCACAGACATCTCAATTTGTGCAACGCCCGAGTCAATCGCAGCTTGGGCAACCGCTTTAGCAACGCGTGGAAGCAGGCGCGGATCCATTGGCTTTGGAATGATGTAATCAGCACCAAACTCCAGCTTATCGGCGCCGGCCGCGGCAACAACTTCTGCCGGCACTGGCTCTTTGGCCAATTCACGAATTGCCGATACCGCCGCCAATTTCATTTCGTCGTTGATCTGGCTGGCGCGAACATCCAATGCACCACGGAAGATGAACGGGAAGCAAAGCACGTTGTTAACTTGGTTCGGGTAGTCAGAACGGCCAGTACCCATGATCAGGTCATCACGAACTTCGTGGGCCAGCTCTGGCTTGATTTCAGGATCCGGGTTAGAACAGGCAAATACCACAGGCTTGGCCGCCATCAGCTTCAGCGCTTCCGGTGAAAGCAGATCCGGACCAGATACACCCACAAAGATATCCGCACCCTCGATAACATCTTCCAAAGTACGCTTGTCGGTGTTGTTGGCAAACAGCTGCTTGTACTCGTTGATATCGTCACGGCGCGTGTGGATCACCCCCTTACGGTCAAGCATGTAGATTTTCTCGCGCTGGGCACCGCATTTGATCAGCAGCTCCATACAAGCGACAGCCGCAGCACCGGCACCTAGACAAACGATCACCGCTTCGCCAATCTCTTTGCCTTGAAGCTCAAGAGCGTTCAGCATACCCGCAGCGGTAACGATCGCAGTACCGTGCTGGTCATCATGGAACACAGGCACGTTACAGCGCTCAATCAGGCGTTTTTCGATTTCGAAACAGTCAGGAGCCTTGATGTCTTCAAGGTTGATACCACCAAAGGTATCGCTAATGTTAGCCACCGTATCAACGAACTCGTCGATAGTGCGGTGCTTAACTTCGATATCGATCGAGTCTAGGCCAGCAAAGCGTTTAAATAGCAGCGATTTACCTTCCATTACCGGCTTGGAGGCCAATGGACCAAGGTTACCCAGGCCGAGGATCGCCGTACCGTTGGTGATCACGGCAACCATGTTGCCCTTACCCGTATACTTATACACATTCTCAGCATTTTGTGCGATTTCACGGACTGGCTCAGCCACGCCCGGGCTATAGGCAAGGGCAAGATCTTCAACCGTATCGGCCGGCTTGGTTAGCTCAACGGCAATTTTTCCTGGTACTGGGTAGGCATGGTAGTGCAACGCTTGTTGGCGAAAATCTTCAGACATAGTGTTCGGAATCCTGACTGGAGGTGACTTTATTTTGGAATTTAGAAGTGGATCATATTCTATAGCAGCACAAAATCCTAGCACCGAACATCTGGTCATTCCAATAATTCTTGAGTGGAATAGTCAAGTAACTGATAGGAAGAAGAAATTGCGCCTCGTCTAGCTTCTGATTGATAAGAGGATTATTTTTCAACCCGCATCGCCAATAGTTAAGACGTTCACTCTAGCCGGTAAAGTTGTTGGGTTATCTCAAAAAAGAAGGGGGTTGCCAATGAATATATTGGCCCAGCAATTTGGGAGGCATGCCAGCAGGCAGTTAAGTCATATAAAAAATAGATATAAAAAAGGGACGCCGTAGCATCCCTCTTCTTTCAACAGTTTCTGGCAATTACTTGCTAGAAAGAGCACCGAAACGCTTGTTGAATTTGTCGATACGACCACCAGTGCTAACCTGACGCTGCTTACCAGTGTAGAAAGGGTGACACTTGTCGCAAACATCAAGGTTGATGTCTTTACCCATAGTAGAGTTAAATACGAAAGTGTTGCCGCAAGAACAACGAGCGTTAACTTGAGTGTACTGTGGGTGGATACCTTGTTTCATGGGATAACCTCAATAGTAAGGCCGTGTCGCTCTCCCGATCCAAAGCCGGGCACCACACGTCGTTAATAACAGTAAGCGTAACGGCAGCAAATAAGCCAATACGCCGAATTCAGGCGGCGTATAGTAATCAATCGTCCCTCCCAGATCAACAGATACGCTCCTTTTTTCACCGCTTTGCTGCTAGCGGCTTAGCAAGGTACACTTCTTTATCTTAGTACATGCGGATCTTGCGGTTAAATATGACGCCCAACATTGCCCGAGTGGCCCTTCCTGTTCCCCTTGATAAACAGTTTGATTACCTCATCAAGCCCGACCAAAATCCGGTGGTCGGCGGTCGGGTCAAGGTGCCTTTTGGCCCCAAGCAACATGTTGGTATCGTCACCGCAATCACTGACAACTCAGAATTTTCAATCGGCAAGCTCAAGCCGCTCACGGCGGTGCTGGACGCGTCGCCGCTATGGCAGCCTCCCTTGTTCAAACTGCTAGGTTGGGCCAGCGGCTATTACCAATACCCGCTCGGCGATACCCTTGCCAATGCAATGCCGACCCTGCTGCGCAAGGGGCGCGAAGCCTCCCCCTCGAGCTTGAAAATGTGGCAACTCACCCATGAAGGCCGAGAGCAACCTATTACGGCGCTCAAACGTGCCCCGCGCCAAGTACAGGTGCTCAATGCCCTGCGTCAAGGCAAGGTGAGCCACGAGGCGCTGTTGGCAGAAGAAGTCAGTACAGCCATTTTGAAGACCTTGGCAGACAAAGGCTGGATTGAAACCGTCGCGGAAAAGCCGGCCCATAAGCACTGGCTACGCAACTTCGCCGTCACCGAAGAAAAGCCGCGGCTCAACGAGGAGCAGGCCCTGGCGATTGCCAGTGTGAACGCGAACCCGGACTTTGGCTGCTACTTGCTAGAAGGCGTGACCGGCTCGGGCAAAACCGAGGTTTACCTCAACCTTTTGGAGCCGGTACTGGCCGCGGGCAAGCAAGCGCTGATTTTGGTCCCTGAAATTGGCCTGACCCCGCAAACCATCAACCGCTTTCGCCGCCGCTTCAATGTGCCGCTGGAAACCATCCACTCGGGCCTGAACGACAGTGAAAGGTTGGCCGCCTGGCTGGCGGGGCGCGATAACCAAGCAGGCATCATTATCGGTACCCGCTCCGCCCTGTTCACCCCGTTTGCCAATTTGGGGATCATCATTGTCGATGAAGAGCATGATGCCTCCTACAAACAGCAGGACAGCCTACGCTACCACGCCCGCGATCTGGCGGTGATGCGCGCCAACCGCGAGAATATCCCGGTCGTGCTCGGCTCGGCGACCCCGGCATTGGAAAGCCTCCACAACGCCAAGAGCGGCAAGTACCACCACCTCACCCTGACCCGCCGTGCCGGGCAAGCACAGTCGGCGCGCCATGGGGTGCTGGACGTCAAGGGGCTCTATTTGGATGCGGGGCTATCAGCACCGCTGATCGCCAGGATGCGCAAGCATTTGGAAGCGGGCAACCAAGTCATGCTGTTCCTTAATCGCCGGGGCTATTCACCGGCGATAATCTGCCATGAGTGCGGCTGGCTGGCCGAGTGTAAGCGCTGCGATGCCTACTACACCTTCCACCAGCAAAGCGGCGAACTGCGCTGCCACCACTGCGCGACCCAGCGCCCAATCATGCCCCAATGCGGCAACTGCGGCTCGACCCAGCTCAACGCGGTGGGCGTGGGCACCGAACAGTTAGAACAGCAGCTGGCAACCCTGTTTCCCGAATTCAAGGCCGTCCGTATCGACCGCGATAGCACCCGCCGCAAGGGCAGCTTAGAGGGCTACCTGGAGGCTATCCGCAACAACGAGTACCAGATACTGATCGGCACCCAGATGCTGGCCAAGGGGCACCATTTCCCCGACGTGACGCTGGTTAGCCTGATTGATGTCGACAGCGCCCTGTTCAGCAACGACTTTCGTGCCGCCGAGCGCTTGGCGCAACTTTTTATCCAGGTGGCGGGGCGAGCTGGCCGGGCAAGCAAGCCGGGGGAAGTGGTATTGCAAACCCACCACCCGGAGCATGCCTTGCTGCAATCGCTGCTGCACAAGGGTTACGACCACTTTGCCACCGATGCGCTGCGCGAGCGCAAGCAGGCGTGGTTGCCCCCTTATACCTACCTCACCCTGTTCCGGGCAGAAGCCAACCAAAGCGATCAAGTTGAGCAATTTTTGCAGCAGGTTCGCGGTATTTTCGAATCAAGCCCAATCTTCAGCCAGGAAACCATGGTGATGGGCCCCAACCCGGCCCCGCTGGCACGCCGGGCCGGTCGCTATCGCTGGCAATTGCTGCTACAAGCACCGGATCGCAAGACCTTGCAGCAGTTGCTGAGTATTGCCAAACCGGCAATCCAGCTTTTGCCGCTGGCCAAGAAAATTCGCTGGTCGATCGATGTCGAACCGCAAGATTTAACTTAAAATGAACAATGCGACACACGTCACACCTTGAATGTAATTTATGCTATTTTAAGCATGTTTAATCCTGTGCAGACAGCCTACAATAACAGGCTCGCTGGTACAGGTGTCTGCCCGATTTGGCCATGATCCTCCAGCGGTCAAAGAGAGAAATATAAATAGAGAGGAACTGCAATTATGGCGACAATGAAGGATGTTGCCCAGCTTGCCGGTGTGTCGACGGCCACGGTTTCCCGTGCCCTGATGAACCCGGAAAAAGTGTCAGCGTCAACTCGTAAAAAGGTTGAACAGGCTGTCATGGATGCTGGCTATTCACCCAACTCACTGGCTAGGAATCTCCGTCGCAACGAATCAAAAACCATCGTCACTATCGTGCCTGATATCTGTGATCCTTACTTTACAGAAATCATCCGCGGTATTGAGGAAGCAGCCATGGAGCATGGCTACCTGGTCTTGCTTGGCGATAGCGGGCAACAAAAGAGCCGCGAAAACTCTTTCGTCAACTTGGTTTTCACCAAGCAAGCCGACGGCATGCTACTGCTCGGTACCGACCTGCCCTTTGATGTCAGCAAGCCAGAGCAAAAAAACCTACCGCCTATGGTCATGGCCTGCGAGTTCGCCCCAGAGCTTGAGCTGCCAACCGTCCACATCGATAACCTGACCGCGGCCTTTGAAGCAGTGAACTACCTGGCGCAAATGGGCCACAAGCGCATCGCCCAAATCGCCGGTCCGGATACCGCGGCACTGTGCCAGTTCCGCTCGCAAGGCTACCAGCAAGCTTTGCGCCGAGCGGGGGTTGAGCTAAACCCGGCTTACACGGTTAAAGGTGACTTTAGTTTCGCCGCGGGCGCCCGTGCGGTCACTGCATTGCTTTCGCTGCCTGAGCCGCCAACGGCACTGCTTTGCCACAACGACGTCATGGCTATCGGTGCCATGCAACAGGCCAAGCGCCTTGGTTTCAAGGTACCGCAAGACTTGTCGATTGTCGGCTTCGATGACATCCAGTTTGCCGAGTACTGCGATCCACCGCTAACCACGGTATCCCAGCCGCGCTACGAAATTGGCCGCCAGTCAATGATGATGCTGCTTGATATGCTGAAGGGTAAAGAGATCTCGTCAGGTTCGCGCCTGCTCGATGCCAAGTTGGTGATCCGCGAAAGTGCGGCGCCACCAGCAAACTAACCCCCCAAGCGACTGATGAGCTTATGTTTTGGGCATAAGCTCACAAAAACCATGTTATTCCCTGTAAGTATCTGCGCTCACTGTGCACACAACACTGGTCAGTTCAGGGGCAAGTTTGTAACATAGTGCCATTGTTCTTCCCAACGACCGATCATCACCGTGGCAACCAAAGATTATGTAAAGCGCGGCCGCTCGCCGAAAAAAACAACGCGTAACAGTCGCAAAGCACCACCTTCAGCGGGTTTTCCATTCAAATGGGCAACCATTGCCGTGATTTTGGTCGCTAGCCTCGGCTATGGTCTTTACTACCTCTCGACGACGCCAGCACCGGCCCAACCAGAGCCCGAGCCCGTTAAAACCGCACCGAAACCGGTTGCAAAACCTCAGCCTAAGCCAAAAGCCGAACCTAAGCCGCTGCCGCCAAAGCCAGAGGAAAAGTGGCGCTATATCGAAGAGCTGGAAAACAAAGAAGTGCAGGTGGAAGCCAAGAAAGAGCAAGCACCAACCCGCCCTTACCTAATGCAATGCGGCGCCTACCGCAGCGAGAGCCAGGCGGAAGAGCGCAAGGCCATGATCGCCTTCCAGGGCATGACCAGCCAAATCAAGGTCAGCCAAGGCGAGAAAGGCAAGTGGTACCGCGTCGTGCTTGGCCCCTACCAGCAAAAACGCAAAGCAGAAAGCGATCGCAACCAGTTGCGCCGAGCCGGTATCGAGCCTTGTGCCATCTGGTTCTGGGAGTAATCGCCAGACCAGCCTGAATATACCCGAAAAGGATGCGCCCGCATCCTTTTCTTGTTTCTGCCCTTGAAAGTCCCGGCCACGACCCCCAAGTATTAGATAGACCGACACCGGCATGAGCCGGAAAGACACAAAGAGGTAAAACCGTGACAACTATCGTATCTGTTCGTCGTAACGGTAAAGTCGTTATCGCAGGTGATGGCCAAGTATCGCTAGGCAACACCGTAATGAAAGGTAACGCTCGCAAAGTGCGCCGTTTATACAACAACAAAGTTCTAGCAGGCTTTGCTGGCGGCACTGCTGACGCCTTCACCCTATTCGAACGTTTCGAGCGCAAGCTGGAAATGCATCAGGGCCACTTGCTGAAATCAGCAGTCGAGCTGGCCAAAGACTGGCGTACCGACCGTATGCTACGCAAACTGGAAGCCCTATTGGCCGTGGCCGATGAAACCGGCTCTTTGATCATTACCGGTAACGGTGATGTGGTTCAGCCTGAAAACGACCTGATCGCCATTGGCTCAGGCGGTAACTTTGCCCAAGCAGCGGCCACCGCCCTGCTGGAAAACACCGATCTGGACGCCCGTGAGATCGCAGAAAAATCGTTGAAGATTGCAGGCGACATCTGTGTATTCACCAACCACCACCACACCATTGAAGAGCTAGACGCAAAATAAGGAACCGCCATGTCTGAGATGACGCCACGCGAAATCGTTCATGAGCTTGACCGCCATATTATCGGCCAAGACAAAGCCAAACGCGCCGTTGCTATTGCCTTGCGTAACCGCTGGCGCCGCATGCAGCTGCCTGAGGAGCTGCGTGTTGAAGTAACGCCAAAAAATATCCTGATGATCGGCCCAACCGGTGTGGGTAAAACCGAAATTGCCCGCCGCCTGGCCAAGCTGGCCAACGCGCCGTTCATCAAAGTGGAAGCCACCAAGTTCACCGAAGTGGGCTATGTCGGTAAGGAAGTCGAGACGATTATCCGCGACCTAACCGATGTTGCCGTGAAGATGACCCACCAGCAGGCCATGGAGAAAGTCCGTTTCCGCGCCGAAGAGCTGGCAGAGGATCGTATTCTGGATATCCTGCTGCCACCGGCACGCGATGCTTGGGGCCAAAACGAAGAAGCCGACAACAACTCATCGGCTCGCCAGTCGTTCCGCAAGAAGCTGCGCGAAGGCAAGCTGGATGACAAAGAAGTCGAGATTGAAATCGCGGCACCGCAAATGGGTGTGGAAATCATGGCCCCTCCGGGTATGGAAGACATGACCAACCAGCTTCAGGGCATGTTCCAAAACCTGGCGGGGAACACTACCAAAAAGCGCAAGATGAAGATCAAGGACGCGATGAAGGCGGCAACCGAAGAGGAAGCAGCCAAGCTGGTTAACCAGGAAGAGCTAAAAGAACAGGCAATCTTCGCGGTTGAGAATAACGGTATCGTCTTCCTTGATGAAATCGACAAGATCTGTAAGCGCGGCGAGTCGTCGGGCCCGGATGTATCTCGCGAAGGTGTCCAGCGCGATTTGCTACCACTGGTTGAAGGCAGCACGGTCTCGACCAAGCACGGCATGGTGAAAACCGACCACATCCTGTTTGTTGCCTCTGGTGCCTTCCAGGTGGCGAAGCCGTCGGATCTGATCCCTGAGCTTCAGGGCCGCCTGCCAATCCGTGTTGAGTTGGAAGCACTAACCAGCAACGACTTCAAGCGTATCCTAACCGAGCCAAATGCCTCACTGACCGAGCAGTACAAGGCGCTGATGGCGACCGAGTCGGTGGATATCGAATTTGACGAAAGCGGTATCAACAAACTGGCCGACGCGGCATGGCAAGTGAACGAGACTACCGAGAATATTGGTGCCCGCCGCCTGCACACGGTGATGGAGCGCTTGATGGAAGAGCTGTCTTTCGATGCCACCGAGAAATCCGGTGATAAGATCATCATTGACGAAAACTATGTGACCACCCGCTTGGGCGAACTGGTCGAAGACGAAGATCTGAGCCGCTTCATCCTATAAGCAAGGTAGCAGTTTCTACCAACCAACAGCCAAACGGTGCCTTTGTGGCGCCGTTTTTTTGTTCTCAAACAAACATTATGGCGATAAAGTTGCCCAATAATTCAGTTCAGCCATAATAGCCCATAAATTGAGTCCACTCGCTAAAGACCGACATTATGAAATCATCTTCTCTCGCAATTTGGCTAGACGCAGCACGTCCTAAAACTCTGCCGTTAGCCATCGCCTCAATTGTTTGTGGCAGTGCAGTAGCAGGATGGCAAGGAAGTTTCTCTGCATTGGTTGCGGGCCTAGCCCTGCTAACCGCTCTTTTACTACAAATTTTATCCAACTTGGCCAATGACTACGGGGATGCAGTCAAGGGCACGGATAACGATCAGCGCCTCGGGCCGCAGCGTGCCATCCAGTCTGGGCTGGTCACGCCGGCAGCCATGCGAAAGGCCATGATCCTCAACATCGTGCTCACGGCAGTCAGTGGCCTTAGCCTGATCTTCCTGGCCACCGACAACCTGCAAGACATGTTCGGTTTCATGCTGCTCGGCTTGATGGCCATAACCGCATCGATTGCCTATACCGTGGGCAACAAGCCGTACGGCTACCGTGGCTTGGGAGATTTGTCGGTGCTGATGTTCTTCGGCTGGCTTGGTGTCGCAGGTACCTACTACCTGCAGGCGGGCCAAATCGACTCGATTATTATGCTGCCGGCCACCGCCTGTGGCTTGCTGGCAGTAGGTGTATTGAACATTAACAACCTGCGCGATATCGACAACGACCGCGCCTGCGGCAAGCTGACACTGGCGGTCCGCATGGGACCGGAGTGGGGTCGCAAGTACCACCTATTCCTGTTAGCAGGCAGCGTGGTTTGCCTGGCTTTGTTTGCCCTGCTAGAGCTGCATTCGCCGTTTGGTTGGCTGTTTATCCTCAGCGCGCCGTTGCTATTTAAGCATGGCAAGCAAGTGATGCAATCGGCAGATGGCGCGGCGCTACGCCCGATGATGGCGACCATGGTTAAATGCGCCCTGCTTACCAACTTGCTTTTTGCCGCTGGCGTCGTACTGGCAGCCGCTTAGTGCAAGGGCTGTGCTTCAACGCATTTTACTTGTGTGAAGCGCAGCTAACTGATTATACTTTCAACAAGTTAAGCCAAGAATCGTCCTACCGGGCGCTGGCTGTCACCCCTTTTCAATTGCCACAAGAAGAAACGCGCTTATGGAATACAATACGTCCGAACTATGCGACATCTACCTCGACAAGGTCGACGTGGTCGAACCTATGTTCAGTTCTTATGGCGGCCGTAGCTCATTTGGCGGCCAAGTCACCACCATCAAATGCTTCGAGGACAGCGGGGTCATCCGCTCGGTGCTGGAAGAAAACGGCGCAGGCCGGGTGCTGCTTATTGACGGCGGGGGATCGTTGCGCCGGGCACTGGTTGATGCCGACCTTGCCCAGCTTGCTGCCAACAATGAGTGGGAAGGGTTAATCATTTATGGCTGTGTCCGCCATGTCGATGATCTCGACGAGTTGGAAGTGGGTATCCATGCTATGGCTTCCATTCCTGTCGGCGCCGATGAGCAAGGTATTGGTGAAGTGGACGTTGCAGTCAACTTCGGCGGGGTGACCTTCCTGCCGGAAGATCATATCTATGCCGACAACACCGGGGTGATCCTATCGCCGGAGCCGCTAGATATCGAATAGGCTAATGCCTACCGACAGTTACAGATAAAAAAACAGAGCCGGCCGGCTCTGTTTTTTTGTGTTCGGTAAGGGCTAGGGCACTCGCCACCGCCCGCAAGCAACACTTACTCTACGTGTTCCATTTTACCTAGCAGCGCACGAACGCGCTCTTGCCATGCAGCGTGGTCGTTGCGTAGCTTGTGGTTGTCCTGCTCTAGTGCTTCGCGACCCGAACGCAGTTCCTGTGCTTCGCTTGCCAGGCTATCGTTTTTTTCTTTTAGTTCTTCAATTTCCATCTGTAGCAGAGAAATTGTATCAACAGCCATTTGTACTTTGGCTTCCAGCTTTTCCAACATTTCTAATGACATATTGTTCACCTGTTCTCAGCCTATCTGATTGCCCTAACCATTAAGGCAATTTCCCACAGGCATGTTTACGATTCTATGCCACCTATTCTAACGACCCTATCGCGGTCTGACACCCACAAAAATCCCGCTTTGTGGCAAATGAGTAAAATTCACCCAATTCTGATAGTTTTTTTGCTTTCTGCCTTTCACCCAGCTCGCACCGGCAGAGGCAGCCCCCTTCATACCCGCCCGCTTCGTTGCCACCACCGCCCAATTGAGCAAGATCCAACCAAGCGGGATAAATGCCCTGCTACCTCGGGGGCAAATGCGTAAAATTGCGATCAAACTCTATTTTAATGCAGCGGCGGCATGCTAATTTTCATTTTGATCGTATCTCTCTTGGATTTATCCAAGAACTTGCCCATCTGGCACATCCGACCTTTTTAGGTCGGATTTTTTATTCATATACAACACCTTACATATAAATCCTTTCAAAAATCTTCTATTGAGCAATTTCTGTTCCATTTGCAACAGTTGCTTCGGCGATCTTAGCAACCGTTTGCGCGAACGCTCAAACAATGAAAAGAAATTATGCTCGAACGCACACTTTTCACCCAGTTTCATTTCTTTTGTTTGTAGTTAGAGTAAATTACCTAGCCATAAAAAATAGAAAGTAATACCCCTACGACATTAAACAAAAGGACTGAACAATGACTACGCAAAAACAGCATACGTTGCTCGGCGAGTGTATCGCTGAGTTTATCGGCACCGGGCTGCTGATTTTCTTCGGGGTCGGCTGTGTGGCCGCCCTCGTACTGACTGGCGCCGAATTCGGCCAGTGGGAAGTTAGCATCATGTGGGGCCTGGGTGTCGCCATTGCGATCTACTGCACCGCCGGCGTATCCGGCGCCCATATCAACCCAGCCGTCACCATTGCCCTTGCCCTTTTTCACGGCTTCGATAAACGAAAAGTCCTGCCGTACATCGCCGCGCAGCTGCTCGGGGCCTTCTGTACCGCCGCCTTGATCTATGGCTTGTACAGCAACCTGTTCAGCGACTATGAAGCTGCCAATGGTATTGTTCGTGGTAGCGAGGCAAGCCTTGCCACAGCCGGGATCTTCTCGACCTACCCGCATGCAGCCCTGTCGTTTGTTGGCGCATTCGCAGTGGAATTCGTGATCACGGCGGTACTGATGTTTGCCATTCTTGCCATTGGCGACGAAAAGAACGGTGCCCCACGCGGTGCAATGGGGCCATTGCTTATCGGTATCCTGATTGCGGTGATTGGTGGTTCACTGGGGCCGCTAACCGGCTTTGCCATGAACCCGGCCCGTGATTTCGGTCCTAAATTCTTTGCATTCCTTGCCGGTTGGGGTGACATGGCCCTGACAGGCGGTAAAGACATTCCGTATATGATTGTCCCTATCTTAGCGCCAATCATGGGGGCAGCATTTGGTGGCTGGCTATACCCGAAAGCCGTCGGTGCCTACCTGCCTGGCAATAAATGTACACTGCCGAACCAGTGCGAAGACACTGATGAAAGCGCAGCGGCTAACGCCTAAGACTTAAGAAAAGAATACCTCTCTACTACCCTTATATAATGACAATTAGAGGAAACCGTCATGACTACAGAGCAAAAATACATTGTCGCACTTGATCAGGGTACCACCAGCTCACGTGCCGTTGTGCTTGACCACAACGCCAACATTGTGTGCTCGTCACAACGCGAATTCACCCAAATCTATCCGAAAGCGGGATGGGTTGAGCATGATCCTCTCGAAATTTATGCAACGCAAAGCTCTACCTTGGTTGAGGCGCTGGCAAAAGCCGGGATCAGCTCAGACCAAGTGGCTGCCATCGGTATTACCAACCAACGAGAAACCACCATTGTGTGGAATAAAAATACCGGCAAGCCTGTTTACAACGCCATTGTATGGCAGTGCCGCCGTACGGCTGATACCTGTGAAGATCTCAAGGCCCAGGGCCTGGAAGAGTATATCCGCGAGAACACCGGCTTGGTGGTTGACCCTTATTTCTCGGGTACCAAAATCAAGTGGATCCTGGATAACGTAGAAGGCGCACGCGAGGAAGCAGAAGCCGGCAACCTGCTGTTCGGTACGGTGGATACCTGGATGATTTGGAAGATGACCCAGGGCCGCGTTCACGTAACTGACTACACCAATGCCTCGCGTACCATGGTATTCAACATCAATACCCTGGAATGGGACGAGAAGCTGCTGAAAGCTCTGGATATCCCGCTCTCGATGATGCCGGAAGTGAAGTCTTCATCAGAAGTTTACGGCCAAACCAACATCGGTGGTAAGGGCGGTACCCGTATCCCAATCGCCGGTATCGCGGGCGACCAGCAAGCCGCGCTATTTGGCCAAATGTGTGTGGAAGCCGGCCAGGCGAAAAACACCTATGGCACGGGCTGCTTCCTGCTAATGAACACCGGCAAGGATAAAGTCACCTCGCACAACGGCCTGCTCACCACCCTAGCTTGTGGCCCGAAAGGCGAAGTGGCCTATGCATTGGAGGGCGCGGTATTTATGGGCGGCGCTTCTATCCAGTGGCTACGCGATGAGGTGAAGTTGCTTGATGATGCCAAAGACTCAGAATACTTTGCCGAAAAAGTCGGTAGTGCCAATGGCGTTTACGTCGTACCTGCCTTTACCGGACTGGGTGCACCATACTGGGACCCGTATGCCCGTGGCGCGATTGTCGGCTTGACCCGTGGCGTTAACTCCAACCACATCATTCGTGCGACGCTGGAAAGTGTTGCCTACCAGACCCGCGATGTATTGGATGCAATGCAGGCTGACTCCAACATCAACCTGGCTTCACTGCGCGTGGATGGCGGTGCGGTTGCCAACAACTTCTTGATGCAGTTCCAATCAGATCTGCTGGACACCGAAGTACACCGTCCGGTCGTGACTGAGGTAACGGCACTGGGCTCGGGCTACCTTGCCGGCTTGGCGGTAGGCTTCTGGGGCAGCATTGATGAGCTGAAAAACAAGGCAGAGATCGACCGTAAGTTCCTACCTTGTTCAGATGACGACAAGCGTAACCGCCGCTACCGCGGTTGGAAGCGTGCCGTCGAGTGCGCCAAAGGCTGGGCGGCTGAAGACGACATCTAACATCCCCCCTAGCGAGTAACACCAAAGGCCTGCACATGCAGGCCTTTTTCATGCCTGATCCTTCGATACCAGCACGAATTTGCCCCTTTTCACAGAAGATTTTTGTTTTAGCGCAAACGTTTCACTGAGAGCTGTGGTAGAATCGCCGCCAGAATTTACACCCCACTGATTTCTACTTCTGGAGTTACCATGAAACGCGATTTGGCGATGGCATTTTCCCGTGTCACTGAAGGTGCAGCACTTGCAGGCTACAAATGGCTTGGCCGCGGCGACAAGATTGCAGCTGACAACGCAGCTGTTGAAGTTATGCGCACCCTACTAAACCAAACCGAGATCGAAGGTGAAATTGTTATCGGTGAAGGTGAAATCGATGAAGCGCCAATGCTTTACATCGGTGAGCAAGTCGGTACCGGCGGCGACGCGGTAGATATTGCGGTTGACCCAATCGAAGGTACCCGCATGACGGCCATGGGTCAGAACAATGCACTGGCAGTACTGGCAGCTGGCGAGAAAGGCTCATTCCTAAAAGCCCCTGACATGTACATGGAAAAATTGGTTGTTGGCCCTGCGGCCAAGGGCGCGATTGACCTTGCCAAGCCGCTGGCTGAAAACCTTGAGAACATCGCAGCCGCGCTGGGCAAAACCTTGGATACCCTGGTTGTTACCACGCTGGCCAAGCCTCGCCACGATGCCATCATCGCTGAAATGCAGGCAATGGGCGTGCGCGTATTCGCTTTCCCTGACGGTGACGTGGCCGCTTCTATCCTAACTTGTATGCCAGACAGCGAAGTGGACGTGATGTACTGCATCGGCGGCGCACCTGAAGGTGTGGTGTCGGCAGCGGCCATTCGCGCGCTAGGCGGTGACATGCACGGCCGCCTGCTTCCTCGTCACGAAGTCAAAGGCGATACCCCAGAAAACCGCGAGCACGGCGAAAGCGAAATTGCCCGCTGTAAAGAAATGGGCATCGAGACCAACATGGTGCTTCGCATGGAAGACATGGCGCAAAGCGACAACGTTATCTTCGCCGGTACGGGTATCACCAAGGGCGATCTGCTTGACGGTATCAGCCGCCAGGGCGATATCGCGACCACCGAGACCCTGCTGATCCGTGGTAAGTGCCGCACTATCCGCCGTATCAAGTCGACCCACTACCTCGCGCGTAAGGACGACGCCATTAAGGGCCACATCCTTTAATACCGGCTGGTCGAAAAACCTTCCAAGGCGCACTTCCTAGTGCGCCTTTTGTTTATCTGCTCTTTCCCCGCTCCCCCGCAGCAGTTAAAGACTTTGTAAAGTTGTTGCTTTATTTAGCAGGCTGGCTACATAATTAACTAACGGAGTAGATAGCGGCTGATATGAAAACAATAGATAAAATCCTATATCACATGAAGCGGGAAGGTCCCGTGACCGCCAAGGTGCTTGCCGAGGAATTCAAGCTCACCACCATGGGGGTGCGCCAGCACCTGCAAGGCTTGGAGGAGGAAGGCCTGGTTGACTTCGAGGATGTCAAAGTCAAGGTGGGGCGCCCGACCCGCCACTGGCAATTGACCCGTAAAGGGCATGGCCGCTTCACCGACCGCCATGGCGATCTTATTATTCAAATGCTTGATTCTGTCGAGGAGTTGTTTGGCGCTGACGGGCTTAGCCAAGTCGTCGAAAGGCGGGAGAATCAAACCTTTGAACAATACCAATCGCAGCTGGGCTCGGCGTCAGATATCGAAGAAAAACTGCAAATACTGGCTAAACTAAGGGAACAGGAAGGCTATATGGTAGAGCTCCATCAAGATGGCGATGCCTTCATCTTGATCGAGAACCACTGCCCAATTTGCCATGCCGCTAAACGTTGCCCTTCACTTTGCCAATCTGAGTTATCGGTTTTCCAGCGCTTGCTGGGTGACAATTATCAGGTCGAGAGAAATGAACACATTATCGCCGGAGAGAGGCGCTGCGCTTATCGAATAATAAAATCATAACGAGGAGATAACTATGGCTGACTGGATCCCTGCTGAGGTGATTACCAACCGTCATTGGAACAATGATTTATTTAGTCTTGTGCTCAAAGCCAATATCGAGCCCTTCAAGGCCGGCCAGTTTACCAAGCTGGGACTGGAGATAGACGGCAAAATGGTCCAGCGTGCCTACTCCTTCGTTAACCCCCCGGGCGATGGCAATATCGAGATATACGCCACCCGCGTTGCCGACGGGTTGCTATCCCCCCGCCTCCACTCCCTTGAGCAAGGCGACACCGTCTATGTCTCTGCCCGGGCCAACGGCTATTTTACCCTAGACGAAGTCCCTGAAGGCGAGCACTTATGGCTGCTTGCCACGGGAACCGCCATTGGGCCCTACCTGTCGCTGCTAAGGGAAAAAGCAGTATGGCAGCGGTTTCGCAAGGTCATCCTGATCCACGCGGTACGCTTCTCGGCCGATCTGAGCTACCAGGGGGAAATCAACACCCTCAAGGAAAACTACCCAGAGCAATTGATTGTCCAACCCTTTGTCAGCCGCGAGCCCGCGGTACTGTCACTGCCGGGCAGGATCCCCCAGGCCATTGAAGACGGTATGCTTGAGCGCCGCGTCGGGCTGCCGCTGGTGCCAGAGAAAAGCCAAATCATGATTTGCGGCAACCCTGAGATGGTCAAGGAAACCAAGGCCGTACTCGAAGCAAAAGGCTTTACCAAGAACCTTCGCCGCAAGCCGGGGCAAATCACTGTCGAGCATTATTGGTAACCAAGCCCGCTCCCCCGCCCCATCCAAACCCTCTGCCTGGCCGCTATGCATAGCGGCCATTTATTGTCTGATACCCTGTCTCACTCCTGAGCCACTTTTGCTGCAACGCAGTGACTAAATTTAGTGCATAACCACTCAATAACTTTACCAATCGCCAAAGGTGACATTCGACTTCATTACCTTTCGAAGTCATGCCGTAGCAATGTGGAGTGCCGTATGCAGACCCTACCCTCTTTTGACGAGCTAAAAGCAATGGCTGAAAACGCCCCTGAAGAGCTGGAGGCATTGCGCCTCTCGATGAGCGAGGAAATCATAAACAATGCCAGCGAAGCCATGCAGCCTCGCTTGCGGGCGCAAATGAGCCATATCAACCAAGTGATCGCAACAGGCAAGAACCCCAACCACACCAACATCCTGCTGATGTCGGAGTTGCAGCAACAGCTCAAGCGCTTTGCCCTGGCGCTCAATGCCCCCGAAACCCTCAAGGCGCATTGCGCCGAGATAAAACCCTTTACCCGTCCGAACCCGCCGGGCGATAGCTCGGCTAGCAGCAAACCTTAAGGAAACACTCGGTATCCATATCGCGAATATCGATAGTCAAGCTGTTGATGGTCGAGGCATGCTGCTCAAGGATAACCATCAACTCGCGGGCTAGCTCCCGCTTCTGCTCGGCACTGCGACCAGATAGCATAGTAAGCTCTATATGAATAAAACTATGCAGATCCCCTTCGTCACCCACCAGCCAGTTGTGGCAAGGGTAACTGCGGGATTTCACCGAATCGGCTTCAAATAGCCCGCACCCCAACAATACTTGGTGCAAGTCTTCCAGTAGGCCAGGGATACTGACGCGCTCGGCAACCGGGTCGGCATATTCCATAACTAAATTTGGCACAACATCCTCCGTGAAGTGGCTGCGGTGCTTTGCCAACACCAAAAAGCAGGTTCTCGGCAGTAAAACCAACCACAGCAGAACTTTATTTTAATTCCCGCCCACATTAACGGATCCATTGCTGACAAGCCAAACAAACAGGCTATATTTCAACCATTGATCACTCTCTTTGTTGTTTGGGGCAATGCCGGTATTTCCAGCAAGCTGAAAAATATTTCCTCACAACGGTTCACTTTTTGCGGCGAAAAGGGTACAACCGAGCACAGAAATGATTTCGGACAGTAAAATAAATACATAAGCTGTTATATATTTACAGCTATACCCAATAGCCTAGTCATTTGGCATTAGATCACTAGACTATTCGGTATTGACCTTTTTACATCAAATTGATTTGGAGAAAAGCTATGCGCCATCCTGTGGTTATGGGTAACTGGAAGCTAAACGGTAGCAAGGAAATGGTATCTAACCTACTTAAGGGCCTAGATGCTGAACTTAAAGGCCTAGAAGGCGTTGACGTAGCCGTTGCTCCACCAGCTATGTATCTTGACCTAGCAGAGCAGCTAATCAACAAAGCAGAAAGCAAAATCATCCTTGGTGCACAGAACGTTGACGTTAACGCGAGCGGTGCATTCACAGGCGACATCTCGCCAGAAATGCTGAAAGACTTCGGCGCTAGCCACATCATCATCGGCCACTCTGAGCGTCGTGAATACCACAACGAGTCAGACGAGTTCGTTGCTAAGAAATTTGCTTTCCTAAAAGAGCACGGCCTAACACCTGTACTATGTATCGGTGAGTCTGAAGCTCAGAACGAAGCTGGCGAAACAGTTGCAGTTTGTGCTCGTCAAATCGACGCTGTGATCAACACTCAGGGTGTTGAGGCGCTAAACGGTGCAATCATCGCTTACGAACCAATCTGGGCTATCGGTACTGGTAAAGCGGCAACAGCTGAAGATGCACAGCGCATCCACGCAGCAATCCGCGCTCACATCGCTGACAAGAGCGAAGAAGTCGCTAAGAACGTTGTGATCCAGTACGGCGGTTCTGTTAAGCCAGACAACGCTGCAGCATACTTCGCACAGCCTGACATCGACGGCGCACTAGTTGGTGGCGCAGCGCTAGACGCAGCAAGCTTTGCAGCTATCGCGAAAGCCGCGGCTGAAGCAAAGAAATAATCAACACCTACGTTGATGTGAAAAAGCTACCCTAGGGTAGCTTTTTTATTGCCTACCGCTTTCGCCCAGGCAAGGCTTCAGGCATAAAAAAAACCGGCCTAGGCCGGTTTTTTTGCTAACAAGGCTGATTAGAACAGCTTGTCTGCCAGCGCGTACAGATCTTTGCGAACTGGGCGCTTCATGTTTTCGATAGCATCGATGATGTCGTGGTGAACCATCTTCTCGTTCTGGATACCCACGCAACGACCGCCGTGACCTTCCATAAGAAGCTCAACCGAGTATGCACCCATGCGAGACGCCAGGATACGGTCGAATGCCGTTGGCTGACCACCACGCTGGATGTGGCCAAGCACAGTGGCACGTGTTTCGCGGCCAGTTTCATCTTCGATGTACTTCGCCAGCTCGTTCGCGTCGGTCATTAGCTCGGTTAGGGCAATGATCGCGTGCTTCTTACCTTTGTAGATCCCTTCTTTGATCTTCGCCAGTAGCTCTTCTTTGTTCAAGCCAGTCTCTGGTGTGATGATGTACTCACAACCACCTGCAATCGCTGACATCAGTGTTAGATCGCCACAGTGGCGGCCCATCACTTCAACGATAGAAATACGCTGGTGCGAAGAAGACGTGTCACGTAGACGGTCAATCGCGTCGATAACCGTGTTCAGTGCCGTTAGGTAACCAATGGTGTAATCAGTACCCGCAACGTCGTTGTCGATTGTGCCTGGCAGACCGATACATGGGTAGCCCATCTCAGTCAGCTTCTTCGCACCCATGTACGAACCATCACCACCGATAACAACCAATGCGTCAATGCCGTGGATCTTCAGGTTTTCAATCGCCTGAGCACGTACTTTCTCATCTTTGAATTCAGGAAAACGTGCAGAACCCAAGAACGTACCGCCCTTGTTGATCACGTCTGATACGCTTGAGCGCGTCAGTTTTTCGATACGGTTCTGGTGCAGGCCCTGATAGCCGTCGTAAACACCGTATACTTCCAGGCCTTCAGACAATGCTGCACGAACAACACCGCGAACTGCCGCGTTCATACCAGGTGCGTCACCACCACTGGTCAATACACCAATCTTCTTAATCATGGTTACCCTCTGACTTTGGGAAATGAAAATTCAAATCCGGCACGAGTTGCCAAGGTTCCCCCTCTCGGCATCACAAACTGTGAAAAGTTTATGCTCGTGTAAACTGTAACTTTCCTACTAATGTAGGAGTATTACAATTTTGATAAAAAATTTTGTTGATTCATATCACGATAGCCTCCGACTTCTCTCACACACCGCTTAGATGCGTGGGGAGGCCCGTTGATCACAACGAAACAGTGAATGCTCTGATTGATAAACCACTTGGGTAAGACACACGGGTTTGCCCATCATCTACCACAAGTATACAACCTGAGATCAGAGCCACCAGTTGTGCGCTGGGAGGGGTGATAACCGCTGGTGATTGTGCATTCATCCATGATAATCACACCTGATAAAACAGCACAGGCTGGTCAATACCCCGCAGTATAGCTGTTTTACAACGAAAATTAATAACAAAAAAAATGCAAAGCCATGAATTTTTGTAAACGCTTAACACCACTTTATCGAAAAAAACCGCCACAATCGTGGCGGTTTTTAACCTTGTTAGGCAACAGAGGTTACCCGCTTAGTTCGCGCGGCGTTCTTCCATGCGGCTCTGGCACTTCTCGGCACGCTCTGCCTGCAGCTCCTGGTACTTGGTTTTCTGCTCAGGCGTTAGGATATTCATCATTTCGTGGCGCTTTTCCATCATCGCAACGCGGCGTTCCACCTGCTGCTCACTCATTTGCTCAGCCAAGGCGCGAACCGCTGCCTCGTCGAAGTCTTCTGCTAGCATCAGGGCTTGCATCTGCTGGTGCTGCGCTTGCATCGCGGCATGCTTGTCAGCCATATCGCCGCGCATCTCATCACGGTTAGCCTGGCGCAGCTCCTTCATCTGCTCTTTCTGCTCCGCAGTTAAATCAAGCTGGCGGAAGATTTTGTGGCCGTCTTTCATTCCACACTGGTGATGCCCTTTACCACCATGGTGCTTGCCGCCACCATAAGCCAACGCTGAAGCCGAACCAAGGGCAAGAGGAAGGGCGATGGCTACTGCTAGGGTCTTCTTAAATGTTGTCATGGTATTCGTCTCCAATGTTTCACTTATTTGTATGGGGAAGTGCTGGTTCGCATTCCGTCATCGGGTATGGATATAGAATACGCCTTGCAAGGTAAAGCGCTGTCTGGATAACGTAAAATTGCGTAAAGCCAGATGGCTTTTACTTGGCTCCCTGTTTGACTTTAGGGATACTTAAATCACCCGCTCTATGAATAAAGGTAACAGCCATGGCGAAGATCCTGCTAGTTGATGACGATACTGAACTGACTTCATTGCTCACCGATATCCTCGAAATGGAAGGGTTTGACGTAGTCGAAGCCAATAATGGCGAGCAAGGCTTGGCGCAGGTCAACGACAGCGTTGATCTGATCTTGCTTGATGTCATGATGCCGGTCATGAACGGCACCGAAATGCTACGCCGCCTACGGGAGAAACATGCCACACCGGTACTGATGTTGACCGCCAAGGGGGAAGAGATCGACCGTGTGCTCGGGCTTGAGCTGGGTGCCGACGACTACCTGCCAAAACCCTTTAGCGACCGTGAACTACTGGCCAGAATGCGTGCCATTTTACGCCGCACCCAATCATCAGGCCCAACGACGAAATCCGGCCAAGATGATCTCACCTACCAGGGGATCACCATATACCCAGGCCGCCAGGAAGTGCTCTGCAAAGGAGAGCCTATCGACATGACGGGCACCGAACTAGCACTGCTTAGCTACTTTATCCAAAACCCCGGCAAAATCATCGCCAAGGACGAGCTTAGCCTAGAAGTACTCGGCAAGCGCCTCGCCCCGTTTGATCGCGCCATCGACATGCACGTCTCTAACCTGCGCAAAAAGCTGCCCGCGCGCGAAGACGGCAAGGCATGGATCAAAACCTTGCGTGGCAAGGGCTACCTACTGGTCGAGGATGCCTAATGCGATTGCCTCGCTTTTCCAGCCTCTATAGCCGTATCTTTGCGGTTTTCTGGTTAACACTGCTTATTGTGGTGCTAACCCTATTGCTATTGCCCAACCTGGATCCGCGGGCGCAGCACACCATTCCCGAACCGCAGCTTAAGCGGTTTGAGGCATCGGCGCAGAGTATCTCGCAGCAAATTTCACGCAGTTACGGCTCGCTGGAGAAAAAGCTCAAGCGCTTTACCAACAAGGATCGCCATAAGCGGTTCCAGCTTTATTTCACCACCCTCGAGGGCGATATCATCACCCCGCGGGGGCACAACAAAGCCCTGCGCAATTTCATCACCATGGCAGATAGCCCTGACGATCCCAAGCAGAAGCTTTACGGTCGCTGGATGATGGCCGGGCCATTTGCCGTCGAGCACGAAAACACCCAGGTACTGATGTATGTCGGCCGGCTATGGCGCGAGCCCCCGCCGTTCTTCATCCAAATTCTCGACAAGCCATTCCAGCTGCTATTGGTCACCATGCTGGTCAGCACCCCGCTGCTGTTATGGTTGGCTTGGGCCATCACCATTCCTGCCCGCCGCTTGCAACAGGCATCCGAGCGTGTTGCCAAGGGGCAATTTGAGGCGGATCCTAAGCTCGAGTCCGGCCCGCGCGAGTTCAAGCAAGCCGGTGCCAGCTTCAACCAAATGGTCGGGGCAATTAACCAAATGATTGGCGGCCAGCAGCGGCTGCTCTCGGATATTTCCCACGAGCTTCGCTCACCACTCACCCGCTTGCGCATGGCAACCGCCCTTGCCCAGCGCAAGCAAGGCGATAGCAAGGAGCTCGACCGCATCGACACCGAAGCTGAGCGGTTGGAAAAAATGATTGGTGAACTGCTGGAGCTTTCGAGAATGCAGGTGAACAGCCATGAACACCGCGAGCTCGCCGATGCCAATACCCTATGGTACGACATGCTGGAAGACGCCCGCTTCGAAGCCGAGCAAAGGGGCAAGAGCATGAGCTACACACCGTTGCAAGACTGGCCGATCCGCGGCAACCCCAATTTGCTGATCAGTGCATTGGAGAACGTGATCCGCAATGCCATCAAGTATGGCGACGACACCATCGCGGTCCAGTTCCACCAAGATCAAGAGGACGGGGAGTGGCTGGAAATATCGGTGGAAGACAATGGCGAAGGGGTACCAGACGGTGAGCTCGAGGACATCTTCCGCCCATTCTACCGGGTATCAACGGCGCGGGACCGAAGCAGCGGCGGCACCGGCCTAGGCTTGGCCATCACCGAAAGTGCCATCCGCCAGCATAGCGGTACTATCAAGGCGAGCCGCAGTTCGCTTGGCGGCTTGCAAATTACCATTCGCCTACCGCTGGCCCGCTAAACAGGTCGCCTCACCCCACCCAAACGGTGAGCCAGTCGGTTCACCGTTTTTTCATGGCCAATTTTGGTTACAATGGCGGTCATAGACTTTTAACCGCCCAACCCAATAGCGAGCGACCATGTTTGATATCGCCCTTTACGAGCCGGAAATCGCCCCGAATACCGGCAACATTATCCGCCTGTGTGCCAACTGTGGTGCCAACCTGCACTTAATTGAACCGCTCGGGTTTGATTTGGAAGAAAAGAAATTGCGCCGCGCAGGTTTGGACTACCACGATCTTGCCCATGTCCATCGCCACAAAGACTTTGCCGCTTTCATGGCGCACATTGGCGATCGCCGGTTGTTTGCCTGCACCACCAAAACAACCAACTACCACACCAATGCCCAGTTCCAGGAAGGCGACGTGCTGCTATTCGGCCCGGAGACCCGCGGCCTGCCGGCCGATCTTATTGATAGCCTGCCACTAGAGCAACGCCTGCGCATTCCTATGCACCCCGACAGCCGCAGCCTGAACCTCTCCAATGCTGCCGCTATCATTGGTTACGAGGCCTGGCGCCAGTTTGGCTTCAAGGGTGCGGTATAGGGCTTAAATGCCATCGCCGGCAATGAAGGTTTGGCTGGTACCGTTAAAGCACTGATCCATATCCATTGCGGGTTTTTCGGTGCTAGGCCGGCCTACAACTTTGGCCGGTACGCCAGCCACCGTGGTATGCGGCGGTACCGCATTGAGCACCACCGAGCATGAGCCAATCTTGGCCCCTTCGCCAACCTCGATATTGCCGAGCACCTTGGCGCCCGCACCAATCATGACCCCTTCGCGGATCTTAGGGTGACGGTCGCCGCCTTCCTTACCGGTACCACCCAAGGTGACATCCTGCAAGATAGAAACGTCGTTTTCGATAACCGCCGTTTCACCGATCACGATACCGGTGGCATGGTCAAACATGATCCCCTGCCCGATTTTGGCAGCCGGGTGGACATCGACCTGGCAGGCAACGGAAATTTGGTTCTGAAGATAGACCGCCAGCGCAACCCGGTTCTGCTTCCAAAGCCAGTTTGCCACCCGGTAGCCCTGCAGGGCGTGGAACCCCTTGAGATAAAGCAGTGGGATCGAGAACATCTCAACGGCGGGATCTCGCTCAACCACGGCACGGATATCACACGCGGCGGATTCGGTGATATAGCAATCGGCATCAAATGCTTCTTCCACGACCTCCCTCACCGCCATGGCCGGCATTGAAGGGGTGGCTAGCTTGTTGGCCAGAATGTAGCTCAGCGCCGCCGCCAAATTGTCATGCTTGATAATGGTCGCATGATAAAAACTGGCCAGCATCGGCTCTTGCTCTGATTGCTGTCGTGCTTCCTGCTTGATCGCCTGCCAAACAGCGTCTTGTTGACATTCCCTCACATCATCCTCGATCTTGTGTTTGCTTTGTTTTAACTTTAACGCGCCCTGAAAAAAAAACAACGCAGGCATCAAGGCCTGCGTTGCGATAATAATACCCAATAGAACCTGCTATTCAGGCTCCCAGGGCATTACTCGTCTTTTTTCTCGCGAGCCAGCAGATCCTTGGCTGCTTCACGGGCATCTTTGCCTTGGTAAAGCACCTGGTAGATTTGCTCGGTGATCGGCATTTCCACACCGATACGCTGTGATAGAACCCAGACTTCCTTGGTATTGCGGTAGCCTTCGACCACCTGGCCGATTTCCTCTTGCGCGCTATCGACATCCTTGCCTTGGCCCAAGGCCAAGCCAAAACGACGGTTGCGCGATTGGTTGTCGGTACAGGTGAGTACAAGATCACCCAGTCCCGCCATCCCCATGAAGGTTTCCGGCTGCGCCCCAAGCGCTGCACCCAAGCGCGACATTTCTGCCAGGCCGCGGGTGATCAATGCGGTACGAGCGTTGGCACCAAAGCCAATGCCGTCAGACATCCCGGCACCGATAGCAATCACGTTCTTCACCGCACCGCCAAGCTGCATACCGATAAAATCGCTGTTGCTGTAAACGCGGAACGTCTTGCTACAGTGAATTTTCTCTTGCAGATCACCGACAAACTCGTCGTCGGGCGACGAGACGGCAATCGCGGTAGGCATTCCTGCCGCCAGCTCTTTGGCAAAGGTAGGACCGGAAAGCACAGCCAATGGAATATCGTCCCCTAACGCTTCAACCGCCACTTCTTTTAGCAAGCGGCCAGTTTCGGGCTCCAGCCCCTTGGTGGCCCAGCAGATGCGCGAGTCTTCACGCAAAAACGGCTTCATATTACCAAGGACCTCGCCAAATACATGGCTTGGTACAACGACCAACAGATCGCGGCAGGCTTGAACCGCCTCTTGCAAATCTGCCGAGACAATCAAGGTGTCGGGGAAAGGGACGCCGGGCAAGAACGCCTCGTTGGCACGGTCCATCTCAAGCTGGGCCATATGCTCAGGCTCATGTCCCCACAGGATCACATTGGCCCCGTTGCGGGCAAGTGAGATCGCCAATGAGGTACCGTACGAGCCGGCCCCTAAGACAGTCATGCTAATGGCGTTATTGTTGCCTGGATTCATATCGTTCACCAAAAATTACGCTTCAGTGTTTTCTGTGTTAGCTTGCGCCTGCTGGTTCTGAAGGTAGTTCATGAACAATGCATCGAAGTTAACTGGTGCAAGGTTCAGCTGAGGGAACGTACCCTTAACCACTAGGCTAGAAATCGTTTCACGTGCGTACGGGAACAGGATATTCGGGCAGAATGCACCCAGGCAGTGAGCAAGCTGAGGCGCTTCCATACCCGCAACAGAGAAGATACCGCCTTGCTGAACTTCACATAGGAATGCAGTTTCTTCTGCGTTCTTAACTGTTACAGTCAGACGAAGGATAACTTCGAATACACCTTCGCCTAGCTCGCGGCTCTGGGTATCAAGGTCCAGTTTTACATCTGGGTTCCACTCTTTCTGGAACATGTCTGGAGAGTTTGGCGCTTCGAAAGACACGTCTTTTAGGAAGATACGCTGGATTTGGAAGTTCTGCTGCTGTGCTTCGTTGTTTGCTGCTTCAGCCATTTTAGAGTCCTTTTTTCTCTCATCTCACTCGCGTGAGCTTAATCAATATCGCAACCATGATAGTCATCACACGCTGCACAAATTCAGTTTGCCGGACGCGATGCGCCCTTTAACAAATTACTTCTTGCCTTTTGACGACTTGCTGCGAACAAGAGGTAGATTTGCCTCGTTCCAAGAAATCAAACCGTCTTTTAGCAGGCTAACGTTCTCAAAGCCCGCCTTGTTCAGTAGGTTGGCGCTCTCTGGAGCTGTCTGGCCTGTCTTGCATACTACGATGATTGGGGCACTCTTGTATTTTTCAAGCTCAGCAAAGTTCTGATCTTTAATTTGGCTTGGCAAAATGTGAAGTGCACCCGCAATATGGCCCTGGCGGTATTCGTCACGGCTACGGATATCAACAAAAATACCGTCTTCGCGGTTGATCATCCCTGTTGCTTCGTTAGGGGTCACAATTTTGTAGCCCGCCGTCTTCTGCTTAATGAACGACGAGATGATCGCCACAACCAAACCGACCCATACAAGGGATAAAATTGGGTTACTTGTTACAAAATCGATGTATTGCTGCATGATTTTCGCTCTACTTTCCTAATATCAGCCTGCGGTAACCTAGGCCAAACTCCATCAAAATAAGGATCACGAGTATACCCACGCCAGTGTCGTTGTACAGCAGAGGAAAGGAATTACGCGCCTCGGCTCACTCGATACAAATATCAACAGTATAAGCCTTGAGCGATCCTTGAGGGGCTATTGGCAATAAAATGTGCAAAAAACTGTGCTTCAGCCCGTTCTCTGAGATATATTCTTGTAGGAAGATAACAATCTATTTACAGCATTGTTTGATCTTGCCCTACAGTTTGTGACGTAAACTGTAGTAAAATTACGGGAAGCGAGTCCAATTACCTTAAATATTCCGCCGATGCTGATATTTAAGGTAATTGATCTAAATTAAACTCAGATTACTAACTTTACGAGGGACAGCATATGTCTGCTAAGAAGCCACTGGCTTTGGTTATCCTAGATGGTTGGGGTTACCGCGAAGACAACGCCAACAACGCCATTGCCAATGCAAATACGCCTGTTATGGACAGCCTGATGGCAAACGAAGCCAACACGCTGATTTCAGCTTCAGGTATGGATGTTGGTCTACCTGACGGCCAGATGGGTAACTCTGAAGTAGGTCACACCAACATCGGTGCAGGCCGTGTTGTTTACCAAGATCTAACCCGTATCACCAAGTCTATCGCTGACGGCGACTTCTTCGAGAACGAAGCGCTAACGTCGGCTATCGACAAAGCGGTTAACGCTGGCAAAGCCGTTCACCTGATGGGCCTAATGTCGCCAGGCGGTGTTCACAGCCACGAAGACCACATCGCGGCAGCGGTTGAGCTAGCAGCTAAACGCGGTGCAGAAAAAATCTACCTACACTGCTTCCTAGACGGCCGTGACACGCCACCACGCAGTGCACAAGCATCGCTTGAGCGCTTCGATGCCCTGTTTGCCGAGCTTGGCAAAGGCCGCGTTGCTTCATTGGTTGGCCGTTACTACGCAATGGACCGCGACAACAACTGGGATCGCGTGGAAGTTGCCTACAACCTGCTTACCGCAGCCAAAGCTGAGTTCAGCGCGGCATCTGCGGTTGAGGGCCTAGAAGCCGCTTACGCACGTGACGAGAACGATGAGTTCGTTAAAGCAACGGAAATCCGCGCAGAAGGCCAGGACGTAGCCGCAATGGCAGATGGCGATGCCGTTATCTTCATGAACTACCGTGCCGACCGTGCCCGCCAGATCACCCGTGCTTTCGAAGTGGACTTCGCAGGTTTTGAGCGCGCTCAATTCCCAGCCCTAGCTGATGTTGTGATGCTGACCCAATACGCAGCCGACATCAACCTGCCAATCGCCTTCCCGCCAGCAAGCCTGGAAAACACCCTAGGCGAGTGGCTGTCGAAGAAAGGCAAGAAGCAGCTACGTATCTCTGAAACAGAGAAATACGCTCACGTTACCTTCTTCTTCAACGGCGGCGTAGAAAATGAGTTCGACGGCGAGTCACGCCAGCTGGTTGCTTCGCCAAAAGTGGCGACTTACGACCTCCAGCCTGAAATGAGCGCGCCAGAGCTGACTGAAAAACTGGTTGCGGCAATCAAAGGCGGCGAGTTCGACACCATCATCTGTAACTACCCGAACGGCGACATGGTTGGCCACACCGGCGTATACGATGCGGCAGTCCAGGCTTGTGAAGCGCTAGACGGTTGCATTGGCCAAGTGGTTGAAGCCATCAAGGAAGTGGGTGGCCAAATGCTGATCACCGCCGACCACGGTAACGCGGAAATGATGATCAACCCTGAAACTGGCGGCATCCACACTGCCCACACCAACCTACCTGTACCACTTGTTTACGTTGGTGACAAAGCTATTTCCCTGAAAGAAGGCGGTAAACTGTCTGATCTTGCACCAACTATGCTGGCGCTATCAGATATGGAAATCCCTTCAGAGATGACTGGTCAGGTGCTATTTGATCTGAAATAATCAATCCCATGCGGGATATGATCAGATACCTTAACCAACCTCTCCGCGCCAGTGCATTATGCACTGGCGCTTTGTTATGCCTGGCGCTCGGCGCACCGCCCCCCGCGCAGGCCAACCAAGGCCAACTTGACGGGGTGAAGCAGGAGATTTCGCGCCAGCAAAGCCAAGTAAGTGCCAACAAGAAAAAAGTCGACAGCCTACAACAAGCCTTGCGCAAGCAAGAGACCAGCATCGCCAAAACGGCAAAAGCCATTCATGATGCCGAAAACCAACACGCCAAGCTGTCTTCTTCTATCAAAACGCTGGAACAACAACAGCGCCAACTGGAACAGCAACAACTCGGCCAGCAGGAACTACTCAAAGAGCTTCTCAACGCCCAATACAAGCAAGGCAAAAACAGCCAACTCGCCCTGCTTCTGGGCAACAGCGATCACCACAAGTTAGATCGCTACACCGTTTATGCCGAGCATCTCAGTCAAGCCCGGATCAAGGCGCTTGATGAGCTGGCTGCCACCACCACTGAAATCCAGCTCAAGCAGCACCAGCTGGAATCCCAGCGCCAGCAACAAACAACGCTGCTTGCCAAGCTCACCAAGGAAAAAACGCAACTTGAAGCCGAACAACGACAACGCCAGAAGACGGTTCGCTCGCTGACCGGGCAAATCCGCTCCGACAGCCAATACCTGGCCGAGCTTAAAGACAACGAAAAGCGCCTGGTCAAAGAGATTGCGAGGGCCAAAGCGGCTGCAGCCGAAGCCGCGCGCCGGGCTCCCATGAACGGGCTCAGCAAGCATAAAGGCAAGCTCGCTTGGCCGGTGAAAGGCCCTGTCATTCACTCGTACAATTCCCAGCAGCAGGGCGAATTGCGCTGGAAAGGCATGGTGATAGGCCAGCAGACGGGCAACCCGGTCAAGGCCGTCTACTCCGGTAAGGTGGTCTTTGCCGATTGGCTACGAGGCTATGGCCTGATGGTTGTCGTCGATCACGGCAAGGGCGACATGAGCTTCTATGGCTACAACCAGACCCTGTTGAAAAAGGTGGGTGATACGGTACAAGCCAACGAGTCGATTGCCCTTGTCGGCGACAGCGGCGGGCAAGACCGCTCCGCGCTGTACTTTGAGATCAGACGCAAAGGCACGCCCACTAACCCAACGAGCTGGCTGACCCGTTAGGTAAACAGCGCCAGCGACGACGAAAAGAATCATGAATGGACTGCCGACATGCGATGGATTGCAATTTGGTTAACCCTGCTCTATTTAATCCCGTCAATCAGCCTAGCCAAGGAGGCAAGGCTGGCGATTGTGATTGACGATCTTGGCTATCAGGCCATGCCTGAGGCCCTGTCGGCCCTGCCGCCCCAGATCAGTATTTCCATCTTGCCCGATACCCCTTTTGACATTGCAACAGGCCACCAGGCGCAGCGGGAACAACGGGATGTTCTCTTGCACATGCCGATGGAACCCAGTGGCGCCGCCCCACTTGAGCTTACCACCCTAACCAGTGCGATGGACAAAGCGGTGTTACAGCAGACATTGCAAGGGGCACTACAGCGCGTACCGAACGCCGTGGCAATGAACAACCATATGGGCAGCTCGCTCACCCAAAACCCGCAAGCGATGGATTGGGTAATGGAAGTATTGCGCCAGCAAGGGGTGTTTTTTCTGGATAGCCGCACCACCGCCAACTCGGTCGCCATGGCGCAAGCCAAACACCACAATATCCCCGTACTAAGGCGCCATGTCTTCCTGGATCACTTGCGCACCGAAGATTTCGTCAGCCAGCAGCTTCGCCTCGCCGCACGCCTTGCCCAGCGTAATGGCTACGCCGTTGCCATCGGCCACCCTTATCCAGTGACGCTACAAACCCTCAACCAACAACTCCCCAAACTGGCCGCACAAGGTATCACCCTCGTCCGGCTCTCGGAGCTATACCATTCCCAAGCCGTGAATTAGACGTCGCGCTCAACCTGCTCGCAATAGTGCGCTTCAAGCTGCAACACTTGCTCTTTGCCAATGGCTGTGGTCAAAGGCCTCACAATACCCAGCATCTGGAGGACACCTTGGTAAATCACCGCCTTGGTGATCTTGGCGCCCGGCGCCTGCGTGGTTTGGTAACAGATCCAACTGGAAGCCACCAACTTCAACGTGTTTGCCAAGCTCAGCAAATCGGCATCCTCGAGCTCGAGCAAACCGCCACTGCGGAAACTGTTCATCATTGCCATGATGTTCTGGTGCAGCCCTTCTTGCGCCTGCAGGTACTTCTCCTGCAATTCAGGATCACGACGCAGAATATCCGGCAAGTTGGCATAGAAGAATCGATAGCGCCACATCAGCATGAAAACAGCATCCAAATAAACCAATAGGTTGTCGGCTGTGATCTGGGTTTCTTCAAGCGGTTGAAAGCGAATACTCAAATCGTGGGCGTATTGATCAAAAATACTGTGTATAATCTCTTCTTTATTGCGAAAATGATAATACAGATTGCCGGGACTTATCCCTAGATGGGCAGCTATATGATTGGTGGTAATGTTCGGCTCACCGCTTTCGTTGAAAAGCTCTAGTGCAGCCAGAATAATTCTATCGCGGGTTTTCATTTGCTTCTCACTTCTCCGCCCATACTGAATGTGTGGCAATCTGCTAATACTATCATAAAGATACTTCATAACGGCGGCAGTTATGCGGTCGTTTAGCCAATTTTAAAAGACTGGAATAGCCATGATTATTGTAACTGGTGGCGCCGGCATGATCGGTAGCAACATCGTAAAAGCATTAAATGAGCAAGGCCGCAACGACATCCTAGTCGTCGACAACCTGAAAGACGGCACCAAGTTTGCCAATTTAGTCGATCTCGACATTGCCGATTACATGGACAAGGAAGACTTCATCACCCAAATCATGGCTGGTGACGAGTTCGGTCCTATCGATGCTATTTTCCACGAGGGTGCTTGCTCAGCGACTACCGAGTGGGACGGCAAGTACATGATGCTAAACAACTACGAGTATTCCAAAGAGCTGCTGCACTATTGCTTGGAGCGTGAAATCCCATTCCTGTACGCTTCATCAGCAGCAACCTATGGCGGCCGTGACCATGACTTCATTGAAGAAAAGCCGTACGAAGGTGCCTTGAATGTTTATGGTTACTCCAAACAGCAATTTGACAATTACGTGCGCCGTATCTGGCAGGATGCCGAAGAGCACGGTGAAAAGCTGTCGCAGATTACGGGGTTCCGCTACTTCAACGTATACGGTCCGCGCGAGCAGCATAAAGGCAGCATGGCGTCGGTGGCTTTCCACCTAAACACCCAAATCAACCAGGGTGAAAATCCAAAACTGTTTGAAGGCTCAGACGAGCTCAAGCGTGATTTTGTTTATGTGGGCGATGTTTGCAAAATGAACCTGTGGTTCTGGCAAAATGGTGTCTCAGGCATCTTCAACTGTGGTACCGGCAATGCCGAACCATTCAGCGAAGTAGCCAAGGCCGTGGTCAAGTTCCACGGTAAAGGCGAAGTGGAAGAAATCCCCTTCCCTGAACACCTGAAAGGTCGCTACCAAAAGTTCACCCAAGCAGATTTGACCAAGGTTCGTGCCGCAGGCTACCCAGAAGCATTCAAATCCGTTGCTGAGGGTGTGGCTGAGTACATGGCACTGCTAAATAAGTAAGCAACGTTTGTCATTGTTAGGATAATGATGCTGCTTCGGCAGCATCACTGTTTTACGAATAGGGTTTACCTTGAAAGCACAACAAAACAACTCATCGACTTATCAGCCCACATTCCAGTGGTCGTTTTTGCACCCTAAGCACTGGGGGACTTGGTTTAGCCTATTGGTTTTAATTATCTTTGCTCTATTGCCATGGAAAGTACGAGATCCCATTGCAGGATTCATTGGTAAGCATATTGGCCGATATATAAAAAAAGCTCGCCACCGTGCGAGAGTCAATCTCCAATTATGTTTTCCAGAAAAAAGTGACTCAGAACGTGAGGCAATGATTGATGAGATGTACTCATCCGCAGCTCAAGTTATTCTAGCCATGGGAGACCTTAGCTTACGTAGTAAAAAGCACCTGCAAGAAAGAACGGAGGTCTTTGGGCAAGAGCATCTTGATAAAGTAACCCAAGCTAACCGTCGTGTCATTATGCTCGTACCACACAGTTGGGCAATTGATTTTCCAGCAATATATTGGGCTTCTCTTGGCTTGCCTGTCGCTGCAATGATGAAGCCACAGCATCGCCAACCCGTTTTTGATTGGGTCATCAGCCGACAACGCCTTCAATACGGTGGTCGCTGCCATGCTCGCCAAGACGGCATCAAACACTACCTTCGCTCGGTAAAGGAAGGCTATATGGGATATTACTTACCTGATGAAGATTTTGGCCCTGAGCAAAGCATGTTTACTGACTTTTTTGCCACTAAAAAGGCAACTTTTTCTGGCTTAGGCAAAATTGCTCGCCTGACAGATGCAGCCATTGTTCCAATGATGCCTGTCTACAACAAAAAGGCGGGTAAAATTGAGATACACATTCAGCCAGAAATCACAGGCTTAAACAGCAAAGACCTACAACAAGATGCGAATTTACTAGCACAATCCCTTGAGGAAATGGTTGGTCCATATCCTGATCAATACATGTGGATATTGCAACTACTAAAAACAAGACCTAATACGAACATTAGCCCATACAAGGCTGCATCAACAGAGGCAACTAAGTAAATGTTAAGAATTCACCAGCACCAACTATCTGCAATAGCAGAACAACGACTTGGTATAGCTATTGGATTGCTGGCTGCCTCTTTCCCAGCCTTATTACTAGCTTCGGGCAAAGCGTACAATTATGCCCCTTTAGCCTTGTTACTTATTGCAATACCAGTATTGCTACTTTGTAAAAAAGTTTCTATCTCCAATGAGATCAAGCGTGTAAGTATCGCTTTTTCCCTTTACTTTCTCATCGTTTTAGCAACGCTACTAATACACGGTGGCAGTTTAAGTGAAGCAGACATGCCAAGCAGGATGCTGCTTGCCATTCCAATTCTCTTATTACTATTGGCCTACCCGCCTAAGTCGGAATGGCTCATCACCAGCTTTGCAATTGGGGCTATTGTCGCTGGCATCGTCGCTCTACATCATATCTATTTTCTTGAGGCTCCCCGAGCTTACGATGGGAAATTCGAACTAACTAAAGGCTATATGGCTATTCAATCTGGCAATATGGCTATGAGCCTCGCAGTGTTTTCCGTTATAGGTTGGTTTTATAGTTTAGAAAAAGGGAAAATAAAAACATCAGTTGCATTTATTCTAGCTGCAGCCCTAGGGTTGACTGGAAGCTTACTTTCAGGCTCTCGCGGAGGCTGGGTTTTCGCGCCTATAGTTATTGCTTTTGTTATCTACCAGTACAGATATCTGCTTTCAAAGAAAGTTTGTACCTGTGGCTTTATCGCCCTCTTTATAACACTCTACTTTGGCTATCCACTTGCTGAGGCACGTGCAACTCGCGCCGTTACACAAATTAGCAACTATATCACTAACGATGCAAACAGCACATCAGTCGGTGCTCGTTTCGAAATGTGGAAAAGTGCTTGGTATAGCTTTACTGAAAGTCCAGTGCTTGGACCTGGTTATATCGAGCGAGAAGCATTAAAACAGAGGCAAGTCGAAGAACACCGATTGTATTAAAATATGGCCGTGCACATAACCAGTACTTCGAAGAGTTGTCTACCAAAGGTTTGGTCGGATTTTCAGTTCTAATGAGCATTTTCGCTTTTCCGTTACAGGTATTTTGGCGTCGAAGGCACTCTCAGAATATCCAACAAAAGTGTATTGCACAATGTGGCATAGCCCATGTAACTCTCGTCGCATCATACGGGCTAACCCAAAACTACTTAAATCACAACTCAGGAATTATTTTCTATAGTGTACTTACCGTTATACTAATGTCGGCTTGTTTAAGCTCAGAGTCTAAACACAATAAAGTAGCGTGTTAATTAAATTCATCATTCTATTGGAACACTATGGCAACAAGTAAAAAGCCCACTCTAAAGATCCTTGTTATTGGCCCGTCTTGGGTTGGGGATATGGTGATGTCGCAATGTCTTTATAAGACCTTAAAGCAGCAACATCCCAATGCAAGTATCGATGTTCTCGCACCAGCATGGTGCAAACCAATAATTGAGCGAATGCCTGAAGTTAGCAATGCTATAGAAATGCCTATTGGCCATGGTGCATTCAATCTAAAAGGGCGCTATCAACTCGGCAAGCAACTTAAGGCAAACGACTATAAACTTGCTTATATCTTGCCCAACTCAGCCAAATCAGCCTTAATCCCGCTATTTGCAGGAATTCCGACCCGTATCGGCTGGAAGGGGGAAACTCGCTATGGTCTCCTGAATGATCTCCGAGCGAACAAAAAAGACTTTGGTTTGATGATAGAGCGCTACTGCGCTTTGGCTTACCCGAAATCAGAGATGAAAAGCAGCGCCTCTCTACCTCCCCTCCCAAAACCAAAGCTAACTATAGATTCGGTTAACCAACGGGATGCAATGACAAGATTAAAACTAGAAGCTGATCGTCCCATTATAGGGTTGTGCCCAGGAGCAGAGTTTGGCCCGGCTAAGCGCTGGCCAGAGCAATACTACGCTCAAGTCGCCGAGGAGATGATTGAACAAGGTTACCAAGTGTGGCTATTTGGCTCTGCTAAAGATCACCCCGTAACACAAGCGATCCGTGACAGTCTACCTAGTGGAAAGCAACATGCCTGCCATAACTTAGCAGGGCAAACTAACCTCATCGAAGCCGTTGATTTATTAGCTGCTTGCGAAACCGTAGTTAGTAATGATTCAGGTTTAATGCATGTTGCAGCTGCAGTTGGTTGTAAAGTTGTCGCGATTTATGGTTCAACATCACCAGACTATACTCCACCACTATCGAATCAAGTTGCTATTGTCCACATCGATATTGACTGTCGACCTTGTTTTAAACGCGAATGCCCCTTAGGGCACTTAAAGTGCCTAAATACGCTTCCACCCAAACAAGTTATTGAAGCAATCCATTCACTCAACTAACAACCGTAACATTAAATAAGGGCTGTAGCCGGTGTTGATTATCGCCTCATCGCTCAGTAATAGTCATGATGGAAACCAAACACAAAAACAATAAATTAAAATATTACTGCACCAATGTGCTCCGTGAACTATTACCTGCAGCCTACTATCAAAGCAAGCTCACATCAAAACTCAACAAACTGGATGAGTTTGATTCGCATTATATTCAGCAGCGCGTCAACTATTACTTGAAACATTCAGCACCTTTTGCTTTGCCTGATGAAAAGTCTGTTGCAATAAAGGACTTCAAAAAAAATAAGCAAAGTGCATATTACTACGATCTTAAAGAGTTTCTTGTCTACTTCCAAAACCACTTAAGAGTGGCTTATCGGTTTGGCGATGACACCAATGTTGAAACCTACCCGTTTCTAGTTAAAGCTCGCCCTATAAATGCCAACAACGTTAATGCAGTACTGTTCAAGTTAAACAAAGTCAGGCACTTCAACTTTATTAACGACCCAGTACCATTCACAAGTAAGAAAGAAATGATGGTATGGCGTGGTGGAGCTTACCGCCCGCACCGCAGAAAATTTATTGAAAAGTTTTACAATCATCCTATGTGTAATGTTGGTCAAACCAACAAGCCCGCAGAAAACGTTCCGTGGCAAAAAGACTTTATGAGTATTGAAGAACAACTGCAATACAAATTTATATTATGCATTGAAGGCAATGATGTAGCGACAAACTTAAAGTGGGCGATGTCATCAAACTCTCTATGTGTCATGCCAAAGCCCAAGTACGAAACTTGGTTTATGGAAGGGACACTCAAAGCTGGAGTGCATTACATTGAAGTTGCGGACGACTATTCCGATTTGGAAGAAAAGCTAAGCTATTATATAGCTCATACCCAAAAAGCTCAAAAAATAATCACCAATGCCAACGAATATGTCGCCCAGTTCAAGAATAAAGAGCGCGAGGATCTAATTTCTTTCCTTGTACTAAAGAAGTATTTCGAACTATCTGATCAGGTCCTATAACATTTCTAACAAAATTAATGACTCCTATGAGTTTTAGAGCATAATATGATTTATCGAATTATCTATAGCCTTTTACTTTATCTGGTTACACCGCTAATTCTAATTCGGCTTTATAAACCGCAGAAAGGGAAGCCTTCTGTAGGTAAACGTTGGCTTGAACATTTTGGCTTCACTCCACCATTATCTTCTAAATCTCCGCTATGGATCCACGCAGTCTCTGTCGGAGAAACCATTGCGGCAACTCCTCTGATTAAGCAACTGAAAAAAGAATACCCAGAGATTCCAATTCTTGTCACAACAACAACACCAACAGGCGCTGAACAGGCTGAAAAGCTTGGTGACCTTATTGAACACCGCTATATGCCTTTAGATTTTCCTTGGGCTGTTAGTCGCTTTATCAAAACTACTCACCCACGCGGCCTTTATATTATGGAAACAGAGTTATGGCCCAATACACTTAATACCGCAAGGTTATCGGGCATCCCAGTAACAATTATCAATGCCCGGCTATCAGAGCGATCCTATCTGCGCTACGCTAAGTTTCAATCTCTGTTTGATCTCTTATCGAAAAATATCAACTCCATCTTATGCCAACATCACGATGATGCAGAAAGGTTCAAGCAGTTAGGCATCACTGAAAACAAGATACATGTGACAGGCTCAATTAAGTTTGATATCACTCCAGCCCCGGGTTTATCAAAAGCAGCTTCAACATTACGTTGCCAGTTAGGCCGTGATCGCCCTATCTGGATAGCTGCCAGCACTCATGCAGGTGAAGATGAGCTAATATTAAAAGCACATACTGCGCTGCTGAAAAACTACCCTAAAGCCTTACTCATACTTGTTCCACGTCACCCTGAAAGGTTTAATCGTGTTTACAGCCTATGCAAACAACAAGGGGTTAGCGTTGAAAGGCGAACAACTAGCGAGCAAGTAACTTGCAATACCCAAGTTTATCTAGCAGATACCATGGGTGAGATGATGTTGCTGTTTAGTACTAGCGATGTGGCCTTTGTAGGGGGAAGCCTGATAGGCGACAAAGTTGGAGGTCATAACTTACTGGAACCGGCAGCATTAGGCCTGCCTATCTTAAGTGGGCCAAGTTACTTCAACTTTATGGATATCACCCACCAACTCATAGCAGCCCGCGGTGCTGAAATAGTCGCAGATAGCCATCAATTAACCGAGCAACTAAATAAGCTATTTAGCGATCCTGAGCATCGACATACCATGGGCAAAGCAGCCTTTTCAATCGTGATGAAAAACCAAGGCGCACTCAGAAAAACAATAGCTGCACTAGATCTAAATTAACTTAGAAGGCGAGCAAGCCTGATTAATTAAGTCAGGCTCCTTTCATTCTTGTGTACCCCTGCATCAAATATTGCCAAGCGGTTTCATCCCATTTTATCCCGACTTTACTCACTTCCTTTACAAAGGAGCGATGTAATCTAGCAAGGTTACTTTTTTGCCATCCATCCCCAGAAGCGAAATGACATTTATCAAAATCTATCAACCAGACCTGATTCTCACCATCTAATAGAATATTATGTGCATTCAAGTCGGTATGACAAACCCCACTTTGATGCATCAACTGGATCATCTCACCGACTTTAAGCCACAACGCCTCATCAAGGTACTGCTTTTGTAACACAGCCACCAAGTCTTTTGCTCCAGGAACTTTCTCTGTTAGAAGATCTGCTTGATATAAAAAGTGTTTACGAACAACCCTAGCAGCAACTGGACGTGGTACCCTAACCCCAGCGCCAGCTAAATGTTGCAACAGGCGAAACTCTTCGATACTGCGGGTTTTTTCCCACCCTGAAAACCAATAGCAATCGCGGACCAGCTTTCCAAACAATCCACCACGATAGTAATGCCGTAAGGCCAGCTCAAGATACCTTCCTCGCAGAAACCAAGTTGTTCCACGACCTCTCGCACTACCAATTACCGCACCTTTCTGATGCCAATAATCCGGGTCAAAACACTGCTGTGGTTGCTCAGCCAATAATGTCGGGTCATAGATAATATGACACCCATTATGCTCCAGTACTTTCATCACCAATTTCCAACATCAAGTTTAGAATAGACATTTTACAATTCTAGAGACCATATGCATAATTCAGTTTGGTTCTCTCATTTATTGGTTTTCATGGCTCTTTTTTTATCTGCACCTAAATCAATTTGCATCTTACGTCTATCAGCTATTGGAGACGTCAGTAATACCATTGCCATGGTTCAAGCTATCCAACGCCAATGGCCCTCAACACAGGTCACTTGGATTACAGGCAAGGTCGAAGCACAACTCATTGAAGGCCTCCCGGGCATTCGAATAGTTATTTTTGATAAACAGAAAAGCATCAAGGGCTACACCCATTTATGGCACCAACTGCGTGATGAAAGCTTCGATGCCCTGCTTCACTTGCAAACGGCACTAAGAGCCAGCGTAGCAACGCTAGGTATCAAGGCAAAATACAAACTGGGGTTTGATAAGCAGAGAGCCAGTGATTTACAAACCTTGTTTACAAATATCAAGGTTGCATCACCCTCCCAGCCTCATGTTTTAGATGGCTTCATGCAATTTGCAGCAACACTTGGTATTAGAGACCTTCAACCGAAGTGGAATATACCTATTGATGCAAAAGATATTCAATGGGCTAAACAGTATATTGTTACTAGCCAAGTACTTATTATTACGCCAGCAGCCAGCAAATCTTATAAGAACTGGAATGCCGAGGGCTATGCAGCTCTGGCGACTCATGCAGTCAATCGTGGGTTTCAAGTCATACTCGCTGGTAGTCCTGCAACCATAGAAGTCGAACTCGGCAAAGCCATTGAACAACTTGTACATGTGCCAGTCACCAACCTAATAGGTAAAAGTAACCTAAAACAAATGCTAGCATTGCTCTCTCTTGCCAACCTAGTCTGTGCACCTGATACGGGGCCAGCCCATATGGCAATCGCAGCTGGAACCCCTGTATTGGGCTTATATGCCCACCACAATCCAAAGCGAACTGGTCCGTATCTATGCCTACCCTATGTGGTCAGTGTCTATGAACATTGTATACAAGCAGAGACAGGCAAAGCTCTAAACGATTTACCTTGGCGAAGTAGGGTAAAAGATAAAACAGCAATGGAGAAAATCGAGCCAATCATAGTCACCAAGATGTTCGATAAGATTGTTAAAGATTATTCCCTGATAAAATAATGGCTGCTAAAATTCAATTATTTTAGTGCTCACTTTAGACTTTCCCAACGTTACATTCAGGCTAACAATATGATAACAGGCAATATTATTACCTTAAACGAGTCAAAAAATATCGTCGACTGTATAAAATCTTTGCAGCAAGTCTGTGATGAAATATTCGTTATTGACTCTCTCAGCACAGATAACACGGTCGAGTTAGCACAAGAAATGGGTGCCATAGTAATTGAGCAAGAATATCTTGGGGATGGAATCCAAAAAAATGTCGTACTAAAGCATGCCAAAAATGATTGGGTGTTAACCATTGATGCTGATGAACGTCTCACTCCTGAAGCAGCAGAGGAAATCAAACAACTTAATTTAGATAGCACTCAACATGATGCGTTTTCAATGAAACGCAGAAACTATATAGGTAATCGTTGGATCAAGCACTGTGGATGGTATCCAGATCGCTGTACTCGGCTTTACAATACGAAAAAAACTACATTTAAGAATGTAAAGCAGCATGCTTCAGTTGATGCTCATAATACAAAAGCTCTCCAAAATGACATTATTCACTACTCTTTTGAGAATCTAGGGCAACTTTTTGCTAAACCTGATCGCAACTTTAGTACACGCTCAGCAAAAATAATGTATCAAAAAGGACGTAAAGCTAATGCATTTTCACCGTTCTTACATGGTCTAAGCGCATTCATTCGCAAATATGTCCTACAAACAGGCTTTCTAGGGGGGGTAGATGGTATGACTGTCGCTCTAAGCTCTGCGGTAAATAGTTACCTCAAATATGCAAAGCTGCTTGAGTATCAACGTGACCCTAGCGTGCTAGAAAAAGAAGATTTTAATAAAATTTGGTAACAGGATACTTAAAATGCATATTTGCCACGTTAACTTAGCCTCGGGGTTCAGCGGAGGTGAGCAACAAACGTTACAGCTGATCAAACAACAACTAGCTATGGGCTACACTCTCACGGTAATTACCAACCCAAAGAGCGCCTTGACAGAAAAAGTCAGCTCTCTTGGCTGTAAAGTATACCCAACAAGCCACTTTTTGTTTTCTCATAACCGTGAAATTACACAAGATTGCCAAGCTATTCATGTCCATGAAGGCCGTTCACTTTACTGGGCTATGATCCAATCATTACTTACCAAATGCCCATATATTGTGACAAGACGCATAGATAACCCATTAAGAAACCGTTGGTTACTAAAAAAAGGATATGAGAAAGCTGGTGCAACAATTGGGTTAAGTCAGTCAATCGTTAATCGTATAAAAGATAAATTGCCTGCAAGCACGCCATACCGAATCCCAAGCTCCCCCGTTACCTACCCTGTAAATAAAAGTCAAGTTGAAGAAATAAAGGCTCAATATCAAGATAAATTTGTCATAATCCAAGCAGCAAATATTGTCGCCTATAAAGGCTTTGAGGTAACCATTGAAGCCGCAAAATGCCTTCAAAAACAATACCCAAACATCCAATTCGTCTTTCTTGGAGACGGCAACCTGCGCGAAGAGCTAGAGAATAAAACCAAGCATTTATCCAATGTCCACTTTGTTGGCAAACAACGTAACATGGGTGATTGGTTCACTGTTGCCGATATGCAGGTTCACACATCATACAGTGAGGGGTTAGGTTCTGTGATTCTAGAGGGCATGAATGCAGGGCTACCTGTTATTGCCACCAAGACAGGCGGTATTCCTGATATTATCGATGATAAAAAAAATGGAGAGCTAATTGAAGTTGGAAACCATCAACAACTATCCAATGCAATCATCAAACTCTATGAATCACCAGAACTAAGAAAGCAATACATTACTGCAGGCAAAGAGAAAATGGCTAACTTTGCTATTTCCAATACAGCTCAGCAATACGAAGAAATTTATCGCTCCCTCTAGTTAGCTAGTTCAATATGACGAAAGGGCTCAATTTGTGTTCCAAACTCTGAGTACCAAATCACCAACTGTTCTTTATGGTAATGAACAAAGATGAAAATAAAAGGCCAAGCATGACAACCCGTGTAATTTACCCTGGTACTTTTGACCCTATCACCAATGGCCATCTTGATCTTATCGAGCGCGCAGCTGCGATGTTTGATCATGTTGTCGTCGGTATTGCATTTAGCCCAAGCAAAAAGCCACTGTTTGACTTGCAAGAGCGTGTTGAGCTCGCCAAACAAATCACTCAGCACCTAAAAAACGTTGAAATCGTCGGCTTTTCGGGCTTGCTTGTCGACTTCGCCAAGGAATACCAAGCCAATATTCTTGTCCGCGGCCTACGCGCCGTTTCCGATTTTGAATATGAATTCCAGCTCGCTAATATGAACCGCCGCCTAATGCCTGAGCTAGAAACGGTATTTTTGACCCCGGCGGAAGAAAACTCGTTCATCTCTTCCACCATCGTCAAGGAAGTCGCCTTGCACAAAGGGGATGTGAGCCAGTTTGTTGATCCCGTCATCACCACGGCGCTGCTAGAAAAGTTACAACGGAAATAGAAAAAGGAGGCCTTGGCCTCCTTTTTTGATGCAATACATTAATGCCGACGCAAGCATAAATTTTTATTTATAGTATTCGCGGTACCAATCAACGAATGCCTTAACCCCTTCGGCCACTTTGACTTGTGGTTTATAATCAGTTGCTTCAAACAAGTCCTTGGTATCGGCATACGTTGCGTATACATCGCCTGGCTGCATTGGCATAAAGTTCTTTTTGGCCTCGACACCAAGCGAAGTTTCCAGTGCCTCGATAAACTCCATCAACTTAACCGGGCTACCGTGGCCAATGTTATAAACACGATAAGGCGCTGAACTGGTTGCCGGTGAACCACTTTCAACCGTCCAATCTTCAAACTTTTCAGGGATCACATTCTGGATACGAATGATACCCTCAACAATATCGTCGATATAAGTGAAGTCGCGGCGCATATCACCATTGTTATAGACGTCAATTTGCTCACCATTGACAATTTTCTTGGTGAACTTGAACAGCGCCATGTCCGGGCATCCCCACAGGCCATACACGGTAAAGAAACGCAGGCCAGTGGTCGGCACTCCGTAAAGGTGGGAATAGGTGTGGGCCATTAGCTCATTGGATTTCTTCGTTGCGGCGTACAATGAAATCGGATGGTCGACACTATCAGCGGTATCAAACGGCATTTTCTGGTTCAAGCCGTAAACAGAACTGGATGAGGCATACACAAGGTGTTCGATATTGTGGTGACGACATCCTTCGAGAATAGTGAGGTGCCCCACCAAATTGCTATCAGCATAAGCCATCGGGTTATCGATCGAATAGCGAACCCCGGCCTGCGCCGCCAGGTGAATGACACGATTAAACTTGTGCTCGCTAAATAGGTTGGCAACCCCTTCCCTGTCAGCAAGATCTAGCGTAACAAACGTAAAGAGCGGATGAGCAATGCGTGCTAGGCGGGCCTCTTTTAACGAAACTTCGTAATAGTCATTTAGGTTATCAATGCCAATAACCTCGAGTCCCATGGCACAGAGGCGCTCAACGACCGCACTACCGATAAAGCCAGCAGCACCAGTTACTAGATATTTCATCAATCCATTATCCAAATCAAGATCTTGTTAGGCATATGAAAAAACTATATGAGGGAATAATAGCATCCAGTACTATTTGAATATATGAAAAGGCAGAAAAAGCCCTGTCAATGTTGCTTACCATAAGGTTAAGCAACAATTAAACCAGCCTCGCTACTTCTGGCACTCGCGGCAGAACACAGTTGCCCTCTGGCCTATTTTCATTTCCTCAAGCGGCGTGTCGCAACGCGGGCATGGTTCTCCGCCCTTACCGTAAACCTGCAGCTCCTGAGCAAAGTAACCCGGCTTGCCGTCGCTGTTTTTGAAATCTTTCAACGTCGTCCCCCCCTGCTGAATAGCAAAAGCCAACACGGCCTTGATCTCTGCCACCAAAATAGCCAACCGCTTAGCTGAGATTTGGCCAGCGGCACGCTTGGGGTGGATACCGGCGGCAAACAAGGACTCATTGGCGTAAATATTGCCAACGCCAACAACCACATGGTTGTCCATAATAAACTGCTTCACCGCTGTCTTTTTGTCCTTGGCTTTTTCGGCGAGGTAATCCGCGGTGAAATCTTCGCTCAACGGCTCTGGCCCCAATTTAGCGAGTACCGAATGCTCGCCACCCTGTACCTGCCATAGCCAAGCACCAAAACGGCGCGGGTCGTTATAACGCAGCACTTCGCCGCTGGATAAAACCAAATCCACATGGTCATGCTTTTCGGCCGCAATACCGGCAGGTAAAATTCTCAGGCTCCCCGACATACCAAGGTGGACGATGGCATAGCCAACATCAGTTTCCAATAGCAGGTACTTGGCGCGACGGGTCACATTACGGATCACCTGCCCTTCAATTTGGGCAATGTCATCCGGTACCGGCCAGCGTAGCTTCGGGTTGCGTACCACAATTTTGTCAACGGTTTGACCAATAACATGGGGGGAGATCCCCATGCGGCTGACTTCTACTTCAGGTAATTCAGGCATTCACGACTCTCTGTTCGTCTTATTAATCTCTATAGCACCTACTGTATGGCCTACTGTAAGGGTTCTGGGCTATCAGGGAAACAGGTAACCTTCATCGACTGAGATAGCCAGCCATTCTCCTTGCCAGTTTTTGAGTAACCAAAACTGGGGAAGCTGGTAGACGGTCACCCTGATCGGTTCAGGCTGCACCTCAAGCCAAACCTCAACCGTACGCGGCGACGTCAATTGCTCGGCAAGCTTATCAACCATTGCTTTGTCGACAGGCGTGCCTGCCAGTGCTTGCCAGCGGTTTACCACTTCAGCGGCATTAGCTGCAGATGACGGCGTTGCTCGCCAGCCATCATTGGTATAGTCGAGAGATAAGCCTGGGAGGTGCAAGGCACGGATCTCTGCCCGCTCCGGCAACAGGTTGGTCAGTTTGAGCTCTGAGCTTGCCTCGGTGCGTTGCTGCGCTTCCAGTTGGCGTTGCTTAAGCAGCTCTGGGATTTGGATCATGGCAATAAAGCAGATCACACCAATAATAATGACATTGTTCCACCCGCGACGAGACAGCCTCATACCTCTACTCCATTCAATACCAACCCCGACAATAATCCGGCCAGAGATTTAATGGGCTTGATATAAAAACAAAAGCATAGCATGAACAATAGGAACCACCTATGGCTAGGGGTCACCCTGTTGGGATGGCGAGAATAAAGTGAAGGGATATGCCGAAAAGCAGGCATAAAAAAACCCAGTTAATCAACTGGGTTTTTATCAAAAAAGCAGGCAACCAATTACTTGATTTTAGCTTCTTTGTACATAACGTGCTTGCGAACTACAGGATCAAATTTTTTGATCTCGAATTTGCCTGGCATGTTACGCTTGTTTTTGTCGGTAGTGTAGAAGTGGCCTGTACCAGCAGATGATACTAGACGGATCTTCTCACGAATGCCTTTAGCCATTGTTCAAATCCTCTTAAACGTTCTCGCCGCGAGCACGCATATCAGTAAGAACGGCATCAATACCTTTCTTATCAATGATACGCATGCCTTTCGCAGAAAGGCGTAGTTTAACGAAGCGTTTTTCGCTTTCTACCCAGAAACGATGAGTTTGCAGGTTCGGCAGAAAACGACGCTTGGTGGCATTACGTGCGTGTGAACGGTTGTTACCCGTTACAGGACGCTTACCAGTTACTTGGCATACTCGGGACATTACTGTCTTCTCCAAATCGTTTCAGCTCGATATCTACCATGGCTCATTCGATGTAAAAAAAGCTTTTTACATATAACCACAGCTATCAAAGGTCGCGCATTATACTAAGTCAAAACCAGTTGCTCAAGTCCCGAGCAGTCCTTTCTCAACTTTTTAAGCAAATTTTGGCTAATTTATAGCCATCCTTGCTCTGCAAAAGAAGTGATGTCTCCGTCACCGACAACAAAGTGATCCAGAACCCGAATATCCACCAACGCCAGCGCATCACTGATGCGGCGAGTAATTCGACGATCTGCTTGACTTGGCTCTGCCACGCCTGACGGGTGATTATGCGCTAAAATGAGCGCGGCTGCATTAAGTTCCAGTGATCTTTTTACAACTTCCCTTGGATAAACGCTCGCAGAGTCGATTGTCCCCTCAAAAAGGACCTCTCCCGCGACAACCCGATGCTGGTTATCGAGAAACAAAACAAAAAATGCTTCCCGCTGACGATCCCGCAAGATCCTGCTCAAATATCGACGGGTATGATCCGGGCTGGTAAGGGCATCCCCCTTTTTCATTGTCTCGGCAAAATGGCGCTCGCTCATCTCCATAACCGCTTGCAACTGGGCGAATTTTGCCGGCCCCAATCCTTTATGCTGACAAAACGCCGTCTGATCCGCCCCCAACAGTGCACGCAAGGATCCAAACTGATCCAGAAGGTGGGAGGCCAGCTCGATCGCATTCATCCCGGTGATCCCGGTTCGCAAGAAAATAGCCAGCAACTCGGCATCCGACAATGCAGAAGCCCCCCGCTCTAGCAACTTTTCCCTCGGCCTCGATCCCGTCGGCAGCGCTTTCAAAGACATGGTTTCCTCCTCTGTATCCTCTTCCCTGCATCACAGTGCTCAAGGCTTCCTTGCCCCATAACAGCCAACCTCGACGGCTAGCGAAATATTGGCAAGGAGCAAACTTGGTTTTCCCGAGGCACCACACAAATCCATGTTCACACCTAAGCCTTCCAAGCCATGATCGCCACCTTGGTCACAGTTCTTTTTGAACGCCATTAACCGCGCTTTCCTATGGGTGAATTTGGTGGCGAGCATTTTTTGATGGTAAAGTTTGGCGCAATAACATTCCGGATAGCGACAAGCAGGCGACAAGATGCAAACTTTGGCAGGAAAGAAAATTCTTCTCGGGATCAGTGGCGGAATAGCCGCCTATAAATGTGCCGAGCTAACCCGACGTTTAATCGAGCGAGGCGCTGAAGTGCGCGTGGTCATGACCAAGGCCGCCCAGGAGTTCATTACTCCGCTGACCATGCAGGCGGTGTCCGGCAACCCGGTCTCCGACAGCTTGTTTGATCCGGCTGCCGAAGCCTCCATGGGCCACATCGAATTGGCCAAGTGGGCTGACTTGGTGCTGCTAGCACCAGCAACGGCAGATCTTATTGCCCGCATTGGCGCAGGCATGGGAAATGATTTGTTAACCACACTGTGCCTGGCCACCGAGTCTCCGGTCGCCGTCGCGCCGGCGATGAACCAACAGATGTACCGCAACATCGCGACCCAAGAAAATATCGCCACCCTCAAACGCCGTGATTACCAGGTTTGGGGACCAGCAAGCGGCGAGCAAGCCTGTGGCGATGTCGGCCCGGGCCGTATGCTTGAGCCGATGCAGTTGGTCCATCACGTAGAAGACTTCTTCCAGCCTGCCGACTGGCAGGGGCTCAGCCTGACCATTACCGCAGGGCCGACCCGTGAAGCCATTGATCCGGTTCGCTACCTCACCAACTACAGTTCGGGAAAAATGGGTTATGCCATTGCCGAGGCAGCAGCCAAGCGCGGCGCCAAGGTAACCCTGATCAGCGGCCCGGTTAATTTGCCAACACCGCAGGGCGTAGATCGCATTGATGTTCGCAGCGCCGAGGAAATGCACCAGCATGCCATGGAGCAAGCCAGCCAGCACGATATCTTTATTGCCTGTGCTGCTGTGGCCGATTTCCGCCCGGCGAGCATTGCCGACCAAAAAATGAAGAAGCAAGCGGGCGAGGATGAGATGATCCTGCGGTTAGTCAAAAACCCAGATATCGTCGCCAGCGTTGCCGCGCTGACCGACAACCGCCCATTCACGGTTGGCTTTGCCGCCGAAACCCAGGATGTCGAGCAATACGCCCGCGGCAAGCTGACCCGCAAGCACCTTGACCTAATTTGTGCCAACGATGTGTCCCAGCAAGGCCAAGGATTCAATAGTGACAGCAACGCCCTGCATCTGTACTGGCCAGATGGCGACAAAGCCTTGCCGCTCGCGAGCAAGCACCAACTTGGCCAACAGCTGATAGCAGAGATCATCGCCCTATACCAGGGCGGCGCATAACCCGCAAAGTGTGCACGCCTAACGGTTGGTGGTGAATTAACCGAATAAGATCAAATATAAAGCCCAGCCCTCAAGGTTGGGCTGTTTTTGTCGATAAAGAGATCACTATCAGTTAGCAGTGCTTTTCACAGCAACAATCCACCGCTAAGATAGGCGGGCTTCATGCCCTTAGGTGGCAGTCTCAATTTGAAAAGGAACGGTTATTCATGGCTGGCAACAAGAAAAACAACCGCCGCGAAGAAATTTTGCAAGCACTGGCGCAAATGCTGGAATCAGCTCAAGGCAGCCAACGTATTACTACTGCCAAACTGGCAGCCCAAGTAGGTGTTTCTGAAGCCGCTCTCTATCGCCATTTCCCAAGTAAAGCGAGAATGTTTGAAGGCCTGATCGAGTTTATCGAAGACTCCATCACCACCCGCATCAATCGCATCCTGGATGACGAAAAAGACACCCTCAACCGCTTGCGTATGGTGCTCCAACTTATCCTTGGCTTTGCCGAGCGTAACCCGGGCCTAACCCGCATCATGACCGGCCACGCCCTGATGTTTGAGCAAGATCGCCTGCAAGCGCGTATCAACCAGTTGTTCGAACGCATTGAAACCCAAATCCGCCAAATCCTACGCGAACGCAAATTACGCGAAGGCAAGGGCTTCCCGGTCGACGAGAGCATCCTTGCCGCCCAACTGCTCGGCCAAGTCGAAGGCAGCCTAAACCGCTTCGTCCGCTCCAACTTCAAGCATAAGCCTACGGCGAGCTTCGATGACTACTGGCAATTGTTAAGTGCAGAGCTAGGTTAAGAGCAACAGCTGACGTCTAACAGAACCCACAAAAAAGCGAGAGGCACAAACCTCTCGCTTTTTAGTTTCATGCCCTGTGGTCGTACAAGCTAAGTCGTAAGCTAAGGCCTATATCGCACCAGAACCGCGCTTACACCCCGTACTCAGCACGGTAAGCCTTCACCGCTTCAAGGTGCAGCTCCATACCCTCTTGCTCTTCTAGGTAGCTCACCACATCGCCCAGCGATACAATAGAAATCACGGCACAACCAAAGTCACGCTCCACTTCCTGAATCGCAGACAGCTCGCCCTTGCCTTTTTCCTGGCGGTCGATTGCCACCAACACGCCCGCCAAATCGGCACCGTTAGCCTTGATGATTTCCATCGACTCACGGATAGCGGTACCCGCAGTGATCACATCATCCACCAACATGATACGCCCTTCCAGCGGGCTACCAACCAAGTTGCCACCCTCACCGTGATCTTTGGCTTCTTTGCGGTTGAAGCAGTACGGGGTGTCGACATCATGCTGATCGGCCAGCGCTACCGCCGTGGTGGTAGCAATTGGGATCCCCTTGTACGCAGGGCCAAACAGTACATCGTAGTCAATCTTTGCATCCACCAAAGCCTCAGCGTAAAAACGGCCTAGTCGAGCCAAATCACGACCGGTATTGAACAGACCCGCATTAAAGAAGTACGGGCTCTTACGGCCAGATTTCAGAGTAAACTCACCAAACTTCAAAACACCTTTCTCTAGGGCAAATTCGATGAACTGACGCTGATATGCTTTCATGGTTTCTCCTTACAGTTACAATAAAGTGCTTACAATCGCACGCTAAATTTTGCGACATCGCTGTACAGGCAAAATTTAGACAAAAAAAAGCGGCTCCAATAGGAACCGCTTTAAAAACTAGTTTTCCAACGCTTGCTTCTGAACGCTGATGATATCGTCAATGCCGCTCTTCGCCAGGGCCAGCATGGCCAATAGCTCTTCGTGGCTAAAGGCCTCGCCTTCCGCCGTACCTTGGATCTCGATCATCTTGCCTTCTTCGGTCATCACGACATTCATGTCGGTCTCGGCAGCGGAGTCTTCGACATACTCAAGATCACAGATCGGCTCACCGTTATAGATACCCACCGATACCGCCGCCACCATGCCTTTCAATGGGCTTTGCTTTAGCAGGCCCTTTTCCAACATGTAGTTGATTGCATCAACCAATGCCACCATCGCACCGGTAATCGATGCTGTGCGCGTACCGCCGTCGGCCTGGATAACATCACAGTCAACCGTGATCATCTGCTCACCCAAGGCTTCCAAATCAACCGCGGCACGCAGGCTGCGGGCAATCAGGCGTTGGATTTCCATGGTACGGCCGCCTTGCTTGCCGCTTGCCGCCTCACGGCGGTTGCGCGAGTGCGTCGCACGCGGCAGCATGCCATATTCTGCCGTCACCCAACCCTGGCCCTTACCTTTTAGCCAGCGTGGCACATTCTCTTCGACGCTTGCTGTACAAATCACTTTGGTATCGCCGAACTCAACCAATACCGAGCCTTCGGCATGGGCTGTAAAGTTACGAGTAATAGTAATAGGACGAACCTGGTTGGTACTTCTTCCGCTTGGACGCATCGGGGATTCCCTTTGGCTGGATGACATTAACCGGCGATTATAGCCACAACGGCCTTGTTGTGCACGCGCTACTTGCAACCCCCCTTGGCCAAGCAAATGGTTACCTGCCAACCCGCCATCCTTGTCATATCTTTTATCACCAAGGGCAAGTATAATCAGCCCACCACAGAAGCTGCGCTATTACGTACCTTCACCCGCCGACCGGCGTTTGCCTGATGGCGGAAAATGCAGCTATCTATTCTCTTGATAAAGGGCCATCAGCCAATGATTCATAGCATGACCGCTTACGCTCGCCGCGAAGTAAAAGGCGACTGGGGCACAGCCGTTTGGGAAATCCGTTCTGTAAACCAACGCTACCTTGAAACCTACCTACGCATGCCTGAGCAATTCCGTAGCCTTGAGCCGGTATTACGCGAGCGCTTCCGCAAGCGCCTGGCGCGAGGCAAGGTGGAATGCAACCTGCGCTTTGAAGCCAACCCGGCAGCGACCAAAGAGCTGACCATCAACGAAGATTTGGCCAAGCAGGTGATCAAGGCAGCCAAGTGGGTTAAAGACACCTCTGGCGAAGGCAATATCGGCCCATTCCAAGTACTAAACTGGCCTGGCGTGATGGAAGCACCCGAGCAAGATCTGGATGCCATCAACAAAGACTTGCTGGCTGGCTTTGATGCCACGGTTGATGATTTCATCGCCGCCCGCGCTAGCGAAGGCGAGAACATGAAAGATCTGATCGTCCAGCGCCTGGATGCCATTTCCGCAGAGGCCGCCAAGGTACGCAGCATGATGCCGGAAGTGATCAAGTGGCAGCGCGAGCGTATCATGACCCGCTTGGAAGAAGCCAAGGTTGAACTAGATGCCAACCGTGTCGAGCAAGAGCTGATCATGCTGGCGCAAAAAAGCGACGTGGCAGAAGAGCTGGATCGCCTTGACTCCCATGTAAAGGAAACCCAGAAGATCATGAAGAAAGGTGGCGCCTGTGGCCGTCGCTTGGACTTCATGATGCAAGAGTTCAACCGCGAGTCGAACACTCTGGCTTCAAAATCCATCAATACCGAAATCACTGCCGCGGCTGTCGAGCTGAAGGTGCTGATTGAGCAGATGCGCGAGCAGATCCAAAACATCGAATAAGCCGCCGCTCTTCCTGAATAAGCCAAGCCCTGCCAGCCAGGGCTTGGTTTTATCGATTCAACTCCACCCCTATCATTTCCAAATCCCTTGCTATAGTTAATTTTATCGTAGGGGGACTAAGTCGTATTAACTCGCCATGGTTAATTGATTTACTGCGTTTATTAATCGTTGTCATTGGATGATCGCTTGGAGTGTAGGAATGGAAGCTAATAAGACATATAACGTTATCTTGTGTGGTGCCGGTTTCATCTCAAATATCCATGCAAGCACACTGAACCAGCTAAAAAATACCAATCTTGTTGCCATTGTAGACCCGAACCAAGACGCAGCACGCAAACTCGCCAAACAATTTAATATTCCTCATACATTTACAGGCATTCAGGAAGCACTGAATACCATTGAATTCGATACCGCCCACATTCTCGCTCCCCCTAACCATCATTACTCCCTCACCCATGCACTGCTCAGCCATGACAAGCATGTCTTGGTTGAAAAACCACTGGCTGAAACAGCCGCTGAGTGTGACGAGCTGGCCCAGCTAGCCAAACAAAAAGGGGTGACACTAGCGGTCAACCAAAACTTTATTTTCCACCCGGCTCTCCTCAAAGCCAAAGCGCTATTGGCCGACGGAAAAATTGGCCCGGTTAAATCGGTAAAGCTCGATTACGAGATGCCGTTGAGGCAACTCGATGCTGGCCAATATGGCCACTGGATGTTCAGCAAGCCCGTCAACATCCTACTTGAGCAAGCCGTCCATCCAATCTCGCAATTATTTTCATTGTTCGGCTTGCCCCGTGGCGATACCCAATGCCGAGCCAGCCAACCGACAGCGCTAACGGTGCAACTCCCTTTTATAAAGCGCTTAGATATCATGGGAGAATTGAACATTCCCTACCACTTTTCATTTGCCATGGGCCAGGACTTTCCTGTCTGGCAGATGAAAATCATTGGGGAGGATGGCGTATTAAACGTTGATTTCATCAACAACCAGCTGTCTTGCCAAACCCGAAGCCGTTTCCTGCCGGCACTTGATATCGCCGTCAGTGCCACACGCCAGGCAAGCTCCGTTTGCTACCAGGGCTTGAAACAACTGTTCCAGTACTCAACCTCCATTGCGGGCTTAACTTCATCGAAAGACCCCTTTTCGTCTTCCATGAAAGCGAGCATGGTTCACTTCTACCAAGCTCTGGATCAACAAGTGACACCTGTCCACAGCGGCGACTTCGGCCACAAGATCATCTCGTTCTGCCATACCTTAGCCCAGCAGGGGTTCCCAGACCTTCTCGACCCGCTCCCAGCAGAGGCCCCAACAGACGCACTTTTTGACGATGAGGGTAAATTTGACGTCTTAGTTATTGGCGGTACCGGTTTTATCGGTCGTCAGGTCATTAAGCGACTGCAGGCCGAAAATTACAGTATTGGGGTCATGGCAAGAAACATTAATGCGCTACCATCACTATTTCACCAACCCGGCATTACGTTACTCAAAGGAAATGTTCGGGACAGCAAGGCGGTCAGTCGCGCCATCAGTAAGGCGACCTATGTGATCAACCTTGCCCACGGTGGCGGGAGTGGCTCGTGGCAAGAGATCCATGATGCGATGGTCGGCTCAGCAGAGACCGTTGCCAATGCATGCCTCCAGCATAAAATTGAACGTCTTGTCCATGTCGGCTCAATTGCTTCGCTTTACCTCGGTGATACAGATACCATCACCAGCGAGACCCCACCGGACCCGCAACCTGAGCTCAGGGCAGACTACTCAAGGGCCAAGGCCCTTGCGGATGAGTTACTGCTAACCAAGTACCCGCAATTGGACTTTGTGCTGCTTCGCCCCGGCGTGGTCATTGGAGAAGGCGGATTAATCAACCACACCGGGGTTGGCTTCTTCAACAATTGCCAGCATTTTATTGGTTGGAATAGGGGTAATAACGCCTTGCCATTTGTGCTTGTTGAGGATGTTGCCAACGCAACCGTGGCGGCGCTCACGGCCAAGAATGCCAAAGGCAAAGCATTGAATCTCGTCGGCGATATACGACTGAACGCTAAAGAATATGTTTCACTATTACGCAACCAGCTAGAACGGCCTTACCAGTTCATCTCGCAACCCACCGAGTGGCTATATGCCCAAGAGCTAGGTAAATGGGCGGTAAAGCGTATCGCAGGGCGAAAAACGCCTATGCCAGCATTGCGTGATCTCCGCTCTAGGGCAATGACGGCTTCCTTTGACAACACGACCGAAAAAGCACTTCTCAACTGGCAACCAACAGCAGACAAGCAGGAGTTCATACAACGCGCCATCGCGGTGCATAAGCCAGAGGCCACCGCCCAAGAGGAGCAGGCGTCATGACCAAGCACCTCTTGCATGTGTTCTCGACTTTTGCAATTGGTGGCCCCCAGGTCCGGCTGGCCCAAATCATTAATGCCAGCCCGGGGGATTACCGCCATACCATTATCGCCCTTGACGGCAATTGTGAGGCCAAAAGCAAATTAGCCAACGGGGTGAATATCGAATTTGTCGATGTCGGCGATATGAAAGCCCTCGGGCTGGCACAGCGCTTCAATGCCATCAAGGATCGCCTGCAAACCATCAATCCGGACACCCTGATGACTTACAACTGGGGCGCGATTGAATGGGCGCTGGTCAACCGCCTGGCAGGTACCAGCAAGGGGGTGCATTGGGAAGACGGCTTCGGCCCCGAAGAAAAAGAGGCCACCCTCCCCAGGCGCAATATCTTCCGCCGCTTCGCGCTCTCGGGCAGCACCCAAGTCGTGGTACCGTCTTATAACCTGATGGCGATTGCCAAGCGGGACTGGCGGCTCCCCGAGAGCAGGCTGAGCTACTTTCCCAACGGTATCCATATTCCCGCCGAGCTCCCCGGGCGAGTACCGGTATCCAAAGGCAAGGCACCCACCTTGGTGACCCTGGCAACATTACGCGCCGAAAAGAATATCCATCGGCTAATAGATAGCTTCATCGCCACGGCTCCCGAGGGAAAATTGCTGATTGGCGGAAGCGGCCCCCTGCTGGACGAGCTCAAGCGCTATGCCGAGCAAAACAAGGCTGGCGATCGCGTGGAGTTTAGCGGCTATATCAGCGATGTGTGGCAGTTTCTCGCCCAAGGCGACGTTTTCTGCCTGACTTCGGATACCGAGCAAATGCCAATATCGGTGCTGGAGGCCATGGGCGCAGGCATGCCGGTTGTCGCCACCGATGTTGGGGATATCAATACCATGGTTGCAGCGGAAAACCTCGGCTATATCGTCCCGCCAGAGGCATTCAATGGCGCACTTGCGGATATGCTCGCCAACCCAGGGCAATGGCAAAAAATTGGCGCAGCCAACCAACGCAAGGCGGCTGAAAAATTCAGCTTCGCCGCCATGCTCGACAACTTCACCCGATTGACATAATTCCCGTGCTATTTTTAATAGAGCGATCAGGGAATTAATGAAGCACAAATAATATTGGTTATTCTTTGACTACCTGATTCAAATTACTCGCAGTTCGTGATAATCTGCGCGCCCTTCTATCACTGAGTGAAAATAGGCAATGAGCAAAGGTACTCTATACATCGTGTCGGCACCGAGCGGCGCTGGAAAATCAAGCTTGATTAACGCACTTCTTGAAACAAACCCGACCTATGACATGAAAGTATCCGTCTCTCATACGACGCGCGGCATGCGCCCGGGTGAGCAGCACGGCGTTCATTACAATTTTGTCAGCGTAGAAGAATTTACTGAGCTTGCAGAAAAAGATGCATTTTTAGAGCATGCCGAAGTTTTTGGTAACTTCTACGGCACCTCCCGTCTTTGGATCGAAGAGCAACTGAACAAGGGGATCGACGTATTCCTGGACATCGACTGGCAAGGCGCGCGCCAAATCCGCAAGCAAATGCCACAAGCGAAGAGCCTGTTCATCCTGCCGCCGTCGAAAGAAGAACTGGAGCGCCGCCTGAATGCCCGAGGCCAAGACAGCGAAGCTGTGATTGACCGTCGTATGCAAGAAGCACGCTCTGAAATCTCGCATTACAGCGAATACGACTATGTGATCGTCAACGATGATTTCGACGTTGCGTTGATGGATTTCAAGGCCATCATTCGTGCAGAACGATTGAAGCAAGACAAACAAGCTGCTAAATATACCAGCATGCTGAATGCGCTACTGGCAGAACAGTAACTATTTTTGTACAATTTTCCCTCTTTTACTTATAGATAACCACTGGAGTCCTCCATGGCACGCGTAACCGTTCAAGACGCTGTTGATAAAATTGGCAACCGTTTCGATCTGATCCAAATTGCTTCACGCCGCGCTCGTCAGATGCAAACTGGCGGTAAGGATCCACTGGTTCCAGAAGAAAACGACAAGTACACAGTGATCGCGCTTCGTGAAATCGAAGAAGGCCTAATCACTAAAGATATCCTGGATGCTCGCGAGCGTCAGGAACTTCAAGAGCAAGAAGCAGCAGAGCTAGCAGCCGTTAGCGCTATTGCAGGCGACCACCGTTAATTCAGGGAACCGGGCGAATTGTATCTTTTTGATAGCCTGAAAGAAGTCGCAACCGAATACCTGCCTGAGACTCAAATTGAGGCTCTCAGGCAGGCTTATCTTGTTGCGCGTGATGCCCATGAAGGGCAGACCCGCTCCAGCGGCGAACCGTATATCATCCACCCTATTGCCGTAGCCCGTATCTTGGCGGAAATGCGCCTCGACTACGAAACGCTAATGGCAGCCCTGCTCCACGATGTCATCGAAGATACCGAGGTCACCAAAGACGATCTCGATAGCCGCTTCGGTTCAACAGTGGCAGAGCTGGTTGATGGTGTCTCCAAGCTGGACAAGCTAAAGTTCCGCGACCGCAAAGAAGCACAAGCCGAGAACTTTCGCAAAATGATCATGGCCATGGCCCATGACATTCGCGTTATCCTCATCAAGCTGGCCGACCGCACGCACAATATGCGCACCCTGGGTGCCCTGCGTCCGGACAAACGCCGCCGCATCGCCCGCGAGACACTCGAGATTTTCTCTCCGCTGGCGCACCGCCTTGGTATCCACAACATCAAAACCGAGCTCGAAGAGCTGGGCTTTGAAGCCTTGTACCCGAACCGCTACCGTGTTCTGAAAGAGGTTGTGGCCGCGGCAAGGGGTAACCGCAAAGAAATGATTAATAAGATCCACGCCGAAATTGAGGGCCGCCTCAAAGACGCGGGGATCGAAGGCACGGTCCAAGGCCGAGAGAAGAACCTGTACTCCATCTACAACAAGATGAAGAACAAGGAACAACGCTTCCACTCGATCATGGACATCTATGCCTTCCGTGTCTTGGTGAAGGATCTCGACACCTGCTACCGCGTACTCGGCCAAGTCCATAACTTGTACAAGCCGCGCCCGAGCAGGATGAAAGACTACATCGCCATTCCCAAGGCCAACGGCTACCAGTCGCTGCACACCTCCTTGGTGGGCCCGCACGGCGTCCCTGTCGAAGTCCAGATCCGTACCGATGATATGGATCAAATGGCGGACAAAGGGGTGGCCGCGCACTGGGCTTACAAAGACGGCGAAAGCTCGGGTACCACCGCGCAAGTCAAAGCCCAGCGCTGGATGCAAAGCCTGCTTGAGCTGCAACAAAGCGCGGGTAGCTCGTTCGAATTCATCGAGAACGTCAAATCCGATCTGTTCCCGGATGAAATCTACGTCTTCACACCGAAAGGCCGTATTGTCGAGCTACCGGTTGGCGCCACCGCGGTGGACTTTGCCTATGCCGTGCATACCGATGTTGGTAATGCCTGTGTCGGTGCCCGTGTCGAACGCCAGCCATACCCGCTCAGCAAGCCGCTCAAAAACGGCCAGACCATCGACATCATCAGTGCACCGGGTGCCCGCCCGAATGCAGCCTGGTTGAACTATGTCGTGACATCGCGTGCGCGTACCAAGATCCGTCAGGTGCTGAAGACCATGCGTCGCGAGGAGTCGATCACCCTTGGCCGCCGCTTGCTGAACCACGCCTTGGGCGAGCTGAACATCGACCAAATCGACCCTGACAACCTGCAGCAGGTGCTTACCGACTACCGCCTTGAAGACCTCGAAGAGCTACTGGCTGAAATTGGCCTTGGCGAGTTGATGAGCATCGTGATTGCCCGCCGCCTGCTCGGCAGCGCCGACGAGCTCACCGAAAAAGAAAGCGATCACCGCCTGCCAATCCGTGGTGCCGACGGTATCTTGCTGACTTTCGCCAACTGCTGCCACCCAATTCACGGCGACCCAATCATGGCGCACGTGAGCCCGGGCAAGGGGCTGGTGATCCACCGTGAGGAATGTGCCAATATCCGTGGCTACCAGAAGGAGCCGGATAAGTACATGGCCGTCGAGTGGAGCGAAGACTTCGAGCAGGAGTTCGTCACCAACCTCAAGGTGGATATGCAAAACCACCAAGGGGCCCTGGCCGACCTGACAAACACCATTGCGGCAACGGGCTCAAATATCCAAGGTCTGGCGACCGAGGAAAAAGATGGCCGTTTGTATACCATTACGGTAAGGCTAACGACCAAGAGCCGTATCCATCTGGCCAATATCATGCGCCGGATCAGGGTGATGCCGAACGTGGTTCGTGTCTCCAGGCAGAAAAACTAATTAACGGACACGGCTTCGGCCGTTTTCGAATGTTGACCAAAACGCCCGTTTACGGGCGTTTTCTTTATGGCAGAAATACCACTATGACACCTGAACGCTTCCAGCGAATCCAATCTGTTTTAGCCACCCGCCAGCCGGATCTGACGGTGTGCATGGAAGAAGTCCACAAGCCCAACAACGTCTCGGCCATCATCCGTACGGCCGATGCGGTCGGGGTGCACAAAGTCCACGCCGTGTGGCCGGAAGAAGGCATGCGCGTGCTTAGCCACACCTCGGCAGGTGCCCGAAACTGGGTCGAACTGGAAACCCACGACACCATGGTCAATGCCGTTGGCAGCCTCAAGGCCCAAGGCATGCAGGTGCTGGCAACCAACCTCTCAGACACCGCGATTGATTTTCGTGAAGTGGATTACACCAAGCCGACCGCCATTATCCTCGGCGGCGAGAAAAATGGGATCACCGCTGAAGCGCTGGCATTGGCGGACCAAGATATCATCATCCCGATGGTCGGCATGGTACAGTCATTGAACGTCTCGGTGGCCAGCGCGCTGATCCTGTATGAAGCCCAGCGCCAACGCCAAAATGCCGGGATGTACGATCTGGAAAAAACCCAGTTGCCGGACGATGTTGTGCACCGTATCCTGTTTGAACGCGGTCACCCGGTATTGGCAAAGGTGGCTCGCCGCAAGGGGCTGCCATACCCGCCACTGGATGAAAACGGCCAAATCGATGCCGACGAGCAATGGTGGAACATCATGCAGGCTACCGAGCCAAAGAAAGCCAAGCAACTACCTTAATGGGAAGGAACCATGAGCGGACAACTTCTTGATACCATCGCCTTGACCGAGTTGTCGGGAGTCGGTGCCAAAATGGCAGAAAAACTGGAAAAGGTCGGCCTGCACACGGTGCAGGACTTGCTGTTCCACCTGCCGCTCCGCTATGAAGACCGTACCCGGATCTGGCCGATTGCCAACGCCATGGCCGGTCAGCACCTCACCGTCCAGGGCGAGGTGCTAAGCAGCAACATCACCTTCGGCAAGCGCAAGATGCTAACGGTCAAGATCAGCGACCAAACCGGCAGTGCCACCTTGCGCTTCTTCAACTTCAATGCCGCGATGAAAAACAGCCTTGCCGACGGCAAGCAGGTCAAAGCCTATGGCGAGATCAAGCGCGGCAAATACGGCCTTGAGATCATCCATCCTGATTACAAGGTGTTTTCCGAACCGACCGAGCTCAGCGTCGAGGAAACCCTCACGCCGGTGTACCCGACAACCGATGGCTTGCGCCAATTAACCCTGCGCAACCTGACCGATCAGGCCCTGCGCCTGCTCGACAAGTCGGCCGTTAGGGAATTGTTGCCCGAAGGGCTGTACGACCGCCAGATGACCTTGTCGCAAGCCTTGCATATCATGCACCGTCCAACCCCCGATGTGTCGCTCGACCAGCTAGAGGAAGGCAAGCACCCGGCCCAGCAGCGCCTGATCCTCGAGGAGTTGCTGGCGCAAAACCTATCCATGCTGGCGGTGCGCCACAAGAGCCAGCGCCATGCCGCCTGGCCGCTTGCCGACAGCAATACCCTCAAGCAGCAGCTACTGGACAGCCTGCCGTTTAGCCCGACCGGCGCCCAGCAACGGGTTGTCGGCGATGTCGAAACCGATATGCGCCAGCCCCACCCTATGATGCGCTTGGTCCAGGGCGATGTCGGCTCGGGCAAGACCTTGGTAGCCGCCCTTGCTGCGCTGCGTGCTATCGAGCACGGCTACCAGGTGGCTTTGATGGCACCGACCGAGCTGCTGGCCGAGCAGCATGCGATTAACTTTGCCAACTGGTTAAACCCGCTGGGTATCGAAGTGGGCTGGTTGGCGGGTAAGCTCAAGGGCAAGGCAAGGGAAGCAGAGCTGGCACGAATTGAAAGCGGTGAGGCCAAGATGGTGGTCGGTACCCATGCCCTGTTCCAGGAGCAGGTGATATTCAATAACCTCGCTTTGGTGATCATCGACGAGCAGCACCGCTTTGGTGTCCACCAGCGCTTGGAGCTGCGAGAAAAAGGCGCCAACGACGGCCGCTACCCGCACCAGTTGATCATGACGGCGACCCCGATCCCGCGCACGCTGGCCATGACCGCCTATGCCGACTTGGAGACCTCCATCATCGATGAGCTGCCGCCTGGACGCACCCCGATCCAAACCGTTGCCGTCCCGGACTCCCGCCGTCCGGAAATCATCGACCGGATCCGCTCCGCCTGCCTCAACGAAGGCCGCCAGGCCTATTGGGTCTGCACCCTGATCGACGAATCCGAGGTATTGGAAGCACAAGCCGCCTCCGATACCGCCGATGAACTGACCGCCCAGCTTCCCGAGCTCAAAATTGGCTTGGTCCACGGCCGAATGAAGCCGGCTGAAAAGCAAGCGGTGATGAAGCAGTTCAAGGAGGGAGAACTCCACCTATTGGTTGCCACCACCGTTATCGAAGTCGGGGTCGACGTACCCAACTCCAGCCTGATGGTGATCGAAAACCCCGAGCGCCTCGGCCTTGCCCAGCTCCACCAGCTGCGTGGCCGTGTCGGCCGTGGTAACGTCGCCAGCCATTGCGTGTTGCTCTACCATGCCCCGCTGTCGAAAACGGCCCAGAAACGCTTGGGCGTACTGCGCGAGAGCAGCGATGGCTTTGTTATCGCCCAGCGCGACTTGGAAATCCGCGGCCCGGGTGAATTGCTCGGCACCAAGCAAACAGGCATCGCCGAGTTCAAGGTCGCCGACTTGATCCGCGACCAGCACCTGATCCCGCAAGTACAAAAGCTGGCCCGCTACCTGCACGATAACTACCCAAGCAACGCGGCAGCCATCATCGACCGCTGGCTCGGCCAGCGCGACAACTATTCCAACGCCTAGGCCTATTAAGCCCGTTAGCCAGGTTGCACTCGTCACCTGGCGCTAGCTAACGGCGCTAGGGATACCTGCAACCAAAAACACAAAAAAAAGACCAGAAATAAAAAAGGCCAGCCCATTACATTGGGCTGGCCTTTATCATGCTCATCGGCGGCAAAGCTAGGTTAATTTCTTACCGTTGGTTAACACCAGCGGCAGGCTAACCTGTACCTTTAGGCCACCGGCACTGCGGTTGCTCACCTGGATTTTACCCTCGTGCTGATCGATGATCCGCTTCACGATGGCCAAGCCCAGTCCCGTTCCTTCGGTATCGGATCCCCTGGCGGTATCGCCGCGGGTCAGAGGCTGGAACATTTTCGCCACCTGATCCGGGGCAATCCCAGGCCCGTCGTCCTCGACACAGAACCACGCCATCTTGCGATCGGCTGTCACACCGCTGGAAATCTTCACCCAACCATTGCCGTAGCGCAGGGCGTTGGTCACCAAGTTGGCCACCGAACGCTTAATTGCCACGCCATTGGCATGGATCACCCCCGGCATCTTGGCCAGCTCAAGTTCAATCTTGCGCTCGTAGCCACCCTCGGTCTCGGCCACTTCTTCAAGCAAGATGCTCAAATCGAGCTCTTCCTCGGCCTGCTTCTTGGTCGACTTCAGGTAGTCCATGAACTGGCTGATGATCTCGTTACACTCCTCGGTATCCTTAATCATGCTTTCGGCCAGGTAGCCATCTTCCGGCGACATCATCTCGGTCGCAAGGCGGATCCGAGTCAACGGTGTACGCAAGTCGTGGCTTACCCCGGCAAGCAATAATGCCCGGTCGTCCTCCAGCTGCTTGATCCCTTCCGACATATGGTTGAATGCCTTGGTCACGGCACGGATTTCCGACGCCCCCCTTTCCGGCAGCACCGGAGGCGTTTCGCCCCGGGCAACCTGCAAGGCCGCATTTTCCAGCGCCACCAGCGGGCGGTTCTGGATCCGGATAAACAACCAGCCACCGGCAATCACCATGAAGGCAATGATCAGGCTGTAATGGAACAACGGCGAGAAGTCATCTTCCTGCAGTTCCGATAACGGGATACGCATCAAGAAGCCGGGAATGGCCTCGCTTCGCATCCACAGGACATAGCTGTCTGCCCCCAGCACCAAGCGTACCTCGGTCGGCGAATCAAGCTCCGCACTCATCTCCTCGCTGAGGTATTCGATGACCGTTGCCTTGGCATACTCCTCAAGCTCGTCGGCATGCATCGGATCGGAACCGTCCTCGGCATGCAGCGTCACCCCGAGCTGCTCCAGCAATTGGCGCCGGAGCGGGGTGTCGAGATGGAAAGATTGGCCATCCGCGAGCTGAACGTCTTCCTTTAGCATCAGCCTGACTTCGTAGGCCAATATCCGGTTGAACTGCTGCAAGCTCGGCAGCAGCGCATAGTTCAGCACCGCCAAGTACGAGAAAATCTGGCTTGAAATCAACAAGCCAGCCAACAAGATAAGTGTTCGGGTAAAGGTACTGCGGGGCGACAATCGCATGGCTTACGCCTCGCTGCCGTCCGGTACGAATACGTAGCCCAAGCCCCACACCGTTTGGATATAGCGAGGACGGCTCGGATCTTCTTCAATCATGCGGCGCAAGCGCGAAATCTGGACGTCAATCGAACGCTCCATCGCCGAGTACTCACGGCCACGGGCCATGTTCATCAGCTTGTCACGCGACATTGGCTCACGGGCGTTGGTCACCAGCGCTTTCAGTACCGCAAACTCGCCGGAGGTCAGCGGCATCGACTCTTCGCCACGGAACATCTCGCGGGTACCCAAGTTGAGGCGGAAGTCACCGAACTCAATGATCTTGCTGTCAACGCTAGGCGCACCCGGTGCTTCGACAGTCTGGCGGCGCAGTACCGCACGGATACGGGCCAGTAGCTCACGCGGGTTGAACGGTTTAGGGAGGTAGTCATCGGCACCGACCTCCAGGCCGACGATACGGTCAACCTCGTCACCCTTGGCAGTCAGCATCAAAATCGGCAGCATGTTGTTGGCGTTGCGCAAGCGGCGGCAAATAGACAGGCCATCTTCACCTGGTAGCATCAAGTCCAGTACCATCAGGTGGAACGTTTCACGGGACAACAAACGATCCATTTGTTCGCCGTTGGCCACACTGCGTACCTGAAAACCCTGCTCAGACAGGTAGCGTTCCAGTAGCGCACGCAGACGCATATCATCATCAACAACCAGAATCTTATAATTTTCCTGCATATTTCACCTTACTTGCATCGACCCAATTTATCGTGCTTTGCGCGTATTCTACTCGACACACCCAGCGGTTAGCTGAAAATTGCGGCTAAAATAACCGCTAAATTGTTACCGATTATGTCGATCCGCACTGTGTGATTAATATCTCGCCGGCCAAATACTGGCACGAATATTTTTTGCCTATTGCTTAAACTAACCTAAATTCAATGAACTATCCAAAACAATACGTGATTGGTCCCCGGAGTATTGATCTCTGTAGCCCTTCAGTAGAGTATGGTGCATCTTTCATTTCTGTTCAGCTTTCAATAATTAAGCAGGATCGGCCCCAAGCATGAAAACCAACCTTATCACCCGCGAGGGTTACAACAAGCTTAGAGAAGAGCTCGACTTTCTATGGCGGGAAGAACGCCCCGAGGTCACCAAGAAAGTGACCTGGGCAGCCAGCTTGGGCGACCGCTCAGAAAATGCCGACTACCAATACAACAAAAAGCGCCTGCGCGAAATCGACCGCCGGGTACGCTACCTGCGCAAGCGGCTGGAGCAGGTCCAAGTGGTCGACCATTCCCCCCAGCAAGACGGCAAGGTCTTTTTCGGTGCCTGGGTCGAGATCGAAAACGACGACGGCGACACCATGTCGTTCCGCATTGTCGGGCCGGATGAAATATACGGCCGCAACGACTACATTTCGATTGACTCCCCGATGGCACGCGCCCTGCTAAAAAAGGAAGTCGACGACGAATTCGAGGTCAACACGCCCAATGGCAAGAAAGAATGGTTCGTCAATGCCATTCGCTACTAGGCAACTGACACGCTTCTAACACAGCGTACCTTGTCTACACCCCAAACGGCCGTAGAATGGTGCGCTCAATGACAAAAAGAGAAACAAACGGATGAGCAACACGATCAACCAGATGATTGCCGGTGAGCTAAATGTTCGTAACGAACAAGTCACCGCCGCAGTGACCCTGCTCGACGATGGCAACACCGTCCCTTTCATCGCCCGTTACCGTAAGGAAGTCACCGGTGGGCTAGACGATACCCAACTCCGTACCCTTGAATCCCGTCTTGGCTACCTGCGCGAGCTGGACGACCGCCGCCAAGTGATCATCAAGTCGATCACCGAGCAAAGTAAGATGACCCCCGAGCTGCAAGCTGACATTGCCTCGGCCGATAGCAAAACCCGCCTTGAAGATCTGTACCTGCCTTATAAGCCAAAGCGCCGCACCAAAGGACAGATCGCCATTGAGGCCGGACTTGAGCCATTAGCCGACACCCTATGGCAGGATCCAAGCCAAACACCCGAGGTACTGGCAAGCGACTTTGTCGCCGCCGATAAGGGCATTGCCGACACCAAGGCCGCCCTTGACGGTGCCCGTGCTATCTTGATGGAGCGTTTCGCCGAAGACGCAACCCTGCTGGATAAAATCCGCCGCCACCTGCAAAACAACGCCGAGCTGACCTCCCGCGTGGTCGAGGGCAAAGAGCAGGAAGGCGCCAAGTTCAAAGACTACTTCGAGTACAGCGAAGCACTGAAAAATGTGCCGTCTCACCGCGCCCTTGCCTTGTTCCGTGGCCGTAACGAAGGCGTGCTGCAGCTCACCCTCAATGCCGATCCGCAACAGGAAGAAGGCGTGCGCGGCTCCTACTGCGAAGTCATGATCGCCGATCACTACGCTGTCAACCTCGGCACCCAACCGGCCGACACCTGGCGCAAGCAAGTGATCAGCTGGGCATGGCGGATCAAAATCCTGATGCACCTCGAAACCGAGCTGATGAGCGCATTGCGCGAAAAGGCAGAGGACGGGGCCATGCAGGTATTTGCCGACAACCTCAAGGACTTGCTAATGGCGGCACCCGCCGGCCCGCGCGTCACCCTGGCGCTCGACCCGGGCCTGCGCACCGGCTGTAAGGTTGCCGTGGTTGACCAGACCGGCAAGCTGCTCGATACCGCCACCATCTATCCGCACACCGCCCGTGCCCGCGTCGCCGAAGCCGAGGCTGCAGTGCTGGCGCTTATCACCAAGCACGACGTCAACCTGATTGCGATCGGTAACGGGACTGCTTCACGTGAAACAGATGCCTTCGTTGCCCAGCTGCTTAAGGACAACAACCTGAAAATCCAGAGCGTCATGGTGAGCGAAGCCGGCGCCTCGGTCTATTCGGCCTCCGAACTGGCAGCCAATGAATTCCCGAACCTGGATGTCTCCCTGCGCGGCGCGGTTTCGATTGGTCGCCGCCTGCAAGACCCGTTGGCCGAGCTGGTGAAGATTGATCCTAAGTCTATCGGTGTTGGCCAGTACCAGCACGATGTCAGTCAAAGCATGCTGGCCAAGCGCCTGGATGCCGTGGTCGAGGACTGTGTAAACGCCGTTGGTGTGGACGTGAACACCGCTTCCCCCGCCCTGCTGACCCGCGTTGCCGGCCTTAACACCACGATTGCCCAGAACATCGTTAACTACCGCGATGACAACGGCCGCTTTGAGAACCGCACCACCCTGAAGAAAGTGGCTCGCCTTGGCCCTAAAGCCTTCGAGCAGTGCGCGGGCTTCCTGCGCATCATGAACGGCAAGAACCCGCTTGATAGCTCGGCGGTACACCCCGAGTCATACGCCGTGGTCAAAAACATTGCTGCCGCCAACGATAAGGCAATGGATGCGATCATCGGCAACAGCGACTTCCTGCGCGGACTCAAGGCTGCCGACTATACCGACGAGAAATTCGGTGTACCGACCGTCACCGACATCATCAGCGAGCTCGACAAGCCCGGCCGCGACCCGCGCCCGGAGTTCAAGACCGCCACCTTCGCCGAGGGCGTCAACGAGGTCAAAGACTTGATCCCGGGCATGGTACTGGAAGGGGTGATCACCAACGTCACCAACTTTGGTGCCTTTGTCGATGTCGGCGTCCACCAAGATGGCCTGGTGCACATCTCGGCCCTGTCCGACAAGTTCGTATCCGACCCGCGCGAAGTGGTGAAGGCCGGCGATGTCGTCAAGGTCAAGGTGATGGAAGTCGACTTGCAGCGCAAGCGTATCGGCATGTCGATGCGACTCAATGACGAGCCGGGGCAAGAAAAGCCGGCCCGCAAGCCACAAGGCCAGCGCCCGGACACTCGCCCGCAAAATACTCGCCAGCATGGCAACAAGCAGCGTAACGAGCAACCAGCCGGCGGGGCAATGGGTGGCGCCTTTGCCGCGGCGTTTGCCAACGCCAAGCAGAAAAAGTAACCGGCCAGCCGCCGATTGGCAGGGCCAATAAACGACGAAGAGCCAGCAATGCTGGCTCTTTTTGTTTTTGTGTTCGGGCTAAAAAATCAACGCAGCCGCTTACAGCACCACCAAATATTCGGTGGGAGGGTTGGGTACCGTCGACTGGGCATATTTATGGGCAACCACCCCCTTGGTACGCTCATTGGCACTGATGGCCTCCAGGGCCTCGAGTACCTCGCGCGGGAGCTTGATATGCATTGAATAACCGAGATCGGTCACATCGGCCATATAGCTGTCAGCCGACAACGCCTTGACCAGCTGCTCGAATTCATCCTGGTAGCCGTACTGCTTTTCGGCAACGACAGGATCATGGTAATCGGGATGCTCGCTCGGATCCCAAGAGGGCTTCTTGAGCTGTTTTTCGTCACTGCTCAGCGGCTTCTCGCGCGCCGAGGCAGCCATTTCAGCAGGCGGGGTAATTTTCTCACGTACACGATTATCCCGCGCAGCCTGTTCGGTTGGCGGATTAACCGAAGGCGCAAAGGTAGGTGCACCAACTTGTACGGGGGTTACTAGCATGCTGATGCAGTTCTCCAAGCATCAGCCAATGGTTAACGCAGCCTAGGCAATGGCCAGCAATACGGTGGCAACCGTCCCCAGCGCAGACAGCACCTGCCCTGCGGTGTAGAAGTCGTCCGTATTTTCTTTTACTTCATCCGGGTGGTCCATACCCAAAGCGCCATAGGCAAACGACTCGGCCTTGCCTGCCGAATCTTTCTCCGTCGAACCATCAGCCTGGGTCGATTGCTGAGCTACTTCCTCGGCCTGCTTGAGCTTGGCTTCCTCGGAAATCGATACGGTGGTTTGGGCCACAACGGGTTTATCGGCTTCCTGACCGCCTTGCGCTTGCTTGGCTGCCGCCGCCGATGCTTTTAGGCTCGACGGGGAATAAGTAGCATTTTGGTTTATGTTTCCAATTGTCATTTATGGCCTCTCTATCCCAGAGCACTTCCATTGTTTAGTTATCGGCAACTTTTCTCTAAAGTTTAAAAAAATGTTACCGACCTGCCACACATGACCTCGGTAGGATCTAGCCTAGCCGATAAAGTCCTTCAATACCCGAATAAATTCATCGGGATGGGAAATAAACGGGGCATGGGATGCCAAGGCAAAAATTTGCCGCTGGGAATCCGGGGCAAGGCTATCGAGCGCCTTTGCCACCCTCACCGGTACCAGACCGTCCAACCGGCCATATATCCGCAACCAGGGCTGGGCAATCTCCCCAAGCCGGTCGCGCAAGTCGACTTCCTCAAGCATTTGCAGCCCGGCCGCCAATGCCTGCGGGTTCGGAGCTGGCCGCGACAATACCGCCTCTTTAAGGCGCTTGATATCCTGCCGCGCCGATGGGCTACCCATCGCTTGCAACGCCAGGAAGCGCTCGACCGTGGCCTGAAAGTCCTCATCAAGCTGGCGCCGGAAGTCTGCCAAGACCTCAGGCTTGATCCCCCGCCATGTGTGTTGCGCCGCAAACCGTGGGGAGCTCGCCACCGTCACCAGTTGGCTGACTCGCTCGGGAGCAAGCAATGCTGCTTGCGTGGCCACCAAACCGCCCAGTGACCAACCCAACCAGGTTGCCGACGCTGGTGAATTATCAAGCAACTGGCGTGCCATTTCTTCAACACTCTCGGCAAAAAGTTCATGGCTATGGCCGTACCCGGGCAAGTCAACCACATGGACCCGATAATGCTCAGATAAGACCGGGATCAACTGCTGCCATGCAGCACCGTTCATTCCCCAGCCATGAATGAGAACCAGATCGGAACCTTGGCCTTCGCTATGCCAGTAAAGCTTGGCTGTCATCTATATTTCCTTTATTTCAGCCTCAGGATGACCAAGATGGTATCGCCATTCACCCTGTTCGCCAACACCTTGCCCACTCCACCATACTGCCAGCTATGCCGCCTACCCATTGAATCAAGCCACCAGCCGGATAACGAACCGGGCAGCAAGCTATGGTGTCGTCACTGCCGCCAGCGCTTTCCCCAGCCTCCCTACTGCCGGCGCTGCGGTGCCAATACCGTGAGCATGAGCACCTATTGCGGCAGCTGCCTTGCCCAACCACCGCCATGGCAGCACTTCGTTCGCCTGGGTGAATACCGTTTTCCGCTACGAACCCTGGTTCACCAGTTCAAGTTCGGTCGCAAGTTTTGGCTGGCCCAGCCCCTTGGCCACCTGCTGGCCGCGCAGATCAGCGAACCGGCAGAGGCGATGATAGCGGTTCCTTTGCACCCGCTCCGCCGCCTCTATCGCAGTTTCAACCAAAGCGCGCTATTGGCTGCCGCCATTGCCGATAAAACCCCGAGCCGCTACCTGCCCGATGCCATACGACGCCGACGCTATACCCGCCCGCAACACCGGCTCAACCGCCAACAGCGCCAGCACAACCTTCATCAGGCATTTATACTTAAAGAACAGCCATTACCCAGCCATATCGCCATTGTCGATGATGTCGTCACCACCGGAAGCACGGTCGGTGCTATTGCCAAACTACTTAAGCTACATGGCGTCGAACGGATAGATATTTACTGCCTTTGCTACACCCCGACGGCGAAAAATCCATAAAAAGCCTTCAGAACCGAACTGAAATCATAGATGTTTCGAATAATGGGTGATAGAAAGGGCAGCAAAGAGTAGAATAGAATTAATCTTACTAATTAAGTCAGGTATTACGTCGTGTCTATGATTACTATTTCTGAAAATGCTCAACAGCACTTCGGCAAACTTTTGGCCCAGCAGCCAGAAGGTACAAACATCCGCGTATTCGTGGTTAACCCTGGTACTCAAAACGCAGAGTGCGGCGTGTCGTACTGCCCGCCGGAAGCCGTTGAAGCCACCGATACTGAAATCAAGCTGGATCTGTTCTCAGCATTCATCGACGAGCTAAGCTTACCTTTCCTTGAAGATGCCGAGATCGATTTTGTAACCGACAAAATGGGCTCACAGCTAACCCTGAAGGCACCCAACGCCAAAGTACGCAAAGTCTCTGACGATGCGCCGCTGATGGAGCGCGTGGATTACGTGATCCAAACTCAGGTTAACCCGCAGCTTGCAGGCCACGGTGGTCACGTTTCTCTGGCAGAAATTACCGAGGACGGTGTTGCTATCCTTCAGTTCGGCGGCGGTTGCAACGGCTGCTCAATGGTGGATGTCACCCTGAAAGAAGGTATCGAGAAAGAGCTACTTGCCCAGTTTGCTGGCGAGTTGACCGGTGTTCGCGATGTAACCGAGCACGCTCGCGGCGAGCACTCATACTACTAAGCACCCATGCTTAGATACCTACCGCCAAATAGCAAAAAGCCAGCATCAGTATGCTGGCTTTTTTAATCGGACGATTATATCCGGCGACACTCTCGTGCACACCCGGGTTAGGCGTTATACCTCTATCACCGTAATGGTCACGCTGCGGCGTCCCCAGTTTCGGGCGGCTTGGATATCTTTACCCATATAGATATCGATTTTCTTGCTCCAGCGCTTGTTCATCTTGTCGAGAACAACATACTCGCCAGGCAAACCTGAAATCTTCACCCTGCTACCGTGCTTTAGGCCCATGCTGAGCAAATCGCGCGAAACGGCAATTACCTTCATGCCCGGCTTAAGCCGATCACCCCAAGCGGCAATCGTCGGGTTGGCATTGGTCTGGGCGCGCACCGAGTTGTATGCCGTCGCCGTGACTTTCAATGTTTGTCCTTGGAGGGAAGCGCTCGCCGGCATCCCCCAACTCAAGGTCATAATGGACAATAAAATCCCAAAAAACGCTTTTTTCATCTGTACTACCCATGCAAAACTGGTCGTAATTTAAACAGATCATATAGTTGATGGGTAGCTTTTTTTACCGCAAAAAAGGGATAGTTTAGTTATAAAAACCTAACTACTTGTTTGCACTGGCTGGTTCCAGAAAAATATTTTTTTGCCATTGGTAAGCAAAAATCGCCGCCAGGCCAATTCCCCGCATCGCCATAAAACCAAGCATCGCCCCCCACAACGCATGGTTGCCAAAATCGGCCAACCACCACCAAATTGCAAAAAAGCTACAGGTGGCGAAGAACATGCTGTTACGCATTTCCCTTCCCCGCGTCGCCCCGATGAAAATGCCATCCAACAAGAAACACCACATCGATACCAGCGGCACCGCAGCCAGCCACGGTAGGTAAATAGCCGCTTCCTGTTGAACCGTGGGAATGTCGGAGATCAAGGCGATAATATCCCGGCCAAACACCCCAAAGGCAAAGGTGATGACCAAGGAAATCATCAAGCTCCAGAAGGTGGTCCCCACCATGGTTCGCCCCAACTCGTCACGATTGCGGGCGCCGATGGCTTTGCCGACCATGGCTTCCATCGCGTAGGCAAAACCGTCCATCGCATAGGACACCAGCATCAAAAAGCTCATCAGCACCGCGTTGGCGGCAACCACATTGTCCCCCAAGGTTGCCCCTTGGAAGGTCATAAAGGTAAAGGCCAGCTGCAGGCACAGGCTGCGCAGGAAAATATCCCGGTTGAGCTTAAGCAAGCGGCCTATGCCGTGGCGGACTGATCCCAGCTTGGCCTTTGCCGACGGCAATGCCTGGGCCAGCCATTGGCGCGAAACAAACCATAGCCCCAGCAGCAGGCCGCTGTATTCCGCCAGCACCGAGGCCGCGGCAGCCCCCTGCACCTTCCAGCCCAAGCCAATCACGAACAGTACATCCAGCACGATATTGACCACATTGGTGACGATCAGCAGCCACATCGGCAACTTGGCATTCTGGGTGCCCAGCAGCCACCCCATGATGACAAAATTGGCCAAGGCCGCCGGGGCGCCCCAAATACGAATAGAGAAATATTGCTCGGCATAGTGCTTCACTTCATCGCTGGCACTGCTGAACTGGAAGATCAGCTGCGAGACCGGTTGGTGGAACACAATTAAGATCAGCGCCAGCAACCAAGCCAGTGCCACCCCCTGGATAAACACCGTAGCCTGGGCATCTTTGTCGGAGGCTCCGTACGCCTGGGCGCTCAGCCCGGTTGTGGCCATCCGCAAAAAACCCAACAACCAGAACGTTACATTGATCATGGTGCCGCCCACCGCGACCCCGCCGAGATACCATGCATAATCAAGGTGGCCAATCACCGCGGCATCCACCAGCCCAAGTAGAGGGACCGTGATATTCGACAGCACCATTGGCAATGCCAAGGCAAATACCTGGCGGTGTAAAGAGATGTCCCGTAATGCCCTGAGCACAATAACCTCGATCAGCGTAATAAAAGAGCCGCGATTATCGGGTTATTAAGGGTAAATAGAAAGCCCCAAGCCATATTCTTTGCTTGGGGCCAGCGCGGAAGAAAATGATGAAGAAGCAAGAGGGCTGCTAGCCAATCAGCCCCATCAGCCAGTGGTCGGCTAGCAGGAAGACGAACAAGGCGAGCAAATGCCAAATCGAATACTTGAACGTCGCCCAGGCATGGCCAGGCTGATCGGCAAATTTCAATTTCACTGCATAGGCAATAAAGCCGATGTTGATGATACTGCTGCCAGCCAGATACAACAGGCCATTCATCCCGGTCAGCCACGGGAGCAAGCCGACCAAGGCAAGCATCACGGTATAGAGCAATACCATGGTCTTGGTAAACTCGATACCGTGGGTCACCGGCAACATGGGGATCCCTGCCTTGGCGTAATCGTCCTTGCGGTGGATCGCCAATGCCCAAAAGTGGGGAGGAGTCCAGGTGAAAACCAGCATCACCAGCAGCAAGGCATGGGGGTCGAGCTGGCCGGTCACCGCGGTCCATCCCAACAGCGGCGGAGCCGCCCCTGCCAGGCCGCCAATCACAATGTTCTGCGGGGTGGCATGCTTCAGCCAAACGGTATACACCACCGCATAGCCAATCAGGCTAGCAAAAGTTAGCCAAGCCGTCAGGGCGTTGAGGTGCCACAGCATTGCAAACCCGGCCACCATCAACACCACGGCAAAGATCACCGCCTTGTAGGTTTCCACCCGCCCCTTCGCCAACGGGCGGTGGTAGGTACGCGCCATCTTGGCATCAAAACGGCGATCCAGGATATGGTTGAACGTGGCTGCCGCCGCCGACTGCAACCCTATCCCTGCCAGCCCGAGCACCACGACCTCAAGGGAGGGCACCGTCGGCACGGCCAAACACATCCCGACCAAGGCGGTTAGCAGCAACATGGCCACGACCTTGGGCTTGGTCATGGTCAGGTAGTCCTGCCAAGCCGGTACCCAGGATTGCGCCGAAGACCGGGGTTTAATGCTGCCCTTGGCAGCCAACTGTAATTTAGCCATCTCTCGCTCTCCTTGCTTGTTAGCGCGTTACCGCACCCAGCCATGAATGCTCTGCTGCCCTAAGGCAATAGATTCGATAATTCACCGCCACCATCACCAGCAGCAGCAACACCCCAACCACGTTATGGCCCACCGCAACATGCAGCGGTAGGCTGGCAACCACATTGGTGATCCCCAGGCTAACCTGCAGTGCCAACATCGCCACCGTCATTACTGCCGCCGAACGCATTGCCGGCAACCGCCATAACCGCCATGCCAGCAATAACAGCACCCCGGTCACCACCATGGCGCCAATTCGATGCACGGCATGGATAGACACCCGCTGCTGGAAGTTGAGCACACCATATTGGTAGGTATCATGAACAGGTTGGATAAGGTTGAAGGCACTGGGATCAAAGTTGCCGGCCCAGTCCACCTCGCAAACAGGCAACTGGGTACAAACCAATGCGGCATAGTTGGCGGCGGTCCATCCGCCGAGGGCAATTTGGCCGACTACCGCCGCCATCGCCGCTGCCGCAAAAAGCTGCAGCCCCTTGCTTGGCCGCGGGCCGGATCCAGAAAATGAAGATGTTTGACGGCGCAGCCGCAGCACCAGCAACAACAGCAACAACAGCAGCGAAGCCGTGGCAAACCCGCCCAGCAAGTGCCCCATCACCACCACCGGCATCAACACCATGGTGACCGTCCACATGCCAAGCAAAGCCTGGAAGATAACCGTCACCAACAGCAAACCGGGCAGCAAGCGCGGCCTGCCAGCCTTGCGCCATGCCAAGATATTGATCAGCAGGATAAGTAGCCCCAACGTGCCCGCAATATAGCGATGCAACATCTCGTTCCATGCCTTGTCGGCCTCGACAGGCGCATCGGGAAACAGAGCCGCGGCCTTGTCGAGCTGCTCGGCGGTTTGCGGCACCGACACAAACCCGTAGCAACCCGGCCAGTCGGGACAGCCCAGCCCGGCTTCGGTTAGCCGGGTATAGGCGCCGAGGGCTATCACGCAAAGCGACAACAAGAAGGTCAATGCGACCAATGCCCGAAAGCCAAATAGCTTTTTCATAACCTGCCCTCCTTAGCCAATCTTTGATACTTTCAGCAGGCGCTTCAAATCACGCAGTAAATCTTTGCCCTGGGCCAGCACTTCCACCTTCCCCTTCACCAACGGGTACGCCATCATCACGTTGCCGAGAGGATCTGCGATATAAATGGCCTTGGCGCCATATTCCAAGGTCTTCAACTGGGTGACGATATGCTCGGGCACCTCGCGCTGCTCTATTCCCTCCGCCTGCGCTGCCACGGTACCGGGAAGCTCCGCCATGTACTCGGCAGGCACCAGCAAGACGCTGCTGATCCGCTCCTGCCCGGCTCCCGCGGCTTTGGGGATCTGGCGCAAGTTAAACAATGCGCCGGCACACTTTTCATCACACTGCTCCGGCAGCAAATAAATCAGCTGCCATTGCTGGCTTTCGCCCAGCCACTCCGAGGTGAGGGGGCTCGCCAGCAGCTCGCCCCGGTTGGTCACCCCGCCTTGGTACCAATTTAAATCCAGCACCAGCTTGGCCAAAATCACCGGCAGCGCAAACGCCCCCAGCAGCAGCAACAACGTTCCGTGTTTCCTCATACCTTACTCCGTTTCAACCACCACACGGCCAGGCCCGAGACTGCCAAAGCCAATAAAAACCATTGCAGGGCATAGGCATAATGTTTCTGCGGCCCCATCACCACCGGTTGCCAGGTTTGCTGCAACGCGATAGGGCTATCAGGCTCGATTTGCAACACCCACGGCTGCAATGGCACGGACATCTTTTCCCCCAGCACCGCCATGTCGAGGTTTTGCACCCTGACCGGCCATTGCCCCGTCCATTGTTCCGGCGCCAGCTCAATCAGGTTGGATGGCGGGGCGATAATCCCCGTGACCTTCAGCTCACCATGGTGCTCGGGTAGCATCGGGATCTGGTCCCGGTAGGCGGGGGCCGCTATCCAACCTAGGTTAACCAGTATCCAGCCGCTTTTGGCCTCGAAGGGGTACAAGACGTGGTAGCCGGGGCGGCCCCGGTAAAGTTGGTTATCCAACAGCACCGCCTTGCTATGGTCAAACTGCCCCATCAAGGTCAGGCTATACCAGCGGGGATCCGTCGGCAGGCTCGCCAAGCTGTAGTACATCTGCTCACTGCGAAACTTCAGGGCATGGCTCAAGCTTTCTTTTTCCTGCGCGCGCGACATTTGCCACAGGCCGAGCTTGACCAATGTCAGGAGTACCGCCACAGTAAAAAGTATGAAGCCAATCCTTCGCATAACCACCTATCCAACCCTGGAGGCTGCCCATGTTGCTAAAAGCCCTGCTCGTCTGCCTACTGATATTCATCATCTTCAACCTGTTCAGGGCACTGCCTATGATGATAAAAGGCCAGCAAGCCGAGCCTATGTCACGCTACCTCGGCCGCCGTTTGCTGTTTTCGGTTATCCTTTTCGTGCTACTGCTGATTGCGCTTGCCAGCGGCTACATCACGCCCAATCCCCGCCCCTACTAAGGCTGAGGGCCTGAGCGGGCCCGCCATGGCGTTGGCCTACAGAATGTAGACGAACACAAACAGGCCAAGCCAAACCACGTCAACGAAGTGCCAATACCATGCACCGGCCTGGAATGCGAAGTGCTTCTCGGGCGTAAAGTGCCCGCGCAACACCCGCAGCCAGACAATGAACAGGATCAAGGTACCGAGTGTCACATGCAGGCCGTGGAACCCGGTCAGCAAGAAGAAAGTATTGCCGTATACGCCTGAGTCCAGCATCAAGCCCATATCCTGATAGGCATGTATATATTCCACCCCCTGCAAGTACACAAAAAGGCAACCCAACAAGACGGTCAGTAACAAGAAAAGGTTAAGGCGCGGGCGGTTATCCTGCTCGAGGGCGGTGTGGGCAATATGCACCGTCACTGACGACGTCAGCAGGATCAACGTGTTATACAGAGGCAAGCCCAACGGTCCCATCGCCGTGGTTTCGGTTCCCCCCGGGGTCAGCACCAACGGCCACTGGGCAACGAACTCCGGCCACAGCACGGCATGGGTCATCTCGTTGTTGCCCGCCCCGCCCAGCCATGGCACCGCAATCATGCGGGCATAGAACAGCGCCCCGAAAAAGGCCGCGAAGAACATCACCTCAGAGAAAATGAACCAGCTCATTCCCTGGCGAAAAGAGCGATCCATCTGGCGGCTATACAAGCCGCCCATCGACTCGGTGATCACATCGCGGAACCAGCCAATCAGCATCAACAGCAACAAGCCGGCCCCGGTCAACAGCAGCCATGGCCCCTGGCCATTGAACAGGCCACCAACCGTCGCCCCGGCCCCCATCGCAATCAGAAATAGCGCAATCGCACCGACTATCGGCCACGCGCTCGACTCCGGAACATAGTAGTTCTCGTGCTGGGGTTTCATCGCTTGATCATGTTCAGAATAGGGATTCGCCATTTTCTCAACCTCATTGCGTTTTTGCCGTTTCAGCCGGCTTGGCGTTATAAAGGGTGTAAGCCAATGTCAGGGTATTGATATCATCAGGCAGCTCCGGGTCGACATAAAAGACCAGCGGCAGCTTTGCGGTTTCCCCACCCGCCAACGGCTGATGGTTGAAGCAAAAGCATTCGATTTTATTGAAATACTTAGCCCCGGTTCCCGGGCTGACCGAAGGCACAGCCTGGCCGATGGTTTCCAACGCCGTCAGGTTGCGCGCTTCATAATTGATGGTATGGGTCTGCCCCGGATTGACCACCAAGGTCTTGACCTCCGGCTCGAAGGTCCAACGCACCCCGGGATTGATGTAGGCCACGAACTCGACCGTGACTTCGCGGCTTTTATCGACCCGTTCACTGCTTACTGATGCGGTATCCGATGTTTTACCGTTGATCCCGGTTATGTCGCAGAACACGTCATACAACGGCACCAAGGCAAACGCAAAGCCAAACATCAGGACCGACATCACCACCAGCGACCATACCGAGCGTTGCTTGCCTTTTGCTTTGGGATCAGGATTCGCGCTCATCGCCAGCCCTCCTTAATCCACTTTCGGCGGCGTCGAGAAGGTATGGTGCGGCGCCGGAGACGGCACGCTCCACTCCAGCCCCTCGGCCCCGTCCCACGGTTTGGCCGCTGCCTTTTCGCCACCGCGAACGCACTTGACAACCACGGCGAGGAAAATCAATTGCGACAAGCCGAACAGGAAGCCCCCGATACTGACCACCGCATTGATATCGGCAAACTGCAAGGCATAGTCTGGGATACGGCGCGGCATACCGGCCAAGCCCAGGAAGTGCATAGGGAAGAACAAGATATTGACCGAGATGATCGAGCACCAGAAGTGCCATTTCGCCAGCTTCTCGTCGAACATATGCCCGGTCCATTTAGGCAACCAATAATAGGCTGCCGCCATGATCGAGAATATTGCCCCCGACACCAAGACATAGTGAAAGTGGGCCACCACAAAATAGGTATCGTGGTATTGGAAGTCGGCCGGGGTAATTGCCAGCATCAAGCCGGAAAACCCGCCAATGGTAAACAGCACGATAAAGGCAATGGCGAACAGCATCGGTACCTCAAAGGTCATCGAGCCGCGCCACATGGTGGCAACCCAGTTGAAGACCTTCACCCCAGTCGGCACCGATATCAGCATGGTGCAATACATGAAGAACAACTCGGCGGCCACCGGCATCCCGGTCGTGAACATATGGTGTGCCCAAACCAAGAAGCTCAAGCCGGCAATCGATGCCGTCGCGTACACCATTGAGCTATAGCCAAAGAGCTTCTTGCGAGAAAACGCGGGTATAATCGCCGAAATGATACCGAAGCTCGGCAAAATCATAATGTAAACTTCAGGGTGGCCGAAGAACCAGAATATATGCTGGAACATCACCGGATCCCCGCCGCCCGCAGCGTCGAAGAAGCTGGTGCCAAAGTATTTATCGGTCAATACCATGGTCACCGCCCCCGCCAGCACCGGCATGACCGCAATAAGCAAGAAAGCGGTAATGAGCCAGGTCCAAACGAATAGCGGCATTTTCATGTAGGTCATGCCCGGTGCCCGCAGGTTGACAATCGTCACGACCACGTTGATGGCACCCATGATGGAGCTGATCCCCATGATATGGATAGCAAAGACAAACAAGCCTGTGCTTTCGGGGCTATAGGTGGTCGACAGCGGCGCATAGAAAGTCCAGCCGAAGTTTGGCCCGCCCCCTTCCATGAACAGCGAAGCAAGCAGCATGGCGAAGGCAAACGGCAGGATCCAAAAGCTCCAGTTGTTCATTCGCGGCAGTGCCATATCCGGCGCCCCAATCATCATTGGGATCATCCAGTTAGCCAAGCCGGTAAAGGCCGGCATCACCGCGCCAAATACCATGATCAGGCCGTGAACGGTGGTCATCTGGTTGAAAAAGTTCGGCTCAACCAACTGCAGGCCGGGCTGGAACAACTCTGCGCGGATCACCATCGCCATCGCCCCGCCAATCAGGAACATGGCAAAGCTAAACATCAGGTACAGCGAGCCGATGTCCTTGTGGTTGGTGGTAAACAGCCAACGCTTCCAGCCTGTCTGGTGGTTATCGTGATGCTCATGCTCGGTCTGGGTTTCCTCGACCTCGGTTTGCTCACGCAACATATCCGTCATGGTTTTTCTCTCCCCTAAAACTCTTCACCATCCAGCACTGCCTGAACCTCGGCAGCTTGGACTGTTTCACCAGTACTGTTCCCCCAGGCATTACGCTCATAGGTGATCACGGCAGCCAGCGCCTTCAGGCTGAGCTGCGGCCCGAAGGCCTGCATCGCGGTACCCGGCTTGCCGTGGACCACCACGCTGATATGCTCAAGCTTGGCAGCGGAGTCGATTGACACACCCTGCCCTGCCAATGCAGGGAAGGCGCCCGGCAAGCCTTGGCCGTTGGCCTGGTGGCACATTGCACAGCGGGTGTTGTAGACCTTCTCACCCAAATCCATCAGCTCATCCATCGACATTTGCATGTCCAGCAAGCGCTGCTCTTCTTCCCTCGCTTCGCGTTGGGCAACCTTGGTCGCCTGCAGCCATTCCTCATACTCATCCTGCGGTTTGGCAATCACCACCACCGGCATAAAGCCATGGTCTTTACCGCACAATTCGGCACACTGGCCGCGGTAGATCCCCGGCTCGTCAATGCGGGTCCAAGCTTCGTTGATAAAACCCGGGTTGGCGTCTTTCTTCACGGCGAAATCAGGCACCCACCAGGAGTGGATAACATCTTGCGAGGTGATCAAGAAGCGCACCTTTTTGCCAATCGGCAAAACCAACGGGCGGTCGACTTCCAGCAGGTAGTTGTCTCGCTTCTCGCGGAGGTTTTCAATTTGGGCAGAAGACGTTGCAAGGTGGGAGTAAAATTGGACATCTTCGTCGAAATAGCTGTAATGCCATTTCCATTGCGAGCCCGTGACCTGAATGGTCATATCAGGCTTGGAGGTATCTTCCATCGCCAGTAATGTCTGGGTTGCCGGTACGGCCATCACAATCAGGATAACAAACGGGATCACCGTCCAGAGGATTTCGACCTTGGTACTTTCATGGAAGGACGCGGCGATCGCGCCTTTCGACTTGCGGTGGTGGATAATGGCCCAAAACATCACCCCGAAAACCACCAGGCCGATCGCTACACAGATGTAGAAAATGGTCATGTGGAGCTCAAATACCCGCTGGCTGACTTCTGTCACCCCCTGCGTCATATTGAGCGGCATGGATTGGGTTTCACCGTAAGTCGGCAAAGCAAGTAACATACCCAAAGCGCAGATCAATTGGCGAATCATCACCCGGATCCCTCCTGTCCTATCCTGTTTCCGTGCCTTTCTGCCGCACCAAGCGGTGCCGAATAGCACGAATATCATTCAATGAAACAACGCCTTCCTATCACTAGAAAGCGAAAAGCAGCGCAAGTTCGGTTAACACTTTGTTTACAATTAACTTAGGACAGGATCGAAGAAATGAGCAATAAATTATCGGGAAAAAAATGCGACCCGCGTCACTATGGCACAATGCATGCTAGTGGATTATTGGGTCGACTATGGCATCTATAGGCGAATATGCAGGAGAACCGGTAGCAGGCGGTATTTCAAACCGGGGATCTTGGCAATCCAGCGTTGCCATGAGCGCCAGCGCGAACAAGGCTTATCCAGCGGGCTATAGCGGCCCACCGCTTCTGCCCAGGGTATCAGGTCAAGCAGCTGGCGCTGCGGATCAGCATACCCGTGCGAATACGCCGCCACGCCCATTTTTTGGGCCAATGGCGAATGGCAGAGATCGCCCGCCAGCACCAGGCACACCTCAACTTTATTGAAATGGCAGCCAATGGCTTGGAGGAACTTGGAAACCACGCCGGTATCGCAATGCAGCAGTGCCTGATCGCACAGGAGCATGACGGGGCAAGATGCCGTGCCGGGTAGCGCCTGTAGCCAGGCGAGATCGGTGATCGAGCCGGTGATCATCCGGTAGCGTTCGCTATCGTGGAACAGGCGCTGGCGCCAAACCAGATTCTCGGTGATATCGATATCAAACCAACGGCACAACCCGTTATCAACCCGATAGAAGCGGGTATCCAGACCGGCACCGATATTGATGATCCGCCCGCCGGGATGGCGGCGAAGAAAATCCTCAACCTGGCGATCGCACTGCAACGTCAGGCTCGCATGCAATAGCTGCTGCTCGGTAACATTGCCCGCAAGGCAATCTGGCTTGAGGCTGCACTGGCGACAAGCTGCCGCGGCCATTGGGTCGTAAATTAGGCGATCATCAGCCAAGCTCTCGCGGCTACGGAGCCAGAGCGGCTGAAGCAAATCAGATGGGATATCGTAGCGAGTTGACTGGGCCATTATCACCTCCTAAACACTTAAGAAGATGATAATGACTATCATTAACAATTGCAAAGTCTAAACAATGCAATTGGGAATAGATGGATATTTCAGAATAAAATAGCGCTTTTCCGCTTACATCCAGTCAGTATTACGGATCACCCCGACGGCGATGCCTTCAATACTGAGGTGCTGGGAACTCAAATCAACCACAATCGGTGAAAACTCTTCGTTTTCGGCATGAAGCAATACCTGCGAGCCTTTCTTCTCAAGGCGCTTCACCGTTACATCGTCATCGACACGGGCAACCACGACCTGGCCGTTGTGAACATCCTGGGTCTTGTGCACGGCCAGCAAGTCGCCGTCCATAATTCCGATGTCTTTCATACTCATACCATTAACACGCAGCAAGAAATCGGCACGGGGCTTGAATAAGGCCGGGTCAACTTCATAGTGGGTCTCGACATGCTCTTGGGCCAAGATTGGCTCACCGGCAGCCACCTGGCCGATCAGCGGCAGGCCTGCGTCTTCGTTGTCGTCGGTATTCAGCAGTAGGCGGATCCCCCGCGAGGCACCCGGAATAATTTCAATCACTTCTTTGCGAGCCAGTGCCTTGAGGTGCTCCTCGGCAGCATTGGCAGAGCGGAAGCCTAGTTCACGGGCTATTTCAGCACGTGTTGGCGGCATTCCAGTATCTTCAATTTTTGCTTTGATCAAATCAAAGACTTCTTGTTGGCGCGGCGTTAACGGCTTCATAGCTCACCCTGTCTTTTTATACAGTTCACTGTGAGTATATCCAGTGTTAGCGCGCTTGAAAAGGGCATTGTTCAGGAAAACAGCAATTTTAGCCGTGATGCAGCCAAAAGCGGCAAATTAAAAAGGGGTGATCTGTTAGTCACTGACTATAAAGATGAAATATATAAAAACATTATGCAAAATAATATTTAACCGCCAAGATGTGCTATTTCGCTGCTTATCGCTGCGTTTTTTCTGCTATCCTTGCCACGCATTAAGAATTCGAGGCTAGTAAAAAGATATGTCAAGTTGGCAGAAAATCTACCAAAAAATACTGGATTTGCCGCTTTCTCTGCTGGTTAAAACCAATTCCATTCCCTCAGATCCCGTTGCTGATTTGGAGCTTGACCTAGAACGACCGATTGTTTACATCTTGCCGTTCAGCTCCAACACCGATCTTATGACGCTGCGCCGCAGCACCCAAGAACTCGGCCTGCCTGATCCGCTAACCCCGCTGGAGATTAACGGCCAGCTATATACCCGCTATGTCTATATCGCCAGCGGGCCAAGCGTGTTCGGCACCAATGGCGACTTGCCGCCAGAATCCATCGAGCTATTCACTGCCCTGCTAGAACAACACAAACAAGACAGTAAATTGGATGTCCAGGTTGTGCCTGCATCGATTCTGTGGGGACGCAAGCCAGGCAAAGAAGATAACCACCGCCCTATCCTGCGCCCGCTAAACGGCCCGGAAAAGTTCTTCACCATTCTTGGCCACGGCCGGGACTGCATGGTACGCCTAAGCCCGGCAGTGTCGCTGCGCTACATGGCCGACCACCACGGTACCGACGACTCGATTGCCAACAAGCTGGCCCGTGTTGCCCGCATCCACTTCTCGCGCCAGCAGTTGGCGGCATCGGGGCCCAAGCTGCCTGATCGCCAAGTGCTGTTCAACCGCCTGCTGGCATCCAAGGCTATCGAGAAGGTGGTCGCCGAAGAAGCGGCAGCACGCGATGTACCTGTCGAGAAGGTGCGCAAAGAAGCCATCGACATGATGGAAGAAATCGCCGCCGACTTCTCCTACTCGCTGATCAAAAACGGCGAGCGCTTTCTTGGCTGGCTGTGGAACAAGCTCTACCAGGGGCTGAACATCCACAACGCCCAGCGTGTGCGCCGCTTGGCGCAAGACGGCCATGAAATTGTGTATGTGCCGTGCCACCGCAGCCACATGGACTACCTGCTGCTTTCCTACGTACTGTACCGGGAGGGCTTGGTACCGCCGCACATTGCTGCCGGTATCAACCTGAACTTCTTCCCTGCCGGTCCTATTTTCCGCCGCGGCGGGGCTTTTTTCATTCGCCGTAGCTTCAAGGGCAACCGCCTGTACTCAACCGTCTTCCGCGAATACTTGGCTGAGCTGTTTGCCAAGGGTTATTCGGTGGAGTACTTCAGCGAGGGCGGCCGCTCGCGTACCGGCCGTCTACTGCCAGCCAAAACCGGCATGCTGTCGATGACAATCCAAGCCATGCTGCGCGGCCTCAACCGCCCGGTTACGCTGGTGCCTGTCTACATCGGCTACGAACACGTGATGGAAGTAGCGACCTATGCCAAGGAGCTGCGTGGCAAGCGCAAAGAAAAAGAAAACGTCGGCCAGGTACTGCGCACCTTGCGCAAGCTTCGCAACCTAGGCCAGGGCTACGTTAACTTTGGTGAGCCAATCCCGCTTAACCACTACCTTAACGAGCACGTGCCTGAGTGGCACAAAGACATCGACCCTATCGAGCCACAGCGTCCAAACTGGCTGAACCCGGTGGTCAACGATCTGGCTGTGAAGATGATGACGCACATCAACGATGCCGCCGCCACCAACGCCTTGACGCTATGTGGCCTGGCCCTGCTGTCGTCCCGCCAGCGCGCCCTGAGCCGCGAAGAGCTTGAGCAGCAGATGGATTGCTACTTGCAGCTGATGCGCAACGTGCCTTACTCGGATCAGTTCACCATGCCGGATGCCGATGCCAAGGCTATGGTCGAGCATGCCATCGAAATGGACAAGTTTGTGGTTGAGCGCGACAGCCTGGGCGAGATGGTGTCGCTAAATCGTCAGCAGGCGATCTTGATGACCTACTACCGCAACAACATTATCCACCTGTTTGCGTTGCCATCACTGATTGCCAACATCGTGATCCAGCACCAAAGCCTGTCGGTTAAAGCGATTCAGGACCAAGTGGCCGATCTCTACCCGTTCCTGAAAGCCGAGTTGTTCCTGCGCTTTGACGAAAGCGAGCTTGCAGAGGTGGTTGAGTCGCAGATCGAAGAGTTGGCCCGCCAGCGCCTGATCTTGCGCGACGGCGATACCGTTAGCCTGAACAACAGCCGGATTGGCCCGCTTCACCTGCTGGCCCGCACCATCACCGAGACCTTGCAGCGCTATGCTATCGCCCTGACCCTGCTGCGCTCCGAGCCGCAGCTGATGAAGAGCGATCTGGAGCAGCAGAGCCAAATGATGGCACAGCGCCTAAGCCGCCTGCACGGTATCAACGCGCCGGAGTTCTTCGACAAGGGTGTCTTTGCCACCTTGGTAAAAACCCTGCGCAGCGAAGGCTACCTCAACGAAGAGTGCCACGCCGTATCGCAACCGGTCGAGCACCTTGCCGAGTTGCTGGCCGCCTTAGTATCACCGGAAGTGAAGCTGACTATCCAAGCCGTGATGAACCGCGAAGAGCGCCTGGAAGATACCGACGCCGATGCGTAAACCGCAATACTATACTTAAGCGAAACGGGCTGCCTTGCAGCCCGTTTTTGTTTTCGCCAAACACCAAACTCCCGCACTATTTCGGATTGCGTACAGGCAATTGAGCTTTTTATCTATCGTGCCCCAAAAGCTGTACGCAACAGCAAAAGGCAAATACAGCCATTAAAATCAAACACTTAAACCAAGCTCTATATATACCGAGTCAATTGGCGTACACCTTGTACAGCTTTTAGCTTGCGATAACCCAAAAGCTAGCCCGCCGGGCAACAACTTATCACCAAGCATAAAAAAAGCGCCCGTAGGCGCTTTTTACTGTTTCGATAGCGTTATATACACACGCTAATGGCAATACCGATACAAACGAGCATGCCAAAATAATTGTTGTTCAAGAAAGCCTTGAAGCAGGGTTCGCGCTCGCGCTCGCGGATCAGCATTTGCTGGAATACGAACAGCGACGATGCCAATAGCAAGAACCAAAAGTACACCTGTGAGAGCGACAATACCGCGCCGATCACAATCAGCAATACCAAGGTACCCAATTGCAGCAAGCCGACAATCATCTTGTCGAATCGGCCAAATAAAATAGCCGTCGATTTGATCCCGACCTTAAGGTCGTCATCCCGATCAACCATGGCATACAAGGTGTCATAAGCAATGGTCCAAAGGATATTGGCCGCAAACAACAACCATGCCACCAATGGCAGCTCACCCGCCTGTGCGGCATACGCCATCGGGATCGACCAGCCAAACGCCATTCCCAATACCAGTTGCGGCAAATGGGTATAGCGCTTCATAAACGGATACGCCGCGGCCAAAGCCAGACCCACCACCGATAGCATGATCGTCAAGGTGTTCATGGTCAGCACCAGCAAGAAGGACACCAAGACCAGCATTGCAAACAGTGCCAATGCCTCGCGCTCCGACACCTTGCCAGAAGGCATCGGCCGCTGGGCGGTGCGCTTCACATGGCCGTCAAAGTTGCGATCAGCAAAGTCATTGATCACGCAGCCTGCCGCCCGCATGAAAATCACCCCGAGGACAAAGACCGCCAGCACATGCAGATCGGGGATCCCATCGGCGGCGAGGAACAAGGCCCACAAGGTCGGCCACAGTAGTAACAAACTCCCAATCGGGCGATCAAAGCGCGCCAACTGCCAAAAAGCTTTCGCTTTGGTCATTTCCAATGTTGAGTCTCCTTATATAACGGGGCTTCCTGCAAAAATAACTCTGCCACCAATAGCGGCTTTTCATTTACCCACAAACGGGAACGGCGGGCCCATAGCGGTGCCGACGCATTGCCAACGTTCGCCACCACCAATGCATCCCGGCGGGCACTGCGGTCAGTGAAAATCCGAAAACCAAGCGGCATTTCCCCTAACTGCGCCAAATCTTGCTCTTGCCCGGTGAGGGTCGACAACGGGATCAAGGTGCGGGCAAAAACCCAAGGTTGGCCATCGCCAAACAATACGACCTTGCGCAACAAGCAATCATTGTTGCCAATCAGGGCGCGTTCATCGTCCTGAAGCTGTTCACGCCCTATCTTTACCTGCTCGATCAGCGAGACGGTAAATTCGCTACAATGACGCTCGAACCGGCGCGACAGCGAATCACGTTCAAGCAACCAATGCCCAAACTCGGTCCCTTCTATGGCAGCTTCTTTCGGTGCTTGCCATTTTGCACCATCCAATAAGGGCTTGTACAACTGCTTGAATTTCGACATTTTTCCAATAAAAACCCTACCCTTCGCCTATCAAAGGCTTGGTAGAATCCGGTTAATTTATTACCATGAAGAAACACTATTGTAGCAAGCTGTAACGTGTACGAATATCGTTACGATCGAAAGATGACAATTCATCACCAGAAAATTATGTAACCCAATGAGTGTACTAATGAAATCAATAATCTCGAGTCTTGTAATCCTATTTGCGGCTATCACGGCGTCTTTCCCCGCCCTTGCCGAAGCCGAAGGCACTGCCTCACCACAGTACACCTATTACACGCTTGCCCCGGATATCACCACCAACTACACCACCCAGGGCAAAAAGCTCGGCTACCTGCGCCTGCAAGTTGATTTGATGGTTGCCGACCCGAAACTGGTGAAAGAAGTCGAGCACCATGCCCCGCTGATCCGCGACGCCATCATCAGCATCATTGGCCAACAGCCAGAAGCCCGGATCAAGTCTTTGGCGGGACGGGAGGAAATCCGCCAGGCCTGCCTGAGCAAGGTCAACGAGCTGCTGATCACCGAAACCAACCAAAAGCTGGTCACCGAGTTACTGTTCACCAAGTATCTATACCAATAACGACACCAATAACCACACCAATAACAGCCAATGCGGACACAAGCCGGCAAGCGGTTCACCCCGCTTGCCTGGCATAAAAAAACCGGTACCCCTATGTGGTACCGGTTTTTTTGTTGGTTATCGCTTCGCGACTAGCTCGCAATCGATAGGCGCTGGCGGCTATCAAGGTAATCTGCCACGGCCTGCTGCTGCGATTCATTCAGGTACAAGCCAAGCTTGCTGCGGCGCCAAAGGGCGTCTTGCGCATCGCAAACAAACTCATGCTCGACCAAGTAATCGAGTTCGCGGGCATAGAAGCCCTCGCCAAAATGCTCACCCATATCGGCTTCGCCTCTCACCCCAGCCATGATCTGCTCGGTGCGGCTACCATAGTTGGTCACAAGGCGCTCGGCAGTCAGTGCCGGCATCCAAGGATAGGTACGGGTTAGCATCGAGATACGCCATTTGGCATTGAACCCTGCCTCGCCACCCGGTAGGTAGCTCTGCGCCGTCCACGGCTGTCCCATTGTCGGGAAAAAGGGTGCCAGCTTGACCATCGCCGTTTCCGCCAGCTTGCGATAGGTTGTCAGCTTGCCGCCAAAGATAGACAGCAACGGCGCTTCGTCGCCTTGCTGCTCGAGATCCAGGGTGTAGTCGCGGGTGATCGCCTGAGGCGAATCCGACTCATCATCGCATAGCGGGCGAACACCGCTATAGGTCCACACCACATCGTCACGGGCAATTTGGTGGTTGAAGTGCTGGTTGTAGACATCGAGCAGGTAACCGATTTCCGACTCGTCGATGGCGACCTCACGCGGATCCCCCTTGTACTCGACATCAGTGGTGCCGATTATCGAGAAGCGGTCCAAGTAAGGGATCACAAACACAATCCGGTTATCTTCATTCTGCAGGATGTAGGCCTGCTCCTGATCATGCACGCGCGGCACCACGATGTGCGATCCCTTGATCAGGCGGATATTACGCGGCGACGGGGTATCCAAGCCATTGTCATAGAATTCCTTCACCCAAGGGCCGGCCGCGTTGACCAACGCGCGGCTACGGCGTTCAAAGGTTTCGTTGCTTTGCATGTCGCGCAGTGTCACCAACCATTGGCCATCTTGGCGTACCGCCCTTTCAACTCGGCAGTAGTTACGCACTTCGCCGCCACGCTCTGCCACTTCCATCGCATTGAGCAATACCAAACGCGCATCATCAACCCAGCAATCCGAGTATTCGAAACCCTTGGTGATCTCTGGCTTTAGTACCGACTCGTCACCAAACTTGAGGCCGCAGCTGGCTGGCAGGGTGGCACGCTTGCCAAGGTTATCGTAGAGGAACAACCCGGCACGGATCATCCAGGCCGGGCGCAGGTGCGGGCGGTGCGGCAAGCGAAAACGCATCGGGCGGGCAATGTGCGGGATCTTGCGCAGTAGCACTTCACGCTCGGCCAAGGCTTCGCCCACCAGCCTGAACTCGTAGTGCTCAAGGTAGCGCAAACCACCATGGATAAGCTTGGAGCTGGCGGAAGAAGTAGCAGAAGCAAAGTCCTTGGCTTCGTATAACCCTACGGTTAACCCACGGCCCGCGGCATCGGCGGCAATACCCGCCCCGTTGATCCCGCCACCAACCACAATAATATCAAGAACCTCGTTGCCCACTGCCATGCCTTTACCTCTAACGAAAATGAAAAGTTCCAAAACGCGCATTTATGTTCGATATCGAGCACTATAGACAATTTTTTGATTGAGATCATTATTAATATTTTCGTTTTTTCACAATCTCATGATCACGCTAACATTTTGGCAAAAAAAACGGGCTACCAAAGGTAACCCGTTTTCTCATGTGTTCGCTGACTGCAGTGTAAGTGTTATTGAATGATCTCGGTATGGATATCCAATTCGGCCAAGCGCTTGGCCAGCTCCTCTGGCGGTTGCTGATCGGTGAACAGCATATCCACCTGGCTAATATCGCCCAGGTTCACCATCGCATTGCGGCCAAACTTGGTGTGGTCGGCACCCAGCATTACGCAGCGGCTGTTTTCAATGATTGCCTGCTTCACCCTCACCTCGTGGTAGTCAAAGTCAAGCAATGAACCATCAAGCTCGATACCGCTGATCCCCAAAATACCGAAGTCCAAACGGAACTGGGAAATGAAATCCAGGGTCGCCTCGCCCACAATGCCACCGTCACGGTTGCGCACTTCGCCACCTGCCAAGATCACCCTAAAGTCATCTTTGCCGGTCAGGATACTGGCGACATTGAGGTTGTTGGTCACGATACGCAAATCATTGTGGTCAAGCAGGGCGCGGGCCACTGCTTCCGGGGTGGTACCGATATCGATAAAGAGTGTCGCCCCGTCAGGAATATGCTGGACCATGGCCTGGGCAATGTTGTCTTTCTCGGCCAGCTGCATCACCTTACGGGTGTTGTACGAGGTATTCACCGAGCTGGATGGAATGGTTGCCCCACCGTGGTGACGACGGATCTTATTGTCGGCTGCCAATTCATTTAAATCGCGACGAATCGTCTGCGGGCTGACATTAAAACGCTCCACAAGATCGTCGGTGCTGACATATCCCTGGGTCTTAACGAGATCAATAATTTCCTGGTGACGTTTGCTCTGCTTCACTGCTGGCGCGGCTCCTATTTCATCCAAAAAGCTGGCATAAAAACAAGGCTTCGCAACTGCGAAGCCTTGTCATCTTACCTAGTGCTAGTTAAAGATGCCAATGATGGCGCCTTCAATCATGCATTTTGTTGTGCTTGCTCACTAACACGCTGGCGATGCACTTTACTTTCGCCCAGCAGCGCAAGTACAAGGAAGAAAATAGATAAGCCACAAGATGCAGTTAGCACCATAAAGCCGCCATCCCAGCCAAAGTGGTCAACGGTGTAGCCCAAGATGGCATTTGCAGCCACCGCGCCACCAAGGTAGCCGAACAGGCCAGTTAATCCAGCTGCCGTACCTGCCGCCTTCTTCGGCGCAAGCTCTAGCGCGTACAAGCCAATCAGCATAACAGGGCCATAAATCAAGAAGCCGATAGCCACCAATGCCATCATATCAATCGTCGGGTTGCCGGCCGGGTTGAACCAGTAAACCAATACCGCCAGGGTCACCAATACCATGAACAAGATACCGGCAGGCGCACGGCGGCCCTTGAAGAACTTATCCGACATCCAGCCACACAATAGCGTACCCGGGATCCCCGCCCACTCGTACAGGAAGTAGGCCCAAGACGATTTATCCACGGTGAAATCCTTCACTTCGCTCAGGTAAACCGGCGCCCAGTCCAGCACACCGTAGCGGATCAGGTAAACGAAGGCATTGGCAATCGCAATGAACCACAACAGCTTGTTGTTAAACACATACTTGAAGAAGATTTCCTTGGCGGTCATCTCTTTCTCGTGCGATGCGTCGTAGCTATCAGGGTAGTCGTTCTTGTGCTCTTCAATCGACGGCAAGCCGCATGATTGCGGGGTATCGCGCATCACCAACAGGGTAAAGGCAGCCACCAACAGCGCAAAGAAGGCAGGAACATAAAATGCGGTGCGCCAATCATCGTTGAATGCCCATAGGCCAAGCAGGAACATTGGGCCAATCAAGCCACCACCCACGTTATGGGCAACATTCCAAACCGACACAATTTCACCGCGCTCCTTGCGCGACCACCAGTGCACCATGGTCCGGCCACAAGCAGGCCACCCCATCCCCTGGAACCAACCGTTCAGGAACAGCAAGATAAACATGGCCGCAATACTGCCCGTTGCCCATGGCATGAAGCCAAAGCACAACATGATGAGTGCCGACATCGTCAAACCCGCCGCGAGGAAGTAACGCGGGTTGGAGCGGTCGGACACGCTGCCCATCAAGAATTTCGACAAGCCGTAGGCAATAGACACCGCCGCCAATGCGACACCCAAGTCGCCCCGGCTGTAGCCATATTCCTCAATCAGGTATGGCATGGCCAAGCTGAAATTTTTACGGACAAGGTAGTAACCGGCGTAGCCAAAGAAAATACCGATAAATAACTGCCAGCGCAGGCGCTTGTATGTGGAGTCGATTTGCCCATCCGGCAGGCGCTCCCGATGCAGAGCAGGTGTAAAGATGCCAAACATTCAATGTTCCTTTTTATAGTATTTATGTGTCTTTTTAGATAAAACGAGCACGGGGCGAGCGAAAATAACCAATAACACTCAATGAGCGCAAATTATTGCTCGAACAAAGGTAAGAAAATGTGAATGGAATCAAATACACAGATTTCTATGCTGGAATATTGATAAAAGTAGGCACTTTTAAGCCATATTTACGGGGGAGTGCCACATATCAACAAAAAAGGTGAACACCATTGCTGGTATTCACCCCATTAAGCCCAAATTAGGGCATGATCAAAGCGAAGGGAGGAGCTTAGTGACGGCGCCCCTTGGTGGCATCAAACAGCGCCAAGCCGCAACCGCTGAGCAAACCAAATAAATGCGCCATGTTCGCGATAGCCATGAACGGCTGGATAAAGCCAATCACCAACCACACCAACATAAAGCCGACATAAGCTCGCGGCAGCGACAAGCCCTGCTGCGGGCTCAGCCATCCCATCCACCATATATAGCCCATCAAGGCGTATACCACCCCGGACAGCCCTCCAAAATAGTAGCTAGGGCCGGGATCGCTCAACCAAAATTGGGCAAAGCCCGAAATTAGCGCCGAAACCAAAAAGACCTGAACCAATTTGGCCACACCGCTATGTTGCTCGAGCTGGCCGCCAAGCAGCCACCACCATAGGCAGTTAAACACAATATGCAGTGCCGAAAAGTGGATCAGCGCATGGGAGAAGAAGCGCCACAGCTGCCACTGATCCCCTTCCATCGAGGGAAAATGCAACCAATCAAACAAGGTTTGCTGGAAGCCCAGAAGCCACAGTACATAAATCACAACAGTGGTAACCATTACCGACAGGCTGAACGGCCCCGCTTGGGACTTCACCACCTTCAATAGGTTGGGGCTGTTGTAGTAGAACTTGGCGGTGCGGCTTTCTGCCACATCCCACGAAGCGGCTTGGTACTTGGCAGCATAAGGATCAGCCAGGAACATATGCAGCTCGGCTTCGGCTTCGACCAGGTGCGTGCTATCTTCCAACCAAATAGCAAAGCGCCCCTCCGGCTCTGGCGCGAGGCTCAAGGCAATCCCCCTCGACGCCATGTAGTCGATAAATGCCTGTGCCTGTCGCGGGTTACTCATTCCGGCTAAGCGATACATCCCACTCTCCACTTCAATTGCGCAGCTTCCCCCAAAGCCTGGAGGCTATGCCGTCTGAATACATGGGTACGATTGGCGCTTCCATGCCTCGAAGCCACCGTCGAGGCTATAGACACAATCATACCCTTGGTTAATTAGGTACTGAGCGGCGCCCTGGCTGCTGATCCCGTGATAGCACATCACAATCACCGGCTGCTCAAAGTCCACCTCGTCCATAAAGGCCACCATTGTATCATTGGTCAGGTGGAAGGCACCCTCGGGATGGGACAGCGCGTAAGATTGCGGGTCGCGAATATCGACCAACACCGCGTTTTCAGACGCTTGGTTTAGTAACGCATACGCCTGCTCGACGCCGATATGTTCAAATTGATCCATGAAGTACTGACTCTCTATAAGTGTGATCCGCGATAATGATCTTGTGCCCGCCACAAAATGTGACGATCGTCCGTTTTCAAGATCACCCGCTGCTTTAATTGTTATTTGCCATTGTACCCCACCAAGTTACTCACAACCCCATAGAGATAACAAGGGTAATCCCAATAAGAAAATTACGTGACAAAGCCAGTCAGGGCAAGGGGTTGCTACATGGATTTATTCATCGCACCCCATCGCTGTACAATTTACCACCAGCTGTGGAAAAATCTGTGGATTGCGTTGATAATGTGGTTTTACAAATTTGGATCCACTATATGTAGTTAGGATCATAAAGAAAACTGTGGATAAAGAAGTTATCCACACTCAGATCCCCTTGTTTGTGTGAGCTATCTCCCAGATTTCAGCCACAAAAAAACCAGCCACAGGCTGGTTTTTAAAAATCATGGTTTGTGGATAGTTTTCGACGATCCTAGATCGCGTCACCCACTGCTTCTTTCAGCTTTTTCATGGCATTTTTTTCAAGCTGGCGGATCCTTTCAGCAGATACGCTGTAGTGATCAGCCAATTCTTGCAAGGTTGCCTTGTTCTCATCCAGCCAACGAGAACGAACAATATGCTGGCTACGCTCATCCAAGCCAGCCAACGCCGATGACAGGCGGTTGTTTGCATGGGTTTCCCAGTTGTTTTCCTCGTAGCTCAATGCCACGTCCGAAGACTTGTCTTCCAGGAAGTAGACCGGTGCCGTGTAGCCGCTATCGCGATCGTCGTCTTCCGACGGCATTTCAAAAGCGGGATCCTGCGCCGCCAAGCGCGATTCCATCTCTCGTACATCGCTGGCATCAACGCCAAGCTGCTCTGCCACCATCTCAACTTCATCGTTATTGAACCAGCCCAGGCGTTTTTTCGACTTGCGCAGGTTGAAGAACAGTTTTCGCTGGGCCTTGGTGGTGGCAACTTTGACAATACGCCAGTTACGCAACACGTATTCATGAATTTCAGCTTTGATCCAGTGCACCGCGAACGACACCAAGCGCACGCCAACCTCTGGGTTGAAGCGCTTAACAGCCTTCATCAAGCCGATATTGCCTTCCTGTACCAAGTCGGCCATAGGAAGACCGTAGCCAGAGTAGCCACGTGCCACATGCACAACAAATCGTAGGTGAGACATAACCAGCGCCTTCGCCGAATTAATATCACCATCAAAGTGAAGACGCTCAGCTAACTCGCGCTCCTGCTCGGCTGACAGCATTGGATAGCTGTTCACGCTCTGGACGTAACTATCCAGACTATCGGCAGAAACTAGAGCCATTGAAGTCATCTCTTGTGCCATTCAACAAACCTCGTGTGTTTTTTGTACCAAAGCGAAATTGCTTGAACCCGTAATAATGCCCAGAAATCGAACGCTATTGCAAGCCGGGGGCGTAATTTACACTATTTATAGAACGAAAAACGTCAGATAGGTTCAATTTCTTTTAAATGGCGTCCGGCAGAAAGCCTGGCGGCCAACAGGCCAAGAAACGCTGCCACCATCAATAAAATCAAGGTTTCATCCCAGCTAAGCCCGACCAATCGGAACTCGCTGGCATAAAGATCGGCCAGGGAGGCAACCGAACCATCAAGCAGCACGGTCACCAATGCGGTCAGTACCCAAGCCACAACACCACCTATCAACCCGTACCATACACCAGTATAGAGGTAAGGGCGGAGAATGAAGCTGTCGGTGGCACCCACCAACTTCATGACCTGAATTTCATCTTTCTGATTCAATACTTGCAAACGCAGGGTATTACCGACAATCAGGAATACCGCAAACAACATCAAGCCGGAGATGATCATGGCCAGCGTGGTGGCCAACTGCTTGATTGCATCGAGCCGCTGCAGCCAATCGCTGTCGAGCCTCACTTCCTCAACGGCCGCTTCCACCCTTAGCTTGGCCGCCAGCTGCCCCGCCTTGTCACTGGTCTGCCAACTGTCGCTAGGCCGAACAACCAGCACGGCTGGCAGTGGATTGTCATCCAGCAAGCTCAGCGCCTGATCGAACCCGGCCTGCTGGCGGAACTCAGCCAACCCTTGCTGGGGGGAGATATATTCCACTTCGGCCACTTCCGGCCATCCAAGCAACTGATCGCGAACCTCATTCGCCACCGACTCCGGCGTCTGTTGTTCGAGGTAGAGGGTCAACTGGGTCGGGCTCTGCCACTGCTGCGCCACCAAGGTGATATTCTTGGCAAACAGGTAAAAGCTCGCGGGCAGGGTCAAGGCAAACGCCAACACAGCCAGGGTCAGGACGTTACCCAGCGGGCGGCGGAACATATCAGTTAGTGCTTGCTTACATTGCTGCTGGTGCAGACTAAAAAAGCCAGTCTTCTCACGCGCCACGGGCTATCTCCCTTAGCATTCCCTGGTGTAAATCCAAGCGACGGTAGTTATGGGTTGTGAGCAACGAGGTATCGTGGGTGGCCATCAAGACCGTCACCCCTACCCGGTTAAACTCCTCGAACAGTGCCATGATTTGCTGGGACAACGCCGCATCAAGGTTACCGGTCGGTTCATCGGCCAGCAGCACCAACGGCTTGTTGACGATCGCCCTCGCGATACCCACGCGCTGCTGCTCACCGCCCGATAGCTGGATCGGCAGGCAGCGGGCTTTGTCGAGCAGCCCCACCTTGTCCAGGGCGGCCGACACCCGCCGCTTGATCTCGTTTTCCGTGGCCTGTTCAACCCGCAACGGCATCGCAACATTATCGTAAATGCTGCGATCCATCAGGAGCTTGTGGTCCTGAAAGATAATCCCGATATTGCGGCGCAAGAACGGGATCTGCTTGTTGTCGATACGCGTTATATCGTGCCCGTTAAACAAGATCTTGCCATCACTTGGACGTTCAATCGCACATATCAGTTTCAGCAGGGTACTCTTACCTGCGCCGGAGTGCCCGGTTAAGAACGCCATGTCTGCGGGTTGCAGATGAAAATCTACTTTTTGCAGGGCCTGACGCCCGCCTCGATAAGCCTTACTGACCTGCTGAAACCGGATCACGATTTATTCCTCGTCACTAAATAGCGCTTCGATAAACTCATCGGCAGCAAAAGGACGAAGATCTTCGATCCCCTCACCAATACCGATGTAGCGGATTGGGATGTTGAACTGATCGGCAATCGCAAAGATCACACCACCCTTGGCCGTACCATCAAGCTTGGTCAGGGTAATGCCGGTGACCGGTGCAACCTCGCTGAACAGCTTGGCTTGGCTAATCGCATTCTGGCCAGTCCCCGCATCCACCGTCAGCATGATTTCATGCGGGGCGTGCGGATCCACCTTCTTCATCACGCGCACGATCTTGCGCAGCTCTTCCATCAGGTTGCCTTTGTTCTGCAGGCGGCCCGCGGTATCGGCAATCACCACATCGACATTTTTCGCCTTGGCCGATTCAATCGCATCGAAAATCACCGAGGCACTGTCGGCACCGGTATGCTGGGCAACCACTGGGACATTGTTGCGCTCACCCCATACCTGCAGCTGCTCAACAGCAGCGGCACGGAAGGTATCACCCGCCGCCAACATCACCGACTTGCCTTCGCTCTGGAACTGCTTGGCCAACTTACCGATGGTGGTCGTTTTACCCACACCGTTAACACCAACCATCAAGATAACGTAAGGCTTCTTGCTGGTATCAACGACCAAAGGCTGCTCAACCTTCGCCAGCATCTCGCTAAGCTCATCTTTGAGCAAGCCGTACAGGGCTTCGCCGTCTTGCAAGTCTTTACGGCTCGCCTTATCGGTCAGGCTCTCGATGATCTTCAGCGTGGTGTCCATGCCGACATCGGCAACAAGCAGTTGCTCTTCCAACTCTTCAAACAAGTCGTCATCGATTTTCTTGCCGCGGAACAAGCCCATGAAGCCAGAGCCGAAGTTGGTCTTGGTCTTTTTCAGCCCTTTCATCAAGCGGGCAAAGAAGCCCTCGCTCTTTGGCTTTTCTTGTTCAACGACAGCCGCTTCGCTAGCAGGCGTATCTGCTATGATTGCAGTTTCTGCTTCACCTTCAGCCTCTGCCGCGGCTTGGGCAGCGGCTTTTGCTTCGGCTTCTGCCGCCGCTTTGGCTGCTGCTTCCGCTTCGGCCTCTGCCGCTGCTTTGGCTGCTGCTTCTGCTTCGGCCTCTGCCGCCGCTTTGGCTGCTGCTTCCGCTTCGGCCTCTGCCGCCGCCTTGGCTGCTGCTTCCACTTCGGCTTCTGCCGCCGCTTTGGCTGCTGCTTCTGCCTCAACCTCTGCTGCCGCTTTGGCGTCAGCTACTTGTGCATCATCATTGGTTTCCACATCACTGTGGGCATCTTTTTGTTCTGTTTGCTCGGCTTGCTCCTCAGAGCCAAAACCCAGCCACGAAAATAATCCGCGTTTCTTTTTTTCTGCCATTGGCAAATCCTAGAGCTTGATTGGTACAATTTGCAGCTTTAACACAGGTGTATACCTCAAGAGGTACCCTAAATCGCGCATATTAAGACGGTTTAGGTATACTATCATTTTCTAAACGGTCGAAGAAATCTATGACGAGACGCAGACAACAAACAGGGCGAAATATGCCAAATAATCGCCGTGAAGGATTCGTAAGGATCATCAGCGGACGCTGGCGCGGGCGAAAACTGCCTGTTCATGATGTTGAAGGCCTTCGACCAACGACCGACCGGGTAAAGGAAACGGTGTTTAACTGGCTGGCGCAAGATCTATTTGAAGCCAATTGCCTCGACCTTTTCACCGGTAGCGGCAGCCTGAGCTTTGAAGCCCTCTCCCGCGGTGCCAGCCATGTCACCATGCTGGAACTCGACAAGAAGGCGGCCGAGCAGCTCGAAAAAAACCGCACCATGATCGGTGCCGACAATGCCAAGGTGCACAACACCGATAGCTTGGCTTTTTTGAAGCAACCGGGCACGCCGTTTGATATCGTATTTATCGACCCGCCGTTTCGTAAGAAACTGCTACCAGAAGTGTTTGACTTGCTTGAACAAAACAACTGGCTGGCACCGAACGCTGTGATTTATATCGAAGCAGAGAAAGAGCTTGGTGAGTTGGATACCCCGGCCCACTGGCATATGAACAAGGAAAAAGCAGCCGGACAGGTTTGCTACCGTTTATTTGAAAGAGAAGAAGCATGAAAGCATTGATTTTACTGGCCAAGGCAGCAATTGGTTTTGTCTGGTTCGTCCTACTGGTTAACATTTTCCACCCATTCCCGGGTGTTGCCGCCATGGCACTGTACATCATGACCGCCTTCCTATTCATGATGCACGGCCTGCAAATGTTGATTTTTATCGGCGCCTTCGGTGACAAAATCAAGATGTCGCGCTGGGAGAAGTGGTCGATACTGATCTTTGGTATCTTCGCCCTGCTCGACATCCGTCGCAAGCATATGATGTAAAAAAAGAAGCGAGGCCATTGGCCTCGCTTCTTTTTATCGCGACCGATCACGGCTAGCCGCCGATAGCAAAAAACTCACGGACCCCGTTTAGGAACATTTGGGTCGAAATCATAATCAGCAACAGCCCCATCAAGCGTTCCACGGCTTTTAGCCCCTTCTCGCCCAATACGCGGTTAAATACCTCATAGAACATCAAAATAATAAATGATGCGCCCCAAGCCAGCAGCACCGCGATAACCCAGTCGCCCGTTCGCCCCGGCTCTTGGTTCGATAACAATAGTAGCGAAGCCAGCACCGACGGCCCGGCAATCATCGGGATCGCCATCGGCACGATAAACGGCTCCTCGCCCGCGGCCAGGCCCGTCACCCCACCCGGTTGAGGGAAAATCATCCGGATAGCAATCAGGAACAAAATAATGCCCCCAGAAATACTGACCGTCTCATTCGACACGTGGAGGAAGTTCAGCATTTGCTGACCACCGAATAAAAACAGCAACAAAATCACCAAGGCAATCAACAATTCACGGATCATAATGAATCGTCGTCTTTTAGGTTCAATATGTCGCAAAATCGACAACATTACCGGCAAGTTACCAAGCGGATCCATGATCAGAAATAGCATGACCGCCGCAGAAATTATTTCCACAGAGCAGACCTCAGACAGAGCGTAATAGTAAGAAAAGAAAGAGATGTAACCAGATCGGCTGACATGCCAATCAGAGGCGGGAGAGTATAACAAACGAACAATAGGGTGGCGATATTTTTGCCACCCTAAAGATAACAATAAAGATTACCGCCAAATAGCAGTTAGTGGCTGCACATACGGTCGCGATTAGCCGTAATAATATCACCATCTTTAACAACTTTGCGGCGATCGAGCAGGAAAGCCATCAGGGCATCAAAGGTAAGATCTTGCTGGCTGCAAGTGTGGAAGCGAACATCTTCACCATATTCAGCCTCAACAGCTTGCTTTAGGGATGCCATCGTAAATGTTGCTTCTTCAGCCAGCAGCATATTCAGGACGTTGTGGGCATGGACTTGGTTCATTACCGGGCTCTCAAGTTGTCATTCAGTCACCACAGTCTAAATCGGCAACCCCAGTGCTGGATTGACCCAAGACAATAAATTGCATTTTATATGAATGTTATTAATCGGCCGAGTCATTCTCCCAGCCACACTGCCAGCAGATTTCAAATTGCCCTTCATTCATTTCACCACATTGTTGGCAATGCCACTCTGGGCGATCAGCTGTTTGGTAATGCTCAATGAACGACTTGGCCACCGCCAGTTGGGCGGGCGCCACCCATAGCGTGACTTCGACCACATCGGCAGGCAACTCGCCAGCGGCAGCACCCAAACCTTCCCCGCTGAGCCGGACTTCGATACCTTCGCTTTCCAACATTCCCTTCACACTATGCGCCTCTAGCGCATTGGCGGCCTTGTATAGCTGACTCCAGTTTTCCACCCTATCCTCCCAAGCAAGTTGAAACAGCCGTGCCTGTTACCAAGACCCAGCAGGCAATCATTTTATTGCATGTCTAAACCAGCAAGCTCGCAACAAACAATGATTGCGCCATGAAGTAGCTGCCCATCACCACGACAGCCGAGGGTTTAAACGGGCCACGAAAGCGCTCGATCGCCAGGCAGAGATCCGAGAACATAAAAATTAAGGCACCACCAAAAGCCAATGCGGCAGCAGTGCTTCCCGACGTTAGCCAGTACTCACCCGCAGCCCACGCCATTTGTACTATCACCGCAATATACACCGCGACCGGCAGGAGCATTTTGCCCAGTGATGGCAGCAGCAATAAAAAGACAATGACCCCCGCGGCAGCAAGCATTGCCGGCAACCACCAAATCATGCCCCCATCCAGTTGGCTCCAGAACCCGACAGAATAAGCGATATGGGCGAAGAGAAAACTCACCAAGCCTGCAATAAATCGATCCTTTGGCAGCATAAGAAAAACATCACCAACCAAAGAAAGTACCAACCCGGCAATTAAGGCATCATGGTAAACCCCTGCAACATCGGCATTCCATGCCAAGCCCAGCAATAGCACCATAGTAAAAGGCTTAAAGAAGAAATACTGCCACCTAGGACCGCAGTATGAAGCTGTTATATGAATAAATGCAGAAAGAGCAATGGCTAACCAAGCCCACATAGTTTCACCGTTATTGTTATGAATACCAAACAGGGTAACTATTCGTCATCCAGAGGCAAACACTAGTTTAGAAAGACATAGGTGATTGTCTAGCTTACATAGCGAATAACTGGCTCCCTATCATAATAATTTATGCTTTCTCCCCACTACCTTTTACTGCGTCAATGTTGGCATGATTGCCTTCTCCCACAAACACAAAAAGCAAACGTTTGGCTCGCCTATTAAGACTGAATAACAGGCATACTGGTTTTTTATCCTGGTAATCATGAGGAAAAACAGAAAGTAAAACATGAAAAAACAAAAATATAATCAAATAAAATCAATAAATTATAAGAAACAAAGCCATCAAAGTTACCTATAGAATGGCGTAGCAACTATTACCCTATAATTTCAATACACTCCACTCATAATCCATCCAGCAATACAGAATTATGCAGCCAACCTATTTTGCCAAGGTATAACCCCACGATAGAAAACAGCCCAACTCAGTATTAACCGAGATATATGATCTTGGCGCAACCAGAGCTCAATTTTCAAAACAAACCTGGAAAGCCGAGGTAAAGCCTAATTTAAACAAAGAGAAACACACAAATAAAACAAATAAAAACAATAAGTTAAATCCATATTGGTTTTTAAAACTTAGCAGCTCACTTTTCACACACTGCAATAAAACACAATTTAAAATAGGAAAATACGCCATTAAACTCTCCATAAACTATTTTTATTACATCAATATGACAATTTGACTTGAGAACTGTATAAAATTAGTGCTATTCTTATTTACATCATCTACCAAGCAGCAAGAAAGGAGCCTTATCATGTTCACTACTTCACAAAAACAAGGGCTTATGATGATCGCAGTGGTTGTCGGTTTAATGACGCTGCCTGTGATTTACTAAGCAAAAAAAATTCATAAAAAAAGGTGCCTTTCGGCACCTTTTTTTATGAATTCATGATCCATTCCCGTTATCGAAGCCCTGTCAAAATAGCGCTTTACTCTCAAGGCGTTAAGTTAATCCGATGCCAATGCATCGAATAGAACCAAATGGCCAGGGCCGTTACCCCCAACACCAATACCACGGCGGCAGTCCAGACAAAGCGGCCACTCCTCGGGGTCAGCTCTTTCTCGCAAGCCTTGCAGGCGGCAATAAACCCCTTTTTGTCATCCAGCTTATAGCCTTCTTCATGCACGGTCTTGTTACGCACCGATGCGATAAAACGCAGCTTAGGAATAATTTCATGTGGCAGGCGCTCTTCGCAGCTGTTGATCAGCTGATGCAGGCCCTTGCCCTCAGCGTGATAATGTTCGCGCAGCAAATGTTCGATACGCCTTGAGCGCGTTACCACTAACTCAATATTTGCCATAACTTACGTTCCCTTGTTTACCTTTCCTTAACTTACCGCGAGTTGGCAATAAAACAAAGCACGGAGACATTGTTTTACACAACCGACTATCGCTACGCCACATCGCTTGGTGCTTAAAGGGCATAGCGACAAGCCAATTCCCAGCCCAGATCACGCTTTGCCCGCTGGGTGGTATTTTCTCTGGCCCCCTTCTTGAATAATGATGCCAGCAATGAATTTTCAACTATCAAGGAGGACGCCAATGCCAACCTGGGTGATTTTGGCTATTTTCGCATTATTGGTTGCCGCTTTTCTCTACTATGTCCGCTTCTACCGCCGCCATATGCTGGGAGAGAACGCTCCCGAGAAGAAAATAGAGGTGCAAATCCTCGACAAGCAAAGCGTCGCGGTGATAGGCGCCAAACCCGGCGAAGACGACGAGGAATACTGGGTCTATGTCCAACCGACCAAGGGCGGGCCCAAGCGAGAGTTTATGGTCGGGGTCCACTATTACCATGCCCTTAACCCGGGCGACAAAGGGATCATGACCTACCAGGGCGTGACTTTCCGCCACTTCGCCCTCCAGCGCGATTAACCCCGCCGCTCTAAGTCCTGCTCCTTCGCCCCGATTACGGCACCAACCACGCTGTTTTGGGGCTTCTAGCCAACATCCAACTTGCCCATAGCGCCAGCCCGGTGATCACCACCGTCCACAACGGGATCATGATAATCGGATGGAGGAAGTACCAATCGAACGCCCTTACAGGCCAAAGGAAGATCGGGTGCAGCAGGTAAATGCCCAGGCTGTAGCGGCTCATAAAGGCCAACCGAGATAGCCATTGCTCGTTCATCTTATCGGCGATATAGCGCCCGAGGGCAAAAATCATGGCTGCAATCAGTGCCGTGTTCAGCGTTTTATAGGACATCCATCGCCCTACCGTATATTCCCCGTGGGCGAAGCTCTGGCTAACCACCATATAGTCGGTTAGCAACAGCCCGGCGAGCCCCAACGGCAGCAACCACTTCAGGGTAGGCCATTGCAATTGGTACAGGCTATAGCCAAGTACCAGGTAACCGCTATAAAGGATGAATTCGTAGGTCCATGGGCCGTCTATATAAAAGAGGAACAAGGTGGTGAGCAATAGCCACAGTGAGGTCAGCGCGATAACCGCAACCCGGTCGTAGTGCTGCACAAAATGGCGCAGGAAAGGCACCACAAAGTAAAGCGGAATGAAATAATAGAAGAAGCCTAGGTGATAATAGGTTTCATGGACAGGCAACGCCTTGAGGGTTTCCCATGCCACCTCGCCTGAATACCCCGCCAGCGAGGCACCCGATAACCCGGCATAGAACAGCGACCATACCAGAAACGGGACCAATACCTTGCCCAGGCGCCGCGATACGTAATACTTCAAATCGAACGGGCGGGTGTCGGTCAACATCAAAGCCCCGGTGATCATAATAAAGATGGGCACCGCCCAGCGGCTAAAGCTGTTGAAGGAGGTCGCAGTGATCCAAGCGCTATTGGAAATTTCACCAAACAGCTCCCGGTAAGGGCCAAGCACATGTATCACCACCACAGCCACGGCTGCGATACACCGCAACACGTCGAAAAAAACGACTTTATCCCGCACTCTCGCCCCCTTACCTATCCTCATCCCACTACTTCAATATAGCAACAGCCCTAGCTTGCTATTAGCAAACTAGGGCTTTATCGTAGCAGGACTTTTCAGGCCAGGGTTATTTTTGTGTCAAAAATACTAGACACGGATAACCAATTAAGGCTGCTGTCGGGTTGCCGCCAGTACGATTTCACGGATACACAAGTGTTGCGGCTGCTGGTAGGCATAGTCGATCGCATTGGCAATATCTTGCGGCGCAATCACCCCACCCATACCTTCTTTCCACTCTTCGTAGCCGGCTTTGATTTCATCGCTGGTCGTGTGGCTCAACAACTCGGTATCCACCGCGCCCGGTGCAATAGTAATGAAGCGAACATTATCATCCGCGACTTCCTCGCGAATGTTTTCGGTGATCGCATGCACCGCAAACTTGGTGCCGCAGTAGGCGGCATGGTTAGGGAAGGTTTTACGGCCCGCAATCGAGCTGATGTTGATCACTGTCCCGCCCTGGCGGGCTTTCATCTTCGCCAATACCGCATGGATACCATTAAGCAGCCCCATCACGTTGACATCGAACATGGTTTTCCATTCGGCAGGATCCTGCTCGTGGGCCAGGCCAAGCAGCATCACACCCGCGTTGTTTACCAGGCAATCTACCGGGCCGTACTGGGCTTCTGCTTCTTCGATAGCGGCTGATACCGCGGCACCGTCGGTCACATCAACCTGGCGGCAAAGTGTATTCGGCAAACCCAATGCGGTTAGACGGTCAACTCGACGCGCCAATAATAGTAGTGGATGGCCTTGAGCAGACAAGGTACGGGCTGTTGCCTCACCAATACCAGAGCTTGCACCTGTGATCACAACCAAAGACTTAGACATAGTTTCACCTTTATATAGACAGAGAAAAAGCTACCGGGTTACCCCAACAACTCAAGCGATCAGCGGCCGTCTGACGATGGCGGCTACTATAACGAGCCCATCCCTCAATGAAAAATATCGTTTTCTTTTGTTTGTCATAAATTTTAGCTATGGATACTGCTCTAAAGCCCTCAGGGTGCGACTTTCATTCCGTAAAATCGTTATCAAATCGTTATAAAATTTGATGAATTAGTAAGCTTAGGTTCATTTTTGTGAAATCAGGCACACTAATATTGTGCCTCATCTTCTAATTGCCTGATCTTTGGTAGCCCGAACAAGGTTTACAACTGACCATTAATCAACCCAATGCATAAACATCAACCCTAAGGTGATGACAGAACATCACAAAAGCAAAAATAAACATCAAAGATTTAACCAAAAATAGACAAAAAACCATCAATTGACATATTTAGACACAATTATATCTTGTTTGTGGCATTAACAATGGCGTAACCTTCCCACCGTTATAGATGTACCCATTGATGGGATTAAAACGATAAACGGAGGTCGTGATGCAATCATCTGCTTCACAGCAAACACAACAACAACCAAAGAAAACGTTATTTACCCGTTTTCTTGATACTGTCGAGTGGCTAGGTAACCTACTACCACACCCAATCACTCTTTTCGCCCTTTTCTGTGTCGCGATTCTTGTCGCTTCAGGTATTGCTGGCTACTTTGGCGTATCTGTTGTCGATCCTCGCCCTGAAGGCGCAGCCGGTCGTGCTGCAGACGGCATGATCCACGTGGTCAGCCTGTTCAACGCCGAAGGCCTACAGAAAATTGTTGCTAACCTAGTTACTAACTTCACAGGCTTTGCCCCTCTGGGTACTGTACTTGTGGCAATGCTAGGTGTTGCGATTGCCGAGCACTCAGGCATGCTATCTTCAGCAATGCGTGGCTTGGTAATGGGTGCCTCAAAGCGTATGGTGACACTGGTTGTCGTTTTCGCTGGTATCATTTCAAACACGGCTTCTGAGCTAGGTTACGTAGTACTTGTACCGCTAGCAGCGATGCTATTCCACTCGCTGGGTCGTCACCCGCTTGCAGGTCTAGCAGCAGCGTTCGCCGGTGTATCTGGTGGCTACAGTGCAAACCTACTACTAGGTACTGTTGACCCGCTTCTATCGGGCATTACCCAAACAGCAGCGCAGATGATCGACCCGAACTACTCGGTTGGCCCAGAGGTTAACTGGTACTTCATGTTCGCATCGACATTCGCTATCACTATCATGGGTGCGTTTGTTACCGAGAAAATCGTTGAGCCGAAGCTGGGTAAATACAACCCGGAAGAAGCAAGCGAAGATCTAGGTAAAGACAAGCTAGGCAAGATCACCGACCTTGAGAAGAAAGGCCTGAAAATGGCTGGCCTGGCTGCACTGGTTGTTGCTGGTCTTCTAGCCCTGACAATCGTGCCTGAGAACGGCATCCTACGTCACCCAGAAACGGGTCTGGTTGCAGGCTCACCGTTCCTGAAAGGTATCGTAGCGTTCATCTTCGTTGTATTCGCTGTACCAGGTTTCGTATACGGTAAAGTTGTTGGCACCATGAAGACTGACCGCGATGTTATCGATGCGATGTCTAAGTCGATGTCTTCGATGGGTATGTACATCGTGCTGGTATTCTTCGCCGCTCAGTTCGTTGCTTTCTTCAAGTGGACTAACTTCGGTCAGGTGTTCGCGGTAGCAGGTGCTGACTTCCTGCAGTCAGTTGGCCTAACAGGCCCAATGCTGTTCTTCGCCTTCATCCTAATGTGTGGCTTCATCAACCTGATGATCGGTTCTGCATCGGCACAGTGGGCAGTAACAGCGCCAATCTTCGTCCCAATGCTAATGCTTGTTGGCTACGCGCCAGAGACTATCCAGGCGGCTTACCGTATCGGTGACTCAGTAACCAACATCATCACACCAATGATGAGCTACTTCGGTATGATCCTAGCGGTAGCAACTCGCTATAAGAAGAACCTGGGTCTAGGTACGCTGATCTCGACCATGCTGCCATACTCTATCGTATTCGTGGTAGGCTGGAGCATCATGTTCTACGTATGGGTATTCGTACTGGGTATCCCAGTAGGTCCGGGCGCTGCAACTTACTACAACGTTGCAGGCTAATCCCAGCCGATAGACTGACAAGTCCCCCAAACGCCGAGCTTATGCTCGGCGTTTTGTTTTCCCGCCTTTGTGTTCACCCGCGAAACCATTATCATAGTTGGCATCACCCCCGAGTTGGTTGCGACTATGGATCTTCGTCTACTTCGCTTCTTCGTTGCTGTCTACGAAGAAAAAAACATTACCCTTGCTGCCGAGCGCTGCTACGTGTCCCAGCCTTCGATTTCCAATGCCATCAAGCAATTGGAGTCTGAGCTCAACACCACGTTGTTCGAGCGCCACAAAAAGGGGGTTAACCTCAGCGACGAGGCCCACTACCTCTACCCGCTCGCGGTCAGGTTGCTGGCCGACGTCAACCGCCTGCCAAGCCTATTCCAGCAACGCACCGAGTGCCTGCCGCTCAAGTTGGCCAATTTTCCCGACCTCAGCCAGTCCGAGCTGGCTGGCGTGATGGCATGCCTGAGGGCACAAGAGCCCAACCTGCTGCTCGAGCTGGTCGACCACGATGCCCCCGCCGATGGCAGGATCACACTGGATATGTTCAAGGGTGACGACGAGATATTCTTGCCGCTATGGGATGAGGACTACGTACTTTGCATGCTGCCGGAGCACCCGCTGGCCCAGCACAGCACCGTGCGCCCTGAGCAGCTCCACCAGCATGACTTCATCGAGTGCCCGCCCTGCGAGGCGCACCAGCAGACCATCGGCTTGCTGGCCTGCGACGGGCTGGCCGTTAACCTGGTGGCCAAGGCCGAGCACAAAACCCAGGTCATGCACTTGGTGCAAGCCGGCTTTGGTATTTCATTCTTGCCAACAGGGGTGCTTGAAACCGCCAATCGCTTGGTGACGGTGCCTCTGGAAGGGCCGAGGATGTTCCGCAGGCTGGGGCTTTGCTATCCATCAAACAAGACGCTGAACCCCGCCTTGGCGGCTGCGGTTAAGGCGCTAAGCCAATACAAGCAATGATGGCCGAGGGAAGGCTGCTAGTTCGTTGCCGATTGCGGCGTTGCATGCACGTAGCGGGACGACCATTCGAGCGATAGCCGGTAGCTGCGCGCCACCAGCTCGTCACTGATCCCCAGGAGTTCGCAGCACTGTTGCACCGCGGCCCAATCCGCCTGCTCGTAAGCATCAAGCAACACCAGTATCTGCCCCAGCGGCCCCTCGCGCTTGAGCAGCGCATTACACATCTCGGGCTCGAGGGGCAGCAGCGGGATAAGCTGCTCCAGCGGGCTATCCAGCAACGCATCAATCAGCGAAAACAACCCGGTCAAAAACGCTTTTTCCCCCGCGATAGGCAAGGTGCTGTTTTCCGCCAATACCTCGCACATACGGCCACGCTGCAGTGACATCGCATACAGCTCTCGGGGCTTGTCGATAGACGCCTGCGCAGTGGCAACCGCGCTGACAAACATCTTGAGCTTTTCCTCACCCAGGTATACCAATGCCTGACGGAAGGTACTGATAGGCACTAAAGTGCGGCTGGCTGCGGTGTTCACATAGCGCAGCAGCAAATAGGACAAGGAAACGTCGGCAATGATGATCTGCTCGATGCGCTCAAAGTCGACCTCTTCGCGGCACACCTCCTGCAGCAAGCGCAGGGTCGATAGCCGCTCGGGTTTCACCAACCGGTTTTTCAGCAGCTCCGGCTTGCTAAAGTAATAGCCTTGGAAAAAGTGGAAGCCGGCATCAATGGCAGCGGTGAATTCTTGGTGGCTCTCCACCTTCTCAGCCAGGAACATCAGCCTGCGGTGACGGTTCTGCGCCACGTACTCGCATGCCCTTTCCAGCCCAATCGACATCAGGTCGAGCTTGATAATATGGACATACGGCAAGAAGCGTTGCCAGCGCCGATCCATATCGAAATCGTCCAGCGCGATCATATAGCCCAGCTTGTTCAGCCGGCGAATGGCCAAGAACAGCTCGTCATCTGGCTCGCAGCTTTCCAACACCTCGATCACTACCCGCTTTTTGGGCAGCAGGGTCGGCAGCAGCCTCACTAGGCTCTTATAGGGAAAATTGATGAAGCAGCGCTTGCCATGGGTGGCGGGGTTTTCGCCAACCGCCAGAAAGTTCTCGACCAGCAGGCGGCAGGTTGCCCTGTTTTCTTCAATATCGGGAAATGCATTGCTCTCGCCATCACGAAACAACAGTTCATAGCCAGCGGTCCGCTGCTGGCGGTTAAAGATAGGCTGGCGTGCAACATAAGAGTACATATTATGAAGAAAAACCCTGTCCATTAATACAAGCTAAAACAGCAAGTTAGGTAGTGTAACACTGTTCCTGAATAAAGTTATGCCTTGGCCGTTGCCAGCAATGCACCACAGCCGATAAACATCGAGCCGAACACACGGTTGAGTGCCGCCATCACGCGCTGGGAGCGAATATAGCCAGCCAGGCGGGATGCCAACGTGACATAAGACAGCATGACCAAGGTATCTACCGCAACCGTCGTCACCCCGAGGATCAGCAGTTGCTCAGCCTGGGGCTGGGTTGGCGACAGGAATTGCGGAAAAAGTGCCACCAGGAACACGACCGTTTTAGGGTTGGTCAGATTAACGAGGATAGCCTGGCGGCATAGTTGGATGCTGGAAATCGCCGCGCTCGGGGCACTCACCGACATCACGGCCTGCTCGCGCCATTTTTGGATACCGAGCCAGATCAGGTAGGCCACGCCAACCCATTTGATAAGGGTAAAGGCTTGCGCCGACTGGGCAATCACCGCCCCGAGGCCAACCCCGACCAGGGCAATATGGATAGCCAGGCCAATTTGCAGGCCGAGGATAGATGCAAGGGACTTGCGCCAGCCATAGACCATGCCGTTGCTAATTGAGTTCACCGTGCCGGATCCCGGCGCCGAGCTGAACACTATCGCCGTTGCCAGATAGGCCAGCCAAACATCAATACTCACAACTCGTCTCCTACACTAGTGATTAACTCTAATTTGCCAGCGCATTATACTATATAATTGGGCAAACCGGTGTAACAAGGCACAAAATCGCTACACGTTAACAGTAGTTCATGCCCAAAGCCAACACAATCGCTATACTTCCTTCTATCTCAGTGCGTTATACTTAGCCATGACGCTGTTAACTAGGAAGCCCAATGACCATCCAACCACCCCATATTTTCAACTTCACCCAAGAGTCCCATTATCTTGAGATCATGGCGGGCTCGGTCACCGAGCTTTGGCAGCAACGTGAAGAGGGGGAGTTCAGCGGCGTCGACCAAGTCACCATCCGCTGGACGGCTATCACCCAGCAGCAAGCGGACAAAATGATCCTGTTGGTCAACGGCCGGGTGGAAAGCTACTGGAAATACCAAGAGCTGATCCACGACTTGGCACAGCAAGGCTATGATGTTTACGCCATCGACCACCGCGGCCAAGGTGTTTCCGGCCGACTGGCCGACGACAGCGAGTTGGGGCACGTTGAAGAGTTCGACGACTATGTCACCGATCTCGAAACATTTTTCCGCACCGTGATCACACCGAAGGGCTACCGGCAACACTTTATGCTGGCCCACTCAATGGGCGGGACCATTGGCAGCCTGTTCCTTGCCCGCAACCCGGGCGCCATCGACAGCGCGGTACTCAGCGCCCCGATGCACGGTATCAATATCAAAAACTGGATGCGTCCTATCGCCTCGCCCCTTGCCAGGGTGGTCGAGCAACTGCAACGCCAGCCGGATTACGCCCCGGGGCAAGTACCCTATTACCCGAAGCCTTTTGTCGACAACCCGCTGTGCCAAAGCGAGGTGCGCTACCACTGGTTCCGTGATCTCTACGAGAAAATGCCCGAGCTGAAAATTGGCGGCCCGAGCGCCCGTTGGGTTTGGCAGGGGATCGCCGCTGCCAAGCAGAGCATTGCCCTCGCCACGCAAATCACCTCGCCGGTACTCCTGTTGCAGGCCAGCGACGATACCATCATCGACAACCAGGCCCATTACCGCTTCTGCCAAGCCATGCAGGATGCCGACAAGCCCTGCGAGCTCAAGGTGATCCACGGTGCCCGCCACGAACTCTTGTTCGAAAGCGATAAATACCGTCAGCCGGTACTGGCCGCCGCGATCAACCACTTCCGTAAAGCGGAAATCGAAAACGGGTAAATTAACCTCCTTATTAATAGGTGATCTGGTTTACTATTACCCCGCTTTCCCAAGGCTTGCCAGATAATTCAACGCAGCTAGCTGCCTCCTGTTTTCAGCAGTTAGCGCCAGCTAGGCATACCTTGGGCCTCTGTCCCTATTGCGAGAGGTTTCATGTACAAAATTATTGCATCTGATCTAGACGGCACACTACTTACCCCCGATCACAAGCTGGCACCGTTTACCAAAGACGTGCTAAACCAACTCCACCAGCAAGGAAAAGACTTTATCTTTGCCACTGGCCGCCACCATGTCGATGTTGCGGGTATGCGCGAAGAGTTGGGGATCCCTGCCTACATGATCACCTCCAATGGCGCCCGGGTGCACAACTGCAAAAACGAAGTGATCTTCCAGCAAAATGTTCAACCTGATGTGATCACTGGCATTATTGCCATGACCAAAAACGATCCCGAACTGATGATCCACATCTACCACAACGATGACTGGCTGCTAAATAAGGAAGATCCGGCCCTGCGTGAGTTCCACGATACTTTCAGCTACCAGCTGTTTGATACCGACAACCCACCGCTTGAGGGCGTGGCGAAAATCTTCTTTACCCGTGATGGCCGTGGCGAATACGACCATGACAGGCTGGTCGAGTGGGAAGATAAAATCAATGCACAATTTGGCGACAAGGCCAATGTTGCCTTCTCGACCCCATGGTGCCTGGAAGTGATGGATGCCGGTGTATCGAAAGGCCACGCGTTGGAAGCTGTTGCCAAAGAAAAAGGCTATGCGCTGGCAGACTGCATTGCCTTCGGCGATGGCATGAACGATGTCGAAATGCTGAGCATGGCCGGCAAGGGCTTGGTGATGGGCACGTCGCACGAGAAAGTGAAGCGTGCGCTGCCGGAGAACGAGGTGATCGGTGCCTGCCAAGACGAGGCTGTCGCCCACTACCTGACCGAGCTATTGCTAAAATAAGCCGCAACCAAGCCTGTAGGCGAACCCCGATAAGCTGCCAACCCGGCAGCTTTTTTCATTCTCCGCCCCCTAGAACTGCCCAGTCATTTGCAGGATTTCCTGCCACTGCGCCTCGGTAACCGGCATAATACTCAGACGGTTGCCCCGTTTTACCAACGGCATTTCGGCCAATTGCGGATTCGCTTTCATTCGCTTGAGCGACACCAACCGCAAGTGGCGTTGGTACTCGATATCCACCATGATCCAGCGAGGGTTGTCCGGCGACGCCTTGGGGTCGTAATAGGGGCTGTGCGGATCAAACTGGAAGTGGTCCGGATAGGCCTCCTTCACCACCTTGGCAATCCCCACCACCCCGACATCCTTGCACGAGGAATGGTAGATAAGGATCTCATCCCCCAATTTGATGTCGTCACGCATCATATTTCTCGCCTGATAGTTCCTGACCCCCTCCCAGCAAGAAACTTTTTGCCGTTTTAGGGTGTCTATGGAGAAAGTATCGGGCTCTGTCTTAAATAACCAATAGGCCATCCTAGTGCTCTTCTTTTTTATCTGATATCACTGACTTTAGCCCCCAAACTACCACATTAAGGGAATTTGATGACACTCCAACGTTCAGCCTTTGCTTCGCTAGCACTGCTCACCTTGCTCACGGGGTGCGCCGAAGGCCCGGTTAGCCAACAAGCCGCCACCCCGACCACCTCCCAGCCGGAAGATACCGCCGAAGCAGGCAAGGTCCAGGCCTTCATGCTACGGGGCAATGTGGTGCTGGGCCATGAAAGCCGTAGCATCCAACCCTGTGGCAGCAGCCAGCAGTATTGGCTCCAGTTGCCGCTCAGTATGCAGCAAGATGTCGATGCCATAACCCGGCCGGGCTACGAGCCAATGTACGGTGAGTTTATCGGCTTTCTTGAACCCGCCCCCGAAGTCGGGTTTGCCGCCGGCTATGACGCAGTTTTCAAGGTAAAACAACTGAACCTGCTATCCAATGAGATGCGCCAAGGCTGCCAGCAACCGCCCCATGCCACCCGCGTATTTGGTAACGAGCCGGGCTGGACGGTCGAAGTCAAGGACGGGCAAGCCAGCCTGCTCCGTATCGGCCACGACACCGAGCTACAAGCCGTCACCGAGCAGCAAAGCCAGAGCGGGCAACAGCGATACGCCGGCAAGGACTTCAACTTGGTCATGACCAAGGGGCAGTGCAACGACACCATGAGCGACTCGGTATTCGGCTGGCAGGCCAAGCTGGAATGGCAAGGCCAGCAATACCAAGGCTGTGCGACCTTAGGCTCCAGTGATGCCACCCGGGGCTGGGTCGGCCAATACCAAGGCACCAGCATGATGGGCGATACCCCGTTGTTTACGACCACCATCAAGCTCAACCCTGATCATAGCGCCACGACCGAGTATGATTACCCCGGTGACGAGCCCAGCCTCAACGAGACGGGCTTTTGGCAACAGACGAGTGCCACCCAAGTGAAGGTGACCATGGTCAGCCACCAAGGACGGCGTTTGATCAGCGAGCGCTTGTTCACCCTTGAAGACGGCCAACTGACCACCCAAGAAGAAACCATCAACGGGCAAACCTTCCCGCTGGGCGGAGCAGGCTTAGTGCTAGCGCCAGTAGCCGCGACCGATTAACCGCTTGCGATGGCCAACAAGCCCTATTGCATGAAGGCGTTATTGCATAAAAACCAGGGGGTATGCCACACTCTGCGGTATACCCAACCTGACAGAATATCGCCGATATGAGTACTCCCCTTGCCTGCCCCCGTTGCGGGTTCAAGCACAACTGCATCTGCCATGCCGAGCCAGCCTTGCGCTGCCCGGTCCCGTTTGTCCTGCTCACCCACCCAAGGGAAATGGGCAAGGACACCAATACCGGCAACTTGATGATGCGCAGCCTCCCCCATTGCCAACGTCAGGTATGGGATAGGGTCAATCCGCCCCGGGAGCTGCTCGATATGCTAGCCGACCAGCAATACCAACCGTGGCTCTTGTTCCCGGGGGACGAACAAGTACCGGCAAGCCAATACCAGGCCGCCTCGGGCAAAACCCCGCTGATCATCATTCTTGATGCCACTTGGCAGGAAGCCAAAAAAATGGTGCGCCGCAGCGCTTGGCTGTCCGGCCTACCGCGGCTGGAACTGTCCCCCGCCGCCGCTTCCGCCTACCAGCTCAGGCGCAACCAGCAGGCGGGTAACCTATGCACCTGCGAAGCCGGGATCACGCTCCTTGGGCAATTGGGCTATGACGGCGATGCCGAGCAGCTACAGCGCTATTTCAACGCATTTATCGATACCTTCCATGCCGACAAGAGCGGCCATAAGAAATCGGATTCGGCCTAAGGCGCCTGGAGCCACAGTCCAACCCCGCTTGGCCTGCCCAACCTCTGAATTTCAACCCGCCGGCTTGATCGCTGGACAAAATAGCACCTATACTAAAACCGACTGACTAGTCGGTTTTAGCCTTTAACCTTGTTGAATACGGAGAGCAGCAGATGACGGTCGTGGAAAAAATCAATGTCACCCCTAGCCTTTGCCAGCACATGGACAGTACGCTCGCAACCCAAAGAGCGGCATTTCAAGCAGCTCCCCTGCCGTCACTGGAACAACGGATCCTACAGCTCAAAGCCTTAAAGCAAGCCATCAAGCAACATAAGGAAGCCCTGTGCGTGGCACTCGAGGAAGACTACGGCAAGCGTAGCCACCAAGACACCATGCTCTCAGATATCCTGCCAAGTATTGCCGGTATCAACTACAGCCTGCGCCGGCTTAAGCGGTGGATGAAACCCTCGCGCCGCCATGCCGGGTTGCTGCTGACCCCGGCCAAAGTCAGTGTCCACTACCAGCCCCTTGGCGTTGTCGGGATCATCGTGCCCTGGAACTTCCCGGTCACCCTGAGCCTGGGCCCGTTAATCGCCGCCATCGGTGCCGGTAACCGTGCCATGATCAAGCTGAGCGAATTTACCCCGGCCACCAATAAAGTGCTGAAGTCACTGATTGCCGATGCGTTTGACAACGACTATGTCACCACCTTCGAAGGCGAGGCGGAAGCCGCCGCCCATTTCAGCCGCTTGCCATTCGACCACCTTATCTTCACCGGCTCGACCGCCGTCGGCCACCACGTGATGCGGGCGGCTGCCGACAACCTCACCCCGGTTACCCTGGAGCTCGGCGGCAAGTCTCCGGTATTGATTGCCGATGATATTGCCATGGAGCTCGCCGTCGAGCGGCTGATCTTCGGCAAGTGTATGAACGCCGGCCAGATCTGTGTCGCGCCTGACTATATCTTGGTCCCGGAAGGGAAAGAGCAAGCCTTCATCAGCGAGTTCAAGCGCCAGTTCAACCGGCTTTACCCGCAAGGGGTCAACAGCCCCGACTTCACCTCGGTGATCAATACCCGCCAATACCAGCGTTTAACCAGCTGGCTTGAGGAAGCCGAAAAATTAGGGGCGAAAGTACACCCTTGCCACAACCATGCCCGCGATGATGCGCAGCACCGGATGATCCCGCACCTGCTTAGCCAGGTCCCCGACGAGGCCACCTTGATGCAGCAGGAGATTTTTGGCCCGTTGCTACCGATAGTCAGCTACAAGGGGCTGGATCAGGCCATTGACTACATCCAGCAGCGCCCGCGCCCACTCGCCCTGTACCTGATGAGCCTCGAGCCCGAAACCCAAAACAAGGTACGCCAGCTTACCCACTCCGGCGGCATGGCCATCAACGACACGGTATTGCACGTGGCTGCCGACGACGCCCCGTTTGGCGGGATCGGACCTTCGGGCATCGGCCATTACCATGGCAAAGAGGGGTTCCTTGCCCTTTCCCATGCCAAAACCGTGCTGGCGCGCGGCAAGCTCACCACCACATCGCTGATCACCCCGCCTTACGGCCGTTGGTGGCAAAAGCTGATGCTGGCCTTCTTCACCCGCTAGGAGAGCTCAGTGAGCAAGCAGCAGCAAATCCTCGATACCGCCCTGGCCCTGTTCGCCCGCCAAGGGATCGGTGCCACCACCACCGCCAGCATCGCCAAGCAGGCGGGCGTGGCGACGGGCACCCTGTTCCACCACTTTCCAACCAAGCAAGCCTTGGTGCGTGCGCTGCACATGGATATCAAAACCCGGCTCGCGGCAGCAATGACCCGGCAGGCACCGGACGGTGCCCTACAAGATCAGGTACGCTACCACTGGACTCAGGCTTTAAGCTGGGCACAAGCTCATCCTGACGATCTGCAGTTCATGCTGCTATTCAACCACGATCCGGAATATACCCTCGCCGAGCACCATGACTACATGGCCAGTGCCATGGGCTTCTTACCAACCCTGATCGAGCAGGCACAGCAGCAAGGGCAAGTTGCCCCGCTACCGCTCCCGCTGGTGCTGAATTTCTGCCACCACCATTTCCTGTCGACGGCCCGGCTGTTTGCCGAGCAACCCGCGCTCGCCCAGCAGGCCGGGTATCAGGAAGGGGCATTTTGCATCTTGTGGCAAGCGCTGCAGCCAACCCCTTAGCTCATAAAAAAATAGCCCATAAAAAAACAGTCCATAAAAAAACGGGAGCCTGCTGGCTCCCGTTTCATCATTGTCTTTCTCGCCCATGCAGCCATGGACATGGCAACCGCGTATTACGCCTGGTTGTTGGCGTACTGGCTTAGCTCTTCTACACTAACCGCGGTAATGAACTCACCGTCGAGGTAGAAGTTCACTTCATCACCGGCCTTCTCACCGCGTAGTACCGCGCGCTCACCGCCTTGGTAAACCACGTTCATTTCCAGGGTCTTGTCATCCAGCTGGCGGAAACTCGCAGCTTCAATATCGCTGTTCTGCACGCTAGCCAACGGCACTGTTGTCATCGATTTGTCGAGCTTGCCGTTCACCTTGAAGATCGCGTCAACCGGCGTATCGGCAACCGCTGGCGACTTGCCCGTGATCGGATTTTTACCGGTCCAGAACTCAACAGTGTTGAAGATAAACAAATCCGCCGTCGCGGCAATGCCGTACACTGGGCTTAGCAAAACAAACAGGCCGGCACGGCCGTAACGGTTATCTACCGCACTCAGGTTCGCTTTTGTCACTAGCTGGGATGTCCCCATCTGGCCAATACAGCCCGTTAGTGAGGTAGCTAGAATGGTCATCGCGACAGCCTTCATGGCGATTGCTTTCATCAGGTCAACTCCGGAAATTTTATTGTTAAAATAAAGCGGGCGGATTATAGGCTTTTTTTGCTAGCAGACCAGCGAAATCGACAAGTTTTTGACAGGATTTTACCTATGTGACAGCACTGAAACACAGAAGTAAATGCGGAGTGAAAAAACAATGACCAGGCAATGTATCGATGATAGCCAAACTGATTCGGGGTGAATAAGTAAAACGGCATCAATAACAAGCGGCGCCAGGTGCGCCGCTTCAAGGTCGTCAGTGATTGGGTTAGGGACAGTATTAAGCGTACTGCCCGGCCACAAAACCCGAGCTCCATGCCCATTGGAAGTTATAGCCGCCCAGCCAACCGCTGACGTCCATCACCTCGCCGACAAAGAACAGTCCCGGCACCTTTTTGGTTTCCATGGTCTTCGACGACAACTCGTCGGTATCGACCCCGCCCAAGGTCACTTCCGCGGTGCGGTAGCCTTCGGTACCGTTCGGGGCAATCGACCACTGGTGGAAATAGTTGGCCATCGCCGTGATGTCTTTCGGGTTGAACTGCTTGAGTGGCTTGTCGGTGAGATCGCCCCGCTCGATCAGGACTTCAATCAAGCGCTTTGGCAGCAAGCGCGATAGCGAATTCTTCAGGCTCTGGTTCGGGTGCTTGTCGCGCATCGCGTTCAGGGTCTCTTCCAGATCCAAATCAGGCAGCAGATCGATCGTGACCTTTTGCCCCGGCGTCCAGTATGACGAGATCTGCAGCACCACCGGCCCCGACAGGCCACGGTGGGTAAACAGCAGGTTTTCCTTGAAGCTGGTACCGTCCTCGGCCTCAATCACCGCAGGGAACGCAATCCCGGATAGGTCGGCAAAGGCTTCCTTCTCTTCCTTATGCAGGGTAAACGGCACCAAGCCTGCCGTGGTCGGGACCATTTTCAGCCCGAACTGCTCGGCTAGCTGATAACCGAACGGGGTGGCCCCCAGCTTTGGCATCGACAAGCCACCCGTTGCCACCACCAAGGATTCACACTCTACCATATCGGTATTCAACTTCAGGCTAAACCCGTGCTCGGTTTTCTCGATATCATGAACATCGACCCGGTAGCGCTGCTGGACCGTTGGCAGATCACATTCGGCCAATAGCATCGCGACGATATCCTTGGCCGAGTCTTCGCAGAACAGCTGGCCGTGGTCGCGCTCTTCAAAGGCGATACCGTGCTTGGCGATCATCGAAATGAAGTCCCACTGGGTATATTGCGACAGGGCAGATTTCACGAAATGGGGATTGCGGCAAACATAGTTGTTGGCCGCGACGTCGTAGTTGGTAAAGTTACAGCGGCCACCGCCAGAGATCAGGATCTTGCGCCCCGGCTTCTTGCCATGATCAACCACCAGCACAGAGCGGCCGCGCTTGCCCGCCTCGGCTGCACACATCAGGCCTGCCGCGCCAGCGCCAATAATTACTACATCGAACTTTTCTGCCATATCTCTACCGTAACGACTCGAGCTAAACGAATAAAAAAGGGATGCGGAAACCTCTATTGGTCTGCATCCCTTATCAACGCGGCTATTCTACCCACCTAATGGGCGAATAGAAACCGTTATCCCGCTTCGAGTGTTAACTTGTATTTGCGACTGCCCGGCAAATTAAATACCCAGGTAAGCCACAACAAAGATCGAGACAAAAAATACCATTAGGTAAGTACTGGCCAGAATGAACAGCTTACGTACCTTAATGCATTTCGCCATAAACACCGGATCGTGGTGCTTTTCGTATTGTTGACTGCGGATGTAATGGAATAGCCTGATTTGCTTGGTGACATTTCCCTGGGATGAGAAAAAGCCCCGGCCATCAACCTGTTGGTAAAGAAGAGGATCGCATTCGCGCATGACTGCTAGGAGAGTACGCAAGGTACTAACATAGCGAGAAACATTCACCACAGCGACCAAAAAAAGTGCGAATATAATTGCATCACCACTCATAATATAGCCCCCGAACAACGTGACTTCGCAGCTGGCGGGAGTGGTGATGGGAGCGGATTAACCGCCCCCGTCCACATTAGCCAGCCTGTGTATCCATAACTGATGAAGACCCAGCTTTAGCCATAGCGGCAAGATCTTTGTCGATAAAGAACAGGGCTTTGCCGTCTTCACCAACCAGCTCAATCTTATCGAGTATGCCTTTAAATAGTTTTTCTTCTTCGTGCTGCTCTGCCACATACCACTGCAAGAAGTTAAACGTCGAGTAGTCTTGAGTTGTAAACGCAACATGAGCAAGCTTGTTAATCTTTTCGGTGATTAGCTGTTCGTGCTCATAAGTTTCACGGAATACATCGCCCAACGATGCAAACTCATGCTTAGGTGCTTCAATTGAGCCCAGGATAGGCATCGCCCCTGTCTCGCTTACGTAAGTAAACAGACGTTGCATGTGCTCCATCTCTTCAACGGCATGGGCACGCAAAAACTCTGCCGCGCCATCAAACCCCTTGTCTTCACACCATGCACTCATTTGCAGGTAAAGATTTGAAGAGAAGAACTCCAAATTGATTTGCTCGTTAAGTTTTTCAACCATTGCTTGAGCTAACATCTCACTACTCCTATCTATTCTAGTTTATACCAATCTCGTCGATAGGTATGAAAACGCCTTTTCCCCATTGTCACAATGCAATAATGAGAATGCAACTCAACGGTACTATTGAGGAACAATCTTCTTTGTCCGCTTCATCTTTCAGCTATAACCATCAAAAACCACTGAAAATTCAAACGAATTTTTTTACCACACCTGACCATTTTTTCTCTCAGCAAGATGCGATCCAACCGATATATTTTCTTCGCTCCCGGTGCTAGCATGAAAGAAACCACCTAGCTCAAGGAGTGAAAGGCATGGCTTATAAACATATTCTGGTTGCAATCGACCTCTCAGAAGACAGCGCGATCCTCGTCGGCAAGGCTGCCCAACTGGCCAAGGCTGTTGACGCCAAGTTGTCGCTTATCCATATCGATGTGAACTATGCCGAGCTGTACACCGGCCTGATAGATATCAACCTTTCCGATGCCCAGCACCGCATGGCCGATGACGCCCAACAGCAACTGCAGGCATTGGCTGAAAAAGCCAACTACCCGGTCTCCCATACCTTGGTTGGCAGCGGCGATCTCGGTGAGGAAATCTGCCACGCTATCGACGATCTCGATATCGAGCTGGTTGTCTGCGGCCACCACCAGGATTTCTGGAGCAAAATCCTCAGCTCGGCCAAGCAACTGATCAACCGCACCCCGGTTGACATGCTGATGGTACCGCTCAAATAAGTCAACCAAGTGACGCTCAACGTCCAATACCGACTTCTTACGTAACACCTGGCGGTCACGATCACTGCTCGCGACCGCTACTCCTACCAGCCCTATCAAATTCCTGGCGGCATGTCGCTTGGTGCCAATATTCGCTACACTAGCGCCCAATCGTTCTTGAGAAAAAGCAACCACTATGGGCTACCTATCCGCTGTCACCCTGTTATGGGCATTTTCGTTTAGCTTGATCGGCGTATACCTCGCCGGGCAGGTTGATGCATGGTTTTCGGTACTAACCCGCGTCTCGCTCGCGGCCTTGGTCTTTTTGCCATTTTTGCGCAAGCAGCACCTTCACCTGTCGCTATCGCTGAAGCTGATGACGGTCGGCGCCTTCCAGCTTGGCATCATGTACTGCTTCTACTACCAATCGTTCTTGTACCTGAGCGTACCCGAGGTGTTGCTGTTCACCATTTTCACCCCGATTTACGTCACCTTGATCTACGACTTGCTGCACCGCCGCTTCTCGGCCTGGTACCTGATCACCGCCGCCATTGCGGTACTCGGTGCCGCGGTGATCAAGTTCGAGGGCATCAACGAGAACTTCATTACCGGCTTCTTCATCGTTCAGGGAGCCAACCTGTGCTTCGCCATCGGCCAAGTTGGCTACAAGCGGATCATGGAGCAGGAGCAAGCCGAGTTGCCGCAGCACACGGTGTTCGGGTTGTTCTACTTGGGTGCCATATGTGTCGCGCTGCCGATGTTCCTGCTATTTGGCAACACCGACAAGCTGCCGACCACCGGCACCCAGTGGGGAATTTTGATCTACCTTGGCACAGTGGCCTCCGGCTTGGGCTATTTCGTCTGGAACAAAGGGGCAACCATGGTCAATGCCGGGGCCTTGGCCATCATGAACAATGCCTTGGTACCAGCAGGCCTGATTGTGAATATCGTGATTTGGAACCGGGATGTCGACTACCCTCGCCTGCTGATCGGCGGGGTGCTGATCATGGTGTCTTTGTGGGTGAACGAAACCTGGGTCAAGCGCAAGGTCGAAATGGCGCGGGCGTAATATATCAAGCTTCAAGTAACAAGGTGCAAAAACAACAAAGGCGAACCCATGATGGGTTCGCCTTTTGGTTCGATGGCTCTTTTTATGGCTTTATAGCACCATAGGGACGCGCTGTCCCATAGCCCCGCTTTTCATCAACTGTTCATCAAATAAAGGCAAACGCATCGGCAAACATGCGATCGCGCTCGGCGCCCTTCTCGGCAGAGAACTGCTCGCGGGCCGCGCCTGCCATTTCGAAACGGCCGCAAATGTAAATGTCGTAGGCCGACAGGCTGACGAAATCATCACTCACCGCTTCAAGTACATTGCCAACCTTGCCCTGCCAGTCTGCCGGCGCCGCTTCGACTACCGGTACGTAGGTCAGGTTTTGGTGCTGGGCTGCCAGTGCCTTCAGCTCGTCGTTGGCATACAGCTGGCACTCGTCGCGCCCGCCCCAGTACACGAAAATAGGCTGGCTAACGCCACGGCTCAGGCAGTTGTCCAAGATACTGCGTACGTAAGAAAACCCCGTACCGCCGGCAATCAGCAGCAACGGCTTGTCGCTGTCCTCGCGAACCCATGCCTCGCCGTGCGGCGCTTCCACCTCGAACGGCGTGCCCGCATCCAATGCCGCCTTCATGGCATCAACCACTTCGATGGCATACGGGTTATGCTCCGCGGCACCAATGTGCAGCTCGATTTCATTGTCACGGCAAGGGCTGCTGGCGATCGAAAACGGGCGCTTGTCTTTTTCGCCCATCACCGCCAACAGGTACTGTCCTGCCTTGAAATCAATCGGATTTTCCGGCTGAAGCAGGATTTTAAAGGTGTTACATGCCAATGACTCGACTGACTTTACTTCGCATTTGATGGACATTCTCTTCCTCTAGTCTAGCTCTAGTACCAAGTCACTTTCCGCCACTGCCTGACAGGCAAAGATCCAACCCTCGGCTTGCTCTTTCTCAGTAAGCATAGGCTCTAGCTGGTAACTTATCTCGCCTGTTTGCTTACGGCACATGCACATCGCGCATGCGCCCACCTGGCAGCGGTTGGGGAAAGCAATGCCTGAGTTGAGCGCAGCCTCCAGCACCGTTTGCTGCCCATCGGCAGTAAACGTGATGTCATGGGGCAACAGGCGTACTTGATGCATATTATCGTTCTCACGCCCGGCAGCACCGGGCAGCTAATTCAATTCGGTTTACTTCAGGATACCTATTTCATCCCAGATCGCATCCACTTTCGCGACAATTTCGGGATCTTTGGCTATCGGGGTGCCCCACTCCCGGCTCGCTTCGCCCGGCAGCTTGTTGGTGGCATCCATCCCCATTTTCGAGCCGGCTTCGCCATCCAGCAGCAGGGTGTCGCGGCTAGGATCCATCCGGGTCGTGATCGCCCAGATAACATCATGCCAGTCGCGAACATTGACATCGCCGTCGCAGACAATCAGCCACTTGGTGCCCAGTTGTTGCTCCAAGCGCGACCAAATACCCTGCATCACTTTCGGCCCTTGGCCCAGCTCGGTTTTCTCGATACTGACAATCGCCATCCGGCCCGAGGCGGCTTCCTGCGGTAGGTGAAAATCGATGATCTCGGGAAACTCAGCGCGAACCGCCGCCACCAAGGCATCACGATCTACCGAGAGTGTACCAGCAGACTCGGCTCCCGCCGAATTGGCCAACTCCGCGACCCACTTCTTGGTCGCATCCAGGCCCATCTTCGAGCCCAGGCCGGCCACCGGCGAGGCAAAGTCGAGCGAGTCGATCGGGGTATTCTCAATCATTAGGGTATCGCGCAGCGGATCCATCCGGGTGGTCACCGCATCAATCACGCTGTTCCAGTCGCGGGCATCGACATCGTCGTCGCACACCACCACGAACTTGGTGTACATAAACTGGCGCAAGAACGACCATACCCCCATCATCACCCGCTTGGCATGACCCGGATACTGCTTCTTCATAGTCACCACCGCCATGCGGTAGGAACACCCTTCCGGCGGCAGGTAGAAGTCCTCAATTTCCGGGAACTGCTTTTGCAAAATAGGCACAAAGACTTCGTTCAGCGCCACCCCCAGCACCGCGGGCTCATCCGGCGGACGGCCGGTATAGGTACTGTGGTAGATTGGGTTTTCGCGCATTGTCACATGGGTGATGGTGAACACATGGTGGCGCTCGACCTCGTTGTAATAGCCGGTGTGGTCGCCATACGGCCCTTCAACGGCAAATTCGTCCGGGTCGATATACCCTTCCATCACAATCTCGGCACTGGCCGGCACTTCCAGCTCATTACTCAGGCTTTTGACCACTTCGGTTTTGCTGCCGCGCAGCAACCCGGCAAACGCGTACTCAGACAAGGTGTCCGGCACCGGCGTGACCGCCCCGAGAATCGTGGCCGGATCGGCCCCGAATGCCACCGTCACCGGGAAAGGCTTGCCCGGGTTGGTTTCCATCCAGTCTCGCAAGTCCAGGGCACCACCGCGGTGGGCCAGCCAGCGCATGATGATTTTGTTCTTGCCAATCTTTTGCTGGCGGTAAATCCCAAGGTTTTGGCGCTTTTTGTGCGGTCCCTTGGTAATGGTCAGCCCCCAGGTCAGCAGCGGCGCCACGTCACCGGGCCAGCAGCTCATCACCGGGATCTTATCAAGGTCGACTTCATCGCCCTGCCATACCACTTCCTGGCACGGTGCCTTGCGCAGCCGCTTGACCGGCATGTTCAATACCTGCTTGAACACCGGCAGCTTGTCGATGGCATCGCGGAAGCCCCGTGGTGGCTCAGGCTCCTTCAAGTAGGCCAGCAACTTGCCAACCTCGCGCAGCTCTTTGACTTCCTGGCGCCCCATCCCCATCGCCACACGGGCCGGGGTGCCGAACAAGTTCGCCAGCACTGGCATGTCGTAGCCAACCGGGTTTTCAAATAGCAATGCCGGACCGCCCGCCCGCAGCGTACGGTCGGCAATTTCGGTGATTTCCTGATCGGGATCGACAGGTTGCGTAATACGCTTTAATTGGCCTTGCTGTTCGAGGTAGCCAATAAATTCTCGCAAATCCTTGAACTTCATAGCGATGCAGTTACCCATTTCAAATACGCAGCACCCGGTACAAGGACCGGGTGCTGCAAATAATTATCATGCCATTATAACGAGTTGTTAACGTCTGGATAGCGGAAAATACCGTAAACCGATGGCTAGGGGAGCTGGGTCACAGCCGCCTCGAAGTTCCGTTGCAATACCTTGCTGCTACTCACCAGCGCCAACTGCTCCAGCCAGTCCAAGTAACCGTTGCGAGCCAACTCGAATGCCACCAGCTTGCCGTCTTCGACTTCATCGAGCTTGCCCTTGAGGAATTGCCGCGCCGTTGGCGGAAGCGGGTTGAGCCCCACCAGCGAGCGGTAGGCCTGCAGTTTGAGTGATGGGTTAATGGTCGCGGCCATGATTTGCTCGAGCGCCTCGGGCTCGCTTGCCCGTTCGGTCAGGCGCTGCAGCTCCGCCACGCTGTACTGATCGCTGCGCCTGCGCCATAGCAGGTGGTACACCGCCTCCTCGCCCGATGCCGCAGCCAAGGCGGCAATAATGGCATTGTCCGGCAGCCAGACCAATTTGGAATCCGAGGTGAACTGGGCGGCCAACGCTATCACCGCCTGATCCGACAACGAAGGCAGTTGGGCCAAGAAGATATCGCGGCGGGTGGTCTGGGTTGGCAGGTCCCTCTGGATCCACTCAGACAACACCAGCTCGCCAACTTCAGCCTGGACCACCATCTTCTGCGCCAGCAAGGTCTGCTGCCACTTCAGCACCAGGCCGCGTGCCTGGGCGCCATAGTGGAAGGCACTTTGGGTCACTAGGTAGCCATCGCCCTGCTGGACGACATTGAATGCCGGCTTTCGCTCGGCCTGCGCCTGCAACCAATCCGCCTTGGCTTGGTCAAGCACATCCAATTCAACCGCGTGGGCAACCAGCTGGCTCCGCACCGCCTCCTGCTTGAGGCCGGAGATCTGGGACAGCTCGAATTCCAATGCGCGGAAATCACTGGTGTTATAGAGATCGCTCAGCACATCGACCTGCTGCTGAACTTGGGAAGAAGACATCACACGGCTGACTTCCTGCTCTGTCACTTCCGTGGCAGAGGCTGTCGCCATGCTTCCGATAAGAAGCCCTATCAACATGCACCGTCCTAGTCGCATGCCACCTCCTTGGTGAATGATGAGGAGAGAAAAGTAATTGCCAAAGCCATCCTGGTTACCAGCAACAATCAACACACTATATCGGTATTTACCCGACTTCACCACTAGCGAAAACGAAAGTAAAAAGTGAAAATCGAACACCGCTCGATAATGATACCGAAACTCCCAGCAATAAAAAACGCCACTCGAGGTGGCGTTTGAACAAACTGTGAGTCAAGCAACTAAATTATGACTTTTGACGGCGCATCGCGTCAAAGAATTCGTCATTTGTTTTAGTCATAGATAGCTTGTCGATCAAAAATTCCATGCTATCGGTTTCACCCATTGGGTGAACAATCTTACGCAGGATCCACATCTTCTGCAGTTCATCCGCTTTCGCCAGTAGCTCTTCGCGGCGGGTACCAGAGCGGTTGAAGTCAATCGCAGGGAATACACGCTTCTCGGCAATCTTACGCGATAGGTGCAGTTCCATGTTACCTGTACCCTTGAACTCTTCGTAGATCACTTCGTCCATCTTAGAGCCGGTATCAACCAGTGCCGTGGCGATGATAGTCAGGCTGCCGCCTTCCTCAACGTTACGTGCCGCACCGAAGAAACGCTTAGGACGGTGCAAGGCGTTAGCGTCCACACCACCTGTCAGTACTTTGCCCGATGATGGGATCACGGTGTTGTATGCGCGTGCCAGACGGGTGATAGAGTCAAGCAGGATAACAACGTCTTTCTTGTGCTCAACCAGGCGCTTGGCTTTCTCGATCACCATCTCAGCAACCTGAACGTGGCGTGATGCCGGCTCGTCGAAGGTAGAGGCAACAACCTCGCCCTTGACCAGGCGCTGCATCTCGGTCACTTCTTCCGGGCGCTCGTCGATCAGCAGTACCATTAGCTCACACTCTGGGTGGTTGTAAGCAATGCTCTGAGCAATGTTCTGTAGCAGCATGGTCTTACCCGCTTTAGGCGGAGCAACAATCAGACCACGCTGACCCTTACCGATTGGCGATGCCAAATCAAGCACACGTGCGGTAATGTCTTCCGTCGAACCGTTACCACGCTCCATACGCATACGATCGTTAGCGTGAAGCGGCGTCAGGTTTTCGAACAGGATCTTGTTACGCGCGTTGTCTGGCTTGTCGTGGTTAACTTCATTTACCTTCAGTAGCGCAAAGTAACGCTCGCCATCTTTCGGAGGACGGATCTTCCCGGCAATTGTGTCACCAGTACGAAGATTGAAACGGCGGATTTGGCTAGGAGAAACGTAGATGTCGTCAGGGCCGGCAAGGTAAGAACTGTCTGCTGAGCGAAGGAAGCCGAAGCCATCTTGAAGAATCTCTAGAACACCATCGCCAAAAATGTCCTCACCACTTTTCGCATGCTGCTTGAGAATAGAGAAGATAATATCTTGTTTTCTCAAACGCGCTAGGTTTTCTAATCCTAAGCTCTCGCCAAGCGCAACCAACTTGGAAATAGGTTGGTTTTTCAATTCAGTCAGATTCATAGTGGTGGGTTTCTTGTCAGTCAAAATAGGGGTTCTATGTTAATTGAGATAGAGTCGACCAATGGGGCTGGTCAAGGAATGAACAAAAGTATAATTTACGTGCAATAAGTTAGCACTAAACATCACATCAGTCTAGCTTAGACCGAAGTCAAACCATGCACAACGAGAAATTGTGCACGGTTCGAAGCAGAGTTGCTTATAGGTTCGCGTCTAGGAACTCTTTAAGCTGGCTCTTTGACAGCGCACCAACTTTGGTCGCCGCTACACCACCGTCTTTGAACAGCAACAGTGTTGGAATACCACGGATGCCAAACTTAGGCGGAGTTGCAGCATTCTGATCGATATTCAATTTACCGATTGTTAGCTTGCCTTCGTACTCGTCCGCGATTTCGTCAAGAATTGGGGCAATCATCTTACAAGGACCACACCATTCAGCCCAAAAATCGACTAGTACCGGGCCCGCAGCATTAATTACATCGCTATCAAAACTTGCATCTGTTAGCTGCACAATCTTGTCGCTCATCTTCCACTCCAATGGTTGATTTTCTTAGCTGATTTGATTTTAACCAGCAAATCGTTGCCCTATTTGAATGGAATCCGTTTCGTATTGCAACCCTAAGCTGATATTCTATACGAATGAAGACGACTCACATCACAGAGCAAAAATTTGCCGACCTGGGTTTAGAACCTCAGGTTTTACAAGGATTGGAGGCCAAAGGCTTCCATCATTGTACGCCGATCCAGGCGCTGGCATTGCCGGTAGTGCTCTCCGGCCGTGACATTGCTGGTCAGGCTCAAACAGGCACAGGGAAAACCCTGGCTTTCCTGACCGCGACTATTAACCACTTGATGCTGACACCACCAGCAGAGGATCGTAAAACCAACCATCCTCGTGCCATTATTATGGCACCAACCCGTGAACTGGCAATCCAGATTTACAACGATGCTGCCCCGCTGCTAGAAAGCACAGGCCTAAAAGCCGGCCTAGCATACGGTGGCGAAGCCTACGAAAAACAGCAGAAGAAGCTGGAAGCTGGCGTCGATATCTTGATTGGTACTTGTGGCCGCATTATCGATTTCTACAAGCAGCGCGTGATTGACCTGCGTTCAATCCAGGTTGTTGTACTCGATGAAGCTGACCGCATGTTCGATCTGGGCTTTATCAAAGACATCCGTTTCTTGTTCCGCCGCATGCCAGCACCTCAGGCTCGCCTGAACATGCTGTTCTCTGCCACACTGTCTTACCGTGTGAAAGAGTTGGCGTTCGAGCACATGAACAGCCCGGAAAGCGTGATTGTCGAGCCTGAGCAAAAAACAGGCCACCGTATCCAGGAAGAGCTGTTCTACCCGTCGAACCAAGACAAGATGCGCCTGCTGCAAACCTTGGTCGAGGAAGAGTGGCCGGATCGTGCCATTATCTTTGCCAACACCAAGCACCGTTGTGAAGATATCTGGGCTCACCTGGCTGCCGACAAGCACCGCGTAGGCCTGCTAACCGGTGACGTGCCGCAGAAGAAGCGCGTTCGCATCCTTGAGCAATTCACCCAAGGCGATCTTGATGTCCTGGTTGCGACAGACGTTGCTGCCCGCGGCCTGCACATTCCTCAGGTAACCCACGTATTCAACTACGACCTACCTGACGATGCCGAAGACTATGTTCACCGTATTGGCCGTACCGGCCGTGCTGGTGCCAGCGGCCACTCGATCAGCTTCGCTTGTGAAGAGTATGCTATCAACCTGCCGGCCATCGAAACCTACATCGAGCACGCGATCCCGCTGTCGAAGTACGATGCCGATGCGCTTTTAGACGATCTACCAGCACCGGTAAGCATTCCACGCGCGCCGCGCCAAGGTGGTAACCGTCGCAGCGGTGGTTCACAGCGTCAAGGCCAGTCGCGTCAGCGCAGCCGTCGCCGTCCACAACAGAACAAACAGCAGTAAACGAAGATATGCCCATGGAAAGAACAGTATCCCCTTTGTACGCCGCGATTGACCTTGGCTCGAACAGCTTCCACATGTGGATAGTCAAGGAAGTAGCTGGCAGTGTGCAGACCCTGGCGAAAATCAAGCGCAAGGTGCGCCTGGCTGCCGGTCTGAACAGCGATAACACACTCAGCGACGAAGCCATGCAGCGAGGCTGGGACTGCCTAAGCCTGTTTGCAGAGCGCCTGCAAGACATCCCGGATGCCAACATCCGCATTGTGGGTACCGCGGCATTGCGTACAGCGATAAATGCTGATGCTTTTCTTTCCCGAGCAAAGACGATTCTTGGCCACCCCGTCAATATTATTCCCGGCGAGGAAGAAGCCCGAATCATCTACCAAGGTGTTGCCCACACTTCCGGCGGCAGCGGTAAGCGCCTCGTGGTCGATATCGGTGGTGCCAGTACCGAGGTGATCATCGGCGAAGGGTTCGATGCCAGCGCACTGACTAGCCTGAAAGTAGGTTGTGTTACGTGGTTAGAGCGCTACTTCAAGGATCGCTACCTGACTGAAGACAACTTCAACGCCGCCATCACCGCGGCAAAAACCGCGATCGAGCCGATTGTCGAGCAATACCAGAAACTTGGCTGGGAAACCTGTGTCGGTGCCAGCGGCACTGTACAAGCACTACAGGAAATTATGCTGGCACAGGGGATGGATGAAGTCATCACCTTGCAAAAGCTCAAGCGTATGCAGCGACAGGCCATGCAGTATGAGCGCCTGGAAGACCTTGATATCGAAGGTCTAACGCTGGAGCGTGCCCTGGTTTTCCCAAGCGGGCTATCTATCCTGATCGCGATTTTCGAGTCGCTCGGCATTGAGTCGATGACCCTTGCCGGCGGCGCACTGCGTGAAGGCATGGTGTACGAGATGATGAGCCAGATGCGCCACGACAATGTGCGCGAGCGCACCCTGATGAGCCTTCAGGCGCGTTTCCAGCTAGATACCCAGCACGCCGATACCGTCGCGGCAACCGCGCTATCGCTGCTCCAGGGTTGCGACACTGAGTGGCAGTTGGAGCCCCAGGCGCAATACCTGCTGCATGCCAGCGCGGCCTTGCATGAGATTGGCACCACTATCGAGTTCAAGAAAAGTGGCGAACACTCGGCGTACCTGATCAGCAACAGCGATCTACCGGGCTTTACCCGGGCCCAAAAGCACCTGATCGCCGAACTATTGCGCCGCTTCCGCGAGCAATTGACCAGCATGCCGGAGCAACACGCCCTGTCGGCACAGAGCGCAACCCGGATCCTGCGCCTGCTCCGCCTTGCCGTGATCCTGTGCCACCGCCGCGACCACCAGCAGCAGCCACCGTTTAGCCTGTCGGCCAACGACAGCAAGCTAACCCTGACCCTGCCTGCGCAATGGCTGGCAGCCAACCCGCTAACCGATGCCGAGTTGCAGCAAGAGGCAACCCGCCAAACGGATATGGGCTGGCCGATGGTGATCACCGCAAGCTAACCGCCCGCAGCAAGAACAAAAAAAGCACCCTCGGGTGCTTTTTTATTTTGGGGCGAAAAGGGCGCGCGGAGCTGATAACCGTTCCCCTCCTAATTGGTAATTCAAACGCAGGAATTTTACTCGGGTTCAAAGAGAAAGCGCGGAGTTGATGATAATCAATGAGCACTTTCGATGCAGAAGCCGAGCAAAATAACCAGTTTGAAAGCCAATTAGCCAGTGATGCCGCTGTGGCGGAGTAATGCATCGATCTGCGGCTCGCGGCCACGGAATCGCTTAAACAACGCCATCGGCTCCTCGCTGCCGCCTCGCTCAAGAATACAGTCAAGGAAGTCGCCGCCGGTTTGGGTGTTGAAGATCCCCTCCTCCTCGAAACGCGAGTAGGCATCCGACGACAAGACCTCGGCCCATAGGTAGCTGTAGTAGCCTGCGCTGTAGCCGCCTGCAAAAATGTGGCTGAAGCTATGCGGGAAGCGTCCCCACTCTGGGCTTGGTACCACGGAAACACGCGACTTGATGTCGAACAGCGTATCTAGCACCTTGGCGCCGACCTCGGGATCGTATTCGGTGTATAGGGTAAAGTCGAACAGGCCGAACTCCAGCTGGCGCAAGATCCCCATCGCCGACTGGAAGTTTTTCGCAGCCAGCATTTTATCGAGCATTTCCTTCGGTAGCGGCTCGCCAGTTTCATAATGGCCGGAAATAAACGCCAGCGCCTCTTCTTCCCAGCACCAGTTCTCCAGGAATTGGCTTGGCAGCTCAACGGCATCCCATGGCACGCCGTTAATGCCGGAAACAGCCGGCACTTCCACTTGGGTAAGCATGTGGTGGATACCGTGGCCGGTTTCATGGAATAGGGTAACCACTTCGTCGTGGGTAAACAGCGCCGGCTTATCGCCCACCGGCTTGTTGAAGTTACATGTCAGGTAGGCCACCGGCGCCTGCAAGCTACCGTCTTCACGGGTACGGCGGACAATGCACTCGTCCATCCAGGCTCCGCCACGCTTGTGCTCGCGGGCATACAAATCAAGGTAGAAGCTACCGCGCAGCTGCCCTTCGCCATCGAAGATATCGTAGAACTTCACAGACTCGTGCCAGGTATCGACGCCTTCGCGCTCGGCCACGTTCATGCCGAACACGCGCTTTAGCACCTCGAACAGGCCTGCAACCACTTTCTGCTCCGGGAAGTACGGGCGTAATTGCTCGTCGGAAATGCTGTAGCGGTGCTGTTTCAGCTTTTCGGCATAAAAGGCAAAGTCCCATGGCTCAAGCGACTCGGCACCGAACTCGGCGCGGGCATAATCGCGCAGCTCCTGCACCTCGCGCTCGCCCTGCGGCTTGGCACGGGTGGCCAAATCGTTCAAGAAGCCCAGTACTTGCTCTGGGGTCTCAGCCATCTTGGTTGCCAGTGATTTTTCACTGTAGGTATTGAAGCCCAGCAAACGCGCAATTTCGTGGCTCAGCTTAAGCTTCTCGGCAATGATATCGGTATTGTCCCACTTGCCGGCATTCGGGCCGCGATCAGAGGCGCGGGTAACAAACGCTTCGTACATTTCCTGGCGCAGCGCTGCATTCTCACAATAAGTCATGACTGGCAGGTAAGACGGGATATCAAGGGTGAATAGGTAACCTTCTTGCTCCTTGGCCTGGGCCGCCGCCTGTGCGGCCTGCAGGGCTGATTCAGGCAAACCGACCAATTCGGCTTCATCGGTCACCAGCTTGCTCCAACCCATGGTCGCATCCAGCACGTTGTTGCTAAACGTCGAGGCCAACTCAGATAGGCGTTTGCTGATCTCGCCATAACGGTGCTGCTCTTTGGCTGGCAGGCCAATGCCCGACAGTTCAAACTCCTTGAGGGCATCGGTGATCGACTTCTGCTGGGCTTGGCTCAACGCACCGAAGCTGTCGTCAGCCTTGATGGCCTTGTAAGCGTCATACAAACCTTTGTGTTGGCCAACCCATGTGCCATAGTCGGACAGCAACGGCAGGCAGCTTTCGTACGCTTCGCGGAGCTCATTGCTGTTCTTGACCGCGTTCAAATGGCCGACCGGCGACCAAATACGGCTCAGGCGATCATCGCTTTCCGCCAACGGCACACAAATCGACGCCCAGCTCGGCGGCACATCCTTCGCCAATACCGCCTCGACGGCTGCACGGCAATCCGCAATCGCCTGCTCTACCGCAGGTTTGACATGCTCAGGCTGAATTTGAGAAAACGGAGGCAGATCCGTCATGGTGAGTAATGGGTTAGACATGCGCTATTCCTTAAATCGGTAATCCCTTAATAGATGCGTCTTCTGACAAGCAAATTCAATCCCTTAATGACGCGATTTCCTGCTTAGCTCCTCTAATAGTAACCCAGATTTAACCGCCGGATTGATGAAAGTCATCACGGCTTTGTGGATCTTCGCCCGCAATTCGCCATAATACAGACCCAATTCATCACTAACTTCTGTCGAGATCCCAGCCATGCTGAGCTACCGCCACAGTTTCCATGCCGGTAACCACGCCGATGTGGTCAAACACATTGTACAAAGCCTGATCCTTGATGCGCTCAAGCAAAAGGACAAGCCATTTGTTTACCATGACACCCATTCCGGTGTCGGCCGCTACGATCTGCAAGACGAGCGCAGCGAAAAAACCGGCGAGTTCAAAGAAGGCATTGCCCGGATCTGGTCTCGCGATGATATCCCGGCAGAAGTGGCGTCCTACCTTGAGGCGATCAAGGTACTCAACGACGGTGAGGAGCTGCGCTATTACCCGGGCTCGCCGAAAGTTGCCCGCGCCCAGCTGCGCGAGCAAGATCGCATGGTATTGACCGAACTGCACCCAAGCGACTTCCCATTGCTGCTGCAAGAGTTCCGCGGCGATCGCCAGGTTAAGATATACAAAGAAGACGGTTTTGCCCGCCTAAAAGGCAGCTTGCCACCCAAAGAGCGCCGTGGCGTGGTGTTGATTGACCCACCCTACGAGCTAAAGCACGAATACATGGATGTCGTTCACGCGATCGCGGAAAGCTACAAGCGCTGGGCAACCGGCACCTACGCGATTTGGTACCCAGTGGTTTACCGCGAGAACATCGACAAGATGCTGAAGGGGCTGGAAAAGCTCGGCATCCGCAAGATCCTGCAACTTGAGCTGGGGGTCGAACCAGACACCAACGAGCGCGGGATGACGGCATCGGGCATGATTGTGATCAACCCGCCCTGGAAGCTGGAAAGCCAGATGAAGGCCATCCTGCCTTGGCTACAACAGGCCATCGCCCCAAGCCGTGGCCACCACACCGTGGAATGGGTAGTGCCTGAGTAGTGCATTCAAAGGCAATGAACACGTGCTAGGCGGGGATCCCCCGCCTTTTTTATACCTGCTTGCCTACGCCCATATTCTCGAACTCTCCCTCTCGTAACTCGTCCCATTCTTGATTACACTAGGGCAAACACAGCAATGATTGCTGTTACCAAATCAATAAAATCATTGGAGTAAAGTCATGGCAAAGCATTTTGATTACATCTGTATCGGCGGTGGCAGCGGCGGTATTGCATCGGCCAACCGTGCCGCTATGTACGGCGCAAAAGTCGCGTTGATTGAAGCCAAAGCACTTGGCGGTACTTGTGTAAACGTGGGCTGTGTACCGAAGAAAGTGATGTGGCACGGCGCGCAAATTGCTGAAGCAATGCACCTTTACGCCAAAGACTACGGCTTCGACGTGGATGTGAAAAACTTCGACTGGAGCAAGTTGGTAGAAAGCCGCGAAGCCTACATCGGCCGTATCCACACCGCTTACGACAACGTTTTGGGCAAGAACAACATTGAAGTGATCAACGGCTTTGCCCGCTTTGTCGACGAAAAAACCGTTGAAGTGAACGGCGAGCACTACACCGCCGACCACATCCTGATCGCCGTTGGTGGCGAGCCAACCATTCCGAATATCCCGGGTGCCGAGCACGGTATCGACTCAAACGGCTTCTTCGAGCTAAACGAGCAACCGAAGCGTACCGCGGTTATCGGTGCTGGCTATATTGCCGTTGAGATCGCCGGCGTACTCAGCGCGCTGGGTACCGATACCCACCTGTTCGTACGTAAAGAGTCGCCGCTACGCAGCTTCGACCCGATGATCATCGAGACCTTGGTAGAGGTGATGGATGCCGAAGGCCCAACACTGCACACCCACTCGGTGCCAAAAGAAGTGGTAAAAGAAGCAGACGGCACTATCACCCTGCACTTTGAGAACGGCGAGTCGCACAACGCCGACACCCTGATCTGGGCTATCGGCCGCCACCCGACCACCGACAAAATCAACCTAGCAGCAACAGGCGTTGAAACCAACAACCGTGGCTACATCAAGGTTGACGAATACCAGCGCACCAATGTTGACGGCATCTACTGTGTCGGTGACATCATGGAAGGCGGTATCGAGCTAACACCGGTTGCAGTAAAAGCTGGCCGCCAGCTTTCAGAGCGCCTGTTCAACAACAAGCCTGAAGCCAAGATGGACTACAAGCTGGTACCAACAGTGGTATTCAGCCACCCACCAATCGGCACTATCGGCCTAACCGAGCCAGAAGCCATTGCAGAGTACGGTGAAGAAAACGTGAAAGTGTACAAGTCGGGCTTCACCGCAATGTACACCGCGGTTACCTCGCACCGCCAGCCGTGCAAGATGAAGCTGGTCTGTGCCGGCCCAGACGAGAAAGTCGTTGGCCTGCATGGTATCGGCTTCACCGTTGACGAGATGATCCAGGGCTTCGGCGTTGCGATGAAGATGGGCGCAACCAAGGCCGACTTCGATAGCGTTGTTGCTATCCACCCAACCGGCTCTGAAGAATTCGTGACCATGCGCTAAGCACAAGGCTGCGTTTTAACGGGGCAGGCATGGATATGCCTGCCCTTTTTTCTACCTGCCAATCGGTACTCTCCCCCAGTACCGGCATTAAATTTCACCCCGCCCCGCAAGCCCGACCGCCACCAAAGTAAGATCAAGCAGATAGATACCCACAACCTGCCGGGAAAAGTGAATAAAAACACGCGATCATCCGAAAAGTATTCCAATTTAGGGTCAGAAACGGTAACCTTGCCGCTCCTGATTATGGATGATCAGTGAATATTTATTCCTCGACGGATAAAGCAGTTATTTACTTCCATTTTAAAACAATGATTTAAGGTCAGGCATGCAGGATCAGGTTATTGCTAAATCAGGTAACAAGGCCAACTGGCTGATGTTCCTTCTTCCCTCGCTACTGGGCGTGTTTCTTTTCATGGCGCCGATCGAATACCAAGGCACCATTACCATCCCGATTGCTGTTCTAGCCAAATCTGTCCAAGCCCTGCTTGGTGATATGCTGCCTGCTATCGTAACCTTTGTTATCGCGCTGACTGCCGTTACCTCTATCGCAACCAAGGCTATCAAGCCAAGGGCCATCACCGAGAACGGTTTCCTTAACGGCTTGTTCAACCCGACCCTACCATGGTTTGTGGTACAGCAAATGGGGGCCGTTTTTGCCCTCATGTCTTTCTTTGCCATCGGCCCGGAAATGATCCACCACGGCAATACCGGCGGCATGGTATTAAACGATCTGCTACCTGTGTTATTTGCCGTATTCCTGTTTGCCGGCCTGCTACTGCCCCTACTCCTCAATTTTGGCCTGCTGGAATTTGTTGGTGCCCTTTTCACCCGTATCATGCGCCCGTTGTTCAACCTGCCGGGCCGTTCGGCGGTAAACTGTATTGCCTCTTGGCTAGGTGACGGCAGTGTTGGCGTGCTAATGACCAGCAAGCAATACGAAGGCAAGATCTACACCGAGCGTGAGGCCGCTGTCATTGGTACCACGTTTACCGCGGTGTCTATCACGTTCAGCTTGGTGGTTATTGCCCAAGTCAACCTTGAGCACATGTTTGCCCCGTTCTACCTAACTGTTTGCTTGGCCGGCCTGGCTGCTGCTGTAATCGTACCGCGCTTGCCGCCGCTTTCGTGGAAGAAAGACCGTTACATCGATGGCAACACCACCAGCGACGAAAACCTGGAAGCCGTGCCGGAAGGCAAAACCGTTGTCGGTTATGGTTTGGAGCAAGCGCTGAACAAGGCAGGTGAAGTGAAGAGCCTTCGCAAAGTCGTTGTTGAAGGCGTGCACAATGCGGTTGATATGATTTTCGGTGTCCTGCCGGTCGTAATGGCCATTGGTACCGCGGCACTGGTGATTGCTGAAAATACCCCGGTATTTAGCATTCTTGGCCAACCGTTCATCCCGTTCCTAGAGCTGCTGCGTATCCCGGAAGCCGCCGCGGCCTCTGAAACCATCGTGGTTGGCTTTGCCGACATGTTCCTGCCTTCGATCCTGGCATCCAGCATCGAAAGCGATCTAACCCGCTTCGTCATCGCCGCGATGTCTGTAACCCAGCTGGTCTACATGTCTGAGATCGGTGCCTTGCTGATCGGCAGTAAAATCCCGGTGAAGCCTTGGGAGCTGTTCATGATCTTCATCCTGCGCACCCTGGTAACCCTACCGGTTATCGCCTTGATGGGGCATATCTTCTTCTAAGGCAATGGCCTAGCATTTCCCATTGGAACCTTATTTAACGCCAGCTCATCGAGCTGGCGTTTTCTTGCCCGGGCTTATCTCGTCTGCCCTAAGCGGCAAGAAGCGATAGGCATGACAGCGACCTAAATAGCTCAATATCCAAACTACCGATCCTATAGCTAAATCCGCTGAGCCACATAGCCTAATAACCATCTTTACCCGATGCTAATACCACCCCCTCTAACTTTACCAGCAACAATCATTAGATAATTGATGGGATTGGTATAAACACTTGATGGGCCTGGTATTAGAAGCAGATATAAAAAAACCGGCCTCGGCCGGTTTTTTTCATCGTGGATCAACCACTTGACTACTCTTCAGCAGCATCTTCCTCGCGGTCTTCACGAATATAGAACTTCGAGAAGAACAGGCCCACTTCGAACAACAGGCACATCGGAATTGCCAGCAGTGTCTGCGAGATGATATCCGGCGGAGTCAGCATCATACCTACCACAAACGCCGCCACAATGATATATGGGCGCTTAGTGCGCAGGCTTTGCGGATCCGTTGCCCCGGTCCAGCATAGCAGGATAATGGCAACCGGAATTTCAAAGGCAATACCGAACGCCATAAATAGCGCCAGGACAAAGTCCAAGTAGCTAGCTATGTCTGTCGCAACCTGTACGCCGTCTGGTGCAATGCTGGTAAAGAAACCAAACACCAAAGGGAATACCACAAAGTAGGCAAACGAAACGCCAGCGTAGAACAGCAGCGAGCTGGAAAACAGCAGCGGCATGATCAACTTGCGCTCATGCTTGTACAGGCCCGGTGCGATAAAGCCCCATACCTGATACAAGATCATCGGTACCGCAACGAAAACCGACGTCACCAGCGTAAGCTTAATTGGCGTGAAGAATGGGGAAGCAACATCGGTGGCAATCATTGTTGCCCCTTCAGGTAGGCGCTCTACCAAAGGAGACGACAAGAAAGCGTAGATGTCGTTCGCAAACCAAACCAAGCCAAGAAAAACCACAAGGACGCTCAGGATAGAACGCAACAAGCGGTTACGCAGCTCAACCAGGTGGCTGAATAGCGGTTGCGTGTCTTCAACTGTAGACATAGTGAGTTACTTAATCCTGCTTTTGAGAGGTCGTCGCCGAGGACTGCTCGTCTTTCTTCTCGGCATAAGGGCGCTGGACATCGGCAGCTGCTTTTTTCAGCTCCTCGACAGAATCACGCAACTCAGGTGCGAGATCTTCCATCCCCATTTTTTCGGCTTTTTTCAGGTTTTCCTGCAACTCTTGGATCTTAAGCTCCTGAGACAGTTCATCCTTCACCGAATTTGCCATGTTACGAGCAGCACCCACCCAACGCGACACCGAACGGATCGCGACGGGAAGGCGTTCCGGCCCCAGTACCACCAATCCCACCACGGAGATCAGTATTAATTCCCAGAACCCGATATCAAACACGCGTTAAACCTGCTCTTTATCTTTCTGGCTCTTCTGAGCCTGTTCACCCTGCTGCTCGTCAGCAAGCTTCTTCTGCTCGAAATCCGCGTCAGCTTCTTTCTTTGCAGCCGGCTCATCATCACTGATTGCTTTTTTGAAACCTTTCACCGCCGAACCTAGGTCACCGCCTAGCGAGCGTAGTTTCTTTGTTCCGAATAGAAGCACAATGATCAGTGCAATGATTAGCAGTTGCCAGATACTAATACCACCCATGCTTGTTTTACCTCAGCTTATTGTGGTTGATAACAAAACGTTTTATGTGTTGGCCGCATACTTTACCGCCTATTTGCGGCAAGCGCGCCAGCCAAGTAACCAAAACGTGACACCCATTGCAGCCGAGATGGCCGGATAGGTTTCAACATGATTACTAAAAAGTATGGCAGAACATACAACCAGAGTTGCACCAATGCCAAAATGGAACCTTGCTTGGCCCTGATAGCGCCGACTTTCCATGAAATTTTCATAGAGATTATCAATTCGCTGGTTCAGTGCATTGCCCTGACGCAAACTATCGTAAAGTAATTCCGGTAATTCCGGTAACTTTTCCGCCCAGAATGGTGCACGGCTTTTCACCCCGTCAATCACGGCCTGCGGGCCGACCTGACGAGACATCCAATCTTCCAAGAACGGCTTGGCGGTATCCCACAAATCTAGCTGCGGGTATAACTGGCGCCCAAGCCCTTCAACGTATAACAGGGTTTTCTGCAGCAGCACCAATTGCGGCTGCACTTCCATATTAAATCGGCGCGCGGTGTTGAATAGGTTTAACAACACATGGCCGAATGAAATTTCTGCCAAAGGCTTTTCAAAAATCGGCTCGCACACGGTACGGATGGCGAACTCGAATTCATCGACATTGGTATCCTGCGGCACCCAGCCCGAGTCCACATGCAGCTCGGCCACCTTGCGGTAATCCCGGTTGAAGAATGCCAGCAGGTTTTCTGCCAAGTAGCGTTTATCTTCCCGGTTCAAGGTACCCACAATACCACAGTCCAGGGCGATCCATTGCGGCGTTTCCGGGTTTTCCCGTGCCACAAAAATATTACCCGGGTGCATGTCGGCATGGAAGAAGCTATCGCGGAACACCTGGGTAAAGAAGATGGTGACGGCATTTTCCGACAACAACTTCATATCCGTGCCGTTGGCGACCAGCGCCTCGACATCCGATACCTGGATCCCGTATATCCGCTCCATGACCAGCAAACGCTCGCTACTGAGATCCGTATAAACCTCAGGTACATACAGCAAGTCGCTATCTTCAAAATTGCGACGCAACTGAATGCCGTTCGCCGCCTCGCGCATGAGGTTCAGCTCATCGAGCAATGTCTTCTCATACTCCCGCACCACTTCAATCGGTCGCAAGCGCCGGGCTTCCGGCAAAATGCGCGACAAAATCGAAGCCATGCGGTACATCAGCTTAATATCAGCCTGGATCACCGGCAGAATATCCGGGCGGATCACTTTCAGTACCACTTCCGCCCCATTGTCTTTCAGGGTCGCGGTATGGACCTGAGCAATCGACGCCGATGCCAATGGCGTTTCGTCAAAGTCGTTGAACCACTTTTCCAGCGGCCCGCCCAACGAGGCCTCCATTTGATGCTTGGCCAACTTGCCGTCAAACGGGGCCACCTGATCTTGCAGCATGGCCAGCTGGTCGGCGATGTGCGGCGGAAACAAATCCCGGCGCGTCGACATCATCTGCCCAAACTTGATCCACACCGGGCCAAGCTCCTGCAATGCCAAGCGCAAACGCTCGCCCAGCGGCTTGTCCGGGTGCTGGTTCTTGATCCACACCAGCGACTTGCGCGCCGTCTTCGGCAGCTTTAGCCTTGGGTCTTCTGGCAATAGCTCATCGAGGCCATAGCGCAGCTGTACCGCCGTAATTTGATAAAGGCGCTTGAGCTCTGAGAGGGTCATCATGATGAAAGACGCTCCATCATTGCATCCATCTTGGCTTCAAAGCGCGCCACGTCGGTTTTCAAATCATCGACCTGATCGGCAAAGTGGGCAATCTCCAACGCTTGCGGCGCCAGCTTCCATTCTTCGGTGATCACTTCTGCCAGATCACGCTGGCGGCGCTCGATACCATGACGCACGACCTTGGCACCGTTTTTCAGGCCACTCACCAAAGTATGTGCCACTATATCACCGGTATATTGCGAAATTTTTTCTTCGATATCCGGTTTTAAGCCACTTAGCAGCGCGGAGAATTGTTGGGCCAATTGAATATCCCCCTCAAGAGAGAGTTTATCGGCCTTAATGAGCTGGGTTAGGTTGGCCTGCTGGCGCAATTCAGGCAGGACGGACAGGTTCAACGCCAACTCGCAGTCAGTCTCGCCTTCGTAAGCACCCAGCACGTCGATCTGCTGGCTGAAGACAAAGTACAGCTGCTTGCCAAACTCATTGATTGTCACGGCAATGATCTTGCCGCGCAGGCGGGCAAGGCGGCGCTGGCTTTGCTCGTCTTCCTTGAGCAAGGTATTGAGCGATGTTTCTATCGCTCCGGTGACCAATACATCAAAAGGCATAGTGACCTCAGAATTTGTAGCCGCGGTGCAACGCAACAATACCACCCGTCAGGTTGTAGTATTTCGTCTGCTCGAAGCCCGCATCCTGCATCATTCCCTCAAGGGTATTTTGATCAGGGTGCATACGGATAGATTCAGCCAAGTAACGGTAGCTTTCTGCATCGTTGGCAATCACTTCGCCCATTTTCGGTAGCAAGTGGAACGAATAGGCATCGTACACTTTTGACAATGGCTCAAGGATAGGCTTGGAGAACTCCAACACCAACAAGCGGCCACCCGGCTTAAGCACGCGGTACATAGAACGCAGTGCCTTATCCTTGTCGGTCACGTTACGCAGGCAGAAGCTAATCGTTATGCAATCGAAGAAGTCATCCGGGAACGGCAGCTCTTCGGCATTCGCCTGTACATAGCCGACATTGCCCACCACGCCCATGTCTCGTAGCTTGCTGCGGCCAACCTTCAACATCGAGTTGTTGATATCGGCAAGGATCACCTGACCGTCGTCGCCCACGATGCGTGAGAACTTCGCCGTTAAGTCACCAGTACCGCCGCCCAAGTCCAACACCTTCTGGCCTCGGCGAACACCACTGCAATCGATGGTGAAGCGTTTCCAGACGCGATGAACGCCCATCGACATCAGGTCGTTCATAATGTCGTATTTCGCCGCTACAGAGTGGAATACTTCTGCAACCAACTCCGCCTTGTCATCCTTGGCCACGGTACGGTAACCAAAGTGGGTGGTATCTAGTGAGGTGTCCGTCATGCTACTTCCGTTATGGTTATCAAACTGTCATAAACCGACCTAGTGTACTTGATGGTTGAGCTTTGCTCCAAGCACTACGGTAAATCATTTTCTTTACTTGGCTGTAACGAATGCACCTTGCGTGCCACCACGAGGGCATCGGTAGTTTCCTCGTCTGCCGCCCCGACTAGCGCCCGCTCGGCCAAGACCGGGTTGATGTCGCGTTTCACCTCGACGCCAAGCTGCTTGAACCCCTCGGCCTGGCGGATCACATTCCCCCTACCGGTGAGCAACTTATTCATTGCACCTTGATAGCTTTGGCTCGCCTTATCCAGCGACGCCCCCACCGCCTCCATATCGGTCACAAACAGGCGTAGTTTGTCATAGAGCTTGCTGGCACGCTCGGCAATTTGCTTGGCGTTTTGGTTCTGGCGCTCGTTGCGCCACAGGTTGTTGATGGTTCGAAGCGCCACCAGCAAGGTCGTTGGGCTAACCAACATAATGTTCTGATCCATGGCGTCGCGGATCAGGCTTGGGTCGGCTTCAATCGCGGCTTGGAACGCGGGCTCGACCGGTATAAACATCAAGACATAATCCAAGCTTTGTACCCCATGTAATTGATGATAGTCCTTGCGGCTCAAACCTCGAATATGGCTGCGCACAGATGCAACGTGCTCGCCGAGCGCCAACTCCTGCTCTGCCACATTCTCTGCATTGAAGAAGCGCTCATAGGCCACCAGCGACATCTTGGCATCAATCACCACGTCTTTGTCTTGCGGCAGATGAACCACGACATCGGGCTGGTAGCGCTTGCCATCCTCATTTTCCAAGCTCACCTGGGTTTGGTATTCATGGCCTTCCCGCAACCCTGACTCGCTCAGCACACGGGCGAGGACCACTTCCCCCCAGTTGCCCTGCGCCTTGTTATCCCCCTTGAGTGCCTGGGTCAGGTTGACCGCCTCGCGGGCCATCTGCTCGTTGAGCTGCTTGAGGTTGTTGATTTCATGCACCAGGGTATGGCGCTCGCGAGCCTCCTGGCTGAAGTTGTCGTTAACCTGTTTCTTGAACCCTTCCAGCTGGGCCTTGAGCGGGCTAAGCAAGGTTTCCATGCTCAAGCGGTTTTGCTCATCCACGGTGCGGGTCTTTTGCTCGAACAAGCGGTTGGCCAAGCTCTCGAACTGCACCCGCAACCGCTCCTCGGCATTTTCCAGCAAGGCAATTTTCTCATCCGCGGCTTTTTGCTCTTCGAAATGACGCGCTTCCTGCTCGCGCAAGTCCGCCTCCAAACCGGCATTGGCCATGCGGGCATTTTCCAATTGCTCGGTCAGGTACTGCTTTTCGTTCTTAACGGCTTCGAAATGGCGCATCTTTTCCAATGCCGCCGCCAGCCTTGCATGCATCTGGCGCACTTCGTTGGTCAGGCGATCGCGCTCCAGATCCATTTCGTCCAGTTCATTATTGCGCTCGTCAACTTGCCCTTGAAGCTGCTGCTCCCGGGTTTCGCCCAGTCGCTTATCGGCCGCTATCTGCTGAAGCAACAATTGCTGTTGCTGCTGCCAACGCTGCTTCCCCAGCCATGCCGTGATTACCGAAGCGACCACGGCACCTGACAATGCGGTGATCACCGCCAGGCCATAGCCTGACAGCCATTCATCTACCATGCTTAATACCTTGAACCTTAAAGTCTACCGACGGGTTATTATCCCCTGTTTCTTCTGCTTTAAAGGCTAAAAGGATACTGGATAAATGTCCAGATGTTATGCGGTCCATCCCAAGCATTCAGGGCAACATCACATCCCTCAAAGGAATGTGCTAGGCGCTGCTGCCACAATCGACTAGACTGACGCTCTCACCGCTGGGATCCGCCAGCAAGGCATTCTGCTCTTGATTATGGATGAACAATGAACGAACGTTATGCGCTCGGCTACGGGCTATCAGCAGTATTACTCTGGTCGACCGTCGCAACGGCTTTTAAAATTACCCTCGATTTCTTTACCCCGATCCAGATGCTGGTTGCCGCCAGTGTGGTGTCTGCACTGGCATTGGCGGGGATCGCCCTATACCAAGGCAAGCTGCACCTACTGGGCCGAACCTTTCTATCGCGACCTTGGTATTACCTCGCGCTTGGGCTGATCAATCCTTTTGCCTACTACCTTGTCTTGTTCAAGTCATACGAACTGCTACCCGCTTCACAAGCCCAACCGCTAAACTACAGCTGGGCGATCACCCTCACCTTGATGGCTGCCGTCTTCCTTGGCCAGAAAATTCGCAAACAGGACTGGGCGGCCTGCGCCCTGGGCTACTTGGGCGTGATCGTCATTGCCACCAAAGGCGATGTCATGGCATTGCAGTTCGATAGCCCGCTCGGCGTTGCCTTGGCCCTGCTTTCAACCTTGCTATGGGCAATGTACTGGATCCTCAATACCAAAAACCAAGCCGATCCGGTGCTGGGCGTCCTGCTCGGCTTCTTGGTATCACTGCCTTTTTCCATCGGGCTAAGCCTTTACACCGGCGGTTGGTCGCAGGTGCCATGGCAAGGCTGGGCAGCGGTGAGCTATGTTGGCTTGTTCGAAATGGGAGTAACCTTCGTGCTGTGGATCAACGCCCTCAAGCTTACCCGCAATACGGCGCGGATCAGCAACCTGATCTTCATCTCGCCGTTTATCTCGCTGATGCTGCTTGCAACGATCATCGGAGAAGAAATCCACCCATCAACCCTAGCCGGCCTGGTCCTGATTGTTTGCGGTTTGCTGATCCAGCAGTGGAAACGCAAGCAACCTGAAGCCAGTCCTGCCAGCTAAGTGCGATACCCCCTTTACCCCAAAGGCTCACCATAAAAAAAGCCCGCCACTGTAAGGTGGCGGGCAAAGTCAATTTGGGTTGTCGAGACCCTGCGCCCTAGCGTCCGGCGTCTTATTGTTTGTCGAGAGTTACCTTTTAGTTAGCAGCAGCCGGTGCATGCCAGCGCAGGCCGTACTTTGACCATAGGATCAAGATACCCGGCAGCAGCAACAACATCTGCAATGTCATCAAGCTTGGTGGATTTAGCCCCAGGCGCTGGGTCAAGCTCACCATCAAACCGGCACCGCTCATCTGGAACAAGCCAAGCAATGCCGCAGCGGTACCGGCCCGGTCACCGAACGGTGCCAGTGCCTTGCATGCCGCAGAGCCCAAGACAAACGCAAAGCCAAACGACGACATGAAGATCGGCACCATGAACGCCCATGCCTGTGCAATATGGCCAAGCAGCATCATGGTCACGCCTGCGACTAGCAAAATAATCAGGCCGGTGCTCAGGGTCTTACGGCTACCGAAACGGTCGATGTATTTTGGCGCAACCATACAAGCCAGAATGTTGAGGGCGGCGTTAATACCAAACCAAACCGTAAACTGGTTCATGTCTTGCCCCAACTCGACCATCAGCCACATCGGCGCCGAGGTCACATAGGCAAGGATCACCGCCATCGCCAGCATGCACAGCGTGGCGTGGAACAAGAATGTTGGCTCTCTTAGTACCGACATGTAACGCGATAGGCTAATCATTGAGCCTTGCACATCGGTATCTTGCGGGTGTGTTTCCCTGAAACAGGTCATCACAAACAAGCCTGCAACCAGGGCAAAGCCCGCCATGAAGCTGAAGTTGGCTCGCCAACCGAACTGGTGGGTAAGCCATGTACCCAACAAAGGCGCCAATGCCGGAATAAAACAAATTGCACCGTTGAGGTAGCTGATCATGCGGCCGCTGCGCTCAGGGCCGAAGCTATCACGCACCGCGGCAAATGCCGCCACCGAGGTTGCGCATGCACCAAAGCCTTGGAGGAAGCGGGCCACCAGCAACAAGTCCAATGTTTCGGCGGTGTACGCCAACGCCGCACTCAACGCATAAATGGTAATCCCGCCCAAGGCAATTGGCCGGCGGCCAAATCGGTCTGCCAACGGGCCTGCCAGCAGCTGGCCGAGGCCAAGGCTAAACATAAACCAGGTAATGGTATCTTGTACTCGAGTGCTATCCACCGCGAACGCATCAGCCATTGCAGGCATCGCCGGCAGATAAATATCAATAGCCAAAGGGCTAAACAGAACCAGCGTTACCATCAGGGCAACAAGACGGGTTCCAGTTTGTGGGTTGTTCGTGGTGTTCATAAGGTGTTCCTATTCAATGTACGCCGCCAGTCTACGAGTTTCGAGATATGAATAGAAATGGTATATATTCAATCCGTTCTTTCCATTTAGGAATAACACTATTTTACTCTCGCCACAGGGCCGCTATCACGATGATTATTTGCTAGCTGGCCAATTGCAGGCCGAGGGCAAAACCGCTAACTTAGCGGTAACGAACGGTCATATCTCCACCCCGCTACACGGGTATAACTCTCATACCGACCGCTCCCTTTCCGTCAGCAAGGACGGTGACTTTAATTAAGGAACAAAACATGCAAGCTGTTATCTCACAACGCGTTGAGCAGATACGCCAGTGGCTTAAAGCCAACCAGCTCGATGCACTGCTCATTCCCCACGAAGACGAATACCTTGGCGAATACATCCCAGCCCACAACGAGCGCCTTCTCTGGGCAACAGGCTTTACCGGCTCTGCGGGTATGGCAGTGATCACCCAGGATAAGGCAGCTGTCTTCGTCGATGGCCGCTATGTTGTCCAAGTCCGCAAACAGGTCCCGGGCGATGTATTCGAATACCGCCACCTCATTGAGGAGCCGCCGGTCCAGTGGGCGCAAGACAACCTTGCAGCTGGTAGCAAAGTGGCGATCGATGCCCGCCTGCACAGCGGGGCTTGGCTAACCCGCACCACCGAGGCACTTAATGGTGCACTTGAGCTGGTATGTATCGAGCAAAACCCAATCGAGCTACATTGGGATGACCGCCCGGCACCGACCCTGTCCAACGCCAAACTCATGGGGCTGGATTATGTTGGCCAAAGCAGCGCTGACAAGCGTGCACTCATTGCCGCAGAATTAAAAAAACAGAAAGCGGATGCTGTGCTACTTACCCAGCTTGACAGTATTGCCTGGCTGCTCAATGTTCGCGGCAGCGATGTACCAAGCCTACCGGTATTGCTATCGACAGCGATTTTGCATGCCGACGAAAGTGTCGACTTCTTTATCGACCCTGCCCGCCTGCCACAAGAGTTTGGTGAGCATGTGGGTGAAGGCGTACGTATCCTGGCCCCAGAAGCACTGGCAGGCAGCTTGCAACAACTTGGCGGCAAATCGGTATTGGTCGATCCGGCCACCAGCAATGCGTGGGCTGGCCAAGTATTGGCTGCGGCAAACGCCAATATCCTCGAAGCGGCGGATCCTTGCTTGCTACCAAAAGCCGCCAAGAACCCAACCGAGATTGCCGGCATGAAAGCCTGCCATATCCGGGACGGGGTGGCCGTGGCCAAATTCCTGGCGTGGGTCGACGCCCAAGTTGCCCAAGGCAAACTGCTCGACGAAGGGACGTTGTCGGATCAGCTTTGGCAGTTCCGTGCCGAAGACAGCAGCTGCACCGATGTCAGCTTTGACACTATCTCGGCAGCGGCAGGCAATGCGGCAATGTGCCACTACAACCACCTGAACCAGCCAGAGCCAAGCGTGCTGGAGATGGACAATGTCTACCTGGTGGACTCGGGCGGCCAATATCCTGACGGCACCACCGACATCACCCGCACAGTGGCTATCGGCGAGCCTTCGGCAGAAGTTAAACAAGCCTTCACCCTGGTTCTGAAAGGCCACATTGCCCTGGCATCGGCCCGCTTCCCGAAAGGCACCACTGGATCCCAGTTGGATGCGCTTGCCCGCCAACACCTGTGGGCACACGGTTTTGACTACGACCATGGTACAGGCCACGGTGTCGGCCACTTCCTAAGTGTTCACGAAGGCCCTCAGCGTATAGCCAAAGTACACAACCCAACCGCGTTGCTACCGGGTATGGTGCTATCGAACGAGCCGGGCTATTACCGCGCCGACGCCTTCGGGATCCGTATCGAGAACCTTGAGCTGGTGGTTGAAGTTGAAACAGCCGGCGACATGACGGTAATGGGCTTTGAGTCTCTGACCCGTGCTCCAATCGACCGCCGTTTGGTTGATTTGTCATTGATGACAGATACTGAGCTAACTTGGCTAAACAACTACCACCAAACTGTGTTCGAGGTGCTAAGCCCATCGCTGGATGGTGATAACTTGGCATGGCTAGAGCAAGCTACCGCAGCCCTAGCACGCTAATAGAAAGTAGCCCCTAGGCTGATAAAAAAACGCCCGCACAGACTATCTGCGCGGGCGTTTTGCTATGAGTAAATGACGACAGCTTGTTACCCTGAATAGGCGTGGTGCCAGTCCTTCCACACCACCTCAAACCCGCGCTGCTTTACCGCCGATGCCACATCGGCTGCAGAGCGCTCGTCACTGATGGCAAACTGCTCCAACTCAGGCTCATCATCGGCATAACCACCCGGCTGGGTTTTCGATGCCGCCGACATACTGGTCACACCCAGCGGCAACACGTTATCGCGAAATTCTGAAGACTCCCGGGTCGATAACGATAGTTCAACCTCCGGGTTCAGTAGGCGATAGGCACAAATGAGCTGGACCAGCTGGCGATCCGACATGACTGATTTCGGTTGCAGGCCGCCTTCGCAAGGCCTTAGCCGCGGAAACGAAATCGAATAACGGGTTTGCCAGTAAGTTCGCTCAAGGTAGTCAAGGTGGCTTGCCACAAAGAAGCAGTCAGTACGCCACTCCTCAAGGCCAATCAAGGCACCGATCCCTATTTTGTCGATCCCCGCCCGGGCAAGGCGATCTGGGGTTTCCAAGCGGTACTCGAAATCCATCTTGTTGCCGCGCAAATGGTGCTCAGCATAGGTTGGCGCACTGTAGGTCTCCTGGTACACCATCACCGCATCCAGCCCCAAGGTCTTCAGCTCGGCATACTCTTCTTGGTCGAGCGGCTGTACTTCCATCGCCAAATAGCTAAATTGCGATTTAATCGCAGGCACCGCCTCGCGGAAATACTCCATGCCCACCTTGCGCTCATGCTCGCCGGTCACCAACAAGATATTATCGAAGTTCATCGCCTTAATCGCATCGCACTCGCGTTCGATCTCGGCCATATCCAAGGTACGGCGCTTGATCCGGTTTTCCATCGAAAACCCGCAATAGGTGCATGCATTGGCACACAAATTCGAGAGATACAAAGGCACATAGAACGAAATGGTATGGCCGAAGCGCTTACGGGTCAGCGCAGCCGACTGTTGCGCTATCTGCTCCAAATATGGTTCGGCCGCCGGTGAGATCAGCGCCTTGAAATCTTCCAAGTCACGCTTGGGCTTGCGCAAGGCACGCTCGACGTCACCGGCCGTCTTGCTGTAAATCGACAACCTGACATCATCCCAGTCAAGTTGCTTCCACACATCCACGAAACTCATCACGAGCCCCTTATGCTGGTTGATCCAAGAAAGCCGTCAACGGGCTCGATGCAATCGCATGGTTGACCGTACCCGCCAAGCCCGCTTCATACGCCATACGGCCACTTTCTACCGCCAGCTTAAATGCACGCCCCATTGCAATAGGATCGGCCGCCGCGGCAATGGCGGTATTCACCAATACCGCGTCCGCCCCCAACTCCATCGCCTCTGCTGCGTGAGATGGCGCGCCAATACCGGCATCGACAACCACAGGTACGCGGGCTTGGTCGATAATGATTTCCAAAAAGTCGCGGGATGCCAAACCTTTGTTCGATCCGATCGGCGCACCCAGCGGCATCACCGCGGCACAGCCCACTTCTTCAAGGCGCTTACACAAAACAGGGTCGGCATGGCAGTATGGCAATACAATGAACCCCTCCCGCACCAACTCCTCGGCAGCGGCCAGCGTCTCGATAGGATCAGGCATCAAGTACTTAGGGTCAGGGTGAATTTCCAACTTGAGCCAATTGGTGCCCAGCGCTTCGCGAGCCAACTTGGCTGCAAATACGGCTTCTTTGGCATTCTTCGCACCCGATGTATTCGGCAGCAGGTTTACCCCGGCGTCGACAAGCGGCCCCAGAATATCATCATCGCGATTTTCTATATCGACACGTTTCAAAGCCATGGTCACCAGTTCAGAACCAGAGGCAATGATAGATTCAGCCATGGTGGCGCTATTGGCGTACTTTCCCGTACCGGTAAAAAGGCGTGAAGAGAAAGTTTTATCTGCAATTTTTAACATTTAGCCTCCAGCTATGGCTTGGAAAAGGGCAATACGATCGCCCGTGTTGAGTACCGTCGTTTCCCACTCGGTACGGGCGACAATATCGTCGTTCAATGCGACAGCGGTTGCCGGTAATGGCATATCAAGTTGGTTAAGCAAGTCAACCAGCGTTGCCCCTTCGGCAACGCCAACCGACTTGTCATTGACCAACAATTGAATAATTGTGGTTGTAGTCATTGTTTATGCTTCCCTTGTGCCACATACCGGACACTTCTTATCTGTTGCGAGATTGAATTTTTGCCAGGCCATTGTCAGGCCATCGAATTGTTGTAATGCGGAAAAAGCCACCTGGCCGGCCCCGGAGATCAACTTTATCGCTTCCAAAGCCTGCATCGTTCCCATCATGCCCACCACAGGACCGGCAATGCCCGAATTACTGCAATTTTGCGGCTCTTGCGGCGCATCAGGCTGCCATGGAAACAGGCAGTGGTAACAAGGCCCTTGCCCTTGGCGAAAATCGAATGCCATTAGCTGGCCCTGCCAACGGATCGCGGCACCGGAGATCAGCGGTTTATTGGCTTCGAAACAAGCCCGGTTGACAGCATGACGAGTCGGCAAGTTGTCGGAGCAATCAAGAACCACATCAGTCAAGGCAATTTCCATCGCCAATCGCTGATCGGCCAAGCGCGCCTTTACCGGCCTTACCCGGATATAGGGGTTTAGCGCCTTTGCCTGATCAGCCGCTATTTGTGCTTTGCTCTGGCCTTGGTGCTCGTCACGATAAATAACCTGGCGTTGCAAATTGGAGCTATCTACCTCGTCATCATCGGCAATCACCAGGTTGCCAATTCCCGCCCCAGCCAAATACAGGGCAGCGGCCGAGCCGAGCCCACCGGCCCCAACTAGCAGCACCTGTGCATTTGCCAGTTTCTCCTGACCTTGCTCTCCCACTTCAGGTAGCATGATCTGGCGGTTGTAACGTAAGAACTCCTGATCCGTTAGCATATAACCACCTTTATTGTTCTGTAGGACGAACAAGAATGCGGTTAAAAGCGTCGACGGCCGCTTGAGGATCCTCCGCCTGAGTCACCGCACGAACCACAGCGACGCTGCTGACCCCTGTCTGCCAAACACTTTCAGCCCGGGATAGATCGATACCGCCAATAGCGACTGTTGGGAACATATCGCCAATAAGCTGCTGGTATAGCGCCAAACGACTTAGACCCTGCGGCTTTGACGGCATTTGCTTGGTTGTTGTCGGGTAGATATGACCCAACGCGATATAACTCGGCGCAAACTCGGCGGCACGCAGGATCTCGTAATAGCCATGCGTAGATAGCCCTAGACATAGGCCAGCCTGCTGGATCGCTGCCAAATCAGCCGTTTCCAAATCCTCCTGCCCAAGGTGCACGCCGTATGCCTGGCTTGCAATGGCCAACTGCCAGTAGTCATTCACAAACACTTGCGCCTGGTGTTCTCGCCCCGCGGCAATAATACGTTCGACCTGCTGCGGCAGGGTCGGCTCCGATGGATCTTTAATGCGCAACTGCGTGGTTTTAACGCCCAGCTCAAGTACTTTCTCTACCCATTCGGCGGTATCAACCACCGGGTAGAGCTTTAGCTTGGCCGGATCTGTTTTGGCAAAAGGCTTAACGGCAACTTCCTTCGAGCTCCAACCCAACACCTCAGCTTCCGAATGGTTGGCTGTAAGTGGGCGAGGGAAACACTGACGCTCTAACGGCCAAGCCAGCAAGCCGTCCTGGTAAACGACGCTGCGCGCATAGGCTCGAGCCAAAGTCACGGCATCTTCCAACGGATAGTCCAAGGCAAGCGATGCCAGCAGCATTGCTTGTGCTGGCTCACGATCACCCATTTGGTGGCAGTGGTTCGCTCTGGCCTCACCATTGTGATGCCAGATATCGGCAAAACCAGTCGCCGTCGGCAAGCCCAAAACCACCAACTGTGGCTGGTTAGCCACTTGTTGCTGCATTTCAGCCAAGCTTGGGTAAGGCGCAACCCATAGATCGCGCACTTGGTAACCTGTACCTTCAAGCTTGGTATCACCGAAGGCCAAGCTAATCGCCTGGCCTTCGATCACAATGTCTACCACTGCCGAACGGCTCGCACCCAGCTCAACAGCTTCACCTAGCTGATAGTTTTCAGCCGCAGCGAGCAGCGGTTCAATATGCGTAAGTAGCGGGGTTTGCTGTTCGGGTAAACATAAGGTGCTCATTAGTTTTCCTCTTGGATAGGATGGTAGAGTTCACTTCCTCTTGAACGGAATTCATAGGCTTTTTGCTGCATACCTTCTAATGGGTCTTCCAACAGTTGGATGACCACATCATCATTTTTCTCTAGTCCATCGGCATATTCCCTAACTTCTTGCGATATTTTCATCGAGCAGAACTTAGGTCCGCACATTGAACAGAAATGGGCAACTTTTCCGGATTCTTGAGGAAGGGTCTCGTCGTGATAGGCGCGGGCCGTATCAGGGTCTAGGGCTAGGTTGAATTGGTCTTCCCAGCGGAATTCGAATCGGGCTTTAGACAATGCATTATCGCGAACTTGCGCCCCAGGATGCCCCTTGGCTAAGTCAGCAGCATGAGCACAAAGCTTGTAAGTGATGAGGCCGACCTTTACGTCATCTTTATTTGGTAGGCCAAGGTGTTCTTTGGGCGTGACATAGCACAGCATGGCACAGCCGTACCAGCCGATCATCGCCGCACCGATCCCAGAGGTGATATGGTCGTAGCCTGGCGCGATATCTGTCGTAAGTGGGCCAAGGGTGTAGAAAGGAGCTTCATGGCAGTGCTTAAGTTGCTCTTCCATGTTTTCCTTAATCATGTGCATGGGTACATGCCCCGGGCCTTCAATCATCACTTGAACATCGTATTCCCAGGCAATCTTGGTTAGCTCACCCAGCGTTCGCAACTCACTGAACTGGGCTTCATCGTTCGCATCGGCAACCGATCCCGGGCGCAGGCCATCACCAAGCGATAGGGCAATATCGTACTGGGCACAGATCTCACAGATCTCACGGAAATGCTCATACAGGAAGCTTTCCTTATGGTGTGCCAGGCACCATTTGGCCATGATGGAGCCACCGCGAGAAACGATGCCAGTTACTCGCTTCGCCGTCATAGGCACATAGCGCAGTAACACACCGGCATGGATAGTGAAGTAATCGACCCCCTGCTCCGCTTGCTCCAGCAAGGTATCCCTAAACACTTCCCAGTTCAGGTTTTCGGCAATACCGTTCACTTTCTCCAAAGCTTGATACATAGGTACGGTGCCAATCGGAACTGGGCTATTGCGGATGATCCACTCGCGGGTCTCATGAATATTACGCCCGGTAGAAAGATCCATCACCGTATCGCCGCCCCAGCGAGTTGACCACACCAACTTCTCCACTTCTTCTTCAATGGAAGAGCTGACCGATGAATTACCGATATTGGCATTCACCTTCACCAAAAAGTTCCGGCCAATGATCATTGGCTCTGATTCTGGGTGGTTGATATTGGAAGGAATAATCGCCCTGCCTTCAGCCACTTCTTGGCGCACGAACTCAGGGGTAATATCACGCGGTAAATTAGCCCCAAAGCCGACACCTGGGTGCTGCTGGTTTAGTACTTCATCACGATATTTGGCCCGTCCCATATTTTCGCGGATCGCAATGAACTCCATTTCTGGGGTAACCACCCCTTTTCGAGCATAGTGAAGCTGGGTTACGTTAGCACCAGTGACAGCACGGCGCACTCTCGCTTGCTCGCCAAAGCGCAGCTCATCGAGCGTCTCATCGGCAAGCCTTTCTTTGGAGTACGCCGAGCTTAGCTCATCCAGCAACTCGGTATCACCACGCTCAGCAATCCAACTTTCGCGTAATTTAGGTAAGCCGGCATAGATATCGATCTGGTGCTCTGAATCGGTATAAAAACCGGAAGTATCGTAAACCCTTACCGCTTCATTTGGCTCAAAGACAGGGGCATCTTTGGTACCGCCAACCAAGCTGTCAGCAAGGCTTATTTCACGCATGGGTACCCGAATGTCATCACGGCTCCCCGTGACATAGACCTTCTGGGAATTAGGATAAGGTTGAACAGTAAGTGAATCGATAAATTGTTTAGCTTCCAGTCTCGCTTGTTTGCGATTCGACATAGCAATTTCCTTTCATTCCATAATAGGGAAGTTGCTTGGCGGATTGGTGCTTAACAAGAGGCTACACGTAGGGGGTGTAGCATCATCTGGAACTGCAGCTGCGAACACAGCATTAACAGAAGATTTTCTCTTGTTCCCTTCGCAGGTATTAGCCTGATCAGGTTCTACGGATCCCGCTATGCGGTCTCAGCCAATTGGCACTCCGACAAGTTGAAACATCAGTATATGTAATCGATTAACACCCGGCAAGGTAGACAAACATAAAATTGATACCCCGTTAACAAAAACTGTGGGTGTAATCGTAACGATAAACTAAATCTTATTGTTATTTATATCTTTTCACTAGGCTTTTTAATAGCGATGAATGTGTCTCTCGTAATTCACCTAACTTATGATGAATTTTGGGCGCTCCCCCTAAATCAAACAATTTAGGTACTGCTACGCGCTGGGAAGAATAAATTCCGGTATGGCCGCTAAAGTAATATGCGGTATAGCAGGCTATGGCAAAATACAGCATATGATCAGCGCCAAACAGCTCAATCCCCATGATGGTGCAGGCCAGCGGCGTATTTGTGGCTGCAGCAAACACGGCCAGGAAGCCAAGCGCGGCAAATAAATCTACCGGGGCTCCCAATACCCAAGCCATCGTATTGCCCAATGTCGCCCCGACAAAAAACAGTGGCGTAACCTCTCCTCCCTTAAAACCAGCAGCGAGTGTGACGGCGGTTAAAAGCAACTTCAACAACCAGCTATACCATTCAGCCCCACCTTCTTGAAACGCGCTGAGGATACTCACCCCGCCTTCACGACTTGAATAAACCCCTAGGCCTATGTAGTCATAGTTACCAATCAATTGGACGGCGCCGATAACAATCAAACCGCCAACAACAACAATCAAGTACGGATTCTTCAACGTCGCTTTGAAAATATCTTTGAATACATGGGTCAACTCACCAAAAAGGTAACCAGCTAAACCAAAGGCCACTGCCGCCAACACTATCTTGCCCACCATGAACAAGTCTACTTTCACCGTATGCTCAAAGATTGTTATCGTCTCAAGGAAATCAATCCGATAATGGGTATGGTGTGCTCCCCACGCACTGCATACAACATCAGCCAAGATCGCAGCAAACAAAGCTGGAATAATTGCGTCGTAACGCAAGCGGCCAATGGCTAATACCTCTAAGGCAAAAATAGCTCCTGTTAGCGGGGTGCCAAAGACGGCACCAAAGCCTGCCGCAACGCCCGCAATCAAAATAAGCCGAGTATCTGCCTCATTTAATTTGAACACTCTCGCCAACCAATGCGTTGAGGCCCCACCGATCTGAACTGCTGTCCCTTCGCGCCCCGCAGAACCACCAAAGAGATGGGTGATGACAGTCGTAATTAAAACCAAAGGACCCATTCTGGTTGGGATACCCGCTCCTGGCTCATGGATCTCATCCATAATGAGATTGTTCCCCCCGTCTGAGTTCTTACCCAGCCTGCGGTAACAATACACAATCACCAGGCCTGCAAGCGGCAGCATGTAAATCAACCATGGATTTTCGACACGTGTAACCGTTGCAAGGTTTAAAATCCATAGAAAAAAAGCATTGAGGGAGCCGACAACAACGGCAACAGGGATGATAAGCAATGTCCAACGTAGGATCTGGACAAATATTTTAGGATTAGCACTTAAGGGATGAGCCATACTGTTTTCTATCTTTAACAAGGTTAAGTTCAAGGATAGATGTTATGGCATTAGATTTTCACCCTACCATAGACGGATCTATCCAACTACAGTAGGAGTCATTATCTCGAGTGAGCGGTTAAAGGTGGAACTCCATCACCCGCCATAGTGCAAGAAGCACTCTGACTGTATTTGATACTACTGCTAATAGTTTCAAGCAACAAGCCTCAAATACGATAAATTTCGATAGGCTAGATACAGCAAAGCCCCGACCGAAGTCGAGGCTTTTTAAAGTGGCAGGGGTGGAGAGATTCGAACTCCCAACACGCGGATTTGGAATCCGCTGCTCTGCCAATTGGAGCTACACCCCTGTAGTGCTGTAAAAGCAACTTCTTAGTGTTTCGTAAGAAGTGATGAGTATTTTATACAGCTAGCAGAGAATTACCAGCCCAAATTACAGATTTTTTAAAAATCCCCATCTAAATGACTAAATAAGAAACAATTAAGCGAATAACACGGACAGACTGATAATTCTTACTCTAGGTTTATGTTCTTGTTGCCTTTTTCTTTTTGATCACTGCATAAGCTAAAACGGCAGGACCAACAAGTAACATTCCCATCCCCAAACATGCTAACGCTGTCATTACCAACATTTCAAACTCTGACATTATATTTCCTTACTGACTTTATCTTGTTTTTATAAGCTAGCCTTAACCAGCCATATTTATTTTCAATACAAAAACGTAACAAAGATAGGACAATAAAAACAGATGAAAAAATGAATAGACAGAAAGGGATTGTTAACAGGCTGATCATGTTTATGAATAGCTTATACCTGTTTATCAAAAGATGCCTTTAGGTAACTGATATGAAGCTCACTATGCCTAGTAGAGTGAACACGACTATTTTTCATCGATTCAAAACTAGCAAGGTCTATTAATTTTGATAGGGAAAGTCAGAAATTCCTAAGTCGAGCGACGGGAAGCCTAGCCTGATGTTTCTTAAGTAACAAACGTAAAAAAGCCCAAGTCGAAAGACTTGGGCTTAGTATAAGTGGCGGAGCGGACGGGACTCGAACCCGCGACCCCCGGCGTGACAGGCCGGTATTCTAACCAACTGAACTACCGCTCCACTCAAACCACCGCATGGTTATTGCGGTGATCTAAATTGGAAGCCTGGCGATGTCCTACTCTCACATGGGGAAGCCCCACACTACCATCGGCGCTATTACGTTTCACTGCTGAGTTCGGCATGGGATCAGGTGGGTCCATAACGCTATGGTCGCCAAGCAAATTCGTTACAATCTAAAAAGCTGATGTTCTCAACACGCATTCAAGCGTTCGTGGAGTCCGTAAAACCCCTTGGGTGTTGTATGGTTAAGCCTCACGGGCAATTAGTACAGGTTAGCTCAACGCCTCACAGCGCTTACACACCCTGCCTATCTACGTCGTAGTCTCCAACAACCCTTTAGGATACTTA
>NZ_PYMA01000008.1 GCF_003026495.1 Photobacterium sanctipauli
GTTAGGCCTGCCGCCAGCGTTCAATCTGAGCCATGATCAAACTCTTCAATTAAAGTTTTGTTGGTCTCTCGACCGGCTCAATGAATACTGTTAATCCATTACCGAAGTAATGAATGAATTGACTGTGGATACTTAAAGTATCATTGGTCACTCAGTTTCATTGATAAATCTTTTGACTATCATTTCACGAGTGCCCACACAGATTGCATGGTCAAATTGTTAAAGAACAATCCGATACGCTGCTGGCTAAGTTGCCGTGCTCCGTGTCGGTGAGGTGGCATTATAGGGAGAGTTCTGAAGGAGACAACTCTTTTTTTCATAAAAAAAACCGACTGCAGCCTTTTTGACCACAATCGGTTATTTTGATGGAATTAAGCACTAAAACATCAGTATTAATCAAACTCACTATATTGGGATATCACAGTTTCAAGCGATACACCCTGCTGTTGCTGCCAACGATCCACCCAACTCACGGTGACCGTCACGGATTTAGCCCCCACCACCGGGTGATCATCAACCATAGTGACATCCCTTGTCGCAGAGATATTTCCCCAATAAACAGGCTCAGAAGAATTAGTGATCTCAGTAAATAAAATGGTTCCCACCACCGAGGCTGGCCCTCGAGTGCGGAAGTACTCTATTTTTTCTTCGGCTAAATATAGCGCTTCAATAGAATTAAGGGCATTGGATGACTTTACCTCCAAATAAGCTTGCGTCTTAATAATACCCGTCACCCCGACCGCCAATATAAGCAAGGATACCAGTACCTCGATCAAGCCAAAGCCATGCTGATACCTAGAAATCATGCCAAGAGCCTTTGATCCACCGAACATCGTTACTGCTAGTGCTGAACTTGGCAAAATAGCTATCGTTATAGGTCATGCCAAAAGAGTCATTAAGTAACGCATTTTGAGAAATATAAACTTTCCCCGTACTGTCGTAATGCTTCGCATCGAGTATCAAGCCACCATCCAAATTCAGCGCACCGTGAAGATAAAAACTGGCTAGATGTACACTCTCCCCAAATACGGACGGGATATGTGTAAGGTGTCCATAGGCTTGGCTGGTTTTCCAATCATCAAAATTAAAAGCGTATTCGTAGTTGTAGTGGAAAATCATACCTTGAAACTTCAAATCATCGGGCACGGCTTTCGGGAATATGGAAAACATACCATCATGAATGAGGAGCATAATTCCATCGGTATTATTTGAAACATTGACAATCTCAATGTAGTCATCGCCAGAAATTTCACAGTTTCCTTCGACCCAGATGCTCTCATGCCCTTCTACAAATGCATCCTTCACTGCCTTACTGCAGTTTTTGATCCCTGAGTATTCAAATGCTCCCGAAGGAGATGAAACTTCAGTAATGACCGCCTCAAATTGATTCATTTTAACTTCATTGTGATTTTCATCAGATACACCAAAGAAGTTTTCAAAAGGGCTTAAATTAGGGTCATGAACAAAATCATTGAGCAAGGCATCAATACCCATTCCGTTTGTTCTATATGTTGGCAGGCAGTTTTTCCCCTTGGGAGAATCAGGCAATCCGCTGTTAATCACTGCTGCATTAGGTAGGTACTCATTTCGGTACCTTAAAGCGATACACTGCCAACCTTCACTCGTCCAAGTGCCGGGGTCAGGATAATAAAAGTTCAGAGAAGAATGCGAGTACATGTTGGAGCCTGATTGAATTGCACCGCTCTTTGCTCTCGATGCCATTTCAGCAGACTTAGTCACCCTTGCTTGGGCAATAGAGTCAGGCGATGAGCTTGCTTCTATATTGAATATATCGGCAGTAGGAAAACTGAACCCAATGCTTGTATCAGCAATCGCATCTTCACAAACATTCAGGTAAGCCGGATCGCTAGGCAGGAGTCCAGACTGTTTCACTTCCGTAAATGCGCATTCAACCGCCCCTTCCGCAAGCCAGTGCGCCTTTCTAGCCATAACTTCATTTTGGGCCCGTTTGATCTGATAAAAAACACTCTTGTATGAGGCTAATGAAAAGAGCAACGCAGCAGTCAATAACATGGCTGTTACCAGCAAAGTTGCGAACCCTCCCTGCTTATTCATCAATTCCAATTCCTTATTTTGACTTGGGTTGACCTTGCCGCAGACAAGGTATCGTCACGGGTTGCCACAGCTAAATTGATAGTGAGAAATTGGCTTGCTACTGAAGGGCCGGATAGCTGGCTTTCTTCTACTGAAAAATGCGTTACCTTCAGTTGGCGGTCATCCAGTGCGGCATGGCCGTGAGTACACGCACCAGACGTATCCATCACCGACGACTTGGTAGAGAAAACCCTCAGCATATCGCCAGATAGATAATAAGAGCGATAATGTTGCTCGGTACCATCGGCATAGCCATAACTAAGACAGGTCGCAACACCGCCCGAAAGCTGACTCAAATGAATCGTTTTGGTCGCCCCACTAATGACAAAACTACTATTTGCCCCCACTTGATACCCTGCACGTTGGATATCATGCTTAAGCATTCGCAACGTGTCATTCATGTCCTGAACCAACATCAATTGCTGGCTTCGGGAAGAGGCAAACTGCTGACCCTTAACATACACACTGCCAACTACGGACAAAGCCACCAAACCTATGGCTGACGCCACAACCAACTCGATCAAACTAAACCCAGACTGCCCTTTAGCATGAGGCATAGCCATAAGCGCCCCCCTCACTGCATATATAGACACGCCCCGTCATAATATTGGTTGTTACTTTTACCGTATCCCGACCATCGACCAGGAACTCATAACTGCCATTTGCATTCGGCCGCCCCGTCAACGGATCAAAATCTACCGTTTCAGAAGTAAAGGTGCGAAAGATATCTACCTGGTTGAATGCATCCGCAGAGACTTGTGCCAGCAAAGTATTGTCTGCGGCTAGTGCTTTAATTGACCAAGTTTGGGACGGCGTTCCACCGCTTGGCGGAATATTGTTGCTGGTTAACGTGACAGTTGCTCCGCGCATAACCGCTTCCGACTTAGCCTGTACCATTAACCACTCTATTTCGGTTGCCAATCGCTTTAGCTTCCCAGCCTCTATGATCGACGAAAAAGATGGCGCCGCCGCCCCCACTAACACGACGGCCACAGCAACTGCAATAAGCAGCTCCAACAAGGTAAAGCCCCGGAGCGTCATGTAATTAATTGTGCGGCAATGTAACTGTTGCTGATTTTCGAGAACCATTCCCCAATTCCTTCGGCAAAGCTCTGCTGCCAACGATATCAACTTGATTCATATGTTATCACCCACACAAAATGTGATTGATTTAATAGAAAAACTTATCGAGGCAAAACGGATTTTTTAGAGAAGCGGAATGATAAAAAGACAAAAAGGCGTGACACTGATCGAGTTAATGATTGCTGTCGCCATCATTGGCGTACTCACAGCGATCGCGTATCCAAGCTATCAAGCACATATAGTCAAAAGCCACCGGGCCCAGGCGATGGGGGATATGCTCAACATACAGCTGACGATGGAAGAAGGGTATAGTGCCAACAACGCGTACGACACCAGTATCGTAAGCGCAGGCACTTGCTCATTTTGCGAAGTTGATACTGACCGCTATACCCTATCGATTAATACCGCAACGACACCCTATAGTATTGAGGCGACGGCACTCAGTACCCTAGGTCAAGACCAAGACAGTTGCGGGGATCTCGCCTTATCTGCTCGAGGCATCGGCAGCCCAACCGAGTGCTGGTAGCGGACTTATACCAACCAACCAACCAACCAACATACATACCTAACAAGCAGGCACAAAAAAGCCGACAAACGTCGGCTTTTAGCTAGTCGTTCAGGCAATAGGATTAGCCTGTTAGATCATCGAAGAATTTCTTCACACCGTTGAAGAAACCTTCAGACTTAGGCTTGTGCTTGCTTGCACCTTTACCGCCTAGGCTTTCTTCTAGCTCTTGTAGCAACTCTTTCTGGCGAGCACTTAGGCTTACCGGCGTTTCTACAACTAGCTTACAGATCAGATCACCCACAGCGCCGCCACGAACCGACTTCACGCCCTTACCGCGCATGCGGAACATGCGGCCAGTTTGGGTTTCTGAAGGCACTTTCAGGTTCACGCGACCATCAAGGGTTGGCACTTCAACTTCACCACCCAATGCCGCCATGGTGAAGCTCACTGGTACTTCACAGTACAGGTTGTTGCCGTCACGTTCGAAAATGCTGTGCTCTGTTACGTGAACTTGTACGTAAAGGTCGCCAGCTGGCGCGCCGAACTCTCCCGCTTCACCTTCGCCAGATAGGCGAATGCGATCACCAGTATCAACACCAGCAGGGATCTTAACAGACAGCGTCTTGGTTTCTTCTTTACGGCCTTGGCCGTGACAAGTGCCACATGGCTCTTTGATGATCTTACCGCGACCATGACAGTGTGGACATGTTTGCTGTACCGCAAAGAAGCCTTGGCGCATCTGCACCTGGCCTTGGCCGTGACAAGTACCACAAGTCGTTGCCGAGGTGCCTTTCTTAGCACCAGAGCCGTCACAAGTATCACAACCGACAAGGGTTGGGACACGGATTTCTTTACTACAACCTCGAACAGCTTCTTCCAAAGTCAGTTCCATGTTGTAGCGAAGATCGGCGCCACGCTGAGCACGTTGCTGGCCACCACGACGGCCACCGCCGCCACCAAAGATATCACCGAATACGTCACCGAAGATATCGCCAAAGTCAGCACCGCCGCCAAAGCCGCCTCCACCGCCCATGCCGCCTTGTTCGAATGCTGCATGACCGTATTGATCATATGCTGCCTTCTTCTGAGGGTCGGTTAGGATTTCATACGCGGTTTTAACTTCTTTGAACTTTTCAGCCGCTTGCTCGTCACCCTGGTTACGGTCAGGGTGGAATTTCATTGCAAGGCGTTTATAGGCCTTTTTAATATCTCGCTCTGATGCATCGCGGCCGACACCCAGAACTTCATAAAAATCACGTTTTGACATAGTTGTTTGTCACCTGCCTGAATACGGCTACGGGCGCAAGAGTATTCCTCCAACGCCCGCGCTCAAATAAGATTAAGTGTTAACTATCTTATTTTTTTTCGTCTTTAACTTCTTCGAACTCAGCGTCAACAACGTTATCGTCTTGCTGTGCTTGCTGCTCGCCTTCACCGCCAGCTTGCGCCTGCTGTGCTTGAGCTTGCTGCTGAGCGATTTCCATTAGCTTCTGAGATGCTGCAATTAGGGCTTGAACTTTAGCGTCGATAGCTTCTTTGTCTTCGCCTTTACGTGCTTCTTCTAGCTCAGAAACCGCTGTTTCGATTTTCTCTTTCTCGTCAGCTGGAAGAGCTTCGCCAGCTTCTTCGATTTGCTTGCGAGTACCGTGAACTAGCTGGTCAGCTTGGTTACGTGCAGTTACTAGCTCTTCGAACTTCTTGTCCGCTTCTTTGTTAGCTTCTGCTTCTTGTACCATTTTCTCGATATCTTCGTCGCTCAGGCCGCCAGAAGCTTGGATAGTGATCTTCTGCTCTTTACCTGTGCTCTTATCTTTCGCAGATACGTGAAGGATACCGTCAGCATCAAGGTCGAAAGTTACTTCGATTTGAGGCATACCGCGAGGTGCAGCCTGGATACCTTCTAGGTTGAACTGACCAAGAGACTTGTTGTAGCCCGCTTGCTTACGCTCACCCTGTAGAACGTGGATAGTTACCGCATTCTGGTTGTCTTCAGCTGTTGAGAACACCTGGTTCGCCTTAGTAGGGATAGTGGTGTTTTTCTCGATTAGCTTAGTCATTACGCCACCCATGGTTTCGATACCAAGAGATAGTGGAGTAACGTCTAGTAGAAGAACGTCTTTCACGTCGCCCGCAAGTACACCGCCCTGAACAGCCGCACCTACAGCTACAGCTTCGTCTGGGTTCACGTCTTTACGTGGCTCTTTGCCAAAGAATTCAGTTACTTTAGCCTGAACCATTGGCATACGCGTCTGGCCACCAACAAGGATAACGTCAGTGATGTCGCCTACAGATAGGTCTGCGTCAGCCAGTGCAACTTTTAGTGGCTCAAGAGAACGCTGAACTAGGTCTTCAACTAGAGATTCTAGCTTCGCACGAGTCACTTTGATGTTCATGTGCTTAGGACCAGTCGCATCAGCAGTTACGTAAGGTAGGTTTACGTCAGTCTGCTGTGCAGAAGATAGTTCGATTTTCGCTTTTTCAGCTGCTTCTTTAACACGCTGCATCGCTAGAGGATCGTTCTTAAGATCGATACCCTGCTCTTTCTTGAACTCTTCAACTAGGTAGTTGATCATGCGGTTATCGAAGTCTTCACCACCAAGGTGCGTGTCACCGTTAGTTGCTAGAACTTCAAATGTTTTCTCGCCTTCAACTTCATCGATTTCGATGATAGAGATATCGAAAGTACCACCACCAAGGTCGTAAACAGCGATAGTGCGGTCACCGCCTTGCTTGTCTAGGCCGTAAGCCAGAGCAGCAGCAGTTGGTTCGTTGATGATACGCTTAACTTCTAGACCCGCGATACGGCCAGCATCTTTTGTTGCCTGACGCTGTGCATCGTTGAAGTAAGCAGGAACAGTAACAACTGCGCCAGTTACTTCTTCGCCTAGGAAGTCTTCAGCTGTTTTCTTCATCTTCTTAAGCACTTCAGCAGATACCTGAGGAGCAGCCATTTTCTGGCCTTTCGCTTCTACCCATGCATCGCCGTTGTCTGCCTTAACAATTTTGAAAGGCATGATTTCGATATCGCGCTGTACTTCTTCGTCTTCAAAACGACGACCGATTAGACGCTTGATAGCGAATAGTGTGTTTTCAGGGTTTGTTACCGCCTGACGCTTAGCTGGTTGACCAACTAGTGTTTCACCATCTTGGGTGTAAGCGATAACAGATGCTGTAGTACGCTCACCTTCAGCATTTTCAATTACACGTGGTTGTTCACCATCAAGTACTGCTACGCAAGAGTTAGTTGTACCCAAGTCAATACCAATGATTTTACCCATCAGGCTTTCTCCGAAATTCATTAAGCTTATTTGCCAGCCCGCCGTTGCCGGCTGACAATGCGGAATCAACCGCAGAAATTAATTTACAATGTTGTATGACTACTAGATAAGGGCAGCCAAATTGTTTTCAAGGGCAACATTGAAAAAAAATCAAAAAAAATTAAAAAAGCCCGCCAAGTCAGCGGGCTCCGTCAATGCAGCAACCCGCTTATGCTTGGGTATCCACGTTACCCGCAGCAGCTTTTGACACCATAACCATCGCAGGGCGAACAACACGGCCGTTAAGCTCGTAGCCTTTTTGCATCACCAGCATCACGGTGTTTGGTTCGTGCTCAGCACTTTCCTGGATAGACATCGCCTGGTGGAATTCAGGGTTGAAGGCTTCACCCAGTGGGTTAAGCTGCTTCAGGCCGAACTTCTCAACCGTGCCCATCATGGTCTTCAGTGTTAGATCAACACCTTCAACCATTGGCTTAATAGCTTCGTCGTTCTTGTCAGCCATTTCGATAGCACGTTCCATGTTATCGATAACCGGCAGTAGCTCTTCAGCAAACTTGTTTAGGGCAAACTTACGTGCCTTGTCGATTTCCTGCTCGGTACGACGACGCATGTTGTCTACTTCGGCACGAGCACGAAGCACGCTGTCTTGCTGATCTTTTACTTTTGCTTCGCTAGTCAGTAGCGCTGCTTCTAATTCTGCAATGCGAGCCGCTTGCTGCTCTTCCAAAGTCATTTCAACAACTTCTTCCTCAGCAGATTCAGTTTCAACCGCTTCAACATTTTGCTCTTGCTGTAGCTGTTCGTCCTGTACTTTTTTCTCTTCGTTGCTCATGCTTACGCTTCTCCGCCAAGATGATGATATTCAATGGAGGGCAAGAATCTGCCTGCCCTAAAATTTACTTATGGGCATATTATGGGGATGAACTTCAATGATTCAAGCCAAGATCACTCACAAAGCGCGACAAGTGTCTAATCCTAGCGCTATACTGGCCTTCTCATCATTTGTCGGATCAAGGACATGACGCGCGTTTTTCAGACCATTGCAATTATTGGCAAGCCCCGCAACCCTGACGCACTCCAAACTCATACCAGCTTATACAATTGGCTAATCGAGAGAGGGTACGAGGTACTGGTTGACCATCGGCTGGCGAATGATCTCGATGTGCCGCATTCTGCATTCTGTGACTTACTGACCATTGGCGATAAAGCCAACCTAGCCATTGTTGTCGGTGGTGATGGCAACATGCTTGGCGCAGCCCGTGTATTGTCGCGATTCGATATCGCCGTTATCGGGGTTAACCGGGGCAGCTTGGGTTTCCTGACCGACCTCGACCCGGAAGCCTTCGACAAGGAACTCGAAGAAGTACTCCAAGGCGAGTTCGTGGTTGAAAACCGCTTCCTACTCGAAGCCGAAGTCCACCGCCACGGGTTGATTAAAAGCCGTAACGCGGCCTTCAACGAAGCTGTACTGCACCCCGACAAAATCGCCCATATGATTGAGTTCGAAGTGTATATCGACGATACCTTTGCCTTCTCCCAACGTTCAGACGGCTTAATCATTGCCACCCCTACTGGCTCAACCGCGTATTCGTTATCTGGCGGCGGTCCAATTTTGTCATCGGAGCTCAATGCGATCACGCTGGTGCCGATGTTCCCGCATACCCTGTCTTGCCGCCCTTTGGTGGTCGATGGCAACAGCCGGATCAAGCTACTTGTCTCACCAACCAACGGCAGCACGCTGGAAGTAAGTTGCGACGGGCAAGTATCGCTGCCAGTCAGCCCGGGTGATGAAATCCACATCTACCAAAGCCCAGAAAGGCTCAAGCTGATCCACCCGAAAAACTACAGCTACTATAGCGTGCTGCGCAGCAAACTCGGATGGTCGAGCAAATTATTCTAAGGCCACGTAGTCGCATCATTTTGAAAGCCAGCCATCGCGCTGGCTTTTTTATTACCATATTTCATTCACTTATAAAGTTAGCCCTTTTATAGAATTTTTTATTTACGACTCTTTACTGTGTATAAATACAGTATATACTGTATGAAAAAACAGGTGTTGATTTAAACAGGTGAACACATGCTGGCTCATATGACGATCTCAAACTTTGCTATTGTCAAAAACCTTGAATTTGAACTGAAACCGGGAATGACCACCATTACGGGTGAAACCGGTGCCGGTAAGTCCATTGCTATAGATGCCCTCGGCCTCTGCCTTGGCGATCGCGCCGAAGCCAGCATGGTCCGTCCGAATGAAGACAAAGCAGAGATTTCTGCGGCGTTTTCATTACAGAACAATCAGGCCGCCCGCCGCTGGTTGGAAGACAACGAACTCATTGACGGCGACGAGTGTATTTTGCGCCGCGTGATCACCAAGGAAGGCCGCTCCCGTGGTTTCATTAACGGCAGCCCGGTACCGGCATCGCAGCAAAAATCATTGGGACAACTGCTGATCAACATCCATGGCCAACACGCCCACCAGCAGCTGATGCGTGCTGATCACCAACAGCAAATGCTTGATCATTACGCAGGCCACCACCTACTAATGGACAAGACGCGAAATAGCTACCAGCGCTGGCGCCAAGCCAACAATGAACTCAAACGCTTAAGCCAAAGCCGCGAAGAGAACGAAGCCCAGAAGCAGCTGATCCAGTACCAAGTCAAAGAACTGGACGAACTCGCACTGGGTCAAGATGAATTTGCCGACATTGAAGAAGAGCACAAGCGCCTGTCAAATTGCGGTGAGCTGGCGGTTTCAAGCCAAACCGCCCTCTCTATGCTGTATGACGACGAGGACTGCAATGCCCTTCGTATGCTGCAAATGGCCAGCCAGCAAGTGTGCAACCTGGGTGAAATCGACGCCAGCCTTAGTACGATTCCGCAAATGCTGGAAGAAGCCATTATCCAGGTACAAGAAGCCAGCCAAGAACTGCGCGGTTATCTTGATAATCTGGATATGGATCCTCAGCGTTTGGTGTACTTAGAAGAGCGCCTAGCCAAGATCATGTCACTCTCACGCAAGCACTATGTGATGCCCGAAGAGCTTTACGGCAAGCACCAAGAGCTGTTGAAAGAGCTTGAGCAGCTTGATTGCAGCGATGAACGTTTGGAAGAAATGGCAGAAAATGTCGAGTGCTTACGCCAGAAGTTCCTTGCCTGTGCCGAGAAGCTAAGCAAGAGTCGCCGGCGCTACGCCAAAGAGCTCGACAAAAAGATCTCCGACAGCATGCACCAGCTCAGCATGGAAAACGGGATCTTCAAAATTGATGTCCAGAGCGATCCTGAGGGAATGCTTAGCCCGCTAGGCTTCGACAGTATTACCTTCTTGGTCTCAACCAACCCGGGTCAACCGCTCCAGCCTCTTGGCAAGGTTGCATCGGGCGGTGAGCTCTCACGTATTTCATTGGCGATTCAGGTGATCACGGCACAGAAGGTCGAAACCCCAAGCCTGATCTTCGATGAAGTTGATGTTGGTATCAGTGGCCCGACAGCGGCTATCGTCGGCAAAATGCTGCGTACCCTTGGCGAATCAACCCAGGTCATGTGTGTTACCCACTTGCCGCAGGTGGCGGGTTGTGGCCACCAGCAAATGTTTGTTGCCAAGAAGTCCACCAAAGGACAAACCGAAACCAACATGTACCCGCTTACCGAAGACGCCCGCGTCAACGAGCTGGCTCGCCTGCTTGGCGGTAGCGAGATCACCGATCGCACCCTCGCCAACGCCAAAGAACTGCTGTTTGCGGCATAATTCGATTAAACTTGATCTACGGTGCAACTATTTCGTTGTGCCGTAGTCTCATTTAGAGTTTTTTTCTTAACTGCTTTTTTACTTCTGCCGAGTGGTTGTTTATTATCGCTGCAGAACAAAGCAAATTTGCCGGGATGCTATGAGTTGGAAAAACCTTGCTGCTATTACATTGGCAGCTAGCCTGTTAGGTGGCTGTTCAGTAGTTGAACGACTGGTATATCGAATTGATATCAACCAAGGGAACTACTTGGAACAAAAAGATATCGACAACCTTCGATATCAGATGAGTAAAGAGCAGGTGCAGTTTGTGCTAGGTTCGCCAATGCTGGTTGAGCCGGAATACCCAGATACCTGGTACTACGTCTACTACCACAAACCAGGCCATGAAGAGCCGCAACAGAAAAACCTGATCCTGAAATTCAACGGGCAAAACCAGTTAATCAGCCTAGAAGGCGACTATCCGGCAGGCCCTGCCTTTATGGAACAGCTAAACTGATACCATTAAAAAAGCTCGCCTTGGCGAGCTTTTTTGTGTCTGTTATTCCGCTTTTTTAGCCGCCAGCGCTTCTTGCTTGGCTTGCTCTGCCCGCTTACGGCGAATCTCTTTCGGATCGGCCAGCAATGGGCGATAAATCTCGATACGGTCGCCATCATGCACGGTCGCATCAAGTTTTACGTTTCGGCTGTAAACACCCACTTTGTTTTTCTTCAGGTCGATTTCCGGGTACATCTCAAGGACACCCGATTGCTCGATGATCTCTTTCACTTGGGTATCAGAGGTGATCCCCAGCCTGATAACACGCTGGACATCCGGCAGCGCATACACCACCTCAACATGGATCAGGGTTTCATCAGAAGTCATAGATTTCCCTTGCGCGCTGAGTAAAGGCACTCACCATGTTGTTGGTCAATTCGCGGAACACCTTACCAAACGCAGCTTCGACCAGTGCATTGGTAAATTCAAAGTCGAGCTTGAGCTCAACCTTACATGCCTCGGCATCCAATTCGGTGAAGTGCCAACCGCCAACCAAGCGCTGGAACGGGCCATCAACCAACTGCATGTCAATCTTCTTCGCATCTGTTAATGCATTACGCGTTACAAACGTTTTTTTGATCCCTGCTTTGGACACATCAACCGATGCCATCATATGCTGCTCAGAGCTTTCCAAAATTCTCGTACCAGAGCAGCCCGGTAAAAAGGCTGGGTACGACTCTACATCATTCACAAGTTCAAACATTTGCTTCGCACTGAACGGCACCAATGCAGAGCGGCTAATCTGAGGCATAGTTTCTCCTTTACCCATCTATCTCCCCAACTCACAGCATTTGCAGACGCCGCCAGCAAACCCTATGAGAAGTGGTTGCCCAATGATACCATTAGTCGGCTAACAGCCAAAATAAGCGTGTGAATGGTAAAGCAAACCATTGTTTTACCAATAGGCACATATCGACCGAGTACAAATTTGGCACTCGGGACAGCAACAAATAAGAGTATTTATGGCCAAGAAAAAACCAAAGCAAAGTAGCAATACGATTGCTAAGAACAAAAGCGCCCGTTTTGAGTTCGCGATCAGCGACGAATACGAAGCCGGCATGGAGCTCCAGGGCTGGGAAGTGAAAGCTATCCGTTCTGGCAAAGTGAACATCTCGGAAAGCTACGTATTCCTGCGCAATGGCGAAGCCTTCATTTCAGGGGTACAAATTACACCGCTAAACGCAGCGTCTACCCACGTCGTCGCCGATCCGACCCGCACCCGCAAACTGCTGCTTAACCGCCGTGAAATCGACCGCCTAATGGGCGCGGTAAACCGCGACGGTGAAACCATCGTGGCACTTTCTATGTACTGGAAGGGCTCATGGGTTAAACTGAAAGTAGGTACAGCGAAAGGTAAGAAGCTTCACGATAAGCGCGCCGACTCCAAACAGAAGGATTGGCAACGCGATAAAGCGCGTATCATGAAGAGCAGCCTGCGCTAAATTCAATGGCCTTGCTTGCTAAGTGGTGGATTTTTCTCCATAAGCACCCTGCAGGCGGGCTTTTGTGTTGACGCTAACCGATTTTCTGTTAACATCGATCGAACTCTGGGGCTGATTTAGGATTCGACAGGATCACGAAGGCTTTGGGAGCATGCCGAGGTGCGGTTGGCCTCGTTAAAAAGCCGCAAAAAAATAGTCGCAAACGACGAAAACTACGCACTAGCAGCTTAATACCCTGCTGAGAGCACTCCTGCCCTAGCTTCCGCTTGTAAGACGGGGAATTACAGGGGTTCAAACCCAAACAAGATAGCGAGGGAACCTTTGACTAGAGAGGTGAACCGCGAAATAGAATTCTGGTATGTATTAGCATAGCGTGTCAATTCGCAGTGTTGGTACGAGAATAAAGATTGACTAAGCATGTAGCGCCTCTGGTTAGACTGGTTTTGGACGCGGGTTCAACTCCCGCCAGCTCCACCAAATTCGTATACGAAGACACCTTACGGTGTCCCAGAAAGCCCGCTAAACCAATAGTTTAGCGGGCTTTCTTGTCTCAAGAGCTCCCATACGCTCCCATCACGTCGCACGAAGTATGTGGTATTTTAAGTGGTATCCGTCAAATGATGCCCAGAGGTACCACAACATGCCCAAAGTAGCTATCCCACTGACCGATACACAACTCAAGAACATAAAGCCTACAGGCAAAGTCCAGAAACTCACCGATGGAGAGGGGCTTTACTTAAGAGTGACCCCAAAAGGCGTAACAACCTGGTATTTAAACTACCACCATCCAATCACTAATGTTCGCATAGACTGGCTCCTTGGAAGGTACCCAGACCTCACTCTCGCCAATGCTAGAAAACTTCGGAAAGAGCACAAAAGCGTGCTGGCTGAAGGCATTGACCCAAGAGAACAACAACAAGCCGAACAGTTAGCTAAACAGAAAATCTATGAGAATACGTTCAAGAAAATCGCACGCAACTGGCTCAATGTTAAAGGTAGCAGCGTTACAGCAGATCATCTCATAGACATTCGCCGCTCACTTGAGAACCACCTCTTTCCCCGAATCGGAAATCAACCTATCACCCAGTTAAATGCTCCAATGGTGATCTCGACACTTAAACCATTGGAAGCTGCAAACAAGCTCGACATGCTCAAACGCTTATGCCAGCGTATCAATGAAATCATGACCTATGCTATCAATTGTGGCTTGCTGGATAATAACCCTCTTGCTGGCATTAGTAATACATTCCGCAAACCAAAGAAAAAGCACCAACCAGCTATTGATCAAAAGCGCCTACCCGAGTTCCTTCATGTTCTATCAATATCACCAGTAAGTATGCTGACAAGGTGTCTGATAGAGCTTCAACTGCACACTATGCTTCGTCCAAACGAAATCGCTGGTGCTAAGTGGGAGGAAATTGATTTTGTCCACCGCATCTGGCGTATACCTGGAGCGAGAATGAAAGGGCCTAAAGGCCGTTACACTGATGATGAAATCGAACATCGGTTAACACATAGTATCCCCCTCTCCTCCCAAGTAATACAAACCTTAAACCTTCTTCGCCCTATTACAGGGCATACCCCTTTTGTATTTTTCTCCCGCAGAGCCAAAAGCATGCACATCAACAGTCAAACGGCTAATGCAGCAATTAAAAATATGGGGTTTAAAGGAGAACTGGTTTCCCATGGCCTCAGGGCAATAGCAAGCACAGTACTGAACGAACAAGGGTTTGATCCTGACCTTATAGAGAAAGCGCTTGCACATAAGGGAGAGAACGAAGTGAGAGCGGCCTATAACCGAGCTGATCTCATACCAAGACGAGCAGAGATGATGCAGTGGTGGAGCGATTACATACAAAGAGCAAAGGCTTTCTCCAATAACTAGCCGTTCAAAATTCAAGCAATCAGCTAATAAAAAAATAATTTCAGTAGCGCCGAGTGTTTTTTTTCATCGGGAAAGAAAAAAATGTGGTTATCTAAACAAATATGGATATCCAAAATGCCAAAGCGAGTACTACCACTTACAGACCTAACGGTCAAAAAGCTCAAAGCTACAGGTAAGGTACAAAAATTATTTGATGGCGGTGGGCTATATCTGCGTGTTAGCCCGCTTGGTTGTAAAACATGGTACTTCAACTACCTTCACCCTATAACAAAAAAACGTATCGATATGCGCCTAGGCGTATACCCAGCATTATCATTATCTACAGCAAGAGAGTGGCAAAGAGCCTACCGTTCATTAGTCGCAGAAGGAGTAGATCCCAAAGATCATATCGAGGATACACGTCAAAAGTATCTTGATGAGTATGAAAATACTTTCGATAAAATGGCATACCTGTGGCTTGAAGAAAAGCCACACAAAGGCTCTGAAGGGCATCATCACGATACAATAAGAAGGCTAGAGAATCACCTTCTGCCTAAGCTTGGTAAGACTCCAGTAAAAAAAATTACAGCAAAAGCAGTAAAGCTAGTGCTAAAACCTTTAGAAAAGAAAAACAAACTCGAATTGGTAAAGCGACTTTGCCGAGATATGAATAATGTAATGTTCTTTGCGATGAACCATGATGCCTTAGAAAGAAACCCATTAGCTTACCTCCATAAACAGTTTAGGAAGCCTATACCCCAAAACCACCCTTACATTGATGAAAGTGAGCTTCCTGAGTTCTTTAGTTTACTTAATGATGCCTCTTCAGATGATGTAACTAAGTACTTTATAGAATTGAAACTTCACTTGATGACTCGTTCTCAAGATCTTGCAAGTTCAAGGTGGAGCGCAGTTAACTGGGAGAAAAGAATTTTAACTATACCTGGTAATCAAATGAAGGGGAATAAGGAGTTTCTTACACAAAAACAAATCGATGAAAAGTACACACATGTGATTCCGTTATCAGATGTTGTTATTAATATTTTGCAAAAACTTAGAGCTATAACAGGGAATTCGGAGTTTTTGTTTAACTCACTCAGAGCAGCGGCAGGGCATATTAATTATCAATCAGGTAACAAGGCAATAAAAGAGATGGGATATGAAGGAAAGCTAGTTGCACATGGTTTGAGAGACACAGCTAGCACTGCTTTGCATGATGCCGGCTACCCTGAACAATGGATAGATAAGGCTCTATCTCATCGTGTTGGAAATGAAGTTTCACGTTCATACAATCATGCTAAATATATTGAGCTACGTCGAGATATGATGAATTGGTGGAGTGATAAGATCGAAAGTGCCAAGCAGCAATCGTTAAAAGATATCGTTTAGAAATGGAAGCTAATAATGTCTGAAGAAAGTAGTAAAATCGCCATAGCCTTTATCAGGATGAGCGATATTGAGGAAATAACCACACTTAAAGATAAAACTATTTACCGGCATATTGGTGAAGGTGTGTTTCCACCTTCAATTACCCTTGGGGAGCAATCTTCAGGTTGGTTAAAACATGAAGTTGAAGCCATATTAAAAGCTAGAATACTAGGGGTAAAATGTAAAGATAAATTACGAAATATTGTTAAGGGTTTAATTAAAAAAAGAGACACCTTACATATTTAATTAAAAAATCATAAACACACAAGTTAGTTCAATATCAGGTATGGTTATTATAGATCATACCTGCACTCTCTTTAAAAGCTTAAAAAACAAATACAAGTAAATTTTCACCCACACCCTCAACTAAAGATATAGATACAAAATTCCCCGCCACTACCTCCTTTGTAGTTAAAGGAACATTCTCCATCCTCATGATACTCCACACAAATAGTCAATCACACTTAACTATTCAAAGAGGTGTTCATGAAGATAACAAGATGCCGTTGGGAGCGACAAAACCCAAATGCCCGTAATTTTGGTTTAGGCAGTAGGGATATGATCTCAGCAGCCCAAAAGGCCTTACAAGAGAAGCAAGGGAATAAGGTTACGGGCATATCAACTACCCACAATCAAATATCACGCTTTAAGCAATTTGCTCATTGGGTAAAGGCTAAGCATGGTATCGGTGATCTGCGAAAAATAACTAAGTCTCATCTCATGGAATATGCAGATCACTTGCGCCACCGAGTTGAATATGCTTCTGACAGGCTCAAATCATATACATCAGCAGCTAACTACCTATCTGCAGTAAACACAGTGTTGGCTCAAGCTCGTGGAGATCAAAATGTACGATTTACAGCAAGCCAAGCAGGCTACCCAGAAAGGGATGATATTTTAAGGGAGAGCAAGACAATCACTGATAAGCATCATGAGAATGCACGCTCTATGGTCGAGCCAAGACTTGCAGCTCAGATGGGGTTAATGCGGCATTTTGGAGCAAGGTTCGAAGGAAGTTGTAAGCTCAACGTGCAAAAGGCCCTGTCATCAGCATTACAATATGGCTATATCCGTATAGATTGCGAAAAAAATCAAACACCACGAACAGTTACCATCCGTAACCCTGAGCAAATCAGGGCGCTTGAAGAAGCTTTGCCGTTTCAAGGTACTCATTACTCTTTAATACCTCACGATAAAACTTACGCTGAGTACTCTGCTCATTGCTATCGGCAGTTCCTCTCAATAACTGGCTATCTGGCCCACAGCGAAAGAAGGTTCTTTGCTCAGAGACTCTACTCAGAGACCATCCAAAACTTAACCAATGTGACTGGAGTTCAATGTCCTGTATTGGCTCAAGTTTCACATGGGAAAGAGCACCATCAGTACCTAGCAGAAAAGCTGAATGTCTCAATTAAAGAAGCCAAGTTAATAGATAAAGCAGCAAGGAGAGTGGTTAGTAAAGAATTGGGCCACAAGCGAATTTCCGTCACCAACTCGTACATAGGGTAATCAATTGCATCGAATCGAGTACCAAATCCGCCAATTAAGCGGCGGGATAATGAAAACCGGCAATCATCCTGCTCGCAAACGGGTCAGAAATAGGATGATTGCCATCATGCTTAATATTGCAAAGCACGAAAACATCTCGGACATCAGACAGCTTGGAAGGGCACACGTGCACCGCTACTGGAACAGGAATTCACATCTAAGCCCAGCAACTTTACGTGATCATTACTACGCGATTGAAAAAGTATGGCAAGTGTTGCTAAGGCGTTCTTCTATGCCGCCGAAGCCATAAGCACCAAGTAACATGAAGACCGATTACTATGTGACTTATAGTCCGTGGACATGGCCAGCCTATCTCCCTGATAATAGAAATAAAGAGGAGAAGCTGATGACCGAAGACACTTACCCAGAAATTACCCATGAAGAGTCATACAAGGGATACACAATATACATAGAGAACAACGCCGACCGGTACCGCGGCGGCTATGAATACACGGTATCCGACGGCAGCGACGAGCTCGATAGTGGCCTCGTGTTCACGGTCGAGGACGGCATCAGCGAAGCCAAGGCATTCATCGACTCCCTTTAGCATTTTCCTTGTCGGCCAAAAGGCAAAGGAACTGGTGGCTGTCGACCCCGAGAGCGGCAAGAAGGCGGTCTAGGGTATCCAGGGTAATATTGCGCCTGTTGCGCTCTACGCCGGAAATGAATGTGCGGTCGATTCCCGAAGCCTTGGCCAACCTCTCTTGGCTCAGCCCCCTTTCCAGCCGCATCTCCCTCAGCAGCAAAGCCGTATTTTCCCTCAGCGCCATTATTAACCTCTCAGCAAAATCAGATAGGTTAGCTGGGTAAGTTCTAGCGAACCACGGACTATAAGTCACATTTGGTATGGGAGGGGTAATCGCATACCAAGAAGAATAGAATCTAATTTTTCGCCGCCCTAGGTGTAAAAAAGTCATCCCCCTCCCCCCTACTTTTGATCGTTCCTGCACTGACATTACCTGACGGCCAAGATTTACCGGAATATAATGGTGCTAATTTTAGGAAAAACTAAAGAGGGTAAAAACATGATCCTTCAAGACGCTAATAATACATAGATCTAGCAAGTAGCGAGAAATGTCTAAAAATGTAATTACCTGATAATAATGATATTATATTCATAACTATAAAGTGCTTGCCTTCATGTCATCAGAATTGAGCAATACAAGCGTCATCGATTTGTGGTCACGTAACTAAAATACCAACAACGAATCCGAGGAACATTACCGTAATGGACAAAGACCAGATCTTTCAAGAAATTATCCAAGGTATAAAAAACCTAATAGGTAGCGAACTTCAATATATATCGAACTCGTCATCAACCGTTGTTATCGAGAGTGTCGAAGAAGCCACCAACGGAATTATGGTAAGACGAGGCACTAATAACCCACAAAAGATTACTTTTGATAGGCTCAATACTTACGCAACGGCACTCTCGAAAGGAAGGCCAATTCATACTGATACAGTCTATAACTCTGGGGGGAACGACCGCACGATTATTGAAACTATCGTATGCCACCTTCCAAAAGTTGGTTTCATGAAAGGACGACAGGGTAGGAACCAGACTAAAAACAAAGTAGTACAATGGTTTCCAGAAGACATTCACCCCCTTGGTGAAACATTGGACGTAAGTGACGAAAGTTATTCAGAGCATGAAGAACAGCAGCCACAAATCGAACTAACGCCACTACCAAAACCCTTTATTTTACTTGCCGGTATTTCCGGTACAGGTAAAACCCGCTTCATCCGTGAACAGGCCAAATCAAGCGGCGACCTTGAGCAAACATACTGCCTAGTTTCAGTAAGACCAGACTGGCATGAGCCCTCTGATTTGCTTGGTTACATTTCACGCCTAGGGAAGAGTGGCGCAGAGTATATCGCAACCGATGTCCTGAAATTCATAGTGCAGGCCTGGCTTGAGATCATTGATGATATCGTTGATTCAGATGGCGACCTTTACTGGGAAGGAGGAGTGCTGGAAAGCATCAGGCCATTCTGGCTTTGCCTTGATGAAATGAATCTAGCCCCGGTTGAGCAATACTTTGCTGACTACCTTTCGGTGATGGAAACTCGAACTTGGTACACCCCGGAAGAGCTGGAAGAATTCAACGACACAAACAGCACGAGCTTTGATTACTATTATGACTGTGACCCGCTATTAAAGCCGACTTTATTTGAGCAGCTTGAAGAAGCAGGAAAGGATAAGCTACGCAGAGACCTTGGGCTAGAAGGCAGTAAATACGACAACATTTGGCGTTACTTCCAAACTAATGGTATATCGCTACCGTTCAACCTTATTGTCGCAGGTACCGTCAACATGGACGAAACGACCCACGGCTTCTCAAGGAAAGTTATCGACCGAGCCCTAACCATTGATTTTGGTATGTTCTACCCTAACGATTTCCTCCAATACTTTGAACCGCAGACAAAGCCGCTGGCCCTTGGTTACCCGACCTTAAGCAGGGCAAGCCTTGATGCACTCAAGAATACGCCATCCGACCCCGATGGGGAGAAATCCATAAACTTCCTCAGCGAAATAAACAGTATCCTTAAAGGCACACCTTTCGAGTTAGCCTACCGGGCACTCAACGAGCTCTTATTGAGCGTAATATGCACGGCTCCTGAGAATGACACACAACTACAGGCGACCTGGGATGATTTCCTGATGTGCAAAATCCTACCAAGGATCGAGGGTGATGCAGACAAACTTGCAAGCAAGGACGTTGACGAACATGAAATCTATAACGAACAGACACTGTTGAGCGACCTGGAAAAAGTCATACGCCAGCAACTGAATGGCATATGGGACACACAACGCCAAGACCTTTTGAGGGAGTCTTCGCCTGACAGTAGCGAACCACTACTCGTACCTTGCCGTAGCAAAGGAAAACTGGAATGGATGCAAGGAAGGCTTCAATCAAACGGCTTTGCCAGCTTCTGGCCATAACCAATAACAAAAGAGAGCAATAACCGATGCCAGATATCCTTTGGATTAAAACGCCAGACTGGGAGTTGGCTGTTTGGACTAAGGACGTAAGCAAGCCGCAGAAGCGGCTTGCTACAACCCTCAAGGCCAGAAATAAAGAGACGAAGCCCACAGAAATATCCTTTACACCACCATTGTGCATCCATGATGTTACTTGTGAAGGGGCAACGGTGTGCATTCCCCCACCCCATACAGCTAGCAACCACCTCAAAGTGTCCCAACCCCTATTCTTTGAAAATACACAATACGAATTTGAGTTTTCGTTCAGTGAGGAGGTTGACACTGAGGAGGAATTTGCCCCAAGACTGGTGCATAACCTCAACAGCGTAAATTCATCCTTCCATTTCAGTAACCGGAAAGGGCCGGTTCTGAGGGGGAGCATTAATTTTGCGAATGATATCGGACGGTTCAAGCTTCCCTTCCGTTACTTTAAGAACGAGAGAAAATGCGAAGCCTTAGTCACTATTGAAGTACTCCCTTTAAAGATGGATATGGCCAGCGACCTTGCTGCAATGTACCGAAAAATCGATGAAGAGTATCCACTGTGGCGGTTTGCCCTTGCAGAAAAAACACAACAAGATGCAGGGAGCACAAAGACCCAGCAGCAAACGTTTCCTCTACTTTGGCTAGCACAATTTGAAGCACTTTGGAGCGAGTACGAAAAAGGGATAAAGCTAATAATCAACTCCCCGCATAATCGGCTGCAGCCATATACCAAACGTATAAAAGCCGACAAGCTAAAAGGGAAGGTATCGCCACGCCTTGCTGAGAAAGTCAGTGAAACGCTTCACAGCGGTAGCTATGACCGACGGTTTACCGTAAAACAAAAGATACTCAGTATCGATACCCCTGAAAACCGATTTATAAAGATGACGCTTGAACACGCACACCGTAACCTAGGGAAGCTATCACAGGCAGCATGGCGATATGAAACCAATAAAGACCAGAAAAGGTTATCTGGTGTGTTTTTTGAACGGTTGTCAAAATGGCAAAAAAACATAGAAACATACACCCGCACCCCGGTTTTGAAAGAGGTAGGACATTACGATGGGCTACTCAAGGAGTCATTGGTCCTTCACCAGAAAACAGGGTACGCCAATGTTTACAGAGTTTGGCAACAATTAAAACTGTACCTCGATGTACTTGGTAAACAGTCATCAATCTCAATGAAGTCGATTGCTGAGCTTTATGAGGTTTGGTGCTTCCTCGAAATCCGGCAGCAGATACTAGACCTTGGCTTTGCTGAAACCAAAAGCCAAAAGGCCTCGCTGAAGACAAAAGGCCTGGAGTATGTAACCGAAAACGGCTTTCGCGGGGCCTTCAATTTTAAACGTAGCGACGGCGTTACCATCCGGTTAGCCCATGAGCCCCGTTTTACCAAAATCACCAAGTACATAAAGTCATGGATAACACCGCAGCAACCAGACATTTTGCTAGAAGTCCAGTTTACGACCGGCGAAAAGATTGTCTGGCTATTTGATGCCAAATATAGGATAGAAAATAACGATAGAAATATTACAGCTCAAGACATGGCACCTGACGATGCGATCAACCAGATGCACCGTTACCGTGATGCCCTGATCCAAAACCATAACGGCGAAAATGGGCTAACCTACCAAACACGACCAGTCTTCGGCGCTTATATTTTATATCCAGGATACATAGAACAAAGAAAAGAGAATGCTCATGAAAACCCATACTATGAAGCAATAAACCATATCGGCATAGGCGCCTTCCCCTTATTGCCAAGCCAAAAGAATGCTGCCGGAGGAGCGGCAGGCAATGCGTGGTTAAACGACTTCCTCAATTCAAAAATCGGCAGCCTCAAAGCATCAATTGACGATAGCCGTATTGAAGAGTGTGCCCGAATACCATACATAGGTACGAAGAACATCCGCTATAACGACCTTGTTGCTATCATGCCACGGAGAGATGAAGAAAGAGTAACCGATGACCGCTTCAGGACTGGTATGGCCGGTTTTTATTCATTAAAAGCCAGCCTATTAACACAACAGGCTGTAGTAACAGAGATACGATACCTCGCCATACCGACACCCGAAGCCCCTGGAAGGCAGAAAATAGATTACCTCTACCCCGTGATAGGAGTGGAAAACAACGCGCCAAACTGGCTATTCACCCTTGGTCCCGGGCTCAAACTCACCTCGCCAATAACTGGTGAGCTAGGCTTAGGCTGTGACTCCAAGCCCGTATTCACAAGTTCCGACGCGATCTGGAGCGAAAAAAACTGGGATTTACTACCCAAGCGATATAGGTATCTCTAAAACAAATATACCCACAGGGAAACCTGTGGGTATATGAAAAAGTAGATACTAATCTATTGATCAGCGGATACGGTGCAAAAAGTCCTGAATCGTATTAGCAACCCCAAGGGCAGCAACATACGGAACACCGTTCCCAATTGTTTTGAACTTGTCACTCAACGTCATGGTTGCCGGCAGTTCAAACTCTTTAGGTAGAGACTGGATCGCCAGAGCTTCAGCTGCACTCAATCGGCGGGCTTCGTAAGGGTGAAGGTGAACCTCGTTATTACCATAGGCTGCCGTCGGCGAGTAGCGCCAGCGGTGCAGACGCTTGAACGACTTCTTGCTAGTATCGCCTTCTTCAACCAGTTTGAACTTATCTGACTTAGGCTTAAAGAAAGCATCCGCATTGGGGTGGTTGAGAACATCGTTCTCCTCAAACCAATGTTCTATCGTCAACGAACGGATGACCCCTTCGGGCATAGGAGATTCAACGCTTTCATTGAACGGTGCAGTGGTTGGCCATGCTGGCGCCTTCAATGCTTCGTCGCGATCAAATTTCATGTGAGGTTTTTCCCAGTTAAACAACTCGACCGGGATACACTTCGCTTCAAGCGACTGTGCATCTAGCTGGGAGGCTACATGCTCATTTTTGATCCCGAACATCAAGATGCGGTCACGGTCCTGTGGAGCGCCATACTGGATACAGTTCACCAGATGATCCGTCAGCACATAGCCCGCATCACGCAGATCGGATTTAAGCTGCTCGTAGAACTCGCGGTGGCGCTTGGTACGCCAGAGGCCCTTAACGTTTTCGAACAGGAAAAAGTCAGGCTTATGCTGGATAATAGCGTCCACATAGGTACGCGAAAGACGCCCATTTTCACCCTCGTGCCCCTTGTTCTTGCCGCCGACGGAGAAATCCGGGCACGGCGGGCCACCTATGAAACCGACCATCTCACGTTCAGACTGCAGCTGAGCGACCTGCGTCTTCAGCTCCTCGACATGTTCGCCTTGGTCAATAAACTCCTCGATACTGCAATGGTAATGGCCAAACTTAGGCTCATCCAAAGACATAACCTTCCGCGAGTGTTTGTATGCGTCAAGGAACGGGCCATGAAACTCATTTACTGCTGCAGTATGAAAACCTGCTTTTTCAAAGCCTAGATCCAGAAACCCCGAACCCGTAAAGAAGGAGAAAATACTCGCCATAGCCACTGCCTACACATAAACTGCAAAATCAGAAAGAGCTGGATTCTACCCTGTATGAACATACAATACAAAATAGACCTAACAAAGATATATAACCATAAGAATTAAACGATACTCCAGTTACAACAAAACGATGAGGCAACTACCTCTCGTACAAGGCATTCAGCCCATTCAACGACTGTAGAAAGTATCTCTGTTCCATAATGCGAACAACTTTATAAGGTGCGTTGATTACTGGACTCCCCGACAAAACAACATAGGTACCAACAGCAAGGTTTTCAGGGGCCACACCATCTGAAACCAAAAGAGCTTTTGAACCAGCAAGAACAAACTCATAAACACCCTGCTCAAGAAGGCACGGAGAGACACCGGACTGTCGTTCCAATATTCCCGAATGTGTTGCGATATCCTGGCTAACAACAACTGTCTGTATTCTTACCTGTTCTTGGTTTTCTACGTTTCTCTCTGCTTGCTCTAACTTTTTTTTCAACTCCTCAGCAGCAACCACGTCCATTTTTCGCAGCTGACCAAGCGAGTGTGTATTATCGGGCATAATAACCAAGTGCTTTTTCCCATCGAGATAAAACCACTCTATCTGTGGCAAACAAGCAATGATGGTTTCTGGCTGGTTCCGACTTGATCCCGAACCATTAAGTACACTATCTACATGGGCATAACCACTCTCACACAGGGCCTCCCATATGCGCTGTAGCTCACTAAACGGACGAGACCTATCTTTTCCTTTTGAAGTTTTCAGGCATATACGTTTGGATTCAGTATCAACTTTGGTAATGGTTATGTCAGCGCCTGGCCGGATACTTTTCAGCTCCAAACCGACCATTGATTCAACTTGGCCTATAACATCATCAAACGTCATTTCGAAAATTACCCCTTGTTAAATGACGGTGGAAACTTGAGTACCGAAGCATCTTCATTGGCTTCTTCTATAGCGGCAACATCATCGAGCCACTGGCGTAAAAAAGACTCAGTCTTGGGATCTTCCCCGCCAACCTTACAGAATGAAACTTTATAAGGTAGGCGCAAACGGACAGGACGGCCAGGCAACGGGCCATCAGCTTCTCTCAGCGAGTCCTTCAGGCTTATGCCGGCGGCAAAGCGCCGGATATCCGAGACAAAATCCAAGACAATGACCTTGTCTTTACCCGGACTTAAGCGGAGCCCCCTCCCCAACTGCTGGATAAATATCCGCCTACTGTGTGTTACCCTTTGAAATACAACAATATTAACATCAGGAACATCAATGCCCTCATTGAAAATATCAACGGCACACACCACCTGTATTGCCCCGTCATGGAAGTCGCACAATATTCGGTTACGCTCATAGCCTTCAAGCACCATCCCCCCCATTGTTCTGGAGTAGATCGCTTCGGCACGGCAGAACCCTAGCGCATTGATCCGGTCGCGCATCGTTATGGCGTGATCGACCGTTCCGCAAAAGACTATCGCACGGGGAACCTGCTGCTCTGACCATGCTTTTTTCAGCTCAAGGACAACGGCATCATCCCATTCAGAAATAAACAGGGTCCGGTTAATTTTCCTGGGTGAAAAGTTATCGCCCTTCAAGTCCCGCAAGGCATTCCAGTCAATATTGTCAGTAAACATCCGGTAGTCGACATTCGACAAGAAACCGCTTTTCAACCCTTTGACCAGGTCAATGCTAACAATCGGGTTGCCGAATATACCCTTCAAATCGGTTTCATCGGGCCTCCACGGTGTCGCTGTTGCACCAACAAGAAAAGGGCCTCCAGGGCGGCCTGCATCTGCCGCATCCAATATATCGGCATACATCCCGTCGTCCCCAACATGATGGCACTCATCAACAAATACAACATCGAACGGCGGTAGCTGATGGCCATTTTGTACATATGACGACACGGTATTGAGGCAGGCGAATACAAACGGAACCCTCTCGAGCTCATCCGCGATAGGGCGCTCATAGCCATTCCATACAAGCGTTTCCTGAGATGTTTTCAGGTATGGCCAAAATGAGCGCTCCAGCTGGTAAACTAGATCATTGGTGTGGGCCAGGAAAAGGACCCTGATCTCCCCCCCTGACAATATTCGCCGAAGAAATTCAAATGTGACATGCGACTTGCCAAGGCCCGTTGCCATGACGACCAATGTACGATTTGCTTCAGGGCGGTGGTATTCATGGACCAGTTGCTGAATGGCATTTTCCTGGTAATCACGACGCTCAAATACTTCGCTGGGACAGCCGTAGGGATAGTCATCAGAAAGACGAGAGGTGTTTTTGACAAGTTTACTAGCACTCCATAATTGAAGTGGGATCCCTTGCGCCAACAAAACCTGTTGCTGCCTTAAAGCTTTATCCTGAAAACCATTCAGCGCCACAATAACCGGTACATCAGCACGGTAATAACGCAAAGATTCAAGGGTTGTGTCGACCACCTCTACACCAATCTTGGCTTTCCAGTGTTTAACCTGAATAAGCCAGCGTTTACCGCCTTTGTGGGCAATTACATCTGCGCCCTTGTCGCGAGTTTGGCCAACCAGGCGAACACCGGAAAATCCTTTATGGGCTAGATAACGGCAGACCAAACGCTCAAACGCCTGCCATGAGCCATATATACTTACTTCGTTAAAAAACATCTAGCTCTCAAGTCCTTTTTTAAGAAACTCCAAACTAGCACGGGTTCTTTTCACCAATACCGGATCAACATTTTGATAGCCCAGGAAGCTGGCACAATCTTCTAAGCAATTTAAGTATCGGTTTCGCGTCTGTAAGCGGAGATCATCCATTATAGAGTCCTGAATGCCAACGATGGATGAAAACGGTTCGCTCCAAATAGCCCCGTCAAAAAAGTACGCCGTATGCTTATCAAAAATAGAGACTATTGCGCTGACACCAACAAAGCGCATAAATGAACCATCAGATTTGAACTGCTCCATTTTCGATATGTCTTCGCCTTTATCGATAAGATTTCCGACTAGTTCCTTCTTATCTTTTTCAACTAACTCCTCAAAGATCTCCTCAGAAGCACTAACTAAAATATCAGGAAGACGGCTAGCCAGTTCGGCAAAAAGTGACTCAACATCTTCCCTGACACTAACCGAACTATCTGATAGCGAATCGGACCAATATTTATTAAGGATCTCCCACTCAATATTGCTCAGGGAATGAGCTGGCTGAAACACAGTACCCGTCAGACGGCCATTAGAGACATGTTTGTAATATGCAACCTCGCTGGCAATAATTTCTTCCGGCTTAATCGCTAATGACTTAAATAGTGGGTGCGTTTTATCGACAAAGATTTCTACGGCTTCGCCTTTATTCACAACCACAGGTAATACCGTGCCTTTATGATTAAGGACCATTGGGCGATGTACCGAATAACACTCAACATCAATTGGCTGACTGTTGGTGCCATCAGCCAGCTTGACCGAGCACCCCGAAATAGAAAGTGACTCATCATAGTCCGAATTTATCTGTAGGTATTCCGGCGAGAGCTTGTTGGGTGTACCACGGGGGGAATCGCATTTAGAGCAATTTTCAGCCTCGGCGGTATTTCTAGTATTGCAAACCAAACATAACCACGGCTCGACTACTTCAGGGACCTGTGATGCACCGCATAAATGGCATGACAGCGCAGACAACGGAATTTCCGCCTCACATTCAAGGCATGGCTTACCGATCAAAGTTGCGCCGCAGGCCATGCATAGTTCGGCTGACTGGAGGTTTTCGGCCGAACATTCCGGACACTCAACAAGCGACTCGACAGGTTTCGTATCGGCCTCCTCAACAAGCTTCCACCATTCATCATCATCGAAATAGCCCGGCAATCCCTCATGAAATTTCCGGAGGTATTCTTTTTCTGTCGGTCGGGGGATGCGACTTGCTTTATTTTTTTCTTCATCCCAGTACCCCATATAGAGATCTTTCTTGCCAAACTGGCGAACACGGCGGAACCCCTGAAAAAGGGTATATATTGGAGAGTCATTTGGAACCCCGTTAGTGCGGCCGGGCCAGAGAGAAGTACTGCCTCGAAGAAAATGAATCGCATGCTGCCATTCCGGGCTACTACGCTGGAAATCTTGCTTCATGAAATCAACTGGGACGTGGTCAATTTCAACCTCACCGATAATACGGCCGTAAGTACTATCAGCAGGGTAATCCTTGAATGATATGCCAAATTCGTCAACAAATTCAAAAAAGGCCGCTTTTTCCAGTAACCTAATTGCTCGCCCGTTTCGGATCAAATCAATGCCAAAATGAGATTCATCATCATAGCGCTGGATCCCAACCCAGCCCTTGACGGTTTCATCTATCGTCCTTAATGACAAGGAGGGACAGGCCGGACATGATTCACGATCTTCTGGCACTAGGGCAAAGCACTCAGTACAACGTTTCTGGGTGCCGATAACTTCAGAAAACTCTCGCTTGGCATAAACCCTCCCAATACCTTTGTGTTCGACGAAGCGCTTACTTCCCCAGACACAATGATGGAAAGGCTTGCAAGGCTCGCCATTGACAACAATATTGACTAATTTCTGCTTCAGTAAAGTGGAGTAACGGCGGCCAATTTCAGACCGTACCTTCGGGCGGCCGTAAGCAATCAACTTTTGAATAAAGTCTGAGTTCGCATTACCTTTTGGCCACCAATTCGATATTTCAACAATGGTACCGTTTTCAAAACCATCAGGCTTATCGACAAGCTCAGGGATAACCTCAAAGCTGGCTTGCTCCTGGATGGCAATAAGATCGACAACAACTTTCAGTGCCTGTGAATCCCCCTTACGGGCGGTTATAACCGTTGTCCGGCTACCCAGCTTGCCCGTGGCAATGTTGAGTCCCATCCCGAACAGGCCCAGGCTATCGTATGGGTTGTTGCCGGAAAACCCTGCTTTTAGCGCTTTTTCTGCCATTTCAGGGGACATACCGATACCGTTATCACGGACACGGATAGTCCCCAGGTTATCCTCCAGCTCCTTGCGGGAAGGAAGGTCCACAATTGCCATCGGGTTCGATACCTCAAAACCCGAGTTTCTCGATAGCGTAAAGGAGTCAATAGCGTTATCTATTAGCTCAGATAGCGCATCCATTGGCTTAAGCGGTGTATGGGTTAAGGCAATAAGAACTTTGGGATCCGGCGTCAGGTCAAAAGGCTTCATTTATTTAATTCCTCGAGAAAACTCAAAATAGCCCCTGATATAGCAGCAGATAACTTCACAGGGACACCGTTACCTATCGTCTTGAACTTATTGGTTAGTGTCATGTCTTCAGGGAGCTTATATTCATTAGGCACAGACTGGATCAGCATAGCCTCGCGCACAGACAGGCGCCGCGGAAGCGTCGGATGCAAATGCACCTCATTATTGCCGTAAGCCGCAGTCGGGCTATATCTGTAGCGGTGGAGGCGCTTGAAGCTCTTGCGGGATACATCACCTTCAAGGACTTCACCGATTTTACTGCTTTTTGGGGAAAGCCATTCATCACTGTTGGGCAGCGAAAAACGGGCTTCGTCGCAAATATATGTTCCGACCATCAATGACTCGGGACAGGGAGGACGATCGGGTACCCCTCCTTTTTCAACAGGTTCATTGGGCCAGCTAAAACGGGACTTGGCACCATGGAATTCAGGGACTTCAGGCCATGGAAACCAATTTTCATACATTTCAAAAAAGGCATTTGTCGCGTAACTGCGCAGCCTGGGAACCGAATCCGATATCGAGACAAGTTTCTTTAAACGTGGCGATGGCAGAAGGGGGCGCAAATAAGTCTTCCGGAAACCAACAATAAAAACACGCTCGCGGTCCTGAGGGACCCCAAAATCAAGCGCATTCAGTATTTTTATATCAACCACATAACGGCTGGTTAATTTATCCAGAAGGTTTGCCAGAAATTCACGGTGCTTGCTTGTGCGCAAAAGGCCAGGGACATTCTCAAACAAGAAGAAGGCAGGGTTAATTTCAAGAATACGGTTTACGTACACTTCCGATAGCTTTCCGTTGCTCCCCGTTTCCCCTTTGTTTTTGCCGCCTACAGAAAAGTCCGGGCAAGGTGGGCCACCAATAATCCCAAACAAGCCTGGCGGTTTATTGCCACCAAAAGCTTCACTCAGGATTTCATTCGGACCAATCTCCAATACAGACCGTGTATTCTGGACCTTCGCCGAAGGGCCGCTGTACCCCAGTGAGGACACTCCAGCTTCAAACCCCTTCACAAAAGGCAAATAGTTTTCGTTATGCCAGAGGGTATGAAACCCATTCTGCAAGAAGCCTATATCTAGGAAGCCTGCACCGGTGAAAAATGACAGTAGAGGTATGCCGTCTAACTTCATGGCCTTTCACAACTAAACATCGATAAAACAGTATGGTAGCACTGAATTCCGACTATGTAGAGAGCAGCACCTACTGCGCAATAAGCCTGTAGACATATAACGCATAACAACAAAACACTTATATGACACAGATCACTTAACGAGAAGGCGCAATTCAATATATTACACATATGATTAGGCAGAGGATAAATATATGAATTACAACACGGATATTCTTCCACTTTTAAAAAATTACATCGGAATGGAATTAGAGAGCCTATCCGGGAGGTCTAATATATTTGTAAACAATGTTGATATAAGTGGTTTATCTCTCACCTGTGCCGATGGGAAACCGTTCACCGAATCACATCGACGAGCAAAAATCGTATTCGAAAAACTCCTTGAAGAGGAAGTGGTTCACGTCGATGCAGCATTAGAAAACAGCGGTAGCCGAAGAAATATTCCTGAAACCCTTCTTGCTAACTTACCCTTCATTGAATTTGGAAAAGTTAACAATAGGCAACACCTCTTCCTTCAGGAAGAAGATACACATGAATTAGGAACATTAAAGCAAAGAATGGAATAACTATACACTTTGTCGGCACAGGAATAGACTGACTAAATGCCCACAATAGTGGGCGCCTTTAAAAAGATATGCGAACATTCCCTACTGAATTAATTATCGCCTCAAAGATACCTTCCGTGATGTACCTACAACCTTTAGTACCTGAGACATAATTTTCTTATTTTTGCTTCACATTTTCATAAGATTCAGGAGGAACAATCATAATGGATAAACTCATTTATTTTAGTCAATACAACATCAGAATGAATCCCCCTCATAGGCAATGGGATTAATTTACTTCAAAATAAAATATTTATGTAAAAATGAAAAATATCTAAATATTTTGTTTACTAGTTACACACGGTCGAGCCTCAAACAAATTAATATCTAACTCAAGCATTGGCAAAGGGCTTTCCCCTCTCACCTCACAAGACTGCGCCTCTCCACATAACCAGCAGCATACAAAATCAATTAGCTCATCTACAGAAAAGCTAGCAGACTTCTTCAAAGCACATTCCCAGATAACCAATACTCTCCACCCGTTCTTTTCAAGCCACTCCTTGGCCTTACTATCACGCTCACGGTTACGTCGGAATTTCTCAAGCCAAAATGCTTGGTTTGATTTTGGAATATGTGAAACTCTGCATTCATCATGAGCGTGCCAAAAGCAGCCATGTACAAAGATAACTGCCTTGTATTTGGGAAAGACCAGATCAGGAGAGCCTTTAAGGTCTCGGACGTGTAACCGGTAACGAAATCCCTTGGAGAAAATGAGCTTACGTAAGCCAACCTCCAACTTGGTATTTTTCGATGAGAATAACGACATGTCAGGCATAAGAAAAAATACTCTTTTCCATTACCCAATAAGTATAATCAAAGGATTAACTAACAGCAGGCCGACTTTTCACGATGCATATCTCTTAACAAGACAACAATATTGATTCAGTTTTTTGCTTCACAACCGCAAATAATCAGTAAAGTGTTAGGTGCGCATTTGGAAAGGGCGCGTCTCTGTTGTGAAAGGGAGATAATGGCGTTCCCAACGCCTACAAGCTTGTTGCTAGAGACAGTGTGGTGACAAATTGCTATGGGGCTGCTTCCCGCTCATATCACTCAAAAATTGGTGACTAGATCCGGCTGATTTGACGCTGTCGTCCAAAATCGTTCGTCGATTTTACTTTATCTTACGCCTCTAAGCCCTGCCATTGCTGGACTTCGGCATCTTCGTACTCCCTCGTCTCTTTTTTCAAAAAGAGACGAGGGTGAGGCAGTGACCACGTTTATGGGTCTGCTGATTTTATTGATTTGACGGCTTGTCTGCCAGGTACTGTATCGATACCTATGACTCTTGGTTAGAAAGATGAAAAGGTCTAAACCTTGTAAATACGTCCCCTTTGAATCAAAACTCTGAGCTTTTCAGCCGATCAGCTCTTCGGCATCATCGTCTATGACGAATATACGGCCATTCTAGTACTGTTATTGCAACCTGCTGATTACGTTGACGGGTAAAAAAGAAAACCACAGTGGAACTCTGCGGCCTTGTGCTTGAAGTTCAACGATTATGGCTGACTATCTCAAGTACTTACTCACAAAGTGATGAAAAGTGCCCTCTTCATCAAGAGTGCTGCCATAAAGCTGGTAAACGAACTGATGGGTATCCGCATTAAATATCAACACACAGTTATAGCCGACTTCAGTGTAATAACGAACTCCCTGAAATTGGTAGACCTTCTTCATATGACCTCCTATTAGCTAATGGGCCTCCAGATTACAGTAATGAACAGGATGTCAAGAAACCTGCCAAACACCGATGGCCAACTGCCTTTTCCAAAGCACGATTTTCCCCGGCGTAAGTGTATTTCCAGCACTTAGATCTTCGTTGATGATGAAATCTAATTTCTTGAAAGAGGTGTCATTTATGAAAAGTTTAATCGAGCTAATAGACTTCGTTGCTTTTGCACATCATGGGGCTTTCATGACCGTGGAAGAAGAACTCGAAATCAAAAAGCAGCTCATCATTACCCTGTTCATACTTGAGCGAGAAAGCACAGAGGTCTTCTCTCATCAAGCGATTGGAGATGCAGAATTCATCCTCGGCAAGGATGAAGTCGAACGCTTACAAGAAGAGCTTGGTATCATCGTGATTGGGCCGACACATTAGAACTCTCAATGTGGTAAATTCATAACCAGATGGGAGATAGTCTCATCTGGTTATTTACCATATTTGAATGGCCGAAAAGTCATAATAAAGGAACTTTATTTTAGACTCTTTTCTCATATGAGTAAGTTTTTTTCAGCTTCTTCGTAAGCAATTGATTTATGCGGTTGCTGATGTGGTATCGAGCAACAACAAAAGAAATCAAATTATTGATTTTATTGAATAAAAATCCTCAAAGCCAGCTGGCGCCAGCTCCACCAAACGTTTGGAAAGGGCAGTAACTCCCTGAGTTACTGCCCTTTTTGTATTTATGCATTTCACAAGACCTTTAAATGGCTAAATGGTTAAATGGCCTAGCGACTTTATGAGGCTCTGGGGATTCTAAAATCTTCATCCAAGCTCTGCCAATGTTGCACCATTGCTCTCTTGTGCTCATCAATCATTGGCAACTTTTGCAGTAACTCTGGCCAATGATTTCGGGCCTTATCTATTACATCAAGCAAATGTGGCTTAATCGCTACCCACGGTGCTCCGGCCTTCTCAGCCCACACTTCAAAGTGCTTCATGGTGATTTCAAACCATTGCTTGGTTCCCACCATGTTCAGCGCAAGGCTGTCATTTTCTATATACGGAGAGGTGAATACCACATCGTAAAGGGGGGACAAGCGCGGGGAGAATGCATCGCTATAAATCAACGTCCAGTTTTTAAGGTGTGCATCGCCGTTGCCAAGCAAAATGTTAATCAGTAGCCTTCTTGCCATCTGCTGAATGTCTTTCAAGCGCTCTGAACTTGACTGGTAGATGACACTGCCAAGCTGCGCGTAATTAACCCGTTGATACTTGTCCGAGGGGTAGAGGCCAAACACTTGAGCAAAATCTTCCGTATGAATACGGCCATTATCACTGCGGTCAAAACGCTTTATCCCATAAGCATACTGCTCATCTGGCAATCTAATGCTTGGCAAGCCTTCCAGCTCATCGAGTTCGATTAGCCGCACTTCCGGGATCTCTGCCCCCGCTGCTTCAGCCAATTTCATGCAAGTGTACTCATTAACAGGCACACCTTTATGAACAGTGGATGGGGTTTTAATAATCCACATATCCTCCGAGATTTCCTGATCGATATGATATCGACCATCCAGATGTGATGAGGAAAACTTCATCTGTACACCAGCCAATGAGAATTTAGTATCAGCATGTTTAACATTGATTTGCTGAGGCTCTGTCGATAATCGCTGCTCCAGCGCCCAATCGGGCACATCACCCGCTTTTATCGGCTTAGCGATTAGTGCTCCTGGCAAGTTAGCGCCTAAGTAGGCAAGGATCGAAAACTCATTGTTTACGTGGCATTGGAGCGCTTTGGCTGTCAGCTCTCTCAATGCTCCCTCTGGCAACAGGTTGGATAATACAGGCGGGATTTTATCGGTCCGAATCTGGGGCTTATCTAAATAGCCAGGGTCACGCAGTTGCCTCAAAGTAAAAACAGGCCGCTTCTCAACTGGCATCGCAACAAATTCGGGATTGAAGGTCAGTATATTTTTTCCACCAGCATAATGCGCTATAACAGCGACATCGATACCGTGTAGTTGGATGTTTAAGCCTTCAACTTTCTCGAGCTGCTTGCTCATGAGTTATCCTCTGAGTTGAACCAAAACCCAAGGTCATCAGAGTCATCTTCTAGCTCACCTTTACTTTTGCCAAGTTCACTTTGGCTGTCTGGTACCCTCTCAACTAGAGAAGATGCCGCTTTACCTCCCTTAGGAACAATAGAAAGCTCTAAATCCAACCCTTCCAGTACTCTAATCAAAGTCGATAGTTTTACGTCACTACCTGCTTCAATACGTTGATATTGTTGCTGCTTCATGCCAATTCGCATGTACATATCTTTTTGCTCGATACCCAGCTTTTTACGTTGCTCAATGAGCAGCGCTGCAATTTCATCAATATTCTTCATCACACACCTCAAACAACTCTACCGTTGTACCAGCCACTTTAAACAACATATTAGTTGTAAAATGCCCACCTAACAACTTTAAGATTGTATATCTCATTATAAACAACTCAGGAGTTGTTCCATTAAGATAGATGAGAGAGTTAGATTCTGAGGGAATGCGCCCTATTTAGGTGAAAATGGGGGTAACCGTAAAGAATAGATCCACCGGAAGGTACATCAATGAAAATCAATATAATTTAAATTAAAGCATATGGTTAAGATGAAAGATCAACGTACGCCAGCCCACCAAACTTTTAAAAAGGGCAGCCACTCAGTCAGTGGCTGCCCTTTTGCTTTAAGCCTGCTTGGTGAGCTGTTTAACGATCGATCTTCGGTGAGTAAATGGAATAAGCCGTGATCTGGCCGGCCACAATCGCCGAGAACATGAAGATGGCAGATAAGCCGATATTCGGGATCGGCAAGATAGATTGCTCAAATACTGACTGGCTAGCGCTGATCAACACTCGACTTCCGGGTACCAGAATGATGATCCCCTGCACGATGTAGATTGAGCCCGTCAGATTAAGCAGCTTCGCGATTTTTGTGCCGTACAGGGTGATCAACACAGTCGTGACCCAAGTCCCTACCACCCAGTCACCACCAAAGCCCAAGTACATTGGCCCCCACATGCCCAGTACCGCAACCGGCAGCCCAAGCAAGATGTCTTTTGGACGCGCGTTGAAAATCACCCCAATCGACGTTGAGATCAATACCAAGCCAAATACATGTAACCATAACGGTATTTCATTGGTGTAAGGGATGGTATCCACAGCGCCCCACCAAGCCTCACCAACACTTAAGCCAATCATCACCCCAATAAACAGCTTGAGTAACGTCAGCATACTTTGCCCCAGCAAGGCAGTACCCGAGACTAAATCATTAAATGCCAAACATTCCAACGAGTTGGCTATCGACAAGCCGGGCACAAACAAAACGATGGAGGCGATACAGAGCGCCCAGACAGGCACATTAATGCCAAGGCTCACTATGAAGGCGACAAACAAGCCAGTCAGTAATGCCGCAATAAACTCGACGGCAATAGCACGACGGCCATGGCAAACCAGCTGCACTAACCAAACCACAAACCCTAGAAAAGTCGCGTAGCCCACCGCTTCAAGGGTACTGCCAACCAACATCAGATAAGCTGGCGGGATCCCCATATTGGCCAGTGCCACCACCCAACCCGGGTAATGAAAGTTCTGCGCTGGCTTTTCTTTGCGAGGCTGATTAATGCGATCAATGGTGTTGGCCAGAAGGGCTAGGTCAATTGAAGCAGGTTTGTGGCGTTTTAGTACCACGGTATCTCGCTTGCCAAGAAACTGGTAGTTAATCGAAGTTGGCATGGCCTGCACCATGACTTCCGCGCCATATTTTTTGGCATAGTGCTGAGTATACCTTTCCACCTTATAGGATGGGCATCCACAGCGATGCAGCGTATCCCCAATTTCTACAACTTTATTGATGATATATTGTGAAGCCATAGCCAGATCAGAGTGAGTCAAAAACGCCCGTAAGGTAACAAATAAGTGCCACAGATACGAGTGAGTATAGTCTCATAATTGGCATTATATCTAAGTCGTTTCGCCTACAATCAATTTCTGCCGTTTAGTGCTGTTAAGTCATTGAAGTTAATATGCTAATCATTGCTCAACAGCACGATTAACCTCAGCCACTCGCATTGATAACCACATCTTAAAAATCAAAAACTTAAACAACTCACCCACTTTTATTAGCAACATCGAGAGATTGTCATTTTTACTTACTTCCTCCCATCTCTCACTTATCGCGCCCACTTGCAAAATGTGACTTATAGTCCGTGGACCTAAAAGCTACAGGCTAAGACTATATCGTTCATAAATAAATGAATATCTGGATTATTGTGAACGAGTCAATACTGGGCCCCTTTGGCCTGCATATTAAACAATTGAGGCTAAAAGCAGGGCTTAGTCAGGAAGAGCTGGCAGCTAAATGTGGACTTGATCGCACTTATATTAGCGGCATTGAACGAGGCCTACGCAATGTCAGTATCGTCAATATTTTCCGTATCGCGGATGCATTATCACTTCCACCAGCCAAGTTACTAGAGTTTGAATGTGAGAGTGAACATGAGTAACCGTTCATTCTACTCTTCATCGCTGGCTGACTTTTTTTACACAACCGCCAGCGATATTATTGGAATATTGACTCAAAGACACACTCAACAGCTAGAAAACCAACAAACCCAAGCTTGGGCTAGCCAAGTTCAAATCATTCAGCGCTCGCTTGCAGACTTACCAACCGATAATGGACACATCTTCTTTGAGTTTATGATCCCTCGTATGAGAAGAAGAGCTGATGTTGTTGTTACTTATGCCGGTATCGTCTTCGTTATTGAGTTTAAAGTCGGTGCCACTCATTACCATCAAGCTGATGTTAGGCAAGCGCATGGTTACGCTTTAGATTTAAAAAACTTTCATCGCGGCAGCCACCACACACCGATCATCCCGATACTCATTGCAACTCAAGCAAAAGCCGAAGTATGCAATCTCGAATTAGCTCACGATCAAGTCGCAAAGCCTATTTTGAGCAATGGTGGCGATCTAGCTACTATCGTTGAATATTGTGCCAAACAAATTCAAGCAACTCGCTTTGATGGTAAAGATTGGGCGCACAGTGGTTACCTTCCTACTCCCACTATCGTAGAAGCGGCACAAGCGCTATATGCTAACCATGACGTTGAAGATATTGCCCGTAACGAGGCCGATACCCTGAACCTAGGGGTAACTAGCAATGTACTGCTTGAACTCATCCATAACGCAAGAACGTAAAAGCAAAAGCTGATTTGTTTTGTCACAGGGGTGCCAGGAGCTGGTAAGACGCTTGTTGGCCTTAACATTGCCAATACGCACTCTAATCCAGATGATAATGAGTACTCAGTATTTTTAAGTGGCAATGGTCCACTGGTGACAGTATTGCAAGAAGCTCTCGCCATCGATAAGGCAAATCGCACGGGTATAACGAAAGCAGCAGCCCGACGCGAAACCTCACAATTCATTCAAAACATTCATCGTTTTAGGGATGATGCTTTAGGCGGCGATCTCCCTCCAGAGAAGGTAGCCATTTTTGATGAAGCACAGCGAGCATGGGATTCAGAACAAGCTTCTCGATTCATGCAGAAAAAACGGAATCAACCGGATTTTAATAAGTCAGAGCCTGAGTTTCTTATTGAAGTAATGGATCATCATGAAGACTGGGCTGTCATTATAGCCTTGATTGGTGGAGGCCAAGAAATCAACACGGGTGAAGCAGGTCTTACTGGCTGGCTATCTGCACTCAATGAGCACTTTCCTCACTGGCAAGTCTATTGCTCAGAGCAGTTACTTCAAGGCGAGTATATTTCAGATAACATGACCACGGAAAGCTTGAGTCATGTACATAAATTACCGAGCTTACACCTCGCCACCTCAATGCGATCTTTTAGGGCAGAAAAGCTATCTAGTTTTGTCCATTATGTGATAGCAGGTGATCCAGCGAAAGCATCGCAACTATCCGTTGATTTACATCAGCAATACCCGTTGCTTATTACTCGGGACTTAGCCAAAGCGAAGCAATGGGTTAAAAACCAAGCAAGAGCAACAGAAAGCGCAGGGTTGCTAGCTTCTTCTAACGGTATTCGCTTAAAAGCTGAAGGGATCTTTGTAAAAAACAAGTTTGACCCAACATCTTGGTTTTTAAGCCCACACAATGACATCCGCTCTTGCCACTTTCTTGAGGATGTAGCAACGGAGTTTGATGTTCAAGGCCTCGAACTAGATTGGTGCCTAGTCGGTTGGGATGCGGATTATCGCCATAACGGTAAACACTTCGAACACTGGCGATTTAAAGGCACCCGCTGGGAGCAAAGAAAAAAAGAAGATGATCGCAAATTCCTTGAAAATGCATACCGCGTGCTACTCACTAGAGCTCGCCAAGGTATGATTATTTTTATTCCTGAAGGCGATGACAACGACATAACAAGACCGAAAGACTTCTACAGCCATACTTACCAATATCTACAAGCGTGTGGCTTTAAAGTTCTAGACTAAAGCAATACTCAAAAGAGGCTAGCCAATAGCCTCTTAAAATTTTAGCCCGCCAAAAGTTGATGGATATAACTCATTGTTTCTCATAAACAAAACCTTACACCGTTGAGTTAAGCCATTAAATATCAATCACTTAAAACAAGCACTGCAAGATCAGGCGAATTTCTTATCGGGCGATTAAACTCTTTCAAACACGTCGCCAACCCGTCTCGAACAATTTACCAACAAGTCAGAATTAAACACTTAACATTTGAATTATTACAGTGATTAACACCACGAAACTGGTCGAAGATCAAAGACGAAATCATAATTTGACATAAGATGTCCCCAATAATTGGAGGTGCTTTAATGGCAAATATCAATCAGGACCGTCTGGTCCAACACTTTATTGATCTTGTGAAGATCGACAGCGAATCACGTAACGAGAAAGCAATTGCTGAAACGCTAGCAGAGCAGCTAAGCGAGATTGGTTTCGCGGTACAGAAACTACCGGTTCCTGCTGAGATCTCAAATGGCTTCAATATCTATGCCAAACTAGAAGGCAAGCTTGAAGGTACAATCCTACTTAGCTGCCACATGGATACAGTTACTCCGGGTAACGGTATCGAGCCAATTATTGAAGATGGCATCATCCGCTCTAAAGGCGACACAATTCTAGGTGGTGACGACAAGTCTGGTATCGCAGCTATCATGGAAGCGGTACGTTGCATCAAGGCTGACGGTCGTGATCACCAAACTATCGAACTAGCATTCACCGTGTACGAAGAAGGCGGCCTTCACGGCTCTCAGAACTTCGACATGAGCAAGGTTGAATCGCTAACGGGTATCGTATTCGATTCTGGTGGCCCAATCGGCACCATCATCACAACGGCACCAGGTCAGCAGAACCTGAAAGTAAACATCACAGGTAAGCCTGCGCACGCTGGCCTTGCTCCGGAAGAAGGCATCAACGCCCTAACGGTAGCTGCTGATGCAATCACTAACATGAAGCTGTCTCGCATCGACGAAGAAACGACAGCGAACATCGGTGTGGTTAAAGGTGGTCAGGCAACAAACATCGTTATGCCTGAGCTATACATCGAAGCGGAAGCGCGCTCTCTGGATGACGACAAGCTACAAGCACAAGTTGATCACATGATCAGCACGTTTGAAGCAGCGGCTGAGAAGCACGGCGCAGAAATCAACATTGCATCTAAACGTGCTTACAACGCTTACCGCATTGCTGACGAAGACTCGCACGTAGCGAAAATCAAGGCTGCATTCGAAGTTAACGGCATCGAGCCGATGACCAAGCCAACTGGCGGTGGTAGCGACGCTAACATCTTCAACAGCAAAGGTCTGAAAACAGTGAACCTATCTACTGGTATGGCGAAAGTACACACCACTGAAGAGTTCATCAAAATCGAGGACATGGCAGAGATTACAGAATTCCTGTACACCTACCTAACTCGCTAAGATCATCACGGCGGATATACCTTATCCGCCGTATTCCTCTCTTATCCCGCCAAGGAATACCACCTTAATTGTTGATAAACCAAGACGATAAACCCGTCTTTCCCTCGGCTTCACCTTATCCATCCCCACCTATTTTAATGCTCAAAACCGCCGCAACCCTGTCAAAAAAACGTCACCCTGCCGTCATTATTCGACAAAACAGACAGAAACAAACAAAACCAATAAAATTCAATTATTTAAAATTATTTTGATTGTTTTTTATACCCGTCTTACTGAAGCGCCCGCTCTTCCTTACCCAACAAAAAGTGATCTTGCTCCAACCATCAAATATGCGCAAAATCTTTTTTCACCAGGTAAATTTTGTCCCTTTTTTTACCCATCTTGTTAATTAGGGATATTCCTTTAACGAAACCAATCGCATTTTCTATACCTACCCGCTGCCTTTAATACTGTTATCAGTAAAATCATTTATGACTTTTAAGAATGCGTTTTGCGTTCAACACGATTTAAAGCAGGAAGCTAGTGACTATGGAATATTTAGATAGAATTAAGCGATTAGCTAAAATTCAGGGGATCAGCCAGAAGCAGCTCGGCGAAGCCCTCGATTTACAGCAAGGTACAATGAGCCGGAAGTTATCGGGCAAATACGGTATCGAAGTTCGTGAGCTTGAAAAAATTGCCGAAGCACTAAGTACCTCAATCAGCTACTTGCTAACAGGGCAAGTTGATACCGGTACACAAGCAACGACAACCATCAACAATGAGTCAGCGCAAGGTACCACCAGCACCTATATCCCAATCATCCATCGCAAAGACTTTTTGTCATACAGCAGCGGTGCCACGGTCGATGTGGTAAGCAAGCGTGCAATCCCGAGCAACCTAGCTCGCGAAGAGTGCCTTGGGTTGTTGATTGATAATGAAAATATTGCCCAGTGCGCGCCTGTTGGAAGCTATGCCTTGGCCACCCGTGAAGCAACCTACCGCCCAAAACAGCCGGTATTTGCCTCGGTACGCGGCAGTGAGCCTGATTTCTACCATATGACCCAACTGGCCGATGGCGTGGTATTTTCGACCTCGCAGCCTGACTTCCCTAACTTGTTCGTCAGTAACGGGGAGTTTCAGATCCACGGTTACATTATCCAATCAGATTGGGCATTCGACCGTTAATTTCTGCGACAGCCTGTCTACCTCCCTCTCCCTACGAGGGAGCACCAAGCCCAATGGCGGCGTGACAATACGTCGCCATTCAGTACAATAATCGGCATTCAAACAACGGATGTCTGCCATGCCAACGATTATTGTTGCTTCAACCAATCCAGCCAAAATTTCAGCGGTAGAGTCCGCTTTTCAACAAGCTTTTCCTGAGCAAGCTTTTTCTATTGAAGGGATCAGCGTTGCCAGCGAAGTGCGCGACCAGCCAATGTGTGCAGATGAAACCTTGCGAGGTGCCCGCAACCGGGTGAAGAACGCCCGCCAAGTGGTGACTGATGCTGATTTCTATGTCGGGTTAGAGGCAGGTATCGACGGTAATTTTACTTTTGCGTGGATGGTTATCGAAAGCGGCGAACAGCGCGGAGAAGCCCGCTCGGCATCCTTGCCGCTTCCGCCACAGGCGCTGAACAAGCTGCATCAGGGTGAGGAGCTGGGCGACGTGATGGACGAGATGTTCAACCAAACCAATATAAAGCAGAAAGGCGGGGCAATTGCGATGCTCACCAACCACCTGCTTAGCCGCAGCTCGGTTTACCAGCAGGCACTGATCCTGGCGCTGATCCCATTTATCAACCCGGGACTATTCCAAGATTCGGCGGCAAAGTAATCGATTATTAAAAGCACCTCCCCTTTTCAAGGGGAGCCTACTCATGTAGATATAATGCTGGGAGGGGTTAAACCACCAATCCTCACCGCAAACGTTCAGCAATAAGGATCCAACCCCATCTAACTTCCCCTTATTTCAACAACCTCGATCTCATGACTCATGGCGTCCAAGGGGAAGGACTTGTTCGGAGCTAGCTGATACTCAACCACCAATCCCCACCGCAAGCACCCAACAATAGGGATCCAACCCCATCTAACTTCCCCTTGTTTCAACAACCTCGATCTCATGACTCATGGCGCCCAAGGGGAAGAACTTGTTCTGAGCTTGCTGTTATTACCGCACACTACTAAGAGGGATAGTTGCTAGCCTTTCGGGCGCTGTTGCTCCAGCAAGTTGGCCAACCACGCCTTGGTTTCATCATCATGATGCTTTAGCTCATTCGAGCCGCGGGTAATGGTCGCCACACCCACGCCCAATAGTTCGCTGATCTTACGCTGGCTGCGCTCACCATTTAGCAATTCATGCAGAATATTGACGCGGGAAAGCAATACAGTGCGCTCGTCAGGCGTTAGCAACAACCTTAGCATGGTGTCGTCTTTCTCTTCACTGGCCGCCTGGCGCAAAATATCAACAACCTGTTGCCACTCAGAAAATTCCGGCGTTTCTTGGATATTCGACATGTCATCCTCATCATGATGTACTCGTTCTCGAGTACTGATTCTATCTGTTTCCGAACGGCTAACCTAGTACCGATTTCATAATTTCTAATACTTGGTTGCCAACTCGTTAGGCTGCAATAGCGGAATATCCGTATCCGTCAGGCCACCGTAGTAGACCTCGAACATCAAAATATTCTGCACATAGCCCCGAGTTTCGGTAAACGGAATCGCTTCAATGAAAGCATACACGTCCAACTTACCATCGGTTTCCTTGCGCCAACGTACCACCCGCGACGGGCCGGCATTATAGGCGGCAAAGGCAAAAATCCGGTTGTTGTCATAGCGCTCCAGCATCATTTTCAAATAGCCGCTACCCAAGCGGATATTCACCCCCGGATCAAACAAGCTGTTCTTGCCGGCATAGTTGCGCCCGAGCTTTTGCGCGGTTTCCTTGGCCGTTGCCGGCATTAGCTGCATCAATCCCCTTGCCCCGACCGGAGAGACGGCTTCAACGTTCATGGCACTCTCTTGCCTTGCCAAAGACATCATGGTGATGGTCGACAGCTCACGCTTTTTGCTAAAGAAATCAAACCACCATTTATGGGCGATCGGGAAGCGAAGCTCCAGATGATCCCACAACTTGCCGGCGATGGTTGCCTGCACAGCCAAGTGGTGCCACTTATTGGCAGCGGCATAGGCAGCCAGCAAGGCGATTTGCTCGCCATCCAGTCCACGCAACAAGTAATGCCACTCACGGTTGGCATCCAGCAGCTTGTCCTGGGCGATCAGCTCTTTGATCCGTGCCAATGTGGTGTCGTATTCCTTCACCTTGGCGACATCAAACTGCACGGTTTTGACCGGGTACTCGATGGGCTCGTCCAATACCGTGGCCGCTGCCACGCTATAAAAATCACGCTGGCCAAGAATAGAGCGATAGCCTTGCTCTGCCTGCTCATCGTTGCCCGCGTATTCCGCTAGCCTTGCTTGCCAAAATACCCAACGATTACTTTGCTTGGCATCATCCGGCAACGCAGCGATCCACTTACCGACGTCATCCCAGTCAGCCTCCCTGATCGCCATTCGGATCCTGCGCTCAATCAAGCGGTTACTGGTGCTGGTCGCAATGTGCTTATCGCGCCATTGCTGCAATTTTTCATCATCGGTAGAAAATAATCGACCAGCCACATAGTCAGCCAATGATTGGCGCTTTTCTTTGCTAAAGTGCTGGCCATCCATGGTGCGCTGATATTGCTTCACCGCTTCTCGCACATCACTGCGGGCCTGCTTCTTATAGGCCAGTTCGGTTAGGTTTTGGTTGAAGGGGGTCACCTTGCTGCGCTTGGCATAACTGGCCACGCCCTCTGGCTTATCAAAAAGCGATAATATGGCTTTGCCGCGATCCCGGCCCCCGCCTTTGCTAATTTGCTTGTTAAGGTAGTTCAGGCGACTACGGTTCCCCTCGGCATACACCAGCAACATGCGTTCGAGCACCAGCACATTGGTGCGCTTGCCTGCCTTCTGCCAGCTTGCCAACAAAGGATCGCAAGCATCACTGATCGATTTTCCCGTTAGCCAAAGGGATTGCGCCCCCTGCCAAGCCACGTCCTTATTGCCGAGCTGGCTTTGGGCATAGTAGTAATGGCAACGCAACAGCTCGCTGCGCGGCGGCATCGGTTGGACATCAACGAAATTCTGCCAGCGGTTGGAGTCCGCAAGGTGGATCAGGTATCGGTCGTTGATGGTATTGCTAAAAGGCAGGCGCTTATGTTCCTCAACAAAGGCTTCCACCTCTGCCGGAGTTTTGGTCGATAGGTCGCGAGAAAAACGACGATAGTCGAGGTAAGGCACTAGCGGGTAATCATCCAGTTTACCGCGCAGTTGTTGGTAGGCATCCAAATCGCCCTCTTCCAGCGATACTTGGGCTTGCTCGTACCATTCACGTTGCTGCTCAAGCGTGGCGGCACCCACTGAAGATACCAGCCCCCCGGCAACAACCAACAACAGGCCTGATAGTAATTTACGGCTTAGACTGACGCTCACATCACCATCCTATTCTTTGTTCATCCATGTCGAATTAGGCCATACGTTTCTTTGCTTATCCTTGCTATGTCAGTTATTGCATACTACCTAGTACCTAACAAGCGTCTAACAATAAGATTGGAAACAGGTCAAACCATCACGCTGGCGATATCTTGTCACCGATACTGATGACAAAGTGACCAAGGCCTAAATCCAGACGGGTATTTATTCAGCTTACGCACTAATTATGAACATTGCTGTTAAACTTATGTCCAGAACAGGTAAAATACCCCTTTCCATTAGTCTAGAGATCGCAAACGGATATGGCTGAATACGTCTATACCATGTCGCGCGTGGGTAAAATCGTCCCACCTAAGCGTCAAATTCTTAAAGATATTTCATTAAGCTTCTTCCCTGGTGCCAAAATCGGTGTCCTAGGTTTGAACGGTGCAGGTAAATCGACCCTGCTACGCATCATGGCAGGCATCGACACCGACATCGAAGGTGAAGCTCGCCCACAACCAGGCCTTAAAGTCGGTTACCTACCACAGGAGCCGGTACTGGACGAAGAGAAATCAGTCCGTGAAGTGGTTGAAGAATCAGTGGCTGACGTTAAAAATGCGCTGACTCGCCTTGACGCTGTTTACGCCGCTTACGCAGAACCAGATGCAGATTTCGATGCGCTAGCCAAAGAGCAGGGTGAACTTGAAGCCCTGATCGAAACCAAAGACGGCCACAACCTAGACATGCAGCTAGAGCGTGCCGCTGACGCACTTCGCCTACCTGAGTGGGATGCGAAAATCAAACACCTATCGGGTGGTGAGCGTCGCCGTGTTGCTATCTGTCGTCTACTACTCGACAAGCCAGACATGCTGCTGCTTGACGAACCGACTAACCACCTTGACGCAGAATCTGTTGCTTGGCTTGAGCACTTCCTGGTTGACTACAGCGGTACTGTTGTGGCGATTACCCACGACCGTTACTTCCTAGACAACGCTGCAGGTTGGATCCTAGAACTTGACCGTGGTGAAGGTATTCCATGGGAAGGTAACTACACCTCTTGGCTTGAGCAGAAAGACGCACGTCTGAAGCAAGAAGCATCCCAAGAGAAAGCTCGCCAGAAGACCATCGAGAAAGAACTTGAGTGGGTTCGCCAGAATCCTAAGGGTCGTCAGGCTAAATCTAAAGCCCGTATGGCGCGCTTTGAAGAGCTAAACACCAGCGACCACCAGAAGCGTAACGAAACCAACGAACTGTTCATCCCGCCGGGTGAGCGCTTGGGTGACAAGGTTATCGAAGTGAAGAACCTAACCAAGTCGTTTGGTGATCGCGTACTTATCGATGACCTATCGTTCAGCATGCCTAAGGGTGCAATCGTGGGTATCATCGGTGCCAACGGTGCGGGTAAGTCAACCCTATTCAAGATGCTAAGCGGCACAGAGCAGCCTGACTCAGGTACGGTTGAACTTGGCGAAACAGTCAGCCTGGCTTCTGTTGACCAGTTCCGCGACAGCATGAACGACGACAACACGGTTTACCAAGAGATCTCCGAAGGTGCCGACATCATCAAGATCAACAACTTTGAAATCCAAGCGCGTGCTTACTGCTCACGCTTCAACTTCAAAGGCAGCGATCAGCAGAAGCGCATCGGCGAACTATCGGGTGGTGAACGCAACCGTGTTCACCTAGCGAAGCTACTGAAAGCGGGCGGCAACGTATTGCTACTCGATGAACCGACCAACGACCTTGACGTTGAAACGCTACGTGCCCTTGAAGAAGCACTGCTTGAGTTCCCTGGCTGTGCCATGGTTATCTCGCACGACCGTTGGTTCCTAGACCGTATCGCCACTCACATCATCGACTACCGTGACGAAGGCCAGGTTAACTTCTTCGAAGGTAACTACACCGAGTACACCGACTGGTTGAAGAAAACGCTGGGTGCACAGGCGGCTGAGCCACACCGCATCAAGTACAAGCGCATCGCTAAGTAATTTGGGTTATCACCCCAATGACTTAAACGCGATAGACACAAAGGGCTGCATCATGCAGCCCTTTTTCATAGCTTGTCTTGTCATGGCTTTATCTTTTCATTGCTTTGACCCGCCCGCCATCAAGTGGACGCGTTACATCGCCACCCGCTCAAAGGCCGTTAGCGCCTCTTGCAGATCTTCCACCGCAATTATTTCGATGCCATTGACCTGGCGGCTCGCATTCGCCTTAGGCACTATTGCCCGGGTGAAGCCTTGCTTGGCAGCCTCGCGGATACGCTCGACACCATTGGCCGCCGGGCGGATATCGGCATTCAAGCCAATTTCACCAAATACCAACACATCCTGCGGGATCGGCGCATTCTTGAAGCTGGAGAAAATGGCCAGCAACACCGCCAAGTCAGCCGAGGTCTCTTCCACCTTGATACCGCCAACACAGTTAACGAAAATATCCATGTCAGACAGCATCACCCCGCCATGGCGAGCCAATACCGCAATAGACATTGCCAAGCGGTTACCGTCGTAGCCGACGGTCAAGCGGCGCGGGTTCTCGGTCACCGAGTTATTACAAAGGGCCTGTACTTCCACCAGCAACGGGCGTGTTCCTTCCCATAGCGTGGTACACACCGAGCCAGCATGGTTTTTGTCTGAGCGGCTTAGAAAGATAGCTGATGGGTTCTTGACCTGCTTCATACCCGCTTCGGTCATGGCAAAGAAGCACGACTCGGAATCGGCACCAAAACGGTTCTTTGAGGTACGCAATACCCTGAACTTCTCGTCGGCCGTCGACGATAGGGCAAACAAGCCATCGACGATATGGATCAGCTGCATCGGACCCGCCACGTTCGAGTCTTTATTGATGTGGCCAACAATCATGAAGGTGACGCCTTCGGTCTTGGCGAATCGGGTCAGCGCGGCTGCCGACTCTTTTACCTGGCTCGGGCTCCCCGCAGCCGAATCGTTATGGGCAACCGTCATGGTTTGGATGGAGTCGATGATCACGAACTCGGCCTTTTGCGACCGAATGTGCTCAATGATTTGCTCGACCGAGGTTTCGGCAACCACATTGATGTTATCAAGGTTCTGGGTACCCAAGCGCTTGGCGCGCTGCGAGATCTGGTGGATCGATTCCTCACCCGACACATACAACGACGCCTTGGTGCCCGCGACCGAACCGATGCTTTGCAGCAACAAGGTGGACTTACCCGCCCCCGGATCGCCACATAACAGCAATACCGAGCCCGGCACAATACCGCCGCCCAGTACCCTATCCAACTCAGAAATGCCCGAGCCAAAACGAGGGAGATCTTTGCTCTCGACCTCTGATAGCTTCTGCACCTTGGTGGCAGCACCGGCATAGCTGCTGGCCCCCGCCGCACTTGCCGCTCCTACCGCCGCACGGGTTTTCGGTACGGTAAACTCAGTTATGGTATTCCACGCCGCACAGGCGCTACATTGTCCTTGCCAGCGAGGAAAGTCGGCACCGCAATCGCTACATACGTATGCCCGCTTGGTTTTGGCCATTTGTCACCTTGATTATAAGCAAAATTGTCTGTTTCCCAGCAGGGATAGCATTTTGGGTAAAAATTGCCACCTCTTCAGGTTACATGCTCAAGTTTTTACTGCAAAATGCAGATAATAAACTACGGACTCACTATATAAAAAGAACTATGTTGCTCGACGCCCATAAAGGATTACTCGAAAAGCTGATCCCTGTCTACGATAGCGAAGACTTTGAAGACGTCTTCCAGATGATGACAGACGGTGAAGATGGCCCGACCAAGCTGAAGATAAAAATGGAGTTGCACCGGATCATGGCGCCCTGTCGCCAAATCGTCGATCTGCGCGGCAAGGTAAAGGGGGAATGCCGCCCCTACGAGCTTGACGGCCTGACCCACTGGCTAGACGATGTGGCCATCAACACTTACCACAAGCGGATCAAGGTATTCGGGGGCAAGTTCCGACTCGGGCTATACGAAGCCTTGATGAATACCCGCAATAACTTTCGCGTCCTGCACCAGCAACAGAAGTTGAGCCCGCAGCAAGAAGCACCCATCGAGCAACGCGATACCCAGTTCGATGCCCCTGTGATCCGCTTTGGTCATTACCTCACCCGGGGGGAAAACCGACTGCAGCTGGCCACGTCGGTCAACCTGGAGCTGCCATTCAACCAAACGGTCAACGGCATCACATCGGATATTTCCTATTCCGGCGCCAAGTTCAAGGTACCGGCCGCGTTCAAATACAACCTCGGGATGTCTATCACCGCCCGCTTTCCCAAACTCGCCGAAGTGCTCAACGAGCCAAGGCTAAACCAAGGGATCGACTACCGTATCCTTGGCATTGACGAAAGCAAAGAGAACGACAGCTTCAAGTGGCTACGCCTGAAAATCACCAGCGACAATACCCTGATCAAATGGGCCATTGAGCAAAGCCTCTGGGCCACGCGCCATCGGACCCGCAAGAACCACGAAGACAAGGTCATCAAAACCCGAACCAAGGGCTATGAGCACTGCTTCCTCAAGCACAGCGCATCCATGCCGCTGTTCTTTGCCGGCTCAACCCTGAAGTACTGCTTGCTCACCCAGCACAACAAGCACTTGTGGGATGACTGGCACGACGAGCGCAACCAACCGGTCATCAACCACTTGCTGTCAGAAGACCGCATGGCAAGCCTTGGCAAAGCCGGGCTTAAACAGTGCAGCACGCTGCTTTACAGCTTCCGCCACGACCACGACGGCAAATCGTATTTCTACTCGGCGGCCCTGCCGGAAATGACCATCGAGCAGCGTCATTTATTCTGGCATATCGGTGCCCCGCGCAGCAGCTGGCGGGTGAGCCGACTGACAGTCCAGCCTATCGAGCAAGAAGATATCGAGCGATTAAAAGAGATCGCACCGGAAATGGTCGAGCAAATGGGATCCCTGACCCATATCGGCTTGCTGCAAGACTTAACCAATAGCAAGGCCAATCAAGATTACCGCTTGGCCGTTAAACCACAGCTCACGGGCAAGGCACTGCAAGCATTCCGCCACCAGCGCAACCCCATTGCCAAAGCCAAAGCGGTCTACTTCGATCCGAAACCACAACGCTGCGAAGCCCGCTTCCTGCTAGATACCGAGGTGATCTTCCACCACCCAAGCCATGCGGCAGTTAAAGGCAAAACAGTCGACTTCTCGGCGCGGGGATTGAACCTCCAGCTTGATACCCCGCTGCCCGCTTGCCGAGACGATGAGGTCACCGTGTCGTTCCCGCAATTGGAAAGGCTCGATAAAAAGACCGTCTTGGGTAGCATCCCTTATAAGGTGATCCGCGTTAGCCCGGATCACCTCAATATCCAGCTTACCACCGGCAGCGGTGCCCAAGCCGCGCAAGGGGAGCACTTCCTGCGCAAGCTGATCCAGCACAATGAAAACAAGCTGGTCATGACCGAAGAAAAACTGCCAACCGGCGAACTGCTGATGGCCATGCACCAAATGCTGCTGAGCCGACTGAACAGCGTGCCGTACTTTGGGGAAAAGGTGGATCATAAAGTTAGGGTGAAAGCGATTGGCTGCAACTTCCCGCTCCCCCCGATTGCCAGATTGCTAAACCAAGTCGGCGGGGAAGATCGCTTCTCGGTGGAGCCGCTGTTTAAAAACCGCGTGAAGCAAATGCTGGCTGAAACCATGCGACCGGTAGAAGTCCGCCAGCCCTATATCCATGAACTGTACCTCTGGGTGCAAAGAAAAGGCGATAGCATCAGCCATATCGAAAGTAAGCTGATCAACGACTTCAATAGCATCGATGAGCGCATCAATTTCATCAAGGGGGCAAAGAAGCACGGTGAGTTTATGGCCATTCGCGTTACGGCCGTGCCTGTACTCAGCCCGATGACCGCCTTGATTGGCAAAGAGCTCGGTGAACTCGCCCGCATGACGCTGCACCGGGCAAGGGCGCTAGAAGAAGAGCTTAGCTCGCTTATCGGCTGCGGTGAGCTGCATGATATTACCGACGAGGTCTTGGTGAGGCTGGAAATCAAATAGTCCCGCTAGGCTATGGGCTGACTGGCCTTGGTACGGCTTTGGCTTAGCCACTGCTACCCCGCGGGGTAGCAGTGCTTGAATTAGGATTGCGTTACCAACCCAGACGTTGCGGCAATAGCGAGGCCGACAGCAAGCAAACCACCGCGCCAAGATCGGCGTAGCGCACCGCGACCGGCGCCTGCTCCTCGACCTTAGGCTTGGCATGGTAGGCAACCCCCAAACCCGCCGCATTGATCATCACCAGATCATTGGCACCGTCACCCACGGCAATGGTGTTGTGCGGGGCGATGTCATATTGCTGGGCAAGTTCACGCAAAATCTCTGCCTTGGCATTGGCATCAACCACATCTCCCAGCACTTTTCCGGTTAGCTTGCCGTCAATGATTTCAAGGGTGTTCGAGCGGGCATCAACCAGTTCAAGCTCTTGCTTTAGGTAGTCGGAGAAGTAGGTAAACCCGCCAGAAGCTATCGCTGCCTTCCAGCCATAATGATGCAAGGTGGCAACCAACTCGCGTAGCTCCGGCATCATCGGCAAGGTTTTGCGTACCGATTCAAGAATGGCTTCATCCGCGCCAGCCAGGGTGCCAACACGCTGGCGCAAGCTCTGCTCGAAATCCAGCTCGCCTTGCATCGCCCGCTCGGTCACTTCCGCCACCTGCTCGCCGACACCGGCCAACTTGGCGATTTCATCGATGCACTCGATCTGGATCGCCGTCGAGTCCATGTCCATCACCACCAAGCCGGGTTCAGAGAGATCCGGCAGTTCGCGGATATCGGCAATATCCAGCTGGTAGTGGGTGACACACTGCTCTAGCAACAACGAATACGGGTTAGCAACCAATAGGCAATCGTAGTTCCCCACCTTCCAGACGGCAGTGATCACCAAATTATCTTCAAGGGCATATTCGATACCGGCCACCGTTGCAACGGTGATCGAGCGACCGTAGATCAGCGTGGTGGACTGGCTCCGCTGGTGGTTGGTGGCACTGACAACCTCGGGATAACGGTTTAATAGTGAAGTGTGTTTCCTGATTTTAAGCACAATCTTTACTTCCATGTTAGAGTAATGCCTTAAAACTACCCTATTGCAAAATCATAGGGCAAGCCTCAATATGCATTTTGGACCTTAAAGCTAGCCTGAAATCATGAAACTAAAGAAAACACGCTTTCAACGACTGTGGCAATTTACGGTACTCGTAAGTTGTTTTGCTGCGATCATTGCCATGCTTGAGTACGGTTCAGACATTACCCAGCGCAACTACCGCGCCCTCAGCGAGCAAACCCAGCAGCTTTCACGCCTAGTGGTACGCCAAGCCGCCGATACCGCCGCGATGGATTTGGTGGACAAGAAGCAAGACAACCTACAACTACTGGTTCAGCGCCTCTCTGCCGAGCCATTGATCTTGGATGCCAGCATCTACGATGTCGAGGGGGTCACCCTTGCCAAAACCGAAGAAGCGATGCCGCTCGAGCAAGTCACCGGGCTGTCTACCCCGCTATCGGTTGCCAGCATCGGTCGCCAGCAGCTTATCGAGCCTATCCAGTCCGAAGGACAAGTGGTCGGCTTCCTGCGTATTACCCTTGAGCACGGCAAAGTCGTCAGAGACATCACCAACGACGTCGATTACATGACGAATGTCATTCGCGGGCTGGTCATTGCCGCCTTGGGCGTTGGCTTCCTGCTGGCCTTCACCTTCGGCCGCCGCAAAGACATTTGGCACTTTCCGTTTTTGCTAACCGCAAACTCGAAAGATTAACCGCCATAGGTTGGCAACTGGTAATCAATAGTCAGTATCGAGAAGCGGCCGTATAACGGCCGCATTAAAAAAGGGCTTGCCGCATGGCAAGCCCTTTTAGCTTTAGCTTTAGCTTTCGGAAGCTATCGGTTTTATCTCAAACCGAGTGACGCAATCTTACGCTTCTTCTGCATCGCCTAGCAGTACAGATTCCAGTGCGATTTCCATCATGTCGTTGAACGTTAGCTGACGCTCTTCAGATGTTGTCGCTTCGCCACGTAGGATGTGGTCTGAAACCGTACAGATAGTCAGTGCCTTAGCACCAAACTCAGCCGCTAGGCCGTAGATACCTGCCGCTTCCATTTCAACACCCACGATGCCGTACTTCTTCATGGTCTTGAAGAATTCGAAATCTGGGCTGTAGAACAGATCAGCAGAGAAGATGTTGCCGACTTTAACGTCAACGCCTTTCGCTTTTGCCGCGTCAACCGCGTTCTGCACCATGCCGAAGTCAGCAAGGGCTGCAAAGTCGTGATCGTTGAAACGAATACGGTTTACTTTAGAGTCGGTCGATGCACCCATACCGATAACCACATCGCGTAGGTTTACATCGTCACGTACCGCACCACAGCTACCAACACGGATAATTTTCTTCACACCGTAGTCTTTGATCAGCTCTGTTGCGTAGATTGAACACGAAGGAATACCCATACCGTGGCCCATTACAGAGATCTTACGACCTTTGTAAGTACCGGTGTAACCGAACATGTTACGTACGTTGCACACTTCTTTTGCGTCATCTAGGAAAGTTTCAGCAATGTATTTAGCACGTAGTGGATCACCTGGCATCAGTACTACGTCTGCAAAGTCACCCATTTCAGCATTAATGTGAGGAGTCGCCATCGTTATTTCCTTTCTGTCATCCGTTGGTTGTCTTGCAATACCAACTCAATGTAAACGAGTCTTTCAAATACTGTTTCGATCTAGGACAAATATAGACCGAAACCGCATGAATATTTAAAAACGGCAGGCGCAATGCGAACCTGCCATTTGGAGTTATCTATTTTTTGGTTATAGGAATGACTTACCGTATTCCATATCAGACGTACCGAAGTACTCTGCCAAGCTCTGACCAATGTCAGCGAACGTGTCGCGACGGCCTAGTGAGCCGGCTTTGATCTTAGGGCCTGTTACCAACACTGGGATGTGCTCACGCGTATGGTCGGTACCTTCCCACGTTGGATCACAACCGTGGTCGGCAGTTAGGATCAATACATCGTCTTCTTCAAGCAACTCAATAACTTCTGGCAAACGCTTATCGAAGTACTCCAGTGCCGCGGCGTAGCCTGCTACATCACGGCGGTGGCCGTATGCTGAATCAAAATCAACGAAGTTAGTGAAAACAATGCTGTTATCGCCTGCTGCTTTGATCTGCTCTAGCGTTGCTTCGAACAGGGCAGGAATCCCTGTTGCTTTTACCTTTTGGGTAATACCGCAGCCCGCGTAGATGTCTGAAATCTTACCGATAGAGATCACTTCACCGTTTTTCTCATCCACCAGCTTTTGCAGAACCGTTGCTGCTGGCGGCTCAACCGATAGGTCGCGACGGTTACCGGTACGGACAAACTCGCCCTTACCAGGGCCGGTGAACGGACGCGCGATAACACGGCCGATGTTGTAGTCTTCCAGCTCTTCACGCGCGATTTGGCATAGCTCAAGCAAGCGGTCTAGGCCGAATGTTTCTTCGTGGCAAGCGATCTGGAATACCGAGTCGGCAGAGGTATAGAAAATCGGCATGCCGGTCTTCATGTGCTCTTCGCCAAGATCGTCCAGCACCTGCGTACCAGAAGCGTGGCAGTTACCCAGGAAACCAGGTAGGTTGGCGCGCTCAAGAATGCGGTCCGTCAGTTCTTTCGGGAAGCTGTTGGTGTGGTCAGTAAAGTAACCCCAGTCGAACAGTACCGGTACACCGGCAATTTCCCAGTGGCCAGACGGTGTGTCTTTACCTGAAGAAAGCTCGGCTGCGTGGGCGTAGGCACCGGTAATGTCAGCATTGGCATCAAGGCCTTCAGGGAAGTAGCCAGAAGACTCTTCGCACGCCTTGCCCAAACCCAGCTTGTTGAGGTTTGGAAGGTGTAGCTTACCGCTACGCTCGCCGTTATCCGCTTCACCACGGGCACAAGCTTTGGCGATATGGCCAAGGGTGTTTGAACCTACATCACCGAACTTGTCAGCATCGGCTGTCGCGCCAATACCAAATGAATCAAGAACTAGAATAATAGAACGTTTCATTGTAACTCCATTAAACATCTTCAGGGCGAACACGACGGTAAACTTCAGGCGTCGGCTCTGGCTTTTCGTTTGAAACTGTAATTGCAGCACGTACTGCCTTCGCGGCTTCTTCCCACTGCGCTTCGTTGCGCGCGTGGATCACAGCCAGCGGCTTGTCCGCATTGGCTTCTTCGCCTAGGCGGATCATATCGCTCAGGCCGACAGCGTAGTCGATGGTGTCAGATGCCACACGGCGACCACCGCCCATGCCCACAACAGCCATACCCAGTGCGCGGGTATCCATTGCCGATGCGTAACCCGTTGCTTCAGCGTAAACAGGTTTCACCAATTCGGCCTTTTCTAGGTAGTTGTCGTAGTTGGTCATGAAGTCAGCTGGGCCACCTAGGCCTGCCACCATCTTACCGAAACACTCAGCCGCCTTGCCGTTGTCCAGTGCCGCCTGCAGCTTATCGCGTGCTTGCTCGATATCTGTTGCTAAACCACTGTTTACCAACATTTCTGCACACAATGCCATGGTCACTTCGAATAAGCGAGGATTGCGGTATTCACCGGTTAGGAATTGCACGGCTTCGCGAACTTCGAGTGCATTACCCGCAGTTGACGCCAACACTTGGTTCATGTCGGTCAGTAATGCCGTGGTCTTGGTGCCAGCACCGTTTGCCACCGCCACGATAGATTTCGCCAGCTCTTCCGATGCCTCGTAAGTCGGCATGAATGCGCCCGAGCCTACCTTCACGTCCATCACTAGCGAGCCAAGGCCAGCAGCCAGTTTCTTCGATAGGATTGACGCGGTAATTAGCGAGATGTTATCAACCGTCGCGGTCACGTCGCGAGTCGCGTAAACACGCTTGTCAGCCGGTGCAAGATCGCCAGTCTGGCCGATGATTGCCACACCTGCGTCTTTGGTCACTTGACCGAATACGTCGTTGCTTGGGGTAATGTTGTAGCCCGGGATAGACTCCAACTTATCCAGCGTACCACCGGTGTGGCCAAGGCCACGACCAGAAATCATAGGGACATAACCGCCACATGCCGCCACCATTGGGCCAAGCATCAGTGATGTCACGTCACCCACACCGCCAGTTGAGTGCTTGTCGACAATCGGGCCGTCGAAGTTCATGTGGCTCCAATCGATAACCATACCCGAGTCACGCATTGCACAAGTCAGTGCCACACGCTCGTCCATGGTCATGTCGTTGAAGTAGATCGCCATCGCAAATGCGGCGATCTGGCCTTCAGAAACGGTGTCTTTGGCGATGCCCTGAATGAAGAAGTTAATTTCGTCAGCAGTTAGCTCAATGTTGTCACGTTTTTTACGGATGATTTCTTGTGGTAAATACATGGTATTCCCCAGTAAATTCTAGTGTAGGGTCATGACTGTTTACTTAGCGGTGAGCGACGTTGTCGCAAGCTGTTTTGTCGCGCAAAATCTGATTCTCGGGTGCGGGGCAACCGCCCGGTAAGCTGCGTATTGCAGTCAGGCAAGAACCAAACAGTAAAGAGTCACAGGTAATTAAAAATAAGGCGGCCAAAAGGCCACCTTAATGGAAAGAATTAGTAGCCGCCTTCAGCTGCTTTTTCGCCTTCGCCAAGCGTGTGAAGAAGGTTAGCCAGTAGGCTTGAAGCACCGAAGCGGTAGTGCATGTTGTCAGCCCACTCAGCACCTAGGATGCGGTCAGCCATATCTAGGTATTGCTGCGCGTCTTCAGCAGTACGAACGCCGCCAGCTGGCTTGAAGCCAACAGTCTTAGCTACGTCCATGTCTTTGATCACGTTCAGCATGATCTCAGCGTACTCAGGTGTAGCGTTAACTGGCACTTTACCCGTTGAGGTCTTGATGAAGTCAGCACCCGCTTTGATTGATAGCTCAGAGGCTTTCTTAATTAGCGCTTCAGTTTTTAGCTCACCTGTTTCAATGATCACTTTAAGCAGGATATCGCCACACGCTTCTTTACACTGCTTAACTAGCTCGAAGCCAACTTCTTCGTTGCCAGCCATTAGTGCGCGGTATGGGAATACTACGTCTACTTCGTCTGCACCGTAGGCAACCGCTGCTTTTGTTTCAGCGACTGCGATTTCGATGTCGTCGTTACCGTGCGGGAAGTTAGTAACGGTTGCAATGCGAACTTCTGGTGTACCCTGCTCACGCAGTTGCTTCTTAGCAACAGGGATAAAACGTGGGTAGATACATACTGCTGCTGTGTTACCTACAGCTGTTTTTGCGTTCTTACATAGCTCGATCACTTTTGCATCAGTGTCGTCTTCGTTAAGAGTTGTAAGATCCATTAGTTGAAGTGCACGAAGTGCAGCAGCTTTTAAATCGCTCATGACTATCTCCAGTCCAGTTAGTTTCTACCAAGCTTTATAGAACTGTTCCATACGCTTGACGGCAATCTTGTGCGCCACCGCCAAACGGCCCGCCTACGCGAACAGTTGTAATACCCAATGGGTATAACGGACTTGATTCCTTGAAGACTCAGGTAAACAATGCGAGATCATTAACCTGATTGATTTCCTTTTCACCGCTTGGGAAAGCCATCATAACTTTCCCAGCCGTTATGCTTTTCCAACCTGCCTAGCGATAGGTAACACCATGATGGTGTGGTTGAAATAGCGTTAATCAGTTTGTGATGGTGCGGTCCTATAATACCAAGCCGGACTACCCGCCACCACGAAAGATACGTTTCCCACTGTGGACAATGTGTTTACGCTAAGAAAAACATTCAAGGCCACTCGGCATACCTTTTCGCATGCTCAATCAAGTGAAAAACCGCTCAACTATCCACTGGTAAGCAATACCGCCAGCGTACACACCAACGATGCCCATCACGCCCGATAACACCGGCGGCGCAGGAATAGGGAGCTTAATGGCTGAAAACAACACACCGACCATAAAGCCAGCGACTAATGCCAATATGACTTCACTCATAATCATTCTCTCATAGGGCTATTGCACAAGAGAAAGTGTAGTCGGCCTAGCGCGATACGTTGTTTTAATCACTGTGGTTATGCTAGCAGACCTAAGGGGCAGAAATTGGAGCGCAATCGATTTTATGGCACAAATTAGGACTTTAACGCCAAGTGTTTACCATATGTGTTGAAGGGTGGCGTGCGAAGGGCTGCGAGGGGGCAAAGAGCTTTAGATACAAAAACGCCACAGCTTTGCTGTGGCGTTTTTTAGTAACGGTATTCGTTGCTAATTAAAGTGCTAGCGTTAGGAAGAAGCCAGCAATTGTTGCAGCCATCAGGTTAGATAGAGTACCTGCAGCTACCGCTTTCATACCCATACGAGCAATGTCGTGACGACGGCTTGGTGCAAGGCTACCAAGGCCACCTAGTAGGATAGCAATCGAAGATAGGTTTGCGAAACCACATAGTGCGAATGAGATGATCGCTTTGGTCTTCTCAGACATAACTACTGGTGCAGCGTCACCTAGGTATGGTGCAAAGTTTAGGAATGCTACGAATTCGTTAGCAACCAGCTTCTGACCGATGAAAGAACCTGCAAGTACAGCTTCGCTCCATGGCACACCGATGATCCATGCTAGAGGTGAGAACACGTAACCAAGGATAAGCTCAAGCGTAAGCTCTGGCATACCGAACCAACCGCCAACGCCACCAAGGATGCCGTTAAGTAGTGCGATTAGACCAATGAATGCTAGTAGCATCGCACCAACGTTTAGTGCTAGCTGCATACCAGACGCCGCACCGCCAGCTGCCGCATCGATAACGTTCGCAGGCTTGTCGTCAGCGTCAGCGAACTCGCTCACGTTGTCTTCGTCAACTTTTTCAGTTTCAGGACGGATGATTTTAGCAAATAGAAGACCACCTGGTGCCGCCATGAAAGAAGCAGCGATCAGGTACTCTAGAGGAACGCCAAGACCAGCGAAGCCAGCCATTACACCACCAGCGATAGAAGCTAGACCACCACACATTACCGCAAATAGCTCAGACTGAGTCATCTTAGCGATGAAAGGGCGAACAACAAGAGGTGCCTCAGTTTGACCCACGAAGATGTTTGCTGTTGCAGACATTGATTCCGCACGTGATGTACCCAGAACCTTCTGTAGTGCACCACCAAGAATCTTGATTACGACCTGCATGATACCTAGGTGGTAAAGTACAGAGATTAGTGCAGAGAAGAAAACCAGCGTTGGTAGTACCTGGAAAGCAAAGATAAAACCAATGCCTTCAACAGAGAAGTTTACAAGGTTACCGAAGATAAATTCAGTACCCTGCTTACCATAATCGATAACATTAGATACACCCTGAGAGAATGCACCTAGTGCTTGCTGGCCCCAAGGCACGTATAGAACGAATGCCCCAAGGGTAAACTGGATAGCAAAAGCGCCACCCACAGTACGTAGATTGATTGCTTTGCGATCTTCAGATAGTAGTACGGCAATAGCCAGTAGTACTACCATTCCGATCAGGCTCATAAGCAGGCTCATAGTTTATGGCTTCCTAAAAAATTTGGCGTCTCGACAATTCGGCTCATAGTTGAGTCCGGCGCATTATACTCATGCAGCGCCCGATAAAATAATGCCGGGCTCACAGTTTGCAAGGAAATAGAGTGAAAGTTCAATTTCATCTGTGAGAGCGATCACAAAAAACCAAACGATTTACGCAACCGTTTAGCGCAATCGTTTTTTTTGTGACTCAGGTTCACAAGGAAATCCGGAAAAGTTCAGCCGTTGTTAAGGTGACAACTTGTTCAATTTCCTGTTTAGATTCTGCTCTAATCGTTGCAAGCTCATGCATAATATCTACTAACCTATCCGGTCGGTTCGGCTCTCCCTGAAAGCCTGATACCGGCATATCCGGCGCATCCGTTTCCAACATCAGCGCCGTTAAGGGCAGCGCTGCTATTGTATTGCGGGTCTTATTGGCTCGGCGATATGTAATCGTTCCACCTACGCCAATTTTGATACCTAGATCAATAATTTGCTTTGCTTGCGGGAGACTGCCGCTAAACGCATGATACACCCCGCCAGCCACTGGTGGATTATGCTTCAAAACCCGCACCAACTCTGGAAATGCTTTTCGGCAATGCAGAATAATCGGTAAATTATGCTCATTGGCGAGTTCCAATTGCTGGGTTAGTAACGAAATCTGTTGATTCCGGTTAACATCCGTAATGGCAAAGTCTAGACCACATTCCCCCACAGCCACACAGCGGGAGGCATTTTTTTCTCTCAAAAGTGATTCAGCTTCCAACTCCGCTTTCAAAGCATTCATCGCCTGCCGTGAATGCTCTGCGCTGAAAAATGGATGCAAACCAAGGGCATAGTGAAGGGAATCGAACTGTTCGGCCAACTGGCGAACCAAGCGCCAATTGCGCTCGCCAACAGCGGGGATCACCAATTTGCCCACCCCGGCCTTATGCGCCAATTCAAGATAAGCCTTGGGATCATCGCAAAATGGCGCAAAGTCGAAGTGGCAATGGCTATCGATCAGCATGCTTGCTATCGCAGGTGGTACCGGATTGCTGGTGACGGTTATCCGGATGGCGTTCGTCGTCATGGTCATAACGGACCGGGGCGCAGCAACGGCGGTTCTCCGGTACAAAGCCCATTCGCTCGCACCAGCGATCGTACGCGGCTACCCACTTCTTCATTGTTGCTAGCATGCCTTACTCCTGAGTCGATTTTGCTACCATCACGATCATACTACGACCTGTGGCCAAGATGGTATCGTGAGGATAGATCGGTGCCTCATCGGGCAAATAAATATCGTAAGGCGAACTTTTCGCCGTATTCACCAACAAGTGCCATTCGCTATTGCGGCGATCCGGCAAGGTGAACTCAAGCGGATCCCAATAGGCATTACAGATCACATATAGCTCATCCTGCGTGATCGGGTGATTCACCGTCAGGGCCAGCGAGTGGGAATCCTCCGACCAATCCGGTTGATCCGGCTGCAGGCCATGCCAGCGGATCTGAACATCATCGACCACCGAGCTCAGTGAGATATGCATGTTCCAATCAATGGTAGGCTCGGCCCGGCGAATTTGGCTCAAGCCAGTGACAAACCGCAGCATATCTTGGTGCTTGTCCAGCAAGCTCCAATCAAACCAGCTGATCTCGTTGTCTTGGCAATAGGCGTTGTTATTCCCTTGCTGAGTACGGCGTACCTCATCCCCCATATTCAGCATTGGTGTCCCCAGCGACAAGAACAAGGTGGTTAGCATGTTCTTGCACTGGCGGTTACGCATCTCCTCGATTTCTTTATTGATGGTCGGCCCCTCGACACCGTAGTTGCTCGAGATGTTGTGGTTATCGCCATCATTATTGCCCTCGCCATTGGCAAGGTTATGCTTCTCGCTGTAGCTCACCAGATCATTGAGGGTAAAGCCATCGTGGGCGGTAATAAAGTTGACCGAACGGTGGGGAGAATGGTGGCGGCTGCAATAAATATCGGGCGAGCCAAGCACCCTTGAGGCAAAGCGGCTCACTGTGCCGCTGTCCCCGCGCCAGAAGGCACGAATGTCATCCCGGTATTTGCCGTTCCACTCATTCCAGCGATCGCCAATAAACGACCCCACTTGGTAAAGCCCCGCCGCATCCCATGCCTCGGCAATGATCTTGGTACTGCATAGGATAGGATCGGTGTCGATTGTCCATAGCAGCGGTGGCTCTTTCATCGGGTGCCCGTTGCTATCCCGAGCCAGCACCGATGCCAAGTCGAAGCGGAAACCATCAACATGCATCTCGGTTACCCAAAAATGCAACGCATCGATGATCATCCGCCGCAACACGCTGTGGTTGGCATTGCACGTGTTGCCACACCCGCTGTAGTTAGCGTAATTACCAGTTTCTTTATCAGTAATGTAATACGCCCCGTTCTGCAGCCCCTTAAAGCAGAACGTCGGGCCGTTTTCATCCCCTTCCGCCGTATGGTTGAATACCACATCGAGGATCACTTCAATATCGGCACGGTGCAGCTCCCGCACCAAGGTTTTAAATTCATTGATAGCAGCCAGCGGGTCATTTTCAACACTGTAGCCGGCATGCACGGCAAAGAAGTTGATCGGGCTATAGCCCCAATAATTTTGCCGCCCTTGCGGGGCATCATTGACATCAAACTGTTGTACCGGCATCAGTTCTACCGCGGTGACCCCCATTTCCTTCAAATACGGGATCTTGTCGATGATCCCGGCGAAAGTGCCCCGCTTGCCTTTATCGACGCCGGATGAAGGGTGCTTGGTAAAACCACCGACATGCATTTCATAAATCACGGTATCGTTGAGCGAATGCCTTGGCGCCATCACGTCTTGCCAATCAAAGTCGGACTGATCAACCACGATACTTTTCATGCTCGCATCCATGTTGCGCCCCGGCCCTATCGCCCGCTCGCGGCTATAGTTCCGGCCAAAGCAAATGGCTTGGCTGTATGGGTCAATCAATACTTTGTCTTTGTCAAAGCGCAAGCCTTTTTCCGGCAGCCACGGGCCATCAACCTGAAAGCCATAGACTTGGCCATGGCCGATATTGCCCACGAAAATAAACCAATAGTGGCCGCGCTTATGAATAGAGGGATTGAGCTCGAAAGAATGCTGCGGGCTCGCCGCGTCGGCGCTGGCAAACAGGTGCAAGGTCACCCGGGTCGCGTCTTTGGAGTAAAGGCTGAAGTTGACACCGTTTTGCTTTACCGATGCCCCGAGCGGGAAAGCTTCTCCCGGCCATGTGTAAACCTCATTGCCATGTGCGAGTTCCATCATCCTTGATACTCCTTATTCCATCTCTATCAAACCGGGCGCATTGGTGCAGCAGCATCCAATATGCACCAACCAGAATAATAGACTTGAATAAGAAGGAGATGTAAAGAGTTCACAAAAGAATAAAAAAAGCCGCCACAATTGTGACGGCTCTATCAGAGTGCTCTGTTTCAGTGCAGCGCTAAGCGATTAGTGCTCGCGGGTGGCACGGAACTCAACATCAGGGAAACGCTCTTTCGCCAGGTTCAAGTTAACCATGGTCGGTGCGATGTAACTCAGGTTATCGCCGCCATCCAACGCAAGGTTAGACTGATTCTTGCGCTTAAACTCTTCCAGCTTCTTCGCGTCGCCACACTCAACCCAGCGTGCCGTTGCCACGTTCACGCTTTCGTAGATAGCTTCGACGTTGTATTCCGCCTTAAGACGGGCAACAACCACATCAAACTGAAGCACACCAACCGCACCAACGATCAAGTCGTTGTTCTGTAGCGGACGGAATACCTGTACCGCACCTTCTTCCGATAGCTGAACCAAGCCTTTTAGTAGCTGCTTCTGCTTCAGTGGATCTTTCAGGCGGATACGGCGGAATAGCTCAGGTGCGAAGTTAGGGATACCCGCGAACTTCAAGCTTTCACCCTGGGTGAAGGTATCACCGATCTGGATAGTACCGTGGTTATGCAAACCGATAATGTCACCAGCGTAAGCATGCTCGGCGCGAGCACGGTCACCGGCCATGAAGGTTACCGCGTCCGAAATACTGACATTTTTGCCGGTACGCACGTGGTTCATTTTCATACCTTGGCTGTAAGTGCCCGATACGATACGCATGAAGGCAATACGGTCACGGTGCTTAGGATCCATGTTGGCCTGGATCTTAAACACGAAGCCCGAAAACTTCTCTTCCGTTGCTTCTACTTCACGCTCGTTTGCCTGACGCGGCATTGGCGCTGGCGCCCACTCCGTCAGGCCATCTAGCATATGGTCGACACCGAAGTTACCCAATGCGGTACCGAAATATACCGGGGTAAGCTCACCAGCCAGGAAGAGGTCGCGATCGAACTCAGGGCAAGCACCGATAACCAGCTCCAGCTCTTCACGCAACTGCTCAGCCAAGTCGGCACCCACTTGCTCGTCAAGCTCAGGGTTGTCTAGGCCCTTGATGATGCGCTCTTCCTGAATCGTGTGGCCTTGGCCGGTCGCGTACAGGATAGTCTCGTCACGGTGGATATGGTAAACACCCTTGAACTCCTTGCCACAACCAATTGGCCATGAAATTGGTGCACATGCGATGTTTAGCTCGCTTTCTACTTCATCCAGCAGTTCCATCGGATCGCGAATATCACGGTCCAATTTGTTCATGAAGGTCACGATCGGCGTATCACGCAGACGCGTTACTTCCATTAGCTTACGGGTACGATCCTCGACACCCTTCGCCGCATCGATAACCATCAGACAGGAGTCAACGGCTGTTAGGGTACGGTAGGTATCTTCCGAGAAGTCTTCGTGTCCCGGGGTATCAAGCAGGTTTACCAGACACTCGTTGTATGGGAACTGCATTACCGAGGTCGTTACCGAGATACCACGTTCTTTTTCCATCTCCATCCAGTCTGACTTAGCGTGCTGCTTAGAGCCGCGGCCTTTAACAGTACCGGCTTTCTGGATCGCGTTTCCGAATAACAGAACTTTTTCAGTAATGGTTGTTTTACCCGCATCCGGGTGAGAAATGATGGCAAACGTACGACGTTTGTTCACTTCAGGTAGAAAAGACATAGCGTTGATAATCCTGTGAGAGATTTCTCTGATTGAGCCTACCGCCCGCACTTTCATCAGCGGCACGGCAGCAGGTTCCAAATTGATTTTTAGGGTACAGGCCCAAAGATGGCGGAATTATACGCAAACTCCAGCCAAAGCGACAGTGCTAACACCGCCGGGGGACGCCCAAATGGCATCGGCCCCGATGCTATAGCATCATATAGGTCATGATCAGGGCATCCTCGCGCCCTGTCGGCGACGGGTAGTAACCTTCCCGGCGGTTGATTTCATTGAACCCCAAGGCTTCATACAACTGGTATGCGCAAACATTGCTCGCCCTCACCTCAAGCCAAACCTCCTCGGCTTGTTGTTGTTCCAGTTGCGCCAAAAAGCCTTCCAGCAATACCTTGCCGAAGCCCTTGCCCTGAAAAGCCGGATCAATGGCAATATTGAGCAGGGTTGCCTCGCCCGCCACCAGCTGGCCGAAGCAATAGCCAACCAATTTGCCGTCCACTTCGAGACCATAGTTGGCCGCAATTTTATTGGGTGACTGGCGAATTAATGATTCCGCCCATGGATAAGCGTGGGCCGCCTGCTCGATGCGCCAAACATCATCAAGGTGATGGGATTGTAGCGGTACAATGTTATGTGTCATAAGAACAAATCTGTTGCCAAAGGGCTTTTTTGCTTGCCGGTTGTGTATGCATTTGCTTCAAGGACACGGAGGTCAATAACTGGCATCCAGCAGGATGTGCCGATTCGCACCCGGCTACCCAGCACCAGACCAAGTGATGCTCTCGGATTTGCTCAATGGCCGACGGCGGCAAGCACAGCGCTTGCTCAGGGGTAAGCTTCATACTGCTGAGGATCTTGCCAAACAGCCAACGGTCATGCTCGTCCAGATCCTCGTTGCACACAAACAACACTTGGCACGACTCAGGCAAATCAATACTCGGCACTTCCATTTCCGGATAAAACGCAGGGTTACGAACCTGCCAGTAGGTCAGGCCTATTTCCTGCATTAGCTGCAAATCACGCTGTTTCATCCAGTCATTATCCTATCGGGTGTCACTTTTGAAGGGCGATACTACCAGATCTCCTGCTAAACGGAATTGCCCGCAGCGAAAAAAATACCACCTCGCGGTGGTATTTTCAGACTCGGTAGCCAAGGGGTGATTATAGCTCGGCAAACTCGCTGCTGTACTCGATGGTACCGGTCTTGCCCGCCAAAGTGCCCTCGGCCAACTCCAGCACCATGAACGCCTCTTCCGGCACAGGCCACTGACATGCCAAGCCGTGGTCAGCGGCTTTCACGAAGCCGACTTTCGGGTAATAGTCGCTATGGCCAAGTACCACCACAACCGGGTAGCCAAGCTCCAGCAAGGTTTGCTTGGCTTCTTCCATCAAGGCCTGTCCAATGCCCTGACGCTGGTATTCCGCCTTAACGGCAAGCGGCGCCAGCCCCTGCCAATTTTCATCCACACCGTCACGGGTTACCGGGCTGAAAAACAGATGGCCAACCACTTCGCCTTCATCACTGCATGCCACCAGCGATAGGGTGCGCTGACCATTCTCCCGCAACTTCATAACAAGCTTAGCTTCGGCTTCGGTCTCGAAAACCGACTTGAGCAGGGTATCGATCGGCAAGATATCTGCTGGGGCTTCAGTTCTAATGAGCATTCATGACCTCTTTTTGCTCGGCCGGCGATTGCATCCCTTTGTGGATGAAGTCGGCCGACTGCTGCAAGACAAATTTAACAGGTGCCGGAAGTGAGTCCAGATCGATGCTATCCATCAGGTTCTTCACTTCCAAGCCTAATTCGGTGTCACCCTCAATACGAAGGCGACGCTGGAAGAACAGTGTATCAGGATCTTCCTTGCGCGCGGCAATTAATACCAGATCATTGCATTCGCCGCTAAAACTCACGTCTTCTTGTTCAATATGCTCGGCCACCACCAGCTTCTCATCTTGGTAGCTGATGAACCACTGCAACCCCAAATCGCGTACTTCAACCTTCAGCCAACGATCTTCCAGGAATTCGAAATCCCCATCTTCAAGGGCTTCCTTGAATACCATTGCCAAGCCTTCCAGCATGACTTTCTTTTGAACGGGAAACGGCGTTAGCTTCGCAGGTACACGTAAAATTGACGGACCATGCTGCACCATGTGCTTTCTTAGTTGAGCAATCACTATTTATTTTCCTGTATGGGTCGCAATCCTCCGATTGTATGGCAAGACTAGACATGCTTTTTATGCCTTGAGTCAAAAAATAGGCGTCTGTTATGGCAAAGTTTGGAAATAGTCATGAAACACGGGTTATAGTTACCAACAACACACACTTGCCGTCTTGCAGTGATCAGGCAAAAAATACGGACATACGTAAGCACCCATGCCAACCGAGCAACTCAACTACTGGTTTCCCCTACTGACCGATAACAGCCCGTTTCTTTTTGCGGTGCTGGATCCAAGCCATAACTACTTGGTCGTCAACAACCGCTATTGCGAAGTCAGCGGGCTAGAGCGTGACGAGCTGGTTGGCCGCAACGATGTCGATGTGCTCGGTCAGGCTTTCTACCAATCGATGCGCCCTTATTACCAGCGGGCCTTCAACGGTGAAACCATTGAAAGCGAGGTCGTCTTGGACGACAACCGCCACGATACCAGCATGCACTTCAGCCTGGCACCGCTGCGCAACCAAGCCGGTGATGTCAGCCATATCGTGCTGCATTGCGCCGATACCTCAGAGCGCCAGGTACTGGTTAACTCACTGCATGAAATCGAGCACCAGCTGCAACACCTCAACCAGATGATCACCGATGGCAGCTGCGTGGTCGAAGGCAACACCATCATCAGCGCCAACAAAAAAGCCGCCGAATTGCTTGGATTCGACTCCGCCGGCGAGCTTAAGGGGGAAGAACTAGGGCGGTTGCTGTTTGATAGCCACAGCAAGCAGCTGCTTGGCAATCAAATCAATAAGCTAAGCAACGGCGAGGCACGCAGTTGCCATACCCACTCCCGCAGCAAGGAAGCCCAGCCCCTGCTCATTTCAGCCTCGGATATTACCCTGCTAAACTCCCCGGCGAAGCTGGTTTTGCTCCAAGCACAGCCAGAGCCGGCCCAAGCTAAACTCGACCAAGGCAAATTTGAACAATTGGCCCATACCGATCCCCTGACCGGTTTGTACAACCGCCACGGCTTCAGCCGCCAGCTGGAACAATTGATCGCCAACGAAACCCCGCTGGTGATGTTGTACCTGGATATTGATAACTTCAAGAACATCAACGACTCGCTGGGCCACCACATTGGCGACCGCGTACTGCAGGAAATCTCGCAGCGGCTGGAGCGCCTGCTGCCGAACAATGCCGTTCTGGGCCACCTTAGCGGTGACGAGTTTGCCGTGCTGCTGCCCAACCCCGAGCATGCACGCACCGGCGAGCTAACCTCGCAGCAAATTATCTCGTTGATTAACCAGCCTTTTGATCTCCACCACTTTAGCAAGCACTTGGCCTGCTCTATCGGCATGGTGAGCTACCCCGGCGATGGCAACGATGCCCGCATCTTGCTGCAAAACGCCGATACCGCCATGTACGAGGCGAAGAACCGTGGTCGCAACCGGTTGGTGAAGTTCAGCGAGGAGATGAACAAAGAAGCGCGAATGCAGCTGTGGCTGGAAATTGAGCTTCAGAAAGCCCTGCAAAACAACGGACTTGAAGTATGGTACCAGCCCAAGGTCAATGCCCGTGACTTTGCCATTGATGGGGCCGAGGCATTGGTGCGCTGGAAGCACCCGGTTGAGGGCTACATCAGCCCGGGCCAATTTATCCCGGTGGCGGAGCGCTCCGGCCTTATCGAACAACTTGGCCAAGTGGTGATGCGCGAAGTATTTACCACGGTCCGGAAATGGAAAGAGCACGGATTGCTGACCGGCAAGGTGGCCATCAACCTTTCGCCGCAACAGTTTGGCAACCCGAACCTGATCGCCTTTGTTGACAAGCTTCGCAAGAGTACCGGCGTTAACCCGAATGATATCACCTTCGAGCTGACCGAGAGCGCGGTAATGAGCGACGGGGAACATACCATCCAAATGCTCAATGCCATCAAGAAGCTAGGCTTCTCGCTATCGATTGACGACTTTGGTACCGGCTATTCATCACTGTCTTACTTGGCGCGCTTCCCGCTCGATGAGCTTAAAATCGACCGTGCCTTTATCAAAGACATCGAGACCGTGCCAAAGCAGGTTACCTTGATTGAGAACATCATTAACCTGGGCAAGTCGCTCAATATGAGTGTGGTGGCCGAAGGGGTGGAAACCCGCCAGCAGGCAACCCTACTGTCAAACCTCAACTGCAACTCGATCCAAGGCTTCCACTTCTATAAGCCGGCACCGAAAAACGAGCTTGAGGCTATCTTGCACAAGCACGCCCGCCACTAGGCCGCGCACCTGCATTCGTTAACGAGGTATAACCCCTTGTGATAAAAATGCAAAATAAGTTGTCCTAAATCAACAAAAACCTGCCTGACATCAAAACACGGGGGCAATACGCCCCCTACTATTTGTTCCATAACTTTATTCCAACACTGGTAGATAAAAATAATATGGAGCTACTTTGCCCCGCCGGTAACCTGCCGGCGCTGAAAACTGCCATTGATAACGGTGCAGATGCGGTATATATCGGCTTTAAAGACGATACCAACGCGCGCCATTTTGCAGGACTCAATTTTACAGGTCGCAAACTTGAAAAAGCGGTGCAATATGTACGTGATCACGATAGAAAACTGCATGTTGCCTTAAACACCTTTGCTCACCCAGACGGCTTCGAACGCTGGCGCAAGGCAGTAGACAACGCAGCAGCCATGGGGGTAGACGCCCTGATCGTGGCCGACATCGCCGTACTGGATTATGCCGCGACCAACTACCCGGATCTCGAGCTACACCTTTCGGTACAGGCCTCAGCCACCAATGTGGCTGCGATTGATTTCTACAAGCAGAACTTCAATGTCAAGCGGGTGGTACTGCCACGCGTGCTGTCTATCCACCAAGTGAAGCAGCTGGCCCGCAATACCGATGTCGAACTGGAAGTTTTCGCCTTCGGCAGCCTGTGCATTATGTCGGAGGGACGCTGCTACCTGTCGTCCTACATGACGGGCGAGTCGCCAAACACGGTTGGCGCTTGCTCGCCGGCCAAGTTTGTGCGCTGGCAAGAAACCGCAACGGGGTTGGAATCACGCCTTAACGAAGTGTTGATCGACCGTTACGCCCATGGCGAAAACGCCGGTTACCCCACCTTGTGCAAAGGCCGCTTCGATGTGAACCTTGATGGCGAAAACCGCCGTTACCATGCCCTGGAAGAGCCGACCAGCCTCAACACTCTTGAGATCCTGCCCGAGCTATTCAAGGCCAATATCTCATCGGTCAAAATCGAAGGCCGCCAGCGCAGCCCTGCCTATGTTGAGCAAGTCACGAAGACTTGGCGAGCAGCGATTGACCGCTACAAGGCAAACCCAGAAAGCTACAGCGTTGAGCCGGCTTGGAACAGCTGCCTTGGCAACGTGTCCGAAGGCAAGCAAACCACCCTTGGTGCTTACCACCGTAAATGGCAATAAGGAGCCAACATGAAATACTCCCTTGGCCCCCTGCTGTACTTCTGGCCAAAGACCGACGTTGAAGATTTCTACCAACAGGCAAAAAACAGCAATACCGACATTATCTATTTGGGTGAAACGGTATGCTCGAAACGCCGCGAAATGAAGCCCGCGCACTGGATGGAAATAGCCAAAGACATTTCGGCAACGGGTAAGCAGGTCGTCCTATCGACCATGGCCTTGCTGGAAGCACCAAGCGAAGTCAATGTGATGAAAAAGTACATTGATAACGGTGACTTCATTGTCGAGGCCAATGACGTGTCGGCTATCCAGTTGGCGCACGAGTCTAAGGTGCCGTTTGTGGTTGGCCCGGCAATCAACTGCTACAACGCCCAAACCCTGAACTTGTTTTTGAAAAAAGGCATGACCCGCTGGTGCATGCCGGTGGAGCTATCTCGCGAATGGCTGCAAAACGTGGTCACCGAATGTGAGCGGATGGGGATCCGCGACAAGTTCGAGACCGAAGTCTTTAGCTATGGCTACCTGCCACTGGCCTATTCCGCGCGCTGCTTTACCGCCCGCGCCGAGGATCGCGCCAAAGACGACTGCGAAACCTGCTGTATCAAGTACCCAACCGGGATCACGGTCAACAGCCAGGAAGAGCAGAAGGTCTTCACCCTCAATGGTATCCAAACCCAGTCTGGCTACTGCTACAACCTGATCAATGATCAGCAAGGAATGGGTGGCCTTGTGGACGTGGTGCGACTCAGCCCATTGGGCGTCGATACCTTGTCGCTGGTGGATGACTTCCGCAACAACAAAGAGGGGGCAACCCAGCACCCGCTTGAAGGCGGGCACCACTGCAACGGTTACTGGCATAACCTTGCCGGCCTCAATATCGAATAGCGATTACGCCCGTTCGATACCCGAAAATAAACAAAGCCGCGATAATCGCGGCTTTGTTATATATCAACGGTGTTAACCAGTAAGGCTGATCAAACACTGATGTAGGTTGGTATTAACCTTAGTTGTTTGCCTCGCCTTCAACAACGGGCTCGGGTGCTTGCTCTGGGGCAGGCAGGCTTTGGTTGGCCTCGTTCATTAGCCTGCTCAGTTCAAGCGTGGCAAAGCGGTGCTCGACAAACTCATAGACGTTGCCAGCCAGCGTGAGCTTATACAGCATCAAGGCTGCCGGGTAGTCCTTGTTGTAATGGTAGAGCTTGCCCATATAGAAGTAGGCTTCGGTTAGGCGCTCTGCCAGCATATCGTTGTCTTCGCTCTCAACCGCGATTTGACGCAGGAACTCGCCTTCAGTGATGTCGTTGAGGTAATAACGAACAATTTGCCAACCCCAATCTTGCTTATCGCTGGCTTCAAAGCGGTTACGCAACTTCTCCTGCGCCATTTCTGGATCTTGTTCCAGCTCAACCAGGTACAGCCAAATCACCCGGTACGGATCATTGATGTGCTGCTGGTAATGGGCGTTAAGATCATCAAATGCCAAGGCGTAGCGGCCACCGTAGTACAAGGCAATCCCGCGATTGCGCTGGGCAAAAGGATGGCGGACATTCAATTCCAGCGTCGAGTCAAACGCTTCATAGGCGGCATCGAAATGGGCACTCTGGGTAAAGTAAACGCCCAGAATATTGAAGACGTCAGGCTGATCGGGCTTGAGCGACAATGACTGGTTGAAGTCCAATCGCGCCAAGTCACGCAACCCCAAGCTATCGTGCAACAGGCCGCGCTCGTAATACACCTGGGCAAGCGTCTGATTATCGAGATCATCACGCTTTAATAACTGGTCAATACGAGCCAACTGGATCTGCTGCTGGATCGTCGGCTGGAAAGGCACAGCCATAGGCGGCTGGGTCCATTGGGAATTGGGTGATGAGCAACCAGCCAGCATCATGGCCAATGCCAGGCAAGCAATTTTTATCCTGTTTGCAAACAATGCAATTCTCCCTAGGGTGGATACGACGGACTGTGTATGTCTATCTCTAGCATATACCATTCGGGCCATCATAATGGCGTGGTAATGCGAATAGCAATAAAAAAAGGGGCTGAATAGCCCCTTTATATCATGCTTTTAGAAAAAAGACTTATGCTTCTGGCTTCGCGTCGCCAGCGGGTGCTGGGTTCTGCTCTGCCTGTGCTTCTTTCATACTTAGACGGATACGGCCCTGACGGTCGATCTCAAGTACTTTAACCTGTACTTCCTGACCCATTTCTAGGTGGTCAGCCACTTTCTCGATGCGCTCCTGAGAGATCTGAGAAATGTGTACTAGGCCTTCCTTCGCACCGATAACAGATACGAACGCACCGAAGTCAACGATACGCATTACTTTACCTGTGTAGATACGGCCAACTTCAACGTCGGCAGTGATCTCTTCGATACGGCGGATAGCTTCTTTCGCAGCAGTACCTTCGGTTGCAGCGATCTTCACTGTACCGTCGTCTTCGATTTCGATAGTTGTACCCGTTTCTTCAGTTAGAGCACGGATAACTGCACCACCCTTACCGATAACATCTTTGATCTTCTCTGGGTTGATCTTCAATGTGTGGATACGTGGCGCGAACTCAGAAATCTCTTCGCGAGGTGCGTTGATTGCTTCGTCCATCACGCCAAGGATGTGCGTACGCGCACCTTTCGCTTGGTTTAGTGCAATCTGCATGATTTCTTTAGTGATACCTTCGATCTTGATATCCATCTGCAGTGCAGTGATACCGTCTTCAGTACCCGCTACTTTGAAGTCCATGTCGCCTAGGTGGTCTTCGTCACCCAGGATGTCAGAAAGAACTACGAAGTCGTCGCCTTCTTTAACAAGACCCATTGCGATACCCGCAACAGATGCCTTGATTGGCACACCAGCGTCCATAAGGGCTAGAGAAGTACCACATACAGAAGCCATTGAAGATGAACCGTTAGATTCAGTGATTTCCGATACTACACGTACTGTGTATGGGAATTCGTCAACAGAAGGCATTACCGCTGCAATACCACGCTTAGCTAGCTTACCGTGGCCGATTTCACGACGCTTAGGTGAACCAACAAAGCCAGTCTCACCCACACAGTATGGAGGGAAGTTGTAGTGCAGTAGGAAGTGGTCTTTACGCTCACCAGTTAGCTCGTCGATGATCTGAGCATCGCGCTGAGTACCAAGCGTAGCGGTAACTAGCGCCTGAGTCTCACCACGGGTAAATAGTGAAGAACCGTGAGTACGTGGCAATACGCCAGTGCGTACGTCTAGGGCACGAACCATGTCTTTTTCACGGCCGTCGATACGTGGGTTGCCAGCAATGATGCGGCTACGTACAACGTTTTTCTCTAGCGAACCAAGCATGCCGCGGATTTCGCGCTCATCCAATGTTTCGTCTTGTGCAAGAAGCGCTTCAACCGCTTCGTTCTTGATAACGCCAACTTGCTCGTAACGCGCCATTTTTTCAGTGATCTGGTACGCTTCAGTCAGGCGAGCTTCTGCAAGTTCTGCAATGCGAGCCTTAAGCTCGGTGTTCACTGCAGGCGCTTCCCATTCCCATGCTGGAGTAGCAACTTCAGCTGCGAATTCGTTGATTGCGTTGATAACAACTTGCTGCTGGTCGTGACCGTAAACAACAGCTTGTAGCATCTGCTCTTCAGACAGGCGGTCAGCTTCTGACTCAACCATTAGTACTGCGCTTTCAGTACCTGCAACAACAAGGTCTAGCTTGCTTTCTTCAAGCTCAGTGTTGCTTGGGTTAAGCACGAACTGGTCGTTAACGTAACCTACGCGTGCTGCACCGATTGGACCGTTGAACGGGATACCAGAAATTGCAAGCGCTGCAGAAGTACCGATCATAGTCACGATGTCAGGCTGTACGTCTGGGTTCACAGAAACCACAGTGGCGATAACCTGTACTTCGTTTTTGAATGCATCTGGGAATAGCGGACGAATTGGACGGTCAATCAGACGGGCTGTTAGTGTTTCGCCTTCAGATGGACGACCTTCACGCTTGAAGAAACCACCAGGGATTTTACCTGCAGCGTAAGTACGCTCTTGGTAGTTTACCGTTAGCGGGAAGAAGTCTTGACCTTCGACAGCTTCTTTCTTACCAACCACAGAAACGAATACAGATGTATCGTCCATGCTAACCATAACAGCAGCGGTCGCCTGACGCGCCATAACACCAGTTTCGATGGTAACCGTGTGGTTACCGTACTGGAAAGTCTTTACGATAGGATTCACGTGAATTTCCTTAATATTATTCCGCTTTCTATTTGCGCCGTTAAGTATATCTGACACAAGGAAAAGCGTCATGTGATGAAAGGCACTTTAGCGTAATTTCACGTATCGCGACTAATGAAAATTCCCTCTTTGAGGACGAACTGTCATTAGCCGCGACCTGAAGGTCGACGAAAACGACTCGTGTTATTACAAACTGAGGTGCGCTAATAAAAAGAAAGGAGCCATTCGGCTCCTTTCAGAAAGCAATCTTAGCGACGTAGGCCTAGACGCTTGATTAGGTCTTGGTAGCGATCTAGGTTCTTACCTTTTAGGTAGTCTAGAAGCTTACGACGACGAGAAACCATGCGTAGTAGACCGCGACGGCTGTGGTGGTCGTGCTTGTGGTTAGCAAAGTGACCTTGAAGGTGGTTGATCTGTGCTGTTAGCAAAGCAACCTGAACTTCAGGAGAACCAGTGTCGTTTTCGCACTGCGCGTATTCAGCAACGATTGCTGCTTTAGTTTCTGCATTCAGAGACATAACTCATTCCTAATACAAAGATGTTTCTAATTTGTGCCAGCCAATCTCTGATTCAGCCGACACCCGAGCCGCGGATTATACGTGTAGGCCGCCATGACTACAAGCGAATATTGGGTAGAAAAGCACCTGAAATAAAAGAACCGAATACCACTGGGTGTATTCGGCTCTAGCATTTAGCAAAAAGGCATTTCAGTTCAAACTGTTAGGTACAGATTATTGCTGGGTCTGCTTATTCGCCATCACACGCTTCGGTGCCAGCATGCCGTCTTGGTCGATCACACCCACGCCAATGAACTCTTTCTGCTCGGCAACGGTGATGCGAACCAAGGTACCTTCGGCAGGCACGCGGCCAGCTTGTACCGGGTTGCCGTTAAGGATATACACGGCCAGCGCCGGGGTAATATTCACTTCAGGCAGATCCTGCACCGCCGTATCAGTTGGCAGCAGCAACGGGTCCAATAGCTCAGAAGGCGAAATGTCTTGCTCCTTTGCCTGCTCAAGCAAAGCTTCAAGCTGCTCGATGGTCACCATGCGCGCCATCGGGAAGTTTGAAACACCGGTACGACGCAAGTAAGTCACGTGGGCACCGCAGCCTAACATCTCGCCAAGATCGTCAACGATGGTACGGATGTACGTGCCTTTTGACACGTGCAGTTCCATTTCCACTTCGTTATCACTAAAGCGCAGCAGCTCAACCGAATAAACCGTGATTTTGCGCGATTCGCGTGGGACTTCAATCCCCTCACGCGCGTATTCGTAGAGCTTACGGCCTTGGTATTTCAATGCCGAGTACATCGACGGAATTTGGTCTGTCGTACCACGGAACTTGGCAATACAGCGCTCAAGCTGACCGCGATCCACTTTGACTTCACGCGTTTCAACCACTTCGCCGTCAGAGTCGGAGGTGTCAGTACGCTCCCCCAACTTGGCGATCACGCGGTAGCGCTTGTCTGAATCGAGCAAGAACTGTGAGAACTTGGTACCCTCACCGAAACAAATCGGCAGCATGCCCGTCGCTAAAGGATCCAATGCGCCTGTATGACCGGCTTTTTGGGCAAAAAAGATACGCTTCACTTTTTGCAGCGTATCGTTTGAGCTGATACCCGTTGGCTTATCTACCAGGATAACACCGTCAATAGGACGGCCCTTACGACGACGTGCCATGCCTTATTCCTCGCCTTCTGCTTCTTCGTCACCGCGGCGATCTTCATCGTCACGCACGGCTTTAGATACCAAGTTAGAAATACGCATACCTTCAGTCAAAGACTTGTCGAAGATAAAGTTCAACTCTGGTGTTACACGCAGGCGGATCTGCTTACCAAGCAGCGAGCGGATGTAAGGGGCCATTTCGCGCAGGGCTTCTAGGCTACCTTCAGGGGTTTGCTCACCGATAGTCAGGAAAGTGACATACACTTTCGCGTAACCCATATCGCGAGACACTTCAACGCTTGAAATCGTCGCCATGCCAATGCGCGGGTCTTTTAGTTCGCGCTGTAGGATCACCGCCAACTCTTTTTGTAGCTGCTGCGCAACGCGCTGGGTGCGGCTAAACTCTTTAGACATCATTCCTCTCTTAGAGAAAACTCTCTTGAAAGAATGGGGAGCCGAAGCTCCCCATAAAATTACTTGTTATAAAACAGCTTGTTGCCCTTGTTATTAGTCAAGAGTACGCTGAATTTCAACAATTTCGTAAACTTCGATCTGGTCACCAACGCGAACATCATTGTAGTTCTTAACGCCGATACCACACTCGTAGCCGTTCTTAACTTCTTGTACGTCATCTTTGAAGCGACGTAGTGATTCTAGCTCACCTTCGTAGATAACAACGTTATCACGCAGTACGCGGATTGGGTTGCTACGCTTAATGATACCTTCCGTTACCATACAGCCCGCGATAGCACCAATCTTAGGTGACTTGAACACATCACGAACTTCAGCAAGACCGATGATCTCCTGCTTGAATTCAGGAGAAAGCATACCGCCCATTGCCGCTTTCACTTCGTCAATCAGCTGGTAGATGATTGAGTAGTAGCGTAGGTCTAGGTTCTCGGTATCAACTGTACGACGAGCTGATGCATCAGCACGAACGTTGAAGCCAAGGATGATAGCGTTAGATGCTGCTGCAAGTACTGCGTCAGTTTCTGTGATACCACCTACACCAGAACCAACGATGTTAACTTTAACTTCGTCAGTAGACAGCTTGCGTAGTGAGTCAGCAATCGCTTCTACAGAACCCTGTACGTCTGCTTTCAGTACCACGTTAAGTTCAGCAACTTCGCCTGCCGCCATGTTAGAGAACATGTTCTCTAGTTTCGCTTTCTGCTGGCGAGCCAGTTTCACGTCACGGAATTTACCCTGACGGTATAGTGCTACTTCACGTGCTTTACGCTCGTCACGAACAACAGTGGCTTCGTCACCAGAAGAAGGCACACCAGAAAGACCTAGGATCTCAACTGGGATAGACGGGCCTGCAGTTTCGATTTCTTTACCAAGCTCATCGCGCATTGCACGAACACGACCGTGCTCAAGGCCACAAAGAACGATATCGCCCTTACGTAGCGTACCTTCCTGAACAAGGACAGTTGCAACTGGACCACGACCTTTATCTAGGCGTGATTCAACAACAACACCCTTCGCCATGCCTTCAGCAACAGCAGTCAGTTCAAGAACTTCTGCTTGTAGAAGGATAGACTCAAGTAGGCCATCGATGTTGGTACCCTGCTTCGCAGAGATGTGTACGAAGATGTTCTCGCCGCCCCACTCTTCTGGGATAACGTCGTACTGAGCTAGCTCATTCTTAACGTTGTCTGGGTTTGCATCTTCTTTATCGATCTTGTTCACAGCAACAATCAGAGGAACGCCTGCCGCTTTCGCGTGCTGGATTGCCTCAACTGTCTGTGGCATCACGCCATCGTCTGCTGCAACAACAAGAACAACGATATCTGTCGCCTGAGCACCACGAGCACGCATTGCGGTAAACGCGGCGTGTCCCGGAGTATCAAGGAAGGTGATCATGCCGTTGTCGGTTTCAACGTGGTATGCACCGATATGCTGGGTAATACCACCCGCTTCGCCCGAAGCAACGTGTGCTTTACGGATGTAGTCAAGTGTTGACGTCTTACCGTGGTCAACGTGACCCATAATAGTTACAACCGGCGCACGAGGAACAACAGCTAGGTTCTCGTCACGGTCAGATAGTACCGCTTCTTCCAGCTCGTTCTCTTTGCGTAGGATTACCTTGTGACCCATTTCTTCCGCTACAAGTGCAGCAGTTTCTTGGTCGATAACCTGGTTGATGGTTGCCATTGCACCCATCTTCATCATCACTTTGATAACTTCAACGCCTTTAACAGACATCTTGTTAGCAAGTTCTGAAACAACGATAGTTTCGCCGATAACAACGTCTTGCTTAGCAACGGTTGCCGTCTTATCGAAACCGTGCTGCTGCATTGAGCTAGGCTTGCTCATCTGCTGCTTGCCGCGACCGCGTTGGTTACGACCACCGCGTGCGTTACGATCGTCTTGCTTACCGCCAGCTTTCTTCTTCTTGCGACGGCGACCGCCTTCTTCTTTGCGATCCTGCTCGTCTTCCGCTGCGCGTGCGTAGCTAGACGTTGTAGTATGGTAGTCTGCTTTATCCATATTACCTTTTTCCTGGTCAGGTTTTGACCAGTTCTTTTCGTTCATTTCTGCCATTTTGCGTGCCTCTTCTAGCTGACGCTGACTCTCTTCTTCGGCTTTACGCTTGGCTTCCTCTTCCCGGCGACGTTGGAGCGCCTCGGCTTCTTTCTTAGCCTGTTCATCAGCGGCGGCGCGTTTTGCTTTTTCTTCAGCTAAACGCTTGTCTTCAGCGTCACGAGATTGCTTATCCTCAGCAACTTGTTCGGCCTTTAGTTCTGCTTCTTGCTTAGCCTTTTCGTCGGCTAAACGCTTTTCTTCAGCGGCGCGCTGCTCGGCTTGTTCAGCCTCACGCTTCGCCTGCTCTTCTGCTTCACGCTTGGCAGCTTCTTCGGCTGCACGTTGAGCGGCTTCGTCAGCTTCACGCTTGGCAGTTTCTTCTGCCTGGCGTTTCGCTTCTTCAGCAGCGCGCTGTTCTTCTTCAAGCGCAGAACGTTTGACGTAGGTACGCTTTTTACGCACTTCTACCTGAACACTTTTACTTTTGCCGCCAGTACCCGAAACACTTAGCGTGCTTCGAGTTTTACGTTGCAAAGTAAGGCGTGTAGGAGCCTCGCCAGCACTGCTATCACCACCGTGCTCTTTCTTAAGGTGGGCTAGCAGGGACTGCTTTTCCTGTTGGCTTACGCTTTCTTCAGCTTTCTTGCTGATACCAGCATCGGCGAACTGTTGAAGCAAACGGTCAATTGGCGTACCAATTTCCTCGGCTAGTGCTTTAACTGTAACCTCTGACATGCTGCTTCTCCCTTGCGTATAAAATTTTATGCTTCGTCACTGAACCAGCAAATGTTACGAGCAGCCATGATCAGCTCACCCGCTTTAGCTTCGTCGATACCTTCGATGTCAGTAAGATCGTCGGTAGCTTGGTCTGCTAGGTCTTCCAGTGTCGCAACACCTTTTGCAGCCAGTTTGAACGCAAGCTCACGCTCTAGGCCGTCAAGACCTAGTAGGTCTTCTGCCGGTTCAACGCCTTCAAAAGATTCTTCCTGAGCAAGAGCTAGGGTAGTCAGTGCTTCTTTAGCACGGTTACGAAGTTCGTCTACCGTGTCTTCATCAAGACCGTCGATTGCCATCAGCTCAGCAACAGGCACGTAAGCAATTTCTTCTAGTGTCGTGAAGCCTTCTTCAACAAGTACTGTTGCGAAGTCTGCATCGATGTCTAGGTGCTTAGAGAAAACCTCAATTGACTCTTGCGCTTCTTCCTGGTGCTTCTTCTGTAGATCTTCTACTGTCATTACATTCAGTTCCCAGCCAGTTAGCTGAGACGCTAGGCGAATGTTCTGACCACTACGGCCGATTGCCTGAGCAAGGTTGTCCTTCTCAACAGCAATATCCATAGTGTGGTTGTCTTCATCAACGATGATAGAGCTAACTTCAGCTGGTGCCATTGCGTTGATAACGAACTGAGCTGGGTTTTCGTCCCAAAGTACGATATCGATACGCTCGCCGCCAAGCTCGCCAGAAACAGCCTGAACACGTGCGCCGCGCATACCAACACATGCACCAACAGGGTCGATACGCTTGTCGTTAGTCTTCACTGCGATTTTCGCACGAGAACCTGGATCGCGAGCCGCGCCCATTAGTTCAATCATCTCTTCGCCGATTTCTGGCACTTCAATGCGGAATAGTTCAGACAGCATCTCTGGCTTAGAGCGAGTCATGAACAACTGGAAACCACGCGCTTCAGGGCGAACTGCATATAGCAGACCACGAACACGGTCACCCGGGCGGAAGTTTTCGCGAGGCAGCTGGTCATCACGCTGGATAACAGCTTCAGCATTGTTACCAAGGTCAATGATAACAGCATCACGGTTAACTTTCTTGACCACACCAGTGATTAGCTCACCTTCGTTGTCAATAAACTGTTCAACGATCTGCGCGCGCTCGGCTTCACGTACCTTCTGTACGATTACCTGCTTCGCCGTTTGCGTAGTGATACGGTCAAACGTAACAGATTCGATCTGATCTTCGATGTAGCCATCAAGCTCGATAGTTTCGTCATCGAACTTGGCCGCTTCCAAAGTAATTTCCAGCGTAGGCTGAGTTACTTCTTCAACAGCTTTCCAACGACGGAACGTTTCAAATTCGCCAGTTTTACGGTCGATTTCTACACGAACTTCAATTTCTGCTTCGTATTTTTTCTTTGTTGCTGTTGCTAGTGCAATCTCAAGTGCTTCGAAGATACGCTCACGAGGAACAGCTTTTTCGTTGGATACCGCTTCAACGACAGCCAAGATTTCTTTGTTCATTTCTAATGCCCCAATTTAGCGGTTAGAATTTTGGAACCAGGTTGGCCTTGGAAATATTGCTCAGTGCAAATGTTTCTTCATTGCCATCAACTTTTAGCGTGACTAGCTCGCCGTCAACGGCAATGATGTCACCTTTCCACTTACGACGGTTGCCCATCGCCATTTTCAACACTAGGCTGACCTCGTGGCCAATAAACTGTTGGTAATGCGCGGCTTTAAATAGCGGCCTTTCTAGACCAGGGGAAGACACCTCCAGGTTGTAAGCAACCGTGATTGGATCTTCAACATCCATCACCGCACTGATCTGGCGGCTAACTTCGGCACAATCATCAACGTTAATCCCGTTTTCATGATCAATGAACACACGTAGTGTCGAGTGCTCACCGGCGCGAATAAATTCCAAACCCACTAGCTCGTAGCCTGTTGCCGTTACCGGCGCCTCAAGCAGTTCGGTCAATTGCATCTCTAAAGCTGTCAAAACAACCCCCCGGAAACAAAAAAAGGGCTATAAAGCCCAGTAGATACCTGAATGGTCATGTTTCAGATAATAAAAAACCCCGAATTACGGGGTTTTTTATCACTGGACCCTGATTATCACAACACTGAGCTGTGATAGAAAAAACTGACGTCCTTAATAGGATAGTCGCTTTTTCGGAAAGTGGTTGCGGGGGCCGGATTTGAACCGACGACCTTCGGGTTATGAGCCCGACGAGCTACCAAGCTGCTCCACCCCGCGTCCGTAATCTGAAGGCGATTATATCGCTCAGATGTTACTCTTTCAAGTAACAGAATAATGGTGCCGAGAAGGGGACTTGAACCCCTACACCTTGCGGCACTAGCACCTCATGCTAGCGTGTCTACCAATTTCACCATCTCGGCTAAATCTTTAATTACTGAGGAATATCACTGTTTGCAGGTACATTCTCAGTTGGTTCTGCAACTTGCTCAGTCGCTGGGGCGCTTAGGTCTTCCCAACCACTGGTTTGGTTTGCATCTTTCGCGCTCATGTTACCTAGAACAAGGCTAATAACGAAAAACACAGTTGCAAAAATTGCAGTCATTCGGGTTAGAAAGTTTCCAGAGCCGCTCGCGCCAAACAGGGTTCCTGATGCGCCAGCCCCAAATGAAGCTCCCATATCTGCGCCTTTACCTTGTTGAACCAAAACTAGGCCAATTACACCAAGCGCAGCCAACAGATAAATCACAAGTAGAATTTCGTACATGGGTTCCACCTATGGTTAAGTTGTTGTGCCGGCTTTGCTTTAGCAGTGCCAGCGCACTCCTTTATCAGGAGCGGAATGAATACTAGCGAAAGCCATCTTGACTGACAAGTAAAATTTGGATGAAAAACCCTATTTGTGAATTACTTGTCCAAGATTTAAACAAAGCCGACGTTAAGTTTCGGATTTTATGCCGTTTAGCAATTATCCTTAACAGCCTGGGCAATATCCAGTGCTGACGCCTTTACAAGCTCGGCATCTTCACCTTCTACCATTACGCGGATCAACGGCTCGGTGCCCGATTTACGCAATAGTACACGCCCCTTCTCACCCAGTTTAGCCTCTGCAGCCGCTTGTGCCGACAAAACTGCATCAGATTCCAATGGGTTAGAATCACCAGCAAAACGTACGTTCTCCAGTACCTGCGGGTACATGGTCATGCCGTCAGCCAGCTCTTTCAATGTCATCTTGCTACCAACAATCGATGCCATCACCTGCAGGCCAGCCACGATACCGTCACCGGTGGTCACCTTGTCAAGCAGGATAACGTGGCCCGAGTTCTCGGCACCAATTAGCCAATCGTGCTTTTTCAGCTCTTCCATTACGTAGCGATCGCCCACTTTGGCGCGCACGAATGGAATACCCAGGTTCTTCAGCGCATTCTCCATACCCAGGTTGGTCATCAGGGTACCGACGACACCGCCTTTCAGTTCGCCACGGCGCAGGGCATCGCGGGCAATGATGTAAGCGATCTGATCGCCATCAATCTTGTTGCCTTCCTCGTCAACCATGATCACACGGTCGCCGTCACCGTCTAGGGCAATACCGAAGTCGGCTTTCTCTTCCAACACTTTCGCCTGTAGCGCGGCAACGTCGGTGGCACCCACTTTATCATTGATGTTGGTACCGTTTGGCTCGCAACCGATAGTGATCACCTCAGCGCCAAGTTCTTTAAATACATTAGGCGCGATGTGGTAAGTTGCGCCGTGGGCACAGTCAACCACGATCTTGTAGCCAGCCAGATCATACTTCGACGGGAATGTGCCTTTACAGAATTCAATGTAGCGGCCAGCGGCATCTTCGATGCGGTACGCTTTACCCAGCATGGCCGACTCAACGCATGTCAGCGGCTTTTCCATTTCAGCTTCAATCGCCAGTTCCACTTCGTCCGGCAGCTTGGTACCTTCTGCTGAGAAGAACTTGATACCGTTATCGTAGTAAGGGTTGTGCGAGGCTGAAATCACAATGCCCGCTTCAGCACGGAACGTACGGGTAAGGTACGCAACAGCCGGGGTTGGCATCGGGCCGGTGAATGCCGCCTTAAGCCCCGCAGCCGCCAAGCCTGCCTCAAGTGCCGATTCCAGCATGTAGCCTGAAATACGGGTATCTTTACCGATGATGACTTTCTTCGTACCCTGCTGGGAAAGCACACGGCCAGCCGCCCAACCCAGCTTTAAAACAAAATCAGGGGTGATTGGTGCTTTGCCAACTAAACCACGTACGCCATCGGTACCAAAGAACTTACGTTCAGCCATTATTCGCTCCTAGCAAATTTCTATTCATTCTATTTATTCCTACCACCAGTGAGTAGCCACTTACTGCTGGGATAGGGTCATCTCGCACACCTTAAGCACATCGACGGTTTCTTTGGCGTCATGTACCCGAATAATCTGTGCGCCTTTCATTGCGGCAATGGCAGCGCAAGCAAGGCTACCGGCAAGACACTCTGCAGGTTGTTTATTTAACAATTTAAAGATCATCGATTTGCGCGACATCCCCACAAGAAGCGGGAGCCCGAAACGATGAAACTCATCCAAATGTGCAAGCAATTGGTAATTATGTTCTATTGTTTTGCCAAAACCATAGCCGGGGTCAAGCAGAAGTTGTTCACGCTGAATACCGACACTCTCACAGGCGGCAACCCGCTCTGCAAGGAAATCGCCAACGTCTGCAATCACATCCTTATAGCTTGGCTGGGCCTGCATTGTACGCGGTTGGCCTTGCATATGCATCAAGCAAATAGGCACCCCGGCATCAGCCGCGGCCTGCAACGCCCCTGCTTCCTGCAATGCACGAACATCGTTAATTAAATCGGCACCGGCTTGAACCGCCTCGGTCATGACCTGTGCCTTGCTGGTATCAATAGAAATCCAGCAGTCAAAACGGGTTCGGATAGCCTCAATAACGGGGATCACCCGCTCTAACTCCTGTGCCAGCGCAACGTCGGCAGCACCAGGGCGGGTCGACTCACCGCCGATATCAATAATACTGGTGCCAGCATTGAGCATACTTTCAACATGGAAGAGTGCATTATCCAGGTGGTTGAACTTGCCACCGTCAGAAAAAGAGTCTGGGGTAACGTTCAAAATCCCCATGGTGTGGGGACGGGACAAATCAAGGGTTTTATCCTTGCTGGTCAGTATCACAGCGTGCTCCTAATTATTCCCTTTTAGCTATCGCGACAATCTAGCATATTCCTGTCAGAGCCATGACAGCAAATAAGAAAATTCCAATAGCTCATTTGATAAATAAGTGTTGTACCAATCCCATTAACTATCTGGTCAGAGTTAACCTGCAAAAAAGATTAGATAATGAATGGGGTTGGTATTATCACCGACCGGTAATAAAAAACCCCAGCCAAGGCTGGGGTTTATAGTTTCATCGAAGAGGATTAAGCCTGAGGCTTGGTATCGTCTTCTTTATTCTGTACTGGCTGTGACTCCGGTGATTGCTCAGGAGACGCTGGCGCTTCCTCAGTTTTCTCTTCCGGTGCTTCAGCAGCTGGTGCAGCCGCAGTCTCTTCTGCAGGCTTCATGGTGTCGTCTTCGTTACCCCAGCCTTTCGGCGCACGGATAACTGACTTACGCTCCATCAGATCATCAATCTGACCAGCATCGATAGTTTCGTACTTCATCAGCGCATCTTTCATCGCATGCATGATATCCATGTTTTGCTCTAGGATTTCACGTGCTCGCTCGTAGTTGCGATCGATAATAGCGCGAACTTCGTTATCGATAAGCTTAGCGGTGTCATCCGACATGTGCTTGCTTTGCGTCACTGAACGACCAAGGAATACCTCACCTTCGTCTTCTGCGTACAGCAATGGACCAAGCTTGTCAGAGAAGCCCCACTGGGTCACCATCTTACGGGCGATGTCTGTCGCACGCTCGATATCGTTCGATGCACCCGTTGATACCTTATCCACACCGTAGATCAGCTCTTCAGCCAGACGACCGCCGTATAGGCTAGAGATCATTGACTCAAGGAACTCACGTGAGTGGCTAACACGGTCTTGCTCAGGTAGGTACATGGTTACACCCAACGCGCGACCGCGTGGAATGATAGATACCTTATAAACAGGATCGTGATCCGGTACGAGGCGACCGATGATGGCGTGGCCAGCTTCGTGGTAAGCCGTTGACTCTTTCTGATCTTCAGACATCACCATCGACTTACGCTCTGCGCCCATCATGATTTTGTCTTTCGCCAGTTCGAATTCAACCATGGATACGGTGCGCTTGTTACCGCGCGCTGCAAACAGTGCCGCTTCGTTAACTAGGTTAGCCAAGTCAGCACCCGAGAAACCCGGCGTACCACGAGCAATCAGCTCAGGCTTCACGTCACCGTCTAGCGGTACCTTACGCATGTGTACTTTCAGGATCTGCTCACGACCACGTACATCCGGTAGACCAACCACAACCTGACGGTCGAAACGACCAGGACGTAGTAGGGCTGGGTCAAGTACGTCAGGACGGTTAGTTGCCGCGATAACGATGATACCTTCGTTACCTTCGAAACCATCCATCTCAACTAGCATCTGGTTAAGGGTTTGCTCACGTTCATCGTGACCACCACCTACACCCGCGCCACGCTGACGACCGACAGCATCGATCTCATCGATAAAGATGATACAAGGAGCAGCTTTCTTTGCTTGGTCGAACATGTCACGGACACGGGATGCACCCACACCAACAAACATTTCAACAAAGTCAGAACCCGAAATGGTAAAGAATGGTACTTTCGCTTCACCGGCAATGGCTTTCGCAAGTAGCGTTTTACCCGTACCAGGAGGACCAACCATCAACACACCCGTAGGGATCTTACCGCCCAGTTTCTGGAAACGGCTTGGATCACGTAGGTAGTCAACCAATTCTTTTACGTCTTCTTTTGCTTCATCACAACCTGCCACGTCGGCAAACGTTGTTTTGATTTGGTCTTCGCTCATCATTCGAGCTTTGGACTTACCGAACGACATGGCACCCTTGCCACCGCCGCCCTGCATTTGGCGCATAAAGAAGATCCAGACACCAATCAGCAATAGCATTGGGAACCACGATATGAAGATGGAAGCCAGCAGGCTTGGTTCTTCAGGCGGTGTGCCCATTACTTTTACGTTAGCGTTAATTAGGTCGTCTAACAGCTTTTGGTCGTTATAGACAGGTAGATAAGTGACGTATCGCGTGTTATCACGTTTGTATACGGTAATCTCACGATCATTGAATCGTACTTCCCTTATCTGATCCTGACCGATTTCACGGACAAAGGTTGTATAGTCGACTTGACGGCCAGCACTATCACCAGGACCGAAGCTCTGAAATACAGACATCAGAACCACAGCGATGACCAACCATAAAATCAAGTTTTTTGCCATGTCACTCAAGGTGTTAACCCCGCGATAACTAATAGATGAATTTAGGGTACTACAGTTTATAGCCTGTAGCTACAATATATACCTCACGAGAGCGATCTCGTGACGAGTCCGGTTTACGAATTTTGACAACTTTGAACATACTGCGCACTTCTGCCAAGTACTGGTCAAAGCCTTCGCCTTGGAAAACTTTTACCGCAAAGCTGCCGTTTGGTGCAAGTACTTGCCTACACATATCTAATGCTAGTTCAACAAGATACATTGCTCTAGGCTGATCTGAAGCCAAGTTGCCACTCATGTTAGGCGCCATATCCGAAAGGACGACATCTACCATGTCTGGCTGAATGCGCTCAAGCAGCGCGTCTAGTACCGCTTCCTCACGGAAATCCCCTTGCAGGAAACTCACACCAGGTAGCGAATCCATCGGCAAGATGTCACAGGCGATAACTTGCCCGTCATCACCGACAACCTCAGCAGCATATTGTGACCAACCACCAGGTGCAGCACCCAGATCAACTACGGTCATGCCAGGTTTCAGTAATTTATCTTTATTTTGGATTTCTTCAATTTTGAAGATGGCACGAGAGCGATAACCTTTTTTTTGCGCCTCTAGAACATATTTATCATCAAAATGCTCTTTCAGCCAACGGCCTGAGCTGGCCGAATGCTTTTTTTTACTCATGATTTACCTAATGAGTTTGGGTACTTATCAAGTATACTCAGCGACAAATTCGCTGGCGTATACTAAACAAATTAGTCTTCTAGACTATATGGCGTTAGAATACCCTGTTTTCAACCCTAATATACAAAATAGAGTCGACATGAATCTAAGCACCAAACAGAAGCAACACCTGAAGGGTCTTGCTCACAACCTAAAACCTGTTGTCCTTATGGGTGCAAACGGCCTTACTGAAGCGGTTCTGGCTGAAATCGAACTGGCACTTAACCACCATGAGCTTATCAAGGTTAAAGTTGCTTCAGAAGATCGTGAGACCAAAGTTTTGATCGTTGACGCGATTGTCCGCGAAACCAAAGCTGAAAAAGTTCAGGTTATTGGTAAGACATTGGTTCTTTACCGTCAGAGCGAAGAGCGCAAAATCGAGCTTCCTCGCAAATAAAAAAGGCCGCCGCTGCGGCCTTTTTTATACGTTAATCATGGCATGGAATGCCGTGATTGATTGCAGTTAGTCACATTTATTAACAAAACTGTTAGATGTAAGCGACTTCTGCAATTTCAAACTCACGCTGACCACCCGGTGTCGTGATAGTCACTTCGTCATCTTGCATTTTACCGATCAGGCCACGGGCAATCGGTGAGTTCACCGAAATACGACCCGCCTTGATATCAGCTTCGTCGTCACCCACGATCTGGTAAGTCTCTTCTTCTTCGGTATCAACGTCGATTAGCGTTACCGTCACACCAAAAATCACCTTGCCAGTGTTTTCCATCTTCGTTACGTCAATGACCTGAGCAACTGATAGCTTGTATTCGATATCGCGGATCTGCGCTTCACAGATACCCTGCTCTTCACGGGCAGCGTGATACTCTGCGTTTTCCTTAAGGTCACCCAGTTCACGTGCTTCGCCAATCGCCTGCGAAATAATCGGGCGACGCTTCATCAATACATCTAATTCTTCGCGCAGCAGCTTCTCGCCGCGAACCGTCATTGGAATCTTATCCATAAATTTACTTACCTCAACGCCCCCAATAGCGATAGCTATATAAAGGCAAAAAAAAGCCAGCCCGGTACCAATACCGAACTCACCGATTATTAATAGGGAACCTAATCATTCTAAACAAAGATTCGCCGCAGGTCACCTGCGATTCAACTTCATGCCTCGCAGTCCTAAACGATCGCAACAAAGAAAAAAGTTGCCTCCATCACAAAGTAACGGGCTCTGATAATTAATCACTTTTTAAAAAAAATCTAAATGCAAGCCATTTCCGATAAAAATAGAACCCTTTAGTGTAAACGTAACCACTTAATAATTAAGTGAAAAACAATCACTTACAAGAAAGTGATAACGTTTTCACCGATCTTTTAATTTCATTTTACTACCACCCTGCCTGCCAACTTGCGTACAAAGAACCCGTGCTTTTAAACCCATAAAAAGCAACCAATAACGACCTTACAAAGGATCAGACAATGAACAAAAAACTATTAGCTATTGCACTTTCAGCAGCAGCGCTTTCAAGTACGGCAACAGCAGCAGAAATCTACTCAGACGACACTTACAGCCTATCAATGGGCGGCCGTTTCGACGCACGTGCAGTATTCAATACTGACGCACCAGAAGGTGAGTCAAGCGCTATCGACCGTACCCGTATCCGTCTTAACCTTGGCGGTAACATGCAGCTAACCGACAACCTATACGGTATCGGTTTCTGGGAAGGTGAGATGACCAGTGCAGGTGATCAGGGTGACAACGGTAACGTAAACAACCGTTTCGCTTACGCGGGTATCGGCGGTGATTTCGGTCGCGTGGTATTCGGTAAGTCGCACGGCGCCCTAGGCATGCTAACGGATACAACTGATATCCTGCACTTCCACGGTAACGAAGTGGGCGGCAAGATTGCAGCCGGTGACCGTACAGGCAGCAACCTATCTTACCTGGGTTCTTTCGAAGTAGGCGGTAACAACCTAGTTCTTCGAGCCAACTACGCATTTGATATCGCAACGCAAGATACGACATCGTCAAATAGCGAAGGTTACTCTGTTGGTGCCATGTACAACATGGAAATGGGCCTAGGCTTTGGTATCGGCCACGCAGAACAAAACCGTGTTGATGATGAAAAGCAAACTCAAAGCTTCGCTTCTATTACCTACCAAACTGGCGGCCTATACCTAGCAGGTCTTTACCAAGACTCTAGCAACTTCCGTGACTTTGCAGGCCAAGAAGTTGAAGAAAGTACTGGTTACGAGCTAACCGCCGCTTACACTATCGACAAGCTACGTATTGCAGCAACGCACAACTACCTTGAAGATACAGAGCGTAACCTTGACGTTAAAGACATGGTTGCAGTAGAAGCGGCTTACTACTTCAAGCCTAACTTCCGCGTATTCACTTCTTACAAGTTCGAAGGTATCGAAGGTAAGAGCGACCAGGTAATGGTTGGTACCCGCTTCCTATTCTAGGATTCTCCCCTACATTGAATGCTAATTTGCGCAGGCCACTGGCCTGCGCTTTTTTATCCCTGCTAGATCCCTGCCGCCACCCTTGGTAAAAATCGGCAACCTCACGCCAATGCCGTGCGATACCGTGAAAAGTCGAAAAACCCACCAAGCTCACATAAACCAGCAAGCATCAATCCAGCAAACATAAACCCACCAAACATAACGTGTTTTACATCACAAAAATACACACACTTTCAATTTTTAAAATCACAAAAAAGCTAAAGAAAACCCTAAAACATACTAAAAACGAATACTTTCAGTGAACTTTATTGATCACATGTAAGCCACTGATTAAATTGATAAACTATACCAATAAAGCCCACTAAAACCATTCACCCTGTCTTTTTTTAAGAACTTTTTACTAACCCTCAACGCTTATAAGCAAGTAAAAAGAACACCATGCATTTAGCACAGTTATATATGCATACAACAAAATAATTCCAAAAGGATTCGACAATGAACAAAAAACTGATTGCTCTAGCAGTAGCAGCAGCATCTATCTCTTCTGTAGCTACAGCTGCTGAAGTTTACTCTGACGAAACTTCAAGCCTAGCTGTTGGCGGTCGTTTTGAAGCTCGTGCAGTAATGGCGGACAACAACGAAGGCGACAGCAAAGTTTCTGACGCTACTCGTGTTCGTGTAAACATCGCTGGTAAAACAGACATCACTGACACTATCTACGGTATCGGTTTCTGGGAAGGCGAATACACTGATGGTAACGAAGTTAACAACCGTCACCTAAACGCTGGTATCGGTGGTGACTTCGGTCAAATCCGTTACGGTAAAACTGACGGTTCTCTAGGTATGATCACTGACATGACTGATATCATGTCATACCACGGTAATGAAGCTGGTGGCAAAATTGCTGCAGCTGACCGTACTTCTAACAACCTAGCATATGTTGGTTCTTTCGACCTAGGTGGCGACAACCTAACAGTGAAAGCTAACTACGTATTTGCTGGTGAAAACGAAGACCTAAACGGTACTTACGATGTTGATGGTTACTCAGCTGGTGCTATCTACACACTAGACATGGGTCTAGCGTTCGGTGCTGGTTACGGTGAGCAAGACACAGAAGATCGTGATACTGCGAAGAATGCTTTTGCTGGTCTTTCTTACACTTACGGTGACTTCTACGTAGCGGGTCTATACCAAGACTCTCGTAACACTGATGCTGATAAAGTTCGTGGTTACGAATTTGCTGCAGCTTACACTTACGGTAACACCGTGTTCGTCGCAACTTACAACTACCTAGAAGATGCAGACGCTTCATCTAACGAAGCTCTAGCTGACTCTATCGCAGTTGACGCAACTCACTACTTCAATAAGAACTTCCGTGCTTACGCATCTTACAAGTTCAACAACCTAAGCACTTCTGATGCAGGCGCTGCAACTCGTGCAGACACTTCTGACGAGTTCGTACTAGGTGCACGTTACGACTTCTAATCCCGTTTGGATTAAAAGCGTTACGCACAAATAAAGATGCAGGCCTTCGGGTCTGCATTTTTTTGTTCTATGATGAGGGCTATCCCCAAACCGCCTAACCCGATACAGGTTTGCCATGCTAGCACGCTTCGCAAAACGATTTTCTACTCCCCGCAATAAAACCAATACCCTCTTAGCATCTCGCTTGTTGCTTTTTATCACCCTGGCTATGAGCCACCAGAGCATTGCCCAAGATCAGGCTATATCGTTAGACAAAGCACTTTCCTATTTACCGGCAGGAAGCGATGCGGCCATCGTGGTCATTGATGCCGACACCGGCACTCGGTTGTACCAACAACGGGAGGAGCAATTTCAGCCTCCAGCCAGTATCCAAAAAACCATCACCGCCCTTGCAGCCGCAAGCTACCTACCCAAGGATTTTCGCTTTAGCACCCGTATAGAACAGCAAGGCGACAACTTAATCGTTCGTTTCAGTGGCGACCCCACCTTGATGCGCACCGACTTGGCTCGTTTGCTTAGACAAGCGAGGCAAAAGGGCATCACCGCCGTAAAAGGCGATGTGCTGCTCAACGGTGGGCAATTTAATGGTTACGAGCGTGCAGCGGGATGGCCTTGGGATATATTGGGCGTCTGCTACAGTGCGCCATCAAGTAGCCTTAGCCTTGAGCACAACTGCGTACAAGGTGCCTTATATAGCAACAAGGCACTGGGCCAAACGACCCGGGTGAATATCCCGAGCCACCAGCCGATTAACGTCACCACCAAAGCCAAGGTTGTCAGCAAAGATCAACAACAGCAAAGCCATTGCGATTTGGAATTAACTACAGGCTACAACAACCGCTACCAGCTCGATGGCTGCCTTGTTAAACGCGACAAGCCCCTCCCGCTTAACTTCGCGGTACAAGACACCACCGCTTTTATCACTGCCGTGATCAAGCAGGAACTAGGTAACCAAGGCATTCGGTTAAGCGGAAAAGTAAAACGCGATGATAGCGCCAAGGGCAAGCTTATCGCTACGCACTATTCCTCGGCCCTGCCAGAGTTGCTTGACACCATGATGAAGGATTCTGACAACCTGATTGCCGATAACCTCACCAAAACCCTCGGCGCGCGCTACTTCCAACAAGCCGGTACTTTTGCCAACGGTACTGAAGCTATCAAGGCAATCATTAAAGAGAAAACAGGCATTAACCTGGAAAGCAGTATTTTGGCTGACGGATCAGGGTTATCGCGTAATAACCGCATCACAGCAGCCAAAATGGCTGAAGTGATCACTTACATCCACCAGCAAGATGAGCAACTCGAGCTACTCAATACCATGCCAATCAGCGGCCAGAGCGGCACCTTGCGCTATCGCCAAAGCTTGCGCCAGCCACCATTAAAGGGGGCTATCGCAGCCAAGAGTGGTTCTCTTTACGGTACCTATAATTTGGCTGGCCAGTTAACGGCGAAATCTGGCAAAACGCTGCTCTTCGTGCAAATGGTCACTAACTACCATCCGCCCGAGCGCGATGAAAATGCGCCAGCGGTAGCCACGCCGATCGAGGCATTCGAGCGCCAACTTTACCGCCAGCTTTACGATAGCTATTAAGTTGCTTCTCTATTAAGTTATCTTCTACTAGAGGCAAACAAAACGGGGAGTCCATACCATGGGCTCCCCGTCGTTTTTACGCTGTGATCTATTTTTAACTAGACTAGGCAAGCCCCAGGAATGCATTGACCGTCTTGAAGTAGATGATCATGCCAGTGATATCTACCACCGAGGCCAACACCGGACTCACCAGTACCGCGGGGTCAAGCTTGGCTGCGCGGGCAATCATCGGCAGCACCCCACCGACCGTGGTCGACAGGACAACCTGTAGCGAGATTGCCACCCCGATAGCCATCGCGATATCCATCAGCTCCATGCCGATTGGCAGCGAAGAGCCATCGCTGAACATCATCACCCGGCCCATGATCACTGCAGCCAGCACGCCGGCAATCGCCAATGCGACGCGGAATTCCTTCCATAAAACCTTTGCCCAGTCCCGGCAGCGTATTTCTTCCATTGCCAAAGCACGCACCACCAATGTGGCAGCCTGGGAACCGGTGTTCCCCCCCGCTGCTGCGATCACCGGCATATATACCGCCAGCAGCACCAGCTGGCTTAGGGTGTCTTCGTAATGGGAGATAATCAGTCCCGATACAATCCCCAGCAATGCCAAGCCTACAATCCAGCCGATACGCTCACGCACATGGCTGAATACGCTGTTTTGCAAGTAATGGCCTGCTGGCTCGGCTTCAGAGCAAATCAAGCCCAGGCCGTTGGCCAAGTGGCGCATGCACACTTCTTCGTCCATTTCGTCCAGCAGATCCAATAAGGTCTGGACATGGCGAAGTGGGATTTCATGTAATATCGCAATCGCTTCTGAAATAGGCATCTTGACCAACAGCTTCGCCTGTTCATTGATGTCATATTTCAAAAACGCGTTGCGTGCGGCCAGAACGTCGTTCTGAGCCAATTCTTCGTTTACCACTGCAGCATCAGCTGCATAGTTCATTACCGCCATGGCGAATCTCCCGATTAGCTAGGTCACGGCAACGACCACCAGAATACGCCATAACACGGCGTGAATGTGCTAGTCACTATCTGGAAAAGCTATGTTCTAAAGCCACTCCACAGACAGCAAAAAAGCCTGTCATTCACCACACATTGGCGAGATTCTATATTGAGTTAAATGGTTGGGAAAACCGAGGAAGAGTTTGTCTAAAGGGGTATCAATAAATTGATAAGAGAACAGACTATTCCGAACCTGGGGCTGGCTCGGAATCATAGGAGACCGACACCTTAGCAGGTTTGATTTTCCACCTTCATACTCGGGGGATGGTCGGTATCGTTCATCTAAGTCTCCAAAAAATAAGTATCGCTTATGCGACGCGGCTAATTGTACGCCCTTCACTTGTCAGTTCAAGGGGAATTTGATCCATAAGTGCCACAAATTATTAATGAGAACACATATTCACAACACTATGTCATTTGGGTGAATGAAATACCCAGCAAATAAAAAAACGGCCTGCTAATGCAGGCCGTTTTCGTTCAAAGCAATGCTTGATTAAGCGTTGTTCAGACGAGCGTGTAGCTCTTGTACTGATGTTACCTTGTTACGGTCATCGGCAGTCCAAGCCATACACGTTGCAAAGGCTGCGTTTAGCGTAGTGGTGTAGTTCACCTTCTCAGCCAATGCACCGCGACGGAGTACTTTCGAATCTTCGATAGCCTGACGGCCTTCCGCAGTGTTAACAATGTACGAGTACTCGTTGTTCTTGATACGGTCAAGAATGTGAGGACGACCTTCGTGTACCTTGTTCACTAGACGAGGGTTGATGCCCGCTTCACCTAGCACAACTGCCGTACCGTGGGTTGCATCCAGCTCGTAACCCTGCTTAACCAGCTTAGAAGCTAGGTCAACAACACGCTGCTTGTCGTTACCGCGAACAGATAGTAGGGCACGGCCCTTCGCTAGCTTCTCTTTACCACAGCCTAGCTCGGCTTTAGCAAATGCTTCCGCGAATGTGTCACCCACACCCATCACCTCACCGGTAGAACGCATTTCTGGGCCTAGTAGTGGGTCAACACCTGGGAACTTGTTGAACGGCAATACCACTTCTTTCACTGAGTAGTAAGGTGGAATAATCTCTTTGGTAAATCCTTGCGACTCTAGAGATTGACCAGCCATTACACGCGCAGCAATCTTAGCCAGTGGTGCACCTGTCGCTTTTGAGACGAATGGGACAGTACGCGCAGCACGTGGGTTAACCTCGATTAAGTAAACTTCGTTGTCCTTCACCGCGAACTGGGTATTCATCAGGCCACGTACACCAAGCTCGAAGGCTAGCTTCTCAACTTGCTGGCGCATCACATCTTGGATTTCCTGGCTTAGGGTGTAAGCAGGCAGTGAACATGCGGAGTCACCTGAGTGAACACCGGCTTGCTCGATGTGCTCCATGATACCGCCGATAACCACGCGCTCACCGTCACAGATAGCATCGATATCAACTTCAGTTGCGTCGTCTAGGAAGCGGTCAAGTAGTACCGGCGACTCGTTAGACACGCTAACCGCTTCGTTGAAGTAACGGCGCAGGTCAGCTTCGTCATATACGATTTCCATCGCGCGGCCACCCAGTACATACGATGGGCGAACAACAAGCGGGAAGCCAATTTCTTTTGACTTCTCAACCGCTTGCTCAAGCGCAGTTACGGTTGCGTTCTCTGGCTGCTTAAGGCCTAGACGCTCAACGGCTGCTTGGAAGCGCTCACGGTCTTCCGCGCGGTCGATGGCATCAGGGCTAGTACCGATGATTGGCACGCCAGCGGCTTCTAGTGCACGCGCCAGTTTAAGTGGCGTCTGGCCACCGTACTGAACGATAACGCCTTTTGGCTTCTCAACACGCACGATAGACAATACGTCTTCCAGTGTTACCGGCTCGAAGTACAGGCGGTCTGAGGTATCGTAGTCAGTCGATACTGTCTCTGGGTTACAGTTAACCATGATGGTCTCGTAACCGTCTTCGCGTAGTGCCAATGAAGCGTGAACACAGCAGTAATCGAATTCGATACCCTGACCGATACGGTTCGGGCCACCGCCCAATACCATGATCTTGTCTTTGTCGGTTGGCTGGGCTTCACACTCTTCATCGTAAGATGAGTACATGTAAGCCGTGTCAGAAGAGAACTCAGCCGCACAGGTATCGACACGCTTGTATACCGGGTGGATATCGTACTGGTCACGCAGTTTACGGATTTCAGACTCAGCCACACCCAGTAGCTTAGCCAGGCGAGCATCAGCAAAACCTTTGCGCTTCAGCTTGCGTAGCACGTCTGCGTTCAGGCCAGCAAAACCGCCCTCTTTCACGTCGTTCTCTAGCTTCACTAGCTCTTCGATTTGAACCAGGAACCAGCGGTCGATGTTGGTTAGGTTGAACACACCGTCGACAGATAGGCCAGCACGGAATGCGTCCGCGATGTACCAAATACGCTCGGCACCGGCATCTTTCAGCTCATGACGGATAGTCGTCAGTGCGTCAGGCGCATCCAGGTCAACCATTTCATCGAAGCCGTTCGCGCCCACTTCCAGACCGCGAAGTGCTTTTTGTAGTGACTCTTGCTGGTTACGGCCGATAGCCATCACCTCACCTACCGACTTCATCTGAGTCGTTAGACGGTCGTTTGCACCGGCAAATTTCTCGAAGTTAAAGCGAGGGATCTTGGTAACAACGTAGTCGATAGTTGGCTCGAACGAGGCTGGCGTCGCGCCGCCAGTGATGTCGTTCATTAGCTCATCAAGGGTGAAGCCGATAGCCAGTTTCGCTGCTACTTTTGCAATCGGGAAGCCCGTTGCCTTTGACGCCAGTGCAGAAGAGCGAGATACACGCGGGTTCATCTCGATGATAACCATACGGCCATCTTTCGGGTTGATACCAAACTGGACGTTTGAACCACCAGTTTCAACACCGATTTCACGCAGTACCGCTAGCGATGCGTTACGCATCAACTGGTATTCTTTGTCTGTTAGGGTCTGAGCCGGTGCGACTGTGATTGAGTCACCAGTGTGGATACCCATTGCGTCGAAGTTTTCGATTGAACATACGATGATGCAGTTGTCGTTCTTGTCACGAACCACTTCCATCTCGTACTCTTTCCAACCAATCAAAGATTCGTCGATAAGCAGCTCGTTGGTTGGCGATAGGTCCAAACCACGGCGACAGATTTCTTCGAACTCTTCTTTGTTATAAGCGATACCGCCACCGGTACCACCCATAGTAAATGATGGGCGGATGATACACGGGAAGCCAACCATATCGAGTACTTTGTAAGCCTCTTCCATGGTTTTCGCCGTATCGGCGCGAGGACACTCTAGGCCGATTGACTTCATTGCCGCATCGAAGCGAGAACGGTCTTCCGCTTTATCGATAGCGTCAGCCGTTGCACCAATCATCTCCACGCCGAACTCTTCCAGTACGCCGTGCTTCTCAAGATCAAGCGCACAGTTCAGTGCAGTCTGGCCACCCATTGTCGGTAGTACCGCATCTGGACGCTCTTTTTCAATGATTTTACGTACCACTTCCCAGTGGATAGGCTCGATGTAAGTTGCATCCGCCATTTCTGGGTCAGTCATAATGGTGGCTGGGTTAGAGTTCACCAGAATAACGCGGTAGCCCTCTTCGCGCAGTGCTTTACACGCTTGAGCACCTGAATAGTCAAACTCACAAGCCTGACCGATAACAATTGGGCCAGCACCCAGAATTAGAACACTTTTAATGTCAGTACGTTTTGGCATTTCTTACTACTCCGGCTTAGGCGCTGTGCTGCTTAATTAGGTCAATAAAGTGGTCGAATAGTGGCGCTGCATCATGCGGACCCGGGCTTGCCTCAGGGTGACCCTGGAAGCTGAATGCAGGCTTGTCGGTACGGTGAATACCCTGAAGCGAGCCGTCGAACAGCGACTTGTGGGTCGCGCGCAGGTTCTCTGGCAGCGTTTCTTCGTCAGCAGCAAAACCGTGGTTCTGGCTGGTGATCATCACAACGTTGCGGTCAAGATCTTTAACCGGGTGGTTGGCACCGTGGTGACCAAACTTCATTTTCACCGTCTTAGCACCACTTGCCAGTGCCAGGATCTGGTGGCCAAGACAAATACCGAAAATTGGTAGGCCCTTGTCTAGGAACACTTTTGTCGCTTCAATTGCGTAAGTACATGGTTCTGGGTCACCAGGGCCATTCGATAGGAATACGCCGTCTGGGTTTAGCGCCAGTACTTCTTCTGCTGACGTTTGAGCCGGAACCACTGTCAGGCGACAGCCACGGTCAACGAGCATGCGCAGGATGTTACGCTTCGCACCGAAGTCATAAGCAACAACGTGGTATGGCAATTCACTGTCGTCTTTCGCTTCCGGCAAACCGCCTTCTAGCGTCCAAGAACCTTGCTTCCACTGGTAAGTTTCTGCTGTCGTGACTTCTTTCGCCAAGTCCATCCCCTTCAGACCCGGGAACTCTTTTGCTTTCGCTAATGCCAATGCTTCGTCTAGGTTGTTGCCTGCAACGATACAACCGTTTTGTGCACCTTTCTCGCGGAGAAGGCGAGTTAGCTTACGGGTATCGATGTCTGCAATGCCGACGATGTTTTGGGATTTCAGATAATCAGAAAGGGATTGCTGACTACGGAAGTTAGAAGCGATAAGAGGGAGGTCGCGGATCACCAAGCCTTGCGCATGGATTGAAGTGGATTCTTCGTCTTCGGAATTAGTTCCGGTGTTGCCAATATGAGGATAAGTAAGAGTAACAATCTGTTGAGAATAAGAAGGGTCGGTAAGAATTTCCTGATACCCCGTCATCGAGGTATTAAAAACAACTTCACCAACGGCCGAACCATCTGCCCCAATGGACACGCCGCGGAACACTGTCCCATCTTCAAGGACTAACAGCGCTGATTTGCTCAAGACAACCTCCAAAATATAATAAAAATGCAATTAAAACAGATAAAGTTGCAATTACCCATTCCATACAAAGTCAAAAACCGAGTCAAGCGCAATTTTGACAAATTGCGCGCATTCTAGGGATCACTGCGGTCTCTGTCAACATAACACGAAAAATAAATTTTAATTACAGCTAACTTGCCCCACAAACCGCACCAAACCGCAAAAACACACAAATTAAGTGGCAATTTAAGCATTCAAGATCGAGCACCGAGTTATTTTATCGTTTGCGCCAACCTGACAAACACCAACAAAAATTTACCTGCCGTTTGAAAGCCACAAAACCCAAAGTTAAGACACAAAAACACAGGCAACCAATAAAAAATCAAACAAAACAGATAAAAACAAAAGAATACCAGCACAAAAAAGCACCTAAGGGTAAAGTTAAGCTTCCAATAAAAAAGCCAGCCACTTTTTAGTGTTTTATGCAATTTAGGGGAATTTTGAAGGGAATATGGAATTGAAATATACCCTCTAGCAATATCAGCCAGAGGGCATAGCCGTTAACACGATTGCAGCCTAGTGGTTACTTATAGTTCATCTAAACCCAAAACATCGTGCATCGTGTAGAAACCCGGCTGCATGCCATTTAGCCACACAGCGGCACGCACAGCACCGTTGGCGAAGGTCATACGATCCGTTGCCTTGTGGGTAATTTCGACACGTTCGCCAATATCAGCAAACATCGCGGTATGCTCGCCAACAATATCGCCAGCACGAATAGTCGCAAAACCAATTTCATCGCGGCTACGCTCGCCAGTAATACCTTCACGGGCATACACTGCTACATCGCTCAATTTGTTGCCCATAGCCCCCGCAATGGCTTCGCCCATGCCAATCGCAGTTCCTGACGGAGCATCGACCTTATGACGGTGGTGCGCTTCAATCACTTCGATATCGCAATAGTCGCCCATGACCTTGGCTGCCTTTTCCAGCAGCTTGAACACCAGGTTCACCCCCACGCTGTAGTTTGGCGCCATGACGATTGGCATCGTTTGGGCTGCCGCATCGATTTGCTCGCGCTCTTTATCGGTAAAACCCGTGGTGCCAATCACAACTTTTTTGCCATGCTGCTGGCAAACCTCGATATTTGCCAATGTCGCGGCAGGTGCTGTGAAATCAATCAGCACATCGAAGTCGTCAACGGCTTTCGCCAGATCATCAACGATCAGTACCGACACCGCGCCTACACCAGCCAACTCGCCAGCATCCGCGCCCACCAGCGTAGATTCCGGGCGCTCCGTTGCCGCACCAATTTCTGCCGCTTCAGCCAAATAAGTCGCCTTCAGTAATTGGCGCCCCATACGTCCTGCTGCACCAGCAATCGCAACTCTAACCATTGCGTTCGATCTCCCTCGTTATCATTTTGCGTGACCTCCAATGTAGCCTGTTGACGACAATAAAAAAAGCCATAAAAAAACCCCGGCTTTGCCGGGGCTTCTAAATACTGACGTTATGCAACGTACTTAAACGTTTTTGACTTGCAGTTCACGCGGTACTTCAAAGAACATATTTTCTTCACGGCCACTGAGTTCTTCCACTTCGGCGCCGCTGAGTTCTTGAATCCGGGCAATGATTTGATTCACCAACTCTTCCGGGGCCGATGCGCCAGCGGTAACACCGACCTTCGCCTTGCCAGTAAACCAATTACCGTCCACATCTTCTGGGCAATCGGTCAGATAACCCGGCGTCCCCAACTTCTCAGCCAGCTCACGCAGGCGGTTCGAGTTCGAGGAGTTCTTCGAGCCCACAACAATCATCACGTCAACGCCTTCGGCCATTTCACGCACCGCATCTTGACGGTTCTGGGTGGCGTAGCAAATATCATCTTTGCGCGGCCCCTGGATGTCAGGGAAGACTTCGCGTAGCTTGGCGATCACATCAGCGGTTTCGTCTACTGACAACGTCGTTTGGCTCACATAGTGTAAGTTGCTCGGATCCTTGACCGGCAAGGTCTCGACATCTTCTGGCTTCTCAACCAGGTACATACCACCGGCATCACTCGCATACTGCCCCATGGTACCCTCAACTTCAGGGTGGCCCGCATGGCCAATCAGTACCACTTCCATATTACGGCGGCTTGCTCGTGCCACTTCCATATGTACCTTGGTCACCAATGGGCAAGTGGCATCAAATACCGTGAGCTGGCGCTCTTTGGCTTCATTGCGCACAGCCTGGGATACGCCGTGAGCCGAAAAGATCACAATATTGTCGTCAGGCACTTCGTGAAGCTCTTCAACGAAAATAGCACCGCGTTGCTTTAGCCCTTCAACAACAAATCGATTGTGAACAACTTCGTGGCGGACATAGATAGGCGGCTGGTACATTTCCAGCGCACGCTCAACAATACTGATGGCACGGTCAACACCGGCACAAAAACCACGAGGGTTTGCGAGTAAGATTTTCATTACTAACAGCTCTTAATGTTCAATGGCAACGACTTCTACATCGAAAGTCACGCGCTGCCCCGCAAGCGGGTGGTTGAAATCAACGGTAACCGAGTCACCGGTGACATCTGTAATAATACCTGGGATATCACTACCGTCAGGCCCAGCAAAGGCAATAATATTGCCGACTTCCGCTGGTGCATCGGCACCAAACTTGGTGCGATCAACATGGTGGATATTATCCGGGTTAGGCAGACCAAAGGCATCTTCTGGCTCAAGTTCAAAGCTACTCTTCTGCCCTTGAGCCAAGCCCAACAAGCATTTCTCAAAGTTCTCCGTCAGGCTGCCGTCGCCCATCCGGAATTTTGCCGGTTTGCCCATCGCCTGGGTTGAATCTGCGACCGAGCCATCTTCGAGCTTGATTGCAAAGTGCATCAGCACTTCGCTGTTTTCCTTGATAACCGACATAGTACTTCCTTTGATTGCAGTCTTGTTTGTCTATAGCCTAAATACTGCCCCATTTAACAACAAAGCGCCGCCCGTATCAACGGACGGCGCTTAGGGTTTTCGGGTTTGTCAGCGTTTAGTGCTTAACTGGTTGTTTCTTTTTATCCGACAGGAAGCCTTCGATAATGATCAACCCGGCACCGATACAAATCGCGGTATCGGCCAGGTTAAAGGCCGGCCAGTGGTAAGTGCCGACATAAAAATCGAGGAAATCGACCACGAAACCATGGTAGATACGGTCAAAAAGATTACCCAGCGCACCACCGATGATCAGCGCATAGGCCACGTTTGCCATCTTGTGGGTGGCTGGCGCCTTGCGCATCCAGTAGATCAGCATGCTACAAACACCCAAGGCTATCGCCGTGAACAACCAACGCTGCCAACCACCAGCATCACTCAAAAAGCTAAATGCCGCACCGTAGTTGTGCACATAGAGCAAGTTAAAGAATGGCAGCAGTTCGATACGGTTCGGCCAACCGTATTCCATTGTATTCATCACAACCAGCTTGGTCGCGATATCCACGATGAACACCAGAGCAGCCAGCCAAAGCCAGCGCACTCCAGATTGTTTCAGCGGTAGTTCTTTTTCAGACGATATCTTGGTCATTAGGCAAACTTACGCTCTTCACCTTCACCATCGACGTTGCTTGCACAACGACCACAAACTTCTTCGTGACCTTCGATAGTGCCTACATCAGCAACATGGTGCCAACAACGATCACACTTCTTCGCATCAGAAGCCGCTACAGTGACGAATAGACCGTCAACGTCAGTTTCCTGCGCGCCTTCCGGCTTCGCGTCTGCAACAACCACTTCAGCTTTCGATGTCAACATAACGAAACGTAGCTCGTCTTCCAGCTTGTTCAGCTTGGCAGCCAGTGCTTCGTTAGCGTGCAGTGTCACTTCAGCCTGAAGTGCGCCACCGATCACTTTGTCTTTACGTGCACCTTCCAGCAGCTTGTTCACGGCACCGCGAACAGTCTGGATTTCAGCCCAGAATTCGTTGTTCAGCTCTTCGCCTTCAGCCAGGCCGAATAGGCCTTCGAACCACTCGCCAGTGAACACGAACTTGTCGCGTTGGCCAGGCATTTCGTTCCAGATCTCGTCAGCGGTGAACGACATGATTGGTGCCATCCAGCGAACAAGGGCTTCTACGATGTAGTATAGTGCGGTCTGGCAGCTGCGTTGCGCATGGCCACCACGTTTCGCGGTGTACTGACGGTCTTTGATCACGTCTAGGTAGAACGAGCCCATTTCAACCGAACAGAACTGCATTAGGCGCTGAGTTACTGCGTGCAGGTTGTACTCATCGTATGCCTTGATGATTTCTTCCTGTGCCGCCATCGCGCGGCCCACTGCCCAGCGGTCAAGTGCAACCATATCTTGTGGCGCAACCAGATCCGTTTCTGGGTTGAAACCGCTTAGGTTCGCCAAGAAGAAACGCGATGTGTTACGGATACGACGGTAAGCATCCGCTGAGCGCTTCAGGATCTCATCAGAAACGGCAACTTCGCCCGTGTAGTCAGTCGATGCAACCCATAGACGCAGAATATCAGCACCTAGCTTGTTGGTAACGTCTTTTGGTGCAACCACGTTACCGATAGACTTCGACATCTTGCGGCCTTGGCCGTCAACCACGAAACCGTGAGTCAGTACTTGGTTGTAAGGAGCCTTGCCCTTCATCGCTACCGATGAGATTAGCGACGACTGGAACCAACCTCGGTGCTGGTCAGAACCCTCAAGGTATAGATCAGCAGCGTTGCCGTTGTACTCTTCGCGGCTATCTACCACTGAGTAGTGGGTCACACCCGAGTCAAACCACACGTCTAGGGTATCAAGTACCTTCTCGTAGTTTGCGGCATCTTCTTCGCCCATTAGCTCAGCAGGATCGAGATCCCACCATGCCTGGATACCTTTTTGCTCAACAAGCTGAGCCACTTTCTCGATTAGCTCAGGTGAGTTCGGGTGAAGCTCTGATGTTTCTTTATGAACGAACAAAGCAATTGGCACACCCCAAGTACGCTGGCGCGAGATACACCACTCAGGGCGACCTTCAACCATACCTTCGATACGGCTCTGGCCCCACTCCGGCATCCACTGTACGCTCTTGATCTCTTCCAATGCTTTTGCACGCAGACCGGCTTGGTCCATCGATACAAACCACTGAGGAGTCGCACGGAAGATGATTGGCGTCTTATGGCGCCAGCAGTGCGGGTAGCTGTGCTCGTAAGAGTGGTGGTGAAGCAGTGAACCGTGCTCTTGTAGCGTTTCAACAACCGCATTGTTTGCCTTGAATACGTGCTGGCCCGCGAAAAGCTCGGTATCCGGCAGGTAAACACCGTTGCTGCCTACAGGGTTAGCGACTTCAAGATCGTATTTCTGACCAACAGCGAAGTCTTCCTGGCCATGGCCTGGGGCTGTGTGAACACAACCAGTACCTGATTCAGTCGTAACGTGATCGCCAAGGATTACTGGCACGTCAAAGCTGTAGAACGGGTGGTTGAAGCGTACTAGCTCCAGATCCGCGCCCTTACAGAAGCCCAGGTTGTGGTAGTGCTCGATACCAGCACGATCCATCACATCTTTCGCCAGCTCAGAAGCAACGATTAGGCGCTCTTTCTGCTCGCCTTCAACCTGGATTAGCACGTACTCAAGATCGTCACGTACCGCTACCGCACGGTTGGCAGGTAGGGTCCAAGGGGTTGTCGTCCAGATAACGATAGAGATATCGCCTTCGCCGGTGTGGCCGTCTGCACACGCAAACTTCGCCGCTGTCGCCGCTTCGTCTGCCGCTTTGAAGCGCACATCGATAGAAGGAGACACTTTGTCTTTGTATTCCACTTCCGCTTCAGCCAGTGCCGAACCACAGTCTGTACACCAGTGAACAGGTTTGAAACCTTTCAGCAGATGCCCTTGGTCAGCAATCTTACCCAGAGAGCGGATAATGTTAGCTTCAGTACCGAAGTCCATGGTGCGGTAAGGCTTGTCCCACTCACCCAGTACACCTAGGCGAATGAAGCTTTCTTTTTGGCCTTCAACCTGGCCGGCAGCATAGGCACGGCACTTTTCACGGAACTCAGCCGCTGTCACTTTATGGCCCGGCTTGCCCACTTTCTTTTCTACCATCAGTTCGATTGGCAGACCGTGGCAGTCCCAGCCTGGAATGTATGGCGCATCAAAGCCTGACAGAGTCTTTGACTTAATAATAATGTCTTTAAGAATCTTGTTTAGCGCGTGACCAATGTGAATATCACCGTTGGCATATGGAGGGCCATCGTGTAGTACGAAGGACTTTTTGCCCTTCTTGGCTTTACGAATTTCACCGTAAAGATCTTCATCGTACCAACGCTTTAGCATAGCTGGCTCACGCTGAGCTAGGTTGCCTCGCATCGGAAACCCTGTTTCAGGCAGGTTCAGGGTATCTTTATAGTCGCTCATTGATTCTCGATTCCGTTACTTGGGCGAAGTTGGACATTATTACGCTCATTCAGCCACACCCGTGCTGAGTGAGCATCACGCTCGATTTGTGCTTTTAGTGCATCAAATGATTCAAACTTAATTTCGTCGCGCAATTTATGCTTTAGCACGACGTCTAGCTGAGCTCCGTAGAGATCAGACTTAAAATCAAACAGGTGCACTTCCAGTTGGCGGCGTACCCCGTTGACAGTTGGTCGTCGACCAACATTGGCAACCCCAGGTAGCGGGGTGCTGGCAACACCGTGTACTTCGACAGCGTACACGCCGGACACCGGAGAAACGCGGCGCTTAAGGGGAATATTTGCTGTTGGAAAGCCAATAGTCCGCCCGAGTTTCCGCCCATGGGAGACGCGCCCACTAATACTGAATGGACGCCCTAGCATGGACTCAGCGAGCTCAAGCTTGTCATTGGCCAAGGCCTGACGTATTGCTGTGCTGCTGACACGTTGCTCCGAGACGCAAAAACTTTGCGTACTCACGACAGTGAAGCCAAATTCTTTTCCGGCAGCTTCTAGCAATGCAAAATCACCACTGCGGCCTTTGCCGAAGCGGAAATCATCACCAACTACCAGAAACTTAACACCCAATTGCTCAACCAACAAGCGACGGATAAAATCTTGTGCCGTCAGGTTGGCAAAGTGGCTGTTAAAGTTCACGCATAAAAAACGATCAAGCCCGACCTGTTTCAGCTGCAAATACTTGTCGCGGAAACGGGTTAAGCGGGCCGGAGCACGGTCGCCGGCAAACAACTCTTGCGGCTGAGGCTCGAAGCTCATCACAGTCGCGGGGCATGCCAGTGCCTGCGCCTTGGCCATCACCTTACGCAATACTGCTTGGTGGCCTAGATGAACACCGTCAAAATTCCCAATCGTCAGCACGCAACCGCGATGCCTTGATTGGATATTATGTATACCTCGGATTAATTCCATGCGCCGTTATTAATTTTCGCAGAGTGAAAAACTGACGGATTATATACCCAAACCCCTATGTTATGCATCTTTCAGCGTGAATTTATAGCTTCAGATCCATCATATCGGTCTAGCACTAGCTTGCAGCCCGTAAATGACGTGGACGAACACCCAGCACCACCACAGCCACCAAATAGACCAGCGCACCCGCGCCAATCAGGCCAGCCAGCCAGATAACCCGCATCACCAAGGTCCATTCGAGCCATTGCGCCATCGCCGGCAATACGGCCAGCAACCCCCCAACCATAGCAGCCCCCGCCAGGGCCAGTTTCGCCACAAAGCGCAGTGTTTCCTTACTAATGCGATAGATCCCGCCACGGTGCAAGCCACGGTATAGCAAACCGGCGTTAACCAGAGCCGACAAGGCCGTTGCCATCGCCAAGCCGATATAGCCATAGAAATACGCGAAGATAGCGTTAAACACCATGTTGGTCACCATGGCGATAATGCCGTAGCGCACAGGCGTCTTGGTGTCTTGGCGGGCGTAATACCCCGGCGCCAGCACTTTAATCATCATAAAGTTAAGCAGACCTGACGCATAGGCCAACAAAGACAGCGAAGCCTGTTCCACATCGGTCGGGCTAAACTCACCGCGCATGAACAGCACCATCAACATAGGCTTGGCCAGTACCATCAAGCCTAGCATGGCAGGCACCCCCAGTAGCAGCACCATTCTCACGCCCCAGTCCATGGTATGGGAGAATTGCTCAGGGCTTTGGTCAACATGCTTACGCGATAGCGCAGGCAGGATAACCGTTGCGATGGCAATACCGAACAACCCCAGCGGGAACTCCAGCAAGCGGTCGGAGTAATACAGCCAGCTAATCGAGCCCGTGGCCAGGAAACTGGCAATAAAGGTATCGAACAGCAAGTTGATTTGGCTAACCGACACGCCAAACAACGCCGGGATCATCAAGGTGCGAATTTTTACCACCCCAGGATCGCGCCAGCCCCATTTGGGCTTCACCAGCATGCCTTCCTTATATAAGAAAGGCAGCTGGAACAAGAACTGGATAAGGCCACCAAGGAAAACACCAATCGCCAAACCGATCTCGGGTTGCGCCAGCTGCGGTGCCAAGAACCAAGCACAGCCAATAATGGCAACATTCAAGAACACCGGGGTAAACGATGACACAGCAAACTTGCCCAAGGTATTGAGGATGGCCCCAGACAGGGCAACAAAGGTAATAAACCACAAATACGGGAAGGTGATTTTGAGCAACAAGCTCGCGAGCTCGAATTTTGGCGCAGACGGGCCATCATTGAGCCAGTCGATAAACCAACCCGCCCCGAACAATGCCGTGACGACGCCGGAGCCCAACACACCCAGTAAGGTTACAATGGATACAATCACTCCCAGGGTGCCTGATGCCCTTGCAATCAGGTGGCGGGTCTTATCCATATCGCCGGAGGCATGGTATTCGGTCAATACCGGCACAAAAGCTTGAGAAAACGCCCCTTCGGCAAATAGGCGGCGAAGGAAGTTGGGGATCTTGTTGGCAAAGAAGAAAACATCGGCTGCCGCCCCTGCCCCCATTAGGTTTGCCACCACCACATCACGCACCAAACCCAGTACTCGCGAGACCAGTGTCATGGTACTGACAATCAGTCCTGAGCGTAAAAGACGCTTGCTCACAAAAAAAACCTCATAAAGATGGCCCCAAAAGGTGACTTCTGAGTCCAAATGCTGGTAAAATCTGCCGCCATATTAACCGTGTTAATCCGCAAGTGCCAATTCAATTGGTTAGGCGGTTATTTGCACAAATCATTTGACATTGTTCGGTTTAAGAGGCATAGTCCTCGGCCTTAAATTGTCACCGTACCAAGATTTGGAGTTATACCCTTGGCAAATATCAAATCTGCTAAGAAACGTGCGCTTACTTCAGAAAAACGTCGCCAGCACAACGCTAGCCGTCGTTCAATGATGCGTACTTTCTTCAAGAAAGTTGTTGCTGCTATCGAAGCTGGTAACAAAGAAGCTGCTACTCAAGCTTTCAACGAAATGCAACCTGTTATGGACCGCATGGCTACTAAAGGCCTGATCCACAAAAACAAAGCTGCACGTCATAAAGCTCGTCTAGTAGCTAAAATCAAAGCTCTTTAATTTGAGTGCTGATTTTCGATAAAAAAACCGGCTTGCGCCGGTTTTTTTATATCTGCCGTTTACTGCGTGGCTCACTCACCGCAGTACATTTTATGAAGTAGTTGGATCATCGCCTTCACTTCATCGCTCTTCAGGCGATAGTACACCGTCTGAGCCTCTTTCCTTGTTTCCACCAGGCCATCGCGCCGAAGCCAAGCTAAATGCTGAGACAACGCTGACTGGCTTAGCCCCAGCTTATCGCTCATCATTCCGACCGACATTTCTTCTTCCAGCAAATAGCAAAGAATAAACAAACGCCGTTCATTCGCCATGGCTTTAAGCAGTGCTACGGCCTTAGGGGCATTTTGCTCCATCTGCTGTAGTTCCATACTGCTACCACCTGATAAATTAAGTTAACGCTAATTTACTTAATTTATCAGGGGTTTTCTAGCCACAACAGGCATTATTTCTGCTATCAGGCCCAAAAAGCCAACGTTATTTAAACATTTTCCTAAAATCAGCCTCACAAATTTTCTTCACCGCCGGGTGCATGATCATTCGCTCGGCAAAAATAACGTAATACTCTTCCCGGATCTCCTTCACCCGCCTTACTTCGCGGATATTGCTGTCATCCTCGATTTCAGCCGCATAGATAGAAGGGGCAACAAACATTGAGCGCTGGTATTGGCCAAATGCCTTCATCAACGCCGCGTCATCAAACTCGCCCAGGATATTCGGGGTGATCCCCATCTGATCGAACCAATGGTGCAGCTTACGCCCCATCGAAGTCCTGCGCCCAGGGATCAGCAGCTTGTAGTCTTCGATACAAGCAGGGAAGTTCATCACCGGCTCAGGCTCGGTACAGAAGAAGCTCATGGTCGACTCCCCCAGCTTCTTGCTGTAAAGCCCAGGGCTCTGCGCTGAATCAACCGGGCAGTCAGACAAGATCATATCCAGCTTATGCTGAGAGAGCTGCTCCAGCAGCATTTCGTGGGTCGACTCGTAGCAGCGTAGGTGAATACGCTCATCTTCAGGCAGGCCTTCCATCAAGACCTTGCTCACCAAGCGCTTGGACAGGGCATCGGCGACCCCCACTTCCAACAGCAAGTTTTCGCGCTGGGTGTAATTGACGATATCGAGCATCTCGTAACTGAGGTCAAACATCTTGTCGGCATACTTGAAGACCAACTGACCAAGCTCCGTCGGTTCGATATTGCGACCAACACGCTTGGTGAGCTTGCCCTTAAGACGCTCTTCCAATGCCCTGATTTGCCCTGTCACCGTCTGCGGGGCAAGGAACAGGGCGTCAGCCGCCTTGGTCACAGAGCCTTGTTTGCATACCATCCAGAAATAATAAAGGTGGTTATAGTTTAAGTGAGACATCGTAAGAAACCATTATCCAAAACATCGAGTAATATCTTGCATTTACTATTACCCAATATAAAAAATCCCAGGGTTCAGCTTACGCTGAGGCCCTGGGAGCTTCAACACTAATTACCGCATTACGCGATAATTGGCGTTCTATATAACTCTATTAGTTAGCCGACGGCACATCTTTCCTTTCAATCAGTGCCATCTTGCGCGCACGCTCACCAACACGTTGTTCAAGTGCACGAGAGCGGAAAGTGCTCTCAGGTTCAATGTTAGCCGCCGTCACTGTCGCCGATTTACCTTGGTTTAAACCCGCTAGGTAAGCTTGGCAAACCTCGCTACTGTTGTCATTTAAGCAGCTGTCGTAGTCAGGTGTGACCGCCACTACTGAGGCCGACGCCACCATCGCGATAAGAGCAACAAATCCTTTCATATTAACCCCCTCAGTTTTTAACAGCGCACGTTGCAGCATGCTTTGGCAAAGAACGGCTCAGCATGGCATAACCCACCAACGCTGACACAGTTGACCCTAGCAAGATCCCCAAACGAGAGTACGTGCTGAATTCTTCTGGTGCGCCAACGAAAGCCAGCGACGAGATGAAGATTGACATAGTAAAGCCGATACCACACAGCACAGACACGGCGAAGATTTGCTTAAAGCCAATGCCTTCTGGCATTTTTGCCATGCCGGTCTTGATAGCCAAGTAGCTAGCAGTGAAGATGCCCAGCGGCTTACCAATAAACAGACCCAGTGCGATACCCAGCGGTAGCATTGATGTCAGACCCGATAGCGACACCCCTTCAAGCGAGATACCTGCGTTGGCAAAAGCAAACAGCGGTAGAATCAAGAATGCAACATATGGGTGCAGTGCATGCTCTAGGTGCTTAAGCGGCGAATGGGTATCGGAGCGGCCATCTTCGCCAGACAGCGGAATTGCAAACCCAAGTACCACACCGGCAAGTGTTGCGTGAACACCCGACTTCAATACGCTGATCCACAGCACCGCACCGACGACCAAGTACCAAGACAGCTTGGTCACGTTCTTCGCGTTCATCACGAACAGCGCCGCGGTCGAAGCGAAGGCCACAGCCAACGCCAGCGTAGACAGGTCGCTACTGTAGAACAGTGCAATGATCACGATAACGCCAAGGTCATCGATAATGGCCAAAGCCAATAGGAAGACTTTCAGGGTCACCGGCACTCGGCTACCTAGCAGCGCCATAATACCCAGGGCAAAAGCGATGTCGGTTGCCGCAGGGATAGCCCAGCCTTGGATGGCTTGCGGATCGGCAAAGTTAAATGCGACATAAACCAGCGCAGGGGCAATCATACCGCCCACAGCGGCAATCGCCGGGAAGATGGCTTTTTCTTTTGTATTAAGCGCACCTTCGATTAGCTCGCGCTTAACTTCCAAACCAATTAGCAGGAAGAACACAGCCATCAGGCCGTCGTTAATCCAGTGGGCAACTGACAGCCCAGCAATATAAGAATGTAGAGTGCCGTTATATACATCCTGCAACGGAGAGTTAGCAATCACCATCGCAACAGCCGCAGCTATGATCAGAATAATTCCGCCAGCAGACTCTAACTTTAGAAACTTACGAATTGCATCGGTCATCGACCGGAACTCCTATCCATGAAACAGATATCACAATAAAAATGTAAATTTAGTTTAGCCGTCACAGCACGAAACTGTTAAATCGTTTGTTCAGAAGTAACACATCGAAAAAACCGAAGTGTTAAGGCTCATACAAAGTAATATCCGCACTATCAATAATTACCCTGAAATATTTCACTATCTACCTGTCATAAAGCATGGCACTCAGTCGCCGAAAAGCGAAAATTTTCAAATAAAATAAAAAACTGCCTTCTGGTTCAGTTTTCATTTTGTATCAAAAATAAGACATAAATATCAGCAAGTTAAAAATAAAGTTCAGTAATCTTTACAGTAATTCAGCCCTGTATCGGTCGCAAAAAAAGCAGAAATCCACTTTATGACAGTCAGTGTCATATTTCTGAAATATTCGATCTCTACCATCGCCCTCAGATTTCAAAAAAATGAAACCCAAACGACATATTCCTGTCACGGAGAAATGATTATGACTACCCAAGCCACTACTGCTGAACAACCAATGAGCAGCTCTATGCGCTGGGTCCGCTGGGCTAACCTTGCATTTATGCTTTACCTACTTCTTGTTGCTGTTTCCGTAGTCAGCGGAGGCTTCAAGATGGCGGTTGGCGATCAGGCTAAAACGCTATTTGAGTTTGCTTCGCATCCTATTGCGGGTTTAATGATCGGTCTTATTGCGACTGCACTGACCCAATCATCAAGCACCACTACCTCTATTACTGTAGGTTTGGTTGCGGGTGGCCTACCGGTTGAGACAGCAATCCCAATGATTATGGGGGCTAACATCGGTACGACAACGACAAACACCCTTGTCAGCCTTGGCCACGCTCGTTGCAAAGAAGAATTCCGACGTGCATTTGCTTCGGCAACCATTCATGATGTATTTAACCTAATCGCCGTGGCAATCTTCCTTCCACTGGAAATTATGTTCGGTATTTTGGACCGCATTTCTGAATGGCTGATCTCGCCGATTATGGCAGCTGGCGACATGAGTGCAGCAAACAGCTTCAACTTCATCAAGGCGCTAACTGGCCCGACAGCAGACCTGTTCAAATCAGTAGGTGGCATGTTCGCTCCAACGACTGGTGGTATCGTGATGATCGCCATGGGTATTGCCATTATCATGATCTCAATCAGTGTGATGGGTAAGCTAATGCGTAGCCTAATGGTTGGTCGTGCCCGTGACATTCTGAAGGCGGCAATCGGTCGTGGTCCTCTACACGGTATTGCTTCAGGCAGTGTAGTAACCATTCTGGTACAGTCATCTTCGACAACCACTAGCCTTATGGTTCCTTTGGTTGGTACTGGCGTACTGAAGGTTCGTGAAGTGTATCCGTTTACTGTTGGCGCGAACATCGGTACCTGTATCACAGCGCTAATCGCAGCAACGTCTGCAAGTGGTGAGTTCGCTGTGTTCGCTCTGCAAATCGCACTGGTTCACCTGATCTTCAACATCATGGCAACGCTGTTTATCTTCGGTATCCCGTTCATGCGTGAGCTACCAATTAAAGGCGCGTTCTGGCTGGGGGAGCTTGCAGCGAAGAGCAAGATGGCAGTTGTCGCTTACCTAAGTACGGTATTCGTACTGGTCCCAGGCGTTATCTTGGCCTTCACAGCCTAACTAACTGTAAAACAAGCAATAAAAAGCCCCGCACATGCGGGGCTTTTTGTTATCTGGAGAAAATGTAACCTGTAAAGGGGCTGCCATTACCACCAATTCATTCACCATGCAAATGTGTCAGATGGTATAAACAGTTACCCCATGAAACATTCTTATACAGAAAAAGGGTACTTAATTGGGTCGTGGTGCTGGTAGCCCACCACTTCAAAGTCATCCATCGTCACCCAGGTTTCCAAATCTTCCAGCGTTTTGATCTCTGGATTAATCTTCAGTTGAGGCAGTGGCAACGGCTCTCGCTTCAATTGCACGTCACGCATCAGCTCAAGCTGATCTTCATAGATGTGGGCATTGACGATTTTATGGTAGGCCTGCCCCGGCTTCTTACCGGTGATTTGCGCCATCAATGCCAACAAGGTGTAGACCTGGATCTGGTTGAAGTTGAGGCCCAGCGGTACATCACAAGAACGCTGGTAACTTGTTAGGTATAGGGTATCGCCCAACAGCGAGAAGGTATGGGTGTGCATACAAGGGCGCAGACAGCCCATATCGAACTCACCTGGGTTGTAGAACGTCAGGATCTCACCGCGGTCGTCGACGCCGTTCTTTAGGTTATCCACTATCTTACGCAGCTGATCGATGGTGGAGCCATCAGGCTTCTGCCAGCTGCGGCCTTGCACGCCGTAAACACGGCCCATATCATCCTCACCCTTGCGGTGTGGGTTGTTTAGCCATGCTTGGTTGTCATTGGCGTTCATGTCCCAAGTTTTGGTGCCCAAGGCACGAAAGTCAGCGGCATTGTCATACCCGCGAATGTAGCCAAGCAGCTCAGCAATCGCCGCTTTCCAGAAGCTCTTACGGGTCGTGATCAGCGGAAACTGATTATTAGCGACATCGTAGTTCAAGTCAGCGTTCACCACCGTCAGGCATCGCTTGCCTGTTCGTTGGTTTTCAATCCATACCCCTTCGTCAACAATGCGCTGACACAGCTCTAAATATTGTTTCATCTTCCCGCTGGCCTATGTTTACCCAATAAAAATTGGCCACAATTCTACACCATAAAGGCCAGTACCAAAAAGGGCAGCCTCTGTTGAGGCTGCCCTTTGCTCATCACCCAATTAGCCCGAAGGCTGGAATTCACTAGGCTGTTTTGCCCTTTGGCTGGCACTTGTAGGCCCAAACCATCATCAAGATACCGCCGAACACCATAGGTAGCGACAAGATCTGCCCCATACTGATCCAGCCTGCGAATAGGCCGAGGTGCGCGTCTGGTTCGCGGAAGTACTCAGCCACAAAGCGGAATACACCATAGCCAAACAGGAACAAGCCCGATACCGCCCCTGCCGGGCGTGGTTTGCGGATAAAGATATTCAAGATAATGAGCAGCAAGAAGCCCTCAAAGAAGAACTGGTACAGTTGCGACGGGTGGCGAGGTAGCGGCCCGCCGGTCGGGAATACCATCGCCCAAGGCACGTCTGAAACACGCCCCCAAAGCTCGCCGTTGATAAAGTTGCCCAAGCGGCCAACAGCCAAGCCAAACGGCACCAATGGGGCAACAAAATCGGCCACATTAAAGAATGTCCGGTTATGCTTGCGCGCATACCAGAACATCGCGGTGATCACCCCGAGCAAGCCACCGTGGAACGACATGCCCCCGGTCCATACCTTGAACAGGTACAGCGGGTTAGAAATGAATAAATCGAAGTTATAGAAAATGACATAGCCAATACGGCCACCCAGCACCACGCCGAGAAAACCGGCAAAGAGTAGATCGCTGACCTGATCCCGGGTCCAACCGCTGCCCGGCTTATCGGCTCGGCGATTCGCCAGCCACAATGCAAAAACAAACCCCAGCAAGTACATCATGCCATACCAGCGTATTGCCAATGGGCCGATTTCAATCAACACCGGATCGATATTCGGAAACGTTAAATAACCTTGACTCATGTAATCTTCTCAACAGACAGCAGCCATCAGGTGGCAGCCTTTACTTATCCCAAAAACATCCTAATGCTGACAAACAGCAAAAAGACGGCAAAAATCTTTTTTAATACTAATGTCGGTAACTTACTCACCAGTGCCGCACCGAACCGGGTGGTATACATGGACGTCAGCACGATGCCAAACAAAGCGGGGAGGTACACATAGCCCAAGCTAAATGCCGGTAGCGATGCAGTCCCCACGCCGGCCACAATGAAGCCGCTCATACCCGCGACCGCAATCAAGGCCCCGGAAAAAGCAGCGCTGCCAATGGCCCTGCGCATTTCCATACCGTGCCAGCTTAAATAAGGGACAGTCAACGAGCCGCCGCCTATCCCCGCCAGGCTTGATACCACACCAATCAACGAGCCCGAACCAAACATCCCAGCAGCACTAGGCAGTGGCCGTTGCCCACTGAAACGCATTGATGCCAGCATCTGGCAGGCAAGCAGTAACACTATTATGGCAAAAATACGCGGCAATAGTTCCGTTGGCACCAACTCGGCCACCACACTGCCGCCCAACCCGCCAATGATGACGCCGGGGGCAAGGCTTTTTACCACGCTAAAGTCGATATTGCCGAGCTTGTAATGATTACGCGCGGAAGCGCCGGAGGTCAGGACAATACTGGCTAGCGAGGTCGCCAGGGCGATATGCATGATCAGCTCCGGGGCTATCCCCACCTTGGGCAGCAACACGACCAAGGCCGGCACCACCAGCAAACCACCACCGATCCCGAGCAGCCCCGCCATCGTGCCAACCAGGCACCCCAGCAATAGGCACATCCCGAACAACCACAGTTCTTGCTCCAGGCCCGCCAGTATCGCCGGCAGCCCAATCGTTAAACTTTCCAAACCTGAATCCTGCTACAACCTGTTTCTACTATTTACCTGCACGGATAAAGCCACCGAGGCCATGCCCGTCCACAAACGCTATCGTATTATCACGAACTTCATCAGCAAAGGTTGCAGTCAGCGCGAACTGGGCCAGCTGCTCCATTTCCTCCAATGAGATATGGCGCAGCATGTATTTGATTTTGGCAACATTGCGGGTGTTCATACTGAGGGAGCGGTAACCCATCCCCACGAGCAACAAGGCACCAATCGGATCACCGGCCAACTCACCGCACACGCTCACCGGTAGCTGTAAACGCTGGCTGGTATCGATAATGTGCTTAAGTGCATGCAGCACGGCGGGGTGCAACGCATCATAGACCCCGGCAACACGGGAATTGTTCCGATCCACCGCCAATAAATATTGGGTAAGGTCATTGCTGCCCACCGAGATGAAATCAACCTTCCCCTTAAGTACCGGTAGCTGGTACAAAATTGAAGGTACCTCAATCATGATCCCGATGCGCGGGCGCTTGAGGGTTTGGCCTTTCGACTGGGCAACTTTGGCCACTTCGGTATAGGCCCTTTCAATCAGCGCTATCGATTCATCCAGCTCGGCAATGCCGGAGATCATCGGCAGCAAAATATCCATATTGCTGTAGCCGATACTCGCCCTCAGCATCGCCCTGACCTGGATCAGGAAAATCTCTGGGTGATCGAGGGTAAAACGGATCCCACGCCAGCCAAGGAACGGGTTGTCCTCCTCGATAGCAAGATAAGGCAGCGGCTTATCACCGCCGATATCGAGTGTGCGCATCACCACCGGCTTATCGCGATACGTCGACAAAATAGACTGGTACTGGTGGGTTTGCTCTTCTTCTGACGGGAAGCTGCGCTGAAGCAAAAATGGCACTTCGGTACGGTAGAGGCCAACCCCATCAACCCCCTTATTCACCGCAATGCTGGTATCGGCACTCAGCCCGGCATTGAGGTGGATATGGATCCGTTGGTTGTCCCGGGTCGCCGCAGGTTTGTCCAGCCCGTCTTCGACCACTTTCGCCAGCTCGTTTTCTTCCCTGAGCAAGCGGATATACTCGGCCAATACATGACGGTTGGGGTTAACCAGAAAATCGCCCCGGTAACCATCAACGATAACTTGGTTGTTGTGGATTTTTTCGGGGACAAAATCGACCCCCATAATGGCCGGGATCCCCAGGGCACGCGAGAGTATTGCCGCATGGGAGTTCGCAGCCCCCTCTTGCGAAACGACCGCAGCCAGTTTGTCACGAGGAATACTTGCCAGCATCCCCGCGGTCAGCTCCCGCGTAAGCAACACCACAGGTTCATCCCACTGGTGCTCGGAGACATCTTCATTATGGAGGAAATACAACAGGCGCTGGCCAAGCTCGCGGATATCCTGCGCCCGCTCTTTAAGGTAATCATCTTTCATCTGCGCAAAGCGAGCGGAATAAGTTTCCACTACCTGGCGGATCGCCCACTCGGCAAGATCGCCCCCCGACACCTTGGCAAATAAATCTTTACGCAGCATGGGATCGTTCAGCAAGTGACTGAACAGATCGAAGATGGCTAGGGTTTCTTTGTGAAGCTCGCTATCAAAACGCTTGCGCAGGCGGCGGAACTCGGCGCTGGCAAGCTCGATGGCAATACTCAGCCTTTCCTGCTCCGCTTCGCGGTCGAGACAAGATGCCGGCAACACCAGCTCCAGTCTTGGTTGGTTGTCATCCCACCACGCCTTCGCCACGGCCACGCCGATCGATGCCGCCGAGCCGACCAAGTGCAAGCCGTTATGTTGATCCAGCCACATGCCTTGGGCTTTGGCGTGGGCCAGTAGCACCGCCAGCTGGGCAGCCAGCGTAACCATGAAAGACTCTTCGCTTTCATCGAATTCTCGTTGCTGGCGTTGCTGGATAACCAACACCCCCAGCACTTGGCGCTGGTGAATAATAGGCGTGCCAAAGAACGAGCAGAAGGATTCTTCTCCCGTACCCGGCAGGTGCTTAAAATGCGGATGGTGGCGGGCGTCGGCAACATTGATTGGCTCGGCGCGCTCGCCAACTAAGCCAACCAGGCCCTCGCCGAAGGCCAAGCCCACATGCCGATGGGGCTTCTTCAGGCCTTGGGTTGCCATTAGGGTATATTGCTGGCGTTTATGATCAGCAATATAAATAGAACAGCACTCTGTTTTCATTGCCTGACAAGTGCTAAGCACAAGCTGATCCAGTGCTTCGATAAGATTCGGGGCACTTGCTACTTTCTCGACAATTTCTCTCAGTTGCGTCAGCATATCTCGCCCTGTTCCACTTTATACCGCAAACGCCCAGCAAACGACCGGGCTATCCCCGCTTGCCCCGGCGTTTTTTTCTTTCTCTGCGTTCTTTGAATGGCATTGCCATTGCCGCAAACTCTTTTAAAGCGCGACGATAAACATCACGCTTGAAGGACACAACCTGCCGCACCGGATACCAATAGCTGACCCAGCGCCAACCATCAAACTCCGGCGTCGTGCCGCGTTGCATATTCACCTTTGACTCATCACATTCTAGACTCAGCAAAAACCACTTTTGCTTTTGTCCGATACAAACAGGCTTGGAGTCCCAGCGAACCAGTCGCTTGGGTAACTTATAGCGAAGCCAATGGCGACTTGACGCCAAAATGCGTACATCTTTTTTGGTTAGCCCCACTTCCTCATATAATTCCCGATACATGGCCTGCTCAGGGGTTTCCCCTTCATCAATGCCACCTTGCGGGAACTGCCAGGAATGCTGTCCATATCGTCGAGCCCAGAATACTTGGCCATGGCTATTACAGATCACAATACCCACATTTGGGCGGTATCCATCGCCATCAATCACTGGACGACCTCAAGTATAAATCTTTATTAATAGTGATTTTTTCACAGACCAACCAATGGGTAAACAAACATTCTAATTTATCACTGTATTTTCCTACCTAAGCCTCAAATTCTGGATAACTTTACTGGCTAGAGAACTTTATAAACAATTAAATGAGACCTAGACCACATTTATACACGATTTCTGTGGATAGATTTGTGAAGAAGCCGTTCCTGCCTAACAATTATCATCCAAAGCGTTGTAGAAAACTATTGCCAAGCCAAAGAAAAATACGAGACAAGCTCTTTAAATACAAAAGCTTAAACAACAAACAATGATAAAACGAAAAAACACCCTGCACTGTCACATGCCCACAAAGTTAGATCGGTCAAAGATCAACCATTCGGTGATTTACCCACATAAAAAAACTGACATCGCTGAAAATACCACCAGCAGTGTGCTTGATAAGCCACCCAACCCCTGTTTAAATACTCAGTAACTGATAAATAAAATAAATTTGTCCACCAGCCTGTGGATATCTTTCAAAAAGATCCGCCATTAGCCTTCTAATGCACTTCCTGCCCACATCGGCAAACAGTGAGATAAAAGTAAAAGCACTACTATTCAATAACTTACACATATCTCATTTTAATATGAGCATATGTGCATTATAGATCATCACAAGATCGTCTATTTTTTCAACACGCTCGCTATCCCATGGCCAATACTGCTTACCCGCCAATTATGGTAGGATCGCCAGCCAGAAAAACCATGGTAACGAATATGCGCCCAACGCCAACGACAGAACAAGAACTCCTGCAAAGGGCCCAAGCATTGGCTGGGCTGACACTCGGTGAGCTCGCCAGTGAAGCAGGTATCGTTCCCCCGCCCGATTTACGTCGCGACAAAGGTTGGGTCGGGCAGTTACTGGAGTGGCACCTTGGCGCGGCTGCTGGCAGCAAGCCCGTACCTGATTTTGTCGAGCTTGGGATTGAGCTGAAGACGATCCCCATTGGCTACAACGGCAAGCCACTTGAAACAACCTTCGTCTGCGTTGCGCCGCTCATCGGCTTGCAAGGGCTAAACTGGGAAAACAGCCACATCCACCATAAGTTGGCACGGGTGCTATGGATTCCGGTGGAGGGCGAGCGAGATATCCCGCTGGCTGACAGGCATGTCGGCTCCCCGTTGCTTTGGAGCCCTTCGCCAGAGGAAGAGCAACAGCTTAAGCAAGACTGGGAAGAACTCATGGACATGATAGTACTGGGTAATGTCGAACACATCACCGCCCGTCACGGTGAAGTCCTCCAGCTTCGCCCCAAAGCAGCCAACAGCAAGGCACTGACCGAGGCTTATGGCGCAAACGGCCAACCAATCAAAACCTTACCGAGGGGCTTTTACCTTAAAACACAGTTTACTGCAGGGTTGCTTGAGCGCTACTTCATCCTGAGTTAAATACTAATGGTCATGTCTTCGCGGCAGTTGGACAGCTGCCCGTCAGGCGAAAATTCATCATAGGGATCCGTCACCCTCAGGATCACTGAGGTAAAGCCAATCGGGCGCAAGAAGTCTTTCGCTTGTTCAATTGACTGGAACTTAATCATATTGTCGGTATCGTCCTTTAACGGTTCCAGTTTGTGCTTAAATTCAACTTCCAACAAATAATCAGAGCAACCGGCATAGCTGCTTAAAATACATTTAGGCAGCGCACCATTGTCCGCTTTACTCCAATGTTTAAGTTGCGACAACTTCATTGCCTCTCCTTGTTATCGATAATTATGTCAATCCATTAACTATATACTCAAACCGCCAACCCCGAGCGGTTTATGCCCATTTGCCGCTAAGCCAAATCGCTTTCGCCAATAAAAAAGTCGCGGTATATTCAAGTTAAAGCTGCAATTTACCGTATATGAACACGACGGGATAAGCAATCAGTCCAAGGAGGGCTAATGAAATATCACAAGATTCCCCACTCCACCCTAGAGGTGAGTAAAATCTGCCTTGGCACGATGACCTTTGGTGAGCAGAACAGCGAAAGCGATGCGCACAGCCAACTCGACTTGGCGTTCGAGCGCGGCGTGAATTTTATTGATACCGCCGAGATGTACCCCGTTCCTCCCAAGCCCGACACCCAGGGCGCCACCGAGCGCTACATCGGCAGCTGGCTGAAGAAAACCGGCAACAGGGACAAAGTGGTGTTGGCGACCAAGGTCGCGGGGCCTCGCAACCTGCCCTATATCCGCAAAGACATGGCATTGGATCGCCGCAACATCCATGATGCCGTAGAAGACAGCCTTAACCGACTCCAAACCGACTATATCGATCTGTACCAACTGCACTGGCCGCAGCGCGAAACCAACTGCTTTGGTCAGCTCAATTACCAATATAAAGACGATCACTCTGGCGTTACCCTGAGCGATACCCTCGAAGCGCTCGCCGAACTGGTCCGTGCCGGCAAGATCCGCTATATCGGTTTGTCGAACGAGACACCATGGGGGGTAATGTCATACCTGAAATTGGCAGAAAAGCATGAATTGCCAAGGGTGGTGACCATCCAAAACCCATATAACTTGCTTAACCGAAGCTTTGAGGTTGGCCTATCGGAAATCAGCCATCATGAAGGGGTTGAGCTGCTGGCCTACTCACCGTTGGCATTCGGTACATTGAGCGGCAAATACCTCAAGGGCCAGCGCCCTGAAGGGGCCCGTTGTACCCTATTCGAACGCTTCTCACGCTACTTCAACCCGCAGGGAATTGCAGCAACCGAGGCCTATGTCGATGTTGCCCACAAGCACGGGCTCGATCCTGCGCAAATGGCATTGGCCTTCGTCAACCAGCGTCCGTTTGTTGCATCGAATATTATTGGCGCGACGACCCTTGAGCAGCTTGAAAGCAATATCCAAAGCCTCGACCTGACACTCACCGATGAGGTGCTAAGCGATCTGCAAGCGGTCGGCGTACAGTACTCGAACCCTTGTCCTTAGCGATCCCGTCTCTCTTGGGCCATCGAAAAACAGATAAAAAAAAGCCCCCGTAGCAAACGGGGGCCGAAAAACATTAGCTCAACCAACTTAGGTAAACACCTTTGTTGATGTCCGGTTACTGTATCCCAAACCGATTTGCATGCCCTAACGCGCATTCGTCGCAAAGCGTTGGAAAGTGTTACAAGCCGTTTCTTGTGGCACCAACAATTCACCAAGTGGTTGTTTTCCCTCAACTCGCGAGTTGAGGGGGATCCTTACGTACTCAGTCGCGATTGATACTCTCTCCTTAAGTGGCGTACTTTGCGGCTAGCTGGGCTCGAAACCAACTGGCGTGCAATACGCTGATCTTTATCGACACCGATATCTTTTAGCATGTGCTGCGATAAGTGCGGTAGCAACACACACACCCGGCGGTGCTCACGGCGCCATGCCGCATCCTCGCGCTGAAGGTCGAGTTGAACAAAAAAAACTGCAATACGTAAATAGACTGATTGGCGCATAGGGGTACTCTCCATACAATGATTGATATTGACGGGACGCGAGTACTGCCGTTTCAGGCTGACAACAAAGTAAAAACTTAACTAGCCGCGACAGTGATCCGCGGCCCATTTACACAGCGGATTGCCGTTAATGAATAGGATGATTCGAGGTATCACCGGACGAACAGGTACACGTCATAGATAAAATTCGCATCATATGTTCCTCCAGTAATAAGTTATAGAAATGTGAAATATGGTTTTATTCTATCCAATGATGTATATAAAACAAGCATATAATAGACTCTAGTTGTATAAAACGATGATCGTCTAGATTTCCCCCACCCAGTCTGGAAAAAGGTGAAATTTCCACCTATTCAGCGGCAATTTCCAGACAATCATAACAAGGTAGGCTGTTTTCCTTTGATGCTAGCTCTGGCGGAAATGGCGGGGTGGCGGCACCAAATCATGCTTGTTCAGTAAGCGGTACATGGTGGCACGCGAGACGCCTAGCTCCCTAGCTGCCGCCGAAATCTGCCCTTTGTTATTTTCCAACACGGTCAATAAAGCGCACCGTTCAGAGTCTTCCCTGATCTTCTTGAGGCTCTGCTTGTCATCAGACTGGCGCGGTAAATCGAAGTGATCAACAAGCAACTCCCTCCCCTCAGCCAACAAAATTGCCCGCTTTATTTGGCTGATCAACTCCCTTACATTGCCCGGCCATGAATAGCCCGCTAGCAATTGCTTGGTTTCACCGCTTAATTGCTTTACTTGGCTATTGTACTGGCGAGAGAACTTGAGCAACAGGTACTCCGCCAACAGCAACAGATCCTCACCGCGCTCGCGCAAGGAGGGAACACTTAAGCTGAGGACATTGAGGCGGTAATAAAGGTCTTCTCTTAAAGCGCCTTCTTCAAGCAACTCCTCAAGCGAATAGCGCGTCGAGGCTATCAGCCGCACGTCCGATTCCACTTGGCGCCCATCAAAGGTGGTGAAATGACCGTCTTGCAAAAAGCACAGTAGCTCTTGCTGGCGATCATCATCGAGTGCTGAAATCTCATCGAGAAATAACACTCCCTTATCCGCCGCGCTAAAACAACAATCGCCACCTAATAAATGGCTTTCATCTACCAGCCAATCGGATCCCAGGGTTTCGCAATTTATGCCCACGAATGCCGCTTTGGCCCGTGTTGAACCTTGATGTATCGCTTGTGCAACCAGCTCTTTACCGGTACCAATCTCGCCCAGCACAAAAACCGGCATATCGGCCAGTGCCATGCGCTTCACTTGGTGGCGCAACTTTTTCATTGCCGCTTGCTCACCTTGCAAGCCATGCTGGCCAAACTGGCCAAGCTCAGGCCACACCCGGCGCTCAAGTTGCAACATCCCCAACTGGTGGCCAATGGTTTTCAGTAACTGGGACTCAGGGACAGGGGCGGTAAAATAGTCGATGCAGAAACTCACAACAAACTGGCATATTGCATCATTGTCCAATTGATCCTCACGGGCAACCGCCAACCAGCGTGCCTGCTTGTTGCGGTTAACCACCCCGGCAATGCCCGACAGGCTAAAATCATCGCGGGTAAGATCAACAACGCCGATACAAGGACCGACCTCCAATAATAAAGCTTCGGCTGCACGCAAGTCATAGCAGCGATGGCATAGCCAACCAGCTTTTTCCAAGGCCGCCACCCAAGGAACCTCGGCCCCTCCCAGCACAACCAACGTACCTAACACCGAACGATGATGATTCGATCCGACTTTCATTAACAACACCTTCCTTTGCAAGCGCCAAGGACAACACCTTTTGCCAACGTCTATACCTGAGTAGCCATAATCTGTAGCGAATGATAAGTTGTCTCGCCAATTAAGTGCAACAGGTTTACTATGCTAAGTATAGCCTGCTATCAAGTTTCAGATAAATTGTGGCTCCAAAACGCAAAAAGCGCCCGCAGGCGCTTTATGACTATCATGATGTTGGGACTTAGCTCACTGTCACCACTTCTGGTTGCTCTTGCTGTGATTCAACACCAATTTCATTCTCGCTCTTGGCTACGATGGTATTCACCGCCGTATCACCGACTACATTCGAGCTCGTACAGAACATATCATTGATACGGTCTACAGCAGCGATGATAGCCAAACCTTCTGGCGGCAAGCCTAGTTGGTGAAGCAGTACACCTACCATCACAACACCACCGCCTGGAACACCACCCGCACCGATTGATAACAGCAGAATGGTCAGTCCTAGGGTAAAGATATCAGCACTGTTGATTGGCTGGCCGAAGGCATTGGCAACAAACAGAGTTGCCAGCGCGATATAAATCGACACACCTGACATGTTCATTGTTGCGCCCAGTGGTACACCAAAGCCTGCCACTGATTTAGATACACCAATCTTGTCAGTCAGGGTGCGCATGGTTACCGGAATCGTGGCGTTCGAGCTCGCAGTCGATAGCGAGAACAAGATTTGCTCGCGAGTATGGCGTAGGAACTCAGTCGGTTTGATGCCCGTTGTCAGGCCAACCATCATTGGGTAGAAGAAGAAAATCCAGAACACCAACATTGCCACAACAAGGGCAACATAGCCAGCGACCGACATCAGGGTATTGGCATCTAGGGTGGCACCTAGCTGGATCATCAGGGCGAATACACCAAATGGTGCCAAGCTCATTACTAGGCCAACTAGCTTCATCATGAGTTCGTTGGCCATTTTGAATGTTTTGATCGCAGGGCCACCACGGGTATCTAGCGCCTGAATCGCAAGACCTGTCAAAATCGCCATGAAGATGATTTGTAGCATATCACCATTGGCAAAAGCTTGGACTGGGTTGCTCGGAACAATGTTAACAATCAACGAGAAGATATCTGGCGTTTCTGTTGTCGTCAGCTCAACCGTTTCCGACACGGTACCTGCCAAGTTGGCATCTGCTCCAGGCTGGAAGATCATCCCAACGGTCAGTGCTGCCGTGATCGCAATGATGGTATTAATAATGTATAGAGCAAAGGTTTTACCACCTAGGCGACCAAATGCAGTGATATCTTTCAACTCGACAATACCGCAAACAATAGAAACGTAAACTAAAGGAACAACCAATAGCTTGATTAATGAAACAAACATCCCACCAGCGCCCTCGGCCAAGCCAAGTACATAGGTGTCCATCAATGTCACGCCGTTAAACAAGTACTGAATTGCCGTACCAATAACCAGGCCGGCAAACAGCCCTGCAAATATCTTTCCTGATAGCGATTTCTTCATCGTCCATCTCCAGTTGGTTGTGCTTGTAAATGTTTTGTTTACTTCCCATTCCCACTGTATTCGTGAGATTGAGCGCCATTTTACACAGCACCTAAAAAGATAAAAGATGATTTTTTACACTTTTTATACAAATGAAACACAAAGACAACCACTGGCTTAGGCAACAAGAATCAAAATAAAACACTAAAGCCTATACAAAACCGTAACTTATTCATCACGTGAATAGCACAAAATACCAAGGTATGGCATTCTGTATCCGAGGTGAGAAATTAATGAAACTGTGCCTACGATCACAGTCAGAAGTTTACCGATAGAACAAAAAGTGAACGGATTCCACTATAGGAAACTAGCGAATAGCTCTTCTGATACTAATCAAAAGAGCTGGCTATATGAATAAGCAAATAAACTACTCGATATTATTAGAATGGCGTTTTTCAGGAAGAAAGTGAACGACAAATATCATCTGTTAGTACATCTGTAACGAAGCCCCCTCCACCAGCAAACCAGTAGCGTACTCCTAAGCCATTCTTAATCTCATAGCCAAGTTTCTGACAAGCCTCAGGAAACATACTTTGCTCCACTTCATATTGACCAATATCCCATGACCACCTCGGATTGGGCAAACGAAAGATAACAGTAAGCAACGATGCATCCGGATCAAAATCATAGGTTTGCACTCCCCCACGAAAAGGCGTGGATGGCTGCTCATTAAACGCAAGTAGTTTCTGTTTAAAATCCTCCGGCAGAGCTCCTTGGTAGTTACTCAAAGGAGGTTCTAACTCCATTGATGCACAACCAAGCAATATTGACGTTGAAACGGCCAAGGCAGAAAAACGATAAATCATACTAATCCCTTATTTTCATTATTATTCCGACTTGAATTATAAACACAGATGCATAACATTTTTTACAAGCAAAGCAAAAAAAGCCATGTCGCCACTTTTTATATATAAAAAAACCACCCCGTGGGGTGGCTTCCAATTTACTTTGCGTATCGAATTACGCGTTGTTCTGCGGGCGCATTGCCGGGAACAGGATCACGTCACGGATTGTGTGCGTGTTAGTGAACAGCATCGCTAGGCGGTCAATACCGATACCTTGGCCCGCTGTTGGCGGCAAGCCGTGCTCCAACGCTGTGATGTAGTCAGCATCGTAGAACATGGCTTCGTCATCACCTGCATCTTTAGCAGCAACCTGTGCCTTAAAGCGTGCATCCTGATCTTCAGCGTCATTCAGCTCCGAGAAGCCGTTGGCGACTTCACGACCACCAATGAAGAACTCAAAGCGGTCAGTGAAGAACGGGTTGTCGTCGCTGCGGCGCGCTAGCGGAGAAATATCTGCCGGGTAACCAGTGATGAAAGTCGGCTGGATCAGCTTAGGCTCTGCAGTTTCACCGAAGATCTCTTCAAGCAGCTGGCCGCAAGTCCAGAACTCTTCCACGTCAACATGTACAGACTTAGCAATAGACACCATTAGCTCACGGTTTTGCAGATCTTCTTCCGTTAGGTTTTGGATTTGCTCGTGATCAGGGTTGTAGTGCTTGATCGCTTCGAACATGCTCATGCGCGCGTAAGTACCGCCGAACTCAACAGTCTCGTCACCGTAAGGCATTGACGTTGAGCCCAATACATCCATCGCCACAGTGCTTAGCATTTCTTCAGTCAGATCCATTAGATCTTTGTAGTCAGCGTAAGCTTGGTAGAATTCCATCATGGTGAATTCTGGGTTGTGACGAGGCGATAGGCCTTCGTTACGGAAGTTACGATTGATTTCGAATACACGGTCAAAACCGCCCACAACCAGACGCTTCAGGTATAGCTCAGGTGCAACACGCAGGTACATGTCGATATCTAGCGCGTTGTGGTGAGTGATAAACGGACGTGCTGTCGCACCGCCAGGGATCACGTGCATCATTGGCGTTTCAACTTCTAGGTAATTCTTAGAAGTCATGAAGTTACGAATTGATGCAACCAGCTTAGAGCGGATAATGAATGCATTGCGCGAGTCGTCGTTAACAATCAGGTCAACGTAACGCTGACGGTAGCGCATTTCCTGATCGGTCAGGCCGTGGAACTTCTCTGGCAACGGACGAAGTGCTTTCGTTAGCAGTTCGTACTCGTCCATGTTCACGTAAAGATCGCCTTTACCCGATTTGTGCAGCTCGCCCTTAACACCGATAATGTCACCGATATCTAGGCCAGAGTATTTTTCTTTCAGCTCTTTCTGAACGGCTTTGTCGGCATACGCCTGAACACGGCCAGATACGTCTTGGATAGCAAGGAAAGGACCACGCTTAGCCATGACACGGCCAGCGATAGCAACTACGTTACCCGCTTCTGCCAATTCTTCTTTGCTTAGTTCGCCGTATTTAGCCTGCAGGTCTGCCGCTAGGCTATCGCGACGGAAATCATTCGGGTGGCCGTTTGCCTTACAGTTTTCGCGGATCATATCTAGTTTCGCGCGACGCTCGGCAATCAGCTTATTCTCATCTTGTAGTTGATCAGTCATGGGTTAACCCTTAAATATTTAACCGAAATTCGGTTACAGACCTGATTTCAGGCTGGCTTCAATAAAACGGTCTAAATCGCCGTCCAATACTGCTTGGGTGTTGCGGTTTTCCACCCCAGTACGCAAATCTTTGATGCGGGAATCATCCAGAACGTATGAACGGATCTGGCTACCCCAGCCAATGTCAGATTTCGCATCTTCGTTGGCTTGCTTCTCAGCATTCTGCTTTTGCATCTCAAGCTCGAACAGTTTTGCTTTCAACTGTTTCATCGCCTGATCTTTGTTCTTGTGCTGAGAGCGGTCGTTCTGACACTGCACCACGGTGTTGGTTGGTACGTGGGTAATACGTACCGCCGATTCGGTGGTGTTAACGTGCTGACCACCCGCACCCGAGGCGCGGTATACATCAATACGTAGATCTGACGGATTGATGTCGATGTCGATGTTATCGTCCACTTCAGGGTAGATAAACGCAGAAGCAAACGAGGTATGGCGACGGCCACCGGAGTCAAACGGTGACTTACGTACCAGACGGTGGACACCGGTTTCGGTACGCAACCAGCCATACGCGTATTCGCCACTGATGCGAACCGTGGCTGATTTCAGACCAGCAACATCGCCTTCCGATACTTCGATAACCTCGGTCTTGAAGCCCTTGGCTTCAGCCCAGCGCAAGTACATACGAAGCATCATCGATGTCCAGTCCTGCGCTTCCGTACCGCCCGAACCTGCTTGCAGGTCGATGTAGCAGTCAGAGGCATCGTGATCGCCGGCAAACATACGACGGAATTCCAATTTCGCTAGCTTGCCTTCCAGCTCAGCCAGCTCAGGTTCGATCTCGTCGAAGGTTTCCTGATCTTCTTCTTCAACGGCCAGCTCAAGTAGGCCCTCGACGTCTTCTACGCCTTGGTCTAGCTGGTCGATGGTTTCAACAACCGCTTCCAATGATGAACGCTCTTTACCCAGCGCCTGTGCGCGCTCTGGCTCGTTCCATACATCGGGTTGTTCTAATTCTGCGTTTACCTCTTCTAGACGCTCTTTCTTAGCATCGTAGTCAAAGGTACCCCCTAAGGATGTCAGTACGTGCTGACACATCCTCAAGTCGGTTTTTAATAGGATTAATCTCGAACATTGCCACTCTTCATAGCCGAAATGGACATAACCGGAGGATTCTATCGAATTGTAGATAGAATATACAGGGGAAAGGAAAGGTAATCGGTGATTTTATTTTTTAAAGTTGGTCACAGAAACAGACAGGTTACCAACTTGAAATATCTTTTTTACTCTGGTTAGCCAGCTGGCCGCCGCGCCTTCGCGACAGCCAACCCGGCAAGGGCAAATCAAAGCGCTGAAATGTGCTCAACCATGAGCTGGGCACTGCAGTTGCCCCGGAACTCATTGACATCAAGGCGGTACACCAACTCAACCTGCTGCACCGATGCATCGGGCCAGCGGCGAACATCGATATTAAAGGCAATGCCGTCAATCACCGAACCGCCTTCCAGCGGCTCCAGCATCATTTTCAAGTGCTTGCCGCCAACCAACTTCTGGTGCAGCAAGCGGAAGCGACCATCAAACATCGGCTCGGGGAACTGCTGCCCCCACGGGCCACCGGCACGGAGCAACTCCGCTGTTTGCAGGTTAAGCTCCTGCGGGTGTAGCGTACCATCAGTGAGCAAAATCCCCTTCAGGGCGTCGCCGTCCAGCTCTTTTCGCACCACCTGATCAAACGCTTCGCTAAATGCCTCAAGCTTGCTTTCCGGTACGGTTAATCCCGCCGCCATCGCATGGCCACCAAACTTGAGGATCACCCCTGGGTTCTGGGTATCAATTAAGTCCAGCACATCGCGCATATGAAGGCCGGGAATAGAGCGGCATGATCCCTTGATTTCGCCATTGCCCGCATCGGCAAAGGCGATCACCGGACGGTGGTATTGCTCCTTGATCCGCGAAGCCAGGATCCCTATTACCCCCTGGTGCCAATCGCGCTGGAACAGGGCCAAGCCATAAGGCATGTCCTGCTGGTTAAACTTGAGGCGCTCGCAAATCGCCACCGCCTCTTCCTTCATCCCCTGCTCGATCTCCTTGCGGGTCTGGTTCAATGCATCCAGCTCCGATGCCATCCGGCGCGCAGCCTGAATGTTATCGCACAGCAGCAGTTCGACCCCGAATGACATGTCATCCAGTCGCCCTGCCGCATTGATACGCGGGCCGAGGGCAAAACCGAGATCGCTCGCCACCAGCCGCGCTGGATCGCGGTTGGCCACTTCAATCAAGGCGCGGATACCCGGCCGGCAACGCCCCGCCCTAATTCGCTGCAAACCTTGGTGCACCAAGATACGGTTATTGCCATCAAGCGCGACTACATCGGCCACCGTCCCCAATGCGACCAAGTCCAGCAGTTCAGCCAAGTTCGGCTCGGCAATACCCTGCGCATTAAACCAGTCCGCCTGGCGCAAGTCGGCGCGCAACGCCAGCATCAAATAGAAGGCCACCCCCACCCCGCAAAGCGCCTTCGACGGAAAGTCACATTCATGCAGGTTCGGATTTACTATCGCATCGGCTGCCGGCAAGACCTCGCCTGGCAAGTGGTGATCGGTCACCAGTACCTGAATGCCCTTCTCCTTGGCTGCCGCCACCCCGGCAATGGAAGATACCCCGTTATCGACCGTCATGATCAACTCGGCGCCGCGCTCCGCCGCCTGCTCGACCACGTCAGGGCTCAAGCCATAGCCGTCGTCAAAACGGTTGGGCACCAGGTAATCGACATTGCGGCTGCCAAGCATTTTCAGCGCCAGCACCGACAACGCCGAGCTGGTTGCTCCGTCGGCATCGAAATCGCCGACGATGATGATCCGGCGTTGTTCCGCCAAAGCATCCTTGAGCAAGTCAACCGCAGGCTGGATACCGTGGAGCTGGTTGTAACCCAACAGGTTACGCGCCCCTTTTTCTAGCTCGGTTTCATTGCTGATCCCGCGACTGGCATAAATTCGCTGCAATAAAGCAGGGGTCGCATCGGTAAACTGGCTGGTATCCGCCTCTGGACGGCGCTTTATTTCAATCATCGGAACAATCTTTATCGGCTGGGTGAAGGGAATCATCGTTATTGCAAAGCATTATATCAATCCCATTAAATATCTGGTCAGATTTTTGCGAAGGCAAATTTGTGGCGAACAAGGCATGGATTGCCGCAAGCTCGTGGCCATACAAAAACAAACACCCCGGGCTAACAGGTTGGCCCGGGGTGTATTAATCACATTCACAATGCAGGTATTAGCCGCGGCTATCTAGCATCTTGCGCAGCATCGGTGCTGGCTGGTAACCCGGCAGCATGGTGCCGTCTTCCAAGATCATCGCCGGGGTACCGCTGACGCCCATTGCCACACCCAGTTGGTAATGCTTGTTCACCAGCTCTGAACGCTGCTCGATACCGTTCGGGTCAAAGCTACCGCTTTTTGCTTCGTTCATGGCCTTCACCGGATCCTTGGCACCCCAAATCGCACTCATTTCACCGAAGTTGCGCGAGCGCTCACCGCCGCGAGGGAAAGCCAGGTAGCGGATGGTGATACCGGCATCGTTATAGGCTGCCATTTCGTTGTGCAGCTTGCGGCAGTATCCACAGCTGGTGTCGGTAAAGACGGTAACCACGTACTTTTCATCTTTGGCTGGGTAGACGATCATCTCGTCTTCCATTCCCTGAAGCTTCTCTTTGTTCAGCTTCGCCATTTTTTGCTCAGTCAGGTTCATCGGCTGGGCACCGTCATTCTGATAAAGGTGACCGGCAAGGAAATAACCACCATCGTCAGAAACGTACACGATACCGCGCTCGGTAACGACTTCATTAATACCCGGTAGCGGCGATTCGCTGATCGACACTGGCACTAGCCCGATACCACTCAGTTTCTTTGTAATTGCAGCTTCATCAGGCTTCGCTGATGCTGAAAAAGCAGTCATCGCCACAACTGTCGCAAGTAACGTACGGCCAAAAAAGCGCATGCGGTTATTTCCTTTAAAATAAAATAGATAAAAAGAGAGACCTGTAAGAGCTCAAAAATCTTTCAAGGTTCAATAAAAAAATCCCCTAACGTCTCTCATTATAACCAATCCAGTAGAAAAGCGCTCGGCCCCATTTAGGCACGTGGGTGGTGCGTACCGTGAAGTTGCTTCAACCTTTCGGTCGCCACATGGGTATAGATTTGGGTCGTCGACAAGTCACTGTGGCCAAGTAGCATTTGCACCACCCTCAAGTCCGCCCCGTAATTGAGCAAATGGGTCGCGAAGGCATGCCGCATCACGTGCGGCGACAACGTGTCGGTATCAATTCCGGCAATCACGGCATAATGCTTGATCCGGTGCCAAAAAGTCTGGCGGGTCATCTGCTTGGCACGCTTGCTCGGGAAAACCACATCAGAGCTTTTCTCCCCCAGCAACTGGGGGCGCCCTGTGGCAATAAACTGCTCAATCCAGTCGATGGCATTCTCGCCCATCGGTACCAAGCGCTCCTTGTCGCCCTTGCCCGTTACCCTCACCACGCCTTGCCGCAAGCTGACATTTTCCATCGTCAGGCTCACCAACTCGGTGACACGAAGCCCCGTTGCATAGAGCAACTCCAGCATGGCCTTGTCGCGCAACTCAATCGGGTCGTTGGGATCTGGCGCATCGAGCAAGGCATCAACCTGCTCCTCGGTAATATCTTTGGGTAAGCGCTTGGGCAACTTGGGGCTCACCAACATCGCGCTCGGATCGTCATCGCGAACCTTTTCGCGGTGCAGGTATTGGAACAAGCGGCGAATTGCCGATGCCATTCTGGCCCGGGACGTCTGTTTAAAATCAGCATCAAACAGCCATTGCTGATAGCGCTGCAAATCATCGGCTGATACCGAATCGAGGCTCAGCCCCTGCTCCTCAACCCAATTTCCCAACTTTTTAAGATCATTACGGTAGGAAGCCAGGGTGTTTTCTGACAGCCCCCGCTCCATCCACATCGCATCGAGAAACCGCTCGATGAGCACCTCATCATTTTCCACTTTAACCTCAAACTTCGCCGCGCTGCCTCCCACGGCAGCACATCAAAAACACATGGATAAATAAACAGTATTTGTATGGTAGTCGATTTACCAGAAAAAGTAACGACTGTTTGCCATTCTTGGCGTCGAGCAACTTTCAACGACGCAAAGTTAGTCAAGCGACCAGAAGCTAGGTAGAATCGTAATTATTGTTATTTACCTGCAACACATTGGACTCGCAGCATGAAGATTGGCTTATTCTATGGCTCTACCACCTGTTATACCGAAATGGCAGCGGAGAAAATCCGCGAGTGCATTGGTGATGAACTGGTAGAATTGCACAATATTAAAGAAGCAGACATTGCGACCATGAACCAGTTCGACATGTTGATCTTGGGAATCTCGACTTGGGATTTCGGCGAACTACAGGAAGACTGGGAAGCGGTATGGGAACAACTCGACGGCCTGCGCCTCGACGGCAAGACAGTGGCACTGTTTGGCCTTGGCGATCAGGAGGGTTACACCGAATGGTTCCTTGATGCGATGGGTATGCTGCATGAAAAGCTGCTCCCTACCGGGGTTAATTTTGTCGGCTACTGGCCAAACCAAGGCTATGACTTCGAGGCATCGAAAGCACTCACTGACGACGAGCAGCTGTTCGTTGGCCTAGCCCTAGACGAAGACAGCCAGTACGAACTCAGCGATGAGCGCATTACCTCGTGGTGCGAACAAATCCTCAACGAGTACAGCGAAACGCTGTAAAGCGACGCCAAACGACACAAACTAAAACGGGATGCCAATGGCATCCCGTTTTTGGTTATTTTGTATTATTTCGGTCTATTGACCGTTATGCGGTTTGGCTTGCTTGTTGGGCTGCGGCTTTTTTCGCGCCCACGAAGCAGGTGATCACCAAGGCCACAAACGTTGGCATCAACCATGCCATGCCGTAATCAAACAGTGGAAGCACGCGGAACGCCGATACGTCAAAGCCCGATACTTTCGCTGCATCAATCATGCTAAACGACAGCGCCACAATCATAACCACGCGGTAAGACATCTGTGGGTTCGGCAGCCATTTGCGGATAAAGGTCAGGATAACCAGTGCCATCGCAATCGGGTAAAGGGCGAACAGTGCCGGTAGCGAAAGGACAATCAGTTGATTCAAGCCAACATTGGCCACCACACAACAAGTCACAGACAGCAATACCACCCACTTTTCGTAAGACCAACGCGTCAACGAAGAGAAGTATTCAGAACAGGCGCTGATCAAGCCAACCACTGTGGTCAAACACGCTAGCAATACAATCAGCGATAGCATGATCTGGCCGGCCGGGCCAAACAGTGCCGCCACATAGATAGCCAAGATATCGCCACCGTTAGATGCACCTGCCGCAATATTCACGCTGGTCGCACCGAGGTAGAATAGCGAGATATACACGAACGCCAGACCCGCAGCGGCAATCAAGCCGGCCATAACCAGGTATTTGCGCGTGGCGGCTTCGTCGCTCACCCCTTTGCTGCGCACCGCGTCGACAATCACCATACCAAACAATAGCGCTGCTACCGCATCCAGGGTGTTATAGCCTTCTACAAAGCCCTTGATAAAAGGCATATCGATGTAATCGCCTTTTGCTGCCTCAATCGCATCTTGCGGGTTGATCACCACCGATACCGCCAGCATGATAAGTGCCACGAACAAAATTGGGGTCAGGAACTTACCCACCATATCGACAAGGTTGCCGCGAGAACGGGATAGGAACAGCGCAATAGCAAAAAAGACAATAGAAAAAATAGTTAAGCTAAGCTGTCCAGCATCGGCAATAAACGGTTTCACGCCCATTTCGTAGGCAACCAAGCCGGCACGGGGCGCGGCGAATGCCGGGCCGATAACGATAAAGATCATCACCGCCAAGAAGGTCGCCACCCTCGATGGTAAATCCTTGGTCATGCCTTCCCAACCACCCGCAACCGCAACCGCGATAATGGCGATCAACGGCAGGCTAACACCGGTTGACAGAAAACCAAGCATCGCAGGGACGAGGTTCTCGCCAGCCAGCTGGCCAGCCTGTGGGGGGAATATGATGTTTCCTGCACCTAGGAAGAAAGCGAAGGTCATAAAGCCCAACGCCAAGATGTCTGTTACTTTGAGTGATTTTTTCAAACTGCACCTTCCACTCGTCAATGATAATGTTGTGTTTGCAAGCGTTAATTGTTTTATTAAATTTTTAGCCACAAAAAGTTAAACCTGAATGCGACCTTACTCACAGCATAATGAACAAAAAGCACCAAACAAGCAATACAACAGTGAAAAACACCATATTCTAGAAACACAGCAATCAAAAACCAGTTCAAATCACCAATTAAAAAACACCAGGCAGAATTAAACGCCAATAAAAAACTCTTATCAAAAAGATAAGAAATAGAACAAACCACTATGCAACACAAATTTAACAGTAAATTACAATGTTATAAATAAGCCTGCACAGGCTATAATGTTGGATCAAAAAATGAATAGTCACGGGTAGCAAAATGGCAAAAGGTTTCACCTTCAAACAGTTCCACGTCAACGATCACGGTTGCGGCATGCCGGTCAGTACCGACGGGGTCTTACTGGGAGCCTGGAGCGAATTGAAACCAAGCGGTACCATTTTGGATATCGGCACCGGCAGCGGGCTGTTGGCGTTAATGGCGGCGCAACGCTCCGAGGCAATAGGCCAAGACATTATTGCGCTCGATATCGATAGCAAAGCCGTTGCTGCGGCCAAGAGCAACTTTGCTGACTCCCCATGGCCGGCCAGGCTGGCTGCCCACCAGTACAATATCGTGGCATGGGCGCAGCAGCAGGCCGCTGGCAGCATTGATACCATTTTGTGCAATCCCCCCTATTTTAATAGCGGCGAGCAAGCCGGTTGCCAAGCAAGGGCAACAGCACGCCATACCAACTCGCTATCACACCAAGATCTGCTGCTTAGTATCAAGCACTTACTCTCTGACACGGGGGTTGCCAGCCTTATTTTGCCCGAATACGAGGGGCGCCAGCTTATCGCCATGGCCGACTCGCTGTCTTTACCCTGCTCCCGTGTCTGCGAAATCCGCTCAACCGAGAAAAAGCCGGTCAACCGCCTGCTGATCGCCTTATCGAAATCGGGCAGGAAAACGGTGTCGGAGCAACTGGTGATCCACCAACAAGGCCGATACTCCGCTGATTTTGTCGCCCTAGCGCGTGAGTTCTACCTTAAGATGTAAAATAGCTTTTGTGGTTAGCATCAAGTTTTTCTACTTTTATGCTTGATAGTTGCCTATAATGCCGCCCCTTATAGATTGAGCCTTATCCCAAGGAGAAATGACCGGTGAGAGACTTTTCCGAATTAGAATTAGATAGTGAGCTGCTGCAAGCCATCGAAGAAGCTGGCTACGAGCGTCCAACAGTCGTCCAAGCCGAGGCAATCCCTCATGCGCTTGATGGTCGCGACGTCTTGGCTTCCGCTCCTACCGGCACCGGAAAAACCGCCGCGTTTCTTCTGCCAATGCTCCAGCACCTGCAGGACTTCCCACGCAAGAAGCCTGGTCCTGCGCGCGTCCTGGTACTGACCCCGACTCGTGAACTGGCGATTCAGGTAGCTGATCAAGCTCGTGCCCTATCGAAGCACACCAACTTGAAGGTGTTCACCATCACCGGTGGTATTTCCTACGACGAGCACGCTGATCTATTGGGCAAAACCCAAGATATCGTGGTTGCGACACCGGGACGCCTGATGGAGTACATCGAATCAGAGCGCTTCGACTGTCGTGCCATCGAGTGCTTGATCCTCGACGAAGCAGACCGTATGCTCGACATGGGCTTTGCCAAGGTTGTTGAGCGCATTAACAACGAATGTCGCTGGCGCCGCCAGAGCTTGTTGTTTTCAGCCACGCTTGAGGGCAAGGGCGTACGCGATTTCTCGCAGAAGATCCTAACCGAGCCGGTTGAGGTCAATGCCGAGCCGCCACGCCGCGAGCGCAAAAAGATCCACCAGTACTACCACCGTTGTGACGACATGGCGCACAAACTGGATCTGCTGAAAACGATCCTGGGTGAAGCAGAGCGCACCATCATCTTTGTGAAGACCCGCGAGCGTCTTGCGGTACTGCGTGACCAACTGGCTGCGATGCAGATCAACTGCTGCTGGCTGCAAGGCGAGATGGCGCAAGCCTCGCGCAACAACACCATTCGCCGCTTCCGCGATGGCGAAGTGAACATCATGCTAGCAACAGACGTTGCCGCCCGTGGTATCGACCTGCCGGACGTCAGCCACGTGATTAACTTCGACATGCCGCGTACTGCCGATGTATACCTACACCGTATTGGCCGTACTGCACGCGCGGGTAAAAAAGGCACCGCCGTTTCTTTGATCGAGGCACATGATCAGGGCATGATCGAGCGTGTTGGCCGCTACATGAAAGAAGAAGTGGCTGAGCGCTTTGTTGAAGGGCTTCGTCCGCAACACAAGAAGCCGACCACGGTGAAGAAGAAAAAGAAAAAAGATCCGAAGAAGAAAGCGACCGTGAAAAAGAAAAAAGCCAAGAAGTAAGATCAGCCGTCAAGCCATAAAGGCTGGCTAATCACCTCAAATAAAAAAACGGGCTGGTATTAACCAGCCCGTTTTTTATATACCGAGAAATCGCAGCGGCTATTGCTCTTCGCGCTTGAACACCAATTCGGTTTCGGTCGATTCACCAGCAACAAAGTAATAACCGGCAGTGTCAAAGGCTTGCAAACCTTCAATCGAATCTACTTTGTTATCCAGAATATAACGGGCCATCATGCCGCGAGCCTTCTTGGCATAGAAGCTAATCACCTTGTAAGTGCCGTTCTTACAGTCTTTAAACACTGGCGTGATCACCTTCGCTTGCAGTGACTTTGGCTTCACCGATTTAAAGTACTCGTTAGATGCCAGGTTAACCAAAATATCATCGCCCTGCTCCGCCAACGCGGCATTAAGCTTGTCGGTGATAATCTCACCCCAGAACTGGTATAGGTTGGTACCGCGGTTATTTGCCAGCTTGGTCCCCATCTCGAGGCGGTATGGCTGCATCAGATCCAATGGCTTGAGCAGGCCATATAGGCCCGACAACATACGCAAATGCTTCTGGGCATAGGCAAAGTCGTCTTCAGTCATGGTTTCAGCGGCAAGGCCCGTGTACACATCCCCCTTGAACGCCAAAATAGCCTGGCGGGCATTGTCGGTCGTAAATTCCGGCGACCACTCGGCAAAGCGCGCAGCATTCAGCCCGGCAATTTTATCGCTCACCTTCATTAAGCTGGCAATTTGCGCCGGGGTCAACTCACGGCATACTTCAATCAATTCAGCCGAGTGATCAACCAGCTCGGGTAGGGTATAAGTGTTGGTCGCCAATGGCGATTCGTAATCAAGCGTTTTCGCTGGTGAAACCACAATAAGCATAAGGATTTCCTTTTTAAACTGACACTTGAAGGTTACCACCAACGCAAAAAAAAACCACGTGATTGCCACGCGGTCTTTTCTATTGTTGCCATCGGTATTATCAATCGCAACTTAATTGCAAACTTAGCCCTAGTCTTTTTTCGACTGGTCCCAAACCCCTTCTTCAAGCTGGGCGTGAAGCTCCGGATAATCGTTGCTGTCAAAGGTCGGTACTTTGCCCAGCGACAGTTGCTTGTTGTAATCCTTGGCCAATTTCACCGCCGTCCCCGACAGCAACACAATGGCGATGAGGTTGATAATCGCCATCATCCCCATCGACACGTCAGCCATCGCCCAAACCGTCGGCAAATCCGCCACCGCCCCAAACATCACCATGCCCAGCACCACTAGGCGGAACACGGTCAGGCCGAACTTGTGGTTATGCTCTAGGAAGAGAAGGTTGGTCTCGGCATACGAGTAATTGGCCACCAGCGAGGTAAAGGCGAAGAAGAAAATGGCCACGGCGATAAAGATCGCCCCCCAACCGCCCACTTGTGAGCTCAACGCCCGCTGGGTAAGCTCGATACCGGTAATTTCACTGTGTGGGACATACTCGCCCGACATCAAAATAATCGCCACGGTCGCCGAACAAATGACGATGGTGTCCATAAACACCCCCAGCATCTGCACATAACCTTGCGAGGCTGGGTGAGGAGGGTAAGGCGTTGCCGATGCTGCAGCATTGGGTGCCGACCCCATACCGGCCTCGTTAGAGAACAACCCGCGCTTGAGGCCATTAATCATGCCCTGCGCAATGGTATAGCCGAGCGCGCCCGAGGCCGCCTCTTCAAGGCCGAAGGCACTGCGGAAAATCAACCCAAGTACATCGGGTAGCTTTTCGATGTTTGAGAACATGATAAATAGCGCCAGCAACAAGTAGCAAAGCGCCATCGCCGGTACCAGAATTTCAGCGGTACGGGCAATCACGCGCAGCCCACCAAAAATAATGACCCCAGCCATCACCACCAGCACCACACCCACGTAGCTTGGGTTCCAGCCAAAGGCAACGTTCATGGCCTGGGTTATTGAGTTGGCCTGTACCGAGTTGAACACCAAGCCAAACGCAATGATCAGACAGACAGAGAAGGCTATCCCCATCCAACGCATACCCAGCCCTTTTTCCATGTAGTAGGCAGGGCCGCCGCGGTAATTGCCGTCCTCATCACGGGTTTTATACAGCTGTGCCAACGCGCTCTCGGCAAAGGCCGTTGCCATACCCAGCATCGCAATTAGCCACATCCAAAAAATCGCCCCCGGCCCCCCCAGGGTTAGCGCTACGGCAACCCCGGCCATATTGCCGGTGCCAACACGGGCTGCCAGACTGGTACAAAGTGCTTGGAAAGAGGAGATACCGGCCTGATCGGACTTGCGGCTATTTTTCATCACACTGAACATGTGGCCAAAGTGACGAAACTGGATAAAACCCAACCGATATGTAAAAAAGATCCCGACCCCGATCAACAAATAAATCAGAACCGAGCCCCATAACAGATCGTTCAAAAAGATAATCTGACTTGACACGCCTACCCCTCAAATTCAATCAATGCTGGCAACTAGCCAAAGTCGGCTAGGCCAATAAAATAATTGTCATAGCAAGCCGGCAATGAACACGTTGGCGGAACACTATCAGCGAGTACTACAACTTTAGTTTTGTTATGCGGTAAATGACAGCAATAGCCCGGTGTCGTAAACCCGTACGCCACTGCCTAACACAGTTACAATGTTATGTTTTTGTAAATGGATTTTATGCATACCCAAGCTTGGTGCAGTTGAACATCGCTTGGTGTAACTATGGATGGCAGACGATCATGCAAAGTTGGAACGCAAAAATCAAGCCGTCCCCTCAATACAGCTATTAACTTATCCATTATTAGCAATTTAATGCTCACAAAACATCCCTTTGCAGTGATTTCGCCTGCGCCCCCGACATGGAATTATTGTTCAAAAAACAAACAAAAACAGATATTTTGAGAGGTAGGACTCATAAAAATTTCATAATTAGGCAACAAATGCGAAACACATCAATTTTATTTTGACCCTTGTTATGATATTTAATTGATACACAACCTGTAAGAAGAGGTGCTCTATGGATAGTTACGCATTCGATGACATTCTTGCAACTGATACACCCCGCCGCAGCTCTCGCAGCAAGCCTGTAAAAAGGAAGTGGCGTGAAATCGAGGCTCTCAAGGATAGGCAGAGACTTCGTAAAGAGCTTGCTGATATCGACATGTTTAGGGATTACCCTGACGAAGATATCGAGTTCTAGGCTGAATTCCCCTAACGGGTAAGCCGACATAGAAAAAGAGCCGCTCGCGGCTCTTTTATTTTATCTACAGTCTAGGAACAATTAGGCATGCAAACGCTCGGCAAGGTTGCGAAAGCGATCTGATACCTGCTGACCAAAGAGCGGGTCGCACTCGCATTGTTCATAATCAAGCGATACGGCGTGCCAGTCTTCGTCCGTGAAATGTTTTCGGATCAAAGGGATAATGTGCTTCTCTTCGAACTCTAGGTGGGCACGCTGGCGCATGACGAAGGTATTGAGCTTTTCGGCAAAGAGATCAAGCGGGATCACCGCATCCATCAAAATCATATCGACGGTATCGGCAAACTCATGGGTCAGCTGCGCCAGCTCCTCGTGCTCATGCTCAAGATTCTGCATGGCGCCATTCTTATCGGCATAGTGCGCCAAGTAGTAATGGTAGAGTATGTCTTCTTTAGGGTGATGGCAGCATTCAGCATGCTTTTGCAGATACTCAACAATATCTTTGATTAAGCTGTAATTCACTGGCTGGCCATTGCGTATTGCGGTCAACTTTAGCTGCAATATCTGTAACAAGCGCCCGATGTAGCCATGTTCGGTGTGAATATCATCCAACATCATAGTATTTACCTCCCAGTACTCTCTCCGTTACTGAAAGTTTATGCGTGGATGAATAAACCCTCCTTGATCTTGGTTATTAAATGTACAAATAAATTACATTTCAATCACAATCACTGTAATTAAGAACATTCATCTAACAACCAATTAATTGGCGACTTGTTCATCTGACCAAGCAGCACATTAGCCTGAGAGAAATGGCCGCAACCAAAGAACCCTCTATAAGCCGACAGCGGGGAAGGATGGGCTGAGCGCAAGACATGGTGCTTCTGGCTATCAATTTTCTTGCCTTTCTTTTGGGCATGCGCGCCCCAAAGCAAAAAGATCACGCCTTCGCACTGCTGATCAACCACTTCTATCAACTTATCGGTAAAGGTTTCCCAACCAATTTTGGCGTGGGAGTGTGCCTTGCCCTGCTCTACCGTCAAGACCGTATTTAGCAGCAATACGCCTTGCTCGGCCCAAGATTGCAGGTAGCCATGGGAGGGAATTTGGAAACCGGGAATGTCATTCGCCAACTCTTTATACATGTTTGCCAATGACGGAGGGACTTTAACACCAGGTCGCACCGAAAAGCTCAGGCCATGTGCCTGATCCGGGCCATGATATGGGTCTTGCCCCAATATCACCACCTTCACGGCATCAAGGGGAGTTGCGGTGAGCGCATTAAAAACATCGGGCTGTGGCGGGTAAATCGATTTTCCCGCCTCTCGCTCAGCCGCAACATGGCTTTCAATAGCTTGGAAATATGGTTTTTCACGCTCAGCAAGGATTACATCCTGCCAACTTGTTATCGTGCTCATTACTGGATCCTGGTTTGCAACAGACTTGCCATTCTATACCAAATAACCAACCCGATACCAAAGCCTAGCGCTTGTGCGCTACTTATCATTACAACGCTCAAGCGGATCTTTTAAGGGGGGGACCACCGGAGTTCGCCAGTGGCCACGCCCTTGGTTGAAACGGTAAGGCTGCGGTAGGCGCGAAATGGAAAAGCTCAGGAACATCATATCGGTATTCATCGTATCTCTCCTTATAGTGGGCTCACTGCGTGAGCTAATAAGGACTATGAAAAAACGATACCAATTTATCAGACAATTTTTAACCAAATAAAATCAACAACTTAAAATGATACGGGCGATTTTATTGTGCCTATCTTGCCCAAAGATGGGGCTTGGCCGCCCCAAGATGGCTATCAATTAAGCCGGGATGAACGAGCGAAGGGTCTCGATTTCCTGCCGCCAGATATCTGGGTTGATGGTTTCCAATACCAGTGGAATATTATCGAAGCGGTTATCCTGCATTAAGAAGCGAAAACACGCCCAGCCAATTTCCCCTTCCCCAAGGCTATGGTGGCGATCAAGGTGGCTGCCCAGCCCGCCTTTCGAATCGTTGAGGTGCATCCCCCTTAAATATTGCATACCCACAACCTGGTCAAACTCGGCAAACGTTGCCTCTGTTGCCGTTTCCGTTCGCAAATCATAACCCGCAGCAAATGCGTGGCAGGTATCGATACACACCCCGATGCGGGACTTGTCTTCAACCTGATCAATAATTTCAGCCAAGTGCTCAAAGCGCCAGCCAAGGTTGCTTCCCTGTCCAGCCGTGTTTTCGATAACGGCAACAACGTCAGGGACTTGCTGATGGGCTTGGTTGATCGACTCGGCAATCAAGCGAAGGCACTCCGTTTCACTGATCTTTTTCAGGTGGCTGCCAGGGTGAAAGTTCAGCAAGGTTAGGCCAAGCTGATGACAGCGCGCCATTTCATCCACAAACGCAGCACGCGATTTTTCTAGCTTCTCAGTTTCAGGCGCGCCTAGGTTGATCAGGTAAGAATCATGGGGAAGGATGGCATCCGGTGTATAACCATATTGTTTGCAGCGTGCCTTGAAAGCCGCAATGACATCTTCGGCCAATGGCTTTGCCACCCATTGGCGTTGGTTTTTGGTAAAAAGCGCAAACGCATTTGCTCCGATCTGCCGAGCATTTTCCGGCGAATTATGCACGCCCCCCGCCGCTGAAACATGCGCACCAATTAATTTCATTCTTTACCTTCTCTTAGAATTTTGTTCGTTGTTTATAAACGTTGCCCACAACAAAATAGCGTAACCTAAGACGCAGTTTCACCGCAAACAAGGAATTTAATTTGTAGCTTTTGTTGTAAATTTATTACAAATGATCCATTAAACTTTTTTTTAATATATAAAATATGCGCATGAGACCAGATAAACTGCGGGTTAGTTGATATAGCTCAATAAAACAGCCCTAAACTTTTTAATGTTTTTTGTTGTTATTTGATCTAAATCAATATCATTTTTTTAGTTTCCGGATATATAATACGTAGCTCGACAACAAAATCGAAAAAATTAACTACATCCTCTGGAGAAGTAAGTCATGATCAAAGGTATTCAAATCACTAAAGCGGCAAACGACGATCTACTAAACTCGATCTGGCTGCTAGACACTGAAAAGAACGAAGCTCGCTGTGTTGCTGCTGCGTCTGGTTTCGAAGCTGATCAAGTTATCGCTGCTTCTGACCTAGGTGAGTACGAGTCTCGTGAAATCGCAATCGAAGTACCTGCAAAAATCGAAGGCGGCCAACACCTAAACGTTAACGTTCTTAAGCGTGAAACTCTGGAAGATGCCGCTAAGCACCCAGAAAAATACCCTCAGCTAACTATCCGTGTTTCTGGCTACGCAGTACGTTTCAACTCGCTAACTGTTGAACAGCAGCGCGACGTCATCGCTCGTACTTTCACTAACAGCCTGTAATTCTTATTCCAAGCGATATAAGCTTTTACTGCAGTTAGCAAAAACGGCATCCAAGGATGCCGTTTTTTTATATCTGCCGACCTGCCAATCCCGCGCCTAACCTTCTTGCCAAGCTTTTATCAAACCTTTGATCTAAATCGCCCCTCTTTGTTATAGAGATTTCCTATTTGTGATCAATTGTTAGGCATTTATGCTAAAAAAAGCGTACATTCCCAGCATTGCCTACCACCCCAGTTATCATTCACGGGCAATAAGAAACAACGGAGTCATATAAATAACAACAATTTGGAGCCCTTTCATGAAGTTAATTCTCAAGCTTATCGCTGGTATCGTGCTTGGTATTTTGCTCGGGTTTTACGCCCCAGATATCATTATCCGCGCGTTGCTGACTATCAAACAGCTTGGTGGCCAGTTAATCGGCTTTACTATCCCGCTAATTATCCTGTTCTACATCACCAGTGGTATCGCTAGCCTTCCCAAAAATTCAGGCTCGCTACTGAGCAAAACCGTTGCCCTCTCCTATGGCTCGACCATCATTGCCGGTAGCCTAGCCTTCATTGTTGCCAGTACTGTTATTTCAAACGTACCGCAAGCGGCTGTGGATGGCGGCGAAAGTGCCCATAACCTGACCAGTTTTATCACGCTTGAAATTCCACCTATGTTTGGGGTGATGACGGCACTGGCTACTGCGTTCTTGTTCGGCTTGGGCATTAGCGTCACAGACAGCAAACCACTCAAGGCGCTGGCCGAAGATGGCCGCAGTATTATCGACTTGCTGCTCGCCAAAGTGATCATTCCGCTATTGCCTTTCTATATCTCAGGTGTATTTGCCGAAATGGCCGCTGACGGGACGGTATTCTCGACCCTGAAGACCTTCGGTATGGTGCTGGCTCTGGCTATTTTCATGCACTGGGTATGGATCACCATCCAGTACACCGTGACAGGCTTGGCCCTGGGGTACTCGCCGCTTAAATTGGTGAAGAACATGCTGCCGGCCTATTTCACGGCTATCGGAACCATGTCGTCAGCGGCCACTATTCCGGTCACACTGCGCCAGACCAAAGAAAACGGCGTCAACGACTCTATCGCCAACTTTACTATCCCGCTTTGTGCCACCATTCACCTATCCGGCTCAACCATCACCCTTGTCACCTGTTCGACAGCGGTCATGGCGCTTAGCCAACACATCGCCATTCCATCATTAATCGAAATGCTGCCGTTTATCATGATGCTGGGTGTCACCATGATTGCTGCACCGGGCGCACCCGGTGGTGCCGTTATGGCCGCGCTAGGCTTGATGTCGACCATGCTCGGGTTTGGCGAGGCCGAATTGGCACTGATGATCGCGCTATACATGGCACAAGACAGCTTTGGCACGGCCTGTAACATTACCGGCGACGGTGCAATATCCTTGTGGGTCAACAAGTTCGCCAAGCAAGCCCCTGAAGCGGAAAGCATCGAACAGCCGCAAAATTAAGCAAAAAAGCAGAGGATAAGTCTACTCTTCTGTCAATAGCAGGCACTTTGCCTGCTATTTTTTTGCTTACTGGCACACAAAATTCACCCAACCTCTCTGACTGTTTTTCATGACCTTAACTTATGTCAAAGAAATAACCATTATGGAGGGAATTACTGCAATCACTTTCATTTTTGTAGCTAGTACGACATAAAAAGCCCGCTTTTTTGGCATCCCCTCTCGGGAAGTGTTAAAACTCCCCCCGCTAGATTAGAACTCATTAAACTCTGTATATTTTTCAAACTCCTCAATTGGAATTTTGACGATGAAACTTATTCTAAAACTCATTGCAGGTATCGTGGCAGGTATTCTTGTCGGCCTGTTTGCTCCTGATGTACTAGTGCAAATTCTTATCACCATGAAAGCACTGATCAGCCAGCTGATTGGTTTCACTATCCCTTTATTGATTCTATTTTTTGTTACCAGCGGCATTGCTAACCTACCAAAGAACTCCGGTAAACTGCTGGGTAAAACCGTAGGCTTGAGCTACCTCTCAACCATGGGTGCCGGTGCCATGGCCTACCTCGTGGCAAGCCAGGTGCTACCTTCCGTCTTGAGCACCCCTGGCGAAGTGAGCGAAGCGGCCCGTACCCTATCACCGCTGATCGATCTGAAAATCCCACCAGTCATGGGCGTGATGACTGCGTTGGCGATTGCCTTTATCTTCGGCCTGGGTATCACCTCGACCAATAGCGAGCAGCTACGCAAGTTGAGCGATGAAGGCCGCAACATCATTGAGCTGTTCCTGTCGAAGGTCATGGTGCCGTCGCTACCGTTCTACATCTCGGGCGTGTTTGCCGACATGACGATCCAGGGTACGGTGTTCTCGACCCTAAAAACCTTTACATTCGTCCTTATTCTGATCATTGCCCTTCACTGGCTATGGCTGAGCCTGCAGTTCCTAACAACAGGCGCTATGCTGGGCCGCTCGCCGTTCAAGCTATTGAAGAACATGATCCCAGCCTATGTCACCGCTATTGGTACCATGTCTTCGGCAGCCAGCTTGCCAGTGACCCTTCGCCAAACAGAAGCAAACGGGGTGAAAAAACCGATTGCCAACTTCGTGATCCCACTGTGCGCCAACATCCACATGTCGGGTTCGGCAATCAGTATCACTTCGGTGTGTGTGGCCGTTATCTTGGTCACGGGTAATGCAACAGTGCCAAGCTTCCTAGAAGCACTGCCGTTCATTGGTATGTTGGGTATTACCATGGTTGCAGCACCGGGGGCACCAGGCGGTGCAGTAATGGCTGCCGTTGGCCTACTTGGCTCAATGATGGGCTTCACCGAGGCAATGATTGGCCTGCAAATCGCCCTTCACCTGGCACAGGACGGATTTGGTACTGCTTGTAACATTACCGGTGACGGCGCCTTGGCGATGTGGGTTGATAAGTTTGCCGAAGAGCCAGAAGAAGCGATGTCAGCCGTGGCTGAATCGGAGTCGAGCTCGCAAACGGTATAACCGCGGCACAAGCCGCCATTGAGCTATAGCGATAAAGCAAAGCGCAACAACAATAAAAAAAAGGGAGCCCAGCGGCTCCCTTCTCTTTATCTGATAATCATCAAACAGGCTTCTGGACTATCCTGTTACTGGGTTGCGCGCAGCACCACTTTCAGCTGTTCAAAATCGTTATCGCGCTCAAGCGACAGTAGCTCCATCGCATTGTGCTTAGCCAGTGGGGCCGGCAATGGAATATCCTTGCCCAAGATCTCATCCACGACTTCTTTGAACTTGGCCGGATGGGCAGTACACAAGAACAGGCCGGTTTCACCCTCGGTCAGCTGCTCGGTCAGCACACGGTAGGCGATAGCGCCGTGCGGTTCGCATAGGTAATCCGCCTCTTCCATTGCCTTCAATGTCTCAGCCGTTTGCTCATCGGTCACCGCGCCGTAGCCCAGCTCATCCAAGCCCCAGCCTTTCAAGCGGCACAGCTCTTCGATACGCGGCCAGTTGTTTGGCTGGCTAACATCCATGGCATTGGAGATAGTGGGTACCGTTGGCTCCGGTGCCCAAGTTCCGGTTTTCAGATAACGAGGCACAGTATCGTTAACGTTGGTTGCGGCAATGAAGCGCTTAACCGGCAAGCCAATCGCCTTGGCCAGCAAGCCCGCTGTCAGGTTACCGAAGTTACCGCTTGGCACCGAGATCACCAGCTCATTACGCTTGTCTTTCGGCAGTTGAGCAACCGCTTCGAAGTAGTAACAGATCTGCGCCATCAGGCGACTGATATTAATAGAGTTAGCCGAGTTTAACCCGACTTCTTGGCGCAGCTCGGCATCATCAAACGCTTGCTTAACCAATGCCTGGCAATCATCAAAGGTGCCGTTCACCGCAACCGTGGTGATATTGCCGCCCAAGGTACAAAACATCTTCTCCTGTAGCGGGCTGATCTTGCCCTTAGGATATAGGATCACAACCTTGATGTTCTCCATACCATAGAAGGCATGGGCAACAGCGGCACCGGTATCGCCCGACGTCGCCGTTAAGATAGTGATATTGCCTTCGGCATCACTTACGGCTGCCAGAGATTGGGCCATGAAGCGACCACCGAAATCTTTAAATGCCAACGTCGGGCCGTGGAACAGCTCAAGGGCGAAGACATCATCGGTCACTTTCTCGACAGGCGCCGGGAACTGGAAGGCATTGCCGACCATCTGGCCAACGGTTTCTGCCGCCAGTTCCTCACCAATAAAGGCTGATAGGATCTTGCTGCTGCGGCTGTTGAAATCCATATCAAGCAATGCCTCAACATTGTCGAAATATGGCAGTTCAGCCGGGAAGAATAGACCTTGGTTGCTACCCAGGCCCTGTCGTACCGCCTGACCAAACGATACTTGTTCTTGGTGTTCTTTTAAGTTGTATAGCTTCATGGTTACAGCTCACTTCCTGTTACTTTCGAGCCTTGGCTGTCTAGGCGACAGACATGGACAAATCCTTCATCATTCTGAACATAATGATCTTGCAACCATCGTGCAATACGTTTTGCTACTTCGAGGTCATTACAAACACTGAACATGGTCGGTCCGGAGCCAGATATTCCGCTGGCCAACGCGCCTGCCTCCAGTGCGTACTGTCGCGACTCGGCAAAACCAGGCAACAAACGCTCACGGTATGGTTCAGCCACAACATCTTTGATCATTTTTGCTGCCAGCTCAGGTTGCTGCGAGTGGCACGCATGAATAAAGCCCCCAAGGTAACGGCCGTGGGCAATCACATCCTGGCGGCGGTACTGCGACGGCAAGATAGCTCGCGCTTCCGCAGTCGGCACTTTGATCCCCGGGTAGGCCATCACCCAGTACCAGTCTTCGAAGCAAGGTACCGGTTGGCTGATAATACCCAGCTCCTCAACCATAAACTGCAAGCCACCAAGGTAGCATGGCGCAACGTTATCGTAGTGCAGGCTGCCCGAGATCTCCGCTTCCATTTCCCCCATCAATGCCAGCAACTCAGTTTCGTTGAGCGGCAAATCATGGTACTGGTTCAGCGCATCCAGCGCAGCCACAATCGAACAGGCACTGGAACCTAGCCCCGAGCCAATCGGCATGTTCTTTTCCAGCGTCATGACCACAGGCTTAACAACCAAACCACGCTTGTCCAACTCACGGCCAAACACCTGCCAGCAGCGGTAGACAATATTCTCTTCCGCTTGCTGTGGCAGCTTGTCGACAAAATTGCCGACACACTCAAGGGTAAAGGGCTGATCGCCCGCCGCCACTTTAACTCGGTCCCCAAGCAGGGTGCCATCTATTGGCGATACCGCCGCACCGAGGACGTCAAAGCCAACACTGACATTGCCGATAGAAGCCGGCGCATAAACAACAACACTCATCTTATACCCCCAGTTTCCAGCCTAGCGTACGCATCAAGTCGGCAAACACACCGGCTGCCGTTACTTCGGTACCGGCACCGTAGCCGCGAAGAACAAGTGGGATCGGCTGGTAGTAGCGACTGTAGAAGGCCAGCGCATTCTCGCCATCTTTGATCTTGAACATCGGGTCATCCGGGTTCACCGCCGCAATTTTCACCGAGCAGCGCCCTTGGTCGATTTCACCGACATAGCGCAGTACCTTGCCTTCCTCTGCGGCTTCTTCAGACAGTTGCTTGAAGTACGCATCCGCTTCCGGCAGGCGAGCCATAAACTCAGCAACCGAGCCACTGTCATCAAAGCCTGGCGGCAGGGCTTGCTCAACCACAACATCGTCAAGCTCCAGCGCCATGCCAGATTCACGGGCCAAAATCAGTAGCTTACGCGCAACATCCATACCAGATAGGTCATCACGAGGATCCGGCTCGGTAAAGCCGTTGTCACGTGCCACCGTGGTTGCCTCGCTAAAGCTCATGCCTTCATCCAGCTTGCCGAAGATATAAGACAGCGAACCAGACAGGATCCCGGAGAAGCGCTCTAGCTCATCACCCGCAGCCATCAAGTTTTGCAAGTTTTCGATAACAGGCAGGCCAGCACCGACTGTAGTGTCATACATAAACTTACGACGAGTAGAACGTGCAGCTTGGCGCAACTGCTGGTAGTAAGCCATGCTAGCCGTATTGGCTTTCTTGTTCGGGGTGATCACGTGGAAACCCGCGGCAAGGTAATCAGCATATTGCTCCGCGATCCCTTGGTCGGAGGTACAGTCGATGATCACCGGGTTGATGATATGGTTGCGCTGCACCAACTGGATCATGCGGGCCAGCGTTAACGGCTCTTCTACCTGGCCCATGGCATCGCGCCAGTTTTCAAGCGGTAGCCCGTTGCTATCAAGCAACAGTCCCTTGCTATTGGCCAGGCCGCAAACCCGGATTTCGATGCCATTTTCAGACAGCTTCGCCTGCTGGCGTTGGATCTGATCCACCAACTCGCCACCAACACCGCCGACACCAATCACAAAGACATCGAGGAAGTGCTTACTGTTAAATAGGTTCTCGTGACAAGCTTTCACCGCCTCAGACACTTTTACATCAGGGATCACGGCTGAAATCGCACGCTCCGACGAACCTTGGGCAATCGCCACGATATTGACATCCACTTCCGACAAAGAGGTAAAGAAGCGCGATGCCACCCCGCGGGAAGTACGCATACCGTCACCCACCAGGGTAACAATCGCCACGTTATCCATGAACTCAACCGGCTCAAGGAAGCCTTCTTTGAGCTCCAACTCGAAGTTGTCTTGCAGGGCCTGCTCTGCAGCCTGCTTGTCACCGCTCTCGATACAGAAGCTAATGCTGTACTCCGACGATGACTGGGTGATCAGGACAATGGATACACCGGCTGTCGACATGGCACCGAATACGCGCGCCGCCATACCCACCATGCCTTTCATGCCTGGGCCTGAAATGTTCACCATGGTGAGATCTTTTAGGGTCGTGATCCCTTTGATATCGAGCTGATCTTCACCGGTATCCAAGCCAATCAGCGTACCGGCACCTTGCGGGCTGAAGCTATTTTTGATCAAGCAAGGAATGTGGAACTGGGCAATCGGCGCGATCGTTTTCGGGTGAAGTACCGAGGCACCAAAATAAGAAAGCTCCATGGCTTCTTGGTAGCTTAGCGACTTAAGCAAGCGGGCGTCCGGCACCAAGCGCGGGTCGCAGCTATATACGCCGTCAACATCGGTCCAGATTTCGCAGCACTCAGCCCGCAAGCACGCCGCCAATACCGCAGCAGAATAATCCGAGCCGTTACGGCCCAGCGTGACCAGCTCACCCTTTTCGTTGCCCGCGGTAAAGCCAGGCATAATATTGACGTGGCCAACCGGCAGCGGGTTGCGCTTGAAGTTCTGGGTTGAAATTTCGATATCAACATGCGCCTCAAGGTAATCACCTTCGGCATACAGGTAGCTTACCGGGTCAATCAGGCTTGCCGCCTGGCCTTTTGCCTCAAGCAATGTTTGCATAGCCGCAATCGACAAACGCTCGCCCTTACTGATGATCTTGGCGTAAACGTTGTCTGGGCAAAGGCCCAATAGCTTAATGCCGTGAACATACTGGCTTAGCTGGCCTAGCGAGCTTGCCAACTTGGCATCCATCGCATTCTTGTCAAATGCCGGCTCCAGCTCCTTCAAGCCAGTGAACAAGTTTTTAAATACTGATTCTAGATCAGCCACTTGAAGTTCCGCTTCGCCGTACTTAACCGTATTATCAATCACCGCCACCAGCTTATTGGTCACCTTGCCCGGTGCCGATAACACCACAGAGACATCCCCCTGCTGCGCGTTATTCGCAATGATGTCTGCCGCTCGTGAAAAACGGTCGGCGTCTGCCAAAGATGATCCGCCAAACTTTAATACTCGCATTCCCTACTCCCAACTTCCTTAACCTGTTCCCTGTAGCCACAGAGCAATAACTGCCAAATAGTAAAAAAAAAGCCCACACCTTGGAGGGTGCGGGCTTTTTTTAAAATCCTCTACGCATCAGCCCGCCCCAACACGCATGGTGCCGGTAATAATGGTGGTGATAATTGAGCTGATGACGTTAAACATAGCTGTCCTGATATACTGCCAATTGTTTGTATTTATTTACGTTTACCTGAATAGGCTGCCAGAGTCAACATAAAAAGGCGATTATATAGCTCATCGAACCAGCAAGCAGGGCAAGATTTCAACATCAATGCATACCTTTTGAACATAAAACCAAGCAATTGATTGCACTCTACTCTTTACCGTTGCATAGTAAAGTTCTGGTGCTTTTTTATCCATTTGCCAGTTCGGTAAATCAGTGCCAACAATATTTATACCGTTAGTCTTTCCCCATTTGCGAGGATGGGAATAACGATTCGGAGGGATCCCGAATGACCGCAGCAATGGAACAACTGGTTGCCCACACCATTTTGCAGGGCTTTGATGCAATGTACGGCCGCTTTCTCGATGTGACAGCGGGTGCCCAAGAGCGGTTCGAGGCAAAGAATTGGCCTGCCGTTCAGCAAGCCCTGAAAACCCGGATCAAGTTCTACGATCATCACGTAGGCCTTGTCACCAGCCAAATTCAAATCATGCTTGGCAAGCGCTACGCCAACCATACCTTCCTGATGGGGGTCAAAGCTTCCTACGAAGATCTCCTATTGGATTACCCTCGCTATGAAATTGCCGAAAGCTTTTTCAATTCAGTCTATTGCCGCATCTTCGAGCATCGCAACATCAACCGCGATAAGCTTTTTGTCCATAGCTCGCAAGAAGGTAGGGTTCCCCCTTACCCAACCTCACTGACCCGGCTTTACAACACGGGCGCAGGGTTGCACTCGTTGCTCGATCGCATTCTCGATGACACTCCCTTCACCCTTGAATGGCAAGACAAGGCGCGGGATATCCAACTGATCAGCCAACGGCTCCACCGCGAGCTGGGTGTTGCGATCACCAGCCAACCGGTCATCGAAATGATCAGGGAACCCTTTTTCCGTAACAAGGCCGCCTACCTGATTGGCCGGCTGCGCATCGACGACGATCGTAGTATCCCCTTGGTATTCCCGGTATTAACCACCACTGACAATACCCTGTACATCGACGCCTGCCTGTGCGATGTCGATGACGTCAGTATCTTGTTCGGCTTCGCCCGCTCCTATTTTATGGTCTACGCACCAGCGCCTGCGGCATTGGTCCATTTCCTCAACGAGCTGATACCGAACAAAACCCAGGCCGAGCTATATACTGCAATCGGCTGTCAAAAACACGGTAAAACAGAGCTTTACCGAGAGTTCTTGCACCATCTGGAAAACTCGGACGACAAGTTTGTCACCGCGCCAGGCATCAAGGGGATGGTGATGTCGGTATTTACCCTGCCGTCATATGATTTCGTGTTCAAGATCATCAAGGATAAGTTCGCCCCCCAAAAAGACATCAACCACGCCACGGTCAAAGAGAAGTACAAGCTGGTAAAAGAGCACGACCGGGTCGGCCGTATGGCTGACACCCAGGAATACCGAAACTTCACTTTCGAGCGCCACCGCTTCAGCGATGAGCTGTTGCAAGAGTTGCTCGAGGTTGCCCCTTCGATTATCAAAGTAACCGATGATCAAATCATCATTAAGCACCTCTACACCGAGCGTAGGATGATCCCGTTCAATATCTACATTGAACAAGCCAACGATGACGATCTTCGCCACGCCGTGGATGAATACGGCAAGTCGATTAAGCAGCTGGCTGCCGCCAACATCTTCCCGGGCGACATGCTGTTCAAGAACTTTGGCGTTACCCGCCACAAGCGGGTGGTGTTTTATGATTATGACGAAATCAGCTACATGACCGAGATGAACTTCCGCCAAATCCCGCCGCCTCGCTATCCGGAGGACGAAATGGCCGCCGAGCCTTGGTACAGCGTTGGGGTAAACGATGTGTTCCCGGAGGAGTTCAGAACCTTCCTGCTGATCAACCCAACGGTGAGAAAACTGTTTAACGAGCTGCACAGTGATTTGTTCGAACCCAAATACTGGCAACAGCTTCAGCAAAATATTAAAAACGGGGTCTATGAAGACGTTTTCCCTTACCGAAGCCAGCTTAGGTTACATAAATTACAAGCGTAAGGGTCGAGTTCAGTTGCATAAACCAGTGTCTTTTTTATGCAACTTATCCTAGTATTAATTTGCTATATAAAAAATAAGACACACAAAAAACGATAAAATACACAATAAAAAATACAGGGAAGGTGAAGCATGAGAAAAATGCTTTTCACAGTTGCCCTGCTGGTAGTGGCATTACCAACAACAGCAGCCGAAAATGGAATATTCGATATCCTTGATGACGACGATTCGTCATCGGGGTGGTTCTTGTCGTCGCAATCCCGGGGGGCAGAGCATTTCGACCTGTGGCAAATCGATAGTGGCTATTCTTACTCCATCGGTGATAAAACCGAGCTGTACTTAAGCACCAGGCTAAAGTCGGGCAACGAACTGCATTCGGCAAGCCGAGGGCTGCTGTCCGGGGTCAAATATAGTCTCTCCCGCAAACTTAGCTTAAAAAGTGCCTTAACGTCAGAGACCTACGACCGCGAAACCACCATGGGCGTGGAGGTTTCCAGCCAGTACGAAGTAACCGATTCATTAAACCTGCACGCCACCATGGACTATGAAGCCCTGGAACAAATCTACCAGGTTGGTATCGGCTTTAAGTTCTAGCCTCCCCCCAATGCACTTAGGCCGAAATCAGATCCGGCCTTGCTCTTTGCTTTGCTCTCAAACCCGTTTTGCCCATCAAGCCTGGTGTGGCTATGAGGGCACAACGGACAGATCCAACGGCTCTTTGCTGAAGATAACCCCGTTCAAATCGGCATAGATCATATCGCCTGGATAAACCAAGGTATGGGCGACGGTAAGGGTGACATTCTGCTCCCCGGTTTGTCGCTTGACGGTTTTGATCGGGCAGGTGCCCAACGCCTTCACCCCGATATCAATCGTCGCCAGTGTGGCGATATCCCGTGCCGCGCCGTTAATCACGATACCTTCCCAGCCATTCTTGTGGGCCAACATCGCCAGCTGGTCGCCAAGCAGCGCCTTGGTGCTCGAACCATGGCCGTCAATAAACAACACCTTGCCCTTACCCGGAGAAGAGACAATGTCGCGTACCAAGCTGTTGTCCTCAAAACAGCGCAGGGTCACGACTTCACCGTAGAACACCTTGCGCCCGCCGTAGTCATGCATCGCTAAAGGTAACCAGTGAATATCCTGCTCGTAGTGATCACACAAATCAGGTAAGAGATCATTCATGCTTTTCTCCTTGCATCGATGTTGAGCTGCTATCGCTTCCCCACTAAGTGTAGAGAAAGCTAGGCCAATCACCCAATCTTTGTATTTCATGGCCTTGCAATAGCACTGGTACCAAGTACAGATCGTTTCCCTCAACCCAGTAAATGGCGTTCTGCCCCCAGCGCCGGGCCAGGTTGATGGCCGAGGCAAGCGGGAGCCCCGCCATCACCCCCAGCTCCTGCCAATCACCGTCAATGGCGCTACACGAGATAGGCCGCAACTGCAGTGTAAGAGTGGATAATTCATTCACCAGCATATGATGCCGTTTTTTATTCACCTGATGGCTAATAACAATGCTTCTTGGATTAAATGCTGTTAGAATTGCAAAGCAAGGGTAAACAGGGTGTTGCTTCAAGTTAAAGACAACTGATTGATAGCTACACCACAACGATAGTTGTTCACACATAAACAGCTACGCCTCGGACAACACGGATTATTTTTGTAGCCAATGTTAAACAAAGTGAAGATTCGTAATACAGTTCATTCTGTTTGATGTAAATCAAGAAAGTGTCCGAAAGCAGTATCGAAACAAAGCCCGATTATTGTTAGCGAGCTGTTAAGTGAATACAATCGTCGCCATCTCAGGGATATTGTAGCCAATGCCTTTAAATTTTGGGCTTTTCCGGCAAGAAATGATCATCTTCGATGATGCTGGATAAATGGATGGCGTACCAAGCAGGCCGCTGAATTGAGCGATAACGTGTATTTTCCGTAATACTTTGCCTGTATGTGAATTTTTTTTATAGAATTTAACTATTCTGTTTTTGACCAGATTCCGTTTTGAGAAATTAGGTACTGCCAATGCAAACCCCTCACATTCTTATTGTAGAAGACGAGCACGTAACACGTAACACCCTGAAGAGCATCTTCGAAGCAGAGGGTTATACTGTTTTTGAAGCAAACGACGGCGCAGAAATGCACCAGATGCTTTCAGAGCACCCTGTTCACCTAGTGATCATGGACATCAACCTGCCAGGCAAAAACGGCCTGCTACTTGCCCGTGAACTGCGCGAGCAAGGCGATATGGCACTGATGTTCCTAACAGGCCGTGACAACGAAGTTGACAAGATCCTAGGTCTTGAAATCGGTGCTGATGACTACATCACTAAACCATTCAACCCACGTGAGCTAACTATCCGTGCGCGTAACCTACTGACTCGCGCAATGAACCAAGGCCTACCAACAGAAGACAAGCGTCTGGTTGAGCGCTACGAGTTCAACGGTTGGTCACTTGAGATCAACAGCCGTTCTCTAGTTAGCCCAAGCGGTGATCAGTTCAAGCTGCCACGTTCAGAGTTCCGTGCCCTACTTCACTTCTGTGAGAACCCAGGCAAGATCCAAACGCGTGCCGAGCTACTGAAGAAGATGACCGGCCGTGAGCTTAAGCCACACGACCGTACGGTTGACGTAACGATTCGTCGCATCCGTAAGCACTTCGAATCTGTTGCTGATACGCCAGAAATCATTGCAACCATTCACGGTGAAGGCTACCGCTTCTGTGGCGATCTAGACGAAGAGTAATTCGTTGTAGCCAAGCATTTTCAATTGCTTAATACCGTAATGAAAAAAGGCTCTATAAAGAGCCTTTTTTAGTATTTGAGCAACGCGCCAGGCCACTAATACACCTGGTCAATCACAATCCCTTTTTCCACCAAAATATGTTCGCTGCCTTTGAACAGCACGGTTACCGCAATATCGGCCTTGCTGCCCGGTACCCATTCAGGCCCACCGCTTAATGCCACTTCAACGCTCATTTCACCGGCAGCACGGATATCGAGCCCCTCGCTAGCCAGCCATTGCTGATCGCCTTGCACAATCATGACCTGCAGCACTTCCACCCCTTGCGGCAAAGGCTTCATATCTTGCGCCAGCAGTTTTATCGAGGCAAATAGCTTATTGGCCGGGCTGGTACCGTCATCGCCAATCACCGGCATCGAGTTGAGCCATAAATCACTGCCAAGGTTCAATTTCACGCCGCCGAGCTCCAATTCACTCGGAGATTGCCAAATATCGACCTCGGCAGGCAACTGGGCCGGTGCTGATGGCGATTCTGCCCCAGAAGAACCCGCGGTATCTTTGCCGCCCTCAGTCTCATCGGCGGCTTTCGCACCATCCTCACCAGTCATATCCGATGGCTCACCCTCCCCCGGCATGGCTTGTTCCGCACCGGGATCTTGCGACTGAGCCTTTTCAGGCTGATCTCGCTCACCGCAAGCCGTAAGCGCCAGCAATAGGGTACTGGCAACTACCCATTCCCTCGCTCTCATCGTTACTTCTCCTGCTGAGCTAACCACTCTTTGAGGACCTTAAGATCATTGTGATAGCCCTCTTTGATTTCATCAACCCAGTCATTGATATTTTCCCACCATGCCGGCAGCTCTGGCGACTGTGCCTTTTGTGCCACTTGCTGGATATGCTTGAGGCCGATTGAGCCCGCCGCCCCTTTGATTTTATGGGCTTCGAACTTGATCCCGTCTTGATCCTTGGCGGTCATGTTTGAATCAAGGATCTCAATGTATTCCGGCATCTTCTCTTCGAACATCGCAATACTGTCGTACACCGGCTTGGTGCCGACAATCTCGACATACGAGCTCAGCATTTCGAGGTCGAGCAACTGATTAATCGTTTCATCGCTTGGAGCATTATCATCGCTTTGCACCTCAACCTCCTCGCTTTCTTCTTCGTCATCCAACGGACAGGTCAATACCAAACGCTGGATAACATCCGTAATTGCCTTAACACTCAAAGGCTTGCTGATAGCATCATCCATACCTTTTCCAAGGTACTCATTTTTATCCTTGATCACATTCGCGGTTAGCGCCACCAAAGCCGGCAAGTAGTCGTATTGCTCCCGCAGCTGCTTGGCAATATCGAAGCCCGACATATCCGGCAATTGAATATCAAGCAACACCAGATCATATGCCTCAGGATCAAACATGGCCAATGCCTCATCCCCCCGCATGGCCACCGTTACCTCATGGCCAAGGCTCTCAAGCAATGCCTTGGCAACGGTGATGTTCAGCTCGATGTCTTCCACCATGAAGATGTTCAGGCTGGCCTGAGGGATCTGAGGCATCACCTCTTCCTCTTCCACCACATCCACCAGCGGCGCGGTCAGGGTAACGGTAAACGTACTTCCCTCGCCGACTTCGGAGGTCACGGTGATATCCCCACCCATCATCTGCACCAGCTGACGGGAAACCGCCAAGCCAATGCCTGTCCCTACCGCGTGGAGGTTGTCGTTCTCATCCTTGACCTGATAGTACATGGCAAAAATCTTATCGAGTTCGCCCTGCGGGATCCCGATACCGCTATCCTCCACCTCAAAGGTAATATGGGCTTGCTCATCGACAACGTCGCTGCTGACCGACATCACCACCCCGCCGTCCTTGGTGAACTTGGTCGCATTGCTCATCAAGTTCCACAGCACTTGGCGCAGGCGGGTCGCATCGACATTGATGTTTCTCGGCAGCTCAGTAAGCCTTTCAAGATCAAAGCGTAGTCCTTTTTGCTCTGCCATCAGGCTGGAAATGTTGTCCATTTCGCAAACAAACTCTTCAAAGTCCATGGGTTTCGGCATCAGCTCCAGGCGGCGGCGATCCGACTTGTCCATGTCGATAATGTCATTGAAGATATTGCCCAAGGTGATCGCGCTAACGTGGATGGTGCGCATGTAATCGCGCTGCTCGTCGTTAAGCCTGGTTTCCAGCAACATTCGGCTCAGGCCGACAATACCGTTCAGCGGGGTGCGCAGCTCGTGGCTGATGGTAGAAATAAAGGCAGTCTTGTCGCGGCTGGCCTTCTCCTGTGCTTCTTCATATTGCTTGCGCTCGGTTATATCCCGGCCGAAGCCCATTAGGCCAAGGCGTCGCCCGTCACGGCTATAGAAAGGCACCTTACGCAACTCGAACACCGCCTTGCGGCCATCGGGATAGTCCAGCCACTGCTCGTAGGTCAGCGAGACATTTTGGTGGAAGACATGCTGGTCGGTTTCGACAATCTTGCGCGCGACGTCTTCGCTGTAAACATCCCATGGGGTCAGGCCAACCAGCTGCTTCTCGCTGCGGTTGGTCAGCTCTTCCATTGCGCGGTTGCAGCCAGAAAACTCGCCCTTTTCATTGCGGTAATAAATCAAGTCTGGCGACGCATCGAGGAACGACTTCAGCAATGCGCTTTGCTCGGCAAGTTCGAGCTGGGCGTTCTCGCGTTGGTAGACCTCGTTTTCAAGATCGGACATCGCCTCCTGGCGCGCCTCCTCCGCCTTTTCACGCTCTTCGATTTCAAGGTTCAGTTGGCTGATGTTGTCCTGCAACTGCTTGTTCAGCTGCATATCGCGCGAGCGCATCTCTTCAAGCTTGGTCACCAGCTTTGACAAGCGCTGGCGCGACTCTTCGAGCTGGTCGACCACCACCGACAAGAAATAGACCGCCCAGGGGGTGATCAGCAAACCAAAGAAGACCGATCGCACAATGTCGATATCGAGGACTTCGCCTTGCAGCACCAAGGTGACGCCCACCTGTACCACGACAGCCAGCGCAACCAAGGCCAATGCCAACAACAAACTGAAGCGGACAAGCCCCAGCTTGACCATAAGATCAACGTAAAATTGCGCCAGTACTTTGATTTGTTTCATTCTTTTTTCCCGTAAGTTCCATCAGGAGAGCTATTTCCATCATAAAGGGCCAGGGCCAATAACCCAAGGACATACGCCACATTCGCGCGTCCCTGCTCTTCCACTTCCCCTTAACAACAAAGCCTGCATGATGCAGGCTTTGTTGCGGTTAAAATTCATCGTTATCCGACATCGACATGGTGCGGTTGCGTCCCATCGCCTTGGCCTTGTACAGGGCAATATCGGCCATTTCGACCAGCTCGCCGTAATCCTGCCCCGGCATCGGGGTGATGGTTGCCACACCAAGACTGACCGTCAGCTTGGTGTCGACTTCCGAGTACATATGGGTCAAGCCTTTGTCAGACAGCGCGCGGTGTACCTTCCAAGCCACCTTTTCCCCGCCGGCAAGGTCGGTATTCGGTAGCAAGAAGGCAAATTCCTCGCCGCCATAGCGGGCGACGACATCGGTCTCGCGGTGGACAACACTGCGCAGCACCTTGGCAACTTCCCGCAAGGCGAAATCCCCTTGCTGGTGCCCATAGTTGTCATTGAAGGCTTTGAAATAATCGATATCGCACAGGATCAAGGTGAGCGGGTGCTGCTCGCGAATATGGCCATGCCACATCCGCTGCAATTGCTCATCAAAGCTGCGGCGGTTGGCGACCTTGGTCAGGCTATCAATAAAGCTCAGCTCCTGCAGCTCCATGATAGCGTCAGCCAGCTGCTGCTCGGCCATCTTGCGCTCGGTGACATCCCGCGCCATTACCAGCACGCCCATGGTGCCGTCGGTCGGATCGCGATAAGGGGATTTCAGCACCTCGTACCAAATTGGCGTGCCGTCGTCCAAAATCACGTAGTCATCCATTTTGATGCTTTCGCCCTGCTTGATAACCTGCAAGTCCGTCTGTTGGAACACGGCCCACTGCTCGGGCTTGAGCACATCCTTCGCCCGCTTGCCAAGCAAGCTTTCCGATGTATGGCCCAACGAACGGGCAAATGGCTCGTTACAACCAACGTACACGCCGTGCTCGTTATACAAGCCGATCGGGTCTTGGCTGGCATTCAAAATGGTATCAAGCAAGGTATTGCGTTGCGCCAATGCCTGCTCGGTGACTTCCCGCTTTTCAATCTCATTGGTCAGCACTTCCTGCATTTCATGCCAGTCGGTCACATCATGGCTAATGCTCAGGGTGCCAATGGCCTCGCCCGTATCGCCAATCAGCAAATTTCGGTTGGTCTCCAGCAAGCGGCTCGAGCCGTCCGGCGCCGTCGTCCAGCTATGCGTCGCACCACTCACCACGGGAAGGGCAATATCATGATCGGCAACGCCTTCTTCCACCCGGCCACGCCAGAAACGGTCAAAGGCCTTGTTGGTACCAATCAGCGCACCGGTTTTATCCTGGAAATAGACCAATTCAGACAACGAGTTCAGCACTTGCTGGAAAACCCGCTGCTCTTGCTCCAGCTTGGCATGGTTGCCCCGCTTTTCCCGCTTGAGCTCCACAAACAGCATCCAGCACGGCTGCCATTGGCAACGCACCGACTGGCCTGAAATCGACAGCTTGACGGCTTTACCGTTTAGCAGTTGGTACTCTTCTTCAATATTTTTAAAGCCGCTGAGCTTGTTAAGCGGGCGCAGGAAGTCGCTGACCATCTGGGCGCTGATATCATCCGGGTAAAGGTAGCGGTCATTGATTTTTCTCACCCCCATCAACTCGCGGCAGGGCTTGTTGGCATAGAGCAAGCTACAGTCTTTTTTCCTCAGCACGGCAACCGCAATCGGCATATTGGTGAGGGTCGCGTGCATTTTGCGAAAGGAGAGAAATTCAAGGTGGTGAATCAATAACACCAGTAAGCCGCACCCCACCACGATGGCCAAGATCAGCAAGGAAAGTAATAGCGTCGGGTTGGCGTTGCCCAGCATATTCGCCTTGGCTGGTGCAGAAAAACCAGCAAGGCTGACACTCAAACACAGTGTCAGTGATGCATATCCAGGCACGATAGCTTTGCCCCCCTGATTGAACGGGCAGCCAAGTTACAGCACAGAGATAAGAAAAGGCTTATAGTTTCCCGCCAGAAGGTCAGCATAGGCTTTGATTAGGTACATATAATTGCCCGTAATCTACCATATTTCGCAACAGGAACTTAACCCTTCTCTCTGCTTTTACTGCTGTTTACGCCATGTTCAGCCCTTAAGGACTCGATATTCAGCCTTTGCGAACGATAGGTTGGTAGACAAACGGCTCGCCAACAGCGCTGCCCTGCGCACCTTGGCTATCGAGGTTGCGGCCAATGTCGGTCATCGCCAACCAGCGGTTTTCGCACCACTCCGGCGCCAGCAAGGTTGGCTTGCGTGCGCTGGCTGACACGCGGTGGAACACGACGTCTGGCGGGGTCAGGCGGATCATCTCGGAGGCAATATCAGTGTATTGCTCTAGCGTGAGCTCGGATAAGCGCCCGGCCTTCCATGACAAGCCCATGATGCTGCCTTCGACAATGTGCAGCGGGTGAAGCTTGATACCATCGACACCGGCGGCCACCGTGCGGCGAATCGTCTCGAGGTTGTCCTCCTTGGTGTCCCCCGGCAGTCCGACAATCAAGTGGGCGCATACTTTCAACCCCAGCGCGCGGGCACGCTTGGTGATCGCCTCGTAGCAAGCAAAGTCATGGCCGCGGTTGATACGCTTCAACGTTTTGTCATTGGCCGTCTGCAAGCCGAGCTCTAGCCAAATTTCATAGCCCTGCTCATGGTAGCTGGCCAATAATTCCAATACCTCATCCGGCACGCAATCCGGACGGGTGCCCACACACAGACCGACAATGTCGGCAGCCTCCAGGGCTTCCTCATACATCGCCTTCAGTGTTTGTACCTCGGCATAGGTGCTGGTGTAGGCCTGGAAGTAAGCCAGATAGCGCTTGGCGCGGTTAACCTCGCCGGCACGCTGCTGCAATTGCTCGCCGATGGGCTTGTACTGCGCTTGCTCGTCGGCAAAAGAGGCAACATTGCAGAAGGTGCAGCCACCGCGGCCAATGGTGCCGTCGCGGTTCGGACAGCTAAACCCACCGTGCAAAGTCAGTTTGTGCACCTTCTCTCCATAGCGGCGTTGTAAGTCTTGTCCAAAAGTATTGACCAGTTCATGCAGCTGCATCTTGTCACCCAATGTGTCGGTTGTTGAAAAAAGCGGCACAGGTTAACACTGAATACCCGCCTAGAATTTGTGCCAAAGCAAAAAAAGCCAATATTTTCGTGCTTCACTTTGGCTGAAACTAAGCAACAACATGCTGAAACAGTCGGTAAACACCGCCATTTATTCATAACCTTATAGCCAGCAGGGTTACTAGCAGGATTTTATGCAAAATGAGAACCATTCCCGAATATTCACCCAGCAAAAAGCAAAAATGATGCATTCTGGGTAAAGGGAATGATGGCTTGAGGTTAATTTTTGTTGGTAATTAATAAATCAAAAATGTAGGATAGTTACAGCTGTGTGCAATTTATGAACAATAAATGTGACTGTATATTGCCAATTCAGAGTGATATATGTCGCAGCCCTTCAAAAAAGTAGTCCTTTCGCATACCAGAGCGAGAGTGCCACAGAATTTCGTTTGCTTGTGATATTGAACATCACCCGACTGCAAACACCATTATCGACCGCCGGACAGGAGTCCATTACAGGCTGTCGGTGATGCCAAAACAAAATTAGGGATAACTCAGATGCCTGGATCGGCGTCTGTTGAAACTGGAAGGAAGTATCTATGACAGATCAAGAGCTGAATGCTCAGGGACTTTATGTGCCTGAATTAGAGCACGATGCCTGTGGTATCGGCTTTGTGGCCCACTTGAAGAACCGCAAATCCCATGAAATCGTCACCCAAGCCCTTGATATGCTTGCACGGATGGAACACCGTGGAGGCCAAGGCTGTGACCCTTGTAGTGGTGATGGTGCCGGTATTCTGCTGCAAAAACCCCATGAGTTTCTTCTTGAAGAAACCGTCAAGCAAGGTATCCGCCTGCCGGGCTTCGAGCAATACGGTGTGGGTGTGGTGCTATTCCCTAAAGACGAATACAAACGCCAGCAGTGCCGCGATATTCTAGAGCGCAATGCCAAACGCCTTGACCTAGAAGTGATCGGCTACCGTGTGCTACCTGTCGACAACTCGATGATTGGTGACGATCCGCTGAGCACCGAGCCGCAGTTCGAGCATGTATTCATCACCGGTGGTGCCAACCTTGACCCGGCCGAGCTAGAGCGCAAGCTATACGTATTGCGTAACTATACCGTTCGCGTATGCCTGGAAAGCATCTCGAACATCGGCGACGATTTCTACATTAACTCTCTGTCATACAAGACATTGGTGTACAAAGGCCAGCTAACCACAGAGCAAGTGCCTCAGTACTTCCTAGATTTACAAAACCCGTCGATGGTAACGGCGCTGGCGTTGGTGCACTCTCGCTTCTCGACCAACACCTTCCCTAAATGGCGCTTAGCGCAGCCTTTCCGTTACATTGCCCACAACGGTGAAATCAACACGGTTCGCGGTAACCTGAACTGGATGAAGGCCCGTGAAGCCATTCTTGAATCTGAGCTATTCAGCCAGCAAGAAATCGACATGCTATTGCCTATCTGCCAGGAAGGCAGCTCGGATTCATCCAACTTCGACATGGCGTTGGAGCTATTGGTGCTGTCCGGCCGCAGCCTGCCGCATGCGCTAATGATGCTGATCCCTGAGGCTTGGCAAGAAAACAAGAACATGGATCCGAAGCGCCGCGCCTTCTACCAGTACCATGCCAACGTGATGGAACCATGGGATGGCCCGGCATCCGTATGTTTCACCGACGGTGTCCAGGTAGGTGCAACCCTTGACCGAAACGGCCTGCGCCCATCGCGCTACACCGTGACCAAAGACGACTTCCTCGTCATGGCATCGGAGTCTGGCGTGGTTGAAATTGAGCCGGAAAACGTCCAGTTCCGCGGCCGCCTGCAACCAGGCCGTATCTTCGTTGCCGACCTAGAGCAAGGTCGCATCATTTCCGACGAAGAAGTCAAAGACTCTATCGCTTCGGCCCAGCCTTACGAGCAGTGGGTGAAAGACAACCTGCTAACGCTAAAGAGCCTGCCAGAAGCAGACAACATGCACCACCAGCCAACGCCAGAACGCCTGCTGCACCACCAGCAAGCATTCGGTATGAGCTCGGAAGAAGTCAATGACATCATCGTACCGCTGGCGAAAACAGGCTATGAGCCACTAAGCGCCATGGGTGCCGACTGGCCGCTGGCTGTGCTGTCGCACCAGTCGCAGCACCTGTCCAACTACTTCAAGCAGTTGTTCGCCCAGGTAACCAACCCGCCGATCGACCCGATCCGCGAGCGTATGGTTATGTCGCTGAACACCTACCTAGGTAAAGATCAGAACCTATTAACAGAAACCCCTGAGCACTGCCAGAAGGTTGAGATTGAGTCGCCGGTACTCAGCAATGCCGAGCTGGAAAAACTGCGTGCCATCGATAACGAGCACCTGCAGGCCAAAACGCTGGATATCGTGTTCCGTGCCAGCGGCGAAGACGGCAAGCTAGAGCGCGCCCTGAAGCGTATCTGCCAGTACTCGGAAGATGCGGTTAACGACGGCTACTCGATCATTATCCTGACCGACCGCGCGGTAAACTCCAACCATGCTGCCATCCCGGCAATGCTGGCGGTGGGTGCGGTTCACCACCACCTGATCCGCAAAGGCCTGCGTGCCAAGTGTGACATCGTGGTTGAAACCGGTGATGCGCGTGAAACCCACCACTTTGCAACCTTGGTGGGCTACGGTGCCAACGCGGTTAACCCGTACTTGGTCACCGAAACCATCGTTGACCTACAGCGCAAGCGTAAGCTTGACCCGCAAACGCCAACCGAAGAGTTGTTCAACAACTACCGCAAGGGTGTGAACAGCGGCCTGTTGAAGATTTTCTCCAAGATGGGTATCTCAACGCTGCAGTCCTACCACGGTGCACAAATCTTTGAAGCATTGGGGATCAGCAAGTCTGTGGTTGATAAGTACTTCACCGGTACCGTTTCGCGTATCCAGGGCCTGACCATTGATGATATCGCCAAGGAAGTATTGGTTCGCCACCGCCTTGGCTACCCGACACGTGAAGTGCCTATCCAAATGCTGGATGTCGGTGGTGTCTACCAGTGGAAGCAGCGTGGTGAAAAACACCTGTTCAACCCAGAAACCATTTCATTGCTTCAGCAGTCGACCCGCGGCAAGGACTATGCTCAATTCAAAGAGTACGCCCAAGCTGTCGATGCCCAGGGCGATGACGCAGCCACTCTGCGTAGCCAACTTGATTTTATCAAGAACCCAACCGGTTCAATCCCGTTGGCAGAGGTTGAGCCTATCGAGAGCATCCTCAAGCGTTTTGCCACCGGTGCAATGAGCTTCGGCTCTATCTCGTACGAAGCTCACTCGACCCTGGCGGTAGCAATGAACCGCATCGGCGCCAAGTCGAACTCGGGCGAGGGCGGCGAAGATCCGGCTCGCTTCGAGAAGAATGACAACGGTGACTGGGAGCGCTCTGCTATCAAGCAGGTAGCATCAGGCCGCTTCGGTGTAACCTCTTACTACCTGACCAACTCTGATGAAATTCAGATCAAGATGGCGCAGGGTGCGAAGCCGGGTGAAGGTGGTCAGCTACCAGGCGACAAGGTTGATGACTGGATCGGCGCGACGCGTCACTCGACCCCAGGTGTCGGCTTGATTTCGCCACCGCCACACCACGATATTTACTCTATCGAAGACTTGGCACAGCTGATCTACGATCTGAAAAACGCCAACCGCGCAGGCCGCGTCAACGTCAAGCTGGTATCGGAAGCCGGTGTCGGTACGATTGCCTCAGGTGTTGCCAAGGCGAAGGCCGACGTTGTGCTTATCGCAGGCTTCGACGGCGGTACGGGTGCATCTCCGATGTCGTCTATCCGTCACACGGGTCTGCCTTGGGAGCTAGGTCTGGCTGAAACCCACCAGACGCTACTGAAGAACGGCCTGCGTAACCGTATCGTTGTACAGACCGACGGCCAGATGAAAACCCCGCGTGACCTTGCTGTCGCCACCCTACTGGGTGCCGAGGAGTGGGGCGTGGCAACAGCCGCCTTGGTGGTTGAAGGCTGTATCATGATGCGTAAGTGTCACAAGAACACTTGCCCGGTGGGTATCGCAACCCAGAACAAGACTTTGCGTGAGCGCTTCGACGGTCGTGTCGAAGACGTGGTGACTTTCTTCCAGTACATGGCTGAAGGCCTGCGTGAAATCATGGCTGAGCTAGGCTTCCGTACGGTTGACGAAATGGTTGGTCAATCGCATAAGCTGAAGATCCGCGAAGACATCGGCCACTGGAAGTACAAGAACCTCGATCTAAGCCCTGTGCTATTTATCGAGCCTGCCCGTGAGGAAGACGGTGTTTACAACCAGCGCGAGCAGAACCATAACCTTGAAGCAGTACTGGATCGCAAGCTAATTGAAGCGGCGGCCCCTGCGCTGTACGAAGGCAAGCAAGTGGATGCCGAGTTTGACATCATCAACACCGACCGCAGTGCCGGTACTATGCTGTCGAATGAAATCTCTAAGATTTACAAAGACAAAGGCTTGCCACAGCCAATGAACGTTAAGTTCAAGGGCTCGGCGGGACAGAGCTTCGGCGCCTTCTTGGCCAAGAACGTTAAGTTCGAAGTGGAAGGTGATGCCAACGACTACTGGGGTAAGGGCCTATCGGGCGGTACGCTAGTGCTTTACCCGGATGCCAAGTCTGACATTATCCCAGAAGACAACATCGTAGTGGGTAACGTATGTTTCTACGGTGCCACATCAGGCGAGTCATACATCCGCGGTATGGCGGGTGAGCGCTTCTGTGTGCGTAACTCTGGCGCCAAGGTGGTTGTTGAGGGCGTGGGCGACCACGGCTGTGAATACATGACTGGCGGTGTCGCCGTTATCCTGGGCCAGACAGGCCGTAACTTTGCCGCGGGCATGAGTGGCGGTGTGGCTTATGTTTGGGATCAGTTCGAAGACTTCGATACCAAGCTAAACCCTGAGTTGGTCGACCTAGACCCAATCGAGCAGGAAGACAAAGATCTGCTGCGCGACATGCTAACCAAGCACGTTGAACTCACCGGCAGTACTGTTGCAGAAACCTTCCTATCTAACTTCGAGGCGAACCTTGAGAAGATGGTGAAAGTGATGCCAAGGGATTACAAGGCAGTACTACAAAAGCGCAAGACAGAAGCAGAAAACAAGGAAGAGTTGGAGGCCGTCAATGGGTAAGCCTACTGGATTTTTAGAGTTTGGCCGTGAGCTGCCAAAGAAGTTAGAGCCTAGCGTTCGAATTCAGGACAACAAGGAGTTTGTCCTGAACGAAGAATTCGGCGATAAGATCAATACACAGGCTTCACGCTGTATGGATTGTGGCGTTCCTTTCTGCCACAACTCATGCCCGATCGGGAACATTATTCCCGAGTTTAACGATGCAGTTTACCGCGATAGCTGGGAAGAAGCGTGGAACATCCTGAGTTCGACCAACAACTTCCCGGAGTTTACCGGTCGTGTTTGCCCAGCCCCTTGTGAGAGCGGCTGTGTACTGGGTATCAACCAAGACCCAATCACGATTTGTAATATCGAGAAAACCATTGTTGAAACCGCGTACCGCGAAGGGTACGCGAAACCGAAAACACCACGCTCGCGCACAGGTAAAACAGTCGCGATCATCGGCTCGGGCCCTGCGGGCCTAGCCGCGGCCGAGCAGCTAAACAGTGCCGGCCACTGCGTAACGGTGTTTGAGCGCGACGAAAAAGTGGGTGGCCTGCTTCGCTTCGGGATCCCGGATTTCAAGCTTGGCATGGATGTTATCGACCGTAAGATCAACCTAATGGCAGAAGCGGGCATCAAGTTCGAAGTCAACGCCCACGTTGGTGTTGATATCAACGCCCAGCAACTTCGCCAAGACTTTGATGTTGTGCTGCTAACCGGTGGCTCTACCGTGCCGCGTAACCTGCCAATCCCGGGCCGCGAGCTGAAAGGTGTTCATTTCGCCATGGAATTCCTGGCGCAGAACAACCGTCGTGCCAACGACATGGATCTGAAAACCGAAGAAATCCACGCCAAAGACAAGCATGTGGTTGTTATCGGCGGTGGTGATACGGGCTCTGACTGTGTGGGTACCTCCAACCGCCACGGTGCTGCCAGCATTACCCAGGTTGAGATCATGCCGATCCCGCCGGAGAAGCGTCCAGCCAACCAGCCATGGCCGTCATACCCGATGATCATGAAAACCTCGACGTCGCACGAGGAAGGTTGTGAGCGCCATTGGAATATCTTGACCAAAGAGTTCATTGGCGACGAGGCGGGCAACGTCAAAGCACTGCGTATCGCTGACATCCAGTGGGAAGAAGCCAAGGCCGGCGAGCGTCCGAACTTCACCGAGGTGGCAGGCTCTGAGCGTATCATCCCTTGTGATATGGCCTTCCTGGCAATGGGTTTCCTACACCCTGAGCCGACAGGTGTCCTTGCCCAACTTGATATCAAGTTGGACGAGCGTGGCAATGTGGCAACCCAAAGCTTTGCAACCAACCAGAAAGGCGTGTTTGCGGCAGGCGATATGCGTACCGGCCAGTCTCTGGTGGTACGTTGTATCAACGAAGGCCGTGAATGTGCCCGTGAAATCGATGACTTCCTGATGGGTAACACCAACCTGGAAGCCAAGGCAGATTCGCTGATGCTTTCGAATGCCTAACCGCGCCCTTTGCAAACAGGCAAATAGGTAGATAGGCAAATAGCACAAACACCAAGCCGGCTCCGATGAGCCGGCTTTTTATTTCGTCAAACGTCCCTGCCCTACATTTATCCTCCTCCTGCCCTCTCCATAGTGCCAAATGGGATCTCACTCGCGATATTACTTAATGGTACTGAGACCCGAGATGTTAAACACTCGGTGAAAGTTTGACCTTTTTGTAAATACTCGTTAACTTGAAAGGTCGCTGGAAGCACATAAATATCGATAGCCGTACCCTATACGCGCAAAAAAATATCAAAGGAAACAGTGCTGAGGTAAGTTCTCGATAGCCAGGATGGCCATCAAAAATGCAGTAAAACTGCTTAATCAGGCAGAAGCAAGGGAGAGTTGCAATGACGCTGTATGACCCAATGCTAGACAAAGATAACTGTGGCTTTGGATTAATTGCCCACATAGAAGGGGAAACCAGCCACAAATTAGTACGAACTGCTATTTCGGCACTGGATCGCATGACCCACCGGGGCGGGATAGCAGCCGATGGCAAGACCGGCGATGGCTGCGGCCTGCTAATGAAAAAACCCGATAGCTTCTATCGCATTGTCGCCGAAGAAAAAGGCTGGAAGCTATCGCGCGAATTTGCCCTTGGCATGATCTTTCTTAGCCAAGACCCGGTACGCGCCGAACAAGCCCGCACCATCATTAACGAAGAGCTGGCAAAGGAAACCCTGTCCTTGGTTGGCTGGCGTGAAGTCCCGATCAACCCACAGGTGCTCGGTCCGATTGCAACCGAAACACTGCCGACCATCGAGCAAGTCTTCGTCAATGCCCCTGCCGGCTGGAAGCCGCGTGACATCGACCGCCGTCTCTATATCGCCCGCCGCCGCATTGAAAAACGTATCACCCAAGATCCTGACTTTTATATCTGTAGCCTATCAACCCAAGTGACGGTTTATAAAGGGCTGTGTATGCCTGCCGACTTGCCCCGGTTCTACCTAGATCTGGGCGACATCAGGCTAGAATCATCTATCTGTTTGTTCCACCAGCGCTTTTCAACCAACACCCAACCCCGCTGGCCGCTGGCTCAACCTTTCCGCTACCTGGCGCACAATGGTGAAATCAACACTATCGCCGGTAACCGCCAATGGGCACGGGCACGTGCCTACAAGTTTTCCTCGCCGTTGCTACCGGATTTGCCAACCGCCGCGCCGTTTGTCAACGAAACGGGCTCCGACTCATCGAGCCTCGACAATATGCTTGAGCTGTTCCTGTCCGGCGGTATGGATCTGTTCCGAGCCATGCGAATGCTGGTGCCGCCTGCGTGGCAAAACCACCCGGATATGGATCCGGAGCTGCGGGCATTTTATGACTTTAACTCCATGCACATGGAACCTTGGGACGGCCCCGCTGGCATCGTGATGTCTGACGGCCGCTATGCCGCGTGTAACCTTGACCGCAACGGCTTGCGCCCTGCCCGCTACGTGATCACCAAGGACAAGCTGATCACCCTGGCTTCTGAAGTCGGTATTTGGGATTACGCCCCCGATGAAGTGGCAGAAAAAGGCCGGGTCGGCCCGGGGGAGTTGTTGGTCATTGATACCAAGTTCGGCAAAACGTGGCACTCCAAGGACATCGATAATGAGTTGATGAGCCGCCATACCTACAAAGATTGGATGGATAGCCATGTTAAGCGGCTGATCCCCTTCGAGGATTTGGGCGACGAACAAGTCGGTAGCCGTTCGCTGGACGATCACGAGCTTAGCACCTACCAAAAACTGTATGGCGTCAACCGCGAAGAACTCGACCAAGTCTTGCGGGTGATCGGCGAAAACGGCCAAGAGGCAACCGGGTCTATGGGCGACGATGCCCCTATGGCCGTCCTCTCCTCGAAAGAGCGTGCCGTCACCGACTATTTCAGGCAGATGTTTGCTCAGGTGACCAACCCGCCAATCGACCCGCTTCGCGAAAAGCACGTGATGTCGCTGGCAACCTGTATCGGCCGCGAAATGAACGTGTTCAACGAAACCGACGGCCACGCCTACCGCGTTGCCTTCGGCTCGCCGGTGTTGCTGTATTCGGATCTGGTTCAGCTGCTCGAGTTGGATAACCAGCACTACCGCAACAGCATTGTCGACATCAACTTCGACCCAAGCGAAAAAGATCTCCAGCAGGCAATTATTGATGTTTGCGATCAAGCCGAGCGCTTGGTGCAAAATGGGACCGTGCTGCTGGTGTTGTCCGACCGTGGCATCAACCCTGGCAAATTACCCATTCCGGCAGCCATGGCTGTCGGTGCGGTACAAAACCGGCTGGTGGAAAGAAACCTCCGTTGCGATGCCAATATCGTGATTGAAACCGCCACCGCCCGCGATCCGCACCAGTTTGCCGTCTTGCTTGGCTTCGGGGCGACGGCGGTTTACCCGTACCTTGCCTACGAGTCGCTCGGCAAGCTGATTGATAGCGGCGCGATCTCCAAGCCATACCGCGAGGTCATGGCGAACTTCCGCAACGGGATCAACAAAGGACTGTATAAAATCATGTCCAAGATGGGGATCTCGACCATCGCCTCCTACCGCTGCTCGATGCTGTTCGAGGCCGTTGGCCTTAGCGACGAGGTGATCGACCTCTGCTTCAAGGGCGTTTCCAGCCGTATTCAAGGCGCCGGCTTTGCCGACTTCCAACAGGACTTGTTCAACCTCAACCGCCGTGCCTGGCTCAAGCGCAAGCCCATCGAGCATGGCGGCCTGTTGAAATATGTCCACGGCGGTGAATTCCACGCCTATAACCCGGATGTGGTTGGCACGCTACAAAAAGCGGTTAAATCGGGCGATTACCAGGATTACCTCGCCTTTGCCCAGCAAGTAAACGAACGCCCCGTCGCGGCCATTCGTGACTTGCTGGCGCTGAAACAGTCGGACAGCCCAATTGACATTGAGCAGGTTGAAGCCGCCACTGAATTGTATAAGCGCTTTGACTCCGCAGCGATGTCGATTGGCGCCCTCAGCCCGGAAGCGCACGAGGCATTAGCCATTGCCATGAACCGCCTTGGCGGTTTCTCAAACTCCGGCGAGGGCGGCGAGGATCCCCGCCGCTTCAATAGCGAGCGCAACTCGCGGATCAAGCAGGTTGCTTCCGGTCGGTTCGGGGTGACCCCACATTACCTGGCCAATGCCGATGTCATCCAGATCAAGGTCGCCCAAGGGGCAAAACCCGGCGAAGGCGGCCAGTTACCGGGCCACAAGGTCACCACCGAAATCGCCAAGCTTCGCTACGCGGTACCCGGCGTAACCCTGATTTCACCCCCACCGCACCATGATATTTACTCGATTGAAGATCTCGCCCAGCTGATTTTCGACCTCAAGCAGGTCAACCCATCGGCGATGGTCTCGGTCAAATTGGTGTCCGAGCCGGGTGTCGGCACCATCGCCACCGGCGTTGCCAAGGCTTATGCCGATCTGATCACCATCTCCGGTTACGACGGTGGTACCGGTGCCAGCCCGCTCACCTCGGTGAAGTATGCCGGTAGCCCGTGGGAACTCGGCCTGGCCGAAACACAGCAGGCACTGGTTGCCAACGGCCTTCGCCACAAGATCCGCTTGCAGGTCGACGGGGGGCTTAAAACCGGGCTTGATGTTGTTAAGGCTGCAATCCTCGGCGCCGAAAGCTTCGGCTTCGGTACCGCCCCAATGGTGGCTTTGGGCTGCAAATACTTGCGGATCTGCCACCTCAACAACTGTGCGACTGGGGTCGCGACACAGGACGAAACCCTGCGCCGGGATTTCTTCAAGGGCTTGCCCGAGCAAGTCATGAATTACTTTGTTGGCCTCGGGGAAGAAGTACGGGAGCTGCTTGCCCAGCTAGGGGTAGAAAAGCTCACCGACTTGATTGGCCGAACAGATTTGTTCGAGGTGCTCGAGGGCTTCACCGCCAAGCAGAGCAAGCTCGACCTATCGCCTATCCTGGCAACGGCTACGCCGCTGGCGGGCAAAACCCTCTATTGCAGCGAGCCGAATACGCCTTTCGACGATGCCAAGCTCAGCGCCGAGCTGCTTGAACAGGCACTGCCTGCGATTGACCAGCGCAGCGGCATGGATATCTACCGCGAGATCCGCAATACCGACCGCTCTGTCGGTGCCCGCTTGTCTGGCGAAATTGCGTTACGTTACGGCAACCAGGGAATGGCGGCGAGCCCAATCAACCTCCACCTTACCGGCACGGCCGGCCAATCCTTCGGGGTTTGGAATGCGGGCGGCCTGAATTTATACCTGACAGGCGATGCCAACGACTATGTCGGCAAGGGGATGACCGGGGGCGAAATCATCATCCGCCCACCGCAAGGTTCGGCCTTTAAGTCCAGCGACGCCACCATCATCGGCAATACCTGCCTATACGGGGCAACCGGCGGCAAGTTGTTCGCAGCCGGCAAGGCTGGCGAGCGCTTTGCGGTACGCAACTCAGGCACCGTCGCCGTGATCGAGGGAGCCGGTGATAACGCTTGCGAGTATATGACTGGCGGTATCATCGCCATTCTAGGCAAAACCGGGGTTAACTTCGGCGCGGGGATGACCGGCGGCTTTGCCTATATCCTCGATGAAGACGGCGATTTTGCCGGGCGCGTGAACCAAGAGCTGGTTGAGGCAATCCCGCTGGAAGATCTTAAAATCCACCAGGAGCACCTGCGTGGCCTGATCGACCAGCACCTCGAGCAAACGGGCTCAGACCGGGCGCAGGAGATCTTGGCTGAATTCGATGCTTGGATCCCGCGTTTCTACCTTGCCAAGCCGAAATCAGCGGATGTTAACACCCTGCTCGGCCACCAAAGTCGCTCGTCTGCCGAGCTACGCGTTCAAGCACAATAGGGAGGGAAACCGATGAGCCAGAACGTATACCAGTTTATTGATGTTGCGCGGATCGACCCACCCAAGAAGCCGCTCAAGGTACGTAAGATAGAATTTGTCGAGATCTACGAACCGTTTACCAAGCAGCAGGCCAGCGCCCAAGCCGACCGCTGCTTGGATTGCGGCAACCCATACTGCGAGTGGAAGTGTCCGGTTCATAACTACATTCCCCAATGGCTGAAACTTGCCAACGAGGGACGGATCATCGAAGCCGTGGAACTGTCCCACCAAACCAATACCCTGCCGGAAGTCTGTGGTCGGGTTTGCCCGCAGGACAGGCTGTGCGAAGGGGCTTGTACCCTAAATAGCGACTTTGGCGCCGTCACTATCGGCAATGTCGAAAAATACATTACCGATAAGGCGTTCAAGATGGGATGGAAGCCCGACATGTCACATGTCGAGTGGACCGATAAGAAAGTGGCCATTATTGGTGCCGGCCCGGCGGGGCTGTCTTGTGCCGATATTTTGGTGCGCAACGGCGTAAAACCCGTGGTGTTCGATCGCTACCCAGAAATTGGCGGCCTGCTGACGTTCGGTATCCCGTCGTTCAAGCTGGAAAAAGAGGTCATGATCAACCGTCGCAAGATCTTCACCGAGATGGGTGTCGAGTTCCGCCTTGATACCGAGGTGGGTAAAGACATTGCCATGGCAGAGCTGATTGCCGACTACGATGCGGTATTCCTCGGGGTGGGCACCTATAAAAATATGCGCGCCGGATTGGAGAATGAAGATGCGCCGGGCGTTTACGATGCACTGCCTTTCTTGATCTCCAATACCTACCAAGTCATGGAGCTCGATACCGATCAAGCTTTCATCGACATGAAGGGCAAGCAAGTCGTGGTGCTCGGCGGTGGCGATACCGCGATGGACTGTGTCCGCACTTCGGTTCGCCAGGGGGCGAAGCATGTAACCTGTGCCTACCGCCGTGACGAGGCCAATATGCCCGGCTCCAAGCGCGAGGTAAAAAACGCCAAGGAGGAAGGCGTCAAATTCATGTTCAACCTGCAACCTGTCGGGCTAGAGCTAGATAGCGCCGGCCACATTTGCGGGGTGAAAATGATCAAAACAGCACTCGGTGAGCCCGATGCCGCCGGCCGCCGGCGCCCCGAGCCGGTTGCGGGCAGCGAACATGTTCTGCCTGCCGATGCGGTGATTATGGCTTTTGGCTTCCAACCCCATGCCATGCCGTGGCTTAGCGAATTCGATGTCGAACTCGACCTGTGGGGACGGGTCAAGGCACCGGAGCACGCCAACTTTGCCTTCCAGACCAGCAACCAAAAGATTTTTGCGGGTGGCGATGCCGTTAGGGGCTCCGACTTAGTGGTCACGGCCATTGACGAAGGGCGCAAGGCCGCGGAGGGGATCCTCGATTATCTTGAGGTATAGCCTTCGCCCTGCTTGGTAATTATCACCTTGCTCATGTTACAATCTGACCATTCGATACGCTCCCGCTCCGGGAGCGTCTTTCACTGTAAAAGAGATCCTATTGATGAAAATCGGCATTATCGGCGCGATGGAACAAGAAGTTGCCATCCTAAAAGATCAACTGGCTAACCGTGAGACGCACAACAAGGCAGGTTGTACATTCTACACCGGTACCCTGAATGGTGCCGATGTTGTCCTACTTCAATCGGGTATCGGTAAAGTGTCTGCCGCGGTAGGTACTGCGGTATTGCTAGAAATCTTCCAGCCGGATGTCGTCCTTAACACGGGTTCTGCCGGTGGTTTCGACAGCAGCCTGAACGTGGGCGATGTGGTTATCTCGACCGAAGTGCGTTACCACGATGCCAACGTGACCGCATTCGGCTATGAGATCGGCCAAATGGCACAGCAGCCAGCGGCATTCCTGTCTGATAGCAAACTGATGGATGTTGCCGAGCAAGCACTGGCTAGCATGGAAAACACCCATGCAGTACGCGGCCTGATCTGTACCGGTGATGAGTTCGTTTGTACCCCTGAGCGCCAAGCCTTTATTCGCGAGCACTTCCCTGCGGTTATCGCGGTTGAAATGGAAGCGGCAGCGATTGCCCAAGCTTGTCACCAGTTCAACGTACCATTTGTTGTCGTTCGCGCGATTTCAGATGTTGCCGACAAAGAATCGCCAATGAGCTTCGACGAGTTCCTACCACTGGCAGCGAAGAGCTCTTCAGTGATGGTCGACAAAATGGTTGAGCTACTGAACCAGTAATGACAGACGCCATTGCACTTGTTACCAGCAACAGCTCCCTGCTCGCGTTGTGGGGGGCGCTGGCTATGCAATGGCTTCTTCCCATCCCGGCCTCACTCCATCCCATCAATATCTGGCAACAACTCGCCACAGCCATTGCCAGCAAGGTCAACAAACTCGACGACAATACCAAGCAGCAGCAGTTTTCCGGCCTTCTTGCCTGGAGCCTAATGTGGCTGACGGTCTTGATATTGTTGGTTTGCCTCTACCAGTTAGTATGGATTGAAACCGCCTTCCACCTTGTTTTACTGTGGCTTGCACTCGATTGGCGCGGCACGGCCAAATTCAGCAAGCGGTTTATTGCCGCCTACAGCCGCGAAAATAAAGCCCAATGTAGACTGCTTCTTGCCGACAAACTCAACCGCCATACCGACAGCTTGTCCCTGTTGGGGTTGGGCAAAGCGGGCGCCGAAACCCAACTGCTCGCTTACGGTCGCTTGGTTGCAGGGGTATTGTTCTGGTATGCCTTGGCCGGCGGGATCGGAGCCATCATGTACCGCCTCGCCGTCGGCCTAGCGCGCGAATGGTCACCCAGCCGCCAGCAATACCGCGCCTTCGGCCAACCGGCAATAAAAATCCTCGCCGTATTGGATATCATCCCGCTCAGGTTGTTTGCCGTTCTTATCAGCCTCGGCCAAAATGCCAAAACCGCCCTGCGCGGACTGGCAAGCCAAGGGGAAAATTGGCTCCTACCCGGCCCTGGCTGGCTGCTGGTCGCAACGGGGCATAAGCTATCGCTGTCGCTCGGCGGGCCGGCTATCTACGATCAGGTGAAAATGGAGCGGCCGCGCATCGGCGGCAAGATTGCCCCTGCGGCTTTGCACTTAGCACAAATCGACCAACTAGCCCGCACCCGCTTGATTGTTTGGGTGTTAATCCAAACCTCGTTACTGATTATCTTCCAAGGAGTCCGCTAAGTGCGCCTCACTGCTTTGTGCCTGTTTACCTTAGGCCTGTTTTCTCATCTCGTCGCCGCCCAACCCGCCGAGCGGATCATCAGCCTGTCACCGCATACCACCGAGCTCGCCTATGCGGCGGGCCTTGGCGATAAGCTGGTCGCCGCCAGCGATTACAGCGATTACCCCGAACAGGCCAAATCACTTGAGCGCGTAGCCAATTACCGCGGGATCAAGCTAGAGCGCATCGTTGCCCTCAAGCCGGATTTGATCTTGGCTTGGCAAGGCGGCAATCCAACCAGGGAGATGGCCCGCCTGGAGCAGCTTGGGTTTGAGGTCTTTTACTCCAACCCGACCACCCTCGACGATATTGCCACCACCGTGGAAACACTCGGCAGGTATGCCGACTCCCCGCAGCAGGCACGGCAGGTGGCCGATGACTTTCGCCAACGCTTGGACGGTTTGCGAAAAAGCAACCTCGACCAGCGCCCGGTTCGCTATTTTTACCAGCTAAGCGCCTCACCGATCATCACGGTTGCCGGTGGCAGCTGGCCAAGCCAGGTGTTCGCCCTGTGCGGTGGCCAAAATATCTTTGCCGATAGCAGTGCCGCCTACCCGCAGGTATCGGCGGAGCAAGTGATTGTCCGCCAGCCGGAAGTTATCTTCGGCACGCCGCATGCCGACACCGAGGTGAGTATTTGGAGCAAGTGGCAAAAGCAGTTGCCGGCGGTGGAAAACGGCCATATATTCACCCTAACCGCAGACTGGCTGAATCGCCCTACGCCGCGGACCATTCTGGCTGTTGAACAGGTCTGTGGTTACTTAGACAAGATAAGAAATAACACCCCGTAACAGGGTGTCAACATTCACTGTGAGTCGCCTCACAAAGCGCTTGTAATGAGTTGTACCGCTGATAATTCGTCGTACAATCTCAGCGACTCTTCACTCATGACCAAACAGGTAACCAAATGCTTATCTATATCCTCGATATGTTCGGCACGGCTGTCTTTGCCGCATCGGGCGTATTACTCGCTGGCCGTCTGCGCATGGATCCCTTCGGTGTTGTTGTGCTTGCCAGTGTAACGGCGATTGGTGGCGGCACCATCCGTGATATGGCATTAGGCGCAACCCCGGTATTTTGGATCACCGATACCAACTACCTGTGGGTGATTTTCGTTACCTGTTTGATCAGCATGATTGCCATCCGCAAGCCCAAGCAAATGCCTTGGTATTTCTTGCCGGTCGCCGATGCCATCGGCTTGGCCGTCTTCGTTGCTATCGGTGTCGAAAAAGCACTGCGCTTTGGCGCAACCCCGATGGTTGCGGTACTGATGGGGGTCATGACAGGCTGCGGCGGCGGGGTGATCCGCGATGTGCTCGCCCGCGAGATCCCAATGGTATTGCGTACCGAAGTTTACGCAACCGCTTGTATCTTAGGTGGTATTGTCCATACAACCGCATTGATGGCCAATGTTGATGCCACCGTTGCCACCGTTGCCGGGATCGTCACTACCTTGACCATTCGCTTGGCGGCAATCCGCTGGCACTTGTCGCTGCCAACGTTTGCCCTGCGCAGCTAGTTTACTGGCACTGTCAAAGCCGCGCTAACAACGAACAATAAAAAAGGCACCCGAGGGTGCCTTTTTCAGATCAAGCCAAAATTACTTTAGCGTGATTCGAGCAAACTTACGCTTACCTACCTGGTAAACCGCAGTGCCAGCGGCTGGAACAAGCTTGGTATCTTCAATCTTGTTGCCATCGATTTTCGCTGCGCCTTGGCGGATCATACGCATTGCGTCTGAAGTCGAGTTAACCAAGCCAGCTTCTTTTAGGATATTACCGATAGCCAGGCCAGCTTCGAAATCAAATTCCGGCATTTCATCCGGCATTGCACCCTTCTGGAAGCGGTTAATAAACTCTTGCTCTGCGGCATCAGCGTCTGCTTCAGAGTGGAAGCGAGCAATGATTTCCTTAGCCAGTAGGATCTTCACATCACGCGGGTTCTTACCATTGGCGATGTCAGTCTTGAACTGCTCGATCTCTTCCAGTGGACGGAAAGACAGGCACTCGAAGTAGTTCCACATCAAGTCATCAGAGATCGACATGATTTTACCGAACATTTCACCCGGCACGTCGTTAACGCCAATGTAGTTATTGGCAGACTTAGACATCTTCTTAACGCCGTCGAGACCGACTAGCAGAGGCATAGTCAGCACAACCTGCGGCTTCTGACCATTCGCTTTTTGCAGTTCACGGCCCATCAGCAGATTGAACTTCTGGTCGGTACCGCCCAGCTCAACGTCAGTCTCCATTGCGACAGAGTCATAGCCCTGAAGTAGCGGGTACATAAATTCATGGATAGCAATCGGACGACCTTCGCTGTAACGCTTCTTGAAGTCGTCACGCTCAAGCATACGCGCAACCGTCTGGTTCGCCGCTAGTCGGATCATGCCTTCGGCACCTAGGTCCGATAGCCAAGACGAGTTGAACGCGATCTTGGTTTTGGCTGGGTCAAGGATCTTAAATACCTGCTCTTTGTAGGTTTCAGCGTTAGCAAGCACATCTTCACGGGTCAGCGGTGGACGCGTGGTGTTTTTACCCGTTGGATCACCAACCATACCGGTGAAGTCACCAATCAGGAAAGTCACGTCGTGGCCCAGTTCCTGGAAAGTACGCAGCTTGTTAAGAATGACAGTATGGCCAAGGTGAATATCCGGCGCTGTTGGATCGGCACCCAACTTAATACGTAACGGACGGTTTTCTTTTAGCTTGGCAATAAGCTCTTCTTCCGGAATCAGCTCATCCACACCACGCTTAATTTCAGCTAATGCTTGTTCAATGCTGGCCATTCTTAGTTCGCTCCCACAGAATTGGCAAAAAAGTAATAATCGAACATCTTACTTGAATAGCGATGTTTTTTGAAACCAGTTAGACTACCCGTTGTCTTATTTTTTCCGAATACGCAAAAAAATCACAAATGCTAGTATCGAAACTCCGCCAGCTGCCCAAGCTTCACCAAACCCTCATTACTGTCATCAGTGCTTTTATGGTGTTGCTGATCCTCTGGCCGAGCTCGGAAAACAATGGACACCCTGACCGAAAATTCGAAATCGGCAAACTCTACCCGCTCGATATTGATCTCGACACTACCCAGCTTAGACCAATGTCGGAAGATGATAAGCCAGCCGTGCCGGCTTTGATCTGGAAGGAGCACACCGTCCAATCGGGTGAAAGCCTGGCCGTGGTTTTTGACCGCGTTGGCTTATCGCCTGGCACCCTGTACCGCCTGGTCAATGCCGACAAGGGCACCAAGACGCTGACCAACCTTCGTCCGGGAGACAAGCTCAAGTTTGGCTTCGACGAAGACAACGAACTCATCCAGTTGACCCAACCGCAAAGCACGACCGACACCTTGGTCGTGACCAAAACAGCCGATGGCTACTACTCCGATATCATCAGCAAAAAAGTCGATACCCAACTGAACTTCGCCCAAGCGGTGATCACCTCAAGCTTCTGGAACGCTGCCGACAAAGCCGGCCTAACGGCCAACCAAATCATGGAAATTGCCGGTATCTTTGGCTGGGACATCGACTTTGCCCTTGATATCCGGGCCGGTGATAACTTCTCGGTGCTATTCGAAGAGCGGCTTATTGAAGGCGAGCCTATTGGCCGCGGCAACATTATTGCGGCAACCTTTACCAACCTGGGCCAAACCTTCACCGCTATCCGCAGCGAAGATGGCAAGTATTATGATCAGGAAGGGCGTGCGATGCGTAAGGCCTTCCTGCGCTCCCCGATCAACTTCCGTTACGTGAGCTCGAACTTCAACCCTCGCCGCCTACACCCGGTTACCGGCCGGGTTCGACCACACCGCGGTACCGACTATGTCGCCCCTGTCGGCACACCGATTTGGGCTGCCGGTGATGGCGTGGTGATGAAATCCGGCTACAACAAATTCAATGGTAACTATGTCTTTATCCGCCATAGCTCCACCTATATCACCAAGTACCTTCACATGACCAAGCGCAGCGTGAATACCGGGCAGCGCGTGAAGCAAGGACAAACCGTTGGTACGCTGGGCGGAACCGGGCGTGTTACCGGCCCCCACCTTCACTACGAATTTTTGGTCAACGGCGTACACAAGAACCCGCGTACGGTGAAATTGCCGCAAGCACAGTCGCTAAAAGGCAAAGAAAAAGCCCGCTTCAAGCAATATGCGAATGAGCGAATGGCGCAATTGAACCAGTTCAGCCAGTTCATTGCCGACAATAGCCCGCTACTCAACAACCGCAGCTAGGCGGCCACCGCCAAACCGCAGGCATAAAAAAGCCGTTCCCTCGGGAACGGCTTTTTTCAACTCAAATGCCGCCGCATTTATACGCTGAACGATGCACCACAACCACAGGTTGTTGTCGCATTCGGGTTGTTTACAAAGAAGCGGGAACCTTCCAGGCCTTCCGTGTAATCAACAGTACCACCGATCAGGTATTGCAGGCTCATTGGGTCTACCACCAGCGTCACGCCGCTTTTTTCAATTGTGGTATCACCTTCATTTACTTTTTCGTCGAAGGTAAAGCCGTACTGAAAGCCGCTACAACCACCACCAGTGATGTAAACACGTAGCTTCAGCTCCGGGTTTTCTTCTTCGGCGATAAGCGTCTTCACTTTATTCGCTGCAACTTCAGAAAAATTCAGCGGCAAATTAGCATCGCTCATTAAAAACCTCTCAAATACACTCGGTCATTACCGTGATTATCTAATACCTGACTATCTCGTTCAAGTATTGACCACCATTGAACACGCCCAGATGGCATTTTAATTCGCTTATTGTTGGCAGATAGTGGTTCCGTTACCCAGTTCACAAGGACTTATTTGAAAGGGAAATAGACCCTAGGTACAATGCCGACAGTTCAAGTCAGACCTTATTTGAGAACAGGACATCAACATGAGCAAGTCAGAAGACTTATTTGCCAAAGCACAACAGACTATTCCGGGTGGTGTTAACTCACCAGTTCGTGCCTTCGCCGGTGTTGGCGGTAGCCCACTATTCATCGAGCGTGCCGACGGCGCTTACATCTTTGATGCCGATGGCAAAGCATACATCGACTACGTTGGCTCATGGGGCCCGATGATCCTAGGTCACAACCATGTTGCGATCCGTGATGCGGTAATCAATGCAGCCCAGCAAGGCCTGAGCTTTGGTGCACCAACCGAAATGGAAATCACCATGGCTGAGCTGGTGTCCAAGCTGGTTCCATCCATGGAGATGGTGCGCATGGTAAGCTCGGGTACCGAAGCGACCATGAGCGCAATCCGCCTTGCTCGTGGCTTCACCAACCGCGATAAAATCATCAAGTTCGAAGGCTGCTACCACGGCCACGCCGACTGCCTATTGGTTAAAGCAGGCTCAGGCGCATTGACGCTTGGCCAGCCAAGCTCACCGGGCGTACCGGCAGATTTTGCCAAGCACACCCTAACTTGCACCTTCAACAACCTGGACTCTGTGCGCGAAGCGTTCGCCGAGCACCCAGAGCAAATCGCTTGTATCATCGTTGAGCCGGTAGCGGGCAACATGAACTGCATTCCGCCAGTACCGGGCTTTTTGGAAGGTCTGCGCGAAATCTGTGACGAGTTTGGTGCCCTGCTGATCCTTGATGAAGTAATGACAGGCTTCCGTGTTTCTCACGGTGGCGCGCAAGGCTACTACAACATCAAGCCGGATCTAACCACGCTGGGTAAAGTCATCGGCGGCGGTATGCCAGTGGGTGCTTTCGGTGGTCGTCGCGAAGTCATGGAATACGTGGCTCCAACCGGCCCGGTTTACCAAGCGGGTACACTCTCTGGCAACCCGATTGCAATGGCAGCTGGCCATGCTTGCCTAAGCGTACTGACCAAAGAAGGTAACGAGCAGCGCCTGGCGCACACCACCCAGCGTTTGGCTGAAGGCTTCCAGCAACTGGCAGACAAGTACGGCATCCCGCTTATGACAAACCAGGTTGGCGCGATGTTTGGCTTCTTCTTTACCGACCAAGATAGCGTGACATGCTACGACGACGTGGCGAAGTGCAATATCGAACGCTTCAAGCGCTTCTTCAACCTGATGCTTGAGAAAGGGGTATACCTAGCACCTTCAGCCTACGAGGCTTGCTTTACTTCGTTGGCGCATGGCGACAAGGAAATTGATGCCACGCTAGAAGCTGCTGAGTTTGCATTTGCAACCTTGGCAAAAGAGGCCGAGTAACCGGTGCTCAAGTAGATATCAAAATGCCGCTCTATGAGCGGCATTTTTTCTTTTACTGCCAGAAAAACAGCGCCAATAGTCCAAGCAATACCAGCACGATAATTGCCAGTGAAGGCTTGCGCTTTTTCTTGCTGTCACAACCGCAGTCGCAGCATCCCATGACACATCTCCCCGTTTACCATTTCTGAGACATGCCACCAAACTCGGGCATTCCCCACTGACCCCTTACTGAATCAAGCTACATTTTAACAAAGCAAGTGATTGCCTCTTGCCAAGGGGGATGCAATCATAGCAACAAAAGAAAACAACATCATAGACCCCAATCAAGCCCTCGCAACATAGGCGAGAGATAGGGTTACCTAGAAAGGACATCACTGTGCCTAAACCGTTTAGAGTCGAATCGCGCCATTGGCTGCTTATTGCCGCCCTTGCTATTGCTATCTACGCCAGCTATACCTTGCTCCAGCCGTACCTTGGCTCCATTGTGATGGCGTTCATTATTTCCCTGCTCTACTACCCGCTTCATTGCAAAATTGAGCAGAAGATGCCCAAATCACCCAATGCCGCCTCGGTGATCTCATGTACGATATTGACCTTCATGATAGTGATCCCGCTACTGGTGGTATTTAGCTCGATCATCCACCAAGGCACCACATTCTCCAAGGACAGTTACGTCTGGCTAACCTCCGGCGGGGTGCAAGAGGTCCTCTCCCACCCCTATGTGGTTAAGCTGTTTGCGCTTATCGAAAAGTACTCGCCGTTCGAGCCGCTCGACACCCAGGCTATCGTGCAGAAGGTGGCAACCGCAGCCTCCAAGTTTGGCGCGCAACTGCTCAATGTCAGTGCAAAATTCCTGGGGGATGCCACCAACTTTGTCATCAACTTCATGCTGATGCTATTTGTTTTGTTCTTCTTGCTACGCGACCACGACAAAATGGTCGCCACCTTGCGCCATGTACTGCCGCTATCACGCAGCCAAGAAGATGCGGTACTGAATGAAGTTGAGGAAGTGGCGAAATCTGCCGTACTCGGCTCTTTCCTCACCGCACTGGCCCAAGGCTTTGCCGGTGGTATCGCAATGTGGCTGGCCGGGTTCCCCGGCTTGTTCTGGGGCTCGATGATGGCTTTCGCCTCCTTGATCCCCGTTGTCGGCACCGCGCTTATCTGGATGCCGGCCAGTATTTACCTGCTGTTGATTGGCAAGTGGGAGTGGGCATTGTTCTTGGCAACATGGGGTGCTGTCGTCGTTGGCTCTATCGATAACTTCCTGCGCCCGATGCTCATGCAGGGCAGCGGTGGCATGAGCACCTTGGTGATCTTCTTCTCGATCCTCGGGGGCTTGCACGTCTTCGGGCTAATAGGCTTGATATACGGCCCGATCATCTTCGCTGTCACCATGGTGCTATTCAAATTGTACGAGGTTGAATTCAAGGAATTCCTCGACCAGCAAGATTTACGCTAATCAACCGCTCTACCAGACCAAGCAGGCTCAAAGCTTGGTCTGGCTTTTCTTCTCCATGATTTTGTGGAACAATTCGCGCCCGATATTCACACACCCATTTTGAGGCCGTTATGTCTTACTCTGCTGCAAGCCAAGTCGTCGCCCGCCAGCTTGAATTTTTTGAAAATCAAAAAGTGCTGGTTGCCGGAGAACTGTCTGACTCATTTCCTGCCGAACTGGCCAACACTGCCGAGTCAGTCACAGTATTTACGACGAACTACGGCTATTTCCGCAGCATGGCAAAGCAGCCAAAAGTAAATGCTTGCTTTGGCGCAGCCTTTACTGAGCAAGCCGATATCGACATGATCCTGCTGTACTGGCCGAAAGCCAAAGCGGAAGCCGATTACCTATTGTCGATGCTGCTGGCCAAATACGGCCCGCAAACAGAGGTGTGCATTGTGGGCGAGAACCGCAGCGGGGTACGCAGTGCCGAAAAAATGTTTTCAGCCTACGGCACATTGACCAAATATGATTCGGCCCGCCGCTGCAGCTTTTACTGGGGACGCTGCGAACACGCTGCGCCTGCATTTGATATCAATGATTGGTACCGTAGCTACCCGCTACAAGTGGCTGGCACCGAACTGACTATCCGCTCGCTACCGGGCGTATTTAGCCACGGTGAGTTTGACAAGGGGTCGGAGCTGCTGCTTGAAACCCTGCCATCCCTATCGGGCAAGGTACTCGATTTTGGTTGCGGTGCGGGAGTAGTTGGCGCGGTGATGAAAGCCAACAACCCAAGCATTGACCTTGAGCTTTGCGATATTAGCGCGCTGGCCATCGAGTCGGCCAAAGAAACGTTCAGGGTGAACCAGTTAGAAGCCAACTTTACCGCTACGGATGTCTATGCGGCGCTATCAGGCCCGTACGATTATTTGATCAGTAATCCGCCATTCCATGCCGGCCTAAAAACCTTCTATGCCGCCACGGAAGATTTCATTGCCCAAGCCCCGAACTACCTAACTGGCAATGGCCAGCTTATCATTGTTGCCAACAGCTTCCTGCGTTACCCGCCATTGATAGAAGAAAGTCTGGGTAATTGCGAAATCACGGCAAAGAATAATAAATTCAATATTTATACCGCGAAAAAATAAGCTTGAAAGCCGGTGACTGCACCGGCTTTTTCAACTGACATCCCCTCTCCTTGCGCCGCCATAACCCTTTTATGGTGTAAAAAACGTCAATTTTGTGTGTCGGCACACGCTTCCCCAAACACTTCCTTGCCTACAAAAAAAAACCACGTATAACGGAGAATTGAGCAGCTTCTACCCTCTTCCCTACACGTCAATTTCGTTAAATCCACGGGTAAGGCACGAAAAAATAATTATTTACTGTTTTATCAGTTAATTACACCCGTTACTCATAGGTAATTTCAGGCACCGGAATGCAGAATACTACCCGTTTTAAACGCCTCCAGCACACACTGATGGTGGCCTTTTTAGTGCTCAGTATCACCCCGCTGACACTGTCCGCTTTCTTCTTTTTACACTCTCATACTACTGATCTAGCGGAACAAAGTACCAACCACCTTGCCTCGTTGCTGGATAACAAGCAAAAGCAACTCAATAGCTTTTTTGCCGCCAGAGAATCCGAGGTGCAAAGCTTTGCTCGTTCGGAGCTTGCCAATGCCAGTGGCGGACGCTTCTATGGCTTGGTGGGTGCTTACCACCAGCTCGGGGACATCAATGCCCAAATCAGCAATTCAAGCCGCAGTACCTACTACACCCAGACCCTAACCAGCAAGCCAGCCATCGATCAGAACTCCGGTAACTACGTTGGCCATGAGCGCTACCGCCTAATGTACAAGCGCTACAACTGGGCCTACGACGAATACCTCAAGCGCTCTAGTTTTGATGACATCCTGCTGGTCGATTTAAAGGGCAATGTGGTTTATTCCGCCAAGAGTCCGGATAGTTTTAGCGTCGATTTAAAAGAAGCGCCAGAAGCCTATGCCGCCCTTGCCCAGACCTTTGAATCAATCCAAACCAAAACCAAGCAATCTATGGCCGAGCCGGAGCAAGTGCCGGTGGTCTTTACCGACTTTGGTCCAGAGCAAGGCTATGACCAGTTATCGGCTTGGTTTGCCGCGCCGATCATCCAACAGGGCTACCTCCATAGTTATGTCTTTTTCAAGCTAAGCAACCAATCGATACGCGAGTTTCTTTCCGATACCAGCAATAGCAGCCATTACGTGCAAACCCTCCTGGTTGGCCAAGATCATCATTCCCGCCTACCAACCAGTGCCGATGCGCCCGAAACATTAACCAGTGACAGTATCAACCGCGCGTTGGAAGGTAACAGTGGCGTTGGTAGTTTTGCCAACTTTAACGGTATTCCTGTGCTCAGCGCCTTCGCACCAATGAATATCATGGGCACCCCTTGGGCGCTGGTCGTGGAACTGCCTGAGGAAGAAGCCTTTGCCCGCATTCGCCAGTTAGAGAAAATCTTCTTGATAGCCATGATCACCGCCATTGTATTGGTGATCATCGCTTCCCATTGGCTTTCGAACTCTATTACCGCTCCGCTACTTCGCCTTACCTGGGCTGCGGAACGCGCCTCAGCCGGTGACTTGGAGCAGAAGATCGAAAGTACTGAGCGCAGTGATGAAATAGGCCGGTTAGCCGTCAGCTTTGCCCGGATGCAATCTTCTATCCGCGACAAAATGAGCTTGATCCGCGATCAAAATGCCGAGCTGGAGCAAAACCTGCAGGTGATCCAACAGCAAAACAAAGATTTGCAAACCGCCGATAAACTAAAGGATGAGTTTCTTGCCACCACCTCGCATGAGCTTCGCACCCCGCTACATGGCATGGTGGGTATTGCCGAGTCGCTGCTAGCCGGTGCCAACGGCCCGATCCAACAATCCCAGCGTCGCCAGTTGGAAATCATGATCAGCAGTGGCCAGCGCCTCACCAACCTGGTCGATGATCTGCTCGATTACCACAAGATGCGCTATGGCAATATGGATATCCAGAAGCAGGCTGTCGACGTTGCTTCCGCGGCGCGCTTGGTTCTGGAGCTCTCAAGCCACTTGCTTGGCAGCAAACCGGTTCGGATCATCAACCAGATCCCAACCGATTTGCCACTGGTACTCGGTGATGAGCAACGCTTGGAGCAGGTGCTCTATAACCTGGTCGGAAATGCGATTAAATACACCTCCGAAGGCAAGATCATCCTTTCTGCCACGATTCTGGAGAGCCAATTGCGCATCCAGGTGGTCGATACCGGCCAAGGGATCCCGACCGAGCAACTTGAGCACATCTTTGAGCCGCTCACACAAGCCAATACCGGCACCTCTCACTACCGCCAGGGGGCTGGACTCGGGCTTTCTATTAGCCGCCAACTCATCGAGCTGATGGGGGGGCGCCTATACGTAAGCAGCCAGCCAATGATAGGCACGACGTTCAGCTTCACCATGAACCTCGCTTCCGATAGCGATATTGCCGATAGCCAGCACCTAAACCGCAATATGCACTTCCAGGTGCCGCTATCGGAAACCGCGGTTTGCGAGCCGGAGGATATCCCGGAAAACCCGGATGGCGAACTGCTATTGGTGGTCGACGACGAGCCGGTCAACCTGCAAGTGCTCAATAACTTCTTGCGCTTGGAAGGCTACAGGGTCATTACCGCCGAAAGCGGTATTCAGGCCCTGAAGATCATCGAACAACAACCACCGGCATTGATGTTGCTTGATATCATGATGCCGGAAATGTCGGGTTATGAGGTGTGTGAAAAGCTGCGCCAAGATTATAGCTTGCTCGATCTGCCAATCATCATGCTATCGGCGTTGGGCCAGGTCCAAGATCGGGTACGGGGCTTTGAAGCCGGTGCCAATGACTACCTCACCAAGCCATTCAATAAAGAAGAGCTAAACGCCAGAATTAGCGCCCACCTTCGTGCCAGCCAAACCGAGAAGCAGCGCAATGAAAACCAGCGCCTGGCACTTGAGATCAGCCGCCGCGAACAAGTTGAGGCCGGATTGCTGGAAACCCAAAGCCGCCTGCTAGGCTTACTTGAGTCGACCAACGAGGCCATTTTGTGCGTCCAGAGCGGCGGGCGTATCCGTTATGCCAATGGCGCTGCAGGTAAACTATTCAACCGTGCCCCAGAGCATATCGAGCGCCACAATATCGAAGACTTGCTCGCGACACACTTGCCGGAAGATATTAGCAACAGCCATCATTTCCATGGCAGCCTAACCTTCCGCATCGGCGATCAGTTAACCCCGCTCGATGCAGACATCATCAACCTACCCGAGGAATCCGGGCTGTTGAGAATGTTCATTTTCGATAACCACGGCCCTACCGATGAGCACCGTATCCACATCTTGGAAAATGCCGTCGATGTCTTGTCAGGGTTTGCCTTCGATGGCGATAAGGGCAACCTCGACAAGCTAAGAACGCTTGGCGACGAGTTCAACCACCTTGCTGATAAGCTCGATGACAAGGGCAGGAACAAGCACGATGCACTGCGAGAGATGCTGGTTGACATCATGAAAACCACCCTCAAGTTCTGGGAGCTTTCATCGCAAAAAACCAAGTTTGACCTGGCGGAAGAAAGTGGGCTATGGCGAGTTTACCTCGACCGAAGCACCCTGCAAACGCGTACCTTGGATAAGTATCTACACCTTGAAACGCTCCCCAAAACACCACGCTGGCGTACGGTACTGAGCACCATCGACTTTGTCCTAGACCGTTGCCAAACCCCGATATCTGAGCGTGAGCAACTCAGGCAAATGCGCGAGCAGCTCCAACACCTCATCAACCAATAAAAGCGCAAAAACAGCAAAGCCCACCGATTTGGTGGGCTTTTTTTCGCCTCAAATTATCATCCCAAAACGCGCTATAAAGCCGAAAAAACCACGTGCATTGGCTGTATAAAATAACAACACAACTGGCTTTAAACGCCCTTAACCACGCCTTCAACGGAAAATTATTCAGTTTATGAGACGATTATCACAACAAATCCGCCACTAAAAATTTCCGCAGGGAAATAACTTAACGGCTGCGCCGCATTACATCACACTCTAAAACCAGCACCATCAAAGCCAATATAAAACAACAAACCAATTGATAGTGAGCACTAACATAGACAATGTAACAACAACTTAAAACAGTGACGCTACTCACAAGGACAAGGGAGTAGAGAGGTAGATCACAGTCATTAATTAACGGTTTTTACGTGGAAAAAACGCTTTTTAACGTTTTTAACGGACTGTCAGATTGACCGAATTGTTAATCCGGAGTTTCCTTAAGTCATTGAGAGCCTACAAGGCCATTCGTTAGGGTCGCTTTACTCAACCTAAACGAAGTAGGTTCCAAACTCCCTCGCACTAGCGAGAACTTTTTTAATAAGTGAAACAAAAGCAAAGAGTAAGGAACAGCTATGCTTGCCAATATAAAGAAAACCCAGTTAGCAATGGCAGTTGTTGCCGCAGCAGCTTCAGCACTAACCGCGCCTGTTGTTTCAGCAGCAGAACGCAGTGAGCTAACTATTGTGCCTCAGTTCTACCCTACAATGGTGCGCAACTTTAACCCATTCCTAGATACAAGCTTGCACACAACTACCGAGTTCATTTACGAGCCTTTGGTTATCTTTAACCAAATGAAAGGTAACGAGCCGGTAATGCGTCTGGCCAAAGACTACTACATGTCTGACGACCTAATGCAGGTGACGTTTGAAATGCGTGACGGCGTGAAATGGTCTGATGGCAAAGCGCTAACAGCCGCTGACGTTGCATACACCATCGAATTGCTTCAGAGCAAACCTGAGCTTGACCGTACTGGTGTAAACAAGTGGGTTAAGTCTGTTAAGGCAGACGGCAACAAGGTTATCTTTGACCTGAATGAAGCAACGTCTAATGCTCCATTCGAAATCACTAAAGTGCCAATCGTACCTAAGCACGTATGGAGTAAAGTAAAATCACCTGAGTCGTTCGCGAACGAAAACCCAGTTGGTTCAGGTCCGTTCACGGATATCGACACCTTTACCCCTCAGCTTTACATCCAGTGTCAGAACCCTAACTACTGGGATAAAGACAACCTAGATGTTGACTGTCTTCGCCTACCACAGATCGCAGGTAACGATCAGCTACTGGCTAAAGTTATCAACTCTGAGCTAGACTGGACATCTTCGTTCATTCCAGACATCGACAGTACTTATGCTGCGGCTAACCCGAACCACAAGTACTGGTACCCTGAAGCAGGTACACAGTCTTTCCTTCTGAACTACAAGTCGCCAAAAGCGGGCAACAAAGAAGCCATCAACAACGTTGACTTCCGCCGTGCATTCTCAATGGCACTTGATCGTCAAACTATCATTGACATCGCTTTCTACGGCAACGGTACACCAAACAACTACGCATCTGGCCTAGGCGGTGCATTTAAAGCTTGGTCTGACGACGCTGTCTACAACAAGTACAAAGGCTTCAATACGTACAATGTTGAAGGCGCGAAGGCTCAGTTGAAGAAAGCCGGCTTTAAAGACACCGATGGTGACGGTTTCGTTGAAACACCAACAGGTAAAGAAATTTCATTTGAAATTATCTCACCAAACGGTTGGACTGACTTCAACAACACTGTTCAGCTAGCAGTAGAGCAGCTTCAAGAGGCGGGTATCAACGCTAAAGCACGTACACCTGATTTTGCTATCTACAACAAGGCAATGCAGGACGCGACATATGACGTTGCATACACCAACTTCTTCCACGGTGCAGATCCACACACTTACTGGAACGACGGCTTTAACTCAGCGCTTCAGGAAGGTGAAGGTAAGCCTCGCTTTGCAATGCACCACTACAAGAATGCTGAGCTAGATAAGCTACTAAACAGCTTCTACAAGACGGCTGATCGTGAAGAGCAGCTAGAAATTGCACAGAGCATCCAGAAAGTGATTGCTGAAAACCAAATCACTGTTCCTGTCATGTCTGGCGCATTCAACTTCCAGTACAACACCACTCGCTTCGACGGTTGGTGGAACGAAAACAATCCTAAGGGCCGTCCAATGGTTTGGGCTGGTGTTCAGGAGCGTCTACTTCAAGTACTTGACCTAAAACCAAAAGCTTAATTTCTACTTAACTTGCGGTGCGCGCCTTGCGCACCGCGTATTCCCCCCTCCTTCTGTAGTGTATGGCGCCAGTCGTCAGGGGGTTTTTCGTCCGGAATCCAGCTTCGGGAGTGTTGCTGGTATGGAAAGGTGTGAGTTATGGGATTTTTTCTACGACGTTTATCGTTTTATTTCATAGCGTTCCTCGTGGCCGCTACGATCAACTTTATAATACCGCGAGCAATGCCTGGTGACCCAGTTACCATGATGTTTGCTAACGCAACAATTCAGGTAACCCCAGAGCGTATTGCTGCAATGACAAAGCTGCTTGGCTTTGTAGATGGCCCGCTATACGAGCAATACTTTACCTACCTAAAGAGTATCTTTAGCTGGAACCTGGGTATCTCAATCCAGACTTACCCGCAAACAGTTAACGCCATGTTGGGCAACGCGGTAGGCTGGTCACTATTTCTGGCTGGTACAGCGGTTATCCTATCGTTCTGTATCGGTTCTATCCTTGGTATTTTCGCAGCTTGGAAACGCGGCAGTAAATACGATGCCTTTATTTCCCCAGCCATGCTGGTGGTACAGGCCGTACCTGCTGTGGTTACCGCGATGATTGCGCTATATACCTTTGCTATCAGCCTCAAGTGGTTCCCGAGTGGTTATGCCTATACGGCAGGGCAAGTTGCCGACTGGACCAGCTGGGCGTTCTACAAGGATGTCGCCTACCACGCTGTACTGCCTCTTATCTGTGCAACCATTATCCAGATTGGTGGCTTCCTTATCAGCATGCGTAACAACATGATCAACCTGCTGAACGAAGACTACATCACCATGGCGAAAGGTAAGGGCTTGAGCGAAAACCGAGTTGTCTTCAACTATGCAGCCCGCAACGCCATGCTACCAAGTGTCACCGCACTTTCGATGGCGTTGGGTATGGCAATCGGTGGTCAGCTTATCATCGAAATCATCTTCAACTACCCGGGCCTAGGTACCGTACTACTGAACGCAATCAACGCTCGTGACTATCAGGTACTGCAAGGTCAGCTGCTAATCATGACCCTATTCATGCTGTTCTTTAACTTCCTAGCCGACCTACTAATCGTTGCTCTGGACCCTCGCCTACGCAAGGGAGGAAAATAATCATGAAAGCCTTATTTAAACTATTGTCGAATAATGGCAAAGCGATGCTGGGCCTCGCCATTATCACCATCTTTATCCTGGGCGCCGTGTTTGCTCCACTGATCACCAAGCACGCACCGGACCGCAAAACAGGCAACCCTCATGAGTACCCTGCGTTTGTCGTAAAAGCGGCACAAAGCAACCCGGACGGTTGGGTAGCAGAAAACTTAGCGGATAACCGCCGTACCCTGCTAATGTCGAAAAAAGCTGACCATGTCATGGGTACCTCCCGTATGGGTCGCGACATCTGGTCACAGGTTGTATACGGCACGCGTACCTCGCTGGCTGTTGGCTTCGGGGCCGGCATCGTAGTGTGCTTCTTGGCTACCATCATCGGTGTATCAGCCGGTTACTTCGGCGGCCGCGTTGATGATGTGCTAACGGCAGCAATGAACATCATGCTGGTTATCCCCCAGTTCCCGTTGCTATTTGTCATCGCCGCCTTTATCGGTCAGGCAGGCCCGCTCACCATTGCCATCGTAATAGGGATGACCTCCTGGGCATGGGGTGCCCGTGTCGTCCGGGCCCAAACCCTATCCCTGCGTGAAAAAGAGTTTGTCAAAGCCGCTGAGGTACTGGGCGAGTCTTCATGGCGCATTATCTTCGTCGAGATTCTACCTAACTTGGTTTCTATTGTCGGTGCAAGCTTCATCGGCTCGGTAATGCTAGCAATCATGACCGAGGCAACCCTGTCATTCCTAGGCTTGGGCGATCCTAACACCATCAGTTGGGGCGTGATGCTAAACAACGTTCGTACCTCTTCGTCAATGTTGGTTGGCGCTTGGTGGGAGCTATTCGCACCGTGTCTTGCACTGATCTTTATCGCTATCGGCCTTGCGCTACTTAACTTTGCCGTTGATGAAATTGCCAACCCGCAGCTCCGCTCGCATAAGGGCATGCGCCGCTGGCAGAACATGGCTAAGAAAAACCAAGAACAAGAAAAAGAAAAAGCGGCTGTTGAAGCTCAGCCTGCCCTTGAAGGGGGAGAGAAATAATGACCAATCCACAAATTTCCATTCGCAACCTATGCGTTGACTACATTACCGATGCGGGCGATGTCCGCGCGGTAAACAATGTCAGCTTCGATATCGGTAAAGGTGAGATTTTTGGTCTTGCGGGCGAATCTGGCTGCGGTAAATCCACGGTTGCCTTCTCACTGATGCGCCTTCACAAGCCGCCAGCATTCATCACCGGCGGTGAGGTGATCTTCGATGGCCATGGCGACATCCTGAAATACAGCGACGCGCAAATGACCGCGTTCCGCTGGAGCGAAATCTCGATGGTATTCCAGAGTGCGATGAACGCCTTGAACCCTGTGCTTACCATGGAAGAGCAGTTCTGCGATGTGATCATGCGCCACACCAACCTGAGCCGCGAGCAAGCTGTTCGCCGAGCAGAAGGCCTGTTGGAGATTGTCGATATTCACCCTAACCGCCTGCGCGACTACCCACACCAGTTCTCTGGTGGTATGCGCCAGCGTTTGGTGATTGCTATCGCGCTCGCACTAAACCCGAAAATGATCATTATGGACGAGCCAACCACCGCGCTTGATGTTGTGGTTCAACGCGAGATCCTGCAGAAGATCTATGCCCTTAAAGAAGAGTTTGGCTTCTCAATCTTGTTCATTACCCACGACTTGTCATTGATGGTCGAATTCTCGGATCGCATCGGCATCATGTACTCGGGGGAGCTGGTTGAAGTCGCCCCGTCTAAGCAAATCCTAGAAACCCCATACCACCCTTATACCGAGGGGCTGGGGAGCTCATTCCCACCGTTGACTGGTCCTAAGACCCGTCTAACAGGGATCCCAGGCAACCCGTTGAACTTACTTGAAGTGCCTACAGGCTGCCGTTTCCAGGCTCGCTGTAGCAAGGCGCATGACGCGTGCTTTACCCAAGCCACGCAACTACGCCAGCTAGAACCAGGCCGTTTAAGCAACTGCCACCTATTCAACAAGAGCAGTTAATAAAGAGAAGAATTAGGAGGCATTATGAGCAAGCCACTAGGACAACCAATTATCGAAGGAAAGAATCTGGTCAAAGACTTTCCTGTCAGCAGTAACTCGCTGAAAAAATCCATGATGCGCGCCATTAACGACGTGTCATTCAAAATGTACAAGAGCCGTGGCCTCTCCGTTGTGGGCGAGTCTGGCTCGGGTAAGTCGACCACAGCCAAAATGATCGCCAAGATGTATGCGCCAACCAGTGGCCACATCGAATACTTTGGCCGCGATATTGCCACTATCGAGAAAAAGCATGACCTGATGACCTACCGTCAGGGTGTGCAGATGGTATGGCAGGACCCGTTTGGCTCGTTGAACCCAACACACACCATCTTCCACCATATTGCCCGCCCGCTGTTGATCCACAACAAGGTCAGCAAAGGCAACAAGAAAGAGCTGGAGGAAATGGTGTACAGCCTGCTGGATCAGGTCGGCCTGATCCCGCCAAAGGAAACAGCTGCGAAATACCCCCACCAGCTTTCTGGCGGCCAGCGCCAGCGCGTCAACTTGGCCCGTAACATCGCTGTTGGTGCAGAGGTTGTGCTTGCCGACGAGCCAACGTCGATGCTGGACGTATCAATCCGCGCGGGTGTCCTTAACCTGATGGAAGAGATGAAGTTTGAGCGTGAAATGGCACTGCTTTACATCACTCACGATATCGCAACCGCTCGCTACATCGCAGAAGACCTTGCCGTTATGTACGTCGGCCACATGGTTGAGTGGGGCGATACCGAAGAGATCATCCACGATCCGCAGCACCCATACACCCAGCTGCTGGTTTCAGCGGTACCGGATCCAAGCAAGTCTATTCACGAAAAGCTCAAAGGCAACAAAGGCGAGATCCCGCTATGGACCCCTGAAAGCCTAGGCTGTCCGTTTGCTGGCCGCTGTACGCATGCCACCGACAAGTGTCGCGAACAGTTGCCAGGGATTACCCAGCTTTCCGACAACCACTTTGTCCGTTGCTACCTGTACGAAAACTAATTGGAGGATCAATGCAGCTGTTAACGAACCATTTGGGCTACGAACGCAACGGTGCTAAGCAAGTTATCTTGCAAGCGCCGGCACAACAACAGCAACTTGAAGCTGACGTTGTCTGCTGCCGTTCTGGCGAGCCCGTGTTACAGCTGCCTCTCAAGGCCTGTGGTCCGGTAGACCAGTGGCATACTGGTTACACCTACGCCGGGGACTTCACCGCATTAACCACCTGCGGTGAGTACTTTGTACGTGTAGGTGAAACCCAGTCGAAGCCATTTATGATTGCCGAGGGGCTGTTAATGCATCGCACGTTCAGCGATGTTATCCATTACTTCAAATCGCAACGTTGTGGCGGCATCTTCGAGCAAGCCGACCAACAAGTGCCTCTACTGGGAACTGACATTACGGTTGATGCCCGGGGCGGTTGGTACGACGCATCCGGTGACGTCAGCAAGTATTTTAGCCACTTATCATACAGTAACTACCTTAACCCGCAGCAGACACCGATGATCGTGTGGAATATGCTACATGCCTTCGAAACCCTTGAACCTGAAGCGGGCTTTGCCAAGTTCACTCAGGTTAGGTTAATCGAAGAAGCACTGCACGGGGCTGACTTTCTGCTACGGATGAAATCAACCGACGGTTATTTTTATACCACGGTTTTTGATAAATGGAGTAAAACCACCGAGCAACGTGAGATTTGCAGCTACGGCACCCAAGATGGCATCAAGTCAACCGACTACCAAGCCGCCTTTCGCCAAGGGGCCGGTGTAGCCATTGCCGCATTGGCCAGTGCATCCCGGTTGCTTACTGACACTTCGGTCAAAGCACTTGGCTTTGAAAATGCCTCGAAAGCCAAAGCCTACTTGGCTGCCGCAGCAGATGGCTATTGGCACCTTGCTGAAATGAACAAGCAGTACCTTAATGACGGCTGTGAAAACATTATTGATGAATACTGCGCCTTGTTGGCCGCTGTCGAGCTCTATCGCGCCACGTCAGATAACGTCTATCTTGACCAATCAAGACACTGGGCAATCCGCTTGTCGGCACGCCAAGTAAGCGACGAAACCCGCCAGCATTACTGGTCTGCCAACCAGGACGGCAGTCGCCCTTACTACCACGGTGCCGAAGCAGGGCTGCCAGCCATTAGCTTGATGTGTTACCTCAAGGTCGAAACCGACACCGCTAACCAGCAACGCATTGGCGATATCGTCCATCGCGCCTTGGGCTTTGAGCTCGCTATCACCCACGAGGTAAATAACCCATTTGGTTACCCTCGGCAGTACGTCAAGCCAGTCAACGGCAATAAGCACAGCGCCTTCTTTATTCCCCACGACAACGAAACGGGCTACTGGTGGCAGGGCGAGAATGCCCGCCTCGCTTCACTCGCGGCCATGGCCTATATGGCTCAGCAGTGCCCGGCGGCCGGTGACCTTAAGCCTGAGTTAAAGGCTTACGCCCAGCGAGCCACTGACTGGCTGGTTGGCCTAAACCCCTTTGATATGTCAATGCTTGACGGCCACGGTTTCAATAACCCCGATTACCTTCCGGAGCTTGGCTTCCAAAATGCCAAGGGCGGCGTATGTAACGGCATCACCGCTGGCTTTGACAACGAACACGACATCGCCTTCAACCCAGAGCCGCAAGCACAAGACATGCTGCAAAACTGGCGTTGGGGCGAGCAATGGATCCCCCACGCGGGCTGGTACTTACTTGCTGTTGCCTTGCAGTATAAGGAGCGCAAACATGGCTAACTCCGTTTTATATTATGTTGGTGTTGATGGTGGCGGTACTTCATGCCGCGCGCGCATTACCAACCTTGCTGGTGACGTACTTGGCGAGGCCAAAACAGGCAGCGCCAATATCTTGCTAGGTGCAACGGTGGCAATGCAGTCTATCCAAGATGCCATTGCAACCGCCGCAGAATTAGCAGGCCTTGGCGGGCAAGATTTTGCCCACATGGCCGTTGGCCTCGCCCTTGCAGGCGCAGAGCAACAAGATGCTTGGCATGATTTTATGGCCCAACCCCACCCATATGCCTCTATCACCCTCAATACTGACGCCTATGGTGCCTGCCTTGGCGCATGGGGCGGTAATGATGGGGCCATTCTTATCGCTGGGACTGGCTCATGTGGGATCTTCCTCGATAGCGGCAAACAACATGTTGTCGGTGGGCGCGAGTTCCCTATTTCAGACCAAGGTGGCGGGGCAATAATGGGCCTTAGACTCATCCAGCAAGTATTACTTGCTGCCGACGGCATCGTCAAAATGACCCCGCTAGCAGAGCATGTGCTCGAGCACTTCAACCAGGATATTGATGCCATTGTTCGCTGGTCGAAAACAGCGCGCCCGTGCGACTACGGCCAGTTTTCACCAGCGATCTTTGCGCATGCCAACCATGGCGACGCCCTCTCTATCGAGCTGCTAAACCAAACGGCAACCGATGTTGAAATGTGGATGCAGGCGCTGATCAACCTTGGCGCCAAAGAAATTTGCCTGATGGGCAGCATTGCCGAGCGCATCATCCCTTGGCTGATCCCGCCAATGCAAAAACGCGTCGCCACCCCCCAAGGAGATGCCATGGACGGAGCGCTTGCCATGGCTCAGGGCAACCACAACCTTTACCCGCAGCGAGGCTAACCATGAGCTACCGCCTAGATCTTGCCGTCATTGAACAACAAGCTCAGCAGTCACGCTTTTCACTGACGTTGCACAACCTGACCGACCAAGCTTTAGACAATTGGTCGCTACATTTTACGATTGGCCGTTGGATCCAGCCCGATTCCTTGGCTCACGGTAAACTGGAGCAACTTGGCAGCTATTGCATTTTACAGCCAGGTAGCAACCAACCACTGGCACCCAACAGCCACTTCTATACTGAATTTGTCTGCGGAACGGCCCCGTTCACCTTATTTGATGACGGGATCCCGGATGCATTTCTTTCGACCGAGGCAACGGGTAGCTACATCACCCCGATCCCCGTCGAGGTCACCACGATCGACCTTCAGCAGCCGCCTCAGGAACGCTTTACCACTCAATTGCCACCGGCAAAAGCGATCAACCTCATTCCGGCACCTGATGCTTTGCAGCAACTTGAAGGTGTATACGCCCTCAACCGCCACTCAGCTATCGCAGAGCCCTGCGACGCTGCTATGGGAAGTTGCCGTTGGTTGCAAACAGAGCTTTCGAGCCTGCTTCATGAAGACATGCCTATCAAGCAAGCGGGGAACATTGCTTATCAGTTCAATGACCAGTTGGCTGAAGGCGAATATAAGCTGATTGTTGAAGCCGAGAATATCTGGCTACAGGCAGGATCGGCCGCAGGTTTCACCCATGCGACGTCAACCCTGCTCCAATTAATCCCAACCAAGCCAAGCCATCAGGTCCAGGCGGCTTACCAGATCCCGATGGTTGAGGTACATGACGCGCCGCATTACCACTACCGTGGCATGATGCTGGACTGTGCACGCCACTTCCACCCAATCGAGCGACTAAAGTTCCTGATCGATCACTTGGCACGCTACAAATTCAACACCTTCCATTGGCACCTTACCGATGACGAGGGGTGGCGCATTGAAATCGATGCCTACCCCGAGCTAACACGCATTGGTGCTTGGCGTGGCCCAAACGAAGCCATCGTCCCCCAGTTCTCGACCATCAGTCAGCGCTACGGTGGTTTTTATAGCAAGCAGGAAATCCGTGATTTCATCAGCTACGCCCAAGATCGCGGCATTATGGTGATCCCGGAAATCGACATGCCGGGCCATTGCCGAGCAGCCATCCGCTCGCTACCGGATTTGCTCGTTGATCCTGAAGATCAGTCGCGCTACCGCAGTATCCAAAACTACCCTGACAACATCTTGTCTCCGGCAATCAAGGGCACCTACACCTTCATCGCCAATGTATTGGATGAAGTATGCGAATTATTTCCAAGCCCCTACATCCATGTCGGTGGCGATGAAGTACCCGAGGGCGTTTGGACTGACAGTCCGGGCTGCCAGGCCTTGATGGAAGAGCATGGCTACCAAGATCCCAAAGAGCTTCAAGGGCATATCCTGCGATTCGCCGAACAGCACTTGCAGGCCAAGGGTCGCCGCATGATGGGCTGGGAAGAAGCGACCCATGGCGACAAGGTAAGCAAGAACTCCATGATCTTTTCGTGGCAGAGCGAAAAGGCCGGTCTGGAATGCGCAAAGGCAGGCTACGACGTCATTATGACCCCGGCTCAATATACCTACCTCGATATGGCACAGGGCTTCTCAGCCGAAGAACCAGGCGTCGATTGGGCCCGGAAACTGCCGCTGGATGATGTGTATACCTACCAGCCTCTAGCTGAGCTCCCGAGTAGCGATCCTGCCCATCAACATGTGAAAGGGATCCAGTGCGCGCTTTGGTGTGAACTCGTCAATAGCCAAAGCCGCTTTGAATACATGCTCTACCCACGCTTGCTGGCCGTTGCCGAAATAAGCTGGACAGCACCGAATAAACGCAACTGGCAAGACTTCAAGGCACGCCTTAACGGCCAGTTAGCTTACTTAGACAAGGCGGGAATTAACTACCGCCACTGCGAATAACGCGCAGGAACACGTACATATTTTAAAGGATAGAACACAATGAAATACGGTTACTTCGACAACGACAACAGAGAGTATGTAATCACTCGTCCCGATGTGCCTGCGCCATGGACCAACTACTTGGGTACAGAAAAATTCTGTACCGTTATTTCACACAATGCGGGCGGCTACTCATTCTACAACTCGCCAGAATACAACCGCGTAACCAAGTTCCGCCCAAACGCGACGTTTGACCGCCCTGGGCACTACGTTTACTTGCGCGATGACGCCACCGGCGACTACTGGTCTATCTCTTGGCAGCCGGTTGCAAAGAGCCTGGAAGAGGCGAGCTACGAAGTGCGCCACGGCCTGTCTTACTCTAAGTTCAAATGTGAATACAGCGATATCACCGCCACCAAGACCCTCTTCGTACCGAAAGGTGAGGATGCGGAAATCTGGGACGTGGTGATCAAGAATACGGGCGATAAGCCACGCACCATCAGTGCCTTCTCTTTCGTTGAGTTCTCATTCAGCCACATCCAGTCGGACAACCAAAACCACCAGATGTCGTTGTACTCTGCCGGTACCGAGTACAAAGACGGCGTGATCGAATACGACCTGTACTACAACACCGATGATTTCGAAGGTTTCTACTACCTGGCTTCAACCTTCTCGCCAGATAGCTACGACGGTCAACGCGATAGCTTCTTGGGTCTATACCGCGACGAAGCAAACCCAATTGCCGTTGAAAAAGGCCAGTGCTCAAACACAGCCCAAACTTGTTACAACCACTGTGGCTCGCTCCACAAGCAGTTCACCATCCAACCTGGTGAAGAAGTTCGCTTTGCATACATCCTTGGTATCGGCAAGGGCAATGGCGAGCGCCTAAGAGCAAAATATCAAAACCTGGAAGAAGTCGACGCTGCTTTCGCAGGCATCAAAGCCCACTGGGATGAGCGTTGCGCCAAATTCCAAGTTAAGTCACCCAATGAAGGCTTGGATACCATGATCAATGCGTGGACGCTATACCAAGCGGAAACGTGTGTGGTGTGGTCTCGCTTTGCTTCCTTCATTGAGGTTGGCGGTCGTACTGGTCTTGGCTACCGCGATACTGCGCAGGACGCGATTTCAGTCCCTCATGCCAATGCTGCAATGACCCGCAAGCGCCTTGTTGACTTGCTACGCGGCCAGGTTAAAGCGGGCTACGGCTTGCACCTGTTCGATCCAGATTGGTTCGACCCGGAGAAAGCAGACGTTGAGCCGTCGAAATCACCAACAGTGGTTCCAACCCCATCAGATGAGGACAAGATCCACGGTATCAAGGACACCTGTTCGGACGACCACCTATGGCTTGTGCCAACCATTTGTAAATACGTAATGGAAACGGGCGAGGAAAGCTTCTTCGAAGAAGTCATCCCGTATGCTGATGGTGGCGATGCAACAGTTTACGATCACATGAAAGCCGCGCTGGACTTCTCAGCCGAATACGTGGGTCAAACGGGTATTTGTAAAGGCCTACGCGCCGACTGGAATGACTGCCTGAACCTGGGTGGCGGTGAGTCGGCAATGGTGTCCTTCCTCCATTTCTGGGCACTGCAAGAATTCATCGAATTGGCAAAATACCTTGATAAAGCCGATGATGTTGCTAAATACACCGAAATGGCAGCTAACGTTCGCGAAGCTTGTGAAACCCACCTATGGGACGATGAGGGCGGTTGGTATATCCGCGGTCTAACCAAAGACGGCGACAAGATCGGTACCGCGCAGCAAACTGAAGGCCGAATTCACCTAGAGTCAAACACACTGGCAGTGCTATCAGGCCTAGCCTCTCAAGATCGTGGCGAGAAAGCGATGGATGCGGTCGATGAGAACCTATTTTCCGAATACGGCCTTCACCTGAATGCACCGTCTTTTGCAACGCCAAATGACGATATCGGCTTTGTTACCCGTGTATACCAGGGCGTTAAAGAAAACGGCGCCATTTTCTCGCACCCGAACCCATGGGCTTGGGTCGCGGAAGCCAAGCTTGGCCGCGGTGATCAAGCAATGAAGTTCTACGATGCGCTTAACCCTTACAACCAAAATGACATCATTGAAAAACGTATTGCAGAACCTTACTCGTACGTTCAGTTCATTATGGGACGAGACCACCAAGACCACGGCCGTGCTAACCACCCATGGTTAACCGGTACGTCTGGCTGGGCTTACTTTGCGGTCACTAACTTCATTCTGGGTGTGCAAACTGGCTTCTCTGGCCTAAGTATCGACCCTTGTATTCCAACCAGCTGGCCAGGCTTTGAAGTTACTCGCCAATGGCGTGGGGCAACCTACCAGATCAAGGTAGAAAACCCTAACAACATCAGCAAGGGCGTGAAATCTATCACCCTTAACGGTGAAGTGGTCGCTGGTGATGTTATCCCACCTCAAGCGGAAGGAACAACCAACCTTGTCACGGTTGTAATGGGCTAATTTTTTCGGGAGCGCCCTTTGCGCTCCCAGTTTTGCTGTAATGAGAGAGAAATAGGAGTTCCACAATGATTCAATTTGGAACCGGTGGCTGGCGCGCCCTTATTGGGGAAGAGTTTACCAAGGACAATGTCCGGATAGTGGCTCAAGCCATTGCCAATATCATGATTAAAGAAGGTGTCACCGACAACGGGTTTGTGATCGGCTATGACCGCCGATTCTTGTCCGACAAAGCGGCAACCTGGTTTGCTGAAGTGTTAACAGGCAACGGCATTGCCGTAAGCTTTATTGATAAATACGTCCCGACCCCGATTGTGATGTTCAAGTCAAAAGAGATCGGCGCAACATATTCGGCATGTATTACCGCCTCGCATAACCCGGCAGATTACAACGGTATCAAAGTCTTCATCGAAGGCGGCCGCGATGCCGACGAAGTCATCACCCAAAAGATTGAAGCACAAGTCAGTGTTCTCAGCGCTGGCGACATCAAATCAGTCGACTTTGAAGATGCTTTAAAAGACAAACTGGTGGTAGCCATCAACCCAATGAATGAGTTTGTTGACTCAATCATCGATTTTATCGACATTGAAGCAATCAAGCGTGCCAACCTCCGCGTATTGATCGACCCGATGTTTGGGGTTGCAAAGAACGCTTTGCAAACCGTACTCATCTCAGGGCGCTGTGATGTTGACGTCATCAATGATGGCCAAAACCCCTCGTTTGGTGGCCTGATGCCATCACCGAGTGCTGCTACCCTGTACCGCCTGAAGCACCTCGTTGCCCATGAAGGCTACGATATTGGTATCGGTACCGATGGCGATGCGGACCGCCTGGGGATCATCGATGAAAAAGGTAACTTCATTCACCCCAATGAAGTCCTCATGTTGCTTTACTACTACCTACTTGAATACAAAGGCTGGAAAGGCTCGGTTGTTCGCAACATTGCCACCACCCACCTACTCGACAAAATTGCCGAAGGGTATGGCGAGAAGTGCTTTGAAGTGCCAGTTGGCTTTAAGCATATCAGCGCCCAAATGGAAGTCGATGATTCGCTGATCGGTGGTGAAAGCTCCGGTGGCCTAACTATCCGTGGCCATATCAAGGGTAAGGATGGCGTATTTGCCTCAAGCCTACTGGTAGAGATGATCAGTGCGACAGGCAAAAAGCTATCTGAGCTATTGGGCGAAATCTACGACAAATATGGCTATGCCTATACCGCAGAAGGTGACTGTACGTTCAAAGCGTCAGATCGCCAGCGCCTATACGACAAGATCTACGAAAACAAAGAACTGCCTGAATTTGAATGGGAAGTTGAAAAGGTCAGCTATGCCGACGGTGCCAAAGTGTACTTTAAAAATGGCGGCTGGGCCCTTGCCCGCTTCTCTGGCACCGAACCACTCCTACGCTTGTTTGCCGAAATGGAAAACCAACAGCAAGCGGAAAAAGTGGTGCAGCAATTTAAGGCATTTTTAGCTATTTAATATTGTTCCCCCTTCAATGCTGGCAGCAACTTCTGCTGTCGGCATTGATACTTACGTTGAGTCCTAAAGTAACACGCGCATAGCTGTTACATTCCGCAAGTCCATCCACGGCTTTCGCGGCAAGGGTAGTCATTTACTACCCTTTTTTTATATCTGTAAAAAGCGAAAATCACCAAACTACAAACGTAAAAAAGCCCCGTCTTTCGACGAGGCTTCTGAATAAGTGGCGGAACGGCCGGGCTGGCGTTCCATCGGACTCACGCACGAGCGGGACTCATTTGCCTGCAAGGCAACATATCTCACAGATGTAAAAAAGCCCAAGTCGTAAGACTTGGGCTTAGTATAAGTGGCGGAGCGGACGGGACTCGAACCCGCGACCCCCGGCGTGACAGGCCGGTATTCTAACCAACTGAACTACCGCTCCACTCAAACCACCGCAGGGTCACTGCGATAATCTAAATTGGAAGCCTGGCGATGTCCTACTCTCACATGGGGAAGCCCCACACTACCATCGGCGCTATTACGTTTCACTGCTGAGTTCGGCATGGGATCAGGTGGGTCCATAATGCTATGGTCGCCAAGCAAATTCGTTACAATCTAAAAAGCTGATGTTCTCAACACGCATCCAAGTGTTCGCGGAGTCCGTAAAACCCCTTGGGTGTTGTATGGTTAAGCCTCACGGGCAATTAGTACAGGTTAGCTCAACGCCTCACAGCGCTTACACACCCTGCCTATCTACGTCGTAGTCTCCAACAACCCTTTAG
>NZ_PYMA01000009.1 GCF_003026495.1 Photobacterium sanctipauli
CCAGTTTAAGGGCTTCTGCTTTAAATTCAGGAGAATGGATAATACGTTTCTTCTTGTTTGTCATGATTCACCTCGTTAGTGATTGTACTCACTTAACTCGGTGTCCAAAACTGCTGGTGCGGATCATCTTTATTATTCCCATCACTCCCTCCATTGATACCTGTTAGAAGAAGTATTGTATTCAAAAGTAATAACTTTATAGTGCTCTACCTCATACACATCCTTATATATGTAGTCAGCTAAACATAACACCATATCTCCATACATAGGCTGCCAATGTCTTAAGCCTTTATACTGAACAGGATAGTCCTGAGCAAAGTCCTTAGCTACATGCTCACATTGACCTTTCACAGCAGCTTGCTTCCTCTCTTGCTCAGCAGCTTTTCTTTCTTGCTCTTTAGCATGAGCTACACCCTCTGGAGACTTAAGCCACTCTTCATGCTCCTTAGCCTTTCTAGCCTTTTCCTGCTCAAGAAGCTCTTGCTCTCTGGCTCTTATCTTTGCCTCATAATCCCTATCAGCCCTAGCCTCCATCAGTGCAATGCAGCTCATTACCTTCTGATTGTTTTTACATTCAGGGTATCTCTCCAGCCTCGCTTTATCTTCATCTGACCAGAACATAGTAGAGCTAAACGATGCATCTTCAGTGACCTCATGAACTACAGAGCACCCACTCATTACAGCAATACTCATCAAACCCATAAGCGTAGCTTTAAGAGGAACAGCCTTATTACTTGTTTTATTGTTTGCCTTACTGCTAATACCGTTATTACTCTCACTGCCTTTCATTTACTCATCTACCGTAATTTTGATGAAAGCTTCTTATATGATTGAAGCTTCTTGGTTTCTGTTACCCTGTACAGACTCAAAGCTACTTCTCATTAGCTGAGCCACATTAGCTTCATCCATATTCTTTAAAGCCCCATCTAATGATGTAAGCTCTTTCACATACATATGGTCTATGTACATAGCTAGGTCTTTAGCAAATGCTGGAGCTACTAACAGGTACAAGGTGTTAGCATCCTCTCCATATGGGGTCATTGGCTTAATGCCACTCCAGTCTTCCTTCCCATCAATGGAAACAATTGGAGCTAGCTCAATGACAGATACATCCTTCCCATTAGAGTCATTAGCCTCATGCACACCTAACACTCGTAACTGAGCATCCTTAGCATTGGCTGTGATAACTAGAAGGTCTGCTACTGCCTTACATAGAGCTTCTTTCATCAGAACATCTTTAAGACTTAGTGTGTTGCTCATTGCTTATTCCTCACATGTATTCATCCATTCATGCATCTAACCTATGTCGTGCTGGCACATTGAGGAGATGCTTTTCCCCCTACAACTAAGGGCTCTACGTTCAAGGAAGTCAGCCTCATTAGAGGCTTGCTTTCCTGCATCTCCTCAGCCAGCACACATAGCATTCTCATGAACATGAAGGAGCCAAAGAGAAATGAACAAAGAGCTAGGGACGTTAAAGGTCTAGGAGTCCCGTTTCCTTTGCTCACCTCCTTTTCAGGCACACACTGTATCTATGTTGTATCTATGTTGTATCTATGCTGAATAAAGCTTCCACCAAGAAGGGCAACACAAGTGACTTTAATCATTACAATGAAGTAATTACATTCGTTTTATATATCTTTTATATAGTTTCAGATGAGCCTCTTTAACCCACTGTTTAACAAACACCTAGTTAATCTACAACACCAACCCCACAGATAACTTACGAATAGCCTCAAGCTTGTTCATGTAAGTAAAGCCACTCATATACACCTTCCCTGTTGTTAGCTTACCTATGCTATGTCCCATCAATGAACCTATAAGCTCTTCACTAACTGCCTCATTGAATAGCTTTGTAATTGCATAATGTCTAAATGAGTGAAAGCTAACACCTTGAAGCTTGAGCTTCTCTCTACACAAGACACTAAACCACTTACTAGGCTTACTGTTGTATCCGTTGTCTTTGGAGTATGTTAATGAAGGAAAGAGCCTTTCATCTTTAGCTCTTTGATGGACAAGAGGCTCAAGCAAGGCTTTAAGGTCTGGAGCGACAGGTACAGTCCTTTTGCTTGAATCATTCTTAAGTGTTTTATCTTCATGATCATCATTAATATCAAGATGAGGCTGAGCAGATACAAGGTCTACATCACCTACCCTCATTTGAGCTAGCTCATTAAGGCGACAGCCTGTAAGAATAGCCATTCTAGGCAAGTAATATCTCCAGCCATTACCTACATACCCATCAGCTTTAAACTCATAAGTGAGCTTCAATAGCTCTTTGAGCTCTTTCTCAGAGAAAGCCCTCTTAGCCTTTGTAGAGGATGCTTTAGATGTAGCTCTAGCCTCATTCTTAGACAATTGAAACCATTCAGCCTCACAAGGCACTGATGCTCTATTGAAGCAGCTAGATAGCAGCCTTAGCTTCTTCTTGAGTGTTGTAGGGCTGACTGTCTTACCCTTACTCTTCACTGAGATAGACTGAGATAACTTCCACTGTTCAATATGAGCAGCCTTAATCTCATGAGTACAAATGGATGGATATAACCTTAAGAAGCTCTCCCAGCAGGCTCTATAGTCCCTTCTACTCTTGAAAGCTAGGTCTTCTAAGGCTTTATCAATATCTACAGATGAAAGGAAAACAGCCTCTTTCTTTGCAAAGACTGAGCTAACAAAGCTATTGAATGTAGCTTTAATCTGCTCAATGGACGGATTGTGGAATGAAGATATTTCTCTGTAGAGATACAGAGCATAGGAAGCAGCATGCAGACGCTGCCTTGTTCTGAGGCTAACTTTTAACTGCTTATACTTGTATGGTTTACTAGATGAAGCTAGAGGATTGTATGACGGGTTATCAACACGTACATTCCACCTAAAGGAATAGATACCGCTCTTAGAGCGCACTAAATATGTATTAGCACTATTGGCATTAGAGGAGCTTAAAGCTTGAGATGCTGGAGGAACATCTTGAAGCGGGGAATCTTCTAGAGGAGAATCTGAATGAGGTGAGTCTAAAGTAGCTAAGCTAGCTTTAGTTAACTCAGATTTATGAGGCTCAGATAGCAAAAAATTCAATGACACTGCTTGTACCTTTGTTTGTACCTTTAGGTAACAAACGACAAGAGTAAATCATTGAATTTGAAGATGGCGGTGAGGGAGGGATTCGAACCCTCGATACGTTGCCGTATACACACTTTCCAGGCGTGCTCCTTCAGCCACTCGGACACCTCACCAAATTGTTGTAGGACGCTGTGCGTCTCAACGGCGGCTAATGTAATGATTTAGCGTACTTGGGTCAAGGGCTTTTCATAAAATAAAGCGCAAGTGATGCGAATTAGATCAAACTGTTCCATTCGCCGCCAATCTTTTGTATTTATTCGCTGCTAGACTAACACCTAAGGTATCGTAAGCTATCATTTTGTATTTTGGTTATTTTTGGAGCGTTATGAGTTATTGGCTAAGACCCCTACTGGCTCTGCTTTTTCTTACCTTCAGTCTCAGTCTTCATGCTGCTGAAGAAGCGTACAGTGAGCGAGAAGCCGAGCTGACCAACAAAATAGAAGCATTGCATGCCAAGGGTAATACACCAGAAATTATCAAAGAGCTGGATACCCTACTCAAGGCCGAGAACCAGCTGGAAAAAACCCGCGATTTTGAGCAGCAAACCCAAGACTACCGCCAGTTAGTTGCGGAGTTTCCAAAGCGTACCAAAGAGCTTCAAGCGCAGATCAACTCTTTCTCGATGACGGAGTTCCCCGACTTTACCCAACTCGACCAAGAAGAGCTCAACGATGAGATCAGCCTGCAAGACAACAGCCTCAAGCAGTTGGAACAGATACGTAGTAACAGTAAAAATGAACTGCAGGTTATTGAAAAAGGCATCGACGACTTTTCTTTTAATTCAGAGCAACTGCGCAAGCAAATCCAGAAAGAAGAACAAACCCTCAAGCAGATCCAAAATCAGCCCAATACCGAGCAGCTGGCACTCATTCACCAAATCGCTCACCAATACTACGTGAGCCACTTATACCTGATTGAAGCACAGCAACTCAGTGCCGGTAATCGTCGCACGCTGGTCAAACAACATATTCGTCTTACCAACCTCGAAATTGATGCTCGGCAGGCTTATCGCAATAACCTGCAAAGGGAGTTGTCCCGCCGTCTACGCGAAGAAGCCGAAAGCTCCAGCGATGAGAATGATCGGTTCCAAAATGACGACATTAATCAGCCAGCGCAGATCAGGCAGCTAACCAATAACAACAAGCGCTACCTCAGTGCGCTTTCTTCTATTTCCACCAAAAACGAGCAAGTACAGCAACAACTGCAGAACACCTCGGAACAAATTAAGGTGGTGGAAAAAACCGCTGATGATCTCGATACCATGGCGGAGTGGTTAAAACTGAGCCCGGCATTTAGCGAAAACCTTCGTACCCGTATCAACCGGCTGCCAGCCAACCCGCCGATCACTTCGCTAGATAAAGATATTGCCCAAAACCAAATCAACAAATACGAGTACCAGCAACGCAGCGATCTTTTAAAAGAACGGGTTAACCTGCCCAGCTCGGCAGAGCTAACGCCAGAGCAGCAAAATCAAGAAAAGGCCTTAATGGAAGCCAACCTGATTTTGCTCGACAAGCTTATCGATAATACCGACACCCTGATCTACCAGCAGGCAACATTGAAAGTCTCTTATGAAAAACTTAACGGGATCTTAAATGAGCTAAAAAGCCAAGCCAGCAAACAACTGTTTTGGGCGCCTGATACCAACCCGCTGAGTGTTAACCTCATGGTGGCAACATGGGAAAAGCTCAAGTGGTTCTTCTCGCCCTTCCAGTGGGTTAGCTTTCTAAAATTTCCGAGCTCCATAGAAAAAACGCCACTCATCGTTGCCTTATCTGTTATTGGCTTGATTATTTTCGGCCTGAGCTGGTTCCGTCGCCACTGGAAGAAATACCTTGAAGAAACCAGCAAGAAAATCGGCAAAGTTACCCAGGATAAATTCCGCTTTAGCTACAACAATGTGTTTTTCTCATTTTGCCTAGCCTGGCCAATTCCTATGATTGTTGGGTTAGTGGGCCTCATTCTAAGTGCAGCATGGCAATTTCCGTTCGTACACCACTTTGGCCAAGCCTTATCAATCCCAATGTCGCTCGTTATGTACTGCTTCATGCGCGAGCTGGTTCGTGACAACGGCTTGCTCATCGGGCATTTTGGCTGGTCTTCCGATTTGGTATCACGCTCATTCCACCACTACCAGCGCCTACTTTGGATCTACCTACCCATGATGGTGATCCAGAATTTCGCCCACTTATATAGCGATATAGACGTCAATGCGACACTAGGCCGGCTTGCCTTTATTATAAGTAACATTTCGGTAAGCTACTTCCTCTGGCGTTTATGCCAAGAGAAGCTACCAATGACTTATGGCGACTTACCGGAAGGCAAGGCGCATATCGGCCACCACTTATTCTGGTGGACACTCATTCTGATCCCGCAGGGACTCAATTACACCGCGCTCAAGGGTTACCTCAGCTCATCACAATCTGTGATGGATAAACTGGAAGTGTCTGCCGTTATTGGTGTTGTCACCCTATTAATTTATTACCTGATCAAACGCCTGATGCTGATCCAAAAACGCCGCCTCGCGTTTGAGCGAGCCAAGGCAAAACGTCAGGAAATTATTGCTCAGCGTATTGCCGAGCTTGAAGAAGAGAAAGACGAGAATTACAGCAGTAGCGAAATGCAGATCGATGTCGAAGAGCCTGAAGTCGACCTCGATAAAATCAGCGCCCAATCACTGCGTCTACTACGTTCATTGCTATTGCTTATCTACCTATCGTGTTTGTCTGTTGTATGGGCTGATTTTTACCAAGCCATCTCTTACCTTGGCGACATCACGATATGGGATGTCACCAATACCATCGACGGTATCGACGAGCTAAGTTCGATCTCTTTGAAAAATGTGCTGCTGGCCTTCCTGGCATTCTGGCTAACCATGATCCTCGCCCGAGACTTACCCGGTGCGATGGAACTCCTGATCCTACAACATTTGGCCCTGTCACCCGGTACCGGCTACGCCATTACCTCTTTGACTCGCTATGTCGCCATCTTCTTGGGGATTATTATTGGCTCAGGCTTAATTGGCTTCGATTGGTCAAAAATGCAATGGCTGGTCGCCGCATTGGGTGTTGGCTTGGGCTTTGGCCTACAAGAAATTTTCGCCAACTTCATTTCCGGCCTGATCATCTTGTTTGAAAAGCCAATTCGAATTGGTGATACCGTGACAATCCGCAACCTCACGGGTGTGATTGCTAAAATTCAAACCCGCGCCACCACCATTGTCGATTGGGATAGAAAAGAAGTTATCGTGCCAAACAAGGCTTTTGTGACTGAGCAGTTCATTAACTGGTCGCTATCGGACCCGATCACCCGGGTAACCCTATCGATCAGCGTCAAGTATGTTGCAGACAGCGAGCTGGTCACCAAGCTGCTGTTTGAAGCCGCCGATGAATGTGAGCTGGTGCTCGACAATCCGGCGCCGGAGGTTTTCTTCCTTACCCTGACAGCAGACAGCCAGAATTTTGAAGTACGCGCCTATGCGGCAGAGACCGCACATCGACTAACGCTGACCCATGATCTCCACCAGCGCATTAAGCAAAAGTTTAACCACCATGGTATTGAAATTGCCCATCCGCAATTAGAGATCCAAATGAAGCGACGCCAGCGTGCTCCTCGCTAGTTCGCCACTGACTATGCGACAAAAACGACAAAGCCCTCAATGATGAGGGCTTTGCTAAATCTTGGTTCAGAACGGTCTTAGTTGTTACTTTTTCACTCGCTCTTCAGCCATCTTATTTTGCATTTGGATGTAGCTACCCAAATGCATCGACGCTGGCTTGCCACGTAAAATATAAGGCAGCTCAGTTTGAGTACGGGCATGGCTGACCGGGCGTAGGCGCACATAAATCGTACCTAATAAGTTTTTTGCTAACGCTTGGCACATACGATCGACCCATGAAAAAAAGCGACCGAAAACACCAATTTTGATCCACAAAACAAACTGGCTTAAAGCAAACATTGTTGCCACTGTCCAATGTACTTCTATCATTTTTCTTTCCTTTCAGGTTTCTCGTCTGCGCGAGTTGGTTGACTGACTGAACAAGAAGAAATATGCCAATAAAAGTATGTAGATTAAACCGACGCCTGTAACTGAATTTAACGTAAGCTTAATGCTTCCACCGCACAAAACTCATTTATGAAATCAAAGATCCACCATTTGAAAAAAGAAAAAGCACATACAAATTAATAACATGCATTTTTTAACTTGCTCGCAAGCCATTGTTATAGCGAAAAAAGACAAAACCTGCAGCATAATCAACTAAACAACCATTCAACAACTCTGAGTCGAAGCTAAACAGGCAACCAATAAACAGTAATTATTAGTTATAAACAAACATCACAATAAGATATGAGAAGTTACAAACAGTCATAGATTGAATTTTCTGTTAAACCTTATTTTCATGCCTTTTCAGCGCTATACCATGCAATTTTCTGCATTTTAGATGCAAAAAGCCCCAGCTAAGTTAATAGCTGGGGCCAAGTAGTATTCGACTGCTAACGCTGTTATTAGTGTTACGCCTGCTGGTAGTAGCCCGGTACGCGGAACATACGGCGGCACATTTCAAGGAACTGACCGTAAACAACACCTAGCGCACCTGAAACAACGGCGTTACTGGCAACTGCTGTCATGATCTGGTCAACATCTGCCCCCACCACAAACAAGATTGCCGCATATACTGGTGACTGGAACATAACATAAGCAACCATATCTGAAGCTGCTTTCATCCAGCCATTGCCAGAAAGACGCATACCCTGTCGGATCACCAAATCACGGAAGACACCGTAAGGCCATGCAATAGCAATATTCACTGGAATAGACAGCGTACGCGAAGCCAATGACTGCTCAAATGTCATACCCGAAACGAATATTTCTATCATCATGCCTGTAATAAAACTAAAAATTACCATTGCAAAAGTGTCAGCAGCAGCACTTCTTACGTTAAATTGCCCTTTAACAGACATTACGCGACCTCAATATTCAGTAAATAAAACCATATAAATTAAATTGTTTAGCCTGATTAACTACATTAATCATGACCAAGCAGTTGATGCGCGTATTAAAACAGAGTTTTTGCAGAATTACCCACCAAATATCCAATTTGTTTGTAAGTTTACCACTATTTTGAAGCCAGACCTTGGCATGATCCGCTACGCTGGCACCCTTGACGTGCTACAAAAGCATTTTGTCGAATTAAAGCAGCCAAAACCACACCTAAACTTCATGTATAGCAGGGTTAAAACCAGAGTTAAGCTTTATTTTTAAACATCAGGTATGAGATTAGCCAGATAACCCAAGCAAATTACAGTTTCATTTCAGCCTACTAAGACTGAGTGAACACTCATTTAAACAGTTTAAAATCAACAATTTAAATAGATAAAAACTCAGAAAATAGGAAGAAGACAGAAAACAAGGCTAACGAGCAAAACAAAAAGGTGGATTTGCCATAAATAACACAGGAAATGTGTATATTTTATCAATCACGAAAAGAATGGTTGATGCAGGCTGCCAAATGAACAATAAAATTCCATAGCGACATATTCATGCAGATAAAAGATCAGACAGGATAATCGAGGCAATCTTTAGGCAGGAAGATAAGAAGATAAGAAGATAAGAAGATAAGAAGACTAACAACTAAATAGCAAAAAACCGCCCATTAGGCGGTTTTTCTTAATATGGCAGTGAGGGAGAGACACCACGACTGTCTCGACTTTCAGTTTATAAACCATTAATAACTTTGGGCCGACTTATACTCATCGGTAGCTACAAACTCAACTACTCTTGCTCTTGTGAGTACTTTTCAACATGTAGATTAAGGAAATGCATACCTGCTGAGCTCAAAATGTAATGCTTATCACCGCATTGATAGAGAAAGTTTCTGTCTGCGAGGTAGTTTAAGGCTTTATCCCAAGTTTCTATTCCAAGTGCTTGACGGATATCATCATAAATCGTTTGCTCTGCAATTTCTTCCAGTGCCTTACGACCGAGGCCAATGACTGGCGTCATTAAATCATCGAGGTCATACCCTTTGTCTACCCAATAGCGGGCGATAATTAACAACATTGCCTGAATTTTGGTGGCATTAGTGTCGGCGTCTTCTTCAGCTTCACTTCGGCTAATATAGAAGAACTCCCCCTCGACATTGAAATTAAGCGTGTAACCTATATGAAGGTAGAGTTGAGTAAAGTGCTCAAGATTGTTGTAAAGCTCGGTATAGAGTGGACTCTCTAGAAAACTCTGCTGATAAAGGTCATAAACCTGTTTGGTGATCACCTTGCCATTGACGAAGGTGGCGTATATCTGCTGGCTTTTCGGCATGTTGATTTGAGAAAAGGGGCTCATTACTGAATTACTCGCTCTGTTCGAATTTTACGGTATAAATAAATATTGTCGCCCAGGGAGAGTCGCTGACGAAAGTTGGTCATTTTGAGTGTATGTCCATCAAGCATTGCCTCACTTCGCAATATGAAGTTAAGACCTTCCAATAGGTCAACAAAGTGATAGTCAGAGAAGTAATCTTTAAGGCGACGATGTAGTGAGAGAGTGAGATCTTGATACTCCGCCATTTTCATATTTTTAACTAGCTCAAAGATTTGCTCTGCGCGCGCGAGCCTCTGCTCGGTGGAATCATCTTTTACGCTGACTAAATCCACATAACGGCTCTGCTCTAGCAAACTCCTATCCACAACTCGCGCTTCAATATCACTGACTACGTTGTTTAGGTAGGCTTCTGAACTACTGATACGCAGCACTTTGGGCCTAGCTTGCTGCATTAATCCCATAAAGCTTCCATTATCACGAGCAAATTGCCCATCAATCTGGCTGCGCTTGAGATTTTGTTTTGTGGCATCTAATGCATTCACTAACTCACTAAATGCACCTTCAATTGCATTAAACTGTTGAAGGCGTTTTTTGGAACGCGCCAAAAACTGATCCACCGATTGAGAAACATTGCTGATCTGTTTGTGAAAGCTGTTAAAACTCACCTCATACCTTAGCATCGCATTAGCCCGATGATGGTCTTGATGGAGGTCGAACTGACTGCGTAAGCTTTGCAGACATTCAAACAAGTTCGGGCCATCTTTCAAACGGCTTTTTTCATCCAAAAACTGCCTAGTTGGCAATATGTGGCGAGACAGCAGTAAAGATATTTTTTCTATCGACTCTTGCTGAAGAGCAGAAAACACTTGTGGATTATGAGACTTAGCGGCAAGTTCACTCGCATCGCAGAGCTCTTGGTTGATGGTCTGCATTTTGACCAAGTTCAGGCGGATGCTGTTAAGCAGTTCACTCAATTGATGAAATAGCTCGTCAATCAACTCCTTGAAATCTAGGTCACTATCGCTATACAGCATCGAACCCGATTGGAGCTTTTCTAGGAGTATACGTATACCCCCGAGCTGGATCTTAAGTGCAACATCGGTAAGGTCTTGAAATAGACTGCGATCAAACAGACGGAATACCCCTATCACCGCTCGATCAAAGATCAAGCGACTCTCGCCCCCGAACTCATCTTTATCCACCAAAATATGGGAAGCTAATAAGTTGTCTGTAGAAAAGGCAGTACGTAATTGTTTCTGCTTCTCTTTGCTTTGACCCTGTATGTAACGGTGTAATCTAGAGATAAAGGACGCTTCTCTTACATATGGCTCACCGCTCTCATCCATGGTACGGATCACATCTCTCATGATGGTGTGATGTTCAAGCATGATGGCAAACGTAGGGATGGTTAGAAGTCGTTGATCACTCATATTACTCTCCAAACATATCGAGCTGCTCTCTATCCAGCGTACTTCCTTTTGTCACAAAGCTTTCTGGCATGCCAGTAAAAGCAATGTTTCTTGCCTTGCTATAAGGTGTTGCTGTACGCATGGCATCTAATCGAAAATGCTGCCCAAACTTGAAGATAATCTCACTAGATGCAGAGTTAGTCGATGCGCTTAATACTCTAAATCCTGCTTGTTTCATATTGGGCAACAGCCAATCAAATTGAGAGCTATCAACCGAAGCACCTTCGTCAATAACCAACGGAAACTGAGTAGAACAAGCGCTGTTTCTCAATCTACCAAGTAAAATTTCAACCAGTTTGATGTTGATAAGCATAATGGTCGAAGTAGATTGTGACTTACTCTCCCAACCTTCTTGTCCCTGCTTTTTCACTCTATATGAAATACCAGATACTACCTGCTCCATCGTTAACAATGCGGCTCTGCCTTCTGGGAAGAATTTTTTGCTAAAGGCCTTAAGACGCTCAATAAATTGTTCGGAGGCTTTTTGATCAGAATGCGTATCAAAAAACTCGATTTCATTCACCAAGTCATCAAACCTGGCTTCCACTTTGATTTTGGCCTCGACCTCCGACAAATCATTAATCACTAATCCCTCAAACGCACGATTAATACTTTGCTCAAATTGGCGAACCATTTCTCGATTGTTTTTTAGCTCATTGATAATGGCGTGAACAGAGTGCTTATGTTCAATAAAGTGTTTGCGCAGAATATCAAACTCCTCATCTAAGCCTTGATAGCGCGTTTGAAGCTGGTGAAATGCATGTTCTAGAAGTTCATCATCTAGGTGAGACAGCATCAACTTATCGTCATTTTCTAGCACTTGTTCTCTAACGAAATCTTGAAGCCTCTCTGTAACATCTGTCTTTGCTTGACGCTTACTGTTTAAACTCTCAATTCGCTTGTGCAATGTTTCTTCCGACAAGTCCACTGTTTGGGCGGGTAAAACTGAAAAATCACTTACTGGCAGATGATGCGCCTGAAGTTCCGCTTTGACCCTAACGCTGCATCTGGTTAATTTTTCTATCTGTCCTTTATTCTCATTTAGTTTGACAGTTAGCGCGTCAAACAATTGCTTCTCTTGTGCCCACAGATCATTTTGTGCATCTAACTGTTTTTGCAAAGATTGACTCGTTTGTTCGGCCTGATCTAGTTGCTTGTTGGCATCTCTAAGCTGCTCTGTATTGTTTGTATATGCTTGTAGCAAGTTTATTTCATTTACAGTACGTTTAATTTCTGTTTTCAGCGCCGTAATTTCTTTAATTCGTTCAATACGGGATTGACTACCCATCACACTGAGTTCTGCGACTCGCTTGCGTTTTTGCTCTAAGGTCTCTTGTACTTTAGATAACCTCGTTTGATCGGACTCTCGATTTGTGGGTTGGATAAACTCTAACGTTAAGTCCCAAAGTGCGTAGTGCTGTTGTTTTTCTTCTAATAAATCGGTAATTGACTCAATTGCCTGCCGCTCTGATGAGGATAATACTCTTGCAGGGTTTGACTCCGCCAACTCCTCATTAATCGCTGCTAACTTCATCCAAACACTTTCGGGTAACTGGTTAAACAGCTTGTATTGTTGAGCGTTAACCGAGGCTTGATAGCGAGCTTCCGTCTCGTTAAGGTTGGAAATTTCCTGTTTGAGCGTTTCCAGTTCAGTTTGTAGAGCTTCTGCATCCTCCTTTAATCTTAACGCTTCCTTTCTATCATCTAGGTGTTCACGGTGGCCTAAAATAATGTCGTCTATTGTGTCACTTTCATCGTACATATTGATGATAAGATCCGTTTTTTCAACGACCTCATTGAGTTTTTTTTGTTGATGAGACAGTACGTTTATTTCACCTTTCAGTGTCTTTTGTTTATCCGTGATACCATCACACGCTTTCTTCGCCGAGTTAACTTTTCCTTTCTGTAAAGTTAACTGTTTCTCTTCTTGCTCAAGGATTTGCTTTTCTTGTGTGATTCGACTGTCAAGCATCATGGCATACTGCATCAACGCATCTTCAGCATTTTTATTGCTCATTAATTGTTGATGACTAAGGGCAAGCTTTTCATACTGAGGCCTTAGGCTTTCAATCTTTTTGAGTATTAGCTCGCGGCGTGACAACATCTCGTTATGATTAATAAAGGCATCAATATCGAAATTAAGCTCGTCTTTACGTTCTTTTTTTCTGGACTCAATGATGTTGGCAACGGCTAAACGAACCGTATCCGAGCCTGTTTTCATATCGAATAACAAACGAACGAGCGCACGAAAGGCATCAACATCTGCATCTTTAGTTGAATTGAGAGGAAACAAGCAAAAACGCATCGCATCGATATCGAGCAGTTGATTAGCGTAAATAGTCTCTCTAATTGCAGAGGAACGTACCAATGGTTTGAAATGCTTATCATGACTCTTAAGATAAGCCTGCACTTTACTGAGAGATAGATCATTGACTCGTCCACCAATTCCATCATCTCCAGTATTGTCATCCCAAAAAAGGTGGCGTATTTGCTCATATCTTAGAGAGGTAAACAGGCGGCGATAATCGAGTTTTTCTGAACTACCGCGATAAAGTATCTGACAGTGAGGGATAGGTCCGCCTAAATAGTTATCGCACTCTAAAATCAAAAAGCTGGTGCTGCTCGGAAAGTAGTGTTCAAAACACTCATCATTAGAGTAAAAGTTGCCTTCTTTATCTGAAAAGCCGAACTTGTTTTTCGAGTCTTTGAAGTTTTCTTCTGGTAATAAAAATAATCGAATCGCATTGAGGATCGACGTTTTACCAATATTCCCGCCACCAATAAGAATCCCCCCTTCTCGCAAGTCTATTTCTGCAATCGCAACGCCCGCAGAATCAACGGCAACCAAGCGCGATATACTGATCGAAAGGTTATCTATTGCATTATTTAGCATCGGAGGAATCCTGTTGTATTTCGGGTAGAAAAGCTTCTTGCTCTAGGAACAAGCGCGTTTGGTTCATAAGTTCAGCTTCTGAGTTTAAGCCAAGATCTCTAGCTAGCTCTATCGCCTTAGCCAAGTGAGCACCACTTTTAGGTTTGAGTTTAAATTTGCTACTGAATAAGTCCCAATCTACTGGAGCCAGCCATTCACATGTAGGAAAAACATTTTTGAGCGTTTTGTAAGTTGTTAGCCCACCTAATTCAACGTCTTGTGCACAATAAATTTCATCATAAGTAGATAGAAATGGCCTGTTCAGGTAATGGCATATTTGATTACCGGAACTAAAAATGATGTCTGAACTTTCAGCTAATAATGAATGGCCAATTAACTCTAAAAACTCTTGATATCGATAGAAATTCTCAACATTTTCTATAAGAACTGCCCGCTTACCAATGAGTTTTCCTTGCGTTTTGTAACCATTAACATCAGATACAACCACAAAAGGAACCTGTGATTTTGTAGTGCTGTTCAAAACTAATACATGAGCGAAATTACTTGGAAAATCATGCGAACGTCCCAAGTGTGATGCCCCTACTCTATCGTTTACCTCTGGCCCAAAAAGCGAGCTATGTCGCTCTGCATCAAGTATCTTCATTTGATGACCACCTCGTACACGAATCGCGCTATAGATTTTTCGCCATTCATTCATGTCAGAGAATGGTAAGCACTTGATAAAGCGATCTAGGTTGATCGAGTCTCCCTGCGAAATCTTGGTGAGATATTGATTAAGTTTCATTTCACTAAGTCCAAATTAATCAGATGGATAACATTACATACTCCATGAATTCAATATCTATACTTCGGGCGAATCGACTATTTTTGAGAGTATGTTCACTTGAATCTTTACACTGTTGACTAATATATGCCCCCAGAATAATATGACGTCATTGACGACAGGTAAATACTGATTACATATACACGTAGCATAATTAGACAGGATTCAAACTATGAGTAAATGGCCCGTTAGGTGGGATCTGCTTTTTCGATACAGAATGATTGAAATTATTGCGCTATGGGAAGGGCGATTAACCACAAACCATCTGATTAAAAGTTTTGGTATTGGTAGACAACAAGCATCGAAAGATATTAACACTTATCTTGCAGAGATTGCCCCTGGTAACCTTGTCTATGACAAACAGTTAAAAGGCTACAAACCCAGTGATAGCTTTATCCCACAACTAACGTCAGGTCATGCTGATGAATATTTGCACATTCTTTCAAGACGTGAAGATATGACCATCACATTTGAAGATCTCGATATGGGATTTGACAACACAACCATAGTCCGACCAATCGCACGTAACATCGCACCTGAAATACTTCGCCCTCTCGTCCAAGCCATCAGGGAAAAAAAACGTGTCGACATAAGCTACACATCGATTAAAGATGGCGTCGAAGTTGAGCGAATTATTTCTCCACACACCCTTGTTTGTACGCCATTACGTTGGCACGTTCGTGCCTATTGCGAGCACTCTAAAGGCTATCGAGACTTTGTGTTGAGTCGAATAAGAGGTATTCCAAGCCTTGAAGGTAAGAAAGTGATGGGAAAAGAGCACGATGACTTATGGAATACTTCACTCACTATCGAGTTGATACCAGACCCAAGATTAACCGATACTCAGGCCGCTATCGTTGCCCATGACTACGATATGGAAAAAGGCATCCTCTCTATACCAGTTAACGCAGCTTTGATCCGATATGTTCTGGACGCTTATAACATCGATATTAGTGTCCTGGATCTAAACCCGAAAAGTCAGCAGATTATTGTGAAGAATTTTGAAGAGCTGAAGCCATATTTGTTTTTCTAGGTTGACATGAATAGTTCAAAAGGTTTCCTGCAAACCATTCTTAGAACACACCAGGTATGTACTGACATTGCACTCAGCATCAACACAAAATGACAAGAAAGCTAGTTGGGGTAGGGACATTTCAGCTAAAGAGTTTCCAGCTAGAGTTGCTGGTGGAACATCTGATGAAGATGTTAAACATGAAGGTTTTGAAACCTGATAAGCAAAAAATTCAATGACACCACTTGTACCTTTGTTTGTATCTTTAGGTAACAAACGACAAGAGTTAATCATTGAATTTGAAGATGGCGGTGAGGGAGGGATTCGAACCCTCGATACGTTGCCGTATACACACTTTCCAGGCGTGCTCCTTCAGCCACTCGGACACCTCACCAAATTGTGTGTTGAAACAGGTAATTTCAACAAGGCGGCTAATATAAGGCGCTACCGCAATTCAGTCAATAGAAATCAGGCTGTTTCCTATCAAGTGCTCAATTTTTACCACCCTTTCCAACCCAAACGGCTGATAACACTATAAATGGCTAAGAATATTCATCAGTTTGGTATAACACCGACAATACCAGCCTGTTACAATAGCAACATATTTCCACTGCAATAATCCGCAATGTGCCATTATTGAGTGATCCTGTTTATTTAGAGAGAGCCTTATGTCTTCATCTTTACGTGAGCTGCTAAACAACCCACAGCTAGCCGATCAGTTACTTTCTGAAGCCCAGACCCGTGGTTTTGTTGTTGCTATGGCGGCAGCACCCCATTTGATCAATCCAACCGAGTGGCTGGCATTTCTATGGGGCGGTGAAGAAAACTCGCCATTTGCTAGCCAGGAAGAGCTAGAAGCCTATGCCAATGAAATCGTGAACCTTTGGAACGAAAGCCGTGAAGCGTTGCTATCGGGTATATGGCAGTGGCCTGAAGGCTGCGCACTGGACGATAAAGAACTGGTGACCGCTAAAACGCGCGAGTTCTCTGAAGGCTTGCTTCAGGGCTGGCAGCTGGCACGCGACGACTGGGAAACAGTGATGCCTGAAGATAGCGAAGACAATGCCCTGCTTGGCGGTGTGCTATTGTGCTTCAGCTTGCTATACGATCCAGAAAACGCGATGGAAGCCCTTTCTCAAGAAGGTGCTGACGGCTTAGCGCAGTTCGAAGAGATCTTTGCGTCTGTGCCGAATATGCTAAGCGGCCTAACACTGCGTGCCTACTCTCTGGTTGAAGGCGCCTAAGCCAACAGCGAGCAAGCCGGTATATGCTTTACCGGAAACCGAATAGCAAAAGGCGACCATCATGATGGTCGCCGTTTCTTATGCTGCTATTAAGCGCTTAGCTTTGGAATTACTTCGTCGCTTGTAGTGTTGCCGCGAAATCTAGCATGCGGTTCAGCGGGATCAGTGACTTCTCGCGCAAGGCTTCATCAACGAAGATCTCATGCTGCTCGCCACCTTCTCGCAAGCCCTGCTCGATGGCTTTCAGGCCGTTCATCGCCATCCAAGGGCAATGGGCACAGCTGCGACAGGTTGCACCGGCACCGGCGGTTGGTGCTTCAATCAATTCTTTGCCCGGTACCATCTGCTGCATCTTAAAGAAGATGCCCTTATCGGTTGCCACAATAAGTTGCTGGTTAGGCAGTTCTTTCGCTGCTTTAATCAGCTGGCTGGTAGAGCCGACTGCATCAGCCAAGGCAACCACGCTGGCTGGTGATTCAGGGTGAACCAAGATAGCCGCATCCGGGTAGACATGCTTCATGTCGCGCAGCGCTTTGGCCGAAAACTCGTCATGAACAACACACTCACCTTGCCACAATAGCATTTCTGCGCCAGTTTGCTTCTGGATATAAGAGCCTAGATGGCGGTCAGGGCCCCAGATTATATCCTTACCCTCGGTTTCAAGGTGCTCAACAATCTCAAGCGCAATGCTAGATGTCACCACCCAGTCAGCCCGTGCTTTAACTGCCGCAGAGGTATTGGCATAGACCACAACAATGTGATCAGGGTGAGCATCACAAAACTCGGTAAACTTATCGGCCGGGCAGCCAAGATCAAGCGAACACTCCGCTTCGAGCGTCGGCATCAATACGCGCTTTTCAGGGGTTAAGATTTTTGCTGACTCCCCCATGAAGCGAACACCGCAGATCACCAGCGTTTGTGCTGGGTGCTGGTTACCAAACTTCGCCATTTCCAGCGAGTCACCGACAAAACCACCGGTCTCTTCTGCAAGAGCCTGAATTTCAGGGTCGGTGTAGTAGTGGGCAACAAGCACTGCGTTCTTTTCCTCTAGCAATGCTTTGATCTTTGCCTTGTACGCTTGCTGTTCGTCGACAGTCAAAGGTGCTGGCTTAGGTGGAAACGGGTAAACCATTTCTGAAGGGTCAAATGTTAGGCTCATGGCTCGATTGCTCTGTGTGCTGTCCTTATAACAATCCGGGCATTATACACTGCAATCAAACCAAGATACACGGGATCAAAAAAGGCCAGCAAGCTGGCCTTTTGTCTATCAAGTTAAAACCTCAGTGCTTCAAGCTATTAGCGCTGAGCTCTTAAAGGTTTTTAAGGTTGTTTTCCGCCTGGCGTGCGCTTGTTGAACCCGGGTAGCTAGAAATAACATCTTGGTAGTATTTCTTCGCTTCATCGGCTTTCTTGCTGCGCTCGGCAATGATGCCCAGCTTCAGCAATGCATCTGCTCGCTTGTTGGAATCCTTGAAGCTTGCAACCGCATTAAACTGCTCGCCTGCTTCAGACAACTGGCTTTGGGTGAAATAAAGCTGTCCTAACCAGTAGTGAGCATTCGGCTTATAAGCGGATTCTGGATAAGTGGTAAGGAAGCCTTTGAATGCCGCAATGGCCCCAGTGTAATCTTTCTCTTTCAAGATCAGGTTCACTGCCGACTCGTATGCTTCATTCTCGCTGACATTACCGGTATAGGTTTCAGTGGACTTGCTCTCTTCCGCTGGTTTCTCGGCAGCCTTTGCCGGCGCCTGACGGCTAAGTGCATCCACCTCGCGGTAAAGCTCTCGCTGACGCTCAAGCATCTGACTCAAGTCATAGCTGTTGCGCTCGACAATGCCTCGAAGTTCATCCATTTCGGTTGCCAGCTGATCCAGTTGCCGCTGCATATCCAGCTGCACCTGGTTGCGAGCCTCAATCATCCTTTCCAGACGTTCTAGGCTATCGCCCTGCGCACTGCTACCACTTAACTCAGTAACAGGAGCAGGTGCGGCGACCACCTGGGTCGCCGCACCAACCAGCAACGTTAATGCGAGACAACGCATTTTGTTACTGTTCATAATGTTAACCTTTATGGCTTAGTATACTAGAACCGAACGACGGTTCTTAGCGTAGTCAGCTTCAGTGTGGCCAAGCACTAGTGGCTTCTCTTCACCGTAGCTAACAATTGAGATTTGGCTTGAAGATACGCCTAGCGCCTGTAGGTACTTAGCAACTGCGTTTGCACGACGCTCGCCTAGTGCGATGTTGTACTCTGGCGTACCGCGCTCATCAGCGTGGCCTTCAACGATAACTTTAACATCGCTGTTGTCACGTAGGTACTCAGCGTGCGCTGTTAGCATGTCCTGGTAGTCAGGCTGGATTTCAGCGTTATCAAACTTGAAGTAAACAGTTTGCTCTTGACGTAGCTCCTGGTTACGGATTTCTTGCTCAGAAAGCGCAGCAGAACCAGACTCAACAGGTGTTGCAACTGTAGTTTGCTCAGTAGTGGTACCTGTGTTGGTTTCAGAAGCTGCAGAGCTATCCGTGCTTTCGCTTGAGCTACATGCCGCTAGAGTGAACATTGGCAGCGCAATTGCCAGTCCCTTTAGTACTTTATTCAGTTGCATTATTTTTTTCCTTTTTTATATCTAAATGCTCGAATTTACAGGAAAGGTCCCCAAGAAGGTGCCCTTACCCGACCGTTCGTTGCAGGTAATCGTGCTTTAAAACGCCCGTCGATCGACACCAAAGACAGCTCATTGGATTTATTATTCACTGAGCTATAAATCACCATACCGCCGTTTGGCGCAATGCTTGGCGACTCGTCCAAGAATGTCTTCGTTAAAATCTGTACCGCGCCGGTCTTCAGGTCTTGCTTCGCAATGTTGTAGCCAGCATCAGACTTATGAACCATCACCAGGAATCGTCCATCCGGTGTCAATTGTCCGCCGAGGTTCTGACTTCCCTGCCACGTCAGGCGCTGAGTCGAACCGTCAGCTAAATTTACTCGATATATCTGTGGTTTACCACCTCTGTCTGAGGTAAAGATCATCGACTCGCCGCTTGGATCCCAAAATGCCTCAGTATTGTTCGAACGACCGCGGGTGATCTGGGTCAGCTTTTTAGTTTCAAGATCTTTAATGTAGATATGCAAGCTGCCGCTCTTAGACAACACCATCGCCAATTTCTTGCCATCTGGCGAGAAGCGCGGGTTACCGTTGTGACGCGGGTAAGAGGCAATCATCTCACGGGTACCTTTATAGATATCCATGATAAACAGCTGAGCTTGTTGGTTTTCGAAGCTTACGTAAGCCAGCTTGCTACCGTCAGGCGACCAAGATGGAGACATTAGCGGTTGCTGCGACTTCAATACCAGACGCTCGTTGAAGCCGTCGTAGTCGGCCACGCGTAGCTGGTATGGGTATTTCGCCTTGTCATCAATAACCACGTAGGCGATACGAGTCAGGAAGGCACCCTTCTCGCCCGTCAGCTTCTCGTACACCACATCGGAGATACGGTGCGCATACTGGCGCAAGCGGTTTTCTTTCACCGTCGCACGGTTGTTGATAAGCAAATGATCTTTCGTCAGTACCAGCTCGCCATCGGTGAGGCCGCGGCTTTCACCGCTAGTTAACTGGCCGCGCACCACATCAACCAGTTGGTAGTGGATAACATAATTGCCCTCGGCATTGAGGCTGACTTTACCCGTTACCAGGGCATCAACACCCAAAGAGGTCCAAGCGTTGTAATCCACTTGCTCTTCGCTGTACGGGGTTTGTGGCATCTTGCTGGTTGCCACCGGCGAGAATTTACCACTACGGCGTAAGTCCGAGGCGATCACCGCCGAAATATCGGTTGGCATACTACCCTCGCCTTCCCACTGGAAAGGCACCACACCGATAGGTCGAGCAGAGTCGACACCTTCAGTGATCACCAGCTCTAGTTCTGCTTGTGCAACTTGGCTAAAACTCAGAAGAGCAATACACAAGCCCATTAACCAACGTTTCATAAAAACTCCTTTATCATTGTGGGCTTACAATCAGCCTGATACCGCGCAACCTTTCAATAACGGCAGGATCTTCTGGCATCGGGAATTGGCTCACTTTTACCACCGCCGCTTTCGCTGCGCGGCATAAGCTTCTATCGCCACCTTCTTCGGAGGCATCGAGCACCAACCCATTGGCTGATAAACGCATTCGGATCACACACTCCCTGCCGATAAAGCTCTGCTCTACCAGTAGGTTTTGTTGGATCATCTGAGTATAGATAGCACCATAGCGCTGCGTTTCGTCAGCGATAAACTGACCTCTCGCACCACCACGTTGTTCTGTTTCGGCTTCAAGCCCGGCAAACATGTCGCTCAGGGCCGCTTCTTGCTGGCGCTGAACTTCACGCGCTTCTGCGGCCTTGCGCTCCGCTTCTTGGCGGGCAGCTTCGGCTACTCTCGCCTCTTCTTCCGCTTTTTTCTTCGCCGCTATTTGTGCCTGACGCTCTTGTTCGGCACGCTTCGCTTCGGCTTCCGCCTGACGCTTGGCTTCTTCTGCCTTGCGCTGCTCGGCGATCTGGCGTTGACGCTCAGCTTCGGCCTTACGGGCAGCCTCTTGCTTAGCCTGACGCTCCGCTTCTGCTTTAGCCGCTTGTTCACGGGCAACACGCGCTGCCTCATCGGCTTTGCGCTTCTCTTCCGCGGCTTTGGCACGCTCTGCGGCTACACGCTTACGCTCTTGCTCGGCTTCGCGCGCTTCTTTCTCCGCCTTGAGCTTATCTGCCTTTAGCTGGCGCAAGCGTTGCTCTTCTGCCTGGCGCTGCTTCTCAAGCGCTTCGGCTTGTTGCTCCAAGCGACGGAGACGATCTTGCTCAGCTTGCTTGGCTGCTTCGCGCTGTTCGCGAATACGCTGCGCTTGCTGGTTCACCAAATTTGGATCAACCACCACCGCCTTAATCGTATTGCCCGCAGGCTTCGGCTCATTCATGGCGAAATCCGTTCCCCATAACAGTGCTGCGACCAATAAACCGTGTAATACCAACGAGATAATGATTGCAGTACTGTAATTATTATTTTTCATCCTGTACCGCCTTAATTACTGCTCCAAAGGCTCTGTCATCAAACCTACCGAGTCGACACCTGCCTGGTTCAATGCATCCAGGGTTTCGATAATAAACGAGTATGGTGCACGGGCATCACCGCCAACCAACACGGCAGAGCTCGGGTTCAATTGCAGCTCGGCACGCACACGGGTTAGCAGCTCGTTCAGCCCCAAGCCGCGAACCATGTCTTGGTTATCGACACTCAGGCCAAGGTGGCCGTCTTGGCTCACCTCAACGATGATAGGCGCACGTTCGTTATTATCCCCTGCCAACTCTGCGGCTGTTTTCGCCGTCGTTGTGGCCGGTAGATCAACATCCACCCCTTGGGTAATAAACGGTGCAGTTGCCATAAAAATAATCAGCAGTACAAACATGACATCAATGTAGGGCACCACATTGATCTCAGCCGTCATCTTGCGCTTCTTAGGTTGATAAGCCATACCCATTACTCCTGGTTAGAAGCGAACGCCTGACGGTGCAAAATGCTTGAGAACTCTTCCATAAAGGTGGCGTAGCTGTGCTCAAGCTTAGATACCTGGTTAGTTAGCTTGTTGTAGAACATCACCGCTGGGATCGCAGCAAATAGGCCCATTGCCGTTGCCACCAAGGCTTCTGCAATGCCCGGTGCAACCATCTGCAAGGTCGCTTGCTTAACAGCACCCAGCGCAATAAAGGCGTGCATAATACCCCATACCGTACCGAACAGGCCGATATAAGGCGAGATTGAGCCAACCGTCGCCAGGAAAGGTAGGTTGGTTTCCATTTCTTCTACTTCACGTGACAAAGCCACACGCATCGCACGGCCAGTGCCTTCCATTACCGCTTCCGGCGCCTTGCCGTTATTGCGGTGCAGGCGGGCAAACTCTTTAAAGCCCGCGTGGAAGATTTGTTCGGTACCAGTCAGGCTATCTTTGCGCGCTTCCACTTCTTGGTATAGCTGCGACAGGTCAACACCCGACCAAAAGCGGTCTTCAAAACGCTCAGCCTTGCCTCTGGCGTATGACAGAACTTGCGAGCGCTTAATGATCATCGCCCATGAAATGACGGACATAGCAAGTAGAATTAACATCACGATCTTCACCAGCAGGCTCGCCTGCAAGAACAGATCTAAAATCGAAAGTTCAGCTGTCACTTAGATATCTCCGACATAATTTTTTCTGGGATCTTGATAGGTTTGAGGGTATCAGGATGCACACAGGCTACCGTAATCAGTGCCTTGCACAAGATCTGCCCCTCATTGTTAACTAAAACCTGACAGAACTCGATAGCCACACGGCGTGAGTTATTCACCCATGTTCTTACGGTTAACTGATCGTCAAGTTGGGCACCTTTGAGGTAGTCAATATCAATGTGACGAACAACAAAACTGGCCTTTTCGGTAAATAAGTCGTTTAGACTGACACCGAGGCTTCTAAAGAGTTCCGTTCTTGCTCGTTCAAAAAACTTAATGTAGTTAGCATGGTATACCAGCCCACCGACATCAGTATCTTCGTAATAAACCGTGATTGGCCATTCAAAGGCATTGTCTTCGGTCATGATTTCCTACACTGAATTAACTGCCTGCTTTTCTAGATATTCAAGCGGCACCGACTATAAGTCGCTTACTATACCTAACTTAGCTAGCACATTGGAATTGCCCTGTGACTAACACTTACAAATGATTCATTTTTTTGACGTATGTGTCACTGGATTTTTATTATAGCGCGCCCACTATACGCATAATTGATGACGGTTTGCTGAAATTTCGTGCAAACAAAAAACCGCCCAGAGCAGTCATGCTCTGGGCGGTTGGGTATTTATCTCAGCGTAATTTGCTGATGTCTTAGTCAATTAACCAAGACGGAGCCACATGATATAAAGCAATATTGGCAACGACAGATATGGCGTGAAAAACACTTGCCAGTACCAGCGGCGCGGAACAAAACCGACACCGAACACCATTGCCGCGCAGGTTGCCCATATCATGGCTGGCGAGATCACAGGTCCAAATCCGCCAATCGCCTGAGCAAAGAGTGTGGGTTCCCAAATCACCAGCCCTGCCGTTGCCAAGGATAATACCAAGGCCAACAAGCGAAGTAGCGTAACGTCTACGAGCTGGTGAACACGCTTCACCCAGTGATTGAGATTACTCACTGGTCTCTTTGTCCATGTTTTCTGTTGCTTCAAGCCACAGCGCGTTGATGATACCGAATGAGCAAGCAAGCAGCACACCCAGGATCCAAGCGAAATACCACATAGTTTCTCTCCTTAGTACAGTGAGTTCTTGTTTTCTTCGATATATTTGGTATCAAGGCGACCAAACATCTTGTAGTAACACCATGAAGTGTACGCCAGAATAATTGGCACCATCACAGCAGCTACACCGGTCATGATGTTCAGGGTCAGCTCAGACGACGTCGCATCCCACATAGTCAGGCTATGTGCAGGGATCAGGCTCGAAGGCATCACGAACGGGAATAGCGCGAAGCCAGCCGTTAGGATGACACCCGCCATCGTCAAGCTCGACGCGATAAACGCAAACGCACCGCTATTTGCACGAGAAGCCAATACCGTAAAGATAGGCATTACCACAGCCAGTGCAGGAGCAATCCACAACAGTGGGTAAGCATCAAAGTTATTGAACAGCGCACCAGACTCGCGGATAACCTCTTTGGTTAGCGGGTTTGAAGGCGCGTTAGTTACGATTTCAGACGTGATCACATAACCTTCAATGCTCTGTGCCCAGAAGCCAGCAATTGCAAAACATACCGCCGTTGCTGCTGCCGTGAACATTGCCACGCGGCGTGCACGCTCACGGATAGCGTCGGTGGTTTTCATCTGCAAGTATGCAGCACCTTGGGTCGTGATCATCAGGATGCTCACGATACCGCACAGTAGTGCAAACGGATTAAGCAGGCCGAAGAACGAACCCTTGTAAGTTGGGATCAATAGTTCGCTTAGCTCGAACGGTACACCTTGCAGTAGGTTACCGAATGCCACACCGAAGATCACAGGCGGTACGAAGCTACCCACAAAGATGGCTTTGTCCCATGCTTCACGCCATTTTGGATCTTCAATTTTCGAACGGTAGTCGAAGCCAATTGGGCGCAGCCATAGTGCAGCCAAGGTCACGATCATCGCGAAGTAGAAGCCTGAGAACGCAGTCGCGTACACCAATGGCCATGCTGCAAACAGCGCACCACCAGCGGTGATCAACCAAACCTGGTTACCGTCCCAGTGTGGGGCGATAGAGTTAATCATTACACGGCGCTCGTTGTCTGTCTTGCCAATTACGCGAGACAGTACACCGACACCCATATCAAAACCATCTGTGACGGCAAAGCCGATGCAAAGCACACCGATCAGTACCCACCAGATGAATCGCAATACTTCATATTCAAACATTGCTTAAATCTCCCTGATTACGCTTCAACCTGACGCGATACCACATTCTGTGGTGCATCATTCGTTTCAAAGTGGTAGCGGCCAGTTTTCAGGCTGCTTGGACCTAGACGTGCAAACTTCAGCATCAGGTATACTTCTGCAATCAAGAACACGGTGTAAAGTGCAATAATTGCTAGCAAAGAAGTAATGATTTGAGAGGCTTCAAGATTAGAGGCCGCCATCGATACCGGTAGGATTTCACCTACAGCCCATGGCTGACGTCCGTACTCGGCAACGAACCAACCTGCTTCAACCGCAATCCAAGGCAGAGGCATACCGTAAAGCGCAGCTTTCAGTACCCACTTCTTCTCGGTGATCTTGTGACGGCAAGATTGGATGAATGCCGCACCAATGATACCCAGCATGATGAAACCACAAGCAACCATGATACGGAAGCTCCAGAACAGCGGCCAAACAGTAGGGATTGAGTCATCAGCAGCTTTTGCAATGTCTTCGTCTGTTGCGTCAACCACGTTTTCGGTATAAGGCTTAAGCAGGAAGCCGTAACCCAAGTCGTGCTTAACTTCGTCAAACGCAGCAATGTTTTCAGGGGTGTTCTCACCGTTACGAAGTTTTTCAAGCAAGCCGTAAGCAACCATACCGTTACGGATACGGACTTCGTGCTCGTCTTTCAGGTCACGTAGACCTGTTACTTCTGTGTCGAAAGAACGGGTGGCGATAATACCCATCACGTAAGGGATCTTGATCGCGTAGTCGGTTTCCATCGTTTCCTGGTTAGGCACACCAAACAGGGTGAAGGCCGCAGGCGCTTCTTCTGTATGCCATTCCGCTTCGATAGCCGCTAGCTTGGTTTTCTGTACATCACCTAGCTCATAGCCAGATTCGTCACCAAGCACGATAACAGAAAGAATAGATGCCATACCGAATGCCGCTGCAATCGCGAAAGAGCGACGTGCAAATGGGATATCGCGGCCTTTCAGTAGGTAGTATGAACTGATACCTAGAACGAACATCGCACCGGTTACATAGCCAGACGCAACAGTGTGAACGAATTTCACCTGCGCTACCGGGTTAAGTACCACTTCAGCGAAGCTCACCATTTCCATACGCATGGTTTCGAAATTGAACTCTGCACCTACAGGGTTCTGCATCCAACCATTCGCCACCAGAATCCACAGCGCCGAGAAGTTTGAACCAAGAGCAACTAGCCAAGTAACAGCAAGGTGCTGACGCTTGGATAGACGATCCCAGCCGAAGAAGAACAGGCCAACTAGGGTAGATTCAAGGAAGAAAGCGATAAGTGCTTCGATTGCCAGCGGCGCACCGAAAATATCACCTACGTAGTGGGAGTAGTAAGACCAGTTCGTACCAAACTGGAACTCCATGGTAAGACCCGTGGAAACACCAAGGGCGAAGTTGATGGCGAAAAGCTTACCCCAGAACTTGGTCATGTCCTTGTAGATTTGCTTTCCGGTCATTACGTATACAGACTCCATGATGGCAAGCAGGAATGCCATACCAAGAGTCAATGGGACGAACAAAAAGTGATACATCGCAGTTAATGCGAACTGTAACCGCGATAGTTCGACGATATCAGTGAACATTGAGAACTCCTTTTTTCGCCAGGCTGAATGGCGACAGTACTACAACACAGTGTACCGATGATTGGGCTTAGCAAAACGTAGCCAACGAAACCGCAATTTTTCACCTTCCTGGTTACCATTTTTGGGATAAAAAAATGGCATCCTTGATATGTTGCGATCCTGTACCAAATTAGTTAATTTGTTGTTAAGCTACAGCTAATAAAGTCATTGCTAATATTACTGACATTCCCCGTTTTGCTCAATGAATTTATCTCACAATTTGCTTTGATAAATATCAATAAACACTGCTCATTTTTTGTCCGACCGCATTTTGCTTGATTTGGATCAAACAAAACCTCAGCCCAAAGCAAGCTAAATAGAGGCTGATAAATTCAAGGTTTATCACAACCTCAACCGCCACATTCATTGCTTTTCATATTCTGTTTTAAAACGTCATAAGCGCGGTTCTATTACGTTAGAAAAACGGAACTAGCATCACGTGACGACTATCGCACCGCCCCCTTACCAGCGCCACTAACCCCTGTTTTTATAAGCCTGAACCCAATTCAAGCCACCAATTATCAATAAGAAAAACTAATCTGAAATCACGATTAAAATCTCTTTCGCCTTTATGCTAAATATCTATAATCAGCGGCAGAAACAGATTAAGTCGCTCAGACAGTAAAAGTGATGTTTTTGGCGAAAGGTATGCTGTTTCCCCACAGAGAATTTTGGAAAGTGAGGACAACTTTATGCGTCATTTTATTGAAAAACTAATTGCTGTTTACCAACCAAGTTTTAGCGAAATGTTCAAAAATCACGGCTAAATTACGCTGGTTTTATAAGCACGCTTTTACTTTGACCATGTTCAGCCAGGGTTAAGCAAAGGCAAATCACAGCTCGAAATGTCATAAAAATGTAAACCGGACACCCACTTTCGGATTAAATTGGCAACCAAAATCGAGAACAAAAAAAAGCGAGGCTAACCAGCCTCGCTTTTTATTACATTTTATATACACCTATTGATGCTTTTTACCTACTTCGCTTCGGGGATATCCAGCCCGAAATGCAGGTAAGCGCGGTGGGTTGCGATGCGCCCGCGAGGCGTACGCTGCAGATAGCCTTGCTGGATCAAATAAGGCTCCAGCACATCTTCAATGGTGTCTTTCTCTTCACCAATAGCCGCGGCAAGGTTATCCAGGCCAACAGGGCCACCCATGAACTTGTCGATAATCGCCATCAGCAACTTACGATCCATATAATCAAAGCCACTGCTATCTACATCGAGCATATCCAAAGCCCGGCTGGCAATATCGGGGCAAATGTGACCATTGCCCTTCACCTCGGCAAAGTCCCTTACACGGCGTAGCAAGCGGTTGGCAATACGCGGCGTGCCACGGGCACGCATCGCGACTTCCATCGCCCCTTCAGGCTCCATCGACAAGCTCAGGCAGTTGGCACTGCGCTGAACAATGTCCTTAAGATCGTCCACCTTGTAGTACTCCAAGCGCTGGGTAATACCAAAGCGATCGCGCAGTGGCGACGTTAGCGAGCCTGCTCGGGTGGTCGCGCCAATGAGTGTGAAAGGCGGCAAATCAATTTTGATCGATCGGGCAGCAGGCCCTTCACCGATCATGATATCGAGTTGGTAGTCTTCCATCGCCGGATACAGCACCTCTTCCACTTGCGGGCTTAGGCGGTGGATCTCATCGATAAACAAAACATCATTTTCTTCGAGGTTGGTCAGCAACGCAGCCAAATCACCGGCCTTTTCAAGCACTGGGCCCGAAGTCGTACGGATACTAACCCCCATTTCATTGGCAACGATATTGGCCAAGGTGGTTTTACCCAACCCCGGCGGGCCGAAAATCAACAGGTGATCCAAGGCTTCATCGCGCAGCTTCGCCGCCTTGATGAAGATTTCCATTTGATCACGCACGTGATCTTGCCCCTGGTAATCTTCAAGCAGCTTAGGTCGGATCGCGCGATCGATAATATCTTCTTCGCGGCTTGTCGGATAATCGCTGGCAACCAGGCGATCGGCTTCAATCATGAGTACCTACCTTTACACCATAGAACGCAGTGCATCGCGGATGATCGCTTCGCTGGTCATATCAGGCTGGACAACTTGTGCCACAACTTTAGAAGCCTGCTGCGGCTTGTAGCCCAGCGCAATCAGTGCACTGACCGCTTCGTCTTCGGCACGTGCCACCGACGCCGTATCTTGAACCGGCGCACTCGATGCCGCGGTATCCAGCGCAGGCGTGAACAAATCGCCTTCGCCCCAGCCTTTCAAGCGATCTTTCATTTCGACCACAAGGCGCTCGGCGGTCTTCTTACCGACACCTGGAATTTTAACCAGCGTGGTAATATCTTCGTTTTCGACACTCAGCACAAACTGACTCGCGGTCATGGCCGATAGGATAGCCAAGCCCAACTTGGGGCCAACACCATTGGCCTTGATCACTTCGCGAAACAGCTCGCGCTCGCTCTTTTTGTTGAAGCCATAAAGCAGCTGGGCATCTTCGCGCACCACGAAATGAGTCGAGATCACTGCTTCCTGGCCAACTTCCGGCAATTCATAAAAACAGCTCATTGGCATCTGAACTTCATAGCCGATGCCACCGACTTCAATCAGTACTTCCGGCGGTTGTTTTTCGATTATGGTTCCACGTAGTCGGCCTATCACAGCAACATCTCTTTATTGATTCACAAAATAGGCTCTAGGATAGTAAAGAGCTGGATGTATATCCAGCTCTTTTTCACCTTCTGCACCGTATTGTGATTAGTGGTTCCCGACCGTGCTATTGAGGCTCATGGCGACGGCTTTTAGGTTCTCCACCTGTTTTGCCAGCTCCGCTCCCTGCTGGGCAACGGAATCTGATACTTGGCTTGTTTCGACCACGCCATTAGCCACCGCGCTGCTGGCTGAGTTCAACTCTTTGAGTGCCTCGACCTGATGGCCAACCGTACCGGCCAAGTGGGCAACATCATTGGACACATTACTCACCTGCTCGATGATACCGGATAGCTCTGTGGCCGTTGCATCAATAACCCGCTGGCCTTGTTCAACTTCTTGCCGGCTCTTGTCCAATAAGGCACGGATTTCGATAGCCGACTGATTACTCTTTGCCGACAGCTCCCTGACTTGATCCGCCACGACGGCAAAGCCTCGTCCTTGCTCCCCTGCCCTTGCCGCCTCAATCGCCGCATTCAACGCCAGTAGGTTGGTTTGCTCGGCTACCGAGGTGATCAAATCGGCCACTGACATGATCTCTGCATTACTACTGAGGATCTGGGCAATGGCCTCGGTCGAGGCATGAAGCGATGCCGAGCTCGCTTCGGCCTGGCGGTGAATCGTCCCGCTTCTGGTTTTTAACTCACAGACGAACTTATCCGATTCGTTGATACCCGCAGTCAGCTGCTTCACTTGCTGGTCCATTTGCTCGGCAGCACTGGCCTGGGAATCGCAATTTAAGTTCAAGCCATTTACCTGCTCATGCAAGGTATGCGACTGTTGCTCCAAGCTCAAAGCGGCTTGGTTAAGGCGATCGGCATTCTCCCCTGCTTGCCCGAGGATCAAGCCAAGCTGCTTTTCCCCTTCGCTGGCTTTTTCCGCTATCGCCTGGCTGGTTTGCCTTGCCGTTTCTGCTGCCAAAATAGCAGCTTGCCGTTGGCGAACGGTGTAGGCCTGAGCAATGCCAATCACGATCAATGGCAGCATAATGCCCGACCAAACCTCGATGTGTTCAGCAGCATTTGATAGTTCAATCTGGGGAAATGCATATCCCGATAACGATTGCTGGATCATCCATGCCGACGCGGCAACCACCACAACCGTCCACACGCCGGCCATCACCACCCTTGCCGCCAAGAAAAAGGCCACAACGAGCAACGGCATCCAAAATGCTTGGCTCGATGCAACCACACCGCCACTTTGGTACACGATATTAAAGGCGTGGGTGACCATACCGAGGAAACCAAGGTTCAAGGCGATTTCCGGCGCACGGAATACCCGGAGCACCACCACGGCCAATAGCTCACAGCTGATAAGAATGATTGAAGTCGTCACCAACAGGTTGTGCTCATGGTTCGACCATTTGATTAGGCTATAAAGCCCGACAAAGAATGAAAGCAAGGTGAAGAAAAGAAGGGTGTCTACATAACGGGTGTCTTCAGCTTGCCAATCATTTGTAGAAGGCAAGAACAAGCCCCGCCATATTGCCAATGGGGTCATGTAATATGTTCCTTATATTTTAGTTGTATGACCTCCGACCAATATATGTCACGTAACAATAGGTTAACAATCAAAAAAAGCAGCCAATGGCTGCTTTATGATCTAAATCGCATTCTGAGAAGGTGAACAGTAGTTATCTAACACACTGTTATTTCAGGCTTAACGATAGCGCCCTCTGCGAGCACCACGCGCTTGACCCGCCATTGCCACCAGCGTTTTATGGGTATGGGCATGACAAATGGCCACCGCCAATGCATCGGCGGCATCAGCCTGTGGTTTGCCCGGTAATTTCAGTACCGAACGCACCATATGTTGTACCTGTGCCTTGTCAGCACCACCGGTTCCCACCACGGCCTGCTTGATAAGACGGGCGGCGTATTCATTAACGGGCAAGTCGGCATTCACCGCTGCTACAATCGCACTGCCGCGCGCTTGGCCAAGCTTAAGTGCCGAGCTGGCGTTCTTGCCCATGAAGACTTCTTCGATGGCAAACACGTCCGGCTGGAACTGGGTGATCACTTCCGACACGCCCGCATAGATCTGCTTGAGGCGCCCCGGAATATCCTCGACCGAGGTTCGAATGCAACCGCTGCCGAGGTATTCAAGGTGACGCCCGACTTGGCGTATCACACCGTATCCGGTGATCCGCGAGCCGGGGTCAATCCCTAGAATGACTGACATTCAGCCATGCTCCTTTCTGTCTGGCTAGCAAGCACTTACAGCTGTGCTGCCACTTCGTCGGAAATATCACCGTTGTGGTAAACTTCCTGTACGTCGTCCAGATCTTCCAGTGCGTCAATCAGGCGAAGTAGCTTAGGTGCAGTGTCTGCATCCAAGTCGGCCTTGGTTGAAGGCACTAGGGTCACTTCCGCGTTTTGCGCTTCGAAGCCAGCACCGTCCAGTGCATCTTTCACTGGGCCGAAATCTGCAGGCGTTGTGTAAACGTCGATAGAACCATCGTCGTTGGTTTCTACGTCGTCAGCACCGCCTTCCAGCGCCGCTTCCATTACCGCATCTTCGTCTAGGCCTGCCGGGTAAGAAATCACACCTTTCTTATCGAACAAGTAGTTTACGCTACCATCGGTACCTAGGTTGCCGCCTGCCTTAGAGAAAGCATGACGTACGCCAGAAACTGTGCGGTTACGGTTATCAGTCATACACTCAACCATTACCGCGGTGCCGCCTGGGCCGTAACCTTCGTAGATCACGGTTTCCATGTTCTCTTCACCTTCGCCACCAGCACCACGGCTCACGGCGCGGTTCACGGTGTCACGGGTCATGTTGTTTGACAATGCTTTATCAATAGCGGCACGCAGGCGTGGGTTGTTATCAGGCTCGCCGCCGCCTTCTTTCGCTGCTACCACTATTTCGCGGATCAACTTAGTGAAGATTTTACCGCGCTTCGCATCCTGTGCGGCTTTACGGTGTTTGATATTGGCAAATTTACTATGACCAGCCATTTCATTCTCCGGATTCTATTGAGCCTCTCGCTCAACGTTTCACAAAATTAAAAAGGGATACAGTTTATAGAGGCTATAAACAAAGACTGGCCTTTCGGCCAGTCTGTAGACAGTGCGGAGTCTTATTCTTGCTCTGCGTTGTCTTTCTGCGCTGCTGTCACCGCAATGGCTAGTTCTTCTAGCGCTGCTGGGTTAGCCAGGCTTGGTGCGTCTGTTAGCAGACAAGAGGCTGCGGTTGTTTTAGGGAACGCGATAACATCACGGATGTTCTCGGTACCACATAGCAGCATAACCAAACGGTCTAGACCAAATGCTAGGCCAGCGTGTGGCGGAGTACCAAACTTCAATGCGTCTAGTAGGAAGCCGAACTTCGCTTTTTGCTCTTCCGCTTCGATACCCAGAATGCTGAATACCGCAGACTGCATCTCAGCATTGTGGATACGAACAGAACCACCGCCCACTTCGTAGCCGTTGATAACCATATCGTATGCATTTGAGTTTGCCGTCGCAGGGTTAGCCGCTAGCTCTTCTGGGCTCACACCCAGTGGCGATGTGAATGGGTGGTGCATCGCGTGAAGGTTGCCTTCGTCGTCTTCCTCGAACATTGGGAAGTCAACAACCCATAGCGGTGCCCAAGCATTGGTGTCGGTTAGCTCTAGATCAGTACCTAGTTTCAGACGAAGTGCGCCCATTGCTTCTTCAACAACACGCTTCTTGTCTGCGCCGAATAGGATGATATCGCCAGATTCAGCCTGAGTGCGGTCTAGCAGCTGTGCTACCACTTCTTCGTTCAGGAATTTAGCAACCGGAGACTGAACACCTTCGAAGCCTGCTTCGCGGTCGTTCACCTTCATCCATGCCAAGCCTTTCGCACCGTAGATGCCAACGAACTTGGTGTACTCGTCGATCTGCTTACGGGTTAGCTTCGCACCACCCGGTACGCGGATCACGGCAACACGGCCTTTCTCGTCGTTTGCCGGGCCAGAGAATACCTTGAAGTCAACATCTTTCAGGATGTCTGCAACATCAACAAGCTCTAGCGGGTTACGTAGGTCTGGCTTATCAGAGCCAAAGCGACGCATCGCTTCTGCGAATGGCATGATTGGGAAAGTACCTAGGTCAACGTCTAGCAGCTCTTTCCACATTTCATTGATCATGCGCTCTGTCACTTCGCGAACTTGCTCAGCAGACATGAACGAGGTTTCGATATCGATCTGGGTGAATTCCGGCTGACGGTCAGCACGTAGGTCTTCGTCACGGAAACACTTAACGATCTGGTAGTAACGATCGAAGCCAGACATCATCAGCAGCTGCTTAAATAGCTGTGGAGATTGCGGCAACGCGTAGAAGCTACCTTTGTGAACACGGCTTGGTACTAGGTAGTCACGTGCACCTTCCGGTGTCGCTTTGGTCAGTACTGGCGTTTCGATATCTAGGAAGTCGTTAGTATCTAGGAAACGACGAACAAAGCTAGACGCTTTCGCACGTAGCTTGATACGGTCGCTCATTTCCGGGCGACGTAGGTCTAGGTAGCGGTACTTTAGGCGCTGCTCTTCAGAGTTGTTCTGGTTGAAGTCTAGCGGTAGCACGTCTGAGCGGTTGATGATTTCCAGGCCAGTAGCCAAAATTTCAACTTCACCCGTTGCCATGTCTTTGTTGACTTGGCTTTCTGGACGAACACGTACTTCACCAGTTAGACGGATACAGAATTCGTTGCGCAGTTGGTTGGCGACTTCGAATACATCTTTCATATCCGGATCAACAACTACCTGAACAATACCTTCGCGATCTCGCATATCGATAAAGATAAGACCGCCTAAATCACGACGACGATTAACCCAGCCGCATAACTCTACTGTTTGCCCTGCTAGGGACTTGTTCAGGTGACCACAATATTGGGTGCGCATATGAAATTCCCGATCTGTTTACTAACTTTCCTAAGTACACGGCAGGCTAGCAAGCTCAAACCATGCACCAACTGAATCCTTCCCGGCCAAATTGATTAAACTTCACCCAAAATGGCGAGTTAACGGTTGCCGAGAGACAAAAATAACGAGGTATTATATACCCAACTACGCTTAACATGAACCTTGCATCTCTAAGTTAGCGACTTGGTCTCATCTAAAGTCGATAGCAACGACTAACAAACATTGACCAGGCGCAAACAAAGTTTGCACAATGGTGCCAGCCCGCCCCTACCACAAGTCAAGGATCGCCCCATGAATGAGCCTGTTTCAATCGAGCAGCTTGATAAAAAAATCAAAAAGCAAAAGTTAGGCTTTATGATCAACCTTTGCTGCGTTTTGCTGCTCGCAATGTTAACGGTGTTACGTTATTTCAGTGCTGACGATAGTTGGTGGATCACGGGTATTGCTTTCGTTTTCTGTACCGCCGCCCTTAAATCGAATCACAAATTCTGGCAAAAAACCGTTAACCTGAAGCAAGATAGGATTGCCGCTAGCAAAAAACAGTCGCGGCGTAACGGATAAAAATAGAACTGGTAATAGAACAATGACAATACCCGTAACCCGTCCAGTTTTACTTGGCCTGACCATGTGGTCCCATAACCACTGGCAACAGAGCCTCTATGGCCGAGGCTGTAAGTCGGGAGACCGATTGGCAAAATACGCCGAGGTTTTCCACACTGTCGAGGGCAATACCACCTTCTACGCCACGCCTGCATTGCAAACCACAACCAAGTGGCGCGATGCCACCCCCGACGATTTCATCTTTACCTTTAAGCTACCGCAGGCCATTACCCACCAGCACCAACTGCTGCACTGTGAGCAGCTGCTCACTGACTTTTTCTCGGTAATGGCACCGGTCGAGCACAAGGTCGGGCTATGGAAAATCCAGCTTCCCGCCCAGTTTGGGCCAAATGGCCTTGCCGCCTTGGAAAAATTCTTGCGCAAATTGCCCAAGCACTTCCCGGTGGGGGTTGAGGTCCGGCATCCGGCTTTCTTTGCCAAGGGCGAAGACGAAAAAGCGCTCAACCGCCTGTTAATCGAGCACGGGGCCAATCGCATTATCATGGATAGCCGCCCGGTGTTTGCCGCGCCGCCCACCACGCCAGCGGTGATTGACGCCCACCAGAAAAAGCCCCATGTACCGGTGCATGCCATTGCCACCGCCGCCACCCCGATGATCCGCTTTATCGGCCACCCCGACGAAGCCGAAAACGATGCGTTCTTTGCCAACTGGCTGATCCGCCTCCCCCGGTGGCTGGCTGAGGGCAAGCAACCCATGCTGTTCATCCATACCCCGGACAACAACCACGCCCCGGAATTAGCAGTACGGCTTTATCGCCAACTGCAACAGCACATTCCCGATACCGCCCTGCCGGATGTGGCGTTGCCCAAACCAGAGGACAGCGGGCAATTTCAACTGATTTAAATGTGCGAGCGATTTTGATGGGGCATACTAAAACGCCCCACCATTTCTGGCAGGGCGCTGGATATAGAAGGTTATGCTTATTGCAAAATCTGGCCGTTATATTCCCCCGTTAGGGTTTCCAGGTAAGCCGTGATCTTGGTAATTTCCGTCTCGCTAAGTTTGACGCCCACTTGGTAGTAAGCCATCTTATCGACAGCCTCTTCCAAAGTCTCGACGCTACCATCGTGGAAGTATGGTGCCGTTAGCGCAATATTACGCAACGTCGGAACTTTGAAACGATGCTTGTCACCATCATCGCCGGTCACGTTGTAGCGGCCAAAATCAACCTCGGTCACATTGCCGCGATCAGCAAAATAGTCGTGTTTCAGACCCATGACCTCAAAGCCCTGCCCACCCAATGCTTCGCCAACGTGGCAGGTTGAACATTTATATTGCTTGAACAACTCATAGCCCTTTTGCTCGGTGGCATTCAGCGCCGTCTGATCGCCACGCACAAACTGATCGAAGCGGCTATTTGGGGTCACCAAGGTTTTCTCAAACTCCGCAATCGCGTCGGTTATGGTTTGCTCGGTAATACCTTCTTCGTAGATCGCCGCAAATTTTGCCACCATCGTCGGATCATCTAACAATTTATCCGAAATTTGGTGCCAAGATTCAGACGCCATTTCCAGCGGGTTTAGTGGTGGCCCACCCGCTTGTTCCTGCAGATCGGCGGCTCGGCCATCCCAAAACTGGTGAGTATTAAATACCGAGTTAAATACCGTTGGTGCATTAATTGGTCCAATCGCATCGTTGACCCCCAGCGAGGTTGGCAAGCGATCCACACCGCCTGTTTCCAACGAGTGGCAGCTCGCGCATGATACGGTGTCATCACCCGATAGGCGGGTATCATGGAACAGCGCATCACCCAACGCGACCTTCGCTTCGTCTACCTTAAATACGGTACGAATAGGCTGCACCGCATCGTATTTAAACTCGTCGGTAATATTCACTTGGTCATGGTGGCGTAACCGCTCTTGTCGTACCCACTTCGCCAATGTATCTGTCTCTGCTGCCGACAGCTTCGAACGCCAGTGCATCGAAAGGTACAAGGCAGGAGGCATGCTACCGTCTTCCAATACCGATTCCAGCTTGGCTAGCTCCAACTCTGAAACCAATTCACCCGCACGAACCTGTGCCATCATCGACTCGATATTGAAATGGCGCATCCCCACTTCGATATCCTTGTCCATCAACTGCTTGGCCACCGGCAACTTGCCATAAAATGGCATGTCGCTATCACTGGTATGGCAGTATGAGCAACCATTATTGTTCAAGATGGCAAAGGCTTTAGATGATAGCTCCCCAACCGATTCGCCTTGTTTGTCCTGGGCACGGCTTTCGCTTAATTGCTGATCAAAGTTGTCGACGATAGCGACGGTCGCAAGGTATGCGGCTACCCCTACTCCAACTGCAAGCTTTAGTTTTTTCATTTTTGCTTTCCCCTAATTATCTGGGGGCAAACTAATGAGCTTGCTATTTAGTATCCAATTGAAAAAAGTGGATGCTTTCATAGAAGAAAACGATAAAACAATTAGTTAACAGGAAACACTGAGTAAAACACTACAAGCTAAAGGGGTTTTCGCAACTGTTAATCAACCAGTCACATAGACACAACATATATTTTGTTACAACTCATCAACGCCCGCCGCCCAACACTCATCAACAATGTGCCACAGCACTGCTACCTGGTAGTAAAATCTATAAAGACAAATGGCCGCAATTTCTCTACAATACGCGACCTTTCAGGGGTGAAGGATCGCCTTAGGTTTCAGATATTCAACCAAGTGCTTTTGCACCGTTAACTATCAACCCGATACGTTGGATCCCAGTTCTTTATACAGTTAAGAGGTTCGTGGAAATGGCAGGTCACGACAATATTTTTGCCGCACCCATCGAAAAACTTGGTGACTTTACGTTTGACGCCCGCGTCGCTGAAGTCTTTCCAGATATGATCCAGCGCTCTGTGCCGGGTTATAGCAATATTATTTCCGCGATTGGGATGCTTGCCGAGCGCTTCGCCAAACCACACTCTAAGATCTACGATCTTGGCTGCTCCCTGGGTGCCGCGACCCTATCGATGCGTCGCCATATCAACCAAGAAGGCTGCGAAATTATTGCGGTCGACAATTCTGCCGCGATGGTTGAGCGCTGCCGCCTTCATATCGATGCTTACCGTTCGGATACCCCGGTATCTGTTGTCGAAGCCGATATTCGCGATATCGAAATCAACGATGCGTCGGTGGTGGTACTGAACTTCACCCTTCAGTTTCTTGCGCCAGAAGATCGCCAAACACTGCTAGAAAAAATCTACGCGGGATTGCGCCCAGGCGGCATTCTTATCCTGTCTGAAAAATACATTTTTGACGACGAGCGCTCGAACGAGCTGCTCATCGACTTGCACCACGACTTCAAGCGAGCCAATGGCTACAGCGAGCTGGAAATCAGCCAAAAACGCAGTGCCATTGAAAATGTCATGCGCCCGGATAGCATCGAGACCCACAAGCAGCGCTTTGCCAAGATTGGCTTTAGCAGCTCGGAAGTGTGGTTCCAATGCTTCAACTTCGGCTCAATGTTCGCGATTAAATAAGGTTACCTGTTGTTTATGTTTAGTTTTTCTGAATTTTACCAGCTACTTGCCCAGCACGAGACGCTTCGCCCATGGCTAAATACATTGCCAAAGCAGCTTAGCGACTGGGAAGACAAAGCACACGGTGACATGGGTCGCTGGATGCGCGCGCTGAAAAAGTTTCCAACAGACAAGCCAGATATTATTGATATCAAAAACGAAGTCAGTGTTCGCAACGAGAACGCCATTGCCGACGGTGAGCAGAAGCGCTTGGAGAGCTTGCTGCGCCTGCTACACCCATGGCGCAAGGGTCCGTACAATATGCACGGTATCCACATCGACACCGAGTGGCGCTCTGACTGGAAATGGGATCGCGTACTGCCGCACATTTCCCCGCTGAAAGGCCGCACGGTATTGGACGTTGGCTGTGGCAACGGCTACCACATGTGGCGCATGCTGGGTGAGGAAGCCAAGCTAACCGTTGGTATCGACCCATCTAACCTCTTTTTGATCCAGTTCGAAGCCATTAAGCGCCTAATGGGTCAAGATGATCGCGCTTTCTTGCTACCGCTGGGTATTGAAGATCTGCCAGAACTGAAGGCTTTCGATACCGTATTCAGCATGGGCGTGCTATATCACCGCCGTTCGCCGCTTGATCACATCATCCAGCTTAAGAACCAGCTTCGCAAAGATGGCGAGGTCATTCTGGAAACCTTGGTGATTGATGGTGACGAGAACGCAGTATTGGTGCCAACCCACCGCTACGCGCAAATGCACAATGTCTACTTCTTCCCGTCTGCCAAGGCACTTAAGGTATGGATGGAGAAATGTGGCTTTGTAGACGTGAAAATCGTTGACGAGTGTGTCACCAGCATCAATGAGCAACGCTCAACGGAATGGATGACTAACAATTCATTGCCGGAATATTTGGACCCGAATGATCCGAGCAAAACTATCGAAGGATACCCTGCACCTAAGCGTGCGGTGCTAATTGCAAGAAATCCTGACTAAGTACTGACAAGGGGATGCTGTTCGCATCCCTTTTTCTCAGATAAAATACCGCCGACTAAAGAAAAATAATTCCTTTTGGGAGATATAATGCTTCGCCGCTGCTTGCCAATTATTACTCTGGCTATCCTTTCAGGTTGTACCCTTACACAGCCACAAGACCAAGAAAAAACCATGTTGGCCATCAATACGATGGAAGACCGTGTAAATTTCCAACTTGCCACTATGATTACTCAAATAGATGCGCAAAATGAACATATTGCAAACTTGGAAAAAGAGCTATCATCAATATCAAAGGAAATGTCTGCTAATCAGAGCAACACTTTGCTAATGCAGCCACTTCACGTTGAGGAAGAAGAGCCAATTGTTGCCGCTGACGTTGAAGTCGATACCCGTGTTGCCCACGGCAAAGTGATTCTCGGCGAAGAAGAATGGGTCTGGATTGACTCAATGGCGACATTCTTTAAGGCGCGTATCGATACTGGTGCAACAACCTCGTCACTGAGTGCCACCGATATTCAAATTTTCGAGCGTGATGGTAAAGAATGGGCAAGATTCAATTTAAACCACACTTCTGATGAAGCACCTGAAAAAGCTGATATTGTAGAAGCGCCAGTGATTCGCTGGGTGAAGATCCGCCAGGCCAATTCTAGTGAAGCAGTTCGCCGTCCAGTTATCGAAGCATGGGTAAAATTGGGACAGCTGCATGAAAAAGCACAATTTACTTTGGCAGATCGCACTCAAATGACCTATCCAGTATTACTAGGTCGTGAATTTTTCAAAGACATCGCCCTTGTCGATGTAGGCAAAAAATTCGTTCAAGGAATGAATGAACAACAAGTACAAAAAAACTAATAACAATTTGATGAGGATGTCATGACGTCAAGAATCCCGTTTTATTTTTTAATCACCCTACTTGTTATTGCAGGGGCTGCGCTAAGCATGTACCGCCATGACATCTACGGTGTGCCTTGGACACCGGGTGAAGAGCGTGCCATGTGGGAACTCGAGGCCCGTATCGAGTTTGATGCTATCGGTGACCCTGTAAAAGTATCGATGGCAGCGCCTGAGACTCAACAGGGCTTTACCCAGATCGACGAAACCACCTCCTCTCCGGGCTACGGCGTCGCGCTTATCGATACCGACAAGGGCCGCCGTGCCGAATGGTCTATCCGTGAGGCCAACGGCAAGCAGATCCTTTACTACAAGACCCAAATGCTGGTTGATGATCAGGCAAGCTTCAAGTATGAGCCCCCGAAAGGCGATACTGTCGCGGTTAGCCTAGACAACCCTCAGCAAACCGCCGCAACAGCCCTGCTCGATCAGGCTCGAAGCCTATCATCGGACAACACCACGCTCACCCGTGAGTTGATCAAGCAATTTAACGACCGCAACAACCAGAATGCGTCTTTGCTACTGAACAACCTTAGCCGTGAACAAGCCATTATCAACCTACTATCGCTAGAGAAAATCCACGCCCGTATCGTAGGTGGCTTGCAGCTGGAAGATGGTCGTCGTCGCCAGAGCATCACGCCAATGGCCGAGGTGTGGGATGGCGAAGTATGGCAATTGTTCGACCTACAAACAGGTCAAGAAGGCAAACCGGATAACATCCTGCTTTGGAACCAGCAAGGTCACTCATTGCTTGACGTGATCGGCGGTCGCAACTCTAACATCAGCTTCTCGATCATTGCCCAGGACATTACGCCGCAGCAGGCAACCCGCGAGAAGGTACAGGCTGAAGATCTACTGAACTTCTCAATCCACAGCCTACCGGTTGAAGAACAGGCCATGTTCAAAACCATCATGCTGGTACCGATTGGCGCACTGATTGTGGTCTTCCTGCGTATTATCATTGGTCTTAAAACCTCCGGTACCTTCATGCCGGTACTGATTGCCGTGGCCTTCGTACAAACACAGCTGATCACCGGTATTCTCGGCTTCTTGCTGATTGTCGGCACTGGTTTGGTGATCCGAAGTTACCTGTCGAAACTGAACTTGCTGCTGGTAGCGAGGATATCGGCGGTTATCATCACGGTTATCATGATTATCTCGGTATTCACCGTTGTCGCGTTCAAGATCGGACTTGTTGAAGGCCTTACCATCACCTTCTTCCCGATGATCATCTTGTCATGGACCATCGAGCGTATGTCGATCCTATGGGAAGAGGAAGGGGCGAAAGAAGTCTTCATCCAAGGTGGTGGCTCGCTGCTAACCGCAGTCTTTGTATACATTGCAATGACCAACCCTATGGTTCGTCACCTAACGTTCAACTTCATTGGTATCCAGCTAATTATCTTGGCATTGATCCTGATGCTAGGTAACTACACAGGCTACCGCCTAAGTGAGCTACGCCGCTTCAAGCCATTAGCGGAGGACTAAGCTATGTCGCTACTGTCACAGTTTACTTCTCCCTTCAAGCTACGTGAGCGTGGCATCATGGGGATGAACCAGCGTAACCACAGCTACATTGGTCGCTACAACGACCGTAGCCTGTACCCGCTGGTTGATGACAAGCTAAAGACCAAGCTCATTGCCAAGCAAGCTGGTGCCACCGTCCCTGAGCTGATCGGTGTTATCGACAGCCAGGTGTACGTGAAGCGCGTACACGATATGGTTAAAGACTGGCCGGGCTTTGTTATCAAGCCAGCCCAGGGCTCTGGTGGTAAAGGGATTCTGGTGATTATCCGCCATAAAGACGGTATCTATGTGAAACCGTCTGGCGCAGAAATCAACAAGCAAGATGTCGAACGCCACATTACCAATACCCTTGCGGGGCTTTTCTCGCTGGGTGGTAAGAACGATGTTGCGATGGTCGAAAACCTGATCCAGTTTGATGACGTATTTGACGGCTTTAGTTACGAAGGGGTGCCAGATGTGCGCGTCATCGTCTTCAAGGGCTACCCTGTAATGGCAATGATGCGTTGTTCAACCGCAGCTTCCGACGGCAAGGCCAACCTCCACCAAGGGGCTGTCGGCGTCGGTATCGATATCGCCAGCGGCAAGGCTATCCGTGCTGTCCAGTTTGACCAGCCAGTGGAACGCCACCCGGATACCGACCGTTTGCTCAGCGAGCTGGCTGTACCCAACTGGCACAAACTGCTTACCCTGGCTTCCAGCGCATGGGAGATGACGGGACTTGGCTACATGGGCACAGACATGGTGCTTGATAAGGTCTACGGCCCGATGGTACTTGAACTCAACGCCCGCCCTGGCCTTGCCATCCAGACCGCTAATGGTGCCGGTTTGCTGCCACGCCTACAGCACATTGAAAACTTGGGTGTACATGCCAAGCCGCCGACACCGGAAGAGCGTGTCGCCTATGCTGCCGAGCAGTTTGGTGTTAAATCGCAGTTCTAGCGAGTCGCACAGAACCTATAGCTTATGCCTACGACGAAGCCCCAGCCTTGTGCTGGGGCTTTTGCTTGGTGACACTACTAACATCATTAAGTGATAATTTGAGTATAAAATAGCCATATCGTTTTCAGCCAAGGACATACCATGCCAGGACACGCACCGCATCCGCTCTTTGACCAGCCGGTCGACCGTACTGCCAGCAACAGCATCAAATGGAACAAGTACAAGGGCCAAGATATCCTGCCGATGTGGGTGGCAGACAGCGACTTCAAGGTACCGCAGGCAATCACCCAAGCACTCCACCAGCATGTAGATCATGGTGTGTTTGGCTATGGCTGCGCGCCACAGTCGCTCACCCAGTTGCTGGTTGAACGAATGGCAAGCTTGTACCAGTGGCATATTGAGCCTGAATGGATCGTCTACCTGCCGGGACTAGTGTGCGGGATAAACCTTGCGGTACGCTCACAAACCACACCTGAGCAAGGGGTGCTTTGCCCAACCCCAATTTACCCACCGTTTAAGTCATCGGTAAAACTGGCCAAGCGTGAGCTCTCCCTATTGCCGGTGACGCTCAAGCAGCAACGCTGGCTAATGTCACTCGATGACAGTGCCGTCACGCCAAATTCGAGATTGCTGTTGTTTTGCAACCCGCTCAATCCGGGGGGAACCGTCTACAGCAGAGAGGAACTCGAAGCCGTGGCGCAATATGCCGACCAGCATGACTTGATTGTCTGCTCCGATGAAATCCATTGTGATTTGATTTTGGATCCCCAGCGCCGCCATATTCCATTTGCTAGCCTGAGCCAAGCGGCAGAGCAACGCGCTATTACCCTCATCGCCCCAAGCAAAACCTTCAACATAGCCGGTTTGGGTGCCTCAGTGGCCATCATCCCCAACCCGCACATTCGCCGCCAGTTCATCAAAGAAAAGGCCGGGATCGTACCCGAAGTCAACGTACTGGCTTATACCGCAGCTGAAGCCGCCTATGCCCACGGGCAAGCGTGGCTGGATGAGCAACTGCATTTTCTACGCGGGCACAAAGCCAAGCTTGAGCAAGCCATTAATGCAATGCCGTACCTGACCCTCCACCCTATAGAAGGGACATATTTGGCTTGGATTGATGCATCTGAGCTGCCTGTACCATCGCCGTTCAAGTTCTTTGAGCGAGCCGGCGTCGGGCTGTCACCGGGGGCTGATTTCGGCAATGCGAAGTTCGTTCGCTTAAACTTCGCCTGCCGTACCGAGCTCCTCGATGAGGCGCTGCGCAGAATGGAACAAGCCATCGCGGCGTTATAACCTCATAAATTCTCAAAATATCAGTATTTTTCGCTAAAGAAATTCACTGCCGCACCGATATATAACTTAGTCACTCAATGAAGTGATATTGAATAGGTTTCGGTGCGGATAAATGCAAATCCATACATTAGACAAAGCACAGTTAATCAACGAGGTACAGTTAGGTACCCACCTCAACCATGCGGTTGAAGGTGGACGTCGCGCTGACTTCGGCTTGATGCTGGCGATGTTATCGCCCGACCACCTTGAGACCACACCTGTTGATGCCCTGCCCAAACCAGGCAAAACAGAGCCTGAACTCCGGGCGTACTTCGAATTGCAAGATCCGCAACCGCTGACAACCTCAGAGCACTGCTACGATAATGGCGCCCGCCAAGCACAGGCTTTTCACGACAGCGGCTTGGCCGATGTGCGCTTGCTGCAGGGTTTACAACCAACGGCGCTGACGTTTCCGCCACAGGGGACCAAAGGCATGCCAGAAGAGTTGTACCATAACCTTTCTGGCCATGAACGCCGGATCTTGCCGCCGAAAGAAGATGCGACAATCCAAGCCTCGCCGCAAGATCTGTATTTGTCATTGGTGCAAGCCAAGCGCTTCGCGGAAATGTACCAAAGCTAAGTATCCGCTTTGACGCTTCACAACAACCAATAGCGCCTAAATTACCCGGCAGCTGGCCCCTTCCCTAGCGCCAAGTTAACCGCAAAATACTACTTGCAACTATTGTTATACCAATTGCATATAAATATTACCGTTATCACATTATTGCTCATTTCGTGACCACCTTCATAGCTTTGCTATTCGGAGCGCGCACAACGATCACAGTTCACTAACATTTATTAACACACAGCAGCACTTTGGGCGCTTTTTCACAGTTATATTGCTGATAAAGGCTTAATGTCAGGTTAATTATTTGTAAGCAGGTTGAAACAGGACTAGCACAAAATATTCCACTAAAGCTAGCTTCAACCACCGAGATAGGAAGAGTTATGAATATTGCTCAATCAGTCATACTCGTTACTGCAGCTGGTAGCCCGCTAGGCAAAGCAATTTCCATGCATTTTGCCTCTTTGGGCGCAAAACTGGCGCTGGTCGATGTACGCCAATTCGAATTACAACAAACACTGAAGGCTTGCCAAGCGATTGGCGGTCACTGCCAGTCTTATCTCATTGCCGATCAGTCTGAGCCTTCTATCGCCACCATGATCGGTAATGTCCACCAGCATTATGGGCAAATTGATGTACTGGTTAACTGCTGGCTAGGCTCGGAGCTGCCCTCTTTGCTTAGCCCCACAGCTGTCGATCAGTTCAGCCGCTCGATGGCAGAAGAAGCCACCTCCTTCTTCACCTTCGGCAAGCAAACAGCCAATTATATGCGAGAGCATGAGTGCCACGGGGTGATCATCAATCTCGCGATCAACGATGGTGATGGGCAAAATACGATTAATTCAGGTTCGAAAGCGATGGTATCTGGCTTGACCCAAAGCTGGGCCAAAGAATTGGCTGAATTTAATATTCGAGTCGGCGGCGTGGTACCATTGACCATCAACTGCCCGTACCAAACGCAGCAATGCAGTAATGTAATCAGCCTACCCATGCAATATGAAATTGTCAGAAGTGCCGAATATATTGTCGCCAATGATTACTTCAATGGCCGGATGATAGAAGCCGAAGTGGGTTAATTTCCCTGGCTTCCCAAATACTGCGACCAAAATAAAACGAGCGCTTTTCGCGCTCGTTTTGTTTTATACCAACCCCATCGATTGCCTAGCACTCTTATCTAAACAACAGAGACAAAAAAGCCCGCCAAAATGGCGGGCTAAAATTTTTCACGTTTTAAGTGCGCTAGCTAAAACAATGATTATGCTTCAGCTTTTTCTTTTTTCGCTTTAGCAGCAGGCTTGTCTTCAGACTTCTTGATTACAGAAGTACCTTCGAAAGTTTCGCCTTCAACGTATGCTTTACCGTAGTAAGACGCTGTTAGCACCTCTTTCAGCTCGCTGATTAGAGGGTAGCGTGGGTTAGCACCTGTACACTGGTCATCGAACGCTTCAACAGATAGCTCGTCTAGTTTCGCTAGGAAGTCTGCTTCTGGAACACCCGCAGCCTGGATAGACATTGGGATTTCTAGGTTAGTCTTCAGCTCGTCTAGCCATGCTAGTAGACGCTCGATCTTCTGAGCAGTACGGTCACCTTCCTGGCTCAGGCCTAGGTGGTCAGCAACTTCAGCGTAACGACGACGTGCCTGTGGACGGTCGTACTGAGAGAATGCAGTCTGCTTAGTTGGGTTGTCGTTAGCGTTGTAGCGAACAACGTTAGAGATTAGTAGTGCGTTCGCCAAGCCGTGTGGTAGGTGGAACTCAGCACCAATCTTGTGCGCCATTGAGTGACACACACCTAGGAAGGCGTTCGCAAACGCGATACCCGCGATAGTTGCAGCGTTGTGTACTTTCTCACGTGCGATTGGGTCGTTAGCACCGTTCGCGTAGCTTGAAGGTAGGTACTCTTTTAGCATCTTAAGTGCTTGTAGAGCCTGGCCGTCAGAGTATTCGTTCGCTAGAACAGATACGTAAGCTTCTAGTGCGTGAGTTACCGCATCGTAACCACCGAAAGCAGTTAGCGACTTAGGCATGTTCATTACTAGGTTCGCATCAACGATAGCCATTTGTGGCGTTAGCTCGTAGTCAGCTAGTGGGTACTTAGCACCAGTCTTGTCGTCAGTAACAACCGCAAATGGTGTAACTTCAGAACCTGTACCAGACGTTGTGGTGATACATACAAGCTCAGCTTTCTTACCCATTTTAGGGAACTTGTAGATACGCTTACGGATATCCATAAAGCGCATTGCTAGTTCTTCGAAGTGCGTTTCTGGGTGCTCGTACATTACCCACATGATTTTCGCAGCATCCATTGGTGAACCACCACCAAGCGCTAGAATCACGTCTGGCTGGAAGCTCTTCATCGCTTCTGCACCTTTCTCAACAACGGTCAGCGTTGGATCCGCTTCTACGTCGAAGAAAGTCTGTACTTCCATGCCCTGCTGCTTAAGAAGGCTAACTACTTCATCAGCGTAACCGTTGTTGAATAGGAAACGGTCAGTCACAAGGAATGCACGCTTCTTGCCTTCTAGGTCGCTAAGTGCGATTGGAAGGCTACCACGACGGAAGTAGATTGATTTAGGTAGTTTGTGCCACAACATATTTTCAGCTCGCTTCGCTACTGTCTTCTTGTTGATAAGGTGCTTAGGACCCACGTTCTCAGAGATAGAGTTACCACCCCAAGAACCACAACCAAGAGTTAGAGAAGGTGCTACGTTGAAGTTGTAAAGGTCACCGATACCACCGTGAGTAGTCGGGATGTTTACAAGGATACGTGCTGTTTTCAGCTTGTCACCGAAGTACTTGATACGGTCTTGGTTAACATCTTGGTTAGTGTATAGACCAGATGTGTGGCCGATACCGCCGATCTCAACCATAGTTACCGCCTGATCAACAGCGTCTTCGAAGTTATCAGCGCGGAATAGACCCAGAGTTGGAGACAGTTTCTCGTGAGCGAATGCGTCGTCGTAAGACACTTTGCCAAGACCTTCACCAACCAATACTTTCGTGTCAGCTGGTACTTTAACACCTGCCATCTCAGCGATAGCTGGAGCTGGCTGGCCCACGATTTTCGCGTTTAGCGCGCCGTCGATAAGCAGTACTTTACGTACTTTGTCAGCTTCTGCTTTGCTTAGAACGTAAGCTTTGTGAGTTGCGAAACGCTCTTTCACTTCGTCGTATACTGAATCAACAACGATTGCAGCCTGCTCAGAAGCACATACTACGCCGTTATCGAATGTCTTAGACATTAGGATAGAAGCAACAGCACGCTTAACGTCAGCCGTTTCGTCGATAACAACAGGAACGTTACCTGCACCTACACCGATAGCTGGCTTACCAGAAGAGTATGCCGCTTTAACCATGCCTGGACCACCAGTTGCAAGGATAAGGTTGATGTCATCGTGCTTCATCAGTGCGTTAGATAGCTCTACAGATGGCTGGTCGATCCAACCGATAATGTCTTTTGGCGCACCCGCAGCGATAGCAGCATCAAGTACTAGCTTAGCAGCGTCGTTGGTAGAGTTTTTAGCACGTGGGTGTGGCGAGAAGATGATCGCGTTACGTGTTTTAAGCGAGATAAGAGATTTGAAGATTGCAGTAGATGTTGGGTTAGTTGTCGGTACGATACCGCAAATGATACCTACTGGCTCTGCGATAGTCATGGTGCCGAACTCGTCGTTCTCATCCAAAATACCGCAAGTTTTTTCGTCTTTGTATTTGTTGTAGATAAATTCTGAAGCGAAGTGGTTTTTAATAACCTTATCTTCAACAATACCCATACCAGATTCAGCAACAGCTTGTTGAGCTAGAGGAATACGTGCATTGTTTGCTGCAAGAGAAGCCGCACGGAAGATTTTGTCTACTTGCTCCTGAGAGTAAGTTGCAAACTCTTTCTGAGCCGCTTTAACGCGTGCAATCATTGCATCTAGTTCAGCCATATTTGTTACAGGCATAGTTAACTCCTAACTTAATATTGAAAACTTTTTAGTAAGGATACGTCTTACATCCTTGGGGTTATCACTGCATCTTGCTCACAAACCGATAACACACATTCTTAGTAAATCGCTTTCAAAACTGATTATATTATTTCACAGTGTGAAAAAAATTGATTTAGATCACTTGTAACCATTTAGGATTACACTTTGTCAAAATTTGATCTCAATCATGCAAAATCAGCAACTTATCAGGGCGTTTTGCGAGCCAACAGGTTGAAAAACGCACAAGCCCTTGTTTTTGCAGTATCAGGTTGCTTTTTATATTACGTAATAATTCTACATAAACGATCATATTGATGGTCAAATGTGATCGGTATCACGTTATCATTTGTTTGCGTTACAGCACGTGTGTCAATCTTGTAGCACCAATAATACCCATAAAGGGTAAGCGAAATTTCACTCACTTTACAGCCGGGTAACAACATATTCATAAATAACTTTAAATAACGGCCGATATAACTATTTTTAATTGGTACAAAACATAACTTTGGCTTAAAGTAGCGCCGATCAACAATTCATCACTTTATTCTTCGAAAGAGAGTTCAACGGATCGACACGCCTTTCGCCTGCCAATCTCCGCGAACACTTCGGAATCGTTTGCCTATACTGATGGGTGTTGAGTAGCGAAGCCCGCTTCCTTGTATTAATTCCAAACCAGAATACTAAGAATGCAAACACTCGAACTTGCTATTTTTCTTCAATTTTTTGTCGGCCTGATCGCGGCCGTCAACCCAATCGGTATCATGCCTATTTTCGTTTCTCTTACCGGCCACATGAGCCCAGAGGAGCGTAACAAAACGGCCTATACCGCTAACATCGCCGTTGCGGTGATTCTAACGGTATCGCTACTTGCCGGTCAGATGCTGCTTGATATGTTCAGTATCTCTCTCGACTCGTTCCGCGTGGCCGGTGGTTTGCTGCTGTTGACCATCGCCTTCTCGATGATGAGTGGTAAGTTGGGTGAAGATAAACAGAACAAGCAGGAAAAATCAGAGTCGGTAAGCCGAGAGCAGATTGGCGTCGTACCACTGGCCATGCCATTGATGGCCGGCCCGGGTGCCATCAGTTCAACCATTGTTTACGGCTCTCGCTACCCTGACATGCCGAGCACCCTAGGTATCGCGGCAACCATTGTCATCTTTGCATTCAGTTGTTGGCTGCTGTTTCGAGCCGCGCCTATCATCGTACGCGTGCTTGGACAAACCGGTATCAACGTCATCACCCGTATTATGGGTCTGATCCTTGCCGCGCTGGGCATCGAGTTCATTGCCAACGGCTTGCGCGCACTGTTCCCGGGTTTGGCATAACACCGGGCCATTATCGAAATAAAGAGAGACACTTTGCTGTCTCTCTCATTTTTTAAACTTCCTGCCTGCCAACCCACATTCTCCCCGCTTTACTGCTTCAGTTAGGTATATCCTTTAAATATCATCCACTAAGCAGCAAGGTTGTATGGTTACCCTCAATCGGCGCCAGCGGTGCTACCAAATCATTTTCGGCACTCAAACCAAGGCAGGACAGCGGTTCGATATTGCACTGATTGTCGCCATCCTGTGCTCTGAGCTCATACTGATCCTGTCATCGATTTACAGTGTCGAAAGGGAGTACTCACGCGCACTAAACACCCTTGAATGGGTATTCACCCTACTTTTTACCGTCGAGTATATTTTGCGCCTGTACTGCTCACCCAAGCCCTGGGCCTATGCCCGCAGCTTTTACGGTGTTATCGACCTTATCGCGGTACTGCCTAGCTACCTCGCCTTCCTCTTTCCCGGCTCGAACTACCTTCTCGTCGTCCGCTTGATCAGGGTGATGCGGATTTTTCGGATCCTTAAACTGGCGCGCTTCCTCAAAGATTCCAATATCTTGCTTCGCTCCCTGTTAATGGCCCAGCGCAAGATATTAGTTTTTTTCAGTACCGTTGCTATTTTGGTTACCGTGCTTGGCTCGTTGCTCTATATCATCGAAGGGCCGGAGAATGGGTTCACCAGTATTCCCACCAGCATATACTGGGCCATTGTGACCATTACTACCGTGGGCTACGGTGACATCGTACCGCAAACCGACATCGGCAAGGCACTCGCCTCGTTTACCATGCTACTTGGCTATTCCATTTTGGCTGTCCCCACCGGCATTATCACCGCCGAACTGAGCCAAGAAATGAAAACCCAGCGTGAACTGATCCGCTGCATCAACTGCTCGACCAGCGGCCATGAAGAAGACTCGAACTACTGCCGCAAATGTGGCGCCGAGTTACCGGGCAAGATATAGGCCGAAGAGTTCGGCCCAGTGATAAGTACCAGGCATAAAAAACCGGAGCGCGATGCTCCGGTTTCTATATTTAACTAAGGCTTGATGCTTACTTACGGCGCCAAGTGGTGCCTTGCGGGCCATCTTCAAGGATGATGCCCATTGCCATTAGCTTGTCACGCGCTTCATCGGCTGCGCCCCAGTCTTTGGCTGCACGCGCATCAAGACGCTGCTGGATCAATGATTCGATTTCTGCAACATCGTCGTCTTCGCCTGCACCGCCCTGTAGGAAAGCTTCAGGCTCTTGCGCCAATAGACCCAGCACGTCAGCCAACTCACGCATGCGCGCACCCAATGCAGATGCCGCAGCAAGATCTTCACCTTTCAGGCGGTTGATTTCACGCGCCATGTCAAATAGCACAGAGTAGGCTTCAGGCGTGTTGAAGTCATCATCCATCGACGCTTTAAAGCGAGCAACGAACTCATCACCGCCGCCGGCTTCAACAGAGGCGTCAAGGCCGCGAAGTGAAGTGTATAGACGCTCAAGCGCTGAACGTGCCTGCTTCAGGTTATCTTCGCTGTAGTTCAATTGGCTACGGTAGTGGCCAGACATCAGGAAGTAACGCACAGTTTCCGCATCGAAGTGGCCAAGTACATCACGGATAGTGAAGAAGTTACCCAAAGACTTGGACATTTTTTCGCGGTCAACCATTACCATGCCGCTGTGCATCCAAGTATTCACATACTTAGAGCCAGTTGCACAGCATGACTGAGCGATTTCGTTCTCATGGTGTGGGAACTGCAAATCAGAACCACCGCCGTGGATATCGAAGTGATCACCCAAGATAGCCGAGTTCATTGCAGAACACTCGATGTGCCAGCCCGGACGGCCTGCACCCCATGGTGATTCCCAAGTAGGCTCACCCGGCTTAGACATTTTCCACAGTACGAAATCAAGCGGGCTACGCTTAGCCGTTTCGATATCAACGCGAGCACCGGCTTGTAGTTGCTCAAGGTCTTGCTTGGAAAGCTTGCCGTATTCGTCGAACTTGCTTACTTCAAACATCACGTCGCCGTTGTCGGCAACGTAAGCAAAGCCGCGCTCGATCAGACGCTCACACATTGCAATGATTTCAGCGATGTAGCCTGTCGCACGAGGTTCGATATCTGGACGCTTCATGCCTAGGGCATCAAAGTCGTTGTGCATCTCACCGATCAGGCGCTCAGTTAGCGAATCACAGCTCTCGCCGTTTTCTGCCGCACGCTTGATGATCTTGTCATCGATATCTGTGATGTTACGGACGAAAGTTAAGTCGTAACCCGAGTAGCGCAGGTAACGCGAAACCACGTCGAACGACACGAAAGTACGACCGTGACCGATGTGACATAAATCGTAGATGGTAACCCCACAGACGTACATGCCTACTTTACCAGGCTGGATGGGTTTGAATTCCTCTTTCTGTCTTGTGAGTGAGTTATAGATCTTCAACATGTCTCTTAGATACTCATTTTTGGGGTTACGGTATAAGGCTGTAATTACACCTTTATTGGCAAGCTAAGGCAAGGAAAAATACCGTTCTGACGGTAGATGACCGTGTAAAGTATATCGCCCAGCGTTAATTTTGCTCACCGCCTTGAGCCAAGGCGATTCATGCGAACTACACATCCTTCATCTATAGTTAGGCAAAAGGCTAAGTTTTCACCTATTTAAGCCTGAGATCGCTATCCGCTCCGGTTAATATTGACGCCCATACCGAGTAAGATAGAATCCAATGTTTAAAGCAATATACATCCATTAAAGGACAATCTCATGGTAACGCTTCACACTACTTTTGGTGACATCAAAATTCAGCTAAACACAGAAAAAGCGCCTGAAACGTGTGCAAACTTCCTGCAATACTGCCGTGACGGTTTTTACAACGGTACGCTTTTCCACCGTGTAATTGACGGCTTCATGATTCAGGGCGGCGGTATGGCGTCTGGCATGGAAGAAAAAGAAACGCGCGCACCAATCAAAAACGAAGCAAGCAACGGCCTAAGCAACAAAGTGGGTACGTTGGCAATGGCTCGCACAATGGAACCGCATTCTGCAAGCTCTCAGTTCTTCATCAACGTTAACGACAACAAATTCCTAGACTTCAAATCAGAGACACCTGATGGTTGGGGCTACTGTGTATTTGCTGAAGTTGTTGAAGGCATGGACGTAGTAAACAAGATCAAGGGCGTATCGACAGGCAACTGGGGCTACGTTCACCAAGACGTACCTGTTGAAGAAGTTGTAATCAACAGCGTAACAATCGAAGAGTAATTCTTCACAAAGGGTGGCCGCTGTGTCACCCTTTCCTCCTATGACGACACTTTTTATTTCAGATCTGCACCTAAGTGCCGACCGCCCCGATATTACCGCTTGCTTCCTTCGCTTCATGCAACAGGAAACCCAAGGTATCGATGCCCTGTATGTCCTCGGTGATTTATTCGAAATGTGGATCGGCGACGATGATGACTCCCCATTCCACCAGCAGATCAAGCACGCTTTCAAGCACGTTACCGACAGCGGTGTACCCTGCTATTTCATCCACGGTAACCGTGACTTTTTGATCGGCAAGCGCTTTAGCAGAGAAACCGGCGTAACCCTGCTTCCCGAACACAGCATTGTCGATCTCTACGGCAAGCCAACCCTAATTTTGCACGGCGACACCCTGTGTACCCTCGACGAGGGATACCAGCGCTACCGGAAAAAAGTGCATAACCGCTTTATCCAATGGCTTTTCTTCCGCCTGCCCCTGCGCTACCGCCAGCAGATTGGCGACAAGATGCGCAGCAACAGCAGCGAAACCAACCAAAAGAAGAGCCAGCAAATCATGGATGTCACCGCCTCGGAAGTTGAGCGCGTAATGGCCGAAAGCCATGTGCAGCAGATGATCCACGGCCATACCCACCGCCCGGATATCCACCGTATTGAAGTGGCAGGCCAACCGGCAGAGCGGATAGTATTGGGCGATTGGTATGATCACGGCTCGGTACTGGTCTACCGCCCCGAAGGCTACCAATTAGAAACAAGGGATTTCCAGTCAGATTGCCAATAGCAATTAACACGCCGCCAATACTCTGCGCTAAATCGTAACGGCTCCATAAAACGAAAAAAGGTACGCCATGCGTACCTTTTTCATTTTCATTATTTGGCTAGGATTCCGCTAGCGGTTGCGCTGCCACAACACGCTCTTTGTGCCAGGAGCGATACATGGTCAGTGAGGTATAGAGCACCACCCCGATCACCAGCCAAACCAATAGGTGCATATCTAACGATTTCACTAAATAGGCGGCAATCACAACCCCGATAGGGCCCGTGATAGCGACAACGAGCGCCGCTCGGCTATTAATCCGGTTCATGCGAATAAAGCCCCCTGCCGAGAAGAAACTCAGAAAGGCGCAAGAGCACATCATGATAGGGAATGCCGCCAGTGGGTGCATACCCAGCAAATACACCAAGGTCATGCAAGGTGCATACAGGCCAATACCCACTGTCATTAACGCACCAAATAGGAAATTACCGACAATCGCGACAGCCAGTTTCCAGCCGGATAGGCCAAGCTCCATTCCCCCTAGCGGGAACCATTTAAGCTGGCCTGCCAGCATTAGGCTAGCAACGACTAACAACGCAACCGCCATCACGATCCGGATCAGCTGGCGATCCCAACTTGATACCAAGCGTGCGCCAGCTGTTGCGCCCAAGCATGCAGCAATAACCATGCTTACCATGGTTGTGGGGTCCACATCCACTGCAGTCAAGAAAATCAACGACTGGACCACGGTTGCCAACACTGCCTGACAATTCAATGTCCCGGGAAGCAACTTATCATCAACAAGCTTAAATTGTTTATAGCCCGCCGTCTTGATGGCAAAGCTACCGACACCCAAGGTATCGCAAAAGTTGGCGAAGCCGCCGATGAGGCCAATTGGGAGGATTTTGGTTTGCGCTTCCTGCGTTCGGTTTTTACCCCATGCCATTAATAGCATGATGATAAAAATACCAGCACCTACAAGCAATCCCGCTTGTATGACTGTAAATACCGCCATGGAACTTATATAAATTTAACGAACAAACTAGCATTATTCATTAATTAGAAATATATTTCTTTGCTCTAAATCAGATGTGGTCGCTATGTCTATAATAGCGGCTAGCCTGAGGTATAAGTAACGCTGTTTATATGTGCAAAGATCTGTAATACTAATACCAGCTATTTAGGCATATATTTATACTAATAATCTTTACATCTTTTTATAATTTAACCGTCAATTTGACCCTTTTTCATGAAATCATATCTTGCTCGCCAACCTGTGATGAACAGGGACAAGGAAACAATCGGCTACGAATTGCTGTTTCGGGATGGACCCAATAACGCCTTTCCTAATGTTGCCGATGAAGAAGCTACCCACCGCTTGCTAGCGGACAACTTCCTGTCTTCGAGTACCACGGATGTTACTGCAGGAAAGAAAGCTTTCGTGAATTTTCCGTACGCCAGCCTTATTGGTCGTACCCCGCTGCTATTTAAAAAGCAGTGTTTTATCGTGGAAATTTTAGAAACCTGCGAGCCAACCGACGAGTTGCTTGAGGCAATCATCGAGCTCAACCGCAAGGGTTATACCTTGGCGCTTGATGACTTTGTTCCCTCACCGCAGTGGAGCCGCTTCTTGCCCTACGTACATATCGTGAAGTTTGATATTCGCGTAACGCCGGTAGAAAAAGCGGCATTCTTTATTCAGCACTATAAAAACAGCAAACTCATTTTCCTGGCTGAAAAAGTTGAAACTCAAGAAGAATTCCAACAATGCCATGATGCCGGCTTCCACCTATTCCAAGGCTATTTCTTTAGCAAGCCTGAAATCGTTCGCCGTAAAGCCCTTTCGCCGTCGGCATTAACCACATTAAGGTTATATAAAGAGATCAGCCAAACCGAGGTGGATTTCAACAGCATCGAAGCCATTGTCGCCACCGATCTTTCGCTGTCCTATAAGTTGCTGCGTCATGTCAACAACATGACCTATACCCGTGCAAAGCCGATTTCATCGTTCAAGCAAGCTTTGGTCTACTTGGGCGAAGAAAAGCTCCGTCGATTTATCACCTTTGTTGCCACCTCCCATGCAACAGCAGATAAGCCGGCCTCGCTGTATCACCTCTCGATTCAACGAGCACGTTTTTGCGAGCGTTTATCCCAGCAATTGTCGCCAAAGCTAGACAGCAACCAGGCCTTCCTCACCGGCTTGTTTTCGCTGCTCGATTCCATTTTGGATCAACCCATCGAAGTGCTGATCGATCAACTGCCGCTTGAAGAAGCCATACGCAATGCGCTGATTTTTCAGCAAGGTAAACTTGGCTGCCTACTGCAATTGACCATCGCCTACGACAAAGCTGACTGGCAAACCATCAAGAAGATCAGCCAATCGCTCAAACTGGATGAATCTATCATTGCGGATCTGTATCTGGAGTCCTTAAAATGGGCGGCAACTTTTGAGCGAACGGTAACTAAGTAAACCATGTCAAACAACGCCAATTTCTGCCCATGCGGTAGCAAACGCCCTTTAGCTGAATGCTGCGCACCAATCCACCAAAACCCAGCTAACGCACAACACCCAGAGCAACTGATGCGCTCTCGTTACAGTGCCCATGTTCTCGGGTTGGTTAACTACGTGGTTGCCACCTACCACCCTAGTTGCGAAGCCGAGCAACACCGCGAGGCTATCGCGGACTCAGTCAACAGCGAATGGCTTGGCCTTGAAGTGCTCAATAGTGACATTGCCGAATCAGGGGAAGGGTTTGTCGAATTCAAGGCCTACTACCGCGATGGGAAGGACGAGTACTGCCTGCAAGAGCGCTCACGTTTTCTGCGTGAAGAGCATAATGGCCAACTGCAGTGGTTCTATATCGATGGTGAATACCCACAACAGCAAGAACAGGACGTCGAGCCTGAGGCTAAGCCAGCGCCGGCCGTCAGCGACAAAGTGGGACGCAATGACCCTTGCCCTTGTGGTAGCGGCAAAAAATTCAAAAAATGCTGCGGCTAGGCTTCATTAGCTGATAAATGCCATTAAGCAAGACAACAAAACGCACCTTACCAACGCAAGTGGTAAGGTGTTTTTGTATCTACCCCAGAACTTCGACCACCATCTCAAAAACACCCAACAAGCACAAAATTTATTCAACTTTTTCGCTTCATTGCCGACTAAAAAATAAACGACTTTATTCTGAGACGATTCTGAGACTAAGAGGCAATGACATGATAAACCCAAATAACAATCTGCCGTTGTCGGCTCAAAAGCAGCTGAAAAAGGTGACCCAGTCATCGCTCATCAGCGAGCGTAAGCAAAAAGTTGAAGCCAAAGAAGAGCCTGAAAGCGAAGAACCAAAGCAACAGTCAAAAAAGCGCCCGCCGAAGGGGCTGCTCGATATTTATGTATAACGGCCGATACTAGCTTATGCGCTTTATTGGCTAAGAGCACTGTAAGCCTAGTAATTTCACTTAACATTCGATGTTAAGCATTTGTTGTACATAGTTTTTCCAATGCGCTCAAACACTGCTCAAACAGCTGTCGAGCAAGGCTTTTCCCTAATGTAAACTCGTTAAATACTAGTAAAAAGTTATGCATTACAAACAAATTTAATAAATCCTTAAAATTACTATTGCAAAATAAACCCAGCTTCGTTAGTGTGAATAACAAGCAAGCGTTATATAAAGATTTATACAGAGTACATAGTTATGCGTATCCCAATGGTAAACCTACATCACCATCATCATCCTGATTAGTCTTTCGGGAGGATACGCCTCGCTCTGGAAGACGCAAAACTCTCTTCCAGCGGTCAGCGAAAAAACCAAATTCAGACCCTCGGAAGAGCACTCTTCCGAGGGTTTTTTCGTTTTTAGGCTCAACATCGAGTACAGGGATTAAAACAATGCAAACACAACGACTACGAATTGCAATTCAAAAGAAAGGACGCCTGAGCAAAGAGTGCCAAGATCTACTCAAACGCTGTGGGGTAAAATTCAACATGATGGGTGAGCGCCTAGTGGTTCACTCTGAAAACATGCCAATCGACCTACTGCTGGTTCGCGATGACGATATCCCTGGCTTGATCATGGATGGCGTGGTTGACCTTGGTGTAATTGGTGAAAACGAACTGGAAGAAGTTGGCTTGGAGCGCATTGCCCGTGGCGAGCCAGCTGAGTACACCAAACTGCGCCGTCTCGATTTCGGTGGCTGCCGCCTGTCTATCGCTATCGACAAAGATGCCCAATACAACGGCCCACAAGATCTACAAGGCAAGCGCATTGCAACAACCTACCCGCAACTTGTTAAGCGCTACATGGATGAGCAAGGCGTCGAATTCAGTACCTGTATGCTGAACGGTTCCGTTGAAGTCGCTCCACGTGCCGGCCTGGCAGACGCTATCTGCGACTTGGTATCAACCGGTGCAACCCTTGAGGCGAACGGCCTGAAAGAAGCAGAAGTGATCCTACGCTCGAAAGCCGTACTTATCCAGCGTGTTGGCGAGTTCTCGGCTGACAAGCAAGCCCTGATCGAGCGCCTGCTAACCCGTATGCAGGGTGTTATTCAGGCCAAGGAATCTAAGTACATCATGCTACATGCACCGACTGATCGCCTAGACCAGATCAAATCACTGCTACCGGGCGCTGAAGATCCGACGGTGATGCCGCTATCGCAAGATAAAACGCGTGTAGCCATTCACTTGGTCAGTTCTGAGAACCTGTTCTGGGAAACCATGGAACAACTCAAAGAGCTAGGTGCTAGCTCAATCCTAGTACTACCAATTGAAAAGATGATGGAGTAAGCCATGAAAACGGTTGTATGGCAATCACTGAGCGAGAACCAACAAGAGAGCCTGCTTGAGCGCCCGGCAATCACCGAAGGTGCCAACATTACTGCCATTGTCGCTGACGTTATCCAAGACGTGCGCAAGCGTGGTGATGAGGCGCTGCTTGAACTGACCGAAAAGTTTGATGGTCTAAAGCCCGCTTCTATCCGGGTGAGCCAAGAGGAAGTCTCAGCCGCCTCTGCTCGCCTGAGCGAAGAGATGAAGCAGGCACTGCAACAGGCCTATAGCAATATTGCGACCTTCCACAAGGCGCAAAAGCTCCCGACCCTACGGGTTGAAACCCAGCCGGGCGTGGTATGCGAGCAGGTAACGCGACCTATCAACTCTGTTGGCCTCTACATCCCAGGCGGCAGTGCGCCACTACCATCAACCGTTTTGATGCTTGGCGTACCGGCGCAAATTGCAGGCTGCCGTGAGGTCGTCCTCTGTTCGCCGCCGCCGATTGCCGATGAAATTCTATACGTCGCCGAGCTATGTGGCATCACTGAAATTTACAATGTCGGTGGTTCGCAGGCTGTGGCCGCAATGGCCTACGGCACAGAAACAGTTGCCAAGGTTGATAAGATTTTCGGCCCGGGCAATGCTTTCGTGACCGAGGCGAAGCGCCAGGTGAGCAACGACTTCCGTGGCGCGGCAATCGACATGCCAGCAGGCCCGTCGGAAGTACTGGTGATTGCCGATGATACCGCCGATCCAGACTTCATTGCGGCTGACTTGCTTAGCCAAGCCGAGCACGGCCCTGATTCGCAAGTGGTGCTGGTCACCCCAGACCCAAGCATTGCCGATCGCACCGCCGATGCTATCCAGCAGCAGCTTAAGGCGCTACCGCGTGCCGATATCGCCCGCGAAGCCCTAGGCTCAAGCATTTTGATTATTGCCGATAGCCTCACCCAGTGTGTATCTATCTCTAACCACTACGGTCCGGAGCACTTGATTGTCCAAACCCGCAACCCGCGCGAGTTGGTTTCGCAATTGGACAACGCAGGATCTATTTTCCTTGGCAACTGGTCACCAGAGTCGGTAGGCGACTATGCGTCAGGTACCAACCACGTACTCCCGACTTACGGTTACACCCGCACCTATTCAAGCTTGGGCTTGGCAGATTTCTCCAAGCGCATGACGGTACAAGAACTCTCCGCTAGTGGTTTGAGCGAATTGGCACCCACTGTTGTTGCCATTGCCGAGGCCGAAGGGTTGGATGCCCACAAGCGTGCCGTGACAATCCGGATAGAAAAACTCGCCGCACAGTCATCCCAGCAGGCAAAGTAAGGGACAAGATATGAGCATTGAACAACTTGCACGAAAAACCGTTCGCGAACTCACACCATACCAGTCGGCCCGTCGGCTGGGTGGTACCGGTGACATCTGGCTAAACGCCAACGAATCGCCATTTGCCAATGAGTACAACATTAAGTGCGACCGCCTAAACCGTTACAGCACTTGCCAGCCATCGGAGCTCATTGAAGCCTATGCCGATTATGCCGGTGTCCGCCCTGAGCAAGTACTGACATCCCGCGGTGCCGACGAAGGTATCGAATTGCTGATCCGCGCTTTCTGCGAGCCCAACCAAGACAGCATTCTTTACTGTCCGCCAACTTACGGTATGTACGCAATCAGTGCGCAAACGTTCGACGTCAATACCAAAACCGTGCCGCTGACCAGTGAATGGCAACTGGATCTCGACGGTATTCGCGACAACCTCGATGGTACCAAATTGGTGTTTGTTTGTAGCCCAAACAACCCAACCGGCAACTTGATCAACCGCGGTGATATCGAAGCCCTACTGGATATGACTGCAGGTAAAGCCTTGGTGGTGGTTGACGAGGCATATATTGATTTTTGCCCGGAAGCAACAACGGCCAACCTGCTTGATAGCTACCCTAACCTCGTTGTATTGCGCACCTTATCTAAGGCCTTCGCCCTTGCTGGCCTTCGCTGTGGTTTCACTCTTGCCAACCAAGAGGTTATCGAGTTACTGCTTAAGGTTATCGCCCCTTATCCGGTCCCAGTGCCGGTAACGGACATTGCAGTGCAAGCGCTGTCGCCAGCCGGCCGAGCTAAAACCAAATTCCAGGTGTTGGATATCAGTGCTAACCGTGCCTACTTGCAAGCAGGTCTTGGGATGCTGGACGGGGTCACCGTCTATGAAGGTTACGGCAACTACCTACTGGTGAAATTCCCAGACGCCGATGCGCTATTCAATGCGCTTTGGGATCACGGTATTATCCTAAGACGCTCACCGATTGAAAACTGTATCAGGATCAGTATCGGTAACCGCGACGAATGTGAAAAAACGCTGGCATTTATCCGCGAGCAGCTAGGACAGAATTAAGTATAAAGGACGTACATTGTGAGCAAGCAAAATATTCTATTTATCGACCGTGACGGCACCCTAATCGTTGAACCCCCTGTCGACTTTCAGGTAGACCGCCTCGATAAGCTCAAGCTAGAGCCTTTCGTCATCCCAGCCCTGCTGCAACTTCAGGATGCAGGCTACAAACTGGTGATGGTAACGAACCAGGATGGCCTTGGTACCGATAGCTACCCGCAAGCCGACTTCGATGCGCCGCATAACATGATGATGGAAATCTTCGAGTCGCAAGGGGTGAAGTTTGACGACGTCTTGATCTGCCCGCACTTCGACGAAGACAACTGCAGCTGCCGCAAGCCTAAACTAGGCTTGGTGAAAGAATACCTTCAGCAAGGGAAAGTGAACTTTGAGACTTCCGTTGTGATTGGTGATCGCCAGACTGATCTTCAACTGGCTGAAAACATGGCTATCCGCGGTATCCAATACAACCCAGAGACAATGGGTTGGCAACAGATCGTTAAAGATCTTACCACCCGCCCGCGGATCGCCGAGGTCGTACGCACCACTAAAGAAACCGACATCAAGGTGAAGGTCAACCTCGACGAAACGGGCGGCAACCGCATTGAAACCGGCTTGGGTTTCTTCGACCACATGCTGGATCAAATCGCGACCCACGGTGGCTTCCGCATGGAACTTACCGTCGATGGCGACCTGCACATTGACGATCACCACAGCGTTGAAGATGCTGCCCTGGCACTGGGCGAAGCCTTGAAACAAGCGCTCGGCGACAAGCGTGGGATTGGCCGTTTCGGCTTTAGCCTGCCAATGGACGAATGCCTAGCCCAATGCGCGCTGGATCTGTCCGGCCGCCCTTACCTTAAGTTCGATGCCCAATTCAGCCGCGAGCAAGTTGGCGACCTTTCTACCGAAATGGTACCGCACTTCTTCCGCTCGCTAACCGATACGCTGGCATGCACCCTGCACCTGTCGTCGGATGGCGATAACGATCACCACATCGTTGAAAGCCTGTTCAAGGCATTCGGCCGCACGCTGCGCCAAGCAATTCGCGTTGAGGGCAATGAGCTACCGAGCAGTAAGGGAGTGCTGTAATGACTACTTCAAACCAGCAGGTGGTGATCATCGACACCGGCTGTGCCAATGTGTCTTCTGTACGCTTTGCCATTGAGCGGCTTGGCTACACCGTCAGCGTCAGTAAAGACCCTGATGTTGTGCTCGCTGCCGATAAGCTATTCCTACCCGGCGTAGGCACGGCAAGCGAAGCCATGAAGAACCTTGAAGAGCGTGATCTTATCAACTTGGTCAAGCAGGTCGACAAACCGCTGTTGGGGATCTGCCTTGGCATGCAGCTGCTTGGCCAGCTGTCCGAAGAGCAAGGCCAAAATGGTGGCGAGCAGGTTAATTGCCTTGGCCTGTGCGAGGCATCGGTGAAAAAAATGGAAACCGGTGACTTGCCACTGCCACACATGGGCTGGAACACTGTGACCGCCGAAGACGGCCACCCACTCTTTAAGGACATTCCAGCAGGAAGTTATTTCTATTTCGTACACAGCTACGCAATGCCTGTGTTCGAAAGCGAACAACAAAGTGGTGGTCGCACGATTGCTCGTAGCGATTACGGCAACGCCTTCACTGCCGCAGTCCAGAGCGGTAATTACTATGGCGTGCAGTTCCACCCGGAACGTTCGAGCAAAGCCGGTTCGCAACTGATTAAAAACTTTCTTGAAATGTAAGGACACCAAAAGGACTTGTTATGATTATTCCCGCTCTCGATTTAATTGAAGGTCAGGTTGTCCGCCTGTTTCAAGGCGACTACGGCAAGGTCACCGAATACAAGGTTGACCCAGCCGAGCAGTTTAATTTATACCACCAAGCCGGTGCCAATTGGCTGCACTTGGTGGATCTAACGGGTGCAAAAGATACCTCAGCCCGTCAGCTCGACTTAATTGAAAAACTATTGGCAAGCACGCCGGCCAATATTCAGATTGGCGGTGGAGTACGCACAGAGCAAGATGTTGCCGACCTACTGAATGCTGGTGCACAACGTGTGGTGATCGGCTCAACAGCGGTTAAGCAGCCGGAGTTGGTAAAAGGCTGGATGGAAAAGTACGGCCCGGAGCACATCGTACTGGCACTGGACGTCAACATTGATGCCGATGGCAACCGCAAGGTGGCGGTGTCTGGCTGGCAGGAAGATTCGGGCGTGTCCATCGAGGCACTATTGGACGATTTCCTTAAGGTCGGCCTAAAGCACGTACTGTGTACCGATATCTCACGCGACGGCACCTTGGCTGGCTCAAACGTGGAATTGTATGTCGACCTGTGCGCGCAATATCCCCAAGTGCAATTCCAATCATCGGGCGGCATTGGCTCGCTGGATGATATCGCGGCACTGAAAGGCTCAGGCGTGGCCGGTGTCATTGTTGGGCGTGCGCTACTTGACGGCAAATTCACTGCCGAGCAAGCGTTCGCATTGTGGAATGAGTAAGGCAGAGGAGTAACACCATGCTAGCAAGACGTATTATCCCTTGCCTTGACGTCCGTGACGGCCAAGTCGTTAAGGGTGTGCAATTCCGTAACCACGAAATTATCGGTGACATCGTCCCACTGGCCAAGCGCTATGCCGAGGAAGGGGCTGATGAGCTGGTATTTTATGATATTACCGCTTCAAGCGATGGCCGTGTGGTCGACAAAAGCTGGGTTGCGCGCGTGGCAGAAGTCATCGACATCCCGTTCTGTGTGGCGGGTGGTATTAAATCCGCCGAGGATGCCAGCCGTATTCTGCAGTTTGGTGCCGACAAGGTATCCATCAACTCGCCAGCATTGGCCAACCCAGAGTTGATCACCGAACTGGCCGATAAATTCGGCGTTCAATGTATCGTGGTGGGTATCGACTCCTACTTCGACGCCGAAACTGGCAAATACCAAGTCTACCAGTTCACCGGCGACGAAAGCCGCACCAAGGCCACCCGTTGGGAAACCCGTGATTGGGTACAAGAAGTTCAGCGCCGTGGCGCAGGTGAAATTGTCCTTAACATGATGAACCAAGATGGCGTGCGTAATGGCTACGACCTCGACCAACTTAATATGGTACGTGAAGTTTGCCACGTACCGCTGATTGCCTCTGGCGGGGCGGGCGAAATGGTGCACTTTGCCGACGCCTTCAATAAAGCCAATGTCGATGGTGCCCTCGCCGCTTCGGTATTCCACAAACAAGTGATCAATATCGGCGAGCTTAAGCAGTACCTAAAACAACAAGATGTGGAGATCCGACTATGAGCCTAGCAAGCAGTATCAATTGGGAAAAAGTAGACGGATTAGTCCCGGCTATTGTCCAAGACAACACCAGTGGCCAAGTGCTTATGCTTGGCTATATGAACGATGAAGCGCTAAACAAAACCCTGGAAACCAAGCAGGTCACATTCTGGTCGCGCACCAAGGATCGCCTCTGGACCAAGGGGGAAACCTCGGGCAACGTACTACAGCTAAAAAGCATCAAGCTCGACTGCGATCAAGACACCTTGTTAGTGAAGGTTGATCCAATCGGCCCAACTTGCCACCTCAACACCACCACCTGCTTTGATAGTGATACCGCTGAAGAAGGACAAGTCGAGCAACCTGCCTTGGTGTTCCTTCATCAACTTGAGCAGGTCTTGGCTGCTCGTAAAGGTGCCGATCCAGATTCGTCCTACACTGCCAGCCTGTATGCCCGTGGCACCAAGCGTATTTCACAGAAAGTGGGCGAAGAAGGCGTTGAAGTCGCGCTGGCGGCGACGTCGGGCGATAAGGCGGAGCTAGTTTGCGAGTCGGCAGATTTGATTTATCACTTGTTGGTACTGCTTCAGGACCAAGGCCTGTCGCTTTCGGATATTACCGCCAAGTTGCAAGAGCGCCATAAATAAGCCGCTCGAAATGCAATCAATTAAAAAAGCTCGGAAGTATCCGAGCTTTTTTTATTCATCATACAGGATCGGCAACCCAATATTAGCGGCCAAGTGCTTCTTTATAGTGCTTGCGGCACACCGACACGTAGCGATCGTTACCACCAATTTCAACTTGGTCACCATCGGCAATCGCACGGCCCGTCTCGTCTTGGCGAATAACCATATTGGCCTTACGTCCACAGTGGCAAATGGTTTTCAACTCAACCAGCTTGTCCGCCCAAGCCAATAAATAGCGGCTACCTTCGAACAACTCACCACGGAAATCACTGCGCAAGCCATAACACAGTACCGGAATATGCAGTTTATCGACAACTTCAGTTAATTGGTAAACCTGCTCTTTGGTCAGAAACTGGCACTCATCAATTAACACGCAGTCAATTTTTTGCCCGTGTTGAATATCCAGGAGGCGCGCATATAAATCGTCAGCAGAATTAAATAGCTCTGCTTCTTCTTGCAAACCAATACGTGAGCTTACTTTTCCCTTGCCATAACGATCGTCGATTGCGGCAGTGAAAATGATTGGCGTCATTCCGCGCTCGCGATAGTTAAATGAAGACTGTAGCAGTGTGGTCGACTTACCCGCATTCATTGCTGAGTAATAGAAATACATCTGGGCCATTAAGCTTCCCTAGTCATACGATTGGTGCATCAAAAAATCTGCCGAGATGCTACAGAAAAGCCCTCGAAATTGAAAGGAGCAAGGTCAACAGTCGATACTTTAATTGCAGTTTTTAATCCACGTTCTCGGACTAACGATTGATTTTGCGATCAAAAAAGGCCTGCACCAACGCAGACCTTTTTATTGTTAAATATTGCGACGGTAATTACGCTTTCGCTGTTGCAGCCTGTGGACGGCGTGACAACCATGACAACAGTACACACACCACAATAAAGGCAATGGTCGCAGTCATAAAGGCAACAGCCAAAGAACCAGTAAAGCCTAGCACCAAGAAGCCGATTGCCGCGACTACCGCCATAGACAGCGCATAAGGCAACTGTGTCGCTACGTGGTCAATGTGGTGACAGCGCGCACCGGTTGATGACAGGATAGTCGTATCAGAAATTGGCGAACAGTGATCACCGAATACCGAACCCGCCAATACAGCACCAAGCATAGGTAGCATTAGCATAATGTCCGTTGCCGCCGCCAAATCACCCGCGATAGGTAGCATGATACCGAAAGTACCCCATGACGTACCGGTCGAGAATGCCATCAGGCCAGCCAGCAGGAATAGGATAGCAGGTAGAAGCATTGGGTTAATGCTGCCTTCAACCAGCGTCGATAGGTACTTGCCTGTTGCCATATCGCTAATTACGCTACCGATGCTCCAAGCAAACAGCAGGATAAGGATAGCGCCGAACATTGATTTCGCACCGATCCACATTGTGGAGGCCACATCTGAAGCAGGAATACGCTGGCGAAGAACTGGGATCAAAGCGGCAATAAAGCCAATTGAACCACCGTAAACCAGTGACATGCCCACATCAGTATTTTCAAAAGCACCAAGAATACTAAATGCCTGGCCATCAGCAGCCAATGCCTGGTAACCGGTGAAAACCATAAAGAAGAAGGTTGCGAAGATCAGCACCACAATCGGCATAACCAAATCAGACACACGACCATTTTTACTTTCTTCAATTTCTAGCTCGTCATTAATGTCTTTGGCGCGATTATTTTCATCGCCTTCATCGAAACCACGGCAATGGCTCGCATTTAATTCGTGCTTCTTCATTGGGCCCACATCAATTTGGAACCAAGCAACAACGAATACCATCAATAATGCAAATACCGCATAAAAATTCATTGGCGCAAGCTGAACGAATGCACCCAGAGGCGTATATTCAGTGACACCGTGAGTGGCTAAAATACCGCCAATCAAAGTGATAATATATGCACCCCAGCTAGATGCCGGCATTAGTACACACATTGGCGCAGCTGTTGAGTCAAGAATATAAGCCAGCTTTGCACGTGACACGTAATAACGGTCGGTAACAGGGCGGGAAATCGAACCTACTGCAAGACTGTTAAAATAGTCATCAACAAAAATAAATACACCCAGGAATGCAGCAAGTAGTTTTGCACCACGCTTACTTTTAATTTTGGTTTGTGCCCACTCGGCAAATGCGCGGGTACCGCCAGATAGCGTTAACAATGCTGTCGTCATGCCTAGCAAAATAAGGAAGGCAACGATGCTCATATTCCAGCTATTGATTGCGCCATCGTCAACAAATAACCCAAATGCCGTTGAACCAACGTAGCTGGCTGTACCGCTTAATGAGAAGTCAGTTAGAAGGAATGCGCCAAGCAGCACACCAACACCTAAAGACAGCAAAACACGTCGTGTTAAGATCGCAAGACCCAATGCTACCAAAGGCGGTAACAACGACATGGAGGAATGTGAAAAATCTACAATATTCATGATCTCTACTACAACCGATCCTGGTTGGAGATCTACTGTTGGCACGACTTCATGTCGTGATTAAGAGAGTGTTAGGAAGAGAAGTGACCCTTTTCCGACTCCACAGTAGCGCTCCATAGTTAATGTAATTATATACTATGGCAGTGTTGCCCCTATTCGGTGACAACCCCAGCAGGCAAGATTCGATATTCTTGCTTACTTCGGCACTGGCTCCTTTTACAAACCCTCATCGGAATCACCCTCCGGTTTGCTACTTATAGACAGTGCGCCTCTACCCTTAGTCAAGGTACGGTCAATTCTACGGAATAGAAATCCGATTGCAACAGGTTAGCGTGAAAAAATTAACAGAAATAGTGAATAGTCTTGCCGTACAGGTCAAAAAAAGACCAGAAATAGGGCAACACCCAGATACCAGTTAAATATGAAACAAATGGCAATCTTGTTTTGAAAAACCATTGCAAGAAACAGCTTTTGCAAAAATATTTTACATAATTCCACTGATAGATTTTATTACAAATGAGAATTCAGCCCACGAAATAGCAAAAAAACAAATCAAGAATACATTTTTTATTTGTCATCGCCTTATTAAAAGTATTATTATTGCAATTATCGATTTGTCACTGCTATTATTATTTTATAGTTTTAGACCAACAGGAAATAAAAAATGTCTGATGCAATGAAAGCGCTATTGAACCTTCGCAGCCTTCGCGCTCTATCTCGTGAATATTCTCTAGAGCAACTTCAAGAAGCGCTAGAAAAACTTCAAACTGTTGTTACTGAGCGTGAAGAAGCTGAAGCTGAAGAGCTAGCTAAAGAAAAAGAGCGTACAGAGAAACTTGCTCAATACCGTGAAATGCTTCTAGCTGACGGTATCGATCCTGAAGAACTACTAGCAAGCCTAAATAAAGCACCAAAAGCAAAGCGTGCTCAGCGTCCTGCTAAATACAAGTTCATCGACGAAAATGGCGAAGAGAAAACTTGGACTGGCCAAGGCCGTACTCCAAGCGCACTGAAAAAAGCGCTAGATGAAGGCAAATCTCTAGAAGATTTCGAAATTTAGTAATAACAACATTACTTATTCATATTACTAAAACCCAGCTCTTTGCTGGGTTTTTTGTTATCCGGTATTACCCAGCCTTTTATAACCCCAGCAACACAAGCAACTGAATTCATTTGGTATATTTATAAATTATATCCAGCTCAGCACTAACCTGCGTGCATTCAACCAAGATATTAGGCTTTGCTACTCATTTTATAGAGTAAACAGTCAGTGAAGGTTAGTTAATGTGACAATAAATAATATTGATTACCAAACCATTATAGATATTGGTATTTCGTATAAATTGTAAGGGTATAAAAAACCAGACAATTAAGTCTGGTTTAATTAGTCATACAATTTTAAGTCAAGCAACCGGTCATCGAATTTGATCGGCTAAATGACTTACGGCCAAGGCAAAGTAGTGCGAGCGATTCCATAGTAGTAGCGACTGGTAGTTGCCATACACTAAATAAGCCCGCCCTTTATTGTCATCCGGTTGAATAAGCCAAGCATTGATATCAACCTCGGGCAAAGCCTGCCCGTTCAAACGCCTTACACCCAATCGCTGCCAATCCGAAAGCTTGCGGGCTTTCTCTTTATCAACGCCGAGTAGGTTACGATCAATATTGCCAGGAATATTGACCTGACGCCCCCAGGTGTAATCGTCATTCCAATTGGCTTGCTTCAAGTAATTTGCCGCAGAGGCGAAAACATCGGCTTCGGTTTGCCAGATATCAATCTTGCCGTCATTATTTCCATCAACGGCATATGATAAAAACGACGTTGGCATAAACTGGGGTTGACCCATCGCGCCAGCCCAAGAACCTTTCATATCTTCAGGACTAATGTGCTTGGCATCCAATATTTCCAATGCAGCCATTACTTGAGTGCGGAAAAAAGCTTCCCTTCGCCCTTCATAGGCCAATGTCGATAACGCTTCAATGACATTGTAATTTCCCATCAAGCGACCGAAGTTACTTTCCACTCCCCAAAGCGCAACAATGAAGCGAGGTTGGACACCATATTGTTTTCCAATGCGCTCCAATGCCGGTTTATGCTTCTGGTAAAGATCATTCGCTTGTTTCACTTTCCAGTCAGGCACTGCCCTTGGAATATATTCATCCAATGTTAACTTACGCTCGGGCTGGTTTTTATCCGCCTTAACCGCACGCTCTGTAAAAGTAATACCATCAAAAGCAGAGTTGATAATTGCCTCTGAAATTCCTTTCTCTCGGGCTTCTACTTTCAGCCCTTCAACATACTTGTCAAAGCCTTCGTCAGCAGACAACGCCACTGAAGAAAAACCTAGTCCTAAGGCCACCAAGGCCGATATCAATCGCTTTTGCATATATCTACCTTTACATTTTCTTAGCAGCTTTATCTGCTTTATATTCTGCCAACAGGTTAGGTATTGGTGGCGGTACTTGTAAGTAATAGCCTGTATCTGCCAACGCAGCCTTCACCTTCTCTATATCAGCCTGAGCCAATTTTCGCTCACCTTCAAGTTTCAGTACCATCACAAACTGCGGCGTACCGAATGTCTTCATTAGACTCTCAGGTACCGCAGAAAAATCATCTTTCTTATTAATGTACAGATATGTACTGTCTTTTTTCGGGCTTTTGTAAATTGCACACAACATACGAATGTAACCTATTCGTTATAATGACTCATCATTCAGACCACAAGATCAAAGGATCATTCCCTTCCTAAATGGCTAACCGCCCTTCGGATGAGACGCTTGTCTGAATTTCCAACGCTAGAGCAAGGATAACTTGCCGATATACGCTTGGGAATATAACATGCTAGTACCTAAGAGATAACGTACCCGAACGGCTAATTTAAAAGCGGTCGTCCCAAATACATGGCAAAAACAGCAGAACTAAAAGGGGGCTCATTTACCCTCTCCGCCCTCCACCTGGTGGATGGCGATATAACGAAAGCCGCTGACTTTTTAAAACAAAAAGTTGAGCAGGCACCTAATTTTTTTGCTGCTGCACCTGTTGTTATAGATATCAGCCAAGCTGACAGCAGCATCGACTTTGCGCTTTTACAACAAAGCGTTAAACATGCTGGCATGATTCCGGTTGGGATCAGCGGCTGTAAAGATGTCGACAAACAGCAAGAAGCCAAAGACGCAGGGTTTGCCATCATGAATGCGGCACGGCAGGCGAAAGCAGCAGAGCCCGTGATGCAACCCACTAAGATCATCCGCACGCCGGTTCGCTCCGGGCAACAAATCTATGCCAAAAACTGCGATTTAGTGGTGATGAACCATGTCAGTGCAGGCGCTGAAATCATTGCCGATGGTTGTATCCATATCTACGGTACACTACGCGGACGCGCGATTGCCGGTGCGAATGGTCAACAGAACGCCACAATTTTTTGTCAAAACCTCCAATCAGAACTAGTCTCCATAGCAGGTAACTACTGGTTAAGCGACAAAATTCAGGATGAGTTCTGGGGAAAAAATGTTGTTGTCTCTCTAGCAGAAAATAATTTAAACATAGAGCACATGGCTCTATAACGTTTGATAAGGAATTTAAGATGGCGCGTGTTATCGTTGTTACCTCAGGTAAAGGTGGCGTTGGTAAAACAACCTCAAGTGCAGCTATTGCATCAGGCCTTGCCTTAGCGGGCAAGAAAACAGCGGTGATCGATTTTGATATCGGCCTGCGAAACCTAGACCTTATTATGGGCTGTGAGCGCCGTGTCGTTTACGACTTTGTTAATGTCATCAACGGCGAAGCTAACCTTAATCAAGCTTTGATCAAAGATAAGCGCGTAGAAAACCTTTACGTTCTACCTGCATCGCAAACCCGTGATAAAGACGCTCTAAGCAAAGAAGGTGTTGAGCGTGTGTTGAACGACATGGCCGATATGGGCTTTGAGTTCATCATCTGCGACTCGCCAGCAGGTATCGAAACCGGTGCGCTAATGGCGCTTTACTTCGCCGACGAAGCCATTGTCACCACCAACCCTGAAGTATCTTCCGTTCGAGACTCAGACCGTATTCTGGGTATTCTTGATTCGAAGTCGCGCCGTGCTGAAAACGCCGAAGAGCCAGTGAAAACCCACTTGCTTCTCACCCGTTACAACCCGGCGCGTGTTACCTTGGGCGAAATGCTAAGCGTGGGTGATGTTGAAGAAATCCTACACATCCCTCTTCTGGGCGTGATCCCTGAAAGCCAAGCCGTTTTGAACGCTTCGAACAAGGGTGAACCTGTTATCTTCGACAACGAGTCTGATGCAGGTATGGCCTATGAAGATACCGTTGCTCGCCTAATGGGTGAAGAGCGTCCGTTCCGTTTTCTTGAAGAAGAAAAGAAAGGCTTCCTAAAACGTCTATTCGGGGGTTAATGAACTATGGCTTTGCTAGAATTCTTTCGTCCGAAAAAACCGACCACCGCCAGTGTTGCCAAAGAGCGCTTGCAAATTATTGTTGCCGAGCGCCGCTCAAGTGGCCAAGGTACGCCAAGCTACCTGCCGCAGCTGAAGCAGGACATCTTGGAAGTGATCCGTAAGTATGTGGAAATCAGCCCAGACCAAGTCTCGGTCAACCTTGACCAAAAAGAAGAAGACTTGTCGGTGCTTGAGCTTAACGTCACCCTACCCGACGAAGACAAGTAACCCACTTCTACTTGCCGAACAAAAAATAAGCCCCGGACTTTTGACCGGGGCTTTCTTTATCCGCTGTTACGTTTCCCGCGAGGCATAGCGCCTTGCGAAATCACTATTTATCCAGTAGGGGTAATACTTTTTCTTCAAACAAGGCTTTACGCCAAGTTTTGAGCATATCCGGCAGATCGTCTTGCGGTCGCTCCTTCTTCCACGCCCAAGAGATCAGCTGGTTAATCTGCTTTTTCGACGCAAGGAATTCTGGCATCAGGCCGGTATCAGCTTCTACGCGGCTGACCACGTCTTTCAAGGTTTTAACCTTTTGCTTATAACCCGGAAAGTCCACCAGGCGGACAACCTTTTCAGGGTACTGCTCAGGCGACATATCTTCGACATCGTAAACCATTTTCAACAAACGGTTACCATGGCGCTGAACCTCCATCGGATCAAAACCTTCGTTGTTCATCACCGTTTTCGACTTGATGTTATATCGCGCCAGTTTCCAGATGTTTAACTCTTTAACGATGAAGTTCAACGCCAAGTCACGCTTGCGCGCTTCCAATACCCGCCATTTAGCCGCTTTCTGAAGCACCGCAAGCTGCTTCGGGTTTAGCTGCCAAGCATTTTTCACATCAAGGTATGCCTTGTCGGGATCAACGGTTTTCACCCGCTTTAACATTAAGCCGGCACACTCTTGCTCGAGCGCTTCAGACCAGCCCTTTTCGGCCACCAGCGGCTGCAATTTTTGGTATAGCGGCAACAGGTAGTAAACATCCGCAGCGGCATAGTCTAATTGCTTAGGGCTTAGCGGCCTTGCCAACCAATTGGTTCGCGCCTCGCCTTTATCCAGTTCAATCCCCAAGTAATCTTTAACCAAGGTACCGAATCCTGCCGACACACCGTAGCCAAGGAAGGAGGCCATGACTTGGGTGTCAATCATAGGCACAGGCAGACAGCCCGCGTAATGCTGGAATACCTCCAGATCCTCACCGCAGGCATGAAGTACTTTGGTCACCGACTGGTCACGCAGTAGCGCCCACAGCGGCTCCATGTCTTCAATTTCCAGCGGATCGATCAGGGTCAATAACTCACCGTCGAACAGCTGGATCAAGCCCAACTTAGGATAAAGGGTACGGGTTCTCACGAACTCGGTATCAAGCATAACTGCGGCTTGGTTTCGGGCGCTTGCACACACGGTTTCCAAGCGAGCAGTCGTTGTGACTATTTCAAAATTCACTATTCAATCACCAATAAAATGCCGGCATATAGCCGGCATTAGAGTATATAGATTATACGTTAAGCCTTAGGCTTGCTGAGCTTGCTTATCAGATTCCTCGCGCAATACACGGCGTAGGATTTTACCTACGTTCGTCTTCGGCAGCTCTTCATGGAACTCAACAATTTTAGGTACTTTATAACCAGTTAGGTGTTCGCGGCAATGCTCAAGCAGCTCTTCGCGAGTCAGGCTTTGATCGCGCTTCACCACACAGATTTTCACCACCTCACCAGAGATTTCGTGCGGCTGGCCAATGGCAGCCACTTCCAGCACCTTGTCATTCAATGCAACCACATCTTCGATTTCATTCGGGTATACATTGAAGCCCGACACCAAGATCATATCTTTCTTACGATCAACAATGTGCAGGAAGCCTTCCTCGTCAAAGCGTACAATATCGCCCGTTGACAGCCAACCATCTTCATCGAGAACTTCTTTCGTCGCTTCAGGACGCTGCCAGTAGCCTTGCATCACCTGCGGGCCACGTACCTGCAGCTCACCGGTTTGGTCGTTAGGCAGTACATTGCCTTCATCATCAACGATACGAACATCGGTTGACGGTACCGGCAGGCCGATAGAGCCATTATAGTCGACAAGATCATATGGGTAAGCAGCAACTAGCGGCGAACACTCGGTCAGGCCATAGCCTTCCAGCAGGTAGTTGTTGGTTGTCTGCTTCCACTTTTCGGCAACGGCGCGCTGGACTGCCATACCGCCGCCCACCGACAGGCGCAGGTTGCTAAAGTCAATTTCGTGGAAATCTTCGTTGTTCACCAGAGCATTAAACAGGGTGTTTACACCGGTGATCGCCGTAAACGGGTAACGCTGCAATTCTTTAACGAAGGTAGGAATATCACGCGGGTTGGTGATAAGCAGGTTACGGCCACCCATCTCGATAAACAGTAGGCAGTTCACCGTCAGGGCAAATACGTGGTAAAGCGGCAATGCCGTTACAATCAGCTCGCGGCCTTCGGTCAGTACCGGGCCATAAGCGCCCTTGGCCTGCATCACGTTCGCCAGCATATTGCGGTGAGTCAGGATGGCACCCTTGGCCACACCCGTTGTACCGCCGGTGTACTGAAGGAATGCGGTATCGTCACCAGACATAAACGGCTTCACATACTGCATGCGGCGGCCTTTGCGTAGTGCCATGCGCATGGAAGTCGCATGCGGCAAGTGGTACTTAGGCACCATCTTCTTAATGTACTTCACCACGAAGTTAACCACAGTGCCCTTCGGACGCGATAGCTGATCACCCAGGCTGGTTAGTACCACATGCTGAACGTTGGTGTTTTTCACCACGGTTTCCAGCGTATGGGCAAAGTTGGAAACAATCACGATTGCCTTGGCACCGGAGTCGTTTAACTGGTGCTCCAGCTCACGCGGGGTGTATAGCGGGTTGACGTTAACCACCACACAGCCTGCACGCAAAATACCAAACAGTGCAATTGGGTATTGCAGCAAGTTTGGCATCATCACCGCAACGCGGTCGCCTTTCTCAAGCTTGAGCTCGTTTTGCAGGTAAGCAGCAAATGCACGGCTACGCTCTTCCAACTTGCGGAAGGTCATAACCTGTCCCATGTTGATGAACGCCGTTTGGTCAGCATACTTTTGTACTGACTGCTCAAACATTTCAACTAGTGATGGGTACTGATCAGGGGTAATTTCTGCCGGTACATCTTCCGGATAGCGGTTAAGCCACACCTTATCCACTTGCACTCTCCTTTTATAATTGGCGACTCGCCATGACTATGCCGAGGGGTGGTAAATTATGCACACACCGTATATTACAGCATAATTAACAAATAGTTAGCATCAGACAAATTATGTCATTTCGTTAATTTGTGAACTAAACAGCAGAATCTGTTTAGCCACATCACAAGGGCTTTCCAGGTGACAATGGTGTCCCCCGTGAACCTCGTGCTGAATAATATTTTGCCAACCCGCCGATGCCAGTTGCACGGACTTAAGTTGGCGGTAGCCTTGGCTACCAATGATCGATAATACCGGGCAAGCCACCGACCCAACCATGGCCGAGGCATGGGTTGCAGCCATCCGGTAAAGGGAGTCGCAACGCAGCCGGTTATCGTGCCGCCAGTACCAACGCCCACCTTGCTGGTAGGTCGCTCTTGCCACTAGCGGCGTTAATTGTTCTTGGGTGAGTTGGTTCACGTTACAACGCAATGCCAATGCCTGCTCGAAGGATGCCATCGAGCGTTGCTGGCGTTGTGTTTCCCGCTCGCGGTAACGGTGCCGACTGAGCAACCCCTGCCTCAAACGCGCTGGCGCTTTCGATTCCGCTTCATGTAACGGTGCCAAGCCCTCAATCAGGACCAGCCCCGCCACCCGCTCACCAAAAGCAGCACTGTAGCAAACCGAAACCAACGCCCCGAGCGAATGGCCAAGAATAAACAGCGGCCGGTTGGGCAATAAACTTACCACCTGGTGCAGGTCGTCAACATAATCAACAAAGTGATAGTAGTTGCCTGACGCTCGGGGATCTGACCAACCGTGTCCCGGCCAATCAAAAGCCACCAAGTGAAAGTGCTCGGCTAGCAGTGGGAACAGCGGCGAAAAACTCTCGGCATTGTCTTGCCAGCCATGCAGCATGAGTAAAATCGGCTTATCGGCAGGGAGTTCTGCTATAGGCGTCACAGCACTAACAGGCTGCGGCATTGATAGCGAACATAAGCCATCCAAATTGAGCTCCGATAGCTGGAAGCGGATTTGCTGCATGTCTATGGTCATTTATAGCGTCACCCGCTCCCATACTTCACCACGGGTTGGACCATAGCCGATCGACTTCATCGAACAACGCGTGCCAATACAGTGATGGAAACGATCAAAGTCATCGAGCCAGATTTCCTGCTTCACTTTCCAAAGCTGGTTACCCGATGCCTTGATGACAGGAAACTGGTATTCATACTCGCCAATGCTGCCTTGCTCTTGGCCCGAGACCCGACCCACCACGGTGATCAACTTGCCCTTGTTATATTCAAGCGGCTCAAGAAAACCATCGACATAGGCCACATAGCGATGCTGCGGCTTGGCACTCAATTTAGGCTTGCCATCACCGCCAATTGGCAGGGCAACAATTTCCAACCGGGTTCGCGCCGCTTCATTGTTGATCCCGGCAATCACACCGCCTAGCAACACTTCATTGCCAACCTGCTTTTCAGGATCGGCAGCGATAACGGCCACATCGGTAATGGGTGTATCAGTCGTGGTTTGTAAGCTCGGCGGAAGCGAGGCGCAGCCTACCATAAAGGCAGTAACCAGCCCAAGAAATAGCGTTCTAAACATCAGAAACTCCAACGTAAGTGGCGAATATCCACCCAAACTAGGGTATATACTCAAATGCGATCAAACCAAATACGATCACACATAGACGTCGACACCCACCATCGCAGAGAGTTCATCCTTGCGCTGTTGGTGCATGACACCCATGTAGGAAGCCAAGGCATCGCGGTGCTTGCCTTCGGGCTGATCATATTGAATTCGGGAATGAGCATCTTCGATAAGCTCAGGGTCGCGAACAGTACTCGCAACAGCTTGGGCGACAGCTGTGGGTTTGGAAGAGGTAGGCGAAGACGGCGAATGGGGTTTCGCCTTGGGCTGTTGAGGCTGGATCGTTACGGGTAAACGCTGAATAGAAACCATAGAACTGTCCAGTTAGCCCTCTTTTCTTCGTTCGTTGTGCTAATTACGAGAATAGCACATGACTTATTATACGGTTAGGGCGAGGACACTGGTTGTGCCCTTCCCCTTTCCACTGATTTATTCGCGTCCAGGCAACTTTTTCCAAGTCACGGTATCGCGAACATATACAGGGCTAGCCTCTTCGGCTGCCACGGCTTCACCACGTGCTAGTGCAAATTTGGCAAGGTGAACCATATCCGCTGAATCCGGATACAAAACAGAGCCTTGTACCTGCACCGCTTGCAGCTGCGATAGTAGTTCAGGATAACTTTCCCAACCTGTACCAGCTGTAAACCAAGTGCCATTTTCTGCTTGGAATTGCTCAACCAACACGTCAGGCTTAACCACGATTTCACGGTCCTTAACCAGCCAGTCGCCGTTGCTCTGGCGGATGTACTGCCCCCAATAGACTTCGCCCATGCGCGCATCAATCGCCGCCAACACTTGCTCGGCCTGGTGGGTACGGTATGTCCCCTGCGCCATCGCCGCCAGTGTCGAAATGCCTAGCATCGGCAGATCAGCACCAAACGCCAGTCCCTGAGCAATACCAATACCAATGCGCACGCCGGTAAAGCTGCCCGGGCCACGGCCAAAGGCCAGCGCATCAAGTTGGTTGAGGCTTACGCCACCTTCTGCCAGCACGGCATCAACCATAGGTAGGATCTTGGTGGTATGCTCGCGTGGGGCATACTCACAGCATGAAATGATGTCGTCACCCACCATAAGGGCAACGGAACAGTTTTCTGTTGCAGTATCGACTGCAAGGATTTTGTTGCTCATTCAAGCCTCTGAATGCTGTTCTTCGTGATCAGCAGGCGCTACTGCATTATTCACGGAAGACAAAAATTGCCCAACGCCCGCCACGTCTCGGGTACGCGGAATAGGCGGCAGACTTCGTAAAAATACCGCGCCGTAAGGGCGGGTCACCAAACGGTTATCGCAAATTACCAACACGCCTTTGTCCTTCTTGTCTCGGATCAGGCGCCCGACCCCCTGCTTCAGGGTGATCACAGCATCTGGAATTTGCACTTGCGAAAATGGATCGCCGCCTCTTAGGCGGCAGTCTTCGATTCGCGCTTTCAACAACGGATCATCCGGTGCTGTAAAGGGTAATTTGTCGATGATAACACAGCTTAGGGCCTGTCCTCTAACATCAACCCCTTCCCAAAATGCCCCCGTCGCCACCAACAGCGCATTTCCGCGTTCCAAGTACTCTGCCAGTAGCTTTTGCTTGGTGGTTTCCCCCTGTACCAGAACAGGTAAATCCAACCTCGCGCGAAACCCTTCCGCCAGATCCCTTACCATCTGGTGGGAAGTACACAGGAAGAAACAGCGACCATTGTTGGCTTCAATCACCGGAGCGAGCATGTCGACCAAGCGATCAGCAATGCCGACACTATTAGGCTCGGGCAAAAAGCGCGGCACGCAAAGCAATGCCTGCTGCTCATAGTCAAACGGGCTCTCCAGCGAAAACTGCTGCTTGGGCGTTAAACCCAGCCGCTGGCTAAAGTGGCTGAAGTCGTCATTCACCGCCAGTGTTGCCGACGTGAAAATCCATGAGCCGCCCTGTTGCTCAATCTGCTCGTGGAACTTTTCCGCAACCGACAACGGGGTGATATGCAGGCTAAAATGGCGAGGCGTACACTCATACCAGTAGGAATAACCGGTGATCGAGGTGTCGCAAACCCGCTTTAACCGCTCCTTTAGCAACGTGGCTCGTTCAAAGGCGGTGTCAAGCAGCTGGCTTCGCCCCAAGGCCAATTTAAGCACCTCATGGGTCAAATCCAAGGCATCGGTCAGGCGGGTGATCTCGCGTTGGATCGCCGGGCTAGTAATCACCTCTCGCCAGTTTCCGCGAAAACCAGGCTCACCAAGTACAATGCGCATATCGGCGGCAGCTTGCGACAAGCGATCCGCCGTTTTCTGCAACTGGCGCATATCCTTGGCTTCGGTGCGATAGCCAATTTCAACATCTTTGGCTAATTCTTGGATCTGGCGGCTCGATAAGCTCTGGCCGAAATACTGGCTGGCAATATCGGGCATCTGGTGGGCTTCATCAAAGATGAACACTTCCGCCTCCGGGATCAATTCACCAAAGCCGGTCTCTTTAATCGCCAGGTCCGCGAGGAACAAGTGGTGGTTTACCACCACGACATCTGACTCCATCGCCTTGCGGCGCGCCTTCACGACGAAGCATTCCTCGTAAGACGGGCACTCGCGGCCGATACAGTTGTCGTTGGTTGAGGTGATCATCGGGATCACCGGACTGTCTTCGGCAATCGCATCACATTCACCCAGATCACCGGTTTTGGTGGAAGATGACCAAGTGCGGACCTGAACCAGTTGGCTTAGCAATTTAGGATCAGAATGAATACCATGGCTTTCGGTGATTTGGCGGCTCATACGGTCGAGGCAAAGGTAATTCGAACGTCCCTTGAGCAAGGAAACCAGACCGGTAAAACCGAGGGCATCGGTCATTAGCGGCAAATCGCGATGAAATAGCTGTTCCTGCAGGTTTTTAGACCCGGTAGAAATGATGGTTTTCTTACCGCTAACCAAGGCCGGGACCAGATAGGCGAAGGTTTTACCCGTGCCCGTCCCTGCTTCAACCACCAGCTGATCGTCTGCTTTTATCGCATCAGCGACGGCCTGGGCCATGTCAATTTGGGGCTGCCTAGCCTGAAAGCCGGGAATGGCTTTATCCAGCGCACCACCTGAGGCAAAGAATTTCGCTATCATCGCACTATGAGTATTGGTTATTTATACAGTAACAGCCGCCCATTATGCCAACTATCCAAAGCGACGACCATGACTAATTCATTATGTTTTTTCTTTGACCCCGAAAACAATCCGATGTAAATAAAAGGAAGGATTTACTTTATTTTAGTGCAAGGACAAGCATGGAAAAGAAAACACTGCTGACCGATTGCCCCGATGCAATGGGTCTGATTTCGAAAATAACCAACATTTGCTACAAGCACCAACTCAACATTGTTCACAACAATGAGTTTGTGGATCACTCCCACAGCCAGTTCTTTATGCGCACCGAGCTTGAGGGGTATTTCAATGACGAAACCTTCTTGTTTGACCTCGATCGCGCCCTGCCCGAAGGTAGCCATCGCAGACTCGTCGGCTCGCAGCGCAAGCGCGTGGTGATCATGGTTACCAAAGAGGCGCACTGCCTCGGTGACATTTTGGTCAAGGCCTTTGACGGCACATTGGACATTGATATCGCGGCGATTGTCGGCAACTACGACCACTTGGGCAGCCTTGCCGAGAAGTTCGATATTCCTTTCCACCATGTTTGCCACGAAGGGCTAAGCCGCGAAGAGCACGAGGCAAAACTGCAAGATGCCATCGACCAATACTCACCGGATTACATCGTGCTGGCGAAGTTTATGCGCATCCTCACCCCAAGCTTTGTCGCCAAGTACCCGAGCAAAATTATTAACATCCACCACAGCTTCCTGCCAGCGTTTATCGGCGCAAAGCCATACCAGCAGGCCTTTGAGCGCGGGGTGAAAATCATCGGTGCCACTGCCCACTTTGTTACCAACGATCTTGATGAAGGCCCGATCATTACTCAAAATGTCATCCCGGTTGATCACAACTTCAGTGCGGCAGACATGGCGCGAGCAGGCCGTGATGTTGAAAAGTCAGTATTAAGCAAGGCACTTGGCCTGGTTATCGATGATCGGGTGTTTGTCTATGGCAACCGCACCGTCATCTTGTAAGTGCCATTTGCCAAGCTAACTCTCGAATAAAGATCGGATGCAAACAAAAAGCGAAAGGCATGCAGCCTTTCGCTTTTTTATCTTAAACGTTTTAATTTCAATCTTTTATTTTAAAGTACCGCGCGCGAGGGCACTACGCCTGCTCACTGTCGATCACCGCTTTCAGCGAGCAAGGGTGCAACTTGATACACACACCGTCTTTCTTGAAGGCATAAGTTGGGTTCGGCAAACGCTCATGCTCACCCGAGGGGCTACTTGCCTTCACCTTAATCCCCTTCTCTGCCAATGTGTCCCACCCCTTGGCTAGCGCCGTAAAGGTGTTATCCAGTACCACCTTCAGCGCATCGGTATCCGCCGCTTTGGCCGGGATAACAAATTCAACATGCTCCCACCCTTCTTGCGGGTAAGGCTTGTTACCCGGATAGGGTAGCTCCAATGCCTCTATGGTCCAGCCGTCAACCTCAATCGGGGTATGAAAGCCAATCACAATAATTGGGCGGCCATTGATTTCATTATTCGACCACTCCTCACCGTAAGCCAACCAGGCTTGGTGCAGTTGCTCGGCGGTTGCCCAGTCATTCACCCGTAGGGCAATATGATCAGCCTGGTAGTTATCAAGCGACACCCCAAGCTCCAAGGCCAGCTGTTTTATTCTTGCCATGAATGCAGGTAGCTGAGCCAGCATCTGGGTTGGCAACAAACCTTTCTGTTCGAGTGTCTGCATGTTTTTTCTCCGCTTTAATGCCTCATTGTTTCGAACGCATAATTATCCATAGTTTTCAGGTTGAGAAAAGAACGAACTACGCCAGCACAAGCCTTGTAGGGCCTCGACTCGTGCATAATTTTCATCCGCATAGGAATGCAAAAAAAAAATCGCTCACATTCGCCTTTATACCTTGCCAAACCACCTAAATTTGTGGGTATTATTAGGGCAATGCAACCAGCGTATTCAAGATGTTCCCCGCTCAACTTCTTTGAGGCGGCCCCGTCAAAAATACTCACGTCAATGAAAACTCCTTTGGTGCTATCTTTATAGACCAGAGAACGTGATTATTTTTGACGGTTTTTGCTCTTGAATACGGTGACGTTTTTGCCTCGCCAACCCGAGTTGGCGTTACAAATGATTTGAAGGATAAGCGTGTGAACATTCAAGCACTAATTAACGACAAAGTCTCCCAGGCGCTAGAAGCTGCGGGCGCGCCTGCGGGTAGCCCGGCTGCGGTTCGTCAGTCTGCGAAAGCACAGTTTGGTGATTACCAAGCTAACGGTGTAATGGGCGTAGCCAAGAAGCTTGGCACCAACCCACGCGAGTTCGCACAAAAAGTCATTGAGCAACTAGACCTAGACGGTATCGCTGAAAAAGTGGAAATCGCAGGTCCGGGCTTCATCAACATCTTCCTAAGCAAAACTTGGCTTGCCGAGCAGGCAGACAAGGCCCTTGCCGACGAGCGCCTAGGCGTTGCTAAAGAAGAGCAGAAAACCATCGTTGTTGACTACTCTGCACCAAACGTAGCTAAAGAAATGCACGTTGGTCACCTACGTTCCACCATCATCGGTGACGCTGTTGTGCGTACCCTTGAGCACCTAGGTCACAAAGTGATCCGTGCTAACCACATCGGTGACTGGGGCACGCAGTTCGGTATGCTTATCGCAAACCTTGAGCGTGTTCAAAACGAATCTGGCGAAGTGTCAATGGAGCTGTCTGATCTTGAAGCCTTCTACCGTGAATCGAAGAAGCTTTACGACGAAGACGAAGAGTTTGCTGTTCGTGCACGTAACTACGTAGTTAAACTGCAGAGCGGTGACGAGTACTGCGCTGAAATGTGGAAGAAGCTGGTTGACGTTACGATGATCCAAAACCAGCGTAACTACGATCGCCTAAACGTATCACTCACCCGTGAAAACGTAATGGGTGAGTCAATGTACAACGACATGCTGCCACCAATCGTTGCAGACCTGAAAGAGAAAGGCCTAGCGGTTGAAGATGACGGCGCGCAAGTTGTGTTCCTAGACGAGTACAAAAACAAAGACGGCGAGCCTATGGGTGTGATCATCCAGAAGCGCGACGGCGGCTTCCTATACACCACAACCGATATCGCCTGTGCTAAGTACCGTTACGAGCAGCTAGGCGCTGATCGCGTACTTTACTTCATCGACTCGCGTCAGCACCAGCACCTAATGCAGGCATGGACTATCGTTCGCAAAGCTGGCTATGTACCGGAAGAAGTGAGCCTTGAGCACCACGCATTCGGCATGATGCTAGGTAAAGACGGTCGCCCATTCAAGACCCGAGCAGGTGGTACGGTTCGTCTGGCTGATCTTCTTGATGAGGCAGAAGTACGTGCAGCTAAGCTAATCGAAGAAAAGAACCCAGAGCTTGACGCTGAAGAAAAAGCAAAAATTGCCAACACAGTGGCAATGGCTGCAGTGAAGTACGCGGATCTTTCTAAGCACCGTACAACTGACTACATCTTCGACTGGGACAACATGCTAGCGTTTGAGGGCAACACTGCACCATACATGCAGTACGCCTACACCCGTGTAGCTTCAATCTTCAAGCGCGCAGGCGTTGACGCAGCCGAGCTTACTCACCCAGTAACTATCACTGACGAGAAAGAGCAAGCACTGCTTTCTACCCTACTTCAGTTTGAAGAAGCGGTACAAGGTGTTGCGCGTGAAGGCCAACCGCACCTAATGTGTACTTACCTATTCGAACTTGCAGGTAAGTTCTCAAGCTTCTACGAAGCGTGCCCAATCCTAAACGCTGAAGAAGCAGTGAAGCAGAGCCGTCTGAAATTGGCGCTACTTACTGCAAACACAATTAAGCAAGGTTTGGATCTACTAGGTATCGAAACGTTAGAGCGTATGTAATCAACATTCGCATATATATTGCTTTAGTTTATGACTAAACAATAAATACTCTAAAGCCTTCTGGGATATTCTCAGAAGGCTTTTTTTATTTTCCAAAGACATTTTTATAGAATAAAATTGTAGTTAGGATAGTGTGTTACATATATTCCGTGTCAGTATCGATTAATGATGTACACGCATTTTGTAATCTCCATAAGATTATCCACCCTGACTTCAAGATGAGGTCGCTACATCACTTTATCCCAATAAGATAAATGAATTTAAGGGATAGATACCAACCCCAAAAATAACGTCAAACATGGTTGGTACAACATTAGCGAAACTAGTTAGCCCGATTGGCTAACACATGATGGAATGCGTTTATGAGTAATGACAGCTTTTCGGAATCAACAGCCACGCTAAAAAAAGCCGTACCGTTGATGATTAAGCACAAGGTGCCGACTACCCCAACCAACTACGCACTTTGGTATACCTACACCTCGCAACAGATGCCACAGCTCAATGTCGCGCTAGATCAAGGTATCAAAGAGCTTGGCCATTGCACCCCAACCTTATGTGATGACCTCTACCAAGAGCACCTAGCCAGCGAAACAGACAAAGACATCAACCAGCTCAAGCTCAGCCTGACGGCGATGGCACAAGAGCTTTCCCACAGTATGGCTGAAACCCTGTCTGACACGAACAACTTCCACGATGTGCTTGAAAGCACATTTGGCAAGCTTGAAGGGTTGAACAAAGAAGGGCTGTCGATCGAAGAAACCATGAAGCTGGTAAAAGAGCTGATCCAAGAGTCGAAAAAGATTCGCCAATCGACAGGTTCATTCAAAGGCCAGCTCAATAACGCCCAAGAAGAAATTGCCACCTTACGAGAAGCGCTGAACAAGAGCCAGCAGCTGGTCAACGAAGATGCCCTAACCGGTATCAGCAACCGTCGCGCTTTTGACCGCGATATCGAAAGCTATCAGCAAAGCCAGATCCCGTTTAGCCTGATCATGCTGGATATCGACCACTTCAAAGAGTTCAACGATAACTTCAGCCATTTGCTGGGCGATCAGGTATTAAAGGCCGTGGCGCGCCGTTTGGTTGCCTGCTGCCAAGATTACGCCAAAGCCTACCGCTATGGCGGGGAAGAGTTTGCCGTTTTGCTGCCGTACAAATCGCTATCGTCAGCGCGCCAGCAAGCCGAAACCATGCGCAAGGCGATCGAGCGCATTTCTGTGCTCGACAAGCGCTCCGGCGAGCGCATTAATTCAATCACGGCCTCATTCGGTGCCGCCAGCCACCTCAACAACGAAAGCAGCCGACAAGTTATCGAACAAGCGGATCACTACCTGAACCAAGCCAAGCAACTGGGAAGAAACCGTGTACTGCCTTTGAATGGCTAGCCGTCACGGCTTTTCGTTGAAGCCGTAAAATAGAAATGCATAAAGGGGCTAAACCAATCACGTTTCGATACTGAACGGATTGGTTTAGCCCCTTTCTCTTATCTATCCAGTGTTACTGGCCGAAGCGCTGGCCACCGCTTTGCAGCCAAGCCAACTCTTCTTGGGTCGATAAGCGACCATAGACCGAATTACGGTGCGGGAAGCGGCCAAAGCGCTTCACCACTTCATGGTGGCTTACTGCATATTGGTAGAAGCCTTCAAAAACCATGGAGTGGGCTGGCGACACCGACTGGCGCAAATGGTCAAAACGGAAAACACACTCTTCCTGATCTTCTATCGCCTCCGAATGCTCCAGTGGCAAATAAAAGAAGACCCGCTCAATTGGGCTAAGGTGGGTATCTTGATTTTGTGCCAAGCCACGCTTACAAATCGCCAATGCCAGGGAGTCATAGCGGAAGGCAGCACTCAAGCCGCGATAAATATTGCGGGTAAACTGATCCAACAAGATGATCAGGGCCAGTGTCCCTCTCGGCTCATTGGTCCAATGGCTAAGCTGCCCTAACCCCGCTTGCGAAACCAACGCTTGGAAACGTTCGGCTATCATCTGATCGGTATCCTGCCCGCCTTTAAACCATAGGGCATTGCGATCGGTTGCGGTTACTTCTTCTTGTAACTCCCCGAACCAAAAATCCAGCACTTCTTGATATTCAGCCACCATAATTCGCTCCCCACCCTCATACTGTAATGATAAAGCATGTCTATGCGCTCTGCCGATAACGACAAATTACCGGTAAGTCATTGCTACTGCTAATTTTTCACACTATCTTACTGATGACAGCGTGGTTCCTTGTCGTTATCCTAACCTACTCATTCAGTTGAGTGATGTGGTAAAGCGTCAGCATGTGAGCTGCACAATACATTTAAGGAATATCCCAATGCAATTTACACTCCATTCGAGATTAGCAGCAGATACCAGCGTGCTAGGTAACTTTCCCCTGTGCCAAGTACTCCTGTCAAAAGAAGCGCTCGGCCCTTGGCTGATCCTGGTACCGCGCAAACCTGCACTGACAGAAATTCACCACCTTCCGGAAGATGAACAATTCCAGCTTATGCGCGAATCCAGCGCAGTGGCCCGCTTACTGGAAGAAGATTACCAAGCCGATAAGATCAACGTCGGCGCATTGGGCAACCTCGTCCCTCAACTCCATGTTCACCATATCGCGCGATTTAAAGATGATGTGGCCTGGCCGGGTCCTATTTGGGGAAACACCAACGGTACTCAGCGCAGCGATGAGGTGCAGCAAGCGTTGGTGGAAGAGCTACGTGCCGAATTAGGCCAACTCGACGGCTTCACCCCGACAGACGCTTAAGGCTGACGGATAAAGAAAAGGCAACCCGAGGGTTGCCTGTTATCTCTTTATTGGCACACTGAACTTAGCCGCGGATCACCGTGACCGCCAGCTCGTTGCTTTGCAAACAACGGTACCAAATATCTTTTGCGCTCTGGCAGCAACCATCACTTTCGCAGCCAACCAGCTCCTTGCCCACCTTACCCTTGCGGATCCATACGTCCAGCATGGCTTCTACACCATCCTCCGACAGGCCGAAGTGCAGGGCTAACGACTTACGACTCACCCTTTGCTGTTGTTCAATATACTGCTTTAGCTGCTGAAGGATCATGCTGTCACCAATTCCTGTGCCTGCTTCTGGCCTTGACGTTTAAAGACAATGAACAGTCCCGCATTGATTGCGGTAAATAGCGCAATCCACATCATGCTCGAGGCTGGATGATCTGCAAAGTGGGCGATCTGGTAGTAATACGTTGCACCGGTATAAGCGAGCAGCATAGTCCAGCCCGCAATGAACAACGAGAACTTCTGGCCAAATTCACGCACGTAGGCACCCATTGCCGCCGCACATGGTGTGTATAGCAAGATGAAGATCAAGTATGCCATTGCTGCCGCCGAGCTTACGAAATGTGCCTGAATATTCCCGAAGATAGATGCATCTACTTCTTGGTCTTCAGCAACAGCGGCGCTATCGCTCAGTTCACCCACATCGATACCTAGCGGATCCGAGTAGCTCAGGCCGGCAAGGTTAGCAGGAATACTTTCTACCGCTTCTTGCAAACTTGCCATCAAGTCAAATTCTGCCCCTTCCTCTTCACCCGCAGGGGCATAAAGGTTATTCAGCGTACCGACAACGGCCTCTTTGGCGAAGATACCCGTCATGATACCCACCGTTGCAGGCCAGTTGTCTTCTTGAATACCAATTGGTGCCAATACTGGTGTCACCACTTGTGCAGCCTGAGACAGAAGCGATTTCTCGGTATCTTCGTTACCAAACGAACCGTCTGTACCCATTGAATTAAAGAAGCTCAATACGGCCACAACCACGACGATGGTCTTACCGGCACCCAGCACAAATTTCTTCAGCTTCTGCCACGTCTTGATACCCACGTTGCGCATCGTTGGTAGCTCATAATCTGGCATTTCCATGATGAAGCTGTCGCTGCTACCTGGGTAGATAGTATGGCGAAGCGCCAAACCGGTTAGCACTGCGGCGGCAATACCCAGCAGGTAAAGCGCAAAAACTACGTTCTGGCCATTCTCAGGGAAGAAAGCAGCGGCGAACAATGCATAAACTGGCAAACGTGCGCCACAAGACATAAACGGCGCCATAGCAGCAGCTAGCTTACGCTCGCGCTCTTGCTCAAGGGTACGGGTTGCCATAATTGACGGTACGTTACAGCCAAAGCCAAGTACCAACGGCACAAATGCCTTGCCCGGCAGACCCACTTTCTGCATCACCTTATCAAGTACAAATGCCGCACGCGCCATGTAGCCCGAGCTTTCAAGCACCGCAAGGAACAAGTAAAGGCAGGCGATCACCGGAATAAAGGTGGCCACGGTTTGGACACCGCCACCGATCCCGTCGGCAATCACAGTTACCAACCAAACCGGCAGGTGGTCATCAAGCAGGTAATGGCCGCCATCCACCAGCAATGCGCCCACGCCAATATCGAAGAAGTCGATGAACGAGCTACCGATATTAATGGAGAACATGAACATCAGGTACATGACAACAAAGAAGAACGGGATACCAAATGCACGGTGCAGCAGTACCTGATCAATCTTGTCGCTCAAGCTACGACTTAGCTTGCCTTCTTGGCGACGAACCTTCTGGCATAGGTTATACAAGTAGCTGTAACGGGTATCGGCCACCTGAATATCAGGGTCGATATCTACCTGAAGCTTGTTGCGGGTGTTACACGACAGGTTTTTATGTTCTTCAGATAAAGTGTTGAGAATAAGAGTGTCGTTCTCAAGAACACGGATAGCTTGCGCACGCGGCTTCAACTGCTCATCAGCAAACAGCGGTTCAAGCTCAGCGATTGCCTGCTCAAAAGCCTGGCCGTAATCCAGTTTCAGTTCATTTGTCGCAATACCTTGCGCCAGCATTTTATGCAACTTGGTTTTGAACTCAGCCACTTGCTTCATGTTATTTGCAGACAAGCTCATCACCGGGCAACCCAGTGCTTTTTCAAGCTGCTTAACATCTAGTACCTGACGTTGGCGCTCGAGCACATCCATTTTGTTCAGCACAACCACCATCGGACGGCCTAGCTCGCGCAATTGTAGCGTCATGTACAAACTACGTTCCAAGCAAGAGGCATCAACCACATTAATGATCACATCGGCAGGCGTGGTCAGAATCGCACGCGAAGCAATCGCCTCATCAAGGCTGTTTTCGTCATTGGCGCTATCCAGGCTATAGATGCCCGGCAAGTCGGTTAGCGCGAAGTTATCACCAGCACATTCGTAGCGGCCTGTTTTCTTTTCTACCGTTACACCAGCCCAGTTACCGACTTGTTGCTTGGCACCAGTTAAACCGTTGAATAATGTCGTTTTACCGCTATTTGGGTTACCTACGGTTAAGATTTTGTATTCCATCATTAACACTCCACTTCAATGCTTTCGGCCAGCTGCTTGCGCAGTGCAATATCTACACCACGGACGCGAACCTGCAGTGGGTCACCTAGCGGCGCCACTCGTACAACACTGATAGGAGTATTGGGAAGAACCCCCATAACCATGAGCTTTTTGCGAGTAGCTGAAGATAAGTCGGACATACCTGTCACTTTACCTTCTGCCCCGCACGACAATTCAGACAGTTTCATACTAAACCACGACCCTAAATAAGAATAATTAGCATTTTTATCAATGTTACAGATTGAAACACAATTCAACTTGTTTTAAATCAATAAAAGGTTCTCATTTCAGAGTTCAATGTTTGCAATAGTGATCTGCATCATGTTGCAAAGGAGATATATCTTTAAGGAAGAAGGAATTCAATGCAGCACTAAAAGCAAATATTTTCAATAACTTAAATACATAATTAATTTATGCTGTTATGGAATGGATATATTGATATGCCGCCTGAATTGAATGAAAACCAATCATCACAGGCGGCGTGGAAGGAGTGGGGATACATTTACCCTATTAATATGTTTTAACGTCAACCGGGTTGGCAGAGCACTTATACACGGGAAAACGCAATATAAATTCGCTACCCACGCCTTGGTAACTGATCACCGAAATATCACCGCCGTACAGCTCAACCAGCTGCTTGACGGTGCTCAGCCCCAAACCGAACCCCGCCTCTGGGCTTAATTCCGGTTCTTCTTGGTAGTAGCTTTCAAACAAGTGGCTCTTGGTCTCTTCTGACATTCCCTTACCGGTATCGCTAACAGATATGACCAATTGCCCTTTCAACTCCCTAACGGCGACTGTAATACACCCATTCGTACTGGTGTATTTCAGCGCATTAGACAGCAAATTACCCAACATTATCTCAAGGTGATATGGCGCCATTGAAACACTCAGATCCTGCGTTTCATCTTCCAGGCACAGCGCTATCTGCTTGGCTTCGGCCTCAACCTGCCAACTCATGAAAGAGGACTGAATAATGGGGCTCACCCACTGCTCACATTGTTTTTCAGGTTCAACCAAGGCCAGAGCATCCCGAGATAGGATCTGGTCGGCAACATGCAACGAGTGGACGAGGTTCTTCTCGGCGGCCTCCAGTTTATCCTTATCGGCTCCCGTGCCATGCTGGCGTAAGCTAGACAATAACCCAAGCGCAAGACTAAGCGGTGTCCGCAACTCATGGGATAACTGTGCCATTGTATTTTGCCGCGTCGATAAAATACGCTGCAATTGCATGTTGCTCGCATTCAGTTGCTTTTTCTGCAACTCAATTTTGGCCGTCTTTCGAAACACCGCCTGCTTCAGTTGCAAATTCTGATCTTTAAACGCCCTTGAACGCCAAACAACCATTAACAAGATAACAAGCGTGGCAACAACAACCCCGAGTGTCATCAACCCCATGGATAGATACCACGGTCGTTCAACAGCAAAGCTATAGCGAGAGATCTCGCTGCCGTTGCGCCCCAACCGGTCTACTTTGGCCTCAAGGGTAAACTGCCCAGGCGGCAAAGTATCTATCAGTAACGTACCGCCATCTACCTGCTGCCACTCAGCGGGGACTTTGTCATCTTTGATTAAGCGATAAGATAATTCTGGCGGCCCATAATACGGGACGGTGCTAAATTCAAAGCTAATTGAAACGCCATAAGGGATGACTAATTGGTCATCAACCGCCCCGGCCAATTGACGTAAATCGTTATCGACCTTCACTTCGCTCAAAGTCAGTTGTAAGTTCGGCTCCTTAATTGCCAAGACCTGAGTGGGATCCACCTCCAGAACGCCCTGCCTGCTACCAAAAAGTAGCTTGCCGTTAATCCCCTGCATACAAGCTTGTGAGTAAAACTCACTGGTAATAATACCTTCAGGCGGCTTGAAGTGACGCTGCAAGCGCCCGGTGAAAGAAAGGTAAGATAGCCCCTTGCTACTGGTTACCCAAAGGCCACTGTTTCCCCCCACAACGCAATATGGGTTGGCCCGTACCCCAGAGATCGAGATATTTTGTAGCGCCAGCGGCGCCAAGGTTTGCGAATACTGCAGGCCATGATTGTTTACCACCCATAGCTGGCCAATACGATCTTCATAAATATCGAGTACGCCGCCTTCTTTGGTTGTGTCCTCAACCAAATACAAACGCCCTGCCTCGAACTGGTAAAGCCCATAATCTGTCCCTACCCATATTTGTGATTCGCTATCGGCAAAGACGGTTGTGACCAGCTCATCACCCCTAGGGTCTCGGAGCCAATGGCTGCCAAATGATATCCACTCGTCGCTATCAGGCCAATACCGATACAGCCGGGATGACATGCCCACCCAAACCGAGCCAAAATTATCAACCATCAAGCTCACCACTTTCCCTTGCTTGAATAGGTCAGGCACTTCCAATTGCCGCCATGTATCTGTCTGGCGCGCATAGATTTCGATTCCTCGCTCTGTGGCCAGCCATAACTCACGGCCACGCGGCACCATCTGGTTGATCTGCCCAAGAGCAGGTTGGTGCTTCACAATATTTAAGAACACGGAAAGCTCAAACAAGCCATTATCGGTCGCAAGCAACGTTCGGCCATCACTGGTCTGTACTAAATCATTGATTTGAGTTGCTGGTAGCAATCCTTCGTCGAGACCGTAGCGAAGGCGCTTCATCAAGGCTGTCGTAGGGGGTAAGTAATTCACTCCGTTATTGGTCGCAATCCACAAGCCGCCAGTGTCATCTTGCTGCAAGGCCTGCACCCTATTGCCTTCCAAGCTATACATGTCATGAAGGGAAGAGGCGTAGTGCGAGACCGATTTTGTATTTTGGTCAATAAGATAAAGGCCATTTTTACTGCCGACCCATAACCCAAGATCCGTTTGGGCAATCGCCGAAACCGATTGGCGTTGGCTTCGCCCGAGTTCCACTCTTACCCCTTGGCGGGATAAATACAATCCATTCAGGGTGCCAAGCCAGAGTTGTTGCTGTTCGTCTTGAAAAATATCGGTGATCTGCTGCTCAGCTAATAGCAGCTCAGACACGGAGTTATCAGCCCGATATTCATAGACCCCCCGACTCGGTGCGACAAACACAGAGTCGCTATTCGAATACAGGCCGGAGAGCTTTATTGGGTGGGGAAAAGCAATAAACTCAGGTTTTTGGCTGCGGTGTGCGATTCGGTATAAGCCCCTGCGATTGGCAAATACGGCACTGCCGTTAGCCTCCACAACATATTCCATGTCAACTTGGCTAATATTGAGCTTATATAAAGCCGTATTCGCTGGGGAGTAAAAATAAGCGTGCTTATCTTTTATCAACCATAAACTGCTGCCAATCATGACGGCATCGGTGACGCCGGTTAGAGGTTGGCCGCTTTTATCAACAGCTGGTTTGAGTTGTCGCCCGTCATAAAAAACCAAACTACCGCGAACATCGACAAACCATAGGCCGCCATAGGTGTTTTTGACGATGGTTTTAGCCGTTATTAAGCTTCCCGCTTCCTGATGAGGCAGAGGATAAAAAAGATGATTAGAGGCGGTGGCCGTCACAGCGTAAACACACGCAGCAAGCACAAAAAAACAACATGTTAGATGTTTTACAACCACTTTTTGCTTAGGGATAAATCGCAAACCTCAACCCACTTAATAACACACTTTCATATTATGCATTATCAAAATAGTGAATATAAGAGCAGATTTATAAAATGTGGTTCAGTACATAAAAAACGCACCGAAGTGCGTTTTTTATCAGACTTTCCCTTAGATTATTTTCATCAAGGTCAGCATATGTAGAACAGAATTTACGCGCGATTTACTTCAAACACTGAGTGAAGCTGTCACCCATTTGTCGAAGGAATTTAACGTAGCCGCCTTGCGCATCAGCAATATCGGTAGCCATAGGATCCAAGGTACCAATATTCACATCGGTACCGTTTACCACAGTCTTGATTACCGATGGCGAGAATTGTGGTTCGCTGAATACACAATGGGCATGGGCTTCTTTTAACGATTTACGAATCGATACCAGCGTTTTAGCGCCAGGGCGGCGATCCGGTTCCACCGTAAAATGCCCTAGGTTATTCAAGCCAAATTGCTCTTCAAAATAACCGTAACCATCGTGGAATACGTAGTAGCCTTTATCATGTACTGGCTTTAACTGCTGCTCAAGATCAGCCATTGTGGCCTTTACCTCATCGGTAAAGCGCTCCAAGTTGGCCTCATACTGCACTTGGTGTTCAGGATCGATTTCAATCAATCGCTTGGTGATAACACCTGATGCCTGAATCACCTGCTTCGGACCCAACCAAAGGTGTGGGTCGATACCCTCATGATTGTGGCCTTCATGACCGCCACCGTGGCTTGCGTGGTCTTCATGAGCATCATGATCGTGGTCATGGTCATGGTCATGGTCATGGCTAGCATGAGCATCATGGTCGTGGCCGTCATGACCTTCATGACCGTCATGACCTTCATGACCGTCATGACCTTCATGACCGTCATGACCTTCATGACCTTCATGACCTTCATGACCTTCATGGTTGTCATCACCGTAGTATCTAAAGTCAATCTCGTGGTGAGTCGTTAGCGCCAGTGTATTTTCCTTGCCATCCAGCATTTTGGTAAGGAACATTTCAAGTTCAGGACCTGCCCAAATCACCAAATCCGCATCATTTAGCTTTTTCGCATCCGAAGGGCGCAGTGCATAGTCATGAGGCGAAGCGCCAGCTGGCAACAATGTCGAACTGGTTGCCACGCCTGCCGTCAGTTCTTGAACAACCATGTTCAGCGGTTTTACTGTTGTCACAATGTTTAGCTCTTGTGCCTGAGCGTATGAAGAAAAAATCAATCCAATTGAACTGCATGATAGCAAAAAACGGCGCATAATAGGGTCCCGAAATAATTCTTGATTACAATACAGAGAATGAATGTTATATTATAACATCTCACTTTGGCAAATATCTTAAGCAAAGAAATGATGACATCCTTAGTTGAATTACAAGCTGTCACTGTGACCTTCGCCGAACGTCACGTGCTTGATCAGGTCTCCCTCAAACTAGAGCGCGGACAAATCACCACCTTGATTGGCCCAAACGGAGCGGGCAAATCAACGCTAGTGAAAGTGATCACCGGTTTACAAAAGCCAACAACAGGGAAGGTTATTCGCCCAAAAGGGCTCCGCTTAGGCTACGTGCCGCAAAAACTGGCCCTAAACAGCTCATTGCCACTGACCGTCGATCGCTTTATGCGCCTTGCGGGACGCTATCGCGAAGCCGATCGTATCCAAGCGCTTGAGCTGGTAAGCGGTAAGCATTTGCACCACAGCAATATGCACTCATTATCCGGCGGCGAAATGCAACGCGTGCTGCTAGCACGTGCCCTGCTGCAAAAACCCGATCTGCTGGTTCTCGATGAGCCGGTCCAAGGGGTTGATGTGAACGGCCAGTTGGAATTGTATAGCTTGATCCAGTCGCTGCGCGACAAGCTTGATTGCGCTATCCTCATGGTTTCCCATGATCTGCACTTGGTTATGGCAAAAACCGATCACGTCATTTGCCTGCATCACCATGTGTGTTGTTCTGGAGAACCAGAAGCCATCACCAGCCACCCGAAATACGTTGCCCTGTTTGGCCGTCAGCAAAGCGAACAATTGGCGCTTTACCACCACCATCATAACCACGAGCACGATTTATCGGGCAACCCCGTTGGCCCATGCCAACACAACCATACTGTAGAACAAGAGAAACAAAATGCTTGAGTTACTGTTGCCTGCGCTGATTGCAGGTATTGGCATTGCTGTACTTGCAGGGCCACTGGGCTCTTTCGTGGTATGGCGAAAAATGGCCTACTTTGGCGATACCCTTTCCCATGCCTCGCTACTGGGTATCGCACTGGGCTTCTTATTCAACATCAACCTCAACTTAGCCCTGCTAGTTTGCTGCTTGGCACTGGCCGTTATTTTGGTTAGCTTGCAAAAGCAAAAATATGTCGCCACTGATACCCTGCTTGGTATTTTGGCTCACAGTGCGCTGTCGTTAGGTTTGGTCGCTGTCAGCTTCCTCGATAACGTGCGGATTGATTTGATGGCGTACCTGTTTGGCGACTTGCTAGCAGTAACGACCAACGACCTTTACTGGATCTACGGCGGCGGCTTGTTGGTACTGGGCTTATTAGTCACCTTATGGCGACCACTACTTTCAATGACTATCAATGAAGAGTTGGCCCAGGTCGAAGGCGTAAACGTTGATCTGATGCGCCTGTTATTAATGTTGATGGTCGGTATTGTGATTGCCGTGGCAATGAAATTTGTCGGGGCATTAATCATTACTTCGCTGCTGATCATCCCGCCAGCCACGGCGAGGCGCTTCACCCGCAGCCCTGAAAGCATGGCTGGGTTAGCCTCAATTTTGGGGACGGTTGCCGTTATGATTGGCCTTGCCATGTCATGGCACTACGACACCCCGGCTGGGCCATCGGTAGTGGTTGCGGCCGCAAGCTTGTTCATCCTCAGCCAACTAAAGCGCGCTGAAGCTTAACCCCCAACTTATCCCTGTTAAATGCCTGCTTCCCAGCAGGCATTTTTATCGCCATTCACTTATACCAATCGATATAGGGTATTAGGTATTACCCCATTAATTAAACAAGCTACGGTGCTTGCTGTTGCAGGTACTTTTAATTCGCATCGCAACCGGCGTGCTTTTTGAAGGGGGCAAATATTCAAGCAGGCACTGGAAATAGGACTGATCTTTTTCTGATAGCATGAAGTTATCAATGTACAAACGATGGCAAGCATTGGTCATCAAGTTTGCCGCAGTGCCATTTTCGGCCAAGGAGACATGTTGAAGTACACAGTCTTCATACGCGGCCTTGTCTTCTGCGAACGAGGCATTCGCCGTGCCCAGCACCGCCAATAGACATATAGCAACCCACCTTTTCATACTTCCCCCTCGCCTACATCTCACCGCCAGCCAAAGGTGCTTTTGTACCCAGCCCAATCGGTAATGGAGCTAGTACTACAAGTGTAATCGGGATCGCCGTTCTCATCATCAATCAGTATCAACAGAAGGCAGCCCGGTAGGCGTTGGGAACCACAGGCATAAAAAAACCCGCCATAAGGCGGGTTTCTATCAAGCTTCAGTGTTGTAAGCGACTTACCAGCCAGTTACTTCACGTAGCGCTTTACCGATGTCAGCAAGGCTCTTCACCGTCTTAACACCAGCGGCTTCTAGTGCCTGGAACTTATCTTCAGCAGTACCTTTACCACCTGAGATAATGGCACCAGCGTGGCCCATACGCTTGCCTGGAGGTGCAGTTACACCAGCAATGTAAGAAACAACAGGCTTAGTGACGTTCTCTTTGATGTAAGCTGCCGCTTCTTCTTCAGCCGTACCGCCGATCTCACCGATCATCACAATCGCTTCAGTCGCAGGATCGTTTTCAAACAATTCTAGTACATCGATGAAGTTCGAACCCGGGATTGGGTCACCACCGATACCAACACAAGTAGACTGGCCAAAGCCCTCGTCAGTTGTCTGCTTAACAGCTTCGTAAGTCAGCGTTCCTGAACGAGATACGATGCCCACTTTACCTGCTTTGTGGATATGGCCTGGCATGATACCGATCTTACACTCGTCTGGCGTGATCACACCCGGACAGTTTGGACCAATCATACGAACGCCAGCTTCGTCTAGGCGTACTTTCACGTCCAGCATATCCAGTGTCGGAATACCTTCTGTGATAGTCACGATTAGCTCGATACCCGCATCGATAGCTTCTAGGATAGCGTCTTTACAGAACGGCGCTGGTACATAGATAACCGTTGCTGTCGCGCCAGTTGCCTCTACCGCTTCACGTACCGTGTTGAATACAGGCAAGCCTAGGTGCTTAGTGCCGCCTTTGCCTGGCGATACACCACCAACCATCTGCGTTCCGTACTCAATCGCCTGCTCAGAGTGGAATGTACCCTGACCGCCCGTGAAGCCCTGACAGATAACCTTGGTATCTTTATTAATTAGTACTGACATTATTTGCCCTCCGCTGCAGCAACTACTTTTTCCGCTGCTTCAGTTAGGGAAGTCGCAGCAATAATATTCAGGCCACTTTTCGCCAACGTTTCAGCGCCAAGCACGGCATTGTTACCTTCAAGGCGAACAACAACCGGTACTTCAACACCCACTTCTTCCACTGCACCAATGATGCCTTCGGCAATCAGGTCGCAGCGCACGATACCACCAAAGATATTTACCAGTACCGCTTTCACGTTAGTGTCAGATAGGATGATCTTGAATGCTTCGGTCACACGCTCTTTCGTCGCGCCACCGCCCACATCAAGGAAGTTAGCTGGCTGACCACCGTGCAGGTTAACGATATCCATCGTACCCATTGCAAGGCCCGCACCGTTAACCATGCAGCCGATGTTGCCATCAAGTGCTACGTAGTTAAGCTCCCACTGAGCCGCATGTGCTTCACGCTCGTCTTCTTGCGAAGGATCGTGCATTTCACGCAGTTTTGGCTGGCGGTATAGTGCGTTTGAGTCGATGTTAATTTTACCATCTAGGCAAAGCAGGTTGTCGTCGCCAGTAATAACCAGCGGGTTGATTTCAAGCAGGGCAAGATCGTAGTCTGCAAACATGTTGCCCAGACCAAGGAAGATCTTGGTGAATTGCTTGATTTGGTCGCCCTTCAAACCCAGTTTGAATGCAAGCTCACGGCCTTGGTATGGCTGAGGGCCAACCAATGGATCAATCGCAGCTTTGTGAATTAGCTCAGGGGTTTCTTCCGCAACCTTTTCGATTTCCACACCACCTTCAGTCGATGCCATGAAAACAATGCGTCGTGTACCACGGTCTACAACCGCACCTAGGTATAGCTCGTTTGCAATGTTAGATGCTTCTTCAACCAAGATCTTTGTTACTGGCTGGCCATTTGCATCCGTTTGGTAGGTCACAAGGTTTTTACCCAGCCACTTCTGAGCAAACTCTTTGATGCCTTCCTTGTTGTCATGCAGTTCAACACCGCCCGCTTTACCACGTCCACCCGCGTGAACCTGACACTTTACTACCCACTTATCGCCACCGATCTTACCGGCAGCTTCAGCAGCTTCCTGCGGTGTATCACATGCATAGCCTTCTGGAACTGGCAGACCGTACTCAGCGAACAGCTGTTTCGCCTGATATTCATGCAAATTCATGATGTTCTATCCGTTTTCATATCCCTGTGGGACTTGTTATATCCGTACGAAATACTCTTGGGTATTTCTTCGTGTGTCACCCATTATGAAATTCAGCCGGACGTCGAGCCTGCCCGGCTTCATAATCGGTGTTATACGTCTAGAAGTAGACGCGTTGGATCTTCAAGCAATTCCTTGATGGTCACTAGGTAACCCACTGACTCTTTACCGTCAACCAAACGGTGATCGTAAGACAGTGCTAGGTACATCATAGGCAGAATCTCAACCTTACCGTCAACAGCCATTGGGCGGTCAGCAATCTTGTGCATGCCCAAAATAGCAGACTGAGGTGGGTTGATGATTGGTGTAGACATTAGCGAGCCAAACACACCGCCGTTGGTGATGGTGAAGTTACCACCAGTTAGCTCATCAACCGTCAGCTTACCGTCACGGCCCTTGATAGCCAGTTCACGGATACCTTTCTCGATTTCCGCAAGGCTTAGCTTATCGCAGTCGCGTAGGACAGGCGTAACCAGACCACGTGGGGTCGATACTGCAATGCTGACATCGAAGTAGTTGTGGTAAACAATGTCGTCACCGTCGATAGAAGCATTCACTTCTGGGTAACGCTTCAGTGCTTCAACCACGGCCTTCACGTAGAAAGACATAAAGCCTAGGCGGATACCGTGGCGCTCTTCGAAGATGTCTTTGTACTGCTTGCGCAGGTCCATGATTGGCTTCATGTTCACTTCGTTGAACGTCGTCAGCATCGCTGTGCTGTTCTTCGCTTCAAGTAGACGCTCGGCAACACGCTTACGTAGGCGGGTCATAGGAACACGCTTCTCGCTACGGTGAGCCAGCGGCGCTTCTACTTTCGCTTCAGTGGCAGGCGCAGCTGGTGCCGGCGCGGCTTTGCCTTCTTTCACGAATGCTTCAACGTCTTCACGCGTGATACGGCCACCAACGCCTGTACCTTTCACGTCAGCCGCATTGATGCCGTGCTCGCCTAGTAGGCGGCGTACTGCTGGGCTTAGTGCTTCGTTGGTCTCTTCGCCTAGGGCTGCGGTGTTGCGCTTGTTTGGCGATGCTTCGGCTTCAGCAGGTACGTCCTTGGTTGGCTCGCCCGCTACTGCGCCAGCTTTGATTTTACCAATCAGCTGCTTAGTTAATACTGTTGTGCCTTCGCCTTCTAGAATTGCTTCAAGCACGCCATCTTCTGGTGCTGGTACTTCCAACACTACTTTATCAGTTTCGATATCAACCAGAACTTCATCACGTGTAACAACGTCGCCTGGCTGCTTGTGCCATGTCGCAACTGTCGCATCTGCAACTGATTCAGGTAAATCGGGAACCAGAATTTCGATCGTCATATCGGCTTTGTCCTTTTTGTTCCAGTTCTTATTAATCTGTAGTTAGTGCGCTTTCAATTAGCGCTTTCTGTTGTTTCAGGTGAACCGACATGTAACCCACAGCCGGTGAAGCAGAAGCCGGACGGCCTGCGTATTCCAACTGCGCGCCGGCAGGAAGTGCAGAACGGAAGTTGTGCTGGCTTGAGTACCATGCACCTTGGTTCTGTGGCTCTTCCTGACACCAAACGAAATCAGTAACATGCTGATAGTCTGCCAGTGCAGCTTCAACATCTTCTTTAGGGAATGGGTATAGCTGTTCAATACGAACGATGGCAACATCCGTCTGCTCGTTTTTACGGCGCTGCTCAAGCAGGTCGAAGTAAACCTTGCCAGAACACAGCACAACGCGTTTCACTTGCTTCGGATCGAGCTCATCAATCTCGCCAATTGCCGGCTGGAAGTTGCCACTTGCCAGTTCATCGAGTGTCGATGTACATAGCGGATGACGCAGCAGCGACTTCGGTGACATTACCACCAAAGGACGACGCATTGGGCGGAATACCTGACGGCGGATCATGTGGTAAACCTGGGCCGGTGTTGATGGGATCACCACCTGCATGTTTTGTTCCGCACAAAGCTGTAGGTAACGCTCAAGACGTGCCGATGAGTGCTCCGGCCCCTGGCCTTCGTAACCGTGTGGTAGCAGCATGGTCAAGCCACACATACGACCCCACTTTTGCTCACCAGAACTAATGAACTGGTCGATAACAACCTGGGCACCGTTGGCGAAATCACCAAACTGGGCTTCCCAAACCGTTAAACCACTCGGCTCAGCCGTGGCATAGCCATATTCAAAGGCAAGCACCGCTTCTTCAGACAACACAGAGTCAAATACCTGGAAAGGACCTTGCTTGTCGTGAATGTTCGCTAGCGGGATATAGGTACTCGCATCACCTTGGTTATGCAGTACAGCATGGCGGTGGAAGAAGGTACCGCGGCCAGAATCCTGACCCGTAATACGAATACGCTTACCTTCATCAACAATACTTGCGTATGCCAAGTTTTCAGCCATACCCCAGTCAAACGCCTTCTCGCCGTTCGCCATCGCTTGACGATCGTTGTACAGCTTCTGTACACGGCTTTGCAGCTTATGGCTTTCAGGGAACTGGCAAAGGCGATTGGCCAACTCTTTCAGGCGCGACACTTCAATAGCGTGTGGCCATTCGGCAGTCCAGTCGTGACCAAGATACGGTTCCCAATCCACTGAATGCAGTTTCATCGGGCGCCATTCTTTAACCACGCACTCACCGCGATCCAGCGCGTCACGATATTCATTGATCAAAGACGTTGCGGTCTCTAGCTCAATCGTGTCGTTGTCGGTTAGGTTGTCAGCATAAATCTTACGTGGCGTTGGGTGCTTCTTGATCTTCTGGTACATCAACGGCTGGGTCGCGTTCGGCTCATCCGCCTCGTTGTGACCGTGACGACGGTAACAAACCAGATCAATAACAACATCGCGCTTAAAGGCATTACGGTAATCAAGGGCAATGCGGGTGACAAACGCAACGGCTTCCGGATCGTCAGCATTCACGTGGAAGATCGGTGCCTGTACCATCTTCGCGATATCGGTACAGTACTGGGTCGAGCGTGTATCATTCGGGTTCGAGGTCGTGAAACCAATCTGGTTGTTCACCACGATACGGACCGTACCGCCGACACGGTAACCGCGTGACTGAGACATGTTGAAGGTTTCAGCAACAACGCCCTGGCCAGCAACCGCCGAATCACCGTGGATAGTGATAGGCAGTACTTGTGAGCCATCGCTGTCGCCTAGGCGATCCTGACGGGCACGTACCGAGCCAACCACTACAGGGTTAACGATTTCAAGGTGAGATGGGTTGAATGCAAGCACAAGGTGAACATCACCACCTGGGGTCGCAAAGTCAGCCGAGAAACCTTGGTGGTACTTAACGTCACCCGTACCCCATGTATCATCGTGCTTACCAGCGAACTCATCAAACAAATCCTGCGGCTTCTTACCCAGCACGTTGACAAGCATGTTCAAGCGACCACGGTGAGCCATGCCGACCACCACTTCACGGGCACCATTGGTACCAGCGTAGCGGATCAGCTCTTTGACCATCGGGATCATCGCGTCGCCACCTTCCAGCGAGAATCGCTTCGCGCCAGGGAACTTAGCACCTAGGTAGCGCTCTAGCCCTTCTGCTGCAGTTAGCTCATCAAGGAAAGTCAGTTTTTCATCTTTGGTAAATGCACCCTGACCCACAACTGATTCAAGACGCTGCTGGATCCAACGTTTTTCTTCAGTATCGGTAATGTGCATGTACTCGGCACCGATTGAACCACAATAGGTTTTCTTCAGTGCATCATATAGCTCAGACAATTTCATGGTCTCTTGGCCGATAGCAAAAGAGCCCACATTGAATGTTTCGTTGAAATCATCTGCTGTTAGGTTATGGAACTCAGGGTCGAGATCAGGCACTCGCTCCCTTTGCCATAGGCCTAACGGATCTAAGTTTGCATTTTGATGCCCACGGAAACGGTATGCGTTGATAAGCTGCAATACCTTAACCTGTTTAGCATCAACATCTGGATCGCTGACGGTAGCACTTAGATGGGTTGTTTCTTTAGCCAACCGACGGAAGTAATCACGAACACGTGAGTGAGGCTGCTCAACAGCAGTTTCATTCACTACAGGCAAATCACTAAATACGTGACGCCACTCTTCGTCTACTAAGTCTGGGTCGCTAAGATACAACTCGTAGAGATCCTCTACATAAGTTGCATTGGCGCCAGCCAGGTGTGAAGACTCAAGCCAAGCCTTCATAACGCCGTTCTGCATTGTTTTCCCTTAACCACTAGTTATCGCCGTTTGCACCGGTCTCGTTGCCGGGCTTAAAGCTGGCTCAAGAGAGCGAATCATAGAGCCAGCATATCGATAATTCGATAAATTATACTGCGCGTTTGAGCAGCATTGTTTTGATATGACCAATCGCTTTCGTCGGATTTAGTCCTTTAGGACAAACATTTACACAGTTCATGATGCCATGGCAACGAAAAACACTAAAAGCGTCGTCAAGATCAGATAATCGTTCATCTGTTGCAGTATCACGACTATCAATTAGCCAACGATATGCAGCTAGTAACCCAGCTGGTCCGATGAATTTATCCGGGTTCCACCAGAAAGATGGGCATGAAGTTGAGCAACATGCACACATAATACATTCATACAGTCCATCTAAATGGGCACGCTCTTCCGGTGCTTGCAAGTTCTCACGCGCAGGTGGCTGTGCGCCGTCGTCAATCAAGAACGGCTTCACCTTGGCATAGTTGGTGTAGAACTGATCCATGTCGATGATCAGGTCGCGGATCACCGGCAAACCCGGTAGCGGTCGGATCACGATAGTCTTTTCACCCGTCAACGCCGACAGCGGGGTAATACATGCCAGGCCATTCTTACCGTTCATGTTGATACCATCCGAGCCACATACACCTTCACGGCACGAGCGGCGGAAAGCCAGTGTCGGATCCTGCTCTTTTAGCAGGATTAGCGCGTCCAGCACCATCATGTCAGAGCCTTCAGGTACCTCAAGGGTATAGCCCTTCATGTGCGGCGCGTTATCTACGTCAGGGTTATAGCGGTAAATCGAAAAATTCAGTTTCATGCTTGTTTCCTCCCCTTAGTATGTACGCGCTTTAGGCGGAAATGCCTCACGATGAACCGGTGTCATATTTACATCACGCTTAGACATTGCTTCTGTCTCAGGGTTGTAAATTGAGTGGCATAGCCAGTTCGCATCGTCACGCTCAGGGTAGTCGAAACGGGCATGGGCACCACGACTCTCAGTACGGTAGTTTGCCGCCACTGCCGTCGCGTAAGCAGTTTCCATTAGGTTTTCAAGCTCCAGACACTCAATACGCTGGGTGTTGAACTCTGTTGACGTATCATCCAAACGCGCATCTTTCAGGCGGTCGCGGATAACTTTCAGCTCTTCTAGGCCGGTCGCCATCGCTTCACCTTCACGGAATACCGAGAAGTTGTTCTGCATACAGGTCTGCAGGTCTTTGCGGATCTGAACTGGGTCTTCACCCTTCTGGGTTGAGTTCCAGCGATTAACACGCGCTAGGGACGCTTCGATATCAGAGTCCGTTGCAGGGCGTGCTTCTGCCTGAGCCAATAGGGTTTCACCTAGGTGTAGGCCCGTTGCACGGCCAAATACCACAAGGTCAAGCAGTGAGTTACCACCAAGACGGTTAGCACCGTGAACCGAAACAGAAGCAATTTCGCCACAAGCAAACAAGCCTTGAACTTCCACGTCATCGCCAGCAGCAGTTTGCTTGATAGCCTGGCCCGAAACCTGAGTCGGGACACCACCCATCATGTAGTGACAGGTTGGGATAACAGGGATTGGCTCTTTAACCGGATCAACGTGAGCGAAGGTACGGGATAGTTCACAGATGCCCGGAAGACGGGACTCAAGCACGTCTTTACCAAGGTGGTCCATCTTAAGCTTAATGTGTGGACCCCACGGGCCATCGCAACCACGGCCTTCACGGATCTCAACCATCATCGAGCGGGCAACAACGTCGCGACCAGCCAAGTCTTTGGCATTCGGTGCATAACGCTCCATGAAGCGCTCACCGTCTTTATTCAGTAGGTAGCCACCCTCACCACGACAACCTTCTGTCACCAGTACACCGGCGCCAGCAATGCCCGTAGGGTGGAATTGCCACATTTCCATATCCTGCATTGGTACGCCAGCACGCAGCGCCATACCAACACCATCACCAGTATTGATGTGGGCATTCGTGGTTGAGGCGTAGATACGGCCTGCACCGCCTGTTGCTAGGATGGTTGCTTTTGATTTGAAGTAGCAAATTTCGCCAGTTTCCATGCACAACGCAGTACAACCTAAAATGGCACCGTCTTGATTTTTCACCAAATCAAGCGCATACCACTCAGAGAAAATCGTTGTCTTGTGCTTCACATTTTGCTGGTACAGGGTATGGAGCAATGCGTGGCCGGTACGGTCGGCAGCTGCCGCTGTACGTGCCGCCTGCTCGCCACCAAACGCCTTAGACTGGCCACCAAAAGGGCGTTGGTAAATCGTGCCGTTATCGAAGCGAGAAAATGGCAGACCCATTTTTTCTAGCTCAATGACAGATTTTGGTCCATTCTTACACATGTACTCGATAGCATTCTGATCACCAATATAATCAGAGCCTTTGACGGTATCGTACATATGCCACTGCCAGTTATCCGGGTGGGAGTTACCCAGTGCAACGGTGATACCACCCTGCGCAGATACGGTGTGGGAACGGGTTGGAAAAACTTTTGATAGCAACGCACACTTAAGGCCTTGCTCTGAAATTTGTAGTGCGGCGCGCATACCTGCACCACCAGCACCGATAACTACGGCGTCAAACTCTCGAACTGCAATGCTCACTTACGCACCCCACACAATAAAGAAACCAGAAAACAGGTAAACTAGAAGAACAGCAACAACACCAAACTGGATACCGGCACGTAACGCGGCAGGTTTAATATAATCAGTTAGTACTTGCCACAAACCAATCCAGGCGTGGATCAGAATGGATACCAATGCCAGCATGGTGAACACCTTGGTGCTCAACTTGCCCCAGAAGGCAGTCCATGTTTCAAAAGTTAGATCTGGCCCGAAAGCCAAAAAGCCAACAATATAAAGTGTGTATAAAGTGAGTATGATGGCAGTTGCACGGATCAGGATAAAATCATGAACACCGTTACGGCCAACTGTTGAGACATTGTTTACCATACTAGGCCTCCTGCGAAGACTGAAAGCACAGCAACGATAGCGAAACTGATTTTCGCGCTCGAAATGCCGGTTTCCATTTCTTCAAAATATCCCATATCCATTAGCAAGTGACGTACACCTACCACGATGTGGTAGAACAGCGCCGTCAAAATGCCCCAAAGCACGAATTTCGCAAAGAAGCTGTTCACGATACCAGCCGCACTTGCGAATCCTTCTGGGGAAGATAGAGAAAGGCCCAATAGCCAAAGTAGGATGGCTACAGCAACAAAGGTTATCACGCCGGAAACGCGATGGATGATCGACGCTATCGCTGTCAGGGGAAAGCGAATCGTCTGTAGATCGAGATTGACAGGTCTTGGCTTATTTACTTTCACGTTGATTGCCCACTCAGCTCCATTGAAGCAATTTTATTGTTATAACTCTCCGTTTCTACTAAGCCAACCAGCAGCAGTAACATATTTGCAACCCAAGGTTACGATAATGTTCTACCATCTTTGTAATACACAGTTTGACCTAACTTACTAAAACCATTGATAACTTAAGCACTTGTATCCGGCGGCGGCAGAACCAGAGACCTGTCGCGAGTATACGCCCCGCAACAATCAATTACAATTACCGCAACATGACCTCTAACACGCTTTTTGAAATTTGCACTTTTTAATCTAATTTTTTTAACAAGTGCACACAAAGAAAGCACAAAAATTGACATTCAAGCGCCATATCGGTACAACAAATGCACATCCGCCTTGGATTAGGATTATAAAAAAACAAAGGAGATTGTTATGGCAGACAAGAAAGCTACTCTTCACATTGAAGGGAAAGCACCCGTCGAACTGCCGATTATCGGGGGCACTGAAGGGCCCGAAGTAATTGATGTACGTAAGCTTGGCGCTAACGGTTATTTTACATTCGACCCTGGTTTTCTAGCCACTGCATCATGTGAATCTCAAATTACCTATATTGATGGTGATAAGGGTATTCTGCTTCACCGAGGCTACCCAATCGACCAGTTGGCCAATAACGCTGATTACCTAGAAGTTTGTTATATTCTTCTTTATGGTGAAGTCCCTACGCGCGATCAGTACGAAACATTCCGTACAACCGTAACGCGTCACACTATGGTTCATGAGCAAATCTCAAGCTTCTTCCACGGCTTCCGCCGTGATGCTCACCCAATGGCTGTAATGTGTGGTGTGGTTGGTGCACTGGCTGCTTTCTATCACGACTCTTTGGATATCAATAATGATACCCACCGTGAGATCACTGCATTCCGCCTGTTGTCAAAAATGCCAACGCTTGCGGCAATGTGTTACAAATACTCTATCGGTCAGCCGTTTATCTTCCCTCGCAACGATCTAGACTACGCAGAAAACTTCCTGCACATGATGTTCGCTACTCCATGTGAAGAATACGAAGTAAGCCCTGTTGTTGCCCGTGCGATGGACAAAATCTTTACGCTACACGCTGATCACGAGCAAAACGCTTCAACATCCACTGTACGACTAGCAGGTTCTTCGGGCGCGAACCCATTTGCCTGTATTGCTGCGGGTATCGCTTCACTTTGGGGCCCTGCCCACGGCGGTGCTAACGAAGCATGTCTGAAGATGTTGGAAGAAATTGGCAGCGTCGATAAGATCCCTGAGTTCGTTGAACGCGCGAAAGACAAAGATGACCCATTCCGTCTAATGGGCTTCGGTCACCGTGTTTACAAGAACTACGACCCACGCGCGACAGTAATGCGCGAAGCGTGCCACGATGTTCTGCAAGAGCTGAATATTCAGGATCCACTACTTGACGTAGCCATGGAACTTGAGCGTATTGCACTTTCTGATGAATACTTCATCGAGAAGAAGCTTTATCCAAACGTAGACTTCTACTCGGGTATCATCCTGAAAGCTATCGGTATTCCAGTATCAATGTTCACCGTAATCTTCGCCATGTCGCGTACTATCGGTTGGATTGCCCACTGGAACGAGATGCACAACGATCCGGGCAACCGTATCGGTCGTCCTCGTCAGCTATACACCGGTTACAACCAGCGTGAGTTCAGCCCGCTGCACGAACGTGAGTAATACTATCTAGATACGTATTATTGAATGAAAGGGCCTTCGGGCCCTTTTTGTTTTTATAAGCATGGTTCTATCTTTGAGGTTCTGAGGTTCTGAGGTTCTGAGGTTCTGAGGTTCTGAGGTTCTGAGGTTCTGAGGTTCTGAGGTTCTGAGGTTCTGAGGTTCTGAGGGAAGCTTTTTCGACCTAAGGCCGCCTGTCTAACTATTTTCTAAATGTTTTAGCACCATAGTACCGATCTTTTCCATAGCACCGCTCTTTACCCCATAGGGCCACAGTCCCGCTCTACCCCATAGCACCGCTCTTAAAACAACAAAAGGGCCCGAAGGCCCTTTTTTATTATCAACCGCTTGCGATTAAACGAACTTGATTTTGGTCATTTCTTTCAAGCCAGATAGTACTAGCGTTGGTAGTGATGCAGCCAGGAACACAGTCACTAGATGACCAGCAGCTAGCCCTTCAGTGCTGAAGATGAACTGACCAACGCCGGTGTAAATCACACCCAGAGACAGCGTGGCAGACAGTGCTACCGCACCCAACAGCGATTTGTTGGTGAATGGGTTCTTGCGGAACAGCGTGCTGAAGGTACGCGAGTCGAAGATGTGCCATAGCTGGCAGAACACAAGCATTGCGAATGCCATGGTCTGTGCATAGTTAGCACTTAAACCGGCTCCCATCGCCCAGTTGAATGCCAAGAAGCTCATACCACCCTGTGCCAAACCTCGGATCACAATACGGGTACCCAAGTGATCGCTGAAGAAGCTCTCGTTACGCTTACGCGGCTTACGCTCCATCAGGTCTTTTTCTTCTGGGTCAACACCAAGAGCCAATGCAGGCAGGCCATCCGATACCAGGTTGATCCAAAGGATCATCAGTGGTGTCAACGGCAGAGCAACCTCTGGCCCCATGAACAGGAAGGCAAACAAGATAACCGATACCTCACCCACGTTCGCGGTCAATGCCTGGCGGATGAACTTGCGTAGGTTATCGAAAATCTGGCGACCTTGGCGTACCGCTTTAACAATGGTGCTGAAGTTATCGTCCAGTAGGATCAAATCACCCGAGTCTTTCGCAACCGATGTACCCGTGATCCCCATTGCCACTCCGATATCAGCGCGGCGCAGTGCTGGGGCATCATTTACACCGTCACCGGTCATCGCTGCCACTTCGTTGTTGTACTGCTGAGCTTGTACGATACGTAGCTTGTGCTCAGGCGTCACGCGGGCGAATACTGCAACCTGCGGACAAATACGGCGCAGCTCGTCATCGTCCATCTCATCCAGCTGGCTGCCCGTCACAACCTTATCGTCTTCGCTGCGGATAATACCGATGTCACGAGCAATCGCGGCTGCCGTTAAAGCATGGTCACCGGTGATCATCACTGTACGAACACCAGCGTCGTAACAGCTGTTTACCGCTGCACGTACTTCTGGGCGAGGTGGATCCATAATGCCGTACAGGCCAAGAATGGTCACATCTTGCTCTAGCTCGGTGTGGTCGCGCTTCAGATCATCTTCCGATAGCTCACGGAAACCAACCGCCAGCGTACGTAGTGCTTGCTCAGCAAAATCTTGGATAGCGGCTTCGTAGTTAGCAACCATCTCTTCTGCTGGGTTGGCAGCAACTGCCAAGTTACCCTCAACAGATACAGGCTGGTGAGCAACCACTTCACCGTTAACCATAAAGCCAGAAGCATTGCGCAGTACCACATCTGGCGCACCCTTAATCGCTAGGAAGTGCTTACCCTGTGGGTCTTTAACGATAACCGAAGCCATCTTACGCGCAGAGTCGAACGGGAATTTCTCAACAATTGAGTAGCCGCCAGTTGATAGCATTTCTGCCTGCTGTAGGCCCGCTTTCGCTGCCGCAACAATCAGTGCACCCTCGGTTGGGTTACCGCGTACTGTCGACTTGTCGCCATCCTGAATGTACTCAGAATCATTACACAGGGTCGCAACAACCAGACCTTTCATCATCTCAGGGCTGTCTTTCGCATCAGTGCTGTGCGACAGCGGCTTGAATTCACCCTTTGGCGAGAAGCCTTTTCCGCTAACTTCCCAGTGACGGCCCGATGCATCGTAGGCTTTCATTACCTGCATTTGGTTCTGGGTCAATGTACCTGTCTTATCGGAACAGATAACGGTGGTAGAACCCAAGGTCTCGATAGCCGCAAGCTGTTTAGCCAATGCGTTGCTCTTCACCATACGGGTCGAGCCCATGGTCAGTACGATAGTCACCACCGTTGGCAGGCCCTCAGGGATTGCTGCAACAGACAGTGAAATACCGGTGTTCAGGATCTCAAGCCATGGCATACCGTGGTATAGACCGATAACACAAACAACGGCTACCACACCCAATGCCACTGTCATCAGTGTTTTCGCAATGGTATCCATACGCTCTTGCATTGGCGTTTTGGTTTCTTCGGTGTTGGCCATCATGTCTGCGATGTGACCAACTTCCGTCTGCATACCCGTTCCCACCACGATACCCAGACCAGTCCCTGAGGTTACCATGGTGGTCATAAAGCCCATGTTCTTCTGATCACCCAGGCTGATATTGCCGTCTTCCAGCGCCTCAGAAATTTTATCAACTGGCTCTGACTCACCGGTCAGTGCTGCTTCATCAATAGACAGGCGGTTAGCTTCGATAATTCGAACGTCGGCAGCCAGAATGTCACCAGTACTGATCTTCAGGACATCACCCGGTACGATATCGCGCGCCGGGATATCAACCCACTCGCCATTGCGACGTACCTGCGCCATTGGTGCTGCCATATCGCGCAAAGCTTCCATCCCTTTCTGGGCTTTGAACTCTTGCCAAAACGCAATAAGCACGTTGATAACAATAATGACACCGATAGCAACAGCATCAATTAAGTGACCAGTGAAAAAAGATACAATTGCGCCAAGACCAAGGATAAAGATCAATGGGTTCTTGAATTGGTGGGCCAAAAGTTCAAGTACAGACTTACCTGCCTGCTCTTGGAGCTCATTCGCACCGTATTGCTCTTGACGCTTGTTAACCTCGGCTGTGTTCAAGCCATTTTCGGTTGACGTATCCATCATGGATACCGTGCTTTCAACCGACTCGGTAAACCACTTTTTTGTCATGGGGGTTCTCCAATAAATAATTCAGCCAACACCAATGAAATAATGATTGGTTAAAAATATTCGCTGAATAGATAAAATTTAAAATTTGCGCTCGTTAATTAATGGCAAATGTTTACCTGCTATTTTTTTACATCTCTGAATATTGGCTGAATAACCAAACAGCGATACATCAAACGAGTAAATTTAAATTATCGAATTCATTCATTGTTGTAATTATATTTCGGACACCCACAACAGCATTCAGGATGATTCTTTGACCTTTATCAAAAATCATCACCCCAACCCATTAAAAACCCGTAAAATATTGAAAAAATCTATTAATTAGACTGAGATCTAACGGTATTAATACCTCCATTTTTCCGAATTATGAAATTTTACAACACAAAATAAAAAGGCTTGGCACCTCAATGCCAAGCCTTTCTCTGCTCTTGTTTTGTTAAAATTAACTTAAACAGGATTATCAATATCAATAAATTTAATATCGAAATTATGCTCTTTCGCTAAATACTCACCCAGTACTTTTATTCCATAACGCTCAGTTGCGTGGTGACCAGCACTATAATAATGAATACCTAACTCTCGGGAAATATGAACTGTTCTTTCGGAAATCTCGCCAGAAATAAATGCATCCAATCCTTTTTGAGCGGCTAATTCAATAAAATCTTGCCCGCCTCCAGTACACCAGCCAATCGTCTTAATTTCTTTTGGCGCGTATTCACTACCAATATGTAATGGTTCACGATGCAATGCAATTGCCAAGCGCGAAGCTAATTCTTCACCCGTCAACGGCTGCTCTAGTTGACCATAAATCGCCACCGAGTTTGGATTCCCTTCTTCAAGTCCGCCAAGCACCTCAATATCCAGCAACTTAGCCAGTTGCGCATTGTTCCCTAGTTCTGGGTGAACATCCAAAGGCAAATGGTAGGCATATAAGTTAATACCATTTTCAATCAGTGCCTTGATACGACGAAATTTCATGCCACGAATTTCAGCAGGTTCACCTTTCCAAAAATAGCCATGGTGAACCAAAATCGCATCCGCCTTTTCTTCAATCGCACGATCAATCAACGCCTGACACGCCGTCACACCGGTAATGATCTTTTTAACGTCTGACTTGCCTTCCACTTGAAGGCCATTCGGGCAGTAGTCTTTGATAAGATGCGGGCTCAACAAGCCGTTCAATACGGACTCAAGCTTTAAATTGTTCATGGTGTGTTCCTAATTGGGGGATTGACCGTATTCTATCGCGAACATAAGGCATTAAAAAAGCTGCATTCATGCAGCTTTTAAATCATTGCCAACGCATTCTCAGCATGGCTCAGTAACTTATAACCTAGTATAGTTCTTGAAGAGCATGCTCACTTTCTTCGAGCCATACCGGCTTATCACTGGTTTTTAGCCACACCCGGTGTAGGTAGCTATACAGCTTTGAGCGGGTATCTACAGAGGTGCAAACCATGATGGGAAAGGTAACCACGCCGACAACAACAACCAAGGTGCGGCGGAAATAAATATAAGGTTTCGAATAATGACGATACATGTTTCCTCCCCTATAACAACCAAAACCCATATTTACTGTATGGTTTCTTATTAGAGTAAACACCCTAATTTCGTGTGGACATGACAGGTCCATCGAAATGCTTGAGCCAGATCGCAACTACCAGGGCAAAAGGATGACGCTGAAATACAACACCACCAAAGATGACAACTACTTAGCCCGCACAAGCGATTGCCTGCTAACACTGCCACCCCTTCTCGCCGGCCATGCGGACATTGCCGACCAAGCCTGGTTCGATAGCTTTCGTACCCGTGCCGTATTGCCATCAGCCCAGGCTTACCAAGGCAACCATAGGCTTGGCTTTTTCTACCAATGGCTATGGCAGCAACTGATCGTCCACCATCCTGACTACACCCTTGTCGCCGAAGAGCTGCAACTCCAGCACAACAAGCAAACCTTGGGAGCGATAGACTTCCTGGTTAAAAACAAGATCAGTGGCGATCTTGAGCATTGGGAGGTCGCCATCAAATTTTATCTTGCCTGCGGCCAATCTTGGCCTGGCCCCAATGCTATTGATAACCTAGATAAAAAAGCATCCCGCATGCTGGACCACCAGCTACTGATGTCTCAACATCCGGCGTACGAAAACCAATTTGCAGCAAAGTATGGCACCCCGAAGGTACGGCGCTTGATCATGCAGGGCCGGCTTTTTTACCCCTGCCACAGTAGCGACATCGGTTCGGCAATCGCGCTCAACCCCAACGTGGCGACCGGAAAGTGGTGCTATTCAGCTCAAGCGGGCAAGCTTAACCTGCGGGCGATAGGCAAGCCGGATTGGATAGCCCCGCCAACTTTTGAGCAACTGGAAGACAACCCTCCCCTCAGTCAGGTAACACACCCTACCATGGCCGTCGCACCTGATAACCAAATATGGTTTGTGATGCCGGAACACTGGCCCAACGTATAGCGACTATTTATTCCACCGACGTAAGGTGAATAGCAGGCATAAAAAAACGCCCGCAAGCGGGCGTTTTCAATCAGCAATTCGATTTGGCTTACAGGCCTGCGTCAGTAAATACTTTACTCACGATTTCCTGTGCTTCCTTCTCGATAAGCGCAAGGTGCTCTTTGCCCTTGAAGCTTTCACAGTAGATCTTATAGATGTCTTCTGTGCCCGAAGGACGTGCCGCGAACCAGCCATTTTCGGTGGTCACTTTAAGGCCACCGATAGCAGCACCGTTGCCAGGCGCGTGGGTCAGGCGTGCCGTGATTGCATCACCTGCTAGGGTTTCAGCAGCTACCATTTCTGGCGATAGCTTGCTAAGTACCGCTTTCTGCTCACCGTTTGCCACAGCTTGAATACGGTTATACTCAGATGCACCGTGCTTGGCAGCCAACTCATCGTAGTACTGCTGTGGATTCTTACCCGTTACCGCTGTGATTTCAGCCGCCAACAGGCAAAGCAGGATACCATCTTTGTCAGTCGACCATGGCGTGCCGTCTAGACGTAGGAAAGATGCACCGGCACTTTCCTCGCCACCGAAGCCAAGCTTGCCGCTGTATAGGCCATCGACAAACCATTTGAAACCAACAGGTACTTCGCAAAGCTCGCGGCCAAGATCAGCCACAACGCGGTCAATCAATGCACTTGATACCAGCGTTTTACCAACTGCCACTTCCTGGCCCCAGTCTGGGCGGTGGCGATATAGGTAATCAATACATACCGCAAGGAAATGGTTCGGGTTCATCAAGCCAGCTGGCGTCACGATACCGTGGCGATCGTAGTCTGGGTCGTTACCGAAAGCGAGGTCATACATGTCTTTGTGCTCAAGCAGGCCAGCCATTGCATACGGTGATGAACAGTCCATACGCACTACGCCGTCTTTGTCCAACGACATAAAACGGAATGATGGGTCGATAGACTCATCCACCAGCGTCAGATCAAGGTTGTAGTGAGTGGCAATTTGGCGCCAGTATTCAATACCAGAGCCACCTAGCGGATCAACACCGATTTTTAGGTTGGCTTTCTGGATAGCAGCCATGTCGATAACATTTACCAAGTCATCAACGTAAGGGGCAACCAACTCACGCTCTTCAACCAAATCGCTTGCGAACGCCTCTTCGATAGCAACACGCTTCACGTCCACCATGCCGGCAGCAATAATGTCGTTAGCACGGGTTTCAATCGCAGTAGTCAGCGCGCCTTCAGCAGGGCCACCGTGAACAGGGTTGTATTTGATACCGCCGTCTTGTGGTGGGTTGTGAGATGGCGTGATCACAATGCCGTCAGCTTTTGCTTCGCTCGCCACGTTGTGGCAAAGAATGGCATGGGAAATACCCGGCGTTGGGGTGTAACCGCGACCTGCTTGGATCACCACCTGAACACCGTTTGCCACCAACACTTCAAGTGTCGAGGTAAATGCCGGCTCAGACAGTGCGTGGGTATCTTTACCTAAGAATAACGGGCCAGTCACACCATTGGCTTTGCGCACTTCAGCAACTGCTTGCGCGATTGCCCAGATGTGGTGCTGGTTAAACGTTCCTTTGTCGGCAGTACCGCGGTGACCAGAAGTACCAAATGCTACTTTCTGCTGCGGATTTTGAGCACTCGGCTCAATCAGGAAATAATTTGCCACCAACGCTGGAATGTTATGCATATCTTCTTGCTGGGCACGTTGACCAGCGCGAGGATGAATCGCCATTAACTTATCCTTGTAAAAGTTAGGCTTAACGCCTGTTAAATTTCACCGCAAACCTTCTCGATGATCTCTGCACCGAAGTTCATTTTGCCCATCAGTTGCTCAACCATCTGACGTTTACGATCAGTATTAGTATTCGTAATTACCCAGAATGGCGTCTCCGGGATTGATTTTGGCTTGGTTGTTTTACCACTTGCCAGCAGAGTGTCCTCACTCTCAGCAAAGTACACGCGAGTACGTCCTTTTATCGCGGCTGCTTCGGCAAAACCTTTCGGATCGATACGATAAAGCGAGGATAAAACCAGCATAAATCGGCCGATCGCCTTTTCCTGAGCGGCAAATTCATCAGAGATCAGCAGGCTACGCATCTCTTTTACGCGATCAGTTTGAGCCAAGTTACCAGCATCTTTGCTGACCACGATCCCTTTAGGGCGAACAGGCATTACAACCTCTGGTTGCACAGGCGCAACCTCGCCTTGGTTAGGCATCATTAGCAGTCGGCGTAGAATATCTGATGCGCTCTCGCCAATGTGTTGAGTCTGGCTGGCGATGTAACGATATAGCTCTTCGTCTACCTCAATAGTCTTCATCGTAGTGTTCATTATCGTTCCGTTTGAAAATCACGGTGCGATTATAACGTGATCCGAGGTTATACTCTACGGTAAAGCGTTAACAACAAGAGAAAATAGTCAGTGAATCTTCATTACCAAGTGGATGGCGAAGGAAGCGCGATCGTCTTGATCCATGGCCTGTTCGGCAGCGCCGACAACCTAGGGCTACTCGCCAGATCGTTGAAAGATAAATATAAAGTGATCAGCGTTGATCTACGAAACCATGGCCGCTCCCCCCACAGCGAGCATTTTACCTACCGCGAAATGGCCAACGATGTCCTTAATGTCATCGACCAACTCGACATCGAGCAGTTCTCATTGATTGGTCATTCTATGGGCGGAAAAGTGGCGATGGCCATGACCGAGCTGGCTAAGGACAAACTCGACCGCTTGCTGATCCTCGATATGGCGCCGGTGCATTACCATGTTCACCGCCACCAAAACGTGTTTGCGGGTTTGCGCGAAGTGGCAAAGCACACCGTTGGCAAACGCAGCGAGGCCGAAACTTACCTGGCCATGCACGTTATCGAGCCCGGCGTTCGCCAATTTCTGCTTAAATCATTCGCCAAGCAAGACAGCGGCCAGTATGGCTGGCGATTCAATGTGGAAGGGCTTATTGCCAACTACGACACCATCATGGGCTGGGAAGAAATCACCCCCTTCCATGGCAAAACCTTGTTCGTGAAAGGCCAGAACTCAGACTACATTTTGCCGGAGCACCGCGAGGCTATCGGCCGCCAATTCCCGGCAGCCAAAGCCCATATGGTGGCCAATACCGGGCACTGGCTGCACGCCGAAAAACCGGAGACGGTAAATCGTATCATTTTGAACTTCTTACAAGCGGCTTAGCCGTTAACAGTTGGCCATTGTCTGTGGTATAGTTCGCGCCTAGCTCAACATTAACAATGCTGTGGTAAGGAGACACGAATGTTGTATGAGCACATGGACCTGCTTGAATCGATTGGGCTGGACTTACTGTTTGCCGCCATTTTTTTCTTTATCGGCATGGCCATTAAAGATGTGCTAAAACAAGGCAATGTGCCGCCTTTTGGCCGTAAAATCGTCTGGTTGGTCTTATTCTTAGGCTGTACCGGGTTCATTGCCAAAGGCCTTATTCAGCTAAGCTGGGAAGGGGCAGGCATCGGTTAAGGTTGCTGTAACAGTAAATACCAACCAACATAAGCTCTTGATATTCCTTACTAGTTAACTAGAAAACAAGTGCTTATCCTGGTTGGTACAATCAATGGTAGGTTTTGATCGGTAAATCGCATAGACTCGTAGATCGAAATAGTTATCATTGACTATCAGAGTATTCACTCTGACACAGAATTATGTACATCGTTGGCAGTCAGGCTAACGGTCAACAATTAATACGGGTAATTTCTACTATGGCGAGTGTAGGACTCTTCTTTGGTAGCGACACAGGTAACACAGAAGCTGTCGCTAAAATGATCCAGAAGCAACTAGGTAAGAACCTAGTTGAAGTTAAAGATATCGCGAAAAGCAGCAAAGAAGATATCGACAATTTTGATCTGCTACTACTGGGTATCCCTACTTGGTACTACGGTGAAGCACAGTGTGATTGGGACGACTTCTTCCCTGAGCTAGAGAACATCGACTTCTCGACAAAGCTTGTTGCTATCTTTGGCTGTGGCGATCAGGAAGACTACGCTGAGTACTTCTGTGACGCGATGGGTACAGTACGTGAAATCGTTGAAGGTCGCGGCGCAACTATCGTTGGCCACTTCTCAACGGAAGGTTTCGAGTTCGAAGCATCAAAAGCACTGGTTGATGACGACCACTTCGTGGGCCTTTGTGTTGACGAAGACCGCCAGCCAGAGCTAACTGAAGAGCGCGTTGAAAAGTGGGTTAAGCAAATCTACGAAGAAATGTGCCTAGCAGAGCTAGCAGACTAATCACTGGTTGAGCTAGTAGAGCGCCAGGGCAATTGCTCTGGCGTTTTTGTATCTGGTACCTTTCCAGGGTATCTACCACCAACCACGGCTATGAAGTCAGCTCCTCTTCAGCCAACTTCCCCACCTCTTCTCGGTACTGCGGCTTCTTCCTTACATACAGTGTGCGTTTCACCTCGGAAACCACCTCCCCCTGTATGTCTTTAACCTGCACCATAAATTCCGGCAAATGCTTATCGCCGCCCGCTGTCGCATCAAGGATATCACGCAGGCAATTATCGCTAATCACAAAATCCGCGTATAAATCGCTGTTTCCAGGCTTGATAAAGTTAATCTCGGCATGTTTATCCCACACGTAATATTCCTTGCCTAACAGCCCTATAAGCATTAATGCATAAACCGGGTCTGTTAGAGAAAAAATACTACCACCGTATTGAGTACGATTAGCATTTTTATTCCACCATCTTAACTTTAATTTTATTTTTACTGTTTTAAAGTCATTGGAAATACGAATTATTCTAATTCCCGATCCCCAAAAAGGCGGCCATAAGTTCAGAGCCAGCTTGACGAGTGCGGGTTTATAGAGTTTATACACAGGCAGTCACCTTCTTAACTGGTACGATGTCTTAAATACTACCTACGAAAACTCAAAATGTACAATTTAACAACAATCTGACAACAAAAAGAAAAGTTAAATATCAGCAAGATTGACCCGTTTTGAGGTTTATTGTTACCTTGTGGTCACTTATAATGATTAGAGAAGAGAAAGACTACCGTATTATGTTGATGCGGATAGCCAATAGGAAACTCGAATGTCAGATAATAACCATGCACTTAAACAAGCAGGCCTAAAGGTTACACTTCCACGTCTGAAAATTCTGGAAGTACTTCAACAACCTGACTGCCAACACATCAGTGCGGAAGACTTGTATAAAAAATTAATCGATATTGGTGAAGAAATTGGTCTGGCAACAGTTTACCGAGTATTGAACCAATTTGATGACGCTGGCATTGTGACGCGTCACCACTTCGAAGGCGGTAAATCTGTATTCGAGCTGGCGACCCAGCATCACCACGATCACCTTGTTTGCCTAGACTGCGGCAAAGTGATTGAATTTTCTGATGATGTTATCGAAAATCGCCAGAAAGAAATCGCTGCCAGCTTCAATGTTCGTCTTACCAACCATAGTTTGTACCTATATGGACATTGCATCGAAGGTAATTGTTCTGAAGACGAAACACTTCACGATCCTAAGTAATTAATTCGACTATACCTAAAACGACAAGGCCGGGAGCTCAACACTTGGCCACCAAAGCGAATTAATCGTTTAGCCCGATACAAAAAAACCCGCCAATGGCGGGTTTTTTATTGGCTGCAATTCGCGAATTAATCGCCAATCTTCGCCCAAGTATCGCGCAGGCCAACCGTGCGGTTGAACACTAGCTTGTCAGCAGACGAATCTTTGCTGTCTGCACAGAAGTAGCCGGTACGCTCGAACTGGAACGCTTTTTCTGCTTCAGCCGATACCAATGAAGGCTCAACCACACCGTTCATCACTGTCAGTGACTCTGGGTTGATCACAGAGACGAAGTCTTCTGCCGCACCAGGGTTTGGTACAGTGAACAGGCGATCGTATAGGCGGATCTCAGCAGGTACACCGTGAGAAGCCGATACCCAGTGGATAACGCCTTTCACTTTACGGCCATCTGCTGGGTTCTTACCCAGTGTCTCGTTATCGTAAGTACAGAAGATAGTCGAAATGTTACCTTCTTCGTCCTTCTCGATACGCTCAGCCTTGATCACGTAAGCGCCACGCAAGCGAACTTCTTTGCCTAGCACCAAACGCTTGTACTTCTTATTCGCTTCTTCGCGGAAGTCTTCACGTTCAATGTACAGCTCACCGGTAAACGGTACTTGGCGGCTGCCCATCTCAGGCTTGTTCGGGTGATTAGCCACTTCAAGCATTTCAGCTTCGCCTTCAAAGTTCTCGATAACCACTTTAATTGGATCAAGAACTGCCATCGCACGCGGTGCGTTCTCGTTCAAATCATCGCGGATACAAGATTCAAGCGAGCTCATCTCGATAGTGTTATCTTGTTTGGTCACACCGATACGCTTACAGAACTCACGGATAGATGCCGACGTAAAGCCACGGCGACGCAGGCCTGAAATCGTTGGCATGCGCGGGTCATCCCAACCAGAAACCAAGTTCTCGGTAACCAGCTGGTTCAGCTTACGCTTAGACATCACAGTGTATTCAAGGTTTAGACGGCTGAACTCGTACTGGCGAGGCTGGCAGTCAATCGTGATGTTATCAAGTACCCAGTCGTACAGACGACGGTTGTCCATGAACTCTAATGTACAGATAGAGTGCGTAATGCCCTCTAGCGCATCGGAAATACAGTGGGTGAAGTCGTACATCGGGTAGATGCACCACTTGTCGCCAGTCTGGTGGTGGGTTGCGAAACGTACACGGTAAAGAACCGGGTCACGCATCACCATGAATGGCGATGCCATGTCGATCTTGGCGCGAAGGCACATTTTGCCTTCTTCGATCTCGCCGTTCTTCATTTTGTCGAACAGCTCAAGGTTTTCTTCTACGCTGCGGTCGCGGTACGGGCTGTGCTTACCTGGCTCAGTAAGGGTACCGCGATACTCACGCATTTGCTCTGGACTTAGCTCATCAATATACGCTAAGCCTTTATTAATTAATTCAATAGCAAACCCGTGTAGCTTATCGAAGTAGTTCGATGAGTAACAAATCTCACCGCTCCACTCAAAGCCCAACCAGTTAACATCGTTCTTAATAGACTCAACGTATTCGATGTCTTCTTTCTCAGGGTTAGTATCATCAAATCGTAGATTACATTGACCCTGATAGTCCTGAGCAATACCGAAGTTCAAACAAATAGATTTCGCATGACCGATATGCAGGTAGCCGTTCGGCTCCGGCGGGAATCGGGTATGTACGCTTGTATGTTTGCCACTTGCTAAATCCGCATCGATAATCTGGCGGATAAAGTTCGTTGGACGAGCTTCAGATTCACTCATCAATTACACCTCGTGTGCTTACAGGATTTTTGAACCCCCTATGATCCATAATTATGGGGGATGACTCAACAAATAGTATGCATTGTTTGTCGATATGTATAAAAAAACCCCGCTATTAGCGGGGTATCAAAACAGCAAGCCCTAAGATCAGGCCCAATAACAACATTCCACTCAGAAACCCACAATGGAAAAAGGATTTCTCGGACTGAAACTGCCCTAACAGCTTCTTGATAATCACTATGCCTCAATGACTATCAAGAAGCTGGCGGAGATGGCCTCCGCCAGACATATTAACAAGCTAGTGCAAAGCCACTTACAGTGACGTCACTCGGCTAAAGCGCTGGCCATTGGCACTGATAGCGCGGATCTGTACATCACCCGATACCGCAGGCTTCGCCTTCGCATCGTAGTTCGTCCAGTTTTCGCCACCGTCCGTTGAATATTGCAGCACCAAACCAGGCATGCTGATGTTCATGTGCAGTACACCCGCCTCTACTTTCGCACCCGGCACAGGTACACGGTAGTTAACACCTGCCGCATCAAGCTTGGCCAATTCACGCTGACCCAGGGTGTTGGCAAAGCGTTGCCATTCAGCAGTCAGCGCCTCTTTGTCAACCAGCTGCGTTTGCTGAGAGTACTCAACGCCTACCTTGTACTCATTTTCCCACTCGCCTTCATGCCAAGCACGCTGTGCCGCGGCAATCACACGTGGGAATACCATGTACTCGTACTGCTCGTCGGTGCGAACTGTCTCACTCCATAGCTGGGCAGACATACCGTAAATGCTGGCATCTGCGTTACCCTTGCTCACGAAGCCGTTACCGTCGCGGTCAACCGACGTTTCTGCATTTTGAGGCAAGTTTTCAGGTGCAAAGCCGAACATCTTACGGGTATCCGTTGCACGTGTTGCCCAGTAGTAACCGCGCTCTTTCGGATCGACCTCGTAAGGCATATCCATGTAGAGGTAGTCTGGGTTTGAGGCAATCATGTCGTAGCCTTTCGCAGCCCAGTCATAAGCTGCTGTGCCACCGCCCCAGTACAGTACGTCCCAGTGGTTAACACGCACGTTCTCGCTCGCAAACTGGTCGGCATCACCCTTCAGGTATTTCAGGCCGTCATTCCAAGCCTGGAAGTTAGCAACGCCCTTGCTTGCCGCGATTTCACTGACTCTCAAGCCAAAGTAGCCCACCAAGTGGGCAAAGTCTTCAACTTCACCGTTTTCTAGCAGCTTCTGACACATTGGAGACTGGGCAAAAGGCTTATCCTGCGCCGATAGGTCTAAGTCGCCCTTCCATGCAACCTTCTCATCGCTGTTCACGTCTTGGAAGCCGGCACCCAGCTTAATGTTCTTCGCTTCATCGGCACCGTAATGCCAAGTATTCAGCGGCATACCCGCTTGCTTGTGCATGGCCGCAATTTCGGTAATCACCTTGTCTACGAAGTTTAGCGATGAATCCATGCATGGGTTGATGAAGCTGTACTTATCGTAGAACTGGACCGTTGTTACGTTTGACGTATCTTGCGGGTCGGTCAAGCGGTACTGCTCAGCCGCCGCCATATCGCCGGCTTCAGCCAAGCGCTTGTAGCGCGCTTCCATCGAGATAACCGCGGCACGGGAGTGCGCTGGCATATCAAGCTCTGGGATCACTTCAATGCCACGTGCTTTCGCGTAGTGAAGGATTTCAAGGTAGTCTTCCGTGCTGTAGTAGCCCGAGCCAAAGTTGTCGCTTGTTGGGCCAGAACCCAGCTGCGGCAATAGACACGTCGTTTCAGACAAGTCGTGACAACGCTGGCTACCGATCTCGGTTAGTTCCGGCAAGCCAGGGATCTCGACACGCCAGCCCTCGTCATCGCTTAGGTGGAAGTGGAACTTGTTCATCTTGAACGCGGCCATTTGGTCAAGCGTTCGCAAAATCGCTTCTTTCGAGTGGAAGTTACGGCCAACATCGACCATCACGCCACGGTAATCGAAGCGCGGTGCATCGCTCACTTTCAGGGTTGGGATAGTTTGCTCTGCGCCAGTGCCCATCAAAGACATCAGCGATTGCAGGCCGTAAAACGCACCTTGGTAGTCGTAGCCGACAACCGTCGTCACGCCATCACGGACATCAAGCAAGTATGCACCGGATACTTTGTTTTCTTGGCTAAAGCGCGATGGATCAAGGTACAGCTTAACCGGGTAGTCACCATTGGTATCAATGCCAAACGATGCCATGCGCGTCGTTGCCGCTTCCAGCATGGAGGTTGGCAGCGCCTTGTTTTCAATACTAATACCGTTGGCAAGTGAGACTTTACCGCCAGTCAGTTTAGTGCTTAATGGCGTTGGGATAATCGTGCCTGCAACCTCTTCCTTGGCCAGCAGGTCTACATCGCTGTTCTTCTCGAAACGAGACTGCGCCGTCGCCAGCACGTTGTTGTCGGCAGGCGTACGCTTCCAGTTATCGCCTTCAATTGGGTTGGTGTAAGCCGATGGATCTTCATGATCCGTGCTCACGATGGTTTCTGGTGTCGAGTCACCCGCCACGACATACGATCTTGGCATGTAGTCCGTCTCGAACAACTTCCAGTATTCACCAATGTATGGGATCACGACACTTTCACCCTCAGCGAAGCCTTCGAACTTGTCGGTTGGCTCAAGGGTATGCAGATCACCTGTTACATGGGTAACCTTAAACTGCTCGTTCTGAACTTCAAGGATCATGCGGACGCTGTGGAAATAGATTTTCCAATCTTTGCTATCAACCGCAGGACCGTTGTTGGTCAGGGTTAGGTTAATCAAGTCACAAGACGCCCATTCTGCTTGTAACTCCTGACACTTAAGGCCTTCGTTTGCGCCGTGGTTAGTCACCAGCTGGTAATTAACACCCAGGTTAGCAGCCAACGTATCAGCAACCTGCTGGTCGGTCATTGCAGGTGTGTTTGACGCACAACCGGTTGCGGCCAATGCCACCACCGAGGCCAACAGGCTCAGTTTAAATGCTCTCACGAGTAACTCCTTCTCTCCCGAAACCGCCGATAAAAAGTTGGCGGTAAAAATAAAATGTCAAAACGACATAACAATAATCTGAAATTGCAGGTACAGGACATCGCCATTCAAACACTGGCAAGCGCCAGGGAAAGGTCGATAGTCGTAGTGGAATTTCAGGTGATTGTTGAGTCTGTTGCGGGTCTTGCTTGAAGGTACCGGCCTCCAGAGTGGAGACCGGTAGTACTGGTTAATTACGTGTGGTAATTAAGGCAGTTTTACAGCTGATAGGTCTTCAGATGCTGGGATTTTTTTCATTTCGCCAGCAACGATTTCAGCTAGTGGGCCAAGGATAACCTGTAGGTTGTTTGAACCAAGTTTAACCACACCCATTGCACCTAGTGCTTTAAGTTGTTTCTCGTCAGCAAGGCTGCTGTCTTTTAGCGTTAGACGTAGACGAGTGATACAAGCATCGATGTTTTCTAGGTTTTCGTGACCGCCTAGTGCTTTTAGGTACTGCTTAGCTAGTTCACCAGTTTCCTTAGAACCTTGTGCTGCACCTTCTTCAGCGTCGTCATCTTCACGACCTGGTGTCTTCAGGTTGAACTTGATGATAACTGTGCGGAAGATGAAGTAGTAAAGCGCGAAGAATACGAAGCCCTGTACGATTAGCATGTACCAGTTTACAGCTAGTGGGTTACGAGTAGATAGAACCATATCTACTAGACCTGCTGAGAAACCGAAACCTGCAATCCACTGCATAGAAGCTGCGATGTATACAGAGATACCAGCTAGTAGTGCGTGAACAACGTATAGTGCAGGAGCTAGGAACATGAATGCGAATTCTAGCGGCTCAGTAACACCAGTGAAGAATGATGCGAAACCAGCAGCGATCATGATTGACGCAACTTTTTCTTTGTTCTTCGCCTTAGCAGTGTGGTACATCGCAAGTGCTGCACCTGGTAGACCGAACATCATGATTGGGAAGAAACCAGCCTGGTACATACCTGTAACACCTACAGTTGCAGTACCTTCAGCGATTGATTTCGCGCCACCAAGGAAGTTAGGGATATCGTTGATACCAGCAACGTCAAACCAGAATACTGAGTTCAGTGCGTGGTGTAGACCAACTGGGATTAGTAGACGGTTGAAGAATGCGTATAGACCAGCACCTACCTCGCCCATGCCCTGGATACCTTCACCGAAGCTTACAAGACCGTTGTAAACAGAAGGCCAGATGTACATAAGAACGAATGCAATCAGGATACCGGCGAAAGACGTTAGGATAGGAACCAGACGCTTACCAGAGAAGAATGCAAGTGCTTTGTGAAGCTCAACGTGTGAGAAGCGGTTGTAGATCTCTGCAGATACGATACCTACTAGGATACCAACGAACTGGTTGTTGATCTTCGCGAATGCAGCAGGCACTGCGCTTGCGTCGATGCCCTGAATCTGAGCAACTGCGCCCGGAGACAGTAGAGTAGTAACAACTAGGAAACCAACGAAACCAGAAAGTGCTGCTGCACCATCTTTATCTTTAGACATACCGTAAGCAACACCGATTGCAAACAGTACAGACATGTTGTCGATGATTGCGGCACCGGCTTTAATCAAAAAGGCAGCAAGTGCGCTGTTCGCACCCCAGCCGTTTGGATCGATCCAGTAACCAATACCCATTAAGATTGCTGCGGCAGGCAGAGTGGCGACTGGCACCATCAATGCTTTACCTACTTTTTGAAAATATCCAAGAATGTTCACCCTTAGTTCCCCCTATGGTTTTCTTAGATGCAGAGTTGATAACTTATTTTAGCTACCCGATTAAGTTATTTGCAGTTTAAGAAATTAATTTCGCCCCGCAAATTAAAACCTCCTTATTTGTGATCTTTATCACCTGCAGAGCCAATAATCAGGCGATTTTGCTAGCTCGATCATAAAACTTATTTTATTATCCAAAACAAAGGCGATAACACGCTAAGATTTTATTGGTATTTAAACTTGGAATGAGGTGTCACCGTGAGACTAATCCCACTGAATGAAGCTAAAGAAGTAGGTTTGTGGTCTGCTCGCTATATTGCTGATCGTATTAACAAATTTAAGCCAACAGCGGAACGTCCTTTCGTATTGGGTCTACCAACAGGTGGCACTCCACTAGCTACTTATAAGCGTCTTATCGAGCTTTATCAGGCAGGTGAAGTAAGTTTTAAGCATGTTGTGACTTTCAACATGGACGAGTACATCGGCATCCCAGCTGATCACCCAGAGTCATACCGTACATTCATGTACGAAAACTTCTTCAACCACGTTGATATTCAGGAAGAGAACATCAACCTGCTTAACGGCAATGCAGAAGATCACGCAGTAGAATGCCAGCGTTACGAAGACAAAATTAAGTCTTACGGCCGCATCAACCTATTCATGGGTGGCGTGGGCAACGACGGCCACATCGCGTTCAACGAGCCAGCCTCTTCGCTAGCTTCTCGTACTCGTATCAAGACGCTAACAGAAGACACGCGTATCGCAAACTCGCGCTTCTTCGATGGCGACATCAACCAGGTACCAAAATACGCCCTAACTATCGGTGTAGGTACACTGCTTGATTCAGAAGAGATCATGATCCTAGTAACAGGCCACAACAAAGCCCTTGCTCTTGAAGCCGCTGTTGAAGGTTCTGTTAACCACCTATGGACAGTATCTGCGCTTCAGCTTCACCCTAAATCTTTGATTGTTTGTGATGAGCCATCAACGCAAGAGCTGAAAGTGAAAACGGTTAAATACTTCCAAGAGCTTGAGTCACAAAACATCAAGAACCTGTAATTAAAAGGATTTGTTCATGTACGCGCTTACCAATTGCCGCATATATACCGGTAGCGATGTGCTGAATAACCACGCCGTCATTATTGACGGCGTGAACATTCACGCTGTTTGCCCTGAGGCAGACCTACCTGCAGATATCGAAACTCGCGATCTAAACGGTGCCAACCTAACGCCTGGCTTCATCGACCTACAGCTAAATGGCTGTGGTGGCGTCATGTTTAACGATGAAATCAACGCCGACACTATTCACACCATGCACCGTGCCAACCTGAAATCGGGTTGTACCAGCTTCTTGCCTACGCTTATCACTTCGTCGGACGAAGACATGAAAGCAGCCATCGCTGCCGAGCGTGAGTATCAAAGCCAATACCAAAATCATTCGTTAGGCCTGCACCTTGAGGGTCCATACCTTAACGTAATGAAAAAAGGTATCCACTCTGTTGACCACATCCGTCGTTCAGACGATGAAATGATCAAAACCATCTGCGACAATGCCGATGTTGTCACCAAAGTGACGCTAGCCCCCGAGCAAAACCCGCACGAGCATATCGAGAAGCTGGTAGACGCAGGCATTATTGTTTCTGCCGGCCATACCAACGCCACCTATGTTGAAGCCCGCAAAGGTTTTGCTTCTGGTATTACTTTCGCTACCCACCTATTCAACGCAATGACGCCGATTGCAGGCCGCGAGCCGGGTATGGTTGGTGCAATTTACGACACACCAGAGGTTTACACAGGCATTATTGCTGACGGTTTCCATGTTGATTATGCCAATATTCGTCTTGCTCACCGTATGAAAGGCGAAAAACTTGTTTTGGTCACCGATGCAACTGCACCTGCAGGAGCAGACATGGATCACTTTATTTTTGTCGGCAAGAAAGTATATTACCGTGATGGGAAGTGTGTTGATGAAAATGGCACACTCGGTGGTTCGGCACTAACAATGATTGAAGCAGTTCAAAACAGTGTCGAACATGCAGGTATCGCCCTGGACGAAGCGATCCGTATGGCCACTCTGTATCCTGCTCGCGCCATTGGCGCTGACAAGAAACTGGGTGCCATCAAGAAAGGGATGGTTGCTAACCTAACTATCTTTGATCGTGACTACCATGTTCGGGCGACTGTTGTTAACGGTGAATACGAGCAGAACTAACTATGACAGGCGGACAAATTGGTAATGTAGATCTGGTAAAACAGCTGAATAGTGCAGCTGTTTACAGACTAATTGACTTGCAAGGCCCTATTTCACGAATTCAGGTAGCTGACGTCAGTCAACTCGCGCCTGCAAGTGTTACTAAAATCACCCGCCAACTGCTAGAGCGCGGCCTAATCAAAGAGGTCGCGCAGCAGGCTTCCACCGGAGGCCGGCGTGCTATCTCGCTGACCACAGAGTCAGCGCCATTTCATTCAATTGCAGTACGCCTAGGCCGTAACTACATTGAATTGACCCTTTATGATCTGAGCGGTAAGCATGTTGCCGGCTCAGCGCATCCGTTCCATTACACCAGCCAACAAGAATTGACCGATGGGCTGTTAGAGCACATCCGCCAATTCATCAATGACAACCAGAGTGTCATGCGTGAGCTGGTTGCATTCGGTATTACCCTACCTGGCTTAATCGACCCTGAAACCGGCGTAGTGGAATACATGCCGCATATCGACGTCGAAAACCTACCGCTGTCAGACATTATCAGCGACAAGTACGGCGTTGCCTGCTTTGTCGGCAACGATATTCGCGGTTTGGCACTGGCGGAGCACTACTTCGGCGCCAGCCAGGATTGCAATGACTCAATCCTAGTCAGTGTTCACCACGGTACCGGTGCCGGTATCATTGTGAACGGGCAAGTCTTCCTTGGCTTTAACCGCAACGTGGGCGAGATCGGCCATATCCAAATCGACCCACTGGGTGATAAATGCCAGTGTGGCAATTTTGGTTGCCTTGAAACCGTCGCCGCCGACCCTGCCATTATCGAGCAGGTTCAAAAACTGCTAGCCCAAGGCTACCCAAGTACGCTTAGCGAGTTGGAAGAAGTAACCATGCCGGCGATTTGCGAAGCGGCAAACAAAGGCGATGAGCTTGCAAGCCAGGCGCTAATCAAAGTGGGTAACCAACTTGGTAAAGCACTGGCAATGACAATCAACCTATTCAACCCGCAAAAGATCGTCGTCGCAGGTAACATTACCCAAGCCAAAGACGTTATCTTCCCGGCAATCCGCCGTTGCGTTGAAACCCAGTCGCTATCGACCTTCAACAAGGATCTACCGATTGTCGAGTCAGAGCTATATACCCAGCCAACCATCGGCGCCTTCTCGATGATCAAGCGCGCCATGCTCAACGGGGTGCTACTACAACGTCTGCTAGAAGAATAATAGCAACGATAAGCTACTCATTCGTAACCCATAAATAAGGGGCATGTTCCAGACAGGAACATGCCCCTTGTGTTATATTGGTTGGTTAAAAATAAGGTCTTTATGGCCAATAAAATAACAATACCGATCAAGATAAAGCTAAAAGGACCGTCAGCCTAATTATGGAACTCATGTTTATTATTGCCGCCTTCCTGGCTGGCTATATTGCCCTCCGTTGTAAATTGCCACCACTGGTGGGCTTTCTTGTCGCCGGTTTTGCCCTCAATATCGCCGGCTACGAATCCACCGAGGTACTCAGTAGCCTTGCCGACTTGGGCGTCACCCTGCTGCTCTTTACCATCGGCCTCAAACTTGATGTCAGAACCCTCCTTGCCAAGGAGATTTGGGGAGGGGCAACACTGCATAACCTGTTAACCACGGGATTATTCACCCTCGCCCTATTGGTGCTCAAGCAGTTGGGTATTGGCATGATGGCCGATATGGATGTCATGCAGCTGGCTCTCATGGCCTTCGCCCTTTCTTTTTCCAGTACCGTTTTTGCCATCAAGGCGCTGCAGGAAAAAGGCGAGCTCAATGCAACCTACGGTACACTGGCTATCGGCATTCTGGTTATGCAGGATATCTTCGCAGTTATTTTCCTTACCGTGTCGACCGGCAAAGTCCCGGAGCTGACCGCGCTGGGGTTGTTCGCCCTGCCATTACTTCGCCCATCGCTATTTAAAATTCTTGACCGCGCAGGCCACGGCGAGATGCTGGTGCTCTACGGTGTCTTCCTTGCCCTGGTCGCCGGAGCGGGCTTGTTTGAAGCCGTCGGCATGAAGGCAGACCTTGGCGCACTTATCCTCGGTATGATGCTGGCGGCCCACCCCAAGGCTTCAGAGCTGTCCAAGTCACTCTTTAACTTCAAAGAGCTGCTGCTCGTCTGCTTCTTCCTCAATATCGGCCTTTCGGAAGAGCCGACCGTCGATGGCTTCCTGATGGCATTGCTGCTGCTGGTATTGCTGCCTATCAAGGGCATTTTGTATTACGTTATCTTCAACTTATTCAAATACCGAGTACGTACCTCGTTGCTCGGAACACTCACCCTATTCAACTACAGCGAGTTTGGCCTGATCGTCGGTGGGCTTGCCTACAACATGGGCATGCTACCCGGCAGCTTCTTGGTGGCCATTGCCATTGCAGTATCGCTGTCTTTCCTGATTGCCGCCCCACTAAACAGCATGGGCCACCGGCTCTACAAAGACGCGTCCAAGTGGCTGAAAGAATTCGAGCCGGAACAGCTAAACCCGAGCGATCGCCTGATCGACCTTGGTGATAAGCAGATCATGATCTTGGGTATGGGCCGTATCGGCAGTGGCGCCTACGACGAATTAGTCAGTCGCTATGGCGAGCACGTGATTGGGGTCGAGGCGCGTGAAGACTCAGTTGAGTACCACCGTGACAAAGGGCGCAATGTCATCCACGGCGATGCAACCGACCCGGATTTTTGGGCTCGCGTGATTTCCAAGCGCAATACCAAGCTGATCTTGCTTGCGATGCCGCACAGTCACGCCAATACGTTTGCCCTTGAACAAATCAAGGAGCGAAACTACCAAGGTAAGATCGCCGCCATCGCAAAATACAGTGATGATGAAGAGCAACTACAAGCGCTCGGGGTGGATGCAGCGTTCAATATTTACAACGAGGCCGGTAGCGGATTCGCCCGTCACGTCTGTGATCATTTGGAGCCACAAATTAAGTAGCCCCACCTCCCCTTCACCCCTTCATAACATGGCAGCTTCGGCTGCCATTTCTTTTTTGGTGCAAATTATGAGCTGCTATTGGATTTTATTCGGAATATCCAGTTTTAATTAAATAGTATTCACCACAAGGCCTTTTTCTATATTGAATTGAAATTAGTGGTTGCATTTAATTGTTGAATACGCAATTTTAAATATTAACGAAGAGGCAACAGTTTATTAGCGAGCATCCGTTAAAATTCAACGCGCTAGCTAACAGCCAATTCTCAAGATTTATGGATTGCGACAATGATTTAACTTTGGGGTAAGAAGTATGTGTTCAGTATTCGGTATCTTAGACATTAAAAGCGATGCAACCGCATTGCGTGAAACCGCGTTGGAAATGTCTAAAAAAATGCGCCACCGCGGACCAGATTGGTCAGGCATCTACTCATCAGACAAGGCTATCCTTGTCCACGAGCGTCTGGCGATTGTTGATTTGAATAGCGGTGAACAGCCTCTTTACAACGAAGACAAAACACATGCCCTTGCTGTTAATGGCGAGATTTACAACCACAAAGAACTACGCGCAGAATTTGCAGCTGATTACCCGTTCCAGACAGAGTCTGACTGTGAAATCATCTTGGCCCTATACAAGGAAAAAGGCCCAGAGCTGCTTGATTACCTCAACGGTATTTTTGGCTTCATCCTTTACGATGAGCAAGAAGACGCTTACCTGATCGGACGTGACCACATCGGTATCATTCCGCTATACCACGGCTACGATGAGCATGGTAACTACTATGTTGCCTCTGAGATGAAATCATTGGTACCTGTATGTAAGACAATCAGTGAATTCCCTCCTGGTAGCTACCTGTGGAGCAAAAAAGGCGAGCCTGTTCGTTACTACAAGCGCGACTGGATGGAATTCGATGCTGTAGCCGATGCGAAAACAGACAAAGCGGCACTGACTGAAGCTTTGGAAGGTGCGGTAAAACGCCAGCTAATGACCGACGTACCATACGGCGTGCTGCTCTCTGGTGGTCTGGATTCATCGGTTATTTCTGCCATCACCAAGAAGTTCGCGGCTAAGCGTATTGAAGATGATGAACAATCACAGGCATGGTGGCCAACACTGCACTCATTTGCCATCGGCCTTGAAGGGGCACCTGATCTGAAAGCAGCGAAAGTGGTTGCCGACAGCATCGGCACGGTACACCACGAGCTGACTTACACCGTACAAGAAGGCTTGGATGCAATTCGCGACGTGATTTACCACATCGAAACGTATGACGTCACGACTATCCGTGCTTCAACCCCAATGTACCTCATGTCACGTAAAATCCGTGCCATGGGTATCAAGATGGTACTGTCTGGCGAGGGTGCCGATGAAGTCTTCGGCGGCTACCTGTACTTCCACAAAGCGCCAAACGCGAAAGAGTTCCACGAAGAGACTGTTCGTAAGCTACTTGCACTGAACATGTTCGACTGTGCCCGTGCCAACAAGTCGATGGCGGCATGGGGTATTGAAGCCCGCGTACCTTTCCTGGATAAAGAATTCTTGGAAGTGGCGATGCGTGTTAACCCTGAAGACAAGATGTGTGGCAACGGCAAGATGGAAAAACACATCGTTCGTGAATGTTTCGAGCACTACTTACCAGAGTCTGTTGCATGGCGCCAGAAAGAGCAATTCTCTGACGGTGTTGGCTACAGCTGGATTGATTCACTGCGTGATGTTGCCGAAGCGAAAGTGTCGGATCAGCAGCTTGAAACGGCGAAGTTCCGCTTCCCGTACAACACACCAACGACCAAGGAAGCCTACGTTTACCGCGAGATCTTCGAGGAGCTATTCCCACTTGAAGACGCAGCGAAGTGTGTCCCTGGCGGCCCATCTATCGCTTGCTCAAGTGCTAAAGCCATCGAGTGGGACGAGAGCTTCAAAAACAGCGCTGACCCATCAGGCCGTGCGGTAGCTGCAGTTCACAACGAAGCATACGACAAAGAAGCTTAATAAGTCGCTTCTACCAGAAACCAAAACGAGAGCCCCGCGCTCTCGTTTTTGATCTTGCTCCTGCCCTTATCAAGCCGGAGGGGTTATCCACCAACCTCACCACATTCGCCCTACATCAAGTCGCGAAGCAACCCCATCTAACTTCCCCTTCTATCAACTGCATCGCCCTTCCTGCCACCTTCGCTCAAGGGGAAGAACAGGTTCGCATTCATGCTTTTGCTCTTTGCTCCTGCCTTTTTCAAGCTGATGGGGTTATCCACCAGCAACACCACATTCGCCCTACATCAAGTCGCGAAGCAACCCCATCTAACCTCCCCTTCTATCAGCTGCATCGATCTCCCTGCCACCTACGCTCAAGGGGAAGAACAAGTTCGCATTCATGGTTCTGCTCTTTGCTCCTCACCAGATAGCTGGGAGGCAAGTATAAAAAAACCGCCCGAGTGGGCGGTTTCTAATAAAACAAGCAGGATCTTAGCGTTCCCAGTATGCTTCTTCCAAGCTATCTTCGCGCTCTGGTAGGCCACGGGATAGACGCGGAGAGTGCTGGGCCAGTACTTCATAGCTTACGCGGTTAGAGTACAAGCAGATCTGCGAGAACGACGAGTAAGTCAGAAAGCTGAACTGGTGCTTGCTCGACTTAGGTACATTCTCTTTGTGGTAGCGGTTGGCTGACATGTCGTGCAGTAGCGCAGACAGTGCACCGTCACCGGCACCGTTGGTGTTCTTGATACGCTCAGGGCCACCCATGTAAGGGGCAATGTGCGAGAATACCTTGATAGGATTGGTACAGTCAGACTGAAGCATCGGACGGCTGAACTCGTAGCGGTTGAACTCTGGGATCTCGCCAGGTAGGAGCGGTAGGCTCGTTTCACGCTTCGCTTCGTCTTCGGTATAGCCTGCGGTATATAGGCCGACAGGGCCTGCCGTACAAAGTACAAGGTCAACCCATTCTAGGGTTTTTTCAGAAGCCACCAGCGGATCTGACTCACCGGTTAGCGCTTCTGCTTCGTCTTCGTTCATCGCAACCACAGTCACGTGATCACGCAGGAAGTCACGCCACCATTGCGGATCATCCTGGATCACGAACTTAGTTCCCAGCGTCAGAACAACGGGTACATCATGCTTCTTGGCATACTCAATCGCGCGCATGGTGGCTTCTGGCATTGGGTCGCCGTCTTTACAACGCACCAAGTATGCCGTCAGTACCAAAGCAGACGCACGCTCGAATACAGATTCAGGGATGCTTTCAGGCTGAAGCTGGTTCATCTTGCCTTCGTTGATCGCAAAAGTACGTTCGCCGTCTTTTGAAATCAGCGCGAAGCAACGGCCGATAGGCCCTTCGACAGGTTGAAGATGGTTCATATCCATACGGCTAGAGGTATTACACAGGTAACGGTAAGCGTAGCTGCCGATCTCAATGTCTTTACTCATTACACCCAACAATACCGACTTATCATCCGCCAGCACTGAGTAGTTGTGCAATGTATTACCAATAGTACCGCCAGCAAATTCGTGGCTAATAAGATCTTTCTCTTTTAGCTCTTGGTACAGGGCTTCCGCTTTCTCGTCAGTGATCACTAACGAGTGGCCTTTACTCAGCTCATAGCGTTCCAGGAATTCATCTTCAACACATGCCTCGATATCAACTAGAGTCTGGTCGATACCGACAGTATGGGTGCGCGTTAGTCGCTTTTCTTGTTTAGCTTGGCTAAGAAGGGGATCTCGCGCATGTACAGGAAAGTAATGCTTAGATTTACGTTGGCCTGGAAATTTCATGTCAATGAGCTGTCTGTTGAGAAATTTTTGCGAATTCTATCACAGAATATAGAACAAAAAACAAAAAGCTCTCACAGAATATGAGAGCTTGGGAAAGCGCAAGGCAAGTTATAAATACAAGTTGTCCAGTTAATTTAACACCTTGTACCTGGCGTGAGAGGTTACCACCCCTGACTATGCTGCTGAACTAACTCTGCCATCAAAGCAATATGGGACGGGTTGTCATTCAAGCAAGGGATAAGGTTGAACTCTTCCCCGCCAGCCTCGATAAAGGTTTCTTTGCACCCTTCAGCAATCTCTTCCAGCGTTTCCAGACAATCGACAGAAAATGCCGGGCACATCACATCCAATCGCTTGATGCCTTTTTTCGCCAGCGCTTCTATCGTGCCTTCGGTATAGGGCTTAAGCCACTCTTCACGACCAAAAATGGACTGGTAACTCATGCTCATTTGCTCGCGCGGCATGGCGAGCGCTTCAGCCAACAAAGCGGTGGTCTCGTTGCAATGCTCAGGGTACGGGTCGCCATTATCCGCATAACGCTTCGGGATCCCGTGGTAAGAACACAGCAGGTAATCAGGCTTACCATGCGCTTGCCAAAAGTCAGTAGCTGATTGAGCCAAGGCCGAAATGTACTGCGGGTGATTGTAGTAGTCATTCACAAAGCGAAGCTCAGGAATATCTGCCTGCTGCTTGAGTACCTTGGCCACTTTATCGAACACTGCCGCTGTTGTGGTACGAGAGTACTGTGGGTATAACGGCAGAACCAGCACCCGCTTGCAGCCCTGCTGCTTCAACGCCTGCAAGCCAGAATCAATACTCGGTGTGCCATAGGTCATCCCCAACTCAACAGGTACATCTAGTTGGGCTGCCAGTTCTTGCTGCTGGCGCTGCGAATACACCATCAAGGGCGAGCCATCTTCCATCCATACCGACTGGTACAGCTTGGCGACCTTAGGCGAGCGGATAGGCAAAATCACCCCGTGAAGTATCGGACACCAAAGCCATCGGGTCATATCCACCACCCGGTGGTCGTGCAGGAACTCAGACAAAAACCGCTTTACCCCCTGCGGGGTGGCTTCGTCCGGTGTTCCAAGGTTGACCAACAACACACCATAGTCTTTATTGTTTTCGTGTTTGCTTGACTCGCTCATGATGTCCTTCACACTCTCTGGCTAATTAGCTTTTTCGTTTCAGCAATTTATACCACATTCCAAGCCAATCCGATCACCTGTTTTGCAGGCATAAAAAAAGGGCTGGCATTATGCCAACCCTTTTTTCAAGAAAAGCAAATTAAGACAGTGCTTTTTCTAGCTCAGCGCTAACAGCAGCAACAGGCTGAGTACCGTCGAATTTCAGGTACTTAGTGTTACCCGCTTCAGCTTCTTTACCGTAGTAAGCAATTAGCGGTGCAGTTTGCTCATGGTAAACGCCTAGGCGAGCACGTACTGTCTCTTCTTTGTCATCTTCACGGATAACAAGATCTTCACCAGTTACGTCGTCTTTACCTTCAACCTTAGGTGGGTTGTAGATGTTGTGGTAAGTACGGCCTGATGGTAGGTGTGCACGGCGGCCAGCCATACGCTCAACGATTACGTCGTCAGCAACGTCGAACTCGATAACGTAGTCAACGTCAACGCCGATTTCTTTCAGGCCGTCAGCCTGAGGAATAGTGCGTGGGAAGCCGTCAAGTAGGAAGCCTTTTGCACAGTCGTCTTCAGCAATACGCTCTTTAACCAAGCCAAGGATGATGTCGTCAGACACTAGTTGACCAGCATCAATTACGGATTTCGCTTGCTTACCTAGCTCTGTACCTGCCTTGATTGCTGCACGTAGCATGTCACCAGTAGAAATTTGTGGAATACCAAACTTCTCCATGATGAATTGTGCCTGAGTACCTTTACCTGCACCTGGAGCGCCCAGAAGAATGATGCGCATCGTGATCCCCTTTAGATATTAATGGAGTTTTCAAAGAATGAAAAAATACACTGATTAGCCCTGACTCGCAAGCCCAGTGCGGGCTACAAGCCATGATTACATGCTTTATCAGAATACAATTAGACATATACCCAAGCTCCTTCAAGGTATAGGTAAAGCGCGATTAGACCTTAGTCATATCGCGCTATCGGACAACTTATGCCAGCAGCTTGTTGACCGCCGCAAGGAACTGGGATGGATCGTCCATCGTGCCCTTCTCCGCCAGCATCGCTTGGCCAAGTAGCATTTCAACCCAGCGACCGAAGGCTTCCTCGTCGGCTTCATCTGCCATCTTGTTAACCAGCGGGTGATCCGGGTTTAGCTCGAAAATGTAGTTCACATCCGGTGCGTCGTGACCAGCGGCTGCTAGTAGCTTCGCCATTTGGGTGCCCATTTCGTGCTCGTCAGTCACAACCACCGCTGGGGTGTCCTGCAGTTTGAACGTGGTACGAACATCTTTCACACGATCGCCAAGGTAGGTTTTGGTGCGCTCGACAACCGACTGGAACGCTTCCTCTGTTTCCTTCTGCTTCTCTTTTTCTGCCTCGTCTTCGAACTTCGACAGGTCAAGATCCGCCTTGGTGATTGACTGGAACGCCTTACCGTCAAACTCAGGCAGGTGTCCCATTAGCCACTCATCGATGCGGTCGTGCATCAAGATCACTTCCAAACCCTTAGTGCGGAACTGCTCAAGGTGCGGGCTGTTTTTCGCCGCAGTAAAGCTGTCTGCCGTGATGAAGTAAATCTTGTCCTGTCCCTCTTTCATACGAGAAACATAGTCTGTTAGCGACACGGTCTGCTCGGCAGTTTCTGCATGGGTAGAGCTAAAACGGAGCAGTTTGGCCACCTTCTCGCGGTTAGCCATGTCTTCCGCCGGGCCTTCTTTTAGCACTTGGCCAAACTCATTCCACAACGTTTGGTATTTTTCGGCATCGTTATTAGACAGGCGCTCCATCATCGTCAGGGCACGCTTAGTACACGCCTTGCGCAATGACTGGGTCACCTTGTTGTCTTGCAGGATTTCACGCGAGACGTTCAGCGGAAGATCGTTCGAGTCGATCAGGCCGCGCATAAAGCGCAGGTAAGAAGGCATGAACTGCTGCGCATCATCCATAATGAATACACGCTGCACATATAGCTTCAGGCCGTGCTTGCTGTCGCGGTTGTTCATATCCCAAGGCGCTTTTGACGGGATGTATAGCAAGCTGGTGTAATCCTGCTTGCCTTCAACACGGTTATGGCTCCATGTTAGTGGCTCAGCAAAGTCGTGTGATACATGGTTGTAGAACTCCTTGTACTCTTCTTCGCTGATGTCAGATTTGTTACGCGTCCATAGTGCCTGCGCCTTGTTGATCTGCTCCCACTTGCGGCCCGTTTCCTTGCCTTCGTCGTCGCGTTCAACCGTTTGGATCTGTACCGGAATACCGATGTGATCAGAGTACTTGCCAATGATGTCGCGCAGGCGGTACTCGCTTAGGAATTCTTTCTCTTCTTCACGCAGGTGAAGAATGATGTCAGTACCACGGGTTGCTTTTTCGATATCTTCAACCGTGTAGTCACCTTCGCCGCCAGATTGCCAAGAAACAGCTTGATCGGCAGCAACGCCCGCGGCACGGGTATTCACCGTAACAGAATCGGCAACAATAAATGCTGAATAGAAACCTACACCAAACTGGCCAATTAACTGCGAGTCTTTCGATTCATCTTCATTTAGCTTGGCAAAGAAATCTTTAGTGCCGGATTTAGCAATAGTACCCAGGTGCTCGATAACATCATCGCGGGTCATGCCAATACCATTGTCGCTGATGATCAAGGTGCCGGCCTGCTCATTGAAAGACAGCTTTACACCTAGCGTCGCGTCATCTTCATACAAGTCTGGCTGTGACAGTGCGCGAAAACGTAGCTTATCGGCAGCATCAGAGGCATTTGAAATCAACTCACGGAGGAAAATCTCTTTATTTGAATACAAAGAGTGGATCATAAGGTGAAGAAGCTGCTTCACTTCAGACTGAAAACCGCGTGTTTCCTTGTTTTTGTGGACAGTTTGATCGCTCATCTCTACTCCAAAACTCGTACATTTGTAACTATTTTGAGACGGGTTATTTAGACAAAATTTTATAAAGCCTAAAAAGTTCATCGTCTCAATCAACATTTCTTTAAATACATATGGTCAAACCAGCCGTTTTCAACCTAAAATAGCGCTTTTATATAATTTTTATTTTTTCAGAACCATTTTTGATAAGTTTTACATTAAGAGGCGATTCAGGGAATGCATGCTATAAGGGCGTGTAAGTTGTTCCCTCGGAGCTAAAAATGAATAAAGTTGACAATAAATTCCTAATTGGGCAACGCTTTTTGTTTGACCCATATGACAACAGCTTGATCGACCAACAAGAGAATGATGAACTGACACGACTAGGCAGCAATGAGAGTCGTGCCCTGAGCCTGTTGATTGAAGATCCAGGCGCAATCATCACTCGTACACGCCTTCATGATTATGTGTGGCGCGAGCAGGGTTTTGAAGTTGATGATTCCAGCCTTACCCAGGCCATTTCGACCCTTCGTAAGGCACTGAAAGACTCCACGAAATCTCCGGAGTTTATCAAAACAGTACCCAAACGCGGTTATCAAATGATTGCTGCGGTTGAGTCTTTGGCTGAGCAATCAACCGCCAGCACTGATGAGCAACAGCCGCAAAGCGACCTTAGCACGGAAGAAACAGTGAATACCGAGGCGCCTTCGCAGGAGCAAATTCTGCCTAAAGCCTCTGATGTTAGCCCTAGCACGCAAAAAGCACCAAAAGCTAAAAAATCCTCTTGGCCTTTGATCAGCGGCCTGGCCGTGTTGTTGGCACTCCTTTTACCTATTTTGGTCAATATCAGCATGCCACCGAAGTCGGAGGCTTTTGAGCCGCTGACAACCATCAATGGCATTAATGTACTGGTTCCAAAAAACCACCCGAACGTTTCGCAGTGGGAGCCGATGATCACCGAATGTACCCAAACCTACCTTGAGTACCATAGTGGCGAAATGAAGCCAATCGAAATCATCGCAACAGGCGGGCAAAGCAACCAGCTATGGATTAACTATGTCCACAGCCATGAACTGCCAAGTGAGAATGTCACCCTGCGTTTGCTAACAAGCCAAAAGGACAACACTAAGCTATGTCAGTAATTAACAAGCAGAACCCGCTATTGGCACATATAAAGAAGTACTGGGCCATTATCCTGCTGGCTATTTCCAGCATATTTAGTGTTTGGCTTTACTATTCAAGTGATTACAAGCAAGAACAGCTTTTGATGTCACGCGAGTGGCAATCAACTCAGCTCAGCCGAATCAAAGAAACCGAACTGGAAGATTTGGGTATGCTGCGCCGTGTTGAGCAAACCAGCCACGTGGTGTACCTGCCGAACAAAACCTACTCTCGCATTACGCTAGTGAAGCTTTTCAGTGATCAGGAGCAGCCGCTCACCCTGCATATTTCTGAGTCGGGCGACTGGGATGTCAGTGGTGGTTACCTATTAACAGAGCCTAACGAGTTCAAAGACATCACCTCAGGCCAAAACAACGACTTCCAGAAACACCACCTGTCGATTGTTAAGCAAATTATCCGCATGGATGCCCGCCAGAGCCGCCGCCTTGATGTGATTAACGAGAAGTCTATCCTGCTCACTAGCCTTAGCTACGGTTCGAATATCTTGTACTCGCTATAAAGCATTAAGCGCTAGCGATTAAAGCAAAATCAAAACACATAAAAAATGCCGACATTGGAACTCCCAATGTCGGCATTTATTTTTAGTCCGATAAATATAAATTAATATTTAAATCTATCAATAAAGCTTTTGTCGCCCTGCCAGCGAGTGAGACAACGTCGTGCCATCCACCAACTCAAGCTCCCCACCCACCGGTACACCGTGGGCAATACGCGTGGCTGGAATATCATATTCGCTACAAAGCTCGGCAATGTAATGGGCCGTTGCCTCGCCTTCAACTGTCGGGTTGGTCGCCAAAATCAGCTCACCAATTTGCTCGTTCTGCATTCTGAACTCGAGGCTATCAAGACCGATGTCAGAAGGCCCGATGCCATCTAGCGGCGATAAGTGCCCCATAAGAACAAAGTATCGACCCGAGAACTGACCGGTTGATTCCACCGCAACAATATCAGCAGGGCTTTCAACTACACAAATTTGGCCATTTTCCTGACGTCGAGGGTTGGCGCAAATGGCACACACTTCCTCTTCGGTAAACGTGCGGCAATCACGGCAATGGCCAATGTCTGTCATGGCTCGGCTTAGGGCATCAGCAAGCTGTAACCCGCCTTGGCGATTTCGCTGTAACAAACTGAAGGCCATGCGCTGCGCCGACTTGGGGCCAACCCCAGGCAGGCAACGCAAGGCCTCCATTAGTTGTTCCAGTAAGTGACTGGTACGCATTAATTAGAATGGCATTTTAAAACCAGCAGGCAAGTTCATGCCGCCAGTCACACCAGCCATTTTTTCTTTCTGTGCTTCTTCAATACGGCGAGCTGCATCGTTGAATGCTGCTGCGATAAGATCTTCAAGCATGTCTTTGTCGTCTTCCATTAGGCTGTCGTCCAGCTCAACGCGACGTACACTGTGGCTACCAGTAATCGTAACTTTTACAAGGCCAGCACCAGACTCGCCAGTCACTTCCATATTTGCGATTTCTTCTTGCATCTGTTGCATGCGCTCTTGCATCTGCTGCGCTTGCTTCATCATGTTAGCCATACCGCCTTTACCAAACATATTATCTCTCTCTATTGGTCTGGTTAATCTATAAGGGTCTTACGCTGTCTTCATCTAGTACAGCCGAAAAGCGCTGACAAATGAAATTCACGTTCGGATCAGACTGTAAGCTTTGCTTTGCCTGACCCAGTTTCTGCTGATAAATCGCCTCGCGCCACTCTAGCGGCGACTGGCCATTATCACTCAATTCAATATTTACTGTCACCGACTCGGCAAACAGATCAGACAGCGCAACCGCCAACTGCTCTTTGGCCTTCGGTGTATCAAGGTGCTTCTGCGCCGGCCTTAACAACAAGGTCACTGCATTCCCCTCACGGGTATAAGCAGAGTTAAGGGCAAGCTGCTGAACCAAGCGGCCTACATTAAGTTTAGTCACCCAATCTGACCAACTATCCTGATTTGCTGCTTCCTTGACAAGCAATTTTGCCATTTCAGGTGTTTTTTCATGCTCTAGCGCCTGCTTTAATACCGTTGGCGCGACCTCTTGTTCAACAACTTGCTCTTGTTGAGGCTTTGCTGTTGGTCGCCACTGATACTCGGTATCTTTTTGTTTCTCAGCAGGGGTTGACGCACCCGGTACAGGTGATGCGTGCATCGCTGGCGCTGGTTGGCCATTTTGCTTGCTCGCAATACGATCTAACACACTAGAGGTGTTTTTTTTCGCCCGTACCGGTTCACCCTTTTTTGCAGGTGATGAATCTGTAACGTCTTTTTTACTTTTACTGCGCAGTTTATTACGCGCCGCCATCAACCCCGTTGCCGCCGAGGCTAGACGGGCGGTTGGCTGCACAGGCGCTGCACCGTAGCCCTGAGGCTGCTGCCCCTGTGGCTCATAGCCATGCGGTGGCGGCGCATCATAGCCCGGTGCCGGTTGCGACTCAGGCGCACCATGGTTTGCCGGTGGCACTTGCTGCTGTTGCGGCATTTGTGGCTGCGGCGTAGCCTGTGGTTGCATTGGTGCAGGTGCAGGCTGGCCATACTGTGGCTGTGCTTGCTGGGTAGGCGCAGCCGCCGTTTGATTACCGTTCATTTGGGCTTTCAATGCTTGTACCCGCTGCATACCTTGCGGCTGCTGCTGGGCTGGCTGTTGCGGCATTGAATTTTGCGTCGGTTGCTGCATTGATTTTTGCATCGGCGCTGGCTGGGTCGCCGGCACATTAATCGGCTGTGGCGCAGCAACTGGCACAGCAACAGGCCTAAATGCCAACATACGCAGCAACACCATCTCAAGGCCAGTTCGCCCATCAGGGGCAAAAGCCAAATCTTGGCGGCCTTGCAAGGCAATCTGGTAACAAAGCTGAATTTCCTGCGGCGAAACCGATTTGCTGAGCACCTCGATGCGCTCAGCATCCGGCGCAGAGCCATCCAACGAGGCGGGTAATGCTTGGTGCATCGCAACACGGTGGAGTTGGGTAGCCAACTCTCTCAGTAGGCTATCCCATTCGACACCCACCCCAGCCAACTCTTCCAGGCAGGCCATCGCTGGCTGCGCTTCGCCTTTGGCCACGGCTTCGAGCAAATAGAGGGCTTGCTCGGTGTTTAGCGTGCCAAGCATCTCGGACACAGATTGGGCAGCCACTTGGCCGTTCCCCAAAGCAATGGCCTGATCCGTCAAACTGAGGGCGTCGCGCATACTGCCTTCGGCAGCTCGTGACAATAAGCCCAGCGCTCGGGGCTCAAATTCAATTTGCTCTTGGGACAGCACATTCTCAAGCTGGGTTTGGATCTGGGTATTATCAAGGTGCTTCAGGTGGAACTGCAAACAGCGAGAAAGAATGGTTACCGGCAATTTCTGCGGATCGGTCGTCGCCAGAATAAACTTCACATACTCTGGCGGCTCTTCAAGGGTTTTCAGTAAGGCGTTGAAGCTGTGACGAGAGAGCATGTGCACCTCATCGATCAGGTAAACCTTAAAGCGCCCGCGGGCAGGCTTATACTGGACGTTGTCCAACAGTTCACGGGTATCTTCAACCTTAGTACGAGAAGCGGCATCGATCTCGAGCAGATCAACAAAACGCCCCTCGTCGATTTCGCGACAAGTTTCACACTGGCCACAAGGCGATGCAGTGATCCCTTGCTCGCAGTTTAACCCCTTGGCAAAAATGCGTGCGATGGTGGTTTTACCTACCCCCCTTGTTCCACTGAACAAGTAGGCATGGTGAAGACGGTTATGGGCAAGTGCGTTAGCCAATGCTGTTAAGACATGGGACTGACCGACCACATCGTCAAACTGGTGTGGACGCCATTTACGTGCCAGAACCTGATAACTCATGTTTACGAACCTTACAGAATCAAGAACTCAATGCTAGCACAGGGAGGTTTTTTGAGCGAGAGGGCGCATCATCGAGCGCCCAATCATTAGCCAGCTAAACGCTGCTATTTGAAGTATATACCCCGTTCGCCGGGGTATGGACGGCATTAGTGGCCGTCGAAATCACAGATGCTGAACACGTTGAGGCCAAGATCTTTCAGGCGGGTTTCACCACCGATTTCCGGCAAGTTAATCACGAACGCTGCATCTTCAACCACACCACCTAGACGGCGAACCAACTTAGTGGTCGCTTCGATGGTACCACCCGTTGCCAGCAAATCGTCAACTAGCAGCACTTTATCACCTTCTTGAATCGCATCAGTGTGAATTTCAAGGGTATCTTGCCCATATTCAAGCTCGTAGCTTTCACCAATCACTTCACGCGGCAATTTGCCAGGTTTGCGAACCGGTACAAAACCCACGCCCAATTCAAGTGCCAACGGCGCACCAAACAGGAAGCCACGCGCTTCAGTACCGATAACCTTGGTGATCCCCTGATCTTGGTATTTTTCGATCAATACCTGCATGGTGGCACGGTAGGCGGCTGGATCTTCCATTAGGCTAGTCACATCACGAAACAGAATACCTGGCTTAGGGTAATCTGGGATCGACTTGATACTGTTTTTGATTAACGCGAGCTTGTCTTGAGTCATAATCATTTTCCATGCCCAACAAAATGCAGGGCTAACGAGCTAAGTAAAACCGTGTATGCCTTATCGCGCGATACACTGATAAATTCCGCCCAAATAGTAGTGACTTTAGCTGCAAGGGGCAAGGATTGCGCGCAAATCAGCAGCGATAGCTTGCCCTACTCCACAGAGGAAGGAGAATCGTGTACCGGCAAGCGGTTGAACCACAGTAGCAACACGCTTAAAAAGACCAACAGCATCACTTTATGCCACACCAAAGGCACCAGGTAGATAGAAAGGGCAAAGCTAAGCACAATCATAATATTGGCGCGCCGCTTGACCTTGGAAGAAACCGCGCCGTTCTGGTGCCAGTTTCGCAAGATTGGGCCGAAATGGCGATGCTCCATCAGCCACCGATTGAGTCGAGGCGAACCACGCATAAAGCAGGCGCTCGCCAACAGCAAGAAGGGCGTGGTTGGCAATAAAGGCAATACTGCCCCCAAAACACCTAAACCGACACAAATCCAACCACACAACAATAACAGCGTACGCTTTACCATTTCCTACACACTAATATTCGCTATCCCTTCTGTGAGTCTACCTCAGCGGGGTTAAAACAAAAATACCAGCATTTGGCTGCTGGTATTTTAGGTTCGTTCAAGTAGCAATTGCTTAGCGTGACAGGATATCAATCAACGTCAAACTAGCTGGTAGGGTTGGTAGCCCCATCACCAAGACAAAACCAAAAAAGTACTTTACGCTATACGGATCTTTAAAACCCTGTTCCATGGAACTCTTCCTTTATTTAGACTTTACCTATATCCAAGCCACCCCATTTACACGTATATAATCGTGCTACATTCATGTCTATGGCTTGTGTTTCTGGCTCTTGTGGCCATTGATTATTGAGCAGGGTCAATATAGCGAATATTGGTTACTACAAAAACCGAAAGAAATTACGGTTATTAAGGGATTAACCCATAAATATTTGATTCAAATCACAATCAAACTATTCATTCGTCATAGACTAAATTTCACCACCCATAACAAATGATGATCATATGGCAACATCAGATATCAGTTTCGATCAGCTAAAACAACGCCTTGAGCAAGAGCATGGCTTGCTTGCCAAAGAGCTAAAACATGAAATGCTGCTAAATACGCTGGTGCCGTCTGCTACGGCAATCGAAAGCGCCGAGCTTGGGGAGCTCATGTTGATGGCAAAATCATCATTCATCCCTAACTTGTTTGACTTGGCGATCCGAATGGAAAAAGTCGATGCCGCAGTGTGCTCTATCAAGCTTGGTATGTACGGATTCTGCGTCGATTGCGAAGACGAAATAGAACTGGCTGATCTTCAAGATGATCCGGCCCAACCGCGTTGCAAAAGCTGCCGTGTTCACAGCCGCTACCACCACAACGCTTAAAAGCAGATAAATTTAAAGCGGGACTCGCCCGCCTTAATTTAGCTTACGCCTAGTGAGCCAATACATTATTGTTTTTGGCTTTCAACCCATTGGGCAAAGGCCGCTTTTTCTTCGTTATTGGCTTTGCTGTACCAAAGTTTCAACTGGGCCAGTGCGTCACCGCTGATTTTCACTTCGCCTTTTTCACTGACTTCCACTGTCGCCTGCTCAAGGTCGACCGCATAACCCTGCTCGAAGGTAATACCTTGCTCGCGGTTATAATCAGCCACCAACGCTTCCATATCGCTGTAGGCAGCAAAGCCCTTGCCTTGCAACTCAACGTATTCCAGCGATCGTTTGGTGCCGTTGTCTAATTCTAGTTGCCACTGCGGGCCTCGCTGGAAGTGTGCTTTTGCCTGGGACATGGTGGTCAAACGAGGCAGTACAATGGTGGCATCTTGTTCTGGCACATCCAGCTCAAACAAGTACGGGCGGGTGGTATAGATTGTAGTTTTAGACCCGTCTTTTACCTCACCATCGAAACGCACCACCACCTGGTGTTTACCGGCTGGTAGGTCGACACTCTCGGCTTCAGACCAAAATGAGGATTCCACTTTTTTGCCATCAACCACCAGCAGCTTGATATTTTTGCCGGTGCTCAATGTCGCGGCTTGCAAGCCCATTGGTAACGCCATCAACCCTGCAACAACTAGCCATTTTTTCATCGTTTTCATCCCTTCTTTCTATTTCCTAGCGCCAACATAGCAAAAAGCCGCCAAGACGGCGGCTTTTATTGAAGTAATACTAAACGTGAGTCACGATTAGAATTTAACTTCCATACCTACTAGGTAGCCAAGGTCTAGATCATCAACATCAGAGTTAGCCCAACCTAGTTCACCGTATACTTTCACGTTGCTGTGAAGCTGGTGAGTTACGTTCGCGTAGATGTTGTCGATTGTATCTTCAGCTTTGTTCGCTGGAGTATTTTCTGCTGTGATATCAGCACGGTTGTAACCTAGAGCAAATGTGTTTTTGCCTAGAGTGTAAGCACCGTTGATTTCAAAAACATCAACTTCAGATTTAACAGCGCTGTTTGCTGAATCTTCGTAGTCAACCTGAGCGTAAGATGCTGCAAATGCAAACGCACCCATTACGTACTCACCTTCAAGGCTGAAGCCATCAACATCTAGACCAGATGTGAAATTATCATCAGCCTGGATACCTTCAGCAGTGTAGTAGTAACCACGTACGTCGAAGTCACCGAAACGAGCACCTAGACGCGCATCAGTTACAGTACCGTCAGAGCCAAGGAAGTCATTAGCTGGTTTCTCAGCTTCTGCATCTAGATCGTGAGTGAAGCCGAAGTAGAACTGACCGTTGTCGAAAACGTATTTGATTGCTTCGTTACCTTCAGTCTGAACAAGGTCTAGCTGCTCAGTACCTAGCTCGTAATCTTTACCGATACCTGCATCATCAGTGATGTATAGCTGACGACCAAACGTTAGGGTACCGAAATCACCACCAAGGCCAACCCATAGCTCATCGTTAGTAACTTCACGCTTTTCGAAAGCAAAACCGATACCTGCAACCGCGTTTAGTTGGTCAGTAACTGTAACAGTAGTGTTTAACTGTAGGTCACCGTCATCTAGGTGTAGGCCAGCGTCATCATTGCTGTCTTTGTCTTGGATTGGCTGAAGGTACTGAACCTCAGCTGCACCTGAAAGGTCAACAACTACGCCGTTTGCGTCATATAGGTTGATGCCAGCTTGCGCTGAACCTGCTGCTAGTACTGATAGTGCTAGTAGTGTCTTTTTCATGATATCCACTGCCTTTTCTTATTTAGACTGGAATTCCTGTTTCCAGAATTCCTTTTCTTATACCCCTTCGGCGTTATCCCTTATAAACATAAAAGACAATAAAAAAACCAAAGAGCGAGTAATTTGTGGAACTCATCCTGACAGAACAATAATCTCCATGTCAAATCTTCTAAAGTCAAACTAAAAAAACATCAAAACAACAAACAATCAATAACTTATATGGACATGCGAGCGCATTTTGTACACTGTTGTTATATTTACGGGAACTAACTTACTTTTTTATTTATCATAAATATCAATACATAAATCTAAAAAATACCACAAAAAACAGCAATTAATAGCACAAAACACCATGCAATATAGGATCACGCAGAAGATCCATCATATAAAAACCTCCCATTCCCCCATGCATATCGGGTTCAATTTAATTTCGTGAGGGGTCTCTCACTTTTGCGAAGAAATGAACGAAAACATGCGGCCGCTCACAATCAGATGTTCGTGCTATAATGCCGAGCCCAGCCCTTACGAAGTTTCAGATATGTTACACAACCAGATAAAAGCAGATATCAAACAGTGCTATGAGAACCTAGGAAATCAGCTAGATAACTTTATACCTAGAAGGGCTCAAAACTATCTGGTGGCTGAAATTGCCAAGACGCTTGGCGGCGAATACCACAAAAAACACCGCATGCTGGTGGCTGAAGCCGGCACGGGGATTGGTAAATCTTTGTCCTACTTGCTGGGGGCAATACCCTTTGCCTTGTTTAACAACAAAAAAGTACTCATATCGACAGCAACAGTGGCGCTTCAAGAGCAGCTTATTAATAAAGACTTGCCCTTGTTCAACCGCATTTTCCCAAAAGAGTTCAGTTTTATTCTGGCCAAGGGCCGGCAGCGCTACTGTTGTAGCCATAAATTAGAAGCCAGTTGCAATAGCGATTCAGATCAACAGCTTAGCATGTGGGAAGAGAAACCTAAAAAGTCTGATTTAGAACTTTTGAGACGCATGTTGAAGGCGCGTGAAAGCAATAAATGGGACGGCGACCGTGATAGCTGGCCAACCAGTATCCCAGATCGGGTATGGCAGCAAATTGTTGCCGATAAGCACAGTTGCCACTCCGGATTACCCAAGCACCGTGATTGCCCCTTTGCCAAGGCGCGCGAGCACCTGGAAAAAGCCGATGTCATTATTGCCAACCATGCCTTGCTAATGGCGGACATTGAGTTGGGCGGTGGCATTATCTTGCCAGAGCCAGAGAAAACCATTTACGTCGTTGATGAGGCCCATCACCTTCCCCAGGTTGCCCGTGATTTTTCTTCGGCCGCGGCGAGCCTTAAAGGGGCAGCGAGCTGGCTGGAGAAACTAAACCAATCGGTCGGCAAATTGGCCGAGTTGGCTGATTACAAAAAATCGGGGCGCTTCCAAACATCGCTCAGCGAAAACATTGCCGTGCTGATCCCAAGCTTGCGCCAAATCGCCAATAACATCGACCCAGCCCATTTCAGCAAAGATGGTATTTACCGCTTTGAGCATGGTGAGCTGCCAGATTGGCTCACCGAAGAAGCCAAGGGCTGTAAAGAAGCCAGCAAGAAAGCCTTGCAGTCGTTGGGAAAAATCCACGACCTTATTTCCGAACGCACCAAAGACAATGAAATTCAGCAACGCCAGGGTGAGCAAGCACTGGCTGAGTCCGGCTTTTATCTTCAGCGCCTAGAGAACTTGGAAAAGGTATGGTCTTTAATGGCACAGCCTATCAAGGACAAAGGCGCACCGCTGGCCAGGTGGATAGAAAAAAGCCCCGACCGCGAGAATGACTACATCATTGAAGTCTCTCCCCTTGAAGTCGGCCACCGCCTTGACCAACTGCTGTGGAGCCGAGCGGTGGGCTCAATATTAGTGTCGGCAACAATTCGTGCATTGAACCAATTCGACTACTTCTGCCGCCAAGCAGGTATATTCGAAAAAGAAGCCACCCGCTTTTTGGCGTTGGCCTCGCCGTTTGATTACCAAAACAATGCCCGCTTGGTGATCCCGGCCATGCCACTCGAGCCGCAGGCCGGAAAATTCACCGACTTGCTCATTGAAAGGCTGCCAGAGTATCTGGAGGGGGAGAAATCGAGCCTAGTGCTTTTTTCTTCCTATTGGCAAATGAACCAAGTGGCTGAAAAGCTGCGTCCGTTGGCGAAGAAAAACAAGTGGGAATTATTGGTACAAGGTGAGGAAGCACGCCACATTACGCTCAAAAAACATAAAGAAAACTGTAAAAGCAACAAAACCAGTATTCTTTTCGGTACCGGTAGCTTCTCTGAAGGGCTTGATTTACCAGGTGATTTACTCACAAACCTGATCATTACCAAGATTCCGTTTGCAGTCCCTACCTCGCCGGTTGAAGAAGCCCATGCCGAGTACATCGAAAGCAAGGGGGGCAACCCTTTTTTGCAGATCTCAGTGCCGGAAGCAAGCAAAAAACTGATCCAGTCTGCCGGGCGTCTACTGCGTAAAGAAGAGGACTCTGGTAGAGTCGTGCTACTCGACCGCCGAATTATCAGCCGCCGTTACGGCAAGGCATTGCTTGATTCACTTCCGCCTTTCAAGCGCGTTATTGAGTATTCTTAAAGGGACAACAAGAAAGAGAAACCAATGGTAGATCTGCAACGATTAGACAGCCTCGTCTCACAACTTGCCATCGAAGCGGCTAACACCGATCGCCAACGGGGTGAAGCCCAGCGCCCGCTGTTTGACGAACAGCTCTTCGTCTGCCGCAGCAAATTACTGACGCCATGTGTGAATGAGATCCGCCACGAAATTAGCTCGCTACGCAGCGAGCAACAAGCGGGTAAGCTACTCCCCACGCGTACCCAGCATATCTGCGAGAAGATTGTGGCCCAAATACAAGCGGTGCAGCGCGAGCTGGCGACCCAACAGATCCGCAAAAACGAACCCAAGCGCGGTCGCGGATGGCGAAAGCCTATTCACGAGCTCTACCAAGATCTGGCCCAGCACCAAGACTGGGAACGCCGTTTGTCTTCAATGCGCCGCGACAAAGAGCTTATGCTAAGTCGCTGTACCACGCTGGCTGAACAACAAAAGCTGCAAAAAGAGGTACTGGCACTCGAAGGTCGGTTAACCCGTTGCCAAGCTGCCCTAGCAAAAATTGAAAAAGACATCAGCTTGCGGGAGCGAAAAAACTAATGACGTTGCCATTGGTCTACCACCCTATTTATTCACAGCTTGAGCTTCCGCCTGAACACCGTTACCCCATCAGTAAGTATCGGCGTTTATTTGACTACCTCACCGATTCGCTCACCTTAAATGAGCGTCATGACATCAAGTTGTATCAGCCTGAGCCTATTTCAGTGAACGAAGTAAAGGCGTTACATCACCCTGACTATATTGATGCCTTATTTGGAAATACCTTGCCGGCAGCTAAAATGCGCCGCATTGGCTTTCCTTGGAGCCAGCAGCTGATCGAACGAACGCTAATGTCATCTGGTGGAACCAAGCTTACTGTCGATTTGGCCCGCCAACATGGCATCGGTATTCACCTAAGCGGTGGTTATCATCATGCCCACAGAGACTTTGGCAGCGGATTTTGTCTTATCAACGATCTTGCCTTGGCCGCCAAACACGCCCTTACCCTTGATGGCATCGACACAGTGTTGATTATTGACTGTGATGTGCACCATGGCGACGGGACTGCCACCCTACTCGCTGATGAGCCCGATATCATCACTTTTTCTGTTCATTGCGATAAAAACTTTCCGGCCAGAAAGCCCGATTCTGATGTTGATCTTGCACTACCGAAATCAACAACGACAAATGAATATTTGTCGGCCTTCTCGGGAGTGTTGAATCTCACCTTGGCGCAATACCAACCCGATCTCGTGATATACGATGCCGGTGTCGATATCCACCAGCAGGACGAACTGGGATACTTTGATGTGTGCACCCAGGGTATATACCAACGAGATTCGCTGGTACTAAGCCAATGTAAAGAAGCCGGGATCCCTATCGCGGCGGTTGTTGGTGGCGGCTACCGCCACGACCACCAATTATTGGTTGAATTGCATGCCCAGCTGATTCATTCCGCTATGACCGTATTCCTCGGCGAGTCGCAGCCGAAGACCAATCAGTGCTAGACTGTCTGCAACTTTTACTCATCAGATACGAGCCATGACCGAACAAGAAAAATCACCACTGGATGACGCCCCAGCCGACGTCAAACTTGCTGTCGATCTCATCTACCTGCTTGAAACAAACGAGATTGAGCCAGAAGTTGCGCTTTCAGCGTTAAAAATGGTGACCAAAGATTTAGAAGGTAAAATTGCAGCCAAAAGCAACTGACTTCCAATCGAATTTTATCGCTTCCTAATCCAACTTCATCGCTTCTATAAAGGGCTTTAGATCTCAATCTAAAGCCCTTCTTGTTTGAATCCGTCAATATAATGACACTGGTTTATTATTCCCAATCCAACTAAACTGATCACATTAATTCACGCCAGTTATTTAACTTATTAAATACAACAATTAGAATCAGCGTGAATATAAAAATTTAAATCAACTTGAATATAAGAATTACCTTAATAAAAACATTTATTTCTCATATATTTTATTGTGATATCACGGAGTAACACATGAAGAAGGAATTAAAAATAACTGCGCTAGCGGCGGCAATTATTTTATCCGGTTGTGCATCAGATTCTGACTCAACAGCAAGCTTACCACTTGAAACCAATCACTCAGAGACAGCAATTCAAACTGACAACTTGGTTCAAAGCATTGAAAGTGCAGAGCAATCTATCGCAGGAGCCAAAGATATTGAATTATCTTGGTTTGCAACGAGCGCAATGCGTGATGCCCAGGAAGCATTAAAAGAAGCAAAAGAATATTACTCAGTTTTTGAACTTGATCCTGCTAAGGCAAATAGCAGCAGTGGTTTCTTCAGCTCAAAAACCAATATTCAAGCAGCAGAAGATGCTGTAAATCAATTCAACCTTCACTTTGCCAAAGCAAATAAAATCCGCCAGCAATCATTATCTGTCCTTGATGAAGCTTTCTCTTATCGCCATCAATTAACAGAAATTGAAGCTGCCAAGCACTACCCGAATACCGCCAAGCAATTAGAAAGTGAGCTTAAGCGCCTTGTTAACTATGTGGCCGATGACAAGCCAGAGCGAGCCACCAAGGCACAGCCTGCCTTAGTGACCAAACAACGCGCGTTGGAAGTCAAAACCGTCACCAAGATCTATCTGTCTCCGGCACAAAAAGAACTGGCACGCTTGAAGAAAGCCAACGTCGCCTTGCATGCACCTGAGACCTTGGCCTCGGCTTCAGCCACCCTCACCGCCGCTGAAGCCTTTATTGCCTCAGAACCTCGTGCAACCGCAAAAATCAAAGACAAAGCTGACGAAGCCATGTTTTCACTCAAGCACGCGGGTAACATTAGTGACGTGGTGAAAAAGCTAAAAGCGATGCCAGAGAAGGACTACGAGCGCCACGTCCTCAGCTTCGAACGAATGCTGCTCAATATCTCGTTGGCATTAGGAGCGCAAGACATGCGCGATCAGCCTATCGGCACCCACGGTAAAAACCTCGTCGCCTACATCAAGCAACAACGCCAAGATGTCGGTAACGAGCAGCAACTTATTGCCGAGCTAAATCAAGAAATTGATGCTTTAAGCCGTGAAGCCGAAAAAGTTGCCAGCTTGGAGAGCCAAATTAGCCAGCTCAATGCTGAAAAACTTGCCCAGCAGCAAACTGAGGTTATTCCCGCGGTTCCTGTAAAGGCGGCGGAAGAGAAAGTCGCCACTGAGCAGCCAACCCCAGAAACTCAGGCTCAAACTGCAGACACCGACGCAGTTGAAAGCTAACAGCTAAACTGAAAAAAGGTGCAGTCATTGCACCTTTTTTCATCTATGCGACATCAATTTACTAGTATTTTCTTGACCTTCCTCTAGGGGTAAGGTCTACAATCCACCTGTTTGTTGTCTTTTCTTGGTAGAGAATTGGTAGAGATAGATGTCACCATTGTCATCACAAGGTGTTGTTAGGCTTATTCTGGTATTGCTGATCAGCTTGATCACTAAACCAGCTTTTGCTGTGCCTGCTCACCAATCTATCATGCAAGCCATGGCCACCGAGCAAATGGCTAACAGCCACTCTACGCCACAACACGCTTCCAAAAACCCTGCTACCGACCATACCAAGCATATGGCTGCGATGGGCCATATCACCATGACCAGCGAAATGGCTCAATGCCATATGATCCCTGATTCTGGGATGAGTCATTGTGACGGCTGCATGCCCGGTAGTAGCATGGGGCTGGGGCAAGGACAGTGTAGTGCAATGGAAAACATGACTGATTGCAGCAACTGCAACCAGTGTAATGGCCAACTTAGCCAATATAGTGATCTGCCAACCTTATTACCCAATATCACCAGTTCGGTAAGTGATACGCTTGCCGTGGCACATCACCCAGCCTCACCAGTATCACGCCAAGAAAGCGTACTGCGTCCCCCTATCGGCTAACTTCGAATCCACAAAACGGTTTCAAGCTTCGTCTTGTCGCCGCATTTTTTGATTTCGAATTAGCGGATATACAATGAAAATACATCCCCTTTACCGTGCCTTAGGCATGGCAATGGCTATTGGCTTAACCATGCCAACAGCAATGGCTGACAGCACACCGACGGCCAAGCAAACGTCGCAAAGTCTCGCCCAACTGATTCAATGGGCCATCGACAACGATCGGGGTTTGCAGCGTATTGAGTACCAAGCCAATGCGCAAACCGACCTTGGTATAGCTAACAGCCAACTAATGGATCCAACATTGAAAATGGGCGTGGGCGGCTTGCCTACCGACAGTTTTTCATTTGATGATGATCCAATGACCAATATTTCCGTTGGCCTAATGCAGCAATTTGGCCGTGGCAATACCCTCGCCCTCCAACAAAAGCAGAGTAACCAGCAGGCTGACAGCATCCGCCAATCCTCTGGTGTCCGCGAGCTGGATATCACCAAAGCCATCACCACCGCTTGGATTGAATTGGCTTACCTCAATCAAGCAAGTTTGCTGATGCAAGAGAACCAGGCCCTCTTCAAGGAGCTTGCCAACTACCTCGGCACCAACTACGGTTTGGGCAATAACCAGTCTCAGGATCTGATCCAGTCTGAGCTTCAAATCAGCAAAATTGATGAGCAGCTACAAGCCAACCAGCAAATGCAGTTAAAGCTCAAAGCGCAGCTGACAGAATGGCTAGGTGACAAGGCACGATTGATCCAGGCCCATTCGTACCCTCAGTGGCAAACCCTAGCGCAATTCCTCAATACCCATCCCCAAGACTATTATCCGGCATTGGCATCCCACCCGGCGATCAAAGTCACCAACGCCATGATTGCCAGCTCTGAAACCGGGGTCGAGATAGCCAATGAGGCCTACCAGCCCCAATTCGGTGTTGAAGTCATGTATGCCTATCGCCAAGCCAATGGTATGGATGGCTCGCCTGCGTCTGACTTGGTCAGCACTTTCGTGACCATGGATATTCCCCTGTTTACCGAAAAGCGTCAGGACAAAAAAGTCTCTGCGGCCCAATACCAAGTCGGTGCCGCCCGCACCCAGCGCGATCTGGTTCTCCAGCAAATGAACAGCCAAGTCAATGCTAGCGTGGTTGACCGCGACAATACCCAGCAGCGCCTTTCTCGCTACCAACAGGTATTGCTCAAACATGCTCAAGAGAAGGCTAACGCCGTTGAACGTGGCTACCAGAACAACACCAACCAACTGGATGAATACATCAAGGCAGCCAGCGATGTGCTGACTATCAAGCTCGAACAGGCTCGACTAGAAGCCGATGTCCAACAAGCGAATAACACGCTGTCCTACCTGCTGAACAAATATTAGGGGAAACAATGAAACAAACATTTACCGTTGCCGTGATTGCACTCACTGTTGGCGCGGCACTTGGCTATTTTGCCAACCAAGCAACTAACATAAACACCACCTCAACTGCAGCCAGTACTGCTAGCGATGAACCGCTGTACTGGGTGGCACCAATGGATCCAAACTATAAGCGTGACAAGCCGGGCAAGTCGCCAATGGGGATGGATCTGATCCCGGTTTATGAAAGCGACCTCAAAGCAGGCGGTAACGACGATCCAGCAGGGACAGTCACTATCAGCCCCACGGTCGAAAACAACTTGGGGGTTAAAACCACACTCGTTAGCAAGCACAGCCTAGAGCCCAACATTGATACCGTTGGCTATGTGGCTTTCGATGAAAGCCAGCTTTGGCAGATAAACAGTCGCGTTAGCGGCTGGATCCAAAGCCTGAACGTGAATGCCATTGGTGAGAAAGTGGAAAAAGGTGAAGTGCTGTTTGAGCTTTACTCCCCTGAGTTGGTCCGCGCCCAAGAAGAGCTGCTTAACGCCAAGCGAATTGGCAAAGCTGTATTAGTGCTGGGGGCAAAAGACCGACTCCGCTCGCTGGGGGTCGATAATCAGCAGATCAACACCTTGCTCCGACGCGGCAAGGCGGCACAGAACATTGCCATCAAGGCGCCTGCTGATGGGGTCATTGCCACGCTTAATGTCAGAAACGGTGCTTACCTGTCTCCGCAACAAACCGTTATCAGCGGTGGTTCGCTCGATAACATCTGGGTCGATGCTGAGGTATTCGAACGTCAAGCGCATTGGATCAAAGCCGGCACCGAAGCACAGATGCGCATAGATGCCCTGCCAGGCCAGCAATGGCAAGGTGAGGTTGATTATATCTACCCGATCCTGGATCCAAAAACCCGCACCATGCGAGTAAGGCTCAAGTTCAGCAACCCTAACGGCGAGCTAAAGCCAAATATGTTTGCCAACCTCACCCTTACCCCGCGTACGGATGAGCAAGCGCTGGTTGTACCGGAACAAGCCATCATCCGCTCGGCCAACATGAGCCGTGCCGTGCTTGCCCTTGGTGAGGGTAAATACCGTTCTGTCGCAATTGAAACCGGTCGAAGCGCTGGCGGAATGGTTGAAGTGGTCAAAGGGCTTTCCGCCAATGAGAAAGTGGTTACATCTGCCCATTTCCTTATCGATTCGGAATCCAGCCTTTCTGCCGACTTTAGCCGCATGGAGCCCAAAGCACAGCCGACAAACATTGTGCAGGTGACGGGTGTGGTTCGCCAAGTTATGGCCAGCCATAACATGCTAACCATCGAACATGCCCCTGTACCAGAGTGGGACTGGCCAACCATGACCATGGACTTCACTGTCACGGATGAAAGCAACCTTAGCGAGCTCGCCATCGGCCAATCCATTAGCTTCAACCTTGAAAAATCAGGCAATGGCCAATTTGGGGGATCAAAAATCGCAGTCATGGATGCTGTCCCGGCAGCTAATCACGCAACAATGAATCACGGAGAAATGGATCATAGTTCAATGAATCACAGCACCATGGACCACGGCGAGATGGACCATAGCTCAATGGATCACAGCACCATGGACCACGGCGAGATGGACCATAGTTCAATGGATCACAGCACCATGGACCACAGTAATATGGACCACGGCAAGATGGGCCATACGAACCAAGGCGGTGCCCAATGATTGGTTCGATTATCCGGTGGTCGATACACAACCGCTTTTTAGTCTTAATTGCGACTGTTTTCTTAGTTGCGGCAGGTATCTATAGCGTCAAAAAAACCCCAATTGATGCCATTCCTGATCTTTCCGATGTTCAGGTCATTATCAAAACCAGTTATCCGGGGCAGGCCCCGCAGGTGGTTGAGGACCAAGTCACCTACCCGCTGACCACCGCCATGCTGGCAGTCCCTGGTGCGGAAACCGTTCGCGGCTATTCGTTTTTTGGTGACTCCTATGTCTATATCATCTTCAACGATGACACCGATATGTACTGGGCACGCTCCCGGGTACTGGAGTACCTTAGCCAAGTTGCCCCAAACTTGCCGTCCAATGCCAAGCCAACACTCGGGCCGGATGCAACGGGCGTGGGCTGGATCTACAGCTATGTACTGGTTGATAAAACCGGCCAGCATGACCTAAGCGAACTGCGCAGCCTGCAAGATTGGTTCTTGAAGTATGAACTGCAAACGGTAGACGGCGTATCGGAAATCGCCACGGTTGGCGGTATGGTCAAGCAGTACCAGGTTCAAATCGACCCAGCCAAGTTGCGTGCCTACGGCCTAACACTGCAACAAGTGAATATGGCGATACAGGCTGGCAACCAAGAAGCTGGGGCATCGGTGGTGGAAATGGCCGAAGCCGAATACATGGTGAAGGCAACCGGGTATGTCTCTGATATTGACGATCTCAAGCAACTGCCGCTCACCGTAACAGATAAAGGCACCCCGCTATTATTAGGCGATGTCGCCGATATTCAACTCGGTCCACAAATGCGCCGTGGTATTTCTGAACTGAACGGTGAAGGCGAAGCGGTCGGCGGGATCGTGGTCATGCGCTTTGGCGAAAACGCCCAGCAGGTGATCAATAAGGTCAAAAGCAAGCTCGCTGAACTTGAACGCAGTTTGCCCGAAGGCGTGGAGATCGTCACCACCTATGACCGCTCGGGCCTGATAGACAGCGCGGTAAAGAATCTCTACGAAAAGCTGATTGAAGAGTTTATCGTGGTCGCCGTTGTCTGCGCCTTGTTCTTGTTCCATTTCCGCTCGTCGCTGGTTGTGATCATCAGCTTACCTATCGGGATTTTGTCGGCATTTATCGTGATGCACTGGCAAGGGATCAATGCCAACATCATGTCGTTGGGCGGCATTGCCATTGCCATCGGCGCGATGGTCGATGGCGCGATCGTCATGATCGAGAACGTGCACAAGCATATCGAGCGCACCCCGCTCACCGACAAAAACCGCTGGCAAGTGATTAGCAAAGCGGCAGAAGAAGTGGGGACGCCTTTGTTCTTCTCGCTGATCATCATCACTTTGAGCTTCGTGCCCGTGTTTGCCCTTGAGGGCCAAGAGGGCAAGATGTTCTCGCCACTGGCCTTCACCAAGACATACGCAATGGCGGCCGCCGCAGGCTTGGCTATTACCCTCGTACCCGTACTGATGGGCTACCTGATCCGCGGCAATGTACTGCCTGAGCACAAAAACCCAGTAAACCGCGTGGTAACTGGCTTATACCGCCCTTTGCTTAAGGCAAGCCTGCACTACCCGAAAACCATCATTGTGGTTGCCATTGCCTTGATGGCATCGTCTTTCTACCCGCTTCAGAAAATGGGCAGTGAATTTATCCCGCCGTTGGATGAGGGGGATTTAATGTATATGCCTACCACCTACCCGGGGATCTCAATCGGCAAGGCACGCGAGTTGTTGCAGCAGACCGATAAGCTGATCAAAACCGTCCCGGAAGTCAAAACCGTATGGGGTAAAATCGGCCGGGCTGAAACAGCCACCGATCCGGCACCGCTGACCATGATTGAAACCATCATCCAGCTCAAGCCCAAAAGCGAGTGGCGTGAAGGTGTTACCACAGAAAGCCTGCGCCAGGAACTGGATGCCCTCATTCAATTCCCGGGTCTGACCAACGCATGGGTGATGCCAATCAAAACCCGTATCGATATGCTGGCAACCGGGATCAAAACCCCGGTGGGGATCAAAATCGCCGGCCCATCGCTACCGGAAATAGAGAAAATTGGCGCCCAGCTCGAATCCGTTTTGAAAGGGGTCGAAGGCACCGCCTCGGTTTATGCCGAACGGGTGGCCGGTGGCCGTTACATCACCATGGACATCAAGCGCCAGCAGGCGGCACGCTATGGCTTGAGCATCCAAGCAATCCAGCAGGTGATCAGCACCGCTATTGGTGGAATGAACGTGAGCGAATCTGTCGAAGGGCTTGAACGCTACCCGATCAACGTACGCTACCCACAGAACTACCGCGACTCTTTGGTCAAGCTGCAAAACCTGCCGTTAATCACACCAAACGGTGCCAGCATTGCCCTGGCCGATGTGGCCGATATTCGCTTTGAGGATGGTCCTCCCATGATCAAAACCGAAAATGCCCGTCCGAATGGCTGGGTATTTATCGATATTGATAATCGCGATCTTGGTTCCTACGTCAAAGAGGCCCAGCAAGTAGTTGCCGACCAGTTGGCGTTACCGGCAGGCTACTCGATAACTTGGTCTGGCCAATATGAATACATGGAACGTGCCAAGGCACGGCTCAATGTCGTTGTGCCAGCCACTCTGGCCATCATCATGATGCTGCTGTATATGAGCTTCCGCCGGGTTGGCGAAGTACTGGTGATCATGAGTACCTTGCCACTCGCCATGGTCGGTGGCATCTGGCTGATGGAAGTACTCGGTTACAACTTCTCGATTGCGGTTGGCGTTGGCTTTATTGCCCTTGCCGGTGTTGCCGTCGAAATCGGGGTGATCATGCTGGTCTACCTCAACCAAGCATGGCGTTTCAAGCACCAAGAAAGCCAGCACCTCAAGCAGCCACTCACCAAGGCCCACCTCGATAGCGCCATTGAAGAAGGTGCAGGGTTGCGTGTTCGCCCAATCATGATGACCGTCGCAACCGTCATCATCGGCCTGATCCCGATCATGTATGGCTCAGGTACCGGCTCGGAAGTCATGCAGCGTATCGCCGCACCAATGATTGGCGGTATGTCTTCGGCACTACTGCTGACATTGGTCGTCATTCCCGCGGTATTCAAGCTCTGGAAAACCCATAGCGAAAAACTCAATGATTAAACCAATAGCGGACCAATAGCGAACCAATCGCGAAATAAACCGCTAAGTTCTGCCCATTTACTCGATAATAACCACCCGGTGCGCAGCCACCGGGTAAGGAGAAAAGATGAAAAAAGCATGGCTAGCAACATTACTGATGGCAACCAGCTCAATCGCTTTAGCCGCAGGTAATCATGACCACCATCATATGGAAGGCCATGGTGAAATGGCATCTGCCGTAGGCATGCCGGCACCTGCTGCCCAGGCCAACAAAACCTACCAGGTTACCTTGAACGACAAGATGCAGATGAATTTCAAACCCGCACTCGACATCAAACAAAGTGATGTCGTGGCTTTTGTGGTAACTAATGAAGGCAAGATCCCGCACGAATTCTCGATTGGCAGCGTTGACGAGCAAGTCAAGCACCGTGAAATGATGCGCGCCATGCCCGATATGGAACACCATGATGGCACAACACTCACTCTACAACCGGGGCAAACAGCTAAAATGGCTTGGCACTTTATGGGCAGCCAGTTTGTTGAGTTTTCTTGCAATATTCCCGGCCACTTTGAAGCTGGCATGAAACGAAATACCCTATTGAATTAACAGAAAAAGAAAGGCACACAACATGAAATACCTACTAGTCTCAGCGATGATTGCCCTCACCAGTCAATCGGCATTTGCAGCCTCCCAGGCCGAGCAATTTGAAAAACTCAATGCCCAAGATGCCTTGGAGCAGTCGCACCAATGGCACCGTACTGGCGAGGCAACCGTGAAGGTTTTCCCTGACTTTATCGAAGCAGAGTTTGCGGACAAATCAACAGCACGGATCCCAACCGGCGATCAGTTCCTGCTCTCAATCGCCCCGTTTGAAAATATGACCCATGGCTGTACCTTCCATGTACCTACCGGTTGCCAAGGGGAGATGGTAGAGAAGTCAATGATGGTCGAAATTACCGACAGCCAAACCAACGAAGTGGTTCAGGCTGGTATGGTGAGAACCCAGAAAGACGGCTTTATCGATTTCTGGGTACCGAAGAATGGCAGCTACAAAGTCTCGTTTAACTACCAGGGTAAAACAGCCACTGAAGTGTTAACCACTGATAGTCAAAGCCGTACCTGTATTACCACCATGCAATTGCTGTAGGCCATTAATCTAAACGTCAATTGAAACAAAAAAAGTGCCGGGCATATGCCCGGCACTTTCTTATTTATCTGACGGTCTGCTTGCTTATCTACTCATTCGAATAAACCGTGAATTAGGCCTCTTCCAGTACCTTCACCCGCAAGTCGTCATCGACCTGCATGATAGCTTCCACCAGCTGCTCATGATCCACCTCAGCCGGAACATTCAATTGCAACTCGGCATAGAACAGGGCCCGGCCAAGATCCGGCACACCAATTCGGTGGTTTTCAATTTTAATAATGCCGATGCCAATACCGTCAAGAATATGGGTAATATCATGCACGATACCGGGACGATCCGCTGACTCGACCTTCATCATGACATGATCCATCTTGATCGGCTCGTTTGATTTAAGATCGTCGATAACCCTGACATCCAAACCTTGCTGATCCGCAAATGCATCCTTGAGTTGCTGAGCAGCTTCAGCAGGAATATCTATCTTGAGGATACCGACAACTTGTCCATCAAGCCGGTTGATTTTACTGACTAACCACTTGCCCCCCAACTCATGGGTTTTCGCTGCAAGCTGGTTAATTAACTGAGGATGATCTTGCCCCGCCAGTGTAACGGTTAACTGAGTATTCATACGCTCCCCCTCTTCCACAAGAATTCTTGCTCTATACCCAGACTAGCAAGGGGAAGGCTTCCCTGCCGTGATTCGCCTCGATAAAGACAGGGAATTTATGCCAAATTCATGCAGCCATTCACATAATCAAAAAAAGAGCGAGCTCAACAGCTCGCTCCCTTATCAATGAAACTGCATGCAATGATGGGGGCTCCCCCCAACACTGCGCGCTATGCCGTGCGGTATTTTTCCAGCGCCTTGCCCAAGGTATGGGAGGTATTGGTCAGCGATAGATTCTCTTCCACCGCCTGCTCGGTCACCGAACGAAGCAACTCAGACTGATTACGGATATCATGCAGCTCCGAAGCAATATCGTTGGCCACGCCGGTTTGCTGCTCGGCTGCCGTGGCAATTTGGGTGCTCATGTCCATGACCAGCCTTGCCGACTCGGCAATCGCATCCACGTCCGAGCCAATCTCGGTGATCATATCGCGGCTTTGGTAGGCCTGCTCCAAGGTGCTCGAGGTGATTTGCGAAATACTCGCCGTTTCCGACTGCAATTTGTCGATCATCGCTTGGATTTCAACCGTTGCTTGCTGGGTGCGGCCAGCGAGGGTTCTCACCTCATCGGCAACCACCGCAAAGCCGCGGCCTTGCTCGCCGGCCCGTGCCGCCTCAATCGCTGCATTCAAAGCCAACAAGTTGGTCTGCTCAGAGATTGCATTGATAGTGGTGATCACATCATTGATCTCTTCTGCTTTTTCATTCAGGCTGCTGACGGTGCGAGAAGCGTCGTCTGTTTGCTGCGACAGCTGCATCACAACCTGGATAGCTTGCTGTACCTTTTGGTTCCCCTCATCAATCTTCTTCATATCAGCATCAGACTGGGTTGAGGTTTGCTGGGCAAGGCCTGCAATATCGTTGGCAGATGCCGTCATTTCTTCCATTGCCGTTGCCACGGAGTCAACCGACGCATATTGCTGCTGGATCTGCTGATCGGCACTTTTGGCCCCGTCCGTCGAGCGCTCTGCCGCTTGCGCCAAACCGTCGGTACTGTGTTTAACCGTGGTAACCAGTTCGCTCAACGTATCCATGGTGCGATCTAGCTCGAAGCCAATAATACCAAACTCATCACGGCCAACATGGAATCCCAGGCGCGAAGTCAAATCACCATCGGCAATGCGGCGAGTCGCTTGGTGCATCACCCATAATGCGCCACCAAGAAAAGTGGCCAACCAATACGAGAGCAAGGCAATAGGCACAAGGATTAACAAGGAGTAGAAAAAGGTGGTGAGTGCCTGGCTTTTCACCGCATCAAACTCTGCGCCAAACGGACGGCTCAGTTGGGCGTAGCCCTGCTGGTGATTCAGCGCGGTTGCCACTGTCGTCTGAGTATCTGTTTGCTCAGCTTGGGCTGGCAGGCTAACAAGCATTATGCCTTGCCCAGACAATAGCTGGCGCAGTGCTTGCTCATCCAACCCTGCCGATTGGGCAGTATCAACGATGGCATTTAACCGTGATTGGGTTTCCTGAAGGTGGCTTGCTTTGTATTGCTCAAGCTTACCGAAATAGTGGCTGGCCGATAGGCCGACGACCAACAAACTCACTAAGCCAAAAAACAGCCAAAACTTATCGTTAATCGACATTTTCACAAATAGCCGATCGACCGTACGAAATTCAACTTCTCTCATTGTTATTCCATGTATGTCCCACTTTGTAGGCAAATGATAACAAGTTGAACAAGCCAAGTGTGATGGGCAACATATTTATATAATGAGAGCTCACAACAAATATTGCGAAAGGTCGACATTGATCACATCAATAGCTAAAACCTGGTTAACGCCAAACCCAAGGCATAAAAAAAGCTGCCCCTGAGTTAGGGACAGCTTCTCTATAATGATGTCACTAAAGACTGGGCAAGTAATTAAATACCCGCACGCTTTAGCAAGCCATTCATCAGGTTAGAGCTTGATTTAACCTGCTTAGACTTGTTCTTCAGTTCACGCGCCAATGACACATCGTTCATCTCGTTCGCGATGTAGATCATCGACTGGTACATATCACGTGGTGTCTTGATACGCTTGGTATCGTTCAACGGGCTGATGATAGAAACAACATCGCGGCCAGTCTTGTTATGCTTGGTGGCATACTCTAATACAGAATCAAGCAGCTTATCGAGATCAACCATAAACTCGTTGCTTTCAACGCCTTGCTTCTGCATTTCCTTGTAGTTTTTCTTACGAACCTGCTTGATGATAAACGCAGGTTTGTTGATTTTCTTGTAGCCGAAGTAACCGGCAATAATCAGTAAGGCCACACCACCAGCTACGTAGCCCCAAATCGAACCGGAAGACTCAACAACCGGTTGGATAATTTCGGCGGCATTGTTAGCAGACACTGGTACATCAGACATATTGGTAACCTTTAAATTCTTTCATAACGGAACACTGAGACATTATGCACTCTGCTCTCGCAGAACTATGCGATTTATCAATTTTTCATTCAAATAGGGTGATCGACGTCAAAAAATTGAATGTTTTCTGGTCAATTTCACTCAACAAAACCAAACTCGCGAAAGAAAAAAGGTCAGTTAGCACTGCTAGCCGACCTTTCTCCTTTTGCATAATATCAGCTCAAAATATGCAACTTATTCAGCCTTACGGCGGTAGCTCAGTCGCTCGCTTGGGCTTTATTCTCTGGGAACAAAGGCACAAACGATTTGGTCTCGACGTTGATCAAGCCCTTATCAGACAGCTTGGCTTTCGGGATCACCGGCAATGCAATGGTCGCAATACGCAACAACGGGTTCACCGCCTCCCGGAAGCCTAAGGTCAATACTGCTTCCTTAAGCTTCTCGCCCTCGACGGCTAACGATTGGCAATCCAATGTCGACATCAACCCTGCCACAGGCAGTGCTAATGAGCCAAGCAATTGGCCGTTATTGGCACAAGCAATGCCGCCCTTCATCACTTTCACTTGCTCGATGGCTGCCAGTGCATTTTCCGGCGTATCGTACATCACGGTCAGGTTATGGCTATCGTGAGAAACCGTCGCCGCAATAGCGCCTTGCTCCAAGCCAGAACCGCTCACCACAGCCAGTGTGCGCTGATCGGTCTTGCCATAACGGTTTTGGATCATCACGAATTGATGGCCTTCCGGCAGTACCAGTTTGCCACCAACCACAGGAATCGATACCTGCCGCCATTCGGTCAATGATGCATTAAGGCGTAAGTAATGCAGAACATTCACGACAACACTGCCATTTTCCACAGGCGGTTGTATGGTTAGCATCTCGGCATTGAAGTCAGGTAACTCAGCAGTGGTATCCTGCTCTTCCAGTGGGTGTACCTTAGCGGAAAATGGTGCAATATAATGACCATTTTCTGCCACCAGCTTACCTTGGCTGATCACTTTTGCCGGACGCGGATCATGAAGATCATCCACCAGCAGAAGATCAGCCACGTAACCCGGTGCGACGGCACCCAGATTGCGAATTTCCAAGTCTTTGGCGGTATGCAAGGTGGCACATCGGATCGCCGTGATCGGGTCCAGCCCCGCCTCAATGGCGACTTTCACCACATGGTTCATATGGCCATGTTCAAGAATATCGGCCGCTTCCCTGTCATCGGTACACAGGCAGAGATAATCATGGAACTTGAAATCTTTGACCGCCTCGACGATGTCTCGCACATTTCGCGACATCGAGCTTTCTCGCGCTTGTACGTACATGCCAAGGCGCATCTTATCCTTGGCTTCCTGACCAAAGCGGGTCTCGTGATCGTTGGTTGGCCCGGTGCACAAATACGCGTTCAGGCGCTGGCCAAACATGCTCGGGGCATGGCCCTGAATGTAGGCCGACTGTTGGGTCGAGCGTACAAGGATCGGATTCATGCGATCGTCTTGCTCCAGCACGCCCAAGAAATCCATCACTTCACCGATACCGAAGATATTGTCTTCATTGCACAGCGAAATCACGTCTTCGTCGTTAAAGGTTGCCCCCGCCGACTCCATCCCCGGCAAGGCTGGCACGCACGACGGCGCCAACACCAAATTACGGATAGGCATATCAGCACTGGCTTGTGCCATGTACTTCACCCCATCGGTACCCAGCACATTGCCCACTTCATGCGGGTCGGTCACCACGGTTGTCGTTCCCCATGGCAGCACCGCCTTGGCAAAGTTTTGCGGCGTCATCATGGTACTTTCGATATGCAGATGGGCATCGATAAAGCCCGGTATCAAATAGCGCCCTTGCCCATCAATCACTTCCAGCGCATCACGCTGGATATCTTCACGATTCAGGTTATCGGGATCCATGTCCACATAGGCAATAAAGCCATCTTGCACGCCCACTTGCCCAGGGTGGATTTCCCCGGTAAACAAGTTCACCACCTGTACATTGGTCAGTAGTAACTCAACCGGTTGACGCCCCATCGAGGCGGCAACCAAGGCAGACATATCCTTAGGATTCAGTCTCATAGTATCCCTATTTAATCGCAAAGAAGTAGATAAGCGGTATCGCCAGCACATACAAGCCCGGATGGACATCACGATGGCGCCCGGCGAGTAGCTTGATGGCAATGTAAGACAAGATGCCGATGCTAATACCGTTGGCGATGCTTGAGGTAAACGCACAGAAAACAATGGTGGCAAATGCCGGCATCGCTTCGGTCGGATCGTCAAACTCAAGGCGCTTGACGCAGGTCAGCATCGAAATACCCAACATGATCAGCACAGGCGCGGTCGCAAAAGCCGGGATCATCACCACCAGCGGCACCAAAAACAGGCAGAGCAAGAAGCAAATACCGGTCACAATCGCCGTCAGTCCCGTACGGCCGCCGGCTTCCACCCCGGCCGCTGACTCGATAAAGGTGGTCAAAGTGGTCATCCCGAACAATGAGCCAATGGTTGTCGCCAGCGAGTCGACCCAGAACGGACGGTTGATATTAGGCAGGTTGCCGTCTTTATCGAGAAAGCCGGCTTTTTCCGACACGCCGAGCAAGGTGCCTAGCGTCGAGAAGAAATCACCAACAAAAAAAGTGAAAATAAACGAGATATAACCAAACTGGAGCGCCGCCCAAATATCAAGTTCAAACGCAATAGGCGCAATCGACGGCGGTAGGGAAACCAGCTGCTCTGGCACTTGGGTCATGCCCAGCGGAATACCGATAATGGTGACGATAATGATTGCCAGCAGCAACCCACCGTTAATTTTGCGAGCCGCAAAGCCAAACGCCAGCACCAAGCCCAATAGCGTTAGCAGCACCGTGCTATCGCTCATGCTACCTAGCTTTATCGCCCCCTCGCCAATCACCATCAAGCCGCCGCTCTTGAATCCAAGCTGGGCAATGAACAAACCAATCGCAGCCCCAATGGCTATTTTGACGTTGGTTGGCATCATTCGAACAATCAACTCACGCAACCCGAGGAAGGTCAGCAGAATAAAGGCTGCGCCAGAAATAAAGACCATTCCCATTGCGGTTTGCCAGTTCACCACACCCTGTGCCACCAAGGTGAAGGCGAAGAAGGCATTGCCGCCCATCGCCGGGCCGATCGCAAACGGCAAGTTGGTGAAATACCCCATTGCAAAGCAGCCCAATGCCGAGAACAACGCAACCGCAACGGTAACCGCCCCCACATCCATCCCGGCGACACGCATAAACGAAGGGTGAACAATCAAAATGTAAGCCATCGCCATAAAGGTGGTGATCCCCGCCATGACCTCCGTTTTCAACGACGAGTTTTGTTGGCTAAATTGAAAACGACTATCGAGCCTATCTGACAGCGTCGCCTTTTTTTCTAACTCTTGGGTTAGCATGTAACGTCCCTATTGGTTTTCCATGTTGACAATAAACTGGGTCAGCACCTCGGCACCGGCTTCCAAATGCGCATTGTCGGTGTGCTCTTGCGGGTTATGGCTAAAGCCCTTTTCACTGGGTAAGAACACCATGCCGACCGGACATACTGCGGCAAAAATGCCTGCATCATGGCCCGCCCCGCTGTGAATAGGCACCGCTTGATGGCCAGCTAGCTCTGCAGCCGCCCCAAGTTGGCGTTGCAAGGCATCATCCATTGCCACTGCCGGCCCCTCGCCCATTAGCTCGGTTTCAAACCTTAAGCCTTCTGTTTCAGCCAGCTGCTCACAATAACCAATGATCTGGCGGTGCAAAGCATCGAGCTCGGGATCACTCACGTCACGGACATCGATTTCAAGATGGGCAATCGCCGGAATGATATTGGCGCGGTTTGGCAAGCAAGTAATACGACCGGCCGTAATCGTGGCGCTATCGGTGGAATGGGCATCAAGCAAGGCTGGAATATGGTGAATAAAGCCCGCTGCCGCCACCATGGCGTCGCGGCGTTGATCCATTGGTGTGGCACCGGCATGGTTAGCCTGCCCGAAAAACGACAACCTGACACGTCTCAATGCACTGATGGCACTGACAATGCCCAGTGAAATCCCCATCTGATCCAGCTTGGCTGCCTGCTCGATATGAAGTTCGACAAACGCTGCCGTATTTTGGGCATCATATTGTTGGGTCGCGATCGCTTCCGGAAACAAGCCATTTTGCTGGCACGCAGTAAAGTAGTCGACACCTTCGGTATTTTTCACCTGCTTGAGATCGTCTAGGCTGAACAGCCCCGTGACCGCCTTGCTGCCTATGAACGGACTTTTGAAGTCACACCCTTCTTCCGCTTCAAGCGCAATGATCTCAATGGGAAACTCAGTGTGAACGTGGCGACGGTTTAAGTCATCCACCATTTTTAGGCTACAGGCGATACCTGCCAAACCATCGTATTTTCCGGCATTGCGCACGGAATCATAGTGGGAACCAAACACCAAAGCCTTGGCTTGGCTATCTTGCCCTTGGCGGCGCCCCCGCACATTGCCGACATGATCAACATAGGCCTCAAGGCCAAGGTTTGTCATTGTATTAATTAGATATTCCCGGGCTTGCAGGGATTCTGGCGTACAAGGGAAACGTGTGACCCCATCTGTGGTGGTCGAGAAACTCGCCATATCCTCAAGAAAGGCGGCGATAGAAAACGAATAATCATCCATGATCAGCGTAATTGGTAATTAATATATTAAAGAGGTTATCCAGTATGCCTCAATTACATGTAACTTGTTAAGTTGTTAATTGCATCAAAATGCAACCCAAGCGACTAAAAAACCAACTTATAATCTTAAAAACAACAAGTTAAAGAAAATAAGCAAAACGTCGATTTTTAACTACCTCCGTGCCCAATCACGGCTGGGGGAAACAATTGTCGGCCATGCCAAGGCAGATCAACGTATCGCACGAAGAAAGTGCTAAGCTATCGGCCGTTAATTTAATATCGCAGGGTTGGGGAATGGTAAACAAAAGCAATGTATTGGTCTTTGGCGGCTTGGGGGATCCGCAAAGTGCCGTTGTCGGGCTATATCGAGACTTGCTCTCTAAGCTGCAAGACAACTACCAGCTAATCGCGGTTGACCCAAGCCTGGCACAACTGGATATCAGCCACCACGCCAAGCAACTGGGCATTGAATATGATGGCTACTTTGCCAACCTCACCGACTTTGGTTGCTCCCCCTTGGCAAGTACCCCGATCCAAGCGGTATTGATCCTGACGCCGGTCACCACCCACCTCGCTATTGTTCGGCAGGTCGCCAAGCTTGCATTAGCCGACGATGCCTTGATGGTTATCGAAAAGCCGTCCTTTGCCCTTGATGAAGTCTCGCAAGGCTTCGACCAAGACATTGAACAACTTAAGCGCCAAGGCTTACGTTTCTACTTTATTGATACCGCACTAGTGTCACCGGCGCTAGAGTATGTCTTCGACCACCAGCTGATCTCAGCAGCAGTGCCACCGCATAAAATCATCGCCCATGCCACTGATAATCCGTTGGCGAAATATGCCTATTTTCCATCATTTAGTTTTGAGCAAAAACTCACCGCCATTAATCAACGGGGCTTGGTCAACCTAAGCAAGAATGGCGGTGCCGGTATCGGCCTCGATATGGGTATTCATGCTGTGGCCGGGTTGATGCGGCTGCTTGATGAGACGGATTTTGGCTACCGGAACATCCAAATCGACCAGCTTCGCCTTGAAGCCCTCGACCACCCCGATCTAGAGCGCTACCCGGGGGCCGAAACCCACCTTTTCGTCCACGGCAAACTTGAGTGCCAGCACCAAGCCATTCCCTTTAATTTGATTGGCGGCAAGGGTGGCGACATTTGGGATCGCCGGTTAGAGCTTCATTACAGTGATAAAATCATTTCCATCGGCTTTGGTACCCTTAAGCACTACCCCTACGTCCATATCCAGCAAGGAAACGAAGCCACTTGGCGTACCTTCCCGCTCACCACTGCCGGGTACCCTCAGCACTTTGCCGATATCCTCTGCCTTTTGGAACTTGGGGGGGAAGACACACTGACCATCAGTTGCCAGCAAAGCGAACGGCTGATGAAAAATGCAATGAAGCTATTTGAAGCCACCTATTATCATGCAGGCAAAGCCCATGACGTGCGCGAGCAAGCCATCTATAAAGTCAATGAGCACCTACCACGATTTTTAACCAAGGATGAGATCCACCATAGAAGCCGGCTTGATAGCTTCATGAAAAAGCATTGCGAGATAGGACAGTAACCCAACATGACCGATAAAAGCTTCTGGCGTACCCTTGCCCTTGCCTGCTTGATCATCAGCGTCGGCCAACTCAGCACGGGATTGGTTTTTCCCTCCCTGCCATGGATAGCCAAAGACTTTGATATCTCACTCGACCAAGCGCAGTTACTGGTCAGTATTTACCTACTCGGCTTTGGGCCATCCCAATTTCTGTATGGCCCAATTTCAGATGCGCTAGGCAGAAAGAAGGTGTTACTGGCCGGACTGTTGATCGCCCTTTGCGGCCTATTCATGATCATTGCGCTCAACCACTCCTTTACCGGCATGGTCATGGGGCGTTTCCTACAAGGACTAGGGACAGGGTGCTGCGCAGTTTTGGCCAGGGCTTCAACCCGCGATAGGTTCAATGGCGCAGAGCTGCCGCTGGCGATGTCATATATCGCCATGGCGGCTTCAATCACCCCGCTGCTAGCACCGGTGCTTGGTGGCTTTATCAACTTTCACTTTGGTTGGACCATGGTGTTTGTTTCATTGTTTGGCTATGTCTCCTTCGCTTGGTTGGTCTTTGCCTTCCGCTTTCAAGAAACCATGAAATGCACCTCCAAGGTGCCTTCACCGAAGCAAATGGCGCGGCAATACTGGCAACTAATAAGCTCGCGCTACTTTATGAGCTTTGCCAGTATTAGCTGGCTTAATTTCAGCCTGATGATCACCACCGTCTCAGTCATGCCATTTATCATGCAAAACCAAATCGGCATGACCTCTGACGAATACGCCATGTGGGCGCTGATCCCGGCAATGGGCATGCTAATGGGGACCACCCTGTGTAATCGCATCAGACCCAAAATCGGGTCTCGCAAGATGCTGCTCTATACTCCCGTACTGCATGCCTTTGCCGCACTGTGGCTGTTCTTTTGCCCGCTTGAGCCGCTCTACCTGATGCTGGGGCAGCTATTGATGATCCTCGGCAACGGCATTGCCCTACCTTGTGCCCAGGCCATGGTAATGCAGCCATACAAGAAGCAGGCCGGAGCGGCGGCGGCAATGTCGGGGGGCGGACAGATGATCGCCTCGTCTATCGTTAGCATGTCTTTGGTACAACTCGGCCTTAGCCAACCTTGGCACTTATCCATCGTGATTGCGGTATTTGCCCTTATCACCCTGAGTAACATCATTCGCGGTTTCAAGGTTAGCCCAGATGTACAACCAACCTAGCCATCTCGCTGGGTAGGAGACACATATGGCGTGGTACTGGCTGGCAAGTGTAATAAAGCAGGGGCCGATAAATTTGTTGTGAATTGAGCAGCCGCTAGCAAACATCTGTCACTAACTGACCTATTAAGAATGGCCGCCGGTGGGAATAATGGCACCCATATGATCTACGCCGATCGTATGGAATCTTTGCCCCTTTTCCCATTTGGGGCTTTTTTTTACCCGCTATTACCGCCACTATCAATTCCACAAAATTTCACAATAGCCCCTCATCCGGTGCATCCGTAATACCAACCTACATAAATACACGGAAAGTGCTGAACTTCTTAAGTGCTAGCCTTCGATTTGTAGCAAAGAAAACAATGGAGTATCTAATTCAAAAGTGGGCATCAACAGAAGGTATTACTAGTAGTGATAATGCGTGATTAAAGGAATAACAGCAGGGAGAGTAGTCGGCATCAGTGGGTTTACCAAACGCCAGATGGGTGGAAGCCCCCACCAGCCACATCCCGGCACACACGACACCTGCTGCGGTTGCTCCCTTCCGGGCCTGGCCGAGTTCACAGGTTAGTGTTGCGGGAGGACCAATGGGGGCCTCCATAGATTCTTTGTCTCATTTCGAGAACGGGAAGGATTATCCGTTAAGCCTCGGCATAATGCAAGGACTGATAAGCGCAAACCAGACCGAATGCTGCTTTATTGCGCAGCATCCGCTATTTGGTTGCATCTTCACCCAATCAGGCTTCGAGCAGCAAGATAACCAACTGACGCTGAAGGCTAAACTTCTTCTTCCGGATCTTCCAACAAGTACTCGCCTAGCAGCGCGCCGCCTAGCACCAGTAGCCATGCCACCAATACCGGGCTAGGTACTTCAAACCAAGGCACCAACACCAAAGTGGCAAAACCGATAGCCGGCAGAATCCAGCTCATTCTTGGTACCCACTCAGCTATCTTGCTATTGCGCATACCTTGCAGCGCGGCAATAACCCCGGTGGTACACAGGGCGACCAGCGCGGCATGCTCCATACCGCCAACCCACAGCGGCACCACCAAAAATAGCGGCCACCAGGTATTGCCATCAACAACGCGCCAGCTTCTGGCGGCAATCCATATGATGCCAACGGCAATGATTTGAATAACGGTATACGTTGGCGAGCCTTCAAGCTTACCCTCGCCTTGCAACGCCATGAGCCCGACGTCCATAGCAAGCACAATCGAGATCAACAGCGCAGCCAGCTGCCACGACCCTTTCGACGAGCAACAAACGGCAAAAACAGGTAACATCATGAAAAGACTGACAGACAGCGCGAGCGGTTGTTCGGGCAGCACGAACCCGAAAGAGCCGAGCCCGATAAGCAGTAACCAAGCACTGACGCCCCCTTGCGGCAGCAGCCACAAAGCGGGAATAGCGAGGGCAAGGGCTGGCAGCTCTCCTTGGCTTTGGCCCAGTGCACTAACGCCGACAATGGTCAACACTACGCTGACCACAACAAGTAACGCGGCATACAACATGGCAGCACCTCCTTGCGTTATGCTGATAGCGGCAAGGAAAATAACAATACCAGTGGGTATTTTGCCCTATCAGATTTTGTTTGGCATAGGTATAAATATGGACGATTTCGCAAGTCAAATCTACACCCAAGTTCACCAAATTCCGATTGGGAAAGTGGCAACTTACGGAGATATCGCAAAATTTTCAGGCTTTCCCGGTTATGCACGCCAAGTGGGCAGGCTAATGGCGACGCTACCGGAAGGCTCGAGTATCCCCTGGCATCGGGTGATCAATTCAAAAGGTGCGATTTCGCTAACAGGGCATGATTTAGAGCGGCAACGAAAAAAACTGGTCGCTGAAGGTGTCGAGGTATCGGAAACAGGGCGGATCCGATTGGCTAAATACCGCTGGGATGGCTTTTAGGCCACCCCAACGAAACAACTTAGTTTACTTTCACCAAAACGAGGTTCTTTTGCATGGTTGCATTGGCGTCGGTGATCACATGGTTGGCAGTATCTGTAATGAATACCAATTTGCCATCCACTTCAATACGGGCGCTCACCGCGTAGGTCATGTTCGGCTCAATGTCATCGCGCAAGAAGTTAAGCTGAAAGTTAAATGGCACCTGATTGCCATCAGCCAAAAATGCTTGGCTACTGATCAACTCTGCTGGGGCATCCATTTTCGACACATCAGACAAGGTAACGGTAATACGGGCATTATCCGGCAGCGCAATACGCTCGCGGTAAGTGACGGTGCCTGTTACCTGCTCCAAGCTGGTGTCCTCTGATACTAGGTTGGTACATGCTGATACCACAAGCGCAATAAACAGCGCCGAAATCAGTAGTAAAACCCGTTTCATTTATTATCTCCGTGTATACAGCATGAGTTGTACTTGAACTAAATGGCAAACTGAATGATTATCAGAACATTAACGAACAAATAATCACCACCAGCACGACATTTATTTCCGTAATGATAACATTATTTATGGAGCTCCAATGAGCAAAGAACTGAATGAACTTCTCACTCTGCTACATTTAGAACAACTTGAGCAGGGCTTATTTCGTGGACAGAGTGAACATTTAGGCTTACCCCAAGTTTATGGCGGCCAAGTGCTCGGCCAATCTTTATCCGCAGCCAAAGAAACCGTCGACGAAGAGCGACAGGTACACTCTTTCCACAGCTATTTCCTGCGTCCTGGCGATCCGCACAAGCCAATCATCTATGATGTCGAGAACCTTAGGGATGGAAAAAGCTTCAGTACCCGCCGGGTGAAGGCAATCCAATACGGCCGCCCAATTTTTTACCTAACGGCGTCCTACCAAGCGGAAGAAGACGGCTTCAGCCACCAGTCAATGATGCCCCAGGCTCCGAGCCCGGATACGCTCAAATCAGAGCAAGAGTTGATCCAAACCATTGCCCACGGGCTACCAAAGATTGCCGTCGAAACCTTCGGTCGCGAGCGCCCGATTGAAGTGCGCCCGGTGAACATTGTGAACCCGTTAAAGCCACAAGCCATGGAAGCCAAGCAGTATCTCTGGATCAAGGCCAACGGCGAGATGCCCGACGACCCGCGCATCCACCAATACGTGCTCGCCTATGCCTCTGATTGGGGATTCTTGGTCACCGCGCTTCAACCGCATGGGGTGAGCTTGCTGTCACCCAACATGAAAGTGGCCACTATCGACCATTCAATGTGGTACCACCGACCGTTTAGGATGGACGAGTGGCTGCTCTATGCTATCGATAGCCCGTCAGCCAGCGGCGCGCGAGGATTTGTCCGGGGTGAAATCTACAACCAAAAAGGCGAGCTTGTTGCCTCTGCGGTACAAGAAGGCTTAATGCGCCATACTTCGCCTAAGCAAAAATAGCCGCCGCAAACGCCACTCATATAAAAAACAAGGCAGCCTCGCTGCCTTGTTCACGTCTAGCCTGAAACCTCTGACTCCAGCTGGTGAAGGTGCTCGCCAGCCTGTTGCAACTGGTACATTTGCCAATAATGCCCTTGTTGCAAAAGCAGCTGCCCATGCTTGCCCCGCTCCAAAATCTCACCATGGCTCAACACAATAATTTCGTCAGCATCGACTATCGTCGACAAACGGTGGGCTATCACCACAATACTCATGTCCCGGCGCAAGGTGGCCAACGCACGCTGAATATGCTGTTCGGTACCCGAATCAATATTGGCTGTCGCTTCATCCAAGATCAGTATTTTCGGCTTGGCGACAAATACCCTCGCCAAAGCCAGCAGTTGCTTCTGGCCGGCAGAGAGGCTGACACCCCCGCTACCCAGCTCGGTATCAAGCCCCTGTTCATACTGACGTATTTGACCAGCCAGGCCGACCTTTTCCAGTGCCAGCCAAATATCATCGTCCGTAATTATCTGACCAACGCCGCTATCAGCAAGCCGCCCCAAGGTAATATTGTCCCGTACACTCGCCGCGAGGATATGCGGGTCTTGCTGCACCATGGCGATCCCCTCGCGTAAAACAGGGTGTGCCAATGACGGTAACCGCCGACCATCCAAATAGATCTCTCCCTCGCCCACCGGATAGAAGCCCATCAACAACGATGCCAGTGTACTCTTGCCGCTCCCCGTATGACCCACCAAGGCCAGAAAGCCACAATGGGGAACAGAGACATCAATACCGTCGAGCACATTTTGCTTACCATCGTAGCTAAAGCGAATACCGCGGCACTCCAGCTTGCCAGATTGCATCAAGCGCTGATCGTCACCATAGGCTTGCTGCTCTGCATCGATAAAGCCAAAAATCCGCTCACTGGCAACCAATGCCTGCTGCAACAGCGACAGCTGCTGGGTCAACTCAATTAAGGGCTCGGTCACACGGCCAAGGTAGCTGACAAAGGCATACAGTACCCCCACCCCAATCAGCTCAACACCACTGACACCAAACAAGGCGACCAAAGAGAGCAAGGCCACCCCGGACAGGAAATCAATCAGCGGGCGCAGTAAAATGCCATTTAGCTTGGTCACATTAATTTGTGCGCCAAGGTGGTCATTGGTCAGGGACGAAAACTGCTGATAGAACGCCTTCTCCTGTCGCATCAACTGGATCAGGCTCATGCCTTGGATCGACTCACTCATCGACGCATTAATATCGGCCAGTAAATCCCGGATCCGCCGATAGGCTTCCGCACTCCGGCGTTGGTACAACACCATGACGGCAATCACAATCGGCAGCAAGACCAACACCACCATGGTCAAGCGCCAACTGATAATACTCATCACCACCAGCATCACGACGATCAAAGTGACATTCTTTAATACCGTGCCAATCACGTAGACATAGAAATCCTTGATTGACTCGGTATCGTTGGTCACCCGCGAAATCAGCTTGCCGGTCGGCATATAGTCGAACGCTGACAATGGCTGGTTCATGATCCGGCCAAAGAGTTGCTTGCGAACCGTTTGTACCACCCCCACCGCAATTTCATTGAACCGCAGCGACTGTAAATAACGAAACCAGGCCGCCGCTATCATCAAGCCGATATACGCCACAGCCAACAGGGCAACATCTTCCGCTGGGTAACGATTGGCAGCGATATTGTTATCGATAAATCGCTGGATCAACCAAGGACCGGAAACATCCGCCACCGATGCCACCAGCAATAACCCAATTGCCAGCGACAACTTTTTCTTATCCGCCAAGGCATAGCTGAGCAGGCGCTTCAAGGTCGAGACGTTTAGGGCCGAGTTGTTCGGGGTTGATACTTTTTGTTCCGCCGCTTTCGAGTCCGAAATATTTGTTGTCTGCTCTTCCATTATTCCCCCTCGATGGCCTGTTCAAGTTTCTGGTAACGGTACATCTCGGCATACCATTTATCTTGCTCCAACAGTCCGGCATGGTCGCCGTGTTCAGCCACCTTGCCCTGTTGCAGCACCAAGATATTATCGGCGTCTTCCAATGCTGTTAGGCGATGGGCAATCACAATCACGGTTTGCCGTTGATGCTGGCGAGCTGGATCGTGGAGGTTTGAACGTTTCAAGTTTTGCAAAATTTGATGCTCGGTTTTACCGTCAACCGCAGACAAGGCATCATCCAGCACTAAAATTTCAGCCTCCAGCAATAGCGCCCGGGCAATAGCGATGCGTTGCTTCTGCCCGCCAGAAAGGGTGATCCCCTTTTCCCCGACTAAGGTTTGGTAGCCTTCAGGAAACTGCATGATATCGCTGTCGATACAAGCCGCTTTCGCCGCAGCACGCACCTGCGCCAAGGTGGCAGCCGGCCGCCCCAATGCAATATTGTCGGCAATGGAGCGCGAGAACAGAAACGGGCTTTGGCTGACCACCGCAAACCGGCTACGCCACTGCTCCAAGTCAGCTTGGCGTATTGTCACATTGCCATAGCGGATACTGCCCTGCTCAAGCTCTTGCTGGCGAAGCAGCAGTGCCAGCAAGGTAGACTTCCCGCTGCCGATTGGCCCGGCAATGCCCAACATTTGTCCTGCGCTTAGGGTGAAAATGACATCCTGAAGTGCTGGCTGGCTTTGCGCCTGCCAGTGAAACCGATCAATGGCCACCTCCAGCGGCTGATTGTCTTGCGGCATTGATTGCTCGCCGCTGACAATATCGGGCATCACCCCAAAAATCACCTCCAGCCTTTTCCAAGCCGCCGAGCCACGCTCGAGGATATTGAACAGCCATGCCATCGCTAGCATCGGCCAGATCATCAAACCTTGGTAAAGGGTAAAGGCGGTGAGATCCCCCAAGGTCAAGCGCCCCTGATGCACCATGTACGCCCCACCGGCAATACTGAGGAAAAATGACATTCCTATCGCAATTTGGATCACCGGATCGAACTTGGCATCGACCCTTTCGACCGCGAGGTTCTTTTCACCCACCTTATCAACGACATCGGCAAAATCCGCCTGCTGGCGCTGCTCCAAACCGAATGCACGTACCATCCTGACACCGTTCAGGCTCTCTTGGGTTTTATCAGTGAGATCAGAGAAGGCCGCTTGCGAGGCGGAAAAGCGGGTATGAAGTTGGCGGCCAAGGAAAAACACCGCAATGGCCATCAACGGCATAGGCAGCAGTGCCAAGATGGTCAGCTCCCAGCTCAGCATCGTGGTCATAATGAACAGCACGGCCAACCCCGTGATCAACGAATCGGCAGCCGTTAGCACCCCCTCGCCCGCCGTCATGACCACGGCATTGACATCATTGGTCGAGCGCGCCATTAAATCACCGGTTTTATAACGCTCGAAGAAGATAGGCGGGTGGGAGGAAAAGTGTTTATACAAGCGGTTTCTCAACACCGAGCCAAGTTCGGCAGCGGCGCCAAACAGCCAAATCCGCCAGATGATCCGCAGCACGTAAACAACACCCCAAAGTGCTGCCAAACCACCCAGCCACAATAGCATAGTGCCCGAATCAATCTCGCCACTGACCACACCATCGACTATCCAACCAATGGCGCGGGGCGGCAGCAACTCAAAAAGGGAAACGAGGATCAGAATAAAGATGGCGCCCGCATAACGCCGCCACTGTTGGCGAAAGTACCACCTTAATTGCCAAAATATTTGCATCGCTCCTCCCTCGCACTGCTTATACCCAAGCTACTTCAAGGTATATATGATTCTTTTCATTATGAAAAACAATAAGCAACGCGATCAATACGAAAAAAGCCGATAGCCTAAAAAGGCGATGAATAACTAATACTTTGCGAGCGACACTACACTATTCAGAATAGTTATGATTAAAACCACGGCATTAAAACGCTTTATACTGGCAACGCCGTCGTGTACTTCAAAGGCTCCATGGCGAAAGTGGAGGTCACATTGGTTAAGCCCTCGATACTGTTGACCAGTTTCTTGTAAAACTTATCGAAAGCAGCCATGTCGGCGACCTGCACCTTCATCATGTAGTCATACTCACCCGCCATGCGGTAGAACTCCATGACCTCGGGGAAGTCGGACACCGTCTCGACAAAGCAGTGGTACCACTCCTTGGAATGATTGCTGGTTTTAATTTGCACAAACGCGGTAAATGCCAGGCCGAGCTTGACCGGATCCAGCAAGGCAACCCGCTGGCGCAATACCCCGCTCTCTTCCAGTCGCTTGAGTCGCTTCCAGCACGGCGTCGTGGTCAAGTTGACCGCTTCGGCCAGCTCAGCCAGCGCCAAGGTGCCATCTTGCTGCAACATACGTAAAAGTGTTCTATCTGTTTTGTCCAAACCCGCAATGCCATTACCCATTAAAACCACCCAAGAGTAAAAATTTCTCCACAATATGGATGATAGAGCAAATAAGGTAAAGATTTTTTCTACGTTGGCGTTTACATTATTGTCATAACATAAAGATGCTAACGATAAAAACAGTCAGCCCGCGATTAACGCCAACGCCGAAAAGGAGCCACCATGAGCCACGACCCACAATGGATTAACAATGCCATCCGCAAAATTGAAGCCGACTTCCAGCGCTCTGCGGACACCCATTTAATCAAGCTCGATATCCCGGCCCTTGACGGAATTGATATCTACCTTAAAGACGAAAGCACCCACCCAACCGGTAGCTTGAAGCACCGCCTGGCACGCTCGCTATTCCTCTATGCCCTGTGTAACGGCTGGATTGGTGAAGACACGACAATCATCGAGTCATCGTCGGGCAGCACCGCGGTATCAGAAGCCTACTTCGCCCGCTTGCTCGGCTTGCCGTTTATCGCTGTCGTGCCAAGAAAAACCGCGCAGAAGAAGATTGAGCAAATTGAGTTCTATGGTGGCCGCGCCCACTTCGTCGACAGCCCTGCCGCTATCTATGACGAATCGCGCCGCCTTGCCAAAGAGCTAAACGGCCATTACATGGATCAATTTACCTTCGCCGAGCGTGCAACCGACTGGCGCGGCAACAACAATATCGCCAACAGTATTTTCGAGCAGATGGAGCTTGAAGCGCACCCAATCCCAAGCTGGATTGTGATGAGCCCGGGTACTGGCGGCACATCCGCAACAATTGGCCGTTATATCCGCTACCAGATGCACCCAACCAAACTATGTGTGGTGGATCCTGAAAACTCCGTTTTCCACGACTATTACAAAACCCGCGATCTATCGCTAACCGGAGAATGTGGTAGCCGTATCGAAGGCATTGGCCGCCCGCGCGTAGAGCCAAGTTTCATTCCCGATGTGATTGATCAAATGCGCACCATTCCGGACGCCGCCAGTATCGCCACTGTTCACTGGTTGGAAAAACTGCTGGGCCGCAAAGCCGGCGCTTCTACCGGCACCAACCTTTATGGTGTGCTGCAACTGGCTTGTGAAATGAAAGCCCGTGGTGAAAAAGGCTCGATTGTTACCCTGCTCTGCGATAGCGGCGAACGCTACCTCGATACCTACTTCAATGCCGAATGGGTGAAAGAGAATATCGGCGATATCTCCGGCTATCTTGAACAGTTAACCCACTTTGAGCAAACGGGGACATTGGGCTAATAGCTAAACCTAGCGATTGATTCGCATCTTACCCACCACCTTTAAGCTAGCCGCAGCATCTCGCTGCGGCTTTTTTATTTAAAGCGCAAAACCCACTCAAGTCTTGCAGGCACCTTCCCTCTTAACCTGCACTGCGGTAGCATTGTGTTGCCAATAGAGAACCTGCTGTTGGTCTACCCTTGATTGCGAACAGCGATAAGGCTAGCACTAACATGGTGCTGCTTAGCGGGTAGTTCCCTACCGACTGTTTTTCGGTACGAATACAACATAGGATACAAATACATGCGCAAAGCCGTAGTTGTTTTTAGTGGCGGCCAAGACTCCACCACCTGCCTGATCCAAGCCATGGCAAATTATGATGAAGTTCACTGCATTACCTTTGATTATGGCCAGCGCCATAAACTTGAAATCGAAGTGGCCGAATCCATTTGCAAAGAGCTGAACGTCGCGGCCCACAAGGTCATGGATGTCGGCCTGCTCAATGAACTGGCGATTAGCTCACTGACTCGCGACAACATTGAAGTTTCCCACGAGCTGCAGGCCAACGGCCTACCGAACTCGTTTGTACCGGGCCGCAACATCTTGTTCCTAACCCTAGCCGGGATTTATGCTTACCAGATCGGAGCCGAAGCCGTGATCACCGGTGTATGTGAAACCGACTTTTCCGGTTATCCAGACTGCCGCGACGAGTTTGTGAAATCACTGAACCAATCGCTGGTGCTGGGAATGGATCGCCCGTTGAATATCGAGACTCCGCTTATGTGGCTAAACAAAGCGGAAACCTGGGCGCTGGCTGATCAGTACAGCAAGCTGGATTTCGTTCGCGAGAAAACCCTAACCTGCTACAACGGCATTATCGGTGATGGCTGTGGCGACTGCCCTTCTTGCGATCTTCGCAAGGCTGGCCTTGATGATTACCAGGGCAACAAGGAAGCCATTATGGCGGAGCTAACCAGCAAGCAAAGCGCTGGGCAGGCTTAATCGTCTCTACCGCCCATAAAAAAACCGAAGCACTTTTCAGGGCTTCGGTTTTTTATTATTCACAATGACAGATTAGTCGCGGTATAGCGCGAACTCTTCTTGGCACTCAACCAGCTGCTCGCGGGTCATCATAAACACGCCGTGGCCGCCGTTGTCGAACTCAATCCAAGTAAACGGAATATGCGGGTACTGCTCTTCCATGTGGATCATTGAGTTGCCCACTTCACAAATCAATACACCGTTCTCTTTCAAGTAGTCAGGCGCATTGGCAAGGATACGGCGAACCAGTTTCAGACCGTCGGTACCCGCGGCAAGGCCAAGTTCTGGCTCATGGCGGAACTCGTCCGGCAGGCTGTCCATGTCTTCTTGGTCAACGTACGGCGGGTTGGTGACAATCAGGTCGTATTGATCTTTTGGCACGTCGCGCAGCAAATCAGAGCGAAGCGGGATCACCTGCTGCTCAAGGCCGTGGTCTTGGATGTTCTGCTCGGCCACCGCCAATGCATCCGTCGAGATATCGACAACATCCACTTCCGCTTCTGGGAAGGCGTGGGCACAAGCAATACCGATACAACCCGAGCCGGTACACAGATCCATAATGCGCGTTGGGCGCTCGGCAAAGAAAGGTTCGAAGTTGTTTTCGATGAGCTCGCCAATCGGCGAACGCGGCACAAGTACGCGCTCATCAACAAAGAACTCCATGCCGCAGAACCATGCCTTGTTGGTTAGGTAGGCCACTGGCGTGCGCTCGTTGATACGACGAATAACACGCTCAACAATGCGCAGGCGCTCGCTGCTTGTTAGGCGCGAGTGGCGAACTTCCGATGGAATATCCAATGGCAAGTACAGGGTTGGCAGTACAAGCTGGACTGCTTCATCCCATGCATTATCAGTGCCGTGGCCGTAAAAAAGACCCGCTGCATTGAAACGGCTGACCGTCCAGCGTAGCATGTCCTGCAATGTATGAAGTTCGTTGACAGCTTCGTCGACAAAAATCTTATCCAAAATAGCCTCCGAATGGCGCTACAATACCGCTATAGAGTTGTTGGAATTTCACTATGAGTAAAAAAGATCTTACCCTGGAAGATGACCTAGCACTCTTTCAGGATGCGGTTAAGGGCGTAAAAAAGATATCGAATGATACCATAATCACGCCACGCCGACAGAGCCCAAAAGCCGATAAGCCTAAAGTCTCGGCAAAAGAGACCCAAAATCATGAGTTTTACTTCTCAGATGAGTTCGAACCTCACCTTAATGAAAACGGCCCGACCCAGTATGCCCGTACCGGCGTGTCTAAGTATGAAGTAAAAAAATTGCGCCGCGGTGTCTATGTGCCCGACATGTATCTCGACATGCACGGTATGACCCAGCAGGAAGCCAAGCGTGAGCTTGCAGCCATGATTGCCGCCTGTATCAAAGAAAGCGTGGCCTGTTGCTGTGTGATGCACGGCATTGGTAAACACATCCTCAAGCAGAAAGCCCCGATGTGGCTGGCCCAGCACCCTGATGTGATGGCATTCCACCAGGCACCGCTTGAATTTGGTGGCGATGGTGCGCTGCTGGTCTTACTCGATATTCCTGAGCGCTAGAAGAGCGCGCCTCGCAAAACACTATTTAGCGTGCGAGAGTACCAATCACTATTGTGAGTACAAAAAAACGAAGGGCAGGAACGCATGTTCCTGCCCTTGCTGTATTCATTAAGCCAATTCAGCTTAGTATACGTAGCGAGCCAACGCGCCCACATTGATCACCTGGCCTTCGACAATGAGGGTCACCTCGCCGCTATCGCAAATTTGCATGCGGGTTTTGACGGCCTGCTCGCTGTAGTAGTGCTCGCAGTTACCGTTACGGGCACTGTCGATGCGAGAAAAGATAGTAATGCCTGCCGGGCTTAGGAAGTTTTGCGGCGAGGCAAAGGTCAACGTACTACCCGATGCCGAAATGTGCATTTCCTCACTGATACCGTTGGCCCACTTAATCGCGCCATTAGCATTGATACTTGGTGCCATTGGTGCCTGCACACACCCAGCCAACAACGCGGCTCCCATAAGCAGTGATAATTTTCCTTTCATCGCCATATCTTTTGAATAATCGTCAACAACAATACCTAATTAGGGTATCGACCAGCACACGAGAAACCTGAGCTTTTTTCATCGCCCTTTTTCAGTTCCACGCCAAAGGCGCTAGCCTTCGGGGTTTGCCTGCCACAGCAGCTCACTGGCTTCCGTGTCAGGATCGTACTCAATCGCCGCAATCGACGAGGTGATAAACATCGGTGGCTGAAGGCCTGCAACCAATTCTGCCGTAAGGTAACCAACCAACGGCAGGTGCGACACCACCAGCAAGGTTTCAGGGCGCTCTAGCGACACCACAGCCTTGATGTAAGCAGCGACACTGTCGGCATCGCCGTAGGGCGTTATATCATCGAGTGTCATCAACCGCTTTGGCTCTGGTAAGTGCCCGGCCATTGACTGCCATGTCTGCTGCGCACGCAAGTAAGGGCTGACCCATACCATGTCCAGATCACTACCAAGCTGCGACGCGAGCTGCACAGCCATCTGGGATGATAAAGCCTCACCTCGTGGGGTTAGCGGGCGTTCTGCATCACTCGGAGCAAAGTTATGAGCCTCACCGTGACGCATGATATAAATTCGCATAATTCTTCCAATTACTACCGTCGTAAAATCACAGGTGCGCTATCTATTTTTACTGTCGGCACGCTGAAATTGATCAACTTCACTTTCTGCTGTTCAGCTCTCTAGCTGGCTTATTTGCCATGCTAACAAGTTAGCTGGCCCGAAAACAGCCATAAAAACGACTCTCTCTCGGTTCCGTGACCCCGGTAGGATCTCACTTTTTCTTGCTGCAACAACAAAGTGTATTATTTGCCAGCCTTAATAATGAGCGTCATAATTAGTCTAATTTCCTTTGAAAATAGGCTCTTCCCGTGCATACAAGTCCCAATGACCCTAAGCAGTATCAATACATAACGCTTTCAAACGAGCTAAAAGTACTGCTGGTACATGATGCTGATGCACCACGCTCTGCTGCCGCACTGACAGTGAATGTTGGCCACTTTGATGATCCGCTCGATCGCCAGGGTATGGCACACTTCCTTGAGCATATGCTGTTCCTTGGCACAGAAAAGTATCCTCGCGTGGGCGAATTCCAGACCTTTATCAACCAAAGCGGCGGTAGCAACAATGCCTGGACAGGGACGGAAAACACGACCTATTTCTTCGAAGTCAGCCCACACGCTTTCAGTGAAGGGCTCGACCGCTTCGGCCAGTTTTTTACCGCCCCGCTATTCAACGAGGAAGCCGTCGACAAAGAGCGCAACGCGGTAGATTCGGAATACAAGCTGAAAATCAAAGATGACGTTCGCCGCCTTTATCAGGTTCACAAGGAAACGGTTAACCAACACCACCCGTTCTCCAAGTTCTCGGTCGGTGATCTCACCACATTGGAAGACCGCCACGACAAGTCGGTGCGCGATGAGCTGATTGAGTTCTACCAAACCCACTACTCGGCCAATTTAATGGCATTGGTACTGCTTGGCCCACAATCACTGGACGAGCTGGAAGCCTACGCCACCACCTTCTTCCAGCACATCCCCAATTCGGGCATGGCTAAGCCCACTATCCCAGTACCACTGGTGACCGATAACGAAAAAGCCAAGTTCATCACTATCGATCCGATCAAGGAAGTGCGCAAGCTCACCCTGTCGTTCACCCTGCCATCGGTCGAGCAGTACTACCGCGAGAAGCCGCTATCCTACATTGCCCACCTGCTCGGCAACGAAGGCAGCGGTAGCCTGATGTCTCTGCTTAAAAAAGAAGGCTATATCAACACCCTTGCTGCCGGCGGCGGCGTTAACGGCAGTAACTTCCGGGAATTTACCATCGGCCTGAGCCTAACACCGAAAGGCTTGGCACATATCGACGACATCGTTGAAATCGTGTTCCAGTACATCGCCCTGATCAAGCAACAAGGGCTCAACGAATGGCGCTACCAGGAGAAGAAATCGGTACTGGAAATGGCATTCCGCTATCAGGAAAAAAGCCGGCCGCTTGATACCGCCAGCTACTTGGTGATGAACTTGATGCATTATGCGCCAGACGATATCGTTTATGGCGACTATATGATGGCTGGCTACGATGAAGCCTTGATTGAACAGTTCCTGGCCCAGCTGTCACCGGATAACATGCGTCTGGTGTTGGTCGCCCAAGGCCAAGAGTATGACCGTACCGCCCAGTGGTATAACACCCCTTATCGTGTAGCGGATTTTTCAGCCGAGCAAATTGCCCGCTGGCGTGATCCTGCCATTTCCAGTGAGCTTGCCCTGCCAGAACCAAACCCGTATTTGTGCGAACACCTGGACCCACACCCATTGAGTGAAGGGGCCGAGCTACCGCCACAGTTGATCCAAGACTTACCGGGGTTTCGTTTATGGTTCAAGCAAGAGCATGAATTTAGGGTACCGAAGGGGATCATGTACGTGGCCATAGACAGCCCGCACGCTGTCAGCTCGCCGCGTAATATCGTCAAAACCCGCCTATGCGTTGAGATGCTATTGGAAGCCACCAACGAAGCGGCCTACCCGGCCGAGATCGCCGGGATGTCATACAACCTGTATGCCCACCAAGGCGGCGTCACCCTGCAGCTATCCGGCTTTAGCGAGAAACAGCCGCTGTTGCTGAAATTGTTACTCGAGCATTTCGCCAACCGTACCTTTAATCAAGATCGCTTCAATAACATCAAGGCACAGATGCTGCGCAACTGGCGCAATGCCGCGCAAGACAAGCCGATCTCGCAGCTGTTTAACCAATTAACGGGTGTATTGCAGCCAAACAACCCCCCCTATCCAGTACTGATTGAAGCCCTGGAATCTATCGAAGTGGATGAACTACCGGCGTTTGTCGAGGCGATTTTTGCCGAGCTGCATATTGATACCTTTATTTACGGCAACTGGCGCAAGGAAGATGCGCTCGCGATCGCTGAGACCTTAAAAGATGCTTTCCGAGTAACCGACCAACTTTACGGGGAGTCGCAACGACCATTGGTTCGCCTGAAGCAATCGGGGACGCTCACCCACGAGATCCAATGCCAGCACGCCGATTCGGCTATCTTGATGTATTACCAATCGCGGGAAACCACCCCGCGTAAGATTGCGATATACACCCTTGCCAACCATTTGATGTCGACTACGTTCTTCCACGAGCTGCGCACCCGCCAGCAGTTGGGCTATATGGTCGGAACGGCAAACCTGCCACTGAACCGCCACCCGGGGTTAATCTTGTATATCCAGTCACCGGTCGCGGGCCCTACCCAGCTACTCGAAGCGATAGACGAGTTCACCAATGCCTTTGCCCTTGTTCTGCTAGAGCTTAACGAAGCTCAGTGGCAGGCGAGTAAGCAGGGGCTTATCGCCCAGATTTCCGAGCCGGACACCAACCTGCGCGCGCGCGCCCAGCGCTTCTGGGTGAGCATCGGCAACAAGGATGCCGAGTTCAACCAGCGCCAAAAAGTCATCGAAGCCTTGTCCGGGTTGGATCGGGTCGACATGGTGCGCTTTATTGTCGACATTATTAAGCCGCGCACCTCTAACCGTATTGTCATGCATGCCCAAGGCCAAGCACACAGCAACCTTGAGCCTCTGATTATTGGCGAGCCTATCGGTTCAATTGATGAATTCCAAAAAGGCGCTTACTAGGGCCTGTTGCCCTTCCCCCTAAAATGTCATCAAGCCCTTCACTGCTGGTAAAGGAAACGAAAAAAAGCCTGCTTGTATATATCAAGCAGGCTTTGTCATCTTAACGATTTCTCTTAGTAATTAGCTCTCAGAGTAGAAAGACTGGCCCTCATTCGCCATCGCAACCAGCTTCTCGCATGGTTTGAAACGCTCGCCGTATTTATCGGCATGGCTATTGAGCAGTTCAACCACTTTGGCTACGCCCAGCTGGTCCATATAACGGAACGGGCCGCCAAGGAATGGCGGGAAACCGATACCGAAGATCGCACCGATATCGCCATCCCTTGCCGAGCGCACCACGCCTTCATCCAAACAACGTGCCGCTTCGTTTAGCATCATCAACGTACAACGCATTGCCAGTGCCGAACCTTCTTCTTTGCGCTCAGGTTTCAGGTTCAGCAGTTTATAGACCGACTTATCAACGGCTTTTTTCTTGCTGTTATACAAGTAGAAGCCCTTGCCACTCTTGCGGCCCTTACGACCATCGCTGAGCAAGGTGTCGAACACATCCGGCCCCTGGAAACGCTCGCCAAGTTCCGCCACCAAGATAGGCATGATCTTGGCACCGATATCGACGCCGACTTCATCAAGCAAGGTGATAGGCCCAACCGGGAAGCCAAAATCAAGCAGAGCATTATCAAGGTGCTCAATCGGCTCGCCGCTTAGCAATACATTGGCCGCTTCATTCATATATGGCGCCAGGATACGGTTGACATAGAAACCGGCGCTGTCACCCACCACAATCGGTGTCTTACCCTGTTTCTTGGCTAGGGCAACCACGGTGGCAACCGTCTCATCAGAGGTACCTTGGTGCGGGATAACTTCAACCAATGGCATTTTTTCAACCGGGCTGAAGTAGTGCAAACCCACCACATTTTCTGGACGCTGTGCCGATTCGGCTATTTGATGGATCGGTAACGAAGAGGTATTGGTGGCAAAAATAGTGTCAGGGTTGCCGTGCTCCTCTACCTCTTTCACCATCTGGTGCTTCAGCTTGAGATCTTCAAACACCGCTTCAATCACCACATCCAAGCGATCGAAACCGGTATAGTCAGTACCGCCAACAATCGACATCATCTGCTTTTGCAGCTGTGCCTTGCTGATGATCCGGCGCTTACGCTTTTTATCCAACAACTTATAGTTGTAGGACATTGCATTGAGAATACCGTCGTTGGCAATGTCTTTAATTCTGACCGGGTAGCCCTTGGTCGCTGTGACATGGCTAATACCGCCGCCCATCAAACCGCCGCCCAGCACACCTACTTGGCTGATCTTCCTAGGCTCGGTATCGGCGCCATTTTCTTTTTTCATTGCTGTAGTTGCAAAGAAAATGCTGCGCAATGCGGCAGACTCCGGCGACATAACCAAATCACCGAATAGCTTGGCTTCACGCGCCAACCCCTTGGTCATCCCCTCCTGCAAACCGTACTTGATCACTTCCAAGATGGCTTCGGTTGCCGGGTAATTGCCACGGGTTTTCTCGCGGGTCTTGCTGGCGGCCTGATCAAAGACCAAAGAGCGGCCTAGGGCGTTGCCCCCCATCGCCCTATCTTGCAGTGACAGGCGGCGTTTTGGCTTAGGCTTGAGCGCCAGCTGCTCGGCAACATCGAGCAAAATGCTCAGTGGTACTGACTCATCAACCACACCCAATTTCTTGGCTTTCTTGGCTCGCAGCTGCTTACCCGTCAGGATCATGTCCAATGCATTGGCAACGCCGATCAGACGAGGTAGACGCTGGGTACCACCCGAGCCAGGCAACAAACCTAGCTGGACTTCCGGCAAACCAAGACGGGTTTTGTCATCATCCGAACAAACTCGGCTATGACAAGCCAGTGCCAACTCCATACCGCCGCCCAAACATGGGCCATGGATAGCGGCAACCACGTGGAAAGGCAGGTTCTCTAGCTCAGCAAATAATTGCTGACCTTGCGTGGCCAAATCACACGCTTCTTCTGCGGTGTTACAGGCTGCCAACATGCGAATATCCGCACCGGCAATGAAATTATCCGGCTTACCGGAATGTACCACCATGCCTTTGATGTCGGATTTCGCTTTTAGCTCTTCCAATACGGCGCTGACCTGCTCAGCAAATACCGATTGGAGAGTGTTCATCTTCTCGTCAGGCACATCGATCTTGAGCCAGGCAATACCATTGTCGGCGTATGAGAGCGAAAATGCAGATTGTTGTTGGGTCATTATTCAGCCTCCAAGATCATTGCTGCACCTAAACCACCAGCGGCACAGGCCGTATTCAACGCCAAGCCACCACCGCGTCGCTGAAGCTCTCTCAGGGTTTGGGTGATCATCCTTGCGCCAGTTGCGGCAAATGGGTGACCGTAAGCAATCGAGCCACCAAGCACATTAAATTTGTCCATATCGATTTCACCAATCGCCTCGCTGCGCCCTAGCTTCTCTTGGGCGAACTGCTTGGAACCGAACATCTTCACGTTCGACAAGGCTTGTGCGGCAAATGCTTCATGCATATCAATCAAGGTTAAATCGGATAATTTCAGCCCGGCACGATCAAGAGCGATTGGAGTGGCATAAGACGGCCCCATCAACATGTCGTGCTCGACGCCAATCGCCGAGAAGGCATAAGAGCGAATGTAACCCAGCGGCTTGAGGCCAAGCTCTTTCGCCCGCCCTTCGCGCATCAGCATGATTGCAGCAGCACCATCGGTGAGCGGGGTGGCATTCGCCGCCGTTACCGAGCCAAACTTGCGGTCAAAGGCTGGGCGCAACTTGGCATACGATGCCAAGCTGGAATCTTCACGGATATTGTTATCTTTATCGATCCACTGGCGGTAGGGCTCGGGGAAGGCCGTGATCACTTCATCTTGGATCAAGCCATCACGCCAAGCTTGCGCGGCAAGGGTGTGGGAACGGTGTGCCAATGCATCTTGCTCTTCGCGGGTAATACCATGGGATTTGGCCATCTGCTCGGCAGTTTGTCCCATGCTCAGACCTGTCGAGTACTCTGCCACCGCTGGCGGCACAGGCATCAAATCTTTCACGCCTAGCTTACTGATCAGTTTTAAACGCTTACTCATGGTTTTGGCTTTGCTCAATGCGAGCAAAGTCGCCGCCAATCGCTTTGAAACCCCAATCGGCAGCACCGATGAAGAGTCTGCCCCGCCGGCGATACCAATATCCACCGTACCGGAAATGATACTCTCGGCCACATTGGCTGCCGCCTGGAAACTGGTGGCACAGGCACGGGTCACACTGTATGCATCGGTACCGATATCCATGCCGGTACCCAATACAATTTCACGGGCAATATTCGGCGCTTCAGGCATTTGTACCACTTGGCCAAACACCACTTGATCAATCAATGCAGGGTCAATATCAACCTGCTGAAGCATTTGATTAACCACCATTTTCCCCATATCTAGGGCGGGTACGCCATCAAACGCTGTTGCTTGACGGGCAAACGGGGTACGTAATCCACTTACAACGGCGATGCGCTCACCTTGACGTGTAGTGAGATTCTGGAGACGTGACATCGCAACTCCTTAATTATTGTTTGTCGGGCACAAGGGCAATTGATGCCGTCTAGCAAGCACTTCCCTGATGTGCATTAGAGGTCTGACCACAACAATTGTAATGCAGTTGTTATCAATATCAAACAATTGTTTAAAATTTGAGAGGCGTGATACGTATAAAGAATAGAAAGGGCGATACCGCTTGGGGGCAACAGGGCAGCTATCAGCTTGGTTCAACAAGCAATTTAGATAAAATTTTGATCAGGAAAGAAAAAAGTCGAATGGGAGTGCTAAGATAAAAAAAAACCATACCTAAAGGTATGGTTGTAATCTACACGGAAAGCAATCCATGTAAGAGTATAAGTCAATTAACATAAAGCCAATTGCAAATCAGGCAAGCCTGATAGGAGAAAGTAAAGTCAGCCTTCAAAAGGAAGTTGTCATCTTGCTCAACAGATAATAAGCCTAGGTTAATGTTCCTAATCCTCGGAACCTCAACCAACACTTAGTATCAGATGACGGGGACTACTATAACTTTCTCACCAAGACACAATTTGAACCAGATCAATTTTAGTGCTGATTATTGGATGAATCGTCAGAACATTGCATAAAAACGCCAACAAACAGGCATTGTTCTCTCAATTGATAGGCAAATTTATGATTAAGCAATTTTTTCGAAAGAAAAAGCCGGATGCCTCGGTCTCTGTAAATATGAATAAGCAAAGACGATATGAAGCCCTTGTTCGGGCTTGGCATCGGGACCTCTACCGTTACGCTTACTGGTTGTGCCATGATCCCCATATTGCGGAAGACCTGGTACAGGAAACCTGTTTGCGTGCATGGCGTTCGCTCGATAGCCTTCAGGATGACAAAGCAGCCAAATCATGGCTTATTACTATATTGCGCAGGGAAAATGCACGGCGTTTTGAACGAAAGCAGCTTGATCTGGTCGATATTGATGACTATGCCATCGCAGACACCCAGCACCAAGGGGCCGATATGGATGTCGAGCAGCAAATGTTACGCAAGCAGATCATGCAACTTGAACCTGAATACCGTGAGCCATTAGTACTACAGGTGATGGCCGGGTTTAGCGGTGATGAAATCGCCGAGATCCTCGACCTGAACCGAAATACGGTAATGACACGCTTATTCCGCGCCAGAAACCAGTTAAAAGAGCAAATAGAGAAACAATCCGAGCGGAGGGGGCACCAGAATGGATGATTTAGAATTTCGCCGTCGCCTCTTGGCCGATCCCAATGATAACAGCCAAGAGATGATTGCTGCGCGTAACGCTTCTGTTACCAATCGCAAGCTCAGTGATGAGTTGCTGCAACTCGATAGTAAGCTGGAGCAAGCACTGAAAGTTGATGTGCCCGATGATCTCGCTGATCGGATCTTGTTCCACCAGTCTGGGCAGACCGCCAAAAAGCCGAACAAAACGCGAGTGCACCTTGCGCTGGCTGCATCCGTTGCCTTCGCCTTTGGGGTGTTCACTGGTCAATTTAATAACATTGTTGGCACTACACAGCATACCGATTATCAGGCTGAATTAGCCCAAACGGCATTGGAGCACATTTACCACGAAGCGCCTTTTATTGAAGGGATCAATGAATCGGTATCACTGAGACAAGTTAACGCCAAGTTAACACCTTTCGGGCCAAAACTTACTGGGCTACCTGGGCATGTGTATTACATTAACCACTGTGGGTTTGGCAATAAAAACGCCCTTCACATGGTGATGGGTACAGACCAAGGTAAAGTCACGGTCTTTATTGTTCCTGAAAATTCGCCACAAATGACACCTTTTGGTGACGATAGTATGCAAGGTGTGGTGATGCCAATTAAGGATGCCAGTTTGATTGTGGTTGGCGAAAATGGTCAAGATGTCACCCCTATCGCCAAAAGCCTCGAAGCCGACCTTAACTGGGAAATTTAACATTTATACATAATACCAACCCCAAAACCCCGCAACCATAAACAAAAGTTATGATTGCGGGGTTTATTATTCTGCAAAAGAATCCTACAAAATAAAATGTTACCCCTGTTGCATATTTAGAAATAGATCCCTCAAATTACTTACCAAATTCGATAGACTGCCTACGAGATTGTTAACCAAGTAGTAACAATCAAAAGGGGCTCTACTGGTCTGATTTGTTAGAACAGTAACGCCCCATACAATCTTGCGCGCTCTGCAGGAAATAGCAGATATAAAAGCGGTAAATAATTAGGAATAACAATAAATATGAACAAGAAGCGTCTGTTTACAAAATCTGTGATTGCGTTCGCAGTCACCATGGCGTCGCAGCAAGCAGTAGCTGCGGGTTTCCAACTTAATGCACAATCAGCGACTGGCCTTGGCCGTGCGTTTGCCGGTGATGCAGTTATTGCTGATAACGCATCAGCAATGGCTCGTAACCCAGCTGCAATGTCGCTATTTGACCGTCCGGCACTTTCTCTGGGTATCAATGCTGTTGATACTGACATCAATGTGAAAAACACAGAGTTTGGCGCTGGTCCATTTGTTAATGATGTTGATGACGCATCTGTGGGTGGTGTGAGCTACGTGCCAAACATCTACTATATCCACCCAATTAACGATAAATTCACAGTAGGTGCTTCGATCTACTCAAACTTTGGTACTAAAACCGAATTTGATAGTGGCTATGGACAAGATCAAGCCCTTCCTGATTTTATTCCAGGCGTTGGTGGTCTAACACCTGACGTATACGGTGGCCTTACTGATGTTAAAAGTGTTAACTTCGGTCTAAGTGGCTCATACCGTATCAACCAGCAGTGGAGTGTGGGTGCTGGTCTAGATATCATCTATGGTAGCGGTAAGCTCCAGCGTGGCCGTGGCTTAAACGCTGGCAATGATCCAAGTAACCCAGATCTTCTAAACGTAGATGCAGACGGTGTTGGCTTTGGTTTCAATGTGGGTACTGTATACGAGCTAAACGAAAACCACCGCTTTGGCCTATCTTACCGCTACAGCCCAGAGCTAGAAGTTGATGGCGATATGTACTATTCACAATCAACCACTGGCAACCCGAATATCAGTGGCGACAAACTGAAAATCGCCCTGCCTGACATGGCTGAGTTCTCTGGTTACCACCGCGTACACCAGCAGTTTGCAGTTCACTATAGTGTGCAGTGGATCGGCTGGAGTTCATTTGCAAACCTAGAAACGACTGGTGGTGATGTACTGAACAACTACGAGTGGCAAGACGGTTGGCACTACGCATTGGGTGGTACTTACTACCTAAACAACGACTGGACGCTACGTGCGGGTTACATGTATGACACCAGCGCACAAGATAAAGTTACGTCAATTTCAGTACCAGACTCAGACCGTCAGTGGTTCTCGGGCGGTTTCACTTACCACCTAGACAGCAAGTCTAACATCGATGTCGGTGTGACTTACCTAGTGGGTGAAGATATTGAAGTAGAAGAAGGTATAATCTCTGCGACAACTCGTGCTGATGCATGGCTATACGGTATCCAGTACAGCCGTTCGTTCTAATTCAGCGAACGAGCTAAGCTAGTATTTTTAAAGGGAGCCTTAGGCTCCCTTTTTGTTTTCTGATCTAATTGATTATTTTTTATAGATTTTATTCACCAACTGAAATTTTATTCTCTCAAATTCAGCGCACACACCGTCGCTGAAACCTGCCGATATCAGTACATATGTACGCTAAAAACAGATCCGACCAGATTAATTTGCTTTATATATACCAGATATAAAACTAAAAAATAAAACAAAGTCAGATTATAACTTCAAAAGTACAACTTAACTTAATATCAAGTTAAAGCTTTTACTCTAAAGCGTATGATTCGCAGTATTCAATTTCAGCGAACATATTAGACTGATGAAACATAATAAAATCACATTAGCTTTAACAGCAGCGTTAACACTTGGTATGAGTGCCAGTACCATGGCAGCCGGCTTCCAACTAGCAGAATACTCTGCAACTGGCCTAGGCCGCGCCTTCGCCGGTGAAGCCGCAATGGCAGATAACGCCAGCGCCCAATTCCGTAACCCAGCCATGATGACATACCTTGAGGGTACACAAATCTCGCTAGGTGCCATTTATGTTGATCCAAACATTGATGTGAAAGGTAACCTTGGTAGCGACCTCGTGGAAGGCTCTATCCCAACGCAAGCCAATGATATCGCCCACTCAGCAGTGATCCCTAACTTCTACCTTTCTCATCGTATCAATGAGCAATGGGCTGTAGGCCTTGCACTAGCAACTAACTACGGCATGGAAACCGAGCTTGGTGGTGATTTCTTGGGTACTGTATTTGGTAACCAAGCCAACATCATGTCGGTTGAAATCAACCCTAATGTGGCATACAAGATTAACGACCAATTCAGCATTGGAGCTGGTGTACGTTACGTTATGGGCGAAGGCCACTTTGGCGCCTCAATCCCAACAAACCTTCCCCCTATTGACCCGGCGGTTGACCTGCTTAAAGGCCAAGACCTGAAATACATGGAAGGTGACGACAACGCTTGGGGTTGGCAACTGGGTGCAGCATGGCAGATCAATGAGAACCACCGTATCGGTGCCAACTACCGTTCTGCAGTCGACCTAAAACTAAAAGGTGAAGCATCAGGCATTGCTTACACCGGTATGCAAGGTGTTGCTACTGGCCAAAAACTACCTGGCAGCATGGCGCTAACCCTGCCAGCAACAGCTGAGCTTGCCAGTTTCCACCAGCTAACCGACAAGTTTGCCATGCACGCAAGCTTCAACTGGACGGACTGGAGCAGCTTCGACAAGCTTGAAGCAAGCATTCCGTCGCTAGGCTCACAGCCAGATCTCATCAAAGAAGAAAACTGGGAAGACAACTACCGTATCGCACTGGGTGCAACCTACCAGTACAGCAATAAACTAGCACTGCGTACCGGTGTTGCCTACGACACTTCTGCAGTTAACGATGAACACCGTACCCAGACTATCCCGGAAACCGATCGCCTATGGCTAAGCTTGGGTGCCGGTTACCAGTGGTCTGAAAACCTCAGCTTTGATGCTGGCTTCACTTACATCTTCGCAAAAGACGCTTCGATGGAAGAAAGCCTTGGTACTGATGAAGTAGACTTGATCAGCTTCGAAGGCGAAACTACTGGCAATGTTTGGCTAGCTGGTATTCAGGCTAACTACCGCTTCTAAGCCACAACGTCTCCCCCTGTCAAAGGAGTGCTTCGGCACTCCTTTTCTTTATCTCCCCCCGCCATCAACCACACCAAAAACCGTACAAAATCACACTTTTAAAACCCTCATACATGAATTTAATTAATCTATAGCTGTAAATATTTCATTAGACGTTGATTTATCAGCTGAATAGAATCACTGCCTATTGATATTCACTCTTATTCATGTGGCAAGCTAATGCTATTAACAACACTTTATATTATTGGTATTACAGCCGAAGCGATGACAGGCGCACTGGCTGCGGGTAAACACCATATGGATTGGTTTGGGGTAATGCTGGTTGCCAGCGCAACAGCCATTGGTGGCGGCACGGTGCGTGATGTCTTGCTGGGCCACTACCCGCTGGGTTGGGTGGCAAATCCCCAGTACCTGGCCATCACCTGCTTTGCAGGCATACTGACAACCTGGATTGCCCCGCAAGTCGTCCGTTTTCACAAAGTTTTCGTGCTGCTCGACTCGCTTGGATTAATTGTATTCAGCGTCATTGGTTGCCGCGTGGCAATGGACATGGGGCTTTCACCGCTGATCTGCATTGTGGCAGCGGTTGTTACCGGCGTTTTTGGCGGCCTGCTGCGCGATATGATCTGTCGTCGCCCACCACTGGTACTGCACAAAGAGCTGTATGCATCAGTGGCATTCATGGCTGGCGGTATGTACTACGCGCTGATGCACTTTGCCGTGCCTGAGCTAATTGCCACCGTCAGCACCTTGGTGGTTGGCTTTTCTATCCGCGTCGCGGCGGTGCAGTTTGGCTGGAGCCTACCGGTGTTCCGCTTCGATGAAGTCGAACAAGCGGAAGAAAAGCTGGAGCCTAAAGCGTAAAAAGAAGTTATGCCAATCAGCATGAGTCCTGTCTCTACGGCTTGGCGTCCAATGCTGGTTTGTTAACGGAACGGAACTGGAACTAACGAAAAAGCGAGAGCACTTTGGGCTCTCGCTTTCTTTTTTCTGTATTGCCTAGAAGGACATGGCCTAAATTCTAGGTACTAACTTTGAGGTGCTAGATTCTAAGTGCTAGATTTTAGGTGCTAGATTTTAGGTGCTAGATTTTAGGTGTTTCAGTCACCACGTCGGCATTCTGGCCACGGTGGCGCAACAGGTGATCCATCAAGGTAATAGCCAGCATCGCTTCGGCAATTGGCACCGCACGGATGCCCACACATGGATCATGACGACCTTTGGTGATCACTTCGGCACTCTCGCCTTGACGGGTAATGGTCTCACCCGGCACAGTAATACTTGACGTTGGTTTCAGGGCAATATGGGCGACAATATCCTGGCCCGACGAAATACCGCCTAGGATCCCGCCAGCATGATTGGACTTAAAGCCATCAACCGTCAGCTCATCACGGTGCTCGCTGCCGCGCTGCTCAACCACATCGAAGCCGTCACCGATTTCAACGCCTTTCACCGCATTAATGCTCATTAACGAATGGGCAACGTCTGCATCCAAGCGGTCGAATACAGGCTCGCCAAGGCCAACAGGCACATTGTTCGCCACAACCGTCAGCTTGGCACCAATGGAGTCGCCTTCTTTTTTCAGCTTACGGATCAGCTCATCAAAAGCGTCAACCTTATCGACGTCCGGGCAGAAGAATGCATTTTGCTCAACCTGATCCCAGTCGACCTTATCAATTTTCACATCACCCATTTGCGACAGGTAGGCACGCACTTCAATACCATGCACTTGCTTAAGGTACTTCTTCGCCACCGCGCCAGCTGCCACACGCATTGCGGTTTCACGCGCAGACGAACGGCCACCACCACGGTAGTCACGCGTACCGTACTTCTGGTGGTAGGTGTAATCGGCATGCCCCGGGCGGAACAGATCTTTAATGTTTGAGTAATCTTTCGAGCGCTGATCGGTATTTTCGATCAATAGACCAATCGAGGTACCCGTTGTCTGGCCTTCAAACACACCAGACAAAATTTTCACTTCGTCAGGTTCACGACGCTGCGTTGTGTACTTGGATGTACCCGGACGGCGGCGATCAAGATCATGCTGCATATCCGCTTCAGTTAGCTCCAGCCCCGGAGGACAACCGTCAATAATACACCCTAGTGCCAAACCATGACTTTCACCGAAAGTGGTTACACGAAATAGTTGTCCAATTGTATTGCCTGCCATTACTTCCTCTGTCTATTTACTGCCGCTCACCCAGATCACCCCAAGGTATCACTCTAAACCAAGCGTGCCATCCAGCTGCTATAGCCCGATGTTAAGTGTTTTCGTTAATGAGTACATAGTGCAAATTCATTGCCCTGAATGCAAGCATAAAAAATGGAAGCCGCAGCTTCCATTTTTCTCAATTCATCCCGCGGTAAACCGAGGGGTTACGAATCTTTTTTAGACTTCCACTTTTTAATGCCGCTAGAGCCCGAAGTACGGCCTTTTGGCGCATCGTCGTCACGCTGGGTTCTGCGGTGGCCAGGCTGAGTACCACGGCCTGGACGCGGGCTGCGGCGTTCATCTTGGCGGCGGCTACCATCGCGCTCACCAGATCGGCGCTTGCGGTTAAACTCGCCTTTGCCCTTATAGGTTTTGTACTTAATCTTGCCATCGCTGTCTTCACGGCTATCTTGCTGGCGGCTGTCATAAAGTTTGGCATCCGTCGCTTTCTTGATAGCCTGACCTTCGCCACCCACTCGTGATGCTTCCTCGGTCTTGCTTGAATCAGCGATCAAGCTATGGATTTCAGCAATCTCAGCCTCGGTCAGGTAACGCCACTTGCCATTTGGCAAGCCGTCAATGCTGATGTTCATGATACGCACTCGGCGCAGCTTGAATACATCATAGCCTAATGCTTCACACATACGGCGGATCTGGCGGTTCAAACCCTGGGTTAGCACGATACGGAAAGAGTAAGTGGTTTCCTTGGTCACTTTACATGGCAAGGTCACGGTATCTAGGATCTCGACCCCCGATGCCATCTTGTCTAAGAAAGCTTGGGTGATCGGCTTATCGACACGTACCACGTATTCTTTTTCGTGGGAGTTACCCGCACGCAGGATCTTATTAACAATGTCGCCATCGTTAGTCAGGAAGATCAAACCGTCCGAAGGCTTATCAAGACGACCGATCGGGAAGATACGCTTACGGTGGCCAATGAAGTCAATAATATTGTCTTTAATGTGGCGCTCGGTGGTACAGGTAATACCGGTCGGCTTATTCAGGGCAATATAGATTGGCTTTTCTTTGGCGCGCAGCGGACGGTCATCCACCAACACTTCATCGCCCGGTTGTACTTTCACGCCCATTTCCGGCTGCTCGCCGTTAATGGTGACTCGTCCTTGATCAATAAGCTTGTCCGCCTCACGGCGTGAGCAATAGCCTGTATCACTAATATATTTGTTTAATCGTACTGCTTTGGCTTGTTCGCCATTGCCAGCAGCATGCTGAGGCTGATTTTGAGACATGATGTTCTTCTACACTATGCGTTTCACAACGCGATCAAGGTGGTATACCAAATAGGATTTGGCCGTCATTGCCTTAATTCTACCAACACCAGTGAAAAGAGGGAAAGCGAAAAAAGAAAATGCCACCCTAAGGTGGCACTTCATCATGTATTCGCCGCAATGGCTATTTCGTTTCCGTCGCCGGAATATCGCCATGGGTTGGCCTACCCACGTAATCATGCTGCAACGCTTTTTCCAGTTGGTCGGCAACATGGCCCGGAGACTTGGTATTACCTGATACCAATCGGTACATTGCCGGGATCACCAACAAGGTAACGAAGGTCGCGAAGGCCATACCGAAGAACACCACGGTACCTACGGCAACTCGGCTTTCCGCACCCGCACCGGTCGAGATGATCAGCGGGACCGCACCAAACAAGGTCGTGAACGCCGTCATCAAGATTGGACGCAAGCGACGCTCAGAGGCATCAATAATGGCCTTCTCAAACTCAACGCCTTTGTCGCGCAGCTGGTTGGCGAACTCAACAATCAAGATACCGTTCTTGGTAACCATACCAATCAACATGATCATACCGATTTGGCTATAGATGTTGAGGCTCTGGCTCATCAGCAGCAATCCGGCCAAGCCACCAAAGATCCCCATCGGTACGGTCAGCATCACAACCATCGGGTTAATAAAGCTTTCAAACTGGGCTGCCAGTACCAGGTAAGCAACCAGCAATGCCAAGCCGAACACCAACAAGATGCTGCTTTGGTTCTCGCGGAAATCTTTCGACTCACCCGCGTAGTCAATCACAATATCGCTCGGCAGCATTTCAATCGCCTTCTCATCAAGGAAGTCGAGTGCCTGACCCAGGGTATAGCCTGGAACAAGGTTCGCTTTCAGGGTAATGGATTTCTGCTTCTGGTTATGGCTCAAGCGCTGGGCCGATGCCACTTCTTCAACGTCTGCCACCGATTCTAGGGTGATCAGCTCACCCGTACGGGTACGAACATAGATCTGGCTAAGGTCGGTTGCGTTGTTGAAGCTGTTTTCGTCACCACGCAAGTAAACGTCATATTCCTCACCGCGGTCAACGAACGTTGTTTCGCTGCGGCCACCCAACATGATCTCCAGTGTCTCCGCGATATCTGCCACCGGAATACCCAATTCTGCCGCACGCTGTCGGTTTACGCTCACCACCAGCTCAGGCGTGGTTTCAGCATAATCCAAGTCGACACCTTCCATCATCGGGCTTTGTTCAGCCAGCTCCTTCAGCTCGGTTGCCCACTGGAACAGTTCATCGTAATCGGCACCGTTCAACAAAAACTGGATAGGCTCAGACGAACCGCCACGGAAGCCTGGCATAAACGGCCATACGCGAATATCAGGAATACCTTGCAGGGCCTTGCGCACAATGCCCAACGCTTCGGTTGCCGACACATCGCGATCTTCCCAGTTTTCCAACTGCATGATCACAAAGCCTGTCTGATCCCCCGCGCGACCACCGAATGCCGGTGTCTGGATAGAAATCGACTTCAGTACGCCCTCGCCCACCATTGGCAGCAAACGGCTTTCCACTTCCTCGATATTACCCACCATACGGTTGTAACTGGTGCCCTCGGCACCTTTAACAAAGGCAAAGATAACACCACGGTCTTCCTGCGGCGCCAGTTGCGACGGCACGGATTTCATCAATACCGCACTCAGGCCAATAAAGGCGATAACCACAACCGGTGCAACGTAGCGGTATCGCACCGCAACAGACACCAACTTACGGTAACCATGCTCCAACTTGGTAAAGAAGCGATCAACCGCTAGGTTCACCTTGTTCTTCTTGGTCGTGCCTTTAAGCAACTTACTACCCAAAACCGGACTCAGGGTCAGGGCGACCAATGAAGAGAAAATCACCGCAACAGCCAGTAATACCGCGAACTCAGTAAATAGCGGGCCAACCATCCCATCCATGAAGGAGATAGGCAGGAACACCATCACCAGTACCACAGTGGTTGCAACTACCGCGAAACCTACCTCACGGGCACCTTTATAGGCAGCCAGCAAAGGCGGCTCGCCGCGCTCAATGTGGTGGTAGATATTTTCGACCACCACAATGGCATCATCCACCACCAGACCGATAGCCAGAATCAACGCCATCAGGGTGAGTAGGTTGATAGAAAAGCCCAGGAAGTAAGCCACCATAAAGGCAGAGATCAAGGAAACCGGCACCGTGATCGCGGGGATCAAGGTCGCTCTCGCCTGACCGATGAAGATGTACAACACCAGCACCACCAGCAAGCCGGTAATAAAGATGGTGCTATATACTTCGCTGATTGAGCGGTCGATAAAGATGGTTGAGTCATAGTCGACAAACAACGATGTCCCTTCCGGCAAGAAGCGCTGCATACGATCCACTTCGGCATGCACGGCTTCGGCCACATTCAGCGGGTTAGCATCGGTCATGGTCACCATGCCCAAACTTAGGTTGGCAACCCCGTTGTTTTTGAACGTCGCATTTTCGTTTTGGGCGCCAATGGCAACCTCGGCAACGTCTTTTAGATATATTGGCGAACCGTCTTCAGCCGTACGCACAACCAAATAATCGAAATCTGAGGCATCACGGTATAGTCGGGCAGTACGCACCGACATGGTGATGGCATCGTTACGCACCTCGCCACCCGGCAGCTCCACGTTTTCATCGTTGAGCGCATCGACGATATCTTTGGTAGTTACGCCACGGCCGGCCATTTGATCCGGCTGCAACTTAACGTACATTACGCGATACAGGGCACCGCTTAAGTCAACCGAGCTCACGCCGTTGATCAAGCTAAAGCGATCCATCAGCACACGCTCAGCGTAGTCCGTCAACTGGGTACGGTCCATGGTGCTCGACGTCAGGTTTACGTAAACAGCAGGTTCGCCAGAACCATTGTCTTTCGAGACCACCGGATCATCAGCCTCATCAGGCAAACGACGCTGGGCACGGGAAACCGCATCACGCACGTCACTGACGCCTTCAGTCAGGTTCCAACCCATTTCAAATTCAACCTGAATACGGGAAGAACCGTTACGGGTGGTTGAGGTGATACTGTCAATCCCGCTGATACCCGATAGCTGATCTTCCAGTATCGTGGTCACCCGGCTTTCCATAATGGTCGCCGAGGCCCCTTCATAAGAGGTATTGATACTGACCACCGGGTTTTCAACATCCGGCATTTCACGCACAGAGAGCTTACTAAACGACACCGCACCGAAAACACAAAGCAACAAGCTAAGTACAATCGCGACTACCGGGCGTTTAACTGAAACATCAGATAACCACATTAGGCATCATCTCCGTTCTTGCTTGGCGCCTTGGCAGTCATGTCGTTAACCTGCACACCATCGCGCATGTTTACCAAGCCCTGAACAACAATACGGTCACCAACAGCCACGCCCGACTCGATGACCACTTCGTTTTCAACTCGGGTGCCTAGCTGTACTTCAGTGCGGTGGGCTTTGCCAGCTTCATCAACAAGGTAAACAAAGCGCTTGGTACCCGAGTACTCCAGCGCCTGCACCGGAACAATGGCTGCTTCTTGCGGCTCAAAGCCAATGGTGGCCGCCATCAACATACCCGGCTTTAGCTTACCCTCGGTATTGTCGAAGCGAACGCGAACACGAATGTTCAAAGAGTCGGCCTGAACGCGTGAATCAATCGCTTGGATCTCTCCCTTAAACTTATGGTTTAGCCAAGCCTGGCTCGTTGCCGATACGGTCATGCCCTCGGTCAAGAAGGAGAGGTATTGTTCAGGCACCTGAATATCGAGGCGCATGGTCGACAGATCATCCAGCGAGAAAAGCTCACTGCCCACGGTCAGCATGTGGCCTTCACTGAAGTCGACCAAGCCAACGGTGCCGGCAAACGGGGCATTAATCGCGTGGTCGTCAAGCTCGGCCTTGGCCGCTTTCAACCTTGCATCCGCGATACTCACACTTGCCAATTGTGCATCAAGCTCCGTCTGGGTGATCGCGCCACGGCCAACCAGGCTCTTGAACTCGGTATACTTACGTTTTTCATCATTGAGGTAAGCTTGCGCTTCTTCATACGCCGCGCGTGCTTTGGCATCATCGAGCTGAACCAGCAACTCGCCTTTTTCCACTTTACTGTTTACGCCAACGACAATACGGTCAACTTTGGCGGCCACTTGGGTTGCCACGTTTACTGAACGTTGCGCTTCCAACTTACCCACCAAAGAAAGTGATTGAGTTATCGGATGCGAAGAAACTTCACCAGTGGCCACAGGAATAGCATTTCCACCTCGCTGGGACGACTGCTCAGCGGCAACTGGCTGCCCTTGGAAATAGAAAAAACCACCACCCGATAAAGCAGCTGTCACCAATGCTGCAACAAGGACCTTTTTCATTGTTCAATCCACTTATAAAAATCTACGGTGATGATAAACGAACCGGAGGGTCAACGGGGTAAAGAAATGTAAAGTTAAGCAATATTCTTGTTATACGTTTTTGTGAAAAACCTCAAAAAAGCGGTTTATGCCATCACAATCAACAATATGATGAAAATAGCAGCAGCCGGAACTATTTTGTAAGGAAAAGGGTTTACAGCGTCCTCCGGTTTGATATTATCCGCTCCGCACTTGTGGAGGGGTTCCCGAGTGGCCAAAGGGAGCAGACTGTAAATCTGCCGGCTCCGCCTTCGATGGTTCGAATCCGTCCCCCTCCACCATTATTCTTGAAAGCTGTTCCTAACTTATGTAAGGTACGTCTTTCCGTTAGTTGAGATTACTCCTAGCAACCAGAACCCTGTGGAGGGGTTCCCGAGTGGCCAAAGGGAGCAGACTGTAAATCTGCCGGCTCCGCCTTCGATGGTTCGAATCCGTCCCCCTCCACCATTATTCTTGAAAATTGCTTCGGCGGTTTTCTGGCTTTAGATAGCCAAGACAACGTGCAAAACCCCGTGGAGGGGTTCCCGAGTGGCCAAAGGGAGCAGACTGTAAATCTGCCG